>NZ_CP071657.1:6005000-6150913 GCF_051132075.1 Pseudomonas sp. R3-56 | reverse complement strand
GCAAGAAACGCGAGAGTATCGAGCTGGAAGAGCAGCGCCTGAAGAGCACCTGGGTTCGTCCCGGTACCGAGCAGGGCGATGCCATCGCGGCGAAATTCGGCACTCCGCTGACGCACGAATACAACTTGCTCAACCTGTTGAGCCGGCCGGAAATCGATTACGTCGGGCTGGTGGAAGTCACTGGCCAGGGCGCGGAAGATCCGCAAGTGGCCGAACAGGTCGAGATCAAGACCAAATACGCCGGTTACATCGACCGTCAACAGGACGAAATTGCCCGTCTGCGCGCCAGTGAAGACACCAGGCTGCCTGTGGATATCGACTACACGAACATTTCAGGGCTGTCGAAAGAAATCCAGAGCAAGCTCGGTGCAACGCGTCCCGAGACCCTCGGCCAGGCATCGCGCATCCCCGGCGTTACCCCGGCGGCGATTTCGCTGTTGATGATTCATTTGAAAAAACGCGGCGCGGGCCGCCAGTTGGAGCAAAGCGCTTGAGTTCGATGGTCACCTCGCAACACGCTGAAGAATTATCCACAGGTGCTCGTCAGCTCGGCGTCAGCCTCACCGAAGCCCAGCATGCGCAGTTGCTGGGTTATCTGGAGTTGTTGATCAAATGGAACAAGGCCTACAACCTGACCGCCGTGCGCGATCCGGATGAAATGGTCTCGCGACACTTGCTCGACAGTCTCAGCGTGATGTCCTTCATCGAAGACGGTCGCTGGCTCGACGTCGGTAGCGGCGGTGGTATGCCTGGTATTCCGCTGGCGATCCTGTTTCCCGGTTCGCAAGTGACCTGTCTGGACAGCAACGGCAAGAAAACCCGCTTCCTGACCCAGGTCAAACTCGAACTGAAACTGGATAACCTGCAAGTTATCCACAGCCGCGTCGAAGCGTTCCAGCCTGCAGAGCCTTTCAACGGAATCATCTCCCGGGCCTTCAGCAGTATGGAGAACTTCAGCAACTGGACGCGCCACCTGGGCGACGGCGATACACGCTGGCTGGCAATGAAGGGCGTTCATCCGGCCGATGAGCTGGTAGCATTGCCGGCAGACTTCCACCTCGATAGCGAACACGCCTTGGCCGTACCCGGTTGCCAAGGCCAACGCCATCTGCTGATACTGCGCCGCACGGCATGATTGGGAACACAAGCAAGAATGGCTAAGGTATTCGCGATAGCGAACCAGAAAGGTGGTGTGGGCAAGACCACCACCTGCATCAACCTCGCAGCATCCCTGGTCGCGACCAAGCGCCGGGTGCTGTTGATCGATCTCGATCCACAGGGCAACGCCACCATGGGCAGCGGTGTGGATAAACATGGCCTGGAAAACTCCATCTACGATGTACTCATCGGTGAGTGCGACCTGGGCCAGGCCATGCATTTCTCCGAGCATGGTGGTTATCAACTGCTGCCGGCCAACCGTGACCTGACGGCGGCAGAAGTGGTGCTGCTGGAAATGCAGATGAAGGAGAGCCGCCTGCGCAGCGCGTTGGCGCCGGTTCGTGAAAATTACGACTACATCCTGATCGACTGCCCACCTTCACTGTCGATGCTGACCCTCAATGCGTTGGTTGCCGCCGATGGGGTGATTATCCCCATGCAGTGTGAATACTTCGCCCTCGAGGGGTTGAGCGACCTTGTGGATAACATCAAGCGCATCGCTGAACTGCTGAATCCAGAGCTGAAAGTCGAAGGCCTGTTGCGCACGATGTACGACCCGCGCCTGAGCCTTATGAACGACGTGTCGGCCCAGCTCAAGGAGCATTTCGGCGAGCAGCTCTACGACACGGTCATTCCGCGGAACATCCGCCTGGCCGAAGCACCGAGCTATGGCATGCCGGCCCTGGCCTATGACAAACAATCGCGTGGCGCGCTGGCCTACCTGGCCCTGGCGGGCGAGATGGTTCGCCGTCAACGCCGCCAGCCACGCATCGCTGCAGCCCAGCCAACTTAAGGAAACCCCATGGCCGTCAAGAAACGAGGTCTCGGACGTGGACTGGATGCGCTGCTGAGCGGTCCGACTGTCAGTTCGCTTGAAGAACAGGCAGTCCAGGTCGATCAGCGCGAATTGCAGCATTTGCCGCTGGACCTGATCCAGCGTGGCAAATACCAGCCGCGTCGGGACATGGACCCGCAAGCGCTGGAAGAACTGGCCCAGTCGATCAAGACCCAGGGCGTGATGCAGCCGATAGTGGTCCGGCCGATTGCCAATGGGCGGTTCGAGATCATCGCCGGCGAACGCCGCTGGCGCGCGAGCCAGCAAGCCGGCCAAGAAACCATCCCGGCGATGGTCCGCGACGTACCGGATGAAACCGCGATCGCCATGGCGCTGATCGAGAACATCCAGCGCGAGGACCTCAATCCGATCGAAGAAGCGGTGGCCTTGCAGCGCTTGCAGCAGGAGTTCCAGCTGACTCAGCAACAGGTCGCCGAAGCGGTGGGCAAGTCCCGGGTGACCGTGGCCAACCTGCTGCGATTGATCGCCTTGCCGGAAGTCATCAAGACCATGCTGTCCCACGGCGACCTGGAGATGGGCCATGCCCGGGCTTTGCTCGGTTTGCCGGAAAATCAACAAGTTGAAGGGGCGCGACATGTTGTCGCACGCGGCCTGACCGTGCGCCAAACCGAGGCACTGGTTCGTCAATGGCTGAGCGGCAAACCCGCCCCTGTCGAAGCACCAAAACCCGATCCGGACATTGCTCGCCTGGAGCAGCGCCTGGCCGAGCGCCTGGGCTCTGCGGTGCAGATTCGCCACGGGAAGAAGGGCAAAGGGCAACTGGTGATCGGTTATAACTCCCTCGATGAGCTGCAAGGTGTTCTTGCGCACATTCGCTGAAACAATTGCCCTTGTAGCGCGCAGTCGGAAATCACTACCTTGAGGTTGAATAGGGGCAGAACCGCCCCTATACTCTGCGCGCATTTTGTCGGCACAAATTATGCCAAGTTATTGAATTCCGGCAGCCGACCATTGGAGAGCAAAAGCGATGGAAACACGCACGCCAAACCGCTTGCCGTTCCATCGTCTGGCTGTTTTCCCGGTGTTATTGACCCAGTTCGTCGTTGTACTGATCGCCGCGTTGGCGCTCTGGCAATGGAAAGGAGTCGTCGCCGGATACTCGGGTCTTTGCGGAGGCCTGATAGCCTTGCTTCCCAATATTTACTTCGCTCACAGGGCATTTCGGTTTTCCGGCGCCCGAGCAGCCCAAGCCATCGTCCGGTCTTTTTATGCCGGCGAGGCGGGGAAACTGATTTTGACGGCAGTGCTGTTTGCACTGACGTTCGCAGGTGTGAAGCCCTTGGCGCCGCTGGCTGTATTCGGCGTGTTCCTGCTGACCCAGATGGTCAGCTGGTTCGCTCCCCTGCTAATGAGAACAAGACTTTCGAGACCTTAGGGCGTTTGAGGCAACCATGGCAGAGACAACCGCTTCGGGCTATATCCAGCACCACTTGCAGAACCTGACCTTCGGTCAGCTACCCAATGGCAGCTGGGGCTTTGCTCACACTGCAGCAGAAGCTAAAGAAATGGGCTTCTGGGCCTTCCACGTCGATACCCTCGGCTGGTCGGTCGCGTTGGGTCTGATCTTCGTTCTTCTTTTCCGCATGGCGGCAAAGAAAGCGACTTCCGGTCAGCCTGGTGCACTGCAGAACTTCGTTGAAGTACTGGTCGAATTCGTCGATGGCAGCGTGAAAGATAGCTTCCATGGCCGTAGCCCGGTGATCGCACCGCTGGCACTGACCATCTTCGTCTGGGTGTTCCTGATGAACGCCATCGACCTGGTACCGGTCGACTGGATTCCTCAACTGGCCATCCTGATCTCCGGCGATGCCCATATCCCGTTCCGCGCCGTGTCGACCACCGACCCGAACGCGACCCTGGGCATGGCGTTCTCGGTGTTCGCACTGATCATTTTCTACAGCATCAAGGTCAAGGGCATCGGCGGTTTCATCGGCGAACTGACCCTGCACCCGTTCGGCAGCAAGAACATCCTTGTTCAGGCACTGCTGATCCCGGTGAACTTCCTTCTGGAATTCGTGACCCTGATCGCCAAGCCAATCTCTCTGGCCCTGCGTCTGTTCGGCAACATGTATGCCGGCGAGCTGGTGTTCATCCTGATCGCTGTGATGTTCGGCAGCGGCCTGCTCTGGCTCAGCGGCCTGGGCGTGGTGCTGCAATGGGCGTGGGCAGTGTTCCACATCCTGATCATCACCTTGCAGGCGTTCATCTTCATGATGCTGACCATCGTCTACCTGTCGATGGCGCACGAAGAAAACCATTAAGGCCAGTCTCGACTAGTCTGATGTCCTTCCCGGTCAAACGGGAAGGGGCCCGAACGGGCTTGATGAAACGATTTGTTTTACCGCTTTAATCTAAAAAACCTAAACCATACGACGTAAAAGTCGGGAGGAAAGATGGAAACTGTAGTTGGTCTAACCGCTATCGCTGTTGCACTGTTGATCGGCCTGGGCGCACTGGGTACCGCAATTGGTTTCGGCCTGCTGGGCGGCAAATTCCTGGAAGGCGCTGCGCGTCAACCGGAAATGGTTCCAATGCTGCAAGTGAAGATGTTCATCGTTGCCGGTCTGCTCGACGCCGTAACCATGATCGGTGTTGGTATCGCTCTGTTCTTCACCTTTGCGAACCCGTTCGTTGGTCAGATCGCTGGCTGATTATTCGGATCTTCCGAGTAATCTGGTGTGATGGACAACGTAACTGCGAGGTGTTGGCGTGAACATTAATGCGACCCTGATTGGCCAGTCCGTTGCGTTCCTGATTTTTGTACTGTTCTGCATGAAGTTCGTATGGCCTCCGGTCATTGCGGCATTGCACGAACGTCAAAAGAAGATCGCTGATGGTCTGGACGCTGCCAGCCGAGCAGCTCGCGACCTGGAGTTGGCCCATGAGAAAGTGGGTCAGCAACTGCGCGAAGCGAAAGCTCAGGCAGCTGAAATCATCGAGCAAGCCAAGAAACGCGGTACGCAGATTGTCGACGAAGCCCGTGAACAGGCTCGCGTCGAAGCTGACCGTGTGAAGGCTCAGGCTCAAGCCGAGATCGAACAGGAACTCAACAGTGTCAAAGACGCGCTGCGTGCCCAAGTGGGTGCCCTGGCCGTTGGCGGTGCTTCGAAGATCCTGGGTGCCACAATCGATCAAAACGCGCACGCAGAGCTGGTAAACAAACTGGCTGCTGAAATCTAAGCGAGGGCGATCATGGCAGAACTGACCACGTTGGCCCGACCTTACGCTAAGGCGGCCTTCGAGCACGCTCAGGCCCACCAGCAACTGGCCAATTGGTCAGCCATGCTCGGCCTGGCAGCAGCGGTGTCGCAAGACGACACCATGCAGCGTGTGCTCAAGGCCCCGCGACTGACGAGCGCAGAAAAGGCCGCCACGTTCATTGACGTGTGCGGCGACAAGTTCGATGCCAAGGCACAGAATTTCATTCACGTTGTAGCCGAAAACGACCGTCTCCCGCTTCTGCCGGAGATCGCCGCTCTTTTCGACCTGTACAAGGCCGAGCAAGAGAAATCGGTAGACGTGGAAGTGACCAGTGCTTTTGCATTGAACCAAGAACAGCAAGACAAACTCGCCAAGGTTCTCAGTGCACGACTCAACCGGGAAGTGCGCCTGCAAGTCGAGGAAGACAAATCCCTGATAGGGGGCGTTGTCATCCGCGCCGGCGACCTGGTTATCGATGGCTCGATTCGCGGCAAAATCGCGAAACTTGCCGAAGCATTGAAATCTTGAGTTTGAAGGGGCAGCAGAGCAATGCAGCAACTCAATCCTTCCGAAATAAGTGAAATTATCAAGGGCCGCATCGACAAGCTCGATGTGACCTCCCAAGCCCGTAACGAAGGCACTGTCGTCAGCGTATCTGACGGCATCGTGCGGATTCACGGTCTGGCCGACGTCATGTACGGCGAGATGATCGAGTTTCCGGGCGGCGTCTACGGTATGGCCCTCAACCTGGAGCAAGACTCTGTAGGTGCCGTGGTATTGGGCGCGTACACATCGCTGGCTGAAGGCATGAGCGCCAAGTGCACCGGCCGCATCCTCGAGGTTCCAGTCGGTAAGGAACTGCTGGGTCGCGTAGTCGACGCACTGGGTAACCCTGTTGACGGCAAAGGTCCGCTGAACAACACCGAGACCGATGCGGTCGAGAAAGTTGCTCCAGGCGTGATCTGGCGTAAGTCGGTAGACCAGCCTGTACAGACTGGCTACAAGGCTGTCGATGCCATGATCCCTGTCGGCCGTGGCCAGCGTGAGCTGATCATCGGTGACCGTCAGATCGGTAAAACCGCTCTGGCGATCGACGCGATCATCAACCAGAAGAACAGCGGCATTTTCTGCGTCTACGTCGCCATCGGTCAGAAGCAATCGACCATCGCCAACGTGGTTCGCAAGCTGGAAGAAAACGGCGCCCTGGCCAACACGATCATCGTGGCGGCCAGTGCTTCGGAATCTCCTGCGCTGCAGTTCCTGGCTCCGTACTCCGGTTGCACCATGGGCGAGTACTTCCGCGACCGCGGTGAAGACGCGCTGATCGTTTATGACGATCTGTCCAAGCAAGCAGTGGCTTACCGCCAGATTTCCCTGCTGCTGCGCCGTCCACCAGGCCGTGAAGCCTACCCAGGCGACGTGTTCTATCTCCACTCCCGTCTGTTGGAGCGCGCATCCCGCGTCTCGGAAGACTACGTAGAGAAGTTCACCAACGGCGCAGTGACTGGCAAGACCGGTTCCCTGACCGCACTGCCGATCATCGAAACCCAGGCTGGCGACGTTTCCGCGTTCGTTCCGACCAACGTGATCTCCATCACCGACGGTCAGATCTTCCTGGAATCGGCCATGTTCAACTCGGGCATCCGTCCTGCTGTGAACGCCGGTGTTTCGGTATCCCGTGTGGGTGGTGCCGCTCAGACCAAGATTATCAAGAAGCTCTCCGGTGGTATCCGTACCGCTCTGGCTCAGTACCGTGAACTGGCAGCATTCGCCCAGTTCGCTTCTGACCTGGACGAAGCGACCCGTAAGCAACTTGAGCATGGTCAGCGCGTTACCGAGCTGATGAAGCAGAAGCAATACGCTCCTATGTCGATCGCTGACATGGCGTTGTCGCTGTATGCCGCTGAACGTGGGTTCCTGACTGACGTCGAAATCGCCAAGGTCGGCAGCTTTGAACAAGCGCTGATTGCTTACTTCAACCGAGATCACGCCGATTTGATGGCGAAGATCAACGTGAAGGGTGACTTCAATGACGAAATCGACGCTGGCATGAAAGCCGGCATCGAGAAGTTCAAGGCCACCCAAACCTGGTAAGCCGCAGCGGGAGTCGCAAGGCTCCCGCTTGCTAACCTGATAGGTGTTACATGGCAGGCGCAAAAGAGATTCGCAGTAAGATTGCGAGCATCAAAAGCACGCAAAAGATTACCAGCGCCATGGAAAAAGTGGCGGTCAGTAAAATGCGCAAGGCACAAATGCGCATGGCTGCTAGCCGTCCTTACGCGGAGCGCATCCGCCAGGTAATTGGTCATCTGGCCAACGCCAACCCGGAATATCGCCACCCGTTCATGATCGACCGCGCCGTCAAGCGCGTCGGTTACGTTGTGGTGAGCAGTGACCGTGGTCTGTGCGGTGGCTTGAACACCAACCTGTTCAAGGCCCTGGTCAAGGACATGGCGGTAAACCGCGAACAAGGCGTCGAGATCGATCTGTGCGTGATTGGTAGCAAGGGTGCGGCATTCTTCCGCAACTTCGGCGGTAACGTCGTCGCCGCTATCAGCCACCTGGGTGAAGAGCCGTCGATCAATGACCTGATCGGCAGCGTCAAGGTGATGCTGGATGCTTACCTGGAAGGCCGGATTGACCGCCTGTCCGTGGTATCCAACAAGTTCATCAATACCATGACGCAACAGCCAACCGTGGAGCAATTGATCCCACTGGTGGCGACCCCGGAACAGGAACTCAAGCACCACTGGGACTACCTCTACGAACCCGATGCCAAGGAGCTGCTTGACGGCTTGATGGTCCGCTACGTGGAGTCGCAGGTGTACCAGGCGGTGGTCGAGAACAACGCAGCTGAACAAGCGGCGCGGATGATCGCGATGAAAAACGCTACCGACAACGCCGGTGATTTGATCAGCGATTTGCAGCTGATCTACAACAAGGCGCGTCAGGCTGCGATCACCCAAGAGATCTCGGAAATCGTCGGCGGCGCTGCCGCGGTTTAACGGTTCAAATATTCAGAGGATCCAGCTATGAGTAGCGGACGTATCGTTCAAATCATCGGCGCCGTTATCGACGTGGAATTCCCACGCGACAGCGTACCGAGCATCTACAACGCGCTGAAAGTACAAGGCGCGGAAACCACCCTGGAAGTTCAGCAGCAGCTGGGCGACGGCGTGGTTCGTACCATTGCGATGGGTTCCACCGAAGGCTTGAAGCGCGGTCTGGACGTTATCGACTCTGGCGCTGCCATCTCCGTACCGGTCGGTAAAGCGACCCTGGGCCGGATCATGGACGTACTGGGCAACCCGATCGACGAAGCTGGCCCGATCGATACCGACGAGCGCTGGGGCATTCACCGTCCTGCGCCATCCTTCGCTGAACAGGCAGGCGGCAACGACCTGCTGGAAACCGGCATCAAGGTTATCGACCTGGTTTGCCCGTTCGCCAAGGGCGGTAAAGTCGGTCTGTTCGGTGGTGCCGGTGTAGGCAAGACCGTAAACATGATGGAACTGATCCGTAACATCGCCATCGAGCACAGCGGTTATTCCGTGTTCGCCGGTGTGGGTGAGCGTACTCGTGAGGGTAACGACTTCTACCACGAGATGAAGGATTCCAACGTTCTGGACAAAGTGGCACTGGTCTACGGTCAGATGAACGAGCCGCCGGGAAACCGTCTGCGCGTAGCCTTGACCGGCCTGACCATGGCCGAGAAGTTCCGTGACGAAGGTAACGACGTTCTGCTGTTCGTCGACAACATCTACCGTTACACCCTGGCCGGTACTGAAGTATCCGCACTGCTGGGCCGTATGCCTTCGGCAGTAGGTTACCAGCCGACCCTGGCTGAAGAGATGGGCGTTCTGCAAGAACGTATCACTTCGACCAAGGAAGGTTCGATCACTTCGATCCAAGCGGTATACGTACCTGCGGATGACTTGACCGACCCGTCGCCAGCGACCACCTTCGCCCACTTGGACGCCACCGTCGTACTGTCCCGTGACATCGCTTCCCTGGGTATCTACCCAGCGGTCGATCCACTCGACTCGACTTCGCGCCAGCTGGACCCGAACGTGATCGGCCAGGAGCACTACGACACCGCTCGCGGCGTCCAGTACGTGCTGCAGCGCTACAAAGAGCTGAAGGACATCATTGCGATCCTGGGTATGGACGAGCTGTCGGAAACCGACAAGCAGTTGGTATCCCGCGCTCGTAAGATCCAGCGCTTCTTGTCGCAGCCGTTCTTCGTGGCTGAAGTCTTCACCGGTGCCTCGGGTAAATACGTTTCCCTGAAGGACACCATTGCTGGCTTCAAAGGCATCCTCAACGGTGACTACGACCACCTGCCAGAACAAGCGTTCTACATGGTCGGCGGCATCGAAGAAGCGATCGAGAAAGCCAAGAAACTGTAATCCCGGCGCCCGGCAACGGGCGCTAATTTAGGTTGAGGCAATCAGATGGCTATGACAGTCCATTGCGATATCGTCAGTGCGGAAGGGGAAATCTTCTCCGGTCTGGTCGAGTTTGTGGTTGCGCACGGTGATCTGGGTGATCTTGGTATCACCATGGGCCACGCACCGCTGATCACCAGCTTGAAGCCAGGTCCGATTACTCTGACCAAGCAGGGCGGGGACAAGGAGGTGTTCTACATCTCCGGTGGTTTCCTCGAGGTTCAGCCGAACATGGTCAAGGTCCTTGCCGATACCGTGCAACGTGCTGCCGACCTGGACGAAGCCTCCGCTCAGGAAGCCGTCAAGGCTGCCGAGAAGGCCCTGAACGAAAAAGGCGCAGACTTCGATTACGGTTCTGCTGCTGCACGTCTGGCCGAGGCCGCAGCTCAGCTGCGCACCGTCCAGCAGATCCGCAAGAAGTTCGGCGGCTAAGCCGTCCGCTTCGTGTGCGATTGATTAAAAAGGGTAGCCTCGGCTACCCTTTTTTCTTTTCCCGACACTCATCATCTGGTCGCAGCCGCTGACCACCCAGGATTGGTAGCCAGTCATGTCTCTCGAAATCGTTATTCTCGCGGCCGGTCAAGGCACCCGCATGCGCTCGGCGCTGCCCAAGGTGCTGCACCCGGTAGCCGGCAACTCCATGCTCGGACATGTTATCCACAGCGCGCGGCAACTTGGTCCACAGCGCATCCATGTGGTGATCGGTCACGGAGCCGATGCGGTACGTGAGCGCCTGGCGGCGGATGACCTGAATTTCGTGCTGCAGGACAAACAACTCGGTACAGGTCACGCCGTGGCCCAGGCCGTGCCATTCATCACCGCCGATACGGTGTTGATTCTCTACGGTGATGTGCCGCTGATCGAAGTCGATACGCTGCAACGCCTGCTCAAGCACGTCGCGCCGCGTCAATTGGGCCTGCTCACCGTCGAGCTGGATGATCCGACCGGCTACGGCCGCATCGTACGCAACGCCGACGGCCAGGTGACTGCCATCGTCGAGCAGAAAGACGCCAATGACGCCCAGCGCGGCATCACCGAAGGCAACACCGGGATTCTTGCCGTTCCCGCCGAGCGCCTGGGGGACTGGATGAGCCGCTTGTCCAACGACAACGCCCAAGGCGAGTACTACCTCACCGACGTGATCGCCATGGCCGTTGCCGATGGACTGGTGGTCGCCACCGAACAGCCCCTGGACGCGATGGAAGTGCAGGGCGCCAACGATCGCCGACAACTGGCCGAACTCGAACGCCATTACCAGCTGCGCACCGCCCGCCGCTTGATGGCCCAAGGCGTGACCCTGCGCGACCCTGCCCGTTTTGATGTCCGTGGTGAAGTCAGCGTCGGCCGCGACGTGGTCATCGACATCAACGTCATCCTCGAAGGCAAAGTCGTCATCGAAGACGACGTGGTCATTGGCCCGAACTGCGTCATCAAGGACAGTACCCTGCGCAAAGGCGTAGTGATCAAGGCCAACAGTCATCTCGAAGGCGCGGTGATGGGCGAGGGTAGCGACGCCGGCCCGTTTGCTCGCCTGCGCCCGGGCACGGTGCTGGAAGCCCGCGCTCATGTGGGTAACTTCGTGGAACTTAAAAACGCTCATATGGGCGAAGGTGCCAAGGCCGGGCACCTGACCTATCTGGGCGACGCCGAAATCGGCGCGCGCACCAATATCGGCGCGGGGACCATCACCTGCAACTACGATGGCGCCAACAAGTGGAAAACCGTGTTGGGCGAGGATGTGTTCATCGGTTCGAACAACTCCCTGGTAGCACCTGTGGATATCTCCAACGGTGCGACCACGGCGGCCGGCTCGACTCTGACTCAGAATGTGGATAACGGCCAGCTGGCGGTGGGGCGTGCACGTCAGCGCAACATCGACGGCTGGAAGCGTCCGGAAAAGATCAAGAAGCCTTAAAGTTATCCACACCCTCTCCTGTGGGAGCGAGCCTGCTCGCGAATGCGGTATCAGACAGCGCTGCTCTGACTGACCTACCGCATTCGCGAGCAGGCTCGCTCCCACAGTTGTCCGCTGATTTCTGAATTTTTCTCCCTGCGCCTTGACGATATCGCCTCAATAGGTTTTGATTGCTTACGTTATCTTTCGAATCGAAACTTAAGCAGCCATGTCCAAGCGCAATACACCACAACGCCGCCACAACATTCTCGCTTTGCTCCAGGAGCAGGGCGAGGTGAGCGTGGATGAGCTGGCCAAGCGCTTCGAAACCTCGGAAGTTACGATTCGCAAGGATCTCGCCGCGTTGGAGACCAATGGCCTGTTACTGCGCCGCTACGGTGGCGCGGTGCCGATGCCGCAGGAACTGGTCGCCGACAGTGCGCAAAGCGTTTCCAAATACAAACAGGCCATCGCCCGTGCCGCCGTGAAGCGGATCCGCGAGCATGCGCGCATCATCATTGACAGCGGCAGCACCACGGCGGCGATGATTCCCGAGCTTGGCCAGCAACCGGGGCTGGTGGTCATGACCAACTCCCTGCATGTGGCCAATGCGCTGAGCGAACTGGAGCATGAGCCCGTGCTGCTGATGACCGGTGGTACCTGGGATCCTCATTCCGAATCGTTCCAGGGCCAGGTCGCCGAGCAGGTGCTGCGCTCCTATGACTTCGACCAGCTGTTCATCGGCGCCGACGGCATCGATCTGGTTCGAGGTACCACCACTTTCAACGAACTGTTGGGCCTGAGCCGTGTGATGGCCGAGGTTGCCCGCGAAGTGATCGTGATGGTGGAGGCCGACAAGATCGGTCGCAAGATCCCCAATCTGGAACTGCCGTGGAGCAGCGTCCATACCCTCATTACCGATGATCGCCTGCCCGTGGAGGCACGCGACCAGATTCAGGCCCGCGGCATCAATCTGATCTGCGCACCTGTCAGCCAGGAGAAATAACATGTGTGGAATTGTCGGTGCCGTTGCTGAACGCAACATCACGGCCATCTTGCTTGAAGGGCTCAAGCGTCTTGAATATCGCGGCTACGACAGTGCCGGCGTGGCGGTCTTCACCAACGACGAGAAGCTTGAGCGCGTGCGTCGTCCGGGCAAGGTCAGTGAACTGGAACGAGCCCTGGACGCTGAGCCGCTGATCGGTCGCCTGGGCATCGCCCATACCCGTTGGGCCACCCATGGTGCGCCGTGCGAGCGTAACGCCCATCCGCACTTCTCCGGCGACCTGGCCGTGGTGCACAACGGCATCATCGAAAACTATGAGGCGTTGCGCGAACAGCTGAAGGCGCTTGGTTATGTCTTTACTTCGGACACCGACACTGAAGTCATTGCCCATTTGCTCACCCACAAGCTCAAGGACCTGGCGGACCTGACCGTGGCGCTCAAGGCCACGGTCAAGGAACTGCATGGCGCCTATGGCCTGGCGGTCATCAGCGCGAAACAACCGGATCGGCTGGTGGCGGCCCGCAGTGGCAGCCCGCTGGTGATTGGCCTGGGCCTGGGGGAAAACTTCCTGGCTTCCGACCAGTTGGCGCTGCGTCAGGTGACTGACCGCTTCATGTATCTGGAAGAGGGCGATATCGCCGAGATTCGCCGTGACAGCGTGCAGGTCTGGAACCTTGAGGGGAAAGAAGTCGAGCGCGAGGTGGTCCAGTACCGCGACGGTGCCGAAGCCGCCGACAAAGGTGAGTTCCGCCATTACATGCTCAAGGAAATCCACGAGCAACCGGCCGTTGTGCAGCGCACCCTTGAAGGCCGCCTGAGTCAGGAGCAGGTGCTGGTCCAGGCCTTTGGTCCGCAGGCCGCCGAGTTGTTCGCCAAGGTGCGCAACGTGCAGATCGTAGCGTGCGGCACCAGCTATCACGCCGGCATGGTCGCCCGTTACTGGCTCGAAGAGCTGGCGGGTATCCCGTGCCAGGTTGAAGTCGCCAGCGAGTTCCGCTATCGCAAGGTAGTCGTGCAGCCAGACACTCTGTTCGTGACAATTTCCCAGTCCGGCGAAACCGCTGACACCCTGGCAGCGCTGCGTAACGCCAAGGAACTGGGCTTTCTCGCCAGCCTGGCGATCTGCAACGTCGGCATCAGCTCGCTGGTGCGTGAATCCGACCTGACCCTGCTGACCCAGGCTGGTCGCGAGATCGGCGTGGCGTCGACCAAAGCGTTCACCACGCAACTGGTCGGCCTGCTGCTGCTAACCCTGTCCCTGGGGCAGGTACGCGGTACGCTCCAAGAGGGCGTCGAGGCCCGGCTGGTGGAAGAGCTGCGTCGCCTGCCGGCCCGCCTGGGCGAAGCCCTGGCCATGGACAGCATCGTGGAAAAGATCGCCGAACTGTTCGCCGAGAAGAACCACACCTTGTTCCTGGGCCGTGGTGCGCAATTCCCAGTGGCGATGGAAGGGGCCTTGAAGCTCAAGGAAATCTCCTACATTCACGCCGAAGCCTACCCGGCCGGCGAACTCAAGCACGGCCCTCTGGCGCTTGTGGATAACGACATGCCGGTGGTCACCGTGGCGCCGAACAACGAGCTGCTGGAAAAGCTCAAGTCCAACCTGCAGGAAGTGCGCGCCCGTGGCGGCCAGTTGGTAGTCTTCGCCGATGAGAAGGCTGGCATGACCAACGGCGAGGGCACCCACGTGGTGCATATGCCGCACATCCACGACATCCTTTCGCCGATCCTTTACACCATTCCGCTGCAACTGCTGTCGTATTACGTCGCCGTGCTCAAGGGCACCGACGTGGACCAGCCGCGTAACCTGGCGAAATCGGTCACGGTCGAGTAAGGCTGGGGCAGGGTAACGGAGTCGGCCGCTCGGCTCTGATCCGAAGCGCAAAAAAACAACCCCCTGATTTCAGGGGGTTTTTTATTGGGGGCAACTAAATTTCAGTCCGGATTTGTGCAAGGACGGCGATTCGATCTCCTCGGGACCATCCTCCCTGTTCGTCGTATTCACGGTAAGCCCCTGAACAACTGCGTTGACAACGTGGAGCATAGGTGATGATATCAAGTCATACGACAACGTATGACGTCAAAATAATAAAAACGAAAGGCGCAGCCATGTTTTCTCCATTTGCCGCCCAGCGCACATGTAGTCCCTCGGTCCCACGCGTTATCGCCGTGCGCCAGCTACCTTCCCGAAAAGCTCTTTTCGCGCTCGCCAGTGCAATCGAATTCCCCGATCTCAACGTCCAAGCAGTCTTGCCTTCCCGCCAGGCATCAGCGCTGGGCGTGTCCGTTTCTCGCTCAACCTCAATCCCACAATGAATGGCAGCACCCGGAGAACAATAATGAAGAAAACACTCTGCGCCTCTTTGATCGCCTCGTTTCTGAGCTTGGCCGCTGGCACAGCGATGGCTGCCGATGCCAGCGATTGGCCAAGCCGTCCGGTACAGGTCGTGGTGATTGCCAACGCCGGTGGTGACACCGATTTCAACGCACGGATGATGGCCAAGTACTTCACCAAGGTCACCGGCAAGACCATGGTTGTCACCAACATGGCCGGTGGGGGCGGCACCATCGCCGCCGATGCGGTCAAGAGCGCAGCGCCGGATGGCAATACCATCCTCTTCACCCACACCGGCCAGTTGATCGTCAACGAAGTCGCGGGGCTGTCGGAGGACCGCTTTGATGCGTTCGATATTTCCTGCATCGCTGGCGTCGACAAAGGGGCGGTGTTCGTCTCGGCGAAAAGCTCGGGCATCGACAGCCTCGACCAACTGATTGAAAAAGCCAAGGCCAAGCCCGGCACCATCACTTACGGCACCGAGATGGGCAACTTCTCGCACCTGCAAGGCTTGATGTTCGAGAAGCTCGCCGGGGTGAAACTGAAAATGGTCGACAGCGGCACCGTCTCGGAAAAAATCGTCGCCTTGCTCGGCAAGCGCATCGACCTCGGCGCCATCAGCTATGGCTCGGTCCAGGATTACATCTCCAGCGGCAAAATGACCGCCCTGGGCCAGCCCAATGCTGAGCGCAACGCGCTGCTGGGCGACGTCAAGACCTTCAAGGAGCAAGGCGTGGACCTGGTCCTGGACAAGCCTTACGTCGTCGCCTTCCCGAAAGGCACGGACCCGGCCATCGTCAAGAAAATGGCCGATACCATGAAAAAAATCACCGAAGAGCCCGAATATGCCGAGGAGCTGAAGAAGTCCTTCAAGCAGCCGGTCAGCTTCCAGGGCCCCGAAGAAGCCGTCGCCACGTTGAATAAAACCCGGGACAGCTTCATGCAGTTCAAGGACGAGATGCGTAAAGCAAAATAATTTTGCGTAACGGCTCGGGTGTGAACCGCGTTGGCCAACACCCGAGAACCCGTCCTTTCCAGCAAGAGGAGCCTGTATGGATTCCTATAAAAGAAACGAGTTGATCGCCGGCCTGGCCATGCTCGGCGCCGGCATCGCTTACCTGATACTGACCATGAACCTGCCGCGTCGTGGGACGGTCGATGCCGCGTTTGTCCCTTGGGTACTCGCCGTCGCGCTGTGTCTGTTGGGCGCATTGCAATTGTGGGCGTGGCGCAAGCTGCCGGACAAAAGTGCCGAACCTTCGGAAAAGCCAGAGGCGATCGATTACCCAACGGTCATCAAATCCGTGGCCTTGGTGCTGCTTTACACAGCGCTGATGCAGCCGGTGGGTTTTCTGATCACGACTGCGCTCTATCTCTATGCCCAGTTCATCGTATTGACCCCGGCGGACGAAAAGGTCAAGCACCTGCGTTACACGCTGATCGCGGTCGTTTCGGCTGTGCTGATTTTTTACATCTTTCGTCATGGCTTCGACTTGCTCCTGCCTGTCGGTTTATTGGATTTCTAGGGGACGGCCATGATTGAGCTCATGCAAACAGGCTTCGCAGCCGTACTGACACCCTACGTCTTTCTGCTGATCACCCTCGGGGTTGCGGTGGGGATCGTTTTTGGAGCGGTGCCTGGTCTTTCGGCCACCATGGCGATCGCTTTGTGCTTGCCGCTGACTTATTCGATGGGACCCGGTCCTGGCCTGGCGCTGCTGGTGGCGCTTTTCGTTGGCGCCACCTCGGGAGGGCTGATATCGGCGATATTGCTCAACATACCGGGAACGCCGGCCTCCATCGCGACGACGTTCGATGGCTGGCCGCTGATGAAACAAGGCCATGGCGTGAAGGCCCTTGGGATTGGCGTGGTGTTCTCGTTCCTCGGCACGATCTTCAGTATCGCCGCGCTGATGTTCATCGCTCCGATCCTGGCGGAACTGGCCCTGAGCTTTGGCCCGCACGAATACTTCTCCATCGCCATTTTCTCGCTGACGTTGATCGCCACGCTGTCCACCGGCTCGCTGGTCAAAGGCTTGTTTGCCGGTGCCCTGGGCTTTGCCTTTTCCACCGTGGGGATCGCCCCGGTCGAGGCGATCCGCCGGTTTACCTTTGACTTGCCGAGCCTCAATGGCGGCTTCGCCATGCTCACCGTGATGATCGGTATGTTTGCGGTCTCCGAGGTGCTGAAGTTCGCCGAGAGCGCGCGCCTGAGTCACCGGGCCAAACCCCAGCACGTCAGCATGAAAGGCGTTAAAGGTTTTGGTTTTTCGATGAAGGAATTTGTCGGCCAACTGCCCAACGCCACTCGTTCATCCCTGATCGGCCTGGGCATCGGCATCTTGCCTGGCATCGGTGCCGGTACGTCGAATATCGTCTCTTACATCGTGGCGAAGAAACGCTCGAAGACACCGGAAGAGTTCGGCAAGGGCAAGATTGACGGCGTGGTCGCCAGCGAGACGGCAAACAACGCTGGCATCGGCGGCGCGATGATTCCTCTGCTGACGCTCGGCATTCCCGGCGATACCACTACGGCAGTGATGCTCGGTGGTTTCATGATCCACGGCATCCAGCCCGGACCGTTGCTGTTCATCAGCCAGGCACCGTTGGTCTACACGATCTTCGCCGCGCTGATCCTCGCTTCCGTGCTGATGCTGGTGCTGGAATTCTATGGCCTACGCATGTTCATCAAGTTGTTGGCGGTGCCCAAGCACATTCTGCTGCCGATCATCCTGGTGCTTTGCGTCGTCGGTGCCTTTGGCCTGAACAGCCGGATCTTCGACGTCTGGGCGGTGTTGCTGTTTGGCTTGCTGGGGTATGGGTTCGTCAAGGCCGGTTTGCCGATTGCACCGTTCATCATCGGTTTCATCCTCGGTCCGATGGCTGAAACCAACTTGCGTCGCGGCTTGATGCTGTCCGATGGCAATTTCGGCGGCTTCCTGACCAATCCCATCTCGGCGGGCTTCCTCATCCTGGCCGCCGCGTCCATCTCCTGGCACCTGGTGACGGTCATTCGCAACCGCAAAAGTGCGGCCATTGAATTGATGCGCAGCTAGCCCATTGCATTCGCTGCTGTAACACGACGCCGTGTTGCGGCAGCCGAACCCAAACGTTCGGAGCATAGCCATGCAAGACACGCCTCAACTGCCTTCCGCCGATGACGACCGCATTGCCTGGGTGCGCGTGGCCTCGGTATTCCTGCCGCTGGCCAACCCCATCAGCGACGCCAAGGTACTGACCGGTCGGCAGAAGCCAATGACCGAAATCGCCATGCTGTTTGTCGAAATCGAAACCAGGGACGGCCACCGTGGCCTGGGTTTCAGCTATTCCAAGCGCGCCGGCGGCCCCGGGCAATTTGCCCATGCCAGGGAAATCGCTCCTGGCCTCATCGGCGAAAACCCCAGCGACATTTCCAAATTGTGGGACAAGCTCTGCTGGGCGGGTGCCTCGGTGGGGCGCAGCGGCCTGGCGACCCAGGCGATCGGTGCATTCGATGTCGCCCTGTGGGACTTGAAAGCCAAGCGGGCCAATCTTTCCCTGGCGCGTTTGCTCGGCGCTCATCGCGATTCTGTCCAGTGCTACAACACGTCGGGGGGATTCCTGCACACGCCGCTTGATCAATTGATGATCAATACTGACATCTCCCGGGAAAAGGGTATCGGCGGGATCAAGCTCAAAGTCGGCCAGCCTGACCAGGCGCTGGATCTGCACCGGGTCAGCACCATCCGCAAACACCTGGGGGATAGCTTCCCCTTGATGGTCGATGCCAATCAGCAATGGGACCGACCCAACGCCCAGCGCATGTGCCGCCAGTTGGAACAATACAACCTGGTCTGGATCGAGGAGCCGCTGGATTGCTATGACGCCGAAGGCCACGCCGCGCTGGCGCAGCAATTCGACACGCCGATCGCCACCGGTGAAATGCTCACCAGCGTTGCCGAGCACTGGGAATTCATCAAGTTGCGCGCTGCCGATTACCTGATGCCTGATGCGCCGCGTGTCGGCGGCATCACGCCTTACCTGAAAGTCCAGGCAGCAGCCGAACAAGCAGGACTGATGATCGCGCCGCACTTTGCCATGGAACTGCACATCCATCTGGCCGCCAGTTACAGCCGCGAGCCTTGGGTGGAACATTTCGAATGGCTGGAGCCATTGTTCAATGAACGCATGGAGACCCGTGACGGAAGAATGCTGGTGCCCACCCGGCCTGGCCTCGGGTTGTCCTTGAGCGAACGCGTGGCGGGATGGACGGCCGACCAGGTCGAGATCGGGCGGCGCCCGTGATCAGGTCAATGAGGAGCACGTCATGGCGTTGAGCCCTGAGTTTATCCAGAGCATCGAGCACGTCGTGGGCGCTGCGGGCGTGGTACGGGATCCGGCGCTCATGGCCAGCTATCTGACAGACTGGCGTAGCGCCTATCAAGGCCAGGCCGCGCTCGTGGTCAGGCCCGCGACCACCGAGGAGGTCGCGGCGGTAGTGCGGCTTTGCCACGACGCCAGGGTGGCGCTGGTGCCCCAGGGCGGCAATACCGGTTTGTGCGGTGGCTCGATTCCGGATGCTTCCGGCAGCCAGGTGGTGTTGTCTTTGACCCGGATGAAGCGCATCCGTGAAATAGACCTCGCCAATGAAACCATCACGGTCGAGGCCGGGGTGATCCTGCAGCACCTCCAGGAGGTCGCCAGCCAGGCGGGGCGCCTGTTCCCGCTATCGCTGGGGGCGGAGGGCAGTTGCACGGTGGGTGGCAATCTGGCGACGAACGCTGGCGGCACGGCGGTGCTGCGCTACGGCAACATGCGTGAGCTGACGCTCGGGCTTGAGGTGGTATTGCCGGACGGACGAATCTGGAACGGTTTGCGGGGGTTGCGCAAGGACAACACCGGTTACGATCTCAAGCATTTGTTCATCGGCTCGGAAGGCACGCTGGGCATCATCACTGCGGCGGTGCTGAAGCTGTTTCCGGCAACCTGCAGCATGGCGACAGCCTGGGTTGCGCTGCCTTCGCCACAAGCGGCGGTGGATTTGATCGGTCATGTCCGCAGCCTGTGCGCCGACCGCCTGACGGGCTTCGAGATGATGTCGCGCCAGAGCCTGGATTTCGTCCTGGATCATGTGGCGGGTTGCAGCGATCCGCTGGAGACGAAACATCCCTGGTACGCGTTGATTGAATTGCGCGACACGGTGCCCGATGCGCCGTTGACGCTGCTGCTCGAAAACGGCCTGGGCCATGCCTTCGAGCAAGGTTGGGTCATTGATGCGGTATTGGCCAGCAGTCAGGCGCAGGCCGCCGCGCTGTGGGCGCTGCGCGAAGGGATTTCCGAGGCACAGAATCACGAAGGCCCCAGCCTCAAGCATGACATCAGCGTGCCTGTCAGTCGGATTCCGGAATTCATCGAGCGCACCGACAAAGCCCTGCAACAGGACTTTCCAGGCGTGCGCATCGTTTCCTATGGGCACATGGGCGACGGCAATCTGCACTACAACATCAGCAAGCCGATTAGCGATGCGGACGCTTCGTTCAAGGCCCGCGAACACGCGATCATGCAAGTCATCTACCGGATGACGAGCACCTTCAATGGCAGCATCAGTGCTGAACATGGGCTGGGGCAAGCCAAACCCCATGCCGCAGCCCAGTTCAAGGACCCGCTGGAGATCGAGTTGATGCGGGCCATTAAACATACGCTGGACCCTGCCGGGCTAATGAACCCCGGCAAGGTCTTCACTTCCCATGGCCCTTGATACGTGGATCAGGAAGTTGTGCTGGGCGTACGCACAAGTCACTCCAGAAAACACCGATCAAAAAGATAAACGCTGGCCGGTTTGAGATTTTCCACCGTGCGTTGCGGTCGGCCGCCGTCGCCGGCTTTTTTACGACCGGTTTCCTGCAAATAACCGGCCTCGGTCATTTTCAGCAGACGCTGGCGCATGCTGGTCTTGAGCACCGGACGACCGAGCACCACGGAGAAAATATCCACCGCTTCCGGCGCGCTGAATTCCGGGCCCAGGAACATCAGCGGCAGGCTGCTGTAGAGGGCTTTGGACAACAACCGTTCCTGGACCGCCGCGACCAGGCTGTTGTGATCGAAAGGAAGTTTGATCGAGGCATCAGCGACATCCTTGAGGGGGAAAAATCCCTGATGCTCGGCGAGCAGGACCGCCTCGTTGGCAATCGCCAGGTAGAACGTCGAGGATGACCAGCAGCGTGGGTCGCGGAACGCGTCGCCGACGGTGCCGACCTGTTCGATCCAGGCCAGCGGCATGCCTACCTTGTTTGAATTGCGCAGGCGCTCCACGGCGTCGTTCAGCGTGAGATCTTCGACATCCCCATTGACCACGATCCCTGGCAACGCCCAATGACCGGCGAACGGCTCGGCTTCCCGTCGGTTCAGGAGGATTTCCAGCGCCTGGGTCTCCCGGCAGAAGCGCAGCACGCAGAGATCGATGGTGTGCAGATAATCGCGCGCGGTGGCTGTGCTAGTGGGCATGTCGATTTCCGTGGTTAGCGTAAAGGTCATAGTTTAACGGGTTCATGCCGGGAGCTATCCAGTGGCTGGGCAGCGGCTTGCCCAAGGCCAGTCGTTCGCGAACCACCGTGCTGCGCACGTGGATCTTTTCGCTCACGCGAAGGATGGAAAAACGCTCAAGCAGTTCCTGGCCGCGATAGAAGGTCGGCAGCAAATCCGCGACATCCTCGCCCACCACCAACGCGATCCGCTTGCCGTCCAGGGCTAGACTGTCGGCGAAATGGGCGAGCAGGGTATAGCTGTAGATGGCGCCTTCAACGCCACGGGCCACGACCTGCTCCACCCGGCTTGCGCGCACTTCGGCGTAGCACAGGGGCTGGACGTGTTCGACGATGGATTCCAACCATTTCAGGCGAACGTCATAGTCGACCATTTGTTTGCCGTAGGGATGCCGGAAGCTAGGGGCGACCAACACGCGCCTGGCCTGGTTCGAGGCCTCGATCATCACTTGGGCGTGACCGGCATGAGGGGGATTAAAAGCACCACCATAGACGGCTAGTTCGAACATGGCTCATCCTCTTTTAGTACACCACATGTACTTTATAGTAAAAATCCTTCATGTAAATCTGATTGGCTTGGGCCTAGGAAACAAACCTGTGGAAAATTATCTTTCGAGAAGGGCTTGCCATGAAAGTACATCATATGTACTCTCGTGGCCATAGAAGAGGAGAAAACCAGCATGAACAGCCTGACCCGGAAAACAGCTTCCTTCGATGTTGATGCGCAAAAGAGCTTTACGCCGCTGTGCCCTGATGAGCTTCCGGTGCCGGGCGGTGATGAGATTGCCGGTGAGCTGAATTTCATCGCGTCCCTGGCCAGCCTTCGCATCGGCAGCAAGGATGCCCATTCGCCCCTGGCCCCGTGGGTGGTCTCCGATCATTCGAAAATGTTCGTGCCGACCGGGCTCGAGCACGCCGACATCACCTGGGTCAGCCACTGCGTTCCCGGCACCGAAGGTTTCGCCCTGCTGGATCAACTGCCGGCCCCATACGATTACGACTATTTCGTCTGGAAGGGCGTCGAGCCGGATCTGCACCCCTATGGCGCCTGCTACCACGACTTGCACGGCAAGCTCTCCACTGGCGTGATCGAGTACCTGAAAGGGTTGAAAGTGGAGCAGGTAATTGTCGGCGGGCTGGCGCTGGATTTCTGCGTCAAAACCACCGCTCTGCAACTGGCCTCCGCTGGCTTCAAGGTCATCGTTCACCTCCCGGCCTGCCGGGCCATCAGTGAAACGGGGGCCAACCAAGCCATTCAAGACCTCGAGCAAGCGGGCGTCGCGGTTACCGCCACTCGCGAAGAAACCATCCGCTTGGCAAACGCATAAGGAAGAGCCATGGACAGCGCATTCGACTCAAGCAGCGGCACTATCCAGAGTCTTCTGGACACCGACTACTACACCTTCACCATGATGCAGGCGGTCTTGCACCAGCACCCGAATGTCGAGGTGGAATACCAGTTCATCGTGCGTTCCAAGGAGCGGCTCGCTCACTTGATTCCAGACATCCGTGTCGAACTGGAGAAGCTCGCCGGGTTGCAACTACGCGAAGGCGAGCAGCGGTTTCTGTTCAACAAGCGTTTCCGTGAATACCTGACACCGGATTTCGAACAGTTTCTCGGCCTGTTTCGCTTCAACCTGCGCTACATCCACGTTTCGGAAGTCGACGGCCAACTGCACATTCGTGTCCGTGGGCCGATGCTGCACTGCATCATGTTCGAACAACCGGTATTGGCGATGGTCAGCGAGCTGCGCAATCGTGAGAAGTACCCGGAAGTCGAGTTGGCCGACGTTACTCGCAAGCTGTACCAGAAGTTTGAATGGCTGGAGAAAAATGCCAGTCGTGAAGAACTTGCCGAGTTTCGTGTCTCGGATTTCTCCACCCGCCGGCGGCTGTCATTCAGGGCCCAGCGTGAAGTAGTGAATGTCATGCGCAGCGATTTCCCCGGGGTCTTTGTCGGTACCAGTAACGCTCACCTGGCGTACGAATTCGATCTCCCCTTGATCGGCACAATGGCGCACCAATGGTTGATGGTGCACCAGCAACTTGGCCGGTTGCGTGAAAGCCAGAACGCGGCATTGGAGAACTGGGTGCACGAGTATCGCGGCCGGCTTGGTATCGCGCTGACGGACTGCATCAGTACGGATTTCTTCCTCAAGGATTTCGACCTGTACTTTGCCAAACTCTATGACGGTCTGCGGCAGGATTCCGGTGACCCGATCGTCTGGGCTGACAAGGTGCTGGGGCGTTACCAGGAGCTGGGCGTCGATGCGCGCACCAAGGACCTGATGTTCTCCGATGGTCTGAATTTCGAAAAATGCCTGCCGATCCTGCGCCACGTTCGTGGCAAGGCGAAATTCGGCTTCGGCATGGGCACCAGCCTGGCCTGCGACGTCGACGGCGTCGAACCGCTGAGCATCGTCATGAAACTGGTGCGGGTGCATGGCGAGCCGGTCGTCAAGTTTTCAGACGATCCGATCAAGAACGTGTGTGAAGACGCCTCATTTTTGCGCTACGCCGCTCAGGTGTTCAATGTCGCCCTGGTCAATCCACAGATGGGAGCCTGATATGACTTCGCTTCAGCAAGAAAGCATTGCCCGGGAGCTGGGCATCGACCGTCAACTGCAACAGGGCGGCGAAGCCGCCGAGATCGCTCGCCGCGTCGAGTTTATAAAGCAGGTGCTGCGTGAGTCGGGTTGCAAGTCCCTGGTGCTGGGGATCAGTGGCGGCGTCGACTCCCTTACTGCCGGCCGTCTTTGCCAGTTGGCAGTGGAGCAACTGCGCAATGAAGACTACACGGCGCGGTTTATTGCGGTCCGGTTGCCGTACAAGGCCCAGGCGGACGAGCGAGACGCCCAAGCGTCCTTGGACTTCATCCGGCCGGACTCGATCACCACCAGCAACATCGGTGCTTGTGTTGACGGGCTGATGGGTCATATCGCTGTCGACGGCTTGCAGCCTTCGGCCGAACTCATCGACTTCGCCAAAGGCAATGCCAAAGCCCGGGCACGGATGCTGGCGCAATACGCCATTGCCAATCTCAGCAACGGGCTGGTGGTTGGCACCGATCATGGGGCAGAGGCAGTGATGGGGTTTTTTACCAAGTTCGGCGACGGTGCCTGCGATTTGGCACCGCTGTCCGGGTTGACCAAAACCCAGGTGCGATTGTTGGCCGACGCGATGGGTGCCCCCGCTTACCTGGTGCGCAAGGCACCGACCGCCGATCTGGAAGACCTGGCACCTGGCAAGTTGGATGAAGTGGCGTATGGATGCAGCTACGAGGAAATCGATGCGTACCTGATGGGTGAAGCGGTGTCTCCCAAGGCCCGAGAAATTATTGAACGTGCTTACCAGAAAACGGCTCATAAGCGCGCATTGCCACGCGTCCCGGCATCACGTTGAATGAGCCGGGTATTGAAGTGAGTTTTCTGGTCCCGAACGGAGTGGGTCAATGACACAGCCAATCAGCACGCAAGACCGTGTGCGCATCAAGAATGTCGAAGTCCTCTCGGACAACTGGTACATCCTGCGCAAGACTACCTACGATTACCTCGGTCGCAACGGCCAATGGCGCGAGCTGACGCGCGAAACCTATGACCGTGGCAACGGTGCGACCATCCTGCTCTACAGCAAGGCCAAGCAAACCGTAGTGCTGACCCGGCAATTCCGCTTCCCTGCGTTCGTCAACGGGCACGACGGCCTGTTGATCGAAACCTGCGCCGGCCTGTTGGACAACGACGACCCGCACACCTGTATCCGCAAGGAAACCCAGGAGGAAACCGGCTATATCGTGCGGGACGTGCGCAAGGTGTTCGAGGCGTTCATGAGCCCAGGGTCGGTGACCGAGCGTGTGCATTTTTTCGTCGGTGAGTATTCCGACGAGGACAAACAGCACGAAGGTGGCGGGCTTGAGGCGGAGGGCGAGGAAATCGAGGTGCTGGAGATGCCTCTCGATCAAGCCTTGGGCATGATCGAAACCGGCGAGATCTGCGACGGCAAGACCATCATGTTGCTGCAGTACGCCAAGTTGCATCGGTTGCTGGATTGACCCGGTTGGCCCGCGCGGCGCCGAATCGCTCGCGATAGGTTGAGGGCGGCAGGCCCACGGCATTGCGGAACGCCGCCCGAAAACTCTCCACCGACCGGTACCCGCAGGCCTGGGCAATGCAGGCTGTGCGCTGGTCGGTACTTTCCAGCAGCTCCCGTGCCCGGTTCAGGCGTTCCTGCTGTAGCCAGGCCTTAGGCGGCAGGCCGGTGGTTTCAACGAAGCGCCGCAGGAAAGTCCGTTCGCTCATGGCGACGCGGGCAGCCAGGTCGGCGACGTTGAGCGGCTGATCCAGATGTTCTCGAACCCAGTGCAGGATCCGTGTCAGTTCATTGCGCGGCGACTTATCCACAGGCGCCGCGATGAATTGCGACTGGCCGCCGGTTCGCTGTGGTGCCATCACCAGACGGCGGGCCACCGAATTAGCGATGTGGGTACCGAAATCCCGGGCGATCAAATGCAGGCAGGCGTCGATACCGGCGGCGCTGCCGGCCGAGGTGATCAACTGGCCGGCATCGACATACAGCACGTTCGGGTCAACGGTGATTCGGGGGAATCGCTCGGCGAGCAAGGATGAGAATTGCCAATGGGTGGTTGCGGTCTTGCCATCCAGCAATCCGGTGGCGGCCAGTGCGAACACGCCAGAGCAGATGGACAATAAGCGGGCACCGCGGGCATGAGCGCGGCGCAATGCTTGCAGCAACGCTTCAGGTGGCGGTTCATGGTGGCTGCGCCAGCCGGGAATGATGATGGTTCGCGCGCTATCCAGCGCTTCGAGTCCCGCGTCGACAGCTATGCGCAGGCCTCCCAGCGCATGCATCGGCCCAGGATCGACGGCAACGATCTGATGGCCGTACCACGGGACATCCAGTTCCGGACGCGGCAGGCCGAATATCTCCAGAGCGATGCCGAATTCGAATACGCAAAGACCTTCATAAACGAGGATCGCCACTGTTCCGGGGTGAGCGTGCATTTGGCGTGATTCCACCGTTTATTGTCATGCGCTGCACTGTAGCGGACAGCCTTGCTTTCCTACAATCGTCGTCAGGAAATCGGCGAAACCTCGACGGTAGGGCCTCGCGAAGCGGGCAAGGAAAATCAAAAATGAAGAAGATCGCCGTGGTGGGATGTACCGGCGCAGTAGGCATGACCATGCTGCAATTACTCGAAGATACCGACCATGAAGTGGTCTGCATGGCCTCGGAACGTTCCGCTGGCAAGCGCTTGGCGGTGGGCGGGAGCCGCCATCTGATCGAGCCGTTCTCGGTGGAAGGTTGCGCCTCGTGCGATATCGTTTTCCTGTGTGTTTCCGGTGCCTTTGCCTTGGAATACGGTGAGCGCCTGGCTGAAAGGTCGTATGTCATCGATAACTCCTCGGCGTTTCGTTACCACGAAGCCATTCCATTGCTGGTGCCGCCTATCAACGGCCGGCGTTACCGGGGCGAAAAACTGATTGCCAACCCCAACTGCTCGTCGGCCATCGCGTTGATGGTGCTGGGTCCGCTGCACGACGCGTTCGGGTTGGAGAGCGCGATCATCTCCACGTATCAGGCGGCCAGTGGGGCGGGGCAGCCGGCGATGTTGGAGCTGCGGGAGAAAGCCAGGTCCTTCAGTGACTACGGTGATCGCGATGACAGCGAGTACTTCGCCCATAACCTGGCGTTCAACGTGATTCCCCAAGTCGACTCATTCGAAGCCAATGGTTACACCCGTGAAGAGATGAAAGTGGTCTGGGAGTTGCGCAAGGTTCTCGACGAACCGGCGTTGGCTGTCAGCACCACTGCGGTCAGGGTGCCGACGTTGCGGTCCCACGCCGAGAGTCTGAGCCTGCGCTTCAAAAAAACCATCCAGTCGCTGGATCGCGTGCGCACGCTGTTACATAACGCGTCAGGGGTCGAAGTGGTGGATGAGCCTGAGTTCGGCGCTTATCCGATGCCCATGACCTCAACCTACAAACATGCGGTGGAGGTTGGGCGGATTCGCTACAGCCTGATCTATGGCGAGCATGGGTTGGACCTGTTCATCAGCGGCGATCAGTTGCTCCGTGGTGCGGCGCTGAACGCTTTCGAAATCATGCAGTTGATCAGCGATTGATCAAAACGCGCAGCAGTCCTGACGGTTGCCCGTTGCTGTTCAGCTGGACTGTGCCTCGCTGTCGTCCTGCATATCGTCCAGGTACTCCGGCTGGTCGGTCTGCTCCAGCAGTTCGGTGACGACGCTGAAGTCGCTGATTTCGATCGCGCCTGTGCCATGGCCGAGCAAGTGAAAGGAAAACGCCTTGCGCGGTTGCGGGTTGTCGAAATGGATGTCCATCACCAGCGGTTGATCGGCGGTTACCGTCACGTCGGTGGGCAAGTCCATCGTCACGTCCTGCTCGAACTCCTTGGCTTTGAGGGAAATGTAGGCGGCGTGATCGTTTTCCACGGCGCGAATCGTCAGGCTGACGCGGGTGCGGGTGCCCTTGGGCATTTCCAGGTATTGGGCGCCGATCAGGTTGTCGGTCCAGTCGTTGGAAACCTGGGCAGGAAGGGTGATTTTCTCGGCGCTGCCGAACTGATAATGCTGGTTCACCGATGAACCCAGCAGTGTCTGGTCCAGGGCGGTAGCCCGGGCGCTGATCAGCCTCGCGCGCTGGCCGCTGTATTGACCCAGGTACGTGGCGCGGTCGGCGATGAAGCCTTCGCTGGCGTAATACCGGCAGCGCTGCTGGAAATCGCATTCGGTAAAGGTGCCCTTGCCATCGTGGTAGCGCAGCTTGCCGTTGGTGAACGACATGATTTCCCGGCCCGCCGCGTAGTCCCTGAACAGCGAGCGGCCGAATAACGAGGTGGGCACCGCGTATCCGAAGTAATCGAGGATCGACGCGCTCAGGTCGACGTGGCCATGGACGCCTTGCTTGATTCGCGGCAACGGCTCCGGCGCCAGCGTCAGGTTGAAGCCCCAGGACGATGCCAGGCGCACATCGTCGATGCCATGGGATTCGTCCGAGGTGATGACCACCAGGGTATTTTCCAGGATGCCCTGGTGTTCCAGACTCGTCAGGAAGCTGTCCAGCGCGTCGTCCAGATAACCGACGGCGGCCTGTTTGGCGGTGTCGTAGCGCTCCAGGTAGTCATCTGGCGCGGAGTACGGCTGATGCGTGCCCACGGTCAGCAGGGTGAGCATCCAGGGTTTGTCTGCCTGTTGCAGTTGTCCGACGTAGTCCAGCGCGCCTTCGAAAAAGGTCTTGTCGTCCTTGCCCCAGGGAAACTCGAGGTAGGCCGGTCGGGTGAACCACTCCATGCCCAGGGTCGTGTCGAAGCCGATATGCGGCATGATCCGGTCCTTGGCCATGAACCGCAGGCCGGCACCCTGCAGGAAATGAGTCGAGAAGCCGTGCTTACGCAACTGGGCCGGCAGGCAGGCCTGGTTGCGCTGGCGCTGGTTGAGCATTTCGACGCCCTTGGGCGTGCCATCGTCGAGCTTGTCGTAGTCACCGCAGAGCATTGCGTACAGGCCACGGATAGTCTGGTGGCTGTGCAACACGTAGTCGGGCGTGTTCATGCCGCGCTCGGCCCAGGTGCTGAGGCGCGGCATCAGGTTTTCCTGATAACTGCTTTTCAGCGCTTGGCGGTTGGTTTCCAGATAGGCACCGGGAATGCCCTCCAGGGCGATAATCAGCACATTGCGCGCGCTACCCGGCTCGGTGAGCAGTTTCTGCCCATCCAGATCGAGCCGGGTAAGCCCTTGCATCGGTGGCGCCTGGTCCGGCGTATCACCTGCGAGCCATTGTTCGAAGTGCTCCTGGCCGGCGGCGACGCCAGCCGTCATCAGCTGATGAGGCAGGTTGAACAGATTCCACTGGTCTGCCTCGCTGGGCCGCCAGGTTTGCGCGGTGCCGTGGGCCAGGAAAAAGACCATGGGGATCGCCCAGGCATGGCGGAGCAAGGGCGGTGCCTGGCGGCTCCGATTGGCCCATCGGCTGGCCAGCCAGAGTGTCAGGGCCGCCAGCATGATCGCGGCGAGCCAGGGATGCGCAAAGCCTCCGCTGGTGGAGTTCTCGACGAATTGCGGATCGACCAGGTATTGGATGTCCGCCGGGGTGGGCATCCTTCCGACGGCATTGACCAATTCGATGCTGACCAGGGTCAGCGCACACCAGGCCAGCAAAACCGGCAATGCCAGCCACCAGGGGCGTCGATGCAAGAGCACGATCAACAAGCTGCCGATGGCCATGTCCGACAGATAGCCCAGCGGGTCGGACCAGCCGAGCAGTAGGCGCAGGCCCATGGGGACCAGGAGCACGTATCCGGCCAGGGCGCAGATGGCAGCGTGGGGGTGGGTGAGAGCTCGGTAAAGAAAATTCACGGAAACGGGCCTTTCGGTTAAATCAATCCATCTAACATCGCGCAACCTTGGTGGGAGTGAGCCTGCTCGCGAAAATCAGCTGTCAGCGATGCAAATGGTGGCTGACAGATAGCTTTCGCGAGCAGGCTCGCTCCCACAGGGTTTTCCTTTTGGTCATGAATCTGTCATGACAATGTGCTCGATGGTACCAAGCGTAGCGGTCCTCGGCGGCTCGATGTCCTGCGCCGGGCTGCGGTTCGCCCGCCTGACCCTCTACAATGGCGGTACGGCGCGGCTTTGAGGCGTAGGCAGAACTTGTATCAGGATTTCTCATCGGGGGACGGATGGACAGGTTTCAGGAAATGCAGGTGTTTGTCGCCGTCGCCCAGGACTGCGGATTTTCAGCGGCTGCCCGGCGCCTGGGCTTGTCGGCGGCGAGCGTGACACGCGCCGTGGCGGCGCTGGAACAGCGTATCGGTACGCCGCTGCTGGTTCGTACCACCCGCAACGTTTACCTGAGCGAAGCGGGCCAGCGCTTTCTTGAGGACTGTCGGCGGATCCTCGGCGATTTGCAGGAAGCCGAGGATTCGGCGGCCGGCAGCCACGCCCAGCCCCGCGGACAACTGACGATTACCGCGCCCGTGCTGTTCGGCCAGTTGTTCGTCATGCCGGTGCTGGTGGATTACCTGGGGCGATTTTCCGAAGTTTGCGTCAACGCCTTGCTGCTGGATCGCACCGTCAGCATGGTCGAGGAGGGCATTGATGTCGCGGTGCGCATCGGCGAGTTGCCCGACAGCAGCCTGCATGCCGTGCGTGTCGGCGAGGTGCGGCGGGTGGTGTGCGGTTCTCCGGAATTCTTCGACCAGCATGGCCGACCCGGGCATCCGCAGGATCTGGAGCGGATGCCCGTGGTGTCGTCATCAGCCATCGGCCAGGTCAGGAACTGGACGTTCATCGAGGCCGGTCAGCCGCTGTCGGTCCGGCCCACGCCCCGGCTCGTGGTCACGGCCAACCAGGCTGCCATCGGCGCGGCGTGCCAGGGGTTGGGGATGACCCGGGTCCTGTCCTATCAGGTTGCGAACAATATCGCGGCCGGCGAGCTGGAAATCGTCCTGGCCGATTTTGAGCTGCCGCCATTGCCAATCCACGTGGTGTATCAGGGCGGGCGCAATGCGCCGGCGCGGGTTCGCAGTTTTGTCGACTTCATGGTGAGTGCAATACGAGAACATCCAGCCTTGAAGAACTGACGCATTGTTTCGCCTGCAGAAATAATGGATTGCGTTTGCAGGTGATTCCATAGCTCCGTGCTTGAGCAGAAGATGACTCCATCGACGCCGCAAACCGATGGCGTCATTCTCGGCGGAGTCGACCATGAACCCTATCAAGCTCTATCACTTCCCATTGTCCGGCCATGCGCACCGTGTCCAGCTGATGCTTTCCTTGCTTGAGTTGCCGGTCGAGGTCAATTTTGTCGACCTGGCCAAGGGCGCGCACAAACAAGCGGATTTCCTCGCAATCAACCCGTTCGGCCAAGTACCGGTGATCGATGATAACGGTGTGGTACTGGCCGACTCCAACGCCATTCTGGTGTACCTGGCAAACAAGTACGGCGACGGCCGCTGGCTGCCAACGGACCCGGTCGGCACCGCTCGCGTCCAGCGCTGGTTGTCGGTAGCGGCCGGGCCATTGCATGCCGGACCGGCCACCGCGCGCCTGATCACCGTGTTCGGTGCTTCTCATAACGCCGAGGATGTGATCGCGCGCTCCCACAACCTGCTCAAAGTCATCGACCAGGAACTGAGCAACAGTGCCTATCTGGTCGGTGACATTCCGACCATCGCCGACATCGCAGGCTACAGCTATATCGCCCATGCGCCAGAAGGCAACGTTTCGCTGCAGGACTATGCCCATGTGCGCGCGTGGCTGGCGCGGATCGAAGCCTTGCCTGGGTTCGTGGGGATGCCGCGTACCGTTGTCGGCTTGCAAAAAGAGGCCTGAGCAACAGGCACAAAGTGGCGAGTGTGCAACCGCCCTCGCCACTTGTTTCTGTGGAGCCTCGGAAACGTTAATCTGCCAGCCTTTTCCCGGTGTGGCTTCGCTTCATGACTTTTATCCATAGGCTGACGCTGACCTTCGCCGCGTTGTTATTGAGCGGCTGCGACCAGCCCTCTCTGCCTGCCCTTGATCAGCAACTTTATATCTGGCAACGCCAGTGGACGCCGGCCCATGAACTGGCGCTGAGCCAGAGCCATGCCGACTTTTCCAGCCTGCGGGTGCTGGCGCTGCAAGCCTTCCCGGGCGCCGGCTGGAGCCACGCGCGGATCGATCCGGCATTGCTCAAGGCTGACGGTCGGCCGTTGATCGCGGTGATCCGCCTGGATGGTCAGCTCAAATCCCTCGATCAGGACGAAATAATCTCGCGGATCCAGCAGTTGCTGGCCGACTGGCAAACCCTGGGCCTGGCACCGATGGGCGTCGAAATCGACCACGATGCCGGTAACGCAAGGCTGCCAGCCTATCGGAACTTCCTTGTCCGCTTGCGGCAGGCCTTGCCGGCCGCCTTGCAGCTCAGCATCACCGCGCTGCCGGCCTGGCTCGACAGCCCCGAGTTGCCCGGTCTGTTAAAAGTTGTGGACAGCAGCGTCCTGCAGGTACACGCGGTCAGCGATCCGCGTCAGGGGCTTTTCGATCCCCGCCAGGCTCAACGTTGGGCCCAGCGCTGGGGCGACCTCACCACACGCCCGTTCTACCTGGCCTTGCCGGCCTATGGCGTGGCGCTGCTGACCGAAGAAAACGGCGCGCCGGTGGTGGAAAGCGAAGTGCCCATCGACCGCGGCGGCGAGCGCCGGGAGTTGCTCGCCGATCCACAACAAGTGGCCGGGCTTGTCGCGCAACTGCGCGCCGAGCCGCCAGAGCATCTGGCCGGATTGATCTGGTTTCGCCTGCCGCTGGCGGGGAACCGGCGTGCCTGGAGCCTGGCCACTCTTGGCGCGGTGGCGCGTGGTGATCGCCTGGACAGTCATTTGACTCTGCGCCTGCAAGAGCAGGGCGGACTCTATGACATCCGGCTGGTGAACCAGGGCAATCTCGACAGCCCCTGGCCGCAGCGGCTGACACTCGCCGTGGGCGGGTGTGATGGCGTCGATGCCTTGGCCGGTTATACGTTGCAACAAACTCCCGGACTGCTTACCTTCACCCGCATCCAGGAAGGCCGCTTGGCTGCCGGTGCCCAACGGGCAATCGGCTGGGCTCGCTGTACAAAAATCGACCAAGGAGGAATGAATGTCTACCCGTAAGTGGCCTCGTCGCCTGCTGTGCCTGAGCCTCGGTTTACCGCTGTGCCAGGCATTGGCCTGCGGGCCGGATTTTCCGATGCGCCTGCTGGATAACCGGGCCCAATCGCTGGCAGAGCTGCCCGAGGGCAGCTTTCGCTTCGAGGTCAGTCGTCTCGGTCAGGCCATCGCCGGATTGAAGCCGGCTACGGAGGCGACACGCAACCCTGACTACAGCTACGACGATGTGTCTTCCTACGTGGACCAACGCAACAAGGCCGAACAGCTTGGCCTGACCCCACCGCAGCAAGCCGTTGTGGAGCGCTTGCGGGCAATCAGCGATATCGAGCAGGTCGCCGCCGAAGCGGCCAACCTGCCCGCCGAGCTGCGGCTCTACGCAATCGGCGCGGCAGCGTTCAACGCTGGCGATCATCCGCGCGCAGCCGAATCGTTCCAGCAACTGCTGGCGCTGCCGGCCGACGAGCGTCGGTTGCGCAGTACCTGGGCGGCGTACTCCCTGGGGCGGGCGCTGTTCGCCATGAGCACCGAGGCTGGCCGTGGCGAACCGGCTGCCTTGCGGGATCAGGCACGGCAGGCGTTCCGCCAGGCTCGGGAATTGACTATCGCCGGCTTCAGCGACCCCTTGGAGCTGGGCGTCGCCAGTCTGGGCGAAGAAGCCAGGGTGGCCTACACCGCCGATGACTGGGACAGCGCCATCGGACTGTATGCGACCCAGAATCTCCAAGGCTCCCCGGTTGGCTACAGTTCGCTGCTGCAGTTGGCGGGCGGCCTCAGCGTCGAGTCGGAGGAGCGCCTGGGCGAATTGCTCAAGGCCAAGGCCGTGCAGCGCCTGGTGACTGCTTATCTGCTCAGCCGCGTCGGCTGGTGGGACGGCGAAGAGCCCTCCGGCGAGAAAACCCTCCTCAAGCTGTTGCAAGCCCGCGCCCAGGGCAACCTCGATGATGCCGACCGCTTGGCGGCAGTGAGTTATCAACATGCTGACTACGACAGCGCGAAAGCATTTGCACAAAAGGCCGGCGACAGCGGACTGGCGTGGTGGGTAAGGGCCAAGCTCGCGCTGCGCGAAGGCGACAAATCCGCTGCGGCCGCCGCCTATGCCAAAGCCGCCCAGGCGTTTCCGAAGGACGAATCCTGGGGCGACCGCCGTACGCCGGATTGGGATTACGAGACGGTACAACCCAAGTGCCGGATCGAAGGCGAAAGTGCGATCCTGGCCTTGCAGAGAGGCGACTACCTGCAGGCTTTCGACCAGCTATATCGCGGCCAGAACAACTATTGGTACGACGCCGCAACGGTCGCCGAGCGTGTGCTGACCGTCGAGGAGCTCAAGCAGTACGTCGACGCCCAGGTCCCGGCACCGCCGCCGTTGAGCCAGGAAGATCGAGACAATTACGTACAGTTGTCGGTGGCGGCGAACCTGCGCAACCTGCTGGGGCGTCGTTTGCTGCGCGAAGGACGCTACGACGAGGCGCCGGCTTATTTCGACAACCCCGAGCTGCAGGACAAGGCCCGCACCTATGGGCAGTTGCGCCAGGATGCGGAGTCCAAATGGTGGCCGACCAGCCGGGCCGAGGCGTATTTCAAGGCGTCGGTGATCGCGCGCAGATCAGGAATGCAGTTGCTGGGCTACGAAATGGCGCCGGATTACGCCAGCCTGGACGGCAACTACAGTTTTGAGCCGGTGGAGCTGAAGGTCGGACCGCTGGTGGCCGACGGCGAGGTCCAGCGCCAGCAGGCCAGTGCCGCCCAACCGGACATGCGTTATCACTACCGTTTTGTCGCCACGGCGCTGGCCAGCCAGGCCGCCGATCATCTGCCGCACACCAGCCAGGCGTTTGCGGCGGTGCTGTGCAGGGCGGTGGGGTACAACTCAAGCCTCGAAGAACAAAGCGCGCTGTATCAGCGTTATGTGAAGGACGGCCCCTACGTGGAATGGGCCTGGGACTTCGGCCGTCAGTGCGAGGAACCGGCATTCGACCAGGCGGACAAGCGCTACGTCACTCAGGCCCTGACGCCGATTCGCTCGGCGCTGCGGCCGTTCAAGACATGGTTGGAAGTGGGTGGCGCGGTGCTGGTGGTGGCCGTGGTGCTGGCGCTGATCAGTCGGCGCAAGCGCAAGGCTCGCATGGCAGCGAGCTGACAACGGATCTGAATGTGGCGAGGGAGCTTGATCCCTCGCCACAGGTGTTCCATTCAGCCGGGTGACTACATCTGCGTCGCCATCCCCTCCACGTTCATCGCTGCTTGGCGCAACGCCTCCGAGCGAGTGGGGTGAGGGTGGCAGATCAGAGCGATGTCCTCGGCCGAGGCACCGAATTCCATCGCTACGCAGTACTCTCCGATCATCTCGCTGACGCTCGGGCCTACCAGGTGCACGCCGAGAATTTCGTCGGTGCGCTCGTCGGCCAATACCTTGGCGAACCCCTCGGTTTCATGATTGATCTTCGCCCGGCTGTTGGCGGTGAACGGAAATTTCCCGACCTTGTAGGCGCGGCCTTCGGCCTTGAGCTGCTCTTCGGTCCTGCCGACGCTGGCCAGTTCAGGACGGGTATAGATGACGTTGGGGATCAATTCGTAATTGACTTCGCCGGCCTTGCCAACAATCTGTTCGATGCAGGCCATGGCCTCGTCTTCGGCCTTGTGCGCAAGCATCGGCCCGGACGTCACGTCGCCGATCACCCAGAAGCCGGGCGCTTCGGTGCGGTGGCGCTGGTTGGCGAGCATGCCGCGTTGGTCGGTCGCCAATCCTGCATTTTCCAGCCCCAGGCCTTGGGTATAAGGCCGACGGCCGATGGCAACCAGTACGTAGTCGGCGTCCAGGGTTTGCGCCTCGCCTCCGGCCGCGGGTTCAATTTGCAGTTGCACGCCGCTCGCCGAGGAAACGGCGCGGGTCACCTTGGCGCTCAGCTTGAACTGGATGCCCTGCTTGGCCAGGGCCCGCTGCAGGGTCTTGCCGGCTTCGCCGTCGACGCCTGGACAAATGCGATCGAGGTATTCCACGACGGTGACTTCGGCACCCAGGCGCCGCCAGACTGAACCGAGTTCAAGGCCGATGACGCCAGCGCCGATCACCACCAGGTGCCGAGGCACTTCGCTCAGGGACAACGCACCGGTGGAATCGAGAATGCGCCGGTTATCGATGTCGACCCCCGCCAGTGGCGTCGGCTCGGAGCCGGTGGCGATGACGATGTCCTTGGCACTCAGTTCGGTCTTGCCACCGTCCTCACCGGTGACGGTGACTTTGCCGGGGCCGTCGATATGGCCCCAGCCCTTGATCCAGTCAACCTTGTTTTTGCGAAACAGAAACTCGATGCCCTTGGTCAGGCCCGCGACGCTTTCATCCTTTTGTTTCATCATTTGCGCGAGATCGAGGGTAGGGGTGACGTTGATGCCCAGCTGGGCGAACTCCGCGCCCTTGGCTACTGCGTACAGTTCGGAGGCGTGCAGCAACGCCTTGGAAGGCATGCAACCGACGTTCAGGCAAGTGCCGCCGAGGGTGGCACGGCCTTCCACGCAGGCCGCCTTCAACCCCAACTGTCCGGCCCGGATCGCTGCGTTATAACCGCCGGGGCCGCCGCCCAGAATGATCACGTCGTAATTGCTCATTACCGGTTTCCTCATGTCTGGCGAAAAATTATGACCGTAATATGAGGGTTTTCGCGGATAACGGTCAAGGCTTAAGTCAAGCGTTCGCCGCAGGGTTTGCCATGAAGAATTCAAAACGGAAATTTCACAGCGTTGGTTATAAGGTAACGACATGTAACGGAGCGATGCGGTGACGTAGGCCTCGCGTGTCCGGTTCTCGAATGCCACAAGCACTGGAGTGACATGCAAGTCGATCTGGAAATAGACGGGGCACACGTGGCCGACTGGCCGCGCTTCCAGCGCGCCGCATTCCAAGGGCTGCGCTTGAAGCGGACCGCGCTCGTACTGGGCGGCCTCGCGGGGCTGGGGCTGGTGTCGGCGTTTTTCATCGGGCTTTTTTCGCCACAATCGATATGGCCGGCGTTGCTGGTGAGCCAAGGCGCGGCTTTATCGGTGCTGGTGGCCGGATTGCAATCGGCCTGGTGGATCACGCAATGGCGCAGCAAGGCCCTGCTGCCGGTGGTGGATATCCTGCCGGTCGCAGACGAGCCTGTTGATAACTCGGGTTGGTACGAGCGCCTGCTTGAGCGAATCAGCGCGCGCTGGATCGGTCTGCTGCAGCAAATCGGCGGACCGCTTCTGTGGCTTGCCGGCTGGGCGCTGCTGTCGTTGCTGGTTCTGGAGCAAACCTGGGACTTGGCGTTGCCTGCCGCTTCGCTTGGCGTGGCGGCCAGCGTCGGCGCGGTGCTTTCGTTAGTGCTGGCGTTCGGGTTGCTGGTGTTCGAGCGCCAGCTGGCTCAACAGTCGCCGATCGAATGGCCCGAAGCGGCGCCGCTGGCGCAACTGACACGGGTGCCGATCATCGTGCTGGTACTGGCTGCCGTGTGTCTGCTCTTCGCCGGGGAGGCGTCCCTCTGGCCGGTACGCCTGGCGGTGTTGATCGGATTGTTGCCGGGTCTGGTGGCGGTGGAGTTGATGCTACGCGCGCTGCTGGCGTTATTCAGCCCGCGCCGGAACACCTTGGAACCGGCGCTTTTGGGACGCAGTGTGGTCGCCGATCTGCTGCGCTGGCCGCCGCGACCGCTGTTGGCCTTGCAGCATGAGTTGCACAATCGTTTTGGCATCGACCTGCGCCAGATCTGGGCGTTCAGCTACATGCGCCGGGCGTTTTTTCCGGTGCTGGCATTGGTAGCGCTGATGGGGTGGCTGCTGACCGGCGTGCATGAGGTGCCGCTGCAAGGGCGCGGCATCTATGAACGTTTCGGCAAGCCGGTACAGGTCTTTGGTCCGGGCCTCCACGCGGGTTTGCCATGGCCATGGGGCAGGGTATTGAGCGTCGAGAACGGTGTCGTCCACGAGTTGGCTACCAGCGGCGACGGCAAGACGGCCTCGGTCGCGGAACCGGCAGAGGGACCGGCTCCGGCTATCGCCAATCGGTTGTGGGATGCCAGCCACGTGAATGACAAATCCCAGGTTATCGCCAGCCGTCGCGCGGATCAGCAGAGCTTCCAGATCGTCAACATGGACGTACGCTTCGTCTATCGCATCGGCCTGACGGATGCAGCGGCGCTGGCGGCGACTTACCACAGTGCGGATGTGCCGACGCTGATTCGCAGCACGGCCAGCCGCGTCCTGGTGCATGAATTTGCCTCGCGCACGCTGGATGGCTTGCTGGGCGCGGACCGTGTCAGCCTGGCGGAGGAAATCGGTCGCGCTGTACAGGCCGATCTGCAATCGCTCGACAGTGGCGTAGAGATTCTTGCGACAGTGGTCGAGGCGATCCATCCGCCGGCCGGCGCAGCCAATGCCTACCACGGTGTGCAAGCGGCGCAGATCGGCGCCCAGGCGTTAATCGCCCGCGAGCGTGGCGCCGCTGCGCAGCAGGTCAACCAGGCGCAACTGCAAGCCAGCACCGCCAACGACCAGGCCCAAGCCACGGCGCGAGAAATCAACGCCACTGCCCAAGCCGCCGACCTGCGCTTTCGCGCCGAACGCCAAGCCTACGCGACGGCTGGTCATGCCTTCGTGCTGGAGCAATACCTCGGTCAACTGAGCCAGGGCCTCGGCAGCGCCAGCTTGCTGATCCTTGACCATCGCCTGGGCGGCAACGGCAACGCGCCGACCATTGACCTGCGCACTTTCACGCTGCCGGCGGATCCTGCATCGCCAAACCAACCTGTCCAGCCAGGAGCTGCCCATTGAGCCAGTCCTCTTCCCATGGTCATCACGACCATGCCGGTCACGATCACGGTCATGCCGGGCATCATCATGGACATCACCACCATCATGGCGATCCGCAGCACGCCGGCCCGTTTCCATGGCGGCGGATGTGCTGGGCCGCGCTGCTGGTGGCGTTTGCCGTTGCGGCCGCCAGCCTGGTACAGGTGCGTTCGGGGGAGGCCACTGTCATTACCCGTTTCGGCAACCCGGCGCGGGTACTTTTGCAACCCGGCCTGGGCTGGCGCTGGCCGGCACCTTTCGAGGCTGCGATCCCGGTAGACCTGAGGCTGCGCACCACCTCCAGCGGATTGCAGGACGTCGGTACGCGCGACGGTCTGCGGATCATCGTCCAGGCCTATGTGGCGTGGCAGGTCCAAGGTGACCCGGACCATGTGCAGCGCTTCATGCGCGCCGTGCAGAACCAGCCGGACGAAGCCGCGCGGCAGATTCGCACCTTCGTCGGCTCGGCGCTGGAAACAACGGCCGCCAGTTTTGATTTGGCAAACCTAGTCAATACCGACGCCAGTCAGGTGCATATCGCCGATTTCGAAGCCCAGTTGCGTCAGCAGATCGAGCAACAATTGCTCGCCACTTATGGCGTGCGGGTTTTGCAGGTGGGTATCGAACGCCTGACGCTGCCCTCGGTGACGCTCACCGCGACCGTGGATCGGATGCGGGCTGAGCGTGAAACCATCGCCACGGAGCGCACAGCCATCGGCAAACGCGAAGCGGCGCAGATTCGCTCGGCGGCCGAACGCGATGCGCGAATCATTCAGGCTGATGCCACGGTTAAAGCAGCCAGTATCGAAGCGCAGTCCCGCGTCGAAGCAGCTGAAATCTACGGTAAGGCCTATGCCGGTTCGCCGCAGCTTTATAATTTGCTGCGCTCGCTGGACACCTTGAACACCATTGTCGGCCCCGGCACCAAACTGATCTTGCGCACTGATGCGGCACCGTTTCGCGTTCTGGTGGATGGTCCACCCGCCCTGGAGCCTAAAGGTGGAACACAACCATGAGCTTGGTTCCACGTGGAACAAATGAGTTATCCAGCCCGTGGATTCAGGCCGGGCGTCTGGCGTTCCTCGCGCTCTATGCTGTGACTGTGCTGGCGGCGTTGGCCTGGGCATTTTCCAATGTGCGGCAAATTGATCCGCAGAGCCGGGCGGTGGTTTTGCACTTTGGTGCGTTGGACCGAATCCAGAAACCCGGTCTGTTATTGGCGTGGCCGCGTCCCGTGGAACAAGTGATTTTGCTGCCGGCGGCAGACCGGGTGCTGGAGCGCCGGGTGGAAAGTCTGCTGCGTTCAGATGCGGCCTTGCAGGCTGATCGCGTCGCCAGTTTCGCCACGCCGGTCAGCGACGAACTCGCGGGCTCCGGTTATCTGTTGACCGGCGATGCGGGCGTGGTGCAACTGGATGTGCGGCTCTTTTACAAGGTCATCGAGCCTTATGCGTTTGTCCTCCAAGGCGAACATGTATTGCCAGCGTTGGACCGGTTGGCGACGAGAAGTGCCGTGGCGCTTGCCGCGGCGCGAGACCTGGACACCATTCTGGTGGCCCGCCCCGAACTGATGGGTAGCGATACCCAGGCCGCGGAGCGCCGTGAACGCTTGCGTGGCGACCTGGTGCAGGGCATCAATCGGCGCCTGGCTGACCTGACCGCGACAGGGCAGGGCTTGGGGATCGAAGTGGTGCGGGTCGACGTGCAATCGAGCCTGCCGGGGCCGGCGGTGAGCGCATTCAATGCGGTGCTGACGGCCAGCCAGCAGGCCGACAAAGCGGTCGCCAACGCCCGAACCGAGGCGGAGAAACAGGCCCAGGCTGCCCGCGAGGAAGCCGACCGTGCGTTACAAGTCGCCCATGCCCAGGCCAGCGAACGACTTGCCAAGGCGTCGACCGACACAGCCTCGGTGTCGGGCCTGGCGAAAACCCAGGACAGCGATCCGCAGATGCTGCTGCGTCTGTACCGCGAACGCATGCCCGGGATTCTTGGTCGGGCTGGTTCCGTCACCACGGTCGACCCGAAAGACGATTCTCGTCTGATCATCCAGGGAGGCGGGCAATGACCGCGCAGAGTATCAACATGCCGATGCTGTCCACTGCCGAGCAACGCGCGGCCGCTCGGCAACTGACCCTGGCGATGCTCGCCCTCGGCTTGCTTGCCCTGGGCCTGGCCTGGCGCGTCTGGTTGCCGGAGCAGGGTACCGTCAGCCAACTGCTGTTGGGGTTTGCCTCGCTGTTGGTGGCGGTGCCGGTGATGCGCTCGGCCTGGTACAGCCTGCGTTATCCAAGCCTGCATGGGATTACCGATCAGTTGATCGCCCTGGCGATGCTGGGGGCCTGGGCTACCGGCGACCTGCTGACGGCGGCGCTGTTGCCGATCATCATGATTTTCGGCCATGTGCTGGAAGAGCGCAGCGTCATCGGGTCCCAGGAAGCGATCGATGCCCTTGGCCAATTGACGCGCAGCCAGGGCCGCAAAGTGCAGGCCGATGGCTCGGTCATCGAAGTGGATAACGCTACGTTGCGACCCGGCGATGTAGTGGAGGTCCGTGCCGGCGACCGGGTGCCCGCAGATGGTCGGGTGTTGTCCGGCCAAGCGAGCCTCGACACCGCGCCCATTACGGGTGAGTCGGTGCCATTGGAGGCGGTGGCGGGTGTTGAAGTCTTTGGCGGCGCGATCAACCTTGACGGTCTGTTGCGCCTGGAAGTGACCCGCACCGGCGATGAATCGACGCTGGGCAAAGTCATTGCGCTGATGCAGAACGCCGAGCGCTCGAAACCGCCAATCACTCGTTTGCTTGAACGCTACGCCGGAAGTTATCTGGTGCTGGTGTTGTTGCTGGCGGCGGTTACCTGGTTTGTCACCAATGACGCCCAGGCGATGTTGGCGGTACTGGTGGCGGCGTGTCCCTGTGCCTTGGTGCTGTCAGCCCCGGCGACAGCCATCGCCGGGATTGCGGTGGCGGCGCGCCACGGCATCCTGATTCGCAGCTCGGCTTTTCTCGAGGAGCTGGCGGACCTCACCTCGTTGGTCATCGACAAGACCGGGACCCTGACCTACGGCACCCTGCGCCTGCAATCGATCGAAAGTATCGCGGACGACCCTGCCGCATTGCTGCCATTGGCCGCGAGCCTCGGATCGGCCAGCAGTCATCCGGTCAGTCGTGCCTTGGCGGGGCTGGTGACAGCGCAAGATTATCTGCCGCTGACCGATATTCACGAACGCCAGGGCCTCGGTGTAGTTGCCATGACAGGACGGGGGGAGGCCGCCCTTGGCCGACCCGAATTGTTTGCCCGGTTGGGCATCGAGACACCGACGGTTCCCAGTCATGACGGCCCGATCGCCGGCCTGGCACTGGACGGGCAGTTCCGCGCCTGGCTGCTGCTGGCCGACAGCGTCAAGCCGGAAGCGCGGGTGGCCATGACCGAACTGCGGGCGCTGGGGTTGGGACGCCAGTTATTGCTCACGGGTGATCGCCAGAGTGTGGCCGCCGCCCTGGCGCACGATGTCGGTATCAGCGAGCTGCAGGCACAGGCGCTGCCGGAGGATAAGCTTGACCGGGTCATGGCCGAAATCGACCAGGGTTTCCGTCCGATGGTGGTGGGTGACGGGATCAACGATTCGCTTGCGCTGAAAGCCGGTGTGGTGGGCGTGGCGATGGGCGCGGGCGGTGCCGATATCGCCCTGGCGTCGGCGGATATCGTGCTGATCGGCAGTGATCTGCGACGTCTCGGAACTTGCGTGCGGTTGAGTCGCCAGTGCCGACGCACGTTGCAGGTCAACGTGATCATCGGCTTGGGCTGGACGCTGGCGATCGTCGCTTTCGCTGCGTTCGGCTGGCTCGGAGCCGCGGGGGCGATGATTGCCGCGTTGCTGCATAACCTGAGCACATTGCTGGTGCTGGGCAATGCGGGACGACTGCTGCGGTTTCACGAGCCCTTGGCGAAGATCCAGCCGGGTAGCCGCTGACGACCCCCGAGCGAACTGTCGCCCGCACCCGCAGTCTCTAGCGAGAGGGCCCACCAATCCAGGCAGTCACCGCTCGGCGGTAGATGGAAGACGATAGAAAAAGGCTATAAATTCGATAGCCTGCTATTTTTCCACGATGGTCTACCCTCATTTCAGACGTCTGAAACAATCTGAAACATGGGGAGGTTATTACATGCTGGCTCAACTTCCACCGGCCTTACAGAATTTGCACCTACCGCTTCGGTTGCGGCTCTGGGACGGCCATGAATTTACGCTGGGTGCCGATCCCAGCGTCACGATCGTGGTAAAGGACCCACAAATGGTCGCGCAATTCACCCACCCCAGCCTGGATGCCCTGGGAGCGGCGTTTGTCGAAGGCAAACTCGAACTGGAGGGCTCGATCAACGAAGTCATCCGGGTGTGTGACGAGCTGAGCCAGGCTCTGGTGGACGAAGACGAGAGCCATCTGCCGGTGCGTGCGGTGCACGACAAGGAAACCGACGCCAAGGCCATCTCCTATCATTACGATCTCTCCAACGCGTTTTATCAACTCTGGCTCGACAGCGACATGGTGTATTCCTGTGCGTATTTCGAGACCGGCAGTGAAACCCTCGAGCAAGCGCAACAAGCCAAATTCCGCCATCTGTGCCGCAAGCTACGCCTGCAACCCGGCGATTACCTGCTGGACGTCGGATGCGGCTGGGGTGGTCTTGCGCGCTTTGCCGCACGGGAATTCGGCGCCAAGGTCTTCGGCATTACCCTGAGCAAGGCGCAGCTTGCGTTGGCGCGGGAGCGGGTAAAGGCCGAAGGCCTTGAGGACCAGGTAGATCTGCAACTTCTGGACTACCGGGACCTGCCCCAGGATGGCCGATTCGACAAAGTGGTCAGCGTCGGCATGTTCGAACACGTCGGGCATGCCAACCTGGCGCAGTACTGCAAGACGCTGTACGGCGCGGTGCGTGAGGGTGGGTTGGTGATGAATCACGGGATTACCGCCAAGCACACCGACGGGCGTCCGGTAGGTCGCGGCGCGGGTGAGTTTATCGAAAAGTATGTATTCCCGAACGGTGAGTTGCCTCATCTGTCGATGATTTCCGCCGAGATCAGCGAAGCGGGGCTGGAAATTGTCGATGTGGAAAGCCTGCGCATGCATTACGCGCGCACTCTCGACCATTGGAGCGAGCGCCTTGAGGACAATCTCGAAGCCGCTTCCAGGGAAGTGCCGGAACAGGCGCTGCGGATCTGGCGTCTTTACCTGGCCGGCTGCGCCTATGCATTCGCCAAGGGCTGGATAAACCTGCATCAGATCCTCGCGGTGAAGGCCCACGCTGATGGTAGCCATGAGCTGCCCTGGACCCGCGACGACATCTACACGCCTTAAAGAATCGGCGAAATCAGCCGGGCGATCCGCATCCCGACCTTCTGCAGGCGGTGGGTTTCCCGGCTTTCCCGTTTGGCCACTTCGTGGGCCTGGGCGAAGTCCTTTTCGAGCATCTGCTCGACCTCGCTGGCAAAGGCCATGTCGACGGTCAGCAGCATGACTTCGAAATTCAGCCTGAACGAACGGTTGTCCAGGTTCGCGCTGCCGATGGCGCTGATTTCCCGGTCGATCAGCACCACTTTCTGGTGCAGGAAACCCGGCTCATAACGAAACACCCGCACGCCGGCGCGCACCGCTTCGAACGCATAGAGACTGGACGCAGCGTAGACGATCCGGTGATCCGGTCGCGACGGCAACAGGATGCGCACGTCCACGCCGCGCAGCACGGCCAGGCGCAAAGCCGCGAATACCGCTTCGTCGGGAATGAAATACGGCGTGGTTATCCAGATGCGTTCGCTTGCCGCGTGAATGGCTTCGACGAAGAACAGCGAGCAGGTTTCGTAGGCATCGGCCGGACCGCTGGCCAGCAGTTGGCAGAGCACTCCGTCGTCCGGATAAGCGTCTGGCAGGATCAGCGGCGGCAGGGAACGCGCCGCCCAGAACCAATCCTCGGCGAAGGACTCCTGCATGCTCGCTACCACTGGGCCGCGTACCTCTACATGAGTGTCGCGCCACGGTGCCAGGGGTGGTTTTTCCCCCAGGTATTCATCGCCCACGTTGTGCCCGCCGACGAACCCCAGCACGCCGTCCACGGCGACGATCTTGCGGTGGTTGCGAAAGTTGACCTGGAACCGGTTGAGCCAACCGCTGCGAGTGGCAAACGCTTTGACGTGAACGCCACCGTCGCGCAAGGCCTGGACATAACGATGGGGCAGGGAATGGCTACCGATACGGTCGTAAAGCAGATAGACCGCCACACCTTCAGCGGCTTTCTTCAGCAGCAACGCATGCAAGCGCTGACCGAGCCGGTCATCGTGGATGATGAAAAATTGCACCAGAACCGCTTCGCGAGCGCTCTCGATGGCCTGGAAAATCGCTTCGAACGTAGCTGGGCCATCAACCAGCAGACGCACCTGATTGTTTGCCAGACACGGCGTGCGTCCCAACTTCGGCATGGCTCGTAACGAGGCGTAGGCCTGGGAGGCGCGAGCGGCCAGCGCTTCTTCGACCCAGGGGCGCCAGTTGAGCTCGGAGATCGCCTTGCGCATTTCCTCGTTGGCTTGTCGACGTGCCTTGATGTAGCCGTCGAAGGTGCTGCGGCCGAAGACCAGGTAAGGAATCAAAGTCAGGTAGGGGATGAATACCAGCGACAGGGCCCAGGCAATCGAGCCCTGGGCGGTACGCACCGTCAGCACCGCATGGACGGCGGCGATGGAGCCGAGGGTATGGAGCAGCGCGATCAGGTAACCGAAAACATGCGGGCCAAAAAAATCCATGGGGCTGCCTTGCTCCTGAAACTTCAATGCTTAACAGACCATGTTCCACGGCGAATGTCGCTATTTAATTCACTCGGCGCGGGTCTGAACCGAAGCCTGAAGGCGGCGTCTAACGGCCACTTGTCCTCTGGAGTTTGTGCAATGAATGTTCGTCTGCTGGGTTTGGCCTTGGCCGTTGGCTTGTCGGTTCCTGTGGCGGCTCAGGCGCAGATGCTTCAACCAGGCTTGTGGGAATTGACGACCAGCAACATGAAAGTCGACAACCAGAACCTGCCGGACCTGCAATTGATCCTTGGTCAACTGCAGAACCAGATGACGCCTGAACAGCGGGCAATGCTCGAAAAGCAGGGCATCACCATGGGGGGCAAGGGGATTCGGGTGTGCCTGACGCCGGCACAGGTGCAGACCAATGACATCCCGCTGCAAGATCCGCAATCAGGCTGCAAGCAGCAGATCACCGAGCGTACCGGCAACCAGTGGAAATTCCGCTTCAGTTGCCCGAAAGCCCAGGGCAACGGTATCGCGACATTCCAGAGCGATCGTGAATTCACCACCAAGGTCAATGGCACGTTCAACGCCACGGGTATCCAGCAGAACGGCAGCCTGGATACCCGCGCCGTATGGCTGGGGCAGGATTGCGGGACGGTCAAGCCAAGGGCTTGATCAGCGGCCTGTTATCAGGGCCGCCCGAGTGCCTCGTAGAGTGTGTTGAGGTTGTATTCGAAGAGACCGGTAAAGGTGCTGGCCGGTCCGCTGGCGGCGAGGGCATCGGAGTACAGCGTGCCACCGATGTGCGCGCCGCTTTCGTCGGCGATCTGCTTGAGCAGGCGCGCGTCCTTGATGTTTTCCATGAACACGGCTTTGACTTTTGCCTGACGAATCTGGGTGATCAACGCAGCGACTTCCGCGGCTGACGGTTCACGCTCGGTAGACAACCCTTGCGGCGCCAAAAACTCGATACCATAAGCCTGGCCCAGGTAACCGAACGCATCGTGGGACGTGACGATCTTGCGATTGCCCGGTGGCAACGCAGCGAACTTCGCCTTGGCTTCGGCGAGTAGTGCATAAATCCTCTTCAGGTACGCCTGGCTGTTACGTTCGTAGTCGGCCTTGTTCGCCGGGTCGGCCGCCTCCAATGCCTTGGTGATGTTGCCGACATAAAGCACGGCGTTGGCGAGGTTATGCCAGGCGTGTGGGTCGGGAATGGTCTCGCCATCTTCTTCCAGCGAGCGTGGAATCACGCCACGGCTGGCACTGATGACCGGGGCACCGGTTTCGGTGCTGGTCACCAGGCGATCCAGCCACGGCTCGAAGCCCAACCCGTTCTTGATGATCAGTTTCGCCCCGAGCAATGCCTTGGCGTCGTCCGGCGTGGGTTCATAGGTATGTGCGTCAGCGTCCGGCCCCACCATGTTGGTGATCTGGACATGCTCGCCGCCGACTTGTCGGGTCATGTCGGCAAGGATGCTGAAGCTGGTCACCACCTTGAGTTTTTCAGCAGCAGGCAGGGACATGGACAGCATCAAGCTGAATATCAGGAGCAGGGCGCGCATCAGGTAACACCTCATTGGGATGTAAGCAGGGGCGGGCGGCGCAGCAAGCCGTGCACCGGACCGAATACCACGGACAACAGATATGACGCGCCCGCCACCAACACGATGGCCGGCCCGCTGGGCAGCGAAAAATAGAAGGACAACAGCAGGCCCAGCCACACCGAGAGACAACCGAGCAATGCAGCGACCAGCATCAACATCGGCAGGCGACGACTCCAGAATCGCGACGCGGCCGCCGGCAGCATCATCAGGCCGACCACCATCAACGCGCCGATGGCCTGGAAGCCGATGACCAGGTTCAGCACCACCAAGGTCAGGAATACGCCGTGGGCCAGTGGACCCAGACGGCTGACGGTTTGCAGAAACAGTGGGTCCAGGGTGTCAAGTAACAGCGGGCGGTAGATCAACGCCATCGCCACCAGACTGGCCGCCGAAACCCAGAGCATGCCGGTGAGTGTCGGGCCGTCCACGGCCAACGCCGAGCCGAATAACAGGTGCAGCAAGTCCAGGCGTTTACCGGCCATACCGAGGATCAACACCCCGGCGGCGAGGGAGATGGGGTAGATCGCCGCCAGGCTGGCATCTTCCCGCAGGCCGGTGCGGCGGGTGATCCACGCCGCCAGCCCGGCCATGCTCAAGCCGGCGCCCAGGCCACCCACCGTCAAGGCTGGCAGGCTCAGACCGGCGAACCAGAAACCCAGGGCCGCGCCCGGCAAGATGCCGTGAGCTACCGCATCGCCGATCAGACTCATGCGCCGCAAAATCAGAAACACGCCTAGCGGAGCCGTGCTGCATGCCAACACCAACCCGCCCAACAAGGCCCGGCGCATAAAGACAAATTCCTGGAAGGGCTGCCAGAAGTGGGTGGCGGTGAGCATCAAGCGACCTGTGTGTAAGGCGTCGGGGCGATCAATTCGGCGCTGCGACCCAATACGCAGCCGGACGGATTGATCAGCAAGGTATGGGGGATGTGTTGATGCACCGCGGCCAAATCGTGACAAACCACCACCAGGGTGCGCCCTTCGCGATGCCATCGGTGAATGTTGTCCCACAGCAGTGCCTGGCCTTTTTCATCAAGGGCTGCGTGGGGCTCGTCCAGCAACAGGAGTGGCGCTTCGGTCAGGCTCAGTCGCGCGAGAAGGGCCCGTTGCAACTCGCCACCCGATAACGCCATCAGCGGACGATGTTCCAGGCCGCTCAAGGCCCAGTCGTCGAGAACCGCCTTGAGTCGTTGGTTGCGTGCGGCAGGTTCCTGTCGATTACCCCAGGAACCTGCCGCCACCAATTCCTGCAGGCTGATGGGAAATTGCCGGTCCAGGTGCTGCTGTTGAGGCAGGAACGACACGCCGCCGCGCCGTTGAACGTTGAGCGAGACCTTCCCCGTCAGTGGCTTCTGTAACCCGGCGAGGACTTTCAGCAGGCTGCTTTTCCCTGATCCGTTGGCGCCAATGATTGCGGTCAGGCTGCCCTCCGGGCGCTCCATGTGCAGAGGTGGAGTGAGAGGGTGCCCGGGGATACCCCAACTCAATCCCTGGCAACGAATCATGAGTCCTCCCGTTGCCAATGGCTTTGGGCGACAGCATCGTGGGCGTGCAGGCTTTCCGCATGAACGACTCGTACGTCAAGGGAGGAAATCCAGGGCAGCGGCCTCAGCGCAATATTCAAGCGCCGCGCGGCATCTTCGCAGAACATAAGGTTCTGCCCATTGGCGAGCGCGAAGGCTTGCTCATCGACGCGTTTGACGGCGGTTTGAACAGCGGTGCCGAGCGCCGCCTCCGCCTCGTTGATCAGCGGTAACACCGGAAACTCATCGAGCTTGGCGTCCAAGCGCAGGTTCAGGATGGCGACGCTGCGCTGGCTATGAGGGGTGGCCACGATACCTTTCTGAGAACCTAGCCACGCGAGAACGTCAGCGTGCTCAAGGTTCGTATTCGCGAAATCGTCGAGGAATTTCTGCTGGATTAATTGCCGCGCCAGCGCTGCCGAACAAGGGCAAGTAGACGAATAAGGAATTCCGATTTGAAGTTCCACGTGGAACACTGAGTGTTTAAGGCTGGCTTCGATAACGATGGGATAACGCTTCCAGCCGGCTAGTGGGCTGATCAAAGCGGGGCGCTTGTACATCAGATCGGTGCGCAGGGTCAGTGATGCACTCCGGGACAGACCCTCATGACTATCCAGAAACTCTTGCAGGATCCGGCGTAACAGGTCCGGAGAAAGCGCGGTGTATTCAAGCTTTTCGAGTGCCATATACAAACGCGACATATGGATGCCACGCGCTTCGCCATCATCGAGACTGACGCCCGCATCGGCAGAGGCGCTCAAACGCTGGCCGTCCACCAGCACCGGCACGGCGATACCGCACATGCCCACCCAATCCAGCGGCATGGCTTGACGAGACGCCTGCGCCGCAATGTCCGGCAGAGTTAACGCGTTCATTTTCGAGGTCCATGAGAGGTTCGTTTTTAATGTTATATTATAACAACAAAAGCGACGAGACCTTTTTCATGAATAGAGTTTCATCTCAGATGGTTCCACGTGAAACGTCAGCGTGGAGACTCCTGACAACCGTTCATGCGTCCGCACATAAAACTGCCCCTGGTGCCGCCAGAACTGGAAAAACGGTTGATCGTCGTCCAGCCCACACGGCGGCTGTATCCAACCCAGGCTTCGCCATCGGAGGCCAGTCCAGTGAAGAAGGTCAGTTGGCCGTATCGGCTGTTTGCCTGGGCCCAGTAGCGGTGGCCAGCCACCTCATAGCCACGCAGATAAATTGTATTGCCAGCCGTAGCGACGCTGTAGGCATTGCCCTGTCCATCTACGCAGGCCAGCACGTTGGCGCTGCGGGTGCAGGTCCCCAACAAAGCGCCTTGCGCCGAAACGCCCGTCGCTATCAGCAGCAGTGGCGCTGCGACCAGGTATTTGAAGAGGTTGAGCATTTTGTAGGAGCCCAGAAGCAGAAAAGGGTTGGCTGTTATTGAGTGTAATACTATAACATTAAAATCTGCCCCCCTTTAGCCGAACCCAAACCTGATAGAGCCACAGAAGCGGCCGCCCCGATGAGGATAAACCTGATGCCCAACCGTCTCCCCGTTACTGTGCTGTCCGGATTTCTCGGGGCTGGTAAAAGCACCTTACTCAATCATGTGTTGCGTAATCGCGACAATTTGCGCGTTGCCGTCATCGTCAACGATATGAGCGAGATCAACATCGATGGCAGCGAAGTGCAGCGAGATGTCAGCCTCAATCGCGCCGAAGAACGGTTGGTCGAAATGAGTAACGGGTGTATCTGCTGCACGCTGCGCGAGGATCTTCTGGAGGAAGTGGGCAAGCTTGCCAGGGAAGGCCGCTTCGATTATCTGCTGATCGAATCCACGGGCATTTCGGAGCCGATGCCGGTCGCCGAAACCTTCACCTTTCGCGATGAAGAAGGGCGCAGCCTGGCGGACGTTGCGAGGCTCGACACGATGGTGACAGTGGTCGATGGCGTGAATTTCCTCAAGGATTACCAGGCCGCGGAAAACCTTTCCACCAGGGGCGAAACCCTCGGGGACGAAGATGAGCGCTCGATAACCGATTTGCTGATCGAGCAGATCGAGTTCGCCGACGTGATCCTGATCAGCAAGATTGATCTCATAAGCCGCTCCGAGCGGGAAGAGTTGAGCGCAATTCTGTCGCGCCTGAATGCCCAGGCGCAGGTTATTCCCATGGTCATGGGGCAGGTACCGTTGGGGCAGATCCTTGATACGGGCCGCTTCGATTTTGAACGCGCGGCGCAGGCGCCCGGTTGGCTGCGGGAGTTGCGCGGCGAGCATGTGCCCGAAACCTTGGAATACGGCATCGCATCGACTGCTTACCGCGCCCGTCGCCCGTTTCATCCCCAACGATTCTTCAACTTTATCGACCGCCCATGGACCAATGGCACGCTCCTGCGCTCCAAAGGTTTTTTCTGGCTCGCCAGCAAACATGAGGAAGCCGGCAGTTGGTCCCAGGCCGGCGGGTTGATGCGTCACGGGTTCGCCGGGCGCTGGTGGAGGTTCGTGCCGAAAAGCCATTGGCCGCAGGATGAGGAGAGCATCGCCGCGATCATGAAAAGCTGGCTGGAGGCCTCCGGTGATTGCCGCCAGGAGCTGGTATTCATTGGTCAGAATATAGACTTCGCGCTGCTCGCCACCGAACTGGACGCTTGCCTGCTAACCGACGCGGAAATGAGCCTGGGCATCGAGCGCTGGCGGCAGTTGCCAGACCCGTTCGGCCCCTGGCATGACGAGGTCGCGGCGTGATGCTGGCGCCTCGTCTGAAGCAGCTGCGGCAGGTCCAGGGAGACACGCCGCTCACCTTCGCGCAGATTCTGGATGACGACACCAACCTGGCTGTGTGGCAGCGTCACCTCCCGGCGCATATCGGCGATTTTGCGGCGATGCTGCTCTCGATGGGCCAACCCCTAGCCGAGTCGATGGTGCTTGAGCTACCGAGCGAGGATACGCAGCCGGCGTTGCATGGCCTTGCCACGGGTTTCGGCGATCTGCACGGATATGAAGGGTTCGTCGCGGATGTCGCCTGGCTGGTCAGTGCGTTTGCCTGCCTCCTCGGTGCCCGGCGCGTCGGTCTGCGCTTGCGAGCGTTGGATAACGCAATGTGCCCACGTTTTCACGTCGACCATGTGCCGGTGCGGCTGATCACCACCTATGCCGGCGTCGGCAGCCAATGGCTCATGGAAGGCGTCATGGACCGTCGACGATTGGCCCAGCCTGAAGCAGAGCCTGCCGACGCGAGTCTGATTCAGCAGATGCGCAGTGGTGATGTGGCGCTGCTCAAAGGTGAAAAGTGGCAGGGCAATGAAGGTCACGGACTGATCCATCGCTCACCGCAACTGGCGCCCGGCGAACGGCGTTTGATCCTTTCGTTGGATTGGCTGGCCTAAGGCTTGAGCCATTTTCCCTGGCTTTGGCTTTCGCAAAAGGGTCTCAGGTAAGCCGCATCGGTGGCTACGCCGTAATAGTGAATATCCTGGCGATAAGGCATATTGGCGACTTGGGCGTCGCTGCAAATGCCAAATGCCCCGCCAGGGCACTGATCGACATACTGCACAACGACCTTCTGCCCGGCCAGGCTGGGTTGGCAGAAGCCGTCGGCGAACAGTTTTTGCGGAATGTTGCGGTTTTGCTGGCAGATTCTGACATCGAGCCGTTCCGCCTGGCTGTGCACTACACACGCCTGGGCCAAGGCCTGGGTCGAGGTCAGCAGTAGTAACAGCCAACCGATCATTCGCATTTAAACCTCCGTCGAAAGCTATCGATCATGTTGCAGAACATACCCACCCATGTGATTGCCGGCCCTTTGGGAGCAGGCAAGACCAGCCTGATCAGGCAATTGCTGGCTCAGCGTCCGGCTGATGAGCGGTGGGCCGTGCTGATCAACGAGTTCGGCCAGATCGGCCTGGATGCCGCGCTGCTGACCCAGGCCGCCGATGGTATCGCATTGGGCGAAGTGGCCGGGGGCTGTTTGTGTTGCGTCAATGGAGCGCCGTTTCAGATCGGCCTTGGCCGTTTATTGCGCAAGGCGCGGCCGCACCGTCTGTTCATCGAACCCTCCGGGCTGGGTCATCCGGCGCAGCTCTTGCGACAGCTGAACGAAGCGCCCTGGCTTGGCGTGCTGACCATCCAGCCTTGTGTGCTGGTCCTGGATGCCCAGGCAATGGCGAACGGCAGGCCGTTGCCCGATGCGCAACGACAGGTCCTGGCTGACGCCGGGTTGCTGGTGCTGAACAAGTCCGAAGACCTTACCGACGCCGATCGCGTGGGCATTACTTCCCAATTGCCCGAGATTGCGCTGTATTGGACCCATCAGGCTGCGTTGCCGATTGATCGGCTGCCCGGCCTGGCGAATCGCGGCGACGGAGCTGTGGATAACTTGGCTGTCGATAACTTGAATGTGCCCAAGAGCCTGGGGCAGATGCCGGCCATCTGGAGTGACCCGACGTTGCCGATCTGCCTGCATCAGCAACAGGGCGAAAGCTGGAGCATCGGTTGGCGCTGGCATCCAGATCAACGATTCGACGTCGCGCGGCTGTCTCGATGGCTGCACGGCAAAGACTGGAAACGCGCGAAGATGGTTATCCACAGCGAGGGCGGTTGGGTTTCCGCCAATGCGTTGGACGCAGGGCCGCTGGAGTGGCAAGCGAGCGAATGGCGACAGGATTCGCGAATCGAACTGATCTTCGCCGAACCTCAAGACGTGGGAATCCTTCAAGCGAGCCTGGCGAGCTGCCGCCACCCTTGAGTCAGCCTCGTTTCAGGGCTTCCATTTATTGTGTTCCTGACGCCACTGGCTCAGCTCGATAACCTCGGCCCGCGGCCGGGTCTGGACCGGTTCGATGGGCGCCTGCGCGGTTTCTTCGAACGGCATCGGATAGGGTGCCAGTTCGATGTGTGCACTGTGGGCGCCGAATTGAGTGATGGTGCCGGTATGACGCGTCTCGCCCGTTACTGTGAATTCGAAGTTATAGACACGTGCCAGGCGCCGTCGCCCGCTGCCGTCTTTCATAAACCCGATCTTGCGCAGCGCTACGTTGCCATCCAGCAGCTCGATCTTGAGATTGGCGCAGTGTTGTATGACCCTCGCCAGAGCCCGTTCGCGCAAGCCATGGTTGTGCCACAGCCAGGCGCCACCGGTAGCCAGCAGCATCAGCACGAAAATGTTTCCAAGGGTCAGCATGAACGAAGTGCTCCAACAAGTTGCCGTCAGCTTAACTGCGTCGCCGGTCTGTCGTACAGGCTGCGTTTAGTCGCATACTGCGCCGCTTGAATTTCATTCGTTTTACGGAAGCTTCCTGCATGAAACGTACGCCTCATCTGCTTGCCATCCAGTCCCATGTGATATTTGGTCACGCCGGCAACAGTGCTGCCGTGTTTCCAATGCAGCGGGTCGGCGTCAATGTATGGCCGCTCAATACCGTGCAGTTTTCCAATCACACCCAATACGGGCAGTGGGCAGGAGAAGTGTTGGCGCCTGCTCAGATTCCACTTCTCGTTGAGGGGATCGCGGCCATTGGCGAGCTCGGCAATTGCGACGCAGTGCTGTCCGGTTATCTGGGTAGCGCGGCCCAGGGGCAGGCGATCCTGGCAGGCGTGGCGCGGATCAAGGCTTGCAACCCCAAAGCGCTGTATCTGTGTGACCCGGTCATGGGGCATCCGGAGAAGGGCTGCATCGTGGCGCCCGAGGTGAGCGAGTTTCTGCTGGAAGAGGCCGCTGCCGTGGCGGACATCATGTGTCCGAACCAGTTGGAACTGGACAGTTTTGCCGGGCGCAAGGCGCAATCATTGTTCGATTGCCTGGCCATGGCACGTGGGCTATTGGCTCGTGGACCGAAGGTGGTGCTGGTCAAACACCTGGCTTACCCCGGCAAGCCCGACGACAGCTTCGAGATGTTGCTGGTCACGGCTGACGGAGGCTGGCACTTGCGTCGTCCATTGCTGGCGTTTCCCCGTCAGCCGGTAGGGGTAGGCGACCTTACCTCGGGGTTGTTCCTGGCGCGGATACTGTTGGGCGACAGCCTGGTGGCAGCATTCGAATTCACCGCTTCGGCGGTACACGAAGTGCTGCTGGAAACCCAGGCGTGTGCCAGCTACGAGCTGCAACTGATCCGTGCCCAGGATCGTATTGCCCATCCACGCGTGCGCTTCGAGGCCACGCCGATCAGCCTTTGACGCATGCAAACTGAGGGGAGCGAGCCAGATTGGTGTCTGGTGCCCCTGTGGCGACGGAGCTTGCTCCCGCTCGGCCGGTCCGACGTCTCGGGCGCAGCAGTCGCGAAACCGGCTGATGCGGTCTGCCTGCAGGAATGCCAGGGCCTGCTACGCAGGCCAGCGGGAGCAAGCTCCCTCGCCACGGGATTTCGGTTGCCTGGGCTGATGCTATCGCGAGCAGGCTCGCTCCCACAGTTGGTTTTCGGTGGCCTTTACGGCCCGTCCGCCTTGATTTCCTGATAGCGCCGTTCCAGCTCCTGGCGGATCTGCCGACGCTGCTGGGCTTGTTCGTAGCGGCGCTTCTCCTCACTGTTCTGCGGGTGCAATGGCGGGACGGGCGCAGGTTTGCGTTGGTCATCCACGGCCACCATGGTGAAAAAGCAGCTGTTGGTATGGCGCACCGAGCGTTCACGAATGTTCTCGGTCACGACCTTGATGCCAACTTCCATCGACGTGTTGCCGGTGTAGTTCACCGACGCCAGGAACGTCACCAGCTCGCCGACGTGGATCGGCTCACGAAAGATGACCTGGTCGACCGAAAGCGTCACCACGTAGCGCCCGGCGTAACGGCTGGCGCAGGCATAGGCAACTTCATCGAGGTATTTGAGCAAGGTGCCGCCATGGACATTGCCAGAGAAGTTGGCCATATCGGGGGTCATCAACACCGTCATCGACAGCTGGGCGTTTCCGGGTTCCATAACGTTCTCACGGTTCAAGGCAGCAATTTCGGGGAGGCGCCTCTGCGGGCGTTGGGTTGTGGCCACTCGTTTTCCAGCCACCCATATCGGGACGCTGCGCCGTTGCTTGCCGTCACGCTTGGGTGGATCTGTTTCCATATATTGCACCGTCTTTTTGCAGGAAGTCGCGGTGTTAACCTGCAAAAGCCCGTCAACTTAGGCATTTCCTACAAAAGGACCGGAACCGCCCGACTCCGCGTCGAGGTAATTCACACAAGGAGCCCTCACTATGCATGCCATCAGCTTCATTCAGGACCTGGCGATCATCATGCTGGTGGCGGGGCTGGTAACGGTACTCTTTCATCGTTTCAAGCAGCCGGTAGTGCTGGGCTATATCGTCGCCGGCTTCATCATTGGCCCGCATACGCCACCGTTCGGTTTCATCCACGACGAAGAAACCATCAAGATCCTGGCCGAGCTCGGGGTGATCTTCCTCATGTTCTGCCTTGGGCTGGAATTCAGCCTGCGCAAACTGTTCAAGGTTGGCGCCACGGCGTTCATCGCAGCATTCCTCGAAATTGTCCTGATGATCTGGATCGGCTATGAAATCGGCCGCTGGTTCGACTGGAATACCATGGATTCGCTGTTTCTCGGCGCGATCCTGGCCATCTCCTCAACCACGATCATCGTCAAGGCGCTCAATGATCTGAAAATGAAAAACGAGCGCTTTGCGCAGCTGATTTTCGGGGTACTCATCGTCGAAGATATCCTCGGCATCGGCATCATCGCCTTGCTCTCGAGCATCGCCGTCAGCGGCACGGTGAGTTCCGGCGAGGTGTTCTCCACGGTCGGCAAGTTATCGTTGTTCATGATCGTGGCGTTGGTCATCGGTATCCTGTTGGTGCCCAGATTGCTGGCGTACGTGGCGAAATTCGACAGTAACGAGATGCTGCTGATCACGGTGTTGGGACTTTGCTTCGGCTTCTGCCTGCTGGTGGTGAAGCTTGAATACAGCATGGTGCTGGGGGCATTCCTGATCGGTGCGATCATGGCCGAGTCCCGGCAGTTGCTGAAAATCGAACGCTTGGTAGAGCCGGTGCGCGACTTGTTCAGCGCGATATTTTTCGTGGCGATCGGGCTCATGCTCGATCCGGCGATCTTGCTTCAATACGCCTGGCCGATTGCCGTGATCACCTGCGCAGTCGTGCTGGGCAAGATGCTCTCCTGTGGTCTTGGCGCCTTTATCGCTGGCAATGACGGACGCACCTCCCTGCGAGTCGGGATGGGACTTTCACAGATCGGCGAATTTTCGTTCATCATCGCTTCGCTGGGCATGACCTTGCAGGTCACTAGCGATTTTCTTTATCCGGTGGCGGTGGCTGTGTCGGTACTGACCACGCTGCTGACGCCTTACTTGATTCGGGCCGCGGATCCGCTGTCAGTCAGGCTGGCCTCGGCAATGCCGCAACGGCTGGCGCGCGTGCTGGGCATGTATGGCGAATGGTTGCGCAGTATTCAGCCACAGGGCGAGAGCGCCCTGGTGGCCGCCATGATCAGGCGAATCCTGCTGCAGGTCGGCATCAACCTGGCATTGGTCATCGCGATTTTTGTTTCGGGCGGCTATTTCGCCGAGCGGATGTCGGTTTACCTGCAAGCCTGGATCAGCGATCCGAGCTGGCAAAAAGCATTGATCTGGGGTGGGGCGCTGCTGTTGTCGCTACCGTTCCTGATCGCTGCGTACCGCAAGCTCAAGGCGCTTTCGATGCTGCTGGCGGAGTTGGGTGTCACGCCGGAGATGGCTGGCCGCCACACGCAGCGCGTGCGTCGGGTCATCGCCGAAGTGATCCCGATCCTGTCGCTGCTGGTGATTTTCCTGCTGCTGGCAGCCTTGTCGGCCAGTATCCTGCCGACCAACAAGTTGCTGGTATTGATTGCCGTGGTGGCGACTGCGGTGGCGGCGCTGCTCTGGCGCTGGTTCGTCCGCCTGCATACGCGGATGCAGGTGGCCTTGCTCGATACGCTGGACAATCACAAGGAGTCGTCCGGGCATTGACCGACGCCAGGCATGGGCGCGTCAGCTTTCCAGCCAGACATCCCGTGCCCAGTGCCAGACCGATTCCCAGGTTTCCTCGGCAATCAGCTCTTCCTCGGCCTGCCACAGCACCACCGTGCCGTCTTCTTCGACGCAATAATAATCGTCGCCGTCCTGGCAGATCGGGATCAGGCTGCGATCGACACCCGCATCCCAGGCATTGGCTGCCACGTCGGGCAAGTAGGTATGGGATTGCGGATCGGTAACGGTCACCGGCTCCAGGCTGCCATAGACGACGTCGCTGACAGTCAGCAAAAACTCCCTGAAGACGAACGGGATATCGATGAACAGTTGCTCCTCGATCTCTACCAGCAAGTCTTCGTCAGGCAACTCCAGTGGAACCGGTACAGGTTCGTTGGCTTCACGCAGTTGTTCGATGATTTCTTCCACGTCCGGGGATCCTCTTTCTCAATGGCGCGGTTTCATATGGGGCGGTTTATACAGTAGCTCGCTATAGATGCAACCGTGAAATAGAAAACCCCGGCCAAGGCCGGGGTTTTTATTTCAACATGCGAAACGCGCAAAGGTTCAACCGTTCTGGCGGATACCTGCAACCAGCCAAGGCTGGTTCTCGCCTTGGGCACGTTCCATGTTCCAGCTTTCGCTGAACGCTTCGCCCTGGTCGAAGCGAGAGTCCTTCGACACGCCGACAAAGGTCAGGGTGGCGATGGTCTTGTCTGCCCGATCGTCGACGCCGTCCAGCTGCACCTGCAGGTTGTCGATGTAGGTGGACTGGTAGCCGTCGCCCAGTTCGGCACGTTCACGCTTGAGGAACTCCAGCAATTGCGGGGTTACGAACTCGGCGATCTTGTCCATTTCGTTCGAGTCCCAATGCTGCTGCAAGGACATGAAGTGGCTGCGAGCGGCTTCGATGAAGCGCTGTTCGTTGAACCAGGCGGGTGCGTTGATCACCGGGCGGGCGGCCACTGGAGCGGCTGAGCCACCGAAGATCGAGCCGCTGGCAGGCTGCTGGTTGAACACTTCACGTTGCATTGGCGCGTGACCGGCCGGAGCGAGTTGCTCCTGCTGCTTGCGACGACGGGCGGCAATGAAGCGGAAGACTAGGAAGGCGATGACCGCCATGATCAGGATGTCGAAGATCTGCATGCCCTGGAAGCCGTCGCCCATGAACATGGAGGCGAGCAGGCCACCGGCGGCGATGCCGGCCAGTGGGCCGAGCCAGCGCGAAGCACCGCTGGCCTTGGTGGCAGCGCCAGCCGCACCGGCAGCGCCTGCGGTGGCAGCGGTTGAACCGGCGGCAGAGGACGGCGCCATCTGGCTGGTCTGGTGAGTCGGGGCGGCGCCCGAACTTTTACCACCGCCAAAACGCTTGGCGGCATTGGCGTCGATGGCCATCGTCAGGCCGATGCACAACGCCATGGCGATGCTAAGAAAACGTTTCATATTAAGGCATTCCCATTTGTGGATAGCACGCGCGCCATGTTGCACAGGTGAACTGTTGCTGGCTAGCGGCAGAGTGTTTCGGGCTTTTGCGTGACAGCTGAGGTTCAGCTTCAGATGCGCAAGAAGGCCTGTTCGCTTTGGGCTGTAGGAAAGGGGGACAAGTTCTATCGGAATGCTGAGTGGTTCCCTGTGGGAGGCGAGCCTGCTCGCGAAGGCGATGTATCAGTGACATCAATGTCAACTGATCCAACCCCTTCGCGAGCAGGCTCGCTCCCACAGGTTCTTTTAGATAGCTTCCAGCTTGGCATACCCCAGCATCAGCCATTTACTGCCTTCGCTGAAGTTCACCTGGACCCGGGCCTGGGCACCGGCGCCTTCGAAATTGAGGATCACGCCGTCGCCAAACACCGAATGCCGCACAGCCTGGCCGAGGCTGAAGCCGGTTTCTGGAATGTCGCTACCGCCAAACAGGCTGCTGGTGCCTTGCTGGTTGCCGCCAAACGGTCGGCTGACGCTGTTGGACAGGCGTACTTCCTGGATAAGACCTTTCGGCACTTCGCGTACGAAGCGTGACACTTTGTTGTAGGTCTCGCTGCCATACAGGCGACGGGTTTCAGCGTAGGTCAGCACCAGGTTCTGCATCGCGCGGGTGATGCCGACGTAGGCCAGGCGACGTTCCTCTTCGAGGCGTCCCGGCTCCTCCAGGCTCATCTTGTGGGGGAACAGGCCTTCCTCCATACCCACCAGAAACACATACGGAAACTCCAGACCCTTGGCGCTGTGCAGCGTCATCAGTTGAATGCTGTCTTCATGCTCGTCGGCCTGGGTATCGCCGGCTTCCAGGGAGGCATGACCGAGGAAAGCCGACAACGGGGACAGGTCTTGGTCTTCTTCGGTGTTTTCGAAGTTGCGCGCGGCGCTGACCAGTTCCTCGAGGTTTTCTACTCGCGCCTGGCCTTTCTCGCCTTTTTCCGCCTCGTGGTAGGCGATCAGGCCGGACTGCTCGATGACGGTCTGGGTCATCAGGTGCAGCGGCATCTCGGCGCATTTGGCGGCGAGGTCTTCGATGAGGTCGATGAACGCTTTCAGCGCACCGGCGGCGCGCCCGGTAACGCCTTTGTTGTCGACCAGCTGGCGCATGGCTTCCCACATTGACACGTGGCTATGGCGCGCATGGTCGCGAATCGCCTCGACGGTTTTCTCGCCGATGCCTCGGGTCGGCACGTTGATCACCCGCTCCAGGGCCGCGTCGTTGCCGCGTCCTTCGATCAGGCGAAGGTAGGCCATGGCGTTCTTGATTTCCGCGCGCTCGAAGAAGCGTTGGCCGCCATAGATTCGGTAAGGGATCCGTTCGCGCAGCAGCGCTTCTTCCAACACCCGCGATTGGGCGTTGGAGCGATAGAGAATGGCGATATCGCTGCGGGCCAGGCCGGTTTTCAACGCGCTCTCGATGGTCTCCACTACATAGCGGGCCTCATCGTGTTCATTGAAAGCGGCGTACAGATTGATCGCCTCGCCTTCGCCGCCGTCGGTCCACAATTCCTTGCCCAGGCGCCCGGTATTGTTTGCGATCAACGCGTTGGCGGCCTTGAGGATACCGGCGGTGGAGCGGTAGTTCTGCTCCAGGCGGATGACCTCGGCGTCGGGGAAATCCGCCGAGTACTGATGAATGTTTTCGATCTTGGCGCCGCGCCAGCCGTAGATCGACTGGTCGTCGTCACCTACCACCATCAGGCTGTCGCCACCCTTGGCCAGCAGGCGCAACCAGGCGTACTGAACAGCGTTGGTGTCCTGGAATTCGTCCACCAGCACATGCCGGAAGCGTTTCTGATAGTGCGCCAGCAGGCCTGGGTGGTCGCGCCACAGGTCCAGGGCTCGCAGCAGCAGCTCGGAAAAATCGATGACTCCGGCGCGTTGGCATGCCGCTTCATAGGCTTCGTAGATGCTGCGCATGGTCGCCAGGAACAGGTCACCACTGGCCTGGATGTGCTGCGGGCGCAAGCCTTCGTCTTTCTGGCCGTTGATGAACCATTGGGCCTGACGGGCGGGCCAGCGCTGTTCGTCCAGGCCCAGTTCACGGATGACCCGCTTGACCAGACGCTGCTGGTCATCGCTGTCGAGGATCTGGAAGGTCTGGCTCAGGCCGGCCTCCTGCCAATGGGCCCGCAACAGGCGGTGCGCCAGGCCGTGGAACGTGCCGACCCACATGCCGGCCGGGTTGAGGCCCATCAACTGCTCGATGCGATGGCGCATCTCGGCAGCGGCCTTGTTGGTGAAGGTCACCGACAGGATCGAATGGGGCGAGGCGTTCTCGACCTGGATTAACCAGGCGATACGGTGCACCAGCACTCGGGTCTTGCCGGAGCCGGCACCGGCCAGGACCAATTGACGACCGACGGAGGCAGCAACTGCCTGGCGTTGGGCGTCGTTCAGGGAATTCAGCAGAAGGGAGAGATCATCGCGCATCGAGGCATTCTAGGGTGCGGCGTCACCCCGGGCAAACCGAGCTTTGCATCAGCCGATAAAAAGCCTCCTGGGTGATGACCGGTTGGTCAGCGGCTACAAGCACGGGCGGGGCTCGCTTTCCAAGGTTATTACCCAATGGAATCGCGACTTTTTCGCTGTTTTTATGAGTAGGAGCAGTGTGGGATGGCCTTTGGCTTGTGTATGCTCGGTGCTCGTTTCGGGTGCAGCACGCGCCCCTGAATAAGAACAAGAACATCGCCTATGACCTCCAGTTCCGATCTGGCGGGGCCCTGCGTGGAGCCGCGCCTCATCTGCAAGCAGTACGCCACGGAAATGGCCGTCGAACGCACCAGGCTGTTATATCAGGGTTCGCTGCTGCCCACGCTGTTCATGCTGCTCAACGGGCTGGTGTGCGCGGCGCTCTTATGGACGCCGTCGCGCTACTTCCTGGTCAGCGTCTGGTTGGTCTGGTTGCTGTCGCTGGTGGCGTTGCGGGTGATTCAGGTGGCCGCGTTCGATTCGGCGATACCAAGCCGCCAGGCCCACCCGATCTGGTTGCGCATGTTCCTGCTGGGCTCGGCCATGACCGGCTTGACGTTGGCCGGTGCCGGTATCGCCCTGGTCCCGGCGGACAGCTTCCAGCAACAGGCCTGGGTATTCGGCCTGATCGGCGCGGCCACGCTGTCGGCGAGTGTCGCCTATGCCGTGAGCCTTGCGGCGTTCCTGTCCTTTACCTTGCCCTGCCTGTTGCCGGCCATCGGTTATCTTTTCTGGGGCGGCGACGAGCAGCAGCGTGGCTGGGGCTGGCTTGGGCTGGTGGTGCTGGTTTCGCTGAGTGTGGTGGCCTGGCAGGTCAATCGGCTGATACAGAACGGCATGCTGCGCCGGTTCCAGAACCAGGCACTGATCGAGCATCTGCAGCAAGCACAAGCCCGCGGCGCCCAGCTTAACGAGGCATTGGCCCGGGAGGTCGAACAACGGCGTTCTGCCGAAGCCCAGCTGCGTACGGCGCAAGTTGGCCTGGAGGCGCGGGTCGCACAGCGCAGCCTTGAACTGGAGGCGGCCAGCCAGGCGCTGAGTAAAAGCGAAGCACGCCTGGCACTGGCGCTCAAGGCCAGTGAGCTGGGGTTGTGGGACTGGAACCTGCAGACTGATGAAGTCCATCACACCCAACTCAAGGAGCTGTTTGGCCTGGAACCCGAGTACATAACGGCCATGCTCAGCCATCTCACCCCGCGCCTGCATCCGCAGGATTTACCCGCGCTGAAGCGTGCCTTGGTCGAGCACCTGAAAGGCCGCAGCGAGGATTACCAGATCGAATACCGCGTCCGTCATGGCGACGGCCATTGGGTCTGGATCGAAGACCGTGGCCGGGCGGTGGAACGCAGCGCCACTGGGCGGGTGCTGCGCATGGTCGGCACCCGGCGAGACATCAGCGCCAGCAAAGAGCTTGAACAACAGCGGCAACTGGCGGCCACGGTCTTTGAAGCGGCCAGCGAAGGCATTGTGATTTTCGACCCCAACTACGCGTTGCTGGCGGCCAACCAGGCGTTCGCGCGGGTTACCGGCTTCGATATCGCCGACATGCTGGGGCGCAGCGTGGTCGACCTGCCCTGCAGTCGCGATGCACGCCGGCACTATCCGATCATTCGCCAGGCCCTCAAGCAGCATGGCACCTGGCAAGGCGAGCTGGTGGAAGCGCGGGCCAACGGCGAACTCTACCCGCAGTGGTTGCAGTTGAATGTGGTGCGTGATCTGCGAGGAAAAGTCAGCCATGTAGTGGGCTTCTTCGCCGATCTCTCGGCCCGCCGCGAATCCGAGGAGCGGATGCGCTACCTCACTCATTACGACGAGCTGACCGGATTGGCCAACCGTTCGCTGTTCCGCGAACGCCTGCACGAGGCCCATCAACGGGTACGCCAGGGCGGGCGCCGCAGCCTGGCACTGCTGCACATCAACCTTGATCGCTTCAAGTTGCTCAACGACAGCCTCGGCCACGACATCGCCGACCAGTTGCTGCAGAAAATGGCTCGCCGCCTGATCAATGCGTTGCCGGAAGCCGACACCATTGGCAGGCTGTCCGGAGACGAGTTCGCCGTGTTGTTCGACGCCTATGGCAACCTTTCCAGCCTGGCGAGGGTAGCGACCCGGCTATCAGCCAAGCTGCGGCTGCCGCTGACGATCGAGGGACATGAGCTGGTGGTCAGCGCTTCGATCGGCATCAGCCTGTTGCCCGACAACGCTCGGGAAATCTCCACGTTGGTCAGCCAGGCGAACATGGCGATGCAACACGCCAAGCACCTGGGCGGCAATAGCTTCCAGTTTTATACCGACAGCCTTCAGGCCAGCACGCTGGAACGTCTGCAATTGGAGAACCAGTTGCGCAAGGCGCTTGAGGAACAGCAATTGAGCGTTTTCTACCAGCCCAAACTGTGCCTGGCGACCGGCCGCCTGAACGCAGCCGAGGCGCTGGTGCGCTGGGACCATCCGACCATGGGCCAGATTCCACCCGCTGACTTTATCGGCTTGGCCGAGGAGACCGGGCTGATCGGACCCATTGGCGAATTCGTGCTCCGCCAGGCCTGCTGGCAGGCGTGCGAATGGCAGCGCCAGGGGCTTGCGCCTATCAGGGTGTCAGTCAATCTCTCTGTGCATCAGTTGCGCCAGGGCAAACTGGTCAGTCTTGTACGCCAAGTGTTGGAGGAGACCGGCCTGGCCCCGCAATACCTGGAGCTGGAGCTGACCGAGAGCCAGTTGCTCGACAGCGTCGAACACATCATCGCTACGTTCCAGCAGCTGCGTGATCTTGGGGTCAAGCTGGCGATCGATGACTTTGGCACCGGCTATTCTTCGCTGAGCTATCTCAAGCGTATTCCGGTGGATTACGTGAAGATCGACCAGGCATTTGTTCGTGGCCTGGCGGAGGGCGGGGAGGACGCAGCCATCACCCGGGCAATCATCGCCATGGCTCATGGGCTGTCGCTCAAGGTAGTGGCCGAAGGTGTCGAGCGGCAGGAGCAGCTGGATTTCCTGAAAAACGAGCAATGCGACGAGGTTCAAGGCTATCTCATCAGCCGACCGGTGGGAGCCGAAGGCCTGGCCCGCCTGATGCTCGAGCAGAATAAGCCTGCTTTGTAGCAAAGGGCCCGAGGTCCTGCGATGGCTAGCCTTCGTAACGGCTACACGAAGCGTCCCCCGCCAAAACAAGGGGGAACAAGGCCAATTCAGTTACGTATTGGGCGGGCAGAAAGCCAATTCCTGTAGTATAACTACAAGCTTGCTACATCCCGGCACCCGCCCCATAACAAGAGTCCAGTCCTTTGAACCTGTTGCAACACATCGCCCAGTCGCGCCATCTGCTACGCAAGTCGGAACTGAAGGTCGCCGATCATGTACTGCTTGATCCTGCGGCTGTGATGCACAGTTCCATGGCCGACCTGGCCCATAGCGTCGGCATCAGCGAGCCGACCATCGTGCGCTTTTGCCGCGCGATTGGTTGTTCGGGTTTCCAGGACCTGAAACTCAAATTGGCGCAAAGCCTGGCGGCGGGTGCGAGTTTTGGCCAATTCGCGATTCATGAAGACGATTCGGTCGCCGATTACAGCTTGAAAATCTTCGACACGACCCTGCACACCCTGATGGAAGTTCGCGAGAAGCTCGATCCGGTGGCGTTGCAGAAAGCGGTTACGGCCATGTCCCAGGCCCAACGTGTCGAGTTCTATGGTTTTGGTGCTTCTGGCGCGGTCGCCGCCGATGCCCAGCACAAGTTCTTCCGTCTGTTGCTCACGGCGGCGGCCTATTCTGATCCACATATGCAGGCAATGTCGGCGGTGACGTTGAAGCCTACCGACGTGGCGATCTGTATTTCCCAGTCGGGTCGCTCCAAGGACTTGTTGATCACTGCGAACCTGGTACGTGAAAGCGGTGCCTCGCTGATCACCTTGTGCCCGAGCCAGACGCCATTGGCTGAATTGTCGACGGTGAACCTGGCGATCGACGTGCATGAAGACACGGAAATCTACACGCCATTGACCTCGCGCATCGCGCATCTGGTGGTCATTGATGTGTTGGCCATGGGCGTTGCCATGGCGCGCGGCCCGAGCCTGGTCAATCACCTCAAGAGTGTGAAGCGCAGCCTTCGCAGCTTGCGGTTGTCGCCCAAGTCGGTGAAGGCGCTGGATGACTGAGCGCTGTTCCTGGGGTTGAGGGGTTTCTGTGGCAGGGGAGCACCCCTGCGAATTCATCGTTCTGTAACGCTCGCGCCGCCAAATCGTCATCCCGCGCCGTCATCTTGAAACTCCCGTATACGTCTTGGGAGTCTCGACATGACCCAGTCCTACGAAGACCGCAGCGCCGCCAAAACCCGTCGCCAACAGGAAGACCAGCGCCGCATGGCGTTCCGCCGTGCAATCGAAGATCGCTATGAGCAACGGCAGCTTCTGGCAGAAATCAGCGAATTTCCTGACGCCGTAGAGTTCAATTACTGGCAGGCAGCGCCGGCGGCTTCCCGTCGAAACGCTCAACCAGGCCGATAATCTGGGCGCGCTCGCCGCGCACGAATGCCAGGAAGGCATGAGCCACCGGTGACAGACGCTTTGCCCTGGCCTGCACCAGGCACCAGCTGCGGTACAGCGGCAACTCCTCAACCGGCAACTCGATGAGTGCGCCGGAGCTTAGCTCGCGGCTTACGGCGTGGCGCGTCAACAGTGCCACGCCCAGCCCGGCCACCACGCACTCGCGCTGGGCCTCCGCCGACGCCACTTCCAGCGTCTGGGTGAAATGCACCCGCTTCTCCTTGAAATACTCCTCGCACGCCAGCCGCGTGCCCGAACCGGGCTCGCGCAACAGCAGCGTATAAGGTTCCAGGTCCTGCAGGCGCAGCGGGCCGATGTGGCAAAGCGGATGGTCGGGTGGCGCCACGGCAACGATCGGGTTGTTGAGAAATGGCAGGAATTCCAGGCCCATGTCCTGGGGCACCATCGACATGATCACCAGATCGTCACGGTTGTCCGAGAGGCGCCGGATCACCTGGCCGCGATTGACCACGGTGAGGTTCAGATTGACCTCGGGATGTTGGCGCTTGAACGCGGCGAACAGATGCGGGACGAAATATTTGGCACTGGACTCTACCGCCAGCTTCAATTGCCCCTGCAGCGAACCCTGCATGTCCGAAAGCTGCATGTCGAGGTTCTCCAGCCGCCCGAAGATATCCCGACTGGCGCGTTGCAGGGCTTCGGCCGCTTCGGTCATGTAGAGTTTTTTTCCGACGTACTCAAACAGCGGCTGGCCAATCAGCTCTTCAAGGGATCGAATCTGTAGGCTAACGGCCGGTTGTGTGAGAGACATTTCATCAGCCGCGCGGCTGTATGACCTTAGGTCGCACACCTCATTGAAAATCTGCAACTGACGCAACGTCATACGCATCAATGACTTACGCATATATCTGGCTCTCGGGGCGGGGGCGGGCAGGACGACTATAAGTCTTTGCTTATGCACGACCCAACAAATATTCATTTTTGTTAATCAACGACCGGGACTAGTGTGGAGCGGCGACCAATTGTTACATCTGGTCACGCATCGGCCTGGACCTCAGGCCGTGGGTATCACCGGCTCAAGGGAACCTCCAATTGATAACAAAGATCCTGATCGCCAACCGCGGTGAGATTGCCGTCCGAATCGTGCGCGCCTGCGCCGAAATGGGCATTCGCTCGGTCGCGGTCTATTCCGACGCCGACCGCCATGCCTTGCATGTCAAGCGTGCGGACGAGGCCCACAGCATCGGCGCCGATCCGCTGGCCGGCTACCTCAATCCGCGCAAACTGGTGAACCTGGCGGTGGAAACCGGCTGCGACGCGTTGCACCCCGGCTACGGCTTCCTCTCGGAAAACGCCGAACTGGCGGACATCTGCGCCGAGCGCGGGATCAAATTCATTGGCCCGTCGGCGGAAGTCATTCGCCGCATGGGCGACAAGACCGAAGCGCGCCGCAGCATGATCAAGGCCGGTGTGCCAGTGACCCCGGGTACCGAAGGCAACGTGTCGGGTATCGAAGAGGCCCTGACCGAAGGTGATCGGATCGGTTACCCGGTGATGCTCAAGGCTACGTCCGGCGGTGGTGGCCGTGGTATCCGTCGCTGCAACAGTCGCGAAGAGCTCGAGCAGGCCTTCCCGCGAGTCATCTCCGAAGCCACCAAGGCGTTCGGTTCGGCGGAAGTGTTCCTGGAAAAATGCATCGTCAATCCCAAGCACATTGAAGCGCAGATCCTCGGTGACAGTTTCGGCAACGTGGTGCATCTGTTCGAACGTGACTGCTCGATCCAGCGCCGTAACCAGAAGCTGATCGAAATCGCCCCGAGTCCGCAACTGACGCCTGAACAGCGCGCCTACATCGGCGACCTCTCGGTGCGCGCCGCCAAGGCCGTGGGCTACGAAAATGCCGGCACCGTGGAGTTCCTGCTCGCCGAGGGCGAGGTGTACTTCATGGAGATGAACACCCGGGTGCAGGTGGAACACACCATCACCGAAGAAATCACCGGTATCGACATCGTTCGCGAGCAGATCCGCATCGCCTCCGGGCTGCCATTGTCGGTCAAGCAGGAAGACATCCAGCACCGGGGCTTTGCGTTGCAGTTCCGCATCAACGCCGAAGACCCGAAAAACAACTTCCTGCCCAGCTTCGGCAAGATCACCCGCTATTACGCACCGGGTGGCCCGGGGGTGCGCACCGACACAGCAATCTATACCGGCTACACCATTCCGCCGTTCTACGATTCGATGTGCCTGAAACTGGTGGTCTGGGCGCTGACCTGGGAAGAAGCGATGGACCGTGGCCTGCGAGCCCTGGATGACATGCGCCTGCAGGGGGTCAAGACCACCGCCGCGTATTACCAGGAGATCCTGCGCAATCCGGAATTCCGAAGCGGCCAGTTCAACACCAGCTTTGTTGAAAGCCATCCCGAACTGACCAATTACTCGATCAAGCGCAAACCCGAAGAGCTGGCCCTGGCCATCGCCGCCGCCATCGCCGCCCACGCAGGCCTGTAAGGAATCATGACAATGTCCAAGAAGATCCACGTTACCGACACAATCCTGCGCGACGCCCACCAATCGCTGCTCGCCACCCGCATGCGTACCGAAGACATGCTGCCGATCTGCGACAAGCTCGACAAAGTCGGCTACTGGTCGCTGGAAGTCTGGGGCGGCGCCACCTTCGACGCCTGCGTGCGCTTCCTGAAAGAAGATCCGTGGGAGCGTCTGCGCCAACTGCGCGCAGCGCTGCCCAACACGCGCTTGCAGATGCTGCTGCGCGGCCAGAACCTGCTCGGCTATCGCCATTACAGCGATGATGTGGTCAAGGCGTTCGTCGCCAAGGCCGCGGTCAATGGTATCGACGTGTTCCGTATCTTCGATGCGATGAACGACGTGCGTAACCTGCGCGTCGCCATCGAAGCGGTGAAGGCTGCCGGCAAGCATGCCCAAGGCACCATCGCCTACACCACCAGCCCGGTGCACACCATCGAAGCCTTCGTGGCCCAGGCCAAGCAGATGGAGGCCATGGGGTGCGACTCGGTGGCGATCAAGGACATGGCCGGCCTGCTGACTCCCTATGCCACTGGCGAACTGGTCAAGGCGCTGAAGGCCGAGCAATCGTTGCCGGTATTCATCCACTCCCATGACACCGCCGGCCTCGCCGCGATGTGCCAGCTCAAGGCTGTCGAGAACGGCGCCGACCACATCGATACGGCGATTTCCAGCTTCGCCTGGGGCACCAGCCATCCGGGTACCGAATCGATGGTAGCCGCCCTCAAGGGCAGCGAGTTCGACACCGGCCTGGACCTGGAACTGCTGCAGGAAATCGGTCTGTATTTCTACGCCGTGCGCAAGAAGTACCACCAGTTCGAAAGCGAATTCACCGCGGTGGATACCCGAGTCCAGGTCAACCAGGTACCAGGCGGAATGATTTCCAACCTGGCCAACCAGTTGAAAGAGCAGGGCGCACTGAACCGCATGAACGAAGTACTGGCGGAAATCCCGCGGGTGCGCGAAGACCTCGGCTTCCCGCCGCTGGTAACCCCGACCTCGCAGATCGTCGGCACCCAGGCATTCTTCAACGTGTTGGCCGGTGAGCGCTACAAGACCATCACCAACGAGGTGAAGCTCTATCTGCAGGGCGGCTACGGCAAGGCGCCAGGTGCGGTGAACGAGAAGCTGCGCCGCCAGGCCATCGGCAGTGAAGACGTGATCGACGTCCGTCCCGCCGACCTGCTCAAGCCGGAGATGACCCGGCTGCGTGGCGAAATCGGCGCCTTGGCCAAATCCGAGGAAGACGTGCTGACCTATGCGATGTTCCCGGACATCGGTCGCAAGTTTCTCGAGGAACGCGAAGCCGGCACCTTGACCCCGGAAGTGCTGTTGCCTATCCCCGAAGCGGGCAGTGTGAGCTCTGCGGGCGGCGAGGGTGTGCCGACCGAGTTCGTCATTGATGTCCACGGCGAAACCTACCGCGTCGACATTACCGGCGTGGGCGTCAAGGCCGAGGGCAAGCGTCATTTCTATCTGTCCATCGACGGCATGCCGGAAGAGGTCGTGTTCGAACCGCTCAACGAATTTGTCGGCGGCGGCAGCAGCAAGCGCAAGCAAGCCACTGCGCCAGGCCACGTCAGCACCACCATGCCGGGCAACATCGTCGATGTGCTGGTCAAGGAGGGCGATGTGGTGAAAGCCGGCCAAGCCGTGTTGATTACCGAAGCCATGAAAATGGAGACCGAAGTCCAGGCGGCCATCCCGGGCAAGGTCACGGCCATTCATGTCGCCAAGGGCGACCGGGTCAATCCGGGCGAGATCCTGGTCGAAATCGAAGGCTGATCCAAACAGCCTCGATGCAACGTTTTACCTCGGGGGAGCAGGTGCTCCCCTTTTTTTGCCCGTCAGAACGTCATCCGCCACTGTCCCGCCAGCGCACCGTTGCGGTTGTCCTGCCCTGTTTCGCCGCTGTAGCTCAACCCCAGCGTATGACGTGGCGAAATCGCCAGGTCCAGCCCTGCCTGCAGAAGCAGGCTGTCGCGGTCCAGTTCGCCACCTTTGATGTGATAAGTGCTGCTTCCCCTGACCAGGCGCTGATGGGAGCTACCCTGGACGTCCCCATACAAGTGCTTCCAGCCGATGTCCAGACGCGGCGTCACGCGCATGCCGCGATCAAGCAGGAGGGGACGGGCGAGGCGCAGGCCCAGGTCGCTGCTGAAGTGTTCCTGGGCCTGGCCGTTGTACTGCAATGCCGCATCGCCGCCTTTCTCCGTGAAGGCGTCACGTTGATAACGTTGGTAACCCAGTTGGGCATAGGGCTCGAGTTCGAAACGACCGATATCCAGCTGGTAGCCAAGTTGCCCGAAGACCTGCTGTGTCGTCGCATCGTAGCGACCTTTCAGACGATCCCTGAACCCATTGAAGGCAACGTGGCGCTTGGTACTGCCGTCATGATTGCCATGGACAACGCCCAGGCGCAGCGCCAGCGGCCCGTCCTGGCGCAAGGCATACGCGCCCACTAGCCAACTGTCGAGAGCTCCGTCGAACTGATCGCCGTCGAGCCGCGTCCGGGTTGTGCTGCCGATAAGGCCCAGCCGCCAATCGGAGCTGACAGCCCAGTCGGTTCCCAGCATCAAACCTTGTGTCGAATGCTTCATGGCAACGCCGCCCGCTTGCTTGGCGAGGCTGCCACTGTTGCCGATGGCCTGGACCCAGACCTGGCCGTTGCCGTGCCCACTCGCCGGGTTTCGCCGGCCCATGGCCCAGAGCATGCCGCTGCTGACTGGCGCGACGCTGCTAAGGGTGGCGTTGCCAAGGTTTGCCGTGTCATGACCGCTCAGTTGGTCGATGGCGTCGGCGGCCGTGGCCATGTTGGTGCCAAGCAGGGCGTTGATGGCAGTGTTGGGTTTGGGGGCAGGTTTGACCAGTTCTGGCTTGGCTGCGGGCTTGGCCTCGGCGCTTACAACCGCGGGTGGTGCGGCGGGCTCTGACGTTGGATGACTGGGTTGCGGCTCGACGGCAGGCGAGTGCGCAACCGGTGCCGCGATGCCGGGTTCGGGCTGCGCAGGGCTGACCGGCTGCTGTTGAATGGCGTCCACGAATTCGAGCGCGTTGGCGGAGGAAGCTGCCTCTCCCAGTGGGACACCGTTGCGCTTGAAGGTAAGCCCTACCTGGTTTTCCAGCGTGTAGTCAGGTGTAGCCGTCAAAAAGGCGAGTTCATCGACGACCTTGCCGAATGTCCCTTCAATCTTCTGCGCCTCGATCACGATGCGTCTGTTTGTGTCGACGAACTCACCCGGTACGGAGGGGATCTTCAGAGTCGCATTGCCCAACGTAGCGGTGCCGCCAACCTTGATTGTGCTGCTGCCTTTCTCGGCGTCGATTGCGTAAACCAGCGTCGCGCTCTTGGAAAGCTTCAGGTCATTCGTCACCGAAGGGGCGCCCGCTGCGGGGCCGACTTCCAGGGTGCCCGCCACGTCCAGCGCATCGACCGTCCCGCTGCCGCTGAAGCGGGCCTTTTTTCCCACGAAGACAGGCCCGGTGACCGTGCCTTGGTTGGTGAGTTCGCCAAGAACGTGCACCGCGCCGTTGATGTGGCCGCTGTTCAGCAGTTTGGCCTTCGAGTCGACCAGGCTGTTTGCGTCGATACGACCGCCGTTCGACCACTCGCCTTGCTTCAAATACAGGTCCTGGAAACTGCGTATCTCGCCTAGTTCGCTTCCCTGGGTATCCAGCTGCAAGACGTTGGCTCCGCCGCCGCCGTCGGTGAGCCCGAAGAGTCTGCCTTGCTTGCTGACCATCACCAGATCGTTGCTGTCGTCCTTCAATAAGGCGTCTTCGCGAACGGTCGTCACGTTGTCGCGTTTCGTATCCGCTGTTGGTGCCATGAACGCCTTGAGACGAGCCTGCATCTCGGTTGTTGTTTCTAAGGGGCGGGTTTCCCCGGCAACTGACTGAGCTATCGAAGACTCGACACAACCCAGTGCCAAGGCAATCGCCAGTGCGAGATGTTGGGGCAGGAATAGATGTTTGGTAGGCATCGAATGCGATCTCTCATGAATGAGGTCGCACTTTAGAAATTCCCTCTGGATGGCGATGCCAGCCATGTTCTCGCCGCAGACAGGATTTGGCGGATGGAATCTGTAGGCTGTTCGTGCTGCGATCAGCGCGTCGTCCGGTTGGATTTCAGGATTCGCAGCTTTGCCCTACAGCGCTTATGGGCCTTCGGTAAGCTCGCGTTCCCCTGTGGGAGCGAGCCTGCTCGCGATGGCGCAGGGTCAGTCAGTGAAGATGTTGAATGTGCGGGCCCCTTCGCGAGCAGGCTCGCTCCCACAGGGATTCTATGTATGCCGTAAATCTGAGCCTGCCGAAGAACCAAGGTGGGAGCGAGCTTGCTCGCGATAGCGGTGGGTCAGTTACGCAGTGCTGGCATGCGCCCCGCTGTTGCTGTTGCTGTTGCTGTTGCTGTTGCTGTTGCTGTTGCTGTTGCTGTTGCTGTTGCTGTTGCTGTTGCTCTTGCTCTTGCTCTGCTTTTGATTTTGATCTCAGCGCCCCGTTAACCACGCTGGCCCATGGATGGCCCTTCGCGGCGGCCCACGGAGCAATGCCGGAGTGAGGGCACACCGAGCCTAGGCGAGGTGCCAAGTGGTGGGGCAGAAGCGCTTTGCTTACTTTCGCGCTCTTCGAAAGTGAGCCGCTGTAAAAGCGGAACCATAAGCCGCCGTTACCGCAGAAACGGATATGTACATGGCCCTAAGAGTACGCACCATCCCTGCAAACCCCCGACAACACCTCAGCGATTATGCAGATAAGCCTTCCCATAATGCCGCTCCATCCGCGCCTGAATCAGCTCCAACGCAATGGACATCAGCCAGTAAATAACCGCCGCCGTAGTCAGCATCTCGATATACCGATAGCTGGAACGACCATAGGACTGCGCCAGAAACATCACCTCCCAGACCCCCATCACCGAGATCAGCGAAGAGTCCTTGAGCATCGAGATGAACTGGTTGGTGGTCGGCGGGATGATGGTACGCATCGCCTGGGGCAGGGTAACGCGCCAGAAGATTACGGTTTCGCCCATGCCCAGGGCGAGGGAGGCTTCCCGTTGGCCGTGAGGCACGCCGAGAATCCCGGCACGGAAAATTTCGCTCAAGTAGGCGCCGTAGTTGAGTGACAGGGCGATGATTCCCGCAGCGATGGCGCCCGGGACCACGCCCAGTTGCGGCAGGCCCAGATAGATCAGCAGGATCTGGATCAACAGCGGCGTGCCACGAAAGAACGACGCGTAGAAGCTGGCGATGCCGAACGCCACCGCGCTGCTGGACAAGCGCGCCAGCGCGGTGATGAAACCCAGCAGTGACGAGGCGACGATGGAGCACAGGCACAGGAACAGTGTCAGCGCCGCGCCCTGCAGAAAGCCGTTGGGCGCCAGGTGCACGCCCAGCAGGTTCGGCAGTTTGTCGAGGATGATCGAGAACTTCAGGTCGAAACTCAGGAAGAAACTGGCGAACAGCACCAGCATCGCGGCCCAGGTTAGATACAGCCGTGTGCGAAAACCGAAGATTTTTTGCAGGCGCGACTCAGCCACCGGTGGAGGTGGCTGGATAGGGGGCGGAAAAGAACTCATTGGCTGATGTCGGCACCGATCCATTTTTGCGAGAGCTTGCTCAGGGTGCCGTCCTGCTTCAGTTGGGCAAAGACTTCACGCACCTTGCTGTTCCACTCGGCGTCGCCTTTCTCGATGGCAACCGAATTGGGCTCTGAATACAGTGGCTCGCCCGCCAGTTTGAAGCGCTTGTCTTCGGTCAGGCGTGGCTGCGCGGTCACCAGGTTGGTCAGCACCGCATCCAGCCGAACCCCGGCGCCGAGGCCCAGGTCCTGGAACGCCACGTTGTCGGTATCGTATGGCGCGATTTGCACGTCCTCGAACGGGTAGCTCAGCTGGGTATCCTCGGCGCCTTCGATCACCAGGTTCTTGTTCAGGTAGCTTTCGTAGCTGGAGGCGCTGGTGAGGCCGACTTTCTTGCCGCTCAGGTCCTTGGCGCCATGGATGCTTTCGTCCTTGGCGTTGACCACGATCACCGCTGGCGAGGCGTAGTACCGCACCGGAAAGTCGAACACTTCGGCGCGGGCCTTGCTCGGTGTCATCGAGCAGATGCAGATGTCGTAGCGGCCACTCCAGTGGCCGGCCGCGATCACATCCCACGAGGGCGTTTCCAAGCGCAGCTTGACCCCAAGCTTTTGCGCGACGGCCTTGGCGACGTCCACGTCGAAACCGTCGAGCTGGTTCTGGTCATTGAGAAAAGAGAAGGGCGGGTAGCTTTCCATCAACACGCCGACCAGTTCTTTTTTCTCCTCGATACGATCCAGCGTGGTGCCGGCAAAGATCGATGAGGAAGCGGCCAGCAGCGTCAAGCCCAGGGCAAGCGGTAAAGGTAATTTCACGATAGATCCCAGGCTGAAAAATAGGTTGTGATTGGCGGAGGAGTGCGCATTAAATAGTTATAAGAACGACTCCGATAGTGAGTATTTTTCATAAGCTTATGAGTGAATCGCATATGGCCGCAGCAAGGACAACTATTCTCGACGGCGGCATGGGCCGTGAGCTACAACGCCGTGGTGCGCCGTTTCGACAGCCCGAGTGGTCGGCCCTGGCCCTGAGCGAAGCGCCCCAGGCTGTGGAGGCGGTGCATGCGGCTTATATCGCCAGCGGCGCCGATGTGATTACCAGCAACAGCTACGCCGTGGTGCCCTTTCATATCGGCGAAGCGCGCTTTGCCGAGGAAGGCCAGGCGTTGGCGGCTTTGGCGGGGGAATTGGCCAGGCGGGCGGTGCAGGCTTCAGGCAAAGCGGTGCGGGTGGCTGGGTCGCTCCCTCCGTTGTTCGGTTCCTACCGTCCCGATTTGTTCGACGCCTCCCGAGCCAGCGAGCTGCTGGCGCCATTGGTTGCGGGCCTGACACCCCATGTCGACCTGTGGCTGGCCGAGACCCAGAGTTCAATCGTCGAGGCGCGAGCCATTCACGCCGGACTGCCGAAGGACGGCAAGCCGTTCTGGCTGTCGTTTACCTTGAAAGACGAAGACACCGATGAAGTGCCGCGCCTGCGCTCCGGCGAGCCGGTGGCGGACGCCGCGGCAGTGGCGGCGGAGCTGGGGGTCGAGACGCTGCTGTTCAATTGCAGCCAGCCCGAGGTGATTGGCGCAGCGATCGACGCGGCGCGCGAAACCTTCGAGCGCCTGGGCGTGAAAATCCACATCGGTGCCTACGCCAACGCCTTCCCACCGCAGCCCAAGGAAGCGACAGCCAATGACGGGTTGGACCCGCTGCGCGAAGACCTCGATCCGCCGGGCTATCTGCGGTGGGCGGCGGACTGGCGCAAGCGTGGGGCCAGTCACTTGGGCGGCTGTTGCGGCATCGGGCCGGAGCACATTGCGGTGTTGGCACAGCAACTGCGCTGACCCTGGTTGCAAGCCCCGTGGCGAGGAAGCAAGCGCCTCGCCACGCAGACGCCGGGCGGTTCGCGCCGAGGGTCAGGCTCGACACTGGGCGAGACTGCGCACCTGGCCATCCGCGCTCTGGTTTTCCTCACTCAGCCAGCGCTCGAAGGCTGCCCCGATCACCGGCCATTCCGAGTCCAGCATCGAATACCACGCAGTGTCGCGGTTCTGCCCCTTGACCACCATATGCTGGCGAAATACGCCTTCAAACGTGAACCCAAGCCGCTCGGCGGCATACCGGGAACGGGCGTTGGCGTTATTGCATTTCCATTCCAGGCGTCGATAGCCCAGGGCGAAACACTCTTTCGCCAGCAGGTACACCGCCTCGGTACTTTTCGGCGAGCGCTGCATCGGCGCGCCGAAGGTGACATGGCCAATCTCGATACGGCCCTGGGCCGGCACGATGGACATCAGGCTGAGGATGCCTTGCACTTCGCCACTGGCGCGGTCGATCACGCTGAAAAAATATGGATCGACGTTGGCCGCATGGTTGTTCAGCCAGGCATCGAACCCGCTGCGCTCCTTGAACGGGCCGTAGGGCAGATAATCCCAGAGTTTCGGATCGGCGCCGGGACCTTCGAGGGCTTGCCACAATCCGTCGGCGTGACGCGCCGGGTCGAGTTTTTCCAGGCGGATGAAGCGTCCTTCGAGCAAGCGCGTAAACGGCGCCGGGACACCTTTCCAATCAGCGAGCGAAGTCGACATGCTGCGTTCCTTAGAGGGCTTTGCGAAATTGAATGTAGCCAGGGCGTTCGGCGATGCGCTCGTAGAGCTGGATCGCGGTCGCGTTGGTCTCGTGGGTCAGCCAGTGCACTTTGCAACATCCGTCGGCCTTGGCGGTGGCGTAGACAAATTCGATGAGTTGGCGACCTGCGCCCTTGCCTCGGCAGTGTTCTGCCACCAGCAGATCCTGAAGATAGCAGGAGTTCTCGATGCTCCAGTTGGAACGGTGGTAGATGAAATGCACCAGGCCCATCGCCGTGTCGCCATCCCAGGCGAGCGCGCCATGGGTGGGCTCACGGTCGTCGAGCAAGCGTTGCCAGGTGCTCTGGCTCACCGCGTCTGGCAGTTCGGTGTTGTAGAACCGCAGGTAGGCCTGCCATAGCGGTAGCCAGGCAGCGTGGTCGGCGGCGGTGACAAGGCGGATTTCGAGCTGGCTCATGTTCACTCCTGAGGCGATTGTTCAGGCATCAGGCGTGCGAGTGCCTGGTCCTGCGGGTCGGGGCTCATGGCGAGCCCGTTGCGAACCCCGGCGGCATCCGCGGGGCTGCGGTTCTGGCTGAGCTTGCGCTTGCCTTCCAGACGCTGGATGGGCAGCGCGAAGCCGACGATGGCCTTGAGCATGCTGTCGATATATTCCGCCGGGGCGTCGTCGATTTTCCATGGCTGGGCCCGACCGCTTTCATGGCGGTGGGTGAGCTCGCCGACCAGGTTGCGCAGCCGTTGAGGATCGCCGAACACCTCGGCGTTGCCATAGGCGTGGACGGCGAGGTAATTCCAGGTGGGCACGACCTTGCCGTGCTCGGCCTTGCCCGGATAGAAACCCGGGCTGACGTAAGCGTCGACGCCTGCAAATACCACCAGCGCTTCGGCACCGGCTTCCAGGTCACGCCACTGCGGATTGGCGCGAGCCATGTGCCCATGGAGGGTTCCGTTCGGTCCCTGTCGTGTGTCCAGCAACAGCGGCAGGTGGCTGGCCTGCAAGCCGTGTTCGCCGTGGGTAACCAATACGGCGAGGCGACAGTCATCCATCATGCGATGCAAGTGAGGCAGGTCTTCCACAGCAAAGGCTTTTGGGTTGTACATGGAAATTTTTCCTTGGCGATTGGCTTCATCGTAGGCAGGCTATTGGTCTGTTGTAAGAGCCACTTTCGGCCAATTCGACAGGTCCATTTACAGGTGCAGTCATGCCCGATGCCGTACCGCCATTGTCTTTCAACCCCGCCGGCATCGAGCTGGACCGCCGCCATGGGCTCAGTCGCCAGCTCTATCAGGCCTTGCGTGGGCGAGTACTGGACGGACGCCTGGCCAGCGGCACACGATTGCCGGCCAGCCGCGACCTGGCGGCGGCGTTGTCGATTTCCCGCAACAGCGTGGTACGCGCCTACGACCAGCTGTATGCCGAAGGCTTCATAGAAGGGCGAGTGGGTGACGGCACCTACGTGGCGAAACTTTCACCGCTGGCAATGCCGTCGGGAAAATTATCCACAAAACCATCCACAGGGTTTTCAACAGGCTTACCCACAGCCTTATCCACAGTTCAGCTTGATTCCCCTGTGTTTTCATCCAGCAAAGTTATCCACAGCAACGCGCTCGAACGGGTCGAAAAGCACCATTTGGCCCAGCCCCCGAGCGGACCGCCAAGAGCATTTCGGGTCGGCGTTCCGGCGTTCGATCTGTTTCCTTTCGACGTGTGGGCCAAGCTGAACGCGGCGTTCTGGCGAAAACCGGACCTGCAGCAGTTGTGCTACGGCGATGCCCAAGGCGATGCGCGCCTGCGCGGCCTGGTCGCGGCCTACCTGCGTAGTTCACGGGGTTTGCACTGCTCGGCTGAGCAAATTGTGATCACCAGTGGCGCGCAACAGGCGATCAGCCTTTGTGCACAGTTGCTGGTGGACCCTGGCGACATCGTCGCGGTGGAAAATCCCGGCTATCGCGCCGCGGGGCATGCGTTTGCCGTGGCCGGTGGCGATGTGCGGGGCGTGCCGGTGGACAGCGACGGGCTCGATTGTGCAGCGCTGGCTGCACTGGACCACTGTCGGCTGGCTTACGTGACGCCATCCCATCAATATCCGACCGGAGTAGTCATGAGCCTGGCGCGGCGGCTGGAACTGCTGGCCTGGGCCGGGCGCAACGATGGCTGGATCGTCGAAGACGACTATGACGGCGAGTACCGCTACAGCGGCGCGCCGCTGGCGCCCTTGGCTGCGCTGGATCGCGGAGGCCGCGTCCTGTATGTCGGGACGTTCGGCAAGGTTGCGTTCCCGGCGTTGCGCCTGGGTTACCTGGTGCTGCCGCCCGGCCTGGTCGATGCCTTCGCCCGCCGTCGGGCGGTGGATGTGCGCCATTCTGAAGTCAGCACTCAAGCGGTGATGGCCGAGTTCATGGCCGCTGGACATTTCCAACGGCACATCAGGCGCATGCGTCGGGCCGCTCTGGCCCGCCGCGATGCGCTTCTGGCGGGCTGGCCGGAGGCTGTCGCAGGCGTTGGCGCGATGCCCACCGTGGTCGCCGGGCTGCATGTCACGGTTCCGGTGCAGGGCATCGAGCGCGAGCGTGAACTGATTGCCCAGGCCACTTGCGTCGGCGTCGAAATCAATGGCTTGAGCAGTTACTGGCTGCCCGCCACGGCGCCGTCGCAAATCTGTGCAGGCATGGTGCTGGGGTTCGCCGCCGTGCCGCCTGCGGCGATAGGCACTGCGTTGGCAAGTCTGGCAAAAGCCTGGGGAATCCGCTGATACGGAACCGGAGTGGAGGGCACCCCGGTTCTGGCTTTTAAGACCGGACCGCTGGAAAGAACACCGCCTTGGCCTGTTCCACGTCGATCTCACTACGGTAAAGATCGATCAATTGGCTTTGGCTAAGCCGTTGAGGAGGGACGACGGGTTTTCCCGACGCAACTTGTTCAGGGGTCTTCAAATGGCCGCTGAGAAACGCATGTTCAGGTGTCCAGTTTCTGGAGTAATGGAAATCTGCGAACCATAGGGTTTTCCTGTCGGCTCGGTCCCTGATTTCGTACCTGTCCAGATAGTGGGCACTCTTGATTCTCTGACGTTTCTTCTTTCCTGTAATGACAATCTGGTTTCGCTCTTTGAGCCAGAGGACATTACTCATGGTCGGTGGGCTTTGCTTGATGGCTTGCTGCTCGGTATCAAATCCCAGCGCATAAAGGGCCAGGGTTTCTTTTTCAAGTTCTACCCGCAGGGACTCAGCTGTTCGCCGTTGGTTTTTTTCCGCTGGAGAAATTTCGGTCGTTTCGTTTGTACCGGCGCTTTGCACTTGGTCTAGCACCGTTTTGATTGCGACGCTGATTGTATCCATCCTGCGAGCGTGTGCATTGATCACCATTCCGACACCCGCCGGAGTACGATCTGGCTGTTTTTTGCTTTCTTCCACTTGAGCCTTGAACGCAGGCAGTCCAGCGATAAGCGCTTGGCCCTTGGTAATGCAGGTGGTCAGCGTTGGGGTGGGTTTTGGCCGCGCGTCGGGATTGATGTGTTGTACCCATTCTCCGGTTTTTTTATGGTGGAACGTGACAATGATTTCATCCGAGAACGGTTTTTTCACGTCGGCCCAATCGGTTTCTTCATACAGCTCCGATAGGCGGGGTTCGACGCTCACAAGACCCCAGAACCGCGCCCTGATGAACTTCCTCCTGGGCCGCGGACGTTCCTGGTAGGGAGCAGGTGTACTGCGCCGGGTGCTTCTTTCGTCGAGGGCAAGCGCCAAATGGCGCAAGGCCCTTTTCTTCATGGCGCTGACCTGGTTTTTGAGTCGGTTGAGTTGGGCCAACCGGGCATGTTCCCGGTATTCATCAGCCACATACTTGACGTGGTCTTCAATGGCCGTGAATTGTTCGGTCAGGCTGCCGAGTGCATTGATTTGCTCATCCAGGCGGATCACGCTGCGCTCGTCAATTGCGTCGCGCAGGCTTTGGAACGCAACCGTGGAGTTATCAACCATCTGGTTAATATCCGCCCAGGCTTCAGGTACGGTGTTGACACTGTCGAGCGACAGGCAGAGGTGGCGATACATGTCCAACTGGTACAGCCGAAGATCGTCGCTCTTATAGACAGGCATCATTTTTCGGTGTTGCCGGACAAACTCGAATCCCTCTCTGCCCAGCTTCTTGAGCCTGGAAAAGCGAGTCTCCATGTAGTCCAGGCGTTCGATCATCTCGTTGCCGAGCTGGAGCAAGCTATAGGCTGTATTGGCATGCTGTTGCTCCAGGATCTTGACTCCGGAGGTAATCATTTCCGTGGCGGCTTGCATCACTGGGGTGAATTGTTCTCCCAGCGTGTCTATCTCCGCGAACGTGAAATTGATTTGCGCGTTGAGGTAACCGAGTCTGGTTCGGGTAGAGTCCGGCCTGGACTGAGAAATGGGCCAGTCAAGCAGCAACTGCAACGCTTCGTCATAGCTCTCACGCTGCGTCTTCAATGCGCTCAAATACACCTCACGGCTGGCGTCCCTGGACGGGCCCGAGGCTTCCTTCAGCCGCCTCGAATGCATTGCCAGCAATTTCTGGTTTTCCAGCCTGCGGTCTTCGAGCCGGTTTAGCTCTTCGTACGCTTTAACGTTGCGACGGCTCGCCTCGGCGTTTATCTTTCGTACGATGCTTGCCGATCCCGCTCCGCGTAGACGCAAGCGGGTATCAACGTTCCACTGGCCTTGCGTGTCACTCATCAGGAGAGGTCCCGCTCGGGTGTGGTCATTCCCATCGACGATGGCGACTTGTTCTTCATCCGCGAGTACCTGGAACCATTTACCTGCCAATTCCACATAAAGCTTCCCGCCTTGCTCGTAAAGCCCTTTGAGCGGGCCCTCGCTCTTGGGTTGCCCCGGGTTTTCCGGTTTTCCGACACTCAAGGGTTCCAGGAGCCTGGCGCTTTCTGGCGATAGGCTGATCAGGGCGCCGCTGGTTCGCAAAGTGTCATAGTGCTCGATGGCCGCGAGTTTTTGCTTCACCGGTGCGAGCTTTTCAATAATGAGTTCGGGTTTTGGTTTGGCCAGGCTCTCGAGTTCACGAACCAGTTCAGAAGCTTCTGTCGGATGTTCGCGCCCGGCTGTCCTGGCGCGGTCGAGGCTGAAAGTAGTAGTCGCCAGTGCGATATTGCACAGCAAGTCGGTAATGACTTGCCATCTGGCCTGGGCGCCAACCGTTTCGTCGCTCTGCGACAATGTCTCCAGGTCATCAAGGATTTGCCACAGCCAGAACGCATTGCCTACGGTAGTGCCCAAGTAGGGCAGTGCCAAGTTGAAAATCACCCAGCCTGCCTGCCTGAAGCTTTCCCAGCGGCTTTCGCTGTTGGAGACCGATTGGCGATCGGCAAGCTCCACCAGGGCCGTGGCGTTGGCTTTGTATAACAAGGGCAGGAAATCCGACCCCAAGGTCTCGTTGCTCAAGCTGATGGGGCCGCTGTTGGAGATCGCCGCCAAAGGGTTCGTCACGAACTCCACGATGCTCCAGGGTGAAGGCAGCGGCCCTGGGAAAATGTACCGGCTGTAGCTGTTATGCACTTCCTTGGGCAGCCAGGCGAGTACGGATTGACGCAGGGAGGCGGTTTGCCTGATGTCATATAGCAAGTTGCTGAATGACGGGTACTGGCACAGCTGTGGCTCAAGCAGGGGACGGTAGAGCAGGCAAGGCCCGGCATTTGAATCTTGCGGACCGATTACAAACATGTTGGCCACGATGTCCTGGGTATTGCCCAACTGCAGCTCGGGTACGAAAGCCAGTTGTCGCAGGACGATGGGCTGTCCGTCCACTTTGCGATCGGCCTCGTCGGGGTTCATCAGTGCCGCGACATAACTATAACCGCGTTCATCAATGCCGCCTTGTCCACGGAGTTGGCTTTCCAATGCAAGCATGGGGAGCTGTACCCGGAGTTGGGAAGTGTACAAATGTTCGCGGCGTTTGGATTCTAGCGGATCGTCAAGTAACTTGCTTTTGACCCACTGGGGGTAAGTGCGACCGATGTCGATTGTGGTGATCACATTCTCGATGAAAGCAACCGTCATCCAGTCAGGCAATTCTTTGCCATCGAGCGACCGGACGATTTTATCGCCCAAGGGAACGGCGATCAGATTTTGCAGTGCCAATTCGACGAGGCTGAATCGAGTGGTTTCGATCTTTCCGGGGACGACAAAACTACCCCAGACGACAACGTTGCTTATCTGGATTTCAATGGTTTCCAGATCCAGTGTCGAGGCGTCGGCGTGTTGTGATTGCATCTGTGTTTTCAGAGCACTCAATACGAAGCTCTTGATGGGGGGGATATCATCCAGGTAGGTCTTGCCAGCCTGCGAGCCATTCAGTTCCGAGAGTTTTTTCAGGTGTTCGGCAAACATATTCTGGTCGGATGCGGAAGCGGTCGTCAGCCAGTCGGGTAACTTGTTTTTGAACCACTCCAGATCAACGGAACGACTCCCGTCCGGCGATTCAGTTTCGTCAGGGGGCGACATTTTCGCTATACCCGGGTCGCCGATAATTTCGATCTGCGACGAAATTATTGCGCAGGCTGCATAAGCAAAAATGTTCTCGGAGGGCTCAAAGAAGCGCCACTGCATCTTATAGTCGGGCCTGGGGTAGGCATGGTCCGCAAGCGATTGTTCGAGTGCGGAGCGGGAGTCAAACTTTTCATAACCATTGAGCATTGAATGCGCAAGAATGACTTCTGCGCCGTCAATCGTGCCGGTCAGTACCACCAGTGCGTTTGCCCTGTGGCGTCCGGTTCCATAATCGGTTATCGCGTTGATATCGATCAGGTATGCCTGGGCCCCATAACGGCTGTTATTTTCGCGATCCTGCGAGGTGGGGTGAAGGAACAGTTCTCTGGCCATGTCGCATTCAGTCTCAGTCCAGCCGTTGACTTCTGTGACGTTCCAGATGTTTTGCAGGGTTTCGGACAAATAGTGCCAGCGCGGGCCGGAACTGTCGGATAACGCGTTCCAGAATTTCAACTGCTGTTCCTGGCCCGCCGCAAAGATGGCCGGTGTCAATTCATTGATAAGACACCCGATCTGCTCGATGCGGACCGGTAAATGCACATCGGGCCTGCTCAGCGGTAGTCGACTGAGGAAATGCAAGCCGTCGATCAGCAACACCGGATCGCTATTGATGACCTGCTCCGCCAACCTATCGCTGAGTGTTTCATAGCGTGTGGGAAGCTCCACGATTTCGCCATCGATGATGTCCCACGCCGGTTCGCCGATTACCGTTGTGTTCGGATCAAGGTCCAGCGTCGGGTATTGCTTTTTTAGAGCATCGCGTAGAAGGACGGCGGCTACCTCTATATAGGAGGGGCCCATGAGAAGTTGACTGAATACGGCTCTTTGAAGATCGATCTCAGAAGCGGGATTGCTGGATGGAGGTTGTGTCATCTGAATATTCCTGTCTTGTGCCCGATAAAGACCCCGAAGCTGGATGCTTCGGGATTTTCATCCTAGGAGGGCGCAAGGCAGGAAAGGTGGTAACTATGTATAGGTCTTTCAACAGATCCGAGACGACGTCTCGAGTTTTTGCAGCCGCGTTACTGGCCTGACTTTATCCTCGTCCAGGCCCTCGTCCGCGCCCGCTCTGCATCCCTCGGCAAGGGTTGCAAAGTGTAGAGCGTCGCCATTGCCGCCTCGGTCGGATACAGGTTTGGATTGTTGCGGATTGCCGGATCGACCATGTCGGTGGCGTCCTTGTTCGGGTTCGGGTAGCCGACAAAGTCACTGACGGGCGCGATCACCTTCGGCTGCAACAGATAGTCGATGAAGGCGTAGGCGTCGTCCGGGTTCTTCGCGCCCTTGGGAATGGCCAGCATGTCGAACCAGATCGGTGCGCCTTCCTTGGGCAGGCGCATGTCCACGGTCACGCCGTTCTTGGCCTCCTTGGCGCGATTGGCGGCCTGGGAGAAGCTGCCGGAGTAGCCGACCGCTACGCAGATGTCGCCGTTGGCGATGTCGGCCATGTATTTGGATGAGTGAAAATAGGTGATGTGCGGCCGGATCTTCATCAGCAGCGCTTCGGCCTTGGCATAGTCCGCCGGTTTCTTGCTGTTGGGATCCAGGCCCAGGTGCTGCAGGGCCAAGGGCAGGATTTCCGAAGGCGAATCGAGCAGGGCCACGCCGCACTGCTTGAGCTTGCTGATGTTTTCTTCCTTGAAGATCAGGTCCCAACTGTCCACCGGCGCATTGTCGCCCAGCGCGGCCTTGACCTTGGCCGGGTTGAAACCGATCAGGATGGTGCCGTACATGTAGGGCACCGCAAATTTGTTGCCCGGATCGTTGGCTTCGATCAGCTTCATCAGCTTGGGATCGAGGTGGTTCCAGTTCGGCAATTTGCTGCGGTCCAGCGGCTGAAATACGCCCGCCTCGATCTGCTTGGCCAGGAACACATTGGACGGCACCACCACGTCGTAACCGGCGTTACCGGTGAGCAGCTTGGCTTCCAGGGCTTCGTTGGTATCGAAGATGTCATAGACCAGTTTGACCTGGCTGTGCTGCGCCTTGAAATCTTCCAGGGCCTTGGGCGTGATGTAGTCGAACCAGTTGTAGACACGCAGGGTGCGCTCCTCGGCCTGGACCGCGCCGCACAGCAGCGTGGCGCAGAGGGCTGGAGCCATCAGACGCTTGAGTCTTTTCATGCTGATATTCCTCATTGGGCGCTTTGAAAACCTTCGAGAACGTTCACCGCGTTGATGCCGATTTCGGTCACCGCATAACCACCCTCCATCACGAACAGCGTCGGTTTGCCGAGCGCCGCGATGCGTTTGCCCATCGCCAGGTAATCCGGGCTGTCGAGCTTGAACTGAGAGATCGGGTCGTCCTTGAAGGTGTCCACGCCCAGGGAGACGACGATGACATCGGCGTCATAGTCCAGGACCTCGCCGCAGGCCTGTTCGAGGGCGGCGCTCCAGCTGTCCCAACCGGAACCGGCGGGCAGCGGGTAGTTGAAATTAAATCCCGTGCCGGCACCTTCGCCGCGCTCGTCGGCGTAGCCCAGGAAGAACGGAAATTCGGCTTCAGGATGGCCATGAATCGAGGCGAACAGGACATCGCTGCGTTGGTAGAAAATCGATTGGGTGCCGTTGCCATGGTGGTAGTCGACATCGAGGATCGCGACCTTCCGGTGGCCCTGGTCAAGGAAAGCCTGGGCGGCGATCGCCGCGTTGTTGAGGTAGCAATAACCGCCCATCAAGTCGCTGGCGGCGTGGTGCCCCGGTGGCCGACACAACGCGAAGGCACTGCGGGCTCCGCGCTGGATTTCGGCCTGGGCGGTGAGGGCGACCTGGGCTGCGCTGTAGGCGGCCTGCCAGGTGCCGGCGGTAATCGGGGCGCCGCCGTCGAAACTGTAATAGCCGAGTTGACCGTGCAGGCTCGTCGGGATAACGGTACGCAGGGTGCGCGCCGGCCAGGTATAGGGCAGCAGGTCGCCGTCGCGGTTGAATTCGCTCCAGCGGTCCCAGGCACCCTCGAAGAATTCAAGGTATTGCGCACTGTGGATGCGCTGGATCGGCCCCAGGCCGAAATCCCGTGGCGCCTCCACCGGCCCCAACGCCCTAGCCTTGACCCGCTCCAGCACATGATCGGCGCGGGAGGGCATTTCGAAGCAGGGCATCAGCTGCCCGTCCATCAACTCGCAACGTCCATGGTGCAGGTGGTGATCGTCGGAATAGATCGTCAGCATTCTTGTTCTCCGCAGGGGCTGATCCGGTATCCACAGTCTTGCGGCGCGCCGCGTTTGGGAGAACGGCAGGAGAGGCCAAAAGGGGATCGAAATGGCCAAAATAATTGACCGTAAATCGCCCCTTGTTGGCGCGGGCATGCGCCGGTTCGGGGCAACACCAATATCCAGGCCTCCCCTTATGTCCCGTGGCGAGGGAGCTTGCTCCCGCTGGGTGGCGAAGCCGGCCCAAAACGCTTGACGCATCTTCTACAGATAAACCGCGTTATCCGATTTACGACGGCTGCGCCGCCGAGCGGGAGCAAGCTCCCTCGCCACGGGGGCAGCGTTCATGGCCTGAACTGACTCGGCGCCACGCCGCTCCAGCGTACGAATGCGTGGCGGAAGCTGGCTGTTTCGCTGAAACCGAGCATTTCGGCGATCCGGTAGATCGGCAATTGATCTTCACCTAGCATCTGCTTTGCCCGTTCGAAGCGCAGTTCGTCGAGCAATTCCTGGTAGCTGCAGCCCACGTCCTTGAGATGCCGGCGCAGGGTGCGCGCCGAGCAGTTCATCTGTTCGGCCAAGCCTTCCAGGCCTGGCGGGGCATCCAGTTGTGCGGCGAGCGAGTGGCGGATGCGTCCCAGCCAGGCCTGCCTGCCAGTGAACTCGGTGTTCTGGCGGCGGCAGCGTTCGGCCATGGCGTGATGAGTGATGGGGTCAGCCAGTGGCAAGGGCTGCGCGAGCCAGTGACGATCGAAGGCGAACGCGTTGTCGATACTGTCAAAACGCACCGGGCACTCGAACAGCGCCTCATAACGTGCCTGATAATCCGGTGCCGAGTGTTCGAAACGTGTCGCCCGCAAGGGGAGCGCATGACCGAGCAGGTCGTTGCAGATGACCCTCAGCGAGACCATGCAGAACTCGGCATTGAACACCGCCAGGGCCGGGTTTTCCCGATAGTCGCTGGCGCTGAGCCAGATGTGCTCGCCGTCGTCTTCCAGTGTCAGCTCAAAGAGTGTTCCCAATAGCGCCGGGTAACGCAGCGCCAGGCGTAAAGCGTCACCTAAGGTGGCGCTGGTGAGCAGGGCATAGCCGAGCATGCCGTAGGACGAAACGTGCATGTTGCGGCCCAATTCCAGGCCTATGTCACGTTTGAGCGCCACGGCGTTGGCGCAGACCTGCATCTCCTGGTTGGTGGTGATGCGTGTGTCGGCCCGGCTCAGGTGCGCCATGCTGATGCCGCTGCCGGCCAATAGCGCGTCACTGGGCAAGCCTTCGTTCCTGAACGCGTTGAGCACCAGGGAGACCGCGTTGAGCGTGGTGAGGTGGGAATGCAGCATGGTCCGTTTCCAGCCGAGGGAGGCTGGAAGGGGAGCAAGTTGTATGCCGGTTGAAATCGGGAGTTCGACGCGAACCTGTGGGAGCGAGCTTGCTCGCGATTTCGGTGTGTCAGATAACACTGATGCGACTGATACACCGCGATCGCGAGCAAAGGGTTTTTCAGGGTGTCAGATCAGCTCCCCGCAAAGATCCAGCTCAACCAGCCGCCGAACCTCATCCACCGGCAAGCCCGCACCAATCAATGCCTGTAGCTTGCCGAATGCAGCCTCGCGGGTCATGCCGCCGCCGGACAGCACGCCGACGCCGCGCAAGCGACTGCCGGCTTCGTAGATGTCCAGCTCGACGCCGCCTTCATGGCATTGAGTGACCGCCACGACCACCACGCCGTTGTCCCGCGCCCGTTCCAGGCTGGCGAGGAAGGCCGGGTTGTCGCTCGGACCGGTGCCGCTGCCATAGCACTCCAGCACCAGGCCCTGGATGCCGCTGCCCAGCAAGCCATCGATAACCTCGGCGCCAATGCCAGGGAACAATGGCAGCACCACGACGTTTGCCAACTGTTTCGGCTGGTTGTAATTCAACTGCGCCGGCAGCGACGTGGCCTTGATGCCGCCGCCCTGGCGCTCCAGGCGCTTGAACGGATGACGACCAAAGCTGCGCACCTTGGCGCAGCGGGTCGGCGCCAGCAGTTCACCGTGGAAATACAGGTGCACGCCCGGCGCCAGGCCCTGGCCGAGGGCGACCAGCGCGCCGCTGAGGTTTTCCCAGGCGTCGCTGTCGGTCACGCCGGCCGGCAGCATCGAACCGGTGAAGCAAACCCGCGCGTGCAAGCCGAGCAACTGGAAGCTCATGGCGGCGGCGCTGTAGGCCAGTGTGTCGGTACCGTGCAGGATCAGGACACTGTCGCAGCCTTGCACATCGACGGCATCAACCACCGCTTCGCGCAGTTGCTGCCAGTAGCCCGGGGTCATGTTGGCGCTGTCGATCAGCGGCGACATTTCCCGGAAACGCCATTGCGGGATAACCAGTTCGGGCTGGCTGTGCAGGTAGTCGCGCATCCGCGCTTCGAAACCGGATGCCGGGGCCAGGCCGTTGGCGCTGGCCTGCATGCCGATGGTGCCGCCGGTGTAGAGCACCATGACGTGCTGGGCGGCGGGATAGGTCGAGGCATTCATGGGTGTTCTCCGAGGACGAAAACAGCAGCTTCATTTGCTGCTGCAACATAAGGCCGAGCATGACGCCGACCTTGTGTTGTGTCACGCCGGGCGCAGGGGATGCGCCCGGTTTATTTCAAACAACCTGCTGATCAGCGTTGCGCTGCGGCCAGGCTCGCGGAGGCGTTGCCGGATTCAGCGGCGGGGGTCGACGGGTTCGCTGGCCAGGCCTTGCGGTCCAGGTCCAGGTCGGGGAATTTGCTGGAATCGAAGACCGGAACCTTGATACCAGCCGAACGCTGGTCGTCATAGTCGCGCAGGATGCGCATGCCGACCTTGAACAGCAGGAACAGCGCGATCAGGTTCACGAACGCCAGCAGCGTCATGGTGATATCGGCGAACGCGAACACGGTGCCGAGGTTCTCGATGGCGCCCCAGAAAATCAGTCCCAGGACCAAGGCGCGATAGGCCATCAGCGCCTTGCGGTTTTCACCCAGCATGAAGCGCAGGTTGTTTTCGCCCAGGTAATAGTTGTAGAGGATCGAGGTGAACACGAACAACGACAGGGCCACGGAGATGAATATCCGGCCCCAGTCGCCGACCACGGCCGCCAGGGAGTTCTGGGTCAGGGCAATGCCGTCGCCTTCGAAGCCTGGGGTGTAGAAACCCGACAGCAGGATCAGCAGCGCGGTGCAGGTGCAGATCACGAACGTGTCGAGGAAAACGCTGAACGCCTGGACCACGCCTTGCGCGACCGGGTGCTCCACCGACGCCACGGCGGCCACGTTAGGCGCACTGCCCAGGCCGGCTTCGTTGGCGAACACGCCACGCTTGACGCCCATGACGATGGCGCTGCCGATCAGGCCGCCAAAGGCCTGGTCCAGACCGAAGGCGCTCCTGACGATCGTCGCCAGCATGCCTGGTACATGTTCGAATTGCAGCACGATCACGTAGAGCGTCACGGCGATGTATGCCAGGGTCTTGACCGGTACCAGCAGGTCCGCAACCTTGGCGATTCGCTTGATCCCGCCGATGAATACCAGGCCCAGCAGCACCGCCAGGCCGAGGCCGGTGTAGGTGGTATCGAGGCCGAAGGCGTTATTCAGGGAGTGAGTGACGGCGTGGGCTTGCAGGCCGTTGAAGGCGAAGCCGAAGGTGATCAGCAGCAGGAACGCCATGATCATGCCCAGCCAGCGTTTCTGCAGGCCGTGCTGGATGTAGTAGGACGGACCACCACGGAACTGGCCTTCGGAATCGCAGCGCTTGTAGAGCTGGCCGAGGGAGCACTCGAAGAAGCTGCTGGACATGCCGACCAGCGCGGTCACCCACATCCAGAACACCGCACCGGGCCCGCCGAGGGTCACGGCGATGCCGACACCGGCGATGTTGCCCGCGCCGACACGGCCGGCAAGACTGAGCATCAGGGCCTGGAAGGAGCTGAGCTGGTCAGTGCTGCTTTTCAGGCTGTCCCGGAACACCGAGAACATATGAAAGAAGTGACGGAACTGGACGAAACGCGAGCGGATCGTGAAGTAGCCACCGAGCCCGACTATGAGCACGATCAGCACTTTCCCTGAGAGGAAGTCGTTGATGACTTCAAGCATGAGTATTCCTCGCTGTTTTTTGTTTAAGCAAATGCTGGCCATTTGGAAACATCGTGTTACATCGGCCGGCGCGCGGCACGACAGTTGAGGCGATGTTCGTCCCGGTCCACTTCGCGGGTTTGTTATTAGTTCGGTTTTCGCATGTTGTGAGGTCTCGCTACCGACGACCACTCATGCGAAGAGGGGCGGCACTATACCTATCAGTGCGGCGCCCGTCTGCACAGTTGTGGTGCGTACGACGAAACGGACCCTTGTATCTCCTGGCCTATCGGTCAGGTTCTTGTGGAAGTGAGCCGGCTCTGGATAGCTGGCGACGCGGGGTACAACGGCAGCGCGTCGCTGTTTATCGCGAGTAGGCTTGCTCCTACAAATTTGCTCCCGCTTTCAGTTGTCGGTTAAAAAAAAGGGCCTGGGGAACGAGTCCCCAAGCCCTCAAAAGGTGAGAGGTGTCTAGTCCCTCGACCTGGTGAGCAATGGTCGCGTCGATCAAGCCTTCAGTGGGACCAGACGCGGGGCAATCATGTTTTCCGGGCGCAGGATGTCGTCGAGCATGGCGTCGTCGAGCAAGCCTTCCTCGCGCACCAGTTCCAGCACGCCGCGGCCGCTTTCCAGGGCAACGCGGGCGATGCGGGTGGCGTTTTCATAGCCGATGTACGGGTTCAGGGCGGTGACCAGGCCGATCGAGTGCTCGACCAGTTCGCGGCAGCGCGCTTCGTTGGCGGTGATGCCGACGATGCAGTGCTCGCGCAGCATGTCCATGGCCCGTTGCAGCAGGCGGATCGAGTCGAAGATCTTGAAGGCGATCAGCGGCTCCATCACGTTCAGTTGCAGTTGGCCGCCTTCGGCCGCCATGGTCAGCGCCAGGTCGTTGCCGATGATCTGGAACGCGACCTGGTTCACCGCTTCAGGGATCACCGGGTTGACCTTGCCAGGCATGATCGAACTGCCTGGCTGGCGGGCCGGCAGGTTGATTTCGTTGATGCCGGTGCGTGGGCCGCTGGACAGCAGGCGCAAGTCGTTGCAGATCTTCGACAGCTTGACCGCGGTGCGCTTGAGCATGCCGGAGAACAGCACGAAGGCGCCCATGTCGGAGGTCGCTTCGATCAGGTCGGCGGCCGGAACCAGCGGTTGGCCGCTGATGGTCGCCAGGCGTTGTACGGCCAGGGCCTGGTAACGCGGATCGGCGTTGATGCCGGTACCGATGGCGGTGCCGCCCAGGTTCACTTCGGTGAGCAATTCAGGCGCCAGGGTTTTCAGGCGCGCCAGGTCTTCGCTCAAGGTGGTGGCGAAAGCGCGGAATTCCTGGCCCAGCGTCATCGGCACGGCGTCTTGCAGTTGGGTACGGCCCATTTTCAGTACGTGGCTGAATTCCTCGCCCTTGGCGGCGAACGCCTGGATCAGGCTGTCGAGGCTGGCCAGCAACGCGTCGTGGCCCAGCAGCAGACCCAGGCGGATCGCAGTCGGGTAGGCGTCGTTGGTCGACTGCGCCATGTTCACGTCGTTGTTCGGATGCAGATACTGGTATTCGCCCTTCTGGTGACCCATGGCCTCCAGCGCGATGTTGGCGATGACTTCGTTGGCATTCATGTTGGTCGACGTGCCGGCGCCGCCCTGGATCATGTCCACCACGAATTCGTCGTGGAAATCGCCGCGGATCAATCGTGCACAGGCTTCGCTGATGGCGGCGTGCTTGGCTTCGCTGAGCTGGCCCAACTCACGGTTGGCGTCAGCGGCGGCTTGCTTGACCATTGCCAGACCGACTACCAGTTTCGGGTAATGCGAGATCGGGACGCCGGAGAGACGAAAGTTGTTGATCGCTCGCAGGGTCTGGATGCCGTAATACGCTTGCGCCGGTACTTCGAGTACGCCAAGCAGGTCTTTTTCTGTGCGGAATGATGCAGCGGAGGACATGATGTCAATCATCTCAATAAGGACCCGGTCTGAGCCGGAACGCTGTGAATCCTAGGCTTTCAGAAAATTTAGGGCCAATGCTGTTAAGCACTGGCCTATGCACATTCGGCATAATGCGCGTGTGACGCCGATGATGCGGCGAACGTGTGACCTGTTTTGGTGCGTCCTACGGGAGGACGGAGATGAATCTTGAAAGCAAATGGCTAGAGGACTTCAGTGCCTTGGCCGCGACGCGCAGTTTTTCCCAGGCGGCCGAGCGCCGCTTTGTGACGCAACCAGCGTTCAGCCGGCGGATCCGCAGCCTGGAGGCGGCGCTGGGGCTGACCCTGGTCAACCGCTCCCGCACGCCGATCGAACTGACTGCGGCGGGACAGTTGTTCTTGGTAACGGCGCGTACGGTGGTCGAGCAGTTGGGCGAAGTGCTGCGGCACTTGCACCACCTGGAGGGCGGGCAGGGCGAAGTTATCCAGGTAGCGGCGGCACATTCCCTGGCGCTGGGTTTCTTTCCGCGCTGGATCGCCCAGTTGCGCAACGAAGGCATGAACATCGCCACGCGGCTGGTGGCGACCAATGTCGGTGATGCGGTGCATGCCCTGCGTGAAGGGGGCTGCGACTTGATGCTGGCCTTCTACGACCCGGATTCGGCGATGCAGATGGACCCGGAGATATTCCCATCGTTGCACCTGGGCCAGACCGAAATGCTCCCCGTCTGCGCGGCCGATGCCGACCGCAAGCCGTTGTTCGACCTGGAGGGCGAGACCAGCGTGCCCCTGCTGGCCTACAGTGCCGGCGCTTTTCTGGGCCGTTCGGTGAACCAGTTGTTGCGCCAGCGCGCCCTGCGTTTCACCACGGTCTACGAGACGGCCATGGCTGACAGCCTGAAAAGCATGGCCCTGGAAGGCCTGGGCATCGCCTGGGTGCCGCACTTGAGTGTGCGCAACGAACTGGCCCGGGGCGAGTTGGTGATCTGCGGGGGCGCGCAATGGCACGTGCCGCTGGAAATCCGCCTGTACCGCTGCGCCCTGGTGCGCAAGGCCAATGTGCGGTTGTTGTGGCGCAAGCTGGAGGGTGGCGCGGCGCAGGGTGCCATCGGATCTTGAAAACAACGCATCTCCCCTGTGGGAGCGAGCTTGCTCGCGATGAGGCCCTGGCATTCACAGCTGCGGTGACTGACCTGACGCTATCGCGAGCAAGCTCGCTCCCACAGGGATCTGTGTTGTTATTCAGCTGACCTTCGAGTCAATAAAACCGCCGCTTTAGCGCAAACGACAGATGGTCGGCGAAAGTGCGTTTAATCCGCCATTTTCGGTATACTGCCCGGCCTTCGGTCGGTCCACCCGGCCATAATTCGTACAACAAGCCACGCCGGTTTCCTGCGTGGCTTGTTGTTTTTTGACGCGCCCCAGGGCGCCCAGAGAGAAGAGGCACGACGATGAGTGCACTGGTTGGCGTGATCATGGGCTCCAAGTCCGATTGGTCCACCCTTAGCCACACCGCCGATATGCTGGAAAAGCTCGGCATCCCCTACGAGGTGAAAGTGGTGTCCGCCCACCGCACCCCGGACCTGCTGTTCCAGTACGCCGAAGAAGCCGAGGCGCGTGGCATCGAAGTGATCATCGCCGGCGCTGGCGGCGCGGCTCACCTGCCAGGCATGTGCGCGGCCAAGACGCACTTGCCGGTACTGGGCGTGCCGGTACAGTCATCGATGCTCTCGGGCGTCGATTCGTTGCTGTCGATCGTGCAGATGCCCGCCGGCATCCCGGTTGCCACCCTGGCCATCGGCAAGGCCGGCGCGATCAACGCAGCCCTGTTGTCGGCGAGTATCCTGGGCGCCAAGCATCCGCAGTTTCATACCGTGCTGAAAAAATTCCGCGCTGAGCAGACAGACAGCGTCCTGGACAATCCAGACCCACGCATTGCCTGAGGTTGTTGACGAATGAAGATCGGTGTAATCGGTGGCGGCCAGTTGGGTCGCATGTTGGCCCTGGCGGGTACGCCGTTGGGGATGAACTTCGCTTTCCTGGATCCGGCGCCGGACGCCTGTGCCGCGGCACTGGGTGAACACCTGCGTGCCGATTACGGCGATCAGGACCATCTGCGCCAGCTGGCCGATGAAGTCGACCTGGTGACCTTCGAGTTCGAAAGCGTCCCGGCCGAGACCGTTGCCTTCCTGTCCCAGTTCGTCCCGGTCTTTCCGAGCGCCGAAGCCTTGCGCATCGCCCGCGATCGTTGGTTCGAAAAGAACATGTTCAAGGACCTGGGCATTCCGACCCCGGCCTTCGCCGACATTCAGTCCCAGGCCGACCTGGAAGCCGCCGTTGCGTCCATCGGCCTGCCGGCCGTGCTCAAGACCCGCACCCTGGGTTACGACGGCAAGGGCCAGAAGGTCCTGCGCAACCCGGAAGACGTCGCCGGCACATTCGCCGAGCTGGGCAGCGTCGGTTGCCTGCTGGAAGGCTTCGTGCCTTTCACCGGCGAAGTCTCGCTGATCGCCGTGCGTGCCCGTGACGGTGAAATCCGTTTCTACCCGCTGGTGCACAACACCCATAAGAACGGCATCCTCAAGCTGTCCGTCGCCAGCACCGACCACCCGCTGCAAGCCCTGGCTGAAGACTACTCCAGCCGGGTACTCAAGCAGCTCGATTATGTCGGCGTCATGGCGTTCGAGTTCTTTGAAGTGGACGGCGGCCTCAAGGCCAATGAAATCGCCCCGCGCGTGCACAACTCCGGGCACTGGACCACCGAAGGCGCCGAGTGCAGCCAGTTCGAAAACCACCTGCGGGCGGTCGCCGGGCTGCCGCTGGGGTCGACGGCCAAGGTCGGCGAAAGCGCGATGCTGAACTTCATCGGCAAGGTGCCGGACACCGAGAAGGTCCTGGCGATCGCCGACTGCCACCTGCATCACTACGGCAAGGCGTTCAAGGTCGGGCGCAAGGTTGGTCACGCCAACCTGCGTTGCGCCGACCGGGCCACGCTGGCCCAGCAGATCATCAAGGTCGAGACGCTGATCGCCGAGCAATAATCTGAAACATCGGTGGAACCATTCGTCGGCCGTCTTCTCTCATGGCAAGGTGCCAAAGTCTGACTAGGCTTTGGCATAGCTACTCAATCAGAGGGGAATACCATGGGAATCATCGGAACCATTTTTATCGGCCTGATCGTTGGCCTGCTCGCGCGTTTCCTGAAGCCTGGCGATGACAGCATGGGCTGGATCATGACTATCCTGCTGGGTATCGGCGGTTCGCTGGCAGCCACTTACGGCGGCCAGGCCCTGGGTATCTATCAGGCAGGCGAAGGCGCTGGTTTCCTCGGTGCCCTGGTGGGCGCGGTGGTGCTGCTGGTGATCTACGGCCTGATCAAAAGGAACTGATCAAAGCGCGAAAGTCCTCTGCGCGTGGCGCGCGCGGAGGGCTAGAATGCCCGGCGTCGTATTTTCCCTTATGCCGAGCCCTTTCATGCGCCGTCTACTGCTGACCTTCCTTCTGCTGGGCACTGGCCTGGCCCACGCCGCCGAGCTGCCCGAAACCGACTGGCTCGAACTGATGCCCAAGTCGGACCAGAAGGCCCTCGAGGCTATGCCCGAGATCGATCACAACTCCCCCGAAGCCAACGGCACCTTCACCGAAAAGGGTGGCCTGAAGCAGAGCAAAGGCTTGCCGGCGGTGATGTATTCGACCAAGACCGTGGCATCAATGAACGACAAGCACATCCGCATCGGCGGATACCCGGTGCCGCTGGAAACCGACGCCAAGGGCCGCAGCACGCTGTTTTTCCTGGTGCCTTACCCGGGGGCCTGCATCCACGTCCCGCCACCGCCACCCAATCAATTGGTGCTGGTGCGTTATCCCAAGGGCCTGAAGCTGGATGATATCTACACGCCGCTGTGGGTCACCGGCACGCTGAAGATCGAAAAGGTCGACAATGACCTGGCGAGCGCGGCGTATGCGATGGAGGCGCAGAAGGTGCGGGCGGTGCAGGAGGCGGATTTGTAGGTTTGGCATCAACCCATTGTGGGAGCGAGCCTGCTCGCTCCCACAGGGGAATTGTCAGTGTGGTTTAGAGCGGTTTGCTGCGAATGCTCACGCCCAGCGTATGGCTGGCATCCGGCAACAGCGTCACCACATCATCCATCACATTGGCCGTCTCGATGCAGAGCATGCGTTGCCAGCCATCATCGGCCATGTCGCTGAAGGCCTTGGCCCGTTCGGTCCAGGGGTTCCAGATCACCGCCGAGCGTGAACCGGTAGCGGTCAATTCGATGCGTCGCTGCCAATGCGCGTCGACGATGCTCAGCGTCGGCGGCGTATCGAGATAGATCCGGTCGGTTTCGCCGGCAAAATGCAGCTCGCCGGCCTGGGTATGGACGTTCCAGTCATCCAGGGTCTCGACGTAGCGCAAGCCATCCACTCCGTCGACATGCACGTTGCGCACGTCGCTGACCGCGAAATAGCTGTGCAGCGCCTGGCTCAGGCTGACGGTTTCGCTGCCACGGTTATGGCTGGTCAGATGGATATGCAGTTGCTCGTCCATGACGATGGTCAAGGTCAGGTCGACCTGATGGGGCCAGCCGGACAAACCGTTTTCGGGGTAGGGCAGCACGAATTCGATCTTCAGGCTCTCGCCCTCGGCTTCGATGCCCTTGAGTTCCCAATCCATTGCCCGTACCAGGCCGTGGGCGGTGGCCGGTTCGTTGCTGACGCGCATGGCCTGGACGCTGTCGGGGTTGCGCGTCAGGTTGCCGAACCACGGCCAGCACACCGGTACGCCGGCACGGATGCTCTTGCCGGTCTTGAACGTCGCCTGGTCGTTGAGCCAGATCAGCGGCGGCTGGCCGTCCACCTGATAGCTGAGAACGTGCGCGCCTTGCTGGGCCACGAGCAACTCGGCCTGACCGTGGCGGATGCGCCAACCGTTCAGTTCATCCAGTTTGACGGCTTCGACGTTAGGCGTTGGCATGCTGCAAATCTCGTTCAGGAACATGGACTGCAATGGACCGCAAAACGGCCGCCGTGTTTAACGCGCCCGAGGTGGAACCGAGCGGGTACGACCACTGCCATCGATGGCGACGAACACGAACACCGCTTCGGTGACCTTGCGCCATTCGCTGGACAATGGGTCGTCACTCCAGACCTCGACCATCATCTGGATCGAGCTCCGGCCGATTTCCAGGGCCTGGGTGTAGAACGACAATTGCGCACCCACTGCCACCGGCACCAGGAACGCCATGCGATCGATCGCCACGGTGGCCACGCGGCCGCCGGCAACCTTGCTGGCCATCGCGGTGCCGGCCAGGTCCATCTGGGACACCAGCCAACCGCCGAAAATATCCCCGAAGCCGTTGGTCTCTCGGGGAAGCGCGGTGATTTGCAGGGCCAGATCGCCCTGCGGGATTGGATCTTCTTGTTCGAGCTCTATCATGCCGGGGGTGCCTCTGACCCGTAACGCTGTCTTGTACTTCAGGTGAGTAGCCGTCCTTAAAAAAACGATTCAGCCCGAACATGCTGCGTTCGTCACGTTTTTCGTCAAGGCGTGCCAAAGGGAAACTCTGCGAAACCGGCTGATCTCGTACTGCGTCACCAACGACGTTTTCGCACAGCAACCCCTTACAGAGTGTTGCAAGGTTGCGAGTATATCGGGCGATAGTCGTCGAGACGACCACTCGGTTCTGATTTCGACTGTCAATTACGCGCCTCTATGTGCTTTTTCGAACAATTTGCTATCGTGCCGAACCTGCCCGGGCGCCCATTCAGCGTTGTCGGGGCCGCAGAATCGACTATAAGAGAAGCCCTTGCCATGACCACTGCGCCTTCGAGCACGGCGACACCCGCACAACCCGCCCGTCCGCTGACCCGTAACGACTACAAGACCCTGTCGCTTTCTGCCTTGGGCGGTGCGCTGGAGTTCTACGATTTCATCATTTTCGTATTCTTTGCCACCGTGGTCGGCAAATTGTTCTTCCCCGCCGAGATGCCCGAGTGGCTGCGCCTGATGCAGACGTTCGGCATCTTTGCCGCCGGTTATCTGGCCCGGCCGCTGGGCGGGATCATCATGGCCCACTTCGGCGACCTGCTGGGACGCAAGAAGATGTTCACCCTGAGCATCTTCATGATGGCCGTGCCAACCCTGATCATGGGTCTGCTGCCTACTTACGCGCAGATTGGCATGTGGGCGCCGATTCTGTTGCTGTTGATGCGGGTAATCCAGGGCGCCGCGATTGGCGGCGAAGTGCCAGGCGCCTGGGTATTCGTTTCCGAACACGTGCCGGCGCGCCACATCGGCTATGCCTGCGGCACGCTGACCTGCGGCCTGACGGCGGGGATTTTGCTGGGTTCGCTGGTCGCCACGGCCATCAACAGCATCTATACGTCGGTGGAAGTGGCGGATTACGCCTGGCGGATTCCGTTCCTGCTGGGCGGCGTGTTCGGACTGTTTTCGGTGTACCTGCGCCGCTGGCTTCACGAAACCCCGGTATTCGCCGAGCTGCAATTGCGCAAGGCCCTGGCCGAAGAAGTGCCGTTGCGCGCGGTGCTGCGTGATCATCGCGGCGCCATCGCCATTTCGATGCTGCTGACCTGGCTGCTGTCGGCGGGCGTCATCGTGGTGATCCTGATGACACCCACCGTGCTGCAGACCGTGTATCACTTCAGCCCGACCACCGCGTTGCAGGCCAATAGCCTGGCGATCGTATTCCTCAGTTTCGGCTGTATCGGCGCGGGTGTGCTGGCTGACCGCTTCGGCGCCGGCCGGGTGTTCGTCTTTGGTAGTGGCTTGCTGCTGGTCACCTTCTGGACCTTCTACCACAGCCTGTTCGAGCACCCCGAGTGGTTGTTCCCGCTCTACGCCTTGAGCGGATTGCTGGTGGGTACCATCGGCGCGGTGCCCTACGTCATGGTCAATGCCTTCCCGGCCGTGGTGCGCTTCAGCGGACTGTCGTTCTCCTACAACCTGGCCTACGCGATCTTCGGCGGGCTGACCCCGATGATCGTGACCCTGCTGTTGAAAGAGAGCCCGATGGGGCCGGCGTACTACGTGGCGATCATCTGCGGGATCGGGATGGTGATCGGTGGGTACCTCTGGAAGAAGGGCCGCTAGGCCCTGGTCTTTCACTGCCTGTACTGGCCTCATCGCGAGCAAGCTCGCTCCCACAGGGTTCGGTGTTTATCGCATATCCTCTGTGGGAGCGAGCTTGCTCGCGATGGGCGCACCATGAATCATCCTGCAAAAGCTGATGCTGGCCTTTCATCCAATTGTCATATTTCAGCCATAGAGTGTTCATACGGCTTATCGATACTTGGCCGACTTAACACACCCTATCTGCTAGGAGTAAGGCATGAAACTGAAGCGTTTGATGGCGGCAATGACGTTTGTCGCTGCTGGCGTCGCGACTGCCAACGCGGTTGCCGCTGTTGACCCTGCGATCCCGAGCTACACCAAGACCACTGGTGTGTCGGGCAACCTGTCCAGCGTCGGCTCCGATACCCTGGCTAACCTGATGACCTTGTGGGCAGAGAACTACAAGAAGGAATACCCGAACGTCAACATCCAGATCCAGGCCGCCGGTTCTTCCACCGCGCCGCCCGCACTCACCGAAGGCACCGCCAACCTCGGCCCGATGAGCCGCAAGATGAAGGACAACGAGCTGCAGGCCTTCGAAACCAAGTACGGCTACAAGCCAACCGCTATCCCGGTTGCCGTGGATGCCTTGGCGGTATTCGTGCACAAGGACAACCCGATCAAGCACCTGACCATGGCTCAGGTCGATGCGATCTTCTCCTCGACTCGCCTGTGCGGCGCCAAGGCTGACGTCAAGACCTGGGGCGACCTGGGCGTGACCGGCGACCTGGCCAACAAGCCAGTCCAGCTGTTTGGCCGCAACTCGGTGTCCGGCACCTACGGCTACTTCAAGGAAGAAGCCCTGTGCAAAGGCGACTACAAGCCAAACGTCAACGAACAACCAGGTTCGGCTTCGGTTGTGCAGTCGATCAGCAGCTCGCTTAACGGCATCGGCTACTCGGGTATCGGCTACAAGACCGCCAGCGTGAAAACCGTTGCCCTGGCCAAGAAGGAAGGCGGCGAGTTCGTCGAGGACACCGAAGAAAACGCCCTGAACGGCAAGTATCCGCTGTCGCGTTTCCTCTACGTCTACGTCAACAAGGCACCGAACAAGCCTCTGGCCCCGCTGGAAGCCGAGTTCGTCAAGCTGATCCTGTCCAAGCAGGGCCAGGAAGTCGTGGTCAAGGACGGCTACATCCCGGTTCCAGCCAAAGTCGCCGCCAAGGCACTGGCTGACCTGGGTCTGCAGGAAGGCGGCAACGTCGCCAAGCAGTAACGCCTGAGCCCAGGCCCCTGTGGGAGCGAGCTTGCTCGCTGCCACAGACCAAATTTCCATCCGCTGCCGGTTCCCACCGGCGGCGGATTTGTTGCGTCACTTCACTGTCATCTTTCTGTCATACAGGATCGCTAGGGTGTGCGCATGAATGATCTGGCCAACTCCACAATGACTACGACTTCCCCTCCCAAGCGCATTGACTTCAATACGCCTGAGCTGCAACGCAAGCGCCGCATCCGCGCGCTCAAGGATCGCCTCACCCGTTGGTACGTGCTGGTTGGCGGCCTCGCCGTCCTCGCCGCCATTACTTTGATTTTTTTCTTCCTGGCCTACGTGGTACTGCCGCTGTTCCAGGGCGCGGACCTGACCGCCAAGGACTCGATTACCCCTGCCTGGATGCAAGACGCCGGCAAGCCGCTGATGATCGCCATCGAAGAACAGAACCAGGTGGCGATGCGGGTTTCCGACAAGGGCGTGGCGCTGTTCTACAACCTCGACAGCGGTGCCGAACTGCGGCGTGTCGACCTGCCGATCCCGGCCGGCGCCACTGTGACGTCCATCGGTGAAGATCAGCCCGGCAGCCCGCTGGTGGCGATCGGCTTGTCCAATGGCCAGGCCCTGGTGTTCCGCCACACTTATAAAGTCAGCTACCCCGACGGCAAGAAAACCATCTCTCCGGCCATCGAATACCCTTACGGTGAAGCGCCGATCGCGTTGAACGAGCAGGGCGCGGCCCTGGAGCATGTCAGCCTCAACGCTACCGATTCGACGTTGCTGCTGGCTGGCTCCAGCGGCGCGCAGCTCTATGTGTTGTCGCTCACCAGCGAAGAAAACATGATGACCGGTGAAATCACCAGCGAGCAGACGCGTATCGATCTGCCGCAGATGACCGAGCCGGTAAAAAACATTTTCGTCGACCCGCGCCAGCAGTGGCTGTATGTGGTCAACGGGCGCGCCCAGGCCGATGTGTTCAGCCTGCGGGACAAGAGCCTCAACGGTCGCTACAAGCTGCTCGAGAACGCTGACGCCCAGGTCACCGCCGTTGCCCAGTTGGTCGGTGGCATATCGCTGATCATCGGTGATTCCAAGGGCGGCCTGGCCCAGTGGTTCATGGCTCGCGATCCGGACGGCGAGCTGCGTTTCAAACAGATTCGTACCTTCCAGATGGGCAGCGCGCCCATCGTCGAGATCAGTGCCGAAGAGCGTCGCAAGGGTTTCGTTGCGCTCGACGCCGCCGGCAAGCTCGGCGTGTTCCACAGTACTGCCCACCGCACCTTGCTGGTTGATCAGGTAGTCGATGGCCAAGGCCTGTTCGGCATGTCGCCACGGGCCAACCGCCTGATCGTGGAGCAGGGCGGCAAGCTGCAACCGCTGGTCCTGGAGAACCCACACCCGGAAGTCTCGTGGAGCGCCTTGTGGAGCAAGGTCTGGTACGAAAACTACGATGAGCCCAAGTACGTCTGGCAATCGACTGCCGCCAACACCGACTTCGAACCCAAGCTGAGCCTGTCGCCGCTGACCTTCGGCACCCTGAAAGCGGCGTTCTACGCGATGCTTCTGGCCGCGCCGCTGGCGGTTGCCGCAGCGATCTACACCGCCTACTTCATGGCCCCGGGCATGCGCCGCAAGGTCAAGCCGGTGATCGAGCTGATGGAGGCGATGCCGACGGTGATCCTCGGTTTCTTCGCCGGTCTGTTCCTGGCGCCGTACGTCGAAGGGCATCTGCCGGGCATCTTCAGCCTGCTGATGTTGCTGCCGATCGGCATCCTGGTCGCCGGTTTCGCTTTCAGCCGCCTGCCGGAATCCATTCGCCTGCGCGTGCCGGACGGCTGGGAAAGTGCCTTGCTGATCCCGGTGATCCTGTTCGTCGGCTGGCTCTCGCTGTACATGAGCCCGTACATGGAAGCCTGGTTCTTCGGCGGCGACATGCGCATGTGGATCTCCCATGACCTGGGCATCACCTACGACCAGCGCAACGCCCTGGTGGTCGGCCTGGCGATGGGCTTCGCGGTCATCCCGAACATTTACTCGATTGCCGAAGACGCCGTGTTCAGTGTGCCTCGCGGCCTGACCCTGGGCTCGCTGGCCCTGGGCGCTACCCCATGGCAGACCATGACCCGCGTGGTCATCCTCACCGCCAGCCCGGGCATCTTCTCGGCGCTGATGATCGGCATGGGCCGGGCGGTGGGCGAGACGATGATCGTGCTGATGGCCACCGGCAACACCCCAGTCATGGAAATGAACCTGTTCGAAGGCCTGCGCACCCTGGCGGCCAACGTCGCGGTGGAGATGCCCGAGTCGGAAGTCGGCGGCAGCCATTACCGCGTGCTGTTCCTGTCGGCCTTGGTGCTGCTGTTGTTCACCTTCGTCATGAACACCCTCGCCGAGCTGATCCGTCAGCGTCTGCGCAAGAAATATTCGTCGCTTTAAGAAAGGTAGAAGTCTGTGAAACAGAACTCCCTGAAAGGATGGTTCAAGAGCGGCGCCCCGGGCGTCTGGATCAGCGGTGGCGCGGTGTCCATCGCGGTCATCATGACCATTGGCCTGTTGGCGGTGATTGCCGTGCGCGGCCTGGGCCACTTCTGGCCGGCCGACCTGATCCACGCCAGCTACAACGTACCGGGCATGCCGGCGCACCTGGTGGTCGGCGAAGTCGTACAAAAAGAAGAAGTGCCTCGCGAGCGCCTGAAAAGCGCTGGCCTGCCGGTGCCGGACGAAGGCCCGGAGTTCATGACCCGCGAACTGGTCAAGGTCGGTAACCGGGATCTCAACGGCACCGATTTCACCTGGATCGTCGGCGACTGGCTGAGCAACCAGACGACCCCGCCGGAGCTGATGGCTCTGGAGCGACGTGAGTGGGGCAACTTCTACGGCTACCTGGTCAACGTCAAGGAACAAGGCAAGGTCATCGCCGAGGGCGAAGCCGCCTGGCCGCAGTTGCAGGCGCGTATCGAGCGGGTCAACCAGTTGGCCGACGAACTCAAGACCCTGGAAAAAGTCGACATCGGCGCGATCAACGCCGGCCTCGAGCGCATCCGCCTGCACGGTCGCAAGCTGGAGCTGGACGGCAAGCTCGACGCCGCCGCCCAGGCTGACCTGGAAAGCGAACGCGCCGAACTGAACGCCCGCTACAAGGACATCGAAGCCCGCCTGACCGACCTGCATGCGCAGTTCAACCGCGACAGCCTGACGGCCCGCGATGCCAACGGCAAGGAAGTGGAGATCGAGATCGGCAAGGTGGTGCACGCCTACCAGCCAAACGGCATGGGCACGTTCACCAAGATGGGTTTCTACTTCAGCAAGGTCTGGGAGTTCCTCAGCGACGACCCGCGTGAAGCCAACACTGAAGGCGGGATCTTCCCGGCGATTTTCGGCACCGTGATGATGACCTTGATCATGGCGATGATCGTCACGCCGTTCGGCGTGCTGGCAGCGGTCTACCTGCGTGAATACGCACGCCAGGGGCCGATGACCCGCCTGATCCGCATCGCGGTGAACAACCTTGCAGGCGTTCCGGCCATCGTCTACGGCGTGTTCGGGCTGGGTTTTTTCGTCTATGTGCTGGGCGGCTCGGTTGACCGGCTATTCTTCCCCGAGGCTTTGCCGGCACCGACCTTCGGCACGCCGGGCCTGCTCTGGGCTTCCTTGACGCTGGCGCTGCTGGCCGTACCGGTGGTGATCGTGGCCACCGAGGAAGGCCTGGCGCGGATTCCGCGGACCGTGCGTGAAGGTTCCCTGGCACTCGGTGCAACCAAGGCCGAGACGCTGTGGAAAATAGTCCTGCCGATGGCGAGCCCGGCGATGATGACCGGCATGATCCTCGCCGTGGCCCGTGCCGCCGGCGAGGTAGCGCCGCTGATGCTGGTGGGCGTGGTGAAACTGGCGCCATCGCTGCCGCTGGATGGCAACTACCCGTACCTACACCTGGACCAGAAAATCATGCACCTGGGCTTCCACATCTATGACGTCGGCTTCCAGAGCCCGAACGTCGAAGCAGCCCGGCCATTGGTCTACGCCACGGCGTTGCTGCTGGTGCTGGTGATCGCGACCCTGAACCTGTCGGCGGTGTGGATCCGTAACCACCTGCGAGAGAAGTACAAGGCACTGGATAGTTGAGGGTCTGTGGGAGCGAGCCTGCTCGCGAAGCTTTTGGCGGCCTCAAGGCCCCCTTCGCGAGCAGGCTCGCTCCTACATTGGAATTTCATGGGGCCGCCACACAGGCGTTCCGAACCGAATTTGTTAGCACAGGGAGCCTCCCATGCAACACGACGCACCTACACACGGCATCAACATGTCGGCCCTGGGCCGCGACAAGCAGAGCCTGAACCTGGCTCAGGAAACCGTCGCCATCGAAGTGCCCGGCCTGAACCTGTTCTACGGTCAGAAACAGGCGCTGTACGATGTCAGCCTGAACATCCCGAAACAGCGCGTCACCGCGTTCATCGGTCCGTCGGGCTGCGGCAAGTCGACCTTGCTGCGCACCTTCAACCGCATGAACGATCTGGTGGACGGCTGCCGCGTCGAAGGCGAAATCAACCTCTACGGCAACAACATCTACCGCAAGGGCGAAGACGTTGCCGAACTGCGTCGTCGCGTGGGCATGGTGTTCCAGAAGCCCAACCCGTTCCCCAAGACCATCTACGAGAACGTCGTCTACGGCCTGCGGATCCAGGGCATCAACAAGAAGCGCGTACTCGATGAAGCCGTGGAGTGGGCACTCAAGGGCGCGGCGCTGTGGGATGAGGTCAAGGACCGCCTGCACGAATCGGCGCTGGGCCTGTCCGGTGGGCAGCAGCAGCGTCTGGTGATCGCCCGCACCATCGCCGTGGAGCCGGAAGTGCTGCTGCTCGACGAACCTTGCTCGGCACTCGACCCGATCTCGACGCTGAAAGTCGAGGAACTGATCTACGAGCTCAAGTCCAAGTTCACCATCGTCATCGTGACCCACAACATGCAGCAGGCGGCGCGGGTGTCCGACTACACCGCGTTCATGTACATGGGCAAGCTGGTGGAGTTTGGCGACACCGATACCCTGTTTACCAATCCGGCCATGAAGCAGACCGAGGACTACATCACGGGTCGCTACGGCTAGCCGTAAAGCCGCAAGCTTCAAGCTACAAGCGGCAAGTAAAGGCGGTTTGAGTAACGACATATATCAGCTTGCAGCTTGAAGCTTGCAGCTCACAGCTTTTGCGGAGCAAAACCATGATTTCGAAGGAAGGCCTTACTCACCACATTTCCGCGCAGTTCAACGCCGAGCTGGAAGAGGTGCGCAGCCACCTGCTGGCCATGGGCGGGCTGGTGGAAAAGCAGGTCAACGACGCGGTGACCGCGCTGATCGAGGCTGACTCCGGCCTGGCCCAGCAAGTGCGCGAGATTGATGACCAGATCAACCAGATGGAACGCAACATCGACGAAGAATGCCTGCGCATCCTGGCCCGTCGTCAGCCGGCGGCTTCCGACCTGCGCCTGATCATCAGTATCTCCAAGTCGGTGATCGACCTTGAGCGGATCGGCGACGAAGCCACCAAGATCGCTCGTCGTGCCATCCAGTTGTGCGAAGAAGGCGAAGCGCCGCGCGGCTACGTCGAGGTTCGCCACATCGGTGACCAGGTGCGCAACATGGTCCGCGATGCACTGGACGCCTTCGCCCGTTTCGACGCCGACCTGGCGCTGTCGGTGGCCCAGTACGACAAGATCATTGATCGCGAGTACAAGACCGCCCTGCGCGAGCTGGCGACCTACATGATGGAAGACCCGCGTTCGATTTCCCGGGTGTTGAGCATCATCTGGGTGCTGCGTTCGTTGGAGCGTATCGGCGATCATGCACGCAACATCTCGGAACTGGTGATCTACCTCGTACGTGGCACCGATGTCCGGCACATGGGGCTCAAGCGGATGAAGGAAGAAGTTGAGGGCACCCCGTCCGAAACCGCTAATGTTCCCGGTCAAACTGACGATAAGTAAGATTGCCAAGAAAAGCGCCCGGCCTTCTGGTCGGGCTTTTTTTTGCGGTTTTTTTAATCAAAAGCAGCACCCGCGAACGAAAAGTCCCGGCGTGACTGAAGGTTTTTGGCGATGTGCCATCAGTAAGGCGGTATGCTTGCCGGGATTTTTTAGAGGTGTATCTGGATGAGTAAGGTCAGTGTGTTGGTCGTGGACGATGCTTCGTTCATTCGTGACTTGGTGAAGAAGTGCCTGCGCAACTACTTCCCAGGCATCCGCATCGAAGACGCGGTGAACGGCAAGAAAGCCCAGGCCCTGCTGGCCCGTGAAGCGTTCGACCTGGTGCTGTGCGACTGGGAAATGCCAGAAATGTCCGGCCTGGAATTGCTGACCTGGTGCCGCCAGCAGGACAATCTCAAAGGCATGCCTTTTGTGATGGTGACCAGCCGTGGCGACAAGGAGAACGTGGTCCAGGCGATCCAGGCCGGCGTTTCCGGCTACGTCAGCAAACCCTTCACCAACGAACAGTTGCTGACCAAGGTCAAGCAGGCCTTGAACAAGGTCGGCAAGCTCGACACGTTGATGAACAGCGCCCCGACCAAGATGAATTCGGCGTTCGGCAATGATTCGCTCAGTGCCCTGACCGGCGGCAAGGCCGCTCCGGTTGCCGCGGCTGCGCCAGCGGCGAACCCGTTTGCCAAGCCCGCTGCCGCGCCTGCACCCGCTGCGGCTGCCGCTCCGGCGGCACGTGGCTTGCTCAACAGCCCGCCCGTCAAGGCACCTGCCGCGTCCGCACCCACTGCCAATCGCGGCCAAGGCCAGTTGCGCCTGTCCAGCGGCACCCAGCAATGCGTGATCAAGGCCTTGAGCCTCAAGGAAGCGTTGCTGGTGGTCAAGCGCACCGACATCCTGCCGCAAGTGCTGGAGAGCTCGGTGCTGGACATGGAGCAGGGCGACAACGCCGAAACCGCTCGTCTGAACGGCTACCTGCACGCCATCGTCGCCCATGAGCAAACCCCTGACAGCGAATGGCTGCAACTGACTTTCCGCTTCGTCGACAAAGACCCGCAGAAACTCGACTACATCTCCCGCCTGATCGCCCGCGGCACGGCGCAGAAGCACTTCGTACCGGGCGCCTGATCTGGCGGCGCCCCTCAGTCCGCTTTCGCGAGCAGGCTCGCTCCCACAGGTTTTTTGTAGGGCACAGATTTGTGTGGCCTGCACAAATCACTGTGGGAGCGAGCTTGCTCCGGGCGGCGATCCGACGATGAGGCCATCAGCTTCAACCCGACCGCCGATCCAATTTTGAAACATCCGTCGACTACGCTGGTCCATCCCAGCTGCTAGGCTGCTTTGCAGGCCTTCATTTCGACAGAATTCTTGCCCATGCTCGTGCCGTTGCTGTTCGCCTGTGGTCTTGTCCTGGCCGCCACCCCGGCCTTGGCCATGACCATCTACAAATCCACCGACGCCAATGGCGTGGTCTCCTACAGTGACCGCCCCAGCAAAGGCTCCCAGGTGTTCGTATTTCGTGATCGCATGGTCGAGCGCCTGGAGCGCCAGGTGTTTCTCGACATCAGGAAGCAGAAGGGCGCGGACGCGGTGTACGTGCGCAACGACCTCTACGCGCCGGTGGAAATCGAGCTGAGCTTCGCCGGGTTGCGCAACGTGAGCGGAGCGCCGAGCCGGCCGATCCGCCGCGTGCTGCCGGCGCGCAGCAATCTGCGCCTGGCGCTACTGACGGCCACCCGGCCCGGCAGGCCACTGGCTTATACCCCAAGGTTCGAATACTCCCTGGGCGACCCCGCAGGCACGGCGCAAGCTTATCGCTATCCGTTGCCCTGGCGTGGCGGGCCGTTCCGGTTGAGCCAGGGCGCCAACGGCCAATACAGCCATTACGGCCCGAAGAACCGCTACGCCATGGACATCGCGATGCCCGAAGGCACGCCTATCATCGCGGCGCGTGGCGGGGTCGTGGTCAAGACCGAGAACGAGCAGACCGGGCGCGGCACCGATCCTGCCGGCAACTTTGTGCGCGTGTTGCACGATGACGGGACCATGGGAGTCTACCTGCACCTGCAGAAGGGCTCGGTGAGCGTCCAGGAGGGGCAACGGGTCGTGGTGGGCACGCCGCTGGCGCTATCAGGCAACACCGGTAACAGCTCCGGCCCGCACCTGCACTTCGTGGTACAGCGCAACACTGGGCTGGGGTTGGTGTCGATTCCCTATCAGTTCAACCAGCCGGTGGGTGACTTGCCCAACTTTGCGTTGGGCAAGCAATAGCACGGGAGATGACAAGAAGGCTTTTCGTGGCGAGGGAGCTTGCTCCCGCTCGGCTGCGAAGCAGTCGTCGCTTTTGGGGTCGCTTCGCGACCCAGCGGGAGCAAGCTCCCTCGCCACAGTGGTTATGCCTTCAACTTGCGGGCAGATCGACACTCAATCGAGCATCAACACCTTCGCCAGGATGATCTTCGGCCCTTTCATCTTCTTGATGATGATCCGCAGGCCTTCGACTTCCAGCACTTCTTCCTCTTCCGGCACCCGTTTCAGGGTTTCGTAGACCAACCCTGCCAGGGTTTCCGCTTCGATGTGGTCCAGGTCGATGCCCAGCAGGCGTTCCACCTTGAACAGCGGGGTGTCGCCGCGCACCAGTAGCTTGCCCGGCTGATAGGCGAGGATGCCACGCTCGGCCTTGCGGTGTTCGTCCTGGATATCGCCCACCAGCACTTCCAGAACGTCTTCCATGGTCAGGTAGCCGATGATATTGCCGTCGGCTTCCTCGACCACGGCAAAGTGCGACCCGCCCTTGCGGAACTGCTCCAGCAGCTGCGACAACGGCATGTGCCTCGATACTCGCTCCAGCGGGCGGGTCAGTTCCGCCAGGTTGAACGATTCGGGGATGTGGTCCAGGGCCGCCAGTTCCAGCAGCAGGTCCTTGATGTGCAGCAGGCCGACGAATTCCTGGCGCTCGCTGTCGTACACCGGATACCGGCTGAACTTGTGGCGACGGAACATCGCCAGGATTTCCTTGAGCGGGGCATTGAATTCCAGCGTTACCAGGTCTTCCCGGGAGTTGGCCCAGTCCACCACCTCCAGCTCGCCCATTTCCACGGCGGAGGCCAGCACGCGCATGCCTTGGTCGCTCGGGTCCTGGCCACGGCTGGAGTGCAGGATCAGCTTCAACTCCTCGCGGCTGTAATGGTGTTCATGATGCGGGCCGGGCTCACCCTGGCCGGCGATACGCAGGATCGCATTGGCGCTGGCATTGAGCAGGTAGATCGCCGGGTACATGGCCCAGTAGAACAGGTACAGCGGCACGGCCGTCCACAGCGACAGCAGTTCCGGTTTGCGGATCGCCCAGGATTTGGGCGCCAGCTCGCCGACCACGATGTGCAGGTAGGAAATGATGAAGAACGCGGTGAAGAATGACACACCCTTGATCACTTCCGGCGACTGGACGCCGACCGCGCCCAGTAGCGGCTCGAGAATGTGCGCGAACGCCGGCTCGCCGACCCATCCCAGCCCCAGTGAGGCGAGGGTGATACCCAGCTGGCAGGCCGACAGATAAGCGTCGAGCTGGCTGTGGACGGTGCGCAGGATGTGCCCGCGCCAGCCGTTCTGTTCGGCAATGGCCTCGACCCGGGTCGAGCGCAGCTTGACCATGGCAAATTCGGCCGCAACGAAAAAACCGTTGAGCAAGACCAGGATCAGAGCAAAAAGAATCATGCCGAATTCGGCGAAGAGTGTAGCGAGGGACAAGCCAGGGGAAGGGTCCATGATGGAGTTTTGCAGGTTCCGTATGTTCGTATGATGGGAAATCGGCGCCTGAAAAGGCAGGCACAAGTCAGCCAATGTAGCGGCTGACCGGGCGATTGCCTAGTGGGGAACGCCCGCCGGCGTCATTCGTCGTGGCTGGAGTGCCGTCCGCGGACCACCTGCGCCGGGGTGAAATGGCAGGTAAACGTACTGCCATGGCCGGGCACGCTGCTGATTTCCATTCGTCCACGATGGCGCAGCAGCACGTGCTTGACGATTGCCAGACCGAGCCCGGTTCCGCCGGTGTTGGAGTTGCGACTGGAGTCGACCCGGTAGAATCGTTCGGTCAGGCGCGGCAGGTGCTTGCTGTCGATGCCGATGCCGGAATCGCGCACGCTCAGGTGCGCGCCTTGTTCATCGCCCCACCAGCGCACATGGATCCGCCCTTGTTCGGGTGTGTATTTGACCGCGTTGAACACCAGGTTGGAAAACGCGCTGCGCAGTTCCGCCTCGCTGCCCTTGAGTTGGACGGTCGGGTCGGCTTCAAGCGTGATGGACTGCTGCTTGGGGCCGGACAACTCCTGCGCATCTTCGGCAATGACTTGCAACAGGTCCTCGATGGGCACCGGCTGGTTGTCCGAGGGATAGTCGGTGGCTTCCAGCTTCGCCAGCAACAGCAGATCGTTGAGCAGTGTCTGCATGCGTCCGCCCTGCTGCTGCATCTGCTGCAAGGCACGGGTCCAGCGCGGGTTCACCTCTTCGACATTGTCGAGCAGGGTCTCCAGGTAACCGCAGATCACCGTCAATGGCGTACGCAGTTCATGGGATACGTTGGCGATGAAATCCTTGCGCATCTGTTCCAGTTGATGAATACGCGTCACGTCGCGCACCAGCATCAGGTGCTCGTTGTTGCCATAGCGGGTGATGTACAGCTGGATGCGCAGCCGATCATTGGTGGGCGACGGGATTTCCAGCGGTTCGGCGTAATTGTCTTGCTCGAAATATTCCTTGAAGCGCGGATGGCGCACCAGGTTGGTCACTGGCTGGCCGCTGTCCTGTGGCGTCTTGAGGCCCAGCAGGGTTTCTGCTGCGCGGTTCCACCATTCGAGGTTGCCGTCGCTGTCGAGCATGATCACCGCGTCTTTCAGCGCCGCGGTGGATTCCTGGACGCGGTCGATCACCGCCTGCAGGCGGCCGCGAACGCGCTGGTCGCGCCGTTGCAGGTGGTAGATGCTGTCGAACACCTCGCCCCACAAGCCGTAGCCGTCGGGCGGGGCCTCGTCGGGCTGGTGCAGGCGCAGCCACTCGTGCAGGCGCAGCAATTGCTTGAGGGTCCAGGCCAGGTAAAGCGCCAGGCCCGCGGCCAGGCTCCAGCCGTAGTAGCCGGTGATCAGGCCGATCAACAGGCAACCGGTCACCAGCAACAACATGTGGCGGATCAGGGTGCCATGCCAGTTTTGATTCACTTGAGCGCGCGTCCTTGTCAGCTTGTCGGGCGGTAAGGGCTCGGGTCAGGCCTTTGTCGAAAAACGATAACCGGTGCCGCGCACGGTTTGTACCAGATTCTCATAGGCGTCGCCGAGGGCTTTGCGCAAGCGCCGGATGTGCACATCCACGGTGCGCTCCTCGACATACACGTTGCCGCCCCAGACCTGATCCAGCAGTTGCCCACGGGTGTAGGCGCGCTCCTGGTGAGTCATGAAGAACTGCAACAGGCGATATTCGGTCGGGCCCATCTCGGCGGGCTTGCCGTCGATGGTCACGCGGTGGCTGATCGGGTCCAGCAGCAGGCCGCCAACTTCGATCGGCGCTTCGCCATCGGTCGGCCCGGCACGACGCAGCACGGCCTTGAGGCGCGCCACCAGCTCCCGAGGGGAAAACGGCTTGGTGATGTAATCGTCGGCACCGACTTCCAGGCCCTGGATCTTGTTGTCTTCTTCGCCCTTGGCGGTGAGCATGATGATCGGGATGTCACCCGTCAGCTCATCGCGCTTGAGACGCCGGGCCAGCTCGATGCCGGAGGTGCCTGGCAGCATCCAGTCGAGCAGGATCAGGTCGGGCTTGCGATCGACGATGATGGCGTGGGCCTGTTGAGAGTTTTCTGCTTCCATGCAGTCATAGCCGGCCATCTCCAACGCAACGGCGATCATCTCGCGGATGGGCGCCTCGTCGTCGACGATCAGAATGCTCCTGCCAACCATGGGGTAATCCTCTTGTCATTTAACTGTCTTGCGCCGCATTAGATAACGGAATTATTGCAGTCGTGTGACAGTTATTTCCCCGGACGGCAGCGGAGGCGATCTTGGGCTAGGCTTTTGGGTCCGAATCCTGACAACTGCAAAGGAAGGTTTCCATGACGCAAATGACTATTTCTTTTAAAACCCTGCTGCTGTCTGCCGCCCTGACTCTGCCTGGATTTGCGATGGCTGCCGATCCTGCGATGGAGAAGGACGGCATGTTTACTGACCACAAGGGTATGACCCTTTACACCTTTGCCAAAGACTCGGCCGGCAAGTCCGCGTGCAATGACAAATGCGCGGCGAATTGGCCACCGCTGATGGCCGAGGCGGGTGACAAATCCATGGGTGACTGGACCGTGATCAAGCGTGATGACGGCTCGATGCAGTGGGCCTATCAGGGCATGCCGCTGTACACCTTCGTGATGGACAAGCAGACCGGTGATATGACCGGAGACGGCAAAATGGACGGTGCCTGGAAAGTCGCCAAGGCCAAGTAACAGCTGATCCATGTGGGAGCGAGCCTGCTCGCGAAGGCGTCTGTACAGTCGTCAAGTCGCTGACTGGCTCACCGCTTTCGCGAGCAGGCTCGCTCCCACCGGCCCGGATGTCACCGTAGGGCATAGTCCAGCACAATCCCGACAAAAATCGCCAACCCGGCCCAGTGGTTGTGCAGGAACGCCTTGAAACAGCGCATCCGGTCCTTGCCGCGGGTGTACCAGAACTCCCAGGCAAAGCACGCGGCGGCGGCCACGAGGCCCAGGTGGAACCAGCCCCCCAGCTTGAACTGAGCCCCGGCCAGCAGCAGGCAGCCCAAGGCCAGGCCTTGCAGCGTCAGGATGATCACCCGATCAGCATCGCCAAACAGGATCGCCGTGGATTTCACGCCAATCTTCAGGTCGTCGTCCCGGTCGGTCATCGCGTAGTAAGTGTCGTAGCCCACCGTCCACAGCAGGTTGGCAATGTACAGCAGCCATGCGGCGGCCGGCAGATGGCCGGTTTCGGCGGTGAAAGCCATCGGCATGCCCCAGGAAAACGCCGCGCCCAGCACCACTTGCGGGTAATAGGTGTAGCGCTTCATGAACGGGTAACTGAACGCCAGCGCCAGCCCGCCCAAGGACAACAGAATCGTCGGCGCATTGGTGCACAGCACCAGCAGGAAACTCACGCTCATCAAGACCGCGAAGAACACCAGGGCTTCCTTCGAGCTGATCTTGCCGCTCACCAGCGGGCGCTGCTCGGTGCGTTTGACGTGGCCGTCGACCTTGCGGTCGGCCCAGTCGTTGATCACGCAACCGCCGGCACGGGTCAGCACTACGCCCAGCACAAAAATCACGATATTGGCCAGGGACGGCGAGCCTTCGCCGGCAATCCACAGCGCCCACAATGTCGGCCACAGCAACAGGTAGATGCCGATGGGCTTGTCCATGCGGGTCAGTTGCACGAAGTCCCAGGCCCGCGGATTGAGGCGGTTCAAGGATTTGAGCAGTTGCACGTACATCAGCAATTCTCCGAATAGGCGCGAGCGACGGTCCACAGCGGCGGCAGGAAAATCTCCGCCACCAGCACGCTCAACGCACCGCGATCGAAACGCGAGCGACGGCCCCACAACGCGTTGGCGCGAACCTCGGGCGGCAACCATTCGCTCGGGTAGTGGCACACCTCGATCGCCCGGCGCTGGAATGCCTGGTCGCAAAACAGCAGCTCGCCCAGGGAGCGGCTGCCCAGTGCGTCCATCTGCAAACCGTCACCCTGCAACGCGCTGCGCGCCGCCACGCTGCGGGCGAACACCCAAGGCTGGCCATGACCGCGCAGGTAGACCTCGCGCACCCAGCCTTCGCTGCCCTCGGCCAGGTCCAGCGCGGCACACTCGTCGGCGCGCAACGGCTGCCAGCCTTCCAGCAGCGGTGTCACGCTGAAGTGGTCATCCGACAGGCCTGTAAGGCGCCGGGTCAGGGAGCCCTGGTCGAACAACCAGTCGAGCACGCAGGCATCGGGGCGGGGCGACAGCAGGTGCTGGGGAAGCCATCGAAGTGTAGGAAATATCGAATTTGTAGGCGGCACAAGGGTCTTGAATGGCAGCGAATGAGGTCGCGAGCTTACCATGCCGGTCGGCGATTTTGGCCGAGCCAGGACGCCGCTGCGCCGATCCCGCTTGCATCTGTCGCGACCGATTAGTACAAAACGGCCCTGAGCTGGAAAATACCGGCCAAGGCCTGACATCTTGAGGAAGTATCGGAATGAAAAAGTGGCAATGTATCGTCTGTGGCCTGATCTACAACGAAGCTGACGGCTGGCCCGACGATGGCATCGCGCCCGGCACCCGCTGGGAAGATGTGCCGGCAGACTGGCTGTGCCCGGACTGCGGCGTCGGCAAAATGGATTTCGAAATGATCGAAATCAACTGATCGTTTGATCAAACGGAGAGCAACATGAGCGCACCTGTCGTCATCGTCGGTACCGGCCTGGCTGGCTATAACCTGGCCCGGGAATTTCGCAAGCTCGACAGCGAAACCCCGTTGCTGCTGATTACCGCGGACGACGGCCGCTCCTACTCCAAGCCGATGCTCTCCACGGGGTTCGGCAAGAACAAGGACGCCGATGGCTTGAGCATGTCCGAGCCGGGCGCCATGGCCGAGCAGTTGAAGGCCGAAGTGCGCACCCACACGCGCATCAGCGGCATCGACCCGGGCCACAAACGCCTGTGGATCGGCGAAGAAGCGGTAAGTTATCGCGACCTGGTCCTGGCCTGGGGCGCTGAAACCGTGCGCGTGCCGGTGCAGGGCGATGCGGCGGACCTGATCTTCCCGATCAACGATCTCGAAGACTACGCACGTTTTCGGGCCGCCGCCGCTGGCAAGCGCCGGGTGCTGCTGCTCGGTGCCGGCCTGATCGGCTGCGAATTCGCCAACGACCTGGTCCTCGGCGGCTACGAAGTGGAACTGGTGGCCCCCTGCGAGCAAGTCATGCCGACGCTGCTGCATCCGGCCGCTGCCGCAGCGGTCCAGGCCGGGCTGGAAAGCCTTGGCGCACATTTCCACTTGGGGCCGGTGCTCAACCGTCTGCAACGTGTGGCCGACGGATTGGAGGCGCATTTGTCGGATGGCCAGGTGATTCCCTGCGATCTGGTGGTCTCGGCCATCGGCCTGCGCCCGCGCATCGACCTGGCGGCTGCCGCCGGGCTGGTGGTCAATCGCGGCGTGGTGGTTGATCGTCAGCTGAAAACCTCCCACGCCAATATCTATGCCTTGGGCGATTGTGCCGAAGTCGATGGCTTGAACCTGCTCTACGTCATGCCGCTGATGAGCTGCGCCCGCGCCCTGGCCCAGACCCTGGCTGGCAACCCGACCGCCGTCAGCTACGGCGCCATGCCGATCACTGTGAAAACCCCGGTCTGCCCGCTGGTGGTTTCGCCGCCACCACGGGGCAGCGAAGGCGCGTGGAGCGTCGAGGGGCAGGGCGCCGATATCAAGGCCCTGTGCCGCGACGCCCACGGCAATCTGTTGGGCTACGCCCTGACCGGTACGGCGGTGATGGAGAAACTGGCGCTGAACAAGCAGCTTCCGGCACTGCTGGCGTAAATACCGGTCGCTCTGTCGCATATGCCCTGCTTTTCCGGCCACAAACGCCCGCCGGACACTGGCGCCGGTTGCGGCCCCGTGCCATCCTCACTCCGGTCTGCCGCAGAGTAGAGCCTGCGGCGCCTTAGGGGTTGTTCCGAAGAGAACAGCACGGACATAACAACAAAAAAATCGTCAAAGGGGCTTCATTCATGCGTAAACCAGAACTCGCCGCCGCCATTGCGGAAAAAGCGGACCTCACCAAAGAACAAGCCAACCGCGTCCTCAACGCTGTTCTCGAAGAAATCACCAGCGCCCTGCATCGCAAGGACAGCGTTACTCTGGTCGGCTTCGGCACCTTCCTGCAACGCCACCGCGGCGCCCGCACCGGCAAGAACCCACAAACCGGCGAGCCGGTGAAAATCAAGGCCAGCAACACGGTTGCGTTCAAGCCAGGCAAATTCCTGAAGGACAGCGTTAACCCATAATTGCGCCGACTACTCGGTCGAGGAAAGCAAGCGGCAACAAAAAGGCATACCGATGAAGTCGATATGCCTTTTTTACGTCTGAAACAAACCCCATGGTCAGGAAGCTTTAGCCCTAGCCCAGCAGTTTGTTCGCAAGCGCCAAATCGAACTGCTTGTTTCCGAATATTGATTTGGTCGCCAGAGCTTTCTTGAGCACATCTGAATCCAGACCCAGACCGTTTTTTTGCGCTGCAAAGAGAATCGTCAGGAACGGGAATGCGTAGTTGTCAGGCTCGGCCAATACATCATCAATCAATGCAGGCATGCCGAGAATGCAGTGCTCAGCCTTTGACAGGTAAAACTTTTCGAGCCGTTCGCTTATTTTATTGACGGTTGCGCTGAGGGTCTGGGGAGACGGGGTTCTGATGATGCCTCCCAGTTCGTCACCGAATTGTTTCGTCTCTTCCGACAAGGAACTCTTCGACAAAAATGACGCGTTCAACAACCGACTCTGGTAGGGCGGCGATTGCTCTTTGCAGAAGCTGAAAGCCTCGCATGCATGGATCTCCAACCCAGCGTAATAACCATCGGCTTTGGTCAGGTGCTGAATGTAGATTTCCCCAAGCTTTTCCTTGGCTTTGAACAGACCAATTTTATTTTTGCTGGCCTTCAGATCCAGGTGTGGTGACGTTGTATTTTTCAGCGTCGCCAGTAACTCCACTTCCACATTTTTGCGAATTTCTTGGCTCATGGTAATCACTTGTAAATTAAAACATTGAAGGTGGCATTGTGCTGTGCGCCTTTGCCGCCTAGCGGTACGCCAGGCTTGCCTTTGGTATCAACCTTGAACGATCCCTTCGTGCCGGCGGACGGTTTGATCGTGCCCCCACCCAGATGTTGCGTAGTGTTGGCCGGCTTGGTCATGTCAAAGACTTTTGAATCGGTCTGGTTGGGGGTCAGTTTCCCGGTGCCGTGCTTGACTTCAAATACGTGCAGTTTTCCACGTTGGTCTCTGGCGACAAAGTCGGCGCGAATACGTTTACCGTTGACCTTCATGGTGACCTCCTCCGCGACGATCTTGAACTTGTTGCGCTTGAGATCGTTGATCGCCTTGGTTCGGCCTTTATTGCCACTGACTGCGCTTCGGCAAGCCCATCCCCATGGATCGATCCAGGTCAGGGGGTTTGGTGCATATTGGTAGAGGTTCAATCCTCCCAGCCACCCGATCGGATCCGGCGTGGTAAACCGCCCTATATCCGGATCATAAAACCTGAACGTATTGAAATGCAGCCCGGTTTCCCGGTCCAGGTACTGCCCCTGGAACCGCAGGTTCTGCTCCTCGATGTAATACGGTTCGCGAACCTCCTCAAGCGTGTTGCCCCACACCCGATACGTGGCCTGCCAGACGGAGTGCCCATCGGCTTCGGTAAGTTGTTCCGGCAAGCCGTTGAGGTCGTTGTGGTAGTAGCGGATCTTTTGCAGCGGGCCGCTGCCGTCGACGCGGGCCAGCGGCTCGTAGCCGTCGTCTTCGTAAAGATAGAGGCTGGTTTGCTGGTGGCGATGTTCCTGCAGCAGGCGCAGCCCGTCCCAGGTGAAGCGGGTTTCGCCCAGCGGGTAGCCGTGGCTGTCGTGCTCGGCTTTTTCGATGCGCCGGCCCAGCGGGTCGTAAGTCATCCTGACTACGCTGCCGTTGTCGTTGCGCACTTCGATCAAACGGCTTTCGGCATCGTAGGCGAAGCGTTGCAGGCCGCGGGTGGCGCTGCGTTTCTCGATCAGCCGGCCGAAAGCGTCGTAGCGGTAGCGCTTGTCCTGATAGGTCAGCAGCTTGTTGTGCACCACCAGTCCGGCGCCGGGCGCCGGGCCGTCCAGCAGGTTGGCGGCGGCGTCGTAGGCAAAGGTCTCGCGCTGGCCGTGCAGGCTGTCCTGGCTGGCGATGATGCGACCGGTGGCGTCGTAGTGCAGCAACTGGCGCTGCTGAGTGGCGGGTTGCTGGTCGAGCTTGCCGATCAGGTTGTCGGCGGGGTCGTATTCAAAGTGTTTCTGCACCGCCGCCGGCAGCAGCGCGGGCTGACTGCTGTGGCGACGTTGACGGGCGCGCAGGCGGCCGCTGCGGTCGTATTCGCTGCGGGTGCTGATTTGCCCTTGAGTGCGCAGCACCTCGCGATGCAGGCGATCGCGTTCGAAATCGCTGATGACCTGGCCGTCGAGGTTGATCTGGTGCAGGTGACCGCTGCCGTAGTACAGCCGATTGACCCAGCGGCCATCGGGCAGTTGGCTCTGGATCAGGTTGCCCAGTTCATCGTAGTGGTGCCGGAGGCTGCCGGCGGCGCTGTTTTCGGCGAGCAGCTGGCCGAGGGCATCGTAGGCGAAACTCAGGGACTGCGCGGCGCCTTGCAGGTCAGTGAAGGTAACGGCGGTGAGCTGGTCCAGCGGATCATAGGTATATTCGGTGCGGCCATCGTCGGTGACTTTGACGATCAACCGGCCCGCGGCGTCGCGCTCCAGACGATGGACGACGGGCGCCGGTGATGTTTCGGGAGCCTGCGCCAGGCCGCTGCCATCAGCCGCCGGAACAGCCGTCACCTGCGCAACGTTATCCAGCCGGTCATAAGCGTAGCGCTTGGCGCTGCCATCCAGGTCCTGCTGTTCGACCAGCCGATCCCCGGCATCCCAGGCGAACCGATAGCTTTCGCCGTTCTCGTTGATCAGCGCTTGCAGCCGGCCGAAGCTGTCGTAGGCAAACTGCACCTGCCGGCCCTGGGCGTCGATGCGTTGGCGCACCTGGCCGCGGCGGTTGTGCTGGTAATGCGTGGTGTGCCCGGCCGGGTCGGTGTGGCCGGTGAGCTGACCGGCGCTGTCGCGCTGGTAGTGCTCGGTGCGACCATCCGGCAATTGGCTGCCGAGCAGGCGCCCTTGGGCGTCGTAACTGAATCGGGTGCGCTCGCCGAGGGCGTCGGTGAGGGTCTGCAGATAGCCGCGCGGGTCATAACTGAAACGCGTCGGGTAGCCCGAGCAGTCGATGTGTTCCACCAGTTGCCCGAACGGGTTCCAGCGCAGCTTCTTGCTCTTGCCGGTGGCGTCGATGATTTCCACCACCTGGCCGTGGGTGTCGTAACGGTAGCGGGTGACATGGCCCAGCGGGTCGGTTTCGGCGACACAGTTGCCGCGCTGATCGTAGCGGTATTTCCAGCTGTTGCCGGCGGCATCGGTTTCCACCAGTGGCAGCGCCCAATGCTCGAGCCAGAGGGTAGACTCGCTGCGTCCCAGTGGGTCGGTTTCGCCGATCAGGTTGCCGGCCTCGTCGTAACTGAAATGGTACTGGCCGCCTTGCGGGTCGGTGGCGCTGAGCAACTGGCGTTCGTCGTTCCACTCGAACAACCAGGTCTGGCCGAGATTGTCGGCGAACCGGGTGATCTGGTGCTGGCTGTTCCAATGCCGGATGCTGATGCGTTGCAGGCTGTCGGTGATACGCGTTATGCCGGCCGTGAGGTCGTAGTCGAACTGGTAGGCGTCGCCTTCGTCAGTCCAGTGGCGGACCACGCGCCACTCCTGGTTTTCGATCAAGGCCCATTCGTAGAAGCAGCGCAGGCCGGCAGGCAGTTGATGTTCGACCATCCGCTGCCCGGCGTCGTAGCTGAACCGCCGCTGCACCTGGCCGCCAGCGTCGCGCACTGCGGTGAGGTTGCCCGCCGCATCGTAGGCGTAGCTGACCAGCACTTCGCGCTGCTGGTCGGGGTAGAGGCGTTCGATCCGACTGACGCGTTCGTTTTCGCGAGTCAGCTCGACCTGGAGCAAATCAAACGTATCGCGCAGCCGCACCAGGCGGCCAGCTTCGTCATAGTCGAGATGGATGCGATTGTCGTTGCGGTCACCCAACTGGCTCAAGCGCAGCCGCGATGAGCTTCCAGGCGTCGGTTCGAACAAACGGTACAAGCCGTCGTCGCTTTCGATCAGCAGTTGTCCGCTTACATTGCGCCGCACCGCGAGGCCTTCGCCGGGGCTGAACACCGCGCCGCCCAACGGGATCGAGCCCATGTCGATGGGGCGGGCCTGTTCGTCGGTATACAGCAGGGTCTCGCCGCCGTCGGGGTGGGGCAGGATGTCGACCTGAACCTCGTAGGAAACGCTCCAGCCGGCGCCGAACAATCCGTCGCGGCGTTCGTCACGGCTGTTGTAGAAACGCTGCCAGTCAATCGGCAGGATGCCAGGCAACACGAAGTCCAGTTCTGCATCGCCGCCCAGCACCTTGGCCCCCGTGGCAGCATGCACCGGGTTCGACGAGCCCATGGCGGCGTTAGCCGCGGCATTGGCCGCGCTGCTAGCGGCCATGGACACCGCGCCGCCCACCAGCATGCAGGGCAACTTGCTGAAAAACTTGCCCTTGCCGCCCTTGAGCATCAGCAATGCCGTGACCGCCAGCCCCACGCCCGGCGTCTTGCCGCTGCGGATCTCGCGCACCGCCACCGAGCCACCACCAATGGTGACGTTGGGCGAAATCAGCCCGGACGACACGACCTTGGCATCGCAAGTACTACGGTCGCCGCTGCGCACGGCGGGCTGGCCGTTGATGGTGACCTTGTCCGAGCCCTCGGCCATGAACTGCGGTGGCATTGGCGGGTGCTTGGTACACAGCACCAGGTCTTCCGGCTTGGGCACCGCGCCCGGCGCGGGCGTGGCGACCGTGGGGCGCCACATCTGCGAAAAGAATTCCCCCGCCATGTCCAGGTAGCTGGACTCTTCTTCAGGCTCAGGGGCTTCGAGCTCCGTACCGGTGGCGGCAACGTGAGACTCGATTGCCCCGGCCGCACGGGCCGCGCGAATGTTGTTAGTGAAGGTATCGTCGGAGCCGGTGAGGATGTTGGCCTGCACCGTGGGCGGGAAAAGGGCGTTGCCGATGCCCTCGCATATATTGCTCAGGCCCTTGTCGGCTCCGGTCTTGCTCATCGTCAGGCCAACCACGGTGCCCACCACCAGGCCGAGCACGAAGCAACCCAGCCCGCCGGTAACAACGGTAATGCCCGTGGCCGCGACCACCGCGGCGGTCGCCAGGGCGGTGATCGCAATGTTCGCCGCCACCTCCAGTACGCCGCCAAGTATGTCGGCCATCATTGAGGTGTGGTCCAGCGCGTCGCCCAAGCGGGCGGCCCAGAGCGCATCAGACATGCCGCGGGCTCATGCGCGCGGAGCGTTCGACAGCTGTGGTTTCAAGCGATATGAAGCCTTCCATTGCGCCCCTTCCCTGTGGGTGATGGCTCGCTGACCAAGGCTACGCCAAGGCGTCTGATCAGCTTCGATTTCATGAGGCAATCGGCGGGTCGTATGTTAACCACGGCGGGTAGTTCCTGTCGCTTTCGCCAAGGACTTTTTTGTCAAATGATCGCATCAATATCCAGCGTATACGGCTTACCGATGACGTACCCATGAGCGCCATGGATCAGCTCGATATCGGTGCTGGCCGCAGGCGCCGTGGCCAGTTGTTCAGCCACGCGGTTTTCCGGATGTGCCTGCCAGCGGGCCAGGTGTTGCGCCAGTTGCTCAGGGGGTTCCGATACGCTTCCGTAGACGTCTTTTGTGTTGACCGGCAAGGTACTCAGCGCCCTCACGCGTGCCCAGGTGACATGTACCTTGTCGACTTTGAAAATCGGCCCGATATAGCTTATTGAAATTTTATCGTCACCGTAATCCTCCCTACGGCACTGGCTTTTAATCCAACAGTTGTTTGAAAAAAAGCTTACAGCTTATTCTGATTTTTTCAAAAATGAGCTAATTAGCGAAACGTCCTACTTTTTTATTTCTCTGAATTGGGCACTCTTCGTATGAGCCAGCTGCCGCTGGCTCTAATAGACGTCTCATAAGGAGTAACTGAATATGTTCAAAAACCTCATTAAACTCTCCGCGTCCAAAAATATTCAAGGAGCACCAGGTTTCGTGGACTTGGAAATGCCTAATTGGTCGAGATACTCAATGAATAGCTAATACGCTGTAGCAGTCTAGAAGCAGTCGCTGTCGGAGGGCTGCTTCCTCTTCTCAAGGATTAGAGTACTATGAATTTTATTTTAAGAGCTTCAAGTCGAGGCTCTCTTGAATTTCTATCCGTGCCGCCTGATCAAAACGACGAGTTCCAATTAAGCTGTAATGCGCAGCGCGAAGTAAGTTGTACGCTGGGAATTAAAGGTCGCGACGTATTAGTTTCTTGTGCGAGCAAGCTACAAGTCAGCATTTTTTGTGACTATCAAGTATTTGTATGCAAGGAGTTGGACGGCGATTTTCTTGTCTCCTCCAGCATGGATCTTCTTGTTACTGCATTAGGTAAGATAACTCCAAGTATTGATTACTTCGTTGATTATATTTCTTGTGGTGCAACGCCAAGAGTTTCTACCCCATTTGAAGGTATATTTTTCTTGCCTCCAGGGAGTACATTAGAATATTCAAGTATGCATATAGATGTAGGACAAGAGATTGAGGTTGCAGGTCCAGAGTTTCTAGATGCCTTAGAGGAAAAGTTAATAGGCAAAGTGTCTGGTGTTCAAAACGTTATGTTGGAGTACTCGGGCGGACTTGAGTCTAGCATTCTGCTGCACTCGCTGTTGGGCATAACGCGCGCTGAAAATTTAAGTCTAATTCACTTAACCGACTCAGGTAGCGGGCAGGTAGATGACTTGCAACGGGTGAAAAAATTAGCCGCCAAATATAGTTGTCATCTAACTATATTAAATGCAGAAGAGTTGAAGCCTTTTCAAGTCACTACTTGCTCAAATATAAGACCTAGTTTTCCGCATCCTGGGCTTGTAAATATTGGTTATATAGACTTTTCATCTGATTTGCTTTCCGGCAAAAACACCGCGCTGTTTAATGGAGCAGGGGGAGATTCTATTTTTTCTGCGTCTCCTCAGAAAGGACTGCCAGTTGAGCTATTGAAAAAAGGTAACTTGTTAGGAGCATTTCGAAATGCGCACAGTATTTCGAGTTATTTGCGAGCTCCGATGATATCTATATTTGCGGAGGCCTATAATGAATTTAAAGAGATGAAATTAAAGCTAAGGGATCCCAGTTACTGTTTTGCGAAAATTAATAGCAGCGCCGAAGTCCTAGGCGGTAGTTTTTTTGATCATAAATTTGAGATGAGTATTGCAGGCATGCCTCGATGCAGCGAGGTTAGCGTGAGAGAAAGACATCTGAACGCTGCGATAAATAGGTATGAAATGCAGTCATCGCCGATGGCAGGTTACGCAGGCCACTATGTCTATCCATTTCTAGCACCAGATATCTTAAGTATAGGTTTGGCGACGCCTTCGGTTCAGCTTCTAAAAGGACGGATAGATAGGTATAGCATTCGTAAACGCGCCGCTGATAGATATAATTCTGATGAGTTTTGGTATAGGCGGAAGGGCGGCGTCGCCGGGCTTACGCAACGCTGTTTTTCGCTTTACAAATCAGAAATTAAAAATCTTGTCAGTGAAGGCTATTTAGTTCGCGCTGGCATGGTAAATGTAGATAATGTCAGTCGCTTAATAGATGAAGTGGCTGCTGGAGTCGTGAAGTGTCCGGGTGCACTTATTAATCTATTTACTGCAAATATTTACATCGCTCATTGGAAGGATCATGTTGATGAATTTTGAACTTGAGAAGGGCGGATTTATACAGTGGAGCTCTGGAGTAAAAGCGGTTACTTATAACCAGAAGATTATAGCGCTTAGCGAAGTATTTAATGATTTTGTTTTCTTTGATGATGGGCAAAGCAAGTTTCTCTTGTCAGTGCTTGGCACGCGTTCGTCGAAGCTTTCACAGGAAGACCTAAGGGCGGTTAACGACTTAATTTCACATGGCTTGATTTCTCTTAAAGAAACCTGCCCTAAGCAGATTTTCCAAGATGAAATAAATTCAAAAGGTGCTTTTGAATGTGATTGGGCGTTAGGTGGGAGAAGGGTTGGTTTGTCAAACTTTAACTTAAAATATTTCATAAAAGCCACAAGGCTCTTGTTATTCGCAAAAAAAAACTCTGATAAAGGAAAGCTACACCAAATGCTTGAGGATTTACGAGGGTTTTCTTCTAGCGCTATGGTCGAAAATGAATGCGAACTTATTAAGATTGCGAGTAATGTGAATCTAGCTGTGTTTTTTTTGTGGCGGAAAGTTAAATGCTTGGAGTTTTCCTATGCTGTGGCTCGGATTGCATTTCGTCATAACATTAAATGTAGGTTTGTTGTCGGAGTTCAAACGCACCCTTTTATTTCCCACGCTTGGGTTGAAGGTAGCAACGGTGTCGTTTTTGATAGGAAGGAATTACCTAAAGAATTGGCAAAGATAGTTTTAATTGGAAAGTAAAAATGCTTAATAAGGACTTTTCAAGCGCGGTCAAAATTTGCTGGGATATCCTCCTGCGTTCTAGTTTTAACGTTAAACTGCTATTTTTTTCAGCGTGTATGTTGGACTTGATAACAGTAGCTCTGTCAGTCGCTGCGCCAGCAGTACTGAAGATGCTAATTGATTCATCAAGCACGGAAAAAGCAGTTGCTGACGTCGCTTGGTTAGGTGCTGCTTATGGGATTACTTGGTTGAGCGCTGAATTGCTGCTCCGTCTTAGAGGCGCTCTAGCAACAATTGTAGTAGAGAAGCTCAAATTCGAGGCTACTAAAAGACTTTGTCTCAATTCAGTTTTTAATTTGGACTTGAAAGTTAAAGATACTCCAAGTGGTATTTTTGCGACGAAATTAAGTCAAACCAACGTAGCCCTTCCTATGTTTGTAGATGGTTTAGTGTGGCAGATTATCCCTTTGCTGGTAAGGCTTGTATTCTCAATCTCCTTGCTGTTTCAGTTTGTTTCTGCCATTTATTCAGTGCTATTGGCAGTTACTGTTGTGACATTTATAGTGATTTCTTTTTTTAGTTACAAAGGTGTTGGCGAAAAGCAAAAAATGTCAAATATGTCGGCACAGTCAGCTTATTGGAAGATATTGGATGCTTTAAAAAATAAACCTATAATTATCGCCCATGCAGAAGAGAAGGCAGAGTTTGAGCGCATTGAGGAGGCTCTTTTGGCGTCTACAAGATCAGCGATAGGAGTCGTCAATTTTTCCCAAATTGTAAGTTCGTTGCAAGTTATAGCGCTGGGTATTGGTCTCACAGCAATTACCTTGCTGTCCGCAAGGGATCTATCAGGGGGGGCTATTTCGATAGGGGACTTCGTTCAAATAAACGCATATGTGCTTCAGTTCGTTTTTCCTATTAGCTATGTAGGAATGGTGTTGAGCGCTATTAAAAGGACATCGGTAACTATAGCGGAAAATTCGCAACTTCTACGGCTGCCGTGCTTTTTGCCTGACGTTCCAGAGAAAATTAAGGGATTAGCACCACCAGCGATTACGCTCGACAAGGTTTCTGTAAAATCTTTAGACGGAGAAATGCTTCTAAAAAATATAAGTTTTTATATTAAAAGTGGAAGCAGTCTGGCGGTGGTAGGTAACTCGGGAGCCGGGAAGACAACGTTAGTCAAAGCAATACTGGGTTTGATAGAAGTTAGCGGTGGCCTCATAAAAATTGATGAGCAAGAACTTTGTGGTAACTCAGTAATAAATTTCAGAAAAAATGTCGGTTATGTTCCTCAGGAGCCATTTTTGTTTGATAGACCTGTTAAGGATAACGTATTTGGGAGTGCGTCTTTTGGCCGATTAGAGATAAAGCGCATACTGGAAATAAGCGGAATATATGGTGATCAGGGATTGCTTGAGTTTGGTTTTAGCAATAACCTCTCTGGAGGCGAGAAGCAAAGGATTTCATTCGCTCGTGCCGTCGCCAGATATCCAAGTGTCATAATTTTAGATGAGCCAACCTCTTCGCTTGATCAAGCAACTAAAAAAATACTCTCAACGGCTATTTATAGTGATCTCTGTGCCGCTACACGAATAATAATAACTCACGATTTAGAAGAGGCCAGAAAAGCGGAAAATATCCTCGTTATGGAGAATGGTCAAATAATCGAATTTGGTAGCCATCTCTCGTTATTAAAGGCTGATGGGTGGTACGCCAAGCATTGGAGCATGTTGGCTATGAACCCTACCTGAAGCGTAATTTGGGGGGCGATCTCCTTGATCCTACATGACCGCACAGCCCACCCAAGCGTTGCTGGTCGGTGTTACGTACGATGCTGGCTTTCGATCCCGAACAGCGCAGCCTCAAGGCGGCGCAACTGCGTCAGGTCTGGGCAGGTGGTTCATTGGGATGGTAGGTGGTTGCTTGCACTGAGTGCCTTTAAGGCTGCTTTGCGTTCATCCACCGCCAACTGCCCGAGCTTTTCCACGGCGACATAAAACCTGACCCAATCTTCGCCCTCACGCCTGAACAACGTCGCAAACGCCGGCACCCACTGGTCATACAGGCCGAAGGGCAACAATCGGGCGTTGTTCAGTGGTGCGTAGACCCAGGCGTCGTAGCGCTTGTCGCCGGCCCATTGGGTGTCGCGCATGTGCTCGTAGTCGGCACGCAGGCGTTCGAATTCCGCGGCCTTGCGCTGGCGCATCTGTACGGCCGGCAGGGGGAGGGCGTAAAGGGTTTCGAGCCGCTGGCGGGTGTCGAGGATCAGTTGGATGAACTGCTCGCGTTGGTGCACCTTGTTGCCGTTGTCCGGTGTCAGTCCGCGTTGGGCGCGCCATTGGCGGGTGCCTTCCTGCTCGACGAAGGTGGCAAAGGATTCATTGAATTCGGTGTCGTCCTTCACGTAGAAGCGCTGGTGCGCCAGTTCATGAAAGATCAGCGTCGCCAAGCGCTCGTCGCCCCAATGCAGCATCGAACTGAGGATCGGGTCATTGAACCAGCCCAGTGTCGAATAAGCCTCTACGCCACCAATCGAGACATCCATGCCGCGCAAGCGCTGCATCGCTGCCTCGCCTCGGGCGGCACTGTGGCTGTAGTAGCCGCGATACGCCACACAACCGGCAATGGGGAAGCAGTGGGTTTGCGGGGCCAGGGAAAATTCCGCGGTGGCGAAGACATTCCAGACAACGAATGGGCGGCCAATGTCCGCGTACAGGCGATAGCTTTGGTTGTCGGGCAGGTGCAGGTGGGCGCTGGCGAACGTCCGGGCTTCGCGCGCCTGGGCCAGATGCGCGCGCAATTTTGGATCACGGGCGGGGTCGGCGATGACCCGCTCGATCGGCTCTCGAGCTTGCAGCAGTCGTATCTGCCCACTGGCGAGCTGGCTGTAGTAACCGAGGCTGGAACAACCGTTGAGTAACAAAAGCACGAGGGCTGGAAACAAAATCCTGAAAACACGGTCGAGTAACCGATGGCGTGAACGCTGCCTGATCAATTTGGAATCACCCTGGGAAGTCTGCCTCAAGACTATCTCGCCTGCCCGGAGCTTCGCTATGCGCGTGTTGATGCTGACTTGTGGCCTGTCGCTGCTGACCGGTTGTGCCGGTTTGCCTGATCCCGATCCCTCTCAAGCGTGGATCGACCTGGGAAATCATCGGGACACGGCTTTGCAAGCGCTGGAAGTCGATGACAAAGCCTCCATCGACCGTCGTTATTTCGAAGTGCAGCCCGGCAGCCATGAGCTGACGGTGCGTTATCAATTTGCCGTGGAACCGGGCAACATCGGCCCGGATGCCGAACCGTTGTGGCGTGATTGCCGGTTGAACGTAAAATTCAAGGATTTCAATGCGGGCCGGCGCTACCAGCTGCAGGCCGGCAGTATCGGCTTCCGTCCGTGGGCCAAGCTTTATGACGAGCAACGAAAGGTGGTGGGCCAAGGCACGCCGGCGGGCTGCCAGCAAAGCTGATCGGCGCTATGCTCGGCGCCTGACTTGAGGAAACCGATCATGCGCCTACCTACGCTGTTGTTGGCTCTCGCCACGTTGAGCGGATGTGCAACGAGCCCATTGCCTGAAATGGACCCGAACATGGCCTGGGTCGATTTCGCCACGCCAATGCCGGGCGGCAAGTTGCTGATGGCTGAAAGCCTGGACGGCCAGCGACTGCGGGACGGGCGATTTTTCCAGGTCTCGCCGGGTAGCCATGAATTGAAGGTGCGCTTCGACTTCGAGGTGTTCGGCGCTGGCGGTGGGCTGGGCATGATGAGCGAGCCGAAAGAACGGCTGTGCTACCTCATCGTACGCTACGACCATTTCGAGGCTGGCCAGCGTTATCGCCTGGAGGCTCGCAACCTGGCTTACTCCCCAAGCGCCAGGCTCTATAACGCCAAGCGTGAAATCGTCGCCGAGGATCGGCAGGCCAATTGCCTGATGTAGCGCTGCCTAGCGGTCGTTCTTCTGGTAGATGATTTTTTTGGTGCCGTTCTCGCAGGAGCCCACCACCATGTTCTGGTCATGGGCTTCTTCATTGGTGACGATTTCAAGCGTGTAGGAGGCCACGCCTTGGGCCTGGATCTTGGCTTCGATCTCGTTCTTGAGTTCTTCGCAGGGCTTGGGCGCCGCGAGGGCCGATGTGGCCAATGCGCAACCGATGACTGCCAGGGCGAATCGTTTCATGCTGGAATCCCTCAATACAGCGCGCACTGCCTGTGCGCTGAAACTGCAGACCTGCATTCGATCACAATTGCCTTCGGGCAAATAGATCACCCATCAAAAAGACCGCAGCCTGTGGAGAGGCTGCGATCTTTTCAGTTCATCAATTTACCAGCGAGGCCTCCAGGGTGATCTTGGCATTGAGCACCTTGGAAACCGGGCAACCCTCCTTGGCTTTGTTGCTCAATTCCTCGAATTGCGCTTGGGTGGCGCCCGGAATCTTGGCCTTGAGGATCAGTTTCACCGCGGTAATCGCAAAGCCGCCATCAACCTGGTCCAGCGTCACTTCGGCGTTGGTGTCGATGCTGTCGGCCTTGAGCCCGGCATCGCCGAGAATCATCGAAAACGCCATGGAAAAACAGCCCGCATGGGCCGCGCCGATCAATTCTTCGGGGTTGGTGCCTTTGCCGCCTTCAAAACGGGCCTTGAAACCATAGGGCGCCTCGCGCAACACGCCGGTTTCCGTGGAGATGGAGCCGATTCCGGTCTTCAGGTCACCTTCCCAGTGAGCCGATGCTTTCTTGACGATAGCCATGTGTGCCTCCTCATGATCCGGCGCGAGGGTTCGCGCCTGGTTATTTCTCAGTGCCAGGGTTGTGAGGATAGACCGGCTGATAAAGTTCACCTGGTCGATTAGTCGACTAATTTAGTAGGAAATTTCTCCGCTACTATTGAATCTCGGGTATATGCCCACATTCATAGGACACACCTACAGAAACGGCAGGCTTTCGCCCACAGGAAAGCTGGTACGCCGTTGGAGATGCCAGCCCATGAAACAGCTGTCCGAAGTCAAATTTTCAACCCTCGACCTTGTTCCCGTGCGTGCCGATGGCAACGCCGCCCAGTCCTTGCGCAACTCCCTGGACCTGGCGCAACACGTGGAAAAATGCGGCTATACCCGCTTCTGGGTGGCTGAGCACCACAATATGGACGGCATCGCCAGCTCCGCGACGGCGGTGTTGCTGGGCTATCTGGCGGGCGGCACATCGACCATTCGTGTCGGCTCCGGCGGGGTGATGCTGCCGAATCATGCGCCTCTGGTCATCGCCGAGCAGTTCGGCACGTTGGAGAGCCTGTTTCCGGGCCGGATCGATCTCGGGCTGGGCCGCGCACCCGGCTCCGACCAGATGACCGCCCGGGCCCTGCGCCGTGAACGCTCCGGCAGTGCCGATGATTTCCCTGACGATGTGGCTGAACTGATGCGTTACCTCGGCCCGCGAACCCCGGACCAGCGCATCATTGCCATGCCGGGCACGGGGACCAACGTGCCGGTGTGGCTGCTGGGTTCGAGCCTGTTCAGTGCGCAGCTGGCCGGAGAGCGCGGCTTGCCCTACGCCTTCGCCTCGCATTTCGCACCGCGTTTCATGCATGAAGCGATTCGCGTCTATCGCAATCATTTCAAACCGTCTGCGGTGCTGGACAAACCTTACGTCATGCTCGGCGTACCGCTGGTGGCAGCGGATACCGATGAGCAGGCGGATTACTTGGCGACTTCGGTATACCAGCGCATCCTCGCGTTGATGCGCGGCCAAAGTCTGGTACAGCGCCCGCCAGTGGAAACCATGAATGGCCTGTGGCTGCCCCATGAGAAAGAAGCGGTCGGTGACTTCCTTGGCTTGGCGATGATCGGTGGGCCGCAGAAAATCCGTGCCAGGCTGGAGGTGCTGATCGAGCAAACCCAGGCCGACGAGCTGATTTTTACCAGCGATTTGTACGAGCACACCGACCGGCTGCACTCCTATGAGCTGCTGGCGCAAGTCATGAAAGGCTGAATCACAGCCACAAAAAAGCCGACGCACCGCGTCGGCTTTGATTTGAACGCGCAATCAACCGCGTGTGTAGACGATTTCCTTTGAACCGCCTTCGCAGGTGCCGACGACTTTTGCGTCAGCCGCTGCGCCTTTATCGACAACTTCCAGCGAATAACCCGATACACCTTTGGCATCAAGCTTCGCCGCGATTTCGCTTTTCAGCTCTTCGCAGGGCTTGCCGGCCGCAAACGCGCTACCCGCAAGGCTCAGCAGACCCAGGGCCACCATCAACTTCTTCATCGCTCGCACTCCTTGGACGGATCAAATAGGGAGGTATCAGAGAGGCCTGATGCGCCAACCATAGCGCATGGCCATTCCCTGTGGCACTCCGCCAGCGTGCAAGTTCAAATCAGCTCAGCTATTGGCGATCCGGAACCCGACCTTGATGGTCACCTGGAAGTGCGCGGCACGGCCGTTTTCGATGTGACCGCGGGTTTCGGTGACCTCGAACCATTCCAGGTGCTTGAGGCTTTTGCTGGCCTCCGCCAGGGCATTGTTGATGGCGTCTTCAATGCTGGTGGGAGACGAGCCGACCAGTTCGACCTTTTTGTACGTGTGATGATCACTCATGACGTTCTCCTTGGTTGTCTTTAACAGCCTAGCAGCGATTTTTCGCCTTACGTGTGTCGCCGTTTTCGCTGCGAAAGTTCAGATTTACTGCACTTTCGCAAGCGGTCGCAGTCCCAATCCACACACGCTACTCAACCACTGCAGGAGAGAGCCACCATGGCCAGCACTTCGTTACGTAAAGCCTCGTTGCAAAGCATGGAAGCGGAGATCGAGAGTCTGCTCAAGTCCTTGGAAAGCCTGAAGGACGACGCTTCGGACGAGTCGCGCAAAACCCTCAAGTCGCTCAAGGCCAATGCCGAAAGCGCACTGAAACACTCTCGGCATCTGCTCAGCGATGCGTATGAAGAGGTCAAGGTGAAAACCCGTGAAACCGGGATCGCCACCCGTGATTATGCTCAAGAACATCCCTGGACCACGGCCGGTGTCGCGGTTGGGGCGCTTGGTTTGCTGGCCGCTTACTTGTTGTGCAAGCGCGGTGACTGAATGGGTGGGCTCAGCTCATGCCTGAGCCACTGTGCCAATTGCCGGGCGCGCCCATCCGCGGCGCGCTTGGGCAGCCACAACGCCAGCCGCGCCGGAGTTTCACTGAAGCCCCACGGCGCGACCAGGCGTCCGGCACGAACGTCCTCGGCTACTAGCGGTTCCGGTGCGATTGCCACGCCAAGCCCGGCTACCGCGGCCTCGAGTAAATAATACAGATGCTCAAAACCTTGCCCGAATCTCAGTGACTGGGGTTCCAAGGCATTTTGCCGTGCCCAGGTTGGCCAGGCCTGTGGGCGGGAGGTGGTATGCAATAGCGGCTCGCCCAACAGTCTGCTGGCCGGTGCGTCCCGCAGTTGGGCGAATCCGGCGTAGCGCGGGCTGATCACCGGGCCGATTCGCTCGCTGGCCAGTTCATACACTTGCATGTCGGCTGGCCAGGGCGGTTCGGCGAATACCAGCAGGGCGTCCAGTCCAGGTCGCCTCGGGTCCAGGTCGCCTTCGCCGGCAGACAGATGCAGGCGCAAGTCGGGCAGATCAGCGTTGAGCCTGCCCAGGCGGGGTATGAACCAGCGCGCCAGCAGGCTGCCCGAGCAGCCCAGCACGAACGGCGCGTCCGCAGTGCTTTGCGTCAGCTCCGCGCAAACCGTGCGCAGGCGTTCGAATGCGTCGGCACTGGCGTCACGCAGACGCAAACCTGCATCTGTGAGTTTCAGGCCACGGCCATCCTTGATGAACAGGCTGACACCCAAGTGCTCTTCGAGCACTTTCAATTGCCGGCTGACGGCACCGTGGGTGACGTGCAGCTGCTCCGCCGCCTGGCTTACGCTGTTCAGGCGGGCGGTGGCCTCGAAGGCACGCAAGGCGTTTAGCGGCGGGAGGTCGTGGCTCATGGTATCTGTGAGTTTTCCTGACAGGTTGCAGCGATCTTATCGGTTTTCAGGACGCGATGGCAGGGGTAGAGTGGCCCTCACTGTTTTTCTACGCATTCGCCTGGAGCGCCCAATGACCCAGCCAACGACCCCTTTCAACCTGCGCAGCGGCCCCGATGCCAATGGCCTGTTTGGCGCGTTCGGCGGCCGCTACGTGGCCGAAACGCTGATGCCGTTGATCCTTGATCTGGCCCGTGAATACGAAGTGGCGAAGGAAGATCCTGCGTTCATTGAGGAACTGGCCTACTTCCAACGGGATTATGTCGGTCGTCCGAGCCCGCTGTATTTCGCCGAGCGCCTGACCGAGTACTGCGGCGGTGCGAAGATCTACCTCAAGCGTGAAGAGCTGAACCACACGGGCGCTCACAAGATCAACAACTGCATCGGCCAGATCCTGCTGGCGCGGCGCATGGGCAAGAAACGCATCATCGCCGAGACCGGCGCTGGCATGCACGGCGTGGCCACTGCCACCGTGGCTGCGCGTTTTGGCCTTGAGTGTGTGATCTATATGGGCACCACCGACATCGAGCGCCAGCAGGCCAACGTGTTCCGGATGAAACTGCTCGGCGCCGAAGTGATCCCGGTGGTTGCTGGCACCGGCACCCTCAAGGATGCGATGAACGAGGCACTGCGCGACTGGGTGACCAACGTCGACAGCACCTTCTATCTGATCGGCACCGTGGCCGGGCCGCACCCTTACCCAGCGATGGTCCGCGATTTCCAGGCGGTGATCGGCAAGGAAACCCGCGATCAGTTGCAAGCCCAGGAAGGCCGGCTGCCGGATAGCCTGGTGGCATGCATCGGTGGCGGCTCCAACGCCATGGGCCTGTTCCATCCGTTCCTGGATGACAAGAGCGTCGATATCATCGGCGTTGAAGCGGCTGGTTATGGCATCGAGACCGGCAAGCACGCCGCGAGCCTGAACGGTGGCGTCCCGGGTGTGCTGCACGGCAACCGTACGTTCCTGCTGCAGGACGACGACGGTCAGATCATCGACGCCCATTCCATATCCGCAGGTCTCGATTATCCGGGGATCGGTCCGGAACACGCCTGGTTGCATGACATCGGTCGGGTCCAGTACACCTCGGTCACCGACGCCGAAGCTTTGGAAGCTTTCCATAAATGCTGCCGTCTTGAAGGGATCATTCCTGCGCTGGAAAGCGCCCACGCCTTGGCTGAAGTGTTCAAGCGCGCACCGAACCTGCCCAAGGATCACCTGATGGTGGTCAACCTGTCCGGCCGCGGCGACAAAGACATGCAAACCGTAATGCACCATATGGAACAGTCCCAGCAGGAGAAACATTGATGAGCCGCCTGCAAACCCGTTTTGCCGAACTCAAGGAACAGAACCGCGCCGCGCTGGTGACCTTTGTCACCGCCGGTGATCCGGACTACGACACTTCGCTGGCGATCCTCAAGGGCCTGCCTGGCGCCGGCGCGGACGTGATCGAGCTGGGCATGCCGTTCACCGATCCGATGGCTGACGGCCCGGCAATCCAGCTGGCGAATATCCGCGCCCTGGGCGCCCAGCAGAACCTGGCGAAAACCCTGCAGATGGTGCGTGAGTTCCGCAAGGACAACACCGAGACACCGCTGGTATTGATGGGGTATTTCAACCCGATCCATCGTTATGGTGTGCAGCGTTTCATCGGCGAGGCGCTGGACTCCGGCGTCGATGGCCTGATCGTGGTGGACATGCCGCCTGAGCACAACAGCGAACTGTGCGAACCGGCCCAGGCTGTCGGCCTGGACTTTATCCGCCTGACTACGCCAACCACTGACGACGTGCGCTTACCCACTGTGCTCAACGGCAGTTCCGGCTTTGTCTACTACGTGTCAGTTGCCGGTGTGACCGGTGCCGGCGCCGCAACGCTGGAACATGTGGAAGAGGCCGTGGCGCGTTTGCGTCGCCATACCGATTTGCCGATCAGCATCGGTTTCGGTATCCGCACGCCTGAACAGGCGGCAGCTATCGCGCGGCTGGCCGATGGGGTAGTGGTTGGCTCGGCGCTGATCGACCATATCGCCCGTGCCGACACGTCGGAGCAGGCGATCGATGGCGTGTTGAGCTTGTGTGCTGCCTTGGCTGACGGCGTGCGCAAGGCGCGTCTGGGCTGATTCCAGGTTCGGTTTGCAGCTACAAAAAAGGGGATTCAGAACTGAGTTCTGAACCCCCTTTTTTAAGTTTCATCCAAACGGGTCAGGGCAACTCCAACCCGCCCCCTGCCTTGTGCAGCTTGCGCAGATGTTCGCCGATCACCTTCACGTTGGCCTCGCTTGCAGCAATTTCAGCTGCGCGGCTCGGCTCCAGCAACGCGCGAACCTCCTTATCCAGGTCGCCTGTGAGCGTTTGCAGTTGCTTCTGGCGCAGGCTGCTTTCCGATTCCAGTCGTTGCCACTCGCTGGGTTGCGGCAGACCATAGCCGCCGCTGCCCAGCAATTCGGCCGGGCGGCTCAGGAAACCGCTGTTGGCGAGAATCTGTTGCAGCGTCGCGTTTGCCCGTTCCATACCGCCGTTCTGCAATTCGCGGGCATTGAGGTAGCGCTGCTTGACCTCATCCTGAGCCAGCAGCAATTGCCGGCGGAAACTCGCCTGCTCCAATAGAAGCAGCGCCGCACTGGTGCGCAGGTCTGCCTGCTCGAACCAGGCGCGGCGTTCAGTGGCGTCCAGGGCCAGCCAGTCTTCTACGGTTTGCTGTTTGATGGGCAGATGCTTTTTCAGGACTTCGAACATCGCCTGGTAGCGGTCGCGGAACGAGTCAAAACGGTAACCGAGGCGCAGTGCCTCCTTGGGATCATCCAGTACGCTGGTATCCGCCAGGCCTCGACCCTTGAGGATTTCCAGCAAGCCGTTGGGCATGATGCTGTCCAGGCCTTTGAGCTGCTCGTTGTTACTGCCGCTGCGCAGCAGCTTCAGGCTTTCAACTGCGCAGTTATTGGAGAGGAAATAGTAGTTTCCGTCGTAGCTCCAATGCATTTCGGCGGCACGTTCGACGGTCTCCTCGATCTCGGCACGAGACAAGTTCAGCGGAACTGATGCCAGGCTGCGCAGTTCAGTCTTGGTGTATTCATCGATTACCTGGGCCAGCGGCAGCACAAACAGGCGCGATGGGTATTTGCCCACCAGTCCGTCCCAACTCGACAGCTGTACATCACCTACAAACGCACGGTAAGACAACACCAGATGCTGATCCAGGTCCAACCGGCAATCCGGCCCACGTGGTCGGCCTGGTGCGCAGATCACCAGCCGGAGCATGCTGTGGCCCCAGCGACTGACCCAGTTCTGGTTGGCTTCGGCCAGCAGGTAATCGATGGCGTAGACGCGCTCCGGATCGACCTTGCCCAGCGGCGTCTTGGCAAAATCGTTGCCGGCGTTGAGAAAAGCGAAGGACTGGGCGCAGGTGTCCTTGGCGGCAGGCGCCCAGCCGAAGTGTTCCTGATAATAGCGATACAGGGCGGGGCGCCGGCACGCATAGCTCGGGTCCAGGAGGAAATACTCCATGTTCACCGCGACGAACTCCTTGGGACTGCTCGTCTCGTAGAGGTCCGGGCTGCGGGCGACCTGGCGGTTATGCTGTTCCCGTTCGCCGCGGCGGCCGACGTATTGCGGCCAACCGGCCAGGTCGAGCAAGCGTGGATCATCGCTGAGGGTGAAGCGTCGGTCGTTCTCGCCCCGGCACTCATCCGGAAGCCCGATCAATCCTGCACTGCTGTTGCGCCGCGTACAGCGCTGGATCAGCGCACGTTCGGCATCCGGCCATAGACGCGAGCGATCATAGATATGAGTCAGTTCGTGGAGGACCGTGGCGAGCATTTCTCGCCGCACCGTGCCGTGCGGCCGCTGGGTCTTTTGCCTGGCGGCGCTGCCGTCGGTGAGGCTGTCGAGCAGGTTACGGTTGAGATCCAGCTGTGACACCAGCGAAGCCTGACCGTAGGCGTTTTCCGGCATCTGGTCAGTCCAGCCGACATCGATGCGCCGGTCCAATCGCTCGATGAAGCGCGGAGGTAATGCTTGCATGGCTTCATCGAGCAATGCCTGACTGGCCTGCTGTTGCGCCGGGCTCAAGCCGTCGCTATTGAGGTGTAGCTGCAGGCCGGCCTGGGCAGTGCTGCCAATGAGCAGCACGACCCCGGCCGTCAGCCAGGCGGCGAGTCGCCTCACAATGCGAGGATGGCTTCGGCGAGAACCTGATCACTGGCATCGCGAGCTTCCGGTACGCGGGTACGCAAGGTTTCGAAAGCGGCCTCGAGATGAGCGCCACGAATTTCGCCGTTGCTGGCGACGAAGCTGGCCGCGTCATCGTGGGCTTCACGGACGATTTTCGAATCACGGATGGAGGTAGTGGTGTCAGAAGTGAAATCGATCGAGCGCTGGGAAGCGCGAACGATGATGTTACTGGTGGCTACCAAGGTATGTGCCTGGGCCACATCGGCCAACACCAGCAGGCCAAGGGCGGCAGCAATCAGCGGGCTACGCATGGAACGACTCCGAAAAGAAAAAACAGATAGCTATTGGACGAGAATTGCCTGTGCCAGTTCAAGGTCGCTGGCGTGAAGTTTTGGCTGGCTCCGGCGCAGGTAAGCCAAGGCCGATTCCAACTGTGCGCCTCGCAACTGTCCATCGCTGGCAATGAATGTTGCGGCGTCATCGCGAGCGGCGACGACCAGTTTATTGTCGAAGGGCGCCGAGGTCACGAGGCTTGTGGCATAAGCGCTGGCCACCAGCTGTTGGGTGGATACGTCAAAGGCTTGAGCCGGAACAGACCAGCAGAAAGCTGCGAAGAAAAAGACTCGGTACAGATTTGAAAAACGCATGAGACTCGACAGTTGTTGGCGAGCCTGAAGGCTAGCGCAAACCAGCGGGCCAGAGCCAGCGTTGAAACATCGGAACACCTCTGGGTGTCCGATGTTTCATGTTGCATCAAATAACCAGGATGGCCTGTGCCAACTGCGCATCGGTGGCGTTGAGCTGTGGAGCCTGCTGGCGAATGAAATCCAGCGCGCTTTCCAGCTTCACGCCACGGATGGCCCCTTCGCTAGCCACGAAACTGGCGGCATCATCACGGGCAGCTTGAACAATCTTGTTGTCCCGCAGTGAAGAGGTGGCGTCGGAGGTTACGTCGGAAGTGGCTTTTAGTGCGCCGACGATGGAGTCAGTCGTGACGATAAAGCTGCTGGCGTTGGAATGGGCGGCTACGGCCAGCAGGACAGCTGTGCTGAGCAGGCGAAGACGGATCATGATGTAACTCCTTGATGATGAAGGATGCCGGTGCGTGTAGCTGGAAGGAAGAGACGCAGATTCGACTCGCTTCGCCACGTCAGGATCGATATTAGGACAGAACGCGGCGGCTGACAGCTACAGAACAATAATAAGGCGAGCAGTTTGAACTGTACTTGTCATAGTTGAAAATTTTAAAACTGTTCAGTTTCAGTAAAAATTCAACCCCGGGCCCATAAACGACGAGACCCGTCGTGGTTTCCCACGACGGGTCTCGTTTATTCAATTCGATGCTGGCGATGGACCCGGTGGGTCAGGGCCAGCGACGCTGAGTTAGCGCCAGAACGGCTTGCTCAGCTCTTCGTAGCGTTGTGCTTCGCTGATACCGGCGTCAGCCAGCAGACGCGAATCCAGACGAGCCAGTTGATGGCGGCTGGCAATGCGGCGCTGCCACAACATCAGGTTGGCGATAACGCGAAGAGGCAGGGAAGCCTGGTTTTTTTCAGCTTTGTCTTCGAAAAACAGCTCGGAACTGAGTGTACGTTCCATGGTTGACATCCTTCCGCTTGTGGCGGGATCAGGTAGTGGTTTGACTGGTGCCCATGATCCTCTCGTTTGGCCAGTCTCTCTAGATACAGTTCACCTGTATTGTGAGAGACCAGTTAACTGTTAAAGAGCGGTGTACTGGTCGATATTGAGGCAACTGTACCTGTCCGCACAATTTAGGTGCATTTTAGGCTGTTCTTCCCGGTTTTGTAGGAATGGGGTGTAAGAAATAACCGGTACAGTAGTACAGTTTTATACGGTGACCGCCCCTGCCGTAAGCATTCACCGAAACTGTTATTGCCGTATCGCTAGGCCAGCTGTATCAAATCGCCACCATGCGTCCGGTTTCCTCGAGGTTGAGGTGCCAACTGAGCGCATCCTTCAGGATGTGCGGCGTATGTCCGCCCAGCTTACAAGCGGCTTCAAAATAGTCGCTGAGCGCCTGGCGATAGATAGGGTGTACGCAGTTGTCGATGATGACCCTCGCTCGCTCCCGTGGTGCGAGCCCCCGCAGGTCGGCCAGGCCAATCTCTGTTACCAGGATGTCGACATCGTGCTCGGTATGGTCCACATGGCTGACCATCGGCACGACGCTGGAAATGGCACCGCCCTTGGCGATGGATTTGGTAACGAACACCGCCAGGTGCGCATTCCGGGCGAAGTCGCCCGATCCGCCAATGCCGTTCATCATCCGCGTGCCGCACACATGGGTTGAGTTGACGTTGCCGTACAGATCGAACTCCAACGCTGTGTTGATGCCGATGATGCCCAGGCGGCGCACAACTTCTGGATGGTTGGAGATTTCCTGCGGGCGCAGGACCAACTTGTCCTTGTACCTTTCCAGGTTGCCGAAGACATCGGCATTGCGTCGAGCCGACAAGGTAATGGAACTGCCAGAAGCAAAACTCAGCTTGCCTGCATCGATCAGGTCGAAGGTCGAGTCTTGCAGCACCTCGGAATACATGGTCAGTTCTTCGAACGGGGAGTCGATCAAGCCGCACATCACGGCGTTGGCGATATTACCGATTCCGGCCTGCAACGGGCCGAGCTTGTTGGTCATCCGTCCGGCTGCCACCTCTTGCTTGAAAAAATCGACCAAGTGATCGGCAATAGCCTGTGTATCGCTGTCAGGTGGCAGGACGGTGGAGGGTGAGTCCGCTTGATGGGTGATGACAATGGCGGCAATTTTTTCCGCGGGGATTGGAATGGCAGGGCTACCGATGCGGTCCTCGACCTTCACCAGGGGAATGGGTGTGCGGGTTGGGCGGTAGCTCGGGATATAGATGTCGTGGAGCCCTTCCAGATTCGGGTTGTGGGCCATATTGATCTCGACGATCACTTGTCTGGCGAAAATCGCAAAACTGGCCGAATTGCCCACTGATGTGGTGGGCACGATATGACCTTGTTCGGTAATAGCCACGGCTTCGATCACGGCGATATCGGGCAGCTTGAGCTGCGCGTTGCGCATCTGTTCAACGGTCTCCGATAGATGCTGGTCGATGAACATGACCTCGCCAGCGTTGATGGCCTTGCGCAGGGTGCTGTCCACCTGGAAGGGCATGCGTCGCGCGAGCACGCCTGCCTCCGTGAGCTCCTTATCGAGATCGTTGCCCAGGCTCGCTCCGGTCATCAGGCTGATTTTCAACGGCATGAGCTTGGCCCGTTCGGCCAGTGCATGAGGTACCGCCTTGGCTTCTCCGGCGCGGGTGAAGCCACTCATGCCAACGGTCATCCCGTCCTCGATCAGCAAGGCTGCCTCGGCAGCGCTCATCACTTTGTCCAACAACGAAGGCAGGCGGATGCGGTCACGGTACATGGATGGTTGTCTCGGGCAGGAAGCAGGATGCGCAGTGTAGAGAATTCGCGCCGTGCCCGACCCGCTACAAAAGTCGCATTTGAGGCGTCTATTACGGGCGTTTCAGGCAAAACATCATTACCGTATCGGTAACTTTCTGCCTTGATACAAATCAAAACGCCCCGACAAGTCGGGGCGTTTTGATAACACAGCGGAGCTTATTCCACGGCCTTGACCATGTCCTCAATGACCTTCTTGGCGTCGCCGAACACCATCATGGTCTTGTCGAGGTAGAACAGCTCGTTGTCCAGGCCGGCATAGCCGCTGGCCATCGAGCGCTTGTTGACGATGATGGTCTTGGCCTTGAACGCTTCGAGGATCGGCATGCCGGCGATCGGCGACTTGGGATCGTTCTTCGCCGCCGGGTTGACCACATCGTTGGCGCCCAGCACCAGCACCACGTCGGCCTGGCCGAACTCGGAGTTGATGTCCTCCATCTCGAACACCTGGTCGTAAGGTACTTCGGCCTCGGCCAGCAGGACGTTCATGTGCCCGGGCATGCGACCGGCCACCGGGTGGATCGCATATTTGACGGTCACGCCATGGTGGGTCAGCTTCTCGGTCAGCTCTTTCAACGCATGCTGCGCCCGTGCCACCGCCAGGCCGTAGCCCGGCACGATGATCACTGTGTCGGCGTTGGTCAGCAGGAAGGTCGCGTCATCTGCCGAACCGGATTTCACCGGGCGGGCTTCTTTCGAGCCTGCCGGGCCAGCCGCATCTGTGGCGTTGCCGAAACCACCGAGCAGCACGTTGAAGAACGAACGGTTCATCGCCTTGCACATGATGTAAGACAGGATCGCACCGCTCGAACCTACCAGGGAGCCGGCAATGATCAGCATCGAGTTGTTCAGCGAGAAGCCGATACCGGCGGCCGCCCAGCCCGAATAACTGTTGAGCATCGAGACCACCACCGGCATGTCCGCGCCGCCGATCGGGATGATGATCAGCACACCCAGCACGAAGGCCAAGGCCAACATCAAGGCGAACGCGCCGAGGTTGCCGGTGAACATGAAGGTCAGGCCCAGGCCCAGCGTTGCCAGGCCCAGGATCAGGTTGAGCTTGTGCTGGCCACCAAACTGTACCGGTGCGCCCTGGAACAGGCGGAACTTGTACTTGCCCGACAACTTGCCGAAAGCGATCACCGAACCGGAGAAGGTGATTGCACCGATAGCCGCGCCGAGGAACAGCTCCAGACGGTTACCGGCCGGGATCGAATCGCCCAGTTGCTTGACGATACCCAGCGATTGCGGCTCGACTACCGCCGCGATGGCAATGAACACCGCCGCCAGGCCGATCATGCTGTGCATGAACGCTACCAGCTCCGGCATCTTGGTCATCTCGACGCGCTTGGCCATGATCGAGCCGGCGGTACCGCCAACCAGCAGGCCGACGATGACGTAGCCAATGCCGGCAGTGGCCAGCTCTGCCCCCAGCTTATAGATGAGACCCACGGTAGTGAGCACCGCCAGCGCCATGCCGAGCATGCCGAACAGGTTGCCTCGGCGGGAGGTGGTGGGATGCGAAAGGCCTTTGAGGGCCTGGATGAAACAGATCGACGCAATCAGGTAGAGCGTCGTTACCAGGTTCATGCTCATTACTTGGGCGCCTCTTCTTTTACGGCTTTCGGGGCTTTTTTCTTGAACATCTCAAGCATGCGGCGCGTCACCAGGAAGCCGCCGAACACGTTGACCGCGGCCAGGGCCACGGCGAGAGTGCCCATGGTCTTGCCTAGCGGCGTTACGGTCAGGGCGGCGGCGAGCATGGCGCCGACAATCACGATTGCCGAGATGGCGTTGGTCACCGCCATCAACGGCGTGTGCAGCGCGGGTGTAACGTTCCAGACCACGTGGTAACCGACATAAATCGCCAGCACGAAGATGATCAGGTTGTAGATACCGGGGGAGATAAGCTCTTCCATTGTCTGAATCCCTGCTTAGGCGTTTTTGCGGATGACTTGGCCGTCGCGGCACATCAGGCACGCGGCGACGATGTCGTCTTCCAGGTTGACGTCGAACTGACCTTCCTTGGTGAAGACCAGCTTCAGGAAGTCCAGCAGGTTACGGGCGTACAACGCCGAAGCATCGGCCGCAACTTCACCGGCCAGGTTGGTCGGGCCGCAGATGGTCACGCCGTTTTCGACCACCACCTGATCGGCCACGGTCAGCGGGCAGTTACCGCCCTGGGCTGCTGCGAGGTCGATGACCACTGAGCCCGGTTTCATCTGCGCGACGGTTTCGGCGCTCAGCAAAGTCGGTGCCTTGCGGCCCGGAATCAATGCGGTGGTGATGACGATGTCCGCCTGCTTGGCGCGCTCGTGCACGGCTTGGGCCTGGCGCTGCATCCAGCTGGCGGGCATGGGCCGGGCGTAACCACCGACGCCGACGGCGCATTCACGCTCTTCGTCGGTCTCGTAAGGCACGTCGACGAATTTGGCGCCCAAGGATTCGATTTGCTCTTTCACTGCGGGACGCACGTCCGATGCCTCGATCACAGCGCCCAGGCGCTTGGCCGTGGCAATCGCCTGGAGTCCGGCCACGCCCGCGCCGAGAATCAGCACGCGCGCCGCTTTCACGGTGCCTGCGGCGGTCATCAGCATCGGCATGAAGCGCGGATAGTGATGGGCGGCCAGCAACACGGCTTTATAGCCGGCGATATTCGCTTGAGACGACAGCACGTCCAGGCTTTGAGCGCGGGAGGTACGCGGCGCGGCCTCAAGGGCGAATGCGGTGATGCCGCGTTCGGCCAGCTTGGCGATGGTTTCGTTGTTGAACGGGTTGAGCATGCCCACCAGAACGGTGCCGCTCTTGATCAGCGTCAGCTCGCTGTCGCTGGGGGCGACCACCTTGAGGATCAGTTCGGCCCCGAATGCATCACTGGCGCTGCCAATGGTTGCGCCCGCTGCCTCATAGGCACTGTCGATAACGCTGGCCTTGATGCCGGCGCCGCTTTCAACAGTGACTTTATGGCCTTGGCCGACCAGCTTCTTGATGGTTTCCGGGGTAGCAGCAACCCGTGTTTCACCCGTCTGGGTTTCGAGAGGAACACCAATGTGCACGTCAAATCTCCTGCGTGATCTTATTGAGTAAACCCAGGCACTTCGGATGGTGCGACTGGGGCGGCCGATCAGCACGATCCCGCCTGACCAGGCGGGGCGCGGCATTTTGCAGGCGAATATTCAGCCCTTCAAGGGATTATGACGCGTGACGTAAATATAACTACAAGTCACCCTGTGACCGAATGTCGCAACTGGCGAGGTAAAGGTCGCTAAACCCAGACAAATCAAGGGATAACGGTAACTATGATTCTTTTTGCATCGGTCAGATGAATGGAGCGATATGACTCGCTCGATATGGCTTAAAGCCACGTGTTTCAACGGTTCTAGGACGTTTGTACCGATATGATCACAGTTTGGTTAAATGCGACAAATAGTTATATCTGTAGTGCTTTATATAGTATTACTACTTATTTGCGTGACCAGTTTTACCTTAATTTTCAACGTCATAGTCTCTAGCTTCGGTGACCAGCCAATCGCGAAATGCCCGTAGCGAGGCCGATTCCACCTTCCGTTCCGGGATCATCAGGTAATACGCCTTGAGGCTCGACAGGGCATTGGGGTTGGCAATGACCAAGCGCTTCTCCGCCAGTTCGCGCTGGATCAGGAAGGGCGGGATCAAGGCAACACCCATATCGTGCATGGCGGCTTGGGCAAGCATGGAGAATAGTTCATAGCGCGGACCTGTCAGGTCGCGTGCGATATTAAGGTCTTGTGAGTTGAACCACTGGCGCCACGCGTATGGGCGGGTTGTCTGCTGGAGCAGGGGGAGCTCGGCGATTGCCTCCGGCGTCAGAGTTTTGCGGTTGCCTAGTAAGGAGGGGCTGCATACCGGCAACGGCTTTTCCCCCATTAATTTGTGAGATTCGGTGCCGGACCAGTCCGCGTCGCCGAAGTAGATGGCTGCATCGAAATCCGTATCGGCGAACAGGAAAGGGCGCGTGCGGTTGGTGAGATTGACCGTCACCTCAGGATGCTGCCGCTGGAAATCCTTGAGGCGTGGCAGCAGCCATTGAGTGCCGAAGGTGGGCACGACGGCGAGTTCGATAACGTTCGCGCCGGTGTGCCCCATCACTGAAAGGGTATCGCGCTCGACGGCATCCAGTTGCGTGGCGATTCGACGGCTATATGAAAGCCCCGCTTCAGTCAGCTTGACGCCGCGTCTCGAGCGTCGGAAAAGCTCCACGCCAAGGAAGTCCTCCAGGCTCGCAATTTGTCGGCAGATAGCGCCTTGGGTGAGAGAGAGCTCCAGTGCCGCCTTGGTGAAGCTTTCGTGGCGTGCGGCAGCCTCGAAGCTGATCAGGGCGGCGGTGCTTGGGATTTTACGACGCATATACGCAAGCCTCACTCGTTATCTGCACAACAGCGGTCTATGGCGTTTACGGAGTGAGAAATTAGCACAACAACATGCCGAATCCTCGTTTGCTCTCGTGGGAAACCGGGCCTAGGATCAGTCCACGATTTTCCATTTGATTGGCGAGGACTTTTTCATGGCCGGTAAAGCGAGCTTCAGCTGGATCGATCCCTTGTTGCTGGACCAGCAACTCACCGAAGAAGAACGCATGATTCGCGACACTGCCGAGCAGTTCGCTCAGCAGAAGCTGGCGCCGCGCGTACTGGAGGCGTTCCGTCATGAAAAGACTGACCCGGCGATCTTTCGTGAAATGGGCGAAGTGGGCCTCCTGGGCGCCACCATTCCCGAACAATACGGCGGCAGCGGTCTGAATTACGTCAGCTACGGCCTCATCGCCAGGGAAGTGGAGCGTGTGGACTCCGGCTACCGGTCGATGATGAGCGTGCAGTCCTCACTGGTCATGGTGCCGATCAACGAATTCGGCACCGAGGCGCAGAAACAGAAGTATCTACCGAAGCTGGCTTCAGGCGAATGGATAGGCTGCTTCGGCCTGACCGAGCCGAACCATGGTTCCGACCCGGGCGCGATGATCACTCGGGCGCGCAAGGTTGAACGCGGCTACAGCTTGACCGGCAGCAAGATGTGGATCACCAACAGTCCGATCGCGGATGTGTTTGTCGTTTGGGCGAAGGACGACGCCGGCGATATCCGAGGCTTCGTGCTGGAGAAGGGCTGGAAGGGCCTGAGTGCTCCGGCCAT
>NZ_CP071657.1:5397500-6000000 GCF_051132075.1 Pseudomonas sp. R3-56 | reverse complement strand
CGTACCTTTTGTATAATGGGTCAGCGACTTATTTTCAGTGGCGAGCTTAACCGAATAGGGGAGGCGTAGCGAAAGCGAGTCTTAATAGGGCGTCTAGTCGCTGGGAATAGACCCGAAACCGGGCGATCTATCCATGGGCAGGTTGAAGGTTAGGTAACACTGACTGGAGGACCGAACCGACTACCGTTGAAAAGTTAGCGGATGACCTGTGGATCGGAGTGAAAGGCTAATCAAGCTCGGAGATAGCTGGTTCTCCTCGAAAGCTATTTAGGTAGCGCCTCATGTATCACTGTAGGGGGTAGAGCACTGTTTCGGCTAGGGGGTCATCCCGACTTACCAAACCGATGCAAACTCCGAATACCTACAAGTGCCGAGCATGGGAGACACACGGCGGGTGCTAACGTCCGTCGTGAAAAGGGAAACAACCCAGACCGTCAGCTAAGGTCCCAAAGTTATGGTTAAGTGGGAAACGATGTGGGAAGGCTTAGACAGCTAGGAGGTTGGCTTAGAAGCAGCCACCCTTTAAAGAAAGCGTAATAGCTCACTAGTCGAGTCGGCCTGCGCGGAAGATGTAACGGGGCTCAAACCATACACCGAAGCTACGGGTATCACGCAAGTGATGCGGTAGAGGAGCGTTCTGTAAGCCTGTGAAGGTGAGTTGAGAAGCTTGCTGGAGGTATCAGAAGTGCGAATGCTGACATGAGTAACGACAATGGGTGTGAAAAACACCCACGCCGAAAGACCAAGGTTTCCTGCGCAACGTTAATCGACGCAGGGTTAGTCGGTCCCTAAGGCGAGGCTGAAAAGCGTAGTCGATGGAAAACAGGTTAATATTCCTGTACTTCTGGTTATTGCGATGGAGGGACGGAGAAGGCTAGGCCAGCTTGGCGTTGGTTGTCCAAGTTTAAGGTGGTAGGCTGGAATCTTAGGTAAATCCGGGATTCTAAGGCCGAGAGCTGATGACGAGTTACCCTCTGGGTGACGAAGTGGTTGATGCCATGCTTCCAAGAAAAGCTTCTAAGCTTCAGGTAACCAGGAACCGTACCCCAAACCGACACAGGTGGTTGGGTAGAGAATACCAAGGCGCTTGAGAGAACTCGGGTGAAGGAACTAGGCAAAATGGCACCGTAACTTCGGGAGAAGGTGCGCCGGTGAGGGTGAAGCACTTGCTGCGTAAGCCCACGCCGGTCGAAGATACCAGGCCGCTGCGACTGTTTATTAAAAACACAGCACTCTGCAAACACGAAAGTGGACGTATAGGGTGTGACGCCTGCCCGGTGCCGGAAGGTTAATTGATGGGGTTAGCTAACGCGAAGCTCTTGATCGAAGCCCCGGTAAACGGCGGCCGTAACTATAACGGTCCTAAGGTAGCGAAATTCCTTGTCGGGTAAGTTCCGACCTGCACGAATGGCGTAACGATGGCGGCGCTGTCTCCACCCGAGACTCAGTGAAATTGAAATCGCTGTGAAGATGCAGTGTATCCGCGGCTAGACGGAAAGACCCCGTGAACCTTTACTATAGCTTTGCACTGGACTTTGAATTTGCTTGTGTAGGATAGGTGGGAGGCTTTGAAGCGTGGACGCCAGTCTGCGTGGAGCCATCCTTGAAATACCACCCTGGCAACTTTGAGGTTCTAACTCAGGTCCGTTATCCGGATCGAGGACAGTGTATGGTGGGTAGTTTGACTGGGGCGGTCTCCTCCTAAAGAGTAACGGAGGAGTACGAAGGTGCGCTCAGACCGGTCGGAAATCGGTCGTAGAGTATAAAGGCAAAAGCGCGCTTGACTGCGAGACAGACACGTCGAGCAGGTACGAAAGTAGGTCTTAGTGATCCGGTGGTTCTGTATGGAAGGGCCATCGCTCAACGGATAAAAGGTACTCCGGGGATAACAGGCTGATACCGCCCAAGAGTTCATATCGACGGCGGTGTTTGGCACCTCGATGTCGGCTCATCACATCCTGGGGCTGAAGCCGGTCCCAAGGGTATGGCTGTTCGCCATTTAAAGTGGTACGCGAGCTGGGTTTAGAACGTCGTGAGACAGTTCGGTCCCTATCTGCCGTGGACGTTTGAGATTTGAGAGGGGCTGCTCCTAGTACGAGAGGACCGGAGTGGACGAACCTCTGGTGTTCCGGTTGTCACGCCAGTGGCATTGCCGGGTAGCTATGTTCGGAAAAGATAACCGCTGAAAGCATCTAAGCGGGAAACTTGCCTCAAGATGAGATCTCACTGGGACCTTGAGTCCCCTGAAGGGCCGTCGAAGACTACGACGTTGATAGGCAGGGTGTGTAAGCGCTGTGAGGCGTTGAGCTAACCTGTACTAATTGCCCGTGAGGCTTGACCATATAACACCCAAGCAATTTGTTGATCCTGCTCTGGAAACGGAGAAAGGCACCAGATTGCGGTGTGTGAAGACGAGATGAACCGAAAGTTCGAGTCAAAACCCACAAACTATCGCATACCCATTCGCTGGAACGTGACCGTAAGGCACGCGCTGGCTACCGAATTTCTTGACGACCATAGAGCATTGGAACCACCTGATCCCATCCCGAACTCAGAAGTGAAACGATGCATCGCCGATGGTAGTGTGGGGTTTCCCCATGTGAGAGTAGGTCATCGTCAAGATTAAATTCCGAAACCCCTATCTGCTGACGCAGGTAGGGGTTTTGTTTTTAGTAGAAGTCTTCGATTTTCACCGACACGTTGTTCCTGAACGGGTTGGTTACCGAATTTCTTGACGACCATAGAGCATTGGAACCACCTGATCCCATCCCGAACTCAGAAGTGAAACGATGCATCGCCGATGGTAGTGTGGGGTTTCCCCATGTGAGAGTAGGTCATCGTCAAGATTGAATTCCAGAACCCCTGTCTGCCAATGCAGACAGGGGTTTTGTCGTTTTCGGAGCCGATAATCGGATCGCCGTCCTAATTGACGCCACCCCCCGGCAAACCCCCAAGCCGTTGCTATGCTTTGGTTGTCGGGCATTGGAAGCAACAGCCCGCGACGTGACTGGTCATGGGGATTCCAATAATGAAAAACCCTTATGCTCCCGGCTTCTGGTGCGCTGTCGCGGCCTTGCTGCTGCTTTCGGCCACCTACTTCTATGGCGTCATGCTGACTCACCATATCGACAAGGCACTGATTTTCCTGGATAGCGCGGCTGCGCTGATCGGTGTCATTTCTGTCGCAATCGTCGCCTGGGCGTCTCTCCAAGGCCAGCGCATCAAGAAGAAGCAGCTTGTGCAAGGCAAGACACTGGTCCTGATCTGGGATACCAAGGTTGCGCTGCGCCGGGTTGAAACGGTATTCGACCGTTATTTCTGGGGCAGCTATTGGCAGCCTGGACGCACGTTTCAGGAAGTCATGGGTGAGCTTACCGGCACTCCGCTGGAGAAAAGCCTCGAGGCACTGAAAACTCAATGCGCCGCCCTGGACAAGCAAGTCGCGCAAGACGACTGGCATTGGCTCAACAATGCCCGCGAGCTGTGCGATGTGGCCAACGCGATGGCTCGGGAGCGCTATCAATTGGACTTCTACGATGGGCGTGACGATTCATCGGGTGCGGCAGTAATCAATCGAGATTTCGAAGTGTTGGTCTACACCTGGACAGCACGCCTCAAGACCTTCGATCATCAACTTGACGAGATCGAAGTCGAATATTCGTAGACCATTTCTCAAGAACACGCTTTTTCCCCTTTAAACATTGGGCTTGCTGACTTGCCTGATGCTAATCTCCCCACCACTTTTATCGCGTCGTACCACAGCCCTTTGCGGGTCAAGGAAGACGACTCTTTTCAACCATGGAACACGATCGGATCACTCATGAACAAATCAGCAAGCGTACTTCTGGGAATCGTTGTGGTTGTTGGTGCAATCAGTGCGGGTGGCGCCTGGTATACCGGCACCAAGCTTGAAGGCGTACTGCAAACCGCTATTGCCGACAGCAATAAGCAACTGCAAACGGCTTTGGCGGGTTCCAATGGCACCGCTTCGATTGAACTGGTCTCCCTGGACCGTGGCACCTTCAGCAGTACCGCCCGTTATCGTCTCAAGGGTGAAGGCGAAATGTTCGGCGGCGAACCGGTCGAGCTGCTGTTCGTTGACAACATCGAACACGGTCCACTTCCATTCTCGCGCCTGATGACGCTCAAATGGTTGCCGGTCATGGCCACCAGCCACACCGAACTGGAACGGACTCCACTGACCGAAAAGTGGTTCGTTGCCGCCAAGGATAAATCGCCTCTCAAAGGCGTCTTCAATCTCGGTTACGATCAATCCACCAACGGCACGTTCGAACTGCTGCCTCTGGATACCAAGCTGGATGAGCAATCCCAGCTGATCTTCTCCGGCCTGAAAATCGATGTGGCCGCCAGCGCCCAGGCTGAGAAGATCAAGGCCGACGGCTACATGGACAGCTTCAAGTTGACCACCGTCGCCGAAGATCAGACGCCGGTTCAGGTAGAGTTCAGTGGCCTGACATTGGCCAGCAACCTGACCAAGAGCACCTATGGCTACTACAAGGGCGACAACACCCTGTTGCTGAGCAGCAGCAAGACCACCTTCGGCGAGCCGAAATCGGTATTGGGCCTGAAAAACTTCGAGATGAAGAACAACAGCTCCGAGAACGGCACCAGTGCTTCGGGACGCGCTGATTACAAGATCGGCGAGTTGTCGTTCAATGACAAGGTCATCGGTTCTGCACAGATGGCGGTCAGCCTGAAGAACCTGGACATCCCTGCCACCATGTCGCTGATGCAGGTCTACCAGGCCAAGCTGCAACCCTACGAAAAGGCAGCTGCCGAGGCCGCTGAAGCGGGCGAGCCGGCTCCAGAGCTGAACCTCACCGAGGCAGAAGAAGCGCAGGTCAAAGCCGACCTGGAAAAACTCCTGGCTGGCGCCCCGCAAGTGGCCCTGGAGAACCTCTCGTTCAATACCGCTAACGGCGAAAGCCGCGCGAGCCTGGTTGTCGATCTGGCCAAGCCGCAGTCCATGGACCTGCCACCCGATGAGCTGGGCCGCCAGTTGCTCGCTCTGCTGGACTTCAAGGTCAAGGTTTCCAAGCCAATGCTGGTGGATCTCCTGACCGTGCAAGCGCAGATGGAAGGCCAGACCGACGCAAAACTGATCGCCGACCAGGCGACTGCCACCAGCGATATGTTCAGCGCCATGGCGGTAGGCACGGAGCTGGCGAAGCTTGAAGGCAATGATGTGGTTACCAATCTGCACTACGCCAACAATCAGGTCGATTTCAACGGCCAGAAGATGACCGTTGAACAGTTCACCGCGTTTGTGATGAACAAGCTGGGCGGTGGCGTCGCCATTCAGTAACCCGTCCCAGGCAACATCTGAAGACCGGTCCGTGCCCTGTGCACGGGCCGGTTTTTTTTGTCCGTTGAAAATGCCGCGCTGAAATCTGCATGGATTCTGAAGAATTATGGCGATCTGGAAGATGACCCGCCACGGAGTGCAAAACTAGGCCCGTTAGAGCTTGGCTGGGTTCCTTTGATCCGGCCTTCTGTTTGATGGGCAAGGGGGCACTGCGACCCGGCTGGCCATGTAAGGATGCTGACGAATGCCGCGTACTGTGGGTCCTCTTATTCAATTCGGTTTGCGCCCGTTGTTTCGCGTCGCGCTGTGCAGCCAATTGTGCTGGTCGGTGGCGGCGTTTGCCGATACCGCTTATGACCAGATGGTGCTCGACGCCCGCGCGGGGCATTACACGCCCGCGTTGTCCGTATTGCGCCAGGTGCCGGTTGGCCAGGCCAGCACCGCACAGATCAGTGACCATCTGCAGATCGCCAGTTGGGCCGGTCTTGATGCCGAGGTGGTGAAAGTCTACGAAACCCAGGGCCGCTACCGCGACCTTCCGGTTCAGGCGCTGACCGCAGCTGCTCGCTCCTATCGCAACCTCAAGCGCTGGGATCCGGCGGTCGAGTTGTATCGCCGGGCGTTGGCGATCGATCCGCAGAACCCCGATCTGCAACTGGGTCTGGCCTTGACCCAGGCCGATGCCGGCAAGCCAGATGAAGCCGTCAGCCGCGCGAGGGCCCTCGTTGCCGCCAAGCCAGAAGATCCGATGCGCCGGTTGGCCTTGGGCTATGCGCTGACGCGTGCGGACAATCCCCACGAAGCGCTTTTCGAATACGACCAGGCTTTCACCCGTGCCGGCAGCAACAAGCCTGAAGTCGCCCGCGAGTACGTCTATGCCCTGCAACGCGCCCGTTTGCCTGAGCCGGCCCTGCGCCTGGCCCGGCTTCAGCCCGGCCTGATCGATCGTGGCGTGCAGCGCAGGCTTGAAGGCGATGTGGCGGCCGAGCGGGTGCGCCTGGCGGATATGGCCAGTCGCAGCGAAACAGAACGTTTTGTCATCGCCGATCGCGCGCTGGCGGACTACGACAAACTGCTCGCCACCTGGACTCCGGTGGCCGAGGCCCACGATGATGTCTTGCGCTGGCGGATCGACCGCATGGGCGCCCTCAACGCCCGGGCTCGCCGGGCCGAGGTGATCGCCGAGTACCAGAAGCTGGTCGCGGAAGGGGTCAGCATTCCAACCTACGCGCTGCGCTGGGTTGCTTCTTCCTATCTGGAGCAACGTGAACCGGAGATCGCCGTCGATCTGTACCGCCGCGTGCTGATTGCACCGGATGCAGATCCTGCGGACCGCTTCGAAGACAGCACTGCGCTCTACTACGCCTTGCTGGAAAGCGAAAAATCCGAGGAGGCCCGCGCACTGGCCGAAGACCTGGCGAAAGCACAGCCGGCCCGCGTGGAACTCAAGGGGCTGCCGATCGGTAATCCCAACGACGAATGGATGGACGCGCAGCTCCTGGCCGCTCAGGCAGGTACCTACGGCGCCGATCTGCCTACCGCCGAGGCGCGCCTGGACGCTCTTGTCTATCAGGGGCCCGGCAATATCGGCTTGCGCCTGGCCCAGGCCGATCTGTACCAGGCACGTGAATGGCCGCGACGTTCGGAAAGCCTGCTCAAGGAAGTCGAGGCCACGACGCCGCGCAATCGCGACCTGGAAGTCGCCCAGGCCCGCGCCGCCATGGATCTGCAGGAATGGCGGCAAATGGATGCGCTTACCGATGACGTGGTCGCCCGCTATCCCGAAAACGCTCACGTCAAGCGCCTGCAACGCCAGCGTGACGTCCATGACATGGCTGAACTGCGCATCGAGGCCTACACCGGCAAGAGCTACGGTGGCGGCAATGGCGACGCTGGCGCGGTGACCGGCAGCCGCGATTTTGGTATCGAGACCTTGCTCTACAGCCCGCCCATCGATGAAGACTGGCGGCTGTTCGGCGGTGCCGGATACGCAACCGGCGACTTCGAGGAAGGCACCGGCCACCATCGCTGGCAGCGCCTGGGAGTGGAGCGGCGTACCCGCGACATGACCCTGGAGGCGGAAATCTCCAACCATTCGTATGGTTCCGGTGACAAACAGGGCGCGCGAGTGGCCGTGGCCCGGGACATCAATGATCACTGGCAGTACGGCGGCAGCCTGGACTACCTCTCGGCCAACACTCCGTTGCGGGCTCTCAACAGCGGGATTCGCGCCAATGGTGGAAGCGGTTTCGTCCGCTGGCGTGCCAATGAAAGCCGCGAGTGGCGGCTGGCTGTCAGCCCGTCCCACTTCAGCGATGGCAACAACCGCCTCGAGACCTTGCTGACTGGCCGCGAGGGCATCTACAGCGCTCCGAGGCTGCAAGTGGAGCTGGGCCTGGAAGTCGGTGCCAGTCGCAACAGCGGCTCGAATGAAGTGCCGTACTTCAATCCGAAATCGGACTTCAGTGTCATGCCGACCGTGAGCGCCAATCACGTGTTGTATCGCCGCTACGAAACCACCTGGAGCCAGCAGTTCCAGGCGGGTGCCGGCACTTACAGCCAGAGTGACTACAGCACCGGTGCCATGGGGCTGCTCAGCTACGGCCAGCGTCTGCTCTGGAACGATGTGCTTGAAGCCGGGGCCGCGCTGAGCTGGCTCAACCGCCCTTACGACGGCGATCGTGAAAGCGATCTGCGCCTGCTTGTCGACCTCACCTACCGCTTCTAGAAGAGTTTGAAAATGCCCGTCATTTCGCGATTCATCCTTCTGCTGGGAGTCTTGCTGATCAGCGCTTGTGCCCAGCAGGCCCCGGCATTTGCCCCGCCTTCGCAACGGCCGGTGATGGCCAACGATGCGCCATGGCCGAAAAACCACGTGCTTGGCATCGCCTACCACGACGTCGAAGACCGCGACCCCGACCAAGCCTTGGTGGCCGTGCGCACCGAGCGCCTGATCGAGCAATTGGCCTGGCTGCGGGAAAACAATTATCAGCCGGTCACGATCGACCAGATCATCGCTGCCCGCAACGGCGGGCCCGAACTGCCACCGCGCGCAGTACTGCTGAGTTTCGACGACGGCTACTCAAGCTTTTACACCCGCGTCATGCCCATCCTGCGCGCCTACAACTGGCCGGCCATCCTTGCTCCGGTCGGCAGTTGGATCGACACGCCGCTGAATCAACCGGTGGATTTTGCCGGCGTGCCACGCAAGCGTTCCGAGTTCCTGACCTGGGAGCAGATTCGCGAGGTGTCGAAATCGGGCCTGGTGGAAATCGCCGCCCACACCGATGCCAATCACAAAGGCGTACTCGCCAACCCGCAAGGCAACCAGCAGCCGGCGGCGACCACGCGGCGCTACGATCCGGCTACCGGTCGCTATGAAGCGGAAGCCGATTTCCAGGCGCGTCTGCGCAAGGACGTGGCAGCCATTTCCGAGAAGATCCGCAAAGTCACCGGCTACAGTCCGCGCGTCTGGGTCTGGCCATACGGCGAGGCGGACGGCACCGCGTTGCAGGTGATTGGCGGCCAGGGCTACCAGATGGCCCTGACCCTGGAAGACGGCCTCGACAGCCTCGATAACCTGATGAGCGGCCCGCGCTTTCTGGTGGCTTCCGATCCGGACGGCGCTCACTTCGCCGAAAGCATCGTCTCGGTGCAGACCATGGACCCGATGCGGGTGGTCCACGTTGACCTGGATTATGTCTACGATCCGGACCCTGTGCAGCAGGAGGCCAACGTCGGCAAGCTGGTCCAGCGTATCTACGATCTGGGCGCGAACACCGTGTTCCTGCAAGCTTTTGCCGACCCGAAGGGCGATGGCCTGGTCCATTCGCTGTACTTCCCCAATCGGCATCTGCCGGTACGCGCCGATCTGTTCGATCGGGTCGCATGGCAATTGCGCACCCGGGCCAACGTGAAGGTGTATGCCTGGATGCCGGTGCTCAGTTTTGCCCTGGACCCGAAGTTGCCGCGTGTACAGCGCTGGGATCCTGAAACCGGCAAGATTGGCGTCGCCCCGGACCAGTACCTGCGCCTGTCGCCCTTCGACCCGAACGTGCGCAAGGTCATCGGCGAAATCTACGAAGACCTGGCGCGGATGAGCTCGGTGGACGGCGTTCTGTACCATGACGACGCGGTGTTCTCCGACTTCGAGGATGCCGGCCCAGCTGCGATGAAAGTCTATGCGGCCAACGGCTTGCCGACCTCCATCGCCGCTCTGCGCGACGACCCGGCGGCCATGCAGCGCTGGACCCGTTTCAAGAGCCGCTACCTGATCGACTTCACCGCTGAGCTCACGGCCAAGGTTCGGGCAATTCGTGGTCCGGAGGTGCGCACGGCGCGCAATATCTTTGCCGAGCCGATGCTCAACCCGCAGAGCGAGGCCTGGTTCGCCCAGAACCTCGATGACTTCCTCGGCGCCTACGATTGGACGGCTCCGATGGCCATGCCATTGATGGAAAAACAGACCCGCGAGCAATCCGGGCCCTGGCTCGAACGGCTGGTGGAAACCGTCAAGGCTCGCCCCGGTGCGCTCAAGCGCACGGTATTCGAATTGCAAGCGCGCGACTGGCACAGCAAGCCGGTGGCCGATATCGAAGGTGAACAACTGGCCGACTGGATGGGGCGACTCAAGCGCCAGGGCGTGACCAGTTTCGGCTACTACCCGGACAACTTCATCGAAGACCAGCCTGCCGTGAAAGCCGTGCGGCCTGCGCTCTCCAACAAGTGGAATCCTTGACATGCTCGACAGACTGCTCGCCGTCCTGGTGCTGGCGATCGTCCTTGGGGTGCCCCTGGGCCTGATCTTCCTGGTCACTGGGCAATTCCTGATGGACTTCGTGTTCTTCTACCCGCTGTTCATGTCCGGGCTGTGGATCGCCGGGGGCCTGTATTTCTGGCTGCACTGGGAGCGCCACTGGCCGTGGAAAGACGATACCTTGCCGCCGCCCCTGGCCGGCGAACCGCTGATCAGCATCCTGATCCCGTGCTTCAACGAAGGCGACAACGTTGCCGACACGATTCACGCAGCGCTGGGCCAGCACTACCCGAACATCGAGGTGATCGCCATCAACGACGGCTCCAAGGACAACACCGCCGAGGTGCTGGACCGACTGGCCGCCGAAGACCCGCGCTTGCGTGTGCTGCACCTGGCGGAAAACCAGGGCAAGGCCGTAGCCCTGCGCATGGGCGCCATCGCTGCACGCAGCGAATACCTGGTGTGCATTGACGGCGACGCGCTGCTGGCACCGAATACCTGCGCCTACCTGGTGGCGCCGATGCTCGACAACGCCCGCCTCGGCGCGGTGACGGGCAACCCGCGCATTCGCACCCGTTCAACATTGGTGGGTCGGGTCCAGGTCGGTGAGTTTTCCTCGATCATCGGCTTGATCAAGCGTACCCAGCGGGTCTTCGGACGGATCTTCACCGTGTCCGGCGTGATCGTCGCCTTCCGTCGCACAGCGCTGCACCGGGTCGGCTACTGGAGCCCGGACATGATCACCGAGGACATCGACATCAGCTGGAAGCTGCAACTGGACCACTGGAGCATTTTCTACGAACCCCGTGCGTTGTGCTGGATCCTCATGCCCGAAACCCTGCGCGGCCTGTGGCGGCAACGGCTGCGCTGGGCCCAGGGCGGTGCCGAAGTGCTGTTCAAGAACATCCGCGGCATCTGGCAATACCGCCACCGTTACCTGTGGCCGCTGCTGTTCGAATACTGCCTGTCCACCGGTTGGGCGTTCACCTTCCTGCTGTCGGTGATCTTCTGGGGCGCTGGCAAATTCATCGAGATGCCCGCCGCCATCGCGGTGGACCACCTCATGCCGCCGGCCTTCACCGGGCTGTTGCTGGCGGTGGTGTGCCTGATGCAGTTCGCGGTGAGCATCCTGATCGACCGTCGCTACGAAAAAGGCCTGTGGCACATCATGTTCTGGGTGGTCTGGTACCCGTTGGTGTTCTGGTTGATCAGCCTGTTCACCACCCTGGTGAGTTTCCCCAAGGTGCTGTTCGGGCAGCATCAGAAACGTGCGCGCTGGGTCAGCCCGGATCGCGGGATCAAGCCGTTCGATGACGAAGAAGAGGAAGTGATCCGATGAAAATTATCAGGACCCGGCAGCGGCCTTTTCTGGTGGTCATCGATGTGCTTTTCACCGTGCTGGCGTGGGTTGGGCTGTTGTATCTGCTGGTCAACGGGCTCTGGCCGTTGTTCGACAGCCATGCCGGGCCGCGCCTGGGTGGTTCGTTGTTCGATACCCTGGGAACCTTGCAGATCTATGGCTGGATCGCGCTGGTCAACGCAATCATCCTGATTACCTGGGCGCGTTACCAACAGCGCAAAAGCCGCAGCTTCGCCCAGCGTCGGCTGCCGAGGCCTGCGGTGGATGACCAAGGCCTGAGCGCAAGTTTCAAGCTGACTGACGAACGACTGGAAACGCTGCGCCAGCCTGGCTCCAAAATCATCCATAACAACCCGGATGGCGACATCAGCCACGTAGTGCCGCACTTTCATCTGCTGAGCCCGGACTTGCAACCGCCGCCCCTGGCACCGCTGGACCGGCCGCCGGTGATTCATCTGCCGGCTGATCGCCCTGCGTAGTCAACGCAAAACACCACAGGTTTTATATTGTCTTCAAGACAAGCTACACCGAAAAATCCCGGACCAGCCGCCAGGCCTCATCCACCGGCAGCGGTTGTTTCATGCGCTGGGCCAGCGCCGCCATGGCCCGGCCTTCATCGCAGGCCACGACGGCGGCAACGAGACCGTCCTTGCCCAGCAGAGCGATGAACGGAGGATGCTCAGGCGTGCCCTTGAATTGCACCTCGTCCCATTCCTCGGCATGACCGAGGTAGTCGTAGCGTTTGCCGAAGTGGTACGTCCAGAAGAATGGCACATCCAGGTAGTGTTCCTCACCGCCGAGCATGTTCGTCGCGGCGATGCGTGCCTGTTGCTGGGCCAGGCGCCAATGTTCGATGCGCCGGGGTTGGCCGTTGAGGGGAAAGGTGGCGATATCGCCAACGGCCCAGACGCCATCGGCGACGCGCATGCCGTCGTCAGCGATCAATGATTGATCTTTTTCCCGTGGCAGATCGGCGAACGGCTCGGTCGCCGGGCGCACGCCGACACCGATGATGACCAGGTCCGCTGCGAAAGGCTGACCGTTATCCAGCACCACGGCTTCAACCTTTTCCGCACCTTCGATCCGCGCGGCTTCGCCCTCGCTGTGATAGACCACACCATTGGCCCGGTGTCGGGCCAGGATCGCCTTGCCGATGCTGTCGCCAAACTGCGCGGCGAACGGGACCGGGTGGCGGGCCAGGACGGTCACGCTCAGTTCACGTTTGCGCAGGGACGAGGCGACTTCCATGGCGATGAAGCTGTCGCCGATAATCACCGCTCGCTGCCCCGGCTGGGCACGGTCGAGGATTTGCCGGGTATCGGCCAAAGAGCGCAGGGTGAACACATTGGGCAAGTCGAGGCCCGGCATGTCTGGCGTCCTGGGCACTCCACCGGTGGCGATGAGCAGTGCGTCATAGTCCAGGCGTTGACCGTCGGCGAGATGAATCTGGCGCGCGCTGATGTCGAGACCGGCCACTTCGCCGTTGCGCCTTTCGATGCGTTGCCGGGTGAAGTAGGTTTCATCGCGCAAGGCCGGCGTCTTTTCCGCGGCCATGTCGCCGGCCAACACGTATTTGCTCAGTACGGTGCGGTCATAACCGGCCTCGGCTTCGCGGTCGATCATCTGGATCCGCCCACCGAAACCCTTCTCGCGCAGCGCCGCCGCGCAAGCCGTGCCGGCCGCTCCGGCGCCGACGATGACGAAGGTGCGCGGGTCATCGGCGGGAGGGATTTTTTCGGCTGGCAGTGGTTGCTCATCGACCCATACTTCATCGCCCCGCAGCTCGACATGATAACGCTGCAGGCTGTCGAGGGCCGGCGGCTCGCACAGGGCGCCGTCTTCGGCACGGAACGCGGCCTTGTGCCACGGGCAGATCAGCCTGCCGTGACATACCGCGCCCTCGGCCAGCGGCGCCCCGGCATGCGGGCATTTGCCTTGGAAGGCTCGGACCTGTCCGCCAGCCCGCAGCAGCAGGACGGGCGTTTCGTTGAGGGTCACTTCGAGGCCGCGGTCCTCTCGCACATCAGCGAGGCGGGCGACTTGATGCATGGGCATGGTCGTTCTCCGACAGGCGTTTCCCGTTCGAGTCAGGGGAGTGCAACGAGGTTCAGCATAATTGTCACTGCAACCGGGCCGGCGCTGCGGCTATAGTTCGCAGGCCGTCCATGGCCTGAATCGAATTAAGGTGCCCGGTATGACTCGATTGACCTCCCTTTCCTCCTGGCTCGCGGCCGTCACCCTCGTGCTGTGCGCGCAAGGGGTTGTCCAGGCCGAAGAGCGTTTCACCCTGAGCATTCCCGGTGTGTCGGACGACCGCCTCTTCACTGCCGCCGCCGCGAGCGACGCGAACACCTGCGGCGGCAAGAATATTTCGCCGGCGCTGAGCTGGAACGCCGGCCCGCCTGGCACCCTCAGCTATGCCATCGTCATGCTCGATCCCGATGGCCAGCGCGGGCAGGGCGTCGACCACTGGGTCCATTACGGCATCAAGGCCAGCACCCGACAGATCCCGGCGGGCGCGGGCACCAAATCCACCCTGGAAGGCATGAGCGGCATCAACAGCAAGAGCACTCACGGCTACATCGGTCCGTGCCCACCCGTTGGCGACAGCGCTCATCACTACCTGATCCAGATATTCGCCCTGGACCTGCCACCCGACGCATTGCCCGCCGGCCTCACACGCGCCCAGTTGATGGAAAAACTCAAAGGCCACGTACTGCGCAACAGCAGCGTGGTGCGCCGCTACCACCGCTGACCGGCAGCCCCAATCGTCACGTAAGTTGGCATCGAGCGCCAAAAGCGAGCACTATCGGCGCCTGTTCACTCATACCGGAGGATGGCGATGACGCAGCAAACCGACGGCATCGCCCGCCTCAAGAACTGCCCCACCAAGGGCGACGAAATACGCCGGGCCATCGCCCAGAGCCGCAAGGATTTTCTGCCTGCTGACGAGGCCGTAGACGCCGAGCCAGGCCAACCGTCGGCGCAGCCCGTGGGCAAGGGGCCCGCTGCCTGATCCGACGCCTTCTTCCAACCATTTTTCCAAACATGCCTATGACTGCCACCCATCATTTGCCAGGCGCGCGGTTCAGCCGCTCCGACTACAAGACCCTGGGCCTCGCCGCCCTCGGCGGCGCGCTGGAAATCTACGACTTCATCATTTTCGTTTTTTTCGCCCTAACCCTCAGCCAACTGTTCTTCCCGCCGGAAATGCCCGAGTGGCTGCGCCTGCTACAGAGCTTCGGGATTTTTGCGACCGGCTATCTGGCGCGTCCCCTGGGCGGGATACTCATGGCGCATTTTGCCGATCGCCTGGGCCGCAAGCGTGTCTTCAGCCTGAGCATCCTGATGATGGCGTTGCCGTGTCTGCTCATCGGTGTACTGCCGACCTATGCGCAAATCGGCTATTTCGCCCCGTTGCTGTTGTTGGCGCTGCGCATCCTGCAAGGCGCGGCGGTGGGTGGGGAGGTGCCGAGTGCCTGGGTGTTCGTGGCCGAACACGCGCCGTTGCGGCATCGCGGCTATGCCTTGGGCTTTCTCCAGGCGGGCTTGACCTTCGGCTACTTGCTCGGCGCCTTGACCGCCACGGCGCTGGCGCGGATCTTCACCCCGACCGAAATCCTCGACTACGCGTGGCGCTTGCCGTTCCTGCTGGGTGGGGTATTCGGCGTGATCGGCGTCTGGCTGCGCCGCTGGCTGAGCGAAACGCCGATCTTCATGGCCCTGCAAGCCAATCGCGAAGGCGCGACGGAGCTGCCGCTGCGCACGGTTTTGCGCGACCATCGGCATGCCTTGCTGCCCGCCGCCATTCTTACCTGCGTACTGACTTCCGCCGTGGTGGTGTTTGTGGTCATCACCCCCACAGTGATGCAGAAAAGCTTCGGCCTGACCCCCAGCCACACGTTTGCCCTGAGCAGCCTCGGCATCGTTTTCCTGAACATCGGCTGCGTCCTGGCCGGCCTCGTCGTCGACCGCATCGGCGCCTGGCGCACTGTCATGCTCTACAGCCTGCTGCTGCCCTTGGGCATCGCCGTGCTGTATGCCAGCCTGATCAGCGGGAGCGACTGGCTGGGCCTGGCCTACGCCGTGGCCGGCCTGGGTTGCGGCGTGGTCGGCGCGGTGCCTTCGGTGATGGTCAGCCTGTTCCCGCCAAAGATTCGCGTGTCCGGTATCTCCTTCACCTACAACATCGCTTATGCACTCTGGGCCAGCATGACGCCGTTGTTGTTGATTGCGCTGGTGCCGTGGAGCCCGTGGGTTTGCGTGGTGTATTGCGTGGTGATGGGCGCGGTGGGAGTAGGGGCGGCGGCTTATTTTCCGAGGCGGCACGCAAAGATCCTGCGGCCCTCTCTGGCCTGTGAGTCTTGATCCTGCGCCGCGTAAAAGGAAAAACCGCTTGAGAATCCCACCGTCGTCCTTAAAATGGCGCCACCATTTTGGCATCATTTCTTTCAGGGACGAATCTCATGCGCGTTTTTGCCACCTTCCTCGCCATCTTGCTTATGGCGGGCTGCGCGTCCAAGCCGGACTACTACATTTCTCCTGCGCCGGTGACGATTCCCCAAACCGCCACATACTGGATCGACACGTTCAACGTAGAGGTCGCCGGCAAGAACGAACGTTTCCTGCCCGACGAAAAAGTCCGTGACAAGCTGCACACCGACCTGATCGTGCGCCTGCTCGACGGCAATCGCTACGCCTCCAGCAAGGAAAGCGCTGACTACCTGCTGGATATCAACGCCGTCTACGCCCGCCGTATCCAGGACACCCAAGGTGGTTTGATGAGCAGTATCGTTGCCGACGGTACGTACCTTGCCAGTGTCGATTTCAGCTACCAGGTCCAGGTGAAGAAGGCCGGCGCCGAGGTGCTGCATTTCGCCCAGGCTCGCGAGGGGCTGATGCCGGCCGGCGCAATCGGGCAATTTCACGCCATGAAAGGCATCGCTGGAGCCCTCACGAAACGGGGCAATTCCGATGTCGAGGAGTACTACACCAGCCAGTTGAGTCGTTTCATCGCCGATGACCTGCGGGCCATTCCGTCTCGCTGATGCTATTTGCCGCCGCTGAGAGGACCAGGGCATAAAAAATTTTCTGGTCGTTAACCCGAACCACTGATCTCTTGCGTCTGACCTTGTGAACGGATCATCCACTCACGAGGTTCAGCCCATGTCCCGTCCGCTTTCGTATATGCGTCCTGCCACCCAGGGCTTTGCCGTCACGCTGCTGGTGGCGTTGGCCGGTTGTGGGTTGTCTTCGTCCCGTGAGGCTGCCAAGCCGGCCGAACCGGTGGCGGCGGCGCCCATTGTCGCGCCGCTAGGAGAGATCGCCTACGTGCGCCAGCCTATGGCCAAGCGCATGGCGGCGCCGGCATCAATGCCTGCGCCGATGGGCGATGTAGTCTCCAATGATTACCGCAGCGAGCCGCGCGAACAGTACGAGAAGCTGCCGGAAAATCCTGTCCACAGCGTCGCCGAGACACCGGTCTCGACCTTCAGCGTGGATGTCGATACCGGTAGCTATGCCAACGTGCGACGTTTCCTCAACCAGGGCAGCCTGCCGCCTGAGGGCGCTGTGCGGTTGGAGGAAATGGTCAACTACTTTCCTTACCACTACGCGTTGCCCACCGACGGTTCGCCCTTTGGCGTGACCACCGAAATCGCGCCATCGCCCTGGAACCCTCACACCCGGTTGTTGCGTGTCGGGATCAAGGCCAGCGACCGCGCCGTCTCAGACCTGGCCCCGGCCAACCTGGTGTTTCTGGTGGATGTGTCCGGCTCGATGAACCGTCGCGAAGGCCTGCCGCTGGTCAAGAGTACGCTGAAATTGCTGGTGGACCAATTGCGCGATCAGGACCGGGTGTCCCTGGTGGTCTATGCCGGTGAGTCGCGGGTGGTGCTCAAGCCCACCTCGGGTAGCGACAAGGTGAAGATCCGCAACGCCATCGATCAACTGAACGCCGGTGGATCGACCGCCGGTGCCTCGGGCATCGAACTGGCCTATCAGATGGCTCGGGAGAGCTTTATCGACAAAGGCATCAACCGCATCCTGCTGGCCACCGATGGTGACTTCAACGTCGGCATCAGTGATTTCGACAGCCTCAAGCAGATGGCCGTGGATCAGCGCAAAAGCGGCGTCTCCCTGACCACACTGGGCTTCGGTGTGGATAACTACAACGAACACCTGATGGAGCAACTGGCTGACGCCGGTGACGGTAACTACGCGTACATCGACAACCTGCTCGAAGCGCGCAAGGTCCTGGTGGACCAGCTCAGCTCCACCCTGGCGGTGGTAGCGCGAGACGTGAAGTTGCAGGTGGAGTTCAACCCCGCCCAGGTCAGCGAATATCGACTGCTGGGTTATGAGAACCGCGCGTTGAAGCGTGAGGATTTCAGCAACGACAAGGTCGACGCAGGCGAGATCGGCGCTGGGCATACCGTGACCGCGCTGTATGAAATTGTCCCGAAAGGAGAGCAGGGCTGGTTGGAGCCGCTGCGTTATGGCAGCGCACCCAAGGCGGACGGCAAGTCAGGCGAACTGGCGATGTTGCGCGTACGCTACAAGCTGGCGGAAGGCGGTAGCAGCCGGTTGATCGAACATCCCATTGCCGTTTCACCGCGCAATGACAAAACCAGCGACGACCTGCGCTTCTCCGCCGCCGTGGCAGCCTTCGCCCAACAGCTCAAGGGCGATGGACGCTACACTGGGCAGATGACCTTGAAGGATACCGCGCAGTTGGCGCGCTCGGCGCGCGGTGACGATCCGTTCGGGCTGCGTGCCGAGTTCGTGCAACTGGTGGAGCTGGCCCAGAGCCTCGAACCTGCGGCCAGACGCTGATCCTGACGACAACGAGGATCAAAAAATGTGGGAGCGAGCTTGCTCGCGATGGCGTCGGTTCAGTTGCATTTATATTGGCTGACACACCGCTATCGCGAGCAAGCTCGCTCCCACGGGGTCTGCCAGGGCTGTGTTGCAATGATCGCCTAAGGAGTTCGACACGGACATGCCCGCTGCGCTTGATTCTCCCAGCGACGAATCGCTGCTGGCCCGCTATCGCGAAGGCGACGGGGCTTGTTTCGAAGCCCTGTACGTCCGCCATCGGCAAGGGCTTTATCGTTTTCTCGTGTCCTTGAGCAACAAGGCCGAACTGGCCGAGGAAATTTTCCAGGACACCTGGCTCAGCCTGATTCGCAGCACCACCCAGCCACAAGGCCGGGCGAGTTTTCGTACATGGTTGTTCCAGATTGCCCGTAACCGCTTGATCGACCACTGGCGCAAGCACGGCGTCCACAACCCGCTGCACGACAGTTACGACGAGCAGATTCATGTCCAGCCCGACGACACCGGCAACCCTGAGCAACAGTTGCGCCTGAGTCGCGACCAGGCTCGTCTGGACGCCGCGTTGCAGGCCTTGCCCGAGGATCAGCGGGAAGTGTTCCTGCTGCGCCTGCACGGTGATCTCGAACTGCCACAGATCGCTGCCCTGACCGGCGTTCCGCTGGAAACGGTCAAGAGCCGCTTGCGTTACGCCCAACAGAAGCTGCATCGCCTGTTGGCCGAGGAGGTACCCGCATGATCGACCCCAAACAGACGCCGGATTCCATCGACGAAACGCTGGTCGAACATTTCCGCCAACACGCCAGCGGCGAGCCGCCGGCCTCCATGGACGCGTTCATCCTGGCCACCGCGCGCCGTGAAGCCCCGACGCCGACGCCGGCACCGAGCCCGTGGCAGCGCTGGCTGCAGGCTTGTCAGCGACCCCGGTGGCAAATGGCGTTCGCCACGGTTGCCGGTGTGGCGCTGATGATCGGCCTGGTGCTGCGTACGCCGACCGAGGAGCAACTGGCTTCACCCGCCTCGATGGAGTTTTCCACTGATCGGCAACGGCCCCCGGTTGCCGCTGCCCCACCGCCAGCCATGCCCGCCCCCGCACCGATCACTCGCATGGCGCCCCAGGGCGAACTGGCCCGAGCCCCGGCCAGCCCGATGCAGGCGTTGGCGGATAAGCCCGCAGCGAAAATGAGCAAATCCGCGCCCGCCGCAATGCCAACACTGGAGCAGGAGCTGCTGGAAGTGCTGCGATTGCGCGAGGCGGGTGACAGCAAGGCGGCTGATGAGAAGCTGCTGGCGTTGCACAAGCGCTTTCCCAAGGAAGACTTGCCGGCGCGGTTGGAAATATTGCGTAAGCGATGACCGAGCACCCGTGGCGAGGGAGCTTGCTCCCGCTGGGCTGCGCAGCAGCCCCAAAACTACCCAGTTCAGAATCGGGTAAGGACAGCGCCACAAAAAAAGCCCCAATCCGTGAGGACTGGGGCTTTTGATTTTTCATGTCTGGTGCACCAGGCGGGATTCGAACCCACGACCCCTGCCTTCGGAGGGCAGTACTCTATCCAGCTGAGCTACTGGTGCAACGCGGGCGCCATGATACTCATAAGCATGGCGGGCGTCCATGCTGCTGATTTGCCGTTTGTTTTCGCCTCGCTCGGCGGCTGTTGGCTACGCTGATCAGAAAAAACAGGCAAATGCAGCTTTTTCGTTCTTTTTTTCGAACAGCCTATTGTCCTCCAACCCCATCGGCCCTAGGATTCGTTTGAGATTTCAAACGCTCTTGTCTGGGTGCTGAACCGCACGTCTGTGCTTATGTGCGTTATTTCTGTGCTTCAGCCCGGTGGATGATTTCCCTGACGGCAGCCCATGAGGCGCCTTTCTACAACTCTAATTCGCTCCGCGTGCGCGCGGTGCTGTTAAGGAAAGCCGACATGCAGCTTAAAGACACCCAGTTGTTCCGCCAGCAAGCCTTTATCGATGGCGCTTGGGTCGATGCGGACAATGGTCAGACGATCAAGGTCACCAACCCGGCGACGGGCGAAGTATTGGGCACAGTGCCGAAGATGGGCGCTGCCGAAACCCGTCGCGCGATCGAAGCCGCCGACAAGGCGCTGCCGGCCTGGCGTGCGTTGACCGCCAAGGAACGCGCCAACAAGCTGCGTCGCTGGTATGAATTGCTGATCGAAAACCAGGACGACCTTGGTCGCCTGATGACCCTGGAGCAGGGCAAGCCGCTGGCCGAAGCCAAGGGCGAGATCGTCTATGCCGCCTCCTTTATCGAATGGTTCGCCGAAGAAGCCAAGCGCATCTACGGTGATGTGATTCCCGGACACCAGCCGGACAAGCGCCTGATCGTGATCAAGCAGCCGATTGGCGTGACCGCCGCCATCACGCCGTGGAACTTCCCGGCCGCGATGATCACCCGCAAGGCCGGCCCGGCCCTGGCCGCCGGTTGCACCATGGTCATCAAGCCGGCTTCGCAGACGCCGTTCTCGGCCCTGGCCCTGGTAGAGCTGGCGCACCGTGCCGGCATCCCGCAAGGCGTGTTGAGCGTAGTCACCGGCAGTGCCGGCGACATCGGGGGCGAGCTGACCAGCAACCCGATCGTGCGCAAGCTGTCCTTCACCGGTTCGACCGAGATCGGTCGCCAGTTGATGGCCGAATGCGCCAAGGACATCAAGAAGGTTTCCCTGGAACTGGGCGGCAACGCGCCCTTCATCGTGTTCGACGACGCGGACCTGGATAAGGCCGTCGAAGGCGCGATCATTTCCAAATACCGCAACAACGGCCAGACCTGCGTCTGCGCCAACCGCCTGTACGTCCAGGATTCGGTATACGACGCCTTCGCCGAGAAACTCAAGGCAGCGGTGGCCAAGCTCAAGATCGGCAACGGTCTGGAAGACGGTATCACTACCGGTCCGTTGATCGACGAAAAAGCGGTTGCCAAGGTACAGGAACATATCGCCGATGCGGTCAGCAAAGGCGCGACCGTGCTGTCGGGCGGCAAGCCGATGGAAGGCAATTTCTTCGAGCCGACCATCCTGACCAACGTGCCGAAGAATGCCGCCGTGGCGAAGGAAGAAACCTTCGGCCCATTGGCGCCGCTGTTCCGCTTCAAAGACGAAGCCGAAGTGATCGCGATGTCCAACGACACCGAGTTCGGCCTGGCTTCGTACTTTTATGCCCGCGACCTGGGCCGTGTGTTCCGTGTGGCCGAAGCCCTGGAATACGGCATGGTCGGCGTCAACACCGGTTTGATCTCCAACGAAGTCGCGCCGTTCGGCGGCATCAAGGCTTCGGGCCTGGGCCGTGAGGGCTCCAAGTACGGCATCGAGGACTACCTGGAAATCAAATACCTCTGCCTGGGTATCTGATCTGCTACAAGCGCAAAGGGCACGAGAGCGCTGTCCCTTTGCGCGTTTCACCCCGTTCTGTTTCTTGTGGCCGGAACGCTGCGGCAGTCGATCATCGCATGCTGTCGCAGTTGCCTCCCCGCCATGTATTCCTTGAGCCACGCCGACCGATGAGCGGCGAATGAGGACATTTTTAATGAGCAAGACCAACGCAGACCTGATGGCCCGCCGTACCGCCGCTGTTCCCCGCGGTGTCGGCCAGATTCACCCGATCTTTGCCGAATCGGCGAAGAACGCCACGGTTACCGACGTTGAGGGCCGTGAATTCATCGACTTCGCCGGTGGTATCGCCGTACTGAACACCGGCCACGTGCACCCGAAGATCATCGCCGCCGTCACCGAACAGCTGAACAAGCTGACCCACACTTGCTTCCAGGTCCTGGCCTACGAGCCGTACGTGGAGCTGTGCGAAAAAATCAACGCCAAGGTCCCGGGTGATTTCGCCAAGAAAACCCTGCTGGTGACCACCGGTTCCGAAGCGGTGGAAAACGCCGTGAAGATCGCCCGCGCCGCCACCGGCCGTGCCGGTGTGATCGCCTTCACCGGCGCTTACCACGGTCGTACCATGATGACCCTGGGCCTGACCGGTAAGGTCGTGCCTTACTCGGCCGGCATGGGCCTGATGCCTGGCGGCATTTTCCGCGCGCTGTACCCGAACGAGCTGCATGGCGTGAGCGTCGACGACTCCATCGCCAGCATCGAACGCATCTTCAAGAACGACGCCGAGCCACGCGACATCGCCGCCATCATCATCGAGCCGGTCCAGGGCGAGGGTGGCTTCTATGTGGCGCCGAAAGCCTTCATGCAGCGCCTGCGCGCTTTGTGCGACCAGCACGGCATCCTGCTGATTGCCGACGAAGTGCAGACCGGCGCCGGTCGTACCGGTACGTTCTTCGCCATGGAGCAGATGGGCGTCGCTGCCGACCTGACCACCTTTGCCAAATCCATTGCTGGCGGTTTCCCGCTGGCCGGTGTGTGCGGCAAGGCCGAATACATGGACGCGATCGCGCCGGGCGGCCTCGGCGGCACCTATGCCGGCAGCCCGATTGCCTGCGCCGCTGCGCTGGCGGTGATGGACGTGTTCGAAGAAGAACACCTGCTGGATCGCTGCAAGGCCGTGGGCGAGCGCCTGGTGACTGGCCTCAAGGCTATCCAGAAGAAGTACCCGGTCATCGGTGAAGTCCGTGCCCTGGGCGCCATGATCGCCGTGGAGTTGTTCGAAGATGGCGACACCCACAAGCCGAACGCTGCCGCCGTTGCGCAAGTGGTGGCCAAGGCGCGCGACAAGGGCTTGATCCTGCTGTCCTGCGGCACCTATGGCAACGTCCTGCGCGTGCTGGTGCCGCTGACTTCGCCGGACGAGCAACTGGACAAAGGCCTGGCAATCATCGAAGAGTGTTTCTCCGAGCTTTGATATTTACGAGCTCTGATCCTTACGAGCTCTGAGCTTTGTGCTGATCCACAAAAAACCCGCTTCGGCGGGTTTTTTCATATTCGGCTACAGATCCACGGTGGTTTCGACCTGTCTGGAATGGCCGTTATTGTCTAAGGTGCATGTATTGCAAGGGAGCGATGCGGCATGACTGCTGTGGATTTACCCGCTGTACCGCGTGTGTTGATCGCCGAGGCCGATCCGGCGTCCAGGGAGCTGCTTGAACAAGTGCTGTCCGGAGTGCGTTGCGATGCGCGGATAGACACTTGTGGCGAGGGACGGCAGGCCTTGGAGCTCCTGGCGCATAGTTCTTACGACCTGGTGATCGCCGATTGGGAACTGCCGGGTGTCGATGGCCTGAGCATCTTGCGCAGCTTGCGCCAACACCATCGCACGCCCGTGTTGCCGTTCATCCTGGTGAGCCGGCGCAACGACAGCGCCAGCGTGCGCGAGGTCTTGCCCCTGGCGCCGACGGCCTATCTGACCAAGCCCTTGAACCGGGAAAACCTGACCCAGCGTCTGCAAGGGTTACTTCTCCATAGCGAGGACACATCCAACGCCGCGCCAATTCCAGGACCGGGCCTTACATTGGCAACGTTCCTGGAGCGTCGACGAGACATGGCCGAAGGCGCGCCGTTGATGACCGATGTGCAGGTCGCGATCAAACGCAGCCTCAATCCTGGTGGACTGGATCTGAAACTGCTGGAAGAAGAGCTCCGTACTGACCCGCAGATCACCGCCGTGCTGATTGCCGCGGCCAACAGCGCCGCGCAACATCAGGGCGGCGGTCCGGTGCAGACCGTGGCCCAGGCGCTGCATCAGCTAGGCACCGGGCAAAGCATGAACCTGATCCTGGGCTTGACCCTCAAGCGCTGTGCCCGGTTGAACGTGCCTTGGCTGGCGGACTATGCCGAACGTTATTGGGAGTTGTCGCTGCACACCGCCGAGTACGCTCGGACGATGGCGCGCATGCTTGATCTGGAACAGGAGCGCTGTTATTGCGCCGGCCTGTTGCATCGCTTGGGCGACCTGGCACTGCTGCGCTGCATGGAAGAGTGGAAGCAGGCCGGCGGCGAGTTGGACGAGCCGGAGGAAATCGGCGATTCGCTCGAACAGTTCGGCGCCGGTTTTGGCTCGGCGCTGCGTACACGCTGGCGCTTGCCGCTGGAGCTGCGCGAATTGATCGCGGCGGTCTACGGTCTCGGTGGCGGGGTTTATTCCCGCGAGGCGCTGGTGATGAACATGGCGGCGCAGATGGCGCATTTACCCGCGCACGAAGGGCTTGAAGAACTGGCCCGGGGACGCACGGCGCGCTTGCTGAAGATCGGGCTGCCAGAGTTGATGCGGTTGCGCCGCCAGTAAATTCACCACTGATCACAGTTGATTGAGGGTGAGACACTCAAGCCGCGATGATGCGGTTCTTGCCCTGGCGCTTGGCCTCGTACATCGCCGCGTCAGCACGGGCGAACAGGTTGTCGAGGGTCTGGTCTTCGGGGCTGATCCCGGTCAGGCCCTGGCTGACGGTGATGCCGAAGTTATGCTCCCCGCAGCGAAACGCCAGGCGCTGGATTTCCCGCTGCAAGCGCTCGGCGACCTGCAATGCCATGTCCGGGGCACAGCCGGGGAAAACAGCGGCAAACTCTTCACCACCAATCCGACCGAAGAGGTCACCGCGCCTGAGCACGCTCCGCCCGCTCTCGGCGATCTTTTGCAATACCGTATCGCCTTCCTGGTGGCCGTAAGTGTCGTTGATCAGTTTGAAGTCATCGATGTCCAGCAACAGGAATGCCATCGGCGTGCCTTGCAGCCTTGCCTGCTCGAACTCCCGATGGGCGCACTCGAAGAAATGACGGCGGTTGCTGCTCTGGGTGAGCACGTCGGTGGTCGCCAGTCGCTGCAGTTCGCTTTCGAGCAGCTTCTTTTCGGTGATGTCTTCGGCGATGCCGACCACAATCACCGGTTGGCCCGGATCGGCCTGACGGTTGATGAAGCATTTGTCGCTGAGCCAGCGGATCTGGCCGTCGGCGGCGATGATGCGGTATTCGCGATCTTCCACGGCGCCTTTGACCAACACTTCGGCGAGGCTGCGCTCGGCGTAATCCAGATCGTCCGGGTAGATTGCGTCACGCCATTCGTTGTAGTCAGCCAGCACGAGGCCGGCCGGGCGGCCGAAAATCCGCTCGTAGGCGGGGCTGACATACAGCACTTGCCGGGTTTCCCAATTGAATGCCCAGAGCACCGCGTTGACGCTGACCAGCAACGAACTGAACAACTGCTCCCGCTCGCTCAGACGCGCCACTTCCCCCTGGGCGTGCATCAGCGCCATGAGTGTCTGGGCCGCTTCTGGCCAATGTGGCTGGGATGAATCCTGTAGGTTCTTGTCGACCATCGGCACAAATCTCAAGGAACGTGCATTGCTATGGATTTGCACGCGCTCACTCCAAAGCCCGCCAGGATGGCGAAGTGCTCTTGAGATAGGGGATTGTGGGCGAAGTTCCTTTTCAGGCGACGAAGGGCGGGAGCTTTCGTTCGAACATGTGGGATGAACTTGTGGCGAGGGAGCTTGCTCCCGCTCGGCTGCGAAGCAGCCGTGAGCCGGCGGGAGCGGTGGGCCTGATGGTCCGGTTTCGGCGGGTTCTGGGGCCGCTTTGCGGCCCAGCGGGAGCAAGCTCCCTCGCCACAAGGGGGGTCAGGCGGTGGCGGGCCGCAGCGAGTAGGTTTTGAGCTGGTCGGCAAAATCGCGCAGTGACTGGATGCCGCTGGCCTCGGCTTCGTGGACCCATTCCTTGATGGCCGCGAGCATGTCGTGGCCGTTGCTGCTGGTCTTGACCCAGATCTGCTGCAAGGCCAGGCGTTTTTCGTAGATCACCTTCAGCGCCTGGCTGTGCTCCAGCATGTTCTGGATGCGCACATGATGGCGCTCGTCCAGCAGGCTTGTTTCACGCGACAACAAGCGTTTGGCCCGATGAAACTGGTGGCGGACCGAGTGATCGACTTTTTCCAGCTCCTGCTTGACCAGGGGCGCGATGACCAGCCTGCGATACTGGGCCATGATCTGGAAACGGTTGTTGAGGATCGCCATGGCGGTGTCCATGTCCAGGTGGCCCTTGCCTTCGACCCGGTGGGCGATCGGCGCGACCCGCTGGACCTTGGCCAGGCGCAGGAAACTGAAGACCTTGATCCAGGCCCAGCCCAGGTCGAATTCCCATTTTCGCACCGACAGCTTGGCCGAATTGGGATAGGTGTGGTGGTTGTTGTGCAGTTCTTCGCCACCAATGAGGATGCCCCAAGGCACCAGGTTGGTGGCCGCGTCACGGCATTCGAAATTGCGGTAGCCCACGGCGTGCCCCAGGCCATTGACCACGCCAGCGGCCCAGACCGGGATCCACATCATCTGGATGGCCCAGATAGTGATGCCGATGGTGCCGAACAGCAGCAGGTCGATGACGCCCATGATCGCCACGCCCAGTAGGGGGAAGCGGCTGTACAGGTTGCGTTCGATCCAGTCCTCGGGGCAGTTCTTGCCATAGATGCGCAAGGTGTCCGGATTTTCCGCTTCGGCGCGGTACAGCTCGGCGCCCTTGCGCAACACCGTAGACAGGCCTTTGATCACCGGGCTGTGGGGATCGTCCTCGGTTTCGCATTTGGCGTGGTGCTTGCGGTGGATGGCGGTCCACTCGCGGGTATTCTGCGCCGTGGTCAGCCACAGCCAGAAGCGGAAGAAATGTTTGAGACCGGCGTTGAGCTCCAGGGAACGGTGAGCCGAATACCGGTGCAGGTAGACCGTGACGCTGATGATCGTCACGTGAGTCATCAGCAGGGTGACTGCCACCAGCGACCAGGCCGACAAGCCAAGAAAACCTTCGTACCACATAGGCTGTAGGGCCCTCGATAAAGATGAAAACTGCCGTTGCATTATCCCTGGCCCCGGCGATAAAACCAGTCGGCCTTTCAGATAAGAGTGGCAGAATGTTTCTTCCTCTATAATCCCCTCACATTACAGGGACATGGATGACCGCATGACCGTCAATCACCGCGCTGCCATGCGTGGGGCACTGCTTTATCTGGTGCTGTCAGTCGCCTGGCTGCAGCTGGTTGGTTATTTATTGAGCAGTTTCTTCGATCATTCGGCCGATCGGCTGCGTTGGCAACTGATCAACGGTTATGCCTGGGTACTCGTCAGTGCCGGATTGATTTTCATCGCACGGGTGCGGATAGCACGCTTTTTCGAAAAGGCCGAGGGCAATGTCGACCGTGAACGGTTACGCCAGGCCGCCGCGGTGTTCGACTGCACCCGCGAAGGTGTCCTAGTCACGGACCGCCATGGTTTGATCGTGCATGTGAACCGGGCATTCATGGCAATCACCGGCTATGCCCGCGACGAAGTGTTGGGCCGGCAACCGAATCTGTTCAAGTCCGGCCGGCATGGCCCGGCTTTCTATCGAGAGATGTTTGCGGCGCTGTCCAGCCGCGGCGAATGGAGTGGCGAAATCTGGAACCGCCGCAAGAGCGGTGAAATCTACCCGCAATGGCAGACTATCCGCGCCGTCATCGATGACACCGGCGAAGTCAGCCAATACGTTGCGGTGTTTTCCGACATCAGTGCGATCAAGGACTCGGAGCATGAGCTGGCGCACCTGGCCCATCATGATCCGCTGACTGGCCTGCCCAATCGCCTGCTGTTTTCCGATCGCGCCGAGCAGGCGGTGGCTTCGGCGCAACTGCACAAGCGTGGGTGCGCGTTGCTGCTGCTGGACCTGGATCATTTCAAGAACATCAACGACAGCCTCGGGCACAACGTCGGTGACGAGTTGCTCAAAGGCGTTGCCGAACGCTTCCTCGGGCTGTTTGCGCCCGGTATCACCCTGGCGCGGCTAGGCGGTGACGAATTCGCGGTGCTGGTGGAAAACTGCTCGCAGCCGGGTCAGGCTGCGGCTTTGGCCCGGCGTATCCTCGATGCCTTGAAAGCACCGTTGCAGCTCGGCGAGCAATCGCTGTTTATCAACGCCAGCATCGGCATCAGCCTGTTTCCCGGTGACGCCCTCAGCGCCGGGCAACTGCTGCGCAACGCCGATTCAGCACTGTTCAAGGCCAAGAACAGCGGACGTGACGGCTACGCGTTATATACCGAGGAACTCACTGCCCATGCCCAGCAAAGGGTCGAGATCGCCTTCGAACTGCGTCGCGCGCTCCAGCAGCAGGAGCTACGCGTGCATTACCAACCGGTGCACGACCTGGCCACCAGCCGGTTGATCGGCGTCGAGGCGCTGGTGCGCTGGGAACATCCCGTGCGTGGTCTGGTTTCGCCGGCCGAGTTCATTCCTATCGCCGAGCGCACGGGGTTGATCGCCCAGATCGATGCCTGGGTCATGGACCAGGCTTGTCGGCAAATGTGTCTTTGGCAGCAGGCCGGTGTGGTTTTGTCATTCGTTGCGGTCAACGTCTCCAGCCGTTTGTTTGCCCGTCGCGAATTGTATGAGCAGGTCGCCCGCGTACTTCACGACACGGGCCTCGATCCGGCCTTCCTGGAGCTGGAGGTGACCGAAAGCGCGGTCATGGATGATCCGGAGGTGGCGCTGGAACAAATGCACCGTCTGCGGGAGTTGGGCGTGCGGTTGGCCATCGATGATTTCGGCACAGGTTATTCGTCGCTGCTGCGGCTCAAGCGTCTACCGGTGCAGAAACTCAAGATCGACCAGGGTTTTGTCGCCGGGTTGCCCTGGGATGAAGACGACGCGGCGATCGTCCGGGTAATCATTGCCCTGGCCCGCAGCATGGGCATGCAGGTGCACGCTGAGGGTATCGAGCAGCGAGAGCAGGCGGCGTTTCTGCTTGAACAGGCGTGTGAGCTGGGGCAGGGATATTGGTTTGGACGGCCGGTGGCGGCGCAGCAGCTGGATTGGGATCGGGCGCCGACGATCGCCTGACAGCGGAATTGCAATTTGGTTATATAAAAATTCTTAAATAGTCTTTTTAAGAATATCTGCACTTATCTAATATTGCTCCCACGCCGCAAGCAGTGCCGCCCACTGCCAGGCATTCATTCCAAGGAGCAGCAGCATGAGCGCATCCCTACGTAGCGTTGACGGCCAGGACGAAGCAACCATCTTGCGCGAGATCCAGAGTGCATTGCGTGACCTGCGCTTTGGCGCGGTGGAGATTACCGTGCACAACGCCCAGGTGGTCCAGATCGAGCGCAAGGAAAAATTCCGCTTGCAGCAACCGAGTCATAAACCGAGCTGAAGGATCACAGCCTGCGCCAGCCCCTGCCGGGGGGCTTGATGCAGGAGCTGCCGCAGGCTGCGATTCCGGTTACCGGACAAACGATTTCCAGAAGCCATAAAAACCAGAATTCCAGGAGCTTTCACCATGTCGTCGATTCGCCGTTATGCCTTGGCCGCCCTGGCCAGTGCTGTTTTTGCAGGTTCCGCGGTTGCCAAGGACTACGAGTTGCTCAACGTGTCCTACGACCCGACCCGCGAGCTGTATCAGGATTACAACGCCGAATTCGCCAGCTTCTGGAAAAAAGCCCATCCGGACGACACCGTGAAAATCCAGCAGTCCCATGGTGGTTCGGGCAAGCAAGGCCGAGCAGTAATTGACGGCCTGCGTGCCGACGTCGTGACCCTGGCGCTGGCCGGCGACATCGACGAAATCGCCAAATTGGGCAAGTCGCTGCCGGCGGACTGGCAAAAACGCCTGCCGGATGCCAGCACGCCTTACACCTCGACCATTGTGTTCCTGGTGCGCAAGGGCAACCCGAAGGGCATCAAGGACTGGGGCGACCTGATCAAGGATGACGTCTCGGTCATCACGCCAAACCCGAAGACCTCCGGCGGTGCCCGCTGGAATTTCCTCGCCGCCTGGGCCTACGGCCTGAAAGCCAACGGTGGCGACGAAGCCAAGGCCAAGGAATATGTGCAGGCGCTGTTCAAGCACGTGCCGATCCTCGACACCGGTGCCCGTGGCTCGACCATCACGTTCGTCAACAACGGTCAGGGAGACGTGTTGCTGGCCTGGGAAAACGAAGCGTTCCTGGCGCTGAAAGAGGACGGTGGTGCGGACAAGTTCGACATCGTCGTGCCGTCGCTGTCGATCCTCGCCGAACCGCCGGTGGCGGTGGTGGACAAGAATGCCGAGAAAAAGGGTAATGCCGAGATCGCCGAAGCGTACCTCAAGCACCTGTACAGCCCGGCCGGCCAGGAAATCGCGGCGAAAAACTTCTATCGTCCGCGTGACAAGGACGTGGCCGCCAAATACGCCCGGCAGTTCCCGAAACTTGAGCTGGTGACTATCGACAAGGACTTCGGCGGCTGGAAAACGGCACAGCCTAAATTCTTCAATGATGGCGGTGTGTTCGACCAGATCTATCAGGCGCAGTAAGCTGAATAGACCCCGGATTCATTGTGGCGAGGGAGCTTGCTCCCGCTTGAGTGCGAAGCGCTCATAAAAAAAGGGGGCTGCTGCGCACCCCAGCGGGAGCAAGCTCCCTCGCCACACAACCAAGGACCTTTATGTCGCGTCGCATATCCCCCGTCATACCCGGCTTCGGGCTGACGCTGGGCTACACCCTGGTGTACCTCAGTCTGATTGTGCTCATACCCCTGGCGGCGATGTTCGTGCATGCCGCCCAACTCACCTGGGAACAGTTCTGGGCGATCATTTCGGCGCCGCGGGTGCTGGCAGCCTTGAAGCTCAGTTTCGGCACCGCGCTGTACGCTGCGATCATCAATGGCGTGATTGGCACGCTGCTGGCCTGGGTGCTGGTGCGCTACACCTTCCCGGGACGCAAGATCATCGACGCGATGATCGATTTGCCGTTCGCCTTGCCCACCGCCGTGGCCGGTATCGCCCTGACCGCGTTGTACGCGCCGACCGGCCTGGTCGGCCAGTTCGCCACCGACCTGGGTTTCAAGATTGCCTACACCCCGCTGGGCATCACCCTCGCGCTGACCTTCGTGACGCTGCCGTTCGTGGTGCGCACGGTGCAGCCGGTGCTCGCCGACATTCCCCGTGAAGTCGAAGAAGCCGCCGCGTGCCTCGGTGCCAAGCCATGGCAGGTGTTCCGCCACATCCTCGTGCCGGCGTTGTTGCCGGCCTGGTTGACCGGCTTCGCCCTGGCGTTTGCCCGGGGCGTGGGCGAGTACGGTTCGGTGATTTTCATCGCCGGCAACATGCCGATGAAAACCGAGATACTGCCGCTGCTGATCATGGTCAAGCTCGACCAATACGACTACACCGGCGCCACCTCCATCGGCGTGCTGATGCTGGTGGTTTCCTTCGTCCTGCTGCTGCTGATCAACTTGTTGCAGCGGCGCATCGAAACCCCATAAGGAGGCGCGAACCATGTCCCAATCGTCTATTTCCGCCGCCTCCACCAACGCTGCCCGCCGCGGCAGCGCGGTTTCGCGGCGCATCCTGATCGGCCTCGGCTGGCTGGTTTTTGCACTGTTTCTGCTGTTGCCGCTGTTCATCGTGGTGTCCCAGGGCCTGAAGTCGGGCCTGGGTACTTTCTTCGCGGCGATCTTCGAGCCCGATGCGTTGTCGGCGCTCAAGCTCACGGTGATTGCGGTACTGATTTCGGTACCGTTGAACCTGGTGTTCGGCGTCAGCGCCGCATGGTGTGTGAGCAAGTATTCGTTCCGTGGCAAAAGCATGCTGGTGACGCTGATCGACCTGCCGTTCTCGGTGTCGCCGGTAATCGCTGGCCTGGTCTACGTGTTGATGTTTGGCGCCCAGGGCCTGTTCGGGCCGTGGCTGTCGGATCACGACATCCAGATCGTGTTCGCGCTGCCGGGCATCGTCCTGGCGACGATCTTCGTCACCGTGCCGTTCGTGGCCCGTGAACTGATCCCGCTGATGCAGGAGCAGGGCACCCAGGAAGAAGAAGCCGCGCGCCTGCTGGGCGCCAACGGCTGGCAGATGTTCTGGCATGTGACTGTGCCGAACATCAAGTGGGGTCTGATCTATGGCGTGGTGCTGTGTACCGCCCGGGCCATGGGCGAGTTCGGCGCGGTGTCGGTGGTTTCCGGGCACATTCGCGGGGTGACCAACACCCTGCCGCTGCACGTCGAGATCCTCTACAACGAATACAACCATGTGGCCGCGTTCGCCGTGGCGAGCCTGTTGCTGATCCTGGCGCTCTTCATCCTGCTGCTCAAGCAGTGGAGCGAAAACCGAATCAACCGCCTGCGCGCCAGCGCCGCGGAGGAATAAGTCATGTCGATCGAAGTCCGTAACGTCAGCAAGAATTTCAACACCTTCAAGGCCCTCGACGATATCAGCCTGGACATCCAGAGCGGCGAGCTGGTGGCGCTGCTCGGCCCGTCGGGCTGTGGCAAGACGACCCTGCTGCGGATCATTGCCGGCCTCGAGACGCCGGACCAGGGCAACATCGTGTTCCATGGTGAAGACGTATCCGGCCACGACGTGCGTGATCGCAACGTCGGTTTTGTGTTCCAGCACTACGCCCTGTTCCGCCACATGACGGTGTTCGACAACGTCGCTTTCGGCTTGCGCATGAAGCCCAAGAACCAGCGCCCGAACGAAAGCCAGATCGCGACCAAGGTTCATGAGCTGCTGAACATGGTGCAGCTCGACTGGCTCGCCGACCGTTATCCGGAGCAGTTGTCCGGCGGCCAGCGCCAGCGTATCGCCCTGGCCCGCGCCTTGGCGGTAGAACCCAAGGTGTTGCTGCTGGACGAACCGTTCGGCGCCCTCGACGCCAAGGTCCGCAAGGAATTGCGCCGCTGGCTGGCGCGGCTGCACGAGGACATCAACCTGACCTCGGTATTCGTGACCCACGACCAGGAAGAGGCCATGGAAGTCGCCGACCGGATCGTGGTGATGAACAAGGGCGTTATCGAGCAGATCGGCTCACCGGGCGATGTGTACGAGAACCCGGCCAGCGATTTTGTCTATCACTTCCTGGGCGACTCGAACCGTCTGCATCTCGGGGAGGACCGGCATGTGCTGTTCCGTCCGCATGAAGTGTCGCTGTCGCGCTCGGAACTGGAAGACCACCACCCCGCCGAAGTGCGCGACATTCGCCCGCTTGGCGCGACCACGCGGGTGACGTTGAAGGTCGAAGGCCAGAGCGAACTGATCGAGGCCGAAGTGGTGAAGGACCATGACAGCCTGGTTGGGTTGGCGAAGGGCGAGACGCTGTTCTTCAAGCCGAAGGTCTGGCAGAAGGTTTCAAACCTTTAAAAGCTTCGCGAGCAGGGCTCGCTCCCACAAGGGATTTGTGTACGACGCCAATCCAATGTGGGAGCGAGCCCTGCTCGCGAAGGCGGCCTCAGGCTGCGGCCCGCTTCTGATTGACCCTTACCGGCCCGGCCTGCGCCTCGATCTGTTGTTTGAGGTCATGGCGCATGCCCAGCAGGAATCCCGCCTCGACCACGACGAACAACGGCCCGACAATCAACCCGGTCAGATCATCGACGAACGCCGGTTTGCGCCCTTCGTAATAGTGGCCGACGAACTGGATCACCCAGCCCACCACAAACATGCCCAGGCCGCCGGCCAGCCATATCGCCGTGCTTTGCGCGGCGAGCACCTGTCCCAGCCAGACGGCAAGCCCCAGCAGCACGGTCATCAGCACACCCAGGCGTAATTCCAGGCGCAGGTAGAACCAGGCACTGGCCGCTGCCACCAGCAGCGCGGGCGAAATCAAAATCGCGCCAACCGGCCATCCCGGTCGTGACAACAGCACGGCGACGGCAACGAAAATCAGCGGAATACCGATGAAGTGGCTGGCGATGTTGCGTGGGTCGCGGTGATAGGCCGCGTATTGACTGAGATGATCGACGAGGCTTTTCATTGTTGTTCCTCCTGAGGTGATGCCCGCATGATGCCCAGGTTCCACCAGGCGCTCTGTCAGCTAGCCGACACTTGTCCCGGAGTTTCCATGATTACTCATCCCTGGCATGCGCACTTGATGACCGGCCACTGGTACAGCCATCTGCCCGCCGAGTTACAGAATAGTCTGCTGGAGATGTCGCGGCTGCGTCGCCTGTCGCCCGGTCAGCGGTTGTTCAAGCGCGGCGATCCGCCGTGTGGCGTGTACGCTGTGCTCGAAGGGGCGGTGCGGATCGGCGCCGTCAGTGAGCAGGGCAAGGAAGCGCTGCTGAGCGTCGTGGAGCCACCCTATTGGTTCGGCGAAATCAGCCTGTTCGATGGCCAGCCACGTACCCATGACGCGCAGGGGGTCGGGCAATGCACGTTGTTGCATGTACCTCAGGCCGGGCTGTTGGCTTTTCTCGAAGAACAACCGGGTTATTGGCGGCAGCTGGCCTTGTTGATGAGCCACAAGTTGCGCCTGACCTTCGTCAACCTCGAACACCTGAGCCTGATGCCTGCTCCGGCCCGCGTGGTCCATCGCTTGCTGATGATTGCCGAAGGCTACGGTGAAATCGAACCGGCCCGCCGGGTTCTCCAACTGCCCCAGGACCAACTGGCGTTAATGCTTTCCCTGTCGCGCCAAACCACCAACCAGATTCTCAAGGATCTGCAGGGGCAGGGCATTCTTCAGCTTGGTTATGGCGAGATCGAAATCCTCGATATCGAGCGGCTGCGGCGCCTGGCTTCTACCTGATGTCGACCACTCGTACAGATCGTGATTGCGCTACACTCGGATAAAATGAATTAAATATAGTGCATTTTGTGTTTTTAATGATTTTTGCACTGTATACGATGCGGAGTTGGCGTATGGAAACCCTCGGTGCGTTGATCAGGCGATTGCGCAAGGAACACCGTCTTTCCCAGCAGGCATTGGCTGCGCAGTACGGCATGAGCCGCGCGACGATTTCCGGGATCGAAAACAATACTATTGCTGAAGTCGGCATTCGTAAGGTCGAAGCTATTCTCAACGGTTTCGGCTATGAGTTGACAGCGATTGCCCGTCCGGCGAAGCGCCCGACACTCGACACACTGAAAAAGGACTCTTTCCATGGCTGATGAACAAGGTCTGGACAGGTTGCAAGTCACCGTCAGCGAAGCGGCTATCGGCGTCCTTGGGCGAGGTCAACAGCGCAGCGATTCAGTGTTCACTTACGCATCTGACGCGGATGAGGAGCATTCGGTTTCGCTGACCATGCCAGCGCGTCTTGAAAGCTATAGCTGGGAGCCCGGCGTACCACCGATCTTTGAAATGAACCTGCCGGAAGGCGCCTTGCGTGACGAGCTGGTGCGCCGTTTCAGTAAGGCGGTGCGGGGCTTTGACGACTTCGCCATGCTTGCCATCGTGGGACCTCATCAGCTGGGCCGGGTGGGTATTGGTCGTTTGCGTACCGAGGCCGGGCCGCCCGAAACCAGTTTGGCGGACTTGTTGGTGCATGACGGGGCCGAGGGGCTGTTCGAGGATTTGCTGGACACCTACGGGCGATATTCGGGTGTTTCTGGAGTACAACCCAAAGTGTTGGTACGCGACAGCGCATCCGCTGTTGATCGCTTGACTCACCGGGGTGCTACACATCTGGTCAAGGCGTTTCGCTCGGACGAGTTCCCCGAGTTGGCCGCCAATGAATTCTTTTGCATGCGGGCCGCGTTGCATGCGGGGCTTGAAGTGCCGGAATTCGAGTTGAGCGAGCGCGGAAAATTTTTGATCGTCAAGCGTTTTGATCTGCCACGCACTGGCGAATATCTGGGCTTTGAGGATTTTTGTGTGCTCAATGGCTCGCCATCGAAAGCCAAGTATGACGGTTCGTATGAAGGCGCGGCCCGGCAGATCAAGGCGTTTGTTTCGCCTCATATGCTCAATCAGGCACTGGAGTCCTTGTTTAAAATCGTGGCTCTCTCGGCCGGATTGAAGAATGGTGATGCGCACCTGAAAAATTTCGGGGTGCTTTATAACCACTGTGGCGCGGATGCATCTATCCGGCTCGCACCCGCCTACGACCTCGTCAGCACAGCGGTTTATATTCGTAACGACAACATGGCGCTCTTGTTAGGCGGTTCCAAAGCCTGGCCGAAATATAAAATGCTGATGGGGTTTGGCCGCTCGGCCTGCAATCTGACGGAGAGGCGCTGCAAGGATTTGTTGGAGCAGGTTATTCATGGGATGGACCTTGCGCTGGCCGAGATGCGTCGCTACATGGACGCTAATCAAACGTTCAGAGCAACTGGCGAAGCAATGGTCGAGGCGTGGAAGGCGGGGCTTGCACGCAGCCTCAAAGCTGACAACGACTGACCTAGGCCATCCCAAACAGGCTCGCTCCCACAGGTTCTGTGGGCGCCGCAGATCAAATGTGAGAGCGAGCTTGCTCGCGATGAGGCCGGCCCAGGTACGGTAGATCCCTAACGCAAGCCATCCCGAAACTGCCCCGGCGTCATCCCGGTCCAGCGCTTGAACGCGCGGCTGAAGCTGCTGGTATCAGCAAAGCCCAGCAGATAACTGACCTCGCTCAATGAGCATTGCGGATCGCGCAGGTGTAGCAGCGCCAGGTTTTCCCGGCATTCATTGAGCAGCGCGTCGAAGCGGCAACCTTCGTCGGCCAGATGCCGCTGCAGACTGCGCAGACTCAGGTGCATGGTCTGGGCGATGCGTTCGGCGCTGGGTTCGCCTTCGGGCAGTTGTGCTTCGATGGCGGCGCGGACCTTGCGCTCCCAGGTCAACGGCTGGAGCTGGGCGAGGGTGCGCTTGAGCACGGTTTCGTTGTGTTCGGCCAGCTCCGGGTTGGCGTCGTCCAGGTGACTGTCGAAATCGGCGAGGCTGAACTCCAGGCAATCGTGTCCGGCATCGAAGTGCACCGGTGAACGGAACACTTTGTGCCAAGGGGCGGGGTCTGCCGGCTCCGGTCGCCGCAGATAAACCGCCAGCGGGGCGTAATCGCGGCCGAGGCGGTTACGGCAGGTGCGCACGTAGATCGCGGCGAACGCGTCGATGGCTTCCAGGGCCGGCGCCGGATGTCCCGCCGGTACGTCGAGACTGAAGCGGTAGCGATCCACGCCACGGCTCAGTTGCAGGGTCAGCGCATCGCTGACCACCGGGTGATAGCGCACGATCCGCTCGAACACTTCCCGCAGGCTGCCGCTGGCTACCAGGGCATAACCCAGCGCATGAAAGGTGGTGGGGCTGACAAAGCGCGACACCCGCAGGCCGATCGCCGGATCACCGCTGGCCTGCACCGCGAGCGCCCACAGGCGCGTGGTGGCCGAGAGCGGATAACGGGCGTTCGGGTCATCCATCCATTGTGGGTCCAGGCCCGCCTCCAGGCACAAGGCATGGCTGTCCAGGCCCAGTGCATCGAGCTGTTTGCGCAGGGCGCGGGTCCAGCTGGCGAGGGAGGTTGGTTCCGTCATGGCAATTGGCGCTTGCGGTCAACAGGTTGGCGTCTGCGGCTATCACCCTGTGAGGCAAGGCCCGGCAGGATTAGCTCATCGATAACAGAGGATTAAGCCATGCACGGCACTTGCGCAAGCCCCGAGCGATTGAATGCACAGCAGCGCTCCGCCCATATTCGCCAGGTGGTCCTGGCCCGGGGCGAAGAATTGCGCGAGCGCTATCCGATCCTGCGGCACCAGGATGCGCTGGGCGCGGGCATCCTGGCGTTCGCCCTGGCGGGGATGACCGGCTCGGCGCTGCTCTACATCAACGGCTATCTGGCCGGCTGGGCGTGCCTGCTGCTCAACGCCTTTTTTGCGTCCCTGACCCACGAGCTGGAACACGACCTGATCCACAGCATGTATTTTCGCAAGCAGCGCGTGCCGCACAACCTGATGATGGGCCTGGTCTGGCTGGCGCGGCCGAGCACCATCAATCCGTGGATTCGCCGCCACCTGCACCTCAATCATCACAAGGTTTCCGGCAGCGAGGCGGACCTGGAGGAGCGCGCGATTACCAACGGCGAGCCGTGGGGATTGGCGCGCTTGCTGATGGTTGGCGACAACGTGATGTCGGCGTTCATTCGCCTGCTGCGAGCCAGGACCTGGGCGCACAAGCGCAGCATCCTCAAGCGCACGCTGAAGGTGTATTTCCCGTTGGCGCTGTTGCATTGGGGCGCGTGGTACGTGTTCCTCGGTTTCCATGGCGCCAACGCGGTTGCCGGGCTGCTCGGCACTTCGATCGACTGGTCGACCAGCACTCTGGCGACCCTGCACGTCATAGACATCGCGGCGGTGGTGATCATCGGCCCGAATGTGCTGCGCACCTTTTGCCTGCACTTCATCAGCTCGAACATGCATTACTACGGCGACATCGAGCCAGGCAACGTCATCCAGCAGACCCAGGTGTTGAACCCTTGGTGGCTGTGGCCGTTGCAGGCGTTCTGCTTCAATTTCGGCAGCAGCCACGGCATCCATCATTTCGTGGTGAAGGAGCCGTTCTACATTCGCCAGATGACGGTGCCGGTGGCGCACAAGGTGATGCGGGAGATGGGCGTGCGCTTCAATGATTTCGGCACGTTTGGGCGGGCGAATCGGTTTGTGGGTAAGGAAGGCGTTGCGAGGGAAGAGGCGAAGGCGGTTCAGGCCTAGGGCAGAGATATAGCTTTGTGGCGAGGGGATAAATCCCCTCGCCACAGTAACCATTCTTCAGGCCAGACAAATGCGTCTGGCCTGAAGAGCGGGTCAGAACTGATAACTCACCGTAGCCGCCACGTTGCGCTCCTCGCCCATGTAGCAATAGCTGAGGCTGGCGCATGACGCGATGTAGGTCTCGTTGGTCAGGTTGTTCGCGTTCAGGCGAACATCCACGCCCTTCAAGCCGACCTTGCCCAGGTCATACCCCACCGAGGCATCGAACAACGTGTACGACGGCACCTTCATGGTGTTTTCCGCGTCGGCCCAGCTGTAGCCGACATACCGCACGCCGCCGCCCAGCCGCAGGCCATCGAGCGTGCCGCTGTCGAATTTGTAGTCGGCCCACACAGATGCCATGTGGCGCGGGGCCTGGGTCGGAGAGTTGCCTTTGTTTTCGATGATGTCGGTGGGCGTGCTAAGGGTGCTGACCATCGATTTCGAGTATTCGATGTCGGTGAAGGTGTAGCTGCCCAGCACCTTGAACTGCTCGGTCAACTGCATGTGCGCTTCCAGCTCCAGGCCCTGGGAACGAACAGCGCCAACGGCGCGGTAGAAGTTTTCCTGGGGCAGCTTGGTCGCCAGATTCTCCTGGTCGATGCGGAACAGCGAGGCAGTGTACAAGTCGTCGGTGCCCGGCGGCTGGTACTTCAGGCCCAGTTCCCATTGCTTGCCGTCGGTGGGCGGCAGCGGGTTGCCGGCGCTGTCGGCGTAGGAGTTGGGGTTGAACGACTCCGAGTAGCTGATGTACGGCGCCAGGCCGTTGTCGAACAGGTACAGCGCCCCGACCCTACCGGTGAGTTTGGTGCGCTTGTCGTTGATCTCGGTGCCTTCCGGACGGCCGAATTCGGCAATGCGGTTCTCGTCCGAGGTCTCGACCCAATCCTGGCGCAGGCCCAGAGAGAAGCGCCACTTGTCCATTTCGATCAGGTCTTGCAGATAGACGCCGGTCTGCTCCAGGCGCCGCAGGTAGCTGGTGGGGCTGAAGTAGCTGATCGCCGAGTTGCCGTAGACCGGGTCGAAGGCGTTGATCGGCGCGAGGCTGCCGCTGGTCCAGTCGACCACGGTCTTGCGCCGCTGGTAGTCGGCGCCCATCAGCACGGTGTGTTTGGTGGCGCCGGTGAAGAATTCCGCCTGGAGCATGTTATCGACGATGAAGGCGTGGAGCTTTTCTTCAGCGCCGGTGTAATAGCGGTTCAGCTCGTTGCTGGTCGGCGTGGTCCAGTCATAGGCATAGACCTGGTCATTGCTGACGTCCGAATCCAGGTAGCGGAAGTTCTGTCGGGCGGTGAAGACGTCGTTGAAGCGGTGTTCGAACTGATAGCCGAACGACTGCTGGTCACGTTCGTAGCCGTCGACGCCAGGCTCGCCTTCGAAGAAGTTCTCCGAAATCCGCCGGCCGTTGCGCTTGTGCAAGGTGCCGTTCGCCGGCATGCCGCCGTGGTAACCGCCGTCGGGGTCATGCTGCAGGTAGGCTTGCAACGTCAGCGAGGTGTCTTCGCTAAAGTCGATGCTCACCGTGGGCGCGAGGGCGAAGCGCTTTTCCTTGTTGTGGTCAAATTGCGTGTCGGACGTATCGGCCAGGCCGACCAGGCGGTAGGCGATGCGCTTGTCGTCATCCACCGGGCCGCTGAGGTCGAAACCCATGCCGCGTTGGCCTTGGGTACCGACCGTGGCCTGGATCTGGTGATAGGCCTCGTACAGCGGTTTCTTGCTGGTGAGCGCCACCAGGCCACCCGGCGAGCTGCGGCCATAGAGCACGGAGGACGGGCCCTTGAGGATGTCGACCCGCTCGAGGAAATACGGATCGACCTGAATCGAGCTGTAGGTGCCGCTGTCACCCATCGACTTCAAACCGTCCAGGTAGATGTTGTCCACCGAGCCATCGTTGAAGCCGCGCATCGCCACGTAGTCGTAGCGGTGGGTCGCGCCATAGGGGTTGGTCAGCACGCCAGGGGTGTAGCGCATTGCCTGGGACACGGTTTGCGCGCCCTGGTCGTCCATTTGCTCGCGCGTGACCACCGATACGCTTTGCGACGTTTCCCGCAGGGCGGTACTGGTCTTGGTCGCCACCTGGCTGTGGGTGGCGTTGTAGCCTTCCATGCTGCCGAGAGCGTTACCCAGGGCGAAGCCTTTGACGTCGGTGGTCGGCAACGCCAACGTGCTTTCGGGGGCCACGGTTTGCAGCACATAGCTGCCGCTATCCTGGCTGACGGCAACCAGCCCTGAGCCGCTGAGCAACTGCTGCAGGGCCTGGTCCGCCGAATATTCGCCTTTCAGGCCCGGGGACTGGACGCCGCTGGTTTGTCCAGGGGTACTTGCCAGGGTGATGCCGGCCTGGCGGGCGAACTGGTTGAGCACCTCGCTCAGCGGGCCGGCGGCAATGTTGTAGATCCGGGGGCCGGCGATCGCGCCATCCTGCGCCGCGACAGCGGACATCGGTAGGGCGCCGACACCGAGCGCAGTGCTCAACAGCGCGGCGCGGATGGCCTGGCGCAGCAGGCCGGTGGGCGAGGAACAGCCGAGGGAAGTCTTGAGAGTCACGCGCTCAGTCATTGTAGGTTTCCGTTGGAGTCGCTGGAGGCAGATAAGCGTTGCTTACTGTCCTAGCCGGACGCCCGCGCAAAACCCGCCAAAAAAATCAGGCCGTACGCTCCACCGTGATCCACCAGCGGGTTCGGTAGTGTATTTGCACGGGGAGCGTGTGCGGCAGGACGGCCAGCAGCTTGTCGGTGTCTGCCAGACGGAAGACGCCTGACAAGCGCAAATCGGCGATCGAGGCGGCGCATTTCAGGTAGCCCCGACGGTAACGTCCCACTTCGTTGAGGAAGTCTTCCAGGCGCATGTTGCGCGTGACGATCAAGCCGTCCGCCCAGGCGCCGGCGTCCATGTCCAGGGGGGGCGCGAGCGTCGCGGTGGATGCGCTGATCAGGTAGCTTTGTCCAGCTTCCACCTGGATCGGGGCGCCGTCGCTGCCGACATGCGAGCGGATGGCGACGTGTCCGCTGGCGACACTCAGGCGCGTGCAGTCGTTGTCCTGGCGCACGACGAAGCGGCCCTCCAGCCCCTCGAACAAGCCGTGTCGGCTTTTTACCAGTAATGGGCGTCCGGGATCGCGGCCGCAGGTGAGCATGATTTCGCCGCGCGTCAACGTGATCAGGCGTTGTGAAGCCGTGTAGTCGAGGTCGGCCGCGCTGTTGGTATTGAGCTCCAGTCGCGTGCCGTCTGGCAGTTGGAAGCCGCGTCGTTCGCCGGTGGCAGTCGCAAAATCGGCGCTCCACGGCTGCCAGCCCAGGTCCTTGCCCAGCCAGGCGGCGCAGCCCATCACCGCCACGCCTGACAACAGCTTCAGGGCCTGGCGCCGGCCGAGGCGCTGGGCGCTGGTCTCCAGGGTATCGAGGGCAGTCCGGGCACCAGGTACCGCCCGCAGGCTGGAAGTCAGTTCGCTGTGCAGCGATTGCACCCGTTGCCAAGCCAGTTCGTGGTCATGGTGAGCGATGCGCCAGGCCTCGCACTGTTGGCGCAGGGCCGGGTTGGCGGCATGGTTGCGCAGGCGCAGCAACCAATGGATCGCTTGCTTGACCACCTGCTGTGATGGGCCCCGGCCCGAAGACTGGTCCATCGGTTCAATCTTCATAGCGCAGCACATAGCAGTGGTACAACGCGTCGGCAACGTAGCGTTCCACCGAGCGCAGGGAAATGCCCATCTGTTCGGCGATCTGCTTGTAGGTCAGGCCTTCGCACTGGGCCAGCAGGAACGCCTTGCGCACGTTGGGCTTGAGGCCTTCGAGCATCCGGGCGATGGCCTCCAGCAGTTCCAGGATCAATGCCTGGGCTTCGGCGCCGGGCGTTTGCGCTTCCGGCAGGTGCGCGATGGTCTCAAGGTAGGCGCGTTCGATTTCCGCTCGGCGCCAATGGTCAATCACCAAGCCTTGGGCGATGGTGCGCAGGAAGGCGCGTGGCGCCTTGAGTTCCAGGCGTTCGGTGCGTTGCAGCAGGCGCACGAAGGTGTCCTGGGCCAGGTCCGCTGCATCGGCGGCATTGCCCAATCGGTTGCGCAGCCATGTGTGGAGCCAGCCGTGATGGCTGCTGTAGAGCGCCTGTACTGCAAACTGGGGGGATGACATGAACGCGACGGCCTGGAGTCACAAATGATAATAGGTCGCATTGTCATCAGCGCGGGTCAATTTTGCAACCACCATTCATTCGCCTGCGGCCGTCACGGGACGCCGATCAAGCCGTTCCGTCGGACAATCGAACAGCGGCCTAATTTTTTGTAGGCATTGGCCGACAGAGTGATATAGGTGCACCAAAATGGAGCGGATCCAATATCGCGCCCACCGGTTACATGGCAGTTGCACTCCACTTCCTGCATAAGAAGCCCACCCATGAATCTCAAGTTCAGTCACAAAATCCTCCTGGCCGCCTCTGGTGTGGTGGTCCTGGCTTTTGCCCTGTTCACGCTCTACAACGATTACTTGCAGCGCAACACCATCGGTCGAAGCCTGGAGTCGTCCATCGAGCAATCCGGCGACCTGACAGCCAGCAGCGTCCAGAATTGGATGAGTGGCCGTGTGCTGGTGTTGGAGAACCTGGCGCAGAACATTGCGCACCAGGGCGCCGGGGCCGATTTGCCGGGGCTCGTCGACCAGCCGGCATTGACCTCGAATTTCCAGTTCACCTATGTCGGCCAGAACACCGGCGTTTTCACTCAGCGGCCGGACGCCAAGATGCCCGACGGCTACGACCCGCGTCAGCGCCCTTGGTACAAGCAGGCGGTCGCCGCGGATAAAACCATGTTGACCCCGCCCTACATGGCAGCCGTCGGCGGGCTGGTGGTAACCATTGCCCTGCCGGTCAAGCACAACGGCGAACTGCTCGGTGTGGTGGGTGGCGACCTGAGTCTGGAAACCCTGGTGAAGATCATCAACTCGGTGGATTTCGGCGGCATCGGCCATGCGTTCCTGGTCAGCGGCGACGGTCAGGTGATCGTCAGCCCGGACAAAGACCATGTGATGAAAAACCTCAAGGACATCTACCCAGGCACGCCGGTGCGCATCGGCAAAGGTATCCAGGAAGTCGAGTTGAACGGGGAGGACCGCATCCTTTCGTTTACCCCGGTGGCAGGCTTGCCGAACGCCGAGTGGTATATCGGACTGTCGATCGACAAAGCCAAGGCCTACGCGCCGCTGAGCCATTTCCGTACGTCTGCGTTGATTGCGATGTTCGTCGCGGTGGCGGCGATTGCGTTGCTGCTGAGCCTGCTGATCCAGGTCTTGATGCGTCCGTTGACCACCATGGGCCGCGCCATGCAGGACATTGCCCAGGGCGAAGGCGACCTGACCCGACGTCTCGTCGTGCAGGGCAAGGATGAGTTCGCTGTGCTGGGTGGTTCGTTCAACCAGTTCGTGGAGCGCATCCATGCATCGATTGCTGAAGTGTCTTCGGCCACGCGGCAGGTACATGATCTGTCGCAGCGGGTGATGACGTCGTCCAACGCCTCGCTTGTCGGCTCGGATGAGCAGAGCGCCCGCACCAACAGCGTGGCCGCTGCGATCAATCAGTTGGGCGCCGCGACCCAGGAAATCGCCCGCAATGCCGCCGATGCTTCGCAACAGGCCAGCGGCGCCAGCGAGCAGGCCGACGACGGGCGCCAGGTGGTGGAAAAAACCATCCAGGCGATGACCGCGCTGTCGCAGAAGATCAGCCTGTCGTGCACCCAGATCGAAACCCTGAACGCCAGCACCGACAACATCGGGCACATCCTAGATGTGATCAAGGGCATCTCTCAGCAAACCAACCTGCTGGCGTTGAACGCCGCCATCGAAGCGGCCCGTGCCGGTGAGGCCGGGCGTGGCTTTGCGGTGGTGGCCGATGAGGTGCGCAACCTGGCGCACCGCACGCAGGAGTCGGCTGAAGAGATCCACAAGATGATCACTTCGTTGCAGGTGGGTTCTCGTGAGGCGGTAACCACCATGAACGCCAGCCAGGCCTCCAGCGAAGAAAGCGTGGAAGTGGCCAACCAGGCCGGCCTGCGCCTGGTCAGCGTGACCCAGCGTATCGGTGAGATCGACGGCATGAACCAGTCGGTGGCCGCCGCGACCGAAGAACAGACCGCCGTGGTGGAAACCCTCAACATGGACGTCAGCCACATCAACCTGCTGAACCAGCAGAGCGTCGCCAACCTCAACGAAACGCTGAAGGATTGCGATGCCTTGTCCCAACAGGCCAATCGGTTGAAGCAACTGGTGGACAGCTTCAAGATCTGATCAGCCGAACCAGCGCCATCGCGAGCAAGCTCGCTCCCACATTGGTCTTGGGTGTACTTGAAACCCAGGACCACCGCCGGTCTCCTGTGGGAGCGAGCTTGCTCGCGATGGCGATGCATGGTTCTCCATGGGTTTCCTTGTGGCGAGGGAGCTTGCTCCCGCTGGCCTGCGAAGCGGGCCCCGGCAGTCTCCAGGCGGACCGCAGCAGCCGGTTTGGCGACTGCTGCGCAGCCGAGCGGGAGCAAGCTCCCTCGCCACGGGGTTTTGGGTTGTCCATGAGGGGGCGGTGTCCGGGCTGACGCCTTCGCGAGCAGGCTCGCTCCCACAAGTGGTCAGGTGAACATCTTCACCACGTTCTCCATCGCTTCATCGGCGAACCCTTGCAGGAAATCCCTGAAGCCCGACGGGGTATGGGCGTCGGTGTGGTCGGCAATGATGGTCCAGGTGGCGCGGCAGCGGTTGTCCGCCAGGGGCTCCACGCGCATGGCCGCCCAGAGGTTGTCGATGCCCAGGGTGTTGTAGATCAGCGTCCAGGTCATGTGCATGGCCTGGTCGTCACGGCTGTTGAGCTGTTCCACCACCAGGTTCTGTCCGTCGACGAAGAATTTCTTGCGCAGGGATCTCACCCCTTCGCCGGTCATCTCGATGCGCTCAAGTGCGGGGATAAAGCGGTTGAACCCGCCAAAATCGCCGACCACTTCCCAGACTCGCGCCGCGTCAGCGGACACTTGCACCGAGGTTTCAACGTGGCAGGCTTGAGGATTCTTGATCAGTGTGTTGGGTTGAAATGTCGTCATGGTCTTGCTCCTTGCTTTGGGGTGGGATGGTTCAGATGAAATCAATGGCCTTGAGGTAGTCCGCGCCACGGCGTAGCAGGGCCGGGGATTTTTCCGGGTAGCGCGCGCCCATCTGCCGGACGCCGGACCGGGCGTTGTCATGGCGGATCAGCGAGATGTCGCCGATGTCCTCCTCGAAGCCGTTCAGATAGAAGCCCAGCACGCCGAACAACGCGTTGTCGGCATCGACCCGCGCCAATTGCCGTTGCCAGTCGGCGACGCTCACCAGGGAAAACGCCCGGCCGCTGTCACGGAACGACGCCACGTAGGCGTCCCAGCTCAGCGGTTCGGGGTTGTGCAGATTGAACACGGCCTGGTTCGGTTGGTAGCGGCTGGCGTGGAAGGCGATGAAACGGGCCAGGAAGTCCACCGGCATCAGGTCGAAGTTGAGCGACAGGGCCGGCACCTGGCCGAGCTGGATCGAGCCCTTGAGCATCAGCATCAACCGGTTCTTGTGGGGTTGGCAGACCCCCGTCTGGCTGTTGAAGCTGATGTTACCGGGGCGGAACAGGTTAACCCGCACGCCAAGGTCACGGGCCCGCTGCAGGATCCGCTCGCCGACCCATTTGGACAGGTTGTAGCCGTTCTTGATATAGATCGGCGGTGTCTGCGCCGCCGGTTGCTCCAACACCTGGCCATCGGCGTCCAGGGCGCTGGAAGCCGAGAGCGTCGAGACGAAGTTGAAGATCTTCTTGCGCCGGCCTTCGCACAGGCGCAGGCATTCGAAGATCGGCTCGACGTTGTCCCGCGCCAGGGACTCGTAGTCGAGCACGTGGTTGACGTGGGCCGCATTGTGCACCAGCGCGCCGAAGGTGCTGTCGATGCGTTGGTAGATGTCGTCCGGCAAACCTAGTTGCGGTTGGGTGATGTCGGCGGCGTAGACGCTGACGCGACTCAGGTCCAGGTGCTCCAGGCGATTGTCCCGCAGGGCCTGGGCGAACCGTTCGGCCGCGCTTTGCCCGCCGGACTCACGTACCAGGCACGCAACCTCGGTGGCGCCCCACGCCAGCAGCGCCTCGACGATGTGTACGCCGAGAAAGCTGTTGGCACCGGTCACCAACACTTTGTGGACGTCACCGCTCTGGCTGATGGGCAGTGGATCAAGGTTGAGCTCCGCCTCGGCATCGATGAAAGCCTGCGGGCTCAGCGTTGACGTACCGCTCTGTTCGGAGTCGTCGAGCAGCTTCGCCAGGGTGATCAGCGTCGGCGCTTCGATGAAGCGATTGATCGACAGGCTACGGCCGAACGACTGGCGGATGCTCAGCAGCAATTGCGACAACAGAATCGAATGCCCACCGAGGTTGAAGAAGCTCTCGTCGGTGGCGATGTCCTCGGCCGGCAGTTCCAGCAGCTCGGCCCAAAGCGCACGCAGCTGGTTTTCCAAGGCGTTCTGCGGCTGGCGTCCCTGGCCTTCGGCCTGGACCGGCCCCGCCGAGGCAAGCAACGCCCGGCGATCAACCTTGCCATTGCTGGTGTAAGGCAGGCTGGGCAACTCGATGTAGGCCGTCGGGTGCATGTAGCTGGGCAACCTGTCCTGCACATGCTCGCGCAATGCCTGAAGAGCCGCGCCGGGCCGCTCTTGCACAGGGTTCACCAGGAACGCCAGGATCCGCCGGCGTTCATCCACCCCCACCGCCACCTGACGAAACAGCTGGCTGTCGCGCAGGCAATGCTCGATCTCCTCGGGCTCGACCCGAAAGCCACGGATCTTCACCTGGTTATCGCGACGTCCACACAGCTCGATCCCATCGTCCGTCCACTGGCCGATATCACCGGTGCGATAGGCCCGCAGCGTCTGCCCGGTGGGCAGCGTCAGGTTGAGGTAGCGCTCGGCGGTCAATTCCGGAGCGTTCAGGTACCCCAGGCCGACACCCGGCCCGGCAATGTAAAGCTCACCGGGCGTGCCGTCGGGCACCGGTTGCCGTTGCTCGTCCAGAATCAGCAACCGGGCATTGGCTATGGGCCTGCCAAGGTTGCGATTGTTGTCGCCGCTGCCGAACTGCCGCGTGGTCGCCAGCACCGTGGTTTCGGTCGGGCCATAGATATTGTGGAAGCGGCACTGTGGCGCCAGTTGCTCGATCACATACGGCTCGCAGACATCCCCTCCGGTGACCAGGTGATCCAGCCCCAGCGGCGCGTCCAGCGGCAGTACGCTCAGCAGTGCCGGTGGCAGGAAGGCGTGGCTGACGCGCTGTGCGCGAAGCAACGCGACCAGTTGCTGCGGGTCGCGGCGCTGGTCTTCGCTGGGCACGATCAACAGTCCGCCCTGGATGAACGTCGGCAGGATGTCCAGCAGCGACGCGTCGAAGTTGATGGTGGAAAACTGCAGTGCGCGACTGTCGCGCCCCAACTCGACATGGTCGCAGTACCACGCGCAAAAATGGCTGAGGTTGCGCTGGCTGAGCAACACGCCTTTGGGCTGGCCGGTGGTGCCGGAGGTGTAGATCGCCACGGCCGGCTCGTCGATGCCCGCCACGCGCCGGATTGTCGAGAGCGGGATGGTCGGTTTCGAAGAGGGCAGTCGATGGACGTTCAGCCTGGGTATTGCGCAGTCGTCCAGGTCGCTTTGCACGTCATGCAGCAGCAGATCGGCCTGGGCATTTTCCAGGATGAAGCGCCGCCGCTGCGCCGGGTGTTGCGGGTCCAGCGGCAGGTACACCGCTCCGCATCCCAAAACCGCCAGGATCGCTGCATACAGCGGCGCGGATTTGGGCAGGCACACGCCGATCACCTTCGGGCGATCAGCCGCGCCCGGCAGGATTTCCAGCATCGATTGTTGCAACCTGAGCGTCAGGTCGCGCAAGGATCGGTAGTCGATGAGCTGACCATCGACCCACAGGGCCGGTTGCGTCGGCTGATCAAGCATGCATTGTTCGATGCTGTTTATCACCGGCACTTGGGCGGCGGCCAGGAGCCAGGGCACCGGGGCGCGGTTGAGGTGATGTTCGAAAGCCAGCGGCTCCAGCGCATCGAGCCCGTGCAGGAGCTCGTCTGCAACGGCGGTTTCCAGCGTCGGCCAGGTGTCGAAGCGGGTCTCGTCCCGCGAGAGTTGGCTGACCAGCCGGGCGCCGTGCTCGACCACCGCCGCCAGTGCGCAGAGGCGCAATGACTGGCCGTTGCCCCGGTTTGGCGGGGCAACCACAGCCTCGGATAACAGGCGCTGTGCAGCGTCGCGGAAAACCACTACCGGTTGCGGTAATGCCTGGCCTGGCAGGGCCTGGAGCGCCACGCGCACATGAAGTCGAAAGCGCGCCTGCGTGGCACACGGCAGCGTACCGTCATCGATCGACAGGTCGACCGCGCCGTGGGCGGTTGGCGATCGAAAATCCCTGACCGAATGACCGTGAAGTTCAAGTTCCCGGGCCAGTTCGGCTATGGCCTGGCTGGTGCCGGATAGCGCAATTTCGAGGCGTTTCATCGAAAGCTCCTCATGGGGTCAGGTAGTCGGCCAGGGCATCGCACACGCACGGTGATGCGAGCATCGAGCTGGTGCGAAAAAAGCGTGTGATGTTGCCCACCAGCGGGTGAAAACGATTGATCGGGTACGCCAACGCACTGGCATCATCCCGCAGCGACTGACGTACCGATTCATCGACGGGCAGATGGGCGATCAGCTCGAAATCGAACTGTTGTTGCAGGTCGCTCGCCAGGTACTCGGCAATGAAGCCGGGCATCAGTTGCGCGATGGCTTGGCGGTCTTCTTCCGGTGCGGTGCGCCAGTAAATCTGCACCAACCGTGTCCAGAAACCGGAGTGTCGGCCCTCATCCTGCAAGTGGTCCGCCATCAGACCCTTGATCGAGGCCTTGACCGAATCATCCCGGGCAAAGGCCGCCACTTCGTTGGTCACCGTGTTTTCAGCAATGGCGATGCAGATCAGCTCCACGGCACTGAGCAAATGCTCCGGTGCGCGCGCCAGCGTGGCTGGGACCGCGCGGCTGAGTTCGATCTGGTCGGGCAGCGGGATCGGCTCGATGCCGGTCATGTCGATGGTCTGTTGCATGAAGTCCATGGCGACCAGCGCGTGGTAGTCCTCATCCACCACCACAGTCATCGCGTCGTAGCGACAGGCGAACGGAAACTCGATGCCGAAGCGGTTCTTGGCGATGCGCCGCGCGGTGTGGTCCACCAGCTCAGTCTCGAAAATCACCACGTCATTGATGAATTTGTAGAGGCTCTGCACCAAGACAAAATCGCGCAACTGCGGGCAGTGGCTGAGAAAGGTCTGGCTGTGCACAAGAGGCTGACGGCTCATGGGGAAGATCAGCTTGTCGTCGTCCTCGACCCGGCGCCGTGGTCGGGTACGGATGGTGGCGCGGCTTTCCCAGGTGTCGGCGAAGGACTGGTATGAAATGGCGTTCATGGCGTCACCTGCGCAACGGGCAGGGCCATGCTCTGGCGCAAGCCATCCCACAACGCCGCGCGGCTGTGGACGGCGGCGAGGGCGGCGGCAAGGACTTCGCGCTCGCGCTGCGGGTCGCCATCGATCAGCCGTGCCAGGAGTTTTTCCGCAGCCGGGCCGTGGTCTTCGGAGTCCACTTCGATATGCCGTTGCAAGTAATAACGAAACGTCGGTGCCTGGTCCAGGCCGATGCCCCAGGCATCCAGCATGCGCTGGAACATCTGCGGGATGACGCTTTCGCGACCGTGCACGAACGCGGCGGCCACGCTGTGGGCCGGGGCGTGCAAGGCAGTATGCAAGGTCTGGCGTACGAAGCGCGCTGCGGCCGGGTCTACCTCGACGCTGTCCAGCGCCGTCTCTGGGCTGACGCCTTCCTGTTGCAGGGCAATGAATTGCTCAATGGGCCGGGTATCCGCGCCGACCTCGCGCATGGCGTCCAGGTACAGCTCGAAATGGCTGCAATAGCCCGCTCCGGGACGGTCATCGGATTCTTCCCCCAAGACGATTTCATTGATCAGCCGTGCTGCGTGCGGGTCGGCCGGAGGTAGCCACGGCAACTGGATACAGGTCAGCTCGCGTTGCAGGCGCTTGGTCAGGGACATGAAATCCCACACGGCAAAAACATGACTTTCCATAAAACGGCGCAACAGGTCGATTGATGTTATTTCAGAAAAAACCGGGTGTTCACCAAGTTCGAGTTTCTTCAGGAATAGTTGTTCTTTGGTTGGCTGCATTGGAACGTCCTCATCAATGATTTTTGTCCGGAAGTTGCTTCGCCAGTTTTTTCGGTGCGAGCGAGCGCGTGAACCGGAGTCCATGTTTTCTTGATACAGATGTTTTATTTTTGCTCAGGGTTGAAAGGCCTGCTGGAGGCCTTTCTGTCATGAGTCTTGGGGTCGAAGGCAACTCGACGTAGAAAAAGTTAGTGCATGTAACAAAGGCTCTGCAAGTTATTTTTTATATATTTAAGTTGGCGTATTTCTCGGGCGTGAAGAGGGTTGTTAAAACTTTTCATATAAGTTTTATTGGGTCGAAGTTGCTCCTTCCGATTTATAACTATCAGAATCGAATGGTACGAGTGAATGCCTCACCCGGAGCACTTCAGAGAACGGGAATTAAGTAAGTGATGTTTTGTGGGCGGGAGACCGACCAGACTTGCGGGTCATCTCGCCGTTCGGACGACGCTCCTTGCGTGATGGCTTCGATTCGCCTGGGCCACAGCCAGGCGCTGACTTCTTCAGGTCTTTTTTGAATCGATAAACGCAAGAGTGAGCCCAAATGGATAGCAGTTCCATCGGACTGACGTCGCGCTGGAACGCGGGCGCAGTCAGACCGCGCCGGGCAGGGCCATGGGGGGTGTAGGAAGGATGTGTAAGAAAGTGCTACGCCGGCCGCGTCGCCGGCGCAGAGATGGGGTTGCGCTTATTGGTTGAGGTATCGGCGCATGGTGACGGAGGCTTTTTCCAAGTGCTGCTCAAGCAAGGCGACCGCTGTGTCGACATCCTTCGCCACCGCGGCTGCGAGCATCGCGCGGTGGTCGTCCTGGGTCAGCGTGCCCAGGCCCATCGATGACATGTGAAAACGCAGGAAACGCTCTTCCTCATTGAGCTCGTGCTCGACCAGGTCAAGCAGCTTGGCGTTGGGTGCCCTGTGGTAAAGCGACATATGAAACAGCCGATTGAGCCTGGCGATCTCGGCGTAGTCGGTTTGCGCCTCGAGTTGCTCGATGTACTGGGCGGCCATCGTCAGGTCGTTGTCGTTGAGCAGCGGAACGGACAGGCGCAGGGCGAAGCTTTCCAGGACCGAACGCAAGGCATAGGTCTCGATCGCATTGCTGGTGATCAGCGGAGCCACCACGGCGCCCTTGTGCTGTACCACGTTTAGCAATGACTGCGCCTCGAGCTGGCGTAATGCCTCGCGTACCGGCATGCGGCTGACGCCGAACAGGTCGGCCAGTTCCTGTTGGCGTAGCGCCGTGCCACTGGGCAGGCGCCCATCGAGAATGGCTTCACGCAGGGAGCTCTCGATGATGGCGCGGGCCTGGGAGGCGGGAATGGGGCCGTTGACCTGGATAGTGCTTAACGGGTTGGGCTTCTTTGTCACGACAACACCCTGACTGGTAGTAACGAAATTGGATCCAAGCCAACATTAGTTACAGATTGCCAAGCCGTCAAAGTCTCGCGGCGCCGGTTCCTGAACTAAAGTTTAGACTGCTTGCGGTGATTGCATCCTGCCATTGTCTTTTGCCCGGCCAGGCTTCACCATCCAACGAATTTTCCAACGGCCCTTTTCGGACGTATTCCCCTTGGCTGCACCTTTTCCTGTCCTCAGGTCCATGCGTTGGCTGTGTTCGGCATTGTTGCTGGCCGGCCTGCTGCTGGGCGGCCTGCGGGCCGATTGGGACTTTGCGCAGATCAGCCGCCGGGCGCAAGCGTTATATGGGCCTTTGGGCGAAGGGCAGCAACGGATCGACGCGTGGCAGCAACTGTTGGCGACCCAGAAGCAGATTCCGGAACTGGAACAACTCAAGGTAGTGAATCTGTTTTTCAACAAGCAGGTGCGCTACGTCGAAGACATCGACCTGTGGCGTGAGGTTGATTACTGGGAAACCCCTATCCAGGCCTTATGGAAGGGCGCAGGTGATTGCGAGGATTACGCCATCGCCAAGTATTTCAGCCTGCGCCGGCTCGGGGTGTCCAGTGACAAGCTGCGCATCACCTACGTCAAGGCCTTGCGGCAGAACCGGGCGCACATGGTGCTGACCTACTACGCCACGCCCGATGCCATGCCCTTGGTACTCGACAGCCTGATCGACGGTATCCAGCCGGCCAGCCAGCGAACCGACCTGCTGCCGGTCTACTCTTTCAATGCCGAAGGGCTGTGGCTGCCGGGCGCCAAGGGCAACAAAAAAGTGGGTGACACCAAGCGCCTGTCCCGCTGGCAGGATGTGTTGAAAAAAATGCAGGCCGAAGGTTTTCCGGTCGAGACGACTAACTAGGAGCGCGCGCTCAGATGTCCTTGTTCAAACAGCTGTTGATCGCTATCTGTCTGTTCCTGGTGGTTGCCTTCAGCGGCAGCTTCATGGTCAGCCTGGAAAGCTCGCGGACCCAGTACGTCAATCAATTGCGCTCGCACGCGCAGGATGCGGCCACGGCGCTGGCCTTGTCGCTGACGCCGAATATCGACGACCCGGCAATGGTCGAGCTGATGGTCAGCTCGATCTTCGACAGCGGCTACTACGCAAGCATCCGCGTGGTCGACGTGAAGAACGACAGCACCATCGTCGAACGCACCGGCATTCCGGACGCCGGCAACGTACCGCAGTGGTTCATCAAGCTCATTGGCCTGGAGCCGGCCGGTGGCGATGCGCTCGTCAGTCGGGGCTGGGAGCAGGCGGCACGGGTCGAAGTGGTCAGCCACCCTATGTTCGCCCTCGCCAAGCTGTGGCAGAGCGCGCTGGGCAGCCTGGGTTGGCTGTTGCTGTGCGGCGCTGTGAGCGCGGTGTTGGGGGCCTTGCTGCTGCGCCGTCAGCTCAAGCCGCTGGATTACATGGTGCACCAGTCCCATGCCATCGCCCGTCGGGAGTTCCTCAGCTTGCCGGAGCTGCCGCGTACCCCTGAGCTGCGCCGGGTGGTGCAGGCGATGAACCAGATGGTCGAAAAGCTCAAGGCGCTGTTCCAGGAGCAGGCCGAGCGCAGCGAGAAGCTGCGGGTCGAGTCCTATCAGGACAACCTCACGGGCCTGGCCAACCGACGTTACTTCGAAATGCAGCTGCATGCCCGGGTGAGCAATCCCGAGCAGGCCAGTTCCGGTTATCTGCTGTTGTTGCGGGTCAGGGACCTGGCCGGGTTGAACCAGCGGCTGGGCGGGCAGCGCACCGATCAGTTGCTCAAGGCCGTGGGCGAGCAATTGCTGCGTGAGTGCGCGCGTTATCCGGAAACCCATAACCTGGTGACGCGCATCCGCGGCGGAGAGTTCGCCGTGTTGGCGCCCGGGCTGGTGCGCGAGGAAGCCTTGCAACTGGCGCAGAATCTCGAAGGCGCGTTGTCGAGCCTGCACGCCACCGGCGCGACGGACGTCGCATCGGTGGCCTCCATCGGGCTGGCGCCGTTCGTCCACGGCGACTCGCCGCAAGCGGTGCTCCAGCTCGGCGACCAGGCGCTGGCCCAGGCCGAAACCCAGGGTGAACCGGGCTGGGCCTGCCTGGATCACAGCGCGTCGGCCAGCGTTGGCGATGATCACCATGCCTGGCACAACCTGCTTGACCAGGCGTTGAGCAATCAGCGTTTCGAGCTGTATTTCCAGCCGGTGGTGGCCGCCCAGGACACCCAGGTGGTGCTGCATTACAAAGTGCTTTCGCGGCTGCTCGACGATCAGGGCCAGAGCATCCCCGCCGGGCGTTTCCTGCCATGGCTGGAGCGCTTCGGCTGGACTGCGCGCCTGGACCGCCTGATGCTCGAACAGGTGCTCAAGCAAATGGCCGGGCACGAGCAATCCCTGGCGCTCAACCTGTCCTCTGCCACGCTGGCCGACCCGCAGGCTTTGAACAAGGTCTTTGAAATCCTGCGGGCTCACGGCAATCTCGGGGCGCGCCTGACCCTGGAGATCGGTGAGGAGCAATTACCTGAGCAAGCGGTGCTGGAGCAGTTGACCCGGCAGTTGCGCGAGCTCGGTTTCTCCCTGAGCCTGCAGCGTTTCGGCGGACGGTTCAGCATGATCGGCAACTTGTCGCGGCTGGGGCTGGCGTATCTGAAAATCGACGGCAGTTATATTCGCGCCATCGACCAGGAGAGCGACAAGCGCCTGTTCATCGAAGCCATCCAGCGCGCCGCCCACAGCATCGACCTGCCGCTGATTGCCGAGCGGGTTGAGACGGAAGGCGAACTGGCGGTGATTCGCGAGATGGGGTTGTTTGGGGTGCAAGGGCAGTTGGTGGGCGAGCCTAAGCGTTGGGGATGAGTGCTGCGTTGTCTGTCAGTGAGCCTTCGCGAGCAGGCTCGCTCCCACATGGTTTTTTGTTGGGCTGAAGTTTGAAATCTACCCCCATCCACTGTAGGAGCGAGCCTGCTCGCGATGGCGCCAGCCCAGACACCGCACAACCCGTGGCGAGGGAGCTTGCTCCCTCGCCACGGTCAGCGGTGAATCAGATCAACCCCTTCTCATCGTCATCGATCAACCGACTCAACCCGCCCAGCGCTTCCCGTGCCTGGTTGCGGTCCATCAGCTTGGCCTGGGCCGCTGGCGGCAGGTCGGTGACGCGGATGACGCCTTTGCTGGTGAGTACCTGAATCAGGTCGTCGAGTACCCGGATCATCTCCAGGTCGCTCTGCTTGAGTTGCTTGAGGCTGTTCTCTACCGCCTGGTTGGCGAACCAGTCCTGGATCTCATGGTTGTCGGCCGGCAAGGTCTCGGTGGCCTCGGCATAAGCGGCGGCTTCGACGCGCACCAGCAGGCCTTGCGCATCGCGTTGCACATAAAACATCGGGCATCCCTCATGTATGAAGCGGCGTCATGCTGGGCAGCATAGGCCAACTGTGGGGATTATGAACACTTATCCTGTGGCGAGGGAGCAAGCTCCCTCGCCACAGAGTCTGTGTCAGGTTCAGCTGTTGTTGTGATCGATCTTGATGGTCGGGTCACTGCCAGCGATGAGCGAGTTCAGGTTGATGTTCGACCAGTTGTTGCCTTCCAGCTTGATCGTCACGTCCGGCGTCGCCGCAGTGTTGGCCGCGTTGAATTGACCGGTGGTGCTGACTTGCAGAGAAGACACGCCATCGACCGTGCTGATCTTCAGGAAGTGGTCGATGGTGCTGCCGGTTTCGCCCTGCAACAGGTCTCGCAGGTCGATCCGGTCACCTTCGGCGGCCTTGAAGTCCTTGATCACGTCAGTGCCGGTGTCGCCGGATTTCCAGACGAAGGTATCGCCGCCCAGGCCACCGATGAGCGTGTCGTTGCCCTTGCCGCCGATCAGGATGTCGCTGCCGCTGCCACCGAGCAGGATGTCATTGCCCTTGCCGCCGTCGAGCAAATCGTTGCCGCCTTGGCCGAAGAGGATGTCGTTGCCGGCGCCGCCCAGCAGAGTGTCATTGCCATCATGGGCACCGGACACATCGAACGCGGTGTAGTGCTCGGTGATGTACTGGTGCACGTTCGAAGTGCTGACCTTGCTGACGTCCACGCCGCTTTGTTGGGCCACGAACGACTGGATGGCCTGGTAACCCTCGCCGGCGATGCCGTTGAAGCTCACCAGGTCGCCGAACAGGATGTCGTTGCCGTCGCCGCCATTGACCGTGTCGGCACCTGGCAACGTCGCTTCGGTGTGGCCGATGATCGAGTTGGCCAGGTCCTTGGGGTCGATGTTGGTTTGCGGCTTGCCATCGGAGTCGTACGGCTTGAGGTCGTCCAGGGTGACGCCGTTGTTCAGGCCGATGGCTTCAACGTTGCTCAAGCCTTTGAGCAGGGTGAAGCTGGCCGCTGAGCCGGCTGCTGCCGAGGAGTCGCCCCACCCGCCGCCGTCCAGGTTGGAGAACTCGAACGTGCCGTTGCCCTCGGCACGCACCGTGCCGACGTAACTGTCATTCCAGTTGTTCTTGCCGCTCTTGGTCGACAGGTACATGTCGCCATTTTCTTCGATGGTGAATTTGTGTGTGCTGTCGATCGTCTGGGTGTAGTACTTGCCAACGGTATAGTTGGACGCACTCAGCACGTCGTCGAGCTTGACGGTGCCGTACAGCGTCGGGTTCGTCTGTTCGCCGGACTGGTAGCGCGTTGGCTCACCGTCGGTGATGAAGTACGTCAGGTTCTTCGCGCCGGTATTACTCAGGGCCTGGGTGCTGTTGAAGAAGTTCGCGGTGGTCTTGAACACGTCTTCATAGTTGGTATTGCCGCCGGACACCATCGAGTCGAGCACGCTCTTGAGCAGTGTCAGCGCGTTCGGGTCGTTGAGGTTGACCGCAACGTTCTTGTTTACCTGGTTATCGAAGTCCGCCAGGAAGATGTTCACCGTCCCGGAGTTGCTGCCCAGGCTCTGCTTGAGCGTGTTGAACACCTGGGTCAGCGAGTTCTTGGCGGCTGTGACGGACGACGAACTCATGCTGCCGGAGCTGTCGACCATGAACGCGATGTTGTAGTTGACGCCCGGTACCACGGTCAGGCCGCCGATGTCGGCGACCACGATGTCGTTGCCGTCGGTACCGGTGACATTGTCGCTGCCGGAGGTGGCGGTGACAGCGTTATAGGTCGCCGGGTAAACGGTGACCGGGATCTGCGCGGTCGTCACTGCCGACCCGCCGAGGGATTCGGTGGAGGTCGACGTTACGGTCAGGTTGATCTGGCCGCTGAAGTAGGTCGGTGGCGTCAGGTTGAGGCTACCCAGGTTCCAGCCGGTGAGCGAAGCTTCGCCGTTGGCGCCCACGGTTGCGGTGTGTCCCGCGCCATCGCTCAGCACACTGCCTTCCGGCATGCCGCCGATTTTCACGCTCAGGCTTTCGGAGCCATCGGTGTCGGTCAGGGCGGTGGTGATCTTCGACAGCTTCACGCTGCCGCCTTCAGCACCTTCGTTGAGCTTGTAGCCGTCGTAGTAGCCTTCGCCATTGGTGCCGTGCAGGTCGGAAACGGAAACCCCGGCACTCACCAAGTCAGCCACGCCGGTATACAGCGGTACGCCTGCGCTGCTCAGGTCCACCGGCGTGCTGCCGTTGACCGACAGGTTCACGTCATAACTGCCTGGGCCGGTCTGGTTGTGGTGGTAGATATCCAGGGTGTAATAGCCGCTGGTGGTCGGCGTGAACGAACCGTTCAACTGGCCGCCCGCACCCCAAGTGATGGCCGCGGCGGTCTTGCCGCCGATGGTCACCAGCAAACTGTCGTCGCCGGTGCCGCTGAAGGTGTAGGTCTTGCCGGCTTCCAGGAAGATCAGGCCCGAGGTCTTCGACGCGGTGCCCGGATTGACGTTGCCGTCGTTCTGAACGTTGCTCACATTGGTGCTGCTGTTCGGCGTGCCGGCGGCGTCGATCACCGACTTGAGCGTGCCGGACGGCGCGCCATTGCCGTCGGTGCCCAGGCCCGACAGGCCGGTCCAGACTTCCTTGATCAGGCCGGTAGAGGTCACGTTGTTGCCGGCGACGTTGAGGGTCGGCGCATCGGCGGTTGGCGTGATGTCGATCTTCACGGTGCCGGTGTTCCCCAGAGTCTGGCCGTCGGTTGGCTGGAACTTGATCTGCGCGTAGTCAGCCTGCTTGTTGCCCACGCCGCTGCCGCCGTAGCCATCGGCCCCGGATTCGTTGGCATCGGGTGTGAAGCGCAGCTTGCCGGCGTCGATGTCGGCCTTGGTGAAGGTCTGGTTGTTGGTCACGTCCTTCCAGGTTGCGCCGTCCAGGTACTGCAACTTGCCGTCACCCGGCAGCCCGGTGATTTTCACACCCTGGCTGGTGGCGGCGCTGTCCACGTCGCTGATGCCGAACGTCGACCAGCCGAGGACCAGTGAAGTGTCTTCGGTACCGGTCACCGCGCCACCGGTGGCTACGGGTGCGTCGTTGACTCCGACCACGTTCACGGTGGTGGTGGCGGTGTTGGAGTAGCTCGTGCCGTCGGTCACTGTCACGGTGATGACGCGCGGTACGGTGCTCGGATCTTCGCTGTTGTTGATGAAGCTGATGTTCTTGATCTGCTGCATGTAGTCGGCCAACGTCGCATTGCCCGTCAGCGTCAGGACGATTTTGCCGTCGGTGCTATTGGCGTTGATGCTGATGCCGTTGACGCTATTGCCCAGGTTCAGATGATCGCCAGGCTGACGGTTGGTCAGCACGATGGTGGCGCCGGTCAGCTGGGTGCTGTCCGGGTCGGTGATTTTCAGGTCAGTGTCGCCGATCGATACGCCTGGGCCCGCGGTGCCTTCGGTGAAGGTCACCTGGTAATCGGCGCCGGTCTTGCCGCTGGAATTGTTGGCATCCAGATCGAGTACCGGCGCCGCATCGTTGTCGATGATCGAAGTGCTGACGCTGCCATTGGTGCCGCTGACCGCCAGGTTCTCGAAGTTGCCACCGGTGGCCGAGTCGATCTTGACCACGAAGTTTTCAGTGCCTTCGGTGATCTTGTCGTCCAGGGTCGCCACGTTGAAGCTGGCGCTGGTGGCGTTGGCCGGGATCTTCACGGTGTAGACACCGGTGAAGTCCGAGCCATCGGCGGCGGTACCGCTGTAGACGATCTTGACCGTTACCTCGGTTTGCGCCGGGTTCGTCAGGTTGACCGTGTAAGTGGCGGCCTGGCCTTCGGTGACCGAACTGCTGCCGGTGATGCTGACGGTGGTGTTGTCAGGCGTGTCGGTCACGGCGGTCACGGCTGGCGTGGTGCTCGGCACCAGGTGCTCGAAGTTACCCCCGGTGGCCGTCTTGATCGTTGCTTCGACATTGCCGGCGTCTTTGTAGACATCATCTTTCGGCGCATCGACGGTCACGGTACCGGTCTTGGCACCGGCGGCGATGTTGATCACCGCGCCGTTGCTCAGGGTCACGGTCACTGGCGAGCCAGCGGCGTTGGTGAGGGTCGCGGTATAGGTGATCTGGCCGCCCTCGGCGACCGAGTTGGTGGCGCTCAGGCTCAGGCCGGTGGTGTCCTGGACATCGGTGACGGTGGTGCCGGCAGGCTTGCCGTCGATTTCCAGGTTTTCGTAATTGCCGCCCTTGGCGTCGTCGATCTTGACGCTCAGGTTGCTGCCGCCCGCCAACGCATCGTTAGGCGCGGTGAAGTTCACCGAGCCGGAGCTTGCGCCGACTGGGATGGTGATGCTTTGACCGTTGCTCAAGGTCACTACGAGCGGAGCGCCGGTGACTGGAGCGTTCACCGAAGCGGTGTAGACCACGGTGCCGCCTTCGCCAACAGTCGAAGTCGCGGTGAGCGAAACGGTGCTGGTGTTCAGAGTATCGGTGACGTCGGTCACGGCTGGCGTGGTGCTCGGCACCAGGTTTTCGAAGTTGCCACCGACAGCCTTGTCGATGCTGACTTCAACCTTGCCGGCGTCCTTGTAGACGTCGTCTTTCGGCGCGTCGACGGTCACGGTGCCGGTCTTGGCGCCGGCAGCGATGTTGATCACCGCGCCGTTGCTCAGGGTCACGGTCACTGGCGAACCAGCGGCGTTGGTGAGGGTCGCCGTATAGGTGATCTGGCCGCCCTCGACGACCGAGTTGGTGGCGCTCAGGCTCAGGCCGGTGGTGTCCTGGACATCGGTGACGGTGGTGCCGGCAGGCTTGCCGTCGATTTCCAGATTTTCGTAGTTGCCACCTTTCGCGTCGTCGATCTTGACGCTCAGGTTGCTACCACCCGCCAATGCATCATTAGGTGCGGTGAAGTTCACCGAGCCAGAGCTTGCGCCGACCGGGATGGTGATGCTTTGACCATTCGACAGCGTAACGACCAGCGGAGCGCCGGTGACTGGAGCGTTTACCGAAGCGGTATATACCACTACGCCGCCTTCGCCCACGGAAGGTGACGCGGTCAAGCTGACAGTCGAAGCGTCTAGCGTATCGGTGACATCGGTTACAACTGGTGCAGTGTTAGGCACCAGGTTTTCGAAGTTGCCGCCGGTAGCTTTATCGATACTGACTTCAACTTTGCCGGCGTCTTTGTAGACGTCATCTTTCGGCGCGTCGACGGTCACGGTGCCAGTGGTTGCGCCGGCAGCGATGTTGATCACTGCGCCGTTGCTCAGGGTGATGGTGACAGGCGAACCGGCAGCATTGGTCAGGGTCGCGGTGTAAACAATCGAACCACCCTCGGCGACGGTGTCGGTTGCAGACAGCGTCAGACCGGTAGTGTCTTGGGTATCAGTTACTGCGGTATCCGCAGGCTTGCCGTCGATTTCGAGGTTTTCGTAGTTGCCGCCCTTGGCGTCGTCGATCTTGACGCTCAGGTTGCTACCGCCAGCCAACGCATCGTTTGGTGCGGTGAAATTCACCGAACCGGAGCTTGCGCCGACCGGGATAGTGATGCTTTGGCCATTCGACAGCGTGACGACCAACGGAGCGCCGGTGACTGGAGCGTTTACGGATGCTGTGTAAACCACAGTGCCGCCTTCGCCCACGGAAGGGGAAGCGGTCAAGCTGACAGTCGAAGCGTCGAGCGTATCGGTCACGTCCGTCACGACTGGCGCAGTGTTAGGCACCAGGTTTTCAAAGTTGCCGCCAACTGCCGTGTCGATGCTGACTTCAACCTTGCCAGCGTCTTTGTAGACGTCATCTTTCGGTGCGTCGACAGTTACGGTGCCAGTGGTGGCGCCGGCGGCGATGTTGATCACCGCGCCGTTGCTCAAAGTGATGGTGACAGGCGAGCCGGCCGCATTGGTCAAGGTCGCGGTGTAAACAATCGAACCGCCCTCGGCGACGGTGTCGGTCGCGGACAGGGTCAGGCCCGTGGCATCAGTCGAATCGGTGACTGCGGTATCCGCAGGCTTGCCGTCGATTTCCAGGTTTTCGTAGTTGCCGCCTTTCGCGTCGTCGATCTTGACGCTGAGGTTGCTACCGCCCGCCAATGCATCATTAGGTGCGGTGAAGTTCACTGAGCCAGAGCTGGAACCCACGGGGATAGTAATGGACTGGCCGTTGCTCAAGGTCACTACGAGCGGAGCGCCGGTGACTGGAGCGTTCACCGAAGCGGTGTAAACCACGGTGCCGCCTTCGCCAACAGTCGAAGTCGCGGTGAGCGAAACGGTACTGGTATCGAGGGTGTCGGTCACATCGGTGACGGCTGGTGCAGTGTTCGGCACCAGAGTTTCGAAGTTGCCACCGGTAGCTTTATCGATGCTGACTTCAACTTTGCCAGCGTCTTTGTAGACATCATCTTTCGGTGCGTCGACAGTTACGGTCCCAGTGGTAGCACCAGCCGCGATGTTGATCACCGCGCCATTGCTCAAAGTGATGGTGACAGGCGAGCCGGCCGCATTGGACAAGGTCGCGGTGTAAACAATCGAGCCGCCTTCAGCAACGGTGTCGGTCGCGGACAGGGTCAGGCCCGTGGCATCAGTCGAATCGGTGACTGCGGTGTCCGCAGGCTTGCCGTCGATTTCCAGGTTTTCGTAGTTGCCGCCTTTCGCGTCGTCGATCTTGACGCTGAGGTTGCTGCCGCCCGCGAGGGCGTCGTTAGGCGCGGTGAAGTTCACCGAGCCGGAGCTCGAACCGACGGGGATGGTGATGGACTGGCCGTTGCTCAAGGTCACTACGAGCGGAGCACCGGTGACCGGAGCGTTCACCGAAGCGGTGTAAACCACAGTGCCGCCTTCGCTCACGGAAGGTGAGGCCGTCAGGCTGACAGTCGAGGTGTCGAGCGTGTCGGTGACGTCGGTCACGGCAGGTGCAGTGTTAGGCACCAGGTTTTCGAAGTTGCCACCGGTAGCTTTATCGATGCTGACTTCGACCTTGCCGGCGTCCTTGTAGACGTCATCTTTCGGCGCGTCGACAGTTACGGTCCCAGTGGTAGCGCCGGCAGCGATATTAATCACGGCGCCATTGCTCAGGGTGATGGTCACCGGCGAGCCGGCAGCGTTAGTCAGGGTCGCGGTGTAAACAATCGAGCCGCCTTCGGCAACGGTGTCGGTCGCGGAAAGGGTCAGGCCCGTGGCATCAGTCGAATCGGTGACCGCGGTATCCGCAGGCTTGCCGTCGATTTCCAGGTTTTCGTAGTTGCCACCTTTCGCGTCGTCGATCTTGACGCTGAGGTTGCTGCCGCCCGCCAACGCATCGTTAGGCGCGGTGAAGTTCACCGAGCCAGAGCTTGCGCCGACCGGGATGGTGATGCTTTGACCATTCGACAGCGTAACGACCAGCGGAGCGCCGGTGACTGGAGCGTTTACCGAAGCGGTATACACCACTACGCCGCCTTCGCCCACGGAAGGTGACGCGGTCAAGCTGACAGTCGAGGTGTCGAGCGTGTCGGTGACGTCGGTCACGACTGGTGCAGTGTTAGGCACCAGGTTTTCGAAGTTGCCACCGGTGGCTTTATCGATGCTGACTTCGACCTTACCGGCGTCCTTGTAGACGTCGTCTTTTGGCGCGTCGACGGTCACGGTGCCAGTGGTCGCGCCAGCGGCGATGTTGATCACCGCGCCGTTGCTCAGGGTGATGGCGACAGGCGAGCCCGCTGCGTTGCTCAGGGTCGCGGTGTAAACAATCGAACCGCCTTCAGCTACGGTGTCGGTCGCGGAAAGGGTCAGGCCCGTGGCATCAGTCGAATCGGTGACCGCGGTATCCGCAGGCTTGCCGTCGATTTCCAGGTTTTCGTAGTTGCCACCTTTCGCGTCGTCGATCTTGACGCTCAGGTTGCTGCCACCCGCCAACGCATCATTAGGTGCGGTGAAGTTCACCGAGCCAGAGCTTGCGCCGACTGGAATGCTGATGGACTGGCCGTTGCTCAAGTTCACCACGAGCGGGGCGCCGGTGACTGGAGCGTTCACCGAAGCGGTGTAAACCACGGTGCCGCCTTCGCCCACGGAAGGGGAAGCGGTCAAGCTGACAGTCGAAGCGTCGAGCGTGTCGGTGACGTCGGTCACCGCTGGTGCAGTGTTAGGCACCAGGTTTTCAAAGTCGCCGCCAACGGCCTTGTCGATGCTGACTTCAACTTTGCCGGCGTCTTTGTAGACGTCGTCTTTCGGTGCATCGACGGTCACGGTGCCGGTCTTGGCGCCAGCGGCGATGTTGATCACGGCACCGTTGCTCAGGGTGATGGTGACAGGCGAGCCGGCAGCGTTAGTCAGGGTCGCGGTGTAAACGATGGAACCGCCTTCAGCGACAGTATCAGTCGCGGACAGAGTCAGACCGGTAGTGTCTTGAACGTCCGTAACGGTCGTATCCGCAGGCTTACCGTCGACTTCCAGGTTTTCATAGTTGCCGCCTTTGGCGTCGTCGATCTTGACGCTGAGGTTGCTACCGCCCGCCAATGCATCATTAGGCGCGGTGAAGTTCACTGAGCCGGAGCTCGAACCAACTGGGATGGTGATGGACTGGCCGTTGCTCAGGGTGACGACCAACGGAGCGCCGGTGACTGGAGCGTTTACGGATGCTGTGTAAACCACAGTGCCGCCTTCGCCAACAGTCGAAGTTGCGCTGAGCGACACAGTGCTAGTGTCAAGGGTGTCGGTCACATCGGTGACGGCTGGTGCAGTGTTAGGCACCAGATTTTCGAAGTTGCCACCGACAGCTTTATCGATGCTGACTTCAACTTTGCCGGTGTCTTTGTAGACGTCATCTTTTGGCGCGTCGACGGTCACGGTGCCAGTGGTGGCGCCGGCAGCGATGTTGATCACTGCGCCGTTGCTCAGGGTGATGGTGACAGGCGAACCGGCAGCATTGGTCAGGGTCGCGGTGTAAACAATCGAGCCGCCTTCAGCTACGGTGTCGGTCGCGGAAAGGGTCAGGCCCGTGGCATCAGTCGAATCGGTGACTGCGGTGTCCGCAGGCTTGCCGTCGATTTCCAGGTTTTCGTAGTTGCCGCCTTTCGCGTCGTCGATCTTGACGCTGAGGTTGCTACCGCCCGCCAACGCATCGTTTGGTGCGGTGAAATTCACCGAACCGGAGCTTGCGCCGACCGGGATAGTGATGCTTTGGCCATTCGACAGCGTGACGACCAACGGAGCGCCGGTGACTGGAGCGTTTACGGATGCTGTGTAAACCACAGTGCCGCCTTCGCCCACGGAAGAGGGCGCCGTCAGGCTGACAGTCGAAGTGTCGAGCGTATCGGTGACGTCGGTCACGGCTGGCGTGGTGCTTGGCACCAGGTTTTCGAAGTTGCCACCGACAGCTTTATCGATGCTGACTTCAACTTTGCCGGCGTCTTTGTAGACGTCGTCCTTTGGCGCGTCGACGGTCACGGTGCCGGTCTTGGCGCCGGCGGCGATGTTGATCACCGCGCCGTTGCTCAGGGTAATGGTGACAGGCGAGCCGGCCGCATTGGACAGGGTCGCGGTGTAAACGATGGAACCACCTTCAGCGATAGTATCAGTCGCGGACAGGGTCAGACCGGTAGTGTCTTGGGCATCAGTTACTGCGGTATCCGCAGGCTTGCCGTCGATTTCCAGATTTTCGTAGTTGCCACCTTTGGCGTCGTCGATCTTGACGCTCAGGTTGCTACCGCCCGCCAACGCATCGTTAGGTGCGGTGAAATTCACCGAGCCGGAGCTCGAACCAACCGGAATGGTGATGGACTGGCCGTTGCTCAAGGTCACTACGAGCGGAGCGCTGGTGACTGGAGCGTTCACCGAAGCGGTGTAAACCACAGTGCCGCCTTCGCCCACGGAAGGGGAAGCCGTCAGGCTGACAGTCGAGGTGTCGAGCGTGTCGGTGACGTCGGTCACGGCAGGTGCAGTGTTCGGGACCAGGTTCTCAAAGTTACCGCCAACGGCCTTGTCGATGCTGACTTCGACTTTGCCGGCGTCTTTGTAGACGTCATCTTTCGGTGCATCGACGGTCACGGTACCGGTCTTGGCGCCGGCGGCGATGTTGATCACCGCGCCGTTGCTCAGGGTGATGGTGACAGGCGAGCCGGCCGCATTGGTCAAGGTCGCGGTGTAAACAATCGAGCCGCCTTCAGCAACGGTGTCGGTTGCGGAAAGCGTCAGGCCCGTAGCATCAGTCGAATCGGTGACTGCGGTGTCCGCAGGCTTGCCGTCGATTTCGAGGTTTTCGTAGTTGCCGCCTTTCGCGTCGTCGATCTTGACGCTGAGGTTGCTACCGCCCGCCAACGCATCGTTTGGTGCGGTGAAATTCACCGAACCGGAGCTTGCGCCGACTGGGATGGTGATGCTTTGGCCGTTCGACAGGGTGACGACCAGCGGAGCGCCGGTGACCGGAGCATTCACCGAAGCGGTGTAAACCACAACGCCGCCTTCGCCAACCGTCGAAGTCGCGGTGAGCGAAACGGTGCTGGTATCGAGGGTATCGGTCACGTCGGTGACGACTGGTGCAGTGTTAGGCACCAGGTTTTCGAAGTTGCCACCGACAGCCTTATCGATGCTGACTTCAACTTTGCCGGTGTCTTTGTAGACGTCATCTTTCGGTGCGTCGACAGTTACGGTGCCAGTGGTGGCGCCAGCGGCGATGTTGATGACCGCGCCGTTGCTCAAAGTGATGGTGACAGGCGAGCCGGCAGCGTTAGTCAGGGTCGCGGTGTAAACAATCGAGCCGCCTTCAGCTACGGTGTCGGTCGCGGAAAGGGTCAGGCCCGTGGCATCAGTCGAATCGGTGACCGCGGTATCCGCAGGCTTGCCGTCGATTTCCAGGTTTTCGTAGTTGCCACCTTTCGCGTCGTCGATCTTGACGCTGAGGTTGCTACCGCCCGCCAACGCATCGTTTGGTGCGGTGAAATTCACCGAACCGGAGCTTGCGCCGACCGGGATAGTGATGCTTTGGCCATTCGACAGCGTGACGACCAGCGGAGCACCGGTGACTGGAGCGTTTACCGAAGCGGTGTAAACCACAGTGCCGCCTTCGCTCACGGAAGGTGAAGCCGTCAGGCTGACGGTCGAGGTGTCGAGCGTGTCGGTGACGTCGGTCACGACTGGTGCAGTGTTAGGCACCAGGTTTTCGAAGTTGCCGCCAACTGCCGTGTCGATGCTGACTTCAACCTTGCCAGCGTCTTTGTAGACGTCATCTTTCGGTGCGTCGACAGTTACGGTGCCAGTGGTGGCGCCGGCGGCGATGTTGATCACCGCGCCGTTGCTCAGGGTGATGGTGACAGGCGAGCCCGCTGCGTTGGTCAGGGTCGCGGTGTAAACGATGGAGCCGCCTTCAGCAACGGTGTCGGTCGCGGACAGGGTCAAGCCCGTGGCATCAGTCGAATCGGTGACTGCGGTGTCCGCAGGCTTGCCGTCAATTTCCAGGTTTTCGTAGTTGCCGCCTTTCGCGTCGTCGATCTTGACGCTCAGGTTGCTGCCACCCGCCAACGCATCGTTGGGCGCGGTGAGGTTCACTGAGCCGGAGCTGGAACCCACGGGGATAGTAATGGATTGGCCGTTGCTCAAGTTGACTACGAGCGGAGCGCCGGTGACTGGAGCATTCACCGAAGCGGTGTAAACCACAGTGCCGCCTTCGCCAACCGTCGAAGTCGCAGTGAGCGAAACGGTGCTGGTGTCGAGGGTGTCGGTCACATCGGTGACGACTGGTGCAGTGTTAGGCACCAGATTCTCAAAGTTACCGCCAACTGCCGTGTCGATGCTGACTTCAACCTTGCCGGCATCCTTGTAGACATCGTCTTTCGGCGCGTCGACAGTGACGGTGCCAGTGGTAGCGCCGGCGGCGATATTGATCACGGCGCCGTTGCTCAAGGTAATGGTGACAGGCGAGCCCGCTGCGTTGGTCAGGGTCGCGGTGTAAACAATCGAGCCGCCTTCGGCAACGGTGTCAGTCGCGGAAAGGGTCAAGCCGGTAGCATCAGTCGAATCAGTAATCGTAGTAACCGCAGGCGTAGTGCTCGGCACCAGATTCTCGAAGTTGCCGCCGGTTGCGCCGGTAATCGTAGTGCTGACAGTGCTGCCATTGTTGTAGACGTCGTTGGCCGGGGTATCGACAGCCACGGTACCGGTGGTCTGGCCGGCGGCGATAGTGATCACCGAGCCATTGCTCAACGTCACGGTCACCGGCGTCTGGGCAGGATTGGTCAGCGTCGCGGTGTAAGTGATCTGACCGCCTTCGGTGATGGTTTCGCTGGCGCTGAGCGTCAGGCCAGTCGTATCAGCCGAATCAGTGACCGTAGTAACCGCAGGCGTCGTGCTCGGCACCAGGTTTTCGAAGTTGCCGCCGGTTGCGCCGGTGATCGTGGTGCTGACGGTACTGCCGTTGTTGTAGACGTCGTTGGCCGGGGTATCCACGGCAACGGTGCCGGTGGTCTGGCCAGCGGCAATGGTAATGACCGAGCCATTGCTCAACGTCACGGTCACCGGCGTCTGGGCCGGATTGGTCAACGTGGCGGTGTAGGTGATCTGGCCACCTTCGGTGATGGTTTCGCTGGCGCTGAGCGTCAGGCCAGTCGTATCAGCCGAGTCAGAGATCGTGGTGACCGCAGGCGTAGGGCTGGGCACCAGGTTCTCGAAGTTACCGCCGGTTGCGCCAGTAATCGTAGTACTGACAGTGCTGCCATTGTTGTAGACGTCGTTAGCCGAAGTATTTACCGCCACGGTACCGGTGGTTTGTCCGGCGGCGATGGTAATGACCGAGCCATTGCTCAACGTCACGGTCACCGGCGTCTGGGCCGGATTGGTCAACGTGGCGGTGTAAGTGATCTGGCCGCCTTCGGTGATGGTTTCGCTGGCGGTCAAAGTCAGGCCAGTGGCGTCAGCCGAATCAGTGATCGTAGTAACCGCAGGCGTAGTGCTCGGCACCAGATTTTCGAAGTTACCGCCAGTAGCGCCGGTAATCGTAGTGCTGACGGTGCTGCCGTTGTTATAGGCGTCGTTAGCCGGAGTATCGACAGCCACGGTACCGGTGGTCTGGCCAGCGGCAATCGTGATGACCGAGCCATTGCTCAATGTCACGGTTACCGGCGTCTGGGCCGGGTTGGTCAGCGTCGCGGTGTAGGTGATCAGGCCGCCTTCGGTGACAGTATTGCCGGCGCTCAGGGTGACGGTGGTGGTGTCGACGGTGTCGGTGATCTGCGTCAAGGCTGGCGTGGTCGGCAGGGTCACGGCGATGCCGGTGCCGCCAGTGGTGCCGGTGACGGTCACGCTGACTTGGCTGGGGTCGTTGTAGACCGTGTCGTTCGGTGCCAGGGGCACGTTGACGCTACCGGTCAGCTGCCCGGCCGGGATCACGATCACCGCGCCGTTGGACAGGGTTACGGTCAGGTTGGTTTGCGGCGCCTGGGTCACGGTCGCGGTGTAGACCAGCACGCCCCCGGCCTCTGTCAGGGTCGGGGTGGCGCTCAAGGTCATCGTCGCATTGAGCACGGCGTTGGCGGTGGTATCGGCGTTGTCGTCACCACCCAGTATGTTGTCATCGGCTGCCGCGGCCGCAGCGAGACCTTCGGTCGGGAAGCCGATGGTGGGGTCGACGCTGCCGGCCGTGGCATCCAGCACGACGAAGCTATGACCGCCGCCCACGGCTCCGCCTGTACCGGCAGCGGTGGCGCCGGCCGCGGTGGCTTCCAGGGCGGTGGTCGGGTCGACACCGGCGGCGATGGCTTGCTGCAGCTCTTCTACTGAGGGCGCGGCTTGGGCAGTGGCCTGTTCGAGGTCGGTGGAAGAGTCCGGCGCGCTGGCGCTCCACTGGGTATCGCGGCCCAGGTCGAGCGTGCGGCCGTCAGCCAGTTCCAACGTGACGGCGCCGGCAGGGCCGGTGTCCAACTGGTCGCCTACGTTAAGGCGATCGCCTTCAATGAGTACGCGCCGAATGCCCTCGGGGGAAACGACGAAAACCTGACCAACAATGCTTTTGACAACGGCAATAACACTGCTCATTGAAGACTCTCCGGGTACCACGTTCAGTAGACTTCCATGGACCCGACAGCCTCGTTGGCCATAGCGGTCTGGACGTTCATGCGCACAAAGGGATAATGTTTTGACGCTGGAAATATGACGATATTTTGACAGCTAGTTCGGCTTATTTTGTTTCTGCCAAACTATTGACCTTATGCTGGCCATCCTAAACAATCGCCCCTGTAATGTCACATTGATATTTAAGCGGCGACCTGTTCTTTCGGTGCGTGTTCCTGCCCCTGTTCTGAACTTTCCGACATACGGTCATTCCGGTTGCCATCATCCGATGCAGCGACACGTTTCGCTGTGATTCAAGACAAGAGTTTCGGGAATTTTCCAACCATGCGTTCGCACCTGTTCAAGGCTTTACCCTTCGCCCTGGCCGCCAGTTTCGTACAAGCACAAACCTTGCCGCAGGCCATGCAACAAGCATTGGATGTTCATCCGGAAATTCAGGCAGGCGTGAACAGCCGCCTGGCGGCGGACTATCAGTTGAAGGCGGCCAAGGGCGGCTACCTGCCTAGAGTGGACCTCGCAGCCGGTTACGGCCGTGAAGGCACCGACAGCGTGACGACCCGTTCGGGCAGTAATAATCATTGGGAAACCCTGAACCGCAGCGAATCGAGCCTGCGTCTGTCGCAAATGGTTTTTGACGGTTTTGCGACGTCCAGCGAAGTCGGGCGTCAACAAGCCAACGTCAGTGCCCGCGCCTATTCCTTGCTCGATGCCTCCGAGCGTACCGGGCTGACCGTCGCCCAGGTGTACCTGGACGTACTGACCCGTCGTGAGTTCGTGCGCCTGGCCGAGGAAAACCTCAAGAGTCACGAGCGCATCTTCGATCAAATCAAGCTGCGCACTTCTCGGGGCGTAGGCAGCGGCGCCGACCTGGACCAGGCCGAGGCGCGCATGGCCCAGGCCCGCAACAACCTGATCACCGAGCAGACCAACCTGGCCGATGCCGAGACCAACTACCTCAGCGCCGTCGGACAATTGCCTGACCAACTGGAGCGTCCCGCCGACTTTCTGGCGTTGCTGCCGGCCAACCTGACCGAAGCCCGTGCCCAGATGCTGGAAAACAGCCCGGTGCTGCGTTCAGCCGAAGCCGACATCGCCGCCGCCGAGAAGCAGTACGAGGCCGCCAAGTCGAGTTTCTACCCTCGCTTCGACGCGGAACTGGGCCGCACCGCCGACAACGACCTGGACGGCCAGAACGGCCACAACAACGAATGGCAGGCCATGTTGCGCATGCGCTTCAACCTGTACGCCGGTGGCAGCAACAAGGCCGACCTGGAATCCAAGTCCTACCTGTCCAACCAGGCGCTGGATATCCGCAACAACGCGCTGCGCCAGTTGAATGAAGAGCTGGGCCTGGCCTGGAACGCCCTGAACAACGCCAACGCCCAGGTGCCGATCGCCCAGCAATACGTGGATCGCAGTGCCAACGTGCGCACCGCTTACCAGAAGCAATTCAGTCTCGGCGAGCGGACCCTGCTCGACTTGCTCGACAGCGAAAACGAGCTGTTCAGCGCCTCCCGCCGTCTGGCGGAAATCAAGAACGTGCAGCTGTTCAGCCAGTACCGGATCAAGGCGACCATGGGCCAGTTGCTGAAAAGCCAAGGCGTGGTCGCGCCGTTGGCATCCGTTGTGCAGAACGACGTGAAACCCAAGGTCCAGTTGCCTGGGATGAATTAAGCCATCCATCCGTTTTTCAGCGAAAGAGTGCCGAGCGTGGAATCAGAAGTCAGTCCAGTCGAACTAGTTCACGACCCGCGCACGCTGCACGATGACCCGCTGCTGGATGGTTTGCTGGCGCTCTGCATGCTGCACCAGAAACCTGCCAGCGCGGCGATGCTGACCACCGGCCTGCCGCTGCCCAAGCAACGGTTGAGCGTCGACTTATTGTCGCGCGCGGCGGCCCGTGCCGGTCTGCAAGGCCGGGTGTTGCAACGCAAGCTTGAACAGATCCCGGCCATCGCCATGCCGGCTCTGCTGCTGCTCAAAGAAGGCCGCAGCGCCGTGCTGCTGGGCTGGGCCGGTGACGACCAGGCGCGCTTGCTGCTTAGCGAAAGCGATGGCGGAGAGGTCACCGTCAGCCGCGAGCTGCTGGCCGATGACTACAGTGGCAAGGTTTTCTTCGCCCAGCCGCAGCATAAATTTGACGTCAACCACGGCACGCTGATCCCACGGGCGCGTTCCTGGTTTCGCGACACCCTCAAACGCTCCCGCTGGTTGTACGCCGATGCCATCGCGGCCAGCCTGCTGATCAATATCATCGCCATGGCCGCGCCGCTGTTCGTGATGAACGTCTACGACCGCGTGGTGCCGAACCAGGCCGAATCAACCCTGTGGGTACTGGCGGTCGGCATTACCGGCGCCTACATTTTCGACTTGATCCTGAAGATGCTGCGCAGCCTGTGCCTGGATCTGGCAGGCAAGAAAACCGACCTGATCATTTCTGCGACGCTGTTCGAGCGCATCGTCGGCATGGCGATGAAATATCGTCCGGCGCGGGTCGGCAGCTTTGCCCAGAACATCCACGAGTTCCAGAGCCTGCGGGACTTCCTCGCCTCGCTGACCCTGACCAGCCTGATCGACTTGCCGTTCACGCTGTTGATCTTCATGGTCATCGCGATCCTGGGCGGGCACCTGGTGTGGATTCCGGTGCTGGCGTTCCCGATCGCCTTGCTGATTGGTTATGCCTTGCAGAAGCCGTTGGTAGCGACCATGGAACGAACCATGGCCCTGGGCGCCGAGCGCCAGTCCAGCCTGATCGAAACCCTCGCCGGCCTGGATGCGGTGAAGGTCAACAACGCTGAAAGCGAACGGCAGTACCAGTGGGAACAGACCATCGGCACCCTCAGTCGCCTCGAGCTGCGTGTGAAGATGCTGTCCGGCCTGGCGATGAACATCACCTTGCTGATCCAGCAACTGGCCGGGGTGATCATGATCGTCTTCGGCGTCTACCAGATCATCGCCGGCAACCTGAGCATGGGTGGGCTGATCGCCTGCTACATGCTCAGCGGCCGCGCGTTGAGTCCGTTGGCCTCGTTGTCGGGCCTGCTGACCCGCTATCAGCAAGCGCGGGTGACGATGACTTCCGTCGACCAGATGATGGAGCTGCCCCAGGAGCGCAATTTCGACGAGCGCCCGCTCAGCCGCAAAGTCCTGCAGGGCGCCATTGAATGCCGCCAGTTGAACTTCACCTATCCGAACCAGCAGAACGCCGCCCTGAAGAACATCAACCTGGTAATCAAGCCGGGCGAAAAAATCGGCATCATCGGCCGTAGCGGCTCGGGCAAAAGCTCCCTGGCAAAATTGCTGGTGGGGCTTTACCAGCCGGATGACGGCGCGTTGCTGGTGGATGGCGTGGACATTCGCCAGATCGACGTCAGCGAGCTGCGCTACAACATCGGCTACGTGCCCCAGGACATCCAGCTGCTGTCCGGAACCCTGCGCGACAACCTCACTTCAGGTGCCCGCTACGTCGAGGATGAATTGGTGCTTCAGGCCGCGGAGCTGGCAGGCGTACACGAATTCGCCCGCCTGCATCCACAAGGCTATGAACTGCAAGTCGGTGAGCGCGGGCAGAACCTGTCCGGCGGCCAGCGCCAGAACGTCGCCCTGGCTCGCGCGTTGCTGCTCAACCCGCCGATCCTGCTCCTGGACGAACCTACCAGCGCGATGGACAACACCGGTGAAGAGCGCTTGAAACAACGCCTCGCCGCCGTGGTGGAAAACAAGACCGTGTTGCTGGTGACGCACCGGGCATCCTTGCTGTCGCTGGTGGACCGCCTGCTGGTGATCGACCGCGGGCAGATTCTCGCCGACGGCCCGAAAGCCGCCGTCATGGAAGCGTTGAAGAAGGGGCAGATCAGTGTTGCTTAAATCCGGTTTCAAGGGCGCTGTGGGCCGTTACTTCAAAGGTTCCGACTCGCTGCATGGCCAACCGCTGCCCGAAGTCAACAAGGCGCTGATCGAGGACGCCCCCCGCGTGGTGCGCCTGACGATCTGGGGCATCATCGGTTTTTTTGTGTTCCTGGGGCTGTGGGCCAACTTCGCCGAGATCGACGAAGTGACCAAGGGCGACGGCAAGGCGATTCCTTCGTCCAAGATTCAGAAAATCCAGAACCTGGAAGGCGGTATCGTCGCCGAACTGTTTGTAAAGGAAGGGCAGATCGTCGACGCCGGTGCGTCGTTGATTCGCCTGGACGACACGCGGTTTGTCTCCAACGTCGGCGAAACCGAGGCGGATCGCCTGTCCATGCTGTTGCGGGTCGAGCGCCTGAGTGCCGAGGTCGATGACCGACCGCTGAATTTCCCGGCTGATGTACTCAAGGCCGTACCGGGTCAGGCTGCCAGCGAAGAATCGCTGTACATCAGCCGCCGCCAGCAGTTGCACGATGAAATCGGCGGCTTGCAGGAGCAGTTGATCCAGCGTCAGCAGGAATTGCGCGAGTTCGTCTCCAAGCAGTCGCAATACCGCTCCGGCCTGGCGCTGCAACGCCAGGAAATCAACATGTCCGAGCCGCTGGTGGCCCAGGGCGCGGTATCGCCGGTGGAAGTGCTGCGGCTCAAGCGCGCCGAGGTCGAGACCCGTGGGCAACTGGACGCGACGACGCTGGCGATTCCTCGCGCCGAGTCGGCGATCAAGGAAGTGCAGCGCAAGATCGACGAGACTCGCGGCAAGTTCCGCAGCGAGGCACTGACCCAGCTCAATGAGGCGCGCACCGACCTGAATAAGGCTCAAGCCACCGGCAAGGCCCTGGAGGACCGGGTGAGCCGTACCCTGGTGACATCGCCGGTGCGCGGCATCGTCAACAAACTGCTGGTCAACACCATCGGCGGGGTAATCCAGCCCGGTAGCGACCTGGTGGAAATCGTGCCGCTGGACGACACCATTCTGGTGGAGGCGAAGATCCGTCCCCAGGACATCGCCTTCCTGCACCCCGGCCAGGACGCCACGGTGAAATTCACCGCCTACGACTACACCATCTACGGTGGGATGAAAGCCAAGCTGGAACAGATCGGCGCCGACACCATCACTGATGAAGACAAGAAAACCACGTACTACATCATCAAGTTGCGCACCGAACGCAGCCACCTGGGCACGCCTGAAAAGCCCTTGCTGATCATCCCCGGGATGGTGGCGTCGGTGGATATCATCACCGGCAAGAAGACCGTGCTGAGCTACCTGCTCAAGCCCATCATCAAGGCCCGGGCCGAGGCGTTGCATGAGCGGTAAGCCCTGGACTCAGTGCTCGTAGCGTTTGTGGCGAGGGAGCTTGCTCCCGCTCGGCTGCGAAGCAGTCGTAAAACCAGGCAAGACGGTCAGCCTGAAAGAATGCCGGGGCCTGCTTCGCAGGCCAGCGGGAGCAAGCTCCCTCGCCACACGACCGTGTTGCCCCCACAGCTTCTGCCATATGGTTATGCATTTTCAGTATTTAAATTAACCTTCTTATACCCTTAAAGTCATCCCCCTGCGTACCTGCCGACCAATCGGCGCGCCGCACGACACAAACCGACACGGTGACCCCGTGAGTTTTTGATCGACCGCGCGCCCATTCAAGCGCGCCGTGCGTGGGAGTGATGTATGCCAGCCGTCTCTTTTTCTCCAGACTCAAATGCCGCGAACATCGCGCCGCAATCATTCGAAGTACGCCCATTCAGCGGTGCCGTAGGTGCCGAGATCGTCGGGCTGGACCTGTCGCGGCCGATCAACCATCAGGATTTCGCGCGCATCCACCGCGCGCACCTGGACTATCACGTCGTGGTGTTCCGCGAACAGCGCATCACACCCGAGCAGCACATCGCTTTCAGCCGCCGTTTTGGCGTGCTGCAAATCCATGTGCTCAAGCAATTTCTGCTGGCCGGGCATCCGGAAATTCTCATCGTCTCCAACATCATCGAGAACGGCCAGTCCATCGGTCTGGGGGACGCCGGCAAGTTCTGGCATTCGGACCTTTCCTATAAGGAACTGCCGAGCCTCGGCTCGATGCTCCACGCCCAGGAGCTGCCGAGCGAGGGCGGCGACACGCTGTTCGCCGACATGCACAAGGCCTGGGACGGTTTGCCCGAAACACTGCGTAAAGCGATCGAGGGCCGTTCGGCGGCGCATTCCTACACCGCGCGTTACAGCGAGACCAAATTCGAAGGCAACTGGCGCCCGACGCTGACGCCTGAACAGTTGGCCCAGGTCGCCGAAGTCGTGCATCCGATCGTCCGCACCCACCCGGAAACCGGGCACCAGGCGCTGTTCGTCAGCGAAGGCTTCACCACCCGCATCGTCGGCCTGCCGGAGGATGAAAGCAAAGCCATCCTGGCCGAGCTGTATGCCTACAGCGTGCTGCCCCAGAACATCTATCGCCATCAATGGCAGCCCCACGACCTGGTGTTCTGGGACAACCGCTCGCTGATCCACCTCGCCGCCGGTTGCCCTGGCCATCTGCGCCGCAAGCTGTATCGCACCACTATCCAGGGCGACGCCCCTTTCTGATCGGCTGCGCAGCGTGCAAAGAGCCCGGAGAAACACCATGTCCAAACGCATCGCTTTTGCACCGCTGGCTGCGGCTATCGGCCTGGGGTTCAGCTTGCTGGCCGGCAGCCTGGTCGCGCCGGCCAGCGCCCAGGCCGAGGGCGAGATTCGCATCGCCGAGCAGTTCGGCATCGTCTACCTGCTGCTGAACGTGGTCCGCGACCAGCAATTGATCGAGAAACACGGCAAGGAGGAGGGCATCGACATCAAGGTCGACTGGACCCAGCTGTCCGGCGGTGCGGCGGTCAACGATGCGTTGCTGTCGGGCTCCATCGATATTGCCGGGGCGGGTGTCGGGCCGTTGCTGACGGTCTGGGACCGCACCCGTGGCAAGCAGAACGTCAAGGCCGTGGCCTCCCTCGGCAACTTTCCCTATTACCTGTTGAGCAACAACCCGAACGTCAAGACCATCGCCGACTTCACCGAGAAGGACCGCATCGCGGTGCCGGCGGTGGGCGTGTCGGTGCAGTCACGTTTCCTGCAGTACGCCGCCGCGAAGCAGTGGGGCGACAAGGACTTCTATCGCCTCGACAAGTACACCCTGGCCGTCCCGCACCCGGACGCCACGGCCGCGTTGATTGCCGGCGGCACCGAGTTGAGCGGGCACTTTTCCAACCCGCCGTTCCAGGACCAGGCCCTGCAAAACCCCAACGTGCATGTGGTGCTCAATTCCTATGACGTGCTCGGGCCAAATTCGCCCACGGTGCTGTTCGCTACCGAGAAATTTCGCGATGAAAACCCAAAAACCTACAAGGCCTTCGTCGAAGCGCTGACCGAAGCGGCCGAGTTTGCTCAGAAAGACAAAGGCGCGGCGGCGGACACCTACCTGCGCGTGACCAAGGCCAAGATCGACCGGGCGACTCTGCTGAAGATCATCGAAAACCCGCAGATCGAATTTACCGTCACGCCAAAAAACACCTACCCGCTCGCCGAATTCCTCTACCGCGTCGGCGCCATCAAGAACAAGCCGGCCTCCTGGGAAGACTACTTCTTCCAGGACGCCAAACCGCTGCAGGGGAGCTGATTGTCATGAACGCGCCATTGCCAGGCCACGCGGCCAGCAACGCCACCCGCACCGACACCGCGCTGTTGTCGGTGGATAACGTCAGCCTGGAATACCGCACCCCGCAAAGAGTGGTGCGGGCCACCCATCAGGTGAGTTTCGAAGTCGATCCGGCGGACCGCTTTGTATTGCTCGGCCCGTCCGGATGCGGCAAGTCCACGTTGCTCAAGGCCATTGGTGGTTTCATATCGCCGTGCGAAGGCGAGATTCGTCTGCAAGGCCAAGCCGTCAACGCGCCGGGGCCGGACCGGATTGTGGTGTTCCAGGAGTTCGATCAACTGCCGCCGTGGAAAACCGTCAAGCAGAACGTGATGTTCGCGCTGCTGGCGTCGGGCACGCTCAAACGTCGCGAGGCCGAGGAGCGGGCGCTGCACTACCTCGATAAAGTCGGGTTGGCAGCGTTTGCCGATGCTTATCCGCATACCTTGTCTGGTGGGATGAAGGCACGCGTCGCGATTGCCCGGGCGCTGGCGATGCAACCGAAGATCCTGCTGATGGACGAGCCCTTTGCGGCGCTGGATGCGCTGACCCGCCGCAAGATGCAAGAGGAATTGCTGCTGCTCTGGGAGGAGGTGCGCTTCACGCTGTTGTTCGTTACCCATTCCATCGAGGAAGCGCTGGTGGTGGGCAATCGCATTCTGCTGCTGTCACCGCATCCGGGGCGGGTCCGGGCGGAAATCCACAGCCATCAATATGATCTGCACAGCCTTGGCGGCGTCGGGTTCCAGCACACGGCGCGGCGGATTCATTCGCTGCTGTTCGAACAAGGCCAGTCGCCGGATGCTGAACGCGAGCTGGGTTTTGCCGACATTCGTATCGCGTACTGAGGGGAGCCTTTCATGAGCCAGTTATCGCCTGCGCGCGAAGAATACGAAGTCGATCTGCAACCGCTGACCCACGTACCACTGGAGCGGGAATTGCCCCTGGGCCAGCGCCTTTGGCAGCAGGGTTGGTTGCGTAAATGTTTGATCCTGTTGGTGCTGGCGCTGGTGTGGGAGGGCGTGGCGCGTTACCAGAACAACGACCTGTTGCTGCCGAGCTTTTTGCAGACTGCCAGCGCGCTGTATGACGGTTTGCTCAGTGGCGAGTTGCTGGGCAAGGTGTGGATTTCCCTGGTGGTGCTGCTCAAGGGTTATTTGCTCGGCATCGTCCTGGCGTTTGGCTTGACCACCCTGGCGGTGTCGACGCAGTTGGGGCGTGACCTGCTCAGCACCCTGACGTCGATGTTCAACCCGTTGCCGGCCATCGCGCTGTTGCCGTTGGCGCTGTTGTGGTTCGGCTTGGGGCAGAACAGCCTGATCTTCGTGCTGGTGCATTCGGTGCTGTGGGCGCTGGCGTTGAATATGTATGCGGGGTTTCTCGGCGTATCGGAAACGCTGCGCATGGCCGGGCGCAACTACGGGCTCAAGGGCCTGCGCTTTGTGCTGTTCATCTTGATTCCGGCGGCGCTGCCGTCGATCCTCGCCGGGCTGAAAATCGGCTGGGCCTTCGCCTGGCGCACCCTGATCGCCGCCGAACTGGTATTCGGCGCCACCAGCGGCAAGGGCGGCCTGGGCTGGTACATCTTCCAGAACCGCAACGAGCTGTACACCGATAAAGTCTTTGCAGGGCTGGCGGTGGTGATCCTCATCGGGCTGCTGGTAGAGAACCTGGTATTCGACAGCCTGGAACGGGTGACGGTGAAGCGTTGGGGGATGCAAAGGTAAGCCATTCATGAGCATCCGTGGCGAGGGGGGGGGGGCTGGGCTGACGCCATCGCGAGCAAGCTCGCTCCCACAGGTTGGACGGTGTTGATCATATATTTGAGTTCGACACAAAACCCTGTGGGAGCGAGCCTGCTCGCGAAGGCGGTCTTCAATTCACCACAGGCCTTTCAACCTGACGCTTGAATTCCAGCCGTTCCATTTCCCCGCCAACTGACTCCAGGCAGTGGATTTTATTTATCGCTGCCCGGCTTGTTAGCCAAGTAAAGCCCCTTCCTTTTCCATTAGACTTGCCGCCTCCAAGCAAGCCTTCAGGACACGGAATGCCAGTCCCTCCCAGCCCCCTTCGCAAAGCCCTGGTCGTTTGGCTGTACGCTGCGGCCCTGATGCATCTGCTCGCCGGTCTTACGCTGACCTGGGCCGGTCACTCCGGCTTGCTCGATGATTACCTGAACACCATCGAGCAGGCGTTCTGGGGGGCGGACATCGTGCCGGTTACCGTCCGCACGCAACAAGTCTGGTGGCTGGCGCTGTTCGGCGCCACGTTGCAAAGCTATGCGTTATACATGCTCGCCCTGGTCCATCTCGGCGATCGCCTGAAAAGTGCCATGCCCTGGGGCTGGCTGATCGTCGGCATTCTGCTCTGGGCGCCTCAGGATATGCTGGTTTCCGCCCAGGCGCGGGTCTGGTCGCACCTGTGGTTCGACAGCTTTGCATTACTTGTTTTACTGCCGCCGCTGTTCTGGCTTTATCGCCATGATCGCCGCACCGCCCCGACCGACAACACATCGAGTGAGTCGAACCATGCCTGATTTTTCGCCGCTGGACTGGGCCATTGCCCTGCTGATTGCCCAGGCCATCCTCGGTGCGCTGGATACCCTGTATCACCACGAACTCACTGTCGCCTTGCCCTATCGCCACAGTGCGCGGCTGGAACTCTCCATCCATTCCCTGCGCTCGTGTTTCTACGGGATCCTGTTCCTGGGTATCGCGCATCTGGCCTTCGAAGGGACATGGGCGATCGTCATCGCGCTGCTGTTCGCCCTGGAGATCGGTCTGACGCTGTGGGACTTCGTGGTCGAGGACCGTAGCCGCAAACTGCCGCCCATCGAGCGCATCATGCACACCGTGCTGGCGGTCAACGGTGGGGCCTTCTTCGCGCTGTACGGCGTGCAACTGGCGCAGTGGGCGAGTCTGCCGACCGGCCTGAGCACGATCGACCTGGGCTGGCGCGGCTGGCTGCTGACGTTGTTTGCCATCGGCGTCACCGCCTCGGGCATTCGCGACGGCTTGGCCGCCTTGCGCATGCAGCGCCAGGGCAAGCCGGGTAACCCATTTGCCGGTGGTGCCTACAAGCGCGTGCTGGTCACGGGAGGCACCGGGTTTATCGGCGAGACCCTGGTCAATCAGTTGCTCGATGCCGGGCACACGGTCAGCGTGTTGGCCCGCGATCCATTGAGGGCGGCCTATCTGTTTGACGGCCGCGCCCGCTGCGTGCGTTCGCTGGGCAAGCTGGGCCATGACGAAACCTTCGATGTACTGATCAACCTGGCGGGCGCGCCGGTGGCCGGGCCGCGCTGGAGCCCGAGGCGCCAGGCGCAACTCATCGCCAGCCGGGTCGATACCACCGAAGCCTTGATGACATGGTTGAAGAACGCCCGGCACAAACCGGCGTTGTGGATTCAAGCGTCGGCCATCGGTTTTTATGGCGTGCGCGACGCCAGCGAAAGCCTCGATGAAAGCGCCAGCCAGGGCGATGGTTTCATGGCCGAACTCTGTTCGCGTTGGGAAGCCTCTGCGCGGCCCGCAACCGAGTTGGGCGTGCGACAGGTGGTGATGCGCCTGGGCGTGGTGTTCGGTCCGGGCGGTGCGTTGCTGCCGTTGCTGATTCCGTTTCGCCTGGGGTTCGGTGGACGGATGGGCGATGGTCGGCAAATCATGAGTTGGGTGCACCGCGACGACGTGATCCAGGTGATCGCCCGTGCCTTCGAGGACGAAAGCCTGAGCGGCACCTACAACCTGGTAGCGCCGGAAACGGTCAGTCAGGCTTTGTTCGCCGAACGTGTCGGCCAGGCGCTCAAGCGCCCGGTGTGGTTCCACATCCCGGCCGCGCCGGTGCGCGCCCTGGCTGGCGAGATGGCCCAGCTGTTTTTCGACGGCCAGCGCGTGGTGCCCGATCGTCTCGTTCAGGCCGGTTATACGTTCCGTTACCCCACACTCGACGCTGCCCTGCGCGACCTGGCCTGAGGACTGTCCATGAGCAAGCCGAGGATGTACCTGCTGGCCGGCAACGGTAGCGCTGCCGATTGGTGGGACGACGCGTTGCCGCACTTCAAACGCTACGACGTGGTGCCGCTGGAGCTGCCCGGTTTCGGCGACAACCCTCAGGCTCCTTGTGAAGACCTGGCGGCCTACGCACAGGCGTTGCTCGCGGCAACGGTAAAGGGCAGCGCGATCATGGCGGTCGGGGTGAACGCCTTGCTGGTGCTGCACGCCTTGCAACGCCGGCCCGGACACTTTTGCCGCAGCGTTTTGCTGGCGCCGGTGGGTGCGTTCTTGTGGCAGCGACGATTGCCGGCGCTGATGTCGCCGCTGCCGATTCGCAAGACCATTCACTGGCTGCTGGCGAACAAGCCAAGGCTGTTCGCCCACAAGTTCTCCCGCCAGCAATGGACGCCCGCGCAGTACCAGCGCATGGGTGCCGGCTATGCCCGCTGCCGGGCCTTTGTGCCGCATTGGGATCTGGTCCGCGCCGACACCGCGTTGCCGTTGCTGGAGTGGATCAGTGACCCGGTCGAACTGGTATGGGGCGATCAGGACAAGATGCTCGGCATCGCCCAGGCAGCGGCATGGTCAGCCATTCTCGCCCGCGCCGACTTGACCATCAGCTTGAAGCCCGGTTGGGGCCACTACCCGTGGATCGACTCACCGGCTGAATTCGCCGCCTGGCTGGAGTCCGGTGAGCGCGGGTTCGTCGCGCACACCAAAGGCGGCCGCTTGCGCCTGGCGGAGCTGGCCGGGCAGCCGGTGCCAGCGGCACTGTCACTCAACGATTGTCATGATCCACGCTTGCCAGGATTTTTGAGCAGCCAGCCGGATGCTGCCTGGGCCGTGCGTTCCTCCAGTTACGGGGAGGATCAGGCCGATGCGGCCAATGCGGGCTTGAGCACCACCTACTTGCGCGAGCCGACACACAATGTGCCGACACGCATTGCCGAGCTGAGCGCGGCGGGTGTCGAGGAAGTGGTGGTGCAGCGTTTCATCACCCCACGGCTGTCCGGGATCGCCTTTGTGCGTCACCTTTCGGTTGAGCTGGAATGGGTCGACGGCCATCTTGAGTCGTTGGCCGATGGCAAGGTGAGCCCTGAGCGAGCGATCATTTCCCGTCTCGGCGAGTCTTGGAACAGCGGCACATTCACGCCGGCCCTTGGCCTGACCGCCGAAGCGCTGTGGCAGTTTCTCCAGGGCGTGCTGCGGGTCTTCCACTACGTGCCCGGTGATGTCGAATGGGCCTGGGACGGCACGCAACTCTGGTTGCTGCAATACCGGCCGATCAGCGACTACGGCTGGCGCCGTCACCTGACCGCCGCCAACATCGCCGAGATCCTGCCGCCACAACCCAGCGTTCTGGTGGAGTACGCCCAGCGTCGCGCGGCGGCAAGTATTCCGGCGATCATGGCGCGTTGGGATTCACGGGTGTTGCAGGACAACGAGCCTTTCACCGCGGTGTTTGGTGGCGCCTCGTATATCAACAACGACCTGTTTCTCGCCCGGCTGGCCGACTGGGGCATCAGCGCCAGCAGCTATGCCGGCGAGGTCGGTGGGGCAACGCCGCACCTGCCTTGGCGGCCGCTGCGCCTGCTGCGGTCGCTGCCGTTGTTTTTGCGCATGCAGCGTATCGCTCGCGGGCATCTGCTTACCTTGGAAAACGGTTTGCGCCGTTTCGACCGAGAGCTGCACGAACTGACCGGACAAGGCGCTGACGGCCAGCAACTGGCCGACTGGTTTACCCGCTTCTACGTGTTCGTGGTGCAGGGCAACCTGTGCATCGCCAGCGCCTTGGCCAGCAGTGGCGGCGACTGGCTGGGACGACCGCCGACCGCCTATGACAATCTCGAACACAGCCCTCATCGCTTGCCCTGGGAAACCGATCCGGCCACGCCACGTCCGGCGCCAACGGAGCTGGCATTGCAACCCTTCCCGCAATGGCCGTTGGCGATTCGCCTGGCCCATGGCGCCGGCCTGCCAGGGCTGCGCGGCTACTACTTGCAGGTGCGCGAATGGTATCGCGACAACCTGATGCGGATCTTTTTCCGCCTGCACCACGCCATGCCGAGCGCCGACCGCGAGCGTTGGTTCGCGCCGCACCGGGACATCCGCAGCCGCGACGGCAGCTTCTGGCAGGACGGTCGTGAAGGCACCGAGCAGGCGAGCGGATTCCTGATCTACCCGGGCCAGGCCCAGGGCATCCTCGGCGAGGACATCCTGTTGGAAGACACCCTGGACCCTGGCCGCCACGCTCACTATCAAGGCGCCCGCGCCGTGATCGCGCGCATGGGCGGCCGCCTGTCCCATGGCTCGACGTTGCTGCGTGAACTGCGCAAACCTTCGGCGGTACTGCCTCAAGTAGACGTGGGATGGTTGGGGCGTGAGGTGGTGTATTGCGATGGGGAGTTGAGGCTGGTGGAGTAGGAGGGTCTAGACTGGGGAACATCAGCCAGCCATCCGTTCATGCTCAGGAGTCCCGCATGGAATCCCCAGTCCATACGCTGCCCGCGTTATTCAAACAACTCGGTCTGCCCGACGACGCCGTCAGCATCGATCAGTTCATCGCTAGCCACTCGCCGCTCAAGCCCGAGCTGCACCTGTCCGATGCGTTCTTCTGGAGCGAGGGCCAGCGGCAGTTGCTGCGCGACGAAATCCTTGAAGATGCCGACTGGGCGGTGGTGGTAGATCAACTCGACGTGCTGTTGCGCAAGGGACGGAGCGAGTGACTCGCGGTAAAAAAACTGTGGCGAACTGTGGGAGCGAGCCTGCTCGCGAAAGCGGCAGTCTGCCGCATCTATGTTGATTGATGGTCCTATTCGCGAGCAGGCTCGCTCCCACTGAGATAATCGTTTTATTCGATTTTAGTATTACCAAATAGCTTCTTATTCCTTAAATAATATAACTCTCCTCCTTATACTCGTCCGGGAACAGACACGCAGGAGAGCACCCATGCGCAACGAATCGATTCGCTACCTGATTGTGCCGGGCTGGCAAGGATCGCCGGAAAATCATTGGCAAACCCACTGGCAGAACAGTCTGCCCAACAGTGCCCGGGTCGAGCAGGCTGACTGGCTGACGCCACGGCGTGAAGACTGGGTCGCCGCGCTGGCCGAAGCCATCGCCAGCGACAGCACACCGGTGATCCTGATCGCCCATAGCCTGGGTTGCATCACGGTGGCCCATTGGGCCGCCACCGCGCCGGTGCCATTCCTGCGGCAGGTGCGTGGCGCGTTGCTGGTGGCGCCGGCGGATGTCGAGCGCCCCGCCTGTGCCCCGGCGCTACGCAACTTCGCGCCGATTCCCACGGACCTGTTGCCGTTTCCCAGCCAAGTGGTCAGTTCCGACAACGACGCGGCGGTCAGTGCCGCGCGCGCCATGGAGCTGGCGCGGAGTTGGGGGGCCGAGGCCGGGATCCTGGCCGGGGCGGGGCACATCAATGTGAAGTCCGGCCACCAGCGCTGGGAGCAGGGTTTCGCTTATCTCTATCGTTTGCAAAACCGCATGGAGCATCACGCCCTGCGTCGCGCCTGAATTTTAATGCCCTCCGTCTCGCCGGCGGTTTGGGGCGGGAGCCTGCCATGAGCCTGCATGAAACCTTCGGTCAGCCCTTGCTGACCTTTCCCGGCTCGGAAAAAAGCCCCCTGAGCATCCGTGCCAAGGCACTGGTGTTCGTCGACCCGCGTTCGCGACAGTTGCGCCAGGAGCTGGAACAACTGGCGCCACGGGCGATTTCGGTGCTGATTCGCGGCGAAACCGGCACCGGCAAGGAGCTGCTGGCCCGGCATATCCATCGCGAGAGCAATCGCGGTGGGCTGTTTGTTTCGGTCAATTGCGGCGCTATCAGCCCGACCTATGCCGACGCCGAATTGTTCGGTTATTCCGCCGGCAGTTATAGCGGTTCGGCCAGCAGCCGGGCCGGGTGGTTCGGCTCGGCCAACGGCGGCACGCTCTACCTGGATGAGATCGGAGACCTGCCGCTGCCGATCCAGATCAAGTTGCTGGCAGCGCTGGAGAATCATGAGGTCACGCGTGTTGGCGCCCAACAACCGAGCCCGGTGGACGTGCGCCTGGTGGCGGCCACCAGCATCGATCTGGCGCAAGCGGTGGCCGCTGGAAAATTTCATGACCGGCTTTATCACTACCTGAGCGAGGGACAACTGGAGTTACCCGCCTTGCGCGAGAGAGTGGGCGATGTCCTGTCCCTGGCCGAATACTTCCTGGGCATCTACAGCCAGCGCCTTGGCCTGGCCGTGCCGCTGATCAGTGAAGCGGCGCAACGGGCGCTTGAACGCCACAGCTGGCCGGGCAACACCCGCGAGTTGGAGAACGTTGTTCATTTTGCATTGCTGGTGAGTGCCGGCGATGAGATTTTGCCGGAGCATCTGAATTTGCCGTTCCAGCTTTCGGCCTTGGAACTGGTCGAACGGCAGGTGGAGCAGGTTATTGCACAGGGCTCGCAAGCTGAGCGCACCGCCCTCAAGGCGCTGCTCAATCGACTGGACCAAACGCTATAGATCAGGATATCCATTTGTGGCGAGGGAGCTTGCTCCCGCTGGGCCGCGTAGCGGACCCCGATTTTTGCGATGGCTGCGCAACCGAGCGGGAGCAAGCTCCCTCACCACAAGAGCGGTTTCCTTATATGAGCAAAATGAATATGAACTTGAATAAAAGATATTGTTAAGGCATAAAAAATATCGGTATCTTCCGCATCACGCCAGCGATAGCACTTCGCTGGCACATCCACATTTGGCCGTCGTCCATGACGACAGTGATATTCGATAAGGACACTGCATGAAAAAGGTTCTGTTGTTCACCGCATTGGCGGCAGCCCTGACCTCGGGCCTGGCCCAGGCGGCGGAAAAACTGGTCGTGGCTGCCACACCGGTACCCCACGCTGAAATCCTCGAGCTGATCAAGCCGGCCCTGGCCAAAGAAGGCGTGGACCTGGAAATCAAGGTGTTCACCGACTATGTCCAACCCAACGTACAGGTTGACCAGAAGCGCCTTGACGCCAACTACTTCCAGACCCTGCCTTACCTCAAGAGCTTCAACGAAGGCAAAGGCACTAACCTGGTGACGGTGATCGGCGTCCACGTCGAACCGTTTGGCGGCTACTCGAAAAAAGTAAAAAGCCTGGCTGAGCTGAAAGACGGCGCGACCATCGCCATCCCTAACGAAGGCAGTAACAGCGGTCGTGCCCTGATCCTGTTGCAGAAGGCTGGCCTGATCAAACTCAAGGACCCGAAAAACGCCCTGGCAACGCCGAAAGACATCGCCGAGAACCCGAAGAATTTCAAGTTCAAGGAACTGGAATCGGCCATGCTGCCGCGTGTGCTGGATCAGGTCGACCTGGACATGATCAACACCAACTACGCCCTGGAAGCAGGTCTCAACCCGGCCAAGGATGCCTTGGTGATCGAAGGTTCGGATTCGCCTTACGTGAACTTCCTGGTGGCCCGTCCGGACAACAAGGACAGCGCGGCCATCCAGAAACTGGCCAAGGCGCTGACCAGCCCGGAAGTGAAGGCATTCATCGAGAAGAAATACAGCGGCGCGGTACTGCCGGCGTTCTGATTGGCGCGGTAGACCTTAACGCAGTTACAAACGCCGACGGCTGATACAGCGTCGGCGTTTTTTTGTGCTCCACATATCGTGTAGGGGCACGGCTTACCCGTGGCGAGGGAGCTTGCTCCCGCTCGGCTGCGCAGCAGTCGCAAAACCGGCTGATGCGGTCTACCTCAAGAACAGAGGGGCCTGCTCCGCAGGCCAGCGGGAGCAAGCTCCCTCGCCACAAGATCAAAGGTGGCTTCACGCCGCCTTATCGACAAGGGATAGTTTTTCGGGTGATATCAATATGCTTTAACGGTATTTAAATTCCAATTCTTATACCTTTAAAGTCAGCACTTGCCGGGCGGCTACCCGCTGCCCAAGGACCGCGCTACCGCCGCTTATCGAGCGGCGTCCAGGATGTTCAATGAACTTCGATTACGCTTTTATCCTCAGCACCCTCCCGGCGTTTCTCAAGGCCGTGGGCGTGACGCTGCAGGTCGGCCTTGTCGCCATCGTCACCTCGCTGCTGGTGGCGCTGTTGAACGCGACAATTTTGGTGTCGCGCACGCCTTACCTGCAACGCCTGGTCGGCCTGTATGTGGAGTTGGCGCGCAATACGCCGCTGCTGATCCAGTTGTTCTTCGTCTATTTCGCTTTGCCGGCGCTGGGTATCAAGGTTTCAGGGTTTGCCGCAGCGATCATCACGATGACGTTCCTGGGCGGTGCCTACCTCACGGAAGTGCTGCGTGCGGGCGTGGACGCGGTGCCGCAGGCGCAATTGGAATCCGGTCGTTCCATTGGTCTGTCCCACGGGCAATTGCTGCGCTACGTGATTCTGCCGCAGGCCGGGATTCTCAGCCTGCCGTCGCTGTTCGCCAACTTCATTTTCCTGCTGAAGGAGACCACCGTGGTCTCGGCCGTGGCGGTGCCGGAAATTCTCTACACCACCAAAAGCTACATCGCGCTCTACTACAAGACTTACGAAATGCTCGCCGTGCTGACGATGATCTGCGTGCTGTTGTTCTTGCCGCTGTCGCTGTTGCTCAGCCGTCTGGAAAGGAGGCTCCAGCATGGCCAGTTCGGGTCTTGAGTTGTTGTGGGTGTCGTTGCCGCAACTGGGCAAGGGCGCCGCGCAGACGTTGTCGATTTCTTTCCTGGGCATCGCCTTCAGCACCGTCGGCGGCGTGCTTTACGGCGTGTTGCGTACGCTGGGCGTGAAGTGGCTGGACGCTGTTCTGCGGATCTACCTGGAGCTGTTCCGGGCGATCCCGGTGCTGGTCTGGTTGTACCTGCTGTTTTTCGGGCTGCCGATTTTTTTCGGCCTGAGTATTCCGAGCTTCTGGTGCGCGGTTCTGGTGCTGTCGCTGTGGGGTTCCAGCGAGGTCGGCGAGGTGGTGCGCGGCGCCTTGCATTCGTTGCCACGCGGCCAGCGTGAGGCGGGATTGTCGATTGGGCTCAACGGTGCGCAACTCTACGGCCATGTGCTGTTGCCGCAAGCCCTGAGGCGCATGACGCCGCCGACCATCAACGTCTACACGCGCATCATCAAGACCAGTTCCCTGGCGGTGCTGATCGGCGTGGTGGACGTGATCAAGGTCGGCCAGCAGATCATCGAGCGGACCTACGAATCGGTGCTGATCTACGGCGCATTGTTCCTGTTTTTCTTTTTCATCTGCTACCCGCTCTCGGCCGCCTCCCGCGTGCTGGAGCGGCGCTGGACGCAAGCATGAGCGCATTGATCGAGTTCAAGGGTTTCAACAAGTTTTTCGGCGAACAGCAGGTACTGGACGGCGTCGACCTGCAAGTGCAGGCCGGGGAAGTGATCGTCATCCTCGGCCCCAGCGGTTGCGGCAAAAGTACCCTGTTGCGGTGTCTCAACGGGCTGGAAGTGGCCCACAGCGGCAGCCTTAAGTTGTCCGGTCGTGAGTTGCTGGACAAGGGCACCGATTGGCGCGAGATACGGCAACGGATCGGCATGGTGTTCCAGAGCTACCATCTGTTCCCGCACATGAGCGTGCTCGATAACCTGCTGCTCGGCCCTGTCAAAGTGCAAAAGCGTGACCGCGGTGAAGCGCGCGCCCAGGCCGAAGCCTTGTTGGCCCGTGTGGGCCTGTTGGACAAACGCGATGCTTTCCCACGCCAGCTCTCCGGCGGTCAGCAACAACGCATCGCCATCGTTCGCTCGCTGTGCATGAACCCTGAGGTCATGCTGTTCGACGAAGTTACCGCCGCCCTCGACCCGGAAATGGTCAAGGAAGTGCTGGAAGTCATCCAGGGCCTGGCCCGCGAAGGCATGACGCTGTTGATCGTCACCCACGAAATGGCCTTTGCCCGCGCCGTGGCTGACCGCATCGTGTTCATGGATGCCGGGCGGATCCTTGAACAGAACCCTCCCGAGATTTTCTTTACGAACCCGCAAACCGCACGAGCGCAGCAGTTCCTGGAGAAGTTCTCCTACGTCGCCGCACTACCCCAATCGACTCTAACAAAGGAACTGCAACTGTCATGAAAACTGCCAAGTCGTCTCTGCTGCTATTGCCGCTGCTCGCTGGCCTCTTGCTCGCCGGCTGCAACAAAACCGAAGAGCCTCCCAAGCCCAATGCCGCCAGCCAAGGCACCGCACCGGCCAGCTATCTGGAAAAGATCAAGGCGCGGGACAAGCTGATCGTCGGGGTCTTCACCGATAAGCCGCCGTTTGGCTTCGTCGATGAGGCGGGGCGTTATGTCGGCTTTGATACTGACATCGGCCGTCGATTTGCCAAGGACTTGCTCGGCGACGAAAACAAGGTCGAATTCGTTGCAGTCGAGCCGGCGAGCCGTATTCCGTTTCTGCAGAGTGACAAAGTCGACCTGATCCTGGCCAACATGACCGTGACCCCGGAGCGCAAGGAAGCGGTGGATTTCACCAATCCGAACCTGAAAGTGGCGGTGCAGGCGCTGGTGCCGCAAGCCAGCGAAGTGAAAACTCTCGATGACCTGGCGACCCGCACCACCATCGTCACCACCGGCACCACGGCGGATATCTGGCTGACCAGGAATCACCCGGACTGGAAGCTGCTCAAGTTCGAGAAAAACTCCGAATCCTTGCAGGCACTTGCCAACGGTCGAGGCGATGCGTATGCCCAGGACAATCTGGTGCTGTTCAGCTGGGCCAAGCAAAACCCCGGCTATCGCGTGCTTGAGCAGAAACTGGGTGCCGAAGCGCCGATTGCCCCGGCGGTGAAGAAGGGCAATATCGAGCTGCGCGACTGGGTCAATGCGGAACTGGCGAAGCTGGGTGAAGAGAAATATTTGCTCAAGCTGTACGACCAGTACGTGCGCAAGGAACTGAGCGATGACACCAAACCTGAAAGCGTGATTGTCGAGGGTGGCAAGTGGCAGGGGTGAGCCGCTGATTTTTGGGTAAATCTTCCGATCGCCATCGCGAGCAAGCTCGCTCCCACATCTTCAGTGAACACAGTTCTGTGGCCATACGGAAATCCTGTGGGAGCGAGCCTGCTCGCGAAAGCGTCAGTCCAGGCAACCGAAAACCCCGTGGCGAGGGAGGAACACCGACCACTGTGGGAGCGAGCCTGCTCGCGAAAGCGGTTTGTCAGTCACTACTTATTCAGGCCAATGCCACGCCGGCTCATCCAGCATCCGCTGTCCGACGATTGCGGTCTGTCCCAAGTCTTTTTCCAGCACGATGCAATTGCAGTTTTCATCCTGCTCCAGCGCGGCGATCAGGCGTGTGGCATGGGACACGACCCAGACCTGGCAGTTGGCCGAAGCGCGGATGATCAAGCGTGCCAAGGCCGGCAACAGATCCGGGTGCAGGCTGGTTTCCGGTTCGTTGAGCACCATCAGCGAGGGCGGGCGCGGCGTGAGCAGGGCGGCTACCAGCAGCAGGTAGCGCAGGGTTCCATCGGACAGCTCGGCGGCCGATAACGGTCGCAGCAGGCCGTGTTGCTGGAAGGCGATGGCGAAACGCCCGCCCTGCAGTTTGTCGATGTGCAGTTGAGCGCCAGGAAACGCATCGCCAATGGCGGCGTGCAGGGCTTCGTAGTCGCCTATCTCCAGAATAGTTTGCAGCGCTGCAGCCAGGTCGCGTCCGTCGTGGTGCAACACCGGGGTGCGAGTGCCCAGTTGCGGCTGGCGCACCGGGGCGTCGGCGTCGCTGCGAAAGTGGTCGTAGAAGCGCCAGCGACGAATGAACTCGCGCATCTGCAAAACTTCGGGCGAAGCGCGCAGGCTGCCGACCTGGTCGAACAGGCTATCGAAGGTCGGGGTGTGTTGGGCCAATACGTCCCACGAACGGCTTTCACGGGCGCGGATCATCGGCCCGTTGCGGTCCACCAGCAAGCTGGCAGGCCTGTACACCGGTCCGGCCCAGATGCATTCGCGCTTGATTTCAGGGTCCAGTGAAAACGCCGAACGACTGGGTTCCGGCAGGCCCAGGGCGATCGAATAGCTGAAGTTTTCCCCGGCAAATCCGAGGCGCAGGCGCATGCTGCCCTGACGCACGATGCCCTGCACAGGTATCTCGCCGTTACGCATGCGACGGCTTATTTCATCCGGGCCGGCCCAGAAGGTCGAGCCCAGCCCACCTTCACGGGCCAGAGCATTGACCACGCCACCTTGCGCCGTCTCCGCCAACAGGCGCAGGGCGCGATACAGATTCGATTTGCCACTGCCGTTGGGCCCGGTGATCAGGTTCAGCCTGCCCAGCGGGATGACCAGTTTGTTGATGGACCGGTAGTTGGCCACCGCCAGGGTCGTGAGCATGCGAATTCCCTTCGTACATGGATGTCACAGACGAGTCTGCCCGATTCCTGTGCATTCGGTGAACCCTGTTCTAAGCTCACAGTCGTATCGTCACTGGTACGTCCGTACAACGCAAAGGAGTCTGCATGGCTGGTCCTGGAATCAAATTGATTGTTGGCTTGGGCGTGTGTGCGGTGTTGACGGGGTGCGGTGACAAGAAGCCCGAGGAAAAAGCCTTGCCACGGGTTTTCGTGCAGCAGGCCATACCTTCCGAATACGCCGCCTCGGTGACGCTTACCGGCGATGTCCAGGCTCGCGTGCAGGCTGACCTGTCGTTTCGTGTCGGCGGCAAGATCATCGAGCGCAAAGTCGACGTCGGCGACCGAGTCTCGGCCCGGCAAGTGCTGGCCCGGCTCGATCCACGTGACCTGCAGACCAACGTCGATTCCGCCGAGGCCCAGGTGGCCGCCGAACAGGCGCGGGTCAAGCAGAGTGCGGCGGCATTTGTGCGCCAGCAGAAGCTCTTGCCCAAGGGCTACACCAGCCAGAGCGAATACGACGCGGCCCAGGCGCAACTGCGCAGCAGCCAGAGCGCGCTGACGGCGGCCCAGGCACAACTGGCCAATGCCCGCGAACAGCTGAGCTACACCGCACTGATCGCCGAGGCGCCGGGCATCATCACGGCGCGCCAGGCCGAAGTGGGCCAGGTGGTCCAGGCCACGGAGCCGATCTTCAGCCTGGCCCGGGACGGTGAGCGCGACGCGGTGTTCAACATCTACGAGTCGCTGCTGAGCGAACCGCCATCGGCGCCGGACATTGTCATCAGCCTGCTCGACAACCCTGCCATCAAGACCACCGGTACGGTGCGCGAGATTACGCCGGCGGTGTCCGCCGAGACCGGCACCGTGCAGGTCAAGGTCACGCTCAACGACTTGCCCGAAGGCATGCGCCTGGGTTCGGTGGTCAGCGCCACCGCCAAATCCGCAGGAAAAACCGCCGTGGAACTGCCCTGGTCGGCGCTGACCAAGAATCTCAGTGATCCGGCCGTGTGGCTGGTGGACGGCGAAGGCAAGGCGCAATTGCACAATGTCACCGTCAGCCGCTACCTGACCGGCAAGGTCATCGTCAGCGACGGGCTCAAGGGCGGCGAAAAAGTCATCATTGCCGGCGGGCAGTTGCTTCATCCGGGCATGCGCGTCGAGATCGCCGAAAACAACTATGAGAAAAACCCGCCAGGAGCCCAGCCATGAAGCGCCTGTGGATGGTCGCGGCCGGCCTGCTGCTGGCCGCCTGCTCGAAAGAAGAAGCGCCGCCGGAGCCGGTGCGGCCGGTGTTGTCCATTGAGGTCCGAGCCTTGGACCAGCAGGCCCTGGGACGCTTCGCCGGGAATATCCAGGCGCGCTACGAAACCAACATGGGTTTTCGTGTGCCCGGGCGCATCGCCAGTCGCAACGTCGATGTCGGCGTGGAAGTGAAGAAGGGCGACCTGCTCGCAACCCTCGACCCCACCGACCAGCAGAACCAGTTGCGCGCCGCTCAGGGCGACCTGGCGCGGATCGAGGCGCAGTACATCAATGCCCAGGCCAATGCCCGTCGCCAGCAGCAATTGTTCGACCGTGGCGTCGGTGCCCAGGCGCAACTGGACATCGCCCAGACCGACCTGAAGACCACCGCTGCCTCCCTGGAACAGGCCAAGGCCACGGTGGAACAGGCCCGCGACCAGCTCAACTACAGCGAACTGCGTACCGACCATGACGCGGTCGTCACCGCCTGGACGGCCGAGGCGGGGCAGGTGGTGACCGCCGGCCAGCAAGTAGTGACGCTGGCCCGCCCGGACGTCAAGGAAGCGGTGATCGACTTGCCCGCCGGGCTGGCCGAGCGCCTGCCCGAGGATGTGGTGTTCAAGGTCGCCGCACAGCTCGATCCGGCGACCCACACCACGGCCATCGTGCGCGAGATCGAGCCTCAGGCGCAAAGCGCCACCCGTACCCGCCGCGCGCGCCTGACCCTGACCGATACCCCGCCGGGCTTTCGCCTGGGCACCGCCATCAGCGTGACCCTGAGCTCGGCCATCGAACCGCGCATCGAGCTGCCGCTCAGCGCGTTGCAGGAAGTCGACGGCAAGGCGCGAATCTGGCTGATCGACCCGCAGAGCCAGACAGTCTCGCCACGAGAAGTACAGATTATCGAGCGATCGGCCGGATCGGTGCTGGTCGCCAACGGCATCAAGCCTGGCGACCGCGTGGTCAGCGCCGGGGTGAACAGTCTCCAGCCGGGGCAAAAAGTGAAACTCGACGAGGACGCACGATGAAAGGGCCTTTCAACTTATCCGAATGGGCCCTGCGGCATCAGTCTTTCGTGTGGTACCTGATGTTCGTCGCATTGCTGATGGGCGTGTTCTCGTACATGAACCTGGGCCGCGAAGAAGACCCGTCGTTCACCATCAAGACCATGGTCATCCAGACCCGCTGGCCCGGCGCAACCCAGGAAGAAACCCTCGACCAGGTCACCGACCGCATCGAGAAAAAACTCGAAGAGCTCGATTCCCTCGATTATGTGAAGAGTTACACCCGGCCCGGGGAGTCGACGGTGTTCGTGTATCTGCGCGATACCACCGGCGCGGAGGAAATCCCGCAGATCTGGTACCAGGTGCGCAAAAAGATCGACGACATCCGCGGCGAATTTCCCCAGGGCCTGCAGGGGCCGGGGTTCAACGACGAGTTCGGCGATGTGTACGGCTCCGTGTACGCTTTCACCGGCGACGGCCTGTCGATGCGTCAGTTGCGCGATTATGTCGAACAGGTGCGCGCCGAGATCCGCGACGTGCCCGGCCTGGGCAAGGTGGAAATGGTCGGCGAGCAGGACGAAGTGCTGTACCTGAATTTTTCCACGCGCAAACTCGCCGCACTGGGCATCGACCAGCGCCAGGTGGTGCAGAGCCTGCAGTCGCAGAACGCCGTGACCCCGGCAGGGGTGATCGACGCCGGGCCGGAGCGGATCTCCGTGCGCACGTCCGGCCAGTTCCAATCGGAAAAGGACCTGGCCAACGTCAACCTGCGACTCAATGATCGTTTCTATCGCCTCGCCGATATCGCCGACATTCGCCGTGGTTACGTCGATCCCGCCACGCCGATGTTCCGCTTCAACGGCACGCCGGCGATCGGTCTTGCCATCGCCATGAAGAAGGGCGGCAACATCCAGGAGTTCGGCAAGGCGCTGCATGCGCGCATGGACGAACTGACCGCGGACCTGCCGGTGGGGGTCGGTGTGCATACGGTGTCGGACCAGGCCGAAGTGGTGGAGGAAGCCGTTGGCGGCTTCACCAGCGCCTTGTTCGAGGCGGTGATCATCGTTCTGGTGGTCAGTTTCATCAGCCTCGGCATCCGCGCCGGGCTGGTGGTGGCCTGCTCGATCCCGCTGGTGCTGGCGATGGTGTTCGTGTTCATGGAATACAGCGGCATCACCATGCAGCGGATTTCCCTCGGTGCATTGATCATCGCCCTTGGTCTACTGGTGGACGATGCCATGATCACCGTGGAGATGATGGTAACGCGCCTGGAAAAAGGCGATTCCAAGGATCAGGCCGCGACGTTTGCCTATACCTCGACCGCCTTTCCGATGCTCACCGGGACCCTGGTGACCGTGGCCGGCTTCGTGCCCATCGGCCTGAACGCCAGTTCGGCTGGCGAATACACCTTCACCCTGTTCGCGGTCATTGCCGTGGCGATGCTGGTGTCCTGGATCGTCGCGGTGCTGTTCGCCCCGGTGATCGGCGTGCACATTCTCAGTCCCAACGTAAAGCCCCACAGCAACGAGCCGGGGCGGGTCGGACGGGCCTTCAACGGTGGCCTGCTGTGGGCGATGCGCAATCGCTGGTGGGCAATCGGGATCACCGTGCTGCTGTTCGCGTTGGCGGTATTCTGCATGCGCTTCGTACAGAACCAGTTCTTCCCGTCCTCGGACCGCCCGGAGATCCTGGTGGACCTCAACCTGCCGCAGAACGCCTCGATGGACGAGACGCGCAAGGCGGTCGATCGCCTGGAGGCCACCCTCAAGGGCGACCCGGACATCGCGCGCTGGAGCACTTACATCGGCGAAGGCGCCATTCGCTTCTACCTGCCGCTGGACCAGCAACTGCAGAACCCGTACTACGCGCAACTGGTGATTGTCAGCAAGGACCTGGAGTCACGCGCGGCCCTCAGCGAACGCCTGCAAAAGCGCCTGCGTGAAGATTTCGTCGGCATCGGCAGCTACGTGCAGGCGCTGGAAATGGGCCCGCCGGTCGGTCGGCCGATCCAGTACCGGGTCAGCGGCAAAGACATCGACCAGGTGCGCAAGCATGCCATCGAGCTTGCCACCGAACTGGACAAGAACTCGCACATCGGCGAGATCATCTACGACTGGAACGAGCCGGGCAAAGTACTGCGCATCGACATCGCCCAGGACAAGGCGCGGCAACTGGGATTGTCTTCGGATGACGTGGCCCGGCTGATGAACAGCATCGTCAGCGGCTCGCCGGTGACCCAGGTCAACGACGATATCTACCTGATCGACGTGGTGGGTCGCGCCGAAGACGCCGAGCGCGGTTCGCCAGAAACCTTGCAGAACCTGCAGATCGTCACACCGGGCGGGACCTCGATTCCGCTGCTGGCCTTTGCCACGGTGCGCTACGAGCTGGAGCAACCACTGGTGTGGCGCCGCGACCGCAAGCCGACCATCACCATCAAGGCTGCCGTGCGCGATGAAATCCAGCCGACGGACCTGGTGCGGCAACTGCAACCGGACATCGACAGGTTCGCCGCCAGATTGCCGGTAGGCTACAAGGTCGCCACCGGCGGCACGGTGGAGGAAAGCAGCAAGGCCCAGGGGCCGATCGCCAGCGTGGTGCCGCTGATGTTGTTCCTGATGGCGACGTTCCTGATGATCCAGTTGCACAGCGTGCAGAAATTGTTCCTGGTGGCCAGTGTCGCGCCCCTGGGCTTGATCGGCGTGGTCCTGGCGCTGGTGCCGACGGGCACGCCCATGGGCTTTGTGGCGATCCTCGGGATCCTTGCGCTGATCGGCATCATCATCCGCAACTCGGTGATCCTGGTGACCCAGATCGACGAATACGAACGTGACGGCTATGAACCCTGGGATGCGGTGGTGGAAGCGACCGAGCACCGGCGCCGGCCGATCCTGTTGACGGCGGCGGCGGCGAGCCTGGGGATGATTCCGATCGCCCGGGAAGTGTTCTGGGGCCCGATGGCCTACGCGATGATCGGCGGGATCATCGTCGCCACGCTGTTGACGCTGCTGTTCCTGCCAGCGCTGTATGTGGCCTGGTACAAGATCCGCGAGCCCAAGCGCGAGTGACACGGCTGCGGCACATCCAACCTCAATGCAAGCTGACCCACCGCTTTCGCGAGCAGGCCAGCCCGGTCTCTCCGAATCTTTACTTGCGCAACAACCGCAACCCATTGAACACCACCAGCAAGCTCACTCCCATGTCGGCAAATACCGCCATCCACATGGTGGCGAACCCGGCGAAGGTCACCGCAAGGAAAATCGCCTTGATCACCAACGCCAGGGCGATGTTCTGCTTGAGGATGCTCGACGTCTGCCGCGACAGCCGGATGAACGCGGGAATCTTGCGCAGGTCGTCATCCATCAGCGCTACGTCAGCGGTCTCGATGGCGGTGTCGGTGCCGGCCGCCGCCATGGCGAAGCCGATTTCCGAGCGGGCCAGGGCCGGGGCATCGTTGATGCCGTCGCCCACCATGCCGACCCGGTGACCCTCGGCATAGAGCTTCTCGATGACTTGCAGCTTGTCTTCCGGCAACAGGTCGCCGTGGGCTCGGTCCATGCCCACCTGTGCGGCAATCGCCTCGGCGGTGTGGGCGTTGTCGCCGGTCAGCATCAGCGTCTTGATGCCCAGGTCATGCAACTGCCGGATCGCTTCGCGGCTGGAGTCCTTGACGGTATCGGCCACGGCAAACAGGGCCAGAGGCCTGGTGCTGCCGAGCAGCAGCACGACGGACTTGCCTTGTTTTTCCAAGGCGAAGAGTTTCGCTTCCAGCTCGGGAGAGCACAGGCCCAGGTCTTCCACGAGGCGATGGTTGCCCAAGTGATAGGTCTGGCCGCCGATGTCGCCGCGAACGCCGCGCCCGGCAAGCGCCGCGAAGTTATCCACAACCTGCTGCGCCAGTTGTTTATCCACAGCCGCGTAGGCAATCGCCCGGGACACCGGATGGTCCGACCGCGCCGCGAGGCTGGCGGCCAGGGCCGGTGCGGTGGTTTCCACGCTGGGGTCCAGAGCCAGGTAATCGGTCTGCACCGGTTTGCCGTGGGTGATCGTGCCGGTCTTGTCCAAGGCCAGGTAATCGAGCTTGTGGCCGCCCTCCAGGTACACGCCGCCCTTGACCAGGATGCCTTTGCGCGCCGCTGCCGCCAGGCCGCTGACGATGGTCACGGGGGTGGAAATCACCAGTGCACATGGGCAGGCGACCACCAGCAGGACCAGCGCCCGATAGATCCAGTCGAACCAGACTGCGCCCATGAACAGCGGTGGGATAACGGCCACAGCCAAGGCCAGGGCAAACACCGCCGGGGTGTAGATTGTCGAGAACCGGTCAACGAAGCGCTGGGTCGGTGCCCGGGCGCCCTGGGCCTGCTCCACGGCATGGATAATCCGCGCCAGGGTGGATTGATCGGCCGCGGCGGTCACGGCGTATTCCAGTTCGCCGGCCTGGTTGATGGTGCCGGCAAACACTTTGTCGCCCACGGTCTTGTCCACCGGCAGGCTTTCGCCGGTGATCGGCGCCTGGTCGATGGTCGAACGGCCTGCGACCACATCGCCATCCAGCCCGACGCGTTCACCGGGGCGAACCCGCACCCGCGCGCCAAGAGCGACGCTCTTCACTTCCTGGACCTGCCAACTGCCATCGGCCTGCTGCACGGTGGCCTGTTCCGGCGCCATCTGCATCAGGCCGCTGATGGCGTTGCGCGCGCGGTCGAGGGACTTGGCCTCGATCAGTTCGGCCACGGTGAACAGGAACATCACCATCGCCGCTTCCGGCCATTGGCCAATCAACACCGCGCCGGTTACGGCGATGCTCATCAGGGCGTTGATGTTCAGGTTCAGGTTCTTCAGGGCGATCCAGCCCTTCTTGTAGGTGGCGAGGCCACCGCTGAGGATCGACACCAGCGCCACCAACGCGACGACCCAGTTCGGCGCTGCGTTGGTGAAGTGAATCACCTCGGCGCCCAATGCCGTGACGCCGGACAACGCCAGGGGCCACCATGGTTTGGCTGGGGCGGGCGGGGTGTGAGTCGGTTTGTCCTGGCCAGCCGTCAACGGTTCCGCCTGCATTCCCAAGGACTCGATGGCCTTGATGATCGGCGTGTCGCTGGGCAGGTCATGGGTTACGCCCAGCACGCGGTTGATCAGGTTGAATTCCAGTCGCTGCACGCCTTCAAGTTTGCCGAGCTTGTTCTGGATCAGTGTCTGTTCGGTGGGGCAGTCCATGGCTTCGATGCGAAAACTGCTCAGCCGCGCACCGTCCGTCGGCGTTTTGTCGAGCGTGACTACCGCCGGCGCTGCCTTGGATGAGCAGCAGGAGTGCCCGTGCTCATGGCCATGGGCGGGTCGGGGTGTATGGATGGAATCGTTCATCGGGTTACGTCCGTGAAAAGTGCCTGTTGCGCAGTAAAGACCCTGTAGCCACTATAGGGTCAAGCACCTATTTGGAGTTCATCCGATGAAGATTGGCGAACTGGCGAAAATCACCGACTGCCAGGTCGAGACCATCCGCTATTACGAACGTGAGGGTTTGCTGCCGGAACCGGCCCGCAGTGACGGCAATTATCGCGTCTACACCCAGGCCCATGCCGAGCGGCTGACGTTCATCCGCAACTGCCGGACCCTGGACATGACCCTGGAGGAAATCCGTAGCCTGCTGGCCTTGCGCGACAGCCCCCAGGACCAATGCGAGAGCGTCAACGCACTGATCGACGAACACATCCACCACGTCAAGGCGCGCATCGACGGCCTGCTGGCCTTGCAGGCGCAACTGATCGACCTGCGCCATCGCTGTGGCGAAGGGCCGGATCTTGAGCAGTGTGGGATCTTGCAACGGTTGGAGGTGAGCGGGGCGGTGGCGCCGGAGGTGGAGCATTCACATGTGGGCAGGAGTCATGGGCATTGACCTGATTCTGAAATAACGGAGACCAGGTGGGAGCGAGCCTGCTCGCGAAAGCGGTGGATCAGTCACATAAATATTTGTATGTGATGACGCTTTCGCGAGCAGGCTCGCTCCCACAGAGGGGTGGTGGTGTTTTTTAGACCGCCATCGGCGCGGTCATCGGCGCATGGTGTTGGTAGCCTTCGAGGGAGAAGTCGCTCGGTTCGACCTGCTCCAGCCACTCGGGCTGGTATACGCCGGTCTTGGCAAACTCCGGCACGCGCTCGGAAATCACCAGTCGGGGCATCGGGAACGGCTCGCGCGTGAGCTGTTCATTGAGCATGTCCAAGTGGTTTTCGTAGACATGGGCATCGCCGATGAAATAGGTGAACCAGCGCGGCGTATAACCGGTCAGGCGACCAATCAGGCTTAGCAGCGCGGCGCCTTCGGTGAGGTTGAACGGCGTGCCCAGGCCCAGGTCGTTGGAGCGGATGTAGAGGGTCAGGGAAATTTCCCGGGTCTCGACATTCGGATGGAACTGATACAGCAGGTGGCACGGTGGCAGGGCCATTTCATCGAGCTGGGCGCAGTTCCAGCCGTGGAACAGGATGCGCCGGCTGCCCGGGTCGTTGATGATGGTGTCGACGCACTGGCGAACCTGATCGATGGCCTTGTACAGCACCACGTAGGCCTGGCCGTTTTCTTCGCCTTCGGCGATCTGCCGATAACCCTGGGCCAGCGTCTGCTCGATGGCGGCCGCGTTGCTCAGCGGTATCTGCTTGTAGGCCGGCCACTTGCGCCATTGCACGCCGTAGATCTCGCCCAGGTCGTCCTCGCCCTGGCGGAACGGGTTGGCCAGCCATTGCGCATTTTCGTTGGCATTCTGGTCCCAGACCTTGCAGCCCAGGGCCCGGAACTCGGCGGCATTGTTCACGCCACGCAAGAAACCGCACATCTCGCCGATCGCCGACTTGAAGGCCATCTTGCGCGTAGTGATGGCGGGAAAGCCTTCCTTCAGGTCATAGCGCAGCATCGCGCCAGGGAAACTGATGGTGTTCACGCCGGTGCGGTTGGCTTGCTTGGTGCCGTTCTTGATGACGTGAGCCACCAGGTCGAGATATTGCTTCATGGGTTACCTGTGTCCTTGAACCCGGGGCCAGCGCCCCGGGGTCCGAATTTTAAACCTTGGCCGCCGCAGCCGGTGCACGGTTATAAGCCAGCCAGATCAGCGCCAGACCACCGATGATCATCGGCAGGCATAGCACCTGGCCCATGGTCAGCCAGTTCCACGCCAGATAGCCGAGCTGGGCGTCCGGCACGCGGACGAACTCGACGATGAAACGGAAGATCCCGTAGAACAGCGCAAACATGCCCGACACCGCCATGGTCGGCCGCGGTTTGCGCGAGAACAACCAGAGAATCAGGAACAGTGCCACGCCTTCCAGGGCGAACTGGTACAGCTGCGACGGGTGGCGGGGCAGTTGGGCCGGGTCGCTGAACGGCGGGAAGACCATCGCCCACGGCACGTCCGTCGGCTTGCCCCACAGCTCGGCGTTGATGAAATTGCCGATGCGCCCGGCGCCCAGGCCGATCGGCACCATCGGTGCGACGAAGTCCATCAGTTCGAAAAACGACTTGTTGTTGCGCTTGCCGAACCACAGCGCCGCCAGCATCACGCCGATGAAGCCCCCGTGGAACGACATGCCGCCCTTCCAGACTTCAAAGATCAGCGTCGGGTTGGCCAGGTAGGCGCTCAGGTCGTAGAACAGTACATAACCCAGGCGCCCGCCAACGATCACGCCCATGGACAGCCAGAACACCAGGTCCGAGAGCTTCTCTTTGTTCCAGGTCGGGTCAAACCGGTTGAGCCGGCGCGAGGCCAGCCACCAGGCACCGCCGATACCGATCAGGTACATGAGACCGTACCAGTGGATTTTCAGCGGGCCGATGGCCAGGGCAACCGGATCGATCTGCGGGTAAGGCAGCATTGATATTCCTCATGAACGTCAAAAATACCCGGGCGAAGCTGCCACCTCGGGATTAAGCCAGGATTGCGTCAGAGCAGGAAACTCAAGCCCACACTGAACAACAAAGCGGCGAACAGCCGCTTGAGCAAGCGCGGCGACAGGCGATGGGCCAGTCGCGCGCCGAAACGGGCAAAGATCATGCTCGTCAGGGCGATGCCCAGCAGTGCCGGCAAATATACAAAACCGAGACTATGGGGCGGCAACAGCGGATCCTGCCACCCCAGAATCATGAAACTTAACGCACTGACCAGGGCGATGGGCAGCCCGCAGGCCGACGAAGTCGCCACCGCTTGTTGCATCGGCACGCTGCGCCAGGTCAGGAACGGCACGGTCAGCGAACCGCCGCCGATACCGAAAATCGCCGAGGCCCAGCCGACAACCGTGCCGGCCAGGCCCAATCCGACCTTGCCCGGCACGGTACGGCTGGCCTTCGGCTTGAAATCCAGCGCCAGTTGCAGGGCAACGAGCATGGCGAATACGCCGATGATTTTTTGCAGATGCGGGCCGGAGATCGCTTCGGCGGTAATGGCGCCGAAACCGGCACCGATCAGGATCCCGACGGTCATCCAGGTAAAGATCTGCCAGCGCACCGCGCCTTTGCGGTGATGCTCGCGTACGGCATTCACCGAGGTAAAGATGATCGATGCCAGGGACGTACCGACAGCCAGGTGCGTCAACACCTGCGGGTCGAAACCCTGCAAGGTGAAACTGAACACCAGCACCGGGACGATGATCATCCCGCCGCCGACGCCGAATAGCCCGGCGAGTACACCGGCACAGGCGCCGAGCAGCAGATAAAGCAGAAATTCCACCAGCGTCGCCTCGACCATCGCAAACAAGAGCGGCATGGTAACGGATCGAGGGGCCTGGGCTCCACTGAAGGCGATGGATGCGTTGGTGATGTGTCGGTAAAGTAGGCACCACGAAAGCGGAGCTCGGATTTTTCACAGGACAACCTGATGTGCCTGATCGTATTTGCCTGGCGGCCCGGCCACGCCCAGCCGCTGATCGTGGCGGCTAACCGCGACGAGTTCTATGCGCGCCCGACGCTGCCATTGGCGCAGTGGCCTGACGCGCCGCATGTGCATGCCGGTCGCGACCTGGAAGCGGGCGGCACCTGGCTCGGGGTCGGCGCCGGGGGCCGCTTTGCCGCGCTGACCAACATCCGCGATCCTGGCCAGCTCCCGGCGTTCAAGTCTCGCGGCGAGCTGGTGGCGCGGTTCCTGACCGGGAATCTGTCGATCGTCGATTATCTGAGCGAAGTCGTGCCGCGCGCCGGCGAGTACGGTGGCTTCAACCTGCTGCTGGGCGATGGTGCCGAACTGTGGCACTACAACGCACGCGATACACGCCCGCAGTTGTTGACCGAAGGGATCTACGGATTGTCCAACGCCGGGTTGAACACGCCCTGGCCGAAATTGCTCAAGGCCCGGACGGCGTTGAGTGAGGTGCTGCATGACCCGCAACCCCAAGCGCTGCTGACGCTATTGAACGATCCGCAACCGGCCCCGGTGGCGGAGCTGCCGGACACCGGCGTGGGACTGTCCACGGAAATGCTGCTGTCGAGCGTGTTCATCGCCAGCCCGGCCTACGGGACGCGGGCGAGCACGGCGCTGATCGTTAATGCTGACGGGACGCGGCAAATGGTCGAGCGCAGTTTCGGGCCGCATGGGGGGCATTTGGGGGAGGTGGAGCTGCTCGTTTAATGCCGACGATAACCCCGTGGCGAGGGAGCTTGCTCCCGCTGGGCTACGAAGTAGCCCCTAAGCTTTTGGGCGGGCTTCGCCCGCCAGCGGGAGCAAGCTCCCTCGCCACAAATGCTCGCCGCGGGATCTAAAGGGTCTTGTTCGAAGCCGGGTTGATCATCCGCGCCAACCCGAGGTTTTTCAGCGCCAACTGCAAGGAGCTATGGATCACCTGCGGATTGTCGATGGTCATCAGCTCCGCCAGCAGCTCCTGGGCCTTGCTGAGGTTGATCTGGCGCAGCATCCATTTCACTTTCGGCAGGTTGGTGGCGTTCATCGACAGGCTGTCGAAGCCCATCGCCATCAGCAGCACCGCCGCCGCCGGGTCGCCAGCCATTTCGCCGCAGATGCTCACCGGCTTGCCCTCGGCATGGGCGTCGCGAACGACGTTCTGCAAGGCTTGCAGCACGGCCGGGTGCAGGTAGTCGTAGAGATCGGCCACCCGTGGGTTGTTGCGATCCACGGCCAGCAGGTACTGGGTCAGGTCGTTGGAACCTACCGACAGGAAGTCCACCTGCCGCGCCAGTTCCTTGGTCTGGTACACCGCTGCCGGAATCTCGATCATCACGCCCACCGGCGGCATGGGTACGTCGGTGCCTTCGTCGCGCACCTCGCCCCAGGCCCGGTGGATCAGGTGCAGGGCTTCTTCCAGCTCATGGGTGCCAGAGATCATCGGCAACAGGATGCGCAGGTTGTTCAGGCCTTCGCTGGCCTTGAGCATGGCGCGGGCCTGGACCAGGAAGATTTCCGGATGGTCGAGCGTCACGCGGATCCCGCGCCAGCCGAGGAACGGGTTGTCTTCCTTGATCGGGAAGTAGGACAGCGATTTGTCGCCGCCGATGTCCAGGCTACGCATGGTCACCGGTTGCGGATGAAACGCGGACAATTGCTCGCGGTAGATCGCCAGCTGTTCCTTTTCGCTGGGGAAACGCTGGTTGATCATGAACGGCACTTCGGTGCGGTACAGGCCCACGCCCTCGGCGCCACGCTTCTGCGCCCGGGCCACATCGGCCAGCAGGCCGGTGTTGACCCACAGCGGCATGCGATGGCCATCGAGGGTTATGCACGGCAGGTCGCGCAGGGCATCCAGGCCCAGGGAGAGTTGCTTCTCTTCCTCCACCACATCGGCAAACTGCTTGCGCAACACGTCGCTGGGGTTGGTGTAGACCTCGCCGTGGTAGCCGTCGACGATCATCTGGATGCCGTCGACCTTGGAATACGGCAGGTCCACCAGGCCCATGACCGTGGGAATGCCCATGGCCCGGGCCAGGATCGCCACGTGGGAGTTGCCCGAGCCCAGTACCGAGACCAGGCCCGCCAGCTTGCCTTCCGGCACTTCGCCGAGCATCGCCGGTGTCAGCTCTTCGCTCACCAGGATGGTGTTGTCGGGGTAGACCAGGGTCTGCTGACGCTCTTGCTGCAGGTAGGCGAGCAGGCGGCGACCGAGGTCCTTGACGTCGGAGGCGCGCTCGCGCAGGTAGGCGTCGTCCATCAGTTCGAAACGGTTGACGTGGTCGGTCACCACCTGGCGCAACGCGCCCTGGGCCCATTGGCCGGTCTTGATGACCGTGGTCACTTCGCTGCCCAGGGAGGCATCGTCAAGCATCATCAGGTAGACATCGAACAGCGCGCGCTCTTCAGGCCGCAGTTGCGTCGCCAGCTTGGCAGACAGGGCGCGCATGTCGGCTCGCACGCCTTCGATGGCGGTCTTGAACAAGCCCAGCTCGGCATTGATGTCGGCGATGGTCTTGTCCGGCACCACGTCGAGGTCGGCGGGTGGCAGCATGACCACCGCGGTGCCCACCGCCGCGCCCGGTGAACCCGGCACGCCGACGAACTTGGCTTCCTGGATGCCCTTGCCCTGGCGGCCCAGGCCGCTGATCGAGCCGGTAGCCTCGGCGTGGGCGATAACCCCGGCGAGTTGCGCGCTCATGGTCACGAGGAAGGCTTCTTCGCCCTCGTCGAACTGGCGGCGCTCTTTTTGCTGGATGACCAACACGCCGACGACGCGGCGGTGGTGAATGATCGGCGCGCCGAGGAACGATGCGTAGCGCTCTTCGCCGGTCTCGGCAAAATAGCGATAACGAGGGTGATCGGCGGCGTTTTCCAGGTTAAGGGGTTCTTCCCGGGTACCGACCAGGCCGACCAGGCCTTCGTTGGGCGCCATGCTGACCTTGCCAATGGAGCGCTTGTTCAGGCCCTCGGTCGCCATCAGCACAAAACGGTTGGTCTCGGGGTCCAGCAGATAGACCGAGCAGACCTGGCTGCCCATGGCCTCTTTGACGCGCAATACAATAATCCCCAACGCCGCCTTGAGATCCTTGGCGGAGTTAACTTCCTGGACGATCTTGCGCAGCGTATTGAGCATGGCTCGGGGTCGAACTCCGTCGTCAGTCGCGCGTCAGCAGGCGCGGGGCAAGCTCTTTGAGAGCGCGTCGATACACCTCGCGCTTGAATGTCACCACCTGGCCCAACGGATACCAATAACTGACCCAGCGCCAGCCATCGAATTCCGGTTTACCGGTCAAATCCATCCGCACCCGCTGCTCGTTGGAGATCAGGCGCAGGAGAAACCATTTCTGCTTCTGGCCGATACACAGCGGTTGGCTGTGCGTGCGGACCAGGCGTTGCGGCAAACGATAGCGCAACCAGCCTCGGGTGCAGGCGAGTATTTCGACATCCTCTCGCTCCAGCCCCACTTCTTCGTTCAACTCGCGGTACAAAGCCTCTTCCGGCGTCTCCTGGGGGTTGATCCCTCCCTGTGGAAACTGCCAGGCGTCTTGATTGATACGGCGAGCCCATAGCACCTGTCCGGCATCATTCGTAAGAATGATCCCCACATTGGGACGGAAACCATCGGGATCGATCACGGCAACAACCTCGCAAACGCATGTCGCCGCATTGTTCCACAAAGGTTGTGAAAGCAGCAACGAGGCTGCCCACCTTATGTGCACTCTTGTGAAAAGTCCGTATTCTGGGCGCCTTTCTCAAGAAATTTCAGCGAGTAACTGCAATGCGGCTGGCTTTATTCGACTTGGACAACACGCTGCTGGGCGGCGACAGCGATCACGCCTGGGGCGATTACCTCTGCGAGCGCGGGTTTCTGGATGCCGTCACCTACAAGGCGCGCAACGATGAGTTTTACCAGGACTACCTGGCCGGTAAGCTGGACAACGCCGCGTACCTGAATTTCTGCCTGGAAATCCTCGGCCGTACCGAGATGGAGGTGCTGGCGCAGTGGCATCTCGAGTACATGCGCGACTGCATCGAGCCGATCGTGTTGCCCCAAGCCATCGAGCTGCTGAAGAAACACCGTGATGCCGGCGACAAGCTGGTGATCATCACCGCCACCAACCGCTTCGTCACCGCGCCGATTGCCGAGCGTCTGGGCGTCGAAACCCTGATCGCCACCGAGTGCGAAATGATTGACGGTCGCTACAGTGGGCGCAGCACCGACATCCCCTGTTTCCGCGAGGGCAAGGTGACCCGGCTGAACCGCTGGCTGGAAGAGACCGGGTATTCGCTGGACGACAGCTACTTCTATAGCGACTCGATGAACGACTTGCCGCTGTTGGAAGCAGTGACGCACCCGGTGGCGGTCGATCCGGATCCGAACCTGCGGGCCGAGGCCGAGAAACGCGGCTGGCCGGTGATCAGCCTGCGCGACTGACCTCTCACGCAGGCTTGGCCACCATCAGGTAGAAGATCACCATGAACGCGAGGAACGCCGGCCAGCCCAGCGCAAACCACCAGCGCATGTAGGTGCTGGCCTTGAGCGGCATGGGGGTGCCGCCCTGCAAGGCTTGCTCGGCCATTTTGTGCACGCGGATCTGCAACCAGACCACCGGCAGCCAGCAGGCGCCCGCCAGGCAATAAAGGCCGATGCTCCACATCAACCAGCTCTGTTGCAGTGGCCAGCCGGCCACATGCATCAGGGCCAGGCCGCTCAACGGCTGGAACACGGCGGTGGTGGCCGTGAACGCCCAATCGGCGAAGACCAGATGCTTGAAGGTGACGGCAATGACTTCAAGCTTGCCGCTGCGCCAGGCCCGCAGCGCGTAGTAGGCGGACCCCGCGCCCAAGCCGAAGAGGATGGTCGAGGACAGGATGTGCAGGGTTTTCAATAGCACGTAAATGCTCATCGGCGCGGTTCAGTCCAAAGCAGCCATAAAGTCGCGACTATCAGCACCAGGTTCTTGGCGACAGCCGCATAAGGGTCAAACCAATAGTGTGGCAGGATAAAACTGATGCACAGCGTGTAGCCGAGCATCAATCCCAACTGCAACCGCAATGCCTGGCGGCGCCAGCGCTTGGATAGCATGCCCACGCCCAGCGCGCCGTCACACAGCGCGCCGGCGATTACCGCAAGCTTCGCCCAGGCGCCGTGGGCACCGGCTTCGGCCATGATACGCAAGCCCCAATCGTAGCCGGGGCCGAGGCAGACGATGGCGGTACCCAGCCAGATGATCGCCAGTACCGCGAGCATCAGCGGGCGGATCGCTCTGAGGCTGCTCTGGGCTGCGCTGGGCCAATCCTGCAAGCGGGTTTGTACGGGGGCGGCGTAATACCCGCAGATTGACGCGAGTGCCGCGGGGTCGGCCAGATTGTCCCGTTGTGCCAAGGCCAGGCTTTGCCTGTTCAACGCCCGCCAGCCGAACCGATCCCCAAGCCGGCTACCCGGTTCAGTCAACAGCGCAGGGGCCTTGATGTAGCGGGCCGGCGCCCAACCTTGGAAGGCGCGCAGATGATCGATGAGTCGGGCCAGCGTCATCGGCTCCGGTCCTACCAGCGGCAACACCACCGACTCGGTCGGCCATTGCCGCAGCAGGGCGAGCACCGCGCCCACCAGGTCATCGACATGTACGGGCTGGATGCGCGCTTGAAGATTCAGCAAGGGAATCAACGGCCACGGCGAAAGGCCTTCCATCCAGCCGCTGCTCGCGCCGCCTGGCCCCACCACCAATGAGGGCCGCAGCACCACCGATACGCTGTCCAGGGTGCAAAGGTATTCATCAGCCAAGCCTTTGCTTGCCAGAAACGGCACGTCGGATTGGGCACTCGCGCCCAGCGCGGAAATCTGCAGTATCCGGACGCCGCGGCGCGCGGCCTGGTCGAACAGCGCTCGCGCGCCCCGATCCTGGACCAGGCTCAGGGCCTGGGTGTCGACGCTGAGCAGGCCGGCCGCGTTGATCAGCAAGTCGACGTCCAGGGGCAGGGTAAAGTGTTCAGGGTTGCCTGCCAGTACGCCGAGATCCAGCTGCCGCCATTCAACCCCAGGCCAACCTGGCGCCTGGGGTTCACGGCTGGTTGCGATGATCGAGTGGCCAGCGCTGTGCAACGCTCGCAGTAGATGGCGCCCGATAAAACCGCCGCCTCCCACTAGTAGGATCTTCATGACCGTCCCTGTCGCTTAAATCGGCTTGGCACCCATCAGCGCGGCGATGGACAGGAAGCCGACACCACCGATGATCGCCAATGCCAGGGTAAACCTGCTGCCGCCACCGCTGCCCAAGCGCAGACGATTGAGCCTTGCCAGCAGCCAGAAAACGCAGAGCGTCGCCACCGTGTAGATCACGCTGGAACCCAACAGCCAGCTTTGCCCCAACGGCCAGCCCACCAGGTGAACCAGCCACCAGCCGGTGAACGGCATGCTCAGCATGCAGACCAGCATCACGCACCAGGCCAACAGCCAGGGACGCCGCAGCGTGCTGGCCGGTCCCTCGCTGCGTTTACGCCAGGCCAGGACGGCAAGGACTGCACCGCAAGCCAGCAGCAGGACCGTGGCCGCGACGTGCAGGACTTTCAAGGTCAGCAGAGTTTCCATGGAATTTCCTTAAGGCCGATGTCCTTCAGCGTAGCCCTTCAACCAAGAAACAGCTGATAGGCCGGGTTATCGCTTTCATCCCAATACGGATAGCCGATTTCTTCCAGGGCGGCCGGTACCAGGTGGCGTTCATCGTGAGGCACTTGCAGCCCGGCGACCACGCGACCATCCGCCGCGCCATGGTTGCGGTAGTGGAACATCGAGATATTCCAGCGCCCGCCCAGCTTGTTGAGGAAGTTGAACAACGCGCCCGGACGCTCCGGGAACTCGAAACGCAGCACCACTTCGTCGATGACGTGGGCGGCGTGTCCGCCGACCATGTGGCGGATGTGCAGCTTGGCCAGCTCGTTGTCGGTCAAGTCCAGCACCGGGAAGCCTTGCTCGGTCAGGCTGGCGATCAACTTGCTGCGCGGATCGTTTTCCGGATGCGTCTGTACGCCGACGAAGATGTGCGCTTCGCTGCCGGTGTTGTAGCGGTAGTTGAATTCGGTGATCTGGCGTTTGCCGATGGCTTCGCAGAAGGCCTTGAAGCTGCCCGGCTGCTCAGGAATGGTCACGGCGATGATCGCCTCGCGCCCTTCGCCCAGCTCGGCGCGCTCGGCCACATGGCGCAAGCGATCGAAGTTGACGTTGGCGCCGGAATCGATGGCCACCAGGGTCTGACCGCTGATGCCCCGCGATTCGACGTACTTCTTGATCCCGGCCACTCCCAAGGCGCCGGCCGGCTCGGTGATCGAGCGGGTATCGTCGTAGATATCCTTTATAGCTGCGCAGATCTCGTCGGTGCTGACGGTGATCACTTCGTCCACGTAGTGCTTGCAGATATCAAAGGTGTGCTGGCCGATCTGCGCCACGGCCACGCCGTCGGCGAACAGGCCGACGGTCGGCAATACCACGCGCTCACCGGCGGCCAGGGCCGCTTGCAGGCAATTGGAGTCATCCGGCTCGACGCCAATGATCCGGATCTCGGGGCGCAGGTATTTCACGTAGGCCGCGATGCCGGCAATCAGCCCGCCACCGCCCACCGGGACGAATATCGCATCGAGGCGCCCGGGGTGCTGGCGGAGGATCTCCATCGCCACGGTGCCCTGCCCGGCGATGGTATGAGGGTCGTCATAGGGATGGATATAGACGTAGCCTTTTTCGTCGACCAGCTTCAGCGAATACGCCAGCGCCTCGGGGAACGAGTCGCCATGCAACACCACTTTACCGCCGCGGGAGCGTACGCCTTCGACCTTGATTTCCGGGGTGGTCTTGGGCATGACGATGGTGGCTTTGACGCCCAGCACCTTGGCTGCCAGCGCCAGGCCCTGGGCGTGGTTGCCGGCCGAGGCCGTGACTACGCCACGGGCGCGCTCTTCGTCGCTGAGTTGGGTCAGCTTGTTGTAGGCCCCGCGAATCTTGAACGAGAACACCGGCTGCAGGTCTTCACGCTTGAGCCAGACGTCATTGCCCAGCCGCTCGGAGAGCTGGCGAGCGGTCTGCAACGGGGTTTCTACGGCAACGTCATAAACGCGCGAGGTGAGGATCTTCTTGACGTACTGTTCGAGCATCGGAAAGCATCACTGAGCGGGTTGGGCAGGGCCAGGGAGTCTAACCCGGCTTTTGGCCGGGCGACCACACGAATTAAGGCACTTGCCACACTGGATCTGTGCCAAACAGGCAATGACCAAGGCTGCTCCGACGCCTATAATGCCGGCCTTTCGTTCCCTCTCGGCACCCTCGGAGCCCGCATGACCCAGGATCAACTCAAACAGGCCGTGGCCCAGGCCGCCGTCGACCTCATCCTCCCGAAGCTGGATGACAAGAGCATCGTCGGGGTCGGCACCGGCTCGACCGCCAATTGCTTCATCGACGCGCTGGCGCAGCACAAGGGTGCGTTCGATGGCGCGGTCGCCAGCTCCGAAGCCACCGCCGCGCGCCTCAAGGGCCACGGGATCCCGGTGTACGAGCTCAACACCGTGAGCGACCTGGAGTTCTACATCGACGGCGCCGATGAAAGCGATGCGCACCTGAACCTGATCAAGGGCGGTGGCGCTGCATTGACCCGCGAGAAGATTGTCGCGGCAGTCGCCAAGACCTTCATCTGCATCGCCGACGCCAGCAAGCTGGTGCCGGTACTCGGCGCCTTCCCGCTGCCGGTGGAAGTGATCCCCATGGCCCGCAGCCACGTCGCCCGTCAGTTGGTGAAACTGGGCGGCGATCCGGTGTATCGCGAAGGTGTGCTGACCGACAACGGCAACATCATTCTCGACGTCCACAACCTGCAGATCACCAACCCGGTGGAGCTGGAAAGCCAGATCAACGCGATTGTCGGCGTGGTCACCAACGGCTTGTTCGCCGCGCGTCCGGCGGATGTGCTGTTGCTGGGGACTGCTGAAGGGGTGAAGACGCTGCGGGCTGAATAACCCGGCGGATAGTTATTGGTTCACACCGGACCCTGTGGGAGCGAGCTTGCTCGCGATGGCGAAGGCACATTCGACATCCATGCAAGCTGACCCACCGCTATCGCGAGCAAGCTCGCTCCCACATGGGGTCTGTGCGAGCTTAAGGCTGCTGCTTCTTGAACACATAAAACAGATTCGGCTCACTCACCACATACAGGTTGCCATCGTCATCCATGGCCAGGCCTTCAGCCTGGGGGACGGTTTTCTGCAGGCCGTGGCGGCCCTTGCTCAACGACAGCGTGCTCAACGGACGGCCGTTGATATCCAGCTCGATGATCAACCGCGACTCGTCGGACAGCGCCATCAGGTGACCGCTGCGCTCATCGTATTGCAGGCTTGAAAGGTCGCGCACAAAGAGCCCGGCGTCACGCTTGGGATTGTTGACGACGTGCACCGCATAGGATTTTTCCAGGTTGTGGTGGGGAAACCCGTGGACCTCGTAGATCAGCATCGGGTCGCGCTCCTTCGCCACGAATAGTCGCTTGCCCAGGGAGTCGTAGGCCAGCCCTTCGAAACCCTTGTTGCTGCTCATGTGCACCCCGAGCGAGATCTGCTCGGCTTCGGTCGCGTCCAGGAACCGGGTGTCGTCGTCCAGATGGATCTTGATCAGCCGTTGTTGGCGCTCGTCGGTGATGACATAGATGTTCTCGCTGATGAATTCTACCGCTTCCGAATCACCAAACCCGACCAGGGCTATGCGCCGCAAGATTTTGCCGTCCAGCGACAGCTCGATCAGCTCGGAATTCTTGTTGGTCACGGTGAACAGGGTCTTGCGGATCGGATCGAAGGTCAGCGCCGAAACGTCATCGTCCAACCCTTCGATCACCTGCGCCTCAAGCGCGACCTGGTACTGATCCAGTGCGATTGCCTGCTCGTTGACGGGGTGCCACAGGCTGCTCATGTTGAACCAGGCGCGTTCGAACAGGCGCAGGTACTGGCCCGCCGTGATCAGGGTGATCAGCACGATGGCCAGCAACAGCAGGAACAGTGGCTTGGGACGGACAAGTCGACGCATGTAGGAGGGCTCGGATAAAAACAGGTGGTTGGAAATACCACGACTGCCTGAACTGAAGCTTAATGGCCGCGTGCCACATCCTACACGATGGTCGGAGTTGTCTTACGAAGTCGCGCTGTCAGTGCTGTTTTTCGAAACGGTAGAACAGGTTCGGTTCACTGACGATGTAGAGGGTGCCGGCTTCATCGACAGTGACGCCTTCGGCGCGAGGGATCGTGTCCTTCAGGCCGTTGAAGCCGCCGAGCAGGGTCATGAAACTGACCTGATCGCCTGCTTCGTCCAGTTCCAGCAATAAATGGGAGTCGGCCGATAGCACCAGCGTGTGGCCGGTGCGCGGGTCTACGGCCAGGGCGGACAGGTTGCGCAGGTCGAGTTCGTTGCTGACATGGATCTGCTTGTCGCCCTTGAGCAACTGGCTCCCGTCGCTTTTCCAGGTGAACAATGCCGGTGGGCGCTCTTCGCCAAGGATCAGCTGCTGATTCTTCGGATCCCAGACGATGGCTTCGAATCCCTTGTTCTGGTTCTTCGACGTACCCAGGTCATATTGGGGGAAGTCCTTGATGTTCAGCTCGCGGGTATTGGCATCAACCTGGACGATCGACAGCGTGTGCTTGCGTTCATCGGTGATGGCCAGCAGGCCGTTTTCCATGAACGCCACGCCTTCAGGGTTGCCCCAGCCCACCAGCGGCATCTTGCGCAATACGTCACCCTGCAGGTTCAGCTCCACCAGGAACGGATTTTTGCCCATCACCGCGAACAGGGTCTTGGTCTGCGGGCTATAGGTCAGGTCGGACGCTTCGTCGTCTTCCATTCCCGGGAGCGCCTTGGCGTCAATGACAGCGTGGTAATCAGGCAGCCAGATGCTTTCCCGACGCTCGGCCTGGCTCTGGAAGCGCTCCGACACCCAAAGCAGGCCCCGGTCGTCCCAATGCATGGCGAATGCCAGGCCATAAGCGCTGGCGCCCGCGATCAGCAGCCAGACATACCAGGGCAGGGCGAAGCGAGAGCGACGGGATGCTTTGGGGGTGGGCAGTGCTTGGGTCTTGGCCATCAGGGGACACGTTCCAGGGAATTCGGCTAGGGGCTGGCTGGCTCAGATGCCGCATTGCCCGGAATTATCCGGATGGCATGTGAAAAAAACGGTAAAAATACGGTCTTCAGGAAGCGCTGTATTTCTCATGTGGGAGCGGGCTTGCTCGCGAATGCGGTGTGCCAGACGACATTTATGTGTCGGATACATCGCATTCGCGAGCAAGCCCGCTCCCACATATGATCGGCAGCGTCACAAGACCGAGTTAACGAACACTGCTCTCGAAGCGGCTCGCGCCCGGCAGTTCCAGCACCAGCTCGTCACCGACGTTCAACGGCCCGACGCCGGCCGGCGTGCCGGTCAGGATCACGTCGCCGGCCTGCAGCGAGAAACAGCCGGCCATGTACTGGATCATCGGCACGATGGGGTTGAGCATCAGGCTGCTGTTGCCGTCCTGGCGCACTTCGCCATTGATGACCAGGCGAACGGGGATGTCGGTCAGGTCGGCGAAGGTGTCCTTCGAGACGAACGGGGCGATCACCGCCGCGCCGTCGAAAGACTTGGCGACTTCCCAGGGCAGTCCCTTGCCCTTGAGCTCGGCCTGCTTGTCCCGCAGGGTCAGGTCCAGGGCCGGAGCGAAGCCGGAGATCGCGTCCAGTACTTCCTCAGCGCTGGGCCGGGTGGACAGTGGCTTGCCGATCAGCACGGCGATTTCCGCCTCGTAATGCACCGACCCGCGGTCGGTGGGAATGCTGAAACCGCCTTCCAGCGGCACCACGCAGCTGCCTGGCTTGATGAACAGCAAGGGCTCGGTGGGCACCGGATTATCCAGTTCCTTTGCATGCTCGGCATAGTTGCGGCCAATGCACACCACTTTCCCGATCGGGAAATGAATACGCGTACCGTCGACATACTGGTGCTGATAGCTCATAACCGACTCCTGCCTTTGGATTTTCATCAGGTGTTTATAAGGGTCAAACCGCGAAGATCTTGCCCGGGTTCATGATGCCGTTGGGGTCGAAGACTGCCTTTACCGCTTTCATGTACTCGATCTCCACCGGCGAGCGACTGTAGGTCAGATAGTCGCGTTTGGTCATGCCCACGCCGTGCTCGGCGGAAATCGAGCCGTTGTACTTCTCGACGGTCTCGAACACCCATTTGTTCACCGTCGCGCATTTGGCGAAGAACTCATCCTTGCTCAGGTTTTCCGGCTTGAGGATGTTCAGGTGCAGGTTGCCGTCGCCGATGTGGCCGAACCATACGATTTCAAAGTCCGGGTAGTGTTCGCCGACAATTGCATCGATTTCCCGCAGGAATGCCGGAACCTTCGAGACGGTTACCGAGATGTCGTTCTTGTACGGCGTCCAGTGGGAGATGGTTTCGGAGATGTACTCGCGCAATTTCCACAGGTTCTGCAACTGGGTTTCGCTCTGGCTCATCACGCCGTCCAGCACCCAGCCTTGTTCGACGCAGTGCTCAAAGGTTTCCAGCGCGTGGTTGGCGACTTCTTCGGTGGTGGCCTCGAATTCCAGCAGGGCGTAGAACGGGCAGTCGGTCTCGAACGGCGCCGGCACGTCGCCGCGACCGAGGACCTTGGCCAGGGCCTTGTCGGAGAAAAACTCGAATGCGGTCAGGTCAAGTTTGCCCTGGAAGGCATGCAGCACCGGCATGATCGAATCGAAATCCGGCGTGCCGAGCACCATCGCGGTGAGGTTTTTCGGCGCCCGATCCAGGCGCATGGTGGCTTCGACCACGAAGCCAAGCGTGCCCTCGGCGCCGATGAACAGCTGGCGCAGATCGTAGCCGGTGGCGTTCTTGATCAGGTCCTTGTTCAGCTCCAGCACGTCGCCCTTGCCGGTGACGACTTTCATGCCCGCCACCCAATTACGCGTCATGCCGTAGCGAATGACTTTGATCCCGCCGGCATTGGTGCCGATATTGCCGCCAATCTGGCTGGAACCGGCCGAAGCAAAATCCACCGGATAGTACAGGCCATGTTCCTCGGCCTTGTTCTGCAGTTGTTCGGTGACCACGCCCGGCTGGCACACGGCGGTGCGGTCGGTCAGGTTCACGTCGAGAATCTGGTTCATGTAGTCGAAGGACACCACGACTTCGCCATTGGCCGCCACGGCCGCGGCGGACAGTCCGGTACGCCCGCCCGAGGGGACCAGCGCGACCTTGTGTGCATTGGCCCAGCGCACGATGGCCTGGACCTGTTCGATGGTCTTGGGAAAGACGATGGCCACCGGCGCCGGAGCGAAATGCTTGGTCCAATCCTTGCCGTAAGCATTCAGGGAGTCGGCATCGGTCAGGACCTTGCCAGGCTCAACCAGGGTCTTCAGCTCATCTATCACGGCAGGATTGGTCATCGACAGAACTCTCGAACAATTCATGGTCATCCTGAGAACGCTTCACGTCGCAGGAATGGGTGTTTGTGGGGGGCATATGCTAGCATACCGACCCCGCAGCGTAGTGCCCAACGGCTGTTCTGCGGCGACGGCTGTCATGCCGGTCGGGCCGGCCCAGGCTGCCCGATTCCCTGCCATTTTTCTCCGGGACACAGGTTTACGCAGATGAGCAAGACTTCTCTCGATAAGAGCAAGATCAAGTTCCTTCTTCTCGAAGGCGTCCACCAATCGGCTGTCGACGTCCTCAAGTCGGCGGGCTACACCAGCATCGAGTACATCACCAGTTCTCTGCCGGAAGCCCAGCTCAAGGAAAAGATCGCCGATGCTCACTTCATCGGTATCCGCTCCCGTACTCAACTGACCGAAGAGATCTTCGACCACGCCAAGAAACTGGTCGCGGTCGGCTGCTTCTGCATCGGCACCAACCAGGTTGACCTCAACGCGGCCCGTGAACGCGGTATCGCGGTGTTCAACGCGCCGTACTCCAACACCCGTTCCGTTGCCGAGCTGGTCCTGGCCGAGGCGATCCTGCTGCTGCGCGGCATCCCCGAGAAAAACGCTTCCTGCCACCGTGGCGGCTGGATCAAGAGCGCGGCCAACTCCTTCGAAATCCGGGGCAAGAAGCTGGGTATCGTCGGCTACGGCTCGATCGGCACCCAGTTGTCGGTACTCGCCGAAGGCCTTGGGATGCAGGTGTTCTTCTATGACACCGTGACCAAGCTGCCGCTGGGCAACGCCACCCAGGTCAACGACCTGCACGAATTGTTGGGCATGTCTGACATCGTCACCCTGCACGTACCGGAAACCCCGGCCACCCAGTGGATGATTGGCGAGAAGGAAATCCGTGCCATCAAGAAAGGCGGGATCCTGATCAACGCTGCGCGTGGCACCGTGGTCAAGCTCGACGCCCTGGCCGAAGCGATCAAGGACAAGCACCTGATCGGCGCTGCCATCGACGTGTTCCCGGTGGAGCCGCGCTCCAACGACGACATCTTCGAGAGCCCGCTGCGTGGCCTGGACAACGTGATCCTGACCCCGCATATCGGCGGGTCCACCGCTGAAGCCCAGGCCAACATCGGTCTGGAAGTGGCGGAGAAACTGGTCAAGTACAGCGACAACGGTACTTCGGTATCGTCGGTGAACTTCCCGGAAGTGGCCTTGCCCGCTCACCCTGGCAAGCACCGCCTGCTGCACATCCACGAGAACATCCCGGGTGTGATGAGCGAGATCAACAAGGTCTTCGCGGAAAACGGCATCAACATTTCCGGCCAGTTCCTGCAGACCAACGAGAAGGTCGGCTACGTCGTGATCGACGTCGATGCCGAATACTCCGACCTGGCGCAGGAGAAGCTGCAGCACATCAACGGCACCATTCGTTGCCGCGTGTTGTTCTAAGCAGGCTGGACTTGCAATAAAAAACGGGAGCCCCGCAGGGGGCTCCCGTTTTTTTATCTGGCACAACCTGGAAACCCTGTGGGAGCGAGCCTGCTCGCGAAGGCGCAATATCAGCCAATACAAATATGCTGACAGACCGCTTTCGCGAGCAGGCTCGCTCCCACAAGAGAAGCTGCGTTTTCAAGCCGGTGTTACTTCACATTCACTGTGATTTTCTCGGACACGATCGACGGGTCGAATGGCATATGGCCGCTGTCGCCCAGGATCAATTGCAAGGTGTGCTTGCCCGGGGCCAGTTTGATGGTGGCCTCGGTTTGTGCCTTGCCGAAGTGCATGTGGTGGGCGTCGGTCGGAATCGGCGCGCCTTCCTTCGGCACGTCGTCGACATCGATCAGCAAATGGTGATGGCCAGTGTTTTTGGTCACATCGCCCGCCGGAGCCAGGGCGATATCCTTGACGCCGAACTTGACCTTGAATTCCTGGCCGACGGTGGCGCCATCTTCCGGGGAAACGATGAACACTTCTGCACCCTTGGGGGCCGGGGTCGCCGCTGTTGCCAGCATCGAGGTGCCCAACAACAGGCCAGCCAACGCGGCACGAGACATAAAGCTTTTCATTTTTTTCTCCAGTTTTTCGATGAAATCCGCTGAGTCATGACAACTTCATGAACAATCGTTGTCGAAGCCTGCAACAACCATAGCAAAGCGAGCCTGAGACGAGCGTCGCTTGTATAAATTCTAGGAGTGACCATGCGTTTCCTGCCTGGCCTGATCTGCCTGCTACCCCTTTTGAGCCCTTTGGCCCATGCCGAATTGATCGACGATATCAACGACCGGGGCGAGTTGCGCATCGCTCTTGAGGCCAACGCGGCGCCCTTCAACTTCAAGGAAGACGGCAAACTCACCGGCTTCGAAGTGGAGCTGGGCGAAATGCTCGCGAGCGAACTCGATGTACGGGCCGATTTCGTTGTCACCGATGCGGAGGATTTGCTGGCCGGTGTGGAAACCGGCAAATACGACGTCGCCATCAATCACATAGCAATGACCCCGGAACTGGCGGATCGTTTCGATACCAGTACCCCCTACAGCCAACCCGATGCGCAGTTGCTGGCGAGCAAGGACGAGTCGCAACGTCCGCTGGTCATGGCACAGTCGTTCCAGGCGCAGGAAAAGAAAGGCCCGCCGCCCAGCCTGGTGATTCCATTCCAGAAGGACAACCCGGCGTTCAAGGCCAGCCTGGACAATGCCCTGGCGCGGATCAAGGAGGATGGGCGGCTGGAGCAGTTGTCGCAGAAGTGGTTGAAACGACCTGAGTGACAAATGGAATCAGCCGTGGCGAGGGAGCTTGCTCCCGCTGGGCTGCGAAGCAGTCCTAATCCGGATCAGGTGATTTCCCAGGCAGACCGCATCAGCCGCCTTGCGACGGCTGCGCCGTCGAGCGGGAGCAAGCTCCCTCGCCACGGGGGTAGCATTCATCCGCTCGATTGATCTGTCTTCAAGGCTTACGCCACACACTGGCCAACCAAGGCTGCTGTTCCCGTGGCAGCCCCGCTGGCCGGTAATAATGCTCCAGCTCCACAAAACCTGCCGCGCCCAGCAGCCTGCGCCAGGCGTCGAGGTCGTGGTAGGCGCCGAAGCGCTGGCCGTTCCAGCCTTCCTGGTTTTCGCCCCGTGGATTGGAGCTGAACAGGACGCCTCCAGCCTTTAGCGTGGCGTGCAGCTGCCTGAGCACGCGGGGCAGTTCCTGGACTGGAATATGAAACAGCACCGCGTTGGCAAAAATCCCATCAAAGCGTCCATCTGGCAGGTCGAGTTTCAGGAAGTCCTGTTGCCACACCTCGCACCCGCTGTCCTGGCGGGCCATCCGGGCGAATTCTTCGGAACCGTCCAGGCCGACCGCGACATGGCCCATGCCGGTGAACGTACGCAAATCCCGCCCCGGACCGCAGCCGAAGTCGAGAATATGAAACGGCGCCTGGCCCTGAATGTGGCGCAGCAACGCATCGATGTTCTGGCTGACATCATGATCGCGGGTGCCTTCGCGAAAATTCTCGGCCACGGCGTTGTAATGACCCAGGGTCGTGGCGGTGATGACGTGCAGGTCTTCGGCAGTGTGTTTCATGATCGCGGGCTTTGCTGGGGAGTGTTTGACGACTATACCGCAAGCCCGCCGGCCGCCAATCGCGAGCAGGCTCGCTCCTACAATGAGTCGCGCTTCAGCGTTTGTTCAGGCCGCGCGCCAGACGATCGCCCCCCAACTGGATCACCGCGACCAGCGCCACCAGCAGCACGATCACCGTGAGCATGATCTGGCTGTCGAACCGCTGGTAGCCATAACGGTAGGCGATGTCACCCAGGCCACCGGCGCCGATCGCCCCGGCCATGGCCGAGGAATTGATCATGGTCACCAACGTGATGGTAAAGCCGCCGACGATGCCTGGCAGCGCCTCCGGCAGCAATACGTGCCAGACGATATGCCAGCGCCGGCAACCCATGGCCTGCGCCGCTTCGATCAGGCCGTGGTCGACTTCCCGCAGGCTGACTTCGGCGATGCGGGCAAAAAACGGCGTCGCGGCGATAGTCAGCGGCACCACCGCAGCCCACACGCCGTAGGTCGTGCCGACAATCAGCCGAGTGAACGGAATCAGCGCCACCATCAGGATCAGGAACGGGATCGAGCGAAACAGGTTCACGAACGCGCCCAAGGCACGGTTCAGCGCCGGTGCCTCGTAAATGCCGCCCTTGCCGCTGGTGACCAGGATAACCGCCAGCGGAATGCCCGCCAGCAACGCGATCAATGACGACACACCGACCATGAGGAACGTGTCGATGAAGCCCTGCAATAAGCGATCAAGCCACATAACCCAGCACCTCCACCCGTTGCGCCCATGCACCTGCCCGCTGACGCAACTCCTCGGCGCCCAGTGAGGAGCCGCTCACGGCCAGCAGTAATTGCCCCAGCCCATGTCCCTGGATCCGTTCGATGCCGCCGTGCAACAGTCGCACCCGGCCACCGAGGGCGCCGAACAGGGCTGCGAGGTCCGGTTCGTCGCGGGCGGTACCGGTGAATTGCAGGCGCAGCACCGTGGCGGCGTCCGCCGAGGCCGGTTGCGGCTGCAAGCGGTTCTGCAGTTCTTCAGGCAGCGCGTGCTGCAACGGCGCCAGCAGCGTCCGGCTGACCTCATGTTGCGGGTTGCCGAAGACTTCCCAGACCGGCCCCTGCTCAACGATCCGCCCTTGTTCCAGCACCACTACCCGGTCGCAGACTGCGCGGATCACCGCCATCTCGTGGGTAATCAGCACGATCGTCAGGCCCAGCCGCTGGTTGATCTCCCGCAGCAGGCCGAGGATCGATTGAGTGGTCTCCGGATCCAGCGCCGAAGTGGCTTCGTCACACAGCAGGATCTGCGGATCGTGGACCAGCGCCCGGGCGATGCCGACCCGCTGCTTCTGCCCGCCTGAGAGTTGTGCCGGATAGGCCTTGTGCTTGCCATCCAGACCCACCAGTTCGAGCAGCTCGCGGACCTTGCGCTGGCGTTGCTCCTTGGGCACCCCGGCGACTTTCAGCGGCAGCTCGACGTTCTGCCAGACGGTCTTGGCCGACATCAGGTTGAAATGCTGGAAGATCATGCCGATGCGCCGGCGCAGCTCGACCAGGCGATCCTCATCGAACTCGCCGATATCCACCTGATCGATCAGCACCCGACCGCTGGTGGGTTGCTCGAGGCGGTTGATGGTACGGATCAGCGATGACTTGCCGGCGCCGCTGCGGCCGATGATGCCGAACACCTCGCCGCGCTGGATCGCCAGGTCGATGCCGTGCAGCGCGTTCACCGGTCCTTGGGCGCCCAGGTAGGTTTTGCCCAGTGCAACAAAACGCACGTGGGCCCGGTTGAGCTGTGGGTGCAGCTCGGTGCTTTCGGCGCTTCGGCGCGTGGGCGTTTGCTGTTCAAGCAAAGCGTTGACGGCATTCATATCAGCTTTCCCAGCCGGCTTGATAAAGCTTCCCATGAGCCTTGTCCAAGGCTGCGCGCACGGCCGGGGAGTGCTGATAGATATCGACGAACTTGATCAGCCGCGGGTCGCTTTTGCTCTTGGGCTGGATCACGAACTGGATGACGTATTCCTTGTGATCGAGGCCGTCGAACAGCAACGCGGACGTCGCGTCGAAGGTATTTGCCAGGCGGATATAGGCCGGATAACCCTGCACCAGATCGGCGTCTTCATAGGCGCGCACCAGTTGCACGGCTTCGACCTGCAGGATCTTGATCTTCTTCGGGTTGGCGACAATGTCGTCTTCGGTGGCCTTGTAGCCGACGCCCGGCTTGAGCTGGATCAGCCCGGCCTTGGCCAGCAGTTGCAAGCCGCGACCGCTGTTGATCGGGTCGTTGGCAATGGCGACGCTCGCGCCTTCGGGCAGCTCGTCGAAGCTTTTGTATTTTTTCGAGTAGAGGCCGACGTTGTTGATGATGCCCGGCGCGAACGGCACCAGGTCGAACCCAGCGGCGGCCTTGGCGTTTTCCAGGAAGGGAATGTGCTGGAAATAATTCACGTCAATGTCACCCGAAGCGAGGCTGACGTTAGGCGCGATCCAGTCACTGAATTCCACCAGCTCGACCTTCAGGCCTTGTTTGCCGGCCTCTTCGACAGCGGCCTCCAGAGGAATGGCGAAGGCGGCGGTGGTGCCGATTTTCAACGGGGCGTCGGCGGCGAACAGCGCTGAGCTGAACAGGCCGAGGGCCAGGGCCAGTGCTTTGACTGGCAGGGTCAGGAGTTGCTTGGTCATGTCGGTTGTTCCAGTCATTAATGAGTCATGTGCTTTTGTGGCGAGGGAGCTTGCTCCCGCTGGGCTACGAAGTAGCCCGAGCTTTTTTGGGCGGGCTTCGCCCACCAGCGGGAGCAAGCTCCCTCGCCACGGTCATCGCCGGTAGTTCGAGCCAGTGTGTTGGCCGGGTAGTCGCGCTTGCGCGTGAAACAGCTTTTCCCGCAACGTCCCCCCGTCGTATTCGGTCTTGTACGACCCGCGGCGCTGCAGCTCGGGAATCACCAGGTCGATGAAATCCACGTAGCTTTGTGGCGTGACGATGCGGGTCAGGTTGAAGCCGTCGAGGCCGGTCTCGGCGGTCCACGATTCCAGCTCGTCGGCGACCTGTTCGGGCGAGCCGACAACGGTGATGTAGCGACCGCCCAAGGCGTGTTGCTCCAGAAGCTTGCGTCGGGTCCAGTCGTTGTTCTGCAAGGTCTTGGTCGCGGACTGGATGGCGTTGCTCTTCACGTACTGGATCGGTTCGTCCAGTTCGTACTCGGAAAAATCGATGCCCGTCGACGCGGAGAAATGCGCCACGCCGGCCTCGGCGCTGGCATACCCCAGGTACTCGGCATGCTTGGCCCAGGCCGCTGCTTCGGTCTCGCCGACAATCACGTTCAGGCCCATGAACACCTTGATGTCCTCGGCATTGCGTCCGGCCGCGACGGCGCTGGCGCGGACCTTGTCCACCTGGGCCCTGGTCGCCGGCTTGTTCTGGCCGCTGATGAACACGCACTCGGCATGGCGCCCGGCGAACAGCAGCCCGCGCTCGGAGCTGCCGGCCTGGAACAGCACCGGTGTGCGTTGGGGCGACGGCTCGCAGAGGTGATAACCCTCGACCTGATAAAACTCGCCCTGATGCCTGACCTTGTGCACTTTTTCTGGCTGGGCGTAGATCCGTTGCTGGCGATCGTTGAGCACCGCGTCGTCTTCCCAGCTGCCCTCCCAGAGTTTGTAGAGTACCTCCAGGTACTCGTCGGCCTGGTCATAACGGCGGTCGTGCTCGACCTGCGCGCCAAGACCCATGGCTTTCGCGGCGCTGTCCAGGTAACCGGTGACAATATTCCAGCCAACCCGGCCACGGCTCAGGTGATCCAGCGTGCTCATGCGTCGGGCGAACAGGTACGGCGGCTCATAGGTGAGGTTGGCGGTGAGGCCGAAGCCGAGGTTGCGGGTGACGGCAGCCATTGCCGAGACCAGCAGCAATGGGTCGTTGACCGGCAGCTGGATCGACTCTTTCAGCGTGACCTCCACCGATTGCTGGTAAACGTCATAGACCCCGACGATATCGGCAATGAACAACCCGTCGAACAGGCCGCGCTCCAGCAGCTGGGCCAGCCCGGTCCAGTATTCGAGCGTGTTGTACTGGGTCGAGGTGTCCTGCGGATGCGTCCACAAGCCGTGGTTGATATGGCCGATGCAGTTCATGTTGAACGCGTTGAGGAGGATTTTTTTCTTGCCGAGGGCCATCAGATGGTCCCTCGCAATGGTGGTTTTTCGTCGTTGAGGTAGAAATTGCCGACCGCGTGATATTTCCAGCGCACCGGGTCATGCAGCGTATGCACCCGGGCGTTGCGCCAGTGACGATCCAGGCCATGTTCGGCCAGGGTCGCCTGGCTGCCGGCCAGTTCGAACAGCGTGCTGCCGGCGGCCAGGGAGATTTCGGTGCTGATGGCCCGGGCTTCGGCCACGGCAATCGAGGCCGCCGCCACCGTTTCGGCGTTGCTGTCGGCCTGGGCGCGGTCGAGGAATTCGCCGGCGCGCTCCAGCAAGGCTTCGGCGGCGTGCAGGCGAACGCCCAGGTGACCGAAGCTCTTGAGCGTATGCGGATCCTGGGTGGCGACATCGCTGGTGGCGTCGATCCACGGCCGGGTTTTGCTGCGGACAAAATGTAACGCATCTTCATAGGCGGCGCGGGCAATGCCAGTGTCGATGGCGGCATGGAGAATCTGCGCCAACGGGCCCACCGGAGTAGGGCGTTCGAAGGCGCTCTGGAACGGCACGACGTCTTCGGCGGCGACATGCACGGCTTCGAACACTACCGAGCCGCTGCCCGTGGTGCGCTGGCCGAAACCGCTCCAGTCGTCGATAACCGTCAGGCCCTGGCTGCTGCGCGGAACGAACGCCAACTGCTGCACGCCGTTCTCGTCCACCACCGAAGTAGGGATGCGCTGGGCATAGATCGCCCCGGTGGCGTAAAACTTGCGGCCGTTGATGCGGTACCCGTCGCCATCGCGAAGCAGTTGGGTGGTGCGCTCGTGAGCAGTCCTGGTTCCCAGCTCCGCCAGGGCGTTGCCGAACCGCTGACCGCCCAGCACTTCGGCATACAGCCGTTGCTTCTGGGCTTCGCTACCGTTTACCCGCAGCACTTCCAGGGCGTAGTAGTGGTTCTGGGGGATTTGCCCGAGCGAGCCATCGGCCTGGGCGATCAGCGCCACGACCTTCGCCAGCGTGACGTTGGAAACGCCCGCGCCGCCGTAGGCCTTGGGCACGCTGATGCCCCACAGGCCGGAGCGGGTGAAGGCTTCCAGCTCCGGGTTCGGCAGGCGCCGTTCGCGATCGCGCAGGGCGCTGTCGCGCTTGAAGTCATCGGCCAGGTCGCTGGCGACAATGAGGGCTTGTTCATCGCTGGTGATCACCGCGACGTGTTGGGAAAGCGTCATGTGCTGCTCCAATGGTCGGGTCGTCAGATCCAGGAATGTCGGGCGGGCAAGGTCCCGTTCAGGTGGTAGTCGCCGATTGCGTGGTATTTCCAGCGCACCGGGTCGTGCAGGGTGTGGACTCGCGCGTTGCGCCAGTGGCGGTCGAGGTTGAACTCGGCAAGGGTGGCGCGGCTGCCGGCCAGCTCGAAGAGTTTTTCGCTGGCTTGCAGGGCGATTTCGGTGGTCAGCACCTTGGCTTCGGCGACGGCTATCGAAGCGCGGGCGGCGGACTGTGCCGTGATCGGCGCGGCGTTGACCTGGTCCAGTACATGCCCCGCCTTGCGCAACAGAGCCTCGGCGGCATGCAGTTCGATTTTCAGCTTGCCGACGTCGGCGATTACGTACAGATCGTCGCTGGCCCGCTCGACCTTGGCATCGATCCAGGGCCGCGCGCGTTCGCGAACGAAGGCGATAGCGTCATCGATAGCGCCGCGGGCGATACCCAGGTCAATAGCCGCCTGGATCAGCTGCGAGAAGGCGCCTTGCACGTTTGGCGCTTCGTTGATGCGCCAGTTGTCCAGGACCAGTTCGGCGTCGACCCGCACATTGTTCAGCAGCACGGTGCCGCTGGCCGTGGTGCGCTGGCCGAAGCCCGACCAGTCGTCGACGATGCGCAGGCCCGGGGTGCCGCGCCGGACGAACGCCAGCACCTGGCGACCTTCGTCATTCAATGCCTTCACGGCGACCCAGTGGGCGAACAGGGCGCCGGTGGAGTAGAACTTCTGTCCATTGATGACGAAGCCATCGCCATCGGCGGTGATCCGCGCCTTGAGGTCCAGGGTGTTGCGGGTGCCGCGCTCCGGCCCGGCGTTGCCGATGCGCCAGCCTTCGAGCACGCTCTGGAGAGAGTTTTCTTTTGCCGTTCGGTGCCCGTGGCGAGAATCAGCTGGAGCACGCCGAACTGGTTCTGCGGGATCTGCCCGAGGGCCGGATCGGCTGCGGAAATGATTGCGAACACTTCGGCGATGGTAACTGAAGAGACTTGCGGCCCGCCGTACACACGAGGAACGGCAATGCTGCCAAGCCCGCTGCGGGTGAATTGCTCGATTTCCGCCCAGGGCAGCTTGCGCTGCTGATCGCGGCGCGCGGCCTGCTGGCGAGCAACCTGTGCGAGTTCATGCGCGGCCTTGATTGCCTCGGCATCGGTGCGCAGCACCTGTGCCGGCAATAACAATGGAGCGACATCCAGGTCGCTATGGACCTTTGCTTGCGCCAGATCGGACATTACAGCCACTCCGTGGCTGCGTGCAGTGTCTTGGCGCCCTGCACTGGGGCGATTGTGTTCCGTACCATACCCACCTCACATCTCAAGAAAACACCGCGATGAATGCGGTGGCGAAAATCAAGAATGTCCGGTGGTCCGGTCGATATACCCTAAACGCGCATAAAATTTTTCTGAACTATCTTTTAGGAATATCGATAGGCTGGATTTAAATTCAGGGAGCCTGCATGGGCGAAACGGCTCTTGTGGTGAGGGAGCAGACATACCTGCCACAAAAACCGATTACTTTTTGACGGCGCGCTTCAACGGCCATCAACGACGTTTTGGACGGGGCTCTTCAGATTCGCATTCGCGCAACCGATCTTCAATGTCCGCGGCGGTGCCCAATGGGAGGTGTTCCCTACCCGATCAAGGATGCAATAGGTCACTTCCAGGCGCAGGTCTTCTCCGGCTTCAGTGATTATTTCCGGTGGCACCCAGACATGGATCGGCTGGCCCACCTCGCAAGGTTTGATCCGAGGCAAGTCCATGCGTACGTCGCCCCAGCGCACGGTGATCGCATCGTCGGCGGCCATGTTCAGGTAGGGCTCGATGGTCAGCGGTACGCCACGCTTGATCTGATTCGGATTGACGCCCTGGCGACGGATGGCCTGGGGGATACGCACCGGTGCCAGGCTCTGGTTTTCATCGCCGATCAAGGTCGAAGGCCGACCTCCGGGGCAGTCGAGTTTGACTTGTACCTGTTGCGGAGCCGACAGCGCCGGCCCACGCCCAACCCGCATGACGCGATAATGGATGCGTGACGTCCCGTTGACGACGAAGCTTTCCGGTATCCGCAGCGTGATGCCGCCATGGGTATCCGCCTCGGCTACCTGGCGGGAGCCGACGTAGCAGTTATCCCAGAACAGTTCGATCAGATCGCCCGCGTCCATGCCGGAATAAGGTGTGATGAGCACTTCCAGCCGAGCGGCGCTGGTGATGTTGATACCGGTAGGCAGGGTGTTGGCCAGCGCGGGCGCGGCCAGTTCGAGGATCGGTGACGTACATGTCATGGTGTTCTCCTTGGTGTCCATATCGAGCTGTTTGATAAAGGTCAAAGGCACGGATAAACGCGGCATTGTTTATTGCGTTGCAATAAAATCATGAACTTTCAGTGCAGGACTGGGGGAATTAAAATAATGCGCGTCGCCTGTTGGCTTCTAGATAAGGGTTGGGCAGTTACAGTGTCAATAGAAGGGCGGGATTAATGCTTGATTGGCCAACTCTTCAGAAGTTTCCTACGCGATGCAGTCAGTAATACTTGCTGTCAGACGCCACTTTCCTTGCCCCGGCGTCTGTCGCATTGCTTACGGTAGCTGAAGGCGGGAGACAACGGGCGAGGGGTCCGACATAAGTGTTACGCAAGGTATACGCATGTCGTGCTGACAAGTTTCTCAACTGAGGGCGCGGCTGTAAGTTGTTTCGTAGCGGTCAAGAGTATGACATCCGAGTTATCCACTTCCTTCCATGGAAGTGTGCCGGATAACTTATTGCGCGGCGTGTGCGGAGAGGAACTTACTGAGGAATTGTCGAGTACGCTCTTCTTTAGGGGCCGCGAACAAAGCCTTGGCTTCCCCTTGCTCGACGATCACACCTTTATCGAAGAACACCACGCGATTGGCCACGTCCCGGGCGAAGCCCATTTCGTGGGTGACGATCACCATGGTGCGTTTTTCTTCGGCCAGGCCGCGAATGGTCGCCAGTACCTCGCCCACCAGTTCGGGGTCGAGGGCCGAGGTCGGCTCGTCGAACAGGATCACCGCCGGCTCCATCGCCAGCGCCCGGGCAATTGCCACGCGCTGCTGCTGGCCGCCGGACAGGCGCCGCGGGTAGGCGTCCTCCTTGCCGGCCAGCCCGACCTTGGCCAGGAGCTTGCGCCCTAGGGCTTCGGCTTCGGCACGGGGAATTTTTTTCACCACCTGGGGGCCTTCGGTGACATTTTCCAATGCGGTGCGATGGGGAAACAGGTTGAAATTCTGGAATACGAACCCTACCTGCTGACGCAAACGCCTGACCAGGCCCTGTTGCTGGTTCAGCGGGCGGCTGCCATCGATCTCGATGTCGCCGACCTTGATCCGGCCACTGCTGGGCTCTTCGAGAAAGTTCAGGCAGCGCAGGAAGGTGGTCTTGCCCGAGCCGCTGGGGCCGATGATCGCTACCACTTCGCCTTCTTCGATCTTCAGGTCGATGCCGTTGAGCACTACCTGACCCTTGAACTGCTTTGTCAGTTTTTCCACGACAATCATCGGTCAGGACTCCTGGTCATACCGATTGACCCGGGCTTCCAGGACGTTCTGCAAGTGCGAAAGCACGGTGGCAAGAACCCAATAGATCAGCGCGGCGGCAAGGTACATGGTGAAGATTTCGAAGGTTCTGGCGGTGATCAGCTGCGCCTGGCGGAACAGCTCCGGTACCTGGATGGTCGCCGCCAATGCAGTGTCCTTGACCAGGGATATGAAGCTGTTGCCCAACGGTGGCAGGGCTGTGCGTGCGGCTTGCGGCAGGATGGCCCGACGCAGGGTCTGCGCGCGGGTCATGCCGATACTGGCCGCCGCTTCCCACTGGCCGCGTTCGATGGAGCTGATCGCGGCCCGCAGGATTTCGCAGGCGTAGGCCGCCATGTTCAGCGAGAAACCGATCAGGGCCGCCGGCAATGGGTCCAGCTCGATACCCAGTTGCGGCAAGCCGTAATAGATCACGAACAACTGCACCAGCAACGGCGTGCCGCGAAAGAACGACACGTAGATGCGGGCAATCCAGTTCACCGGTTTGAAGCGCGACAAACGCATCAGCGCCAGGCCAAACCCGAGCAGCAAGCCGAAGAACATGCCGCCCAGGCTGAGGATGACCGTGTAATACGCGCCCTTGAGCAAAAAGGGCGCGGAGTCCAGCGCGAGTTGAAGAGCTGCTTCCATTATTGAGTGACGTCAGCGCTGAAGTATTTTTCCGAGAGCTTTTTCAGCGTGCCGTCGGCGCGCAGTTTTTCAATGGCCTTGTTCACGGCTGCCAGCAGCTCGGGCTCGCCTTTGCGCAGGGCAATGCCAGACTCCTGGCGAGAAAAGGCTTCGCTGGTGACGGTGGTGTCCTTGGCTTTCTTGGCGTATTCCAGCGCGGCCAGGCGGTCGATCAGGATGGCGTCGATGCGGCCGACACGCAGGTCCTGGAACTTGGTTGGATCGTCGTCGTAGGTTTTGACCTGGGCGCCCGGCACTTCTGCCTTGACCCACTGCTCATAGTTGGTGCCCAGGCCCACGCCGACTTTTTTGCCGTCCAGGTCAGCGGCCTTCTTGATGTTCAGTTCGTCGGCTTTTTTGGTCAGTACCAGCGCCTGGATCCCGGAAACAGTGTACGGCTCGGAGAAGTCGTACTTTTTCTTGCGCTCTTCGGAGATGGTCACCTGGTTCACCACCGCGTCAAGGCGCTTGGATTCCAGGGCGGCGAGGATACCGGCCCACGGGGTCGTTTGCAGCTTGACCTTGACCCCCAGTTCCTTGGCCAGGGCTTCGGAAAATTCCACTTCGAAGCCAGTCAGTTTGCCGCTGTCATCAACAAAACTGAACGGTGGATAAGTGCCTTCCAGGCCGATCTTGATCTCACCAGCGTCCTTGATTTTTTGCAGCTGCTCACCGGCAACCGCTTGCCCCATCAGCCCGGCGCTCAATGCCAGGCCCAGCGAACCCACCAGCAGGTTGCGACGTAATGCGGAAAAATTCATGACAAGCCCCTGTATTTTTATGATGACGTTTATCTGGAAGAGAAAGGCGTAGCCGCGATCCGAAAGAATTGCCACATCCTGCCCTAAAAGCAGGGTTTGCGTCTCGTGGCAAATACGCCTGCGGCGCGACTATAGGTTGGGTCGTATAGATTGGAAAATAATATTAAATCACGACCCTATTCCAATATGTAATCAACATCATGTGGGAGCGAGCCTGCTCGCTCCACAGCGACATTTACCGAGCGTGGAACACCGAGTCATAGGCAAACAGCGCCGGTGCACCGCCGGTATGCAGGAAGATGATCGGGCCGTTTTCAAAGCGGTCGCGACCGATGCCGTCGAGCAGCCCGGCCATGGCCTTGCCGGTATAGACCGGATCGAGCAGCAGGCCTTCCTGGCTCGCCAGCAACTTGACCGCCGCCAGCGTACCGGCGTTGGGCTCGCCGTAGCGGGGGGCGAAGTACTCGTCCCACAGGTTCACCTTGAAGGCCGGCGGCAGGGCCATTTCCAGCAACTGCGCCGTACGTTCGGCGAGCCCCTGGACTTTCGGAAACTGGTCTTCCTCGCTGCGTGAAACCGTCACGCCAATCACGGGAAGGTCCGGCAGGGTTTCGCTCAGTGCCAGCGCCAGGCCGCCATGCGTGCCGGCACTGCCCGAGGCCAGCACCACGGCGGCGAATTCAAGCCCGGTGTCCTTGATCTGTTCGGCCAACTCCAGGCCCGCGCGCACATAGCCCAAGGCACCCAGGGCATTCGACCCGCCAATCGGCACCAGGTAAGGTTTTTTCCCGTTGCTACGCAGGCGGCCGGCAAGGGCCTGCAACTGTTCGTCGGCGTTGTCCAGGTTTTCAACAAGTTCGACCTTGGCGTCGAACAGCTCCAGCAACAGCCGATTACCGTTGCCCAGGTAATTGCTTTCCTCGGTACCGATGGGGTTTTCCAGCAACGCCACACAACCCAGGCCCAGCTTCGCGGCCAGGGCAGCGGTCTGACGGACATGGTTGGACTGGATCGCGCCGGCTGTGACGAGCGTGTCGGCGCCTTGGGCCAGGGCGTCGGCGGCAAGGTATTCAAGCTTACGCAACTTGTTGCCGCCCAGTGCCAGAGGCGTCAGGTCGTCGCGCTTGACGTAGATGTCGCGGCCGAGCCAGGCGGAGAGACGGTCGAGTTTTTCCAGAGGCGTCGGATGGCTGAGCAGGTCGAGACGATGGAAGCGAGACAACTGTTCTTTGATCATGAGTCCGTACTGGCTGTAAGCGATATCCGGACTATAGGCAGCTGAGTATTCACGGGCAACCGGCATGTGGGCGTTGAGGATGACACTTAATAAGGCAATCAACGGACCCGTGGCGAGGGAGCTTGCTCCCGCTGGGCCGCGCAGCGGCCCCAAAACCTGCCAGATGCGGAGCGTCAGACCCACCGCATTCCCCGGGTTACGACTGCTTCGCAGCCGAGCGGGAGCAAGCTCCCTCGCCACAGGCGCATCATTCTCTCAACTGAACCGCTCCCACAGGATTTGCGTCACCACTGAACGAATGATCTGCGAACTGCGTCATACCCACCCATGGGCTAGTGTAGGAAACGTGCCATTGAGCCCTGCGATTAGTCCTTGGCAGCCTATTCATGTTTAACTTGAACGTTCATTCAAGTTAAACCATTGGTTTGCTGCCCGCTCACAACAGGAGGCTTGCCTTTGCCGAGTCCGTTTGCGCACGTCATGATTTCGCTTTGCGAGGTGCTCCGTCGATGAGTACTTCGTCCCTCCCATCCAGCGGCCTGGTCCGCATGAATCCGCCGGTGTTTTATTTCGCCGCGACCTTCATCCTGCTGTTCGGCCTGGTCGTCATTGCCGTGCCGGAGCAGGCCGGCGCCTGGTTGCTGGCCGCGCAGAACTGGGCGGCCAATACGGTCGGCTGGTATTACATGCTGGCGATGACCCTGTATCTGGTCTTCGTGGTGGTCACCGCCTTGTCCGGCTACGGCAAGATCAAGCTCGGTGCCGACCACGACGAGCCCGAGTTCAGCTACCTGTCCTGGGCCGGCATGTTGTTTGCCGCCGGGATCAGCATCACCTTGTTTTTCTTCTGCGTTTCCGAGCCCCTGACCCATCTGGTCCAGCCGCCCCAGGGCGAAGCCGGCACCGCCGATGCGGCGCGCCAGGCGATGCAGATCCTGTTCCTGCACTGGGGTTTGCACGGCTGGGGTGTGTTCGCTTTTGTTGGGATGGCCCTGGCGTACTTCGCCTACCGACACAACCTGCCGCTGGCCTTGCGGTCGGCGTTGTACCCGCTGATCGGCAAGCGCATCAACGGGCCGATCGGTTATGCGGTGGACGGTTTCGGCATCATCGCGACCGTGTTCGGCCTTGGCGCGGATATGGGCTTTGGCGTGCTGCACCTCAATTCCGGTCTGGATTACCTCTTCGGCATTGCTCACACCCAGTGGATCCAGGTCGGGCTGATCGTGCTGATGATGGGCGCGGCAATCATTGTCGCCGTGGCTGGCGTCGACAAGGGCGTGCGCGTCATGTCCGATATCAACATGCTGCTGGCCTGCGCGCTGTTGCTGTTTGTGCTGTTCGCCGGACCGACCCAGCATCTGCTCAACACGCTTATCCAGAATCTCGGCGATTACCTCGGCGCCCTGCCGATGAAGAGTTTCGACCTGTATGCCTACAACGAGCCCAGCGACTGGCTGGGCGGTTGGACAGTGTTCTATTGGGCATGGTGGATCGCGTGGTCACCGTTCGTGGGGCTGTTTATCGCACGGATATCCCGTGGCCGGACGATCCGTGAATTCGTGTTCGGCGTGCTGCTGATCCCCTTGGGTTTCACCCTGGCGTGGATGTCGATTTTCGGTAACAGCGCCATCGATCAGGTCCTGAACCATGGCATGAGCGCCCTGGGCATGTCGGCCCTGGACAACCCGTCGATGAGCCTTTACCTGCTGCTGGAAACCTACCCGTGGAGCAAGACGGTAATTGCGGTCACGGTGTTCATCAGCTTCGTGTTTTTTGTCACGTCCGCCGACTCCGGCACCGTGGTGCTGTCGACATTGTCGGCCAAGGGCGGCAGCCCCGATGAGGACGGGCCGAAATGGCTGCGGGTGTTCTGGGGCGCGATGACTGCCCTGGTGACCAGTGCCTTGCTGTTCTCCGGCAGCATCGATGCCTTGAAGTCGGCGGTGGTGCTGACGTCCTTGCCGTTCTCGCTGATTCTGCTGCTGATGATGTGGGGCCTGCACAAGGCGTTCTACCTGGAGTCGCAGAAGCAGATCGCGCAGTTGCATTCCCTCGCGCCGGTGTCGGGCTCCCGACGGGGCACTGGCGGTTGGCGTCAGCGCTTGAGCCAGGCGGTGCATTTTCCTTCCCGCGACGAGGTGTATCGCTTTCTCGATACTACGGTGCGCCCGGCCATCGAGGAGGTGAAGGCGGTATTCGCCGAAAAGGGCCTGACGGTGGTGACCCAGCCAGACCCGGCCAACGACAGCGTCAGCCTGGAAATCGGCCACGGCGAACAGCATCCGTTCATCTACCAGGTGCAGATGCGGGGTTACTTCACGCCGTCCTTCGCCCGGGGTGGCATGGGCTCCAAACAGATCAACAATCGTCGCTACTACCGCGCCGAAGTACACCTGAGCGAGGGCAGCCAGGACTACGACCTGGTGGGGTATTCCAAGGAGCAGGTCATCAACGACATCCTCGACCAGTACGAGCGGCACATGCAGTTTCTGCATCTGGTGCGCTGAAAAAATAATTGGCATCGCACCGACGCCATCGCGAGCAAGCTCGCTCCCACAGGGTAATGGGATAACCTTTGTGGGAGCGAGCTTGCTCGCGATGGCGGTTTCAGTGGCTGCGCAAAGCCAAGCCTCAGACCAGCCCTCCGTTAGCCCGCAGAATCTGGCCGTTCACCCAACCAGCGGCCGGGCTTACCAGGAATGACACGATGCTGGCGATGTCTTCCGGCTGGCCGAGGCGTTCCAGGGGCGGCATCCTGGCATAGTGCTGGACCTGCTCTTCGCTTTTGCCTTGCATGAACAGCTCGGTGGCGACCGGCCCCGGGGCCACGGCGTTGACGGTGATCTGGCGACCGCGCAGCTCCTTGGCAAATACTTGGGTCAGGGATTCCACCGCGGCCTTGCTGGCGATGTACACCGAGTAGCCCGGCAGGTTCATGCCCACGGTACTGCTGGAAAAATTCACGATGCGGCCGCCATCGTTCAGCCGGGTCGCGGCCTCGCGCAAGGTGTTGAAGGTGCCACGGGTGTTGATGGCGAACGTGCGGTCGAATAGCTCGTCGCTGTGCTGCGCCAACGGCATGACCTGCAGGATGCCGGCGTTGTTGATCAACACATCGACCCTGCCCAGTTGCGCTTCGACTTCATCGAACATCCGGCTGACGTCGGCGGCAACCGACACGTCGGCCTTCACCGCTATGGCCGGGTGCCCGGCCTGACGCAACTGCACCGCCAGCTGCGAGGCCTCGGTGGCGCTGCTGGCGAAGTTGATGGCGACGGCAAACCCGTCGCTCGCCAATTGCCTGGCTATCTGCGCGCCGATCCCACGGGAGGCACCGGTGACGATGGCGACTTTGGCGTTTTGAGCAGTCATGGCAAGGATCTCCTTGAGATTTGTGATGGGTTGAAGCCAGATTCACATGTTTACGTGCGGCGATAAATGCAGGAGAGTTGCCTTGACTGTTCAACATTCCTCAACAATCAGGGCTGCAGATGGATCAGGTCAAGGCGATGAAGGTGTTTGTCCGTATCTACGAGCGCAGCAGCTTCACCCTGGCTGCCGAAGACCTGAACATGCCCCGGGCCACGCTGACCCACACGCTCAATCAATTCGAAGCCTGGCTGGGTGTTCGTCTGCTGGAGCGCAGCACACGCAGGGTGCGTCCGACCCTCGACGGCGAGGCCTACTACCCGCGTTGCGTGCAATTGCTGGCGGAACTCGAAGAAGCCGAGCTGGCGTTTCGCGGCGTGGCGCCCAAAGGCAAGTTGAGGGTGGACCTGCATGGAACCCAGGCGCGGTATTTCGTGATCCCGGCGTTGCCGCAATTCATGGCCCGCTACCCGGATATCGAATTGTTCATCAGTGAAGCGGACCGCTTCGTCGACCTGATCGCCGAGGGCGTCGATTGCGTCGTGCGCTCCGGTACGTTGGCGGATTCGTCGTTGATCGGCCGGCGTGTCGCCAATCTTCGCCAGATCACCTGTGCCAGCCCCGCTTACCTGCGCCAATACGGTGAACCGAAAAGCCTGGAGGATCTCAAGCAGCACAAAGCGGTGAACTACGTCTCGCGCACCACCGCCAAGCTTTATCCATTCGAATTCATGGTCGACGGCGAGCTCAAGGAGGTTTCGATCGGGGGCACGTTGTCGGTGTCCGGGGCAGAAATCTATGCGGCGTCGGCGATCGCCGGCATGGGCCTGATCCAATGCCCGTATTACCGAATGGAGGAGCCGATCCGCCAAGGCCTGATCCGCGAAGTGCTCGCCGCGACGCCTCCGCCGTCCATGCCGGTGTCGGTGGTTTATCCACACAACCGACACATGTCACCGCGGGTACGGGTGTTTGTGGATTGGGTGGCGGAGGTGTTTGCGCAGGCGCGATGACTGGATTGTGGTAACGGTGCATCAGTTGGAGAGTTGAGCTAATATTTTTCAGAGTGTGTATTGTGTGTATCAGAACCCTCTTTCACAGCTAGAGTTTTCCGGCAGAGCTGTCGAATAAGGCATAGGTGATGCGAAGTCGGGAAATGATCAGGAAGATCGAAGAGGATGGTTGGTATCTGGTATCTGGTGGCGGTCAAGGGTAGTCATCATCAGTATAAACACGCTTTCAAGGCTGGGAGGGTGACGATCAAGCACCCTGACGCCGATCTGCCCAGAGGCACGATCAATAGCATTTTGAAACAGGCGGGCCTGAAATGAAGGTCATGACCGATTACGAAATCCCCGATGGGGATGCATTGTTATCAGACCGGTTGCTGCGGTTGCCGGGTCTGGAGGAAGGATTCGTCCACATGAAATTTCCGGTCGTTCTGCACAAGGATGCCGATTCCGAATACGGCGTGACGGTCCCAGATGTGCCGGGTTGTTTTTCCGCAGGCAGTACGGTGAGCCAGGCATTCGAAAATGTGAGAGAAGCGCTCTCGTTGCACTATGAAGGCCTGATAGCCGACGGCGAACCGCTGCCAAAGATCCATGAAATTGACGATCATCTCGACGATCCGCAATACGCCGGGGGGATATGGGGCGTGGTTGAGTTTGATGTCACGCCCTATTTCGGAAAGTCGGTGCGGTTCAACGCCACACTGCCCGAGCAATTGCTTGAGCGTATCGATCAAACCGTGCGACGAGACCAGCGTTACAGCTCGCGTTCGGGTTTTCTGGCAGCAGCGGCCTTGCGCGAACTTTCGACCTGACTGGTGCGTCTGTGAAATGTTAGCTTCTGCCACCCGCCGTCCGAACAGAGAGCTTTTTCGATGACCTACACCGCTGCGCAAAACCGCTACGAATCCATCCCTTACCGCCGCGTCGGGCGCAGCGGGCTGGTACTGCCGGCCTTGTCACTCGGCTTGTGGCACAACTTCGGCGACAGCACGCCGATCGACACTCAGCGGGCCTTGTTGCGCACGGCGTTCGACCTGGGTATCAACCACTTCGACCTGGCCAACAACTACGGCCCGCCCTACGGCAGTGCCGAAATCAATTTCGGCCGGTTGCTGCGTGAAGATTTCCAGCAATACCGCGATGAGCTGATCATCTCCAGCAAGGCCGGCTGGGACATGTGGCCAGGCCCTTATGGCCAGGGCGGCGGTTCGCGCAAATACGTGCTGGCCAGCCTTGACCAGAGCCTTCAGCGCCTCGGTCTGGATTACGTGGACATCTTCTACTCCCACCGTTTCGATCCCGACACGCCACTGGAAGAAACCGCCAGCGCCCTGGCCACCGCCGTGCAGCAGGGCAAGGCCCTGTACATTGGCATTTCTTCCTATTCGGGCGTGAAGACCCGGGAAATGGCGGCGCTGCTTCAGGAATGGAAAGTGCCGCTGTTGATCCATCAGCCGGCCTACAACCTGCTCAACCGTTGGGTCGAGAAGGACTTGCTGGACGCCACCGAGGAACTGGGCACCGGCGTGATCGCCTTCACGCCGCTGGCGCAGGGCCTGCTGACCGACAAATACCTCAAGGGCATTCCCGCCGATGCGCGGGTCAATCGCCCGGGCGGCGGTTCGTTGCAGGCCTCGCATCTGTCAGGTGAAAACATCGCCCACGTACGCGCCCTCAACGAGATCGCCCAGCGTCGCGGCCAGAGCCTGGCGCAAATGGCCCTGGCCTGGACATTGCGCGATCCGCGGGTCACCTCGGCCCTGATCGGCGCCAGCCGACCGGAGCAGATCGTCGAGAACGTCGGGGCGCTGCAAAATCTCGAGTTCAGCGCCGAAGAACTGGCCGAGATCGACCGGTTTGCCCAAGAGGGCGGGATCAACCTGTGGGAGAAGCCTTCGACGGCTGAGTGATTCCAGCCGGTTTATCAGGTTGAACGCAGGACCCGTGGCGAGGGAGCTTGCTCCCGCTGGGTCGCGAAGCGGCCCCCAGTTCATGTTGCTTGCGCATGATGAACTGATCCGAGATTTTGGGGCTGCTACGCAGCCCAGCGGGAGCAAGCTCCCTCGCCACGGGGATATGAGCCGTGGCGAGGCACTCACCTGAAAAACGGCGCATCCCCCAACACCGTCGCCCGGTGCATCACCCGCCGGTTGGGGCGGTAGTCGTCCACGGCGAAATGCTGGGTCACGCGGTTGTCCCAGAACGCCACGTCGTTGGCCTGCCAGCGCCAGCGCACGGTGAACTCCGGACGCGTCGCGTGGGCAAACAGCAGTTTCAGGATCGCCTCGCTTTCGGTTTCCGACAGCTCGTTGATGCGCGTAGTGAAGCCTTCGTTGACGAACAGTGCGCGGCGGCCGCTCACCGGATGAGTGCGAATCACCGGATGCGACAGCGGTGGATTCTTGCGCCGTGCTTCTTCCCAACGTAGCCGATCTTCCGCCGTGTTGCCAAAACGTTCCAGCGGGAACGAACGGGTAAAGTCGTGGGTCGCCGTCAGGCCCTCCAACAGGCTTTTCAATGGTGCCGACAAGGCTTCGTAGGCCGCGATGCCGCTGGCCCACAACGTATCGCCGCCGAATGCCGGCAGCAGCTTGGCGCTGAGTACCGCGCCCATGGCCGGGGTCGGCAGGAAGGTCACGTCGGTGTGCCACACCGCGTTGTCGCGCACATCGGTGACGGCGGTGTCGAGCACCAGCACTTCGGGCTGCTCCGGCACGTTGGGGTAGATCGGGTGAATGTGCAGGTCGCCAAAGTACGCGGCGAAACGGGCCTGTTGTGCGGGTTCGATCGGCTGGTCGCGGAAGAACAGCACCTGATATTCGAGCAGTGCCTGCTCGATGGTGTCACGGTCTTTCGGGGCCAGTGGCTGGCTGATATCGATCCCGCTGATCTGCGCGCCGAGGGCAACGCTCAGAGGGGTAACGGTCGGACGGCTCATCGTCGTTCTCTCGGATCGGCGCCGAATGGTCGGCGTGGTCAATAAAGGTTCAGTGGGCCTGGCCGTGCCACGGCACCAGTTTGCGTTGCAGGGCGCGCAGGCCCATTTCCATGGCAAAGGCGATCAGCGCAATCACAAGGATCCCCAGCACCACGACATCGGTGACCAGGAACTGCGCTGCCGACTGCACCATGAACCCCAGGCCGCTGGTGGCCGCGATCAGTTCGGCGGCGACCAGCGTCGACCAGCCCACGCCCAGGCCGATGCGGATACCGGTGAGGATGTCGGGCAGGGCGCTGGGTACGATCACATGGCGAATCAGTTGCGCCCGCGTGGCCCCCAGCGATTGAGCAGCGCGCAGTTTGGCCGGGTCGACGGTGCGCACGCCGGTTGCAGTGGCGATGGCGATCGGGGCGAAAATCGCCAGGTAGATCAGCAGGACTTTCGACAGCTCACCGATGCCGCACCAGATCACGATCAGCGGCAGGTAAGCCAGGGGTGGAATCGGCCGGTAGAACTCGATCAGCGGATCGAGTACGCCGCGGGCAATACGGTTGGCGCCGATGGCGATACCCACCGGCACCGCCGTCAACACCGCGAACAGCAGGCCCAGGCCAATCCGCCCGAGGCTTGCGCCGAGGTGCTGCCAGAGTGTGGAGTCCATGTAGCCGCTGGTGGCCAGCAGCCAGCCTTTTTGCAGCACGGCGGAGGGCGGCGGCAGGAAGAGCGGTTCGATCACGCCGCTGGCGGTTACGGCCCACCAGAGCAACAGCAGCGCCACCAGCGTCAGGCCGCTGATCCATCGCGTGCTCAGGGTACGGCGCGCGATGACTGGAGGGCGGGCGGCCACGGCGTCGCTGGCCACGGCTGGAACTTCATAGCTGCTCATGCGCGCTCCTGTTGCCGAGTGGCGCTGCGTTGGGAGAACACTTTCGCCAGCACATGCTCGCGGGTTTCGATGAAGCGCGGGTCGGACTTGATCGACCGCGCCGATTCCCCCGCGCCGTAGCGGCGCCCGAAATCCAGGCTCAGGCGCTCGACGATTTGCCCCGGATCGGGGGCCAGCAGGATCAGGTCGGTGGCAAGGAATACCGCTTCTTCAATGTCATGGGTAATCAGGAACACCGGCTTGGCGGTACGTTGCCAGACTTGCAGCAGCAGTTCCTGCATCTGTTCACGGGTGAACGCGTCCAGGGCGCCGAAGGGTTCGTCCATCAGCAATACCCGTGGATCGGCCGCCAGCGCGCGTGCCAGCCCGACTCGTTGCTTCTGGCCGCCCGACAGCTGCCAGACACGGCGCTTTTCGAAACCGGCCAGGTCCACCAGGGCGAGCATTTCCCGAGCGCGAGCCTCGCGCTTCTCCCTGGCAACTCCCGCCAGTTCCAGGCCGAACCCGACGTTTGCCAACACGTCTTGCCAGGGCAACAGCGCATCGTCCTGGAACACTACGCCGCGCTCGGCACCCGGGCCTCTGACGGGAATGCCGTCCAGGGTGATCTGTCCGGCGCTGGGTTCCACAAACCCGGCAATCAGGTTGAGCAGCGAAGTCTTGCCGCTGCCGGAGGGGCCGAGGGCAACCAGCAACTGCTGCGGGCCCAGGGTCAACGAAATATCCGCCAGTACCGGTTTCGTTGCGCCGGGGTACTGTGCGCTGATGCGCTCCAGCTGTAGCAAGGCCATCTCGACGTCTCCTGTTTGATCAGCGGGTGATGTATTTGGCGCTGACGTATGGCGCGTAGTCCGGCAGCACGGCTTCAACCTTGCCTTGCTCCTTGAGGAACGCGGCGGTGTTGGTGATGGCCTGGGTGGTTGGGGCTCCGAGGCTGACCACCTGGTCGGCGGCCAACGGGAATACGTTGCCTTGCAGCAGCAATGGAATGTCGCTGGCCTTGGCGCCGGAGAGTTTCACCAGCTTGTCGATGTTCGATGCGTCGGCCAACCAGGCCTGCGGGTCCTTGCGGTACTGGGCGTAGGCGTCCAGGGTGACCTTGGCGAAAGCCGTGACGATCTCGGGATGCTTCTGGGCAAAATCCTTGCGCACGATCCAGGCGTCGAAGGTTGGCGCGCCGAACTGGGCCAGTTCAGCGGAGGTGATCAGCACCTTGCCGTTTTCCTTGGCCACGCCCAGGGCCGGGTCCCAGACGTAGGTGGCGTCGATATCGCCGCGCTTCCAGGCGGCGATGATGGCCGGTGGCGCGAGGTTGAGCACGGTGACTTTCGACGGGTCGATGTTCCAGTGTTTCAGCGCGGCGAGCAGGCTGTAATGACCAGTGGAAACAAACGGCACGGCGATTTTCTTGCCGATCAGGTCCTGCGGGGTCTTGATGCCGGAGCCATCACGGGCGACCAAGGCTTCGGCGGCGCCGATCTGGGTGGCGATGAGGAAGGTTTCCACCGGAACCTTGCGGGTGATGGCGGCGGTCAGCGGGCTGGAACCCAGGTAGCCGATCTGCACGTCGCCCGAGGCGATGGCGGCGATGATGTCGGCGCCGTTGTCGAATTTTCGCCAGTTGATCTTGGCCTGGGTGGCTTTCTCATAAGCGCCATCGGCCTGGGCGACTTTGGCCGGGTCGACGGTGGTCTGATAGGCCACGGTCAGGTCGGCCGCCTGGGCGAAAAGGCTCGCCGCGGCCAGGGAAGCGGCCGCGAGAAGGCGAAGGGGGAAACGCAAAGACATGGGGAAGCTCCTCAACAGGCCGCCGGAGAGTCGGCGTTGGAGGAGACTAAATGATCTAAGAATTAGTAAATAAATAACTTTTTCGAATTAGCTTATTTTCGAAAAAATCTGCTGAGAATGGCTTAGGACTCTTGTGGCGAGGGGATTCATCTCCGTTGGGTCGCGAAGCGACCCCAAGGATTTCGGCTGCAAGCTGTGGCGAACCAGCGTAGCCTCTGGGGACTGCTCCGCAGTCCAGCGGGGATAAATCCCCTCGCCACATTGGCGATTCAGTTACTGATCGCCAAAATGCTCGCCTGATACGAACCCACGAAGACGTCGAAATCGCCCACCTCGTTCTGCTCCAGCTCGGTTTGCTGGACCAAGGACTGGCGAGCGGTTTCTTCGAACGCGACTTGCTCTTCGGTCGACAACGGTTCGGCGCGGAAGAACTCGGCGTGGGCCTTGCTCTGGCGCAGGGAGAACTGGGCGAAGCTTTCCTGGTGCTCGGCCATGGCGGCCAAGACCTTGGCGGACGGCGTCAGCGACGGGTCGCGGACTTTTGCCTGTTGCGCGTCGAGAGCCTGGCGATGGGCATCACCGCCTTGGCTCTGGTCAAGCAGGGCGGCAAGCGGAGCAATCTTTTCCAGCAATTCCATGGCCCAGGTTTGCATGTCCACCGATTGACCCTGGCGCTGCAATTGCAGGCCAGGCTTGCGGCCTTCCTTGACCACGGTCAGGAAGTTGCTCGTGGCGTTGCTGCACTCGTTATTTTCCAGTTGCGGGCTGTCGTTGAGGCCGCAGTACAGCAGGAACGCATCGAGGAAGCGCGACTCGGTCAGGTCGATGCCCATCGGCAGGAACGGGTTGATGTCCAGGCAGCGCACTTCGACGTACTGTATTCCTCGGGCCATCAGCGCCTGGATCGGCCGCTCGCCGGTGTAGGTCACGCGCTTGGGGCGGATGTTGGAGTAGTACTCGTTTTCGATCTGCAGGATGTTGGTGTTGAGCTGCACCCATTCGCCGTTCTGGTGAGTACCGACTTCGACATAAGGAGCATAGGGCGTTGCCACGGCTTTGCGCAGGCTGTCGGTGTAGCTCGCCAGGTCGTTATAGCAAGGTGTCAGGCCGGCTTGGGCGTTGCTCTGGTAACCCAGGTCGCTCATGCGCAGGCTGGTGGCGTAGGGCAGGTACAAGGTGTCCGGGTCCAGTTGTTCCAACTGGTGCGGACGGCCGCGAAGGAAACCGACATCCAGGGCCGGCGAGGCGCCGAACAGGTACATCAGCAACCAGCTGTAGCGGCGGAAGTTACGGATCAGCGCGATGTAGGCCGAGGACTGGAAGTCGCGGTCGCTCACGTCGCTGGCTTCGTCCTGGCGCAGCAGGGGCCAGAGCTTTTCCGGGAGGGAAAAGTTGTAGTGGATCCCGGCGATGCATTGCATGGTCTTGCCGTAGCGCAGGGCCAGGCCCTTGCGGTAGACATACTTGAGTCGACCGATATTCGAGGTGCCGTAGTAGGCGATCGGAATGTCTTCCTCGGCCGGCAGCGGACACGGCATCGAAGGGCTCCACAGGTACTCGTCGCCGAGCTTGCTGTAGACAAACCGGTGGATCCTGTCGAGGCTGTGCAGGGTGTCGGCCGGGTTGGCCAGGGCCGGCGTGATGAACTCCAGCAGCGACTCGGAATAGTCAGTAGTGATCTGTTCGTTGGTCAGCGCCGAGCCCAGGGATTCGGGATGCGGGGTCTGCGCCAGGCGCCCGTCGCCCGTGACGCGCAGGCATTCACGTTCGATACCGTGCAGGCACTGCTCGAGCAGGGAGAGGTTGGCGCGCTCGCCGAGCAGGGCCAGGCGGCGGTTTAAAAGGTCGCTCAAGTTGAATTCCTTCACGCGTCAGTCGCCCCAATATGGGGGTGGGCAAGACGGTCTACAAGGGTGAAGTTGAAACTGGCGTTTTCGCCTGGTTTTTGTGCTGCCAAAGACAGATCGTCGCAGCCCCTGTGGGAGCGAGCCTGCTCGCGATGGCGGTATGTCCGTCAATTTTATATTGACTGGTCCATCGCTATCGCGAGCAGGTTCTCTCCCACAATAGAGGTCGGCACGGCATTCATGGCGTCGAAATTACCCTAAATCGATGACAGCGAGCTATAGGACAGCGAACGTGCCTTGCGCTTTTGCGACCAGCTTGTCGCCCTGCATCACCTCGGCCTCGACCACCAGCGTGCGCCGGCCCGGGTGGATGACCCGGGCGGTGCACAGCACTTCGCCGTCGGACACGGCGCGAATGTAGTTGATCTTGCACTCGATGGTTGCGCTCTGCTGGTCGAAGCCATGGACGCTGGAGCAGGCCAGCCCCATGGCAATGTCCACCAGGCTGAACAGCGCCCCGCCGTGCAGCTTGCCACCGCGGTTGCGCAACGCCGGCTCCAGACCCAGGGCGACTTGCGCCACCCCGTCCCCGAGGCTCTGCAGACGGCAGCCGAGCAGCTTGAAAAACGCGCTCTCCACCAACCCGGCCGGCGCCTCCATCAGCGTTTCTTCAGTTGCTTGGCGTTGGCGAACAGCGAGGCCATGGCGTTATTCGCCGGGGCCGCGGTGGCAGTTTCCTTGCGCGGCGCGGTGTTCTGCGACTGGCGTGGCGCGGCGCCTGGACGGGCACCGCGGGCGCCGTCGATTTTCTCTCCGGGCGTGTCGCTCATGCGCATCGACAGCCCCACGCGTTTACGCGGGATGTCGACTTCCATGACCTTTACTTTCACCACATCACCGGCCTTCACGGCTTCGCGCGGGTCCTTGATGAATTTCTCCGACAAGGCCGAAATATGCACCAGGCCGTCCTGGTGCACGCCGATGTCGACGAACGCGCCGAAGTTGGTGACGTTGGTCACCACGCCTTCGAGGATCATGCCCGGTTGCAGGTCCTTGAGGTCTTCGACGCCTTCCTGGAATTCAGCGGTCTTGAATTCCGGACGTGGGTCGCGGCCCGGTTTCTCCAGCTCTTGGAGGATGTCAGTCACGGTGGGCAGGCCGAAGGTTTCGTCAGTGAATTTCTTCGGGTCCAGGCGCTTGAGAAACGCCGCGTCGCCGATCAGCGAGCGAATGTCGCGGTCGGTCTGGGCGGCGATGCGTTGCACCAGTGGATAGGCTTCCGGGTGAACTGCCGAGGAGTCGAGCGGGTTGTCACCATTCATGACGCGCAGGAAGCCGGCGGCCTGTTCGAAGGTTTTTTCACCCAGGCGCGGGACTTTTTTCAACGCGGCGCGGGTCTTGAACGCGCCGTGTTCGTCGCGGTGGGTGACGATGTTCTGCGCCAGCGTGGCGTTCAGGCCGGAGATACGCGCCAGCAATGCTACCGAAGCGGTGTTCACGTCCACGCCCACGGCGTTCACGCAATCCTCCACCACGGCGTCCAGGCCACGGGCCAGCTTCAATTGCGATACGTCATGCTGGTACTGGCCGACACCGATGGATTTCGGGTCGATCTTCACCAGTTCCGCCAGTGGGTCCTGCAGGCGACGGGCGATGGACACCGCGCCACGGATCGACACGTCCAGGTCCGGGAATTCCTTCGAGGCCAGTTCCGACGCCGAATAAACCGAAGCGCCGGCCTCGGAGACCATGACCTTGGTCATTTTCATGGCCGGGTATTTCTTGATCAGCTCGGCGGCCAGCTTGTCGGTCTCACGGCTGGCGGTGCCGTTGCCGATGGCGATCAGGTCCACCGAGTGCTTGGCGCACAGGGCGGCAAGGATAGCGATGGTCTGGTCCCATTTGTTATGCGGCACATGCGGGTAGACCGTGGCGTGGTCCAGCAGCTTGCCGGTGGAATCCACCACGGCCACCTTGCAGCCAGTGCGCAGGCCCGGGTCCAGGCCCAGCGTGGCACGCGGCCCGGCCGGTGCGGCCAGCAGCAGGTCGTGCAGGTTGTGGGCGAACACGTTGATCGCCTCGGTCTCGGCGTTGTCGCGCAGTTCGCCCAGCAGGTCGGTTTCCAGGTGGGTGTAGAGCTTGACCTTCCAGGTCCAGCGCACCACTTCGGCCAGCCACCTGTCGGCGGCGCGGTTCTGGTTCTGGATGCCGAACTGCTGGCCGATCATGCCTTCGCACGGGTGCATGGTGCCGGGCAGTTCTTCGCCGACTTTCAGCGATGAGCTGAGGATGCCTTCGTTGCGACCGCGGAAAATCGCCAGCGCCCGGTGCGACGGTACGCTCTTGAGGGGCTCGTCGTGTTCGAAGTAATCGCGGAACTTGGCGCCTTCCTCTTCTTTGCCGGCGATGACGCGAGCACTCAGGATCGCCTCCTGCTTGAGGTAGTTGCGCAGTTTTTCCAGCAGGTTCGCGTCTTCGGCGAAGCGCTCCATGAGGATGTACTTGGCGCCTTCCAGCGCAGCCTTGATGTCCGCCACGCCTTTTTCGGCATCGACGAAACGCGCGGCTTCGGCTTCCGGCGCCAACGTGGGGTCGTTGAACAAGCCGTCGGCCAGTTCGCCGAGGCCGGCTTCCAGGGCAATCTGGCCCTTGGTGCGGCGTTTCTGCTTGTAAGGCAGGTACAAGTCTTCCAGGCGGGTCTTGGTATCGGCCAGCTTGATGTCGCGTTCCAGTTGCGGGGTCAGCTTGCCCTGCTCCTGGATGCTCGCCAGGATGCTGATGCGCCGTTCGTCGAGTTCTCGCAGGTAGCGCAGGCGCTCTTCCAGATGACGCAGCTGGGTGTCATCGAGGCTGCCGGTCACTTCCTTCCGGTAACGGGCGATGAAAGGCACCGTGGAGCCTTCATCGAGTAGCGCGACGGCCGCTTCGACCTGTTGCGGGCGTACGCCGAGTTCCTCGGCGATGCGGCTGTTGATGCTGTCCATAAAACCACCTGACAAATTGTGAATCAGGCCCGCCGCCACAATAACGGGGCGCGGCGAGGCTGGTTGAGCGGCCTGGCTTGCGTCGCTGCCGGGGGCAGGGGACGGCCAGTGACCCGCTGAATTCAAAAAGTGCTGCCTGGCCAGGGAGAACGGTGCGCCGGTATAACGATCCGGCATCCCCTGGCGCAAAAGGCCGCGCATTATAACCAGCGTTCCGCTGTTCGGGGGTGTCGTGACCTGCGGGATGGATGGGTGAGCTACTGAAGATAGAGGAAAAATCTGCTAACAATGCACTCGGTGCGTATAACGGCAGCTAAGCCATAATGCGCGCCAAGATCAAAGGAGCTTCCTATGAGCAGCACCGCACAAACTGCTGAAGGCGAAAAAATTCTGATTGTTGACGACGATCCGGGGCTGAGCAGCCTGCTGGAGCGCTTTTTCGTCAGCAAGGGCTATCGCGCCCGCACCGTACCGAACACCGAGCAAATGGACCGGCTGCTGGCCCGTGAGGTTTTCAACCTCGTGGTCCTCGACCTGATGCTGCCTGGCGAGGACGGCTTGACGGCCTGTCGCCGCCTGCGAGGCGCCAACAACCAGATCCCGATCATCATGCTCACCGCCAAGGGCGACGAACTGAGCCGTATCAAGGGCCTGGAGCTGGGCGCCGACGATTACCTGGCGAAGCCGTTCAACCCGGATGAGCTGATGGCCCGGGTCAAGGCTGTCCTGCGTCGCCAATCGGCGCCGGTGCCGGGCGCACCGGGCAGCGAAGACGAGAGCGTGACCTTCGGCGACTATGAACTGTCGCTGGCCACCCGCGAGCTCAAGCGCGGCGATGAGATCCATATGCTCACCACTGGCGAGTTCGCCGTGCTCAAGGCCCTGGTGATGAACGCCCGCCAGCCGCTGACCCGGGACAAGCTGATGAACCTGGCCCGTGGCCGCGAATGGGATGCGCTGGAGCGCTCCATCGACGTGCAGATTTCCCGTTTGCGCCGGATGATCGAACCCGATCCTTCCAAGCCGCGTTATATCCAGACGGTCTGGGGCGTTGGCTACGTGTTCGTGCCGGATGGCGCTGCCGGCAAGTGATCGGCGATTTGTAGGAGCGCGCAGCCTGGCGGGTGAAAATCTTTCCAGGCGACTCGCGGTCCGTCATTGTGCGAGCATCGCTCGCTCCTGCAAGTATGTAGCGGTTACTCATGAAGACCCCCGTCTGGTTCCCCCAGAGCTTTTTCTCCCGCACCCTCTGGCTGGTGCTGATCGTCGTGCTGTTTTCCAAGGCGCTGACGCTGGTTTACCTGCTGATGAACGAAGACGTGCTGGTGGACCGCCAATACAGTCACGGCGTTGCCTTGACCCTGCGCGCCTATTGGGCAGCGGACGAAACCAATCGAGTCAAAATCGCCGAGGCGGCGACTTTGATCCGGGTGGTCGGCGCCGGTGTGCCTGAAGGTGAGCAGCATTGGCCATACAGCGAGATCTACCAGCGGCAGATGCAGGCCGAACTGGGCGCCGATACCGAAGTGCGGCTACGCATGCATTCGCCGCCCGCCTTGTGGGTGCGTGCGCCGAGCCTTGGTGATGGATGGCTGAAGGTTCCGCTGTACCCCCATCCGCTGCGCGGCCAGAAAATCTGGAACGTGCTGGGCTGGTTCCTGGCGATCGGCCTGTTGTCGACGGCTTCGGCGTGGATTTTCGTCAGCCAGCTCAACCAGCCACTCAAGCGCCTGGTCTATGCAGCCCGGCAACTGGGCCAGGGCCGCAGCGTGCGGTTGCCCGTCAGCGATACGCCCAGCGAGATGACCGAGGTGTACCGCGCCTTCAACCAGATGGCCGAGGATGTCGAGCAGGCCGGACGCGAACGTGAGCTGATGCTCGCCGGCGTCTCCCATGACCTGCGCACGCCGCTGACGCGGTTGCGGCTGTCGCTGGAACTGATGGGCGAGCACACCGACCTGACCGACGAAATGGTCCGCGATATCGAAGACATGGACGCGATTCTCGATCAGTTCCTGGCGTTCATTCGCGACGGTCGTGACGAGTCGGTAGAGGAGGTGGACCTCAGCGAGCTGGTACGGGAGGTGGCTGCGCCCTACAACCAGAACGAAGAGAAGGTCCACTTGCGCCTGGAGCCCATCCAGCCGTTTCCGCTGCGCCGCGTGTCGATGAAGCGCCTGTTGAACAACCTGATCGGTAACGCCCTCAACCATGCCGGCACGGGCGTTGAAGTCGCCGCCTATGTTTCCGGCGACACCAGCGCGCCTTATGTCGTCCTGAGCGTCATGGACCGCGGCGCCGGCATCGACCCAGCGGAGCTGGAAGCCATTTTCAACCCGTTCACCCGCGGTGATCGGGCTCGGGGAGGGAAGGGCACTGGGCTGGGCCTGGCCATCGTCAAGCGCATCGCCTCGATGCATGGCGGCAACGTCGAACTGCGCAATCGAGCTGGCGGCGGATTGGAGGCCCGGGTGCGGTTGCCGTTGGGCTTGATGCTGCCGCGGGATGCGGTATAGAAGCAGCTACGAGTTATAAGCTACAAGCTGCAAGCTGAAGCAGTTCGGCTTACAGCTTGCAGCTTGAGGCTCGCAGCTGCTTTTTTAGCCTTTGCCCTTGGTCCGGGTCATGTTCGGCCCGCCATTTTTTTCCAGGTGTTCGATGATGATCCCCGCCACGTTCTTGCTGGTGGTGGTCTCGATTCCTTCCAGGCCTGGCGAAGAATTGACCTCCATCACCAGCGGTCCGTGATTGGAGCGCAGGATATCCACGCCGGCCACCGCCAATCCCATGACCTTGGCCGCGCGCAGGGCTGTCATGCGTTCTTCCGGGGTGATCTTGATCAGGCTCGCGCTGCCGCCGCGATGCAGGTTGGAGCGAAACTCACCGGGTTTGGCCTGGCGTTTCATCGAGGCGATCACTTTATCGCCGACCACGAAGCAACGAATGTCCGCGCCACCGGCTTCCTTGATGTATTCCTGGACCATGATGTTCTGCTTGAGGCCCATGAACGCCTCGATCACCGATTCCGCCGCGGTTGCGGTCTCGCACAGCACGACACCGATCCCCTGGGTGCCCTCAAGCACCTTGATCACCAGCGGCGCGCCGTTGACCATCGCGATCAGGTCGGGGATGTCATCGGGAGAGTGGGCGAAACCGGTTACCGGCAAGCCGATGCCGCGTCGGGAGAGCAATTGCAATGAGCGCAGCTTGTCTCGGGAGCGAGCGATAGCGACAGACTCATTGAGCGGGAACACCCCCATCATTTCGAACTGGCGCAGCACTGCGCAGCCATAAAAAGTCACCGATGCGCCGATACGCGGGATCACCGCATCAAACCCTTCCAGCGGTTTGCCGCGGTAGTGGATCTGCGGCTTGTGGCTGGCGATGTTCATGTAGGCGCGCAGGGTATCGATCACCACCATTTCATGGCCACGTTCGGTCCCTGCTTCAACCAGGCGACGAGTGGAATACAGGCGCGGATTGCGCGACAGCACAGCGATCTTCATGCAACACCTGTGGCAGAGGTAGTGGACACCGGAAATACCGGTTTGTCTTGAACGTATTTGATGCCTGGATTGACGACCAGCTGGCCGTCGATCAAGGCTTTGGAACCCAACAACAGGCGATACCGCATGGATTTACGACAGGCCAGGGTGAACTCCACCCGCCAGAACCGATCACCCAGCGCCAGCGTGGTGCTGATCACGTAGCGGACCTGGGCGTGGCCGTTGGAGCTCTTGATGGTCTTGCGCGCCACCAGCGGGGCTTCGCAGCGGCGGTGGCGCAGTTGCACCACCGTCCCCAGATGTGCGGTGAAACGCACCCACTTCTCGCCATCGCGCTCGAATGGCTCGATATCGGTGGCGTGCAGGCTGGAGGTGCTGGCGCCGGTGTCGATTTTTGCCCGCAGGCCTGCGACTCCCAGATCCGGGAGCGCCACCCATTCGCGCAGACCGACGACGGTCAGATGGTCAAAAGTCTTCAATAAAAACAACCTGAAATTGGCGCATCGGATAGCGGGCTCCGCAATCGCGGTATTCACGCAGAATAATCACAAAATGGCGACAGTTATCTACGTACTTGTTTACAGGTGTAACCGATACCGGCGCATGCCAATGCAAGCGAGCGGTTCGGCGGGCATTCTATCCGTCGGAGCGGATTCGTGCGCCCGACAAAAACGGTAGTACAGTTCTGGCTATTGGTTGAAAAGAGGAATTGCAGTGGCACAAAAAAGCGAAGAGGACGACAAGGTCCGTCTCGATAAATGGTTGTGGGCAGCGCGATTCTATAAGACCCGTGCCCTGGCCAAGGCCGCCATCGAAAGCGGCAAGGTTCACCATCGCGGTGAACGTTGCAAGCCTGGCAAAGAGCCACGTATCGGCGACGAATACGTCATTCGCGCCGGGTTCGATGAAAAAACCGTGGTGGTCGAAGCCCTGTCGATTGTGCGGCGTGGCGCGCCAGAAGCGCAGACACTCTATCGCGAGACCGACGCCAGCATCGCCAAGCGCGAAGCTGCGGCCGCACAACGCAAGGCCGGGGCCCTGGGCGTCAGCACCGATGGCAAGCCGAGCAAGAAGCAGCGTCGCGACCTGTTCAGGTTTCATGGCAGCAATAGCGAATAAACCATCGGCACACCGGTAACCCGTGGCGAGGGAGCTTGCTCCCGCTCGGTTGCGCAGCGACCGTTAGATTTTGGGGCCGCTGCGCAGCCCTGCGGGAGCAAGCTCCCTCGCCACGATGTGCCAGGCCTGCAAATCCAGATGAGCCCTTCCGGTCAGGCAAACCCTCACCTTGCTTGGAACCCACCCGGAATGCCCATAAAATGCCCGTCATCATTTGTCATCACCGCAGATACCAGACCCTATGACTGATTTACCGGATACCGACTACACCCAGCGTTTCATCTTCGATGACAGCGACGCCCGTGGCGAGCTGGTGGCGTTGGAGCGTAGCTATGCCGAAGTCCTTGCCAAGCACCCCTATCCGGAGCCGGTCGCGCAACTGCTAGGCGAACTGATGGCGGCGGCGGCATTGCTGGTGGGCACCCTGAAGTTCGATGGCTTGCTGATTCTCCAGGCGCGCTCCGACGGTCCGGTCCCCTTGCTGATGATCGAATGCTCCAGCGAGCGCGAGATTCGTGGCCTGGCCCGGTACCACGCCGAGCAGATCGGCGCCGACGCGACGCTGGCCGACATGATGCCCAACGGCGTGCTGGCCCTGACGGTCGATCCTAGTCATGGCCAGCGTTACCAAGGCATTGTCGATCTTGACGGCGCGACGCTGGCCGAATGCTTCACCAATTACTTCGTCATGTCCCAGCAGACCAACACCCGCTTCTGGCTGTACGCCGACGGGCGGCGCGCCCGTGGCCTGCTGTTGCAACAATTGCCCGCCGATCGCATTCGCGATTCGGAAGAGCGTGACGCCAGCTGGCAGCACGTCACCGCTCTGGCCAGCACCTTGAGCGCCGACGAATTGCTGGGCCTGGACAACGAAACCATCCTGCATCGCCTCTACCACGAAGAGCAGGTGCGCCTGTTCGAGGGTCAGCCGTTGCGCTTCCAATGCAGTTGCTCCCGTGAACGATCCGGCAATGCGCTGGTCAGTCTGGGTCTGGAAGATGCGCAGCAACTGGTGATCGAGCATGGCGGCGCCATCGAGGTCGATTGCCAGTTTTGCAATGAGCGCTACCTGTTCGACGCGGCGGACATCGCACAATTGTTCGCCGGTGCGGGTGTCGACACACCGTCAGATACTCGTCACTAAAACGGTTCAGCGCAGGTAAATCTCCTGGCAAACGCCGGATTTACGCCGTACTGACGGGAGGGCCCTACTCTTTTTGGGCTTTTCTGGCATAATCCGGCCCACTTTTTTCGGGTAGTAGTGCGCCACTTCCTACTACAAAACGTTTGGAGCACTCGGCCACGGGCCGACGGGGAATCTCATGACGCAAGCCAATAACGCCGTGTATACCGATCTGAGTGTCGATGATCTGGTCAAAGAAGCCCTGAATCGCGGTGAAGGCGAGCTTGCCGATACTGGCGCGCTGGTTGTTCGTACCGGTCATCGTACCGGTCGCTCGCCAGTCGACCGCTTCATCGTGGAAGAGCCGACTACCCAGGACGCCATCGCCTGGGGCCCGATCAACCGCAAGTTCCCGGCCGACAAGTTCGATGCCCTGTGGAGCCGCGTCGAGGCCTATCTGGGTGAGCGCGAGCGTTTTGTTTCCCACGTGCATGTAGGTTCCGATCCTGCGCACTACCTGCCGGTCAAGATGACCACCGAGACGGCCTGGCACAACCTGTTCGGTCGTTGCCTGTTCATCAATCCCGAGCAGTACAACGCCGGCGGCAAGGACGAGTGGCAGATCCTCAACGCGCCGAACTTCGTCTGCGAGCCTGAGCGCGACGGCACCAATTCCGACGGCACCGTGATCATCAACTTTGCTGCCAAGAAAGTACTGATCGCTGGCATGCGCTACGCCGGCGAAATGAAAAAAGCCCTGTTCTCCGTGCAGAACTTCTTGCTCCCAGCGGTCGACGTGCTGCCGATGCACTGCGCCGCCAACATGGGCGAAGAAGGCGACGTGACCTTGTTCTTCGGTCTGTCGGGCACTGGCAAGACCACCCTGTCCGCCGACGAAAGCCGTTACCTGATCGGTGACGACGAGCACGGCTGGGGCGTGGGTGTGGTCTTCAACATCGAAGGCGGCTGCTACGCCAAGTGCATCGACCTGTCCGAGAAGAACGAGCCGGTCATCTGGAAAGCCATCCAGCACGGCGCCGTCCTGGAAAACGTGGTCCTGGACCCGGTCACCAAGAAAGCCGACTACGCCGACGACAGCCTGACCCAGAACAGCCGCGCCGCCTATCCGCGCGAGCTGATCGAAAAACGCGCGCCGAAAAACCTCGGTGGCGAGCCAAACGCCGTGATCTTCCTGACCTGCGACCTGACCGGCGTGCTGCCACCGGTGTCGATCCTCAGCGAAGAACAAGCCGCCTACCACTTCCTGTCCGGCTACACCGCACTGGTGGGTTCGACCGAAATGGGCTCGGGCAGCGGCATCAAGTCGACCTTCTCCACCTGCTTCGGCGCGCCGTTCTTCCCACGTCCGGCCGGTGAATATGCAGAGCTGCTGATCAAGCGTATCCGTGGTTTCGGCTCCAAGGTCTACCTGGTCAACACCGGCTGGACCGGCGGCGGCTACGGCGTCGGCAAACGCTTCAACATCCCGACCACCCGTGCGGTGATCGCGGCCATCCAGAGCGGCGCGCTGATCGGTGCTGAAACCGAACACCTGGATATCATCAACCTGGACGTGCCGCTGGCTGTCCCAGGCGTCGAAACCGGCCTGCTGAACCCGCGCAACACCTGGGCCGACAAGGCTGCCTACGACGAAGCCGCCAAGGCACTGGCCGGTCTGTTCATCGAGAACTTCAAGAAGTTCGACGTGAGCGATGCGATCAAGGCGGCGGGTCCGCAGCTGTAAGGCTTGGTGATTGAATGAAAAAGCCGCCCTTTGAGGGCGGCTTTTTCATGGGCGACTATTTTCCTCCAATCCCCGCGTGTCCCATCGTTGCGCCTTGACTGCCTTGTAGAGCATGCCGATGGTCAGCGGCAGCTTGTTCCCGCGCCCTTTTGCCCTGCGCTTTTGAAACACATCAAAGCCTTCCGGTTGGAAGTAGCGATAGGCGTCGTAGTCGACAAGGTCGACGACGAACCGCTCCTCCAGCGCTTCCATCAGGTGCCGGGCATCCGCGCCATCGCAGCCAAGATCGAAATTGACCGCAGTCTCCAGGCGAATGGTCTTGCGTTCCGGCAGGCCGAGTTCTTCGTGGAGCAATTCCATGAGCTGGCGCATGGCGAGATCGTCGGGGAAGTCTGGGGCGAGGTGCATAGGGGAAATCCGGATGAATCGGGTGGACAATAATGCTGTGCGCCGTAGGGGTTGGAGGGAATGGTCCAAGTGAGTTTAATCACATCACCGGCGCACAGACCAAAAAAGCGGATAAGACGAGGGCGGTAGAACCATGAGCTTTGTTGTATTGGGATTTTATCCAGGTAAGGACAAATTGGTATTTGAACAGAGCATCGACCTGTCAGTAGATGACTTGGCGTCCGTGATGGAATGGGCTAACAGCATTGATTACCTCGGCGCTGACTTCAGGCTTTCAACGAAACAAATTATAGAAATCGAGCGCTTGGCGTCGCTGGTTTTCCCTGGAGATCTTGATCTGTACCTGACATCAGGCGAATAACCTGCGACCGCGTCGATGAGCGAGCGGAGTCGAGAAGAGTCATGAAACGCCCGGTTTCATATCGCCCTGTGGTCATGCAAACAGGTAGGCAGGCTGTATCATCCGGTATCGTATTTACCCCGACCTTTTCTCGACTCGCTGCGCTGCCCGACTAGGCTTCTGGCACCACAGCAGTCAAAGGAGCGACCGCTTTATGCACAGCACCCTGGAACAGGTTTTCGGTTATCCACAGTTTCGCCCCGGCCAGGAAGCCACCATTCGCGCGATCCTCGCCGGGCGGTCGGCGGCGGCTATTTTTCCTACCGGGTCCGGCAAGTCTCTTTGTTATCAGTTATCCGCCCTGTTGTTGCCGCACCTGACCCTGGTGGTCTCGCCGCTGTTGGCGCTGATGCAGGACCAGTTGGCGTTCTTGCATCGCCACGGTATCGCGGCGGCGAGTATCGACTCGGCCCAGAGTCGTGACGAAGCCAGCGACGCCATGGCGCGGGCCCGTTCGGGCGAGTTGAAGGTGCTGATGGTTTCGGTGGAGCGGCTGAAGAACGAGCGCTTTCGCAATTTCTTGCAGCAGGTACCGATTTCGTTGCTGGTGGTGGATGAGGCCCACTGCATTTCCGAGTGGGGCCACAACTTCCGCCCCGATTACCTCAAGCTTCCCGATTACCAGCGTCAATTCAACATTCCCCAGGTACTGCTGCTGACAGCCACTGCAACGCCCAAGGTTATCGGCGACATGCAGGCGAAGTTCGCTATCGTCGCCACCGACGTGGTGACGACCGGCTTCTACCGTCCCAACCTCAATTTGCTGGTGGAGCCCGTGCGTGGCGAGGACAAGCGGCACAGGCTGGTGCAATGGCTGGGCGAGCGCGCCGGGCAGCCGAGCATCGTCTATGTCACCTTGCAGCGAACCGCCGAACAGATTGCCGGGGAGCTGAGCCAGCACGGAATCGGTGCCGAGGCTTATCACGCCGGCTTACCCCATGAGCAGCGCGAAGCCATCCAACGGCGATTCATGGGCGGGCAGTCCAATTGCATTGTTGCAACGATCGCGTTCGGCATGGGGATCGACAAGAGCGATATCCGTAACGTCGTACATTTCGATCTGCCCAAGTCCATCGAGAACTACAGCCAGGAAATCGGTCGAGCGGGACGGGATGGGCAGCCGTCCGATTGCCTGGTACTGGCCAACCGGGACAGCCTCAACATTCTGGAAAATTTCGTCTATGGCGATACGCCGGAGCTTTCCGGCATCCGGTGCGTGCTTGATGAGCTGAAGACTGCCCGCCGCGACGGGCAATGGGAATTCCTGCTGGGACCATTGGCTGATCAGAGCAATATCCGGCAACTGCCGCTCAAAACGCTGCTGGTCCAACTGGAACTGCGTGGGCTGGTTGCGCCGCGCTATGCCTACTACGCCGAGTACCGCTTCAAGTTCCTGACCGAGCCGCAGGCACTGCTGGAGCGCTTCGAGGGCGAGCGAAGGGACTTTGTCTCGGCCATCATCCAAACCTCCAGTCGGGCCCGTACCTGGGCTACGGTGAATTTCGAGGGGATGTACCAGCAGTACCACGCGGATCGAAGTCGAGTGGTCAAGGCGCTGGATTATTTCGAGGAGAAAGGCTGGATCGAGCTGGAAAGCAAGCAGATGACCGAGGTCTACAGCGTTCTCGACGCCGATTTCGATTCAGGGCTGTTAAGTGCCGAGCTGCACGCTGATTTCACTCGGCATGAGGAAACCGAGATTGCGCGGATCCATGCCATGCTCGAATTGTTCGCCACGGACCGCTGCCTCGGTTATAGATTGGCGGAGTATTTCGGGGATGAAAACGCGCCGCGACAGTGCGGCCACTGCTCGGTATGCCATGGGCATGTCGCTCGATTGCCGGAACCACCGCCGCTGCCATCCCTTGTGGATAAAAATTTCGAAAGTCTGTGCGACGACTTTATCCACAAGCATGAGCAGCATACGGGCGACGTGCCTTCCGTCGAGCGGCTGACCCGATTCTTCTGCGGCATCAGCGTACCGCTGTTCACCAAGCTGAAGGCGCGAACGATTCACGGATATGCCGCTCTGGAGCAGTATCCGTACGCCGAAGTTCGCCACTGGGCCCAGGCACACCTGTGAGCTGCATCCATCCGCTGAATGCCCGGCATCACACGAATAAATTTCAAAAATATCCGCCGGCTGACTAAGGTGAACGCTGTCTTTGGATCACCAACAAGAGAGCAGACATGAGCCAGACATCCTTTGATATCCAGCGCGCCGCGGTGGTCGGGGCGGGCACCATGGGGCGAGGCATCGTGATGTGCCTGGCCAATGCCGGCGTTACGGTGCAGTGGGTCGACAATAATCCGCAAATGCTTGAGCAGGCGCTGGCGGCGGTGGCCGACACCTATGCCCACAACGTGCGCCAGGGACGCATTGACCAAGGCGAAGCCGATGCGCGCATCGCCCGAATAGCTCGGGCGGACGACTACGCGGCAATCCGCAACGTGGATCTGGTCATCGAAGCGGTCTACGAGAACCTTGAACTCAAGCAGAAGATCTTTCGCGAGCTGGACGGCATGCTCAAGCCCGAGGCAATCCTGGCAAGCAACACCTCGGCGCTGGACATCGATGCGATTGCCGCCGCCACGCGCAGGCCGACCCAGGTGCTGGGCCTGCATTTCTTCAGCCCGGCGCACATCATGAAATTGCTCGAAATCGTTCGTGGCGCGCAAACCTCCCGGCCGGCGCTGGATGCCGCCCTGGCGCTGGGCAAACGCATGGGCAAGGTGAGCGTGGTTTCGGGCAATTGCCACGGGTTTATCGGCAACCGGATGCTTCATCCCTATGTGCTGGAGGCGCGCAAGATGCTGCTGGAGGGAGCGTTTCCCCATCAGGTCGATGCCGCGCTGCAGGGTTTCGGCTTTGCCATGGGGCCGTTCCGCATGTATGACGTGGTTGGGATCGACCTGGAGTGGCGCGCGCGCGAGTTGGCGGGTAAAGGTCAGGATGCGCCCGAAGTGCAAGTGGACAACCGCCTGTGCGAGATGGGGCGGTTCGGCCAGAAGAGTGGTAACGGGTACTACCACTATGAGCCGGGCAGCCGCCAGGCTGAGCAGGATGTGGAGGTCGATGCGCTGGTGCTGCGGGTCAGTGAGGAGCTGGGGTTTCAGCGCCGCGAAATAGCTGCCGAGGAGATTCTGGAGCGCTGCTTGCTGGCATTGGTCAATGAAGGTGCGACGATCCTCCAGGAGGGCATTGCCGAGTCTTCCCGCGACATCGACCTGGTTTATCTCAATGGCTATGGCTTCCCGGCGGACAAGGGCGGTCCGATGGCCTGGGCGGATCAGCAGGGCCTCGAAGACATCCATGCACGGTTGCTGGAGCTCGAGACGAAGCAGGGGGACCAATGGAAGCCTGCCCGTCTGATTGGCGAGCTGGCTGCGCAAGGCAAGAGCTTCTCGCAGCGATAGTATCTGCACCCTGCACAACGCCTCAGATAGCCTGACCAAGGACAAGTGATGCCCCAACGCGCCGAGTATCTGCATTTCCAGCCAGTGACTACACGCTGGCATGACAACGATGTGTACGGTCACGTCAATAACGTCACCTACTACAGCTTTTTCGATACAGCGGTGAATACCTATCTGATCGAGACCGGCGGCCTGGATATCCATGACGGGGAGGTGGTGGGCTTCGTCGTGAGTTCAGCCTGCGATTATTTTGCCTCGATCGCTTTCCCGGACCGGATCGAAATCGGCCTGCGAGTCGGGAAGCTGGGCAATAGTTCAGTGCAATATGAGCTGGCGGTGTTCAAGGCGGGTGAGGAGGAGGCCTGTGCGGCGGGGCGTTTCGTGCATGTATTCGTAGACCGGACGTCGAATCGGCCAGTGGCGATTCCCGATCGGCTACGCGGGGCGCTGGAGCGGTTGGTGGCCTGAAAACGAAAATCGCAGCCTTCGGTCGTCTCTGCGAGAAGGGCCGAAGGCTGCGATCATTCAACGGTCTGGATCAAGCCAGCCGTCAATCGTCGTGATAGCGATGTTTGTGCTTATGCTTGCGATGGCCGTAAGCATGGCCGCGACCCGGGTGGCCGTCACGGTAGTAGCGGCGATCACCACGGCGACCTTCATAACGGTCGTCATCGTCGTCCTTGCCCATGTAGTTACCCAGTGCGCCACCGGCGCCACCGCCCGCTGCGGCACCGATCAGGCTACCCGTGCTGCCGCCCACGCTGCGGCCAACCACGTTGCCGCCGGCTGCGCCCAGCGCGCCGCCAATAGCCGCTTCGCCGCGGCTGCGTTTATCGGCACCGACCGCACTGCCACCTGCGCCGCCCAGGGCCGCGCCGATAGTGGAACCGGTGTTGCCGCCCAGGGACTGGCCGACGACCGAACCCAAAACCCCGCCCAATGCGCCGCCTACACCTGCTTCGGCGGTACCGCCGGCAGATGCGACGCCACTGATCAGGCCAAGGGACAACAAGAGAATGGAGGAGAACTTCATAGAGGAGCCTCAAAGGGATGACGGCGCGATCCTGAGGCTGGCTTCGCTTGGTTACAATCGAAATCCGACGAGTAACACGACTTGTGCACAATTCTCTAAGTTACTGTTTTTTCGGCGGAACTTAACGTTATTTCGCAGGTCTTTAGCTACTTCGGACAGGCCGTTTTTTTTGGAAAACGGCCTTTTTTGTGTCCGTTGGAAAAGTGCCCGAGGGGCCAGAATCACCCCTCGGAACTGCTTCAGGCCGACTTGGCCATGATCAACCCGTTCTCGCTTGCGGCCTCCAGGCGGATAGCCACGAACTTCGAGGTCGGGGTGTGGCTGCCGTCGCCGGTGCTTTCCAGCGGCACCAGCGGGTTCACTTCAGGGTAATAGGCGGCAGCCTGTCCGGCCGGGATATCAAAGGCCAACAGGGTAAAGCCCTTGACCCGGCGCTCGCGGCCGTCATCCCAGAGCGAGACGATGTCTGCCTTCTGCCCTGGCTTGAAGCCCAGGCGGATGATGTCCGCTTCGTTGACGAACAACACGTCACGTTGGCCCTTCACGCCACGATAGCGATCATCGAGGCCATAGATCGTGGTGTTGTACTGGTCATGCGAGCGCATGGATTGCAGGATCAGGTCCGGCAATTGGCCTGTAGCCCGGGTGCGTTCGTGGATCAGGTCGGTCGGCAACAGGTTGGGCTTGAAGTTGGCGCGGCCCGAAGGCGTGTTCCAGCGACGTGCCCCCGCGCTGTTACCCAGGTAGAAGCCGCCGGGGTTCTTGAGTTTTTCGTTGAAATCCTTGAAGCCAGGGATGGTCTCGGCGATCAGGTCGCGGATGCGGCTGTAATCGGCCACCAGCCAGTTCCAATCCACCGGGCGGCTGCCCAGGGTGGCGGCGGCGATGCCGGCAATGATCCACGGCTCGGAGCGCATCTGGTCCGACAGTGGCTGCAGTTGGCCGTTCGAAGCGTGGACCATGCTGAAGGAGTCCTCCACCGTCACCGCCTGCGGGCCATCGGCTTGCAGGTCAATGTCAGTCCGGCCCAGGCATGGCAGGATCAACGCTTCCTTGCCATGGGCCAGGTGGCTGCGGTTGAGCTTGGTGCTGATCTGGACCGTCAGGTCGCAATTGCCCAACGCCTGGAAGGTCCGGTGGCTGTCTGGCGTAGCCTGGGCGAAGTTGCCGCCCAGGGCGATGAACACCTTGGCCCGACCCTCGGCCATGGCGTGGATCGCCTCGACCACGTTGTGGCCGTTTTCACGCGGTACCTTGAACTGGAAGCGCCGTTCCAGAGCGTCGAGGAATGCAACGGGCGGGCGCTCGTTGATTCCCATGGTCCGGTCGCCTTGCACGTTACTGTGGCCACGCACCGGGCACAGGCCGGCGCCTGGCTTGCCAATGTTGCCGCGCAGCATCATCAGGTTGGCGATTTCCTGGATCGTCGCCACCGAATGGCGGTGCTGGGTGATACCCATCGCCCAGCACATGATCACGTTCTTGGCCTTGGCGTACATGCGCGCCGCTTGTTCGATTTCGGCGAGCGTCAACCCGGATTGCTCGGCGATCTGCTCCCAAGGGGTGTCGTCGACCACCGCCAGGTAATCCAGGACGTTGGCGCTGTGCTCGTTGAGGAACGCATGATCGAATACCGCAGGGGCGCCGCTGTTTTGCGCGTCACGTTCCCATTGCAGCAGGAACTTCGCCATGCCCCGCAGCACGGCCATGTCGCCGCCCAGAGCTGGGCGGAAATACGCGGTGTTGGTGGGTTTGTCGCCGTTGGTGAGCATTTCCAGCGGGTGTTGCGGATGTTGGAAGCGCTCCAAACCACGCTCTTTCAGCGGGTTGATACACACCACTTGGGCGCCGCGCTTCACTGCTTCGCGCAGCGGCTCGAGCATCCGCGGGTGGTTGGTGCCGGGGTTCTGGCCCCAGACGAAAATCGCGTCGGCATGCTCGAAGTCGTCAAAGGTTACCGTGCCCTTGCCCACCCCGACACTTTGAGACAGGGCCACGCCGCTGGCCTCATGGCACATGTTCGAGCAGTCGGGGAAATTGTTGGTGCCATAGGCGCGCACGAACAGCTGGTACAAATAAGCCGCTTCATTGCTCGCGCGGCCCGAGGTGTAGAACTCGGCCTGGCTCGGGCTGGAAAGCCCTTGCAAGTGTTTGCCGATCATCGCGAACGCGGCTTCCCAACTGATGGGCTTGTAGCGGTCGGTTTGCGCGTCGTAGCTCATAGGCTCCGTCAGGCGGCCCTGGTATTCGAGCCAGTAGTCGCTCTGCTCCAGCAACGACGTCACGCTGTGCTTGGCGAAAAAAGCCGCGTCGACACGACGCTTGGTCGCTTCCCAGTTCACCGCCTTGGCGCCGTTCTCGCAGAACTTCACCATGCCGCTTTCCGGCGAGTCACCCCAGGCGCAGCCAGGGCAGTCGAAACCGCCGTTCTGGTTGGTCTTGAGCATCATGCGAATGTTTTTCAGCGCGTTATCGCTGGTCAGCCAGGCCTGGGCGACGCTGATCAGCGCGCCCCAACCGCCGGCCGGGCCCTTGTAAGGCTTGTAGCGCGGTGTGGGTTTCTGGTTGGCTTGTTGATAATTGCTCACGCTTGATTCTCCATCGCAGGGCTGTAGACCCGCGGCGCACTTTTTTGCGGCAGGTGGATGAGGTTGAGGTTGTGTTGGCGAGCCCACTGCACGGCGAGGCCCGTGGGCGACGACAGGCTGACCAGCGTCTGGATGCCCGCACGCAATACTTTTTGAATCAATTCGAGGCTGCAGCGGCTGGTGACGATCGCCAGGCCCCCCGCTATCGGGATCTGCTGCCGGATCAGCGCACCGATCAATTTGTCGAGGGCGTTGTGGCGACCGATGTCTTCGCGGCCCAGCAGCAGTTCACCCTGGTCATTCATGAACAGCGCCGCGTGTACCGCGCCGCAGTGCTGGCCCAGGGGTTGGAACTGGCCGATGCGCTGGCGCAGGCCGTCAAGCCATTGCGCCGGTGGCAGCGGTGCGCCCGGCAGCGTCTTGAGGTTGGGCAGCGCCTGTTCCACCGCCTCGACCCCGCACAGCCCGCAACCGCTGGTGCCGGCCAGTTGCCGGCGTTGTTGCTTGAGGTTCCAGAAGGCGCGGTTGGCAATGGTGACCTGGGCATATTGCGCGGAACCGGCTCCGCTCAGTTGCAGGTCGTAGATATCCGCCGGGTCTTCGATGATGCCGCTGCCGAGGCTGAAGCCGACGATAAAATCTTCCAGGTCAGTGGGCGTGACCAGCATTACCGCTTGGCTGATGCCGTTATAGGCAATCGCCAACGCCACTTCCTCGGCCAGCGCGGCGCTGTCCGATTGCGAGTGGTCCAGGTTGCAGTAGCGATAGCTCTGGCTGGCGGCTGGCTTGGAGGCTTCCAAGGCAGGCGCAGGACAGACCGGAGGCTTGTCGTTCATGGGCATCACTGAGAGTAGGAATAGTCCTAAGACTAAATGCGGCAATCTGCCACGTCTAATCGCTATTACTGATCCTTCAATAGATGACGTCGATCAAGGAATGGTTACTGATTGCTGATAAAGGGCGAAACAAGCCTCCGCCAATGCCGAGCGTGGGGCACCGCGCCGCATGATCAGCCCCAGCGGGACCAGCGTCTGGGCGCTGTCGATGGGCTGGATTCGCAGGTCTTCGGTGAGCTTCAGCCCGCTTTCCAGCGGTACCACGGCGCAACACAGTCCGCCGTGCACAGCTTGTAACAATTGGTGCACCGCGTCGGTTTGCAGCAGCGGTTGGGGTGTCAGCCCCCGGCTGTGGAAGTGATGGTCGATGGATTGGCGAAAATGCATGCCGCTGGTGAGCATACCCAGGGGCAGCTCCACCAGTGCTTCCCAGCTCAGCGGTTCTTCGCCAAAAAAGAAAAACCGTTGGTCGTATAGCAGGCCCATACGGGTATGGGCGAAGGGCAGGGCTTCGAAACGCTCGTTGTCCAGACGTTCCAGGTAGGAAATGCCCAGGTCGATCCGGTTGTTCGCCAATTGTTCGAGAATGCGTTCGGAGCTCAGGGACGACAATTCGAAACGCAGGCTGGGATGGTCGGTGTGCAGGCGCTGCATCATCGCCAGCGGGTCGAAATCCGACAGCGGAACCACGCCCAGGCGCAGCGTGCCCACCAGGTTGCCGCGACAGGCCGCCGCTTCGGCCTGTAGTCCGTCGTAGGCCGCCAACACCGTGCGCGCCCAGGCCAGCACCCGCTCACCCGGTGCGGTAAAACCCTCGAAGCGCTGGCCGCGATTGACCAGTGGCAAACCCAGCTCCTCCTCCAGGCTGCGCAGGCGCATCGACAAAGTGGGCTGGGTGATGTGACAGCGGGCGGCAGCCTGGCCGAAGTGGCGGGTTTCTTCGAGCGCGATAAGAAATTTCAGCTGCTTGATGTCCATCTTCGCTCCTGGGCGCGGGAAGATTCGGATTCTAGCGCCTTGACGGTGGCGAGGTCATTGGTCGGCTGGGAAACGGGGTCGGTTGGCTTGGTCTAGTCTTTTGCGTCTGGACATTTAAACCAAGGAGCATGTGCCATGAGTATTTTTAGTTTTGTGAAGGAAGCGGGGGAAAAGCTTATCAATCTGCTGACCCCAGGTAATGCCAATGCCAGCGAGCAATTGAAAGAGCACATCAGCAAAGTCGGGCTGGGCAATCCGAATGTACAGGCGACTGTTGAGGGCGACAAAGTCACCGTCACGGGTGAAGTCGCAAGCCAGGAAGAGAAAGAAAAAATCTTGCTGGCTGTTGGCAACATCCAGGGTGTCGGTAGCGTTGACGACCAGATCACCGTGACGGGGCCGGTGGCAAAGGCTGCGCGTTTCGTGACAGTGAAGAAGGGCGATACGCTCAGCGCCATATCCAAGGCCGAGTATGGCGACGCGAACCAATACAACAAAATTTTTGAAGCCAACAAGCCGATGCTGTCGCACCCGGACAAGATATATCCGGGGCAGGTATTGCGTATCCCTGAAAAGAATTGAGCACTGCGCTGTCCTTGTCGCGAGCAGGCTCGCTCCCACGGAGATTACTGGTTCGCCGCGAGCCAAGGTGGGAGCGAGCCTGCCCGCGATGAGGACGGTGCGGTTCAAAGCCCGGCAATCAAGTCCCGATAATCTCTGACGGCATCGAACTCCCCCGTATCCTTCGGCCCCTTGCGACTGTCCGGCTCGCTGACCGCCAGCAAATGTGCGATGCCAAAATCCCGGGCGCTGCGCAATACCGGCAGGGTATCGTCGATGAACAGGCTGCGGGCCGGGTCGAAGTCCAGGTCGGCTTGCAGTGCGTCCCAGAATTGCGGGCTTTCCTTGGGAAAACCGTAGTCGTGGGAGCTGATCAACCGCTCGAAATACCGGGCCAGTTCGATGCGTTCCAGCTTCAGGGACAACGAGTCGCGGTGGGCGTTGGTGATCATCACGACCCGTTTGCCGGCCTGCTGGATGGCTGCCAGAAACGTATCGGCGTCCGGGCGCAGGGCGATCAGGTGGGCGGTTTCCAGCTTCAGTTCGCGCACCGGCAGCTTCAGCTCGGCACTCCAGAAATCCAGGCAGTACCACTGCAACTGGCCGGCGTTGCGCTCGAACAGCGGCTGCAGTTCCATCTCCGCCATGGCCCGGCTGACGCCATGCAGTTCGGCATAGCGCTGGGGCAGGTGCTCCAGCCAGAAGTGGTTGTCGTAATGCAGGTCCAGCAGGGTGCCGTCCATGTCCAGCAGAACCGTATCGATCTCGTGCCAGGGCAACAACGCCATAAAAACTTCTCCAGCGGTAATCAGATATCCGACGCAAACAATCAGGATAGGCCGGGTATAGTAGCCTGCTATCGCCCAGGGAGCCGTTTATGCGCCAGACACCCACCATACTCGACCGACGGATCGTCGCCACCAGCCGCCTGTTTTGCGTGGAAGAACTGAAACTGCGTTTTTCCAACGGTGTGGAACGCACCTACGAACGCCTGGCGGGCAAGGGCGCAGGTTACGGTGCGGTGATGATCGTGGCGATGCTCGACGCCGACCATGCGGTGCTGGTGGAAGAGTATTGCGGCGGTACCGAGGCCTACGAATGGTCCCTGCCCAAGGGCCTGATCGAGCCGGGTGAAGATGTGCTGGCGGCGGCCGAGCGCGAACTCAAGGAGGAAGCCGGTTTTGGCGCCCGTCAACTGGAACACCTGACTGAGTTGTCATTGTCTCCCGGCTACATGAGCCAGAAGATCCAGGTGGTGCTGGCGACCGATCTGTACGAAGAGCGTCTGGAAGGCGACGAACCCGAGCCAATGCGTGTGGACAAGGTCAACCTGGGCGAGCTGTCGGCCCTGGCGCAGAACCCTCAATTCACCGAGGGCCGGGCGTTGGCGGCGTTGTACCTGGCCCGCGATCTGCTGACTCAGCGCGGAGCTTACCTGCCATGAATTTTCCGCATCCCCTGATGGCCCCGGTTATCGAGCTGGCGCTCACGGCTGGCGACGCGATCCTGCCCTTCTGGCGGGCCGATGTGGAGGTCGTGCGCAAGGCCGACGAATCGCCGGTGACCGCCGCGGACATGGCAGCTCACCATGTGATCGTGGCCGGGCTCAAAGCCCTGGCGCCGGATATCCCGATCCTTTCCGAAGAGGATGCCGATATTGCGCAAAGCGTCCGCGCCGGCTGGCAACGCTGGTGGCTGGTGGATCCGCTGGACGGCACCAAGGAATTCATTTCCGGCAGCGAGGAATTTACCGTCAATATCGCCCTGATCGAGGACGGACGAGTGGTGTTCGGGGTGGTGTCGATGCCCACCAACGGTCGTTATTATGCCGGCGGTGCGGGCCTGGGGGCGTGGCGCGGCGACAGGGATGCCGAGCCTGCGGCCATTGCGGTGCGTAACGTGCTGGCACCCGGTGAAGCCTTTACGGTGGTCGCGAGCCGCCGTCATACCAGCCCGGAGCAGGAACGCCTGCTGGCCGGTTTGAGCGAAAGCCTGGGGGCGCTGCAATTGACCAGTATCGGCAGTTCGCTGAAGTTCTGCCTGGTGGCCGAAGGCGCGGCGGATTGCTATCCGCGTCTGGCGCCGACGTCGCAGTGGGACACCGCCGCTGCCCAGGGCGTGCTGGAGGGCGCGGGCGGCGAGGTATTGGACCTGCAGGGCCAGCCGTTCTGTTATCCGGCGCGCGAGTCGTTGTTGAATACGTCTTTCCTGGCGCTTCCGGCGAAAGCGGCGTGGCGTGGGAAGTTGCTGGAGCTGGCTCGTTCTTGAGCCCGGCTGGATCCTTTGTGGCGAGGGGATAAATCCCCTCACCACAGAGATTCGGTGCGCTATCCATCAACGGTGCAAAACGTACTGCCCTTCAAACTGCACCGCCACGTCCTTGCTATCCACATTTACCACCTGCGTCTGCAAGGCCAGCCTTGCCCGTCCGTAGCGACGATAAGTGGCCAGGAAACGCGTCCAGGTCTTTTCATCGGGCGCCTCACAGATGACGGTCGCGTCGCGGGTAACCGGTAGCGGATAACTGATCTGCCCTTCCTGGATCACAATGTGCCCGTCTTCGATGCCTTCCTCGCGCAGCGCCAGGTGCAGCCAGCCCCAGCCACCGAGCACGGCGCCGCAATACAGGCTGCCGCCGAACATGGTGCTCTTGTGGTTGACGTTGGCTGCGATCGGCAGGAACAAGCGTAGCTGTCGGGCTTGCCAGCCGAGCACCTTCAGTCCCATGTCCTGCGTCAGAGGGATGTCCCGGTGCAGGATCGTTTCCAGGTAGTGGCTGTCGCGGTTCATGCAGGCCCTCTTGGCTGAAAGTGAAAGGGTGGAGCTCAATCCGACTCTTCGGTCGGGCCATGGCTGCTGTCGCCGAAGTTCAGCCCGTGTTTGCGCAACTTGTCGTGCAGCGTCTTGCGCGGAATGCCCAGGGCTTCGGCGAGACTGCGTACGGAGCTGTGGGAACGGGCCAGTTCGGCGGCGATCAGGGTTTTTTCAAAGTTCTCCACCTGCTCGCTCAGGCCGCCGCTGATCACATCCACCGCAGCGGGGCCGCTGTCCGGCGCGCTGTTGTCCAACGCCAGTTCCAGGCCCAGGGCAAAACGTTCGGCGGCGTTCTGCAATTCGCGCACGTTACCCGGCCAGCTGTGGCGCAACAGCAGCGCCCGGTGGGGCGGCTGCAGTTCGTGCGGCGGCAGGCCATGGCGGGTGCTGGCTTCGTTGGCAAAGTGCTGGAACAGCACCAGCACATCTTCGCCGCGTTCGCGCAACGGTGGAATGCGCAGCGGCGCGACGTTCAGGCGGTAATACAGGTCGGCGCGAAAACGGCCCTGGTCGGCGGCCTGGCGCAGGTCTTCCTTGGTGGCGGCGATGACGCGGATATCCAGCGGGATCTGCTGGTTGCCCCCCAGCCGTTCCACTACGCGCTCTTGCAGCAGGCGCAGCAGTTTGACCTGTACGTCCAGGCTCATGCTTTCGATTTCATCGAGGAACAATGTGCCGCCATTGGCGAATTCGAACTTGCCGATACGGCGTTTTTGCGCGCCGGTGAAGGCGCCGGGCTCGTGGCCGAACAGTTCGCTTTCCACCACCGACTCGGCCAGGGCGCCAGCGTTGATCGCCACGAACGGCCCGTTGCGCCGGCTTGAAAGGTCGTGCAGTGCGCGGGCGACCACTTCCTTGCCGGCCCCGGTTTCACCAAGGATCAACACGTCGGCGCGGGTCGCCGCCAAGGCGCCGATCTGCTCGCGCAGGCGCAGCATGGGCGCCGATTGGCCAACCAGGCGGGCGCTGAGCTCATGCCGGTCACTAAGGGCCAGGCGCAGGCTGCGGTTGTCCAGGACCAGGCGGCGCAAGGCCAGGGCTCGGCGAACGCTGTCGAGCAGATGATCGCTGGCGAAGGGCTTCTCCAGGAAGTCATAGGCCCCGGCGCGCATTGCCTGGACCGCCAGCGGTACATCGCCGTGGCCGGTGATCAACAGGACCGGCAGGTCCGGATCCTGGGCGTGCAGCTGGTTCAGCAGTTCAAGGCCGTCCATGCCGGGCATGCGAATGTCGCTGACAACCACGCCGGGCCAGTCTCGCGGCAATTGCCCGGCCAGGCCATTGGCCTCGCCCAGGGGCAGGATCTTCAGGCCGGCCAGGTCGAGGGTCTGGCTCAAGGCCTGACGCAGGTGGGGATCGTCGTCGATCAGCACCACCTCAATCTGGTTATCGATGGTCATACACTACGGTCCTCGGACGGTTGCAGGCTCACCCCGGGCGCGCCCGCGCGCAGCTTCAGGGTAATCAGGGCGCCACCTTCCTTGTGATTGGCGAACAACAGCTCGCCGCCGAAGGCGCGCATCAGGGTGTCGCAGATCGCCAGCCCCAGGCCAAGGCCCTGGGTGCGGGTCTTGGTGGTATAAAAAGGCTCGCCGGCCCGGCCCAGGGCTTCCATGCAGAACCCCGGGCCGTTATCGCGTATGTACAGGTTGACGCCGGTTTCCGTTGCCTGGGCACTGAGCCAGAGTCTGCGCGGCGGGCCCTTTTCGGTCAGGGCATCAAGGGCGTTTGCCAGCAGGTTGCCCAGCACCTGGCGCAAGCGTGTTTCGCCGGCCTCGACCCACAAGGTGGCGGCCGGCAGGTCACGGATCAGTTCCACTTCCATACTGCGCCGACGTTTGGCGAGCAGCGCCAAGGCATCGTCCAGCGCCGGTTGCAGGGCGACGCTTTCCGGCGCGTGGCGGTCGCGGCGGGCAAAAGCGCGCAAATGGGCGATGATCGAGGCCATGCGCCCGGTCAGTTCGCTGATCAGCTTGAGATTGCCCCGGGCGTCGTCGGTGCGCTGATGGTCAAGCAGGATCCCGGCGTTTTCCGCGTAGCTTCGAATGGCCGCCAGCGGCTGGTTGAGTTCATGGCTGATGCTCGCCGACATGGTGCCCAGGGCCGACAGCTTGCCGGCCTGCACCAGGTCGTCCTGGGCGCGGACCAGCTCCTGCTGGGCCTGCTCGCGCTCCAGCACTTCCTGGCGCAGGCGCCGGTTGAGGCCTTCCAGGTCACTGGTGCGTTCCGCCACCCGACCTTCCAGCTCATGCCGGGCCTTGGCTTCGAAGGCGATCCGTTCCAGGTAATGGCGCCGGCGCTGCATCATCAACCCGAGCAGCAACATCAAGACCAGCAACGCCGAGCCACCAATGACCACCACCGTGCGCACCGGACGATCGATCAGCGTTCGCGGGGCCAGGATGCTCACGTTCCAGCCAGTCTCTTCGATGACCTGGGTCTGGGTCAGCCAGGCATTGGCGTCCAGATGAAGCGGCTTCGGATCGCGGGTCGGGTAGGGTTGGACCGCGCTGATTGCCTTGCTCTCTTCGGTGCTCAAAGGGCGGGTTGCGCGAAACCGCCATTCCTGGCGTGAAGTCAGAATGACCACGCCATTATGGTCGGTCACCAGCAATTGCTCAGGGGTCTTGCCCCACAGGCTTTCGGTGTGGTCCAGGTCGACCTTGACCACCAGTACGCCAATGACTTTTTCGCGATCACGTACGGCGGCGGCAAAGAAGTAACCGCGCTTGCCCGACGTGGTGCCCAGGCCGAAGAAGCGTCCAAGACGCCCGGCCATGGCTTCGATGTAGTAAGGGCGGAAAGCAAAATTGCGCCCGACGAAACTGTCGTGCTTGTCCCAGTTCGATGCCGCCAGGGTCTTGCCAGTGGCGTCCATCAAGTACATGACTTCAGCGCCAGTCTGGGCGCTGATGTTCTTCAGCAATCGATTGGCATTGCCCTGGGTAACGCCATCATCCGGCGCAGACAGGACTGCGCGCAGGGGCGGCAGCTCGCCAAGAATCTGCGGCAGCACTTCATAGCGGTGCAGGGTGCCCAACAGGTTGGCGACGTAGAGATCGAGCGTCTGGCGATTCTGCCCGGCCAGCTCGCTGCGGTAGTAACGCTCCGCCAGGTGCTCCAGCGGCCACAGCAACGGCGCCAGGCACAGGGCCAGCAGTGCCAGGCTGCGCCAACGAGGTCTGCGGGGGAGAGTGGAGTTCATGAGCATGATGCGCCTGTGGGGACAGGCGCATTATGCCTAGGACGCACGCCAGCGTCTTCGATCAGGCGAAGACGTCCGCATGCTCCAGGGTCGAAGCCGCCAGGTCCTTGCCGGACAGTTGCGGCTGGATATCCCCCAACTGCCAGTCGATGTCTAGCGCAGGGTCGTTCCACAGCAGGCTGCGTTCGGATGTCGGGTCGTAGTAGTTGGTGGTCTTGTAGAGGAATTCCGCGAATTCACTCAGGACCACAAAGCCGTGGGCGAAGCCTGGTGGCACCCAGAGTTGACGGTGATTGTCGGCGCTGAGGCGTACCGCAACCCATTTGCCGAAATTCGGCGAACTGCGGCGGATGTCCACGGCCACATCGAGCACTTCACCGGCGGTGACGCGCACGAGTTTGCCCTGGGTGTTCTGCAATTGATAATGCAGGCCACGCAACACGCCTTTCTGCGAGCGGGAATGATTGTCCTGCACGAATTGAGTGTCGATGCCGGTCGCGTCCTTGAATGCCTTGGCGTTGAAGCTTTCATAAAAAAAACCGCGCTCGTCACCAAATACCTTGGGTTCGATGATCAGGACACCGGGCAGGTCGGTGGCGATTACATTCATTGGGTGTCTCCATGGGATGGCAGAAGCAAGGATGCCCATTCTTGCCCAAAGCAGCGAGCGGCGCGAGCCCCGAGTCAAAGAGGGGGTTGCTTATCCAACGACTCAGTGGCGAGATAGGCATCCAAACAAAACCACCCCAGGGGTCGTTGTATGCCACTCGCCACGTTGGTTCACCGTGCCAGTTTGCCAAGCCCACAGATCAGCGCCGAACAGGCACTGGTACTGCTGCGCTCGAATTACGGACTCAGCGGTGACCTGCGACCCCTTGGCAGTCATCAGGACCTCAACTACCGCGTCGACAGCGAACGCGGGCGGTTCGTGCTGAAAATCTGCCATGGCGACTACGCCGTCCAGGAGCTCCAGGCCCAACATGCCGCGCTCAAGCAGTTGGCCGGGCACGGCGCGGTGAAGGTGCCGCGGGTTATCGAGGCCGCCAATGGCCAGGACCTGCTGACGCTAGAAGTCGACGGCCAAGCGATACACATGCGCCTGCTCGAATACATCGACGGCCAGTCCCTCACCCAACTCAAACACCTCACGCCTGATCTGGTGACTGGGCTGGGCCGCCTGTGCGCCGACATGGATCTGGCCCTGGCCACGTTCGATCATCCGGGTCTGGAGCGAACCCTGCAATGGGACGCGCGCCACGCGCCAGCCTTGATTGAACACCTGTTGCCTGTCATCGACGATGACCAACGGCGTCAGTTGATCGCCGACGTCGCACAGCAGGCCGAACGGCGCTTGCAGCCGCTCAAGGCCAGCCTGCCGATGCAGGCGATCCACATGGACATCACCGATGACAACGTGGTCTGGCAACGCGATGCGCAGCGCCAATGGCAACTGCAGGGCGTCATCGATTTTGGCGACCTGATCCGCACCTGGCGTGTCACCGATCTGTCGGTCACCTGCGCGGCGCTGTTGCATCATGCCGATGCAGATCCGTTTTTCATCCTGCCGGCGATCAAGGCCTATCACGCGGTCAATCCGTTGCAGCGTGAAGAGCTCCAGGCGCTTTGGCCGTTGATCGTGGCCCGCGCCGCTGTGCTGGTACTTAGCGGAGAGCAACAGGTCGCTGTCGACCCGGATAACCAATATGCTCGCGACAACCTCAGGCATGAATGGGAAATCTTCAACGTCGCCCATTCCGTGCCGCTTGAGTTGATGGAAGCGGCGATCCTTGCCGCCGTGGGCCATAGCCTGCCGCCCCTTGCCAACGAGGGTTTCGCACCGCTGTTGCCGACTTTGGTGGGGCGTGATTTCGCCCTGATCGACCTGGGTGTGCTCAGCCCGCATTTCGAGGCGGGCAATTGGGAGCAGCCGGGGATCGATCAGCGCCTGCTGAGCGAAGCCGCCGCCGTGCATGGATTGGCGGCCAGCCGTTACGGGCAGTATCGGTTGTCCCGCACCCGTGCGGACAGTGCCGAAGAGCCCGATACTTATCCGCTCCATGTGGAACTGCACATTCCTCACGGTACGCCGCTGGAATCGCCCTTCGCCGGGGTGTTGCACAGGGATGCTGACGGCTTGCTGCGGCTCGATGGCCCGCAACTGAGCGTGCGTTTGTGGGGCGTTTCCTCGTCGCTGCAGCCCGAGGCCGCGCTGGCAAAGGGTCAGGTAGTGGGCGAGGTGGCTGGGCCATTGCTGGTTCAGCTGTGCCGGGGCGCGCATCTGGCCCCGCCATTGTTCTGCACACCGTCCCGGGCGCAGGCCTGGCAAGCGCTCTGCCCATCACCCGCGGTGCTGTTGGGGCTGGCTTGCGATGCCGAGCCGGAAATCGATCCGCAGGCGCTGCTGGCCCGTCGCGATGCCAGTTTTGCCCGTTCGCAGAAGCACTACTACGTCGACCCGCCGCGCATCGAGCGCGGCTGGCGCAACCACCTGATCGACATGCAGGGCCGCTCGTACCTCGACATGCTCAACAATGTCGCGGTGCTGGGCCATGGCCATCCGCGCATGGCGGCGGTCGCGGCCAGGCAGTGGTCGCTGCTTAATACCAACTCGCGTTTTCACTACGCGGCGATCGCCGAGTTTTCCGAACGCCTGCTGGCACTGGCGCCGTCGAACATGGACCGGGTGTTCCTGGTCAACAGCGGCACCGAAGCCAACGACCTGGCGATCCGCCTGGCCTGGGCCTACAGCGGCGGGCGCGACATGCTCAGCGTGCTGGAGGCCTATCACGGCTGGTCGGTGGCGGCCGATGCGGTCTCGACGTCCATTGCCGACAATCCCCAGGCCCTCAGCAGCCGTCCGGACTGGGTGCACCCGGTGACGGCGCCGAACACCTATCGTGGTGAATTCCGCGGTATCGACAGTGCGCCGGACTACGTGCGCAGCGTCGAGCACAACCTGGCAAAAATCGCCGAACAGAAACGTCAGCTCGCCGGCTTCATCTGCGAGCCGGTATATGGCAATGCCGGCGGCATCGCGCTGCCACCGGGGTACCTGAAACAGGTCTACGCCTTGGTGCGCGAGCGCGGTGGTGTCTGTATCGCCGACGAGGTGCAAGTCGGCTACGGGCGCATGGGCGAGTTTTTCTGGGGCTTCGAGGAGCAAGGCGTGGTGCCGGACATCATCACCATGGCCAAGGGCATGGGCAACGGCCAGCCGCTGGGAGCCGTCATCACCCGCCGGGAAATCGCCGAGGCGCTGGAAGCCGAGGGATATTTTTTCTCTTCCGCCGGCGGCAGCCCGGTCAGTTGCCAGATCGGCATGGCAGTGCTGGACGTCATGGAGGAAGAAAACCTGTGGGAAAACGCCCGGGTCGTTGGCGGACATTTCAAGGCCCGCCTGGAAGCGCTGATCGACCAGTATCCATTGGTCGGAGCGGTGCATGGCTCCGGGTTCTACCTGGGCGTGGAGCTGATCCGCAATCGCGACACCCTCGAACCGGCCACCGAGGAAACCACCGCGCTGTGCAATCGCCTGCGGGAGTTGGGCATCTTCATGCAGCCGACTGGTGATTACCTGAACATCCTCAAGATCAAGCCACCGATGGTCACCAGTCGCCAGAGCGTGGACTTCTTCGTCGACATGCTGGCAAGAGCCCTGGAGGAGGGGTTGTAGTCTATCCGGCACAGCACGCTGTTTTTCCTGTGGGAGCGAGCCTGCTCGCGAAAGCGGTGGATCAGTCAACGTCAATGTTGAATGTTCCCCCTCTTCGCGAGCAGGCTCGCTCCCACAGGTTTATTGGGTGTTAATTCGATTTTTGTCGGTATTTTTATGAGGGTTTCTTATGTTCATGGTTTTTTACGCTTTGAAAGCCGATTTTTATCGGCTATAAAGGCGTTACTGTCCATCGCCTGGGAGATGATTCATGAGTCGTATCGTTACCGTAGCCGCCACGCAAATGGCCTGTTCCTGGGATCTCGAAGCGAACATCGAGACCGCCGAAAAGCTGGTCCGCCAGGCCGCTGCCCAAGGCGCGCAAGTCATCCTTATCCAGGAGTTGTTCGAGACGCCGTACTTCTGCCAGAAGCCGAACCCGGATTATTTGCAGTTGGCGACTCCGGTTGACGAGAACGTCGCCATCAAGCACTTCCAGAAAATCGCCGAAGAACTGCAGGTCGTGCTGCCGATCAGTTTTTTTGAACGGGCCGGGCGTGCGCGTTTCAACAGCATTGCGATCATCGACGCCGACGGTCGCAACCTGGGCATCTACCGCAAGAGCCACATCCCGGACGGTCCTGGCTACCATGAGAAGTATTATTTCAACCCTGGCGATACCGGCTTCAAGGTGTGGAATACCCGCTATGCGAAAATCGGCGTAGGCATCTGCTGGGACCAATGGTTTCCGGAGTGCGCCCGCAGCATGGCGTTGCAAGGTGCGGAAATTCTGTTTTACCCGACCGCCATCGGCAGCGAACCGCACGACAAGACCATTTCATCGCGCGATCATTGGCAGCGTGTACAACAGGGCCATGCCGGCGCCAACCTGATGCCGCTGGTCGCCAGCAATCGCATCGGCAACGAAGAGCAGGATGGCTATGACATCACGTTCTACGGCTCCTCGTTCATCGCCAATCAGTTCGGTGAAAAAGTCCAGGAATTGAACGAGACCGAAGAAGGCGTGCTGGTACACAGCTTCGACCTCGACGAACTGGAACACATTCGCAGTGCCTGGGGCACTTTCCGTGATCGACGCCCGAACCTGTACGGCGTGATCAAAACCCTCGACGGCTCACTGGAGTCCTGAATCATGACAACTTTGCACAGCACTCCGCGCGCGGACGGTTTTTACATGCCTGCCGAGTGGGCGCCCCAGACTCAGGTCTGGATGATCTGGCCCGAGCGCCCGGATAACTGGCGCCTGGGCGGCAAGCCCGCGCAGGCCGCTCATGTGGCGGTTGCCAAGGCCATCGCCCGTTTCGAGCCGGTCACCGTGGCGGTATCCGCCGCCCAATACGAAAACGCTCGGGCGCGGCTCGATGTGCCGAATATTCGCCTGGTGGAGATGTCCAGCGACGACGCCTGGGTCCGGGACACAGGCCCGACGTTCGTGATCAATGACAACGGCGAAGTGCGCGGTGTCGATTGGGACTTCAATTCCTGGGGCGGCTTCGAGGGTGGGCTGTATTCCCCATGGAATCGGGACTCGCTGGTGGCCGGCAAGATTCTCGAAATCGAGCGCAGCCCGCGCTACCGCACCGAGGGCTTCGTCCTCGAAGGTGGTTCGATCCATGTCGATGGCGAAGGCACGTTGATCACCACCGAGGAATGCCTGCTCAACCACAATCGCAACCCGCACCTGAACCGCCAGGAAATCGAGGCGGTGCTCAGTGCCCAATTGGCGGTGGACAAGATCATCTGGCTGCCCGATGGCCTGTTCAATGACGAAACCGACGGCCACGTGGATAACTTCTGCTGCTACGTGCGCCCTGGTGAAGTGCTGCTGGCCTGGACCGACGACCCGCAGGACCCGAACTACGCCCGCTGCCACGCGGCGATGGATGTGCTGCAAAACAGCACCGACGCCAAGGGCCGCTCGTTCACGGTGCATAAAATGCCGATTCCCGGGCCGCTGTATGCCACCGAAGAAGAATGCGCCGGCGTGGACGTGGTGCACGGCTCACAGGAGCGCAAACCTGGCGAGCGTCTGGCCGGCTCTTATGTGAACTTCCTGATCGTCAATGGCGGCATCATCGCCCCGAGTTTCGACGATCCACTGGACAGCACGGCCAGGCAAATCCTGCAGGACCTGTTTCCCCAGCACGAAGTCATCATGGTGCCTGGGCGAGAGCTGTTACTGGGGGGCGGAAATATCCATTGTCTTACCCAACAGCAACCTGCCGCGCACACAAAATGAGTGGGGACGTAACAGCCCGGTGACGTCAATCGCAGCGGCTCTACACCGGTGCTTTTGGATCCATCCTGGCAAGCCCGCGCCCCCATTGGGGCGCGGGCTTTTTTGTGCGCGGTTCGTCGGCGAGCCGTTTACCTTGGCATAGCTCTTGTATCGACATCCGTGCAGTTCTGGGGAGTGGAGCTGCGTTGTTTTGTCATAAACCTTGGATAAATTGGCCGCTCATCAACCAGGAGAGGGCGCTGGAATGAATATGATAAGCGAGCGCACATGCCATCCCTTGGCCGTAAATGGTGAGTCGCTTCAAGCGTTGGCGCAGTGGTTGAAGTCCAATGGCACGCGTCAGATCAGAGAACCTGATCCGCGCCGGATGATCATCGAGCGCTACCCCGTTGGCCTGTTCAGCGAGGCGGAGCTGGAAGCGTTGTGGGATGTCATGCAGGGATAGAATTCGAAGGATTGATAAAAAGCGCTGGCCGAAAGGCTGGCGCTTTTTTTATGGGCGTGCTTTTTCGCCTGATTACCGAAGATTCACGAAATTGACACGGACTTCGGGGCGCGACTAGGATTCGCCCCACGCCTGTGGCCAACAGCCATGACTCTTAAATAATAAAAAGGCCCGACACGATCGATCCGTGGCCGGGCCTTTTTATTATTTCCAGGAGCAAGAGTCCGAAAAAGAGCGCAAAAAAGCGCCATTTCGGTTGCCGGTTACGGTGCGTATCAACCCGTACAAGGAAAATAATCATGTTGAACAAACGCTTTACTTTGCTAGCACTGGGGATTTTGAGCACAACACACGCCATGGCCAGCGATCAGTCCGAGTCCAAGGGGTTCGTCGAAGACAGCAGCCTGAAAGTCCTGTTGCGCAACGCCTACATCAACCGCGACTACAAGGACGGCAACAAGGACAAGGCCGAATGGGGCCAGGCCGCCATCGGTACATTCTCGTCCGGCTTCACCCAAGGCACCGTGGGCGTAGGCGTGGATGCGTTCGGCTTGTATGCGCTGCGTCTGGACGGCGGCAAGGGGCGCACCGGTGCCCAAGGCATCGATTTCTTCAAGAAAGGCGACAGCGGCAACGCGGCCGATGATCTCTCCAAATTCGGCGCCGCGGTGAAATTCCGTGTCTCCAACACAGTGCTGGCCTACGGCGACCAGATGCCCGCCCTGCCGGTGTTGAACTACGACAATTCGCGCCTGCTGCCAGAAAGCTACACCGGCACGCTGATCACCTCCAAGGAGATCAAAGGGCTCGAATTGAACGCCGGCCGCTTCACCGCCGAGTCCCGTAAAAGCGCTGAAGGCCGTGACAGCGGTGGCTTGAAATCGATCAACGTACTCGGCGGCAGCTACCAGTTCACCGAGCAATTCAAGGCTTCGCTCTACGCATCGGATGTCGAGGACGTATTGAAGAAGCAATACGTGAACGCCAATTACGTGTTCCCGTTGGCCAAGGACCAATCCCTCACCTTGGACTTCAACGGCTATCGCACCAAGCTGGACGACAGCTATGTTCGCGAAAACGGCGTCACTGGTGACGACAACAAAATCTGGAGCCTGGCGGCAACTTTCGCCACCGGCCCGCACAGCTTCACGCTCGCCCACCAGCGCAGCACCGGCGACAGCAACCTGGGCTACGCCTACGGCGGCTATCAACGTGATCAGAATCGTGTCGGCGACGGTGGTAACACCATCTATCTGGCTAACTCCTACTGGTCCGACTTCAACGCCGAAGACGAACGCAGTTGGCAGCTGGGCTACGGCCTGGACTTCACCACCTTCGGTGTACCGGGCCTGACCTACAACGTGGCCTATGTGCGGGGCGACAACATCACCACCTCCACCAGTGAAGGCGGCACCGAGCGCGAGATCTTCAACCAGTTCAAATACGTGGTCCAGAGCGGCCCGGCCAAGGACCTGAGCGTACGGTTGCGCAGTTCGGTCCTGCGCGTGTCGCAGAAATCCAGTGAGTACAACGTCAGCGGTAATGAGCTGCGGGTGTTTGTGGATTATCCGATTAACGTTTTTTGATGATTCACACTGTTTGAAACGCGTCTCGACCGGGTTCGGGACGCGCTTCGCCTGACGAAGAATGCCGTTGTCTCCTGGCGAGAGGACGGCGTTTCTTCCCATACCCTTTTTGACAGCATCAGCCTTGTTCCAGGATAAGGTCCTCGAGCAGCGCATCGCGCAGGTTTTGCGAAGCATCCACCCGGCTGACGAAACGGGAAATTTTCTGCTTCAGATTGTTTTCTGACCAAGCGGCGTGAACACCTGGATGCTCTTCTTCCAGCCATTGCAGCAGAAGGCCGACGTGCATGGACCCGTTCTCGTCCGGCAACATGTCGAGCACCTCCTGCGGAATGTCCCACCATGGCCAGTCCTTGACAGCCGGAACTTTTCTTGAACCGATCTCCAAGGCCTTGCCGTTTATCAGGTATCGATCGAACGTCGGCAACACCTGCCCGGCCGCCGCGCCGAGCTTTTCAAGCAGCGGATAAATGAATCGTCCGTCCCAGAACCGAAAAAACACCGGGTTCCCGTCCGGCATCCGCACTTGCGTCAAGCTGCGCAGATGCGCCAGTACCTCGCCGGGTTCGCAGTGGGACACGGCCAGCCAGCCCCAATCGAGGGTCTCGTTTTCAGCGATCCATGGCAGGAACGCCGAGTCGGGTTCGAGCTGGGTGACATAGGGCATCACCGCTTGCCAGGCGGCGTAGGGGGTGTCGCTCCAGATGGGCAGCAATGGATGAGCGAGAACTGAAGTGCGAAGGGCTTGCAGCGCATCGGCTTCGCTCGCCGCGCTGATGATCAGGTACAGGTGTTCGTTTTCCTGCAACGGCTGTTGCGCCAGCCATGTCCTGGGGTCGAGGGGCGTGAACGCCGATGGCGCCATGAGGCTCTCCTTGCCGAAAGGTGGTGTCGGAACCAGGATTTGTCCCGGAGCCGCACGTCTATCAAGGAATGAGCCAGGTAATTGGGAACGCCCGCAAGCCGGCGGCTCCAGAGATTTCCAGGAATGCTTCAGGCGGGCTGGGCAGGGTTTTTCACAGAAAAATGCCTAACGGATTGCGTTGTGCTGCGTCGGTTTTTGCGCATTCAGGGCAGCGGCAATGTTTTCACCAGCGCTCGCTTTAAAAAGGTCCTCTTGAGGGTGATCTTCATGGCAAAAAGTCGCACTAATGAAATTTTTTGCACCGTTTCAAGCGCGGCTTGAAATGCCTCAAATACTTTCTCATGGACGGAAATCCTGCACCTAATAGATTAGTCCGCTCATTGCAGTGGAGACCTGAGAAAAATGATCGTTCTGAACAGGGAAGTGGGCGAAGCGCTAAGGCGTGACAAATACGTCAACGTCCGCGGTGGTGACTTCAATCTCTACGGTCATTTCGGCGACTTTGTCCGGCTGACCAAAAGCTGGGAAAACATGGAGCCCGACAGCTATTACGGTCAGGCCGAGTCCGGCATGCGTTTCCGTCGCTATAGCGATTTCGAATACAACCCAGCAACCCGTGAGCTCAAGCAACTCGAGCACCGGGCCTATGTCCAGTCCAAGGCCAACAACAGCTATGTCGGCGGACTGGAGCGGCACTTCCAGGATTTCTCCAACGAAGTGATCAATTCGCCGGTCATGCGCAGCCTGATCGATACGGACTTCGAGGTGTACAAGAACGTCCTCCCGCAGGAATTGCACGATGAGATCTGGCAGTGCCAGATCCACCAGATCCGCATCGAGATCAAGCCGGGCAAGCAATTGGAAATCACCCCCGAGGGCATCCATTGCGATGGGTATCCGTTCAGCGGCGTGCACTTCTGGGGCCGCAACAATGTGGCGGGCGCTGAAAGCCGTCTCTACAGTCCCCAGGAAGAGCAACTGGCGGCGACCACCTACGAGGACATCCTCGACACGACGTTCTTCCTTGATCGCGACATGCGCCATTACGTGACCCCTGCCCGCAACACCCATAGCCATGAAATGGCCTTCAGGCAGATTCTGGCGATTTCCTTTTCGCGGCCCGGGACCGCTTTCGACATTGTTCGCTGAACAGCTCGAACCCATGGATGAGTCGGCGCAGCAGGTCCTGCTGCGCCGGGCCATGGTCAGGGACGCCGAACGACTGGAGCAGTTTTTTCGCGGTTTTGCCGAAGTGTCATTCTGCGAATGGCAGGATGCCCGGTTCCTGCGTGGGGTGTTGCTGCAGGAAACCACCACAGCCTACCTGGCCTTCGATGCGACGGGTGACGTCGTCGGCGCGGTCATCGGCGGTATGCTTGGCACTCGCGGCACCATCAATCACCTGGCCGTCAGCCCAAGGCATCGCACTCAAGGCCTGGGCCAGCGGCTGGTAGAGGCGGCATCGGCCGACATGAAGCGGGTTGGCGTGCTGCGCATGTTTCTGTTCGTCGACGAAGCCAATCTGGCCGGCAAGCGTTTCTGGGCGGCCCAAGGGTTCTGCGAACCCCGGGGTGAAATCACTTTCGAGAGGGATTTATGAACAAGACTTCCAGCCAGCCGCTGGCGGTCGAACCACAAGCCTCGCGAACCTTTGCTGAAGCCAGTCCGGTGGTAGCGGGTTATTTCACGGTTTCGTTTGTGTTCGGTCTGATGGCGGTCAACGCCGGCTTGCCTTTGTGGCTGCCAGTTGCGATGTGCCTGTTCGTGTACGCGGGAGCTTCACAATTCGCCGCGCTGGCATTGATTTCCAGCGGGGCCTCCTTGACCACCATCGTGCTGACGACATTCCTGATCAATGCCCGTCACATGCTGATGTCTGTCTATATGGCCAAGGCTTTGCGAGCACTGGGGCTTAGCCGCTTCGAGCGCTGGTGCTACGCGTCGGGGCTCACCGATGAGTCGTTCGCTTTCCACAGCGTCAAGCTCGGCAGCGGGGCGCCGGTAAGCGTGCGCTACCTGATCGGTTTCAACCTCTTCTGCCACACGTCCTGGGTGCTGGGCGGTTTGCTGGGTGCTGTCTGTGCGCAATACGCCGCGCACCTGATCAAGTATCAGCTCGATTACGCCCTGACCGCGATGATGCTCTACGTGCTGGTTTCATTGTGCAATACGCGTAACAAACTGATCGCGGCGCTGGCGGCCGTGGCCTGCATGGGCGCGCTGAGCCTGCTGGGCAGCTCGCCGTTCAACGTATTCATTGCCACGTTTTTTGGCTGCGGGGTGGGCGTATGCCTGACCAAACGTTCCTGATCCTGGTTGTGGTCCTGATGATGGCCGTGACCTTCCTGCCCCGGGCCTTGCCGCTGCAGGTCAACACCGAAAACTGGCCACCCTTCGTTGCCCGTGCACTGGAATACCTGCCGGTGGCGATCGTCGCTGCGATCACCCTGACGCCGTTGTTGATCAAGGACCAGCAGATACAGCTCGACCGTCCAGAGTTCTACGCCGCGATTCCGACCCTGCTATGTGCGTATTTCAGCCGCAACCTGTTTCTCAGTGTGGCGGTGGGCACGGCGGCGTATATCGCGCTCGGTTCGTTCCTGTAGCGTCAGGTCTACCACATCATGCAGCGCCTGGTCAGAAAGCTCAGGGTTGTTTACCGCCAGGCGTACTTCCAGGAAGTCCTCGAAATCCGGGAAGATAGCCAGGCCGTTGCGCAGCGCCGCGTCCCGGGAGACAAGGCCCAAACCGTCGAGCTGGGTAATCAACGACAGCGTCAGGGTTTCGCTGCAGGAATAGACCATTCGCTGGCTTGGCCCGTATTCACCGAGACCGGCGTCGAGGAAGCGCAGGAAACTGCGCGAATAAGGACATTCCTCTGCCGGACGCACCTGGAACCGGTCACCCAGCAGGCCAAGGGAATCATCTTCCTCGCCACAATGGGCGCCGACCACGCGTACCTGGACATCCGGCATCGCGATGCTGGTAAATCCGCTCGGCTGTCCGACCAGGATCGCCAGGTCAAAATGCTCGTTCTTGAGCTTGCTCAGGTTCTCCATCGATTCGGCGTAGCTGAACTCCAGCTGATACTGGGGGAAAACGGCGATCAGGCGTTCGATCATCCGTCGATTGAATTCCGCCGGCAGCGTCGTGTTGAGCGCTACCTTGAGGGTACGTCGCCTGGGCGTCTTGAGCGCCGCGACTTTTTCCTCCAGCTGCCGGGCGGCCGCCAGGACCTGATCCATGAAGGGCGTCAGTTCCGAGCCCTGGCTGGTCAATGCGAGGCCTTTGTTCGAGCGGCGGAACAACCGAAACCCGAATTGTTCTTCGACCTTGTTCAATTGTGCCGCCAATGCCTGCACCGTCAGGCACGACTGCTCCGCCGCAGCCGACAACGAGCCGGTCTGCACGATGCGCATGAGGTTGCGTAAGGTTCTGCTATCCATGGGGTAATGCCCTCTGCTTAAGTGGGCTCGCTATTATTTGGCACCTGGCCAGGGTCTGCCGGTGCGATGCTGGCTATCATCAAGCACCTTGCCACGGTTGTCGCGGTTTTGTGGCGAAAAGCTCCGGCAGGCGATGATTGGAGCTTATGCGCGATTCTGATTTTTTGCTGGTGCTGTGTATAGGCCGAAACATCTGCGGGTAAATCCAGACTTCCTGGTCCTCAATCTATTCGCTTGCGAATTAAAACTTAATTTTTATCCGTTTATGTATTAGTCTTTACGCAACAGTCCGTAATACAGGAGCCCAAACCTCATGGCGACTTCCTCCATCACGCTCAACGCACAGCAACAATTGGATTCCCCGGACGCGGGTCGAATCGCGTTGAAGTTCTTCTTCAATCTCATGGAGTTGTGGGGCTGCAGCGTCGAGCAGCAGCGCACGCTGTTGGGCAAGGTAGGGAACACGACTTTCTACAAGTACAAACAATTACCCGACAACGTAAGACTGCCGCGCGATACCCTCGAGCGAATCTCCTACCTCATGGGTATTCATAAAGCCCTGAGCATCATCTTCAGCAACAGCCGGGACCGCGTGTATCAATGGGTCAGCAGCCCCAATAACGCGGCGCCATTCAACGGCCAGTCGGCGCTTTCCTACATGCTGACCGGGCGAGTGGTGGACATCGCCGATGTGCGGCGATACCTCGACGGAGTGCGCGGCTGATGACGCCACCACTGGCGGACCCGCAATGGAAACGGGCCTATCGGATCGTCAACAGCAGCTTTCCGCCGATCACGCTGTTCGAAGACGTGCTTGACCCCGAAGACCTGCCCACCGCCTACGCCCTCGAAGCGCTGACCAATGACCGGCTCATGGAAGAGGCCGGTGTGCTGTCCCGGGTACGCCCCGAAGACCGGGTTTCCGGCCCGGGCTCCTCGCCGGTGATGGCGGCATTCACTCACATCGGCAAGCGCAGCCGCTTCAGCGACGGCACGTTCGGCGTCTACTACGCTGCCAGCAGCCAGGAAGCCGCGATTGCCGAGACCTGCTACCACCAGGCACGCTTCCTTGGCGCGACCAACGAGCCGGACCTGGAGTTGACCATGCGCACCTACGTCAACAAGATCGTCAAACCCCTGCACGACATCCGCCACGATTATCCCCATCTGCATAACCCGGACCCTGACGCGTACGGCCCGTCCCAGGTATTTGCCCGGGAGCTGCGTGAAACCTTGTCGTGGGGGTTGCTGTACAACAGCGTCCGCTTGCCCGGCCACGAATGCGTGGCCGCGTTTCGCCCGCCGGCGGTGTCGATTCCGGTGCAGGGCAAGCATATTCGTTACGTGTGGAGTGCCCAGAAACGGGAGATTTCGTTCGTGTTTGAGGTCAGCCAAGTGTGAAGGAGCTGCCGTGCGGCCAGCGGGCAAGCTCCTTTACCCCACGTACAGGCGGGCGTGGTTGATCAAATCTTGAACTGTTGCACCGAAGCCTGCATCGAGCCCGCGGCGTCGTTCAGATGGTCAGCCGTTTTTGTCAGATCGTGAATCGAGCGGGTGTTTTCCCGAGACTGCTCGGCTATTGCTTCTACCCGCTGGGCCATTTCGTCACTGGCTTTTGATTGTTCGGCAATGGTCTGGGAGATTTCCTCCACCACTTCAGCGGCATGCCGTGCGCCCGTGCGGATTTCGCTGATCGACACGCCGGCCTGCTGGGCCAGGTTGACGCCTTCGTCCACGCGGCTGACGCAGGCCTGCATGTTCGCCACCGCATCCCGGGCGCTGGACTGGATGCGCTCGATCATCGCGGTGATCTCCTGGGTGGACTGAGTGGTGCGCGCCGCCAGGTTGCGCACCTCATCGGCCACCACCGCAAAACCGCGGCCCGCCTCGCCAGCACGGGCGGCCTCGATGGCGGCGTTGAGGGCCAGCAGATTGGTCTGTTCGGCGATGCTCTTGATCACCTGGATGATCGAATGGATATCCTCGGACGACGCATCCAGGGCGGTGATCTTGCTGGAAGACTGGTTGACCACCTCGGCGATCCGGTTCATGCCTTCCACTACACCCAGAATCACCTGCCCACCGCTGCTCGCCAGTTGTTCGGACTGCGCCGAAATCGTCCGCGCGCTGTCGGCGTGCTGATGGATCTGGCTGATGTTCGCCATCATCTGCTCCATGCTCGCCGCCATGCTGGTAGCGCTCTGGGCTTGCTGGTCGGCGCTGGACACAATCTGCCGCGCCGTATCGCCCAGATTGCGGGACGTGCCATGCAACTCGTCGCTCTGGCTACGGATCGTCGCGATCATCTGCCGCAAGTTGGCCTGCATCTGTTCGATCACCGCCTGTAACTGGCCCAGCTCATCATCGCCATGAGGGCCCATCGAGCGCTGCAAATCGCCTTGAGAAATCGCCTGGGTATTGAGAATGATCTTGTTCAGCGGCGTGAGCACTGCCTTGAGCAGGCTCCACGACAGCAATGCAAGCGCCACGCAGGTGGCCAGCAACGTGATGATCAACCAGCGTTCCGAGGTATGGATGCTGTGGTCCTGATGTTCGCGAGAAACCTGCGCCTGGCTCTCGATCAATTCACTGACCGCTTCGTTACGCTCTTCCAGCGCCGAAAACGCTTTATCAAATTCGGTACGCAACGCCCGGCCATCCTGAGCCCCGCTCAATGCCTTGCCAATCACTTGCTTCGCCGAGGCGATATACGCCTCGGCCTGAGGCTTCAGCTCGGCAATGGTTTGTGAAATCGTACCCGGCAACCGAGCCTCGGCGTTCTCCGCGATAACCTTGCGCATCCGCTGCGAATGCTCGTCGAACGCCTCGGTGACTTCCTTCGCGCCCTCGGCATCTCCCGGTGCAACCAGCAAGGCAGCCAACACATCGCCACGAATGGCGTCGTGCATCATGTCCGCCTCCATGTGCTTGCGCATCGCCGAAATACTGGTCTCGTTCTGCGCCAGAGCATCGGTCATGGCGTGGTAACCCCACAGCCCGATACCGCCCAGCAACAGCGCAAAAAACAGGCTGACCAACCCCGAACCTACAACCTTGGTGCGGATTTTCATCGCTTGTTGCTCCTGGAGCGGGGGATTTGGGCAAGTGTAGATGAGCGCTCGCCGAGCCTTGGAAAGGCATGCTCTTGATTGAGGCTATCGGCGGGGAAAATAAATAGATGAATGCTCCATTAACCCGTGGCGAGGGAGCTTGCTCCCGCTGGGCTGCGAAGCGGCCCCTCTTTGCTACAGACGAAACCCAATGCTGCCCCCGCACAAGGAGCAGCATCGCATCACTACCCTTTAAGCAGGATTACTCCCCGGCGCCTCCAGCACCTTCACCACGTCGTCGATGACGGCTTTGCTCATCTCCTGCAAATAACACGACGCCCAGGCATAACGATCCGTACCCCGAACCATCGCCGCGTCATCGGCCAGACGCATGGCGATGTGGAGAAGATCGGATGCATGGGAGAGGGCTTCGCCGATAGGGATGCCGCTGTTGACGCGGAACAGGGGGCGGTCGGAGTGGTAGGAGAAGGGGGTTAGGCCTGGGGTTTTGAGGTCTTTGGGATTGGTCATTGCGCACCTCCGATCGCCAATTGGCGGCGGGTGGCTGGCAAGGTGATAAAGCGAGACTGCAGCAGATCCATGGCGTGCATCGATAGACTCCCATATCAGTTGAGAGCTACCACGTTCGTTCTCAGGCGAATGGGTGGCAGCTGTGCGCAGGCTGAGAAACCGGAGATACAGGAACCCGGCAGACCCGAAGGTCTCCCACGCACAGCCGCCATTGCACGGATTGCGGACATAAAAAAACGCCGCAAAACGTGATTCGGGCGCTGTAGCGCCTGCATCTTACCCGGGTTCTCAGGCCCGGTCGCTGAATTGGCAGCGACAGTTGGAGAGTAGCGGGCGATTGGGTAGGGTGCAATCGTGGCGCGATGCTGGCGGGTGAGGTTTAGGTAATTTTATGGTGCAGTCGAAAGATACTCATCATAGTGAATCGTGAAAGCAGTGCTTGCTCATGTCGTCTCAGTTCTGCAATCAAGCGCGAAGGCGTGCTGGCCCGAAACTTCATCATTGAGGTAGTCATGATCGAAATAACTCTAAACCTGCCGGAACATCCTTCGAGCTCTCCTGCTGACCTGCCTAGGATGGACGGAGTTGACGATCACATCCTTCGCGACTGTACCGAGCATGAGAAGGCTTTGGCCGCACAGATTGAAATGGCCGTAGACGAGGCCGATCGAGGGAGATTCGCCTCCGCTGATCTGGTTGCTGCGATGCGCGCCCGACGCTGGGGATGAATGGCTAGAGCGAGTGGTTTGGGAGGAAGTGCGTCGGGCTCAGGCGCAGTCTCTTCTACCGCTAGAAACAACAAAGCCCCCGCATTTCTGCGAGGGCTTCGTTTTGTATGGTGCGGCACCAGACGAACGGTAGCTTTTGGCGAGGCCAGGTTTCCTGCGGGTTTAGACGTCGGTGGAAAATTTGGCATACCCCGACCAGTAACTATAAACAAATCAGCTAGTTATGGCCTTCAGTGGAATCGAATCGGGATTGCTCCTATAGAATAATTAACATCTTAATGCCCGGATAACGCTTCCTAAAATAATGTAATTTCAGCCTTCCAGATTCGCGCTGGAAGCGTTGTCTTATTTCTGCTCGATATTTCTAGGCTGGCACAAGGCCATTTGGTATGATCGTGCCCTTGCGACTAACAAGGAAGTATGCAGATGGAATTCACGAATGTTTATCTTGGGAAAAGCGCACAGTTCTATAAAATTAAGAAAAAAATAACCAAAAAGAAAATATCTGAAGTATTTAAAGATATCTCTTCTGAGAAAATCGGTGGGTTCTTAATAAAAATTATCAAGGAAGAACTGGTTGTTAATCAAGAAGTTATTTTGTGTTCTGCAGTCGCCTATAAAATTGTTAGTGAACCCTCATTTTTGGATCAAACCGATATTCGTGAGGAGAAGTACGCGTTTGCCTTAATCGTAGAGTACGATTCAGCTGTAGCTATAATAAAGAAGCATGTTTCCTCGCTGGAGAAGAAGTTTTCCGAGTTCTTAGATGAGTTCGAGTATGAGAAATTTACAAATTTCCAAGGGCGAAACGACCCGGAGTATGAAAAAGTTACAATGAGTAACATGGCGATTTCGGATGCTGTCATTAGAAGCCGAGCGTATGAAGCCCGACGGCTAAATGGAATACTTTCGTCAAACTCATCAAGCCGTTCTATACCACAAAGTTTTAGAATAAAGGTGCAAGGGGATACGATTACTTTGACACCTAACGCGTCTAGAGTAACCCTGAGAGATAAACGATCTAATTTAAATGAAGTCGTAAGGTGGGTAATGGCCACGGTGCAGGAAATTAAAAATCTTGCAAACAAAAGCGAGTTCATTAATGGCTTTGCCTCCCCTATTACGCTTGAGGAAATTGTCCAAAAAGGTTTCGAGCCTATCGCATTATTTATTAATCTTGACGAATTAGATGAGCTAATCAGGTCCGGAAACTCCGCATCGGAAATAAAGGTTTTACGCGGTGGAGGTGAGGAGGCGATGTCCTCGCTTCAAATGAAGCGTCTATTCGATTGTTTCAAAACGCCGGCTAAGGTTGTGACGGGTGGGACGATGGTTTTTAAAGGGAAAGAAGTTTCAGGCGCTGTAACTTTGCAAAAGCGGGTGGCTTCATTCAAATCAAAAATCACAGATAATATTTTGCTGTATATTGAAAATGAACAGTGCATGTCATTGACGAAATATATCAATACCCATAAGCCGTTTTCGATCATGTTTAATACTCCGAAGTATGCCTACTTCGGAAGAGACTGTTTCGAAGACAAGAAATTATTAAATAATTTGCCGGCGGTCTTATCTATTTTTAATCCTAACTACGATTTTTCTGGAGTTCGTAGTGAAAAGGAAAAGAATGAGGATAGAAGGTATCCACCAGGTATCGATAAGTTTCCTGAGTTATCGTTGTTTCGGAAGGTTGAAGATTTAGTATGCCTGCCTGACGGGGTCACTGTATGCGACGATATGAATGACGAATGGGCTGACCATATTTTCTTTGAACCCAATGCTAATCCTCCGGCGATATCGTTCATACATTCAAAATTCGTTAAAGGTGAAAGTTACGGTGCAAGTAGCTTTCATGAAGTGGTTGCTCAAGGCCTAAAAAATATTGGACGCACATTCGCTGATACTATTGAATTTAGAGAAAAACATGATCGTGATTGGGCAGGTTTCTACGAAAACACTCAAATCACTAGAGTCAGAGGCGGAAAAAATTGGACAGATATTGAAAACGCATTAAACGCGATTACATCCAATCAAAACTCAGTGAGAAAAATAGTGTTGGCAACACCATTTTTAAAAAAGAGTGTATTGGAAACTCAATTTAATGAGTTGGCGCAAACAGGAACGTGTCGGCCGCATTATATTCAGTTGATCTGGCTGATCAATACTTTCATTGGTGCTTGTAAGGAATATGGTGTTCAACCTCATATTCTATGTAACCCATGAAATAAAAATATCTGAGAGGGATGCAGGTATGAAATATCAGTATAGTGAATTATCCCCGACGCAATTTGAGACTCTGGTAATTCACGTTTGTTATCGGCTGTTAGGTTTGGGCACTGAAACATTTTCTGATGGGCCAGATGGTGGGCGCGATTCCCGTTTTCACGGAGAAGCAGAATTGTTTCCAAGCAGATCAAAGCCGTGGAGCGGTTTAACTGTGATTCAAGCAAAACATACGCTGGCATACAATAAGAAATTTTCAGACCCTGACTTCTTTGGGGTCGCCTCGTCGGCTGTCAATGGTGAGATTTTAAAGATTAAGGGACTGATCGATAACGATGGTTTAAGTAATTATTTGCTTTTTTCAAATAGAAAGCTTCCAGGCAATGCGAATGAGGCCATCAAGAACTTTATCTCTTTTGAGACTGGCCTCGACAAACAGAATATTGGATTGGTTGGTATCGAGAGTTTTGAAAATTATTTGAAATTCTACCCCGACATTCCAGCTGCTGTCGGTTTAAACCCATTCGAGATGCCTTTGAACATAGAGCCAGATGACCTGGCTAGTATTATAGTAGGGCTTAGTAATGGCTTAGGAGGTATAACTAAACGCGACATATCTACCCGAATATTTAGAACCGATTTTGAAAGAAAGAATGAGATAAATAGTCTTTCTGATCAATATTCTAAGCTCATAAAAAGAAAAATTGAAGACATGTATCTCATCCAGGACTTCCTCGCGATGCCTGAAAACGATGATTTGCAGAGGCTATACTTAGGCGTATCAGAAGAACTGGCTGCGAAAATTATCGCTCTTCGAATCCCTGGTCAGAGTTTTGATGTTGTGCTAGAGAAGTTGATCGAACTGCTGTTGGAACGGGATGTTGAACTAAAAGGGAACAAACAGTTAACCAGATCTATGATGTATTATATGTATTATCATTGCGACATTGGAGATGATGATGTTGCTAATGCCTAATAAGAACTCTCATCCCGATCTCACTGTTCTGGCAGTGTCTGGTTTTTTATTGGGCTCCATTAAGAAGTCTAAATTTGAGAGCTATTCTGATTTGCTGGAAAAGCTTAATTCTTACGATGCTAGGGCAAATATTTTATTTAAACCGAGCTTGCAGTTGCTTTTTCTTTTGGGGTTGGTTGATTATCACCGTAAGAATGATCTTATCGAGTATGTCGGACCATGAAAATTTCTAGGATATATTCAAATTTCGAAAGCGAATTTTCTACTGTTGATTTCCATGATGGTTTTAATGTCATACTTGGTAGGGTTTTTAATAAGACCTTGAAATCGACAGATGCCCATAATTTAGGTAAAAGCAAACTGGCAGAACTTATTGATTTTTGTTTGTTGAAAGGGCGGCACAAGACTTTCTTCCTGTTTGAATTTTTTCCTGTGTTTGAAAAATATGAATTTTACATTGAGCTTAAGCTGAACTCCGGTGAGTTTTTAACTGTAAAGCGCGGAGTATCAAAAAACACTCGAATTTTTTTAAGGAAACACTCAAAAGCTAAACAATGCTTTCGAGGTTTAGAAGATGCGCTCTGGGATTATAGTGATCTTGCAATCGACAAAGCACGCCTTGTTCTTGACTCCTACCTTAATCTCTTGGTTATTGATCCATGGAGTTATCGTGATGCTATCGCTTACTGTCTAAGAGGTCAGGATGATTACACGGATGTTTTTCAATTGGATAAGCATAGAGGACAACATGTCTATTGGAAACCATATGTTGGACACCTTCTGGGATTTGACTCGCATTCGTTGAAGAGAAATTACTTGCTAAAGAGCGAGGTTGAGGCTCTGCGGGAGGAAATCGCTAAGCTAAAATCCGCTATAGGCTTGACTGCAGGCGATCAAGAAGAAACGATATTGAACCTGCTTGGCGTGAAAAAGAACCAAGTTTCTGATTTGGAATGGCAGTTGGAGAATTTTAATTTTGATAGCATTGATGTGCTTTATATTGAAGAACTCGCGGATGGTATAAATTCACAGATAAGTGATCTTAATAATTTAAGATACTATCTTTCAGCACGGTTAAAGAAACTCAATAAGTCCTTGGCGTCGAGCGATGTTAAAATCGAGTTGGACAGTTTGTCTCAGCTTTTCGAGGAGTCGGGTGTTATATTTGATGGTCAGCTTAAGCGAACATTTGGGGAACTGGTAGAGTTTAATCGTAAAATAACTATTGAGCGTCAAGGGTTTATTTTTCAGCAAATAGGGGAGCTGGAAAGCGAACTTGTTGAAGTGGCTAGCTCTATTTCTGAGCTTAGTGAAGAACGCTCAAAGAAATTGGGGTATCTACGCTCGCAAGATGTTTTTTTAAAGTATCAAGAAGTGTCAGATCTTCTTTCTGAACAAAAGTCCTACATTTATGAGCTGAATCGAAGGTTGGAAGTGAACTCTTCTGTGAAAAGTATGGAGGCTGATTGTAGAAAGCTGATTCGAGAAAAAGATGAGGTTGTAGAGAAGATTAGGATGAATCGCGATTCGGTCATCCGGTCGAATGATGGAATCTATAAAGGGATAAAAGAGCATTTTGCGAACTTTGTAACGGAAGTATTAAATAAGGACGGAGTATTAATAACTGAGCAAAATGCTGAAGGGAATTTGGAATATTCGGCTGGTCTTTTAAATGGTCTAGGACGAATAACTGGAGAGAGCGATGGGCATAGCTACAGAAAAATGCTGTGTATAGGCTTTGATATCGCTGTCGCAATGGCGTATTCAAAAATGGATTTTTTGCGGTTCTTATATCATGATGGTGGGTTGGAGACACTTGACGATAGAAAGAAAATTGAGTTTATTGAGTACGTCCGAACAGCATCTAGTCTCTCTGGGATTCAGTATATTTTGACTACAATCGACTCCGACGTGCCAGATGGAGTTGTATTCTCGGAGTATGAACTAGCCCGCGTGCTACATGACGAAGGTAGTTCTGGCAGATTGTTTAATATACCTACTTGGTAGTTTGAGTTAGAGTTTTTTGTATTATGGCCATTAAGGTCATTGATGCGATAATTTTTTCTGTCAGGGGGGTAGTGTTTAAGACCCATTTTTTTCCTAGTCGACGAACTATCAGCCTCGAGGTTAGAAGTTAATAGTAATGGGAGCCGGCTGTTTGTTGATTTAGAAACCAGGTGAGATGCTTGTGCTGCCACGTCCATGGATTATCTCGGTACCAGCGATCAGAGATCGCGGCTTGAATGGTCTTTGCTTGGCGTAGATGGCGCTGGCGTGTGGCATGCGACCCTGTCAGGACCCCCACCAGGAACAGCTCCATATCGAATGGTCTGATCATTGTCGACCACCAATGTAGGCCGATACCACGTCGATTCGACCATGCCCCAGTTCATAACTGATTTGTGAGCGTGCCTCTCGATCGAGTTGCAGATCTAGCTGGCTGCATCTGCCGCCGTTGATAGGCGCTAGGTGACAGATGATCTGCTCATAGCGTTCGCATGCGTAAGCCGCGCGCAGTTCGTGGAAGCCTTTGAGGTTGTTCGTATGTAGGAAGTCTCGGACGGGTCGCACGACTCTTCGTTGGAAGTCGAAGTAGCTTTCGTTCGGTGCCAGCAGGTTGCAACTATCGTTGGGAGAGACCTGCTCGGCATAGCTGAGTGCTTCGTGGATTTGAACATTTACCTGAATTCAGCGAGGCGCAGATGCCCCCGAGCGTCCACCCTTGGTTCCATCCTGGATATTGATCTTGCCGTAATGTTTGGCTTCGCGCTTGAGGCGTGGTAGGTCGGCCAGAATCGCCTCGCGCAATCGCATGCCAGTGGCCGTGCCAACTGCATAACGGCTGCGGCACGGGGATTCTGTTCGCAGAGCGCGTCGACGATCCGTTTCACCTGTTCGCGGTCTTGGCCTTGCGGCACTGAGCGACGAACACTGGCCCGCTGCATTCCCAACGCCTTGCTTGGGCTCGGTACTTTCACGGACTGATCACCGCGAAGCGCGGCCATGGTTCGGTTCACGCTGGACAATCGGTTTTGCGCGGTCGCGATGCCGATAGCTCCTTGTGCAACCTGCTGGCGTAGGTGTCCTGCGTAATCCAGTAAGGTCTGCCGATCCATCTGCTGCGCATCGTTAAATCCTGGTCCATCCTCCGAACGACACCACCGAACAAACGCCAGCCAACGATCACTGTGTGCTTTGACCGTCCCGTAATGCCCGCCGCCAAACAGATCACGTAGCGCCTGTGGCCCGGCATAACTCAGTTGCCGGCCATAGCCAAAATTGCGCCCATCACGTTTAGCTACCAGTGCCATGATCGAACTCCTCTCGAAGCCAAAACTTTTAAAACCTTCCCCACGTCATCCCGCCAAGAATGTTGAGTGTTATCAGGGATCAAGGCCCCTGCGACCTGTGAGGGTTGTCCGCTAACGCGGGACTGGTGGCTCTTTACGACCGGGAGCTTGGGCATCTTATGATCTGGCCTCCTGAGCACTCCCGAAGAAGTGGGCGGGTGGAGGCTGCACCGGCTGACGAGACCGGTGCCGCGAGATCCTGAGTCGGGTGAAGGCAGCGATGCGATGATCGGGGCATGCCTGACTGTCAGTCAGGAGCAGTCCATTCCGTGGGCTGCGGCACCATCATCTGCATTGCTATCGCCGGTGACTTCGGTGTTTGTCACGCCGATTCTCACGAGGGGGAATGCCGCAAAGCCTTGTACGAGTTGGGCTGCAGCAGCGGTAGGAGCGCCCGTCTCTTTCCAGAAGAAAGAGACGGGCGCAGGTTGGCGCACGGGAACGGCCAAGTGGATAGGTTGCTGCAGGGCAGCTATGAAAGGGGAAGAGTTGCCGCAGTGGGCACACTGGTAAAAGTAGGCATCCATCACATCGCTATGACCGTGCGAGCCGCCGGACGCTAATCGCACTTTGGGAGAACCACCACGGTGTGGCGTAGCCTTAAAGGTTCTGGGTACCTGGGTTGCTGTCAACGACAGTACTTTGCCCGATCTTTTCTACGGTCAACGTCGGTTTCAGTTCGATTTGCAAAACGCGCACGCTCTTTTTATGCGGGGATTGGTTTGTGTACGGGGGAGGCTGAATTCCCTACAAGCCAAGCGGGGCGAGGCTTGTAGCGAGAACGCAGAATTACCGAGGCTTTCACGCCTCGCTAACGTCAACCATGCGAAGGTGAGGTAGGCTGTTCATGTTCTGGAGGCGCGTGAATTCCTTGGTCACGATCGGGATCAGCACGCGGTTCAAAGCATCGCGCAGCCTCGTAGCCTGGTCTTCGTTCAGCTTCTTCACGGTCCCGGTCTGTCCGCTGGCGCAGCACACGTTGTCGGGTTGAATGTCCAGGTCATCCATCGTGCCGTCGATGTAGCCGCGTAGATATTCGCCGCGTTGGAATAGGATCGAGCTTTCGGGGGCTTCCTGGTAATCCCAACGAACCTCCCAAGCCGCGCCTTTCTTGATGATTTCGATGTTGGGTAGTGCTGCTCGGGAGGATGTCTTACGCATGTTTATTCTTCTTGATCAGTGCGGGCCTGGGCATTTTGAAGGATAGCTTCGAGATGCCTCGTTAGCGTTTATTTATGTTGACCCTCAAAACCCTGTCAGATCATGGATATCTGTCAGTCGATCCTCTGCAGGCCCCGTATTTACTGGGTTTCAACTCTGACACTACAAGCCTTTGAGGGGGGCAACTTTAATTTTTTTCCTCCTCGCATAAGCGGCGCTTCGTCACACCCGCATACATCGCTAGGGCTTTAAAATTCGACCTATCTCGCTGAGGTCCAGTCGCGACACTCAGTCCTTCAATCGGTCTGTTTCTATCAAGCGCCGCGTGTATCTGAGTGCCAGATACCCCATGAGCAGGGTTACTCCAAGCCCCATTAAGAAGGACGTTTCTCTAGGGTAAGGCAAGCCAGACAATAACTCTTCGAGGTTATGACTGAGCGTTCCAACGCTACCAAACGCACATGCAATCGCGATGGAGAAAGCCAGGCCACGCGGCACCATTAATTGCCTGTTGCGGAAAGCAATTGGCGTGAAAACGAAGTACAGGAAAACGAGACCGTACGAGGTCGCCAGCCTACCGAGCAACTTCCAATAGCTGCTGCTTTGGACCGTACCGTCTTCGAATTCCACTTCGTTAATACCCGCAATACGAGCCCGCACCTCGAACGCCGGGCGTGGTCCAGAGGTAACCGTGACAATGGTAATGGAGTCTTTGGGATTCGAAAGAAACGGGGGTATTGATGCCCCATTTCCAGAAGCGAGGACTCTTGCGGGGATGTTCTTGGGAGTCGTGCTTGTGATTTCAACGCTTACCAATTTGGCTTCGTTTGCCGTCAGTATTTGTAAAGCGCCGTCGAAATCTGAGCTGAGAATAGGTTTTGATCCGTTATTAACCAGTTCTAATGTCGAGATGTATGGCGATTCGACATTTTGACCGTTAAGCGAAATTTGAAGATTCTGAATGTTTACGGCGGGCTGTAGAGACGACGTTGCCGATAGGCGAACGACAAGTGAACGAGACGATAGATCTATCTGAGGAATAACCAAAGCTGCGAGTGCGATCACAGTGCCGACGATAAACTTCCAATCCCAAGCCTTCCAGGTCACAAGAGCGTCCCTTTGAAATAAGCCATCGCACTGCCATGGTTGGAAGCATGGCGGCCTTGTTACGTGGGTTGTTACGTCTGAGACAAAAACGAAGGGCCTGCATCGCTGCAAGCCCTTGTTCTGTATGGTGCCGGCACCAAGAATCGAAATTAGTCATAACTGTATGATTTATATGAATTTTAGTTTTGGATTTCGATCCGCTATCTCTAAAAATATCCTTTTGCTCTCTCTCAGTCAGTCACTGGAGCGCTGCTAGATTTTTGATATGATCGCTACAATCCATTCCTGATTAGGGAGCGCAAAACTGGACCGAAAGCTAGAATTATTTAATATGTGAATTGGTTGGGCGCGACTATCCAGCGCAGGTCAACCGCCTCAGATGATAGATCGTGCAGGATTTTAACTATTTCTTATGATGAGTTGCTAGCTAATGCTCGGTGGCAATAATTACTACTTCGCAGGATCGTATAACGGGCTAGTTAGAGCGCTAAAGTAATTCAAAGTTACCGTTCTCCAAGCCGAATGCTACAGTGGTGTTTTCGTTAGAGTAAATATTGACAAAGATATAGTTTCGTTCATTCTCATCTATGGAGCTGTAAAGCACGGGGGTGAAATTTTCAAAGCCAAAGGTCCAGCGTGGAAAAGATATCAAATTGCCGTAAAGGTCAGAGGTCCTATTGTATTGTTCAGTTAGTGAAAGATAGAGATTTTCTCGCTGACGCCATAGATCAATAGCAAGTGGAGTAGGGAGTTCATCTAGTCGAGAATTAAACAAAAGCGTGCCAGGTTCTAAACGTTCCGGCTGTGGCTTAGAGGCTAGCAGCAAGGAAAAATCTGCTATCTCGATGGAATTATCAGTGGTAACCGGGCTGATTATAGAGACTTTGATAGGAAGGGCTTTCGATATCTCATTTAAAAGATAAAGTGCTTTTATATTTCTCCTAAAAAAATATAATACGTTCTCGGGTTGATTCTGAATGCCCTTCGGAATTTTAAGTGTCGTATTTCCAATTTCGCACTCAACTGTAAATCTATAGCTGCTAGTTTGTTCTAGAAATTTATGAGCTTTTAAAAGTTTAGGCAAATGTTTGATGTCTAATAACCTCTTGCCAATCCAAGACGCTATCGTGCTACCAAACTCCATTGTTCCTTTTTCATTTGCTAGGTCGACTATGAAGTTGTACTGAAATAAACCGTTTAAGGCGCGGCCTGAATAGTCTTGAACTCGTTTGCCTCCCTTCAATAATGATTGGAAGGAGCCTAGGGAGAAAATCCCTTTGTCGGACTCCAGAAATAGTTCGCTTTCAATTTTGTGTTTTTTTGACTTGAGTATTATTACAGATTTAGGGTTTGTTTTTTTCAACTCCTGGAAGATGTCTATGCCAACGAAGTCAATGCCTTCTGACGGTATGACTATGTCCTCACCTGTGAGTCGGAGGTTTTCGAATTTTTCAAAAAGTAACGACCGAGTTTCGGCGCTAGGGATAATAGAAATACTTGGAACAAACCCTTCTTTAGCGGTGATGTCGTATCTCACTTTTCGATTTGTTGTTGTTATTTCAACTTCGTAATTTGGGTCAATTGATTTTAAATGGTCTTCATATCCCTCCAAAACGGCAGTCAAATCTAATTTTCCAGCACCACTGCTACAAAGAGCTAGCGTAGCTTCAATTATGCCTGCCCGAATTTCATTTTTTGCTTCGAATGGTGCCATAAGAGCAACGCCGACCAATGTAGATGCGTAAGCTAAGTGATTGGCTTTCATCGTTTTAAGGCGATTGGCATCATGGAAGGTTTCTTCATTATCTATGAGCTTGGAGCAAGAGTAGCAAAGCCAAATTCCGTTGTCGTAATGCTTTCTTTGCTCTGTTGTTTGATTGGCATCATACCGTTTAGAGCCGGGACCAGAAGCCGCGCCACAAATGTGAGCAGCCACGCCGATACTGTTACGCTGATCTCCGGAGTGAGTAGGGCCTACAGTAATCACCCGGCATCTAGAACAAAGGTTTGCGGCAAGAACTAGAAGTTTAATTTTGGTGGCTTCAGTAAAGTCGTCGCGAGAGTTCATGCTGGGATCATTAGTGGGAGAAATAATATTTGTGAAGTAGCATAGCTTTGCTCCGCGAGAGTGCCTTGTAGTAATGCGAGAAGTACTAACTTCGCTCTAAGACGCCAAATAAGCTAAGAGTAAGCTCAGCGTTCCAGCAAGCCAGAGCCATAACTACATAAATTGCTACGATGACGATGCATGAGGCCCAAAAATTAACTTTTACTGGAAATAATGAGTTGTCGATCATTGCTTGGAGTTCATTAGCCGACATATGCGATCTGACAATGCTCTTCCAGTCAGTGAAGAGTTTTGTGGATATTAAGCTTACTGCAATGGCGCCCCAGATTCTCAGAGATACAGCTACAGCTAAATACACAGCAAAGGATCTGAACAAGATCACGGCTTCAGGGCTTCTGAGAGCATCTTCCGCAATGAATCTTCGCGACACTACTCCGGCAGTTAATACAAACGCCAGAGCCAGTACGTCGGTTAATAGACTACCAACAAACTGATTGCTTGCAGTCACAAATTTGTCTACCACGCCAGACAAGTCTTTTTGTATGTCAGAAAGTTCTTTTGTGTAGTCTTTTTTTCTATCAAGAACAACATACTTATATCTTGACTTTGCTTCGATAAAGGACGGTGCAATTAAGTGGATAGCCTTGGTTAGCGATTCGCCATCCTTTATGTCTAAGCTTAGCCTGTCTACAACTAATAAAATTCTTGTTTCTTCGTCGCTTTCGGCATAGCACCACTCTACGCACTTAGTTAATGCGTCTATCTCATTATTTGTTATATTGCCTGGCTGCTTGTCGATCGCTGGAATCTCAAGCTTTCGTTTACCTTTTAAGACAATTTTATCCCAGCCATAAAATTCTTGAGATAGCGAAATTAAAGCATAGGTGGCAAAGGCCCTGTCAAAATATAATGATATCTCTGGGTTTTTTTCGCCCCAAGTCAAGAAGAACTTTTCGGGAGATACCATCACGGCACTGCCAGTTACAAAGTGAACTTGTTTCAATATTTTATCTAGTTGAGGAAGTTTTGTAGAGGCCAGCCATTCAATAGGTAGAGGCTCCTCGTAGCTCCTAGTTGGGATTATGGCCACCTTCGGTCCGCCGAATGGTGCTTTTAACCCATGAAGAAATATTTTTAGAGGACGCTCTGTTTTAAATGCGGTGTCAAGATCGCCGCCAATCATGCCCGATACGTCTGGAAGCCAAATTTTTAAAAAATAGTCTAAGCTGAGGAATAGCATTGCATCTAAATCTATGCTTATTGCCGATGCGGCCTCTAGTAGCTTCTTCTTGTCGGTAACCGTTATTGACCATTCACAAAGTTGTGAGGATGAGAAGTCTACTTCGTCCCATGATTCATCAAATCCCTCAAGTTTTAACCGAATAGACTCTAAGTTTGAACCGTTGACCAGCTTAGCTAATGATGCTAGATCTTTACGAACATGATCGTTCATGCTGCCGGAGCAGGTCGCAGCGAACGTGTTCTCGGAGTACGTTGAACCCTCGCGCTTTCCAAGGCGTGTGAGTAAATCACAAGTCAGATCAAGGTCAAGAGGCATCTCTAATCTCTCTCTTCGATAGTGCTAGCCTTGATGGTGATTATGAATGATCCATCAGCCTGTTTCTTTTTATCCAGAATATTAGGATTTCTCTCGCCCTGCCAGATGATTTTAATTCCAGCATCTGTGAGCCATTCGCCTTTCCTATCCTTGTTTGGAATGGATCCAGCTTTAGGTGAAAAAACTACACCACCAAGACCTACTTCGTCCATGTGTGCGTCGAAGCTGGCTGACATTCTTTCAGCCTGAGCATTGTCAGAGTGACAGCAGACGCGATCCCTAAGTTCAGTATAAGATAGTTCCCCATCCGAAAATGCATCAAGCAACGTGATTACTGAGTGGCGAATGTCTGCTGGGGTTTTTCCATCTAAACTGCCATCGTAAGATTTTGCCCATCTGTGGCATTCTACAACTACTTGTTTAGTTATTGCGGAATCGTTCTTTCTTAGTTGCACGCCAAGAAAACGTTTAAAGTAGTCGGTGATTGCGTCTTCGGTATCCAGAACTGCGCCTGATTTTTTTCTCTCTATAGCAAGTACGTCCCACGAAAAATTTTCTCCAAGTTGAATTAGAGCTTTTTTCTGAACGGCGGCGACCTGTTCCGAAAGCGCTTCTATGATTTCTTCAAGACGAACTTTTGTTGACTGTTCAGAATCCCTCTGCTGTCTTAGGACTGTTGAGTAGTCTAATTTTATAAGTGCTATTAATGATTGGCGTTCGAGTCCATTTATAATTGTGACTCGTGCGACAATCAGTACGCCGTCTGCAGTTTGACCGGTATGCTGGCTCAAAAAGAGTCTAGCAATTTCCTTGGAGTGATCAATAAAACTGTCATCGGGATTTTGAATGATGGCTTCACAAGAAGCGACAAGATGAGATGTCGCTTTGTCGACAAACGTATACTGAGTGCCTTGACCGGTTTCAGCAATTATCTTTTTGAAAAATTGCCGTTGGGATTCGCTTGAAAGAACTACCTCATCAAGATACTCAGGCTCGGCCTCGCTCGATTTTAAAATGTGATATATGAAATTTTCAACTACGAGTTCGTTTCTCTGAGTTTGTGTAAGGACACTGTTACGGTTTCTCAATTGGAGTTCCTTTCCATGGCTGGATGGCAAAATGCCATGAAAGCAGGACGCTCCATTGTAATCAACCTTTTTTACCTTTTGAGAGTCAGAAACATAGCTTGAGATACCCTGATCGACCTTAGTATCGTAGATCAATTCGGACGTTTGCTATACGCAGCCGGTGGTTGCTGAGGTCAGGTCTCGCTCAAAGCTTGAAAAGCCACGACGTTCCTAGGCGCAGAGCAAGCAACCTGGCCGTTAGCACGTAGTAATACCGCGTAGCCTCGTTGCGGTGGCCAATGCAGTCCTTGAGGAACCATACCACATGCTTTCTATGCCAGGCCCACGGCGTTTCTCGCTGCCAGCGCCTCGCAATTTCAGCTTGCATGACTTTCGCCTGGTGCAAATGGCGTCGCCGTGTCGTGTGCGATCCGGTCAGCACGCCAGCTAAAAAGAGTTCCATATCGAAGGACCTGCTCATGCCCGTCCTCCAATGTAGGCTGAAAGCACATCGATCCGCCCGTGCCCCAATTCATAGCTGATTTGCCTTCGGGCCTCGCGATCAAGGTGCTGATCTAACCGGTAGCATTGACCGCCCTTGATGGGGGCTCGGTGTTGGGTGATTTGCTCATAGCGCTCACATGCGTAAGCCGCTCGTAGCTCATGGAAGCCTTTGAGCTTGTGTGCATGCAGGACGTCCCGCGCTGGGCGGACGACTTCTTGCAGGACATTCAGATAGCTTTCGTGTGGTGCAATTAGGTTGCGGCTACCTGCAGACGACACCTGCCGTGCAAACCCAAGGACACCTCGAACATGGTCGTCCACCGCAATCCACCGTGGCGCTGAGGCACCGGTGCGGCCGCCTTTGGTGCCATCCTGGATGTTGATCCTGCCTTGGTCGCTAGCCTCACGACATAACCGTGGCAGGTCAGCCAATATGGCCTCACGCAAGCGCATGCCAGTGGCTCGCGCTAACAGAACAATCACGGCGGCCCGTAGCTGATGTTGGCTGCGAAGCGCATCGACTATCTGCTTAACATGATCGCGGTCTTGGCCCTGAGGCACTGAATGTCGAACCCCGGTGCGCTGCATACCCAGCGCCTTGCTCGGGCTGGGCAATGTCACGTACTGATCACCGCGAAGCGCTGCCATAGTCCTGTTAACGCTGGATAGGCGGTTTTGTGCGGTGCTGACAGCAAGGTCACAGCGCCTAACCGCATCGCGCAGATACGTTGCATAGTCCGCCAATACCTTCCGATCAATCTGCCGCGCATCATTGATACCGGGCCCCTGTTCGGAGCGGCACCACTTCACGAAGGCCTGCCACCGATCACAGTGTGCCTTCACCGTGCCGTAATGACCGCCGCCGAACATGTCTCTCAGCGCCTGCGGCCCTGCATAGCTCAGTTGCCTGCCGTAGCCGAAATTGCGGCCATCGCGTCTACCCACCAATGGCATGTCATTCACCTCATCTACCATTCTCCAATCCTCGCCCCACGTCATCCCGCCAAGAATGCTGAGTGTTATCAGGGATCAAGGCCCCTGCGACCTGTGGGGATGTCCTTTAACGCGGGACTGGCGGCTCTTTACGACCAGGAGCAAGGGCTTCTCATGATCTGGCCTCCTGAGCACCGTTACCGGTGGGCGGGTGGAGGCTGCATTGGCTGACGAGACCAGTGCCGCGAGATCCTGAGTCGGGTGAACGCAGCAATGCGATGACCGGGGCATGCCTGACTGTCAGTCAGGTGCAGTCCATTCCCTGGGCTGCGGCACCATCATCTGCATCGCTGTTGCTGGTGACTTCGGTGTTTGTCACGCCGATTGTCGCGAGGGGAAATGCCGCAAAGCCTTGTACGAGTTGGGCTGCAGCAGCGGTAGGAGCGCCCGTCTCTTTCCGGAAGAAAGAGACGGGCGCAGGTTGGCGCAAGGAAATGGCCAAGCGGATAGGTTGCTGCAGGGCAGCTATGAAAGGGGATGAGTTGCCGCAGTGGGCACACTTGTAAAAGTAGGCATCCATCACATCGCTGTGACCGTGCGAGCCGCCGGACGCTAATCGCACTTTGGGAGAACCACCACGGTGTGGCGTAGCCTTAAAGGTTCTGGCTACCTGGATGCTGTCAACGACAGCGCTTTGCCCGATCTTTTCTACGCCTGTGGATAATTCGGGTCAAGGCTCGAATTTTCGGGAGTTCTGCGGCTGTGGATGAAATTATCCACCGGTGGAAATCAGTGGTTTTCCACAGAGAGTTGTGTGGGCTTTGGATTTTTTAAGTGAGGTCCATCCAAGCAGGGCGGCTTTGCAGCCCCGTTTGGATGGACCCGCGTGGCAGAGCAGATTGCGAGAGTCTTACGGATGTACGCTTACTTTACTGCGGCACTTTAAAAGCCAAAGCAGTGTTAGCACCGTCGGCCAAAATAATGTGTTGAGAACGTCGTGAGCGCTTGCCTGCCAACGCCAGTATCCGAAGCTTCCAATATCGTCTCGCCGATCTACCCACTCGCCAGCACACGCAATGATGAAAACAACCAGCCAGCCAAGGTATGGCCTGAATCGTCGGGTGCCAACGATCAACGTTAAATAGACCGCCATGCCCAAATAGATATGCAGCGCGTCTTTTGACAGTCCGGTTGCCGACACAATGGCGAGCTTGATGCTTTGTGCGGTTGAGATATCCATATCAATTTCTCCTCTCTGCGCCAATGCCAGGCTTCGCCTTTATCCGAGTAACGTTATCTCCAATCTGGTTCGCGAATTCGTGCGGAGTGACATGCTCCTGCCGGTTGGCCTCCAGATACCGACTCCACCAGTTCATGATCAGCCTGCGCTCCTCGATGAACTCTGCCTTGTGGATGTAGGCGGCGCGGACGCTGTTGCGTTCCTTGTGGCTCATCTGCCTTTCAATGGCTGTCTCGGACCACAGTCCTGACTCGATCAGTGCGCTGCAGGCCATCGAACGAAACCCATGCCCGCAGATATCGGTTTTGGTGTCGTATCCCATCGTCCGAAGCGCGTTGTTCACGGTATTTTCGGACATGGGCTTCCAGGGTTTGGCATCCCCTGCGAAGACCAATGCGAATTTGCCTGTGAGTGCATGGATTTTTTCGAGTAGCGCCACTGCTTGCGGCGATAAGGGTACTAAATGGATATCCCCTGCCATCTTCGTACCCCTTGTGGAAAAGGGTACTCCCTCCAACGCGGGTCGAGTGTCCGGTATCTCCCAGGTGCCGCGCTTGAGGTCGAACTCGCTCCAGCGTGCGAAACGCAGCTCGCTGGATCGTACAAACACATGCAGCGACAGCATGACCGTCAGCCGAGTAAGTGCGCGGCCTTTATAGGTGTCGATCTGCTCCTGTAGTTCCGGCAGTCGCGATAAGGGTAGAGCGGGGCGATGTACCACCCGCGGGGCTTTGATCAAGCCTTCGAGGTCGTAAGCAGGGTTGGCGGTGATAAGCCGGAGGCGTTTTGCCTCGCGCATGATGCTCTGCAGGTAGTTTTGTACCCTTAAAGCTACGTCTATCGTTCCGCGCTTCTTGATCGCTTCCAAGGGCTGCATGAGGTCATGGGTATCGAGGTCGACAATGGCGCGGGCGCCGATCAGCGGGAACACGTGGGTTTTGAGGCGGCTCATCACTGTCTTGGAATGGCCTGGTGCCCACTTGGCCGACATTTCCGTATGCCAGTCGAGGGCAACGCTTTCAAAGGTTCTGCCTTTGATTACGGCTTCCGCCTTGGCTTGGTGCTTGGTCTCTATGGGATCAACGCCATCCGCCAGCATTCGCTTAACTTCCAAGCGCTTGCGGCGCGCATCGGCGAGGCCAATGACGGGGTAGTTGCCGAACGAGGTCAGTCCTTCGCGTCCGTCAGGTTTGACGTAACGGAGCCGCCAGCCTTTGCGGCCATTGGGTTGGACTAGGAGATAGAGGCCATCGCCGTCGAAAAGCTTGTAGGCGCGGTCTGTAGGTTTTGCCAAGCGGCAAGCTGCGTCGGAGAGCGGAGCTGTGGTGCGCGACATAAGGGTACTCCCTTTTATCGAAGTGACCTGTATCCCAAACTCTACCCTTAAAACGGTTGGAATCCACCAGTTTCTGACGGAAACCGATGGAACGCTAAAACGAAAAAACCCGCCAGAAGGCGGGTTTTTCGGGGGGTTCAGAGATTTTGAAAGCCTTCTCTGGAACCTTGTATGGTGCCGGCACCAGGAGTCGAACCCGGGACCTACTGATTACAAGTCAGTTGCTCTACCAACTGAGCTATACCGGCGTGTGGGCGACGATTATAGCGATTGGGCGGGTTCTGTAAACCCCTGAATTCTGACTATTTTTACGCAGGCCGTGGCTCGGCGGTGCGGCGGAGCTTGCGTGCGGGCATCAATCGACGCACGGCCAGCGAAAATGCTGCCCTGACGGCGTTAAAACCAACCGTTATGTCGGTTTGTTTTGGCGCTTATGCACAATGGGAAGGAAGCGCCGAACGGAATCTTTCCTTTTTGTGACACTTTTCTCGTTTGCCCGCAAATCCCTGTTTTCGTGGTTTTTTATCCATATGAACAAAAAATGAACAGCTTGGAGGCGCTCAGAAAATCACGACTTACTTGGATCCACGCTTATTTCATCAACAGAGTTATCCACAGGCTTTCGCGTGTGGATGACGCTCTGCCAGCAGTAATAGATTTCTTGGCGTAAGAGGTGCTTCGCAGAAGATGCCAAGACGCACTTCGTAACCCTTTTGGCTGAGGAAAAGTGCCCGGTCCAGCACCAGCCAAAGCTCTAACGGCCGTCGGAAAAGGCCTCGCACCAGTTCCAGGTTGCGCACCTCGGCCAGGCGTTGATAACCCGCAGCCTCCAGTTGCTCCCAATCGGGGGAACCGACTGTGGATAAATTCTTCAGGGTCGCCAGGTCGGTGCAGTAGTGGGCGAACGGTTTTTCCAGCCAGGCGCTGGGTAATGACGGTGTGGGCAGGTAGTCGTCGCTGCGGCGGATTTGCCTTTGCAGCAGGTCGAAGGCCAGGCGTCGGGCCATGGATTTGTCCCGTTGTCGTCGGACGCGCGCGCCGGCGGTGACGGTTTCGCTCAGTGGCAGGCCGAGGTCGTCCAGCGACAGTTGCAGGCTGGATTGGCTGGCCGCATCGGACAGCGGTTGATACTGCGCCGTGCTGATGCGGTTGTAGCAGCACGGTGCGATAGCCATTTGTGCGCAGCCGGCGGCACTCGCCAGGTGCATGAGCCGCACATGCAAGTCGCCGCAGGCGTGGAGGGCTACCGGGGTGTGTCCCGGTTGGATCGTCTGGGCCGCGTCCGTCGCCATTACATCTTGCTGCAAGTGAAGGGCGGGCAGGTTGTGGTGCTTGCTCAGTTGCTGGCCGGCGGCGACCAGCATGGGGTCGTATTCCAGGCAGGTCAGTTGCTGATCGTCGTGCAGTAGCCGTCGACCCAGGTGGCCTTTGCCGGCGCACCAGTCGAGCCAGCGGGTCGGTTTGGTGGTGAAGTTCAGGCGGCTGGCGAAGGCTTCGATCTGCTGCCATTTGCGCCCGGGTACGTCGACGTTGAGGCGATGAGTTGGCGCTTTCAGCAGGCTGGCGGGCAGCTCGGCGACCGTGCTCAATGCGCGGGCGATAGCGGCCAGTTCCGGGAACGGCGCGGGCGCGTCTTCAATCAACCACGGCTGATGATGGTCGTTTTCCGCAGCTTGCAGCGAACGCTGGCGTAGCCATTGGGCCAGTTCGGGGTGGGAAGTTTCCCAAGGTAGCTGCAGATGAGTGAAAGGGCGGGGCTTCCATAGCGCCTGGTGCTCTGTGAGAAAAGCATCTAGGGCCATGAAACGGGCGAGCAACGCTTCGCCCGTCAACACCTCGCTCTCAGCGCCCTTGGCAGGCATCGACGCGCAACCAGCGTTCCAGTTGCTTGAAGCCTTGTACCAGGACGAAGGACATCAGCAGGTAGAACATGCCGGCCGCGAAGAAGATTTCTACCGGCAGGTAGGTCCGGGCGATGATCGTACGGGCCATGCCGGTGAGTTCCAGCAGGGTCACGGTGCTCGCCAGGGCACTGGCCTTGAGCATCAGGATCACTTCGTTGCTGTAGGCCGGCAGGCCGATGCGCGCGGCGCGGGGCAGCATGATGTAAAGCAATGCCTTGGGGCGAGACATGCCCAGGGCCCGCGCGGCTTCAATTTCGCCACGGGGAATGGCCTGGATCGCGCCGCGCAGGATCTCGGCGATGTAGGCGGCGGTGTGCAGGGTCATGGTAGCGGTGGCGCACCAGAACGGGTCCCGCAGATAAGGCCACAAGGCGCTGCTGCGCACGGCATCGAACTGCGCCAGGCCGTAATAGACCAGGAACAGCTGAACCAGCAACGGCGTACCGCGGAAAAAGAAGATGTAGGCGTAGGGCAACGCCCGCACGTACCAAAGGCGTGATGAACGGGCGATGCCCAGCGGTATTGCCAGCAACAGGCCGGCGATCACGGCGATGGCCACCAGCTCCAGGGTCAACGTCGCGCCCTGGGCCAGTTTCGGCAGCCACTTGATGATGACTTCCCAGTTCATTGCGTGCTCCTGGCGAAACCACGGGCCGCGCGCCGTTCAAGCAGGTGCATGCCGATCATGGCGAGTACTGTCAGCCCCAGGTACATGAGCGCGGCGACCATATAGAAGGTGAACGGCTGTTTGGAAATGGTTACGCCGATTTGCGCGTGTCGCATGATTTCTTCCAGGCCGATCACCGAGACCAGCGCGGTGTCCTTCATCAGGATCATGAACAGGTTGCCCAGGCCGGGCAGGGCGATGCGCCACATCTGCGGCATGATCAATCGGGTAAAGATCCGCCATTTCGACAGGCCCAAAGCGACGCCGGCTTCACGGTGGCCCTTGGGGATCGCCAGGATTGCGCCGCGAAACACTTCAGTAGCGTAGGCGCCAAAGCACAGGCCGAGTGCGATGACGCCGGCGGCGAAGGCGTTGAGAGCAAGGTCGGGATTGCCGAAGTACTCACCCAAGGCGCGCATCAGGTTAACGGTGCCGAAATAGATCAACAGCACCCAGAGCAATTCCGGGATGCCGCGAACCAGCGTTGAATAAGTGCCACCAAGCCATTGCAACGGCTTGTATGACGAGGTCTTGGCCAGGGCACCGAGCAGGCCGAGTACCAGCCCCAGGCATAAGGCAGAAAGGGCCAACTGGACGGTCATCAGCGCGCCGGCGGCTAGCGCCGGGCCGAATCCGTAGAGATCGATCATCATGGGTATGCGTTCATATCGCGGCAGGCTTTGCTAAGGACCGGCGCCGTACAACAACGGCGCCGGTCAGGCACGTCAGGATCAATAGATGCTGAACGGGAAGTACTTGTCGTTGATCTTTTTATAGGTGCCGTCGGCAACGATCTCTTTTAATGCGGCGTTCAGCTTGTTGCGCAATTCATTGTCACCCTTGCGCACGGCGATGGCGATTTTGTCGCCCTCTACCACCGCGTCACCTTTGAATTCGTAAGCCCGGCCAGCGTCGGTTTTCAGCCAGTCGTAGTTCGCGTATTTGTCTGCCAGGATCCCGTCGAGACGACCGGAGGTGAGGTCCAGGTAGGCGTTTTCCTGGGTGTCATACAGTTTCACTTCGACACCTTCCATGTTTTCTTCCATCCAGGTGCCGGCGAGCGTGGAGCGCTGTGTCCCGATGACCTTACCCTGAAGAGACTCTTTATCGATTTTGAAATCGACGTTTTTCGGCGCGATGAATTGCAGTTTGTTGGTGTAGTACGGGTCGGTGAAATCCACCGCTTGCTTGCGCTCTTCATTGATCGAAAGCGAAGAGATCAGGAAATCGAACTTCTTCGCCATCAAGGCCGGAATGATCCCGTCCCAGTCGGAAGTGACCACTTCGCACTCGACTTTCATCTTGGCGCACAGGGCGTCGCCGATGTCTTTGTCGAAACCCACGACCTGGCCGCTGGCGTCCTTGTTATTGAACGGAGGGTAGGCTGCTTCGATGCCCATTTTCAGTTTGCCGTCCGCCATGGCGTTGGCCGAAAGGACCAGGCTGGCCGCAGCGGCCAAGAGGATTTTCCTGTAGGTCTGCATAGGTACTGCTCCGTTAGCGGTTGCTGGACATGAATTGTTTGCAGCGCGCCGAAAGCGGGCTTTCGAAAACCTGCTGTGGCGTTCCTTGTTCTTCGACCAGGCCCTGATGAAGAAATACCACTTCGCTGGAAACCTGGCGGGCAAAGCCCATTTCGTGGGTAACCAGCAGCATGGTGCGGCCTTCTTCGGCCAGGGCGCGGATCACACTAAGTACTTCCTGGACCATTTCCGGGTCAAGGGCAGAGGTGGGTTCGTCGAACAGAATCACCTTGGGCTGCATTGCCAGCGTGCGGGCAATGGCGGCGCGTTGCTGCTGGCCGCCGGACAGTTCGGCCGGGTAGGCGTGGCGCTTGTCGGCGATGCCGACCTTGGCCAGCAGGGCTTCGGCGATATCGACGGCTTCGGCCTTGCTCTGGCCGAGCACCCGGCGCGGAGCCTCGATGATGTTGTCGAGCACGCTCATGTGCGGCCAGAGGTTGAAGTTCTGGAAGACAAAACCGATCTCGCTGCGTATGCGATTGATCTGTTTGCCGTCGGCGGCTACCAGTTCGCCGTTTTTCGCCGCCTTGAGCTTGAGCTCTTCGCCAGCCACCAGGATCTGGCCCTGGTTGGGGTTCTCCAGCAGGTTGATACAACGCAGGAACGTGGACTTGCCGGATCCGGAAGAGCCGAGGATCGAGATCACGTCGCCGTCGCGAGCGGTCAGCGAGACGCCCTTGAGCACCTCCAGCTGGCCGTAGCGTTTGTGCAGGTTGCGGATTTCAAGCGCGGGCGTGGCCTGGGCCATGTGCGTTCCTCATGATATGTGCTCCCTTGCTGTCGGCAGCCTTCCTGGCGAGGCGGCCAAGCTAGCATGCGTCCGGATGGCCGCCAACAGCGCTACGCGCGGTAAACCGGCGACTTGCGGCAGCTTGTCGCATCGGCGCAGCAGACTGTCGCGCCGTCAACAACCGAACGGCTGTTTGAACCTGCCTGTCAGCGAATTGCCTGGGGGAGTCGCGTAAAAAAAGGCGCGATGGTGCCAGCTTTGGGCGGGGGTGGGAAGGGTTAACCGGATGAGCGTTCGTGTTGTACCTGTTTATTGTTCACAGGAAAATTTGTTTGCTTATCTTTGGCGGCTTTGGGTTGCTCGCGTTCTGCCATGAAGTCTGCGGTTGCGGCATCAGTATCGAACCATCTGTCCCAGCCTTGCTGATGTTTAACGCTATTTGTCATGGCAATGTTCCTGGCTGCCTCTATTCCGAACCGCAGTATGAGCAAATTCCAATCGATCTAAACATATATGAAGGATCAGTAGTCACACCCGAAACTACAATTGGGTCTTTTCCAGAGATCGGGAGGTTCCATCATGAGATCCCTACAATGTTCTTTGTTGCCTTTCGTTACCATCAGCGTCCTGCTATTCCCTCTCGCCCTCAACGCCACCAACCTCGCGCCCATCGACAACACAGGCGTCCAGATCCAACCCATGCAGCAGAACGGCATTACTTATCTGTCCGGCGGCATCGGCGAAGACGAAGCCCGGGCCATCGGGCAGGCCCAGGGGTACAACCTGCACATGACTTTTGCGATCGGCCCGGAGAACAAATACGTTCCGGATGTGGACGTGACTGTGCTGAACGCATCAGGACAAACATTACTGACGCTCAGCGATGCGGGCCCGCTGGTGTATGTGCAATTGCCGCCGGGCAAGTACAGCGTGGTGGCGACGCGCAACGGGGAGGAACGCCGCGACACCGCCGATTTGGGCAGCGGAGCCGCGCGCAAGCTGGTGTTCCACTGGAACAGCAGCGAGTAGCCTGCCCGCTTATTCGCCGGCGGGCCCTTCCATCGACTGGCGATAACGGTCCAGCGCCTCGCTGAAGTCCTTGATGAACTCCGGCGTGCTGAGCCAGCGCTGGGCCGCCTCGCGGTCCATGTCGTCGACCCACATGCGGTAGTCCACCAGCATGTCGGCAGCCAGGTTGGTGGCGGCCATGCTCTCGTTTTCGGCGTTCTTCAGATCCAGCAGGCCCGGGCGCTCGATGATCATTTCGCTGACGTTTGCCAGCAATGTGTCGAGCATTTCGCTGCGGCTGACGGCCTCGGCGTCGCGCAGCTTGACGAACAACTCCTGTACGTAAACCGGTGGCTGGGCGGTTGCATGGGCCGGATCGCCATACATCGGGATGGATTTTCGCCCGGTCATGCGGATCTGCTTGGCTTTGTCTTTGGCACGCTTGGCGCGTTTCTGCTGTTTGTTCAGTGAGGCCATTGGGCTTCGGTTTCCAATTCGTTAGGGGGCGGTGCCCGGCTCAGTCGATTTTCGGCACGGTAAAGCGGAATTCACTGCCCTGGCCTGGCTGGCTTTCGGCGTGCAGTTTACCGCCATGAGCCTGGACAATCCCCTTGGATATATACAACCCAAGTCCGGTGCCATTCGGGTTGCCTTCCTTGGTGGTCCAGTAGCGGTCAAAAACATGCGGCAACTGTTCGGGGGCGATGCCTTCGCCGGTATCGCGGACGCTGAACACGATCTCATCGCCCACCGACATCGCGCTGATGCCCACGGTCCCTTGCTGCGGCGTGAATTTGATGGCATTGCCGATCAGGTTGGACAGCACCTGGAACAGCCGTTCGGGATCTGCGTTGATCTTGAGGTTGGGCTCGGCATGGAAAGAAATATCGATTGCCTTGGCGGAGGCCAGCGGCGTCAGTAGCGAACAGGCGTCTTCGAAGATCTGGCTGACGTCCATCGGCTGAGGGTTGATAGTGTAGCGCCCGGCGTCGATGCGCGAGGTGTCGAGCAGGTCTTCCAGCAGTGCATTCATGCGACTGGCGGCTTGTTGCATGGTGTCGATGGCCGAGGCAATTCGCTTCGAGCTGTGTGAGCCGTCGGAGCTGAAGGCCTTTTGCATCATGCCGCAGAGCATGGAAATGACCGTCATCGGGTTGCGCAAATCATGGGACACGACTGCCACCAGTTCATCGCGTGTTTGCACCGCCTGGCGCTCCTTGCGCACCTGTCGGGCCAGATCATTTTCCAGGGCCGAGCGGCGCAGGTCGTTGGCGGCGAACAAGTCGCCATGGCTCCACTTGGCGCTGATACCGTCCATCTCGACTTTCCAGATTTCAAACGAGGTGCGCGGCCGCAGGCGTAATCCGGTCTCGCTGTCTTCCAGGTCGAGGGGTTTTTGCGGGTCGCCGCTCCAATTGATGGTTTGCTTCACTTCGGGACGGAACCACAGCACGCCGTTTTCCACAGGCTTGGGCAGATGAATCGCCAGCACCCCGCTCGCTACATCCTGAAAAGCCCTGGCCGGGGCGAAAACGCTGCCCAGGTTATGGTGAGAGAAAACCGGCTGACCTGTTGCCAATATCCACTTGTGCAATTCGCGGATTTGCTCCGGTTCGGGGCACTGACCGTGGCGATGCAGTTTGTTGTCCTCGAAGATCGCAACGCCGCTGGCCCCGGTGAGGTCCATCAGGCGTTGTGGCTCGCGGCACAGGCCATCGAAGACGTTTTCGCTGGATTCGGCCATGGCGGCGGCAAGCGCCTGTAGGTCCTCCAGCTTGGCGTCCCGTTGCCGAGTCAGCTCAAGGGTTTCCATGGCGCTGATCTGCAGTGACAGGATCTGGCCGATGGTCTGGCAGGCCATGCGCATTTCATGGGGCACGAGCAGCGGCTGGCGATTGCCGCAGCTGATCAAGCCCCACAGCTGTTCGCCTTTCATCAACGAGATGCTCATCGACGACAGCACGCCCATGTTCTTCATGTATTGACGGTGGATCGGCGAGACGCTGCGCAGCGTCGAAAAACTCAGATCCAGTGGCGCCTGGGTATCGGGACGCAGCTCGGGCACCACGGGTATCGGCATATAGTCGGCGTTGGGGATGATGCGCAACCAGTTGGTGCGATACAGCTCACGGGCCTGCTCGGGAATATCCGAGGCTGGAAAAAACAGTCCCTTGTAAAGCTCCATCGATGGCGCGCTGGCTTCGGCGATGACCTGCCCGTGGCCTTCTTCCTCAAAGCGATAGATCAGCACGCGGTCGTAGCCGGTCATGGCCTGGATTTCCCGCACGCTGATTTCGTACAGCGTCTGAAGGTCTTTTGCGCTTTGCAGGCGCTGGAGCATGCGGCCCAGGTTGGCCTCGCCGCTGACGCCTTCGGGGCGATAGTCGCTCAGGTGTTGTTCCAGCTCGATGATCAGGGCGCCCTGATGGCGATGCACCAAGGCGTCAAAACGCTGCTGGTTCACGACAATGGCTACGGGCGCGTTGTCGCTTCCCGGGGCCGCGTGACAGGCAATTAGGATGGCTTGCGCCTGCTCCAGTCCCACCAGTGCATCAAGCGTCTGGTCCAGCAATCTGTTGGGATCTTGTCCCATCAGCTGCAATACGTTGGCGCTGACCTGACGGATCAGAAAGTCGGGCTCGGACAGCATCAGCAGCACGCCATGAGGTTGGATGGCACCGGGGAAGCGAATTGGTTCGTCTGCGCAATTAGCCAGCAGTTCTTCGAAGGCTTCCTGGTTTTCCGGGTTCATAGCAGTACCTTTTGGCTGTCCAGCCAGTGTTCAAAATGAGTAAACGTCGCCTTGGCGGCACGTGTGACTTCGAGCGTCTGGGGTTCGCCAAGGTTCCTGTCGTCCAGGTATTGGAGGAAGTCCTTCCAGCGGCGGCCGGTGAGTTCACCATACACGTTGAGAAAGGCAGCGCCACTGGAGGCATCCAGGCCAAGCTGCTCCGCCACCCTGCGTCGCAGAATCTGTCCGCCGAGGGTCGCCCCTTCCAGCACGTAGGAAACCCCGAGGGCGGCCGCGCGGGAGTCGATCTGCGGCAGTTGCTGGCAAACGGGCAACGCTTCAATAGCGGCTGCATCCATGCCCAGCGCCGTAAGATCGGCCCGCAATACCGGAAGCTTGATGCGCAGGGATTGGTCCAGCCCGGACGGAATCAATGCCAATACCTGAAGCCGTTCCTCCAATGGCTGGTAAAAACCGTAATAGGCCGCCATCAGGCGTCGGTATAGATCCAGGTCCAGCCATTCCGAAAAAAATGGCAGGCGTTTTTCCAAGGCGACATGCAACTCGGCGGTTTCAGTCCGCAATGCCTGGATCAAAGAGGGGTGGGTTGCGGCCGGTGACATGCAGAATGAAGCTCGTTGACTGGAGCGTTGCTGAAAAAAAACGCATCAATGTTACATGGGTTTTTTGCTTATGCGCTCCTGGATGTCGGCTTTCATTTCTTCAAGTCGCTGCGTTCGAGGGGCGACTCCTCAAGTCGCGCCCGTTCGCAATCCAGCGCCTTGCGCAGTTCTTCTTCGGTGGGGAGCACCAGTTGATACTGGCTGGCGAACAGCTGTTCATGGCCTTGCAACACGGAATAACGCACCACCGACTCGTCTTTTTGTGCACAAAGAATGATGCCGACGGTGGGTTTATCATCAGGGCCGCGCCTGAGCTCATCGTAGAGTCGCACATACATATCCATCTGGCCGATGTCCTGGTGGCTCAGCTCGCCTCGCTTGAGATCGACGATCACAAAGCATTTGAGCAGATAGTTGTAGAAAACCAGGTCGAGGTAGAAATCCTTGCTATCGGTGCTGATGCGCTGCTGGCGGGCGATGAAGGCGAAGCCTTTACCCAGTTCGAGCAGGAAGCCCTGCAGCTGGTTGATCAGGGCTTGCTCAAGATCGGTTTCCAGCAGCCTGCCGGTGTTTGGCATTCCAAGAAACTCAAGGACTACCGGATCCCTGACAATATCCCTGGGCCCGAACGCAAGTTGCTCCAGATGGGTTGCTGCTTCCTGCTCTACCGCAGGTCGATCGCGGCTTGCCAGGAGGCGTTCGTAATAGAACGTGCCGATCTGGCGCTCCAAGGCGCGGGTGGACCAGTTCTGGGTGGCGGCTTCGTTCATGTACCAATGTCGAGTGTTGTCGTGTACTACCCGCAGAAGCGTGCGGTAATGGGTCCAGCTCAATTCGGTACGCACTGCGTTCCAAATTGAAAACTTCAGATAAAAATCCCGCATATGCCGCAGGTTACGTTCATCAAACCCTTTCCCAAACCGCCCCGTCAGCACCTTCGCCAACGAGGCTAGCAACCTTGCGCCATAAGCCGCGCGTTCGGCGCCTCCTTGCTCGAACTCGATGATGTGCCGGCCGATCTGCCAGCAGGTCTGTACCTGGAGAGTGTCAACGGCACGCAACACCTTCTGGCGTGCCTGGCGAATCAGCTCGCCTAGTTCGTTGATCAAGGGCGCGAGCTGTGGATCGTCTTGGGGCAGTATCGGCTTCATCGAAGTGTCCAGCCATTGGAAGGGGCGGACCAGAAGAATGCTCCCATGAAAGCTTCGATGATGTCAGACGGAGCTGATTGCTTTGGAGGAAAAATAGCTGATTGATGCAGGACGGTATGACGCAGCCCACGCTGGTGGAGCTTGGTCTGTAGGAGCCGTCCCACCAGCGTATGATCCATCGTCAGTCGCTGACTGAAGTCAGCCTTGGCCTTGCGTCAGCGCCTGGGATGCGGCCACATAATCAGCCTGGAATTGCTTGCTTTCCACCCAATCCAGGGCAGTCTGCTCATCGACGCCCGTGGTCAGGCGACGGTATTCGATCAAGGCGGTGATGATGAAGTCGGTCGCTTCTTCTTCACCTTCCTGTTCCAGCACGAGCGCCAGCAGTGGATGGCCCAGGAATGCTTCGAGCATGGCTTTCTGGCTGACCTTCTCGGCGGCGCTCATGATGCGGAACAGGTCCGACAGGTCCACGGTTTCCAGGTCGATGCGCTCGTCGTTCGGGTCCAGGAAGTCGTTCGGCGCAGCGGCACGCTGGATGCGATTCTTCTTGGCTTTCTCCTTGGCGCGCTGGCTGCGTTTTTGCTGTTTGTTCGCCGATGACATGGTCGGATTCCTGATGAATAAGGCCATCTATCCTACAGCTTCGACGCGAACGCTTCGAATCTCAATCCACCACGAACAGCGTCGCCCCTGATGGAGTGGAGGAGCGATGAGGCTCGGCCTGGTCGGCCACCTGGTAGCTCATGCCGGGCTTGAGCAGGAATTGCCGGCCGTCTTCGAGTTCGGTGTTCAGCTCGCCTTTGAGACAAAGCAGGATATGGCCCTTGGTGCACCAATGGTCGGCCAGGTAGCCGGCCGTGTATTCCACCATCCGTACCCGAACGCTGCCGAAATGCTGCGTGCGCCAGTACGCGGTTCCGGTAATGCCTTTGTGTTCGGTGGGTTCGATGGTGGACCAGTCGGTGGTGCCGAAGGGGATGCCGGTGATATCCATGTCGACTCGCATGCAGGAGGAGGGGAGCGGACGAATGTAGCTGAGTCGACAGGATGCAGGAAGGAAATCCCGGACAATAAAAAACCCCGATCAATTTCTTGATCGGGGTTTTCGGTATTTGGTGCCCAGAGACGGAATCGAACCGCCGACACGGGGATTTTCAATCCCCTGCTCTACCGACTGAGCTATCTGGGCAACGGGGCGCATTAAACGGGTTTTTCAGGGGGGCGTCAAGCAAGTTATCAAAAAATATTAACTATTACCGTCGCTTACGATTCGCCCCCGCTCCGGGCAGCTTATTCGGAGGGCGGCACGTAGCCCTCGGCCTTGGCGTATTCTTCGCCGGAAAAGAACTTGTCCATCTCCCCTTGAAGATATTTGCGATCTTCGGCATTCATCATGTTCAGGCGTTTTTCGTTGATCAGCAGCGTCTGGTGTTTTTGCCAGTCGCCCCAGGCCTTGGCTGATACGTTGTCGTAGATGTCCTGGCCCTTGGCGCCGGGAAACGGTGCGCGCTCCAGGCCTTCCAGCTGTTCTTTGTACTTGCGGCACATGATGGTGCGGGTCATTGCAACTCTCCTGCGTTCAATACAGCGGCCGCGCGTTCGAGCAATGTCTTGACCGGGGCGGCGAGGCCCAGGCGCGGCGGGGTGGCGAGGTTATACCAGAGCCAGTCGGCCTCGGCCACGTGATGGCCGGTTTCGCGGACCCGGACCAGCCAGGGTTCGATTGCCAACTGGAAGTGGCTGAAGGTGTGTACCAGGCTTGGCATTGCCTGTTGCGGACCCAGCTCCAGCGAATGTTGCAGGGCCAGGTGTTGCAGGTCGTCGAGGTCGTCGAGTTCCGGCAGGCTCCACAGACCGCCCCACAAACCGGTGGATGGGCGGCGGTAAAGCAAGATGGCGCCTTCGCGGTTAGCCAGCATCGGCATCAAGGTGCGTTTCTTGGGCACTTCCTTGCGCGGCTTGGGAATCGGATAGCGGGTTTCCAGGCCCAGCATGTGGGCCTCGCAGCCTTTTTCCAGCGGGCAGAGCAGGCAACTGGGTCTGCTGCGGGTACAGAGCGTGGCGCCCAGGTCCATCATCGCCTGGGTGTAAGCGTTGACCCGATCCTGAGGGGTAAAGCGTTCGGCGGTGGCCCAGAGCTGTTTCGCAACCTTTGGCTCGCCTGGGTAGCCTTCCTGGGCAGTAAAGCGCGCCAGCACCCGCTTTACGTTGCCATCGAGAATCGGCGCCCGCAGGCCCATGCTGATGCTGGCAATCGCGCCGGCGGTGGATAGGCCGATTCCCGGCAGTGCGGTGAGCTTCTCCACATCCCGGGGAAATTCGCCGCCATATTGCTCGACGACGATTTTCGCGGTTTTCTGCAGATTACGAGCGCGGGTGTAGTAGCCCAACCCGGTCCACAGGTGCAGCACTTCATCCTCCGGCGCGGCGGCAAGGGCCTGGACGGAAGGCAGGGCGGCCATGAACCGGTCGAAGTAATTGAGCACGGTGCTGACCTGGGTCTGCTGGAGCATGATCTCCGAGACCCATACCCGATACGGGGAGATGTCCTGCTGCCAAGGCAAGTCATGGCGCCCGTGGCGGTCGAACCAATCCAATACGGCGCTGGAAAACTGCTCGGATGTCATCGCTTGAACAGCCCCTTGAGCGCATCTTTGAGCTCGGGGCTGACCTTGTCGCCGAGCTTCTCGTCGATCTTGTCGCCGAGGCGGTCGCCGGCCAGCTTCGCGGCCACCTTGCCCAGCCCGTCGTTGTCCAGGCGGCAGGCTTTCGCGCCCAGCTCCAGCGGGCCTCGGCAGCGTAACGGCCACTCGACATCGACATAACGCTCGTTGACCTGGCAGGCCGGGTCGGGCATGTCGCTCTTGTCGCCTTCAACGATGACGCCGACGCGGTAGTCCATGCCCAATACCCGCAGGTCGATGTCACCGTTGCCATTGACCGTCATGCCGGGGATGCGCACTTTCAGGTCCGGGTTGCTGGCCACGCCATTGTGGAAGGTAAGGTTGCCGTCGAGTTGCTGGAACGGTGTGTCCTTGCCGCGCGGTTCACCGCTGAGACTCTTGCGGTTCAGCGTGGCGATGCCTTTGCACAGCTGCTGTTCGAGGTTGGCATTGAGCAGCACGCCGTCATTGATGACGAACCCGGCATTGCCGTTCAGGCTGTCGATCAGGGCCTTCTGGCTGTTGCCGCTGGCGGTGACGGCGCTGTTGAGCGTCACCAGGCCCTTGACGGGCGGATTCTTGCCCTGGCTTTCGATGATCTTGTCGGCCGGTACCCGGTTGATGCGGGTTTGCAGGCTCAACTGCGGCGTGGACTGGCGCACGTCCAGCGTGCCCTTGGCTTCGAAGTTGCCGTTATACAAATCGCCCCGCAGGTTTTCCAGCGTCAACAGGCCGCCGAGCCCGGTGGCCTTCAGCGCGGCATTCTGGATGGGCAGCTTGTCGAGGGTCAGTTGGCCGAAGCTCAGGTCGGCATCGACATCGAGCTTGCTCAGGCGCTCCACCGGAAACAATCGATCGTTGCTCCACGCGCCTTGGGTCGGGGCGCTTGGTAGCGGTGAGCTGCCGGCACCGGCCATGGCGCTGGCCTCGGTGTTGCTGACTTCGGCCTCGCGGGCAGCCTTGGCGCTGTTGGCTTCGGCGGACTTTGGCGGCAGGTAGCGATCAACATTGAAGGTGTCGGCCTTGAGCTGGGCACGCAGTGACTGCTTGGCGATATCTTCCACGGCGATGCGACCACTGAAATTGCTCTCATCGATTTTCAGGTTGATGTCGTTGAGCTCGACGCTGGTCGGTGTGGCTGCAATGCGGCTCGCCAGCTCGACCTTGCTCAGGCTGCCCTCGGCCATCGCCGGCAATTTCTGGCCGATGCTGTCGATGAAACTGGCCAGGTCGAATGACGCAATCGACACGCCGCCATTCAGCTGCGGCGTTTTGTCGAGATCGTTGACCTTCAGCTCGCCCAGGGCGCGAAGCTGGTTCAAGGAAAGCTTGATACCGGTCCATTCGGCAACGTTGGCTGCCTTGTCGAGGAACAGTTGCCCTTGCGCCGCAAAGCTCACGGTCTTGCCTTGCAACGGATCGCCGGTGGCTTCACCGGACAGCTTCAGGTCTTCGAATTTGTAGCGTTGCAGTGCGCGTTCGAAGCGCAGTTCACCAGTCACCTCGGTGCGCACCCGAACAGCCGGCTGGTTGCTGGACAGGAAAGCCGTGAGGGTAACCGGGATATTGGTGGAATCGTGGATCGGGCCGGTGCTCAACTGGATGCTTTCAGCGGTAAACAGCTTGCCGGTCTGCTCGTCGCTGTATTCGACCCGTGCGTTGTTCACAGTCAGGCTGTCGATGTCCAGGCGAGTGGGTTGGGCCGGTTTCTCTGTCGGAGCGTTGGCCGGCGGGGCGGACTGCTCGGTTGGCGCCGGCGCCTTCGTAGCGGTCGTGGAGGCGGGCGCCTTGCCGATGTCTTCCCAGTTGCCATGACCGTTCTTGTCGCGGTTGAGCCGCAGGTTCAGGCCTTCGACCCGTACGTCGCTCATCTGCACTTCACGGCGCAACAGCGGCATCACCCGGACTGAAAGCCCAAGCATCTGCAGGTCGGCAAAGGGTTGGGTCGGATTGGCCAGGGTCGCAACGCTGGCTTCGTGCAATTCAAGACCCAGCCATGGAAACAGGCTCCAGCCGATATCGCCATTGAGGGTCAGCTCGATGTGGGCCTTGTCGCGGGCTATCTGGCGGATCTCTTCCTTATAGTCGTTGGGATCGAAGAGGTGGGTCAGGGCAAAGCCCAGGGCCACAATGATCAGCAACAGCCCGAGAAGTACCAGACCCAGGATTTTGCCGAACGCTTTCATGGGCGAATCCTTGTAGGTTGAGTTCAAATTTTACCGGAGAGTATAACGTCCCGGGTTGGTGGAGCGTTGGGTGATCTGTCTTACCGCAGACCTGCTGGGCATAGACCTGTGGTGAGGGGATTTATCCCCGTCGGGTTGCGCAGCAACCCTGATGCAAGCGATGTAGATCAGTCGGTAAACCTCGGCGTTTGGTTTTAGGGGCGCTTCGCACCCCAGCGGGGATAAATCCCCTCGCCACAAAGGTCAGCAAATATCGAGAGACAACTTCAGCTTTGCCGCCAAGGCCTGCACCTCCAGATGCCCGGCCGGTGCCTCGAGCCGAAGCCTGGCGTCATCTTCTCGAGCCATCCTCCGTGCCTCGCTCACCAGGCGCTCAGCTACGCCACGGCGGCGGGTAACCTTTCTTACGCACAGGTGAGACAAGTACCAAGCGTCCTGGTGCCGTTGCAGGCGTGCGGCGCCGAGCAGTCGGTCGTTGAACCGTGCCGCAATCAGCGTACCTTCCGTCAGGCACCTGTTGATCAACTGCCCGGCATCGCTGAACGGCTCGAACAGCCAGGCCGGGGCGTCCTGGTAGATTTTCTGCAGGTCCTGATGATCCTGATGAGTGGCTTCATTCAAACGCTCGACAACGATGGGCATGAACATTCCTGAAAAATAAACGAATAACGCCCTACAGAAAGTGAGAAGAGGCGCGATAAGACGAATGACAGAAAAAAGGTGATAGCACTTTGGTTTTTCTGTCACGAGCAAATGGTAACCTTTGTCAGTTCGCCCGTCCTTCTGCGGCGTGATGTCGCACCAAAATGGAGCTTCACCGCAAAATACAGTCATGCCTGCGTGCAAATGAAGACTGAGGGTGATGCGTGGCTGGCGAACCTATTCCAATAACTGGGGGATACACAATGAGCACGAGCATTACGGCGGACGGCGTTGCCGACCAGCCTGCGTTCCTCTCCAAGGAACGCATTATCGCCAAGCCCGGCTTCAACCGCTGGCTGGTGCCACCGGCCGCGCTGGCCATTCACCTGTGCATCGGCATGGCCTACGGCTTTTCGGTGTTCTGGTTGCCGCTGTCCAAGGCCTTGGGCATCACCAAGCCGGTAGCCTGCGCGCCGGACATGAGCTTCATCTCGCAAGTCTTTTCGTCCCAATGTGACTGGCCGATCTCGATGCTCGGCTGGATCTACACCCTGTTCTTCATTTTCCTGGGTTGCTCGGCAGCCATCTGGGGCGGCTGGCTGGAACATGCCGGTCCGCGCAAGGCTGGCGTGGTATCGGCCCTGTGCTGGTGCGGTGGCCTGCTGATTTCGGCGCTGGGTATCTATACCCATCAGATCTGGCTGATGTGGGTCGGCTCCGGTGTCATCGGTGGTATCGGCCTGGGCCTGGGCTATATCTCCCCGGTCTCGACGCTGATCAAGTGGTTCCCGGACAAGCGCGGCATGGCGACCGGCATGGCGATCATGGGCTTCGGCGGTGGCGCGATGGTGGGTGCCCCGTTGGCTGCAGCGCTGATGAGCCATTTCGCTACGCCAACCGACGTGGGCGTATGGCAGAGCTTCCTGGTGATGGCCGCGATCTACTTCGTGTTCATGATCGGTGGCGCCCTGTCGTATCGCGTTCCGCCGACCGGCTGGAAGCCTGAGGGCTGGAACCCTGCACCGAAAAAAGCCGCGAACGCAATGATCACCCATCGCCACGTTCACGTGAACGTTGCCTGGAAAACCCCGCAGTTCCGTCTGGTCTGGCTGGTGCTGTGCCTGAACGTATCCGCCGGTATCGGCATCCTGGGCATGGCTTCGCCATTGCTGCAGGAAGTGTTCGGCGGCAAATTGCTCGGAAACGACCTGCCGTTCGGTCAGCTGGACGCCGCGCAACTGGGCCAGATCGCTGCCATTGCAGCCGGTTTCACCGGTCTGCTGAGCCTGTTCAACATCGGTGGTCGGTTCTTCTGGGCCTCCTTCTCGGACTACCTGGGTCGCAAAAATACCTACTTCGTGTTCTTTGCCCTGGGCGTGGCCTTGTATGCCCTGATCCCGAGCCTGGGCCACCTGGGCAGCGTCGCGCTGTTCGTGGCGGCGTTCTGCATTATCCTGTCGATGTACGGCGGCGGTTTCGCCACCGTGCCGGCCTACCTGGCGGACCTGTTCGGTACGCAAATGGTCGGTGCGATCCACGGTCGCCTGTTGACCGCCTGGGCGGCAGCCGGCGTACTGGGTCCGGTACTGGTGAACTACTTGCGTGAATATCAACTGAGCATCGGCGTTGAACGCGCCGCGGCCTATGACATCACCCTGTACATCCTCGCCGGCCTGCTGGTGCTGGGCTTCCTGTGCAACCTGATGGTTCGCCCGGTCGCCGACAAGTACTTCATGACCGACGCCGAACTGGCCGCAGAGCAAGCGCTGGGCCATGACAAGGGCGCTGACAGCACCACTTCGCTGGAATGGAAAGCCGCACCCGGCACCAAGCCCTTGGCGATCGCCGCCTGGCTGGTGGTGGGCATTCCGCTGGCGTGGGGTGTGTGGGTGACCCTGCAGAAGACGGCGGTGTTGTTCCGCTAAGACCGTTGCCCTGGACAGCAGGTCAGGGCAATCCTTGTGGGAGCGAGCCTGCTCGCGAATGGGGCGTGTCAGTCGACAACAATGTCTTCTGACGCACCGCTTTCGCGAGCAGGCTCGCTCCCACATTTGTTTTTATGAGTCCTGGAAGACTTGTATGGACATGTCTAACGCCGCCGCATCGGTTTCAGCCCGTCAGCGGTGTCACCTCTTTTGTTTCTGTTTGCCGCTCGCGCCCCTATAATGGCTGCCTTTTTCGCCCAATGATTTTGCGGAGCTGGTGATGGCCGAACGTAAGGCGTCTGTCGAGCGCGACACTCTGGAAACCCAGATCAAAGCCTCGATCAACCTGGATGGCACCGGAAAGGCCCGGTTTGATATCGGCGTGCCTTTTCTTGAGCACATGCTCGACCAGATCGCCCGTCACGGGCTGATCGACCTGGACATCGTCAGCAAGGGCGACCTGCATATCGACGACCATCACACCGTCGAAGATGTCGGTATCACGCTGGGCCAGGCTTTTACCAAAGCCATCGGCGACAAGAAGGGCATCCGTCGCTACGGCCATGCCTACGTGCCGCTCGATGAAGCGCTGTCGCGCGTGGTCATCGATTTCTCCGGCCGCCCTGGCCTGCAGATGCATGTGCCGTACACCCGCGCCACCGTCGGCGGCTTCGACGTCGACCTGTTCCAGGAGTTCTTCCAGGGCTTCGTCAACCACGCCAACGTGACCCTGCACATCGACAACCTGCGTGGGCACAACACCCACCACCAGATCGAAACCGTGTTCAAGGCGTTCGGCCGCGCGCTGCGCATGGCTGTCGAGCTCGACGACCGCATGGCCGGCCAGATGCCTTCCACCAAAGGCGTCCTGTAATGCAGACGGTTGCGGTTATCGATTACGGCATGGGCAACCTGCACTCGGTGGCCAAGGCCCTCGAGCACGTAGGCGCCGGCAAGGTATTGATCACCAGCGATGCCGACGTGATTCGCGAAGCCGACCGGGTGGTGTTTCCCGGTGTCGGCGCGATTCGCGACTGCATGGCCGAGATTCGGCGCCTGGGCTTCGACAAGCTGGTGCACGAAGTCAGCCAGGATCGCCCGTTCCTCGGCATCTGCGTGGGCATGCAGGCTTTGCTCGATCGCAGTGAAGAGAACGACGGGGTCGATTGCATCTCGCTGTTCCCGGGCCAGGTCAAGTTCTTTGGCAAGGACCTGCATGAAGACGGCGAGCACTTGAAAGTGCCGCACATGGGCTGGAACGAAGTGCAGCAAACGGTGGACCACCCGCTGTGGCACGATATTCCGGACCTCGCGCGTTTCTACTTCGTGCACAGCTACTACATCGCCGCCGGCAATGCCCGGCAGGTGGTGGGCAGCGGTCACTATGGTGTCGATTTCGCCGCGGCCCTGGCCGATGGCTCGCGCTTCGCCGTGCAGTTTCACCCGGAGAAGAGCCATACCCATGGCCTGCAACTGCTGCAGAACTTCGCGGCGTGGGACGGGCGCTGGTAATGGCCCGCAAGAAACCGCCGATCCTCACCCTCACGCCTGAGCAGGAAAGTGAGGCGAACCGCAAGATCCAGCGGTTCATGGAGGAGCGTTTCGAGCTGGACCTTGGCTCGTTCGAAGCGGCTGAAATTCTTGATCTGTTTACCCGCGAAATTGCTCCGCACTATTACAACAGGGCGATTTTCGATGTGCAGGCGCACCTTAAGGAAAGGTTCGAAAGCATCGAAAGCGACTTGTGGGCGCTCGAGAAAAACTGATTTTCGAGCCAAGCTGAATTTTTGTATTTGAAGGTTTGCCAGATGCTGATTATCCCCGCTATCGATCTCAAGGACGGCGCTTGTGTCCGTCTGCGCCAGGGCCGCATGGAAGACTCCACGGTGTTTTCCGACGACCCGGTGAGCATGGCCGCCAAGTGGGTGGAGGGCGGTTGCCGTCGCCTGCATCTGGTTGACCTGAACGGTGCCTTCGAAGGCCAGCCGGTCAACGGTGAAGTGGTCACGGCCATCGCCAAACGGTACCCGAACCTGCCGATCCAGATCGGTGGCGGCATTCGTTCGCTGGAGACCATCGAGCACTACGTCAAGGCCGGCGTGAGCTACGTGATCATCGGCACCAAGGCCGTCAAGGAACCCGAGTTCGTCGCCGAAGCCTGCCGTGCCTTCCCGGGCAAGGTCATTGTTGGCCTCGACGCCAAGGACGGTTTTGTCGCAACCGACGGCTGGGCTGAAGTGAGCACCGTGCAAGTGATCGACCTGGCCAAGCGTTTCGAAGCCGACGGCGTGTCCGCCATCGTCTACACCGACATTGCCAAAGACGGCATGATGCAGGGCTGCAACGTTCCGTTCACCGCTGCCCTGGCCGCCGCCACGAAGATCCCGGTGATCGCCTCCGGCGGCATCCACAACCTGGGCGACATCAAGGCACTGCTCGACGCCAGGGCGCCGGGCATCATCGGTGCGATCACCGGTCGCGCGATCTATGAAGGTACCCTGGACGTCGCCGAGGCCCAGGCCTTCTGCGATTCCTATAAAGGCTGAGGACTCATCATGGCGCTGGCCAAACGCATCATCCCTTGCCTGGACGTGGATAACGGCCGGGTGGTCAAGGGCATCAAGTTCGAGAACATCCGTGACGCTGGCGACCCGGTGGAAATCGCCCGTCGTTATGACGAGCAGGGTGCCGACGAGATTACCTTCCTGGATATCACGGCCAGCGTCGACGGCCGCGATACCACGCTGCACACTGTCGAGCGCATGGCCAGCCAGGTGTTCATCCCGCTGACCGTGGGCGGTGGCGTGCGCAGCGTGCAGGACATCCGCAACCTGCTCAATGCCGGCGCGGACAAGGTGTCCATCAACACCGCGGCGGTGTTCAACCCGGAATTCGTCGGCGAGGCGGCCGAGCATTTCGGCTCGCAGTGCATCGTCGTGGCAATCGACGCGAAGAAGGTCTCCGGTCCGGGCGAAACCCCGCGCTGGGAAATCTTCACCCATGGCGGACGCAAGCCAACCGGGCTGGACGCCGTTGAATGGGCAAAGAAGATGGAAGGCCTGGGCGCCGGAGAAATCCTGCTGACCAGCATGGACCAGGACGGCATGAAGAATGGCTTCGATCTCGGCGTCACCCGTGCCATCAGCGATGCCTTGGGCATTCCGGTGATCGCTTCTGGCGGTGTTGGTAACCTGCAGCACTTGGCCGATGGCATTCTGGAAGGCCACGCCAGCGCGGTATTGGCGGCGAGCATTTTCCACTTTGGCGAATACACCGTGCCGGAAGCCAAGGCCTACATGGCCCAGCGCGGTATCTGCGTCAGATAAGCCGAGAGTCCGGCAGGCGAGCCGAGGGCGAATCAGGGCGAGTCCTGGATACCCTTGAGCGGGGTAGGGTTCAGGATGTCCATTCTTGGCTCGGATGCTTGTCTGGATATGTCATAGGCAATGGTGCAGAGCTTTCCAGGCAAATCTGAATCGTCCAGCCATGCGTCTATGTATTCGCTGTTGCTGTAATCGGTTTTGTCTGAACAGTCGGTCGTCCCTGTCGGGCCGAACTTGTAGGCGTAGGTTCGATGTGGCAGTTCATTCGCAGCTGTCGACAGTTGCACGCCTGCAGTGAAACTCAACTCAGGCTGAGCTGTTGGAGCGTTGTCGAGAATTTCGACCGGAAGGGACAACACGTTGTTGATGAGCCCCTCTGAGGGGCGTTGATCAGCGGAGTCGACACCCACGATGCAGAGGAAGTACATGCCCACCTGGTCGCCTATTCCGGTGTTTATGAAAGCGTCCTGCGCACTTGTTACTCCGCTGTAGTCTTGCGGCCTTTCGCAATCCATTGCGGTTCGAACGGTCTTATGACGATAGAACGGCGTGTTGATTGTGAAGTGGTAGTTCCAGGTCGGGATGTCTGCGCTGCCGTCGTCTTTCTTCCCGATCCTTACGTACCTTTGCGGGCTGTCCGCTGCGGCGCTGACGGAAAAGACCGGATACAGCGGGCAAGACGAATTCACGTCTTGAACGAGGAGGCCCTCTACAAAGCAGCGGCTGAGAAAATCCGTAGGATTCCCATAAACATCGTCCGGTATAGCTTTATAGCTGTCGCCAACCGGAGTGCAAGGAGCGTGCTGCTCGCAAGGGTGGGCTTGGATGGTCAGGTTGCCAGTGCCTATCACGCCGATGATCTTATTGGTACGGCGGTCCAGTAGCGGGCTGCCGGAGCCACCACCTTTCAAATCCTTGCAGCGGGTCATCAGCGTATTACGCCAGACCCAGCGGCCCTCCACGATCTCCTGGGCAGGTTGCAAGGTACAGGCAGCCAGCCGCAGCGTGTTCTGATCGTGGACTGGGGCGCCTACGATCAGGACATCCGTCCCGTCGACGGGGCGCTCGGTGGCCAGGCCCAATGGCTGTATCCCGTCCTTGAGCAAGGTTTGCAGGCTGACGTCCAGTTCAATGATTGCCATGTCTACGCCCTGGATGCTTCTCCACGCGATTTTTTTCATCGGGTAAGTCAGGTAGGGGGCGGTATCGGCGAAGTAGTTGAACTGCATGAGGCCGAGGATTGGCTTGTTGGTAACGATGTTTGCGTTGGTCAGCTCGGTGCAATGTCCCGAGGTCAACACGTAGGCGGGCGTGGGCATTGTCCCGGAAGGGTCATGGGTATCGAGAAGTGTCGCAGTACAATTCCCGTTCATCGTAGAGAAGCGTCCGATACCCTGCCAATGGTCATGTGAGCCATCTTTGTTGTTCAGGATTTTTGAGTCGGCGAAGTTCTGAACCCCTTCGCCATAGTCTTTGCCATGTGCAACGCTCAGTACGCCAGACAGGCAAAACAGACCGCCCAGTAACAAGTAGATCGTTTTCATTGAGTCATGCCTTTGATTAATTGAGGCCGGTCTTGACCGGCTTCGCTAATTAATCAGCCTCGGCGTGATGGAAGGTGGTAACTAATTACCTCCGCCAAGGTTGCGTTTGCGCGCATCCTGTTTGGTTAGGTGTTTGATGTGAAACGACGGTAGACACGTCGGCGGGCCCAAGGCAATCTGGAACATGCCACGGACCCGGGTAATCAGATATGTTCAAACGCGCTCTAGTTGTTTTTACCAGCACTATCCTGCTGTTCATGAGCGGGGCGCAGGCCGGGGACGGTCGCGATGCTGGCCTGGTATTGCTGACGGAGAACTTTCCGCCCTACAACATGGCGAAGAACGGCAAGAACTTCGCCCAGGACGAAAACATCCATGGCATTGCGGTGGACATCGTCCGCGAGATATTCAAACGCGCCGATATTTCCTACAGCCTGACGCTGCGTTTTCCCTGGGAACGAATCTACAAGCTTGCCTTGGAAAAACCTGGTTATGGGGTGTTTGTAACGGCTCGGCTGCCTGAGCGCGAAAAGCTCTTCAAATGGGTTGGCCCCATCGGCCCGGACGATTGGATCATGCTCGCCAAGGCCGACAGCAAGATTGCCCTCGACTCGTTGGAGCAGGCGCGTCAGTACAGGATTGGCGCCTACAAGGGCGATGCAATTGCCGAAACATTGGCCAAACAGGGGCTCAAACCCATCGTCGTGTTGCGCGATCAGGACAACGCGAGAAAACTCGTCAACGGCCAGATAGACCTATGGGCCACCGGCGACCCGGCAGGGCGTTATCTGGCGCGTCAGGAAGGGGTGAGCGATCTCAAGACCGTACTGCGATTCAACAGTGCCGAGCTCTACCTGGCCTTGAACAAGGACGTGCCGGACGAGGTGGTGAGCCGCCTGCAAAAGGCTCTCGATGAGCTGCGCAAGGAAGGCGAAGTGGACGCGATCATGGCGCGCTATCTCTGAAAAGCCAAGCCTAACGATAGACCCCATCCTTCCCGTGCCCGGCCATCGCTCGGTTGCTGCGCAGGCTGATCATCGACTTGATGTCGATCCACTCGATGCCCTGGGCCTTGAGCTTGGGCAGTTCGCGCTCGAGCACGGCGAGGGTCTGCGGATAGGGGTGGCCGATCATCACGGCCGAGCCCTGCCGCCGAGCCAGATCAATCGCGACCTGAAGCTGGCCGGCGATAGCCGCTTCGGTGCGCTCGTCATCAAGAAATACATCCCGCGACACGCTGGCCAGGCCGATCTTTTGTGCTTCGGCAGCGGCGACCGTCTGCGCGCTGGTGCGGCTGTCGACGAAAAACTTGTGCCGCTGTTGCAGATTCGCCATCAGCCATGCCATCGCCTGGGGTTGCGCGGTCATGCGGCTGCCCATGTGGTTGTTGATACCGCTGGTGTAGGGCACCGCGGCAAACGCGGCGTCCAGGCGCTTGCCCAATTCTTCGATGGACAGTTCCGGATGCCAGGCGAACGGCCCGGTGGCCGGATCCATGGGCATGTGCAGCATGACGAGTTTGCCGGCGCGATGAGCCTCGCGGGCGATTTCGGCGGCGTGGGGAGTGTCGGGCATGATGGCCGCGGTGACCGGACCGGACAGGGCCAGTACACGGCGATCCCGGGGCAGATTCTGCCCCAGGTCATCGATGATCAGGCTCAGGTAAGCCTTCTGCGGCGGGGGTTGTATGGCGGGAGCCGCGTTGACGGCTCCCGCCAGCAGGCACAGCAGGACGAAAATGAAACGCAGGCCCATCTCAGCGGCCGGACGTGATGTTCAACCCTTTGAGCAGGCTCAAGGCCTGTGCCAACTGATAGTCGTCATCCTGCGGCATCGGCTTGGCCTTGGCGCCGGAGCCGGTCGGTTTGTCCGCGCCGCCGTTGCCATTGCCCAAGTGACCCTGCAGGTCGGCTTCCTTGAAGTACTCGCTGTCCGCCTCGCTGGTGATCTTGGCCTTGCGCACCTCGATGTCCGGGACAATGCCCTGGGCCTGGATGGAACGGCCGTTGGGCGTGAAGTACAGCGCGGTGGTGATCTTCAGGGCGCGGTCGTTGTTCAGCGGCAACACGGTCTGCACCGAGCCCTTGCCGAAACTGGTGGTGCCCATGACAACGCCACGTTTCTGGTCTTGCAGAGCACCGGCGACAATCTCCGACGCCGAAGCGCTGCCGCCATTGATCAGCACGACCAGTGGCACGGCTTCGCTGAGGTCGTTGCCGGTGGCCGAGAAGCGTAGTTCGGAATTGGCGATGCGGCCCTTGGTGTAGACGATCAGGCCCTTGGTGATGAAATGGTCCACCACTTCCACGGCCGATTGCAGGACGCCGCCGGGGTTGTTGCGCAAGTCCAGGACCAGGCCGTTGAGTTTCTTGCCGTTGTCCTTGCGCATCTTGGCCAGGGCCTTGGCGACTTCCTCGCCGGTCTTGACCTGGAACTGGGTGATGCGGATGTAGCCGTAGCCGGACTCCAGCAATTGGCTCTTCACGCTCTTGACCTGGATGACCGCCCGGGTCAGGGTCACGTCGAATGGCGTGCCGCCGTCGCGCACCAGGGTCAGGGTGATTTTTTCGCCGATCTTGCCGCGCATCTTGTCCACGGCTTCGGTCATGCTCTGGCCGCGGGTCGGCTGGCCGTTGATCTTGACGATGAAGTCACCGGCCTGGATGCCAGCCTTGGAGGCGGGCGTATCGTCGATCGGCGAGACCACCTTGACGAAACCGTCTTCGCTGCCGACCTCGATGCCCAGGCCGCCGAATTCGCCGCTGGTGCTTTCCTGCAGCTCGGCAAAATCCTCAGGGCCCAGGTAGGCCGAATGCGGGTCAAGGTTGCTGAGCATGCCTTTGATGGCGTTCTCCAGCAGCATCTTGTCGTCCACCGGTTCCACGTACGCGGCTTTGATCCGGTCCATGACTTCGGCAAAGGTACGCAGTTCATCCAACGGCAGCGGGGCCTTGGTGGTGGTGGCCGTAGCGGCGGTCGACGCCGGCGCGGGTTGCGCGGCGAAAGCCAGGGGCGCGCCGATCACGAGGGCGATCGTCAGGGCCAGCGAGGTGAGGCGGGACAAATGCAGCATGTCGAACGAACTCCTGAGTTGGATGGGCGCGCTTATCCTTGCGCACGACACCATTGTGCCGGGTCACTGGGGCGACCCTGCTGGCGAATAGCAAAATACAGTGCTGGCGTGTCCTGCCCGCCACTGTTGCCGACCGTGGAGATGGACTCGCCGGCCTTGACCACATCACCCGCCGATTTGAGCAGCGTCTGGTTGTGGCCGTAAAGGCTCAGGTATCCGTTGCCGTGATCGAGGATCACCAGCAGGCCGGCACCGCGCAGCCAGTCGGCAAACACCACGCGCCCGCCATGTACAGCGTGCACCTGGCTACCGGCGGATGCGCTGATCATCACGCCGTCCCACTTGGTGCGGGTATCGTCGCCACGGGTTTCACCGAAGCGTGCAAGTAATCGACCATTGACCGGCCATGGAAGTTTGCCCCGGGCTGAAGCAAAAGCGCCGCCGAAGGTTTCGCCATCGCTGGAAACCACTGCGCCGGGGCTGGATTTAGCCGGCTTGCGCGGGGCTTCGCCGGCATCGGCGTCGGCCTGGGCTTCACGCAAACGCTTTTTTTCAGCTTCCTGCTGGGCGATCAGCGCTTTCTGCCGCGCTTCTTCCGCCTCCCGAGCCTGGCGAGCCAGGGTTTCTTCGATGGTTTTCAAGACATTTGCCAGTTCAGCCTGGTCCTGTTCGCGGGCCTTGAGCTTGCTGTCGCGAGCCTTCACGTCGTCATTGAGCTTGGCCAGGGCCACCTGGCGCTCCTTGCGAACCTTCTCGAGTTCTTCACGCTGGGTGTCGAGGCTGCTTTTCTGCACGAGTAACTGGGCTTGCTGCAGCTCGATGTCTTTCTCGACATTGGCCAGCTGGCGCAGGGTTTCATTGAAACTCTTGAGCTGCTCCAGGCGGGCCTGGCTCAGGTAGTCGTAATAGGTGAGGGTGCGGGCGAATTTCTCGGGATTCTGCTGGTTGAGCAGCAGCTTGAGGTATTCCTGGCGACCGTTCTGGTAGGCCGCCCGAGCCTGGATGGCGATCAGCTTTTGCTGTTCAGTGCGCGCGCTCTGGAGTTTTTTTTTCTCTCCATCGAGGCGTTGCAACTCGGATTCGCTTTTCTTCAGCTCTTTCTGCAGGGCGTCGACCTGCTTCTCCAGCTTGCCCATCTCGGTTTCGGTGCCGCGCAGGTCTTTCTGCACGCTGGATTTTTCTTCCTGCAACTTGTTCAGCAGCTTCTTCAGCTCGGCGATGTCCTGGCGCGTGGCTTCCAACTGTTGTTGGGTTTGCGCGCGCTCGTCCGCGAAGGCCGGTTGGAGCAGGCAGGTCAGAGCAAGGGCTATCAGGACGCGGAGCATAGAGGCGGGTGGCACCAGGGAAAGGGACGGCCTAGTATGCCCGCCCCACGCTGCAAAAAAAACGCCCATTTGGGGCTGTGTGATAACTGGCCGAAAAAACACCAGAAACCATTGCGGGAGCGAGCCTGCTGTGGCGAGGGAGCTTGCTCCCGCTGGGCTGCGAAGCAGCCCCTCGACAATAGATCAAGCCAGAAGGCTCTGCGATGGCTGCGCCATCGAACGGGAGCAAGCTCCCTCGCCACACAAACAGTGCTCAATGCTGCGACGTCAGACCAGGATCGAAGTTCCGGTCATCTCCGCCGGCTGTTCCATGCCCAGCAGCATCAGCATGGTCGGTGCCACGTCGGCCAATACACCGCCTTCGCGGACCTTGAAGTCACGCTTGCCGACATAAATGAATGGCACCGGCTCAGTGGTATGGGCCGTATGGGCCTGGCCGGTGGATTCGTCGGACATTTGCTCGACGTTGCCGTGGTCGGCGGTGATCAGCGCTTCGCCGCCGACTTTTTCCAGTGCCTCGACGATGCGGCCGACGCAGGTGTCCAGGCATTCCACCGCCTTGACCGCTGCGTCGAACACGCCGCTGTGACCGACCATGTCACCGTTGGCGTAGTTGACCACGATCACGTCGTAACGCTGGTTCTCGATGGCGTCGACGATGCGGTCGGTCACTTCCGGCGCGCTCATTTCCGGTTGCAGATCGTAGGTGGCGACCTTCGGCGACGGGATCAGGATGCGCTCTTCGCCCGGGAAGGGCTCTTCGCGGCCGCCGGAGAAGAAGAACGTCACATGGGCGTACTTCTCGGTTTCCGCTATGCGCAGTTGGGTCTTGCCGTTTTTCGCCAGGTAATCACCCAGCACGTTTTCCAGGCTGCCGGCGGCGAAGGCCGATGGCGCGGGAATGCTGGCCGCGTATTGGGTCAGCATCACGAAACCGGCCAGCTTCGGCTGGCGGGTGCGCTCGAATTCCTTGAAATCGTCTTCGACGAATACGCGAGTCAGTTCGCGGGCACGGTCGGCGCGGAAGTTCATGAACACCACCGCGTCGCCGTCTTCGACTTTTACCGGCTCGCCGAGGGTGGTGGCCTTGACGAACTCGTCGCTTTCACCACGTTCGTAGGCAGCTTGCAGGCCTTCTTGCGCGGTGGCGGCGTGGAATTCGGCATTGCCGTCGACGATCAGGTTGTAGGCCTGGGCGACGCGGTCCCAGCGGTTGTCACGGTCCATGGCGAAGTAACGGCCGATCAGGCTGGCGATCCGGCCCTTGCCGAGGTTCTTGAACGTGTCGTCCAGCAATTTGATCGACGATTCGGCGCTCTTCGGCGGCGTGTCACGGCCATCCAGGAAGGCGTGAAGGTAGATGTTTTCAGCGCCGCGCCTGGCGGCCAGCTCGGCCATGGCGATCAGGTGGTCCTGATGGCTGTGCACGCCACCGTCGGACAGCAGGCCCATGAAGTGCACGGCCTTGCCGGCAGCCACGGCTTTATCCACGGCAGCGCAGATGGTCGGGTTTTCGAAGAACTCGCCGTCGCGGATCGATTTGGTCACGCGGGTGAAGTCCTGATACACCACGCGGCCGGCGCCGAGGTTCATGTGGCCGACTTCGGAGTTGCCCATCTGCCCGTCCGGCAGGCCGACATCCATGCCGCTGCCGGAGATCAAGCCGTTCGGCACGGTGGCCCACAGGCGATCCAGCACAGGCTTCCTGGCCGCGTAGACGGCGTTGGATTCGTGGCTGTCACTGTGACCGAAGCCGTCCAGAATCATCAGGACCAAAGGTTTAGGCGTGGTAGTCATGGAATCCACTCGTGGCTGGTTAAAAGAAGACGATGGAAAAGGGACGGGCAGTTTAAAGGTAAGTTCCGGTGCCGTCACCGCCGGGCGGGGTTTGGCCGGCCTTGCGTGCTGTGTATACTGGCCGACATTTTAACGCCCTGGAACCTCCTTCGATGGTTGCTCACCTGATTGAATTTGCCACTAACCACTACATTCTCGTCGGTATCTTCGTCGTACTGCTGGCGTTGCTGGTTGCCCACACGATGCAGGGCGGCGGTCGCAGCCTGAGCACCGGCGAGCTGACCGCGCTGGTCAACAAGGACGCCGGCGTAGTGGTCGACATCCGCCCGACCAAGGATTACGCCGCCGGTCACATCGTCGGCGCGCTGAACATTCCTCAGGACAAACTGATCGCTCGTGTGGCCGAACTGGAAAAACACAAGGCCAAGACGCTGATCCTTGTCGACGCCCAAGGCCAGCAGGCCGGTACCCTTGCCCGCGAACTGATGAAGTCCGGCTTCACCGCCGCCAAACTGTCCGGTGGCGTTGCGAGCTGGAAAGCCGACAATCTGCCCCTGGTGAAGTGACATGCCCCACGTAGTTGTCTATTCCAGCGATTACTGCCCCTATTGCTCCCGAGCCAAGATGCTGCTCAACAACAAGGGCGTAGCCTTCGAAGAGATCAAGGTCGACGGCAAGCCGCAACTGCGCGCCGAAATGACCCAGAAGGCCCGGCGTACCTCCGTGCCGCAGATCTGGATCGGCGACACCCACGTGGGCGGTTGCGATGACCTGTTCGCCCTGGAGCGCGCCGGCAAGCTCGACGCGCTGCTCAAGGCCTGAATTCCCAATTAATAGAACCTGAAAGTAAGAAGGATCTGCGATGACTGACCAACAGAACACAGCTGCCACTGAAGAAGAAGCCGCACCGCAATTCTCCTTGCAGCGCATTTACGTTCGCGACCTGTCCTTCGAAGCCCCGAAAAGCCCGGCGATCTTTCGCCAGCAGTGGGAGCCGAGCGTGGCCCTGGACCTGAATACCCGCCAGAAAGCCCTGGAAGAAGATTTCCACGAAGTGGTGCTGACCCTGTCGGTGACCGTGAAGAATGGCGACGAAGTCGCGTTCATCGCCGAAGTCCAGCAGGCCGGTATCTTCCTGATCAAGAATCTCGATGCCGCTTCGATGAGCCACACCCTGGGCGCGTTCTGCCCGAACATCCTGTTCCCGTACGCCCGCGAAACACTGGACAGCCTGGTGACCCGCGGCTCGTTCCCGGCCCTGATGCTGGCCCCGGTGAACTTCGATGCCCTGTACGCGCAAGAGCTGCAGCGCATGCAACAAGAAGGCGGCGCGACCGTCCAGTAAGCGGCGCTGTCAGCCGAGTATCAAACCTGTGGGAGCGAGCCTGCTCGCGAAAGCGCTATATCAGTCAATCAAGTACCGACTGAGCTGACGCTTTCGCGAGCAGGCTCGCTCCCACATTTGTTATGCGATGCTATTGAAAGCCGTTCTGCCGCCACGCCTCATAAACCGCCACCGCCACGGTGTTTGACAGGTTCAGGCTGCGGCAGCCTTCACGCATCGGCAAGCGCAAGCGTTGGTCCGCCGGTAGTGCGTCGAGCACTTCGGCCGGCAGGCCACGGCTTTCCGGGCCGAACAGGAATGCATCGCCGGCGACGAAGCTGGCGTCATGAAACGGCCGCGAGCCCTTGGTGGTGAAGGCGAACAGACGCGGATGCCCCAGGCTTTCCAGGCAACTGGCCAAGTCGGCGTGCCGCTGCAAGGTGGCATACTCGTGGTAGTCGAGGCCGGCGCGGCGCAGGCGCTTGTCGTCCATTTCGAAGCCCAGCGGTTCGATCAGGTGCAGGTGGCAGCCGCTGTTGGCGCACAGCCTGATGACGTTGCCGGTATTGGGTGGTATTTCCGGTTGAAAAAGGATGACGTGAAACATGCACGGCTCCGCAGATAAAGATGAGCGGCATTCTACGCCGCAAACCGATCGGCGTTCGAAGCTATTGCCTCGGGTGATGGGCTCTCTGGCGATCGTCGGCATGATGGTCGGGCTGATGATCGGCCGCCTGACGACGCCCGATCCGAGCGAGTTGCAACAGGTCGAGGTGACCCAGGGAGGGCTGGTGGCCTGGTTCAACAACGAACCGGAGCTCCATGGGGAAATCATCGACGGCTCCGTGGCCCTGTTGTTTCAGGCGCAAGGCCGACCGCAGAAAGGCCAGCTCAAGCTCAACGGCAAGAACGTGAACTGGCGGGTGCGCTTGAGTGACAAGGGGCTGTTGCTGACTTTGGTGGCGGCGCGTCCGTTGCGAGGGGAGTGGACCGGCAGCGAAGTCGATGACCGCTGGCGGCTGGAGATCCGTCTCCAGGAGCAATAAAAGAGGGAATCCCCGGCCTGCCTGTACCAAGGTCCCCAAAACGGGAGGGCTTGCCGTGAAGACGCAGCCCGGATGTAAAGAAGGGAAACCTTGACCTGCCTGTATCAAGGCCCCCAAAACAGTGGGCTCGATGAGCCCGGTGTAAAAGAGGGGAATCCCCGGCCTGCCTGTACCAAGGTCCCCGAAACTGGGTAGTGATTGGGTTGTTGCAGGGGGCGTGCCAGTTTTAAATGGCTTGTCACAAAAAACTGCTGAAGATGCGAAAAAGCCCCGTATTCCGGGGCTTTTGCTTTTGTTTGTGCGGTTTTTTTCGAGTTGGGTCGATTGGTTTTGGCTTGAGGTGCATGTGCAATTGCGGTTCGTAGTGCATTGAAGCGGTGCACAAAGATCCAATGTGGGAGCGGGCTTGCTCGCGAATGCGGTGTATCAGTCGACATCACTTTGTCTGATACACCGCTTTCGCGAGCAAGCCCGCTCCCACAGGGTCAAAGGCTGATCAGCCCTCATCCCCCTCATCATCATCCCCACCATCAACCTTCATCCCCAATTCCTTGATCTTGCGAGTCAAGGTATTGCGGCCCCAGCCCAGCAGCACGGCGGCGTCGCGGCGGCGGCCGGCGGTGTGCTTGAGGGCGGTTTCGATCATGATGCGCTCGAAGGCCGGGACGGCGCTGTCGAGCAGGCTCGATTGACCGCGGGCCAGGGCCTGGTCGGCCCATTGGCGCAAGGCCTGTTCCCAATTGGTCACCGGCGCCGAATCCTGTGGCAGGCTCAACAGTTCCGGTGGCAAGTCGCTGATATGCACTTCGCGACCCGACGCCATCACCGTGATCCAGCGGCAGGTGTTCTCCAGCTGGCGCACGTTGCCGGGCCACGGCAGGTTCTTGAGGTATTCCTCGGTCTCGCTCTTGAGCAGCTTGGGCTCCACTGCCAGCTCCTGGGCCGCACGGCCGAGGAAGTGCCGGGCCAGGGTCGGGATGTCCTCGCGACGGTCCGCCAGGCGCGGGATGTGTATGCGGATCACGTTCAGGCGATGGAACAGGTCTTCGCGGAACTTGCCGGCGTGGACCAGGGTTTCCAGGTTCTGGTGGGTCGCGGCGATGATCCGGACATCGACCTTGACCGGCGTATGCCCGCCGACTCGATAGAACTCGCCGTCGGCCAGTACCCGCAGCAGTCGGGTCTGGGTGTCAGCCGGCATGTCGCCGATTTCATCCAGGAACAACGTACCGCCATCGGCTTGTTCGAAGCGCCCCCGGCGCAGATTGGCCGCGCCGGTGAACGCGCCTTTTTCATGACCGAACAGCTCGGACTCCATCAGATCCTTGGGAATCGCCGCCATGTTCAGCGCAATGAACGGCGACGCCGCTCGTGGGCTGTGGCGGTGCAGGGCGTGGGCCACCAATTCCTTGCCGGTACCCGACTCACCATTGATCAGCACGGTGATGTTGGAATGGCTCAGTCGACCGATGGCGCGAAACACTTCCTGCATCGCCGGCGCTTCGCCGATGATTTCCGGGGTGCGGGCCAGGGCCGGGACTTCCTCCAGGCCTTGTTGCTCCTGGGCGTGCTGGTTGGCGCGCTTGACCAAGGACACGGCTTCGTCGACGTCGAACGGCTTGGGCAGGTACTCGAACGCACCGCCCTGGTAAGACGCCACGGCGCTGTCCAGGTCGGAATGAGCGGTCATGATGATCACTGGCAGCCGCGGATGTTGCTCGCGAATCCGCGCCAGCAAGTCCAGGCCACTGGCGCCGGGCATGCGGATATCGGAAATGATGACGTCCGGCTGCTGACGGGCCAGGCGGCTCATCACCCCGTCGGCGCTGTCGAAGCTCTGGGTGGTCATGCCTTCCTGTTGCAAGGCTTTTTCCAGGACCCAGCGGATAGAACGGTCGTCATCGACGATCCACACGGTTTCACTACGGCTCATGTCGATGTGGCTCCTTGTTCCAGTGGCAGGAAGATCGAGAAAGTGGTGTGGCCGGGGTGGCTCTCACATTCGATCAAGCCCTGATGCTGACTGATGATGTTCTGGGTGATGGACAGGCCCAGCCCGGTACCGTCCGGACGGCCGCTGACCATGGGAAAGAAGATGGTTTCCTGCAGTTCCGCAGGAATGCCCGGGCCGTTGTCGATGATTTCGATCTTGGTCACCAGGCGATGGCGCACATGGCCGATGGTGAACTGGCGCATGGCGCGGGTGCGCAGGCTGATGCGACCCATGCGCAGCTCGCTCTGGCTGCTGATGGCCTGCATGGCGTTGCGCACGATGTTCAGCACCGCCTGGATCATCTGCTCGCGGTCGATCAGGACGTCGGGAATGCTCGGGTCGTAGTCGCGCACCAAGGTGATGCAGCCCTGGCTCTCCGCCTCCACCAGGCTGCTGACGCGCTCCAGTACTTCATGAACGTTACACAGCGCCAGTGAGGGCAGCTTGTTCGAGCCGAGCATGCGGTCCACCAGGTTTCGCAGGCGGTCGGCCTCTTCGATGATGACGTTGGTGTAGTCCTTGAGGCTTTCTTCCGGCAGTTCCCGGGCGAGCAACTGTGCCGCGCCACGAATGCCACCCAACGGATTCTTGATCTCATGGGCCAGGCCGCGCACCAGCATCTTGCTGGTTTCCTGCTTGGACAATTGCGCCTCCTCCTTGGTGATGCGCAGCAGGCGATCACGGGGATGGACTTCCAGAAGCAGGAGGGTGGCATTGTTGTTGAGGATCGGCGTTACCGCGTAGTCGACCGTCAGGGTCTGGCCGGTCAGGGCGGTGAGCATCGCTTCGCGCTTGGTGAACGGGTGGGCCTGTTCGACGGCCTGGCGCAGGGAATTCAGCGCTTCGGTGGATTCGGTAAACAGTTCGCTGATGAACTGCCCATGGCTGCGCTGGCCGCTGACGGCCAGGAGCATCTCTGCCGCCGGGTTCATGTACTCCAGACGCAGTTCGGCGTCGAGCAGGATGGTCGCGGTGGTGAGATTGTCGAGCAGCAAACGGTGTAGTGCGTCGCTAATGGTCATCAGGACCTCTTTTAAAGCGTAGCGATCAAGGGCAAGCCCCCAAATCGCGCGCGCGATTCATGCGCTGATACCAGCAAAATGCAAAAACCAAACCAAGGCTCCGAAAAGAAGCGTTTCAGGCGTCAAATAGCCTTTTCTCGCCCATCTGTGTGGCGTTCTGCCAGTTTTCGCGGGTAGTTTCGAACCAAAATGGGTTGGAATCTGGGTAGAGGTGCAGAGCTGTGCACTGTCATGGTGCGCCATCCTGGATGGCATTAGAAGAAGGGCAGGATGCTGCTTTTTTCCTCCTCGGGCTTGTCCGCCAGGGGGCATTCGGGGCGTTGGCCGTAGTCGGCGATAGCACAGGGTTTGACGCGGCGCTTCTGCGCCAGGGACATGCGTTGCATGTGGAAGGGCTGGTTGGCGGTGCGCTCGACGATTCGCGCTTGCTCGTCGAGGATCTCCACCGCCAGGTGATGGGTGCCGCGATCAATGTTCTTCAGCGCAAACACTGGGCTGGGTCCCGGCTCGCCAGTGGGCTTGCCGTCCAGCAGCAGGCGGTAGTGGTGACCTTTCTGCAAACCGGGCTCACTGGTGGCGGTGACGATCAGTTCCCCCGCGGTACTGCGTATCGTCGCATCTGGCTCGGGGATCAGCAGCCGGAGCATCTCGTATCGGAACAAGGGCTCGGCGGGTGGTTTTTCGGCGGTCGTCGTCGGCGTAGTCCCGGAGGGCGTGGCCGGCATCCGGTTGCCGGGCGGTAGCGGCACTTTCTTCGCGTTGCCGGGGCGTGGCTGGTCGGTGAAGACGCGATTGCCCTGGGCGTCGATGTAGGTGTAGACCTGCGCCAGGCTCGGTAGCGCCACCAGCAGCAGGCCGAGGGCGAGCAGCCAGCGGATCATGGAAGGTGAATCCGCTGGACAGTGAAGGTAACGGTTTCGCTTTGTTGCACGAGACGTTCCCCGTTGATGACCTGGACTGCCAGGCTGTGTTCGCCGCGGTCGATGTTCACCAGTTGCAGGCGCGGCACGTTACTCGGCTGCCCGTACGGCTGGCCGTCCAGCAATAGCCTGAACAGATGCGGGCCTTGCAGGCGCGGCTGCGCCCGGACGCCAACGGTGAAGGTGCCGTTATTGGCGCGCAGGGCTTCTTCGGTGGGGATGTCGGTCAGTTCCAGGATGTCATAGGCGTTACGCGGCGCGTCGCTGCCTTGCGCGGCCGCAGGTGCTTCGCGGCTGCCCGGTGTCTGGGACTCCACGCTGTTGAGCGGCGGCAATTCCACGGCCTGGGCTGGTACGCCGTCGGGCGGCTGATTGCTGTAGGCGGTGTTGCCGTCGGCGTCGGTGTATTTGTAGATCTGCGCGGTAGCAGGCAATGCCAACAGCGATAAGAAGATGATTGAGAAAACACGACCCATGGAAAATCGACCGAAAACGAAAGGTGATGGGTGCAGCATAGGCCAGCGTGGCTGGTTGGCCCAATTGCTGTGTTGCACGTATTTCCTGTGGGGGCGGGCTTGCTCGCGAAGGCGGGGTGTCAGTCGTTGAGATGTTGGATGTGCTGGCCTCTTCGCGAGCAGGCTCGCTCCCACAGGGGATCTGCTGTGAACACGAATCTTGTGGCGACGCAGATCCAGTGTGGGAGCGAGCTTGCTCGCGATGGCGGTGTGTCAGGCAGTGAGGTGTTGGATAGGTTGGCCTCATCGCGAGCAAGCTCGCTCCCACAGGGGGAAGGGGGGGGCTCAGGATTTCGGGGAGATACACAGTCCGCCGGTTGCTCGGATCAAGGCAAGCCTGTGTATTGGGTGTTGTTTGTTGTGGTGGGTAGCGCGGGCCAGCCATTGCGGGCACTGCGGGTCGGTGCGGTAGGGTGCGAAGTCGGCCAGTTGCTGCAACAGACGTTTCTGCAGTCGATCGAGTTTGGGGCGGATCTCGCCCACCAGGTCCGGGCGTGGCAGGTCTGGGGCCTTACCGTCGAGGGCCCAGTCGGACAGGTTGATGTATTGCACCAGTTTGTTGGCTTCAATCTGGGCGGCGAAAAACGCTTCCACGGTTTCACCGGTCAGTTTGTAGGTCGGCGCCTGGGCGACGGCGGCGGCGATGACTTCACGCTCGCGCTGGCGATCCTCCACCGGTTTGCCGCTGTCCCATTTGCTCAACGCCACCTGATCGGCAATGGCCAGGCGTTCACCGATAGCGTTCAGCAGCGGAGTAAGGGCTTCGGGGGCGTTGCCCGCTTCGGCGCTGGTGGCCAGCAGTGCGGCGGACAGGGCAAGGCAGAGCTTGAGGCGCGGAGTCATGGGCAGTCTCGTCTTTATGGAGGAGCGACGAGGCATCATGCCTGTAACCGGCGCCCATGAAAAAGGCCTCCCGAAGGAGGCCTCTTTTATTTCACGCCGTACGTGACGGCGCTACCGGATCAGCAGCTGTAGTACAGCTCATATTCCAGTGGGTGTACGAAGGTGCGAACCTTGATCTCTTCTTCGCTTTTCAGCGCGATGTAAGCGTCGATGAAGTCATCGCTGAATACGCCGCCCTTGGTCAGGAACGCACGGCCCTTGTCCAGCTCTTCCAGGGCTTCTTTCAGGCTACCGCAAACCTGTGGGATTTCCTTGGCCTCTTCAGGCGGCAGGTCATACAGGTTCTTGTCGGCGGCATCGCCGGGGTGGATCTTGTTCTGGATACCGTCCAGGCCGGCCATCATCAGTGCTGCGAAGGCCAGGTATGGGTTGGCAGCCGGATCCGGGAAGCGCGCTTCGATACGACGGGCTTTAGGGCTGTTCACGTAAGGAATACGGATCGAGGCGGAACGGTTGCGAGCCGAGTAGGCCAGCATGACCGGTGCTTCGAAGCCTGGAACCAGACGCTTGTAGGAGTTGGTCGACGGGTTGGTGAAGCCGTTCAGGGCCTTACCGTGCTTGATGATGCCGCCGATGAAGTACAGGGCGGTGTCCGACAGACCGGCATAACCTTCGCCAGCGAAGGTGTTCTTGCCGTCCTTGGAGATCGACATGTGCACGTGCATGCCCGAACCGTTGTCGCCGTACAGAGGCTTCGGCATGAAGGTCGCGGTGCGGCCGTAGGCGTCGGCAACGTTGTGCACGCAGTACTTCAGGGTCTGGACTTCGTCAGCCTTCTTGACCAGCGTGTTGAACTTCACGCCGATTTCGTTCTGGCCGGCAGTCGCCACTTCGTGGTGGTGAACTTCGACGGTCTGGCCCATTTCTTCCAGCGCGTTGCACATGGAAGTACGGATTTCGTGGTCGAAATCGAACGGCGGAACCGGGAAGTAGCCGCCTTTGACGCCTGGACGGTGGCCTTTGTTGCCGCCTTCCACGTCCTGGTCGGACATCCACGAACCCTGTTCGGAGAAGATCTTGAACATGGAACCGGAGATGTCGGATTTGAACTTGACCGAGTCGAAGATGAAGAATTCAGGCTCAGGACCGAAGAAAGCGGTGTCGCCGATACCGGTGGACTTCAGGTATTCCTCGGCGCGGTGGGCGATGGCGCGTGGGTCGCGGTCATAGCCTTGCATGGTCGAAGGTTCGATGATGTCGCAAACCAGGATCAGGGTCGGCTCTTCGGTGAACGGATCGAGGACCGCGGTTTCGTCGTCCGGCATCAGGATCATGTCGGAGGCTTCGATGCCTTTCCAGCCGGAGATGGAGGAACCGTCGAACATCTTGCCGATTTCAAAGAATTCGTCGTCCAGCGCATCACGGGCCGGCATGGTCACGTGATGTTGAGTGCCCTTGGTGTCAGTGAAGCGCAGATCAATCCACTTGACGTCATGATCTTTGATGAGTTGAACCGACTTCGACATATGTCCTCCGGGTGGCTTCGGGCGGTAATGGTGTGCCCTTAGATATGGGTGATGCCGGCGCGAATACTCTGCCAAGGCAACCTGCCTCACAAGGGAGCAATTTGCATGCCAGTGCCCCAGCATGGGTTTTTTGCACCAAATCCTCGCTTTTGAAAGGGGCTGGACGCGGATTGTCGGACAATTGCGCACCGCAATGTGGCGTGTTTTGTGGATTGTGACCTGTTTTGGTGCGGCCAAAACCAATTGCAGATTAACTGGTTAAACCTTGAGCAATTTCCGCTATAATCCGCGCCCCCCTTTTTCGGCTGGCCGTTCGCGCGCTGTTTTCATGAAACTAATCGTAAAAGTCTTCCCCGAGATCACCATCAAGAGCCGCCCGGTACGGATGCGTTTCATCCGCCAGCTGGCCAAGAACATCCGTGCCGTGCTCCGTGACCTGGACCCGGCCGTGGTGGTGAATGGCGTGTGGGACAACCTCGAACTGGAAACCCGCGTCAGCGAACCCAAGGCCTTGAAGGAAATGACCGAGCGCCTGAGCTGCATGCCGGGCATCGCGCATTTCCTCCAGGTCGACGAATATCCGCTGGGGGACTTCGACGATATCCTCGCCAAGTGCATGCTCCATTATGGTGACGCCCTGGCCGGCAAGATCTTCTCGGTACGCTGCAAGCGCGCCGGCAAGCATCCGTTCAGCTCGATGGACGTCGAGCGTTATGTCGGCAGCCAGTTGCGCCGGCAGTGCGGCGCGGCCGGTATTTCCCTGAAAGACCCTGAAGTTGAAGTGCGCATCGAGATTCGCGACCAGCGGTTGTTCGTGATCCACAGCCAGCACGACAGCATCGGCGGTTATCCGCTGGGTTCGCTGGAACAGACGTTGGTATTGATGTCCGGTGGTTTCGACTCCACCGTCGCCGCCTACCAGATCATGCGTCGCGGCTTGATGAGCCATTTCTGCTTCTTCAACCTCGGCGGGCGCGCCCACGAACTGGGCGTCATGGAAGTGGCGCACTTCATCTGGAAGAAGTACGGCAGCTCCCAGCGCGTGTTATTTGTGAGCGTGCCGTTCGAGGAAGTCCTGGGCGAGATTCTCGGCAAAGTCGATAACAGTCATATGGGCGTCATTTTGAAGCGTATGATGTTGCGTGCCGCGACGAGCATCGCCGACCGCCTGCACATCGACGCGCTGGTCACCGGCGAGGCGATTTCCCAGGTTTCGAGCCAGACGCTGCCGAACCTGTCGGTGATCGACTGCGTGACCGAGAAACTCGTGCTGCGGCCACTGATCGCCAGCCACAAGCAGGACATCATCGACACGGCCACGGAGATCGGCACCGCCGATTTTGCCCGGCACATGCCGGAGTACTGCGGGGTCATCTCGGTCAATCCGAAGACGGCGGCCAAGCGCGGGCGCGTGGAGCACGAAGAGAAAGAATTCGACATGGCGGTACTCGAACGCGCGATCGAGAACGCCAGGCTGGTGCCGATCGATCGGGTCATCGACGAATTGGGCCAGGACATTCAGATTGAAGAAGTCGGCGAAGCGCTGGCCGGTCAGATCATCATCGACATCCGTCACCCGGACGATGCTGAAGACGACCCGCTGAGCGTCGCCGGCGTCGAGGTACAAACGATGCCGTTCTATGCAGTGAACGCGCGTTTCAAGGAACTGGACCCTACTCGCCAGTACCTGCTGTATTGCGACAAAGGCGTGATGAGTCGCCTGCATGCCCATCATTTGCTCAGTGAGGGGCATGCCAATGTGCGCGTTTATCGACCGAGCTAAGTGCCCGGGGCTGTTTGCCTGTGGCCTGCGTCACCGGCCCCCCGACGCCGCCGACACGCTGTAACTGTCGGACTCTACTGTAAATCGCTGCCACGACCTGTCAGCACACCGAATCCTCTGATCGAGATACACAAGTGATCGAAAATCTACGCAACATCGCCATCATTGCTCACGTTGACCATGGTAAGACCACCCTGGTAGACAAACTCTTGCGTCAATCCGGCACCCTGGAGCGCAACGAGCTCAACGACGAGCGCGTGATGGACTCCAACGACCAGGAGAAAGAGCGCGGTATTACCATCCTGGCGAAAAACACCGCCATCAACTGGAACGGCTACCACATCAACATCGTGGATACCCCGGGCCACGCCGACTTCGGTGGTGAAGTCGAGCGCGTGATGTCGATGGTCGACTCCGTGCTGCTGCTGGTCGACGCCCAGGACGGCCCTATGCCGCAAACTCGTTTCGTGACCAAGAAGGCCTTCGAAGCCGGCCTGCGTCCGATCGTGTGCATCAACAAGGTTGACCGTCCAGGCGCGCGTCCGGACTGGGTTCTGGACCAGATCTTCGACCTGTTCGACAACCTGGGCGCCACCGAAGAACAGCTGGACTTCAAAGTCGTCTACGCCTCGGCCCTGAACGGTATTGCCGGTCTGGACCACACCGAAATGGCTGACGACATGACCCCGCTGTACCAGTCGATCGTCGACAACGTACCCGCGCCGAAAGTCGACCGTGACGGCCCGTTCCAGATGCAGATCTCGGCACTGGACTACAACAGCTTCCTGGGTGTGATCGGTGTTGGCCGTATCGCTCGTGGTCGCGTCAAGCCGAACACCCCGGTCGTGGCTATCGGTGCCGACGGCAAGAAGCGCAACGGTCGTATCCTCAAGCTGATGGGTCACCACGGTCTGCACCGTGTAGACGTTGAAGAAGCAGCTGCCGGCGACATCGTCTGCATCAGCGGCATGGACTCGCTGTTCATCTCCGACACCCTGTGCCACCCGGACACCGTTGAAGCGATGAAGCCGTTGACCGTCGACGAGCCAACCGTTTCCATGACCTTCCAGGTAAACGACTCGCCATTCTGCGGTAAAGAAGGCAAGTTCGTGACTTCCCGTAACATCAAGGAACGTCTGGACAAAGAGCTGCTGTACAACGTTGCACTGCGCGTTGAAGAAGGCGACTCGGCTGACAAGTTCAAGGTCTCGGGCCGTGGCGAACTGCACCTCTCGGTTCTGATCGAAACCATGCGTCGCGAAGGCTTCGAAATGGCTGTAGGCCGTCCGGAAGTGATCATCCGTCTGGTTGACGGCGTGAAGCACGAACCGTTCGAAAACGTCACCATCGACCTGCCGGAAGAATCCCAGGGCAAGGTGATGGAAGAGATGGGCCTGCGTAAGGGCGACCTGACCAACATGGTGCCGGATGGCAAGGGCCGTGTACGTCTGGAATACAACATCCCTGCTCGTGGTCTGATCGGTTTCCGTAACCAGTTCCTGACCCTGACCAACGGTGCTGGCATCCTGACTTCGATCTTCGACCGTTACGACGTGATGAAGTCCGGCGACATGTCCGGCCGTCAGAACGGCGTTCTGGTTTCGGTTGAAACCGGCAAGGCACTGACCTACTCCCTGGAAACCCTCCAGGCGCGTGGCAAGCTGTTCGTTGAACACGGCCAGGAAATCTACGGCGGCCAGATCGTTGGTCTGAACAGCCGTGACAACGACCTGGGCGTGAACCCTACCAAGGGCAAGAAGCTCGACAACATGCGTGCTTCGGGTAAAGACGAAACCATCGCCCTGGTTCCACCTGTTCGCTTCACCCTGGAACAGGCTCTGGAATTCATCCAGGACGACGAGCTGTGTGAAGTGACGCCTAAGTCGATCCGCCTGCGCAAGAAGATCCTGGACGAAAGCGAGCGTACCCGCGCCGCCAAGAAAGCCAAGAACTGATTTAGCCCAGGCTGAATGAAAAACGCCCCCGGTTGTGAGACCGGGGGCGTTTTTTTGTGCCTGTAGTTTATGGGTGGCTGTCAGGGCCCTATCGCGAGCAAGCTCGCTCCCACAGTAGGTCTATGTCGGGCACAGAATCCGCGTCCGCTTAAAATCCCCTGTGGGAGCGAGCTTGCTCGCGATAGCTGTTGTTCAGGCGCTAAAGAACCGACGGTCGATCAAAATCGATCCAACGTCCGCGGATTACGCTCGCGCTCCACTTCCTTGGGCTTGTAGGCGCAATACCCCGGCCGTGGCCCGACCCGTGGATGATTGCGGCAGGTGTCCGGGCGCTTTTCGTAAATGGTGCACAGCCGGCTCTTGCGATCCAGATACAGGCAATCGTTGTTGCTCATGCGCTGGAGCGTGAAGATTTCCGATTTCTGGTTGTAGCGCTCGACGATCCCTTCCTTTTGCAGGCGCTTGGCGATGTTTTTCGGCGGGTCGCCCAGCTCGAACTCATCGACGATGCCGATGCGGATCAGGTCCTTGATCTTGACCTCCACCGGCAGCGTGCAGCAGCTCGACACGCAGGAACCGCACATCGGGGCGGAATACTTGGCCCAGGTATCGAGTCGGTCGATCTCCGCGGCGGCGATCAGGTTGGGCTTCATCATCACGGTTTACCAGCATGCACCAGGGCGCGCGATCATACCGGGACTGGTGAAATTTTGAACGACCATCTGCCGGTTTTTTTTACCTCGCGGCAAAACCCCGCCTGGACCGGCACGGCCCCTGCATTCACTCGCCTATCTGGCAATTCTCTGGCGGCGATTCTCCGACACCGGGGAAAAACCACCGAACCAAGAGCCCGTACCGTCTGTCAGACCGTCTAGGCTCAGACATTTCCATGCTCGTTCGAGGTCTCATCAATGACTCAAGAACCACTTGTTCGCGAAGCCGAGGTTGCGGCTTTTCGCGACGCCGTGTTGACCAAACTCACTTATGCCGTCGGCAAGGACCCCGATCATGCGTTTGATCACGATTGGTTCGAAGCCATCGCCCTCGCTGCCCGCGACCATATGGTCGAACACTGGATGGACCATACGCGGCAGATCTACCGAAAGGGCCAGAAGCGCGTCTACTACCTCTCCCTGGAGTTTCTCATCGGCCGGCTGCTGTACGACAGCCTGAGCAACCTCGGCTTGCTGGACACCGCCCGCGAAGCCTTGACCGAGCTGGGTGTGGACCTTGAGCGCATCCGTCTGCTGGAGCCCGACGCGGCCTTGGGCAACGGCGGTCTCGGCCGTCTGGCGGCGTGCTTCATGGAAAGCATGTCGACCCTCGGTATCGCCGGCCATGGTTATGGCATTCGTTACGAGCACGGCCTGTTCCGCCAGGCGATTGTCGACGGCTGGCAACAGGAGCAGACCGAACACTGGCTGGACTTCGGCAACCCGTGGGAATTCGAGCGGCCGGAGGTCGTCTACCCGATCGGCTTCGGCGGCAGCGTCGAAACGGTCACCGACGAAACCGGCAAGACCCGGCAGGTCTGGTCCCCGGCCGAAACCGTGCGGGCGATTGCCTATGACACGCCGGTCGTCGGCTGGCGCGGTGCCAGCGTCAATACCTTGCGCCTGTGGCGTGCCCGAGCCGTGGAAGACCTGCACTTGGAGCGCTTCAACGCTGGCGACCACCTCGGCGCCGTAGCGGAAGTGGCCCGCGCCGAGAGTATTTCCCGCGTGTTGTACCCGGCCGACAGCACCGAAGCCGGCCAGGAACTGCGCCTGCGCCAGGAATATTTCTTCGTCGCTGCTTCGCTGCAGGATTTGCTGCGCCGCCATCGCAACATGCACACCTCGGTACTGACCCTGGGCGATCATGCGGCGATCCAGCTCAACGACACCCACCCGTCGATTGCCGTGGCCGAGCTGATGCGCCAATTGGTGGACGTCTACGACGTGGCGTGGGACGCGGCCTGGCAGGTCACCCAGGACACGCTCTCCTACACCAACCACACGCTGCTGCCAGAAGCATTGGAAACCTGGCCGGTGGGGCTGATGGAGCGCATGTTGCCGCGGCACATGCAGATCATCTACCTGATCAATGCCCAGCATATCGATTCGCTGCGGGCCAAGGGCGTGCACGATTTCGACGTGTTGCGCTCGGTGTCGCTGATCGAAGAAGACAACGGTCGCCGGGTGCGCATGGGTAACCTCGCGTTCCTCGGTTCCCACAGCGTCAACGGCGTGTCCGGGCTGCACACGCAACTGATGCGCAGCACTGTATTTTCTGAGCTGCACAAGCTTTATCCGGACCGGATCAACAACAAGACCAACGGCATCACTTTCCGCCGCTGGCTGTTCCAGGCCAACGCCGAACTGACCTCGATGATGGTCGACGCCCTCGGCCCGAGCGTGCTCGACAACCCCGAGGAGCGGCTGATCGAACTGGAGCCGTTCGCCGACAAGCCGGCGTTCCGCAAGCAATTCGCCGAGCAGCGCCTGCACAGCAAGAAAGCCCTGGCCTACCTGATTCACGAGCGGCTGGGCATTGCCGTCAACCCGGCGGCGATGTTCGACGTGCAGGTCAAGCGGATCCACGAGTACAAGCGCCAGTTGCTCAACCTGATGCACACCGTGGCGCTGTACCAGGCGATCCGCGCCGAGCCGGAGGTGGATTGGGTGCCGCGGGTGAAGATCTTCGCCGGCAAGGCCGCCGCCAGTTATCACCAGGCCAAGCTGATTATCAAGCTGACCAACGACATCGCCCGGGTGGTCAACAACGACCCGACCGTGCGCGGCTTGCTCAAAGTGGTGTTCCTGCCCAACTACAACGTCAGCCTGGCCGAAAGCATCATTCCGGCGGCGGACCTGTCGGAGCAGATTTCCACGGCCGGTTTCGAGGCCTCGGGTACCAGCAACATGAAGTTCGGCCTCAACGGCGCGCTGACCATCGGCACCATGGACGGCGCCAACGTGGAAATGCATGACCGCGTCGGTGGCGAGCACATGTTCATCTTCGGCCTGACCGCCGAGCAGGTGGAAGCGCGCAAGCGCAACGGCGAATTCAGTGCCGCGCCGGACATCGCCGCATCCCATCGCCTCAACGATGTGCTGCAGGCGATTCGTGGCGGGGTGTTCTCGCCGGACGATCCGATGCGCTACACCGGGCTGGTGGACTCGCTGGTGGATTACGACCGCTTCCTGGTCTGCGCCGATTTCGACGCCTACTGGAACGCCCAGGCCAAAGTCGAGGAGAGGTGGCACGATCCCAAGCAGTGGTGGCGCTCGGCGGTGCTCAACACCGCGCGCATGGGCTGGTTCTCCTCGGACCGGACCATTCGCGAATACGCCACCGACATCTGGAAGGCCCTGGACTGACTGTTGCAAGAAATGTGAGCGAAGCCCAACGGCGGTAGGGCTTCGTCGATATACTAGGCGTCAGTTTCGCCGGGCTGCGTGGCCGGATCAGTACTGGAAATGCCAGGAATCCTATGTGGGAGCGAGCTTGCTCGCGATAGCGGTGTATCAGGCGACATTCATATTGCCCGATACGCAGCCATCGCGAGCAAGCTCGCTCCCACAGGGTTTCAGGGTTTTCCACTAGACTGAGCCAGACCTCACATCACCCCGGTCATGCCCGCAACGGGCCGCTTAGGGATATCGATCATATGCAATGGATTTTGACACTGTTGGGCCTGGCACTCGGCTGGGTGGTGGAAGAGTCGTTTGCCGACGCGCTGATCGGTGCGCTGGTGGGGCTTGGCATCGCCCAGTCGTTTCGACTGGGACGCCTGGGTATCCAGGCCGCCAAGCAACAGATCCTGCTGCAAGATGCCCAACGCAGCTTGCTCACGCTGGAAGCGCGTCTGGCGGTGCTCGAACGCGGCAACGTGGCCGAACCGAGTGAACCGGCTCCAGCGCCGGAAATCGTCGTTGCCCAAGCGGCGAAGCCCGAGGCGCGCACCGAGCCGGAGCTCATCTGGCAGTTGCCGCCAGAACTCGAACCAATCCCCGCGATGGCCACCCAGGCCAGCCAGCCGCTGCCCGATGACGTTTGGAAACCCGCGCCCGAAACATCCAGTCGGCGCGCAACCCGCGACTTCGAACCTCTGCCACTGGAACCGAGGACTACCGAGCCGGCGGCGCCTCGCGGTCCGAATCTGATCGATCGTGCCTGGACGGGCGCGCGCAACTGGCTGTTCGGCGGCAACACCGTGCTGCGGGTCGGCGTGGTGCTGTTGTTCCTCGGCCTGGCCTTCCTGCTGCGCTACGCCACTGAAGGCATGGTAGTGCCGATCGAGTTGCGTTACGCCGGCGTCGCGGCCAGTGCCTTGGGCCTGTTGGGCCTGGGCTGGTGGTTGCGCCACCGCAACAGCAACTATGCGTTGATGTTGCAGGGGACGGGGATCGCGGTGCTGTACCTGACCGTGTTCGCCGCCATGCGCCTGCACCCGCTGCTCGATTCCAAGGCTGCCCTGGGCCTGTTGGTTGCAGTCACGGTGTTTTCCGCGATCCTGGCCGTTACCCAGAATGCCCTGGGGCTGGCGGCAGCTGCCGCACTGGGCGGCTTCGCCGCGCCGATCCTGACCTCCACCGGCAGCGGCAACCATGTCGCGCTGTTCAGCTATTTCATCCTGCTCAATACCGGCATCTTCGCGATTGCCTGGTTCCGCGCCTGGCGCCTCCTCAACCTGATCGGCTTCGTCGGCACCTTCGGCATCGGTTTCGCCTGGGGCCTGCGTTCCTATACGCCGGAACTGCTCTGGAGCACTGAACCGTTCCTCATCGTGTTCTTCCTGATGTACCTGGCGATCGGGTTGCTGTTCACCCGGCGCAAGCTGCTGGAAATGAGCGATGCGCCTGAAGATGACAGCCGTCAAGCGCTGCTGCGCTGGTCGGCGCGCAAGGGCGACTATGTGGACGGCAGCATGCTGTTCGGTCCGCCGCTGGTGGGCTTCGGCTTGCAGTTCGCGTTGGTGCAGCACCTGGAATTCGCCGCCGCCTTCAGCGCGCTGGCCCTGGGCATGATCTACATGGGGCTGGCTCGCGTGTTGATGGGCGGGCGCGCTGTGCTGCTGGCCGAAACCTGCCTGGCCCTGGGCGTGATTTTCACCAGCCTGGCGATTCCCCTTGGCCTCGACGCCCGTTGGACTGCCGCAGCGTGGGCGGTGGAAGGTGCCGGGATCTTCTGGCTCGGCCTGCGTCAGCAGCGACCTTTTGCGCGAATCTTTGCCCTGTTGCTGCAATTGGGGGCGGCGCTGGCCTTCGTCAGCGAACTGCATAGCGGCGAAGGTAGCCTGCTGGAAGGTTCGTGGCTGGGCGCGTTGATGCTCGGTGGTGCCTTGCTGTTCAGCTTCTACCAACTGCGCAAGGCCGAGCCCGGGCACGCCGCAAGTTGGGAGCTGCGCGGGCAACCCGTGCTGGCGGTGCTGGGGCTTGGCTTCCTCTACCTGCTGGCACCGCTGTTTTTCTTTATTCATGGTACTGCCATCGCCTGGGCGTTGGCCGGGCTGGCGACGCTGGTCGTCGGCCTGCGCCTGCAATCACGTAGTTTCCTGTTTACCGCGTTCGCCGTGCAACTGCTCGGCGGTGCGCTGTTCCTGCTGCGTCTGCAAGGCGCCGAAGGCGATTCGGCGGCGGTGTTCAACGCCGGTTGGAGCGGTCTGCTCAGCGCCTCGTTGATCGGCCTGGCATTGATCGGCGGTATGTTGCTGGCGGCGCGCGACGACATGGTGCGCAACGATGTGCGCTTGCTGCGCGGCTTGTCGGTGGTGTTGCTGGCCGGGTTGGTATTGATCAATCTTGCGGTACTGTTCGTGTTGCCCTGGCAAACGGCGAGCGGCGTGTGGGCGGCCAGCGGTCTGTTGATCATCTGGCTGAGCCTGTACCTGAAGCAGCGCGTGAGCTTTGTCTTTGGCCTGCTGCTGCAAGTGATTGGCGGTGCGGCTTTCCTGATGGCAGGGCCGGCGCTGCTGGGCTCGCTTGATGCCGAGGATCTGCGTCCCTTGGCCCACAGCGGATTCTGGACACCGCTGGTGCTGGGGCTGGCTGCGCTGGTGGGCGCATGGCGTCTGCAAAAGGCGCACGCGGCGCGGGAACTCGATGCCTTGAGTTTGCAGCGCCTGTCCGAGCTGCTGCTGATCTGGGGCGCCGGTTGGTGGGCGCTGGCGTGGGGCAGCGAAGTGCTGCGCTTTGCCCCGCAAAACCTGCAAGGCAGTTTGTTGTTGATTGTCGCGGCCGCCAGTGTGGCGGTGTGGAGCGTTTTGTCGCTGCGCTTGAAATGGCCGGCGCTGGGGTTACTGTGCACCTTGTTGATTCCAGCAGCAGGCTGTGTGCTGGTGGCGATCGGGCACAGCCGTTATCACCCTGCGGCGGATTTCGGCTGGCTGGCCTGGCTGGCGGTATTTGCCGTGCATTTCCTGTCGCTCAAGCGCCTGGCCGCGACGCTGCCGGCCCAGGCGCGCAGCACCGCCCATGTGCTCGGTTGCTGGTTGTTGATGGCGGTGCTGATGCTGGAGTTGCGTTACGGCCTGCTGTTGCTGTCCGAGCAGTACAATGCCTGGCGGTGGTTGGCCTGGGCGATCCTGCCAGGTCTCTACCTGGTGCTGATGGCCACGCCGCGTACCTTGCCGTGGCCGGTCTCGGCCCAACCGCGCGAATACCGCGTCTACGCGGCGGCGCCCATGGCATTGTTGATGCTCGGTTGGTTCTGGCTGACCAACACGTTCAGTGATGGCAACTCGGAGCCGCTGCCTTATGTGCCGTTGCTCAACCCCTTGGAGCTGGGTCTGCTGTTCGCCTTGTTCGGTATCTATGTGTGGGCCCGCAACGCCGTGGAGCAAACGACGAACCGCTGGAGTCGGATCGGACAGGTCGCTCAGTTGATCGCCGGCGTGTCGCTGTTCGCGTTCTTCACCGCCTTGGTGATGCGCACTGCGCACCAGTGGATGGATGTGCCGTTCGAGCTGGATGCACTGCTTGAATCCATGTTCGTGCAGGCCGGATTGTCCATTGTCTGGACCCTGATCGCCCTGGGCCTGATGATTGGCGGCCACCTGCGGCATCGTCGCGAGGTGTGGCTGATCGGCGCGGCGTTGATTGCGGTGGTCGTGGCCAAGCTGTTCTTTGTCGAATTGAGTAACCGTGGTGGTCTGGCGCGGATCGTGTCGTTTATCGGCGTGGGCGTGTTGCTGCTGGTGGTCGGCTACTTTGCGCCGCTGCCGCCCAAACGCCCGGAACCGGCCGTGGATGCCGAGCCGCCGATGCCTGTCAGTGAGGGAGTGTCATCTTGAGTCGCAAGTTGAGTCGAATCGGGCTGGGCGTGGTGGGGTTGTGGGTGGCCATGTCGGCGGCGGCACAAGAACAACCGCAAGACTTCGCCCATCAGGTGCCGTTGGCCTTGAGCGGCGAGGGGCCGTGGTATCGCCTGGCGTTGCCGCTGGACGTGCAGTTGCAGGCGCGCCAGACCGACCTGAGCGACTTGCGGGTCTTCAACGCGGCGGGCCAGGCCCAGGCCTACGCATTGGTTCGCGAGTCGGCGCAGAGCCGGGAAAGTCGCACGCTCACCGATGTGAAATGGTTCCCGCTGTACAACGCCGCCGATGACAGCGAGCGTGCGCCCAGCGTGCGTGTGCAATCGAACGCCAACGGCACGCTGGTGGAAGTCCAGCCGTCCAGTCGGCTCGAGGCGGGCGAGGAAGAGTTGCGCGGCTGGTTGCTGGACGCCAGCGCGATCAAGGCGCCGTTGCAGCAACTGATCCTCGACTGGACCAGCGAGCGCGATGGCTTCCAGCGTTTCACCATCGAAGCCAGCGACGACTTGCAGCACTGGCAGTCGTGGGGCGAAGGCCAGATCGCGCGGCTGACGTTTGCCGATGAACGGGTCGAGCAGCATGAGGTGAGCTTGCCGGGGCAGTCGGCGCGCTACTTGCGACTGCTGTGGGATTCGCCGTCCTCGGCGCCGGTGCTGACCTCGGCCCAGCTGCAAAGCGCCAGCCGCGAAAGCCTGCCACTGCCGTTGGTCTGGTCGCAGCCTCTGGCCGGTGGCACGACCAAGGCCGGCGAATACACCTGGCAGTTACCCATGGGGTTGAACGTCGAACAGGTGCAGATCGAGTTGAGCCAGGCCAACACCCTGGCGCCAGCGACCCTGGCCGGTCGCCGCGAAAGCAGCCAACCCTGGCAGCCGATGGGCAGCGGTCTGCTCTATCGCCTGACCCAGAATGGCCAGGACGTGTTGCAAAACCAGCTGCAGCTGTCCGGCCAGACCGTTCAACAACTGAAGCTGACGGTGGACGAGCGCGGCGGTGGCCTGGGCGCCGAGGCCCCGGCCCTGCGCTTTGCCGTGCGTCCGACCCAGGTGGTGTTCCTGGCGCGCGGCGAGGGCCCCTGGCGCCTGGCGCTGGGCAGTGCGACAGTCAAGGCGGCCAGTTTGCCATTGACCACGCTGGTGCCCGACTACAAACCGTCGCGCCTGGCGACGTTGGGTACGGCAACGGTGAACGGCACGGCCACGTCGACCCCGAGAGTCGAAACCACGCCTGCGCCCGCCGAGACCAATTGGAAAAAAATCGGCTTGTGGGCGGTGTTGCTGCTGAGTGTGCTGTTCCTCGCAGCGATGGCGTTCAGCCTGTTGCGCAAGCCACCGGTCAAGAACTGAGGTGTGTTCATCGCGAGCAAGCTCGCTCCCACAATAAACCGCGTTCGTCGGAACAACTCGGTCAACTGTGGGAGCGAGCCTGCTCGCGATGACGTCCTGCCAATCAACAGAAATACCCAAGCGAACCGCCACCCCGTGAACTCAATCCTCCATATCCCGTCTCATAGGAGGAATTAACTCCCGACTCGCGCTAAACTGCGCGGGTTTTCCGCCCCCTATTCTTCGGAGCCGTCCATGTCCCGCGTTACCTTGAGTCGCTATTTGATTGAGCAGACCCGCAGCAACAATACCCCTGCCGATCTGCGCTTTTTGATCGAAGTGGTGGCGCGTGCGTGCAAGGAAATCAGCCACGCCGTTTCCAAGGGCGCGCTGGGTGGTGTCCTTGGCAGCATGGGCACCGAGAACGTGCAGGGCGAAGTGCAGAAGAAGCTCGACGTACTGTCCAACGAAATCCTGCTCGAAGCCAACGAGTGGGGCGGCCACCTGGCCGGCATGGCGTCCGAGGAAATGGACAATGCCTACCAGATCCCGGGCAAGTATCCCAAGGGCGCCTACCTGCTGGTGTTCGACCCGTTGGACGGCTCGTCGAACATCGACATCAACGCGCCGGTCGGCACCATCTTCTCGGTACTGCGTTGCCCGAACGAGTACCTGAGCCAGAACGAAGCGCTGAATGAAAAGGCCTTCCTGCAGCCAGGCACCGAACAGGTCGCCGCCGGCTATGCCATCTACGGGCCTCAGACCATGCTGGTACTGACCCTGGGCGACGGCGTGAAAGGCTTCACCCTGGATCGCGAGATGGGCAGTTTTGTCCTGACTCACGAAGACATCACCATTCCTGAGACCACTCAGGAGTTCGCCATCAACATGTCCAACCAGCGTCACTGGGAAGCCCCGGTACAACGCTACGTCAGCGAGTTGCTGGCCGGCGAAGAAGGCCCGCTGAAGAAGAACTACAACATGCGCTGGGTCGCCGCGATGGTTGCCGATGTGCACCGCATCCTGACCCGTGGTGGCCTGTTCATGTACCCACGCGACAGCCGCGAGCCCTCCAAGCCAGGCAAGCTGCGCCTGATGTACGAAGCCAACCCGATGTCGTTCCTGGTGGAGCAGGCCGGTGGCGCTTCCACCGATGGCCACCAACGCATTCTCGACATCCAGCCCGAAGGCCTGCACCAGCGCGTAGCGGTGTTCCTCGGCTCGAAGGAAGAAGTGGCGCGCGCCACGGCCTACCACAAGGAATAAATCATGGCCGAGCCCTGGCAGCCGTTGCTCGATTGGTGGTTCGGTTCAGCCGAATCACCCGATGACATCGCGGCTGACAAGGGCAAGCTGTGGTTCGGCAAAGGCCATGATCGCCAGGCACAAGAGCGCTTCGGCGATCAGGTCGAGCAGGCACTGGCCGGCGGATTGACCGAATGGGCGCAACGCCCGGAAGGTTGGCTGGCCCTGGTGCTGTTACTCGATCAACTTCCGCGGATGATCTTTCGCGACACCCCCAGAAGCTTTTCCGGTGACCTGCGTGCCCAAGCGCTGGTAGCACAGGGACTGGCGGCGGGTTTCGACCGGCAACTCAAGCCCATCCAGCGCGTATTCATTTATCTGGTACTCGAACACTGCGAAAACCTCGCGGTACAGAACGAAGCCGTGTCGCGGTTCATCGACCTGGTCCGGGAGCAACCGGGGGCGCAGCGGGCGGTGTTTGAAGACAACCTGGATTATGCCGAACGGCATCAGAAGATCATTGCCCGGTTTGGACGCTTTCCCCATCGCAATGCGGTGTTGGGGCGTGAATCCACGGCTGAGGAGCTGGAATTCCTGAAGAGGCCTGGGTCCAGATTCTAAATTGTGTTGTGGCCGCTATTGCCATCGCGAGCAGGCTCGCTCCCACAGTCGATCGCGTCTCTCTGATAGAACTCAGTCAACTGCGGGAGCGAGCCTGCTCGCGAAGGGGCCCGCAAGAAATCAGATCCTGAAACTGCCCACCAACTGCTTCAACCGCGCCGCCTGCTGTTCCAGGTCGGAACAGGCACGCAAGGTGGCTTGCAGGTTTTCCACGCCTTCCTGGTTTAGCGTGTTGATCTCGTTGATGTCGACGTTGATCGATTCCACCACGGCGGTCTGTTCTTCGGTGGCGGTCGCCACGGACTGGTTCATGCCGTCGATTTCGCCGATGCGCTGGGTCACGCTGCCCAGGCGTTCGCCCGCCTGGTTGGCGATGCCAACGCTGCTTTCGCTCTGACGCTGGCTGTCGGTCATGGTCAGCACCGCTTCCCGCGCGCCGACCTGCAACTCTTCGATCATCTTCTGCACTTGCTGCGCCGAATCCTGGGTACGGTGGGCCAGGTTGCGCACTTCATCGGCAACCACCGCGAAACCGCGACCGGCTTCACCGGCGCGGGCGGCTTCGATGGCGGCGTTCAGGGCCAGCAGGTTGGTCTGCTGGGAAATGCTGGTGATCACTTCCAGGATCTGGCCGATGTTCACCGTGTTGCTGTTCAGGGTTTCGATGTTGCCGCACGAATCGCTGATCTTGGCCGACAGTTGCTGCATTGCCGTAATGGTCTTATCCACTACTTGCTGGCCGTCTTCGGCCAGGTTACGGGCTTCACTGGAATGCTGCGAGGCGAGGGCGGCGTTCTGGGCGATCTCCTGGGCGGCGGCGCCGAGCTGGTTGATCGCCGCGGCCACGCTGCTGGTCCGCGAGGCCTGCTGGTCGGAGTTGTACATCGACGAGTTGGACGCGCTGACCACCCGCAGGGCGACTTCGTTGACCTGGCCGGTCGCCGAAGCCACTTCGCGGATCGAAGTATGGATACGCTCGACGAAGCGGTTGAACGAGGTACCCAGCGCGCCGAATTCGTCCTGACCATGAATGGTCAGGCGGCGGGTCAGGTCGCCTTCGCCTTCGGCGATATCGTGCATGGCGCGGCCCATGGTCAGCAGCGGTTGCATCAGCACCCGGATCAGCATGCCCAGGAGGGCGATGATGAACACCACGGCGATGATCATGGCGATCAGTGCCGAGGTGCGAAATTCGCTGAGCATCGCCAGGGCGGTGTCTTTATCGAGTACCAGCGCCACGTACCAGTTGGCTCCGGGCACGCCGTTGACCTGGGTAAAGGAGATGAATTGAGTCTTGCCGTCGAGCTCGACTTCCTTCAGGCCCGGGCCGATTTGCGGTGCGCCGTTGGGGTAGGCCTCGGCGAGCGTCTTGAGGACGCGCTTGCTGTCGGGGTGGATCAGGATCTTGCCATCGGCGCTGACGATGAACGCATGACCATGGCCGCCGAAGTTCAGCGAGTTGATGATGGCGCTGACGCTCGACAGATCGATATCTGCGCCGGCCACGCCGATCATCTGGTTCTGCCGCTGTACCGGCGTGGCAACGGTGATCACCAACTTGCCCGACGAGGCCGCGATGTAGGGCTCGGTGACGATGGTCTGCTGGGCGCTATTGGCAGCCTTGTACCAGCCACGGGCACGCGGGTCGTAGTCGGCGGCACGATTACCGGCCGGTATCGAGAACATCACACCGTCGGTACCGCCGAAATAGCTGAGCTGGAAATTACCGGTGTAAGCCGGCAGGCCCACGGCGCGTTTCAGGCTTTCGGCACTGTTTCCGTCAATGGCGATTTGCTGGGCCAGCGATTGCAGCAATTGGATTCGGCCTTCGACCCATGTCTGGATATTGCGACTGGTCAGGTTGCCGAGTTCCTGCATGGACGTCTCGGTGCTGGTGTTGAGACTTTGTCGTTGACGATAGTCGTTGAACAGGATGAAACAGGCGAATGCGACGGCCACCACAAGGGCGGCAGCCAGCAGGATTTTGTGGCTGAATTTCATGTTTCTGGTCATTAAGAACGCTACCGCGTAGGGACGGGTCAGGAAGGGCTGCCAATTTGCCATAGTGCAAGATTTTGCGCTGTTACTTTTTATCGGCGCAAAAGCCCGTCCCATCAGGCGTCGAGGGGGCGCTCCCGACGAAAGGCACGACCGCGTCACAAACCGGTTGATTTCCGATGAAACACCGCTGCACAGCCAATAAATACCAGGGGCACGAGGGAACCAGACAGGGGTTTTCTCTTCTAAGGATCAGGTTGGCACCCTGCCACCTCCCTTCTGCTCCAGGAGTTACACCATGTCGCTGCGATCCATCGCCCTGCTGTTTGTGTGCGTCGTCTTGACCGCATGCAGCAAGGTCAACCAGGAAAACTATTCGAAGCTGTCGGCTGGCATGCCCAAGGCCGAAGTCGAAACGTTACTGGGGAAACCGACTGATTGTTCGGGCGCGCTCGGCATGTCCAGCTGCACCTGGGGCGACCAGAAAAGCTTTATCAGCGTGCAGTATGCCGGTGAAAAAGTGTTGATGTTTTCCGGCCAAGGCCTGAAGTAACCTGAAGTAAACCGGGGCCAAGCGCCCACGGGAGAAAAAAATAATGATGCGGTTAGTTTTTGTGCTTCTGGCTGGCCTGGTATTGGCCGGCTGTGCCTCTTCTGGCGTAGACCCGTTGGCGCCCAAGACAGTCAACAGCGTCAATCTCAAGCGGTACCAAGGGACCTGGTACGAACTGGCCCGCCTGCCGATGTACTTCCAGCGCAACTGCGCGCAGTCCGAAGCGCATTACACCCTCAAGCCTGACGGCAACATGGACGTATTCAACCGCTGCCTGACTTCCGACTGGAAATGGGAAGAGGCCAGGGGCACGGCTTACCCGCAAGTGCCGGGTAAAACCGACAAGCTCTGGGTCGAATTCGATACCTGGTTCTCGCGGATCCTGCCGGGCGTGGCAAAAGGGGAATATTGGGTGTTGTACATCAGCGACGACTACAAGACCGCCATCGTCGGCGACCCGAGCCGGCGCTACATGTGGTTGCTGTCCCGCACGCCGACGGTGAAGGTGGATGTACGTGAAGAACTGCTGAGCAAGGCCCGCCAGCAGGGCTATGACACGACGCGGTTGGTCTGGCGCGCATCGGACCGGCAGATGGCGAAGACTTCGGACTGACTGACACCCGAATACCATGTGGGAGCGAGCTTGCTCGCGATGAGGCCCTTACCTTCAACATGGATGTTGATTGAAAGTCCGCTATCGCGAGCAAGCTCGCTCCCACATTGGTATCTGCCTGATGATTTTTGGGATCAGCCCAGCAGCTCGCGCAACACCTGGGTGAACGCCCGTGCGCTTTCCTCTTCGCCGGCATGGCGCCCATCGCGCACCACCCACTTGCCACCCACCATCACATCCCGCACCTGGCGATCGCCACCGGCGAACAGCCAACGATTGAGAATACCGTCGCCGTTGGCCGTGGCCAGGTACGGATCGTTGCCATCAAGCACCAGCCAATCGGCGCGCTTGCCGACTGCGAAAGCACCGATGGGTTGTCCCAGCGCCTGGGCGCCACCCTCCAGCGCGGCGTCATACAGCGTGCGCCCGACCATCGGTTGGTCCGTTCGATACAACCGGTTGCGCCGCTGGTCTCGCAAACGCTGGCCGTATTCCAGCCAACGCAACTCTTCTACCACACTCAACGACACATGGCTGTCGGAACCGATGCCCATCCGCCCACCTTGGGCGAGGAAGTCCACGGCCGGGAAAATCCCGTCGCCAAGATTGGCTTCAGTGGTCAGGCACAACCCGGCAATCGCCCGGCTCCTGGCCATGAGGCTGACTTCCTGGGGGTTGGCGTGCGTTGCGTGAACCAGGCACCAGCGCTGGTCGACTTCGGTATTTTCGTACAGCCACTCCAGCGGCCGCGCGCCACTCCAGCTCAGGCAATCGTCGACTTCCTTTTGCTGTTCGGCGATGTGGATATGCACCGGGCAATGCGGATCGCTGGCGGCCAGTACGTCCTTGATCTGTCCGGGCGTCACGGCGCGCAAGGAGTGGAAACACAAGCCCAGCGCCTGATTGGCTTGCCCGGCCAGGACGGGTTGCAAGCGCTCCTGAAGCTTCAGGTAGTTTTCGGTGCTGTTGATGAACCGGCGCTGCCCCTCGTTGGGCGCCTGGCCGCCGAAGCCGGAATGGCTGTAGAGCACCGGCAGCAACGTCAGGCCGATGCCGGCGGCGCTGGCGGCGTGGCTGATGCGCAGCGCCAGTTCAGCCGGGTCAGCGTAGGGCGCGCCGTCGACGTCATGGTGCACGTAATGGAATTCGGCGACCGAGGTGTAGCCGGCCTTGAGCATTTCGATGTACAGCTGGCGGGCGATGATGCCGAGTTGCCCGGGGCTGATTTTCCCGACGAGGCGGTACATCAGGTCACGCCATGTCCAGAAGCTGTCGTTGGGGTTGCCGGCCACCTCAGCCAGTCCGGCCATGGCCCGCTGGAAAGCATGGGAATGCAGGTTCGGCATGCCTGGCAAGAGCGGGCCGTCCAGTCGTTCGGCGCCGTCTGCGTGGGCGTCGGCCTGGATGTGAGTCAGGATGCCGTTGGCATCGACCTCAAGACGTACCTCATTGGCCCATCCACTAGGCAGCAGCGCGCGTTCGGCAAAGAAGGCGGACATGGTTGACCCTCATCTGTGAAATTTGTATATACATATACAGACGTTTGCCTGGCCGGTAAACTCCGGCAAGCTAGCCACCTAATTTGCAGAACAGGGAACCGCCGTGCCGACTCCGCCTGCCAAACCGCCGCTGGCCGCAACCATGGGTGACAGTCCGGCGCCCTTGTACGCCCGCGTCAAACAGATGATTACCCAGCAGATCGACAGTGGAAACTGGCCGCCGCACTATCGCGTGCCGTCGGAAAGCGAACTGGTCAGTCAGTTGGGCTTCAGCCGCATGACCATCAACCGTGCCCTGCGGGAAATGACCGCCGATGGCCTGTTGGTGCGCATGCAGGGTGTCGGCACGTTCGTCGCCGAGCCCAAGAGCCAGTCCGCGCTGTTCGAAGTGCACAACATCGCCGATGAAATCGCCTCCCGGGGTCATCGCCATACCTGCAAGGTCATTACCCTGGAAGAGGAGGCCGCCGGCTCCGAACGTGCCCTGGCCCTGGATATGCGCGAAGGCCAGAAGGTCTTTCACTCGCTGATCGTGCATTTCGAGAACGATATCCCCGTGCAGATCGAGGACCGTTTCGTCAATGCGCTCGTGGCGCCCGACTACCTCAAGCAGGACTTCACCCAGCAAACGCCTTACGCTTACCTGAACCAGGTCGCGCCGCTGACCGAGGGGGAACATGTGGTCGAGGCGATCCTGGCCGAGCCGAGCGAATGCAAGCTGTTGCAGATCGAGCGGGGCGAGCCGTGCCTGCTGATTCGCCGTCGCACCTGGTCCGGGCGCCAGCCGGTGACCGCCGCGCGCCTGATCCATCCGGGCTCCCGCCATAGCCTGGAAGGACGCTTTCACAAATGAGCCAGCTGAAGGTTTTACGCGCCGCCAACTACCCACGCATGCCGTGGAAAAACGGCGGTGGCAGCACCGAAGAAATCACCCGCGATGCAGGCACCGGCCTGGAAGGTTTCGGTTGGCGCCTGTCGATCGCCGATATCGCTGAGTCGGGCGGTTTTTCCACCTTCGCCGGTTATGAACGGGTCATCAGTGTCTTGCAGGGTGACGGCATGACGCTGTATGTCGATGGCCAGGCCACGCGGGCATTGCATCCGCTGGACCCGTTTGCGTTCAGCGGCGAAAGCCATGTGCACTGCACCTTGCTGGGCGGGCCGATCCGCGATTTCAACCTGATCTATGCGCCGCAGCGTTACCGCGCGCGGTTGCAGTGGATGGGTGGGCAGCAGCATTTTCTCAGCGAGGCGGGGACTGTGTTGGTGTTCAGCGCGGCGCCGACGCTGAGGGTCAATATTGACGAGGCGGTCCAGACGCTGGGGCTTTATGACTGCCTGCAACTGAGCGGCAACACCGGGCTGCTGGAGATCACCACCCACGGCCAATGCTGCGTGATCGAGCTGACGGCCCACTAAACTCGGCTGCACTCATCTTGTGGCGAGGGGATTTATCCCCGCTGGGTCGCGAAGCGACCCCCTGCGTTTTTCCTGATGTATCGAGTTGTCTGGATCTAGGGCTGCTCCGCAGCCCAGCGGGGATAAATCCCCTCACCACAGCGTGCTCGTTGTTCCTTCCATGCGCACCAACTTGTTACCGAACGCCCCAGCGTGGCGCAATACCACGCTTCCGTGCCCCTCCGATTTCCCCCTCGAAAACCCTCCTCTAAAATTTCATGCAGCCCCGCAGCCCATAAATCACAAGGCTTTCAGCCAACTCCCCAGCTGTTTCTGAACATCGCCTCGAACAAGTTGGCCGCTTGATTGCATATGCTTGTACATACAAGTAAAGACGTATGCGTATGAGTCGCCTGCATTCAACGCAACGTTCGCTGAATCGCTGCCCACTGCCCGGGCTGGTCTGGATTGATCGCTGAGGAGTTTTTGCTGTGACCGACGCTACCCGCAAACCTGAAAAATACCGTGACGTTGAAATCCGCGCGCCTCGCGGTAACACGCTGACCGCCAAGAGCTGGCTGACTGAAGCGCCGCTGCGGATGTTGATGAACAACCTCGACCCGGAAGTGGCGGAGAACCCCAAGGAGCTGGTGGTCTACGGTGGCATCGGTCGCGCGGCGCGCAACTGGGAATGCTACGACAAGATTGTCGAAAGCCTGACCAATCTGAATGACGACGAAACCCTGCTGGTGCAATCCGGCAAGCCGGTGGGCGTATTCAAGACCCACAGCAACGCTCCTCGCGTACTGATCGCCAACTCCAACCTGGTGCCGCACTGGGCCAGTTGGGAGCATTTCAACGAACTCGACGCCAAGGGCCTGGCCATGTACGGCCAGATGACCGCCGGCAGCTGGATCTACATCGGCAGCCAGGGCATCGTCCAAGGCACTTATGAAACCTTCGTCGAGGCTGGTCGCCAGCATTACGATTCCAACCTCAAGGGCCGTTGGGTCCTGACCGCCGGCCTGGGTGGCATGGGCGGCGCGCAACCGTTGGCCGCGACCTTGGCCGGCGCATGTTCGCTGAACATCGAATGCCAACAGGTAAGCATCGATTTCCGTCTGAAAACCCGTTACGTCGACGAGCAAGCCAAAGACCTCGACGACGCCTTGGCGCGCATCGAGAAATACACCGCCGAAGGCAAGGCGATTTCCATCGCGCTGTGTGGGAACGCCGCCGAAATTCTCCCGGAAATGGTTCGCCGTGGCGTGCGCCCGGACATGGTCACCGACCAGACCAGCGCCCACGATCCGCTCAACGGTTACCTGCCGGCCGGCTGGACCTGGGACGAATACCGCGCCCGCGCCAAGACCGAACCTGCCGCCGTGGTGAAGGCCGCCAAGCAATCGATGGCCGTGCACGTCAAAGCCATGCTGGCCTTCCAGAAAATGGGCGTGCCGACCTTCGACTATGGCAACAACATCCGCCAGATGGCCCAGGAAGAGGGCGTCGAGAATGCCTTCGATTTCCCGGGTTTCGTCCCCGCCTATATCCGTCCGCTGTTCTGCCGGGGCATCGGCCCGTTCCGCTGGGCCGCGCTGTCGGGTGACCCGCAGGACATCTACAAGACCGACGCCAAGGTCAAGGAACTGATCCCCGACGACGCTCACCTGCACAACTGGCTGGACATGGCCCGCGAGCGCATCAGCTTCCAGGGCTTGCCGGCACGTATCTGCTGGGTTGGCCTGGGCCAGCGCGCCAAGTTGGGCCTGGCCTTCAACGAGATGGTGCGCAGCGGTGAGTTGTCGGCGCCGATCGTGATCGGCCGCGACCACCTGGACTCCGGCTCCGTCGCCAGCCCGAACCGTGAAACCGAATCCATGCAGGACGGCTCCGACGCCGTTTCCGACTGGCCGCTGCTCAATGCCTTGCTCAACACCGCCAGCGGCGCGACCTGGGTGTCGCTGCACCACGGTGGTGGCGTCGGCATGGGTTTCTCCCAGCACTCGGGCATGGTGATCGTCTGCGATGGCACCGACGAAGCGGCCGAGCGTATCGCCCGCGTACTGCACAACGATCCGGGCACTGGCGTCATGCGGCATGCCGATGCGGGTTACCAGATTGCCATTGATTGCGCGAAGGAGCAGGGGCTGAACCTGCCGATGATCACTGGTAAGTAAACGCAAAACCCATGTGGGAGCGAGCCTGCTCGCGAAGGCGGCTTGTCATCCGAGGCATGTGTTGAATGACACACCGCTTTCGCGAGCAGGCTCGCTCCCACACATAAAAGCATCGCCCGAACCAGAACAATCCACAGAGGTTGAATCATGGCTGTCACCAGCACACGCGATAGCAGCAAGCCGTTGATCGAGAAACGTTCGATCGACTACATCCCGGAAGCGGAGCGACACGGTCGGTTGTTGAGCCAGTTCACCCTCTGGATGGGGGCCAACCTGCAGATCACGGCAATTGTCACCGGCGCGTTGGCGGTGGTGCTTGGCGGTGATGTGTTCTGGTCGTTGATCGGTCTGCTGATCGGCCAGGTGCTCGGCGGTGGCGTCATGGCCTTGCATGCCGCGCAAGGGCCCAAGCTGGGCCTGCCGCAGATGATCTCCAGCCGGGTCCAGTTCGGTGTGTATGGCGCGGCCATCCCGATCGTGCTGGTGTGCCTGATGTACCTGGGTTTCACCGCCACGGGAACCGTGCTTTCCGGCCAGGCGCTGGGCCAGTTGTTTGGCGTCAGTGACAGTCTCGGCATCCTCATTTTCTCCAGTGTCATCGTGCTGGTGACGGTGCTCGGTTACCGGGTGATCCACTTCATTGGCCGGGTCGCCAGCGTTATTGGTGTGATTGCCTTTGTCTACCTGTTCGCTCGCCTGGTCAGCCAGACGGACGTTGGCGCGCTCTTGCAAATTCGCCATTTCAGCTGGAGCAGTTTCCTGCTGGCGGTGTCGCTCGCGGCCTCCTGGCAGATCGCCTTCGGCCCCTACGTGGCTGACTACTCGCGGTACCTGCCGAGCAAGACGTCTTCGGTGAAAACCTTTTTCGCCGCCGGCGCGGGTTCCGTCATCGGCGCGCAGGTAGCGATGATCCTCGGCGTGTTTGCCGCCGCTTCGGCCAACGGGCAGTTCGCCGGTCACGAAGTCGCCTACATCGTAGGCCTGGGAGGCACCGGCGCCACCGCTGCGCTGCTGTACTTCAGCATCGCCTTTGGCAAGGTCACCATCTCCACGCTGAACTCCTACGGCAGCTTCATGTGCATCGCGACGATCATCAGCGGTTTCCGCGGGCACCTGAACGTAACGCGGTTGCAGCGTCTGGTCTTCGTGCTGGTCATCGTCGGCGCCGCGACCCTGATCGCGCTGCTCGGCCAGCATTCGTTCCTCGGCGCGTTCAAGTCTTTCATTCTGTTCTTGCTCGCATTCTTCACGCCGTGGAGCGCGATCAACCTGGTGGACTACTACTGCATCACGCGCGAGCGCTATGACGTGCCGGCACTGAACGACCCGAACGGTCGCTACGGTCGTTGGAACGCCCTCGGCATCAGCGTCTACGTCTTTGGTGTATTGGTTCAGTTGCCGTTCATCGCCACCAAGTTCTATACCGGCCCGTTGGTGAAAGCCATGGGTGGTGTGGATATCTCGTGGATCATCGGTCTGGTGGTCCCGGCGGCGTTGTATTACCTCATCGCCAGAAAGTGGCACAGCGCAGTACCCGATCAATTGATCCTGCCGGTCGAGCAGGACGCGGTTGACGCACAACCGAGCAGGGCGGGCCGCATCCAAGCGGTCTGATGGGACGTTGACAGGGCTGGATGCCTCTTGACTGCCGTAAGCCAATCCAACTGATTAGGAGCGTCACACAATGAAATCGAACAAGACCCTGCTGACCACATTGCTTGCCATGGGCCTGCTGGCCAGCGCTGGCGCCACGCAAGCGGCCGGCTGGTGCGAGTCGGGCAAACCGGTGAAGTTCGCCGGCCTGAACTGGGAAAGCGGCATGCTGCTGACCGACGTGATGCAAGTGGTGCTGGAAAAAGGCTACGGCTGCAAGACCGACAGCCTGCCAGGCAACTCCATTACCATGGAGAACGCCCTGAGCAGCAACGACATCCAGGTGTTCGCCGAAGAGTGGGTCGGCCGCAGTGAGGTGTGGAACAAGGCCGAGAAGGCCGGCAAGGTGGTGGGCGTCGGTGCACCGGTGGTCGGCGCGATCGAAGGCTGGTACGTGCCGCGCTACGTGATCGAAGGTGATGCCAAGCGCAAGCTCGAAGCCAAGGCCCCGGGCCTGAAGAATATCGCCGACCTGGGCCAGTACGCCGCCGTGTTCAAGGATCAGGAGGAGCCATCCAAGGGCCGCTTCTACAACTGCCCGGCCGGTTGGACCTGCGAGCTGGACAACAGCGAAATGCTGAAAAGCTACGGCCTGGAAAAAACCTACACCAACTTCCGCCCAGGCACCGGCCCGGCGCTGGATGCGGCAGTGCTGTCGAGCTACAAGCGTGGCGAGCCGATCCTGTTCTACTACTGGTCGCCAACACCGCTGATGGGCCAGGTCGACCTGGTGAAGCTCGAAGAAAAACCGGGCGTGGATAAAAGCGTGAGCATCAAGGTCGGCCTGTCCAAGACCTTCCACGACGAGGCTCCGGAACTGGTGGCGGTGCTGGAAAAGGTCAACCTGCCGATCGACATCCTGAACCAGAACCTCGGGCGCATGGCCAAAGAGCGGATCGAGTCGCCGAAACTGGCGAAGATCTTCCTGAAGGAACATCCTGAAGTCTGGCATGCCTGGGTCAGCGAAGACGCTGCCAAGAAAATCGACGCGGCTCTGTAGGTCGAATATTTCCCGGCCAACCGTGGGGCTGGCCGGGACGTTCACCGCATCCACCTGATCGAGAGTCTCTTATGTTTCCCGAAAGCTTTACCTTCTCCATCGCCGACTGGGTCAACGGTTGGGTCGACTCCCTGGTGACCAACTATGGCGATGTGTTCCGGCATATCTCCGACACGTTGCTGTGGGCCATCGTCAACCTTGAAGGTCTGCTGCGCATGGCCCCCTGGTGGCTGATGCTGGCGATCGTCGGCGGCGTTGCCTGGCATGCTACCCGCAAGGTCGTGGCGACAGCGGTGATCGTCGGCCTGTTGTTCCTGGTGGGCGCGGTGGGCCTGTGGGACAAACTGATGCAGACCCTCGCGCTGATGCTGGTAGCGACGCTGATTTCGGTGCTGATCGGGATTCCGCTGGGCATTCTCTCGGCGCGCAGCAATCGCCTGCGTTCGGTGCTGATGCCCCTGCTGGACATCATGCAGACCATGCCAAGCTTCGTGTACCTGATTCCGGTGTTGATGCTGTTTGGCCTGGGCAAGGTCCCGGCGATCTTCGCCACGGTGATCTACGCCGCGCCGCCATTGATCCGCCTGACCGACCTGGGCATCCGCCAGGTTGACGGCGAAGTCATGGAAGCCATCAACGCCTTTGGCGCCAACCGCTGGCAGCAGCTGTTCGGCGTGCAACTGCCCCTGGCCCTGCCGAGCATCATGGCCGGGATCAACCAGACCACCATGATGGCCCTGTCGATGGTGGTCATCGCCTCGATGATAGGCGCCCGTGGCTTGGGCGAAGACGTACTGGTCGGCATCCAGACCCTCAACGTCGGGCGCGGCCTCGAAGCCGGGCTCGCTATCGTGATTCTCGCCGTGGTCATCGACCGCATTACCCAGGCCTACGGTCGTCCTCGGCATGAGGTGAGCAAATGAGCAACGCAGCCGTCAGCAAGATCGAAGTCAGGAACGTCTTCAAGATTTTCGGCAACCGGTCCAAGGAGGCCCTGGAGCTGATCCGCCAGAACAGGACCAAGGACCAGGTGCTGGCCGAAACCGGCTGCGTGGTCGGCGTGAACGACCTGTCGCTGAGCATCGGCACCGGTGAGATTTTCGTGATCATGGGCCTGTCCGGTTCCGGCAAGTCCACTTTGGTTCGCCACTTCAACCGGTTGATCGACCCTACCAGCGGCGCGATCCTGGTGGACGGCGAAGACATCCTGCAACTGGACATGGATGCCTTGCGTGAATTTCGTCGACGCAAGATCAGCATGGTGTTCCAGAGCTTCGGCCTGCTGCCCCACAAGAGCGTGCTGGACAACGTCGCCTACGGCTTGAAAGTGCGCGGCGAAAGCAAGCAGGTCTGCGCCGAACGGGCGTTGCACTGGATCAGCACCGTGGGCCTGAAGGGCTACGAGAACAAATACCCGCACCAGCTCTCCGGCGGCATGCGCCAGCGCGTCGGCCTGGCCCGGGCGTTGGCGGCGGATACCGACATTATCCTGATGGACGAGGCGTTCAGCGCCCTCGATCCGCTGATCCGCGCGGAAATGCAGGACCAGTTGCTGGAACTGCAAAAGACTCTGCACAAGACCATCGTCTTCATCACCCACGACCTCGACGAGGCCGTACGCATCGGCAACCGCATCGCGATTCTCAAGGACGGCAAGCTGATCCAGGTCGGCACGCCACGGGAGATCCTGCACTCGCCGGCGGATGAGTATGTTGACCGGTTTGTGCAGCGCAGGGCGGCGGTGGTGTAAGACCGGACTCAGTTGTGGCGAGGGGATTTATCCCCGCTGGGGCGCGTAGCGCCCCCAAAACAGCTGAATCCAATTGGCCAGATGCATCGAGGCGAGAGTTTTTAGGGCTGCTTCGCAGCCCAACGGGGATAAATCCCCTCGCCACAAATGTTATTGGCAACTTTATGGGTATGAGGTTTGAGATGTCCCAGGCTGAAAAAATCATCATCACCGGCGCCCCGCTGCGCTGGCAGGACGTGGTCGCCGTCGCCCGCTTCGGCGCTGTGCTGGAGCTATCGGCCCAGGCCTGGGCGCGCATCGACAATGCCCAGGCCATCGTCCAGCGCATCGTCGAAAGCGGTGAACGGGCCTATGGCGTCAACACCGGCCTGGGGGCCTTGTGCAATGTCTCGCTCAAGGACGAACAGCTCAGCCAATTGTCGCGCAACACCTTGCTCAGCCATGCCTGTGGCGTCGGCCCGGCGCTGTCCGATGAGCAGACCCGGGCGATCCTGTGCGCGGCCATTCTCAACTACAGCCAAGGCAGATCAGGCATCCATCGCCGGGTGGTCGAGGCGTTGCTGGCGCTGCTCAATCGCGGCATCACGCCGCAAGTGCCGTCCCAGGGTTCGGTGGGTTACCTGACCCACATGGCCCACATCAGCATCGCGCTGCTGGGCGTCGGCGAGGTCAGCTATCGCGGGCAGGTCGTCTCGGCGCAGCAGGCGCTGGCCGCAGAAGGTCTGCAACCGGTGCAGTTGGGGGCCAAGGACGGTTTGTGCCTGGTCAACGGCACGCCGTGCATGACCGGCCTCAGTTGCCTGGCCCTGGCCGATGCGACGCGCCTGGTGCAGTGGGCCGATGTGATCGGTGCCATGAGCTTCGAGGCTCAGCGCGGGCAGATCGCCGCGTTCGATGCCGAGATCATTGCGCTCAAGCCGCACCCCGGCATGCAGCAGGTGGGCAGTAACTTGCGGGCGCTGCTCGATGGCAGCGAAGTCATCGCTTCGAGCCTGGGCATCCGCACGCAGGACGCCTTGAGCATCCGCTCGATTCCGCAAGTGCATGGCGCCGCGCGCGATCAACTGGCCCACGCCCGGCAGCAGATCGAAACCGAACTCAATGCCGCCACCGATAACCCTCTGCTGCTAGGTACACCGGACAATTTCCGGGTCGTGTCCCAGGCCAACCCTCATGGCCAGTCGGTGGCGCTGGCGGCTGACCTGTTGGCGATCGCCATGGCGGAAATCGGCTCCATCGCCGAGCGTCGCCTCGACCGTTTGATCAACCCGCACGTCAGTGGGCTGCCGGCCTTCCTGGTGGCCAATCCCGGGGTGAATTCGGGGATGATGATCGTGCAATACGTCGCCGCGTCGCTGTGCGCGGAAAACAAGCAACTGGCGCAACCGGCGGTGCTCGACAATTTCGTCACATCCGGGTTGCAGGAAGACCATTTGAGCATGGGCACCAACGCGGCCCTGAAGCTGCACCGGGCGCTGGAAAACTGTACGCAGATCCTCGCCATCGAATACCTGCTGGCGGCCCAGGCCTTTGAGTTTCTCAAGGCGCAGCGTTTTGGCGCTGGCACCGACACCGCCTGGAAGCTGCTGCGCGAGCGCGTCCCGGCCTACGACCAGGATCGCTGGCTGGCGCCGGACATCGCCAGCGCCGCCGGGCTGCTCAGGGATCCGAACGTGCTGCACCACGTTCTACCGAATTTGAATTGATCAAAAAAAACACCAGCGTGCCAAGGCACCTAGCCCACAAGGCGTCGCCCAAAAGGCGAAGGTGACGGATAACGGAACATTCCGGAGCGACTGGCGGGTAAAAACAAAACTCTCAAAAGGAGCAATACATGACTGCCTTGAACCTGATTCCCGGCCAATTGAGCCTGGCTCAATTGCGTGACATCTATCAGCAACCGGTGACGCTCAGCCTCGACGCCAGCGCATCGGCGCAGATCGAAGCCAGCGTTGCCTGCGTGGAGCAGATCCTCGCCGAGAATCGCACCGCCTACGGCATCAACACCGGTTTCGGCCTGTTGGCCTCGACCCGTATCGCCAGCGAAGACCTGGAAAACCTGCAGCGCTCCCTGGTGCTGTCCCATGCCGCCGGCGTCGGCGAGCCGATCAGTGATGCGCTGGTGCGGTTGATCATGGTGCTCAAGGTCAACAGCCTGAGCCGGGGTTTCTCCGGCATTCGCCGGCAGGTGATCGATGCGCTGATCGCACTGATCAACGCCGAGGTCTACCCGCACATTCCGCTGAAAGGTTCGGTGGGCGCATCCGGTGACCTGGCGCCTCTGGCCCACATGTCCCTGGTGCTGCTGGGCGAAGGCAAGGCCCGTTACAAAGGCGAATGGCTGCCGGCTGTCGACGCCCTGAAAGTCGCCGGCCTCGCGCCGCTGACCCTGGCGGCCAAGGAAGGTCTGGCGTTGCTCAATGGCACCCAGGTGTCCACCGCGTTTGCCTTGCGCGGCCTGTTCGAAGGCGAAGACCTGTTTGCCGCTGCCCTGGCGCTGGGCAGCCTCACGGTGGAAGCGGTGCTTGGCTCGCGCTCGCCATTCGATGCGCGCATCCATGCGGCTCGCGGCCAGAAAGGCCAGATCGATGCCGCCGCGGCCTATCGCGACCTGTTGGGCGAGCGCAGTGAAGTGTCGGATTCGCACCAGAACTGCGACAAGGTCCAGGACCCGTACTCCCTGCGTTGCCAGCCGCAAGTGATGGGCGCCTGCCTGACCCAGTTCCGCCAGGCCGCCGAGGTGCTGGTGATCGAGGCCAACGCTGTGTCGGATAACCCGCTGGTGTTCGCCGCCGAGGGCGACGTGATCTCCGGCGGTAACTTCCACGCCGAACCGGTGGCGATGGCGGCCGATAACATGGCCCTGGCGATCGCCGAGATCGGCTCCCTGAGCGAGCGGCGCATTTCGTTGATGATGGACAAGCACATGTCGCAACTGCCGCCATTCCTGGTGGCCAATGGCGGGGTCAACTCCGGCTTCATGATCGCCCAGGTTACCGCTGCGGCCCTGGCCAGTGAAAACAAGGCGCTGTCCCATCCTCATTCGGTGGACAGCCTGCCGACCTCGGCGAACCAGGAAGACCACGTCTCCATGGCCCCGGCCGCCGGCAAGCGCTTGTGGGAGATGGCCGAGAACACCCGCGGGATTCTCGCGGTGGAATGGCTGGCGGCGTGCCAGGGGCTGGATCTGCGCGGCGGTTTGAAAACCTCGGCCAAACTGGAACAGGCCCGGGCGCTGCTGCGTGCAGAAGTACCGTTTTACGAGAAGGACCGGTTCTTTGCGCCGGACATCAACGCGGCCAGTGAGCTGTTGGCGAGTCGGTGTCTGAACGAGCTGGTCACGGCGCAGTTGTTGCCGAGCCTGTAAGGGCCTCATCGCGAGCAAGCTCGCTCCCACAGGGGGGCGGTGCCGAACGCCGATCTGGGGTACACCCCTGATCCCTGTGGGAGCGAGCTTGCTCGCGATTCGATTTTGAATAATTCGAGGAGACTCGGGATGAAAACCCTCTGGCAAAACTGCCACGCCGCCACCATGGCCCAGGGTGTCTACTCGATTATCGAAGACGCCGCCATTGTTACTCAGGGCGAGCACATCCAATGGATCGGCCCCCGTGCCGAATTGCCGGTGGGCGACTACCCGGCAATCAACGACCTGAAGGGCGCCTGGGTCACCCCGGGGCTGATCGATTGCCACACCCACGCGGTGTTCGGCGGCAACCGCAGCGGTGAATTCGAACAGCGCCTGCAAGGCGTCAGCTACGCCGACATCGCCGCGGCCGGCGGTGGCATCGCCAGCACCGTGCGCGCCACCCGCGCCGCCAGCGAGGACGAGCTGTTCGCCAGCGCCGCAAAACGCCTGAAAAGCCTGATGCGCGACGGCGTGACCACGGTGGAAATAAAATCCGGCTACGGCCTTGACCTGACCAGCGAACGCAAGATGCTGCGGGTCATCCGCCGCCTCGGCGCCGAATTGCCGGTCAGTGTGCGCAGCACCTGCCTGGCGGCCCACGCCTTGCCGCCGGAATACAAGGACCGCGCCGACGACTACATCGAACACATCTGCGCCGAAATGCTCCCGGCGTTGGCCGCCGAGGGGCTGATGGACGCGGTGGATGCGTTCTGCGAGTACCTGGCGTTTTCTCCCGAGCAGGTCGAACGGGTGTTCTTGACCGCGCAGCGATTGGGCCTGCCGGTAAAGCTGCACGCCGAGCAACTGTCGTCGTTGCATGGTTCCAGCCTGGCGGCGCGGTATCAGGCGCTGTCGGCCGATCACCTGGAATTCATGACCGAGAATGACGCCAAGGCCATGGCCGAGTCTGGCACCGTAGCGGTGCTGCTGCCGGGGGCATTTTATTTCCTGCGTGAAACCCAGTTGCCGCCCATGGATGCCCTGCGCAAGCACGGCGTGAAAATCGCCGTCGCCAGTGACCTCAACCCCGGCACCTCGCCCGCGCTGTCGTTGCGCCTGATGCTGAACATGGCCTGCACCTGCCTGCGCCTGACCCCGGAAGAAGCACTGGCGGGAGCAACGATTCATGCCGCCCAGGCCCTGGGCATGGCCCAGACCCACGGCTCGCTGGAAGCCGGCAAGGTGGCGGACTTTGTCGCCTGGCACATCGATCGCCCGGCCGATCTGTCGTACTGGCTCGGCGGCGATCTGGAAAAACGCGTCGTGCGCCACGGCGTGGAAATCGATTGAGGAGAACGGTTGTGGAGAAGGTCCTGAATTTCAAGCAAGGGCGCGTGCCGCTGTTGATTAGCATGCCTCACGCTGGCCTGCGCCTGACGCCGGCGGTAGAGGCCGGGTTGATCCCCGAGGCCCAGAGCCTGCCGGACACCGATTGGCATATTCCCCGGCTGTATGATTTCGCCGATGAGCTGGGCGCCAGCACCCTGGCGGCTGAATATTCGCGGTTCGTCGTGGACCTGAACCGTCCTTCCGATGACAAACCGATGTACGTCGGCGCCACCACCGGCCTTTACCCGGCGACGCTGTTCGATGGCGTGCCGTTGTTTCGCGAAGGCCTGGCGCCGTCGGCTGATGAGCGTGCCACGTACTTGCAGCAGATCTGGATGCCCTACCATCAGGCCCTGCAACAGGAACTGGCGCGACTCAAGGCCGAGTTCGGCTATGCCTTGCTGTTCGATGCCCACTCGATCCGTTCGGTGATCCCGCACCTGTTCGACGGCAAGCTGCCGGACTTCAATCTCGGCACGTTCAACGGCGCCAGTTGCGACCCGGCCCTGGCCAGCCAGCTCGAAGCCATTTGCGCCCGCCACGGCCAGTTCACCCATGTGCTCAACGGACGCTTCAAGGGCGGACACATCACCCGGCACTACGGCAATCCGGCCGAGGACATTCACGCAGTGCAGCTGGAACTGTGCCAGAGCACCTACATGGAAGAGTTCGAGCCATTCAACTATCGCCCGGACCTGGCGGCGCCGACCCAGGTGGTACTCAGGGAGTTGCTGGAAGGTTTCCTGGCGTGGGGACAAGAGGCCTACAAACGCTAATTCGAGGTGAGGCGGCTATTGTGGCGAGGGAGCTTGCTCCCGCTTGAGTGCGCAGCGCTCACAAGATCCTTGGGGCGGCTTCGCCACCCAGCGGGAGCAAGCTCCCTCGCCACAGAAGCGTTCATCGTCTTACCTGTCGCCACCGTGCAAAACCGCGTCGCCACAGTTCATCTTCAGCCCCTCGACGCTGCGTAATGTTCCGGTCACGGTGCACCAAGACACCGAACTACAATAATCCGCTGCCGCACGAGACCTTTCCGATGAAAAGACCGTTCAAAGGCTGTCTGTCGATCCTCTGCGGTACCGTCCTGTTGAGCTCCGGCGCGATGGCTGCCGAGGCAGCGTCCTGCCAGACCGTGCGCATGGGCGTGGTCAACTGGACCGACGTGATCGCCACCAGTGGCATGGCTGACGTGCTGCTCACTGGCCTGGGCTACGAAAGCAAGCAGACCAGCGCCGTGCAGCAGATCATCTTCGCCGGCATCCGCGACAAGCGGCTCGACATTTTCCTCGGCTACTGGAAACCGGCGATGGACAAGAACATCGCCCCGTTCCTGGCGGCCAATCAAGTGAAAGTACTGGACAAACCAAGCCTGGCCGACGCCCAGGCGACCCTGGCCGTTCCCGACTACGTGGCGGCGGCGGGGCTCAAGACCTTCGCCGACATCGCCCGGTTCAAGGACCAGTTGGGGGCGAAAATCTACGGCATCGAGCCGGGCAGCGGCGCCAATACCACCATCAAGACCATGATCGAGACCAACCACTTCGGTCTCAAGGATTTCAAGCTGATCGAGTCCGGCGAGGCCGGGATGCTGGCGGCGGTGCAGCGGGCAGTCAATCGCAAGGAATTCGTGGTCTTTGTCGGCTGGACCCCGCACCCGATGAACATCAACATGAACATCGCTTACCTGACCGGCAGCGAAGACGTCTATGGCCCCAACGAAGGCGCCGCGACGGTCTCCATCGTCACCGCGCCGGACTACACACAGCGGTGTCCGAACGTGCAGCGGCTGCTGGAGAACCTCACGTTTACCGCCGCCCAGGAAAGCCAGTTGATGGTGCCGATCATGGAGCGCAAGACGCCCCAGGACGTCGCGCGGCAATGGTTGCGCGAGCACCCGGAGGACCTGCAGCGCTGGCTCGCCGGCGTGACCAGCTTCGATGGCAAGGATGGCATCGCGGCGGTGCAGGCCAGTCTCAAGAACTGACCCAGTCTTGCGGGCACTGATATCCCCCGTGGCGAGGGAGCTTGCTCCCGCTCGGTTGCGCAGCAGCCGCCAGGAAGCGAGGACTGCTGCGCAGCCCAGCGGGAGCAAGCTCCCTCGCCACAAAAGCTTTCGGGCTAAACCATAGCGTCCACGGCGAACCACAATGGCCTACCCACTCTCTCAGGCAATGTCCGCCTTCATCGACAAGACCCTGAGCTTCACCAGCCCGGATGACAGCCTCGCCGGCTCGCGTCAGGCTTACAGCCGGATGTGCCGGGCATTCACCCCGCCGCGCCCATCAACGCTTGCGGTCGAGGATCTGCACCTGGCTGGCGTGGCTGTCCGGGCCTATCACCTGCGTACTTCGCCGCCGCTCGCCGGGTGGCCGTGCATTCTTTACCTGCACGGTGGCGGTTGGGTGGTAGGGGACCTGGATTCCCATGATTTCATTTGCATGGAACTGGCCGCGGCCCTCGGCGTGCTGGTGGTGGCGGTGGATTACCGGCTTGCCCCCGAGCATCCGTTTCCCGCCGGGTTCGAAGATTGCCTTACTGTGTGGCGCCACCTGGGGGACCTGCCGTTTGCCATCAACCCTCGGCGCCGGGCCGTGGTGGGCGACAGCGCCGGCGGCAACCTCGCCGCTGCGGTGTGCCTGGCCTTGCGCGATGCAGGGCAGCCTCTGCCCCGGTCCCAGGTGCTGATCTACCCGGCGCTTGGTGGTCCCGAGCATTTACCGTCGCGCACCGAACGTTTCGACGCGCCGCTCTTGAGCCGCAGTGACCTGCAACGCTATGACGCGTGGTACCTGCGTGGCACCCAGCCCTCAGCCTACGCCGCGCCATTGCTCGCCGATGATTTCAGCGGCCTGCCCGCGACGCTGGTTGCCGTGGCGCAATGGGATCCGCTGCGCGACGACGGCGTCCTCTATAACGAGCGCCTGAGCGCCGCAGGGGTAGCCTCTGTGTTGTACAACGGCGAGGGTCTGGTCCACGGTTGCCTGCGTGCGCGGGGCCAGGTGCCGGAGGTCGATCAGCTATATCGCAGGCTACTGGCCTACCTGGCCGACACGCTTTGACTGCCGCAGGGCATGCTCATTAAGGTAATTCGGGTTTATGATGCCGGACGGCAGACTAAATAGAAGTCCCCACACGGATGACTCGACCCCTTACGGAGCGCGCAATGCAGACTTTGTACCCGCAGATCAAACCCCATGCCCGGCACGATCTGGCTGTCGATGACACCCATACGCTCTATGTCGATGAAAGCGGCTCGCCGGAAGGCCTGCCTGTCGTGTTCATCCACGGTGGCCCGGGGGCGGGTTGCGATGCGCAAAGCCGTCGCTACTTCGATCCGAATCTGTACCGCATCGTTACGTTCGATCAGCGCGGCTGCGGCCGTTCCACGCCTCACGCGAGCCTGGAAAACAACACCACCTGGGACCTCGTCGAAGACCTGGAGCGCATCCGCAAGCACCTGGGCATCGAAAAGTGGGTGCTGTTCGGCGGCTCCTGGGGCTCGACCCTGGCCCTGGCCTACGCTCAGACTCATCCGGAGCGGGTACATGGCCTGATCTTGCGTGGGATCTTTCTCTGCCGTCCGCAGGAAATCGAATGGTTCTACCAGGCCGGGGCCAGTCGCCTGTTTCCCGATTACTGGCAGGATTACATCGCGCCGATCCCCCTGGATGAGCGCGACGATCTGCTCAGCGCGTTCCACAAACGCCTGACCGGCAACGACCAGATCGCCCAGATGCACGCGGCCAAGGCCTGGTCCACCTGGGAGGGGCGCACCGCGACCCTGCGCCCGAACCCGCTGGTGGTCGATCGTTTCTCCGAGCCGCAGCGAGCGCTGTCGATCGCCCGGATCGAATGCCACTACTTCACCAACAACGCCTTTCTCGAACCCAATCAGTTGATTCGCGACATGGGCAAGATCGCCCATTTGCCGGGCGTCATCGTGCATGGTCGCTACGACGTGATCTGCCCTTTGGACAATGCCTGGGAGCTGCACCAGAACTGGCCCAACAGCGAGCTGCAGGTGATCCGTGACGCCGGCCATGCCGCTTCGGAACCAGGGATTACCGACGCGTTGGTGCGCGCCGCCGCGCAAATGGCCCGCCGCCTGCTCGACCTGCCCCCCGAAGAAGCATGAAGGGGTTGCTGCAGCGGGTTCGCGGCGCCCGGGTCGAAGTCGCGGGCGAGATCGTCGGGGCCGTGGACCATGGCTTGCTGGTGCTGATAGCCGTCGAGCCTGGGGATACCCGGGCCAGTGCCGACAAACTCCTGCACAAGCTGCTTAACTATCGGGTGTTCAGCGACGCCGACGGCAAGATGAACCTGTCCCTGGCGGACGTCGCGGGTGGTTTGCTGCTGGTCTCGCAGTTCACCCTGGCGGCGGACACCAAAAGCGGTCTGCGCCCGAGCTTTTCAACCGCCGCGCCGCCCGTCCTTGGCGAAGAGTTGTACAACTATCTGCTGAGCCAGGCGAAACAGGTGCATGGCACCGTGGCATCAGGTAGATTCGGCGCCGACATGCAAGTGCATCTGGTCAATGATGGCCCGGTAACCTTTCTGTTACAGGTCTGAAAGCGTTTGAAACATCTTTTCGGTCCGGTTTCGAGTCAAAACAGGGAGTTTTCTCGATAAATACTTTGCTAGCCCTGATGCGTTGTCACGCGGCCTACTAGATAATCGCGCGCTACGGGGGATCGGCGTTCGCCGGTCCATTTGACTTAGGTAGAGACTTGTCCTGAACCGTTTGGGGAATCATTTTGTCCCATCGGAGTCGGAACAATGCTCGCCAACTTGGCAAGAGTGGTCCGCAGGAGCGGTTTTTCAGCGCCGTTACCGTGCAGATACTTTATCTGGCCGTTGGTTTTTTGATCTGTTTTCGGCGAGGGTTGCTCGTGATTGTTAGTCCCTGTAATGCACCAAAAATGACTGCCAAACGGTTTAGAAACGCTCTGGTAGCGGGCTCGGCCCTGCTGTGCCTGTTTGGCGCGGGCCAACTGTGGGCATTCAGCCTGGATGATGTATCGGCGAAGGCACAAGAACTGGCCGGGCAGAAATTCGAAGCCCCGCGCAGCAACTTGCCGAACGAATTCCGCGAAATGAAATTCGCCGATTATCAGAAAATCCGTTTCCGCACCGAAAAAGCTGAATGGGCCGACCAGAAGACGCCGTTCCGGCTGTCCTTCTATCACCAGGGCATGCATTTCGACACACCGGTGAAGATCAACGAAATCACCGCGACCACCGTCGATGAGATCAAATACGACCCGACACGCTTCGATTTCGGTGATGTGAAGTTCGATCCGAAGGCCACCGAACAACTGGGCTACGCGGGTTTCCGCGTGTTGTACCCGATCAACAAGGCCGACAAGCAAGACGAAATCATGACCATGCTCGGCGCCAGCTATTTCCGCGTCATCGGCAAGGGCCAGGTTTATGGCTTGTCCGCTCGCGGCATGGCGATCGATACCGCATTGCCATCGGGTGAAGAGTTCCCGCGTTTTCGTGAGTTCTGGATCCAGCGTCCGAAGCCGACCGATAAGCACCTGGTAATCTTCGCCTTGCTCGATTCGCCACGGGCCACCGGCGCTTATCGCCTGACTGTGCGCCCAGGCACCGATACAGTCGTTGACGTCAAATCGCGTGTTTTCCTGCGTGATCGCGTCAACAAGCTGGGCATCGCCCCGTTGACCAGCATGTTCCTGTTCGGCGCGAATCAGCCGTCCAAGGTCTTGAACTACCGTCGCGAGCTCCACGACTCCAGCGGCCTGTCCATCCATGCCGGCAACGGCGAGTGGATCTGGCGTCCGCTGAACAACCCGAAACACCTGGCCGTGAGCAACTTCTCGGTAGAAAACCCGCGTGGTTTCGGCCTGCTGCAACGTGGTCGTGACTTCAGCCACTACGAAGACCTGGACGACCGCTACGAAAAACGTCCAAGCGCCTGGATCGAACCGAAAGGCGACTGGGGCAAGGGTACCGTCGACCTCGTCGAGATCCCGACCGCCGACGAAACCAACGACAATATCGTTGCGTTCTGGAGCCCGGAAAAACTGCCTGAGCCAGGCCAGCCACTGGACTTCGCCTATCGCCTGCACTGGACACTTGATGAAGCCAGCCTGCACTCGCCAGACAGCGCCTGGGTCAAGCAGACCCTGCGTTCCACGGGTGACGTGAAGCAGTCCAACCTGATTCGCCAGCCGGATGGCAGCGTGGCCTACCTGGTCGATTTCGAAGGCCCGTCCCTGCAAGCCCTGCCTGAAGACGCCGAGGTGCGTAGCCAGGTGAGCGTGGGTGACAACGGCGAAATCGTTGAGAACAGCGTGCGCTACAACCCTGAAACCAAGGGCTGGCGCCTGACGTTGCGCCTGAAGATCAAGGATCCGGGCAAGGCGACCGAGATGCGTGCCGCGTTGGTCCGGCCGCTGGTTCCTGTAGAGCTGCCGGCTACCTCGCATTCCGTGACCACGCTGGCCAAGGCCGACAAGGTCGCCAAGCAGCAGAGCGAGAAAGAGAAAGCCAACGAACAGGCCGGCGAGCAGCAGGAAGCCAAGGCCGTCAAGGCGTCCACCGCCGCCGCCGAGCCGACCCCAACCCCGCAGGAACCGGAGCAGACTGAGCAAGTCCTGACCGAGACCTGGAGCTATCAGTTGCCTGCCGATGAGTAATACTTCCGTACAGCCAGTGTCTCTGAGCGAGTATCTGGCCCATTTGCCGATGACCGACGAGCAGCGCGCCGAACTGGCGGGCTGCAAGTCCTTCAGCGAATTGCATGAACGCCTGGCTTCGTCGACGTTCGATGCGCCCGACGAGGCAGCCCAAGCCTCGGTGGGCCGTCGCCTGGCGCTCAGCACTGCCGAGGAACTCGAGGATGCCGAAATGCTGGCCCTCGATTCCAGTGGCCGTGTATGCCTGAAGGCTACTCCGCCGATTCGCCGGACCAAGGTCGTGCCGGAGCCATGGCGCACCAACATCCTGGTACGCGCCTGGCGCCGCCTGACCGGTCGCACCAACCCGCCGAAGCCGCCCAAGGACGAGCGCGTCTTGCCGCATGCGCGCTGGCGTACCGTGGGTTCGATCCGCCGCTACATCCTGTTGATCCTGATGCTCGGCCAGACCATCGTGGCCGGCTGGTACATGAAAGGCATCATGCCGTACCAGGGCTGGTCGCTGGTGGACCTGGATGAAGTGCTGCATCAGCCGCTGCTGCAGACGGCCACGCAAGTGCTGCCATACGCGCTGCAAACCAGCATCCTGATCCTGTTCGGGATCTTGTTCTGCTGGGTCTCGGCCGGTTTCTGGACCGCGCTGATGGGTTTCCTCGAACTGCTCACCGGGCATGACAAGTACCGCATTTCCGGTGCCAGTGCCGGTAACGAGCCGATTCCCAAGGATGCCCGCACCGCCCTGGTGATGCCGATCTGTAACGAGGACGTGCCACGGGTATTCGCCGGTCTGCGCGCCACGTTCGAGTCGGTCGCGGCCACGGGTGACCTGGACCGCTTCGACTTCTTCGTGCTCAGCGACAGTAACGAAACCGACATCTGCGTCGCCGAGCAACAGGCCTGGCTGGATGTCTGCCGTGAAACCGGGGGCTTCGGCAAGATTTTCTATCGCCGCCGCCGTCGCCGCGTGAAACGCAAGAGCGGCAACCTCGACGACTTCTGCCGTCGCTGGGGCAGCGACTACAAGTACATGGTCGTGCTCGACGCCGACAGCGTCATGAGCGGCGAATGCCTGACCAGCCTGGTGCGCCTGATGGAAGCCACGCCGGACGCTGGCATCATCCAGACCGCGCCGCGTGCCTCGGGCATGGACACGCTGTATGCGCGCATGCAGCAGTTCGCCACACGGGTCTACGGTCCGCTGTTCACCGCCGGCCTGCACTTCTGGCAGTTGGGCGAGTCGCACTACTGGGGCCACAACGCGATCATCCGCATGAAGCCGTTTATCGACCACTGCGCCCTGGCGCCGTTGCCCGGTAAAGGTGCCTTCTCCGGTGCGATCCTCTCCCACGACTTTGTTGAAGCTGCGCTGATGCGCCGTGCTGGCTGGGGCGTGTGGATTGCCTATGACCTGCCGGGCAGCTACGAAGAGCTGCCACCGAACCTGCTGGACGAACTCAAGCGTGACCGTCGCTGGTGCCACGGCAACCTGATGAACTTCCGGCTGTTCCTGGTCAAGGGCATGCACCCGGTGCACCGTGCGGTGTTCCTGACCGGCGTGATGTCCTACCTGTCGGCACCGCTGTGGTTCTTCTTCCTGGTGCTGTCCACCGCGCTGCTGGCGGTGAACACGCTGATGGAGCCGCAGTACTTCCTCGAGCCGCGTCAGTTGTATCCGCTGTGGCCACAATGGCATCCGGAAAAAGCCATCGCGCTGTTCTCGACCACCATCGTGCTGCTGTTCCTGCCCAAGCTCTTGAGCATCGTGTTGATCTGGGCGAAAGGCGCGAAGGAGTTCGGCGGCAAGTTCAAGGTGACGATGTCGATGCTGCTGGAAATGCTGTTCTCCATGCTGCTGGCGCCGGTGCGCATGATCTTCCACACCCGTTTCGTGCTGGCCGCCTTCCTGGGCTGGGCCGCGACCTGGAACTCGCCCAAGCGTGACGATGACTCTACGCCTTGGAGCGAAGCCATCAAGCGCCACGGCCCGCAGACCCTGCTGGGCTTCTTCTGGGCCTTGCTGGTGATCTGGCTGAACCCGAGCTTCCTGTGGTGGCTCGTGCCGATTGTCGGCTCGCTGATGCTGTCGATCCCGGTTTCGGTGATCTCCAGCCGCGTGGGCCTGGGCTTGAAGTCCCGTGATGAAAGCCTGTTCCTGATTCCCGAGGAATACGCGCCACCACAGGAACTGCTGTCGACTGACCAGTACACCCATGAAAACCGTTGGCACGCGCTGAACGACGGCTTCATCCGGGCGGTGGTCGATCCGCGACAGAACGCCCTGGCGTACGCATTGGCTACCTCCCGTCACGGCAAGGCCGAGCCGATCGAATGGCTGCGCGTCGAGCGCGTCCGTCATGCCTTGAAGGTTGGCCCGGCCGGGCTCAACAACGCCGAACGATTGGCGCTGCTGAGCGATCCGGTGGCCCTGTCCCGCCTGCATGAGCAGGTCTGGAGCGAGGCGCATCCCGAGTGGCTGGCGGCGTGGCGTGAATCGGTCAAGGCCGATCCACATGCACCGTTGTTGCCGCTTCAGCCGGTGGGCGCACAGCCTCAACTGGCCTGATACCCAAAAAGCCCCGCTTCTGAAAAGAGGCGGGGCTTTTTGTTGGGCGCATTTTTATCTGTGGATTGCTCTTGTGGCGAGGGCGCTTGCTTTCGCTGGGTGGCGTAGCTGCCTGATGTTTCTAGGTAATGGAGCCGCCAGACATCGCTGCTAAACGAAAAGGGTGACGGCAGTACGCGGGTTAGCAGACCAGGAATCAAGGAACCAGGCGCACCGAAGTGCCCCACGTACAGCCGCCATAAAACGGACCTGCGTGCCTTGATATGTGCCGAGCTGCTAAACCCGATCGTTGAACCGACAGGTACCTGAAAACGGTAGAACCCAAGGCCAAGGCGCACAAGTCGGCGGGTTCTGGTGTCGTTGTAGGCAAAGGAGCAAGACGTCGTAGCCTTGAGCTGACCGATTGTTAGATGCAGATAATTTTGTATGTATATCCGTTATTTAGGTCACGGCGGCTTATGGTTTCGCCCTTACGGCGACTCACTTTTTTTCAGACGCCAAAAAAAGTAAGCAAAAAAGGCTTTGCCCCACCACTCGGCACCTCGCCCAGGCTCGGTGTGCCCTCACTCCGGCATTGCTCCGTGGGCCCGCCGCGAAGGGCCGTCCCTGGCCCAGCGCGGCTATCCCGGCATCCATGCCGGGATGCCCACTGCGCAATGCCTGCGTTCGGCCAGCGTGGTTAACGGGGCGCCCCAGATCAAGATCAAGATCAAGATCAAGATCAGGATCAAGATCAAGGTCTAAAGCGAGGCGGCCTTATAGCCGACCTGGTTTTGCGGTCGTACTTCGATCCAATGTGCGGGCGAGCCTGCTCGCCGCGGTGCGCGGTGAGGTCAGTGCTGCGGATTGACGGTGTCCAACACTCGATTCGCCAACAAACCGCTCAGTTCGATCAGTTGCTGGATGCCAAGGGCAATGTGTCGCCGCGAGCCTTCCAGGTCGAATGCAAGGTCGTTGATCATGGCGTCGGCCGAGGCCAGGGTTTCGCTGAGGTTGGCCAGCAGGCTTTCGGTGTCGATGCCGTCCACGACGGTGAAGATCTGGCTCGATGGATTGTCGTTGGGGTGGGTTTCTGGTTCTGGTGGGTTCGGTGTGGCTTTGTACATGGTTGACGCTCCTAGGGTAATGGAGCCGCCAGATATCGCTGCTAAACGAGGGGGGTGGCGACTGTACGCGGGTTAGCAGACCGGGACCCTAGAACCCGGCAGACCCGAAGGTCTCCCACGCACAACCGCCATGACATCAATGTGCAGGCGCTGAAGCCTGCTCGCGCATGTGGGAGCGTACGTCTAGGATTATCCAGGCTGCTAAACCCGATCGCTGAATCGACAGCGACCTGCAAACGTTAGAGCCCAGGGCCAAGGCGCACAAGCCGGCGGATTCTGGCGTAGTTGTAGGCAAAGACGCAAGACGTCGTAGCCTTGGGATGACGGACTGTGGGACGTAGGTATTTTGGTATGTATATCCGTTGTTTAGGTCACGGCTGCTTATGGTTCCGTCCTTACGACGGGTCACTTTTGAGAAGCGCAAAAGTAACCAAAACGCTTTTGCCCCACCACTCGGTGCCTCGCTAAGGCTCGGCATGCCCTCACTCCGGCATTGCTCCGTGGGCCCGCCGCGAAGGACCATCCATGGTCCAGCGCGGCTATCCCGGCATCCATGCCGGGATGCCCACTGCGCAATGCCTGCGTTCGGCCAGCGTGGTTAACGGGGCGCCGAGATCAACGTCCACCGCGAGGCGGCCTGATAGCCGACCTGTCTCTAGGTGACCGCGTTCATTCTGTAGGAGTGAGTTTGTTCGCGAACAACCTGCACATTCGACATTTTTCGTTGGTGGCCGCATTAACCGTGGCGAGGGAGCTTGCTCCCGCTGGGCTGCGGAGGAGCCCCAAAACCATTCGGCAAGATGCATCAGGGAAACAGCAGGTCGTTTTTTACGGCCGCTGCGCAGCCGAGCGGGAGCAAGCTCCCTCGCCACGGGTTTGTTGTTTGTTCAGGAAAAATGGTTTTTTCATGTGGGAGTGAAGACCGCGGCACTTTCGCCATGCATGCCAACTGCCCCAGCGTCATCACGAGCAAGCTCGGGTCCCACAGGGAAACGCGGTCACCAAAGAAACAGGTCGGCTTTCAGGCCGCCTCGCGGTGGACGTTGATCTCGGGCGCCCCGTTAACCACGATGGCCGAACGCAGGTATTGCGTAGTGGGCATCCCGGCATGGATGCCGGGATAGCCGCGCTGGGCCATGGATGGCCCTTCGCGGCGGGCCCACGGAGCAATGCCGGAGTGAGGGCACACCGAGCCTAAGCGAGGTGCCAAGTGGTGGGGCAGAGGCGCTTTGGTTACTTTCGCGCCTTTCGAAAGTGACTCGCCGTCAGGGCGAAACCCTAAGTAGCCATTACTTAAACAACGGATATACACACAACTTCAACACCCGAATCAAACCCGAAACCGCCCCACCAACGTCTGCAAATGAACCCCCAACCGCGCCAGTTCGGCACTGGAGGCAGCCGTTTCCTCACTGGACGACGCCGTCTGCTCTGACACATCCCGCACATTCAGCACGCTACGGTTGATTTCCTCCGCTACCGCACTCTGCTGCTCTGCCGCCGCTGCGATCTGCTGGTTCATCGACTGGATCGCCGACACCGTGCGAGTGATGTTTTCCAGCGAGCCACCGGCGCGGCGGGTCAGTTCGACGCTGCTGTCGGTCAGGCTGCGGCTGTTGTCCATGATGGTCGCGACCTGTTCGGTACCCGCTTGCAGGCCGACGATCAGTTCTTCGATTTCCTCGGTGGACTTCTGGGTGCGCTGGGCCAGGCTGCGAACTTCGTCGGCCACCACGGCGAAGCCGCGCCCGGCTTCACCGGCTCGGGCTGCCTCGATGGCCGCGTTGAGGGCCAGCAGGTTGGTTTGCTGGGCAACGGACTTGATCACGTCCAGGACGCTGCCGATCTTGTCGCTTTCGCGCTTCAGATCGCCCATGGCGGCGGTAGAGTTGCCCACTTCTCGCGCCAGGCGCTCGATCTGGGCGATGGCTTCGCCGACGACCTTGTCGCCTTCGCGGGCCTGTTGGTCGGCGGCGACGGCGGCCTCGGAGGCTTCCTCGGCGTTGCGCGCCACTTCCTGCACGGTGGCGGTCATTTCGTGCATGGCAGTGGCGATCTGGTCGGTCTCGATCTTTTGGCTGTTGACCCCGGCGCTGGTCTGTTCGGTCACCGCCGAGAGTTGTTCAGCAGCGCTGGCGATCTGGGTAACGCCTTCACCGATGCCGCCGATCAACTGCCGCAAGCCAACGGTCATGCGTTGCATGGCGCGTTGCAATTGACCGAGTTCGTCGCGGCGTTCGGACGTCAGGTTGTGGGTAAGATCGCCCGCGGCGACGCGTTCTGCCACCTTCAGGGTCTCATCCAGCGGGCCGACGATCTGCCGGGTAATGAGCAAGGCGGCGATCACACCGAACAGCAGCGCCAGTGCGGCGGCTGCGATCAGAACGGTCTTGGCCTGAGCGGTGTCATGATCGCGCACGGCCGTCTGGGACGCGGTGAGCTTCTGGCTGGAGTCGATCAGGACCTGGCCTTGCTCGCTCATGCGCTGCAGAGCGGCACCGTTATCAAGTTGGGAGTCACGGAACTGGCTGACTGCCGCCCGGTAGATGTTCATCGAGTCGCTGGCCTGCTGGAGCCTGTCGGCGTGTTCCTCAGGCAACTGGGCTGGCAAGCGTGCCAGCAGTTTCAGGACATCGGTAATTGCATCGATGGCCGGCTGTTGGGCCTCGCTTTTGCCGCTGTAGGTGTAACCGCGAACCTGATAGCGTGCCTGTTGGATCGCCTTGCTCAAGGTCACCACGCTGTTGAACTGGGTGATGTCGCCGCCCTGCAGCAGCGCTTTCTCCACTTCGGCGACGCGGGCTACGGTGCTATCGGCACTGGCGCCCAGCTTGCCGCGGGCATCTTCGCGGCTGACGGTGGCGCTGGTCATCTGGGCGAAGGCGCTTTTGTATTCGGCGACGGCGGCCAGTTGCTTGTCGATCAACGCCACGTCGTCAGGCTGTTCGATCATCTCGCGAGCTGTCTTCAACCCGGCTTCGAGCTTGCCGAGCAGGTCGTTGACCTGCTGCGGGCCTTTTTCGCCGCGCGTGGTGTTGTAGTCGATGCTGGCGAGGTCAAGGTCCTTGCTCAGGTCGTTCAGGCTGGCAATGAACCCCAGCTTGTCGCCCCGGCTGATGACATTGCCCAGGCCGGACCAGCCGGTGAACGCGATCATCAGGGTGAGGAACAGCACCAGGCCGAAGCCGAAGCCAAGTTTGCGATTAACGCTTACGTTTCCCAGACCCTGGGCAAGCCACCGGAACATGCTGATACTCCCTTGGAGCGTTGAATTGGTTTTATGGGGACTGTATCGGCGGCTTTGGCGGGAGCTGTAGAAAATAGACGCGGCGGGTCTTTTTCGTGGCGGGGGAGCTTGCTCCCGCTTGGTCGCGAAGCGACCACCCGGGGCAGGAATTTACGACTGCTTCGCAGCCGAGCGGGAGCAAGCTCCCTCGCCACGGGAAAGCAAACAGGTTCTTAGAACAGCCGTGCAAGCAGGGCCGTGACCGCGGTCTCGACCCGCAGGATCCGTTCGCCGAGCTGCACCGGTTGCAGGCCGGCCTTGCCCAGCAGGTCGATTTCGTAGGGGATCCAGCCGCCTTCCGGGCCGATGGCCAAGGTCACCGGCTCTGTCAGCGCGCGCGGGCAGGGCGGGTGATTGCCAGGATGGCCGACCAGCCCGAGGGTGCCTTCGACGATGGCGGGCAGGCGATCTTCGACGAAGGGCTTGAAGCGTTTTTCAATGATGATTTCCGGCAGCACGCTGTCCCGGGCCTGCTCCAGGCCAAGAATCAGTTGTTCGCGAATCGCCTCGGGTTCCAGGAAGGGCGTCTGCCAGAAGCTTTTTTCCACACGATAACTATTCACCAGCACCACCCGCGGCACGCCCATGGTGGCGACGGTCTGGAACACCCGCCGGAGCATCTTCGGACGCGGCAATGCCAGCACCAGGGTCAGCGGCAACTTGGCTGGCGGCGGCTGGTCGAGCGTCACTTGCAGTTCGGCTTCGCGAGCTTCCAGGCGCAACACCTGGGCCGTGCCCATCAGGCCGCCGATACAGCCGACCCGCAAGCTGTCGCCGACGGCGCTGCGGTGGACCTCCTGCATGTGCGTCAGGCGCCGATCGCTCAGGATGACGCGGTCCGGCTCGATGAAATCGGCCTCTTCGAGCAGCAGCAGGTTCACGCTTGGGTCGCTGGCGGCTGGTCGTTGTGGTCGTCGACCGGCTGGTCCTCGGGTTCTTCTTCGCGGCGCTTGCGCACCAGGCCGCCGAACAGGATGCCGATCTCGAACAGCAGCCACATCGGCACGGCCAGCAAGGTCTGGGAGAAAATATCCGGCGGCGTGAGGATCATGCCGACCACGAAGCAACCGATGATCACGTACGGACGGATCTTCTTCAGGTAGGCGACGTCGACCACGCCGATCCACACCAGCAATACCACCGCCACGGGAATCTCGAACGCCACGCCAAAGGCGAAGAACAGCGTCATGACGAAATCCAGGTAGCTGGTAATGTCGGTCATCATTTCCACGCCGGCCGGGGTGGCGGCGGCGAAGAACTTGAAGATCAACGGGAATACGAAGAAGTAGGCGAAGGCCATGCCGGTGTAGAACAGCAGGATGCTCGACACCAGCAGCGGCACGGCGATGCGTTTTTCATGCTTGTACAGGCCCGGAGCGATGAAGCCCCAGATCTGATGCAGGATCACCGGGATCGCCAGGAACAGCGAGACCATCATCGTCAGTTTCAACGGCGTCAGGAACGGCGACGACACATCGGTGGCGATCATCGTCGCGCCTACCGGCAGGTACTCGCGCAGCGGAGTGGAGACGAAGGTGTAGATCTGCTGGGTGAAGGCAAACAGCCCGGCAAAGATGATGAACACCGCCGCGACGCAGCGCAGCAGGCGGGTGCGCAACTCGGTGAGGTGCGATACCAGCGGCATCGGCTGGTCGTTTTCAGGGATATCGCTCATGGGGCTCGCGGCGGCAGAGTGGAGTCGTTGGGAGTCGGGGGCGTCGCAGTCACCGGATCAACCGGTTTGGCCGGTTCAACGACCACTGGCGCAACTTCGACCGCCGGGACCTGGGGAGCAATCGTCGGCTCGGCCACGGGCTGGACCGGCGTCGGCTCCTGCTGGGTCGGCGAGAAGATCTTCCGTGCTTCCTGTTCCAGGGACAGGATGTGTTCGTTGTGCAGTTGCCGACGGATGTCGTCGGCACCGATTTCACGTTCAACTTCCTGTTTGATCGCATTGAAGCTGCGCTTCAGGCGCCCGATCCACAGACCGGCGGTGCGCGCAGCGCCCGGCAGGCGTTCGGGCCCCAGTACCAACAGGGCGACGAGGCCGACGAGCAGCAGTTCAGTGAAGCTGATCCCAAACATTAGTCAGTGCTCACGAGTCTTTGCGGATTGGCTCTTCGACTTTCTGGGCCTGCACGTCGATGGTGTTCGGCGCATTCACCGGCTGCGTGGCTTGTGGGTGTACCGGTTGGGCCGGCTGTGCCGGTTGCGCCGGGGTGGCCTGTGGGTCGGCCGGTTTTTCGTCATCGTTCATGGCCTTGCGAAAGCCCTTGATCGACTCACCGACGTCGGTGCCGAGGTTTTTCAGTTTCTTGGTGCCGAACACCAGCACCACGACCACCAGAATGACGACCCAATGTTTCCAGTCAAAAATACCCATGTGGCTGTTCCTCTCAAAAGTTGATCAGGCGGACGGGCGCGAGGCTTTCTCGACGTGCCCGGACAGACCGAAGCGACGGTCCAGTTCATCCAGTACGGCCTGCGGATGCTGCCCCAGTTGGGCGAGCATGACGAGGCTGTGGAACCACAGGTCGGCGGTCTCGTAGATCACGTCGCTGCAGTCGCCGCTGATGGCAGCGTCCTTGGCGGCAATGATGGTTTCGACCGACTCTTCGCCGACCTTTTCCAGAATCTTGTTCAAACCCTTGTGGTACAGGCTGGCGACATAGGAGCTGTCGGCCGCGGCGCCCTTGCGCTCTTCCAGCACCTGGGCCAGGCGGGTCAGGGTGTCACTCATGGTTGTGTCCTGAATAGATGGCGTGCGGGTCCTTGAGTACCGGGTCGACGGTTTTCCAGTCGCCGTTCTCGAAGACACGGTAGAAGCAGCTTTGACGGCCGGTATGGCAGGCGATTTCACCGACCTGTTCGACCATCAGGATAATGACGTCGCCGTCGCAATCCAGGCGCATCTCGTGCAGGTGCTGCACGTGCCCGGACTCTTCACCCTTGCGCCACAGCTTGCCACGGGAACGTGACCAATAGATGGCGCGATTCTCGGCGGCGGTCAGGGCCAGCGCCTCGCGGTTCATCCAGGCCATCATCAGCACACGCCCGGTCTTGTGATCCTGGGCGATCGCCGGCACCAGGCCGTCGGCGTCCCATTTGATCTCGTCCTGCCAGTTTTTCATCTTCGACTCCGACCATGGGCCGCGCACTTCCAGTCGGCGGGCCCAGCGTTGAAACAGTGTGCCAGCGTGAACCGGTGCTGGCTATCGACGAACGACCAGATACAAACCGACGGCCACCATGATCCCGGCGGGCCAATGGCCCAGTTCGCTCAACGGGCCACCGGCAGCCAGCACGGCGCCGCCACCCAGGTGGGCCGCGCCAAGCAGGCGCAGGAACCAATCGTCGCGCCGCTGTTTCCAGGGTGGAGCAGGATCATGGGCATGGGGCTGGGACATGCGTTCGAGCAGATCGCGGGTCATGTTGGCCAAATGCGGAATCTGCTCGAACTGGCTCTGGACGTTGCCCAGCAAGGTCTTCGGGCTGACGCGTTCGCGCATCCAGCGTTCAAGGAAGGGCTGGGCGGTGCTCCACAAATCCAGGTCCGGGTACAGCTGGCGGCCGAGGCCTTCGATGTTCAACAGGGTTTTTTGCAGCAACACCAACTGCGGCTGGACCTCCATGTTGAAGCGGCGCGCAGTCTGGAACAGGCGCATCAGCACCTGGCCGAATGAAATATCTTTTAACGGTTTTTCGAAGATCGGTTCGCACACGGTGCGGATCGCTGCTTCGAATTCGTTGAGCTTGGTCTCGGCCGGCACCCAGCCCGAATCGATGTGCAACTGCGCGACGCGGCGGTAGTCACGCTTGAAGAAGGCGAACAGGTTGCGCGCCAGGTAATCCTGGTCCTCGGGGGTGAGGCTGCCGACGATGCCGCAATCGATGGCGATGTACTGCGGGCTCCACGGTTGCACGGTGCTGACGAAGATGTTGCCCGGGTGCATGTCGGCGTGGAAGAAACTGTCGCGAAACACCTGGGTGAAGAAAATCTCCACGCCGCGCTCGGCAAGCAGTTTCATGTCGGTGCGCTGGTCGGCGAGGGTTGCCAGGTCGGTCACCTGGATCCCGTAGATGCGCTCCATCACCAGGACTTTCGGCCGGCACCAATCCCAATAGACTTGCGGCACGTACAGCAGTGGCGAGCCCTCGAAATTGCGCCGCAGCTGGCTGGCGTTGGCGGCCTCGCGCAGCAGGTCGAGCTCATCGAAGATGGTTTTTTCATAGTCCTGGACCACGTCCACCGGATGCAGCAGGCGTGCATCGGCTGACACCCGCTCGGCGGCGCGGGCAAGGATGAACAGCCAGGCCAGGTCTTGGGCAATGATCGGCTTGAGGCCCGGGCGGATCACCTTGACCACCACTTCTTCACCCGTCTTGAGCTGGGCGGCGTGGACCTGGGCGACCGACGCCGAAGCCAGCGGCTCGACATCGAAACGGCTGAAGACTTCGCTGATCTTCTTGCCCAACTGCGCCTCGATCAGCGCTACCGACAGTTTCGAGTCGAAGGGCGGCACGCGATCCTGCAGCAGCATCAGCTCATCGGCGATGTCTTCGGGCAACAGGTCGCGACGGGTCGAGAGGATCTGCCCGAACTTGATGAAGATCGGCCCCAGGTCCTGCAAGGCCAGGCGCAGGCGTGCACCGCGGCTCAAGTCCAGGGTTCGACGAGGGAACCAGCGCCACGGCAGCACAAAGCGCAGTGCCAGGAGAAACCAGGGCAGCGGCAGGGCGAACAGCAGGTCATCGAGGCGGTAGCGGATTACGACGCGCTGGATGCGCAACAGACGGCGGACGGCAAGCAGCTTCATGCGTTATCGCTTGGGTTCAAGGGATCGGGAAAGGCGCTCGAAACGCGCCTCGAGTCGTTCCAGATCTAGCTTGATCTGGTCCAGTTCGGCAAAACGGGCCTGGGCTTCGCGTTGGCCTACGAGCGTACGCGATTCCTCGGCCAGGTATTCACTCAGATTCTGTCCCAGGCTGGCGAAGCCCTGGCGGTACCAGCGGGAGCGGCTGCGCAGATGGCCACTGAGCAATTGGGTGGCGACCGGGCCGATCCAGCGGGACACTTCGTATTCCCAGTCCAGTTCCAGGTCCTGGAGAATCGCTGCCAGTTCCAGCAGCACGCCGCTGTCGCCGTCGAGCTCGACGTCGGGGCTGTGCAGCACCGCCGTCTTGTTCTTGCTCAGCGCCAACTCCAGCAGGCTCGATGCCGGGGCGCGCAGCGTGCAGTCGGCCTCGGCCTCCCAATGGGCGGCGAGCATCAGGCCTTCGTCGCTGGGCAGGATGAACAGCTGCAACGCCGGGCTGCGGCAGTCGACGGCAATCACCTTGCCGCTCAAGTGTGCCAGGCGCATCGGCGCCGTGCTGTCCAGGCGCAGGACCCGGTTGATACCGAGTTCGACACTGGCGAGCAGCCCGGTGAGCAGCATCAGGGCTTGATACCGCGGTGCAGGGCGACGATGCCGGACGTCATGTTGTGGTAGGTGACCCGATCAAAACCGGCTTCGACCATCATCGACTTCAGCGTTTCCTGGTCGGGGTGCATGCGGATCGATTCGGCCAGGTAACGATAACTTTCCGCGTCGTTGGTGATCAGCTTGCCCATCAACGGCATGAAGGCGAACGAGTAGGCGTCATAAGCCTTGGACATCAGCGCGTTGGTCGGCTTGGAAAACTCCAGCACCAACAGCCGGCCACCGGGCTTGAGCACGCGCAACATCGAGCGCAGGGCATCTTCCTTGTGGGTGACGTTGCGCAGGCCGAAGGCGATGGTCACGCAGTCGAAATGGTTGTCGGGGAACGGCAACTTCTCGGCGTCGGCCTGGACGAACTCGACGTTGCCGGCCACGCCCAGGTCGAGCAGGCGGTCACGGCCGACCTTGAGCATGGATTCGTTGATGTCGGCGAGCACCACATGGCCGGTGGGGCCGACGATGTGGGAGAACTTCTTGGTCAGGTCACCGGTACCGCCGGCAATGTCCAGCACGCGGTTGCCGCTGCGCACGCCCGACAGCTCGATCGCGAAACGCTTCCAGAGGCGATGCATGCCGCCCGAGAGCAGGTCGTTCATCAAGTCGTACTTGGCGGCCACCGAGTGGAAAACCTCGGCGACTTTCTCCGCTTTCTGGCTTTCCGGCACGTTCTTGAAGCCGAAGTGTGTGGTGGGTTCGGCATCGCTGCCTTTGCGCTGATCAGTCATATCGCGGTCACCAAAAAAGAATGCGGGACATTCTAATCCCGGTGGAGGGCTTTGTCTTGGCAAGGCTGCAGGTAAGATGAGCCACCGCCCGGACGTTTTGACGCAGGCAGGGTCGCAAACGTTCAGGCAAGTCTCGATCAAGCAGGAGTTAGCAGATGGCCCGTATTACTGTTGAGCGTGCCCATGACCTGGGCAAGGAAGCGGCCCGCGAAAAGGCCGACAAGCTGGCCCGGAAACTGTCCGACAGCTATGGCCTGGAGCCCAAGTGGGAGGGCGACACGCTGAAGCTCAAGCGTTCCGGGGTCAAGGGTGAAGTGCATGTGGGCGAGGATTCGATCCGCGTCGAAGTGGAGCTGGGCATGTTGATGTCGGCCATGAGCGGGACAATCAAGACGGAAATCGAAAAGGCGCTGGACAAGGCGTTGGCTTGATTGATTGGAAGGGTGGGTGGAATGCAGATTTAAATTCACCACCTAACTTACTGTGGGAGCGAGCTTGCTCGCGATGGCGGCGTCTCAGCCAACCTTGATGCGACTGACACAATGCAAATCGCGAGCAAGCTCGCTCCCACAGGTGCGCGCCAATGGCTTCGGGTTTTATGTCAGTTGTTAGGGTGCCCTTTCTAATTATTCTCACTACTTTGTGCCTGAGCCCGACCGTGTGCGGGCAGTTGCTCAAACCTGTCTTCGAGTGAGGTGCACCATGGCCAAAGTTATTCTGAAGAAAAAAACCGACGTTGATTCTTCCACGCTGGGCGACGTGAAAACGTACGCGCGCAAGATCTGGCTGGCGGGCCTGGGCGCCTATATCAAGGTCGGTCAGGAGGGCAGCGACTACTTCAAGGAGCTGGTCAAGGCCGGTGAAGTTGTTGAAACCAAAGGCAAAAAGAACATTGCCGGGAAACTTGAAGCGGCGAACAGCGAACTGATCGAAGCCAAGACCGACGTCAATACTTTCAAGGCCCGCGTCGAAGTTCAACTCGACAAAGTCGAGAAGGTATTCGACGCGCGTGTTGCAAGTGCCTTGAATCGTATCGGCATTCCGTCTAAACATGACGTTGAGACACTCTCTGCTAAGCTCGATGAGCTGACGGCATTGCTCGAACGTGTCGCGCGTAAACATTAAGGAGAACGGGATGGCTGGCAAGAAAATCACCGAAAAAGAAGGCAGCTCGTGGGCCGGGAAGATTGAAAAGTACTCCCGCAAAATCTGGCTTGCTGGTTTAGGCGTGTACTCGAAGATCGACACTGACGGCAGCAAACTCTTCGAGTCCCTGGTCAAGGACGGCGAGAAGGCCGAAAAACTCACCAAGACGGCGGTCGGCAAACAAGTCGATGCCGCCAAGGATTCTGCCGAGTCCACCAAGTCGCGCATGGGCGGCGTGAAGGATCGTGCACTGGGCAAGTGGGATGAGCTGGAAGGGGCTTTCGACAAGCGTCTGAACAGTGCAATTTCCCGCCTGGGCGTGCCGAGCCGCAATGAAGTCAAGGAACTGCACAGCAAGGTCGACACCCTGACCAGGCAGATCGAAAAACTCACCGGGGCCAAGGTTACGCCGGTCGCGACCAAGCCTGCTGCAACCAGGACGGCGGCGGCCAAGCCTGCAGCGAAGACGGCAGCCAAGCCACTGGTCAAGGCGGCGGCAAAAACCGTCGCCAAGCCTGCGGCCAAAGCAGCGGCCAAGCCAGTAGCCAAAACCGCAGCGGCCAAGCCTGCAGCCAAGGCGGCGGCCAAACCCGTCGCGGCAAAAACTGCAGCCAAACCTGCCGCCAAGCCAGCGGCCAAGACGGCGGCGGCTAAACCAGCTGCGGCCAAACCGGCTGCCAAGCCAGCGGCAAAAGCCGCAGCAAAACCGGCCGCGGCGAAAAAGCCCGCAGTGAAAAAACCGGCCGCGCCAAAAGCAGCCGCACCCAAGGCGCCGGCCGCGGCCGCCAAACCGGCCACCCCGACGAGCACGGCAAACTCTGCCTCGGCTCCGACCCCGGTAGCCACTCCGACTCCAGCGCCGGTTCCGTCGACGCCTACCAGCCAGTCCTGAGTTTCCGGGACATGCAAAAGCGCCCGGCCTGTGAAGGTCGGGCGTTTTTTTATGCATCCTGGATTCAACCTGTGGGAGCGAGCCTGCTCGCGAATGCATTTTCTCAGTCACATTTCAATTGATTGACCCAGCGCTTTCGCGAGCAGGCTCGCTCCCACATTGGGTCTGCCGCAGCCGGCCGTTATTCGTGCTCCTCCAGATACCGCAACGCCATCTGCTCGGTCGCGACCTTGATCGCCGGCGGCAAGTGCGGCGCCACCAGCATCATGATCTGATAGACCACCAGGCGAACCTCGCCCTCGCGATCAAGGATCCGCTGATAATCCAGCGAAAACAGCAACGTCATGGTGATCTGCTCCACCAGTTGCCCGAGTGCCTGGGTGTCGCTCACCAGCAGGCCCTGGGCCTTGAGCTGCGCCAGCAACGAGGCCAGGGTCCGTTTCAACGCGTTGAGCAACTGGCGGATACCCTTGGCCAGTTTCGGCAGGCGCCCCGCCAGGTTCGACAGGTCCTGGAAGAGGAACCGGTATTGGGCCAGGCGCTCGACGATCAAATGCAGGAACAACCAGTAGTCCTCCGGCGCCAGTTGCGCGTCGGCGGGCGGATCCAGCAGCGGTGCGAGCTCGGCCTGGAATCGCTCGAACAATCCGAGTATCAGCGGTTCCTTGCCATGGAAGTGGTAGTAGAGGTTGCCGGGGCTGATACCCATCTCGTTGGCGACTTCGAGGGTGGAAACATTCGGCTCGCCCTTCTCGTTGAATAATTGCAGGGCACACTCAAGGATTCGGTCGCGGGTTTTCATCCGGTCTTCTTGGTCGGTGGAGTCTTTCCACGGCCCGCAGTGCGACCGTGGGACGAGGCGTTCAGCGTACCCGTACGTAATTCCCGGGTGCCGCTTCCAGGGCCGGGTATTTCGCGTTGCCCAGCGTCATCTGCGTTTCGTGCTGGGCGCCGGAGCGCTCCTGGATCCAGCCCAGCCATTGGGTCCACCAACTGCCCTCGATGTGTTTGGCGTCGTAGTACCAGGCGCGCGGGTCGCTGCTCAGTTTCGGATTTTCAATGTAGTTGGCCTTGGGGTTGCCTGGCGGGTTGAGGATGCTCTGGACGTGTCCGCTGTTGGACAGCACGAAACGTCGTTCGCCGCCCAGCAGCAACGTCGAGCGGTACACCGCGTCCCACGGCGTGATGTGGTCGTTGATGCCGGCCACGCTGAAGCTGTCCACGGTGACTTTCTGCAAGTCGATAGGCGTGCCGCACACCTCCAGGGCGCCCGGCCGTGTCAGCGGGTTGTGTTTGAAAAAATCCAGCAGGTCGCCGTGATAGGCCGCCGGAAGCCGCGTGCAGTCGTTGTTCCAGTAGAGAATATCGAACGTCGGCGGCTCCTTGCCCAGCAGGTAGTTGTTGACGAAGTAGGTCCAGATCAAGTCGTTGGGCCGCATCCAGGCGAAGACCCGAGCCATGTCGCGGCCATCGAGAATGCCTTTCTGATAGGAGCGGCGCTTGGCGGCTTCGAGGGTCTGTTCGTCGATGAACAGCGTGGCCGGGCTCTCGATCTCGCTGTCCAGCAAGCTCACCAGGTAGGTGGCGCTGGCCACCCGGCGCAGTTGGCGCTTGGCTTGCAGATGGCCCTGCAGGGCGGCGATGGTCATGCCACCGGCGCAGGCGCCTATGAGGTTGACTTCGCGGGCGCCGGTGATCGCCCGGCAGACGTTCATGGCCTCTTCCGTCGCCTCGACATAACTGGACAGGCCCCATTCCCGATGGCGCACGTCGGGGTTGCGCCAACTGATGATAAACACCTGCAAGCCGTTTTTCAGGGCGTACTGGACGAAGCTGTTGGAAGGGCTCAGGTCGAAGATGTAGAACTTGTTGATCTGCGGCGGCACGATCAGCAGCGGCGTGGCGTATTGCTTTTCGCTCATCGGCTTGTACTGGATCAGTTCCAGCAGCTCGTTGCGAAACACCACTGCGCCGGGCGTACTCGCCAGGGTCTTGCCGACTTCAAAGGCGTGTGGCGTGACTTGCCGGGGCAACCCGTCGTTGTGCAGCAGGTCGTCGACCAGATGGCTGATCCCGCGAATCAGGCTGCTGCCTCCGGAATTGAACAGCTCCTTGATCGCCAGCGGATTGAGCAGGGTATTGGACGGCGCTACCGCATCGTTGAGCAGGGAGAAGGCAAAATGCGCACGGGCCTGATCATCCGGGCTCATGCCGCCCTCATCGATCCACTGGCGGACCTCTTTCTGCCAGCTCAGGTAGGCCTGCAGGCTGCGGCGGTAGAACGGGTTGAGCTGCCAGGTGGGGTCGGCGAAGCGTTTGTCGTCGGGGTTGGTCGGGTGCAGGGTTTCCCCCAGCAGGACGCGCCCCAGCTGGCCGCCGAGCCTCAACGCATGTCGGGCACTGTGGACCGGGTTGCGCAGGCCATGGGCGGCAACGTTGCGCAGGGTCGACAGCAGGTCCCTGCCGCGCAGGCCGGTGACCGCACTCTGTGCGTTGATGAAGCTGGCAGGGGCGGGCATGGAACCCTTCGCCGGTTTGTCGCGCATGAGTCAACTCCTTCATCATCAGGCTGAAAACAAACACACCGAACCAGACAACATAGTCGCTGTTTCGGGTAGTTGCGCGATCCGGCGTCCTGCCAGGCGCAAATGGGCGGTGTCAGCCGCCACCCAGCGGCGCGGGATGCGGGTGCATGACCGCGCGCTGACGTTCTTCCTCGAGGAACTTCATGATGATCGGCGCCACGGCCTCGGCCCGGGTGATCAGGAACAGGTGGCCGTCATCGATGATGTGCAACTGCGAATTGGGGATGCGCCAGGCCAGCATGCGCATGTTGATCAGGGGGATCAGCGGGTCGTCATCCCCGGCCAGGATCAAGGTCGGCTGGTGGATCTTGTGCAGCCAATGGATGCTGGTCCAGCCGAGGCCCGCGAACAGTTGCCAGTAATAACCGAGCTTGCCCGCCGAACGCACCTTGGCCGCGTGACGAGCCGCCAGGCTTGGGTCGCGGCGGAACGAGCCGCCGTAGATCAGCGGCGCGATGCGCATCACATGGGACGGCTGCACGTAGCGTCGGGGACTGGCCATCATCCACAGCACCTTCGGCTTGCCCGGCACCATCACCGCGCCAGCGGCCGTGGCGGCGAGCACCAGCTTCTTGCAGCGCTCCGGATAATCATGGGCGAACTGCTGGGCCAGGGCACCGCCCCAGGACACACCGATCACGTTGACCTGCCCATAGTCGAGGTAATCAAGCATCCGCGCGGTAAGCTTGGCCAGGCCCGGAAAACGATACGGCCGGCTCGGCGTCGACGAACCGCCGACCCCGGGCACATCGAAGGCGATCACTTCCAGGTCCGGGTCCAGGGCCTCGATGAACGGGAAGACCAGCTCCAGGTTGGCGCCGATGCCGTTGAAAATCAGCAGCGGCGTCAAGTGAGGCTTGCCGGGACGTACCGCGGTGCGCAAGGTCTGGCCATCCAGATCGACGGTACGGAAAATGTACGGTTGCGGCATGCTTCAAGCCCTGTGGGTTGGGTCGCGGTCTTTCATTTTTCCCCGATCTCCTGTGGGAGCGAGCCTGCTCGCGATGACTGCGGTACATCCGAACATCAATGTGTGCTGACACACCGCAATCGCGAGCAGGCTCGCTCCCACATTGGATCTGCTGTGAACCTGAGTCTGTGTTCACCAGCGCTGTGGGCCTTACATTTCCATGTCGGCTGCGGGAATGTATTCGTGAGCAAGCTCACCCCGCAGCGGACGAGTTGCAGTTCTTTACCGCTCATGCACATAAGTGCCCGGCGCCGCTTCCCCGGCGACATACGTCTTGTTGCCCAGCACGGTAGGGGCCTTCTTCAGCTTGCCCGAGCGTTCGGCCTGCCAGGCTTGCCAGTGCAGCCACCAGGAGTCGGTGTGCTTGGTGGAGTTTTCCATCCAGTCCTCGGCCTTGGCCGGCATGTCTTCACTGGTCATGTAGCGTGACTTGGGATTGCCCGGCGGGTTGAGAATGCTCTGGATGTGACCGCTGCTCGACAGCACGAATTCAACCTTGCCGCCGAACAGCTGCGCCGATTTGTAGCAGGACTTCCACGGGGTGATGTGGTCGTTGGTGCCGGCCAGGGAAAAGATATCGGCGCTGACCTGCTTGAGGTCGATCGGCGTGCCGCACACTTCCAGTGCGTTGGGACGGATCAGCGGGTTGTTCTTGAACATCTCGATGAGGTCGCCATGGAACGCCGCCGGGAGTCGCGTGGTGTCGTTGTTCCAGAACAGGATGTCGAACACCGGCGGCTCGTTGCCCAGCAGGTAATTGTTCACCCAGTAGTTCCAGATCAGGTCATTGGGCCGCATCCAGGCGAACACCTTGGCCATGTCGCGGCCTTCCAGCACGCCGGCCTGGTAGGAATGGCGCTTGGCCGTTTCCAGGGTCTGCTCGTCGACGAACAGCGCCACGTCGGTGTCCAGGGTGGTGTCCAAAACACTCACCAGCAGGGTCAGGGCATTGACCTTTTTCTCCCCCAGCGCGGCGTAATGGCCGAGCAGGGCGGTGCAGGTGATGCCGCCCGAGCAGGCGCCCAGCATGTTCACGTCCTTGCTGCCGGTGATGGCCGTGACCACGTCCACCGCTTCCTTGAGCGCTTCGATGTAGGTCGACAGGCCCCACTCGCGCTGCGCCTTGGTGGGGTTGCGCCAGCTGATGATGAAGGTCTGCACGTTGCTGCGCAGGCAAAAGCGCGCCAGGCTCTTGTCCGGGCTCAGGTCGAATACGTAGAACTTGTTGATTTGCGGCGGCACCACCAGCAACGGTCGCTCATGGACCTGCTCGGTGATGGGGCGGTACTGGATCAGCTCCAGCACGTCATTGCGAAAGACTACCGCGCCTTCGGTCACGCCCAGGCTCTTGCCGACTTCGAATGCGCCCATGTCGACCTGGCTCGGCATCCCGCCGTTGTGCACCAGGTCCTTGGCCAGGTGGGACAGGCCATCGAGCAGGCTCTTGCCACCGGTTTCGAAGAAGCGCTTGACCGCCGCCGGGTTGGCCGCCGAGTTGGTCGGGGCCATGGCTTCGGTCATCAGGTTGATCACGAAGTGCCCACGGCTGATGTCCTGGGGCGAAAGGCTGCTGTCGTCGATCCAGGCGTGCAGCTCCTTGCGCCACGCCAGATAGGTTTGCAGATAACGTCTGTAGAGCGGGTTCTGGCTCCACGCCGGGTCGTTGAAACGACGGTCATCACTGGCGGGCTGCAACTCGGATTTGCCGAACAGGACTTTCCTCAGTTCAGCGCCGAAATGGGCGACGTGCTTGACGCTGTGCAGCGGTTGTTTGATGGTCTGGGTCAGCACCATCCGGGCAGAGGCCAGCAGGTCTTTCCTGCGCAAGCCGACGACGGGATTCAAGCCCAGGGTGTTTTCCGAAGCTTGGTACTTCAACTCATCGTTGTTCTTGTTGCTCATCTACGACGCTCCATTGTCCTTCAGACGAGTACCGGGACCGTGCCGTGAAGCCGCAAGGCCAATACCAGGTACGCTGCTCGGGGTGACCATTAATTCCGCATCGAGGGCAATGAGGAAACGTGTGCCAGGAACTCGCCGGTTCCTTTGCAGGGAACTTGCCAGCTCCATTGGTTACCCGAGTTTAATTTTTTTCGCAAGCAGGCCAGTCATTGACGTTGCCGCGCAGGCATTCAAGCAGATGAGTCTAGAAAATTCGCCCTAATGCGCCAGCCCTTGAGCTAGAGCATCAGCTTGACGACGGACGCATTCGGGTCGCGGGTTTTTCCGGCCGCCTTGAGTTCGGCGAGATAATCGTTCCACAGGTCTTCCTGGCGCACCGCCAGCTGGTACAGATAGTCCCAGGTGAACAATCCGCTGTCATGGCCATCGTCGAAGGTCAGTTTCAGTGCGTATTGGCCGGCCGGTTCGACCTTGGTCAGGCCGACGCCGAGCTTGCCGTATTGCAGGATAGGTTTGCCGTGGCCCTGGACCTCGGCCGAAGGCGAGTGCACCCGCAGGAATTCCGCGGGCAGGTGATACTCCTCGTCCGGCGCGTATTTGAGCGTCAGGGTCTTGGAGGCTTTGTGCAGGTTGATGGCGGTGGGGAGTCTGGTCATGAGTCGTCGCTCTCTTGAAGCCTTGGGTGAACGCCATGTGGCGAGGGAGCTTGCTCCCGCTGGAGGGCGAAGCCCTCCCAAGAGCCCGTCGCGATCCCCCTGGATGAGCGGCGGCTTCCGGTTCCTGGGGCTACTCCGTAGCCCAGCGGGAGCAAGCTCCCTCGCCACAAGAGCTCGCTCACCTATCGTGTGGCCTACAGGATATACCGCGACAGGTCTTCGTTCTGCGCCAGCTCGCCGAGGTGGCTGTTGACGTATTCGGCGTCGATGATGATCGGCGCTTCGTTGTGGGCGCTGGCCAGGTCGCCGGCGCTGAACGAGACTTCCTCGAGCAGGCGTTCAAGCAGCGTGTGCAGGCGCCGGGCACCGATGTTCTCGGTCTTCTCGTTGACCTGCCAGGCAATCTGCGCCAGGCGCTTGATGCCTTCCGGCGCGAACTCGATGTTCAGGCCTTCGGTCTTGAGCAGCGCGCAGTATTGTTCGGTCAGCGACGCATGGGGCTCGCTCAGGATGCGCTCGAAGTCTTCCGGCGACAGCGCCTTGAGTTCGACACGGATCGGCAGACGGCCTTGCAGCTCAGGCACCAGGTCGCTCGGCTTGCTCAGGTGGAACGCACCGGAGGCAATGAACAGGATGTGGTCGGTCTTGACCATGCCCAGCTTGGTGTTCACCGTGCAGCCTTCGATCAACGGCAGCAGGTCGCGTTGCACGCCTTCGCGGGAAACGTCGGCGCCGCCGACATTGCCGCGCTTGGCGACCTTGTCGATTTCGTCGATGAACACGATGCCGTGCTGCTCGACCGCTTCCAGGGCCTTGGCCTTCAGTTCCTCTTCGTTGACCAGGCGACTGGCCTCTTCATCGCGCACCAGCTTCAGCGCTTCCTTGACCTTGAGCTTGCGGCTTTTCTTCTTGCCCTTGCCCATGTTGGCGAACAGGCTCTGCAACTGATTGGTCATTTCTTCCATGCCTGGCGGCGCGGAAATGTCGACGCCGGCCATTTCGGCCACCTCGATCTCGATCTCCTTGTCGTCCAGCTGGCCTTCGCGCAGGCGTTTGCGGAAGAGCTGGCGGGTGTTGGAGTCCTGGGTCGTGGCGGCGTCGGCGTTGAAGCCCATGCGCGCCGGTGGCAGCAGGGCATCTAGAATGCGCTCTTCAGCGGCGTCTTCGGCGCGATGGCGAACCTTGGTGATTTCCTGTTCGCGCAGCAGCTTGATCGCCGCATCGGCCAGGTCACGAATGATCGACTCGACGTCGCGGCCCACGTAGCCGACTTCGGTGAACTTGGTGGCTTCGACCTTGATGAATGGCGCGTTGGCGAGCTTGGCCAGGCGCCGGGCGATCTCGGTCTTGCCGACACCGGTCGGGCCGATCATCAGGATGTTCTTGGGGGTCACTTCGACGCGCAGTTCTTCCGGCAGTTGCATCCGGCGCCAGCGGTTACGCAAGGCGATGGCGACGGCGCGCTTGGCATCGTCCTGGCCGATGATGTGGCGATTGAGTTCGTGGACGATTTCGCGGGGAGTCATGGACATAATAATTGGCGGTCCTCAAGCGGGAGTCTGGGCCTGGAAGGGCTTACTCCGCGAGGTCCTGCTCCTCAATGGTCTGGGTGTGGTTGGTGAAAACGCAGATGTCGCCGGCGATGCCCAGGGCAGTCTCGACGATCTCGCGAGCCGACAGGTCGGTCTTTTTCAGCAGGGCGCTGGCGGCAGCCTGGGCGTAGGCGCCACCGGAACCCATGGCGATCAGGCCGTCTTCCGGTTCAACCACGTCGCCGTTGCCGGTAATGATCAAGGAAGCATCCTTGTTGGCTACCGCAAGCATGGCTTCGAGGCGGCTCAGGGAACGGTCGGTGCGCCATTCCTTGGCCAGCTCGACGGCTGCGCGGACCAAGTGACCCTGATGCTTTTCAAGTTGCCCTTCGAAACGCTCGAACAGGGTGAAGGCGTCGGCGGTGGCCCCGGCGAAACCGGCGATGACCTGGCCGTGATACAGGCGGCGGACTTTCTTCGCGTTGCCTTTCATCACGGTGTTGCCCAATGAAACCTGGCCGTCGCCGCCCATGACGACTTTGCCGTGACGGCGGACTGAAACGATGGTGGTCAAGGGAAGAGTCTCCACGCAGCGGGGCGAAAATGCCCGGATGGAACACATATGGGGGTGGCGTGGGGTTTTTCAACTGCGTGGCGGGGGAAGGGATGAGTGGTGTGTTGTGAATGTTCCACGATCCTGTGGCGAGGGGATTTATCCCCGCTGGGGCGCGAAGCGGCCCTAAAGCCTGCCGCTTCGGTGCGTCTGAGTTGACTCCCTCAAGCTTTTGGGGCCGCTTCGCAGCCCAGCGGGGATAAATCCCCTCGCCACAGGGTTTGTGTCAGGGTGCCTAGCGGCTTTGACGTTGCTGTAACAACAGGTTGCTGAAACCGCTGCCGGCTAGTTGTTTCTGGGCCTTGGTCAGCTCTTCGCGGTTGCTGAACGGTCCGACCAGTACGCGATACCAGGTTTCGTCCTTCACGGTTCCGGACTCCACCGACACCGACTGGCCCAGCAGAATGATCTGCGCCCGGACCTTGTCGGCGTCGGCTTCCTTGCGGAACGAGCCGGCCTGCAGGAAGAATTTTGTCACCGGCGCGGCCTTCTGCACCGGCGGGGCCGGTGGCGGCGTAATGCCGGCCAGGGCGGCCTGGGCGCGGGCGGTGTCGATCTTCGCCGCTTCGGCTGGGGTCACTGGCGTGGTCGGCACCTGCGGCGTCGGCAGGGTTTTCTCCGGCACCGCATCGGGCGGCACGATGACCTCCGATTCCGGGAGCAAGGTGTAGAAGTCGTATTTCGGCTTCACCGGTTGTGTCGGGCTCGGCGGGGTCTTGTTGGCCTCGGCGATCCGCGTGGCTTTCTGCTGCTCTTGCCGAACACGCTTGACGTCATCGCCCTGGCCCGGTTCCAGCTTCATCAGGAATACGATGAATGCGCCGACAGTCAGGCCGATCGCCATCCACAACCAGCCCGGAATCGGCTGTTTGGCCGGAGGCTGGTAACGACTGGCGCCGCGTTTGGGTGCAGGTTTTTTCTTGGCGGCCAAGTTACATGCGCTCCAGCGTTTCCAGGCCCAGCAGTTCCAGGCCTTGCTTGAGCGTGCGCCCGGTCAGCGCGGCGAGGCGCAGGCGGCTCTGCATTTGTGCCGGGGTCTCGGCGTTGAGGATCGGGCAATTCTCGTAGAAGCTGGAAAACAGCCCGGCGACGTCGTACAGGTAGGCGCACAAGGTGTGCGGCGTGCCCTTGTCGGCCACGTTGTTAAGGACTTCACCGAACTGCGCCAGCCTGGCCGCCAGCTCCTGCTCGTGGGCGGCTTCAAGGACGATCTGGCCCTCGATTTCGTCGAAGCCCTTGCCGAGCTTGCGGAACACGCCCGCCACGCGGGTGTAGGCGTAGAGCAGGTACGGTGCGGTGTTGCCTTCGAAGTTGAGCATCAGGTCGAAGTTGAAGCTGTAGTCGCTGGTGCGGTGCTTCGACAGGTCGGCGTATTTCACCGCGTCGATGCCGACCACCTTGGCGATCTTGCGCAGTTCGTCTTCGGCCAGCTCCGGGTTCTTGCCCTTGACCAGGGTGTACGCACGGTCCTGGGCTTCGGTCAGCAGGTCGATCAGCTTCACCGTGCCACCATCGCGAGTCTTGAACGGGCGGCCATCGGCGCCGTTCATGGTGCCGAACCCCATGTGTTCCATTTTCATCGGGTGGGTCACGAAACCGGCCAGGCGGGCCACTTCGAACACCTGCTGGAAGTGCAGGGCCTGGCGCTGGTCGACGAAGTACAGGACCCGATCGGCCTTGAGCACGCCGTTGCGATAACGCACGGCCGCCAAGTCGGTGGTGGCGTAGAGGTAGCCACCGTCGGCCTTGACGATGATCACCGGCAGCGGCTCGCCATCGGCGGTCTTGAACTGGTCGAGGAACACGCACTGGGCGCCGTTGCTTTCCACCAGCATGCCTTTGGCCCGGAGGTCGTTGACCACGTTGATCAGGTCGTCGTTGTAGGCGCTTTCGCCCATCACGTCGGCCATGCTCAGCTTGACGTTCAGCAGCTCGTAGATCTTCTGGCAGTGGGACAGCGAGATGTCCTTGAACTTTGTCCACAGCGCCAGGCACTCGGCATCGCCGGCCTGCAGCTTGACCACCAGGCCACGGGCGCGGTCGGCGAACTCGGGCGACTCGTCGAAGCGTTGCTTGGCGGCGCGGTAGAAGTTTTCCAGGTCCGAGAGCTCGTCGCTGGTGATCGGGTTCTCCTGCAGATAGGCCATCAGCATGCCGAACTGGGTGCCCCAGTCGCCGACGTGGTTCTGGCGGATCACCCTGTCACCGAGAAACTCCAGGACGCGCGCCACGCCATCGCCAATGATGGTCGAGCGCAGGTGGCCGACGTGCATTTCCTTGGCGAGGTTGGGGGCCGACAGGTCGACCACGGTGCGCTGCAACGGGCCGGCCTTGCGTACGCCGAGGCGCTCGTCGGCCAGGGCCGCGTCAAGCCGCGAGGCCAGCGCCTGGGTATTCTGGAAGAAGTTGATGAACCCGGGGCCGGCAATTTCGGCCTTGGTGACGTTTTCGTCGGCCGGCAATGCGGCGATGATCTTTTCCGCCAGGTCGCGAGGTTTCATGCCGGCCGGTTTGGCGAGCATCATCGCGATGTTGCTGGCAAAGTCACCGTGCGTCTTGTCGCGGGTGTTCTCGACCTGAATCGCCGGCGACAGGCCTTCTGGCAGCACACCTTCAGTGACGAGTTGGGTGATGGCTTGCTGGATAAGCTGGCGAATGGTGTCTTTCATGGTCTTCTCTTTCAACCGCGGGCGCGGCGGCGCTTCGATGCGCTGGTGGAAAAACTGGGCATTATCCGTGGCGCGGGCGAGCTTGCCAACTGTAGCGGGTCGGTTGATGCCTGTCAGGGATGGCTCGGATGTACTTGGGCCCTGTGGGAGCGGGCTTGCTCGCGAAAGCGACGGCACAGCCAACATCACCACAACTGACCCACCGCCTTCGCGAGCAAGCCCGCTCCCACAGTCAATACAAATCCACCGGATCCACATCCAGCGACCAGCGCACCGCCCGCCCGCTGGGCAGTTGTTCCAGTACGAGCAACCAGGCGCTCAGCAACCGATGCAGCGGTGCGCGGGCATTGGCCTGTAATAAAAGCTGTGCGCGATAACGTCCCGCCCGCCGTTCCATCGGAGCCGGCACCGGGCCCAATAGTTCGATCCCGCTGAGGCTCTGTTCCGCCAGCAGGCGCTCGGCCTCGCTGCACGCTTCGTCCAGGAAGCCTTCGGCCTGTCCTGGCTTGTGGGCCTCGGCCCGCAGCAGCGCCAGATGGGCGAACGGCGGCAGGCCGGCGGCGCGACGTTCGCTCAAGGCCTGCTCGGCGAAGGCGAAGTAGCCCTGCTCGGTCAGCTGGATCAGTAGCGGATGGTCGGCCAGGTGGGTCTGGATAATCACTTTGCCCGGTTCCTCGGCCCGTCCGGCGCGGCCCGCGACCTGGACGATCAACTGCGCCATGCGCTCGCTCGCGCGGAAGTCACCGGAAAACAACCCACCGTCGGCATCCAGGATCGATACCAGCGTCACGCGCGGGAAGTGATGCCCCTTGGCGAGCATCTGCGTGCCTACCAGGATGCACGGCTGGCCTTTCTGGATCGTGGCGAACAGCTGATTCATCGCATCCTTGCGCGAGGTGCTGTCGCGATCCACCCGCAGCACCGGGTAGTCGGGAAACAGGATGCCCAGACGTTCTTCGGCGCGCTCGGTGCCGGCGCCTACCGGGCGCAGGTCCACTTTCCCGCACTGCGGGCAATGCCTCGGCACCCGCTCGGAGTGCCCGCAATGGTGGCAGCGCAGTTCGCCGTAGCGCTGATGCACGGTCATCCGCGCGTCGCAGCGTTCGCAGCCGGACATCCAGCCGCAGTCATGGCACAACAGGGTCGGGGCGAACCCCCGGCGGTTGAGAAACACCAGCACCTGCTGCCCAGCGGCCAGGGTCTGGCCGATGGCTTGCTGCATCGGTCCGGAAATGCCGCTGTCCAGCGGGCGGCTTTTCACATCCAGGCGCAGGAAGCGCGGCTGCTTGGCGCCGCCGGCCCGCTCGTTGAGGCGCAGCAGGCCGTAGCGACCGGTGTAGGCGTTGTGCAGGCTTTCCAGGGAGGGCGTGGCCGAGCCGAGCACGATCGGGATATTTTCCTGGCGCGCACGCACCAGCGCCAGGTCACGGGCGTGGTAGCGCAGGCCTTCCTGCTGTTTATAGGAACCGTCGTGTTCTTCGTCGATGATGATCAGGCCGGGGTTCTTCATCGGCGTGAACAGCGCCGAGCGGGTGCCGATGATGATGTCGGCCTCGCCGTCGCGGGCGGCGAGCCAGGCTTCCAGGCGCTCGCGGTCGTTGACCGCCGAATGCACCAGGGCGATGCGCGCATTGAAGCGCTGCTCGAAGCGCGCCAGGGTCTGCGGGCCCAGGTTGATTTCCGGAATCAGCACCAGGGCTTGCTTGCCGGCTTCAAGGGTCTGGCGGATCAGTTGCAGGTAGACCTCGGTCTTGCCGCTGCCGGTGACGCCCGCCAGCAGAAAGGCGTGATAACTGTCGAAACCCGCGCGAATCGCCTCGCAAGCGGTCCGCTGTTCGGCGTTGAGCGGCAGTTCCGGCTGGGCCAGCCAGTGTTCGTGGCGCGCGTCGGGGGCGTGCCGGCGGACTTCTACCTGGACGAGATTCTTGGCTAGCAGCAGATCAAGGCTGTCCTTGCTGAGCATCAACTTGCTCAACAGCTGGTGCGCTACCCCATGGGGATGCTGGGCCAGGGTCGCCAGGGCCTCGCGTTGGCGCGGTGCGCGGGCGATGCGCGGGTCATCCAGCGAAGCGCCCGGCGTCACCGACCAGAATCGCTCCTGGCGTGCCTCGGCCGGTTCGCCCTGGCGCAACAGCACCGGTAACGCCCAGCTCAAGGTGTCGCCCAGGCTGTGCTGATAATACTGTGCGGTCCACAGGCACAGCTTGAACAGCGCCGCGGGCAGCGGTGGCGTGGCGTCGAGCAGCGCCAGGGCCGGTTTGAGCTTGTCGACCGGCACTTCGCTGTGATCGGTGACTTCCACCAGGATCCCGATCATTTCCCGCCGGCCGAACGGCACCCGCAGGCGCATGCCCGGCTGCAACTGGGCGCGTGTTACCCCGGCTGAGGCACGGTAGTCGAACAGACGTCGCAGGGGCGATGGCAGGGCGAGGCGCAGGATGGCGTCGGGCACGCGGGAGGGTCTCGATAGACAAGCAAATTCAGAAAACCTGGCGCGATCCTTGTGGGAGCGAGCCTGCTCGCGAAAGCGGAGCGTCAAGCAATACTCATGTGACGGGTCCACCGCCTTCGCGAGCAGGCTCGCTCCCACAGAGGAGCTGGCGCATGAGGCGGGGAGCCTAGCAGACGGTTGGTACAAGTTGTAGCTTGCGTGATTAATCTTGTCTGGTAGAATCCGCGGCCTAATTACGTGCGGTATTCAACAATAGTGTTGGGTGGCGGCACGCTAGCCTGAGGAAAACACCATGAAAACCGATATCCATCCGGACTACCCAGTTGTGGCCGTAACCTGCAGCTGCGGCAACAAGTTCGAAACGCGTTCGACCTACGGCAAAGCCCTGGCGATCGACGTTTGCAACGAATGCCACCCGTTCTACACCGGTAAGCAAAAGACTCTGGATACCGGCGGCCGTGTTCAGAAGTTCGCCGATCGTTTCGGTGCTTTCGGCAAAGTTACTCCAAAAGCCTGAGGCTGATCATCTTGGAAAGTCGTTCCGGCTATTCCAGGCTGATGAAAAAGGCGTCCCTAGCGGGCGCCTTTTTTGTGTCTGCGATTTGGCTCTGTGGTGCCCAGGCGGCGTGCCCGTTCCCGGATGGACTGCCCGACGTGGCCGTGCAACGGGTGGTCGATGGCGACACCTTGTACCTCAGCGACGGTCGTCGCATCCGCATGATCGGTCTCAACAGTCCGGAACTGGGAAAGCGCGGGCGTGCGGACGAGCCGTTTGCCGTGGCGGCGCGCCAGCGGCTCGAGGCACTGGTGGCTGCCAGCGCCGGTCGGGTCAGGGTGTCGCCTGGCAAGGACGACCGGGACGACTACGGGCGCACGCTGGCCCATGTCTATGACCAGCAGGGTCGGAACCTGGAAGAGCAATTGATTGCCGAGGGGCTGGGTTACCTGGTTGCGGTTGCGCCGAATGTCGATCTGGTCGAATGCCAGCAGGCGGCGGAGCGCAAGGCGCGGCAAGCCGGCCTGGGGCTATGGAAGAAGTCACCCGTCGTGCGCGCGGAGCAGATCAAGGCCCCCGGTTTTGCGCTGGTCAGCGGCCGCGTAGACAGTGTGCAACGCAATCGCGGCGGGATCTGGATCGAGCTGCAAGGCTCGGTTGTCCTGCATATTGCGGCCAATCTGCAGCGAAGCTTTGACGCTTCGATGCTCAAGGGCCTGGAAGGCCGGACCATCGAGGCCCGTGGTTGGGTTGTCGATCGCTCTCGACGCGGTGCGGCCAGGCCCGGGCAGGCGCGGTGGATGTTGCCTCTGACTGATCCGGCAATGTTGCAGGCAGTGCTCAGGCAGAAATAATTGTAGACATTTTTTGACGTTATTGTATCCATGAAGCCCTTGTGTTTCCTGGTTCTTGGCCCAAAGTCGTAGGGCAGGGCGCTTGACAGCAGTGACTGGTCAGTCTTGTAGGGACTTTGCGAGGCGCGTATCCTCGGCGGTCCGTCTGTCCAACACAGTAAAAAGCGGAATGCCCACATGTCTGATCTGAAAACTGCCGCTCTCGAATATCACGCTAATCCTCGTCCAGGAAAGCTGAGTGTCGAGCTCACCAAGGCCACCGCCACTGCCCGCGACCTGTCGCTGGCCTACAGCCCCGGCGTAGCCGAGCCAGTACGCGAAATCGCTCGCGACCCTGAGCTGGCCTACAAATACACCGGCAAGGGCAACCTGGTTGCAGTCATTTCCGATGGCACCGCGATTCTCGGCCTGGGTAACCTCGGCCCACTGGCCTCCAAGCCGGTCATGGAAGGCAAGGGCGTGCTGTTCAAGCGCTTCGCCGGTATCGACGTGTTCGACATCGAAGTCGATTCCGAAAGCCCGCAGGCCTTCATCGACACCGTCAAGCGCATCTCCATCACCTTCGGCGGCATCAACCTGGAAGACATCAAGGCACCTGAGTGCTTCGAGATCGAGCGCGCCCTGATCGAACAGTGCGACATTCCGGTTTTCCACGATGACCAGCACGGCACCGCGATCGTGACCGCAGCCGGCATGATCAATGCCCTGGAAATCGCCGGCAAGACCCTGCCGGAAGCCAAGATCGTCTGCCTGGGCGCGGGTGCCGCGGCCATCTCCTGCATGAAGTTGCTGGTGAGCATGGGCGCCAGGATTGAAAACATCTTCATGGTTGACCGTACCGGCGTGATCCACTCCGGCCGTGACGACCTGAACCAGTACAAGGCCGTGTTTGCCCACGCGACCGACAAGCGCTCCCTGGCGGATGCGCTGGACGGTGCAGACGTGTTCGTCGGCCTGTCGGGTCCGAACCTGCTGAGCCCGGAAAACCTGCTGCGCATGGCGCCGAACCCGATCGTGTTCGCCTGCTCGAACCCGGACCCGGAAATCTCCCCGGAACTGGCTCACGCCACCCGCAGCGACGTGATCATGGCCACCGGCCGTTCGGACTATCCGAACCAGGTCAACAACGTCCTGGGCTTCCCGTTCATCTTCCGTGGTGCCCTGGACGTTCGCGCCAAGCGCATCAACGAAGAAATGAAAGTCGCCGCCGCCAACGCCCTGCGCGAACTGGCCAAGCTGCCGGTGCCTCAGGATGTGTGTGACGCCTATGGCGGCATCAAGCTGGAATTCGGTCGTGAGTACATCATTCCGAAGCCAATGGATGCGCGCCTGATCACCCTGATCTCCGACGCCGTGGCCAAGGCCGCGATCGAGACTGGCGTGGCCACCCTGCCGTATCCGAAGAACTACCCGCTCAAGAGCGTGGATGACGTGTTCAACGGCTAAGCCGTTGTAGCGCTTCAACAAAAAGCCCCGGCTCGTGTGAGCCGGGGCTTTTTTTGTCAGTTTGGTTTGGTGTGAGATTCGAGGGCCTCTTCGCGAGCAGGCTCGCTCCCACATTGGAATGCAATCCCTGTGGGAGCGAGCCTGCTCGCGAAGGCGGACGTGCAGTCGATTCAATGTCTCAGAATACCTGATACATCAAAAAGCCCCGCGCTTCTCTCGAAGGCGGGGCTTTTCGGTGGCGTCCGGTCAGAACAGATCGATCGGCGCTGCCTCATCCGCCGGCAGCGGGCTGCCCGGCGCTACACCGTTGCCCAGCTCATTGGCCGACGGCGGCGTGTCTTCGCTCTTGAACAGCTCGAAGTACGCGCCCGGGGTGCCTGGGGTGGCGGCGCGGCCGCTGACCGGGTCGACCCGCAGGCTGAGGATGCCTTCCGGTTCCGGCTGGGTGTGGGGTGGTCGGTCCTTGAGGGCGGCGCCCATGTAGGTCATCCAGATCGGCAGTGCCACGGTACCGCCGAATTCGCGGCGACCCAGGCTTTCGGGCTGGTCGAAACCGGTCCAGACGGTGGTCACGTAATCGCCGTTGTAGCCCGAGAACCACGCATCCTTCGATTCGTTGGTGGTACCGGTCTTGCCGGCCAGGTCGGTGCGACCCAGTGCCAGGGCGCGCCGGCCGGTGCCGAGCTTGATCACATCCTGCAGCATGCTGTTGAGGATGTAGGTGGTACGGCCGTCAACGATGCGTTCGGCGATTGCCGGCGCTTGCGGTACGCCAGGGGCGGTGGTGGCTTCGCCGCCAGTTGCGTTGACCGTGAAGGTCTCGGCGGCGGGGGCGGCGACGCCGTCGCTGGCCTGCTCGCCTGTCGGCACCCGTGGCGGGTTGGCGACAAACAGCGTTTCGCCGTTGCGGCTTTCGATCCTGTCGATGATGTACGGAGTGATCTTGTAGCCGCCGTTGGCAAAGGTGCTCCAACCCGTGGCGATTTCCATGGGCGTCAGCGTCGCGGTGCCCAGTGCCAGGGACAGGTTGCGCGGCAGGTCCTGCTTGTTGAAGCCGAACTTGCTGATGTAGTCGATGGTGCGGTCCACGCCCAGCGCTTGCAGCAGGCGGATCGAGACAAGGTTGCGGGACTTGTACAGCGCTTCGCGCAGGCGAATCGGGCCGAGGAAGGTATTGGTGTCGTTCTTCGGTCGCCAGACCTTGTCGAGGTACTCGTCGACAAACACGATCGGCGCATCGTTGACCAGGCTGGCGGCGGTGTAGCCGTTATCCAGCGCAGCGCTGTAGACGAACGGCTTGAAGCTCGAGCCCGGTTGACGCTTGGCCTGCAAGGCGCGGTTGTAATTGCTCTGCTCGAAGGCGAAACCACCCACCAGCGAGCGGATCGCGCCATTCTGCGGGTCCAGCGACACCAGCGCGCCTTGGGCGGCAGGTATCTGACTGAACTTGAGGGAGTTGTCCGGCTGGCGCTGTACGCGGATCAGGTCGCCGACCTGAGCGACGTCCGACGGCTGCCGCGGGTTGGCGCCCATGCTGTTGGTATTGAGGAACGGACGGGCCCATTTCATGGTGTCCCAGGCCACGTGCTCTTCGGACTCGCCATTGCGGGTCAGGACCTTGATGCCGTCCTTGTCCACCTGAGTGACGATCGCCGGCTCCAGGCTGCTGATGGTGCGCTGCTTGGTCAGCTCCAGGGCCCAGGCTTCCTTGGTCTTGCCTGGCAGGCGCGATTCCGGCCCACGGTAGCCGTGGCGCTGGTCGTAGGTCATCAGGCCTTCGTGGAGCGCGGTATTGGCCATTTCCTGCAGGTTGCTCGGCACCGTGGTGGTGACCCGGAAACCTTCGGTATAGGCGTCGCTGCCATAGCGCCCGACCATCTCGGCCCGGGCCATTTCGGCGATGTACGGGGCATTCACTTCCGGCGTCGGCACGTGATAGCTGGCGTTCAAGGGCTCGTTGATCGCAGCGGTGTAGTCGGCTTCGCTGATCTTGCCGAGTTTGTACATGCGCCCCAGGATCCAGTCGCGACGTTCCTTGCTGCGTGCCGGATTGGCCAGCGGGTTGAAGCGCGACGGTGCCTTGGGCAGGCCGGCGATCATTGCCATCTGCGCCAGGCTCACGTCGCGGATCGACTTGCCGTAATACACCTGCGCCGCCGCCTCGATGCCATAGGCGCGGTTGCCCAGGTAGATCTTGTTCACGTACAGCTCGAGGATTTCATCCTTGGTCAGTTGCCGCTCGATCTGCAGGGCCAGGAGGATCTCGGTGGTCTTGCGCGAGAAGCTGCGTTCGCTGGTCAGGAAGAAATTCTTGGCGACCTGCATGGTGATGGTGCTGCCGCCGGACTGGATGTGGCCACTCTTGACCAGTTGGCTGGCGGCGCGCATCAGGCTGCCCGGATCGACGCCATAGTGGTTGGCGAAGTTGTCGTCTTCAGCACTTAGTAACGCATTGATGAAATTGGGCGGAATGTCGGCGAAACGGATCGGCGTGCGGCGCATTTCGCCAAATTCGGCGATCAATTTATTGTCGCTGCTGTATACCCGCAGAGGAATCTGCAACTGAATACTTCTCAGCGCCTCCACGGACGGCAATCCCGGACTAAGGTAAAGAAAGGCACCACTCAGACCCAGGAGCAGTCCGCAGAAAACCGCGACGATGGACCATCCGAAAAATTTCAGCAGACGAATCAAGGCTTTTGGATATCCAGGCAAAGAATGAAAAAGGCGCCAGGTTCAGGGAAGGACCCATGCCAGCAACAAAGCGAAAAAAAACGCTGGGCATTATAAGCATTTTTTTTCGTCGGAAACGCCATCCGGACGTCCGTCGGACCGGGGGGATTGAACGCAATTCATATTAGAGAGTCCGTAACTCACGGATAGTCATAGGGAATTGGTAGTGCTACGACTCTTCAATAAAAAAGCCCACACACTTCTGGGGATCGACATCAGCTCGACGTCGGTGAAGCTGCTCGAATTGAGCCGTCAGGGCGATCGTCTGCGTGTCGAGTCCTACGCTGTCGAGCCGTTGCCAGCCAATGCCGTGGTGGAAAAGAACATCGCCGAGCTGGAAGGAGTGGGCCAGGCGCTTTCACGAGTGCTGGCCAAGGCCAGGACACCCTTGCGCAACGTGGCGGTGGCCGTGGCGGGGTCGGCGGTCATCACCAAGACCATCGAGATGGACGCCGGGCTGTCCGATGACGACATGGAGAACCAGCTCAAGATCGAGGCCGACCAGTACATTCCTTATCCACTGGACGAAGTGGCGATCGATTTCGAGGTGGTCGGCGTATCGCCTCGCAGCGCCGAGCGTGTGGAGGTGCTGTTGGCGGCTTGTCGCAAAGAAAATGTCGAGGTGCGCGAGGCGGCGCTGGCGCTTGCCGGGCTGACGGCCCGGGTGGTCGATGTGGAAGCGTACGCGCTGGAGCGTGCGTTCGGCCTGCTCGCCACTCAGCTGGCGGCATCCCAGGAGCGCCTGACCGTGGCGGTGATCGACATCGGAGCGACGATGACCACGCTCAGCGTGTTGCACAACGGGCGCATCATTTATACCCGCGAGCAGCTGTTCGGCGGCCGCCAGCTTACCGAGGAAATCCAGCGCCGTTATGGCCTGACGCCGGAGCAGGCCGGCGTGGCAAAAAAGCAGGGCGGCCTGCCGGACGACTATCTCGGCGAAGTGCTGCAACCGTTTCGCGAAGCGCTGGTGCAGCAAGTGTCGCGTTCCCTGCAGTTTTTCTTCGCTTCAGGTCAGTACAGCGCAGTGGACCACATCCTGCTGGCGGGAGGCACGGCCTCGGTCGCAGGCCTCGACCGTTTGATCGAGCAGCGCCTGGGCACACCTACCCAGGTGGCCAACCCGTTTACCAACATGGCCTTGAGCAGCAAGGTCAATGCCGGTGCCCTGGCCAGTGATGCGCCAGCCCTGATGATTGCCTGCGGGCTGGCCCTCAGGAGTTTCGACTGATGGCGCGGATCAACCTGCTTCCCTGGCGCGAAGAACTGCGCGAAGAGCGGCGCAAGCGCTTTTTGCTGGCATTGGTGGGGGCGCTGGTCGGTGCGGTGGGGTTAACGCTGCTGGCGGCACAGTACCTGAGCAACGAGATTGACTACCAAATGGCGCGCAACGCCCATCTGACCGGGGAAATCGCCGTGCTGGACGAGCGCATCAAGCAGATCAGCGAGCTGAAGGCTCGGCGTCAGCAACTGTTGGAGCGCATGCGGATCATCCAGGACTTGCAGGGCAACCGGCCGGTCAGTGCGCGCATTTTCGATCAACTGGCGCGGACCCTGCCAGATGGGGTGTTTTTCACTGAAGTGAAAATGGAAGAGGGCACGCTCTCCATCAAAGGGGCCGCGGCGTCAAACAACCGGGTCTCGGACCTGATGCGCAACCTCGACTCGTCGGAGCTGTTCGATGCGCCCAGCCTGACGGAGGTCAAGGCCACCACGGCGGGCCAGCTCGACCAGGCCAATGTCTTCCAGCTGACGGTTCGCCAGACCCGTCCGGCCGATGCGGAGGACGCCCAATGAAGCCGGGAGAGTGGTTCGACGCGCTGCGCAAGATCGATCTCAGTGACCTGGACACCAACAACGTCGGTTCATGGCCGACGCCGGTCAAGTGGCTGGCCGGCATCATGCTAGTGATCCTGGTGCTCGGCCTGGGCTACAACTTTGCCCTCAGTGACCTGGAAAACCAGCTGCAGCAGGTCCGTGAGGAGGAGAACACCCTCAAGGCCCAATTTGCCGGCAAGGCGCACATGGCGGCGAACCTGGAGCGCTATACCGAGCAGATGAAGCAGATGGAAACTTCCTTTGGCGTGCTGTTGCGGCAATTGCCCAGTGACACCGAAGTGCCGGGCCTGCTTGAGGACATCACGCGCACCGGCCTGGGCAGCGGCCTGGAGTTCGAGGAGATCAAGTTGCTGCCGGAGGTCACCCAGCCGTTCTACATCGAGTTGCCGATCCAGATCACTGTGACCGGCGGCTACCATGACCTGGCGACCTTCGTCAGCGGCGTAGCCGGGTTGCCCCGGATCGTCACCCTGCACGATTTCGAGATCGCGCCGATGGAGCCGGAGGCGGGGACGAAGCTGCGCATGAACATCCAGGCCAAGACCTACCGGTACAACGAGCAGGAGGCGCAGCCATGACGCCGGTCTGCCGCCTGGGTCTGCTGGTCGGGCTGGTTGCGCTGGCCGGGTGCAACAACGACAACGGTTTCAGTGACCTGGATGCCTACATGAACGAGATGCGCCTGCGCCCGCCCGGCAAGATCGAGCCAATGCCGACCTTCAGGCCTCACGAAACCTTTACCTACAGCGCGGCCAACTTGCGCAGCCCTTTTTCCCGGCAGGTTCCAGTCGATCAGGCTGGTCGACAGCAGGGCTCGCGCAACGTGCGCCCCGACCCGAACCGAGTCAAGCAATACCTGGAAGGCTTCAACATCGAACAATTCGAGATGGTCGGTACGATCTCCAATGCCAGTGGCTCTTTTGCGCTGTTGCGTGGCGCTGGTGGGGTACACCGGCTGAAGGTCGGAGATTACCTGGGGCGTAACGACGGGCGGATCATCGCTATCAGCGCCACCCAGGTTGAAGTGGTCGAAATCGTTCCCGATGGCCAGGGCGCCTGGCTGGAGCGGCCGCGGACCATTCCCTTGAAAGAGCACTCAATAGTGGAACTCCAACAATGAACAGGATTTTTTCAGCCCTCGGTATTTCGCTATGGATAGCGTTGTTGTCGCCGGTGGTTCATGGCGCCAGCCTGAAAGCGCTGGACGTGGCGGCGTTACCGGGGGACCGGGTCGAGTTGAAGTTGACCTTCGACGGGCCGCCGCCCAAGCCCCGCGGTTATACCACCGAGCAACCGGCCCGGATTGCGCTTGATCTGCAGGGGGTGACCAGCCAACTGGCCAGCAAGAGCCGCGACCTGGGCAGTGGCAATGCCCGCAGCGCCACCGTGGTCGAGGCGGGGGATCGTACCCGGTTGATCATCGGCCTTACGCAACTGGCGCCCTATGACACGCGGGTGGAGGGCAACAATCTGTTCGTGGTGGTTGGCAAGGGCGCGACATCGAGAAGCCCGGCCCAACCCGCTCGCCCGGCGACCCCCGTCCCTGTGTCTGCCAGGGCTCGCGCCCCGGCGGGCAAAGCCATTCGCGGGGTGGATTTCCAGCGCGGGACCCAGGGTGAAGGCAATGTGGTGATCGATTTGTCCGATCCGTCCATCGCCCCGGACATCCAGGAGCGCGAAGGCAAGATCATCCTCGATTTCGCCAGGACCCAGTTGCCCGAGCCGCTAAGGGTGCGCCTGGACGTCAAGGATTTCGCCACCCCGGTGCAGTTCATCAATGCCAGCGCCGGCTCCGATCGCGCCACCATCAGCATCGAGCCCAGCGGAACCTTCGATTACTCGACCTACCAGACCGACAACAAGCTGACCGTCAGTGTCCGGCCGATGACCGTCGAGGACCTGCAAAAACGCGATACCGATCGAGCCGCCTATAATGGCGAAAAACTGTCCCTGAACTTCCAGGACATCGAGGTGCGTTCGGTACTGCAGCTGATTGCCGATTTCACCAACCTCAACCTGGTGGCCAGCGATACGGTGCAGGGCGGTATCACCCTGCGGTTGCAGAACGTGCCGTGGGACCAGGCGCTGGACCTTGTGCTCAAGACCAAGGGGCTCGACAAGCGCAAGGTGGGTAACGTGCTGCTGGTGGCGCCGGCCGACGAGATCGCCGCTCGCGAACGGCAGGAGCTGGAATCGCAGAAGCAGATTGCCGACCTCGCCCCGTTGCGCCGCGAACTGTTGCAGGTCAACTATGCGAAGGCGGCGGATATCGCCAAGCTCTTCCAGTCGGTGACCAGTGCCGAGGCCAAGGCCGATGAGCGCGGCACGATCACGGTCGATGAGCGGACCAACAACATCATCGCCTACCAGACCCAGGACCGGCTCGACGAACTGCGGCGGATCGTGGCGCAGCTGGATATCCCGGTGCGCCAGGTGATGATCGAGGCGCGTATCGTCGAGGCCAACGTCGACTACGACAAAAGCCTGGGCGTGCGCTGGGGGGGCTCGATACAGAACAAGGGCAACTGGAACTCTTCCGGGGTGACCAGCGGTGATTCCACCACCATTGGTACGCCGGGCAGCACCAGCACCAACCAGCCATTCGTCGACCTCGGCGCCTCTGGCAATACCTCGGGGATCGGTATCGCGTTCATCACCGACAACGTCCTGCTCGACCTTGAGCTGACGGCCATGGAGAAAACCGGCAACGGTGAAATCGTCTCACAGCCCAAGGTGGTGACCTCCGACAAGGAGACGGCAAAAATCCTCAAGGGCACGGAGATTCCCTACCAGGAGGCCAGCTCCAGCGGCGCCACCTCGGTGTCGTTCAAGGAGGCCTCGTTGTCGCTTGAGGTCACGCCGCAGATAACCCCGGACAACCGCATCATCATGGAGGTCAAGGTCACCAAGGATGAGCCGGACTACCTGAACAAGGTCCAGGATGTACCGCCGATCAAGAAAAACGAGGTCAACGCCAAGGTGCTGGTCAACGACGGCGAGACCATTGTGATTGGGGGCGTTTTCTCAAATACTCAGAGCAAGGTTGTAGATAAGGTGCCATTTCTTGGCGATGTGCCGTATCTTGGCCGCCTTTTCCGGCGTGATGTGGTTTCGGAGAAAAAATCCGAGCTGCTGGTATTTCTCACTCCGCGTATCATGAACAACCAGGCGATTGCTGTGAGTCGTTGATTCTGTGCGAAATTTGATTCTTGTTGGACCGATGGGGGCTGGAAAAAGCACCATCGGTCGTTTGCTGGCCAAAGAGCTGCGCCTGCCATTCAAAGATTCCGATAAGGAAATTGAATTGCGCACGGGCGCCAATATCCCATGGATCTTCGATAAGGAAGGCGAACCGGGCTTTCGCGACCGCGAGCAGGCGATGATTGCCGAGCTGTGCGGTTTCGAAGGCGTGGTGCTGGCGACCGGTGGCGGCGCGGTCATGCGCGAGGCCAATCGTCGGGCGCTGCATGCCGGCGGGCGAGTGGTCTATCTGCACGCCTCCGTCGAACAACAGGTGGGTCGCACCGCCCGTGATCGCAACCGGCCGCTGTTGCGCACCGCCGACCCGGCCAAGACGCTGCGGGACCTGCTCGAATTGCGTGATCCGCTGTATCGGGAAATTGCCGACCTGGTCATCGAAACCGATGAACGGCCGCCACGGATGGTGGTGCTGGAAATTCTCGATCGCCTTCAGCAACTGCCACCCCGTTAATGCGCCGAGCGAAATGCGCTATCCTCGACGTCCCGTTTTGGCTCGACTGGGTTGTGGCGGATGGCCATTAACTGAGACACCGTGGACTTCGTTAATTGCAGGTAGGGATGCCTGATTTCATCTTCACTGTGGGGACACATGCAGACACTTAAGGTCGACCTGGGCGAGCGCAGCTACCCGATTCATATTGGCGAAGGCTTGCTCGACCAGCCCGAACTGCTGGCGCCGCATATCGCCGGACGGCAAGTCGCGATCATCACCAACGAAACCGTCGCTCCTTTATACCTGGAACGCTTGACTCGCAGCCTGTCGGCTTTTTCCGTCATCTCCGTCGTATTGCCCGACGGTGAAGCGTTCAAGAACTGGGAAACCCTGCAATTGATCTTCGACGGCCTGCTGACTGCACGTCATGATCGTCGCACCACGGTGGTCGCCCTGGGCGGCGGCGTGATCGGCGACATGGCCGGGTTCGCTGCGGCGTGCTATCAACGCGGTGTGGATTTCATCCAGATTCCTACCACGCTGCTATCGCAGGTCGATTCGTCCGTGGGCGGAAAGACCGGCATCAACCATCCGCTGGGCAAGAACATGGTGGGCGCGTTCTATCAGCCCAACGTGGTGCTCATCGACACCGCCTCCCTCAAGACGTTGCCGGCCCGTGAACTGTCCGCAGGCCTGGCTGAAGTGATCAAGTACGGGCTGATCTGCGACGAGCCGTTCCTCGGCTGGCTCGAAGAAAACGTCGACCGCCTGCGTGCGCTGGATCAGCAGGCCCTGACTTACGCGATCGAGCGCTCTTGCGCAGCCAAGGCTGCCGTCGTCGGCGCCGATGAGCGCGAATCGGGTGTGCGTGCCACGCTCAACCTGGGCCATACCTTCGGTCATGCCATCGAAACCCATATGGGCTATGGCGTCTGGCTGCACGGTGAGGCCGTTGCCGCAGGGACGGTCATGGCCCTGGAAATGTCCGCGCGCCTGGGTTGGATCAGCCAGCAGGAGCGCGATCGTGGTATTCGCCTGTTTCAACGTGCCGGGTTGCCGGTGGTTCCGCCGGAAGAAATGACCGAGGCGGATTTTCTTGAACACATGGCAATCGACAAAAAAGTGATCGACGGTCGTCTGCGTCTGGTGCTGCTGCGCCGCATGGGCGAAGCGGTAGTGACCGACGATTATCCGAAAGAGGTTCTACAGGCCACGCTGGGAGCGGATTACCGCGCCCTGGCTCAGCTTAAAGGTTAATAAGATTCCGATGACTAGTCTGCATGCCGACGAGGCGTTCCTCGGCCATTTCCAATTGAGTCATGACCCTTTCGCTCCACGGGTCCCGGGCTTCAAGTTTTTCCCTGCTCAACGCAAGCCAGTGCTGGGCCAGTTGCACCATCTGGCCCGCTACAGCCAATTGCTGCTGGTGGTCACCGGCCCCCAGGGCAGTGGCAAGACCTTGCTGCGCCAGGCCCTGGTGGCCAGTACCAACAAGCAGTCGGTGCAAAGCGTGGTGGTATCGGCCCGTGGTGCGGGTGATGCCGCGGGTGTGCTGCGCCAGGTGGCCCAGGCTCTGAATGTCGCCCAGGCGGAAATCGGCGCGATTCTCGACCAGATCGTACAATTGGCGCTCACCGGGCAGGAAGTCTACCTGCTGGTGGACGATGCCGAACAACTCGACGAATCGGCCCTGGAGGCGCTGCTGGCCCTGGCTGCCGGCGCGCCGGAAGGCCGTCCTCATGTGTTCCTGTTCGGTGAGTCGTCACTGATCGCCGAGCTGGACCAGTTGGAGCTCGAGGAAGAGCGTTTCCACGTTATCGAACTCGCGCCCTACACCGAGGAAGAAACCCGTGAATACCTGGCCCAGCGGCTGGAGGGGGCTGGCCGGGGTATCGAACTTTTCACCGCGGATCAGATCTCTGAGATTCACGAAAGCTCGGACGGCTGGCCTGGCAACATCAACCAGGTGGCCCGAGATGCTCTGATCGAAATCATGATCGCCAGCCGCTCAGCGGTGAAGCGTCCAAGTATGGGGTTCAACATGCCGAAGAAACACGTATTGGCGATTTCCGCCGTTGTCGTGGTTGCGGTGGCCGCCGCCTGGCTGATGCCAGGTCGCAACAAGGCACCGACCACCGGCGCACCTGCCAACGAACAGGCACAGCTGCCTCTCGGCCAGGGCACTCCGCAAGCCAACGGCGGTGCGCCGGCGGTGGAGTTCGCCGGCAATACCCAGCCGATGCCGCTGCCGCTGGTCGGCCAGTCGCAACCGGTCATGCGCGGTCCCCTGGCTGAGGCCGCGGGAGGCATCACCGAAGGCGACGATGGCGCGCCGCCGCCGATCGATGACAGCAGCGACGTGCCGCCAACCGTGACCACCACCGCGCCACCTGCGGGCGTGCCAGCCGGTCCGGCACCGACGCCGACACCTGCCCCGGCTGCCAAACCGACCCCTGCGCCTACCCAGGTCGCCACCGCCAAGCCGGCCCCGACCCCGGCCGCCCCAGCGGCCAAGCCAGCACCGGCGCCTGCGGCCAAGCCTGCCGCCACCCCGGCCAAAGCCACGGGCGGTAGCTGGTACGCAGGTCAGGCACCGGGCAACTACGTGGTGCAGATCCTCGGCACCAGCTCCGAAGCCACTGCGCAGAACTTCGTCAAGGAGCAGGGCGGCGAGTACCGTTATTTCAAGAAAGTGCTCAACGGCAAGCCGCTTTATGTCATCACCTACGGCAGCTTTGCCAATCGTGACGCAGCCGTTTCCGCCATCAAGGCCTTGCCAGCGAAGGTTCAGGCTGGTAAACCTTGGCCTCGCACTGTCGCCAGCGTCCAACAGGAACTGGCAGCAACTCGCTGATGATTCGGCGGCCTTACCCAGGCCGCCTCTCCCGGCAACCTCAAAATTTCCGCAAGGGCGGGCGACCTTTCAGGCCGCGCGCCTTGTGGTGTCTGCGTCACAGTAGCGTTTGAGTCGTAGCGGTCGAACCCAAAAAAGTTTTGACTAGCACAGCATATAGCTTTAAACCTTTCACAAATGCGACATGGATTTGCGACAGTTCGTCGTCAAATTTGTGAGCCTCTGTGTCGGTGTGTACAATGACCTCCCTTTTGCCCCCGCAAAGCTGGCGTACGTTCGGCGCGGCACGCAACTGGCTGAATTGAAAAGAAATTTGCCTCGCTAAGAGGCAGCCTGGTGAGAAAGTGTCTATGAAAGCAGGTCTGTACCAACCAGATGAATTCAAGGATAACTGCGGTTTCGGCCTGATAGCCCATATGCAGGGCGAGCCCAGTCATACCCTTTTGCAAACGGCCATTGAGGCCCTGACCTGCATGACCCACCGTGGTGGGATCAACGCCGACGGGAAGACCGGCGACGGCTGTGGCTTGCTGATTCAAAAGCCTGACGAGTTCCTGCGTGCCATCGCCCAGGAAACGTTTGGCGTGACCCTGCCCAAGCAATACGCCGTGGGCATGGTGTTTTTCAACCAGGACCCGGTAAAGGCACAAGCCGCTCGCGAGAACATGAACCGCGAGATCCTCGCCGCCGGCCTGCAACTGGTCGGCTGGCGCAAAGTGCCGATCGACACCAGCGTCCTCGGCCGCCTGGCCCTTGAGCGCCTGCCGTTGATCGAGCAAGTGTTCATTGCCGGTGAAGGTTTGAGCGACCAGGAAATGTCGATCAAGCTGTTCAGCTCCCGTCGTCGTTCGTCCGTGGCCAACGCCGCTGACACCGACCACTACATCTGCAGCTTTTCCCACAAGACCATCATTTACAAAGGCCTGATGATGCCGGCGGACCTCACCGCCTTTTATCCGGACCTGAGCGATGAGCGCCTGAAAACCGCGATCTGCGTATTCCACCAGCGCTTCTCCACCAACACCCTGCCGAAATGGCCGCTGGCCCAGCCCTTCCGTTTCCTCGCCCACAACGGCGAGATCAACACCATCACCGGCAACCGCAACTGGGCCCTGGCCCGTCGCACCAAGTTCGCCAATGACCTGATGCCGGACCTCGAAGAGCTCGGCCCGCTGGTCAACCGCGTGGGCTCTGACTCCTCGAGCATGGACAACATGCTCGAACTGATGGTGACCGGCGGCATCGACCTGTTCCGTGGCGTGCGCATGCTTGTTCCGCCAGCCTGGCAGAACGTCGAAACCATGGACCCGGACCTGCGCGCCTTCTACGAATACAACTCCATGCACATGGAGCCGTGGGACGGCCCGGCCGGTATCGTCATGACCGACGGTCGCTACGCGGTGTGCCTGCTCGACCGTAACGGCCTGCGTCCGGCGCGCTGGGTCACCACCACCAATGGTTTCATCACCCTGGCGTCGGAAATCGGCGTGTGGAACTACCAGCCCGAAGACGTCATCGCCAAGGGCCGCGTGGGCCCAGGGCAGATTTTCGCCGTGGACACAGAGACCGGGCAGATCCTCGACACCGACGCGATCGACAACCGTCTCAAGTCCCGTCATCCGTACAAGCAATGGCTGCGCAAGAATGCCTTGCGCATCCAGGCGACCATGGAAGACAACGACCACGGCTCGGCTTTCTACGACGTCGACCAGCTCAAGCAGTACATGAAGATGTACCAGGTGACGTTCGAAGAGCGTGACCAGGTGTTGCGTCCGTTGGGTGAGCAAGGCTACGAAGCGGTCGGCTCCATGGGCGACGACACGCCGATGGCGGTGCTGTCCCAGCGCGTGCGCACGCCGTATGACTATTTCCGCCAGCAGTTCGCCCAGGTGACGAACCCGCCCATCGACCCGCTGCGCGAAGCGATCGTGATGTCCCTGGAAATCTGCCTCGGTGCCGAGCGCAACATTTTCCAGGAGTCGCCGGAACACGCTTCGCGGGTGATCCTCAGCTCGCCGGTCATTTCTCCGGCCAAGTGGCGCTCGCTGACCAACCTTGATCGTCCCGGCTTCGAACGCCAGGTCATCGACCTGAACTATGACGAAAGCGTCGGCCTGGAAGCGGCGATCCGCAACGTCGCCGATCAGGCCGAAGAAGCCGCGCGTGCCGGACGTACCCAGATCGTTCTGACCGACCGTCATATCGCGCCCGGCAAGCTGCCGATCCACGCCTCGCTGGCCACCGGCGCGGTGCACCATCGCCTGACGGAAAAAGGCCTGCGCTGCGATTCCAACATCCTCGTGGAAACCGCCACGGCTCGCGACCCGCATCACTTTGCGGTGCTGATCGGCTTTGGCGCCTCGGCGGTGTACCCGTTCCTGGCCTACGAAGTGCTGGGCGACCTGATCCGTACCGGTGAAGTGCTGGGCGACCTCTATGAGGTGTTCAAGAACTACCGCAAAGGCATCACCAAGGGTCTGCTCAAGATCCTCTCGAAGATGGGTATCTCGACTATCGCCTCGTACCGTGGCGCGCAGTTGTTCGAGGCCATCGGCCTGTCCGAAGAAGTCTGCGAGCTGAGCTTCCGTGGTGTCCCGAGTCGCATCAAGGGCGCCCGTTTCGTCGACATCGAAGCCGAGCAGAAAGCCCTGGCCGCCGAAGCCTGGAGTCCGCGCAAGCCGATCCAGCAGGGCGGTCTGCTTAAGTTCGTCCACGGTGGCGAATACCACGCCTACAACCCGGACGTGGTCAACACCCTGCAAGCCGCCGTGCAACAGGGCGACTACGGCAAGTTCAAGGAGTACACGGCGCTGGTGGATAACCGCCCGGTGTCGATGATCCGCGACCTGCTCAAGGTCAAGACCCTCGACACGCCGCTGGATATCAGCGAAGTGGAGCCGCTGGAGTCGGTACTCAAGCGTTTCGACTCCGCCGGCATCTCCTTGGGCGCCTTGTCTCCGGAAGCCCACGAAGCCCTGGCCGAAGCCATGAACCGCCTCGGTGCGCGTTCGAACTCCGGCGAAGGCGGCGAAGATCCGGCGCGCTACGGCACCATCAAGAGTTCGAAAATCAAGCAGGTGGCCACCGGCCGCTTCGGTGTGACCCCGGAATACCTGGTCAACGCTGAAGTGCTGCAGATCAAGGTTGCCCAGGGCGCCAAGCCCGGCGAAGGCGGCCAGTTGCCTGGCGGCAAGGTCAACGGCCTGATCGCCAAGCTGCGCTACGCGGTGCCCGGCGTGACGCTGATTTCGCCGCCGCCGCACCACGACATCTACTCGATCGAAGACTTGTCGCAACTGATCTTCGACCTCAAGCAGGTGAACCCGAAGGCCCTGGTCTCGGTGAAACTTGTGGCGGAAGCCGGCGTCGGCACGATTGCCGCCGGCGTGGCGAAAGCCTATGCCGACCTGATCACCATCTCCGGCTACGACGGCGGCACCGGTGCCTCGCCGCTGACCTCGATCAAGTACGCTGGCGCGCCGTGGGAACTGGGCCTGGCCGAAACCCACCAGACCCTGCGCGGCAACGACCTGCGTGGCAAGGTGCGGGTGCAGACCGACGGGGGCCTGAAGACCGGCCTAGACGTGATCAAGGCCGCCATTCTCGGTGCCGAGAGCTTCGGCTTCGGTACCGCGCCGATGATCGCCCTGGGCTGCAAATACCTGCGCATCTGCCATCTGAACAACTGCGCCACGGGCGTGGCGACCCAGAACGAGAAGTTGCGCAAGGATCACTACATCGGCACCGTCGACATGGTGGTGAACTTCTTCACCTACGTGGCCGAAGAGACCCGTGAGTGGCTGGCCAAGCTGGGCGTGCGCTCGCTGGAAGAGCTGATCGGCCGCACCGATCTGCTCGAAGTGCTCGAAGGCCAGACCGCCAAGCAGCATCACCTGGACCTGACCCCGTTGCTGGGCAGCGACCTGATCCCGGCGGACAAGCCACAGTTCTGCCAGGTCGATCGCAACCCGCCGTTCGACAAGGGTGAGCTGGCCGAGAAGATGGTCGACATGGCCGCTTCGGCGATCAATGACCTGAGCGGTGCTCAGTTCGAGCTGAATATCTGCAACTGCGACCGCTCCATCGGCGCGCGGATTTCCGGCGAGATCGCCCGCAAGCACGGCAACCAGGGCATGGCTCACGCGCCGATCACGTTCCGCTTCAAGGGCACGGCCGGACAGAGCTTCGGCGTCTGGAACGCCGGCGGCCTGAACATGTATCTGGAAGGTGACGCAAACGACTACGTGGGCAAGGGCATGACCGGCGGCAAACTGGTCATCGTTCCGCCCAAGGGCAGTGTCTACCGGACCCAGGACAGTGCGATCATCGGCAACACCTGCCTCTACGGCGCCACGGGCGGCAAGCTGTTCGCCGCCGGCACCGCGGGTGAGCGTTTCGCCGTGCGTAACTCCGGCGCCCACACCGTGGTGGAAGGCACCGGCGATCACTGCTGCGAGTACATGACCGGTGGTTTCGTCTGCGTACTGGGCAAGACCGGTTACAACTTCGGCTCAGGCATGACTGGCGGTTTCGCCTACGTGCTCGACCAGGACAATAGCTTCGTCGACCGGGTCAACCACGAACTGGTGGAAATCCAGCGGATCAGCGGCGAGGCGATGGAAGCCTACCGCAGCCACCTGCAACGCGTGCTGAACGAATACGTCGAGGAAACCGACAGTGAGTGGGGTCGTGAACTCGCCGAGAACCTCGATGACTACGTACGTCGTTTCTGGCTGGTCAAGCCGAAAGCGGCCAACCTGAAGTCGTTGCTTTCCAGCACCCGTGCCAACCCGCAGTGATATGCGCCTGAAGAGTTTGATGAGGTTTTAACAATGGCTGAACGTCTGAATAACGACTTCCAGTTCATCGATGTCGGGCGCAAGGATCCGAAGAAGAAACTGTTGCGTCAACGCAAGAAAGAGTTCGTGGAAATCTACGAGCCCTTCAAACCCCAGCAGTCGGCCGACCAGGCCCACCGCTGCCTGGGTTGCGGTAACCCGTACTGCGAATGGAAGTGCCCGGTGCACAACTTCATTCCCAACTGGCTGAAGCTGGTGGCCGAGGGCAACATCCTCCAGGCCGCCGAACTGTCCCACCAGACCAACACCTTGCCGGAAGTCTGCGGCCGGGTGTGCCCGCAGGATCGCCTGTGCGAGGGTGCCTGCACCCTCAACGACGGTTTTGGCGCGGTGACCATCGGTTCGGTGGAGAAGTACATCACCGACACCGCGTTCGCCATGGGCTGGCGCCCGGACATGTCCAAGGTCAAGCCGACCGGCAAGCGTGTCGCGATCATCGGCGCCGGTCCGGCGGGCCTGGGCTGTGCCGACGTATTGGTGCGCGGTGGCGTGACCCCGGTGGTGTTCGACAAGAACCCGGAAATCGGTGGCCTGCTGACCTTCGGCATTCCCGAGTTCAAGCTGGAAAAGAGCGTGTTGAGCAATCGTCGCGAAGTCTTCACCGGCATGGGCATCGAGTTCCGCCTGAACACCGAGGTGGGCAAGGACGTCACCATGGAGCAACTGCTTGAGGAATACGACGCGGTCTTCATGGGCATGGGCACCTACACCTACATGAAGGGCGGCTTTGCCGGCGAGGACCTGCCGGGCGTCTACGACGCGCTGGACTTCCTGATCGCCAACGTCAACCGCAACCTGGGCTTTGAAAAGTCGCCGGAAGATTTCGTCGACATGAAAGGCAAGAAAGTCGTGGTACTCGGTGGTGGCGACACGGCGATGGACTGCAACCGCACCTCGATTCGCCAGGGCGCCAAGTCGGTGACCTGCGCCTATCGTCGTGACGAAGCGAACATGCCGGGCTCGCGCAAAGAGGTGAAGAACGCCAAGGAAGAGGGCGTGAAATTCCTCTACAACCGCCAGCCGATTGCGATTGTCGGGGAAGACAAGGTCGAAGGCGTGAAGGTGGTCGAGACCCGTCTTGGCGAACCGGATGCCCGTGGCCGCCGCAGCCCCGAGCCGATCCCCGGTTCTGAAGAGATCATCCCGGCCGACGCTGTGGTCATCGCCTTCGGCTTCCGTCCAAGCCCGGCGCCGTGGTTCGAGCAGTTCAGCATCCAGACCGACAGCCAGGGCCGCGTCGTTGCCCCGGAACAAGGCCAGTACAAGCACCAGACCAGCAATCCGAAGATCTTCGCCGGTGGCGACATGGTCCGCGGTTCGGACCTGGTGGTGACGGCGATCTTCGAAGGCCGCAATGCGGCGGAAGGGATTCTGGATTACTTGCAGGTCTGAACCGCCTCCAGGCCTCAAATGCAGTAACCCTGTGGGAGCGAGCCTGCTCGCGAAGCGGCCTGTCAGCCAACTTCAATGTTGGATGTGCCGGCCTCTTCGCGAGCAGGCTCGCTCCCACAGTTGTTTTGTGGTGTTAGACGACTGTGTTCCACCGCGACAAATTGCCCCGATAGATAAAAGGCACGGCTCTTGCCGTGCCTTTTGCGTCGCGCTCTGAGAAAATGCCCGCACTTTTTTTCCGGATGCCGACATGACTGCCCTGAAGAACGACCGTTTCCTTCGCGCCCTGCTCAAGCAACCTGTAGACCTCACCCCGGTGTGGATGATGCGCCAGGCCGGTCGCTATCTGCCGGAGTACCGCGCCAGTCGCGCCAAGGCCGGCGACTTCATGAGCCTGTGCATGAACCCGCAGTTCGCCTGTGAGGTCACGATGCAGCCGCTGGACCGCTACCCGCAGCTGGACGCGGCGATCCTGTTCTCCGACATCCTCACCATCCCTGACGCCATGGGCCAGGGCTTGTACTTCGAGACTGGTGAAGGCCCGCGCTTCAGGAAAGTCGTCAGCAGCCTGGCCGACATCGAGGCGTTGCCGATTCCCGATCCGCAGAAAGACCTCGGCTATGTCATGGACGCCGTCAGCACCATTCGCCGCGAACTGAACGGCCGCGTGCCGCTGATCGGTTTCTCCGGCAGCCCATGGACGCTCGCGACCTATATGGTCGAAGGTGGCTCGTCGAAAGACTTCCGCAAGACCAAGGCCATGCTCTACGACAACCCCGAGGCCATGCATTTGCTGCTGGACAAGCTGGCGCAGTCGGTCACGTCCTATCTCAACGGCCAGATCATGGCCGGTGCGCAAGCGGTGCAGATCTTCGACACCTGGGGCGGCAACCTGTCGGCGGCGGCGTACCAGGAGTTTTCCCTGGCCTACATGCGCAAGATCGTCAGCGGTCTGATTCGCGAACACGAAGGTCGCAAAGTCCCGGTGATCCTGTTCACCAAGAACGGCGGGTTGTGGCTGGAAAGCATCGCCGATGCCGGCGCGGACGCCCTGGGCCTGGACTGGACCTGTGACATCGGCAATGCCCGCGAGCGCGTCGGTAACAGAGTCGCGCTGCAAGGCAACATGGATCCGACCGTGCTGTATGCCAAGCCAGAAGCCATCCGTGCCGAAGTCGGGCGCATCCTCGCCAGTTATGGCAAGGGCAGCGGGCACGTGTTCAACCTCGGTCACGGGATCACCCCGGAAGTCGACCCGGAACACGCTGGGGCTTTCTTGCGGGCGGTGCATGAGTTGTCGGCGCAATATCACGACTGACTCAGCGCGGGAGCGAGCCAGCTCGCTCCCGCAACGGTTCATGCGTCAGGCTTTCAAGTCACCCAGCGGCGGCAACCTGGCGAGCTTCAGCGCGATCAGCAGCGCGATCACCAGTAACGATCCGATGAACAGCCCGGTTCCGTTCCATCCCCCCAGGTGCCACGCGACCCCGCCCGCCGTACCGGCAATACTCGAGCCGGCGTAATAGCTGAACAAATACAACGATGAAGCTTGGCCCTTGGCCTTCAGCGCGCGGCGGCCGATCCAGCTGCTGGCCACCGAGTGCGCGCCGAAGAAACCGAAGGTGAACACCAGCATGCCGATAATCACCAGCCAGAGCGGCGTGAACAGCGTCAACAGCAGGCCCGCCAGCATCAATGCGATGGTCGCCCAGAGCATTTTCCGCCGGCCGAGCTTGTCAGCCATGGCCCCGACCTTGGCCGAACTGTAGATGCCGGACAGGTACACGACCGACAGCAACCCGACAAATGCCTGGTCCATATGGTAAGGCGCGGCCAGCAGGCGGTAGCCGATGTAGTTGAACAGCGTGACGAACGCCCCCATCAGTACGAAGGCTTCCAGAAACAGCAGGGGTAGCCCGGCGTCGCGAAAGTGCAGGGTGAAACCGTCCAGCAGGCTGCGTGGATGCAACGAGCGTGGGCGAAAGTTGCGCGATTCGGGAAGGATCCGCCAGAACACCGCCGCCGCAACCAGGGCCAGGCCACCGATCACCAGCATCGCGGTATGCCAGCTGACAAAGTCGATCAATACGCCGGTGATCAGCCGCCCGCACATGCCGCCGATGGCGTTGCCGGCGATGTACAGCCCCATTGCCAGGCCGATGTGCCTGGGATGGATTTCTTCGCTCAGGTAGGTCATCGCCACCGCCGCCAATCCGCTTAACGACAACCCCACCAGGGCGCGCAAGACCAGCACGCCTTGCCAGGTGGGCATCATCGCACTGGCGATCGTGCACAGCGCCGCTGCGAACAGCGCGGCGACCATCACTGATTTGCGGCCGATGCGGTCGGAAATCGGACCGGTGACCAACAGGCCGACGGCAAGCAGGCCGGTCGCCACCGACAGGATCAAGCTGCTCTGGGCGGCGTTGATGGAAAACTCCGCCGACAGCAGCGGCATCATCGGTTGCACGCAATACAACAGCGCGAAGGTTGCAAAACCGCCGCAGAACAAGGCCAACACCGTACGCATGAACAACGGCGTGCCTTTTTCGATATAGATGTCCTTGAGCTCGGCAGCGGCATCATCCTGAGGGCGCGGCGGGATTTCATGGGCCAGTGGAGCGACAGCGGTTTTCACGATGGACCTCGGGGAGCACGGCCTGGCAGGCAATGAAAAAAGCATATAGCCGGCTAATGTTTCTATCCAATATATTGTTCGACCTGTTTAAGACGTTTTGCGACTTGCTGGGAAGTACACATGGAACTGCGTCACTTGCGTTACTTCATCGCGGTCGCCGAAGAGCTGCACTTCGGCCGCGCCGCCTTGGTGCTTGGGATCTCCCAGCCGCCACTGAGCCAACAGATCCAGGCGCTGGAGCAAGAGATTGGTGCACGCCTGTTCGAGCGCACCAACCGTCGCGTCGAACTGAGCGAGGCCGGACGGTTGTTTCTCGAAGAGGCGCGCCGGGTCCTGGCCCAGGTCGACAAGGCTGCCGACGTAGCCCGCCGCGCCCAGTTGGGAGAATTGGGCGAGTTGAAAATCGGCTTCACCTCCTCAGCCCCCTTCAATTCCACCATTCCCCAGGCGATTTTCACCTTTCGCCAGCGCTTTCCCGCAGTCCACCTGAACCTGCGGGAAATGAGCAGCACCCAAGTGGCCGATGCATTGCTCGACGAGGCCATCGACGTGGGCATCATGCGTCCACTGCCGCTTCCCGACGCCTTGAGCGAAATCGAACTCAGCCGCGAACCCCTGGTGGCGGTGCTCAGCTCCAAGCACCCGTTAGCCCAGGGCAGTGACGAAGGCCTGTTTCTCGCTTCGCTGGCCGAGGAACCGTTCGTGTTTTTCCCCCGCAGCTACGGCAGCGGTCTCTACGCCCAACTCCTGACACTGGCCCGCGACGCCGGTTTCAGCCCGCACTTCGCCCAAGAAGCGGGCGAAGCCATGACCATCATCGGCCTGGTGGCGGCGGGGCTGGGCGTCTCGGTCTTGCCGGCGTCTTACCAGCGCATGCGTATCGACGGCGTGGTCTACCGGTCGTTGCTCGACCCGGCGGCGGTCTCGGCGGTGTGGCTGGTCCAGCGCAAGGACCAGCGTTCGCCGATGGCGAAGGCGTTTGTGGCGTTGTTGAGGGCGCCGATTGGATAGGGCTGCTGCGCAGCCCAGCGGGAGCAAGCTCCCTCGCCACGGGAAAGCACTGAGGTCAATTGCACGGATGGCGTTGACGATGACGGCTTCAACGCCAGCGCCGAAAAATCAGCGAGGTGTTGACCCCGCCGAAGGCGAAGTTGTTGTTCATTACGTACTCGTTGCTCATGCTGCGAAACTCGTTGCGAAGGTAGTCGAGTCGGCCGCATTCGGGATCGACTTCGTCGAGGTTGAAGGTGTGCACGTAGCGGTCACGGTTCAGCATTTCGATGCTGAACCAGGATTCCAGGGCTCCGCAGGCGCCCAGGGTATGGCCGAGGAAGCTTTTTTGCGAACTGATGGGCATGTGTTCGCCAAACAGGCTGCTGGTGGCCAGGGTTTCGGCGATGTCGCCCTGTTCGGTGGCGGTGCCGTGGCCGTTGACGTAGCCAATGGCGGACGGCTCCAGGCCAGCGTCTTCCAGGGCCAGTTCCATGGCGCGGCGCATGGTGCTCAATTCGGGGCGGGTGGCGTGCTGGCCGTCGGCATTGCTGCCGAAGCCGACGATCTCGGCGTGGATCCGCGCGCCACGGGCCAGGGCGTGTTCAAGTTCTTCGAGCACCAGCATGCCGGCGCCCTCGCCGATCACCAGGCCATCGCGGCCCTTGTCGTAGGGCCGCGGGCTGGTTTGTGGGGCATCGTTTTTCAGGCTGGTGGCGTAGAGCGCATCGAAGACCATTGCTTCGGTCGGGCACAGTTCCTCGGCGCCGCCGGCGAGCATCAACGCCAGGCGGCCGAACTTGATCGCCTCGTAGGCATAGCCGATGCCATGGCTGCCGCTGGTGCAGGCGCTGGACGTGGGAATCAGGCGCCCGGTCAGCCCGAAGAAGATGCTGATATTGGCCGCCGTGGTGTGCGGCATCATCCGCACGTAGGAGTTGGCGTTCAAACCTTCGGCGACGCTGTTGAGCAGCATGTTGCCGAAGGCCTTGATTTCATCGGTGCTGCCCGTGGACGAGCCGCACGACACGCCCATGCGTCCATCCTTGATCGACGGGTCGTTCAACAGTCCGGCGTCGGCCAGGGCTTGTTCCGCCGAGCCCACCGCCAGGCGGGAAACCCGGCCCATGCTGCGCAGTTGCTTGCGGGTCCAGTGGGCCGGGACCTGAAAGTCGTCCACGGGCCCGGCCAGGCGGGTGTTCAATTCGCTGAAGCGGTCCCACTCGTGCATGCGCCGGATGCCGCTGCGGTTGGCGGCGAAGTGGGCCGCGATAGTCTCCCAATCGCTGCCCAGGGAGGTGATGCCGGCCATGCCGGTGACGACGACGCGCTTCATCAGCACAGGCCTCCATTGACGGCCAGGACTTGCCGGGTGATGTAGCCGGCTTCGGCGGACATCAGGAAATTCACCGCGCTGGCGACTTCTTCAGGCGTGCCCATGCGCTGGGCGGGGATCATTTTCATCAGTTCTTCCACGGGGACGTTTTCATCGAGCATGGCGGTGTCGATCAACCCCGGCGCGACGCAGTTGACGGTGATCTTGCGCTTGCCCAGCTCGATTGCCAACGCCTTGGCCGCGCCGATCAGGCCCGCCTTCGAGGCGCTGTAGTTGACCTGGCCACGGTTGCCGATCAGGCCGGACACCGACGTGATGCAAACGATTCGTCCGGCGGCGCGACGGCGAATCATCGGCATCATCACCGGGTGGAGCACGTTGTAGAAACCGTCGAGGTTGGTGCGTATCACACTGTCCCAATCGTCCTCGCTCAGGGCGGGGAACGCGCCGTCGCGGGTCAGGCCGGCGTTGAGCACCACGCCGTAATAGGCGCCGTGGGTTTCCACGTCGGCCTCAAGGATGGTCTTGCAGGCGGCGCGGTCGGAGACGTCGAATTGCAGCACCCGGGCATTGCGGCCCAAGGCCTGGATTTGCGCCTGGACGGCTTCGGCCTCGGCGCGACCGCTGCGGCAGTGCAAGACGATGTCGTGGCCGGCCTGGGCCAGGCGCAGGGCGATGGCGCGGCCGATGCCACGGCTGGAGCCGGTGACCAGTACGGATTCAGTCATGGCTGGTTTCCTGTTGCGGACGGTTCATTGAGGTACTGGGCGGCATGGGGCGGGCGGAACACATTCAACCGTGCGCTGGCATGGATACCGGGCGCGCGGATGTGGCATTCGAACACACCCATGCCGTTGTCGTCTTCCAGCGATCGGATGCCGTGCAAGGTCAGCTCGGTGCCGAGGGGGAAATATTCGACGTTACATTCGAACTTGCGGGTTCCGAGCAAAAAGCCCAGCTCCACGGCATCGCCGCGTTGGCGTGCGTGGCAACCGGCAAACGCCGCGACGCTCTGGGCCATCAGCTCGATGCCGACCCAGGCCGGCAGCGCGCCGTCGTCGCGGTTGAACAGACCGCCGGGCCTGACGGTGGCGAGGGTGTGGATCTGCTCGTCATCAAAGGACAGGATCCGGTCGATGAGAATCATGTCGCCGGCGTGCGGCAGCAGTTCGGCGAGCGGCCAGTCAATCATTGCGCGTCTCCGATAATCAGGCTGACGTTGTTGCCGCCGAAAGCAAACGAGTTGCTCATCAGTCGACGGGGCAGGTTCGGGGGCAAGCGGGTGTCGGACGTTACCCAGTCCAATGCCGGCAACTCCGGGTCGGCCTGGCCGTCCCAGACGTGCGGCGGCAGGGCCTGTGCGGTATTTTCACCGGACAGGGCCAACCAGCAGAACGCTGCCTCCAATGCACCCGCCGCGCCGAGGGTGTGGCCGGTCATCGGCTTGGTCGACGAGCAGGGCACGCCCGCCGGAAACAGGCCGGCCACCGCGTGGCTTTCCATGGCGTCGTTATGTTGCGTGGCGGTGCCATGCAGGTTCAGGTAGTCGATCTGGCTGGCGTCCAGGCCGGCGCAGCGCAAGGCTTTTTCCATGGCCTGGCGGGCACCCCGGCCGCTGGGTTCCGGCGCAGAGATGTGGTGCGCATCGGAACTGGCGCCGTCGCCGAGCAGGGCAATCGAGTGCCCGGCCGGCGGGGTCCTGCTCATGAGAAACAGCACCGCCGCTTCGCCGATGTTGATGCCGCTGCGGTTCACCGAGAACGGGTTGCAGCGCTCGCCGGAGACCGCTTCCAATGCTGAAAAACCGTTGAGGGTCAGCTTGCACAAGCTGTCCACGCCACCGCAAAGCACCGCGTCGCACAACCCCAGGTCGAGCAGGCGGCGAGCGCTCATCAGGGCCCGAGCGCTGGAGGTGCAAGCGGTCGAGATCACGTAGGACGGGCCGCTCAGGCCAAGCCAGTCGGAGAGAAAGTTGGCGGGCGCGCTGAGTTCCTGCTGCTGGTAGTCGTAACCTTCGGGGAATCGTTGCTCGCGCAGATAGTGGGCAATGCCCTGGCTGGCCTCGTCGATGCCCGAAGTGCTGGTCCCCAGCACGATGCCGATGCGCGCACGACCGTAAGCCTGGATGGCCTGATCGATCTCGGAACGAATCTGCAACCCGGCTTCGAGCAGCAGCTGATTGTTGCGGCTGCGTTGCGCCGCCATGGATTCAGGGATAGCGGCGAGCTCTCCGGTTACGCAAGCCACCGGCAATGCCCGTTCGGCCACCCAGCCGGCTTCGACGCGCACGCCTGCGCAGTCGCCGGCAAACAGGTTGCGGGCAACGTTTTGTTTGCCTCGACCCAGGGCGCAAATCACGCCCAAGGCGTTCAAATAAGCGGTCATCGTGCGCTCTCGCTCAACGGTGTAATGCGATAATTCGGCCCCTGCGGCAGGCTCAATTGAAAATCCAGCGGTTGCGTGTAGCGCACCTGCCAGCGGGTATCGAGCGTTCGTCGAGCGTCTTGCTGCCGGGCGGTCGGGTAACGGCCGGCCAGTTCCGCCTCGGGGGTCAGGGCAAACAGCAGGGCGGCGAACAATTCCCGGGCTTCGGCATTGGGCGGCAGCAGGCCATCCGCTTGCCATTGGCTGCCGACCAGGCGCTGGCGAGCGACGGGAATGCCCAGCGGATCCATCATCGACCAGCGGATGCCGGCGCTTTCGCGCTGAATCACCAGCAGCCAATCCTGGCGCTGGCCGTCCAGTTGTCGTTCGATGTGCAATTGCAGCGGCAGCGCCAGGGTCGGCATGCGCTCGGGCAGTGGTGCCTGGCTGGCGCAGGCGCTGAGCAGCAAGAGTAAACCTGCAAGCAGACCACGGATCATCCGGCGCCCCCTTCGAGCGGCTTGCGGGCCACCACATTGACCAGGGTTTCCTCGCGCTGGCCAAACGGCCTGGGCCGGCGCAGGCCCCAGCGTTCCAGCAGGCCGAAGTCCCTGGCGCGGCTCCACCACAGGTACGGATAGGAGACGTTGCAGTCTTCGAAGCGGAACCCTTGATTAGCGATCATTGCCAGGTATTGCGCGGCGCTTTTCTGCACCTGCATCGGGTGGCGGAACAACCAGCGGATCACCCAGGTGTCGATGTAGGCCTTGGTGGATTCGGCAAACAGCAGGTAGCCGCCGGGCTTGAGCACGCGATAGAACTCGGCGAGGGCTTTTTCCTGCTCCACCAGGTGATGGAAGGTCTGGTGGCAGAACAGCAAATCGACGCTGGCATCGGGCACCGCCAATGTCGCGCAGTCGCTGCCGATCAGCTCCACGGCCATGCCCTGGCGAGCCGCTTCCTCGGCGCTGAGGTCCAGGCTGTGAGGGTCGGCGTCGACGCCAATCAGGCGTTGCGGTGCGAACACCTGGCGCAGATACCGGAACGACTTGCCCTGGCCGCAACCAGCATCCAGCAGCACCGGATTTGCCGGCGGCGACGTGCTGAACAGGCTGCGCAGATCGTCGATGGCCACGCGCAGCACATGGTGCTGCCAGGTGTGGCTGCGCAGGAACCAGAAACCGAAGCGGGTTTCTTCGACGTAGTTGTCGCTCAGGTAGCTCATGGTTGCTTGCTCATGGCGCCGGGCTCGCGCAGATTTCCGAAAGCATGCGCAAGCGCCGTTTGGGTTCGCTGACGAACGGGTTGCGCTGGTCCCAGGCATAGCCGGCGAGGATCGCGCTGATCATGCGGCGAATGTCGGCGGAGCCTTCGCTGTAGAAAATCACATCCTGGAAAGTACCGGCGTACCAGCCCTCGACGTAGCAGCGGAAGGTATCGACGCCGCGCTTGAGCGGTTCGGCGAACTCGCTCTGCCAATCCACCTGTTCACCTTGCAGCTGGCGATGCAGCACGCCGGCGGCCATGCTTGCCGAGCGCATGGCGATGGTCACGCCGGAAGAAAACACCGGGTCGAGGAATTCCGCGGCGTTGCCCAGCAGGGCGAAGCCAGGGCCGTGGAGAGTCTTGACGTTGGCCGAGTAGCCGCCGATGGTCCGTGCCGGCGTGTCCCACACGGCATTGCCCAGTACGCTGGCCAGGCTTGGGGTTTCGTTGATGAAGCCGCGCAGGCAGGCATCGAGGTCGTCGGTGCGGCCTTCGAAATGCTCCGCCGCGGCGACCACGCCGACCGAGCAACGACCGCCGCTGAACGGAATGGTCCAGAACCACACGTCGCGCTGGGTCGGATGCGTGGTGATGAGGATTTTCTCCCGATCGAATGCCGGGCTGTCGATGCGGTCTTCGATGTGGGTGAACACCGCCTGGCGCGGCGGGAAGTTCGACGGCGCCTCAAGGTCCAGCAGGCGCGGCAGGACCCGGCCGTAGCCGCTGGCGTCAAGGACGAAGTCTGCCTCGACGCGGTACTCGCTGCCGTCTTCGCGCTGCACGCCCAGTTGCGGTTTGACCCGGCTGAAGTCGGCGCTGGCGATGGCCTGGCCGTAGCGGATTTCAACGCCTTGCAGCGCTGCCTGATCGGCCAGCAACTTGTCGAAGTCGGCGCGCTGGACCTGGAACGTGGTCGGCTTGCCTTCGCTGAAGGTATCGCCGAAATCGAAGGCGCTGTAGCGCTCGCCCCAGGCGAATGCCGCGCCATTCTTGCGCTGGAACCCGGCGGCGTTGACCGCCTCGAGCATGCCGGCTTCCTCGACGAAATCCAGGCAATGGGACAGCAGGCTTTCGCCAATGGAGAACCGTGGGAAATGCTGGCGCTCGATGACCAGCACATCGTGGCCCTTGCGCTTGAGCAGTGCGGCGGCGATGGCGCCGGAAGGGCCTGCGCCGATGATGACGACCTGTCGACGTTCCATTTCAACTGTTGGCACTGGGGCTCCTCGCCGGGACGGCAATCGAGGGAATACGGTGAAAGCCGGCCAGGGCCGGCAGCAATGTGGCGAACAACCCCATCAGCATCAGCGCGAAATACAGCGCTGGGCTGATGAGTTGTTGTTGCAGCAGCAGATTGAGAAAGACGATTTCACTCAAGCCGCGAATATTCAGCAGGATGCTTTCCCGAAAGCGGCTGGCACCGACGAACGAGGCTCCGGCCCAACCCAGCCCCAGCCAGTTGCCCAGCAGTTTGCTGGCAATCGGCAACAGCAGCAACGCCGCCAGCTGGACCCAGCCGAGGCTGGCCAGGGCGCTGTGCACATTGATCTGGACAATGCCGAACGTCAGGATCAAGGGGATGGCCAGGTAGGTCTGCAACCTGTGCATCCACTCCGCGTCGAGCGGCAATACCAGCGGCACTTTGAGCGCCGCCATGCACAGCAGATAGCCGATGCCGGTGATCAGCGCGTTGAGCCGGTAATGCTCGGCCACCACCAGCAGGGCAAAGAACAGGCCACTGTGCAGCAAGGGTTGGCGCAGGCCTGCCAGTCGCAGCAGCAACGGCACGCCGGCGGCGGCCAGCGGCAGCAGCAGACTGGCCAGGTGCAGGCTGCCCTGGGCGAGGGCGAACAGGCTCCAGCAGATCAGGTCGATCAGGATCGCCGTCTGCACCAGGCGGCGGGTCGCGTCGGGCGGGTAGGCGATGTGGCGCAGGTACAGATACAGCACGGGTATCGCCGTGATCGCGAACAGCAGCCCCACCGCCAGCGAGCTGATCCACGGTTGCGGCGGCAGCAGCCAGAACGCGGTCGCCAGGCCGCAGGCAAACGGCACGCCAAAGCTCGGCAGGGCGATCTTAACGCTCTGGCGGTCGAGGCGCAGGTCGATCACATCGCTGAGGATATGCCCGAGCAAGAGGGCGAACGCCAGGCTGTAGAGGTTCTTCAACCACACCGGCGAGACCAGTTGCGCACCGCTGAGGTGCCAGCCCGGTTCGATCCAGAAATACATCAGCAAGGGCAGGCCGAACGTCGCCAGCAGCAACTGGCTGACAATCGGGATCAGCCCGCAGCGCCGCCCGACAATCGTCGCCACGGCAAACAGCGCCAGGGCCATCAACCAGAACAGCAGGGTCATCATTGCATCGGCTCCGTAGCGGCATTCGCATGGGCCTGCTGCCCGGCCCACGGCGCCAGCATGAAGCTGAACGCCAGCCCCAGGCTCACCGCGAGACCGAAGTTGCTCACGGCCGGCGTGCTGGACAACGCCAGCAGGCCGAACGACAGCCAGGTGGTGGTCGCCGCCAGCAGCGTGCCCAGCAGGCTCACGGCGGCCCCACCGATCTGTTCTCGCATGAGGATGGCGTAGTCGACCCCGATGGCCGTCACCAGTAACAGGCCGAACAGACTGAACAGCGTCAACGGTTGCCCCAGCCAGCCGAGGCTCGCCAGGCTGCACAGCGCGGCCAGGAGCGGCAGGGCGACGACGCGTAGGGCCCCGCCGACGCCGAACGGCCAGATCAGCACCAGCACGATCAGCACGCAGGAGGCCAGTTTCAGTTCGGCGGCGCTGACCTGCGTGGCGGCGAAGACGCGGTTGAGGTCGCCGAGGCGATCCACCAATTGCACGCCGGGCAGATCCACCGCCTGCACGCGGAGCAACGCGGCATCGTTCAAGCCTTGCAGGCTGACCACCGCCGCCACGCCTTGGCCCGTCGGACCGAGCCAGAGCATGCGGTAGGGTTCGGCCAGCGGCCCGCTCAATGCGGCATCGATGTCGGCGGTTGGCAAGGCCTGCAACTGCTTCAACTCCGCTTGCAGCGCGGCGAGCGGCACGCCCAAGTCCAGCAGCGGTTGCCAGAACGCCGGCAACCGCGCCAGGGCCGCGCGGAGTTTTTCCTGTTCGGCGGGTGGGCTGACCAGTTGATTGAGGGACAGGTAGCCCTGGAGTTTTTCCAGGCCGATCAACTGGTCGAGCCGCTCGTTGAGGGCGGTCTGGCGTTCGAGCAACTGCGCTTGATCATCGGCACGGATCAGGAAGAACTGGCTGGTCGGCTGGAAACCGGTGATGCGCGCGACATCGCGGGCTTCGTCGGTCAGGTGCTGGGGCGTGCCGATCCACTGGCGGATGTCGTTCTTGCTGGCCAGTTGCCAGAGGCCGCCACCACAGAAGGCCAGCAACAAGGCCAGCAGAATCGGCGTGCGCACCCGCGCCAGCAGCACTTCGCGACACCTGAGCAGGTTATCGCAGAGGCGTAGCGGCCATTGCGCTGGGCGCAGGTCGGCGTGCTTGAGCAGGGCCGGCAACAGGCAGACCGCCGACAGATAGGCGCCGACCAGGCCGGCGGCAGAGAAGATGGCAATCTGGGTCAGGGCCGGGAAGGGCGTCCAGGCCAGCGCCAGATAGCCGATGCAAGTGGTTGCCAGGCTCAGGCTCAGGCCCGGCAGGGTCAAGCGCAGGGCCGGCCAGCTGCGCCACGGCTTGAGGCTCCAGCTTTTGGACAGGTAGTGCAGCGGGTAATCCACCGCCACGCCGATCAGGCTCGAACCCAGGACCAGGGTCATCACATGCATGCGCCCGAACAGCGCCACGCACGCCACCGCGCCGAACAATATGCCGACCAGCACCGGCACGAACGCCAGCCACACGGCAAAGCGTCGGAACGCCAGCAATAGCAGCACCAGGATGCCGACCGTCGCGCCGCCGCCGACCCAGGTGATCTCGCGCGAAGCCTGTCGCTGGCTACTGGCGGCATACAACAGGCCGCTGGCCGCCAGCAATTGGCCCTGGGCCTGGCTGGCGCGATCACGGCTGCGTTGCAGCAGCTCGGCGACTTGCAGCGGCAGGTGCATGTCGAAGGCGTTACCCTGGGTACGCGCCCGCAGCATTACCCAATGCTTGCCATCGGCTTCGGCGACCAGCGCGCCGCTGCCCATGTCCAGTTGTATCGCGCCGCGTTGTGGCTGGCTATTCTGGATGCGCCCGGTCAGGCCGAGCCAGTCGTCCTGGCTGGGCACCAGGCTGAAGCCGCTGAACGGGTCGAACAGGGCCTGTACCCGCTGCTGGATAAACGCCTGGGGCTGCTCGATCAACTGTTGCCGGTCGATCGCCGAGAGCATCGCCAAGCGGCCATCCAGCAACTGCGAACGAAGCGCCGGCAAGTCGGCCTGGAGCGTCCATTGGACCTTGTCGAACAGCCCGCTGGCCTGCCATTGCTCGCCGAGGGCTTGCGCCAGGGCGATGGCCTGCTGGCGATCGGCGTGGCCGACCAGCACCAGGATCTCGCGATTGAGCGGTTCCTGCATGCGCTGTTCAGCGACAAGTTCCAAGGCGTCCGGGGACGTGCCCGGGACCAGTTCCATGAGGTTGGCCGACAGCGGCGCACCGTTGCGCCATTGCCAACCGGCGAGCGCGAGCACCGCCAGCAGCAGGATCAGGAACAGCCTCGGTAGCCTGCGTTCACTCGGCAAAGTCATGTTGCTCCGCTTCGCTCAAGGGTTGCGCGCCGGTAGCGTCCTGCATCCGCAGTACGGTGCTGTCGCCCTGGGTTTCCAGCAGTTCGATGCGCTGGACCAGTTCGCCGCCGTCGATATTGATCTGCTTGAAGACTTGTTTGAGCAGCACCGAGCGTGGGGTCAGGGTGAGTTTCCACTGCTGCGGCTGGCCCGACAGGCTCAGCTCGAAATCCCGCTGCAAGCCGCTGCTGTCGCCCTGCAACACCGCCAGGAACAGGCGGTTCTGCTCGGCGCCGGCGCTCTTGTTCGGCAGCATCTGCCAGGCGTTGCCATCGCGCCGGGCGATACCTTTGGCCGTGATCCGGTAGTCCTGTTGCAGCGGCGTTTGCAGCAGCCACAGCAGGCCGTGGTTTTTCGCCAGCACGAAACGGCCCTTGCTGATCAGCGGCTGGGGCAGGGCGCGCAGATGTTTTTCCTGGATGAACTGGCCGTGGATCACCTCCGGGCGGGCCAGTTGCTCGCTCAATTGCTGCAGGTCGAACGCCTGGGCCAGCGGCGCCAAGCCACACAGCAGCAGCCAGATGAACAGGCGTTTCATGACAGTTTCCTCTCGACGGCTTCGACAAATACCCGAGGCGAGGCCAGCAGCATTTCACGGCTGGCCATGTCCACGGCCACCTGCACCGAACTTGCCCGGGTCAGGCGTTCGCCGGTGGCGGCGTCGCTGATCAGGTAATTGATCTTCAGCCGGTTTTCCCACTCCACCAGGCTGGCGCGCACGGTCAGGGTCTGGCCGAACACCGCGCTGCGCACATAGCGTAACTGCAAGTCGATGATCGGCCAGGCATGGCCGGACTCGAGCATGTCGTTGTAGTTGTGGCCGATCAGGTCGAGCAAGGCGCAGCGGGCCACTTCGAGATATTTGACGTAGTGGCCGTGCCAGACCACGTTCATCGAGTCAACGTCGAAAAACGGCACCACGATCCGGGTGTCAACGTGCAGAACGCCCTGGCTACGCATGCAGCCTCCAGTGTTGCTCGGCGATGCGTTGCAGGCACAAGCGCAATTCGCCTTCCAGGGCGCGATCTTCGATGACCGGCGGGAAGTCTTCGGCCAGTTGCCGGTGCATGGCGGCCAGCGCTGGCGGCAACGGTCGCGCGTCGTCGACACGGCTGCGCAGCCACACGCCCTGGTTGGCCGCCAGCAAGGTCGCGGCGGCCACCTGTTCGGTCAGCTCCAGCACACGGATCGCGTCCCGGGCGGCGATGGTGCCCATGCTGACCTTGTCCTGGTTGTGGCATTCGGTGGAGCGCGAGAACACGCTGGCCGGCATGGTGTTCTTCAAGGCTTCGGCGGTCCAGGCGCTAGTGCCGATCTGCACGGCCTTGAAGCCATGGTTGAGCATCGCCCGCTCGGCGCTGGCGCCGGATAGGTTGCTCGGCAGGCCATGGTTGTAGCGCTCGTCCACCAACAGTGCGAGCTGGCGGTCGAGCAGGTCGGCGACGTTGGCCACCAGGTTTTTCAGACTGTCCATGGCAAAGGCGATGTGCCCGCCGTAGAAATGCCCGCCATGCAGCACACGCTCGGCTTCGGCGTCGATGATCGGGTTGTCGTTGGCGCTGTTGAGCTCGGTTTCGATGAACGAACGCAGCCAGCCCAGGCTGTCCGCCAACACCCCTAGTACGTGAGGGGCGCAGCGCAGGGAGTAGCGATCCTGCAGGCGATGCAGCGGCGCGGTCGGCGCGTCGATGGCCAGGTCCTTGCGCAGCCACGCGGCGACCTGCATCTGGCCCGGGTGTGGCTTGGCGGCGAACAGGCGCTCGTCGAAGTGCTCCGGGTTGCCTTGCAGGGCGACGACATTCAGCGCGGTGATCCGGGTCGCCAGTTGCAAGAGGTAATCGGCGCGGGCGAAGGCCAGGCAGGCCAGGCCGGTCATCACTGCGGTGCCGTTCATCAGCGCCAGGGCTTCCTTGGGGCGCAGCACCAGCGGCGTCCAGCCCAGTTCGCGGTGCACGTCGGCGGCCAGCCGGCGCTCGCCACGGAATATGACCTCCCGTTCACCAGACAGCGTGGCGGCGACGTAGGACAGCGGCGTCAGGTCGCCACTGGCGCCCACCGAGCCTTCTTCCGGAATCAACGGCAGGATGTCGTGTTCGAGGAAGGCCTGGAGCCGTTCCAGCAGTTCCATTCGCACCCCTGACACGCCGTGGCACAGCGACTGCAATCGCGCGGCCAGCACGGCGCGGGTAGCCTGGGCATCGAGGAGCTTGCCCAGCCCGCAGCCGTGGAAGGTATACAAGTGCCGCGGCAAGGCTTCGACATGGTGCAACGGCACGGCCACCACGCAAGAGTCGCCGTAGCCGGTGGTCACGCCATAGATGACGCCTTCCTTGTCCAGCAACGAGTCGAGGAATTGCGCACCCTTGGCAATGCGCTGGCGGAACGCCGGGTCCGCCTGCAATTGCGTCGGCGCCTGACGGTTGGCCAGGGCCAGCACGTCTTCGATGCGCAAGGCGTGTTCGCCGAAAGTTACCGGCTCAGGAATGGGCTTGGTCATCGGTCTTCCAGAAAGGGTAAAAGTTGAACCACTGTTGTGGCGCCTGGAGGCAATACTGCGCCAGGCGGCCGGCGTACAGGCCGGCCCAATGGGCGATCACCTGTTCGCGCTCGTTGCGTTTCCAAACCACGGCATCGGCGAACGGTTCGAGGGTGACGCGATAACGTCCCTCGTGCTTGAGGCACATCAGCAGGTTGACCGGGCATTTCAACAGGCCGGCCAGCAGCCAGGGCCCTTGCGGGAAGGCGGCCGGGTGCCCCATGAAATCCACCGTCACGCTGCGCCCGCCATGCAGCGGCACGCGGTCGCCGGCGATCGCCAACCATTCGCCGCGCTTCAGGCGTTCGCTCAGTTGCAGCATGATCAGCGGGTCCAGCTCGCTGACCTGAATCAACCGCAGGTGCGTGGCGCCGGCCTCGCCGAGCAAGCGATTGAACTGCTCGGCGTGCTTGGTGTGCACCAGCACGTTCATGGTGACTTTCTCGCCCAGTTCGGCCAGGGCCCGGCACATTTCCAGATTGCCCAGATGCGCTCCCACCAGCATTTGCCCACGGCTGTCGCGCAGGTGATTGCGCAGCAGCGCCGGGTCGACGATTTCGATCTGGTCGATGCTCAGTTTGCCGTTCCAGACGTCGAGTTTGTCCAGCAGCGAGTCGGCAAAGGCCATGAACTGTCCGAACACTCGCCGGTGCGTCGGGCGCAACTCGGGCTGACGGCTCCAGTCGGCGAGCCGCTGCTGGTACTGCCACGCCGCTTGCCGGGCGCTGCGGCCGAAAACGAAGAAATACAGGACGATGCCGTACAGCACCGGCGTGAGAAGCCTTCGGCCAAGAACCTTGGCAGCCAACGCGGTGAGTTTCATCAGCCAGAAACTGCCGCGCTCCTGGCGGTCCGCCCAGTGCTGTTTGTCTGTGCTCATGCTCGCCACCGCCGCCAGAGAATCGCCGGCAAGCGCACCAGCATGCCGAAGAACAACCGAGTGTGCATGCGTGAAATCAGTACGTTGTCGTGGAACAGGCGAAAGTGCGAAACCCCGTCCAAAGGGTAATGCACGCGGGTGCGCAACCAGTGCATTGGCTGGTTGCGCCAGGACAGGCGCACCAGGATGTCCGAATCGAAGTCCATGCGCTTGCCGATGTTCGCCGAGTCGATCAGTGCCAGGGTGGGGGCCAGCGGATAGACGCGGAAGCCGCACATCGAATCGCGGATCTGCAGGGACAGGCTGTTGATCCAGACCATCACGTGAGTCAGGTAGCGTGCGTACAGACGGCCCTTCGGCACGCTGGCGTCGTACAGCGGATAACCGCAGATCAGCGCGTCCGGGTGGGCGCGGGATTGCTCGATGAAGGTGCGCACGTCACCAAGGTCGTGTTGCCCATCGGCGTCGACCTGCAAGGCGTGGCTGAAGCCCAGGCGCGAAGCCTCCCGCAGGCCGGTCATCACCGCGCCGCCTTTACCCTGGTTCACTGCCAGCCGGACCAGGTGAACTCGCTCATGCCCGGCCAGTTGCTCCAGCACAGCCGCGCAGGCCGGGCTGCTGGCATCGTCCACCAGCACGCAGGGCAAACCGTTGCCAAGCAACGTCTGGACCACCGTCGCGATGGCTGTTTCGTGGTTGTAGACCGGGATGACGGCGCAGGGGTTATGCATATTCGCCGCTCTTCAAGGGGCTGTTGTGGCGAGGGGATTTATCCCCGTTCGAGTGCGAAGCGCTCGCCATGAGTCTGTGTCGGAGCACCGAATTTGGGGTTGCTGCGCAACCCAGCGGGGATAAATCCCCTCGCCACAAAAGAACGCAGCGTCCATGTGGATTAATCATTGGTTGGCCCCAACACAATCCGCCCACTGGAGCACGCCGCGGTGTCATTGCGATAGGTGAAATACAACTTGCCGCGCTCGCGATCGAAGCGCAGGTGTAGCTGGATTTCATCGCCGGGGCGCACCAGTTGCTGGAATTTCAGCACTTCCATGCCGACGAACCGTGGCGGCAACTCCATCAGTTGGCGGCCCAGGTTCAAGGCCCAGTCCACTTGCACAACGCCAGGCAGGACCGGCGCGGTGGGAAAGTGACCGCTGAAGTACGCCAGGTCTGGAGGCACGGCCAGACGCAGGTTCCATTCGCCGTCGGTCTCGCCTTGGTCGAGCACTTCAGGCGCCTTCGGCCGTGGCGCCATCAGCAAAGCTTCGACCTCGGCCTGGGCCAGTTTGCCCTGGGCGTTGAACGGCAGTTGCCGTAGCCAGCGCCAGCGTCGCGGCAGGGCCAGGGTTTCGCAATGTCCGCTCAGGTGCTGGCGCAGGGCCTCGGTCATGGCTCGTCGGCCCAGGTTGCGCAAGGCATGCAGGCCGGTTTCGCTGAGCACCAGCAGTGCGCCGAGAGAAGCACGATTTTCCTGGACCACCCCCAGCCGTGCTTCGCTGACCCAGTAGTGGGCCGTCAGCGCCTGCTCCAGCATTGGCAAAGAGATACGTTTTTCTTCAAGCTTGACGATGCGATCCAGGCGGCCGAGCAATTCGAAGCGCCCGTCCTCAGTGATACGCGCCGCGTCGGCGGTGTGCTCGACATGGCCGCTTGGGAGATAAGGCGAAGCAATCAGCAGGGCGCCGTCACTGTCCTGGCCCAGTTCAACGCCGGCAAAGGGTTGCCAGAGGTCGCCGCCCTGACGCCAGGCGATACCGCCGGTTTCCGAGCTGCCGAACACTTCCGTTGGCCATTGTCCCAGGCGTTGCTGAAGGCTGCGGGCTGCTTCGGCCGGCAGTGCGCCGCCGGAGGAGAACACCCGGCGGACGCTGCTCAAGGCCGGCCAATCGAGATTATCGCCCATGCGCTTGAGCAGCGCGGGGCTGGCGACCCAAGCAAATGCCGGATGCTCGCGACTGGCGCGCTGAAGGTCTTCCGGGAAAGCCAACTGCCGGCGCACAAAGGTGCGTCCGGCGCATAACGGCCACAGCACCCGGAACAGCAGACCGTAGATATGCTGGGTGGCGACGCTGCCGATCATGCAGGCCTGCGGACCGAGGTCGGCGCCCCACAATTGCTCCAGCGCCTGGACTTCATTGCTCAGCTGGCGCAGGGTTTTCTCGATGCGCTTGGGCTCGCCACTGGAGCCGGAGGTGCACAGGGTCAACCAGCACTGATCGAGGTCCAGTTCGGCGGCTTCCAGCGGCGCCTGGCGGATCTCGTCGGCCCGGATGTCTGCTGGCAGGTCGGTCAGCCACAGGTCGACGTCGGCCGACCAGCGCTGGCGGGTTTGCGCTTGCAGGTCGGCGGGCAGCAGCACATGCGCCCCGGCGCGCCAGGCGCCGAGCAGGGCCACTGCGAGGTCGGCGGCATCTTCGAAATGCACGGCCACGCGCCGGATGCCCCGGGCTTGCAGGCCCGCAGCCAGGCACAGTGCGTCGTCGCGCAGTTGCGAGTGGTTTAATGCCGGGGCGACTGCAACAACGCGGTCCGGCTGGGCCTCGAGCAGCATCTGCTCAAGTGTTATCCAATTCATGGGCGGCCTCTTACCCGTTGTCGTATGAGCCATTCAATGGCAAACATCAGGCCCATCAGTCCGTAGGAAATCAGGCCGGTGTACAACATCCACCAGCTCAGCGGCGCCCAAAGCGTCAGGACCGCAGCGAGCACACCGTTACACAGGAAAAACACACTCCAGGCCACTGTCACCCGGCGGGTATAGGCCACCGCGCTGGCGGGCAACTGCGGCTCCCGCAGGCGGGCCAGGCGCTCAACCATCGGCGGGCCATATTTCAGGCTCAGGGTGAACAGCCCGAGCATGAACGCGCTGATCAGCACCGGATACCAGCGCAGCAGGAGCGGGCTGTCGAACACCGCGAGCAATACACAAAAGGTAATCGCCGAGGCCGCCATCCAGCGATTGCCGGGGTTGCCTTTGCCGAGCAACGCCCGGGCCAGCCACAGGCCACCCAATAACAGCCCGAACTGCCATGGAGCAAAGTGCTCCATGCCGAAATACACCGCGAAGGGGTACAGCAGGCCCGCCAGCAGCAGGCCGAGGCCAATCAGCCGGCTCATGCGGCCGGTTGGACCAGTCGATAGACCGCCTCGACCACGTCGTTGACGGTGCGCACCGATTTGAATTCTTCGGCGGCAATCTTCTTGCCGGTCTGGCGCTTGATGTGGTCGATAAGGTCGACCGCATCGATGCTGTCGATTTCCAGATCCTGGTACAGGTTGGCTTCCAGCGTCACGCGATCGGGCTCCAGCTCGAAGAGCTCGACCAGGGCAGCACGCAGAATGTTGAAAATGTCGTCGCGAGTTTGCATGGTCCGGTCTCAGGGGCGTTTTGCAGTGACGAAGGCCGCAAGGCTTGCCACATTGCTGAAATGGTTACGGGTGTCCTTGGCGTCGGCGTCGATCTTGATGCCGTACTGCTTCTGAATCGCCAGGCCGAGCTCCAGGGCATCCACCGAATCCAGGCCCAGGCCTTCGCCGAACAGGGTCTGGTCGTCGCCGATGTCCTCGACGGCGATGTCTTCCAGGCCAAGGGCGTCGATGATCAGCTGTTTGATGTCACGGTGCAGATCGCTCATCTTCGGCGAGCTCCTTGATGTAATAGTGATGCAGAAAATCGTTGAGCCGGCGCGAAGCCTGCGGCGGGGGGCCGAGCGCGGTGAAGGCCTGTGGGTCTATATCGGCCCCTACGCGAAAACTGAAGTGAACGCGCCGCTGGGGGATGCGATACCAGGGTTCGGCCTTGGTCAGGGTGGTGGGGCTGACCTTGATCGTCACGGGTGTGAGGATCTTCGCGCCCCGCAGGGCGATGGCCGCGGCCCCGCGATGAAAGGCCGGGGCCTGGCCTGGCTGGGTGCGCGTACCTTCGGGAAAGACGATCAGGCACTGGCCGTCCTGCAGCGCGTCACTGGCAGCATCGAGCATGTCCATGCTGCCGTCGTTGCTGATGTATTGCGTCGAGCGCAGCGGGCCACGGGTAAAGGGGTTGGTCCAGAGACTCTGCTTGACCACGCAGTTGGCGTCGCGCACCAGCCCGATCAGGAACACCACGTCGATCAGCGAAGGGTGGTTGGCGATGATCATCTGCCCGGGCCGGCCGAGTTTCTCCGCGCCGTCGATTCGATAGGTGAGCACGCCGGTACGGGCCATGAACTGGATGAAGAACCAGAACAGACGTCCAACCGTGCGGCGCGCCCGTTGCCGATGGGCCGTGGGATCGCCGGGTAACGCACTGAGCAACGGGAACACCACCAATCGCAGGCACAGCCCGCCCAGCCCGAAGAGGGCGAAGCTTGCAGCGGTCGCGAGCAGGCGCCAATAGTAGGCGTCGCGATGTTTACCGGTCACCGGTTGCGTTGCCAGGTCCATAGACGATTCTTCCAGGCATGTTGGCAGGTGGTGTCGTTTTCCAGCAGCTTACGCAGCAGATCCAGGGCATGGGGCCAGTCGCTGCCGAGCATCGGTGCCGGCGGGCTGGATAATTCAAGTTGCCAGTCATCGCCCGAAGTCAGCAGGAGCCCCAGCGCGTAGGGAAACGGCACGTCGTTGACCCACGGCGCGTACACCTGCGGTGGTTGCTCTTCAGTGATCACCAGCAGTACCGCCGGCGCACCCTCGTTCAGCAGTGCGGCGGCCTCCAGCATGCCGTGCTCCAGGCCGTCGCCGGTAGCGGCGAGGGCGGTCATCTCGCTGGTTTCGCCGCGCATGATCGACCACAGGCCGATGACGGCGTTATGCACCGACAGGCTGAACTGTGTCGGCGACAAGGGCTGATCGGCTGCCAGGTCCTTGAGAATCTCAAATGTGCGCGGGGTTTCGCCGTGACGGGAAATAAAGACCAACGGCAGGTCCGGCCGACCTTCGGCCAGTGGCCAGGCGACGCTGAACGCCATGCGCGCCAGGCGGCTGAGTCGGCGGCGCTGCATGGCGGGCAGGAAGGACACGTCAGGGGCCGCATCGCTGATGGGCGGCACGACCGGTTGTCGGCTCCATGCCTGCCAATCGTCCACGCTTTCGAGCCCAGGGGCCCATGCGCGCCATTGGGCGATGTTGAAATTGATCACAGACTCATCCCACCCCTGCGGGCTTTTTCTTGTCACGGTTCAGTGGCTTGACCCGCGTCCAACCCTGCATGGCCTTGCGACCCAAGTGGCGCGCATTATCCCGGTGCGGTTGGCTTGTAGCAAATGCTGGTTACATTTTGTCCAGAGAAATCCGTCGGCTGGTCAGGCCCTGCTCGGGCATGGCCATTATCGCGCTTGTAACGACGCTGTCTGTCGGACGCTTCAGCCACTTGATGGGCAAATTGACGCTCGGTTCCGCGAAAAAGCCACCGGCACTGTAATCCGTCCATGACCGAGGTAGCGAAGCGGCGCCTTGGCCTACTACACTCGGGAATCTTTGATACACGGAGGTTTTGTCATGCGGCGTGTGGTGTTCAATCAGAAAGGTGGCGTGGGCAAGTCCAGCATCGCCTGCAATCTGGCGGCGGTCAGCGCCAGCGAGGGTTATCGCACGCTGTTGGTGGACCTGGATGCCCAGGCCAACTCCACTCAATACCTGACTGGCCTGACCGGCGATGACATTCCCATGGGGATCGCCGACTTCTTCAAGCAGACTTTGTCGTCGGGGCCCTTCTCGAAGAAGAACAAGGTCGATATCTACGAGACGCCGTTTGACAACCTGCACGTCATCACCGCCACGGCGGAATTGACGGATCTGCAGCCCAAGCTTGAGGCGAAACACAAGATCAACAAGCTGCGCAAGCTGCTCGAAGAGCTCGACGAGGACTACGACCGGATCTACCTGGATACTCCGCCAGCCCTGAACTTTTATGCGGTTTCCGCGCTGATCGCGGCAGATCGGGTACTCATCCCTTTCGATTGCGACAGCTTCTCCCGCCAGGCGCTGTATGGCCTGATGGCGGAAATCGAAGAGCTGAAGGACGACCATAACGAAGGTCTGGAAGTCGAAGGCATCGTCGTCAACCAGTTCCAGGCTCGCGCCAGCCTGCCGCAGCAGATCCTCGACGAATTGATTGCCGAAGGCCTGCCGGTGTTACCGGTGTACCTGAGCAGTTCGGTGCGCATGCGTGAGTCGCATCAGGCGAGCCTGCCGCTGATCCACCTGGACCCGCGGCATAAGCTGACCCAGCAGTTTGTGGAGTTGCATAATCTGCTGGAAAACGCCTGACTGCGGTTTGTGCAAAACCAATGTGGGAGCGGGCTTGCTCGCGAAGACGGTGTATCAGACACATAAGTGTCGACTGGCACACCGCCTTCGCGAGCAAGCCCGCTCCCACAATATCGAACGGCTTCAGATCCCCTGGCCGCGCAACCAATTCATCAGCTGCGGCAAAGGAAACGCCCCGCTCTGCCGGGCAACCTCCCGGCCATCCTTGAACAGAATCAGGCTGGGAATCGAGCGAATCCCCAGCTGGGCCGACAGTTGTTGATTGGCCTCGCTGTCGAGCTTGGCCAGTCGGCATTTACCCGCCAGCTGCGCGGCGGCCTGTTCGAAGACCGGCGCGAAGGACTTGCACGGACCGCACCAGTCTGCCCAGACATCCACCAACAGCGGCAGGTCGCCCTTGATCTGGCTGGCGTAGTCGCCTTGCTTGAGTTCGAACGGTTCGCTCAATAACACCTGGGCCTTGCAACGTCCGCACTTGGGCTGGTCGCCCAGGCGTTCGGCGGGGATGCGATTGAGGCCGTTGCAATGAGGGCAGGGGATCAGCATCGGGTCGGTCTCCTGAAAATTGTTGGCACAACACTATACGCAAATCACAAAAAAACCTGTGGGAGCGAGCCTGCTCGCGAAGGCGGAGGATCAGTCAAGAATAATCGACTGTCGGACCGTTTTCGCGAGCAGGCTCGCTCCCACAGGGTATATCGGTGTGGCCGTTACTTCGCGTTGGTCAGCGTGTTGTAGCTGGTCATCAGGTTGCGATAGTCCGGGATGTGGTTGGAGAACAGGGTCGCCAGACCTTCCACATCGTTGCGCCAGTCGCGGTGCAGTTCGCAGGCCAGGCCGAACCACGTCATCAATTGCGCGCCCGAGGAGGACATGCGGTCCCACGCCGATTGGCGGGTCAGTTCGTTGAACGTACCGGACGCATCGGTCACCACGAACACCTCGAAACCTTCGGCCAGGGCCGACAGGGCCGGGAAGGCCACGCAGACTTCAGTCACGACACCGGCGATGATCAATTGCTTCTTGCCGGTGGCCTTGATCGCCTTGACGAAATCTTCGTTGTCCCAGGCGTTGATCTGGCCAGGACGAGCAATGTAGGGAGCGTCCGGGAACAGCGTCTTGAGTTCTGGCATCAGCGGGCCGTTGGGGCCGGTTTCGAAGCTGGTGGTGAGGATGGTCGGCAGTTGGAAGTACTTGGCCAGGTCAGCCAGGGCCAGCACGTTGTTCTTGAAACGGTCCGGGTCGATGTCGCGCACCAGCGACAGCAGGCCAGCCTGGTGGTCCACCAGCAGAACGGCGGCGTTATCTTTGTCGAGACGGTTGTAGGAAGTAGTCATGGCGTAGTCCTCTAAGTTTTGGCTGCCGATCGTTCGGCGTGGGTAAGGGTTTTTGATCTCGGTAAATCGGTGATCCATCTGGCCGAAGCGCCGGCTTCAATCCGTGTTGCGTTTCGATGGGTAAAGATTAAAACCGACACCTTTGTCGCGCCAGACTGCAAAAATCAGCCTTAGCGTTCTATTTTAAGAACGATGCGCTGCGCCATTCATCAGATTAGCCGCACCCCCAGCCCGCCAGACCCTCAAAACACCACAACGTACTTTTGCGAACCCGGAGGTCCTATGAGCAATCCTCAAGACCCAACCCTTCCCCAGACGCTGGACAACCCCAACGACGACGGCTTCGTGCTTGGCACCGCCGGCCGCGACGAAGACCCGAACGCCGCCACGGCCTATGCGACCGATGACCGCCATGATCGTGACGAGCTCACCCCGGAAGACGCCCACGGCATGCCGGGGTATCCCGACGAAAAAAAACCGGCGGAACCGGCGGCGGAAGAAGCGGAATCGGGAATCGAGACGCCTGAGCAGGGGAACGATAAGGCGGGGTGAGCGGGTAGCCCGGAGGTGGGCGGTTGATTGAAGATCGCCATCGCGAGCAGGCTCGCTCCCACAGGAGTTTGGTGTTGTGGTCTATATCGCGATCACATCGCTCCCAATGTGGGAGCGAGCCTGCTCGCGAATACTCTCTCTCCCTGACAATCTGAAGCCGTGGCGAGGGAGCTTGCTCCCGCTCGGCGGCGTAGCCGTCGTGGTTTACCTGGACGACTGCGTCGGTCTTTCAGGACTGCTTCGCAGCCCAGCGGGAGCAAGCTCCCTCGCCACGGGGCCATGTGTCTGGCAGGTCGTTACGACGAGCAGCTGATCTCCAGGTGCTTGCCCCATTCCGGCGGCCTTTCGGCGTAGCTGTCCATGCCCGGTTGTTCTTCGAACGGACGGGACAGTACGCCGTGGAGGCGGCGGACTTCTTCGTAGTCGCCTGATTCGGCGGCGTCGATGGCTTTCTGCGCCAGATAGTTGCGTAATACATACAACGGATTGACCGCGTGCATGCGGGCTCTGCGCTGGGCTTGATCGACAACGCCCTCGCGATTGACCCGAGCGAGGTAAAGCTCGCCCCAGGCATCGAAACCCTTGAGATCGACAAAGTCATCGCGCAAGCGAGCGACGGCCTGTTCGGGCGCCTGTTCGCCCAGGCGACGGAAAAACAGGCTGTAGTCGACGCCGCTGTTTTGCATCAGTTGCAGCAGGCGCTCCACCAGTTTCTGGTCATCGTCCTCGGCGCGGGTCAGGCCGAGGCGGCGGCGCATCAGGTCCAGGTAGTGGGCCTGGTACAGCGGCAGATACAGACCCAGGGTCTCGCGCAGGGCGTCGACGCTGATGAAGGGGGTCAGGGCCTGGGCCAGGGCGCTGAGGTTCCACTGGCCGATAGGCACCTGGTTGCTGAATGAATAGCGGCCCTGGTCATCGGAGTGGTTGCAGATGAAGTTGGCGTCGAAGTCATCGAGGAAGGCGAAAGGGCCGAAGTCGAAGGTGATACCCAATATCGACATGTTGTCGGTATTCATCACCCCGTGACAGAAGCCGTAGGCCTGCCATTTGGCAATCAACTCGGCGTTGCGTTCGACAACCTCCCGATACATCGCCAGGTATGGTTCCGGCTGCTCCCGGCATTCAGGGAAATGCAGGTTCAGCACGTGCTCGGCCAGGGCCGCGTGCAACTCCGGTTTCTTGGTGTAGTAGAAGTATTCGAAATGCCCGAAGCGCACATGGCTCGGCGCCAGGCGCAGCACCATGGCGGCGCGTTCCTGCTTTTCGCGCCATACCGGGGTGTCGGAGCCGATCACACACAGCGCGCGCGTGGTCGGGATGCCCAAGGCGTGCAGAGCCTCGGAGGCGAGGAATTCGCGGATCGAGGAGCGCAGTACCGCCCGGCCATCGCCCATCCGCGAAAACGGTGTCTGGCCGGCGCCCTTGAGGTGCAGGTCCCAATGCTCGCCGGCCTCGTTGTACACCTCGCCCAGCAGCAACCCGCGGCCATCGCCCAATTGCGGGTTGTAGTGGCCGAACTGATGCCCGGAATACACCATGGCCCGAGGCTCGGTTTCGGCCCAGAGTTTGTGGCCGCCGAAAATTTCGGCAAACAGTGGCGTCTGTGCTTCGGCCGGATCCAGGTCAAGCAGCGCCATCGCGGCCGGGCTGGCAACCACCAGGCGCGGATTGTCGATGGGCTCCGGCAGCACGTGGGCCGAGAAACCGTCGCCCAGGCGGGCGAAGCGGTTATCGAAAGTCAGCGTTTCCAGTGTTTTCATGGCCATCTCCGACGGGGCGCCCGCAGGCATCCCGCGATCAGTCGAGTGTCTGTTGCGGTGGCTCGGGAACGGGCTTGATGCTGGCTACGGTCGAGGGCACAGGCCCGAGGGTCTTGTGGTCGGGCTCGGCGGGCACCAGTTTGTATTCCTGGCCTTGCAGGTTCTTCAGATAGATCTCCATCTGACGGAACGAGATGTTGATATGTTCCTTCTTGAATTCCCGGTTGATGAACCGGTTGATCTCGTCCAGCACCGGGTTGCGGTCGCCGAGGTCGCGCACGTGCATGCGCAGCTCGTGGTCCAGGGTGCTTTCGCCGAAGTTCAGGAAGTACACGATCGGCTCCGGCTCCTTCAACACACGCGGGTTGTCGCGGGCAGCCTTGAGCAGCAGTTCGCGAACCCGATCCAGGTCCGAGCCGTAGTCCACGCCGAGTTTCAGGGTTACCCGGGTCACGGTGTCGGTCAGCGACCAGTTGATCAGTTGCCCGGTGATGAAGGTCTTGTTCGGGACGATGATGTCCTTGCGATCGAAGTCGGTGATGGTGGTCGCGCGAATGCGGATCTTGCTGACCGTGCCCGACAGGTTGCCGATGGTGATGGTGTCGCCGATCCGTACCGGACGCTCGAACAGGATCATGATGCCGGAGATGAAGTTGGCGAAGATCTCCTGCATGCCGAAGCCCAGGCCCACCGACAGCGCGGCCACCAGCCATTGCAGCTTGTCCCAGCTCACGCCCAGTGTGGACAACGTGGTGACAAAACCGACGCCGGCGATGACATAGGACAGCAGCGTGGTGGTGGCGTAGGCGCTGCCCTGGGCCAGGTTCAGCTTCGACAGCACGAACACTTCCAGCAGGCCAGGCAGGTTGCGCGCCAGGGCGAAGGTGATACCGATGATGATCAGCGCGCCAAGCATGTCGCCGATGCTGATGGGCACCATGCTCATGTTCACGCCGGTGCCGCTGGTGTATTCGTAGAGGGTGATGTTGTCCAGGTAGGAGAACACGCTGATCAGGTCCGACCAGACCCAGTACAGCGCGGCCATGAAACCGCCCAGCAGGGCCAGGCGGATCAGGCGCAGGGACTGTTCGTTGACCTTCTCGATGTCCAGGGTCGGCTCCTCGACCACCGTTTCACCGTCGCCGACCTCCTTGGCCGCCTGGCGCTTGGCCAGGGCGCGCTGATAGGCCAGTCGCCGGGCCGCGACCGACAGGCCGCGCACGAAGGTGGCTTCGATCACCAGCCAGAACATGAGCAGGTACAAGGTATTGATCAAGCGATCGCTGAGTTTCAGCGCGGTGTAGTAGTAGCCGAAGCAGACAGCGACGAACAAGGCGATCGGCAGCGCGGTGAACAGCACGCCGACGGCCTTGCGAAACAGCGAGGCGTTAGTGTGCGTCGGGCTGCTGAGCAGCAGTCGGCTGAGCAGCCAGGCCATCGAGGCGTAGCAGGTCAACACCACCGGCATGCCGAGTACGTCGTCGGCCAGGGCCGACGGCTGCAACTCCGCCACGGCAACCACCGCCACCAGGGCCAGCACCACCAGGCCAAGTCGACGGATCCAGGCCTGGAGGAATTCCACCTGGGGTTTTTCCCAGCGGAAATGCAGCTCGGCGACGCCGCCGGGAGAGAGGATTCGATAGGCGGTATAGAACACCAGCCAGGCTTGGCCGATCTGCAGTAGCGCGGCGCCGAGGTTGGTGTTCTGCCCGCGGGCGTCGATCTGCAAGGCATAGCCACACAGCGCCAGTGCCAGGGCCACCGGCATCGCCAGCAGAATGTTGATCAGGATCGCCTGTGGGGTGTGCCACTGGCTGTCGCGCTTGAAGTGGCCGACATCCTGGTGAACCTTGTTCAAGCGCGCATAAAGATTCTTGCGTCGCCACAGCAGCGCACCGATCAGCAGTGCCAGGGGCAGGAACAGCAGCGGCCGCTGGGTCAGGCCGTCGGCCAGCTCACTGAGGCTCGACGCCCAGGGCAGTGAGTCGACCTGCTTCTCCAGGCGGGCCGGCACGCCACGCATCCATTCGAAATCCAGCGGTTTGTTGCTGGGAATCCAGAACATCTGTTCTTCGAGCGTTGCCCGTAGGTTCTGGGCGGTACTGAGCAGCTGCTTCTGGTTGAGCTGCAAGGTGATGGATTCGTTGAGCACCGCGCTCAACTCACGGTTCAGCCGTTCCAACAGGTCGACCCGGGTCAGGGCCAGCTCCAGCAGCGTCTTGCGCAGTTGCGGCGTGACCTGCTCCGACGGCTGGGACGCCAGCAGGCTGTCGACATAGGCGCCGGGATTGTTCAACAGCTCGCGTTGCTGGCTGACCTCGAACTGGTACAGGCGGATGTCGGCGATCTGGTCGGCGAGGTTCTGGTCCAGTTTCAGGTGTGGCAGGGTCTGGCGCTGCTTGTAGAGAATCTTGGAGAGCAGCAGGCTGCCCTTGAGCACGCTGATCTGCTCATCCAGGGCGGCGTCGGTCTGGGTGACGCTATCGAGCAACTGCTTGGTTTGCAGGTTCTGCTGGGTGACCTCGTTGAGCCGATCGGTGCTCTTGAGCAGGTAATCGGAGAGCTTCAGGTTGGCCGAACTTTCGGTCGCCAGCAGGCTGCTGCCGCCGGCCTTCTGCGCTTCGATGGATTGCTGGGTCACTGTTTCCTGGGACTGGGCCAGGCGCTTCTGGTTGATCAGGTTCTGCAAATCCTGGATCTCTCGCTCCATGCGGTCGATCTTTTCCGACAGCAAATCATGCTGGCTGTTGCCCAGGTCTTGCAGCTGGCTGTTGCCGGCCAGCTCCTGGCGGCGCAATGGAATCAGCGCATTGAGGGCCGCCAGTTCAGCGTTGAGCTGGTCGCGCTGTTCGGCGCTGAGGGCCTTGCCGGCGTCGCGGCCGGCCTTGAGGATGGTGTTGATCTGCTGGATGCGGGTCTGGCTGGCGGAGATTTCCGCCTGGGCGCGCTCGGGGCGGGTCTGGGCGGTGATCACCAGGCTGTTGGCGTCGGCCAGGGCCTTTTGCAGGTCGCTCTGCTGGGTGGAGCGCTCCGTCAGCATCTGTTCGAGCTGAGGGATGGGCAGGTTAGCGTAGCGCTGCGCCACCGGCACCACATTGGTGCCCTTGAGCCGCGCCAGCTCGCGCTGGTTCTCGATGTTCTGCTTGGGGGCGTTGGCCAGTTGCTGCTTGAGGGCTTGCAGCTTCTGTTCGTAGTCGGCCTTGTTGCTGAGCTGGGTCAGGGTGTTCTGCAACACGGCCTGCAAGGCTTTCTGGTCGGCCTCCGGCAGTTTGCGGTCGGCGATCTTGTCCAGGCTGGCCTGGACCGAGGCGCTGGTAGGCGGTTCGGCGGCGTGCACCGTGCAGATGGAAAGACTCAGGCCGAGCAGGGCGATGGCGAAAAAGGAGCGCAGGGTAGGCATAAAGACCGGTCAAGCAAGTGAGAGTGGGAGCAGTTTAGAGGAACAAGCCGGGGCCCGGGCGACTTCCTTCGGGGAATCTGACGCCCACTTTGCCGATCTTGTTCCCGTCCATGGCCGCGACCGTCCATAGGGTACTGTTCCACTCCACCTGGTCGCCGACCACCGGAGCCCCCCCGACTTTCTGGGCAATGAAGCGGCCCAGGGACATGTCCGGATCGATGCCGTCGAGTTGCAACCCGTACAGCGCCGCGACCGCGGCCAGCTGGGCGTCTCCTTCGAGTACGAAGTCGCCGAAAAAGCGCAGATCGAGGCCCCGTTGCGGCGCCTGGCTGAACAGTTTTCCCAGGGCTGGCAGGTCGTGTTCATGGCCGATTACACACAGCAGATCACCGACTTCCAGGACCGTACTACCCGACGGATGGAGCAGTTGCTGGCCACGAAACAGGGCCGCAATACGGGTTCCGTCAGGCATTTTCAGATCCCGAAGCGGCGAGCCGATGCACCACTTTTCCGCACCGAGGCGATAGATGAACAGCTCCCACTCGCTGGTGACGTGAACCTCCAGCGCTGCCCGGGAAATCGGCAGAGGTTCTGGCGGGACGGTCACGTGCAGAAGCTTGGCGACCCACGGCAGGCTCGTGCCTTGCACCAGCAGCGACACCAGCACGATAAAGAATGCCAGGTTGAAATAGAGCTGTGCGTGAGGCAAACCGGCCATCAGCGGGAACACCGCGAGGATGATCGGTACCGCGCCACGCAGGCCGACCCAGGAAATGAACACCTTCTCGCGACCGTGGAAAGCCTTGAACGGCAACAGCCCGACCATGACCGACAGCGGGCGCGCGAACAGGATCATCCACAGGGCCAGGCCCAGGGCGGGAAGGGCGATCGGCAGCAGGTCATGGGGCGTCACCAGCAGGCCCAACACAAGGAACATGCCGATCTGCGCCAGCCAGGCCATGCCATCGAGCATATGCAGGATGCCGTGGCGACTGCGTATCGGGCGGTTGCCGATTACCAGGCCGCACAGGTACACGGCCAGGAAGCCGCTGCCATGCAGGGCGTTGGTCAGGGCAAACACGGCCAGGCCGCCGCTGATCACCAGGATCGGGTAGAGGCCGTTGGCGAGGTTGATGCGGTTGACCAGTTGCAGCATCAGCCAGCCGCCACCCAGGCCGATCACGGCGCCGATACCGAACTCGCGCACCAGGTGCCCCAACAGGCTCCACTGCAGGCCGGTTTCGCCGCTGGCGAGCATGCCGATCAGGGTAACGGTGAGGAACACCGCCATCGGGTCGTTGCTGCCGGACTCGATTTCCAGAGTGGCGCTGACCCGTTCGTTGAGGCCTTTGCCGCCCAACAGCGAAAACACCGCCGCAGCGTCGGTGGAGCCGACGATCGCACCGATCAGCAGGCCCTGGATCAGGTTCAGGTCGAATAGCCACGCCGCCGCCAGGCCGGTCAGCCCGGTGGTGATCAGCACGCCGACGGTGGCCAGCGACAACGCCGGCCACAATGCCACGCGAAAGCTTGAGACCCGCGTGCGCAAGCCGCCGTCGAGCAGAATCACCGCCAGCGCGAGGTTGCCGACCAGGTAGGCCGTGGCGTAGTTATCAAAAAGAATACCGGCACCGTCCACGCCGGCCACCATGCCCACGGCGAGGATGATCACCAGGATCGGGATGCCCAGGCGCGACGAAAGAGAACTGACCAGAATGCTCGCACTCACCAGCAACGCGCCGATCAAGAACAGGCTGTTGATGGTCGTCGCAGTCAAAGGCAGTACTCCGGAATCTTGAGGGGGCAGGCGCAAACTGACCATGCAGTCTGCGTGCCAGCGATTCTAACCTGTTGAAATGTGATGCTGTCAAAAAAGGTTGGGATCGACGTATGTGCACCGGATCCAGAGAGGGAAACACCGTGGCGAGGGTCGCTCACAGTCGGTGAGCGACCCACAGGCGGTCAGAGGCTGAACCGCCCGACCATGCTGTTCAGGTCCACGGCCAGGCGCGACAGTTCGGCGCTGGCGGCGGTGGTCTGGTTGGCGCCGGTGGCCGATTGCACCGACAGGTCGCGGATGTTCACCAGGTTGCGGTCGACTTCACGGGCCACCTGGGCCTGCTCCTCGGCGGCGCTGGCGATCACCAGGTTGCGTTCGTTGATCTCGACGATGGCGGTGTTGATGGTGTCCAGGGACATCCCGGCGCCGCGGGCGATGTTCAATGTCGACTCGGCGCGCTCGGTACTGTTGCGCATCGAATCCACGGCCTGTTCGGTGCCGCTCTGGATGCTGCCGATCATGCGCTCGATCTCGCTGGTCGACTGTTGGGTGCGGTGGGCGAGGGCGCGTACTTCATCGGCTACCACCGCAAAACCACGACCGGCTTCACCGGCACGGGCCGCTTCAATGGCGGCGTTCAGTGCCAGCAGGTTGGTCTGGTCGGCCAGGCCACGGATCACATCGAGCACTTTGCCGATATCGCGGGACTCATCGGCCAGGTTGCCGATCAGCGTCGCGGTGCTCTGCACGTCGGCGCTCATGCGTTCGATGGCGCTGACGGTCTCTTGCACCAGGTCACGACCGTCACCCGCCGAAGTGGTGGCGTTCTTCGACGCTTCGGAAGTGCTGACCGCGTTGCGGGCCACTTCTTCCACGGCGCTGGTCATCTCGTTGACCGCCGTGGCGGCCTGCTCGATTTCGTTGTTCTGCTGGGTCAGGCCACGGGCACTTTCGTCGGTGACGCTGTTGAGCTCTTCGGCGGCGGAGGCCAGTTGGGTGGCCGAGCCGGAGATCCGCTGCAGCGTGTCGCGCAGTTTCTCCTGCATGGTCGCCATTGCTCGCAACAAACGGCCGGCTTCGTCGCTGCCATCCACGACGATCGGCCGGGTCAGGTTGCCCTTGGCAATTTCTTCGGCGGCATCCAGCGCGTTGGCGATTGGCTTGGTGATGCTGTTGGTCAACAGCCAGGCGAACAGCAGGGTCAGGCCGGTGGCGACGACCAGCAAGGTGACGACCCAGGTGAAAGCCGTTGAGTACTGTTGGGCAGCACCCTGGTTGAGCATTTCGGCTTGGCGATTATTGATTTCCATCAAACGGGTGACCGCCGCGTTGATCGCGTCGGAGTTGCTCAGCAATTCAGTGTTGAGCAGCGCTTGCAATTGATCGAGCTGGTTGTTGCGCGACAGGGTCTTCATCCGCTCTTCGAGCTGGCGGTACTGATTCAGCAACTGTACGTATTGCTCATAAGCGGCGCGTTCATCCGGGGCGCTGATGAGCTTTTCGTATGCGGTCTGCGCCTCGCGGATCTGCTGATTGCGTTGTTCGAACAGCTCATAGGTTTTCTGCTGGACGTCCGGTTCACGGTTGGTCAGCAGGCGATAGGACAGGACGCGAAGGCGCAGGGTGAGCTGGGTGAACTCGTCGAGGGCCTTGATGCTCGGGACGCTGTTCTGGACGATGGTTTCGCCCGAGACGCGGATCTTGCTCATCTGGCTCAAGGCAAATACGCCCAAGGCCAGCATCAGGGCGCCGATCAGGGCAAACCCCAGGAACGCCCGCGGCGCGATGTTCATATTACGTAGGGACATGGAAGTTACCGTGAAAAAGCGCGTCCGTGCGGAGCTGTGACTGGTTTCCCTGAATTATCGGTCTGGCGATTGAAGTCTTGAGGGCGCTGCGTGCTTTTGTCGCACGCCATCGGGGTTGGCGCGACGAAGGGTCGGAACCAGATTTCCCCATCACAGTCTTTACAGCTCGCGAGCGGGATACCGCTGCCTTCTGAGTCGTGGCGCCGACGGTGAGTTTTCTTTATCGTACGCGCCCCCTTGAAAAGCCTGGAATTCAATATGTTGGAAACATCCCTCAGCCAGCTGGAGCAACTGGTCAACGACCTGGTGCAACAGAACCGCCACCTGACCGGCCTGAATGAAAGCCTGAGCGCCGAACTGGCCAAGGCCAAGGATGAAAACGAAAGCCTGCAGCTGAACCTGATGGAACAGGAAGAATTGCACGGCACCACCGCCGCACGGATCCAGGCCCTGATCGAGCGCGCCAGCACCGCAACGGTCGGCGCATGAAGCAGGGTGCCGATGGGGTGACGGTCGTCTCGATTCTCGGAGAGGAATACTCGATCAAGGCGCCGGCCGGGCAGGAGCAGGCGCTGCTGGACGCCGCTTCGATGCTCAAGGCGGCCCTGGCCGATACCAAGCGTAAATTCCCGACGTTGATCGGCGACCGCCTGCTGGTGCTGGCGGCCATGAATCTGTGTTCGCAACAGATTGAAATGCAAAAGCAGCACCGCGCGGAGCTCGACCGCTACGAGGAGCAGGTCAGCGCCACGGTCGAGGTTATTGCCAAGACGATCCAGCAGGCTTGAACCTTTAGCGAATGTTGGCTGTGGTGCCTGTGTGGGAGCGAGCCTGCTCGCGAAAGCGTCGGATCAGGCGATTCAGCTTTAACTGACAGACCGCTTTCGCGAGCAGGCTCGCTCCCACAGTAGATCTATAGTGAACGCAGATGTTGCGTTCACTTGAGCCCCTGTGGGAGCGAGCCTGCTCGCGAATGGATTTCAGCCGCGCAGCAAGCTCCGGCTCAAAACCACTCCTCCCGCATCCCCAGGCACGTATCATCCCGCGCCTCGAGAATCGCCAGCTCATGCTGGCAACCTGGAACCTCCCAGGTCAGGAAGTAGCGCGCCGCTTGCAGCTTGCCGCTGTAGAAATCCACATCCGCCGCATTGCCCCTGGCCAGCCCTTCCTCGGCACGAATCGCCTGTTCCAGCCAGCGCCAGCCAATCACCATATGGCCAAACACCTTCAGGTACAGCGCCGAATTGGCCAGGCTGCTGTTGACCTTGCCCTGGGCGAGGTCCGTCAGCAGTCCGAGGGTGACCGATTGCAGGCGCGCCACCAGGGCTTCCAGCGGCTGGCGCAGGGACGTCAACGAATCGTATGCCTGGGCGCGTTCGCCGGTGTCGGCCACCAGGCGGATCAGTTGCTTGAGACCGGCGCCGCCGTTCTGCGCCAGTTTGCGTCCCAGCAGATCCAGGGACTGGATGCCATGGGTGCCTTCATGGATCGGGTTCAGGCGGTTGTCGCGGTAATACTGCTCCACCGGATATTCACGGGTGTAACCATGGCCGCCGAGAATCTGGATCGCCAGTTCGTTGGCCTTCAGGCAGAACTCCGATGGCCATGATTTGACGATAGGCGTCAGCAGGTCCAGCAACTCATGGGCGCGGCGGCGCTCGGCTTCGCTCTCAAGCGTAGTGGTGTCGTCGAACAGCCGCGCCGCGTACAGGCCCAGGTCGAACGAACCTTCCACATAGGCTTTCTGGGTCAACAGCATGCGACGTACGTCGGCGTGCTGGATGATCGGCACGGGCGCGGTGCCTGGATCCTTGCTGTCGGGTACCCGGCCCTGAGGGCGTTCGCGGGCGTATTCAAGGGAATACAGGTAACCGGCGTAGCCCAGCATGACGGCGCCCATGCCGACGCCGATCCGCGCCTCATTCATCATCTGGAACATGTAACTCAGACCGTGGTGCGGTTTGCCGACGAGGTAACCGACACACTCACCGTTATCACCGAAGTTCAGCGCCGTGGACGTAGTGCCGCGCCAGCCCATCTTGTGAAACAGCCCGGCCAGCAGCACGTCGTTGCGCTTGCCCAGGCTGCCATCTTCGTTCACCAGGAACTTGGGCACGATAAACAGCGAAATGCCCTTCACGCCCGGCGGCGCGTCCGGCAGTTTGGCCAGGACCATGTGCACGATGTTTTCCGACAGCGGATGGTCGCCACCGGAAATGAAGATCTTGTTGCCCTTGAGTCGATAAGTGCCGTCGGACGCCGGTTCCGCGCGCGTACGAATATCCGCCAGCGAAGAACCCGCGTGTGGTTCGGTCAGGGCCATGGTGCCAAAGAAGCGGCCGTCGATCATCGGTTGCAGGAAGCGCTGCTTCTGCTCGTCGCTACCGAAGCTTTCGATCAGGTTCGCCGCGCCCATGGTCAGGAACGGGTAAGAAGTCGAAGCAGCATTGGCCGACTGGAAATGCGCGAAGCACGCCTGGGACAGCAGCGTCGGCAGTTGCATGCCGCCGGCGTCGAAGCTGCGGGCGGCGTTGAGAAAGCCCGCCTCCAGGAACGCATCCACCGCAGGTTTCACTTCCGGGATCAGGATGGCCTGGCCATTTTCATAGCGCGGTTCGTTTTCGTCGTTCTTGCGGTTGTGCGGCGCGAAATATTTTTCGGCGATGCTGCGGGCCGTACCGATGGCTGCGTCGAAGGTTTCGCGATTGTGCTCGGCAAACCGTTCGCGCTGGGTCAGGCCTTCGGCATCAAGGACTTCATACAGCTCGAAAGCCAGATTGCGGGAACTGAGCAGCGTCTCGGACATGGCGGCCTACCTTTTCTTGGAATGGGCCGAGTCTAGGCGTGCTGATAAAGGCTGAACAGGATGATTGATGACAGTGATGCAGAGGCGGGGGCGACACTAATCAAAATGTGGGAGCGAGCCTGCTCGCGAAAGCGGTGAGTCAGCAACATTGAGCTCGACTGATACGCCATCTTCGCGAGCAGGCTCGCTCCCACATTGGGTTTCGATTGCCAGGCACCTATTGCGGGTGCCTGGCCTACAGCGTTTTAGCCGATCGTCATCAGACTGGCGTTACCACCCGCCGCGGCGGTGTTGACGCTCAGCGCGCGTTCGATCACCAGGCGTTCCAGGGCGATATTGGTTTCGCCCTGGGACAAGCCATGCACCCCGACGATCGCCCCGGCGCGCTTGGCCACTTGCTGGCACACGCCGCGCAACTGGTCAGAGTCGCCGTGGTGCAGGACTGCGTCGAACAACACGTCGTCCTTGGTCCAATCGGCAACCCGCTGGATACGCGCCTGAATGTCCTTCGGCAAGCGTGCGAACAACGCCTTGCTGGTGTCGGTTTCCGGCCACACGGCCGAGCCGCCTACGGCCAATACGGCCGCCAGCTGCGTCAGCAGGTCGCCTTCCACGTCTGCCAGGCACAACACGTGCTCGCGGGGCAGGATGGCGTAGCTGTTGCGTTCGCCGGTCGGGCCGGTCAGCTGGCGGGTGATGCCGCTTTGCGACTGGGCCGCAAACTGCACGCACAGGGCGCTCAGTTCGGCGAGCTTGTGGCTGTCGGCCCAGGCTTGCAGGGCGGTCAGCGGTTTGCTCATGGCGTCGCGCAAGCGCAGGTCCGGTGCCGACAGAGCATCGCCCCGTACGAAGGACTGCTGGATCGCATCGGTAGGACGAGTCGACAACAAGCGGTACAGGTACAGCGGGCCGCCGGCCTTCGGACCGGTGCCCGACAGGCCTTCGCCGCCGAACGGCTGCACGCCGACCACGGCACCGACGATGTTGCGGTTTACATAGACGTTACCGGCATGGACGTTGTCGATCACCTTGGCGATGGTTTCATCGATACGCGTGTGCACGCCCAGGGTCAGGCCGTAGCCGGAGGCGTTGATCTGACCGATCAACTGGTCCAGCTCCTTGCGCTTGTAGCGCACCACGTGCAGCACCGGGCCGAAGATCTCGCGTTGCAGCTCGTCGAAGCTTTCCAGCTCGATCAGGGTCGGCATCACGAAGGTGCCGCGCTTGCACTCGTCGCTGTCGGCGATTGCCATCTGATACACGGTGCGACCTTTGTCGCGCATGGCCTGGATGTGTTTCTCGATACCGGCCTTGGCTTCGGCGTCGATCACCGGGCCGATGTCCACCGACAGGCGCTCGGGGTTGCCGAGGCGCGATTCGGCCATGGCGCCCTTGAGCATTTCGATGACGCGGTCGGCGGAATCTTCCTGCAGGCACAGCACACGCAGGGCCGAGCAACGCTGGCCGGCGCTGTCGAAAGCCGAGGACACCACGTCGATGACCACTTGTTCAGTCAGGGCCGAAGAGTCGACGATCATCGCGTTCTGGCCGCCGGTTTCGGCGATCAGCGGGATCGGCCGGCCCTGGTTGTCCAGGCGTCCGGCGATATTGCGTTGCAACAGGCGCGCGACTTCGGTTGAACCGGTGAACATCACGCCTTTGACCCGATCGTCACCCACCAGGCGTGCACCAACGGTTTCGCCACGGCCCGGCAGCAATTGCAGGACGCCTTCCGGAATGCCGGCTTCAAGCATCAGGCGCACTGCCTGGGCAGCCACCAGAGGCGTCTGCTCGGCGGGCTTGGCCAGTACCGGGTTGCCGGCGGCCAGTGCGGCGGCGACCTGGCCGCTGAAAATCGCCAGCGGGAAGTTCCACGGGCTGATGCAGACCACCGGGCCCAATGGACGATGGGCATCGTTGGTGAAATCGTTGCGCGCCTGCACCGCGTAGTAGCGCAGGAAATCCACGGCCTCGCGCACCTCGGCGATGGCGTTGGCGAAGGTCTTGCCGGCTTCGCGGGCCAGCAGGCCCATCAGCGGCTGGATCTCACCTTCCATCAGGTCGGCGGCGCGCTCCAGGATCGCGGCGCGTTCGGCCGGTGGCGTGGCCTGCCAGATCGGCGCGGCGTTGAGGGCGCACTGGATGGCGTTGTCGACATCGGCGACGGTAGCCTCCTGCACGTGGCCCACCACGTCACGGTGATCGGCCGGGTTCAGCACCGGTGCCGGGGCTTCTTCACTGGCGGCGCAGCCGAGCATCGGCGCAGCTTTCCAGTCGTTGTGGGCGGTGGCCAGCAAAGCGCAGGACAACGAGGCCAGGCGATGTTCGTTGGCCAGGTCGATGCCGCTGGAGTTGGCGCGTTCGCTGCCGTACAAATCGCGTGGCAACGGAATACGCGGGTGCGGCAGGCCGAAACCGCCTTCCAGCGTCGCCATCTGCTCGATGCTCGCCACCGGATCGGCCACCAGTTCCTGGATGGAAATCGACTGGTCGGCGATGCGGTTGACGAACGAAGTGTTCGCGCCGTTTTCCAGCAAGCGACGCACCAGGTAGGCCAGCAGCGTTTCGTGGGTGCCGACAGGCGCGTACACACGGCACGGACGGTTCAGCTTGCCTTCGGAAACCTTGCCTACAACCTGTTCGTACAGCGGTTCGCCCATGCCGTGCAGGCACTGGAATTCATACTGCCCCGGGTAATAGTTCTGACCGGCGATGTGGTAAATCGCCGACAAAGTGTGGGCGTTGTGCGTGGCGAATTGCGGATAGATGACTTCCGGCACCGACAGCAGCTTGCGGGCGCAGGCGATGTAGGAAACGTCGGTGTACACCTTGCGGGTGTACACCGGATAGCCTTCCAGGCCTTCGACCTGGGCGCGCTTGATCTCGCTGTCCCAGTAGGCGCCTTTCACCAGGCGGATCATCAGGCGGTGACGGCTGCGACGAGCGAGGTCGATCACATAGTCGATGACGTACGGGCAACGCTTCTGGTAGGCCTGGATCACGAAGCCGATGCCGTTCCAGCCGGTCAGCTGCGGCTCGAAGCACAGGCGCTCGAGCAAGTCCAGGGACAGTTCGAGGCGGTCGGCCTCTTCGGCGTCGATGTTCAGGCCGATGTCGTATTGCTTGGCGAGCAGGGTCAGCGACAGCAGGCGCGGGTACAGTTCGTCCATGACGCGTTCGTACTGGGCGCGGCTGTAACGCGGGTGCAGGGCCGAAAGCTTGATGGAAATGCCCGGGCCTTCGTAAATCCCACGACCGTGAGAGGCTTTGCCGATCGAATGGATGGCTTGTTCGTACGAGGCCAGGTACTTCTGGGCGTCATGTTCGGTGAGCGCGGCTTCACCGAGCATGTCGTAGGAATAACGGAAGCCCTTGGCTTCGAATTTGCTGGCGTTGGCCAGGGCTTCGGCGATGGTTTCGCCGGTGACGAACTGCTCGCCCATCAGGCGCATGGCCATGTCGACGCCCTTGCGGATCATCGGCTCGCCGCTCTTGCCAATGATGCGGCTCAGCGACGAAGTCAGGCCGGCTTCATTATGAGTGGCGACCAACTTGCCGGTCAGCAGCAGGCCCCACGTGGCGGCGTTGACGAACAGCGACGGGCTGTTGCCCAGGTGCGGCTGCCAATTGCCGGTGCTGATCTTGTCGCGAATCAGTGCGTCGCGGGTGCCTTTGTCCGGGATGCGCAGCAGCGCCTCCGCCAGGCACATCAGCGCTACGCCTTCCTGGGACGACAGGGAAAATTCCTGCAGCAGGCCCTGGACAATACCGGCACGGCCGCCGGCGCTCTTCTGGTTACGCAGTTTTTCCGCGATCGACGCCGCGAGCTTGTTGGTGGCTTCGGCCATTTCGGCCGGCAGTCGGGCCTGCTCGATCAGCATCGGCACCACTTCCGGCTCAGGGCGGCGGTAGGCGGCGGTAATGGAGGCGCGCAGGACCGATTGCGGCAGAATGCTTTCGGCGAACTCCAGGAAGCACTGGTGAGCGTGGTCGGGCTGGACTTCACCGGCATCATCGCTGTCGACGCGGGTCGAACCGTTCAGCTCGGTCAGGGTTGCACCACCCTCGAGTTTTTCCAGGTAATTGAAAATTGCCTGCTTGATCAGCCAGTGCGGCGTGCGATCAATCGAAGTTGCGGCCGCCTTCAGGCGTTCGCGGGTCGGGTCGTCGAGTTTGACCCCAAGGGTGGTGGTAGCCATATTTTTATCCTCATGTTTACCACGTATGGCGTGGCATCAGCTGGCGGCAAGATTAGCTGCGAGCCGATAGAGGTGCAACCGGGTGCAACCTGTTTTTTGTCGAAATATTGAGCAGCTCATCAGGTCGCACCGGGCTCCGAACATGCTTCGCACTTTGTTGGTGCGCTACTGAGCCGAAAATCACCCTTGTTTGCACCAATAGCGTGCGAAAAGTCTCCTTCCGTACGAATATTCCGACTAGGTGCAACTTATTTGAACGAAACTGGTTGCACCTTATTTGATTTGTTGAATAGCATTCGCGGCCAAGGTGCAACCGGCTTTCCGCCGAGGGGCATCGGCTGGTGGCTTTCCTGGGGAAACATCAGTCATAAATTCGCGGGTCCACAAAACGTCGGTACAACGTCTGCGTTGTCCGGGTTTTCAACTGCCACCGCACCATAAAAACAAAGCCAGGGCGTACTCATGAGTTTCAGCAATCCTACCCTGATCACCTTCGTGATCTATATCGCAGCCATGGTCCTGATCGGCCTGATGGCTTATCGCTCCACCAACAACCTTTCCGATTACATCCTGGGCGGTCGCAGCCTGGGCAGTGTCGTGACGGCGCTCTCTGCCGGTGCCTCCGACATGAGCGGCTGGCTGTTGATGGGTTTGCCCGGCGCCATCTATATGTCCGGCCTGTCGGAAAGCTGGATCGCCATCGGCCTGATCATCGGTGCCTACCTGAACTGGCTGTTCGTGGCCGGGCGCCTGCGGGTGCAGACCGAGCACAACGGTGACGCGCTGACGCTGCCGGACTACTTCGCCAGCCGCTTCGAAGACAAGAGCGGTTTGCTGCGGATCATCTCCGCCGTCGTGATCCTGGTGTTCTTCACCATCTACTGCGCTTCCGGCATTGTTGCCGGTGCCCGTCTGTTCGAAAGCACTTTCGGCATGTCCTACGAGACCGCGCTGTGGGCCGGTGCCGCCGCGACCATCGCCTACACCTTCATCGGTGGTTTCCTGGCCGTGAGCTGGACCGATACCGTGCAGGCCACGCTGATGATCTTCGCGTTGATCCTCACGCCGATCATCGTGCTGCTGGCCACCGGCGGCGTCGATACCACTTTCCTGGCTATCGAAGCGAAAGACCCTACGTCGTTCGACATGCTGAAAAACACCACCTTCATCGGCATCATCTCGCTGATGGGCTGGGGCCTGGGCTACTTCGGCCAGCCGCATATCCTGGCGCGCTTCATGGCGGCAGATTCGGTCAAGTCGATTGCCAAGGCGCGTCGTATTTCCATGGCCTGGATGATCCTGTGCCTGGGCGGCACCGTTGCCGTCGGTTTCTTCGGTATCGCCTACTTCTCGGCGCACCCTGAAGTGGCCGGTCCGGTAACCGAAAACCCTGAGCGTGTGTTCATCGAACTGGCGAAACTGCTGTTCAATCCATGGGTTGCCGGTGTCCTGCTGTCGGCCATCCTGGCGGCGGTGATGAGCACCTTGAGCTGCCAACTGCTGGTGTGCTCCAGTTCCCTGACCGAAGACTTCTACAAGACGTTCTTGCGCAAGAGCGCTTCCCAGCTGGAACTGGTCTGGGTAGGTCGTTTCATGGTGCTGCTGGTAGCGGTCATCGCCATCGCCCTGGCCGCCAACCCGGAAAACCGCGTGCTGGGCCTGGTGAGCTACGCCTGGGCCGGTTTCGGTGCAGCATTCGGTCCTGTGGTACTGATTTCGGTGATCTGGAAAGACATGACCCGTAACGGCGCGCTGGCCGGGATCCTGGTGGGTGCGATCACCGTAATCGTCTGGAAGCATTTCGAGCTGCTGGGCCTTTACGAAATCATCCCTGGCTTCATCTTTGCCAGCCTGGCGATCTACGTGGTCAGCAAGATGGGTTCGCCAACCGCCGGCATGCTGCAGCGCTTCGAAGCGGCCGAGAAGGATTTCCGCTTGAATCAATAAGCCACTCGGCGAGGCCTTCATGGCTCGTCTGCAGGTTTGAAAAACGGCTCGTCTCTTATGGAGGCGGGCCGTTTTTTTTGGCGGCGCCCCGGCCCGATTGTTGGAGAGACTCCGCCGTTACCTCACTTTGCCTGACAGGCTCTGCCAAACCGCGATGTCAGGCGATACGTTTGTTTTGTGCAACTTTGTCCCCGTCGTCTGTAAGGCAAATCTGTTTTTTCCGCCGATCGGTCCAATCCGTCATGGCTCATGCAGAATCGTTTGCCTCCCTTTCGCAGAGGCACATCGGATGTTCGCGCCTGCCAACTCGCCACGTTTTACGCTGACATTCGACAGCGGCCCGAATGAATTGCAGGTCCTTGAGTTCAAGGGCACGGAAGCCGTCAGCCAGCCCTATCGCTTTGATCTGGAGCTGGTCAGCGAGCGGCCCGACCTGGTGCTTGAAGATCTATTGCATCGTCAGGCTTATCTGCGCTTCGGTCACCAAGGTGGCGGGATACACGGCCAGGTCTATAGCGTCGCCCAAGGCGATTCAGGCGAGCGGCTGAGCCGTTATCAGGTCAGCCTGGTGCCTCGCCTGGCTTACTTGCGCCATCGCATCAACCAGCGGATTTTCCAGCACTTGAGCGTGCCGGAAATCATCGCTCGCGTATTGAAGGACCACGGTATTCTCGCCGATGCCTGCCAGTTCACCGATCTCGGCAGACGATACCCCGAGCGTGAATATTGCGTGCAGTACCACGAAAGCGATCTGGTTTTTATCGAACGGATTTGCGCCGAAGTCGGCATCCATTATCACTTCCGACACAGCCCTGACGGCCACCTGCTGATATTTGGCGACGACCAGAGGGTGTTCCCGCGCCTACCCAAGCCCACGTTGTATCTGCCCGGCAGCGGCATGGCTGCCGCCGCGCCGGCCATCAAGCGCCTGGCCGTGCGGTTGCAGACCCGCACCAACGCCGTGATGTTGCGCGACTACGATTTTCGCAAGCCGGGCCTCTCGTTGCAGGCGGACATCGACAATCAGCAACTTCCCGTTCTGGAGAGTTATCACTACCCCGGCCAGTTCACCGACCGCGACGATGGCCAGCATCTGGCCCAGCATGCTCTCGAACGGCAGGCGGGCGATGAGCGCCTGGCGGAGGGTGGCAGCGATGACAGCGCCTTTGCCAGCGGACATTTCATGTGTATCAAGGAGCATCCCCGGGCGCAATGGAACGACCTCTGGTTGCTGACGCAGGTTGACCACCATGGCCGCCAGCCGCAGGTGCTGGAAGAAAACGCCTCTGTCGGCGCGGATGAGTTCCAGGGCTACCGAAATAGCTTCCTCGCGATGCCGTGTGAAGTGTTCTTTCGTCCGCCGTTGCAACACAGGAAGCCGTCCGTCAACGGCTACCAGCCCGCGGTGGTGACCGGCCCGGCGGACAGCGAAATCCATTGCGACGCGTTCGGGCGGGTCAAGGTGCAACTGGTCTGGGATCGCGACGGTAAGCGTGACGAGCATTCCAGTTGCTGGCTGAGGGTGGCGAGCGGCTGGGCACACGATCATTACGGCGGCGTGATGATTCCCCGGGTCGGCATGGAAGTGCTGGTGGGGTTCATGGAGGGCGACGTGGACAAGCCGCTGGTGGTGGGCTGTCTGCCGAACGGCGCCAACCCGGTACCGCTGGACCTGCCGGCGGACAAGACCCGCAGCATATTGCGCAGCCAGAGCAGCCCCGGTGGCGGTGGCTACAACGAGTTGCGCATCGAGGACCGCAAGGGTGCCGAGGAAATCTACCTGAGGGCCCAGCGCAACTGGACCCAGCACGTATTGCATGACCAGCGCGTGCAGGTCGATCACGAGCGCAGCATCGTGGTCTCCGGCTTGTCGCGGCATGAACTGCAGAACGACGAGCAGCGCATCACCGCAGGTCGGCGTCAGGTCGAGGTCCGCCAGGACGATCACCTGCTGGTCACGGGCGATCGGCATATCCGCGTGGCCAACCAAGCCATCAGCGCCGTGGGAGGCTTTCATGTCAGTGCCGGCCGGCAGATCGTGCTGGAGGGTGGTGCCAGCGCGACCATCCAGGCCGGTGGGCACTGGATCAACATCGGTCCGGGCGGAATCTTCAGCAGCGCACCGATCCAGGTCGGTGGTGCGCCGATGGCAACCATGGGCGCCGAAGCCATTGCGCCCGGCGCGGCGGAAAAACTCGCCGCCGCGCCGGTCTCGCCCCTTAGCCATGCGCAGATCCTCAGCCTGAAAAGCCCCGCGCCGTTCTGCGAGGAATGCGAGCGCTGCAAGGAGGGCGCCTGCGATCTGTTGGCGTATTGAGGCTCGTTGTAAGGGGCTGCTGCGCAGCCCAGCGGGAGCAAGCTCCCTCGCCACGGGTCTGTTCGTCCGCTCGGCTGCGAACCCCTGACGTTCGGCACGCTTCAAGGTAAACTCCTCGGCCTTCGCAGGAGCCGCCATGAATTATCGCCACGCCTTCCACGCCGGCAATCACGCCGATGTGTTCAAACACCTGACCTTGACCCGCCTCATTGCCCTGATGTCGCGCAAGGAGCAGCCCTTTGCCTACCTCGATACCCACGCGGGCATCGGGCTGTACGACTTGCAGGGCGACCAGGCCAATCGCACCGGCGAATATCTGGAAGGCATCGCGCGGTTGTGGGGCCAGGATGACCTGCCGCCGCTGACCGCCGAGTACATGAAGGTGCTGCACGAGATGAACCCGGACGGTCAGTTGCGCTATTACCCAGGCTCACCGGAACTGGCGCGGCGCCTGACCCGGGCGCAGGACCGGGTGCTGCTCAACGAGAAACATCCCGAAGACGGCGTTCTGCTCAAGGACAACATGAAGGGTGATCGTCGCGTGGCGGTGCACCTGGGCGAAGGCTGGCATGTGCCGCGGGCTCTGCTGCCGGTGAGCGAGAAGCGCGGGCTGATGCTCATCGATCCGCCCTTTGAACAGCTCGACGAGATGCAGCGCTGCGCCGCTTCGCTCAAGGAGGCCATCGGCCGGATGCGCCAGACGGTTGCGGCGATCTGGTACCCGGTGAAGGACCAGCGCATGTTGCGTCGCTTCTATCAGGACCTGGCCGGCACCGGCGCGCCGAAGCTGTTGCGGGTGGAATTGCTGGTGCATCCGCTGGCCACGCCGAACAGCCTGAACGGCTCCGGCCTGGCCATTGCCAATCCGCCTTGGGGGCTTGAGGAAGAACTGCGGGAATTGCTCCCGTGGTTATCCAGGAAGCTCGGGCAGACCCAGGGTGGTTGGCAGATGGATTGGTTGATTGCCGAAAGCTGATTGATGGCGCCTGATAGGCCGCCTTCGTCGGATCGCCGCCCGGAGCAGGCTCGCTCCCACAATGAAACCGGGGTACCCCCGCGAGAATCAGGCCGCCTTGCTTTTGATCTTGATCTTGATCTTGATCTTGATCTTGATCTTGATCTTGATCTGAGGCGCCCCGTTAACCACGCTGGCCGAACGCAGGCATTGTGGAGTGGGCATCCCGGCATGGATGCCGGGATAGCCGCGCTGGGCCAGGGATGGCCCTTCGCGGCGGGCCCACGGAGCAATGCCGGAGTGAGGGCACACCGAGCCTGGGCGAGGTGCCAAGTGGTGGGGCAGAGCGTTTTTGGTTACTTTTGGCTGGTCCGGCTCCCGGCTCTTTCCAAAAGTGACCCGCCGTAAGGGCGGAACCCTAGGCAGCCGTTACCGCAGCAACGGATATGTACCCAGTCAACCGCCCCCCTGGCCGACTGTCAGGCCGCATTCGCGAGCAAGCTCGCTCCCACAGGGCTTGGGGTGTACTCACTATATGGGTTCGACCCCGGCCATTGTGGGAGCGAGCTTGCTCGCGATGCTTTTCAGGGCCTGACGATCAGATCGGGCAGGTCACGCCCGTACCGCCAATCCCGCAATAACCTTCAGGGTTTTTCGCCAGGTATTGCTGGTGATACGCCTCGGCAAAGTAGAAGGTCGGCGCTTCGTCGATTTCGGTGGTGATTTCTCCTAGGCCGGCCTTGGTCAGTTCAGCCTGGAATACTTCCTTGCTCTTTTTCGCCGCTTCCAGCTGCTCGGGCGTGGTGCAGTAGACCACCGAGCGGTACTGGGTGCCGATGTCGTTGCCCTGGCGCATGCCCTGGGTCGGGTTGTGCAGTTCCCAGAACATCGCCAGCAGTTCGTTGTAGCTGACTTTCTCCGGCTCGTAGACCACCAGCACCACTTCGCTGTGGCCGGTCAGGCCCGAGCAGACTTCTTCGTAAGTCGGGTTTGGCGTAAAGCCGCCCGCGTAACCCACCGCCGTGCTGACCACGCCTTCACGTTGCCAGAACTTGCGCTCCGCGCCCCAGAAGCAACCCAGGCCGAAGATCGCGAAATCCACATTGGTCACGAATGGGCCCAGCAGTGGTGCGTCGAGGACGAAGTGTTTTTCCGGCACGGTCATCGGGGTTTCACGGCCAGGTAGAGCTTGATCAGGAGTAGGAAGCACGTTTTTGTTCACCAGGATTTCCGAGCGCAAGACCATCATCAGTCCTCTCAGTCAGGTTGAATTGAGCGAAATAGACCGTCAGTGTGCCTCAGAAAAGCCGCTGCTCGCTATAAGCGGCTGTCAGACAAGAGGGCCGCGCGGGTAGCGCTTGAGCTTCTCGACAAGCTCTGCCCCGGGAATTGGCCGGTCGAACAGGTAGCCCTGGCCGACGTCGCAGCGGTGGCGCCGCAGGAACGCCAGCTGCTGGGCGGTCTCGATGCCTTCGGCGACGACCTTGAGTTTCAGGTTGTGGGCCATGGCGATCACGGCGGAGGTGATTTCCATGTCGTCCTGGTTGTCCGGGATTTCATGGATGAAGCTGCGATCGATCTTGATGATGTCGATCGGGAATTTCTTCAGATAGCTCAGGGATGAATAACCGGTACCGAAATCGTCCATGGCCAGGGTCAGGCCCAGGCGCTTGAGCTGGTCGAGTTGCAGGTGCGTGTCTTCGGTGGCTTCGAGCAGCAAGCCTTCGGTCAGCTCCAGTTCCAGCAAGCGGGCCGGCAGTTGCTCTTCCTTGAGGATGCTGGCGATCGAGGCCACCAGGTCCGGGTCGGAGAACTGCTTGGGCGACAGGTTGATCGCCACCTGCAGGTTGCCCAGGCCGGCTGCGGTCAATTGCTTGCTCATGCGGCAAGCCTGGCGGGCGATCCATTTGCCGATGGGGATGATCAGGCCGGTTTCCTCGGCCACGCTGATGAACTGGTCCGGACGGATCATGCCTTTTTCCGGGTGGTTCCAGCGCAGCAGCGCCTCCATGCCCAGCAGGCGACCGCTGCGCAGGCACAGCTTGGGCTGGTAGAAAACGTCCAGTTCATTCTGGGTCAGGGCGCGGCGCAGGTTGTTTTCCACGAACAGCTTGTAGCTGGCCTCGGCGTTCAGCGCCTCGGTGAACACCTGGACCTGATGCTTGCCGTTGGCCTTGGCCTTGTGCAGGGCGAGGCCGGCGTTGCGCATCAGCGTCTGCGGGTCACGCCCATGCAACGGTGCGCAGGCCAGGCCGACCGAACCGGTCACGCTGATCAGTTGGTTGTCGACGAACATCGGCTTGTCGAGCGTCATCAGCAATTGGCTGGCGATCTGCTGGCCGGCTTCCAGGCCGGTGTCATCCAGCAGCACGGCGAACTCGTTACTGGCGAACCGCGCCAGGCTGCCGCTTGGGCTCAGGCTGTTGCGCAAGCGTCGGGCCAGGCTGATCAGCAGCTTGTCGCCGGTCTGGTGGCCGAGGCTGTCGTTGATGCGCTTGAAGTTGTCGATGTCCACCAGCAACAGGCTGATGGGCGAGTCGCTGTCCCGGGCGAAGCGTTCATCGAGATTGCGAATGAACGCCGGGCGGTTGCCCAGGTTGGTCAGGTTGTCGGTGTAGGCCAGGCGTTCGATGCGCTGCTGGGCCAGTTTGGTCTGGGTGATGTCTTCGTAGATGCCGATGTAGTGGGTCAGTTCGCGGTTGTCGCCATAGACCTTGGAAATCGACAGCTGGCCCCAGTAGGGCTCGAGATTTTTGCGCCGGCTCTTGAATTCGCCCTGCCAGCTGTTGCTCTGGGCCAGGGCCGACGGCGCGTCGAAGAGCAGTTCGCTGAGATTCTCCAGGGCCGGCAGCTCGGACAGGCGCTGACCGTGGACTTCTTCAGTGGTGTACTGAGTGATGGCGGTGAAGCTCGGGTTGACGTATTCCACCACGCCGTCGCAGTTGACCAGCAGGAACGCGTTGGCGCTCTGTTCCACCGCGCGCTGGAACAAGTGCAGGGCGCTGGTGGCGGTGCGCCGGTTGTGGTTGTTGATGACCTGGGCGAACTGGTCCGCCAGTTCGCCGGCAAAGGCGATTTCATCCGATTGCCAGGCGCGGGTGGCGCCCACTTGCTCCAGGCACAGGACGCCTACCACCTGGCCGTCGATACGGATACTGGCGTCGAGAATCGCGTTGACGTCGCGGATGCGCAAGTTCTCGGCCATCTCGCGGGTGCGCGGGTCGCGCATCGCGTTGTGGGCATCAATGGCGCGGCAGGTCTGCAACGCTTCCATGTAAGTTGGAAACTCGCTGGCATTGATCACTTCCGGCAGGAAATATCCCTGGGAGGCGCGGTTATAGGCCGAGATCGGCAGCAGTTTGCCGTCCTCCAGATTCCAGATGCTGGCGCTGTCGATCTGGTAGATATCGCAGGCGCTGCGGGTAATCAGCTCGGCGGCTTCCTGCAAGGAATTGTTGGCGCTATAGCGCTGGCGGGTCAGCAGCAGGATCAGGTCTTGTTGGGCGCGCACCCGGTCCAGGTGCTGGAGCTGCTCCTGCTGGGCGCGCTGGTTCAGTTCCAGGGCGATCTGCAGGCGCGAGTTCTGGGTTTCCAGATCGAGCGCCGGCACGGAGGGCTCGGTCGGCAGCAGGCTGTCCACCACCAGCAGATAGCCGCGCAGCAAATGGCGGTTGTGCTGTTTGTAGGTTTCACCTGTTTCCAGGAGGTTCAACGGGCCCCTGGCGGTGTGCAGCGTGTAGCGGATCTGGTAATGAGGGGCCTGGGTCAACTGCTGCTGGATCGCGTCGTGCAACTGGTAGCGTGCTTCCGGCTCCATGAGGCTGGCGTAGGGTGAGCTCACCAGCGAGCACAGCTCGACGGCCGGCAGGCCAAAGTAACGTTCGCAGTTGGGATCGAGAAACAGTAGCGCCCAGCTTGCTTCATTCAGCCGTTCGAAACGCAGCATACCGAGCCGCGAGGGCACCGGTAACTGCGTCACTACCTCGGCCGCCATACGGCTGGCGGCATCGGGTTGGCTTTTCATGAGGGAAACTCGCTTCGAAGATGCTGATCGCGCCGGGCTGACGCCCTCGTTATTACGGATTGCCGCAAGGTTGCATCATTGCGGCACTGGCTGACAAGAGACATGAAGGCCAAGTGCTATAAACCTTTTATCGGCCGATCAGCGGATTTCTCCAGTGGCCAGCCGATCAGAGGCATTCGTGGTGCCACCGCAGGTCAGCGCAACGGTATATCGACGACCTCCAAGGGGCCGCCGTCACGGTCATGAAAGGTCACTTGAATGCTCTGGGTCGTTACTCGCAGCTGAGCGAAATTGTCCTGGCTGATGACCTTGCTGGTCAGTTCATATCGATACTCGCCGTCCGCTGCCTTGGCCATGGGCTCGCCGATAATGAAACTCGAGGCTGTGGCGTAGGGCAGCAGCAGGCTGTTGCACAGTGGCGAGGAAACGATGGTGTGGACTGCGAAATCAGGATCCTGGCTATGAACCAGGCGGCTGGTCAGGGAGCCGTGCACGTCGCCGGACACAAAAATCACGTTTTTGATCCGGTGCGTGCGGATGGCTTCGATCAGGCGCAGGCGTTGGTTCGGGAAAGCTTGCCAGGCGTCTCCGTCATCCAGTTTGCGATCGGGATAGAACATGACGCTCGTTACGACAAGCTTGACCCGGGCAGTGCTACCGATGAGCCATTCAAGCAGCGCCTGCTCCTGTTCCTGATCAAGAATGCGCCGGTCAGCCGCCGACAGGTTGCGTCGGGTCCGGCTGTCGGTGACGAACCATTGGATATCGCCGTGAGCGAACAGGTACCAAAATCGTTGCGGCGATCGGCCTGGGCTTGCGTCGTCCAGGTCTTCGCCAGCCGGGCCATGGCTGGCCTGATACAGCGCATAGGCATCCAGGGCGTTGGCGTATAGACGCTCATCGTCCGGTTCTTTATTGGCGGGCCAGTTGTCCTCGATTTCATGGTCATCGAGGATCATGTAGGTCGGTACGCTGGACATCAACCGCCTGATGTGCGGCAGGGAAAAGGCCGTGCGGTACTTGAACAGAATGTCCCGGGCGCTGCGGTCCGGGGCGACCCTGTTCAGGTCATCGAGGTAGACCTGGTCACCGGTCATCAATACGGCACTGATCGGCGGATCAGCCCGCTTCACGAGGTGGTTGATGCTCGCGAAGATGCGGTCACCGAGCCCGGGCAGCAACGGCACGTCGCCGACGATCTGCAAATAGCGACAGGAGCCTACGATATAACTGCGAGCAGTGTTGTCGGTGCCGGACGGCGTATGCAGGTGGTAAACCTCCCCGGGCCATGGCAATAGCAATTGACCCACGGTCGCCGCGGTATGGGTCGGGCGCATGGGGCTGAACCAGCCCGCCTGGTATTCGTAGGCGGTATCGGCGCGAAGACCTTTGAGCACGATGACAGCGGTCATGTCGCGGTAAGCCTTCAATTGCACGAATTGGCCTTGCGACCAGCGGGTGTCACCTTGGCGCCTGTGGCGAATCCCGGCGAAGACCCTGTTGTTGGCGTGGTCGCCGCGCAGGAATATCCGCGCATGGTGAGTCGTGGTGTGGCCGACGATAGGGCCAACGGTAGGTTTGAACATATTCGAATCCATTCGAAGTTTAATGGGGCACGCATCAAGATGCCTTGGCGGTTCGATGCTAAGGCTTGGCGTGTCGTAAATATCCATAGGGAAGGGGGCGCACGTTGTAGGCAATGACTACAGGGGGTGTAGTTATTTGAATCTTGCGCAGTAGGGAATTACCGCGTCGCCTGACCTGCCGCTATCGCGAGCAGGCTCGCTCCCACAGGGGTCCTCATCAGTTTCAAATGCTGGGCAGCGCCGCAAATCCATTGTGGGAGCGAGCTTGCTCGCGATGAGGTCGGCACATCCTGCACCGATGTACCTGACTTGAATTGCAGACAAAAAAAGCCCCGCCAGACGGGCGGGGTTGAGGTACGAGCGTGGCGCTCGGAAAACGAATCCCAAAGGGCCCTCCGCGAGGAGGGCCATTCGGTGTCACAGCAGGATGGTGCGGATGTCGCCCAGCAGGTCGCTCAAGCGCTTGGTGAAGCGTGCAGCGGCCGCACCATTGATCACACGGTGATCGTAGGACAGCGACAGCGGCAGCATCAGCTTGGGCTGGAAGGCTTTACCATCCCAGACTGGCTGGATGGTGGCCTTGGAGACACCCAGGATCGCCACTTCCGGCGCGTTGACGATCGGCGTGAAGCCGGTGCCGCCAATGTGCCCGAGGCTGGAGATGGTGAAGCAGGCGCCCTGCATGTCGTCGGCGGTGAGCTTCTTGTTCCGGGCTTTTTCGGCCAGGGCAGCGGCTTCGCCAGCCAGTTGCAGCAGGCTCTTCTGGTCGACGTTACGGATGACCGGTACCAGCAGGCCTTCCGGGGTGTCGACGGCAAAGCCGATGTGCACGTACTTCTTGCGGATCACAGCCTTGCCGCTTGGGGCCAGGGAACTGTTGAAGTCCGGCAATTCCTTGAGCAGGTGCGCGCAAGCCTTGAGCAGCAGCGGCAACACGGTCAGCTTCACGCCGGCCTTTTCGGCCACGGCTTTCTGTGCGACGCGGAAGGCTTCCAGTTCGGTGATGTCAGCCTGGTCGAACTGAGTCACGTGTGGAATGTTCAGCCAGCTGCGATGCAGGCTCGACGCGCCGATCTGCATCAGGCGGGTCATCGCGACTTCTTCGGTTTCACCGAAGCGGCTGAAGTCCACTGCCGGAATCGGCGGGATACCCGCGCCGCCAGTGGCGCCTTCGGCCGGTGCGTTCTTGGCCTTCTGCATCATGGCCTTGACGTAGGCCTGCACGTCTTCCTTCAGCACGCGGCCATGAGGACCGCTTGGACCGACGGCCGACAGCTCGACGCCGAATTCACGGGCCAGCTGACGCACGGCTGGGCCGGCGTGCACCTTGGCACCGCTTGGCGCAGGCGCAGCGGCGACAGGGGCGGGAGCCGCTTCGGCCTTGGCGGCAGGCGCGGCGGCTGGAGCCGGAGCCGGGGCCGACTCAGCCTTGGCAGCAGGCGCAGCAGCAGGGGCAGGTGCCGAGGCACCGGCCACTTTCAGCTTGAGGATCAAGTCACCGGTGCCGACTTCGTCGTCCAGCTTGACCTCGACGCTTTCCACCACGCCGGCAGCCGGCGAAGGGATCTCCATGCTGGCCTTGTCGGACTCCAGGGTGATCAGCGACTGGTCGGCTTCGACGGTGTCGCCGGCCTTGACCAGCACTTCGATGATCTTGGCCTTGCCCGAGGAACCGATGTCCGGGACATGAATATCCTGGACGCTGGCAGCGGCAGGCGCCGCAGCGGGCGCGGGAGCCGCTTCGGCAGCCGGCGCGGCGGCAGGCTTTTCAGCCGCTGCCGGGGCAGCAGCGGGCGCTGGCGCTTCAGGTGCCGCAGCGGCGCCTTCGACTTCCAGCTCCAGCAGCTCGTCGCCCTCTTTCAGGCGATCGCCCAGCTTCACTTTCAGGCTCTTGATGACACCGGCCTTCGGCGCGGGCACTTCCATGCTGGCCTTGTCCGATTCAAGCGTCAGGATGCTCTGGTCGGCTTCGATACGGTCGCCGACCTTCACAAACAGTTCAATTACTTCACCTTCACCGCTGCCGATGTCAGGTACGCGAATGAGTTCGCTCACGAAAATTCTCCTCAGCAGTCCAGTGGGTTGCGTTTTTCCGGATCGATGCCGAACTTGACGATGGCCTCGGCCACCACCTTGGGTTCGATATCGCCGCGGTCAGCCAGTGCTTCCAGGGCTGCCAACACAACGAACTTACGGTCGACTTCGAAGAAGTGACGCAGCTTCTTGCGGCTGTCGCTACGGCCGAAACCGTCGGTGCCCAGCACCTTGAACTCCTTGGAAGGAACCCACTGGCGGATCTGCTCGGCGAACAGCTTCATGTAGTCGGTAGAGGCGATGACCGGCCCTTTGCGACCGTTCAGGCATTCTTCGACGTAGCTCAGTTTCGGTTTCTGGCCAGGGTGCAGGCGGTTGCTGCGCTCTACAGCGAGGCCGTCGCGACGCAATTCGTTGAAGCTGGTGACGCTCCAGACGTCGGCGCCGACGTTGAATTCTTCGCGCAGGATCTTCGCCGCTTCACGCACTTCGCGCAGGATGGTGCCGGAGCCCATCAGCTGGACGTGGTGCGCCGCTTCGCGGGTGTCCTCCTCGAGCAGGTACATGCCCTTGACGATACCTGCCTCGACACCGGCCGGCATGGCTGGCTGCTGGTAGGACTCGTTCATCACGGTGATGTAGTAGAAGACGTCCTGTTGCTCTTCGATCATCTTCTTCATGCCGTCCTGGATGATCACCGCCAGCTCGTAGCCGTAGGTCGGATCATAGGTGCGGCAGTTCGGGATGGTCCCGGCCAGCATGTGGCTGTGGCCATCTTCGTGCTGCAGGCCTTCGCCGTTCAGCGTGGTCCGGCCGGCGGTACCGCCGATCAGGAAGCCACGGGTACGGCTGTCGCCAGCGGCCCAGGCCAGGTCGCCGATACGCTGGAAGCCGAACATCGAATAGAAGATGTAGAACGGCAGCATCGGCTGGTTGTGGCTGGAGTACGAAGTACCGGCGGCAATGAACGAGCTCATGGCGCCCGCTTCGTTGATGCCTTCTTCGAGGATCTGGCCCTTCTTGTCCTCGCGGTAGAACATCACCTGGTCTTTATCGACTGGCTCGTAGAGCTGGCCGACGGACGAGTAGATGCCCAACTGGCGGAACATGCCTTCCATACCGAAGGTACGGGCTTCGTCCGGGATGATCGGAACGATGCGCTGGCCGATCTCCTTGTCCTTGACCAGTTGCGCGAGGATCCGCACGAAGGCCATGGTGGTGGAGATTTCACGGTCGCCCGAGCCGTCCAGGATCGCCTTGAGGGTTTCCAGTGGCGGGGTCGGGATGCTGAAGCTCTTGGCGCGGCGCTGTGGCACGAAACCGCCCAATGCGGCACGGCGCTCGGCCAGGTAACGGGCTTCGGCGCTGCCTTCTTCCGGCTTGAAGAACGGCAGGTTTTCCAGCTCGCTGTCCTTGACCGGAATGTCGAAGCGATCGCGGAACAGCTTCAGGCTGTCGACATCGACCTTCTTGGTGTTGTGCGCGGTGTTCTTCGCTTCGCCTGCACCGGTGCCATAACCCTTGATGGTCTTGGCCAGGATAACGGTTGGCTGCTCTTTGTGATTGACCGCCTGGTGGTACGCCGCGTAGACCTTGTACGGGTCGTGGCCGCCACGGTTGAGCTTCCAGATCTCGTCGTCGGACAGGTCGGCAACCATCGCCTTGAGTTCAGGCGAGTTGAAGAAGTGCTCGCGGACGAACGCGCCGTCCTTGGCCTTGTAGTTCTGGTATTCGCCGTCGATGACTTCGTCCATGCGACGCTGCAGGATGCCGTCGACGTCCTTGGCCAGCAGTGGGTCCCAGAAACGGCCCCAGATGACTTTGTTGACGTTCCACTGGGCGCCACGGAACACGCCTTCGAGTTCCTGGATGATCTTGGCGTTGCCGCGAACCGGGCCGTCGAGGCGCTGCAGGTTGCAGTTGATGACGAAGATCAGGTTGTCGAGCTTCTCGCGGCCGGCCAGGGAGATTGCGCCCAGGGATTCCGGCTCGTCGCACTCGCCGTCACCCATGAAGCACCAGACTTTCTGCTTGCCGGCCGGGATGAAGCCACGGGCTTCCAGGTACTTCATGAAGCGCGCCTGGTAGATCGCCTGGATCGGGCCCAGGCCCATGGATACGGTCGGGAACTGCCAGAAGTCCGGCATCAGCCAAGGGTGCGGATACGAGGACAGGCCGTTGCCGTCCACTTCCTGGCGGAAATTGTTCATCTGGTCTTCGGTGATGCGGCCTTCCATGAACGCACGGGCGTAGACGCCTGGCGATGCGTGACCCTGGAAGTAGATCAGGTCGCCGCCGTGTTCGTCGGTCGGGGCCTGGAAGAAGTAGTTGAAGCCGATGTCATACAGCGTCGCGCTGGAGGCGAAGCTGGAGATGTGACCGCCCAGGTCAGAATCTTTCAGGTTGGTTCGCACGACCATGGCCAACGCGTTCCAACGCACCAGCGAGCGAATGCGGCGTTCCATGAACAGGTCGCCAGGCATGCGTGCTTCGTGGGTGACGGGGATCGTGTTGCGGTACGGCGTGGTGATGGCGTAGGGCAGTTGCGAACCGCTGCGGGTTGCGAGTTCGCCCATACGGGTCATCAGGTAATGAGCACGGTCTTCGCCTTCTTTGTCGAGAACCGATTCCAGGGCGTCCAGCCATTCCTGGGTTTCGACGGGATCGAGGTCTTGCATGGCTTGCTCCAGGGCGGAAAGGCTACCAGAATCGGTTGCCTGAGTTTGCGACTGGCCTTGTGGGCAGACGATATAAATTCTTGGATTGCCGAAGGTTGTTTCGGCGGCGTGTAGTTTTACTACAAATCGTTGGCCGTTTCAGCCTTTCGAATGTATAGACGAGTAGTAAAACTACACATGAGCGGCTTATGGCCCCTCGTTTCGTTGTGAGAATAATCGTTACTGTTGGTCTTTAGCCAACTCGAACAGGTAAAAACTTGATGCCGGCTGCCAATAAAATCAGAAAATCAGCTATTTATCATCTTTGTTCGACAGTCGATCAGGTAGTGGCTTTGCAAAAAACACTACATCCAGCCTTTCCCGCGCCGATCAAGGATAGACCATGAGCCTGCCCTCGCTTGCCGAAATTCCGGCAATTCTCCAGTCATTGGTCAGTCGCGCCGAGCAGTCGTTCCGCGCGGCGGTTGCTTCGCTGGACGACGATCACGGGCTGTCCGCCTGGACGCCGCAGCGTTGGGCCGAGTTCAACCGCGTCGCCGCTGCCAGTGACTTTGTCATCGAACAAAGTGTACGGGATCCTGCGATGCTGCTGGAACTGGTGCGCAGCGGTGAGCTGGACCGCAGCCTGGCGGCGGGTGAAATGTGCGGGCAGATCGCCGCTGCCGTACGAGCCGCCGAGAGCGAGGACGAACTGGGTCGCGTGCTGCGTCGCCAGCGCACTCGTCAGCAGGTACGGATCATCTGGCGCGACCTGACCCGCCAGGCCGATCTGGTACAGACCTGTCGTGATCTCTCGGACATGGCCGACACCTGCATCGACCAGGCGTATCAGTGGTTGTACCAGCGCCTGAGCCAGCAATTCGGCACCCCCACCGGCCGGCGCAGTGGCGAGCCGCAGCAGATGGTCATCCTGGGCATGGGCAAGCTGGGGGCGGTGGAACTGAACCTGTCGTCGGACATCGACCTGATCTTCGCCTACCCCGAAGGCGGCGAAACCGTTGGCGCAAAGCGGCCGCTGGATAACCAGGAGTTTTTCATCCGCATCGGCCAGCGCCTGATCAAGGCCCTCGACCCGATGACCGTCGACGGGTTCGTGTTCCGCGTCGACATGCGCTTGCGGCCCTACGGCTCGGCCGGTGCGCTGGTATTGAGCTTCAATGCCCTGGAGCAGTATTACCAGGACCAGGGGCGCGACTGGGAACGCTACGCCATGATCAAGGCGCGGGTGGTGGCCGGCGATCAGGTGGCCGGCGCGCAATTGCTCGACATGCTGCGCCCGTTCGTCTATCGCCGTTACCTGGATTTCTCTGCCATCGAAGCGCTGCGCACCATGAAGCAGCTGATCCAGCAGGAGGTGCGGCGCAAAGGCATGGCCGACAACATCAAGCTGGGCTCGGGCGGCATTCGCGAGGTGGAGTTCATTGCCCAGGCGTTCCAGCTGATCCATGGCGGTCGTGACCTGAGCTTACAGCAACGGCCGTTGTTGAAGGTGTTGGCTACCCTGGAAGGCCAGGGCTATCTGCCGGCCAAGGTCATTGAGGAATTGCGCCAGGGGTATGAGTTCCTGCGATACACCGAGCACGCGATCCAGGCCATTGCCGATCGCCAGACCCAGATGCTGCCGGATAACTCGCAAGACCAGGCGCGCATTGCGTTCATGCTGGGCTTCGTCGATTGGGCGACGTTCCACGAGCAGTTGATGTACTGGCGCGGTCGGGTGGCGTGGCATTTTGGCCAGGTCATTGCTGACCCGGATGAGGACGAGGGCGGCGAAGGCGAAGTGGTGGTTGGCGGCGAATGGTTGCCATTGTGGGAAGACAGTCAGGACGAGGAAGCGGCGTGTCGTCAGTTGGAAGAGGCCGGTTTTGCCGATGCACCCAAGGCGCTCAAGGCCCTCGCTGTCCTGCGAGCCAGCCCGCAGCTGCGCGCCATGCAGCGCCTGGGGCGCGAGCGCCTGGATGCGTTCATTCCGCGCCTGCTCGCCCAGGCGGTGGAACATGCCGACCCGGACCTGGTGCTCGAACGAGTATTGCCGCTGGTAGAGGCCGTCGCCCGCCGTTCGGCCTATCTGGTGTTGTTGACCGAGAACCCCGGCGCCCTGCGGCGGTTGTTGACGCTGTGCGCGGCGAGTCCGTGGATCGCCGAGCAGATCACCCGGTTCCCGCTGTTGCTCGATGAATTGCTCAATGAAGGCCGTTTGTTCAAGCCGCCCCTGGCGCCTGAGCTCGCGGCGGAGTTGCGCGAGCGTCTGACACGAATTCCCGAGGACGATCTCGAGCAGCAGATGGAAGCCTTGCGGCATTTCAAACTGGCGCACCGCTTGCGGGTGGCCGCCTCGGAAATCGCCGGCAGCCTGCCGCTGATGAAAGTCAGCGATTACCTGACCTGGCTGGCCGAAGCGATTCTCGAACAGGTACTGGCCCTGGCCTGGCGCCAGACGACGGCCAAGCATGGGGTGCCACTGCGCACCGACGGCAGCCTGTGTGATCCGGGCTTCATTATTGTCGGTTATGGAAAAGTCGGGGGGCTGGAACTGGGGCATGGTTCCGACCTGGACCTGGTGTTTATCCACGACGGTGACCCGCAGGCCGAAACCGACGGTCCGAAACCCATCGATGGCGCACAGTTTTTCACCCGGCTTGGTCAGCGGATCATTCATTTGCTGACGGCCCAGACCAACTCCGGGCAGCTTTATGAGGTGGACATGCGCCTGCGACCTTCCGGGGCCTCGGGCTTGCTGGTCAGTTCCCTGGGGGCGTTTGCCCGTTACCAGGAAAACGAAGCCTGGACCTGGGAACATCAGGCGCTGGTACGTGCCCGGGTGCTGGTGGGCAGCCAGGATGTGGGCCAGGCGTTCGAAAAAGTCCGCGTTCAGGTATTGGGACGTTCGCGTGACTTGCCGACTTTGCGCCAGGAGGTCAGCGAGATGCGCGCCAAGATGCGCGATAATCTCGGCAGCAAGGCCACCGCCGCCGGAACCGCGCCAAATGCCTTCGAAGCCACGGCACCCTTCGATCTCAAGCAGGATGCCGGAGGTATCGTCGATATTGAATTTATGGTGCAATACGCGGCCCTGGCGTGGTCCGAGGAACATCCATCGCTGGTCCGCTATACCGACAACATCCGCATCCTGGACGGGTTGCAGGAGGTCGGGTTGCTGCCCGCCGAGGACGCCACGCTGTTGCGCGAAGCCTACAAGGCCTTCCGCTCCGCCGCCCACCGCCAGGCTCTGCAGAAAGACGCCGGGGTGATCGCAGGCGATCAGTTCGTCGAGGAGCGTCGACAAGTGATGCGGATCTGGCGGGAGTTGGGGCTGAGCTGAAGGTATATGAGCTGAAGATATAAATGTGGGAGCGAGCCTGCTCGCGAAGGCGGAGTGTCAGGCGCCGTGGATGTTGGATGTGCCGGCCTCTTCGCGAGCAGGCTCGCTCCCACACTGGATGTGTGGTGCTGCGCAGTAATTGAAACGTGTGCAGGACCCTGTGGGAGCGAGCTTGCTCGCGATGGCGGAGTGTCAGGCGATATTGATATTGGATGTGCCGGCCTCTTCGCGAGCAAGCTCGCTCCCACACTGGATGTGTGGTGCTGCGCAGTAATTGAAACGTATGCAGGACCCCTGTGGGAGCGAGCTTGCTCGCGATGGCGGAGTATCAGGCGACATTGTTATTGGATGTGCCGGCCTCTTCGCGAGCAAGCTCGCTCCCACACTGGATGTGTGGTGCTGCGCAGTACTTGAAACGTGTGCAGGACCCCTGTGGGAGCGAGCCTGCTCGCGAAGGCGGAGTGTCAGGCGACATGGATGCTGGATGTGCCGGCCTCTTCGCGAGCAGGCTCGCTCCCACAACAGATCGGTGGTGTGTTGTAGATTAGGGCAACAGGCAGCGACCTAAGCCACAGTGATTCTCGAGGCGGGGAGGCATAGGCCTCCCCGTAGCGTTTTTGGAAAGCTCATGAATATTCTGATCGTTGGACCCAGTTGGGTCGGTGACATGGTGATGGCGCAGACACTGTTCCAGTGCCTCAAGCAGCGTCATCCGCAATGCGAAATCGATGTCCTGGCCCCCGAGTGGAGCCGGCCGATTCTTGAGCGCATGCCGCAAGTGCGCAAGGCCTTGAGCTTCCCGCTCGGTCATGGCGTGCTTGAGCTGGCTACCCGCCGGCGCATCGGCAAATCCCTGGCCGGTCAGTACGACCAGGCGATCCTGCTGCCCAATTCGCTGAAATCGGCGTTGGTGCCGTTTTTCGCCGGCATCCCCAAGCGCACCGGTTGGCGTGGCGAATTTCGCTATGGCTTGCTCAACGATGTGCGCACGCTGGATAAAGATCGTTATCCGCTGATGATCGAGCGCTTCATGGCCCTGGCCTACGAGCCGGGCGCCGAGTTGCCCAAGCCTTATCCGCGACCGAGCCTTCAGATCGACCCGGTGACGCGCGAAACGGCCCTGGCCAAGTTCGGCTTGACCCTGGACCGGCCGGTATTGGCGCTGTGCCCGGGTGCCGAATTTGGTGAGTCCAAGCGCTGGCCGGCCGAGCATTACGCCCAGGTGGCCGAGGCGAAGATTCGCGAAGGCTGGCAAGTCTGGCTGTTCGGTTCGAAAAACGATCACTCCGTGGGCGAGGACATCCGCTCGCGGCTGATCCCGGGCCTGCGGGAGGAGTCGACCAATCTGAGCGGCGACACGTCCCTGGCCGAAGCCATTGATCTGTTGTCCTGCGCTGATTCCGTGGTGTCCAACGACTCCGGCCTGATGCACGTCGCGGCGGCGTTGAACCGCCCGCTGGTGGCGGTCTACGGTTCCACCTCGCCGGGCTTCACGCCGCCTTTGGCCGACAAAGTCGAAGTCGTGCGCCTGGGCATCGAATGCAGCCCGTGCTTCGATCGCACCTGCCGCTTCGGCCACTACAATTGCCTGCGCCAGCTCATGCCGCCGTCGGTGAACGAGGCCCTGGATCGATTGCAGGGCTCACCCGTGGAGGTCCGGTAACTTGCGGGTATTGCTGATCAAGACCTCCTCCCTGGGGGATGTGGTCCACACCCTGCCGGCGCTGACCGATGCGGCGCGGGCGATTCCCGGCATCCGCTTCGATTGGGTGGTGGAAGAGGGGTTCGCCGAAATCCCTACCTGGCACCCCGCGGTGGGCAAAGTCATCCCGGTGGCGATCCGGCGCTGGCGCAAGAATATCTGGCAAACCATCAAGAGCGGCGAGTGGCGGCGATTCAAGCAGAGCATGCGGGCCGAGAAGTATGACTTGGTGATTGACGCCCAGGGCTTGCTGAAAAGCGCCTGGCTGACTCGCTACGTCAAGGCCCCGGTGGCTGGCCTGGATAAGGATTCGGCACGCGAGCCCCTGGCGGCGCGGTTTTACTCCCGGCGCCTGGCGGTGGCCCGTGGTCAGCATGCGGTCGAGCGCGTGCGCCAGCTGTTTGCCGTGGCGCTGGGCTACGACTTGCCGCAGACCCAGGGCAACTATGGCCTCGACATCGACCGCCTGGTGGAACTGCCGCGCCCCTATCCCTATGTGGTTTTCCTGCATGGCACGACCTGGGACTCCAAGCACTGGCCCGAGCTTTACTGGCGCCAGCTCACCGAGCGCATGGGCCAGTACGGCGTGGTGGTGAAACTGCCGTGGGGCAACCCTGCCGAAAAGGCCCGCGCCGAGCGCATCGCCAGCGGGCTGCGCAACGCCCTGGTACTGCCGAAACTGAACCTCGGCGGCATGGGCAAGGTGCTCGCCGGTGCCCAGGCCTGCGTGGCCGTGGACACTGGCCTCGGACACCTGGCTGCGGCCCTGGACGTGCCGACCGTTTCGCTGCTCGGCCCGACCAACCCGGTACTGACCGGTGCCTACGGCAAGGGGCAGATTCACCTCGCCAGTGATTTCCCCTGCGCGCCCTGCATGCAGAAACAGTGTACTTATCCACCGACCGCCGAAGATGCCCGTCGGTTTGACCTTAAACGCGAGCAGCCCCTGTGCTTCACGCGTGTAAACCCCGAGCGTGTTGCCAGCCACCTGAGCACGTTATTGGCTGAGGAGCCGCGCTGATGCAATTGGCTTTTGTCCTTTACAAATACTTTCCCTTCGGTGGCCTGCAGCGTGACTTCATGCGCATCGCCCTGGAATGCCAGCGGCGTGGCCACCGGATCCGCGTCTACACGCTGATCTGGGAGGGCGACGTGCCGCCCGGCTTCGAGGTGCTGGTGGCGCCGGTCAAGGCCCTGTTCAATCACCGTCGCAATGAGAAGCTCAGCGCCTGGATGGAGGCCGACCTGGCCCAGCGCCCGGTGGATCGTCTGATCGGTTTCAACAAGATGCCTGGCCTGGACGTGTATTACGCCGCCGACGGCTGTTTCGAGGACAAGGCACAGAATCTGCGCAATTCGCTGTACCGGCGCTGGGGCCGCTATCGGCATTTCGCCGAGTACGAGCGGGCGGTGTTCGCCAAGGATGCCAAGACCGAAGTCCTGATGATTTCCGAAGTCCAGCAGCCGCTGTTCATCAAGCACTACGACACGCCGCTGGAACGCTTCCATCTGCTGCCGCCGGGCATCGCCCAGGACCGTCGCCGGCCCGCCGACGCCGACGAGATCCGCGCCGCGTTCCGGGCCGAATTCCAGTTGGCCGACGATGACCTGCTACTGGTACAGATCGGCTCCGGCTTCAAGACCAAGGGTGTGGATCGCAGCCTCAAGGCCCTGGCCGCGCTGCCGGCCGAATTGAGAAAACGCACCCGGCTGTTTGTAATCGGCCAGGACGACCCCAAGGTATTCCAACTGCAGAGTGCCGCGCTGGGCCTGGGCGACAATGTGCGGTTCCTCAAGGGCCGCAGCGATATCCCGCGTTTCCTGCTGGGCGCCGACCTGTTGATCCACCCTGCCTACAACGAAAACACCGGCACGGTACTGCTCGAAGCGCTGGTGGCCGGGTTGCCGGTGCTGGTCAGCGCGGTGTGCGGGTACGCCCATTACATCGCCGAGGCCGACAGCGGCCTGGTGCTGGATGAGCCGTTCGAGCAGACGCAACTGACCGAATACCTGGGGCGGATGCTCGGTGATTCCGAGGCAAGAGCGGCCTGGAGCCGCAACGGTCTGGCCTTCGCCGAGACGGCCGACCTCTACAGCATGCCGCAGCACGCGGCCGATGTGATATTGGCGGAGCACGCTTGATGAAATTGATGCTGGCCGAACCGTTCAAGAGCCTTTGGGCTGGACGCGATGCGTTCACCGAGGTCGAGGCGCTCAAGGGCGAGGTCTACCGTGAACTCGAAGCCCGGCGCACCTTGCGCACCGAGGTGGACGGTCGCGGCTTTTTCGTGAAGATCCACCGTGGCATCGGTTGGGGCGAGATTTTCAAGAACCTGCTGACCGCCAAGCTGCCGGTACTTGGCGCGGGACAGGAATGGAAAGCCATCCAGCGTCTGCAGGAAGTCGGCGTGCCGACCATGACGGCCGTCGCGTATGGCGAGAAGGGCAGCAACCCGGCCGACCAGCATTCGTTCATCGTCACCGAAGAACTGGCGCCCACCATCAGCCTTGAAGATTACAGCATCGACTGGGTCAGGCAGCCCCCGCAGCCCAGGCTCAAGCGGGCGCTGATCGCTGAAGTGGCTCGCATGACCGGCATGATGCACCGCGCCGGGGTCAACCATCGCGACTGCTACATCTGCCATTTCCTGCTGCATACCGACACACCGGTGACGGCCGACGGTTTCAAGCTCTCGGTGATCGACCTGCACCGCGCCCAGACCCGCCCGGCCATCACCACGCGCTGGCGCAACAAAGACCTGGCCGCGCTGTATTTTTCGGCGCTGGACATCGGCCTGACGCGCCGCGACAAGCTGCGTTTCCTAAAAGGATATTTCCAGCAGCCGTTGCGCCAGGTACTGGCTGAAGAAGCGTCGCTGCTGGCCTGGCTCGAAGGCAAGGCCAACAAGCTGTATGCGCGCAAGCAGCGGTATGGGGACGCGCTCTGATGTCAGGCTGGACACTGGAACCGGCCTACGCCGAACTGGCGGCGGATTTCGGTAGCCTGGACGCGGTGTTCGCCCTCCAGGGCGAGCGCCTGACACGCGACCCGCTGTCGGAGGTGATTCGTGTGCAGCGCAACGGCGTCAATTATTACGTCAAGCGCTACACCGGCGCCGGCAAGGGCTTGCGGCGTTACCTGGGCAGGCCGCGGGTCAAGTCCGAATGGCAGAACCTCAAGCGCTTCGCCAAATGGGGGATCCCGACCGCGCAAATCATTGCCTGGGGACTGGAGCGCAACGGCGCGGCCTTCGCCCGTGGTGCGATGATCACCCGCGAATTGCCCCGCACCGAGGACCTCTCGGCGCTGGCCGAACGTCGCGACCCCAGGCTGGCGGATCACGCCTGGGTCGACGGTGTGAGCCGGCAGTTGGCGGGTTACACGCGGACCATGCACGAGCAGCGCTTTACCCATAACGATTTGAAGTGGCGCAACCTGCTGATCGACGATCAGTCGCGGTTGTTCCTGATCGATTGTCCGAACGGTGATTTCTGGCGCGGCTTCTGGCTCAAGTACCGGATCATCAAGGACCTGGCGTGCCTGGACAAGGTCGCCAAATATCACCTGTCGGCCACTCAGCGCCTGCGTTTTTACCTGCAATACCGGCAGCGCGACCGGCTGGATGCCCTGGACAAAAAGCGTATCCGGCAAGTGGTGAAATTTTTCGAGGGGCGTGAATGACTGATTTTCTGGCCGATGAAGACCGCGCGTTGCTGCAACGCCATGGCCTGGACAGCTTCGAGGCCTTGTGGGCACGACAACTGGAAGCGGTGGACGAACCCAACACCTCGGGGGAAGGCTGGAGCAGCGTGTTCCGCCTGGAACTGGAAGGGCAGGGGTACTACCTCAAGCGTCAGAGCAATTACCTGACCCGAACCTTGTCGCATCCGTTCGGCGAGCCGAGTTTTTCCCGGGAATTTCGTAATATCAGCCGTTATCGGCAACTGCGCATCCCCGCGCTGCAGGCCGTGTTCTACGGCCAGCGCAAGGTGAACGGCGAGGCCCGTGCGGTTCTGCTGACGCGTGCGCTGGACGGCTGGGATGACCTCGATTCATTGCTGCAGCGCTGGTCGACGCTGAGTGGCGCGCAGCGCACGGGCATCCTGCAGGCCTGCGGGCACCTGGCGCGGCGCCTGCACGATGCGCATCAGATGCATGGTTGTTTTTATCCCAAGCACATTTTCCTGCAAGCCGGCGACAGCGGCTACCAGGCGCAGTTGATCGACCTGGAGAAGACCCGGCCGCTGCTGTTCGGCCAACGTGACCGGATCAAGGACCTGGAGCCGCTGTTGCGCCGGGCAGGCGTTTGGAAGGGTGACGACGTGCGCCAGTTGCTGGCTACTTATCTGGAGCAGCCGCTGGACAGCGCTCTGGTCGACAGCTGGATGACACGCGTGGCCGCCCGCCGTACCGACAAGGAGGCGCGTTGATGCTTTTGTCCGAACTGAAAAACGCCGGCCGTAGCCCTGGCCTGCCCTTGAGCCTGGAACTGGCGGACGCCGCCGGACCGGCGCAATTGCAATTGCTGTCGCTTCTACGCGTTTTACCAGGGCAGCGTTATGTGGGCGCGGGTGTCTGGCGCGGTCGTCCGGTACTGGCGAAATTGTTGGTTGGCGCCAAGGCGGCACGTCACTTCCAGCGTGAGCTGCAAGGCGTGCGTCTGCTGGCGGAGCAGGGCCTGACCACACCGCTGTTGCTGGTGGACGGTTTGAAGGACGGCGAGGGTGGCTGGCTGCTGTTCGAATTGCTCGAAGGAGCCCAAAGCCTGGGCGACGCCTGGAGGCAAGTCGAGCAATTGCCACCGTTGGCCGATGAGCAGGCCGCAGTGCTGGCGGAGGCCCTGGGTGCCATTGCACAACTGCACGCCAAGGGCCTGTGGCAAGAGGATCTGCACCTGGACAACCTGCTGCGCCACGATGGGAAACTCTACCTGATCGATGGCGCCGGTATTCGGGTCGAAACCGCAGGGCAGCCGTTGTCTCGGCAAAAAGTGCTGGAGAATCTCGGCGTGTTTTTCGCCCAGTTGCCCAAGTCCCTGGCGCCGTTCACCGAAGAGTTGCTGGTGCATTATCTGCTTGGCAATGCCGAACATGCGTTGCCGATGGAGGCGTTGCAAAAACAGATCGACAAGGTGCAATCCTGGCGCCTGAAGGATTTCCTCGAAAAGGTCGGGCGAGAATGCAGCCTGTTCAGCGTCAAGCGTGGGGCCTTCGGCCTGCGGGCTATCCGCCGTGATGAAGAGGCCGCGATAGCGCCCGTGCTTGAGCAGGCCGATGCCCTGCTGGACCAGGGACATCTGTTCAAGACCGGCGGCGCGGCGAGTGTCGGCAGGGTGGTGGCGGATGGCCGTACGCTGATCATCAAGCGCTACAACATCAAGGGCTTCGCCCATTGGCTCAAGCGCTTCTGGCGTCCGAGCCGTGCCTGGCATGCCTGGCGCGAGGGTCATCGTCTGGCCTTCCTCGGCATTGCCACGCCCAAGCCGCTGGCGCTGCTGGAAAAGCGTTTCCTGTGGCTGCGCCGTGGTGCGTATCTGGTCACCGAGTACTTGCCGGGCCCGGACATCATCGAACGCTTCGCCCCATACGTGGAGACCGGTGAAGCGCCCGAAACAGAATTGCTGGCGCTGGATCGCTTGTTCGCCGACCTCATCCGCGAACGGATCAGCCATGGCGACTTCAAGGGCCACAACCTGTTCTGGCAACACGACCGCTGGGCGTTGATCGACCTCGACTCCATGTGCCAGCACCGCACCCAGGCGAGCTTCGCCCAGGCCTACGCCCGGGATCGCGCGCGGTTCATGCGCAACTGGCCGCAGGATAGCGCGTTGTATCGGGTGATTGATGAGCGCTTGCCAAAGAATTTAGGGATGCCGACGTCGAGCTAAAAAATAAAGTATTTCAACGGATAAAAATGGGGTGTTCTGGTTCGTGTCGGTACGCCTTGAAAAGGAGTTGTGACGCTATGCCAGATCAGACAATGCCAGCGCAGCAATTTTCACTTTTTGAGATCGAGGCAGACAAAGCCGGTGGCGAAGATAAAGCCGCCACCCCGAGCGGAAAATTCAGCGACTTTATCGTATATGTGGATGAGAGCGGCGATCATGGTATGCAGACGCTTGATCCAAACTATCCGATGTTCGTACTGGCTTTCTGTGTTTTTCATAAGCGCCACTACTGTGAGAAGGTCATTCCTGCGCTGCAAAAATTCAAGTTCAATCATATGGGGCATGATTTGATTGGGCTGCATGAGCTGGAAATTCGTAAGGAGAAAGGTGCTTTCTCTAGCCTATTTGTATCCAGGCAGCACAAGCATGCGTTTCTTGATGAATTGACCAGCATCATTGAGGCGAGCAATTTTATTCTGATCAGCTGCGTTATAGATAAGACGAGACTCCGTGATAGACAAGGCGGAGCAGATAATCCATATCACGTTGCTTTGGGCTTCTGTCTGGAAACGCTTTACGAGTTTTTAAAGGAGAAGACCCAGCATGATGCGTTGACTCATGTGATCGTCGAGCGAAGAGGGAAAAAGGAGGATAACGAGCTGGAGCTAGAGTTTCGTCGTATGTGCGACGGTGCCAATCGCATGGGAATTCAACTTCCGTTTGATATTGTCTTTGCGACCAAGCAGGTTAACTCTACCGGCTTGCAATTGGCAGATCTCGTTGCGAGACCCGTGGGGATGAGCGTGTTACGTGCTGGGCAGGAGAACCGGGCTTTTGACGTACTTAAGCGCAAGTTCTACTGCAGTGGGGGACGTGACAAAGCAGGAGAAGGTTTTGAGAACTGGGGATTAAAAATATTTCCGTATCCAGAAAGCGAAAAGCCCCGGTGAAACTCACCGAGGCTTAGACGCCGACCGGGATCCCCCAGTCCATTTGCGCGAAGTCTATTTCGGTAACCGTCGACTGTCAATGAGCGCGCTGGAGGATGCGCCCATTGAGCTCGCCGCTAGAGGTTTGCCGGCGCTTTTAAGCTATAATCCCGCCCTTTAGCTGCCCAGCGCCCTTGGCGCGCGGCGCATCAATTCTTCGCGGCGCTTGTCGCCCGTATGCAGACATAAGAGGCTAGACCCCTGTGGCATTGACGATTCTTGGCCTGTCCGGCGCCCTTAGCCATGATCCTTCCGCAGCGCTGTACATTGACGGCAAGCTGATCGCGGCGGCCGAGGAAGAGCGCTTCGTACGCGATAAACATGCAAAGAACCGCATGCCCTACGAGTCGGCGAAGTTCTGCCTGGAGCAGGCCGGCATCAAGCCGTCCGATGTTGATGTGGTGGCGATCCCGTTCGCCCCGATCAGCCTGTTCGGCGAAGCGCGCTGGCACTACGCCAAGCGTTACTGGTACGCCCCGGATCGCGCCCTCGATGCGATCCTGATGGGCAACCGTCGCTACAAGCGTTATCGCCGCAAGATCGTCTGGTGCCTGGAGCAACTGGGCTTCGATCCGAAGAAAATCAAGATCGAACCGGTCGAGCACCACCTGGCTCATGCCTCCAGCGCCTACCACTGCTCGGGTTTCCAGGAAAAAACCGCGATCCTGGGTATCGATGGCAAGGGTGAATACGCCACGACGTTCTTCGGCTACGGCGAAAACGGCAAGATCCACAAGATCAAGGAATTCTACGATCCGGACTCCCTGGGTGGTCTGTATGGCGCGATCACCGAGTTCCTCGGCTTTGAAATGCTCGACGGCGAATTCAAGGTCATGGGCATGGCGCCGTATGGCGATGCCAGCAAGTACGATTTCTCGCGCCTGGCCTCGTTCGAAAACGGCGAGCTGGTGATCAACACCGACTACGCCAACGTGATCGGCCTGCGTCGCTATAAAGAGAAAGGCAAGGGCTTCTACTTCTCGCCAAAGCTGATCGAATGGCTCGGTCCGAAGCGTGAAGGCGACATCGCCGACGAGCCGTACATTCATTACGCCGCCAGCATGCAGGCGCTGTTCGAGAAGCTCGCGCTGCAGATGATCGACCACTACCTGGGCGACGTGCTCAAGGAAACCGGCAAGCTGGCCTTCGCCGGCGGCTGCGCACTGAACGTCAAGCTCAACCAGAAAATCATCGCCCGTGACGACGTCAAGGAACTGTTCGTGCAGCCGGCCTCCGGCGACGCCGGCACTGCGGTAGGCGCGGCGGCTTATGTGTCCCATTCCCGTGGCGTGCCGGTGGAAAAGATGGAGCACGTCTACCTCGGCCCGGCCTACAGCAACGAAGACGTGATCGCAGCGTGCGCCCGCCATCCGAGCAAGCCGGTATGGCGCAAGATCGACAACACCCCCGAGCGCATCGCCAGGATCATGGTCGACGGCAACCCGGTGGCCTGGTTCCAGGGGCGCATGGAGTTCGGTCCGCGTGCCTTGGGCGGTCGTTCGATCATCGGTTGCCCAAGCGCCAGTGGTGTGGCCGACCGCATCAACGAGCAGATCAAGTTCCGCGAGCGCTGGAGGCCTTTCTGCCCGTCGATGCTCGACACTGTTGCCCCACAGATGATCAAGGTCGATCACCCGGCGCCATTCATGACCTTTACCTTCGAAGTGGCCGAGGAATGGAAGAACCGCGTGCCGGAAGTGGTTCACGAAGACGGCACTTCCCGGGCCCAGGTGCTCAAGCGTGAATACAACCCGCGCTACTACGACATGATGAAGGCGCTGGAAGTCCTGACCGGCAATGGCGTGTCGCTGAACACTTCGCTCAACCGTCGTGGCGAGCCGATGATCTGCTCGCCGACCGACGCGCTGAACATGTTCTTCGGCTCTGACCTGCAGTACCTGATCATGGAAGACATTCTGGTCGTCAAGGACGGTGTGGACGCTTATGACTGAGGTGCTGATCAGTGTCGTCATCCCGGCCTACAACTACGCCGAGACCTTGCCGCGGGCGGTGAACTCGGTCATCGCGCAGTTGGGCGAAGCCCAGGCCGAGCTGTTGGTGATCGACGATGGTTCCACTGATGCAACGCCGCAGGTCCTGGAGCAATTGCAGGCCGAACATGCCGGGCTCTTCCGGGCCCTGCGCAAACCCAATGGTGGTTTGTCGTCGGTACGCAATCGCGGAATCGAGGAGGCTCGGGGGCAATACCTGATCTTCCTGGATGCCGATGATGAGATGGCGCCGGGCGCGCTTGCCGCCGTGACCCGGCATGTTGCCAGTCATCCCGAAACTCGCCTGGTCATCGGCGGCCACTGGTCGGTGTTTCCTGACGGGCGTCGCGTTCAGCATGCGGTAAAGCCGCTGCCGGCCACGCCGCGTGGGCGCGTCCGGGGCTACCTGCTGGACAAGACGGTGACCCTGTCCAACGGCGCCTGTGCCATGCACCGCGAGGTGTTCGGGCCGGGTAACTATCCCGAGCATCTGCGTAACGTCGAAGACATTCCGGTGTTTGCCCAGGTACTGGCGCGCTTTCCATGCACCGTGCTGGATCAGCCGCTGGCGCTGATCTACAAGCATGGCGACAGCATGCGGCATGACCTCAGGCAAAGCCTGGCGGCGGGCGTGGGCATGGTCGACGAGGTGTTTTCCCCGGCGCGCATGCCGCAGTCGTTGCAAGATTTGCGCAAAGCCTTCATGGCCCAGCGTTGCCTGTCGTTGTTCCGCGATTGCTACAGCGCCGGTGACTATGCCAATGCCAAGGCTTTTTATGCCCAGGCCGTGCGTACCGATGTTCGCTCGATCACGCGCTGGTCCTACACGCGCAAGGCTATCCGGTTGTTGTTCAAGTGAACGCCGCAAGGTCTGACGACAGCATGTTCCAGGCCGACGGAAGCTGGGCTCGAAAGGCTCGTGAACTGGACCGCTACCGCTGGAAACTGCTGCGCGAGCGCCACGGTCGCCTGGGCAGCCTGTTGCGCCTGGTTCGTGACGTGGTGGTGGATGTAGCGATTGGTTTGCGCGCCAAGGCGTGCTTGAAGCATTCGACCGACGCGGTACCTTGCGAAGTGCTGCTGCTGCATTCAGCGCCCAAGTCCATGGCGCTGCAGCGTAAGAACATCCTGATCGATGCCCTGCGCAAGCGCGGTCATCAACTGACGGAAGCTGCGCTGCGTGCTCCCGCCGATGCCTGTGCCCAGCGCTTGCTGGCACCGCCGCCACAGTCCGTGCCGCTGCGTTACCTGGTCTATGCCGCCCACGCCCAATGGCTGGTGATGACCTATCAACCCAAAGTACTGATCAACGAGCGCAATGGCAGTCTCCACGCGCCGTTCCTGCGCCTGGCGCTGGCTGCACGGGGTGCCCGCCTGCTGCACCTGGCGCATGCCACGACACTGGAGTCGTCCCGCCGGCTGGGAATGAACGACTACGATTATTACGGCGTCTTCGGCCGCAGTTCGCTGGAAGCACTGCAAAAGCGGACGTTGCGGTTCGGTGAGTCGACGGTGGTGCTGGTCGGTTCCTACCTCGCCGACGAAACCTATGACCTGCCCGTCGCTGATCCAACTATCAAAACGCTGCTGGTGCTGGGGGTAGGGCCTGATCGGGAGAAAGAAGCCGGTTACCAGGACACTTACCAGTTGCTGCGCGATTGGGCCGGGCGCAACCCGGATTATCGCGTGCTGTTCAAGCGCCATCCGCGCAGCAAGGCGCAGTTCTGGCGCGACGCGGCGACGCGGTTCGCCAACATCGAGTTGCTGGATGTGGAGTGCTCGCTGGCACAGGCGCTCGCCCAGGCCAGCGCGGTCATCAATATCATGTCCAACGCCGGCATCGAGGCAGGGCTGGCGGGGCGTCCGGTAATTCATGTGAATGCCGGCCGCGATGTGGATATCTTTTCCCACGCGTTGTTCTTCGGGCCGCAAGTGCGCGATGAACAGGCGTTTTCCCAGCAGCTGCACGCGCTTGAGCAGGACTATCCGCAGTGCGTGGCCAAGGCTCGGGGCTTCGCCGACTACCATCTGGTGCACGGCTCCAGAGGGTTGGCAAAAACCGTCGAGCTGGTCGATGACTTGCTGTGCGGCAGAGACCCAGCAGAAAATTTCGAAACCTTCAGGCTGCCTGCCGTCGGCTGACGTCGCAGCCTGCCGCTCAAATGCCGAGCGCGAGCTTCAGCTCCCGCTCGTTGCACACCTTCTGATGACTGAGATAATGCTCCAGGAACTGGTTGTCCTGGAGCAGCCATTCGCGGTCCTGTCGATAGCGCAACATGTGTTTGAAATTGCGCAGGCGCAGCCCTTTGCGTAGCGGCTTGCGATAGGCCTTCAGGTCGGCGACATCGATCAGTCCCAGGGTGTTTTCAGGCGTCAGCACCACGTTGCCCAGGTGCGCGGAGCGAAAATAGATGCCGTTCTGATGCAGGCGAGCGATGAACTCACCCAGTCGTGACCGAAGGTCGATAGAGGTGTCCGCGCCGAGCAATTGACGAAGGGTGCTGCCGGGCAGCGGGTCGTAATGCACGGCATCACGCTCGATGGCGGGAATGCGGTAGACCTGGCGAATGCGCGGGCATTCGATGCCGCGCGCCTGCAAGGTCTGGCAGTTGTCGGCAAAGCGCTTGGCATACGGTGACCAGAGCGCGGAGGTCAGCAGGCGTTTGCGGCGAAACAGCTTGAGCATCGAGCCATCGGCCAGGCGCAGCACCTTATCCCCTTGGCGATCGGCCTCAAGGACATCGGCACCTTCGCGCAGGCTGAGGTAAACAGTAGGGTCGAGCGTTTGCATCAAGGCTCCAAGGCTTAGCCCGCTGGGAGGGGCAGCCGGGTATGTTAGCGCAGTGTGCAGGCGGCAAAAACCGCTGTGGTATAGTCGCGTCAATTTTCCCAGGGTGTTCGCCCTGTTTGCGGGCCTGCCTGGCGCCGTCTTTCTGGACATTCCATGACAAAAACGCTGTTCATTTCCCTGGCCAAGCACCAAGGCCTTTATTTCAACCGCTTGCTCAACGAAACCGAGCTGCAGGGTAAAGTCGTTTCTCCTCAACAAATGCCTTGGCCCGGGTTCCGACGGATCTCCAAGGTTGTTTCGCGCATCGATTGGCCGAGTCTGATCGAGGAAAAGTGCGCGGAACGTCGGGTCAAGAACAAGAACAATGGCGCGCTGTATCGCCTGTTGCTGCGCCTCGAACTTCTCTGGATGGCCCTGCGCGCCCAGGCCTTGCTTGATCGGGAACGCCCCGATGCGTTGGCGTTCTGGAACGGTTCCCATCGTTATTGCCGGTTGCTCACGGCGCTGGCACCGAGTGGCTGCAAGACGTTCTTTTTCGAGAACGGCCTGTTGCCCGACACCACCACCGTGGACCCGCGCGGCGTGAACTACCTGAACGCGGTTCCTCGCGATGCCGGTTTCTACCTCGACTACCCGTATCCGGTGCCGGAAAACCAGGCTGCACCGGTGCTGATTCCACGTGCGCCACGCAGCGCCGGCCCGGCGCCGATCGAGCTGCCGGCGCAATTCGTGTTCATTCCGTTCCAGGACGATCGTGACAGCCAGGTCCGGCTATTCTCGCCCTGGATCAGGAACATGCGCGAGATGTTTGCCTTGGGCGAGCGACTCGCCGAGGAGACGGGCCTGACGGTGGTGTTCAAGGAGCACCCGTCCAGCCGCGAGACGTACCCCGAGCTGCACGAACGGACCCATGAGCGCCTGCTCTTCGCCAACGGCAATGCCACGCAGCAGTTGATCGAGGCCAGTCAGTTCGTGATCACGATCAATTCGACCGTGGGCCTGGAGAGCTTGTTGTTGGGCAAGCCGGTGCTGACCCTGGGCCAGGCGTTTTTTAATATCGAGGGGCTGGTGATGCACGCCGACGATGCCGATCAGGTCGTATCATTGGCTCGTGCATTCCCGCAATGGCCGCTTGATGAGCGTTTGCGACGCAACTTCTTCCATTACCTTTCCGAGTGCTATTGCATCAAGGGTGGCTGGAAGAATGCCGATCAGGGTCAGTTGCAACGGGTCGCCGACAGGCTGTTGGGTAAAGACCAATGCCCATCTGCCTGAGGCGGCTGGTCGGTAGAGACAATCTGAGGATATGGGCATCCATCGGCTTCCTTGTGCTGTTGTGTGGAGCATGGGTGTTGCCCAGCAACAAGCTGTACCACCAATTGCTGATTTTCCTGTTGTGGTTGCCCGCCTTGTTGGGATTGCTGCATCGGGATTTTCGCTCGATGCTCAAGCAACCCGAGTGCGCACTCTTCGCCATGTTAGTGGTCTGGACACTGGTGGTGCTGATGGTCGAGGGCGGCGATAACGCCTTGGGCAAGAGCAAGGTGGTTCTCTACGTGACGCTGACCCTGGCAGGCGTGCTGCTGGCTGCGCAGAATCGCCACTGGCGGCTGGAGTCCATGGTGCTGGGGGCGTCGATTCTCGGCGGATTATTCGCAGCCGCGTCCTGGGTGTATTTCTACGGGCTCAGTGCCCGGCCTTTGAGCGACCGGTTGATTGCCATCGGCCTGTGGAACACGCCGATCATGGCTGCCCATGCGGTGGGGAGCCTGGCGATCATGGGCGTTTTCACCTGGCGATCCACGCATCTGAAACCGGCTTTGATGGCGCTGCTGATGATCGCGGCGCTGGGCTACCTGTTATTTCTGGGTTCCAACCAGACCCGTGGGGTGTGGATCGGGCTGGGCGCCTGTCTGCTGGTGATGGCCATGGCGCGACCTTCGCGCCTGGGCGGCGCGCTGGTAGCCCTGGTCGTGGCGGGGGTGGCCCTGGTTGCTGCATTCGAGCCGGAAATCCTTCTGCAGCGGGGCCTGTCTTATCGTCCCCAGCTGTGGCGGGGCGGTATCCAATTGATGCTCGATCACGGGACGATGGGCGTGGGGTTCCATTCCTACCTGATTCCCGTCCCTGAAATTGGCCAGGCTTTCAAGCATCCGCACAATCTGTTCCTGGATACCGGTGTGCGCCTTGGCGTGCCTGGCCTGCTGCTGTTTGGCGGGCTGTGGCTGGTCGCAGGCTGGAGAGGCTGGATGTGCCGCGCGCAACCGCTGGGCCAGGTGTTGTTGGCGCTCTGGGTCTTCGCATCGGTTTCCTTGATGACCGACGGCATTGGCTTGTGGCTCAAACCCAATGCGGACTGGTTGGTCATCTGGCTGCCCATTGCGTTGAGCATCGTGCTGGCTGCCCGAGGTCGCGCTGCAGGGACTTCCTCCTGACTGAACCGATGTAATTGGTTCGCTGTTACAATCCGCAGCTTGTCTGTCTTTTCAAACGTGCGAGGCGCACCGAATGGCCAATTCCGACCAGCAATCGAGCATGAAGATTTACTTGCGATTGCTGAAATACGTTCTCCCGTATTGGGGCGCTTTCGCCGTCAGTATCGTTGGCTTCGTGTTGTTTGCATCCAGCCAGCCGATGCTGGCGGACATGCTCAAGCATTTTCTCGACGCGCTGCAAAAGCCCAATGACACCCGCTTCATGGGGGTCTCGCTGGTGCTCGGGGTGCCGCTGCTGATCGTGCTGATCGCGGTTTACCAGGGGATCGGTTCGTTCCTGGGCAACTACTATCTGGCCAAGGTCGCCCGGGGCGTCGTCCATGACTTGCGTTGCGCGCTGTTCGACAACCTGCTGACCTTGCCCAACCGTTATTTCGACAACCATAACTCCGGCCACCTGATTTCCCGTATCACTTACAACGTGACCATGGTCACCGGCGCCGCCACCGATGCCATCAAGGTTGTCATCCGGGAAGGCCTGACCGTGGTGTTCCTGTTCGGCTACCTGCTTTACAGCAACTGGAAAATGACCCTGGTATTGCTGGCGATCCTGCCGGTCATTGCCGTGCTGGTGAGTAGCGCCAGCAAGAAATTCCGTAAGCAGAGCAAGAAGATCCAGGTGGCGATGGGCGATGTGACCCACGTGGCGTCGGAAACCATCCAGGGCTACCGCGTGGTACGCAGCTTCGGCGGCGAACACTACGAAATCGAGCGGTTTCACAAGGCCAGCGCCGACAACATGAACCGCAGCCTGGGCATGACGCGGACCCAGTCGATCTACACGCCGATGCTGCAACTGGTGATCTATATCGGCATGGCCGTGTTGATGTACCTGGTGCTTTACCTGCGTGGCGATGCGTCGGCAGGGGAACTGGTCGCCTACATCACCGCCGCCGGTCTGCTACCCAAGCCTATCCGCCAGTTGTCGGAAGTCAGCGCCACGATCCAGAAAGGACTGGCCGCGGCGGAAAGCATTTTCGAGCAGCTCGACGAAGAGCCCGAAATCGATACCGGCACCCAGGAAATGGTCCGGGTCAACGGTCGCCTGGAAGTGCGCAACCTGAGCTTCCAATACCCGGGTACGGAAAAGCTGGTGCTCGACGATATCTCCTTCACCGCCGAAGAGGGCCAGATGATCGCCCTCGTAGGGCGCTCGGGCAGCGGCAAGTCGACCCTTGCCAACCTCATCCCACGGTTCTATCACCACGACAAGGGCCAGATATTGCTCGACGGCGTGGATGTCGAGCAGTACCGGTTGACCAATCTGCGTCGGCACATTGCCCTGGTGAACCAGCAGGTCACGCTGTTCAACGACAGTGTCACCAACAACATCGCCTATGGCGATCTTGCCGGCGCACCGTTCGAAGACGTCCGCAGGGCTGCCGAAGATGCCTACGCGGCCGAGTTCATCGAGCAGATGCCCCAGGGTTACGACACCCTGGTGGGCGAGAACGGCGTGCTGCTATCCGGCGGCCAGCGCCAGCGCCTGGCGATTGCCCGGGCGTTGCTCAAGAACGCTCCGCTGCTGATCCTCGATGAAGCCACCTCGGCGCTGGACACCGAGTCCGAGCGGCACATCCAGGCAGCCCTCGACCAGGTGATGAAAGGGCGCACCACGTTGGTCATCGCCCACCGGTTATCGACGATCGAGAAAGCCGACCTCATCCTGCTGATGGACAAGGGCCGCATCGTCGAGCGCGGTACCCACGCCGAGTTGCTGGCGCTGAATGGCTTCTACGCACGCTTGCACGAGAAGGACTTCGTCGAGGCTACCGACGAGGTGGCGAAGGAGACCTTCGTTTGATCCTGAGTTACTGGCGGGCCTGGCGCGAGAACGGTTGGACCCCCATAGACGCAGTGGCTTACGCCCAAGCCTGGCATCAATTCGGTGGCAGCGTGGCGACACACCCTGATGTGGTCGAGCGCCTGGCCGGACTGGTGGGCATTCCGGTGCGCTACCTGGGCTGGCTCGTTGACGGCCAGTTGTGTGCCGCCATGCCTACCTGGGGCCGGCATGTGGCGCTGTCCAAGGATGTGCTCAAGCGTGAAGGCAAGCGTGGCATGCTCGACCTCGGCAATGCCGAGGTCATCCTGCCCGTCAGCCAAGGCGCCCAGGTTCGCCTGCGGCACCGCATGCGGTATGTGTCCGAGCTGAACGCCCCGCACATCATCGGCCTCGCCGAACAACCCGAAGGCCTGGCGCTGGCGCGTGAGCCCGAGGACTACAGCAAGAAGTTTCGCTACAACCAGCGCCGCGAGCAGCGCCTGCTGGAAGACGCCGGTGGCAGTATCCGGCCAATGCTCGACCTGAGCCCCGGCGAGCAGGCTGCGGTGTATGCCGACCTGTTCCAGCGTCGCTGGAATTTCGAAGCCCCCGGCAAGACCCATCTGGCCGAGGTGTTCAGCCTGATGCGCGAATTCATGACCGGCTCGCTGATCTATTTGAATGACGAACCGGTGGCGATCCAGATTCTGTATCGGGTCGAGGCGCCCGGCTGGTTCAGCCTGGAATATATCAATGGCGGAGTTGACCCGCAGAGCCGCGATTTCAGCCCGGGCAGCGTACTCAGCTTCGTCAACACCCAGGCACAATGGGAGCACGCCCGGGCAGCGGGCAAACCGTTACGCTACTCGTTCGGCCGCGCCGATCGCGAATACAAGGATCGCTGGTGCAACCGGGTTCCGGTCTACCAGGTTTGAGCCAGGACACGCAGCTGATGAACGAGGGAACAGCACCGTGAGTGCACGCAAGCAGCAACTGCTCAAACGCCACCGTCAACGCAAGCGCCTGGTTCTGGCCGGCGCGCTGCTGGCGGCGCTGGTGCTCGGCTTCACGGTCTCGTGGTGGTCGTTGCCGGTGTTTCTCCTGTTGGGCTGGGTGGCTCATGAAGCGTGGTTCTCCGACCATCTGTTCTATGCTCCGAGCGATGATTATCGCTATGACTTTCCGCCAGATACCCCGCAATTTCCCGTCACGCTGAGCGGCGGACGCCTGCACGTCACGGGTCAGTTCGATGCCCGGCAGACGCTGATCCTGCAGGTGCGGATAAAAAGTCATTGGCTGGGGCGCTTCCTCGACCCACAGGTGTGGATCGGTGAGGATCGCCAGGATTTTGAACGGGGCGTCTGTGGCGAGCGCTTCCTCAATCTGTCCGGGCAAGGGCCGGCGCTGACGGCCGGAACCCTGGCCTTGCGCGGACGTTTTTGCAGCCTGGCTCCAGGGGCAACGTTGCATGTACTGAGCAACCCGGATTTCGCCCGGCAGCGCCTGCTGATCGTCGCGCCCCATGCCGATGACGCCGAACTCGCGGCGTTCGGGCTGTACAGCCGTGCCAGCGAGGTTGCGATCGTTACGCTGACCCAGGGTGAGATCGAGGCCGAGCGTTATCGCGACATGGGCCTGGATCCCGCCGAGGCCGCTCGTCTCAAGGGTCGCCTGCGCAGTTGGGACAGCTTGGCCGTGCCATTGTGGGGGGGCGTGGCGCAACAGCAGTGCGTGCAACTGGGTTACTACTGCCTGCAATTGGCGGCCATGGCCAAGTCGCCGGACCAGGGCTTTGGCTCGCGGGAGTCGGCCGAGAGCGATATCCGCGAAGCCCGGCGGTTCAATGCCTTGAACCTGCCGGGTGACGCGGATGGCCTGCCGACGTGGCGCAACCTGGTGGCCGACCTTGCGCGGCTGCTCGAACATCACCGGCCCGAGGTGGTGCTGACGCCGCACCCCGAGCTGGACCCCCACAGCGATCATGTCGCCAGTACCCGGGCGCTGATGGAGGCGATCGAACTCAGCACCTGGCGGCCACAGACATTGCTGCTCTATGCCAATCACCTGCACGACAACGACCGCTGGCCGATGGGCCCGGCGGGCCATGGCATTGCGCTGCCGCCGGCCATCGAACCGTTGCCGGCCGATGGGCTGTGGAGCCCGTCGCTGGACGCTTCCACCCGCATGGACAAGGCCATGGCCCTGGGCATGCAGCATGACTTGCAGGGCCGACCTCCATTCAAGCGACGGCTGCGCCGTATCATCCAGCGACTGCTGGCCGGGCGCCGCTGGCCCAGCACCGGAGAAGACGAATTTTTCCGCAAGGCGGTTCGGCGCCACGAGCTTTTCTGGGTCCGGCAGCTGAATGGGACGCCGCCGGAGGACGACCAGGCCCGTCGACCTTGAACCGTCGGGGTGCCTCGGCCAGCCCGTGCAGCTCATCCGATAACCGCCATGGACGAGCCTTCCCCAACCCTGTGCTAATATCGCGCCCCTGTTCATTTTGTATGTGGGATGCTCCATGAAGTTGTCCATGCCGCGATTCGATCAAGCCCCTGTATTGGTGGTCGGCGATGTCATGCTCGACCGCTATTGGCATGGCGGTACATCACGGATTTCCCCCGAGGCACCGGTGCCGGTGGTCAGGGTCGAGCATATCGAGGATCGGCCCGGTGGCGCCGCCAACGTCGCCCTGAACATTGCCGCGCTCGGCGCACCGGCGTCCCTGGTCGGCGTGACCGGCGACGACGAAGCCGCCGACAGCCTGGCCAACAGCCTCAAGGGCGCGGGCGTGCGGGCGATATTCCAGCGCATTGCGCACCAGCCGACGATCGTCAAGTTGCGGGTCATCAGCCGCCATCAACAACTGTTGCGGATCGACTTCGAAGAACCGTTTGCCACCGATCCCCTGGCCCTTGGCGCCGAGGTCGATCAACTGCTCGAAGGCATCAAGGTGCTGGTGTTGTCGGACTACGGCAAGGGCGCCTTGAAAAATCACCAGACGCTGATCCAGGCGGCTCGTGCCCGGGGTATTCCGGTGTTGGCCGACCCCAAGGGCAAGGATTTTTCCATCTACCGTGGCGCGAGCCTGATCACCCCGAACCTCAGCGAATTCGAGACCATCGTCGGTGGCTGCGCCGACGAGCACGAGCTGGTGAGCAAAGGCGCACAGCTGATGCACGACCTGGAGCTCGGTGCGCTGCTGGTCACCCGGGGCGAACATGGCATGACCTTGTTGCGTCCCGATCATCCGGCGCTGCACCTGCCGGCCCGTGCCCGTGAGGTATTCGACGTGACGGGTGCCGGCGATACGGTGATTTCCACACTGGCGGCGGCCATCGCCGCTGGCGAGGAACTGCCTCATGCGGTGGCCCTGGCGAACCTCGCGGCGGGTATCGTGGTTGGCAAACTGGGTACGGCGGCCATCAGCGCTCCGGAGCTGCGTCGCGCCATCCAGCGTGAGGAGGGTTCCGAGCGTGGCGTGCTCGGGCTGGAGCAGTTGCTGCTGGCCGTCGACGACGCCCGCGCGCACAACGAAACAATCGTGTTCACCAACGGTTGCTTTGACATCCTCCATGCCGGCCATGTGACGTACCTCGAACAGGCCAGGGCCCAAGGCGATCGCCTGATCGTCGCGGTTAACGACGATGCCTCCGTGAGTCGTCTCAAAGGGCCGGGCCGGCCGATCAACAGCGTTGACCGCCGCATGGCCGTGCTGGCCGGCCTTGGCGCGGTGGACTGGGTGATCAGCTTCAGTGAAGGCACGCCGGAAAACCTGCTGCGTCAGGTCAAGCCGGACGTGTTGGTCAAGGGCGGTGACTATGGCATCGACCAGGTCGTCGGCGCCGATATCGTCGCGGCTTATGGCGGCACCGTGAAGGTGCTGGGGCTGGTGGAGAACAGCTCGACGACGGCGATTGTGGAGAAGATCCGCAATAACTGAGCTGGCTCAAGCTAACGCACTTGTGAGCGAGGGCTCTTGTGGCGAGGGGATTTATCCCCGCTGGGCTGCGAAGCGGCCCCGTTTTTTTGCGGTTGCTGCGCAACCGAGCGGGGATAAATCCCCTCGCCACAGGTCCTGCAATCGACCATTGTTAGCGCTGCCTTGACTAACGCACCACCTTGCGTGGCACGATCTTCTTGAGCAACTGCCGGGCCTTGCCCTTCAATCGGGTCAGCCCGGATTCTTTTCCTGGCGGCGTCAGCCCTTGCTGGCGCAGCCAGTCCTTCCAGCGAATCCGCTCCTCGCGCACCAGCCAGCCGTCCTGCCGGGCGAAGCTCTCCGCCAGATACAAGCCTCGGGTACTGGCCGGGTATAACTGGTCCTTCTTCAACGTATACAGCTCGGGCAAGGGTTGCCCGTCCTGCAGCGGCATCAGGTAGAGATCGGGCCGCTTGCGGTCCAGGCGCGCGACCAGTTGGTCGCCCTCCAGGCGTTCATCGACATGGAACAGGCTCAGGGACTTGGCTTCCTTGGGTACATCCAGGCGCAAATCGTAGATCAACTGCAGCGATGCCGTGGGCAAATGGACGTAGGCCCTTGGGCGTTCGATCAGTTGCAGGTTGGCGCAGCGCACCGGGCGAGCCGAGCCCGATAGCGGGGCCAGCCGAAACGGCAAGGCCTCACGGTAATGCAGGGCGCTTGAATAGGGCGCCGGCAACCACGTGTCGTTGAAACGTCCGCCGAGCCAGCCTTCAGGGGTTTCCAGCAGGCATTCTTCGGCTATTTCGTTGATCGCGGTGAGCAGTGGCAGGTTCAGTTCATGGGCCGGGACGTAGCCGGAAATCAGCTTGAGCACTACATCGCCGCGATCCTGGCGGCGTTGACGCACGAGCACCCAATAATCGCGGTTCTGCCAATGCAGCGTCAGGCGCACCGAGACGCCCAGGTTCGCCAGCTCCACGGAAAAACGCTCGGCATCGTCGACTGTCACGGGGCGGCGCCGCTGCAAAGTCTGGGCAAAATTCAGCGGCATGCCCACGCTCTGGTATGTCAGGCCTTCGGGCGTTGCTTCGACAGCGAGGGGCAGGGTCTTGAAGTTGCTCGGGTTTTTTCTGATGAGCGTACGCGGCATGTCGGCTCCTTGCTTAAGACCGCGTAGGCGGCGTCAGTTTTTACGCAGGACCTTGGCTACGGTCGCGACGTTATGGGCGAGGTGCAGCGGATTGATGGTGCCGACAATAGCACTGGCAACCCCGGGATGCTCAAACAACAGTTCGAAGCTGGTGCGAACCGGGTCTTCGCCGGGGCTCAGGCAGACGTGACCGCTGGCCAGGGCTTTTTTTACCAGGATCGCCTTGCCGTGCTCGCTTGCGTAGTCAATGACCGCCTTTTCGCTTCGTTCGTTCAGATTGTAGGTGACCATCGCACAATCACCTTGCTCCAGAGCTTTCAAGCCACCGTCGACGGTCTTGCCGGAGAAACCGAAGCCACCGATCTTGCCCTCGCGCTTGAGGGCCGCCAGGGTCGGGTAGACCTCGCTGTCGTTGAGGATCGCCAGGTCGTTGCCGTCCGAGTGCACCAGTACCAGGTCGATATACTCGGTTTCCAGGCGTTTGAGACTGCGCTCCACCGAAAACCGCGTATGGGCGGCGCTGAAGTCGTGGCGCGACTGGCCATCGCTGAACTCCTCACCGACCTTGCTGACGATCACCCAGTCGTGACGCTGGCCGCGCAGCAGTGGGCCGAGGCGTTCTTCGCTGTGCCCATAAGCCGGTGCGGTGTCGATCAGGTTGATGCCCAGCTCGCGGGCCAGCTTGAGTAGCATGCGCGCTTCGCTGTCATCCGGGATGCGAAAACCGTTGGGGTACTTGACGCCCTGGTCGCGGCCAAGCTTGACCGTGCCCAGGCCCAGGGGAGAAACCAGCGGGCCGTTATGGCCCAGCGGGCGATGCAGGTCGTGCAGGGTCGGTAGGCTCATGGCAACAATTGCTCCCAGGCGGGGACGCCCATGGGCGGTTTCGGCAGGGCCGGCAGCGGCGCGGGGTGGCTGGGCTGGATGCCGTCGCGTTGCAGCGCGGTGATGACCCGGTCGGAAAAATCCGGGGCCAGTGCCAGCTTGGTCGGCCAACCCACCAGCAGGCGTCCTTGCTCGGCGACAAAAGCATTGTCCGGACGGGTCAGGCCCGATTGCAGCGGTTCGGCGCGCGCGACCCGCAGCGTGGCCCATTGCGCCGTACTGAGGTCGATCCACGGCAGCAACTGGCTGATTTCTTTCTGGGCGACGGCAATCTGCGCGGCGGGTTCGCGAGCGACGGCATCGCCCTCGGCGAGGTCGCCACCCAGGTACCAGACCCACTGGCCGTCGGCTGCCGGGTGGGTGGTCACGGTGACGCGTGGCTTCGGTCCGCCGCCCAGGCAGTGCGCATACAATGGCTTGAGGCTCGGCCCCTTGACCAGCACCATGTGCAGCGGCCGGGTCTGCATGGCCGGCTGATCCAGGCCAAGGGCCTTGAGCAAGTCGGCAGTACCTCCGCCAGCACTGAGGACAATGCGTTGGGCGCGGATCTCGCGGTCGTCGACCTTCAGCCCGACCAGCTCGCCCTGTTCGTGCAAGGGTTCGATGCGCTGTCCGGCCAGCAGGCTGTCGCCGGCCAGGTCCGCCAGGCGGGCAATCAGGCTGGGAACGTCCACCACCAGCTCGGCGAGGCGGTAGACCTTGCCCTTGAAGCGCTTGTCCTGCAGGGCCGGCGGCAGTTGCTCGCCCTTGACCTGGTCGACGCGACCGCGCACGGCCTTGCTGGCGAAGAAACTGGTCAGGTTGCCGGCCAGGGTGCCGGGAGACCAGAGGTAATGAGCGTCGGACAACATGCGTACGCCGGATAGATCCAACTCACCGTCGCCCTTCAGGGCTTCGCGCCAGCGGCGCGGCATGTCGGCGATGGCTTCCGAGGCGCCGGTCAGGGCTCCGTGCAGCGCGTATTTGGCGCCCCCATGGATGATGCCCTGGGATTTGACACTCTGCCCGCCACCGAGGCTGGCGCTTTCCACCAGCACGGTTGAAAACCCCTGGCGGCGCAAGCGCGCGTTCAGCCAGAGGCCGGCGACTCCGGCGCCGACAATCAGGATGTCGGTGGAAATAACGGATGGCATGCAGCGACCTCAGTGTTCAAGACGAGGGCGCAGTATACAGACTCGGTGCGGGTGGAATTTGCTGATGGTCAAGGTGACGAGTTGCGAAGGGCTTTTGTGGCGAGGAAGCTTGCTCCCGCTGGGCTGCGTAGCGGCCCTGAAGGCTTGGGACCGCTGCGCGATCCAGCGGGAGCAAGCTCCCTCGCCACGATGCATTCCGGTCCATAAACGATGTGTTTCAGTGCCCGGCGGTTTTGGAAAACAACTGAATCACCACCACCCCCAGCACGATCAACGCCATCCCCAGCATCGCCGGTACGTCGAGTTTCTGGCCGTAGATGAATAGCGCCGCCACGCTGACCATGACGATGCCCATCCCGGCCCAGACCGCGTAGGCCACGCCTACCGGTACGGTGCGCACCACCAGCGTCAGCATCCAGAACGCAATGCCGTAACCGGCGACGACCAGCAGCAGGGGCAGCGGTGTGCTCAAGCCTTTGACCGCTTTCATCGAAACGGTGGCGATCACTTCAGCGCAGATGGCGATGGCCAGGTAGTAGTAGGCGTTCATGGGCAGATCCTCATTGGCGGTTGCGTGTTTCGATGGGGACATTCTAGAGAACGAGCAGATGCGGTAAAGTCATTACCTATCTGTTATGGAGATAGGTTGCGCCATGAATGTTCAATGGAATCTGGAGCAGTTGCGGCTGTTTGTCGGTGTGGCCGAGAAACGCTCGTTTTCCGCCGTGGCTAGGGACCAGCGCAAGGCGCAATCGGCCATCAGCAACGCGATTGCCCTGCTCGAAGCCGACCTTGGCGTGAACCTGTTCGAGCGCAGCAGCGGCCGCCAGCCCCGGCTCACCGATGCGGGCGAGACGCTGCTGGAAGAGGCGCGGGAAGTGTTGCGCCAATGCGAGCGGCTCAACGGTCGAGCCCTGGCCTTGATGCGCGGGCAGGAGGCTTCGCTGCGCCTGGCCCAGGATGAAGCCATGCCCTATCAACCGGTAATCGACAGCCTGGTGGCGCTGGCCGAGCAGTTTCCAACGCTCGAAGTGCAACTGGCCAGCGCCGCCCAGGGCGACGTGGCGCGCAAACTGGTGGAGCGTCGCGCCGATCTCGGCTTGCTGTTCTATCACGATCAGATCCCAGAGGCGCTGGAGCGGCGGGTGCTGGGCAGCGTCGAGATGGTCACGGTGTGTGGCCGGGGCCATTCACTGGCGCACCATGGTTATGTGTCGTGCCGGGAAATGGCCCGGCACCGGCAGTTGCTGATGGCGACCCAGACCAGCGTCTACCCCGGCAGCGAGCAGGCCAGCCCGCAGGTCTGGCGCGCCGACAGCTTCTATGTGCTGGCCGAATGGCTCAGAAGTGGCCTGGGCTGGGCCTGGCTCCCTCGCCACGTTGTGCAATACCCGGCCTATCTGGGAGAGATGGTCGAGCTGAGCAGCGAATGGACCCCGCCGGCCCTGGTGGTGGAGCTGGTCTGGCGTCGCGATGAACCGCTGGGCCCGGCCGCGCGCTGGCTGGCGGAACGTTTTGCCGTGCAGTTGCAGGCGATTGGCTGAAAAACCGATAAACTCCGCCGCCATGAACAGAACTCTCTATAGCGCATTGTTTTATCTGGGGCTGCCGCTGGTGGCGATTCGGCTGTGGTTGCGGGCACGCAAGGCGCCGGCGTATGCCCGGCGCATCGGCGAGCGGTTTGCGTGGGGCTTGCCGACGCTGGTGCCGGGCGGCATCTGGGTCCATGCGGTGTCGGTGGGCGAGAGCATTGCCGCCGCGCCGATGATCCGCGCCTTGCTGCAACGTTATCCACAGCTGCCGATCACGGTGACGTGCATGACGCCCACCGGTTCGGAGCGGATCAAGGCGTTATTCGCCGAGGAGTCGCGCGTCCAGCACTGCTATCTGCCTTATGACCTGCCTTGCGCGGCCAGGCGTTTTCTCGACCAGGTCCGGCCGAAACTGGCGGTGATCATGGAAACCGAGCTGTGGCCCAACCACATCCATCAGTGCGCCAGGCGCGGTATCCCGGTGGCGTTGGCCAATGCCCGGCTGTCGGAGCGTTCGGCGCGCGGTTATGCGCGCTTCCCCAGTCTCACCCGGCCAATGCTCGGCGAAATGAGCCTGTTTGCCGTGCAAACCGAAGCCGAGGCCGAGCGGTTTCGCCAACTCGGTGCCCGAGCCGGAACCGTCGAGGTGACGGGCTCGATCAAGTTCGACCTGACCATCGACCCGCAACTGCTCGAAACCGCCAGCGCCTTGCGCCGCCAATGGCAAGCCGTGGACCGCCCGGTGTGGATCGCCGCCAGCACCCATGACGGCGAGGATGAAGTGGTATTGGCAGCCCACCAACGGCTGCTCGCCAGTTATCCCGATGCGTTGTTGATCCTGGTGCCGCGGCATCCGGAACGCTTCGATTCGGTGGCGCAGTTGTGTGAGCGTGAAGGTTTCGCCACGGTCCGGCGTTCCAGTGCTCAGCCGGTTACTGCGCAGACGTCAGTACTGCTGGGCGACACCATGGGCGAGCTGCTGTTTCTCTACGCGCTGGCCGACAGTGCTTTTGTCGGCGGCAGCCTGGTGCCCAACGGCGGGCACAATCTGCTTGAACCGGCGGCGCTGGCAAAACCGGTCCTCAGTGGGCCGCACCTGTTCAACTTCCTTGAAATCGCCGCGCAACTACGGGCGGCCGGGGCGTTGCAGGAAGTCGAAGATGCCGAAAGCCTGGCCCTGGCGGTACAGCGCCTGTTCGAACTGCCCCGTGATGCCCAGCGCATGGCCGAGGCGGGGTTGAAGGTGATGCGCAGCAACCAGGGCGCGTTGCAGCGATTGCTGGACGGGTTGGGGCGGTTGCTCGATTGAGCTTTTGTGGCGAGGGAGCTTGCTCCCGCTCGGCTGCGAAGCAGTCGTAAAATCGGCACTACCGTTCTGGCTGGCGGAACGCGGTGACTGGCCTTGGGCCTGCTTGGCAGGCCAGCGGGAGCAAGCTCCCTCGCCACAGGGGGATTGCTTGCAGGTGTGCTACTGCGCCGGCCGCGAGCGCAACTGCTCTGCTGCCGCCTGTGCCAGGTCCGGCGGCAGGAAGTCTTTGTCCGGGTTGTAGTCGGGCTTGAGGTAGCGTGACAGGGCCTGCAGGTCTTCCGGGCTCAACGTCCCGGCGGCCTGTTTGAGGCGCAGATTGTCGAGGATGTAGTCGTACCGGGCGTTGTTGTAATCGCGCACCGAAGTGTACAGCTGGCGCTGGGCGTCGAGCACATCGACGATGTTGCGGGTACCCACCTGATAGCCGATCTCCGTGGCATCCACCGCACTCTGGTTGGAAATGATCGACTGGCGCCGGGCCTGGACCTGTTCCACATCGGTGTTCACCGCGCGATGCAGGTTGCGGGTGTTCTCCACCACCTGGCGGCGCAGGCCTTCGCGCTGCTGTTCGGTCTGGGTGAGTTGCGAGTAGGACTCGCGCACCTGGGAGCTGGTCAGCCCGCCGCTGTAGATCGGAATGCTCAATTGCAGGCCGATGGTGCGTTGCTCGGCGTCGCCACCGTAGCGCTGGCCGGTGGGGTTCGGGTTGGTAAAGCCGAGGCCGTCGTTGTCACCTTTGCGGTATTGCGCGATGGCGTCGAGGGTTGGCGCGTGGCCGGCCTTGCGCTGGCGCAGGGTGTCTTCGGCGGCGGTGACGGCGTAGTTGCTGGCCAGCAGGTTGAGGTTCTGCCTGGCGGCGGTGTCGACCCAGGCCTTGGCGTCGTTGGGCGCCGGCGGCAGGATCGGCAGGGTGTGGACGACGCCCTGGATCGCATTGTATTGGCGGTTGGTCAGGGTGATCAACGCTTCAAAGGCATCTTCGACCTGGCGCTGCGCGATGATCCGGTTGGCCCGGGCGGTATCGTAGCTGGCCTGGGATTGCAGCACGTCGGTCTTGTCCGAAAGACCGACGTCGAAGCGTTCGTTGGACTGGTCGAGCTGGCGCTTGAACGCGGCTTCCTCGGCCTTGGTCGAGGCCAGGTTGTCCTGGCTGCGCAGCACATTGAAATAGGCTTCGGCGCTTTGCAGGATCAGGTTCTGCTCGGTGGCCGACAACTGCAGCGACGCTTGTTCGTTGACCGATTTGGCGGCCTGCAACTGGAACCAGCGGTCGGCGCGGAAAATCGGCTGGGACAAGGTGGCCTGGTACACCGTCGAGCTGCGGGTGGCGGTCATCGCCGGCTGGTCGAGCTCGGTGCGGGTATTGTTCAGGTCGGCTCCGGCCGAAAGATTGGGCAACAGCCCGGCGCGGGCCTGGGGCACCACTTCTTTCTGGGCGCCGTATTGGGCGCGGGCGGCGGCCAGGTCGGCGTTGTTGTCCACCGCTTCCTGGTACACGCTGACCAGGTCGGTTCGGGTGGATAACGGGGCTTCGGCGGCCCAGGCCATTCCATTGGTCGCACAAGACACGGCAAGGGCCAGTGAGAGTTTGCGCAGCATGAGGCGATCCCTACGTTCAAGATTGAATGCGCATAACAGGCGCGCGGCGTAGCGAGTGTAGTTGCGCCTACGCACGGCAACAATCCTGTATATGCGCCATTCATCACGGCTTTTGCCCTGGCGATGGCGTTCTGCGCCGGTTGTGTCTAGACTGGCCGGGTTCTTGTCGGGGTGCCTTGCTATGAGGCTGAGATCGAATAATTTCGGATCCCGTTGAACCTGATCAGGTTAGCGCCTGCGTAGGGAACAAGATTTCTCGTCACCCGGCGAGTCCTCTTGTGCTTCGTCCGGGATGTTGTTCGACAATCGACTTTCGATCTTCGAACAGGCTCGAGCAGCAAGCACAGCGTTCGCACTTTCGTGCAGGGACGCGTCCATTCGCCACAGGTTCGCTCCGACAAAAATCCACTGCCTGGATGTGTGTCTGGAGAGCCCGTGATGACGACAAAATCAAAAAACGCGACCAACCTCAGTGAATCGGCCCAGGTCGATCAGCAATCGGTCCAACCGTTTACCCGCTCGCAAAAAATCTACGTCCAGGGCAGTCGCCCGGATATCCGCGTGCCGATGCGCGAAATCAGCCTCGACGTGACCCCCACCGACTTCGGCGGCGAAATCAACGCGCCAGTGGTGGTGTATGACACCTCGGGGCCCTACACCGACCCGAACGTGGCCATTGATGTGCGCAAGGGCCTGGCCGATGTGCGCTCGCCGTGGATCGAAGCCCGTGGCGACACCGAGCGTCTCGCCGGCCTGAGTTCCAATTTCGGCCAGGAACGCCTGGCCGATCCCGAGCTGACCAAGCTGCGCTTCGCCCATGTGAACAACCCGCGTCGCGCCAAGCCAGGCGCCAACGTCAGCCAGATGCACTACGCGCGCCAAGGCATCATCACCGCTGAGATGGAATACGTCGCCATCCGCGAAAATATGAAGCTGGAAGTGGCCCGCGCCGCCGGCCTGCTGGACCAGCAACATGCCGGTCACAGCTTCGGCGCCAGCGTGCCGAAAGTCATCACCCCGGAATTCGTCCGTGACGAAATCGCCCGTGGCCGTGCGATCATTCCGGCCAACATCAACCACACCGAACTGGAACCGATGATCATCGGCCGTAACTTCCTGGTGAAGATCAACGGCAACATCGGCAACAGCGCGCTGGGTTCGTCCATCGAAGAAGAAGTGGCGAAGCTGACATGGGGCATCCGCTGGGGTTCGGACACGGTCATGGACCTGTCCACCGGCAAGCACATCCACGAAACCCGCGAGTGGATCATCCGCAACTCGCCGGTGCCGATCGGCACCGTGCCGATCTACCAGGCCCTGGAAAAAGTCGGCGGCGTGGCCGAAGACCTGACCTGGGAGCTGTTTCGCGACACGCTGATCGAACAGGCCGAGCAGGGCGTCGACTACTTCACCATCCATGCCGGCGTGTTGCTGCGTTATGTGCCGATGACCGCCAAGCGCGTCACCGGTATCGTCAGCCGTGGCGGTTCGATCATGGCCAAGTGGTGCCTGGCGCACCACAAGGAAAACTTCCTCTACACCCACTTCGAAGACATCTGCGAAATCATGAAGGCCTACGACGTCAGCTTCTCGCTGGGCGACGGCCTGCGTCCGGGCTCGATTGCCGACGCCAACGACGAAGCGCAGTTCGGCGAGCTGGAAACCCTCGGCGAGCTGACCAAGATCGCCTGGAAGCACGACGTGCAGTGCATGATCGAAGGCCCCGGCCACGTGCCGATGCAGTTGATCAAGGAGAACATGGACAAGCAGCTGGAATGCTGTGACGAGGCGCCGTTCTACACCCTCGGACCGCTGACCACCGACATCGCGCCGGGCTACGATCACATCACCTCCGGCATCGGCGCGGCGATGATCGGCTGGTTCGGGTGCGCGATGCTCTGCTACGTCACGCCGAAGGAACACCTCGGCCTGCCGAACAAGGATGACGTCAAGACCGGAATCATCACCTACAAGATCGCCGCCCATGCGGCCGATCTGGCCAAAGGGCATCCGGGCGCGCAGATCCGTGACAACGCCTTGAGCAAGGCGCGGTTCGAGTTCCGCTGGGAAGACCAGTTCAACCTCGGCCTCGACCCCGACACCGCCCGCTCGTACCACGACGAAACCCTGCCGAAGGACTCGGCCAAGGTCGCGCATTTCTGTTCGATGTGCGGGCCGAAATTCTGCTCGATGAAAATTACCCAGGAAGTGCGTGAGTACGCGGCCAACCAGCGCATTGAAGCGGTGGATGTGGATGTCGCCCAGGGCTTGGCGGAGCAGGCGGAGCGGTTCAAGAAGGAAGGTAGTCAGCTTTACAAGAAAGTGTGATTTGAGCGGCGCTCACCCCGTGGCGAGGGAGCTTGCTCCCGCTCGGCTGCGAAGCAGCCGCAAATCCAGTCACCACCATTCTGGCTGCCAGAACGCGTTGACTGGTTTTGGGCCTGCTACGCAGGCCAGCGGGAGCAAGCTCCCTCGCCACATCAGCGACCCAAAACAATAATCTCCCCTGAGATATCTCTGTGAACATCCAACCCAGCACCTATTCCCCAGACACCGCCGTGCCCCTGGACAAACGCGTCTTCGGCGCCCGCGATCTGTTTTCCCTGTGGTTCTCCCTGGGCATCGGCCTGATGGTCTTGCAGGTCGGCGCCTTGCTTGCGCCGGGCCTGGGCTTGAGCGGTTCGTTGCTGGCGATTTTCCTCGGCACGCTGGTGGGCGTCCTGCTGTTGGCGGCGGTCGGGGTGATTGGCAGCGACACCGGCCTGTCGGCCATGGCCGCGCTCAAGCTCAGCCTCGGTGGCAAGGGCGCGAGCGTGCCGGCGCTGTTGAACCTGCTGCAATTGATCGGCTGGGGTTCGTTCGAAATCATCGTCATGCGCGACGCCGCCAGCCTGCTCGGCGCGCGGGCCTTCAGCGAAGGCAGCCTGGGCTCGAATCCATTGTTGTGGACGCTGTTCTTCGGCGCCCTGGCGACCCTGCTCGCGGTGAGCGGGCCGCTGACCTTCGTACGCAAAATCCTGCGCAAATGGGGCATCTGGTTGCTGCTGGCGGCGTGCATCTGGTTGACCTGGAACCTGTTCGCCAAGGCCGATCTGCCGGCGCTGTGGGCCCAGGCCGGCGACGGTTCGATGTCGCTCGCGGTGGGTTTTGACATCGCCATCGCCATGCCGCTGTCCTGGTTGCCGCTGATCGCCGACTACTCGCGTTTCGGCAAACGCGCCAGAAACGTCTTCGGCGGCACGGCCGTGGGGTTCTTCATCGGTAACGTCTGGCTGATGAGCCTGGGCGTGGCCTACACCCTGGCGTTCGCGCCGAGCGGTGAAGTCAATGCGTTGCTGCTGGCCCTGGCCGGTGCCGGGTTGGGCATTCCGTTGCTGCTGATCCTGCTGGACGAGTCGGAGAACGCCTTCGCCGACATTCATTCGGCGGCGGTGTCGACGAGCATGTTGTCGGGGCTGAAGGTCGAGCACCTGGCCTTGGCGATTGGTGTCATCTGCACCGTGATCGCCTGCTTCGCGCCGCTGGCTCAGTACCAGAACTTCCTGTTGCTGATCGGCTCGGTGTTCGCGCCGCTGTTCGGCGTGGTGCTGGTGGATCACTTCATCCTGCGCAAGCGCAGCAGCCAGGTGCGCTCGGTCGCGTTGCGCTGGCCGGCGTTGTTGGCCTGGCTGGGCGGGGTGAGTACCTACCACCTGCTGGCCAACTTCTATCCGGACATCGGCGCTACCCTGCCGTCGCTGATCCTGGCAGGGGTGCTGCAATTGTTGCTGGGCCGGGCTTTCAGCTACGGCCGGGAAACAGCTCGGGCTTGAGGATGCCGTTGAGGCGGGGGTAGGCGATCTTCAATTCGATGTGGCCCAGGGCGTACGGCGCGATGGTGCTCACTTCGTATTTGAGGATCACCCCGCCGTAGGTCAGCGCGATGTGCGGGGTTTTCTGGAAGGACCACTGCTTCAGGAATTCCGGTTCCTGATCCAGCTTGGTGCTGATCAGCCAGCTGTTGTGGGCCACTTGCGCGGCTTTCCAGAAGGCTTCTTCCTGGCCCGGCAGCAGCATGTCCGACAGCGTCAGCACTTTTTGCTGCTGGCGCGAATAATTGATGAAACCGCGACCAGGGGTGCCGTGAGCGCCGCCGGTGTCCAGATAGCTGGACAGCTCGATGATCACCAGGCCGTCATGTTGCTCACGTACCTTGGCCTGCAGATAGCTGCTGTTGCGCGGCGCTGCGCTGCGCAGAAACTGCTCGCGATAGGCGGCCAGCGTCGGCGCCAACGGGGCGTCCGGGGTGGTGCGGGTCATTTGCAGCAGACGTTTTTCGATGATGCCATCCAGCGCGGGCTCGGTAGGGAAATGCAGGGTGTCGATGTTGACCAGCGGGCAGTCGGCGCTGGCGCAGCCAGGCTGCAATTGCTCCGACGCATCGCGAGTGGTCTCCAGCGGGGCGCGGTAATTGGGTTGGAACAGGCTCTGGCAAGCGCCCAGGATCAGGGCGATGGCGGCCAGCGAAGCAATCTTGAAAAGCGACATGGGCGTCCTTCGTGAAACAGGGAAAGGCAAAAAGTTACCCGCTTCGACTGTCGGCAGGGCAATCAGTTCGCCACTAAGCTCATTAGAGTTCTTTCACCTTCTGCCGTCCATCCCGATCAGTGGAAAGGGGCTGCATCAAACGGTACGGGCGCGTTAGGATGGCGCGAAGCCGAGGTTGGAACCTCGCATCGTTCCACTGCACACGAGGATTGTCATGACCGATTTCGCCAACGCCACACCGAGCAACGTGGACATCGTCAAGCGTGAAACCTGCTTCAAGGGTTTCTATAAGCTCGACCGCCTCGTCTTGCGCCACGAGCTGTTTGCCGGTGGCATGAGCCGTGAGATCAGTCGTGAACTGTTTGTACGTCATGACGCGGTGTGTGTGCTGCCCTACGATCCGCAGCGCGACGAAGTGGTATTGATAGAGCAGTTTCGCGTGGGTGCCATTGGCAAGGCCGCCAATCCCTGGTTGGTTGAACTGGTGGCTGGTCTGATCGACAAGGACGAGCAACCGGAAGAAGTTGCTCATCGCGAAGCGCAGGAGGAAGCTGGGCTGGTCTTCGCTGCGCTCTGGCCGATGACCAAGTATTTCCCGTCGCCGGGCGGCAGCAATGAGTTCGTGCATCTTTACCTGGGGCGTTGCGACAGTACGGGGGCCGGCGGCCTGCATGGCCTGCTGGAAGAGGCTGAAGATATCCGCGTGAAGACCTGGGCTTTCGAAGACGCCCTGCAAGCGGTGCGCGACGGACGTATCTGCAACGCGGCCAGCATCATTGCCTTGCAATGGCTGGCCTTGAATCGAGATGAAGTGAGGGGGCTATGGTCCTGAACAAGCTGCGCGATCGTTATCGCGTCGACCTGGTGGGGTTGCAGGCCGCCTGCGAGGCCAACTATGCCCGCCTGATGCGCTTGTTGCCGGACATGCGCAACGACCCGGCACCGCGCCGCATCGCCGTGACCCACGGCGACCAGATGCTCGGCGTATTGGCCCTGGAAGTGCTGCAGACCTGTCCCTACACCACCACATTGCAGGTGCGCCAGGAGCACAGCCTGCCCTGGTTGCCGGTGCCGCAGCTGGAAGTGCAGGTCTATCACGATGCACGCATGGCCGAAGTGGTCAGTGCCGAGCATGCACGACGCTTTCGCGGCATCTATCCTTACCCCAATGCGTCAATGCACCAGCCGGACGAAAAGGCCCAGTTGAACCTGTTCCTGGGCGAGTGGCTGAGTCATTGCCTGGCGCTGGGCCACGAGTTCGAAGTCGTACGGTAGTTGTGAACCGGTTCCGGTTCGCGGGTTTCCCCTTTCGATCATCCCCCAGCATAATTGCCGCTTCATGCAACGGCGTGATTGCGCCTGGGAGAAAGCGATTTGCCGAGCGTATCCAGCTTGACCACTGCCGACGCGGCGCTGCTGGTCCAACTGTCTGACAGCCATTTGTTCGCCGAGGCCGATGCTTCGTTGCTGGGTATGAACACCCGTGACAGCTTGCGGGCGGTCGTTGACCTGGTACTCCAACAGCAACCGAACATTGACCTGATGCTTGCCACCGGCGACTTGTCCCAGGACGGTACGCTGCAATCCTACGAGGCATTTCGGCAACTGACTGCGCGTATCGATGCGCCGGCGCGGTGGATTCCGGGCAATCATGATGAGCCGCAGGTGATGCTTGAGGCGGCGGTCCAGAGCACGTTGCTCGATCCGGTGGTGGACATCGGCAACTGGCGAGTCACTCTGTTGGATTCAGCCGTGCCAGGTTCGGTGCCGGGTTTTTTGGCCGAGGAGCAGTTGATTCTGTTGGCCAATGCCTTGAGCGAGGCGCCGGAGCGGCATCATCTGGTGTGTCTGCATCATCATCCGGTGTCGATTGGTTGTGCGTGGATGGAGCCGATCGGGTTGCGCAATCCGGAGGCGCTGTTTGCGGTGTTGGATCGGTTTCCGCAGGTGCGGGCGGTGTTGTGGGGGCATGTGCATCAGGAAATAGACCGGGTGCGCGAGGGGGTTCGTTTGTTGGCTTCGCCTTCGACCTGTATCCAGTTTGAGCCGGGGAGTGAGGATTTTGCGGTGGGCTCGCAGGCGCCAGGGTATCGGTGGTTGCGGTTGTTACCGGATGGGCGGTTGGAGACGGGGGTTGAGCGGGTGGTTGGGTTTGCGTTTACGCCTGACTACGGATCCAACGGCTATTGAGTTCGATCAAGCTGGACTGACCCCAAATTGTGGGAGCGGGCTTCTCGCGAAGGCGGCCTTGCAGCCGGCCAGGGGTTTGTTGACCGGGTACATATCCATTTCTGCGGTAACGGCTGCTTAGGGTTCCGCCCTTACGGCGGGTCACTTTTTTCAGACGCCAAAAAAGTAACCAAAAAGGCTTTGCCCCACCACTCCGTGCCTCGCCAAGGCTCGGCATGCCCTCACTCCGGCATTGCTCCGTAGGCCCGCCGCGAAGGGCCGTCCCTGGCCCAGCGCGGCTATCCCGGCATCCATGCCGGGATGCCCACTGCGCAATGCCTGCGTTCGGCCAGCGTGGTTAACGGGGCGCCCCAGATCAAGATCAAGGTCTAAAGCGAGGCGGCCTGGCAGCCGGCCTTATTCTCGCGGGGGTACGCCGGTTTTAATGTGGGAGCGAGCCTGCTCGCGAAGGCGGCGGCACATTCAATGCTGATGCAGGCTGACCCACCGCTTTCGCGAGCAGGCTCGCTCCCACAGGGGGATTTTTGCCGTGCCGGAAAAATCTAATGACCACGGATTTGTGTGGGAGCGGGCTTGCTCGCGATGGCGGCGGTAGTCAGCCAGGGTTGTGGGAAGGGGCGGAAGACCTTTCTGACGCAAGCGGATTTTTCCGGCGAGTGCTGGCGGTTGCCGGGTGGGAAGGGGCGTCGCTAGTCTTTTCCCGTCGCTGCAAAATTCAGCGGCCGGGCCTGGAAACCCGATAGTAAGGATGCTTCAGCGCGCCACATGAGATACTGCAGCGCTTTTTTTGCGTGTGCAGTTCTGCGTTATGGCGGCTATGCGCGGGAGACTTCGAGTCTGCCGGGTTTTGCTCCTTTACTCTGGTTTTCCAGCCCGCGCATAGCTGCCACCCTCTCGCCTGGAAACGGGAGATGGCGGTTCCCCTACGGAAAAAGGAACTGCACCATGTTCAAAGCCACGCCCAACCCCCCAGAAACAATCGTTGAGCCGAGACAATGAAGTTTTAACGGCTGACAAAGCCCCCCGTGGCGAGGGAGCTTGCTCCCGCTGGCCTGCGAAGCAGGCCCAAGACCAGGCACCGTGTTCTATCAGTCGGAACGGGTGTTGCTGCTCCAGGGCTACGGCGTAGCCCAGCGGGAGCAAGCTCCTTCGCCACGAAGACGGAGGGGTATTCGAAACCGCCCAAACTTCCACAAACTCCCTGTAAACTCCGGCCTTTGCCCAGCACCCAGGGAGTTACCCATGTCGGGTTCGATCCTTTATATCCATGGCTTCAACAGTGCCCCGGCATCGACCAAGGCCTGTCAACTGACCGAAGTGATGACGCGCCTCGGGCTGGGCGACCAGTTGCGGGTGCCGGCCTTGCATCACCATCCGCGCGAGGCGATTGCTCAGTTGGAGCAGGCGATCACAGAACTGGGGCGGCCGCTGCTGGTCGGCAGCTCGCTCGGCGGCTACTATGCGACTCACTTGGCCGAGCGCCACGGCCTCAAGGCCCTGTTGGTCAATCCGGCGGTCAGCCCGCATCGGATGTTCGACGGTTATCTGGGCACGCAGAAGAATTTGTACACCGACGAGACCTGGGAATTGACCCACGACCACGTGACGGCCCTGGCCGAGCTGGAAGTGCCGGCGCCCCGGGATCCGCAGCGGTTTCAGGTATGGTTGCAAACCGGTGACGAAACGCTGGATTATCGCCACGCCCAGCAGTATTACCGTGCCTGCGCGTTGCGTATCCAGGCCGGCGGCGACCACAGTTTCCAAGGGTTTGCCCAGCAGTTGCCGGCGCTGTTGAGTTTTGCCGGCATTGGCGCCGATTTGTACCAGGCGATCGACTTCACCTCACTGTGAACCATTGCCTCTATTTCACTGAACACTGACGACGAGACCCCATGGCCACTCCCAGCGCTAGCTCCTATAACGCAGACGCCATCGAAGTCCTCTCGGGCCTCGACCCGGTGCGCAAGCGCCCCGGCATGTACACCGACACCAGTCGGCCGAATCACCTCGCCCAGGAAGTCATCGACAACAGCGTCGACGAAGCCTTGGCCGGGCACGCGAAATCGGTGCAGGTCATCCTGCACGCCGATCATTCATTGGAAGTCAGCGATGACGGCCGTGGCATGCCAGTGGACATTCACCCTGAAGAGGGTGTGTCGGGGGTCGAGCTGATCCTCACCAAGCTCCACGCCGGCGGCAAGTTTTCCAACAAGAACTACCAGTTCTCCGGCGGCCTGCACGGGGTGGGTATCTCCGTGGTCAACGCCTTGTCGACCCAGGTGCGGGTGCGGGTCAAGCGTGACGGCAACGAATACCAGATGACCTTCGCCGATGGCTACAAGGCCACCGAGCTGGAAGTGGTCGGCACCGTCGGCAAGCGCAACACCGGCACCAGCGTGTATTTCGCGCCGGACCCGAAGTACTTCGATTCACCGAAGTTTTCCGTCACTCGCCTCAAGCACGTCCTCAAGGCCAAGGCGGTGTTGTGCCCGGGGCTGCTGGTGAGTTTCGAGGATAAGGCCACCGGCGAGAAAGTCGAGTGGCATTACGAGGACGGCCTTCGCTCGTACCTGGTCGATGCGGTCAACGGTTTCGAACGCCTGCCCAACGAGCCGTTCTGCGGCAGCCTGGCCGGTAACAAGGAAGCGGTGGATTGGGCGCTGCTGTGGCTGCCCGAGGGTGGCGAAAGCGTCCAGGAAAGCTACGTCAACCTGATCCCCACCGCCCAGGGCGGCACCCATGTCAACGGCTTGCGCCAGGGCCTGCTCGATGCGATGCGCGAGTTCTGTGAATTCCGTAACCTGCTGCCCCGTGGCGTCAAGCTGGCGCCGGAAGACGTCTGGGAGCGCATCGCCTTCGTATTGTCGATGAAGATGCAGGAGCCGCAATTCTCCGGCCAGACCAAGGAGCGCCTGTCGTCCCGCGAGGCGGCGGCGTTTGTCTCCGGGGTGGTCAAGGATGCGTTCAGCCTGTGGCTCAATGCCAATCCGGAAACCGGCCTGGCCCTCGCCGAACTGGCGATCAACAACGCCGGCCGTCGCCTCAAGGCAAGCAAGAAGGTCGAGCGCAAGCGCATCACCCAGGGGCCGGCACTGCCGGGCAAGCTCGCCGATTGTGCGGGGCAGGACCCGATGCGCTCCGAGCTGTTCCTGGTGGAAGGTGACTCCGCCGGCGGCTCGGCCAAGCAGGCGCGGGACAAGGAGTTCCAGGCGATCCTGCCGCTGCGGGGCAAGATCCTCAACACTTGGGAAGTCGACGGCAGCGAAGTGCTGGCCAGTCAGGAAGTGCATAACATCGCGGTGGCCATCGGCGTCGATCCGGGTGCCGAGGACATGAGCCAGTTGCGTTACGGCAAGATCTGCATCCTCGCCGACGCCGACTCCGACGGCTTGCACATCGCTACCTTGCTTTGCGCCTTGTTCGTCCAGCATTTCCGCCCGCTGGTGGATGCCGGTCACGTCTATGTGGCGATGCCGCCGCTGTACCGTATCGACCTGGGCAAGGAGATCTACTACGCCCTGGATGAAGCCGAGCGCGACGGCATCCTTGATCGGCTGGTGGCCGAGAAAAAACGCGGCAAGCCGCAGGTCACCCGATTCAAAGGCCTGGGCGAGATGAACCCGCCGCAGTTGCGCGAAACCACCATGGATCCGAACACCCGTCGGCTGGTGCAGTTGACCCTGGATGATTTCGAAGCGACGTCGGAAATGATGGACATGTTGCTGGCGAAAAAACGCGCCGGCGACCGCAAGAGCTGGCTTGAATCCAAGGGCGATCTGGCCGAGGTTCTGGCCTGATGCGCAACGGTTTCGCCCTGGCGTTGTTGCTGTGGGCGGGGGTGGTAGTCGCAGGGCCGGTGCCGGAACTGAAGTTGCTGTCCGAGCATGTCGTCGATGGCATGCGCGGCGGCAATCTGTCCGGGCTGGCCCTGTGTGGCAACGAGATGTGGACGGTATCCGATCGCGACGATGACCGGATTTATCGGCTCCAACCCTCCGATGCCCGGGCCTGGCAGGCCGAGGCTGTCGGTATCGAGGTGCCGGCCGTGCCGGAGAATGATTTGCCTTGGGGCTTGCAGTCGCGGACCTGGGCGGCATCGTTCGTGCGCGGGGGCGAACTGGACTACGAAGGCATCAGTTGCGACAGCGCCGGTCAGCGTTATGTGGTCAGTGAGTCCCACGCCGCCGTGCTGAGAATATCGCGGGCAGGCGAAGCGTCCTGGCTGAAAATCAGCCCGACCATGCTCCGCCAGGCCCGGGGCAGCGGCATGCTGCTGCATTTTAATGCCCTGTTCGAAGGCGTGGCGGTCAACCCGCCTGGCGATCAGCTATGGCTGGCCGCCGAACGGGAGCGTCGTGGCCTGGTGTTGCTCAAGCGCCAGCAAACGGTGTGGGACTGCGACGGCAATTGCGTATTGTTGAGCGAAGCGGGGCAGGAGATGCAGCCGGCGCAGTTTCCCAAGGCCAAGGCGGTTTCCCGGGATTTCGCCGATCTGTCGTTGTTCAACGGCAAGCTGTTCACCCTGGAGCGAAACGCCTATCAGATCTGCCGGCGTGACCCGCAGACCGCCAAGGTCGAGCGCTGCTGGTCGTTTGCGGGGGAGGCGTTGCAGGAAAATCGCCGGTATCCACAGCCCTTCGGCCTGGTCGAAGCGCTCATCGTCGACGCCGACGGCGCCTGGATCGGCGTGGACAACAACGACGGTGCGCGGGCTGACGGCGAGCAGCGGCCGGTTATCTGGCGCTTCGCCGCGCCCGAGGGTGGCTGGGGTGCTGCGCCATGAGCCAGCAACCACCGGGCAAGCGCGCCGGCCGGGTACTGATGATCCTGGCCTGGTGCGCGGCACTGTTTCTGGCAACGCGGTTTTTTGCCCAGTGGGAGCAGCGAGAGCTCAACCCCAATGCCGAGGTGCATTCGCAGAAGGGCGAAGGTTTTATCGAGGTAAAGCTGATCGGCAACCGGCAGGGACATTTCGTCGCCAGCGGCCAGATCAACGGCCAGCCGGTGGATTTCATGCTCGATACCGGGGCCACCGACGTGGCGATCCCGGAGGAATTGGCCGAGCGCCTCAAGCTGGAAAAAGGTCTTGGCGTGAGGTTGAGCACCGCCAATGGTTTGAGCGAAGGCTACCGCACCCGTATCGACCGGCTGCAATTGGGTGACATCGTGTTGCGCGATGTCCGTGCCCTGGTGGCGCCAGGCCTGGAAGGCACGCAAGTGCTGCTGGGCATGAGCGCCCTGAACAAACTTGAATTTACCCAGCGCGACGGCACCATGCTGCTGCGCCAGACAACGAACTGATGAGGCCCGCATGAGCGACATTCTTGCAGACAGCTTGGACGGCGTAGAGCGCCGATCGCTGGCTGACTTCACCGAAAATGCCTACCTCAATTACTCCATGTACGTGATCATGGACCGCGCCTTGCCGCATATTGGCGACGGTCTGAAGCCGGTCCAACGGCGGATCATCTATGCCATGAGTGAGTTGGGGCTGGACGCCGATTCCAAGCACAAGAAGTCGGCGCGTACCGTCGGTGACGTGCTCGGCAAGTTTCACCCCCACGGCGACTCGGCCTGCTATGAAGCCATGGTGCTGATGGCCCAGCCGTTCAGCTATCGCTACACGCTGGTGGATGGCCAGGGTAACTGGGGTGCGCCGGATGATCCCAAGTCCTTCGCGGCCATGCGGTACACCGAGGCGCGCCTGTCACGTTATTCCGAAGTGCTGCTCAGCGAGCTGGGCCAGGGCACTGCGGACTGGGGGCCGAACTTTGACGGCACCCTCGATGAACCCCTGGTGTTGCCGGCACGTTTGCCGAACATCCTGCTCAATGGCACCACCGGCATTGCCGTGGGCATGGCCACCGACGTGCCGCCGCATAACCTGCGGGAAGTCGCCACAGCGTGCGTGCGCTTGTTGGACGAGCCGAAAGCCACGGTGGAACAGCTCTGCGAACATATCCAGGGCCCGGACTATCCGACCGAAGCGGAAATCATCACGCCGCGTGCCGACCTGCTGAAAATCTATGAGACCGGTCGCGGTTCGGTGCGCATGCGCGCCGTCTATCACGTTGAAGACGGTGACATTATCGTCACCGCGCTGCCGCATCAGGTTTCCGGGGCAAAAGTCCTGGAGCAGATTGCTGCGATGATGCAGGCAAAACCGTCGAAAGCGCCGCAGGTTGCTGACTTGCGCGACGAATCCGACCACGAGAATCCCTGCCGCATCGTGATCATTCCGGTGAACAGCCGGGTCGATCACGACGCGCTGATGCAGCACTTGTTCGCCAGCACCGATCTGGAATCCAGCTATCGGGTGAACATCAACATCATCGGCCTGGACGGCAAGCCGCAGCTGAAAAACCTGCGGGCATTGCTCGTGGAGTGGCTCGAATTCCGGGTCAAGACGGTGCGTCGGCGCCTGCAATTTCGCCTGGACAAGGTCGAGCGTCGCCTGCATCTGTTGGACGGCTTGCTGATTGCCTACCTCAACCTCGATGAGGTGATCCACATCATCCGCACCGAGGAGCATCCCAAGGCCAGCCTGATCGAGCGCTTCGCCCTCAGTGAAATCCAGGCCGACTACATCCTCGACACGCGCCTGCGCCAACTGGCCCGCCTGGAAGAAATGAAGCTGCGTGCCGAGCAGGATGAATTGCTCAAGGAACAGGCCAAGCTGCAAGCCTTGCTGGGCAGCGAAGCCAAACTGAAGAAACTGGTACGCACCGAGTTGCTCAAGGACGCCGAAACCTACGGCGATGACCGTCGTTCGCCGATTGTCGAGCGTGCCGAGGCCAAAGCCTTGAGCGAGCACGACCTGTTGCCGAACGAGAAAGTCACCGTTGTACTGTCGGAAAAAGGCTGGGTGCGCTCCGCCAAGGGTCATGACATCGACGCTGCCGGGCTTTCCTACAAGGCCGGGGACGGCTTCAAGGCCTTGGCGCCGGGGCGCTCGAACCAGTTCGCAGTGTTCATCGACTCTACCGGGCGCAGCTATTCGGTGCCGGCCCACACCTTGCCATCGGCGCGTGGCCAGGGTGAACCGCTGACCGGACGATTAACACCTCCGCCGGGTGCAACTTTTGAATGTGTGCTGATGCCTGATGATGACGGGCTGTACGTTATCGCGTCGGACGCCGGCTACGGGTTCGTCGTCAAGGGTGAAGACCTGCAAGCCAAGAACAAGGCGGGCAAGGCGTTGTTGAGCCTGCCGAACAACGCCAAGGTCATTGCCCCGCGCCCGGTCAGCGATCGCGATAACAACTGGCTGGCTTCGGTGACGACCGAAGGTCGGTTGCTGGTCTTCAAGATCAGCGACCTGCCACAGCTTGGGAAAGGCAAAGGCAACAAGATCATCGGGATTCCTGGCGAACGGGTGGCGAGTCGCGAGGAATTTGTCACGGATATTGCAGTGTTACCTGAAGGTGCCACGCTTGTGCTGCAGGCTGGAAAGCGTACGCTTTCACTGAAAGCGGACGATCTTGAGCATTACAAAGGTGAACGCGGTCGGCGGGGCAACAAGCTTCCAAGGGGTTTTCAACGGGTGGATGCACTGCTCGTCGAAAACCTCAATTGACCGTGCTAGAGGGCTCGGTCTGCGATTAAAAGCCGCAGATCGGAACTTTGGCGCTGGAGTCGGAACGCATATTCACGGATGATAGGCCCTTTCAAGCGCCGGCGTAGCCGAGCGTTCTTCATAATGACCGAGTATTTTCACTGTGGTAAGCCTTGTGGCTGCCACCTGGACGGGACGATGACTGCTCTGCGCCTACCTATTTTGTGGCTCGCCGGCCTGCTTGGCCTGGCGGGTTGCAGCATGCACCAGCCGGTGTCGCTGTATCAGCTGGACAGCGGTACCCCGGCCCAGCCTGCGCAAAGCACAGGCATGGCGGTTTTGCTGGGCCCTGTATTGATTGCCGACTACCTGCAACGCGAAACTCTCCTCCAACGCCAACCGGACGGCAGCCTGCAAGCCGCCACGGACGGTCGTTGGGCCGGCAGCCTGTCCTCGGACATCGACCAGCTGCTGCTGCGCCAGGTCGCCGGTCACCTGGACAGTCAGCGCGTGGTGCTGGCGCCGGCTACCCAAGGCTTCACCCCGGATGTGCAGGTCCTGCTGTCGATTACCCGCCTGGACTCGGGTGAATCACAACCGGCGGTACTCGATGCTCAATGGCGGTTGATTGACCGTCGCGGCAAGGTGCGTGAGAACCGCATCGTTCATCTTCAAGAGCAACACGCCGGCACCACGGCGGCGCAGGTTCAGGCCCAGGGTGTGCTGCTGCAACGACTGGCCGAACAGCTGTCCGTCTCGCTCAAGCCGCTGGCCAACCAGCCTCCTATCGCTGAAGTTCCACGCAAGCCCGCTCCCGCCCCGGCCAAGCCGGCAGGAAAGGAAAAGGACAAGATTCCAATGGCCCTGCCGATTCGGACGGATATGGAAGTGTTCCGGTTCTGACGGTTGGTATGGATGCAAGACAAAGCCCGCGTTGATGCGGGCTTTGTTGTTTCTGCTCTTTGGATTTGTGGCGCCTTCCCCGGCCCTTTCGCGAGCAGGCTCGCTCCCACAGGGGGAGGGCGGCAAGCCACAGATCCGGTGTGGGAGCGAGCCTGCTCGCGCAGAAGCCATCGAAGCCAATAAAAAAGCCCGCAGACAATCACTCATCTGCGGGCTTCGTTATTCCAGGCAACGGGACTCAGGCCTGGCGCTCATGCATCCGCGCCAGTTGCCGTTCCAGCATCGACGGATAAGGCTCCATCAGTCGTTCCACACAGCAGGCGCCCTCGGGGCTGGCGATCGGACGGATGCGTGCGCGTTGGCGGATCAGCGCATCGTCATTGATCTTGCGTTCCACCAGCAGCAGGTTGCGGCTGTGTTGGGAAAGGGCCAGGGCGTCCTGGGCGGTTTCGGTCAGCAGCAGGTCGATCTGGCTCAGGCCGAACAAGCCATCGCCCAAGGTCAGGCCCAGTTGCAATTGCAGGGTGATGCCGCTGTCGGCGACCTCGATCTGCAATTGATGACCCAGCGCCCGCAGCAATTCGCCGCAGCAGATGGCGTTGGTCAGGTAGTCGTCGCCGCTGTCCTCGGTGTGGAACAGCATCAGCGTGCTGCCGTCGTTCAGGGTGTGCAGTTCGCCCTGATAAAGCGATGCGGCCTGGTCGAGGCAGTCGCGATAGCGTTCGAGCAGTTCTTTCAGGCGAGCCTGGGGCAGGCGCCGCAGTTGGTCCTGGGCGCCCAGTTGCACGGCCAGTACGGCGCTGTGCTGGGGCTGGTTCGAGGTGACAGGGCGGGCAAGCGGCTGTGGTTCGCCGGCAATCGAATCGTCGCGCAAATCGGCAAAGGCCTCGTCGTCATCGTCGTCTTCGACAGTGCGCACCACATGTCGCGGCGCGGGGCGAGCAGCGGGCAGCGGCGCGCTTTCGTCGAACCCCGGGTCGCGCAGGTTGCGCACTTCGAAGCCCGGCTCCGCATCGTCCTCGTCAACGTAGTCGATGTCTTCAGGTTCTGGCACGGGTTCTGGCTCCGGCGCGAAGCTGGCGTGCAGCTGCCGGGCCAGGTCGCCGATCTCATCCTGGCGCTGGGTGGCTGGCGTGTGTTCGTCGATGTCTCGCAGCCAGACGCGCAACTGCAACAGCGGCGTGGATATATGCCGCCCCAGGCGCAAGCTCAACGCCAGGGCCAATGCCAGCAGGATCGCGCTGAGGATGCCCATGCTTTGCAGGCTGATAGTCATGGGTTGCTGGAACTGGTCCATGTCCAGGCTGATGCGCAGTTGGCCGGCGGTCACGTCCTGGAAGGTGATCTTGCTCTGGTACATGCCGCCGGTTTCGCCGAGCAAGCCTGGCTTGGGACGCTGGCCGGCCTCGGCGAGGATGCGGTTGTCCACGCTGTAGATGGCAGCGTGGGCCACCAGCTTGTTCTTGGTCAGGTTGTTGAGCAGCACATTGAGACTGAGGATGTCGTTGGACACCAGCAGCTCGGTGGCGGACGTGGCGGTCTGGGTGGTCAGGCTTTCGCCCAGGGCATCCGCCTGCTCGTGCATGGCCTGCTTGAATTGCAGGCCCATCACGCAGGCATAGATGACCAGGGCCAAGGCGACCAGGATCACGTTATGGCTGGCAATGCGCAATGCGATCGGCACGCGGCGATGGCGCAATGCACGGAAGATCAGCAGGAAGAAATTGTCGGTTTTGACTGGCGTGGGCCGGTTCACTGAGCTCGGCTCTTTGTCCGTGAAATTGACGCGCAGTATAGCGACAGCCCCATGACCGGCAAAGCACTGGCGGTGCCCGATGGTCACTGAATGTGAGTAGAATGCGGTTTTTTTCCACCTGCGGGGGTGCGCCTTGCGCGAAATCGTCCTGATAAACATCACTGGCAGCGACCGTCCGGGTCTGACTGCGGCCATTACCGGCGTTCTGGCCCAGGGTGGTGTGAACATTCTCGACATCGGTCAGGCGGTGATCCACGACACGCTGTCGTTTGGCATCCTGGTTGAAATCCCGGACGCCGAACACAGCAAATCGGTGCTCAAGGACATCCTGTTCACCGCATACAAGCTTGATCAGCAGGTGCGTTTCACCCCGGTGTCCGAGGAAGATTACCAACAGTGGGTGGCTGGCCAGGGCAAGAAGCGCCATATCGTGACGCTGTTGACCCGCAAGGTGACCGCCGAGCAGTTGCAGCGTGTCAGTTCGATCACCGCCCAATACGGTCTGAATATCGATCATATCGACCGACTGTCCGGGCGCATGCCGCTGGATACTCCGGCCGATCAAGGCAAGGGCTGCATCGAATTTTCCGTGCGCGGCGAACCCGCCGATCCCCAGGCTTTGCGCGCCGAGTTCCTCAGCGTGGCGCAGGAGCTGAACGTTGACATCGCCTTCCAGGAGGATTCGCTGTTTCGCCGCAACAGGCGCCTGGCGGTGTTCGACATGGACTCGACGTTGATCGAAGCCGAGGTCATCGATGAGTTGGCCAAGGCTGCCGGCGTCGGCGACAAGGTGTCGGCGATTACCGAGCGGGCGATGGCCGGCGAGCTGGATTTCCGTGCCAGCTTCAAGGAGCGCCTGGCGTTGCTCAAAGGCCTGGATGTCAATGTGCTCGACTCGATCGGTGCCTCGTTGCGCCTGACCGAAGGCGCCGAAACCCTGTTTGCCGAACTCAAGCGCCTGGGCTACAAGACCGCCATCCTGTCCGGCGGCTTCACTTACTTCGCCAAGCAATTGCAGGCCAAGCTCGGCATCGACTACGTGTTCGCCAACGAACTGGAAGTGGTGGATGGCAAGGTCACCGGCGTGGCTGTCGAGCCGATCGTCGATGCCCAGCGTAAGGCGGACTTGCTGCGTGAGCTGGCCGCGAAAGAAGGCCTTCGCCTGGAGCAGACCATCGCGGTTGGTGACGGCGCCAACGACTTGCCGATGCTTGCGATCGCCGGGCTGGGCGTGGCGTTCCGGGCCAAACCGCTGGTCAAGCAATCAGCCAGGCAGGCCATTTCGACCTTGGGGCTGGATGGGGTGCTGTACTTGCTGGGCTTCAGGGATCGCGACGGGCAGGTTTAGTTTGCAATAAGCCCTGTGGCGAGGGGATTTATCCCCGCTGGGTTGCGCAGCAACCCTCGATCAGGCACTGCGATGTATTGGTTGATCGGGGTGACTGCAATCGGGCTGCTACGCAGCCCAGCGGGGATAAATCCCCTCGCCACCAAAGGCTTGCATCACCCTAGAGTGACTTCCACAGCGAATCAAAATCGCCTTCCTTGTCACTGCCATCCCCGCCGGTGCCTGAGTCTTCGGGGTGATAAGCAAACTGATTGAAGCTGTGGGTGCTGGTCACGCGCCGATCCAGCGAGGCTCGTCTTTCCTGTCCGTTGGTATTGATCAACACTCGCTGGCCTTCCTGGAAGGGCAGGCGCGGAGCGATCATCGTGGGCGGCAGGTCGATCGCGCTGATTTCCGGCAGCAGCAACCCCCGCAGGTAGTGGCCTTGCTCGTTCTGCTCGCGCGCCAATTGCACGCCGCAAGGCTGGGCATGGGGAGCTACCAGTTCAATGCCCATTTGCATCGCACCGTTGCGCACCTGCCGAATCCAGCGGACCACGGCGATACTCCAGGCCTGGTCGCTGGTGTCACGAATCCCGACCATCTCCCCGGCCTGCAATTGCTCCGGCACTTCCTTCGGCCAGCCGAGGCAGTACCCACCCGGGCTGTGATTGATGATCGGCAGCTCAAAGGTCGGGAAATGATGCTGGTTGTCGGAACTGGCGCCGTCGTCATCGGCCGGGTTGACCGGATACTCGATTTCCTCGTAGGGCAAGAGGTCGCTGTCGCCAGCTGGCGCGGCGTCGAACGCCTGGTTCCAGGTGTCGTTGGTTTTGGTTGGCGAGGCCTCGAATCGGGCCTTGCGCATGGCCGGGTTCTTCAGGATGTCGCTGAAGGAACGTTCGCCCCCAAGGTAATAGTGCAGCGCGCTCATGCCCACGCACAGGGTCAGCGTGCCGTTGCCTTCGGTGCGTTGGAAGCTGCGTTCGGCAGCTTCGCCCCAGGCCGCTTGCAGATGATGCAAGGTGTCGGCACTCATGCCGGCAGGTACCGCCAGGGGGGAGTCGCCAGGTTGCGCCAGGTGAGCGCTGATGGCACGCACCAGGGGCTGGGGATCGAACCCCTGCAGGCTCGGTTGCTGTTCGGCGCGAAATTTGGAGCGATAGCGCGGCCCTACATCCAGTTGCGGTGCGACGGCAAACAGGCTGGCGCCAGTGACGGCCGGGTCGAGCTTGACGCTCTGGCTCCACGGCTCCAGCACTTCGGCCAGCCGGGCGATCTGGCTCTGGCGTAACTGGTTGCTGCGCGACGCGCCCAGCAGCAGGGCGACGACGTAGGTCTGCTCGGCATTCAATTGAGGGACCTGGCTGGCCAGTTCATCGCCAACGCTGAGGTGCTGCAATCGGTGCTGGCAGGCGATCCGGTACAGCTGGTGCAAATCGAGCCATAAACCTTCAGGCACGGGGCTGTAGAGCTGGCTGGCTCGCAACAGCGTGCCGTCGAGGGCATGTATCGCCCGTTGCAGCGCTGTCGCCAGCAGGCGCGCCCGGTCCTTGGTGAATTTTGGCGAGATGCGCGCAACGATTTGTTTGTATCCCATCGCCAAATGAATCTGCAGGGCCTGGCTCAGGTTGACGATCTTGCGCGAGCGCTCATCCAGCACGATGGCCTGTTGCAGGAAATGTCGCTCCAAGTGCTTGCAGACGTAATAAACCTCGGGCCGCAGCAGTTCGAGCAGCTGCAAGCGATTTTCACTCGGGGTGAGCAACTGGTTCAGTTCACCGAGCGCCTGGTACAGCAGGCGCGCGGTTTCACCGATGTTGGCCTTGGGCAGGTTGCCGATCCAGCGCTTGAGGTCGCGTGGCGTGGCATCGCAGAAGGACAGGCGCGACTGGGTCGGTGTCGAGACGCGCAGTAACTGGAGAGGGCTGGTCTCATTCATGCCGTGGATGGGCTCCGGCGGGAAATGAAGGGAATGTTCCAACTCTAGCAGGTGTGGGCAAAAGATCATGCTGCGGCGACACCTGGCGCCCGCGGCGTCCACGACCGCCGCAGCGCCGGTCGGCCACGCTAGCTTTGCAGACGGCCCATTGACTGGGGGTCGTAGGCTTTCATTTCGCCGACGCTGCGGGTGATATACAAGTGGTTGGCCGGGATACTTTTGTTGACGAAGGCGCCAGCGCCGACGATCACGTTGTCGCCCAGCTCCAGGTCGTCTGAAATGATGCAGGCATGGGCGTGTACCCTGACGCCGTCACCGATACGCAAGAGCGCAGTTTCGCTTTGGCCCTTGATGCCCAGCGTGCAGTTCTGCCAGATCTTGAAGTCTTTGCCGATAACGGCGTGCGAGGTGATAACGATTCCATTCGGGTGCGCGATCCAAAGCCCTTCTCCAATGGTGGCGCCGAGCATGATCTCCACATTGAACTGGCGACTGATTCGCTCGTTCAGCAGTTTGCCGCGCCGTCTCCAGAACTTGCTGTCCTGCTGATGCATGGCGTAGGCCAGGCGAAACCAGAACAGATAGCGGTACCGGTTGATGCGCTGGCACTTCTGGTAAAGCCGGCGCCATCTGAACGGTTTGTCCAGGCCACCAAGGATTTCGATATGCCAGTAGCGTTTGGCTGATCGGAAAATATCAATGAGCATCGACAGCCTCTTTGCAAGACGCAGGGCCTGGTAAAAAACGCTGGGAAAGAATGATCCCGACAGGAAGCCAGAAGACGATCCAATAGACCCCGGGCCTGTTGAATACCGTGTGGTAGTCGAACATGGCCGTTACAAGGCCAAAGATGAGCAGCGGCAAGCCGACCGACCCCAAGGGATGAGACCAGGTCTTTCTGTCGATCGAGTACCTGAACACATGAGTAACAGCCAATAACAGCAACGTTGCGCCTATGACTCCGAATTCGTAAAAGAACTGAAGAAACAGATTGTGGACCTGGTTGAAGCACTGCGCCTCGAGGATGCAGATATCAAAGTTGCTCCCCGCACCGGCCCCGAATAGCCAGAACTCTTTGATGCGGCTCAGCCAGCCGGCCCAAATCAGGTCGCGCAGGCTGAATCCACGACTTTGCTGATCGACGATGACTGGCCATAACCATGCAACTGCCACAAGAAAAAGAGCACCTGTGAGGTACAGCCATTTTCTTGTTCGTGGTGTGTGTTGGAACACCACGCTGGTGCAGATGGCCAGGCCATACCCAAGCCAGACGGCCCTTGAAAGGGTGCAGAACAGGTACAGCGACAGGCCTGCCACGCATGCCATGTAAAAGACTCTGAGCCATGGCCCGCAGGGTTTGGTCAGCAGGAGGTGGAACCCGTAGATGCCAAAAAAACCGTAATACAGCGCAGCGATGATCGGGTTCCTGAAGTTCGCATAGTCGCCATACCCCAGGTTGTACAAGCGCCCGCCCGTAAAAAAGATGTTCTGGTCTTGCTGTACGAAATGAATCACCAGGCCTGCGATTGCAAAGAGTCCTGCCACGGCGAAGGCAAACGTGAGGCTTTTTTCAAGCAGCCCCTCTCGAGCCAGTATATGCACAGTGCCGAGGTACAAGGTCACGTACAGCACGGTTTTGAACTGCGAGAAGGCGGACGTCGTCGAGCCGGAGTTCAGGAGCGCGATCAGCAATGAGAAGGCCAGCATCAGCAGGACCGGCCAATAGCACTTCTGCACCAGGCTTTGGCGCAGGCGTGCGTCGACAATGCACAAAAGCAATGCAGGCAGGAACAGGCTCAGATTGGAAATTGTCGTGTAGGTGCTGCCGTCGGTGATGAAAAGTAGCCCTGTCAGGTGTACGGTGAATCCGATCATCAGAACTAGCACGGTGTATCTGGTAAAAACCGAACGTGTCATACCTATTCCAGGGGCAGTGAATGGGAGCCAGGGCTGAGTTTCCAAGGCGTGGGGGAGACCGCCGGCGATGGCAGCGACTCACGTCGCTGCCTCGGTGGTCAAGCCTTGGGTAATGCCAGTCCTTGACCCATCTGCACCGGCGAGCCGGCTACAAGGTCTTCGGCCCACTTCACTTGATCCGGCCCGAACAGCACGATAGCGGTCGAACCCAGTTTGAAGCGGCCCAGCTCGGCACCCTTCTCCAGGTGAATCGGCGCACGGGCGGCTTCGTCATAACGGAAGGTCTTGAGTTCGCGCTTGGGCGGTGTCACCAGGCCGGCCCAGACCGTCTCGATGGACGCCACGATCATTGCACCCACCAGCACCACGGCCATCGGCCCGCGTTCGGTGTCGAAAATGCACGCTACGCGTTCGTTGCGGGCGAACAGCTCCGGAACGTTCTCGGCAGTGGTCTGGTTGACCGAGAAAATGCGCCCCGGGATGTAGACCATTTCCCGCAGCGTGCCGGCCAACGGCATGTGCACGCGGTGGTAATCCTTGGGCGACAGGTAAATCGTTGCGAAGTCGCCGCCCATGAATGGCGCTGCGTTGGCCGCATCGCCGCCCAGCAGTTCCAGCACGCTGAAGCTGTGGCCCTTGGCCTGGAACACGCGGCCATGCTCGATCGGGCCGAGCTGGCTGACGGCGCCGTCGGCGGGGCTCAGAATCGCGCCTGGGGTTTGATCCAGAGGGCGGGCACCGTCTTTCAGCGCGCGGGTGAAGAAGGCGTTGAAGTGCTCGTAGGCGCTCAGGTCTTCCACCAGGGCCTGGGACATATCCACCTGGTAGCGCTTGGCGAACCAGGCCGTAAAGGCGTTCTTGAACCAGCGCACGCGGCATTCGGCAATGCAGCCGGCGAGGCGCGACAGCAAGTGGTGCGGCAGCAGGTATTGGGAAAGGATGAACAAGCGGTTCTTCATTAAATGTCCTTAGGAATCTTCAAAGCTCGATCGGGGTGTCAGGGTGGTTGCCCCATTCGCCCCAGGAACCGGCATAGCCTTTGACTCGCGGATAACCGAGCGCCTTGGCCACCAGATAGGTGAAGCCAGAGCGGTGATGAGTCTGGCAGTGGGTAACGATTTCCTTGTCGGGTGTAATACCCAACTGTCCGAGGATTTCGGGCATGTCCTTGCGAATGCGCAGGTTGCGCGTCGGGTCCATGCCGGCGGTCCATTCGAAGTTCACCGCGCCGGGAATATGGCCGCCCCTGGCCGCGACGACTTTTTCGCCGGAGTACTCCAGCGGGCCGCGTGCATCCCAGATGGCCAGGTCGGCAGCGCCGAGACGGCCTTGCAGGTATTCGCGGGTGGCAGTGGGTTCGTCGTGCAGCACAAGGCTCACCGGGCGTGCGCCGGGCGCGGGCATTTCAGTGGACACCGGCAGGCCCTCATCCAGCCAGGACAGCAAGCCACCGTCTAGGTAGTGATAATTTGAATGACCGATCACGTCCAACAGCCAGATGAAGCGCCCGGCCCAACCACCGCCTTCATCGTCATACACCACGTAGACGGCGTTGGGGTTGTGTCCGAGTTCGCCGAACAGCGCCTCAAGGTCGGCTTTTGCCGGCAACAGGCCTGGGGCCGGAGGCTGACCCAGTTGCGTGCGCTTGGGATCGACGAAACGCGCGCCGGGGATGTGCCCGCTGCTGTAGCGGGCCGCGCTGGTGAGGTCCACCAGAATCAGCTCGGGAGCATCGAGGCGCGGCCGCAGTTCGCTCGGTTCGATTACCAGCGGCAAGCCAGAGAAGTCAGGCATGTGAGGCCTCCTGGGGCGCAAAGGGAAAGGATTGTAGCAAGTTCAGCGGCCGCGGTTGGTGAAGCTGTGCAGGGCGCGCTCGATGCACTGCACGGTTTTACCGAAAGCTTGTACCGTCACATCCGAAAACGGTCCGCCGCCCTGGTCTACCGCCACCAGCATAATCACTCGACCGTTACAGGTCAGAGAGCGCAGCAGCAAGTGTTCGCCGCGAAACAGGCTGCGCAGGCCCGCTGGCAGCAATGCCGAATATTGGGCGTTGTTTTGCGGGGTCAGGCGAACCTGAGCCTGCTGTGCAAGTAATCGTTGCAGGATTTTGCTTTGGCTGATGGAGAAGCTCATGGCCGCCGCTTCCTTGGGCAAACCGGCAGTCTGATGCACGCGTACGCTGGTCTGGCTGCGGTCGGCCATCAAGATCATGACCCGGCGCATGCCACATGCCGCTAGCGCATCCCGTGCCGAGGTGGTCAGGTGCATGGCGTTGCGGAACGGGCTCGGCTCCACCAGCAACGCGGCGCATTGTTTGCGCCATTGGCTCAGGTCCTGGGCGCTGGGCGGGGCGGCGGGCAGCAAACCTGGGTGGACCCGCTTGCTGCCCGGCGGCCAGATCAGCGCCACGGCGGGATGCCAGAGGTCCGGCATGGCGTGCTGGCGCGCGCTGTTGGCGGCCTGTTGATGAAGCTGTTGCTGAATGTCGTCCATCGGCATCTGCAGATACAGGCTGGTGAGGTATTGCCAGCGGGCACTGTGCGGGCTGTCCCAGGCCTGCTGTGCCGAAAGTGCCAGGCCGTTGGCCAGCAGCACGGTGTTGGCTGGCTGATTGAGCCAGCGCCGCAGGGTCGGGTCGTCGTCCAGGCGATTCTGTTGGCGCAGCGGATGCTCACTGTCGCGCGCAATGCGCAGCACTTTGACCAGTTCGCGACGCTCGTTGAGCAGCAGGCGATAGCCCTGCGCTACCCAGACCGGCAGGCGCCAGGTCTCCACCAATGCCAGGCAGATTTTCAGCAGGCTGACGCCGAACAGTTCACGCTCCACTTCGCCGGCTGGCTGGCCTTTGTGAACGACGCGCAGCTCCCATTCCCCGAGCAATCGTGGATGAGTAAGGGCCAGCGGCCAGAGCGGTGACAGGAACAGCAGGCTGCCCCAATGGATGTCTTGCCACAGCCGCGCCAGGCGGCTGGCAAAAAAACCGTTGGCCTGTTGTGTGGCGTGCTGGCTGATCAATTGCAACTGGCGCAGGGCCAAGGGAATCTGCTGCCCCGGCAGTGAGGGCAGGCGAGCAAGCAGTTCTTCGGTGCGCTTGAGGCCGAGGCGGTTGATGGCCACCTCAAGGTTTTCCGCCGGCTCCGCCAGGGTGCCGTGCGTGTGGTGGTTGGCTTCGCGGATGACGCTCAGGGCCAGCGCGGGGCTGTCCTGCATCAATTCGGCGATGTCACGCAGCGAGCGGCGACTGTCGCCAATCGCCTTGCAGACCAGGTCGTGGCTGGCCTGGGGTACCGGCAGGTGCACGCCCTCAAGCAGCTTTACCCAGCCTTCGAGGGTGGTCGGTCTTGGAGTTGGGACGTTCGTTTCGTTAGCCATGGTTGGACGTGATCATCGCATGGGGTATCTACGCCCGGAACGGGGCAAAATTGGCTTTTCGCCGGAACTGGCTATAGTCTGGCGCAGTTTTGCCGATAAGTAGAAGAAGAGATTTTTCAGCTTCCGAATATGACCTTGAACCCGACTTAAATAAGTACTTTCTATCTATGGCTAAAATTATCGGCATCATCGTCGTGTTCGCGAGCGTGCTCGGCGGATACGTGCTCTCCCATGGCAAGATTGCCGCCCTGGTCCAGCCTTTCGAGGTGTTGATCATCGGCGGTGCAGCCCTTGGTGCATTCCTGCAGGCCAACCCTGGCTATATGACAATGCATGTGCTCAAGAAGTCCTTGAGCATGTTCGGCTCGCGTTTCAGCCACACCTTCTATCTCGAGGTGCTGGGGCTGGTCTACGAGATCCTCAACAAGAGCCGCCGCGAAGGCATGATGGCGATCGAGGGTGACATCGAAGACGCCGCCGCCAGCCCAATCTTCGCCAAGTACCCCTCGGTGCTGAAAGACGAGCGCATGACGGCGTTCATCTGTGACTACCTGCGCATCATGTCGTCCGGCAACATGGCCCCCCATGAGCTTGAAGGTTTATTCGACATGGAGCTGTACAGCCTCAAGGAAGACCTTGAGCACCCGTCTCATGCAGTCAACGGCATCGCCGACGGCATGCCCGGCTTCGGTATCGTTGCGGCGGTATTGGGCATCGTGGTGACCATGGCATCCCTGGGTGAAGGCGATCAGGCGTCGATCGGCCTGCACGTGGGCGCGGCATTGGTGGGTACTTTCTTCGGTATTCTGGCGGCGTACGGTTTCTTCGGCCCGCTGGCCCATTCCCTGGCGCATGACGCCAAGGAAGAACTCAACGTCTATGAGGCCATCAAGGCTTCCTTGGTGGCTTCGGCCTCGGGCATGCCGCCGTCCCTGGCGGTGGAGTTCGGTCGCAAGGTCCTGTACCCGGCGCACCGTCCAAGCTTCGCCGAGCTGGAACAAGCGGTTCGCGGTCGTTAAGTTATGGAAAATAACCAGCCCATTATAGTCAAGCGCGTCAAGCGCATTGCCGGCGGGCACCACGGGGGCGCCTGGAAAATTGCCTTCGCCGACTTCGCCACGGCGATGATGGCGTTCTTCCTGGTGCTGTGGCTGCTGTCCACCGCGACCCCGGAACAGAAAATCGCCATCGCCGGTTACTTCAAGGATCCGATCGGTTTTTCCGAGAGCGGCACGCCCTACATCATCGACCTGGGCGGCTCGCCGGTCCTGGCGCCGGAAAATACCCTCAACCCCGAGGTCAAATCCCAGCCTCAACCTGACAAGGCGACGGTCGACGCCAATGAGGCCGAGGGCATGGCCGAGCAGGTCGAGCGCGAACGCCTGGAACTGCTCCTGCAGGAATTGCAGAACAAGGTTGAAGAAAATCCGGAGCTGCAGAAATTCAAGGACCAGATCCTTTTCGAGATCACACCGAACGGCCTGCGCATCCAGATCATGGACGCTGATAACCGTCCGATGTTCGACTCTGGCAGTGCGCGCCTGAAGCCGTATTTCGAAGACATCCTGCTCGCCATGGCCGATACCATCAAAGCGGTGCCGAACAAGATCAGCATCAGTGGCCACACCGATGCCAAGCCTTACGTCGGCAAAGGCGACTTCGGTAACTGGGAATTGTCAGCCAACCGGGCCAACGCGGCACGGCGTGCCCTGGTGGCGGGCAGCTATCCGGATGAGCAAGTGGCGCGGGTCGTCGGTTATGCGTCTTCGGCGTTGTTCGATCGCAAGGATCCGTTCAACCCGGTCAACCGCCGCATCGACATCGTGGTGTTGACCAAGAAAGCCCAGAAAGCCATCGAAGGTTCGCAAACCGACGATCCGGCGCCAGACCCGGCCCCGGGCGAGGGCGCGCCGGGCGAAGTGCCTGCATCGCCCGCCACGCCTGGCGCGGCCGCCGATCCGAACGCTCTGCCGGCGGACCAGCAACCAGTGCCGGCCCATGAGTTGCGCGAGCGCCTGAACCTGTTCGACGACGCCGCGCCGAAACCGGCGGAGCCGCCAGCGCAGTGACCCAATAAAAAGCCGACATCATTGTCGGCTTTTTTATGAGCACTGTTCAGTTGAGACTTGCTTGCTTTTTGTGGCGAGGGAGCTTGCTCCCGCTCGGCTGCGCAGCAGTCGCAAAACCGGCCGATCCGGTCTGCCTGAAGAACAGCCGGGCCTGCTTCGCAGGCCAGCGGGAGCAAGCTCCCTCGCCACAGGAGAGATCAGCCTTGCATTGCCTGCAGGTCAGTAACTGCTTTCCGGCAAGCTCGCGATGATCGAACGGTAGCTGTTCATCCGTTGTTGATGCACGCGGCCTTCTTCCAGCGCCTTGAGCAAGGCGCAGCCGGGTTCGCGGTCGTGCTTGCAGTCGCGGAAGCGGCAGGTGCCGATCAGGTCGTTGAACTCGATGAACCCGGCTTCGACATCCGCCCGGCTGACGTGGCCCAGGCCAAACTCGCGGATGCCCGGCGAGTCGATCAGCTCACCGCCGCCGGGAAAGTGGAACAGCCGCGCGGTGGTGGTGGTGTGGGTGCCCTGGCCGGACAGCTCGGACAACGGCCCGACGCGGGTCTCGACTTCCGGCAGCAGGCTGTTGACCAATGAAGACTTGCCGACGCCGGACTGGCCGACGAACACGCTGATGCGCCCGTCGAGTTGCTGCTGCAATTGCTCCATGCCGTTGCCGTGGTGGGCCGAGACTTCCAGCACCGGGTAACCCAGATCCCGATAGACCGACAGCAGGGCGTTCAGCGCCGGGGCGTTGTGTTCGTCGATCAGATCGAACTTGTTGAGCAACAGCAACGGGCGGATGCCGGCGTGTTCGGCCGCCACCAGGTAACGGTCGATCAGGTTGGCGTGGGGCTCAGGCAGCGGGGCGAAGACAATGACGATCATGTCGACGTTGGCCGCTACCGGCTTGAGCTGGCCCCGGCTGTCCGGGCGGCACAGCTCGGTGTGGCGCGGCAGTTGCGCGACGATCACGCCGATGCCCTGGTTGCCGGCCCGCCAGACCACCTGGTCGCCGGTCACCAGCGCCGGCAGGTTGGCCCGCAAATGGCAACGGAATACCTGGCCGGCCAACTCGCCTTCCTGGGCCTCGACCTCGACCTGGACGCCGAAATGCGCGATCACCAGTCCCGTCTGCTCAGGGCCCAGGTCTCCGCCCTCCAGGGCCTCGACGGCACTGGATTCACGTTTGGCTGCGCGGGCGGCGCGCTCGCCCTGGATCTTTTCGATGCGCCAGTTCTGACGACGATTGAGTTGGCGTTTGGCCATGGGTGTTCCGTATGAAGAAATGCAGCGAATAGGGTAAAACGGCGGCGAGTTTAGCACGCCCGACCGGTTGCCTAGGCTAAACTGCGCAGCTAAGCCGAGGAGCTCCCCCATGCAAAACCCGCAGAACCTGATCTGGATCGACCTGGAAATGACCGGTCTGAACCCTGACACCGACGTCATCATCGAAATGGCCACCATCGTCACCGACAGCGATCTCAACACCCTGGCCGAGGGGCCGGTGATTGCGATCCACCACAGTGATGAGGTGCTGGCCGGCATGGACGAGTGGAACACCCGCCAGCACGGCGGCTCGGGCCTGACCCAACGGGTGCGCGAGAGTAGGATCAGCATGGCCGAGGCCGAAGCCCAGACCATCGCCTTCCTGGAACAATGGGTGCCAAGGGGCAAGTCGCCGATCTGTGGCAACAGCATCTGCCAGGACCGTCGCTTCCTTTATACCCACATGAAATCCCTGGAAAGCTACTTCCATTACCGCAACCTGGATGTCTCCACGCTCAAGGAGCTGGCCGCCCGCTGGGCGCCAGAGGTGCGTGACAGTTTCCAGAAGGGCAGCACCCACCTGGCCCTGGATGACATCCGCGAATCCATCGCCGAGTTGCAGCATTATCGCAAGCACTTCATCAAGTTCTGATCGAAAGCGCTCTTGTGGCAAGGGCCCGCTCTTGTGGCGAGGGAGCTTGCTCCCGCTGGCCTGCGAAGCAGGCCCCAGCAGTTTTCCAGGAAGACTCAATTGTCCGGTTTGCGACTGCTGCGCAGCCGAGCGGGAGCAAGCTCCCTCGCCACAGGGGATCCTCTCAGCCAGGGTCGGCGCCGCGCCCCCTTTTGGTGCCTGCCCAAACTGGCTAGACTGCGCGCCTTCCCGCAAGGACTGCCACCATGTTGCTGATGCTGTATCTGATCGCCATTACCGCCGAAGCCATGACCGGCGCCTTGTCTGCCGGGCGGCGTGGCATGGACTGGTTCGGCGTGGTGCTGATCGCCTGTATCACGGCGCTGGGTGGCGGCTCGGTGCGCGACGTGCTGCTGGGGCATTACCCGCTGACCTGGGTCAAGCATCCGGAATACCTGGTGCTGACGACCGCGGCGGCCATGTTGACGGTATTCCTCGCGCGGTGGATGCGTCACCTGCGCTCGCTGTTCCTGGTGCTCGATGCCGTCGGGCTGGTGGCGTTTACCTTGATCGGCTGCATGACCGCGCTGGAAATGGGCCATGGCATGTTGGTGGCTTCGGTCAGTGGGGTGATTACCGGGGTTTTTGGCGGCATTCTGCGGGATATCTTCTGTAACGATATCCCGCTGATTTTCCGTCGCGAACTCTATGCCAGCGTCTCCTTCGCTGCCGCGTGGTGCTACCTGCTGTGCGTCTACCTGCAATTGCCCAGCGAGCAGGCGATTCTGATCACCCTGTTTGGTGGTTTCCTGCTGAGGCTCCTGGCGATCCGGTTTCACTGGGAAATGCCCAAGTTCGTCTATAACGACGAAGTCTGACGCTCGGCATGTTGGCGCAGCGCCCATTGCACATGTTCCTGCACCAGGGCTGACGGATAATCCTGTCGAGCCTTCAACGCCTCCAACACGGGAATTGTCGTCGGCGCATTGCCAAGCCCCACCGCCAGGTTACGCAGCCAGCGCTCATAACCGGCGCGGCGTAATGGCGAACCTTCGGTGCTGCTGAGAAACCTGTCCTCATCCCACATGAACAGCTCGGCCAGTTCGGCATTGTCCAGGTTGTGGCGTGGCTTGAAGTCGCCTTCCACGGAGGGCCGGGCGAAGCGGTTCCACGGGCAGACGATCTGGCAGTCATCGCAACCGAACACCCGATTGCCAATCAGCGGCCGCAGCTCCTCGGGGATAGCGCTTTTCAGTTCGATCGTGAGGTAGGAGATGCAACGCCGGGCATCCAATACGTAGGGACCAACAAAGGCGTTGGTCGGGCAGATGTCCAGGCAGGCGGTGCATTTTCCGCAATGCTCGGTGCCATGGGGCGGGTCCACCGGCAGGGGCAGGTCGACGAACAGTTCGCTGAGGAAGAAATAGCTGCCGGCCTTGCGGTTCAACACCAAGGTGTTTTTGCCGATCCAGCCCAGCCCGGCCTGTTCGGCAATGGCTTTTTCCAGCACCGGTGCGCTGTCGACAAACGCGCGATAGCCGAAGGGGCCGATGGCTGCCTGGATTTTTTCTGCCAATTGCTGCACGCGTTTACGGATCAATTTGTGGTAATCGCGGCCCAACGCATAGCGCGAGACGTAGGCTTTTTCCGGTTCGCCAAGCAATTGCGCCATTCGGGTGTCGCCCGGCAGGTAGTCCATGCGCAGGGACACCACCCGCAGCGTGCCCGGAACCAGTTCTTCCGGGTGCGAGCGTTTGCTGCCGTGGGCGCCCATGTAATCCATTTCGCCGTGGTAGCCGGCTTCGAGCCAGCGTTGCAAGTGCTGCTCATGCTCGCCAAGATCCAGGCCGCTGATGCCGACTTGCTGGAAGCCCAGCTCGCGGCCCCAGTCCTTGATGGATTGGGCGAGGGCGGGGAGGTCTGTGGGAATGGCAGGCATGAGGCGAGAGAAACCGGAGCTGAGATGCGTATAATTCTGCCAGACATCGGAGCCCGAAGACGCATGCCGCAGACTAAAGATGAATTTCCCGACGCGCTGTACAGTGCCGCGCAAGTCCGGGCCCTCGACGCACAACTGATCGCGGCGGGCACCAGCGGCTTCGAATTGATGCAGCGCGCCGCCCGCGCCACCTGGCGAGCGATCGTCCGGCGCTGGCCTGAGGCCGGCGAGTTGACCGTATTCGCCGGCCATGGCAACAACGCCGGCGATGGCTACCTGGTGGCGACTCTGGCCCGGCGTGCCGGCTGGGCGGTCCGGGTACTGGCGGTAGGCGAACCCCGGCGGTTGCTGGGTGATGCCGCCAATGCCCATGCCGAAGCCGTGGCGGTCGGTGTGCCGGTGGAACCTTGGTCGGATGATTGCGAATTGCGCGGTGTTCTGCTCGACGCGTTGCTCGGCACCGGGGCGAGCGGTGACGTTCGAGAACCGTATGTCCGGGCAATCGACACCATCAATGTCAGTGGGTTACCGGTCGCTGCGGTGGATATCCCTTCCGGGTTGTGTGCCGACACCGGTCAGGTGCTGGGTACCGCAGTGACGGCGGACCTGACCGTGACCTTCATTGGCCTGAAGCTTGGTCTGTTCACCGGCGATGCGGCGGATCGGGTGGGAGAGTTGGTATTCAACGACCTGCACGCGGACCCGGACCTCGTTGACGCGGCGCCGGCCAACGCTCGATTGCTCTTGCCGCATAACCTGCCGCGTCTGCCGCCCCGTGCGCCTTCAGCCCACAAGGGCAAGTTTGGTCATGTGCTGTTGATTGGCGGCGACCGCGGTTTTGGCGGCGCCATCCAGATGAGCGCCGAAAGCGCCTTGCGCAGCGGTGCGGGGATGGTTTCGATGGCGACCCGCAGCGAGCACGTGGCCGCCGCGCTGGTGCGTTTGCCCGAGGTGATGGTGCAAGGCACCCATTCGGCTAACCAGTTGATGGGGTTGCTCAAGCAGGCCAGCGTGCTGGTGGTGGGGCCGGGCCTGGGCCAGGCCGCTTGGGGGCGCAGCCTGTTGTCGGCGGCGGCCAATGCGTCGCTGCCGCAGGTGTGGGATGCCGATGCGCTGAGTCTGTTGAGCCATGGCGTGGTCAGTCTGCCGGAGCAGTGCATCATCACCCCGCATCCGGGCGAGGCCGCGCGACTGCTGGGGATTTCCACCGTTCAGGTGCAGGCCGATCGTCCAGCGGCGGCCCACGCATTGAGCAAAAAATACCGAGCCTGCGTGATTCTCAAAGGCGCCGGTAGCCTGATCACCAGCCCGGACGGGCGCCTGGCGGTTTGCGGTCAGGGTCATCCGGCGATGGCCACCGCTGGCCTGGGGGATGTCCTCGCTGGAGTGGCCGGCGCTTTGCTGGCCCAGGGAATGGAAGGATTCGAAGCCGCGTGCCTGGCCGTCTGGCTGCATGCCAATGCCGGGGTGCAGGTCGGTCGCTCGGGTCGCGGATTGGCCGCGACCGATCTGATTCCGGCCATTCGTCAGTTGTTGGAGGAGCATTCACCGTGTCTGAAGTAACCCTGTACGTGGCGGACGAACAAGCCATGACACAATTTGGCGCCCGCATCGCGCAGATCACCGCAGGCCATGGTCTGATTTTTCTCGAAGGTGACCTTGGTGCGGGGAAAACCACCCTGTCCCGTGGCATCATTCGCGGCCTCGGGCATGTCGGCTCGGTCAAGAGCCCCACGTTCACGTTGGTCGAGCCCTACGAGATCGGTGGTGCCCGCGCCTTCCATTTCGACCTGTATCGACTGGTCGATCCTGAGGAGCTGGAGTTTCTCGGGATCCGTGATTATTTCGAAGATGACGCCTTGTGCCTGATCGAATGGCCTCAGAAGGGTGCAGGCTTTTTGCCAAAGCCCGACCTGACCATTACCATTGGCGCGCAGAACGGCGGGCGTTCGCTGAAACTGACGCCGCAAGGCTCGCGTGGCGAGTCGTGGTGTGCCGCTCTGGCACTGGAAAACTAATTGATGATGGGGTTTGGTATGCGCTTTCGCGCGGTGGTTGCTGTCGTAGGACTGTTGCTTACGGCACTGGCCGTCGATGCTGTGGCTGAGACAAAGGTCAACAGTGTTCGCCTCTGGCGGGCGCCGGACAACACCCGGCTGGTGTTCGACCTGACAGGCCCGGTGCAGCACAGCGTGTTCACTCTCGCGGCCCCGGATCGCCTGGTGATCGACATCAACGGTGCATCCCTGGGCGCGCCGCTGAACGTGCCCACGGCCAACACGCCGATTACCGCGATGCGTTCGGCCCAGCGCACGCCCACCGACCTGCGAGTAGTCATCGACCTGAAACAGGCCGTGACCCCGAAGAGTTTCACCCTCGCACCCAATGCCCAGTACGGTAACCGGTTGGTGGTGGATCTGTTCGATAACCCGGCCGACGCCGCGCCTGCGCCACCGCCCCCGACCAAGGTCGCGACGGTGCCTGCCGTGCCGGTCACACCCACCGAGCCTGCGCTCAAGCTGCCACCGGCGCCAGCCGGCAAACGCGACATCATCGTGGTCATCGATGCCGGCCACGGTGGCGAAGACCCTGGCGCCTCGGGCTCGCGCGGTCAGCGTGAGAAAGACGTGGTGCTGGCCATCGCCCGGGAGTTGCAGCGCCAGGTCAACGGCATGAAGGGCTTTCGCGCCGAGCTGACCCGCACCGGCGACTACTTCATTCCGTTGCGTGGCCGCACCGAGATCGCCCGCAAGAAAGGTGCGGACCTGTTCGTCTCGATCCACGCCGACGCCGCGCCTTCGAAGGCTGCGTTCGGCGCCTCGGTATTTGCCCTGTCCGATCGTGGCGCCACTTCCGAGACCGCGCGCTGGCTGGCCGACAGTGAAAACCGTTCCGACCTGATCGGCGGTGCCGGCAATGTCAGCCTCGACGACAAGGACCGGATGCTTGCTGGCGTGTTGCTGGATCTGTCGATGACCGCCTCGTTGACGTCAAGCCTCAACGTTGGGCAAAAGGTCCTGAGCAACATCGGCCGCGTTACCCCGCTGCACAAGCAACGCGTCGAACAGGCCGGATTCATGGTGCTCAAGTCGCCGGACATCCCGTCGATCCTCGTGGAAACCGGGTTTATCTCCAACGCCAACGAAGCCTCGAAACTGTCCTCCGCGAGCCATCAGCAGGCCCTGGCCCGTTCCATCAGCAGTGGTGTGCGGCAGTTCTTCCAGCAGAACCCGCCGCCGGGCACCTACATCGCCTGGCTGCGCGACTCGGGCAAGATTGCCCAGGGACCACGGGATCATCGCGTCAGTCCTGGCGAAACCCTGGCGATGATCGCGGTGCGCTACCAGGTGTCGCCCGCTACCTTGCGCAGCGCCAATAACCTGCAGAGTGACGAGCTGAAGATCGGCCAGACCCTGACCATTCCCGGCAACGAAGTGGCGGTCAAGCAATGACGGATGAAGTGATTGGCGGCAACGCTCGCATCGAACTGCTCAGCCCGCGGCTGGCGAACCAGATCGCTGCCGGTGAGGTGGTCGAGCGCCCGGCGTCGGTCATCAAGGAACTGCTGGAAAACAGCCTCGACTCCGGGGCCAAGCGCATCGACGTCGATGTCGAGCAGGGCGGCGTCAAACTGTTGCGGGTGCGCGATGACGGTGGCGGCATTCCCGCCGACGACCTGCCGCTGGCGCTGGCTCGCCACGCCACCAGCAAGATTCGCGACCTGGAAGACCTTGAGCGGGTCATGAGCCTGGGGTTTCGTGGCGAGGCGCTGGCGTCCATCAGCTCGGTGTCGCGCCTGACGCTGACTTCTCGCACCCGCGATGCCGACCAGGCCTGGCAGGTCGAGACCGAAGGCCGCGACATGGCTTCTCGCGTCCAGCCCGCCGCCCATCCGGTGGGCACCTCGGTAGAAGTGCGCGACCTGTTCTTCAATACCCCGGCCCGACGCAAGTTTCTCAAGGCCGAGAAAACCGAATTCGATCATCTGCAGGAAGTCATCAAGCGCCTGGCCCTGGCGCGTTTTGACGTGGCGTTTCATCTGCGCCACAACGGCAAGACCATCCTCAGCCTGCACGAGGCCAACGATGATGCGGCCCGCGCCCGGCGCGTGGGCGCGGTGTGCGGTGCGGGTTTCCTCGAGCAGGCATTGCCCATCGAGGTGGAGCGCAATGGCCTGCACCTGTGGGGCTGGGTCGGCTTGCCGACGTTCTCCCGCAGCCAGGCGGACTTGCAGTATTTCTATGTGAATGGCCGCGCGGTGCGCGACAAGCTCGTGGCCCACGCGGTGCGCCAGGCGTATCGCGATGTGCTGTTCAACGGTCGGCATCCGACCTTCGTGCTGTTTTTCGAGGTCGACCCTTCGGTGGTGGACGTCAACGTGCACCCGACCAAGCACGAGGTGCGTTTCCGTGACGGGCGCATGGTCCATGACTTCCTCTATGGCACTTTGCATCGCGCCCTGGGCGATGTGCGTCCCGAAGATCAACTGGCGGCCCCGGCGGCGGTGGCCGGCATGGTCCGGCCAAGCGGACTGGAAGCTGGCGAATTCGGCCCCCAGGGCGAAATGCGCCTTGCGGCCAACGCGCTGCTTGAGCAACCCCAGCCCCAGCCGGTCTATAACACGGCCGGCAGCGGTGCCGGCAGCGGCTATCAATACCAATACACGCCGCGTCCTCAGTCGAATGTGCCGGCGGCGGAGGCCCAGGCTGCCTATCGCGAATTTTTCAAGCCGTTGCAGGAGGCCGGTGCGGCGGCATTGCCCGATGGCCAGGGCGATATCCCGCCGCTAGGCTATGCCCTGGCGCAGCTCAAAGGTATCTACATCCTCTCGGAAAATGCCCAGGGCCTGGTCCTGGTGGACATGCACGCCGCCCACGAGCGGATCATGTACGAACGATTGAAGATCGCCATGGCCAGCGAAGGCTTGAGCGGGCAACCGCTGCTGGTGCCGGAATCCCTGGCCGTCAGCCAGCGCGAAGCCGATTGCGCCGAAGAACATGTGAGCTGGTTCCAGCGCCTGGGCTTCGAGTTGCAGCGCCTGGGCCCGGAGACCCTGGCGATCCGGCAGATCCCGGCCTTGTTGAAACAGGCCGAGGCCAATCGCCTGGTCAGCGACGTGCTGGCGGACCTGATGGAGTACGGCACCAGTGACCGGATCCAGGCGCACCTGAACGAACTGCTCGGCACCATGGCCTGCCACGGCGCAATCCGCGCCAACCGGCGCCTGGCCCTGCCGGAAATGAACGGTCTGCTGCGGGATATGGAAAACACCGAACGCAGCGGTCAATGCAACCATGGCCGGCCGACCTGGACCCAATTGGGCCTGGACGACCTGGACAAACTGTTCCTGCGCGGTCGCTGATGAGCCAGCTCCCTCCGGCTATCTTCCTGATGGGGCCGACGGCCGCCGGCAAGACCGACCTGGCCATCGAACTGACCAAGGTGCTGCCCTGCGAGTTGATCAGCGTCGACTCGGCCCTGGTCTATCGGGGCATGGACATCGGCACCGCCAAGCCATCGAAGGAACTGCTGGCTGAATATCCGCACCGCCTGATCGATATCCTCGACCCGGCCGACGCTTACTCGGCAGCCGATTTCCGGCGTGATGCGCTCCAGGCCATGGCCGAGATCACCGCGCGGGGCAAGATTCCGCTGCTGGTGGGCGGCACCATGCTCTATTACAAGGCCTTGGTCGACGGGCTGGCGGACATGCCGGCGGCCGATCCCGAGGTGCGCGCGCAGATCGAAGAAGAGGCTGCGCGCCTTGGCTGGCAAGCGCTTCACGAGCAATTGGCGCTGATCGATCCCGAGTCGGCGGCGCGTATTCACCCCAACGACCCGCAGCGGCTCAGCCGAGCGCTGGAGGTTTATCGGGTCAGCGGCCAGAGCATGACGGCCCTGCGCCAGCGACAATCTGCGCAAAGTACTGAAGCAGCCGCTTCGGGACTGCAACAATTGCCCTATACTGTCGCGAATCTGGCCATCGCTCCGGCGAACCGGCAAGTGTTGCATCAGCGTATTGAACAAAGATTCACATTGATGTTGGAACAGGGGTTCATAGACGAGGTCGTAGCCCTGCGTGAGCGAAGTGACCTGCATGCCGGGTTGCCGTCTATACGTGCGGTAGGTTATCGACAAGTCTGGGATTACCTGGACGGCAAGCTGACGTCAGCCGAGATGCGCGAGCGTGGGATTATCGCCACGCGCCAATTGGCGAAGCGCCAGTTCACCTGGTTGCGCAGCTGGACTGACTTGCATTGGCTCGACAGCCTTGATTGCGACAATCTGCCACGCGCCTTGAAATACCTTGGGACCATCTCCATATTGAGCTGAGTCCTTGCAATTGCCGTCTATCCTTGGGGGTGTGACGGCCCAAGCCATCTGATTCCGATTTTTATAATTGATCCTTAAAGGAGTGCGGCACATGTCAAAAGGGCATTCGCTACAAGACCCTTACTTGAACACTTTACGTAAAGAAAAAGTTGGGGTGTCCATCTATCTGGTCAACGGGATCAAACTGCAAGGCACGATCGAGTCTTTCGACCAGTTCGTCATCCTGCTGAAAAACACCGTCAGCCAGATGGTCTACAAACACGCTATCTCGACGGTAGTGCCGGTTCGTCCAATTCGTCTGCCTAGCGCAACCGAATCCGAAGGCGCTGACGCTGAGCCGGGTAACGCTTGATAGGAGCCTCCTTTGTTCTTTGAGCGCCACGGTGGTGGTGAACGGACTATTCTCGTTCACTTGGAAGGACAGGACCCTGAGGCGCGCGAAGATCCGCAGGAGTTTCAGGAATTGGCAATTTCGGCCGGCGCCGAGACCGTCGCGTTTGTCAACGTGCCGCGTCATCGGCCAACCGCCAAGTTCCTGATCGGCAGTGGCAAGGTCGAGGAGTTGCGCGACCTGGTCAAGGCCGAGCACATCGATCTGGTGATTTTCAATCACATCCTTACGCCCAGTCAGGAACGTAACCTCGAACGTGTCTTCGAGTGTCGCGTGATCGATCGCACCGGGCTGATTCTCGATATCTTTGCCCAACGCGCGCGTACCCATGAAGGCAAGCTCCAGGTCGAACTGGCCCAGCTTGAGCACATGAGCACACGGCTGGTTCGCGGCTGGACTCACCTTGAGCGCCAGAAAGGCGGTATCGGCCTGCGTGGCCCGGGTGAAACCCAGCTGGAAACCGACCGGCGCCTGCTGCGGGTTCGCCTGCGCCAGATCAAGGGGCGACTGGAGAAGGTCCGCAGCCAGCGCGAGCAGTCGCGACGCGGCCGCAAGCGGGCGGACATCCCGACGGTTTCACTGGTGGGGTATACCAACGCCGGCAAATCGACGCTGTTCAATCACGTTACCCAGTCCGACGTCTACGCGGCCGACCAGTTGTTCGCCACGCTCGACCCGACCCTGCGCCGGCTCGACCTGGACGACCTCGGGCCGATCGTACTGGCCGACACCGTGGGCTTCATCCGGCACCTGCCGCATAAACTGGTCGAGGCTTTCCGGGCTACGCTCGAAGAGTCGAGCAACTCCGACCTGCTGCTGCATGTGATCGATGCTGCCGAGCCGGACCGGATGCTGCAGATCGAGCAGGTCATGGTGGTGCTGGGCGAGATCGGGGCGCAGGACTTGCCGATCCTCGAGGTATACAACAAACTCGATTTGCTCGAGGGCGTGGAACCGCAGATCCAGCGCGATGCCGACGGCAAGCCGCAGCGGGTCTGGCTGTCGGCGCGTGATGGCAGCGGCCTGGACCTGCTCAAGCAGGCCGTGGCGGAGCTGCTGGGCGACGACCTGTTTGTCGGCACCCTGAAGCTGTCACAGCGTTTTGCCCGGCTGCGTGCCCAGTTTTTCGAGCTGGGGGCGGTGCAGAAAGAAGAACACGACGAAGACGGTGTCTGCCTGCTGGCCGTTCGCCTGCCTCGGTCGGAACTGAACCGGCTGGTCAGTCGTGAAGGGCTGCAACCGATGGAATTCATCGAGCAACACACTTTGCAATAAAAGCCTGAGAAAGCTGTGTCAGGCATTCTGTAGCATTGGCCGGCGCGCCGTGGGTGCGTCTTTGCTTTATCAGATGGAGAGCGCTATGGCTTGGAATGAGCCGGGTGGCAACTCGAACAACCAGGATCCCTGGGGCGGCAAGCGTCGTAACAACGGCGACCGCAAGGGACCACCGGATCTCGACGAGGCCTTCCGCAAGCTGCAGGAAAGCCTGAACGGTTTGTTCGGTGGTGGTAAGAAACGCGGTGACGATGGCGGCAGCCGTCCGGGCAGAGGCGGTGGTTTCGGCCTGCTCGGCATCGGTCTTGTCGTGCTTGCGGCTGTCTGGCTGTACAGCGCGGTGTATGTCGTGGACGAGCAGGAGCAAGCCGTGGTGCTGCGCTTCGGCAAGTACTACGAAACCGTCGGCCCGGGCCTGAACATCTATTTCCCGCCGATCGACCAGAAGTACATGGAGAACGTCACGCGTGAGCGTGCCTACACCAAGCAGGGCCAGATGCTCACCGAGGACGAGAACATCGTCGAAGTGCCGCTGACCGTGCAGTACAAGATCACCAACCTGCAGGACTTCGTGCTGAACGTCGACCAGCCGGAAATCAGCCTGCAACACGCGACTGAGAGTGCCTTGCGCCATGTGGTGGGCTCCACCGCCATGGACCAGGTGCTGACCGAAGGTCGCGAGCTGATGGCCAGCGAAATCAAGGAGCGTCTGCAACGCTTCCTCGACACCTATCGCACCGGTATCACCGTCACCCAGGTCAACGTGCAGAGCGCAGCGGCACCGCGTGAAGTCCAGGAAGCCTTCGACGACGTGATCCGTGCCCGTGAAGACGAGCAGCGTTCGCGCAACCAGGCCGAAACCTACGCCAACGGCGTCGTGCCGGAAGCCCGTGGCCAGGCCCAGCGCATCATCGAGGATGCCAACGGTTATCGCGACGAAGTGGTTTCCCGCGCCAAGGGTGAGGCTGATCGCTTCACCAAGCTGGTGGCCGAGTATCGCAAGGCTCCTGAAGTGACCCGCCAGCGTCTGTACCTGGACACCATGCAGGAAGTCTTCAGTAATACCAGCAAGGTCCTCGTGACCGGCAACAAGAATGGCCAGAGCAATCTGCTGTACCTGCCGCTGGACAAGATGGTCGAGAGCGGTCGCAACACCGGCACGCCGTCAACCGGCGCGGCGGCAGCCGCCAGCAATGAAGCCAATGCCCGCGCGGCGGCGGACCTGCAGCAACAGCAAGCACGTACCAGGGAGAGTCGCTGATGAGCAATAAATCGCTGATCGCCCTTATTGTCGGTGTCGTCGTGGCGATCGCTGCCTGGAACTGCTTCTACATCGTGGCTCAGACCGAGCGTGCGGTGTTGCTGCAGTTCGGTCGCGTGGTCCAGGCTGATGTCCAGCCGGGGCTGCATGTGAAAGTGCCGTACGTCAACAAGGTGCGCAAGTTCGACGCCCGCCTGATGACGCTGGACGCGCCGACGCAGCGCTTCCTGACGCTGGAAAAGAAAGCCGTGATGGTCGATGCCTACGCCAAGTGGCGCGTGAAGGATGCCGAGCGCTTCTACACTGCTACGTCCGGCCTTAAGCAGATCGCTGACGAACGTCTGTCCCGTCGCCTGGAATCGGGTCTGCGTGACCAGTTCGGTAAGCGTACCCTGCATGAAGTGGTCTCAGGTGAGCGCGATGCGCTCATGTCCGACATCACCCGTTCGCTGAACACGATGGCGGAAAAAGAGCTGGGTATCGAAGTGGTCGATGTCCGCGTCAAGGCCATCGACCTGCCGAAGGAAGTGAACCGCAGCGTGTTCGAGCGCATGAGCACCGAGCGTGAGCGTGAAGCCCGCGAGCACCGTGCCAAGGGTAACGAGCTGGCTGAAGGCATCCGTGCCGACGCCGATCGCCAACGCCGTGTGCTGCTGGCCGAAGCCTATCGCGAATCGGAAGAAGTCCGTGGTGATGGCGATGCCCAGGCCGCTGCGATCTACGCCAAGGCCTACGGCCAGGATCAGGAGTTCTACGCGTTCTATCGTAGCCTGCGCGCCTACCGTGAAAGCTTCGCGAACAAGTCCGACGTTCTGGTCCTGGACCCAAGCAGCGACTTTTTCCACTACCTGGAAAAGGCCAAGCCTTGATGCGACGTTGACCTGAAGCACTCCGCCCGGCGGCTAAAACGTCGGGCGGGGTGATCCTTTGGGAAAACGTGTGTATGATGCGGCAGCCGGGAAATTCCCGGCTTTTTTGCGTCTGCACGTTCGATTGTGGTGTTGGTTGCAGGCGTCGGGTGAAATGACCCGACAGGTTTTTCGAGGAAAGTGCTTGGCGAGGCCGATTCAAGGCCATTCGTCACGTCGCCCTTGCGCGTGGTTTGCGGTTTTTCGCATGGCGCGGGCATTTTCTGCTTCACTCAAGGCCAGCCCGAAAGTTGGCCGCCCGGATCATAGGGGAATGGCGTAATGGCAACGGTAGACCGCTGGCTGCTGCCAGATGGCATCGAAGAAGTACTGCCACCGGAGGCCGCGCGTATCGAAGTAGCGCGTCGGCAGGTGTTGGATCTGTTCCAGAGCTGGGGTTACGAGTTTGTCGTGACCCCGCATATCGAGTACCTGGAATCCCTGCTGACCGGCGCGGGCCAGGACCTGGATCTGCGCACCTTCAAGGTCATCGATCCGCAGTCGGGTCGGCAGATGGGCTTTCGGGCCGACATCACGCCACAAGTGGCGCGCATCGATGCCCACACCCTGCGTCGTGAAGGTCCGAGCCGCCTGTGCTATGCCGGCAGTGTCCTGCATGCCTTGCCGCGTGCCTTGTCGTCTTCGCGCAGCCCGATCCAGCTGGGCGCCGAGCTGTACGGCGACGCGAGCCCGAGCAGCGACGTGGAAGTCATCAGCCTGATGCTGGCCATGCTGCAACTGGCTGACGTGCCGGATGTCCACATGGACCTGGGCCATGTCGGCATCTACCGCGGCCTGGCGCGTGCGGCCGGCCTGTCCGGCGAAGTGGAACAGCAGTTGTTCGATGCGTTGCAGCGCAAGGCCATCGACGAAGTCATCAGCCTGACCGAAGGCCTGCCGACACAATTATCCGGCATGCTGCGGGCATTGGTGGATCTGTGTGGCGGCCGTGAGGTGCTGGGCGCCGCTCGCGAGCGTCTGGCCGGTGCGCCGGCCCCTGTGCTGGCGGCCCTTGATGACTTGTTGGCGATTGCCGAGCGTCTGTCGGTGCGTTTCCCGGAGCTGCCGTTGTATTTCGACCTGGGTGAACTGCGCGGTTATCACTACCACACCGGCGTGGTGTTCGCGGTGTTCGTACCGGGCGTTGGCCAGTCCATCGCCCAGGGCGGTCGCTACGACGACATCGGTGCCGATTTCGGTCGTGCCCGTCCGGCGACCGGCTTCTCTACCGATTTGAAAACCCTGGTGACCCTGGGGCGTGCTGAGATCGAGTTACCGTCTGGCGGTATCTGGATGCCTGACAGTACGGATGCGGCACTCTGGCAGATGGTCTGCCAGTTGCGCGGTGAGGGTCAGCGTGTCGTCCAGGCATTGCCTGGGCAACCTTTGGCCGCCGCCCGTGAAGCGGACTGCGACCGGCAATTGATTCAGCAGAACGGGCTTTGGCAAGTATTGCCGCTGGCTTCTTGAGTTTTCCTGCCGGCCATCGCCGGCACCAAGTTTGCGCAAATGAGGACAAGTGTTATGGGTAAGAATGTCGTAGTCCTGGGCACCCAGTGGGGTGATGAGGGCAAAGGCAAGATCGTTGATCTGCTGACCGAACATGCTGCCGCCGTAGTGCGCTACCAGGGTGGCCACAACGCAGGTCACACCTTGGTGATCGACGGTGAGAAAACCGTTCTGCACCTGATTCCCTCGGGCGTGCTGCGCGAAGGCGTGCAGTGCCTGATCGGCAACGGCGTGGTGGTTGCCCCCGACGCCCTGCTGCGGGAAATCATCAAGCTGGAAGAGAAGGGTGTACCGGTGCGCGAGCGCCTGCGCATCAGCCCGTCCTGCCCGCTGATCCTGTCCTATCACGTTGCGCTGGACCAGGCCCGTGAAAAGGCCCGTGGCGAGCTGAAGATCGGCACCACCGGTCGCGGCATCGGCCCGGCCTATGAAGACAAGGTCGCCCGTCGCGGCCTGCGCATCGGCGACCTGTTCCACCGCGAACGTTTCGCCGCCAAGCTGGGCGAGTTGCTGGACTACCACAACTTTGTCCTGGTCAATTACTACAAAGAGCCGGCCATCGACTTCCAGAAGACCCTGGACGAGTGCATGGAATACGCCGAGCTGCTCAAGCCAATGATGCTCGACGTTACCGCCGAGCTGCACGAGCTGCGCCGTGCCGGCAAGGACATCATGTTCGAAGGCGCCCAGGGTTCGCTGCTGGATATCGACCACGGCACCTACCCGTACGTCACCAGCTCCAACACCACCGCTGGCGGCATCGCCACCGGTTCGGGTTTTGGCCCGATGTACCTGGACTACATCCTCGGCATCACCAAGGCCTACACCACCCGCGTCGGTTCGGGCCCGTTCCCGACCGAGCTGTTCGACGACGTCGGTGCCTTCCTGGCCAAGCGCGGCCACGAGTTCGGTGCCACCACCGGCCGTGCCCGTCGTTGCGGCTGGTTCGATGCCGTCATCCTGCGTCGCGCCATCGACGTCAACAGCATCTCGGGCCTGTGCCTGACCAAGCTGGACGTGCTGGACGGCCTGGAGACCATCAACATCTGCGTGGGCTACAAGAACCAGGACGGCGCCGTCATCGACGCACCGACCGATGCAGACAGCTACATTGGCCTGGAGCCGGTGTACGAGCAGATGCCAGGCTGGACCGAATCGACCGTGGGCGCCAAGACCCTGGAAGAGCTGCCCGTGGCGGCCCGCAACTACATCAAGCGCGTCGAAGAGCTGGTCGGTGCGCCGATCGACATTATTTCGACGGGGCCGGACCGCAACGAAACCATCGTTCTGCGTCATCCTTTCGCCTGATAAGTCGTTGATGTAACTCACAAAGGACCCTCGTTTGGGTCCTTTGTCGTCTCTGTCTGTCAGACGGCACGACCTTTGCTACGCACCCTTGATAATAAGTACTTCTTGTGAAGTGCCATCAATTTACTGGCGTTAGTAGAGGGATTCCCCTGTGTCGGCCGTTCTCTCACTGTTACAAAGCCGTTTGCTGCGGCCTGTTTTCGTTACGCTCGGTATCGCCCTTTTGGTGCAGGTACTGGTCGCCGTTGCGCTGACCCGAAGCACGGTCACTGCGCTGGAGGCCGACCTGAACGCGCGCCTTGGGGCTGACAGCCAGAAACTCTCCGGTGAGCTGGAGCAGGCCGGGCGTGAAGTCACCTCCAGCCTCGATAGCCTTTCCGCCAGCACCCGCCAACGGTTGAACGCCGGTTTGTCCTCGCGGCTGAAGGAGGAACAGGCCCATCTGCGTGCGACTCTGGAAAAAGACCTGAGGGATTCCGCCAATGATATGGCGCAGCTTTTGGCCTCGGTCGCGCCTCGCGCCATGTGGGACAGCGACGTGCCGACCCTTTCCGAATTCGCCCGCCGCGCCCAGCGCAATCCCAACGTGTTGTTCGTCATCTATGACGACGCTGCCGGCGAGCACCTGACTCGTTATCTGAACCGGGAAAACCCGATCAACAAGGCCCTGCTGGAAAAAGGCAAGGGCGAGCGAGCACTGGACAAGGTGCTGGACGCGGCGAAGAACGACCCGTCGGTCTATTACCTCGAAGCGTCGATCAACCCCAACGGTGTGGAAATTGGCAAAGTGCTGATGGGCGTTTCTACCGCCTCGGTGGAAACCGATCTGAAAGCGCTGGACCAGCGTTTCTCGGCCCTGATCGCCAGCAGCGACCAATTGGTCGGTGACAGCCTCAAGGGCGCAGCCGCCGACAGCGCCACCGCCATGCGTGGCCGCCTGGGCTCGGCGCAGGCAACCGCCACGCAAATGCAGACCAATACCGCCGCCACCGTGCAGGAGGCTGCGGGAACGTTGCGCTGGCGCATCGGCCTGGGCCTGGCGCTGGTCGGGTTCGGCGTGCTGGCATTGCTGGCCGTGGTGCTGGGGCGGCGAGTGGTCAATCGCTTGAAGCTGTTGATTGCAGCGATGAACGACCTGGCGGCGGGCGAGGGCGATCTGACCAAGCGTGTACAGATCAGCAGCAAGGATGAAATTGGCGACATGGCTTCGGCGGTCAATCGTTTTGTCGACAAATTGCAACCTATCGTGCGTGAAGCGGGTGACGTGGCCCAGCGCACCGGCCAGGAAATCGGTGCGATGACCCTGCGCAACTCCGGCGCCGACGCGGCGGCCGGCATGCAGCGCGACGAAGTGGCCGAGAGCCTGCGGGCGTTGTCGCAGATGGCTGATGAGGCGCAATCGGAAAGCCAGGCGATGCAGGCGGCCTTGCAGCAGGTAGTGGAGATCCGCCAGGCCACCGATGAAACGACCCGCACCGCGGCCAAGGTAGGCGGCTTGATCGAAGCGCTGGCCGGACAGGTCGACACCGGGGCGAAGGTCATCGAGCGGCTGGCGCAGCAGAGCGAGCAGATCGAAGTGGTCCTGACGGTTATCCATGGCATCGCCGAGCAAACCAACCTGCTGGCGTTGAACGCGGCCATCGAAGCGGCGCGGGCAGGCGAAACCGGGCGCGGATTTGCGGTGGTGGCGGATGAGGTGCGGGCACTGGCGAGCAAGACCCAGAGTTCGACCGGCGACATCCAGGCGCATATCGTCGCCTTGCAACAAGGTGCGCGCGAAGCGGTGGCTGCGATTGGCCAGGCTGGACGACAAGCGAACGAGGGGCTGGCGGTGCTGCGAGACAGCGCGCGCCTGCAGCAATCAGTGCAGGCTTCGGTCGAGCAGGTCCACGCGGCCATCGGCCTGGCGACCCAGGCAGCGGCGCATCAGGCCCAGGGCGCCCAAGCGGTGCGCGGACGGGTGGAAACCATCCACGCCCAGGCCGAAAAAGCCGCCCAGGCGGTGGTCGAGACCACTGCCAGCGGCAAGGTGTTGGACAGTCTGGCGGCGCAGTTGAAGGCGAGCCTGGGGCAGTTCAGGGCCTGATCAGGTGGAGGCGATGACGGGCTGACAGTTTGACCGGGTACATATCCGTTGCTGTAGTAACGGCTGCTTAGGGTTCCGCCCTGACGGCGGCTCACTTTTATGAAGCGCAAAAGTAAGCAAAACGCTTTTGCCCCACCACTCGGTGCCTCGCTTGGGCTCGGCATGCCCTCACTCCGGCATTGCTCCGTGGGCCCGCCGCGAAGGGCCGTCCCTGGCCCAGCGCGGCTATCCCCGCATCCATGCCGGGATGCCCACTGCGCAATACCTGCGTTCGGCCAGCGTGGTTAACGGGGCGCCGAGATCAACATCCACGGCGAGGCGGCCTTACAGCCGACCTGGCTCTTCGGTTGTATTCCAATCCCATTGTGGGAGCGAGCCTGCTCGCGAAGGCGGCACATTCAACGCTGATGCAAGCTGACCCACCGCTTTCGCGAGCAGGCTCGCTCCCACGCTGATCTCCAGTGTTCATTGCATCCACATGCGCAACAAGCCCCTGTAGGAGCGAGCCTGCTCGCGAAAGCGATTTCAGCGGCTCAGATACATCCGCGTCGTCAGCAAATAGACCGGCAACCCCGACACCAGGATAAGCAGCGCCGCGTAAGGCGCCGCTGCCGCAAACTCGACGTTCGAGGTATGTGCCCAGACCGCTGTCGCCAGGGTGTTGAGCCCGGTCGGGCTGAGCAGCAAAGTAGCAGTCAGTTCTTTCATCGCGTCCAGGAACACCAGCGCAAATGCCGCCCCCAGCGCCGGGAAGATAATCGGCAAGGTCACCCGGCAAAACGCACTGAAAGAAGAAGCCCCCAGCGTGCGAGCCGCCTCTTCCAGCTGCGGCGCGGCCTTGTTCAGCGCCGTGCGCACCGGCGCCTGGGCCAGCGGCAGGAACAGCAGCGCGTAGGCAATCAGCAGCAAACCCGAGGTCTGATAAAGCGCCGGCACATAGTGCAGCGCGAAATACACCAGGCTCAGGGCAATCACCAGGCCTGGCAGTGCATGCAGCAAATACGGCAGGCGTTCTGCCCATAGCGCCAGGCGCCCCTTGTGACGCACCACCAGCAGGCCGACCGGCACCGCGAGTACAAGGCACAGCGCGGCGCCGCCCAGTGACAGCGCCAGGGATGACAGCAGGGCTTCGCCGATCTCGCCCACCGGGAAGGCGGCGGAAGTGCCCACCGCCAGCCAATACACCAGCATCCCCAGCGGAATACCGCTGCCAATGACCGTCAATGCCGCGCAATACAGCTGGCCGAGGAACGCCCAGGGGCCGAGCCGTACCTGTTCCGCGCGGCGTGCCGCGCCTTGTCCGGTGCGTACGTGGCGGCCCTTGCCGCGCACGCGCAATTCCAGCCACAACAGTGCCAGGCAAAGCACCAACAGCACCGCTGACAGCATGGCGGCATTGGCGTTGCTGAACTCCAGCTCGAATTGTTGATAGATCGCGGTGGTAAACGTTTGCAGTCCGATGATCGACAGCGCGCCGAACTCCACCAGCATGTGCAAGGCAATCAACAGTGAGCCGGCCAGCAGCGAGGGCCAGAGCAATGGCAGGGTGACGCGAAAAAACACGCCCCAGCGATTTTGCCCCAGGGTTCGTGCGGATTCCTCGAGAGAGGGATCGAGATTGCGTAGCGTTGCCGCCACCGGCAGGAAAATCAGCGGATATTTGGACAGCGTCATGACCAGGATGGCCCCGCCCAGTCCTTCGAATTGCGCGCTGAGCGATACCCAGGTGAAGCTGCTGACAAACGCCGGCACTGCGAATGGCAGGCAGAGGATCACGCCCCAGACCCTGCGTCCCGGCAGATCGCTGCGCTCCAAAAGCCAGGCCAGCGACAGGCCGATCACGCCACAGGCCAGCGTGACACCGATCATCAGCGCCAAGGTGTTGCGCAGCAGGCCGAATACATAAGGCCGCCAGAGCAAGTGCAATGCTTCTGTCCAACCGGCCTGCCAGGCCTTCGCGATGACATACAGGAGCGGCAACGCGCTCAGCAGCACCAGCAGCAGAACCGGGAGCAGCAGACCGATCGACGGGCGCTTGCGCCGGGGAATATAGCTCCTCGCGGCAGAGGGAGCGTTCAGCGACGGTGTCATCAGTTCAGGCCGACTTCACGTTCCAGCTCCAGGGCTTCTTCAGCATTGCCGAGGTCGGCCGGAGTGACTTTTGGCGGTTCAAGTTCAGTGAACGGCTTGAGGCCACGGTCCGACACCATGCCTTTGTGGAGGGGGTACTCGGCGGACGTCTGGGTAATCACGCGCTGGCCTTCTTCACTGGCCATGTAGGCGAGCAGTTGTTGGGCTTCCTTGGGGTGCTTGCTGGATTTCAGCGCAGCGGCGCTGGACACGGTCACCAGGCCGCCGGCATCACCTCCGGTGAAATAGTGCAGCCTGGAGTCGAGCTGGCCCATCTCTCGCTGCAGCGCGAACCAGTAGTAATTGTTCACCAGGACCGTCGCCACTTCGCCGTTTTCCACGGCCTTGAGGGCAACCATATTGTTGCTGTAGACCTTGCCGAACGCGCGCAGCCCGGTGAGCCATTCCTCGGCGGCGTCCATCCCGTGCAACTTGATGATGGCGACGGCTTGCTCCTGGAACGCGCCGCTGGTTGGTACAAAGCCGACCTTGCCCTGCCATTGCGGCTGGGCGAAATCGAGGACGGTTTTCGGCAGATCTTTCTCGTCGATCAGTTTGGGGTTGTAGGCAACCACACGCACGCGGGCGGTCACGCCCATCCAGGTGCCATTGCTCGCAACATAATCCTTGGGTAGTACGTTGAGCGTGGCGTCGTCGATCTTCGCCAGCAGCCCTTGCTCGCCGAGCTTGTTCAAGGGCGGCGACTCTTCGGTGTAGATCACGTCGGCAGGGGAGCGCTCGCCTTCTTCGACAACCTGGCTGGCAAGCTGGTTGCTGCTGCCCTTGCGCACGTTGACGTGGATGCCGGTCTTGGCCTCGAAGGCCTTGGCCAGTTCATCGCCAACTTCTTTGTGCTGGCCGTTGTAGAGAGTCAGTTCCACCTTGTCGGCGGCTTGGGTGAGGGGCGTTGCGAGGGTCAGGCCGAGCAGGGTGCAGGTCAGGGCGCGGCGCAGGGTGGTTCGAAACATCATTCGCGGGGGTTCCTCACTGTCGTGTAGCAAAAACTTGTAACAATGATAAACGATATTGTTTCTCATGTGCGTTGTGGCGAGGGGATTTATCCCCGTTGGGCTGCGCAGCGGCCCCCGGCCAGACAACTCGGTGCCAGTAAGATTGAGATCGTTGCTTTTGGGGCTGCTACGCAGCCCAGCGGGGATAAATCCCCTCGCCACAGAGGGAATTTCCGGATCCCGAAAACGCAAAAACCCGCTTTCGCGGGTTTCTGTGAGGTTCAAGGCATCTGACCTTGAAGCTTGAATTGGTGCCCAGAAGAAGACTCGAACTTCCACGACCTTGCGGTCACCAGCACCTGAAGCTGGCGTGTCTACCAATTTCACCATCTGGGCAGTATCTTCAGCGTTGCCGCTGTTGATGTCGCGCACTATACGGAGCGCGTTTTGATCTGTAAACCCCTGTTTTTGTTTTGGTAATTGCCAAAACGAAACGGCGGGGGCAAAAATGCAAAAACCCGCTTTCGCGGGTTTCTGTGAAAGCTCGCAGACATTATCTGCTGCTTGAAATTGGTGCCCAGAAGAAGACTCGAACTTCCACGACCTTGCGGTCACCAGCACCTGAAGCTGGCGTGTCTACCAATTTCACCATCTGGGCAATATCGACAACGTGTGTGCGTCGTCGATGGCGCGCACTATACGGAGCGTGTTTTTAACTGTAAACCCCTCGGTGCAAAAAAAAAGCTAAATTTCACGAGCGGTGCAATCACAGGCTTTAAAGGCGTGTCAAAAGGCTTTAGAAAAGGCATCTGACGCTTGAAATTTCCCGTTTCATTACGCCTATGCCAAACTAACCCGCATATAGACAAGGTGAAAACTCTCTAATGGCCGATTGGCAGTCCCTCGATCCCGAGGCCGCTCGTGAAGCGGAAAAATATGAAAACCCTATTCCTAGCCGCGAACTGATCCTGGCGCATCTCGCCGATCGGGGTTCGCCTGCTAGCCGTGAGCAGTTGGTCGAAGAATTCGGTCTGACCACCGAGGACCAGCTCGAGGCCCTGCGCCGCCGTCTGCGCGCCATGGAGCGCGACGCTCAACTGATCTATACCCGCCGTGGCACTTATGCGCCGGTCGACAAGCTCGATCTGATCCTGGGTCGTATTGCCGGGCACCGCGACGGCTTCGGCTTCCTGATTCCGGATGACGGCAGTGACGACCTGTTCATGAGCCCGGCGCAGATGCGCCTGGTGTTCGACGGCGACCGCGCCCTGGCCCGTGTCTCCGGCCTGGATCGCCGTGGGCGTCGTGAGGGTGTGATCGTCGAAGTGGTGTCCCGTGCCCACGAGACCATTGTTGGTCGTTATTTCGAAGAGGGCGGCATCGGTTTTGTCGTCGCCGACAACCCGAAGATCCAGCAGGAAGTGCTGGTGACGCCGGGCCGCAACGCCAACGCCCAGGTCGGTCAGTTCGTCGAGGTGAAAATCACCCACTGGCCAACCCCGCGCTTCCAGCCGCAAGGCGACGTGGTGGAAGTGGTCGGCAACTACATGGCTCCGGGCATGGAAATCGACGTTGCCCTGCGCACTTATGACATCCCCCACGTCTGGCCTGAGGCGGTGCTCAAGGAAGCTGCCAAGCTCAAGCCGGAAGTCGAAGAGAAGGACAAAGAGAAGCGCATCGACCTGCGTCATCTGCCGTTCGTCACCATTGACGGCGAAGACGCCCGGGACTTCGACGACGCGGTCTACTGCGAAGCCAAGCCAGGCAAGTTGCGCTTGTTCTCCGGCGGCTGGAAGTTGTACGTGGCGATTGCCGACGTCTCCAGCTACGTGAAGCTCGGCTCGGCACTGGATGCCGAGGCCCAGGTGCGCGGCAACTCGGTGTATTTCCCCGAGCGCGTCGTGCCGATGCTGCCCGAGCAGTTGTCCAACGGCCTGTGTTCGCTCAATCCCCAGGTCGATCGCCTGGCCATGGTTTGCGAGATGGATATCTCCAAATCCGGCGAGATGACCAACTACTGCTTCTATGAAGCGGTGATCCATTCCCATGCCCGCCTGACCTACAACAAGGTCAGTGCGATGCTGGAAACGCCGAAACTCGCCGAATCGCGCAAGCTGCGCGGCGAGTACACCGACGTGGTGCCGCACCTCAAGCAGCTCTACGCGCTGTACAAGGTATTGCTGGCGGCGCGTCACGTGCGGGGCGCGATCGATTTCGAAACCCAGGAAACCCGGATCATCTTCGGTACCGAGCGCAAGATCGCCGAGATCCGTCCGACGATTCGCAACGACGCCCACAAGCTGATCGAGGAATGCATGCTGGCGGCCAACGTGGCCACGGCCGAGTTCCTGAAGAAGCATGAAATTCCTGCGCTGTACCGCGTCCACGACGGTCCTCCGCCAGAGCGTCTGGAAAAATTGCGGGCATTCCTGGGCGAGCTTGGCCTGTCGTTGCACAAGGGCAAGGAAGGTCCGTCGCCGAAGGATTACCAGGCCTTGCTGGCGAGCATCAAGGATCGTCCGGATTTCCACCTGATCCAGACCGTGATGCTGCGTTCGCTGAGCCAGGCGGTGTACAGCGCCGACAACCAGGGCCACTTCGGCCTGAATTACGAAGCCTACACCCACTTCACTTCGCCGATCCGTCGCTACCCCGACCTGCTCACGCACCGGGCGATTCGCAGCGTGATCCACTCGAAGATGGACACCCCGCACGTCAAGCGTGCCGGCGCGATGACCATCCCCAAGGCGCGTATCTACCCGTACGACGAGGCGGCCCTGGAGCAGCTCGGCGAGCAATGCTCGATGAGCGAGCGACGTGCCGACGAAGCGACCCGCGACGTGGTGAACTGGCTCAAGTGCGAGTACATGAAGGATCGCGTGGGTGAGTCTTTCCCGGGCGTGATCACCGCAGTGACCGGTTTCGGCCTGTTCGTCGAGCTGACCGATATCTACGTCGAAGGCCTGGTGCATGTCACCGCGCTGCCGGGCGACTACTACCACTTCGATCCTGTGCATCACCGCCTGGCGGGCGAGCGCACCGGTCGCAGCTTCCGTCTTGGCGATACCGTTGAAGTGCGGGTGATGCGCGTCGATCTGGACGAGCGCAAGATCGACTTCGAGATGGCCGAAAAAACCATCAGCGCGCCGATCGGTCGCAAGAAGCGCGGCACCGAAACGGCTGCGCCAGCAACCAAGACCACCGCCGAGCCTGCCCCGGCCAAGTCGGGGCGCCGCGGTTCGGCCAAGGAGAAGGCTGTCGAGGCCTATCGCCCGAGCGATGCGGCGGCGAAAAATGCCGAGTTGCGCAAAAGCCGTGAAATGAAACAGGCGTTGCTGGCCGAAGCCAAGAACGGTGGTAAAGCGGCGTCTGGGGGAAAGACCGGAAGGTCGACCCCGGACAAGGCGACCAGCAAGCCGAGCAAGCACCGTAAAGGTCCGCCGAAAGCGGGCTCGGCCCCGGCCAAGAGCGGCGGGGCGCGTAAACCCAAGGGCAAGTCATGAGTCAGCTGGAAAAAATCTACGGCGTGCATGCCGTAGAGGCGCTGTTGCGTCACCACCCCAAGCGGGTCAAGCAGATCTGGTTGGCGGAAGGGCGCAGCGATCCGCGTGTCCAGACGTTGATCGAGCTGGCGGGCGAAAATCGCGTGGCGGTCGGCCAGGCCGAGCGGCGTGAGATGGACGCCTGGGTTGAAGGCGTGCACCAGGGCGTCGTGGCCGAAGTCAGCCCGAGTCAAGTCTGGGGCGAGGCGATGCTCGACGAGTTGCTCGATCGCACCGAGGGCGCGCCGTTGCTGCTGGTGCTGGACGGCGTGACCGACCCGCACAACCTCGGCGCCTGCCTGCGTTCGGCGGATGCCGCCGGGGCGTTGGCGGTGATCGTGCCAAAAGACAAGTCGGCCACCCTGACCCCGGTCGTGCGTAAAGTCGCCTGCGGCGCGGCGGAAGTGATCCCACTGGTGGCCGTGACCAACCTGGCGCGCACCCTGGAAAAACTCCAGCAGCGCGGCTTGTGGGTCGTCGGCACGGCGGGCGAGGCCGAGGTCAGCATCTATGACCAGGACCTGACCGGCCCGACCATCCTGATCATGGGCGCCGAAGGCAAGGGCATGCGCCGCCTGACCCGCGAGCATTGCGATTACCTGGTCAAGCTGCCGATGGCCGGCAGTGTCAGCAGTCTCAACGTCTCGGTTGCCACCGGCGTGTGCCTGTTCGAAGCCCAGCGCCAGCGTGGGGCCAAGGCTGCCGCCAAAAAGCCCTGATCGCCGTACACCTTGTGGGAGCGAGCCTGCTCGCTCCCACATTGGTCTGTGTGTAATTGAAAGTGGTGGTTGTTCAAATAATCGCCAATTGCCTTGCGCCGCCCTCGACCCTTCTCTACAATTGCGCCCCTTGCTGTGATGGCAGGCACTTATGTGTCTAGCGTCCTCAAGTCCATAAGTGTCATTCACTCCTTGTCTGACCGTTTTTGAGCGGCAGGCTACAACCCGTAAGGAGCATTCATGCGTCATTACGAAATCATCTTTTTGGTCCACCCGGATCAAAGCGAGCAAGTCGGCGGCATGGTTGAGCGTTACACCAAGCTGATCGAAGAAGACGGCGGCAAAATCCACCGTCTGGAAGATTGGGGCCGTCGTCAACTGGCCTACGCAATCAACAATGTTCACAAGGCTCACTACGTGATGCTGAACGTTGAGTGCACCGGCAAGGCCCTGGCCGAGCTGGAAGACAACTTCCGCTACAACGATGCAGTGATCCGTAACCTGGTCATCCGTCGCGAAGAAGCCGTCACCGGCCAATCCGAGATGCTCAAGGCTGAAGAAAACCGCAGTGAGCGCCGTGAGCGTCGCGACCGTCCTGAGCACTCTGACAGCGCCGATGGCGATGACAGCGATAGCGACAGCGACAACAGCGATAACGCTGACGAGTAATCCACGGACCTTTTAAGGAGCCAATCACATGGCACGTTTCTTCCGTCGTCGTAAATTCTGCCGCTTCACCGCTGAAGACGTGAAAGAGATCGATTACAAAGATCTCAACACTCTGAAAGCCTACGTATCCGAGACCGGCAAAATCGTTCCAAGCCGTATCACCGGTACCAAAGCACGTTATCAGCGTCAGCTGGCCACCGCTATCAAGCGCGCCCGCTTCCTGGCCCTGCTGGCCTACACCGACAGCCACGGCCGCTGAGACCGGGCAGTCGATACGTAGCAAAGGATTGAATGCATGCGCGCCTTAGCTGAGTTCATCATGCGCGGTCGTATGCAGGCCACTCTCGTAGTGGCTGGATGCGCGGCATTGCCGTTGTTGTATTGGTTGGGTGCTGCCGCGGTGAGTCTCGTACTCCTGCGGCGCGGATTGAGGGACGCCCTTGGCGTTCTTGCTCTGGGACTGCTGCCGGCCTTGCTCTGGTGGTTGTATTCCGCTGACCCGCGGGCACTGATGGTGCTGCTGGGGTCTTCGGCGCTGGCGTTGGTGTTGCGCGCCAGCGAATCCTGGAACCGCGTGCTGCTGGTCAGCATAGCGATGGGAGTGGTGTTTTCAGTGGTGCTCGGGGTGGCTTTCGCACCCCAGATCGAGATGCTCTCGCAGGCTTTGATAAAAATCCTGCCCGAGGCCCTCGGTGATCTCTACCAACAGATGTCGGCAGAGGAGCAGGCGCGTTTCGCGTCCCTGATCGCACCGGTCCTGACCGGCCTGATTGCGGCCTTGTTGCAAATCGTCAGTGTGCTGAGCCTGATTATCGGGCGCTACTGGCAAGCGTTGTTGTACAACCCGGGTGGTTTTGGTCGCGAATTTCGCGCCATTCGTTTCCCGCTCGGGCTGGCGATGTTACTGCTGGCGGGCATGCTCCTGGGGCCGAATTTCGGTCCGCAGATGGCCATGCTCACGCCGTTGTGCAGTGTACCGCTGGTGTTTGCCGCCCTGGCCCTGATTCACGGGCTTGTGGCGCAAAAGCGACTGGCCAGGTTCTGGCTGGTCGGGTTGTACGTCACGTTGTTGCTGTTCATGCAGCTGATCTATCCGTTGCTGGTGGTCCTGGCCATCGTCGACAGCCTGATTGATTTTCGCGGTCGTATGGCGCCGAAAGACGCCGACAACGCGAACGGTGAAGGTTAAAAGTTAGAGGATTTTCACATGCAACTGATCCTTCTGGAAAAAATCGCCAACCTGGGCAACCTGGGCGACAAAGTAAACGTTAAGGCCGGTTACGGCCGTAACTACCTGCTGCCTTTCGGCAAAGCCACCGCTGCGACCGCTGCCAACCTGGCTGCGTTCGAAGAGCGTCGCGCTGAGCTGGAAAAAGCCGCCGCAGACCGTAAGGCATCGGCTGAAAGCCGTGCTGCCCAACTGGCCGAGCTGGAAGTGACCATCACTGCCACCGCGGGCGACGAAGGCAAGCTGTTCGGTTCGATCGGTACTCACGACATTGCTGACGCACTGACCGCCTCCGGCGTTGAAGTTGCGAAAAGCGAAGTTCGTCTGCCGAACGGCACCATCCGCAACGTAGGTGAATTCGACGTAGCCGTGCACCTGCACGCCGAAGTTGAAGCCACCGTACGCGTTGTCGTGGTAGCAGCCTAAGCAACACCTGTCGGTTGGCACCCTCGGGCGCCAACCGGTAACATCGGGCACGATCCTGTCTACAGGTCGTGCCCTTTGTCTTTCTGCAATTCCCGATTTTCATAACCTGACGTGGCCATGAACGAAATCACCGCCCCCGAGCAATACGATCTGCAAACCGCTGCCTTGAAGGTGCCTCCGCATTCCATCGAGGCCGAACAGGCCGTGCTCGGTGGTCTGATGCTGGACAACAACGCCTGGGAACGCGTGCTTGATCAAGTCTCCGACGGCGATTTCTATCGGCATGACCACCGGCTGATTTTCCGCGCGATCGCCAAGTTGGCCGATCAGAACATGCCGATCGACGTCGTGACCCTGGCCGAGCAATTGGACAAGGAAGGTCAGACATCCCAGGTCGGCGGCCTCGGTTACCTCGGCGAACTGGCGAAAAACACGCCGTCGGTCGCCAACATCAAGGCTTACGCCCAGATCGTGCGCGAGCGGGCGACCTTGCGCCAGTTGATCGGCATCAGCACTGAGATTGCCGACAGTGCGTTCAACCCGGAAGGTCGCACCGCCGCTGAGATTCTCGACGAAGCCGAGCGGCAGATCTTCCAGATCGCCGAGGCGCGGCCGAAAACCGGCGGCCCGGTAAGCGTCAACGACCTGCTGACCAAGGCCATCGACCGCATCGACACCTTGTTCAACACCGACAACGCCATTACCGGCCTGTCCACCGGCTACACCGACCTCGACGAGAAGACCAGCGGCCTGCAGCCGTCCGACTTGATCATCGTCGCCGGCCGTCCGTCCATGGGTAAGACCACCTTTGCGATGAACCTGGTGGAAAACGCCGTGCTACGCAGTGAAAAGGCTGTGTTGGTGTACTCCCTCGAGATGCCAGGCGAATCGCTGATCATGCGTATGCTTTCGTCCCTCGGGCGTATCGACCAGACCAAGGTCCGTTCCGGCCAGCTGGAAGACGACGATTGGCCGCGCCTCACCTCGGCGGTGAACCTGCTCAACGACCGCAAGCTGTTCATCGACGATACCGCAGGTATCAGCCCGTCGGAGATGCGCGCCCGAACCCGCCGCCTGGTGCGTGAGCACGGCGAGGTCGGGCTGATCATGATCGACTACCTGCAGTTGATGCAGATCCCCGGCTCTAGCGGCGACAACCGGACCAACGAGATTTCCGAGATCTCCCGTTCCCTCAAGGCCCTGGCCAAGGAATTCAACTGCCCAGTCGTTGCCCTTTCGCAGTTGAACCGTTCCCTGGAACAGCGCCCCAACAAGCGTCCGGTGAACTCGGACTTGCGGGAATCCGGAGCGATCGAGCAGGACGCCGACGTCATCATGTTCGTTTACCGTGACGAGGTGTATCACCCCGAGACGGAACACAAGGGCATCGCCGAAATCATCATCGGCAAGCAGCGTAACGGCCCGATCGGCTTCATCCGCCTGGCATTTATCGGCAAATACACGCGCTTCGAAAACCTGGCGCCGGGTAGCTACAATTTTGATGATGACGAGTAAATCTGTTCGCTTGACCCGCCTTTGTGGCGAGGGAGCTTGCTCCCGCTGGGCTGCGTAGCAGCCCCCAGTTTGCACATGTAATCCAGGTGTGCGGGGGATCCGGCTGCTGTGCAGCCGGGCGGGAGCAAGCTCCCTCGCCACAATTGGTTATTTTTTGTGCTATATTCCGCGCCCGCGATTTTTCATCTTCTATACCGGTCATCGACATGCAAGCAGCCAAGCCATTATTCGATTATCCCAAGTACTGGGCCGAATGTTTCGGACCGGCGCCGTTCCTGCCGATGAGCAGGGAGGAGATGGATCAGCTCGGCTGGGATTCGTGCGACATCATCATCGTGACCGGTGATGCCTACGTCGATCATCCGTCGTTCGGCATGGCGATCATTGGCCGCCTGCTGGAAGCCCAAGGCTTTCGCGTTGGCATCATTGCCCAGCCGAACTGGCAGTCCAAAGACGACTTCATGAAGCTCGGCGAGCCCAACCTGTTCTTCGGTGTCGCGGCCGGCAACATGGACTCGATGATCAACCGCTACACCGCCGACAAGAAAATCCGTTCCGATGACGCCTACACGCCGGGCGGTTTGGCGGGCAAGCGGCCGGACCGTGCGAGCCTGGTCTATAGCCAGCGTTGCAAGGAAGCCTACAAGCACGTGCCGATCGTCCTGGGCGGTATCGAAGCGTCCCTGCGCCGCATCGCCCACTACGATTACTGGCAGGACCGGGTGCGCAACTCGATCCTGATCGACGCCTGCGCCGACATCCTGCTCTACGGCAACGCCGAGCGCGCGATTGTCGAAGTGGCCCAGCGCCTGTCCTACGGCCACAAAGTCGAAGACATCACCGACGTGCGCGGCACCGCATTCATTCGCCGCGACACGCCGCAAGGCTGGTACGAAGTCGATTCCACGCGCATCGACCGTCCGGGCAAGGTCGACAAGATCATCAACCCGTACGTGAATACCCAGGACACCGCTGCCTGCGCCATCGAGCAGGAAAAGGGGCCGGTCGAGGACCCGAGCGAAGCCAAGGTCGTGCAGATCCTGGCGAGCCCGAGGATGACCCGCGACAAGACCGTGATTCGCCTGCCATCGGTAGAGAAGGTGCGCAACGACGCGGTGCTGTATGCCCACGCCAACCGCGTGTTGCATTTGGAAACCAACCCGGGCAACGCACGTGCGCTGGTGCAGAAGCACGGCGAAGTCGATGTCTGGTTCAACCCGCCGCCCATTCCGATGACTACTGAGGAAATGGACTACGTGTTTGGCATGCCTTACGCGCGTGTCCCGCATCCGGCGTATGGCAAGGAAAAAATCCCCGCTTACGAGATGATCCGCTTCTCGGTAAACATCATGCGTGGCTGCTTTGGTGGCTGCACCTTCTGCTCGATCACCGAGCACGAAGGCCGGATCATCCAGAACCGCTCGGAAGAGTCGATCATTCGCGAGATCGAAGAGATCCGCGACAAGGTGCCTGGTTTCACCGGGGTCATTTCCGACCTCGGCGGCCCGACCGCGAACATGTACCGCATCGCCTGCAAGAGCCCGGAAATCGAATCCGCGTGCCGCAAGCCGTCCTGCGTGTTCCCCGGCATCTGCCCGAACCTCAATACCGACCACTCGTCGCTGATCCAGCTGTACCGCAGCGCCCGTGCGTTGCCTGGGGTGAAGAAGATCCTCATTGCCTCCGGCCTGCGTTACGACCTGGCGGTCGAGTCGCCGGAGTACGTCAAGGAGCTGGTGACCCACCACGTCGGCGGTTACCTGAAGATCGCCCCGGAGCACACCGAGGAAGGTCCGCTCAACCAGATGATGAAGCCGGGCATCGGCAGCTATGACAAATTCAAGCGGATGTTCGAGAAGTACACCAAGGAAGCCGGGAAAGAGCAGTACCTGATTCCGTACTTCATCGCGGCTCACCCGGGCACTACCGACGAAGACATGATGAACCTGGCGCTGTGGCTCAAGGGCAACGGCTTCCGGGCCGACCAGGTGCAGGCGTTCTATCCGTCGCCGATGGCTACGGCCACCGCGATGTACCACTCGGGCAAGAACCCGCTGCGCAAGGTCACCTACAAGAGCGACGCGGTGACCATCGTCAAGAGCGAAGAGCAGCGTCGCCTGCACAAGGCGTTCTTGCGTTATCACGACCCGAAAGGCTGGCCGATGCTGCGCGAAGCGCTGACCCGCATGGGCCGCGCCGACCTGATCGGGCCGGGCAAGCATCAGCTGATTCCGCTGCACCAGCCTGCCACCGACAGCTACCAGAGCGCCCGTCGCAAGAACTCGACGCCGGCTGGCAGCCACAAGGTGGGCAAGGAAACCACCAAGATCCTGACCCAGCACACCGGCCTGCCGCCGCGGGCCAGTGACGGCGGCAATGCCTGGGATAAACGCGAGCAAGCCAAGGCCGCTGCGTTCGCCCGTAATCAGCAGGCTGCCAAGGAGCGCAAGGATGCGGCCAAGGGCAAGGGACCGAAGCCTGCGCGCAAGCCGGTTGTGCCGCGCTGATCGCCCCGCCCAATCGCAAGACGCCAGCCTGAGTGCTGGCGTTTTGCTTTCTAGCGGCAGTGCTGGCCGTTTGTTATCGTGGCGCCGCGTTATGGCGCCGAGGTGAATACGAGGTCCTTGTGGCGAGGGGATTTATCCCCGTTGGGCTGCGCAGCAGTCCTAGAACCTTCCACCTCGGTGGGGCAGGTCGATTGCGTTAAGCCTTTTAGGGCTGCTCCGCAACCCAGCGGGGATAAATCCCCTCGCCACGGGGTTCCGTGTGGAAAGAAATTAAATCCATCGATTCTCAAGGACGATTCATATGAGCAGCGCTTCAACGGGCATCGGCATGGACTTGAGCTTTTCCCAGTTCATGGCCCGTCAACGCATCGAAAGCCAGATCAACCTGCCGCGCCTGTTTGCCGCGATCGACGCCGACCCCAACATCGCCGGTGCGGGGGTGGTGTATGTCGATTCCGACTACAACGTGGTGACGCTGCGCGAGTTCAAGCCGATCTGCAGCATCGCGCCCAAGCGCATCATTTTGCGCGAGGCGAAAAAGTACATTGCTCCGCAGCAATTCATAGAACAGGTGAAAAGCAGTCCACGCGAGTCGAAGCTCGGGATTGAGGCGACCAATGCCGGCTTGTCCTGTGTCGCCGCGGTGATTGGTTGGGTGGTGGTATTCAGTGGCAGCGTTGCCGTGCCCTTTACGGCTGGTGCCAGCGCTTTTGTGGTCGCCTTGGGCGCCGCTGCCGCTACGGCCAGTACCGCGCAGTGCGTCATTGGCGGGATGCGGGTGGCGAACGAGTTGAGCAACCCTACTGGCAACGATGAGATGAACGATGCTGACTGGTACAACATCGTGTCGCCGATTCTTGACGGTGTTTCCCTGGTGGGCGTCGGTGGCTCGGCGCTGACGACTGTTCGATTGCTCAAGGCCAACAAGGCGGCCGGCACCGGCAAGAGCTGGTACCAGTTGCTCAAGGGCCTGAATCGCCAAGAGCGCAGTAAGCTGACCAAGGAACTTCTGACGCTGAAGGACCCAAGCCTGACCGCTAAGTTGCTCAAGTTGCAGCAACGGGCAGGGGCTTTGCCCAAGCGTTACTCGTCCGCTGAGATCCGGCATGCGACCCTGACTCAGATCAAGGACTCGCTGGGCGGCGCCCTGGGCGTCATCGGCAGTTATACCGGTGGTGGCCATGTGAAAACCGTTGCCGTCGGCCTGTACGAAGAGTTCACGGAATGATCGGCGGCGGATCACTGAAGCCATTCCTGGCCCGCTATTTTCCGATTTTCATGGGCACCATCCTGCTCGGCTGTTTTTCCGGTTCCACGCTGCTCGTTCTGGCCGGAGCCACTTATTGGCGCGCCTTGGAGCCCTCGATCAGGACCGACTATGTCGGTTTCGGCACGTTGGCCCTGGTGATGGTTCTAGTCTTGGGCAACCTGCTGATTGCACGCGGGCGCGCTTGGGCAATCTGGGGTGTGGCGGGTTATTTCCTAGCCTGTCTGGCGGCGGCGGTGCCGACGTTTGCTTACGGGCCGCACCAGGGCGTGTACATCTTCGCTGTGCTGTTACCGCTACTGGGACTGCTCCTGATCAACAGCAAACGCCACCGGGAAATGCGCCGCAAGCTCGTCGAGATCCGCCACCAGCGCGAACGCATCATCCAATCCGCCAAGGCCTCGCGTCCGCGCCGTTGAGTCGATTCGCTACCGCCCGCGCCGCATTTATGTGCGGCCTTTGCAGATCAATACAGGCATCGCGCGGTTTTAGTGCTCTACTGCCCTGAGTAGACGTAGAAAGTGTCCGACCTGCCTGCATGGCATAAGTCTTGCGCCGCTTTCGATAACGCCCAGGCTCCGCAGGAGGCACGCCGTGTCGATCCATGTCGCTTTGCACCATGTCACACACTATCGCTACGAGCGCGCTGTCGAACTCGGTCCGCAGATCGTGCGGCTGCGCCCGGCCGCCCATAGCCGTACGCGCATTCTTTCGTATGCGCTGAAAGTCTCGCCCGATCAGCACTTCATCAATTGGCAACAAGACCCTCAGGGCAATTACCTGGCGCGGCTGGTGTTCCCGGAAAAGACCGATGAGCTGCGGGTCGAGGTCGATCTGGTCGCCGAGATGGCGGTGTTCAATCCATTCGATTTTTTCCTTGAGCCCTACGCCGAGAAGATTCCGTTTGCCTATGCAGCCGACGAAAAACACGAGCTGATGCCCTATCTGGAAAAGCTGCCGCTGACGCCGAGATTCAAGGCTTATCTGGACGGCATCGACCGCACGCCGCTGCCGGCGGTGGACTTCCTGGTGGCGTTGAACCAGCGCCTGAGCGAAGACATCAGTTACCTGATCCGCATGGAGCCCGGCGTGCAGACGCCGGAGCACACCCTGGAGCATGCGTCCGGTTCCTGCCGGGATTCGGCCTGGCTGCTGGTGCAACTGTTGCGTCATCTGGGCCTGGCGGCGCGGTTTGTCTCCGGTTACCTGATCCAGTTGACCGCCGATGTGAAAAGCCTCGACGGTCCGTCCGGTACGGAAGTGGACTTCACCGACCTGCACGCCTGGTGCGAGGTGTACCTGCCCGGCGCCGGCTGGATCGGCCTGGACGCCACGTCCGGGTTGTTCGCCGGCGAAGGGCATATCCCCTTGGCGTGTAGTCCCGATCCGTCCTCGGCAGCGCCGATCAGCGGCCTGGTGGAACCTTGCGAGTGCCAGTTCAGCCACGAAATGTCCGTCGAGCGAATCTGGGAGGCGCCACGGGTCACCAAGCCATACACCGAAGAGCAATGGCAGGCGATCCAGGCGTTGGGCCGGCAGATCGACAGCGACCTGCTGGAGGGCGACGTGCGCCTGACCATGGGCGGCGAGCCGACCTTCGTTTCCATCGACGACCCGGACGGCGCCGAGTGGAATACCGCAGCGCTCGGCCCGGACAAGCGTCGCCTCTCCGCCGAGTTGTTCCAGCGCATGCGCAAGCATTACGCGCCCGAGGGGCTGGTGCACTTCGGCCAGGGCAAGTGGTACCCCGGCGAGCAACTGCCGCGGTGGTCGCTCAACTGTTATTGGCGGCGTGACGGCGTGCCGATCTGGCGCGACAACGCGCTGATCGCCGACGAACAGCAGGACTACGGTGCCGATGGCGAACTGGCCGGGCGCTTCCTGGCGAGTGTCGCCGAACGCCTGAATATTCCCGCGCTGTTCGTCTTCGCGGCCTACGAAGATAATTTCCATTACCTCTGGCGCGAGGGTAATTTGCCTTCGAACGTGACAGCCGAGGACCCTCGGCTCGAGGATCCCCTGGAGCGGGCGCGGTTGCGCAAGGTCTTCAGCCAGGGCCTGGACAAAGTGGTCGGCCAGGTCCTGCCGCTGGCGCGCACCGCCAAGGGCGATCAATGGCAAAGCGGCCGCTGGTATTTGCGCGACAGCCATTGTCGGCTGGTGCCGGGCGATTCGCCGCTGGGCTATCGCTTGCCGCTGGCGTCGCAGCCATGGGTGACGGCAGCCGAGTATCCGTTCATCCATCCCACCGACCCGAACCAGGACTTGCCCGAGTTGCCTGGCACCGAGCAGCTCACCCATCACGGCGAGCCGGCCCTGGAACAGGAGCGCGCGCCGAAAATCGACGAATCGGCCGATTGGCTGACGCGCACTGCGTTCTGTGCCGAGGCCAGGGAAGGGCGGCTCTATCTGTTCATGCCGCCGCTGGAGCGGGTCGAGGATTACCTGGAACTGGTCAGCGCCATCGAGGCAACAGCCGAAGAACTGGGCTGCCCTGTGCTGCTGGAAGGCTACGAGCCGCCGAGCGATCCGCGCCTGAGCAATTTTCGCATAACGCCTGACCCGGGCGTCATCGAGGTCAACGTGCAACCGTCGGCGACCTGGGATGAGCTGGTCGAGCGCACCGAGTTTCTTTACGAGCAGGCGCGGCTGAACCGGCTGACCACCGAAAAATTCATGATCGACGGTCGACACACCGGCACCGGTGGCGGCAACCATTTCGTCCTGGGCGGCGCGACGCCGGCTGACTCGCCCTTCCTGCGTCGTCCCGACTTGCTGCGCAGCCTGATCAGCTACTGGCATAACCATCCGTCGTTGTCCTACCTGTTTTCCGGACTGTTCATCGGCCCGACGTCCCAGGCGCCCCGCGTGGACGAGGCGCGCAACGACGCGTTATATGAACTGGAGATCGCCTTCGCGCAAATGCCCGAGCCTGGCGAAGCGTGCCCGCCCTGGCTGGTGGACCGATTGCTGCGCAACCTGTTGATCGACGTGACCGGTAATACCCACCGCGCCGAGTTCTGCATCGACAAGCTCTATTCACCGGACGGCGCCACCGGGCGTCTCGGCTTGCTGGAGCTGCGCGCTTTCGAAATGCCGCCCCACGCCCGCATGAGCCTGGCCCAGCAGTTGCTGCTGCGGGCGCTGGTGGCGCGGTTCTGGCGTGAACCCTACGCGCCGGCGAAACTGGCGCGCTGGGGTACTGAGCTGCACGATCGCTTCTTGCTGCCGCATTTCATCGAGCAGGATTTTGCCGATGTCATCGACGATCTCAATGTCGCCGGTTATCCGCTGCGGGCCGAGTGGTTCGCCGCGCACCTGGAGTTCCGCTTTCCCAAGGTCGGCGATTACGCGGTCAATGGTATTGAGCTGCAGTTGCGTCAGGCGCTGGAACCCTGGCATGTGCTGGGAGAGGAGGGCACGGCGGGCGGCACCGTACGCTACGTGGACTCGTCCCTGGAGCGCTTGCAGGTCAAGCTCAGCGGCCTGGCGCCACAACGTTATCTGCTGACTTGCAACGGCGTACCGGTACCCTTGCAACCCACCGGTCGAGTCGGTGAGTTCGTCGCCGGGGTACGTTTCCGCGCCTGGCAACCGGCCAACTGCCTGCAACCGACCATCCCGGTCCATGCGCCGCTGGTATTCGATGTGCTCGACACCTGGATGCAACGTTCGCTGGGCGGCTGTCAGTACCACGTGGCGCATCCGGGCGGGCGCAACTATGACAGCCTGCCGGTCAACGCCAACGAAGCGGAGAGCCGGCGGATGGCGCGTTTCTTCCGGATCGGACACACGCCTGGGAAACTTCCGATACCGAACCTGGCAACGGATGACGAATTTCCCTTCACTCTCGATCTGCGACGCTTCCAAGGGGCATTGAAGCGATAGATTTACCCTGTGGCGAGGGAGCTTGCTCCCGCCGGGCTGCGCAGCGGCCCCAGGATTTTACGGTCGCTGCGCAACCGAGCGGGAGCAAGCTCCCTCGCCACGATGATTGCCCCTGAGGCCTCTTGCCGGATTCAGCTCAAACATACCTATCCGGGCGTCATCTGCCTGCGCTAGTCTCACCTTTCATTGCCGTCCTACCGAGCTTTCCATGCCTGACCTGCTTGACCGTTACCCGTTGACGACGGGCACCTATCACGAATTGCTGGATGACAGCGGTGCGGTGCGTGCGCATTGGCGGCGGCTGTTCGACCAATTGCAGCGCAGCACGCCGGCTCAGTTGATCCAGCGCCAGGCATTGCTCGCCCGGCAGATTCAGGAAAATGGCGTCACCTATAACGTCTATGCAGACCCCAAGGGAGCTGATCGGCCTTGGGAGCTGGACCTGCTGCCCCATGTCATCGACGCTCGGGAATGGACGCAACTGTCGGCCGGCATTGCCCAGCGGGCACGCTTGCTCAATGCCGTGCTGGCCGACCTGTACGGGCCGCAGCGGCTGATCAGCGAGGGGCTGTTGCCGGCGGAGCTGGTATTCGGGCACAACAATTTCCTTTGGCCCTGCCAGGGCATCACACCGCCAGACGGCAACTTCCTGCACTTGTATGCCGTGGATCTGGCGCGCGCGCCCGACGGCCGCTGGTGGGTGACTGCGGATCGGACCCAGGCGCCCTCCGGCGCCGGTTATGCGTTGGAAAATCGCACGATCGTGTCGCGAGCCTTTCCCGATCTTTATCGCGACCTCAAGGTGCAACACCTGTCCGGTTTCTTCCGCACGTTGCAAGAAACCCTGGCGCGACAGGCTCCCAGCAACGGCGAGCCGCCGCTGGTGGTACTGCTGACGCCCGGTCGGTTCAACGAAAGCTACTTCGAACACCTCTACCTGGCGCGGCAGCTCGGCTATCCGCTGGTGGAAGGCGGCGACCTGACCGTCCGCGACGCCACGGTCTATCTGAAGACTCTCAGCGGGCTGCGTCGGGTCCACGCGATCATGCGTCGGCTCGATGATGATTTCTGCGACCCGCTGGAGTTGCGCACCGATTCGGCCCTGGGCGTACCCGGATTGCTGGAGGCGGTGCGTCAGGGGCGGGTGCTGGTGGCCAACGCACTGGGTAGTGGAGTCCTGGAGTCTCCCGGGCTCTTGGGATTCCTGCCGAAAATAAGTCAGTTTCTTTTCGGTGAAGAGCTGATGCTGCCCTCAATCGCCACCTGGTGGTGCGGAGAGCCGCCGGTGCTGGCCCAGGCCCTGGAGAAACTGCCGCAGTTGTTGATCAAGCCGGCGTTTCCGTCCCAGAGCTTCACGCCGGTATTTGGTCGTGACCTGGACGAAGACCAGCGCGCTCAATTGGCCGCACGCATGCAGGCGCGGCCCTATGCCTATGTTGCTCAGGAACTGGCGCAACTGTCCCAGGCGCCGGTATGGCAGGCCGAAGACGGCCAGATCCAGCCCCGAGCCATTGGCATGCGGGTTTATGCGGTGTCCGGCAAAGACGATTATCGAGTGCTACCGGGAGGCCTGACCCGCGTAGCCGCCGAGGCTGATGCCGAAGTGGTGTCGATGCAGCGCGGAGGCGCCAGCAAGGACACCTGGGTACTTGGCGAGCAGGCCCCCGGCGGTGAGCAATGGAAGGCCCAGCGAACCGTGGGCGTGCATGATCTGGTGCGCCGCGATCCCTATCTGCCGTCTCGTGTGGTGGAAAACCTGTTCTGGTTTGGCCGCTACTGCGAACGTTGCGACGACAGCGCCCGTCTGCTGCGGATCATGCTGGCGCGCTATGTCGATGGCGATGATCCACAGGCCTTGCAATCGGCGGTCGCCCTGGGCGAGAGCCTGATGTTGTTGCCGGAGGAGGGCGAGTTGCCCGAGCGCCTGCTGGCGGCCATGCTCGGGGATGACTGGTCGTTCAGCCTGCGCTCCAATCTGCAGCGCCTGCAGTGGGCGGCCTCGCAGGTCCGTGGCAAGCTGTCCCGGGAGAACTGGCAGGCGCTGGTGGAACTGCAACGCGAAGCCGTGGAGCTGGAAACCAGCGAGCCGGACTTCGGTGAGTTGCTGGATTTTCTCAATCGACTGGTGATGTCCCTGGCCGCGTTGTCCGGGTTCGCCCTGGACGACATGACCCGCGACGAGGGCTGGCGTTTCCTGATGATCGGCCGGCGCCTGGAGCGTCTGCAATTTCTCAGCAGCAGCCTGGCGGCATTCCTGCGCGGCGAGGCGGTTTTCGATCAGGCCGGGCTGGAATGGTTGCTGGAGTTGGGCAATAGCAGCATCACCTACCGTTCGCGATACCTGGCGGTGGCGCAGCTGATCCCGGTGCTCGATCTTCTGTTGCTGGACGAACAGAACCCTCACGCAGTGCTCTTCCAGTTGAAACTGGTGGCGCGCACCGTCAAGCGTCTGAACGACGATTTTGGCGCGCCGAGAGAAACCGCCCTGCCGGAACTGGTGGCGCGACTGTCGCGCTTTGACCTGCGCTGCCTGGAGAGTCTTTTGTTCGGCGAAGCCAGCCTGCGCGCGGCGCTCGACGGTCTGGCCGATCTGCTGCAGGAAGTCGCCGATGTCAGCGGGCAGGTGTCCGATCGCCTGGCCTTGCGCCATTTCGCCCATGTTGACGACGTCAGCCAGCGCACGGTATCCGTCTGATGAATGCCCGTTACCAGATCCTTCACGACACCCACTATCATTACGACAGCCCGGTGTCCCTCGCCCAGCAACTGGCGCATCTATGGCCGCGGCCCTGTGAATGGCAGCGCTGTACCGAACGACAACTGACCATCAGCCCGGAGCCCACGACCCGTCGCGATGAAGAGGATGTGTTCGGCAATCCGCTGACCCGCCTGGCCTTCGAGCGGCCCCACGATGAGCTGTTGGTCAATGCCCGCCTGAGCGTCGAGGTGCTGGCGCGCCCGCCACTGGATTTCGGTTCATCGCCCGCCTGGGAATCCACTCGTCATGCATTGACCTACAGCGGCCGGCCGCTGACGGCGCAGTTGCTGGATGCATGCCGCTATCGTTTCGAGTCACCCTATGTGCACCTCAAGCGCAGCTTCGTCGAGTTTTCCGAAAGTTGTTTCCCGGTTGGTCGTCCGTTGATGCTCGGCGTCCAGGCGCTGATGGAAAAAATCTTCGAGGAGTTCACTTTCGACGCGGAGGCCACCCAGGTCGCGACACCGCTGGTGGAAGTGCTGGAGCGACGCCGGGGCGTCTGCCAGGATTTTGCCCACCTGATGCTGGCCTGCGTACGTTCTCGCGGATTGGCGGCGCGTTACGTCAGCGGCTATCTGTTGACCCAGCCACCCCCCGGCCAGGCTCGATTGATTGGTGCCGACGCTTCTCACGCCTGGATTTCGGTGTTTTGCCCGGTGCTGGGATGGGTGGATTTCGATCCGACCAACAACGTGCAACCGTCCTTGGAGCACATCACCCTGGCCTGGGGCCGGGATTTTTCCGATGTGTCGCCTTTGCGCGGGGTGATTCTGGGGGGCGGTACCCATGACCCGGAGGTACGGGTGACGGTGATGCCGTTGGAAAGTGATCTGATGTTCCAATGAACACCTGTGGCGAGGGAGCTTGCTCCCGCTCGGTTGCGCAGCGACCGTAAAATCCTTGGACCGCTTCGCGGCCCAGCGGGAGCAAGCTCCCTCGCCACAGGTGAATTGACTGACAATGAGACTTTTATATGTTCCCGGTTTCCATCAAAGGCGTACTGCAATCTCCCGACGGCCTGGTCGTGCTGATGCTCAACGAGCGTGACGAATGGGAGCTGCCCGGTGGGCGGATCGAGCTGGGCGAAACGCCGCCGCAGTGCCTGGCACGGGAAATCGCCGAGGAGCTGGCGGTCGAGGTCAGCGTGGGCGAACCACTGGATTCGTATCTGTTCGAGGTGATTCCCGGCAAACACGTGTTCATCTCCACTTACCGCTGCCAGTTGCTGGGTGGTTTCGTGCCGACGATCAGTCATGAGCACAAGGAGATCGGGCTGTTCGAGCCAAGCCAGTTGCCAGCGAACCTGCCGGCTGGTTATCGCTTGTCCATTATCAACGCGCTGGGGTTGTGAGGGCCGGCAGCGAGGCTGTCGGCTCTGGACACAAAACCGTGGGGCCGGATCGGATCATCGGGCCCTGGAGGAGTCAGGCGTCGGGGGCCTGGTCTTTCGGTGCATCTGCATCATCGTCTGCCGCCACTTCACCTTCAGCATCGGGGTTCAGTGCTGCTTCATCGGCGGTGGCTTTCTTGCGCTGGAGCTTTTCCTCTTTCTTCTGCTCCTTGGCCAGGTCTCTCTGACGTTTGGCGAAGGAATAATTGGGTTTGGCCATGGGCGATCCTCTGGGGTCGAAGGTGAGGTTGAGCGGCGCGTATTCTGCCCTGTATCGGGGTCGAGCCGTTAGCTGGGTTTTTGCTCGGCCCATTTCGGCGGCACCGAGGGTTGCCATTCATCCAGCGCATCGAGCAGGTCATGGGCCGAGTCGCTCACTTGCAGCATGTCACGATGCGGCGCCCGGACGAAGCCTTCACCGACGATGTGATCGAGAAAACCGGTGAGTTTGCTGTAGAAACCGTTCACTTCCAGCAGCCCCAGCGGTTTAGCGTGGTAGCCGAGCTGGCCCCAGGTCCACACTTCGAAAAGTTCTTCCAGGGTGCCGAGGCCGCCGGGAAGGGCGATGAAGGCGTCGCTGAGTTCAGCCATGCGGGCCTTGCGCGCATGCATGCCGTCCACCACTTCCAGGCGTGTCAGGCCGCTGTGGCCGATCTCCTTGTCTTTCAGGCTTTGCGGGATGATGCCAATCACTTCGCCGCCAGCCGCGAGGGCTGCATCAGCGACGATTCCCATCAGGCCGACCGCGCCGCCGCCGTAGACCAGGGTCAGTTTTCGCTCCGCCAATGCCTGCCCCAGGGCCTGAGCCGCTTCGCGATAGGCCGGCTGGCTGCCGGTGCTGGCGCCGCAAAATACACAAACAGACGCTATGGACATGCTTTACTCCGTGATCGCTAACCGGTCCAGAGTAAAGCCTGCCCCTTGTTGCGCAAAGAATAAACCTCGCGCCGGGGTTTTTCGTAGGTGCCGCTGGCGCCGCAGGCGTAGGCGGCGAGCAGGCTGCATAACAGGCTGTTGAGGTTCATGACGGTTGCTCCAGAGAGGTGATGGAGCCGATCGTAACGGGCGAGTCATACTTGTGGCTGGTTGATTCTGTCCATCAGGCTGATAGTCTTAAGTTGTATACAATATTTGACACAGGTCATAGGAACTTGCTGGAAAATCAGGCAGTCTTCCCCTTGACGGAATTTTGTTAACAATGCCTTGGAGATTCATGATGTTCGCCAAACTTGTAGCAGTATCCCTGTTGACGCTGGCCAGCAGCCAACTGATGGCAGCGGAATGCAAGACCACCATCGATTCCACCGACCAGATGTCCTTCAATACCAAGGCCATCGAAATCGACAAGAGCTGCAAGACCTTCACCGTTGAGCTGACTCATTCCGGCAACCTGCCAAAAAACGTCATGGGTCATAACTGGGTGCTGAGCAAAGAGGCTGACATGCAGCCGATCGCCACCGACGGTCTGGCCGCTGGCATTGACAAGGATTACCTGAAGGAAGGTGATGCTCGCATCATCGCCCACACCAAAATCATCGGCGCCAAGGAAACCGACTCGGTAACCTTTGATGTTTCGAAATTGAGTGCTTCCGAGAAGTACGGTTTCTTCTGCTCGTTCCCGGGCCACATCTCGATGATGAAAGGCACGGTTACCCTGAAATAATCAATTTCAGACATAAAAAAAGCGCCCCAAGCAGGGCGCTTTTTTCATACGTGGCGGATAACCCATGTGGGAGCGGGCTTGCTCGCGAAGGCGGTGTGTCAGCCAGCACTGATGTAGCTGATGCGACGCCTTCGCGAGTAGGCTCGCTCCCACAGGTGATATCAGACCACCGCGGTGATCACGGAGCGTACGGCATCACTCGCTTGTGCTCGGTCTTGCGGTAGGTTTCGCAAATGATCCTGGCCGCCTCTTCGCGAATCGGTTGGCCATGCAGGAAGGCGTCGATCTCGCCGTAGGTCACGCCATGGGCGGCTTCATCCGGCTTGCCTGGCGACAGGTCTTCCAGGTCAGCGGTGGGGACTTTTTCCACCAGCGACTCCGGCGCGCCGAAATCCCGGGCGATGGCCCGGACCTGGTTTTTCACCAGGCCGCTCAGCGGGGCCAGGTCGCAGGCGCCGTCACCGAACTTGGTGAAGAAACCCATGACCGCTTCGGCCGCGTGGTCGGTGCCGATCACCAGGCCTTGCTCCGCGCCGGCGATGGTGTATTGCGCCACCATGCGCATCCGCGCCTTGGTATTGCCCAACACGAAATCCCGCGAACCCGGCGCCTTGCCTTCGAATGCCAGGACTTCCTTCGCCAATGCCTTGACCGCCGGACCGATGTTGACGGTATGGCGCTCGTCCGGCTCGATGAAATCGACGCAGGCCTGGGCTTCGTGCTCATCGAACTGGGTTTCGTACGGCAGGCGCACGGCGATGAACCGGTACGCCGAATTGCCGGTTTTTTCCCGCAGCTCGCGCACGGCACGTTGGGCCAGCAGGCCGGCGGTCAACGAGTCGACCCCACCGCTGATACCCAGCACCAGGCTCTTGAGACCCGAGTTGACGAGGCAGTCCTGAATGAAGCTCACCCGGCGCGCGATTTCGGCCTTGAGGGCGGCGTCATCGGCGAATGGTGGCTGGACCTTGAGCTGTTCAGCAATCTCACGCTGTACGGCTTGCATGAATTCACTCCTTGCTTGATGTGCCGGAAAGGGCGGCAGGTACTTGGAAAACATGTCGCATATAGGCGACGAAATTCGGATCCTTGCAGTGGGTCTTGCCGGGCTCGTCTGAAATCTTGGCCACGGGTTGCCCGTCACAGCTGATCATTTTAAGCACGATGCTCATCGGCTTTACGCCTGGAATGTCGCAGGTCAGGTTGGTCCCGATACCGAAGCTCACATTAATGCGACCACGCAAGGCGCGGAAAATATCCAGGCATTTGGGCAATGTCAGGCTGTCGGAGAACACCAGGGTCTTGCTCATCGGGTCGATGCCCAGTTTGTGGTAGTGAGCAATGGCCTTTTCAGCCCAGATGACCGGATCCCCCGAATCATGGCGCAAACCGTCGAACAGCTTGGCGAAGAACAGATCGAAGTCCTTGAGGAACGCATCCATGGTGATGCAGTCGGTCAGCGCGATGCCCAGCAGGCCTCGGTACTCACGAACCCAGCAGTCGAGCGCGGCGATCTGGCTGTCGATCAGTCGCGGGCCCAGCTGCTGGTGGGCCATGATCCATTCGTGGGCCATGGTGCCCAAGGGCTTCATGTCCAGCTCTCGGGACAGGTGCACATTGCTGGTGCCGACGAAGCGGCCGGGGAAGTCGTGCTTGAGCACGTTCACCACTTCTTCCTGGACACGGTAGGAAAACCGGCGGCGAGTACCGAAGTCGGCCACTTGCAGTTCGGACAATTCGTCGGCACTGGCGTTGGCCGTCAGCCAGTCGAACTTGCGATAAAGCTGCTCTCGCGCCTGTTCCAGGACGACTTCACGGTAGCGATAACGGTTGCGCACCTCGCTGACGATGGCCAGCAGCGGTACTTCGAACAGGATGACGTGCAGCCAGGGCCCGCGCAGACGGATAAACAGCTCGCCGTTATCGATGCCGGTGTGCACATAGCGCAGGTTGAAGCGAAACAAGCCCAGGAAGCGCAGGAAATCCGGCTTGAGGAAGCTGATGCGCTCAAGGAAACCCAGCTGGTCGGCGCTCAGGCTCAACTCGGCGAGGCGTTCGATCTGGAAACGAATTTCCGCGAGGTAAGGGCGCAGGTCTTCGCTGTCGCGGCAACGAAACTCCCATTCCACTTCGACGTTGGGGTAGTTGTGCAGCACCGCCTGCATCATCGTCAGCTTGTAGAAGTCGGTGTCGAGCAGGTTCTGCACGATGCGATCGGCAAACACGCTCTCGCTCATAATGGGAATCTCCAGACGGGTGCTGCGGCGTGCGGCAGTCGTGTTGAAAGGTCTAGTGGCGCATAACCGTGATGGTTATTGCCAGTATTTTTTAGCGTCCGCAGATCTTTTTGTGGCGAGGGAGCTTGCTCCCGCTCGGCTGCGAAGCAGACGCAGAGTTTTTCATCTGACAGATTTTTAGGGCCGCTGCGCAGCCCAGCGGGAGCAAGCTCCCTCGCCACGGGGGGCAACTGTCGCTATGGCGGCGCATCAGGGCTATCGATCTGCTCCAGCATCCATTCCACGAACAACCGCACCTTGGGCACTTCCGCCGAATGTTCCGGGTACGCCAGGTAGTAGGCATTGGTACTGGGCATCGGATGTTGCCAAGGGATGACCAGCTTGCCGTCAGCCAGTTCTTCCTCCACCAGGAATCTTGGCAGCAGGGCCACGCCACAGCCGACCTGGGCGGCGCGGATGCACATGTAAAACGTCTCGAAGCGTGGCCCGTGGTAGCTGTGTTCGGTGTGATAACCCTGATGGTCGAACCAGTCATGCCATGCCTGGGGCCGGGAGGCGTTCTGCAGCAGCACCAGCCCGGTCAGTTGCGTGGGGTCGGTAAAAGGCTCGTCCGGCAAGCTGCCCGGGGCGCAGACCGGCACCAGTTCTTCGCCGAACAGCTTCAGGGATTCGGTGCCTGGCCGCGATCCCTGGCCAAAATAGAACGCCAGGTCACTGCGTCCCTGCTGCAGGTCGTCGGCCTCCTGCTCGCTGCACAGATCCAGGTGAATGCTGGGATGGCGCAGGCGCCAACCCTTGAGTCGCGGGACCAACCAGCGGGCGCCGAAGGTCGGGGGCGTGGAGACCCGCAGGACTTCGGTGTCGCCGCCGTAGGAACGCAGGTAGTGGGTTGACATCTCTACCTGGGAGAGGATTTTTCGCACCTCCCCCAGATACAGATCCCCAGCGGGCGTCAGCTGCAAGCGTCGGCGCACGCGGCGAAACAGCAGGTGTTGCAGCAGTTCTTCAAGCTGCGCGACTTGTTTGCTGACGGCGCTCTGGGTCAGGTTCAATTCTTCGGCGGCGCGGGTGAAGCTCAGGTGACGGGTCACCGCTTCGAAGCACTGCAGCGCGGTGATAGACGGCAAATAGCGCTTATTGAGCATGATGGAGCCTTATTTTTGTCGCTCTGCTTTTGTGCTGCAGAGTCTGCTTGAGTGGCAGCATGAATAAACGGAATGATATCTCGCTTAAAGGTCGTTTGTTGGCAAGTCTCGGGCCAGCTACAACTACAGGTCTGATCAGCCGTGATTGCCCGGCTGCCACATCTTTGTCTTTCGCATGAGGAATTACCCATGGTTGCTGCATTGCTTGATCGACTGGGCGTCAACCCGGCCCTGTACCAGAACGGCAAACAGCCCGTGCATTCGCCCATCGACGGCAGTCGCATCGGCGCGGTGAACTGGGAAGGCGCCGCCGAAGTCGAGCAACAGGTCAGCCGTGCCGAACATGCCTTCGATTTGTGGCGCAAGGTGCCGGCGCCCCGTCGCGGCGAGCTGGTGCGTCAGTTTGGCGACCTGCTGCGTGAATACAAGGCCGACCTCGGCGAACTGGTGTCGTGGGAAGCCGGCAAGATCACCCAGGAAGGCCTGGGTGAAGTGCAGGAGATGATCGACATCTGTGATTTCGCCGTCGGTCTGTCCCGCCAGTTGTATGGCCTGACCATCGCCTCCGAGCGACCGGGGCATCACATGCGGGAAACCTGGCACCCGCTGGGGGTGGTCGGGGTGATCAGCGCCTTCAACTTCCCGGTGGCGGTGTGGGCCTGGAACACCACGCTGGCCCTGGTGTGCGGCAATTCGGTGATCTGGAAACCGTCGGAGAAAACCCCGCTGACCGCCCTGGCCTGCCAGGCATTGTTCGAGCGCGTACTGGAGAATTTCAGTGATGCGCCGCCGTACCTGAGCCAAGTGATCATCGGTGGCCGCGATGCCGGCGAAGCCTTGGTGGATGACCCGCGCGTGGCGTTGATCAGCGCCACCGGCAGCACCCGGATGGGGCGCGAAGTCGCACCGAAAGTCGCGGCGCGTTTTGCCCGCAGCATCCTCGAACTGGGTGGCAACAACGCCATGATCCTGGCCCCGAGCGCCGACCTGGACATGGCAGTGCGGGCGATCCTGTTCAGCGCCGTCGGCACCGCCGGCCAGCGCTGCACCACCCTGCGCCGTTTGATCGCCCATGAATCGGTGAAGGAGGAGATCGTCACCCGCCTCAAGGCCGCCTACTCGAAAGTGCGCATCGGTCATCCGCTGGAAGGCAACCTGGTAGGGCCGCTGATCGACAAGCAGAGCTTCGACAACATGCAGGATGCGCTGGAACAGGCGCTGAGCGAAGGCGGTCGGGTGTTTGGCGGCAAGCGCCAGCTCGAAGACCAGTTCCCGAACGCTTACTACGTTTCGCCGGCCATCGTCGAAATGCCGGAGCAAAGCGACGTGGTGCGCCACGAAACGTTCGCGCCGATCCTCTACGTGGTCGGTTACAAGGATTTTGCTGAAGCGCTGGATTTGAACAATTCCGTGCCCCAAGGCCTGTCGTCGTGCATCTTCACCACCGACGTGCGTGAGGCCGAGCAGTTCATGTCGGCGGTGGGCAGCGATTGCGGCATCGCCAACGTCAACATCGGCCCGAGCGGCGCGGAGATCGGCGGTGCCTTTGGTGGCGAAAAGGAAACCGGCGGCGGTCGCGAGTCCGGCTCCGATGCATGGCGCGGCTATATGCGTCGTCAGACCAATACTGTGAATTACTCGCTGGAGTTGCCTTTGGCCCAGGGGATTACTTTCGACTGAGAACCAGTCAGCGAAAGCTCTCTGTGGAAATGGTCCCCCTGTGGGAGCGAGCCTGCTCGCGAAAGCGCCGGATCAGCCAATATGAAGGTTGGCAGATGAACCGCTTCGCGAGCAGGCTCGCTCCCACATTGAATTCTGTGTTTGTTAGGTTTCTGTTGGAGTCTGGCAATGCCGTTACGCGAAGAATGTCTGTGGGAAAAGCTGACGCCACAACGGCCCGAAAACACCGTGCTCACAGGCGAGGTCACGGTAGATGTCTGTGTGATCGGCGCCGGTTTCACCGGTCTGTCAGCGGCGGTGCACTTGCTTGAGCAGGGCAAACGCGTGGCAGTGCTGGAAGCCCATCGGGCCGGACATGGCGGCTCGGGGCGTAACGTCGGGCTGGTGAACGCCGGCCTGTGGATCCCGCCGGATGATATCGAGGCCGGTTTTGGCGAGGCGGTGGGCAGCCAGCTCAACCGCATGCTCGGGGCCGCGCCGGCCTTGGTGTTCAGCCTCGTCGACAAATACAACATCGATTGCCAGCTGCGCCGCGAAGGCACCCTGCATATGGCCCACAACGCCCGGGGCGAGGCGGACCTGCGCAGCCGCGAAGAACAATGGAAACGCCGTGGCGCGCCAGTGGAACTGCTGACCGGCCAAGCCTGTGTCGAGGCTACCGGCACCGACAGGATCGCCGCGGCATTGCTCGATCGCCGCGCCGGCACGCTCAATCCGATGGCCTACACCAGCGGGCTGGCCAAGGCGGCCAAGGACCTTGGCGGCGAATTGTTCGACCAGTCGCCGGTCACGCGCCTGGAACGCCAGGGCCAGCGCTGGTCAGTGCAGACCGCCCAGGGCTCGGTGCTGGCCGAGCAAGTCGTGATCGCGTCCAACGCCTATACCGAAGGCGACTGGACCGAGTTGCGGCGCAATTTCTTTCCCGGATATTACTATCAGGTCGCTTCGGTCCCACTGACCGACGCAGCCGCCCACCGCATTCTGCCGGGTGGGCAAGGTTCCTGGGATACTCGCCAGGTATTGAGCAGCATCCGCCGGGACAAGGACGGTCGCTTGCTGCTCGGCAGCCTGGGCAATGGCAACCGTAAGCCAACCTGGTTTCTCAAGGCCTGGGCGGACCGGGTGCAGCAGCATTATTTTCCTTACCTCAAGCCTGTGGAGTGGGAGTGCACCTGGACCGGTTGCATTGCGTTCACGCCCGATCATCTGATGCGCCTGTTCGAGCCGGCGCCAGGCCTGGTGGCAGTCACCGGCTACAACGGTCGAGGCGTGACCACCGGCACCGTGGTCGGCAAGGCATTCGCCGACTATCTGTGCCACGGCGATGCCAAGGCATTGCCGATCCCTTTCGCGCCCATGCAACCCTTGGCCGGCGTGGGCCTGCGCAGCTGCCTGTATGAGGCGGGCTTTTCCCTGTACCACGCGGGCCAGTGCCTGCGGATCGTCATCTGATTGTTGAAAAGTGTTACGAGCAGCGGCGTTTTTCAACACAGCGGCTAGCCTGTTATGGTGCGGGCTGTAGCAGCCGCGCACCGGCAGTGTGCAGTTAGGTGACGCAGGTTGTTACACAGTGGTTGCACGCCGTTTCGTATGGCGGTTGCAATGATGGCTCATGGAGGGTTCCACCTACTTGTAAAAACGGTTGCACCTCGTCCGGTTTAGACGGTTGCACGCCCTGTGAAAAAGGGCCCGAAACAGTCGAAATAACAATAAAGCAGCGACTTTTTTAAGAATAAAAAACCGATGGCACGGCCCTTGCTCTTAGCTTTTCAGTGAAGTGAAGTCGCAGTGCCAACTAAAAAAAACCTTGGAGCACCACCTCATGTCCCAGACGTTTTACAAGAAAGGCTTTCTGGCCCTCGCAGTGGCAGCTGCGCTGGGTGTTTCTGCGTTTGCCCAGGCTGATGTGAAATTTGGTGTGGCGGGGCCGATGACCGGCGCCAACGCCGCGTTTGGCGAGCAGTACATGAAAGGAGCGCAGGCCGCGGCCGATGTCATCAACAAGGCAGGTGGCGTCAATGGCGAGAAAATCGTTCTGGTCGCCGGTGACGATGCCTGCGAACCGAAGCAGGCCGTGGCCGTGGCCAACCGACTGGTTGACCAGGACAAAGTGATCGGCGTGGTCGGGCACTTCTGCTCGTCCAACACCATCCCGGCCTCCGAGGTCTATGACGAAGCAGGCATCATTGCCATCACCCCAGGCTCGACCAACCCGGCCGTTACCGAACGTGGCCTGAGCGCGATGTTCCGCATGTGCGGTCGTGACGACCAGCAAGGCATCGTGGCTGGCGACTACATCGTCGACGTGCTCAAGGGCAAGAAAGTCGTCGTCCTGCACGACAAGGACACCTACGGCCAAGGCCTGGCGGATGCTACCAAGGCACAACTGGCCAAGCGTGGCGTGACCCCTGTGTTGTACGAAGGCCTGACCCGTGGCGAAAAAGACTTCAGCGCCGTGGTGACCAAGATCCGTTCGGCCGGTGCCGACGTGGTCTACTTCGGCGGCCTGCACCCGGAAGCCGGCCCGCTGGTTCGCCAGCTGCGTGAGCAAGGCCTCAAGGACGTCAAGTTCATGTCCGACGATGGCATCGTCACCGATGAACTGGTCACTACCGCTGGTGGCGCGCAATACGTCGACGGCGTGTACATGACCTTCGGCGCCGACCCGCGCCTGCTGCCGGACAGCAAGGCCGTGGTGGACGCTTTCCGTGCCCAGGGCGTCGAGCCTGAGGGCTACACTCTGTACGCCTATGCCTCGGTGCAGGCACTGGCCGCCGGTTTCAATGGTGCCAAGTCCAACAAGGGCGAAGACGCCGCCAAGTGGCTGAAAGCCAACCCGGTGAAAACCGTCATGGGCGAAAAAGCCTGGGACTCCAAGGGAGACCTGAAAGTCTCCGACTATGTGGTCTACCAGTGGGACAAGGACGGCAAATACCACCAGTTGGAAAAACAGAAGTAAGGGCTGAAGCGACCGTCCAGGCCCTTCTGGAAGCCGGCCAAACTCCGGTTTCCAGAAGGTGCGCGCTGGTCGCGCCTGACATTGCTCCGACGTAAATCTGTATTTTCCTTAGAAGAGCCGCACGCCCTGGGTGTGCAGGTTCTCACTGCGTGAGATTGCGTTATGGATGGTATTTTCCTGCAGCAACTGATCAATGGCCTGACCCTCGGGTCGGTCTATGGTCTGATCGCCATCGGCTACACAATGGTCTATGGCATCATCGGCATGATCAACTTCGCCCACGGCGAGGTTTACATGATTTCCGCTTACCTCGCGGCAATCAGTCTGGCTCTGCTGGCTTACTTCGGTATCGAATCCTTTCCGCTGATGATCCTTGGCACTCTGGTGTTCACGATCGTGGTCACCGGGGTATACGGCTGGGTCATCGAACGCGTCGCCTACAAACCCCTGCGCAACTCCACCCGACTGGCACCGCTGATCAGCGCCATCGGCATCTCGCTGATCCTGCAGAACTACGCGCAGATCAGCCAGGGCGCCCGCCAACAGGGTGTGCCGACACTGCTCGAAGGCGCCATGCGCGTCGATATCGGTACCGGCTTCGTGCAGCTCACCTACACCAAGATATTCATCCTGATTGCCGCATTCGCCGGCATGGCGCTGCTGACCTACATCATCAAATACACCAAGCTCGGCCGCATGTGCCGTGCCACCCAGCAAGACCGCAAGATGGCCTCCATCCTTGGCATCAACACCGACCGGGTGATTTCCTACGTGTTCATCATCGGTGCGGCCATGGCGGCCCTGGCCGGTGTGCTGATTACCATGAACTACGGCACCTTCGACTTCTATGCCGGCTTCATCATCGGCATCAAGGCGTTCACCGCGGCGGTACTCGGCGGCATCGGCTCCCTGCCTGGGGCAATGCTCGGCGGGATCATCCTCGGGATCTCCGAGTCGCTGTTCGCCGGTCTGATCAACTCCGACTACAAAGACGTGTTCAGTTTCTCGCTGCTGGTGCTGATTCTGATTTTCCGTCCCCAAGGCCTGTTGGGTCGCCCACTCGTGGCGAAGGTATAAGTATGTCTGCTGCCAATAAACCGCTTGATATCAAAAAGAGCGTCATCGACGCGATCCTGGCCGGCCTGATCTCCCTGATCGTATTCGGGCCGATCGTCGGCGTGGTGCTTGACGGCTACAGCTTCAACCTGCAACCGGCCCGCGTCGGCTGGCTGGTGGCGATCGTGATGGTCGGGCGCTTTGCCCTGAGCCTGTTCCTGCAAACCCCGAAGGGGCTGAAGATCCTCCAGGGGTTCGAGAGCACCGGTTCCGGCGTGCATGTGCTGCCACCCGACTACAAATCGCGGCTGCGCTGGATCATCCCGGCCCTGATCGTGATTGCCATCGTGTTCCCGTTCTTCGCTAACAAGTACGTGCTTACCGTAGTGATCCTCGGGCTGATCTACGTGCTGCTGGGCCTGGGCCTGAACATTGTGGTCGGCCTGGCCGGGTTGCTCGATCTGGGTTACGTGGCGTTCTACGCCATCGGCGCCTACGGCCTGGCGCTGGGTTACCAATACTTGGGGCTGGGTTTCTGGACCGTGCTGCCGCTGGCGGCCATCGCAGCGGCGATGGCGGGATGTATTTTAGGATTTCCCGTGTTACGAATGCACGGTGACTACCTGGCCATCGTGACCCTGGGCTTCGGCGAGATCATCCGGCTGGTGCTGAACAACTGGTTGTCGTTCACCGGCGGGCCGAATGGCATGCCGGTTCCTGCACCAACCTTCCTGGGCCTGGAGTTCGGCAGGCGAGCGAAGGACGGTGGGGTGCCGTTCCATGAGTTCTTCGGCATCGACTACAACCCCAACATCAAATTCCTGTTCATCTACATCGTGTTGTTCATCACCGTATTGCTGGTGCTCTACGTCAAGCATCGCCTGACCCGCATGCCGGTCGGCCGCGCCTGGGAGGCCCTGCGCGAGGACGAAATAGCCTGTCGCTCCATGGGCTTGAACCATGTGCTGGTCAAGCTTTCCGCGTTCACTATCGGTGCTTCCACCGCTGGCCTGGCAGGTGTGTTCTTCGCCAGTTACCAGGGTTTCGTCAATCCGTCCTCGTTCACCTTCTTCGAGTCGGCGTTGATCCTTGCGATCGTGGTGCTGGGTGGCATGGGCTCGACGGTTGGCGTGGTGATCGCGGCATTCGTGCTCACCGTGGCGCCAGAGCTGCTGCGCAGTTTCTCCGAGTACCGCGTGCTGCTGTTCGGCGTGTTGATGGTATTGATGATGATCTGGCGCCCACGCGGCCTGATCCGCATCAGCCGTACCGGTGTGACGCCGCGCAAGGGGGTAGCACCATGAGCGAAGTCGTACTCAAAGTCGAAAACCTGATGATGCAGTTCGGTGGCATCAAGGCCCTCAGCGACGTCAGCCTGCAAGTCAAGCGCAACTCGATCTTCGCCCTGATTGGCCCCAACGGCGCGGGCAAGACCACGGTGTTCAACTGCCTGACCGGTTTCTACAAGGCTTCGGGCGGCAAGATCGAACTCAACGTGCGTGGCGAGCAGACCAACGTGATCAAGTTGTTGGGCGAAGCGTTCCGCCCGACGGACTTTGTCTCGCCAAAGTCTTTCGCCAGCCGGCTGTACTACAAGATGTTCGGCGGCACCCACCTGGTAAACCGCGCCGGCCTGGCGCGAACGTTCCAGAACATTCGCCTGTTCAAGGAAATGTCGGTGCTGGAAAACCTGCTGGTGGCCCAGCACATGTGGGTCAATCGCAGCCTGGTGGCGGGCATCCTAAATACCAAGGGGTATCGCCAGGCTGAAAGCGATGCCCTGGACCACGCTTTCTACTGGCTGGAAGTTGTGGACCTGGTGGACTGTGCCAACCGCCTGGCTGGTGAGCTTTCCTACGGCCAGCAGCGCCGCCTGGAAATCGCCCGGGCGATGTGCACGCGTCCGCAGATCATCTGCCTCGACGAACCGGCCGCCGGCCTCAATCCCCAGGAAACCGAAGCGCTGAGCGCGATGATCCGGCTGCTGCGCGACGAGCACGATCTGACCGTGGTGCTGATCGAACACGACATGGGCATGGTGATGAGTATTTCCGATCACATCGTAGTGCTGGATCACGGCAACGTGATTGCCGAGGGTGGTCCCGAGGCGATTCGCAACGATCCGAAGGTGATCGCGGCTTACCTGGGCGCCGATGAAGAGGAATTGGTATGAGTGGGCCTATCCTCGAACTCAAGGAACTGGACGTGTTCTACGGGCCGATCCAGGCCCTGAAGAAAGTCTCGATGCACATCGGCGAAGGCGAAACCGTGAGCCTGATCGGCTCCAACGGTGCCGGGAAGTCCACGCTGCTGATGTCGATCTTTGGCCAGCCCCGCGCTGCGGGTGGGCAGATCATCTACCAGGGCGTGGACATCACCCACAAGTCGTCGCACTACATCGCCTCCAACGGCATCGCTCAATCGCCGGAAGGGCGCCGGGTGTTCCCCGACATGACCGTCGAGGAAAACCTGCTGATGGGCACCATTCCTATCGGTGACAAATACGCCAGCGAAGACATGCAGCGCATGTTCGAGCTGTTCCCGCGGCTCAAGGAGCGCCGCAACCAGCGAGCCATGACCATGTCCGGCGGCGAGCAGCAAATGCTCGCCATCGCCCGGGCCTTGATGAGCCGGCCGAAGTTGTTGCTGCTCGACGAGCCGAGCCTGGGGCTGGCGCCGATCGTGGTGAAGCAGATCTTCGCCACCCTGCGGGAACTGGCGTCCACCGGCATGACTATCTTCCTGGTGGAGCAGAACGCCAACCACGCGCTCAAGCTGTCGGACCGGGCCTATGTGATGGTCAACGGAGAAATCCGCCTGACCGGTAGCGGCAAGGAACTGCTCGCCAACGAAGAGGTGCGCAACGCGTATCTTGGCGGGCATTGAGGCGACAGCTGCAATGAAAAAGCCGGCGAGCGATCGCCGGTTTTTTTATCTCTCCAAACCACCATCGTCCCCTGTGGGAGCGAGCCCGCTCGCGAATGCGGCGGATCAGTTGTCGCCCATGTATTTGACACGCCGCCTTCGCGAGCAGGCTCGCTCCCACAGGGGGATATATAGAGTTTTCAGAATTGTGGACAACAATCTCGAAGCCCTGCGAAACCGCGACATAAAGTCGCCGCAAACAGTTGTTTTGTCACGGTTTTGACTTGTCCCCGTTTGCTGTGGAACTGGCTGTGGGTAACGTGGGTGTACTTGGCTGGAACCCTTTGATTACGCGGCTTTCAGCGTGGTGAGCGATTTTTGATCAGGCGGTTTTGGTCATTCGTAAGTGGCAGTTGTCAACAGTTTTCTGAGCGTCATTGGCGTTCGGAAAAACTGTGAGAAAGCCTGTGGATAAGTCTGTGACTAAACTCTGGAAAGACCGCGCGGAGCAGCGTCGTTGCTGGCTTGGCGCCATCGTCTATCTAGCCTCGGCTTATAGCAGATAACTTCTGCTGCACAACCTCACTTGGTGGGTCAAGCGAAAAAAATTTCCAAATGTCCCGCAAAGCCTTATACACAGCGGCTTCCAGTGTTTGTACTTGCCCCCGATTATTGTGGACGTGCCTGTGGATAAGATGCGCGCAACCCTCTGCAGCCCTTGTTTGGCAAGGCCTGGGCTCGATTGGTTGTTTTATGAGCAGCCGTGCAGGCAAAAACGCGTCCTCAAGCCTTGCCCACGGCGTGCCAGGGCGGGCATGCTGTGGGCCGATTTCCATTAATGGTTTGAAGCCCAAGCAAGGAGAACACGATGTCCGACACCCTGTTTATCACCGGCGCTACGTCCGGTTTTGGTGAAGCCTGTGCCCGTCGTTTTGCCGAGGCCGGTTGGAAACTGGTGCTGACCGGTCGTCGTGAAGAGCGCCTCAGCGCCCTCTGTGCCGAGTTATCGAAGCAGACCGAGGTCCATGGCCTGGTTCTGGACGTGCGTGATCGCAAGGCCATGGAAGAGGCCATCGCCAGCCTGCCGCCTTCGTTCGCCAAATTGCGCGGGCTGATCAATAACGCCGGCCTGGCCTTGGGCGTCGACCCGGCGCCCAAGTGCGACCTCGATGACTGGGACACCATGGTCGACACCAATGTGAAGGGCCTGATCTACAGCACCCGCCTGCTGTTGCCGCGGCTGATTGCCCATGGTCGCGGCGCCGGGATCGTCAACCTGGGCTCCATCGCCGGCAACTACCCATATCCGGGCAGTCACGTGTATGGCGCGAGCAAGGCTTTCGTCAAACAGTTCTCGCTGAACCTGCGCTGCGACCTGCAGGGCACCGGCGTGCGGGTGAGCAATATCGAGCCGGGGTTGTGCGAGAGCGAATTTTCCCTGGTGCGCTTCGGTGGTGACCAGGAGCGCTACAACGCGACTTACGCCGGCGCCGAGCCGATCCAGCCGCAGGACATCGCCGACACGATCTTCTGGGTGCTCAACACCCCGGCGCACATCAACATCAACAGCCTGGAACTGATGCCGGTGAGCCAGACCTGGGCCGGCTTCGCCATTGAGCGCAACAAGGCCTGACGGGTTTCGAGCTGAATTTTTCGTGGCGAGGGAGCTTGCTCCCGCTCGGCTGCGTAGCAGTCGTGGCTTTTGGGGCGGCTTCGCCACCCAGCGGGGATAAATCCCCTCGCCACAGGGGGGATCAGGCCAGATAGTCAGCCAGCCCGCGATAGCAGGTCAGCAGGTGGTAGGGCGTAGTGGACGGCATGTCCCGGCGGCTGACATTGCCGTTGGCATCAAGACATTCGTTCCAGCCCAGGGGATGCAGGAAATGTTGCTGCAACGCCCGTAATTGACGCAGCAAAATCCCTTCGCTTCCTGGGCGCAACGTAAGTGCCCGCAGGTATTCCGCCTGGGCCCAGATGCGTGGGGTTGCATCGCGCGGAGCCGTCTGCGGCTCCAGGGCCAGCATGGCGCAAACGCCAGCGGTATCCGGATCGACGCCTTGTTGTTCGGTATCGCCGAAGCTGCGTTCCAGGGCCAGGTGCAGTTTGCCGCCACGCAACAAGGGCGATGAGGCCAGCAGGAAATACCACTCGAACTGATGCCCCGGCTCGAACCAGTTATCCACAGCCTTGAGCGGTTTCTCCATCATGACTTGTCGTTGCGGATCAACGAAGCACTTGAACATCCCCTCGCACAGGCTCAGCAACGCTTGGCGAACAGCGGCATCGTCGCGAACCGCAAGGGTCGCGAGAAAAGCTTCTGCCAGATGCATCAGCGGGTTCTGCAGCGGGCCGGTCTCGGCTGTCGACCAGTCGCGGCCGAGGCTGGCTTCGTAGAGACCGTCGCCAGTGGCGAAGCGTCGCGCGATGATTTCCAGGGCCGCGTTGAGCACCGACTCCACCAGCGGTTCGCGAACCTTGCCCCAGTAATGGGCGCAGGCGAACAGGATGAAGGCGTGGGTGTACAGATCCTTGCCGGTATCCAGCGGTATCCCCTGCGGGTCGATGCTGTAGAACCAGCCGCCATGTTCGGCATCGTGGAAGTGCCGTTGCAGCGAGCGAAACAGCGCGGCGGCCCGTTCCTCGGCCTGCGGCACTTCGCCGATCAGGCTGGCGAACACATACAACTGCCGCGCACAGGCCATGGCGCGATAACGCTGGGGCGGCAGCGGCTTGTGCTGGGTATCCAGGGACTCGTAGGGCAACGCCAGCTCGGCATTCCAGCCCGGACCTTGCCACATCGGTACGATTACATCGTGAAACTGCTGATGCACCGTGGCGAACAGCGTGGTCAATTCGGGTAGAAGGGCGGAGCGGGAGGCTTCAGGCATTGGCGGACGTCGTCACGGCGGGGGGCGTTTGCGCGACATGGTAGCAGAGTGGCAGGTCTTGGCGATGCGGTGCCTGTCAGGCCGCTTTCGCGAGCAGGCTCGCTCCCATATGGACGGTGGACGCCAATCCATGTGGGCGCGAGCCTGCTCGCGAAGAGGTTTTGAATAAAACAGAAAAGGTCAGCTGGCCAACAACCAGACCCCAGCCGCCGCCGAAGCAGCCCCGGCCAACCTGATCACCGGCGCCGCCGCGCGTGGCAACACACGAACCAGCGCAAAGCCCGCGCCGTGCAGCGCCGCCGTCGCGGCGACGAACCCCACCGCATAGGCCCACGGACTCGACATGTCCGGCAGCTCCAAGCCATGGGCGACGCCATGGAATAGCGCAAATATCGCGGTCGCACCGACTGCCAGGCTTAGCGGCGGACGCACCGCCAACGCCACCGCCAGGCCCAGGGCCAGCACCGAGGCGGCGATGCCGCTTTCCAACGCCGGCAGGTCCAGGCCTTCGAAGCCCAGCAAACCACCGAGCAGCATCGTCCCGACGAAAGTGCACGGCAGTGCCCAGCGCGCGGCGCCTTGTTGTTGGGCCGCCCACAAGCCGACCGCCAACATCGCGAGCAGATGGTCGAGCCCGCCGATGGGGTGGCCCAGGCCGGCGATCAGGCCGTTATCGCCGTGACCGGGATGGGCGAAGGCCAGAGCTGGGGTTAGCAGCAGGGCGAGGGTTCCGAGGATACGTTTGAATGTCATGGATAAGCTTCCTTGTTCGAATGGGGAAAGTCACGCCGCGCTCAGCAGGCCCTGACGCTCGATGAAGGCGATGATGTCGTCCAGGCCCTGGCCAGTCTTCTGGTTGCTGAACACGAAGGGCTTGCCGTTGCGCATCCGCTGGGTATCGCTGTTCATCAGTTCCAGGGAGGCACCCACCAGTGGCGCCAGGTCAATCTTGTTGATCACCAGCAGGTCGGATTTGCAGATGCCCGGCCCGCCCTTGCGCGGTAGCTTGTCGCCAGCCGACACGTCGATCACGTAGATGGTCAGGTCCGACAGCTCGGGGCTGAAGGTCGCGGACAGGTTGTCGCCACCGGACTCGACCAGGATCAGGTCGAGGCCCGGGAAACGCCGGTTCAACTGGTCCACCGCTTCAAGGTTGATCGAGGCGTCTTCGCGAATCGCCGTGTGCGGGCACCCACCGGTTTCCACGCCGATGATCCGCTCCGGCGCCAGGGCTTCGTTGCGCACCAGGAAATCAGCGTCTTCACGGGTGTAGATATCGTTGGTGACCACGGCCAGGTTGTAGCGCTCGCGCAAGGCCAGGCAGAGAGCCAGGGTCAGTGCGGTCTTGCCGGAGCCTACCGGGCCGCCAATACCGACGCGCAAAGGTTGTGTATTCATGTGTCTCTCCTAGGAACGGAACAGGCGGCTGTACTGGCGCTCATGGGCCATGCACGCCAGGGACAGGCCAAACGCGGCGCTGCCGTAATGGTCGGGGTCGAGGTTCGAGGCGATCTGCTGGGCCTGTTGCAGCAATGGCAGCAGCTCGCTGGTCAACCTCTGCGCGGCTTGCTGGCCCAAGGGTAGGGTTTTCATCAGCACCGCCAGTTGGTTTTCCAGCCAGCTCCACAACCAGGCGGCGAGGGCATCCTCTGGCTTGATATCCCAGGCACGGGCCGCCAGGGCCCAGCCCAACGCCAGGTGCGGTTCGCTACGCTGTTCAAGGAAGCTGCGCGCGGCGCTGTCGAGCTCCGGCAGGCCCGCCAGCAATTGTTGCAACGAGTAGCCCATCTGCCGGCTCTCCTGGTACAGCTCGCGGGTTTCCCGACTGGCACGGTGTTGTTCACAAAGCTCCAGCAGCGCGTGCCAATCGCCGGCAGTGGCCGCCCTGCAATGAGCCAGCAGCAAGGGCGCTTCGAAACGCGCCAGGTTCAGTAGCATCTGATCGCTGATCCAGCGGCGTGCGTCGTCCGGCGTCTTGACCAGGCCGTTGTCCACAGCCATTTCCAGGCCCTGGGAGTAGCTGTAGCCGCCAATCGGCAGTTGCGGACTGGCCAGGCGCAGCAGTGCCCAGGCCGGGTTCATGAACGCACGCCGAACTGGTGCAGGCGCGGTGCGTAATTGAAATCTTCGTCGCCGTGCCGGGAATGATGATGGCCTCCGCCATAAGCGCCGTGTTCCGGCTGGAACGGCGCTTCAATGGATTCGGCGCTGGCGCCCAGTTGTTCGAGCATCGCCTTGAGCACGTAATCGTCCAGCAGGCGCAGCCAGCCATCGCCCACCTGCAGGGCAACGTGGCGATTGCCCAAGTGGTAGGCAGCACGGGTCAGTTCGAACGCATTGGCGCAGGTAACGTGGAGCAATTGTTCAGGGCGGGCGCAGACACGCACGATGCGCCCATCTTCGGCCTGAAGGCATTCACCGTCGTACAGCGGCGGCTGGCCTCGCTCCAAGAACAATCCCACGTCTTCACCCTCGGCACTGAAACAGCGCAGACGGCTTTTGCTGCGGGCGTCAAAGGTCAGGTGCAGCTCGGCGTCCCAGCGCGGTTGAGTGTCGATTCTGCGGTGGATAACCAGCATCGGAGTGCTTCCAGCAATGAACGGTGCTGTGTTTAGAGCAAGGGGCTTGCCAATCGAAGGGGATGTAGGAAATGGCGGGGGATGGCGTCCCTGGATGGGGCGGGCTTCGTGCCGTTATGGTGCGCTTCGGGAAAGCTTGCACCACTTTGAGCCGCACGCAAGACATTGTGGGAGCGAGCCTGCTCGCGAAGCGGTGCATCAGGAAAATCAATGCTGGCTGACCCGGCGCTTTCGCGAGCAGGCTCGCTCCCACATGGAGGGTTGGGGGGGCAGGCAGTTACTCGGTGCTACCCAACCCGTGCCAATGCTTGAGGCCGATGAAAATGAACCGTAGTTGCTGGGTAATCTTCGCCTGGGGGGTGAGATGTTCGGGAAGCGCTTTGGCGGGCGGGTCGATGATATCCGGCAGGGTGGCGAAGACACTCTTGACGACGAGGTCGGCCATCACGCTCAGTCCCGCAAGGTCCAGGTGTTGCAACTTGGGCATCAGTGCCAGGTCGGCGGCGAGGTCCGAGCTGATGTCTTCGCGCAGCTTCGCGATGGCCTGGCGTACTGGCAGGGAGCCGCCGTACTGCTCGCGGGCCAGGAACAGAAACTGCGATCGGTTGGCATGCACCACGTCGAGAAAAATCCGCACAGACGCATCGATGATGCCGCCCATGACAAATTCGTTGTGGCGCACCAGCCGGATGGTTTCGCGAAACGTCTGCCCGACTTCGCTGACAAGCGCCAGGCCAAGCTGGTCCATGTCGTCGAAATGTCGATAGAACCCGGTGGGTACGATGCCGGCTGTCTTGGCGACTTCGCGCAGGCTCAGGCTGCCGAATCCCCTGCCGCACTCCATCAAATGGCGCGCTGCATCCATCAGGGCATTTCGGGTCTGTTGTTTCTGTTCGGCGCGGGGAAGCATTGCAGGACTGACTTCCAGGTCATGGGAGCGATGCACTCTAGCAAATCGTCTTTGGCGGCGTCGAACGGTAGGGACGGATCAGTCGGGAAAACGAGGGGCTTGAAAAGTCAAAAGCCCGATTCAGGGAATCGGGCTTTTTTATGGGCCACCATGGGCTCAGCTCACTGCGCTGTTGCGTTCGATTACGCGGTCACCACCGCCTTCGGCAAGGGTCTGGCCTTGTGGAGTGCGATCGGAACCGTCAGCGGCCAGGGTTTCGCCCAGTGGGGTGCGGTCGGAACCGTCAGCCGCCAGGGTCTGGCCTTGTGGAGTGCGTTCGGAACCGTCAGCCGCCAGGGTCTGGCCTTGTGGGGTGCGGTCGGAACCACCTTCGACCAGGCCTTTCTCTTCCAGGCGGTCACGGCCACCTTCGGCTACGGTCTGGCTATAGACAGAATGGCTGTCCTTGACTTGCGGCGTGGCCTGTTCGGAAGCTGGCAAAGCGAAAGCGGTAGAGGCCAGCAGGGAAAGGGAAAGACTCATCAGTAGTTGGCGTTTCATGATCGTTGCTCCTCGAGAGGGCTGAAAAGTGGGTACGAGGGCAATGCTACTCTCGATAAGTCGATATAAAAGTTCATAAACACAATGGTAATAATCAACGGAATTGATTGTTCTGCGGGAAGGCTCTAGAACGGGCCTTTCAGAGGGGCAGTTTTGCCCTGGAGTGGGTAGTTTGTACCCACTCGCGCCCCGCAAAAGTGCGGGCGCGGTAACAGGTAGCTGTCGAAACGGTCAGGTTCCGAGGCGTTTTTTCGTGCCGGTCGTCGCGCTTGGTGGTAAACCTGTCGGCCGTTTCGGCAGTCCAATCGTTTATCGGCAGTGAGCCAGTAGCGGTTCGCCTTGCCTCAGGCGTCGCGGTCTGCACGCCAAATTTGTCAGGAGCCTTGTGCATGACGCGCACCTCAAAAATTTTCGCCTGGGGCTTTGCCTGCCTCATCGCACTGCTGGCCGCGCTTGTGCTGGTCATCGCTTTCTTCGACTGGAACCGCCTCAAGCCCACGCTCAACGCCAAGGTTTCCGAGGAGTTGCATCGTCCATTCGCAATCAATGGCAACCTGGCGGTGATCTGGCAGCGCGAACCGCAGGAAGGCGGCTGGCGCGCCTTTGTGCCATGGCCCCATGTCGTGGCCGAAGATTTGAGCCTTGGAAACCCGGAATGGTCGAAAACCCCGCAAATGGTCACGCTAAAGCGCGTCGAGCTACGTATTTCGCCCTTGGCCCTGTTGGCCCGGCGGGTGGCGATCCCGCGCATCGACCTGACCGAACCCAACGCCAGCCTGCAGCGCCTGGCTGATGGGCGCGCCAACTGGACCTTCCAGTTCGATCCGAAGGACCCGGACGCCGAACCGTCCAGTTGGTCGGTCGATATCGGTGCCATCGGCTTTGACAAGGGGCATGTCACGCTGGATGACCAGACGCTCAAGACCAGGCTCGAGGTGTTGATCGACCCGTTGGGCAAACCCATTCCGTTCAGCGATATCGTTGGTGAAAAGACTGCGAACAAAGCCCGGGAACAAGGTGCGGCGCCACAGGACTACGCCTTTGCTTTCAAGGCTGACGGGCAGTATCAAGGACAGAACCTGAGCGGTTCCGGCAAGGTCGGTGGCTTGCTGGCCTTGCAGGATGCATCGCAACCCTTTCCCCTGCAGGCCCAGGCGAAGATTGCCGACACCCGCATCGAGCTGGCCGGCACCCTTACCGACCCGAAGAACCTTGGCGCCTTGGACCTGCGTCTGAAACTGGCCGGTAAAAGCCTGGCCAATCTTTACCCGTTGACTGGCGTGACGCTGCCGGATTCGCCGCCCTATGCCACCGATGGTCGCCTGATCGCCAAGCTCCACGAACCGGAGGGGGCGCAGTTCCGCTATGAGGCGTTCAACGGCAAGATTGGCGAAAGCGATATTCACGGCGACCTGGCTTATGTTTCCAGCCAGCCGAGACCGAAACTCACTGGCGCGCTGGTATCCGATCAGCTGTTGTTCAGCGACCTGGCGCCGCTTATCGGCGCCGACTCCAACACGCAACAGAAGGCGCGCGGCGGTGCCAGCAAACAACCGTCCGACAAGGTCTTGCCGGTGGAAGAATTCCGCACTGAGCGCTGGAGCGTAATGGACGCCGACGTGGAGTTCACCGGCAAGCGCATCGTCCACAGCGAGCAGTTGCCCTTCACCGACCTCTACACTCATTTGCTGCTGAACAATGGCCAGTTGAGCCTTGAACCCTTGCGCTTTGGCGTGGCTGGTGGCCGTCTCGATGCGCAGATTCGCCTCAATGGACAGACTCGGCCCCTCGAAGGCCAGGCGAAACTGACCGCGCGAGGCTTCAAGCTCAAGCAGCTTTTCCCGGGTTTCGAACCGATGAAAACCAGTTTCGGCGAGCTCAATGGCGATGCCGATCTGTCCGGCCGAGGTAATTCGGTAGCGGCGTTGCTGGGCACCGCCAATGGCAACTTGAAGATGCTCATCAACGACGGCGCTATCAGTCGGGAGTTGATGGAGCTGGCAGGGTTGAACGTTGGCAACTATGTGGTGGGAAAAATCTTCGGCGACAAGGAAGTGAAGATCAATTGCGCGGCGGCTGATTTCGGCATCAAGACCGGCCTGGCGACTACTCGCCTGTTTGTATTCGATACCGAGAACGCGATCATCTATATCGATGGCACGGCGAATATGGCCACTGAACAACTGGACCTGACCGTTACGCCGGAGTCCAAGGGCTGGCGATTGATTTCCCTGCGTTCGCCGCTGTACGTACGAGGCACCTTCGCCAAGCCCGCAGCCGGGGTGAAGGCCGTGCCGCTGATGTTGCGTGGGGCCGGAATGGTCGCGCTGGGTGTCATCGCCGCGCCGGCGGCGGGGTTGCTGGCGTTGGTCGCTCCCAGCGGCGGCGAGCCGAACCAGTGTGCACCGTTGCTTGAACAGATGAAGGCCGGCAAGGCGCCGAAGACGGTAAAGGATTGATTGCGCCTGCGAAGTAGTCGAATGCTTGAGGTCGGCCGCAAAAGTGCGCGGCAAAAAGTAGCTGGCTATTTGTCTTTTAATTGACGTGGTTAGTCAATGTTTATTCGAAGTGTAACTCTATCTTGTTTTTTAATGAATCGGATAGGGTGGCGCGCGAGCGCTTGGGTGGCGGTAATACCGAGTCACGGAAGAGCTGTGGAAAGTCTGGGTTTATATGATTAAGTTGGCCTTGCAGCCATTCGGCTGAATAAGAAACAACAAGTCATCTATTAAAAGGAAAGTGTCATGAGCATTTTATTGCCCAGTGCTGAAGAGAGTAAGCGCTTTTTTGAAACCGTAAGGGTTGCGCCCGTTAATGTTGCCGATTTTTCCGTCGGAGCATCAAAAAGCTCCCGCTTTGCAAGAGTGACGACAAAGCCGGAGAGCCAGGCGGTTTCCAAGGCGGACGTTTTGTTGGCCAATGAAAACCCTGCCATTATTGGATTCGCCGATAATTTGGACGAGGATAAAAAGCAGGCGGCAGCGGACAGTATTCATTTCGCTGAGCTTGTTGCCACTTCCAAGTTTAACAAAAACGTGCAGCCCATCGAGTGGCACACGCTATACAGTAGCGCGATGAGGCATTGCGGATGGACGATGACCAGCAACAAATATCAGGAGCTTACGACCTCGCAGACAAGTTTGACGATGGATTCCATCGTTCTGGAGATTGTCCAGGCGGTGGCGGGACGAAACGCTCCGGCGATGCTTGATTTGTTGTTCGGCGTATTTGATCGGTTACGCTCCGACGAAAAGCTGGTAAATCTTTTTGATAGGAACAGTAACAAAGGTGCGGATAAGGACTTCCGGATTGTGCCTTGCATCCAATCCCCAGGGGGAACACCGATAACGGCTTTCCTGGCTGTAGATTGCAATATTTCTTCAAGCCAGGGTGGGGCTTGGTTCTGGAAATGGAAAGTGTCACGGCTTCGAATGAAACGCGTGGCTACGATGGTCGAGCTCAATATGCGCATACATGATCGGAACAGGGACATGATCTACCAGAAACTGGATAAGAGCTCTGACGATTTTTTCAATGGGATCGAGTTATAAGCGTCCATGGGGTTGCTCGAGTGAGCAACCTCTCTTAGGAGGTAGTCTGTCATGTTGAATGAGGAAATTCTGCTCCTCCCGGAAGGGCTGTTGTCTATTTCGGAAGGAGTGCCGAAGGAATGGCGGCAGAAACTTAAATATTCGTTGCTCTATTCGCATCTGTACGCTCGCTCGACCGGTGACAAGTTTGATGCCTTGGCGAAGTGGCGCGCAGGTTATTCCCGCGCCATGGAAAATCTGGAATGGACAACCCTGGCGAATAAAGCGTCCAGTTTCGAGCCGAAGGACGAGGCTGTCATTGTGCTGAGCGACTTGCTCGGGGAAAAATTGATATCAGATGTCAAGCTGCAGGCGCAGCTTGAGCGGCTGATAGCCAGTGTTGAGGATGCGCTGGGTTCAGAGGCGTTGGGTGCTGCAATCAGGGAGCAGTTGCTTTCACCTGCTCAGGCGAAGGACAAGTCCGATACGACTGTTTTCGTGCATGTCAGCCTGATAGGCGTGGGCCCCGTTGTCCATACGTTCTCTATGAGGTTTCGCACCGCGCAATGTATTGATGAGCTTTTTTTCAAGCAGCGTTTCACGGGCAAGCATGTAGTGGGACAGGTCAGTGTGAATGTTTCCACAAGGCAACTCAGCACAGCCCGTTACGAAAGAAACGGTATTGAACAAAAGGTGCGGCGCGGCCTGCCGACCAACGCGGACTCATTGCTCGTCGAGCTTTCTTCGGCAGGCTGTCCAGAGCCTCATGCTCTGCCAGCATGATCGCTCTGGCTCTGGGCGACCCGATCCTGAAACAGTTTTAACGAACTCGTCAGTGCGTGCCCGGACTGCCGCGCCTCTTCCTCCAGCCATTTGAAAAACGCTCGTACTGGCGGATGGCGTTCCCGGCCCGGAACGCATAAGGCGCTGTAGCCCGCGCCGTTGACCTGGACGTGCGGGTGGTAAGCGACCAGTAGGCCGCTGGCGACGCTTTCGGAGGCCAGCACGTTGCTCGCCAGGACCAGGCCTTGCCCGGCAATTGCCGCTTGCAGGGCGTAATGCTCCTCGTCGTATTCGCGTATGCAGGGCTGACGGGTCAGCCAGGTTTCTCCCGCCCGCGCGCACCAGGCGTCCCAGCCATGGGCATAAAGCTTGGTGTTGTGCCACCGCACACTGATCAACGTCGTCGGTTGTCGGGTCGCCAGAGCGGCTATTTGCTCCGGTGACCCGTATACACCGAAGTACTCATCGAACAGGCACATGCCATACAGGTTCGGGTAGTTCTCCAGGCTATAGCGCACCACCATGTCCACGCTGGCGTCCTGGTGCAGGTCGATCACTTCGCAGTGCGTGTCCAGGCGGACATTGATGGTGGGATGGCGCGCGTAGAACCGACCCAGGCGCGGCACCAGCCAGAGCGCCGCGAACGCTGCGGTGGTGGAAATCGTCAGGTGCGCGGTACTGCGTTGCGGGCGCAGGGTATCGACGCTTTGCGCCACTTCCAGCAAGGCACCGTGCAGGCTGTGGAACAAGCGTTGGCCACCTTCGGTCAGCCGCACCTGGCGAGGCAGGCGCTCAAAGAGTTGCACACCCAGCCAGGTTTCCAGTGAGCGGATCTGATGGGAAATCGCCGTGGGCGTTACCGACAGCTCAGCCGCCGCGGCCTTGAAACTGAGCAATCGTGCAGCGGATTCGAAGGCACGCAATGCATTGAGTGGCAGGGCAGCAAACATCTGGAATCTCCAATGGATGAGAACAGCTCATCCTGGTCAACTAACGCTCATTTGAGCTGATGCAGGCTTGGGCTTCAATCTGAAAGCCATGCGTGGTTCCCAGTGTAGTCACAGTCCAGGAGTTTCAGATGAGCAATATTCTTGTGGTACATGGCAGCCCTCGCGGCGAGCGTTCCCATTCCCGGCGTCTGACGGAGGCTTTCATAGCGGCTTGGCAGGCTGCCAATCCACATACCCAACCGACCCGCCGCGAGGTCGGCCGGACCGTTATTCCTCCGGTCAACGAAGCCTTCATCGCCGCGGCGTTCCACCCCGAGCCTCAGGCAAGGCCGTTGACCATGCAGGCCGACCTGGCCTTGAGCGATGCGTTGGTGGCGGAGCTGCAGGCCCATGACCGGCTGGTGATTTCCGCACCCATGCATAATTTCGGCGTGCCTAGCGGCGTGAAGGCCTGGATCGACCAGATCGTGCGTATTGGCGTGACGTTCAACCACAGCCTGGATAACGGCGTCTCGCAATATCAGCCGTTGGTGCTGGGCAAGAAGGCCCTGATCGTGACCAGCCGTGGCGATTTCGGCTTCGGCCCTGGAGGCTCGCTGGAATCCATGAATCACGCCGATACGCTGCTGCGCACGGTCCTTGGATTTATCGGCATCAGCGATGTGACGGTGGTGGCGGCTGAAGGAGAGGAGTCGGCCGAGCACAGCTTCGCGCGGTCCTATGCCGAGGCCGAGCGCCGCTTGCTGGCGCTGGCACGAACATTCTGAACGGGGCTCGATCGGTTCATCGGGGGCTGGCGTCGGCGCCTTCGATTGACGACGCGGGCCGAAGTGGCGGGTGTGTCATAGACTGGTCATCATCGGTACCGATGCTGACCACCTCTTGATCACAAGGACGTCGCCATGTCGCAACGCTGCGCCACTCGCTACCCGCTGGTGCTGGTCCCGGGCATGCTTGGGTTCATTCGCCTGGTGTTGTATCCGTATTGGTATGGCATCGTCGAGGCGTTGCGCCGGGGTGGAGCCGTGGTGGTCGCGGTGAAGGTTTCGCCATTGCATTCGTCCGAAGTTCGCGGCGAGCAATTGCTGGCACGGATCGAGGAGATTCTCAGGGAAACCGGCGCGCAAAAGGTCAACCTGATCGGCCACAGCCAGGGCGCTCTCACTGCCCGCTACGCAGCCGCCCTGCGCCCGGATCTGGTCGCCTCGGTCACATCGGTGGCCGGCACCAACCACGGGTCCGAACTGGCCGATTACCTGCAAGACCATTATCCGGCCGACAGCGCCAAAGGGCGGTTGCTCAGCGCTTTTCTGCGGCTGATCAACGCGTTGATGAGCCTGCTCGATACCGGCTACCACGGGCCGAAATTGCCGGTGGACATCCGCGCCTCCCACGCTTCGCTGACGACTGCCGGCGTGGCGTTGTTCAACGAGCGTTATCCACAAGGCCTGCCGCAGACCTGGGGCGGGCAGGGGCCGGAAGAAGTCAATGGGGTGCGTTATTACTCGTGGTCCGGGACTCTGCAGCCGGGCAAGACCGACAGGGGCCGCAACCTGTTCGACGGCACCAATCGCAGCTGCCGGCTGTTCGCGCGCACCTTCGTGCGCGAAGCCGGGCAGTGCGACGGCATGGTCGGGCGCTACAGCTCGCACCTGGGCACGGTGATTCGTGATGATTATCCGCTGGACCATTTCGACGTGGTCAATCAGTCGCTGGGACTGGTGGGCAGGGGAGCGGAGCCGATCCGGCTGTTTGTCGAGCATGCGCAGCGGTTGAAGGATGCCGGGGTGTAGCGCATCAGTTGGACCGCGTTATGGTTCTTCGCGAGCAGGCTCGCTCCCACAGTGGCTCTGCGCCGTGCCCCTTGTGGGAGCGAGCCTGCTCGCGAAAGCGGTAGATCAAGCAATGAAGATCTGGCGATGAAGGTGTAACAGGCTTTGTCTACACTGCACCTCATCGCCGTCCTCCTCGGGCGGCAACCAGGAGAAACACCATGAAGATGCTGCGTGTCCCTTTGTTGATGATCGGCCTGCTGCTGTGTTCCCAGGGCTTCGCCGCCACCGCCCAACAGACCAAGATGACCACCTGCAACGCCGACGCCACCGCCAAGGCCCTCAAGGGTGACGAACGCAAGGCTTTCATGAGCAACTGCCTGAAGGCCACTCCGGCCGCCGCTGAACCCAGTACACCGCAGGAACGCATGAAGACCTGCAACGCCACGGCGACGACCCAGGCCTTGAAGGGCGATGCGCGCAAGGCGTTCATGAGTGATTGCCTGAAGAAAAAGTAAGCGTTGAATCTGAGGAGGCTTCATCGCGATCAGGCTCGCTCCCACAGTGGCTTTGCAGTGCTCGGTCTGATGTGGGAGCGAGCCTGCTCGCGAAGAGGCCGGTGCGAGAAACAAAAAAACGCCTGAACCAGGACCCAGGTCGGCCGATACAATCCCTAGTGCTGCCAGCGGAACGCTGGCAGACTGCCGATCCTTTCATGTCGTTTTTTTGTCCTGGGGCTGTATGCCAACGTTTTCTCAGCGTCATGTGTTGTTGGTGATCAGTTGGGTGATCATTTTTGGCGGGTTGTTGCTGGTACTGCCGCTGCGCCTGTTGCCGAGCCTGTTGGCCGGGCTGCTGGTGTTCGAGCTGGTCAACATGCTCACCCCGCAGCTGCAACGACTGATCGAAGGCCGGCGTGCCCGCTGGCTGGCGGTAGCGTTGCTGGGCACGTTGGTGGTCAGTGTGCTGAGCCTGATTTTCGCCGGGGCCTTCAGTTTCCTGCTGCACGAAGCGGAAAACCCGGGCGCATCCCTGGATAAATTCATGGGTGTGGTCGACCGCGCCCGTGGGCAATTGCCGCCGTTCATCGACGCCTACCTGCCGGCCAGCGCCGCCGAGTTCCGGGTGGCGATCGGCGACTGGGTGAGCAAGCACCTGAGCGACCTGCAGCTGGTGGGCAAGGACGCGGCGCACATGTTCGTGACGTTGCTGATCGGCATGGTCCTGGGCGCCATCATCGCCTTGCAGCGCATCCCCGACCTGACCAAGCGCAAGCCCCTGGCCGCCGTGCTGTTCGACCGCCTGAACCTGCTGGTGAAGGCGTTTCGCAACATCGTTTTTGCCCAGATCAAGATTTCCCTGCTTAACACCTTCTTTACCGGGATTTTCCTGGCGGTGGTGCTGCCGCTGTTCGGCATTCAACTGCCGTTGACCAAGACCCTGATCGTGATGACGTTCCTGCTGGGGCTGTTGCCGGTGATCGGCAACCTGATGTCGAACACCCTGATCACCATCGTCGCCCTGTCGCTGTCGATCTGGGTGGCCGTGGCGGCGCTGGGTTACCTGATCGTGATTCACAAGCTCGAATACTTCCTCAACGCCCGCATCGTCGGCGGGCAGATCAGTGCCAAGTCGTGGGAACTGCTCATGGCAATGCTGGTGTTCGAAGCCGCGTTCGGCCTGCCGGGTGTGGTGGCGGGGCCGATCTACTATGCGTATCTCAAGAGCGAGTTGAAGCAGGTGGGGATGGTTTGATCCAAAGGATGTGCTGTCTGATCTGGCGCCATCGCGAGCAAGCTCGCTCCCACAGTTAACCGGGTTTTTTCAGGAGGATGCGGTCAAGTGTGGGAGCGAGCTTGCTCGCGATTCAGGCGCCTCGGTCTCAGATCAGACCTGGCTGCCATACCGCTTCATCGCCTCGATCGCCAACCCGCTGCCGATGCTGCCGAAGATATTACCTTCTACATGGCGCGCCTGGGGCAGCATCGCCGCGACGCTATTGCGCAGCGCCGGAATGCCGCTGGAGCCGCCGGTGAAAAACACCGTGTCGACTTGATCAACCCGCACGTTGGCATCGTTGAGCAGTAGCGTGACGCTGTTGCGCACTCGGTCCAGGAGGCCGTCGATCGCCGATTCGAACAAGGCGCGGCTCAGGTCCACGCTCAGGCCCGGCTCGATCCGGTCCAGGGCCACGTGGCGCTGGTCGGCGTGGGTCAGCTGAATCTTGGTTTCCTCCACTTCCATCGCCAGCCAATGCCCGGCACGCTGTTCGATCAGCTTGAACAGCCGGTCGATGCCGCCGGTGTCTTCGATGTCGTAGCGCATGCTGCCCAGGGCCAGCGTGGACTTTTGCGAATACACCGCGTTGATGGTGTGCCAGGTCGCCAGGTTCATGTGATGGCTGGTGGGCATGTAGGCGCCGCTTTTCATCCGGCTGCCGTAGCCGAACAGCGGCATCAGGCCTTGCAGGCTGAGCTGCTTGTCGAAATCGGTGCCTCCGATGTGCACGCCGCCAGTGGCGAGGATGTCGGCGTGACGGTTGTCGTGCATGCGGCGCTCGGGAGACAGGCGCACCAGGGAGAAGTCCGAAGTACCGCCGCCGATGTCGACGATCAGCACCAGCTCTTCTTTTTCGATGGTCGATTCATAATCGAATGCCGCCGCAATGGGTTCGTACTGGAAGGAGACTTCCTTGAAACCGATGGCCCGCGCCACGTCCACCAAAGTGTTCTCGGCTTCCTGGTCGGCCATTTCATCGTCATCAACGAAAAACACCGGACGCCCCAGCACCACTTCTTCGAATTCCCGCCCGGCGGTGGCTTCGGCACGCTTCTTCAACTGGCCGATGAACAACCCCAGCAGATCCTTGAACGGCATCGCCGTGCCGAGCACGCTGGTATCGTGCTTGATCAGCTTGGAGCCCAGCAGGCTCTTGAGCGAGCGCATCAGCCGGCCTTCGTAGCCTTCCAGGTATTCGTGCAGTGCCAGGCGACCGTAGACCGGGCGACGTTCCTCAAGATTGAAAAAGACCACCGAGGGCAAGGTGATCTTGTCGTCCTCCAGCGCGATCAACGTTTCCATGCCAGGGCGCAGCCAGCCGACGGTGGAGTTGGACGTGCCGAAGTCGATACCGCAGGCACGCGCCGGGGATGGGTTTTTCATGTCTTTCAGTTCCGGTCGTAAAAACGGCCGCGCAGTGTATGCCAGTGCGGCGCGGATTCGAAGGCCGGTTGTCCACTAATTCGCAAACCCCGGCCTTGAAAGACCGCGTCGGCCCCCCAAACTTGCTGGCATGGGTCTGGTGGCACAGGGCGGTACAAGATCCGCCGCCAGCTGCCGATAAACTTCTGATGCACCGTCCGGTCACAATCTTGAGGCCGGTCAACCCGCTGTCCGGTCATCCGGGCATGCCGTGCGTGGCGGTGCGACATCGATAACGGATGGTGATGCTTAGATGGATTTCAAAGACTATTACAAGATCCTGGGTGTGGAGCCGACGGCCGATGACGCCACGATCAAGGCCGCCTATCGCAAACTGGCGCGCAAATACCACCCGGATGTAAGCAAAGAGAAAGACGCCGAGACCAAGTTCAAGGACGTCTCCGAGGCGTATGAAGCGCTGAAGAGTGCGGACAAACGCGCCGAGTACGATGACTTGCGCCGCTATGGCCAGCACGGCCAGCCGTTCCAGGGACCGCCGGGGTGGCAGAGCCGTGGCGGTTTTGGCGGGCAGGACACTGGCGATTTCTCGGATTTCTTCAGTTCGATCTTTGGCAATCGCGGGCCGGGTTTCGGTGGCGGACAATCGGGTCGCAGCGCCGGCCGTCGGGGGCAAGACGTGGAAATGGAATTACCGATCTTCCTGGAAGAGACCCTGTCGAACGAATCGAAGAAGGTCAGCTTTCAGGTGCCGCAGTACAACGCCGCGGGCCAGCATGTGAGCAATACCAGCAGAAGCCTGAACGTGAAGATCCCGCTGGGAGTGACCGATGGCGAGCGCATCCGCCTCAAGGGCCAGGGCGCGCCCGGCATCGGTGGCGGCGCCAATGGCGACTTGTACCTGACCATTCGTTTCGCCCCGCACCCCAAGTTCGATGTCGAAGGCCAGGACCTGATCATCACTTTGCCCCTGGCGCCGTGGGAATTGGCGTTGGGCACCGAGGTGGCGGTGCCGACCCTCACCGGCAAGATCAACCTCAAGGTGCCGGCCGGCAGCCAGAACGGCCAGCGCATGCGCGCCAAGGGCCACGGCCTGCGCAACAAGGCCGGCGAGCGCGGTTACCTGTTCGTGCAGCTCAAGGCCGTGATGCCCAAGGCCAGCGACGAATCGGTCAAGGCGCTGTGGGCGGAGTTGGCGAGGAAAGCCGCATTTGATCCGCGGGAGAACTTCTGAACCGAGGATCATGGCTAGACTCGACAGTTGAAGCATTGGGAGAAGCAGACCATGAGCAACCCGATCATTGAACTGAACCTGATGGAATTCTGTGAGGCCGCTGCGTTGGCCGATGTCCATGTGATTGAAATCGTCGAACACGGCATTCTCGAACCTCACGGCACGGCCCCCACGGACTGGCGTTTCACTGATTACGAACTGGTCCTGGCCCGGCGTGCAGCGAAGCTGCGCCGCGAGTTGGAGCTGGAATGGGAAGGCGTCGCCCTGGCGCTGGACCTGCTGGAAGAGGTGCAGCAGCTGCGCAGCGAAAACCGCATGCTCAAGCAGCGGCTGGGGCGGTTGGTCGAATGAGGCAGGCCCGGACATAAAACCCTGTGGCGAGGGAGCTTGCTCCCGCTCGGTTGCGTAGCAACCGCCAAAAAGCGAGGGCCGCTTCGCACCCCAGCGGGAGCAAGCTCCCTCGCCACGGAGTTTGCGTTCGGCCAGTTATCCACTCAAAACAGAAAATACCGCTGCGCCATCGGCAGGACGTCCGCCGGTTCACACCACAACAGCACGCCATCGGCCTTGACCTGATAGGTTTGCGGGTCGACGTCGATGCTCGGCAGGTAGTCGTTGTGGATCAGGTCGGTCTTCTGCACATCGCGACAACCTTTCACCACGGCGATCCGTTTCTTCAAGCCCAATTGCTCCGGCAGGCCCGCCTCGGCGGCGGCCTGGCTGATGAAGGTCAGGCTGGTGGCGTGTCGTGAACCGCCGTAGCTGGCGAACATCGGCCGGTAGTGCACCGGTTGTGGTGTCGGAATCGAGGCGTTGGCGTCGCCCATCAGGCTGGCGGCAATCGCCCCGCCCTTGAGAATCAAAGTCGGTTTGACGCCGAAGAACGCCGGGCGCCACAACACCAGGTCGGCCCATTTGCCGACTTCGATGGAGCCCACCTCATGGCTGATGCCATGGGTGATCGCCGGGTTGATGGTGTACTTGGCGATGTAGCGCTTGATGCGGAAATTGTCGTTACCGGCGCCATCGCCGGGCAGGGCGCCGCGCTGCTTTTTCATCTTGTCGGCGGTTTGCCAGGTGCGGGTGATGACCTCGCCGACGCGGCCCATGGCCTGGCTGTCGGAGCTGATCATCGAGAACGCGCCGAGGTCATGGAGGATGTCTTCGGCAGCGATGGTTTCACGGCGGATGCGGCTTTCGGCGAAGGCCACGTCTTCGGCGATGCTCGGGTCCAGGTGGTGGCAGACCATCAGCATGTCGAGATGCTCGTCGATGGTGTTGTGGGTGAATGGCCGGGTCGGGTTGGTGGAGCTGGGCAACACGTTAGGAAAACCGCAGGCCTTGATGATGTCCGGCGCATGACCGCCACCGGCCCCTTCGGTGTGGTAGGTGTGGATGGTGCGGCCCTTGAACGCCGCCAGGGTGGTTTCGACGAAGCCGGATTCGTTGAGGGTGTCGGTGTGGATCGCCACCTGCACATCGTACTGGTCGGCCACGCTCAGGCAGTTGTCGATGGCCGCCGGCGTGGTGCCCCAGTCTTCATGCAGTTTCAGGCCGATGGCCCCGGCCTTGACCTGCTCGATCAGCGGCTCCGGCAGGCTGGCGTTGCCCTTGCCGGTGAAACCGATGTTCATCGGGAACGCGTCGGCGGCCTGGAGCATGCGCGCCAGGTGCCACGGCCCGGAGGTGCAGGTGGTGGCGTTGGTCCCGGTAGCCGGGCCCGTGCCGCCGCCGATCATCGTGGTGACACCGCTCATCAGCGCTTCTTCGATCTGCTGCGGGCAGATGAAGTGGATGTGGGTGTCGATGCCGCCGGCGGTGAGGATCATGCCTTCGCCGGCGATCACCTCAGTGCTCGCGCCGATGGCGATGGTCACGTCGGGCTGGATGTCCGGGTTGCCGGCCTTGCCGATCGCCGCGATGCGCCCGTCCTTGAGGCCGACATCGGCCTTGACGATGCCCCAGTGGTCAATGATCAGTGCGTTGGTGATCAACGTGTCGACCACCTCGGCGGCCAGCAGTTGGCTCTGGCCCATGCCATTGCGAATCACCTTGCCGCCGCCGAACTTCACTTCTTCACCGTACGTGGTGAAGTCCTTTTCCACTTCGATCCACAACTCGGTATCGGCCAGGCGAACCTTGTCGCCGACAGTGGGGCCGAACATGTCGGCGTAGGCTTGTCTCGAAATCTTCATGTGCTCGCCTTGAGGTTCTTAAGTCGTATGCAGTCCATTGTGGCGAGGGAGCTTGCTCCCGCTGGGCCGGGCTGGCGCTCCAGCGCGCAGCGGCCCTGGGTTTTTGGGGCTGCTGCGCAGCCCAGCGGGAGCAAGCTCCCTCGCCACAGAGGCGCTTCAGTCCAATTCGCCCATGACCCGCCCGGCGAACCCGAACACCCGCCGGTGCCCGGCCAGGTCCACCAGTTCCACCTCGCGGCTCTGGCCCGGTTCGAAGCGCACCGCCGTGCCGGCCGGGATGTTCAGGCGCATGCCTCGGCTGGCGGCGCGGTCGAAGGCCAGGGCGTCGTTGGTTTCGAAAAAATGAAAGTGCGAGCCGACCTGGATCGGCCGGTCGCCGCTGTTGGCGACGTTCAGCTTGAGGGTACCGCGGCCGACGTTGAGTTCGATGTCGCCGGGCTGGACCTGGTACTGGCCTGGAATCATTGCGGTTGCCCCAAAGTCTTGTAGTAGATGGCGGTCGGGCTGTAGGTCCCGTCCGGTCTCTGGCAGTAGTCGGGCAGTTCGCCGACGCGGGTGTAGCCCATGGCGCGGTAGAACGCCTCGGCTTCGGAACCGGCCTCGGTGTCGAGGTACAGCAGGCCGCGCTGGTGCTGGCGCGCACCGAGCTCCAAGGCATTCATCAACTGCTGGCCGAGGCCGCGGCGACGGGCATCGCCGCGCACCAGCAGCTTTTGCACTTCGGCGCGGTTGAGGCCGTTGGCCTTCTGGCACAGCGCGAGCTGGACGCTGGCTTGCACCTGCTCGTCCTTGACCACCACCCACAGCAGCAGATGGCCCTGGTTGAGGCTGGCCTGGACCTCGTCGAAATAGGCGCGGGCCTGGACGGCATCGAGGTCAGCCATGAACCCCACGCTGGCGCCATAACCCACGGCGTCGAGCAGCAGATCAATCAAGCCCTGGCGGTAATGCGCGAAGCTTTCAGCGTGGACTCGGCGCAACTGGGCGGCGTTCATCGGTATCACTCCTTGTCGATGGTGGGCGGTAGCGCCCCGGGATTGAGGACCAACTGCATGAAGGTCAGGTCCAGCCAGCGACCAAACTTGGTGCCCACCTGGGGCATCTGCCCGGTGATGGCAAAACCGGCCCGCTCGTGCAGGCGAATCGACGCCGAGTTGCCGCTCTCGATGGCCGCAACCATCACGTGTTTGCCGCAGGCCCTGGCGCGCTCGATCAGCGCACTCATCAGCAACGGGCCGAGCCCATTGCCACGTTGATCGCTGCGTACGTACACCGAATGCTCCACGGTGTGGCGGAAACCGTCGAACGGCCGCCAGTCGCCGAATGAAGCGTAGCCGAGCACGTCATCTTCGGCGTCGCTGATCACCAGCACCGGATAACCCTGGGTTTGCCGGGCGCTGAACCAGGCCTGGCGATTGCCCAGGTCCACAGCCTGTTCGTTCCAGATCGCCGTGGTGTTGAGGACCGCATCGTTGTAGATGTCACGGATCGCCGGCAGGTCGGCAGGGCGGGCGTCACGAATGTAATAAGTCATGCCGCGACCTCAGGCGATGGGCTGGTGGACGGTGACCAGTTTGGTGCCGTCGGGGAATGTCGCCTCGACCTGGATCTCGGGGATCATTTCCGGAATGCCTTCCATCACCTGCTCGCGGCTCAGCAGCGTTGTGCCGTAGTGCATCAGCTCGGCCACGGTCTGGCCGTCACGAGCGCCTTCCAGCAGCGCGGCGGAAATGTAGGCCATGGCTTCCGGATAGTTGAGCTTCAGGCCACGAGCCAGGCGCCGCTCGGCGACGAGGCCGGCGGTGAAGATCAGCAGCTTGTCTTTTTCGCGTGGGGTCAGGTCCATGTGCAGTCCAGTAAGGGCAGATAATTTTTTCGCAGTAAACGCCGATCCCTTGTGGGAGCGAGCTTGCTCGCGATGGCAATCGAACATTCAACATAATGGTTGGCTGATACACCGCTATCGCGAGCAAGCTCGCTCCCACAGGTAAAAGCAAATTCAGGTACTCCAGATTCTCGGTGGCATGGCTTCTCGTCCGAGCAATGCGGGCCTGAGCAAGCGCCACAATTCAATCAACCACCCGCGCGCCAGCAGCGCTTCGCTCGTCAGGCAGCGGGCGACGACCAGGCCGGGCAACTGGGTCAGGTCGCCGCGCACGGCATGGCCGAGGGATCGGCAGCGCTCCAGCAGCTCGCTGTCGATCTCGCCGGTCACCAGCAACGTCGCAAACACCGGATCACCGCCCAGCCCGATGGGGGAATCGAGCAAGCCGTCACCGCCGACAATGCGCTGGCGCTCATGCCACAGCAACTGGCCGTCGCGGCGAATGTCCAGCCGCGATTGAAAGTGGCCGAGGTCGAAGCGTTCGCCGCTGGCCGGTCGGCCGAGGGCAACCATGTCCCAGTAGAACAGCCGGGCGTCGCCCTGCAGATCGATGCAGGTGCTGAGTTCGGCCTGGGCCGCGCTGAAGACGATGGTTTCCTGAGGCAGCCATTCCAGGGTCGCACCGCCAGCCACGCTCAGTTTCAGTTGCTGGTACGCCGGGCCGGCCGCGCGGTACCACTTGGCCGCGCCGGGGCTGGTCAGTTGCGCCCAGGCACCGTGGCCGACGTGAGCCGAGATGTCCAGCCGATCACCGCCGGCAATCCCGCCGGGCGGGTGGACGATGATGTGCTGGCAAACTTCGGGACCTTCGGCGTACAGGTGTTTCTGCACCCGCAGTGGACCTTTGTGGCGACGCTGGACCGGACGCGTGCAGTCGCCGAATCGGGCATAGCCCAAGTCCAGCTCGGCATGCCAGCTGGGGGTGAACAGGGCGGAGGGCGATACAGGTAGATTCATGATTTTCTGATTATCGTCGGGATGCCAAGACTAGATCGTTACCAGCCCGCGCACACCCTCTGCCTCCATATTTTCGCCGCGACCCTGCTGGACAATTTCGCCCCGGGACATCACCAGGTACTGATCGGCCAGCTCGGCGGCGAAGTCGTAGAACTGCTCCACCAGCAAGATCGCCATGTCGCCCCGGGCCGCGAGTTTCCTGATCACCACGCCAATCTCCTTGATCACCGACGGCTGGATGCCTTCGGTGGGCTCGTCGAGAATCAGCAGGCGCGGACGGCTGGCCAGGGCCCGGCCAATGGCGAGCTGCTGTTGCTGGCCACCAGACAGGTCACCGCCGCGGCGTTGTTTCATCTGTAGCAGCACTGGGAACAGTTCATAGATGAAGGCCGGTACTTCCTTGGCCTCGGAACCCGGAAAACGCGACAGGCCCATCAGCAGGTTTTCTTCCACCGTCAGCCGAGCGAAAATTTCCCGGCCCTGGGGCACATAGGCGATGCCGGCATGTACCCGCTGGTGCGGCTTTAAGCCGGTGATGGCCTTGCCTTCCCAACTCACCACGCCTTCCTTGGCCGGCAGCAGGCCCATCAGGCATTTGAGCAGGGTGGTCTTGCCCACACCGTTGCGGCCCAGCAGGCACGTCACCTCGCCGACCTTCACGTCGAACGACAGGCCCCGCAGGATGTGGCTACCGCCGTAGTACTGGTGCAGCTTGTCGACTTGCAGCATTGTTTGAATCCCCTTATGCCCCTTATGCCCCTTGTGGGAGCGAGCCTGCTCGCGAAAGCGATGTGTCAGTCGATATTCATGTTGAATGTTCCGTTGCTTCGCGAGCAGGCTCGCTCCCACAGGAAAGCAACTTCTATCGCCTCATCGACCGAGATACACCTCGATCACCCGCTCATCGGCCTGCACCTGCTCCAGCGACCCTTCGGCCAGCACACTGCCCTGGTGCAGCACGGTGACGTGATCGGCGATCGCGCCGACAAAGCCCATATCGTGTTCCACCACCATCAGCGAATGTTTGCCGGCCAGGGACTTGAACAGCTCGGCGGTGAAGTCGGTCTCGGCGTCGGTCATGCCCGCCACCGGCTCGTCGAGCAGCAGCAGCTGCGGGTCCTGGACCAGCAGCATGCCGATCTCGAGAAATTGCTTCTGCCCGTGAGACAGCAACCCGGCGGCGCGATTGACCGAGGCGGTGAGGCGGATGGTTTCGAGCACTTCGCCGATACGGTCATGTTGCTCGCCGGTCAGTTTCGCCCGCAGGCTGGCCCATACCGATTTGTCGGTCTTGAGCGCCAGCTCCAGGTTCTCGAACACGCTCAAGGCTTCGAACACCGTCGGCTTCTGGAACTTGCGGCCGATACCGGCCTGGGCAATCTGCACTTCGCTCATGCTGGTCAGGTCCAGGGTTTCGCCAAACCAGGCCTTGCCGTGGCTGGGCCGGGTCTTGCCGGTAATGACGTCCATCAAGGTGGTCTTGCCGGCACCGTTGGGGCCGATGATGCAGCGCAATTCGCCGACGCCGATGTACAGGTTCAGATCGTTGAGCGCCTTGAAGCCGTCGAAGCTGACGCTGATGTCTTCCAGGGTCAGGATGGTGCCGTGGCGGGTGTCCAGGCCCACGCCAGCGGCTTGGCCGAGGCCGATCGCATCGCGGCTGCTGCCTTGGTCCCGATTGGCATCGACAGGGGGCTCGATAATCGGTTCGAGCATGAAGTCCGCCGTGGGTGTGATTCGCATCATTCGCCCCTTTTCTTCAGCAAGCCGATCACGCCCTTGGGCAGATACAGCGTCACGACAATGAACAACGCGCCGAGGAAGAACAGCCAGTACTCAGGAAACGCCACGGTGAACCAGCTCTTCATGCCATTAACCACGCCAGCGCCCAGCAGCGGTCCGATCAGCGTGCCGCGCCCGCCAAGGGCCACCCACACGGCAGCTTCGATTGAGTTGGTTGGCGACATTTCGCTGGGGTTGATGATGCCCACCTGCGGCACGTACAGCGCCCCCGCCAGGCCGCACAACACTGCGCTCAACACCCAGACGAACAGCTTGAAACCACGGGGATCGTAGCCGCAGAACATCAGGCGGTTTTCCGCATCGCGCAGGGCCGTCAGCACCCGTCCGAACTTGCTGCGGGCCAGGCGCCAACCGATGAACAGGCTCGCCACCAGCAACAGCACCGTGGCAAAAAACAGCACCGCGCGGGTGCCCGGCTCGGTGATGCCAAAGCCCAGGATCGAACGGAAATTGGTGAAGCCGTTATTGCCGCCAAAACCCGTCTCGTTGCGGAAAAACAGCAGCATCCCGGCGAAGGTAAGGGCCTGGGTCATGATCGAGAAATACACGCCCTTGATCCGCGAGCGAAACGCGAAGAAGCCGAAAACCAGTGCCAGCAAACCCGGTGCCAACACCACCAGGCACAGCGCCCAGAGGAAACTGTCGGTCCCGGCCCAGTACCAGGGCAGTTCGGTCCACGACAAAAACGTCATGAATGCCGGAAGGCCGTCACCGGCGGCCTGGCGCATCAGGTACATGCCCATGGCGTAGCCGCCCAGGGCGAAGAACAGGCCGTGGCCGAGGGAGAGCAGGCCGGCGTAGCCCCAGACCAGGTCCAGCGCCAGGGCGACGATGGCATAGCAGAGGATCTTGCCCACCAGGGTCAGCGTGTAGGCCGAGATGTGCAGCGGATTGTCCGCCGCCAGCAACGACAGCAACGGCAGGCTCAGCAGCACGGCGAGGATCACCGCGCCGACGGCAACGGTGAGTTTGGGACCGGCCTTTTGTGTGGCCGTGAGCATCAGGGGCTGGTTCATCAGTCGATTACCCGTCCTTTAAGCGCGAAGAGACCTTGCGGACGCTTCTGGATGAACAGAATGATCAGCGCAAGGATCAGGATCTTGCCGAGCACGGCGCCGATCTGCGGTTCGAGGATCTTGTTGGCGATGCCCAGGCCGAACGCGGCGAACACGCTGCCGGCCAGTTGGCCGACGCCGCCGAGTACAACCACCAGGAACGAGTCGATGATGTAGCTCTGGCCCAGGTCCGGGCCGACGTTGCCGATCTGGCTCAAAGCCACGCCGCCGAGCCCGGCGATGCCCGAGCCAAGGCCGAAAGCGAGCATGTCGACCCGCCCGGTGGGCACGCCGCAGCAGGCGGCCATGTTGCGGTTCTGGGTCACGGCGCGCACGTTCAGGCCCAGGCGCGTCTTGTTCAGCAACAGCCAGGTCAGGACCACCACGAACAGCGCGAAGGCGATGATCACGATGCGGTTGTACGGCAGCACCAGGTTCGGCAGCACCTGGATCCCACCCGAGAGCCAGGCCGGGTTGGCGACTTCGACGTTCTGCGCGCCGAACACCAGGCGCACCAGCTGAATCAGCATCAGGCTGATGCCCCAGGTAGCGAGCAGGGTTTCCAGCGGGCGTCCGTAGAGGTGGCGGATCACCGTGCGCTCCAGGGCCATGCCGATGGCCGCGGTGATGAAAAACGCCACCGGCAGGGCGATCAGCGGGTAGAACTCGATGGCGTTCGGGGCGAAGCGCTGGAACAGCATCTGCACCACATACGTGGAGTAGGCGCCGAGCATCAGCATCTCGCCGTGGGCCATGTTGATCACCCCGAGCAGGCCGAAGGTGATTGCCAGGCCGAGGGCGGCGAGCAGCAGGATCGAGCCCAGGGACATGCCGCTGAAGGCCTGGCCCAGCAACTCGCCGATAAGCAGTTTGCGCTTGACCTGGCCGAGGCTCGTTTCGGCGGCGGTGCGCACGGCGGCATCGGTTTCGACGCCGGGTTCGAGCAGGGCTTCCAGGCGGGTGCGGGCCAGCGGGTCGCCGGTTTCCCCCAACAGGCGGACGGCGGCCAGGCGCACGGCAGGATTGGCATCCACCAGTTGCAGGTTCGCCAGGGCCAGGCTCAGGGCGGCATGCACGTCTTCGTCCTGCTCGCCGGCCAGTTGCCGGTCAAGGAACGCCAGTTGCGCGGGGCGGGCACTTTTTTGCAATTGCTGCGCGGCAGCCAGGCGTACGCGGGCGTCCACGGCGAGTAGCTGGTGGCTGGCGAGAGCGGTTTCGATCAGCCCTCGCAAACGGTTGTTCAGGCGCAGGGTCTTTGGCTGGCCGTCGATGGTCAATTGGCCTTGCTGCAGGGCATTGATCAATTCGACGCGTGCCGGGTCGGGCTGCGCGGCCCAGGCTTCCAGGAGCTTGGCCTGCTGGGTCGGGTTGGCGGCGACGAAGTCTTCGGCTTCGTCGGCGTGGGTCGTCAATGGCAGCAGCAATGCCAAGGCGAGGATGAGGCGGTAAAGGGCGGTGGGCATAGCGAGTCGCCTTACGCGGACAATGTGGGAGCGAGCTTGCTCGCGATGGCGGTGGTTCAGTTTCATCAATATTGAATTGAGTCCGCTATCGTCGGATCGCCGCCCGGAGCAAGCTCGCTCCCACAGGGAGTTGTGTCGGCCCTGAGCGTCGTGCTCGGACCGACACCCATGGGCTCAGTTGCTCTTCACCGCATAGTCAGGCTTCTTGTCGTTGCCGGCGATGAACGGGCTCCACGGTTGCGCGCGGATCGGACCTTCGGTCTGCCAGACCACGTTGAACTGACCGTCGGCCTGGATCTCGCCGATCATCACCGGCTTGTGCAGGTGGTGGTTGGTCTTGTCCATGGTCAGGGTGTAGCCCGACGGCGCGGCGAAGGTCTGGCCGGCCAGGGCTTCGCGGACTTTGTCGACATCGGTGGACTTGGCTTTTTCCACCGCTTGCGCCCACATGTGGATGCCGACGTAGGTGGCTTCCATCGGGTCGTTGGTTACCGCTTTGTCGGCGCCCGGCAGGTTCTTGGCCTTGGCGTAGGCTTTCCACGAATCGACGAACTTCTTGTTCGCCGGGTTATCCACGGATTCGAAGTAGTTCCACGCCGCCAGGTTACCCACCAGCGGTTTGGTGTCGATGCCGCGCAGTTCCTCTTCGCCCACCGAGAAGGCCACGACCGGTACATCGGTGGCTTTCAAGCCCTGGTTCGCCAGCTCTTTATAAAACGGTACGTTGGAATCGCCATTGACCGTGGAGATGACGGCAGTCTTGCCGCCGGCAGAGAATTTCTTGATGTTGGCGACGATGGTCTGGTAATCGCTGTGGCCGAACGGGGTGTAGACCTCTTCGATATCCTTGTCCGCCACGCCTTTGGAATGCAGGAACGAACGCAGGATCTTGTTGGTGGTGCGCGGATAGACGTAGTCGGTGCCGAGCAGGAAGTAGCGCTTGGCGCTGCCGCCTTCTTCGCTCATCAGGTATTCCACCGCCGGGATCGCCTGTTGGTTTGGCGCGGCGCCGGTGTAGAAAACGTTCGGCGACATCTCTTCGCCTTCGTACTGCACCGGATAGAACAGCAGGCCGTTGAGTTCTTCGAATACCGGCAACACGGATTTGCGCGACACCGAGGTCCAGCAGCCGAACACCACGGCGACCTTGTCCTGGGTCAGCAACTGGCGGCCCTTTTCAGCGAACAGCGGCCAGTTCGATGCCGGGTCCACGACCACCGCTTCAAGCTTCTTGCCGTTCACGCCACCCTTGGCGTTGATCTCGTCAATGGTCATCAACGCCATGTCCTTGAGGGACGTTTCGGAGATCGCCATGGTCCCGGACAACGAATGCAGGATGCCGACCTTGATGGTCTCGGCGGCCTGGACGGTCCAGGCCATGCCCATCGCGGCAATGCTTGCCGAGAGTGTAAAAGCCTTGATCAAGCTACGACGCTTCATTGTGCGATCTCCGTGGTCTTTATGTTTTTCTGGATGGCAGATGCAAACGCTGAAAGCGCTTTTGCAAGGGGTGTGCCCGGTCGGGGAAAAGCTTTGAAATGCGGGGTCGACGGCGAGAGAGGGAAGTGACGATGCACCATCAGCGACCACATCGCTGATGCTGGTGCAGGATGGCGCTCCGCATTGGGGCGCGGATGAGGTTGAGCCAAGGTGAAATTATCGCCCGCCCGACTATGCTGACTCTTCTGCCATTGCGAAGTGAGAAAAGCCGTTTGAATGACTCTGGCGCTGCAAGCTATTTTCTTCTCGACGAGACGGCAGCATTCGCCGTGTTGCCTGAAGTCAAACCGGTCGGGCATCCGCAATGGATGCACGTGACGCATTTGCGAGAAGCGAGATATTCGCTGATTCTCACCGCCGGGGAACATCTGCGAAGTAGCCAGCTGGATGTGTTTTCCGATTCCAGACTCTACATTCGTTTTTCGGCAGCGCTGCCAGGCATCAGTGTCGACGGGCTCACGTGTTCAGTTGTTTTTGTCGATGATCCAGGTCAAACCGAATTTCCACTCGGGATCTTTCATATTTGCGGAGGATCTACGCCGTCGGAATGGCGGTTGGTCGATCTGGATCTGGCTTGGTTGGCGGGGAAGCGTGGCCGTCTCTTGGTAACGTGCGGGCCAGGGGCCAAAAATGACCCTACAGCCGACTGGTTGGCGATAGCTGACTTGTGCGTTGCCAGGGAAGGAGTGATGAAGCTTCTCCTGGCGAAAACACACCATCAGATGCGCGTGAAAAACGAGATAGCACACTTCAGTAGCGTCTACCGGAACGAGTTTTACTCGAACGTTCAGGAGCGACAGAGTGAAGCGGCCATGGGCGTTGCTCGCAACGTTCGCCGATTGAATGGACTGGCTCCGGCGCAAGGGCAGGATGCCCGGTCCGAGATGGTGATTCCGGAGCCGTTTGAAGGAGAGGTCGCCTACTCCTATGCCACTCGTATGCTGAGGGCGAACGTCCCGCAAACGCCGCCCGACTTTCAAGCAAGGCTACGTCGGAAAGTCAGTGATCACGGTGCAATAAAAGTCCTGTCGATCTGCAGTGGTGCCGCGCGGATAGAAGCTGGTCTGTCGGCGGCTGTTCCGGAAGGCGTGGAATGGTCACTGCTGGATATCAATGAAGACCTGCTTCACATCGCGGCGAAGCAGTTTTCTTCAGGGGTCGGCCTCGATCTGATCGTGGCCGATGCGAATAACCTGGTGCCTACCGGTGAGCAGTGGGACGTTATTATCTGCGTCTCGGCATTGCACCATTTGATCGAGCTGGAAAAAGTGATGCTCTTTATCTCCCACAGTTTGAAAAACGATGGCGAGTTCTGGAGTGTGGGTGAGGCCGTGGGGCGCAATGGCAATCGCTTGTGGCCTGAGGCAATAATTGCGGCTGATGCCGCGTTCTCGGCATTGCCGGCACGCTACCGGCTGAACGCCGATACCCAGGTTGTCGATGCTGTAATTCCAGACAAGGACCACTCGATCGGGTGCTTCGAGGGTATTCGAAGTGAGGAAATTACCGCGCTCCTCGAACGTTGGCTCAAGCCGGTAGATGTTTACCGTACCAACTGCTTCCTCTGGCGAATGGTCAATCTCGCCTACAGTGGAAATTTTAATCTTGCAAAGGCCGAGGACCGGGCGTTGGTCATTGATATGGTTCGAGCGGAGCTGGAGCATTTTCGAAATGGCGGCCTTGGTACCGAGCTATTCGGCGTGTACAAGAAGAAGCATCTTTTCAGCGACGGCGCATCAGACCAATAAAGAACAGCCCACCGATAGCGGCTGTAGCGACCCCGATCGGCAAATCCTCCGGCGCGATCAGCGTGCGAGCCGCCACGTCCACCCATACCAGGAACAGGCTGCCCAGCAGCACGCAGGCCGGCAGCAGCCGACGATGCTCGGCGCCCACCAGGCGTCGCGCGATGTGGGGCACCATCAGCCCGACAAAACCGATCGAGCCGCTGATGGACACCAGTACGCCGGTCATCAGCGACGCAATCAGGAAGATCCATAATCGCACCTTTGCCGCGTTCAGCCCCAGGGTTACGGCGGTCTGCTCCCCGGCCATCAGCGCGTTCAACGGCCGGGCCATGCCCAGCAGCAACACCAGCCCCAGCAATACACTGGCGGCTGGCACCGCGAGCAGTTCCCAGCGTGCCAGGCCCAGGCCGCCGAGCATCCAGAACATCACCGCCGAACTGGCGCGATGGTCACCGAGGAACAGCAGCAGGTTGGCCGCCGCCATCATCACGAACGACACCGCTACGCCGCAGAGCAGCAGGCGATCGCTCTCCAGGCGGCCCTGGCGGGCAGCGATGGCCAGCACTAGCAACATACTCAACAGCGCGCCGATGAAGGCGGCCAGTGGCAGGGTCAGCAAGCCGATGATCTCGCCGACATGCAACACCACGATGACCGCCCCGAGGGTGGCGCCGGAGGTGACGCCAAGCAGGTGCGGATCGGCCAGCGGGTTGCGTGTCACCGCTTGCAGCACCGCGCCGATCAACGCCAAGCCTGCGCCTACCAGCGCCCCGAGCAGCAGGCGCGGGACGCGGATCAGCCAGACGATATGCTCCTGGCCGGCTGTCCAATGCACCTCGCCGACACCGAAGGCCTTGTGCAGCAGCAGATCCCAGACCACGGCCACCGGTACCCGCGCCGGCCCGAAACCCAGCGACACCACGCACGACACCAGCAGCAGCGCGCCGAGCAGTAGCAGCAGTGCACCATAGCGACGATTGTTCATTGGCTGTGGAAACTCTGCGCCAGGGTTTGCACCGCCAGCACGTTATCGATACCTGGCGTGGCCTGTACGTAAGGGATCACGACGAAGCGCCGGTGCTTGATCGCATCGACTGATTGCAGGGCCGGGTTGCTCAACAGGAATTGCTGTTTCTGCTCGGCGCTGACTTCGCCATAATCGACGATCACGATGACCTGGGGATTGCGCTCCACCACGTTCTCCCAGTTGACGCGGGTCCAACTGGCGTCCACGTCATCCAGAATGTTGCGTCCACCGGCCGCGTCGATCAGGGCCTGGGGCATGCCCAGGCGGCCGGAGGTCATGGCCCGGTCTTCGCCGCTGTCATACAGGAACACCCGCGGTTGTCGGGTTGGCAGGTGCTTGCGCACTTCGGCCACCTGGGCCTGCATCGTGGCGATCAGCGCGTTGGCGCGATCCTGCACGTCGAAGATTTTTCCAAGGTTGCGCAGGTCGTTGTAGGTGTCCTCCAGCGAGGCCGCCGGACGTTTCATCACGAACGCGCAGGACTCGGTCAGTTCGTAGACGTTGATGCCCAGCGGTTGCAGGGTCTGTGGAGTCAGGTCGCCGCCGACGCGCATGCCATAGTCCCAACCGGCGAAGAAGAAATCGACGTTGGCGTCGAGCAGGGTTTCCACCGAGGGATATTTGGCGGCCAGTTCCGGCAGGCCATCGAGGATCCTGGCCATGTCCGGCGTCACCGATTTCCAGCCGCTGATGCCGCTGTAGCCAACCATGCGTGGCTTTAGCCCCAGGGCCAGCATCATCTGGGTCATGTTGATGTCATGGCTGACGGCGTGCCGAGGGGCCTCGTTGAACACCACCTGGCGGTTGCAGCTCTGGATCGTCAGCGGGTAGCGGCTGGCCTCGGCCTGGACATGCAAACTTGCCAGCAATAACGGAAGCAACAGCAGGGGACGCAGGATCATGGTTGGGTTATCCAGGTGATTCGTGGGTAGCCGGCCAGCGGGTGTTCGTCCACCAGGGCCGCGACGCCGAACACTTCGCGCAACAGGTCTACAGTGAGGACGTCCCTGGGCGTGCCGCTGGCGACGATGCGCCCGTGTTCGATCACGTACAGGCGGTCGCAGAACGCGGCGGCAAGGTTCAGGTCATGAATGCTGGCGAGGGTGCCGATGCCCAGGCCCTTGATCAGTTGCAGCAACTGCAATTGATAGCGCGGGTCGAGGTGATTGGTCGGTTCGTCGAGGATCAGCAACTGCGGCTGCTGGGCCAGGGCGCGTGCGAGGATCACCCGTTGCTTCTCACCGCCCGAGAGCGTGGCGAATGCATGGTCGCCAAAGCCTGCAAGCCCGGCCGACTCCAATGCCTGGAGCACCAGTCGGCGATCTTCCTGATTGTCACCATCGAACAGACCCTTGTGCGGCGTGCGCCCCATCGCGACCACCTCATCCACCGTCAGGCCGAAGGCGTCGGGAAACTCTTGCAGCACCACGGCGATGCGTTGGGCGCACCAGCGCGAGGGCTGTTTCCAGACGTTGTGGTGTTCGAGTCTGACCTCGCCGCTTTCTGGCCGGCTGAAGCGGTAGGCGCAGCGCAACAGGCTGGTCTTGCCGCTGCCGTTGGGCCCGATCAACCCGACAAATTCCCCGGCCGCCACCTGCAACGTGGCATCACGCAGTTGGAACTGGTGATGGCAGTGGCCATGGCCCTGCGGGGTCCAGGCGAGGTGGGAGAGGGTTAGCGAGGTCATGCATTTACTCAGATTATCGGATCGACACCCAACCCTGTGGGAGCGAGCCTGCTCGCGAAGGCGATAGGTCAGTCACATCACTGTTGGCTGATTCAGCGCTTTCGCGAGCAGGCTCGCTCCCACGGTTTGGCTGTGGTTACAGCCGGAGAGCGCCGCGATTGTAGAGGTTTCGCGCCGCTTTCCGTTAACGCGCAATTCTCAGCTTGAAGATGAAGCGGCCTCAGGCTGGCGATTGAACCGGGTAACAAGCCGGTCCAACAGCCACACCACCACCAGCGACGCCCCCACCAACGGGAACACCACCGCCAGGGCCAACATGATGAACACACCGGTCTTCCACGTCGGCAGGTCGTGGCGCAGTGGCGGCACGCCGAACTTGCCCTGGGGCCGGCGTTTCCACCAGATCACCATTCCGCTCACGGCGCTGAGCAGGATCATCAGGCAGATCAGCAGGACGATGATCTGGTTCACCGGACCGAACATCTTGCCTTCGTGCAGCATCACCCCGGTTTCAGTGGCGCGGGCAACGAGGTTGTAGTGCTCCCAGCGCACATCGGCCAGGACTTTTCCTGTGTACTGGTCGACGTGCAGGGTCGCGTCGTTGCGCGGGTCATCGGCGAACACGGCGATGGTGAATACGCCCGAGGCGGTCGTTGGCAGGGTGATGCTGTATCCGGGCTCGACCTTGCGCCCGGTGGCGATGTCCTGCACCGCTTGCAGGCTGACGGTGGGTGCGGCGGGGCCTTCGTGCATGCCGCCGTGGGCCATGTGCTCGGCGTGGTCGCCGGACGTCGGCATTGGTGTGTTCTCCACCGCCCAGGGCACGGTCTGGCGATGGGCATTGTTGAGGCTGCCGGCCTCGATGTCGGACTTCGGTACGTCGTTCCACATCGCCGCCGGGAAGCGGTTCCACAGGTCCGCGTACTGCTTGCCCCAGAAGCCGGTCCAGGTCATGCCGCTGAGCAGCATCACCAACAGGAACGCCGCGCCCCAGAAACCGACAACGATGTGCAAGTCGCGCCAGAACACCCGACCGCGAGCACTCCAGCGCGGCCACAGCACGCCGGCCGAGGATTGCCCGCGCGGCCACCACAGGTACATTCCGGAAACCACCAGCACCACGCCCCAGCCGGCAGCCATTTCCACCAGCCGGTCACCGACGGTGCCGATCAGCAATTCACCGTGAATCGCCCGGGCCATGGCTTGCAGGTTGTCTTTCGCGTCCTGCTCGCCGAGCACGTCGCCGTGGTACGGGTCGATGAACACATTCAGCTCCCGACCCTTGTCGATCACCACGAATTGCGCGCTGCGCTCGGCGTTGATCGGCGGCAGGTACTGTTTGACCTGGCCTCCTGGGTAGGCCTGGCGGACCTGCTTGAGCAGGTCGTCCGCCGCCAGGCTGTGATGCCCGGCCGGTACGTTCAGCAGGTTGCCGTACATCAACGGATCGAGTTGCGGCTTGAACAGGTAGATGATCCCGGTCAGGGCCAGCATCACCATGAACGGCGCCACGAACAGCCCGGCATAAAAATGCCAGCGCCAGGCCAGGTTGTAGAAATTGGGTTTCGGTTGGCTCATTGCAAAGCGCTCCGCAGGGCAAATTCGGTTCTTCAAATATCGGCTGAGCGATGCAACCTCTGTGGGAGCGAGCCTGCTCGCGAAAGCTTTCGCGAGCAGGCTCGCTCCCACGGGTTTTATGTTTGCTTCGGCCCAGATGTCAGGCACTCATCCGTGTCCAGGGCAGCGTTGGGCTGTCCTTTGCGACCGGGTGAGCAGGTGCGGGCTTACGCGTCGAGTGGCGGTGCGCGGGTGCGGGCGCCGGGAAAGAACGCCGGCCGGGCATGACCCAGGCGCGGGGAAGGGCTGGTGTAGGTGTGGCTGGGAGGGGTGTCGAAGACGGCGAATGTGTGGCCGCCAGGCAGCGCCGGGCAGTTGAACAGCAGGCTGCAATAACCGCATTTTTCCCATAACGCGTGGTGTTCGCTCTGGGGCGCGCAGTGCTCGGCCGCCGGCGCTTCATGCACCGGCATGTCCATGCTCATCTCCATTTCCATGCTCACGGACACAGGCATGGACATGCGCTGATCCATCGGCATCGACTGGGAAACCAGTGGTCCGATAAAGATCATCAGCATGGCGAACAGGCTGATCCAGCTGCCGCGTGTCAGGCTCATGGGCTGACGGCGGTGCCTGGACGGGCTGGCGCGACGAGGTTGCATAGGCGGCTACGTCTACTGGGCGTGCTGGTGTGTCTTGGTGCCGTCGGGTGCTTTTTTCTGCACCGCGACATTCACCGTCACGTCCCCAGCCTTTTCGAAATGCAGGGTCATGGGGAAACGTTTGCCGTCGCTGAGCAGGCTGCGGTCCTTCAGGTCCAGCAACATCACGTGATAGGCCATCGGCGCGAAGGTGACGGTCGCACCGGGGGCGATGGCGACGACGGGCACCGGTTGCATTTTCATCAGGTCGTTTTGCATCACATGTTCATGGAGCTCGGCCTTGCCGGCAATCGGCGAGTCGACGCCGAGCAGTTTGTCGGCGGTGGCGCCGCCGTTGTGAATCACGAAGTACGCGGCCACGGTTGGCGCGTTGGGCGGCAACTCCTGGGACCACGGATGGGCGATCTCAAGCTCGGCGGCCTTGTACTGGTGGGCCTGGGCGAAGCCAACCGGGAGCAGCAGGGCCGCCAGCAGGATGAGTCGGTTCAACATGGCAATTCTCCGGAACGATTCAGGACGCAGTTTCATGCGGGAAGAATCAGGCCAGAGGCGAAGCACGGGGGTTGAGGCTGGGCCATTGCTGGCGCGGGGTCGGGCTGTCGAGCTTTGCGTGGGCCGTACCGCGATCGGCCCGTTGTGCGTCCAGATACAACTGCGGGGCGTGCCCGGCGAGCGCCATCAGCGGCGCCGGGCCTGAGCAGCACCAGCAATGCTGCATCGTCGAGTGATTGTCTTTTTGTGGCGTGCCTTGTTCCAGCTTGCCGAGGGAAACCGCCAGCATCTTCGTGCCGCTGGATGAGCAGAAACTGCCCCACAGCATTTGTTCCGCTGGCGTACTGGCGGTCGCGCCGGCGCTGCTGGAAAGCGGCATGGCAAGCATGTTGAACAGCACTGCGAAGCAGGCGATCCAGGCAAATGCAAGCCGTTGTCGGGACATGGGGCAATCCGCTCGGTTGGGCGATCAGGTGGCGGTATTTAGCCTGATCGGTGTCCAGAAGTAAAAAGGCCACGTGCGGTGTAGGGTCGCAGGGCTGGTGTTAACAGTAGCAATGGATTTTCAAATGGGTGCTTTTTAAATAAGTAGTCTTGCTTCTGGTTTGGGACACACCCGATGCCTCCCGTTCGGGCAGTCTCAATGCGCCGGTACGGCATGTACCTGCATGTCGACTCCCAAAGTGGTACGGATGACCGCAAATATCGCGGCCAGGTTATCCATGCTTGGATTACCTTTGGCTGAAAGCATCCGGTGCAGGCTTTTACTGGGTCTGGACGTTTCCTTTGCCAGTTCTTCGAATCCCACGGTGGCGTTAACAAGATCGCGAAGAATCATCCTCGCCATCTCGGGTTCTCCGTTTAAAAACAAGGTTGCGGCCTCGTCCAGCAGGATCTGGGCAAACTCAGGATCTCGCTGGGCGCGTTCGGCAATTGTATGTTTGTAGCTGCGTGTGAGAGCCATTGCGTTACCTCGTGTGCCTTTCTGCTTTTTTTCGGACCTGGAATTCGGCAACAAGCGTTTTCGCCTGCTTGACGTCTTTTTTCTGACTGGACTTGTCACCCCCGCCAAACAGGATGATCAGGCGCTTTCCTTCTTGGATCAGGTAAATCCGATAACCTGGACCCCAGTTGATACGGAACTCGCCCAATCCGTCGAACCACTTGATATTTGACGTGTTGCCCAGCTCCAGGCGCATCAATGCGTTAGAGACCTTGAAGGCCGCTTGGGCGTCCAGGCTGGAAAACCAACGCTTGAAAGGGCTAGTGTCGTTGTCTTGCAAATATTCTTCGAGTTTGATCATGCGCGGCCCTGAAGGTAACAAATAGGTTACTGTTCATGCAAGGCAGCGATCTTGTCTCATCCGTTCGGAAGCGCCAACGCCTCAAGTGTTGCTTCAAGCGTCCAAAACTCCCGATCCACCCCCGCCAACACCGGCCGCTTCAACACCAGCACCGGCACCCCCCGCTCCCGGGCCACCTCCAGCTTCGGCTCGGTGGCCGTGCTGCCGCTGTTCTTGCTGACCAGCACATCGATTCGTCGCCGTTCGAACAGTTCGCGTTCACCGTCAATGTGAAACGGCCCACGGGCGCCGATGACTTCGCAGCGTCCGTTGCCGGGGTAAACGTCCAGTGCTCGCAGCGTCCAGAACTGTTCGGCGGGGATTTCATGCAGATGCTGCAGCGGCTCCCGGCCGAGCGTGAACAAGGGGCGGCGAAAAGGCTGCAAGGCCTGGATCAGTTCGGCCCAGTCGGCCACTTCGCGCCAGTCATCGCCGGCCCGTGGGCGCCAGGCCGGACGGCGCAGGGCCCAGCAGGGGATGGCGCAGGCGCGGGCGGCACGGGCGGCGTTGTAGCTGATTTGCGCGGCGTAGGGGTGGGTTGCGTCCAATAGCAGGTCGATGCCCTCGGCGCGAATGAATTGCGCCAGGCCTTCGGCGCCGCCGTAGCCGCCGACACGTACCTGGCAGGTCAGGTCGGTGGGGACGCGACCGATGCCCGCCAAGCTGTAGATGTGCTCGGGGCCGAGCGTGCGAGCGATGGCCAGGGCCTCGGTGACGCCACCGAGGAGCAGGATGCGTTTCATTTAAAGGCTCCAGCGTGGCCGACGATTGCGCCCTGACGGTCGATGGCGAAGACTTCGACCTGGACCTGGGCCGGGACCACGCTGCGAGCGAAGGCCAGGGCGTGCTCGCACACGGCATCACCGAGGGCGATGCCGACGGCGCTGGCCATCGCGAGGGCTTGCTGGCTGGTGTTGGCTTGACGAATGTCGTGCTGCAACTTCTCATCGGCACCGATTGCCGCCGCCCATTTGGCCAGTTGTGGCAGGTCGATGCTTGAATGGCGGCTGTGCAGGTCCATATGTCCGGCGGCGAGTTTGCTGATCTTGCCGAAGCCGCCGCAAAGACTGAGCTTTTCCACCGGCACCTTGCGCACATGCTTGAGCACGGCGCCGACAAAGTCGCCCATTTCGATCAGGGCGATTTCCGGCAGGTTGTAGACCCGGCGCATGGTGTCTTCGCTGGCATTGCCGGTGCACGCAGCGATGTGCAGGTAGCCGTTGGTTTTCGCCACGTCGATGCCCTGATGGATCGACGCTATGTAGGCTGCGCAGGAAAACGGCCGGACGATGCCGCTGGTGCCGAGGATCGACAGACCGCCGAGGATGCCGAGTCGCGGATTCATGGTTTTCAGCGCCAGGGCTTCGCCGCCCTCGACATTGACTGTGACTTCGAACCCCCCGGCATAACCACTTTCCTCGGCCAGGCGACCCAGGTGATCGTTGATCATTTTGCGCGGCACCGGGTTGATTGCTGGCTCACCGACAGCCAGGACCAGTCCCGGTCGCGTCACCGTGCCGACGCCACGACCGGCAACAAAACGCACGCCAGGTTCGGCAATCAGGCGCACCTGGGAAAACAACAGCGCGCCATGAGTCACGTCCGGGTCATCACCAGCGTCCTTGATCGTTCCGGCCTCGGCACCTTGTTCGGTCAGCCGGCAGAACTCCAGGCGCATCTGCACCTGCTTGCCCTTGGGCAGGACGATTTCCACGGCATCGGCCTCGGTGCCGCACAGCAGCAGTCGCGCCGCCGCCAGGCTGGTGGCCGTGGCGCAGCTGCCGGTGGTCAGGCCGCTGCGCAGGGGGGCGGGTTGCTCGGCGGTTTCGTCACGCATCGAGAGGTTTCGTCAGGTCCAGCAAGGTGATTGGCAAGGCTTGACGCCAGGTATCGAATGCTCCCAAAGGCTGGGCCTGGGCGACATGGATGCGGGTCAGCTCACCGCCGTGGCGTTCGCGCCAGCTCATCAGTGTCATCTCGCTTTGCAGGGCCACGGCATTGGCGACGAGCCGACCGCCAGGCTTGAGCCGGGCCCAACAGGCATCAAGCACGCCTTCGCGGGTGACGCCGCCACCGATGAACACCGCGTCCGGACGCTCCAGGTTCTCCAGCGCCTGCGGGGCGCTGCCGCGAATCAATTGGAGGCCGGGCACGCCAAGGGTGTCGCGGTTGCGTTCGATCAAGGCTTGGCGGCCTTCGTCGGCTTCGATGGCCAGGGCTCGACAACTGGGGTGGGCGCGCATCCATTCGATGCCGATCGAGCCGCTGCCGGCGCCGACGTCCCAGAGCAACTCGCCGGGAGTTGGGGCGAGGCGAGCCAGGGTGACGGCACGCACGTCGCGCTTGGTCAGCTGGCCGTCATGCTCGAAAGCGCTGTCCGGCAGGCCGGCCAGGCGTGACAGGCGCTGCGTCGACGGATCGGCCCGGCATTCGATGGCGATCAGGTTCAGATCGGCGACCGCCTCATCGGACCAGTGCGCAGCGCAACCGTCAATCCGTCGTTCTGCCGCACCGCCCAAGTGCTCCAGCACGGTCATGGCGCTCGGGCCGAATCCGCGCTCGCGCAGCAGCATCGCCACGGCGCTGGGGCTGTGGCGGTCGTTACTCAGCAGCAACAGCCTGACGCCACTGGACAAGTGCGCATTGAGCGCTGCCAGGGGGCGGGCCACCAGCGACAGCGTGACCGCGTCCTGCAACGGCCAGCCCATGCGCGCCGCCGCCAGTGAGCAGGAGGACGGCGCGGGGACGACCTGCATTTCCTCGGCCGGCAGCTGTTTCGCCAGGCTGGCGCCGACGCCATAGAACATCGGATCACCACTGGCCAGCACGCACACCGGCTCGCCCCGTCGAGCCAGCAGCGGTTCCAGGGAGAACGGGCTGGGCCACAGCTCCCGCTCGCCGCGGATACACAGCGGCAGCAGTTCCAACTGACGGGCGCTGCCCAGTATCCGCGACGCCCGCAGCAATGCATGGCGAGCCGTTCGGCCCAGGCCCTTGAAGCCCTCTTCACCGATGCCCACTACGGTCAGCCAGGGGGTCATCTCTGTTCCTCGAATAAATGGGTTGATCGCCAGGCTTGTTGCCGCCGCGAACCGGGTCGCCATCATACCGTGCCTCGACGGGTCTGACGTGAACCATCCCCTGTGGGAGCGAGCCTGCTCGCGAAGACGTCGGTCCACTCAACATTTTCTGTTCAGGCAGACCGCGTTCGCGAGCAGGCTCGCTCCCACCGTTTTGGATAACAGGCGTGCGGAAGTCGGGGCTCGCTGTCAGCAATCCGACCGGCAAGCTTTTCATGACCGCGAGCAAAGCAGGCATAATGGCGGCCTTCGCCGCTGCGGCGTTTCCTATTTACCGGTCTGCCTTGAACGAACGTCCATCTTCCAACGTCATTCGCCCCTCGGGTTGTCCGGGGTTGCTGCGTGTCGTCCAGGCACTGGACGGAGGAATCTGCCGAATCAAGCTCGATGGCGGCGTCATCCACGCGGATCAGGCCGAAACCGTCGCGTGGGTAGCCGAGCAGTTCGCCGGGGGCGTGATCGAGGCCACCAACCGCGGCAACTTGCAGATCCGCGGTATCGGCCCTGAGCCGGATGCGTTGATCGAGCCGTTGCTGGCCGCCGGGCTTGGCCCGCGCGAGGCGGCCGGCGATGACGTGCGCAACCTGATGCTCAGCCCCTCGGCGGGGCTCGACCGGCAGATGCTGTTCGACACCCGTCCGCTGGCCGCGCAGATCCTCTTCACCCTGCAAACCCATGAGCGCTTCCACGAACTCTCGGCCAAGTTCGCCGTGCAGTTGGACGGTGGCGAAGCCTTGGCGATGCTCGAGCATCACCATGACCTGTGGCTATCGGCGCTTGTCCAGCACGGCGAGCCCTGGCTTGCCTTTGGCTTGGCCGGTTCGCCATTGGACACACCGGCGGGCAAGGTGCCCCTGGCCCAAGGGCATGCCCTGGTGGTCGCGGTGCTGGAGCTGTTTCTCGAACTGGCCCGCCCGGACCAGAACCGCATGCGCCAACTGCTGGCTGAATGTGCCGTGGATGAATTCATGACCCGGTTAGCCGGCCGCGTGCCGCTGCAACCTTGCCTTGACTGGCGGCGGAGTGCGTCGCCCGGCGGCCTGCACATCGGTATTCATTCCCAGCACGACGAACGGGTCTATGTCGGCGCGGCGGCGCCCCTCGGCCGGCTTGATACGGTCATGCTGCGCGGCGCGGCGCAGTTGGCGCGGGAGAAGGGCGACGGCAATCTTCGCTTCACTCCCTGGCAAAGCCTGTTGCTGCCCAACGTGCGCCGCGAAAATGCGGATGCCGTGTTGACCCAGCTCGACGCGCTGGGCCTGTTGTGTTCGCTCGATCACTCCCTGGCGCAACTCATCGCCTGCACCGGCTCCAGTGGCTGTGGCAAAGGCCTGGCTGACACCAAGGGCGACGCCCGCCAGTTGGCGGATCTGCTGCAACGCCGGGGCCAGGCTTTGAGCATTCATCTGTCCGGCTGCCAGCGATCGTGCGCGGCGGCCCACATCGCCCCGGCGACGTTGCTGGCGGTCGCCCCCGGTCGTTATGACCTCTATTTTCGTGATGCCGCGTTGCCGGGTTTCGGCGCGCTGCAAGCACACAATCTGACAATCGAAGCGCTCGGCCACTGGCTCGACGCTCATCCCCGGAGCCCCCTTGATGCTTGATTACATCCGCGACGGTCAGGAGATCTATCGCAACTCCTTCGCGATCATCCGCGCCGAGGCCAATCTGGCGCGCATTCCTGCCGATCTGGAAAAACTCGCGGTGCGGGTGATCCACGCCTGCGGCATGGTCGAGGCGGTCGATGGCCTGCAGTTTTCCGCAGGCGCAGGCGCGGCGGGGCGCCAGGCACTGGCGGCCGGTGCGCCGATCCTGTGTGATGCGCGGATGGTGTCCGAGGGCGTGACCCGGGCGCGCCTGCCGGCCAACAATCCGGTGATTTGCACCTTGCGCGACGACAGCGTGCCAGCGTTGGCCCGCGAGCTGGGCAACACTCGCTCGGCGGCCGCGCTGGAGCTGTGGCGTCCACACCTGGAAGGTAGCGTCGTGGTCATCGGCAACGCACCGACCGCGCTGTTCTATCTGCTGGAAATGCTCGATGCCGGCGCGCCGAAACCGGCCCTGATCCTTGGCTTCCCGGTGGGTTTTGTCGGCGCCGCCGAGTCCAAGGCGGCGCTGGCGGCCGACAGCCGTGGCGTGCCGTTCGTGATCATGCAAGGCCGCCTGGGCGGCAGCGCCATGGCCGCCGCCGCCGTCAATGCTCTCGCCACGGAGGTTGAATGATGCAGCAGCCTGGACGCTTGATCGGCCTCGGCGTAGGGCCGGGTGACCCGGAACTGATCACGGTCAAGGCCCTGCGCCTGCTACGGGAATCGCCGGTGGTGGCGTACTTCGTCGCCAAGGGCAAGAAAGGCAACGCCTTCGGCATCATCGAGGCCCATCTGCAGGACGCGCAGACCTTGCTGCCACTGGTCTACCCGGTCACTACCGAAGTGCTGCCGGCGCCGTTGTCCTATGAAGAGGTAATCGCCGACTTCTATGACACCGCCGCCGAGCAACTGGCCGTGCACCTGGATGCCGGTCGCGACGTGGCGGTAATCTGCGAGGGCGATCCGTTTTTCTACGGCTCCTACATGTACCTGCACGACCGCCTGGCCGAGCGCTACGAGGCCGAGGTCATTCCCGGCGTGTGTTCGATGCTCGGTGGTGCCTCGGTGCTGGGAGCCCCGCTGGTCTATCGCAACCAGAGCCTGTCGGTGCTCTCCGGCGTCCTGCCCCACGACGATCTCAAGCGTCGGCTGGCCGATGCCGATGCGGCGGTGATCATGAAGCTGGGGCGCAATTTTCCCAAGGTTCGGCAGGTGCTTGAGGAACTGGGCATGGACGGGCGGGCGCTGTACGTCGAGCGCGCGACCATGGCCAACCAGAAAATCGTGCCGCTGGATGAAGTCGAGCCGATGTCTTCGCCGTACTTCTCGCTGATCATCGTCCCGGGCGAGCGGTGGCAGGGATGAGGAAACCGGCGGCAATTGTCATCCTCGGCCCGGGCAGTCTCGCGACGGCCCGACGAATCCAGCAGTGCTATCCCGATGCGCTGATCCATGGCCTCGTCGGGCGGGTCGAGGGCGATCGGCAATATCTTGAGTTCGGCACCACGTTGCGCGAACTCTATCAACAGGACACGCCGATCATTGCGCTGTGCGCGGCGGGCATCGTCATTCGCACCCTCGCGCCGCTGTTGCTGGAAAAAGGCCTCGAGCCGCCGGTGCTGGCAGTGGCCGAGGATGGCAGCGCCGTGGTGCCGCTGCTGGGCGGTCTGGGCGGCGTGAATGTCATGGCCCGGGAAATCGCGACAGCGCTGCAAGTCGCCCCGGCGATCACCACCAGCGGCGAGTTGCGTTTTGGCACCTGCCTGCTCAATCCACCGAGCGGCTACAGCCTCGGCGACCTGGAGCAGGGCAAGCGCTTCGTGTCCGACCTGCTCGCCGGCGAGCCGGTGCGGGTCGAAGGCGCGGCGCCGTGGCTGGACCAGGCGCAATTGCCCCAGGATGCACAGGCACGTTTGGCGATACGCATCGATAGCGCCGCGGCTGTGCCCGCGCCGGACGAATTGCGGATCTATCCGCGCAACGTGGTGGTCGCGGTGAGTGCCGGCACGCCGGACGTGTCGACTGCGGTCAGCGACGCGCTGCACCGAGCCGGCCTCGCCGTGCAATCGCTGGCGTGCCTGCTGGCGGCGGACAGCGACATGGCCCGCGCCGAGTTGCACCACGCTGCGCTGGCGCTGGGTGTGCCGCTGCGCTTCGCGCGGGCCAGCGATGACATCGAGCAATGGTTGGGTGATGCGTTGGGCCTGCCGGTTTCGTTGCAACCAATGGGCGGCGTGGCCATCGCCGTGGCTGAGCGGCCCGTCGACCCGCTGCAGCTTGGCCGTGCGCGCGGACGTCTGGCGGTGATCGGCCTTGGCCCTGGAGCGGCAGAGTTGATGGTCCCGGCCGTGCGTGCCGAACTCGACCGCGCCAACGATGTGCTCGGCTATGAGACTTACGTGCGCATGGCCGGGCCTTTGCGGGCCGACCAGGTACAGCATTGCACCGACAACCGCGAAGAAATGCAGCGCGCCCGACATGCCTTCGAACTGGCGGCTCAGGGCCGGTCAGTGGTGGTGGTGTCATCCGGTGACCCTGGCGTATTCGCCATGGCTGCCGCTGTACTGGAAGCGCTGCATGAGTCGACTGATGCCGACTGGCATAATGTCGACCTGCAAATCCTCCCAGGCGTCTCGGCCTCCCTGGCCACGGCGGCCCAGGCCGGCGCGCCGCTGGGTCATGATTTCTGCGTGATGTCCTTGTCGGATAATCTCAAGCCGTGGTCGATCATCGAGAAACGCCTGGACCTGGCGGCCGAGGCGGACCTGGCCCTGGCGTTCTACAACCCGATCTCCCGCTCCCGTCCGTGGCAACTGGGACGAGCGCTGGAAATCGTCGCACAACACCGCGCGGCGGATACTCCAGTAGTGCTGGGGCGGGACATCGGCCGACCGGGCCAGACCCTGCGCGTCACCACGCTGGGGCAACTGGCCCCGGACCAGGTGGACATGCGCACCATGGTGCTGATCGGTTCCTCCACCACCTGCGTATTTCCGCGCGTCGAAGGTGGCGACTGGGTGTATACGCCGCGTTGGTACGGCGATAAGCCCGGGGCATGAAGTAGCGTCAGGGTGTCAGGTGATTAATTGTCCATGGGGCGGTTCTGGCTGAGGTCGAATCGCTCCATGCGTTTTTTTTCCAATCGCCTGTTTATCAATTCTCGCTGCCCGTCGAGTATCGTCTTGTTCAACCTCAGGTAGGCTTTTCGCTGGACTATCCTGGCTGAGCGTTTTTCCCAAGTCCAGAACAGGAAGTTGGTCCTCTTCATGTAGGCGTTCAGCTCAAGTTTGAAAACGGCAATATTGAGAAGGCCTCGCGCGTCGTAGCGGGCTGGAACTACTTGGAAACTGTCCCCTGAACCGCTTTCCCGGTCAAAGGACAACAGCGCCGGGCTGTTGGTTTTCAAGCTGTCGAGCGTGTCGATCATGGCATTGCCTTGCCGGCTATCGCTCATCCCGTTTGCGCTCTCGACCAGAAAGTCCGCCACAGAGCCCGTGAGGATATGTTGTGTTCTGGTAAATATTGCGTCCTGATAGATTGACCAGCCGAGAGCCTTCAACACACCGATATACTGTGCAAGCCAACGCTCCGGATCGTAATAACGGTTGTATTTTTCGTCAGCCAAGAGGATGGCGAAGTTATTACAATCGGCAATATCGTCATGCTCTGACAGGGAGAGTGTCTCGATGTATGAAAAAAGGCTGGGGCCCGTTATGAGGCCGGTGAGTGTTTTATTGACCATTTTTTTATCCGTATAGTTGAGTGTTGTATTTATAAATACAACAACGGATTCGAACTTCAAGTGGCGGGGCTTGTTGTTTGGAAACCGGATGTTTTCAGGGGGGCTGGTAGGCGCCCCGAACATGTTGTAATTGTTTGGCATTTGTTGTTGGTTTGAAAAGTCACTAGATTCGACACTGTCCGCAGGAGCGGTCACTCAAATAACCAAGGAAGATTGTATGGAACTGTCTGAAAGTAAAATCAGCGTCGCAGAAACTATCGAGTTTATTAATGCGCGTATCGACAGGCGCAAGTCATCGGTTCCGGCCGGGCGGCGTGTACGCAGATCCGTTGTGCCCTCGCAGGTCAACCCGACCAAGGAACTCGATGCGCTGATGCTGGGCGACGCGCTGGTGGGTTATGGCAATAACATGACCCTCGAAAATATGACAATCATGGAAAACCTGATGAGCATGGCGATCCTCGAAGCAAACGCCAGCTTTCCCGATGGCAGGAATACGCGTGAGTGGTATGAGGAGTTCATACAGTGCCTGGAGTCTCTAGGGTGTTTCGTGCCCGACAGTGGCTATACCCGTTATTCCGAAAGTTCTGTGCGGGTAGACCTGGACCTGGTGATCAAGGATATCGTCAAAGGAATCATTGATGGAGTGAAGGCCGGTTTCCCGGCAGCGACGGTGCTTGGGGCCGTGGTGGATACCACGATCGATGGTTTGAAGCAGGACGACAAGACCATCAACCTCTTCCACAGCCAGGCGAAGACTTTTGATGGCGCGCGCTTGTCAGTCATCCCTTGTGAGCAGCTTTCCAACGGTCTCCTGATTGCTTCTGCCGCGTCGATAAAACACTCCGGCTCTTCGAATGAAGGCGGTGTTCTATTCGTAAACTGGCGGGCCTCGGCGCGGGAATTTTTCCGTGGTAAATCGTTCGTGACCTTCAACCCGGCCCGTTATGAAACGTTCAGGCAGGAAATCGAGAAATACCTGGGTGAGTATCGCAAAGAAGCATTGAGCAAAAGGTTCAGCCGTCGCAAGCGCGGGTAAATGGCTACGGGGCCAGATACCCTTTTACTCCAGTAAAAATGATCTGCGCCGCCAGCGCGCAGACAAACAGCCCCATCAGGCGGCTGACGATCTGCAGCCCTTGGTCGCCGAGGATCCGTTCGATGCGGCTGGACAGGTAAAGCACGACGCCAACGGTGAAGCTGGCCAGGGCGATGCTGATGATCGCCATGAGCTTGTCGTCCCAGTGCGGCTGGCTTACGCCCATCACCAGCAGGGCACCGATGGTGCCGGGGCCGACAGTCAACGGAATGGTCAGCGGGACGATAGTCACGTCCTGCTGGACATTGTCGGTCTGTACCGCCGATTTGCCCTGGGCCATGCCCAGCGCCGAAATGAACAGCACGCTGCCGGCGCCGATACGGAATGCATCCACGGTGATGCCGAACACGCTGAAGATGACCCGCCCGAACAGATAGAGCAATACGCTGGATACCAGCGTCGCGGTCGCGACCTTCCAGGCCAGCCGACGTTGCTCCTTGCGCGAATAGCCGCGGGTCAGGCTGATAAAACACGACAGCACGAAGAACGGGCTATAAAGCACCAGCATTTTCAGGTAAACGCTGAACAGCACATGGAGCATGGTCGAGGCTCAAGGCGGAGGAGGACGACGGGAGTCTATCAGGGGTTTTGGTGCCTGTCGGCTCAGGATGTCTGCGCCGTACGGTTCTGCTGATCACGCTGGGCCACCCAATGCTCGATCAGCTCGCGCAACTGCGACAGCTCCACCGGCTTGGCCATATGTCCGTCCATCCCGGCCTGGCGCGCGCGTTCCTTGTGTTCGGCCAGGATATGCGCCGTCAGCGCGACCACCGGGGTGCGGGTCCGTTGGTTGCCGACTTCCCAGGCGCGTAACTGCTGGGTGGCGGAGAAGCCGTCGAGTATCGGCATTTCGCAATCCATCAGGACCAGGTCGTAGCGCTGCTCCTTCATGGCCTTGAGGGCTTCTTCGCCGTTGCTGGCGGTGTCGGGTTGCAGGTTGAGCTTGCCGAGCATGCCGCGGATGACTTTGGTGGAAATGCTGTTGTCTTCGGCTACCAGAATACGAAAGTCGCTGGGCACTTTCACCGGCAGCAGAGGGCCGGCATTCACCGGTGCAGTCGGGGCCTGGCCTTTGTTGCGCTGGTTGAGTTCGTCCGCCAGGGTGGTCTTGAGCGTATAACCGGCCACCGGTTTGGCGAGGATGCGCTTGACGCCGCTGTTGCGCGCCACGATCTTGCTCGGCGCGTTGCTGATGCCGGTGAGCATGATCAACAGGATGTCGTGGTTCAGGCTCGGGTCTTCCTTGATCTTGGCCGCCAATTGCATGCCGGTCATGCCGGGCATGTTCTGGTCCAGCAGCACCACGTCGAAATAATCACGCAGGTGCGCCTTGGTGCGCAGCAGCGCCAGGGCTTCCTTGCCCGATGGCACCGCGCTGACGTTCAGGCCCCAGGCGCTGCATTGCTGGACCAACACCTTGCGGCAGGTGTCGTTGTCGTCGACGACCAATACCCGCGCCCCTTGCAGCGGGCTGTCGAGATCGGAAGTCGGGTGTTCGAGGCGGTCAGGGTCCAGTGGCAAGGTCAGCCACAAGGTGCTGCCCTGGCTGCTTCCACTCTTGATGCCGAACTCGCCATGCATCAGCATGATCAACTGGCGGGCGATGACCAGGCCCAGGTTGCCCCCCAGCCGCGTGGCGGAGAGAAAATTCTTGCTGTGCAGCTCGGCGTGCATCAGCGTGTCGCGCTCCTCGGCGTCCATGGGTGAACCGCTGTCCTGCACCGCGATACGCAGGCGTGGCTGGTTGCTGCGTTCATCAAGGGCGACGACGATCAGCACTTCGCCCTCGTCGGTTTTCTTCAGGGCATTTTCCAGCAGGCTCAGCAGGGCCTGGCGCAGCCGCGTCGGATCACCACTGATGACGCGTGGCACCTGGGGCTGGATAAAACTGATCAGCTCGACATTCTGCTGTTCAGCCTTGGCGCGGAAGATACTCAAGCAGTCCTCGATCAGCGCATTCAGGTCGAATTGCACATCGTCCAGCTCGATCTGGCCCGATTCGAGACGGGATATATCGAGAATTTCGTTGATCAGTGTGAGCAGTTCGTTACCGGCGCTGTGGATCGTCTGCACGTAGTCACGCTGCTTGACCGACAATGGCGTGCCCAGCAGCAACTCGGTCATGCCCAGCACGCCGTTCATGGGGGTGCGGATCTCATGACTGATCTTGGCCAGGAACTCGGCCTTGGCGTTGATTTCGGCGTTGCTTGCCGCCAGGTCGCGGCTGATGCTGAAGCGGCTCTCGTTGATCGACCGCTGGCGTTCGCCCAGCGCGACGCTCATCAACAGGCCGCTGATGCAGATGAAGACCAGCAGCGTGACGATCAGGCCTTGCGGCGCGACTTCCGTCAGCCCTTGCAAGGCCGGGAGGATGATCAGCGTGCCGAGGTTGAACACCACCATGGCGGCGACGAACAGGCGTGCCGGGCGGTAGCCTTTCTGCCAGTGCCAGGCGCTGACGAACAACATGCTCAGCCCGGCCAGCGCCACCAGTGCATAGGTGATGATGTTGAGCGGCAGCGTGTTGACGAACAACAGCAGCAGGCTGCATAGCACGATGAAGACGATTTCCCCCACCAGCAGCCGGTTCAGCGGATGCTCGCCCAGCGGCGCGAAGAAACGAAAAGCGAACATCAAGCCGCAGGGCGCAGTCAGCAACAGCGCCAGGTACGCTCCCGGCGTCTGGATCGCCGGCCAGTCAGGCAGCCAGGCCCCGGCCAGGTTCAGCAACAGGATCAGGCTGAGCATCAGCAACCCTTCACAGGCTGCCAGCCACAGGCAACTGCGCGAGCGGGTATAGGCGTAACGGGTGAGGTTGTGCAGGATCAACATGGCGATGCAGCCGAACAGCAGGCCGTAGATCAGCGTCTGGTTCTGGTTGGCCGCCGCCGTTATGGCCGGTTGCAATGTGACGTAGGGGCGCAGTTCGTACCGTGAGGCCAATCGCAGGTAGACGTCGAGGGGCTTGTCGTTGCGCGGCAGTGCCAGCATGAGGTCACTGCTGGGAGCGGACTGTCCGGTATCTGGCGAGGCATTGCCACTGATCTGTTGATCAATCAGCGTATCGCCGTCCAGCACATAAAGATTCAGGCGCGACAGGTCTGGGGCAAAGATGCGCAGAATCTGTTCATGCCGGTCAGGCGCCAGCCGGAAACGCAGCCATAACGCTCCGCCGGGTTCGGCCGCCTTGAGGTGGTCCAGGTCTATCGGGCTGAATTGATTGGTGTAGCGGGCAGAGCGGATGTCGCTCAGCTTCAGGTTACCTTGTTCGTCGAGCAATATCGCCCAGCCACTGCCTGGCGCGGCCTGGGCCGGGAACATGCAGAGCAGCGTCAGCAGGGTAACGGTGAAGCCTATGGCAATCCTGAGCCAGCGCACGGCGAAATCCCTTCATAGGTTGATGCCAGATTATAACTATGCGCGGCGCCCCGGCAGCCAGGCAAGGGCCATGGCCCTCTGCCTGGCTGAACGGCCGGGTTATTCCTGGTTTTCGCCACGCTCACGGGCAATGGCTCGGTAGCCAATGTCGTTGCGGTAGAAGCAACCTTCCCAATCAATCTGCGCGGCAAGCCGGTAGGCCTGCTGCTGGGCCGCATCGACACTGGCGCCCATGGCCGTGGCGCAAAGCACGCGACCACCGGCGGTGACCACCTGTCCATCCTTCAATGCCGTGCCAGCGTGGAACACCTTGCCTTCCAATTGCGCGGCGGCGTCCAGGCCCTTGATGGCGCTGCCCTTGGCATAGTCGCCTGGATATCCACCCGCCGCCAACACTACGCCAACGCTTGGACGCGGATCCCATTGGGCTTCAACCTTGTCCAGCGCCTGGGCCAGGGCCGCTTCGACCAGCAGCACCAGGCTCGATTGCAGGCGCAGCATCACCGGCTGGGTCTCAGGATCGCCGAAACGGCAGTTGAATTCGATGACTTTCGGGTTGCCTGCCTTGTCGATCATCAGGCCAGCGTAGAGGAAACCGGTGTAGACGTTGCCTTCCTCGGCCATGCCGCGCACGGTCGGCCAGATCACCTGGTCCATCACGCGCTGGTGTACCTCGGCGGTGACTACCGGGGCGGGGGAGTAGGCGCCCATGCCGCCGGTGTTCGGGCCGCTGTCGCCGTCGCCGACACGTTTGTGGTCCTGGCTGGTGGCCATCGGCAAGACATTCTTGCCGTCGACCATGACGATGAAACTGGCTTCCTCGCCATCGAGGAATTCTTCGATGACAACCCGCGATCCGGCGTCACCAAAGGCGTTGCCGGCGAGCATGTCACGCACGGCATCTTCGGCTTCGGCCAGGGTCATGGCAACGATCACGCCTTTGCCGGCGGCCAGGCCGTCGGCCTTGATCACGATCGGTGCGCCTTTTTCGCGCAGGTAAGCCAGTGCCGGTTCGATTTCGGTGAAGTTCTGGTAGTCGGCGGTCGGGATCTTGTGACGCGCCAGGAAATCCTTGGTAAACGCTTTCGAACCTTCCAGCTGCGCGGCCCCGGCGGTCGGGCCGAAGCAGTCCAGGCCGCGAGAGCGGAACAGACCGACCACGCCAGCGACCAGCGGCACTTCCGGGCCGACGATAGTCAGCGAGACGTTCTTTTCGGCGAAGTCGGCCAGTTGTTCCAGGGCCAGCACGTCGATGGCAACGTTTTCGCACTTGGCTTCGATGGCGGTGCCGGCATTGCCCGGGGCCACGAAAACCTTCTGCACACGGGGATCCTGGGCCACTTTCCAGGCCAGGGCGTGTTCACGGCCACCGCTGCCAATGATCAAAACATTCATTTCAAAAACCTCGGATGACGCTGATTCTGTTCGGAACCTAAGGCATTTTGCGCCGTAGGAGGTCGCAATGAAGTCGGTAGATGCAAGGCGGAGTCGACTTCGATGAGCGGAGTTGCCTTTTGGCAATGAGCATCATCGAGGTCGGCTCCAACGCAGCAGATATCGGCTTCAGTGCGGCCGTTGTCTTGTTAGTGACGGAAGTGGCGCATGCCCGTGAAGACCATCGCGATCCCGGCTTCGTCAGCCGCGGCAATCACTTCAGCGTCACGCATCGAACCACCCGGCTGGATAACCGCCGTGATGCCGACCTTGGCCGCGTTGTCGATGCCATCGCGGAACGGGAAGAACGCATCGGAGGCCATGACGGCGCCCTGAACCTGCAAACCGGCGTGCTCAGCCTTGATCGCAGCGATGCGAGCCGAGTTGACGCGGCTCATCTGGCCGGCGCCGACACCGATGGTCTGGCGGTTCTTGGCGTAGACGATGGCGTTGGACTTGACGTACTTGGCGACTTTCCAGGCGAAGATCAGGTCGTTGATTTCCTGCTCGCTCGGCGCGCGCTGGGTCACGACCTTGAGGTCCTCGCTGCCGATCATGCCGATATCGCGGCTCTGGACCAGCAGGCCGCCATTGACGCGCTTGTAGTCCCAGGCTGGCGCGCGGTCGGCCGACCACTGACCACAGGCCAGCAGGCGAACGTTGGCCTTGGCGGCAACAATGGCGCGGGCTTCTTCGCTGACGGAAGGGGCAATGATCACTTCGACGAACTGGCGCTCGACGATGGCCTTGGCGGTCTCGGCGTCCAGCTCGCGGTTGAAGGCGATGATGCCGCCGAAGGCCGACTCGGTATCGGTGGCGTAGGCCAGTTCGTAGGCCTGGCGGATGCCGCCCTCGGCGTCCGGGCTTACCGCGACGCCGCATGGGTTGGCGTGCTTGACGATCACGCAGGCTGGCTTGACGAAGCTTTTCACGCATTCCAGCGCGGCGTCGGTGTCGGCCACGTTGTTGAACGACAGTTCCTTGCCCTGCAATTGGGTCGCGGTGGCGATGCCGACTTCGGCTGGCTTGGCTTCCACGTAGAACGCCGCGCTCTGGTGCGGGTTCTCGCCGTAGCGCATTTCCTGGGCCTTGACGAACTGGGTGTTGAAGGTGCGCGGGAATTCGCTGCGGCCTTCGGTGCTCAGGGTCTCGGCCGCCTGGTTCACGGTGCCCATGTAGTTGGCGATCATGCCATCGTAGGCGGCGGTGTGTTCGAAGGCCTTGAGCATCAGATCGAAGCGCTGGGCGTACGTCAGGCCACCGGCCTTGAGGTTTTCCAGGACGCCGGCGTAGTCGCTGGCATTGACGACAATGGCCACGTCCTTATGGTTCTTGGCCGCCGAGCGGACCATGGTCGGGCCACCGATGTCGATGTTCTCGATGGCGGTCGGCAGGTCGCAGCCGGGCTTGTTGATGGTTGCTTCGAACGGGTAGAGGTTGACCGCCACCAGATCGATCGGCTTGATGCCGTGTTCGTTCATGATGGCGTCATCGATGCCGCGACGACCGAGGATCCCGCCGTGGATCTTCGGGTGCAGGGTCTTGACCCGACCGTCCATCATTTCCGCGAAGCCGGTGTAGTCCGCAACTTCCACCGCGGCGACGCCGTTGTCCTGCAGCAACTTGAAGGTCCCGCCGGTCGAGAGGATCTCGACGCCCAGCTGTTGCAGCTCGCGGGCGAATTCAAGGATCCCGGTCTTGTCGGAGACGCTGATCAAGGCGCGGCGGATCGGCAGGCGGGTGGTCTGGTCGGTCATTTCAATTTCCATCAAAAGCAAGGGAAGTCAGCAAAAAAGGCGACCGTTTTTTACGCGGGCGCCTTTCTGGTTTGATTGAATGCTTACAGCAGATCGTACTGCTTGAGTTTCTTGCGCAGGGTGCCGCGGTTCAGGCCCAGCAGCTCACTGGCCTTGGTCTGGTTGCCCTTGACGTAGTTCATCACGCTCTCGAGCAGCGGCGCCTCGACTTCGGAAAGCACCAGGTTGTACACATCCGTGACGGCAGCGCCCTCAAGGTGGGCGAAATAATTGTGCAGCGCCTTCTCGACGCTCCCGCGAAGGGTCTGGCCTTCTTCGCTGGGCGTGTTGAGGTGCTGTTTCAAATTCACGTTGTCGCTCACGGGTGTTATTCCACTCACTAAAGTCTCGGTCATCATCGTCATGCGGCCACCCCTTCGTCCCCTGTCAGGCTCTTGTAACGTTCGGCGAAAAACGCCTGAACGTCGGCGCATTGTGCTTGCGTACCATCCAAACGATTGAAACGGGCGCGAAACTCCCTGGCGCCCGGCAGGGTTGCGAGATACCAGCCCACATGCTTGCGAGCGATGCGTACGCCCATGACTTCGCCATAGAAGGCGTGCAGCGCGGCCAGATGCTCTAGCAGAATACGTTCCACCTCGGACAATTGCGGCGCAGCGAGCTTTTCACCGGTGCGCAGGAAATGTTCGATCTCACGAAAAATCCATGGCCGCCCCTGGGCGGCCCGGCCGATCAACAGGCCGTCGGCGCCGGTCGCGTCCAGCACGTACCGGGCCTTTTCGGGCGAATCGACATCGCCGTTGGCAAACACCGGAATGGACACCGCCTGCTTGATCGCGGCAATGGTGTCGTACTCGGCTTCGCCGGTGTACAGGTCGGCACGGGTGCGGCCATGCACCGCCAGCGCCGTGATACCTGCCTGTTCGGCGATCTTCGCCACCGTCAGGCCGTTCTTGTTGTCCCGGTCCCAGCCGGTGCGGATCTTCAGGGTCACCGGCACATCGACTGCGGCGACAACCGCCTGCAGGATCTCGGTGACCAGGGCTTCATCCTTCAACAGCGCCGAGCCTGCGGCCTTGTTACAGACCTTCTTCGCCGGGCAGCCCATGTTGATGTCAATGATCTGCGCCCCCAGCTCGACGTTCGCCCGGGCCGCCTCCGCCAGCATCTGTGCGTCGCCACCGGCGATCTGTACCGAGCGGGGCTCGGGATCGCCTTCGTGGATCATGCGCAGACGCGATTTGCGGGTGTTCCACAGACTCATGTCGCTGGTGACCATTTCCGAGACCACGAGACCGGCGCCCAATCGTTTGCACAACTGACGAAAGGGCTGATCGGTAACGCCCGCCATCGGGGCGAGGACCAGACCGTTCTGCAATGTATATGGGCCGATGCGTACCGCCGACATAGGACTTCCCTGAAGTGGGGCCGGATCATGAGACTTCGAAAAAGGGTTGGCATGATACCCGCTCTCGATGACTGGATAAAGGTCGAATTGGATAAAATCTGAACAGCTATTTTGTTATCGCCAGCGGTTTGGTCTGGGTGGGTCGAGTCAGAAAGCTGCCGTCAATCAATCGGCCCTGGCGGCTTCATTCGGGTGAATGAAAGCTCAGGCTGTAGTTCACCGCTTTCGGCCCTGGATCGAGGATATCCAGGGCGATATGGATCGGTGTCTGCGGCGGCATTTCCCCCCGGCCTTCGAGATCGCCGCCCAGGTACTCGCCTGGCTTGAAGCGACGGCTGGCGATCAGGTGACCGTTGAGGTCGGCAAAACGCAACTCCAGCAGCGGGAAGGGCTGGGAGAAGGGCGCGCGATTGTAGATGATCGCATCCACCACCAGGGCGCCGCTGAATTCCGGATGGCTGCGCACCACCAGGTTGCTGCTCTTGATCTTGGCGATGTCGACCTTGGACGGGACATCGCAGCCGATGACCGGGCAGATTTGCAGGAACCATGGACGGTACTGGTCCTGGCGGGCCAGTTCTTCGAAATGGTAGGCGATGTACTGGCCGGCCAGCGCTGCCGCGCCGAGCAATATCAACAGGCTCCAGAGCAGGCGACGGCCCCAGGGCGAGCGGCGTTTGCGCCAGTCCAGTTGCAATGGATCATCGTCCAGGTCCTGCAGGGCTTCGGCGCGTATCCCCGGCTCATGGCGCTCGCGCTTCTTGCGCGGCGTTGCCGCAGGCTCCGGCTCGTCATCCAGGTCGTCGGTGGCGGACAGGCGCTCAAGGTGTTCGTGCGGCTCGTCGTCCGGCATGAGGCTGAGCGGGGCGACGGGTTCGTCGTCCGGCTCCAGGGGCTCAAGGGCCAGGGACAAGGAAGGTTCGGTCCGTGGCGGCCGGGCGGGCTCATGAGGCTCGAACGGCTCGACCGGCATTTGCAGAGCGCCTTCGGCGCGCTCGTCGGGGGCTTCGCTGTAGAGGCTGTCGGACCAGGCTTCCTGCTCCTGCGGAAGTTGCTCGCGCTGGGCGCTCAGGTTGTCTTCGCGACGCCGGCCAAAGCTGTCCGGGGCGCGCTTTTCGAGGCGCTCCAGACGCGCCAGCTCCTTGTCCAGGTCATCGAGGTCGAGCTCGGCGGCGCTCCATTGTTTCTGGCTGATGGCGCGGGGCGGCGGTGTATCGACGGCTGGTGCGGCGAGAGGCGCGAGTGGGGGCGCAACGGTCTTGGCCGTGCGCTGCTCGAGCAATTGTCGCGCGGCGTTGAACACCTGCAGGCACGAGCCGCAGCGAACCACCCCGCGTGCCACGCTCAATTGAGCATGGCTGACACGAAAACTGGTGTGGCAATGCGGGCACTGGGTGACGAAGCTGTCGGTCATGCGGCAATCCGGTCGATACAGGCGGCCATTCTAGCGCCGACGTCCAGTGATGCGCACCCAGCCATCGCGATTGGCAATCGGGTCCAGGTCGAAATCCCCGGCGTAGGCGGCGGCGACTTCTTCGCCCTGTTCCGCCAGGATGCCCGACAGCGCCAGGCGTCCGCCCGGCTTGACCAGGCTGGACAGCTGCGGTGCCAGCGACACCAGCGGGCCGGCGAGGATGTTGGCCACCAGTACGTCGGCCTGTACTTGGGGCAGGTCTTGGGGCAGATACAGCGGGAAAAGTGCTTCGGCAATGTTGTTGCGACCGGCGTTGTCGCGGGACGCTTCCAAGGCCTGGACATCAATATCGGTGCCGACCGCTTCCTTGGCGCCCAGCAGCAGCGCGGCAATGGCCAGGATCCCCGACCCGCAGCCGAAATCCAGTACGTGGCAGTCCTTCAGGTCCTGGCCGTCGAGCCACTCCAGGCACAGCGCGGTAGTCGGGTGGGTGCCGGTGCCGAACGCCAGGCCCGGGTCCAGCAGCAGGTTGACCGCGTCCGGCTCCGGTGCGGCATGCCAGCTCGGCACGATCCACAAGCGCTGGCCGAAGCGCATCGGCTGGAAGTTGTCCATCCAGCTGCGTTCCCAATCCTGGTCCTCGATCACTTCGCTGTGGTGATCGGGTAGCGGGCCGCCGGTCAGCAGCTCCAGGTGAGCAAGCACGCTGGTGGCTTCGGTGCCACCCTCGAACAGGGCCAGCAGGTGGGTGTGAGACCACAGCGGGGTGGTGTTGAGTTCCGGCTCGAAGATCGGCTGGTCTTCGGCATCCATGAAGGTGACCGAAACGGCGCCAACTTCAAGAAAGGCGTCTTCATAGGTTTCGGCTTGTTCCGGGCTGATGGCCAGACGTACTTGCAGCCAAGGCATGGCGGGCACCTTTGGAAAAATGATGATTGCAGCCTAGCGGCCAGCGAAGCGCGCAAGTTTACGCGAGCGCAAAGCTTTTGTGGGAGGGTTTGCGAAACCTGCAGGAACGACAAAGCCGCCCGAAGGCGGCTTTGTCTGGTGCGGGTTGAAGCTTAGTGCTTCTCGCCAGCAAGCTTGTGCTCGAGGTAGTGAATGTTCACGCCCCCTTTGCAGAAGCCTTCGTCGCGGGTGAGGTCGCGGTGCAGCGGGATGTTGGTTTTGATCCCATCCACGACGATCTCGTCCAGCGCATTGCGCATGCGCGCCATGGCTTCGTCGCGGGTTGCCCCGTAAGTGATCAGCTTGCCGATCAACGAGTCGTAGTTCGGCGGAACGGCATAACCGCTGTACAGGTGCGAATCGACGCGAACGCCGTTGCCGCCCGGGGCATGGAAATGCTTGACCGTGCCAGGGCTTGGCATGAAGGTTTTCGGGTCTTCGGCATTGATCCGGCATTCCAGCGCGTGACCGCGGATGACCACGTCATCCTGAGTGAACGACAGCTTGTTGCCAGCGGCGATGCTGAGCATCTCCTTGACGATGTCGATACCGGTGACCATTTCCGAAACCGGATGCTCCACCTGAACGCGGGTGTTCATTTCGATGAAGTAGAAACGACCGTTCTCATACAGGAACTCGAAAGTACCCGCGCCGCGGTAACCGATATCGATGCAGGCCTTGACGCAGCGGGCCAGGACTTCCTGGCGAGCCTGCTCGTCGATGCCTGGTGCCGGCGCTTCTTCGAGGACCTTCTGGTGACGACGCTGCAGCGAGCAATCGCGGTCGCCGAGATGAATCGCCTGGCCTTGGCCGTCGGACAGTACCTGGACCTCGACGTGACGTGGGTTGGTGAGGAATTTTTCCAGATAGACCATCGGGTTGCCGAACGCCGCGCCTGCTTCGGAGCGGGTCAGCTTTGCCGAGGAAATCAGGTCTTCTTCCTTGTGCACCACACGCATGCCGCGACCACCACCGCCGCCAGCGGCCTTGATGATCACCGGATAGCCGACTTCGCGACCGATGCGCAGAGCGGTTTCTTCGTCTTCAGGCAGCGGGCCGTCGGAGCCCGGAACGGTTGGCACGCCTGCAGCGATCATGGCGTGCTTGGCCGAAACCTTGTCGCCCATCAGGCGAATGGTTTCGGCTTTCGGACCGATGAAGGCAAAACCGGAGTTTTCCACCTGTTCGGCGAAGTCGGCGTTTTCCGCGAGGAAACCGTAGCCAGGGTGAATGGCGGTAGCGCCGGTCACTTCGGCGGCGGCGATGATCGCCGGGATGTGCAGGTAGGAGTGCGCAGCCGACGCCGGACCGATGCAGACGGATTCATCCGCCAGGCCCAGGTGCATCAGTTCTTTGTCGGCCTTGGAGTAAACGGCGACGGTCTTGATGCCCATCTCTTTGCAGGCACGCAGAATCCGCAGGGCGATCTCACCGCGGTTAGCGATCAGAACTTTTTCCAACTTCGCAGTCATCAAAGGCTCTCCGCGGTTCAAACGATGGTGAACAGCGGTTGGTCGTACTCAACCGGCTGGCCGTCTTCGACGAGGATGGACTCGATCACACCGCTGGTTTCAGCTTCGATGTGGTTCATCATCTTCATGGCTTCGACGATGCACAGGGTGTCGCCTTTCTTCACGGTCTGGCCAACTTCAACGAAGGACGGCGAGCTCGGGGAAGACTTGCGATAGAACGTGCCCACCATCGGCGAGCGAGCAACGGTGCCGTTCAGCGTCGGCGCGGCCGGTGCGGCAGGTGCCGCGGCGGCAACTGGCGCAGCTGCCGGAGCAGGTGCAGCGGCTGGCGCTTGCATCGGTGCCGGTGCATAGAACTGCTGGGCCGGGGTCTTGCTGTGGCGGCTGATGCGTACGGACTCTTCGCCTTCCTTGATCTCGAGCTCGTCGATGCCGGACTCTTCCAGCAATTCGATCAGTTTCTTAACTTTACGGATATCCATGAATCATCAACTCCCAAGGGTCGGTCAGGGGCGTTTAACGCTTGTTGTTCAAGCTGTTGCCTGTTTTTCAAGCTGCTCTAGAGCGGCCTCCAGGGCCAGTCGGTAACCGCTGGCGCCAAGGCCGCAGATCACGCCTACTGCTACATCGGAGAAGTAGGAGTGATGGCGGAAAGGTTCGCGTTTGTGCACGTTGGACAAATGCACTTCGATGAATGGGATGCTCACTGCCAGCAGCGCGTCACGTAAAGCGACGCTTGTATGTGTAAAAGCCGCGGGATTGATCAGAATGAAGTCCACGCCTTCGCCGCGCGCGGCATGGATGCGGTCGATCAATTCATATTCGGCATTGCTTTGCAGGTAGAGCAAATGATGGCCGGCGCTACGGGCCCGTTGCTCCAGGTCCTGGTTGATCTGGGCCAGTGTCACGGCGCCATAGACGCCCGGTTCACGGGTGCCCAGCAGGTTCAGGTTGGGTCCGTGCAGGACCAGAAGAGTCGCCATCTGCTGTTCCTTGTTGTCTGTGAGCAGGTGTCAGAACCCGGAGACTATGCCGCAAAGTCTTTGTGACTGTCCAGTTCCCGGCAATAGCCGGCACGTTGACCGATGTTTGCGCGAAGTTTGTGACCATGCCCCCGGGTTCGGTCACTCGCAGCCATGAGCCCGCATTTGAACCCTGTGGGAGTAATACTCTTAAGGCAATCGAACCATCCGTGGCGAGGGAGCTTGCTCCCGCTCGGCTGCGCAGCAGTCGTAACCGGCGGGCGTGGTGTGCCTGATGCTCCGCACATGGCAGGTTTTGGGGCCGCTTCGCGACCCAGCGGGAGCAAGCTCCCTCGCCACAGGTTTAGTGGGCTTCTGAAATCACACCCGGAACGCCTGCACCGCCGTGTGCAACCGCCCGCCCAGGAGCAGCAGGTTGTCGCCCTGTTCCCGGCCCTGACCGATGCGCTGCAGGTTATCCCCGCCCAGTTGGTGGATCCGCTCGCTGTGATCGCGGATTTCGCTGACGGCGCCGCTTTGCTGGGCGGTGACATCGGCGATGCGCACCGCCGTATCGGCGATGGTCTGGATCGCCTCGACGATTTTATCCAGTGCACCATCGGCCGCCTGGGCCTGGCTGGCGGTGGCTTCGGCGTGTTCGACCTGGGCGCGCATGCCTTCCACGGACTGGCGTGCAGCCTGCTGCAAACGGGCAATCAGCGCCTGGATCTCGGCCGTGGCGCCTGCGGTGCGTTGAGCCAGGGAGCGGACCTCCTCGGCCACAACCGCAAAGCCGCGGCCCATTTCCCCGGCGCGGGCGGCTTCGATGGCGGCGTTGAGGGCCAACAGGTTGGTCTGGTCGGCAATCGAGCGGATGACGGTCAGCACGCCGCCGATGGTCGCCGACTCCTCAGCCAGCTGTTCGATCATCTGTGCATTGCCCTGCACTTCGCCGACGAGCGAGTGCAAGCCGGCGAGGCTCATGCCGATCACTTTCTGGCCTTGCTCCACGGCATGGCCCGCACTGCGACTGGCATCCGCGGCCTGGCTGGCGTCGCCGGCCACTTGCTGGATGGTCGCTTCGAGCTCACTGAGGGAGTCACGGATCAATGCCGTGTCACCGGCCTGGTCTTCGGCACCGCTATGCAATTCGCCACTGAGCTCGGCCAGGGTCCGGCTGCTGCCGGCCACCTGTTCGGCGTTCAGGCGGATGGTACCGACCAGATCCACCAGATAGGCGCGCAGGCGATTGAGCGAGGCTTCGATGTCCTGCAATTCACGGTTGCTGGCGCCGACACGGATATCGCCACTGAAATCGCCTTCGGCCCAAGTGGAAAGGGCCGGCGCCAGGCGGGTCAAGGTCCGGGCCAGGCGTCGCTGCAAGGTATCGATAAGAAGGGCGATCAGCAGAATCAGGCCGATCATCACCCCTTGGATGACCCGTACTTCGCCCTGGATCTGCCCATGTTGGGCACGGACCGCAGGCTCCATGGCGTCGATTGCCTGTTGCACATCGGTGGTTTTCAAGTGCGTGGCATCGGCCAGCTCGGTGCGTTTCTGGATCAGTTCGCGCGTGCGCGCCAGTTCCGCGGGATAACGCCCGAGCAGGCTGTTGAGTTCGCGCTTGAGGGCAATCCCGGCGTCTTCGGCGGCGGTCTTTTCCTCGGTTTCCAGACCCATCAACGCGGCGAAGTCATCGCTGCCCGATGCGTTGCTGGCGGTGACGCCGAGCAGCGGCAGACTGTCCAGTTGCTGGGCCTGGGTGCGGACGTTGGCCAGTTCCCGTTCGACATCGGCGGCCAGTTCACTGCGGCCGCTGCTGACCAGTTTGTCCCGGGCGAGGGACAACCGGCCCAAATGCTGTGAGGCAGCAAACAGCGGCGGCAGATAAGCCGGCGCGCCGTTGGCGTACTGGGCAAGTTGGTCCAGGCTGGCGCTCAGCTCACGTTCAGCCTGCAACAACAGGGCCTGTGGATCAGCCGCCAGTTTGCCGGCGGCCAGCAGGTCGGTCTTGCTGAAACCGTCAAGGTTCGACAGGCTCGGGCTTAGCGTCCTGGCCAGCTCCGGCGGGAACTGGTCCAGATCTTTTTGCAGGGTTTCCAGGGCCTGGGTGGCTGCGCTGAGGCGCAAGGCGTCGCCGCTGGCCAGGTAATCTTCGATGTTGCGCGCCACTTCGCCCTGGAACTGCCGCGACAGGCCCAGGTAGCGTTCCATCAGCAGATAAGGACGCTCCAAGGCAATCTGCGACCACCATAGGGTGGCGCCGAGGCCAAGGCATACGGCAACTAAAAGAACAGTGTTGAGGTTGGTCAGCAGCTTCAGGCGCATCAAGGGTCTACCGGGGGCAGAATCGTAAGTGCCTGAAGTTATTGCGTTTGCGTTACACGTTTATGACCGAATCAGTCGATTCCGATGAAAAGGTGGCACTTTGCTTTGATTGCCGGGCGCTCTGCACCCGATTGCGCCCGGCGTGCTTGGCACGGTACAGCGCCTCGTCCGCCTGGCTGGCCATCATCAGGCTGTCGGACTCTTCGCTCATCTCCACCACCCCGGCGCTGAAGGTGCACCACAAGTCCTGGGGTTGGGCCGGGTAGTGAATCTCGGCAAAGCGCTGGCGGATTTCGTCCAGCACTGTGCAGGCGGCATCAATATCGGTGTCCGGCATGACGATGGCGAACTCTTCGCCGCCGTACCGGCCGATGAAATCGGTTTTGCGCAAGCGTTGCTTGAGAAACAGCGCCAGGCTCTTGATCACCCGGTCGCCCATGGGGTGGCCGTGGCTGTCGTTGACCCGTTTGAAATGGTCGATATCGAGCATGGCGAAGCTCAAGGGCTTGCCCTCACGGCGGGCGCGGAAGCTGCAATCTTCGAGCAATTGCAGGATATGAGTGTGGTTGTACAGGCCGGTGAGGCTGTCGCGCACCATCCGCGCCTTGAGATTGCGGGCCCGTGCTGCACGGTTGCGCACAGTGGTGATCAGGTGCCTGGGCTTGATCGGTTTGGTCAGGAAGTCATCACCGCCCTCGCTCATGGCGTCGAGCTGTTTGTCCAGGTCGTCTTCGGCGGACAGGTAAATGATCGGCACGCTGACGTAGCGGTCGTTGTGGCGGATCACCTTGGCCAGTTCCGTACCGGTGCAGGCGGGCATGTACATGTCGAGGATGATCAGGTCGGGCTGGAAGTCCGCCAGCTCGGCCATGGCCTGGATCGGCTCGATCAGCGTGCGCGTGACAATGCCGGCGCTGTTGAGCAGGCGTTCGGTGTGCAGGGCCTGGGCGCGGGAGTCATCGATGATCAACACTTTGTAGGGTTCGTACTGGGCGACGCAGGTCAGCACTTCGATTTTTTCCAGCAGGCTCGAGGCCTCCAGCGTGCCGGTGAGAAACTCCTGCCCGCCGGCGCGCACGGCGGCCAGCCGCGTTGGTGTATCGGTTTCCAGCAAACTGAAAAACAATAGCGGCAGTGGTTGATCCAGGCCTTCCTGGGCTTGGGCCGCCAGCTTCAGGCCCACGCCCGGGCCGCTGAAATCCACGTCCATGACAATGGCCGCAGGCAGGCGCTCGACCATCGCGGCCCGGAATGCAGCGACGCTGTCCAGGGACTGGGCGCTGAGGCCGAAGAATTCCAGTTGCTTGGCCAGCCGTTCGGCACGGTCATGGTCTTGCAGCAATATGTAGATGGGCTTGCGCAGCGGCGGCAGGAAGGTTTGCTCGAGCTGGTCGCCATGGCGCAAGCCGGTGCGGGACAGGCGTTGCATCAAGCGATTGATTTCGGTGATCAGCTGGCTGCTCAAGCGCCCGCGATTGGCGTCTACCGCTTGCAACGACTGACCGATACCTTGGGCAAGCTGGCAATGCTCAGGTTGCTCGAAGCGCTCGGCAAAGCGCAGCAGGCGCAGATTGGCTTCACTGAGCTCCGACAGATCGGTACTCGACCATTCGCTGCGTTGCAGGCGCTGCCATATCTCCAGGATCTGACGAGCCTGATGAATTACCCGCTGGGCAAAGTGGTGCTTGAGGCGCTCGCGGCTGGGGTCTTCTGGCTCGGTCATATCCTGACTACTAGTTAGGGGGCATGCTGAGATCGACTGGTGGCTCTATGCTAGCACCTCTTTTCCCTTACATGAGTGTTCTACATCAATAATCTGCCAGGAGGCGCCATTCAGTTTCTGACCTATCGGTCTGGAATTGCCTTTGCGGACGTGGTGACGGCCCGATGAATAAAGGTCTTCAGGGGTTTTCAATAGCCGATCCAAGCTATTTCGGTACGGCACAACGACGCGGCTTCGGGATGTTGCCTGCGCTTTTCTTCGACGTTGTTTCTTCGATTTTCCAGCCGATGAGGTTCAGGGATTCCCCTAGGCGGGTCTTTGTCTCATGGTCGTAATTCTCCGATAAGCCCAACGACGGATGCCGGCCAAGGCACGTTGATGTAAGGTTGTGGTCGAACCGTGAACTCAAGTGATTGAAGGGACATCGCCATGCTGGACTGGAAGAACCGCGCGGGCAGCGCGCCTGAACGCGCCGCCGAACCGAAATCGGACACCCGCAGCTATCTGGGTGGGCTGTTTTTCAGTCGGGCGCTGGCCACGCTCATTGGCCTGTACCTGCTGGTGACTATTGCAGTCGGCTGGTATTGGAGCCAGGAGCCCGAGTTATTTCCGGTACAGCAGAACGCCCAGGCAGCGGCCGAGAAGGATGGCCGGCAGATGGTGGTCGGCTACACCACCGTGGAAACCCTCAAGACCGTCGCCGGAACCTTGCTGACCAAGCAGGGTGGCTACATTTCCAACGACCGCTTCCCGCCAGGCCTGTGGATGGACAACATGCCCAGTTGGGAATACGGCGTGCTGGTGCAGGTCCGCGACCTGAGCCGTGCCCTGCGCAAGGACTTCGCCCGTTCCCAGTCGCAGTCCGCCGAAGACGCCGACCTGGCCAAGGCCGAGCCGCGCTTCAACTTCGACAACCGCAGTTGGGTGCTGCCGTCCAGCGAATCGGAATACCAGGAAGGCATCAATTCCTTGAGCCGTTATCAGGCGCGCCTGTCCGATCCAAGTCAGAAAAGTGCGTTGTTCTACGCCCGCGCCGACAACCTGAACAACTGGCTGGGGGATGTCGGTACGCGCCTGGGGTCGCTGTCCCAGCGCCTGTCCGCCAGCGTCGGCCGGGTCAAGCTCAATACCTCGCTGAAGACCGAGGTCCCGGCGCCAGGCCAGGTGCCGCAGGTTGACGAAGAGGTGGTGGAGACACCTTGGCTGCAAATCGACAACGTGTTCTACGAGGCTCGTGGCCAAGCCTGGGCGCTGTCTCACTTGTTGCGCGCCATCGAGGTGGATTTCGCAGACGTGCTGGCGAAGAAGAACGCGACGGTCAGCGTGCGGCAGATCATTCGCGAACTGGAGGCTTCACAGGAGCCGATCTGGAGCCCGATGATTCTCAACGGCAGCGGCTTCGGGGTGTTGGCGAACCACTCGCTGGTCATGGCCAACTATATTTCTCGCGCCAATGCGGCGGTGATTGACCTGCGGCAATTGCTCAACCAGGGCTGAAGGATGGACGAAAGCACCCGGGAAGACGCTCACCGAGTGGCCTCGGATGCCGAGCTGATCGCTTGGGTCGACGAAGACGACAATCTGCTCGGCAGCCTGGTGCGCTCGGATCTGCGCGAGCGAGGCCTGATCGGACGCGGCACCTACATCATGCTGTTCAATTCGGCGGGCGAGCTGTGCGTTCATCGAAGGACTTTGAGCAAGGCTATCTACCCCGGCTATTGGGATGTCGCGGCAGGGGGAATGGTTCAGGCCCACGAGACGTACGCCGAGTCGGCGGCGCGCGAGCTGGCCGAAGAACTGGGCGTGAGCGGCGTCGAATTGGTCGCCCACGATCATTTCTATTTCGAGGACGCTGGCAGTCGCCTGTGGTGCGCGGCGTTTTCCGCCGTGTGGGACGGGCCGTTGGTCCTGCAACCGGAAGAAGTCCTGGAAGCGCGCTTTCTGCCCGTCGAGCAGGTGCTCGATGAAATCCGCCACAAACCGTATTGCCCGGACTCCCTGGCGGCGCTTGGGCGCTATTTGCGCGCCCGTGAGCGCGGTGTCGCAAAGAAGCTGTAAATTGGCGCTGATTGGCCCTTAGCAAGTGGGCTTTTTGTCGTTACACTGCGCGACTTTTCAAGCTTGGCCGACTTCGTTCGGTCCAGCTGCGCTGCCCCTGCCTGAGTGGGGCTTCGCGGTCGAGGCACTTTCGCCCCTCGACCAGTCTTTGTCCTCCGAAGAGGATTGCCGGTGGCCAAAAAAGCCGCATCCTTCGCCGCCCTGGGCGGCCTGGTATTTTCTACCGACGCCGGTCGTCATTGCCCTGATTGCCGCCAGCCGGTGGATGCCTGCATCTGCAAACAGACCGCCATACCCGCCGGAGACGGCATCGCTCGCGTACGCCGCGAAAGCAAAGGCCGAGGTGGCAAGACGGTGACCACGGTCACCGGCGTGCCGCTGGCCGAGGACGCGCTCAAAGAACTGGCAACGACGCTGAAAAAGCGCTGTGGTACCGGCGGCGCGTTGAAGGATGGCGTCATCGAGATCCAGGGCGATCACGTCGAGCTCTTGCTGGCGGAACTCACCCGACACGGTTTCAAGGCAAAGAAGTCCGGCGGCTAGCAGCTTCTGTGAAACCCACCCTGGCTTGATCCGAACCCCGGTTCGCGATCGCCCACATGGTTTTCACAGAGCCTGTTCTGAACGGGGTTCTAAACTCAGCGCTGCGGGCAGGGTCTACCTGCTTACAGGCAAATCGTCATTTCCATTCTCTAGACTGCGCCAGCCTCCGACCGGATGGTGCATTTTGACTTCTTTATAGGGGACTTCGATGTCCGTACGACGCACACGCAAAGACGATGGCAGCCAATGGACAGTTGCGGACAGCCGCAGCGTTTATGGGATCCGCCATTGGGGGGCCGGGTATTTCGCGATCAATGAAGCCGGTCGCGTCGAAGTCCGTCCGAACGGCCCCGACAGTTCGCCGATCGATTTGTACGAGCAAGTCGATCAGTTGCGCCAGAGTGGCCTTTCGTTGCCGCTGTTGGTGCGCTTCCCCGATATCCTGCAAGATCGGGTGCGTCAGCTCACCGGCGCGTTCGACAGCAACATTGCACGCCTGGAATACCAGAGCCAGTACACCGCGCTTTACCCGATCAAGGTAAACCAGCAGGAGGCGGTGATCGAAAACATCATCGCCACCCAGAATGTCTCCATCGGCCTGGAAGCCGGTTCCAAGCCCGAGTTGCTGGCGGTGCTGGCCCTGGCGCCAAAGGGCGGGACCATCGTCTGCAATGGCTACAAGGACCGCGAGTTCATCCGCCTGGCGCTGATGGGCCAGAAGCTGGGCCACAATGTCTTCATCGTGATCGAGAAAGAGTCCGAAGTCGGCTTGGTGATCGAAGAGGCTGCGTCGCTCAAGGTCAAGCCGCAGGTCGGTCTGCGGGTGCGCCTGTCGTCCCTGGCATCGAGCAAATGGGCCGATACCGGTGGCGAAAAATCCAAGTTCGGCTTGTCCGCAGCGCAGTTGTTGTCGGTGGTCGAGCGCTTCCGCGGCGCCGGCCTCGACCAGGGTATCCGCCTGCTGCACTTCCACATGGGCTCGCAGATCGCCAACCTGGCGGACTACCAGCATGGTTTCAAGGAAGCGATCCGTTACTACGGTGAGCTGCGCAACCTCGGCCTGCCGGTGGATCACATCGATGTCGGCGGCGGTCTGGGCGTGGACTACGACGGTACGCACTCGCGCAACGCCAGCTCGATCAACTACGACATGGACGACTACGCCGGGGTCGTGGTGGGGATGCTCAAGGAGTTCTGCGATGCGCAGAGCCTGCCGCACCCGCACATCTTTTCCGAGAGCGGCCGCTCGTTGACCGCCCACCACGCGATGCTGGTGGTCCAGGTCACCGACGTCGAGAAGCACCATGACGATGTGCCGGTGATCGAAAACAAGGAAAGCCTGCCGGAAACCGTGCAATGGCTGGTGGACCTGCTGGGCCCGACCGATATCGAGATGGTCACCGAGACCTACTGGCGTGCCACTCACTACATGAGCGACGTGGCTGCGCAGTACGCCGATGGCAAGCTGACCCTGGCGGAAAAAGCCCTGGCCGAGCAGTGCTACTTCGCCGTGTGCCGTCGTCTGCACAACTCGCTGAAGGCCCGTCAGCGCTCGCACCGTCAAGTGCTCGATGAGCTCAACGACAAGCTGGCCGACAAGTACATCTGCAACTTCTCGGTGTTCCAGAGCTTGCCGGACACCTGGGCGATCGGCCAGGTGTTGCCGATCCTGCCGTTGCATCGTCTCGATGAAGAGCCACTGCGCCGCGCCGTGCTGCAAGACCTGACCTGCGATTCCGACGGCAAGATCAAGCAATACGTCGATGAGCAGAGCATCGAGACCAGCCTGCCAGTCCATTCGCTCAATCCGGGCGAAGACTATCTGCTGGGCATTTTCCTGGTGGGTGCCTACCAGGAAATCCTCGGTGACATGCACAACCTGTTTGGTGACACCGATTCGGTGAACATCTACCAGAACGCCGACGGCAGCGTGTACCACGCCGGTATCGAAACCCACGACACCATCGAGGATATGTTGCGCTACGTGCACCTGTCGCCGGAGGAGCTGATGACTCACTACCGTGACAAGTGCGCCAGCGCCCGTATCACGGCGGCAGAACGCACCCAGTTCCTGGATGCCCTGCGTCTCGGGTTGACTCGTTCCTCCTACCTGTCTTCCTGACAGGGCAATAGCGCCAAGCGCAACGCCCTCCGGGGCTGTCAGAAAATACGTCGCATGCCGCGGGTATTTTCGGACAGTTCCGGAGGGCGTTTTGATTTGCGCTGTGGAAATTTCCTCACACGGGGGCAGCTAATCGGAAAGGTCCTTATTTCGTGTAGTCCCGTTCCTTACTTGTACTTGGCCCCTCTACTCGACCCGGGCTCTCGGCCAGAATGCCCGGTCGCCCCCTCCTGTAGAGAAATGCCGATGTCCTGTCCAGCCCGCGAGTCATCATTTCGTCTGGAGATAGCCGGTCTGCCCGAGTCCTTTGTTGTCGTGGCCTTCACCGGCAATGAAAACATCAGCGAACCTTTCCTGTTCGAGGTGGAACTGGTGACCAGTGACACGCCGCTGGACCTGGCGGGCCTGCTGTACCGCAGCGTCTGGTTGAGTTTCGGGAGCTGCGGTCGGGGCATTCACGGACAGCTCCACGAAGTTGTGCAGCACCGTCATGGAGGTAATTGCCATGTGCGCATCGAGCCGAAGCTTGCATACCTGGCGCAGCGCTTCAGCCAGCGGGTGTTCAGTGGCCGCTCGGTACCGCAGATCATTCGCCAGGTCTTGAGCGGGCACGGCATCGGCGGGCGCGGGCTGTGCCTGGACTTGAGCGGTGATTTTGCGACGCGGGATGTCTGTAGCCAATACCGGGAGTCCGACCTGCAATTTTTGCAGAGAATATGCGCCCAGGCTGGTATCCGGTTCCATTTCGAGCATGCCCGGGATGGGCACTGCCTGGTTTTCTCCGATGCGCCGGGCAGTGTCTTTTCCGCTGACGAGGTTATCTACGGCGGTGACGGCCAGGCTGACGCAGTGCACGCCTTCAGCGCTCAGGCTGGCTCCGAGGGTATCGGCATACAGGCCGCCGAGGGCCAGAGCGATTTGATGCACTTGCACAGCGGGCAGACCCTGACCCTGACCGCTCACCCTTTCAAGGACTGGAACCGGCGCTGGTTATTGACCAGGGTCGAGCATCGTGGCCAGTCAGGTCGATATGCCAACCGGTTCCGAGCCATTCCCTTCGGGCTGTCGTTTGTGGCAGAAAAGGTGCCTGCGAAGCCGGTCATGGTGAGCCGGCAACGCGGATGGGTGGTAAACGTGGATGAGCCTGCAAACCAGGTGCCTGGGCGAGTGGCGGTGCAGTTCGACTGGGTCTATCAAGGCGAAGGGGCCAGCGCCAGCCATTGCTGGCTGCCGTTGGCGCCTGAGCTGGCGGCCTGCGCAGGCGATCGGATTCGTGAGGGCACCGAGGTCCTGGTGAGCTTTATCGAGGGTGACCCGGATCGCCCGCTTATCTGTGCCTTTCTCGGCCCACTGCCCCTAATTGGCACACAGCCAGCGCCAGCCAGTGCGAGTTTGTCAGAAACTCCCGGGACGCCTGGAGTCGATGACCACCTGTTGTCTGCAGTGCGCGGTGGCGAGCCGCTGTTCCTGCTGTGCCTGTTGCCCGGCGCAGGGGCGTTCAACCCCTGCGCCCGTGCGGTGTGCATCTGCCGCCTGGTGACGCAACGTGGTGCGGGCGCAGCGCCATGAACGCTGCCGCCATGCCTGGGGCCACGCCGCAATGGCTACTGCTCGACGCGCCGAACGGCCGCGGAGCCGCGCTGCGCCTGCGGGAGCAATTTGCCGAGGCACGGTGCTTTCTTCTGTTCGAAAACACCGATCTTCACGAACTGAGGGACGATGGACCGCTATTGGTTGATCTGCAGCGATCGCCAGCGCTGGCCAGCCTGTGCCATCTCGATAGCCGGTCCTGGCCGGGGTTGTTGATAGTGAGCGCTGCGCCTGTCGAAGCGTTGCTGATGCATTTGCGACGCATGCTGACGGTCACGCTGGGCCTGCACTACAAGGCTTTGTTGAGCTATTACAACCCACACACCGCGAGTTATTTTTTTGATGGTTGCGACCCTCGGGAACTCAGTTGCTGGCTGGGGCCGATCAGCCTTCTGCGCTGGTTCGGAGGCACCTGGGCTGATCGGACCATGGGCTCGGAGGGCTGGCAACAGCTCGCCAATCCTGGCTTGTCGGTGCCGGCGCTGGAGAACGAGCCGGGCCTCAGTGACAGGCAACAAAGCCAGTTGCAGGCGTGTGTATTGGAGCGTCATGTCTGGCGTTGGTCCTGCTCCATTGGGCATGACTACTGGTCGCTCTGGGAATATTTGCAGCAAGGGTTGGCGCTGGGGTTCAGCGAACAGAGCGCCCTCGACGGCTGGTTGTGGCTACGCTTGCAATACCCTGATGCTCAGCCAGCGCCGGAGCTGGCTGGCGGCTCGCAACACGAACGTCTGGAGCAGTTGCGGCGGCTATGGCAAGGCAACCAGGATTGAAGGCCTCACCGGGCATTGCCACCGAGCCAGCTGTCGTGTCGTTGCAAACGCCAGGCGAAGGTGCCGAGCGTCAGGCTGCGCAAGGCCATGAACAGCAGGAAAGTGATCCACAGGCCGTGATTGCCCAATCCTTGCAGGACCCAGGCGAACGGCAACGTCAGTAGCAGGGTCAGGAGCATGCCGTTGCGCATTTCCCGGGCGCGGGTGGCGCCGATGAACAGGCCATCGAGCAGATAGCTCGATACCGCAATCAACGGTAACGCCGCCAGATAAGGCAAGTAGTGGTAAGCGGTGTTCCGCACTTCGGTGATGTCGGTCTGCATGTCGATGAACAAATGCCCAGCAAGCAGGAACAGCAGGGCAAACCCGAGGCTGGCAATCAGTGACCAGCCGCTGGCAACGACCAGCGCGCGGCGCAGGGCCAGGCGGTCGCGAGCCCCAATAGCGTGGCCGCACAGTGCTTCCACGGCGTGGGCCAGGCCGTCCAGGGCGTGGGCCGTCAGCAGCAGGCCGTTGAGCAGCAGGGCATTGGCGGCCACGGTCGCATCGCCCAGGCGCGCGCCTTGCACCGTGATCAGGAAAAACACCGATTGCAGCACCAGGCTGCGGATGAAAATGTCCCGGTTCACCGCCAGCAACGGTCGCCAGCTCTGCCACAAGCCCAGCGCCGCCCAGGCTATCTGCCCAGGCCAGTTGCGCAGGGTGTTGCGCGCCAAGGCCAGGCCTACCAGCGCGCCCGTCCATTCGGCGATGACCGACGCCCGGGCCGAACCGGTCACGCCCCAGTCCAGGCCGATCACGAACCAGAGGTTCAAGGCGATGTTCACCAGGTTGGTCACCAGCAGGATCGCCAGCGGCGCGCGGGCGTTCTGGGCGCCGAGGAACCAGCCGACCAGCGCATAGCTGGCCAGCGCCGCCGGCAAGCCGAAAAGGCGAGTGTGGAAGAAATCGCGGGTCAACTGGTTGAGTTCGGCGGACGGTTGCATCAAGTGCAGCGCCACGTCGCTCAAGGGAATGCCGACGGCACCGAGCAGCACCGCCAGCCCCATCGCCAGCAGCAGGCCCTGCAACAACACCTGGCGCAACGCCGCGCCGTCGGCACGCCCGGCCGCCTGGGCGGCGAACCCGGTGGTGCCCATGCGCAGGAAACCCATGGCCCATGCCAGCACCGTATACAGACTCGCTCCGACCGCCACTGCGCCCAACTGATGGGCATGGGGCAAATGGCCGATGACGGTGCTGTCTACCAGCGCCACCAGCGGCACGGAAATGTTCGAGAGAATCATCGGCGCAGCCAGCGCCCAGACCCGGCGATGAGTAAGGCGGTCGCGCCAGTCGGTAATCAGCTTGGGCATGCGGGCTCCTTGAAGGAGCGCGATTGTAGCGGGTTCCTGATAATCGTTCCCTCAGCGTTCGGATTCATCGTGGCGAGGGGATTTATCCCCGCTGGGCTGCGCAGCGGCCCCAAAACCAAACACTGCGGTACGCCAGTTGAACCGTTCCGCCCGGTCTGCGACTGCTACGCAGCCGAACGGGGATAAATCCCCTCGCCACAGGTATTCGGCGGTGAACGCCTCAGTGAATAATCCAGCTCAACAGCCACAACCCCAGCACCAGCCAGATGATGCCCATGACGATCGACGCCCGCATGAAGGCGCGGATCGCCGAGTACAGCAGCATCAGCCCGAGGATCAGCGCAATGATGCTGATGATTGAAGTATCCATTCCCAGCGTCCGGGACAGGCCTTCGACAAAATTGCCGCCGGCATTGGCCAGGGTGTTGAACAGGCCACTGAGCAGATCGACGATAAAACGGATCACCGAACCGAGCGCCTGACCGAGCCATTCGAAAAAGCTTTCTACCTGCATGTATGCGTCCTGATGAGAGGGAATCCACGTTGAGCCTTTTGCTCCTGAATGTAGGAGCGGTCCGGGCCGGGATCGTTCGATTATGGGGCAAACCGGCGCTTTGTATCGAGACTCTTGCCTTACCTCGTCATCCCCTCGAAGCTATGCGCATCCAGGAGAGCCCGATGAACCTTGTTGAACTGACCGAACGCCTGCATGCCATCCGTGATCGTAACGATTGGCGGCAGTTTCACAGCCCGAAAAACCTGACCATGGCCGCCAGCGTCGAAATGGCTGAATTGGTGGAGATTTTCCAGTGGTTGACCGAGGAGCAGTCACGCCAGTTGCCCGCGGAAAAACTTGCCCACGCCGGGCAGGAAATCGGTGACATCGTCTTGTACCTGTTGCTGCTGTGCAGCGAGCTGGGCCTGGACATGGACGCCGTGGTGCGCAGCAAGTTGGCCGACAGCGAACGGCGGTTCGGCCAATGAGCGATCGCCATTTCGATCAACTCGCCACGCGTTTTGCCGAAAAAATCTACGGAGGAGCCAAGGGGGCGATTCGGCTGGCCGTGCTTCAGGCCGATCTCCTTGAAGCGTTGCCGGATCGCCCCTTGCGAGTGCTGGATATTGGCGCGGGGCTGGGCCACATGTCGCTGTGGCTGGCCGAGCGCGGGCATCAGGTCACCCTGGCCGAACCGGCCGAGCCGATGCTCGAAGGCGCTCGCCAACGCTTTGCCGAGGCGGGCCAGGCCGCAACGTTCATCCAGGCGCCGTGGCAGGATCTGCTCGGCCAGCTCACCGAACCCTACGATCTGGTGCTGTGCCACGCGGTGCTCGAATGGCTGGCCGAGCCCCATGCGATCCTGCCGGTGCTGCATCAGTTGACGGTGCCTGGCGGCTGGTTGTCCCTGGCGTTCTACAACCGCGATGCGCTGGTCTATCGCAACCTGCTCAAGGGGCACTTTCGCAAACTGCGTAAAAACGACATGGCCGGCGAGAAACAGAGCCTGACCCCTCAGCAACCGCTTGATCCACGAGAATTGGCGGCGCAACTTGAAGGCCTGTGGCAGGTCGAAACCCAGAGTGGGGTGCGGGTTTTTCACGACTATATGCCGGTGGAGTTCCAGGGCCGTGCAGAGCTTGCGCAACTGCTGGAGATGGAACTGGCCCACCGTCGCCATCCGGCCTTTGCCGGCTTGGGACGTTATCTGCACTGGGTTTGCCGTCCCCTCTGATCCGCAAAGCAATCGGAGAGCGAAATGAAAGGTCGTTCAGGGTTAATGGTGTTGTGCCTGGGGCTGGCGGCCTGTCAGGGCAGCAACCCTTATGTCGCGACATCCAGGCCGCTGCCGCCAGCACCACCCGAGGCCGCCACGGTATTCGATCGCAGCGCCTATCCCGCACCGCCCCGGGATTACGGGCGCTATCGCAGCTGGGCCTGGCTCAACGGCCGACTGCCACCGGGCACGGCCTGGGCGGACTCGGCGCAGGTGGCCGAAGCGGTGAGCAATGCCCTGGACCAGCGCGGCCTGCGCCCGCTGCATGACAATCGGCCGGCGGACCTCTTCGTCAGTGCCGACCTGCGCCTGGAGACCCGCGTACGCCAGGTTCGCGACGATTATGATTCAGGCTACTACGGCGGTTACAACCGATACGGGCCGGGTTATGGCATGTACAACAGCGTCCCCGTGGTACGCACTTACCGGGAGCAGGTCGTGGTGGTTCGGGTTGATCTGTTCGATGCCCGCAACAACCAACCGGTTTGGAGTGCCAGCGCCGAGACCAGCCAGCGAGGCAGTCAGAGCGAACGCAGCGATGCCATTCGTGAGGCGGTGGAGAAGGCTCTTTCGGCTTATCCTCCCAGTTGATTACGCAACGGAGAAAAACCATGTTTCGCCGTATCGCCCCATTTGCCCTGGCCTTGTTGCTGGGCGCCTGTACGTCCAATCAGGTCAATCATGACTTCGACACTACTCGTGATTTCGCGGCCTACCGCAGCTGGAGTTGGAAAGAGCCGGCGTTGCAGTATCGGCCGGATGACCCGCGCATCAAGAGCGACCTGACCGAACAGCGGATCCGCCAGGCCATTGCCGATCAGCTTGATCAGCGCGGCTTGCGCCCGGCTCCGTCCGGTACCCGCAGCGATGTGCAGGTCCAGGCCTACCTGATCGTCGAGGACCGTCAGCAACAGGTGACGACAAACTACGGCGGCGGCTGGGGCGGCCCCTGGAATGGCTATTGGGGAGGGCCGATGTATAACGAAACCCGCAACGTCAGCTACAAAGTCGCCACGGTGCAGATCGACCTGCTCGACGGCAAGGACGGCAAGCTGGTGTGGCGCGGTAGCGATGAGCAACTGCTCAGCGAGTCGCCCAACCCTACGGAGCGCAGCACGAAGGTGCGCGAGACGGTGGGGCGGATCCTGTCGAATTACCCACCGCGTTGATTGAGCATTTCCTGTGGGAGCGAGCTTGCTCGCGATGGCGGTGGGTCAGTTTGCATACTCGTTGAGTATGCAATTGTCATCGCGAGCAAGCTCGCTCCCACAGGATTGATAGGGACACTTTCAGGAAACCGGCTGCCAACTGCCGAGCATGTGCTCCAACTCTCCAGCCCCCACCAGCCGCAGTTTTCCACTGGACCCCGCGGCGCTCGCCAGCAGCGTCACCTCGCTGGGCAGGCGCACCGGTTTCCTGAAGGTCACTTCGATCTCGATGTTGGCCTCGGGCAAATGGTCGTCCAGCGCCGCTAACGTCCGGGCCTTGTTCCACAGGCCGTGGGCGATGGCGGTGGGGAAGCCGAACAGCCGAGCGCTGGCGGCGCTCAGGTGGATCGGATTGTAGTCGCCGGACACCTTGGCGTATTGCCGGCCGATGTCGGCAGGTGCTGTCCAGTGTGCCACTTCCGTCAACTCAAGGGCGGCAATCGCCGGTTCCTCCACCAGCGCCCCATCAAGCTGGACGCCTTTGCACAGCATCTGGCTTTCGGCCTCCCACAGCGGTCCCAGCTGATCTTCAATGCGGGTCACGAGATCGAACACCGCGCCCTTGGCGTGCGGCTGGAGATTCTCGACATTGACGCTGGCGCGCACCTGGCTGACCCCGCCCATGGGCCGCAGTATGCGGATGCGGTTGCTGAGGTGGATCAACCCCAGCAGCGGGAACGGAAAATCCCGATCCGTCAGTAGCTGCATTTGCAGGGCGAACGCCAGCACATGGGGATAGGTCGGTGGCAGCAGGCCGTTTTCGGTAAAGCCGCAGACCTTGCGATAGGCCGCCAGGCGTTGCTGATCAACCTGGATCACTTGGCGCAGCCCAACGTCCGGCAGGGTAGTGCCGGTGATCTTGCGGCGTGTCGCGGCCTTGGCGTACAGCCCGGACATCGACGGCGCGGCGTGTATCTCATGCCATTGGATCGTCATGATCAGGCCCCCAGCAGGCTTTGCCCACACACGCGCAGCGCCTGTCCGGTCACGGCGCCGGTGCCCGGTTGCGCGAGCCAGGCCACGGCTTCGGCGACATCCTGGGGCAGGCCGCCCTGGCCCAGCGAGCTCATGCGTCGCCCGGCTTCGCGCAGGGCGAAAGGAATATCTGCGGTCATGCGGGTTTCGATGAAGCCTGGCGCCACGGCGTTGATGCTGATGCCTCGGGCCTGCAGGGTTGGCGCCCAGGCTTGAGCCAGGCCGATCAGCCCGGCCTTGCTCGCGGCGTAGTTGGTCTGGCCGCGATTGCCGGCGATGCCACTGATGGATGCCAGCAGGATAACCCGGCCGTTATCGCGCAGGGTGCCGCTGTCGAGCAGGGCCTTGGTCAGCACTTGCGGCGCATTGAGGTTGACTGCCAGCACCGCGTCCCAGAATTCCGGTGTCATGTTGGCGAGGGTCTTGTCCCGGGTGATGCCAGCGTTATGTACAACGATGTCGACGCCGTCGGGCAGGTGTTCAATCAACTGCGTGGCTGCGTCTTCTGCGCAGATGTCCAGCGTCAGGCTGCGCCCGCTCAGGCGTGCGGCCAAGGCATCGAGGTCGGCCTTGGCTGGCGGTACGTCCAGCAGGATCACATCGGCGCCATCGCGGGCCAGTGTTTCGGCAATGGAGGCGCCGATGCCACGGGCAGCGCCGGTAACGAGTGCCTTGAGCCCCGTCAACGGACGGGTCCAGTCCTGGACCTGGGTTGCACAGGCCTTGAGACGAATCACTTGCCCGGAGACGTAGGCACTCTTGGGCGACAGGAAAAACCGCAGCGCACCTTCCAGCTGGGTTTCGGCGCCTTCGCCAACGTACAGCAACTGCAGCGTCCCGCCATGGCGCAGCTCCTTGGCCAGGGATCGACTGAAACCCTCCAAAGCCCGCTGGGCGCTGGCGGCGAACGGGTCGTCGAGGTTTTCCGGAGCGCGGCCGAGGATGACGACATGAGCGCTGTGGTCCAGATTTTTCATCAGCGGCTGGAAAAACTCGCGCAACTGCTTGAGCTGGTCGACCTGTGCCAGGTGGCTGGCGTCGTACACCACAGCCTTGATTTTCGGGCCGTGCCCGGGGATCCATTCAGTGGCGAGCGTCGGTTCGCCACCGTAGATGAAAATGGCGTCGGTCAGGCGCTTGGCGAATGTGCCGACCTGTTCGGTCAGCGGCCCGCCGCCCAACAGCAAGGCACCCTCGATTGGCCGCAGGCGCCCGGCTTGCCAACGCTCCAGGCGTACCGGCGATGGCAAGCCGAGAGCGCCAACCAGACGCAGGCCAATGGGCGAATTGGCAAAGTCTATGTAACGGTCTGACATGGAACACACTCCGGCTGATGAGGTTCCAAGTGTGGACCATGTTTGGCAATCAGTCGTTCGATCGGCGGGATAAAGCCTAAGCTGTGTTCCAGAGCACCGCCTTCACATGGGAACAAGCCTGCTCCCATGGGTGATGGGTCAACGCTGACGGCACATTTGGACATACAAAGGGGAGTTCTACATGGCACAGCTACGCCGCGTCGCGATCATCGGCGGTAACCGCATTCCTTTCGCCCGCTCCAACGGGCCCTATGCCACCGCCAGCAACCAGGCGATGCTGACCGCTGTTCTTGAGGGCTTGATCGAGCGCTACAACCTGCACGGCGTGCATATCGGGGAGATGGCCGCGGGGGCGGTGCTGAAGTTTTCCCGGGACATGAACCTGACCCGCGAGTGCGTGCTCGGCTCGCGGCTGTCGCCCAGCACACCCGCCTATGATGTGCAGCAGGCTTGCGGCACGGGGCTTGAGACGGTGCTGCTGGTGGCCAACAAAATCGCCCTCGGGCAGATCGACAGCGCAATTGCCGGCGGCGTGGACACCACCTCCGACGCACCGATCGGCGTCAATGAAGGGCTGCGCAGGATCCTGCTGCAAGCCAATCGCGCGAAAACCACCGCCGATAAAATCAAGACGTTTTTGCAATTGCGCCCCGGGCACCTGGTACCTGACCTGCCGCGCATCAACGAGCCGCGCACTGGCCTGAGCATGGGCGAGCACTGCGAGTTGATGGCGCAAACCTGGCAGATCCCCCGACAAGAGCAGGATCAGTTGGCTTTGGAGAGTCATCAAAAAATGGCCGCCGCTTACGCCGAAGGCTGGCACAACGACCTGATGACGCCGTTTCTCGGCCTGACCCGCGACAACAACCTGCGCCCGGACCTGACCCTGGAGAAACTCGCTTCCCTCAAGCCAGCCTTCGAAAAAACCGCGAAGGGCACGCTGACGGCGGGCAATTCCACCCCACTGACCGATGGCGCCTCGCTGGTGTTGTTGGCGAGCGAGGAGTGGGCCAACGCCCGTGGGCTGCCGATCCTGGCCTACCTGCGTGACGGCGAAACGGCGGCGGTGGACTTCGTCAACGGCGCCGAAGGTCTGCTGATGGCGCCGGTCTATGCCGTGCCGCGGCTGTTGGCGCGCAACGGCCTGACCTTGCAGGACTTCGACTATTACGAGGTTCACGAGGCGTTCGCCGCCCAGGTGCTGTGCACCTTGAAAGCCTGGGAAGACGCGGATTACTGCAAGGCCCGCCTGGGCCTTGATGCGCCGCTGGGTACTCTCGACCGCAGCCGGCTGAACGTGAAGGGCAGCTCACTGGCCGCCGGACATCCATTTGCTGCAACTGGCGGGCGCATTGTCGCCAACCTGGCCAAGCTGCTGGACGCGGCAGGGAAGGGCCGGGGGCTGATTTCCATCTGCGCAGCCGCCGGCCAAGGGGTGACCGCTATCATCGAGCGCTGACGATGGCCTCGCTCTTTTGCGATGCCTGCGCCCGTTGCCGGCTTGCATAGCGTTCGGCGAGGATCGAGCAGACGATCAGTTGCAGCGGGTGATAGATCATGATCGGCAGCAGGATCAGCCCGAGGCCGGAGTTGTTGCCGAAAATCAGCGCCGCCATCGGCACTCCGGCGGCGAGGGATTTCTTGCTCGCGCAAAATACCGCGGCGACTTCATCGGCGTTGTTGAAACGCAGGGCGCGAGCGGTGCGGGTGGTCATCCACAGAATGACAGCCAGCAACACCGCACTGCCCAGCACGGCGCTGAGCAGCACGCCATGACCTTGTTGTTGCCAGATCCCGGAAATCATCGAATTGCAGAATGCGGCGTAAACCAGCAGCAGAATGACCAGTTTGTCGATGATGCTGGTATAGCGCTTGTAGCGCGCGAAAAAACCGGCCAGCCAGCGCCGCAAAAACTGCCCGAGCACCAGCGGCAACAGCAACATCATGCACAGGTCGAGCAGCGTCGAGCCCAGGTCGATGCCGTCGGCACCGTTGCCGACCACCAGGCTGACCAGCAGCGGCGTCAGGAGAACCCCCAGCACGCTGGACAGGCTGGCGTTGAGAATCGCCGCAGGTACGTTGCCGCCGGCGCTGCCGGTCAGGGCCACCGAGGACGAAATGGTCGAAGGCAACGCGCACAGGTAAAAGAACCCCAGCATCAACAAGGACGGCACATGGCTGCCCAGTGTCCAGTTGCCGAGTAGCCAGATCAACGGAAATACCCCAAAGGTAAAGCCTTGCACCATCAGGTGCAGTCGGATGTTTTTCAGGCCATGGCGGATCTGCTCGCCGGACAGATTGACGCCGTGGAGGAAAAACACCACGAAGATGCCAATGTTGACCACCCATTCGGCATGCATGGCGCCGCCGGTAGCGCCGAAGCGCGGGAAGAAATACGCCAGCAGCGTGGCGAGCAACATGCCGCACAGGAACCAGTCGGTCGCCATGCGCTTGAGGTGTCTGAGGATGTGCATAGGGCACCGTGGATTGTAAGAAGAGTCGTCTTAGCCTAACGTCGGTCTACCCAGTCGTCTTGCGACATAAGGCCAATCAATGCCGACTAACGGACACCAACAGCTCGAACGACGTATTCCGGACCTGACGGAGCTGCCTCGGCCGCTTTATGCCCGGGTCGAAAGTCTGAATGCCGGTTCGTGGACCCAGGCTCATCGCCACGATTGGGTGCAATTCTCCTACGCGATCAGTGGCGTGCTCGGCGTCCATACGGCCGAAGGCAGCTTCTTCGCGCCACCGCAATGGGGCATCTGGATCCCGGCCGACCTGGAGCATCAGGTCGTGACGTCCATGCGCGCGGAAATGCGCAGTCTTTACGTCCATCGCCAGGCGTGCCCGTGGGCCGAAGATCGTTGCCGGGTGCTCGAAGTTACACCGCTGGCGCGGGAGCTGATCAAAGTGTTCTGCCAGTTTCCCGCCGCTTACCCACAGGGCGAGACCCAGGAAACACGCTTGGTCCAAGTGCTGCTGGACCAATTGGCGGCGCTGCCGGAAGTGGGCTTTTCTCTGCCATTGCCCCGTCATGCTCGTTTGCTGGAACTGTGCAACGAATTGATCGAGCAACCCGAAGGCAGCGTGACCCTGCAAGCCTGGGCCGAGCGCCTGGGCACGTCGGAAAAAACCTTGATGCGCCTGTTCCAGCGTGAAACCGGCTTGAGCTTCCGTGCGTGGCGCCAGCGCATGCGCCTGTTGTCTTCCCTGGAATCGCTGGAACAGGGCGATAGCGTGACCAGCGCGGCCTTGTCCTGTGGGTATGATTCGACGTCCGCTTTCATTGCGGCATTCAAGGGACTGTTCGGTTTTACGCCGGGGGAACTGTTCAAGCGCTGACTCGTTTGGCTCTTGTCGCAACCGCTTGCTATTCACTGAGCAACCCCACGCCCGGTCTCGACTATGATTTGGCTCGGTTGTCCGACCCGGCACAGTGTGTGCATTCAGGGTTCATAGGTCGGACCCCCTCCCCGTGGAGGGAGGATTGCCGTATAACGACCTGTCATTCGCGTGTTTGGTAATAAAGGACCCAGAATAAAAGCTGATGAAGACTCCAAAACGCATTGAACCCCTGATCGAGGACGGTCTGGTCGACGAGGTGCTGCGCCCACTCATGAGTGGTAAAGAAGCAGCTGTTTATGTGGTGCGCTGCGGCAACGAGCTACGTTGCGCCAAAGTCTACAAGGAGGCGAACAAGCGAAGTTTTCGCCAGGCGGCCGAATACCAGGAAGGCCGCAAGGTGCGCAACAGCCGTCAGGCCCGGGCCATGGCTAAAGGCTCGAAGTTTGGCCGCAAGGAAACCGAAGACGCCTGGCAGAACGCTGAAGTGGCCGCGCTGTTCCGGCTGGCCAGCGCCGGCGTGCGGGTTCCGAAGCCGTATGACTTCCTCGAGGGCGTGCTGCTGATGGAATTGGTGGCCGACGAATACGGCGATGCGGCGCCGCGTCTCAACGACGTGGTGCTGGAGCCGGATCAGGCCCGCGAGTATCACGCTTTTCTGATTTCCCAGATCGTGTTGATGCTGTGTACCGGTCTGGTGCACGGCGACCTGTCGGAGTTCAACGTGCTGCTGACGCCGACGGGGCCGGTCATCATTGACCTGCCGCAAGCGGTGGACGCTGCCGGGAACAACCACGCCTTCAGCATGCTGGAGCGGGACGTCGGCAACATGGCGTCCTACTTCGGTCGGTTTGCCCCGGAGCTGAAACGCACCAAATACGCCAAGGAAATGTGGGCCCTGTATGAAGCAGGCACCCTGCACCCGGCGAGCGTGCTGACCGGTGAGTTCGACGAGCCGGAAGAACTGGCGGATGTCGGCGGGATCATGCGCGAAATCGAGGCCGCGCGCCTGGATGAAGAGCGCCGCCAGGCCGTACGCGCCGCTGACGATGCGCCACCCGGCAAGACCGAAGAGCCGCCTCCGCCGTGGATGCAGTAATCGGTTGACCTGAAACCCGGCCATGGCCGTAATGCGGTCCACAGTGATGGCCCTGTGGCGAGGGAGCTTGCTCCCGCTCGGCTGCGAAGCAGTCGTGAATCTGCGGGTACGGTGTATCTGATGCTCCGCATTTGGCAGGTTTTGGGGCCGCTTCGCGGCCCAGCGGGAGCAAGCTCCCTCGCCACGGGTTTGTCGGTGCCTTGAGTGAATCGCATCAGGCCGAGGCCGGGTTTTTGATGATCAGCTTGAATCCTTGTGGGAGCGAGCCTGCTCGCGAAAGCGGTGGATCAGCTTGCATCAATGCATTGGCCGCCGTCCTCGCGAGCAGGCTCGCTCCCACAGGAGGTACCAGGTCTACATCACCCCGACGCCAATTTCTTGAGGATCGGGCAGTCCGGGCGATGATCGCCCTGGCAGTGCTCCACCAAGTCCTGGAGCGTGTCGCGCAGTTCGGCCAGTTCACGGATTTTCTGGTTCAGTTCGTCGATATGCTGCCGGGCCAGGGCCTTTACGTCGGCGCTGGCGCGTTGACGGTCCTGCCACAAAGCCAGCAACTTGCCGACCTCTTCCAGGGAAAACCCCAGATCCCGGGAGCGCTTGATGAATGCCAATGTGTGCAAGTCATCGGCGCCATAGATCCGATAACCACTGTCCGTGCGATGGGCTGCCCTGAGCAGGCCGATGGATTCGTAGTACCTGATCATCTTTGCGCTGAGGCCGCTCTGGCGGGCTGCCTGGCCAATGTTCATCGCTTGTCCTCCAGATGCGCGGGTGTCCAGAACTTCAACAACAATGCATTGCTCACCACGCTGACGCTCGACAGCGCCATGGCTGCGCCGGCCAACACCGGGTTGAGCAAACCGAACGCCGCCAGCGGAATGCCGATCAGGTTATAGACGAACGCCCAGAACAGATTCTGACGGATTTTTGCGTAGGTCTTGCGGCTGATGTCCAGCGCCGCCGGTACCAGGCGCGGATCGCCGCGCATCAGGGTGATGCCGGCGGCCTGCATCGCCACGTCGGTGCCGCCGCCCATGGCAATGCCGATGTCCGCGGCGGCCAGGGCCGGAGCGTCGTTGATGCCATCGCCGACCATCGCCACCACCGAGTGGGCTTTCAGTTGTTGAACGATGGCGGACTTGTCGCCCGGCAACACTTCGGCGTGGACGTTGGCGATTCCCAATGCCTGGGCAACGACCCGAGCGCTGCCCCGGTTGTCGCCTGTGAGCAGGTGGCTGGCGATGTGACGTTGCTTCAAGGCCTCGACCGCCGCCAGAGCGCCGGGCTTGAGGGTGTCGCCGAAGGCGAACAGGCCCAGGACCCGAGGCGTTGCGCCTTGCTCGACGAGCCAGGAGAGGGTTCGGCCTTCGGTTTCCCAGGCTTGCGCCGACTCGGCCAGCGAACCGGGGGGCAGGCCCAGCTCTTCCAGCAGACGACGATTGCCCAGGGCCAGGCGGCGCCCGTCGAGGCTACCGGCGATGCCGCGACCGGTCAGGGACTGGCTATCGCTGGCATCCGCTACGCTCAGGCCGCGTTCGGCGCAAGCGTCCAGCACCGCTTTGGCCAGCGGGTGTTCGCTGCCGCGTTGCAAGGCGCCGGCCATGTTCAGCAGTGCGTCCTCATCACCGTCAAGCGCGGCCAGATGGGCGATGCGTGGCGTGCCGGACGTCAGGGTGCCGGTCTTGTCGAACACCACCGTGCCGACTTCATGGGCACGCTCCAGCGCCTCGGCATCCTTGATCAGAATGCCGTGGCGGGCGGCCACGCCAGTGCCGGCCATGATTGCCGTCGGCGTCGCCAGGCCCAGGGCACAGGGGCAGGCGATCACCAGCACGGCGACGGCGTTGATCAGCGCCGTCTCCAGCGGCGCACCGTAGAGCCACCAGCCCGACAACGTTGCGAGCGCCAGAAGCAACACGACCGGCACGAAGACCTGGCTGACCTTGTCCACCAGTTTCTGAATCGGCGCCTTGGCGGCCTGGGCGTCTTCCACCAGGCGAATGATGCGTGCCAGCACGGTCTCGGCCCCCAGGGCCCGGGTGCGCACCAGCAGGCGCCCTTCGCCATTGATCGCGCCGCCAGTGACCTGGTCACCGGGCTGCTTCGGCACGGGCAGGCTTTCCCCGCTGATCAACGCCTCGTCGGCGTGACTCTGGCCCTCGAGCACTTCACCGTCCACCGGGAAGCGCTCGCCGGGTTTGACCAGCACCAGATCATTCAAGCGCAGGGCACTGATGGCGACGTCCCGTTCCTGGCCGTCGACCACTTGAATCGCCCGCTCCGGTCGCAAGGCTTCGAGGGCGCGGATGGCGCTGGCGGTCTGTCGTTTGGCGCGGCTTTCCAGGTATTTGCCCAGCAGCACCAAGGCAATCACCACGGCCGACGCCTCGAAATACAGGTGCGGCATGCTCCCCGGTCGGGCCATCGCCCACTCATAGAGGCTCAAGCCATAGCCGGCGCTGGTGCCCAGGGCAACGAGCAGGTCCATGTTTCCGGCGCCGGCGCGGACGGCTTTGAACGCCGCGACGTAAAACCGCGCACCGAAGATGAATTGCACCGGCGTCGCCAGCGCGAATTGCGCCCAGGCCGGCAGCATCCAATGCACGCCGAACGGCTGCAACAGCATCGGCAATACCAGCGGGATCGACAGCAGAATCGCCAGCACCAGGGCTACGCGCTCGCGGCTCAGCTGATCGGCTTGGGTTTTTCGAGGCTGCTCGACTTGCCAGACACTGGCGTCGTAACCGGCGCGCTTGACTGCATCGATCAGGCTTTGCGGATCAACCTGCCCGAGCAATTCGAGGTGTGCTCGCTCATTGGCGAGATTGACACTGGCCCGGTTCACCCCGTCAACTTTCCCCAGCGCCCGTTCGACCCGGCCAACGCAAGAGGCGCAGGTCATGCCCTCGATACTCAACTCCAGGGTCTGGACGGGAACGCTGTAACCTGCCTGCTCGACTGCTTGCATCAACGCCGGCAGGCTTCCCTGCGGGGCCTGGATCCGCGCCTGTTCCGTTGCCAGGTTGACGCTGACGGCGCTAGCGCCGGCGACCTTGCTCAAGGCTCGCTCGACGCGCCCGGCACAGCTTGCGCAGGTCATGCCGGAAATCGGCAGATCGAAGGTGGTGGACTCGGACATCGGACAGGCTCCCTGTAGTGAGTGACTACAGGATCAACCTTGCCACGCAGGCAAGGTCAAGCACCAGTTCAAAAGCTTGGGTGGACCCTTGTGGGGTCAGTAACCGAGATCAGCCTGCTTGAGGTACATGCCCTCATGCGTCATGGCGATGCGGTACTTCAGGATGTCGCCGGCCTTGAGCGTGATGTTCTGCGAACCGGGGGCAAGCATGCCTGGGTTGCAGCCCGGCGCCTGGCCTGGCAGCAATTTCAGACGCAAGGAGAACTGCCCCGGCGGCAAATTGAATGAAGTGCTCTGCTCCTGGAACAGCCTGGCCGCGAGCTGGTCCTGAATGTAGATGCCGATTTCGCAGCTGGTCGACACTTCCAGGCGCTCGCGGGAAATGATCAGCACACCGAAATCTTCGCCGGCGGCCGATGCCTGGGGCACCAATGCAGAAAAACCGAGCATGCAAAACAGGCTGAACGCTGACCAGCGCATGGCTGAACCTCCGGTATTAAATCCTTGATGTGTGCAGCTTGGCCGAGCGCGCTGCCGAATGCCAGCCCGGCAGTTTCCGTCAGAACTTGACCTTGCCATGATGGCAAGCTTGAAACTGCGCACAACCTCAAACCAAGGAGTCATTTTCATGCAGATCTTCAATGTTCAAGGCATGTCCTGCGGTCATTGCGTAAAGGCCGTCACCCAGGCTCTTCAAGCCAAGGACCCAGACGCCGAGGTAAAGGTAGATCTGGGCGCCAAGACTGTTGAGGTCCAAAGCAAGTTGTCGTCCGATACCGTAATCGAGGCAATCAGGGAAGAGGGTTACGAAGCCAGTCTTGCTTGAAACTTTTCAATCGTTAGCGAGCTATCGGAATGTTCAAGAGCGCCAAGCCCGGCTAGACTGTCGGGCTGCCGACTGACGCCTGAGCTGGACGCCCGATGAACCTCCGCACCATTCTGATTCTTGGCGCCTTGAGCGCTTTTGGTCCCTTGGCGATCGATTTCTATCTGCCGGCCTTCCCGGCAATGGCGATCGCCTTTGGCACCGATGAAAACCATGTCCAGCTGACCCTGGCCGCCTACTTCCTCGGGCTGTCCCTCGGGCAACTGGCCTACGGGCCGGTGGCGGATCGCTTTGGACGACGTATCCCGCTGCTGACAGGCGTCGGCCTGTTCACCGTGGCATCGCTGGCCTGTGCCTATGCGCCCAGTCTCGAATGGCTGATTGGCGCTCGCTTCGTCCAGGCGTTGGGCGGCTGTGCCGGGATGGTGATCTCCCGGGCGGTAGTCAGCGACAAATGCGACGCGGTGGGCTCGGCCAAGGTGTTCTCGCAACTGATGCTGGTGATGGGCCTGGCGCCGATCCTGGCGCCGATGCTCGGCGGCTTGCTGGTGAACCTGTACGGTTGGCAATCGATTTTCATCGGCCTGACCTTGTTCAGCGCGCTCGCGGCGACGGCCGTCGCGTTGTGGCTCCCGGAGAGCTTGCCGGCCCACGTACCTCGGCAACCGTTATCGGGCGCGTTGCGTCAGTACGGTCGGCTTCTCACAGACTCGGTTTTCCTGGGGCACGCCCTGACGGGCGGCATCGCGATTGCCGGGATGTTTGCCTACATCGCCGGTTCGCCATTTGTCTTCATCAAGCTTTACGGCGTACCGGCCGAACACTTCGGCTGGTTGTTCGGTACCAACGCGGCGGGTTTCATTCTGGTGGCCCAGGTCAATGCCCGCTTGTTGTCCAGGCGAGGCCCGGCATTTTTGCTGGCTCGCGCCGTCTGGGTCTACTGGATAGCCGGGCTCAGTTTACTGGCTGTCAGCGCCTTGCAGCCGGAGCGTTTGTGGCCGTTACTGATCCCATTGTTCATCTGCATCGCCAGCCTTGGCTGCATCCTTCCCAATGCATCGGCCTGCGCCATGAACGGGCAGGGAGCCCGGGCCGGTAGCGCTTCGGCGATGCTGGGGTGCCTGCAGTTTTCCGTAGCCGCCGGGGCCGCCGCACTGGTGGCGGCGCTGCATGACGGCACGGCAGTGCCGATGGCGATAGTAATCAGCCTGTGCGGACTATTGGTGGTGGGTGCCGCGATGCTGACCCGTCGGCTGCAGAACGCCCGGGCGCTCGCTCAGGCGGGCCAGCAAAACTGAGTCAGCTGGCGGCACGTTGCTGATGTTCGGGAAATTGATGCGGCGCATGGATGCGCGCTTGCAAGGTCGCGGCGAAAGCCTGGGCTTCGGCTTCGGAGCGAAAGGTCACGACGTGCTGGTCAAGACGCACTTGCCATTGGGATTTTGCCACTTCTTTTATCAGGATCTTCATTGCTGACCTCCTCACGTAAAAGATTGCGTTGCAAAGGCCTCGAGTGTAGACCCGAATGCCAGCGCAGTTGTGACGACGGTCAATTGTCGGACTAACGGTGCAGTTGCCCCCAGCAGGATTGTTTGCAGGGCAACTGCCCGCTGCAGTCAGAAGCCCTCTAGCACGATCTTGCCCTTGGATTTGCCGCTTTCCAGCAACGCGTGAGCCCGGCGCAGGTTCTCGGCATTGATGGTGCCAAAGTGTTCGCCCACCGTGGTCTTCAACGTGCCGGCATCGATCAGTCGGGCCACGCGGTTGAGCAGCTTGTGTTGTTCAAGCATGTCGACGGTCTCGAACAGTGAACGGGTGTACATGAACTCCCAATGCAACGACAGGCTCTTGCGCTTGAGCTTGGTCACGTCCAGCGATTTGGGATCATCGATCAGTGCCAGTTTGCCTTGGGGCGCCAGGGCTTCGACCAGTTGGTCGAGGTGCTGATCAGTCTGCGTCAGGCTGGCGACGTGGGTCACTTGGGCCTGGCCCGCCTCCTTCAGTGCTTCGCTCAGCGGCTGGCTGTGATCCACGACAAGGTGGGCGCCAAGGCCTTGCACCCATTCCTGGGTCTGCGGCCGGGAAGCGCTGCCGATGACGTTCAGTCCGGTGAGTTGGCGGGCCAGTTGCGTCAGGATCGAACCCACACCCCCGGCGGCGCCGACGATCAGCAGGCTCTGGCCCAGATCGCTCTGGCCTTCCTTGATCTGCAATCGATCAAAGAGCAATTCCCAAGCGGTGATAGCGGTCAACGGCAATGCGGCCGCTTCGGCGAAACCGAGGGTTGTCGGCATATGACCGACGATGCGCTCATCGACAACGTGCAACTCGCTGTTGCCTCCGGCCCGGGCGATCGAACCGGCGTAGAACACCTTGTCTCCGGCCTTGAACAGCGTGACTTCGCTGCCTACGGCCTTGACCACGCCGGCCACGTCCCAACCCAGCACCTTGGCCGCGCCTGCTTCGGGCTGGACGTTCTGGCGGACCTTGGTGTCGACGGGGTTGACTGAAATGGCCTTGACCTCCACCAGCAGGTCTCGGGGACCCGCAACCGGTTCGGGCAGTTCGATGTCCTGCAGCGACTGCGGGTGGGTGATAGGCAGCGATTGGTAATACGCGATGGCTTTCATACAGCAGCTCCGTAAGGGGGTTCGATGAAGCCCATGTTTGGCTATTCAGACGCGAGATTAAAGCAGCTGGAGCGACAGGCTCTTTCAATGATTTTTTGATAATGGCCATAGTCGCGGATAAATAGAGACTTTTCCCTCACGAACAATCGCCTCCAAAGGTTTCCGGAGGACAGGCAACCGTGATCCGCGCGCTTATACTAGCGGCCGAGTGTATCGGCATGGCATCGAGCACGGCTGCAACCGGCCAGGAACCGGCCGGCACCTCATTACGGCTCAGTACGCCCAGAGCAGTAGACGAACGATTCAACAGGGAGTGAATACATGGAACATGCACCTTGCATCAGCCAGATCGCCACGCTGCTGGCCGACCCCAAGCGCAGCGCAATGATGTGGGCGTTGATGGACGGTACGGCCCGGCAAGCTGAAGAGTTGGCCTTGCTGGCCGGGCTTTCGCCATCCTCGGCCAATGCCCATCTGGGACGTCTGTCTGCCGGTGGCCTGGTGAAGGTCGAAATCCGTGGCCGCAAGCGGTTTTTTCGCCTGGCGGCACCCGAGATCGGCGCTGCCGTTGATGCATTGGCGAGCGCAACCCTGGCCAGCACGCCGCGACAGGTTCCGGAAGTCTTCAAGCGCAGCCTCATGCCAACCAGGACACCAACGGCGCCTGCCTCGTTGATGCGGGCCAGGCTTTGCGATGACCACCTGGGAGGCACACTGGCGGCGGACCTGTATCAGCGGCTGTTGGAAGCCGGATGGCTCGAACAGCTTGAGCATCGGGTGGTCGTCACGCATAAAGGTGCCAGCCAACTGGCTGGGCGAGGTCTGTTCATCCAGGCACTGGCTCATCGCGAGACTCGTATGGCCTGCGCCTGCCCCGACTGGAGCGAACGTCGTCCACATCTGGGAGGGGCGCTGGGGGCGGCATTGCTGCAATTGTTCATGCAGTCCGGCTGGCTCAGCCTGCCCAGCGACTCCAGGGCGTTGCAGGTAACCGCGCTCGGTCAACAGGAAATCCATCGATTCGCCAGGCAAGAGGTTCTGGAAATGGCGCTCTAGAGCGGTACGCAGGTCGTTATCAGCAATAGCCGCCCGTGAGGTTCGCGCACACTCGGTCCGGGGTTCTATCGGATGGGGGGAGCGCAATAGTGGACACTCACGTTTACAGTGCAGCGGAACGTCTTGAGCGGTTGCCCATGAGCGGCTATCACCGGGTCATCTTCATTATTATCGCGCTGGCTTTTTTCTTTGATTCCATGGATCTGGCCATGATGACGTTCCTGCTGGGCTCGATCAGAACCGAGTTCGGCTTGAGCGCCGCCCAGGCCGGTTTGCTGGCCAGTTCAAGCTTTTTCGGCATGGTGCTGGGCGCCTCGTTGTCGGGAATGCTTGCCGATCGCTTCGGACGCAAACCGGTGTTCCAGTGGAGCATCGTCTTGTGGGGGCTCGCCAGTTACCTGTGTTCCACCGCCCAGGACGTGGAGACGCTGACGCTGTTTCGCATCCTGTTGGGCGTCGGCATGGGCATGGAGTTTCCGATTGCCCAGTCGATGCTCTCGGAGCTGATACCGGCGAGGCAGCGCGGACGCTACATCGCCTTGATGGATGGCTTCTGGCCGCTGGGCTTCGTGGCGGCGGGGGTGCTGTCGTATTTCCTGCTGCCGCTGATCGGCTGGCGGGACATTTTCCTGGTGTTGGCGGTGCCCGCAGTGTTCGTCCTGGTGATTCGCTTCTTCATCCCCGAGTCGCCACGTTGGCTGGAGCAGGCGGGGCGGGGCGCCGAGGCGGATGCCGTACTCAAGCGGATCGAAGACAAGGTCCGGGCCTCGCTGGGTCGCCAGGACCTGCCCGAACCGATTCGCCTGCCGACGCTGTCGACGGCGCCCGGCAATTTCTTTTCGGCTCTGGCGCAGATCTGGTCACCGCTGTACCGCCAGCGCACGATGATGATCTGGAGCGTCTGGTTCTTTGCCTTGCTCGGCTTCTACGGGCTGACGTCCTGGCTCAGCGCGCTGCTGCAGCAGTCGGGGTTTGCGGTGACCCAGTCGGTTTATTACACGGTGCTGATTTCCCTCGGCGGGATTCCCGGTTTCCTGATGGCGGCCTGGCTGGTGGAGCGGTGGGGGCGTAAACCGGTGTGTGTCATCACGCTGCTGGGCGGCGGGGTCATGGCATTTCTTTATGGCCAGAGCGCGGTGTTTGGCGGGAACGTCACGCTGCTGATCAGCTCCGGGCTGCTGATGCAGTTTTTCCTGTTCGGCATGTGGGCAGTGCTCTACACCTACACCCCGGAACTGTATCCCACCTCGGCGCGAGCCACGGGGTCGGGCTTTGCCTCGGCGGTCGGTCGCATCGGTTCGCTGCTTGGACCGCTGGTGACCGGCTTGGTCTTTCCGATCACCGGGCAGGGCGGAGTGTTCGCCCTTGGCGCCCTGTGTTTTGCCGTGGCGGCGGGCGTGGTCTGGTTGTTTGGAATGGAGACGCGGGGCAAGACGCTGGAGGAGCTGAGCGAGGCGACGGTCGCTGACTAAATACAATCCCCTGTGGGAGCGAGCTTGCTCGCGATAGCGGTCCGACATTCAACATTGATGTCAACGGATAGACCGCCATCGCGAGCAAGCTCGCTCCCACAGGGCTGAACGCCAGTCTTAAGGTTTCACCAACCGCGCATCCAGGCTGTTCTGCGCCAACCGCCTGGCCTGGTCCTGGGTCATGCCCAGATGCGTGTGCAATGCGTGGAAGTTCTCGGTGACGTAGCCGCCGAAGTACGCCGGGTCATCGGAGTTCACCGTCACCTTCACGCCGCGTTCGAGCATGTCGAGGATGTTGTGCTGCGACATATCATCGAACACGCACAGCTTGGTGTTGGACAACGGGCAAACCGTCAAGGGGATCTGTTCGTCGATGATCCGCTGCATCAACCGCTCGTCTTCGATGGCTCGCACGCCGTGGTCGATGCGCTGGATTTTCAGCAGATCCAAGGCTTCCCAGATGTACTCGGGGGGGCCTTCTTCGCCAGCATGGGCGACGGTCAGGAAGCCTTCATTGCGCGCCCTGTCGAACACCCGCTGGAACTTGCTCGGCGGGTGGCCCATCTCCGAGCTGTCCAGGCCGACGGCCACGAACGCGTCGCGGAAGGGCAGCGCCTGGTCGAGGGTTTTTTCCGCCTGTTCTTCGCTCAGGTGACGCAGGAAGCTCAGGATCAGCCCGCTGGTGATGCCCAGTTGTTGCTCACCGTCCTTGAGGGCGGCGGCAATACCGTTGAGCACCACTTCGAATGGAATGCCCCGGTCGGTGTGGGTCTGCGGATCGAAGAACGGTTCGGTGTGAATCACGTTCTGTGCCTTGCAGCGCAGCAGGTAGGCCCAGGTCAGGTCGTAGAAATCCTGGGAAGTGCGCAGCACGTCGGCGCCCTGGTAATACAGGTCGAGAAACTCCTGCAGATTGTTGAAGGCATAGGCCTGGCGCAGGGTGTCCACGTCGTTCCAAGGCAGGGCAATCTTGTTGCGCTCGGCCAGGGCAAACAGCAGCTCGGGCTCCAGCGAGCCTTCCAGGTGCAAGTGCAGTTCAGCCTTGGGCAAGGCGTTAAGCCAGTCGTACATGGTTTTTTCTCATCAGCGAATCAATGGCGGCATTCTACAGGGGTGGACGCCGATGTCTGGTAAAACCTGACCGGCTGATCCACTAACCGCGCAAGCCTGAACGACAGCTACGGCACATCCGAAGGAAACGTTCCCGTCACGTCACAGTCTAGTAGCTCATGACCCGTCCATGGCGATAGGCCCACGATGCTGACGTTGATCAAGCAAGAAAAATTGCTGCTGCTGGCCCTGGTTGCCGCTTTTGTCGCCTACCCGCTGGAGCATTGGCTGCTGGGCAGCGGGCAGGTCGTGGCGTTGGTTGGCGGCCTGGTGCTGATCGGTTTCATCGTCGCGGCCTCCATGCGCGTGGCCCATCACGCCGAGTTGCTGGCGGAAAAGGTCGGCGATCCTTACGGCACGATGATCCTGACCTTGTCGGCGGTGCTGGTGGAAGTGGTGATCCTGGCGATCATGATGAGTAACGAGGCGTCGCCGACCCTGGTACGGGACACGATCTATTCGGCGGTGATGCTCGATATCAACGGCATTCTCGGGCTGGCGGCGCTGATGGGTGGGCTCAAGCACGGCGAGCAGGTCTATAACGACGATTCGGCGCGTACCTACAGCGTGATGATCCTCACCGCCATGGGCGTGTCGATGGTGGTGCCGGAGTTTATTCCGCAGGAAAACTGGAAGCATTATTCGGCATTCACCATCGGCGCGATGATCGTCTTGTATACCTTGTTCTTGCGCATGCAGGTGGGGCCACACAGCTATTTCTTCAGCTACAGCTACCCGGAAAAACGCCGCAGGAAAGAACCGGTGGAAGCCGAGCCGAAACCCATCAGCCTGGCGTTTTCCATCGGCGCACTGGTGTTCGGCGTGGTGGTCATCGGTGCGCTGGCCGAAGTCATGTCCAAGGCTATCGACCTCGGGCTGGAAGGCTCCGGCGCGCCGCCGGTGGTCACGGCAATTCTGGTGGCGGTCATCTCCGCTGCGCCGGAAATTCTCACCGCCCTGCGCGCAGCCTTGGCCAATCGCATGCAGTCGGTGGTGAACATCGCCTTGGGCGCGTCGCTGTCCACCGTGATCCTTACGGTGCCGGTGATGGAAGCCATGGCGCTTTACACCGGCCAGCCTTTCCAGATGGCGATGACCCCGGTGCAGACGGTGATGATCTTCATCACCCTGATCGTCAGCGCCATCAACCTCAATGATGGCGAAACCAACGCCATCGAAGGCATGACCCATTTTGTGCTGTTTGCCACGTTTATCATGTTGTCGTTGCTCGGTCTTTAAGCCTGTCACAGTCCTGTGGGAGCGAGCCTGCTCGCGATGAGGCCAGGTCAGTCAATATCAGTGCCGGATATGAAACCGCTATCGCGAGCAGGCTCGCTCCCACAGGTTTTCTGGTTGGGTCAGGTACCCGCGATCAGCTCCCGCGCCGCCTGGCTGTGGTCGGCAATCAAGCCCTTCAGGTCCAGCCCTTCGACCTGTCCATCGATCACTCTCCACTGACCCGCGACCATCACCCGGTCCGCCCGATCAGCACCGCACAGCAGCAGGGCCGAGATCGGATCGTGGCTGCCGGAAAAGCGCAACTCATCAAGCTTGAACATCGCCAGGTCGGCTTGTTTGCCCTCTGCCAGTTCGCCGATGTCGCTGCGCCCCAGCAATTGGGCCGAGCCCCGGGTCGCCCAGCCCAGCACCTTTTCCGGCGTGATCGCTTGCGCGCCATAGCGCAAGCGCTGGATGTATAGCGCCTGACGGGTTTCCAGCAGCATGTTCGACGCATCGTTGGACGCCGAGCCGTCTACCCCAAGGCCCAATGGCGCGCCGGCTGCGGTCAGTTCAAGCGTCGGACAAATGCCCGAGGCCAGGCGCATGTTCGAACTGGGGCAATGGCAGATGCCGGTTCCGGCGGCGCCGAGACGGGCGATTTCGTCAGGATTGAAATGAATGCCGTGGGCCAGCCAGGTACGTGGGCCCAGCCAGCCGACGCTGTCGAGGTAATCCACGGTGCGCAGGCCGAAGCGCTGCCGGCAGAAGTCCTCCTCGTCGAGGGTTTCGGCCAGGTGGGTATGCAAGCGTACGTCGAGCTTTTCCGCGAGCTCGGCGCTGGCGCGCATGATCTCGGGCGTGACCGAAAACGGCGAGCAAGGCGCCAGGGCAATCTGGATTTTCGCGCCGGCACCGCGCTCATGGTATTGAGCGATCAGTCGCTGGCTGTCGTCGAGAATCACCTGGCCCTGCTGCACGGTCTGCTGCGGCGGCAAGCCACCGTCGGCCTCGCCCAGGCTCATGGAACCACGGGTCAGCATTGCGCGCATGCCCAGCTCACCGACGCATTGCACCTGCACATCGATGGCGTTTTCCAGTCCTTCGGGAAACAGGTAGTGGTGGTCGGCCGCCGTGGTGCAACCCGACAACAGCAATTCGGTCAACGCGACTTTGCTCGCCAGCGCGAGTTTTTCCGGAGTCAGCCGCGCCCACACCGGATAGAGAGTCTTCAGCCATGGGAACAACGGCTCGCTTACGACGGGGGCCCAGGCGCGGGTCAGGGTCTGGTAGAAGTGATGATGGGTGTTGATCAGCCCCGGCAGGATCACATGTTCTCGAGCATCGAACACGGTGTCACAAGGCTGTGCGGGCTGTTGCCCGGCGCTGAGCAGCTCAACGATCACACCGTCCTGCAGGACGAGACCGCCACGGGCATCGAGGCCGTTGGCCGTGAAAATGGCGAGGGGATTTTTTAACCAGGTACGGGTCGCGGGCATGGTGGCCGGCTCCTCTGAAAGTGGGTTCAGGTTAGCCAGCTCAGTGATGCCCTGTCTGCTGATCCAGGGGCGCCTCGGAGGGCGCGGTTCGGAGTGTACTCAGGTTCCCGGACACATTTCCAGTGCCCGACAAAAGTCCTGCAAGATGGATGCTCCAGGGGTATGGGGGGGATTACCAGGGAATCGTCTCGCCTTTGTAATTGACGAAGTGATGCCCACCCTTGCCGGCAAAGGCATTGACCTGATCGATCAGCCCACGGGTGCTGGTCTCGACATCGATGGCCGCGCCTTCGCCGCCCATGTCGGTCTTTACCCAGCCCGGGTGCAGCGACAGGACGGTCAATGCCTGCTCGCCCAGCTGACTGACAAAACTGTTGGTCATGGAGTTGAGCGCGGCTTTGCTGGCCTTGTACAGCGCCAGTTCGGGGGCGTCGGGCATGGTCACGCTGCCCAGCACCGAGCTCATGAAGGCCAGCACGCCGCTGCCGTCGCGGATCTGCCCGACGAAGCGTTGGGCGAGGTTGATCGGTGCCACGGCATTGGTGAAGAACAGCTGACCGACCTCAGCCAGCGTTGCGCCGCCCGGGCTCTGGTTGTCGGGGCCTTTGACGCCGGCATTGACGAACAACAGGTCGAAGGTCTGGTCCCTGAGCTGCTGGCTCAAGGCGATGACGGCTTGCTGGTCGTCCATGTCGAGCTTTTCGATTCGAACCGGGCCCAGCGCCTTCAAGGCCTCGGCGTTCTGTGGGTTACGTACCGTGGCGGTCACGTTCCAGCCATCACCCAGAAGCGTCTTCACCAAGCCGAGGCCCAGTCCCCGAGAGGCGCCGATGATCAATGCGGTTTTTGCCGAATTCATGAATGCTTCCTTGAAAGAAAAGTCACGGAGTTAATGGACAACATTGCCCGGGCGGTTGTTTCAGCTTGCGGCACAACGTGTCGGGAGCGGTTATGCGGTTTCGATCAGGTTCAGGTCCTTATAATGTCTGGTTAAAAATGATCAGATGGCTGCAAGCCATGCTGTTCTTGGGGCCGCTGGAGCCATGAACGGGTTATCCACAGGTTGCTCCACAGTTATTGTGCGCAAGCCTGAAAGTCGGGCATAAGCCCTGTGCGGCTTTCTTCTAAAGGTGATAAAGCATCGCAACCATTTGTTTTTTGACGTATTCGCCGGATCGGCGAATTTTTGTATGAAAAACGAACAATGCTCGAAAACCCGCATGACAGAAGGGTTACAGCTGGATGCGCCCAGGTTATCCACAGGCAGGTGCACAGCGCATGTGGGCAAACCTGTGCTTTTTCATGAGGCTGCCGGGTGCTCAAGTCGTATCTGTCCGCGACTCAAGTCGGCCAGTCGCGTCTGCAGGCTCTCGATGTGTTCTTCACCGACTGCCAATTGAAGTTCCACGCCGTTGGCGGTGAAATCCTCGGCGAGGACCAGACCGCCGCATTCAGCTATCCGCAGTTTCACCAGGGCCAGCTCGGCGAAACCGCACAGGCAACGCAGCGCTACGCGGCTGATCAATTCGACCTTCTCGGCGGTTTGCAGGCATTTGTTCGCACCGCCGCCATAGGCGCGGGCCAAACCGCCGGTACCCAGCTGGATTCCGCCGTACCAGCGTATGACCAGCACCACCACCTGATCGCAATCCTGGGCCTGGATGGCCGCGAGGATCGGGCGCCCGGCGGTGCCGCCCGGCTCGCCATCGTCGCTGCTGCGATATTGGTCGCCCAGTTTCCATGCCCAGCAATTATGCGTGGCGTCCAGGTCGCTGTGCCGCTCTATAAAGGCCTGGGCCTCGGCGGGGCTGGTGATGGGGGCGGCGAAGGTGATGAAACGGCTTTTGCGGATTTCTTCACGGTATTCGCAAAAGCCGGCAAGGGTATAAGGCATGGAGTCCTAGAGGTCTGGTGTCAGGCCGCAGCCTTTGAGAATGATGCGGATGAGATTGTCGCCGGCGTCGATCATGTCTTGCCTGGTCAATTTGCTACGCCCGGTCACGCGGCAGATCTGGGTGGCGAAATCGGCGTAATGCTGGGTGCTGCCCCACAGCAGAAAAATCAGGTGAACCGGATCGACCGGGTCCATTTTGCCCGCATCGATCCAGGCCTGGAACACGGCCGCGCGGCCCTTGAACCAGGCGCGATAGTCCTGGTTGAAATACTCGCTCAGGCATTCGCCGCCGCTGATCACTTCCATGGCAAAAATGCGCGATGCCTGGGGCTGGCGCCGTGAGAATTCCATCTTGGCGCGGATGTAGCGGGTCAATGCCTGCGCTGGATCGTCCTCGGCGGTCAGAGAGTTGAAAGTGCTGTCCCACAATTCGATGATGTTGCTCAGCACGGCAACGTAGAGCCCGAGCTTGTTGGTGAAGTAATAATGCAGGTTCGCCTTGGGCAATCCCGCCTTCAGGGCGATGGCGTTCATGCTGGTGCCCTTGAAGCCGTGGCGGGCGAACTCATCCTCGGCGGCCCTGAGGATGGTTTCCTCGTTTTTCTGACGAATACGGCCGGTAGGCTTGCCACCATGGGCAGGAACTTCAAAGGTCATGGACGTTTCCGGGCTGGGTCTGTGGGGGCGGGCAAGTGCGTTCATAGCGCACCGGCGCGGATCCGACAAGTGCTGCTGCCATAAAAGCCGTGTACTGCAAAAATGTCAGCGGGTTGCCGCCAGGTTTTCGAGAAAACTTTCCAGCACCAGGTGCGGGCGGCGACCCTTGCGTGTGACCGACGCCAGGCTCAGATCATAAAAACGTGCCAAGGGCTTGAGGGCTCGCAGCCGTCCTTGCTGAACCCATAGATTGGCGTAGTGATCCGGCAGATAACCAATGTAACGTCCGGTGAGGATCAGGAACGCCATGCCTTCGCGATCCGAGGCGCTGGCGGTGCAGTTGAGTGCCTGGTAGTGAGCCTGGATCTCGGCGGGCAGGCGAAAGGTTGGCGCGATAGCGTCCTGGCTGTTGAGCCGAGCGTCTTCGAGCTGTTGGTCGTCCACATAAAACAGCGGATGACCTACTGCGCAATAGAGCAGCGAGCGTTCACTGTAGAGCGGTTGGTATTCGAGTCCGGAAAGGGCGCTGGCCTGGGGCACTACGCCGACATGCAGGCGCCCGTCGAGCACGCCTTGTTCGACTTCGTTGGGAGCGATCATGCGAATCTGGATCTGCACGTCCGGCCCGCGTTCTTTCAACTGGGCCAAGGCGTGAGTGATCCGCATGTGGGGCAGGGTGACAAGATTGTCCGTCAGGCCGATGGTCAATTCACCGCGCAAATGCTGGTGCAGGCCGTTGACCTCGGTGCGAAAGCTCTCCAGCGCGCTCAATAACTGCAATGCCGATTGATAGACTTCCCGCCCTTCCTCCGTCAGTGAAAAGCCCGCGCGTCCACGCTGGCACAGACGCAGGCCCAGACGCTGCTCCAGATCGTTCATCTGCTGGCTGATAGCCGAGCGGCCGATGCCAAGCACGGTTTCCGCTGCCGAAAATCCGCCGCATTCCACTACGCTGCGGAAAATGCGCAGCAAGCGGATATCGAAGTCGCTGACTTGGGCCAGTGGATCGGGACGACGAGCGCTCATAGTTTAGTGATTCGCTGACTGAAGATTAGAAAAGCTGGATTTCACCGACTTTATCGTCGTGGCAACGTAGCCGCAAGAACGCCTTGGCTTCATGCCGCTCATACCTTGCGAGGTTTTGTCGATGAACATGCCCGAACACGCTGTTGGTTCCCTGGCCGGCCAGCTCAAGCTGGATGCCCACTGGATGCCCTACACGGCCAATCGTAACTTCCAACGCGATCCCCGCTTGATCGTCGCCGCCGAGGGTAGCTGGCTGACGGATGACAAGGGGCGCAAGGTCTACGATTCGTTGTCGGGCTTGTGGACCTGTGGCGCCGGGCACACTCGCAAGGAAATCCAGGAGGCGGTCGCCAGGCAATTGGGCACCCTCGATTATTCCCCGGGATTCCAGTACGGCCATCCGCTGTCGTTCCAGCTGGCGGAAAAGATCACCAGCCTGACCCCGGGCAACCTCAACCATGTGTTCTTCACCGACTCCGGTTCCGAGTGCGCCGATACCGCAGTGAAGATGGTCCGTGCCTACTGGCGCCTCAAGGGGCAGGCCACCAAGACCAAGATGATCGGCCGTGCCCGTGGTTATCACGGCGTGAACATCGCCGGCACCAGCCTGGGCGGTGTCAGTGGCAACCGTAAATTGTTCGGCCAGGCCATGATGGACGTTGATCATCTGCCCCACACCTTGCTGGCCAGCAATGCCTATTCCCGTGGCATGCCGAAGGAAGGTGGCATCGCTCTGGCCGATGAGCTGCTGAAATTGATCGAGCTGCACGACGCTTCCAACATTGCGGCCGTATTTGTCGAGCCGATGGCCGGATCCGCCGGGGTCCTGGTCCCGCCTGAGGGTTATCTCAAGCGTCTGCGGCAGATCTGCGACCAGCACAACATCCTGCTGGTGTTTGACGAAGTCATTACCGGTTTCGGTCGCACCGGTTCGATGTTCGGCGCTGATAGCTTTGGCGTGGTTCCGGACCTGATGTGCATCGCCAAGCAGGTCACCAACGGCGCCATCCCCATGGGCGCGGTGATTGCCAGTTCGGAAATCTACCAGACGTTCATGAACCAGCCGACGCCCGAATACGCGGTGGAGTTCCCCCACGGCTATACCTATTCGGCGCACCCGGTGGCCTGTGCGGCTGGCCTGGCGGCACTGGATCTGTTGCAGAAGGAAAACCTGGTGCAAAGCGTGGCCGAGGTCGCGCCGCATTTCGAGAATGCCTTGCATGGTTTGAAAGGCTCGAAGAACGTGCTCGACATTCGCAACTTCGGCCTGGCCGGGGCGATCCAGATTGCCCCGCGCGACGGCGACGCCATCGTGCGTCCGTTCGAGGCCGGGATGGCCCTGTGGAAAGCCGGGTTCTATGTGCGATTCGGCGGCGACACCCTGCAGTTCGGGCCAACGTTCAACAGCAAGCCGCAGGATCTGGATCGTCTGTTCGATGCGGTCGGTGACGTGCTGAATAAAATCGACTGATTTCTTTCTTATATAGAGACGCTCGTTCAAGAGCGTCTGGCGAGCGAATTGTCTGGAGTCCCCATGAGCCTCATCCCGCATCTGATCAATGGCGAATTGCTGAGCGACAGCGCACGCACAGCCGACGTCTTCAACCCATCCACCGGGCAAGCAATTCACAAGGTCCCGCTGGCGGATCGCGCAACTGTCCAGCAGGCCATCGATGCCGCCAAGGCGGCTTTCCCGGCCTGGCGCAATACGCCGCCGGCCAAGCGTGCCCAGGTGATGTTTCGTTTCAAGCAGTTGCTGGAGCAGAACGAGTCGCGCATTGCCCAGTTGATCAGCGAAGAACATGGCAAGACCCTCGAAGACGCCGCCGGTGAGCTCAAACGCGGTATCGAAAACGTCGAGTTTGCCTGTGCGGCGCCGGAAATACTGAAGGGCGAATACAGCCGTAACGTAGGACCGAACATCGACGCCTGGTCAGACTTTCAACCGTTGGGCGTGGTGGCAGGCATCACACCGTTCAACTTCCCGGCGATGGTGCCGCTGTGGATGTATCCGCTGGCGATCGTCTGCGGTAACTGCTTCATCCTCAAGCCATCCGAGCGTGACCCGAGTTCGACGCTGCTGATCGCCCAGTTGCTGCTGGAAGCCGGTCTGCCCAAAGGGGTGTTGAGTGTGGTCCATGGCGACAAGGCAGCCGTGGATGCGCTGATCGAAGCGCCGGAAGTGAAGGCGCTGAGTTTTGTTGGCTCGACGCCGATTGCCGAGTACATCTATGCCGAAGGTACTCGTCGCGGCAAGCGCGTTCAGGCGCTAGGCGGTGCCAAGAACCATGCGGTGTTGATGCCGGATGCCGACCTGGACAATGCCGTCAGCGCGCTGATGGGCGCAGCTTACGGTTCATGCGGTGAGCGTTGCATGGCGATTTCGGTGGCGGTATGTGTCGGCGATCAGGTGGCGGATGCGCTGGTGGCCAAGTTGGTGCCGCAGATCCAGGCACTGAAGATCGGTGCCGGTACGTCTTGCGGTCTGGACATGGGGCCGTTGGTGACCGGGCAGCATCGGGACAAAGTCAGCGGTTATATAGAAGAGGGTGTGGCGGCAGGCGCCTCGCTGATTGTCGATGGTCGCGGCTTGAGTGTGTCTGGGCATGAAGAAGGGTTTTTCCTGGGCGGTTGCCTGTTTGATCGCGTAACGCCCGAGATGCGTATCTATAAGGAGGAAATCTTCGGGCCGGTGCTGTGTATCGTCCGGGTCAACAGCCTGGAAGAGGCGATGCAACTGATCAATGATCACGAGTATGGCAACGGTACTTGTATCTTTACCCGGGACGGGGAGGCGGCACGGTTGTTCTGCGATGAGATCGAAGTCGGGATGGTCGGTGTAAACGTTCCATTGCCAGTGCCTGTTGCCTATCACAGCTTTGGCGGTTGGAAGCGTTCATTGTTTGGCGACCTGCATGCCTACGGTCCGGACGGGGTGCGTTTTTATACCCGTCGCAAGGCCATTACCCAGCGCTGGCCGCAGCGTGCCAGCCACGAGGCTTCGCAGTTCGCATTCCCCAGCCTGTAATCGGCGTAATACAAAGGCCGGTGCCCTTGGGCACCGGCCTTTGTATTACAGGGCTTTTTGACCGATATGACAGAATTGTGAAAATAACGGTTGACGGCAAATTCTGGATGTCTATAATTCGCCCCACTTCCGGCGCAGTCGAAACG
>NZ_CP071657.1:4380000-5392500 GCF_051132075.1 Pseudomonas sp. R3-56 | reverse complement strand
TGTTTGGCACCTCGATGTCGGCTCATCACATCCTGGGGCTGAAGCCGGTCCCAAGGGTATGGCTGTTCGCCATTTAAAGTGGTACGCGAGCTGGGTTTAGAACGTCGTGAGACAGTTCGGTCCCTATCTGCCGTGGACGTTTGAGATTTGAGAGGGGCTGCTCCTAGTACGAGAGGACCGGAGTGGACGAACCTCTGGTGTTCCGGTTGTCACGCCAGTGGCATTGCCGGGTAGCTATGTTCGGAAAAGATAACCGCTGAAAGCATCTAAGCGGGAAACTTGCCTCAAGATGAGATCTCACTGGGACCTTGAGTCCCCTGAAGGGCCGTCGAAGACTACGACGTTGATAGGCAGGGTGTGTAAGCGCTGTGAGGCGTTGAGCTAACCTGTACTAATTGCCCGTGAGGCTTGACCATATAACACCCAAGCAATTTGCTGATCCTGCTCTGGAAACGGAGAAAGGCACCAGATTGCGGTGTGTGAAGACGAAATGAACCGAAAGTTCGAGTCAAAACCCACAAACTATCGCATACCCATTCGCTGGAACGTGACCGTAAGGCACGCGCTGGCTACCGAATTTCTTGACGACCATAGAGCATTGGAACCACCTGATCCCATCCCGAACTCAGAAGTGAAACGATGCATCGCCGATGGTAGTGTGGGGTTTCCCCATGTGAGAGTAGGTCATCGTCAAGATTAAATTCCGAAACCCCTATCTGCTGACGCAGGTAGGGGTTTTGTTTTGCCCGCAAGAAAATTCTTACGACAAGCGCAGAAAGCTCCCGGCTGTCACGGCCCCGCGACAGTGCTAAGGTTCCGCCCTGGCTTTTGCATTTTTCAAGGACGCCTTTATGCCGGACGCTAAGTCCCTCAGCCCTGCTTTCATGGTGGTCCACGGGAACCGCCTTGATGAGCTGCGCAGCCTGGTGATAAGCCTCATGCGGCGCTATCCGCTGGCCCCTCTTGAAAATGAAATCGCGCTCGTACAAAGCAACGGCATTGCCCAATGGCTGAAGCTGGCACTGGCTGAGGATCCCCTTGACGACGACATGGGCGGCTGCGGCATCGCGGCTGCGATTGATGTGCAGTTGCCCGGCAGTTTCATGTGGCAGCTCTATCGAATGGTGCTCGGGCGTGATGAGATTCCAGCCAAGTCCTTGCTGGACAAGGCCCCGCTTACGTGGCGGCTGATGCGCCTCCTGCCGCAATTGATTGAACAGCCCCATTTCGAGCCCCTGCGGCGTTTTCTGACCCATGACACGGACTTGCGCAAGCGGTACCAGTTGTCCGAGCGCCTTGCAGATTTGTTCGACCAATATCAGGTGTACCGCGCCGACTGGCTCGAAGACTGGGCCCAAGGGCGCCATCAGACCCGCAACGTCCGGGGTGAAATCAAGCCGCTCGCGCCGGCGAATTGCTGGCAAGCGGAATTGTGGCGGGCGTTATTGCTGGATGTGGGAGAGCAAGGCATGGCTCAAAGCCGTGCGGGTGTTCATCAGCGCTACATCGAGCGCATCAATAGTCTGGAAGCCGCTCCAAAAGGTCTGCCTGCACGGGTAATAGTCTTCGGTATTTCCTCACTGCCCGCCCAAGCGCTCGAAGCCCTGGCCGGGCTGTCACGGTTCAGTCAGGTTCTGCTGTGCGTCCATAACCCATGCCGTCACCATTGGGCAGATATCGTGGCCGACAAGGATCTGCTTCGCCACCAATACAAGCGGCAGGCACGCAAGAGCGGCATGCCGGACGTCCTGGACCCGCAAACCTTGCATCAGCATGCTCATCCATTGCTGGCTGCCTGGGGGAAGCAGGGGCGCGACTATATCAACTTGCTCGACAGCTATGACGAGCCAAACACCTATCGCTCGGTATTTCGCGAAGGGCGGATCGACCTGTTCAGCGAAGGCAATCCCACTACGCTCCTCAGCCAGTTGCAGGATGACATTCTTGAGCTGCGGCCACTGAGCGAAACCCGGGAAAAATGGCCCGCGGTCGATACCACGCGAGACGGATCGATCCGTTTTCATATCGCCCACAGCGCCCAGCGTGAAGTCGAGATTCTTCACGATCAGTTGCTTGCCCATTTCAGCAATGACCCGGCTTTACGCCCTCGGGATATCATCGTCATGGTCCCCGACATCGACAGTTATGCGCCGCATATTCGCGCGGTATTCGGCCAACTCGACCGGGTCGATCCCCGCTTCATCCCATTCACACTGACGGACCAAGGTCAGCGTGGACGCGATCCGCTGCTGATTGCCGTCGAGCATTTGCTGAAGCTTCCCGATAGCCGTTTCCCCGTCAGCGAAATCCTTGATTTGCTGGACGTCCCGGCATTGCGCGAACGATTTGGCATTGATGAGGCCGATTTACCGACACTGCACCGTTGGATCGAGGGCGCAGGCATCCGTTGGGGGATAAGCGCCGAGCACCGAGCCGGGCTGGGCTTGCCTGCGGAGTTGGAGCAGAACAGTTGGCGTTTCGGCCTGCGCCGCATGTTGTTGGGGTATGCCGTTGGTGATTCGCAAGCCTATGAAGGCATAGAACCCTATGACGAAATCGGTGGTCTGGATGCCGCATTGATCGGTCCGTTGGTTGCATTGCTCGATGCCCTGGAGGTTGCTTACCAGGCGCTTAGTCAACCCGCCTCACCTCAGGACTGGGGGACGCGCCTGCATGATCTGATGCAGTTGTTCTTTCTGGCGAGCAACGAGCATGACGATTATCTGCTGGCCCAGCTCGAGGACTTGCGTGAAAACTGGTTGGAAACCTGCGAGTCGGTCGGCCTGCACGACGAGCTGCCGTTGACGGTTGTCAGAGAGGCCTGGCTGGCGGGGCTGGATCAAGGGCGACTGTCCCAGCGCTTCCTCGCCGGAGCGGTCAATTTTTGTACCTTGATGCCGATGCGGGCGATCCCCTTCAAGCTGGTCTGCCTGTTGGGCATGAACGATGGTGATTATCCACGGGCCCAACCGCCGTTGGATTTCGATCTCATGGGCAGTGATTATCGACCGGGGGATCGCTCTCGACGCGAGGACGATCGCTACCTGCTGTTGGAGGCGCTGCTTTCTGCGCGGGAAAAACTCTACATCAGTTGGGTCGGGCGCAGCATCCGCGACAACAGCGAGCGGCCTGCCTCAGTCCTGGTCGGACAGTTGCGCGATCATCTCGCAAGTGGCTGGCAGTCGGCGGATGTCCATGGCGACCTTCTTGAAGCGCTGACCCAGGAGCACCCCCTGCAACCGTTCAGCGCTCGTTATTTCTACCAGGGCGATGAGCTGTTCAGCTATGCCAGCGAATGGCGAGGCCTTCATGAGGATCATGAGCACGCTGGCAAGCCTGGGGCCCTGGAGCCCTACGTTCAGGAGGAACCCCTGGGGCTTGGTCAGTTGCAGGACTTCCTGCGTAATCCTGTCCGGCACTTTTTCAGCCAGCGACTCAAGGTGTTCTTCGAGCCTCTCGAAGCCCCATTGGCGGACGACGAACCTTTCATCCTGGATGCCCTGCAGCGCTATAGCCTGAGCGACAGCCTGCTCGAGGCTGCCCTTGTTCGCCTTGACCAAGCGGACCTTGCATTGGAGGCTCACGCCAGGAGGCTTCAGAACAGCGGCCTGTTACCCATGGCTGGCTTTGGCCAATGTATGCAGCGTGAATTGATCGAGCCGCTGCCTGATCTACTGCAACGCTACCAGCAACTTCTGGCGCTATGGCCGACTCCGCTGACCAGTGCCGTGCCCGTCAGCCTGCAATTACATGGTGTGAACATTGAAGGTTGGCTCAGCGGTCTGCACCAGCGCTCCGATGGTGCGGTCCTCGCCATAACTGCCATTCCCAACAGTATCGGTTCTACCAGGACCCGGAAATGGCACCGTTTGATACGACCCTGGGTGAACCATCTCGTGGCTTGCGCCAACGGTCTGTCGATGACGACGGCATTGGTCGCCAGCGATGACAGCTTGCTGCTGAATCCTTTTGACGAGTCGGTAGCCCGCAAGCTGCTCGGCGACTTGTTGCAAGCCTGGCAGGCTGGCATGCGCCAACCGCTGCCAATCGCAGTGAAGACCGCCTTCGCCTGGCTCGGTCAGAGTGATCCGGACAAAGCCGAATCGGCCGCTCGAAAAGCCTACGAAGGCGATGGGCTGACGTCTGAAGGCGAGCGGCGCGAAAGCCCCGCCCTGGCTCGGCAGTATGCCGACTTCGATGCGCTTATCGCTGACGAAACATTCCCCGACTGGTGTGACGCGCTCTATCGACCGCTTCTGGAAGCACCGTGGCGTTCGTTGGCGGGTGAGGAAGCGCATTCATGAGTCGACAAACACCCTTGGCGCTGGCTTTCCCACTACGCGGCAGTCAATTGATCGAAGCCAGCGCAGGAACTGGCAAGACCTTTACCATCTCGGCGTTGTACTTGCGCCTGGTGCTGGGCCATGGCGGCTCGACGGCCGGCTTTGGCCGTGAGCTGCTTCCTCCGCAGATACTGGTGGTGACTTTCACCGACGCTGCCACCAAGGAATTGCGCGAACGCATCCGCACCCGCCTCGCGGAAGCGGCGCGTTTTTTTCGTGACGAGGTTCCCGCTCCCGACGCGTTGATAAACGCACTACGTGATGAGTTTGATAAAGGGCAATGGCCTGGCTGTGCGAATCGGCTGGATATCGCCGCGCAATGGATGGATGAAGCCGCCGTTTCGACGATCCACAGCTGGTGCCAGCGGATGCTTCGTGAGCATGCCTTTGACAGTGGCAGCCTGTTCACCCAGACCCTGGAAACCGACCACAGCGAATTGCTCGGCGAGGTGCTGCGCGATTATTGGCGATTGTTCTGCTACTCGATGGAGGGTGAGGCACTGGATTGGGTGCGAGCGCACTGGGGCGGTCCTGCTGCGTTGTTGCCACGGGTGAGGGGGTTGTTTGCCAACTCGCGAGGTGGTGACGATGGGCTTGAACCGACGGAACTCATCACCGCGTCCCTGCGCGAGCGCAGCGCAGCCTTGCTCGATCTCAAGGCGCCCTGGCGGCAGTGGGCGGTGGAGTTGCTGGAGATCTGCCAGCAAGGCGTAGCCAATAAAACCGTCGACGGGCGCAAGATGCAGGCTCGTTACTTCGAGCCATGGTTTCAGAAGCTATCTGCATGGGTTGAAGACGAGAGCCTGGAGTTGCTCGACATCGGCACCGGCTTCACGCGCTTGACGCCCGAAGGCATGGCCGAGGCCTGGAAGGGCGACGTGCCCAACCACCCAGGGCTGGACGCCATGGCGGGCCTGAAGGCCGGCCTGGATGCCTTGCCCACGCCTGACGCTGCGGTGCTGCAGCATGCTGCGCAGTGGGTCGGGGCGCGCTTCGAGGCGGAGAAGCGGCGCCGGGCGGAAATGGGATTCGACGACATGCTGCTGCGCCTGGACGCAGCTTTGCAGGCTGAAGGTGGGGAGCGCCTGGCGAGCCTGATTCGCGAGCAGTTTCCGGTTGCGCTGATTGACGAGTTCCAGGACACCGACCCGGTCCAGTACCGCATCTTCGAGAGCATCTATCGCATTGGCGACAACGATCCTGAAACGGGGCTGTTCCTGATCGGGGATCCGAAACAGGCTATTTATGCGTTTCGCGGCGCCGACATCTACACCTATCTGCGCGCCCGCGAAGCCACTGCCGGCAGGTTGCATACGCTGGGGACCAATTTCCGTTCCAGCCATGCCATGGTCGGCGCTGTGAACCATATTTTTCAATACGCCGAATCGCGGCTGAATGGGCGCGGGGCTTTTCTGTTCCGCGAGCCATCGGGTGAGAATCCGGTGCCATTCCTGCCGGTCGACTCCCAGGGCCGCAAGGAGTCCTTGCAGCTTGCGGGGCGGACGGTCGCGGCCTTGAATATCTGGCATCTGGCCTCGGACCAGCCGCTCTCCGGAGCGGTGTACCGACAGCAAATGGCCGTGGCCTGCGCCAGTGAAATCACGGCGCTGCTCAATGGCGGCCAGTCAGGGCACGATGGCTTCGTTGCTGATGGGGAAATGTTACGGGGGCTTCGACCGGCGGATATCGCCATCCTGGTGCGTGATGGCAAGGAAGCGCAGGCCGTGCGAAACGAGTTGTCGGCACGGGGTGTGCGCAGCGTTTATCTATCCGATAAGGACTCGGTCTTCGCCTCGCAGGAGGCAAGGGATTTGCTGGCCTGGCTCAAGGCTTGCGCCGAGCCGGACGTCGAGCGGCCGCTGCGAGCTGCGCTGGCCAGCGTCACCCTGAATCTGCCGCTTGCAGAACTGGAGCGCCTCAACCAGGACGAGTTGGCCTGGGAACGTCGAGTCATGCAGTTCCGTAGCTATCGGGTGGTCTGGCGCACCCAGGGCGTGCTGCCCATGCTGAGGCGCCTGCTGCATGACTTCAAGCTGCCCCAGGCCTTGATGATGCGTGGCGATGGCGAGCGGGTGCTGACCAACCTGTTGCATCTATGCGAGCTGTTGCAGCAGGCCGCCGTCGAGCTGGATGGCGAGCAGGCCTTGATTCGCTATCTGTCCGAACACCTTGCATTGACGGGGCAGGCGGGAGAGGAACAGATCCTGCGCCTGGAAAGCGACGAGCAACTGGTCAAGGTGGTCACGATCCATAAATCCAAGGGGCTTGAGTATCCGTTGGTTTTCCTGCCGTTCATATGCTCGACGAAACCGGTGGACGGCAGCCGATTGCCGTTGCATTACCACGATGAAGCCGGTCATGCGCAGATCAGTCTTACGCCCAGCCCCGAGTTGATCGCCAAGGCCGACGACGAGCGCCTGGCCGAGGATCTTCGGCTTCTATACGTGGCGCTTACCCGTGCGCAGCATGCCTGCTGGTTAGGTGTGGCCGATCTCAAGCGAGGCAGTAACAGCCGCTCGATCCTGCATCTGTCTGCGCTGGGGTATCTGTTGGGCGGTGGTGCGCCGTTGACCGAGTCGGTGGCGTTGAGACGTTGGCTGGAAGATCTGCAGCAGGGTAGCGACGCGGTGAGCTGCCAGGATATGCCGGAGGCCAACGATCAGCACTATCGACCCCCACGTAATGATGCGGTGTTGCTTGAACCCTTGCTTCCTGTACGTAAAGCCAGCGAGAACTGGTGGATCGCTTCGTACAGCGCGCTGCGCTTTGGCGAAAGTCTCAGCGCCGGCACCGATTCCGCGCCGGAAAACCCGCAGGCGCAGAAAATGTTCGACGACGAACGGCTTGATCCTGACGCTCCCAGGGAAGTCATCGCCGTCGGCGGTGATATCCATCGTTTCCCCCGCGGTCCTAACCCCGGTACGTTTCTCCATGGTCTCTTGGAATGGGCTGCCGGAGAGGGATTTACCGCCTCGCCAATGGCCCTCGAAGATGCCATCGCGCGACGTTGCAACCGCCGCGGCTGGAAAGGCTGGATCAGCACCCTTGGAGACTGGTTGCAGCACCTGGTCACGACGCCCTTGCAGATCGGTGGCGGACAGTCTCCGGTGGTACTGGCTCAGTTGAGCCAATTTCAGGTCGAGATGGAGTTCTGGTTCTCCAGTCACAAGGTTGATGTGCTCAAGCTTGATGAGCTGGTTTGCCAGTCAACCCACGGTGGCGTGGCTCGTGTCGCCGCAGAACCGGCACTGCTCAACGGAATGTTCAAGGGCTTCATCGACCTGACCTTCGAGCATGACGGCCGGTATTACGTGGCTGACTACAAATCCAACTGGCTGGGCGCCGATGACATGGCCTACACCGCTCAAGCCATGGAGCAATCGATTCTGGATAATCGTTACGACCTGCAATACACGCTGTACCTGTTGGCCCTGCATCGCCAGCTCAAGGCGCGCCTGCCGGACTATGACTACGACCGGCATGTCGGTGGCGCGTTGTATCTTTTCCTGCGCGGCACACGTGCAGCCAGCCAGGGCGTGTTTTTCACCAAGCCCCCTCGGGCACTGATCGAACAGCTTGACCGCCTGTTCCAGGGAGCACCCGCGCCCAAGGCCGAGCCGGCATGGGTGCAAGGAGAATTGTTATGAGTCGCTCCTTTGCCGACCTGCTGCCTCAATCGCTCGACGACGAAGGGCTGGTCGACCTGGCGCCCCTGAGTCGTGCAGAGGACCTGCTGCTGTTGCTCACGCGCTGGGTCGAACGTGGCTGGTTGCGGGCCTTGGACAAGGCATTCGTGGTGTTCCTCCATGAATTGTCGCCTGGCGATGATCCGCTGGTATTGCTGGCGGCTGCGCTGACCAGCCACCAACTGGGCCATGGGCATGTTTGCCTGGACCTGTTCGAGACACTCAAGGAACCTGATTTCGCCCTGTCACTGCCCCCCGAGGGCGACCTGCAGACGGGCGTGATGCTGTTGCCTTCGCAGATCCTGAGAACGCTGGACGGTGCCCATTGGTGCAAGGTCCTGGCGTCCAGCCGCCGCGTGGCCCTGGCGGTCGATGACAGCGAAGAGGCGCAGCAGCGGCCACTGGTATTGTCCGGCAAACGGCTTTACCTGCGTCGTTACTGGGGCTATGAACGACGGATCGACGCGGCGTTGCGTCAACGCCTGGCCGAACAGGAAAGCGCCCCTGATGACCTGCGCGAGCGGCTGAACGGACTGTTCGGGCCGGCCAGCACGACCGGCCCGATCGACTGGCAGAAGCTGGCTTGCGCGCTGGCGACGCGGAGCGCTTTCAGCATCGTTACCGGCGGCCCGGGCACGGGTAAGACCACCACGGTCGTGCGCTTGCTTGCCTTGCTGCAGGCACCTGCCGTCGAGGCGGGGAAACCGCTGCGGATTCGCCTGGCCGCACCCACCGGCAAGGCCGCTGCGCGGCTGACCGAGTCGATCAGCCAGCAAGTTCGGACGCTGGATGTGATCGATGCCGTACGCGAGAGGATTCCCTGCGACGTCACCACGGTGCATCGCCTGCTCGGCAGTCGTCCCGGCACCCGACATTTTCGCCACCATCGTGGCAATCGATTGCCGTTGGATGTGCTGGTGGTCGATGAGGCGTCCATGATCGATCTGGAAATGATGGCCAATCTGCTGGACGCGCTGCCGTCCCATGCCCGGTTGATTTTGTTGGGCGACAAGGACCAGCTGGCTTCCGTGGAGGCCGGCGCGGTATTGGGGGATCTGTGCCGGGATGCCGAGGACGGCTGGTATAGCCCACAAACGCGCGCCTGGCTCGAGTCCGTCAGCGGCGAGAACCTGGCGGCGAGCGATCTGAAACAGGACCTCGACGACACTCATCCCCTCGCGCAGCAAGTGGTGATGCTCAGGCATTCCCGACGCTTTGGCGAAGGCAGCGGTATCGGCCAACTGGCCCGACGGGTCAATCGGCAACAGCCTGAAGAAGCTCGTCAGTTGCTGGAGGAGGGCCAATATGCCGACCTGTTCTCCCTGGCGCTGAAGAGCCAGCACGACGGGACGCTTGAGCGCTGGTTGCTCGATGGTCGACCCGGTGGTCCGCAGGGCTATCGGCATTATCTGAGCCTGCTGCGACAGCGACGTCCGGACATTTCTCGCCCGCTGGAGGACAGTTGCTGGACTGATTGGGCGCGTGAGGTCTTGTCGGCCTTTGACGAGTTCCAATTGCTCTGTGCCGTACGCAAGGGGCCGTGGGGCGTCGAGGGCCTGAACCCGAGAATCACCGCCGCGCTGCTCAAGGCTCGCCTGATCGATAGCGATCACCAGTGGTACGAGGGGCGTCCGGTACTGATGACTCGCAACGACTACGGGCTGGGATTGATGAACGGCGATATCGGGATCGCTCTAAAGTTGCCCGAGCGTGACGGTCCTGACGCTGGCAAGCAGGTTCTGCGGGTCGCCTTTCCTCGTAACGATGGCCGGGGTGGTGTGCGTTTCGTCCTGCCCAGCCGCCTGAATGACGTGGAAACCGTTTACGCCATGACGGTGCACAAGTCCCAGGGGTCGGAATTCACCCACACGGCCCTGATTCTTCCGGATGCCTTGAACCCCGTTCTGACCAAGGAACTGGTGTATACCGCCATTACCCGGGGCAAGCAGTGGTTCAGCCTGATAGAGCCGCGCACGGGAATATTCGAAGAAGCGGTTCGGCGCAAGGTCAAGCGGTTGAGCGGGTTGATGCTGGAATTGGATGGAAACGACTGAAGCTCGGGTTTGCCTGTTTGTTCAAAGGTTGTGATTAGTCTGTTTTCTGACGGAAATTTGCGTAGGACTCTGTCTCGCTGGCTTTTTGACACTGTGCTATCGTTTCGCACTTATCCACACCAAGAGATTCTCCATGGAAGCGGCGGTTCGGGGGGCGGCGCGCGGAAACGGCCGGAGGCATTATGTGCTCGCCGGTCTGCTGTGCTTGCTGTCGCCTGCAATTGCCGCCCAGGAGCCGACCTCTACCACTCGGGCCGAACAGCGGGCAGAAGCGGTCACCCAGGTCGTGTTGGGGATCCTCAGCTACGCTCGCTGGCCTGTTGAACCGACGCAATTGCAGCTGTGCATCGTCGGTCCGACCCAATACACCGACGACCTGGTCAAAGGCACCGCCCAGGCCACCGGCAGGCCTGTGACGGTACAGCGCTTGCTGGCCGACCATCCCGGCATCGCGAGCGATTGCAATGCCGTCTACATCGGCAGGCTGACCAACGACGAACGCTCCCGATTGTTTGAGTCCCTGATCGGCAAGCCGGTGTTGAGCATCAGCGAAGGCGGCGACCAATGCACCGTGGGCAGCCTGTTCTGCCTGCGGGTCGGAGATGAACAGGTGTCGTTCGAGGTCAACCTCGATTCGGTGGCGCGCAGCGGTGTACGCATCCATCCGAGCGTCCTCCAGTTGTCACGCCGTAGGCCCGCCGCGCCATGAATTCGTCCAGATCACGAATTCGTCCCACGTTGGGCTCGGTCATCGGTCGCGGTCACCTGATCGTTGCGCTGGTGGCGATCACCATGGCCAGCGTCTCCCTGACCTTGTTGGGCGTGCTTGCGTTGCGGGTCTATGCCGATCACAACTTGCATCTGATTGCCCGTTCGATCAGCTACACCGTGGAGGCGGCCGTGGTCTTCGATGACGCTGCGGCGGCCACCGAAGCGCTGGCCCTTATTGCTTCCACTGAAGAAGTCGCCGATGCCCAGGTCTTCAATGAAAGTGGCCGTCTGTTGGCGCATTGGCGGCGACCGGAAACCGGTCTCCTGTCGGAGCTGGAAATGCACATCGCCAAGGCATTCCTGGAAAAGCCCATCAGCCTGCCAATCATCCACCAGGAACAGAACATTGGCAGGATCCTGCTGGCAGGACACGGCGGTAGCTTGTTGCGCTTTCTGCTCAGCGGCCTGGCCGGGATCATCCTGTGCACGGCGGTCAGTGCCTGGGTTGCCCTGTATCTGGCGCGCCGTCAGTTGCGGGCGATTACCGGACCTTTGCGTAGCCTTGCTGAAGTAGCCCATGCCGCCCGTTGCGAGCGCGCCCTGGATCGCCGAGTGCCACCGGCCGATATCGCTGAACTGGATAATCTGGGCAACGACTTTAACGCACTGCTTGCCGAGCTGGAATCCTGGCAGACCCATCTGCAAAGTGAAAACGAGACCCTGGCTCACCAGGCCAGCCACGACAGCCTGACCGGGCTGCCGAACCGGGCCTTTTTCGAAGGTCGGCTGATCCGTGCCTTGCGCAATGCCAACAAGCTCGACGAGCAAGTGGCCGTCCTCTACCTGGACAGCGATCGCTTCAAGGGCATCAACGACAACTTTGGTCATGCCGCCGGTGACGCGGTGTTGACCGCCGTGGCGACCCGGGTCCGGGCGCAGTTGCGTGAGGATGACCTGGTCGCGCGTCTGGGCGGTGACGAGTTTGCCGTGCTGCTGGCGCCGTTGCACAAGACCGAGGATGCCGAACGGATCGCTGAAAAAATCATCGCGAGCATGGAGATGCCGATTCAACTGCCCGGCAATGCCTCGGTCCTGACGTCCCTCAGCATCGGCATCGCCGTTTACCCCGATCATGGCGCCACGCCCGGCGCCTTGCTCAGCGCCGCTGATGCGGCGATGTACCAGGCCAAACGCCTCGCCCGAGGCGGCCAACACACGGCGGGGTCGGAGCACCCGGTCGCGGATCTTCAAACCAGGAGCTGATTTGCATGTTTTCCAATTCGCGTTTTTCTCTGCTGCGTTATGCAGCATTTTTGTTCATCGCCATTTTTGCCCTCAGCGGATGCCAGACGACGCCGCAAAAAGGACTGAGCCCAGCGCAGATCGCTGTTCTCAAGGAGCAGGGGTTCAAACTGACAGACGACGGCTGGGCCTTCGGACTTTCCGGAAAAGTGCTGTTTGGCAGCGATGTGGAAAGCCTCAACCCGGCCAGCACCGAGATCGTCGAGCGGATCGGCAAGGCACTGCTGGGCGCGGGAATAGAGCGGGTACGTATCGACGGCCACACCGATGCATCGGGCTCCCAGGCCTATAACGAACAACTGTCGATACGTCGGGCCGAAAGCGTTGGCAAAGTCTTGAGAGGCGTGGGCATGCGCGAAGAAAACGTCCAACTGCGTGGCCTGGGCAGCAGCCAACCCGTCGCCCCCAACGACACCGCCAGCGGGCGCACCGAAAATCGTCGCGTGGCCATCGTGGTCATCGCCGACTAATCGGCAAACACCATCTCCCGGCTGTCGCCCATGAGTAGTGGCTGGTTCTGTTCGGTGACTTCCCGGATGTAATCCCACAACAACGTGATCCGCTTGAGCTTGCGCAAGTCTTCCCGGCAGTACATCCAGAATTGCCGGGTGACCGTGATCTCCTCCGGCAGCACCGGCAGCAGGCGTGGGTCTTGGGCGGCCAAAAAGCATGGCAGGATCGCCAGTGACCGGCCTTGTTGCGCCGCCACGAATTGCGCGATCACGCTGGTGCTGCGCAAATGAGCGTGGGCGCCGGGCAATACATTGGCCAGGTAGAGCAGCTCGGAACTGAACGCGAGGTCATCCACGTAGCTGATGAACGAGTGCTTGTTCAAGTCTGCCGGGCGGTGGATCGGTGGGTGATTGTCCAGGTATTGCCGGGTTGCATAAAGCTGCAACCGGTAGTCGCAGAGTTTGCAGCACACGTACGGTCCGTGTTCCGGGCGCTCGAGGGCGATGACGATATCGGCTTCGCGCTTGGGGAGGCTGATGAAGTGCGGCAGCGGCAGGATGTCCACCGAGATCGCCGGGTAGGCGTCGACGAAGTGGCTCAACTGCGGGGTGATGAAAAAGCTGCCGAAGCCTTCGGTGCAGCCCATGCGCACATGCCCGGACAGCGCGACGCCTGAGCCTGAAACCTGTTCGCAAGCCATGTGCAGCGTGCTTTCGATCGACTCGGCATAGCCCAGTAAACGTTGGCCTTCAGCCGTCAGGACAAAACCGTTGGTCCGGGATTTTTCGAACAGCAGCGTACCCAAGGAAGCTTCCAGCGAGCTGATGCGTCGCGACACCGTGGTGTAGTCGACGGCCAGACGCTTGGCGGCCGTGCTGGCCTTGCGGGTGCGGGCCACTTCGAGGAAAAACTTGAGGTCGTCCCAATTCAGCGACCCTAAGGAGGTGATGTTTTTTTGCATGATGGACCGGTTTTTATGTGCGTTCTTATTAGAAGTTTGCACATCTATACTCCAAAAACCGTCTCATCACCAAGGTGACTCTTCACCTTGGTCGTTGCTGAACCAGCGCATCCCTATAAGAACAATCCCGGAGGCCAGCATGAACGTTTCCCTTACGCCCAGCGACACTGCCCTGCAAACCGTCAGATTGCTGATCGATGGCGAATGGGTCGAGTCCCGATCCAGCGAATGGCACGACATCGTCAACCCGGCCACCCAACAAGTGCTGGCGAAGGTACCGTTTGCCACGGCGTCGGAAGTCGATGCCGCCATCGCTGCTGCCCAGCGTGCTTTCCAGACCTGGAAATTGACGCCGATCGGTGCGCGGATGCGCATCATGCTCAAGCTCCAGGCGCTGATCCGCGAGCATTCCAAGCGCATCGCCGCGGTGCTCAGCGCCGAACAGGGCAAGACCATCGCCGACGCCGAGGGCGATATTTTCCGCGGCCTGGAAGTGGTCGAGCACGCCTGCTCCATCGGCACCCTGCAAATGGGCGAGTTTGCCGAGAATGTCGCCGGTGGTGTGGATACCTATACCTTGCGTCAGCCGATTGGTGTGTGCGCGGGCATTACCCCGTTCAACTTCCCGGCGATGATTCCGCTGTGGATGTTCCCGATGGCCATCGCCTGCGGCAATACGTTCGTGCTCAAGCCGTCGGAGCAGGATCCGCTGTCGACCATGCTGCTGGTGGAGCTGGCCATCGAGGCCGGTGTGCCGCCGGGCGTGTTGAACGTGGTGCACGGCGGCAAGGATGTGGTGGATGCGCTTTGCACTCACAAGGACATCAAGGCCGTTTCCTTCGTCGGCTCAACGGCGGTCGGCACCCATGTGTATGACCTGGCGGGTCGCCATGGCAAACGCGTGCAATCGATGATGGGCGCCAAGAACCACGCCGTGGTGCTGCCCGACGCCATTCGCGAGCAAACCCTGAACGCCCTGGTCGGTGCCGGTTTCGGCGCGGCGGGCCAGCGTTGCATGGCGACTTCGGTGGTGGTGATGGTGGGCGCGGCCAGGCAATGGTTGCCGGAGCTGAAGGCCCTGGCGCAGAAACTCAAGGTCAATGCCGGTAGCGAGCCGGGCACGGATGTCGGCCCGGTGATTTCCAAGCGAGCCAAGGCGCGCATCCTCGAATTGATCGAAAGCGGCGTGCAGCAAGGCGCGAAGCTGGAACTGGATGGCCGCGACATCAGCGTGCCGGGCTTCGAGCAGGGCAACTTCGTCGGTCCGACCCTGTTTTCCGGCGTAACCACCGACATGCGCATCTACACCGAGGAAATCTTCGGCCCGGTGCTGGTGGTGCTGGAGGTCGATACCCTCGATCAAGCCATCGCCTTGGTCAACGCCAATCCGTTTGGCAACGGCACCGGCCTGTTCACCCAGAGCGGTGCGGCGGCGCGCAAATTCCAGAGCGAAATCGACGTCGGCCAGGTCGGTATCAACATCCCGATCCCGGTGCCGGTGCCGTTTTTCAGCTTCACTGGCTCCCGCGGCTCGAAACTCGGCGACCTCGGCCCTTACGGCAAACAAGTGGTGCAGTTCTACACTCAGACCAAGACCGTCACCGCGCGCTGGTTCGACGATGACAGCGTCAACGACGGTGTGAACACCACCATCAACTTGCGTTAAGGAGCCGGAGATGAACATCGCATTTATCGGCCTCGGCAACATGGGCGCCCCGATGGCGCGCAATCTGCTCAAGGCCGGCCATTCGTTGAACCTGTTCGACCTGAACCAGACGGTGCTGGCCGAACTGGCGGCGCTCGGCGGCACTATCAGCGCCTCGCCTCGCGATGCGGCCCAGGGCGCGGCGCTGGTGATCACCATGCTGCCGGCCGCTGCCCATGTGCGCAGTGTCTGGCTGGGCGAAGACGGCGTGCTGGCAGGTATCGCCGCCGGTACGCCGGCGGTGGATTGCAGCACCATCGATCCACAAACCGCCCGTGACGTGGCGGCTGCCGCTGCCAGGCAGGGAGTGGCAATGGCCGATGCGCCTGTCTCGGGCGGCACCGGCGGCGCGGCGGCGGGCACCCTGACCTTCATGGTCGGCGCCACGCCTGAGCTGTTCGCCACCCTGCAACCGGTACTGGCGCAAATGGGCCGCAACATCGTGCACTGCGGCGAAGTCGGCACCGGGCAGATCGCCAAGATCTGCAACAACCTGCTCTTGGGGATTTCCATGGTCGGCGTCAGCGAGGCCATGGCTTTGGGCGATGCCCTGGGGATCGACACTCAGGTGCTGGCCGGCATCATCAACAGTTCGACCGGCCGATGCTGGAGTTCCGATACCTACAACCCATGGCCCGGCGTGATCGAAACGGCCCCGGCGGCGCGTGGATATACCGGAGGGTTTGGCGCGGACCTGATGCTCAAGGATTTGGGCCTGGCCACCGAAGCCGCGCGGCAGGCCCGTCAGCCGGTGATACTGGGGGCGGTGGCGCAGCAGTTGTACCAGGCGATGAGCCAGCGGGGCGAGGGCGGCCAGGATTTCTCGGCGATTGTGAACAGCTATCGCAAGCCGCAACAGGATCAGTGATATCGAGAGGGGTTTTGTGGCGAGGGGATTTATCCCCGCTGGGTTGCGTAGCGACCCGAAAATAGTTGGTTCAATTATCTGGTGCATCGAGGCGCCAGTTTTCAGGGCCGCTTCGCGACCCAACGGGGATAAATCCCCTCGCCACAAAGGGCACCATTCAGATTTGAAAGTTGTTTGCCGAGCGACCACGTCGGGTGGTCCCTCGGCTTTTTTGTTTCAGGCAAACACGAAATATTTACGCACGGTCTCGACCACTTCCCACGTGCCTTTCATGCCTGGCTCGACGACAAAATATCACCGGCGCGCAGATGAATCGGCGCCATGCCGTCCGGGGTGATCACGCAGTAGCCTTCCTGGAAATGGCAATACTCCCACTTCACGTAGTCCACCCGCCACTTGCCGGGCGTGCAGATCCAGGTGCCCATGATCTTGCTGCCGTCTTCGCTGGTATAAGCGTTGAGGTTGACGGTGTGCGGGTCGCCTTCGAGTTTTTCCCATTTGCAGGCATCGAGTACAGGCAGCGGATGAGTATCGCGCAGGACGGTGATGGGGGCGGTCACGTGAGCTCCGAAGGGGCAGAAAAGAACCTGCACCCTAGCGTGGAGAAGGACCAGGCAGATGCCTGAACTCGACACCGGGCTGCCCAGAAGCGCGCATCAATCGGCCAGATGCCGGGCCAGGGCCTTGGCGTAGGCCGGAAGTCGTTCGAAATTCCGTGCGCAAAGCAACAGGGCCCGGTGCGCCCAGGCCTCCTGCAGCGGCACGTAGTGATATGAGGATTGGGATGGACGGCGTTCGATAGCGGCCTTCGGCACGACGGCAATACCCGCGCCATGGGCAACCATGCGGATCACCCCGTCAAAGCCCTCGGCGCGAATGCGGATCTGCATGCGCATTCCGGTGTGCAGCGCCTGTTCCTCCAGGTAAATCGCCAGCGCGCTGGTGGCGTTCAGGCCGACATAGTCGTGGTTGAGGGTCTCGCTGAAACTCGGCGTGCGGCCGTCAGCCAAGGGATGTCCCGACGGTAGGACCAGGACCAGCGGATCGTCACGAAAAGGCCAGGTCTGAAGGCCAGCGGTGTCCACCGCGTCGGAAACGATACCCAGGTCTGCGGCGCCCTGGCGCAACGCATGGGTGATCCGTGAGCTGGGCAATTCCTGCTGGTCGATGTCCAGGTTGGGGTGGCTGTTGAGGAAACTGGCGAGTAATTCGGGCAGGTATTCGGTCATCGCGCTGGTGTTGCACAGCAGCCGCACCTGGCCTTTGACGCCTTTGGCGTATTCGGCCAGGTCCTGTTGCAGATGTTCGGCGTGCTGCAGCAAGACCCGGGCGTGCTGGGCCAAGGCTTTGCCGGCCGGCGTCGGAGTGACGCCGCGCCGCCCGCGTTCGAGCAGGTCGATGCCCAGGGACGCCTCCATGGCACGCACCCGGGCGCTTGCCGCTGCCAGGGAAAGATGGCTGCGAGCGGCGCCGGCGGTGATGTTGCCGGTGTCGAGGATGTTCAGGTAGAGGCGCAGGTCGGTGAGATCGAAGTGCATGGGCTGCTCTTGGGGGCTGCGGTGTCTGGTTTATTGCTTTCGCGAGCAGGCTCGCTCCCACACGGTTTGCATTTCACCTGTGGGAGCGAGCCTGCTCGCGAAAGCGGCAATGTAATTTTTTTGCCTATCGCCAGACAAGAGGCATCCTCAGTATATGGCAGATTTTCAAACCCGGGCGCGGACCTCAGGATAACCCCATGAACACACTCCTCGCCTTCTACCAGAACCTCGGTCTAGCCCTTTCTTTGCTGGTCATCGGCACTTTTATGCTGGCCGGTATCATAAAGGGCGTGATAGGCCTAGGCCTGCCAACCATCTCGATGGGGCTGCTCGGCCTGGCTATGGCTCCGGCACAGGCTGCGGCACTATTGCTGATTCCAGCCACGCTGACCAACGTCTGGCAACTGGCATCTGGTGGGCATCTGCAAGCATTGATCCGGCGCTTGTGGCCGCTGCTGCTGGCGATTCTCATCGGCACCGGTCTTGGCACGTTGTGGATCGGCATGGTGGGCGGCGCCTGGGCAGTACGGGCGCTCGGCGCGGCGCTGGTGCTGTATGCGTTGAGCGGGTTGCTGCTGCCGACGTTGCGAGTGAGCGCTCGGAACGAACACTGGCTTGCGCCACTCTGTGGCGTGTTGACCGGTGTGATCACCTCGGCCACTGGCGTGTTCGTCATCCCGGCGGTGCCTTATCTGCAAGCGCTGGGCTTGAGCAAGGATGAGTTGGTGCAGGCCCTCGGCCTGTCATTCACCGTCTCGACGCTGGCCTTGGCGGCTGGCCTGCTGTGGCGCGGTGCGCTGGGGGGCGGTGAACTGAGCGCTTCGCTGCTGGCGCTGGTGCCGGCGCTGCTGGGGATGTGGCTGGGGCAATGGCTGCGCCAGCGGATCAGCGCCGTATTGTTCAAGCGGGTGTTTTTTATTGGCCTTGGTGTGCTCGGCGGCCACCTGCTGATCAGCGGCTAGCCGAGGATCGACTGAGCATGTCGACGCGGCGAATCTCGAAGTCGCGTTCCAGATAGTCCATGCGCTGCTCGAAGAACTGCTTCATGTGCGGCAGGTTCGAATGCACTTCCAGGTCAGCCTGGGATGCCCAGATCTCATAGAAGATGAACAACGTCGGGTCCTGCTGGTCGCGCAACATGTGATATTCGATGCAGCCAGGCTCGGCACGACTCGGTTCGACGTAGGCGCGAAACAGCGTTTCGAAGGCTTCGGCTTTTTCCGGGCGGGTCTTGGCGTGCAGGATGAAACCGTGCAATTCACTCATCAGGTGGGCTCCTGGTCAAAGGGTCCGGCGAATTTTACGGCAACAATCCAGTTGCGATTCGTGCGTATAAGTCAAAACAGTTTTGTCGTTTCGCTGCTTATTCCGCGCGAAGCTCATCGGTACTCTGCCGCCATCATTTTCAATCTTTCCCTTCGGCGTCCGTCCAGCGGTCTACGCCGTGGAACCAATGAGGCTCCGATGAAAAAAGTCCTGTTGCTCAATGGCGGTAAACAATTCGCTCACTCCGACGGTCGCTATAACGCAACCCTGCACGACACTGCGCTCAGCGTGCTCGATCGTGGCGGTCTGGATGTAAAAACCACGTTCATCGACGGCGGCTACGACATCAAGGAAGAAGTCGCGAAATTCCTTTGGGCCGACGTGATCATTTACCAGATGCCCGGCTGGTGGATGGGTGCTCCCTGGACGGTAAAAAAATACATCGACGAGGTCTTCACCGAAGGCCACGGCAGCCTCTATGCCAGCGACGGCCGTACCCGTTCCGATGCTTCGCAGAAATATGGCAGCGGTGGCCTGGTGCAGGGCAAGCAGTACATGCTGTCGCTGACCTGGAACGCCCCGCAGCAAGCCTTCGACGACCCGACTGATTTCTTCGAAGCCAAGGGCGTGGACGCGGTGTATTTCCCGTTCCACAAGGCCAACCAGTTCCTCGGCATGACCGGTCTGCCAACGTTTCTCTGCGTGGACGTGATGAAGCGTCCGAACATCGAAGAAGATGTGGCGCGGTATGAGCGGCATTTGATTGAGGTGTTCGGTCTTTCGCGGTAATCGGGCTAGTATCCGGCTGACTTGAAGCGAAGGTGTCGTGGCGAGGGAGCTTGCTCCCGCTGAGGTGCGAAGCGCCTCCAAAAAGCGGTCGCTACGCGCCCAGCGGGAGCAAGCTCCCTCGCCACAAAGGCGATCGTTACATCGGTATATGCATTCCACGAGAGGATGTCTGTGAAAGCCAGATCCGACGAGTTGCAGATTTTTGTCTGCGTGATCGAATGCGGATCGATTTCCGCCGCCGCCGAGCAGGTCGGGCAGACGCCGTCGGCGGTCAGCCGTACGTTGTCGCGCCTGGAAGCCAAGCTTGATACCACGCTGATCAACCGCACCACGCGGCGCATGGACCTGACTGAAGAAGGCAGGTACTTCTTCGAGCAGGCCAAGGGCATTCTCGACCAGATGGACGAGCTGGAAGAGCGCCTGTCTTCCCGCCAGAAGAACCCCGCCGGGCGCTTGCGGATCAATGCCGCATCGCCGTTCATGCTGCACGCCATCGTTCCGCATATCGAAGAATTCCGCACGCTATATCCAGACATCCAGCTCGAGCTCAACAGCAACGACTTGATCATCGATCTGCTCGAGCAAAGCACAGACGTCGCCATCCGCATCGGCACCCTGACCGACTCGACGCTTCATGCACGGTCGCTCGGATGCAGTCCGTTGCACATCCTCGCCAGCCCGGCCTACCTCAAGCGCCATGGCACACCCTCCAGCGTTGCCGAGCTGGCGGAGCATTCGCTGCTGGGGTTTGCCCAGAACGACGGGCTCAATCAATGGCCGCTGCGCCACATCCACGGTGATCGCTGGCCGATCCAGCCGGCCATCAGCGCGTCCAGCGGCGAAACGGTGCGTCACCTGGCGCTGCAAGGGCAGGGCATCGCTTGCCTGTCGGATTTCATGACGCGCGACGATATCAGCGCCGGCCGCCTCAAGGTGCTGCTGGCCGATGCCAACAGCGGCTACCGCCAGCCGATCAACGCGGTGTACTACCGCAACTCTCAACTGGCGCTGAGGATCCAGTGCTTCCTGGACTTCATCCAAGGCAAGCTCGCCGGGTACGCCTCGCGCGAATTCAAGGGCTGATTCGTGACTTCAAGGCAAGAGTCATTTGGGCAACGTGGACTGTTTCGGCAAGGAACGCTCCTCGATACTCGTCCCATCACTTATTTCGCCAAGGAGTTATTCCATGAAAGTATTTGTTACCGGCGCTGCCGGCTTCATCGGCGGTTCCATTGCCACCGGTCTCGTGCGGGCCGGCCATCAGGTCACTGGCCTGGTGCGCAACGCCGAACAAGCCGACGAGTTGAGCGCGCTGGGCATCACGCCGGTTATCGGCACCCTTGAAGACAGCGCGCTGCTGATCAAACAGGCACGAGCCGCTGATGCGGTGATCAACGCCGCCAGCAGCGATCATCGTGGCGCGGCCGAAGCGTTGGTCGAAGCGCTCAAGGCCTCGAACAAGGTGTTGCTGCATACCAGCGGTTCGAGCATCGTCGGCGACGCATCGGGCGGTCGTGCCAGCGATGACATCTACTACGAAGACTCCCTGCCGCAACCTACCGCCGACAAGGCGCCCCGTGTCGCGATCGACAACCTGATTCTCGAGTCGGCAAAGCATGGCGTGAATTCGGCGGTGATCTGCAACACGCTGATCTACGGCCACAGCCTGGGCGTCAAGCGTGACAGCGTGCAACTGCCGCGCCTGCTCAAGCAGGCACGCAAAAGCGGCGTGGTGCGGCATGTCGGACCGGGGCAGAACATCTGGTCCAACGTGCACATCGAGGACGTGGTCGAGTTGTACTCGCTGGCCCTGACCCGCAACCAGCCCGGCACGTTCTACTTCGTCGAAAGCGGTGAAGCTTCGTTCATCGAGATGACCACCGCGATGGCTCAGGCGCTGAACCTTGGCGAACCGCAGGATTGGCCGCTGGCGGATGCCGAAGCCGAGTGGGGTTATGAAATGGCCAATTACGGCCTGGGCTCCAACAGCCGCGTGCGCGGCAAGAATGCCCGCGAGCTGTTGGGGTGGACGCCGAAGCGCACGTCGGTGGTGGCTTGGATTCTTGATGAGATGGCGTGAGTTACTTCAGTAAATATAAATCTTGTGGGAGCGGGCTTGCTCGCGAATGCGGTGTGTCAGTCGATAGAAATGTCGCCTGACATGCCGCTTTCGCGAGCAAGCCCGCTCCCACACATTTTTATATCTGGCGGTTCTCAGTCGTGATGCACACCCGCGCGCTTGAGCATCTGCTTGCAACGCTCAGACAGATGAAACACCCGCAGATGCTTGCCCGCCTTGCTGTAGCGCTCGCGCAGGGTCATCAACGCGGCGATGGCCGAGTAGTCGACGAAGCTCAAGTGGCGGCAGTCCAGGGTCACCAGGTCGGGGTCGTTGGCCGTGTCGAACTGGTTGAGGAATGGCGTGGTCGAGGCGAAGAACAACGTGCCGTGCAACCGATAAAGCTTGCTGCCGTCGGCTTCCAGGTGCGTGTCGGCGTACAACTCCCGGGCCTGTTGCCAGGCGAAGTTGAGCGCCGCGATGATGATCCCGCAAAGGACCGCGACGGCCAGGTCGGTAAACACCGTGATGACGGTGACCGCGATGATCACCAGTACATCATTGGCCGGCACCTTGTTGATGACCCGCAACGAGGCCCAGGCAAAGGTCTGCTGAGCCACCACGAACATCACGCCCACCAGCGCGGCCAGCGGAATGCGCTCGATCAGGGGCGACAGGAACAGCACGAACAGCAACACCATCACCCCAGCCACTACTCCGGACAACCGGCCGCGCCCGCCAGAGCTTAGGTTGATCACCGTCTGGCCGATCATGGCGCAACCGCCCATGCCGCCTAACAGGCCGGACGCCATGTTTGCCGCGCCCAATGCCACGCATTCACGGTCCGGATAACCACGGCTCTCAGTAATTTCGTCGGTGAGGTTGAGGGTCAGCAGCGTTTCCAGCAGGCCGACCATCGCCATGACCACCGCATAGGGCGCGATTATCAGCAGGGTTTCCAGGTTCCAGGGGATATCTGGCAGGGTAAAGTCCGGCAAGCCACCGGCGATGTGGGCCATGTCGCCCAGCGTCCGGGTCGGCAGGCCAAGCAAGTAGACCGCCAGGCCAATCCCGAGGATGGCCACCAGGGCCGGCGGTACGCTGCGGGTCAGGCGCGGCAGCAGATAGACGATGGCCATGGTCAACGCCACGAGGCCGGCCATCAGGTACAGCGGGGCGCCGCTCAGCCAGGTTCCGTCGCTCTTGAAGTGCTCCAGTTGCGCCAACGCGATGATGATCGCCAGGCCGTTGACGAAACCTAGCATCACCGGGTGCGGCACCATCCGCACCAGCTTGCCCAGCCGCAGCAGCCCGAACGCCATCATGATCAATCCGCCCAGCAGCACCGTGGCCAGCAGGTACTGCACGCCGTGTTGCACCACCAGCGCGACGATCACCACCGCCATCGATCCCGCCGCCCCCGACACCATGCCCGGCCGCCCGCCGAACAGGGCGGTCAAGGTGCAGATGATGAAGGCGCCATACAGGCCCATCAGCGGATTCAGATGCGCAACCAGGGCGAAGGCAATGCATTCCGGGAGCAAGGCGAAAGAGGTGGTGAGGCCGGCGAGGGCGTCGGCGCGAAGGCGAGCTGGTTTCATGGTTTACCTGATTGGGCGCCGGTGAAGAGTCGGCTGCCGAAGAAGTGGTGCGAAAAGCAGGGGGGAATGGTACGGAATCGAGAACCTTGGGGCCAGTGATTGGCTTTCCGGGGGCCGGCTTTGCAGGCCAGCAGGAGCAAGCTCCCTCGCCACGAAGGGCCTGTCTGGCGATGAAAATTCGGCTGTGGATTTTCATCGGCGCCTTGTCTCGATGTCCCTGCGCGACATTTTTTGTCTGTGGGCGAAAATTACTTTCAGTGGGTTTGTAGATTTCTTCTCGAAATGATTTATGAGTTTCATAAACAACGACGTGACCCCATTCGAGGAGTAACGCATGGCCCCTGATTTCGGTTATTGGCTGTTGGTCTACGCGGCGATCGCGATCATTGCGCTGATTGTCCTGATCGCGCGCTACCGTCTCAACCCGTTCATCGTGATTACCCTGGTTTCCATCGGCCTGGCGCTGTTGGCCGGGATGCCAGCGTCCAGCGTCGTGGGCGCCTACGAGGCGGGTGTGGGTAAAACGCTGGGGCACATTGCGCTGGTAGTGGCCTTGGGCACGATGCTCGGCAAGATGATGGCCGAGTCCGGCGGCGCGGAGCGGATGGCGCAGACGCTGATCGAGCGCTTCGGCGAGCGCAACGCTCACTGGGCGATGGTGTGTATTGCGTTCCTGGTGGGGTTGCCGTTGTTTTTCGAGGTCGGCTTTGTGCTGCTGGTGCCTATCGCATTCACGATTGCCCGGCGTGTCGGCGTGTCGATCCTGATGGTCGGCCTGCCAATGGTGGCCGGGTTGTCGGTGGTCCACGCCCTGGTGCCACCGCATCCTGCGGCGATGCTGGCGGTGCAGGCATTCCAGGCTTCGGTGGGGCAGACCCTGCTGTATGCGATCCTGATCGGCATCCCCACCGCGATCATCGCCGGTCCCCTGTACGCCAGATTCATCGTGCCCCGCATTCAACTGCCGGCCGAGAACCCCTTGGAGCGGCAATTTCTCGACCGCGAGCCACGTGCCAACCTGCCGGGCTTCGGTATCACCTTGGGGACGATCCTGTTGCCGGTGGTCCTGATGCTGATCGGTGGCTGGGCCAACCTGATTTCCACACCGGGCAGCGGTTTCAATCAGTTCCTGTTGTTTATCGGCAACTCGGTGATCGCCTTGCTCCTGGCGACCATTCTCAGCTTCTGGACCCTCGGCCTGGCCCAAGGCTTCAACCGCGAATCGATCCTCAAATTCACCAACGAGTGCCTGGCGCCTACGGCCAGCATTACCCTGTTGGTGGGCGCCGGCGCCGGCGGTGGTTTGAACCGGATTCTGGTGGACGCTGGCGTGACCCAGCAAATCGTCGGGCTGGCCCAGGAGTTCCAGTTGTCGCCGTTGGTCATGGGCTGGCTGTTCGCCGCGTTGATGCGCGTCGCCACCGGTTCGGCGACGGTGGCGATGACCACGGCCTCGGGCATTGTCGCGCCCGTGGCGATCGGCCTCGGTTATCCCCATCCTGAACTGTTGGTGCTGGCGACTGGCGCCGGGTCGGTGATCTTTTCCCACGTCAACGACGGCGGCTTCTGGTTGATCAAGGAATACTTCAATATGACTGTCACCCAAACCTTCAAGACCTGGACCGTGCTCGAAACGTTGATCTCCCTGGTCGCGTTCGGCCTGACCCTCGGGCTTGCGCGCGTGCTCTGATCGCGCTCCAACAGAGGTGCCGTCATGGACATCCTTTACCAGATCCGCTCCCGTCAGGATTTCTTCAGTGCAGGCGAAGGAAGAATCGCCCGACTGATGCTCGACGACGTAGGATTTGCCGCTTCCGCCAGCCTGGATGAACTGGCCCAACGCGCCGAAGTCAGCAGTGCCACGCTGTCGCGGTTTGCCCGGACTGTCGGTTGCCGCGATTTGCGCGATCTGCGCCTGCAACTGGCCCAGGCCAGTGGCGTCGGCAGCCGTTTCCTCGACCCCACGGGCGCGCCCGAGCAGTCGGCGTTTTATGGGCAGATCGTCGGCGATATCGAATCGACGCTGCGCCAGCACCTGTCGGCATTCGAAGAGTCACGTTTCGCCGATGCGGTAAGGATGATCGGCAAGGCGCGGATGATCCATGCGTTCGGGCTCGGCGGGTGGTCGGCGCTGTGCGGCGAAGAGTTGCAGGTGCGGCTGGTGCGTTTCGGCTACCCGATCGCCGCCTGCCGCGACCCACTGATGATGCGCATCACCGCCACTTCGCTGAGCGATCAGCATCTGGTGATTGCCTGTTCACTGACCGGCATCACCCCGGAGCTGCTCGGCGCGGTCGAACTGGCGCGCAGCTACGGAGCACCGATCCTGGCGATTACCCGCACCGACTCGCCACTGGCCCACCTGGCGGATGTAGTGCTGCCCCTGCAAGGCGCCGAAACCTCGTTCATCTTCAAACCCACGGCGGCGCGCTACGGCATGCTGTTGGCGATCGATGTGCTCGCCACCGAGTTGGCGCTGGCCCATCCGCAAGACAATCAAGAGCGCCTGCGGCGGGTCAAGCTCGCCCTGGACGATTACCGAGGCGGCGAGGACGACCTGCCGCTGGGAGACTGAGATGCACTACGACACGCTTATTCGCAACGCGCTCATCATCGACGGCAGCGACAAGCCCGGCTACAGCGCCGACGTGGCGATACGCGCCGGTCGTATCGAGCACATCGGCGACCTCGGCGCCGCCCGGGCGATTGAAGAAGTCGACGCCGCCGGCCGGGTGCTGGCGCCGGGATTCATCGACGTGCATACCCACGACGACACGGTAGTCATACGCCAACCGCAGATGCTGCCCAAACTCAGTCAGGGCGTCACCACGGTCATTGTCGGCAATTGCGGCATCAGCGCTGCGCCCGTCAGCCTGCGGGGCGATCCACCGGACCCGATGAACCTGCTCGGTACTGCCCAGGCGTTCGGCTACCCCCGTTTCGCTGATTATCGTTCGGCGGTGGAGGCCGCCACGCCGGCGGTCAATGTCGCGGCACTGGTCGGGCACACGGCGCTGCGCAACAACCACCTGGACGATCTGCTGCGCACCGCCAGCGCCGGAGAAATCGCCGCCATGCGTCAGCAACTGCGCGAAAGCCTGGAGGACGGTGCGCTGGGTTTATCCACCGGGCTGGCCTACGCCAACGCGTTCTGCGCGTCGACCGATGAAGTCATGCAACTGAGCGAAGAGTTGGCAGCGTTCGGCGCGGTCTACACCACCCATTTGCGCAGCGAATTCGAACCGGTGCTGGAAGCGATGGACGAGGCCTTCCAGATCGGCCGTCATGCCCGGAGCCCGGTAATCATTTCCCACCTCAAATGTGCGGGCGCCGGCAATTGGGGGCGTAGCCCACAGGTGCTCGCGGCGTTGGAAAGTGCCGCTAGAAGCCATCCCGTCGGATGCGACTGTTATCCCTACGCGGCGAGCTCTTCGACGCTGGACCTCAAGCAAGTGACCGATGCCCATCGCATCACTATTACCTGGTCGACGCCGCACCCGCACATGAGCGGACGGGACTTGATCGACATCGCCGCCGAATGGGGCATGCCATTGCTGGAAGCCGCGCGCCGCCTGCAGCCGGCCGGCGCGGTGTACTACGGCATGGACGAAAGCGACGTAAGACGCATCCTCGCGCACCCGTTGTCGATGGTCGGCTCCGACGGTTTGCCCGAGGACCCGTTTCCCCATCCTCGGTTGTGGGGCGCTTTCCCACGGGTGCTGGGACATTTCAGTCGAGACCTCGGGCTGTTTCCGTTACACACCGCCGTGCACAAGATGACCGGCCTTTCGGCTGCACGTTTTGGCCTGAAGGAACGGGGTGAAATCCGCGAAGGATATTGGGCCGACCTGGTGTTGTTCAATCCGCAAACCGTCCGCGACGTCGCCGATTTCAACCAGCCGCAACGGGCTGCCGAGGGCATCGATGGCGTATGGGTCAACGGCGTCTTGAGTTATCGCGATGGCCAGGCAAACGACCGCCGGGAAGGCCGATTCCTGGCGCGGGAAGGCAATCTTCGCCAGGGATTTCGGAATTTTAAAGGTGTGTAAGCGGCTGATATAACGTTAATTGACGCCACAATAATGGCACTACGACACTAAAGAAGCCGGCGTATAGGCCGAAGCATTGGGGTCAACCCATCTAAACTGGGTCATTTCAGCCAGGGAGCAACCCATGAGCTTCGGTAAGACCACCCCGATCCTGCGGATTTTCGATGAAACCAAGGCCTTGGCGTTCTATGTCGATTTCCTGGGCTTTACCGTCGACTGGCAACATCGCTTTGGTGACGACTATCCGCTGTACGTGCAAGTATCGCGCGGTGATTGCGTACTGCACCTGTCCGAACACCACGGCGATTGCACACCGGGCTCCGCGCTGCGGATCGAGACCGATGAGCTGGAAGCGTTCCAGCAACAGTTGATGGCCAAGCAATACCGCTACGCCCACCCACAAATCCAGGCCATGCCATGGGGCAGCCAGGACATGACCATCAGTGATCCGTTCGGGAATCGGCTGGTGTTTACCAATGCGATCAGTGTGTAACAGGCAGGGTCGAACAGTGCAACGGCATGTTAGTCTCGTTTCCCCAATGCGAAGGCGAAGGAGAACGCGCGCATGACTGATCATCGCCCAGATTCTCAAGAGTCGTATGACTTGAAGACTGATGCCGAGCGTTCCAAGAGGAACGTTTGCCCAACTCCCGACAAAGAGCCGGAAGCTATTGTTACGGTTTCGGGACTGGGGACACGAATCCACCGGCGGTTCCGAGACATCGGCGGAGTTGAGCTGGATTTACCCACTCGATAATTCAACACCACACGAATTCAGGTGCGTGAATTGTTCGCCCGCCTCTTGAAAGAAGCGGGCAAACGCGTTTCGTCAAACCCTGAAATGACTGACCATCTGCTGCAATTGACTGCCAAGCCGCGCCAGTTCAACGCTGGACGCCGCGGTTTCTTCGCTGGCGGCGGCGGTCTGTTCGGACACGTCGCGCACGTTGATGATGCTGCGGCTGATTTCCTCGGCCACGGCGCTTTGCTGCTCGGCGGCGGCGGCGATCTGCTGGTTCATCGATTGGATGTTCGACACCGTACGGGTGATGTTCTCCAGTGATACGCCGGCCTTGCGGGTCAGGGCCACGCTGCTGTCGGTGAGGTTGCGGCTGTTGTTCATCACGGCGGCCACTTGCTGGGTGCCGTTCTGCAGGCCGGCCACCAGGCCTTCGATTTCCTCGGTGGATTTCTGGGTGCGCTGGGCCAGGCCACGGACTTCGTCGGCGACGACCGCAAAGCCACGACCGGCTTCACCGGCGCGGGCGGCTTCGATGGCGGCGTTGAGCGCCAGCAGGTTGGTCTGTTCGGCCACGGCCTTGATCACGTCCATCACTGCGCCAATCTTGTCGCTCTCCTGTTGCAGCACGCTCATGGCGTCGGTGGAGCGCACCACTTCACTGGCCAGGCGTTCGATCTGGGCAATGGCTTCGCTGACCACCTGGTCGCCGGCACGGGCTTCGCCGTCGGCGGCGGCCGCTGCCTGGGAGGCTTCTTCGGCGTTGCGGGCAACTTCCTGCACCGTGGCGGTCATTTCGTGCATGGCGGTTGCGACCTGGTCGGTCTCGACTTTCTGGCTGTTGACCCCGGCACTGGTCTGTTCGGTGACCGCCGACAATTCTTCGGCGGCGCTGGCGATCTGAGTCACGCCATCACGGATGCCGCTGATGAGGTCGCGCAGCGTCACGCCCATGCGCGCGATGCCCTGTTGCAGTACGCCCAGCTCATCGCGACGGGTAACGATCACATCCTGCGACAGGTCGCCACTGGCGATGCGTTCGACCACGGTCAGGGTTTCGCGCAGCGGACGGGTGATCTGGCGGGTGATGATGACGGCGGCAATGATGCCGACCAACAACGCCAGCAATGTGCTGACCAGTTGCAACGTACGCGCCTGGGCGCTTTCGGCGTCGCGACGGTCGAGTTGGATCTGGTACAGCTGTTCGCTCAGGGAAACGATGGTCGCGCCCTGGTCGGTCATTTCCTTGCGCGCCTGCACCACGTCCGCCGTGGCCGATTTAAAGGCCTGCACGGCGCTGCGGTATTGCACCAGGGTGGTTTCCAGCTGACGCAGTTCGTCCTGATGGACGCTGGCAAAATATTCGTTCAGCGGCTTGAGCGAAGCAATCGCCGCGTCCAGTTGGGCGAAGGCCTTGCGTTCGGTATCGGCGTTGGGGTTGGCGGTGTAGCCGCGCACTTCATAGCGCGCGAGCATGAACGCCTGCTTGGCTTCAGTGATGGCCTGGAACTGGGCGAAGCGTTCATCGTTGAGGGCCATTTGCTTGACATCGGCGTCGATGGCCTCGATCAGCTTGTAGGCCGTTTCGGCGTTCGCCCCCATGACATCACGAGCGCTGTTGCCGGTGCGGTAAGCGCTGCGCATTTTGTTCAGTGATACCTGATAGGCGCTGATGGTCGCGCTCTGCTCTCTGAGCAGCTTGACGTTTTCCGGGCTCTTGAAGCTGTTGAGCAGCGCGTTCTGTTGCGCGACGAAACCGTCAAGGGTGGTTTGCACATTCTGTGCAGCGGTTTCGTCACCGTTGGCCAGCATGTATTGCAGGCGAGTCACGCGCAGTTTGGTCAGGCCGGCGTTGAGCTGGGTGATGTCGCTCATCCAGTTGCTGCGGTCGATCAGGCCGCCAAGGCTGGTCCAGCTGGTCAGGGCCAGCAGGCAGGTCAGGACCAGCACCAGGCCGAAGCCCAGGCCCAATTTCATGTTGACGCTAATGTTGCCAAACCAGCTATTCATCAAATTCCTCCAGGAACGTTGTGCTGCTTATCGTCGGTTGGCTGGAAGATTGTTGTTGTTAAGAGCCAGCAAAAACGTGTAACGGAGCTTTATCGGCGGAAACGGAGGGATCTGTAAGATTTTTTTCCACATCGGGAAAGGCAGGGGGCACAGCGGGCGACTCGGCCTGAAATTCAGGCAAAAAAAAGCCCGCGGGAGAGCGGGCTAAAACCTTAGTTTCTTGAATGAGCGAGGCGATGTTAGCGAATCCCGCGAGAACGTGGGGTGAAGAAAAGTTCATGCAGGGGCTGGCCTCGTCGATTGGCTGATCGGCCGTCCGACGCGGGCCTGTCAGTTCAATAGCGCATGCTCGGCACGTACCGAATTCATGAACGCCTGCATCGCCGATGACTGAATGCGATGGCGGCGGGTGATCAATCCGTACGGTGGCAACCGGGCTTCGAACTTGATCGGCAACACGGCGAGCAAGTCACGACCTGGATAATCCTCGACGACCGATATCGGGGTGACGCCGAGCATGTCGGTCTGCTGGACCAATGAGAGCAAGGTCATGATCGAGGTGGTTTCGACGATGCTGCTGGGGATATCGACCCGGGCGTTGTGAAACACCTGGTTGATGATTGCGCGCATCGGGCTCGGGTGTTGTTGCAACACCCAGGTCATGCTCTGTAGCTCGGCCCAGCCCAGTCGGGTCGCCTGCGCCAACGGATTCTGCGCGCCACAAATGACACACAGCGCCTCTTCCCCGAGGCTGTCGAAGAGCAACTCTTCGGCGCGGGCACCGGCGGGAATACGGCCGAGGACAATGTCCAGTTGATCCTGCAATAGCGCTTGCACCAGCACGTCGCTGGTGTCGACCTGGATGCTCATGGACAACCGGGGATGGCTTTGTTTCAGGGTCGCAATGGTGCGCGTCAGCAGTCCCGAAGCCAGCGCCGGAATGGCGCCTACTGCCACCCGGCCGAGGTTGCCGGATTCGAGTGCCACCAGTTCTTCGCGCATGCCGCTGAGCTCGGCGAAGACCATACGCGCGTAGTAAATGACGGTTTCCCCGAATGGGGTGGAGCGCATGCCACGGGGCAGGCGTTCGAACAGCTCGACGCCGAGCAAGTCCTCGGCTTCGTGCAGCATTTTGGTGGCAGCCGGTTGGGTCATGCCGATGTGGTCGGCTGCGCGGCGCAGAGAACCTAATTCCTGCAATGCCAGCATCAGCCGCAGTTGGCGCAGACGCAGTCGACTATGGATGACATTGGCAACAGGAATTCGGGTCATGGGCGGTGCTCGCAGGAAGGTCCGTGGCAAGCCTGACAATAAATGCCAGGCGTTACCAGCAGTGCCGAGTCACAGCAACGATTTCGCCTCGGCGACGTGGGGTTTACGCAAGCCCACCAGCAGGCCCAGTGCCTTGGAGATCAGCGGCCAGAACAGCATCAGCAGCGCGGCGGTGGTCAGGCTGCCCACCAATGGGTTGGACCAGAAAATTCCCAGCTGTCCGTCAGAAAACAGCATCGACTGACGGAATGCGTCTTCGGCCTTGTCCCCCAGGACGGCTGCCAGCACCAGCGGCGCAATCGGATAGCCGAGTTTCTTGAACAGGTAACCCAGCGCACCGAAGCCCAGCATCAGTACCACGTCGAAGAACGAGTTGTGCACCGAGTACGCACCGATGGCGCAGACCATGATGATGATCGGCGCGATGATCGAGAACGGAATGCGCAGGATCGACGCGAACAGCGGCACGGTGGCCAACACCACGATCAGGCTGACCACGTTGCCCAGGTACATGCTGGCGATCAGGCCCCAGACAAAGTCGTGTTGCTCGACGAACAGCGTCGGCCCAGGGTGCAGGCCCCAGATCATCAAGCCACCGAGCATCACCGCTGCCGTGGCGGAACCCGGAATGCCCAGCGTCAGCATCGGCAGCAGCGCGCTGGTACCGGCAGCGTGGTCGGCGGTTTCCGGGGCGATCACCCCTTCGATCTCGCCTTTGCCGAAGTTGTCGCGGTTTTTCGAGAAACGTCGCGCCAGGCTGTAGCTCATGAACGATGCCGCCGTCGGGCCGCCGGGGGTGATGCCCATCCAGCAACCGACCAGTGTGCTGCGCACAATCGTCCACCAATAACGCGGCAACCTGGCCCAGGTGCGCAAAATCACCATCGGTGTGATGCGCGCATGTTCGCCACGAAACACCAGGCCTTCCTCGACCGTGCAGAGGATTTCTCCAATGCCGAACAGGCCGATCACCGCCACTTCAAAACTGATCCCGGTCATCAGGATCGGCTGGTCGAACGTCAGGCGCAGGTTGCCGGAAACCGTGTCCATGCCGACTGCCGCCATGGCGAAGCCGATCATCATCGCGACCACGGTTTTTAATGGCGGGTTCTTGCTCATGCCGATGAAGGTGCAGAACGCCAACAGGTACACCGCGAAGAACTCCGGCGAGCTGAAGGACATGGCGAACGCTGCGATTTTTGTCGACAGGAACGTCAGCAACAACACCCCGCACAACGCACCGATCAGCGCCGAGCTGAACGCGGCGGTCAACGCCTCGGCAGCCCGGCCTTCGCGGGCCATCGGGTAACCGTCGAAGGTGGTCGCCACCGATGAAGGCTCGCCAGGAATGTTGAACAGGATCGAGGTGATCGAGCCGCCAAACAGCGCGCCCCAGTACATGCACGACAGCAGGATGATCGCCGACACCGGCGACATGGTGAAGGTCAAGGGCAGCAACAGCGCCACGCCGTTGGGCGCGCCGAGACCGGGCAGCACACCGACCAGGATGCCCAGCAGAACGCCGATCACCATCAGACCGATGTGGCCCGGGGTCAGTATCAGGTTCATGCCCTGCAACAGGGAATCGAACTCGCTCATTTGAAGGCTCTCCCGGCCAGGGCAATCCAGTCGCCTATTGGGCCGGCATCCAGCGGGACCTTGAACCACAGCGCGAAAATCAGGTAGCTGGCGAGCGCCGCACCGAGGGCAACCGCACCGATCATCCACTTGCCGTAAGGCTTGGCGCGGACCTTGTCGCGCCACATGAACCAGGCAATGAAGCAGGCCGACGCGAGGTAGATGCCGGTGAAGGGCATCGCGCCGACGAACAGGGCAATGGGCAGGAAAACCGATAGCACTTGCTTGAACGCACTGCGGGTGAGGAATGCAACACTGAGGGCCTGCCAGCGCACCACCGTCAGCACGCCGTTGGCGACGCTCGCCGCACTCAGTATCAGGCCGATATAGAACGGGAAGTAACCCGGTTCAGGGCCGGCATCGCCCCAGCCGATGCCTTGTTCGACACTGCCGAACATCACCACGGCACCGAGCAGGGTAGTAAACAGCGTCAGGCCGAGCTCGACCCAACGGGTACCGACCAGCGCCGGTGAATCCGAAGAATGGGACATCAAACACCTCCAGTAGGTGACGACCGCCCTGGGGCGAGCGGCCCTGGCAACTTCAGTTTTTCAGCCAGCCGGCTTCCTTGAACACCGGGGTGACGCGGGCGACGTCCTTTTCGATGTAGGCGGTCAGGGGCTCTCCTTCAAGGAAAGTCGGCACCAGCGCGTTCTGTTTGACGTAGGCCTTGAACTCATCGGTCTGCGTGACTTTGCGCATCAGCTCGACATAAAAGGCCCGTTGTTCGGCACTGACATCGCCGGGCATGAACACCGTACGCGGGAAGCGGTACTGATCGATGCCCAGGCCCTGTTCGTGGCAGGTTGGAACATCGGCCCAACTTTTATTCCCGGCGACTCTCTCGGTGTAGCTCATGCGCTCCTTGCTGAATACGCAGAGCGGTTCGACTTGATCACCGCGCCATTGGCTGATGCTTTCACTGGGGTTGTTGACGTTGGCCGCGATGTGTTTGCCGGCCAGTTGGGTTGCGGCTTCACTGCCGCTCTTGAACGGGATGTACACCAGTTTGCTGTTATTGGTCTGGTTGAGCAGCAGGGTGAGGGTCTGGTCGACGTCCTTGGACTGGCTGCCCCCCATGCGCAGCTTCGCCGGGTCGGTCTTGGCCGCTTCGTAGAAACCTTTCGCGTCTTTCCACGGCGCGCCCTTGTAGCTCCAGAGAATAAAGTCATCTTCGGCCACGGCGGCAATCGGGGTCAGTTCCTGCCATTGGTAGCCGAGCTTGGAAACCAGCGGCAACAGGTAAACGTTATTGGTGGCGACCACCAGTTTCTCTGCATCGCCCTTGTTCATCTTCATGTCGAGGAAGGCCTCGGCACCGTTGCCGCCACCCTTGTTGAGGACAATGGTGTTGACGTCGAGCAGCTTATGGGTGGTGATGATCGACTGGATCAGGCGACCGAGCTGGTCGGTTCCGCCACCCGGGCCGCCAGCGACGACGATTTCGACATTCTTGTCCGGTTGCCAGGCGGCGTGAGCAAGGGCGGGAAGGACGCCGACGGCAATCAGGGCGCCGCCTAGAAGAAGACGCGATGTGCGACGGACGAATGCATTTCGCATGATGGGCCTCGTTTTTGTCGTTGTTATGAGTGACTTGTCTGCGCGATGAAGCCGCAAGCCTGGCCTGAGTGTGGAAAGGTGCCGGCGCCGCGTCTAGTCAAAACAATACATACACCGATAGCCTGGGGTTATAGCTCGCGAAAAGGAGCGGTGGACATCGTTCGGAGTCGAGGGCTGGGGCTCTTTTTTGAAACAAGCCGAAATGGAACCCGAAGGCCGAAAGCGCGCGGTGCCATAACCCGAAGCTATCACCTGATTTCAAGTTTTGATTAGACGGTTATCGCCAGGCCTCCGATAGTGCTCGGCAACGTCTTCAGGCCGACGGCATTTCACAACAATAACAAACGGGGTACATGCCATGGCTCAGGCGAGAGCATTGCATCATGACCGGGCGTGGCATGGACCCTTGAGGAGTGAAGCATGAAAAAAACCACTATCGCCATGGTCCTGGGTGACCCGGCCGGCATTGGCCCGGAATTGATTGCACGCTTGCTCGCCGAGCCCGAGGTACGCAGCAAGGCCAACATCATTCTGATTGCCGACGAAGCGGAAATGCGTCGCGGCATGCGCATCGCCGGCAGCGAGTTTCCTTATCGCCGGCTGGAGACCCTGGACGTGTTGGAGTTCGTCGATGACACGCCGCTGTTCCATGACTTTCGCGGCGATACAGTCGGCGAGTTCCCCCGTAGCGAGGCCAGCGTGATTGGCGGTCGCTACAGCCTCGACACTCTGGAAAAGGCCCTGCGCCTGACCGAAGCCGGGACCACCGACGCGATCCTGTTCGGGCCGCTGAACAAGACCTCGCTGCACATGGCGGGCATGGCCCACAGCGATGAACTGCACTGGTTTGCCGAGTTGCTGGATTTCCACGGACCGTTCTGCGAATTCAACGTGCTCGACAACCTTTGGACTTCACGCGTGACCTCCCATGTGGCCCTGTCCGCAGTGCCGGGCCTGCTCAACGAGCAGCGGGTGGTGGAAGCGATTCAACTGATCGACACCGCCCTCAAGCGCAATGGCCTGGAGCAACCGCGAATCGGTGTTTGCGGCTTGAACCCGCACAACGGCGACAACGGTTCGTTCGGTCGCGAGGAGTTGGATATCATCGGTCCGGCCGTACGCTCGGCGCAGGCGCTGGGTATCGCGGCGCAAGGGCCGTATCCGGCAGACACGATCTTTCTCAAGGTCCAGGGCGATGCCAATGCCTTCGACGCTGTCGTGACCATGTATCACGACCAAGGCCAGATCGCGATCAAGTTGATGGGTTTCTCCCGTGGCGTGACGGTGCAGGGCGGCTTGCCGATTCCGATCACCACCCCGGCCCACGGCACCGCTTTTGATATCGCGGGGCAGGGCAAGGCCAACGTCGGCGCTACGCGTCAGGCCTTCGAAATCGCCTGCCGGATGGGGCGCAACCGGCACTGATCCTGTAAGCAATGCGGCCCGTTGTGGGAGCGAGCCTGCTCGCGATCACGGTGGTACAGCCACATTTTCAGTGGCTGATACACCGTTTTCGCGAGCAGGCTCGCTCCCACATTTGTTTGTGTATGGCTGATAACCCGATCTGCTCTCTTACTCGGATGTGCTATCACCTCAGGCTATCGCCGGATACGCATAAGTGATTATCCGCAGTCCTCGGACGCTGGCTAAAGTCGGCCCATCGGATGCCGGAGCCCCTCCCCGGAAAGGCTCTGCGCACACGACTGACAATGACAAGAAGCCGCAGCCCAAGGAACTGTATTTCATGAAAATCAAAGCGATCCGTACCCGCGTTTTCGAGTGGAAGGGCAAAGTCGTCCCGCCCCAGGCGCACTTCTGCACCAACGCCAGCGACATTCTGTTCGAGCGCGGCGACGCGATGGGCTCCTTCCGTTTCCACGGCTGGCTGGTGGTGGAAGTCGAGACCGACAACGGCCTCGTCGGTATCGGCAACTGCGCCCTGGCACCGCGTGTAGCCAAGGAAATCATCGACACCTACCTGGCACCGATCGCCATTGGCGAAGATCCTTTCGACAACGAATACATCTGGCAGAAAATGTACCGTCAGAGCCACGCCTGGGGCCGAAAAGGCATCGGCATGGCGGCGATCTCGGCGATCGACATCGCGATCTGGGACATCATGGGCAAGGCCGTCAACAAGCCGGTTTTCAAATTGCTGGGCGGTCGCACCAAGGAAAAGATCTGGACTTACGCTTCCAAGCTCTACGCCAACGACAACCTCGATCTGTTTCTCGAAGAGGCCCAGGGCTATCTCAACCAGGGTTTCACCGCGCTGAAGATGCGCTTTGGCTACGGTCCGAAAGACGGTCCGGCGGGGATGCGCCGCAACATCGAACAAGTGCGCGCCCTGCGGGAATTGGCCGGCCCTGACGTCGATATCATGCTCGAATGCTACATGGGCTGGACCCTGGAATACGCCAGGCGCATGTTGCCGAAACTGGCCGAGTTCGAACCGCGCTGGCTGGAAGAACCGGTGATCGCCGACGACATCGAAGGCTACATCGAACTGAAGAAGATGGGGATCATGCCGATCTCCGGCGGCGAGCACGAGTTCACCTCCTACGGCTTCAAAGACCTGTTGGAACGCCGCGCCGTCGACGTCATCCAGTACGACACCAACCGCGTCGGCGGCATCACTGCCGCGCGCAAGATCAACGCCATGGCCGAAGCCTGGTCGGTGCCGGTCATTCCCCATGCCGGGCAGATGCACAACTATCACTTGACGATGTCCACCACCGCCTCGCCGATGGCCGAGTTTTTCCCGGTGTTCGACGTCGAGGTTGGCAACGAACTCTTCTACTACGTGTTCAAGGGCGAGCCGCAACCGGTCAACGGGTACATCCAGCTCGACGACAACACGCCGGGCCTGGGCCTGGAAATCTCCGATGAATACCTGAGCGACTTCAACATCATCGAGTGACCTGGACGCGCCGTACATGAGCGTAATGCTGTTCACTCAAGAAAAGATGATGGACCTGTGGCGAGGGAGCTTGCTCCCGCTGGGCCGGGCTGGCGCTCCAGCGCGAAGCGGCCCCAAACCTACCGAATGCGGAGCATCAGGCACACCGCGCCCGCCGGTCTACGACTGCTTCGCAGTCGAGCGGGAGCAAGCTCCCTCGCCACGGGTTGGTCGATTGCCTTGAGTGAACAGTGTTACCTACATGAGCGGCGCCTACCCTGATTTCTGGAGGCCACCATGCGCCTGATTCAATTTGAAAACTCCGCCGGAGAGCGCCAGGTCGGCGTCGTCGATGGGGCACTTGTTCAAGTGCTCAAAGGAACCCGCAATACCCGGGAACTGGCGCTTGCAGCGATCCGCGGCAATCGCAGCCTGCATGAAGAAGTCGCTTCGCGCGGCACCGAGCCGGGCCCGGATTACGCAGCGCTGTTGCACCAAGGCAAAGTCCTGCCGCCGCTGGATCACGAAGATCCGGCTCATTGCCTGATCAGCGGCACCGGCCTGACACATCTGGGCAGCGCCTCGGCGCGGGACAAGATGCACCAGCATGACGGTGAGGTCGAGGCCGGCATGACCGACACCATGCGCATTTTCAAATGGGGGATCGAGGGCGGCAAGCCGGCGCCGGGGCAGGTCGGTGCGCAACCGGAATGGTTCTACAAGGGCGACGGCAGCATCGTCGTGCGCCCCGGCGCGGACTTCCCGGTGCCTCCGTTTGCCGAAGATGCCGGCGAAGAGCCGGAGCTGACCGGCCTCTACGTGATTGGCGACGACGGCCTGCCGTATCGCATCGGTTATGCATTGGGTAACGAGTTCTCCGACCACGTCATGGAGCGGCGCAATTACCTGTACCTCGCCCACTCGAAACTGCGCAGTTGCTCCTACGGCCCGGAGCTGCGCGTCGGGGAGTTGCCCAGGCATCTGGTCGGCACCAGTCGCATCGAGCGCAATGGCGAAACCCTCTGGGAGAAGGCTTTTCTCAGCGGCGAGGACAACATGTGCCACAGCCTGGCCAACCTGGAATTTCACCACTTCAAGTACGCGCAGTTCTTGCGACCGGGTGATGTCCATGTGCATTACTTCGGCACCGCTACCCTGTCGTTCGCCGACGGTGTGAAGACACAGCCGGGGGATCGCTTTCGGATCAGCCTCGATGAGTTCGGTGCGCCGCTGGTCAACGGTATCGGCGAGAGTGCCCAGCCGCTGCCCATCGGCCAGGTGCGTGCGCTCTAAGCCTTCAACAGGAAAATGCCCTCATGACATTGCCACAGGGATACAACTACATCGGCGGCCGTCGCAGCGCCAACGGCACCCTGCAACTGCAAAGCTTCGATGCGAGCACCGGCGAGCCCTTGCCCGGCACCTTCTTCCAGGCATCCGAAGCCGAAGTGGATGCCGCCGCCAAGGCCGCTGCTGCGGTTTACCCGGATTACCGCAACCTGAGCGCGGAAAGACGCGCTTCGTTTCTCGATGCAATCGCCGAGGAAATCGACGCGCTGGGCGATGACTTCATCGCTACCGTGTGCCGCGAAACCGCATTGCCTGCCGGGCGCATTCAAGGGGAGCGCGGTCGCACCAGCAGCCAGTTGCGTCTGTTTGCAAGCGTGCTGCGTCGTGGCGACTTCTACGGTGCGCGGATTGACCGCGCATTGCCCGATCGCCAGCCACTGCCACGTCCGGATCTGCGTCAATACCGCATCGCCCTGGGGCCGGTGGCGGTGTTTGGCGCCAGCAACTTTCCGCTGGCCTTTTCCACGGCTGGCGGCGACACCGCTTCGGCGCTGGCAGCGGGGTGCCCGGTAGTGTTCAAGGCCCACAGTTGCCATATGGCGACTGCCGAGTGGGTGGCGGACGCGGTCATCCGTGCCGCTGAACGGACTGAAATGCCGGCCGGCGTGTTCAACATGATTTATGGCGGGGGTGTCGGTGAATGGCTGGTCAAGCATCCGGCCATTCAGGCGGTGGGCTTCACCGGTTCGCTTAAGGGTGGCAACGCCTTGAGCCACATGGCCGCCACCCGGCCACAGCCGATTCCGGTGTTCGCCGAAATGTCGAGCATCAATCCGGTGTTCCTGCTGCCCGAAGCGTTGGCGGTACGTGGCGAGCAGATCGCGGCGCAGTTGGCGGGTTCGGTGACGTTGGGATGCGGTCAGTTCTGTACGAATCCGGGTTTGGTCATTGGCCTGCGCTCGCCGCAGTTCAGCCTGTTTCTGGAACGCTTCTGCGCGAGCATGAACCAGCAACCGCCACAAACCATGCTCAACTTGGGCACCCTGGCCAGTTACAGCCGCAGCCTCGGTGAGCTGCACGAACATCCGGGCCTGACTCACCTGGCGGGCAAACCGCAACAGGGCAACCAGGCACAGCCGCAGGTGTTCAAGGCCGACGTCAGCCTGTTGCTCAAGGGCGATGCATTGCTTCAGGAGGAAGTGTTCGGACCGACCACCATCGTCATCGAAGTGGAGAGTCGGACACAGTTGGCGGCGGCGCTGCACGGCCTGCGCGGTCAGTTGACGGCCACGTTGATCGGCGAGGCTGATGAATTGCTGGAGTACCGTTGGCTGACAGAAGTACTGCAGGAAAAAGTCGGGCGGATCCTGCTCAACGGTTATCCGACCGGGGTGGAGGTGTGCGAGGCGATGGTGCACGGCGGACCGTATCCGGCGACATCCGATTCACGAGGAACATCAGTGGGCACGTTGGCCATCGATCGTTTCCTGCGGCCGGTGTGTTTCCAGAATTACCCGGATGCGTTGTTGCCCGAGGCATTGCAGAACGGCAATCCGCTAGGGATTCGGCGGCTGGTGGACGGGGAGGTAACTGATCGAGCGCTGTGAGCGGCGCGATCGTTGAATCCGAAGTTTTTTTTCACATCGCTTTCACTGCCTGCCTACGTCGGCCTCTCTACTGTCGCGCCATCGAATCACTGGGTGGATGCCGTCGGGGCGGCTTGATGTGGAACTGAGACTGAGTCTTTTCGGCCTGACGCGCTTGATCGACAGGCGCCGTTTTGCCCGTTACCAAAACACCGTGGTCGTGCTCGCCTCGGCGCTGCTGGCTGTCCCGTTGGTCCTGTGGCTACTCAGCCCGGCAGCGGTGCCGGACCTGGCCCACGGCAACGTCGCCGGCGCCCGGGCCCTGGCCGATGGCTGGGCCAAGGGCGAAATGATCGTGCTGGTGCGCCATGTCGAGCGCTGCGACCACTCCAAGGCTGCTTGCCTGGGTGACCGCGAAGGCATCACCGACCGCGCCCGTGCCGTTGCGGTGGGGCTCGGGGCCCGGTTCGAACAACTGGGCCTGGACCACGTCGACCTTTACAACAGCCCACGGGTGCGCACCGCGCAGACGGCGGGGTACATGTTCAACAAGGTGAGCGCCGGTGACGATTGGCTGTTCGACTGCCGCCATGACCTGCTGCGCAATGCCCTGGCCCACAAAGTGGCCGGTCGCAACCTGATCCTGGTCACCCACAGCGAATGCATGCAGGCGATGGAAACCGCGCTTCTGCGCCCGACCTCGACGTTCGGCTACGGTGCTTCGCTGTTTGTTTCCATCGCCCAGCCACAAGCGCCACGGTTGCTCGGTTTTATCGAAGCCCCTGACTGGCGCTCGGTGACATTCCAGTAATTCTTCCCACGACCAGGACCGCTCATGCTGACGTCTGCCCGCGCCCGTTTCTACGGGCTCAACCTCGGAATTCCCTTGGCCTGTGCCGCCGTGGTGTTCCTGCTGTTCGATCTGACCCGTATCGACATAACCATCAGCAATCTTTTCTACGACCCGTTGCATCAGGTCTTTCCGTTGGGGCATGTGCGGCTGTTCGAGCAAATCACTCACAAATGGGCCAGGGCCATTCCGAACTGGACGGGGGAGGCGGCCATAATCGGCGCCGTGCTGTCGTTTTTCTGGCCGCTGCTCACACCGGAAAAGCGCCCTGGGCTACTTTGCGTACTGGACAGAGCCCGACTGGCCAAACCGCTACGTTTTGCCTACAAATACCGGCGCGATTTCCTCTACGTTGTCTTCGCCTTTTCGCTCAGCACTGGGGTTATCCATTACCTCAAGGGCCATACCAGCGTGTACTGCCCGGTGGAAACCAGCCAATACGCCGGCAAGATCGAGCACAAGGAATGGTTCCGGAATTTCGACTTGCTGAAAGTCGCCGGTGACGGCCGTTGCTGGCCGGGTGGCCATGCGTCCGGGGGCTTCACCCTGCTGGCGCTGTACTTCGTCGCCCGTCGTTATCGCTGGCGTCATTCCAAAGCGGTGATGTATGGGGCGTTGGCCTTGGGACTGGTTTACGGCACCACACGTGTCCTGCAGGGTTGGCACTACATGTCCCATACCTTCTGGGCGGGGATCTTTGTCTGGTTGAGCTGTTGGTTGATGGCGCTGGTGTTTTATGGACGAGGCGCCTTGGAGCAGCCGCTGTCGAATCGACAGCGCACGGTGCCGCCCGTCGTGCCGGCGTTGGGCAACGCGCCTTCCTCCGCCTGAACGGCAGGCCTGGAAATTGCGGATAGCGCGGATCAACCAAGCCATTCGGACGCATCCTGTGAGATGCGTCTCTTTTTTACGCAGAAAGTTTTCCCTCTCCTGAACTGACGGCGATATGCGCGGTCTGGTGTGCGCGCAACGCTGTGCCTGCATCCGGTTGGCCTGCTCGCACGCTTGCTGTCATTTCTGTATCGAGGGATCGAACATGTCCGTAATTGCCTTAGGGACGAGGCTGGTCGCTGCGTCGCTATATTTTCTAGCGATGAACATCGCCGTTGCCGCGCCCACCCCCGGCGATACGGACCTGATCCGCGAACGCCAGGACCGCCTGCTCGAAGAACAGCGCCGGCGCCTTGAAGAACTCAAAGACCTGCCGGGCAAATCCGCCGCGCCCCAGGCCCCCACCACGCCGGCCGACAGCCGTTGCTTTCCGATCAAGACCATCGAGCTCAAGGGCGCCGATGCCTTGTCCGAACGTGAGCGTCAACGTCTGCTCAAGCCTTACATCGGTCAATGCCTGGGCGTGCCGCAGCTTAACCAGCTGCTCAAAGCCATCACCGACCATTACCTGGAAAAAGGCCTGGTCACCAGTCGCGCCTATTTGCCACAACAGGACTTGTCCAGCGGACATCTGCAAGTGCTGGTGGTCGAGGGACGGCTGGAAGGGCTGAAGGGGGAAGAGGGCAGTGGCTTGTCCGAACGGGAACTGGCCATGAGCTTTCCCGGCAAGCCGGGCGAGTTGCTCAATCTGCGGGAAATCGAGCAGATGGTCGATCAACTGAACCGCTTGCCGTCCAATAACGTGGCGATGGAACTGACGCCGGGGCAGAACATCGGCGGCAGCGAAGTGCTGGTCAGGAACACCCCGCAGAAACCCTGGCGCGCCGGCCTGTCACGGCATAACGATGGGCAGAAGAGCACCGGCGAGCAGCAATGGGGCGCTTCCCTGGACTGGGACAACCCCTTGGGCCTGGCAGATCAACTGGCTCTGCGTGGCGGCCACGACACCCTCAGCGATCATCAGAAAACCTCGCGCAACGGCATGCTTTATTACAACCTGCCGTTTGGCTGGTGGAACCTGACCTACAGCTATAGCCAAAGCGAGTACAGGGCACTGGGCCAGGCCAACGGCTTCAATTTCAAGCAGAGCGGCGACAGCCAGAATCATCAGTTGCGCCTGGAGCGGGTGATCCACCGCGATGCGCTGAGCAAGACCTCCCTCAACACCGGGCTGGCCTACCTGCGCACCAACAATTTCGTCGAAGACAGCAAACTCGCCGAAAGCAGCAATCGCATCAGCGAAGCGCAATTTGGTATCAATCACGGGCGGCGGATCGGCACTGCTTTTGTCAACCTCGACCTGGGCATGCAGGATGGTATCGGTGCCCTCGACGCCCAGGGCGATCACGACCCCGGGCCTGGCCTGCCGGATGCGCGTTATCGCAAATACACCGCCACCCTCAGCTACCTGCAACCCTTTGTACTGGGCGGCGAGTCTTTCAGTTTCAGCAGCCTGATGACCGGTCAGCGCAGTGAAGACGCCCTGTTCAGCCCGCAGCGCATGAGCCTGGGCGGGTTGTCGTCGATTCGGGGCTACAAGGACCAGACACTGTCCGGCGACAGCGGCGGCTACTGGCGCAACGACCTGCGCTGGAGCCGGCCGGTGACGCTGCAATGGCTGCGTCCGGTGTTCGCCGAGTACGGCACCAGTCTGGGTTATGACCAAGGCGTGATCCGCGGCAACCGCTACAGCGGTGACGAGCACGGGCGCATGTCAAGCAACTCGTTGGAGCTGTTCGCCCGGGGTGAGCATCTGAACGCCAGCGTCACTTTTGCCCATTCCCTGGAACGCCCGGACGCCCTGACCGAGCGCGAAGCGCCGATCTATTTCCGCGTGGATTTTTCTATTTAACGCCGCTGCAACGAGACCTTGATCATGGACGACCGCCAATACGCCTTCCTGGCCCGCCAGCCTTCCGCTGCCCTGAAAACCCGTGACGCCTTCTGGGGCATGCCCAAGCGTGGGCTGGCGTTCCTGTTGATCAATGTCATGTTCTGGCAGCCGCTGTGGGCCCAGGCCGAGGGCATCGTCGTCAGCGCTCCGGGCACCAGTCTCGGCCAGGCCGGCAATGGCGTGCCGATCGTCAACATCGCCAAACCCAATGGCAGTGGCCTGTCTCATAACCAGTTCAAGGATTACAACGTCGGCAGCAACGGCGTGATCCTCAACAACGCCACCAAACCCGCCCAATCCACGCAGTTGGGCGGGGTCATCCTCGGCAACCCGAACCTCCAGGGCACGGCCGCCAAAACCATCCTCAACGAGGTCAACGGCGGCAGCCCCAGCCAGTTGCGCGGCTACACCGAAGTGGCGGGGCAGTCGGCTCACGTCATCGTCGCCAACCCTTATGGCATCACCTGTAACGGCTGCGGTTTCATCAATACGCCGAAGGCGACCCTGACCACGGGCAAACCGATCATCGAAAACGGCCAGGTGGGCCGCTATCAGGTGGACCAGGGCAGCGTCGCCATTGAGGGCGCGGGCCTAAATGCCAACAACGTCGACCGCTTCGAAATCATCACCCGCAGCGCCAGAATCAATGCCGAGATCCAGGCGAAGAATCTGACCATCGTTGCCGGGCGCAACGACGTCAACGCCGACACGCTCGACGCTACCGCTCGCGCCGACGACGGCAGCACCCAACCGGAGCTGGCCATCGATTCCTCGGCCCTGGGCGGCATGTACGCCGGCACGATCAAACTGGTGGGCACCGAGGCCGGCGTCGGTGTGAAGCTGGACGGCAAAATGGTTGCCAGTGGTGGTGATATCCAGCTTGATGCCAATGGCCGTCTGAGCCTGGCCGAGACAGCGGCGACCGGGGCTGTCGATATCCACGCCAAAAGCCTGGAAATCCGTGGCCAGGTGTACGCCGGCACTCGACTCGAGGCCAACACCCAGGGTGACCTGACCAGCCAGAAAAACCTGGTGGCGCGCGACAGCATCCGCCTGGACAGCGGCGGCACGTTGACCAACAACGGTATTGTCGAGGCCGGGGTCAACGCCGATAACAGCCGAAATACCGGGGGCGATGTCACCCTTACGGCAAGGCAACTGAACAACGCCGGCAAGACGGTCATCGCCAGTCGCGACCTGACCGTCACGACCACCGCGGCGCTGAACAACCAGGGCGGCACGCTTAGTGGCGGGCGCAAGACCACGATCACCGCCGACGTTGTGGATAACCGCAACAAAGGCCGGATCCTCGGCAATAGCGAACTGCAGTTGAACGCCAATCGGGTCCTGAATGCCCAGGGCGGGCTGATCAACAGCCAAGGGACTCTGATCGCCCATCTGGGCCATCTGGACAACAACTCGGGCGAACTCTCCAGCCTGAACAGCGCGACCCTGATCCTCGGCAGCCTGGACAACCTGACCGGCCTGGTGATGGCCGGCAGAAACCTCGACATCACCAACACGGGCGCGATCAACAACCAGGGCGGCGAGCTGTCCAGCCAAGGCGCCATGAGTGTGCGCACCGGCAGCCTGAGCAACCGCGACAAGGGCACCGTCGCCGCCAACGACACGTTGTCGGTCACGGCGACAGGCCAGGTGGACAACGCCCAGGGCGGGCTGATCGCCAGCCGTACCGCCGGCATCGAACTGGATGCCGGGCGCCTGGACAACGCCAAGGGCACGCTGCAAGGCCAAGGGCTGGTGACCGTGGATGTGGCGGGCGACATCGATAACCAGGGCGGCAGCATCATCGCTCGGGACGCCGACCTGAATGTCTTCGCAAACAATCTGGACAACCGTGGCGGCGTACTGTCCAGCGTCAAGGCCGCGCTCCAGGCGCGGGCCACAGGTGTGCTGAGAAACGGTTATGACGCGAACCGTCAGGGCGGCACGATCCAGGCCCAGGGGCTGTATATCAAGGCCTTGGCCGGGCTGTTCAACGACGGTGGGCGCATCGCCGCACAAGCGGGCGATGTGGTGATCGATAACGCCGGTGTGGATGTCGACAACCGCAACGGCGGGATCTACGCCGTTGGCAACCTCCGAGTCATTGGCCGCGCACTGGACAACAGCAGCGGCGGACAGGTCAGCGCCAATCGCATCGACCTCGATCTCTCGGGGGCTCTGAACAATAACGCCGGCATTATTGAAAGCCAGGACAGCCTGGATATCCTGGCCGCCAGCCTGAGCAGCCAGAAGGGCCAACTGCGCACCTTGGGCAAGGCCAGCACGACGGTATTCCAGATTGGCGGCCTGTTCGACAACAGCGACGGCACTTTGGAAACCGCCAGCCAGGATGTGGGCCTGGACACCGGCAGCCTGCATAACGTGGGTGGCGAGTTGTTGCACACGGGCCTGGGATTGTTCGGCATCAGCCAGGCCAACCTGGGGCAGGCCGGCGGTCGCCTGGTGACTTACGGCAATCTGACCGTGAAGGCTGATCGCTGGACCAACAGCACCGCGATTCAGGCCGGGAAACTGGTCGTTGAAGTCGACCAATTCACTCAGACCGCCACGGGCCAGTTGCTCAGTACCGATAGCATGGTGGGCCGTGGCACCGACTGGCGCGTCGACGGCCTGGTCGGCAGCGATGGCGCCATCGACCTGCAACTGACCGGCGAATATGCCGGTAATGGCCGCCTGAGCAGTCTCGGCAGCTTGGGGCTCAACGCCGCGCTGATCAATCTGGAGGCGGGCGGCAGTATTGCCGGCGGCGACAGCACAACCGTCGTGGTCGATGGCGTTCTCAACAGCTACGGTCGGCTGACCTCGGCGGCGGACATGAGCGTCACTGCCGCCACCATCAACAACTACGGCACGTTGGGCAGTGCTGACGGACTCGGCGTATCGACCGGCGACCTGCTCAACGAGCACGGATTGATTTTCAGCGGCGCCGATACCCGCCTGCGGGTAAACAGCCTGACCAACCGTTACGCCGACATCTACAGCCTGGGCAACCTGAGCATCGATCGCGACGGCCTCGGCACCCGCGCCCGCAGCATCCTCAACAGTTCCGGTACGTTGCAAAGCGACGGCAGCATGCGCCTGGCGGCCAGCACCATCGACAACGTCCGCGAGGTATTGACCTCCCATGACGCCGGCATCTACACCGCCTCCATCAGGGAAGTGGCCTGCCTCGAAGGCGTCAACGCCGGTGACTGCAGCGGCGGCAAGGAAAACCACGTCTGGCAGATCGTCCAGCGTGACAAGTTCGAAGTCACCGCGGCCAGCGCCGCTTCCAGCATCACCACCGGCGGCAATCTGGATATCCAGGGCGACAGCCTGACCAATCGGAGCAGCAGCATTGGCGTCGGCGGGGCACTGACCGCCAACCTCGTCAGCCTGGACAACATCGGTATCGAGACCGGTGAGATCGAAACCTCGCGCACCTTTATGTCCGAACGTACGCGCAGTCCGGGTGGCTGGCGCGCCGCCGCGAATGATTTCACCAACAGGTACTGGTTGCAGAGCCCGGGGTACAACGTCAACGACCTGGGCGGCCTTGAAGCGGCGATGAGTCGTTTCATCGGCATGACCGAGCGTGAGCTGCCCCAGTTCCGCACCCAGACCAGTACCACCGATAACCAGACCTATGCCGCGATCATCCAGGCCGGTGGTGCCGTTGATGTTCGCACCCAGGGCAACGCCGACAACAGTGTCGTGCGCGGGGGCTACAACTACGTCGGTGCCGGGCCGCGTACCGATACCCAGGCGGACACTGCATTCTCGACCCGCATCAACGTCAATCGGCAGCTGCCGCCGGACCTGACCCAGCAGCAGGTCGATCCGCTCACCTTGCCGGGCTTCGATTTGCCCACCGGGCAAAACGGACTGTTCCGCATGAGCGGCGACGGCTCGGCCACGCCGACCCAAGGCGCGGGGCTGACCCAAGTGCGTGGCCTGCCGGACCGTTCGTTCCAGGCCAACCCGCAAAAATACCTGATCGAGACCAACCCGGCGCTGACCGACCTGCGCCGGTTCATGAGCTCGGACTACCTGCTGACAAATCTGGGCTACGACCCGGACACCGCCGCCAAGCGCCTGGGCGACGGTTTCTACGAGCAACGCCTGATCCAGCAAGCCGTGATCGCCCGCACCGGCCAGCGCTTCCTCGACGGCCAGACCTCCGATGACGGCATGTTCAAGTACCTGATGAACAACGCCATCGCCAGCAAGGACGCGCTCAAATTGTCGTTGGGCGTGAGCCTCACCGCCGAACAGATCGCGGCCCTGACCCATGACATCGTCTGGATGGAAACCCGGACGGTGAACAACCAGCAGGTGTTGGTGCCGGTGCTGTATCTGGCCCAGGCCAACCATCGGCTGGCGGCCAATGGTGCGTTGATCCAGGGCTCCGATGTAAGCCTGATCGCTGGTAAGAACCTGAGTAACTCCGGGACCTTGCGCGCCTCAAGCAACCTGAGAGTCGCGGCCGGCGACAACCTGGTCAACAGCGGTTTGCTGGAAGCGGGAAGTCGCCTCGAGGCGCTGGCCGGCAAGGACCTCACCAACAGGGCCGGCGGCATCATTACCGGGCGGGACGTCAGTGTCGTTGCCCTCACGGGCGACGTGATCAACGAACGTACCGTCACCACTCACGAAAGCAGCAGCGGCTACCGCACCGAACGCACCGACTTCATCGACAGCGCGGCCCGCATCGAAGCGGAAAACAACCTGACCATCAGTGCCGGGCGTGACATCAACAACGTCGGCGCAGTGCTGAAAAGCGGGACCGACACCACGCTCAATGCCTCGCGCGATGTCAATCTCGTCGCCGCCGAACGCATCACCAGCGGCACTCGCGGCCGGCATCGTGATCAGGACATCAAGCAATACGGCTCCAGCCTCGACAGCGGCCGCGACCTGACCGCCAACGCCGGCCGCAACCTCCTCGTCGTCGCCAGCCAGATCGACGCCAAGCGCGACGTCACCCTCGCCGCCAAAGAAAACCTGACCATCGCCTCGGCTGCGGATGAACAGCACTCTTACGGCAAGAGCAAGAAGGTCACCAGCCAAGAGGATCATGTCAACCAAGTAGCTTCGACGGTCAAGGCGGGGCGCAACGTTGCCGTGAGTGCGGGGCAGGACCTGGCGCTGATTTCCAGCAAGGTCAACGCTGCTAACGAGGCCTATTTCGTGGCGGGTGGCAGGCTTGAGCTGCTGGCTGCGCAAAACAGCCACTATTCGCTGTACGACATGAAGAAAAAAGGCGGGTGGGGGAGTAAGAAAACTCAGCGGGATGAGGTGACCAAGGTTACGCATGTGGGCAGCCAGATCACCACGGGCGGTGACCTGGTATTGCTCAGCGGGAGTGACCAGCGTTATCAGGCGGCCAAGCTGAACAGTGGCAATGACCTGACGTTACAGAGCGGCGGTTCGATTACCTTCGAGGGCGTCAAGGACCTGAGCCAGGAAAGCCATACAAAGAGCGATTCAAGTCTGGCTTGGAACTCGATGAAGGGGAAAGGCCACACCGACGAAACCTTGATTCAAAGCCAATTGCAGGCTCAGGGGAATGTGGCCATCAAAGCGGCCGATGGCTTGAAAATCGATATCAAGCACATCAACGAGAAAACCGTCAGCCAGACCATCGATGTCATGGTCAAGGCTGATCCCAAGTTGGCGTGGCTCAAGGAGGCCGAGCAGCGAGGGGATGTGGATTGGCGGCTGATAAAGGAAACCCACGAGTCGTTTAAATACAGCCATTCGAGCCTGGGCCAGGGCGCGATGCTGGCGATCATTATCATCGTTACCGTGCTGACGGCGGGTACTGCAACCGCCGCTACAGTCGGCGCCAGTGCTGGCAGCGCTGCTGCTGGGGCGGCAACTGCCGCAGGTGCGTCAGCTGCCACGGCTGCGACTGTAGGCGCTGCTGCATCGGCCGCCGCAACGGCGAGCTTTTCGGCAGCAGTCGCGCAAACGGCGGTCAGTACGATCAACAACAAGGGTGATCTGGGGGCGACCTTCAAGGACGTCTTTTCGTCAGACAACCTGAAAAACTACGTAATCGCCGGGATCACGGCCGGTTTTACCAAGGGCGTCATCGACCCCGCGCTCGGCGGCAATACGGTGCCGTTCAATAACCTCACGAAGGGTTTTGATTTAAATACGCTTCAAGGCGTGGGTGGCTTTGCGCTGCATGCCGGGGCTCAGGGTGTTGCGGGAGGCATCATCAAGACCGCCATCAATGGCGGTAGCCTCGGTCGGAACCTCAGTGATGGGTTGGTCTATCAGGCAAGTACCATCGCAGCGGCCACAACGTTCAATTTTGTCGGTGGTTATGCCCAGGACCATTGGCAAACCGCGAAGAATGCGGGCGATACCACAGGCATGACCATGTGGGCCGAAGGCGGCGTCGCTCGTACTGCCATGCACGCATTGGCGGGAGGAGCGATCTCCAGCGCTACCGGTGGCGACTTCAAGACCGGCGCCATCGCGGCGGGTGCCAGCCAGGCCATGGCTGGAGAACTTAATTCGATTTTCGATACACAGCCTGATCTGCGACAAGCGGTTTCTCAGGTTGTCGGTTTGACGGCCGCTGGTCTTGCTGGCGGTGATGTCGAGAAAGCCTCTTGGGTCGCGTTGATGGCTGACGAATACAATCGTCAGCTTCACCAGAAAGAGACCGTTGCACTTGAGAAACTGCAAAAGGAAACACCTGAAAAATCTTATGAATTGAAAGCGGCTGCGTGTGCTCTGGTTCATTGTTCCGCCTCGGTTCCGGTGGACGATCCAAACTACCAGGCGGTCAAAGCGCTTGAGGCGGACGGCAAGGGATTCTCAGGTGCGCAAAGCGCGCTGATTGCAACCGGTGCCTATGACGAATATTCGAAGTGGGACCAGGCCAATGACGACCTGCTGGTAAACGATAAGGAGCTCAGACAGTCGTCCCAGGCAAGCCGCGCGGTACTCGGCGCGATAGGGGCCGCGGCAGGATTCGGCGGCGCGATACTTTCCACGCCCGCTTGTATCACCGGAGCCGGTTGCGCTATACCTGCGTTCTCCGGTCTGGGCGGCGCAGCGTCGTTTGTCGATGGGTGGCAGGCCACCGGGCAGCTGTTCGCTCCTTACGATTACACGCAAGGAAGCAAGGTACTCGCGTCCTTCGACAGCGCAACCTATCCAGGCGACGTAAACCCCCTCCGCGACTATGGAACCGAGGCCGCCAAGGCCGCGATGGAAATAGCGTTGCTCAAGGGCGCAGGGAAATACCTTGATGGGAGTGGGGCTTCGGTACTGGTTTCGGGGGTTAAAGGGGGTGGAGCAAAAGTAACGGCGGGGTCAGTAGAAAAGCAAGCGACGCCTAGTTTTCCCAATCAGTTTCCAGACCACCCAACAGGTGTTCCAACACTTATCTCAGATACGAAGTTGACTCAAGGCGCAGGAAAGTACAATTATATTGTTCTTGAAGATGGTCAGTTAGTAATAGGACGAAAATTTAATGATGTAGGTGGTGGTCATATTGATCTCGCGAATGGTAAGCCGGTTATTGCTGCGGGAGAGGTAAAAATTGTGAACGGCAATGTTAAATATATTGATAACACATCAGGGCACTATGAACCCTCTGGTCCCGCTGCTCAAGCCGCAGCAGAAAATGCATTTTCTAAAAAAGGGCTTGATGTGGGAGGTAAGTACATAGAAAAAGTATGGGTGTCTGATCCTGCTGACACCAGAAAGGGTGCCTGGGTGCCTAAATGAATGAAGTCATTAAACAGTTTGATATTCTTTGTGATGTGGCTGCGGCCGCCTTTGGTGAAGAACTAGAGATTTCCTACGAGACGTCTTTACTAAATATTTTGGAATTTGTTAAAAAAAATCCGGAGTATAAAGAAGATTTCATAGAGAGATTTAAGTTGATTTTAATGTCTGGGGGCTCGCCATTTGAAGTTGTGGCATTTTGCATGCGTGAGCTTCAATGGTACGAAATTAAAGAATTTGTAATTTCAAAGATGAATCCTTCGGACGATCCTCGTAGTGAGGCCCTGCGAAGCACATTAACCGCCTATGATGAATTTTGGCCTGATGCGGATCTTTATCGCTACTATGGCGCAGACTAGTTGGTGCAGGCGAAAAGCGGGATGGTTGTGGAAATCAGCGCTGAGGTTGATGGCTTTAAAACGTTGTCGGCGGATTTTCCAATTTCATGTTGTATAAGCTTAAGTATGGTAAAGGTCTAATCGACTGGCGCGCAGATAACTAATCGTCGAAAGACCCTAATAAGCTTGAGTGAGGGACAGACCACATTCCTACCCAATTTCTGCGATAAAAACGTGGTCTGCCGCTTTTTCAGGCCTTGGTCGACTGAGTGAAAGCCCAAGCAAACACGATAACGGCAATGACGGGTCTGATCAGATCCGTCGCTGGCGCCTGACCGGTAAACACCCCGAGGCCGAAAAATACGAAGGCCGCCAGAGCTGCGAGAACACCCAATGCTGAAATCCAGCGGAAATATCGTGGGAACATCACATCAATCCTTTACAAAAAATTAGTACAGACCAGGTTTTATGAGTAAGAGGCAACGGCTTCTTCGATAAAACAGGATGTGTCTTCGTTATCCTATGTATCTTTTTTTTCGGGTCAGATTTCAATTCGTACCCACAGGCACGCTCACCTCTTTGCGCTCACCCGTCGCGGAAATTTCATACACCTTCATGATGTAGTTATCCGCGATCACCGTTTCAACGAGATAGTTCTTTTGCGGTCGTGGTGTGAATACCAGCGGAGCAGGCTGTGGTGTTATGCCGTAGCCGAACAACGTATGCATGGGTATGCCATTGAGGGTAGCGATCTGCCTTTTCACCGACGCACTCACTTTCAGGGGCTTTTCGGCCTCTACCAGCGTATCGATGCTGTCCGTGCCACCTGCCATTTTCTTCAGGTAACCCGGTATGCGCTTGAAGTAGCCTGCATCGTAGACAGGCTCGCCAGCGGAAGACATGGCGTACTCGACCGCGTTGGCAGGACCCAGCGAATAGCTGACGGGGTGATCACCCGCGCCGCCGAGGGTGCGGAAGGTAAGGCTTGCATGATGCTCATCCGCCGCCAGTGGAACTACTGGCATGGAAGAGGGTTGAACGCTCGCTTGGCGGCTGCCACAACCGGTTATTGCAAAAGCGAGAGTCACTGCTAATGGAACAGCAAGATATGTTTTCATTCGATCCATGAACTGAATGGGAGATTTCAGGGCTTGTGAAGCGGGCCCAGTATACCCGCAGAAGCCTCGGCTGAGGCATGTGAGCCTAGGGTAGGGCGCTGGCGGCGATGCCTCTGACGCGCTGATAGGAATAGGCAATGCCCCAAGGCAAACCGGCATAGGAGGGGCATTTTTCGCTCGCTACCATGGCTACCTGTTCATCCATTGGAGTTCACCATGCCCAGTCGCAAAACCCTATTCATCACCGGCGTGAGCAGCGGCTTGGGTAGCGCACTCGCGCAAGAGGCAATTGCAGCAGGCCACAGTGTCATCGGCACGGTGCGCAATGAGGCGGCGTTGCAGGCCTTCGAGTCGCTGTCCACGGAGCGTGCCCATGGCGTTATCCTGGACGTCACCGAGTTCGATCGAATCGACGCCGTTGTGGCGGCGACGGAGGCTGCCCACGGCCCGGTCGATGTGCTGGTCAACAATGCCGGCTATGGCCACGAAGGCATCTTCGAAGAGTCGCCACTGGAGGAAATGCGTCGTCAATTCGACGTCAACGTGTTTGGCGCGGTGGCGGTGATCAAGGCCTTCGTGCCGTATTTTCGCCAGCGCCGTGCCGGTCATATCCTCAATATCACTTCCATGGGCGGCACGATTACCATGCCGGGCATCTCTTATTACTGCGCGAGCAAGTTTGCCCTCGAAGGTCTCTCCGATACGCTGAGCAAGGAACTGCTACCGTTCAACATCTTCGTGACGGCCGTCGCGCCCGGCTCGTTTCGCACCGACTGGGCCGGCCGTTCGATGCAGCGCACGGCGCGGAGCATTGCCGACTACGACGCCAGTTTCGATCCGATACGTAAAGCGCGCGTGGAGAAAAGCGGCAAACAACTGGGCGATCCGCGGAAAGCGGCGCAGGCCATGCTGCAGATCATTGCCAGCCCGACACCTCCCGCGCATTTGCTGTTGGGCAGTGATGCGTTGAAGCTGGTGCGGGAAAAGCTGAGTAGTGCCGCCAGCGAGATTGATCAATGGGAAGCGCTGACCCGTTCGACCGACAGTTGAACGGCCGGCAAAAGGGGACGTCGATGACTCAGGCCGCTGCGCGCATGGTGGAGTTGATGGAACAGCTCGCACCGGTGGAAGGCTACAACCTCAGCGCGCTGGACGACGTCCGCTTCCTGCGTTCGAACCGCCCCCTGACGCGCACGCCGGTGCTGTATGAACCCGGCATCGTGATCCTCTGCCAGGGGCGCAAGCGCGGTTATCTGGGCGATGACGTCTATGTCTATGACGCCCAGCATTACCTGGTGGTGTCTGTTCCCGTTCCATTCATCATGGAGACCGATGCCAGCGCCGCGGAGCCCATGTTGGCGGTCTACATGCGCCTCGACTTGCAACTGGCCAGCGAACTCATGTTGCAAGTGGACGAAACCCACTGCCCCAGCGACGCCCAGCCCAAAGGCATGTACGCCTCGCCCATGGATGAGCCGCTGCGCGCCTCGACGCTGCGCTTCCTGGAGGCGATGAGCCGTCCGGGCGAGGCGCAAATATTGGGCCCGTCTCTGATGAGGGAAATCTACTATCGAATCCTGACCGGCGAACAGGGCGGCTCGATGCGCGCCGCCCTCAGTCGCCGGGGACATTTCGGCAAGATCACCCGGGCGATACGCAAGATCCACAGCTGCTACCACGAACATCTGGACGTCGAAACCCTGGCCCAGGAAGCCGGCATGAGCGTCCCCAACTTTCACCTGCATTTTCGCAACGTGACGGGCGCATCACCCATGCAGTACCTGAAGTCGACCCGCCTGCACCAGGCGCGGTTATTGATGCTGCGCAACACCATGAACGCCTCGACGGCGGCGTTCAGTGTCGGCTATGAAAGCGCCTCGCAATTCAGTCGCGAGTTCAAGCGGATGTTTGGCCGGACGCCGCAGGCCGAGGTGGAATGGATGAGGGCGACTTATGCGTTGCCGGAGGGGGTGGCGGCGTCGGGGTATGTTTCTTCGCATTAGGGGTAGGGTGGTGGTTGTGATAGGGGGGACAATCTTTAAGGTACAAAAAAGGCACTGGCGGTAATCGCCCAATGCCTTTTTGAAAGCTACGCGCAGTGAGGAATTTTCTCCACTTCCCTGTAGATTTGCTCCCCTTTGGCAATCTCAGCCGTGCGTAAATCATATGCAGTCTGCAGATTCAGCCAAAACTGTGCCGATGTATCCAATGCTACTGCCAAGCGCAAAGCGACATCTGCACTCACGCTACGGCGCATTAATACGATGTCATTTACCGTCGGCGCTGATACATGCAAAGCCCTTGCAAGCGCGGCGGCCGTAAGGCCAAGCGGTTCCAGATACTCCTCCTTGAGAACTTCTCCAGGGTGTATGGGCCTCATGCCATTCTTAAACATGACTCACCTCAGTGATAATCCACGATTTGTACATGTTCGGGACCGTTGGCCCCCCAGACGAAACAGATTCGGTACTGACCGTTAATCCGGATGCTGTGTTGGCCTTCCCTGTCGCCATGCAACTGCTCCAGCCTGTTTCCAGGCGGGGAGCGCAGATCGGTGAGATCGACCGCTGCGTCAAGCATGCCGAGCTTTCGCTCCACTACTGAAAGGATCGCTGCCCAGTGTCGGGTTTTGCCCGTTTCAAAGAGAATCTGGGTGTCGGCGCATCTGAAGCTTCTGATCAATGCTTAACGTTATTCGTTAAGGCGAGTCTACGGCGTTTGCTGGAATTCTCAACCTGCTGAGGAGGGGCGTGTGGGTAGGGAAGGGTAATACAGCGCGGGTTTTTCCGACCCATGCCTTCGAGTCGAACGACTCAGACATAAAAAAGGCACTTGCGATAGACGCTAAGTGCCTGATCTCTATAGCTTGCGTGGGCCGGGGTAATTTGAACTGAGTTGTTAGGTATTTGATTTAATTGATTAATATGAATTTGTATTTTTCTTTGGAATACCAGCTGGAATACCGCGAGAAGTAGGAGTAAGCCGCATGCTTCGTATCCGTATCTTGCAGAGCACGGCTAAAAAGGCTTCTGTTTACTCGAAACCGGGCAAGCTGAGCATGCCGCCTGTGGTGCGTTTGCCAAAGCCGGTGGGTATTAGAATTTTGTGCTTCTTCATCTTTGCGAGTACCGCTAACCATTCGGTTTTTCCAAAGCGCAGCTTGGTGTCGTTCCAGCTATGCATGACTTCGTCCACGATGGCGTCATCGGTAACCGGGCGGCCTTCGAGAATAAAGTCGTTCCAGGCGGCATAGAGCGTCACGGTCATTTCGCAACGATCTGTATCCCAGTCCCGCATTAGTTCGATGACCTGCTCAATGGTGGCCTGCTCAGCGACCGACCAGGCGCTGCTATATGCCTGCCGATGCTGCCCTGCTTGAGAAAGGGGGCGATAAGCATGGCCAATAGTCTCGCGCTCGAAGCGCTCATACCATTGATGGTTTTGAAGCTCGGCTTCGACCTTAGTCATCAACTGGCGATCGTGGGGACCGGCTGCGTCGCGCAGATAGTCACCTTGGATAGCATTGAGCCTGGCTACGTGTTCGGCCAAGTAGATCACTTTCTGCAACTTGCGTTGGCCGAATGTACGTTGGCCATGTAGCCGATGAGTGATTTCTGCTGCGAGGAGGGTACGAGCTATTTGCCGATCCGTGGCAATTTTAGCCTGCTGACCATTTTCGGTAAGGGCCCGCTCGACGAGAGTCCTGGCCAACTGTTCGTTGAGCTCGCGGGCTTGGGTTAAGCGGGCTTTGAGTTGGTCGCAGAGGGTCATCAGTTGATCGACTTTGGCGACGATACGATGTTGTTCGGCTAGTGGCGGGATAGGCAGCACGAAGCTCGTCAGGCTTTCCTGATTGAGTTTGGGCATTTTGATTCGATTTTCAGCGACCCGGACCTGCTCGAGAAAAACCTCAGACAGAATTTCTTTAAGTAGAAATTCCGAGCTGATGAAAGCATCTATTGGGTACATATCCGCACTACAAAGCCCGTCGAAATCAACCAATACGGCCTTAGAAAGTGACGGGCGGATCTTCGAGTAGACGATCTGTCCGGCAAAGAAGCGACTGTTAGGGCCTTTGACGCCAGAGTCTTTCACTGTTCTGTTGTCAGTGAGGCGGCCGGTGCCTTTCTCAATGCAGTCAGGGGCGATCTGGCGTAATGATGGGAAGTCCTCCGGGCGAACTAGCTCGCCTTTAATTGCGCAGATATTCCCAAATCTCGTCCATGCCCAGCTGCTTGGCAGGTCGAAAAGGACCTCGTCATCCTCAATGTCCGCCAGCGGCTTCTGCTTCTTGAGCTTCCCTTCCGCCACCAGCCGCACCTTTTCCTCTGCAACGCGCTTAAGCAACTCACCGGCCGGTTCGTCGTTGGGGTCTTGCTGCACTAGCTTGCCCATCACGGCCAGTTGAAGGAGGGTCTGTTTGAGGGCGTCGATGCTGGGTTCGGTGGCGAACAACATGTGAAAATGTTCAGCCAAGCGCTGCCAGTTGGTGGCGAAGTCGGTGGCGTCGCTGGCTTGGGTCAGGCTGTCGAGCAGCGATTGCACCAGTTGGGCATGGGCGCTTTCGGAGCCGGTCTGCTGGGCTTCCAGACGGTCGCAGAGGGCCATCAGCTCATCGACTTTGGCAACGATGCGGTGTTGTTCAGCCTTAGGAGGAAGAGGTATTAGAAATTGAGCCAACTTACCGATGCTAAGCCCTTCACGCGAAACCCCTACCTGCACATCCATTACGGTCTGCTGAACCAGTTGTGAGATCAGCACCACATGAAGGAACGGCTGGATTTCACCAGAGACCGGTCGAATAATAGTCACGTGCTGACTTACGTTGCCCGTATCAAAGTCAGTTGGAACCGCGGCACACCGGCCAATAGACGCACCAGTGATGTTGAAAAGTAAATCACCTGCTTCAACATGTGTTCCCGACATTTTTTGGTGGGTTTCTTCAGTTATGAAAGCAACTTCATTGAGTCGAAGCCCTTCATTCCAAATGTTCTGAGACCGAAGGAATTTGACCCCATTTGCGACGTAAGCCTGTCTTCCACCCAATGGAGTGCTTCCGGCCCCAATTTTTTTAAGCAGAGCGTCAAGTCGTACCCACTTCCAATTGGCTGGCAATGCATATGGTTGTTCCTCTTTAGCAATCTCCGCCAGCGCCTTCTGCTTCTTGAACTTGCCCTCCGCTGCCAGTTGCGCCTTTTCCACGGCTATCCGCTTAAGTAACTCACTTGCTGGCTCATCACTGGGATCTTGCGGCACCAACTTGCCACGCACCGCCAGCTCCAGAATCAGCTCGCGCAGTTTTTTGATGCCATTGGGTGCACCGGCCAGCAGCGGCAGATTGTCGGTGAGCAACGCTGTCATACCTGGCGCTCCAGGGCTTCGGCTAGCACGGCTTTAAGTTGGTCGCGCAGGTCGCTGATTTCGCTTTGCAGGCTGGCGTAGTCGCGCAGCAGCTCGTCCGGGTCGTGGCTGACTTGTTCGCCGATATGCGGGTTTTTGCAGTCCAGGTTCCAGTTGCGCTCCTGCAGTTTTTCGATGCTTACCGGCCAGGCGAATTCGTTCTCCACCCGTGCGGCAAAGCCATCGGCTTCGTGGCCCCACCAGGCTTCCTCTACGGCGAATTCTTCAATGCGCATGGGGCGCGTCTTGGAGTAGTTCTTAACGCCGGCCGGGTATTGGTGTTCGTAGAACCACACCTGTTTGGTGGGTGTGCCTTTGGTGAAAAACAGCAAGTTGGTCTTGATGCCGGTATAGGGGTTGAACACGCCGTTGGGCAGGCGAACGATGGTGTGCAGGTTGCATTCGGTGAGCAGCTTTTCCTTAATCCGGCTCTTGATGCCGTCGCCAAACAGAAAACCATCCGGAAGCACCACGGCGGCGCGACCACCGTCTTTCAGCAGTTGCATGATCAGCACCAAAAACAGGTCGGCGGTTTCACGAGTGCGGAAGGCAGCAGGGAAGTTGGTTTCGATGCCATCTTCTTCCATGCCGCCAAACGGCGGGTTGGCAACGATGCAGTGCACGCGCTCACTCGGCCCCCAGCTGATCAGCGGCTTGCTCAGGGTGTTGTCGTGGCGAATCTGGTTGGGCACCTCGATGCCATGTAGGATCATGTTAGTGGTGGCCAGCAGGTGTGGCAGCGGCTTTTTCTCCACGCCAAAGATACTGGCTTGTAGGGTGCGTTCGTCTTCGGCGGTTTTTACATAGCGGCTGCGCTTGTGATCAATGGCACAGGTGAGGAAGCCGCCGGTGCCGCAGGCCGGGTCCATGACCTTTTCGTCCAACTTCGGATCGACCATGCGCACCATAAATTCGGTAACTGGTCGCGGGGTGTAGAACTCGCCAGCGTTGCCCGCGTTCTGCAGGTCGCGCAGCAGTTGCTCATAGAGATTACCGAACTCATGGCGCTCTTGAGCCTTGTTGAAGTCCACCCCTTCTTGAATCTTGTTAATCACCTGACGCAGCAACTGCCCGGACTTCATGTAGTTGTAAGCGTCTTCAAACACGCTGCGCACCACAAAGGCCGAGGGCGTGTTGCTGTACTCGTGCAGGTTCTGCAGTTGGGGGAACAGGTTGTTGTCGATAAAGTCCTTCAGCGCATCACCGGTCATACCTTCCGGATCGGCGGCCCAGGTACGCCAGCGGCAACTGTCGGGAATGGGCGACCGGTAGTTGTCGTCCATCAGCTCCCATTCCAGCTCGCGGTCATCGAAGATTTTCAGGAACAGCAGCCAAACCAACTGTCCGATGCGCTGGGCGTCGCCGTCTACGCCAACGTCTTTGCGCATGATGTCTTGAATGGACTTGATGGTGGAGCTAATGGACATGAAGTTATCTCAACGCGTACCGCAAGGGGGGCGAAATTCTACAGGAAAGTGTGGACGGCTGCTTTGGCAGGTCGTCGGCAGTTGGCCGTTAGCTTGCGTAAAGTTCGTCTTCCAGTTCGTGGATAGCTTTGTTGTAGCCAGCCTTGCCGCCAAAGGCTTTGACCAGCTCGATAGGCGCACCGAACTGGCTGAAGGGGTCAAGCTGAAGGATTTTGATGTCCTCGATATGCTCGATGCCGGTATCGGCGTATTTATCCAGCAATGCCTCCAGCACCTGGCGAGCGGCGCCAGAATACTTGGCGAAATAGTTGCGCTTTTTCACCTGTTCCGCCCGCTCGCGGCGTGATAGGGCAGGCTGGTCGAAGGCGACGTGGCAGATCAGATCGAACGGATCGAGCGGCTTGCCCTGTTTCTTTTCTACTTCTTCGGCCAAGGCTTCCCACATCACGCCCTGGACGGCCATCTCCTCGATGATGACTTTCTTCTGCTCGGAATCACTCCAGCGTCGGAGGAAGTCATCCAGCGAGGCGAACTGCTTTTGTACGCAGGTACGGGTGTAGTCGTGCAGCGATTCGGTGATTAGTCGGCCATCCGGGCCGTAGTACTGCACACGCTCGGCGATGACATAAATCGGGACGTTGTCGATGACGTACTTGATGCGTTTTTTGCCCTCATCTTCGCCGGTAAAATCCAGGTCATCGCCTTCGTTATCGTTGCCTGCGCTGATGCCATCTTCGTCGGCAAGCGGGTCATCCGGTGGTACGGGGGAGTCATCGCCTTCTGGGGCGTAGATCACCACTGGGTCGCCGTCGAAGGCCGGGTCGGCAAACAGCTCGGTGGCCTTTTTGAAGTCCATGATGGTGAACCAGTACTTGCCGTAGTCCTCGTTGATGCGAGTGCCGCGACCGATGATTTGCTTGAACTCGGTCATCGATTTGATGTGCTGGTCGAGCACGATCAACTTGCAGGTCTGAGCATCGACGCCGGTGGTCATCAGCTTGCTGGTGGTGGCAATCACCGGGTAGCGCTCTTCCGGGTTGATGAAGTTATCCAGCTCGGCCTTACCTTCCTGGTCATCGCCGGTGATACGCATGACGTATTTGCGATTCTCGGCCACACGCTCGCGGTTGAGGTTGACCAGTGCCTGGCGCATGCGCTCGGCGTGGTTGATGTCGTCGCAGAAGACAATGGTTTTCTGAAACGGATCGGTGGCCTTGAGGAGTTCGGTAACTTTTTGCGCCACCAGTTGGGTGCGCGCCTCGATAATCAGGGTGCGGTCCATATCTTTGAGGTTGTAGATGCGGTCTTCGATCAGCTCGCCATTCTTATCGAGCATCCCTTTGGGTGGCCGCCAGCCTTGAAGGTCTTTATCGAAGTCGATCCGTACCACTTTGTAGGGGGCGAGAAAACCGTCTTCGATGCCTTGCTTCAGGGTGTAGCTGTAAATCGGCTCACCGAAGTAAGTGATGCTGGAAACCTCTTTAGTTTCCTTCGGTGTGGCAGTGAGGCCAACGTGGGTAGCGCTGGAGAAGTAGTCGAGGATTTCACGCCAGGCTGAATCCTCGGCGGCGCTGCCACGGTGGCATTCGTCGATCACTATCAGGTCGAAGAAGTCCCGGGAGAACTGCTTGTAGATGTTCATCTCTTCATCGGTGCCGGTGACGGCCTGATAGAGCGACAGGTAGATCTCGTAGGAGGTATCGATCTGGCGTTTGGCGATTTTGGTCATCGCCTGGCCGAAGGGCTTGAAGTCGTTGTTCTTGGTCTGGTCGACCAGGATGTTGCGGTCGGCCAGAAACAGGATGCGTTTCTTCTGTTTCGATTTCCACAGCCGCCAGATGATTTGGAAGGCTGTGTATGTCTTACCGGTGCCCGTAGCCATCACCAGCAGGATACGGTCTTGGCCGCGCGCCACAGCCTCGACGGTGCGGTTGATGGCATTCATCTGGTAATAGCGAGGCATGCGCCCGGAGCCGTCGTCGTAGTAGGGCGCTTCGATATTGTGTTGGGCTGTTGTATCCAGCCCCTTCCACTGGCAGTAGCGCTGCCAAAGTTCGGCAGGGCTGGGGAATTGATCAAGGGTGAGTTCGGTTTCTACCTGGCTGCCTGTGCCACTGCGGTCGTGAAACAGGAAACCATCGCCGTTGCTGGAGAACACGAACGGTACGTCCAGCGCCTCTGCATAGCCCAGGGCTTGCTGCATGCCGGAGCCAACGGAGTGCTTGTTGTCCTTCGCCTCGATCACTGCGATAGGCAGGTTGGCTTGGTGGTAGAGGATGAAGTCTGCGCGGCGTGCTTCACCACGGCTGTGCAGTTTGCCCCGGACGATAATGCGGCCTTTGGTAAAGCTGACTTCCTCGCGCACCTGCTTGTGCATGTCCCATCCAGCTTGCTGAACGGCTGGGGCGATGTACTTGCTGCAGATGTCCCGCTCGGAAAGCGACTTTTTGTCCATAACCCCATTTCCCTTTCAAACCGGCCTGGTCGCTCCATTCCGGCACTGCTGATCGTGCTCGATGGGCGTAAATGTACCTTGTTTGATAGTGGCACGGGGGAAGATCAGATTTTGGTGGTTGAAGCTGTAGGCAAGATGAGTCGAGGCCATGACAGCGCGGGTGTTTTGCGTCGTCCCGATTCCTTTATCTTGGATCGTTCTCTGCAGCGGGTTGAAGATGGCTAGGGTGGATAGGGCCACAAGCGAATCGTTGGTACTGAATTAACTTCCGTCGGCGTACATCACCAATTTGGCGGAGCATGTTCGGTCGTTCCCGATCCATGTAGGCCGCTGGAAACAGCGCCGGATCGTAGGGGATGGCGTCCAGCACGTCGATTCCATATTCGACATAAACACGCTTGCCGAGCGGTGTCAGGGCCAAGACCTTAATTCGATGGATATGCTCTGATATGGCTCGATACCCATCATGAACCAGCAGGTCGCGCAGGTAGTGATTCGACGCGCGTAGTGCGATCTTCACTCGCACTGACTCCCGGTGCTTTCGATCCTGCCAGTAAGCGAATAGATTGAACAAACGGGACTTTAGACACGTGATCGGGTCGATGACGGCGACCTGCACACCTTCGATATCCAGGACGGATAAATACTTGAAAATCTCTTTTTTGGGCGCGCCCCCTACGCTGTCCATTTCCAGGATATCGACGATGACCTCTTTACCGTCAAGCCAGTCAATGTACGCGGCGGCAATATTGATCGTATTGTCTTCCATCTTCGCTTTGCGAAAAGGGACGCCCATCATCTGGGCACAATAATCAATAGAGTTGGGCTTGCCGATAAAGTCCAAGTCATCGCTAGTGACGAATCCGACATCCTCGCCTGTCATTTCGTCGATGAGGTATTGCCGGGCCCAAAGCGTAAGCGATTGCCCGCCTACGATCACGAGGCCGTAATCGGTGACAGCTGATTGAATTGAGGGGCGGTAGACGCGCTGAATTAGATCGAGCAGGAAAGCGAAGAGCTCTGAACGTTCAAGTAGGGCGAACGGAGCGTCTTCGTTTACCGCTTCGGGCATTAGTTGCTAAGCGCAGAGAATCGTTGTGGGCGAGCGATTGAAGCAGAGTTGCCACGAAGGGCAGCTTTGGCACGGGCAGCAGCCATTTCAAGCATCTGAGGGTCAGCTGCATAGACAGCATCAACCTGACGGTCACGTGAGCTGCTTTTAAGGCTCATCATTTCCGCAAAGCTAAGGTCTTTTGAATGCTGGTGGCCGCTGATCATGGCGAAAGTACCCATAAGGGTCAAAATAGACTTGGATTTGAGGTTAGCACACTCAGTCGGCGCAGTTACAGACAAAGAGCTGTGATTGCAAGGTATTAACCGACGAAATGCATGCTCATGGTGCCGTCCAGGTGCACAGGGCCTGCTTCACCGGCCCTGTGCACCTGGACGGCTCTTAACGGCAAAAATGGCACAATCTTCGTCTAGAAAATCATCTGTCAAGCGAAATGTCAACATGGTAGGCAATCAGGTTGGCTGGCCAGTCGGCAGATATCAACATCTGGAAAGCCTGAGTAGCCTTGAGGGGCGGTATTCACTGGATTTCAGACACAAAAAAAGACGTCCGTGGACGTCTTTAGATGATGAAGTGGTGGAGCCGGGGGGATTTGAACCCCCGTCCGCCAGTACTCCGCTGTCGGTACTACATGCGTAGCCGTGTCTATTGAGTTAACCCTCAGCGACCCGACGGGCAGGGTGCTTTGGGCGAGTTGTGTAAGTTTTAGCCGCTTCGTCCACAACGTACTGCACGGCGATTCCGTTCTATATGACAATCACTTTGGGTTTACGGACATCCCCTGGTGATTGCTGGACCCGAAGGTACCAGAAGGGAAGGGCTAAGGCTGCTTACGCAGCGAGAGCGTATTCCCCGTAGGTTTCGTCATTGGCAACTATAGGAAGTTGCAACAGTGGATTTACGAGTTCTGTTACCAACTCGGCATGCACCTAAAGTTTCGCAACCGGCGTCGAATCCTAAACGGCCCCGAACCTGGCGCTCTGTGAATCTGTAGAGCGACAGGCCTGCGTAGTGTACGCCAAAACGCATCAGGGGCCAACCCGAAGGTTGGCCCACGGCATTCAGGAGTTTTTACCGTCTTTGTTGGTCTTCTGCATCTCTTGGATGGTCTGGGTGGTTTCAGAGATGCATTTCTCGGTGCCTTCCTTGGTTTTCAAGGCTTGATGGGCCTTCGCTTGCTGAAGGCTCGCCTCGATCTGGCTTTGCGAATCCGAGCCTTGGTACTGGGTCTTGGCATTCTCAATGGTTTTGATGTTGGTGGCGCAGAGACTGTCCGAATCGCCGGCAGCAAACGAGGGTGATGCCAGCATCGAAGCAGTGACAAACAGACCTAACAGCACAGAGCGTTTCATATGTCTCTCCTTGACCCAAGGGCAGCATTTGCTGGCCATCAGGGCGGCTACCTGTTGAGGAAGTCCCGCGTTTGCGGGACCTGATCAATGGACTGCCGTTGTTCGTCAGGGTTCTATTTTTTTCACATCGCCCTGGCCCGTGTCACTCGGTCGACCAGATAAACCAGCCCGTGGTAATCAATCGCACCGTGTTGCGTAAGACCGATCTCACAGGTCCGGCTGGTGGAGATTCCTTCGCTGCAGTGCTCTACCGCGCCCTTGAGCGTGCGCAACGAGTGGGCGTTCAGTTCGGGCGTGGTGAAGCCTTTGTCCCCGGCAAATCCGCAGCAATGGATGCCTTCCGGAATGACCACGTTTTTGCTGCACCTGCGCGCCAGATCGATCAACGCCTGGCTCTCGCCAAGGTGCTGCGTGCTGCAGGTGACGTGCACCGCAATGGGCGCCTCCTGGGGAATGAAGTCGAGGCGATCCATCAGGTGCGTGCGAATGAAACGCACCGGGTCGTACAGGTCCAGGCGTACGTCACCCAAGTCTTGAACCAGGCGCAGGGTACATGGGCTGGTATCGCAATAGATCGGGTCGAGCCCGCCGCGGCTGGCGTGCAGCAGCGCGCCGATCAGTTCCTGGCGCTTGTGCTCGGCCTGTTCGGCGTAGCCTTTGGATGCAAAGGGTTGGCCGCAGCAGAGGCTGTCTACGTTGTCCGGGAAAACGACTTGGTAACCGGCTTTTTCCAGCAGCCCGCGGGTCTTGTCGTGCAACGACATCTGTTCTTTGTCCCCTGCCGCCGGGCCCATGACCCGCGACACGCAGGCCGCCAGATAAACCACCCTCGGTCGTTCGTCCGACACGCTGGGGCTGAACCGAATCGCCCTTTCCGGCTGCGGCATGGCGTTGGTCCACTGCGGGACTTGTCCTTTGGACAGCCGCGTCAGCCCGGCGGACAAGCGTGCCAGGCGCGGCGCTCCCAACATCATTCGCGCACCGTTGGCGACGTGCAGGGTAAAGCGCGCCCCTTGCAGCGCAGTGGCGAAATTGCTTGCAAGCCAATCGGCGGTTTTCGTACGCGTCGCGGTACGGCTGCGGAGTTTTTTCACCAGTTCGCCGGTGTTGATTCCGACAGGACAGCGCTGGGCGCAAAGGCCCGTGGCGGCACAGGTATCGATGCCCTGGTATTGATAGGCCGTTTCCAGCTCGGAGGTATCGATACCGGCGCGCTTTTTCGCTTGAATGTCGCGCCAGATCACGATGCGCTGGCGCGGGCTCAAGGTCAGGTCCTTGGAGGGACACACCGGCTCGCAGAAGCCGCACTCGATGCACTTGTCGACAATCTCATCAGCTGCCGGCAATGGCTTGAGGTGCTTGAGGTGGATCTGCGGGTCCTCGCTGAGCACGACGTCCGGGTTGAGGATGCCGTTGGGGTCAAGCAAGCGCTTGAGCTGCCACATCAATTGATAGGCATCAGTGCCCCATTCCAGCTCGACGAACGGTGCCATGTTGCGGCCGGTGCCGTGTTCGGCTTTCAGCGAGCCGCCGAATTCCACCGCTACCAGTTGCGCTACGTCATCCATGAACGCCTGGTAGCGTGCGACTTCTTCAGTGCTGTTGAAGCCTTGGGTGAAGACAAAGTGCAGGTTGCCTTCCAGTGCGTGTCCGAAAAGGATTGCTTCGTCGTAGTGATGTTTGTCGAACAGGGCGATCAGGCGATTCACGCCGGCGGCCAGTTGCTCGACAGGGAAGGTCACGTCTTCGATGATCACCGTGGTTCCGGTCTTGCGTACCGCGCCTACGGCGGGGAAGGTGTCTTTGCGGATGGCCCACAGGCGGGCGTTTTCTCGCGGGTCCTCGGTGAAGTCGACCTGTTTTTCCACCGGGAAAGCCGCCAGGGAAGCCATGATCCGGGCCAGTTGTTCCTGTAGTAACGATGACGAAGCGGCGCGGGATTCGATCAGCAAGGCGCAGGCATTGTTCGACAGGTGCTGTACGAAATCCGGCATGCCCGGCTTGTCCTGCACCGAGCGCAGGCTGCGGCGGTCCAGCAGCTCAACGGCTGAAACCGGCTGGCTTTTCAGTACGGTCACGGCGTTGCAGCAGGTCTCCACATCCGGAAACACGATCAGTGCCGAGGCTTTGTTCGGGTGGTCGATGACGGTGTTGTAGGTCACCGCGCTGATGAATCCCAAGGTGCCTTCAGAGCCCACCAGCAGATGGCTGAGGATATCCACCGGCTCGTCGAAATCCACCAGGGCATTGAGCGACAGGCCGGTGGTATTTTTCAGACGGTACTTGTGGCGAATTCGGGCGGCGAGCTCCGTGTTGGCGCGTGTCTCACGGCCAAGGGTTGCCAGCCGCTCCAGCAGTTCGCCGTGGCTCGCCCTGAATGCCGCCACGCTGGCGGCGTCTTCGGTGTCCAGGCGCGTGCCATCGGCGAGCACCAGGCGAATGCCGGCCAGGGTGTGATAGGTATTCTGCGCCGTGCCGCAGCACATGCCGCTGGCGTTGTTGGCGACGATCCCGCCAATCTTGCAGGCGCTGATCGACGCCGGATCCGGGCCGATCTTGCGCCCGAACGGGGCCAGCCAGGCGTTGGCCTGGGCGCCGATCACTCCGGCTTGCAAGCGGATCTGTGTGCCTTGCTCGCGAATTTCCCGGCCGTTCCAGTTGTCCCCGAGCACAATCAGCACTGAGTCGCTGATGGCCTGGCCGGACAGGCTGGTGCCGGCCGCACGGAAGGTCACCGGAACCCGGTCGCGCTGGGCCAGCTGCAGCAGGGCGATGACTTCGTCTTCGCTTTCGACGCGTACCACCAGTTTCGGAATCAGCCGATAAAAGCTCGCATCGGTGCCGAAGGCCAGGGTCGACAACGGGTCGTCGAAGCGTCGTTTCTCCGGGATCAGTTGGTATACGTCGCGCAGGAAAGGGGCCGGAAGCGTCATTGGTCCTCCAGAATCAGCACCACCAGATCCTTTGGTCCATGGGCGCCGTAGGCCAGGACCTGCTCGATGTCGGCGGTCTTTGACGGGCCCGACACCAACAGGGCGTTGGTCGGCATGCCTTGGGCCCATTCGAATTCCTGCTGCACTTCATAAAAGTTGTCACGGATTTCGCTGGCCTTGAGCAAGGCGAAGTGCACCGGCGGGACGAGGCTCATCAGGCGCGGTTCTTCCCGCGTCGGCCAGAGAATCAGGCTACCGGTTGCGGCGATGGCTCCGAGGGTGCCGGTCAGGCTGGCAGGCGTATCGTTGAACAGCTCGGCTTTCCATTCCTCCACCGGCCGATCGTAGGCCTTGAGCGCAGGAAGGCCAGGATTGTTCGCCCAGAACTGTACGATTTTTTGCCCGTGGGGCGTTGTCGGTGCGATCAGCAGGCTCGGCAGTTGCCGGTCGCGCAGCAATTGCGCCAACAGCGTCGGCCAGGCTTCGCCGGACGTCAGGTGAATTTCGGTGTGCACCGCTTCCATCAGCTTGCGCAATTGTGGAATGCGTTCCTCGGGCGCGTAGCGGTAGGTCTGTGTCACCAGTTCGACATCGTAGTTGTCGGCAACGGGCGTGGTGCCGGTCAGGCTTTTACGCAGCTTGGCGAGGATATTTTCCTTGGCGCTCATCGGCGGTCTCCCTGCTGGGTCAGGTGGTCGCGGGCCAGGTCATGCAACGAGCGGGCGGCGGGTTTCGGGGCGCTGTGGTTCTGGGTCCAGGGGCCGACATTCTGCGGCGCCAGGCCGCGCAGGCGCGTGGCGAGGAAAGCGAACAGCCGGTACAGCCGTGGCGAGCTGTTGAGCCGGGCCCAGGCATTCCAGATGAAGCGCTCCTTGGCCGAATACTTGCTGCCCTGGCCGCGCATGACCGGGTTGGGGCTGTCCGGCGCCTTGACGTTTTCTTCTCGCAGCCGTCGTAGCAGGGCCGGGATCGGGATTTTCACCGGGCATACTTCGCCGCAAGCACCGCACAACGAGGACGCGCTCGGGTGATCCGGCACCTTGGCCAGACCGACCATGTGTGGCGTGATGATTTTTCCGATAGGTCCTGGGTAAACCTCGCCGTAGGCATGACCACCAATTCGCGTGTAGACCGGGCAATGGTTCATACAGGCGCCGCAGCGAATGCAGTTCAGGGTCTGGCGCAGCTCACTGTCGGCAAACGCCTGGCTGCGACCGTTGTCGAGCAGGACCAGGTGAACTTCCTGCGGCCCGTCCAGTTCGTTTGCCTTGCGCGGGCCGGAGATCATGTTGACGTAGGTGGTGATCGGCTGGCCCAGCGCCGAGCGGGTCAGCAGCGAGAGCAGCGGCACGACGTCCCGCAGGTTCTCCACGACTTTTTCAATGCCGGTCACGGCAATGTGCACCGGCGGCACCGTGGTCGACATCCGCCCGTTGCCTTCGTTTTCCACCAGCAGCAGCGTGCCGGTTTCGGCGACGGCGAAGTTGACACCGGAAACGCCGACGTCGGCTTCGAAAAATTTCTGCCGCAAGACCTTGCGACCGATCTGAATGAGTTGGTCGACGTCCTTGGTGTACTCCACGCCAAGTTTGTCGTGGAACAAGGACGCGACCTGACCGGCATTCTTGTGGATTGCCGGCATGATTATGTGTGAAGGCTTCTCGTGGTCGAGCTGGACGATGTATTCCCCCATATCGGATTCGAGACATTCAATGTCCCGAGCCTCGAGGAAATGGTTCATCTCCATCTCTTCGCTGACCATCGATTTGCCCTTGATCACTTGCCGCGCCTCGTGAGCGCGGATGATCGAGAGGACGATGCCATTGGCTTCGTCCACCGTTTCCGCCCAGTGCACGTTCACACCGTTGCGGGTCAGGTTGGCTTCAAGTTGCTCGAGCAGGTCGGGCAGCTTGGATAACGCGCGGGCGCGGACAGCATTGCCCAGCCCCCGCAGGTGTTCTCTTTCGTGGGCATCGCTGAAGGACGTTGCCCGTTTTGTCATCAGTGAATCCATCGCAGTGCGAAAGTTGTTTCGCAGTTGCGTGTCGTCCAGCGCCTTGTGGGCGCGAGCGCGAAAATCTTCCTGCACTTCAACGGTAGGAATCAGCGTCGGCGTGCTCATGCGGCACCTCCGGTTCGCTGCCAGAGGAAGCTCGCCAGATGCTGGCCGCGTAGCGCTTCGCGCTGTTTTTCCAGCGCCCCGTTGATATTCATCAGGCAACCGCAGTCGGCGCTGACCACCTGATGCGCGCCGGATTCCTTCAGCGCGCGGGTCTTGTCGGCCACCATCGCGCCGGAAATATCCGGCATGCGAACGCTGAACGTCCCACCAAAACCGCAGCATTCACTTTCATGGCTGTGGTCGACCCGCTCCACGTGGCGCAGCTGTGCCAACAACTCACGGCCATGCAGGTGCGTATTCATTTCCCGTCGTGCCGAGCAGGACGTATGCAGCGCGACCTTTACCGGCGCGCCACTGTCATTCAACCGCACCTTGCACACGAACAGCAGGAACTCGGCCAGCTCATAGGTCCTGGCCGCCAGGGCCTGGACCTGTTTGAGCATTTGCGGCTCGTCCTTGAACAGGTCGGCGTAATGTTCACGCAGCATGCCGGCACACGAGCCCGACGGCACGACCACCGGATAATCCCCGGCAAACAGGGCCAGTTGCGCCCGCGCCACCGTCCGCGCCTGCTCGGTATATCCCGACGTGTAGGCCGGTTGCCCGCAGCACGTCTGGCCTTGCGGGTAGTCGACCTGGATGCCTTCGCGCTCAAGCAGATGAATCGCGTCCATCCCGGCTTCGGGGTAGAACAAATCCACCACGCAGGTTCCGAACAGATAGACCCGTCGGGGTTTTTCGCTGGGATACTGGCGCGGCTCAGGCAATGGCGGGGCGACTCGGGTCGCGTTCGGCACGGCGTTGTAAAAAAGCTCGCTCATCAGGCGTGTCTCCGGGTGGTCCCGGTTATCCGTCTGCTGAGGCTGCTGAATATAAAGAGGAAATCTTTCAGCAGCCTTGCAGACCCGGTGGTGAATAGCGGACGCCAAATCACGTTTCAGCGTCGGGTTTTTTAATGTTTCGTGTAGTACTCAGTGAACCAGCATGCCGGTGAACCAGTAGGCCTGGGCCAACGTGATCACGCCGACGATCGTTGCAAAGAATAGGCTGTGTTTCAGGGTGAAACGGAACAGATCCGATTCCTTGCCCACCAGGCCGGTTGCCGCGCAGGCTACGGCGATCGATTGCGGCGAAATCATTTTGCCGGTGACGCCGCCACTGGTATTGGCTGCCACGAGCAATGTGTCGTTGACACCGATCTGGTGCGCGGTCGTCGCTTGCAGCGAGCCGAACAGCGCATTGGACGAGGTATCGGAGCCGGTCAGGAATACACCCAGCCAGCCGAGGAATGGCGAGAAGAACGGGAACGCGGCGCCAGTTCCGGCCAATACCAGGGCCATGGTTGATGACATGCCCGAGAAGTTGGTGACGAAGGCGAATGCCAGGACCATGCCGATGGACAGGATAGGCCAGCGCAGTTCGAAGAAGGTCTCCTTCAAAGTGGTAAGACCAGTTCTGAGGTTGATCTTCAAGACGATCATCGAGATGAGTGCCGAGAAGAAAATCGCCGTGCCGGTGGCCGAAATCGGATCGAGCTTGAACACCGCCGGAATCGCCGTGGGGTTGATCACGATAGGGGCGACCTTGATGACCAGTTGATCCAGGTGCGGGATCGCGAAGTTGAATACCCAGCCATACATCGAACCACCGGCGGCGAACATCGCCTTGAAGGGCTTCAGGGTCCAGAGGGTCACCAGCACGGTCAGGATCAGGAACGGTGACCAGGCCTTGATGATTTCCCCCAGGCTGTAGGGCGAAGCCACGGTGCTGCGCGGCTGGCCGAAACCGCCGACGCTGGCGGTGATCGCTGCGCTGGAGGTTGCGCCGGCAATCTGGGCGCCGGCGGTACGCTTGGGCTGCCAGATTTTCAGGAACAGCGTCAGGGATACCAGGCTGGCCAGGGCCGACGTGATGTCCGGCAGTTCCGGGCCGATGAAGTTCGAAGTGAAGTATTGGGTAATGGCGAAACTCAAGCCCGCCACCAGGGCGGCCGGCCAGGTTTCCCGCACACCGCGCAGCCCATCCATCATGAACACCAGCCAGAACGGCACGAACAGCGACAGCAACGGCAGCTGGCGACCGGTCATGGCGCCGATCTTGAAGGCGTCGATCCCGGTGACCTGGCCCGCAACGATAATCGGAATACCCAGTGCGCCGAAGGCTACCGGAGCGGTGTTGGCGATCAGGCATAGGCCGGCGGCGTAGAGCGGGTTGAAACCCAGGCCGACCAGCAGCGCGGCGGTAATCGCGACGGGAGCGCCGAAACCGGCGGCACCTTCCAGGAATGCGCCGAAGCAGAAGCCGATCAGCAACACTTGCAGGCGTTGGTCATCGGTAATCGACAGCACCGAGCTGCGGATGATTTCGAACTGGCCGCTCTTGACCGTCAGTTTGTAGAGGAATACAGCGGCGACAATGATCCAGGCAATCGGCCAAAGACCATAGGCAAAGCCATAGCCGGCGGCGGCAAACGCCATGTCGGCCGGCATCTGGAAAGCGAAGATCGCGACGGCAATCGCCAAGGCCAGGGTGATGCTGCCCGCCACGTGCCCCTTGAGGCGAAACACCGCCAGGGCGAGGAAGAAAAACACGATGGGAATGACGGCCGCGAGTGCGGACAAGCCTAGGCTGCCGAGCGGGCTGTAAAGCTGTTGCCAGGTTTGCATATTGGGTGAGCCCCTAATTGTTGTTGGTCAGGCACTGGTCAGCGGTTTTGGGTAATTGGTAATACCAATTTACAAGCGCTGTCGGCTAGGGTAAAAGCCTTGGTCGTCGTGTGTCAATTTGCCGCTTTGAAACTTTCGTCGAATAAGCGGTGCAGATGACATCTGATCTGCTGGCATTAATATTTTTTGTTGGGTGTGGACGAGGCCCGGATGGGCCAGAATAGAGAGCCCGGCGAGCCGTCGGGACCGTGGAGAATCGAGTTATGGGGTTTGATCAGATTCGTCAGCGCCGTTTGTCTGACGATATTGTCGAGCGGCTTGAAGGCATGATCCTCGAGGGCACGTTGAAGTCCGGCGAGCGACTGCCGGCCGAACGAACCTTGGCCGAGCAGTTCGGTGTGTCACGCCCTTCGTTGCGTGAGGCAATCCAGAAGCTGACGGCCAAGGGTTTGCTGATCAGTCGTCAGGGCGGCGGCAACTATGTGGTGGAGTCGCTGGGCTCGACGTTCAGTGATCCGCTGCTGCAGCTCCTGGAAAGCAATCCCGAAGCACAGCGTGATCTATTGGAGTTCCGGCATACCTTGGAGGCGTCCTGCGCTTATTACGCAGCATTGCGGGCTACCGAGGTCGATCGCGAGCGGCTGACAGCGGCGTTCGATGAGTTGCAGGATTGTTACTCGCGTCACGAAGAAGTGAGTCGGGCGGAGGAGGGCGCGGCGGATGCGCGCTTTCATCTGGCGATCGCCGAGGCCAGTCATAACGCGGTTTTGCTGCACACCATTCGCGGCTTGTTCGACCTGCTCAAGCGCAATGTAGTGACCAATATCGGCGGCATGTACAAACAGCGCAGCGAGACCCGCGACATGCTGATCAGCCAGCATCGGGAATTGTATCAAGCCATCATGGATGGTCACGCGGAGTTGGCGCGGGAGGTTTCCAGCCGACATATCCTGTATGTGCAGGAGGTGCTGGAAGAGGTGCGTCAGGAAGTGCAGCGGGTTGCCCGGGCGGAGCGGCGCAAGGGGATGTAGCCGGCGGTTTTTGGTGCTTCTGTGGGAGCGAGCCTGCTCGCGAAGCGGCCTACCCGACCCATTGATGTCGGATATGTCTCCGTCGTCGCGAGCAGGCTCGCTCCCACAAAGGATCTTCCGAGGCTCTAATCTTCCTTGCCCTTGTTACGCACCGCGCGCTGCAACTCGCGCCCGGCATCGCGTTCGCGCTCGGTGTCGCGCTTGTCGTATTCCTTCTTGCCCTTGCCCAGTGCAATTTCGCACTTGATCAAATGCTTGCTCCAGTACAGCGAGGTACAGACGCAGGCATAACCCTTCTGCTGCACGGAGGCGAAGAGCTTCTCCAGCTCCCGCTTGTTGAGCAGCAGTTTGCGCGAGCGCACAGGATCGGCAATGACGTGGGTGCTGGCGGTGGTCAGCGGCGTGATGTGGCTGCCCAGCAGCCAGGCTTCGCCGTCCTTGAGCAGGACATAACTGTCGACCAGTTGCGCCTTGCCGGCACGCAAGCTTTTTACTTCCCAGCCGGCCAGGACCATGCCAGCCTCGAAACGCTGTTCGATGAAGTAATCGTGTCGCGCCTTTTTGTTTTGCGCGATGGTCCCTGTGGGGTGTTTCTTCTGTTTAGCCATAGGGGCGGCATTATAGGCAGTTGCGTGCGTGTCGGCTACGGTGAAGCAGCAAGCTTGAGCAGGTTGAATGAATCCCGGACAATGCGGCCTCTTTTTTGAACGCTTGGGCGTGATCACGATGTCGACAGACAAGGTTTCTGTCCACGGCAGTTGGGCTAGCCGCTGGGTCTTCATATTCGCTGCGACCGGTTCGGCCGTGGGGCTGGGTAGTATCTGGAAGTTTCCGTACATGGTCGGCGTCTACGGCGGCGGTGCCTTCGTATTGATGTTCCTGGCATGCATCGCCCTGATCGGTGCGCCGGTCATGTTGGCCGAAACACTAATCGGTCGTCGTGCCCGGCAAAGCCCGGCCAATGCCTTGAAGGTGCTGGCGACGGAGGCGGGCCATTCGGCCAGGTGGTCGTGGGGCGCGTTCGCCGGAATGGTCACGGCACTGTTGATTCTTTCTTTCTACAGTGTGGTTGGCGGCTGGTCCCTGGATTACATTATCGATATGGGCCGGGGAGATTTCCAGGGGGCGACGCCCGATCAGGTCGGCGCCTACTTCGGCAACGTGATCGCCGACCCTTGGAGGCTGACACTTTGGCACACGCTGTTCATGGTGCTCTCTGCCGTAGTGATCGCCCGAGGCGTGGTCGCCGGGCTTGAGCGCAGCCTGCGGATCATGATGCCGCTGCTGTTCGTGATGATCCTGGTGCTGCTGGGCTACAGCATGACCACCGGACATTTCATGGAGGGCGTGCATTTCATGTTCGACTTCCAGCCGGAGAAAGTCATGGACGGGCTGCTGCCGGCCATGGGGCATGCGTTTTTCTCCCTCAGCGTTGGGGTCGGCTCGATCATGATCTATGGCGCCTACATGCCCAAGAACGCCTCGCTGACCAGGACTGTCTTCGGCGTTGCGTTGCTGGATACCTTTGTATCGTTGCTCGCAGGGGTAGCGTTGTTCCCGATTGTCTTCGCCGCAGGCCTGAATCCCAGTGAAGGGCCGGGGCTGATGTTCGTCAGCCTGCCTTTCGCCTTCGGCAGCATGCCGTTCGGCCAGGTAATGGGCGTGGTGTTTTTTGTCCTGGTGGCAGTCGCTGCCTGGAGCTCGGCCATTTCCTTGCTCGAGCCGATGGTCGCTTACCTGGTTGAACGAACCCGCCTGAGTCGCGCCTGGGTCACTTTCTGGCTGGCCTTCACCTGCTGGTTCGTAGGATTGGGCACGGTGTTTTCCTTCAATATATGGAAGCAGGCAAAGTTTTTCGTGAACGAAGGCGGTCTGTTCCACCTCTATCAGTGGGGAGCGACCGGAGGGCTGGATTTCTTCGGAGTGATTGATTTCTTCACGTCGCGGATCATGCTGCCTTTGGGCGGATTGTGTTTCGTGGTGTTTGCAGGGTGGATCATGGGGCGTGACGCGGTGCGTGATGAACTGTCCCTGCGCAGCCCGGTGGTGTTCGCCTTGAGTCTGTTCTTGATGCGCTATGTGGCGCCCATCGGCATCCTGGTAGTGTTTGCCGCCCAGCTGTGGAAGTGACGCTTACATGACGACACATATTCAACGCTCGGCCTTGCTGCCCTACCCGGCGCAGGCGCTGTACGACCTGGTCAACGATGTGGCGAGTTATCCGGAGTTCTTGCCCTGGTGCTCGTCCGCCGAGGTACTTGAAAGCTCCGAAACCCACATGCGGGCCAGTCTCAATGTGGCCAAGGGCGGATTGAGCCAGCACTTTGTCACGCGTAACACCTTGGTGCCGGGGCAGTCGATCGAAATGAACCTCGAAGAGGGGCCGTTCAATCAGCTCCATGGTGTCTGGGTGTTCAAGCCGCTCGGGGAAAAGGCCTGCAAGATCAGCCTGGATCTGTCGTTCGACTACGCGGGGCCAATCGTGCGGGCAACCTTGGGGCCGCTGTTCAACCAGGCGGCCAATACGCTGGTCGATGCGTTCTGCCAACGCGCGAAACAGAACGCCGAGCTCAAGCGTTGATCGAAATTGAAGTGGTGTATGCCAGCGTCGACCGCCAGGTCTTGCGCACATGTTCAGTGCCCGAAGGTACCAGTGTTCGCGCTGCGCTGTTGGCGTCGGGTATTGCCGAGGATTTTCCGCAGCTGGACTTGAGCGCGTGTCCGATCGGTATTTTTGGCAAGGTGGTCGCCGATCCGGATCGGCAAGCGGTGCAAGTTTGTGATCGGCTCGAAATTTATCGACCGTTGCTGGCTGATCCAAAAGAAATTCGTCGTCTACGAGCGGCCAAGGCTGCCCAGGCGCGTCAGGCGGATCAGTAAGCAGCGCTTAATTGCAGGCAATAAAAAACCCGGCATGCCGGGTTTTTTGTTGTCGCAATTTATTGCGGCGAGGTGTCCAGAGGCTCGGGCGTCGGGACAGGTACGGTCTCGACGTTGTCCACATCCTTCTGGATCTGATCCAGCAACGAACCTGGCTTGGCCGGTTTTTCCGGTTTCGGCTGTTCGGCATTCTGGGTCGGGTCGGTGACGGTTGTACCGCTGTCCTTGCCCATGATGGCCTCATCGCGGCTCACACCAGGCATGAAATCACCCGACAGGCTGACAAGTTGGTCATTGGCATTGAAGATAACGCTGATGCGTTCCTGTTGCCGTTCACCACCGCCTGGCTGCAGGCTGTACAGGTAATCCCAGCGATCGGCATGGAACGTGTCGGTCAGCAGGGGGTTGCCCATGATAAACCGTACTTGCCGACGGGTCATTCCCGGGCGTAACTGGTCTATCATGTCCTGCGTGACGACATTGCCCTGCTGGATGTCGATTTTGTAAACCCCGGGGAATGAACAACCGGCGAGTGCGAGCAGTCCCACGAAGGTGAAACTGGTTAGCAAGAGCTTGGTGTTTTGCATCGGTGGGCGACTTCCACTATCTTGGCTGGGACAACGTAAACGCCGATCATACCCGCATTAAGAGAAGCTGCGAAGCAGCATCGCGAGAAAGCTGACCATGGTTGAAAATAGCGAACTACGCAAAGCCGGCCTCAAAGTGACCCTGCCAAGGGTCAAGATTCTGCAAATGCTCGATTCCGCCGAGCAACGCCACATGAGTGCCGAAGACGTCTACAAGGCGCTCATGGAAGCTGGCGAGGACGTCGGTCTGGCCACGGTTTACCGTGTATTGACCCAATTCGAGGCGGCGGGACTGGTGGCTCGTCATAATTTTGATGGCGGTCATGCTGTCTTCGAATTGGCGGACGGGGAGCACCATGACCACATGGTGGATGTAGAGACTCGCGAGGTAATCGAGTTCGTCAGTCCTGAAATCGAAAAGCTGCAAAAGGCGATTGCTGACGAGTATGGCTTCGATTTGATCGATCACCATCTCGTCTTGCATGTCCGCAAGCGCAAGTAAGTTCGTCACGTAGGCGAAAGCCCGCAAAACGAAAGAAGGCGACCCTCGGGTCGCCTTCTTGCTTTACAGCGCTTTCAGCTTTTTGCCGCAACCACCATTTTTTTGGCATGGGCCAGGGATTCCTTGGTCAGGTCGATGCCTCCCAGCATCCGTGCCACTTCTTCCACGCGCTCGTTCTTGTCGAGCTTGGAGACAGCGGTGCGAGTAGCGTCTTCGCCACGCACCTTGTGCACGAACAAATGCTGATGGCCTTGGGCTGCGACCTGAGGCAGGTGAGTCACCGTCAATACCTGCCCGCGCTCACCCAGCCTGCGCAGCAATTGACCGACGATCTCCGCTGTCGGGCCGCCAATGCCCACGTCGACTTCGTCGAAGACCAATGTCGGTACACGGGATGTCTGCGCCGTGATGACCTGGATGGCCAGGCTGATGCGCGACAACTCACCGCCGGACGCCACTTTTGCCAGGGCCTTGAGCGGTTGCCCGGGGTTGGCACTGACCAGTAGCTCCACTTGTTCCAAGCCATTGGGCTGAAGCTCGTCACCGGCGTTGGGGCGCAGTTCGATGGTAAATCGGCCGCCTGGCATGCCAAGGCGCTGGATTTCCTGCTCCACGGCACCGGCCAGGCCGGTGGCGGCCTTGCGGCGCAGCTCGCTGAGTTCCCTGGCCTTTTCCTGGTAATGCCGCGCGTAGGAAGCCAGTTCATCTGCGAGTCGCTCGATGGATTCATCGTTGGCGTTCAGGGTTTCCAGTTCCTCCAGCAGGCGCTGCTGCAGTTCAACGACTTCGGTTGGCTGGACTCGGTGCTTGCGTGCAAGCGTATAGATAGTGTCCAGGCGTTCTTCCAGATATTGCAGGCGCGCGGGGTCAGCATCGAAATGATCCAGGAACCGGTTCAGTTCCCCAACGGCTTCCTCGACCTGGATCTGCGCGCTGGTCAGCAAATTGCTGGCCTCGCTCAGGGCGCCTACCGAATTGCTGACGCTGGAGAGCCGGTTCAGGCTCGCCGTCAATGCGCTGAGCACATTGCCCGAGTCGCTTTCGCTACATTGTTCGACTACCTGCCGGCAGACGCCCAAGAGTGCTTCGGCGTTGGTCAGGTTCTTGTGTTCCTGTTCCAGCTCCTCCAGTTCGTTTTCACCCAGGGCCAGGTTCTCCAGCTCTTCGAGCTGGTAGCTCAAGAGTTGGTGGCGGGCGCGTTGCTCGTCGCCGGAATTGGCGAGTCGGTCCAGCTCCTGCCGGGTCTGGCGCCAGCGTTGGGCTGCCAGGTGAACCTGGCGGGCCAGGTCGGTGGCTCCGGCGTACTCGTCGAGCAGGCGGCGATGGGTATCGGTCTTGAGCAGGGACTGGTGTTCATGCTGGCTGTGAATATCGATCAGCAGTTCGCCGAGTGCTTTCAGATCACCCAGCGGGCAAGGGGCGCCATTGATATAGCCGCGGGAGCGACCTTCTGCGGTGATGACCCTGCGCAGGATGCATAGGCCGTCGGTGTCGAGGTCCCGTTCGGCCAGCCACGCGCTGGCTTCGGGAATGTCGACCAGGTCGAAAGTTGCCAGGATGTCGGCCTTGTCTGCGCCGGGGCGCACCACGCCGCTGTCGGCACGATCACCCAGGGTCAGCCCGAGGGCATCGAGCATGATCGATTTGCCAGCGCCGGTTTCACCGGTAATCACGCTCATGCCTCGGTCGAGTTCGAGGTCGAGATGTTCGACGATGGCGTAGTTGTGTACGGACAGGTGCACCAGCATAAGGCCGCTCCCAGGCTTTAGGTCTGGTTATTTATACAGTGTTTTGTCGCGAGCTGACAATGCCCGGGCTTAGCTCGATTTGCTTTGATCGCGTGATTTTTTAGCGCTGCCGGGAATGATATGCAGCTGTTTTTTGTAAGGTTAATTCGTCGCGCGGCCCTTGAAGCTGAAAAACGTGGCCCCATATACCGGGGCAGAAGCGCGAGTCGAGCTCGCGGACGAAGTTGAAAGGAGAAATCTATGGCTGACGAACAGACGCAGGATACGCAAAATCTAGACGCCAATCAGGCTCCCCAGGATTCGGGCGAAGACCTGTCGGCTCGTGTACAAGTGCTCGAAGAGCAACTGGCCGGTGCTCAGGATCAGGCGTTGCGCGTAGCAGCCGACCTGCAGAATGTCCGCCGCCGCGCCGAGCAAGACGTGGAGAAGGCCCACAAATTCGCCCTGGAGCGTTTCGCCGGCGACCTGCTGCCGATCATCGACAGCCTGGAGCGCGGCCTGGAGCTGTCCAACCCGGACGACGAGAACATCCGTCCGATGCGTGAAGGCATCGAGCTGACGCTGAAAATGTTCCAGGACACCCTCAAGCGTTATCAGCTCGAAGCGATCGATCCCCACGGTGAACCCTTCAACGCCGAGCACCACCAGGCCATGGCGATGCAGGAAAGTGCCGACGTCGAGCCGAACAGCGTGCTGAAAGTATTCCAGAAGGGCTACCTGCTCAACGGCCGCTTGCTGCGCCCGGCCATGGTTGTGGTCAGCAAGGCGCCGGCGCCGGTTTCGCCTTCTATTGATGAGCAGGCTTGAAATCGGGCGCAACGGCCCCATTAAGAAGTCAAGCGTTTAAGTACTACCGCAGTTAGCCACCACTGCTGCGGCAAAAAAATTCAAGTTCCGGGAGAGTTAACATGGGCAAGATTATCGGTATCGACCTGGGGACCACCAACTCGTGCGTCTCCGTGCTGGAAAACGGCAAGGCCAAAGTCATCGAGAATGCTGAAGGCGCGCGTACCACGCCGTCGATCATCGCTTACGCCAACGATGGCGAGATCCTGGTGGGTCAGTCCGCCAAGCGTCAGGCTGTGACCAATCCGCATAACACCCTGTACGCGGTGAAGCGTCTGATCGGTCGCAAGTTCGACGAAGAAGTCGTGCAGAAAGACATCAAGATGGTGCCGTACAAAATCGCCAAGGCTGACAACGGCGACGCATGGGTTGAAGTGAACGGCCAGAAAATGGCGCCGCCACAGATCTCGGCTGAAATCCTGAAAAAAATGAAGAAAACCGCCGAAGACTACCTCGGCGAGCCAGTGACTGAAGCGGTCATTACCGTTCCTGCGTACTTCAACGACAGCCAGCGCCAGGCGACCAAAGACGCCGGCCGCATCGCTGGCCTGGACGTGAAACGTATCATCAACGAACCAACCGCAGCCGCTCTGGCCTACGGTATGGACAAGGCCAAGGGCGATCACACCGTGATCGTTTATGACCTGGGTGGCGGTACTTTCGACGTTTCCGTGATCGAAATTGCCGAAGTCGATGGCGAGCACCAGTTCGAAGTATTGGCAACCAACGGCGATACATTCCTGGGTGGTGAAGACTTTGACATCCGCCTGATCGACTACCTCGTCGATGAGTTCAAGAAAGAAAGCGGCATGAACCTCAAGGGTGACCCGCTGGCCATGCAGCGTCTGAAAGAGGCCGCTGAGAAAGCCAAGATCGAACTGTCCTCGAGCCAGTCGACCGACGTGAACCTGCCGTACATCACCGCAGACGCTACCGGTCCGAAGCACCTGAACGTGAAAATCTCCCGCGCCAAGCTCGAAGCGCTGGTGGAAGACCTGGTTCAGCGCACCATCGAACCTTGCCGTATTGCGATGAAGGATGCCGGTATCGACGTCGGCTCGATCAACGACGTGATCCTGGTCGGTGGCCAGACCCGTATGCCGCTGGTTCAGAAGCTGGTTACCGATTTCTTTGGTAAAGAAGCACGTAAGGACGTGAACCCGGACGAAGCCGTTGCCATGGGTGCTGCCATCCAGGGTGCCGTTCTGGCCGGCGACGTGAAAGACGTTCTGCTGCTCGACGTCAGCCCGCTGACCCTGGGTATCGAAACCATGGGCGGCGTGATGACCGCGCTGATCGAGAAAAACACCACGATTCCTACCAAGAAATCCCAGGTGTTCTCGACGGCCGACGACAACCAGAGCGCCGTGACCATCCACGTGCTGCAGGGTGAGCGCAAGCAAGCTACCCAGAACAAGTCCTTGGGCAAGTTCGACCTGGCCGAGATTCCACCGGCGCCACGCGGTGTGCCACAAATCGAAGTGACCTTCGACATCGACGCCAACGGCATCCTGCACGTCGGCGCGAAAGACAAGGCCACCGGCAAGACCCAGTCGATCGTGATCAAGGCCAACTCCGGTCTGTCCGAGGAAGAAATTCAGCAGATGGTTCGCGACGCTGAAGTCAACGCCGAGGAAGACCGCAAGTTCGAAGAGCTGGCCAGCGCTCGTAACCAGGGCGACGCCTTGGTTCACTCGACCCGCAAGATGGTTGCCGATGCCGGCGACAAAGTGACTGCTGAAGAGAAGACCGCGATCGAAGCTGCCGTGGTTGCCCTTGAAGCTGCCGTCAAAGGCGACGACAAGGCTGCCATCGAGGCGAAGATCGAAGAGCTGTCGAAAGTCTCCGCGCCAGTGGCCCAGAAGATGTATGCCGAGCAGGCCCAGCCAGCTGAAGGTGCTGCGCAGCAAGGCGAATCGGCCGAGAAAGCCGATGATGTGGTCGACGCTGAGTTCGAAGAAGTGAAAGACAACAAGTAATCGCTTGTTGGTTGGCCGGTTGACTGCGTTTGTGCGGTGGCTGGTAGGATGTCGCCGCGCGGGAGCTTGCTCCCGCGTTGGCGTGTCTGGAGTCAGTGAATTTTTACAGCATGCGACAGCGTTCGGGTGCTGGCGGTGTGTTCGGGAATGCTCCTGCTTTCCGGGCGATATGCGCCGAGACCAGGATCGTTGAATCGACGTGAGTTGGGTCCGGGCCTGTATTGGGGCTCAACGAGTTTGGCAAGGTTCAGGAGAGGTTTGCCGGACGTCCTATAAGAGTGCAAAGACTAATGGCGAAGCGTGATTTTTACGAAGTATTGGGTGTCGAGCGGGGAGCCAGCGAGGCAGAGCTGAAAAAGGCTTACCGTCGCCTGGCGATGAAGCACCACCCAGACCGTAATCCCGGCGATAAAGCGTCGGAAGAGATGTTCAAGGAAGCCAACGAGGCTTACGAAGTTCTGTCCGATTCCAGCAAGCGCGCGGCCTACGACCAATACGGGCATGCCGGTGTCGACCCGAGCATGGGTGGTGGCGGTGCCGGTTTCGGCGGCCAGAACTTCTCCGATATTTTCGGCGATGTGTTCAGTGATTTTTTTGGCGGCGGTCGCGGCGGCGCCCGTGGTGGTGCCCAGCGTGGCAGCGATTTGCGCTACACGCTGGAGCTGAACCTGGAAGAAGCGGTGCGCGGTACTACCGTGAATATCCGGGTGCCGACGCTGGTCAATTGCAAACCGTGCGACGGTTCGGGCGCCAAGAAGGGCTCTTCGCCGGTCACCTGCCCGACTTGCGGCGGCATCGGCCAGGTTCGCATGCAGCAGGGCTTCTTCTCGGTCCAGCAGACCTGCCCGCGTTGCCATGGCCAGGGCAAGATCATTTCCGATCCGTGCGACTCCTGCCACGGCGAAGGGCGTGTCGAAGAGTACAAGACGCTGTCGGTCAAAGTGCCGGCCGGTGTCGACACCGGTGACCGCATTCGTCTGTCCGGCGAAGGCGAGGCGGGTGCCCAGGGCGGCCCGACCGGCGATCTGTATGTAGTGATCAACGTGCGCGAGCACGCGATCTTCCAGCGTGATGGCAAGCATCTGTTCTGCGAAGTGCCGATCAGTTTTGTTGATGCGGCCTTGGGCGGTGAGCTTGAAATCCCGACCCTTGATGGTCGCGTCAAATTGAAGATTCCCGAAGGGACGCAAACCGGCAAGCAGTTCCGCATTCGCGGCAAGGGCGTGGCTCCGGTGCGTGGCGGCGGTGCGGGCGACTTGATGTGCCGCGTCGCGGTAGAGACACCGGTCAACCTGAGCCGGCGCCAGCGGGAGCTGCTCGAAGAGTTCCGCAGTTCCCTGGCGGATGACAACAGCCACTCGCCGAAAACCACCGGTTGGTTCGAAGGTGTGAAGCGCTTCTTCGGCGATCTGTAAGGAGTGGGCATGCGACGTATAGCTGTGATGGGCGCCGCGGGGCGTATGGGCAAGGCGCTGGTCGAGGCGGTGCAGCAGCGCTCGCCGCTCTCTGGCCTGACGGCTGCCATTGTCCGGCCCGACAGTACACTGGTGGGCGCCGATGCTGGCGAGCTGGCCTCGATCGGACGTATCGGCGTGCCAATGTCCGGTGGGTTGGAAAAGGTACTCGATGAGTTTGACGTCCTGATCGACTTCACCCTGCCAGAAGTCATGCTGAAAAACCTCGCCACCTGCCGCAAGGCTGGCAAGGCCATGGTCATCGGCACGACCGGCCTGGATACCGCGCAGAAGCAATTGTTGGCTGATGCCGGCAAGGACATACCGATCGTGTTCGCGGCGAACTTCAGCGTGGGCGTGAATCTCTCGCTCAAGCTGCTGGACCTGACGGCGCGGGTGTTGGGTGATGATGCGGATATCGAAATCATCGAGGCGCATCACCGTCACAAGATCGATGCGCCTTCGGGAACAGCCTTGCGCATGGGCGAGGTGATTGCCGATGCGCTGGGTCGTGATCTGCAGGAAGTGGCTGTGTATGGGCGCCAGGGGCACACCGGTGCGCGTGAGCGAGACACCATCGGTTTCGCGACCGTGCGTGGTGGCGACGTGGTAGGTGATCACACCGTGCTGTTCGCCACCGAGGGTGAGCGCCTGGAGATTACGCACAAGGCGTCGAGTCGGATGACTTTCGCCAAGGGCGCCGTGCGTGCCGCGCTGTGGCTGGATGGTCGCGAACCCGGCTTGTACGACATGCAGGACGTTCTCGACCTGCGTTGATGCCTTCAAGGCGGGGTTCAGGTTACACTGAGCCCCGTTTTACACCGCTTCGCGACGGCCTGTCGCATTCCCCTGCCTTTAAGGCTCATTAGCGGTGGACCAAAAAAGCCTTTTTCTGTAAGCTACAGCTTTAGTGTGTCCACTAAAAGCGCGCAGAATAATTCAGTGAACAAGCGGGGTGACGTGTCCATACGTCACTCCGCTTTTTTACAACCTGCGATCGCCCTTTCAGGCTTTATTTACGGGAGGTCTTCTTGACTAAGCCAGCCATACTCGCCCTTGCTGATGGCAGCATTTTTCGCGGCGAAGCCATTGGAGCCGACGGTCAGACCGTTGGTGAGGTGGTGTTTAACACCGCAATGACCGGCTATCAGGAAATTCTTACCGATCCTTCCTACGCCCAGCAAATCGTTACCCTGACTTACCCGCATATCGGCAACACCGGCACCACGCCGGAAGATGCCGAGTCCGATCGTGTCTGGTCCGCTGGCCTGGTCATCCGCGACCTGCCGCTGGTAGCGAGCAACTGGCGTAACAAGATGTCCCTGTCCGACTACCTGAAAGCCAACAACGTCGTGGCGATCGCCGGTATCGACACCCGCCGCCTGACTCGCATCCTGCGGGAAAAAGGCGCGCAGAACGGCTGCATCATGGCCGGTGACAATATTTCCGACGAGGCCGCCATTGCCGCTGCCCAGGGTTTCCCAGGCCTCAAAGGCATGGACCTGGCGAAAGTCGTCAGCACTCAGAAGCAGTACGAATGGCGCTCCTCGGTCTGGGACTTGAAAACCGATAGCCACGCGACGATCGAGGCTTCCGAACTGCCGTATCACGTGGTCGCTTACGATTACGGCGTCAAGCTGAACATCCTGCGCATGCTGGTCGCGCGCGGTTGCCGCGTAACCGTAGTGCCGGCCCAGACCCCGGCGGCCGACGTCCTGGCCCTCAAGCCCGACGGCGTGTTCCTGTCCAACGGCCCGGGTGACCCGGAGCCATGCGACTACGCGATCCAGGCGATCAAGGACGTGCTGGAAACCGAGATACCGGTATTCGGTATCTGCCTGGGGCACCAGTTGCTGGCCCTGGCTTCGGGCGCCAAGACCCTGAAAATGGGCCACGGCCACCACGGTGCCAACCACCCGGTCCAGGACCTGGATACCGGTGTCGTCATGATCACCAGCCAGAACCACGGTTTTGCGGTTGACGAGGCGACCCTGCCGGCCAACGTACGGGCCATCCACAAGTCGCTGTTCGACGGCACGCTGCAAGGCATCGAGCGTACCGACAAGAGCGCGTTCAGCTTCCAGGGCCACCCTGAGGCGAGCCCGGGCCCGAACGATGTGGCGCCGCTGTTCGATCGCTTCATCAATGAGATGGCCAAGCGACGCTGACCGCGTGAAACCCGAGGGCGGCCCCGGAAACGGTGGCCCCCGCGGGCGCTTCAAAGATTGTTCGACGGCCTAGCCGACTGACCTGCGGATTTGAGTGACAAACCCATGCCAAAACGTACAGACATAAAAAGCATCCTGATTCTCGGCGCTGGCCCGATCGTGATCGGCCAGGCCTGCGAATTCGACTACTCCGGCGCCCAGGCTTGCAAGGCCCTGCGCGAAGAGGGTTATCGCGTCATCCTGGTGAACTCCAACCCGGCCACCATCATGACCGACCCGGCCATGGCTGACGCCACCTACATCGAGCCGATCAAGTGGCAGACCGTTGCCAAGATCATCGAGAAGGAGCGTCCGGACGCGCTGCTGCCGACCATGGGTGGCCAGACCGCATTGAACTGCGCTCTGGACCTGGAGCGCGAAGGCGTCCTGGAGAAGTTCGGTGTGGAAATGATCGGCGCCAATGCCGACACCATCGACAAGGCCGAAGATCGTTCGCGCTTCGACAAGGCGATGAAATCCATCGGCCTGGACTGCCCACGCTCGGGCATCGCCCACAACATGGAAGAAGCCAACGCCGTGCTGGAACGCCTCGGCTTCCCGTGCATCATCCGTCCGTCCTTCACCATGGGCGGCACGGGTGGTGGCATCGCCTACAACCGTGAAGAATTCGAAGAAATCTGCGCTCGTGGCCTGGACCTGTCGCCAACCAAGGAACTGCTGATCGACGAGTCCCTGATTGGTTGGAAAGAATACGAAATGGAAGTTGTCCGCGACAAAAAGGACAACTGCATCATCGTTTGCTCCATCGAGAACTTCGATCCGATGGGCGTGCACACCGGCGACTCGATCACCGTCGCACCGGCCCAGACCCTGACCGATAAGGAATACCAGATCCTGCGTAACGCCTCCTTGGCGGTACTGCGCGAGATCGGCGTGGAAACCGGTGGCTCCAACGTCCAGTTCGGCATCTGCCCGAACACTGGCCGTATGGTGGTCATCGAGATGAACCCGCGCGTGTCCCGTTCGTCGGCCCTGGCCTCGAAGGCCACCGGTTTCCCGATCGCCAAGGTCGCCGCCAAGCTGGCCGTCGGTTACACCCTGGACGAACTGTCGAACGACATCACCGGCGGCAAGACTCCGGCGTCCTTCGAGCCGTCCATCGACTACGTGGTGACCAAGCTGCCGCGTTTCGCCTTCGAGAAATTCGCCAAGGCTGACGCGCGCCTGACCACCCAGATGAAATCGGTGGGTGAAGTCATGGCCATCGGCCGGACTTTCCAGGAATCCCTGCAAAAAGCCCTTCGTGGCCTGGAAGTGGGTGTCTGCGGCCTCGATCCGAAGCTGGACCTGAGCAAGCCGGAAAGCATGAGCGAGCTCAAGCGCGAGCTGACCGTGCCGGGTGCCGAGCGTATCTGGTACGTGGCGGATGCCTTCCGCGCCGGCATGACTGTCGAGCAGATTTTCGACATGAACATGATCGACCCTTGGTTCCTGGTGCAGATCGAAGATCTGATCAAGGAAGAAGAGAAGGTCAAGACCATGGGCATGTCCAGCATCGATCGCAACACGATGCTGGGTCTCAAGCGCAAGGGCTTCTCCGACATGCGCCTGGCCAAGCTGCTGGGTGTCACCGAAAAGAGCCTGCGCACTCACCGCCACAAGCTGGAAGTCTTCCCGGTCTACAAGCGCGTCGACACCTGCGCGGCCGAGTTCGCCACCGACACTGCCTACCTGTACTCCACGTACGAAGAAGAGTGCGAAGCCGCGCCTTCGACCCGGGACAAGATCATGATCCTGGGCGGCGGTCCGAACCGGATCGGCCAAGGCATCGAGTTCGACTACTGCTGCGTCCACGCGGCACTGGCGCTGCGCGACGATGGTTACGAAACCATCATGGTCAACTGCAACCCAGAGACCGTTTCCACCGACTACGACACCTCTGATCGCCTGTACTTCGAGCCAGTGACCCTGGAAGACGTGCTGGAAATCGTCCGTGTCGAGAAGCCAAAAGGCGTGATCGTCCAGTACGGCGGGCAGACCCCTCTGAAACTGGCCCGCGCCCTCGAAGCCGCCGGCGTGCCGATCATCGGCACCAGCCCGGATGCTATCGACCGCGCCGAAGACCGCGAGCGCTTCCAGCAGATGGTCGAGCGCCTGAACCTGCGCCAGCCACCAAACGCCACCGTGCGCAGCGAAGACGAAGCGATTCGTGCGGCGGCGAAGATCGGTTATCCGCTGGTGGTGCGCCCGTCCTACGTACTGGGCGGCCGTGCGATGGAAATCGTTTACCAGGAAGACGAACTCAAGCGCTACCTGCGCGAAGCGGTCCAGGTGTCCAATGACAGCCCGGTTCTGCTCGACCACTTCCTCAACTGCGCCATCGAAATGGACGTGGACGCGGTCTGCGACGGCAAGGATGTCGTGATCGGCGCAATTATGCAGCACATCGAGCAGGCAGGCGTTCACTCCGGTGACTCCGCCTGTTCGTTGCCGCCATACTCGTTGCCGGCCCACATCCAGGACGAGATGCGTGAGCAGGTCAAGAAAATGGCCCTGGAGCTCGGGGTTGTCGGCCTGATGAACGTGCAGCTGGCGCTTCAGGGCGAAGACATCTACGTCATCGAAGTCAACCCGCGCGCCTCCCGGACCGTACCGTTCGTGTCCAAATGCATCGGTGTTTCCCTGGCGATGATCGCTGCTCGCGTGATGGCCGGTAAAACCTTGGCGGAGCTGAACTTCACCAAGGAAATTATCCCGAACTTCTACAGCGTGAAAGAGGCGGTGTTCCCCTTCGCCAAATTCCCTGGCGTTGACCCGATCCTCGGCCCGGAAATGAAATCCACCGGAGAAGTGATGGGCGTTGGCGACACCTTTGGCGAGGCCTTTGCCAAGGCCCAGATGGGCGCAAGCGAAGTCCTGCCAACGGGCGGCACGGCGTTCATCAGCGTGCGTGATGACGACAAGCCACTGGTTGCGGGCGTGGCCCGTGATCTGATCAACTTGGGTTTCGAAGTGGTCGCCACTGCCGGTACCGCCAAGCTGATCGAGGCGGCGGGCCTGAAAGTGCGCCGCGTGAACAAGGTGACCGAGGGTCGTCCGCACGTGGTCGACATGATCAAGAATGACGAAGTCACGCTGATCATCAACACCACCGAAGGCCGTCAATCGATCGCCGATTCCTATTCCATTCGTCGCAATGCGCTGCAGCATAAGATCTACTGCACCACGACTATTGCTGCCGGCGAGGCGATCTGCGAAGCGCTCAAGTTCGGACCCGAGAAGACCGTACGTCGCTTGCAGGATCTACATGCAGGATTGAAGGCATGAGCATAACCAAGTACCCGATGACTGTTCAGGGCGCGAAGGCCCTGGAGGAAGAGCACGCTTTCCTGACCAAGGTCGAGCGTCCGCGCTTGAGCCAGGCGATCGGTGAAGCCCGTGAACTGGGCGACCTGAAGGAAAACGCCGAATACCACGCTGCCCGAGAGGAGCAGGGCATGGTCGAGGCGCGTGTCCGTGACATCGAAGGCCGCATGCAGAATGCGGTGATCATCGACGTCACGACGATTCCGCACACTGGCAAAGTGATTTTCGGCACTACCGTGGAAATCGCCAACGTCGAGACTGATGAAAGCGTCACTTACCAGATCGTTGGCGAGGATGAGGCGGATATCAAGCTCGGCAAGATTTCAGTCGGCTCGCCTATCGCCCGCGCCTTGATTGCCAAGGAAGAGGGTGATGTGGTTGCCGTGAAGACACCTGGCGGTGTCATTGAGTACGAGATTGTCGAAGTCCGTCATATCTGAGCGAAGGCACCCGCTGCGTGCGGGTGCCATGATCTGGCAGCTCACCCAGATGTTATGGGTGGGCGGCGTCTGGTTGTTGCATATCGGTCTGCTGCCGGTGCTGGGTCGGATCGGCCTGGCACCGCTGCTCATCGATGAAATCGCAGGTATGCTGACGGCGCTGCTGGTGGGTTTTTCGGCAGTGTGCGTGATATTCCAGGCTTTGGTGCTGGTTCAGGCCGAGGGCCTTGGCAGTCTATGGCGCGACATCCGTGGGCAATTGCTGCTCATGGCCTTGTACGCTTGCGGGATGTTCCTGGCGGTGCGTCTCGGCTGGCCGGAGGCGAGCCAATGGCAGGTATTCAGCTATCTGGTGCTGGGTTTTTCCGGCCTGGTGCTGGTGTTGCAGCCGGTTCCCGGATGGAGCGGCAGGGTGCGCGAAGCACACCCTTGACCCTTTGCATCATTTGAAGCGGTGAACATTCGACAGTTGCTTGTTGACGCTGAAGTTCTTGCGATAAATCAGCGCCATCTTGCCGATGACCTGGACCAGGTCAGCCTTGCCGACCTTGCACAGCTCGGCAACGGCAGCCAGGCGGGCTTCGCGGTCGAGGATGTTGAGCTTGATCTTGATCAGCTCGTGATCGCCGAGGGCGCGTTCCAGTTCAGCGAGGACACCTTCAGTCAAACCGTTGTCAGCCACAGTCAAAACCGGTTTCAGATGGTGGCCGATGGATTTGTATTGTTTCTTCTGCTCTTGAGTGAGCGGCATAATCTGACCCCTGCGTCTGATCTTGTAAAAAGCGGCGGCCAGTTTACCCGAGCGAGTCCGGGACCGCCCACTTAATCACGACCCGATTTATTTTTCAGAGGTGGCCCGTGGCCCGTTCCAAGACTAGCCAGAACTGGCTCAGAGAGCATTTCAACGATCCGTACGTCAAAATGGCGCAAAAAGACGGCTATCGCTCGCGCGCCAGCTATAAATTGCTAGAGATTCAGGAGAAGGATCGCCTGATTCGTCCTGGCATGACCGTGATCGACCTCGGCGCAGCGCCGGGTGGCTGGTCGCAGGTGACCAGTCGTCTGATTGGCGGCCAGGGGCGATTGATCGCTTCAGACATCCTGGAAATGGACAGCATCCCTGACGTGACCTTTATCCAGGGTGATTTCACCGAGGACGCCGTATTGGCGCAAATCCTCGAGGCCGTCGGAAATACGCAAGTCGACCTTGTGATTTCCGATATGGCCCCCAATATGAGTGGATTGGCGGCTGTCGACATGCCTCGTGCAATGTTCCTCAGCGAGCTGGCCCTGGATCTGGCGGGGCGGGTTCTGCGTCCGGGTGGTGATTTCCTGATCAAGGTCTTCCAGGGTGAAGGCTTCGATGAATACCACAAGGGCATGCGCAAATTGTTCGACAAGGTGCAGATGCGCAAGCCTTTGTCGTCCCGCGACCGCTCTCGCGAGCAGTATCTGCTGGCGCGAGGGTTTCGCGGAATCGAAGGCGCTTCCAGTGATGAGCGGCTTTGAAACAGGCCGATAGTTTTTTTTGTATCGCATTGCGGGCGTCGCGTAACGAAAATTGCGCGAGTCAAAGTTTCACAAAGGGTTACAGACGGCGCCTGCCAGAGTCGCAGGTAATGTAGTAAGTTAGGCCGGTGAATATCATGCGAAGCGCGCGCCAGTAGCGGAGCTTGCTTCAGAGGGTAGTTAATTGAACGATATGGCAAAGAATCTGATCCTGTGGTTGATCATCGCCGCTGTCCTTGTGACCGTGATGAACAACTTCTCCAGCCCTAACGAGCCGCAGACCCTCAACTATTCCGATTTCCTCCAGCAGGTCAAGGAAGGCAAGGTCGAGCGCGTAGCCGTTGATGGTTATGTGATTACCGGCAAGCGCAGCGATGGCGATAGCTTCAAAACCATTCGTCCGGCGATCCAGGACAATGGCCTGATCGGCGACCTGGTGGACAATCATGTCGTGATTGAAGGCAAGCAGCCTGAGCAGCAAAGTATCTGGACCCAGCTCCTGGTCGCGAGCTTCCCGATCCTGGTGATCATCGCGGTGTTCATGTTCTTCATGCGCCAGATGCAGGGCGGGGCCGGAGGGAAGGGCGGGCCGATGAGTTTCGGCAAGAGCAAGGCCCGACTATTGTCCGAAGATCAGGTCAAGACCACCCTGGCTGACGTCGCCGGTTGCGATGAAGCCAAGGAAGAAGTCGGCGAACTGGTTGAATTCCTGCGTGATCCGGGCAAATTCCAGCGCCTGGGCGGGCGTATTCCCCGCGGCGTACTGATGGTGGGGCCACCTGGTACCGGTAAAACCTTGCTGGCCAAGGCAATCGCCGGCGAAGCCAAGGTTCCGTTCTTCACCATTTCCGGTTCCGACTTCGTCGAGATGTTCGTCGGCGTCGGTGCGAGCCGTGTTCGCGACATGTTCGAGCAGGCGAAGAAGCACGCACCGTGCATTATCTTCATCGACGAGATCGACGCCGTTGGTCGCCACCGTGGCGCCGGCATGGGCGGCGGTCACGATGAGCGCGAGCAGACCCTCAACCAGTTGCTGGTCGAGATGGACGGTTTCGAGATGAATGACGGCATCATCGTGATCGCCGCCACCAACCGTCCTGACGTGCTCGACCCTGCGCTGCTGCGTCCAGGTCGTTTTGACCGTCAGGTCGTGGTGGGGCTGCCGGACATTCGTGGTCGCGAGCAGATCCTGAAGGTTCACATGCGCAAGGTGCCAATGGGGGATGACGTTGCTCCGGCGGTCATCGCTCGCGGCACACCGGGTTTCTCCGGTGCTGACCTGGCGAACCTGGTAAACGAAGCGTCGCTGTTTGCTGCTCGTTCCGGCAAGCGTGTCGTGGAAATGAAGGAGTTCGAACTCGCCAAGGACAAGATCATGATGGGCGCCGAGCGCAAATCCATGGTCATGTCGGAAAAGGAAAAGCAGAACACCGCTTACCACGAGGCAGGACATGCCATCGTCGGTCGTGTCGTGCCTGAGCATGATCCGGTGTACAAGGTTTCGATCATTCCGCGCGGTCGTGCGCTGGGTGTGACGATGTTCCTGCCGGAAGAGGACCGTTACAGCCTGTCCAAGCGTGCGCTGATCAGCCAGATCTGTTCGCTGTACGGTGGCCGTATCGCCGAGGAAATGACGTTGGGCTTTGACGGCGTGACGACAGGTGCCTCCAACGACATCATGCGCGCAAGTCAGATTGCCCGGAACATGGTTACCAAGTGGGGCTTGTCCGAAAAGCTCGGTCCGTTGATGTATGCCGAGGAAGAGGGCGAAGTGTTCCTGGGTCGCGGCGGCGGTGGCCAGCATGCAAGCTTCTCTGGTGAGACGGCCAAGCTGATCGACTCGGAAGTTCGCAGCATCATTGACCAGTGCTACGGCACGGCCAAGCAGATCCTTACGGACAACCGCGACAAACTGGACGCGATGGCTGACGCACTGATGAAATATGAAACCATCGATGCCGAGCAGATCGACGACATCATGGCTGGCCGCACACCTCGTGAGCCTCGTGACTGGTCCGGTGGTGGCACGGGTACCTCCGGTACGCCGCCAGCGGTACAGGGTGAGCGTCCCGAGACGCCCATCGGTGGTCCGGCCGCCGACGTCTAAGGCTTGAAATGACTTCTGTTCAGTCCTCTAACCGGTTGCCTTGCGGCAACCGGTTTCTTGATTTGGCCCGTGCGCACGTCATGGGCATTCTTAATGTCACTCCCGATTCCTTTTCCGATGGTGGAAAATTCTGCCAGCTCGACGCTGCCTTGCGGCATGCCGAAGCCATGGTGGCAGCAGGTGCAACGCTGATCGATATTGGTGGTGAATCGACCCGTCCCGGTGCGCGGGCGGTGTCACCTACCGAAGAGCTGGAGCGAGTGGCGCCGATTGTCGAGCGTATACACCGCGAGCTTGATGTCATCATTTCGGTTGATACCTCTACGCCAGCGGTCATGCGCGAGGCAGCGCGGCTGGGGGCGGGGCTGATCAATGATGTCCGGTCCTTGCGGCGCGACGGCGCGCTGGACGCCGCGGCGGCAACTGGGTTGCCGGTGTGTCTGATGCATATGCTCGGCGAGCCGGGGACCATGCAGGACGATCCGCACTATGATGATGTGACCAGGGAAGTGGCGGGGTTCCTCGCGGAGCGCCTGGACCAGTGTGCTGCCGTGGGCATTCCTGCCGAGCGGGTCATCCTTGATCCCGGGTTCGGCTTTGCCAAGACCCTGGCTCACAACCTGAGCCTGTTCAAGCATATGGAAGCCTTGCATGCGCTGGGGCGGCCCCTGTTGGTTGGCGTCTCGCGAAAGAGCATGATAGGCAATGCCTTGGGCCGACCGGTGGGTGAGCGCTTGTATGGCGGTCTCGCCCTGGCTGCCTTGGCCCTTACCAAAGGTGCGCGCATTTTGCGCGTGCATGATGTAGCCGAAACGATGGATGTCGTGCGGATGATCGACGCAGTGGATTCAGCCGAATAAGAATGACGGAGCACTTATGAGCAAGAAATATTTTGGCACCGACGGTATTCGTGGTCGGGTCGGCGAATACCCTATTACCCCTGATTTCATGCTCAAGCTCGGCTGGGCCGCCGGCATGGCGTTCCGCAAGATGGGCGCATGCAAGGTGCTGGTCGGCAAGGACACGCGGATTTCCGGCTACATGTTCGAATCGGCTCTCGAGGCCGGCCTTACGTCGGCGGGTGCCGATGTGATGTTGCTGGGCCCGATGCCGACGCCGGCCATTGCCTACCTGACCCGTACATTCCAGGCCCAGGCGGGTATTGTGATCAGTGCTTCGCACAATCCTCATGATGACAACGGCATCAAGTTTTTCTCTGGCAAGGGCACCAAGCTGCCGGATGAAATCGAGCTGATGATCGAAGAGCTGCTGGATGCGCCGATGACGGTGGTCGAGTCGAGCAAGATCGGCAAGGTGTCGCGGATCAACGATGCATCGGGTCGTTATATCGAGTTCTGCAAAGGCAGTGTTCCAACCGGTACGAGCTTTTCCGGTCTGAAAATCGTTGTCGATTGCGCGCATGGCGCAACCTATAAGGTCGCGCCCAGCGTTTTTCGCGAATTGGGTGCCGAGGTGGTGGTGCTCTCTGCCCAGCCCAACGGGCTGAACATCAACCACAATTGCGGCTCGACCCATACCGAGGCATTGCAGGCTGCGGTCCTGGCCGAACATGCCGATCTCGGGATCGCTTTCGACGGTGACGGTGACCGGGTGCTGATGGTCGACCATACCGGTACGGTCGTTGATGGTGATGAGTTGCTGTTCATCATCGCGCGCGATCTGCATGGTCGCGGCAAGCTGCAGGGCGGCGTGGTTGGTACGTTGATGAGCAACCTCGGGCTTGAATTGGCCTTGGCGGATCTGGATATCCCATTCGTCCGGGCTAATGTCGGCGACCGCTACGTGATCTCGGAATTGCTTGAGCGCAACTGGGTGATCGGGGGCGAGAATTCCGGCCACATCGTCTGCTTCGACCATACCACCACCGGTGATGCGATCATCGCTGCGCTGCAAGTGCTGATGGCGCTCAAGGCTCGTAACGAAGGGCTGGCGCAGTCGCGCCAGGCGCTGCGCAAATGTCCGCAAGTATTGATCAATGTGCGTTTTGGTGGAGGCGTCAGTCCTCTCGAGCACGTGACGGTCAAGCAGGCCAGCGAGCGCATCACACTGGCTATGGCCGGGCGTGGACGGGTGTTATTGCGCAAGTCTGGCACGGAGCCTTTGGTGCGCGTCATGGTCGAAGGCGAGGATGAAGTACAGGTCCGCGGTTATGCCGAAGAGCTGGCGAAGCTGGTTACTGAAGTTTCTGCCTGAATTCGGCTTGCCAGTCATGAATCCGTTGGGTAACATCTGCGCCCACTTTGACCGACGAGGTACAGCATGCGTCGCCCTATGGTAGCTGGTAACTGGAAGATGCACGGTACCCGCGCCAGCGTCGCTGAGCTGATCAAGGGCCTTCGTAACCTGGCCTTGCCAAGCGGTGTTGATGTGGCGGTGTTCCCGCCTTGCCTGTATATCAACCAAGTGGTTGATGGCTTGAAAGGCAAGTCGATTTCGGTGGGTGCACAAAACTCTGCAGTGGAATCCATGCAGGGTGCGTTGACTGGTGAAATCGCGCCGAGTCAGCTGGTGGACGCAGGATGTTCACTGGTCCTGGTCGGTCATTCCGAGCGTCGCCTGATCATGGGCGAGCAGGACAAGACCCTGATTCGCAAATTTGCCGCGGCACAGGCTTGTGGTCTGATTCCGGTGTTGTGCGTAGGGGAGACCCTCGAACAGCGTGAGGCAGGCAAGACTCTCGAAGTTGTCGCTCGCCAGTTGGGCAGCATCATCGAGGACCTGGGTGTCGGTGCGTTTGCAAAGGCAGTCATCGCTTACGAGCCGGTCTGGGCCATTGGCACCGGGCTGACTGCTTCGCCTCAACAGGCGCAGGATGTGCACGCCGCCATCCGCGCGCAGTTGGCGCAAGAAAATTCTGAAGTGGCACGAGGTGTGCGGCTTCTATACGGCGGCAGCGTGAAGGCGGCCAATGCGGTCGAACTGTTCGGCATGCCGGATATCGATGGGGGGCTCATTGGTGGAGCGTCCCTGAATGCAGATGAGTTCGGTGCGATCTGTCGCGCCGCGGGAAACTGAAAAAATGCTGGAAACAGTCGTAGTCGTTTTTCATCTGCTGGGCGCACTGGGTGTAGTTGCTCTCGTATTGCTGCAGCAGGGTAAAGGTGCGGATGCTGGTGCGTCTTTCGGTGCAGGTGCTTCAAATACTGTATTCGGAAGCCAAGGTTCCTCTACCTTTCTTAGTAAGTTTACTGCTATACTCGCCGCCGGTTTCTTCATAACCAGCTTGGGGTTAGGTTACTTTGCTAAAGAGAAGGCTCATGAGCTGACTCAGGTAGGTTTGCCAAACCCAGCGGTGTTGGAAGCGCCAAAGCAACAACCGGCTTCTGATGATGTCCCGGTGCTTCAAGAGCAAAAGTCGGCCAATCCGGCGACTGACGTACCTCCAGCTCAAGAGCAGAAGTAAGAAGGTTTCAAACGCTGTATTGCCGAGGTGGTGGAATTGGTAGACACGCAACCTTGAGGTGGTTGTGCCCATAGGGTGTAGGGGTTCGAGTCCCCTTCTCGGTACCAATTATCAGGAGAGCCCGCAATTGCGGGCTTTCTTGTAGGTGGAAGCGTTACATTGACCCTGTAAGGGATCGGTCGTATACTTCCGCCCCAGCTTTGTCGCGGGATGGAGCAGCCTGGTAGCTCGTCGGGCTCATAACCCGAAGGTCGTCGGTTCAAATCCGGCTCCCGCAACCAGTTTCAGGGCCCCTTCCAAGGGGCTTTTTGTTAGCTGGACATTTACAACGCCGCTGTTCGACGGCGTTTCAGGGATGGGCGATTCGCCCATTTTTTTTTATTTGCATGGCATGCACATACATGCACGAGGGGGTTCAGGTGTCGAGCAAGCTAGAACAGTTGCAGGCCTTGTTGGCCCCGGTGGTCGTGGCCCTTGGCTATGAATGCTGGGGTATTGAGTTTTCGGCTCAAGGTCGCCACTCACTGTTGCGCGTTTATATCGATAAGGAAGGCGGCGTGTTGGTGGATGATTGCGCCATCGTCAGCCGTCAGATCAGTGGTGTGCTGGATGTTGAAGATCCCATCACCTCCGAATACACCCTTGAAGTTTCCTCGCCTGGCATGGAACGCCCTCTGTTCACTCTTGAACAGTTCGCTTTGTTTGCCGGTGAACAAGTGAAGATCAAGCTGCGCTCGCCCTTTGAAGGTCGACGCAACTTCCAAGGCCTTCTACGCGGTGTGGAAGAACAGGATGTCGTGGTGCAGGTAGATGACCATGAGTTCCTGTTGCCGATCGATATGATCGACAAGGCCAACATTATTCCCAGTTTTGACTGATACGTGCCAGATACTGCGGATCCCGCGGATCCAATGGCTTGCGAAAGGCGAGGCGTACGATGAGCAAAGAAGTACTGCTGGTTGTTGAGTCGGTATCCAATGAAAAGGGCGTACCGGCTAACGTTATTTTTGAAGCACTGGAGCTGGCCCTGGCCACTGCTACCAAGAAGCGCTTCGAAGACGAAGTTGATTTGCGTGTGGAGATCAATCGCCACACCGGTGCCTACGAGACTTTCCGTCGCTGGACGGTAGTCGAGGAGGCCGACCTGGATGATCCGGCTATCGAAACCTGGCCGAGCAAGGTTGCAGAAACGCATCCTGGCGCCAAGGTGGGTGATGTCGTCGAAGAAAAGATCGAGTCCATCGAATTTGGCCGCATTGCTGCACAGACTGCCAAGCAGGTCATTGTGCAGAAAGTTCGCGAAGCCGAGCGCGCGCAAGTCGTCGATGCCTATCGCGAGCGCCTGGGAGAGATCATCTCCGGCACCGTTAAAAAAGTCACCCGCGACAACGTGATCGTTGATCTGGGCAACAATGCCGAAGCATTGCTGGCTCGTGAAGACATCATTTCTCGCGAAACTTTCCGGGTTGGCGTGCGTTTGCGTGCGCTGCTCAAGGAAATCCGCACCGAGAACCGCGGCCCGCAGCTGATCCTGTCGCGTACCGCGCCGGAGATGCTGATCGAGTTGTTCCGCATCGAAGTGCCGGAAATTGCTGAAGGCCTGATCGAAGTAATGGCCGCCTCCCGTGATCCGGGTTCGCGGGCCAAAATCGCGGTCCGCTCCAAGGACAAACGCATCGACCCGCAAGGTGCCTGCATCGGCATGCGTGGTTCGCGCGTCCAGGCCGTATCCGGCGAGTTGGGCGGCGAGCGTGTGGATATCGTCCTGTGGGACGATAACCCGGCTCAGTTCGTGATCAATGCCATGTCGCCCGCTGAAGTGGCGGCAATTATCGTCGACGAGGATGCCCATGCCATGGACATCGCCGTTGGCGCAGACAATCTCGCTCAGGCCATCGGTCGCGGTGGTCAGAACGTGCGTCTGGCTAGCCAATTGACTGGCTGGACCCTGAACGTGATGACCGAATCGGACATCCAGGCCAAGCAGCAAGCTGAAACCGGCGACATCCTGCGCAACTTCATCGAAGAGCTTGAAGTCGATGAAGAGCTGGCGCAGGTGCTGGTGGATGAAGGCTTTACCAGCCTGGAAGAGATTGCCTACGTACCGGTGGAGGAAATGCTCAACATCGACGGCTTTGACGAGGACATCGTCAACGAGCTTCGCGCTCGTGCCAAGGATCGCTTGTTGACCAAAGCCATCGCTACTGAGGAAAAGCTGGCAGACGCCCATCCGGCCGAAGACCTGCTCTCGCTTGAGGGCATGGACAAGGATTTGGCGATGGAACTGGCGGTGCGCGGCGTAATTACCCGCGAAGACCTGGCCGAGCAGTCTATTGACGATCTGCTCGACATCGACGGCATTGACGATGATCGTGCCGGCAAGTTGATCATGGCCGCCCGAGCCCACTGGTTCGAGTAATTAGGCGCGGCCTGAGGAGAGAAGTGCATGACGCAAGTCACGGTGAAACAACTGGCCGATGAGGTCAAAACACCGGTAGAGCGCCTGTTGCAGCAGATGCGTGAGGCAGGTCTGCCGCACACCGCCGCCGAGGAACATGTGACCGACAGTGAGAAGCAGTCTCTGCTCACTCACTTGAAGAGCAGTCACAAGGCGAAAGTGGAAGAACCGCGCAAGATCACTCTGCAGCGTAAAACCACCAGCACCCTGCGTGTTGCCGGTAGCAAAAGCATCAGCGTTGAAGTACGCAAGAAGAAAGTCTTCGTACAGCGCAGCCCGGAAGAAATCGAAGCCGAGCGCAAGCGCGAACTGGAAGAACGTCGCGCGGCAGAAAATGCTGCACGTCAGAAGGCTGAAGAAGAAGCCAAGCGTCGCGCCGAAGAAGAAGCGCGTCGCCAGCCTGCTGCTGCGCAATCTGCTCCAGCCGAAGTGGTCCAGACGCCTGCGGCGGCAGCTGAGCCAGTGCGTGAAAGCGCTCCTGTCCTGGCAGCTGCTCCGGCGCCGGCGGACACCCGCAAGCGCGACGAACAGCGTCGTCCGGACAAACCACGTGCCGACGACAACCGTCGTGGCAGTGGCGATGGCGAGCGCAAAAACGCTCCTCATCGTGCTTCGGTCAAGGAAAAGGCGCCTGCGCCGCGTGTTGCGCCACGTACCACCGACGAAGAAAGCGATGGCTTCCGTCGCGGCGGTCGCGGCAAGGCCAAGCTGAAGAAACGCAACGCCCACGGTTTCCAGAGCCCTACCGGCCCTGTCGTGCGTGAAGTGAAGATCGGCGAGACCATCACTGTGGGCGATCTGGCCCAGCAGATGTCGGTCAAGGCTGCTGAAATCATCAAGTTCATGTTCAAGCTGGGCACGCCAGCCACCATCAATCAGGTACTGGACCAGGAAACTGCCCAACTGGTTGCCGAAGAGCTGGGCCACAAAGTGACCCTGGTCAGCGACACCGCCCTGGAAGATTCCCTGGCCGAGTCCCTGAAGTTTGAAGGTGAAGCGGTTTCCCGTGCGCCGGTCGTGACCGTCATGGGTCACGTTGACCACGGTAAAACCTCGCTGCTCGACTACATCCGTCGTGCCAAGGTAGCCGCTGGCGAAGCCGGTGGTATCACCCAGCACATCGGTGCCTACCACGTTGAAACCGACCGCGGCATGGTGACGTTCCTCGATACCCCGGGCCACGCCGCGTTTACCGCGATGCGTGCCCGTGGTGCCAAGGCGACCGACATCGTGATCCTGGTGGTTGCAGCGGACGACGGCGTGATGCCGCAAACCATCGAAGCCGTTCAGCATGCCAAGGCTGCTGGCGTGCCGCTGGTGGTTGCGGTGAACAAGATCGACAAGCCGGGCGCCGATCTCGATCGCATCCGCAGCGAACTGTCGGTTCACGGCGTGACTTCCGAGGAGTGGGGTGGCGACACTCCTTTCGTTCCGGTCTCGGCGAAGATGGGTACCGGCGTTGACGAACTGCTCGAAGCCGTTCTGTTGCAAGCCGAAGTTCTGGAATTGACCGCTACACCTTCGGCTCCTGGCCGTGGCGTGGTCGTTGAATCGCGTCTCGACAAGGGCCGTGGTCCGGTCGCGACCGTCCTGGTTCAGGACGGTACCCTGCGTCAGGGCGACATGGTGCTGGTCGGTTCGAACTATGGCCGCGTGCGCGCCATGCTCGACGAGAACGGCAAGCCAATCAAGGAAGCCGGTCCGGCTATCCCGGTCGAGATCCTCGGTCTGGACGGTACCCCGGATGCTGGCGACGAGATGAGCGTTGTGGCTGACGAGAAGAAGGCCCGTGAAGTGGCTCTGTTCCGTCAAGGCAAGTTCCGCGAAGTCAAACTGGCTCGCGCTCACGCCGGCAAGCTGGAAAACATCTTCGAGAACATGGGCCAGGAAGAGAAGAAGACGCTCAACATCGTCCTCAAATCCGACGTCCGTGGTTCGCTCGAAGCGTTGAACGGCGCCTTGAATGGCCTGGGTAACGACGAAGTGCAAGTGCGCGTTGTCGGTGGCGGTGTCGGTGGTATCACCGAATCCGACGCCAACCTGGCACTCGCTTCCAACGCTGTACTGTTCGGCTTCAACGTGCGTGCCGATGCCGGCGCGCGCAAGATCGTCGAGCAGGAAGGCCTGGATATGCGTTACTACAACGTGATCTACGACATCATCGAAGACGTCAAGAAAGCCTTGACCGGTATGCTCGGCAGCGACGTTCGCGAGAACATCCTGGGCGTGGCCGAAGTGCGCGATGTGTTCCGTTCGCCGAAGTTCGGCGCGATCGCCGGTTGCATGGTGATCGAAGGTGTCGTTCACCGTAACCGTCCGATCCGCGTATTGCGTGAAGACATCGTGATCTTCGAAGGCGAGCTGGAATCCCTGCGCCGCTTCAAGGATGACGCTTCCGAAGTACGTGCCGGCATGGAATGCGGTATCGGCGTCAAGAGCTACAACGACGTCAAGGTCGGCGACAAGATCGAAGTCTTCGAGAAGGTCCAGGTTGCTCGCAGCCTCTGACTCGCGTACTTCAAGAGCCGTACCGGGCAGTCGCATGAATATGCGCTGCCTGGCTGGCGGACTCTAAACGCAACGCCCGGTCTGGCTTTTGCCAGGCCGGGCGTTTGCCGCTTTCAGACCTCACGGGTTTGACCGTGGGGCAGTAACAGGTAACAAGACATGGCAAAAGAATATAGCCGTACCCAACGAATCGGCGATCAGATGCAGCGCGAGCTGGCCCAACTGATCCGCCGCGAAGTCAAAGACCCGCGCGTCGGCCTGGTGACCATTACCGCTGTTGAAGTCAGCCGTGACGTCGGTCACGCCAAGATCTTCATCACGGTGATGGGTCAGGACAGCGCCGAAGAAATCGCCCAGAGCATCAAGGTGCTCAACTCGGCAGCCGGTTTCCTGCGCATGCAACTGGCGCGGGAAATGAAGCTGCGCAGCGTTCCACAGCTGCACTTCCACTACGACGAAAGCGTCGTGCGGGGTGCGCATCTGTCGGCGCTGATCGAGCGTGCCGTGGCTGAAGACAGTCAGCATCCGGCTGCCGCTGAACCCGAAGACACCAAGGAGTAATCGGTGGCTCAGGTCAAACGTATCCGTCGTAACGTCAGCGGCATCATCCTGCTCGACAAACCGTTGGGATTTACCTCCAACGCGGCGTTGCAGAAGGTTCGCTGGCTGCTCAATGCTGAAAAGGCCGGGCACACCGGCAGCCTCGATCCACTGGCTACCGGCGTGCTGCCGCTGTGCTTCGGCGAGGCGACCAAGTTCTCCCAATACCTGCTCGATTCCGACAAGGGTTATGAAACCCTGGCGCAACTGGGCAAGACCACTACCACGGCGGACGCCGAAGGTGAGGTTTTGCTGGAGCGCCCGGTGACCGTTGGTCAGGCGGATGTCGAAGCGGTATTGCCGAAATTTCGCGGGCAAATCAGTCAGATACCGCCGATGTACTCCGCTTTGAAGCGCGATGGACAGCCGTTGTATAAACTGGCCCGTGCAGGCGAAGTAGTGGAGCGCGAACCGCGTTCTGTTACTATTGCGCGCTTGGAATTGCTGGCCTTTGACGGTAATACTGCGCGGCTCGCCGTGGATTGCAGCAAAGGCACCTATATCCGTACCCTGGTGGAGGATATCGGCGAGCAGCTCGGCTGTGGCGCGTACGTGGCGGAATTGCGACGGACCCAGGCCGGGCCTTTCACGTTGGCCCAGACGGTCACGCTGGAAGAGCTTGAAGCGGTGCATGCCGAAGGCGGCAACGAAGCGGTCGACCGTTTCCTGATGCCATCGGACAGCGGCCTGCTGGATTGGCCGCTCTTGCAGTTCTCGGAACACAGCGCGTTCTACTGGCTCAACGGCCAGCCGGTGCGCGCTCCGGATGCGCCGAAGTTCGGCATGGTCCGGGTGCAGGATCACAATGGTCGCTTCATCGGTATCGGTGAAGTGAGCGAAGACGGGCGTATCGCGCCGCGTCGATTGATTCGGTCGGAATGACCGGAACCAGCCTGTGTAACAACAGGCTGGCGAGTGTGGCTGTTAACAGGCACGGTCACTACTCATTTATAGATACAGGGATTTGTCCCTGGCCTGTTGAAGCTGTTTCCTCGGAACAGTTTCCTGACTAAAAGGATTGCCTCATGGCTCTCGACGTTCAAGAAAAAGCTCAAATCGTAGCTGACTACCAGCAAGCTGTTGGTGACACTGGTTCGCCAGAAGTGCAAGTTGCACTGCTGACCGCCAACATCAACAAACTGCAAGGTCACTTCAAGGCCAACGGTAAGGATCACCACTCCCGTCGTGGTCTGATCCGCATGGTAAACCAGCGTCGCAAGCTGCTGGACTACCTGAAAGGCAAGGACGTGAGCCGTTACAGCGCTCTGATCGCTCGCCTGGGTCTGCGTCGCTAATCAGCGATTGCGCTAGAGGTTGGTGGTCTGTCGTACGTCAGTGGGTTTCCCGCTGGCGCGTGGCAGGCTCCCAGCCTCAAGTTTTATCTGGATACACGTTTTACCCTGGACAGGCGTCGGGCCGATTCCCGTCATTGCCCAAGAATTTCGCAAGAAGACAAGTTCCCCAAGAGCCACAAAGAAGGTAGGACACCGTGAACCCGGTAATCAAAAAATTCCAGTTCGGTCAGTCGACCGTTACCCTCGAGACTGGCCGTATCGCCCGTCAGGCCTCCGGCGCAGTGCTGGTCACCGTTGACGACGACGTCAGCGTATTGGTGACCGTCGTCGGTGCCAAGCAGGCCGATCCAGGCAAGGGTTTCTTCCCTCTGTCTGTGCACTACCAGGAAAAGACCTACGCCGCGGGCAAGATCCCTGGCGGTTTCTTCAAGCGTGAAGGCCGTCCTTCCGAGAAAGAAACCCTGACTTCCCGACTGATCGACCGTCCGATCCGTCCGCTTTTCCCTGAAGGTTTCATGAACGAAGTGCAGGTTGTCTGCACCGTCGTTTCCACCAGCAAGAAGACCGATCCGGACATCGCTGCGATGATCGGTACCTCGGCTGCGCTGGCGATCTCCGGCATTCCTTTCGATGGCCCGATCGGCGCTGCCCGCGTTGCGTTCCACGAAAGCACCGGCTATCTGCTGAACCCGACCTACGAGCAACAGAAGGCATCGAGCCTGGACATGGTCGTGGCCGGTACTTCCGAAGCCGTGCTGATGGTTGAATCCGAAGCCAAGGAACTGACCGAAGACCAGATGCTGGGCGCCGTGCTGTTTGCCCACGACGAGTTCCAGGTGGTCATCAACGCCGTCAAGGAACTGGCTGCCGAAGCCGCCAAGCCAACCTGGACCTGGGCTCCTCAGCCAGAAGCCACCGAGCTGCTGGGCGCGATCCGTGCCGAGTTCGGCGAAGCGATCTCCCAGGCCTACACCATCACCATCAAGGCCGACCGCTATGCGCGTCTGGGCGAGCTGCGTGACCAGGTCGTTGCCAAGTTCTCCGGCGAAGAAGGCCAGCCATCGGCCAGCGACGTCAAGGCGGCTTTCGGTGAAATCGAATACCGCACCGTTCGCGAAAACATCGTCAACGGCAAGCCGCGTATCGACGGTCGCGACACTCGCACCGTGCGTCCGCTGAACATCGAAGTCGGCGTTCTGCCAAAGACCCACGGTTCGGCGCTGTTCACCCGTGGTGAAACCCAGGCGCTGGTCGTTGCGACACTGGGCACCGCCCGTGACGCGCAACTGCTCGACACCTTGGAAGGCGAAAAGAAAGACCCGTTCATGCTGCACTACAACTTCCCTCCGTTCTCGGTGGGCGAGTGTGGTCGCATGGGTGGCGCCGGTCGTCGCGAAATCGGTCACGGCCGTCTGGCCCGTCGTTCGGTCCAGGCCATGCTGCCGGCCGCTGACGTGTTCCCGTACACCATTCGCGTGGTATCGGAAATCACCGAGTCCAACGGTTCGAGCTCGATGGCTTCGGTCTGCGGCGCTTCCCTGGCCCTGATGGACGCTGGTGTGCCGATGAAGGCGCCGGTGGCCGGTATCGCCATGGGTCTGGTCAAGGAAGGCGATAAATTCGCCGTCCTGACCGACATCCTGGGTGACGAAGACCACCTGGGCGACATGGACTTCAAAGTGGCCGGTACCGCCAAGGGCGTCACCGCGCTGCAGATGGACATCAAGATCAAGGGCATCACCGAAGAGATCATGGAAATCGCCCTGGGCCAAGCCCTGGAAGCGCGCCTGAACATTCTCGGTCAGATGAACCAGATCATCGGTCAGTCCCGTACCGAGCTGTCGGAAAATGCTCCGACCATGATCGCGATGAAAATCGACACCGACAAAATCCGTGATGTCATCGGTAAAGGCGGCGCGACTATCCGTGCGATCTGTGAAGAAACCAAGGCTTCGATCGACATCGAAGACGACGGTTCGATCAAGATCTTCGGCGAAACCAAGGAAGCGGCAGAAGCAGCACGCCAGCGCGTCCTGGGCATCACCGCAGAGGCCGAGATCGGCAAGATCTACGTCGGCAAGGTTGAACGCATCGTCGACTTCGGTGCGTTCGTCAACATCCTGCCGGGCAAGGACGGTCTGGTTCACATCTCCATGCTGAGCGATGCTCGCGTCGAGAAAGTGACCGACATCCTGAAAGAAGGCCAGGAAGTGGAAGTGCTGGTATTGGACGTGGACAACCGCGGCCGTATCAAGCTGTCCATCAAGGACGTTGCAGCAGCCAAGGCGTCGGGCGTTTAATCACTCCCTCGCTTGACCGCTGAACAAGCAAACGCCCCGACTGGTTCGGGGCGTTTTGCTGTGTGCTGAAAATCCCTTCAGGGCAGGTTGCCTGTCCCCCGGGGACGATGCTAGGTTTAGCCACCGCCCGTGTAGCTCAGTCGGTAGAGCAGCGCACTCGTAACGCGAAGGTCGCAGGTTCGATTCCTGTTCTCGGGCACCAATCCCCCCTGGTTATTTCACCTTCCTGCTCAGTTCCTCGACCGTGCGTTTGAGCTGTGTCAGCTCGTTGTCCTGATCGCTGAGCTCCCGTTTCAGGGACGAAATTTCGCTGCTGCTCGAACTTGAGCTGGAACCGCTGTTGCGCTTGAGTTCTTCCACTTGCTTGCCAAGGTCGTTCAGATCGCGTTCCTGTTCCTTGATGATGCGCTTGAGATCGTCTATCTCCTTGCTGCTGGAGGTGGAGCTGGAGCCACTGTTGCGTTTGAGTTCTTCGATTTGTCGGGCCTGCTCGCCAAGGGTGCGCTTCTGACTGTCCAGCTCGGCGGTGTTGTCCTTGACTGCTTCTGGTAATTTTTCCAGGTCACCCACGTTGATATTGGTCTTGATCAGAACATCCTTGTCGAATGAGTTGCGAAGCAGCGGGATCGTGTCAGACGGCAGAGGGGGGCCGGAGGAAACTTCGACAGCCGCTTGAACGGCACCGATCAAGCTCAGGCTGCCGAGCAGGAGGGACGTGGTAGCAAACCGGGTCGACGAGCGTTTCGCAAGACTGCGCATCATTGGGTTCCTGAAGAAGTGCCGATATGGCACATCGCTACGACTGGTTGCCATGACAAATGTTCCTGGGCACCTTGCCGTCAGGCATGAGATTTTTTCTGCGGTGGATGTAAAGAGCCGTGTAAATCGTTGCCAAAACATCCTATATTCGTCACCTGCATGAGCATCGCCCAGCAGTTTTCAGATGATCCACGAATGGTTCTGAAGGCCAGGAAAACCGAGCTTCCAACGGCTTCCTGCGTCAGAGAGATCCTTGATGATCCAGATCCATCTTCCATTCCCAGATCAGCGAGAACGCCATGACCGCTAAAGAATTGTCCCAAGAAGCCAGGCACGAAGAAGCCCTGGAAAAGTACCTCGAAGAAACGCCGCAGTTGCGCGATGAGATCAAGGACTTGTCCGCCGATGATCAGAAAGACCAGGTCCAGTGGGCGTTCGAGGATGAGGCCGAAGCCCAGGGCCTGCAGCCTTGGGAGCTGACGCTCAAGTACACCAGTACGCCGGAAGAGTTCGAGGCGCAGCGCCTTGTCTTGCACAAGGAGGCGGCCGAGGTGTTGGGTGTGGATTGGGATGAGTACTGCGAGATGAATAATCTGGTGGTCTGAAAAAAACGCCAGCCTCTTCAAGGCTGGCGTTTTTTTTTGTCAGAGGCTCAAGCGCATCGACAGGTCCACGGCTTTGACGTCCTTGGTCATCGCACCGATGGAGATATAGTCCACGCCGGTCTCGGCAATCGGGCGCAACGTGCTTTCGTTGATGCCGCCGCTGGCTTCCAGTTTCGCCTTGCCGCCGTTCAGGCGCACGGCTTCGCGCATGTCGTCCAGGCTCAGCTCGTCGAGCATGATGATGTCGGCATCGGCTGCCAGCGCTTCTTTCAATTCAGCCAGGCTTTCCACTTCGATTTCCACCGGCTTGCCCGGTGCGATCTTGTGGGCGGCGCTGATGGCCTGGGCAATACCACCGCAGGCGGCGATATGGTTTTCCTTGATCAGGAAGGCGTCGTAGAGGCCGATGCGGTGGTTATGGCAGCCGCCGCAGGTGACCGCGTACTTCTGGGCCAGGCGCAGCCCGGGCAGGGTCTTGCGGGTATCCAGCAGCTTGACCTGGGTGTCGGCAACGAAATCCGCCAGGTAGCGGGCCCGGGTGGCAACGCCCGAGAGCATCTGCAGGAAGTTCAGCGCGCTGCGTTCGCCCGTCAGCAGTGAGCGGGCCGGGCCTTCGAGGTGGAACAGGGCCTGGTCGGGGCTTGCCCGGTCGCCGTCGCGCACTTGCCAATGCACCGCGACGCGGGGATCCAGTTGTCTGAACACCGCATCGACCCAGGCCGTGCCGCTGATGGTCGCGGCTTCCCGGGTGATGATGGTGGCCTTGGCCAGGCGTTCGGCGGGGATCAGTTGTGCGGTGATGTCGCCGCTGCCGATGTCTTCGAGCAACGCACGGCGCACGTTGGCTTCGATTTCGGCGGTCAGATCGGCGAGGCGTAGATTCGGCATGACGGGCTCCACAAACAAAGTGGCCGGATTATAGGGCCAGGCCGCAGGCGAACCCAAGGCGCCACTTGCGCGCTGCCGGATGAAACCTGCATTTGGTCGCATGCCCGCAACATTTTCCCGATTGTCCTGTCAGTTGTTCCGAGTATTTCGAGCTGGTTCACAAGTGTCCACTGGTGCGACAGGGTTCTTTTACCCGATAATCCGCCTTTCGATTGACGCCATGACTTTGACGTCGCGAACCGAAGCATGCCCTTTCAGGAGGCCAGGATGCACAACGACGGGAATGTAGTGCCTTTGCACAAGGCGTCTACCGATCAGGCGAGTCGCTCGCCGCTCGCCCGCCTGCCTGTGATTCTGCTTCAGGTTCGCGACAAGGCTGCGCAGCAGTTGCGCCTTGGCTTGCAGGAATTGTTCGATAATGCTGACGATACCTTGTTCGAAATGGCCGATCGGGCGCGGAACGATGTGGAGCAGAACCTCTACTTCGAAGCCATGCGAGACCTGCGGCTGAAACGCAAGAGCATCGAACGTGAATTCCTCGAGCAGTTTTTCGAGGCGTTCGTCAATCTTGCCCAGTACGATCTGACCCAGGCCACCCTCGCGCCCGTATTGGGCGCCATACCGGCCCATCCCAACCATGATGACCTCGAACGCCGGCTGGCGGTGGAAACCATGGTCACCCGGGTGCTCAGTCGCGATGGCCTGTCTCTCGATCAACTCACGGCGCGCCTCGGCGCGTTACTGTCGCGGCCCCTGGCGAACCAGCACAACCCCTTGAGCCCGGCCCTGCTGTGTGAGAATTTTCTCCAGGCCGGGCGTAACCTGGGCGTAGGCATCAAGGTCAAGCTGATCCTGCTCAAGCTCTTCGAGCGGTATGTGCTCAGCGAATGCGACAACCTTTATTCCGAGGCCAATCAGCTATTGGCGGCAACTGGGATCTTGCCGGATCTGAAGGTTTCTCCGTCGCGGCGGGCCTCGGACCGTGTCGAAGAGCCTGTTCGGCCCAGCACTGCCGGGCCTGCCAGGCCAAGGGTCGACGATGTCGATGACAGCGTGCACGAAGTCTTCGCCGCTTTGCAGAAGTTGTTGGTCCAGGTGCGCGGCAGTGTCGCGCCGACCCTTGAGCCCAGTGCACCGGCCCAGCCAATCACGACCCGTGACCTTTTGCGCTTGTTGTCTCATTTGCAGCAATACGTGCCGGCCCCCTCGGTTCAGGATGACTTCGACCTGCGTAGCCAGCTTGAACAGCTGTTGACCCGGGTCAGCGTCAAGAGCGGAAAATCCCGCGTGGTCGAAGGCGCGGACGAAGACGTGATCAACCTTATCGCGATGATGTTCGAATTCATCCTCGATGACCGTAACCTGCCGGATTCCCTAAAGGCCTTGATCGGCCGGCTGCAGATCCCGATGCTCAAGGTCGCGGTGCAGGACAAGAGTTTTTTCAGTCGCAATAATCATCCGGCGCGCCGGTTGCTCAATGAAATCGCCGCGGCGGCGATGGGTTGGGGTGATTGCGATGATCATCAGCGCGACAGCCTCTACCTGCGCATCGAGCAGGTGGTGCAGCGCCTGTTGAACGACTTCGTCGACGATCCGGCGATATTTTCCGAAGTGCTGGCCGATTTCCTGGCGTTCACCAGCGACGAGCGCCGCCGCTGTGAATTGCTTGAGCAGCGCATCCGTGACGCCGAAGAGGGAAGGGCAAAGGCCGACCTGGCTCGACATCGGGTCGAAGGGGCACTGAACCAGGTCATGCTGGGCAAAGTCCTGCCCCAGGCCGTAGTGGATTTTGTACAGCAGGCCTGGAGCCAGGTGCTGCTGCTGACCGGCTTCAAGCATGGCGAGCATTCAGCCGAATGGCGGGCCGACGTGCTGACCCTGGAACAATTGGTCTGGAGTGTCCAGCATCACGAAGAGTCCGATGCGGGCCTGCGTTTGCTGGCGATGGTGCCGGAGCTGCTCAAGGCCCTGCGCGAGGGGCTGAGTCGCTCGGCGTTCGATCCGTTCGCCACCAGCGAATTCTTCAGCGAGCTGGAACTGCTTCATGTCCAGGCCCTGCAGCGGCTGGGCCAGGCAACGGAGGCTGGCGAGCCGGTGGATCTGCCGGTCATGGTCGAAGTGGCGGAACCCATCGTCCTTCGCACTGCGCCACAGACGCCCGCGCAAGAGCCGACCGTGCGCTTGCCGGCTGATGATGCAGGCCTGCGTCAGGTCGATCAATTGCGCCTGGGATGCTGGGTAGAGTTCCAGGAAGACGAAGACAACAGCTTGCGTTGCAAGCTGGCGGCAATCATCCAGGCCACCGGCAAATTCGTTTTCGTCAACCGCACCGGCCTCAAGGTCTTGGAGCACAGCCGCACCAGCCTCGCCCTGGAGTTCCGCCGGGGAGCGGTACGTCTGCTGGACGACACCCTGCTGTTCGACCGGGCATTGGAGTCTGTTCTCGGCAACCTGCGCCAGCTCAATCGCGGCAAGTGATCGCGCAGCCGACGTAGATCGCGGCATACTGGCGGCACTCACCGTCGTCATCGAAGGAACCCGTATGCAGCTGGACCCCGTGAGCGGTTGGTGCGATGGCGTGCGTCATTGCCCTTCGCCCAATTTTAATGCGCGCCCCGAAGGCGAGATCTCCCTGCTGGTGATCCACAACATCAGCCTGCCGCCGGCACAGTTCGCGACTGGCAAGGTGCAGGAATTTTTCCAGAATCGTCTGGATGTCACGGAACATCCCTACTTTGCCGGTATTGCCGACCTGCGTGTCTCTGCGCATTTTCTGATCGAACGTGACGGCGCGGTGACGCAGTTTGTCTCTTGTCTGGAGCGTGCGTGGCACGCGGGAGTTTCGTGCTTCGAAGGGCGGGAGACGTGTAACGATTTTTCCATAGGCATCGAGCTTGAAGGCACCGATGATCTGCCGTTCACCGACGCGCAATATATGGCCCTGGTGGACCTGACCCGGCAGCTGCGCGCGGCGTTTACGGCGATCACGGTGCAGCGCATCTGTGGGCACAGCGACATTGCCCCGGGGCGCAAGACCGATCCGGGACCGGCATTCGACTGGGCGCGCTATCGCGCGGCCCTGACAGAAGGGGAAGGACAATGAGTTTTCTGGTGTTGCTGCTGGCAGTCTGGATCGAGAAATTCTCGGCCCTGCGCCAGCGGGTCCAGCGTGACGGCGGTTGGCTGCGCGAGCTGAACAAGCTCGAAGCGAGCCCACGCTGGGTCAATCGGCCGTGGCTGGTGCTGATGGTGATGGTGCTGTTGCCGGTGGCGCTGCTGGCATTGCTGTTATGGGTGCTGGAGCCGGTGGCCTATGGTCTGCTGGCACTGCCGGTGCACCTGTTGGTGGTGATCTACAGCCTGGGGCGCGGCGATCTGTTGGCTGAGCTCGGGCCGTTTCGCGACGCTTGGCGCCGTGAAGATCTGCAGGCAGCGGATCATGTGGCCAAGCGCGACCTGAACATCGATGCCGATGGCGGCGAGCAGTTGCTGGAACGGGTCCAGGGGCACTTGCTGTGGCAGGCGTACCAGAGTTTTTTTGCGGTCATCTTCTGGTATTTCCTGCTGGGCCCGGTGGCTGCCCTGAGCTATCGATTGCTCGCCTTGGCCGCCGAACACAGCCACAACCCCGGCGTGGCCGAGCGTGCGGCGCAGCTGCGCCACGCGTTCGATTGGGTCCCGGTGCGGTTGTTGGCGGCGAGCTTCGCCCTGGTGGGCAACTTCGTGGCGGTCAGCCGGGTGATGCTGCACGAACTGCTGAACTGGAACATCAGCGCGGCCGACCTGATCAACAAGGTCGGCCTGGTGGCCGGCGAGATCCCGACCCCCGTCGCCGGGCCGGACGGCATCAACAGCCTGGATCGGCTGTGGGAACTGCTGTTGCGCGCGGCGGTACTCTGGTATGCCGGGTTTGCGTTGTGGACGGTGTTGGCCTGATAGAAAGGATCTTGTGGCCAACAGCTTTTGTGGCGAGGGAGCTTGCTCCCGCTCGGCTGCGCAGCAGCCGCAAACCCGGCTAAAGAGATCTGCTTGAAAAAACGCAGGGGCCTGCTTTGCAGGCCAGCGGGAGCAAGCTCCCTCGCCACGGTGGGCTGCGCTCATTCCTCTCGTTAACCTTAAGTTACAAATCTCCCCGCCGATTTAAGCTATACAGAAGCAGCGTCCGCATAGTGGCCTTCTGCTGCCTGCCCGCGCGCCTATAAAAATAAAAATTATCGGGAGACTTCCTTGTGAAGAGTTTGCTCTGGCCCGCCGTCGCCCTGATGAACCGCCTGAGCTTCGGCATGAAGTTCAGCCTGATCAGCGTGTTGTTCCTGCTGCCGATGCTAGTGACCAACTTCTTTCTGGTACGCGATTCCTACCGGGAATTCCAGGGCACCCACGTCGAGTTGCAAAGCCTCGAATTGCTGGGCAGCAGCCTGACTCTACGCCGCGACCTGGAAACCTTGAACAACCTGGTGCAGATCAATGCCAGCCTGGGCCAGTCCGGCAAGGCGGGCGACGTGGAAAGCCGGATCAGCACCCTGGCAACAGATTCTCGCGCGCCTCCAGGGCATGCAGGCGATGGCCGCAGAGCCCGAGCACGTCAGCGCCTTTGATGCCAAGCGCGACGAAATGATTGCCGCCTTCAAGGCCCAGCAGGCCGAAAGCTCACTGCAAAGCAAAAGCGCGTTGATCGGCAGGTTGCTCAACAATGCGCAAATATTTGGCCAGGTCATCGCCAGCCAGGCGGGCCTGAGCCGCGACAACCAGGGCGACATCCGCCAACTCAGCGACCTGATGGTCGGCGTGACCCCCAAGGTCACCCAGATCCTGGGCGAAGGGCGTGCGCTGGGGGCTTCGTCGTTGGGCTTGGGGTTCCTCAATTCTGCTTCGAGCACCCGGTTTGACGAGTTGCTGGTACAGGTCGAAAAACTCCAGGGTGAATATGATCTGAAATTGCAGGACGCCCTTGGCTCCAGCAAGGCGGCCGGGCAGGCGCTTGCCGAGCAGGCTGGCGCCAGCAGGAATTCTCTCAAGCAGGCCGCCGAACTGATCGAGGAACAGGTGGTGATGGCTGATACGCTCGACGCCCCCTGGTCGGCGTTTTACCAGCAGGTCAGCGGCCTGATGGAACAGACCTATCGGCTGAACGAAGTGACACTGGGCTTTCTCGGTGTCCAGTTGCAGCACCGCCTGGAGCAGAACCGCAGCCACATGGTGCTGCAAGCGTTGGCATTGGCGGTGGTGTTCCTGTTGATTTTTTACCTGTACGCCGGTTTTTATGCCTCGACTCGCACCACGCTCAAGCATTTGGGCGCAATGATGGACAAGGTCGCGGCCGGCGACATGACGGTCAATTTCGTGGCTCGCAGCAAGGATGAGTTGGGCGAGCTGGGTGAAGTGTTCAACGGCACCGTGGCGAAAATCCATGACTTGATCGAGCAGGTCGGTCGCACGGTTGCCGAGGTCGAGCGCCAGGCCGGTCAGGTGCAAGCCGTGTCTGCCCAGAGCAACCAGGCCGTGGCCGGGCAGCGCAGCCAGATCGAGCTGGTCGCCACGGCGATGAACCAGATGTCGGCCACCGCCCAGGAAGTTGCCAGCAGTGCCGCCGCGGCGGTCAGCAGCGCCCATAGCGTGAACGATGAAACCCTCAGCGGGCGCGGCCTGGTTGAGTCACAGCAAAGCAGCATCGCCCGGCTGGCCAGTGAAATCGATCAGTCGGTGCAAGTGATCAATCAACTGGCCACCGACAGCCAGGCCATCAGCCGTGTACTGGATGTGATCAAGAGCATCGCCGAGCAGACCAACCTGCTGGCGCTCAATGCCGCGATCGAAGCGGCCCGGGCCGGCGAGCAGGGGCGTGGGTTCGCGGTGGTGGCCGATGAGGTCCGTACCCTCGCCAAGCGAACCCAGCAATCGACCGAGGAAATCGAAGCGATGATCAGCCGGCTGCACAGCGGCGTGGGCGCCGCCGTCAAGGCCATGGGCAGCAGTCATGAAATGGCCAGCGGCACCGTCGGCCAATCGGAAAGGGTTCAGCAGGCCCTGGAAAATATCCTCGGCGCCGTTGGCATGATCGTCGACCAGAACCAGCAGATCGCCGCTGCCGCAGAGCAACAGACGGCGGTCGCCCATGACATCGACCAGAACATCGTCGAGATCAACCGCGCCGGCGAACGCACCGCCGAAGGCGCGCACCAGACCGAAGACGCCAGCCGCGAGCTGTCCGCGCAGGTGGTGCAGCTCAAGCAATTAATCAATGCGTTTCGGGTGTAGCTATAAAACCGAAAATTCATTGTGGGAGCGGGCTTGCTCGCGAATGCGCTGGGTCAGACACCAGTTCACTGATTGATACACCGCATTCGCGAGCAAGCCCGCTCCCACAGGTTGTCACCAATCGAACAGTTGGCGGGCGTTGGCCGTGCTGGCCTCGGCCAGTCGCTCCGGGCTGATTCCCATGATCTGCGCCAACGCCGCGCAAATCGCCGGCAAATGCGCCGGGCTGTTGCGCTGGCCGGGGAACATCGCAGGGGCCATGTCCGGTGAATCGGTCTCCAGCACCACCGCGTCCAGCGGCAGTTTTGGCAGCACCCGGTGCATGCGCAAAGCCTGCGGCCATGTCGCAGCGCCGCCGAGGCCGAGCTTGTAACCGAGCCTGATGTATTCGCGGGCCTCTTCGAAGCTGCCGGCGAAGGCGTGGATTATGCCGGTGCGGGTGGGGCGGATACGCTTCAGGGTCGCGATCACCGCGGCGTGGCTGCGGCGCACATGGATCAGTGCCGGCAGTTCGAACTCCACGGCCAGGCCCAGTTGTGCCTCGAACAATGCCCGCTGGCGATCACGGTCCAGGGTCTCGATGTAATAGTCCAGGCCGATTTCCCCCACCGCACACAACTGCCGATGCCCGGCCAGGCGGGCCAGCCAGTCACGCAATTGCTGAAGATCTTCGCCACGATGCCGGTCGAGGTACACCGGGTGCAGGCCCAGCGCGGCATGCAGGTCGGGGTCGCTTTGCACGAGGTCCCAGACCCGTTGCCAGTTGTCCCGAGATACCCCCAGCAAGACCATTTGCCGAACGCCCAGGGCGCGGCTTTCGGCCAGCAGCGCCGAGCGATCCGCGTCGAAATCCGGGAAGTCCAGGTGGGTGTGGGTGTCGATCAACTCCATGGTTCGATCCGGGAAAATCCTCAGCCTTGGTGGATACGCTGTTTGAACGTGCGGGCAATCGCCTGGACACCAGGCTGGTAGTCATCGTTCTCGATGGCCGCCAGCGCCAGTTCCAGCGCCTTGGCGGCGATCAGTTGATGCTGTTGGGACATGGCATTGACCGGCAGCGGCAGGAAATCCAGCAGTTGCGTGTCACCAAACGTGCCCAGGCGCAGCGGCCGCGACTTGAGCGGAAAATCATGCAGGGCGTCGAACACGCCTTGCAGCAGTACATAGGACGTAGTGATCAGCGCATCGGGCAAATGCCCCAGGCGCGCGAGCATCTCGTCCATCAGTTGGCGACCGCATTCACGGCTGAACGACTCGCCGTGTTCGATAAACACCTGGCCGTCGAACCCGGCCAGCGCCTCGCGGAACCCCGCGGCCCGCTCCTGGCTGATGCTCAGTTCGGGACGGGCACTGATCAGCGCGATTTGCCGCGGGTGGGTGTCCAGCAGGCTGCGGGTCAGTTGCAGGCTGGCCTGGCGGTCATCGCTGATCACCGAGCAGAAGTGCGCCGGCTCCATCACCCGGTCGATGGCGATGATCGGAATACCCTTGGCCTGGAGCTGACGGTAACTGTCATCCTCGGCCGGCAGGCAACTGGCGACGATCAGCGCATCGCAGCGCCGGGCGCGGAACAGTTGCAGCAATTGGCGCTCGCTGTCGGGCGCGTCGTCGGAACTGGCGATCAACAGTTGATAGCCCCGGGCGCGGGCGCCTTGCTCCAGGAGCTTGGCAATACGGGCATAGCTGGGGTTTTCCAGGTCCGGCAGGATGAAACCCAACGTCCGCGTGTGCCGGCTGCGCAGCCCGGCGGCCTGGGGGTTAGGCGTGAAGCCATGTTCTTCGACCACCGCCCGCACCCGTTCGACGGTCGCGTTGCTGATGCGTTGCTGTTCGGCCTTGCCGTTGATGACGTAGCTGGCGGTGGTGACGGACACACCGGCAAGCTGGGCGATATCACTGAGTTTCAACCCGGTTTTCCTTGTTTTTTCGAGTGTGCCGCGACATTGAAGGCCCATCCTACCCGATTCGGCACGATGGTCACCCCCGAGGCGCTTTCGACAAGTTGCACTTCAAGGATGAGAGATTATCGAGTAACGTGCCAATCTTTCTAGATTAAACGTTTCAGCAAGCGTATTTTCAGGCTCTCGGGATTTTCTGGCCGCACTGCCGCGATACCGCCGGAAGCTGTCCCACACGCTAAGCTGATTCATTCAAAACAATACCTGGCGCCCACCGGACGCCAAAAAGGAGAAAGCATGCTCGAGCTCACTCTAGAGCAGATATCCATGGCCCAGGTGGCTGTGGATAAAGACGCCGCGCTGCAATTGCTCGCCGACAAACTGGTGGCCGATGGCCTGGTCGCCGAAGGTTACCTCGCCGGTTTACAGGCCCGCGAGGCCCAGGGCTCGACCTTTCTTGGCCAAGGTATTGCCATTCCCCACGGTACCCCGCAGACCCGCGACCTGGTGTATGCCACCGGCGTGCGCTTGCTGCAATTCCCGGACGGCGTGGATTGGGGCGATGGCCAGATCGTTTACCTGGCTATTGGCATCGCGGCCAAATCCGACGAGCACCTGCGCCTGTTGCAACTGCTGACCCGCGCCCTCGGCGAGACGGACCTGGGTCAGGCCCTGCGCCGCGCCGGGTCTGCCGAGGCGCTGTTGAAACTGCTGCAAGGCGCGCCGCAGGAACTGGCGCTGGATGCGCAGATGATTGGCCTCGGCGTGTCGGCCGACGATTTCGAAGAACTGGTGTGGCGCGGCGCTCGTCTGTTGCGCCAGGCCGACTGCGTGAGCAACGGCTTCGCCGGTGTGTTGCAGCAGGTCGAGGCGCTGCCGTTGGGCGACGGCCTGTGGTGGCTGCACAGTGAACAGACCGTCAAGCGCCCTGGCCTGGCTTTCGTCACGCCGGACAAGCCCATCCGTTACCTCGGCCAGCCCCTGAGCGGACTGTTCTGCCTGGCCAGCCTCGGCGAGGCCCATCAGGCCTTGCTGGAAAGACTCTGCGCGCTGCTGATCGAAGGTCGCGGCCACGAACTGGGCCGCGCCACCAGCAGTCGCAAGGTCCTCGAAGTGCTGGGCGGCGAGCTGCCCGCCGACTGGCCCAGCGCCCGCATCGGCCTCGCCAATGCCCACGGCCTGCATGCACGCCCGGCGAAAATCCTCGCGCAATTGGCGAAAAACTTCGACGGCGAAATCCGCGTGCGCATCGTCGACGGCCAGGACAGCGCCGTGTCGGCCAAGAGCCTGAGCAAACTGTTGAGCCTGGGTGCCCGTCGCGGCCAGGTCCTGGAGTTCATCGCCGAGCCGAGCATTGCCGCCGATGCGCTGCCGGCCTTGCTGGCCGCCGTCGAAGAGGGGCTCGGCGAAGAGGTCGAACCGCTGCCGCCACCGAGCGCGCCACGGGAAACCACCATCGCCGAAGTCGCCAGCGTGATGCTGGCGCCCGAATCCGGCAGCCTGCTCCAGGCGGTCGCCGCCGCACCGGGCATCGCCATCGGCCCGGCGCATGTTCAAGTGCTGCAAGACATCGACTATCCGTTGCGCGGCGAGTCACCGGCCATCGAGCGCGAGCGCCTGCAAAAGGCGTTGAGCCAGGTGCGCCGGGACATCGAAGGCTTGATCGAGCGCGCGAAGGCCAAGGCCATCCGCGAAATTTTCATCACTCATCAGGAAATGCTCGACGACCCGGAGCTGACCGACGAGGTCGACACCCGCTTGAAGCTGGGCGAGAGCGCGCAAGCGGCGTGGATGGGCGTGATCGAAGCCGCCGCGAAAGAACAGGAAGCTCTGCAGGATGCCTTGCTTGCCGAACGTGCCGCCGACTTGCGGGACGTCGGCCGTCGGGTGCTGGCGCAGCTGTGTGGCGTGGAAACGCCGGCTGAGCCGGATCAACCCTACATTCTAGTGATGGACGAAGTCGGCCCCTCCGACGTGGCCCGCCTGGATCCGGCTCGGGTGGCGGGGATCCTGACCGCCCGGGGCGGCGCCACCGCCCACAGCGCGATTGTTGCCCGTGCCCTGGGCATTCCCGCCCTGGTCGGTGCCGGGGCAGCGGTGTTGCTGCTGGCGCCGGGCACCTCCTTGCTGCTGGACGGCCAGCGCGGTCGGCTGCATGTCGACCCGGACGCCGCCACACTGCAACGCGCCGCCGAAGAACGCGACACCCGCGAGCAGCGCCTCAAGGCCGCCGCCGAGCAGCGTCACCAACCGGCGCTGACCCGCGACGGTCACGCCGTGGAAGTGTTCGCCAACATCGGCGAAAGCGCCGGCGTCACCAGCGCGGTGGAGCAGGGCGCGGAAGGCATCGGCCTGCTGCGCACCGAATTGATTTTCATGGCTCACAACGAGGCCCCGGACGAAGCGACCCAGGAAACCGAATACCGCAAGGTGCTTGATGGCCTGGCCGGTCGGCCGCTGGTGGTGCGCACCCTTGATGTGGGCGGCGACAAACCGCTGCCGTACTGGCCGATCGCGAAGGAAGAAAACCCCTTCCTCGGGGTGCGCGGCATCCGCCTGACCTTGCAGCGTCCGCAGGTCATGGAAGCGCAGTTGCGCGCCTTGTTGCGCTCGGCGGACAACCGTCCGCTGCGGATCATGTTCCCCATGGTTGGCAGCGTCGATGAGTGGCGCCAGGCCCGCGACATGACCGAGCGCCTGCGCCGGGAAATCCCGGTGGCGGACCTGCAACTGGGAATCATGATCGAAGTGCCGTCCGCCGCGCTGCTCGCGCCGGTGCTCGCCAAGGAGGTCGACTTCTTCAGCGTCGGCACCAATGACCTGACCCAATACACCCTGGCGATCGACCGGGGCCACCCGACTCTGTCGGCCCAGGCCGATGGCCTGCATCCAGCGGTGTTGCAACTGATCGACATCACCGTGCGCGCGGCCCATGCCCATGGCAAATGGGTCGGCGTGTGCGGCGAGCTGGCGGCTGATCCGCTGGCGGTGCCGGTGCTGGTGGGCCTGGGCGTCGACGAATTGAGCGTTTCGGCCCGCAGCATCGCCGAGGTCAAGGCGCGGGTTCGCGAATTGAGCCTGGCGCAAGTACAAACCCTGGCCCAAGAGGCCTTGGCCGTGGGCAGCGCCGACGACGTGCGCGCATTAGTGGAGGCGCTGTAATGGCGAAGATTCTTACCCTGACCCTCAACCCGGCGCTCGACCTCACGGTGGAGTTGGCGCGCCTGGAACCGGGCCAGGTCAACCGCAGCGATGCCATGCACGCCCACGCCGCCGGTAAAGGCGTGAACGTCGCCCAGGTGTTGGCCGATCTCGGCCATACGCTGACGGTCAGTGGATTTCTCGGCGAGGACAACGCCCAGGTGTTCGAGACGCTGTTCGCTCAGCGTGGCTTCGTCGACGCGTTCATCCGCGTTCCGGGCGAAACCCGCAGCAACATCAAGCTGGCCGAGCAGGACGGCCGCATCACCGATCTCAACGGCCCGGGCCCAATGGTCGACGAAGCCGCGCAGCAGGCGTTGCTGGCGCGCCTTGAGCAAATCGCCCCGGGCCATGATGTGGTGGTCGTGGCGGGCAGCTTGCCCCGTGGCGTCAGTGCGCAATGGCTGCAGGCGCTGATCACGCGCCTGAAACAACTTGGCCTGAACGTGGCCCTCGACACCAGCGGCGAAGCCTTGCGCGTCGCCCTGGCGGCGGGGCCGTGGCTGATCAAGCCGAACACCGAGGAGCTGGCCGATGCGCTGGGCTGCGCCGTGGTCAGCGAATTGGCCCAGGCGCAAGCGGCGCAGCGCCTGCACGCCGAGGGTATCGAGCACGTGGTGATTTCCCATGGCGCCGACGGCGTGAACTGGTTCAGCGTCGGTTCGGCGCTGCATGCTTCGCCGCCCAAGGTGACGGTTGCCAGTACCGTGGGTGCCGGTGATTCGCTGCTGGCCGGCATGCTGCACGGCTTGCTCGGTGCGCACACGCCGGAGCAGACCCTGCGCAGCGCCACGGCCATCGCCGCGATGGCGGTCACGCAGATCGGTTTTGGCATCCACGACACCGCGTTGCTGGCGTCGCTTGAACAGGGCGTGCGCGTGCGCCCCCTGACAGAACAATAAGAGGGTTCGCAAGATGAAATTAGCCATTGTGACGGCCTGCCCGAACGGCATGGTCACCAGTGTGTTGTGCGCCCGTCTGCTGGACGCGGCGGCCCAGCGCCAGGGCTGGAGCACCAGCGTTGAAGTGCATGACCCGGCGCACCCCGAGCGCCAGCTGTCGGCCGCCACGCTTGAGGCGGCCGAGTGGGTACTGCTGGTTGCCAGCGGCCCGGTGGACCTGTCGCGATTTGTCGGCAAGCGGGTATTTCGCAGCACCCCGGCCCAGGCCCTGCAAGACGTTGATACGGTGCTGCGGCGTGGCGCCGAGGAAGCCGCGGTGCTGGCCGAGGCCGACGTGCTCGCCGAAGCACCACAGGCCTCCACCGAGCGCGCCCCGCGCCTGGTGGCCATCACCGCGTGCCCGACCGGCGTTGCCCACACCTTCATGGCCGCCGAAGCCTTGCAGCAGGCAGCGGCGCGCTTGGGCTACGACTTGCAGATCGAAACCCAGGGCTCGGTGGGCGCGCGTAATCCGCTGAGTCCCGAAGCGATTGCCGAGGCCGACGTGGTGCTGCTGGCGACCGACATTGAAGTCGCCACCGAGCGTTTCGCCGGCAAGAAAATCTACCGCTGCGGCACCGGCATCGCGTTGAAGCAGGCCGAAGCCACGCTGAACAAAGCCTTGGCCGAAGGTCGGCAGGAAAGCGTCACCAGCGAGGCTTCCGGCGGTCCGGCGAAGGCGGAAAAGAGCGGCGTCTACAAACACTTGCTGACCGGTGTTTCGTTCATGCTGCCGATGGTGGTGGCGGGTGGCTTGATGATTGCCTTGTCGTTCGTGTTCGGCATCGAGGCCTTCAAGGAGCCTGGCACCCTGGCGGCGGCACTGATGCAGATCGGCGGCGATACCGCATTCAAATTGATGGTGCCGCTGCTGGCGGGCTACATCGCTTATTCCATCGCCGACCGGCCGGGCCTGGCGCCAGGCATGATCGGCGGGATGCTGGCGAGCACCTTGGGCGCCGGGTTCATCGGCGGGATCATTGCCGGCTTCCTGGCCGGCTATGCCGCCAAGGCGATCAACCGCTACGCGCGGCTGCCCCAGAGCCTGGAAGCGCTCAAGCCGATCCTGATCATTCCGCTGTTGGCGAGCCTGTTCACCGGCCTGGTGATGATCTACATCGTCGGCAAACCAGTGGCGGGCATGCTCGAAGGCCTGACGCATTTCCTCGACAGCATGGGCACCACCAATGCGCTGCTGCTGGGCGTGCTGCTGGGGGCGATGATGTGCGTCGACCTCGGTGGGCCGATCAACAAGGCCGCCTATGCGTTTTCGGTGGGGCTGCTGGCTTCGCAGAGTTATGCACCCATGGCCGCGACCATGGCCGCCGGCATGGTCCCGCCGATTGGCCTGGGCATCGCCACGTTCATCGCCCGGCGCAAATTCGCCAAGACCGAGCGCGAGGCGGGTAAAGCGGCATTGGTGCTGGGGCTGTGCTTCATTTCCGAAGGCGCGATCCCATTCGCGGCCAAGGATCCGCTGCGGGTGATCCCGTCAAGTGTTGCCGGTGGTGCGCTGACCGGTGCGCTGTCGATGTATTTCGGCTGCAAACTCATGGCGCCTCACGGCGGCCTGTTCGTGATGCTGATCCCCAACGCCATCAATCATGCGCTGCTGTACCTGCTGGCAATCGTCGCGGGCAGCCTGCTGACGGCGGTGACCTATGCGCTGCTCAAGCGGCCTGAGGCGGTGGAGATGGCGCTGGAGCCGGCGAAGGCCTGACCCAACCCTGTTGTTTCCTGTGGGAGCGAGCTTGCTCGCGATAGCGGTGTATCAGTCGACATTTTAGTTGCCTGACACCCTGCCATCGCGAGCAAGCTCGCTCCCACAGTTGATCTTGGGGCGTCCTGAGTCTCTGTCACACCCACTTCACACAGCCATGCTTAAGTTTTCCCATTTCAAGGGAGAACACCATGAGCGAATTCGACCTGGGCCGTCGCCGTGTAATGCAAGCCGTTGGTGCCGGTTTGTTGCTGCCGGGGCTGGCGCCGGCGGTGATTGCTTCGGTCAAGGATCGGCCGGTGCTGACCGAAGGCGTGCAGTCGGGCGACTTGCAGGGCGACCGGGCGATGATCTGGAGTCGCAGCGACCGTCCGGCGCGGATGGTGGTGGAGTGGGACACCCGCAGCCAGTTCTCCAACCCTCGGCGCTTTGTCTCGGCGCTGGCCGACAGCCGCAGCGATTTCACCGCCCGGGTCGAACTCACCGGCCTGCCGCCCGACCAGGCGATTTTCTACCGCGTGCATTTCGAAGACGCCCGCAGCGGTGTCGCCAGCGAGCCGTGGCTCGGCCATTTGCGCAGCGTGCCGCAGTTCAAGCGCAACATCCGCTTTGTCTGGAGCGGCGATACCGTCGGCCAGGGCTTCGGCATCAACCCGGACATTGGCGGCATGCGCATCTACGAAGCCATGCGCCTGCGCCTGCCGGACTTTTTTATCCACAGCGGCGACACCATCTACGCCGACGGCCCGGTGCCGGCGCAGGTCACCACCGAGGGCGGGCGCATCTGGCGCAACCTGACCACCGAAGCCAAGAGCAAGGTTGCCGAGACCCTGGACGAATATCGCGGCAACTACCGCTACAACCTGATGGATGAAAACGTCCGTCGTTTCAACGCCGAGGTGCCGCAGATCTGGCAATGGGACGACCACGAGGTGGTCAACAACTGGTCGCCGGGCAAGCAACTGGACGAGCGCTACCAGACCAAGGATATCCACAGCCTGGTAGGCCGTGCGCGACAGGCCTGGCTGGAATATGCGCCGATGCGCCTGCAGATGGCCGACCATGGTGGCAGGATCTATCGCAAGCTCGGCTACGGGCCGATGCTCGATGTGTTCGTGCTGGACATGCGCAGCTACCGCGAAGCCAATGACGCCAACCTCGGCGCGGCGAAACCGTTCCTGGGGCGTGAGCAGTTGAATTGGCTCAAGCGCGAGCTGAAGCAATCCCGGGCGCAATGGAAGGCCATTGCCGCCGACATGCCCATTGGCCTCGGCGTGCCCGACGGCGAAGTCAGCCCCGGTGTGCCGCGCTGGGAAGCGGTCGCCAACGGTGACCCGGGCGAGGCCCAGGGGCGGGAAGTGGAAATTGCCGAACTGCTCGGTTATCTGCGCAAGCATCAGGTGCGCAACTACGTCTGGCTGACTGCCGATGTGCACTATTGCGCCGCCCACCATTACCATCCTGAACAGGCCGCGTTCCAGGATTTCGAACCGTTCTGGGAGTTTGTTGCCGGGCCGCTGAACGCCGGCAGCTTCGGGCCCAATGCCCTGGACAAGACCTTCGGTCCGGAAGTGGTATTCCAGAAAGCGCCCCCCGTGCAGAACACTTCGCCGTTTGCCGGGTATCAATTCTTTGGCGAGGTGAACATCGACGGGCAGAGCGGCGAGATGAGCGTGGTGTTGCGCGATCTTGAAGGGGTGGCGGTGTTCGAGAAGAAGTTGCAGCCGGTTTGAATTCAAGGCCCACCACAAAAATCAATGTGGGAGCGAGCTTGCTCGCGATGGCGGTATGTCTGTCAATAAATGCTGACTGACAATCCGCTATCGCGAGCAAGCTCGCTCCCACAGGGTTTTAGGGTGGATTCAAAATAGGCGTTCGTCAGTAAACATCCCGCCGATACCGGCCCTGCTCGATCAGCTTTTCCACTTCCTCGCGGCCCAGCACCAGATTGAGCACGTGGTCCACGCCTGACGCCATCCCCTGCAAGCTGCCGCAGACATAGATCACCGCGCCGTCGGCCAGCCATTGCTTGAGCAAAGCGGCCGATTCCAGCAGGCGGTCCTGGACGTAGATTTTCTTTTCCTGATCCCGGGAGAACGCCAGGTCCAGGCGTTCCAGGTCGCCGGAGGTCACCCATTCCTGCAGTTCGTCGCGGCAATGGAAATCATGCTCGCGGTTGCGCTCGCCAAACAGCAGCCAGTTGCGCTGCATGCCCTGGGCAACGCGGGCCTTGAGCAAACTGCGCAAGCCGGCCAGGCCGGTGCCATTGCCCAGCAGAATCATCGGCAGGCCCTGGGGCGGCAGATGGAAGCTGCTGTTGCGACGGACGCGCAGGCTGATGGGACTGCCCAGCGGCGCATGCTCGGTCAGCCAGCCGGAACCGATGCCCAGGCTGCCATCGGCGTGACGTTCCTGGCGTACGATCAGTTCCAGTACACCGTCGGCGGGGATCGAGGCGATGGAATATTCACGCATCCCCAGCGGTGCCAACGCCTCCACCAGCGCCTGGGCGTGCAGACCCACCAGGTGGGCGCGGTTTTCCGGCAGCTGACGCGTGGCGAGGGCTTGTTCGAGCGTCTGCTGCAAGCCATCGACCTGCACCCGAGCGATACCGGCGATACCCAGGCCATCGAGGAAGTGTTCGATAGCCCACGGGTCATTGCGCGGCAGGATTTCCACCAGGTCACCGGCCAGCCAACTGCTCGGACCGGGGGCGCTGAGGCCGAGCAGGTACACGCCCGAACCGCTGCTGTCGGGGTTGAGCAGGGTGCGCTGGCTCAAGGTCCAGTGTTCAAAGCTCGGCGCTTGCCACGCATCCGCCGGAGGCTGGCCGGTCAGCTCGGCCAGTTGCTGTTGCCAGTGCCGCAAGGCGTACGGGTCGCCGCTGTCCACTTCCACCGGCGCGAACAGCGTCTTGCCGCCGTGCTCCGCCAGCCAGGCGTGCAGACGGCGAGCGAAACCGCAGAAATTGTCATATTGCCGGTCACCGAGGCCGAGGACCGAGTATTGCAGGCTTTCCAGGCTCATGGCCCGGCCGAGCACCTTGCGCTCGAAACCGCGAGCGCTGTCCGGTCCTTCACCGTCGCCAAAGGTGCTGACGACAAACAAGGCGCGGGTGGCGCTGTTCAAATCCTTTTCGCTGACGCCGGCCAACGGCTGGACCTTCACCGGTAGCCCGGCGGCCTGGAGCTGGCCGGCGGTCTGCCAGGCCAGTTGCTCGGCAAAACCGCTCTGGCTGGCAAAGCCGATCAGCCACGCCGGGGCATCGCCAGGGTTGCCGGCAAGCGCCTGGCGAGCCTGGCGGACCTGACGTTTTTTGCGTCGGCGGTCCAGGTAGAGCAGCCAGCCGGTGATGAAAAACAGCGGCATCGCCAATGCGGCGGCGGTCACCAGGATCCGCCCGACCAGGCCGAAGTAACTGCCGACATGCAGGGCATAGATGCTGGTGAGCAATTGCGCCTTGAGGCTCTTGTCGGTGTAGCGGCTGTGACGGCTGATGACGCCGGTGCTCGGGTCGAGCATGAGTTGGTTCAGGGCGCGGTCATGGGGGGCGTCCTTGAGCAGGTAGAACACCGTCGCCGGTTGCCCGGCCACCGGTGGCATGCGCACGTTGTAGGCGGACAGGCCGGGGCCGGCGGCGCTGTAGATGCTGCTCCACATGGCCCGGTAATCGGCGATCGGCGCCGGGCCGCTCGGTGCCGGGCCACGGGTGCGCACGCGCTCATCCTTGGGCGAATCGGAAAGCAGGCGGGTCAGGCCTTTGTTGTACCACTCATAGGACCAGGTCAACCCGGTCAGGGCGGCCAACAGATAGAACAGCAGGCACCAGGTGCCCGCAACGGAGTGCAGGTCCCAGTTGAAGCTGCGGCCCTTTTTCGCCCAGTCGAGGGTCAGCCAGGCGCGCCAGTTTTTCCACTGGCGTGGCCAGCGCAGGTAGAGGCCGGACAAGCAGAAGAACACCAGGATCAGCGTGCAGGCGCCGGTGATCTGCCGGCCCACGTCGTCCAGGGTCAGGACGCGGTGCAGCCTGAGCATCAGGCCGAAGAAATCCTGGCCCACCACATCGCCGAGAAACTGCGCGTTGTAGGGATTGAAGTAGCGCATCGGCCCGCGTTTCTCTCCGGGCGGGGCGGTGAAGATCGCCCGCGCGGCGTTGCCACTGTCGGTCTCGACCCAGAGCATGGCGACGGTCTTGCCGGAGGCGGCTTCGATCTGTTCCACCAGTTCGGCGGGAGGCAGGACGCCGGCCGGTTGTTTTTCAACCGTCAGCACCTCGGGGTTCAATGCCCGCAGGATCTCGTCCTGGAAAGACACCACCGCACCGGTAACGCCCATCAACGCCAGGACCAGTCCGGCACTGATGCCGAAAAACCAGTGCAACTGGAACAGGGTTTTCTTCAACACGTCGCCCGCCTTGTTCATTCAATACTGTTTGTCACGGCGTGCATTATGCCGTGTGTTATCGAGAAGCATTCATAAACACACATAAAAGCCCCATTCATTTGCATGAACGGGGCTTTGCCCGGTGCCGGTCAGTAATGGGCGGTGGTTAGATCCTGTGGGAGCGAGCCTGCTCGCGAAGACGTCGTGTCAGTCACGCATTTATCAACTGACACTCCGCTTTCGCGAGCAGGCTCGCTCCCACAGGTTCATTGCCTGGCCACTCGGCGTCGGGTTCTTTCAACCGGTCAGAAGTGGAAATTGGTACTCAACAACGCCGTGCGCCCGGCCGCTTGGTTGGCGAAGTGGGTCGAGAATGCCTTGTCGTAGTAAGTCTCGTCGGTCAGGTTCTGCACGTTGAGTTGCAGGTCCAGGTGCTTGCTGACCTTATAGCTGGCCATGGCGTCATAACGCACGTAGGAGTCGACCATGGTGGTGTTCGCCACGCTGCCGAACACATCATCCACATAGAAGGCCCCGCCACCGATGGTCAGCTTTGGCGTGAGCGCGTAGGTGGTCCAGACGCTGGCGCTGTTTTTCGGCGTGTTCGGCAACTCGTTGCCATCGCTGGTGCTCATCGGCCCGCCATCGACCTGCTCACTGTCCAGGTAGCTGTAGCCGGCGAACACCTGCCATTTCTCGGTGAGCTTGCCGCTGGCCGACAGCTCCAGGCCGTCGACGCGAGTCTTGCCGGCGTTTTCATAGGTCGTGGTGTCGACCTGCACCCGGGCGTTTTCCTTCTCGGTGCGGAAAATCGCCGCGGTCAGCGAAAGCCGGCTGTCGAGCAAGTCCCACTTGGTGCCGATCTCGTAGTTCTTGGTGGTTTCCGGCTCCATGTCACTGGCGAGCAGGTTGCCACTGCGGTCTGGCGTCCCACCGAGCGGATTGCCCTCGATGCCTTCGCCAACCATGCTGCCGGGCGGCGTGGCCGAGGTCGCATAGGACGCATAGATGCTGCCGTTGTCGGCTGGTTTCCAGACCAGGCCGAACTGGCCGGTGACGAACTCGCTGGTGTCGTCACCCTTGGACGTGGTGGTACCGGCGGCGTCGTAAGTCTTGTATTTCGTGTCGAAGTGGTCGTAGCGCAAGCCCATGTTCACCAGCCACTGCGGTGACAGTTCCAGCGTGTCGAACACGTAGAGCGCGCGGGTGACGCTGGTGGTGTCGGTGCCGGCATAGTTGCGGGAAATCGCGCCGTTCCAGGGATCGTTCGGGTTCGGGTTGGACAGCGACGTGCAGTTGTAGCCGCTCGGCGCGCCGACCAGGGCCGGCGTGCAGTTGGTGTTCGCGGCGGTGGTGCCCGGTACGGTGTCGGTGTTGACGTTGTACGAAGTCTTCTCGCCGGTCTCGCGGCTCAGCTCGATGCCGGTGGAGAAACTGTTCTTGAAGCCGGCCACATAAAAGTCACCGAACAGATCAGTCTGGTTGGTGGTGGTGTCGACGTTGCTGACGCGGCTGTTGACGCGGCGCCAGACTGTACCGTTGTTGACGTTGCCCTTGCTGTCGTCGGGTTGGGTGAGGATGTAGTCCTGCATGCTGGAGCCGTGGCGCAGGGTGTTCTTGACGGTCAGCGCATCGCTCAGGTCATGCTCGATGGCGATGGTCGCGGTGTCGACGCGGGTCTTGCGGAAGTCGCGGTCGCTGAGTCCATAGAAGTTGCTGCTGTCGCCGCCGGCATCGGGCTTGTCCGGGTTGGCTTTGGTGCGGTCGGCGGTGCGGCCCGAGGCGGGAACGCTGTAGGGAATGCCCGAATCCGGCAGATCGTTGCTTTCCAGGTGGTAGTAGTCGAGGTTGACCCGGGTGTCGGTGCCCAGGCCGAACGCCAGCGACGGCGCGACGCCCCAGCGATCGTAGTTGACCTGGTCACGACCGGCGACGTTGCTTTCGTGGCTCATCAGGTTGAGCCGGCCGGCGGCGCTGTCGCTGAACTGGTAATTGCCGTCGAGGGTGTAGCGCTGGGTCTGGTCCGAACCCCAGGTGAAGCCGCCGTCGAACGAGTCGCCCAAGTGGGCTTTCTTGCTCACCAGGTTAATGGTACCGCCAGCGGCGCCGCGGCCGCCGATGGCCGAGTTCGGGCCCTTGCTGACCTCGATGGATTCGACCGCAAAGATCTCCCGGCTTTGCGAACCGGTATCACGCACGTTATCCAGATAGGTGTCGCCCTGGGCATCGAAGCCTCGGATGAAAGGTCGGTCGCCCTGGGGGTTGCCGCCTTCGCCGGCGCCAAAAGTGATGCCCGGCACGGTACGCAGGGCGTCCTGCATGTTGAGGGCGCCGGTGTCCTTGAGTACCTGCTGGGGAATGACCGTCACCGAGCGCGGCGTGTCGACCAGCGGCGCGGTGTATTTCGAGGACGAGGCTTTTTCGACCTGGTAGGACGTCGCGTCCTGGGCCTCGCCCGTAATGCTGGTAGCGTCCAGGGAGATGGCGTTGCGCGGGGCTTTTTCGTCGATCTTTTCCGCCGCTTGGGCCATCTGTGCGATTGACGTCGCACCGAGGGCGACGCCGATGGCGGAGGCCAGCAGACGAGGTGAATTAACCGGTAATTGTGATTGTTGACGCGACATGAACAGTGCCTTCCCCAAGGTTGAGGCGGCGGAATATAGGGTAAACAGTTTTATGTATCAATTGCGAAATATTGCTATTTGGGAGGAATTTACATTCTTTACATTTTGCCTTTACGGTTTCTGCCCAATGGTGCGTCGGCGGGGGTTGTACACAGTCAATAAGAATCACTACCATTAGCGCCCCGCGTTATCCACAGGTCTTGAATGCCATGTTGCTGCACATTCCCGGTGTGTTTTCTCCTGAAGAAGTGCAGCGTATCCGCGAGGCCCTGGAGCAGGCCGAATGGGCAGATGGCAAGGTCACGGCCGGTTATCAATCGGCCAAGGCCAAGCACAACTTGCAACTGCCCGAGGGGCACCCCCTGGCCAAGGAAATCGGCGCGGCCATGCTGGATCGGTTGTGGAAAAACCCCTTGTTCATGTCGGCGGCGCTTCCACACAAAGTCTTCCCGCCGCTGGTGAACTGCTACACCGCCGGCGGCAGTTTCGATTTCCATATCGACAATGCCGTGCGCCAGCCCAAGGGCAGTGCCGAGCGGGTGCGCACCGACCTGTCGGCCACGCTGTTCTTCAGCGACCCGGAGGACTATGACGGCGGCGAGTTGGAAGTCCAGGACACCTACGGCACCCAACGGGTCAAATTGCCGGCCGGGGACATGGTGTTGTATCCGGGCACCAGCCTGCACAAGGTCAACCCGGTTACCCGTGGCGCACGCTATGCCTCGTTCTTCTGGACCCAGAGCCTGGTGCGCGAAGACAGCCAGCGCGCGCTGCTGTTCGAGATGGACGGTGCGATCCAGCAACTGACCCGGGACGTGCCCGAGCATCCGTCGTTGATTCGCCTGACCGGCACCTACCACAACCTGTTGCGTCGCTGGGTCGAGGTGTAGGTGGCGGATTTTCGTCTGCGCCGCGAGGAAGTGCTCGACGGCGAGGCCCTCGAGGCCATGCTCGCGGACAGCCCGGCGCGGGCGGCCCAGGCGATCCTGATCGCAGCTGGCGAAGGGCTGCTTGAGGCCCAGGCGCTGCTCGGGCAGATCCTGCTCGACGGGCGCGGTATCGAACAGGACAGAACCCTGGCCCGGCGCTGGTTCGAGATCGCCGCCCAACGCGGGCACCTGATGGCGCGCAACATGCTGGGGCGATGCCATGAGCATGGCTGGGGTTGTGTCGCCGACCCTTCGGTCGCGGCCGGACATTATCGCCAGGCAGCCGAGGCAGGACTGGATTGGGCGATGTACAACCTGGCCAACCTGCTGGCGACTGGGCGCGGCGTTGCTGAGAATCAGCCGCAAGCGCTGGCTCTTTATCGTCGAGCCGCGGAGTTGGGGCACGCCAAATCAATGAATCTGTTGGGGCGTTATCTTGAGGATGGACGTTGTTGTCCAGCGGATCCGCAGGCGGCCGCTTTGTGGTACAGGCGCTCGGCTGAAGGTGGGGATTTTCGTGGGCAGTTCAGTTATGCGGCGATGCTGGCGCAGGAAGACCGCATTGACGAATCCCTGGCTTGGCTGCGCAAGGCGCTGGATGGCGGGAATGCAAGTTTCCTGCGGGTAAGCAGTGAAACGCTGATGGATGCCAACCACCCTGAATTACGTGCCATGGGTCATGCCTACCGTCGTCGACTTTCTCAGTTGATCGGGGCTGTAGCAACTTAAGCTGATGCAAGCTTGTGGCCAATACAAAAGTTGGTAACTTTTGTGCAGGAAAAAATCGCCTGATTTTTTTGTTAATACTTGAACTGTTGTGGCTTGTCTTGAAAGTACTCTAGAGTCTTTTCGCGCGATCACCCTTCATTGGCTGGTGTTTCTGACGAGGTGGTCGGCACAATGAAGAGATAACTTGAGGGCAGGAAGCCTATGTTCGATTTCAAGCTGGATGAAAAGGTAGTCGAGACTGCCGCATTAGCACCCAAGGTGTTTGTAGAAGCCTCGCTTGGTGAGGGAGGGGAATACAAACGAGAGCCAGGGATACAGTTAACCAAGGAACAGATCCTCAGTTTGAGGCGGTATGAATTGCTCGGCTTGTCGCTTCCCTATCGGACAAATGACGTCGCGGCTTATCTGAATTACGGTCCGGGTGAGGTAGGTCAGCCCGGGCTGACGGTCATGGATTTTTTTACCACTTTCAGTGCCGTTTATAATCATGCCCGGCTTTGGTCTCCGCTGCGCGAAAAAATTCAGTTGACGGGCGTTCATCTAAAGACTTTTGCCGGAACCATGATTGAGTATGGGGATGGGATCTTTGAGGTTTATGAAGAACTTAAATCCTCAGGGTATTTAGAAAAACATGACATCACTACTGTCGAAGAGTATTTGCAGCTCCAGAATGAGTTACCCGATCTCCCTGATCTGACGCTCGCGCCCAGCGATGTCCCGGACATAAAATATTTTCTCAATGTCATGCTGGAGGAGGTGCGGCTCTGTCATGCGAAGGCAGAAGAGGTCCGGCAGGGGCTGGACAGCTTCGGTGCCGATATGCGTGAGCGGATATTGCCGCAAATCAAGTTGCGATTGCTAGCTGTCACCGGCAACAGTTATGAAGAGGACGTTCTAGGTATTCAAAATGATATCGATCAGCGTGCCGATGAACTCGATGACCTGAATAAGCAGTACCACCAGATGGTGAGAGAGTCGATTGAGTCAGCGGCGGGCCTGAATTTTGGCGGGTTGATCATGAGCATCTACGTGGGCGTAGAGGCAGAAAAGTTGCGTACACAATACAATGAGTTGAAAACTGCTCAGGACATGGATAATCGGCAACTGGCCAGCAAAAGCCAGACATTAAATTCGTTGAATAGGGTGCGGGGCCATCTGCAGGTCCTGAGTGCTGTAACAATTGAGGCCGAGGTGGCGACTCAGAACCTCATGCTGGTCTGGAACGCACTGAGCCAATTTTTAACGGATTCTGTCCGTGCGCTCGACCAAGTGCGGGATGCTGTCAGGTTGAGGCATTTTATCAGGCATCTCAAATTGGTGGTTTCACCTTGGAAGCAGAACATAGAACCGAGCTCTCGTGCACTCCTCAAGGTTTTCGAAGAGGCGCAGAAAGAAATTGACACCTCTCATTCAAGCCAAGGAAGGACGCTCTAATGTACTTAATGTCGAATGTATCGGACTATCCAACCGTGGATGTCGCGGCGCTGTTTGCCCATAACGGCAACGTACAGAACGCCAGCACTCAAACGCAGCTGCTTGCGCAACAGTACGATTATTTGCCGGATGTGGTGAGTAGAATGACGGCGGTGGCAGCCATTGTTAATGGTCAGGTGTTCGGTCTGCGCAACCGTGCTCAAACAACTATTATTAATTTGAATAAAACAAGGGAGATCGTTAAAAGATGTCAGCAGGAAATTGAAGGTGTTGAAGACGAGGGTGATAAGGAGGATTTGCGCCTGGAGATGGAAACTGAGCTTCAACGAACCTTCAGTGCAGTTACCGAGCAAGCCAACGAGCTGAAGCAAATTCAACTCAACCTCAGTACTCCCTATGACAGGAGCGCATCGGCACGATGGATTCTTGCGCTGGAACAGGATCAGGTCTTTGTAGAGGAGCAAAAAAACCGAGCCGAGGCCAAACGGGGAGAAATACTTGAGCAGATGGAGCTGCTCTCCGAAGCTATTGACTTGATCGGAAGCAATCGCGCTGGAAGGTGGGATCGCAAAGCCCAACTGACGGAGGAAAGCATGGTTGCGATGGGGCTGGCGCCTCCTCAAGTTCAAGTTGCTCTGTTGGCCATCGACGCCTTGAAAAAAATGGTCATTGGCATTGGCGAAACCATTTCTTATCTGGCTATGGTTGATGGTTATAACCGCCTCAAGGAAAGGGCTGGTCAATTTAAAATTTCAGTTGCAGAAAAAAACAAGGCGATTTGCGCCACTCAAGGGAAAATCACGTTGGTCGGAAGCTTGGATAAGCTGGACGATTATCGCTGGGACTACGTCAAGGAATTCGCTTCGGTCGTTGACGCCTTTGAAAAAATCTCATGCGCGCTCGAACGTGAGAGTTCGCTGCCCATCGAAGTACATGCCAGCAATGTGCTCGAGATCATTCCCGGCATTATTTTCCATCTGCGACCCATTCAACAGACGGAACCGGCGTGAGCCGCTTGGCCTGTTGATTTCGAGATCGGGGCTGAAAAAAAGGCCCATGATCCCATGGGCCTTTCTTTGCCAGGCGGCGTTACACGTAGAAGGATTTCAGCGGCGGAAAGCCATTGAACTCCACAGCGCTGTAGCTGGTGGTGTAGGCACCGGTCGACAGCCAGTACAAACGATCGCCAATCGCCAGGTTCAGCGGCAAACCGTATTTGTAGTTTTCGTACATGATGTCGGCGCTATCGCAGGTCGGGCCGGCGATGACCACTTCTTCCATCTCGCCTTTCTTCTCGGTCCAGATCGGGAACTTGATGGCTTCGTCCATGGTTTCGATCAGGCCGGAGAATTTGCCCACGTCGGTGTACACCCAACGCTCGACGGCGGTACGCGACTTGCGCGCCACCAGCACCACTTCGCTGACCAGGATGCCGGCGTTGGCGATCAACGAACGGCCCGGCTCCAGGATGATTTCCGGCAGTTCGTCGCCGAAGTCTTCCTTGAGGAAGCGGATGATTTCCTCGGCGTAGGTTTCCAGGCTGTTGGTGCGGGTGATGTAGTTGGCCGGGAAACCACCGCCCATGTTGATCAGCTTCAAGACGATGCCGTCTTCTTCTTTCAAACGCTCGAAGATCACCTTGACCTTGGCGATGGCCGCGTCCCAGACGCTGATGTCGCGCTGTTGCGAGCCGACGTGGAACGAGATGCCGTACGGCACCAGGCCCAGGTCGCGGGCGAGGATCAGCAGGTCCATGGCCATGTCGGTCTGGCAGCCGAACTTGCGCGACAGTGGCCAATCAGCCGTGGTCGAACCTTCGGTGAGGATGCGCACATAGACTTTCGAACCCGGCGCGGCCTTGGCGATGTTGCGCAGGTCGGCTTCGGAGTCAGTGGCGTAGAGGCGCACGCCCTTCTCGTAGAAGTAGCGGATGTCCTTGGATTTCTTGATGGTGTTGCCGTAGCTGATCTGGTCCGGGCCGACGCCACGGCTCATCACCTTGTCCAACTCATAGATCGAGGCGATGTCGAAGTTCGAGCCTTTATCCTTGAGCAGGTCGATGATTTCCACCGCCGGGTTGGCCTTGACGGCGTAGTAGACCTTGGCGAATTCGAAACCGGCGCGCAGGTCGTCATAGGCCTTGGCGATCATCGCGGTGTCGATCACCACGAACGGGGTTTCCTGCTTGTCGGCGAACGCCTTCATTTTCTGAAAGGTTTCGCGCGCAAAATAATCTTCGACCTGGATCGACATACTTGGGACTCCTACTGGCAAACATCAGGATCAATGGGTTTGAGGGCAGCAACCCCCGCGAACGTCCTCCGTATCCCCACTTTGGTTCGCCTACTTCCCAAGGCATGTCGCCGAAAGCAAAAAGGCCACGGGATGCGTGATTCCCTTGGCCTTGCTGTCTCGTCGTCAGTACTTGAGCCGGATGGATCGTTTCCAGCATGGACGTTCGGCGCGAACTTTAGGGCGTGAGGGGCCTGAGATCAACTAAAAATGTCGCGTTTTTGCACGTCTCCGTCGTGCAGTGCGCGACAGCTCATGATGTAACCGACCGGTGTGACAGGTTGATGTTCCCTCGGATCGGTTTTCGAGCCTGTTGGATGTCACGTTTGCACTTGTGGCGAGGGAGCTTGCTCCCGCTTGGGTGCGAAGCGCCCATCGCTTTTTTTGGGCCGCTTCGCGACCCAGCGGGAGCAAGCTCCCTCGCCACAAAAGCCAGCTACAAAGGCACTCTTTCCCCGCCTAGATGGACGCGGTCTCGGCCGGCGAGACGATACTGGTCTTGCCGCCACGGGACTTGCCGGAGCTCAGGTATTCGGCAATCGATTCCTGGGTCACTTCCCCGAGAAAGACCCGCTCGGCATCCATCACCGGCAGCCACGAACGGTTGAACTCATACATACGCGACAACAGGATCCGCAGATGTTCGTCGTAGGCCGCGGTGGCGTTGAATTCCCGCAGGAACTGCCCGCAGGTGCCGGTCTGGCGGTACAGGTCGCGACGGCGCACATACCCCAGCGCCTTGTTCTCGGCGCAGGTGACCACCACGTAGCGACGGTCGTGTTCGTCCATCAACTCCAGCGCCTCGGCCACCGGTGTTTCGGGGCTGACCGACGGGGCGTTGTCGGCGGCGTCTTCGGCCTTGACCAGCAACAGGCGCTTGAGCGTGCTGTCCTGGCCGACGAAATTGCTGACGAATTCATCGGCCGGGTGGGCGAGGAGCGTGTCCGGGTGATCGCACTGGACCAGCTTGCCGGCGCGGAAGATCGCGATCTTGTCGCCCAGCTTGATGGCTTCGTCGATGTCGTGGCTGACCATGATCACGGTCTTGTTCAGCGCCCGTTGCATCTCGAAGAACTCGTTCTGGATCATCTCGCGGTTGATCGGGTCGACCGCGCCGAAAGGTTCGTCCATCAGCAGCAACGGCGCATCGGCGGCCAGGGCGCGGATCACGCCGATCCGCTGCTGCTGGCCGCCCGACAGTTCACGGGGGTAGCGATGCAGGTACTGCTTGGGTTCGAGCTTGATCATGCTCATCAGCTCGCGGGCGCGGTCGTGGCATTTCTGCTTGTCCCAGCCAAGCAGGCGCGGGACCACGGTGATGTTCTCCTCGATGGTCATGTTCGGGAACAGGCCGATCTGCTGGATCACGTAGCCGATGTTGCGGCGCAGGGTCACCTCGTCGAGGCCGGTGGTGTCTTCGCCGTTGATCAAGACCTTGCCCGAGGTCGGCGGGATCAAGCGGTTGATCATCTTCAGCGTGGTGCTTTTGCCACAGCCCGACGGCCCGAGGAACACGCAGATCTCGCCTTCGTTGACGGTCAGGTTCACCGAGTCCACGGCTTTTACATCCTTGCCGTTGCTCTTGAAGGTTTTGCTGAGGTTTTGAAGTTCGATCATTTTAATAGTCCTTTCGGGGTCAGCGAGCGTTGCAGCCATTGCAGAAGCAGGTCGGCGAAGATGGCCAGGAGGCTGACCAGCACGGCGCCGACGATCAGCATCGACATGTCGCTGCGGCTGATGGAAGCGAGTATGAGCACGCCCAGGCCACCGGCGCCGATGGTGGCGGCGATGGTCATGACGCCGATGTTCATGACCACGGCGGTGCGTACGCCGGCGAGGATCACCGGCACGGCAATCGGCAGTTCGACCATGCGCAGGCGCTGGCCGAAGGTCATGCCAATGCCACGGGCGGCTTCACGAATGCCCGGTTCGACGCCGGTCAAGGCCAGGTACGTGTTGCGCATGATCGGCAGCAGCGAATAAAGGAACACCGCGGTGATCGCCGGCATCGGACCGAGGCCCTGGCCGAACTTGGAATAGAACGGCAGCAGCAGGCCGAACAGGGCAATCGACGGAATGGTCAACAGTACCGTGGCGCTGGCTTGCAACGGGCCAGCGAGCGCCGGGAAGCGGGTCATGAAAATGCCCAGCGGCACGCCGACGATTATCGCCAGGGTCACGGCGATGCCCACCAGGGTGATGTGCTGCCAGGTCAGGTGCAGCACCAGCGGCCAGTCCAGATGGGAAAAGGCGTCAAGAAAATCCATGGCTTTTCCTCCAGGTCATTGGGTTGAGAGCAGGGAATGCTGGCGCAGGAAGTCGGCGGCAACGGCGGAAGGGCTTTCATGATCGACATCCACACGGGCGTTGAGCTGGCGCATGGTTTCGTCGTCGAACAATTCGGCCAGTGGCTTGAGCTGCGCGGCCAGTTGCGGATGGGCGTCGAGGAAGGCCTGGCGCACCACTGGCGCGGCGGTGTAGTCGGGGAAATAGTGCTTGTCGTCTTCCAGCAGCTTCAGCTTGAACGCGTTCAGTCGGCCGTCGGTGGTGTACACCAGTCCGGCGAACACCTGGCTGTTGCGCAGCGCGGTGTAGACCAGGCCGGCGTCCATCTGCCGGATATTCTTGCGGGTCAGGTTCATGCCGTAGCGCTCGACCATGCCGGCCAGGCCGTCGGAACGGTTGGCGAACTCGGTGTCCAGCGCGACCAGGTGATTTTCCTCGGCCTCGGCCTGCAGCACCGTATTCAGTTGGCTGACGGAATTGATCTGCGGGTACTTCTTCGCGACTTTCTCCGGCAGGGCCAAGGCGTAGGTGTTGCTGAATTTCGACGGCGCGAGCCAGACCAGGCCTTTTTTCGCGTCGAGTTCTTTCACCCGGGCGTAGGACTGGGCGCTGTCGAGTTTTTCCGTGACATGGTTGTAGGAAACCAGCGACACGCCGGTGTATTCCCAGAGTAAATCCAGTTGCCCGGTTTCATGGGCGCTGCGGGCCAGGTTGCTGCCCAGCCCGCCAGTGACCTGAGCGTCGTAGCCCTTGTCGCGCAGGTATTGCGCGGTGATCTCGGCCAGCAGGGTCTGCTCGGTGAACACCCGGGCACCGAGGCGGATCAGCGGTTTTTCAGCGGCTTGGGCGAATCCCGCGAACAGCAGCAGGCAGCCCAGGATCAAGCTCAACTTCTTCATAACGATTCCTTTATCCAGCCAAGCTCAAGACGGTCGCAGACCGCGTTCCAGCCAGAGGCGGCTGGCCAGGGTTACCAGGCCGTCGAGCAGCAGCGCCAGCAAGGCGGTGCAGGCCGCGCCGAGCAGCAATTGCGGCTGATTGTTCAAGGCGATGCCGGGGAAGATCAGGCTGCCAAGGCTGTTGGCGCCGATCAGGAACGCCAGCGGTGCGGTGCCGACGTTGATCGCCAGGGCTACGCGCACGCCACCGACGATGATCGGCACGGCGTTGGGCAGCTCGACTTTCCACAGCACCTGGCGCGGGGTCATGCCGATGCCGACGGCAGCTTCCTTGAGCGAGCCCTGGACATTTTTCAGGCCTTCATAGGTGTTGCGCACGATGGGCAACAGCGAGGCGAGGAACAGGGCGAAGATCGCCGGCCCGCTGCCGATGCCCAGGATACCCAGGGCAATGGCCAGCACGGCCAGGGGCGGCACGGTATTGCCGATGTTGAACACTTGCATGAAGCGTTCGGCGCGCCCGACCATGCCGGGGCGGCTGAGGGCGATGCCGGCGGGAATGCCGACGATCAGGGCCGCCAACATGGAAGCCAGTACAAGCATCAGGTGCGCTTGCAGGTAGAACAGCAGGTCGTCGCGGTAACGGTGGATCGTATCGATGCCGATCCAGTGGACCAACAGGGCCAGGAGGGCGACGACGACCGCCCCCCCGATAAGCCCTTTGCCATAGCGGATAGCCACAGGCGGACTCCTTTGTCTTTTTTTGTCGGCGCACGCTTTCCTGGGCGGCGGGCCTTCATCGGTTGCCGGGAAAACGTTCGCGAGAAGCAGCTCTTTTCGATGCCGTCAAAACGGCTGTCGAAGCGAGCCATGAGCGCAGCCTCGTCAGGCTAACTTGCTGATTTTTCAGACCCTGACGGTTGCTCGTATCAGGGTGGTGGACGCCTCCACGCGGCAAAAGGTTCCCATGTGCGGCAGCATCTGGCCACCCTTGATGTGCTCAACGGTTCGGTTCCCGGCACAAGTTGAGCTATAATCGCCGCCCTTTTTTGAATCACCTGCCAGGCGATTTCCCATGACCAAACAGGCCGCCGAAGTCGCGAAACGCCGCACTTTCGCCATTATTTCCCACCCCGATGCCGGTAAGACCACCATCACCGAAAAGCTCTTGCTGATGGGCAAGGCGATTGCGGTGGCCGGCACGGTGAAATCCCGCAAATCCGACCGCCATGCCACCTCCGACTGGATGGAGATGGAAAAGCAGCGGGGTATCTCCATTACCACGTCGGTCATGCAGTTCCCGTATCGCGAGCACATGATCAACCTGCTCGACACCCCGGGCCACGAAGACTTCTCCGAAGACACCTACCGCACGCTGACCGCAGTGGACTCGGCCTTGATGGTCCTCGACGGCGGTAAGGGCGTCGAGCCACGGACCATCGCGCTGATGGACGTCTGCCGTCTGCGGGACACGCCGATCGTCAGCTTCATCAACAAGCTCGACCGCGACATTCGCGACCCGATCGAACTGCTCGACGAAATCGAAGCGGTCCTGAAAATCAAGGCCGCGCCGATCACCTGGCCGATCGGTTGCTACCGCGACTTCAAGGGCGTTTACCACCTGGCCGACGACTACATCATCGTCTACACCGCCGGCCACGGTCATGAGCGCACCGAAACCAAGATCATCGAAAAGCTCGACTCCGACGAGGCCCGCGCGCACCTGGGCGACGAGTACGAGCGCTTTGTCGAGCAACTGGAACTGGTGCAGGGCGCCTGCCATGAATTCAACCAGCAGGAATTCCTCGACGGCCAACTGACTCCGGTGTTCTTCGGGACCGCCCTGGGCAACTTCGGCGTCGACCATGTGCTCGACGCCGTCGTCGATTGGGCTCCGCGCCCGCTGCCACGCGTTGCCAACGAGCGCACCGTGGAGCCGGTGGAAGAGAAATTCGCAGGCTTCGTGTTCAAGATCCAGGCGAACATGGACCCCAAGCACCGCGACCGTATCGCCTTCATGCGCATTTGCTCCGGCAAGTACGAGAAGGGCATGAAGATGCGCCACGTGCGCACCGGCAAGGACGTGCGCATCGGCGACGCCTTGACCTTCTTCTCCTCGGAACGCGAGCAACTGGAAGAGGCCTTCGCCGGTGACATCATCGGGTTGCACAACCACGGCACCATCCAGATCGGCGACACCTTCACCGAAGGCGAAGCCCTGGGTTTTACCGGCATCCCGCATTTCGCCCCGGAACTGTTCCGCCGGGTACGGCTGAAGGATCCGCTCAAGTCCAAGCAACTGCGCCAGGGCCTCCAGCAGTTGGCCGAAGAGGGCGCCACCCAGGTGTTCTTCCCGGAGCGCAGCAACGACATCATCCTCGGCGCCGTCGGTGTGCTGCAGTTCGACGTCGTCGCCAGTCGCCTGAAAGAGGAATACAAAGTCGAGTGCTCCTACGAGCCGATCACCGTGTATTCCGCCCGCTGGATTGAATGCGACGACAAGAAAAAACTTGAGGAATTTTCCAACAAGGCCGTGGAAAACCTCGCGCTGGACGGCGGCGGCCACCTGACCTACCTGGCGCCAACACGGGTCAATCTCGCGCTGATGGAAGAGCGCTGGCCAGATGTGAAATTCCGCGCGACGCGCGAGCATCACTAAGCCCCAAGCGTCTAAACCGAAAACCTGTGGGAGCGAGCCTGCTCGCGAAAGCGGAGTGTCAGCCATATCCATTTTTGGATATGCCGCCGTCATCGCGAGCAAGCTCGCTCCCACATTGGTCCTATGCAGGTCGCCAATCTCCCAGTCATCCACAACCCCTGTGGGAGCGAGCCTGCTCGCGAAAGCGGTGGGTCAGCCTGCCTGGATGCCGGATGTGCGGGCCTCTTCGCGAGCAGGCTCGCTCCCACATTAGTCCTGCGCTAGTTTTCCAATCCCCGGCCACCCATAATCCCTGTGGGGCGAGCTTGCTCGCGATGGCGGTGGGTCAGCTTGCCTGGATGCTGGATGTGCTGGCCTCTTCGCGAGCAGGCTCGCTCCCACATTGGACCTTTTGGTGTTATTGGGTTTAGGAATAAACCTTATTCGAAACCGATCTTTAGACGAGCGGCATTTCTGGCTGTTCCGTGGCGTCCTATCTGATGAACCGGTCTGTTCGGAACAGTATTTCCTGAGCACCGTCGGCCCCGGCTTTATCCGGTAAAGAAGGAATTGGCTATGAATAAGCTGCTGCGCATGATGTTTTTTCTAAAGGTGTTGGTGATGCTGTCCCTCGGTTCCACCGCTGCGTGGGCCGAATGCGATGAGCACGAGAAGCACGCGTCGAATGGCTCGGTGGTTCAAGGCGAGTTGATGCTTGCCGCGACCGATGCGGACGCAGGCGATCCGGACGATGGCGAGGATGACGATGGTTCGCCAATCGACACACCGGATGGCGATGAGGATGAAGAGGGCGATAGCCAGACGTAGATGCCCTGCATAAAAAACCCTCCAGTCCGAGTTGGTCTGGAGGGTTTTTTTATTTCCTGTGGCGAGGGAGCTTGCTCCCTCGCCACAAAGGCTTTTCTTGCCTTAAGTGTTTTGCTGCTTTTTAGCCTTACGCCGCGCCGTCAAGGAACCGCTCGGCGTAGTGACACGCCACCAACCGGTTATCGAGTGGGCGAAGCGCCGGTTCTTCGGTCTTGCAACGCTCAGTCGCATACGGGCAGCGCTTGTGGAAGGCGCAGCCGGACGGTGGGTTGAGCGGGTTGGGCAGTTCGCCGACGATCTTGATCTTCGGCTTGTTCGGGTCCGGATGGATGGTCGGCGTGGCCGACAGCAGCGCCTGGGTGTAGGGGTGTAGCGGGCGGCTGTAGATGGACTCGTTGGGGCCCATTTCTACCGGGCGGCCGAGGTACATCACCATCACGTCGTCGGCGACATGCTGCACCACCGCCAGGTTATGGGAGATGAACACGTAGGCGGTGTTGAACTCCTGTTGCAGATCCATGAACAGGTTCAGCACCTGGGCCTGGATCGACACGTCCAGCGCCGAGGTCGGTTCGTCCGCCACCAGCACCTTGGGTTGCAGCATCATGGCGCGGGCCAGGGCGATGCGCTGGCGCTGGCCGCCAGAGAACATATGCGGATAGCGCTGGTAATGCTCGGGGCGCAGGCCCACCTGCTTCATCATCGCCTGGACTTTGTCGCGACGCTCGGTGGCCGAGAGGTTGGTGTTGATGAGCAACGGCTCGGCCAGTTGATCGCCGATTTTCTGCCGCGGGTTGAGGGACGCATAAGGACTCTGGAAGACCATCTGCACGTCTTTGCGCAGTTGCTTGCGCTCGGCCTTGTTGGCGCCGGCCACTTCCTGGCCGGCGATTTTCAAGGAACCGGCGGACGGCTCTTCGATCAGCGTCAGGGCCCGGGCGAGGGTGGATTTGCCGCAACCGGATTCACCCACCACGGCCAGGGTCTTGCCGGCTTCAAGTTCAAACGACACACCGTTGAGGGCGCGCACGGTCGCATGGCCCTTGAACATGCCACGGGACACTTCGTAATGACGGGTCAGGTCACGGGCGGTAAGTACGACGGCCATCACGCCACCTCCTGGTTCAACGGGTAGAAGCAGCGGGCGAGGCTGTTGGATTTCGGATCGAGCGCAGGGCGCTCCTGGCGGCAGTTGTCGCGCACGTACGGGCAGCGCGGCGACAGCAGGCAGCCTTGCGGGCGGTCGTAGCGACCGGGCACGATCCCCGGCAACGTCGCCAGGCGCTCGGCGCCCATGCTGTGCTCCGGAATCGCCGCCAGCAGCGCTTCGCTGTACGGGTGGGCCGGGATGTCGAACAGCTGCGGCACCTGGCCCACTTCCACGGCCTGGCCGGCGTACATCACGCACACGCGCTGGGCGGTTTCAGCCACGACGGCGAGGTCATGGGTGATCAGCACCAGGCCCATGTCCTGCTCTTTCTGCAGGGCCAGCAGCAGGTCCATGATCTGCGCCTGGATGGTCACGTCCAGAGCGGTGGTCGGTTCGTCGGCGATCAGCAGTTTCGGCTCGCCGGCAATCGCCATGGCAATCGCCACGCGCTGGCTCATGCCGCCGGACAGTTGATGCGGGTAGGCATCCATGCGGCTGGCGGCGCCCGGGATCTCGACTTTTTCCAGCAGTTCGATGGCGCGCTTGCGGGCGGCCTTGCCGGACAGCTTCAGATGCAGGCGCAGTACTTCTTCGATCTGGAAACCCACGGTGTAGCTGGGGTTGAGCGCAGTCATCGGGTCCTGGAAAACCATCGCCAGGTCCTTGCCGACGATCTGCCGGCGCTGGCGGTTGCTCAGCTTGAGCATGTTCTTGCCGTCGAAGTTCAGCGCATCGGCGGTAACGATGCCGGGGTGCTCGATCAGGCCCATCAGCGCCATCATGGTCACGGATTTACCCGAGCCCGATTCACCGACGATCGCCAGCACCTCGCCTTTATCCACGCTCAGGTCCAGGCCGTCGACCACCGGCACGGCGGTGGCGTCGCCGAAGCGGACGTTGAGATTCTTGATTTCTAGCAGTGACATGGGAATCTCCTCAGGCGGCATTCTTGAGTTTCGGGTCCAGCGCATCGCGCAGACCGTCGCCCATCAGGTTGATTGCCAGCACGCTGAGCAAAATGGTCAAGCCAGGCAGGCTCACAACCCACCAGGCGCGTTCGATGTAGTCGCGGGCGGAGGCCAGCATGGTGCCCCATTCAGGGGTCGGCGGTTGCACGCCGAGGCCGAGGAAGCCCAGGGCGGCGGCGTCAAGGATCGCCGAGGAGAAGCTCAGGGTCGCCTGGACGATCAGCGGTGCCATGCAGTTGGGCAGCACGGTGATGAACATCAGGCGCGGCAGGCCGGCACCGGCCAGGCGGGCGGCGGTCACGTAGTCGCGGTTCAGCTCGCCCATCACGGCGGCGCGGGTCAGGCGCACGTAGGACGGCAACGAGACGATGGCGATGGCGATCACGGTGTTGATCAGGCCAGGGCCGAGGATGGCGACGATCGCCACGGCCAGCAGCAGCGAGGGCAGGGCGAGCATGATGTCCATCAGGCGCATGATGGTCGGGCCGAGGATGCGCGGGAAGAACCCGGCGAACAGCCCCAGCAGGATGCCCGGGATCAGCGACATCACCACCGACGACAAGCCGATCAGCAGCGACAGCCGCGAACCCTGGATCAGGCGCGAGAGCAAATCACGGCCCAGTTCGTCGGTGCCCAGCAGGAACTGCATCTGCCCGCCTTCGAGCCACGCCGGCGGCGTCAGCAGAAAGTCGCGGTATTGCTCGCTCGGGTCGTGCGGCGCGACCCACGGGGCGAAGAGTGCGCAGAACACGATCAGGATCATGAACATCAGCCCGGCGACGGCGCCCTTGTTGCGGGAAAACGCCTGCCAGAATTCTTTGTATGGGGACGGGTACAGCAGGCTTTGATCGACTGCTACCGCGGTAGTTGGAGTACTCATGGTCTTGATCTCAGCGCTGGTGACGGATACGTGGGTTGGCAAAGCCGTAGAGAATGTCCACGACGAAGTTGACCAGAATCACCAGGCAGGCGATTAACAGGATGCCGTTCTGCACCACGGGATAGTCCCGGGCGCCGATGGCTTCGATCAGCCACTTGCCGATGCCCGGCCAGGAGAAGATCGTTTCGGTCAGGACCGCGCCGGCCAGCAGCGTGCCGACTTGCAGGCCGACCACGGTCAGCACCGGGATCAGGGCGTTGCGCAGGCCGTGCACGAACACCACGCGCGACGGCGACAGGCCCTTGGCCTTGGCCGTGCGGATGTAGTCCTCGCGCAGCACTTCGAGCATCGAGGAGCGGGTCATGCGGGCGATCACCGCCAGCGGAATGGTGCCCAGCACGATGGCCGGCAGGATCAGGTGATGCAACGCGTCGAGGAACGCGCCCGGCTCATCGGCCAGCAGCGTATCGATCAGCATGAAGCCGGTTTTCGGCTCGATGTCGTAGAGCAGGTCGATCCGTCCCGACACCGGTGTCCAGCCCAGGGACACCGAGAAGAACATGATCAGGATCAGGCCCCACCAGAAGATCGGCATCGAATACCCCGCCAGGGAGATGCCCATCACCCCATGGTCGAAAAGGGATCCTCGCTTGAGCGCCGCGATCACCCCGGCCAGCAGGCCGAGGATACCGGCGAACAGCAGCGCGGCCAGGGACAGTTCCAGGGTCGCGGGAAACAGCGAGCTGAACTCGGTCCATACGCTTTCACGGGTACGCAGCGATTCGCCAAGATCGCCCTGGGCCAGTTTGCCGATGTAGTCCAGGTACTGGGCATACAGCGGTTTGTTCAGGCCAAGGCGTTCCATTGCCTGAGCATGCATTTCGGGATCGACCCGACGTTCGCCCATCATCACTTCCACGGGGTCGCCGGGGATCATGCGAATCAACGCGAAGGTCAGCAAGGTGATGCCGAAGAACGTGGGAATCAGTAATCCCAGTCGGCGGGCAATAAAACTAAACATCTTCAGGTGTACCTCATCAGCCGGTTAGGCGTGCCCTTCGACGCTTGGGGTCAAGTGTCGAAGGGCGTTTTCTTATCTACTTCACCTGGGTGGTGGCGAAGTTGTTGGTGGTGAGCGGGCTAATTACATAACCCTCTACGTTCTTGCGCATTGCCGTGAACATGCGGGTGTGGGCCATGCTGATCCATGGCTGGTCCTGGTTGAAAATCACCTGGGCCCGCTCATAGAGCCTGGCACGCTCCTCGGGGTTCACTGTGGCGCGTGCCTGGTCGAGCAGCGCCTGGAATTTCTCGTTGCACCAGCGCGCGTAGTTTTCGCCGTTCTTGGCGGCTTCGCAACTGAGCATAGGCGTCAGGAAATTATCCGGGTCGCCGTTATCGCCCGCCCATCCGGCGGAAACCATATCGTGCTCGCCGTTTTTCGCGCGTTTGAGCATTTCGCCCCATTCCATCACGCGGATATCGACCTTGATCCCGACTTTCGCCAGGTCGGCCTGCATCATTTGCGCGCCGAGCATCGGGTTGGGGTTGGTCGGACCGCCGCCGTTGCGGGTGAACAGGGTAAACACGGTGCCTTCCGGCACGCCGGCTTCCTTGAGCAACTGGCGCGCCTTGTCGAGGTCGCGGGTCGGGTTCTTCAGGTCGTGGTTGTAACCCAGCAGCGTCGGCGGGTACGGATTGACCGCGGCGGTGGCGTTGCCCTTGCCGAACAGCGCGTTGACGTAGGCTTCCTTGTCGAAGGCCAGGTCGATGGCTTTGCGCACCCGCACGTCGCTCATGTATTTGTGGCTGGTGTTCAGGGCGGTGTAGGAAACGGTCATCGCATCCAGCTCGGTGACCTTCAGGTTGGGGTCTTTCTTGATGCTGGGGATATCGTCCGGTTTCGGGTACAGCGCAATCTGGCACTCATTGGTCTTGAGTTTTTGCATGCGCACATTGTTATCGGTGGCGATCGCCAGCACCAGCGCATCGGCCGGCGGCTTGCCCCGGAAGTAGTCCGGGTTGGCCTTGAAGCGGACCTGGGCGTCTTTGTTGTAGCGCTGGAAGATGAACGGCCCGGTGCCGATCGGCTTGTTGTTCAGCTCGCCGGCCTTGCCTGCCTTGAGCAACTGGTCGGCGTATTCGGCCGGGTAGATCGAGGAGAACGCCATGGCGATGTCGGCCAGGAACGGTGCTTCGCGGCGGGTCAGGGTGAACTTGACCGTGTGCTCGTCGACTTTTTCGACGTTCTTGAGCAGTTCCTTGAAACCCATGCTTTCAAAATACGGGAAACCCACGCTCGACAGTTTGTGCCACGGGTGATTCGGGTCCAGCTGGCGCTGGAAGCTCCAGACCACGTCGTCGGCGTTCATGTCGCGGGTCGGCTTGAAGTAATCGGTGGTGTGGAACTTGACGCCTTTGCGCAGGTGGAAGGTGTACGTCAGGCCGTCGTCGCTGATGTCCCAGGACTCGGCCAGGGCCGGAATCACTTCGGTGGTGCCGGGCTTGAAGTCGGCCAGGCGGTTGAAGATCGTTTCGGCCACGGCGTCGGCGGTGACTGCAGTCGTGTACTGGACCATGTCGAAGCCTTCCGGACTGGCTTCTGTGCAAACCACCAGGGGTTTGGCCGTGGCGCCAACGGCAACACTCAGCAGTGCGGCGGCAATGGCGGCGCGTAGGGGGTTCATGTTCATCGTCAATCCTCTGCAATCGGTTGAACGGCAAAAAACCGAACGGTCAACCTTGTGGGTCGACCGTCGGTGGAAAGGTTAGAGAATGTTGAACGGGATGGTGGTGACCAGGCGGAATTCGTTGATGTTGCCATCAGCCTGGTTTTCGCTGGCGCGGTGCGTGGTGTAGGTCGCGCGAATCGCGGTGGCCTTGAGCGGGCCGCTCTGCACGGCGTAGGAGGCGCCGACGCCATATTCGTAGTGAGTTTCGCCGTCCATCAGGCTCAGGTCGCCGCGCTGGGCGCCTGGGGAGGTGTAGGCCGTGCCTCGGTAATGCGTGCCGTCGATGCCCCAGCCACGTGCCTGGTAGATGTTGAACTTCAGGCCTGGAACGCCATACTCGGCCATGTTCAGGCCGTAGGCGATCTGGAACGATTTCTCGTTCGGGCTGTTGAAGTCCGACAGCAGGGAGTTGGCCAGGTAGATGCCGTTGGTTTCGTGCAGGTAGTCGAAGTACTCGTCGCCGTTCACTTCCTGGTAGGAGAACGTCAGGCTGTGGGCCTGGTGAGCAAGGCCGAGCGACAGGGAGTAGGTATCATTGTCGATATTCCCCATCAGTTTTTTGCCTTCGTCGACGGTTTTGTAGTAATTCAGGCTGGTGGTCAGGCTGAGTACCTGGCTATCACCCAGCTCGTGGGTAGCGCCGAAGTAGTACTGGTTCCAGAAGTCCTCAACCTTGGCACCATACAGGCTGGTTTTCAGGCTCTTGAACGGCTGGTAGTTCACACCGGCGGTGTAGACCTTGTCGGTTTCCACGCCAGTGGCGGAATACTCGGTACGAAATTTCGACAAGCTCTGCTCGGTCCGTGGCGAAACGCGGTCGAAGCCGGCCAGATCGAACGACAGGTTGTTGAATTCTTCACTGTGCAGGCTGATACCCTCGAAGCTCGAAGGCAATGCACGGTTGCCGATGACGTCGATGATCGGCGTACTGAAATTCTGGCGACCCGCGGTCAGAGTGGTGTTCGATACACGGAACTTGGCGTTGGCCAGGCCCAGTTTGCTCCACTGGTCCACGGCATCGCCGTTGGAGTCCGCCAGGGTGCGGTTGGAGCCACCGGCGATGTGCTTGCGATCCCGGTCCAGCACGATAGCGTTGTAGGCGGCGACTTCGGTGCTGACGCCGACGGTGCCCTGGGTAAAGCCCGAGGTGTAGTTGACGATGGTGCCCTGGACCCAGTTGATACGACGAGCGATCGGCGTCGCTGGCACGGTAGGGTCATTTTTTACGCTATTTGGCTTGTAGCTGAATCGGTCGTCGCGGCGTTTCAACTCGTTGGAGTACCAGTTACGCGTCGTGCCCCCCAGGCTTTGGCCGTCGATGAAACCTTTTGCTTCGCTTTGGGCGCTGCTGTCGGCCAGCGCGGTAGGAACGAATTCCTGACTGACAGATTCAGCGTAAGCCGTGGCCGTAACGCTGCTGATGGCCAGGGCCAGTATCGCGGTGCTGCTCAGTTTCATGGGTAACGCTCCTTTTTCTTTCTTTTTTATGCCGTTCTTTTTCGGTGATACGGCTATTGGTTTACAACTCATTTACAGCTTGCAAACGTTTGCCAGGCGCTTGATCGGCGAATTAAGGCAAAACGCTGGCGGAGGGCTTCCAAAGGAAGCCCTCGCTGCATGGCTAAACGGTTATGGGTTCAGGCTGACGCCCGAGAAGACGTTGCGACCGAAGGGGCTGACCTTGAACCCTTCGACTTTGGCACTCAGCGGCTGGTTGACCGTCGAGTGGGCGATAGGCGTGATCGGCACTTGCTGCTTGAGCAACTGCTGGGCCTGTTTATAGAGCACGGTGCGCTGCTCGCGGTCGGTGACGATCTTGGCCTGCTTGATCAGCTTGTCGTAGTCCTGGTCACACCATTGGGAGTAGTTGTTGCCACCAATGGCGTCGCAGCTGTACAGCGTACCCATCCAGTTGTCCGGGTCCCCGTTGTCGCCGGTCCAGCCGATCAGGTTGATGTCGTGCTCACCGTTCTTGGTGCGCTTGATGTATTCGCCCCATTCGTAGGTGACGATCTTCACCTTCAAGCCGATCTTCGCCCAGTCGGACTGGAGCATCTCGGCCATCAGCTTGGCGTTGGGGTTGTACGGGCGTTGCACGGGCATGGCCCAGAGGGTGATTTCGGTGCCTTCCTTGACCCCGGCGGCCTTGAGCAGCTCCTTGGCTTTTTCCGGGTCGTAGGGAGCGTCCTTGATCGTGTCGTCGTAGGACCATTGGGTGGGTGGCATCGAGTTTTGCGCCAACTGCCCCGCGCCCTGGTACACGGCGTTGAGAATGCCCTGCTTGTTCACCGCCATGTCCAGCGCCCGGCGCACTTCGACCTGGTCGAAGGGTTTGTGGCGGGTGTTATAGGCGATGTAGCCGAGGTTGAAGCCGGGTTTCTCGATCAGTTGCAGCTTGGGATCGTTCTTCAGCGCCGGCACATCGGCCGGACGTGGATGCAGGGTGATCTGGCATTCGTTGGCCTTGAGCTTCTGCACCCGTACCGACGCATCGGTGTTGATCGAGAAGATCAGGTTGTCCAGCTTGACCCGCTCAGGCGCCCAGTACTGCTTGTTGGCGACGTAGCGGATGTTGGAGTCTTTCTGGTAGCTCTTGAACTCGAAAGCCCCGGTGCCGATCGGCTTCTGGTTGATGTCGCTCGGCTTGCCGCTAGTGAGCAGCTTGTCGGCGTACTCGGCCGAAAGGATCGAGGCGAAGCTCATGGCGATGTTCTGGATGAACGCGGCGTCCACGCTGTTGAGCGTCATGACCACCGTCAACGGCCCCGTCGCTTCGACCTTGGCGATGTTCTTGTTCAGGCTCATGCCGTTGAAGTACGGGAACTCGGTGGGGTAGGCCTTGCGGAACGGATGCTGCGGATCGAGCATGCGGTTGAAGGTGAACAGCACGTCGTCGGCGTTGAAATCCCGGGTCGGCGTGAAGTAGTCGGTGGTGTGGAATTTCACCCCTTCGCGCAGGTGGAAGGTGTATTTCAGGCCGTCTTCGGAAATGTCCCAGCTCGTCGCCAGGCCCGGCACGACATTGGTCGCGCCTTTTTCAAATTCGGCCAGGCGGTTGTACAGCGGTTCGGCGGCATCGTTGTCGGTCGCGGTGGTGTATTGCGCGGTGTCGAAACCGGCAGGGCTGCCTTCGGAACAGAACACCAAGCTGCCGCCGGCAGCCTGGGCCGCGGATGTAGCGGCCAGCAGGCCGGTGCCCAGCAATGCGGATAAAACCAAGGTATGGCGCATGACGCTCCCTCTCTCGTTCGGGGTGTTTGACAGTGAACCGGTGTCCTTCCAGGGACGGGGCCGGGGCACTGGGCTCATTCCAATGCGTGAACAGCGCTGCCGCAGGACTGGCAAATCGTCCGGCCCCGACGGTATGGGTCGTGGGCCAGGCGGTATATGCGTAATGCCTGAAAGACTTGTGGAAAAGGCGACACGTCCTAAACCAACTGCTGTGGTACGCAGTGCTTTTGGATGTAGGCAATTTCCAAGTCTTTGTCTCGGCAGATAAAGCAACGGCGACGTTGGAAACGCCGCCGTTGATTACCTTTATTTGCTGACGCTAACGCCGTAGAAGGAGTTCAAGCCAAAGGGGCTGATCTTGAAGTCCTGCACGTTGGCGCGCATGGGTTGATACACCGTCGAGTGAGCGATAGGTGTCATCGGCACGGCGTCCTTGAGGACGTGTTGCGCCTGTTTGTAGAGGTCGGTGCGCTTGGCCTGGTCGGTGGTGCGCTTGGCTTCCTTGACGAGGCCGTCGAACTTCTTGTCGCACCATTTGGAGAAGTTGTTGCCTTGCAGCGAGTCGCAGCCAAACAACACGTTGAGCCAGTTGTCCGGGTCACCGTTGTCGCCGCTCCAGCCAATGATCATGGCCTGGTTCTCGCCGCCCTTGGAGCGCTTGATGTACTCGCCCCACTCATAGCTGGTGATCTTGACCTTCAGGCCGATCTTGGACCAGTCATTCTGCAGCATTTCCGCCATCAGTTTGGCGTTCGGGTTGTACGGACGCTGAACCGGCATGGCCCACAGAACGATCTCTGTGCCTTCCTTGACGCCGGCTTCCTTGAGCAGAGCCTTGGCTTTTTCAGGGTCGTATTTGGCATCTTTGATGGTGGTGTCGTAGGACCATTGGGTCGGAGGCATGGCGTTGACTGCCAGTTGTCCCGCACCTTGGTACACCGAGTCGATGATCTGTTGCTTGTTTACAGCCATGTCCAAGGCTTGACGAACGCGCAGGTCAGCCAACGGGTTGGGCTTGTCGTCGCCTTTGACTTTTTCCATCACGTTGTAAGCTACATAGCCCAGGTTGAAACCCGCCTGGTCAGGCATCTTCAGCGCTTTGTCGTCCTTGAGGGCCTTGAGGTCGGCCGGGCGTGGGAAGAGGGTGATCTGGCACTCGTTCTTCTTCAGCTTCTGGATACGCACCGACGGGTCGGTGGTGATGGCGAAGATCAGGTTGTCGATCTTCACGTCTTCAGGCTTCCAGTAGTCCTTGTTGCCGGTGTAACGGATGTTGGAGTCTTTCTGGTAGCTCTTGAACACGAACGGGCCGGTGCCGATCGGCTTCTGGTTGATGTCGGGGGCCTTGCCATCCTTGAGCAGCTGGGCGGCGTACTCGGCGGACTGGATCGAGGCGAAGCTCATGGCCAGGTTCTGGATGAACGCGGCGTCGACATCCTTGAGGGTGAACTTGACGGTGTGGTCGTCGACTTTATCGACCTTGGTGATGTTGGTGTCCATCCCCATGTCGGTGAAGTACGGGAATTCGGTTGGGTACGCCTTACGGAACGGATCGTCCTTGTTGATCATGCGGTTGAACGTGAAGAGCACGTCATCGGCATTAAATTCACGGGTCGGCTTGAAATACGGGGTGGTGTGGAACTTGACGCCGTCACGCAGATGGAACGTGTAGGTCAGGCCGTCTTCGGAAATGTCCCACTTGGTGGCCAGGCCAGGAATCACGGCGGTACCGCCGCGCTCAAACTGGGTCAGGCGGTTGAACATGGTTTCTGCAGAGGCATCGAAGTCGGTTCCGGTGGTGTACTGACCAGGGTCAAAACCGGCCGGGCTGCCTTCGGAGCAGAACACCAGGTTAGTCGCGGCGGAAGCGAAAGGAGCGCTGGCTAACAAGCCTGCGCCGACTAAAAACGGAATGACCGCGTGTTTAAGCATGTTGGCCTCATGATTTGTTGTCATTTTTGGATTTGAGGGCGACCTCGTGAGTCGTCCTGCGGATACTTATGCAGGCCCCATACCCAATGCAAGATCCAGAGCGGTTTCAAGTCTGAAACAGTGGCACGTACGTACCTTAATGTCGCATCTTTATAACTTTTGACGCATTTGAACGTTTGCGCAGGTTTTTTTGGGGCAAGCGGCGCTCCGTACCGGTGCGCTGCGAGGCTGCAACGCACCGGCCTGGGGCGGGTTTTACTTGTTCAAACCCACGCCGTAGAAGGGTGTAAGCCCGAACGGGCTGAGCTTGAAATCGACCACTTCCTTGCGTATCGGCTGGAACACCGTCGAGTTGGCGATGGGCGTGATGGGCACCTGCTGCTTGAGGATTTTCTGCGCCTGGCGGTACAGGTCGATGCGTTGCTGGCGGTCGGTCGAGACCTTGGCCTGCTGGACCAGCCGGTCGTAGGTCGGGTCGCACCACTTGGCGTAGTTGCTGCCCTTGACCGCCGCGCAGCTGTACAGCACGCCGAGCCAATTGTCCGGATCGCCGTTGTCGCCGGTCCAGCCGTAGATCATCGCGTCATGCTCACCATTCTTGGCGCGCTTGATGTACTCGCCCCATTCGTAGCTGACGATGTTGGCCTTTATGCCAACTTTGGCCCAGTCCTGCTGGATCATTTGCGCAGACATTCGCGCATTGGGGTTGGAGGCGCGCTGCACCGTCATTGCCCATAAATCAATGGTTGTACCGGGCGCAACCCCGGCTTCCTTGAGGAGCGCCTTGGCCTTGGTCACGTCATGGGGCGCATCCTGGATCGCCGGGTCGAACGACCATTGGGCCGGGGGCAAGGCGTTCTGCGCCAACTGCCCGGCGCCCTGATACACGGCCTTGATGATCGCCGGCTTGTCGATGGCCATGTCCAGCGCCTGACGGACCTTGAGCTGGTCCAGCGGCGGATGCGTCACGTTATAGGCGAGGAAACCCAGGTTGAAACCGGGCTGCCTGAGCACGCGCAGGTTCGGGTCCTGCTCCATCACTTCGATGTCGGCCGGACGCGGATAACCGCTGACCTGGCATTCGCCGCGCTTGAGCTTTTGCAGGCGCACGGCGGCGTCCGGGGTGATGGAAAAAATCAGGTTGTCGAGCTTAACGTCCTCGGGTTTCCAGTACGCCGTGTTGGCGGCGTAGCGGATCTGCGAATCCTTCTGATAGCGCTTGAACACAAACGGCCCGGTGCCGATGGGCTTCTGGTTGAGGTCGCCGGCCTTGCCTTCCTTCAATAGCTGCGCTGCGTACTCGGCGGACTGCACGGAGGCAAAACTCATCGCCAGGTTCTGCACGAATGCGGCGTCGACGTTGTTCAGGCTGAAGCGCACGGTGTGCTCATCGATTTTTTCGACGCTTTTGATCGTGGTGTTCAGGCCCATGTCGGTGAAGTACGGCGACTCGGTGGGGTAGGCCTGACGGAACGGATGTTGCGGATCGAGCAGGCGCTGGAACGTGAACAGCACGTCGTCGGCGTTGAAGTCGCGGCTCGGGGTGAAATAGTCGGTGGTATGAAACTTCACACCCTCGCGCAGGTGGAAGGTGTAGGCCAGGCCATCGGCGGATACGTCCCAGCTTGACGCCAACCCGGGCTCGACTTCGGTGCCGCCGCGCTTGAACTGGGTGAGGCGGTTGAAGACGGTTTCGGCCGAGGCATCGAAGTCGGTGCCGCTGGTGTATTGGCTGGGATCGAAGCCGGCGGGGCTGGCTTCGGAGCAATAGACCAGGGTGGTCGCGGCCTGGGCCAGTGGGGCGCCGCTCAGCAGGGCAAGCGTAAGCAAGAGGGGTTTGAAGGTGGTTCTGTCCATGAAATCCCTTAGATCTTGATGACGGTTTTTCTGAAGGGTAGCGGGTGGGGCGGGCGCGTAGGAAATATCTAAAAGTGAGGGTGACCGTTGGGTTTGGGTATAGCGCTTGGACGAGCCGGCTCGACATCCCACCTGTTTTTGCGCTGGTATTGCAACCCCATTGTGGGAGCGAGCCTGCTCGCGAAGGCGTTCTAAAGGCCGCCATAAATCGCTGGCCGACCACTTTCCCCGTGGTGAGGGAGCTTGCTCCCGCAGGGGCGCGAAGCGGCCCAATAACAGCGACTCTGTACATCTGACACACCGAGGTGTCTGGTTTTGGGACTGCTGCGCCCGAAGCGTCGGACCGGCCCAGCGGGAGCAAGCTCCCTCGCCACGGAGGTTGTGTCGGGTTGTTAGGTGGCATGCGTCCTTCGAAAGCTTAGGAACATTCGGCCTTACAAAAGGAAATGTCCGACGTGTTTTTAGGGTTGCCGGTCGGAAGTGCGGTCTCTAGTCTTTTGGTTGTCGCTGCCACTCAGCGGCCGGGCGTGAGAAACCCGAATAATAGGCATCCAGCCTCGATACCTGCATAATTGCAGCCAGCTTATCCGCTGCCTGTAGATGCGTTATGGCGGCTGTGTGCGGGCAGACCTCGGTCTGGCCGAGTACCTATTCTCGGATTTCTCACCCCTGCACACAGCTGCCACCCATTTGCCGAGTGAGAAACGGTAAGTGATGGCTCTCATCACTAATAGGTAAAAAAATGGATAAGCCAGTCCCCGACCCACCCTTCAACAAACTCAACCCGCTTGCCGGCTTCGATTCCATCGAAGAACTGCTGAAAGACCGCGCAGCCGCCGAGCGAGTCCTCGATCATTACCTCAACCCGAAACCACCTGAAAAAAGTACCGATCCACGCATTGACAGTCTGTTCTCCGTCACGGCGGATGCCGACGCCGACACGCTGCTGAGCAGTACCTCGGAAACCCTGGCCTCGATCAAAGCCATGGCCGAGGATCTGGCCTTTGAAGTGGAGGGCACGCGGCGCAGCGTGGCGCTGGGGATTCATCAGTTGGTGGAGTTGTGCCAGTTGCTGGTGGACAAGGCGCTGGACCAGCTTGAAGCACAGGCCAGCCCGGCACCTTGATCTCCTTGTGGCGAGGGAGCTTGCTCCCGCTGGGCTGCTCAGCAGCCCCAAAACCAGACGCCTCGGAGTGTCGGTCAGCCTGAATCGTTGCTGTTGGGGCCGCTTCGCGCCCCAGCGGGAGCAAGCTCCCTCGCCACGGGGACGCGGTAGTCAGCCGGTGATACTGGCTGGCCACCGCCAATCATTACTGCATCAACACCTCAACCACCCCATCCGCGGTCATGGTCACTTTGCTGGTGCCGGCTTCAACCTCAGGCGTGACCGACTCAGCGTCCATGGATGCCGCTTTCATCATCATTTGCGGGCGCATGTACGGTTGTGGGTAACCGTTGGTGTTGAAGTTCAGGTTGACGATCTTGTAGCCCTTGCCGCCCAGGGCTTCGGTGGCGAGTTGGGCGCGGGCCTTGAAGGCGTTGACGGCATCCTTGAGCAGGGCGTCTTCGCTGGTCTGGCGGGTGGCGGTGGCGATGGCGAAATCCATGCCGGCCATTTTCATGTCGCCCAGCAGATCGCCGGTGAGTTTGGACAGGGCGGCGAAGTCGGCGCTTTCCAGGCGCAGCTCGGCGCGTTCGCGCCAGCCGGTGATTTTCCCGCCTTTGTTGTCATAGACCGGGTAGCTGTTGCGGCTGCCCTGGCGCAGGTTGATGTCCTTGACTTGCTTGGCCTGGCCGATGGCTTTGTTCAGCGTGGTGCTGACGGCGGCGGCGAGTTTGGCCGGGTCGGTGTTCTGTTCCTCGGTGTAGAGGGTGACGATCATCAGGTCGCGGGCCACTTCCTGGCTGGCTTCGGCGTGCAGGGAGATCTGGTTGTAGTGCAGCTCATCGGCGGCCAGGGCCGGCAGGCTGGCGACGGCGCCTAGGCTGAGGGCGAGCAGGGCGGCGGGGCGACTGAACGTGTGCATGAAAGCTCCTTGGGATGATGCGCAGGGGTAGGTTCCGAGCCTGCGTGAACGATAAGACTCTAGCTTTTATGGGCGGGTTCGCACAGTTACAACTTCTATACAGATGATGCCCGGCGAAGGCTTTCTGTGGTGAGGGGATTTATCCCCGTCTGGGCGCGAAGCGCCCCCAAAAGATCAGCCATCACACTGAATCAGGTCATGACACTATCGGGACTGCTGCGCAGTCCAGCGGGGATAAACCCCCTCGCCACAGGAGGCTGCGGCAAGGCGGGAAGCTGTGGCGCTTTGCCGCATCTTCGCCTATGCCCGCCGCGCCTTGGTTATACTCCGTGCGATCCGCCTGGAGCGCTCATCAGGAGAGCTCATGCTCGCCCCTTTGCAAATGACTTCCGCTTCGCGCCAGAACCTCTGGCGTCTGACGTTCATCCGCATTCTGGTCCTCGCGGCCCAGGCTGGCTCCGTGGGGCTTGCCTATTGGTTCGACCTGCTGCCGCTGCCCTGGCTGCAACTGGCGATTACCCTGGTGTGCTCCAGCGTACTCTGCGCATTGACGGCGATTCGCCTGCGCACTTCCTGGCCGGTGACCGAGCTTGAATATGCCGTGCAACTGGCCTGCGACCTGTTTATCCACAGTGCGCTGCTGTATTTCTCCGGCGGGTCGACCAACCCCTTCGTGTCGTATTACCTGGTGCCGCTGACGATTGCTGCGGTTACGCTGCCGTGGCGTTTTTCGCTGATCCTGTCCGGCATCGCCCTGGCGCTGTACACCTTGTTGCTGGCGCGGTTCTATCCGCTGGAAACCTTCCCCATCGCCCGGGAAAACCTGCAGATCTACGGCATGTGGCTGAGTTTTGCCCTGGCCGCCGCGGTCATCACGTTTTTTGCCGCGCGCATGGCCGAAGAGCTGCGTCGCCAGGAAGAGCTGCGGGCGATTCGCCGCGAAGAGGGCCTGCGCGACGAGCAATTGCTGGCCGTGGCGACCCAGGCCGCCGGCGCCGCCCATGAATTGGGCACGCCGCTGGCGACCATGAGCGTGCTGCTCAAGGAAATGCGCCAGGATCATCACGACCCGGCGTTGCAGGAAGACCTCAGCGTGCTGCAGGACCAGGTCCAGCTGTGCAAGGAAACCCTGCAATACCTGGTGCGTGCCGCCGAGGCGAACCGCCGGCTGGCCATCGAAATGCAGGACGTCACCGACTGGCTCGACGAGGCCCTGAATCGCTGGCACCTGATGCGCCCCGAAGCCAGTTATCGCTTCCAGTGCCTGGGCCAGGGCACGGTGCCGCGCATGGCGCCGCCGCCGGACCTGACCCAGGCCTTGCTGAACCTGCTGAATAACGCCGCCGACGCCTGTCCCGAAGGCCTGGAAGTGGTGCTGGACTGGAACGCCTATGAACTGACGATCTGCATTCGCGACCACGGCGCCGGTGTGCCGCTGGCGATTGCCGAGCAGATCGGCAAACCGTTTTACACCACCAAGGGCAAGGGTTTCGGCCTCGGCCTGTTTTTGAGCAAGGCCAGCGTGACACGCGCCGGCGGCTCGGTGAAACTCTACCCCCATGAGGAGGGCGGCACGCTCACCGAGCTGCGCCTGCCCCATGCCGACCGAGGAGACGAATATGAGTGACGAGATCCAAGTCGACGGCGAAGAACTGCCGCACCTGTTGCTGGTGGACGACGATGCCACCTTCACCCGCGTCATGGCCCGGGCCATGTCCCGACGCGGTTTTCGCGTCAGCACCGCCGGCTCCGCCGAAGAGGGCCTGACCATCGCCCAGGCCGACCTGCCGGACTACGCCGCCCTCGACCTGAAGATGGATGGCGACTCCGGGCTGGTGCTGCTGCCCAAGCTGCTGGAACTCGACCCGGAAATGCGCGTGGTGATCCTCACCGGTTATTCAAGCATCGCCACGGCGGTCGAGGCGATCAAGCGCGGCGCCTGCAATTACCTGTGCAAACCGGCCGACGCCGACGACGTGCTGGCCGCGCTGTTGTCCGAGCATGCCGACCTGGACACGCTGGTGCCGGAAAACCCGATGTCGGTGGACCGCCTGCAGTGGGAACACATCCAGCGGGTGCTGACCGAGCACGAAGGCAACATCTCCGCCACCGCCCGCGCCCTGGGCATGCACCGGCGGACCTTGCAACGCAAATTGCAGAAGCGTCCGGTACGTCGCTGAACCTGCGCTGAACGAATGCTGTCCACCCTCGCGACACATCGGGCCGTTGCTTTATGATCGGCCCGAGTTTTCCCCTTATCGAGCCTTAACCATGAATCAGAACGCTGAATATTCCGCGGTCAATGACGCGGTGCGCGGCCAGTTTTTCCGCCGTGTCTGGCAAATGACCACGCCATACTGGCGCAGTGAGGAGAAGGGCAAGGCCTGGACGCTGTTGATCGCCGTAATTGCGCTGTCGCTGTTCAGCGTGGCGATTTCGGTGTGGCTGAACAATTGGTACAAGGATTTTTATAACGCCCTGCAGGAAAAGAACAGCGAGGCGTTCTGGAAGTTGATCCTGTATTTCGGCGGCATCGCCACGGTGGCGATCCTCGGCGCCGTGTATCGTCTGTACCTCACCCAGATGCTCACGATTCGCTGGCGGGCCTGGCTCACCGAGCAGCATTTTGCCCGTTGGCTGAACGACAAGAATTATTACCGGCTGGAGCAGGGCGGCTACACCGACAACCCTGACCAGCGGATTTCCGAAGACCTCAACAGCTTCACTTCCACCACGTTGAGCCTGGGCTTGGGGCTGCTGCGTACCGTGGTCAGCCTGGTGTCGTTCTCGATCATTCTGTGGGGCGTGTCGGGCAGCATCGAAGTGTTCGGCTACACGATCCCAGGCTATATGTTCTGGTGTGCGCTGCTGTATGCGGCAGTGGGCAGCTGGCTGACACATCTGATCGGTCGACGCCTGATCGGGCTGAACAACAACCAGCAGCGCTTCGAAGCCGACCTGCGTTTTTCCATGGTGCGGGTGCGGGAAAACGCCGAGAGCATTGCGCTGTACAACGGCGAACCCAACGAGAACCGCCGCCTGAGCGAGCGTTTCGGCCTGGTGTGGCACAACTTCTGGGACATCATGCGCGTGTCCAAGCGCCTGACGTTCTTTACCTCTGGGTATGGGCAGATCGCGATCATCTTTCCGTTTATCGTCGCTGCGCCGCGTTATTTTTCCGGGAAGATCCAGCTGGGCGAGCTCATGCAGATCAACTCGGCGTTCGGCAATGTGCAGGAGAATTTCAGCTGGTTCATTGATGCTTACGCCTCGCTCGCCGCCTGGCGCGCCACTTGTGACCGTCTGCTGAGTTTCCGCCAGGCCATGAGCGACAACGAAGACCGGGTGCCGGCCATCGATGTGCAGAACCAGGGCAACGAACTGAAAGTCCGCAACCTCGGGCTGGACCTGAGCGACGGTCGTCATTTGCTGACCCGCGCTGAACTGAGTGTCGAACCGGGTGAGCGGGTGATGCTCAGCGGGCGTTCCGGCAGTGGCAAGTCCACCTTGCTGCGGGCGATGGGGCATTTGTGGCCCGCCGGGCACGGCAGCATCCTGTTGCCTTCGGCGCGTTATCTGTTCCTGCCGCAAAAGCCTTACCTGCCGATTGGCAGCCTGCGCGAGGTATTGAGTTATCCACAAGCGGGCGATATCTACCCCAACGAACGTTATGCACAGGTGCTGGAAACCTGTCGCCTGCCGCACCTGATTTCGCGGCTGGACGAAAGCAACCATTGGCAACGCATGCTCTCGCCGGGCGAACAGCAGCGCCTGGCCTTCGCCCGTGCGTTGCTGTATGCGCCGCTATGGCTGTATATGGATGAAGCAACGTCGGCGATGGATGAAGAAGACGAGGCAACGCTGTACCAGGCGTTGCTCGACCAGCTGCCAGGCCTGAGCATCATCAGCGTCGGCCATCGAAGCAGTTTGAAACGTTTCCATGGGCGACATGTGCGCATCGAGAATGGCCAACTGGTGGAGCAGGCCGTAACCGCCTGAAACCCCCAAACCTGATGTGGGAGCGAGCAGGCTCGCGAAGGCGGTGTGTCAGTTGCGGTTGAAGTGTCTGACCCACCGTCTTCGCGAGCAGGCTCGCTCCCACAAGGGGTGCTGGCGAATCGCAGGTTTATGTCTACAGCCGGTCCCCGTGGGAGCCTGCTCGCGATGAAAGCGACTCGGTTTTTGCACCAACGGTGATCGTACAACCACGTTGCGCTATGATGCGTATTCAGCCGCTTGTCAAAATAGAGATACACCATGGAAAACCCGCTCAACGTCCCACGTCTTCCCCGCAAGCGCCGCAGCCTGGCGCAGGAGCTGGTGACGGTGCTGTCCGAGCAGATTCGCGACGGTCTGCTCAAGCGTGGCGATAAATTGCCCACCGAGTCGGCGATCATGGAGGCCCATGGCGTCAGCCGTACCGTGGTGCGCGAGGCGATCTCCCGTTTGCAGGCGGCAGGGCAGGTGGAAACCCGCCACGGCATCGGTACATTCGTGCTCGACACGCCGAGCCCGAGCGGCTTTCGCATCGACCCGGCGACGGTGGTCACCTTGCGTGACGTGCTGGCGATCCTGGAATTGCGCATCAGCCTGGAGGTGGAATCGGCCGGGCTGGCGGCGCAGCGCCGCAGCGACGAACAATTGGCAGCGATGCGCGCGGCGCTCGACGCCCTGAATGAAAGCGCGGCCCACGCCAGCGACGCGGTGGCCTCGGACTTCGCTTTCCATCTGGAAATCGCCTTGTCCACCGGCAACCGCTATTTCACCGACATCATGACCCACCTGGGCACCAGCATCATCCCGCGCACCCGGCTGAACTCGGCGCGCCTGGCCCATGATGACCAGCAGCACTACATGGATCGCCTGAGCCGCGAGCACGAAGAAATCTACGAAGCCATCGCCCGCAGGGACTCCGATGCGGCCCGCGCGGCCATGCGCCTGCACCTGACCAACAGCCGCGAGCGGCTGCGCCAGGCCCATGAAGAGGCGCAAGCACAAGGCTGACCTTCGCTGCTTTTCGTGGCGAGGGAGCTTGCTCCCGCTGGGCTGCGCAGCAGCCCCTCTCTATATGAGTGCTTCGCACTCAAGCGGGAGCAAGCTCCCTCGCCACGGAGGTCCCTGTGTTGGCTTCTGATTCAGCAGATAACCCACCTTACGGGGAGGACGGTTACTTCTCGATCTTCAACTTCACCGGGGCTGAATGGATGTCCTGGCTGGACTCGTTGGCAAACCGGTACTGCAATTCAACTTCCTTTCCGATATACCTTCTCAGCTCTTTCTCGGGCACGGTCACCCGTAATCCCGTCAATTTAATCGGCCCTTGGTCGGGGTCGTCCCATCTGCCCGCAGGCACTTGTTCTCCTTCCCACTCAGGGAGGTCATCGGCGCGAAGCGTCGGAAAAACCCACCAGTCGGCGGAAATCCCGTCGGCATCAGGGATCAAGACATCCAGGGTATTTCCCAAAGCCGACAAACTGATCGACAGGATGGGTGGGTCGAACATAGCCATGATCTAACTCCTTGTAAGCCGCCCACGACTCGGTTGGGGGCGGCTCATGTCAAACGTGTAGTTCATTTGGAAGGGCTCGGTAGCTATTCGACAATCGGTACGTGAAGCTCGTCAGATTTACCATCAAGAGTGGTATAGAAGATCGTCGCTGTTCCTAGGTGGACACCGTAACTGCCGTACCCAACCTCGAACTTGAGTTCAGTCGTGCCTGGGGTCCAGATCTTCGTTTCAGCCCATTTCGTCGTTGTCAAAATATTGAAGTAAGCCGTCACCTCCACGTTATTCCCAGCTAGTCCACTGGTATCCACATGGATATATACGGTTTCGAATTCGCTTTTAACGATCCGGCTGATTGCCGTGCCATTGCGATCCCTCAGGGTTGGTGAGACGGGTTTTTTTGACGACATGATCAGTCTTCCTTTTGCCATGAGGCGCGTGGGTGCGCACGTCAAACCTACGAGCCACTGCACGGAGGCACAACTGTCAGATCTGCTAGTGGTAACGAGCCCTCGGGTATGCCGCGCGCTGTCCAGAACCCCCGGGAAAGAGGATGCGCTCGTCCACAACGCTACCCGCTGACGAAATTCAGTTGACGTTCGGATTTTAAGTTGTACGATGACCTACAACTTCTCACGAAGCTGAACCGCTTTCCTACAACACAACATTTGCGTCCAGGGTGTTCGAATAATGAATCCACAAGAACTGAAGTCCATCCTCTCGTCTGGCCTGCTGTCGTTCCCGGTCACCGATTTCACTGCCAATGGCGATTTCAATCGCGACAGCTACATCAAGCGCCTCGAGTGGCTGGCCCCGTATGGCGCCTCTGCGTTGTTCGCAGCGGGCGGCACCGGTGAATTCTTCTCCCTGGCCGCCAGTGAGTATTCGCAAGTCATCAAGACTGCCGTCGATACCTGCGCCACCAGCGTGCCAATCCTCGCCGGTGTTGGCGGTGCGACCCGCCAGGCCATCGAATACGCTCAGGAAGCCGAGCGTCTGGGTGCCAAGGGCTTGCTGCTGCTGCCACACTACCTGACTGAAGCCAGCCAGGACGGCGTTGCCGCCCACGTTGAAGCCGTGTGCAAATCGGTGAAGATCGGCGTGGTGGTCTACAACCGTAACGTCTGCCGCCTGAACGCCACCCAGCTGGAGCAGTTGGCTGAGCGTTGCCCGAACCTGATCGGCTACAAGGACGGCCTGGGCGATATCGAATTGATGGTGTCGATCCGTCGTCGCCTCGGCGATCGTTTCAGCTACCTGGGCGGCCTGCCGACCGCCGAAGTCTACGCCGCTGCCTACAAGGCGCTGGGCGTACCGGTCTACTCCTCGGCGGTGTTCAACTTCATCCCGAAAACCGCGATGGACTTCTACCACGCCATTGCCCGCGAAGATCACGAAACCGTTGGCAAGATCATCGACGATTTCTTCCTGCCGTACCTGGACATCCGCAACCGCAAGGCCGGTTACGCGGTGAGCATCGTCAAGGCCGGTGCGAAAATCGTCGGCTACGACGCGGGCCCTGTGCGCACGCCGCTGACCGACCTGCTGCCAGAAGAATACGAAGCCCTGGCCGCGCTGATCGACAAGCAAGGCAAGCAGTAACAGACCCGACAAAGCCGCTGAGCAATCAGCGGCTTTTTGCGTACAGGGACGCCCAGCGTTCCTAGACAGGTTTTGTAATAGGAGAAGCTCCGTGGCAGATTCAAAGCGTTTCGATAACTACATCAACGGTCAGTGGGTAGCCGGTGCCGACTATTGCGCCAACATCAACCCGTCTGACTTGTCCGATGTCATCGGTGAATACGCCAAGGCTGACGCCGCTCAAGTCAATGACGCCATCGACGCTGCTCGTGCTGCGTTCCCGGCCTGGTCGACCTCGGGTATCCAGGCCCGCCACGACGCGTTGGATAAAGTTGGCAGCGAAATTCTCGCCCGCCGCGAAGAACTCGGCCAGCTGCTGGCCCGGGAAGAGGGCAAGACCCTGCCCGAAGCCATCGGCGAAGTGACTCGCGCCGGCAACATTTTCAAATTCTTCGCCGGCGAGTGCCTGCGCCTGTCGGGCGATTACGTGCCGTCGGTGCGTCCGGGCGTCAACGTTGAAGTCACCCGTGAAGCCCTTGGTGTGGTTGGCCTGATCACCCCATGGAACTTCCCGATCGCGATCCCCGCGTGGAAAATCGCCCCGGCCCTGGCCTACGGCAACTGCGTGGTGATCAAGCCCGCCGAGCTGGTGCCGGGCTGTGCCTGGGCCTTGGCCGAAATCATTTCCCGCGCCGGTTTCCCGGCCGGTGCGTTCAACCTGGTCATGGGCAGTGGCCGCGTAGTCGGTGAAGTCCTGGTCAACAGCCCGAAAGTCGACGGTATCAGCTTCACCGGTTCCGTGGGCGTGGGCCGGCAGATCGCGGTCAACTGCGTGTCGCGCCAAGCCAAGGTGCAGTTGGAAATGGGCGGCAAGAACCCGCAAATCATCCTCGACGACGCCGACCTCAAGCAGGCTGTCGAGTTGGCGGTGCAGAGCGCGTTCTACTCCACCGGCCAGCGTTGCACCGCGTCGAGCCGCTTGATCGTCACCGCCGGTATCCACGACAAGTTTGTCGCGGCGATGGCCGAGCGCATGCAGTCGATCAAGGTCGGTCATGCATTGAAGGCCGGCACTGATATCGGCCCGGTGGTCTCCGAGGCCCAGCTCAACCAGGACTTGAAGTACATCGACATCGGCCAGAGCGAAGGTGCGCGGTTGGTCAGCGGTGGTGGTGTGGTGACCTGCGACACCGAAGGTTATTTCCTGGCGCCGACGCTGTTCGCCGACAGTGAAGCCTCGATGCGCATCAGCCGCGAAGAAATCTTCGGCCCGGTCGCCAACGTCGTGCGCGTGGCTGACTACGAGGCGGCGCTGGCGATGGCCAACGACACCGAGTTCGGTCTGTCGGCCGGTATCGCCACCACCTCGTTGAAGTACGCCAACCACTTCAAGCGCCATTCCCAGGCGGGCATGGTAATGGTCAACCTGCCGACCGCCGGCGTGGATTACCACGTGCCGTTCGGCGGGCGCAAAGGTTCGTCCTATGGTTCGCGGGAGCAAGGCCGCTACGCGCAAGAGTTCTACACCGTGGTGAAGACCTCCTACATCGGCTCGTAATACGCAACACCGGACGGCGCCGGGCTCCGGCGCCGACCGTACAATTTGATTTCCCGCATAAAAATAAATAGTGGAAGTAGATTACATGCAAGAGACCAAGCCGACGCACGTCCGCTATTTGATCCTGCTCATGCTGTTTTTGGTGACGACGATCAACTATGCCGACCGTGCCACCATCGCCATCGCTGGTTCCAGCCTGCAAAAAGACCTCGGCATCGATGCCGTCACCCTCGGTTATATCTTCTCCGCCTTCGGCTGGGCCTACGTGGCCGGGCAGATTCCTGGTGGTTGGCTGCTCGACCGTTTCGGTTCGAAAAAAATCTATGCCCTGAGCATTTTCACCTGGTCGTTGTTCACCGTGCTGCAAGGCTATGTCGGTGAATTCGGCATGTCCACGGCCGTGGTGGCGCTGTTCATGCTGCGCTTCCTGGTCGGGCTGGCCGAAGCGCCTTCCTTCCCGGGCAACGCCCGTATCGTCGCGGCCTGGTTCCCCACCGCGGAACGCGGCACCGCCTCGGCGATCTTCAACTCGGCGCAGTATTTCGCCACCGTACTGTTCGCACCGCTGATGGGCTGGATCGTCTACCGCTTCGGCTGGCAGCACGTGTTTATCGTAATGGGCGTGATCGGTATCGTGTTCTCGCTGGTCTGGCTGAAGGTGATCTACAGCCCGCGCCAGCACCCGATGATCAACGAGGCCGAGTTCAATCACATCGCGTCCAATGGCGCGATGGTCGACATGGACCAGGACAAGGGCAAGGAAAAGAAAGCCGATGGTCCGAAGTGGGATTACATCCGCCAGCTGCTGACCAACCGCATGATGCTCGGCGTGTACCTGGGCCAATACTGCATCAACGGCATCACCTACTTCTTCCTCACCTGGTTCCCGGTGTACTTGGTGCAGGAACGCGGCATGACCATCCTCAAGGCCGGTTTCATCGCGTCCTTGCCAGCCATCTGCGGCTTTATCGGTGGCGTGCTTGGCGGGGTGATTTCCGACTACCTGCTGCGCAAGGGCCACTCGCTGACCTTCGCCCGCAAGGCGCCGATCATTGCCGGCCTGCTGGTGTCCAGCAGCATCGTGGCGTGCAACTACGTCGACATCGAATGGATGGTGGTGGGCTTCATGGCCCTGGCCTTCTTCGGTAAAGGCGTCGGTGCATTGGGCTGGGCCGTGGTCTCCGACACCTCGCCAAAACAGATCGCCGGCTTGAGCGGTGGCCTGTTCAACACCTTCGGCAACCTGGCGTCGATTACCACGCCAATCGTCATCGGCTACATCATCAGTTCCACCGGTTCGTTCAAGTGGGCGCTGGTGTTTGTCGGTTGCAACGCGCTGATGGCGGTGTTCAGCTACCTGGTGATCGTGGGCCCGATCAAGCGTGTCGTGCTCAAGGAACCAACGGCCAGGGATGCCGACATTTCCAGCCTGTCTGAAGCCAAATCCTGAGGAGCGGCGTCGATGAATCTGATTGAACATGCCGATTCGCCCCGTTACATCCGCCTGCATGAGCGGGACAACGTAGTGATCGTCGTCAACGACCAGGGCGTACCGGCCGGGACCGAATTCCCGGACGGCCTGGTCACCGTCGACTTCGTGCCGCAAAGCCACAAAGTCACCCTGGAGGATATTCCCGAGGGCGGCGAGGTGATTCGCTACGGCCAGGTCATTGGCTACGCGCTGCAGCCGATCCCGCGTGGCAGCTGGGTCAAGGAAGACCAGCTACGTATGCCCACCGCGCCACCGCTGGACAGCCTGCCGCTGTCGACCGACGTGCCGGCGGCCGATGCGCCGCTTGAGGGCTACACCTTCGAGGGTTATCGCAACGCCGACGGTACCGTCGGCACGCGCAACATCCTGGGTATCACCACCACGGTGCAGTGTGTGACCGGCGTGCTGGACCATGCGGTCAAGCGCATCAAGGATGAGCTGCTGCCCAAGTACCCGAACGTCGATGACGTGGTGGCGCTGACCCACAGCTACGGCTGTGGCGTGGCGATCACCGCCACCGATGCCTATATCCCGATTCGCACCGTGCGCAACCTGGCGCGCAACCCGAACCTGGGAGGCGAGGCGCTGGTGATCAGCCTGGGCTGCGAGAAATTGCAGGCCGGGCAGGTCATGCACGAGGGCGACAGTTCGGTGGATCTCAGCGAGCCATGGTTGTATCGCTTGCAGGACTCCAGCCATGGTTTCACCGAGATGATCGAGCAGATCATGGAACTGGCCGAGACCCGTCTGAAGAAACTCGACCAGCGCCGTCGCGAAACCGTGCCGGCCTCGGAGCTGATCCTGGGCATGCAATGCGGCGGCAGCGATGCGTTTTCCGGCATCACCGCGAACCCGGCCCTGGGCTACGCCTCGGATTTGCTGCTGCGGGCCGGTGCGACGGTGATGTTCTCCGAAGTCACCGAAGTGCGCGATGCGATCTACCTGCTGACGTCCCGGGCGCAAACCCGTGAGGTCGCCGAGGAGCTGGTGCGCGAGATGGACTGGTACGACCGCTATCTGGCCAAGGGCGAAGCCGATCGCAGCGCCAACACCACGCCGGGCAACAAGAAGGGCGGGCTGTCGAACATCGTCGAGAAATCCCTGGGCTCTATCGTCAAGTCCGGCAGCAGCGCTATCAACGGCGTGCTCGGCCCGGGCGAGCGCTTCAAGCAAAAGGGCTTGATCTTCTGCGCCACGCCCGCCAGCGATTTTGTCTGCGGTACGCTGCAACTGGCGGCGGGGATGAACCTGCATGTGTTCACCACCGGACGCGGTACGCCGTACGGTTTGGCGATGGCGCCGGTAGTGAAGGTCTCGACCCGCACCGAACTGGCCCAACGCTGGCCCGACCTGATTGATGTCGACGCCGGCCGGATCGCCACCGGGCGTGCAAGCATCGAAGAGTTGGGCTGGGAGCTGTTCCACTACTACCTGGATGTGGCCAGCGGCAAGAAACAGACCTGGGCCGAGCGGCACAAGTTGTACAACGACATCACGCTGTTCAACCCCGCGCCGATTACCTGATCTGGCGCTGATCGCGAGCAAGCTCGCTCCCACAGGGATGTGGGGTGCATGTGGATTTTGTGATCGCTGGAGATCCAGTGTGGGAGCGAGCTTGCTCGCGATGGGGGCGGTGCATTCAGCATTGATGCAAGCTGACCTGGCGCCTTCGCGAGCAAGCTCGCTCCCACAGGGATATGGGGTGAGTGTGGATTTGTGTCCGATCCAGTACAAATGTGGGAGCGAGCCCGCTCGCGAAGAGGCTCGACCAGACGCCAACGCCGTGAGTGGCTATCATTAGCCACCTAACGACACCCTCCTCAAGGTTCCCCGGCATGCTGGCAATTTTCCTCGAAACCCTGAACATCACCGCGCCGGTGTTTGCCATGCTGTTTCTGGGGACGCTGCTCAAGCGTATCAATTGGATCAACGACAACTTCATCTACATCGCCTCGTCGCTGGTGTTCAACGTCACCATGCCGGCGCTGTTGTTCCTCGGCATCCTGCATGCCGACCTGCATGCGGCTTTGCAGCCGGACCTGCTGATCTATTTCTCGATCGCCACCCTGGCGAGTTTTGCCATGGCCTGGGGCTGGGCGATCTGGCGGTGCCCGCGTGAAGATCGCGGTATCTACACCCAGGGCGCGTTTCGCGGCAATAACGGGGTAATCGGCCTGGCGCTGGCGGCGAGTATGTACGGTGACTACGGCATTTCCCTCGGCGCGATTCTCGCGGCGCTGGTGATCCTGTTCTACAACACCTTGTCGACCATCGTGTTGGCGGTCTACAGCCCGGTGATCAAGTCCGACCCATGGAGCATCTGCAAAAGCGTGGTCAGCAACCCGCTGATCATCAGCGTGCTCGCCGCCGCGCCGTTCGCCTATTGGCAAATCGGCCTGCCGAACTGGTTCGAGACCTCGGCCAGGTACTTGTCGCAAATGACCTTGCCCTTGGCGTTGATCTGCATCGGCGGCACGCTGTCGCTGGCGGCCTTGCGCAAAAGCGGCAAGATGGCCCTGAGTTCGAGTCTGGTGAAAATGGTCGGCCTGCCCCTGGTGACCACGTTGGGCGCCTGGCTGTGGGGCTTTCGCGGCGCCGAGTTGGGGATCCTGTTCCTGTACTTCGGCAGCCCCACCGCCGCCGCCAGCTTCGTCATGGCCCGCGCCGCGAATGGCAACCATGAGTTGGCGGCGGCAATCATCGTCATCACTACGCTGATGGCGGCGATTACCACCAACGTGGGGATTTTTGTGCTGCAGTGGGGTGGGTGGATCTAGCCGCGGATTTGCAGTGCCCTTTCGATCCATTCGCGAGCAGGCCCGCTCCCACATTCGATCGCATTTCCATGGAAGAACGCAGTCAATGTGGGAGCGGGCTTGCTCGCGAAGAGGCCTGGCCTGTCACCGCAAGGCTTGGGCCTTCACTCAGATTTCTGGTAGCTATCAATCACTTCCTGCGCCGCCCGAAACGCATCGATCGCCGCAGGCACGCCCGCGTATACCGCGCAATGCAGCAGTGCCTCACGAATCTCCTCTACCGTGCAGCCGTTGTTCAAGGCGCCGCGCACGTGGCCTTTGAGTTCCTGGGGGCACTTGAGGGCGGTGAGGGCGGCGAGGGTGATCAGGCTACGGGTTTTCAGCGGCAGGCCTTCGCGGCTCCAGACACTTCCCCAGGCGTGCTCGTTGACGAAATCCTGCAGTGGCTGGGTAAACTCGGTGGCGTTGCCCAGGGCGCGATCGACGAAGGCGTCGCCCATCACCTGGCGACGCATGTCAAGGCCGGTCTTCGGGGTGTCGGTCATGGCAAATCCCTCTTGTGGTGTTGGCGGCGCCAGGCGCGCACGGAAGTGAACAGCAAGAACGCCAGCAGCGCCGGCAGTACATAGAACAGCATCAGCCGTTCCAGTTGGCCGGCCAGGGGCATGCCGGTGGTGAACGACACCACGTGCAACCCGTAAGCCAGGTACAAGCCCAGCAACAGCAGCCCTTCGGCGCGGGTGACGCGGTAGCCGGAATAGAATACCGGCAGGCACAGCACCGCCACGCCGAGCATTACCGGCAGGTCGAAGTCCAGGGCATTGGGCGAGACCGAGAGCGGCGAAGGGGCGGCGAGGGCGGTCACGCCGAGTACGCCCAGCAGGTTGAACAGGTTGCTGCCGATCACGTTGCCCACCGCAATGTCCCGCTGGCCACGCAGTGCGGCGATCAGCGAGGTGGCGAGCTCCGGCAGCGACGTACTGACGGCAACGATGGTCAGGCCGATGATGCGCTCCGACAGTCCCAGGTCCGTCGCCACTTCCACTGCGGCGCCCAGTAACAGGTGCCCGGCGAAAACCAGCATGGCCAGGCCCGACGCGATCATTACCAGGCTTTTGGGCCAGGCCATGTCGACCACTTCGCCCAGCGGATGCGGTCGTCCCGAATGCCGGGACTGGCGCAGCAGCAGCGCCAGGTACACCGCCAGGGCTATCAGCAGCAGCGCTCCGTCCAGTCGGCTCAGCTCTTCGTTCCAGGCCAGTACGAAAACCAGCAGGCAAGCGCCGATCATCAGCGGGATGTCCAGGCGCACCAGTTGTCGCGAGACGCGCAACGGAATGATCAGGGCCGACAGGCCTAGAGTCACGAGGAGGTTGAAAATCGTGCTGCCGATGACGCTGCCCACGGCGATGTCGGCGTTTTGCGCCAGGGTCGCCTGCAGGCTGACAGCCATCTGTGGCGCGCTGCTGCCGAAGGCGACGACGGTCAGGCCGATGATCAGCGGACGCACCTGCAAGCGCGCCGCCAGGCCGACAGCGGCACGCACCAGCAGCTCGGCGCCGGCGATCAGTAACAGCAAGGCGCCGAGCAGTTCGATCAGGCTGAGCAGGGATAAAGCGTTGATCAGGGAAATGGCCGAACTCCGTCTGTCAGTCGTCGAGGGCTTGTACGCGCACCCGCGCGGTACCGCTACGCAGCATGCCCAACTGTTCGGCAGCGGCGCGCGATACATCGATCAGTCGGCCGCGTGAATACGGACCACGGTCGTTGATGCGGACCACGACGCTGTCGTTGTTTTTCAGGTTGGTGATTTTCACCCGGGTGCCGAACGGCAGCTGGCGATGAGCGGCTGTCAGGCCGTGCTGGTCGAAACGTTCGCCGCTGGCGGTGCGTTTGCCGTGATGCCGGGAACCGTAATAGGAGGCGACGCCGGTCTGGTCGTAGCCGTGTGGATCGACCGTCCCGCTCTGGCTGGCACAGCCGGCCAGCAGGGACAGCAGGGCGCAGGCGCCGAGGAGACGCTTCATGTAGGGGGTTCCACATCAGTGTGGTTGTGAAAGTTATTGTGGCGAGGGAGCTTGCTCCCGCTGGGTCGCGGAGCGACCCCCAACAATCCGTTGCCAGATAGAGGGGACTGCTGCGCAGTCCAGCGGGAGCAAGCTCCCTCGCCACGGGGGATCGAGCCAGACAGCGAGACTGGCTCCATGGCCATCAGCCCTCGAGCTTGCTTTTTAGCAGTTCGTTGACCTGTTGCGGGTTGGCCTTGCCCTTGGAGGCTTTCATGGCCTGGCCGACGAAGAAGCCGAACATCTTGCCGCGCTTGGCTTCGTCCGCCGCGCGGTACTGTTCGACCTGCTCGGCATTGGCCACGAGCATTTCATCGAGCACGGCGCTGATCGCACCGGTATCGGTAACCTGCTTCAAGCCGCGCTTCTCGATGATCTCGTCGGCGCTGCCTTCGCCATTGGCCATGGCTTCGAAGACCATCTTGGCGATCTTGCCGGAAATGGTGTTGTCCTTGATCCGCAACAGCATGCCGCCCAGTTGCTCGGCCGAGACCGGCGACTCGTCGATCTCCAGGCCCTGCTTGTTCAACAGGCTGCCCAGTTCGACCATCACCCAGTTGGCCGCCAGCTTGGCGTCGCCGCCGATGCTCACGACTTTCTCGAAGTAATCGGCCTGTTCGCGGCTGGTGGCCAGGACGTTGGCGTCATAGCTCGACAGCCCGAACTGCGCCTGGAAGCGCTCGCGCTTTTGCGGCGGCAGTTCCGGCAGGGTGGCGCGCACTTCGTCGAGGAACGAGTTCTCGATGACCACCGGCAGCAGGTCCGGATCGGGGAAGTAACGGTAGTCGTTGGCTTCCTCCTTGCTGCGCATCGGACGGGTCTCGTCCTTGTTTGGATCGTACAGGCGAGTCTGCTGGATGACCTTGCCGCCGTCCTCGATCAGTTCGATCTGGCGCTGGATCTCGCTGTTGATCGCCTTCTCGATGAAGCGGAACGAGTTGACGTTCTTGATCTCGCAGCGGGTACCGAACTCGGTCTGGCCCTTGGGCCGGATCGACACGTTGCAGTCGCAGCGCAGCGAGCCTTCGGCCATGTTGCCGTCGCAGATGCCCAGGTATCGCACCAATGCGTGGATCGCCTTGACGTAGGCCACGGCTTCCTTGGCGCTGCGCATGTCCGGCTCGGAGACGATTTCCAGCAACGGCGTGCCGGCGCGGTTCAGGTCGATGCCGGTGGCGCCGTTGAATTCTTCGTGCAGGCTCTTGCCGGCGTCTTCTTCCAGGTGCGCACGGGTGATGCCGACGCGCTTGACCGTGCCGTCCTCCAGGGCGATGTCCAGGTGGCCCTTGCCGACGATCGGCAGTTCCATCTGGCTGATCTGGTAGCCCTTGGGCAGGTCCGGGTAGAAGTAGTTCTTGCGGGCGAACACGTTGTGCTGGCCGATCTCGGCGTCGATCGCCAGGCCGAACATCACCGCCATGCGCACCGCTTCGGCGTTGAGCACCGGCAATACGCCGGGCATGCCCAGGTCTACCAGGCTGGCCTGGGTGTTGGGCTCGGAACCGAAGGTGGTCGAGCTACCGGAAAAGATTTTCGATCGGGTGGTGAGCTGGGTATGAATCTCCAGCCCGATCACGACTTCCCATTGCATGTGTTTCTCCTCAGAAGCCGGTTGGGGTGCGGGTGTGCCAGTCGCTGTTCAACTGATACTGGTGCGCCACGTTGAGCAGGCGGCCTTCCTGGAAGTACGGCGCGAGCAGCTGCACGCCCACCGGCAGGCCATCGACGAAGCCGGCCGGCATGGACAGGCCCGGCAAGCCGGCGAGGTTGGCGGTGATGGTGTAGACGTCTTCCAGGTACTCGGCGACCGGGTCGCTGTTCTTGGCGCCGAGCTTCCAGGCCGGGTTCGGCGTGGTCGGGCCGAGGATGATGTCGACCTCGTTGAAGGCGGCCATGAAGTCGTTTTTCACCAGGCGGCGGATTTTCTGCGCCTTGAGGTAGTAGGCGTCGTAGTAGCCGGCGGACAACGCGTAGGCGCCGACCATGATCCGGCGCTGCACTTCGGCGCCGAAGCCTTCGCCACGGGAACGCTTGTACAGGTCGACCAGGTTCTGCGGGTTTTCGCAGCGATAGCCGAAGCGCACGCCGTCGAAGCGCGACAGGTTCGAGGAGGCTTCCGCCGGAGCGATCACGTAATACGCGGGAATCGCGTGCTGCATGTTCGGCAGGCTGATTTCCTTGATGCTCGCGCCGAGCTTCTCCAGCTCTTTGACGCTGTTGTGGATCAGTTCGGCGATGCGTGGGTCGAGGCCGGCGCCGAAGTATTCCTTCGGCACGCCGATCCGCAGGCCTTGCAGCGAGCCGTTGAGGCTGGCGCTGTAGTCCGGCACCGGTTCATCGATGCTGGTGGAATCGTTCGGGTCGAACCCGGCCATGCCTTGCAGCAGGATTGCGCAGTCTTCGGCGGTGCGTGCCAGCGGGCCACCCTGGTCGAGGCTGGAGGCGTAGGCGATCATGCCCCAGCGCGAGACGCGGCCGTAGGTCGGCTTGAGGCCGGTGAGGTTGGTGAACGCCGCCGGCTGGCGGATCGAGCCGCCGGTGTCGGTCGCGGTGGCAGCGGGCAACAGGCGCGCAGCCACGGCGGCAGCGGAACCACCGGACGAACCGCCCGGTACGTGCTCCAGGTTCCAGGGGTTTTTCACCGCGCCGTAGTAGCTGGACTCGTTGGCCGAACCCATGGCGAATTCGTCCATGTTGGTCTTGCCCAGGGTCACGGTGCCGGCAGCGGCCAGCTTGGCGACCACGGTGGCGTCGTACGGGGCCTTGAAGTTGTCGAGCATCTTCGAGCCGCAACTGGTGCGGATGCCCTGGGTGCAGAACAGGTCCTTGTGGGCGATCGGCGCGCCGAGCAGGGCGCCGCTCTCACCGTTGGCGCGACGGGCGTCGGCGGCCTTGGCCTGGCTCAGGGCCAGTTCTTCGGTGAGGCTGATGAAGCTGTTGAGCTGCGGGTCGAGCTGGGCAATGCGCGCCAGCAGGGCCTTGGTCAGCTCTTCGGAGGAAAATTTCTTGTCGGCGAGTCCGCGGGCGATCTCGGCCAGGGTCATGTGATGCATGAGAGGCTCTTTCCCTTTAGTCGATGACTTTCGGAACCAGGTACAGGCCGTTTTCGACCGCCGGTGCGATGGACTGGTAGGCCTCGCGGTTATCGGACTCGGTGACGACGTCGGCGCGCAGGCGCTGGCTGGCTTCCAGTGGGTGGGCCAGCGGCTCGATACCGTCGGTGTCGACCGCCTGCATCTCGTCGACCAGCCCTAGAATGCTGTTCAGGGCAGAAGTAATGTGTGGAAGATCGGCTTCATTGAGGCCCAGACAGGCCAGATGAGCGATTTTTTCCACGTCGGAGCGTTCAAGCGCCATGGGATTCTCCAGTGGAAAACAAAACGGACGCAGTCTGTCCGTGTGTTAGATTGTCGGAACACTACCGCATTCTACGGCCCTACGGCCGCGATCTCGGGGTTTGGTGCACAGAAAAGCGGCCAATTTAACATATTGGCGCCTTGCCCAAAATCCCTGTCGTTGTTAGAGTTTGCCGCACTTTTTTACCCACGCGTTGCCTAGGGTCCCTTTCCCATGTTCAAGAAACTGCGTGGCATGTTTTCCAGCGATCTTTCCATCGACCTGGGCACTGCCAACACCCTTATTTACGTGCGCGAGCGCGGTATCGTCCTGAATGAACCCTCGGTCGTGGCCATCCGCACCCACGGTAACCAGAAAAGTGTCGTGGCTGTCGGTACTGAAGCCAAGCGCATGCTGGGCCGCACACCGGGCAACATTGCAGCCATTCGCCCGATGAAGGATGGCGTGATCGCCGACTTCAGCGTCTGCGAAAAGATGCTGCAGTATTTCATCAACAAGGTTCACGAAAACAGTTTCCTGCAGCCCAGCCCTCGCGTGCTGATCTGCGTGCCCTGCAAATCCACCCAGGTGGAGCGTCGCGCCATCCGGGAATCGGCCCTCGGTGCCGGTGCCCGTGAAGTATTCCTGATCGAAGAGCCGATGGCCGCTGCCATCGGTGCCGGCCTGCCGGTGGAAGAAGCCCGCGGTTCGATGGTCGTCGATATCGGTGGCGGTACCACTGAAATCGCCTTGATTTCCCTGAATGGCGTGGTCTATGCCGAGTCCGTGCGTGTCGGCGGCGACCGTTTCGACGAAGCGATCATCACCTACGTGCGCCGCAACTACGGCAGCCTGATCGGCGAATCCACCGCCGAGCGCATCAAGCAGGAAATCGGCACCGCCTACCCGGGCGGCGAAGTGCGTGAAGTCGACGTGCGCGGCCGTAACCTGGCCGAAGGCGTTCCTCGTGCCTTCACCCTCAACTCCAACGAAGTGCTCGAGGCGCTGCAAGAGTCGCTGGCGACTATCGTGCAGGCGGTCAAGAGCGCCCTGGAGCAGTCGCCGCCGGAACTGGCGTCGGACATCGCCGAGCGCGGCCTGGTGCTGACCGGTGGTGGTGCGCTGCTGCGTGACCTCGACAAGCTGCTGGCCCAGGAAACCGGCCTGCCGGTGATCGTCGCCGAAGACCCTCTGACGTGCGTTGCCCGCGGCGGTGGCCGTGCGCTGGAAATGATGGACAAGCACACCATGGACCTGCTCTCCAGCGAATAAGCTGGCGGGATCGTCTATGTTGTTCGCTTCCGGGCAGCACTTTGCAGTGCTGCCCGTTGGCGTTTATCTTCTGTCATTCGTATCCAGGCCGGTTGATGCCGTATGAATAAAGACAACATTTGCCTGGGAGGAGCGGCCTATTAAACCGCTTTTTGCCAAGGGCCCCTCATTGGGCGTACGCCTGCTGGTGTTGGCCGTGCTATCGGTCGCGCTAATGGTGGTCGATGCCCGCTTCACGCTGCTCAAGCCGGTGCGCAGCCAGATGTCGCTGGTGTTGATGGAGTCCTACTGGATCACCGACCTGCCGCAGCGGCTGTGGCAGGGTGTGGCCAGCCAGTTCGGCAGCCGCACCGAACTGGTCGCCGAAAACGAAAAACTCAAGACCGAAAACCTGCTGTTGCAGGGGCGCATGCAGAAGCTCGCGGCCCTCACCGAGCAGAACGTGCGGCTGCGCGAGTTGCTCAACTCCTCGGCGCTGGTCAATGAGAAGGTCGAGGTCGCCGAGTTGATCGGCATGGACCCCAATCCCTTCACGCACCGGATCATCATCAACAAGGGTGAGCGCGACGGCGTTGTCCTCGGCCAGCCGGTGCTCGACGCCCGTGGCCTGATGGGGCAGGTGGTCGAGCTGATGCCCTACACCTCCCGCGTGCTGCTGTTGACCGATACCACCCACAGCATTCCGGTGCAGGTCAATCGCAACGGCTTGCGGGCAATTGCCAGCGGCACCGGCAACCCCGAGCGCCTGGAGCTGCGGCACGTGGCCGACACCGCCGACATCAAGGAAGGCGACCTGCTGGTCAGCTCGGGTCTTGGCCAGCGATTCCCGGCGGGGTATCCGGTGGCGACGGTCAAGGAAGTCATCCATGATTCCGGCCAGCCATTCGCCATTGTCCGGGCGGTGCCCACGGCCGCGCTGAACCGTAGCCGTTACCTGCTGCTGGTGTTCAGCGACAACCGCACGCCTGAAGAGCGCGCCAATGACGCCGCCGTGGCCCAGGAAGTCCAGGATCGGCAAGGTGGCGAATCGACGGCGCCTGCTGCGCCTGCACCCGCACCTGCACCCGCGTCGGTCCCGGCCACGGTGCCAAAACCCCAAGTGACGGCGCCCGTCACGGCAACCACCCCGCCGGCCGCACCCGCTGCGACGCCTGCCCGGCCGGCCGCCCATGCGACGACATCCCAACCTGCACGGCCCGCGGCCAAGCCACCGGCCTCGACACCCGCCGCAACGCCGGCGACCAGGGGAGCACGAGAAGAATGAGCAGTACTCGATCCGGTAACGGCTGGATGGTCTGGCTGACCTTCGCCATCGGCCTGTTGCTCAGTGTGTCGCCGCTGCCGCAGTTCATGGAGATCCTGCGTCCGTTGTGGCTGGCCTTGCTGCTGGCCTTCTGGGCGCTGGCCCTGCCGCACAAGGTCGGCATGGTTACCGCCTGGTGCCTGGGCCTGACCGAAGATGTGCTTTATGGCACGTTGCTGGGGCAGAACGCGCTTATCCTGACCTTGATCACTTTCCTGGTGCTCTCGCTGCAACAGCGCCTGCGGATGTTTCCCATGTGGCAGCAGAGCCTGGTGATCCTGGTGATCTTTGGCCTGGCGCAACTGGTGCAATTGTGGCTCAGCGCACTGACCGGTAATCGTCAGCCGACGCTGGCGCTGGTGTTGCCGGCCCTGGTCAGTGCGTTGCTCTGGCCTTGGGTCAGCTTCGGTTTGCGTGGCTTGCGCCTGCGTTTCAAGATCAACTGATGCGGTCGGGATCTCTAGACTTTTTTTGATACCTACATCCCAGTGGCGAGGGAGCTTGCTCCCGCTGGGCTGCGTAGCGGCCCCATTTTTACGGTCGCTGCGCAACCGAGCGGGAGCAAGCTCCCTCGCCACAAAAGCCGGCGCGTACAAGGGAGATGTCTTGATGAAACCGCTTTACCTTGCCTCGGGCTCGCCGCGTCGGCGTGAACTGCTCACGCAGATCGGCGTTCCCTTTACCACTATCGGCGCGGACATCGACGAAACTCCCCTCGACCACGAAACCCCATCGGCCTATGTCGAGCGCCTGGCGCGCGGCAAGGCCGAGGCCGGGCTGCACTCGTTGCAGAACGGCACCGATTGCTGTGTGCTGGGTGCCGATACCGCCGTGGTACTGGATGGCCGGATTCTCGGCAAACCTCAGGACCAGGCTGATGCCAAGTCGATGCTGCTGAGCCTGTCCGGTCGCGACCATGAGGTATTGACCGCGATTGCCGTGCTCGATGGCCAGCGTTGCGAGTCCCGGGTGGTTCGCAGTCGGGTGCGCTTTCGCCCGGTCACGGAGCAGGAAGCGATTGCCTATTGGGCCAGCGGTGAACCCCAGGACAAGGCGGGCGGCTATGGTATCCAAGGGCTGGGCGCGGTGTTCATCGCCGACCTTGAAGGCAGTTATTCGGCCGTGGTCGGCCTGCCACTATGCGAAACCGCAGAACTGCTCGGCCATTTCGGCATACCCTGTTGGCAAACCTTGAGCGCGCGCTGAGCGCCGTCTGACCAGATGCGGCCATAAATCGTGAATATGCCTGAACGAGACCCTGCCATGAGCGAAGAGATCCTGATCAACATCACGCCGATGGAATCGCGCGTGGCGGTGGTTGAAAACGGCGTCCTGCAAGAGGTCCATGTCGAGCGTACGCAAAAACGCGGGATCGTCGGCAATATCTACAAGGGCAAGGTGGTACGGGTGCTGCCGGGCATGCAGGCGGCCTTCGTCGATATCGGCCTGGACCGCGCGGCGTTCATCCACGCCTCGGAAATTTCGATGCGCGAAGGGCCGGCGGTAGAGAGCATCAGCGCCTTGGTCCATGAAGGCCAGAGCCTGGTGGTGCAGGTCACCAAGGACCCCATCGGCTCGAAGGGCGCGCGCCTGACCACCCAGTTGTCGATTCCGTCGCGCTATCTTGTGTACATGCCGCGCACCGCCCACGTTGGCATTTCCCTGAAGATCGAGGACGAAGCCGAACGCGAGCGTCTGAAGAAGGTTGTCAGCGACTGCGTTGAGAAAGAAGGCATCAAGGAGGCCGGCGGTTTCATCCTGCGCACGGCCGCCGAGGGCGCCGGGGCCGATGAAATCCTCATGGATATCCGCTACCTGCGCAGGCTCTGGGACCAGATCGCCGAGCAGATCAAGACCATCGCCACGCCGAGTGTGATCTACGAGGACCTGGGCCTGGCGCTGCGGACCCTGCGGGACCTGGTCAGCCCGAAGATCGAGAAAATCCGTATCGATTCCCGGGAAACCTTCCAGAAAACCACCCAATTCGTCGCCGAGCTGATGCCGGAAATCGCCGACCGCCTGGAGCACTACCCTGGCGAGCGGCCGATTTTCGATCTGTACGGCGTCGAAGATGAAATCCAGCGAGCCCTTGAACGCAAGGTGCCGCTCAAATCCGGCGGTTACCTGGTGGTCGATCCGGCCGAGGCGATGAGCACCATCGACGTCAATACCGGTGCATTCGTCGGCCATCGCAACCTTGAGGAAACCATCTTCAAGACCAATCTTGAAGCGGCCACGGCCATCGCCCGGCAACTGCGCCTGCGTAACCTGGGCGGGATCATCATCATCGACTTCATCGACATGGAAGACGAAGAGCACCAGCGCCAGGTGCTGCGGACCCTGGAAAAACAGCTCGAACGCGATCACGCCAAGACCAACATCATCGGCATTACCGAACTGGGCCTGGTGCAGATGACCCGCAAGCGCACCCGCGAGAGTCTTGAGCAGGTGCTGTGCGAGCCGTGCAGCAGTTGCCAGGGCCGGGGCAAGCTGAAGACTCCGGAAACCGTGTGTTACGAAATCTTCCGGGAAATCCTCCGGGAGGCACGCGCCTACCAGGCCACCGGCTATAGAGTGTTGGCGAACCAGAAGGTGGTGGATCGCCTGCTGGATGAGGAGTCCGGCAACGTCGCGGAGCTGGAGGCCTTTATCGGGCGCACGATTCGCTTCCAGGTGGAAACCATGTATTCCCAGGAACAGTACGACGTGGTGTTGCTCTGAAGCGGCGCGCGCAGCGCCAGGGCCACGAATATGAATGCCTTTGCCAGGGGAGCCCGCTGACATGGAGCGTCTGACACGCCTTATGGGGACGCTGACTCGCTGGGGGCTGGGCCTGTGTGCGCTGCTGCTGATACTGCTGGCCCTGTATGTCAGCCTCGGCCGAGAGTTGATCCCGCTGGTGGCCGAGTATCGCGGTGGAGTCGAGAGCCGGGCCGGCGAAGCGTTGGGCATTCCCGTGCACGTTGGTAGCCTCGAAGGCAGTTGGAGCGCCCTGGCGCCCGTCCTGGCGGCGCGCGACGTGGTAGTCGGCGAGGGGCCCAACGCCTTGCACCTGGATCAGGTACGTGCCGTGCCTGCGGTGTGGGACAGCCTGCTGGCGCGCCAGGTGCGCATCGCTCATCTGGAAGTCAGCGGCCTGAAGGTCAGCCTGAAAGAGGGCGCTGACGGCAAATGGTCCCTTGAAGGCCTGCCGGTGAAGGACGATCAGCCGCTCGATCCGCAGCAATTGCTTGAACGCATGCAGATGATTTCAAAACTGTCGGTGCTCGACAGTCAGGTCACCTTGCAGCCGCTGGACCATCCGCCCCTGAGCCTGACCTATGTTGGTCTGAGCTTGCGCACCGGTCCGGCTCGCCAGCGCCTGGACGCACGTCTTACCCTGCCTGACGGCCAGCCCGTGGCGCTCAACCTGCGCACCCGTATCCGCGCCAGCGATTGGCGAAATGGCGAGGGCGACGCCTACCTGAGCCTGCCGCAAAGCGACTGGTCGAAATGGCTGCCGAAACGCCTGACCCGGCAGTGGAATTTTGCCGAGATCAAGGCCGGTGGGGAATTCTGGCTCAGTTGGGGCGGGGGCACGGTGCAAAGCGCCGCCGTGCGGTTGAACGCGCCACAGATCCAGGGCGCCTATGCCGATCGCAAGCCCGTGCAGATCCACAACCTGGCCCTCAACGGATATTTCCAGCGCAGCAGCCAGGGGTTCACCGCGACCTTCGACTCGCTGGCGATGAACCTGGGTGAGACGCGCTGGGAAACACGCCTGCAATTGCAACAGAACGGCGCCACCGAGAAGGTCGAGGAGCGTTGGCACGTGCAGGCCGATCGCCTTGACCTGACGCCGCTCACGCCGTTGCTAAATGCCCTGGCGCCATTGCCCGAAGGTGTCGCCACGGCGATCGACCGGCTCAAGGTGACCGGTGGCCTGCGCAACGTGTTGCTGGATTACCGGCCACAGAACACCGGTGATCAGAAAATCAGCTTCGCCACCAATCTGGACACGGTCGGGTTTGACGCCTATCGCGGCGCCCCGGCGGCGCGCAACGTCTCCGGCAGCCTCAGCGGTGACCTCGGCGGCGGTGAGCTGCGCATGGACAGTAAGGATTTTTCCCTGCACCTGGACCCGATTTTCGCCAAGCCCTGGCAATACTTGCAGGCCAATGCCCGGCTGACCTGGAAGCTCGACAAGCAGGGATTCACCCTGATCGCACCGTACTTGAAGGTGCTGGGAGAGGAAGGGCGGATTGCCGGTGACTTCCTGATCCGCCTGCATTTCGACCACAGCCAGGAAGACTACATGGACCTGCGGGTCGGCCTGGTGGACGGTGACGGGCGCTACACCGCCAAGTACCTGCCGGCCGTCCTCAGTCCGGCGCTGGATGAATGGTTGCGCACCGCCATCGTCAAGGGCGCGGTGGACGAGGGTTTTTTCCAGTACCAGGGCTCGCTGAACAAAGGTGCCGAGGACGCGTCTCGCAGCATCAGCCTGTTTTTCAAGGTGCATGACGCCGAGCTGGCGTTCCAGCCGGGCTGGCCTTCGGTCAGCAAGGTCAGCGGCGACGTCTTTGTCGAGGACAGCGGCGTGCGTATCTATGCCAGCCAGGGGCAACTGCTGGACACCCAGGTCAAGGATGTCGCGGTAACCATTCCCCATGCGCCGGCCGGGCAGAATGTCCATCTGTTGTTGGACGGCGGCTTCGCCGGGGTATTGGGCGACGGGCTGAAAATCCTCCAGACCGCGCCCATCGGCACGGCCGAGACCTTCGCCGGTTGGGAGGGCGAGGGCGATCTGCAAGGCAAGGTGAACCTGGATATCCCGCTGGCCAAAGGTGAACAGCCGAAGATCCTGGTGGATTTCAGTACCGACAAGGCCCGGCTCAAGCTCAGCGAGCCGGCGCTGGAGCTGACCCAGCTCAAGGGCGACTTCCGTTTCGACAGCAACAAGGGGCTCAGTGGCAAGAACATTGCGGCCCGGGCATTCGACCGGCCGGTAAGCGCGCAGATTTTTGCCGAGGGCCGTGCCGGTGCGCTCGACACACGGGTGGTGGCGTCCGGGCGGGTCGAGGTCAAGAAGCTTACGGACTGGTTGAGCGTGACCCAGCCGTTGCCCATCTCCGGCGTGGTTCCCTATCAGTTGCAAGTGACGCTCAACGGTGCCGACAGCCAATTATCGGTCAGCTCCGATCTCAAGGGCGTGGCGGTGGATCTGCCGGCGCCCTTCGGCATGGCTGCGGATGTCGGGCGCGATACAGTGTTCCGTATGACGTTGCAAGGGGCGGAGCGGCGCTACTGGGTCGACTATGGCGACGTGGCCAGTTTCACTTACGCCGCGCCGAGCGGAAAAATCGCTGACGGGCATGGCGAATTGCTGCTGGGCGCCGGCGAGGCGGTTCTGCCTGGCGCCAAGGGGCTGCGGCTGCGCGGCACATTGTCGGAGCTGGACGTGAGCCCCTGGCAGGATCTGTTGGGCAAATATGCCGGCAAGGACCCGGGCGGCAGTGCCCGGCAGGTGCTCAGCAGCGCCGACCTCAAGGTTGGCAAGCTCACCGCCATGGGCACGACACTTGACCAGGCCTCGGTACAGTTGGACCGTAAGGCTGATGCCTGGGCCCTGCGGCTCGACAGCCAGCAGGCCAAGGGCAGCGTCAACCTGCCGGATGCGAAGGCCGCGCCAATCGGGATCCGCCTCGACTATGTGCGCCTGCCGGCCGCGGACCCGACGGTCCAGGCCGACGAAAACGCCCCGGACCCGCTGGCCTCGGTCGACCCGAGCAAAATCCCGGCGATGGATATCGCCATCGACCAGTTGTTCCAGGGGCCGGATCTCATTGGTGCCTGGTCGCTGAAAGTCCGGCCGACGGGCAAGGGCATCGCGCTGAATGACCTGGACATGGGCCTCAAGGGCATGGTCCTGCATGGCAATGGCGCCTGGGAGGGCCTGCCCGGTTCCACCAGCAGTTGGTACAAAGGCCGGATCAAGGGCAAGAACCTCGCCGATGTGCTCAAGGGCTGGGGGTTTGCGCCTAGCGTGACAAGCCAGGAATTCCATCTGGACGTCGACGGACGCTGGCCCGGTTCGCCTGCGTGGGTCGCCACCAAGCGTTTCTCTGGCAGCCTCGATGCGTCACTCAACAAGGGCCAGTTCGTCGAAGTCGAAGGCAGCGCCCAGGCCTTGCGGGTTTTCGGCCTGTTGAACTTCAACTCCATCGGCCGGCGCTTGCGCCTGGATTTCTCCGATCTGTTCGGCAAGGGGCTGAGCTACGATCGGGTCAAGGGCCTGCTGGTGGCGAGCAGCGGTGTGTACGTGACTCGCGAGCCGATCACCCTGACCGGACCTTCGAGCAACCTGGAACTCAACGGAACGCTGGACATGGTGGCCGACCGGGTCGATGCCAAGCTGCTGGTAACCTTGCCTGTCACCAATAACCTGCCGATCGCCGCGTTGATCGTCGGTGCACCGGCGGTGGGTGGGGCGCTGTTTCTGATCGACAAGCTGATCGGCGACCGCGTGGCGCGTTTTGCCAGCGTAAGATACGACGTCAAGGGGCCGTGGAAAGAGCCGAAGATCACTTTCGACAAACCGTTTTGACAGGTAGTGACAATCCCTTTGTGGGAGCGAGCCTGCTCGCGAAGGCATAGGATCAGTGCAAGTGATGTGAACTGACCCAGCGCTTTCGCGAGCAGGCTCGCTCCTACAAGGGAGATTCGATAGTAAGGAGGCACCATGCCAATCGCCGTGATTCAAATGGTCAGCCAGAGCGATGTGCTCGCCAACCTGGCCCGTGCCCGGGTGTTGCTGGAGCAGGCCGCGGCGGGTGGCGCACGGCTGGCGGTGCTGCCGGAAAACTTTGCGGCCATGGGCCGGCGGGACGTTGCCGATATCGCGCGGGCCGAAGCCTTTGGTCAGGGTCCGATCCTGCCGTGGTTGAAACAGGTCGCGCGCGACCTCAGGTTATGGATTGTGGCCGGCACGTTGCCGTTGCCGCCGGTGGGCCAGCCCGAGGCCAAGGCCCATGCATGTTCGTTGCTGGTGGACGACCAGGGCGAGATCGTCGCGCGTTATGACAAGCTGCACCTGTTCGACGTGGACGTGGCGGACAATCGCGGTCGTTACCGCGAATCCGATGACTATGCTTATGGAGGCAACGTGGTGGTTGCCGACACACCGGTGGGCCGGGTTGGCCTGACGGTCTGCTACGACTTGCGTTTTCCCGAGCTCTACAGCGAGTTGCGGGCGGCCGGGGCCGAGCTGATTACCGCGCCTTCGGCGTTTACCGCGGTGACCGGCGCTGCGCATTGGGACGTACTGATTCGCGCCCGGGCCATCGAAACCCAGTGCTACGTGCTGGCGGCCGCCCAGGGTGGGTTGCATCCGGGGCCCCGGGAAACCTTTGGCCATGCCGCGATAGTCGACCCGTGGGGGCGTGTGCTGGCGCAACAGGATCAAGGCGAGGCCGTGCTGCTGGCCGAGCGCGACGACAGTGAACAGGCGTCCATTCGGGCGCGCATGCCGGTGGCGAGCCATCGGCGCTTTTTCTCGCAGGGCGCCCGACAGCGACCTGTCCAAGACGACGAATTCAAGGCGTAAAACATATGAGCGGGTTGTTGTCCTCAGTCAGTGAACACCTTTTAGCCCCCGGCGGCGTGACCCTCGAAAGCCTGCAAGGCGTGCTGGGCGACCTGGCCGGTCCGGGCATCGATGCGGCCGACCTGTATTTCCAGGGACAGATTTCCGAGTCCTGGTCGCTGGAAGACGGCATCGTCAAGGAAGGCAGTTTCAACCTCGACCAGGGTGTGGGCGTGCGTGCCCAATCCGGCGAAAAGACCGGGTTTGCCTACAGCAACGCCATCACCCTTGAGGCCCTCGGCGCTGCGGCTCGTGCGGCTCGCTCGATTTCCCGGGCCGGGCAGAATGGCACGGTCCAGGCGTTCAGCAGCCAGGACGTGGCCCAGCTGTATGCGCCGGACAACCCACTGGAAGTCATGAGCCGCGCCGAAAAGGTCGAGCTGCTCAAGCGCATCGACGTCGCCACGCGTGCCCTCGATCCGCGTATCCAGCAGGTATCGGTGAGCATGGCCGGGGTCTGGGAGCGGATTCTGGTGGCCTCCACCGACGGTGGCCTGGCGGCGGATGTACGGCCGCTGGTGCGCTTCAACGTCAGCGTGATCGTCGAGCAGAACGGTCGTCGTGAGCGCGGCGGCCATGGGGGTGGCGGTCGTACCGACTATCGTTATTTCCTCAGCGAAGACCGCGCCATGGGTTACGCCCGCGAAGCGCTGCGCCAGGCGCTGGTGAACCTGGAGGCCATCCCGGCCCCGGCCGGTACGTTGCCGGTGGTGCTCGGCTCCGGCTGGTCCGGCGTGCTGCTGCACGAAGCCGTGGGCCATGGCCTGGAAGGTGACTTCAACCGCAAGGGCAGCTCGGCCTACAGCGGACGCATGGGCGAGATGGTCGCCTCGAAACTCTGCACCATCGTCGACGACGGCACGCTCGCCGGGCGTCGTGGCTCGCTGAGCGTCGACGACGAAGGCACCCCGACCGAATGCACCACGCTGATCGAGAACGGCGTGCTCAAGGGCTACATGCAGGACAAGCTCAATGCCCGCCTCATGGGCGTGGCCCGCACCGGCAACGGTCGCCGCGAGTCTTACGCGCACCTGCCCATGCCGCGCATGACCAACACCTACATGCTCGGCGGCCAGAGTGATCCGGCGGAAATCATCGCGTCGGTGAAGAAAGGCATCTACTGCGCCAATCTCGGCGGCGGCCAGGTGGACATCACCAGCGGCAAGTTCGTGTTTTCCACCAGCGAGGCCTACCTGATCGAAGACGGCAAGATCACCGCACCGGTCAAGGGCGCGACGTTGATCGGCAACGGGCCGGAGGCGATGAGCAAAGTGTCGATGGTCGGTAACGACCTGGCGCTGGACAGCGGCGTGGGCACGTGTGGCAAGGACGGTCAGTCGGTGCCGGTAGGCGTCGGTCAACCGACCCTGAAGATCGATGCGATTACCGTGGGTGGCACGGGCGCATAAAAATATTCAAGGATGTGCGCACGTCATCGTGGCGAGGGAGCTTGCTCCCGCCGGGCTACGCAGTAGCCCCAATGCGGTTGCTACGCAACCGAGCGGGAGCAAGCTCCCTCTCCACGGTAACTGCCGCCTCTTGCAGAGGAGTCAAGCTGTTACGATCAGCGCAGGCCGCGTTGAGTCTCGTCCAGCTCACGGATGTACTTGAAGATTTTACGGCTCGACGCCGGCGGCTTGTTCTGCGCCAGTTCGTGCTGGGCCTGACGGATCAGCGAGCGCAGTTGCTGGCGATCGGCGTCCGGGTAGTCGATGACGAATTTTTCCAGAGTGCCGTCATCGCCTGCGATCAGGCGATCACGCCAGCGTTCCAGGTTGTGGAAACGCTCGTTGTACTGCCGGGTGGAGGCATCGAGCTGGTCGAGCAGAACCAGGATGGCGTCAGTGTCCTGGTCGCGCATCAGCTTGCCGATGAATTGCAGGTGCCGTTTACGCGCGATATTCGCGGTGTGCTTGGGCGCATCGGCCAGGGCCCGGCGCAAGGCGTCGGTCAAGGGCAGTTTGGCCAGCAAGTCAGGCTTGAGTGTTGTCAGGCGCTCGCCGAGGTCAACCAGAGCATGCAGCTCGCGTTTGACCTGGGATTTGCTTTTTTCACCCTCGTAGAGGGAGTCGTCGTAAGAATCAACCATGGTGGCAGTCCGCAAAGAAACGCCGCCATGATAACCAGTCGGGGGCCGCTTGTCCGGCCCGGTCGCTCGATGGCCATTACCGAAAGCAGAATTTGAGTGGAGAACACCATGAGTGCAGTTCAAAGCGTCGGCCCGCAAGCATTGCCGGCACTGCAGGAACAGGTCGAGCAGATCCTCGCCGAAGCCAGGCGACAGGGCGCCAGCGCGTGCGAAGTGGCGGTGTCGCTGGAGCAGGGGCTGTCGACGTCGGTGCGCCAACGCGAAGTGGAGACCGTCGAGTTCAATCGCGACCAGGGCTTTGGCATCACCCTTTACGTGGGACAGCGCAAGGGGTCGGCCAGCACCTCGGCCAGCGGCCCTGACGCCATTCGCGAAACAGTTGCCGCTGCACTGGCGATTGCCCAGCATACGTCGGAAGACGAAGCCTCCGGCCTGGCCGATGCCGCGCTGATGTGCAAGGAGCTCAAGGACTTCGATCTGTTCCACGCCTGGGACATCACGCCCGAGCAGGCCATCGAGCAGGCACTGCGCTGCGAAGCGGCAGCATTCGACGCCGACAGCCGGATCAAGAATGCCGACGGCACTACGCTCAATACCCACCAGGGATGCCGCGTCTATGGCAACAGCCATGGTTTCATCGGCGGGTACGCATCGACGCGTCACAGCCTCAGCTGCGTGATGATCGCCGAGGCCGACGGGCAGATGCAGCGCGACTACTGGTACGACGTGAGTCGCCAGGGCACATTGCTGGCGGACCCGGTGAGCATCGGCCAGAAGGCTGCGCAACGGGCCGCCAGTCGCCTGGGCGCGCGGCCTGTGCCGACCTGTGAGGTGCCGGTGCTGTTCTCCGCCGAGTTGGCCGGTGGCTTGTTCGGCAGCTTCCTGTCAGCGGTGTCCGGCGGCAACCTGTACCGCAAATCCTCGTTCCTCGAAGGCGCGCTGGGCCAGAAACTGTTTCCTGAGTGGATGACCATCGACGAGCGTCCGCACCTGATGCAGGCCATGGGCAGTTCGGCTTTCGACGGGGATGGCCTGGCCACCTATGCCAAGCCGTTCGTGGAAAACGGCGAGCTGGTTTCGTACATCCTCGGCACCTATTCGGGTCGCAAATTGGGCATGCCGAGCACCGCTAACGCCGGTGGCGTGCACAACCTGTTCGTCACTCATGGCGAGGAAGACCAGGCAGCGCTGCTGCGGCGCATGGGGCGTGGGTTGTTGGTCACCGAGCTGATGGGGCATGGCTTGAACATGGTGACCGGCGATTATTCCCGTGGCGCGGCGGGGTTCTGGGTCGAAAATGGCGAGATCCAGTTCCCGGTCCAGGAAGTCACCATTGCTGGCAACATGCGCGATATGTTCAAGCAGATCGTGGCGGTGGGCAGCGACTTGGAGCTGCGCAGCAACATCCGCACCGGCTCGGTGCTGATCGAGCGAATGATGGTGGCGGGTAGCTGAAACTCATCGCATCAAAAAAGGCGCGTCATCCGTTGGGATGACGCGCCTTTTTTGTACCCGCGGAGACCCGAGACAAGAGAGCTTTTGTGGCGAGGGAGCTTGCTCCCGCTCGGTTGCGCAGCGACCGCAAAATCCTGGGGCCGCTGCGCGACCCAGCGGGAGCAAGCTCCCTCGCCACGACGGTGAGTGCTATCTTGCTGTTGTGTTGGTTCTTATTATCATCTAATAATGAATCTCATTCGCCGAATGAGCCCCGGTCATGAGTCTTGCCCTGCACGAACAACCCTACCTTGAAAACTGGCGCTGGATGAGTCGCCAGATCCGCTGCGCGATGAGCCCGGACGAGCCGCGGCTGATCGAACACTACCTGGCCGAGGGGCGCTACCTGGCCTGCTGCACCGCCACGTCGCCGTGGATGATTAGCGAAACTGCCTTCCGGCTGTTGCTCGACACCGCTTCGGATGTCGCGCTGCCCTGGCACTGGCGCAACCTCTGCCTGGATCAAGCCTGGCGCCCGTTGCGTGAACTTGAGCGGCAGGCGCTTTGCCGCTGCCGCCTCAAGCGTTGGCAAAGCCATGCCTGGGCGCTGGCTACCTGCGCGCTGGAGCCGTCGATTTCTCTTATTGAACTGGAGCAAGGATTTCCCGATGAGTAATACCCGTATCGAACGCGACAGCATGGGTGAACTTCAGGTCCCCGTGGACGCACTCTATGGCGCGCAGACCCAGCGCGCGGTGGATAATTTTCCGGTCAGCGGCCAGCGCATGCCGGCGCAGTTCATTCGTGCCCTGATCCTGGCCAAGGCCGCCGCCGCACGAGCCAATGTCGAGTTGGAGCAAATCAGCGTCGCCCAGGGCAAAGCCATCGTCGATGCGGCCCAGGGCCTGCTCGAAGGCGACTTCATGGCGCATTTCCCGGTGGATATCTTCCAGACCGGCTCCGGCACCAGTTCCAACATGAACGCCAACGAAGTGATTGCCACGCTTGCCAGCCGCTTGCTGGGAGAGGTGGTCAACCCGAATGACCACGTCAATTGTGGCCAGAGCAGCAACGACATCATCCCCACCAGTATTCATGTCAGCGCCGCGCTGGCCCTGCACGAGCAATTGCTGCCGGCGCTGTTGCACCTGGTCCAGGTGATCGAACGCAAGGCCGAAGAAGTCCACCCCTTCATAAAGACTGGCCGCACCCACCTGATGGATGCCATGCCGGTGCGCTTGAGCCAGGTGCTCGACGGTTGGGCGCAACAGCTCAAGGCCAACATCGGCCACTTGCAGGATCTGTTGCCGAGCCTGCAGTCCCTGGCCCAGGGCGGTACGGCGGTTGGCACCGGCGTTAATGCCCATCCACGCTTCGCCGAATTGTTCAGCCAGCAGCTGACGCAACTGACCCAGGTGCAATTCACCCCGGGCAAGAACCTGTTCGCGCTGATCGGCTCCCAGGACACTGCCGTGGCGGTTTCCGGGCAGCTCAAGACTACCGCCGTGTCGCTGATGAAAATCGCCAACGACCTGCGCTGGATGAACTCAGGGCCGCTGGCCGGCCTGGGCGAGATCGAGCTCGAAGGCCTGCAGCCGGGCTCCTCGATCATGCCCGGCAAGGTCAATCCGGTCATTCCCGAAGCCACCGCCATGGTCGCGGCCCAGGTCATCGGCAACGACACGGTGATTACCATCGCCGGCCAGTCGGGCAATTTCGAACTCAACGTGATGCTGCCGATCATCGCCCAGAACCTGCTGAGCAGCATCGCCCTGATGTCCACCGCCAGCCGATTGCTGGCGGACAAGGCCATCGCCACGTTCAAGGTCAACGAAGCCAGGCTCAAGGAAGCGCTGTCGCGCAATCCTATCCTGGTCACGGCACTGAATCCGATCATTGGTTACCAGAAGGCCGCTGAAATAGCCAAGAAGGCTTATCAGCAAGGTCGCCCGGTGATCGATGTCGCCTTGGAACACACCGACCTGTCGCGCGCCGAACTGGAGATCCTGCTGGACCCGGAAAAGCTCACCGCCGGTGGTGTGTAACCCCGACACTTGTGTGGAGGACTCATCATGGAGCATTGGAAACGTACGATCGAACGGGCCAATCACCATTTCCTGCAGGGCGAGTGGGTGGATGCCCGCGAAGCCTACCTGCAGGCCCTGGCCCTGGCGCAGGTGTTGTTCGAGCGTTGGGCGGATGCCGACGAAGCCGTGGCCGCCTGTGTCGTGTCGCATCACAACCTGGCGGATCTGCACTTGCGCCTGAACCAGCCGGAGGAGAGCGCCGAGTACCTCTGCGCGATTCACCAACGGTTATTGCAGACCATGCAGGACGAACGCCTGGCGCCGGCCCTGCGTGCCGCCGCGATGCGCCAAAGCCACAGGACCTACGTCGAACTGCTGAATTTCATCAGCGAGCATGGCGAGTACCCACGCACTCAGCGCCTGCTGCACAACGCTGCCGTTTCGTCCCGGCACAGCCACGTCCCTCATCATTACGGAGTCCACTGAGATGGCTTTCACCTTGCCTGCATTGCCTTACGCTTACGACGCCTTGGAACCGCACATCGATGCGCAGACCATGGAGATTCACTACACCAAGCATCACCAGACTTACATCAACAACCTCAACGCGGCGGTGGATGGCACTGAATATGCCGATTGGCCCATCGAAAAACTGGTGGCCAGCGTGGAGCAATTACCGCAGGCGCTACGAGCCGCGGTGATCAACCAGGGCGGTGGTCATGCGAACCACTCGCTGTTCTGGGGAGTGATGACGCCCCACGGTGGCGGCCAGCCGGACGGTGCGCTGGCAGCGGCGATAGACGCGCAGTTGGGCGGTCTCGATCAGTTCAAGGAAGCCTTCACGAAAGCGGCACTGACCCGCTTCGGCAGCGGCTGGGCCTGGTTGAGTGTGACCCCGCAAAAGACTCTGGTGGTGGAAAGCAGCGGCAACCAGGACAGCCCGCTGATGGGCGGCAACACGCCGATCCTGGGCCTGGACGTCTGGGAGCATGCCTATTACCTGCTGTATCAAAACCGCCGTCCGGAATACATCAACGCGTTCTACAACGTGATCAATTGGCCAGAAGTCGCCCGGCGCTACCAGGCTGCGCTTGCTTGAGTTCTTATAAACAACCCAAGGCTGACTATGGACACTGAAACTCTGGCGATAGGCGGCGGGCGAATGTTCCGCTATGCCTTGGGCTCGCTGTTGCTGTTGGCCGGCATGACATTGTTGGTGGCCCAAGGGCTGGCGTGGCTGGAGCTTGAGCCAAAAATGTTGCGTGCGCTCCAGGGCGGTGGGCTTTGCGCCTTGGGTACGGCGTTGGGCGCGGTGCCGGTGCTGGTGATACGGCGCATGCCTCAGGCCATGAGCGACTCGCTGCTGGGCTTCGGGGCCGGGGTGATGCTCGCCGCCACCGCGTTTTCGCTCATCGTGCCGGGCATTGCCGCAGCCGAGCAGTTGGGCTTCACGCCTTGGGCGGCCAGCGGGCTCATCTGTTTCGGCATCCTGTCGGGGGCGTTCGGACTGTACCTGGTTGACCGCAAGGTCTCTGCCAGCCCTGAACGACTGGTTGCGACCCCAGGACGACCGGTTATTGCGCCGCGGATCTGGTTGTTCGTGTTCGCCATCATCGCCCACAACATCCCGGAAGGCATGGCGGTGGGCGTTTCGGCGGGCGGCGGCATGGCGGATGCCGATAGCCTGGCGATGGGCATCGCTTTGCAGGATGTGCCGGAAGGGCTGGTGATTGCGCTGGTGCTGGCCGCGGCGGGGATGTCGCGGGTCAAGGCGTTCCTGATTGGCGCAGCGTCAGGGCTGGTCGAGCCGGTGTTCGCATTGCTCTGTGCCTGGCTGGTGACGTTGGCCGAGGTGCTGTTGCCGTTGGGGCTGGCGCTGGCCGCTGGAGCGATGCTGTTAGTGGTGACCCATGAGGTCATCCCCGAGTCGCGTCGCAATGGGCATGAAAAACTGGCGAGCCTGGGGCTCTTGCTTGGGTTCTGCTTGATGATGGTGATGGATACGGCGTTGGGGTGATGCAAATCTGCAAGTGGATGAGCTTTTGTGGTGAGGGAGCTTGCTCCCTCACCACCGGCAAGTCAGCAGTGCCTGATTACTCGCCTTCGTCGAAATAGTTGTTGATCAGTGCCACCAGCGCATCCATGGCTTCCTGCGCCTGTTCACCTTCGGTACTCAGGTGGATCTTGGTGCCTTTACCCGCAGCCAGCATCATCATCGCCATGATGCTCTTACCGTCGACTGTTGCCTCCGGCGTGCGCCCGACCCTGATCGTGGTTTCTGGAAACTTGCCGGCGACACCTACAAATTTCGCCGATGCACGGGCATGCAAACCCAGCTTGTTGATGATTTCAATTTCCCGAGCAGGCATCGCGATGTGAATCCTTTAGCTGAGGTCGCGGTGGCGAACCTGGACATTCTTCAGGGATTTTTGCAGGAGCTGACCCAGGCGTTCGGTCAGGTACACGGAACGGTGATGACCGCCGGTGCAGCCGATGGCAATCGTGACATAGGCACGATTGCTGGCGGCAAAACGCGGTAGCCACTTGAGCAGGTAGCTGGAGATATCCTGGTACATTTCCTCGACATCCGGCTGGGCAGCCAGGTAGTCGATCACCGACTGGTCAAGCCCGGACTGCTCGCGCAGTTCGGGTTTCCAGTAAGGGTTGGGCAGGCAGCGGACATCAAATACCAGGTCGGCATCCACCGGCATGCCACGCTTGAAGCCGAACGACTCCACCAGGAACGCCGTACCCGGTTCCGGCTGGTTCAGCAGGCGCAACTTGATGGTGTCGCGCAACTGATACAGGTTCAAGTTGGTGGTGTTGACCTTCAGGTCCGCCAGGTCGGCAATCGGCCCCAGCAGTTGGCTCTCGTCATGGATCGCTTCAGCCAGGGAGCGGCTGGCGTTGCTCAACGGGTGGCGTCGACGGGTTTCCGAGAAGCGCTTGAGCAGGGTTTCTTCGTCAGCGTCGAGGTACAACACGTCGCATTGGATGTGCCGGCTGCGCACTTCTTCAAGCAATGCCGGAAATCGCGACAAATGGCTCGGCAGGTTACGCGCGTCGATCGAGACGGCGACCAGCGGTTGCGCCAGCTCGGTGTGGATCAAGGCGCGCTCGGCCAGTTGTGGGAGCAGGCCGGCTGGCAAATTGTCGATGCAATAGTAGCCACTGTCCTCAAGAACGTTAAGGGCCGTGCTTTTACCGGAGCCGGAGCGGCCACTGACGATGATCATGCGCATGTTTAATGACCGTTCTGCTCGTCCAGGACTACCTGATACAAGGCTTCGTTGCTCGGGGCGCTGCGCAGTTTTTCGCGTACTTCCTTGCGGTCGAGCATGCTGGCGATCTGGCGCAGCAGCTCGAGGTGCGCATCGGTCGCCGCTTCCGGGACCAGCAATACGAACAGCAGGTCGACCGGGGCGCCGTCGATGGCGTCGAAATCGATGGGGGCTTCAAGGTGTAGCAGCGCACTGATCGGCGCGGAACAACCCTTGAGGCGGCAATGGGGAATGGCGATGCCGTTGCCAAAACCGGTGGAGCCGAGTTTCTCACGGGCAACCAGCGCCTCGAAAACGTCCTGCATTTCCAGATCCGGTACTTCGCGGTGGATCAGGTTGGCGATTTGTTCGAGGGCTTTCTTTTTACTGCCACCCGGCGCGTTCACCTGGGAACGGCCGGGGGTCAGGATGGATTCTAGTCGGATCATGGATTGGGGGGGTTAACGACCGGTTGCGCCCTGGAGGAGGCTCTGGGTCTTTTCCTTATGCTTTTTGAGTTGGCGATCCAGCTTGTCGGTCAGCAGGTCAATCGCGGCATACATGTCTGAATGCTCTGCGTTGGCAACCACTTCTCCGCCGGGGATATGCAGCGTGGCTTCGATTTTCTGCAGCAGCTTCTCGACGTTCATCGTGACTTGCACATTGGTGATCTTGTCGAAATGCCTTTCCAATCGGTCGAGCTTTTCGCCGATGTAGGTGCGCAGGGGTTCGGTCACTTCCAGTTGGTGTCCACTGATGTTGACTTGCATACAGCTTCTCCTTCGTTGCCAGTGCATAAAGCGGCAGGTAGAAATACCTGCCACTGGAACGCTGTGGCGTGGCCTGTTACATCAACCGCTTGCGTTCGCTCGAAGGCGCGATTCCCAGGGATTCGCGGTATTTGGCGACGGTACGGCGGGCCACCTGAATGCCTTGTGCCTCCAGTAAACCAGCGATCTTGCTGTCACTCAACGGCTTTTTCTGATTTTCCGCAGCGACCAGTTTTTTAATGATCGCGCGGATGGCCGTGGACGAGCATTCACCGCCTTCGGAGGTACTGACGTGGCTGGAGAAAAAGTATTTCAATTCATAGATGCCCCTTGGGGTATGCATGAATTTCTGGGTAGTCACCCTCGAAATCGTCGACTCGTGCATGCCCACCGCCTCGGCGATGTCATGCAAGACCAACGGTTTCATCGCTTCGTCACCGTACTCCAGGAAGCCGCGCTGATGCTCGACGATCTGGGTGGCGACTTTCATCAGGGTTTCGTTGCGGCTTTGCAGGCTCTTGATGAACCAGCGCGCCTCCTGCAACTGATTGCGCATGAAGGTATTGTCGGCGCTGGTGTCGGCGCGCTTCACGAAACCGGCGTATTGGGCATTGACCCGCAGCTTGGGAACCGATTCCTGGTTCAGCTCCACCAGCCAGCGATCGTTGTGTTTGCGCACGATCACATCGGGGACGACATACTCGGGCTCGGTGGATTCGATTTGCGAGCCGGGGCGCGGATTCAGGCTTTGCACCAGCTCGATGACCTGGCGCAGCTCATCTTCCTTGAGCTTCATCCGGCGCATCAGCTGGCTGTAGTCGCGGCCGCCCAACAGGTCGATGTAATCGGTGACCAGGCGCTTGGCTTCGGCCAGCCATGGCGTCTTGGCGGACAGCTGGCGCAATTGCAGCAGCAGGCATTCGCCTAGGTTGCGAGCGCCAATGCCGGCGGGTTCGAATTGCTGGATGCGATGCAGGACAGCTTCGATCTCGTCCAGCTCGATATCGAGCTCCGGGTCAAAGGCTTCGAGGATTTCTTCGAGGGTCTCGTCCAAGTAGCCCTGGTTGTTGATGCAATCGATCAACGTCACCGCGATCAGACGGTCGGTATCCGACATCGGCGCCAGGTTCAGTTGCCACAGCAGATGGCTTTGCAGGCTTTCGCCAGCAGAGGTGCGAGTGGTGAAGTCCCACTCGTCGTCGTCACCGCCTGGCAGGCTGCTGGCGCTGGTCTGGTAGACGTCTTCCCACGCCGTGTCCACGGGCAGGTCATTGGGAATGCGTTCGCTCCATTCGCCATCGTCGAGGTTATCTACCGTCGGGGCGGCTTCCTGATAGGACGGTTCCGGGACCTCCGGGGTGGTTTTCTGCTCGATGTTGTCGGCCAGTGGGTCGGTATTGTCGAAGTCGTCGCCTTCTTCCTGGCGTTCGAGCATCGGATTGGACTCCAGCGCCTCCTGGATTTCCTGTTGCAGGTCCAGGGTCGACAATTGGAGTAGGCGGATAGCCTGTTGCAGCTGCGGTGTCATCGTCAGCTGCTGGCCCATTCTCAAGACTAGCGATGGTTTCATGGCTGGGGCTTAACACCTTATTCGCCGGCGCACATGCGCCATCCACTACAGGGCGCCGAAGCGCCAAACTTAAGCAAATTATATGCCTGAAACTGAAGTGTTTGCCTAGGGGGCTATCTCAATTAATTGAGGGCGCCCGGGCATCCGCCAGGCCACCTTCGGCTTAAAGGCGGAACTCATGGCCCAGGTATACTTCCTTGACCAGTTCGTTGGCCAGGATGGTGGCGGAGTCGCCCTCGGCGATCAGCTGGCCATCGTTGACGATGTAGGCGGTTTCACAGATATCCAGCGTCTCGCGCACGTTGTGGTCGGTGATCAGCACGCCGATTCCCTTGGCCTTGAGGTGATGGATGATCTGCTTGATGTCGCCCACCGAAATCGGGTCCACGCCGGCAAACGGCTCATCCAGCAGAATGAATTTCGGCGCGGTGGCCAGGGCACGGGCGATCTCCACGCGGCGACGTTCGCCACCGGAAAGGCTCATGCCCAGGTTGTCGCGAATGTGGCTGATATGGAACTCCTGCAGCAGGCTTTCCAGCTCCTGGCGACGGCCGGCCTTGTCGAGCTCCTGGCGGGTTTCCAGGATCGCCATGATGTTGTCGGCTACCGACAACTTGCGAAAGATCGACGCCTCTTGTGGCAGGTAGCCAATGCCAGCCTTTGCCCGGCCATGCATCGGCCGGTGGCTGACGTCCAGGTCATCGATCAGTACGCGACCCTGGTCGGCCTGCACCAGGCCGACAATCATGTAGAAACAGGTGGTCTTGCCCGCGCCATTAGGGCCGAGCAGACCAACGATCTGGCCGCTTTCGATGGACAGGCTGACATCACGCACGACTTGGCGGTTCTTGTAGCTCTTGGCCAGATGCTGAGCTTTCAGAGTTGCCATTACTGGGCCTTCTGCTCGTCGGTTTTCTTTTTCGGTTGGATCACCATGTCGATGCGTGGGCGCGATTCGGTGACCTTGCTGCCTGTGGCGCGACCGGCGCTGGCGAGTTTCTTGTTGGTGTCGTAGACGATTTTCTCGCCTTGGGTCACGTTGTTGTCCTTGTCGACAACCTTGGCGCGGTCGATCAATACGACGCGGTCTTGGGAGGCGTGGTACTGGATGGTGACGCCATAACCCTGGACCGGCTTGGTGTCGCCCGCGGTCTGCATTTGCTCGAAGTAGGCCAGGTTGCCTACCGAGGTAACCACGTCGATGTCGCCGGACTGGGTGCGGGTGATGGTCACGGTGTTGCCGGTGACCTTCATCGAACCCTGGGTGATGATCACGTCACCTTTATAAGTGGCGACGCCGTTCTTGTCGTCCAGTTGCGCGTCGTCGGCCTGGATGCGGATAGGCTGGTCGCGGTCGGTGGGGAGGGCCCAGGCGCTCGCGCTTCCCAGTGCTGCGCCCAGACTGAGCAAAATAGGGAGGGTTTTAGCGAGCTTCATACTGTCCTCTTACGTTCGATAGCAGGTGTATCCTGCTTTCCTTCAAATAGGCCTTCATTCCCGTGCCGGTCGACACGCCGCCGGCGCCGTCGATTCTAACGGGTTGCTCGGTCTGCGCATATTGGCGCTGCGGGAAGACTGTCATACGGGTACTGGTAATGATGGTCGTACGGTTCTTCTCATCGGTTCGGGCCACGCGTACCGAGTCGATCAGTTCCACCTCGGTGCCGCCGGGATTGACCTCGGCACGCTCGCTTTGTACGTGCCACGGAAACTCCGTGCCGCGGAACATGTTCAGATCCGGCTTGGTGACCAGCGTGATGTCGCTGGTCTTTACGTGATCGACCTTGTCCGAGGTCATCTCATACTGCACCTTGCCGTCAGGCAGGTACTGCAAGGTGTGCGTGTTGGTCGCGTACCAGTCGATATCGTTCTCCGGCGCCTGGACCGCGGGCTGGTCGAGGAAGCGTTCCGGGCTGATGTTCCAGTAGCCCACCGCCGCGAAGATCGCGGCGATACAGCCGAACACCAGGATGGTGCGAATTTTCTTGCTCAGCATAGGTGGCTCACAGGTACGCGGCGTTGGCCGCTTCGAGGTGGCCCTGGGCACGCAGGATCAGTTCACAGAATTCGCGGGCCGCGCCTTCGCCGCCCCTCGCCGTGGTAACGCCATGGGCGTGCTCGCGTACGAAGGCTGCCGCGTTGGCCACGGCCATGCCCAGGCCGACACGGCGGATCACCGGAAGGTCTGGCAGGTCGTCACCGAGGTAGGCGACCTGCTCATAGCTTAGATTGAGTTGGCCGAGGAGTTCATCCAGCACCACCAATTTGTCTTCGCGGCCCTGATAAAGGTGCGGGATGCCGAGGTTCTTCGCTCGCCGTTCGACCACCGGGGTCTTGCGGCCACTGATGATAGCGGTCTGCACGCCGGTGGCCATCAGCATCTTGATGCCCTGGCCATCAAGGGTGTTGAACGTCTTGAATTCGCTGCCGTCTTCGAGGAAATACAGGCGGCCATCGGTCAGCACACCATCCACGTCGAACACTGCCAGTTTGATTGCTTTGCCGCGTTGCAACAGGTCTGTGCTCATTACATGACTCCCGCACGCAGCAAGTCGTGCATATTCAGGGCGCCCACCGGGCGGTCTTCGTCGTCGACCACCACCAGGGCGCTGATCTTGTGGTCTTCCATGATCTTCAAGGCTTCGGCGGCCAGCATCTCGGCCCGGGCCGTCTTGCCGTGGGGGGTCATGACCTCGTCGATGGTCGTGCTATGGATATCGACGGTGCGATCCAGGGTGCGACGCAGGTCGCCGTCGGTGAAGATTCCGGCGAGCTTGCCGTCCGCCTCCAGGATAACGGTCATGCCCAGCCCCTTGCGGGTCATTTCCATGAGGGCGTCCTTGAGCAGCGTGCCACGTTGTATCTGCGGCAATGCTTCCCCCGCGTGCATCACGTTCTCGACCTTGAGCAGCAGCCGGCGGCCCAGGGCGCCACCGGGGTGGGAGAAAGCGAAATCCTCGGCGGTAAAGCCCCTGGCTTCCAGCAAGGCCACGGCCAGGGCGTCGCCCATGACCAGCGCCGCCGTGGTGGAAGAAGTGGGGGCCAGGTTCAGCGGGCAGGCTTCGTGTTCGACATGCACGTTGAGGTTTACCTCTGCGGCCTTTGCCAGCGGCGAGTCGGGATTGCCGGTGAGACTGATCAACTGGATGCCCAGGCGCTTGATCAACGGCAGCAGGGTAACGATTTCATTGGTGGAGCCGGAGTTCGACAATGCCAGGATGATGTCGTCCCGAGTGATCATGCCCATGTCACCGTGGCTGGCTTCGGCAGGATGGACAAAAAACGCCGGGGTGCCGGTGCTGGCCAGGGTCGCGGCAATCTTGTTGCCGATGTGCCCGGATTTGCCCATGCCTACCACCACCACGCGGCCCTTGCTGGACAGAATCATCTCGCAGGCCCGTACGAAATCAGCATCGATATGAGCCAGCAAACCTTGCACGGCTTCGAGTTCGAGGCGGAGGGTACGTTGTGCCGATTGAATCAGTTCGCTGGATTGTCTCATGTCGAAATCGTATAGCCCGATGAAAAGGCGGCGATTATACCGGCAATGAACGATTCCCTCACGTTAGTTCGTCGTGCTTTGTTCGGGTAGCCCCACGGCCTGACATGAAATGTGACGCTTTACTTCAAGCGAGGCTTAACGGGCGGGCGCCGGCCTTGGGCGCTTGGCCGTTGCAGTGATATAGTTCGCCGCCGGTTCGTGTGCCCGGCGTTACCGGCGTTTGTCGGCTGGCCGGGACATCCGAATATGAGGCTGCATCGCAAGGAGTTTAGATGAGTGCCGACAACGCCTACGCGGTCGAGCTGAAGGGGCTGTCCTTCAAGCGAGGGACGCGCAGCATTTTTAATGACATCGATATTCGCATCCCGCGCGGCAAGGTGACCGGTATCATGGGGCCCTCCGGCTGCGGCAAGACTACGCTGCTGCGCCTGATGGGGGCACAATTGCGCCCCAGCGCCGGCGAAGTCTGGGTCAATGGCCAGAATCTTCCAGAATTGTCGCGCAGCGATCTGTTCGACGCGCGCAAGCATATGGGCGTGCTGTTCCAGAGCGGTGCGCTGTTTACCGATCTGGACGTGTTCGAAAACGTGGCGTTTCCCCTGCGGGTCCATACGGAGCTGCCGGAAGAGATGATCCGCGATATTGTCCTGCTCAAATTGCAGGCAGTCGGGCTGCGCGGTGCCCTGGAGCTGATGCCGGACGAACTGTCCGGTGGCATGAAGCGTCGGGTCGCGTTGGCTCGGGCGATTGCCCTCGATCCGCGGATACTCATGTACGACGAGCCCTTCGTCGGGCAGGACCCTATCGCCATGGGCGTGCTGGTGCGCCTGATCCGCTTGCTCAACGATGCGTTGGGCATCACCAGTATCGTGGTGTCCCACGATCTGGCCGAAACCGCGAGCATCGCTGACTACATCTATGTGGTCGGCGATGGCCAGGTGCTGGGGCAGGGCACGCCCCAGGAGCTGAAGGAATCGGACAACCCGCGTATTCGCCAATTCATGAAAGGTGATCCGGACGGCCCGGTGGCGTTCCATTTTCCGGCCACGGATTACCGTACCGATCTGCTGGGGACGCGCTGATGCGCAAGAAGTCATTGATAGAAAGAGTCCGCCTGTTCGGTCGCTCCGGCATCGACGTGGTGGCCGTGCTGGGGCGTTCCTCGCTGTTCCTGATGCATGCCTTGCTCGGTCGCAACTCGACCGGCGGCGGTTTTGGCCTGCTGGTCAAGCAACTGCATTCGGTGGGGGTGATGTCCCTGGTGATCATCGTCGTCTCGGGGATTTTCATCGGCATGGTCCTGGCGCTCCAGGGCTTCAGCATATTGTCCAGCTACGGTTCGGAGCAGGCGGTCGGGCAGATGGTTGCGCTGACCTTGCTGCGTGAGCTCGGCCCCGTGGTCACGGCGCTGCTGTTTGCCGGGCGCGCCGGTTCGGCGTTGACGGCCGAGATCGGTAACATGAAGTCCACCGAACAGTTGTCGAGCCTGGAAATGATCGGGGTCGACCCGCTCAAGTACATCATTGCCCCACGCTTGTGGGCCGGCTTCATTTCCCTGCCGGTGCTGGCAATGATCTTCAGTGTCGTAGGGATCTGGGGCGGCTCATGGGTTGCCGTCGATTGGCTGGGGGTCTATGAAGGCTCCTACTGGGCCAACATGCAGAACAGCGTCGATTTTCTCGACGATGTGCTCAACGGTGTGATCAAGAGTGCCGTATTCGCTTTCGTGGTGACCTGGATCGCCGTGTTTCAAGGTTATGACTGTGAGCCCACGTCAGAGGGGATCAGCCGTGCCACAACCAAGACCGTGGTATACGCCTCGTTGGCCGTCCTGGGCCTTGACTTTATTCTGACCGCCTTGATGTTTGGAGATTTCTGATGCAAAACCGCACCCTGGAAATCGGTGTCGGCCTTTTCCTGCTGGCTGGCATCCTGGCTTTGCTGTTGCTGGCCCTGCGGGTCAGTGGACTGGCGCCGACCGCAAGCACCGATACTTATAAACTTTATGCTTATTTTGACAATATCGCCGGTTTGACTGTCAGAGCCAAGGTGACCATGGCCGGTGTGACCATCGGCAAGGTCACGGCAATCGATCTGGATCGCGACAGTTTCACCGGTCGGGTGACGCTGCAGCTGGAAAAGCGCGTGGATAACCTGCCGACTGACTCCACTGCATCTATCCTCACGGCTGGGCTGTTGGGTGAGAAATACATCGGTATCAGCGTGGGCGGGGAAGACTCCCTGCTCAAGGATGGCGGGACCATTCACGACACGCAGTCGTCGCTGGTGCTTGAGGACCTGATCGGTAAATTCCTGCTCAATACCGTTAGCAAAGACGCCAAATGAGGAGCTTTTGAATGATCTCTATCCTGCGACGCAGCCTGCTGGTCCTGCTGGCGGCGCTGCCGCTGATGGGCAACGCCGTGGCGGCGCCTTCGGCGCACGACATCATCAAGACGACCACCGACCAACTGTTGGCCGATCTGTCGGCGAACAAGGAAAAGTACAAGCAGGACCCGGGCGCATTCTACGAGTCCTTGAATCGTATCGTCGGGCCGGTGGTGGATGCCGACGGTATTTCCAAGAGCATCATGACCGTCAAGTATTCGCGCAAGGCTACGCCCGCGCAGATGACCCGCTTCCAGGAAAACTTCAAGCGCAGCCTGTTCCAGTTCTATGGCAACGCCTTGCTCGAGTACAACAACCAGGGGATCACGGTCGACCCGGCCAAGGATGAGTCAGGCGAGCGCACCAGCGTCGGCATGACGGTCAAGGGTAACAATGGCGCCGTTTACCCGGTTTCCTACACGCTCGAGAAAATCAACGGCGAGTGGAACGTACGCAACGTGATCATCAACGGCATCAACATCGGCAAGTTGTTCCGTGACCAGTTCGCCGATGCGATGCAGCGTAATGGCAATGACCTGGACAAGACCATCAACGGTTGGGCCGGTGAAGTCGCCAAGGCCAAGGAAGTTGCCGAAGACGCCCAAGAGAAGCAGCAACAATGAATGAGCCGGTGAGTGAATCGGCCATTCGCCTGGGCGAGGCCGGCGTGCTGCTGCTCAGCGGCGTGCTGGATTACCGTACCGGCCCTGGATTGCGCAAGCAGGGCCAGGCGCTGATCAAGTCCGCGAAGACTGCGGAGCTGGTTATCGACTGTTCGGGCGTGCAGAAGTCCAGCAGCGTCGGCCTGTCGCTGCTGCTGTGCTTCATGCGCGACGCCAGGGCCGCCGGCAAGACGTGGAGCATCCGCGGGATGCCCGAAGACATGCGCGAAATAGCCCAGGTCAGCGAATTGACCGAGCTGTTGGCGCATCCCTGACCCACATCGCTGGAAGAGCCCCCTGTCAGAGTCCTGCTTCGCGGGGTTCGCAGGCGCGGGGCTTTTTTGTATGATGTGCGACCCGTGCGCACAGGGCGCCGATTGAGGTTGAGCATGCAGGCTGTAGAAGTGAAGAGCTTCCTTGAAGGAAAGCTGCCTGGTACGCAGGTGGAAGTTGAAGGCGAAGGCTGCAACTTTCAGTTGAACGTGATCAGCGATGAACTGGCGGCGTTGAGCCCAGTGAAGCGTCAGCAGAGCATCTATGCCCATTTGAACCCATGGATCGCCGATGGCAGCATCCACGCGGTCACGATGAAATTTTTCAGCAGCGCGGCCTGGGCCGAGCGCACCTGAGCCCAAGGGCCTCGAGATTCTTATGGATAAACTGATTATTACCGGCGGCGTTCGTCTTGATGGCGAAATCCGTATTTCCGGGGCAAAGAACTCCGCCCTGCCGATCCTGGCCGCGACGCTGCTGTGCGATGGCCCGGTGACTGTGGCCAACCTGCCGCACCTGCACGACATCACCACGATGATCGAGCTGTTCGGTCGCATGGGCATCGAGCCTGTGATCGACGAGAAGCTCAGCGTCGAAATCGACCCGCGCACCATCAAGACCCTGATCGCGCCGTACGAACTGGTGAAGACCATGCGTGCGTCGATCCTGGTACTCGGCCCGATGGTCGCTCGTTTCGGTGAAGCCGAAGTCGCCTTGCCTGGCGGTTGCGCCATCGGTTCGCGTCCGGTGGACCTGCACATCCGTGGCCTCGAAGCCATGGGCGCGGTGATCGACGTCGAAGGCGGCTACATCAAGGCCAAGGCGCCTGAAGGCGGCCTGCGTGGCGCGCATTTCTTCTTCGACACCGTCAGCGTGACCGGTACCGAAAACATCATGATGGCCGCCGCCCTTGCCAAGGGCCGCAGCGTGCTGCAAAACGCTGCCCGCGAGCCTGAAGTCGTCGACCTGGCGAACTTCCTGATCGCCATGGGCGCCAAGATCAGCGGCGCCGGCACCGACACCATCACCATCGATGGCGTCGAGCGCCTGCACTCGGCCACCTATAAAGTGATGCCGGACCGTATCGAAACCGGCACCTACCTGGTAGCCGCCGCCGTCACCGGTGGTCGCGTCAAGGTCAAGGACACCGATCCGACCATCCTCGAAGCCGTCCTGGAGAAACTCAAGGAAGCCGGTGCCGAAGTCACCTGCGGTGCAGACTGGATCGAAGTGAACATGCACGGCAAGCGGCCGAAAGCCGTCAACGTGCGGACCGCTCCATACCCGGCGTTCCCGACTGACATGCAGGCGCAGTTCATCTCCCTCAACGCCATTGCCGAAGGCACGGGCGCGGTGATCGAGACGATCTTCGAAAACCGTTTCATGCACGTCTACGAGCTGCACCGCATGGGCGCAAGGATCCAGGTCGAAGGCAACACGGCCATCGTCACCGGGACCGAAAAACTGAAAGGCGCGCCTGTCATGGCGACCGACCTGCGGGCTTCGGCCAGCCTGGTCATCTCTGCACTGGTTGCCGAAGGCGACACGCTGATCGACCGCATCTACCACATCGACCGTGGCTACGAGTGCATCGAAGAGAAGCTGCAGATGCTCGGCGCCAAGATCCGTCGCGTACCGGGCTAGTACCGGCTGAACGGGCACACGGAAGTGCCCTCTGATTTCGTTTCACATCGAGGGTGGTTGCACCCTCGATGTCTGTCTGGCGCCGCTTGCGACCAGGCATGAGTACCTTGATAAGGACTGACGTTTCCCATGTTGACCATCGCACTGTCCAAGGGCCGCATCCTTGACGACACCCTGCCGCTTCTGGCCGAAGCGGGCATCGTGCCGACCGAGAATCCGGACAAGAGCCGCAAGCTGATCATTCCTACGACCCAGGCCGACGTGCGCTTGTTGATCGTGCGCGCCACCGATGTGCCGACCTATGTGGAACATGGCGCCGCCGATCTGGGCGTAGCCGGCAAGGACGTGCTGATGGAGTATGGCGGCCAGGGCCTTTACGAGCCGCTGGACCTGCGGATCGCCCGTTGCAAGCTGATGACCGCCGGCAAGGTCGGTGCCCCCGAGCCCAAGGGCCGCCTGCGGGTGGCGACCAAGTTCGTCAACATTGCCAAGCGTTACTACGCCGAACAAGGCCGTCAGGTCGACATCATCAAGCTCTACGGCTCGATGGAGCTGGCGCCGCTGATCGGCCTGGCGGACAAGATCATCGACGTCGTCGACACCGGCAATACGTTGCGGGCCAATGGTCTTGAGCCGCAGGATTTCATCGCCGACGTCACCTCCCGGCTGGTCGTCAACAAGGCTTCGATGAAAATGCAGCACGCCCGCATCCAGGCTCTGATCGATACCCTGCGCAAGGCAGTGGAATCGCGACACCGCGGCTGATTCACCTGCGCGACTTCTGCGTCGCGCCCGTCTATCCGCGTCATAGCCAATTTTCTCAGGTGCCCACGCGAATGGACTGGTAGCTTAGGGCGCCTGAGCATTTGCCATTAATGAGGCCCTCGCCATGACCGCTCCCACCTCGATTCGCCGACTCAACGCTGCCGACCCGGATTTCGCACATCATCTGGATCATCTGCTGAGCTGGGAGAGTGTGTCCGACGACTCGGTCAATCAGCGTGTGCTCGACATTATCAAAGCCGTGCGCGAGCGTGGTGATGCCGCGCTGGTGGAGTTCACCCAGAAGTTCGACGGCCTGCAAGTCGCCTCGATGGCCGACCTGATCCTGCCGCGCGAGCGCCTGGAGCTGGCCCTGACCCGAATCACCGTGCCCCAGCGCGAAGCCTTGGAAAAAGCTGCGTCCCGCGTGCGCAGCTATCACGAGAGACAGAAGCAGGATTCCTGGAGCTACACCGAAGCCAATGGCACGGTGCTTGGCCAGAAGGTCACGCCGCTGGACCGCGCCGGCCTGTATGTGCCGGGCGGCAAGGCCTCCTATCCGTCTTCGGTGTTGATGAACGCGATTCCGGCCAAGGTGGCTGGCGTGACCGAAGTGGTCATGGTCGTCCCGACTCCGCGCGGGGAAATCAACGAACTGGTGTTGGCGGCCGCCTGCATCGCCGGCGTCGACCGAGTGTTCACCATCGGCGGTGCGCAGGCCGTGGCTGCGTTGGCCTATGGCACCGAAAGCGTGCCGCGGGTCGACAAGGTGGTCGGGCCGGGCAATATCTATGTCGCCACCGCCAAGCGCCACGTATTTGGCCAGGTCGGCATCGACATGATCGCCGGCCCTTCGGAGATACTCGTGGTCTGCGACGGCCAGACCGACCCGGACTGGATCGCCATGGACCTGTTTTCCCAGGCCGAGCACGACGAAGATGCCCAGGCCATCCTGGTCAGTCCGGATGCCGGGTTCCTCGACAAGGTCGCTGCCAGTATCGCCAAGCTGCTGCCGACCATGGACCGCGCCGAGATCATCAACACCTCGATCAATGGCCGTGGAGCGCTGATCAAGGTCGAAGACATGGAGCAGGCCATCGAGGTCGCCAACCGCATCGCGCCGGAACACCTGGAGTTGTCGGTGGCTGACCCGCAAGCCTGGCTGCCGAAGATTCGCCATGCCGGTGCGATTTTCATGGGCCGTCACACGTCCGAGGCATTGGGTGATTATTGCGCGGGCCCCAACCACGTGCTGCCGACCTCCGGCACCGCGCGTTTCTCGTCGCCGCTGGGCGTTTACGATTTCCAGAAACGTTCGTCGATCATTTTCTGCTCCGAGCAGGGCGCGTCCGAACTGGGCAAGACCGCTTCGGTGCTGGCCCGCGGCGAATCGCTGAGCGCCCACGCCCGTAGCGCCGAGTACCGCATTCTTGACGAGCCATCCATTGAAGGGCAGGGGAACTGAAATGAGTAAATTCTGGAGCCCGTTCGTCAAGAACCTGGTGCCCTACGTGCCGGGCGAACAGCCGAAGCTGACCCGGCTGGTCAAGCTCAACACCAACGAAAATCCCTACGGTCCATCGCCCAAGGCCCTGGCCGCGATGCAGGCCGAGCTGAACGACAATCTGCGCCTGTATCCGGACCCCAACAGTGATTTGCTGAAAAGCGCCGTGGCCCGGTATTACGCAGTGCAGACCAACCAGGTGTTCCTGGGCAACGGTTCGGATGAAGTGCTGGCACACATTTTCCACGGCTTGTTGCAGCACGATCAGCCGTTGTTGTTCCCGGACATCAGCTACAGCTTCTATCCGGTTTATTGCGGGCTGTACGGTATCCAGTTCGATGCGGTGCCGCTGGATGAACAATTCCGGATCGACCCGGCAGACTACGCCAAGCCCAATGGCGGGATCATTTTCCCCAACCCGAATGCGCCGACCGGTTGCCTGCTGGCGCTGGACGCGGTGGAACAGATCCTCAAGGCCAGCCCGGATTCAGTGGTAGTGGTCGATGAGGCCTATATCGATTTCGGCGGCGAAACGGCCATCAGCCTGGTGGATCGTTATCCGAACCTGCTGGTGACACAAACCCTGTCCAAGTCACGCTCGCTGGCGGGGCTGCGCGTGGGCCTGGCGGTGGGCCATCCGGACTTGATCGAAGCGTTGGAGCGGATCAAGAACAGCTTCAACTCCTACCCGCTGGATCGCCTGGCGAATGTCGGCGGCGCGGCAGCGTTCGATGATCGCGAGTATTTTGACCAGACCTGCCGGTCGGTCATCGAGCACCGCGAATGGGTAGTTGGGCAGCTTGAAGTCAGGGGTTTTGAAGTACTGCCGTCGGCGGCCAACTTCATCTTCGCCCGTCACCCCCGACATGACGCGGCGGGGCTGGCGGCGAAACTGCGCGAGCAGGGCGTGATCGTGCGGCACTTCAAGCAGGCGCGCATCGCCCAGTTCCTGCGGATCAGCATCGGCACACCGGAGCAGAACCAGGCACTGATCGAGGCTCTCGGCGAGCTCTAACCTTCAGCACGGCCCTGTGGGAGCGAGCTTGCTCGCGAAGGCGTCGGCTCAGCTCCCGCAGTTTTCGACTTCACTCGTGATGCGGCTCACCGAGGAATGTCAGCGAAGTAAACACCCCGCGCGTCGCGACGTCCTTGTTGTCCTTGAGCGGGATTTCCATGCTTGCGGCGATCACGTTCAAGCCTTCATTGCGCACCAGCACCTTGGCCCGGCCTTCGGCGTCGGTTTCAGTGCTCACGGTGTTCGGTGCGCTGCGGTAGTCGCCGACCAGCTTCACGCCGGCCGCCGGTTTGCCATCGAGCAGCACCCGCACCGGCAACGATTGGCCGGGGCCGACGGTCAGCGGGTCGATTTCCGGCAGGATCACGAACTTGATCGGTTCGAGCTTCGGCAGCTTGGCGCCCGGCTCGTAGATCGCTAGGCTGTACTTGAAGGTCTGGGTTGATTCAATCGCCCCAGGCACTTTGCTGCGGCCTTCGTTGATCCACTTCTTGTCGGCGGTCTGCGACCACATGCCGTTGTCCAGGGCGACCGCTAGCACGGCCGGCGGCTTGAGCGGCTGCAGGCGCGCGTGGTCCGACAAACGCTCCACCGTGACCGGGATCATCTTGCCGCCGAGGTCGTAGGCCCAGGCGCCACTGATTTTCTGCGCCTTGAAGGCGTTGTCTTCGGCGCCGTGGCCGTAGATCACCTCGATATTGCCGCGGCGTTGTTCGGTCCACAGGCCATGGGCCGAGGCGTCGATAGCCAGGAGCATGCCGAGCAGGGCAAAGGTCTTGGGGTATTTCATGCTGATTTTCCTTTTTATAGATCGAGGGTGAGGCTGACAGTGAAGTTGCGCGGATCGCCGGGGGTGACCCAGTAATTGCTGTAGGAGCGTTCGTAGTATTTTTCGTCGAGGACGTTGTTCAGGTTCAGGCCGACGGTGACGTTGTCACTGGCCTTGTAATGGGCCAGCAGATCCACGGTGTGGTAGGCCGGCAGTTCGAAGTCCTTGCCGGCCTCGCCCGAGCGATCGCCGACATAAGTGAATGCCGCGCCAACGTCCGAGCCGCGCAGGTGGCCGTCTTGGAATTCGTAGACCCCAAGCAGGCTGCCGCTGCGCTTGGCAACGCCGAGGATCCGGCTGCCGTCGGGAATCTGCTCGTCGCCCTTGGTCACTTCGGCATCGATGTAGGCGAAGGCGCCAATTACCCGCACGGCGTCGGTCACCTGGCCGGTGACCTGGAGGTCGATGCCCTGGCTGCGGGCCTTGCCCACGGCGCGGCTGAAGTCGGTTCCGGCGACTTGGGTCAGGACGTTTTCCTTCTCTATATGAAAAGCCGCCAGGGTGGTGCTCAGGCGATCGTCGAACAGCTCGCTCTTGATTCCGACTTCATAACCGACACCTTCCTCCGGGTCGAAGGTTTTGCCGCTGGCATCCAGGCCATTATTGGGCTTGAACGAAGTGGAGGCGTTGGCGAACAGCCCGACTTCAGGCGTCAATTGATACAGCAGCCCCGCGCGTTGCGTCAGGGCGTCATGGCGCTGGCGACTGGTGACGTCGTTGACATGATTGTCGATGCTTTGCTCGAAGTGCTCGTAACGCACGCCAAGCAGGCCGCGCAGTTTGTCGGTGAAGACGATCTGGTCCTGCAGGTTCAGGGCCCTGCTTTCGACATGCTCGAAGAAGTCCGTGCCGGAGCGCGTACCGTTGGGTTTTGGCTGGCCGTAGATCGGGTTGTAAATGTCGATGGGATAAGCGCTGCCGGCGATGGTCGTCACGCGCTCGTTCTTGCGGTAGTCCTCGTATTCCGTGCCGATCAGCAGTTCATGTTGCCAGGGGCCGAGGTCGAACTGGCCGCGCAGTTCCAACTGGGTGATGCTGTCGTGCCAATCATTGTCGCGCTCGCGGTAGCGGCGATTCACGGTGTGGCCGTCGGCGTTCAGGGCGCGCGCCTCTGAGGCGAAGCCCCAGAGTTCACCCTGCTTGTAATGGCTGGCCAGACGCAGTTGCCAGGTATCGTTGAGCTGATGCTCAAGGGCGGCCTGGAGCATATTGTTGTGATTGTCGATGTCGCCGTCGTTGGGTTCGCCGAGGAAAGTCGAGCGGGAGACGCCACCCCAGCGATTATTCGGAGCGACGATGCCGCGATCGAACGTCGAGCTGTGGCGCACGATTTCGCTTTCCACCAGCAGTCGAGTGTCCGGGCTCAGTTGCCAACTGATGGACGGGGCCACGAAGACGCGCTTGCTGTCGACGTGATCACGGAAGCTGTGGTTGTCCTCCACCGCCAGGTTTACTCGCGACAGCAGGTTGCCTTCGGCGTCCAGTGGCGTATTGACGTCCAGCGCGGTGCGATAGCGGTCCCAGCTGCCTGCGCTGGTCTGCAGTGTGGTGAAGGCTTCGGGTTGGGGTTTCTTGGTGACAATGTTCACCGTCCCGCCAGGGTCTCCCCGACCATAAAGGCTGGCCGCCGGGCCCTTCAGAACTTCGATGCGTTCGATATTGGCGGCGTCCGGGGTGCTTGGGTAACCGCGGTTGGCGCTGAAGCCGTCCTTGTAGAACTCCGACGTGGTAAAGCCGCGCACGCTGTATTCATAAAGCGTCAGGCCGCCGAAATTGTTCTGCTTCGATACGCCACCGGCATATTCCAGCGCCCGTTCGACGCTGGTACTGCCCATGTCCTTGAGCACGCTGGCGGGAATCACGCTGATGGATTGCGGGACGTCGCGCAGGGCGGTGTCGGTTTTGGTCGCGCTGGCGGAGCGGGTGGCGCGATAGCCTGAAACGGGGCCGGTAGGGGATTCGTACTCGGACGTGACGTTGATGGCGTCCAGTTCCAGGGGCTGGATTTCTTCGGCGAAGGCGGGGTCACCGAGCAGGCCCAGGGCGAGACTGGCAGCGGAAATCCGTTTGAAGGATGACATGTTATGTTGTTCCAATTTTTAGTATTGAAACAATATAACACTACTAATGAGAATTTATGCTATTTCTGGCTCCTGCGATTCGCGGATAGTTTTTGTGGCGAGGGAGCTTGCTCCCGCTGGGTCGGTCCGACGCTTCGGGCGAAGCGGCCCCAGCAGGATCGGATGCGGTCGGTCTGATAGTTTTGAGGTGACAGGTTTTAGGGCCGCTGCGCGACCCAGCGGGAGCAAGCTCCCTCGCCACGGGGGGATGCAGTTTTACTCTTCTTCCTTGAGCACCACCGGTGCCGGCGGTGGACGCAGGCCGATCTCGGCGGTGAGCTTGAGCTCCTTGCCGTTGCGCATCACCTGGATGGTGACCTTGTCGGTGGGCTTGATCCGCGCCACCTGGTTCATCGAGCGGCGGCCGTCGCCGGCCGGTTCGCCGTCGATGCTGAGGATCACGTCGCCCAATTGCAGGCCGGCTTTCTGGGCCGGACCGTCGCGGAAAATCCCCGCCACGACGATGCCGGGGCGCCCGGACAAGCCAAAGGATTCCGCCAGCTCCTGGGTCAGCGGCTGGACTTCAATGCCCAGCCAGCCGCGAATCACCTGGCCGTGCTCGATGATCGACTTCATCACCTCCATGGCCAGCTTCACCGGAATGGCGAAGCCAATGCCCTGGCTGCCGCCGGACTTGGAGAAGATCGCCGTATTGATCCCGGTGAGGTTGCCATTGGCATCCACCAGCGCACCGCCGGAGTTGCCGGGGTTGATCGCGGCGTCGGTCTGGATGAAATCCTCGTAGTTGTTCAGGCCCAACTGGTTGCGACCGGTGGCGCTGATGATGCCCATGGTCACGGTCTGGCCGACGCCGAACGGGTTGCCGATCGCCAGGGCCACGTCGCCGATACGGATGCTGTCGGAGCGGCCGATGGTGATTGCCGGCAGGTTTTTCAAATCGATCTTCAGCACGGCCAGATCGGTTTCCGGGTCGCTGCCGATCACCCGCGCCAGGGTTTCACGACCGTCCTTGAGTGCCACCACGATCTGGTCGGCACCACTGGTGACGTGGTTGTTGGTCAGGATGTAGCCTTCCGGGCTCATGATGACGCCCGAGCCCAGGCTTGATTCCATGCGCTTCTGCTTGGGGGAGTTGTCACCAAAGAAGCGTCGGAATTGCGGGTCCTCGAACAGCGGGTGACCGGACTTGTTGACGACCTTGGTGGTGTACAGGTTGACCACCGCCGGCGCGGCGAGGGTCACCGCATCCGCATAGGACACGGGGCCCTGCTGCGGAGCCTTGGCCTGCGGTGCCTGTTGCAGGTTGACGTCGAGGCTTGGCAAGCCGACCCATTCCGGGTAGCGCTGGATAATCAGTAGTGCGACAAGTACGCCGGCCAACAGCGGCCAGCCGGAAAAACGCAGCGCCTTGAGCATTAAGCACGTCCTACAGAGGTTGCAGGCGGAATGGGACCGCCCATAATGTCGCGCATTATACGAGGCCGCGCACGCCTCTGAACGGGATATTTAGGAGTCTTTTTATGGCCGTAGCCCTGAGCACCCTAGTTGAAGAAGCGGACCGATACCTGGCAAGCAGCCGGGTCGCCGATTACTGCCCCAATGGCTTGCAGGTCGAGGGCGCGCCGCAGGTGATGCGCATCGTCAGCGGCGTGACCGCCAGCCAGGCGCTGCTCGACGCCGCCGTGGAGGCCAGCGCCGACCTGGTGCTGGTGCATCATGGTTATTTCTGGAAGGGTGAGAACCCGTGCATCACCGGCATGAAGCAGCGGCGCCTGAAAACGCTGCTCAAGCACGACATCAGTCTCCTGGCCTACCACTTGCCGCTGGATCTGCACCCCGAGGTGGGCAACAACGTGCAACTGGCCCGGCAGCTGGACATCACCGTCGAGGGGCCGCTGGATCCGGAGAACCCGAAAATCGTCGGCCTGGTCGGCTCCTTGTCCGAGCCGATGACGCCCCGGGATTTCGCCCGCAAGGTCCAGGAAGTGATGGGGCGCGAGCCGTTGTTGATCGAAGGCGAGCAGATGATCCGCCGGGTGGGCTGGTGCACCGGCGGCGGCCAGGGCTACATTGATCAGGCGGTACTCGCCGGGGTTGACCTGTATCTCAGCGGCGAAGCGTCGGAGCAGACCTTCCACAGCGCCCGGGAGAACGGCATCAGCTTCATTGCTGCCGGGCATCATGCGACCGAGCGCTACGGCGTCCAGGCGCTGGGTGACTATCTGGCGCGACGCTTCGCCTTGGAGCACATCTTCATCGATTGCCCGAATCCGATCTGACTGTTTATATCCCTGTGGGGAGTTGTAGCCCCTGTGGGAGCGAGCTTGCTCGCGATAGCGGCGGATCAGTCGACATTAATGTAGCTGACACTCCGTCATCGCGAGCAAGCTCGCTCCCACAGAAAAGCATGTGCGGGGCCCGAACCACTGGGCATATCCATATGCTGTTTCGATCTAGTTGGCGCCCTGATTAGAAGAGGTCGCTGTGCTAGGATTCCCCGCTCGAACACGGCCCGCTGGCCGTTCATAAGAAAGCTTTCGTGAGTAGCCATGGTCGACAAACTGACGCATCTGAAACAGCTGGAGGCGGAAAGCATCCACATCATCCGCGAGGTGGCCGCCGAGTTCGATAACCCGGTGATGCTGTACTCCATCGGTAAAGACTCCGCCGTGATGCTGCACCTGGCACGCAAGGCGTTTTTCCCCGGCAAGCTGCCGTTTCCGGTGATGCACGTCGACACCCGCTGGAAATTCCAGGAGATGTACAAGTTCCGCGACAAGATGGTCGAAGAACTGGGCCTGGACCTGATCACCCACATCAACCCGGACGGCGTCGCGCAGAACATCAACCCGTTCACCCACGGTAGCGCCAAGCACACCGACATCATGAAGACCGAGGGCCTGAAGCAGGCGCTCGACAAGCATGGTTTCGACGCTGCATTCGGCGGCGCCCGTCGCGATGAAGAGAAGTCCCGCGCCAAGGAGCGCGTCTACTCGTTCCGCGACAGCAAGCACCGCTGGGACCCGAAGAACCAGCGCCCCGAGCTGTGGAACGTCTATAACGGCAAGGTCAATAAGGGCGAGTCGATCCGCGTCTTCCCGCTGTCGAACTGGACCGAGCTGGACATCTGGCAGTACATCTACCTCGAAGGCATCCCGATCGTGCCGTTGTACTTTGCCGCCGAGCGTGAAGTGATCGAGAAGAACGGCACGCTGATCATGATCGACGACGAGCGCATCCTCGAGCACTTGTCCGACGAAGACAAGGCGCGCATCGTCAAGAAGAAAGTGCGTTTCCGTACCCTTGGCTGCTACCCGTTGACGGGCGCGGTGGAGTCCGAGGCGGAAAGCCTGACGGACATCATTCAGGAAATGCTCCTGACGCGAACTTCCGAGCGCCAGGGCCGGGTCATCGACCACGATGGCGCAGGCTCGATGGAAGACAAGAAACGTCAGGGTTATTTCTAAGGGGTTGTCATGTCGCACGTATCTGATTTGATCAGCGAGGACATCCTCGCCTACCTGGGCCAGCACGAACGTAAAGAGCTGCTGCGCTTTTTGACTTGCGGTAACGTCGACGACGGCAAGAGCACCCTGATCGGGCGCCTGCTGCACGACTCGAAGATGATCTACGAAGATCATCTGGAAGCGATCACTCGCGATTCGAAGAAAGTCGGCACCACCGGTGACGACATCGACCTGGCGCTGCTGGTCGACGGCCTGCAGGCCGAGCGCGAGCAAGGCATCACCATTGATGTCGCCTACCGCTATTTCTCCACCGCCAAGCGTAAATTCATCATCGCCGACACGCCCGGCCATGAGCAGTACACCCGCAACATGGCCACCGGTGCCTCCACCTGTGACCTGGCGATCATCCTGGTGGATGCCCGCTACGGCGTGCAGACCCAGACCCGTCGCCACAGCTTCATCGCCTCGTTGCTGGGCATCAAGCACATCGTCGTGGCCATCAACAAGATGGACCTCAAGGACTTCGACCAGGGCGTATTCGAGTCGATCAAGGCCGACTACCTGAAGTTCGCCGAAGGCTTGAAGATGAAGCCCACCAGCATGCACTTCGTGCCGATGTCTGCGCTCAAGGGCGACAACGTGGTGAACAGGTCCGAGCGTTCGCCGTGGTACACCGGCCAGTCGCTGATGGAAATTCTCGAGACCGTGGAAGTGGCGGGCGACCGCAATTTCACCGACCTGCGTTTCCCGGTGCAGTACGTCAACCGTCCGAACCTGAACTTCCGCGGTTTCGCCGGCACCCTTGCCAGCGGCATCGTGCACAAAGGCGACGAAGTCGTGGTGCTGCCGTCGGGCAAGAGCAGCCGCGTGAAATCCATCGTCACCTTCGAGGGCGAGCTGGAACACGCCGGCCCAGGCCAGGCTGTGACGTTGACCATGGAAGACGAGATCGATATCTCCCGTGGCGACCTGCTGGTACACGCCGACAACGTTCCGCCGGTGACCGACAGCTTCGAAGCGATGCTGGTATGGATGGCCGAAGAGCCGATGCTGCCGGGCAAGAAGTACGACATCAAGCGCGCCACCAGTTACGTGCCCGGCTCGATTGCCAGCATCGTCAACAAGGTCGATGTGAACACCCTTGAAGAAGGCCCGGCCAGCGCATTGCAGCTCAACGAAATCGGCAAGGTGAAGATCGCCCTGGATGCGCCGATCGCCCTGGACGGCTACGAGAGCAACCGCACCACCGGCGCCTTCATCATCATCGACCGCCTGACCAACGGCACCGTCGGTGCCGGCATGATCGTCGCCCAGCCGCTGGCTCACGGCAGCAGCACGCACCATGGCAAACTGGCCCATGTGTCGGTGGAAGAACGCACCCAGCGCTTCGGCCAGCAGCCGGCCACCGTGTTGTTCAGCGGTCTGTCGGGGGCGGGCAAGAGCACGCTGGCCTATGCGGTAGAGCGCAAGCTGTTCGACATGGGTCGCGCGGTGTTCGTGCTCGATGGTCAGAACCTGCGCCAGGACTTGAACAAAGGCCTGCCGCAGGACCGTGCCGGGCGCACCGAGAACTGGCGTCGTGCGGCTCATGTGGCCCGTCAGTTCAACGAAGCGGGCCTGTTGACCCTGGCCGCGTTCGTTGCGCCGAGTGCCGAAGGGCGTGAGCAGGCCAAGGACCTGATCGGCCGCGAGCGCCTGCTGACAGTCTACGTCCAGGCCTCGCCGACGGTGTGCGCCCAGCGTGATCCGCAAGGGTTGTACGCCGCCGCCGGCGACAACATCCCGGGCGAGTCCTTCCCGTACGACGTGCCGCTGGATGCTGATCTTGTGATCGACACCCAGTCGCTGACCCTGGAAGAGAGCGTAAAGCAGGTGCTGGATCTGCTGCGCAAGCGAGGGGCGATCTAAGCCTCGGCGCTGTAACTAAAAAGCCCGCAGATGAGTGATCATCCGCGGGCTTTTTTGTTGTCTGGAAAATTGCTATCGCGAGCAAGCCCGCTCCCACAGTAGATTCGTGGCGCTCACACATACCCTGTGGGAGCGAGCTTGCTCGCGATGAGGCCTGTACAGTCACCTCAAGACTTGGCGGGATACTCGCGATGCATCTGCTCAAGCAGCGCATCCTTGTCTTGCCACAACTGATTGATCCAACCCTGGAATTCCAGGCGATACTCCCCATCCTGGTCGTAGCTTTTGCCGATGAACTGCGGTGGGATCCTCAACTCCTGGAAATGCACCACCACCTCGCCAACGTTGCCGCAGAGCAAATCCCAATAGCCCGGACGACCGCCCGGATAATGGATCGTCACGTTGATGATCGACTCCAGTTGCTCGCCCATCGCATCAAGCACAAACGCGATGCCGCCGGCCTTGGGCTTGAGCAGGTAGCGAAACGGTGATTGTTGCTGGGCATGCTTACCCTCGGTGAAGCGCGTGCCTTCGACGAAATTGAAGATGCCCACGGGGTTGTTGCGAAACTTCGCGCAGGTCTTGCGGGTGGTTTCCAGGTCCTTGCCTTTCTTCTCCGGATGCTTTTCCAGATACGCCTTGGAATAACGCTTCATGAACGGAAACCCCAGCGCCCACCAGGCCAGGCCGATCACCGGCACCCAGATCAGCTCCTGCTTGAGAAAGAACTTCAATGGGCGGATGCGTCGGTTCAGCACGTATTGCAGCACCATGATGTCGACCCAGCTCTGGTGGTTGCTGGTGATCAGGTACGAGTGCTGGTAGTCCAGGCCTTCCAGGCCGCTGAGGTGCCAGCGGGTAGGGCGTACCAGGTTCATCCAGGCCTTGTTGTTACTGATCCAGGCTTCGTGGATGTGGCTCATCAGCCAGTCGGTGAAACGCTGGGCGGCGGGGAAGGGCAGCAACAGCTTGAAGATCGCCACGACGAACAGCGGCGTACAGCAGGCGATGGTGTTCAGCGCCAACAGCAGCGAGGCAATGACGCCGCGCACGGGGGCAGGCAGGAAATCCAGCATTTAAATGTCCAGAGGTCGGTTGGCGGCTTGGATCGCTGTCAGGGCGATGGTGTACACGATGTCATCGACCTGGGCGCCGCGCGGCAGATCGTTCACCGGTTTGCGCAGGCCTTGCAGCATCGGCCCGAGGCTGACGCAGTCGGCGCTGCGCTGCACGGCCTTGTGGGTGGTGTTGCCGGTGTTCAGGTCCGGGAAAATGAACACCGTGGCGCGGCCGGCTACCTGGCTGTTGGGCGCCAATTGCCGGGCCACGGCCTCGTTGGCGGCGGCGTCGTATTGCAACGGGCCGTCGATCAGCAAGCCATGTTGTGCCTCGTGGGCCAGCAGGGTGGCTTCGCGGACCTTCTCCACTTCTTCACCGCTGGCCGATTCGCCGCTGGAATAGCTGAGCATCGCCACCCGTGGCGTGATGCCGAACGCTGCGGCTGAGTCGGCGCTTTGCAGGGCGATTTCGGCCAGCTCTGCTGCGCTGGGGTGCGGGTTCATCACGCAGTCGCCGTAGACCAGCACTTCCTCGGGAAACAGCATGAAAAATACCGAGGACACCAGCGAACAGCCGGGTGCGGTCTTGATCAGTTGCAACGCCGGGCGAATGGTATTGGCGGTGGAGTGGATGACCCCCGAGACAAGCCCGTCGACTTCATCCAGCGCCAGCATCATGGTGCCGATCACCACGGTGTCTTCCAGTTGCTGCTCGGCCATCGGTGCGTTCAGGCTCTTGCTTTTGCGCAGCCGCACCATGGGTTCCACGTAGCGCTCGCGGATCGTATCCGGGTCGAGAATCTCCAACCCAGGCGGCAGTTCGATGCCTTGGGCGCGGGCCACCGCTTCGACGTCGGCCGGCTTGGCCAGCAGCACGCAACGGGCGATGCCTCGGGCCTGGCAAATCGCCGCCGCCTGTACGGTCAGCGGTTCGCTGCCTTCGGGCAAGACGATGCGCTTGTTGGCGGCCTGGGCGCGCTGGATCAGTTGGTAGCGGAACACCGCCGGCGACAGGCGCATTTCCCGGGGCGTGCCGCAGCGTTGGTGCAGCCAGTTGGCGTCGAGGTGACTGGCAACAAAATCGGTGATGATCTCCGCGCGTTCGCGGTCATCGATGGGGATTTCCTTGTTCAGGCTGTTGAGCAGGTTGGCGGTGTCGTAGGAGCCGGTACTCACCGACAGCACCGGCAACCCCGCCTGCAAGGCGCCTCGGCACAAGTCCATGATGCGCGGGTCGGGCAGGGTGTCGCTGGTCAGCAGCAGGCCGGCCAGCGGCACGCCGTTGATCGCCGCCAGGCTCACAGCCAGGATGATGTCATCGCGATCGCCCGGGGTGACCACCAGTACGCCGGGCTTGAGCAGCTCCACCGTGTTGCGCATGGTGCGGGCGCAGATGATGATGTTGCTCATGCGCCGGGTTTCGTAATCGCCGGCGTTGAGCACCTGCGCGCCCATCAGGTCGGCCACGTCGCGGGTGCGCGGGGCGTTGAGTTCGGGGCGAAAAGGGATGCAGCCGAGCAGGCGGAAGTCGCCGCTGCGCAGCAGGGGCGAGTGCTCCTTGAGCCGTGCTGAAAACGCTTCCATGCTTTCGTCGGTGCGCACCTTGTTGAGGATCACGCCGAGGACCTTCGGATCTTTCGGCCCGCCGAACAGTTGCGCCTGCAACTCGACACGACCGGACAGTTCGGTCAGCACTTCGTTTTCCGGCGCCGACACCAGGATCACCTCGGCGTCCAGGCTCTTGGCCAGGTGCAGGTTGACCCGGGCGGCGTAGCTGGCGCTGCGGGTCGGGACCATGCCCTCGACGACCAGCACGTCCTTGCCGATCGCGGCCTGTTGATAGAGCGTGATGATTTCTTCCAGCAACTCATCGAGCTGGCCATCGCCGAGCATGCGCTCCACATGGGCCAGGCCCAGTGGTTGCGGCGGCTTGAGGCCGTGGGTACGGGCCACCAGTTCGGTGGAGCGTTCCGGGCCGGTATCGCCAGGGTGGGGCTGGGCGATGGGTTTGAAAAAGCCGACTTTCAGCCCGGCCCGTTCGAGGGTACGCACCAGCCCGAGGCTGATGGAGGTCAGACCCACACCAAAGTCGGTGGGCGCGATAAAAAAAGTCTGCATGCGGATTCTCTAGAGGGGCATGGCAAGGCTGCAGCCTATGACTGGCTGTCTACCGTCAATTCAGTCGCCAAGGTTAGCGCTAACCGGGCCTTGAGCGCACCAGCCGCAATCAAAGGTCTGGCCTATTTTTTCAGTACGTTGCGCCGGGTCCAGCACCCAGGCTCGGGATTGCCACGGTGGCTGGTGGCGCAGGTGCTGGGTGTGGCCGCAGGACAGCTCGGCCACCCAGTGCCGGTCCTCATCCTGATGGAAACCGGTGACCGTTGGTCTGTTCGAGCTAGCCCGTTTGTCCGGGTTCCGTTCGCTTTCGGGCAAATCCTTGTTTAGACTTGTCCGTTCTTCATTCTTATGCAAAAGGTCTCGCCCCATGCTGATCGCCGCCAATAAGGCTGTCTCCATCGACTATACCCTGACCAACGACGCTGGTGAGGTCATCGACAGCTCCGCCGGCGGCGCTCCGCTGGTCTACCTGCATGGCGCAGGCAACATCATCCCGGGCCTGGAAAAAGCCCTGGAAGGCAAAACCACCGGTGACGAGCTGAAAGTGGCCGTTGAGCCGGAAGACGCTTATGGCGAATATTCCGCCGAACTGGTCAGCACCCTGAGCCGCAGCATGTTCGAAGGCGTGGATGAGCTGGAAGTGGGCATGCAGTTCCACGCTTCGGCGCCTGATGGCCAGATGCAGATCGTCACTATCCGTGACCTCGACGGCGACGACGTGACTGTCGACGGCAACCACCCGTTGGCCGGTCAGCGCTTGAACTTCCAGGTCAAGATCGTCGACATCCGTGATGCCAGCCAGGAAGAAATCGCCCATGGCCACGTCCATGGTGAAGGCGGCCATCAGCACTGATTTCTGCGCTACGCTCAAGTTGACTGGAGAGGCGCCCTATGGCGCCTTTTTAGTAGCTAGCTGTTAGCATCGCCCATGGCTGTTTTGAAAAGATCCGCAAACCCTGGAGTTCGTCATGAGTGCTTTCCACGACCTTAAACTGCAAGCCCTGGATGGTCAGGAGCTTCCCCTCGCGCCATTCAAGGGCCAAGTCGTGCTGGTGGTCAACGTCGCCTCCAAATGTGGCCTGACGCCTCAGTACGCGGCGCTGGAAAATCTTTATCAGCAATACAAGGACAAGGGGTTCAGCGTGCTGGGCCTGCCCTGTAATCAGTTCGCCGGCCAGGAGCCTGGGACCGAGCAGGAGATCCAGGAATTCTGCAGCCTCAATTACGGCGTGACGTTTCCGCTGTCGAGCAAGCTGGAAGTGAACGGCCACGACCGTCACCAGCTGTACCGTCTGTTGGCGGGTGAAGGTGCCGAGTTTCCCGGGGACATCACCTGGAACTTCGAAAAATTCCTGCTCGGCAAGGACGGCCGGGTGCTGGCGCGTTTCTCGCCGCGCACGTCGCCGGATGATCCTTCGGTGATCCAGGCGATTGAAAAAGCGCTGAGCTAAACCATCCGCTGAACTTTTGTGGCGAGGGGATTTATCCCCGTTGGGCTGCGGAGCAGCCCTAAAATCTGATGCCTCGGTGTGTCAGCTTATCAAGTCGCTTGCCCTTGGGGCTGCTGCGCAGTCCAGCGGGGATAAATCCCCTCGCCACAGGTTATGCGCTCGGCTTGCATCAGGTTGAGCTCTCCAATGTCGATCTTCGCGGCCTTCTGATCCTTAATCACTCCAATCAATAGTGCTACCCAGCGCTGTGCATGCCCCATATTATCGTCGTCATATCCGATCTGTGACCTCGTTTTCATGGAGTGCCCCATGCCTGTAAAAGCCCTGTTCAAACCCTTTCATCTCGGCGCGCTGGAACTGCCGACCCGGGTCGTGATGGCGCCGATGACGCGCTCCTTTTCGCCAGGCGGAGTGCCGAACTCCAAGGTGATCGAGTATTACCGTCGTCGCGCGGCGGCCGGGGTCGGCCTGATCATCACCGAGGGCACCACGGTTGGCCACCGGGCGTCCAATGGCTATCCGAACGTACCGCACTTCTACGGCGACGCCGCGCTGGCCGGCTGGAAAAAAGTGGTCGATGCCGTGCACGCCGAAGGCGGCAAGATTGTTCCGCAACTGTGGCATGTGGGCAACGTGCGGCGCCTCGGCACCGAGCCGGATGGCGCCGTGCCGGGCTACGGCCCGACTGAAAAACTCAAGGACGGCCAGGTCGTGGTCCATGGCATGACCCAGACGGACATCGACGAGGTCATTGCGGCATTCGCCCAAGCGGCAAAAGACGCCCAGAGCATTGGCATGGACGGGGTGGAAATCCACGGTGCCCACGGCTACCTGGTGGACCAGTTTTTCTGGGAAGGCAGTAACCAGCGCACCGACGGTTATGGCGGCAGCCTGGCCAACCGTTCGCGCTTCGCGATCGAGCTGATTCGCGCGGTGCGGGCTGCGGTAGGTGAGGGCTTCCCGATCATTTTCCGTTTTTCCCAATGGAAACAGCAGGACTACACCGCGCGTCTGGTGCAGACGCCCGAAGCGCTGGGAGAATTCCTCAAGCCCCTGGCGGATGCCGGCGTGGATATCTTCCACTGTTCTACGCGTCGCTTCTGGGAGCCGGAATTCGAAGGCTCGGACCTGAACCTGGCCGGCTGGACCCGCAAGCTCACGGGCAAGCCCACCATTACCGTCGGCAGCGTCGGCCTTGATGGTGAGTTCCTGCAATTTATGGTGAACACCGACAAGGTTGCGCAACCGGCCAGCCTGGAAAATCTGCTCGAGCGCCTGAACAAGGAGGAGTTCGATCTGGTGGCGGTGGGGCGCGCGCTGCTGGTGGATCCGGACTGGGCGCAAAAAGTGCGGGAAGGGCGCGAACAGGAGATTCTGCCGTTCAGCCGCGAGGCGTTGATGACCTTGGTTTGAGTGGCGCCTGCCTTCGCGAGCAGGCTCGCTCCCACATCCGATCCTCAGTGAACATACATCTTATGTTTGCCCGAGATCCAATGTGGGAGCGAGCCTGCTCGCGAAGGCGATTTCAAAATCACCGAAGCTCAACGCACCGTCGGCGCCGCAGGCAGCACCTGCTCACCCACACAAACCCCGCGTAACTGCGCCTCGAACTGCTCGATCACCGATGCCCAGCCCTGGCGACTGGCATGCTGGCGCGCATTGAGCCGCACACAACGCAAGGCCTCGCGCTCTTCCAGCAGCCAGCGGGCCGCGTCGCAAAAAGCCTCTTCATCCCCTGGCATCGCCAGCACGCCGTTATAGCCGTGACGGATGTGCTGCGCCGCCGCAGCTTGATCGTAGGCCACCACGCCCAGCCCCGAGGCAAGTGCTTCGAGCACGACGTTGCCAAAGGTTTCGGTCAGGCTCGGAAAGACAAACACGTCCCCGGACGCATAATGCGCAGCCAGCGCTTCGCCACGCTGTGCGCCGCAAAAGATCGCCTCGGGCAATAGCTGTTCGAGGGCGGGCCGCTGCGGGCCGTCGCCGACTATCACCAGTCTGATTCGCCGTGCCGGGAAGGCGCTACTCAGCGTGTCGAAACTGCGCTTGAGCAGCCCGAGGTTTTTCTCCGGCGCCAGGCGTCCGACATGGATGACTGCAATGTCGTCCTCGCCCAGGCCCCACGTTTCACGAAGGTCTGTGGAGCGTTTGGCTGGATGGAACAATTGGCTGTCCACGCCGCGGGACAGCAACGCCACGCGTTCGAAATGCCGGCGTTCCAGCTCCAGGCGCTGGCTGAGGCTGGGCACCAGCGTCAGGCTGGAGCGGTTGTGGAACCAGCGCAGGTAATGGGTCAGCCCGCGGCTTAGCAAGCCGAGGCCATATTGCTGGGTGTACTGCTGGAAATTGGTATGGAAGCCGCTGACCACCGAAATTCCCAGGCGCCGTGCTGCTCGTAGCGCGGACAAGCCCAGCGGGCCTTCCGTGGCGATATACAGCACGTCCGGGCGATGACGTTTCCAGCGCCTGAGCAACTTGTGCATCGACGCCTGCCCCCATTGCAGCCCCGGATACCCGGGCAAAGGCCAGCCCCGGCATAGCAGCAACTGCTCGTCACTGGCCAGGCCGTGGTCCCCGGCCTGGCGGGGGCGGATCAGTTCCACCCGGTGCCCGCGGGCACGCAAGCCGTCGTAGAGACGACCCAGGGTGTTGGCTACGCCATTGATTTCCGGCGCAAAGGTTTCGGTGACGAGGGTAACGTGCAGGAGTGTGGTCATGACCCCAGTGTCGACCGGGGCCATTTCGTCATTGTGACGCCAGGATGATGGATTTGTGACGGCTCAGCCCTGACGGGCCAAAGCGGTCTCGGCACCTTGTTCGCGCACCCAGAACAGCGTCGCCCCGGCCACCGCCGCCGGCATCATCAAAATGTTCACGAAGGGGATCAGCAACACCAGGTAAACGCTGCCGCCGAAGCCCAGGCTCTGCCAGCGTTTTTCCCGCAGCCAGGCGAGCATCTCTTTCCAACCCAGTTTGTGGTTGTCCGCCGGGTAGTCGATGTACTGGATCGCCATCATCCAGATGCCGAACAGCAGCCACAGCGGTGCGGCGACGATATTGATCACCGGGATGAATGACAGCACGAACAGCCCCAGGGCCCGGGGCAGGAAATAGCCGAGCTTGCGCGCTTCCCGGGCCAGGGTACGCGGGATCATCGCAACCAGCTCGCCCCAACTGAACGCGGGGAAATCATCGGTGCCGCGAACCACTACCTCGACTTTCTCGGCGAGAAAGCCATTGAAGGGCGCCGCAATGATATTGGCGAGCATGGTGAAGCTGAAAAACACCATCAGTACGACAAGGACGACGAACAATGGCCAGAGCACGTAACTGAGAAAGCTCAGCCAATCGGGCAACGACGGCATCAGTGTGTCGACCCACAGGCTGAACTGGTGACCGGCGAGGTAGATCAGCCCGACGAACAACACCAGATTGATCGCCAGCGGCAACAAGACAAACAGGCGCAGGCTTGGGCTCAGGACCAGTTTGAGTCCTTCTCGCAAATATTGCGGGCCGGACAGGACAGGGGCGGCGGGCATAGGTGGCTCCGAGGGTAGGTGGACGCGCCGACCTTACCGGCTTTGCCCGATGCGCGAAAGCCACGACACTGTGTGTAACAAAGGTTTAGCGCAGGATCGCAGCTATCGGGAGCGCTGCCGCGGATAGAGCTCACCTATGAGCTGGATTGTTAAACCGTATTTCCTTAATCTTCGCTCCCTCGATACGCTGCACCCAATCTTTTTCAGGACTGTCGAACCCAAGCCTTCCCCAAGTGCATCCGCAGTCCTTTTTTATTCCCGCCGCATAGCCGGCGTTCCGGGCCGCAGGGTCCGGTCAACAGGAGCAGGTCATGTCTGAAGTCCGTCATTCGCGAGTGATTATCCTCGGTTCCGGCCCTGCCGGTTACAGCGCCGCGGTCTATGCGGCACGTGCCAACCTCAAGCCGTTGCTGATCACCGGCATGCAGGCCGGCGGTCAGTTGACCACCACCACTGAAGTCGACAACTGGCCGGGTGATGTCCATGGCCTGACCGGTCCGGCCTTGATGGAACGCATGAAGGAACACGCCGAGCGCTTCGAGACCGAGATCGTTTTCGACCACATCAACGCCGTGGATTTCGCCGCCAAGCCCTACACCCTGACCGGCGACAGCGCGACCTACACCTGTGACGCCCTGATCATCGCCACCGGCGCCAGCGCCCGCTACCTGGGCCTGCCATCGGAGGAAGCTTTCATGGGCAAAGGCGTGTCCGCCTGCGCCACCTGCGATGGTTTCTTCTACCGCAACAAGCCGGTCGCCGTGGTCGGTGGCGGCAACACCGCAGTCGAGGAAGCGCTGTACCTGGCCAACATCGCCAGCACGGTCACGCTGATCCACCGTCGCGAAACCTTCCGCGCCGAGAAGATCCTGATCGACAAGCTCAACGCCCGCGTCGCCGAAGGCAAGATCATCCTCAAGCTCAACGCGACCCTGGACGAAGTGCTGGGCGACAACATGGGCGTGACCGGTGCCCGCCTGAAGAACAACGACGGCAGCTTTGACGAGATCAAGGTCGACGGCGTCTTCATCGCCATCGGCCACACGCCGAACACCTCGTTGTTCGAAGGCCAGCTGGAGCTCAAGGACGGCTACCTGGTGGTCAAGGGCGGTCGCGACGGCAACGCCACGGCCACCAGCGTCGAAGGTATCTTCGCGGCCGGCGATGTGGCCGACCACGTCTACCGCCAGGCGATCACCTCGGCCGGCGCCGGTTGCATGGCGGCCCTGGACACCGAGCGTTACCTGGATGGCTTGCAGAACGTTTCGTTCTGATCCATCGGGCAATAAAAAACCGGCTTCGGCCGGTTTTTTTATGCCTGTCACATGACCAACGGGTGGATGCCGAGCCCTTGTGGGAGCGAGCTTGCTCGCGATGACGGTGTGTCAGTCAACATAGATGTTGGCTGACCTGACGCTATCGCGAGCAAGCTCGCTCCCACAGGTTTTTTTGTGGTCAGCGCATTGCATTTCAGGCCAGTTTTGCCAGGCACGCCTCGAGAATATCCAATCCCTCTTCCAGCACCGCCGGCTCGGTCGTCAACGGCGCCAGCAGCCGAATGATGTGCCGGGATTTGCCGCTGGGCATCAGTAGCAAGCCCGAGTCCCGTGCCGCCGCCAACAATTGCGTCAATTGAGCCGACGCCGGGGTGCCATCGGCGTGGGCCAGTTCGATGCCGCGCATGGCGCCGACTCCGGTCAACCGCCCCAGATAGGGGGACAACCCGCGACGGCGCCAGGATTCGTAGCGGCTTACTATGGCCTCCTCCTGGCGTGCGCCCCAGGCCCGCAGGTTCGTGTCGGTCATCTCGTCCAGGGTCGCCAGCGCGGCGGCGCAGGCGATAGGGTTGCCCGAGTAGGTGCCGCCGAGGCCGCCCTTGGGCAGGTTGTCCATCAGGGCCTTGCGTCCCATCACCGCCCCCAGCGGGACACCGCCGGCGATGCTCTTGCCCAGCAGGATCAGGTCCGGTTCGATGCCCAGCCGCGAAAACGCAAAACGTTGGCCGGTACGGCCGAAACCGGACTGGATCTCATCGATGACCAACACGATGCCCTTATCGTCACAGAACTGGCGCAGCGCCTGGGCGAAGGTCACGTCCATCGCCAGGAAACCGGCTTCGCCCTGCACCGGCTCGACGATGAAACAGGCTACGTCGTTTACATCGATCTCGACGCTGAACAGCCGGTCCATGGCTTTCAAGGCTTCGGCACAGGTCACGCCGTTGTCCTGGCTGGGATAGGGCAGGTGATAGACCGGTCCGGGCAGGACCCCGACCTTCTGTTTGTAGGGCGCAACCTTGCCGTTGAGGTTGAGGGTGGCCAGGGTCCGGCCGTGGAAGCCGCCATCAAACGCGATCACGGCGGTGCGCCCCGTGGCGCCGCGGACGATTTTCAAGGCGTTCTCCGCTGCCTCGGCGCCGCTGTTGGTAAGCATGCCGCTAACCGGATAGTCCACCGGGATGAATCTTGCCAGGCGCTCCATCAATTCGAGATAAGGCCGGTGCGGCGCGGCGTTGAACGCATAGTGGGTCAACCGGGTGGCTTGCTCGCGAATCGCCTCGACGACACGCGGATGACAGTGGCCGAGATTCAGCACGCCGATGCCGCCGACAAAATCAATGTAGCGCTTGCCATCCGTGTCCCAGACTTCGGCATTTTTTCCATGGTCGAGGCTGATGGGGTGAACGAAGGAAATCGATTGGCTGATGCTTTCGCGGCTCATGGATGACGGCTCGGAGGAAAAAATATTGCCTTTATCTAAGCCGCGGGGAGAGGTGCCCGGCAAACGAAATAAAGTTGCCGGGTCAATCATAAAAGTCGGGATGTGGATAGTGCGAAGCTTGCCAGAACCGCTTTTGTGGCGAGGGAGCTTGCTCCCGCTGGACTGCGAAGCAGTCCCAAATCAGCAAGTGCGGTGTATCAGTTGCAGCGGGGCGGGGCCAGGGGGCTACTTCGTAGCCCAGCGGGAGCAAGCTCCCTCGCCACGAGAGCTGTTTTCCAGAGTCTTTGAATCAGCGCCGTTGCAGCGGCTGCGCCTCGAACTTCACGCCAGCGAGACCATGGACTATCAACGCGCGGATATTGCCGTGATCGCTGCCCTCGGGCGTGGCCAGCACCGAACGGTAATGCTCGCCAAACGCCAGGAGTGCTTCTTCATCGCTCAAGCCTTCAAGCAACGCCAGACCCAGGGTCTTGCACGAACCTTCGTTCTGCCCGGCGGCGTTCTCGACGCCGCCGTTGTTGAAAGCCCGGTGCTGGTAGTCGTAGCCAGCGGCGACAAAGGCCAGGGTATCGGCGAAAACATGTTCGCCACTGTTGAGGCTGGCGCGGAAGGTGTTCAGGTCAGGCATCGGGAGTTCCTTTGGCAAACGCCGCTTGCTGTTCGGCGCTGGCTTCTTTCTGGTATTGAGCTTTCCATTCGGCATAGGGCATGCCGTAGACGACTTCGCGGGCATCGTCGAGGCTGACCTCGATCTGACGCTCATCGGCGGCAGCCTTGTACCACTTCGACAGGCAGTTGCGGCAGAAACCGGCGAGGTTCATCAGGTCGATGTTCTGCACATCCTTGCGGCTGTCCAGATGGGCAACCAGCCGGCGGAAAGCGGCGGCTTCGAGTTCGAGGCGTTGTTGATCGTTCATGAGGATCTCTGCGAGACAGCTTCAAGCGGCGAGCTTCAAGCTGCAAGTGGGTTTGCGGTGTTCAGGCTTGAAGCTTACCGCTTGAAACTTTTGGCTGCTACGAAGCAGCACGGCTTGCCGCGAGGGTAATCGACACTGACTCGGCGAAGCGCAAGGCGTGCGGCTTGTCGACTTCGACTTCAGCGTACAGCACTGATTCGTTGGCCATGACCAGGTCGAGCAGTTCCTGGGTCAGGCGTTCGAGCAAGGCGAAACGGTTGCCCTCCACATGGGCGATGATTGCCTTGGTGATGGTGCGGTAGTTCAGGGCGTGGTCGATGTCGTTATCGCGCACTGCCTCTTGGGCCGCGTAGAGGATGGTCAGGTTGATCAACACATCCTGCTTGTTGAGGATCTCGTCCTCGTTGATGCCAATGAACGTACGCAGGCGCAGGTCCTTGACCTTGATGCGCGCCATGGCGGGCTGAAGTTGTGGCATTTATTGGCTCCGTCGAATCAATTGCAGGAACTCCTGGCGCGTGGTGCTGGACTCGCGAAAGGCGCCGAGCATCACCGAGGTGTTCATCGTCGAGTTCTGTTTTTCGACACCGCGCATCATCATGCACATGTGCTGGGCTTCTATCACCACCGCAACGCCGGCGGCCTGGGTGACCTGCTGCACCGCGTCAGCGATTTGCCGGGTGAGGTTTTCCTGGATCTGCAGGCGACGGGCGAACATATCCACCAGCCGGGCGATCTTCGACAGCCCCAGGACCTTGCCCGTAGGAATATAAGCCACATGGGCCTTGCCGATGAAGGGCAGCAGGTGATGTTCGCACAATGAATAGAGTTCGATGTCGGCAACGATCACCATTTCATCGCTGTCGGAGGCGAACAGGGCGCCGTTGACGATCTGTTCGATGCTCTGTTCATAGCCATGGCAAAGGTACTGCATGGCCTTCGCGGCCCGCACCGGTGTATCAAGCAGGCCTTCGCGTTCCGGGTCTTCGCCCAGGCCGATCAGGATCTCGCGGTAATGCTCGGGCGACAGGGCCATTGCGCTTCCTCGGAACAGGATTATTTGATGTGCCGCCCACCGTTGACGGTCAGGGTCGTGCCGGTGACGTAGGGGTTGTCCAGCAGATAACGCAGGCTCTGGTAGATCACTTCACTGCCCGGCTCGAAACCCAGCGCGGATTTGGCCAGGGCCTTGGCCCGATAGGCTGCATCGTCGTCGGGATTGAACAGTAGCAGGGCCGGGGCGATACCGTTGACCTTGATGGCGGGTGCGTACTTTGCCGCAAACGACAAGGTCAGGCTCTCGAGCCCGGCCTTGGTGGCGCAATAGGCGATGTGCCGGCTGCTGCCCTTGCGGGTCACGTCATCACTGATGTGCACGATATCGGCCGGCACCGAGCGTTGCAGCAGCTCGGCGCACTGCAGGTTGATCAGGTAAGGCGCGAGCATGTGCACGCCAAACATCGCGCCGAAGGCGGCCGCCTCATCGCCTGGGGTTTCGGCCAGCCAGGCCGAGGCGTTATGCACAATGGCGCGTAGCTGGTCGGTGTGCTGCTTGAGTTGTTCGATGAAGGCGAGGATTCCCGCTTCACTGGAAAAGTCGGCAAACAGCATCGTGGCCCCTGAGTCCCGTAGCGTCTGCACGCCCGGGCGTTCGGTGCGATAGGTGGCGATGACCGGTTGCCCGTCTTCCAGCAACCGACGGGCGCAGTGCAGGCCGACACGCTGGGCTGCGCCGGTGATGAGGATCGGAGCGGTAGGCATGGAGCGGCTCGGTTTGCGGCGGAAGCAAAACTATAACAGTGCCGGATGCCGTGTACCTATTGGCGACCAATTCGGTGGAAGCATTGCTGGATTCCACTGTGGGAGCGAGCCTGCTCGCGAAGGCGTTGGTCCAGCTGGATTCAATCTGGCTGGCAGGCCGCTTTCGCGAGCAGGCTCGCTCCCACACGAAGTCCTGCTGCATTAATGGTTCTGCGTCGCCGGCACTGGTCGTTGCGGTGCGCCGGCGAGCCAGTTCGCCAGCAAGTGGGTCGATAACGGGATAAACAGATAAACCATCAGCGGCGTCAGGATGAGCGTGCTGATCAGCACCCGGCTCAACATGCCCAGTTCAACCAGTAATGGCCCCAGCAGGAAATTGAACAACAACGAAACCGGAAAAAACGCCAGCCAGATAGCCACCGCCTGTTTCCAGCGCGGTGGGCGTTGGTTGACGGCGCCGAACCAGCCGTCGATGCCGCGCACACGGTGTTCTGAGGGATGGGCAAACAGCTCGCTGCCGCGTCCCAGCCAAGCCGTACGCGAGGCCGAATGTTCCCATGCATGCAGGGTCTGCTCATCGGCGAAACGGAAGATGATCTGGAATTCGTCGTCTTCGGGCGGCGGCGCAAGTACGCCTGAGCCCAGGTAGCCGGGGAAGTCGGTCGCCAGTTGCTCGCCTTCGCGCAACCAGGCGATCAGGTCCTGATAGCGGCCATTGGCGACGCGGCGGGCAACCATCAACGTGACGGGTGAGGCAGACATTTTGTATCTCCATGTTACGGTTGCGGCACTCCGGGTAGGAGATTCGCTTGAAGAACGGCCCGAGGGTAAGGGGGCGGCGTTCGATGCCTGAAGGCAAGCAAGGATTATTCCTTGTAGGATAAAAAACTACAAATTCGAATATGGTTCGCCATCTCCCTTGTAAAGACATCCCCGGTGAGGAGTAAACTGGGATCCAATTCGAGCCGGGTAAGCCTTCGGAATGAGCGTGATCATCGAAGAGAACCTTGCGTTTCAGGCCTCCGTGGCTTTGAAAAGCGAGGACTTGTTTCCCATCCGCGAAGTGGCGCGGGTGACTGGCGTGAATCCGGTGACCTTGCGCGCGTGGGAGCGGCGCTACGGCCTCATCCAGCCCACACGCACCGAAAGCGGGCACCGCCTGTATTCATTGGGCGATATCGAAAAGGTTCGCAGCATTCTCGCCTGGATCGAACGCGGGGTAGCGGTGAGCAAGGTGGGGAAAATTCTCGCCAGGACCGAGTCGGTCCAGCCAGCCTCCAGGTTCATTTCGCCCGATCTGGTGCGCGCTGATTACGCCCAGTGGCAACAGCTCGTGGCTGAAGCAGTCGGCAACTTTGACGATGTGGAGCTGGATCGGGTCTATGGACAGATTTTTTCCAGCTATACGGCACCGGTCGTCTTCCAGGACATCCTGATGCCGCTCTGGCGAGCATTGCTCCAACGCCAGCATGAGTTCGGGCAGACCAGTGAGTGGCTGTTTTTCGACGGTTTCTTGCGCTCGCGTGTCATGCAACGACTCTTGCTGAAGCGCGAAACTTCGTCGCGCCGGGTCCTGGTCAGCGCCATAGCTGGCCAATGCCGGGAATTGGAGTTGCTGGTCACGACGCTATTCATCTCCAGGGCGGAGGTGGATGTCAGGGTCATGGCTGTCGGCCAACCCTTTGACGAATTGACCCTGATTTGCCAGAAGATCAAGCCATTGGCGCTCGTGCTGGTTTCCAATCATGCGCCGGCCGCGGAGCTGCCCAAGCGGCTGAACAGGCTGGCGATGAGCCTCGATTGCCCGGTCATGCTCGCCGGCGATGCGTCCGACCTGGCGCAGGAAAGCCTGGCGGGCTCTTCCATCGCTTGCCTGGGAAATGAAGGCATGCTGATGCGCCAACGCTTGCGTCAATTTCTGGCGGGTAACCTGGACACTTGAATGGCTTGCTAGGATTTGTACGAAAAGTCGCCGATCGTCGCGCAGGCACTTTTCGTACAAAGCCTAGAGGTGCATCGCCGGATGGGTCAGACGATGTTGCTGGAGGATGTACTGACGCAGGCGCTCGGTTTCGTCCTGGTCATGCTGATTCAGATGGTAGGCGTACAGGCCCTGATCGGTTTCCCGTTCGAACGTACCGCGAAGCGAAATTCTCTCGTAGCCTGAAGGGCTGAACCACAACGCGAACTGTTTTGGCGGTTTGGTGCGGTTGCGAATTTCCAGCAGAACGCCCTTGCAAGATACCTCGTGCACCCATAAAGGACCTGGCTGACCCTTGGCATTTTCCAGCGCAACCGGTGCCTCGAGCGTCAGGCGCCATGGGCGCACCTTTGGTCCATCCTCATAGATGCTCGGCACACCCAGGCGCAGGTGCATGGCATGGAATTCGTCTTCCACCAGATGCAACGGAAAGGTCATCTGCTGGTTTTCGAAATTGGCTTGTAACGTGACCTGCTCGTTTGCCGCCAGGCGCGTCAAAAGGTCACGGATCTGCGACCCACCGTTTACCAGCAAGCTCGACGTGACATCCCGCTCGTTCAACTGCGGGCTATGCTGCATGGTCCGGATGAAATCCAGCTCATCCTGGGTAAGAAGGGCGTCGCGCTGCATACAGTGCTCGAAAAATATGTGCGAGTTCACGGGTGATTGTAGTGACTGACCATTAATTCGCCGTTTTGTTTGCGCCGTTCGTCGCATCCAGGCGCGCAATCGTCTCCCGTGCTTCAGCCAACTCCTTTTCGAGCTGGGCGATTCGCTGTTGAGCTTTCACCTGGATTGTCACGTCCTTCTGCACACCGACGAAATAAGTGTGCCCGTCAGCCTGGTTTTTCACGGTCGACAACGACAGCTCATTCCAGAACGGCGTGCCGTCCTTGCGATAGTTGCGAAGGACCTGTCGGCATGATCCGCCTTGCTTCAAGGCCATGCGGATGTGCTCCAGGGCCGGTTGATCGCGATCGCCGGACTGCAGGAAACGGCAGTCCTGGTAGAGGATCTCGTCGCGGCTGTAGCCGGTCAGCCGTTCAAACGCCGGGTTTACATAAATCAGGATATTGTCTTCGTCGCCTTCCTTTTCGGCGATGACGATCCCGTCGTTCGAAGCGCTGATCACCAACTGCATCAAGTGAGCATTAATCATGAGGCCTCCAGCCATCGTCATCCCTGCGTGCGCTGCATTCTAGAAGAACTCTGGGTGATGTCTACTTGCCATTATCGGTTGTTGAGAATCAATCCCGGCATCACTGTTCAGCCTGCTACCATTGCGGCTCTTTATTCCGCTTCAGGATCAGATTGATGAAAGTCGCCATCCTTTCCGGCTCCGTATACGGCACTGCCGAAGAAGTCGCCCGGCATGCCGCCAAATTGCTTGATGACGCCGGTTTCCAGACATTCCACAATCCGCGGGCAACCCTGGCGGATATCCAGACGTTTGGCCCACAGGCGTTGCTGGCCATAACGTCCACTACCGGCATGGGCGAGCTGCCGGACAACCTGATGCCATTGTATTCGACGATTCGCGACCAATTGCCCGCGTCGTTTCGCGGCCTGCCCGGTGCGGTGATCGGCCTCGGGGATGCCAGCTATGGCGATACGTTCTGCGGTGGTGGCGAGCAGATGCGCGAATTGTTCGCCGAGCTGGGCGTGCATGAGGTGCTGGCCATGTTACGCCTGGATGCCAGTGAGAGTGTGACGCCGGAAAGCGATGCCGAGCCCTGGCTGGGCGAATTGATCGCTGCATTGCGCCATTGATGGAGGAGCGGCCGGCACTGATCGCGGATGTTCGCCTGATGACCCGCTAGGTCAGTAAGCTGGCTGCCAATGCAACTACCGGCCCTGGCGGAGCTGACTAGACTGGTTTTCTGTTCATGGAGGTTGGATAGGCCTCCGCCATAACAAGAAGCCAGAGGTCATAACCGTGAGCGTGACGCCCATTCAATCGACACCCGGCATCAAGGACCAGGTCAGCGCCGCGGAATGGCAAACCCGCGTCGATCTTGCCGCCTGTTACAGGCTGGTCGCGCTGCACGGCTGGGACGATCTGATCTTTACCCATATCTCCGCCAAGGTCCCCGGCACCGAAGATTTCCTGATCAACCCGTTCGGGTTGATGTTCCATGAAATCACCGCGTCGAGCCTGGTCAAGGTCGACCAGGCCGGCAACAAGCTGATGCCCAGCCCCTACGAGATAAACCCGGCGGGTTACACCATTCACAGTGCGGTGCACGAGGTGCGGCACGATGTGATGTGTGTGCTGCACACCCACACGGCCGCCGGTGTCGCGGTATCGGCGCAAAAACAGGGCGTCCTGCCGATCAGCCAGCAATCGCTCTTCGTGCTGTCGAGCCTGGCGTATCACCCTTACGAAGGAGTCGCCCTCAATCCTGAAGAGAAGGCCCGGCTGCAAGCGGACCTGGGCGACAGTAATTTCCTGATGCTTCACAACCACGGTCTGCTGACCTGTGGCGGCACCATCGCCGATACCTTCCTGATGATGTTCATTTTCCAGCGAGCCTGTGACATCCAGGTTCTGGCGCAGACCGGCGGCGCCGAGTTGATCGCCATCGAGCCCCAGGTGCTGGCCGGTGCCCGGGCGATGGTTGCCGGGGTGACCCGAAGCGCCCAAGGCATGGGGGGCGCGCTGGCCTGGCCGGCATTGCTGCGCAAACTCGATCAGCAAGATCCGGGTTATAAAAGCTGATGCCCATGGTCCAGATTCCGCTGCGTATCTGGCGCCAGCGCGGACAGACCTTCATGTTTCGGGGGCACGCTATCCGCTATTGGGTGGCGGGCCACGGCGAGCCTCTGCTGTTGATCCACGGGTTCCCTACCGCCAGTTGGGACTGGCATTACCTGTGGCAGCCGCTGGCGCAGCGTTACCGGGTGATCGCCTGCGACATGCTCGGTTTCGGTGACTCCGATAAACCCGTGGACCACACCTATAGCCTGTTGGAGCAGGCCGATCTGCAGCAAGCGTTGCTGACGCATTTGAATGTGACGCAGGGAGTTCATGTGCTGGCCCACGATTATGGCGACAGCGTGGCCCAGGAGTTGATTGCCCGGCACAGCGAGGCGCGCGCCGACGTCGCCAGTTGTGTCTTTCTCAATGGTGGACTGTTCCCCGAGACCCATCGTCCGGTGCTGATGCAGAAGTTGCTGCTCAGCCCCTTGGGGTGGCTGATAGGCCGGGCCTTCTCCAGGGACGGGCTGGTGAAGAGTTTCCAACGGATTTTCGGCACCAGGACCTGCCCGACCGAAAGCGAGATGGATGATTACTGGAGCCTGGTCGAAACCCATCACGGGCCGCGGATCATGCACAAACTCATCGCCTATATTCCCGAACGACGGGTGCAACGCGACCGTTGGGTGCAGGCGATGCAGCGCGGAGAAGTACCGTTGCGGGTCATCGACGGGGCAATCGATCCGATTTCCGGTGCGCATATGGTGGCGCGTTACCGAGCCTTGATTCCGAACGCCGACACGGTGCTGTTGCCTGACATTGGCCACTATCCACACACCGAGGCACCTGTTCAGGTACTCAAGCATTACCTGGCATTTCGCGAAATCATCGCGGCGCCGATCAGGCAAATGGCCTGTTCATGACCGATTGCCTGGCATCATCCCCTCACCTTATCGCCCACCATTCACTCTGAGCCCAGTTGATTGTGGCCTGCCGACTTGTGCCGGACACTCGTGGCAATGTCCTATCGGCCTGCTGGAGTTCTGCCCATGAGTGAGTCTGTGCGCTTCGAAGATAAAGTCGTGATCGTCACGGGAGCCGGCGGCGGCCTTGGCCGCGCTCATGCGCTGCTGTTTGCCCGGCAGGGCGCACGCGTGCTGGTGAACGATCTCGGCGGCTCAGCGCAGGGGGAGGGCGCCAACGCCTCGGCAGCGGATCGGGTGGTGGCTGAAATCCGTGCCGCCGGTGGTATTGCCGAAGCCAATCATGACTCGGTCACTGACGGCGACAAGCTTGTGCAAAACGCCCTCGACGCGTTCGGCAGGGTGGATGTGGTCGTCAATAATGCCGGTATCCTGCGCGACAAGACCTTCCATAAAATGGACGATGCCGACTGGGACCTGGTTTACCGTGTCCATGTCGAAGGTGCCTATAAAGTCACCCGCGCCGCCTGGCCGCACCTGCGCGAGCAGAACTATGGACGAGTGATCTTCACCGCCTCCACGTCCGGCATCTATGGCAACTTCGGCCAGTCCAACTACGGCATGGCCAAGCTTGGCCTGTACGGCCTCACTCGCACCCTGGCTATCGAAGGTCGCAAGAACAACATCCTCGTCAACGCCATCGCCCCCACCGGCGGCACCCGTATGACTGAAGGCCTGATCCCGCCGCAGGTATTCGAGCAGCTCAAGCCCGAGCTGGTCAGCCCGCTGGTCGTGTACCTGGCCAGCGAAGCCTGCCAGGAAACTTCCGGATTGTTCGAAGTAGGCGGCGGCTGGATGGGCAAGGTGCGCTGGGAGCGCAGCCTCGGTGCCGGCTTCGATCCGCGCGAGGGGTTTTCACCCGAGGACGTCGCCGCTCACTGGCAGCAGATTTGCGACTTTGAGAACGCAGTCCACCCGAACGACAACCTGGAAGCTTTGAAAGAGATGATGGCGAACCTGCAGCGCCACGCCATTTGAATCGCGTCCCTGGGCACGTTGTCGCCAGGCGCGGCACCGCGCTCAGGGGAAGTACTTCTGCACCAGGACCGCGAGATTCGCAGCGGTCTCCCTGTCTATCACACCGTCATGTTTCGCCGGGCGAAAATGCAGCTGGAAGGCTCGAACCAGGCGCCGATAGATACAACGCATGCCTCGCAAACATCGGGCCTGGATAACCTCTTGCGCCCGCGGCGATGTCCGAATGCCCGAGCACGTTTACCGGACCGATTTACGGGTAGCGTTTGAGAATATTCTGAATAGTGCTCGAGTTATCCAGGAAACAAGAAGCTCCCCCGCGGAAATAACCCGGAAATAAAAAAGGCCGCTGCAAAACGCAGCGGCCTGAACGTGACGTTGTAAAGGAGCTACAAATCAACGTCAGTGGACACGGGGACGATGGATTGATGCGCAATCCATCCGAATGACGGTGCGCCAGGCGCGAGGGACGCCTGGCGGCTTGCGCTTGCAGGCCCGTTGTCCCGCAAGCCTGGCCAGCATAGGGATGGGACGTTTTCGGAAACAGCCCGGATCCGGACATGCACTGTTGCAGTGCATGTAACAGTGCAGGCGCAGCGATGAAAATGCACGCCGTTGATAACCTCTCATCCAGTCCATTCATGCGCCACGCAAAGGCCCGGCCCGCAAGGCCTGTCATCCTTTGGAGGTACATCGCGAATACCCCCTTGGTGCGCTTATCGCCCATGACGTGGGGCAGTAGGGTGGAGGCTCTGTCACTCACCGGGGAAGACGCATGACAACAATAACAATGCGCGCCATCTTCAAGCCGCAGGCGCTGGCCGTTGCGGTGGCCTTGGGTTGCTGTGCCCAGGCGCAGGCCGTTTCATTCAACATTGGCGAAATCGAGGGGCAGTTCGACTCCTCGCTGTCGGTTGGCGCGAGCTGGGGCATGCGCGATGCCGACAGGGATCTGGTCGGTACCGTCAATGGCGGTACGGGCCAGTCTTCCACCGGTGACGACGGCCGATTGAATTTCAGGAAAGGCGAGACCTTCTCGAAAATCTTCAAGGGCCTCCACGACCTCGAACTCAAGTACGGCGACACCGGCGTGTTTGTCCGTGGCAAGTATTGGTACGACTTCGAGCTCAAGGACGAAAACCGCGAGTTCAAGGACATCAGCGACAGTAACCGCAAGGAGGGCGCCAAGTCGTCGGGGGCGCAGATCCTCGATGCCTTCGTCTATCACAATTATTCCATCGCCGACCTGCCGGGCACGGTACGCGCCGGCAAGCAGGTGGTCAGTTGGGGCGAAAGTACCTTCATCGGCAACTCCATCAACAGCATCAACCCGGTGGACGTGTCTGCGTTCCGTCGCCCGGGAGCGGAGATCAAGGAAGGCCTGATCCCGGTCAACATGCTGTTCGCCTCCCAGGGCTTGACCGACAAGCTTACCGTCGAAGGTTTCTACCAACTGGAGTGGGACCAGACGGTTGTGGACAACTGCGGCACCTTCTTCGGTAACGATGTGGTCGCCGATGGTTGCACCGATGGCTATACCGTAGGCAGCCCGGCGATTGCACCGTTCGTGCCGTTGACCAACGCGTTCGGCCAGGGCATCCAGGTGACCAGCGAAGGCGTGGTCATTCCCCGTGGCGGTGACCGCGATGCGCGGGACTCCGGCCAGTGGGGCACGGCGTTGCGCTGGCTCGGCGATGACACCGAGTACGGCCTGTACTTCATGAATTACCACAGCCGCACGCCGACCGTTGGTACCACTACGGCGGGGCTCTCTACGCTGGCTGCGCTGCCGGGGATGGTCGCGACTGCAAACGCCATCGCCCCTGGCAGCGGCGCCGGCTTGGCGCAAAGCGTGATGTTGGGGCGCGGTGGGTATTACCTCGAATACCCTGAAGACATCCGCCTGTACGGTGCCAGTTTCTCCACCACATTGCCGACGGGCACGGCGTGGACCGGCGAAATCAGTTACCGCCCCAATGCACCGGTACAGGTCAATACCAACGACCTGACCCTGGCCTTGGTTAACCCGATCGCCGGGGGCGCCGCGTCACCGATCGCCACTTCGCCGGGCGCGGACAACACCGGTTACCGCCGCAAGGAAGTGACCCAGGTCCAGAGCACCCTGACGCACTTCTTCGACCAGGTGCTGGGTGCCGATCGCCTGACCGTGGTCGGTGAGGCCGCGGTCGTGCATGTCGGCGGTCTCGAATCGAAGGACGAGCTGCGTTATGGACGCGATTCGGTCTACGGCCAGTACGGCTTCAACGGCGACACCGACGGTTTTGTCACCTCGACCTCCTGGGGTTATCGCGCCCGGGCGATTCTCGACTATTCCAACGTTATCGGCGGGGTGAACTTCAAGCCCAACCTGTCCTGGTCCCATGACGTGGCCGGCTATGGACCCAACGGTTTGTTCAACGAAGGCGCCAAGGCGGTCAGCGTGGGCGTCGATGCCGATTACCGCAACACGTACACCGCCAGCCTGAGCTACACCGATTTCTTCGGCGGCGATTACAACGTTCTCGAAGACCGCGACTTCCTCGCGCTGAGCTTCGGCGTGAACTTCTGATCTGGCTGACAAGGAAAACCCAATGCGCAAGATGATCCTGCAATGCGGTGCCCTGGCCCTGAGCCTGCTGGCCGCGAACGTAATGGCGGCGGTCTCGCCGGAGGAAGCGAACAAACTGGGCACCAGCCTCACCCCGCTGGGCGCGGAAAAGGCTGGCAACGCCGATGGCTCGATCCCGGCCTGGACCGGCGGTATCCCGAAGAATGCCGGTGCGGTGGACAGCAAAGGCTTCCTCGCCGACCCGTTCGCCAGTGAAAAACCGCTGTTCACCATCACCGCCGCGACCGTGGACAAGTACAAGGACAAACTCTCCGAAGGCCAGGTCGCGATGTTCAAGCGTTACCCGGAAACCTACCGGATTCCGGTCTACCCGACCCACCGCAGCGTTGGCCTGCCGCCGGAGGTCTATGAGGCGGCCAAGCGTAGCGCACTGAACGTGAACGCCATCAACGACGGCAACGGCCTGGCCAATTTCACCGGCAACCGCTACTACGCGTTCCCGATTCCCAAGACCGGCGTGGAGGTGCTGTGGAACCACATCACCCGCTACCACGGCGGCAACCTGCGGCGCGTCATCACCCAGGCCACACCGCAAACCAACGGCAGCTTCACGCCGATCCGCTTCGAAGAAGAGATCGCCGTGCCGTTCCTGATCAAGGACGCCGATCCGGAAAAAGCCAGCAACGTACTGACTTATTTCAAGCAAGAGGTGACGGCCCCGGCGCGCCTGGCCGGTAACGTGTTGCTGGTGCATGAAACGCTCGACCAGGTGACGGAGCCGCGTCTGGCATGGATCTACAACGCCGGCCAGCGTCGCGTGCGTCGTGCCCCACAAGTGGCCTATGACGGCCCGGGCACCGCTGCCGACGGCTTGCGTACTTCCGACAACTTCGACTTGTTTTCCGGCGCCCCGGATCGCTACGACTGGAAGCTGGTGGGCAAGAAGGAAATGTACATCCCGTACAACAGCTACAAACTCGACTCACCGAGCCTCAAATACGATGACGTGATCAAGGCCGGGCACATCAACCAGGACCTGACGCGTTACGAGTTGCACCGGGTCTGGGAAGTAGTGGGTACGGTCAAGCCCAGCGAGCGGCACATCTACGCCAAGCGCCACATGTATATCGATGAGGACAGCTGGCAAGCGGCACTGGTGGACCACTATGACGGGCGCGGCCAGTTGTGGCGCGTGGCCGAAGGGCATGCCCAGTTCTATTACGACCATCAGAACCCGGGCTACACACTCGAAGCGCTCTACGACATCATCGCTGGCCGCTACATTGCCCTGGGGATGAAAAACGAAGAGAAGCACGCCTACGTCTACGGGTTCGAGGCTCGGGCAGCCGACTACACGCCGGCAGCGTTGCGGTCGAGCGGGGTTCGCTAGATCGTCTTGGCAAAATACCCGTGGCGAGGGAGCTTGCTCCCGCTGGGCCGCGAAGCGGCCCCAAAGCCCTCCAGACCCTGAGCAAAACCAATGACCGACAGCTGAGCTGCCGGTCATTTTTTTATGAGCCGCAATCAGCGCGCTGAATATTTCTCCTAAGGTGCTCGACACAGGTCTAGGGTGATGGAACAACAATAAAAGGGACCTTGCACAATGACCGCCATGACCCCGTGTCCGGACCGTCCCGGGCTGCTGCCGCGCCTGTCTTCGACGCATGTGCCACGCCGGTCCTTGAGCGAGTCGTTGCTGGCTTCCGAGGCGCGGGTAAAGCTGCTTTACGCACCGGCGGGCAGCGGCAAGAGCGCGTTGTTCGCTGAATGTTTCCTGCAAGCACCCCCGGGCTGCCGGCTGCATTGGCTGCCGCTGGGGGGCGCGGCGATGGATGTCGCGCAATTCTGTGAATGCCTGGCCCAGGCCCTCGGATTGCCGGTGGTCGATGAGGCGAGCCTGTTGGCTCACCTGGCACGGTTGCAAACCCCGACATGGTTGTTCTTGGATGATTATTGCCGGGTGCCCAATCCGGCACTCGACCAATTGCTCGACCGCTTGCTGAACACCAGCAGTCCGGCGCTGCATCTGTGGCTCAATGGCCGTCGCCGCCCGCATTGCAACTGGCCGCGCTTGTTGCTGGACGACGAGCTGCACGAGTTCGACGCGCAAGCCCTGGTTTTTACCGCCGAGGATGTTCAGCAATTGCTCGGGCATTTGCCCGGCCCACTGGCAGCACGCACCGCCCGCGAGGTGGTTCAGCGCAGTGGTGGCTGGTGTGCCGGGGTGCGCTTTGCCTTGCTCGAACGTTGCGAGTGGGCGCGAAGCAACGCTTCGTCGGGGCGTGCCGGAACTTTGCCCGACTACCTCGAATATGAATTGTTTGGCGCCTTGTCCCCGGAGCTGGCGCAGGCCTGGCGCGTGCTGGCGCATTTGCCGCGCTTCAATGCCCGGCTTTGCGAACATCTGTTCGGCGATACGGTGGGGGCCGAATGCCTTCCCTTGCTGCTGGACCTGGGATGCTTCATCGAACCGTGGGCGCAGTCTTCGGAATGGATGCAGATTTTCCCTCCGCTGGCCCGCCTCGTGCGTGACGAGCCCTGGCCCCAGGCGCGCTCCTGGCACCGGCGGGCCTGCCAATGGTTCGCCGCCGAGCAGGATTGGCCGATGGCATTCGAACAGGCCATGCAAGCGGGGGAGTTCGAGACCGCCGTGAGTGTCCTCCAGCATCTGAATTTCGAGCATGTCTTGCAGGGCAACAACGTCCAGCTGTTGTTGAGCCTGCATGACCAGCAGGACGAGGCATTGTCCCTCGGTACGCCGCAATCGGTGGGGCTGGTTACCGCAGCCTTGCTGTGCGCCGGACGTTTCGCCGAGGCCGAGCGGTGCATCGAGCAATTGGGCAGGTTCGCGCCACAGCCGCTGGCCTGCCGGCAGCGAGAACTGATTGCCCGCTGGCAGGTCTTGCGTGGCTGGCTGCTACATCTGGACGGCGAGGGCGAACCGGCGCGTGAGCATTTCCTTCAGGCCGAAGCCGGCCTCGAACCGCACGCCTGGGCCCTCAAGGTGCTGTGCCTGATCGGCCAGACGCAGCAGGCACTGCTCAAAGGTGAGCTGGCGTCCGCGCAATGGATCAACCGTCAGGCGCTGTGCCTGGCCCGGGCTCATGGCTCGCTGGTGTTCGAAGGATTGCTGGAACTGGATCACGCCCAAGTGCTTGAGCAACGCGGCGCGCCCCATCGGGCGGATCATTTGTTGAGCGCCGTCCAGGTGCTGCTCGACAGGCCAGGCCAGGATTTTTCCGCGCTGCTGGGACGTATCGCCCTGCGACGTGGGCGCCTGGCGTTACGCATGGGATCTGACGAGCAGGCTGCCGAACACTTTCAAGCCGGCCTGGAGGCGGGCCTGCGCAGCCAGGACAAACAAGTGCTCTACGGCTTTCTCGGCAAGGCTTGCCTGGCGGCCAACCGGGGTGACTATGGCGAAGCCTTCATGCAGCTGCGCGACGCCGAGCGGATCATGCAGCAGCGACACATCCCCGACACGGTCTATCGCGGCGTGCTGCTGCAAACCAGCTGTCAATTCTGGTTGCAGCAGGGGCGCCCGGAACTTGCCCATGAGGTCTTGACCCGGGTCTTGCGGCATTTCCACGGGCCGCAGGCCAAGCAGGCGCCGCCAGCGACCCTGGAACTGATTCCGCGCCTCGAGTATCTGCTGGTGCTGGCCGAGGTCTACCTGCATCGGGCGCATGAGCCGCAGGCTCGCCTGCAAGCGATGATCGCCCAGGCACGACAGCGCGAAATGCACGCATTGGAAACTGAGTTGCAGTTGGCGCTGGCCGAGGTCGTCTGGTTGTCCGTCGATCGCACTTCTCTTGGATTGATCGCGCCGGAGGCGCTCAAGCAAGTGGCCTGTTGGCGGGCGCAGCAAGCCTTGGGTGAGCTGCGTATGCGCCAGCCTGAACTGGTGCACTGGATGCAATCTCAGGAGCGGATCGAGCTGCCGGGACGCGCGGCGGAAGAAACGCTGCTCAGCCAGCGCGAACTGGAAGTACTGGAGCTCATTGCCCAGGGCCATTCAAACCAGCAGATCGCCGAGCGCCTGTTCATCTCGCTGCATACGGTGAAAACCCATGCGCGGCGGATCCATAGCAAGCTGGGCGTACAGCGGCGGACACAAGCGGTCGCAAAAGCGAAAAACATGGGCGTGATGAGTTAGCCAATATCTTGCTGGGCTGATGACCCTGAGTCATACCCCATTCGCCGGCTCACGGCCCGGGTCGCGGTCAACAGGCGCTGCGCCGCCGGGCCGTTTTCGTCGGCGTGGAACAGCGATGTCGGACCCACAATGGTCATGACTGCCGCCACCTGGCCCATGGCGTTGAATACCGGCGCGGACAAGGCATCAATGCCGGGCATCAACAAGCCATGCACATGGTGCAGGCCGCGACTGCGGATCTGCCCCTGCAAGGCGGCATAGACATTGTCATCGGCCAACGCGTGGTCGGTGGCGTCGCGCACCTCCTGTTCGCGCAGCTCGATGGTCTCGCGCTCCGGCAGGTAGGCACTGAAAACCAATCCCGTGGATGAGCTGAGCAACGGCAGGACCGAGCCCAGTTGCGTCACCACGGTCACGGCCCGCACGGCGGGTTCGATCCTCACCACGGTCGCGCCGTGATTGCCCCACACCGCGAGAAAACAGGTTTCGTTCAAGTCGTCGCGCAGTTCGGCCAAGGGCAGGGCGGCCACTTGCAGCACATCCATGCCGTTGAGCGCCGCCAGCCCTACGCGTAAGGCTTCGCGGCCCAAACCGTAGTGGTTGGTTGCGCTGTTCTGTTCGGCGAAGCCACTCGCGATCAGGGCTTGCAGGTAACGATGAACCTTGCTGGCCGGCATCTGCACATGTTCGGCCAGGCGTGACAGCGAGGTGGAAGGGGACAACTCGGCCAAGGCCTTGAGGATGTCGGTGCCGACCTCAGCGGAGCGGACTTTCTGTTTACCGTTGCTGGGCGGGTTTTCCATGGAGGTTCTGGTCCGGAAGCGAATGGGCGTCTTTATAGCTTGACGGTGGTCGTCGAGCAAATTACGTTATGCGTAATCGAATTACGATAAAAATAACCCGGTGCGCCCAGGCTGTTCCACAGAGCGACGGGACGCATCCAGTCCTGTATTCAGGAGGCTCCATGAACCTCGATTCCACGGCGTCGGACCTGGCTTACCAGTCTGGCTTCGGTAACGAATTCGCCAGCGAGGCGCTGCCCGGCGCACTGCCCGTTGGCCAGAACTCTCCGCAGAAAGCCCCGTACGGCCTGTACGCCGAACTGTTTTCCGGCACCGCCTTCACCATGGCCCGCAGCGAAGCGCGGCGAACCTGGATGTACCGCATCCGTCCTTCGGCCAACCATCCGGCCTTCGCCAGGTTGGAACGGCAATTGGCCGCAGGCCCGCTGGGCGAGGTGACACCCAATCGCCTGCGCTGGAGCCCGTTGCAGATCCCTGCGGAGCCCACCGATCTGATCGACGGCCTGGTGCGCATGGCGGCCAATGCCGGTGCGGACAAACCCGCCGGTATCAGCATCTATCATTACTGCGCCACCCGCTCCATGGAGCGCGTGTTCTTCAATGCCGATGGTGAGTGGCTGATCGTGCCGCAATTGGGACGGCTGCGCATCGCCACTGAGCTGGGTGTGCTGGAAGTGGCTCCGCTGGAAATCGCCGTGCTGCCTCGGGGGCTGAAATTTCGCATCGAACTGCTCGACGCGCAAGCCCGCGGCTACATCGCCGAGAACCACGGGGCGCCGTTGCGCCTGCCAGACCTCGGGCCGATCGGCAGCAATGGCCTGGCCAATCCAAGGGATTTCCTGGCCCCCGTCGCCCATTACGAAAACCTCGTGCAACCGACCACGCTGGTACAGAAGTTCCTCGGTGAACTGTGGGCCTGCGAGCTGGACCATTCGCCGTTCGACGTGGTGGCCTGGCACGGCAACAACGTGCCGTACAAATACGATCTGCGACGATTCAACACGATCGGTACGGTCAGCTTCGACCACCCCGATCCGTCGATTTTCACCGTGTTGACGTCGCCGACCAGTGTCCATGGCCTGGCGAATCTCGATTTCGTGATTTTCCCGCCGCGCTGGATGGTGGCGGAAAATACCTTCCGTCCGCCGTGGTTCCATCGCAACCTGATGAATGAATTCATGGGCCTGATCCAGGGCGCCTACGATGCCAAGGCCGAGGGCTTCCTGCCGGGCGGCGCGTCGCTGCACAGTTGCATGAGCGCCCACGGCCCGGATGGCGAGACCTGCACCAAGGCGATCAATGCCGAGCTCAAGCCAACAAAAATCGACAACACCATGGCCTTCATGTTCGAGACCAGCCAAGTGCTGCGTCCCAGCCGTTTCGCCCTGGACTGCGCACAATTGCAAACTGACTACGACGCCTGCTGGGCCTCGCTGCCGGTCACTTTCGACCCGACCCGGAGATAACCCATGACCCAAGTTTCCCCTACCCTCAGCTGGGTTGTTTGCGCTAATGGTCATCCCGACTTCCCGCTGCAGAACCTGCCGCTGGGCATCTTCAGTGTCGCTGGCGAAGCTCCCCGTAGCGGCGTGGCGATTGGTGAGCGGATCTTCGACCTGCAGGCCGCGTTGCAGGCGGGCCTGTTTGACGGCAAGGCGGCTGAAGCCGTCGAGGCCATGCAGGGCGGCCAGTTGAACGCCTTCTTCGACCTGGGGCGCGAGGCCCGGGTTGCCCTGCGCGAAAGATTGCTCGAACTGTTGCGCGAGGACAGCCCCCAGCGGGACGCGATCCAGGCCCAGGGCGCGCGGTTGCTGCCGCTGGCGGCGGACTGCCAGATGCACCTGCCGGCGAAAATCAATGACTACACCGATTTCTACGTAGGCATCGAGCACGCGCAGAATGTCGGCAAGCTGTTTCGGCCGGACAATCCGCTGCTCCCCAACTACAAGTACGTTCCCATCGGTTATCACGGTCGCGCTTCGACGGTTCGCCCCTCCGGTACCGATGTGCGCCGTCCGCAAGGCCAGACGCTGCCGCCCGGCCAGGCCGAGCCGATCTTCGGCCCGTGCGCGCGGCTGGACTATGAACTGGAGCTGGGTATCTGGATCGGCAAGGGCAACGCCTTGGGCGAGCCCATTGCCATCGGCGATGCGGCCGAGCACATCGGCGGTTTCTGCTTGCTCAACGATTGGTCGGCCCGGGATATCCAGGCCTGGGAGTACCAGCCGCTGGGGCCTTTCCTGTCGAAAAGTTTCCTCACCAGCGTATCGCCGTGGGTGGTGACGGCCGAGGCTCTTGAGCCGTTCCGTCGCCCGCAGCCGGCACGCCCGGAAGGCGACCCCCAGCCGCTGCCGTATCTGCTGGACAAGCGTGACCAGGCTGGCGGAGCCTTTGATATCGAACTGGAAGTCCTGCTGCTGACCGAATCCATGCGCGAGCAGGGCCTGGCGCCTCATCGCCTGACCTTGAGCAACACCCGGCACATGTATTGGACCGTGGCGCAGATGGTCGCGCACCACAGCGTCAACGGTTGCCAATTACAGGCCGGCGACCTGTTTGGCTCGGGCACATTGTCAGGACCTGAAAATGGTCAGTTCGGCAGCCTGCTGGAGATCACCGAGGGCGGTAAAAAGCCGATCGAACTGGCGTCCGGCGAAATCCGCAAATTTCTCGAAGACGGTGACGAAATCATCCTGCGCGCCCGTTGCGGCCGCGAAGGTGCCGCCTCCATCGGTTTCGGCGAATGCCGCGGCAAAGTCTTGCCGGCGCATTGAGGGGGCGGCATGGAGCTTTACACCTACTACCGTTCCACGTCGTCTTACCGGGTGCGCATCGCGCTGGCGCTCAAGGGCCTGGATTACCGGGCCCTGCCGGTCAGCCTGATCGCGCCGCCCGGGGGCGAACATCGCCAGCCGGCCTACCTGGGGATCAATCCCCAGGGGCGGGTACCCGCGCTGCGTACCGATGAGGGCGCTTTGCTGGTCCAGTCTCCGGCGATCATCGAGTACCTGGAAGAACGTTATCCACAGGTGCCGTTGCTCAGCCGTGACCCCGTGCTTCGCGCACATGAGCGTGGCGTGGCCGCACTGATCGGCTGCGACATCCATCCACTGCACAATGTCAGCGTGCTCAACAAACTCAGGCAGTGGGGCCACGACGAAGCGCAGGTGACGGAGTGGATCGGGCACTGGATCAGCCAAGGGCTGGCAGCGGTGGAGCAGCTGATTGGCGAAGACGGCTATTGTTTCGGCGCGGCGCCAGGCCTGGCGGACGTTTACCTGATCCCGCAGCTGTATGCGGCCGAGCGCTTCAATGTGTCGTTGCAGGGGTATCCACGAATCCGCCGGGTGGCGGCGTTGGCGGCAGCCCATGCGGCGTTCCAGCAAGCGCATCCGGCGAGTCAGCCTGATACTCCCTGAGTCGCTCCTGTGGGAGCGAGCCTGCTCGCGAAGGCGGTGGGCCAGACGCTCTGATAGTGGGGCCGCCTGCTTCATCGCGAGCAGGCTCGCTCCCACAGGGTGTGTAATGGGCCGCCGGGGCTCAATGCACAATCGTATTTGGCGGAAGATGCCCCAATCGCTCGGTCAGCCGGATCCGCTGGATCGGGTCATCACTGAGCATCAATGCATGTTCGAGATCGAAACGTTCGGCGTTGGGGCAATCGAGTCGCTGGTAGAGGCTGGCGCGGGCCAGGTAGTCGGCGGCGCTGGCGTTACCCAGTTCCAGCACCCGTTCGGCATCGACCAGCGCGGCGATGTAGTCGTCGTTGGCCAGATGTAATTGCCTGAGATTACGCGACAGCCGCTGGAGCATCTGCATCGGCTCGGCGCAGACCATGTGCTCGGCCTTGAGCGGCAGGTTGGCGCCGTATTGGCGATGCAGCAAGTCCCGGCAGTCATTGGGGTACAAGCGGCGACCGCCGCAGGGGTCGAGCAGGTGGTCCGCGCCAGGTACGCGCAGCAGGAAATGGCCGGGGAAATTGACGCCGGTCATCGGGATTTCCAGGCCCTTGGCCAGTTCCAGGGCTATCAGGCCCAAGGCCAGCGGTTGCCCTCGCTTGCGGACCAGAACCTTGTCCAGCAGCGCCGCGCCAGGCCGTAGCGGCGTAGCGTCGTCCTGGGCGAAACCCAGATCATTCAGGCGCCGAAGCAGGGGCTGGCCCAATTCGCTGACAGGCAGCATCGGCAGGCCGTGGCTGACTTTCTGCTGCAGCTCCCTGAAATCCTTCAATAACGCTGGCACGTCCACTTCACGATCATGCTCGGCTGCGATCCACAGGGCTGCTTCGAGCAGTGCGGGTGGCGAGCGGTGCAGACAGTCAAAAAAGGCTTGGCGCGGTTTCATCACAGTCTCCGGACTATGCCTCGTTTTAGCTCTGCCGCGAGGTTTCGTCCAGTCTCGCAAAGAGGGGGTAGCCGGTTATGCCGAAAAGACTGACGATCATGCGGCGTTATTCCGGCGTGCTCCTGCAATTTTCGATTGCGCGCCTATACTGGCGAGACAGACAAAAAAGTGATTCGGGAGCCTGTCGATGTTTGCTCTCATGCAAAGCTCCCGCCTTGAATCGCTGCACTTGAGCGTAGACCCGGCAACCGGGTTGAAGGCGGTGATTGCCATTCATTGCAGCCGTCCTGGGCCTGCACTGGGTGGCTGTCGTTATCTTTCCTACCCCGACGACGAAAGTGCCGTGGCCGACGCCGTGCGCCTGGCCCAGGGCATGAGCTACAAGGCCGCGCTGGCCGGCCTGCCCGTGGGCGGGGGCGTGGCGGTCATCATGCGCCCGGCACACGTCGAGAGCCGTGCGGCGCTGTTCGAAGCTTTCGGCCGCTGCATCGAGCAGCTGGATGGTCGCTACATTACCGCCATCGACAGCGGCACATCGGTGGCGGACATGGACTGTATCGCCCAGCAGACTCGTCATGTCACCAGCACCACTGCCGCGGGAGACCCGGCGCCCCACGCGGCAATGGGGGTGTTCGCCGGGATCCGCGCCACGGCCATGGCTCGCCTGGGCAGCGACAACCTGGAAAGCCTGCGGGTGGCCATCCAGGGCTTGGGCAATGTCGGTTATGCGCTGGCCGAGCAACTGCATGCGGCGGGCGCCGAACTGCTGGTCAGCGATATCGACCCCGGTAAAGTGCAACTGGCGATGGAGCAGCTGGGCGCCCATCCCATCGCCAACGACGCACTGCTCAGTACTCCATGCGACATCCTGGCTCCCTGCGGCCTCGGCGGGGTACTCAACAGCCAGAGCGTGGCGCAACTGCGCTGCTCGGCCGTTGCCGGCTCGGCGCATAATCAGTTGAGCAACCTGCAAGTCGCCGACCAGTTGGAAAGACGCGGGATCCTCTATGCACCGGACTACGTGATCAATTCCGGCGGCCTGATCTATGTTGCCTTGAAACACCGCGGCGAAGAGCTGCCGACCATCACGGCGCATCTCGCCAAGATCGGTGCCCGGCTCACGGAAGTCTTCGCCCATGCCCAGGCCGAAAAACGCTCACCGGCCAGGGTGGCTGACGAGCTCGCGGAGCGTTTGTTGTACCGATAAAAAAAGATCGCAGCCTTCGGCAGCACCTACACCGTGTAGGAGCTGCCGAAGGCTGCGATCTTTTTGATCATTCGTCCGACGGATTGAGCAGTTCGGACAACGCGTCTGGCTGGCTCTTGAATGCCTTGGCGAACACATCACGATTCTTCGCCATGTAGATGCCGGCTTCCTCCACCTGTTGTTCGCTCAGCGATGGAACGGCTTTTTGCAACACTTCGGCGAGCAATTCAGCGAGTTCCAGCATTTTGTCATGACGGTCAGCTTCGGCTTTATCCATGAACAATCGCTCCAGATCTCGGCTGCTGCGGTATACCACTTCGACGGCCATTCACCACCTCACATGCCTTCACATTTGGTTTTGTCTGTGACTACTGTATTTATATACAGGCCAAAGGATAAGCGAATCCTGACGCTTTGAATAGTGGCTTTTTAATGTAGACCGGTTTCGAGGTTTGTCGCCCAAGACAAACGTGCCCGCGACGGGACCGCTTGATGTCGCCAACGTGTCGAATGCCAGCCCGGTGCCATCTCATTGCGGTCGCTGGCCTTTTTTCTGCATGCAGAACAACCGTCACGTCCAACCCGCATCATCCGGTCGAGTCGACCTAAGGAAACTACACCGTGAAAATCAACTGGGCCGAGAACCTGCGCCAGAATGTCCACCAACTGGCCGAATCCCTGGGCAACCTGTTCGTCGAGACCTTCCACTACCTGGCGCTGTTCGCCATCGGGGCGGTGACGGCATGGGCCGCCGTGATGGAGTTCCTGCAGATGATCGAGGAGGGTCATATCAAGATCGATGACATCCTCCTGCTGTTCATCTACCTGGAGCTGGGGGCGATGGTCGGGATTTACTTCAAGACCAATCACATGCCGGTGCGATTTCTCATCTACGTGGCGATCACCGCGTTGACGCGCCTGCTGATTTCCAACGTCTCGCATCACAGCCCGCCGGACCTGGGCATCATCTACTTGTGCGGCGGCATCCTGCTGCTGGCGTTCGCGATCCTGGTGGTGCGCTACGCCTCGTCGCAGTTTCCCTCGGTGAAGATCGAACACCCGCACCGTAAGGTCGGCGCGGGTTCGAGCGAGCATGCCGAAGTGGAGAAGGGCGAAATCTAGAGGCCTGCGGCGCTGGATGCCTGGCCCTGTACCTGCGGTGGCGGCACTTTGATGTTGTCGCCGCCGGTCATGGCTTCGAGGATGGCCACGGCGCTGTGGCCCTGCTCGATGGCAATGCCGAATTGAATACTTTGCACCAGGCGCTTGAGCCGTTCCGGGTCGTTGCGTTGCTGCGCGCTGATCATGCGCTTGGCAACGACGCGCCCGGCCTTGGACAAGGTCAGCATGATGCTGCCGTCCAGGCCCTGGATGCTCAGGTTGATCTGGTATTGCGGCGCGAAGGCGTCCGTAATGATCTGAAAAGGGTTGTCCATGATGCGTCACCGCCTGATTGAACGTGCAGTTGTTGACCGGCCATGATCGGGATTAGTTCGCAACACCGGACCACCGGCCATTCCATGATCGTATCCATCGCCAGATTCCCGGGGCGGGCAGGCGGCTGACCCACTGATCGCAGCCCGCGGCGCCTCCTGCAAGGGAGGTAGCAAGGGGCATGCCGGAAAAACTGTCGGACAATGATCACGGCGCCTGGACGCGCAATGCTCTGGAATGCGGTTATGGCGGCAGCCCGTTTCGGGGCACTGGCGGGACGATGTTCGCTGACGGTGCAGGGCACGCAGGCGGATTGGAATGAACAAGCGGGGCGAGACAACTCCCGACATTAACAGCGCTGTTGCTCGTTGTCCGGCTTTATTTGCAAATGAATATTTATCTTTTTTCGGGGGTTGAATTGTTCTTCCGCCAGCCCGACTCTGTACTCAAGGGGCCGTTGCGCTAACGTCGATTGGCCCCTGGCGAGCTAGCCGAAATAAGGGATGAACTATGCAAATCCAAGTCAACAGCGATAACCATATTCAAAGCAGCATCCGACTGGAGGAGTGGGTACGTACTACCATTGAAAGCACGCTCGAACGTTACGAAGAAGACCTGACACGGATCGAGGTTCATTTGGGGGATGAGAACGGCGACAAGCCCGGTCCCCACGATTTGCGTTGCCAACTTGAGGCTCGGCCAAAAGGCCACCAGCCAATTTCCGTAACGCACAAGGCCGAGTCGCTGGAGCTTGCGATCGAAGGCGCAGCCACCAAGCTGGAACATAAACTGGAGCATCTGTTCGGCAAACTGCGCGGCAAGCGCGCCGCCACCAACGGCCAGACCGAGTCGATTGCACTGGCTGATGCCATGCTGGAAGAAGAATTCCTCGAGAACGAACGGGCTGCGCTTAACGGCTGAACCCGGTCACTGAAAGTACCCACCAAACAGACGGGCCTGCAATTGCAGGCCCGTCTTGTTTCAGCCATTCACCGCGGCCCCGAATCAGAACGCCACGGACGTCTGCACATACAACGTGCGCGGTTCCCCTACGTACTTGCCCCGATTGTTGTCGTCAAACGAGCGGGTAAAGTATTGGGTATTGAAGATGTTCTTCACGCCCACCGCGACGTTCAGGTCCGACAGTTGCGGGCCGAAGTCATAAGCGGCGCGGCTGCTGAACAGCATGTAGCCAGGGATATTGCCGGTGCTGCCATCGGCGCTTTCCGCGCGGGTATTGGCGTTGTCGGCAAACTGCGCGCTCTGGTAGGTGCTGTCCAGGTTCAGCTTCCACGGCCCATCCGTGTAACCCACGCCCAGCGTACCTTTGTGCCTGGAGGAGAAGGGCACGCGGTTGCCCTTGTTCGGTCCGTCTTCGCGGATGGTGGCGTCGACGTAGGCGTAAGTGGCGTACACGTCAAAACCGGCCAGCGCCGGGCTCAGGCCGTCGAGGGCATAGTTGACGCTGGTTTCGATGCCCTGGTGGCGGGTCTCGCCCCGGGCGATCACCGAATCGTTGGTCTGGTTGCTTTCGTACTGGTTGTCGAAGTTGATCAGGAAGGCGCCGATCTCTGCCCGCAGGTTGCCATTGTCATAGCGGGTGCCAAGCTCCCACGTGCGGGCCTTCTCCGGCTTCACTTCACCGCTGCTGACGCGGTTGGGCATCTGGCTGTACTGCACGCTGCCGAAGGAGCCTTCGGTGTTGGCATACAGATTCCATTCGTCGGTCAGGTGGTACAGCACATTCAGCGCTGGCAGGGCGGTGTTGTAGTCGCCCTTGTACTTCACGTTGGTCAGGTTGTTGGTTTGCTGCGACTCGATCATTTCGTAGCGAATGCCGGGCGTGATCGTCCATTTGCCGATATCGATCCGGTCATCGATGAAAAATGCATTGGCTTCGGTTCCGCCGCGGGTATCGCGGTCGTTGCGGCTGGAGGTGGTCGGCAGCTCGTTGCTGGCGATCGGTGTGCGATAACGCAGTTCATGACCGGCTTCGTTGATATAGCGATAGCCGACGCCGACCTCGTGGCTGGTCGGGCCGAGATCGAAGCCTTGGGCGAAACGGGTTTCCAGGCCGCGTACCCAATATTCACGAGGCGACAGGGACAGGAAGGAGCCCTGGTCCAGATAGCCGCTGCGCAAGGTCTTGGTGAAAAACGTGTTGGCGGTGAATTCGCGCCGGTCCTGCTGGTAGCGGTAGCCGAAATTGACCAGGGTACGACGACCCCAGAACCGGTCTTTCTGGCGGGTGGACTGATACGGGTTGGCGTTGTAGTCGGCCACGTTCAGGCCGCCGGGCATGTCGGCCTCGCCTTCGTAATACTGGGCCATGGCGTTGAAGCTGTTGGCCTCGTCCAGTTGATAGTTGCCCTTGAGGATCAGGTCGTCGATCTGCGTGTCGCTGTGCTCACGCCAGTCGCCGCCGCGGGTGCCGGAATACAGCAGGGCGCCGCCCAGGCCGTTATCGGCGGTGCCGCCGGCCAGGAGATTGGCGGACGTCTTGAAGCCATCGTGGCTGGAGGACGGGCTCGCCTCGGTCTGGAAACCGCCTTTGACGGTCGGTGCATCGGGTATTGCCCGGGTCACGAAGTTGACCACGCCGCCGACGTTTTGCGGGCCGTAGCGCACCGCGCCGCCGCCGCGCACGACATCCACCGCGTCCATGTTGCCCATGCTCACGGGAGCAAAGGACAGCTGCGGTTGGCCATACGGCGCGAAAGGCACTGGAATGCCGTCCATCAGTACCGTCGAGCGGGAAGCCAGGCGCGGATTGAGGCCACGGATACCGAAATTCAGCGCCATGTCATGGCTGCCGGTGCCGTTGTTTTCCGGTGCGTTGACGCCGGGAATGCGATTGAGCACGTCCCGGGCCTGGGTCGCGCCCTGGCGTTCGAATTCTTCGCGGCGGATAACGTCCCGAGCGCCCGGGTGTTCGAAGACGTTGGTCGGCGCTGCGTCGCCGAGCCAGTCACCGACCACGGTCGTGGTGCCGATGTCCAGTGCAGTGCTGCTGACCGGTTGCAGGCTGAAAGCATTGTCTCCCTCGGGCCGGGCTTGCAGGCCTGTGCCTTCAAGCAGCGCGTTCAAGCCTTGCTCGGGGCTGTAGCTGCCTTCCAGGCCGCGACTCTGCAGGCCGCCGGTCAGTTGCGAGCCGAAGGAAATCAACACGCCGGCTTCGCGGCCGAATTGATTGAGAGCGTTTTCCAGCGACGACGGCGCAATGTGATAGGCCTTGGCCTCTGCAGCCAGCACGGCGGGTAGTGCAACGAAACTCAAGCTGGCCCCCAGGAACAGTTGACGCGCGGCGCGAGCGAGCGGGGTGAGACGGGTGGGTTGCTGCGACATGGATGGGAGTCCCGAGAAGGTTATATCGAAGTGGCTTTCCTTCTCTGTCACCCGAGGTGTGGAAAACGGCTCACAGGCAAATCATTTTTTTGGGGTGGCCCGCCATGGGCTCAAGCGCGAGCTTCGACCGTGACCCAATAGCGGGTGAAACGCCGCACTTTTACCGGCAGGCTGATTTCCAGCAGATCAAGGATTCGCTCGCCGTTGTCCAGCGGATAAGTTCCGGAGACCAGAAGGTTGGCGACCGCCTCGTCGCAGTGCAGCTGGCCGCGTCGGTAGCGACCCAGTTCCTCAAGGAAATCCGCCAGGCGCATGTGCGCGGCGACCAGCATGCCCTCCGTCCAGGCACCGCTGTTGGCGTCCAGCGCCGTGGCGGGACCGGTGCCGTTGATGCCAAGGGACGCTTGTCGGGAAGCCCCCAGCAGAAAAGCCGGGCCGTGCCTGCCGCGAATGTCCACCTGGCCGGCAAACACTGCGACCTGGGTGTGGTCTGCATACTCACGCACATTGAAGCGGGCGTCGTGGCTTTCCAGCAGGCCATGGGCGGTCAGCACCTGCAGGGGGCGTGGGTCCTGGGCTGCGGTCAACAGCAGTTCCCCTTCCAGCAGGCGGATCAGGCGGCGCTGAGTGTCGAAGCGAATATCGATCGCGCTGCCGCTGTTGAGCTGCAGCTGGCTGCCGTCATCCAGCGCCAGGCGACGCCGCTCGCCCACCGGGCTGCGGTAATCGGCGAGCAATGGCGGCAACAACTGGCGTTCACGCAGGCCCCAGGTCGCGGCCGAGCCGGCACCCAGCAGCAACAACATCTTGAGGGCCCGGCGCCGCGTTGCCGACTTCGGTGTGTTGAGCGTCGCATGGGCCAACGGAGAAGACACAGTGCGCAGCCGCTGGTTGACCCGCTGGATATGCTCCCAGGCGCGGCGATGTTCGCTGTGTGCATTGAGCCACTGTTCCCAGGCTTGCTGCTGGCGCGTATCGAGTGGCCCTTGCTGCATTTCCAGCAGCCAATGCACCGCCTGCTCGGCGACTTGCGCGCTGACGTTCGGCGCGCTGGGCATCGGCGGGTTCACAGGGCGAAGTAGCAGCGCATCGCTGCCTTGTTCAGGTGGCGCTTGACCGTCGCCAGGGAAATACCCAGTTCACGGGCGATTTCGTTGTAGGTCAGGCCATCGATCTGCGCCAGCAGGAACGCCTTTTTGACCGCACGTGGCAGTCCATCGAGCAGTTGGTCCAGCTCCAGCAGGGTCTGCAGGATGATCGCTCGCTCCTCTTCCGACGGTGCCACTTGCTCCGGCATCTGGGCGAGGGTGTCGAGGTAGGCGCGTTCCAGGTCCTGGCGTCGGTAATGGTTGAACAATACGCGCTTGGCGATGGTGGTGAGAAATGCACGGGGCTCCAGGACCGGCTGCGGATCGCGCGCGGTCAGCACGCGCATGAACGTGTCCTGGGCCAGATCGGCGGCACTGTCGGGACACCCGAGTTTTCTTCGCAACCAGCCGTTGAGCCAACTGTGGTGGGCGTTGTAGAGCACTTCGACGGTGTGTGCAGGCGGCAACGAGGAACATCCCGACAGCGGTAAGCTGTGCTAGAGAACAAGAATTGTTCGCATTGTAGAGGCGCGCAGAGGGAAACGGCAATCGGGATGAGTGTTTCGTTTCGGTTATGGACCGGATCGGGCTTTCGCGAGCAGGCTCGCTCGCACATGGACGCGCTAGCGCAAGAATGCCTGCCGATACTCCCCGGGAGCTGCCCCCATGGCCTGGCGAAAACGGTTGGTGAAATGGCTGGCGCTGGCAAATCCGCAGGCCAGAGCTACCTCGCCCAACGGTTGTAGGGTATGGCGCAGTAAGTGCCGCGCCCGGGCGAGACGCCGCGCCAGGACGTACTGGTGCGGTGGCAGGCCGAAGGTTTCGCGGAACATCCGGGCGAAATGGTATTCGGACAGGGCACACAGCGCGGCGAGTTGACCAAGGCTGATGGCTTCGGCCAATTGAGCGTCGATGTAATCCACCAGCAAGCGTCGCTGGTGCGCGGCCAACCCACCCTTCAGGCGCAGGCCCTGGCGCTGGCCAACCTGATTGAGCAGCAGGTGACTGAGCAGCTCATGGGCCAGGCTGGTGCCGAGCAGGCGCTCAGCCGGCTCGGCCCAGTCCAGCTCGATCAACTGTCGAAAGCGCTGTGCCTGCCGCGGGTCATCGAGAAAGGTTGCCTCGTGCAATTGCACTTGCCGCGGTTCGCGATCCAGCAGCGTGACGCAACCCAGGGCGAATTGCTCGGGGCTGAAATACAGGTGGGCGAGGCGAATGTCGCCGTTGATGACCCAGGCCGATTCATGTCCGGCCGGCAACACGCAGAGTTTGCCGGGCGCCCCCGTGGTGTCGGGACGCTCGCGGCGAAACGTGCCGGTGCCGCCCGCGATGTAGCACGACAGCGTATGGTGGGTTGGCGCCTCGTAGTCGCGGGCGTCGTGATGGTTGCTCCACAAAGCCGCCGCCATGCCGTCACCGAGCTCGGCGCTGTGCTCCAGGCGAGCATTGGGCGAGCTGTTGAGAGCTTGGAAGACTTGCAGGGTTTGCAGACTGGTCATGATCGGTTTCTCCAGCTCGAATCCTACTCCCTCGAGGCGCCCATGCCAGCCTGTCGCTGATAAAAACCGCAAGTTTACGCAAGCGTCGGGCAGGTATCGGCGTGAGACTGGCCGTCATTGCCAGGAGTCGTCGCCATGAACCTTTCGTTGTACCTGCTTACCGTGCTCATCTGGGGGACCACCTGGATCGCCCTGAAACTGCAGTTGGGCGTCGTCGCCATTCCCGTGTCGATTGTCTATCGCTTCGGCCTCGCCGCGCTGATTCTTTTCGTGATGCTCCTGCTCAGCCGACGCCTGCAGGTCATGAACCGGCGCGGTCATTTGATCTGCGTCGCCCAGGGCTTGTGCCTGTTCTGCATCAATTTCATGTGTTTCCTGACCGCCAGCCAATGGATTCCCAGCGGCCTTGTCGCCGTGGTGTTTTCCACCGCGACGCTCTGGAACGCCTTGAATGCGCGGGTGTTCTTCGGTCAGCGGATCGCCCGCAACGTCTTGCTCGGCGGTGCCCTTGGGCTGCTCGGGCTGGCGTTGTTGTTCTGGCCGCAGCTGGCCGGGCACCGCGCAAGTCCGCAAACGCTGCTCGGATTGGCGCTGGCGCTGTTGGGCACCTTGTGTTTCTCGGCGGGCAACATGCTGTCGAGCCTGCAACAGAAGGCCGGCCTCAAGCCGTTGACCACCAACGCCTGGGGCATGGCCTACGGGGCCGCGATGTTGTCGGTGTGGTGCTTGTTCCAGGGCATCCCGTTCGAGATGGAATGGAATATGCGCTACGTCGGCTCGCTGTTGTACCTGGTGGTCCCGGGTTCGGTCATCGGCTTTACTGCATACCTGACGCTGGTAGGGCGCATGGGGCCGGAGCGGGCGGCGTATTGCACCGTGCTGTTCCCGGTGGTGGCCTTGAATGTCTCGGCTTTCGTCGAGGGTTATCAATGGACGACACCGGCGCTGGTCGGACTGGTGCTGGTGATGCTGGGCAATGTGCTGGTGTTTCGCAAGCCGCGCCCCGTGGCTGCGCAAGTCGCGCTGGCTCGTTAAGCCACAACGTCCGGTATGAATCCCGTGGCGAGGGAGCTTGCTCCCTCGCCACGGTGAGTACTCGGCCCGCTTATTTCCAGACTTGCGGGTTGACCAGGTTCTTCGGTCGTTCGCCCAGCAAGGCGCTGCGCAGGTTTTCCACGGCCAGATTGGCCATGGCCTCACGGGTTTCATGGGTAGCCGAACCGATATGCGGCAAGGTGACGGCGTTTTTAAGCTGGAACAGCGGCGACTCGGCCAGCGGTTCCTTTTCGTAGACATCCAGCCCGGCGCCGCGGATGCGGTTGTTCTGCAAGGCTTCGATCAACGCCGGCTCATCCACCACCGGGCCGCGGGAAATATTCACCAGGATGGCGCTCGGTTTCATCAAGGCCAGCTCGCGTTGGCTGATCAGGTGGCGGGTCTTCTCGCTCAACGGCACCACCAGGCAGACGAAGTCCGCTTCGGCCAGCAACTGGTCCAGCTCGCGAAACTGTGCGCCCAACTGGTTTTCCAGCTCGGGCTTGCGACTGTTGCCGCTGTAGAGGATCGGCATGTTGAACCCCAGCCGACCACGCCGGGCAACAGCCGCGCCGATGTTGCCCATGCCGATGATGCCCAGGGTCTTGCCATGTACATCGCTGCCGAACAGCTGTGGCCCGACAGACGCCTGCCACTGTCCGGCCTTGGTCCAGGCGTCCAGTTCGGCGACGCGCCGGGCACTGCTCATCACCAGGGCGAACGCCAGGTCGGCGGTGCTTTCGGTGAGCACGTCGGGAGTATTGGTGAGCATGATCCCGCGTTCATTGAAGTACGCCAGGTCGTAATTGTCATAGCCCACCGACACGCTGGAGACCACTTGCAGCTTCGTGGCGTGCTGCAGTTGCTCGCGGCCGAGCTTGCGGCCAACGCCAATCAGCCCGTGGACATGGGGCAAGGCTTCGTTGAACTGCGCATTGATGTCGCCGTTCGACGGGTTGGGCACGATCACGTCGAAGTCCTGGCGCAGGCGCTCGATCATGGGGGGTGTGATACGGCTGAAGGCGAGTACGGTTTTTTTCATCGTGCAAGGCTCATCTGCGGAGAATACCAAGCACGCTAACATTCCTGGCGCGGGTTAGGCGAGAGGGACAGTGCATCCCCGCGCCACACTTTTCTTTTTGGTAGTGAGCTTATGTGGGAGTGAGCCTGCTCGCGATCGCGGTGTGTCAGTCACCGGATAGGCCGGCAGATAAATCGCCATCGCGAGCAGGCTCGCTCCCACAGGGACCTTTCTTCCACAGGGGCCTTTCTACACAGTCAGGCGGCCCGCAGCGAAATAAACGCGTAGTTGACCGGCTCCTCGGTGACAACACTTGCGCCGCTGTCGGTGACTTGGCGAGCAATGTCATCACCGGACAAGTGGAACTGCCATTCACCTGCCTCTTGGCCCATCGGCTGCGCGCGAGCCTGATCAATGGCGGCGGCAAACGCCGCCATGTTCGGCAGGTACGCGGTAAATCCGTCGCCCTTCAGCGCGGTGGTGTGGATGCCCAGGGACACGCAGATGCGTTCCTTGATGGCGATCTCTTCACGGTCGGCCTGGCGGGAGCGCTCGATCAATCGGGCCAGTTCCTGATCCACCAATTGACCGCCGACGATCAGTTGCGGCCCCGTTTCCCACGACTCCGGCGGGCAATCCTTGGCGGCGGTATCGAGAGGAATATGCGGGTTGATTTCCATGGGATAGATGCGGCACACCAGGGGGCGACGCTCATAGATGCGGCACAGGTTGTCGGCGTCCAGATTATGGCAAGGACCGGGATTATAGGCGGCGAAGGTGATCGCCACGCGGGCCTCGCTGGCGCCACTGCGCACTACTGCCGAGCGCCGTTCGGCGTGCTCGCGTTGCGCCACCGGCAGGCCGAGGCCATTGGGCAGGAAGGCCTCGACCAGGACAATCACCTGGCCGCCATCATTCGCCCACATCCTGGCTTCATCGAGCGTCAGGGGAACGTGATGGCCCGTGCAGCATTTACCGCACCCTACGCAGGAAAACGTTGTGTTCATTGATTGACCGAAGGCAATTGGCTAAAGCGGCGACAGAAAAACGCCGGGATAAGCCATGCGAAGCAATTTATGCGCCATTCATCGGGAGGTTTCGGTCGGGCGGATCGAGTCCCATTCGGTCACGAACGCGCTCTTGGTTTTCTTGCGGTAGAGGCACAGCTCGGTGCCGGTCGCGCCGTTCATGTGCTTTTGCGGGTATTGGCCTTGCAGCAACAGCGCCGTGTAGCCCACCCGGTCGTCGAATTGCGCGGGGCTGCCGACCGGTTCGGCATTTTTCAAACCACTGGCCTTGATGCAACTGGCGAGGACCTTCTTGTCATAGGCAGCCCAGGCATCGGAGCTGGAGGCATGGGCCTGTGCAGCCAGGGCGCTGAGGGCGAAGAAAATCAGGCAGGGTACTTTCATCGGCAAGATCCTTGTTCTGGGAGGCCAGCGCAAGAGTATGCCTGAGGTTGGGACGGTATCGAGGCCGCGAACTCGCAGCCTCGTGCACTCGGCGCACCATCGGAATGCGGACGGGTTCAGCGACCTTGTTCGGCGACGGCCTTGGCCGCCGTGATCAGGCATTTGGTCAGTTCCGGCGAGGAGAACTTGGTCAGCACCCCGTTGGCGCCCGCCAGCCGCGCTTTCTCACTGTTCATCGCGCTGTCGAGCGAGGTGTGCAACAACACGTAGAGGTGAGCGAAGTCGGGTGTTTCGCGCAGGGTCCGGGTGAGGGCGTAACCGTCCATCTCGGACATTTCGATGTCGGAAACGATCAGGTTGATCTCCTGCGCCGTGCCTTGCAGCTCAAGCAGGCAGTCGATGGCTTCCTTGGCGCTGCGGGCAGTGTGGCATTGCAGGCCCAGGTTGCGCAGGGTATGCACCGATTGCTGGAGCGCCACCTGGCTGTCATCGACCACCAGGATTCGGGCGTTGCCGAGGACTTCGGCGTCTTCCATGCTCAGTTCGGTGGGCGCCGTCTCGATCTGCGCCGGGGCGATGCCATGGATGACTTTTTCGATGTCCAGCACCTGCACTAGCGTGCCGTCCACCGAGGTCACGCCAGTGATGAACGCACGCACACCGCCAGAGCCGTAGGGCGGCGGCTTGATGTCGGTAGTCAGGCAATGCACGATCTTGCTCACCGCCTGCACGTGCAGGCCCTGCTTGGAGCGGCTGACGTCGGTGACGATCAGGCACCCGCCGTCCGGGTCTTCCAGCGGCCGCTCGCCAATGGCGCGGCTGAGGTCGATCACCGACAACGACGTTCCGCGCAACGTGGCGATGCCTTTTACGTGTGGGTGCGACTCCGGCAGTTTGGTCAGCGGCGGGCAGGGAATGATTTCGCTGACCTTGAGCAGGTTGATTGCCATCAGCTTGCCGCTGCGCAAGGTAAACAGCAGAAGCGAAAGGGAATCTGCGCGGGCTTTGTTGGAAGACATAAAAACCTTCTGTGGAAAAAGGTGGGGCGAGCATGAAGATCGCCAAGACAGCTTTTGATAACGGGTTATCGACTTGTCGGGGGCAGGCTTTAGGGCGAAAAACTGTCAATGGCAAGGATCGCTGCAGCACTGTCCACATAACGCTGCTTTTGTGGCGAGGGAGCTTGCTCCCGCTCGGCCGCGCAGCGGTCGCAAAATTCGAAACCGCGCTGCAGGTGAGGGCTGCTTCGCAACCCAGCGGGAGCAAGCTCCCTCGCCACAGAATCTCCTCGGCAAACTATTTGAGGCCCAGCCGCCTGGCCATCCGCCCGAGGTTGGCCCGATCCAGGCCCAGTTCCCGGGCAGCGCTGGCCCAGTTGTGCTGATGGCGTTCCAGGCAGGCGCTGATCATTTGCCGTTGATAATTTTCCGTGGCCTGGCGCAAGTCACCGGAAACCTTCACCGTGGAGGCTGGCGCGAGGCTGTTGTTCGGAGCATTTTCCGGGAGTTCGTGAGGCAGATCCAGATCATCGGCGCTCAAGCTGAGAATCTTCGGCCGAACCGGATGCTTGCCCAATGCCTTCAACGCGCTGCGACCGATCAGGTGTTCCAGTTCGCGCACGTTGCCCGGCCAATCGTAGGCCAGCAACGCAGCCTGGGCGTCGCTGGTCAGGCGCAGGCTGCCAAGGCCCATGCGCGAGCGGTTCTGTTCCAGGAAGAAGCCGGCGAGCAGCAGCACATCGCGCCCGCGATCACGCAGCGCAGGCACTTGCAGCGGGTAGACACTCAACCGGTGGTAGAAGTCGGCCCGATAACGGCCATTGCGCACTTCCTCGGCGAGGTCGCGGTTGGTCGCCGCAATCAGGCGCACATCGACGCGGTGCTCCTTGTCCGAGCCCAGGCGTTGCAGCTGGCCGCTTTGCAATACGCGAAGCAATTTGGCCTGGACGGTCAGGGACAGTTCGCCCACCTCGTCGAGGAACAGCGTGCCGCCATCCGCCAGCTCGAATTTGCCGCGCCGGTCATGGGTGGCACCGGTGAACGCGCCTCGAACATGGCCGAAGAGTTCACTTTCCACCAGCGTGTCAGGCAGCGCCGCGCAATTGAGGCTGATCAGCGGCTGGTCGGCACGGTGGGAGGCGGCGTGAATGGCCTGGGCGACCAATTCCTTGCCGACGCCGGTTTCGCCAGTGATCAGTACCGTCAGGTCACTGCCCCCGACCAGCTTGATCTCTTCCACCAGGCGTTTATGGGGCTTGCTCTGGCCGACCATGTCGCGCTGCTGCTGGCCGCTGGCCTGACGGTAAACCTCGGCGCGGCGATGCTCGTCCTCGGCCCTCAACGCCAGGCGCTCGATGCGTTCGGCGGCGCTGACGGTGGCGGCGGCGAGGCTGGCGAAGGCTTGCAGGGCGCTCAGGTCAATAGGTTCGAAGCGTTCCGGGTCCAGCGAGTCCAGGGTCAGCAAGCCCCAGGGCTGCTCATCGACAAACAGCGGGCAACCCATGCAATCGTGAACCTCCAGATGTTCATCCAGCCCTTCCACCAATCCGTCGTACGGATCGGGCAGGTCACTGTCGGTGGCGAAGCGAGTGGGCTGCGGATTGGCCAGCAAAGCTTCGAAACGCGGATGCTCACTGACCCGGAATCGCCGGCCCAGGGTGTCGGTGCTCAAGCCATCCACGGCCAGCGGGACGAGGCAGTCGCCGTCCAGGCGCAACAGTGCAGCGGCGTCGCAAGGCAACAGGCTGCGCAGGGCTCCGAGCAGGCGCCGATAGCGCTCGCCTTCAGGCAGTTCGCGGGACAGGTCGGCCACCAGCGGCAATAGCGAGGTCAGCAAGGAAGTTGCGGTCATAATGACTCCATCTAGTCATATGGACTATAAACGCTGTCTTGTCGATATGACTACATCGTCTTCAACTGACTGAAATACAAGGTAAAAATTTGTGGCATGAAAACTGATAGGCATAGGTAACTGTACCACGCGAGGAGTCACCCATGCTGAGTCGAGAACAACGCGCCATCATCCGTTCCACTGTCCCCTTGCTTGAAAGCGGTGGGGAAGCGCTGATCACTCACTTCTACCGCATGATGCTGTCGGAATACCCGCAAGTGCGCCCGCTGTTCAACCAGGCTCACCAGGCCAGCGGCGATCAGCCGCGTGCGCTGGCCAACGGTGTACTGATGTATGCGCGGCACATCGATCAGCTCGACCAGTTGGGCGACCTGGTGGCGAAGATCGTCAACAAGCACGTGGCCTTGCAGATCCAGCCACAGCATTACCCGATCGTCGGCTCCTGCTTGCTGCGGGCAATCGCCGAGGTACTGGGCGAAGAGATCGCTACACCTGAAGTGATTTCGGCGTGGGGCGCTGCCTATAACCAGTTGGCCGATATCCTGATCGGCGCCGAAACCAGCTTGTATGACCGCAAAGCCGCGGCACCCGGCGGCTGGCGCGGTGAACGTGAGTTCATCCTGACGGCCAAGGTGCAGGAAAGCGCGGAAATCACTTCGTTCTACTTCGAACCGGCGGACAAGGGGCCTATCCTGCAAGCCGAGCCCGGCCAGTACATCGGTATGAAGCTGGTGCTGGACGGTGAAGAAGTGCGCCGCAACTATTCATTGTCGGCCTTGGCGAACAATGGCCAGTACCGCATCAGCGTCAAGCGCGAGGCGGGCGGACGGGTGTCCAATTACCTGCACGACCATTTCCAGGTCGGCAATAGCATCCAGCTGTTTCCGCCGTCGGGAGATTTCTATCTCACCGCCAGCGACAAGCCGTTGGTGCTGATCAGTGGCGGCGTCGGCATCACTCCGACCTTGGCGATGTTGCAGGCGGCGCTGCAAACCGAGCGCCCCGTGCATTTCATTCACTGCGCGCGCAATGGGCAGGTCCATGCCTTTCGCGAGTGGATCGACGAGCTGGCCAGGCGGCACCCGCAACTCAAGCGCTTCTACTGCTATGACGAGCACGACGGCACGGGGCCTGCGGCTGACAAGGTAGGGCTGTTGAGCGAGGAACAACTGGCGCAGTGGTTGCCCAAGCAACGCGACCTGGATGCTTACTTCCTCGGGCCGAAGGGCTTCATGGCGGCCATCAAGCGTCATCTCACGGCCTTGGGCGTTCCGCCGGGACAAAGCCGCTATGAATTCTTCGGGCCGGCGGCTGCCTTGGAATAACCTGTGGGGGCGAGCTTGCTCGCGATGGCGGCGTTTCAGGCGCGAGGATGCTGAATGTGCTGGCCTCTTCGCGAGCAAGCTCGCTCCCACAGTGGATCTGCGTCATCCGGAACGTCCATGCATGACCCATGATCTGTGGGAGCCTGCTCGCGAAAGCGGCGGCATGACCGGCGCTGTCCTGAAATTAATCCCCGCTTAACCTCCTTCCTGTCTATTCCCTCCACATTGCCGACTGCGCTCGTTCACGATCTGCGTGTAGACTTCGGCCATCCGAAAAGCGCGCCGAGTGCCGCAAGGCCGCGCGTCGATCCATGCCTATCAAAGGGAAACGCAATGAGTGAGGAAATGCTGCGGCTGGGCCGTGAGCGGCGCTATCTGGTGCTGCTGGGGTTGATCTGCCTGGGGTTGATCGGCGGTGCTTTATATATGCAGGTAGTGCTTGGTGAAGCGCCTTGCCCGCTGTGCATCCTGCAACGTTATGCATTGTTGCTGATTGCCGTTTTCGCGTTCATCGGTGCGGCCATGCGCACGCGTCGCAGCCTGACGGTGTTCGAAGGCCTTGTCGTGCTTTGCGCGCTGGCAGGAGCGGGTGTGGCCGGGCACCATGTGTACACCCAGTTTTTCCCCGCAGTCAGTTGCGGCGTGGATGTGTTGCAGCCAATTGTCGATAGCCTGCCGCTGGCGAAGATCTTCCCGCTGGGCTTCCAGGTTGATGGTTTCTGTTCCACCCCGTACCCGCCGATCCTCGGCCTGTCACTGGCGCAATGGGCACTGGTGGCGTTTGTCCTGACCGTCGTGCTGGTGCCATTGCTGGTGTCGCGCAATCGCAAGGCGCTTCGCTAAGGCAGCTTGGAAAAAAACGCCCCGGTCCTTCTTCGGAACCGGGGCGTTTTACGTTTCAGGGTCGATGAGGCACCGTCTTGATCAGCGGCAGGAACACCCTGCGACAGTGTGCGACATGTTGTCACATATCTGCTGTCTCGCAGCCGTCCCGGGGCCGAATTGTCGCCTCATTCTGCAACAAAAAAAACGCCTGATTACCCTTCGCTTTCAATTGGGAGTCGCTCTGCAGCAGGCATTTTTAACAGCGCAGCGGGTTGCCTTCAAGGCCCCGGAAAATGGGCGCCTAAAGCGGGTCAAAGCTCGCCGTAAATTGCCCGAGCTGTCTAAATCGGGCGTAGTAGCCTTACGTTTTTTGGGGTTCTTGTTGAGAATTAATTTCGATAACATGCTGGCCCGTTGCAATATCGGCGGCAGATTATTGCCGGATCGGAGAAAAATTATTTCGGGTTAAGACATGGTCTCGAACGCCGCAGCTCACTACAATCGCCCGCACCGATTTTCCGACCCGGCTCAGGCTTGAGCACGAGAGTGGTCGAAGGGCGCCAGCGCCCCATGCGACCCCAGGTGTCGGTGCCTCCAACTACCCGCACCAAACGGAATTGGGCTTGAACAGGCCTTTGACCAACGAATAAGAACTCACTGCTGGCCCAGGATGTGTCGAACAGCGTCTGACGTTCGACGGGCAGCCCTTATTCAATCCAAGAAAATGCCAACCCTTGGCAGGGTGAAGTGTTGGCGATCAAAACCCAACTGCATTGCGCAAGCTGCTTTAGAGGTCGTGAGATGAGTAAAAACAGGTACCCCCGATTACTAGGCTTGTTGCCGCTGCTCGGCACGTTGCTGCTGGGAGGCTGCAACATGACCCTGCTCGATCCCAAGGGCCAGGTCGGCCTGGATGAACGAAACCTGATCATCACCGCCACGCTGCTGATGTTGCTGGTCGTCGTGCCGGTTATCGTCATGACGTTCCTGTTCGCCTGGAAATATCGCGCGTCCAACACCAGTGCCACCTACACGCCGAAATGGTCCCACTCGACCAAGATCGAAATCGCGGTGTGGACCATTCCGGTACTGATCATCATTGCCCTGGGTTACATCACCTACAAGTCGACCCACGCCCTGGACCCGTACCGTCCGCTGGATTCCGACGTCAAGCCGATCACCATCGAAGTGGTCTCGATGGACTGGAAGTGGCTGTTCATCTATCCGGAACAAGGCATCGCCACGGTCAACAAGATCGTGTTCCCGGCCCACACGCCGATCAACTTCAAGGTCACCTCCGACACCGTGATGAACTCGTTCTTCATCCCGGGCCTGGGCGGCCAGATCTACGCGATGGCCGGCATGCAGACCAAGCTGCACCTGATCGCCAACCAGAACACCGAACTTGAAGGTATCTCCGCCAACTACAGCGGCGCGGGTTTCACCGGCATGAAGTTCAAAGCGACCGCCACCACCCAGGAAGAGTTCGACGCCTGGGTAAACGAAGTGAAGAAGGCACCTAAACAGCTTGAAAAAGCTGAATACGAAGCCCTTTCCAAGCCGAGCCAGAACAACCCTGTCGAACTCTACTCGTCGGTCACGCCGAACCTGTTCCAGACCATCATCGATAAGTATGAAGGGATGAATCCGGGCAAGCCGATGCATCACGAGAAGAAAGACAAGGAAGTGGCCCACAACATGGAAGGGATGGACATGAGCTCGCATTCAGCTGCCGGGGCAGAGGAGTAAACGATGTTTGGTAAATTAAGTTGGGAAGCGATCCCGTTCCACGAGCCGATTGTCATGGTGACCCTCGCCATCATCGCGCTCGGTGGTCTGGCGTTGTTCGCGGGTATCACTTATTTCAAGAAGTGGACTTATCTGTGGACTGAATGGTTGACCTCGGTCGACCACAAGAAGATCGGCGTGATGTACATCATCGTCGCCATGGTCATGCTGCTGCGCGGTTTTGCCGACGCGATCATGATGCGTACCCAGTTGGCCATGGCCACCGAGGGTTCGCCCGGCTACCTGCCGCCTGAACACTATGACCAGATCTTCACCGCCCACGGTGTGATCATGATCATCTTCATGGCGATGCCATTCTTCACCGGCCTGATGAACCTTGCAGTGCCGCTGCAGATCGGCGCGCGTGACGTTGCCTATCCATTCCTGAACTCCCTCAGCTTCTGGCTGCTGGTGTCCGGCGTCGTGCTGATCAACCTTTCCCTGGGTGTCGGCGAATTCGCCAAGACCGGTTGGGTTGCCTATCCGCCGCTGTCGGGGCTGCAATACAGTCCGGGCGTCGGGGTGGATTACTACATCTGGGCGCTACAGCTATCCGGGCTCGGGACAACGCTGACGGGGGTCAACTTCCTGGCCACCGTGCTGAAAATGCGTACCCCTGGCATGAAGCTGATGGACATGCCGATCTTCACCTGGACCTGCACCTGGGCCAACGTGCTGATCGTCGCTTCGTTCCCGATCCTGACCGCTACACTCGCTCTGCTGACGCTTGACCGCTACATGGATTTCCACATTTTCACCAATGAACTGGGTGGAAATCCGATGATGTACGTCAACCTGTTCTGGGCCTGGGGTCACCCTGAGGTGTACATCCTTATCCTGCCGGCGTTCGGTATTTTCTCCGAAGTCATCTCGACCTTCTCCGGCAAGAAACTGTTTGGCCACCACTCGATGATCTACGCTTCCGGCGCGATCTCGGTACTGGGCTTCATGGTCTGGCTGCACCACTTCTTCACCATGGGTTCGGGTGCCAGCGTCAACGCCTTCTTCGGCCTGGCGACGATGCTGATCTCGATTCCGACGGGTGTGAAGCTGTTCAACTGGCTGTTCACCATCTACCAGGGCCGCCTGCGTTTCACCAGCCATGTGCTGTGGACCCTGGGCTTCATGGTGACCTTCGCCATCGGCGGCATGACCGGCGTACTGCTGGCCATCCCGGGTGCGGACTTCGTGCTGCACAACAGCCTGTTCGTGATCGCGCACTTCCATAACGTGATCATCGGCGGCGCCGTGTTCGGCTACATCGCGGGCTTTGCGTTCTACTTCCCGAAAGCGTTCGGCTTCAAGCTGCACGAAGGTTGGGGCAAGGCAGCGTTCTGGTTCTGGATCTCGGGCTTCTTCGTCGCGTTCATGCCGCTCTATGCACTGGGCTTCATGGGCATGACCCGTCGCCTGAACGCCACCACCAACCCTGAGTGGGTGCCGTACCTGTATGTCGCCATGTTCGGTGCGGTGATGATCGCTGTCGGTATCGCCTGCCAGCTGATCCAGCTGTACGTCAGTGTGCGTGACCGCAAGAAGCCGGAAAACATGTGCGAACACGGTGACCCGTGGAATGCCCATACCCTGGAATGGTCGACTTCTTCGCCACCACCGTTCTACAACTTTGCCGTGCTGCCGAAAGCGGAAACCATCGACCCGTTCACCGAAGCCAAGGAAAACGGTACTGCGTACCAGACTCCGGCCAGGTACGCGCCGATCCACATGCCCAACAACACCGCTACCGGTGTGGTCATGGGGGCTCTGTTGACCGTGTTCGGTTTCGCGATGATCTGGCACATCTGGTGGCTGGCCATCGCCAGCCTGGTCGGCACCGTGGTGTATTTCGCCATCCATGCCGCCCGTGATGATCAGGGCTACATGGTGCCGGTGGATGTCATCGAGCGCATCGAAGCCGAGCAGCACAAGCGCCTGGTCGCGGCCGGGAAAGTCCCAGCCTCCGCCACCCGTGTTGAAACCTCGTTGGAACAGGCTTAAACCATGTCGAACTTAGTGACCAATGTTGGACACGCCCATGGTCATGACCATGGGCACGATGACCATCACCACGACTCGGGCGAGATGACCGTATTCGGTTTCTGGCTCTACCTGATGACCGACTGCATTCTGTTTGCGTCGATCTTCGCGGTATACGCGGTGCTGGTTAACAACGTCGCCGGTGGCCCGTCGGGCCACGACATCTTCGAACTGCCTTATGTACTGGGCGAAACCGCGCTGCTGCTGTTCAGTTCGATCACCTACGGCTTCGCCATGCTGGCGTTGTTCAAGGGTAAGAAAACCCAGGTACTGGGCTGGTTGGCAATGACCTTCCTGCTGGGCGCCGGCTTTATCGCCATGGAGATCAACGAGTTCCACATCCTGATCGCCGAAGGCTACGGCCCTAGCCGCAGCGGCTTCCTGTCCGGGTTCTTCACCCTGGTCGGCACCCACGGTCTGCACGTGACCAGCGGTCTGATCTGGATGGCGATCATGATGTACCAGGTCCAGAAAAACGGCCTGACCGCCACCAACAAGACGCGCCTGAGCTGCCTGAGCCTGTTCTGGCACTTCCTGGACGTGGTGTGGATCTGCGTATTCACCGTTGTTTATCTGATGGGGACCCTGTAAATGGCTAACGCACATTCCCATGATGGCCATGACGCCGGCCACGGCAGCGTCAAGTCCTACGCCATCGGTTTCATCCTGTCGGTGATCCTGACCGTCATTCCGTTCGGCCTGGTGATGTATCCAACGCTGCCGAAGAGCCTGACGCTCTGGATCATTCTGATCTTCGCCGTGGTCCAAGTATTGGTCCACCTGGTGTACTTCCTGCACCTGGACCGCTCGGCCGCCCAGCGTAACAACGTGATTGCGTTTGTCTTCGCTGCGCTGGTGATCGTACTGCTGGTCGGCTTGTCGTTGTGGATCATGTTCAGCATCCACTCCAACATGATGGCGCACTGAGGAAAGTCCGGATGTCACTGAAGCACTTTATCCAAATCACCAAGCCGGGGATCATTTTCGGTAACGTGCTTTCTGTGGCAGGCGGGTTTTTCCTGGCCTCGAAAGGGCATGTCGATCTGGCCATCTTCCTGGCAGCGATGATCGGCACTTCCCTGGTGGTGGCGTCCGGTTGCGTGTTCAACAACTGCATCGACCGCGACATCGACATCAAGATGGAACGCACCAAGAACCGGGCGCTGGTCCAAGGCCTGATTCCAGTGCAACTGGCCCTGGCATTCGCCACGGTGCTGGGCGTGGCCGGCGTGGCGCTGCTGTATTGGGTGGCCAATCCGTTGGCGGCGTTGTTCGCGGTGATCGGTTTTGTCATCTACGTCGGTCTCTACAGCCTGTACCTCAAGCGCAAGTCGGTCCACGGCACGCTGGTGGGCAGCCTGTCGGGGGCCATGCCGCCGGTGATCGGTTATGTCGCGGTCAGCAACAGCTTCGACATGGCTGCGCTGACGCTGCTGGTGATGTTCAGCCTGTGGCAGATGCCGCATTCCTATGCCATCGCGATCTTCCGCTTCAACGACTACCTGGCGGCCTCGATTCCGGTGCTGCCGGTCAAGCGGGGCATCCAGGTGGCCAAGAAGCACATCCTGCTCTACATCCTGGCCTTCCTCGTGGCGACCTTGATGTTGACGTTCAGCGGTTACGCCGGCATGAGCTACCTCGCCGTCGCCGCCGCCATGGGCATGTACTGGCTGTACATGGCCTGGACCGGTTACAAGGCAGTGGATGATACGGTCTGGGCACGCAAGCTGTTCGTATTCTCGATCTTCACCATCACCGCCCTGAGCGTCATGATGTCCCTGGACTTCAAAGTGCCGAGTGAGCTGCTGCTGACGTACGCACCTTAAGCTTCAGACGCTGCACAAAAAGCCCCGCCTTCGAGAGAAGCGCGGGGCTTTTTTGTCGCTGCGCGGCATCGAAGCATGTTGTCATTCGTCGCAATAGATTATCGGTTGTTGAACTATGCGCAAATTGCCTATAGTTTTGCCATGCGAACCCTATTTTTTGAAACGACTTCATTTACCGCCACGGTCGGCCATTACCTGACCGACGATGAGTATCGCGTCCTTCAGTCCTTTATGTTGCTGCATCCGGAGGTCGGTGACGTCATGCCACGAACCGGCGGCTTCCGTAAGCTGCGTTGGTTCGATGGGCGTCGTGGCAAAGGGAAGCGAGGTGGGTTGCGAGTCATTTACTATTGGCTTATGCACGACTGTCAGTTCTGGATGTTCGCAATTTATGACAAGGACGAGTTGGAAAACCTCACCTCCGAGCAAGAGAAGACGCTCAAACGCGCCATAGAAGCAGAGTTGAAAGTACGAGGTGCCTTATGAAAAAGCGCGATCTGTTTGCCGAGATGATGCAAGGCGTCGAAGAGATGGCCGCTCACCGCGAGGGCAAGATTACCCTTCGCCAGATAACGGTTGAAGACAAACCAGTTCCCGAGGTGTCAGCCCAGGAAATAGTAGCTTTGCGCGACCGGCTCCATATGTCTCAAGCTGTTTTTGCCAAGAGCATCAGGACTAGCCCTGGCACTCTCCGGAACTGGGAGCAGGAAAAATCCAAGCCTAATGCCCAGGCGGCTTTGTTGATCAAGCTGGTCGAGAAGTTTCCGGACATGGTCGAACGGCTTGGCGCTGTTTGAAAAGCTGATAGCTATGAAAAAGCCCCGCCTTCGAGAGAAGTGCGGGGCTTTTTCATAGGTAATATTCAGGGCGTTGTTGACCTTCCTGTGGGAGCGAGCCTGCTCGCGAAGCGGTGGGTCAGTTGAGCTGAGGCTGACTGACACGGCGCATTCGCGAGCAGGCTCGCTCCCACAAGGGCCCGGAGTCGGGGGTTATTGCTGGGCGATGCTGTAGCCGTCGAAGGCTTTTTGCTGCTGCAAGGCGGTGACGATGCTTTTGCGGGTGACCGGCTGTTCGGTGCCGTCGTTGTCCAGGAAGGTTTCGCTTTCCAGCTCTGCTTCGTCGCCTTCGCCGATGAAGTTGAAGCCGAGGAATTCGAAGGCCTCGCGGTCGACGTTCGGCTTGGAGCGTGGTGTGCGCAAGGGCAGGGTGACGCTGATGCCGTCCTTGCTGATGACAAACACCTCGGCTTCCTTCTTGGCGCGCGCGGCCTTGCCCTTGCCGCCGCTCGGGTTGCTGATGGCCTGATGGGTCTGGTTCAGCACCTTCAGGGCCAGGCCGTAGACCAGTTCCTGGAAGGCCGGGTCATCCTTGTAGCTGGAAAGGATACGGCTGATCGGGAAGCGGCTGCTGAGGTCTTCCAGCGCGGCGAAATCGGCGGCTTCGGCGTCCTTGAGTTGCTTGAGCTGGCCCATCAGTGCGTAGGCCTTGTCGTCGTCGAACGCATCGTGAGCCTGGCGAATGGCGGTGCGCAGTTCGCGGATCTGGTCGCTTTCGCGGTTCGACTGGAAGGCATCGAGGACCATTTCGCTGATGCTTTTGGCCTGGGGCAGATGCTGTGAAAGATTGATGGAGTTTTCGTATTCCGCTTTGGACGACAGGGAGACTACAGATTCAGCGGTATTGGAATCGGACATTGAAATTTCACTACTTCTGTTAGCGGGATATGGCGAGAAAACGCACGGGGCTTTTTTCGGTCGCCTAATCTATTGGACCCGGGCGGTGTTGTCACGGTCGGACCGGCCACCGGTGACTATTTCAATCGCCCAGCAGCTCCAGCAATCGCAACGCATCGGGCGTCGCGGCGCCGCTGGCGGTGTTGTCGAAGATGCACCAGGTCGGCGTGTCCGGGGCAGCCTTCAGTAGGACTGTCAGTCGCTGCAGCCAGGCGTCTTCGTAGGCGGAGTAATAAATGCGCGGCGAGCCATGCAGCCGGTAATAACGCACGCCCGCCCAGCCCGCCGGTTGATCGCCGCCCGGCACAGGCGACGGGTCGGCGGCGACGCGAGCGATGCGCTCTCCCTCAAGCAGTGCCATGGCCTGTGGCGCGAGCCAGCTCGGGTGCCGGGGTTCGAGTACCGCGTGGCCCTGATAACGGTCACGCAAGGCTTTGAAAAAGCCCTCGGCCTGGGTGTTATCGAAGGCCAGCGACGGCGGCAACTGGATCAACAGGCAACCAAGTTTCTCCCTCAATTGCGAGCATTGCCCGAGGAACTCATCCACCAGCCCCTCGCAATCATGCAAGCGCCGCTCATGGGTGATCTGCTTGGGCATCTTGACTGAGAAGCGAAAGCCCGCCGGCACACTGTCGGCCCATTTTGCATAGGTGGCGGGACGGTGCGGGCGGTAGAACGAACTGTTGATTTCCACCGCCGGGAAGCGGGCGCTGTAGCGCTGCAAATGGGTGCCTTCAAGGGGAAAAGCGGGCCATTGCTCTCTTGGCAATGACCAGCCCGCGCAGCCCACCAACACGGGCGAAGAGGAGAGGGGTCGAGTCGGCAATGGCGAGGACCTGATTGCAAGAGTTACAGCCTATGACCACCGTAGCGCCCTGAGGATCCAATCGGGCACTGCCCGTTCAATCACAAATCACATTCTTGCCGGCCATCTTGGAGCGATACAGTGCCTGGTCAGCCCGATCCAGTAGCGCCGCTTGCGGTTCGTCTTCGCGGCGTTGCACCACGCCAAAACTCATGGTGATCTGGAAATCGCCCACCGGCAGCAGGTCGGACAAGCCTCGGCGAATGGTTTCGGCCAACAGGACTGCGTCGGCCTTGGATGTGTTGGGCAAGATCATGATGAATTCATCGCCGCCCCAGCGCACCAGCAGGTCGCCGTCGCGCTCGCAGCGCTTGACCGCCTGTACCACTTGCACCAGCGCTGCATCGCCGAAGGCATGGCCGTAGCGATCGTTGATGTCCTTGAAGTCGTCGACGTCCATGGCAATCAGCGACAACGGCTCGCGAAAGCGCTGCGCACGTTCACAGGCCAATGGCAGCGCCTGCTCCAGGCGATAGCGGTTGGCGACCAGCGTGAGGGCGTCGGTTTCGGCGAGCCTGCGGTTTTCCTCGAGCTGGATTTGCAACTGCTCGTTGACCCGGGACAGTTCGCGGGTGCGTTCTTCGATGATGGCTTCGAGGGACTTGTTGCGCCGTTCAAGTTGTTCGAACAGACGCTTCTTGTCATCAATGCTGCGATGGGCACCGATCATGCGGGCGACGCTGCCATCGGGGTTGCGGGCGATCACGTAGCCGCGGTCTTCGATCCAGATATAGGATCCGTCATAGGCGCGGCAGCGGTATTCGGCCTGGTACTTAGGGGCGCGTTGTTCGAGGTAATCGTCGAATAACGCCATAACGTGGGGATAATCTTCCGGGTGGATCACACTCTCCCAGGTCAGCACGGTATTGCTCAGGGAGTGAGGCGTGTAGCCGAGCATCGTGTACCAGCCGGGATTTCGATAGACGAAGCCGGTGTTGGCGTTCCAGTCCCAGATGCCATCGCTGACCAGTTCCATGATGGTGTGCAGCACGTTTTCGTCCAGATCGGACAAATCGAACCGCAGCAAATCGATCTTCGAGGCGTCGTCCATATCGTTCCCTCAATCAGCCCTGATATCAAAATGCTTTCCAGGGTTGAAGAGTAGCCGATGGACTCTAGGGTCACTAGTGGCACATAACGGCGTAGAAGTAGCCTATTTAGGCTACAAAGCGGAAAGTGCCTTTTTAAGGCTACTGAAGAAAGATGCGTTTCTATTTCGTGATGTACGCAACGAGCAGCCCCGTTCCAATGCTCAAAGTGAAGCTCAGCAGCGTTCCCAGCAGCACGTACTCACTGATGGAGCGTACCTTGGCGTTCTGGATTTCGTTGAAGCGAAGGATGCTTTTCGCTGTCAAGAGGAAGCCGACGGCCTCCCATTGTTCCAGTAAAACAAATGTCAAAATAAGTATCCGCTCCAGATACCCGATCAATGTTCCAGCGTTGGTCAGTGAGCCGACAGTGTCGATCTCTTTGATCCACGGGTTGAGTATTGTGCCGATCAATGCTGAAGCAGGACGTAGCATCAATACATAAGCTAGGCCAATCGTGATATTCGCCGTGGTAATCAGTTCTGCCAGATAGCCTTGAATATGCGCGGCATTGCTTTCGGAAAGCAGCCAGATCGTGACCAGGCAGGCAATCAGAACAGTTTGTCTGGCCAGTAAAGCCCATATCGGCGATTTGAATGAGGTTGGAGTTTGGATCAGGGTTAACAGCTTGGCGGTTGCCACCGTGAGCCCGGCCTTCCAAGCGAAAGCGCCGTTTTCACGCGACAAGATCATCAGCAGCGAAAAAACTACGAAATAAACGCCGAAGGTCACCAAGTGGAAGACGACCTTTCGCTTGCGGCTGGCAGAGGTTTCAATAGTCCAATAGCTAGATACCCAGAAGTCCAGAAGCACGTGTGCCAGTAATAAAATAACGAGTAACGTTGACGCTTCAATCACTGGTCAGCTCCTTGATCCACCGGTTTGTGCTTGCCAGGTATTTATCCAGTAGGCGTGCCTGGGCGCGTTGCAGCGCTTTGTTTACAGTGACCCGGGATTTACCCAGCATGTGGGCGATAGTTTGTTGGTCGGTTTGTTCAATCAAATGCAGTGCGTAGGTCTGGGCTTCAACAGCTGTCCAGCCCTCCAGTACAGCGGCCACGAACTCTGTCACCAGTCCCGCACGCTCCTGAAACTCCTGATGGGTGCTGAACACCGCGAGCGTGCTTTTTTTCATGCTGTCGAGCCCTTGGCCGGACAAAATGAAGGCTTCCCGATAGGTCTGCGATTTACGTGCAGAGCCTATGCCTACGGCGATGCGTGCATCCCAACGTTCTCCTTCGGGGCTGGCCTCGACCAAGGCGGCTCGCAAGGCGATGGCGCAATGGAAAGCCTGTTCGGGTCGGTCCAGCAAAAGTTGAAAACCATCACCTCGAAAGACGTCCGCTTTCGCTTTGTAGCGTTTTTCCAGTTGCTCCAATGTTTTTTCCAAGCGGGCGATATACGCGAACGTATTCTCCGCGCTTTGCGAGTGAATCAGATCACCGGTCAATACCGCTTCTGGCTTCATTGAAGTTGCTCGATCATTGGATGTCGAAACGTAGCCTTAAAAAGCTACTTCTGCAATAGTAGCCTTTTTGGGCTACTCTAGAGTCGCGGTTCACCTACACTTGCCCCACCGTTCCAACGCAAACTCGACAAAACTGCGCAATTTCGGCAAACGGTAGCGATCCTGGGCGTAGAGCAGGCTCATTGGGCGATGGGGCAATTGATAGCCTTGCAACAGGGCCACCAAGTCTCCGCTCTTCAGGTCCTGCTCCACCAATGCATCGGGCAGCATCACCACGCCCATGCCGGCCAGGGCGGCGCGGTGCAGGCCCGACGAGCTGTTGATCAGCATCGGCCCGCGCACCGGCACTTTGATTTCCCCGTCCGGCCCGTTGATGGGCCAGTGCTCCTGGGCGAAACGCCATTCGTCTCCGGCGGAATAGGCAAACGACAGGCAGTCATGCTGTTGCAGGTCTTCGGGTTTCTGTGGGGTGCCTCGCCGTGCCAGGTAAGTCTTGGAGGCGCAGACGGTCAGGGTGTAGTCCACCAAGGGCCGGGCGATCAGCTTGGGATCGACAGGGCCCAGGCGAATGGCGACGTCAAAGCCGTGGTCGAGCAGGTCGAGACGCTGGTTGGTCAATACAACGTCGAGCTTGACCTGCGGATAACGCTGGCTGTATTCGGCCAGTGCCGGGGCGAGGCGCTCAGCGCCGAAGGTCAGCGGCGCGGTGATGCGCAAGGTGCCGCTAGGATCGCCTTGGGTCTGCTCGGCCAGGCGTTCGGAATCGGCAACCAGCCCGATCACTTCCAGGCAGCGTTGATAGTAGGCCGAGCCGAATTCGGTCAAGCGCTGACGACGCGTCGTACGGTTGATCAGGCGCACACCCAGGCGTTGTTCCAGCGCCCGGAGGTGATTGCCGACCATGGTCGTGGACATTTCGCACGCCTGGGCCGCTGCGGTCAGGCTGCCGGTTTCCACCACTTTCACGTAAACGGTCATTGCCTGGAACAGGTCCATTATCAAGTTCTGCTCTTAAATGAATGAAGTAAAGTGAGGTTTATCCAGCGAGAGTGGCTAACCATACTGGAAAAAACCACCCGATGGAGCTAGATGTCATGACTGCCGCCTGCCTGATGAGCACTTACCAACCCTTGGCGCTGAACTTCACCCATGGCTTGGGTACGCGCCTGTGGGATCAGGATGGTCGCGAATACCTTGATGCGGTGGCGGGCGTAGCAGTGACCAACGTGGGCCATTCCCATCCGCGGTTGGTGAAAGCCATCAGTGAACAGGCCGGCCTGCTGCTGCACACGTCCAACCTGTACAGCATCGACTGGCAGCAGCGGTTGGCCCACAGACTCACCCAGCTCTCGGGGATGGAACGGGCGTTTTTCAACAACTCCGGCGCCGAGGCGAATGAAACCGCATTGAAGCTGGCCCGCCTGCATGGCTGGCACAAAGGCGTCGAACAGCCCTTGGTCGTGGTGATGGACAATGCTTTCCACGGGCGTACCCTGGGCACGATGTCCGCCAGCGACGGGCCCTCGGTGCGGCTCGGCTTCAATCGATTGCCAGGGGACTTCATCAAGGTGCCGTTCGGCGATCTCGGCGCATTGGAAAAAGTCCAGCAAGACCACGGCGAGCGCATCGTTGCGATCCTGGTAGAGCCAATCCAAGGCGAAAGTGGCGTACAACTCGCGCCACCGGGTTACCTGAACGCTCTGCGGGATTTGTGCAGCCGGCGCGCCTGGTTATTGATGCTCGACGAGATCCAGACCGGCATCGGCCGCACCGGGCAGTGGTTCGCGTTCCAGCACGAGGGCATCGTCCCGGACGTGATGACCCTCGCCAAAGGCCTCGGTAACGGCGTGCCCATCGGTGCCTGCCTGGCGCGCGGCAAGGCCGCCGGACTGTTCACCCCCGGCAGCCACGGCAGTACGTTCGGCGGCAATCCTCTGGCTTGTCGGGTCGGCTGCACCGTGCTGGACATCATCGAGGAGCAAGGCCTGCTGGAGAACGCCAGACGTCAGGGCGAGCAATTGCTCAGCCGGTTGCGGGCTGAGTTGGCGGACAACCCGAACGTGCTTCAGATTCGTGGCCAAGGCTTGATGATCGGCATCGAACTCAAGCAACCGGTGCGCGACCTGACCCTCTGTGCCGCCCGGGATCATGGTTTGCTGATCAACGTCACCCGGGGCAAGACCATTCGCCTGTTGCCGCCGTTGACGATTGACGGGCGGGAAGTCGAGATGATCGTCAGAGGGGTGAGCCGCTGCCTGGCGCAGGCGTGAGGCTACCTCGTCCGGGCCGATGCCTCATTGTGGTCGGTCCGGGCGAAGCGTAGCGCGACGGGACGGAATTTTTGACGATTGTCGCGTTCCAACGCCAGCCAGAGTCGATTGCCTGCACTTTGGCACTCAGACTGAAAACCCAGGAGCATCTTCATGTTCACCTCGCGTCGCTTGATCGTTGTCGCTACTGCCGTGGCCCTGTTGTCCGGCTGTGCGTCGCCCAACCCCTATGACAACCAGGGCCAGGCCTCTACCGAATCTTCGGGCATGAGCAAAACCGCCAAGTATGGCGGCCTCGGTGCACTGGCCGGGGCATTGGCCGGTGCGGCCATCGGTCACGACAACCGGGGCAAGGGCGCGTTGATCGGCGCGGCGGTGGTGGGGGCTTCCGCGGCCGGCTACGGCTACTACGCGGACCAGCAGGAAAAGAAACTGCGCGCCAGCATGGCCAATACCGGCGTTGAAGTGCAGCGCCAGGGCGACCAGATCAAGCTGATCATGCCGGGCAACATCACCTTCGCCACCGACTCGGCGAACATCGCATCGAGCTTCTACCAGCCGCTGAACAATCTGGCCAACTCCCTCAAGGAATTCAACCAGAACCAGATCGAGATTGTCGGCTATACCGACAGCACCGGCAGCCGCCAGCACAACATGGACCTGTCCCAGCGTCGCGCGCAGAGCGTGGCGACCTACCTGACGTCCCAAGGTGTCAGCGGCGCCAACCTTTCGGCCCGTGGCGCCGGCCCGGACAACCCGGTGGCAAGCAACGCCGACGTCAACGGCCGTGCGCAAAACCGTCGCGTCGAGGTCAACCTCAAGGCCATTCCTGGCCAGCAGTACCAGGCGCCGCAGCAGCAGGGGCAGACTTACCAGCAATATCCATAACCGCTGGGCGTTAACTGAAAGGGGGCCATGGAAACATGGCCCCCTTTTTTACGGCTGTCGTTTGACCCTTTGTGGCGAGGGGATTTATCCCCGATGGGTTGCGAAGCAGCCCCAAAACAGTCAACCCACTCAGCCTGACACTCCGAGTTGCTTGATTGGGGGGCTGCTGCGCAGCCCAGCGGGGATAAATCCCCTCGCCACAACAGAGTTCACTCTAATGGGTAGGTTTAGTTAGCCTCTTTCACCGCACTCAAGAATGCGCACGTCCGCTCCTGCTGCGGGTGCTCGAAAATCTGCGCGGGGGTGCCTTGTTCGTGAATCTGCCCCTTGTAGAAAAAGCACACCCGGTCGGCGAATTCCCGGGCAAAGCCCATCTGGTGGGTGACCATCAACATCGTCAGGTTGTGCTCGGCGCCCAGCTTGCGGATCACGCTCAGCACCTCGCCGCACAATTCCGGATCAAGCGCCGAGGTCACTTCATCGAACAGCATCACCTTGGGGCGCATCGCCAGTGCCCGGGCAATCGCCACCCGCTGCTGCTGGCCGCCGGACAACTGCGACGGGTAATGGTCGAGCTTGTTGCCCAGGCCCACCAGCTCCAGCAGGTCGGCGGCGCGCTCGCGGGCTTCCTTGGGGTTCATGCCCAGCACCTGCACTGGCGCTTCGATCACATTTTGCAGCGCGGTCATGTGGGGAAACAGGTTGAAGCTCTGGAACACCATGCCGATCTTGCCACGCACCCGGCGGATGTGCCGGTCATTGGCCGGAACCAGCACGCCGCTGCGGTTGGGCATGTGGGTCAGGGAATCGTCCTCGATGCGGATCTGGCCCTGATCGATGCCTTCGAGCGTCATCAGCACCCGCAGCAGCGTCGATTTGCCCGAGCCGCTGGGGCCGATGATCGCGACCTTTTCACCGGGCGCGACATCCAGGTTCAAATGATCGAGCACAGTGAAGCTGCCATAGCTTTTGGTCACGTCCTGGAAACTCACAATCGGCCGGGACGGTGTCGGAATCTGCATGGCCGGGGCCTCCTGCTGCGATGCCAGCGTGCTGCGCCGGGACAAATCGGTGGGCGTGGACAGGGGTAAAGTCATTAGCGTAGCTCCATGCGCATTTCAAGGCGCCGTACCAGCCAAGCCAGGGCAAGGCTCAGGGCGAGGAAGAACAGGCCGACCAGGGTGATCGGTTCCAGGTAGCGGAAATGCTCGGAGCCGATGTTCTTGGCCTGTTGCATGATTTCCACCACGGTGATCGCCGACAACACTGGCGTGTCCTTGAGCATCGCCACCAGATAGTTGCCCAGCGGCGGCACGATCGGCCGCAGCGCCTGGGGCAGGATGATGTTGCGGTAGGCGTCGTACGGCGCAATGTTCAGCGCGGTCACCGCCTCCCACTGCGCCCGTGGCACGGCGTCGAGGCCACTGCGGTAGACCTCGGCGATGTAGCAGGCGTAATGCAGGCCGATGCCGAGGATGCCAACTTGCATGGCCGTCAGGCTCAGGCCGTAGTTGGGCAGCACGTAGTAAAGGAAGTACACCTGGATCAGCAACGGTGTGCTGCGGATGAACTCGATCACCGCCGTGGCTGGCCACGACAGCCAGAACTTGCGGCTGCGCCGGCCAATCGCCAGGAACAGCCCCAGCACGATCGCGATCAGGAAACCGATCAGGGTAATGCCCACGGTGTTGAGCGACGCGCGCAGCAGGTCCGGGAGGATTTGTGCGGCGTAGGACCAATCGAAGAGCGTCATGACAGACCTCCGCGCATCCGGCCCCGGCTCAGCCGACGCTCGACGTGGCGCATGCCCAGGTTGATGGCTTGGGCGAAGATGAAATACATCACCAGCGCCAGGCTGAAGATTTCCAGGGTCTGGAACGTCGCCTGGTCCAGTTGCCGCGCCCGGAAACTCAAGTCAGACAAAGTGATCAACGACACCAGCGAGGTATTCTTCAACAACTCGATCAGCAGGTTTGTGCCCGGTGGAATGGCCGCCAGCAAGGCCTGGGGCAGGATGATTCGCTTGAAGCGCGTATAGCTGCTGAAGTTCAGCGCCGTGCAGGCTTCGTATTGCCCCTTGGCGACCGAGCTGATCGCGCCACGCATCACCTCGGCCCCGTAGGCGCCGATGTGCAGCCCCAGGCCGACAATCGCCACGGCGTAGGGACTCAGCTCGATGTTGAACGGCGGTAGTGGCAGCACGAAGAATAGCCAGAACAGCTGCACCAGCAGCGAGGTGCCGCGAAACACCTCGATGTAGGTGATGGAAAACCAGCGCAACGCGCGCCACGGCGAGAGCCGTCCGAGTGCCGCCAGCACCGCGGCGACAATCGCCAGCAACGAGCCAAAGAATGTCACCTGGAGCGTGACCCAGGCCCCTTGAATCAATAACGGAAGTAATTCGCCCATGGTTCAACCCGTATCCGATGAAGCTGGGAACAGGCATCACGCGTACGCGTCATGCCCGTTTCGGCACGCCAGTGTCGATTACGGCTGAGCGCAGAGCTCGGCCGCGGTCTTGCTGGTGACGTTGGACTTGTCGAAACCGAATGGCGCGACGGCCTTGAGATGTTCCTCCGAGCCCAGCCACTTCTTCAACTCGGCGTTGACCGCGTCGCGCAGGTCCTTGTCCTCGGGCCGGAAGGCCAGGGCGCCGTAGCCAATGTGGGACGGGTCGTCCTTGAACTCGGTCATCGCCTCGACTTTGTCGCCGCCCTTGCTGGCCAGGCCTTTCATGGTCAGTTGTGTGCCGACGGCGGCATCGGCGCGACCGGCGCGCACCGCTTGCAGTTGCGCCGTAGTGTCGGGAACCTGGAGGATCTGTTCGTCCTTGACCCCCGAGTCGCGGGCGTAAGCGAGGTTGACCGTACCGGCCATGATCGCCAGCTTCACGTCCGGTTGCTTGGCGATGTCTTCGTAGCTGTGGAGCTTTTTCGGGTTGCCCTTGGCCACGAGCAGGGCGTCGGGCAACTGGTACTGTGGGTCGGTGAACAACACTTGCTTGCACCGCGCCGGGGTGATGTACATGCCGGCGGCAATCACGTCGAAACGCCCAGCGCGCAGGCCCGGAATCAGCGAGCCCCATTCGGTGAGCACCCCATTGACCTGCTTGATGCCCATCCTGGCGAAGATGATCTTGGCGATCTCCGGCGATTCGCCGGTCACGCTGCCGTCGGTTTCGGTGAACGCAAACGGCGTTTCGTTGGCGTAGCCGATGCGGATGCTGCTGTTGCTTTTGACGGTATCCAGGGTGGCCGCTTGAACGCTGCCGGCCAGGCCGAGCGCGGCACACGTCAACAAGAGGCGGCGCAGGGGCGTGCAGCTGCTGGTTGGAAAATTGCTCATCGATAAAATCTCCTGTTTCTTGTGGATCCGTCGCTGGACGGTTCTGTGTTAGGAGGCAGTGTGGCAAGAGCAAAGCGTACAGCGGCGGATCCGGGCGGGGCCTGAGTCGGTAACAGCGCCGGTACAGGTCGATCCGGCTTTTTGTCGGGGGCAGTGTGCCCGCCTGGATGACGACCTTGGACCGAGCATACAAAAGCCCCGGCGCCGATTGTATTGCACTAGGACAATTGCTTTGCCGCGAAGCCCGAGCAATGCTGGGCGCACCAGTACACAGGCGGGTCGCAGCGTTATGGATAAGTGGAAGTCAGCCTTGGACGTCGCCCGCAGCGGTGAATCCAAATACAAGATTCTGGTCCAGGCGATCGCCGACGACATCGAGCAGGGCATCCTCGCCAACGACCAGCGCCTGCCGCCGCAACGGCAAGTGGCCGACGCCATGGGCATCAGCGTGCAGACCGTCACCAACGCCTACAAGGAACTGGAGCGCCAGGGGCTGGTGCGTTGCGAAGTAGGGCGCGGCAGTTTCGTTTCGCGGCGCATGAGCGACCGGGTCGCCACTTACATACTCGACAGTCCCGAGCGGGCGCTGGTGGATTTTTCCATCACGCGGATCCTGCACACTCGCGAGCATGATCAGTTCTGGCGCGACACCTGCGCCGAGTTGAGCACCGAAGAGGATCAGCCATGGATTCATGCGTTTCGTCCGATTGCGGGGTTTGAATCCCATCGCGAAGCGGCGGCGCAATGGATCGGCCGGCAGGGGCTGAAGGTCGACCGCAACGACGTCTTGATTACCAACGGCGCGGCCCATGGCATCTTCCTCGCCCTGGCTTCCCTGGCCGGTCCCGACGATGTAGTGCTCTGCGAGGGGCTGACCGACCACGGTGTGATCGGCAATTCCCAGGTGCTGGGTTTCACCCTCAAGGGCCTGGACACCGACCGCCACGGCATTGATCCCGAGCATTTCGAGGACATGTGCAGCAACGAGCGCATCACCGCGCTGGTGTGCACACCCAACCTCAATAACCCCACCACCAGCCTGATGCCCGACACCCGCCGCCGGGAAATCGCCGAGATTGCCCGGCGCTTCGGCGTGCACATCATCGAAGACGATGTCTACGGGCCGTTGCTGGACGAGCGCCGGGCGCCGCCCATCAGCCATTACCTGCCGGAGCTGTCGTTCTACTGCACGAGCATGACCAAGTCAGTGCTCACGGGCTTGCGCATCGGTTACCTGGTGGTGCCCAAGCGCCTGGCGCTGCGCACCGAGAGCATCCTGCGGGTGAACAGTTGGATGGCCACGCCGATGGTCTCGGAGATCGCCGCTCGCTGGATCCGCGACGGGCGCGCCGACTCGTTGTTGCATTTACAACGGCGCCTGTTGGCCGGGCGCCAGGCGATGGTCACCGAGTACATGGGCGAGCACGTCTTGGCCCAGCATCCCCATGCCTTGAATGCTTGGATCGGCATCCCGCCCCACTGGGAAGTCGACAGCCTGGTGCGGGCGCTGCGCCACAAGCACATCGCCGTCACGTCCCCCGACCCGTTCACCGTGCGCGGCACACCGCGGCCACGGGCGGTGCGGGTCTGCGTTGGCGCCGAATGCAGCGATGAAGAAATGCGCCATGCATTGATCGGCATGCGGCAGATCTTCAACCAGTATCCGCAGATTCATGATTTTTGATAACGCGAACAAAAATCCCGTGGGAGCGAGCCTGCTCGCGAAGGCGGCAGCACATCCAGCATTGATGTGACGGGTAGACCGCTTTCGCGAGCAGGCTCGCTCCCACAAGGGGATTTTCTGCAGCCTCTGAATCTGGGCACGCCACAGTCCAAACTGTGGGAGCGAGCCTGCTCGCGAAGGCGGCAGCACATCCAGCATTGATGTGACGGGTAGACCGCTTTCGCGAGCAGGCTCGCTCCCACAGGGATCTGTAGTGACTTTGGAACTTCATCACTAAATTGCCCTAGTACATTCATCAGCACAATCCGGCCCTCTTAGACTGCGCCCAACACATCGGCTCGGGACGCGGTCATGACAGGGTTGCAGCTTCAGGACATCTACCTCGCTCGCCAGCGCATCGAGTCGCTGGTGCGGCGCACGCCCATGGAGTACTCCGCCAGCCTGTCGCGATTGATCGGCGTGCCCGTATACCTCAAGTTGGAATCCCTGCAAATCACCGGCAGCTTCAAGCTGCGTGGCGCCAGCAATGCCGTGGCGCAACTCAGCGCGGAGCAGAAGGCGTCAGGCGTGGTGACGGCCTCGACCGGTAACCATGGTCGGGCACTGGCCCATGCCGCATCGCAACAAGGGGTCAAGGCGATTGTCTGCCTGTCGAACCTCGTGCCGGCCAACAAAGTGCAGGCGATCCGCGATCTGGGCGCCGAGGTGTGCATTGTCGGCCAGTCCCAGGACGACGCCCAGCGCGAGGCCGAGCGCATCGCCCGCGAGCAGGGCGCGAGCTTCCTGCCGCCGTTCGATCATCCCGCAATCATCGCCGGCCAGGGCACCCTTGGCCTGGAGATCCTCGAACAGCAAGCGGATGTGGCCCAGGTGCTGGTGCCATTGTCCGGCGGCGGCCTGTTCGCCGGTGTGGGCCTGGCCCTGAAAAGCGCCAATCCAGCCATTCAAGTCCACGGCATCAGCATGGCGCGAGGCGCCGCGATGCACACCAGCCTCGCCGCCGGCCAGCCGCTGGAAGTCGAAGAGCTGCCGACCCTGGCGGACTCTCTTGGCGGCGGCATCGGCCTGGACAACCGCTACACCTTCGCCATGACCCGGCAGTTGGCCGATGACGTGCACCTGCTCTCGGAAATCTCGATCGCCAATGCCCTGCGCCACGCCTATCACCACGAACGCCTGGTGCTCGAAGGTGCCGCCGTGGTGGGCATCGCGGCGTTGCTCGACGGCCTGGTCGAACCGCGCGGACCGATCGTGGTGGTGGTCAGCGGGCGCAACGTCGACACCGAACAACATGCCCGCGTGATCGCCGGCGCCAACGCCTGATAACCCGTTAACGGAGCCTGTCATGAGTGAAGTCACCCTATTGAGCGAGGCCGACCTGCGCAGTTGCGTGGCCCTCGACCTGGCCAGCATCGACGCCATCGAGCAGGCCTTCGTGCTGCTGGCCACCGCGGCCGTGGCGATGCCGCCGATCCTGCGGCTGGACATTCCCGAGCACAACGGCGAAGTGGATGTGAAGACCGCTTACCTGCCGGGCCTGGAGCGCTTCGCCATCAAGGTCAGTCCGGGTTTCTTCGACAACCCCAAGCTCGGCCTGCCCAGCCTCAACGGCATGATGATGCTGCTCTCGGCACGTACCGGTCTGCTGGACGCGCTGCTGCTCGACAATGGCTACCTCACCGCCGTGCGCACCGCCGCGGCCGGGGCGGTGGCGGCGCGTTGCCTGTCTCGCGAGCAAAGCCGCAGCGTGGCGTTGATCGGGGCCGGCGAGCAGGCGGCGTTGCAGCTTCAGGCGCTGCGCCTGGTGCGGCCGATCGACGAGGTGCGGGTCTGGGCGCGGGATGCACAAAAGGCCAAGGCGTTCAGTGATGGACTGGCCCGTGACAGCGGACTTGCCGTCACGCCCTGCAGCTCCATTGACGCTGCCCTGGAGGGCGTGGATATCGCGATCACCTGCACGCCCAGCCGCGAGCCACTGATCGAGCCCCGCCACTTGCACCCCGGCCTGCACATCACCGCGATGGGCTCGGACGCGGAGCACAAGAACGAAATTTCCCCACAGGCCCTGGCAGCCGTCGACTGCTATGTCGCCGATCGCCTCAGCCAGACCCGCGTGCTCGGCGAACTGCACCATGCCTTGGCGGCCGGCTTTGTCCGTGACGACCTGGATTTGATGGAACTCGGGCAAGTGCTGGCGGGCCAGCAGCCCGGGCGCTCCGATGCAACGCAGGTAACGCTTTGCGACCTGACCGGCACCGGCGCCCAGGACACCGCCATCGCCAATCTGGCGTTCGAGCGGGCGAGGGCGGCAGGCAAGGGTTTCGCGTTCGGTCGTTGAATCGATTTGTTTATTCGTGTCATTGAACAGAGGGCAGGTGGATGTCAGAGATAGTCGTCAATCTTCCGTTCCAGCGGGAGGAATACGCCCAGCGCCTGGCAAAGGTTCGCGCGGCGATGCAGGCCCAAGGCCTGGAGCTGTTGCTGGTCACCGATCCGTCGAACATGGCCTGGCTCACCGGCTATGACGGTTGGTCGTTCTATGTGCACCAGTGCGTGCTGCTGGCGCTGGACGGCGAGCCGGTGTGGTTCGGGCGTGGCCAGGATGCCAACGGAGCGAAGCGCACGGTGTTCATGCAGGCCGACAACATCGTCGGCTACCCGGACATCTACGTGCAGTCCCGCGAGCGTCATCCCATGGACTACCTGTCCCGCGAGGTGATCATTGCCCGTGGTTGGGGCGCGCTGAGCATCGGCGTGGAAATGGACAACTACTACTTCAGCGCCGCCGCGTACCTGTCGCTGCAAAAGCACCTGCCCGAGGCGAAGCTGGTGGACGCGGTGGGCCTGGTGAACTGGCAGCGCGCGGTCAAGTCGCCGCAGGAAATCGCCTACATGCGCATCGCCGCACGCATCGTCGAGAACATGCACAGCCGGATCCTCGAACGCATCGAGCCGGGCATGCGCAAGAATGAACTGGTGGCTGAGATCTACAGCAGCGGCATCCTCGGTGCCGACGGCCATGGCGGCGATTACCCGGCCATCGTGCCGCTGCTGCCCACCGGTGCCGACGCCAGCGCACCGCACTTGACCTGGGATGATTCGCCGTTCGAAAAAGGCGCTGGCACCTTCTTTGAAATCGCCGGCTGCTACAAGCGTTACCACTGCCCGCTGTCGCGCACCATTTACCTGGGCAAGCCGCCGCAGCATTTCCTCGACGGCGAAAAAGCCGTGGTCGAGGGCATCGCCGCTGGCCTGGACGCGGCCAAGCCGGGCAACACCACCGGCGACATTGCCGTGGCGTTTTTCAAGGTGCTGGAAAAGTTCGGCATCCACAAGGACAGCCGTTGCGGCTACCCCATCGGCATCAGTTATCCGCCGGATTGGGGCGAGCGCACCATGAGCCTGCGCCCCGGCGACAACAGCGTGTTGCAGCCGGGCATGACCTTCCACTTCATGCCGGGGCTATGGATGGACGATTGGGGCCTGGAAATCACCGAGAGCATCCTGATCACCGAGACCGGCGTCGAGACGCTGTGCAACGTGCCCCGTCAACTGTTCGTGAAGGATTGAGCCATGCGCGAATTGCCCAGCAATCCCATCAGCGCCACGGTCGACTTCAGCCGCGAGGGTGTGCAGCACGGTTTTCTCAAGCTGCCGTATTCGCGGGACGATTCGGCATGGGGCGCGGTAATGATCCCCATCACCGTGATCCAGCGCGGCAGCGGCCCGACCGCGCTGCTCAGCGGTGGCAACCACGGCGACGAATACGAAGGCCCGGTGGCCCTGAGCAAACTGGCCCAGCAGTTGAGCGCCGAAGACGTCAGCGGGCGGATCATCATCTTGCCGTTCATGAACACCCCGGCGTTCCGTGCCGGACGCCGGACTTCGCCCATCGACAAAGGCAACCTGAACCGCAGTTTTCCCGGCAAGCCGGACGGCACCGTCACCGAGAAAATCGCCGACTATTTCAACCGCACCCTGCTGCCGTTGGCTGACATTGTGCTGGACATTCATTCCGGTGGGCGAACCCTGGATTTCCTGCCATTCGCCGCCTGCCACGTATTGCCGGACAAACAGCAACAGGCGCGTTGCGAGGCCGCGATGCTGGCGTTCAACGCGCCGTATTGCATGCGCATGCTGGAGCTGGATGCCGGGTCGATGTACGACACGGCGGCGGAGTCCCAGGGCAAGGTGTTTGTTACTACCGAGCTGGGCGGCGGCGGTTCGTCCACCGCCCGCAGCGTGGCGATTGCCGAGCGCGGGGTGCGCAACCTGTTGATCCACGCCGGCATCCTGCGGGGTGCGATCGAGTTGCAGCCGTCGGTGATGCTCGACATGCCGGACGCCAGTTGCTTCGTTGCCAGCGAGCATGACGGCTTGCTGGAAATGTGTCGCGACCTCGGCGAAAGCGTGACCCAGGGAGAAGTGGTGGCGCGCATCCACGACGCCGCCCGCAGTGGCGTCGCCCCGGTTGAATACCGCGCCGCCCGCAGCGGCCTGCTGGCGGCGCGGCACTTTCCCGGGCTGGTGCAGTGTGGCGATACGCTGGTGGTGATTGCGGATGTGTTGGCTTGATACCCCTCAACTGACACATACACACCCTGTGGCGAGGGAGCTTGCTCCCGCTGGGGCGCGCAGCGGCCCTGATCTTCAGGCCAAAAGCGACGACTGCTTCGCAGCCGAGCGGGAGCAAGCTCCCTCGCCACAGGGGACGGTATGATTTTCTGATTTGCCTGGAGAGCCCGGCCCATGCACAAGCTCGATCGCTATGACCTGAAAATCCTGCAGATCCTCGCCGAGGACGGGCGGATCACCAAGTCGAGCCTCGCCGAGGCGATCAATCTTTCAGTGACGCCGGCCTGGGAGCGGGTGCGCAAACTCGAGGCGGCGGGGCTGATCATCGGCTACCGGGCGCAGATCGACTGGGGCGCGGTGTTCAAGCGCCAGCAGGTACTGGTGGAAATCACCCTGGCCCGGCACACCGCCCAGGACATGCGCCGTTTCGAGCAACGCCTGCTCGCCGCGCCCGAAGTGGTGTTCTGCTACGCCACCGGCGGCGGTGTGGATTACCTGGCGATGATCCAGGCGCCGGACGTCGATTCGTATCAGCGCTTCGTTGATCAACTGTTGCTTGAAGACCTCGGCATCGAACGCTACTTCACCTACATCGTCACCAAGACCATCAAGACCGTCGGCGCCTTGCCGGCGGAGCTCACACCGTCATCCTGAACACCGCAGAAAACATTTTCCGGCAGGGTATTTCCAGAAAAAAACCAAGGTCTGGGCCCGTGCAAACAGCCGATAACAAAAGCGCAGCAGCCCTAGCATGGATTCACGCAAACGGTCTGGAGTGAACGTCATGCCTTATCAACACCCGCTGCTGTTCAAAGCGCTTTGCTACATCGATGGCCATTGGGTCCACAGCGACAGCGGCCAGAGCATCGCGGTGCAGAATCCAGCAACCCGCACGGTTATCGGCCATGTGCCGATGCTCGATCAACCTCAGATCGTTGCGGCGGTGGACGCGGCGCATCGCGCGTTCCCCGCATGGCGCGAGCAGAGCCTGGAGATTCGCGGCGCGATGCTGCGGCGCTGGGCGGCGTTGATCAGCGAGCACAGCGAAGACCTCGCGCGAATTCTCAGCCTGGAGCAGGGCAAGCCGCTGGCCGAGTCCCGTGGCGAAATCGCCTATGCCGCAAGTTTCATCCCGTGGTTCGCCGAGGAGGCCCGGCGCCTCTACGGCCAGAACATTCCCAGTCATATCCCGAACGCTCATTTGGGCACGGTCAAGGAACCAGTGGGCGTCTGTGCACTGCTCACACCCTGGAACTTCCCCTCGGCGATGATCACCCGCAAGGCCGCTGCCGCGCTGGCGGCCGGATGCACCGTGGTGGTCAAGCCGGCCCATGAAACGCCTTACTCAGCGTTGGCCCTGGCGCAACTGGCCGAGGAAGCGGGCTTTCCTGCCGGCGTCTTCAACGTGGTATTGGGCGAGCCGCAGATGACCATGGAGACCCTGGTCAAGGACCGCCGCGTGCGTTCGGTGAGTTTCACCGGCTCGACCCGGGTCGGCAAACTGGTGCTGCAATCAGCGGCCCATGACGTGAAAAAAGTCGCGCTGGAGCTGGGCGGCAATGCGCCTTTCATTGTCTGCGCGGATGCCGACCTGGCCTTGGCAGTCAAAGTCGCTGTCGAGGCGAAATTCCAGACCTCGGGTCAGGATTGCTGCGCGGCCAACCGGATCCTGGTGCAGCGCCCGGTGTATCAGGCGTTTCTCAGTCGTTTCGCCGCCGCGGTGCGCGCCTTGCGGGTCGGGCCGGCGCTGGTTGATCAGCAGGAGCAGGCGGTGGATGTCGGGCCGTTGATGCATCAGGCGGCGCTCGATGCGACCGCCGACCGCGTCGCCGATGCGCTGGCCCTTGGCGCCCAACGCCTGGCCGGTGGCGAGGCCCATGCTCTGGGCGGGTTGTTCTACCAACCGACCGTGCTGGCCGACGTCACGCCGAAGATGCGCATCTACCGTGAAGAGAACTTCGCGCCCATCGCCGGGGTGATGCCGTTCGACACCCTGGACGAAGCCATCGAACTGGCCAACGACACCGAATACGGACTGGCCGCCTATATTTGCTCCAATCGCCTGGATGTCATTTATCCACTGATCCGTCGTCTCGACCACGCCATGGTCGCCGTCAACGGCGTCAAGTTCACCGGTCATCCGATTCCCTTCGGCGGCATGAAAGCCTCGGGCCTCGGCCGCGAGGGCGGCACCGAGGGCTTCGAGCCCTTCGTCGAAACCAAATACTTTTGCCTGCACCATCAAGGCCAATTCCCAGGAGAGCCCGCATGAGCCAAGAACTCAACACGCTGTTCGAACAAGACCGTGCGCATTTCATGCACCCCTCGACCCACGCCCACGACCACGCCAGCGGGGCGCTCAAGGGGCGCATCATCAAGAGCGCGTCGGGCATTCGCATACGCGATCACGAGGGGCGTGATTTCATCGACGCGTTCGCCGGGCTCTATTGCGTGAATATCGGTTATGGCCGTACCGAAGTGGCCGATGCCATCTACAAACAGGCCAAGGAACTGGCCTACTACCACACCTATGTCGGTCATTCGAGCGAGGCGATCATCGAACTGTCCAGCCGCATCATGGACTGGGCGCCGACGGGGATGAAGAAGGTCTATTACGGGCTGTCCGGCTCCGATGCCAACGAAACCCAGATCAAACTGGTGCGTTACTACAACAACGTACTCGGCCGGCCGCAGAAGAAAAAAATCATCTCCCGTGATCGTGGCTACCATGGCTCGGGCATCATGACCGGCAGCCTGACCGGGCTGCCGGCGTTCCACCAGCATTTCGACCTGCCGGCCGAAGGGGTCAAGCACACCGTGTGCCCGCACTGGTATCGCAAGGCCCCGGCGGGCATGGACGAAGCAACGTTCGTGCGTTATTGCGCCGATGAACTGGAAAAAATGATCCTCGCCGAGGGCCCGGACACGGTGGCAGCGTTCATCGGCGAACCGGTGATGGGCACCGGTGGCATCATCGTTCCGCCCGCCGGTTATTGGGCTGCGATCCAGGCCGTGCTGAACAGATACGACGTGCTGTTGATCGCCGATGAGGTGGTCTGCGCGTTTGGTCGCCTGGGTTCGAAGATGGGCAGCCAGCGCTATGGCATGCAGCCGGACCTGATCACCACGGCCAAGGGACTGACCAGCGCCTACGCGCCGTTGTCGGCGGTGATCATCGGTGAAAAGGTCTGGAGCGTGATCGAAAAAGCCTCCCAGGCCGAAGGTGCGATGGGCCATGGCTGGACTTACTCCGGACACCCGATCTGCGCGGCGGCGGCCCTGGCCAATCTGGATATCCTCGAAAGGGAAAACCTCATGGCCAACGCCGAAGACGTCGGTGGTTACCTCAACCGGCGTTTGCGCGAAACCCTCGAAGGCCATCCGCTGGTGGGCGAAGTGCGCGGTGACGGCATGCTGGCGGCGGTGGAGTTCATGGCCGATCGTGAACAGCGTACGGCGTTCGACCCGGCACTCAAGGTCGGCCCCAAGGTCTCGGCCGCCTGCCTGGAACGCGGAATGATCGCCCGCGCCATGCCCCACGGCGACATCCTGGGCTTCGCTCCGCCGCTGATCCTGACCCGCGAAGATGCCGACCTGATCGTCGACATCACCAAAGGGGCCATCGACCAGGTGGCGGAGGAAGTGTTGGCTTGAGCTGAGTGAATAATTCTTCAGGACCCTGTATCCCGTGGCGAGGGAGCTTGCTCCCGCTGGGCTGCGAAGCGGCCCCAAAACCAGGCAACTCGGTGTGCCAGGAAAATCGAGTTCGCTGCTACAAGGGCCGCTTCGCGACCCAGCGGGAGCAAGCTCCCTCGCCACAGGTGGTCAAAATTGAATAGGGGGAATTGGAAGCAATAAAAAGCCCGCCCGATCATGCGATCGGGCGGGCTTTTTGGTGTTGCTGGAAATTACTTCTTCAAACCGTAATGCTCATCCAGCATCCCTGGGGAGTTCGGGGCCTTGGGGGCGTAGTCCCGTGGCGGTTCCTGGATCCCTTTGGGCGGGGTCAGGCGCTCCCGTGGCGTCTGCGCCGTGTCGGCTTGCAGGGCGGCCAGCAGGCGCTGGCGCGTCTGCTCGTCCAGGGCCAGGCGGTTGGCGCCCTCGGACAGATGATCCTGGACTTCCTGGTAGCTCTGGGTGAGCTTTTTCACCAGGGAAGCGGTGCTGTTGAAGTGGGTTACCACTTCATTCTGGTAACTGTCGAAACGTTCCTGGATGTCGTCGAGCTGACGTTGGGTGCTGTTGGGCACCGCGTTAGGCAGCAGTCGGGCAATCAGGAAACCAATGGCGACACCGGCAACCAGGGCAAGAGTCGGCAACAGCCAAACTAAGAGCGAGTGTTCCACGAGTCCTTCCTCTATAAACGGCTTTGCTTTACGTTAACGGCTCGGACCTGCGCTGTATACCGCGAAGAACATCGCAATCATGCCAGGCACAGACTTTTAGCTAGACGAGTCGACCCTATTCGGGGTCACGGAGTTCTTTCCCTTGCTTATGCGCGAAACCCCTGTAGTCATCGATGGCCCGGTCGGCCAACTGGAAGCCTTGTACCTGGACAGCGAAGCGCCCCGTGGCCTGGCGCTGATCTGCCACCCCAACCCGGTACAGGGCGGGACCATGCTCAACAAAGTGGTCTCGACCCTGCAGCGTACCGCCCGCGACGCTGGCCTGGTTACGTTGCGTTTCAATTATCGCGGCGTCGGCGCCAGTGCCGGTAGCCATGACATGGGCACCGGCGAAGTGGACGATGCCCAGGCCGCGGCCGCCTGGTTGCTGGAAAAATACCCGCAGCTGCCCCTGACCCTGTTTGGTTTTTCCTTCGGCGGCTTCGTCGCCGCCACCCTTGGCGGACGCCTGGAAGCCCAAGGCCAGGCGCTCAAGCACCTGTTCATGGTTGCTCCGGCGGTAATGCGCCTGGATGCACAAGCGCCCCTGCCGACCAGCGGCGAATTGACCGTGATCCAGCCGGAAACCGACGAAGTGGTCGATCCCCAACTTGTCTACACATGGTCCGACGCGCTCCAGCGCCCCCATGAGCTGCTGAAAGTGGCAGAATGCGGACACTTTTTTCATGGCAAGCTGACTGATCTAAAGGATCTGCTCCTGCCGCGCCTCTCGAATTGACAGCAGTCTGACAAGCGATAACCCATGACGACTCGTACCCGTATCCTGACCGGCATCACCACCACCGGCACCCCGCACCTGGGCAACTACGCCGGCGCCATCCGTCCGGCGATCCTCGCCAGCCGCGAAAGCCATGCCGATTCGTTCTATTTCCTGGCCGATTACCACGCTCTGATCAAATGTGATGACCCGCTGCGCATCCAGCGCTCGCGCCTGGAAATCGCCGCGACCTGGCTGGCCGGTGGCCTGGATGTGGACCGCGTGACGTTCTATCGCCAGTCCGATATCCCTGAAATCCCGGAACTGACCTGGCTGCTGACGTGCGTCGCCGCCAAGGGCCTGCTCAACCGTGCCCACGCCTACAAGGCGTCGGTGGACAAGAACGTCGAGACCGGCGAAGACCCGGACGCCGGCGTCACCATGGGCCTCTACAGTTACCCGATCCTCATGGCGGCCGACATCCTGATGTTCAACGCCCACAAGGTGCCGGTCGGTCGCGACCAGATCCAGCACGTGGAAATGGCGCGGGACATCGGTCAGCGCTTCAACCACCTGTTCGGCAAGGGCAAGGAGTTCTTCACCATGCCTGAGGCGCTGATCGAGGAAAGCGTCGCCACGCTGCCGGGCCTCGATGGCCGCAAGATGTCCAAGAGCTACGACAACACCATTCCGTTGTTCAGCAGCGCCAAGGACATGAAGGACGCGATCTCGCGGATCGTCACCGACTCGCGCGCGCCGGGCGAAGCCAAGGACCCGGACAACTCGCACCTGTTCACGCTGTTCCAAGCCTTCGCCACTGCCGAGCAGTCCGCCGCGTTCCGTAGCGAACTGCTGCAAGGCCTGGGTTGGGGCGAGGCGAAGAGTCGTCTATTCCAACTGCTCGACGACCAGTTGGGTGAAGCGCGCGAGCGGTACCACCAGTTGATCGAACGCCCGGCGGACCTTGAAGACATCCTGCAACTGGGCGCGAAAAAAGCCCGGGCCGTAGCAACGCCGTTTCTCAATGAACTGCGCGAGGCAGTTGGCCTGCGGTCCTTCGTCAGCCAGGTGCAAGTGGCAACGCAGACCAAAAAGAAAGCGGCCAAGGCTGCGCGCTTCGTCAGCTTCCGCGACGATGACGGCAGTTTCCGCTTCCGCCTGCTTTCTGCCGATGGCGAGCAGTTGTTGCTTTCGAACAACTTCGCCGACGGCAAGACCGCTGGCCAGGTGACCAAGCAATTGCAATCCGGCCAGCCCTTGGACGTGCGCAGCGATGAACTGAGTTTCAGCGTCTGGCTCGACGGCGAATGCGTGGCCCACAGCCCGGCCTTTGCCGACAGTAGCGCCCGAGACGCGGCCATCGATGCGTTGCGCGTGGCACTGACGCCTGCCCAGGATTGATTGAAGGCGTTTCCGACCATCGGCCCGAATAAGGGCCGATTGCCATTCCTCTGGGCCATCGCTACAGTGACGGCCCGTTTTTGTTGCCTTGCTAACGAATATGACGCCCCTAGAACGATATCAAGCTGATCTGAAACGCCCGGAATTCTTCCACGACGCAGCCCAGGAAACGGCCGTGCGGCATTTGCAGCGCCTGTACGACGACCTGGTTGCCGCGTCGAACAACAAGCCGGGCTTGTTGGGCAAACTGTTCGGCAAAAAGGACCAGACACCGGTCAAGGGCCTGTACTTCTGGGGTGGCGTCGGCCGTGGCAAGACTTACCTGGTGGACACCTTCTTCGAAGCGTTGCCCTTCAAGGAAAAGACCCGGACGCACTTTCACCGTTTCATGAAGCGTGTGCACGAGGAAATGAAGACCCTGGGTGGCGAAAAGAACCCGCTGACCCTCATCGCCAAGCGCTTCGCCGCCGAGACGCGGGTGATCTGCTTCGATGAGTTTTTCGTTTCCGACATCACCGACGCCATGATCCTTGGCACGCTGATGGAAGAACTGTTCAAGAACGGCGTGACCCTGGTCGCCACCTCGAACATCGTCCCCGACGGCCTGTACAAGGACGGTCTGCAACGGGCGCGCTTCCTGCCGGCGATCAAGCTGATCAAGGAGCACACCGAAATCGTCAACGTCGACAGCGGCGTGGACTATCGGCTGCGTCACCTCGAGCAAGCGGAGCTGTTCCATTTCCCGCTGGATGCCGCCGCTGAAGAAAGCTTGCGCAAGAGCTTCCGCGCCTTGACGCCGGAATGCACCCAGGCAGTGGAAAACGATGTGCTGATCATCGAAAACCGCGAAATCCGTGCGATCCGCACCTGCGACGACGTGGCCTGGTTCGACTTCCGTGAACTGTGCGACGGCCCCCGCAGCCAGAACGACTACATCGAGCTGGGCAAGATCTTCCACGCCGTGCTGCTCAGCGGCGTCGAGCAGATGAGCGTCACCACCGACGACATCGCCCGCCGTTTCATCAATATGGTCGACGAATTCTACGACCGCAACGTGAAGCTGATCATCTCGGCTGAAGTCGAGCTCAAGGACCTCTATACCGGCGGTCGCCTGAACTTCGAATTCCAGCGGACCCTCAGTCGCCTGCTGGAGATGCAATCCCACGAATTCCTATCGCGGGCGCATAAACCGTAATACAACTGCAGCACAAACCCGTGGCGAGGGAGCTTGCTCCCGCTGGGCTGCGCAGCAGCCCTCCGCCGATCCGGTCTAGGCAACCCTCAATACTGCAAAAGCCTCAGATAGCGAGCCAGGTCATCTTGTCGCTGGCAACCGAGCAGCAGCCACAAGAGAATCCTCGATTTTCGTGGGCAGACAAAACCAGCCATCGAAGCACCTCTTTTAACCAGATCCATCTCGCCGCCCTTGAAGCCGTAAGTCGAGCGAGCCGTTGGGCCGCAATCGCAGCGAGTCGCAACAATGACCGGGATTTTTCTGGCAATGGCGTCAATTTTTCCAGCCCAGGTTTCAGAAATGTGCCCAGCACCGAAACCGGCGATCACCAGCCCGTCGTAACCCAGCGCGAGAACATTCTCCAGCAACAGGCTGTCGGCAGACAGCGACGCTTGTAATAACGCAACCTTGTGCGTCGAGCGCTGTGGCAACGGCAAGACGTGGCGCTGGCGTGGAGGGTGGAAATAGTGAACGTCACCTTCCAGTAACAGGCCTGCCGGACCTACGACGGGCGAAGAAAAAGCCTGCAGTGCCATCGAATCGGTTTTGCGAACCGCCTGCGCCGAATGAATCTGTCCGTTCATGACCACCTGAACACCACGTCGCCAACTGCTCTCGGCCAGGCCGACCTGGCAGGCATCCAGCAGATTGCCCGGTCCGTCGGCGCCTGTCTGGGCTGCGGAACGCATCGCTCCAGTAAGCACCAGAGGTTCGTCGTGGTCCCACAAGAGATCGAAAAATGCGGCGGATTCCTCCAGCGTGTCGGTGCCCTGAGTGAGGACAACCGCCACCGCACCTAGCTCGATCTGAGTGTTCGCCCAGCGCAGGACACTCAATAAATGCTCGAAACTCAATGAGGCGCTGGGCAACAGTTGGAGCGTTTCGACAGTGACGCGGGCCAGGGTTCTCAATTCGGGTACCGAAGCCAGCAGGGTTGCGCCGCTGACGGTCGGGACCACTCCTTCTCCGAAGACCCGGGCCTGCATGCTCACGGTGCCGCCGAGTGAAGCGATGCTCAGGTTGGGCAAGTCCATGTGATACCTCGCTTGCTTGTAATAAATGGCTGCAACCGCCTACCGGTCGAGATGCAGCCGTGAAGGTGGATAGCTCAGTTGGCTATCAGGCGTCCGATGACCGGAATGATGAGCAAGGTACTGATGGCCATGGACAGGACATTCGCAATGAAACCGTGCATGTCGGTGGGCAGTCTTTTGGCAATCGCACACGCCAGCGGTGGCGCCACAAGTGCGCCTAGCAAGGCGCTGGAGACAATCACCGGCCAACTGCCGCCGTAGGTCAGAACCGCGGCAGGCACGACCGATACCAGCGGGATATAGGTGGGATACCAGCCTCGCAACCTCCACTGTCGACGCCAGATCATCACGCCCAAGGCCGAGGTCAGCGCTTGCGCACCGATCAGTTGCGGCAGCAAGCCCGAGCCGTAGACCGGGCTCATCGGGTTCAAGGCATAGGCCAGCAAGGCGCCCGATATCAGCCCAAGGCTGGCCCACTCATTGCCGAAGAACGGCGCTTCGGAGAAATCCGCCAAGACTCGGCGCAGGCTCCAGACGACACCGTAGTCGGGTGCACGGCTGGGCGTGGGCCTTGATGGCGTTTCGGATGGTTTCATTGAGACCTGCGAGCTCACCAGGCTTGGCACATAACGACAGAGCAGGAATGCCATGACGCTGGCGACAGCCATCCCCGAGACGTTGCCGATCACTGCCGGCAAACCCAGTGGATTGCAGACGTAATTGACCAGCAACAAGCACGCCGGGGTAACCAGCAATGCACCCATGACTGCGCCATTGATCGCGACTTTCCAGCCACCGCCAAACATCAGCACCATCGCCGCCGGCAATGAAACGAATGCGGCAAAGGTCGGTTGCCAGGCGGTGGCCGTAACGGTCCAGCCCCATAACAGGTTGCTGAGCAGGAGCCCAAGCAGTGAGCTGGCGACGACCCACGGCCACAGGCCGCTGCCGTAGCAGATGGAAAAACCTTGCCAGGCCTTTCCCGTTTCATTGGCCCGGTATGCCAGGTATGCCCCCGCCAGCAGTCCGATGGATGCAAATTCATGCTTATAAAAGGCGACTTCGCTGATGTCTCCCACCACCCAGCGTAGCCATGAGGTTGGCTGTGGCAAATTCGACACCATGTGGCCGTAGTCGGGCCAGGAGGCGAGGCTCATGAAAGAAAGCCAGAAGACCAGCGACAGCGCGCCGAGCATCAACAGGATCACTGCAAGATCCAGCGGTGAACGAGCGGTATGCCGGCGTTGACGTTTTTCGTTTGTGGATTCCATTGGATAAACCCCCTCAGCGCGGCAGGAGAGGGTGCTGGGTATAACCAAGCATCGGATCGTAGAGATCCGAACGCCGATCACGGTGCAGGTCGTTCAGGTTGTTCCAGATGGCGGCGCTACGGGAACTGGTCAGGTCGATGTCGGCGAACAGCACTTCCTGCTGGTCGGCGGAGGCCACCGCGCCAATCGGCCAACCGTTAGTACCCGCGATCAGCGAGCAGCCCAGATAGCGGGCGCCGCGTTCTTCGCCGATGCGGCTTGCCGCCGCAATGAATACATTATTGACATGGGCTGCCGTCATGGTCAGGTATGACGCCATGCACTTGCCTGCGTCATCAAACAGCGGTGGGGGCGTCCAGACCCAGTTGTTCAGGCTGCAGATGATGTCCGCGCCTTGCTGGGTCAGGATTCGCGGCACTTCCGGAAACCAGATGTCCCAGCAGATCAGCATTCCGATGCGGCCTATCGGGGTTTCGAACACTGGAAAACCCAGGTCCCCTGGTGTGAACCAGAGTTTCTCCAGGTTCCACAAATGGGCTTTTCGGTACTTGCCAATAAAACCGTCTGGCCCCAACAGAACACCGGTGTTGAAAAGCCGCATGCCCTCGCGCTCTGTCAAGCCGGCCACCAGGTAAATCTTGTGCTGGCGGGCGAAGTCCTTCCAGGCCTGCACGCTCGGCCCGTTAGGGACCAATTCGGAGTGTTCGAACGCATCCTGTCGGTTGCTGAAAAAATAACCGGTATTTGACAGCTCGGGCAGAACGATGAGATTCGCTCCGCCGTTTACCGCCTCCAACGCCAGCGCAAGGCTGTGATGCAGGTTCTGCTCATGATTCCTTACGCCGACCTGAGGGTCGAATTGCACAACCGCTACGCGGACAGGACTGGTTGGCTCGCTCATTCAAGAAACCTCTTTTTATTTTTATTCACGCTGTTTAATGGCGTGTTTATAAGAGGCGAAACGGGCGTGGAGCGTAAGTCAGCCGTTTCCGTGTGGTTTGTAGGGCATCTCCCAAGATGAATGAGCGGAAATCAAAAATGGGAGCGAGCCTGCTCGCGAAGAGGCGGGCATGTTCAGCAACCCTGCAAGCTGACACACCGCCTTCGCGAGCAGGCTCGCTCCCACAATGGAATTTGCGTTCAGCGGCGTGCTCACGCCGCCTGCTGGAATTGCTGCCGGTACTGGTTCGGTGACAGGTCGGTGTGCTGCCGGAACAGGCGTGCGAAAAAGCTCGCGTCGTCGTAGCCGACTTCATAGCTGATCGTCTTGATGCTCTTGCGGCTGCCGGACAGCAGGCCCTTGGCGGTTTCTATCCGCAGGCGTTGCAGGTAGTGCAAGGGCTTGTCGCCGGTGGCGGTCTGGAAGCGGCGCATGAAATTGCGGATGCTCATGCCGTGCTCCCGGGCAACGTCCTCGAAGCGGAACTTGTCGGCGAAATGCTCCTCCAGCCATTGCTGGATCTGCAGGATGATCACGTCCTGATGCAGTTTCTGCCCGCCAAAGCCGATGCGTCCCGGCGAATAGTTGCGTTGCACTTCATACAGGATGTCCCGCGCCACGGCCTGGGCGACGTTGGCGCCGCAGAAGCGTTCGATCAAGTAGATGTAAAGGTCGCAGGCCGACGTGGTGCCGCCGGCGCAGAACAGATTGTCGGCGTCGGTCAGGTGCTTGTCCTGGTTCAGGTGCACCTGAGGGAAACGCTCCTTGAAGGCATTGAAGAAGCGCCAGTAGGTGGTGGCTTCCTTGCCGTCGAGCAGCCCGGCCTCGGCCAGCCAGAATACTCCGGTGGCTTCGCCGCAGAGCACCGCACCGCGAGCGTGTTGTTCGCGCAGCCAGGGCAGGACCTGGGGATAACGTTGGCAGAGCGTGGCAAAGTCATCCCAGAACGCAGGCAGGATGATCACATCGGTATTTTCGAGGCCACCGTCCACCGGCATGAGCACATCGCTGAAGCTGTTGACTGGCTTGCCGTCAGGGCTGACCAGCCGGGTTTCGAACGCTGGGGTCAGGCCGTGGCCAAGCTGTTTGCCGTAGCGCAGGCTGGCCAGGTGGAAAAAATCCTTGGCTTGCATGAGGGTGGAAGCGAAAACCCGGTCGACTGCCAGGATGCTGACGCGCCGCAAGGGCGTGGAGGCGTGCATGGACATAACTCATCTTTATTTTTATAGGGGAAAGTGGTCACCAGACGGCTGGATCGTCTTATTTTTTGTCGGATGTGTCCAGTGTCCTCTCATACGCCGCAGGCTTAGGCTCTGTCGGATAACCACACCCAACAATAACCAAAGGTGCGCCATGATCCCCAGAACCCTGTTCAGTCCCGAGCACGAGTTGTTTCGCGACACCGTACGAACCTTCCTTGAAAAAGAAGCCGTGCCGTACCACAGCCAGTGGGAAAAACAGGGGCACATCGATCGCCAACTCTGGAACAAGGCCGGGGAGGCGGGGATGTTGTGCTCGCATCTGCCGGAGGCCTACGGCGGGCTGGAAGCGGATTTTCTCTACAGCACGGTGGTGATCGAGGAAATCGGCCGCCTGGGGCTGACCGGGATCGGTTTCTCGTTGCATTCCGATATCGTTGCGCCTTACATCCTGCATTACGGCAGCGAAGCGTTGAAGCATAAATACCTGCCGAGACTGGTGTCCGGCGAAATGGTCACGGCCATCGCCATGACCGAGCCGGGCGCCGGTTCCGACCTGCAAGGCGTGAAGACCACGGCAGTGCTCGACGGCGATGAATACGTGATCAACGGCTCCAAGACGTTCATTACTAATGGCTTCCTGGCCGACCTGGTTATTGTCGTCGCCAAGACCGACCCGAAGGCGGGGGCCAAAGGCACCAGCCTGTTCCTGGTGGAGGCGGGCACGCCGGGCTTTGAAAAAGGCAAGCGCCTGGAGAAAGTCGGAATGAAGGCCCAGGACACGTCGGAGCTGTTCTTCCAGGATGTCCGCGTGCCGAAGGAAAATCTGCTGGGCCAGGCCGGAATGGGCTTCGCCTACCTGATGCAGGAACTGCCTCAGGAGCGCCTGACCGTCGCCATCGGTGGCCTGGCCTCGGCCGAAGCGGCGCTGCAATGGACGCTGGATTACACCCGTGACCGCAAGGCGTTCGGCAAATCCATCGCGGATTTCCAGAACACCCGCTTCAAACTGGCGGAAATGGCCACCGAGATCCAGATCGGCCGGGTCTTTGTCGACCGCTGCCTGGAGCTTCATCTGCAGGGCACGCTCGATGTACCGACGGCGGCGATGGCCAAGTACTGGGGCACCGACCTGCAATGCAAGGTGCTCGACGAATGCGTGCAGTTGCATGGCGGCTACGGTTTCATGTGGGAATATCCGATCGCCCGGGCGTGGGCGGATGCGCGGGTGCAGCGGATCTATGCGGGGACCAACGAAATAATGAAGGAAATCATTGCGCGGTCGCTTTGATTATTGCGTTGGATGTCAGATCGCTTTCGCGAGCAGGCTCGCTCCCACATGGGTTTTGTGTCGATCGCAATGTAGCGGTCAGACAAAAAGCCAGTGTGGGAGCCTGCTCGCGAAGGGGCCTATGAATCAATCAAGGCGCCGGATTCGGCTGGTCCTTGTGAATCGCCTCGATTCCCGCCAGCACTTCATCCGACAGCTTCAGGTCGAAGCTGGCGATGTTGCTGTCCAGTTGCTCCAGCGTGGTGGCGCCGATGATGTTGCTGGTCACGAACGGCTGCTGGGTAACAAATGCCAGGGCCATCTGCGCCGGGTCCAGGCCGTGTTCGCGGGCCAGTGCCACATAGCGGCTGCAGGCGGCTTCCGATTGCGGGTTGAAGTAACGCATGAAGCGGCTGTACAGCGTCAGGCGGCCCTTGGCGGGCCGTGCGCCGTTTTCGTATTTGCCCGACAGGAAACCGAACGCCAGGGGCGAATAGGCCAGCAGGCCGCATTGCTCTCGAATGGCGATTTCCGCCAGGCCGATTTCGAAGCTGCGATTGAGCAGGTTGTACGGGTTCTGGATCGACACCGCGCGAGGCCAACCGCGGGCTTCGGCCAGGGCGAGGAATTTCATGGTGCCCCACGGCGTCTCGTTGGACAGGCCTATATGGCGGATCTTGCCGGCCCGGACCTGTTCGTCCAGGGCTTCGAGGGTTTCCTCCAGAGGAGTGAAATCCTCGTCGGCCTTGTGCGTGTAGCCCAATTGGCCAAAGAAATTGGTGCTGCGCTCCGGCCAGTGCAGTTGGTACAGGTCGATCCAGTCGGTCTGCAGGCGCTTGAGGCTGGCGTCCAGCGCTTCGACGATGTGGCGGCGGTTGTGCTTGAGATTCTTGTCGCGGATATAGTCGATGGTATTGCCCGGGCCGGCGATCTTGCTGGCCAGGATCCAGTCGGCGCGGTCGCCACGGCTCTTGAAATAATTGCCGATATAACGCTCGGTGGTGGCGTAGGTCTCGGCCTTCGGCGGCACGGGGTACATCTCGGCGGTGTCGAGGAAATTGATCCCGGCACCCTTGGCGCGTTCAATCTGGGCGAACGCCTCTGCCTCGCTGTTCTGCTCGCCCCAGGTCATGGTTCCGAGGCACAAGGCGCTGACATTCAGATCGGTACGGCCTAGCTTGCGATAGTCCATCAGGGACTCCTTGGGCAAAACAATCATAAAAGCAGGTTGAAATATTTTTCGCAATCTGCATAATTGCGCACCTCTTTCTGCAGTGGAAGTGATGCGCCGCCGCCGAAGAATCTTGCCGTTGAACGGACGCGCCGACCCGAGCCCCCGAAAGCGTCTGTATCCGGCTGCCTTTGACTTGTCAAAGTACGCACTATTCAGTAAGATCCGCCGTCTAATTTACAGGGCGGCCCCTGAGGCTATAAAGAATGAAAACTTTTACTGCTAAACCGGAAACAGTAAAGCGCGACTGGTTTGTCGTCGACGCTGCTGGTCAGACCCTGGGTCGTCTGGCCACCGAAATCGCGAGCCGTCTGCGTGGCAAGCACAAGCCTGAGTACACCCCTCACGTTGACACCGGTGACTACATCGTCGTGATCAATGCCGAGCAAGTACGTGTTACTGGCGCTAAAACCACTGACAAAATGTACTACTCCCACTCCGGTTTTCCTGGCGGCATCAAGTCGATCAACTTCGAAAAGCTGATCGCCAAAGCCCCTGAGCGCGTGATCGAGACCGCGGTTAAAGGCATGCTGCCTAAAAACCCACTGGGTCGCGACATGTATCGTAAGCTGAAGGTTTATGCGGGCGCTGCTCACCCTCATACTGCTCAGCAGCCCCAAGAACTGAAGTTTTAACGGAATAGTTCATTATGTCGGCGACTCAAAATTACGGCACTGGCCGTCGCAAGACTGCAACCGCACGCGTTTTCCTGCGTCCGGGTACTGGCAACATCTCCATCAACAACCGCTCCCTGGATAACTTCTTCGGCCGCGAAACTGCCCGCATGGTAGTTCGTCAGCCGCTGGAACTGACCGAGACCGTCGAGAAGTTCGACATCTACGTCACCGTTATCGGTGGTGGTGTAAGTGGCCAGGCTGGCGCAATCCGCCACGGCATCACTCGCGCCCTGATGGATTACGACGAAACTCTGCGCAGCGCCCTGCGTAAAGCTGGCTTCGTAACTCGCGATGCTCGCGAAGTAGAACGTAAGAAAGTCGGTCTGCGTAAAGCGCGTAAGCGTCCGCAGTACTCGAAGCGTTAATTTCGCTTCCGCGTTCAAAAGGCGCCCAGTTCCTCACGGAGCTGGGCGTTTTTTTTATGCTCGAAATAATTGCTCTGTGACAACTTGCCACATTCGTAGAGCCCCTATACTACAAGGCCTGGCGGTTTGGCCGCTGGGTAATTACCTTGTCAGAATTGGGGGTTTTCATTACCATTCGGCAAAATTTTTATAAGTTCAGATTTTTACTTAGTAGACGCCTGATTTAACAGGCCACAAAGCTGATGGGAGAGGACTGAATGAGCAATGACGGCGTGAATGCAGGCCGGCGTCGCTTCCTGGTAGCAGCCACATCCGTGGTGGGTGCTGCAGGAGCGGTGGGGGCTGCGGTCCCGTTCGTGGGGTCATGGTTTCCCAGTGCCAAGGCGAAAGCCGCAGGCGCACCGGTGAAAGTGAATGTCAGCAAGATCGAGCCAGGCCAGCAGATGATTGCTGAGTGGCGCGGCCAGCCGGTATTCATCGTCCGCCGTACAGAGGAGATCCTGGGGAATCTGAAAAAGATCGAGGGCCAGCTGTCCGATCCCTCTTCCAAGAACTCGGTCCAACCGGAATACGTCAACCCTGAAACCCGTTCGATCAAGCCGGAAGTCCTGCTGCTGATCGGGATTTGCACTCACCTGGGTTGCTCGCCAACGTTCCGTCCCGAAGTGGCGCCTGCCGACCTGGGCAAAGACTGGGTCGGTGGTTATTTCTGCCCATGCCACGGCTCCCACTATGACCTGGCCGGTCGCGTCTACAAATCGCAGCCTGCACCTCTGAACCTGCCAGTTCCCCCGCATTCCTATGAGTCGGACGACATCATTGTCGTTGGCGTCGATACGGAGAAAGCGTGATGAGCAAATTAATGGACTGGTTTGATGCGCGCTTTCCCGCGACCAAGATGTGGGAAGACCATCTCAGCAAGTATTACGCGCCGAAGAATTTCAACTTCTTCTACTTTTTTGGCTCCCTGGCCCTGCTCGTCCTGGTCAACCAGATCGTTACCGGTGTCTGGCTGACCATGAGCTACACGCCGTCGGCGGAGGAAGCGTTTGCCTCCGTCGAGTACATCATGCGTGATGTCGAGTACGGCTCGATTCTGCGTCTGCTGCACTCCACCGGCGCCTCGGCGTTTTTCATCGTGGTCTATCTGCACATGTTCCGTGGCCTGCTCTACGGTTCGTACCAGAAGCCGCGTGAGCTGGTGTGGGTGTTCGGCATGCTGATCTACCTCGCGCTGATGGCCGAAGCCTTCATGGGTTATCTGCTGCCGTGGGGCCAGATGTCCTACTGGGGCGCCCAGGTGATCATCTCGCTGTTCGGTGCGATCCCGGTCATCGGCGATGACCTGACCCAGTGGATCCGTGGTGACTACCTGATCTCGGGCATTACCCTGAACCGCTTCTTCGCCTTGCACGTCGTGGCCTTGCCGATCGTGATCCTCGGCCTGGTGGTGCTGCACATCCTGGCGTTGCACGAAGTCGGCTCGAACAACCCCGATGGCGTGGACATCAAGAAACACAAGGACGAGAACGGCGTGCCGCTGGATGGCATCGCTTTCCACCCGTACTACACCGTGAAAGACATCGTCGGCGTGGTGGTCTTCCTGTTCATCTTCTGTTCGATCGTGTTCTTCTTCCCGGAAATGGGCGGCTACTTCCTCGAGAAGCCGAACTTCGAACAGGCCAACGCCTTCAAGACCCCTGAGCACATTGCTCCTGTCTGGTACTTCACCCCGTTCTACGCGATCCTGCGGGCGGTTCCCGACAAGCTGCTGGGCGTAATTGCCATGGGCGCCGCGATTGCCGTGCTGTTCGTCCTGCCCTGGCTGGACCGCAGCCCCGTCAAGTCGATGCGCTACAAGGGCTGGCTGAGCAAGATCTGGCTCTGGGTGTTCTGCATCTCGTTCGTGATCCTCGGCGTGCTGGGTGTGCTGGCACCGACACCGGGCCGGACGCTGCTGTCGCAGGTCTGCACCTTCCTGTACTTCGCCTACTTCATTCTGATGCCGTTCTACACCAGGCTCGAGAAGACCAAACCGGTTCCGGAAAGGGTGGCTGGCTGATGAAAAAGCTATTTTCTGTACTGATTCTTGCTGCTTTGCCTGTCCTGTCCTTTGCGTCCACATCGAGTGGTCCGGAGCTGGAAAAAGTCGACATCGACGTTTCCGACAAAGCGGCCATGCAGGACGGCGCCCGTACTTTCGCCAACTATTGCATGGGCTGCCACAGCGCCAAGTTCCAACGCTACGAGCGCGTGGCCGATGACCTGGGTATTCCCCATGAGTTGATGCTTGAAAAGCTGGTGTTCACCGGCGCCAAGCTGGGCGACCACATGAACATCGGCATGCAGCCGGCGGATGCCAAGACCTGGTTCGGCGCGGCGCCGCCCGACCTGACCCTGGTGGCGCGCGTGCGTGGTACCGACTGGCTCTATGGCTATCTGCGTTCGTTCTATGAAGACCCGGCGCGCCCTTGGGGCGTGAACAACAAGGTCTTCCCGAACGTCGGCATGCCGAACGTTCTGGTCGGCCTGCAGGGTCGTCAGGTGATAGGCTGCAAGCAGGTTCAGATCGTCGAGGACGGCAAGAAGCAATATGATCCGCTGACCGGCACCGCTTTGACCCATGAAGCCTGCGACCAGCTGACCATCGTGCCGAACTCCGGCAGCCTGACCCCGGAGCAGTTCGATGAGAAGGTCAAGAACCTGGTGACCTTCCTGGCCTACTCGGCCAACCCGGTGAAGCTGGAACATCAGCGCATCGGTACGTATGTATTGCTGTACCTGGCGTTCTTCTTCGTATTCGCTTATCTGCTCAAGCGTGAATACTGGAAAGACGTGCATTGATAAAGCTGTAAGCCGTTGCTGTTAATCGTGCGCGCCCAAGGGCGTCTCTGAAGGTGTAACGAGCCTGGTCGGCCAGGTGGTTACGGGAGACGCCCTCTGGGCGCGCTCGTTTTTCCGTTTTTCGATAATTTCAACAAGCGAGGAGGATCGCCATGGGCGTGACCAATCGGTTGGCCTGTTACTCCGACCCCGCCGACCACTATTCCCACCGGGTACGTATCGTACTGGCCGAGAAGGGTGTCAGCGCCGAGATCATTTACGTCGAAGCGGGCCGTCAGCCGCCGAAGCTGATCGAGGTGAACCCTTACGGCAGCCTGCCCACGCTGGTCGATCGTGACCTGGCACTGTGGGAGTCGACCGTGGTGATGGAATACCTGGATGAGCGTTATCCGCATCCGCCTTTGCTGCCGGTGTACCCGGTCGCGCGTGCCAACAGTCGTTTGCTGATCCATCGCATCCAGCGTGACTGGTGCGGGCTGGTGGACCTGATCCTGGATTCCAGGACCAAGGAGCCGGCGCGTGTCGTGGCGCGCAAGGAATTGCGCGAAAGCCTGACCGGTGTGTCGCCGCTGTTTGTCGACAAGCCGTTTTTCCTCAGTGAGGAACAAAGTCTGGTGGATTGCTGCCTATTGCCCATACTCTGGCGTTTGCCGATCCTGGGTATCGAACTGCCACGGCCCGCCAAGCCGTTGCTTGATTATATGGAGCGCCAATTTGCGCGTGAGGCTTTCCAGGCGAGTCTGTCTGGTGTCGAACGTGACATGCGCTAAGGCTTAGGGAGCCGCTATGAACTCCAGTCGACCTTATCTGGTCCGCGCGCTCTACGAGTGGATTGTGGACAACGATTGCACCCCGCACATGCTGGTTAATGCCGAGTATCCGTCGGTACAGGTGCCGCAGGGTTTTGCCAATGACGGGCAAATTGTCTTGAACGTATCGCCGGCCGCTGTGCGTCATTTGCACATGGACAACGATGCGGTCAGTTTCGAGGGGCGCTTCGGTGGGGTGCCGCATACGCTGTACGTGCCGATTGCCTCGATCCTGGGGATCTATGCCCGGGAGAATGGCCAGGGCATGGTATTCGAGCTGGAAGTGCCGTTGGATGGTGAGGAAGAGTTCGAGGCGGATGAGGACCTGCCGCCCGACGACGAGCCGCCGCGTCCTAGCGGGCGGCCTAGTTTGAAAGTGGTGAAGTGATCGGGTCAGTGTGAAAGCCCGGTTACCTGGTTGAGAAAATGCCCGTGTCGTGAGATGCGGGCATTTTTTTGAATGCCCCACCAATCGGCACCCATGTGCATCACAGATATCCCGTGGGAGCGAGCCTGCTCGCGAAGAGGCCACCACATCCGACATTTTGATCGGCTGATACTCTGCCTTCGCGAGCGGGCTCGCTCCCACAGAGAAAATGCAAAACCCACCGAAACCAGGTCGGCTTTAAGGAATATCCCGTAAAAAAACGGCGCCTCTCCATCGCGGAGCAAGCGCCGTTTTCTTGAGCGAATCAGAGCTCGATATCAGTCAATGTACTCAAACAACTTGACGATCTTCTGCACCCCAGACACACCCTGAACCAGATTGGTCGCCTGAGCGGCCTCCTGTTTGGTCAGCAACCCCAGCAGATAGACAATCCCGTTCTCTGTCACAACCTTGATGCGCGAACCAGGAATGCTGGCGTCGGTGAGCATCTGCGTCTTGATCTTGGTGGTCAGCCAGGCGTCGTTCTGGCGGGCCAGCAGTGAGGAGGGCTGGAGGACCTGCAGCTCGTTGTGCACGGTCTTGACCCGCTGCACCGCGCTGGCTTCCTGTTCGGCCTTGGCCTTGAGGTCGGCGCGGGGCGTCTGGCCGGCCAGCAGCACAACGCCGTTGAAGCTGGTGACGACGATGTGCGAATTGTTGTCCAGGTCCGGGTCGGCCTTGGCAATGTTCACGCCCACTTTGGTTTCGATCAACGAGTCGTCGATCTTGCTGCCGAAGGTGCGGGTGCCGCGGTCGTCTTCAATCGGCTTTTCCCGGCTGGCGTTAACCACCGATGTGCAGCCGCTGATGCCGAGGCACAGGGTCAGGGCCAAAAGGCCTAGGCGATTAGGGGTCATTCTTCACTCCCGAACAGTTGGCTGTCGATCAAGTCGCAAAGGCAGTGGATCGCCAGCAGGTGGACTTCCTGAATACGTGCGGTGACATTGGCCGGTACGCGGATCTCGACGTCTTCAGGCAACAGCAGTGAAGCCATGCCGCCGCCGTCGCGACCGGTCAATGCTACGACAATCATTTCGCGATCATGTGCGGCCTGGATCGCTTGAATAATATTCGCCGAATTGCCGCTGGTGGAGATCGCCAGGAGCACATCGCCAGGCTGGCCGAGGGCGCGGATCTGTTTGGAGAACACTTCGTTGTAGCTGTAGTCGTTGGCGATCGAGGTAATCGTAGAGCTATCGGTCGTCAGTGCGATGGCCGGCAGGCTCGGACGTTCGCGCTCGAAGCGGTTGAGCAGTTCCGAAGAAAAGTGCTGGGCGTCGCCGGCCGAACCGCCATTGCCGCACGAAAGCATCTTGCCCTCGTTGAGCAAGGCATTGACCATCACTTGGCTGGCTTGCTCGATGTGCGGTGCAAGTACGTCCATCGCCTGTTGCTTGGTGTCGATGCTGGCCTGAAAAAGCTGGCGGATTCGCGATTGCATGTCCATCTGTGTGACCTTAAGTAGCGCGACTTATCGGCACAAATGTGCGGCGCGCAAAGCAAAGAGCAAAAAAGTTGAGTGAAGGTGTCCGGCTCGGCTGCGCTCAACTGTCGAAGGCGTTTTGCAGCCAATTCAGTTGGTCGACGTTGCTATCGATGGCAACCACGTCGAAGCGACAAGGATGATCGGCCCAGCGAGACTCGCGTTGCAGGAAATACTGCGCGGCGAAAACCAGCTTCTGGCGCTTGCGCTGGTCAATGCTGTCGAGCGCGCCACCCCATTGGGTATTTTTTCTGTAGCGGACTTCGACGAATACTACTGTATCGCCGTCAAGCATGACCAGATCCAGCTCGCCGCGTTTGCACAGCCAGTTTTGCGCCAGCAGTCGCAGGCCGTGTTGCTCAAGATGCGCGAGGGCGAGGCCCTCGGCATCCCTGCCGCTTTGCTGGCGCGATCGGTCGGGCATCAGCGCGGAGTGTCCGGCAGGCGCTGGACCTGGCCGTTGACGAACTGCGCCCAAGGGAGTTGACGTTGCACGCGCTGGGTCGGGGAGACAGCCAGGCTACCCGACAGGCCTTCGATGCGGCTGTCCGGCAGGGCCTTGAGCTGGCCGAGGCGTGGAGCCAGGCGATAGGCGTCAGCGCCCATCGCGTACAGCCGGCCCAGGCTGCCGGCCGCCTGGGGCCACTGCGCGGTGACCTGCTGGCGCAGCGGATCGTTCGCGTCGAGCAGCCATGGAGTTTCGCAGAAGCGAACACCGTTCATGTCGTTGTACTGGTTCTGGTCGCCGCTGACGCTGAACACCGAGGAGGTCGCGTAGACCGGCACGTCGCCGGCGTACTGGAAGTTCAGGGTCGGCTTGATCTGCTGGGCCTGCTGCGGGGTCGACGCGAGGAAAATGAACTCGATATCCTGGCGACGCGATGGCTGCGCCGCGACCGCGGTGCCTACCGTACTTTGCAGGCTCTTGGCGCGACCTTCGCTCTGGCGCAACTGGAACATGTCGGCGATCTGCTGGGCCAGTTGCACCGGCTGGTCGACACGCTCGATTGCCATGATGGTCCCGCCATTGGCCTGCCAATCCTGGCTGAAGGCTTTCAAGACGCGATCGCCCCATTCGCCTTTCGGCACCATCACGGCTGCGCGATGCAGGCCGTCGGCGCGGGCGCGCCGGGAGACTTCGCGGGCTTCGTCTTCAGGCGCCAGGCCGAACTGGAACAGTTGCGGCGGGCCTTGTTCGCCTTCGCTGTAGTTCAGCGCCAGGGTGGTGATCGGCAATTGCGGGCGGGTGCTGATCTGCTTGACCAATGGTTTTTCCAACGGGCCGACCACCAGCTGTACGCCGTCGGCCTGGGCCTTGCGATAGAACTCGTCCATCGAGGTCAGGCTGGCGCTGTCATAGAACTGGATGCTCGGCGGCTTCTGCCCGGCCTGTTGGGCCTGGTAATGCGCGGCCATGAAGCCCTCGCGCAGTGCTTTTGCGACCGCGGCCAGCGGGCCATTCTGCGGTAGCAACACGGCGATCTTGCCCAGTGGCTGGCTTGCCAGCTCCTTGAGCTTGACCAGCGGCGTCGGCAACTGGAGTGCGGCAGGGTGTTTCGGGTTCTGTTCGCGCCAGCTGTCGATGGCGGCTTGCTGCTGCTCCAGGGTGCCGGCGGTTTTCACGGCTTTGGCCAGGCTCAGCCAGCCACCGAGATCGTCGGTAGTGGTCGGTTGCAGTTGATCGGTGGGCAGCGAGGCGATCAGTGTCCAGATGGCTTCGTGATTTTTTGCCTTTGCTTCGTCTTCAAGCAGCGGAGCAATGAAGATCCGCTCGCGGGCGGCGGCCAGGGTCTGGCCATCGGCCTCCAGGGCGCGAGCGCGGACGGTACCGGTGCGGACTTGCTGCTCCACGGGCATTTCGCTCAGGTGCTGCAGGCTCGGATGGCTCAGCGAAGTCAGCGCGGCCTTGGGCTGGTTGCGCGTCATCGCCAGTTCGGCCGACAGCGTGTTGGCGAAAATCTGCTGGCCGGGCTTGAGCTGCTCCATCGGCACTTGTTGCAGGATCTGTGCGGACTGGCCGGCATTGCCCTGGCGGTAGGCCTGGTCGGCGGCGCTCAAGCGCAGCAGGGCGGCTTGTTCCGGGTTTTTACTCTGGGCGGCCTGTTCGAGCAATTGCTCGATACTGGCGTCCGGGGTCCGTGGAAGTTCGCCAAGGCTGGACGAGGGCGAGCTGACGCAAGCCGCCAGGAGGGCAGCGAGGCAGAGGGCGGAGAGCAGCCGCAGGCAAGCGATCATGTAAGTGTTCCTGATACGAGATCAAATTAGCGTCGAATTGTACCCAAGCACTGGCCGGGGCGCGATGTTAGTGGTGTGAATCGATCAATTTAGGTATTTCAAAGCGTGCATTGCAGCACAAAGATGCTGCTCACTCGAATGTCTGACCCCGTGGGAGGGAGCAAGCTCCCTCGCCACAAGGATTAATGTGAGCGGCTGAGAGTGGCGGCACACGCTACAATGCCCACTTTCATGATCATGAGGTGTGCGCTTTGACTGCTCCAGGTGCTTTGAATTCCGCTGCCGGCTCGCTTTACGTGGTGGCGACGCCCATCGGCAACCTGGACGATATCAGCGCCCGCGCGCTGAAGATCCTTGGCGAGGTCGCCCTTATCGCCGCCGAAGATACGCGTCACTCCCAGCGTCTGCTGCAGCACTTCGGCATTTCCACGCCATTGGCAGCTTGCCATGAACATAACGAACGGGACGAAGGCAGTCGTTTCATTACCCGTCTGCTGGCCGGCGACAATGTGGCGCTGATTTCCGATGCCGGCACGCCGCTGATTTCCGATCCGGGTTACCACCTGGTGCGCCAGGCCCGCGCTGCCGGTATCAATGTAGTGCCGGTACCAGGTGCCTGTGCATTGATCGCGGCGTTGTCGGCGGCCGGCTTGCCATCGGACCGGTTTATCTTCGAAGGTTTCCTGCCGGCCAAGGCGGTGGGGCGGCGAGGGCGCCTGGAAGCTATAAAGGAGGAACCTCGAACGCTGATCTTTTATGAGGCGCCGCACCGTATCCTCGAATGTCTCCAGGACATGGAGCTGGTGTTCGGTCCCGAGCGCCAGGCATTGCTGGCTCGGGAACTGACGAAAACCTTCGAGACCTTGAAGGGGCTGCCTCTGGCGCAGTTGCGTGCGTTTGTTGAAAGCGACAGCAATCAGCAGCGTGGCGAGTGTGTGGTGCTGGTCGCGGGCTGGACACCGCCCCAGGACGAAGACGCCGTCAGTAGCGAAGCGATGCGCATCCTTGATCTGTTGCTGGAGGAAATGCCCCTCAAGCGAGCGGCGGCCCTCGCCGCGCAGATCACCGGCGAGCGCAAGAATGTGCTGTATCAGGCTGCGCTGGATAAACAGAAGGCCCAATGAAACCGGCGCGCCAAGCTGGCCAAGGGCTTTTAGCGCTTGTTCTTCGGGCGCGCTACCGTTAACCTTCGCGGCGGAGAGTCGATCGGACAGTCGCTGCCCTCTATGAAAATTAGGGGGGGGAGGAAAGTCCGGGCTCCATAGGGCGAAGTGCCAGGTAATGCCTGGGAGGCGCGAGCCTACGGAAAGTGCCACAGAAAATAACCGCCTAAGCGCTTCGGCGCCGGTAAGGGTGAAAAGGTGCGGTAAGAGCGCACCGCACGACTGGCAACAGTTCGTGGCTAGGTAAACCCCACTTGGAGCAAGACCAAATAGGGTCCCAAGGCGTGGCCCGCGCTGGGACCGGGTAGGTTGCTAAAGATGTCCAGTGATGGCCATCGTAGACGAATGACTGTTCAAGACAGAACCCGGCTTACAGATCGACTCTCCACCTTTTCCCTCCCTGCCGGAATCAATGGCAGAAGCAGTTCCTAAGATCAAAAAAATCTTACTCTTAATAAATCACTTTAACTTCTGCGTGCAGTCCCCTGTGTGCCTTCGAGTTAAAGCGAATTTTCCTACGTCAGTTTCTTGTTGCCCCTCCTGAAACGCTCCTAAATCTCCGATCTATAAGGCTTTTCCTTCATTCCGCGCCTTGACGGTGCGGTGGGCGCATTCCTATAGTGTGCGCAAGTGGCGGAAAGTGGCATGAAGTGGGTTTTTTTGAAGGTAAAACGCCAAAAAGTGGAGAAACGCTGACGTGTTTCGCGGAGCTAACGCTATCAGTCTCGATGCAAAAGGCCGTCTCGCCATGCCGAGCCGGTATCGTGACGAGCTCGTTTCGCGAAGTTCAGGGCAGTTAATCGTCACGATCGACGCCGTTGATCCATGTTTATGCGTTTACCCTCTCGATGAGTGGGAAATCATCGAAACCAAACTGCGCGCACTGCCTTCGCTGCGGGAAGAGAACCGTCGCCTGCAACGCTTGCTGATCGGTAATGCCGTCGACCTCGAACTCGACGGCAGCGGTCGTTTCCTGGTGCCGCCGCGTCTGCGCGAGTACGCCAAGCTGGACAAGCGCGCGATGCTGGTGGGCCAACTGAACAAGTTCCAGCTGTGGGACGAAGATGCCTGGAATGCGGTTTCTGCCGCCGACCTTGCTGCTATTCAACAACCGGGCGCCATGCCTGATGAACTGCGTGATTTGATCCTGTGACTACTGATAGCGGCTTTAACCACATCACCGTACTGCTTGACGAAGCCGTCGAGGCTCTCGCCGTACGTCCTGATGGCTGCTATCTGGACGGCACGTTCGGGCGTGGCGGGCACAGCCGGCTGATTCTCAGCCAGCTCGGTCCGGACGGTCGGCTGCTGGGGTTCGACAAGGATCCTCAAGCGATTGCCACCGGGCAAGCGCTAGCGGCCGAAGACGGCCGCTTTGTCGTTGTGCAGCGCAGCTTTGCGGAGCTCGGTTCGGAAGTCGCCCAACGCGGCCTGGCAGGCAAGGTCAGCGGCGTGTTGCTTGACCTGGGCGTGTCTTCGCCGCAGCTGGACGACCCGGAACGCGGCTTCAGTTTTCTCAACGACGGTCCGCTGGACATGCGCATGGATCCGTCCCGTGGCATCAGCGCGGCTGAATTCGTCAATACCGCGTCCGTAGAAGAAATCGCCCGCGTGTTCAAGGAATACGGCGAGGAACGTTTTTCCGGGCGCATGGCGCGCGCGGTGGTCGAGCGTCGCGACATCAAGCCGTTCGAGCGTACCGGTGATCTGGCCGAAGTGCTGAAGGTTGCCAACCCTGCCTGGGAAAAAGGCAAGAACCCGGCGACCCGGGCTTTCCAAGGGCTGCGTATCCACGTCAACAACGAATTGGGCGATCTTGAGGCCGGTCTCGAAGCCGCTCTCGAGGCACTGGAAATCGGCGGGCGCCTGGTGGTGATCAGCTTCCATTCCCTGGAAGACCGTATCGTCAAGCTGTTCATGCGCAAGCTCACCAAAGGCGAAGCCGATAACCTGCCGCGCAATCTGCCGGTGCGTTTCGAGGCCTTCGTACCGAAAATCAAGATTCATGGCAAAGCGCAGTTCGCCTCCGAGGCCGAGCTCAAGGCCAACCCTCGCGCCCGTAGCGCCGTTATGCGTGTCGCGGAGAAGTTGCGGTGAGCAAGCTCTTCGCCAAGCCCCTGCCAGGCGGCAGCTTTTTCATGCTGCTGCTGTTTATTGGCGTGCTCGTGTCGGCCATTGCCGTGTCTTACAGCGCGCATTGGAACCGGCAGTTGCTCAACACCCTTTACAACGAGCTCAGCGTGCGCGACAAGGCGCAGGCCGAGTGGGGTCGGTTGATCCTGGAGCAAAGTACCTGGACCGCCCACAGCCGTATCGAAGTCCTGGCGACCGAACAACTGAAGATGCGCATCCCCGGTGCGGCTGAAGTGCAGATGGTGGCGCCATGATGAAGCTCGAAGGGGCGCTGTTCCCGTGGCGGTTCCGCCTGGTCCTGGGTTTGCTCGGGATCATGGTCGCGGCCATCTCGTGGCGCATCATCGACTTGCAGGTGGTCGACCGTGACTTCCTCAAGGAGCAGGGCGACGCCCGTAGCGTGCGTCATATCCCGATCCCGGCTCACCGTGGCCTGATCACCGACCGCAATGGCGAGCCGCTGGCTGTCAGTACCCCGGTGACCACCTTGTGGGCGAACGCCAAGGAAATGCAGCAGGCCAAGGAGAAGTGGCCGGCGCTGGCTGCCGCCCTCGGCCAGGACCCCAAGGCTCTGACCGAACGCCTCGAAGCCCAGGCCAACAAGGAATTCATCTATCTGGTGCGCGGGCTGACGCCCGAGCAAGGCCAGAGCGTGCTCGACCTGAAAGTGCCGGGCGTCTACGGCATCGAAGAGTTTCGGCGTTTTTATCCGGCCGGTGAGGTCACCGCCCATATGGTCGGGTTTACCGACATCGATGACCGGGGACGGGAAGGGGTCGAGCTGGCCTACGACGAATGGCTCGCCGGTGTCGCCGGCAAGCGCCAGGTCATCAAGGATCGGCGCGGCAGGCTGATCAAGGATGTCCAGGTCACCAAAAACGCCAAGGCCGGCAAGCCCTTGGCGTTGTCCATTGACCTGCGCCTGCAATATCTGGCCAACCGCGAGCTGCGCAACGCCATCGTCGAGAACGGTGCCAAGGCCGGCAGCCTGGTGATCATGGACGTGAAGACCGGCGAGATCCTCGCCATGGTCAACCAGCCGACCTACAACCCGAACAACCGTCGCAACCTGCAGCCGGCAATGATGCGCAACCGCGCGATGATCGACGTGTTCGAACCCGGTTCGACGATGAAGGCCGTGTCCATGGCCGCCGCGCTGGAAACCGGGCGCTGGAAGCCGAGCGACACCGTCGAGGTCTATCCGGGCACGTTGCAGATCGGCAAGTACACCATTCGTGACGTATCCAAGACCGAAGGACCGGTGCTCGACCTGACCGGCATCCTGATCAATTCCAGTAACGTCGGTATGAGCAAGATTGCCTTCGATATCGGTGGCGACGCGATTTATCGCCTGGCCCAGAAGATCGGCCTCGGCCAGGACACGGGCCTGGGCTTCCCGGGCGAGCGCGTCGGCAACCTGCCCAACTATCGTGAATGGCGCAAGGCGGAAACAGCCACTTTGTCCTACGGCTACGGTGTTTCCGTGACGGCGATCCAGCTCGTCCACGCGTTTTCCGCGCTGGCTAACAACGGCCGTATTGCCCCGTTGACGCTGATCAAGACCGACAAGGCGCCGCAAACTACCCAGGTAATTCCTGAGGACGTCGCCAAGACCATGCAGGGCATGCTGCAACAGGTGATCGAGGCGCCGCGCGGTGTCTATCGCGCTCAGGTTCCGGCCTATCACGTTGCCGGCAAGTCCGGTACGGCGCGCAAGACTTCCGTGGGCACCAAGGGTTATGCCGAGAATTCCTATCGTTCGCTGTTCGCCGGCTTCGGGCCGATGAGCGATCCGCGCTATGCCATCGTGGTGGTCATCGACGAACCGAGCAAGGCCGGTTATTTCGGCGGCCTGGTATCGGCGCCGGTGTTCAGCAAAGTGATGTCCGGCACCCTGCGCCTGATGAATATCACCCCGGATAATCTGCCGCCGACCCAGCAGGCGAGTACCGCCCCGGTCGTCCCCCTGAAAGCCGACGGAGGGCGAGGCTGATGTCCCTGAGCCTGAACAAGATTTTTGCCCACGCCGGGCACGACCTGCTGATTCGCGAGCTGGCCCTCGACAGCCGCGACGTGCGCGCCGGAGACCTGTTCCTGGCGGTGCCGGGTGCCCGTTTCGATGGTCGTGACCACATCGCCGACGCCTTGAAGCGCGGCGCGGCGGCGGTAGCTTATGAAGTGAACGGCGCGACCGTGCTGCCGATCACCGATGTTCCGCTGATCCCGGTCAAGGGACTGGTGGCGCAGCTGTCGGACATCGCCGGGCGTTTTTATGGCGAACCGAGCCGTCACCTGAACCTGATCGGCGTGACGGGCACGAACGGCAAAACCAGCGTCACCCAGTTGGTGGCGCAGGCGCTGGATCTGCTTGGCCAGCATTGCGGCATCGTCGGAACGCTGGGCAACGGTTTCCATGGCGCGCTGCAAAGCGGCCTGCACACCACGCCGAACCCGATTGCCGTGCAGGCGACCCTGGCCGACCTGAAGAAGGCCGGCGCCAAGGCCGTGGCGATGGAAGTCTCTTCCCATGGCCTCGATCAGGGTCGCGTCACTGCACTGGCGTTCGACGTCGCGGTGCTGACCAACCTGTCTCGGGATCACCTGGACTACCACGGCTCCATGCAAGCCTACGGCGAAGCCAAGGCCAGGCTGTTCGCCTGGAACGATCTGAAGTGCCGGGTCATCAACATTGATGACGAGTTCGGCCGCCAACTGGCCGCCGAGCAGCGCGAGTCCCGGTTGATCACCTACAGCCAGGAAGACCCCAGCGCCTACCTTTATATCCGTCAGGCGCAGTTCGATGACGAAGGCGTGCGCGCCACGCTGGTCACGCCCCAGGGCGAGCACCACTTGCGTAGCACCTTGCTGGGGCGTTTCAACCTGAGCAACGTGTTGGCCGCCATTGGCGCCTTGCTCGGGCTGGACTATGCCCTGGACGAAATTCTCAAGGTGCTGCCGAAACTCGAAGGTCCGGCCGGACGCATGCAGCGCCTGGGCGGCGGAACCCAGCCGCTGGTAGTGGTCGACTATGCCCACACCCCCGATGCACTGGAAAAAGTCCTCACGGCCCTGCGCCCGCACGCCAAGGGCAAGTTGCTCTGTCTGTTCGGCTGCGGCGGCGATCGTGATCGCGGCAAGCGCCCATTGATGGCCGAGGTCGTGGAACGACTGGCCGATGGCGTGTTGGTCACCGATGACAATCCGCGCAGTGAAGATCCGGCGCGCATTTTCGACGACATCCGCGCCGGTTTCTCGGAGGTGGACAACGTCACCTTCGTGGCCGGGCGTGGCCAGGCCATTGCCCAATTGATCGCCAGCGCTTCGGCGGACGACGTCATCGTCCTGGCCGGCAAGGGGCACGAGGACTACCAGGAAATAAACGGCGTGCGCCAAGCCTTTTCCGATCTGGTGGAAGCCGATCACGCCCTGACCGCGTGGGAGGTGGCCCATGCTTAAGGCCTTGAAGCTCAGCGAGCTGAGCAACGCTTTGAATGCGCGCCTGATCGCCGCGGACGCCTCGTTCGACGGCGTCAGCATCGACAGCCGGGCGATCGCGCCGGGGCAGTTGTTCGTCGCCCTGGCCGGACCACGTTTCGACGGTCACGATTACCTCAACGAGGTTGCAGCCAAAGGCGCGGTCGCGGCACTGGTCGAGCGGGAAGTAAGCAACAGCACGCTGCCGCAGTTGCTAGTCAGCGACACTCGCCAGGCCCTCGGCCAGCTCGGTGCGCTGAATCGCGCGGCGTTTGCCAATCCGGTCGCGGCCATCACCGGTTCCAGCGGCAAGACCACGGTCAAGGAAATGCTCGCGAGCATCCTGCGCACGCGCGGTCCGGTCCTGGCGACCCGTGGCAACCTGAACAATGACCTCGGCGTGCCTCTGACCCTCCTGGAGCTGGCGCCGGAGCACAGCGCCGCGGTCATCGAGCTCGGCGCTTCACGGCTCGGCGAGATTGCCTACACGGTCGGCATGACCAAGCCTCACGTGGCGGTGCTCAACAACGCCGGGACCGCCCATGTCGGCGAGTTCGGCGGCCCCGAGAAAATTGTCGAGGCCAAGGGCGAGATCATCGAAGGGCTGGCTGAGGATGGCGTCGCCGTGCTCAATCTCGACGATAAAGCCTTCGAAATCTGGAAGGCCCGGGCCGGGGAGCGCAAGGTGCTGACCTTCGCCCTGAGCAACCTGGCGGCGAATTTCTACGCCAGCGACCTGGATCGCGACGCCCGTGGTTGCCCGGCTTTCAACCTGCACAGCCCTGATGGCGCGGAGCGCGTGCAGTTGAACCTGCTTGGCACGCAAAACGTTGCCAATGCCCTGGCCGCCGCGGCCGCCGCCCATGCGCTGGGTGTGTCGTTGCCGGGCATTGTCGCCGGGTTGAACGCCGTACAACCGGTCAAGGGACGCAGCGTCGCGCAGTTGGCAAGCAACGGCATGCGCGTCATCGACGACACCTACAATGCCAACCCGACGTCCATGTGCGCCGCTGTGGATATCCTTGCCGGTTTCTCCGGTCGCACCGTGCTGGTGCTCGGGGATATCGGTGAGCTGGGCGAGTGGGCGCAGCAAGGCCATCACGATGTCGGTGCCTACGCGCGCGGCAAGGTCGATGCGCTGTACGCCGTCGGCCCGATGATGGCCCACGCCGTGGCGGCGTTTGGCGAGCACGCACAGCATTTCACCACGCAGGCCGAGCTGATCCAGGCCCTGGGCGCCGAGCAAGACCCGAACACCACCCTATTGATCAAGGGCTCACGCAGTGCGGCGATGGAAAACATCGTTGCGGCTTTGTGCGGCACCCGTATGGAGAAACATTAATGCTGCTGCTGCTAGCGGAGTACCTGCAACAGTTCCACAAAGGCTTCGCGGTCTTCCAGTACCTGACCCTGCGCGGGATCCTGGGTGTGCTGACCGCGTTGTCGTTGTCGCTGTTCCTGGGCCCGTGGATGATCCGCACCCTGCAGAGCCTGCAGATCGGCCAGTCGGTTCGTAACGACGGCCCGCAGTCGCATCTGTCCAAATCCGGCACCCCGACCATGGGCGGCGCGCTGATCCTGTCGTCCATCGGTATCAGCACCTTGCTCTGGGCCGACCTGGCGAACCGTTACGTCTGGGTCGTGCTGCTGGTGACGCTGTTTTTCGGCGCCATTGGCTGGGTCGACGACTACCGCAAGGTCATCGAGAAGAACTCCCGTGGGCTGCCAAGCCGCTGGAAATATTTCTGGCAGTCGGTGTTCGGCCTCGGCGCGGCGATCTTCCTTTATATGACCGCCGCCTCGCCGGTGGAAACCACTCTGATCCTGCCGATGCTGAAGGACTACAGCATCCCGCTGGGCGCAGGTTTCATAGTGCTGACTTACCTGGTGATCGTCGGTTCGAGCAACGCGGTCAACCTCACCGACGGCCTCGACGGCCTGGCGATCATGCCAACGGTGATGGTTGGTGGTGCGCTGGGGATCTTTTGCTACCTGTCGGGTAACGTGAAATTCGCTGAATACCTGCTGATTCCTTATGTACCGGGGGCGGGCGAGCTGATCGTATTCTGCGGCGCGCTGATCGGTGCCGGCCTGGGCTTCCTCTGGTTCAACACCTACCCGGCGCAAGTCTTCATGGGCGACGTCGGCGCGCTGGCGCTGGGCGCGGCCCTGGGCACCATCGCCGTCATCGTTCGCCAGGAAATCGTCCTGTTCATCATGGGCGGCGTGTTCGTGATGGAGACCCTGTCAGTCGTCATTCAGGTTGCTTCCTTTAAATTGACCGGCCGCCGGGTATTTCGCATGGCGCCGATCCACCACCACTTTGAACTCAAGGGCTGGCCCGAGCCGCGTGTGATTGTCCGTTTCTGGATTATCACCGTGATTCTCGTGTTGGTCGGCCTTGCCACCCTGAAGCTGAGGTAGAACGAGTGTCCCTGATCGCTTCTGACCACTTCCGCATCGTTGTCGGCCTCGGCAAGAGCGGCATGTCCCTGGTTCGCTTCCTGGCGAACCGGGGTGTGTCGTTTGCCGTCGCCGATACGCGGGAAAATCCGCCTGAGCTGGCCACGCTGCGTCGTGACTATCCCCAGGTGGATGTGCGTTGTGGCGAGCTGGACGTCGAGTTCCTGTGCCGCGCCGACGAGCTTTACGTGAGCCCGGGCCTGGCCCTGGCGACCCCGGCCCTGCAGGCTGCCGCCGCCCGTGGCGTGAAATTGTCCGGCGATATCGAGCTGTTCGCGCGCAACGCCAAGGCGCCGATTATCGCCATCAGCGGTTCCAATGCGAAAAGCACCGTCACCACGCTGGTCGGTGAAATGGCCGCGGCCGCCGGCAAGCGTGTCGCCGTGGGCGGCAACCTCGGCACCCCGGCGCTGGATCTGCTCAGCGACGAGGTCGAGCTGTACGTCATGGAACTGTCGAGCTTCCAGCTCGAGACCACCGATCACCTTGGCGCTGAAGTGGCCACTGTGCTGAACATCAGCGAAGACCACATGGACCGCTACAGCGGCCTGCCGGCCTATCACCTGGCCAAGCACCGGATTTTCCGTGGTGCCCGGCAAGTGGTTTTCAACCGCCAGGATGCCTTGACCCGTCCGCTGATGAGCGAAGGGCTGCCATGCTGGACTTTCGGCCTCGGCGCTCCAGATTTCAAAGGCTTCGGTTTGCGCGAAGAGAACGGCGAGAAATATCTGGCCTTCGAATTCCAGAACCTGATGCCGGTGCGCGAACTGAAGATTCGCGGCGCCCATAACCAAGCCAATGCCTTGGCCGCGCTCGCCCTCGGGCATGCCGTCGGGCTGCCGTTCGACGCCATGCTTTCGGCGCTGCGCAGCTTTGCCGGGCTCGAGCACCGCTGCCAGTGGGTGCGCGACCTGGATGGCGTGGCCTGGTACAACGATTCCAAGGCCACCAACGTTGGCGCCGCCCTGGCTGCCATCGAAGGCCTCGGCGCGGACATCCAGGGCAAGCTCGTGCTGATCGCCGGTGGCGATGGCAAAGGCGCCGACTTCAAGGACCTGCGCGATCCGGTGACGGCCAACTGTCGTGCCGTGGTGCTGATGGGCCGCGATCGCGAACTGATCGCCCAGGCCCTCGGCGATGCCGTGCCACAGGTTCGCGTCGCCTCGCTGGACGAAGCCGTGCAGCAATGCCGTGCCCTCGCGCAACCGGGCGATGCCGTGCTGTTGTCGCCGGCCTGCGCCAGTTTCGACATGTTCAAGAATTACGAAGAGCGCGGGCAACTGTTCGCCCGGGCTGCGGAGGACTTGGCATGAGCCTGATGAACATCATCAAGCCGTACCCGTCGCCGCTGATTACCGGTCGCGGTATCGACCTGGACTTCCCGATGCTCGCCGGCTGCCTGGCGCTGCTCGGCCTGGGCCTGGTGATGATCACCTCCGCCTCGTCGGAAGTGGCCGCCGTGCAATCGGGCAACACCCTCTACCACATGATCCGCCACCTGATTTACCTGGTGATCGGCCTGGGCGCGTGCATTGTCACCATGATGGTGCCGATCGCCACCTGGCAACGCCTGGGCTGGCTGATGTTGCTGGGTGCCTTCGGCCTGCTGGTGATGGTGCTGGTGCCGGGTATCGGCCGCGAGGTCAACGGCTCCATGCGCTGGATCGGCTTCAGCTTCTTCAACGTGCAGCCTTCGGAAATCGCCAAGGTCTTTGTGGTGATCTACCTCGCCGGGTACCTGGTGCGTCGTCAGAAAGAAGTGCGCGAGAGCTGGATGGGCTTCTTCAAGCCGTTCATCGTGCTGCTGCCGATGGCCGGCCTGCTGCTGATGGAGCCGGACTTCGGCGCGACGGTGGTGATGATGGGCGCGGCGGCGGCAATGCTGTTCCTCGGCGGTGTCGGGCTGTTCCGCTTCACCTTGATGGTAGCGCTGGCGTTCGCGGCAGTGACCGTCCTGGTGCAGGCGCAGCCATACCGGATGGCGCGCCTGATCACCTTTACCGATCCGTGGGCCGACCAGTTCGGTTCCGGCTACCAGTTGACCCAGGCGTTGATCGCCTTCGGTCGCGGCGAGTGGCTGGGCGTGGGCCTGGGCAACAGTGTGCAAAAGCAGTTCTACCTGCCGGAAGCTCACACCGACTTCGTGTTCTCGGTTCTCGCCGAGGAGCTGGGGGTAGTGGGCTCCCTGTGCACCGTCGCGCTGTTCGTCTTCGTTTGTGTGCGCGGCATGTACATCGGCTTGTGGGCCGAGAAGGCCAAGCAGTTCTTTGCCGCGTACGTGGCGTACGGCCTGTCGTTCCTCTGGATCGGCCAGTTCCTGATCAACATCGGGGTGAACGTCGGTCTGCTGCCGACCAAGGGCCTGACGCTGCCGTTCCTCAGTTATGGCGGCAGCTCCCTGGTGATCTGCTGTGCCTGCCTCGGCTTGTTGCTGCGCATCGAGTGGGAAAGTCGAACCCACCTGGGCAGTGAAGAAATGGAATTCCATGAAAGCGACTTCGCCGAGGAGCCGACTCATGGGCGCTAACGTACTGATCATGGCGGGCGGAACCGGCGGGCATGTATTCCCGGCGCTGGCCTGTGCCCGGGAGTTCCAGGCGCGCGGCTACACCGTGCACTGGCTCGGCACGCCGCGTGGCATCGAGAATGAACTGGTACCCGCCGCCGGCCTCGAGCTGCATCGGATCAACGCCAGTGGCCTGCGGGGCAAAGGCAAGCTGTCTCTGCTCAAGGCACCGCTGATGCTGCTCAAGTCGATCTGGCAGGCGCGGGCGGTCATCCGTCGGCTGCGGCCGGTATGTGTCGTCGGCTTCGGCGGTTATGTGACCGGTCCTGGCGGCGTCGCGGCAAAACTGGCCGGTGTGCCGGTGATCGTCCATGAGCAGAACGCGGTCGCTGGTACCGCCAATCGGTTACTGGTGCCGTTGGCCGCTCGAGTGTGTGAAGCCTTCCCCGACACCTTTACCCTGTCGGGCAGCCGTCGCACCACCGGTAACCCGGTGCGCACGGAGCTGTTCCTCGATACACCGCGCCCGGCCCTGGCCGGACGCAAGGCGCGTTTGCTGATCCTGGGCGGAAGTCTGGGAGCGGAACCGTTGAACAAACTGCTGCCCGAAGCCTTGTCCCAGGTCGCCGCCGAATTGCGCCCGGAAGTGTTTCACCAGGCTGGCAAAAACCACGATGAAGTGACCGCCGAGCGCTATCGCGCCGTTGGCGTCGAGGCGCAAGTGCAGCCTTTCATCAAAGACATGGCCCAAGCCTATGGCTGGGCCGACCTGGTGGTCTGCCGCGCAGGCGCGCTGACCGTCAGTGAACTGGCTGCCGCCGGTCTGCCCTCGATGCTGGTGCCTTTGCCCCACGCCATCGACGATCACCAGACCCGCAACGCCGATTATTTGGCCCGCGAAGGCGCTGCCTTCCTGATGCCACAAAGAACGACTGGCGCCGCGGATCTAGCCGCGCGCCTGACAGAGGTCTTGATGCAGCCGCAAACACTCGAAGACATGGCCCGCGCCGCGCGCCGCCTGGCCAAACCCGATGCAACGGCCCAAGTGGTCGATACCTGCCTGGAGGTGGCCCATGGTTGAGAATCGCAAAGCCATGCCGCAGCCGGAAATGCGCCGCATCCGCCGCATCCACTTCGTCGGGATCGGCGGCGTGGGCATGTGCGGGATCGCCGAGGTGTTGCTGAACCTGGGTTACCAGGTCTCGGGTTCCGACCTGAAGGCTTCGCCGGTCACTGAGCGCCTGGAATCCTTCGGTGCACAGATTTTCATCGGCCATCGTGCCGAGAACGCCGCCAACGCCGATGTGCTGGTGGTCTCCAGCGCCGTGAACACTTCCAACCCGGAAGTCGCCACCGCCCTGGAACGTCGCATTCCCGTGGTGCCGCGCGCCGAGATGCTCGCCGAGCTGATGCGCTATCGCCACGGCATCGCCGTCGCCGGTACTCACGGCAAGACCACCACCACCAGCCTGATCGCCTCGGTGTTCGCTGCCGGTGGCCTGGACCCGACGTTCGTGATCGGTGGGCGCCTGAACGCCGCGGGCACCAACGCCCAACTGGGCACCAGCCGCTACCTGATCGCCGAAGCCGACGAGAGCGATGCAAGTTTCCTGCACCTGCAACCGCTGGTGGCCGTGGTGACCAACATCGACGCCGACCACATGGCGACCTACGACGGTGACTTCAACAAACTGAAGAAAACCTTCGTCGAGTTCCTCCACAACCTGCCGTTCTACGGTCTGGCGGTGGTGTGCCTGGACGATCCGGTGGTGCGCGAAATCCTGCCGCTGATCAAGCGTCCGACCGTGACCTACGGCTTTGGCGAAGACGCCGACGTGCGCGCGATCAACGTGCGCCAGCAGGGCATGCAGACGTTCTTCACCGTGCTGCGTCCTGATCGCGAGCCGTTGGACGTGTCGGTGAACATGCCCGGCAACCACAACGTGCTCAACTCGCTGGCGACCATCTGCATCGCCACCGACGAAGGCGTCAGCGATGAAGCCATCGTCCAGGGCCTGTCCGGGTTCCAGGGCGTGGGTCGACGCTTCCAGGTCTACGGCGAGCTGCCGGTGGACGGCGGCAACGTGATGCTGGTGGATGACTACGGCCATCACCCGACCGAAGTCGCGGCGGTGATCAAGGCCGTGCGCGGTGGCTGGCCGGAGCGCCGGCTGGTGATGGTCTACCAGCCGCACCGCTACAGCCGCACCCGCGACCTGTACGACGATTTTGTCCAGGTGCTGGCCGACGCCAACGTGCTGCTGTTGATGGAAGTCTACCCGGCCGGCGAAGAGCCGATCCCGGGCGCCGACAGCCGCCAGCTGTGCCACAGCATCCGCCAGCGCGGCCAGTTGGACCCGATCTACATCGACCGCGGCGTGGACCTCGCGCCGCTGGTCAAGCCGCTGCTGCGCGCCGGCGACATCCTGCTCTGCCAGGGCGCCGGTGATATCGGTGGCCTGGCCCCGAAACTGTTGAAAAGTCCGTTATTCGCCGGAGCCACCGTGGCCTCCAGCGAGGGGAAACTGAAATGACTGCTGCCTACGCCAACCTGGTCTCGACCCTTGATCCGAAAGCCTTCGGCCGCGTGGCCGTGCTGTTCGGTGGCAAGAGCGCCGAGCGCGAGGTCTCTCTCAAGTCCGGCAACGCCGTGCTGCAAGCCCTGCAAAGCGCCGGCGTCGACGCATTCGGCATCGACGTGGGCGACGACTTCCTGCAGCGCCTGCTGAGCGAAAAGATCGATCGCGCCTTCATCATTCTTCATGGCCGTGGCGGCGAAGACGGCAGCATGCAGGGCTTGCTCGAATGCCTGGGCATTCCCTACACCGGCAGTGGCATCCTGGCGTCCGCCCTGGCGATGGACAAGTTGCGCACCAAACAGGTCTGGCACAGCCTCGGCATCCCGACGCCGCGTCACGCCGTGCTGGCGTCCGAGGCCGATTGTATTTCGGCGGCGACGGAACTGGGCTTCCCTTTGATCGTCAAACCGGCCCATGAAGGTTCAAGTATCGGCATGGCGAAAGTGAATTCGCTGCCTGAGTTGACCGCAGCCTGGAAGGACGCCAGTTCCTACGATTCGCAAGTGTTGGTCGAGCAATGGATCACCGGTCCCGAGTTCACCATCGCCACCCTGCGTGACCAGGTGTTGCCCCCGATTGCGCTGGGCACGCCCCACACGTTCTACGACTACGACGCCAAGTACATCGCCAATGACACCCAGTACCGCATTCCCTGCGGGCTGGACGCTGCCAAGGAAAAACAATTGATGGACCTCACGGCCAAGGCCTGTGAGGCGCTGGGTATCGCCGGTTGGGCGCGGGCGGACGTGATGCAGGACGCCGATGGGCAGTTCTGGTTCCTGGAAGTCAACACCGCGCCCGGCATGACCGACCACAGCCTGGTTCCGATGGCGGCTCGCGCTGCCGGCCTGGATTTCCAGCAACTGGTGCTGTCGATCCTGGCCGCCAGTGTCGGCAACCAAGAGTCCAGGGGTTAAGCCATGCAAGGCGCATCGCTTCGTCATCAGCCATCCGCACCCGGTCGCAAGCCGGTGCCGCGGGGTGCCAGCCGAATGGTGGCCAAAGAGCCGATGTCGGCGCGCTTGCCGAAAGCCAATTTCGGCTTTCTCAAGAGCCTGTTCTGGCCGGTGATGCTGGTGGTATTGGGGTTCGGCACGTATGAAGGCGCGCAGCGGCTGCTGCCTTATGCCGATCGGCCAATCGCCCGGATCAACGTCCAGGGTGACCTGAGCTACATCAGCCAGCAGGCGGTGCAGCAGCGGATCGCTCCGTTCGTCGCGTCGAGCTTCTTCACCATCGACCTGGCGGGCATGCGCACCGAGCTGGAGCAGATGCCCTGGATCGCCCACGCCGAAGTGCGGCGGGTATGGCCGGACCAGGTGTCGATTCGTCTGGAAGAGCAGTTGCCGGTGGCCCGTTGGGGCGACGAGTCGCTGTTGAACAACCAGGGCCAGGCGTTTACGCCACGGGAACTGGCCAATTATGAACATTTGCCACAACTGTTCGGTCCACAGCGGGCCCAGCAGCAAGTGATGCAGCAATACCAGGTGTTGAGTCAGATGTTGCGGCCACTGGGCTTCTCCATCGCGCGCCTGGAATTGCGTGAGCGCGGCAGCTGGTTCCTGACCACTGGCGCGGGCAGCTCGGGGCCGGGCATCGAGCTGTTGCTCGGGCGCGGCAACCTGGTGGAAAAGATGCGCCGCTTCATTGCCATCTATGACAAGACGCTCAAAGAACAGATTACGAACATTGCGCGCATCGATCTGCGCTACGCCAACGGCCTCGCTGTTGGCTGGCGGGAACCTGTAGCGCCGACGACGGCCGAACCCGCCGTCGCGAAGAATTAAGAAGAGGCAGGACCCATGGCAAACGTGCAAAGCGGAAAAATGATCGTCGGTCTGGATATCGGCACTTCCAAGGTGGTAGCGCTGGTAGGCGAGGTCGCGGACGACGGCACGCTGGTCATCGTCGGGATCGGTACACACCCGTCCCGTGGCTTGAAGAAAGGCGTGGTGGTGAACATCGAGTCCACCGTCCAATCGATCCAGCGCGCCATCGAAGAAGCGCAGCTGATGGCCGGTTGCCGGATCCACTCGGCGTTCGTCGGTGTCGCGGGCAATCACATCCGCAGCCTGAACTCCCACGGCATCGTGGCGATTCGGGACCGTGAAGTCAGCTCCGCCGACCTTGAGCGCGTACTCGACGCGGCCCAGGCCGTGGCGATTCCGGCCGATCAGCGGGTGCTGCACACCCTGCCGCAGGATTACGTGATCGATAACCAGGAAGGCGTACGCGAGCCTCTGGGTATGTCCGGCGTACGCCTGGAAGCCAAGGTCCACGTGGTCACCTGCGCCGTGAACGCCGCGCAGAACATTGAGAAGTGCGTGCGTCGCTGCGGCCTGGAAATCGACGACATCATCCTTGAGCAACTGGCTTCGGCCTACTCGGTGCTGACCGACGACGAGAAAGAACTCGGCGTGTGCCTGGTCGACATCGGCGGCGGCACCACCGACATCGCGATCTTCACCGAAGGCGCCATCCGCCACACGGCAGTGATCCCGATTGCCGGCGACCAGGTGACCAACGACATCGCCATGGCGCTGCGCACCCCGACCCAGTACGCCGAGGAAATCAAGATCCGTTACGCCTGCGCCCTGGCCAAGCTGGCCGGTGCCGGTGAAACCATCAAGGTGCCGAGCGTCGGCGACCGTCCGCCGCGCGAATTGTCGCGCCAGGCCCTGGCCGAAGTGGTCGAGCCGCGCTACGACGAACTGTTCACGCTGATCCAGGCCGAACTGCGCCGCAGCGGCTACGAAGACCTGATCCCGGCCGGCATCGTGCTGACCGGCGGTACGTCGAAGATGGAAGGCGCGGTCGAGCTGGCCGAAGAGATTTTCCACATGCCGGTGCGCCTGGGCGTGCCCCATGGCGTCAAGGGCCTGGATGACGTGGTGCGCAACCCGATCTATTCGACTGGCGTGGGCCTGTTGATGTACGGCCTGCAAAAGCAATCCGACGGGATCTCGTTCTCGGGCATCGGCAGCCGTGACAGCTACAGCAGCGAAGAGCCCAAGGCACCGCTGTTCGAGCGGCTCCAGGCTTGGGTGAAGGGCAATTTCTAAACGATTTCAGATTCAGGCGTCGGGTTTCAGGCCCGGCGTTGCAAGACGGCAACAAACGCAGTAGGCGAAAAAACTAGAGAATGAAAGGAGAGGGAAAATGTTCGAACTCGTAGACAACATCCCCGCCAGCCCGGTTATCAAGGTAATCGGTGTCGGCGGTGGCGGCGGCAACGCTGTCAACCACATGGTCAAGAGCAACATCGAAGGCGTTGAGTTCATCTGCGCCAACACCGATGCTCAGGCGCTGAAAAACATCGGCGCGCGGACCATCCTCCAACTCGGTACCGGCGTGACCAAGGGCCTGGGTGCCGGCGCGAATCCCGAGGTTGGCCGTCAGGCTGCCCTGGAAGATCGCGAGCGCATCGCTGAAGTCCTGGCTGGCACCAACATGGTGTTCATCACCACTGGCATGGGCGGCGGTACCGGTACCGGTGCAGCGCCGATCATTGCCGAAGTCGCCAAGGAAATGGGCATCCTCACCGTTGCGGTGGTGACCCGTCCGTTCCCGTTCGAAGGCCGCAAGCGCATGCAGATCGCCGATGAAGGCATCCGCGCGCTGAGCGAAAGCGTCGACTCGTTGATCACCATCCCCAACGAGAAGCTGCTGACCATCCTCGGTAAGGACGCCAGCCTGCTGTCGGCTTTCGCCAAGGCCGATGACGTACTGGCCGGTGCCGTTCGCGGTATCTCCGACATCATCAAGCGTCCGGGCATGATCAACGTCGACTTTGCCGACGTACGCACCGTGATGTCCGAAATGGGCATGGCGATGATGGGCACCGGCTGCGCCAGCGGTCCGAACCGTGCACGCGAAGCCACCGAAGCGGCCATCCGCAACCCGCTGCTCGAAGATGTGAACCTGCAGGGCGCCCGCGGCATCCTGGTGAACATCACCGCCGGTCCGGACTTGTCCCTGGGCGAGTACTCCGACGTGGGTAGCATCATCGAGGCGTTCGCTTCCGACCACGCAATGGTCAAGGTCGGCACCGTGATCGATCCGGACATGCGTGACGAACTGCATGTGACCGTGGTTGCCACTGGCCTGGGCGCGAAAATCGAGAAACCGATGAAGGTGATCGACAACACCGTGCAGACCGCCATGGCTTCGCAGCCCCAGCAGCAAGCTGCCGCTCGTCAGGAAGCTCCCGCGGTGAACTACCGTGACCTGGACCGTCCGACCGTCATGCGCAACCAGGCCCAGGCCGGTGCTGCGACTGCCGCGAAGATGAATCCGCAAGACGATCTGGATTACCTGGACATCCCGGCATTCCTGCGTCGTCAGGCCGATTGATGGAATGTATCAGGGGTATACGGGTGATTGGTGTTCAGCAAAGGTCTGGTCTGCTATCATCGCCAGCCTTTGTTGATACCAGTTCGCAATTTGCGCTGAAGCGGCCCATGCCATGATTAAACAACGCACCCTGAAGAATATTATCCGTGCCACAGGTGTCGGCCTGCACTCCGGCGAGAAGGTCTATCTGACCCTCAAGCCCGCGCCTGTCGACACCGGCATTGTGTTTTGTCGTGCCGACCTCGACCCTGTGGTGCAGATTCCTGCTCGCGCGGAAAACGTTGGTGAAACCACTATGTCGACCACGCTGGTCAACGGTGACACCAAAGTGGACACGGTGGAGCATTTGCTCTCGGCCATGGCTGGCCTGGGCATCGATAACGCCTACGTCGAGCTCTCCGCGTCCGAAGTCCCGATCATGGATGGCAGCGCCGGACCTTTCGTATTCCTGATTCAATCGGCTGGCCTGGAAGAGCAGGACGCGGCCAAGAAGTTCATCCGCATCCTGCGGGAAGTGACAGTGGAAGACGGCGACAAGCGCGCCACTTTTGTCCCTTTCGAAGGTTTCAAGGTGAGCTTCGAGATCGATTTCGATCACCCGGTTTTCCGTGACCGCACCCAGAGTGCAAGCGTGGATTTTTCCAGCACTTCGTTCGTCAAAGAAGTCAGCCGCGCCCGTACCTTTGGTTTCATGAGTGATATCGAGTACCTGCGCAAGCACAACCTCGCACTCGGTGGCAGTGTGGAAAACGCGATCGTGGTCGATTCCGATGGCGTGTTGAACGAAGACGGCCTTCGTTATGAAGACGAATTCGTCAAACACAAGATCCTCGATGCAATCGGCGACCTCTACCTGCTGGGCAACAGCCTGATTGGTGAGTTCAAGGGCTTCAAGTCCGGCCACGCACTGAACAACCAGCTGCTGCGCAAGTTGATTGAGCAGAAAGACGCTTGGGAAGTCGTGACGTTCGAAGACGCCAGCACCGCACCAATCTCTTACATGCGCCCTGTAGCGGCCGTGTAAGCAAAAAACCTCTCTAGTTTTTTAAGGGCTGCCTTCGGGTGGCCTTTTTTTATGGCTGGGTTTTATGTCGGCTGCGAAAGGCTTTTGTGGCGAGGGAGCTTGCTCCCGCTGGACTGCGAAGCAGTCCTCAACCTGGTCTGCGGTGGATCAGGCGAGCGAGTCGCTATCTCTGGGGCCGCTTCGCGGCCCAGCGGGAGCAAGCTCCCTCGCCACAAAAGCAGGAGCAAGGCTTACATCGCACAAACAACTCGATTACGCCCGCTGGCCTTGGCCTGGTAGAGCGCCTTGTCGGCGGCGAGCAGCAACGCCTCAAGTTCGTTGTAAGGCCCGTTCGCCCACGTAGCGATGCCGATGCTGACGGTCATGGGGGCGTCGCCGGGCAGTTGCTCAACGGCTTCGCGAATGTTTTGCGCCATGGTGAACGCTCCTGCGGTCGTCGTCTCCGGCAGCACCACCGAGAACTCTTCACCGCCATAACGCGCCGCCAGGTCGGCCGGTCGGCGCACGTACCCGCCGATCAGTTGCGCCAGGGTTCGTAACGCCTCGTCACCGCGTTGGTGGCCCAGGCGATCATTGAGCGCCTTGAAGTGGTCGGCATCGATCATCAGGATCGACAACGGTTGACCGGAGCGCTGGGCGCGCAGCCACTCCAGTTGCAGCGTCTGGTCCAGCGTCCGGCGGTTGGCCAGGCCTGTCAGCGGGTCGACGGATGCCAGCAGGGCCAGTTCCCGTTCAGCGGTGTGCCGGCGTCTCAATTCCCGACGCAGCAGCCAGGTGAGCCAGAGCAAGCTGAAGCACAGCGCGCCCGTGGCGCCACTGACCAGCAGCGCCGTGCGTTGCCATGACGCGAAAACTTCTTGGGAAGAAAGCGCGACCACGACGATCAGCGGCAGATTACCTACCTGGGAAAAGGTGTACAGCCGCTGCTTCTGATCTACGCTGGACACGCTGGTAAAACTGCCATCGCCTTCGCGCAGGATCCGCACGAAGTTCGGTCGGCTGCTGAAATCCTTGCCGATCATGTCTTCGGCCAAAGGCGGCTCCTGAGCCAACAGGATCCCGTCGCGGCTGACCAGGTTGACCGTGCCGCCATGGCCGATGTTCAAGCTCTTGAAGAGCTGGCTGAAGTAGCCCAGGCGCATTGCAGCCTCGGCCACGCCCATGAACTCGCCCCGGTCGTCGTTCAAGCGGTAGCTGAAGCTGATGCGCCAGTCATGCGGACTGCTCCGGGCCCGGAACGGACGGCTGATCTTCATGCCCGGGCCCGGATCCTGCAGATGGGACTGGAAATATTCCCGATCGGCGTAATTGCCCTTGCGCGGTTCGACCGAAGCGGAATCGGCGACCACGTCGCCGCGCTTGTCGAGCAGCAATATGTCGCCTTTGTAAGGGGCTGCGGTGGCGCGGTCGAACAGCGCGAGGTGGCGGATCGTTGGCGAAACGTCCTGGAGATCCTGGCGTTTCGCTGCGGCAATCAGGCCTTGCAGCGAAAGATCGTAGAGTTCGACATTGCGCAGTACGTCGGCGTCGATCAACTGCACAATGTTGCTCGCCGCGCGCGTCGCTGCCTGCTGCGCGCTGGCGTGTTCACGGATCAGCAGGAACGTCACGATAGCTACGATGGCGATGACAACCAGCGAGCTGGCCAAAACGAGTACCCGTTCCGAACGTATCGAAAGCGGGATGTTGCCGGGTGTTGCACTGCTCGTGTTCATGATTCCGATCTGTATTGTCATGTGGCTGGGATCCTTCCCATAGGCTGCTCATCTTTAATAGCGGATGACTGGCATCAGACAATGCTGGCCTTTTGCAAGATTGTGCTTGTGACACTGGAATTGAGCAATCCACATCGTGGCTTATTGCATGGACATCGAGGTTGGATGGACTGCCGCCTTCGCGAGCAGGCTCGCTCCCCCAGTGTTGTCCTTGGGCGGGCTTGCTCCTCAGGCCGGCAAGCGGATCCCGAAGGTATTGGCACCACGGTCGCTGCGCACGAATACATCGCCGCCGTGCATGAGTGCAATCGCCTTGACGATGGCCAGGCCCAGGCCGTGGTTGGCGCCACTGTTGCTGCGGGAGACGTCGACCCGGTAGAAGCGCTCGAACAGGCGCGGCAGGTGTTCGCCAGCGATAGGCTCGCCGGGATTGGTGACGCCCAGGATGACCTGGTCGCCGGTGGCTTCGATGTTCACGTCGATCACTTGGCCGGGCGCGGTGTGCTGGACGGCGTTGCTCAGCAGATTGATCAAGGCCCGGCGCAGGTGGGCGATCTCGATACTGGCCTGGGCATCGCCGCTGACGCGAACCTGGACCTGGGCGTCTTCGAGGATGAAGTCCAGATAATCGAGGGTGGTCGCCACCTCATCGGCCAGGGACGTCGTGGTCAGCTTGGTGGCCTTGCTGCCCTGGTCGGCGCTGGCCAGGAACAACATGTCGTTGATGATCGAGCGCAGTCGCTCCAGCTCTTCGAGGTTCGATTGCAGCACTTCGAAGTAATGCTCTGCCGAGCGCCCGCGGGTCAACGCCACCTGGGTCTGGCCGATCAGGTTGGTCAGCGGCGAGCGCAGTTCATGGGCCACGTCGGCATTGAATGACTCCAGCCTCGAATACGCCTGCTCGACGCGGTCCAGGGTTGCGTTGAAGGAACTGACGAACTGGTTGAGTTCCGGTGGCAGCGGTGATAATTGCAAGCGCCCGGTGAGCCGGGGCGGGGCCAGGCGCCGGGCTTCGTCCGATAACTTGATGAGTGGCTTGAGACCGATGCGCGCCACCCAGTAGCCCAGCAACGAGGCCAGCAGCACGCCGACGATCGCCAGGCTCACCAGCGCGACTAGCAAACGATGCTGAGTCTGGTAGAAGGTCTCGGTGTCGATACCGATCATGAACCGTAGCGGCGGTCGCTGGTCCTTGGCCGGGAACTGGCTCACCAGCACTTTCATCGGGTAATGCTGCGTCGCCAGCTTCAGGTCACGTTTGCCCAATGGACCTGCGGCGAAGGCACGGATCTGTGCATCGGGGTTACCGTATTCAAAGCGCGGGTCATCGCTGACGATCCAGAAGTGGATGCGTTTATCCTCCTCGCCGAGCAAGCGCAGCTTGTTGTTGATCTTGACCCAGTGCTCCGGCGTGCCATAGCGGCCGACGGTGGACTCCAGCACGCTGTAGCGGGCATCGAGCTCCGCCTCTGGCAACAGGCCGAGACCTTTTTCGACCTGCTGGTACAAGCCGCCGCCAATCAGCAGGAACACCAGCGCCGCCACCAGCGTGAACATGCCGCTCAGGCGCAGGGCGATGCTGTTACTCACCACGATTCTCCAACACATAACCCATCCCTCGAATGGTGTGCAGAAGCTTGTGCTCGAAAGGCCCGTCGAGCTTGGCCCGCAGGCGTTTGATCGCCACTTCGACGACGTTGGCGTCGCTGTCGAAATTGATGTCCCAGACCATTTCGGCAATCGCGGTTTTCGAAAGAATTTCGCCTTGGCGGCGAGCCAGGACGCTGAGCAGTGAAAATTCCTTGGCGGTCAGGTCCAGGCGCTGCCCGGCGCGACTGGCCTTGCGGCTGATTAGGTCGATCCACAGGTCGGCGATGCTCACCTGCACCGGTTCATGGCCGCTGCTGCGGCGGGTCAAGGCTTGCAGGCGGGCCACCAGCTCCAGGAACGAAAACGGCTTGCCCAGATAATCGTCGGCGCCATCGCGCAGGCCCTTGATGCGATCTTCGACCCGTTCGCGGGCGGTGAGCATGATGACCGGCGTCTGCTTGCGGGCGCGCAGGGACCGCAGCACGCCAAAGCCGTCGAGGCCCGGCAGCATGACGTCGAGCACGATCACCGCATAATCGCTTTCCAGGGCCAGGTGCAGCCCTTCAACGCCGTCCCCTGCCACATCCACGATGTAACCCTGTTCGGTCAGGCCGCGGTGCAGGTAGTCGGCGGTTTTTTCTTCGTCTTCGATGATCAGAACGCGCATGGCCCGGCCTCAGTCTGCATTTGCCAGCGCCGCCGTCGGCGCAGAACCGGGTCGAGGCGCGGGCCGATGGAACAATCGCTCCAGCCACAAGTATATGACCGGCGTGGTGAACAGCGTCAGTGCCTGGCTCACCAGCAGGCCACCGACCACCGCGATGCCCAAGGGTTGGCGCAACTCCGCGCCGGGGCCGTAGCCGAGCATCAGTGGCAGGGCGCCGAGCAGGGCGGCCAGGGTCGTCATCATGATCGGACGGAACCTCGTCAGGCAGGCCTGGAAAATCGCCTCCTGCGGCGTCATCCCGCCGTTGCGCTGGGCATCGAGGGCGAAGTCGATCATCAGGATGCCGTTCTTCTTGACGATGCCGATCAGCAGCACCAGGCCGATCAGCGCCATGATCGAGAAGTCCTGGCCCAACAGCCAGAGCATGATCAACGCGCCGAGGCCGGCCGAGGGCAACGTGGAAATGATCGTCAACGGATGGACGAAACTCTCGTAGAGCACGCCGAGGATGATGTACACCGCCACCAACGCGGCGAGGATCAGCCACGGCTGGCTTTTCAGCGAGCTCTGGAACGCCTGGGCCGCGCCCTGGAAGCTGCCGGTGATGGCGGCGGGCATGCCGATCTCGTTCTTGGCCTGGTCGAGCAGGCGCACCGCATCCCCCAGCGCCACGCCCGGCGCGAGGTTGAACGACAGGTTGGCGGCCGGGAACATGCCGTCGTGGGCAATCGACAGCGGGCCGTTGGTCGGTGCGTCGAAGCGGGCGAGGGCCGAGAGCGGGACCATTTCCCCGCTCAGCGGCGAGCGCAGATAGAAATACGCCAGGCTTTCGGCCTTGCCGCGTTGCTGGGTGTCGAGTTCCAGGATGACGTTGTACTGGTTGGTCTCGGTCTGGAATTCATTGATCTGCCGCTGGCCGAAAGCGTCGTAGAGCGCCTGGTCGACATCGCTGGCGGTGAGGCCGAAACGCGCCGCCGCGCTGCGGTCGATGTTGATGTGGGTGATGCTGCCGCCCAGTTGCAAGTCGTTGGAAATGTCGCGGAATGCCGGAATGCTGCGCAGCTTGTCGGTGAGTTTCTGCGTCCAGGCGTTGAGGGTCGGCCCGTCGTTGCTCTTGAGCACGTATTGATACTGGGCGCGGCTCGGGCCGGAGCTGAGGTTGATGTCCTGTCCGGCCCGCAGGTACAGCACAACGCCGGGAATCTTCAGCAACTTGGGGCGGATCCGGTCGATGAAGCCGCTGGCCGATACATCGCGCTCGCCCCGAGGCTTGAGGGCGATCCAGAAGCGGCCGTTGGCGATGGTCTGGTTGTTGCCCGAGACGCCGACGGAGTGCGAGAAGGTCTGCACTGCCGGGTCGGCGGCGACGATCTCGGCCAGGGCCTTGTGCTTGGCCACCATGTCCGGGAACGAGATGTCGGCCGCCGCTTCGCTGGTGCCCAGCACCAGGCCGGTGTCCTGGACCGGGAAGAAGCCCTTGGGGATGAACACGTAGCCCACCACCGCGAGGGCGAGGGTCAGGCCGAACACGCCGATCATCAGTTTCTGGTGGGCCAGGGCCCGGCGCAGGCCGCGTTCGTACCAGCCGAGCAGGCGCTCGCCGAAACCCGGCCTGGCATGGGCGTGATGTTTCGGGGCGCGCATGAACAAGGCAGCCAGGGTCGGCGCCAGGGTCAGGGACACCACGACGGAAATCAGGATGGTCGAAGTGGCGGTCAGGGCAAATTCCTTGAACAGCCGCCCGACCACGCCGCCCATGAACAGCAGCGGAATGAACGCCGCCACCAGCGAGAAGCTGATGGACACCACCGTGAAGCCGATTTCCCCGGCGCCCTTGATCGCCGCCTCGCGCATGCCATCGCCGGCTTCCAGGTGCCGGTGGATGTTCTCCACCACCACGATCGCGTCGTCCACCACGAATCCCACCGAGATGACGATCGCCACCAGGGTCAGGTTGTTGAGGCTGAAACCCATCACATACATCAGGGCGAAACTGGCGGTCAGCGACACCCCGAGTACTGCCGAGACGATCAATGTCGCCGAGAGCTGGCGCAGGAACAGCGCCATCACCGCCACCACCAGCAGCACCGCGATCAGCAGGGTGATTTCCACTTCATGCAGCGAAGCGCGAATGGTCTGGGTGCGATCGATCATCACCTTGACCTGTATGGCGGCCGGCAGCATGGCTTCCAGGGTTGGCAGCGCCGCCTGGATGCGGTCGACCGTCTCGACGATGTTCGCCCCCGGCTGGCGGAAGATCACCAGGTTGACGCCGGGCTGATCATCGGACCAGGCCTGCACGTAGGCGTTTTCCGAACCGTTGACGACTTCGGCGATGTCCTTGAGATGGACCGGTGCGCCGTCCCGGTAGGAAACGATCAGCTCGCCGTATTCCTCCGGCTTGAACAGCTGGTCGTTGGTGGACAAGGTGGAAATACTCGACTCGCCATACAGCGCGCCCTTGGCCAGGTTGAGGCTGGCCTGCTGCAAGGACTGGCGAATATCGGCGAGGGTCAGGCCGATGGCGGCAAGCCGGTCGGCCGAGGCCTGGACCCGGATCGCCGGCCGCTGCTGGCCGGTGATATAGATCTGTCCAACACCGTCGATCTGGCTGATCTGCCGGGCGAGCAGCGTCTCGACGTAATCACTCAGTTCGGTGCCTGGCATCAGGTCGGAGCTGATGCTGAGAATCAGCACCGGGCTGTCGGCCGGGTTGACCTTGCGCCAGGTCGGCAGGTTCGGCATGTCATTGGGCAGCTTGCCGGCGGCGGTGTTGATCGCCGCCTGCACTTCCTGGGCGGCGGTGTCGATGCTCTTGTCGAGACTGAATTGCAGGGTCAGGTTGGTCGAGCCCAACGCACTGCTTGAGGTCATCTGGGTAATGCCGGGGATGGCGCTGAATTGCACCTCCAGTGGGGTCGCCACGGACGATGCCATGGTTTCGGGACTGGCGCCGGGCAGTTGGGCGTTGACCTGGATGGTCGGGAATTCCGCCTCGGGCAAAGGCGCGACGGGCAGGCGGGGAAAGGCGATCAACCCTAGCAACACCAGGGCGAACGTCAGCAGCACCGTGGCGATGGGGTGGTCGATGCACCACGCCGATATCGAGCCGCGGCCCTTCATGGCTGCGCCTGCCCGGTCTTGGCGAGGGCAGGCGGATCGCTGAGCACCTGGACACTGGCGCCGGGCTTGAGGCGTGACTGGCCGTCACTCACCAACTGATCGCCGGCGTTCACGCCTTTGATGATGTGCCTGTCGCTGTCCTGGTAAACCATTTGCACCGGCACGCTTTCGACCTTGTCACCTTTGACCCGATAGACGAAATGTTGCTCCAGCCCGCGTTGGACCACGGTGGGCGGCACTACCAGGGCACCCTTGTCGATAGCGGTCTGGATTTTCAGCGTCACCAGTTGCCCCGGCCACAGCCGTTGCGCGGCGTTATTAAATTCGGCCTTGGCCCGCAGGGTTCCGGTGTTGGTGTTGATCTGGTTGTCGATGAGGCTGAGCCGTCCCTCGCCGAGCAATTCCCCGGTCACGCCGTCAGCCCCGATGTAGGCCTTGACCAAGGCCTGGTCCGGGGCGGCGATCAATCGCTGCAGGGTCGGCAGCATTTGCTGGGGCAAGGAAAACTCCACGGCGATCGGGTCGATCTGGGTCACCGTGAACAGGCCTTCGGTGTCGCTGGTGCGCAGGAAGTTGCCTTCATCCACATTGCGAATGCCGACGCGACCGCTCACCGGTGAGCGGATCTGCGTGTAGGACAGCTGCACCTGCGCCGAATCGATGGCCGCCTGGTTGCCCTGGGCAGTGGCCTTGAGCTGGTTGACCAGCGCCTGTTGCTGGTCGTAGGTCTGCTTCGATACGCCGTCATCGACGCTCAGCAGCTTGTAGCGCTTGAGGTTGACCTGGGCCACGGCCAGTTGCGCCTGGCTCTCGCTGAGCTGGGCGCGGGCCTGGTCGAGGCTGGCGCGGATCGAACGATCATCGATGGTCGCCAGCAGGTCCCCCTTCTTGACCAGTTGCCCTTCCTTGACCAGCAGCCTGGTGAGGATGCCGTCGATCTGCGGACGGATCACCACGCTGTGCAGCGACAGTACCGTGCCGATGCCACTGGCGAAGCGCGGCACATCCTGCTCGACAACGCTTATCACCTTCACTGGCACGGCGGTGGAAGCACTGGGTTTGCTGACGACGGGCTTCATGATGAACCAGAGGGCGAGGGCGGCCAGGGCGATCAGTAACGCGACGAGCAGGACGGTTTTTTTCTGGATAGGCATGAACGTGAAACGCCGGTTCGGGACGGAGGAATTCCTGGCTTTCTTATATAGCGTTGTGAGCCCGTCAGGAAGGTGACGGCTAGCTGTCAGGGCTGTCAGTTTTATCTTGGTTTCCCGTCAGACGGAACTTAGCCATTGAATCTACCCCGTGCACCGCGATTTTGCGCAGGTATACTGCTGCGTTTCGCGGCTCACTTACCGAGCCCGGCATACCCGCCCGGAGCCTTACATGACTTCCCCAACACCATCGCCTGTGGACGAGCACCCGAACGGTGAACCGTCCGGCCAGACCGACAGCGATGTTGCCAACGCCGACGACAGCAAGGCGCCGATCCCGGCCTTCAAGTTTCCATTCAAACCAGGCGACCTGGCGGCGGCCAAAGGTGCCGGCCAACAACCGTGGTACAAGAACGGCGCGAAGAATGGCCATACCAAGACCCCCGGCGCCGCGCCTCCCGGCACGCGCCGTTCGATGGGCAAACGCTGATCTTTCCCCTCGGCGCGCGGTCGCGGATTCAGTTCGCGACCCGTGCTCCCGTCAGGCTTCCACTCAATTCATAGGCCGTCAGTTCGGCCTGGTGCGCCGCGAGGATTTCCGGCAACGAGCCTCGCAGGTATTCGACCCACGTCTTGATCTTCGCATCCAGGTACTGGCGCGAAGGGTAGATGGCGTAAAGGTTCAGTTCCTGCGAGCGGTAGTTGGGCATGACCCGCACCAGCGTGCCGTTGCGCAAGCCTTCGATGGCGGCGTACACCGGCAGCACGCCCACGCCCATGCCGCTGGTGATCGCGGTCTTCATCGCATCGGCGGAATTCACCAGGAACGGTGAGCTGTTGATGGTGACCATCTCCTGGCCCTCCGGGCCGTCGAACACCCATTTCTCCAGCGGAATGACCGGGCTGACCAGGCGCAGGCAGGCGTGGTTCAGCAGGTCGCTGGGTTTCTGCGGGCAGCCGCTGGCCTTCACGTAGGCGGGCGACGCGCAGACGATGCTGTAAGTGATTCCCAGGCGCTGGGACACGAAGCCGGAGTCCGGCAACTCGCTGGCGAGTACGATCGAGACGTCGTAGCCCTCCTCGAGGATGTCCGGCACCCGGTTGGCCAGGGTCAGGTCGAAGGTCACGTCCGGGTGCGTCTTGCGATAACGGGCGATGGCGTCGATGACGAAATGCTGGCCGATGCCGGTCATGGTATGGACTTTCAACTGTCCGGCCGGGCGCGCATGGGCATCGCTGGCCTCGGCTTCCGCCTCTTCGACATACGCCAGGATCTGCTCACACCGCAGCAGGTAGCGTTTGCCGGCTTCGGTCAGGGCGATGCGGCGAGTGGTGCGGTTGAGCAGACGGGTTTGCAGATGCGCTTCCAGGTTGGAAACCGCACGCGAGACGTTGGCCGTGGTGGTGTCGAGTTGCGCGGCGGCGGCGGTGAAGCTGCCGGCTTCGGCAACACAGCTGAACGCACGCATGTTTTGCAAAGTGTCCATGAAGGGCTCTCTTGGGAGGTGCCAAATTGTGACATGAAGTTACAGAGATGCGGGACCCCGACTAATGGATTATCACAATAACGGTAACAAAGATTCGCAGAAAGGTCGGCTTATCGCCGTTGGGGGCGATGCCTAGAATTGCCGCCAGTCCTGGATCCTGTGGGAGCGAGCCCGCTCGCGAAACAAGCACCCCAGTTGTCCTCGGTGTGTCTGCCCGGCCGCTTTCGCGAGCAGGCTAGCTCCCACAGGTGTGTTCCAAGGGCGAAATTCTCATCATCTCTTCTTGCCTCTCCACCTCAGGAATATTGCGCCCGTGCCGCGTTGCATCAGCAGAGAGCTGAAGACTCTCAGTGTTTGGGTTTTGACGCTGACCCTCAGCGGTTGTATCGGGACGGGAGGGATCGCGCCGCAAGGCGAGCTCTTGTCGGCCAACCGGTTGGCGACCGATGCGGTGATACGCGAGGCTGCCCGCGATGCTCACTGGCCGACCCGCCAGTGGTGGAAAGCCTATGGTGACCCGCAACTGGACGGCTGGATTGACCTGGCCGTGCGGGACAGCCCGAGCCTGGCCATGGCCGTCGCCCGGGTGCGCCAGGCTAAGGCCATGGCGGGTGTCGCCGAGGCCGCCGAGTCGCTGCAGATTAATGGCGAGTCGGCCCTCAAGCGCCACAACTGGCCCACCGATCAGTTTTATGGCCCCGGCGAACTGGCCAACACCACCACTTGGGACAACAACGCCGCCCTGGGCCTGAGCTATGCGTTGGACCTGTGGGGCCGCGAGCGCAGCGCCAGCGAGCGGGCCGTCGACCTGGCCCATGTCAGCGTCGCCGAGGCGCGGCAAGCGCAGCTGGAATTGCAAGACAATATCGTGCGCGCCTACATCCAGTTTTCGCTGCATTACGCCCAGCACGACATCATCGCCGCGACCCTCCAGCAGCAAGAGCAGATCCTCGAACTGGCGCAGAAGCGCCTGGACGGTGGCATCGGCACCCATTTCGAAGTCAGCCAGGCCCAGGCGCCATTGCCGGAAACCCATCGTCAGCTCGATGCCCTCGACGAAGCCATTGTCCTGAGCCGCAATCAATTGGCGGCGCTGGCCGGCAAGGGCCCGGGCGACGGCGCGCGCCTGCAACGGCCGAGCCTGGCGCTGGGGGCTCCGTTGAAACTGCCATCGGCATTGCCCGCCGAACTGCTCGGCCAGCGCCCGGATGTGGTTGCCGCGCGCTGGCAGGTGGCGGCCCAGGCCCGTGGAGTCGAGGTGGCGCGCGCTGGTTTTTACCCCAACGTCGACCTGGTGGGCAGCCTGGGCTACATGGCCACTGGCGGTGGGGCGCTGGAGTTCCTGACCGGCAAGAAGCTCACCTACAACGTCGGCCCGGCCATCTCGCTGCCGATCTTCGATGGCGGACGTCTGCGTGGCGAGTTGGGCGAGGCTGCGGCGGGTTATGACATCGCCGTGGCGCACTACAACCAGACGCTGGTGAATGCCCTCAAGAGCATTTCCGACCGGTTGATTCGCCGTGAGTCGATGGACAAGCAACAGGCCTTCGCCGCCGAATCGGTGGCCGCCGCCCAGCGCACCTACGATATATCGATGGTGGCGTTCCAGCGGGGGCTCACCGACTACCTGAACGTACTCAACGCCCAGAGCCTGCTGTTCAAGCAACAACAGGTGCTACAGCAGGTAGAGGCAGCGCGGCTGAGCGCCCATGCCGATTTGGTCACCGCATTGGGCGGCGGGCTGGAGGCCGGCAGCGACATGCCTGTGGCAGGCGCTGCCTTGTGGCGAGGGAGCTTGCTCCCGCTGGGCTGCGAAGCAGCCCCAGGTTCTTCAGATGGGTGCCGCGCCGTCCCTTCAGGTGGATGCTGCGCACCCAAGCGGGAGCAAGCTCCCTCGCCACGATGCTGAGCAGGCCTTCCGTGACGTATTTACATCGGCTTCATCGCCTCGAATGGCGCCGTGGCTTTTTCGACTGGGCCCGCAGCGATGGGGTGACCTGGGTCTACATCTTCAAGGTATTGCTCGCCGCGTTCCTGACGCTGTGGCTGGCGATGCGCCTGGAGTTGCCGCAACCGCGTACGGCGATGATCACCGTGTTCATCGTCATGCAGCCCCAGAGTGGCCAGGTCTTCGCCAAGAGTTTTTATCGCCTGCTCGGCACCTTGGCCGGCTCGACGGTGATGGTGGCGCTGATCGCCCTGTTCGCCCAGAACACCGAGTTGTTTCTCGGCTGCCTGGCGATATGGGTCGGCATCTGTTCGGCCGGAGCAGCGCGTTATCGCAACTTTCGCGCCTACGGTTTTGTGCTGGCCGGGTACACCGCGGCGATGATCGGCCTGCCGGCCCTGGCCCATCCGGAAGGGGCTTTCATGGCGGCGGTATGGCGGGTGCTGGAGATTGCCCTGGGGATTCTCTGCGCCACCGCGGTGAGCGCTGCAATCCTGCCGCAAACCGCGAGCGCGGCCATGCGCAACGCGCTCTACCAGCGCTTCGGCGTGTTCGCCCTGTTCGTCACCGATGGCTTGCGCGGACGCAGCCAGCCCGAGGCATTCGAGGCACGCAACGTCGCTTTCATCGCCGAGGCGGTGGGCCTGGAAAGCCTGCGCAGCGTGACCGTGTTCGAAGACCCGCACATGCGCCGGCGCAACGGCCGACTCAGTCGCCTGAACAGCGAATTCATGGGCGTTACCACGCGCTTCAACGCCTTGCATCAGTTGCTTGAACGCTTGCGCAATGGCGCGGCGGATGCGGTGGTGGACGCGATCAAACCCGGCTTGCAAACCCTCGCCGAATTGCTCGACGGCTTCAGCGCGCGGGCGTTGACCGACGCCGATGCGCCGCGCCTGGCAGCGGCGCTGGCGGCCTACAAGGCCGACTTGCCAGCCCGGGTGCGCCAGCTGCGGGGACAATTTCAAGAGACGGATCCCAGTGAGGCGCAGCAGCTGGATTTCCATACTGCATACGAATTGCTGTATCGCTTCGTCGAAGACCTGCATGGCTACGCCCAGACCCACGCGTCGCTGGCCGATCACCGCCACGAACGTGAGCGCTGGGACGAACCCTTCGTGTCGCAGACCAATGGCCTGGCCGCCGCGGCTGCCGGTTTTCGTGCCGCCTTCATCCTGGTGGTGCTGGGCAGCTATTGGGTCGCCACGGCCTGGCCGAGCGGAGCGACCATGACGATGATCGCCGCCGCCACCGTGGGCTTGTCGGCCGCCACGCCGAACCCCAAGCGCATGGCGTTCCAGATGGCCTGCGGCACGTTGTTCGGGGCGTTGATCGGGTTCGTCGAGATGTTCTTCATCTTCCCGTTGATCGACGGCTTCCCCTTGCTCTGCGTGATGTTGGCGCCCGTGATCATGCTGGGCGCGTTCCTCAGCTCACGTGCGCAATACGCCGGGGTCGGGCTGGGCCTGCTGATTTTTTTCAGCACCGGCTCGGTGCCGGACAACCTGACGGTCTACAACCCCTACGCCTTCATCAACGACTACCTCGCGATGATCCTCGGCATGCTGGTGTGTGCGGCTGCCGGGGCGATCATCCTGCCGCCCAACAGCCGCTGGATGTGGCGCCGGCTGGAACAGGACTTGCGCGAACAAGTGGTGTTCGCCATCAGTGGCAAGCTCAAGGGCCTCGCGTCGGGATTCGAGAGCCGTACCCGCGATCTGCTGCACCAGGCCTACGGGCTGGCGGCGGGACAGCCCCGGGTGCAACGGGACTTGCTGCGCTGGATGTTCGTGGTGCTGGAAGTCGGCCACGCGATCATCGAGTTGCGCAAGGAACAGGCGACGCTGCCGGTGCATCCGGCCTATGCCGAAAGCCAGCCATGGCGCCAGGCGATCCGGGTGATGGGGCGGGCACTGGTGCGGCTGTTCCGCCAGCCCGGCCAGAACAATCTGGAGCGCGCCCTGGTCGCGGTGGACCAGGCCATCAGCCGGGTCCAGGCCACCGACGAACCTTTCGCCCCGCATTTCGACACCTCCGCCCTGCGCCGGGTAAAGAGCTACCTGCACTTCATCCGCACCTCCCTGCTGGACCCGCAATCACCCTTGGCGGCTTATGCCGCGTTGCTGCCCCAGGAACCTGAACATGCTCCGTGAGATCGCCTTCCACGGCGTATACATGCCGACCATGACCCTGATGTTTTTCATCGCCGTCGGCCTCGCCTGGGCGTTGGATCGTTTCCTCTCGGGGCTGGATCTGTACCGTTTTTTCTGGCATCCGGCGCTGCTGCGCCTGAGCCTGTTCACTTGCCTGTTCGGCGCGCTGGCGCTGACGGTCTACCGTTGAGATCGATGCGATGAAGAAATTTTTCAGCCTGCTGGCGACGCTGTTGGTGCTGGCGCTTGCGCTGTGGATCGGCCGGACATTGTGGGTGCATTACATGAACACCCCATGGACCCGCGATGGCCGGGTCCGGGCCGACATCATCAATGTCGCCGCCGACGTCAGCGGCGAAGTGATCGAGGTGCCGGTGCGTGATAACCAGTTGGTCAAGAAGGGCGACTTGCTGATGCGCATCGACCCCGAGCATTACCGCATTGCGCTCAAGCAGGCGCGTTCCCTGGTGGCGTCCCGCAAGGCCACTTGGGAGATGCGCAAGGTCAACGCTCATCGGCGCGCCGACCTGGACAGCCTGGTGATTTCCCGGGAAAACCGTGACGACGCCAGCAATATCGCCGACTCGGCCCTGGCTGATTACCAGCACGCCCAGGCGCAGCTGGAGGCGGCCGAGCTGAACCTGGCTCGCACCGAGGTCCGTGCGGCGGTGGACGGCTACGTCACCAACCTCAATGTGCACCGTGGCGACTATGCGCGCATCGGCGAGGCGAAGATGGCCGTGGTGGACATGAATTCGTTCTGGGTCTATGGCTTCTTCGAGGAAACCAAGTTGCCCAAGGTGCGGGTCGGCGATGCCGCGCAGTTGCAGTTGATGAGTGGCGAACTGCTCAAGGGACACGTGGAAAGTATCTCCCGGGGCATCTACGACCGCGACAACCCCGAGAGCCGTGAACTGATTGCCGACGTGAACCCGACCTTCAACTGGGTGCGCCTGGCCCAGCGGGTGCCGGTGCGTATACATCTGGATGAAGTACCGGATGGCGTGCTGCTGGCGGCGGGGATGACGTGCACGGTGGTGGTAGAACCCCACGACAAGCGCTGAGCCCCTGTGGGAGCGAGCTTGCTCGCGATAGCGGTGGTTCAGCCAACATCAATGTTGAATGTGAGACCGTATTCGCGAGCAGGCTCGCTCCCACTTTTTTACCGGTTGCTCTTGGATTTTCGTTCACCCGTGGCGAGGGAGCTTGCTCCCGCTGGGCGGCGAAGCCGCCCCAAACCAGCCACTGCGGTGCGTCAGGTAAACCGCATCAGCCGGATTGCGACTGCTGCGCAGCCGAGCGGGAGCAAGCTCCCTCGCCACAACAGCAAAGCTTGCAAGCCTTGATAGTTACAACGACCGACCCAACCCGAACCGCTTCATCAAGCCTTTCTCCAGCAACCCCTTGGGCAACAGACCGGCCATCAACGGCAACGCCCGGCTGCCATTGCCCAGACGCAACAAGCGCGGTGGTTTGGGTTGTTGCACGGCTTTGAGCAGCGCGGCGGCGAATTCGCTGGTGGGGGTGGGGTTGTCCTGGGAGGCCTTGGCGCGGGCGCGGATACCGTCACGCAGGGGCCACCATGGCGATTGTTCGCTGATCAACTGCTCGGCTTCATGGCCGGCATTTTTCGCGAAGCTGGAGGCAATGGCACCGGGCTGGACCTCCATCACGCGGATCCCGAATGGCGCCAGTTCCATGCGCAGCGCATCACTCAAGGCATGCACGGCAGCCTTGGAGGCGCAGTACGCCCCGGCAAATGGCGTGACCAGCACACCGGAAACACTGCCGATATTCACCACCATCCCCTTCGCCCGGCGCAGCACGGGAAAGAGCGCGCGGGTCACGCCGACGATGGCGAACACGTTGGTTTCGAACTGACGCTGCATGGCCGGCACGCCGCCATCCAGCAACGGGCCCATGGCGCCATAACCGGCGTTGTTGATCAGCACATCGAGGCCGCCATGTTCCTGGTTGATTCGCTCGCCGAGCTGTTCCAGCGCCTGAGCGTCATTGACGTCCAGTTGTACCGCGGTGAACCCGGCCGCGCGCAACTGCGCCACATCGTCATCCTTGCGCGCGCTGGCCCAGACCTGGTAACCGGCGGCCTTGAAAGCCTCGGCGAGGGCGCGGCCGATGCCGCTGGAACATCCGGTGATCAACGCAACGGGCATAGCGCTTTCCTTGTGCAAAAAATGGGAGGGTCAGTTGGAGAAACTACCTTGCAGTCGCTCGGCACGAAACTCCAGGGTTTGCGGGCGGTAGCCGGGGCGCAGTGGCGGTATCGGCAGGCAGTCCTGCCAGTCGGCGCCGGGTTGCAATTCGCCAGGGCCGCGGTAGCGCGGTGAGCTGTACTGGTTTTCCGCCAGGTTGATGGTATCGCCGGGGGCATAGGCTGCGATTCGCCAGCGCAGTTCGGTCAGGGGCACGTCGTTGCCGTTACGCATTTTCAGCAGCAGTGGGCGATCGGCGGGGCACTGGTCAGGAGCGAACGTGACGCGCAGGTCCAGACGTGCCAGTTGCCGGGTTTCCCGGTTCTCTTCCCAGAGTACCCATGCCGCCACCAGCCCCAACCCGACAAACGCCGCCAGGGACACCGGCAATGCCTTGGCCGGATAGCGCAACAGCAGGATGAGCCAGGTGATGACCAGCAAGACGCCGATAAACATGGTTGAAGCCTCCGTGACCGTCGGCACATCCTACCGAAGGGGACGGGCCATGGGTATTGCTCCCTGGATGGGTCACCGAGCGCCCAGGAAAAAGCCCCCGCCCAACCCGCTGCGGATAGGGGACGCAGTGGGCTGGACGGGGGCTTCTTGTACGACTGATCTTTTGTTGCCGATCGTTACTACTGATCGTTGCTACTGGTTGTTGCTACTAGTTGTTACTGGGCGATGGTCTTCACCGACACGCCGCGCTCGATCGGGGTGGAACGACCGTAGATGTCTTCAAAACGCTCGATGTCGTCTTCGCCCAGGTAGCTACCGGACTGCACTTCGATGATTTCCAGCGGGATCTTGCCCGGGTTGCGCAGGCGGTGGACCGACGCGATCGGGATGTAGGTCGACTGGTTTTCGCAGAGCAGGAACACATTCTCGTCGCAGGTCACTTCGGCGGTGCCGCTGACCACGATCCAGTGTTCGGCGCGGTGGTGGTGCATCTGCAGCGACAGGCACGCGCCCGGTTTGACCGAGATGTGCTTGACCTGGAAACGACCGCCCATGTCCACCGAGTCGTAGGAACCCCATGGACGATAGACTTCGCAGTGGTTCTGGGTTTCGGTGCGGCCCTGGGCATTGAGGGTGTTGACCATCTGCTTCACGCCTTGGACCTTGTCCTTGTGGGCGATCATCATGGCGTCCTTGGTTTCGACCACGACGATGTTGTCCAGGCCGATCACCGACACCAGCTTGCCGTTGCCGTGGATCATGCAGTTGCGGCTGTCCTGCACCACGACGTCGCCCTTGGTGACGTTGCCGTTGGCGTCCTTCGGATTGACTTCCCACAGCGACGACCAGCAGCCGACATCGCTCCAGCCGGCCGATAGCGGCACTACGCAGGCGCGTTGGGTTTTTTCCATCACGGCGTAGTCGATGGAGTTGTCCGGGCAGCAGGCGAAAGTGGCTTCGTCAAAAGTGATGGTGTCGGCGGTCTGCTCGCTGCGCTCCAGAGTCAGCAGGCAGGTGTCGTAGATGTCCGGATCGTGCTTTTTCAGCTCTTCGAGGAAGCGGCTGGCGCGGAACAGGAACATGCCGCTGTTCCAGAAGTAACCGCCGGCATCGACGAACTCAGTGGCGCGCTTGACGTCGGGTTTTTCGACGAAGTGCGAAACGCGGCTGACGCCTTCAGGCAGCAGGGCATCGTTGGTCGACTTGATGTAGCCATAACCGGTTTCCGGCTTGGTCGCCGGTACGCCGAACAGCACCATTTCGCCACGCTCGGCGGCCACGGTGGCCAGCGCCAGGGCGCGTTGCAGGGCCTTCTGGTCCTCGACGACGTGGTCGGCCGGCAGCACCAGCATCAGTTCGTCGCGGCCTTCATTGACCAGCATCATCGCAGTCAGGGCCACGGCAGGTGCCGTGTTGCGACCGAACGGTTCCATCAGGATGCGCTGGGCTTCCAGGTTGCGGGCCGACAGCTGCTCGTTGACGATGAAGCGGTGGTCCTTGTTGCAGACCACGATCGGCGTGTCCATGCCTTCGAACACCAGGCGCTCGAGGGTCTGCTGGAACAGGGTATGTTCGCCGGTCAAGGCCAGGAACTGTTTAGGGAATTGCTTGCGCGAAAGCGGCCAAAGACGTGAGCCGCTACCACCTGACAAGATCACCGGAATCATGTGTGTTACTCCTACAAAATCGAAATGGTTTCAGAGCTACTGCGTTCTGTCGTTTCACTCTCTTGTTGTTGTTCCGTGCCTGAATGACGCCTCGGTTCAAAGTGGGAGCAGGTTGGCCCCCACAGGCAGGGCGTCAGTCAGGAAAACTCATCAGCGGGTCGACACCGGGCGTTTCACCCAGACTGGCGACAGGCTGCTGCCGGAGCCGGTTACGTACAGCACGGCCGCTTCGCCACGCTCCAGGGCAACAGGCTTGACGTCGCCGACTTTCTTGTCGCCTTCGTACAGTGCCAGGCTCACTTTCACCGGGTTGATTTCACGTTCGCCACGGCCCTTGGCCGCTACGTTCGGAACCACTTCGGTCTTGCCATCAGCGGTCTTGAGGGTCAGCGGCTTGTCGCTGAGGTTCTGCATGCGGACCAGGGATTTCTGCTTGTTCTTGAACGGTGGCTCTTCGATCAGTTGTGGCTGGCCGCTGGCGTTGTTGACCAGGGTGTAATAGTGATCGGAGGCCAGTTTAACCGGTACGGTCTGGCTGCCCACCTTCGCGCTGTAGTCGCCGCCAGGCATGAAGCTGAAGTCGCTGCTGGCCAGTGGGGCCACGTCGCTGATATTGGTGCTGCCGACGGTGGCGCTGACTTCGGCGTTGCTGGCGTTGTAGATCCGCACGAAGCTCGAGCCTTTTGGCGCGACCGGGCCATACAGGGCCGAGTCACCGGCAAAGGCTGAGAAGGACAGGGCACTCATGCTGGCGACCAGGGCAACGGCCTTGAAGGAGCGAGCAGCGAGACGGCGAGGAGTAGTGTTGAAAGTCATGGTGGACCTCTCTTTCAGTTTTGCGCCCGGTCGGGCGTCTCGGATTGTGTGTTTGCAGCTACGTTCTGTTGGCGGGCGCCGGCTTGTTTGAGCTCGGCGACCCATTGCGGATCGGCGTCGCCGATCTCGTTGTTCACGGGCAGATAACGTTCAGGAAACTCCCAGATCAGCACTTGTGGCGGGCTGTTCTTGAAGGCGTCGCTCTTGAGGTAGCTGAGCATCGGCAGAATCGGGCCATGGCCATCTTCGGCGTAGTTGACGACGTCGCTGTGCAGGGCTTGCTTGAGTGCACCGACGAAGTTCCAGTTCGGGTTGGCGCTGTAGCTGGTACCGATCAGGGCCACGGGCACCTGGGCATCGGCGAACAGTGCGTCTTCGCTGGCCGGCTGGTCGTCGGCTTCGCGGGTGTTGCGCTTGACCAGCGGTTCCTGGGCTGGCATCAGGTTTTCGAACAGCGGGTCCAGCGGCAGGAACTGACGCAGGTCGCCCTTGTGGATGATTTTTTCCGCAGGCTCTGTGACGAAACGCTGTGGCTCACCATTCAGTGGTGTGCGTTCGGCAATCGCTTTGGCCAGATGTTCCGCAGCGATTTGCGCGCCTTCCGGAGTCCAGTGGGTGTCGGTGCGCAGGAACACTTGCTGACCGCTTTGCTTGGCCTGTTGCAGCGGGGCGAGCAAGTCAGGGGCAAGGATCTTGTCCGCCGCGACACGGGCGTGGAAATCCTGGTACAGGTTGGCGTGAATACTCGAAGGCTTCACTTCACCCAGGTGCTCCGGATACAGCCGCGCCTTGGCCGGCACGATGGCCATGACCAGGGTAATGCCTTGCTCCTTGAGCTTCTGGCGCACGCCTTCGATCAGCGCGTAGTTGCCTTGCAGGTTCTGGTCTTCGTTGACGATCGGGTTGAATTCCTCATCGCTGAACAGCCACTGATCGCGGCCCAGGACCACGCCTTTGCGGCCCTCGTTGAACAGCTTGTAGTCCAGCGCCGCCCAGATGTTGGTGCCCAGGCGTTTGATCGGGAATTCTTCGTCGTAATGCGTTTCCACGGCCTTGGCCCAGCGACCGTTGAGCACGGTCGCATCGGGGTTGGTGCTGAAGCCGAGGAAGCTGCGCATCGACCAGATACCCAGCGCTGTCAGTATCAGCATGAACAGTGCGACGTAGAAGATGCGTAATGAGCGGGTCATGTCCGGATCCCTCAGAACTGGAAGTAAAGGAACGGCGAGAAGCTTTGCGCCGACAGTTTGAGAATCGAGGCGATGAACAACACCAATACCAGGGTGCGCATCACGTAGCGCGACCAGTCCACGGTCCAGTAGGCCGGTTGCACCTGGGCTTCGACGCCGACGGTGTAGCCTGGTTCATGGATGGTCGACGGGTTGTCGCCCGGTACGGCTTTGATCAGTCCCGGTTGCGCGGTGGCAGGCCCATTGGCTTCGGTGCTTTCTTCAGGCTTGGCCTTGACCGGCGGACGATTGGTGTAGAAGTCGCGCAGGCCGAAGAAGGCGAGGGTGATGTAGGCCACTGCCAACGTAGCGATCTGCAGGCCGGTGAGGTTGGCGCGGGTCAGTTCCGACAGCGACCAGTCACCGAAGCTGAACATCGCGCTGTACATGCGACCGGCGACGTGGAGGTTTTCGGCACGGAAGATCACCCAGCCCATCACCACCAGCAGGAAGGTCAATGCCCAGCGGATCGGGTTGATGCTGCGTGGGTTGGTGTCGATACCCACCGCTTTTTCGATGGCCAGCCACATGCCGTGCCAGGCACCCCAGATCACGTAGGTGATGTTCGCACCGTGCCACAGACCACCGAGCAGCATGGTCAGGAACAGGTTGCGATAGGTCATCAGCGTGCCTTTGCGGTTACCGCCCAGGGTGATGTAGAGGTAGTCGCGCAGCCAGGTCGACAGGCTGATGTGCCAGCGCCGCCAGAACTCGGTGATCGACTGGCTGATGTAGGGCTGCTTGAAGTTTTCCATGAAACGGAAACCCATCATCAGGCCCAGGCCGATGGCCATGTCGCTGTAGCCGGAGAAGTCGAAGTACAGCTGCGCGGTGTACGCCAGGGCGCCAAGCCAGGCATCGCCCGTGGTCGGGTTCTCCAAGGCGAAGCAATGGTCGGCCACCACCGCCAGGGTGTCGGCGATGAACACTTTCTTGATGAAGCCCTGCATGAAGCGCGTGCAGCCTTCGGAGAACTTGTCCAGCGTGTGGGTGCGGTTGTTGAACTGGTCGGCCAGGTCACGGAAACGCAGCACGGGGCCGGCGATCAGGTGCGGGAAGATCGCCACGAATGCCGCGAAGTCGATCAGGTTACGAGTGGCCGGTGTGTCACCGCGATACACGTCGATGATGTAGCTGATGGACTCGAAGATGTAGAACGAGATACCGATCGGCAACAGTACGTGGGTCAGGATGAACGGGTTCAGCCCGAAGCCGGTGATGATCGCGTTGAGGCTGTCGACACCGAAATTGGCGTACTTGAAATAGCCCAGGATGGCCAGGTCCACGCCCACGCCGAGCAGCAGCCAACGTTGGGCCGGCTTGGTGCGCACGCCGGCGGCGCCGACTTTCAGGCCGATCCAGTAGTTCCACAGGGTGACGCCGGCGAACAGGGCGAGGAAGTCCACCCGCCACCAGGCATAGAACACGTAGCTGGCGATCAGCAGCAGCAGGTTGCGATAGCGTTGCCCGCTCAGGTAGTACAAGCCGAGAAAGATCGGCAGGAACAGGAACAGGAACACATTGGATGAAAATACCATCCCGATCTCTCCATGTTGAATCAACAGTCAAGGGCCAGAGCCCCCCCAAACCCCCCCACGAAAACCGGGGGGCTATTACATTTCGAACATTTGCTTACCTGTGGCGAGGGAGCTTGCTCCCGCTCGGCTGCGAAGCAGTCGCATCGTCAGGCTTGGGGGCGCTACGCACCCCAGCGGGAGCAAGCTCCCTCGCCACAGGAAATGTGTTGAGTCTTAACTACCTTTTTCGCCTTTCTCCCGCGAAGGGTCATACACGCGGGTCAGGTCGCCGCCGAGGCGGAAGGTCTTGAACGGTTGCATTTCATGCTTGCGTTCCAGCACGTCCTCGGAGCAGGTGTAGAGGCTGCAGAACGGTTCGAGCCAGGCGAATTTCGAATCGATCTTCAGATCCTTCATGTCCTGCTCGTCGCCGTTCTTCTCTTCGAAGATGTCCGGGTCTTTCACCCCGGCCAGCACCCGGTCGCCCAGTCGCTTGAGGGCGCCATTGTTTTCCTGGCGCAGGTCCACGCCGTTGACCTGGGCGAAACTGGCGATCATCGCCAGCGGCGGCAGGGCATAGTTGTGATAGGACAGGGCGCGTTGCTTGCGCTTGAGCTCGTTGGGCAAGAAGCCTTCGGCGTCTACCTGGTTGACGCCGACCTTGTATTCCTTGACGGCCCAGTCGAACAGGTCACGACGGTTGGTTGCCACGGCGGTCGCCATCACTGACCAGGCGGCCCAGTACGAGTGGTTGTTGGTCTTGTCCAGCGGCAGGTTGTCCCAGTCGCTGACGACCTGGTCGGCCATCTTGCTGAACCAGCTCTCGATCAGTTGCGCCTGTTCCTGGTGGTTCGCCAGCGGGCGCGACTCGGAGAACTTCAGGCGCACATAGGCCGAAGCCATGCTGCCCAGCGCCCATTTGCGCATGGACTTGCCGGTGTGGTTGAAGTCCTTGGACATCAACGCATCGGCCTTGGCCCAGGCGGTCAGCCAGTTCAGGGTGCATTCCAGTTGCTCGGGGCGACCGTCGCGCATGAACTGCATCACCTGCTTGCTGATGCCGCGCTCGATCTTGGTGATGTCGGCAGTGCTGTCGCGGAAGGCTTTTTCCGACTGCACGTTCAGCGTCGCGCGAGCCTTGTCGGAGCCCTCGTACTTGCTGCGAAACTGCAGCGAGCCGGTGTAAGGCGTCGGCACGGCTTCGCAGCCCTGGCCGCCGGAGCCTTCCTTGACCTTTTCAATCGGTGCGAAGTAGCCCTGCGGCGGGCGCAGTGGAGCCGCGGCCTGCGTGGCCCCGGCGAATATCGCCAGGGTCAGCAGCGATGGCGCCAACAGCGTTTTCAACGTTCGGGTGCGCATGGTTCTGGTCATGAGACGAGACCTCATTGTCCGATTTGAGCCGTTTGTTGCTCGGCTTGCGGAGATGCATTGCGTTTGCAGACTTTCGCTTCCACTTGCAGTGGCTCTTTACCGGCTTCAGGACCCTGGACCTCTAGAGCCAGGAGGTTCTGCGAGGCCCAGTCTTCGTCGGTGCGCAGTTGGAAGGCGAAACGCCCGTCGGTTTCGGAGGTGTTCGGTTTTTCGATCTTGATGTCCTCGTGGCGCCCATTCATGTACCAGAGGGTGGCTTGCAAGGTTTTCACCGAGGTGTCGGTGAAGCGGATGTCGATCTGGTGACTGCCGTTACGCAGGTCCATATTCTTGCTGTTGACCATCAATTCGTTCTTGCCCGGCTTGAGCTTGGCCTTGCTGCTCATCAGCGCCGGCTTGCCTTCGCAACCGTTGTTGTCCAGCAACGCCATCATCTGGCGGTAGATGGTTTCCTGGTCCAGGCGATACAGCGGCGAGAATTCCCAGATGAGAATCTTCGGCGGGTTCTTCTGGAACTCTTCGCTGCCCAGGTACTGGATCATCGCGCCCTCGAAACCGCCGCCCGGGAAGGCCACGTTGAGGATGTCGGCGCCGATGGCTTCTTGCAGGAAACCGGCGAAGTTGTAGTTCTTGCCGCTGTGGCTGGTGCCCACGAGGGTGATCTGCGGATTGCCGGAATCGCCGAACAGGTCGCCGTCGCCAGCCTCGCCCTTGGGCTCGGTGGTGAACTGGTCCATGTACTGGATCGCATAGCTGGTGCCGCAGAGTTGCCCGGCCATGTTGTGCAGGGTGCCGGTCTTGCCCATGCGGCCAGACTTCTTGGTCTCGAATTCCTGCTTGGGAATATCAGCGAAAGCCGGGATCTGCTTGACCTTCTCGGCCACGATCTTCGCCGTGCGCTGGGCGCCGTACGGGGTCCAGTGCTGGTCGCCGCGGAAGTAGAAGTCGTGGGCCGGCAGGGTTTCGGGCAGGTTTTCGTTGGTCAGTGGCGACAGGTCCGGCACCACGTAACCCATCTGCGCGAAACGGCCGAGCATGGTTTTGTAATTGGCCAGGGCCTTTTCGTAGTCGAAGGAAGCCTTCTCCTGCGGGTTGAGCTTGTTGCGGTTCACCAGGCCACGGGTCGGCTGGTAGACGATTACCAGCTCGACGCCTTTTTTCTTGAAGGCGTCGTGCAGTTGTTGCATGCGCTTGTAACCGGCCGGCGTGGTATTGAACTCGGTACGCAGGTCTTCCTGGGTACGGAACAGCCAGTCGCCCTGGGCCTGCACCAGCGTGGTGAAGTTCTGCTGGTAGCGCGTGGTGTAGTTCTTCGCGTCATGGGCAGCCGGGCACAGGTTGCAGCAGGGTTCGGCGGTAAAGGTCGGTGCTTTGACTTCATCGGCGCGCGCGCCGCTTGCGGCGGCGAGAATGCCGGCAGTCAGGGCGGACAGGCCCAGAAGTTTGATCATCTGTGGGTTCATAAAGGTCATTCCTCAGTCCCGCATTTCGGTCTGGCGTTCGACAGGGTCGATCAGCACGGCTTTTTGCTGGCGCACCAGCAGGTCGAGGATTTCGTCCTGGCGTTCGCCAAGGATCCCCGTGAAGCTGATGCCGCTGGATTTGGTCGGCGCGAGCATGGACACGCGGTACAGCTCGACACTCAATGGCGAGTCGATGGACAACGGGCCGCTGCCATTGCCGGCCAGTTCGCCGCCGACCACGATCAAGGAGACCTGGGCGTCGAACGGGTCGAGCTTGATGTCCCGGTCAGTGTCGGAGAGGTCCTTGATGTGGCCATAAAGACCGGTCAGGCCGTTGGCCATGGACAGGTTTTCGTACAAGCGGATGTTCACGCTGTTACGAATCCGAATGCCGTGGCGGCGGTTGCTGATCACCTTGTTGCCCCACAACAGGTTGTCACCACTCTCATAAAGCGTGATGCCGTCGGTGTGGTTCTTGTAGATCTCGTTGTAGGCGATCACGTTGTTCACGCTGTTACGGTCGATCACCAGGCCCGAGAGTTTGTTGTCGTAGCTGCGGTTGTTGAAAATGAAGCTGTCGTTGACCTCACGGGAAATAATGATCCCGTGCTTTTTCTTGGTCCCGTACACGGTGTTGTCGGCAATGATCAGCCGATGGGAACGGTCGTGGGGGTCGATGCCGTAGACGATGTTGTCTTTGTAGGTGTTGCTCTTGACCACGAAATCGTTGGTTTCGTAGCAGTAGAAGCCGTACCACATGTCCGAGAACTCGGAACCGATGATCCAGCCGGTCGGTTCCGGGCGCTTGAGGACCTTGGCCATGTTCGGCGTGTACTGGGAAATACTCACCCCATACGACTTACTGTTGGCGTAGCCGAAGCTGGCCATCTTGGTGTTGACGATGTAGGTCTCGGTGCCGCCCCAGGACAGCAGGAACGGCCGGAACTCGTTGGCCGAACGGAACGTCGCGGGGCCGTTGTCCTTTTCACGCCAGCCGGTGACCTTGGTGTCGCGGATGAACATCCGGCCATCGTTGACCAGGAACGAGCCGCCCTCTTGGGACAGGCGCAGTTCCTGGGTCTGCTTGTCGATCTCCAGGATGCCTTTTTCGCCCACGACAATCGGAATCCGCGCCAGGAAGACGCCTGGCGAAGTTTCCTTGAGGTACTGCTTGGGCACCTTCTTGACCAGATCCTTGAGGTTCATGTAGCCGTCGTCGATGAAGATGGCCTGCGGGATGCCGTGCTGGCGCACCACCCACTCGGCCATCTTGTTGTCGCCGCCGATGAAGTCCTTCAAGGCGTTTTCCTGCATCATCCGCCGCACGCTGACCTTGCCGGGCTTGCTGCGCACGATCTTCGCCGCGACCGCTTCGGCGGTGTAGCCGGAGAGGTCGGGCAGGGTCGGTGCGGCCAGTTCCAGCGGTTCGGTTGGCGCGCTGCTGACGGTGTAGGTCTTGGCTTGCTGCAGTTCCTTGACCACGTTGCCCGGCTTGACCACCGGTTCAACGTTGGCGAACGCCGACGAGCCGGCCAGCAGCATGGCTGCGGCCAACAGGCTGATCGAACCTTTCATCGCCTGGCTGTTCCTGAGGTAGTGGTTCATATCGGGCACTCCCATGGCCGTTCGCATCAGAAGCGCCAGATCACGTCGACAAAGGCGCGATGCATGTACGAATCGACCTCTTTGCCGTAGGCGTCGCCTGGCTTGAACACGCCGCCACGAAAGCGCACCAGCGCCGACGGCTCATCAATCGATTGACTCAGCGCAGCCGGCAGCAGGCCTTGCTTGAAGTACTTGGTGACGACCAGGTCGACTTCCTGGCCCAGGTCCTTGTTGCCGTCGCGCAGCGGCAGGGACGAGGTGGACAGGATCGCGCCGGTCACGTCATCGGTGTTGTTTTCCACGGCGTTGATGCCGTTGCTGCCCACTGCCTTGTTGCCGTCCACGCGCCAGAACTTGTGATACACCAGGCTGGCGTCGTATTCGTCACGCAACTGCCAGGAACCGAACAGGCTGGCGCTCTGGGTGTTGGCCATCTCGCCACGGAACGCCTCGCCGAAACGATGCACGCGCGAGCGGGTGCCGGTGAAGTTCGAGCGGTTGCTTTGCAGGCCGTTCTGTTCGTAGTCCTCGCTGGCGCGGGCATAGGCCGCACCGACTTGCCATTGCGGGTCGAGGCGCAGGCGGATACCCAGGTCGGTGGCCCAGCCGTCGACGTCGTCGCTGCGCTTGAGCTGCGCGGGGCGGGTGCCGTCGGCGTTCAGCGGGTTGACGGTGTCGCGGTCGCCGGTCATGCCGGTGACGCTTGCCCAGTAGTTGACGGTATTGGTGTTGCGCCAGTTGTAGGCGTCGCTGTTGGCTTCCAGGCCGAGCCAGGTCAGATCACCGTTCTGGGTCTTGTCCAGGGTGTCGGTGGCCTGGCCCGGGACCGGGTAGTCGAGGCTGCCGCTGTCATGGCTGTGGTGGGCACGGATCCCGGCCCATTGGCCTGGCATCCACTGATAGCCGACGTCACCGTAGACATGCATACGGTCCTTGTCCTGGGGCGACAGCTCCTTGAGGTCGGTGCGGTATTCGCTGAACCGCTCGGCGACGCCCAGGTTGGCGCGCAGCAGCGTGGTGTCGAAGGTCCAGTTCAGGGCTTCGATGTTGGTGTCGCGCCATTGCCCGTCGTCATTGCGCAGGCGTTGACGGCCGAACTTCAACTGCTCGCCCGGATAAGGGGTCAGGCCCCGGTAGCCAATCCAGAATTCGCGCATGGCCAGGTAGCTTTTCTTGGCCTCGCGGTCGCCGCTGTCGGTTTGCTGGGTCGCGTCGTCCGACTGTTGCAGGGTGTCGGTCTCGATGATGTCGGTGGACGTCACGGCCTGGGCCATGGCATAGGCACTCCACGCACCGCTTTCGCCGTAGACCCAAGGGCGCAGGTCGAGGCCGATGCCGTTGACGTCGCCACCACGCTGGGTGCCGAGGTCGCGGTCATCTTCGGACTGGCCGGTGATCTTCACTTCCAGGCCGAAATTCTTGCTATCGGTCAGGGCCGCCAGGGTCGGGCAGGACCACAGCAGGGCAAACGACAGGCCAATACCGGCCTGTACAAAAGGATTGAGCTTCAAAAGCTTCATAGAGGTTCCTCGCCGTCATCTTCTTTTAGGGCTTGCAGTTCCAGCGTATCGGGGCTCATGGCGCCGCGAATGGCCTGCTCTTGTTGTAGCAGGCGTTGCGCTTGTGCAAGTTGTTCCGGCGGTAATTGTTCTTCGAGGGTCTGGGCAAGCTCGATGGCTTGCGGGGTGTTTTGCGCCTTGGCCAACTGGCTGAACACATAAGCGTTGACCGGGTTGGGCTTGGTGCCCTTGCCTTGGGAAAACAGCTGGGCAATGGCGTAGTCGGCGCTGTTCTGGCCGTTGCGGGCGGCCTTGAGCAGGTGATCCAGGGCCTTTTGCGAGTACACCTGGCCCAGGTAGCCGCGACGATAGATCTGGCCGAGGTAGTAATCGGCGGCCACTTCACGGCCCACGGCTTTCTGGAAATGCGCCTCGGCGACCTTGGCGTCGGCGGGTACCCATTTGCCTTCGTAGTACAGCTTGCCCAGCAACAGCTCGGCGCGCGGCTGGTCGGCGGCGCGGCCGTTTTCCAGGTATTGCATCATCTTGTCGACGTCGCCCAACTCGGGGAAATCGTAGAGCAGCTGCGCCAGGCTGACCCAGGAAGCAGGGTTGCCGGGCGCGATGCCTTCGAGCAGCGACTGAGCGGTTTTCTCGTCGGTCTTGCCCAGGCTGGAATCGGCCAGGACACGCGCGACACTGTCCACGCGCTGGGCCGAGACCACACCGCGAGCGTGACCGGCCTGCATCTGCTTGATCAGCTCGGCCTGCTGTTCCGGCTGGCCGCGTTTCTGATAGACCGTGGCCAGTTCGACGTAGCAGATGTCGGTGGTCGCCAAGGCGGCCTTGCAGACTCTTTCCACTTCGTCCAGATGCTGGTCGTACGTACCCTGGGTGCGATAGAGCAGGATCTGCGCCAGGCCCGCTTCCGGATAACCGGCGCTGCGCCATTGGCTGATCTGTTGCTGCGCGTTGACGTTCGGGAAGCTGTGGGGATATTGCAGGTACAGCATCGCCAGCGGGATCAGCGTATTGCCTTCACCGTTGGCAAAGGCTTTTTTCAACAGGCCTTCGGCTTCGTGCTTTTCAGCTTCGGTGGAACCGGGCTTGGCCACCAGCAGGCGACCCAGGCGAGCCTGGGCGCGCGGCGAGATGTCGGCGGCGGCGCGGTAGGTCGCCTCGGCCTTTCTCATCTGCTCGGGGTCGCGGCTGTCTACCTGGATATCGGCCAGGCCCACCTGGGCCTCGCTGTAGCCCAGGTCTGCCAGTTGCTGATAGTTCTGCTGCGCCAACGCCGTGTCGCCGCGCTTGAGGGCTTCGTTGGCCAGGCGCTGGTCGGGCAGGCCGGCGCAACCGCTAAGACTGACTGCCAGCGCCAGAGCACACAACGCATATCCTGTGTGGGAGCGAGCTTGCTCGCGATGCAGGCCGCTCGATGTACCAGACAGACCGCGTCGATCCCATCGCGAGCAAGCTCGCTCCCACAGGGAATGCGGTGCATTGTTGTTTTGTGAAGTGATCACGGGCATTTCCTCGACTTAAAGACCGACGGCCATGGCTTTGTCGATCAGCCAGTTCAAGTTCGGGCCACGGTCGCTGACGACTTCCACCGGACGGCCGGCCAGCGCGCTGTCCAGGGCTTCGTCAGGCTGGATCAGCACACGGATATCGGAAGACAGGTCGGCGCTTTTCAGGCTGGTGCTGCTGACGATCTTGCCGGTGCGGGTGGCGTCTTCGCCGGCTACCTGGAAGCTGACCGGGGTGCCTGGACGCACGTCGCCGAACTGGCGATAGGAGAAACGTGCCTCGACGTTGGCTTCGGCGCCGCGAGGAACCAGTTGGAAGATCACGTCACCCTTGCTGGCGTACTGGCCGTTGGAAACCAGTTGCTGGGCCACGATGCAATCGCATGGCGAGGTCAGGGTGCCGGTCATTTGCTTGCCGAACAGTTCCTCGACCTTGGCTGGCTGCAGCTGGTTGTCGTCCAGGTGACCCTTGAGCACGTCGAGCATGCTGGTGCTGAAGGTCGCCAGCGGAGCGCCTTTGGCGGCCAGGCCGTCGGCCTTGACCAGGCTTTGCACGGTGCCGTCGCGCGGCATGGTGATGGCCATGCCCGGTACGTTGACGATGCCGGCCTGGGCGTGGCTGACGAAGTACATGCCGTACACCGACTTGAAGATGAAGCCGAATGCCGCCAGGCCGACAATGAAGATGCCCAGGCTGAAGGTCACGGCGCGCAGGCGACCGAAGGCGCTCATGCCACCGTTTTCATCTTTCTGCTTGCGAGCCTTGGTGAAGTTGTCGCGTTGCAGGGTCGCCAGCACATCACCGACGCCGACGATGTCGCCGGCCAGGTGCGAGGTGATGATGTGGCGCAGTGTCGAGATGTCCCGCGGCTCCAGGTTCTGGAACTGGCAACCGGCGCGGCCGGTCTGGCGGTCGTAGGAACGGATCTGCAATTCGACGTCCATGGCCAGGCCGAGGTTGTCGATCACGAACTGCAGGCGCGCCTTGTAGGTCTCGCCAACCTTGAGCGGCAGTTGGCCGGCGTTGAAGCACAACCCACCGGCGGACAGGTCGAGGACCTTGACTTCCATCGGCGTACGGTCGGGGCCGAAGAAGCGCAACTTGGCCGGGATTTTGACCCGGGCGTGTTGGCGTTGGGCTTCGGATTCATGCACTACGTTGACATTCACGGCGGTGTTCATAGGGGCGATTTCCTAGTTAATTCATTCAAGTCCGGTCAGACCATCGTCAGCAGCACGGCGACAAAGATGCTGCCGGCGGAGAAGGTCATGGTCCGAGACGACCAAGTGTTGAACCAACGTTGAAAGCTGGCGAGATCACGGGTCAGGTGGGTGGGCTGGCGAGTCCAGGATTGTTGATCGAGGCGGAAGAACACGTAGATCTTCACCAGCGCGCCGACGATCTGGTTGTAATAGAGAATCGCCGGGTAGGCCGGACCGATCCGGTGTCCGGAGCACGACAGCAGCAGCGTCAGGAGCAACCGCGTGATACCGATCCACAGCAGGTACACCAGGATGAACGCGGTGCCGTACTTGACACTGGCGATGATCGCCACGGTCAGGCCCAGCAGCGAGGTCCACATCGACACGCGCTGATCGAACAGCACGACCGAGGTGAACAGGCCCAGACGTTTCATGCCCAGGCCCAATGCCCGGGAGTTCTGCCGCAGGTTGTTCCCGTACCAGCGGAACATCAGTTTGCGGCTCGCCTTGATGAAGCTTTTTTCCGGCGGGTGCTCAACCGTGTTGATGGCGGCGTCCGGCACGTAGAACGTGTCGTAGCCCAGGCGCATCAGGCTGAACCAGCTCGACTTGTCATCGCCGGTGAGGAACTTGAAGCGGCCCAGGCGCCAGTGTTGCAGCGAGTCGCTTTCGACGTCGGCGATGAAGTCCGGGTTGGTCACGACGGTGGCGCGGAACACCGACATACGCCCGGTCATGGTCAACACGCGCTTGGACAGGGCCATGGAGCACATGTTGATGTGACGCTGGGCGAAACGCAGCTTGTGCCACTCGCTCATGATGTAGCCGCCGCGCACTTCGCAGAACTCGTTAGTGGTCAGGCCGCCGACGTTGCCGAACAGCTGGAACCACGGCACGGTCTTGCGCACGACGCCTTCGGCCAGGACGGTATCGCCGTCGATCACGGCCACGACGGCACGGTCGTCCGGCAAGTGACGGGAGATGGCACGGAAACCGAAGGCCAGGCCGTCACGCTTGCCGGTACCGGGAATGCGCACGAAGTCCAGCTTGACGTGCTCTGGCGGGTTCATGCGGGCCCAGAGGCTCTTGACCAGCAGTTCGTCGGACATTTCCACGATGGAGCAGACCACGGTGGTCGGCAGCCCGCAGTCGATGGCTTCGCGGATGACCGAGCTGTAGACCTGGGCGGTGGTCAGCGCATCGATGCGGAAGCTGGTGACCATCAGGTAGACGTGGGACGGATCCGCCGCCTTGCCCAGCTTGCGCACTTTGCGGCGCAGGTGTGGGTAGACGATGTACAGGAAAATCATGCCGCGCACGAAATGCGTCGCGCCCATGGAATAACGCCAGATGCCCACGGCGCCGATCAGGAAGATGAAATCCTTCGATTCGGAGTCGAACGTGGACGTGGGCAGCGCCGTGGCGATGCCCATCAATAAACTCAAGTAAAACAGCCAACCGGCGGCCTGAAGCAGGCCGTGCTTTAGCCTGTGCATAATCTGCATCCGTCTCTATCTCGGGCGGGCCTTGTGGGCGGCCCGATGGGTTAAGGCAGGCGAAAGGCCGGCCGGGGCAAGCCCCGGCCGGCTAACAGACTTACCAGCAGATGCCTTCGGTCCGGCCACTCGGGGAGGTGGCCTTGGACATGAAGCCAACCAGGTCGATGACCTGCTTGCCTTCCGGTACGTTCTCGGTCAGCGCGCGGAACTTCTCGTCGCGGTTACCAAGGATGATGATGTCGGAGTTGTCGATCACCGCGTCGAAGTCGGAATTGAGCAAGGACGAGACGTGAGGAATCTTCGACTCGATGTAATCCTTGTTCGCACCGTGGACGCGTGCGTATTCGACGTTGCTGTCGTAGATCTTCAGGTCGAAACCCTTGCCGATCAGCATTTCCGCCAGTTCCACCAGTGGGCTTTCACGCAGGTCGTCGGTGCCGGCCTTGAAGCTCAGGCCCAGCAGGGCGACTTTGCGCTTGTCGTGGCTGGAGACGATGTCGAAGGCGTTCTGCACCTGGGATTCGTTGCTGCGCATCAGCGAGTTGAGCAGCGGCGCTTCCACGTCCAGCGAGCCTGCACGGTAGGTCAGGGCGCGCACGTCTTTTGGCAGGCACGAGCCGCCGAAAGCGAAGCCTGGACGCATGTAGTACTGGGACAGGTTCAGGACCTTGTCCTGGCAGACTACGTCCATCACTTCACGACCATCGACGCCGACGGCCTTGGCGATGTTGCCGATCTCGTTGGCGAAGGTCACCTTGGTGGCGTGCCAGACGTTGCAGGTGTACTTGATCATCTCGGCGACAGCGATGTCCTTGCGGATGACCGGTGCGTCGAGTTCTTCGTACAGCGATTGCAGGACGTCGCCCGAGGCTTTGTCGAACTCGCCGATGACGGTCATTGGCGGCTGGTCGTAGTCCTTGATCGCGGTGCTTTCACGCAGGAACTCAGGGTTGACCGCGACGCCGAAATCGACGCCGGCTTTCTTGCCGGAGCAGTCTTCGAGGATCGGGATGACCACATTGGCCACGGTGCCCGGCAGTACGGTACTGCGAACCACGATGGTGTGACGGGTGGTCTTGTCACGCAGGACAAAACCGATCTCGCGGCACACGGCTTCGATGTAGTTCAGTTCCAGGTCGCCGTTCTTTTTGCTCGGTGTACCGACGCAAATCATCGACAGGTCAGTATCACGAATAGCTTCGGCGAAGTTGGTAGTACCGCGCAGGCGACCCGTTTGAATGCCTTGCGCCAATAGCTCGCCCAGGCCCGGTTCAACGATCGGTGATTTACCGGCGTTGATCATGTCGATCTTGTCTTTGGCGACATCTACGCCAACTACATCATGGCCCCGTGCAGACAGGCAACCGGCACATACTGCACCGACGTAACCCAAACCAAATATGCTAATGCGCATCGCATTTACCTCTGTTTTCACGCCATCAAATGGCCGGAGTTAATAAGTGTTCAGCGGTCATCGCGCACTCGGAAGTGTGGAATGCAGGCGCCACAGTGCCGTGTGCAGGCATACTAAGTTCCGAGTGTCTAAATAAATGCACTCAAGTTGTGCGCAAAGCGGCCTAGTTGTTATGACCTGCCCTGTTATGCAGCCAGTCCTCGTTGGCGGGACGTTCGTGCAACGGTCGTTCACTTTCCGATTTCTGGCAAAAAGCCCACAAAATCAGAAGCTTGTGTGCTCGGGTGAGCACGTTATAGGGGCGCAGCCTTGGCCTTGTAGGGGATACAAATGGTGCTTTATCTCCCGTCCTTTTAAGGGTGGATCCAATTAGACGACCGTTTCGCTAAGTTGTCGTGACAACTCGGTTACTTCGGACGACGTGCCACGTAAGTTATCTCGTACACGCTCGGCGAGAATCGTTACGGGTGGTATGAGCCGTGCAATTTCACATAGTTCCGATCCGCTCATCGCCATTTTCGAAATTTTTCGAAATATCTGCCTAGATGGCACTGCTCTCAAATTGATAGCACGCGTGCTTTTGCCCTTTAGTTTCGGGGAGTTGGCGGGGGGAGATAGTTTTGTGCCACTACTGATGAAAAATTTCCGTGCCACTACGGAAAAATCTGACATTTGTCGAGTGAAAGAAAAGTTAGAGCAGGGGGTGTTTGTTTTGTTGACGCCAAGAAAGTGTCAAGTGCGGTGGGGAAGTGGGATGACATATAGCGGGATGATCGAGGCCCCTTATCGGGGCCCAAAACCGGTGTTGCGTTATTGCGGGGCGTGGTCGCGCAAAAAGACCAACTTGTTCGGGGAAGATTGTTCGCGGTTGTAACGATAGCCCTGTACATCGAAGTGTTTGAGTTGCACGGGATCGTTGATGCGCTGCTCGATGACAAACCGGCTCATCAAGCCCCGGGCTTTCTTGGCGTAGAAACTGATGATCTTGTATTGGCCGTTCTTCAGATCCTTGAACTCGGCATCGATGACGCGGGCTTTCAGTGCACTGCGCTTGACCGCCGAGAAATATTCATTGGAAGCCAGGTTCAACAGTACGTCGTCGCCCTGATCGGCCAAGGCTTCGTTCAGCCATTCGCTGATGCGGGTGCCCCAGAATGCATAAAGGTCCTTGCCCCGGGCATTGGCCAGCTTCGTGCCCATCTCCAGGCGATAGGGTTGCATCAAGTCCAGCGGACGCAGCAGACCGTAGAGGCCGGAGAGCATGCGCAGGTGCTGTTGGGCGTAGTCGAAATCGGCTTCACCGAGGCTTTGCGCGTCGAGGCCGGTGTACACATCGCCCTTGAACGCCAGCAGCGCCTGTTTGGCATTGGCCGGGGTAAACGCCGGGTTCCAGCTGCCGAATCGCGCGGCATTGAGGCCGCCGATCTTGTCGGAGACGTGCATCAACTCGCTGATCTGCGCCGGCGAGAATTCGCGCAATTGTTCAATCAGCTCTTGGGAGTGATCCAGGTACTGCGGCTGGGTAAAACGCTCGGTGGCCGGCGGTGTTTCGTAATCGAGGGTCTTGGCGGGGGAAATCACCATCAGCATGCAAACGTCTCCTTTAAGGGTGCGGCGATTCTAGGGGGTTGTCCGGGTGGACTCCAGCTATTGAGGTGATAGGGGATGGGTGGCGATGCGAACCGTCACACTCTCGTCGGGTGCACATTGTGGCGAGGGGCTTATCCCCGCTGGACTGCGCAGCAGTCCAAAAAGATGTTCCAGGCTGCAGATTTCTCAGGGCTGCTTCGCACCCCAACGGGGATAAATCCCCTCGCCATAAAGCTTCGTGCGCCATAGGGGACTGCTTCTGGATCAGCTATCATCCCGCGCGGGTTCGTTATGGAGCATCCCTTTTGCGTATCGTCCTTTTACTGTCGGCCTGGTTGTTGAGCCTCGGCGCTTTCGCTGCGCCCAACGATGTCGCTACCCTGGACCGCAGCACCTGGCCTGAACAGCTCACCAGCCCGACGCTGTTCGATGTGGCTTCGCGGGCCGAGGTCCTGATGTTCGCCCGGGTATTGCTGGATGCCGATGCCATGGACGAAATAGCCCTCAAGCAATACCTGGGGCTGCGCTCGGTCAATATGGTCGCAGTGAACGCCTTGCGCACACGGCTGTGGCAGCGCCTGCTTTCGAGCTACAACTTCGCCCAGCGCAGTTGCACGCTGGATGCCTCCTTCTGCTACCTGGTCGAGGACATGGCGACCCTGCGCGAAGAAGCGGCCCGGTTCCGGCTCGACGACAATTCCTATTACATCAAGTGGGCCGAGCCGAGCCGGATCTTTCATACGCAATACCGCGACGAGCTGCTGCGCAAGGCTGCGCTGTTTCCCCAGGTCAGCAGCGAAGTCGAGCGTTTCGGCGATTACGAGCGCAACGGTGAGCAGATGAATGACCGACTGTTCTTGCTGACCTTCGACAGCGCTGCCAACGTCGCGCCGGACCACACGCCCTGGCTGACCGAGTACCTGCGCAAGTCGAACATGAACGGCACTTTTTTTGTGCTGGGCAAGGACATCCAGGCGCGTCTGACAGACGGCTCGGCAAATGATCTCCAGACTCTGTTTGCTGGGCAATGCGTCGGGGTGCAGGGCTGGGAGTTCCGCTCCCACAGCCATTGGCAGGACTGGCAGGACTCGGTACGGCGCAGCGTTGACCTGGTCAAGGGCCGGCTGCCGGAGAATTACGTGCCCTTGTTCCGTCCGCCACAGGGCCAGCGTCGAGGCGATGCCCAGGCATTCTTCAGGAACCAGGGACTGCAAGTGGCGCTATGGGATATCGATCCCCAGGACAGCACCAACCGCCTCAAGCCCGAGCAGAGTGCCCAGCGCGCGCTGACGCTGATGCTGTTGTGGCGCCACGGGGTCATCAACTTCAACGCCAAGCAGGACGCGGTGAAAACGGCGCTGCCCTGGCTCGTTACGCAAACGGCGCAAAGCGGGATCGGCTGGGAAGAGTGTCAGGACGCGTTTCGCTGAAAAAAGGCAAAAGTCCCGTAAACATTGGGCGGGGCGGGAATCGGGGCGCGCATTCAGGGCGACCGGACTTCCGACTTTAACGGCGCCGGGGCACTACGCCAAGGGTTATTCGTCACTCTGAAAAATAAACTTCAAAAAAGCGTCAAAGTGCTTTTTCCTGTCATCGTTTTTGGAGTATCAAGAAGTCAGACCGCCGAAACCTGCAACACAGGTGGCGTCTTCCAAGACCCAGATTGTGTGCAGTTCACCCGAAATCCTCGCGGGTGAATTCGGTGGCTACCTCGAGGCGCAGCACTGTCACGGTATTGCGTCGAATGGCCCCCACAAAGGTGACCGAGTATGGATGACCACGGACGTAGCCCTTCCTCCAACCAGCCAATCCTGTATGTACTCGATACCAACGTATTGATCCACGATCCAAACGCGCTGCTGAATTTCGAAGAACACCATGTTGCCCTGCCGATGACCGTCCTTGAAGAGCTGGACAAGCTCAAGAGTGGCCATCACAGCGTAGCGGCCGAATGTCGCCAGGCGATCCGCCTGATCGACAAGACCCTGGGCGATGCCTCTCCAGAAGACGTTGAACTGGGGGTGCCGATCCAGCGCGGCAAGAGCGGCCCCAAGGGCCTGCTCTCGATCCTGATGAGCAAACGCACCGAACCCAACCTGGTGCTGCCAGAACACCTGAACGACAACATCATCATCAACCAGCTGATCGACCTGCACGCGCGCAACAAGGAACAAGCCGTGGTGCTGGTGACCAAAGACATCAACATGCGCCTCAAGGCCCGCGCCTGCGGGATCGCGGCGGAGGACTACAGCACCGACCAACTGGTCGACGACGTATCGCTGTTGCCCAACGGCTACCACACCATGACCGGCTCCTTCTGGGACCGCGTGAGCAAGGTCGAGACCCGCCAGGACCATGGGCGCACCTGGCACCAGGTGCAACTGATCGACAACCTGCCGGCGGTGCACATCAACGAATTCATTATCGATGAACAAGGATTCGTCGGCTGGATCAAGGAAATCCAGGTCGACAAGCTGCTGATCCTCGACCTGCACCAGGAACCCCTGCTGCATCAGGAGGCGTGGGGCCTCAAGCCTCGCGACATCTACCAGAGCCTGGCGCTGTTCGCCTTGCTCGACCCGGACATCCACCTGGTCAACCTGTCCGGCGCCGCCGGTTCCGGCAAGACCATCCTGGCCCTCGCCGCCGCCATCGAACAGACCATGGTCAGCAAGCGCTACCGGCGCATCATCGCCACTCGCAGCGTGCAGGGCCTGGACCAGGAAATCGGCTTCCTGCCCGGTACCGAAGCGGAAAAAATGGAGCCGTGGCTGGGTGCAATTACCGACAACCTCGAAGCCTTGCACATGGATGACGAGAGCACCCATGGCAGCGTCGACTACATCCTCAGCAAAGTGCCATTGCAGTTCAAATCCCTCAACTACATCCGAGGCCGCAGCTTCCAGCAGAGCCTGATCCTGATCGACGAATGCCAGAACCTGACCCCGCACCAGATGAAAACCATCATCACCCGTGCCGGCGCCGGTTCCAAAGTGGTGTGCCTGGGTAACCTGGCGCAGATCGACACCCCTTACCTGTCCGCGACCAGCTCCGGGCTGACCTACCTGACCGAACGCTTCAAGGACTTCCCCAACGGCGTCCACATCACCCTGCAGGGCGTGCCGCGCTCGATCCTGGCCGAATACGCCGAATCTCATCTGTAACTCAAGCGAACCGGGCGGCCATCAAGGTCGCCCGGTTCTTCCATGCACCACATGACCCTGTGGGAGCGAGCCTGCTCGCGAATGCAGTATGTCAGCCAAATATTCTTATCTGATACACCGCCTTCGCGAGCAGGCTCGCTCCCACAAGCGATCTGCTGGGTTTGTCCAATTTTGGGTACGACAATCAACCCTGCCGGAATTTGACTCACAGGTTTACAATCGACGCTCCTGATCAGGAGTTACCCTGTGCTGACCCATCTCGATTCCCAAGGTCGCGCCAACATGGTCGACGTGACCGACAAGGCCGTGACGTTCCGCGAAGCCACCGCCGAAGCCTTTGTGCGCATGCTGCCCGATACTCTGCAAATGATCGTCAGCGGCGGCCATCCCAAGGGCGATGTGTTCGCCGTCGCGCGCATTGCCGGTATCCAGGCGGCGAAAAAAACCAGCGACCTGATCCCGCTCTGCCATCCGCTCATGCTCACCAGCGTCAAGGTCGAACTGACCGCCGAAGGCGAGGATCGCGTGCGCATCGTGGCCCGCTGCAAGCTGTCGGGACAGACCGGTGTCGAGATGGAGGCGCTCACCGCCGCCAGCGTCGCCGCGCTCACCCTCTACGACATGTGCAAGGCCGTAGACCGGGGCATGACCATCGAGGGCGTGCGTGTGCTGGAAAAACTCGGCGGCAAGAGCGGCCACTTCCAGGCGGATGCGCCATGAACATCACCGTGAAGTTCTTTGCCCGTTATCGCGAAGCGCTCGGCGTGGATTCGCTGAAAGTGGAGGGCGTTTTCGCCACGGTTGACGATGTGCGCGCATTGCTCGCTCAGCGTGACGGAGCCGAGGTGCTGCGAGAGCAGAACCTGATGTGCGCCCGCAACGAAGACCTGTGCCAGCTCGATGAACCGCTGGCGGACGGCGACGAAGTGGCCTTCTTTCCCACCGTGACCGGAGGCTGAGCCATGGCGATTCGGGTGCAGGCCGAGCCGTTCGACCCGGGGGCCGAGGTCAATGCGATGCAGGCAGCAAATGTCGGCGTCGGCGCCGTGGTGAGTTTTGTCGGCTACGTGCGCGACTTCAATGACGGCCTCGATGTGTCCGGGATGTTTCTCGAGCATTATCCGGGCATGACCGAAAAAGCCCTGGGCAAGATCGCCACCGAGGCCGAGCAGCGCTGGCCGCTGCTCAAGCTTGAGGTATTGCACCGCATCGGCGCCCTGGAACCGGGTGAGCCGATCGTTTTTGTCGGCGCTGCCAGCGCCCATCGCCAGGCGGCATTTGAGGCCTGCGCCTTTGTCATGGACTACCTGAAGACCCGCGCACCGTTCTGGAAAAAGGAAAATACCGCCGACGGCCCGCGTTGGGTCGAGGGGCGGGACAGTGATCATGCGGCGGCGGATCGCTGGAAGCGGTAGGCAACCTGCTGAACTATCAGGGTATCCAAGACGAAAAAAAGCGCAGCCTGGTTGGGCTGCGCTTTCGGTACTGTGAAGACGGTTAAGGTCGCTTGCGCTCGACCGGCCGCAACAGATGAGTCGGCGGCATCTCGCAACTGATCTTGCGGCCCAGCAGTGCCTCGATCGAGGGTAACTGGTAGGAATCATCCTCGCCGGCGAAGCTGATCGAAACCCCGGCGGCCCCGGCACGACCGGTGCGGCCGATACGGTGCACGTAGTCGTCCGGCACTTCCGGCAGGGTGAAATTGATCACGTGGCTGATGCCGTCGATGTGAATGCCGCGACCGGCCACGTCGGTGGCGACCAGCACGCGGATCTTGCCTTCGCGGAAACCTTCAAGTGTCTTGATGCGCTTGTGCTGCGGCACGTCGCCCGACAGTTGCGCGGCGTTGACGCCATCGCGCACCAGGCGTTCTTCGATGCGGCGCACTTCGTCCTTGCGGTTGGCGAAGACCATCACCCGCTCCCAACCGTTGTCGTTGACCAGGTTGTAGAGCAGTTTGTACTTGTCGGCACCGGCGACCGCATAGATGTGCTGTTCGACATTTTCACTGGCGACGTTTTCGGCTTCGATCTCGACGATTGCAGGATCGGTGGTCCATTGCTTGGCCAGGTTCATCACGTCTTCGGTGAAGGTGGCGGAAAACAGCAATGTCTGGCGTTCGTTTTTCGGCGGGGTCTGGCGAATGATCTGGCGTACCTGGGGGATGAAGCCCATGTCGAGCATTCGGTCGGCCTCGTCGAGCACCATCACTTCGACCATGTCCAGGTGCACGTCGCCGCGCTGGTTGAAGTCCAGCAGGCGGCCCGGCGTCGCCACGAGGATGTCGCAGTGGCGGGCCTCGAGGTGCTTGAGCTGCTTGTCGAAATCCATGCCGCCGACGAACGTCATCACGTTCAGGCCGGTGTACTTGGTCAGGTCGGCGGCATCCTTGGCGATCTGCACCACCAGCTCACGGGTTGGCGCGATGATCAGCGCCCGCGGCTCGCCCATGTAGCGTTCCTTGGGGGGCGGGGTCTGGAGCAACTGGGTGATGATCGAAATCAGGAACGCGGCGGTCTTGCCGGTGCCGGTCTGGGCACGACCGATGGCGTCCTTGCCGGCGAGGGTATAGCCCAGCACTTGCGCCTGGATCGGCGTGCAGTACGGGAAGCCCAGGTCCTGGATGGCATGCATCAGCTCGGGGGCGAGCTTGAAATCGTGGAAGCGGGTTTTGCCTTCCTGGGGTTCTACGACGAAGTCTTCGAGCTTCCAGGCAACGACCGGCGGTTTGGGTGCGCGCTCGCGACGTGGCTTGGGGGCTTCGCTGCGTGGTTTTTCCGGCTCGGATGCCACCACAGGTTGCGCAACGGATGCGGTCGAAGGCGATAGTTTTGCGTCCGCAACGGGGGCGGTCCGACGTGGTTGGTGCGCATCGGTGCGGCTCGCGCCGTGGACGGGGGCGCTGGCTTCAGGCGCGAGTTGCTCGGCCTCGCTTTTACCGAACATCTTCTTGAGTGCTTTGAGCACGGTCATCTCATCGGTTGGTTAAGGAATGTACGCCGGCCAGTGTAATGCAAGAAACGGGCGCGGCGTAGTGTGATCATCAAAGCGCTGGCGTGGCTATCTGCCTCTTAGCGCAAGCGTTCCGCCAGCCAGGTACCGATGTCGCGAATCTCCTCGGGTAACACTTCGTGGCCCATTGGGTATTCTTGCCATGTCACGGTGACACCATGCTGCTTCAGATACTCTTTGGCGGTCCGGCCCATCGGGTTGAGTACCACTTCGTCGTACTGTCCGTGCAGCGCCAGTACCGGAATGCGTTGCTGGCTGGCCGACAACTGCAGTTCTTCGCCGAAAGTTGGCGCATAAGTGGACAGCGCAATCACGCCGCCCAGCGGTCCCTGCCACTTGACGAATGCCGTGTGATAAACCACTGCTCCGCCTTGGGAAAAACCTGCCAGGAAAATCCGCGAGGCGTCTATTCCGCTGGCTCGCTGGGTTTCCATCAGGTCGATGACCCGTTGCGCCGAGGCGTCCAGTTGTTGCTCGTCGATCGCCCGCGCCGGGCTCAAGGCCCGAATGTCATACCAGCTGGGCATGGCGTAGCCACCATTGATGGTCACCGGTTGCGTCGGCGCCTGGGGCAATACGAAGCGCGTAGTCAGCAGGCTTTGCTGCAGCATTTCGGCGACCGGCATGAAGTCGTAGCGATCGGCGCCCAGGCCGTGGAGCCAGATAACGCACGCATCGGCGGTGCTGGAGGGCTCGAGAATCAAGGGGTCGGTCATGGTGTGCTCCAAAAATGTGCGGGTGCGCTCAATCAGTGCCTGATTGCGGTGCGCGCCTGGTGCCTCAGTTAATTAGATGTCGCAATGCTACAAGTTTTTGTCTTGACGTCGCCAGTAACGGACAAGCGCAGCGGTGTGGTACGGGCTTTGCTATTGGTTTAGCCGAATGATGATTCTTACGCAGCGCGGTAACACTATCAGCTCGACGCGACGCATGGGATATCAGAAATCCGGTGATGGATGTTCGCCAATAGCCGCTACGGGCTTCGCGAACGTGAAGGGCTACAGCCCGTTCGGCCGATTGGTGAGAAGTGAGTAAGGCGCCGTTTATAGCCGCTCTCATTTATTAGACTCATAGCGAAGGCCCAGACGTCGGTTGACCCTAAAAAAAGCCAACAAGGGTCGGCAATGCCTCAAAAGGGTGCGACAGGGTCCCAGCTCCGACACAACAAGAGCAAAACTGGAGGTTTGAATGAAGTTACTGAAATCCACCCTGGCAGTCGTGACTGCAGCAGCAGTTCTCGGTGTCAGCGGGTTCGCTCAGGCGGGTGCAACCCTGGATGCCGTGCAGAAGAAAGGTTTTGTGCAATGTGGTGTAAGTGATGGCCTGCCGGGTTTCTCGGTGCCTGATTCCACCGGCAAGATCGTGGGTATCGACGCTGACTTCTGCCGTGCCGTGGCCGCTGCGGTGTTTGGCGATGCGACCAAGGTCAAGTTCAGCCAGTTGAACGCCAAGGAGCGCTTCACCGCGCTGCAATCCGGCGAAATCGACGTGCTGTCGCGCAACTCCACCATGACCAGCTCCCGTGATGCGGGCATGGGCTTGAAATTCCCGGGCTTCATTACCTACTACGACGGCATCGGCTTCCTGGCCAACAGCAAATTGGGCGTCAAGAGCGCCAAGGAACTGGACGGTGCAACCATCTGCATCCAGGCCGGTACCACCACCGAGCTGAACGTGTCCGACTACTTCCGCGCCAACGGCCTGAAGTACACCCCGATCACTTTCGACACCTCCGATGAAAGCGCCAAGTCGCTGGAATCCGGTCGTTGCGACGTGCTGACCTCCGACAAGTCCCAACTGTTCGCCCAGCGCAGCAAGCTGGCTTCGCCGAAGGACTACGTGGTCCTGCCGGAAACCATCTCCAAGGAGCCACTGGGCCCGGTCGTGCGTAACGGCGACGACGAGTGGCTGGCCATCGTGCGTTGGACTGGCTTCGCCATGCTCAATGCCGAAGAAGCAGGCGTGACTTCGAAGAACGTTGAAGCTGAAGCCAAGTCCACCAAGAACCCGGACGTCGCTCGTATGCTGGGCGCTGACGGTGAATACGGTAAAGACCTGAAGCTGCCGAAAGACTGGGTCGTGCAGATCGTCAAGCAAGTCGGCAACTACGGTGAAATGTTCGAGCGCAACCTCGGCAAGGACACCCCGCTGCAGATCGATCGCGGTCTGAACGCTCTGTGGAACGCAGGCGGCATCCAATACGCACCACCAGTGCGCTGATGGTTCTATCACCCGGTGGGCCAACCACCGGGTGATGTTCTGTTCCATTCTTTGCGGGGCACTTCATGCAAAATTCAATCGGCGCACCTAAGCAGAGGCTCAGCCTCAGCGATCCACGAGTGCGTGCGTGGGTATTTCAGATCGTCACCATCGTGGCGGTTATTTCGCTGGGCTGGTTTCTGTTCGATAACACACAGACCAACCTGGAACACCGGGGCATCACGTCCGGTTTCGGCTTTCTGGAGCGCAGTGCCGGTTTCGGCATCGCCCAACACCTGATCGACTACACCGAAGCGGACAGTTATGCCCGCGTCTTTGTCATCGGTTTGCTCAACACCCTCCTGGTGACCTTCATTGGCGTGATTCTGGCGACCATCCTGGGGTTCATCATCGGCGTCGCACGCTTGTCGAAGAATTGGATAATCTCCAAGCTGGCGACCGTCTACGTGGAGGTCTTTCGTAACATCCCACCGCTGTTGCAGATCCTGTTCTGGTACTTCGCGGTATTCCTGACGATGCCGGGACCACGGGCTGCCCACAACTTCGGCGACACCTTCTTCGTCAGCAGCCGTGGCCTGAACATGCCGGCGGCGCTGGTGGCGGAAGGGTTCTGGCCGTTCGTGGCCAGTGTCGCGCTGGCGATCGTCGCCATCGCGCTGATGACCCGCTGGGCCAACAAGCGTTTCGAAGCGACCGGCGAGCCGTTCCATAAATTCTGGGTGGGCCTGGCGCTGTTCCTGGTGATCCCGGCGTTGTGCGCACTGATCTTCGGCGCGCCCGTGCATTGGGAAATGCCGCAGCTCAAGGGGTTCAACTTTGTCGGTGGCTGGGTACTGATCCCGGAACTGCTGGCCTTGACCCTGGCGCTGACGGTGTACACCGCGGCGTTCATCGCCGAGATCGTGCGTTCGGGCATCAAGTCGGTCAGCCATGGCCAGACCGAGGCGGCTCACTCGCTGGGCCTGCGCAACGGTCCGACCCTGCGCAAGGTGATCATCCCGCAAGCCCTGCGCGTGATCATCCCGCCGCTGACCAGCCAATACTTGAACCTGGCGAAGAACTCTTCGCTGGCGGCCGGTATCGGTTATCCGGAAATGGTTTCGCTGTTTGCCGGCACGGTGTTGAACCAGACCGGTCAGGCCATCGAGGTGATCGCGATCACCATGAGCGTGTACCTGGCGATCAGTATCAGCATTTCCTTGCTGATGAACTGGTACAACAAGCGCATTGCGCTGATCGAGCGGTGAGGAAAAGCGCATGACATCCCATACTTTCAAACCTGATATGCCGCCACCGAGCAAAGTGTTCGGGCCGGTGGCATGGATGCGCGCAAACATGTTCTCCAGCTGGCTCAACACGCTGCTGACGTTGTTCGCGTTCTACCTGATCTACCTGATAGTCCCACCGATCCTCGGTTGGGCTATCCTCGATGCCAACTGGGTCGGCACCACCCAGGCCGACTGCACCAAGGAAGGCGCCTGCTGGGTGTTCATCCAACAGCGTTTCGGCCAGTTCATGTACGGCTATTACCCGACAGGCCTGCGCTGGCGCGTAGACCTGACGGTGTGGGCGGCAGTGCTTGGCGTGGCGCCGCTGTTCATCTCGCGCTTCCCGCGCAAGGCGATCTACGGCCTCAGCTTCCTGGTGCTGTACCCGATCATTGCCTGGTGCCTGCTGCACGGTGGCGTTTTCGGTCTGGATACCGTGGCGACCAGCCAGTGGGGCGGCCTGATGCTGACGTTGGTGATCGCCACCGTCGGTATCGTCGGTGCTCTGCCGCTGGGCATCGTCCTGGCCCTGGGCCGGCGCTCGAACATGCCGGCGATCCGCGTGGTCTGCGTGACCTTCATCGAGTTCTGGCGCGGCGTGCCGTTGATCACGGTGCTGTTCATGTCCTCGGTGATGCTGCCGTTGTTTCTGCCTGAGGGCATGAACTTCGACAAGCTGCTGCGGGCGCTGATCGGCGTGATCCTGTTCCAGTCGGCCTACGTGGCCGAAGTGGTGCGTGGCGGTCTGCAAGCGATTCCGAAGGGGCAATACGAAGCGGCCGCGGCGATGGGCCTGGGCTATTGGCGCAGCATGGGCCTGGTGATTCTTCCGCAGGCCCTGAAGATGGTGATCCCGGGGATCGTCAACACCTTCATCGCATTGTTCAAGGACACGAGCCTGGTGATCATCATCGGCCTGTTCGACTTGCTCAACAGCGTGAAACAAGCTGCCGCCGACCCAAAATGGCTGGGCATGGCCACCGAAGGCTATGTATTCGCCGCCCTGGTGTTCTGGATTTTCTGTTTTGGTATGTCCCGCTATTCCATGCATTTGGAACGCAAGCTGGACACTGGCCACAAGCGTTAGGAGTTGACTCATGAGTGAAGCGATCAAACAGCCTGTGAGCCCTGAAGGCATTATTCAGATGCAGGGCGTAAACAAGTGGTACGGCCAGTTCCACGTGTTGAAAGACATCAACCTGAACGTCAAGCAGGGCGAGCGTATCGTCCTGTGCGGCCCTTCGGGTTCCGGCAAGTCCACCACCATCCGCTGCCTCAATCGCCTGGAAGAACACCAGCAGGGCCGCATCGTGGTCGACGGTGTCGAGCTGACCAACGACCTCAAGCAGATCGAAGCGATCCGCCGCGAAGTCGGCATGGTGTTCCAGCACTTCAACCTGTTCCCGCACCTGACCATCCTGCAGAACTGCACCCTGGCGCCAATGTGGGTGCGCAAGATGCCCAAGCGCAAGGCCGAGGAAATCGCCATGCATTATCTGGAGCGCGTACGCATTCCGGAACAGGCGCACAAGTACCCGGGCCAGCTCTCTGGCGGCCAGCAACAGCGCGTGGCGATCGCCCGTGCCCTGTGCATGAAGCCGAAGATCATGCTGTTCGACGAACCGACCTCGGCCCTTGACCCGGAAATGGTGAAAGAGGTTCTGGACACCATGATCGGCCTGGCCGAAGACGGCATGACCATGCTGTGCGTGACCCACGAGATGGGCTTCGCCCGCACCGTGGCCAACCGCGTGATCTTCATGGACAAAGGCGAAATTGTTGAACAGGCTGCGCCGAATGACTTCTTCGACAACCCGCAGAATGACCGTACGAAGTTGTTCCTGAGCCAGATCCTGCATTGATCCGATCTTAGGCAGTGAAAATAGACCCGGACTTGTCCGGGTTTGTTTTTTTTCGGGTCAGAGATCCGCCGTGTCATGTTCCGGATGGCGACCCGACAACAGTTGCTGCAAATGGGCTTCGTCGCTCAGCGAGTGGACTTCAGCCATCAGGTGCGGATGCCGATCAAGCAGGCGCATCAGCACGAATAACGACTGAGCCGGGGTAACTTCGCCGCGTTCATAACGGGAAAACGCGTTATGCCCGCCTCCGGATAGCAGCTTCACCGCGTCTTTTTGCGTGAGGTGCAGTTTGCGGCGGATGCGTTTGATTTCCGCACCTGTCGCCAGCGCGTAATCTTCCAGCAATTGGTCGCTGGCCCTGGAGTAACGTTCGGCGCTGTCAGTGTCGTGATCGAATTCGATTTCACCGCAGATCCGGCATTCCCATCCGGCAATATCGTGTACTTGCCGAGTCACCTGCCTGTAGTCGACCGTAAAGCTACGGCCTTTGAAGTGATGCATCGCGTCGATGCTGCCGCAGCTGACACATTGCTGGGGTTTCATTGGTTTTTCTCCTTGAAGGAGACCACCGGATGCCCACCGCCGGGGCGGTAAGTCACCTTGATGTAAATCTCCCGATCCTGAAATGTTGTGTGATAGACGTCTTGCCAGATTCGGTGATCGGCATACTTGGTCATCGATTTATGCAGCATCCTGTATTCCAACAGGTGAACGATCCGCAGCATCCGGGCGAAACTCAACATCATCCTTCGTCCGCCTTCGCGGGCGTTCAATGTGAACGCCTTGCTTCCCAACCTGTGAACCTCGGCCTTGACCACTGTCAGGTCGTAATGGGGTGTGCTCTTTTCCATAAGAAGCCGTTTGCCTTGTCTCAATGATTACCCATAAAGGGTAAATCTGACTAATCGAAAATTCGGATTCTTTGCCTCCAATAAAACGTAGGCGGTTGCCGTCCTACGCGAAGCTGACTAACATGTCAGAAAATTCATCCCATGATTGGATGAAAAGGCGAGCCCCATGTCAGAAATGTCCCCGCTAATAAAGCGCTCCCTGGTCGATCAAGCCCTGGAGCAACTGCGCCAACGCATCAGCGACGGCGTGTGGGCTGTCGGCCAGCGCCTGCCTACCGAGCCGGAATTGGTCGCCGAGCTAGGCATCAGCCGCAACACGGTGCGCGAAGCCATGCGCGTGTTGGCGTTTTCCGGATTGATCGAGATTCGTCAGGGCGACGGCAGCTACGTGCGTGCGGTCGTCGACCCGCTGGACACGCTCAAGGCGCTATCTCGTTGTTCGTTGGAGCAGGCCCGGGAAACCCGGCACATCCTCGAAGTCGAGGCCATCGGCCTGGCGGCGCTACGGCGCACCGAGGAGGATTTGCTTGCCTTACGCCAAGCGCTGAAAACCAGCGGCGAGCATTATCACGGCGACCTGGAGCACTACATCGCCTGCGACCTGGTGTTCCATCGCCTGCTGGTAGACGCTGCGCACAACCCCGCGCTGAGCGAGCTGTATCGCTATTTCTCCAGCGTGATCGGCGCTCAGTTGCGCCAGAGCCTCAATATCATTCCCCGTCATCAACACGTGTTCGACCTGCACATCGAAATCCTCGAAGCCGTTGAACGCCAGGATCCGGAGCGGGCCAAGGCCCTCTGCCGGCAGTTGATCAATGAACCCTGAACCCGAGCTTTCCATGTCCCGCGATCCGCTTGACCGCACTGCCGCAACGCCGAACAAACGCGGCGCCGAACTCGAAGAATTGCTGATCGACGCCGAGGCGGACGATGAGCAGGCCCAGCAGAGCCACCCGCTGGTGCGCCGGCCCTGGTTGCTGCTGCTGGGCTTGATCCTGGTCGCGTTGAACCTGCGCCCGGCCTTGTCGAGCATGGCACCGCTGCTCAGCGACGTGTCGAAAAGCCTCGGCCTGTCGGCTGCCCAGGCCGGTCTGCTGACGACCCTGCCAGTGCTCTGCCTGGGCCTGTTCGCGCCATTGGCGCCAGTGCTGGCGCGACGCTTCGGCGCTGAGCGAGTGGTGCTCGGGATCCTGCTGACGCTGGCAGGCGGAATCATCCTGCGCAGCTCGTTCGGCCAGTTCGGCCTGTTCGCTGGCAGTATCCTCGCCGGCGCCAGTATCGGTGTGATCGGTGTGTTGCTGCCGGGCATCGTCAAGCGCGACTTTGCCAGGCAGGCCGGCACCATGACCGGTGTCTACACCATGGCGCTGTGCCTGGGTGCGGCGATGGCGGCCGGCGCGACGGTGCCATTGAGCGAGCACCTGGGCCATGACTGGGCCCTGGGCTTGGGCTTCTGGATGCTGCCGGCCCTGCTGGCCGCAGTGTTCTGGCTGCCGCAAGTGGGCCAGAAACACGGGGCGCATCAAGCGGCGTATCGTGTCCGCGGGTTGCTGCGTGATCCCCTGGCCTGGCAGGTGACCTTGTACATGGGGCTGCAATCGTCCCTGGCCTACATAGTGTTCGGCTGGTTGCCGTCGATCCTCATCGGTCGCGGGCTGACCCCGACCCAGGCGGGGCTGGTGCTGTCCGGCTCGGTAATCGTGCAACTGGTCAGCTCCCTCGCGGCGCCCTGGCTGGCAACGCGCGGCAAAGACCAGCGCCTGGCCATCGTGATCGTCATGCTGATGGTGCTCGGCGGGTTGTTCGGCTGCCTTTACGCGCCCATCGAAGGGTTGTGGGGCTGGGCGATCCTGTTGGGCCTGGGGCAGGGCGCGACATTCGCCCTGGCTCTGACGCTGATCGTGCTGCGCTCGCGCGACGCCCATGTGGCCGCCAACCTCTCCGGCATGGCCCAGGGTTTTGGTTATACGCTGGCGTCACTGGGGCCGTTCGCGGTCGGCGTGGTGCATGACTTGACCGGCGGCTGGAATGCCCTGGGCTGGATCTTTGGCCTGGTTGGCCTGGGCGCGATTATCGCCGGCCTCGGCGCTGGCCGAGCGTTGTATGTCGGTGTCGTCAGCGAAAGAGTCGGCGAGCTTCGCTGATATCATTTTCAAAGCGAATGACGATAGTGTTCCACGCGACGGCAGATTATCGTGCAGGCCTACTGAAACGATTTTCGGAGTCCGTCCATGAGCGATGCCCACACAGCCCTGATCACCCGGTTCTACCAGGCGTTCCAGCGCCTCGATGCCGAGGCCATGAGCGCCTGCTACACCGACGACGTGGTGTTCAGTGATCCGGCCTTCGGCGAACTGCGTGGGCGCGATGCCGGCGACATGTGGCGCATGCTCACCACGCGGGCCAAGGATTTTTCCCTGACGTTCGATAACGTGCGCAGCGACGAACGTTCCGGCGGCGCCCATTGGGTGGCGACTTATCTGTTCAGCCAGACCGGCAATACAGTGGTCAACGACATCCAGGCGCGCTTCGTGTTTCGTGACGGCAAGATCTGCGAGCACCACGATCATTTCGACCTGTGGCGCTGGTCGCGCCAGGCCTTGGGCACCAAAGGCCTGCTGTTGGGCTGGACACCGCTGGTGCGCAACGCCGTCCGCGCCCAGGCGCTCAAGGGCCTGCGGGCGTTCCAGGCCAGTCGCTGATAAGATCGCGGCTTGTTACCATCGCGGCTGTTGAATATTTCCGTGACCACCATCGAATCATCCCCCGGCCTCGCCGCCCCCGCCCCCGCCACGCCCGAACCGGCCAAGCCCTGGTTCGTCTATCTGGTGCGCGCCGCCAACGGCTCGCTGTACTGCGGCATCAGCGATGACCCGGTGCGGCGTTTCGCCAAGCATCAGAGCGGCAAGGGCGCGCGTTTCTTTCTCTCCAGCCCGGCGGTCGCGCTGGTCTATACCGAGGCCTGCCGTGACAAGGGCGAGGCGTTGCGGCAGGAGCGGTTGATCAAGAAGCTCAAGAAAAGCGCCAAGGAATGCTTGGTGGCCAGTGCGCTGTCGCTTCATCAGCCTGGCTGATAGGCCTTCATCAGGCCGGTAGGCTGGTCCCGTCAGGCGCGCTAAGCTGCAAGACTTCATCCCAGCAGTGGCGAATCTCATGTCTGAACTGATCCTCCATCATTACCCAACTTCCCCATTCGCAGAGAAAGCCCGCCTGTTGCTGGGTTTCAAGGGCTTGTCCTGGCGTTCGGTAGGTATACCGCCGATGATGCCCAAGCCGGACCTGACGGCCTTGACCGGTGGTTACCGCAAGACGCCGGTGTTGCAGATCGGCGCTGACATCTACTGCGACACGGCGTTGATAGCCCGGCGGCTGGAGCAGGAGAAAGCCTCGCCGGCGCTGTTTCCCGAGGGCCGGGAAATGATCGCTGCGTCCTTTGCCGCATGGGCGGATTCGGTGGTGTTTCAGCATGCGGTAAGCCTGGTATTCCAGCCGGAATCGGTGGCGGTGCGTTTTGCCAAGTTGCCGCCCGAGGCGATCAAGGCGTTCATCAGCGACCGTGCCGGGCTGTTCAGTGGCGGCACGGCCACGCGTCTGTCCGCCGAGCAGGCCAAGCATCAATGGCCTGTGATCATGGCGCGCCTGGAGCAGCAGTTGCAGCGTGAAGACGGCGACTTCCTGCTAGGCGATCCGTCGATTGCCGACTTTGCCATGGCGCATCCGCTGTGGTTCCTCAAGGGCACGCCTGTCACTTCACCTTTGGTGGATGCTCACCCTGCGGTATCGGCGTGGCTGGCGCGGGTGTTGGGTTTCGGCCACGGTGCGTCGAGCCAGATGAGTTCCGAAGAAGCCCTGGAGGTGGCTCGCAATGCGACGCCGGCGGCGCTGCCGGATGAGTCATTCGAGGAGCCGAACGGGTTTGTGGCGGGGCAGCGGGTGAGCATCGCGGCGACGGATTACGGTGTCGATCCGGTGGTTGGGGAGTTGTTGTTTGCCGGTAGCGAAGAATTGATTCTGCGTCGTCAGGACGAGCGTGGCGGGGTGGTGCATGTGCACTTTCCGCGGTTCGGGTTTCGCCTCGAGGCGGTCTGATTTTTGCTGAGGTGGTGACTGGGCTTCCGCTTTCGCGAGCAGGCTCGCTCCCACATGGATCTGTGGTGGGTATTGGATTGTTTGCCGCAATCACTGTGGGAGCGAGCCTGCTCGCGAAAGGGGGGCGGGGCCGACATCACTGCTGGCCCGGTGGATTTATATCGCGGCTAATGCCTTGAGAATATTCTCCGGCTCATACCCACGAATCAACGTGCCGTTCACATCCAGGATCGGAATCCCCCGGCCGCCCAGCGCCTCGTAGGCCTTGCGCGCTTCGGCGTCCTTTTCAATATCGAACTCGCGAAACGGCACGCCTTTCTCGTCCAGGAATCGTCGGGTTGCCTTGCAGTAGCCGCACCAGTCGGTGGCGTACAGCACGACGCGGGCGTTGCTGCGAACCTGTTCCGAAACCATTTGTGACGGATTGAACACCCGCTCGATCCTGCCCCAGTTCTGGTACGCGACCACCACCAGCAGAACCAGCAGGCACTTTTTCAGTACCCGGGTGAGCATCAGTTACGCCGCTTGAGCTGATCGGTCAGCGAGGTCGGTAAACCCTTGATGATCAGCGTGCCGGCCTCTTCGTCGTATTCGATCTTCGAGCCCAGCAGATGCGCTTCGAAGCTGATGGACAAGCCTTCGGCGCGGCCGGTGAAGCGGCGGAACTGATTGAGGGTGCGTTTATCCGCCGGAATTTCCGGCGACAGGCCGTAGTCCTTGTTGCGGATGTGATCGTAGAACGCTTTCGGGCGCTCTTCGTCGATCAGCTCCGAGAGCTCTTCCAGGCCCATCGGCTCGCCGAGCTTGGCCTGGCTGCTGGCGTAGTCCACCAGGGTCTTGGTTTTCTCCCGGGCGTCGTCTTCGGGCAGGTCTTCGCTTTCGACGAAGTCGCTGAAAGCCTTGAGCAGGGTGCGGGTTTCGCCGGGGCCGTCGACGCCTTCCTGGCAACCGATGAAGTCGCGAAAGTACTCCGAAACCTTCTTGCCGTTCTTGCCCTTGATGAACGAGATGTACTGTCTGGACTGTTTGTTGTTCTGCCATTCCGACACGTTGATCCGCGCCGCCAGGTGCAACTGGCCCAGGTCCAGGTGGCGCGACGGGGTCACGTCCAGCTCGTCAGTCACGGCCACGCCTTCGCTGTGGTGCAGCAGGGCGATCGCCAGGTAGTCGGTCATGCCTTGCTGGTAATGAGCGAACAGCACGTGGCCGCCCACCGACAGGTTGGATTCTTCCATCAGCTTTTGCAGGTGTTCCACCGCCACGCGACTGAACGCAGTGAAGTCCTTGCCGCCGTCGAGGTATTCCTTCAGCCAGCCGCTGAACGGATGCGCCCCTGATTCGGCATGGAAGAAGCCCCAGGCCTTGCCTTGCTTGGCGTTATAGCTCTCGTTGAGGTCGGCGAGCATGTTCTCGATGGCCGTGGACTCCGCCAGTTCGGAGTCGCGGGCATGGAGCACAGCGGGCGTGCCGTCGGGTTTTTTGTCGATCAGGTGGACGATGCAATGACGGATCGGCATGGATTTCTCGGCTGATGAAAGAGGGGAGGGCGCGCTCCCCGAAAAAGGGCCCAGTGTACCGCAATCACTGGTTTTGGAACGTGGTGAAGGCCCTTTCAGACCGGTCTGACACCCGGCGAGCATTTTTTTAGCGATTTAGCGCAATAAAGCTGACCAAATGGGTAGGTAGAGGCGGATATTTCACAGGCGTTGTGCTAGTTTTGCCCGGTCTTACGCGAAGTCACTGCGTTAAGCGTGCATTCAGCATTTGTCAGGTCGAACCAAACCCGGATTTCGGCATCTATTACCCCGATCCGTCGTGGTGATGACCGAGGGCGGCTGATCAGATAGATCGGCTCGATGGCTGACACTGCACTCTGCAATCCATATGAATTTGATAGGGAAGGAACACTACATGGCTCTTACTAAAGACCAACTGATCGCTGATTTGGCTGAATCTGTAGACGCACCAAAAGCTACCGTGCGTGCGCTGCTGGACCAACTGGGCCAAGTGGTTGCCGATCAGCTGGAAAACGGCGGCGAACTGACCTTGCCTGGTGTTGGCAAGCTGAAAGTCACCGAGCGTCCTGCCCGTACCGGTCGCAACCCTTCGACTGGCGCAGCCATCGAAATCCCGGCCAAGAAAGTGATCAAGCTGGTTGTGGCCAAAGGCCTGACCGACGCGGTCAACAAGTAAGATCGTTTTATGAAAAACCGTGCCGCGGAGCGATCCGGGCACGGTTTTTTGTTGCCTTGAAAAAGTGGCCAGTGGTGAGTAATGCTGATCACTCAAGAAAAACGACGTACCTGTGGCGAGGGAGCTTGCTCCCGCTCGGCTGCGAAGCAGTCGTATTCCGGCGGGTACGGTGTGTTTGATGCTGCGTATTCGGCAGGTTTTGGGGCCGCTACGCAGCCCAGCGGGAGCAAGCTCCCTCGCCACGGGAATGTCGATACCTTAAGTGAACCGCATCAGGCTGTGTTGAGGGAGGTTCAGTCCTTGCGAGCCCAGCGCGCCTGGCGCCAGGCTTGTTGCTGCGCCTGGTCCTGGAAGGTCCAAGCCACGAACCGACTCTGCTTCTGCCCCTGGGACATTTCCACCACCTGGCTGTGCAGCGCTCCGGCCTTTTTCAGCGCGGCTTGAATCGCCGGCAGGTTCGAGGCCTTCGATACCAGCGTGCTGAACCACAGCACTTGCCCGGCGATTTGTGCGCTCTCACTGATCAACTGCGTGACGAAGCGCGCCTCGCCACCCTCGCACCACAGCTCCGCCGCCTGGCCGCCGAAATTCAAGACCGGCAACTTGCGCTTCGGATCCGCCTTGCCCAGTGCCCGCCATTTTCGCTGGCTGCCCTTGGTGGCTTCCTCCAGGGAGGCGTGGAACGGCGGGTTGCACATCGTCAGGTCGAACCGTTCGGTACTTTCCAGAAGCCCCGACAGGATGTGCTTGCGGTTGGGTTGCTGGCGCAGCTGGATGGCTTTGTTCAGGCCGTTGGACTGGACGATGGCCTTGGCCGACGCGATTGCCGTCGGGTCGATTTCCGAGCCCAGGAAGTGCCAGCGGTAATCGCTGTAGCCGATCAGCGGATAAACGCAGTTGGCGCCGGTGCCAACGTCCAGCACCTTGACCGCCGCGCCGCGAGGAATTTCGCCTTCATTGTGGCTGGCGAGCAGGTCGGCGAGAAAATGCACGTAGTCGGCGCGCCCCGGCACGGGAGGGCACAGGTAGTCAGCGGGAATGTCCCAATAGGCAATGCCATAGAAGGACTTGAGCAGCGCCCGGTTGAACACTCGCACCGCCTCGGGGCTGGCAAAGTCGATGCTTTCCTTGCCGTAGGGATTGATGATCACGAACTTCGCCAGTTCCGGTGTGCTCTTGATCAGCGCCGGAAAGTCATAGTGGCCCTGATGGCGATTGCGCGGATGCAGGCTGGCCTTCTCCCGCGGCGCTTTGGCCTCGGCGACGGGCTTGGGCTTCTGGCGGGAAGGGCGGGGAGGGCGAGGGGCGGTCATGGCGGGTCGATTCAGGGCTGGCTCAAAAAGTGGCGGGCATTGTCCCACATTCGGCGCGGTCTTGATGACTGCGCTATTCAAATGAGCGGGGGAACCTGTGTGGGAGCGAGCCTGCTCGCGAAAGCGGTGGATCAGCTTGCATTGATGTTGAATTTTGCCACCGTAATCGCGAGCAGGCTTGCTCCCACAGGGGGAGGCGCTTTTTTTGGGGAAGGACAGGCAGAAAAAAAGGAGGCCACCAGGGCCTCCCTTTTCAATCACGAACCACCGTTACAGGCTGGCAATCCGCGCGTGCTGCTCGGCCAGCTTGCCCAGGGCCTGTTCGGCCTCGGCCAGTTTGGCCCGCTCCTTCTCGATGACTTCGGCCGGTGCCTTGTCGACGAAGCCGGCGTTCGACAGCTTGCCGCCGACGCGCTGGACTTCGCCCTTCAGACGCAGGATCTCCTTGTCCAGGCGCGCCAGTTCGGCGGCCTTGTCGATCAGGCCGGCCATTGGCACCAGCACTTCCATCTCGCCAACCAGGGCGGTGGCCGACAGCGGTGCTTCTTCGCCCGCAGCCAGTACCGTCACCGATTCGAGTTTCGCCAGCTTCTTGAGCAGCGCTTCGTTCTCATTGAGACGGCGCAGGTCTTCGGCGTTGGCGTTTTTCAGGAACAGGGTCAGCGGTTTGCCTGGGCCGATGTTCATTTCGGCGCGGATGTTTCGCAGGCCGAGCATGAAGGTCTTCAGCCACTCGATGTCGTCTTCGGCTGCCGGATCGATGCGGCTTTCGTTGGCCACCGGCCACGGTTGCAGCATGATCGTCTTGCCCTGGGCACCGGCCAGCGGTGCGACGCGCTGCCAGATTTCCTCGGTGATGAACGGCATGAACGGATGCGCCAGGCGCAGGGCCACTTCCAGTACGCGAACCAGGGTGCGACGAGTGCCGCGCTGGCGCTCGACCGGTGCGTTTTCGTCCCACAGTACCGGCTTGGACAGTTCCAGGTACCAGTCGCAATACTGGTTCCAGATGAACTCGTACAGCGCTTGTGCGGCCAGGTCGAAACGGAACTGGTCGAGCTGGCGGGTCACTTCGGCTTCGGTACGTTGTAACTGCGAAATGATCCAGCGATCAGCCAGGCTCAGCTCGTAGGCTTCGCCGTTCTGGCCGCAGTCTTCGCCCTTGTCCAGCACGTAGCGCGCGGCGTTCCAGATCTTGTTGCAGAAGTTGCGATAGCCTTCGACGCGGCCCATGTCGAACTTGATGTCGCGACCGGTGGATGCCAGCGAGCAGAAGGTAAACCGCAGAGCGTCGGTGCCGTAGCTGGCGATGCCCTCGGCAAATTCTTCGCGGGTGGCCTTCTCGATTTTCTTCGCCAGTTTCGGCTGCATCAGGCCCGAGGTGCGTTTCTGCACCAGGGTTTCCAAGTCAATGCCGTCGATGATGTCCAGCGGGTCGAGGACGTTGCCCTTGGACTTGGACATCTTCTGGCCCTGGCCGTCGCGCACCAGGCCATGAACGTAGACAGTCTTGAACGGCACTTGCGGCGTGCCGTCCTCGTTCTTCACCAGGTGCATGGTCAGCATGATCATCCGGGCGACCCAGAAGAAAATGATGTCGAAGCCGGTGACGAGCACGTCGGTGGAGTGGAATTTCTTCAGGAACTCGGTCTGTTGCGGCCAGCCCAGGGTCGAGAACGTCCACAGGCCCGAACTGAACCAGGTGTCGAGAACGTCGTTGTCCTGCGCCAGCGCTACGTCCGGGCCAAGGTTGTGCTTGGCGCGGACTTCGGCTTCATCGCGACCGACGTAGACCTTGCCCGACTCGTCGTACCAGGCCGGGATGCGGTGGCCCCACCACAGTTGGCGGCTGATGCACCAATCCTGGATGTCGCGCATCCACGAGAAGTACATGTTTTCGTATTGCTTGGGCACGAACTGGATGCGGCCGTCTTCCACGGCGGCAATCGCCGGCTCGGCCAGCGGCTTGGTCGACACGTACCATTGGTCGGTCAGCCACGGCTCGATGATGGTGCCAGAGCGATCGCCTTTCGGGACTTTCAGCCCATGGTCGTCAACGCTGACCAGCAGGCCGGCGGCGTCGAACGCAGCAACGATCTGCTTGCGCGCTTCGAAACGGTCCAGGCCGGCGTATTCGGCCGGGATCTGGCCGTCGACGCTTTCGTTCAGGGTGCCGTCGAGGTTGAATGCCTGGGCGGCCGGCAAGACATTCGCGTTCTTGTCGAAGATGTTCAACAGCGGCAGGTTGTGGCGCTTGCCGACTTCGTAGTCGTTGAAATCGTGGGCCGGGGTGATTTTCACGCAACCGGTGCCGAATTCAGGATCGCAATAGTCGTCGCCAATGATCGGGATGCGACGGCCAACCAGCGGCAGCTCGACGAACTGGCCGATCAGCGCCTGGTAGCGCTCGTCGTTCGGGTTCACCGCTACGGCGGAGTCGCCCAGCATGGTTTCCGGACGCGTGGTGGCGACGATCAGGTAATCCTTGCCTTCGGCGGTCTTGGCGCCGTCGGCCAGCGGGTACTTCAGGTTCCACAGGAAACCTTTCTCGTCGTGGTTCTCCACTTCGAGGTCGGAAATCGCCGTGTGCAACTTGGTGTCCCAGTTGACCAGGCGCTTGCCGCGATAGATCAGCCCGTCTTCATGCAGGCGCACGAAGGCTTCCTTGACCGCTTCGGACAGGCCGTCGTCCATGGTGAAGCGCTCGCGGCTCCAGTCGACGGACGAGCCGAGGCGACGAATCTGACGGCTGATGTTGCCGCCGGATTCGTCTTTCCATTCCCAGACTTTCTCGAGGAATTTTTCCCGACCCAAGTCATGGCGATTCTGGCCCTGGGCTTCGAGGCGACGTTCCACCAGCATTTGCGTGGCGATACCGGCGTGGTCGGTGCCCGGCTGCCACAAGGTGTTGCGGCCTTGCATGCGACGGAAACGGATCAGGGCGTCCATGATCGCGTTGTTGAAGCCATGGCCCATGTGCAGGCTGCCGGTGACGTTCGGCGGCGGGATCATGATGGTGTAGGAATCGCCCGCGCCTTGCGGAGCGAAATAATTCTCGGACTCCCAGGTGTTGTACCAGGAAGTTTCAATGGCGTGCGGCTGGTAGGTCTTATCCATGCGCGGCGGGACCCTATTGGCATTTATTCAGGAAAAGCCGGGAAGTATAGCCGCCGGGCCAGCGGCAAGCTACAAGCCGCAAGCTGCAAGAGGAGGATCTGGCTTTGCTTTTGCTTTTGCTTTTGCTTGCAGCTTAAAGCTTGCCGCTCGTAGCTGCGGCAAGCAGCCGCTCCATCCGCGCATCCAACCGGCGCTTGATCTCGGTTTCGATGTGCGGGGCGAAATCGTCGATCACGTCTTGCAGGATCAGTTGGGCGGCGGCGCGCAATTCCTGGTCCAGATGCAACAGGGCGTCGGGGCCTTTTGGTTCGGCATTGGGGGCTGGCTTGGGTTCGGGCTGGCCGGTGATCGGTTCGAACAGCAGCGGAATCTGCTCGTCATGCACGGCTTCGTGTTCCACCGTGTCGGTCAACAGCGGTGGCTGCAAGGTATCGTCACCGAGCAGTTGGCGGATCGACTCGAGGTCATCCAGCAGGTGAGCAGGTTTTTGCGGCGGTTTTGGAGTGTCCATCGTAGGCTCAGAGTCGCTGTAAACGGTGGTCTTGCAGAGCATAGCCCTGTTCGCGGTAGAAACGGAAACTCTCCCGCGCGGCTTGCCGGATGGCCGGGTCTTCAACCACGACTTCCGCCACGCGGGCGAAACGCTGGGCAAACGCCGGCACTTTCAGGTCGAGATTGACCAGCAGGTCCTGATGCTGACCGCAGTCTTCCCCCAGCCCCAGCACGATCAGCCCTTCGGGTTCGCTTTCGGCCGGACCGTGGGGCACGAAACTCTCGCCCTTGAACGCCCACAGGCGCGCGTCCAGGTCTTCGCGCTGAGCGGCATCGCTGCAATGCAGATAGATGCGATGGCCCATGCGCCAGGCTTTCTCGGTGAGCTTGCAGGCGAAATCCAGTCGCGCCGAGGGATCGGCGCTGGGCAGGATGTAGAAGTCGACTTTGGTCATTGCGTTCCTTGAATCGCCGAGGCGTCACCCGAGGGCGACGCACCGGCGATCATCGGTGTCAGGCCTTGGCGCGGTCCAGCAGGTACTGGGTCAGCAGGGGTACCGGGCGGCCGGTGGCGCCCTTGTCCTTTCCGCCGCTGGTCCAGGCCGTGCCGGCGATGTCCAGGTGGGCCCAGTTCAGGTTCTTGGTGAAGCGCGACAGGAAGCACGCTGCGGTGATGGTCCCGGCTTTCGGGCCACCGATGTTGGCGATGTCGGCGAACGGGCTGTCCAGCTGTTCCTGGTACTCATCGAACAGCGGCAACTGCCAGGCGCGATCGTCGGCCTGCTGGCCGGCGCTGAGCAGTTGGCCGATCAGCTCGTCATTGTTGCCCAGCAGGCCCGAGGTATGGGCGCCCAGGGCGACGACGCAGGCGCCAGTCAGCGTGGCGATGTCGATCACCGCTTGCGGCTTGAAGCGTTCGGAATAGGTGAGGGCGTCGCACAGCACCAGACGGCCTTCGGCATCGGTGTTGAGGATTTCCACGGTCTGGCCGCTCATGGTGGTGACGATGTCGCCCGGGCGCGAAGCCGTGCCGCTGGGCATGTTCTCGGCGCAGGCGAGGATGCAGACCAGGTTGATCGGCAATTGCAGCTCGAGCACGGCGCGCAGGGTGCCGAACACGCTGGCGGCGCCGCCCATGTCGTATTTCATTTCATCCATGCCGGCGCCGGGCTTGAGGCTGATGCCGCCGGTGTCGAAAGTGATGCCCTTGCCCACCAGAGCGTACGGCTTCTCGGATTTCTTGCCGCCGTTGTATTGCATCACGATCAGGCGTGGCGGCTGGGCGCTGCCCTGGCCGACGGCATAGAACGAACCCATGCCCAGGTCCTTGATTTTCTTCTCGTCGAAGATCTCGACCTTCAGACCCTTGAATTCCTTGCCCAGTGCCTTGGCCTGTTCACCCATGAAGGTCGGGTGGCAGATGTTCGGCGGCAGGTTGCCCAGGTCGCGGGTGAAGGCCATGCCGTTGGCGATCGCGGTGGCGTGGGTCACGGCGCGCTGGACTTCGGCCTGGGCGGCCTTGATGGTCAGCAGGGTGATTTTTTTAAGTGCACGGGGTTCGGCTTTCTGGCTCTTGAACTGATCGAACTGGTATTCGCCATCCACCAGGGTCTCGGCCAGCAGGCGATTCTTGCCGTAGCTGTCGCGGCCTTTTACAACCAGTTCGTCCAAGGCCAGCACGGCGTCGCCACCGCCCAGGTTTTTCAGGGTGCCCAAGACGCCGGCAATGATCTTGCGGAACGGACGGTCGCCCAGTTCAGCGTCCTTGCCAACGCCCACCAGCAACACGCGCTCGGCCTTGAGGTTGGGGAGGCTGTGCAGCAGCAGGCTCTGGCCGACCTTGCCGGCCAGGTCGCCGCGCTTGAGTACGGCGCTGATGGCGCCGCCGCTCAAGGCGTCGAGCTGGGTGGCGACGACGCCGAGCTGGCGGTTCTCACCAACGGCAACCACCAGCGTGGCGGTCTTCAACGTTTCTGGGCTGACGCTTTTTACAACCAGTTCCATGTCCGGATCCTTGAGTCAATGGTCAAGAGGCCAGGCGCCGCGACGACAGTGGCGCGCTGAACAGCTGTCTTCTATATAAAAGAAGCGCCGGAGCTTGCCGGCGACAAAGGCCGCAGTTTGAACCCCGGCGCCCGAAGCTGACAACCCTCGCAACGGTTAACTTTTCTGGCTGGGGAGCGGCTGCTTAAAGCATGCGCAGTGACAGGCGCCTCCAATCACAGGATAATGCGGCTCTTTTTTCGGCTGCTCGCAGTATGCGTCGGCTCGATACGTTTCTTGTTTGGCCGCCTAGCCTGACAATCGTGGAGTGTCTGGTTTGATCGTCTTCCGTTATCTATCCCGCGAAGTCCTGCTGACCCTGAGCGCGGTCAGTGCCGTGCTGCTGGTCATCATCATGAGCGGGCGCTTCATCAAGTACCTTGCCCAGGCGGCTTCGGGCGCCCTCGATCCGGGCTCGCTGTTCCTGATCATGGGGTTCCGCCTGCCGGGCTTCCTGCAACTGATCCTGCCGCTGGGATTGTTCCTCGGGATCCTGCTGGCCTACGGTCGCCTGTACCTCGACAGTGAAATGACCGTGCTGTCGGCCACCGGCATGAGCCAGCAGCGTCTGTTTCGCATCACTCTGTTCCCGGCCACATTGGTGGCGCTGGTAGTGGCCTGGCTGAGCCTGAGCCTGTCGCCCCAGGGCGCCAACCAGTTCCAACTGCTGATCAACCAGCAGGACGCCATGACCGAATTCGACACCCTGGTGCCGGGGCGCTTCCAGGCCCTGCGCGACGGGACGCGTGTCACCTACACCGAACAACTGTCGGACGACCGGGTCAACCTCGGCGGCGTCTTCATCACCCAGAAAAACGTCTCTTCGGACACCAAGAAGGACCGCGGCATTTCCGTGCTGGTGGCTGAGAAAGGGCGCCAGGAAATCAACCCCGACGGCAACCGCTACCTGATCCTGGAGAACGGCTATCGCTACGATGGCACCCCGGGGCAGGCCGATTATCGGGCGATCAAGTACGACACCTACGGTGTGCTGCTGCCCAAGCCCGATGTCAGCGATGAAGTCACCGACCGTGATGCCATGCCTACCGCCAGCCTGCTGGGCAGTGACGACATCCGCGCCCGCACCGAATTGCAATGGCGCCTGTCGCTGCCGTTGCTGGTGTTCATCGTGACCCTCATGGCGGTCCCGCTGTCGCGGGTCAATCCGCGCCAGGGTCGTTTCCTCAAGCTGCTGCCGGCGATTCTTTTGTATATGGCCTACCTGACCATCCTGATTTCCGCCCGCAGTGCCCTGGAGAAAGGCAAGATCCCGCCGGCCCTGGGCCTGTGGTGGGTGCATTCGATCTTCCTGGTCATTGGCCTGGGCTTGCTCTATTGGGAGCCGTTGCGCTTGAAGCTGGCCAGTCGTCGCAGCGCGCTGGAGGTGGCCCGTGGTTAAACTCGACCGCTATATCGGCAGCAGCGTGTTCATGGCGATCCTCGCGGTGCTGGGGATCATTCTTGGCCTGGCGACCCTGTTCGCGTTCATCGACGAGATGGGCGATGTCAGCGATACCTATACATTGCTGGACGTGGCGAGCTACGTGTTGCTGACGGCACCAAGGCGCCTGTACGACATGTTGCCGATGGCTGCGCTGATCGGTTGCCTGATCGGCCTGGGGAGCTTGGCGAGCAACAGCGAACTGACCATCATGCGCGCCGCCGGCGTGTCCATCGGCCGCATCGTGTGGGCGGTGATGAAACCGATGCTGGTGCTGATGCTGGTCGGGCTGCTCGTCGGCGAGTACGTCGCGCCGGCCACCGAGAACACCGCCCAGGCCAATCGCTCCCTGGCCCAGGGCGGCGGCGATGCCCAAAGCGCCAAGCATGGCTTGTGGCACCGCCAGGGTGACGAGTTCATCCACATCAACTCGGTCCAGCCTAACGGCACGCTGTACGGCGTGACCCGGTATCGCTTCGACGAAGAGCGGCACTTGTTGTCGTCGAGCTTCGCCAAACGCGCCAATTTCGCCGAGGATCACTGGCAACTGACCGACGTTACTACCACCTTGTTCCATGACAAGCGCACCGAGGTGGTCGCCGCTCCGCAGGAACGTTGGGACGTGCAGATCAGCCCGCAGTTGCTCAGCACCGTCGTGATGGCGCCGGAGTCGCTTTCGATCACCGGTTTGTGGGGTTACATCCACTATCTGGCGGACCAGGGCCTGAACAATGGCCGCTACTGGCTGGCATTTTGGGTCAAGGTGTTGCAGCCGCTGGTCACTGCCGCCCTGGTGTTGATGGCGATTTCCTTCATCTTTGGTCCGCTGCGCTCGGTGACCCTCGGCCAGCGGGTCTTCACCGGCGTGCTGGTGGGCTTCACCTTCCGTATCGCCCAGGACCTGCTGGGGCCATCGAGCCTGGTGTTCGGTTTCTCGCCGCTGCTTGCGGTGCTGGTGCCGGCCACGGTCTGCGCGCTGGCCGGGCTCTGGCTGCTGCGCCGGGCGGGTTGATCCATTTTATTGTGGCAGGGGAGCTTCTGTGGCGAGGGAGCTTGCTCCCGCTGGACTGCGCAGCAGTCCCCTGCAGCCTGCCTGACACATCGCCGTGGCGCATAATCGAGGGGCCGCTTCGCAGCCCAGCGGGAGCAAGCTCCCTCGCCACACGTGACGCTTGCACGATGGATCAGGTACAATTCCCGGCTATTTTTCGGCGGGCCATGCCTGCAGCCTTTTTGAGTGTTGATCCGTGAGTGATTTGAGTCATATCCGCAATTTCTCCATCATCGCCCACATTGACCATGGCAAGTCGACGCTGGCTGATCGCTTCATCCAGATGTGCGGCGGTCTGGCCGAGCGTGAAATGGAAGCCCAGGTACTGGACTCCATGGACCTCGAGCGTGAGCGCGGGATCACCATCAAGGCCCACAGCGTTACCCTCTATTACAAGGCTCGCGACGGCGTCACCTACCAGCTCAACTTCATCGACACCCCCGGCCACGTCGACTTCACCTATGAAGTCAGCCGGTCGCTGGCGGCCTGCGAAGGCGCGCTGCTGGTTGTCGATGCCGGCCAGGGCGTCGAGGCCCAGTCGGTCGCCAACTGCTACACGGCCATCGAGCAGGGCCTGGAAGTCATGCCGGTGCTGAACAAGATCGACCTGCCCCAGGCCGATCCGGACCGCGTGAAAGAAGAAATCGAGAAAATCATCGGCATCGACGCCACCGACGCGGTCACTTGCAGCGCCAAGACCGGCCTGGGCGTGGATGAAGTGCTTGAGCGCCTGGTCACTACCATTCCGGCGCCGACCGGCAATATCGAAGATCCGCTGCAAGCGTTGATCATTGACTCGTGGTTCGACAACTACCTGGGCGTGGTCTCCCTGGTTCGCGTGCGCCATGGCCGCGTGAAGAAGGGCGACAAAATCCTGGTCAAGTCCACCGGCAAGATCCACCTGGTGGACAGCGTCGGTGTGTTCAACCCGAAACACACGGCCACCGTCGACCTGAAGGCTGGCGAAGTCGGCTTCATCATTGCCGGTATCAAGGACATCCACGGTGCGCCGGTCGGCGACACCCTGACCTTGAGCTCTACCCCCGACGTTGACGTGCTGCCGGGCTTCAAGCGCATTCAGCCGCAGGTCTATGCCGGCCTGTTCCCGGTCAGCTCCGACGACTTCGAGGATTTCCGCGAAGCACTGCAGAAGCTGACCCTGAACGACTCGTCCCTGCAGTACACCCCGGAAAGCTCCGACGCCCTGGGCTTCGGTTTCCGCTGCGGGTTCCTCGGCATGCTGCACATGGAAATCATCCAGGAGCGCCTGGAGCGCGAATACGACCTGGACCTGATCACCACGGCGCCGACGGTAATCTTCGAGCTGCTGCTCAAGAACGGCGAGACCATCTACGTCGACAACCCGTCCAAGCTGCCGGACCTGTCGGCCATCGAGGACATGCGCGAGCCAATCGTGCGGGCGAATATCCTTGTGCCTCAGGAACACCTGGGCAACGTCATTACCCTGTGCATCGAGAAGCGCGGCGTGCAACACGACATGCTGTTCCTCGGCACGCAGGTCCAGGTGACCTACGACTTGCCGATGAACGAAGTGGTGCTGGACTTCTTTGACCGCCTGAAATCCACCAGCCGCGGCTATGCTTCGCTGGACTATCATTTCGATCGTTACCAATCGGCTAATCTGGTGAAGCTGGATGTGCTGATCAACGGCGAAAAAGTCGATGCCCTGGCATTGATCGTGCACCGTGACAACGCGCATTACAAAGGTCGTGCATTGACCGAGAAGATGAAGGAGCTGATTCCGCGGCAGATGTTCGACGTGGCAATCCAGGCCGCCATTGGCGGGCAGATTGTGGCGCGCACAACCGTCAAGGCACTCAGAAAGAACGTATTGGCCAAATGCTACGGCGGCGACGTCAGCCGTAAGCGCAAGCTGTTGGAAAAGCAGAAGGCCGGTAAAAAACGCATGAAGCAGGTCGGTAACGTGGAAATTCCACAGGAAGCCTTCCTTGCGGTGCTCAGGTTGGATAGTTAGGTCCTATGTCGCTAAATTTCCCGCTGTTGCTGGTGATCGCCGTGTTCGTCTGCGGCCTGTTGGCGTTGCTTGATCTGTTGTTCCTGGCGCCTCGGCGTCGGGCCGCCATTGCCTCATATCAGGGCAGCGTCAGCCAGCCTGATGGCGTGGTCATCGAAAAGCTCAACAAGGAACCGCTGCTGGTCGAATACGGCAAGTCGTTCTTCCCGGTGCTGTTCATCGTCCTCGTGCTGCGCTCGTTCCTGGTGGAGCCGTTCCAGATCCCGTCCGGCTCGATGAAGCCGACCCTGGACGTGGGCGACTTCATCCTGGTGAACAAGTTTTCCTACGGGATCCGGCTGCCGGTGATCGACAAGAAAGTCATCGAGATCGGCGACCCGCAACGGGGTGATGTCATGGTGTTCCGCTTCCCGAGCGACCCGAACGTCAACTACATCAAGCGTGTGGTCGGCCTGCCGGGCGACAGGATTCGCTACACCGCCGACAAGCGTCTGTTCGTCAACGGCGAACTGGTGGCCGAGCAGTTGATCGGCTCCGAGCCGGGCACGCTGGGCAGTGCCGAGCTCTATAAGGAAAAACTCGGCGAGGCGGAACACCTGATCCGCAAGGAAATGAGCCGCTACCGCGCCACGCCGGACCATTCGTGGACCGTGCCGGCCGGGCACTATTTCATGATGGGCGACAACCGCGACAACTCCAACGACAGCCGCTACTGGGATGATCCGAACATTCCCAGGGACATGCTGGGCATGGTCCCCGACCGCAACATCGTCGGCAAGGCCTTTGCGGTCTGGATGAGCTGGCCGGAACCCAAACTCAGTCACCTGCCGAATTTCTCGCGGGTTGGCCTGATCAAGTAATCACACACGGCGCTGTTGAACACAGCGCCGAATGCATTTCTGGAGCCTGCACAAGGCTGCCCGAAGGCATGAAGCCAACGATAGTCAGGACGTCATTTTTGAACACAGCGTTAATTGTCCCAAGCCAACGGCGCTCAGTCGCCGTGGCGGTGGAATCCAGCCACGAACTCAGCGTGGGTAAACCGTGAGCGTTTCTCTAAGCCGTCTCGAGCGTCAGCTCGGCTACACTTTCAAGGATCAGGAGCTGATGCTCCTGGCCCTGACTCACCGCAGTTTTGCCGGGCGCAACAACGAACGCCTTGAATTCCTCGGCGATGCCATCCTCAACTTCGTGGCCGGCGAGGCGTTGTTCGAACGCTTCCCCCTGGCGCGGGAAGGCCAGTTGTCGCGTTTGCGTGCACGGTTGGTAAAAGGTGAGACCCTGGCGGTACTGGCCCGTGGTTTTGACCTGGGCGACTACCTGCGCCTGGGCTCCGGCGAGTTGAAAAGTGGCGGTTTTCGTCGCGAATCGATCCTGGCCGATGCCCTGGAAGCGCTGATTGGCGCGATCTATCTGGATTCCGGCATGGAAATGGCCCGCGAGCGTGTGCTGGCCTGGCTGACTTCCGAGATCGACAGCCTGACGCTGGTGGACACCAACAAGGATCCCAAGACGCGCTTGCAGGAATTCCTGCAGTCGCGCAGCTGCGAACTGCCGCGCTACGAAGTGGTGGATATCCAGGGTGAGCCGCATTGCCGAACCTTCTTCGTCGAATGCGAAGTGGTCCTATTGAATGAAAAAAGCCGAGGCCAGGGCGTCAGCCGTCGTATTGCCGAACAGGTAGCGGCCGCTGCAGCACTGATCGCCCTGGGCGTGGAGAATGGCAATGACTGATACAACCGTTACCCGCTGCGGCTATGTCGCCATCGTTGGCCGGCCGAACGTGGGCAAGTCGACATTGCTCAACCACATTCTCGGCCAGAAGCTGGCGATCACGTCGCGCAAGCCGCAAACCACTCGCCACAACATGCTCGGCATCAAGACCGAAGGCGCCGTCCAGGCGATCTACGTCGACACGCCCGGCATGCACAAGGGTGGCGAGAAGGCCCTGAACCGCTACATGAACAAGACGGCCTCGGCGGCGTTGAAGGACGTTGACGTGGTGATCTTCGTGGTCGACCGCACCAAGTGGACCGAAGAAGACCAGATGGTTCTCGAGCGTGTCCAGTACGTGACCGGTCCCTTGATCGTTGCGCTGAACAAGACCGACCGCATCGAAGACAAGGCCGAGCTGATGCCGCACCTGAGCTGGTTGCAGGAGCAGTTGCCGAATGCCCAGATCATCCCGATCTCTGCCCAGCACGGGCACAACCTCGACGCGCTGGAGCGGGTGATCGCCGAGCACCTGCCGGAAAACGATCACTTCTTCCCCGAAGACCAGATCACCGACCGCAGCAGCCGTTTTCTCGCCGCCGAACTGGTGCGCGAGAAAATCATGCGGCAGATGGGTGCCGAGCTGCCGTACCAGATCACGGTGGAAATCGAAGAGTTCAAGCAGCAGGGCAAGACCCTGCACATCCATGCCTTGATCCTCGTCGAGCGTGACGGCCAGAAAAAAATCATCATTGGCGACAAGGGCGAGCGCATCAAGCGCATCGGCACCGAGGCACGCAAGGACATGGAGCTGCTGTTCGACTCCAAGATCATGCTCAACCTGTGGGTCAAGGTGAAGGGCGGCTGGTCCGATGACGAGCGGGCGCTGCGCTCGCTGGGTTACGGCGACCTGTAACCTGATTGGCTGGGGGCGGGCTCTTGTGGCGAGGGAGCTTGCTCCCGCTGGGTTGCGAAGCAGCCCCAGAACCTGCGACTTCGTTCCGCCAGACATACCCCGCTGCCTGATTTTACGACTGCTTCGCAGCCGAGCGGGAGCAAGCTCCCTCGCCACAGGACTTGTTCATCCATTGATGTCTTGCTGATACTCAGGCCCCCGATGCCGCCCAACCAACCCCTCGCCCAACCCGCCTACGTCCTGCATTCCCGCGCCTATCGCGAAAGCAGCGCCCTGGTGGACTTCCTCACGCCTCAAGGGCGGCTGCGGGCGGTGTTGCGGGGGGCTCGGGGCAAGGCCGGGACCCTGGCGCGGCCGTTCGTGCCGCTGGAAGTCGAGTTTCGCGGCCGGGGTGAGTTGAAGAATGTCGGGCGCATGGAAAGCAATGGCGTCGCCTCCTGGCTCAATGGCGAAGCGCTGTTCAGTGGCCTGTACCTCAACGAATTGCTGATCCGCCTGCTGCCCGCCGAAGATCCCCATCCCGCCGTGTTCGACCATTACACCGCCACGTTGCTGGCCCTGGCCGAGGGTCGACCCTTGGAGCCATTGCTGCGCTCTTTCGAATGGCGCCTGCTGGATGACCTGGGCTACGGTTTTGCCCTGGACGCCGACCTGCACGGCGATCCTATTGCGGCCGACGGTCTGTATCGCCTGCAAGTGGATGCAGGCCTGGAGCGGGTCTACCTGCTGCAACCGGGACTGTTCAACGGCGTCGAGTTGCTGGCCATGGCGCAAGCCGACTGGACAGCGCCTGGCGCGCTGGCGGCGGCCAAGCGGCTGATGCGCCAGGCCCTGGCGGTTCATCTGGGCGGCCGGCCGCTGGTCAGTCGCGAGTTGTTTCGCAAGCCCTGATCTCCCCGTATGCTGTGGGCCGAATCTCTGTCCATTCAGGAGCGCTTTTCGTGAGCACCAGCAATCGCATTCTTCTCGGCGTGAACATCGACCATGTCGCCACTCTGCGCCAGGCCCGTGGTACGCGTTACCCGGACCCGGTCAAGGCCGCGCTGGACGCCGAAGAGGCGGGCGCCGACGGCATCACCGTGCACTTGCGCGAAGACCGTCGACACATCCAGGAACGCGACGTTCTGCTGCTCAAGGATGTGCTGCAGACTCGCATGAATTTTGAAATGGGCGTGACCGAGGAAATGATGGCGTTCGCCGAACGCATCCGTCCGGCGCACATCTGCCTGGTTCCGGAGACGCGCCAGGAATTGACCACCGAAGGCGGCCTGGATGTAGCGGGGCAGGAGTCGCGGATCAGCCTGGCGGTGGAGCGCCTGTCGAAGATCGGCGCCGAGGTCTCGCTGTTCATCGATGCCGATGAACGGCAGATCGAAGCCTCCAAGCGTGTCGGTGCGCCGGCCATCGAGCTGCACACCGGCCGTTACGCCGACGCCGAGACACCTACGGACGTGGCCGATGAGCTGCAGCGGGTCGCCGACGGCGTCAGCTTCGGCCTGGCCCAGGGGCTGATCGTCAACGCCGGCCATGGTCTGCATTACCACAACGTCGAAGCCGTCGCGGCCATCAAGGGCATCAACGAGCTGAACATCGGCCACGCGCTGGTGGCCCATGCGTTGTTCGTCGGGTTCAAGTCGGCTGTGTCAGAGATGAAAGCGTTGATCCTGGCGGCTGCCAAATCCTGAGCCCATTCCATAAAGCTTACTTAAGGCGTGCCTGATCCGTTGTGGCGAGGGAGCTTGCTCCCGCTCGGTTGCGTAGCAACCGCAAAATCTCGGGGCCGCTTCGCAGCCCAGCGGGAGCAAGCTCCCTCGCCACGGGGGCACCGCAGCCTCAAGAATTGTGTTCAGCTTTTTAGAGCTGTGGAGATTCCTGGTTAGGCTTGCTCTTGTCCACGCCCGGTACATGAAGGTTGCCCTCGGCCACCTGGTCGCCTTCGAGCTGTGGCTGCGTCACCCAGGTGAGGATGTCGTAGTAGCGACGGATGTTCGCCACGAAATGCACCGGTTCGCCACCGCGGGCGTAGCCGTAGCGGGTCTTGCTGTACCACTGTTTTTGGGACAGGCGCGGCAGGATCTTCTTCACGTCGAGCCACTTGTTCGGGTTCAGTCCTTCCTTGGCGGCGAGCTTGCGCGCGTCGTCCAAGTGACCACTGCCCACGTTGTAGGCGGCGAGGGCGAACCAGGTGCGGTCCGGCTCCTCGATGCTCTCGTCCAGTTGCTCCTTCATATAGGCCAGGTACTTGGCGCCACCCATGATGCTCTGCTTCGGATCGAGGCGGTTGGACACGCCCATGGCCTGGGCGGTGTTCTGGGTCAGCATCATCAGGCCGCGCACGCCGGTCTTGGAGGTGACCGTTGGTTGCCACAGCGATTCCTGGTAGCCAATCGCGGCCAACAGGCGCCAGTCGACCTTTTCCTTCTTGGCGTAGGTCTTGAAGTGTTGCTCGTATTTGGGCAGGCGTTGCTGCAGATGCTGGGCGAAGGTGGTCGCGCCCATGTAACCGAGGACGTCGACGTGCCCGTAATAGCGGTCCTTGAGGCGTTGCAGCGTGCCGTTCTTCTGCACCTTGTCGAGGTAGGCGTTGATTTCGTTGAGCAGGCTGTTGTCTTCGCCGGAGCCCACCGCCCAGCTCTGGCTGCGGGCATCGCCGAGGTCGAACGCCACGCGCACGTTAGGGAAGTACACCTGGTTCATCGCCACTTCGTTGGAATCCACCAGCGTCAGGTCGATCTGGCCTTCATCGACCATGCGCAGCAGGTCGACGACTTCAACCGCGTCGGATTCCTCGTATTCGATTCCCGGATACTGCTGTTTCAACTGCGCCAGCTGCTCCGCGTGGGAGCTGCCCTTGAGCACCATGATCTTCTTGCCCGCCAGGGCGGCCGCGTCGGTGGGGCGGGACTGGCCGTTGCGGTAGATGACCTGCGGGGTAACCTCCAGGTAGGCGTGGGAGAACCTCACCTGTTTCTTACGTTGTTCGCTGCTGACCAGGCCCGCCGCGGCCAGCACCGGGCCATTGGGCTTGCCGACCTGGCTGAACAGGTCGTCGAGGTTGTCAGCGGTCTCGATCTTCAGCTCGACCCCCAAATCCTCGGCGAAGCGCTTCACCAGCTCGTATTCGAAGCCGGTCTCACCATTGCGATCCTGGAAGTAGGTGGCGGGGCTGTTCCGGGTAACCACCCGCAGCACGCCATCCTCCTTTACGCGCTCCAGTGTGTTGGGTTTCTCAACACAACCACTGAGCACCAGGAAGAGTCCGGTTGCGATCAGCCATCTGGCGTACCGCGGACGCAAAGCCGTTGGGGAAAACATCTGCGCAGTATACGCAAACGGCCTCGACCGCCATATATCGACAGCAAAAGGCCAGTCTGCTAGAGGTTGCAAAACGTGTCCGCAACGCAGGCGGGCCGGCGTGCGGCGGCGGTTGCGCCGGAAAAAAATAACTCCGCTGAATTATCGCAATGACGCCTGGCTGCAGCCGTCCAAGGGATGACCGACGTCCGGCTGGCATCGCACGTAGCGTTTCGGGTGCCGTTGCCAGCGGTTTAGGCTAGAATGCACGGCCTCAAAGCACACCCCCTTCCCGAGGCTGTCCCGAAGATGTTGATCCTGCGCGGCGCTCCTGCCCTTTCTGCCTTTCGCCACAGCAAACTCCTTGAGCAACTGAACCGATGCGTTCCGGCTGTCAGTGGCTTGTATGCTGAATTCGCTCACTTCGCCGAAGTCACCGGCGGTTTGACCGGCGACGAACAGCAGGTGCTCGCGCGCCTTCTGAAGTACGGTCCCAGCGTTCCCGTCCAGGAACCGACCGGTCGTCTGTTCCTGGTATTGCCGCGTTTCGGCACCATTTCGCCGTGGTCGAGCAAGGCCAGCGATATTGCGCGCAATTGCGGCCTGGCGAAAATCCAGCGTCTGGAGCGCGGCATTGCCTTTTATGTCGCCGGTGAGTTCAGCGAGGCCGAGGCCCAACTGATTGCCGATGGCCTGCATGACCGCATGACCCAGGTCGTTCTGGGCAACCTGGAGCAGGCCGCCGGCCTGTTCAGCCACGCCGAACCCAAGCCGCTGACCGCTATCGACGTGCTGGGCGGTGGCCGCGCCGCGCTGGAAAAAGCCAACGCCGAGCTGGGCCTGGCCCTGGCCGAAGACGAGATCGATTACCTGGTCGACGCCTTCCAGGGCTTGCAGCGCAACCCGCACGACATCGAACTGATGATGTTCGCCCAGGCCAACTCCGAGCACTGCCGCCACAAGATCTTCAACGCCAGTTGGGACATTGACGGTCAGAGCCAGGAAAAAAGCCTGTTCGGCATGATCAAGAACACCTACCAGATGCACAACGAAGGTGTGCTGTCGGCCTACAAGGACAACGCGGCGGTGATCGTCGGCAACGTTGCCGGTCGCTTCTACCCGAACCCCGAGACCCGCCAGTACGGTGCGGTCCAGGAGCCGGTGCACATCCTGATGAAGGTCGAAACCCACAACCACCCGACCGCCATCGCCCCGTTCCCGGGCGCGTCCACCGGTTCCGGTGGCGAGATCCGCGACGAAGGCGCTACCGGCCGTGGCGCCAAGCCCAAGGCCGGCCTGACCGGCTTCACCGTGTCGAACCTGCAGATCCCGGGCTTCGAACAGCCGTGGGAAAAGCCTTACGGCAAGCCTGAGCGCATCGTTAACGCCCTCGACATCATGATCGAAGGCCCGCTCGGCGGGGCGGCATTCAACAACGAATTCGGCCGTCCGGCCCTGACCGGTTACTTCCGTACTTTCGAGCAGTCCATCAACACCCCACGCGGTGAAGAGGTTCGTGGCTATCACAAGCCGATCATGCTCGCCGGCGGCATGGGCAACATCCGCGCCGAACACGTACAGAAGGGCGAGATCCTGGTCGGCTCCAAGCTGATCGTCCTCGGCGGCCCGGCCATGCTGATCGGCCTGGGTGGCGGCGCGGCGTCCTCCATGGCCACCGGCACCAGCTCGGCGGACCTGGACTTCGCCTCGGTCCAGCGCGAAAACCCGGAAATGGAACGCCGCTGCCAGGAAGTCATCGACCGTTGCTGGCAGCTGGGCGAGCAGAACCCCATCAGCTTCATCCATGACGTCGGCGCGGGCGGCCTGTCCAACGCCTTCCCGGAACTCGTCAACGACGGCGGTCGTGGTGGTCGCTTCGAATTGCGCAACATTCCGAACGACGAGCCGGGCATGGCCCCGCACGAAATCTGGAGCAACGAATCCCAGGAACGTTACGTCCTGGCGGTCGGCCCGGCCGACTTCGAGCGCTTCAAGGCGATCTGCGAGCGTGAGCGTTGCCCGTTCGCGGTCGTCGGCGAAGCCACCGCCGAGCCGCAACTGACCGTCACCGACAGTCATTTCGGCAACAGCCCGGTGGACATGCCGCTGGAAGTGCTGCTGGGCAAAGCCCCGCGCATGCACCGTTCGGCCGTCCGCGAAGCCGAGCTGGGGGATGATTTCGATCCGTCCACCCTCGACATCGCCGACTCCATCGAGCGCGTCCTGCATCACCCGGCCGTGGCGAGCAAGAGCTTCCTGATCACCATTGGCGACCGCAGCATCACCGGCCTCGTGGCGCGCGACCAAATGGTCGGCCCATGGCAGGTGCCGGTGGCCGACGTGGCCGTGACCGCCACCAGCTTCGACGTCTACACTGGCGAAGCCATGGCCATGGGCGAACGTACCCCGCTGGCGCTGCTGGACGCTCCGGCGTCGGGCCGCATGGCGATCGGCGAGACCCTGACCAACATCGCGGCCTCGCGCATCGGCAAGATCTCCGACATCAAGCTGTCGGCCAACTGGATGTCCGCCGCCGGTCACCCGGGTGAAGACGCCCGCCTGTACGACACCGTCAAGGCTGTCGGCATGGAGCTGTGCCCTGAGCTGGGCATCACCATTCCGGTGGGCAAGGACTCCATGTCCATGGCCACCCGCTGGAACGATGAAGGCGTGGACAAGAGCGTGACCTCGCCGCTGTCGCTGATCGTGACCGGTTTCGCCCCGGTCACCGACATCCGCCAGACCCTGACCCCGCAACTGCGCATGGACAAGGGCACCACCGATCTGATCCTCATCGACCTGGGCCGTGGCCAGAACCGCATGGGCGCCTCGATCCTGGCCCAGGTGCATGGCAAGCTCGGCTCGCAAGCGCCGGACGTCGACGATGCCGAGGACTTGAAGGCGTTCTTCGCCGTGATCCAGGGCCTCAATGCCGACGGTCATCTGCTGGCCTACCATGACCGTTCCGATGGTGGCTTGCTGACCACCGTGATGGAAATGGCCTTCGCCGGCCACTGCGGCCTGAACCTGACCCTGGACAGCGTGGCCGAATCGGCCGGCGAAATCCCGGCCATCCTGTTCAACGAAGAGCTCGGTGCGGTGATCCAGGTTCGCCAGGACGCCACCCCGGATATCCTCGCCCAGTTCAGCGCCGCCGGCCTGGCCGAGTGCGTCTCGGTGATCGGCCAGCCGATCAACAATGCCCACATCAATATCACCTTCAATGGCGACACCGTCTTCGAAGGCCAGCGCCGCCTGTTGCAGCGCCAGTGGGCCGAGACCAGCTACCAGATCCAGCGCCTGCGCGACAACGCCGACTGCGCCGAGCAGGAATTCGACGCGATCCTGGAAGAAGACAACCCGGGCCTGAGCGCCAAGCTCAGCTACGACGTCAACGACAACGTGGCCGCGCCTTACATCAAGAAAGGCATTCGCCCGCAAGTGGCGGTCCTGCGCGAGCAGGGCGTCAACGGCCAGGTGGAAATGGCCGCGGCATTCGACCGCGCCGGCTTCAACGCGATCGACGTGCACATGAGCGACATCCTCGCCGGCCGTGTCGACCTGAACGACTTCAAGGGCATGGTCGCTTGCGGCGGCTTCTCCTACGGCGACGTGCTGGGTGCCGGTGAAGGCTGGGCCAAGTCGGCGCTGTTCAACAGCCGCGCCCGCGACGCGTTCCAGGGCTTCTTCGAGCGCACCGACAGCTTCACCCTCGGCGTGTGCAACGGTTGCCAGATGATGTCCAACCTGCACGAGCTGATTCCGGGCAGCGAGTTCTGGCCGCACTTCGTGCGCAACCGCTCCGAGCAGTTCGAAGCGCGCGTGGCGATGGTCCAGGTGCAGGAGTCGAACTCGATCTTCCTGCAGGGCATGGCCGGTTCGCGCATGCCGATCGCCATTGCCCACGGCGAAGGCCATGCGGAATTCGAAAGCGAAGAAGCATTGCTTGAAGCCGATCTGTCCGGTTGTGTGTCGCTGCGTTTTGTCGACAACCATGGCAAGGTCACCGAAACCTACCCGGCCAACCCGAACGGCTCGCCACGCGGGATCACCGGCCTGACCAGCCGCGACGGCCGCGTCACGATCATGATGCCGCACCCGGAGCGAGTGTTCCGCGCCGTGCAGAACTCGTGGCGTTCGGACGACTGGAACGAAGACGCGCCATGGATGCGCATGTTCCGCAACGCGCGCGTCTGGGTGAACTGAGGCGGTGTACAAGCTCTGCTTCTTCGTCCCGGCCAGCCATGTGGACGTGGTCAAAAGCGCGGTATTCGCCGCCGGTGGCGGGCGGATCGGCGACTATGACCACTGCGCCTGGCAAGTGCTGGGCCTGGGCCAGTTTCGCCCCTTGGACGGCAGCCAGCCGTTCATTGGCGAGGCGGGGCACGTCGAGCAGGTCGAGGAATGGAAGGTGGAGCTGGTAGTGGCCGACGGGTTGATCCGGCCCGTGGTGGAGGCGCTGAAACAGAGCCACCCCTACGAGACACCGGCGTATGAAGTGTCGCGCTTGGAGGATTTCTGATCCTCCTCAGGCCGAAATGAAAAACCCGCTGATTGATTCAGCGGGTTTTTTATTGGCTGCGATTCGGTGTACGCGAATCCCGTGGCGAGGGAGCTTGCTCCCGCTCGGCTGCGTAGCAGTCGCAAAAACCGGGGCCGCTGCGCGACCCAGCGGGAGCAAGCTCCCTCGCCACGGGGATTGTGTGTATCAGATATTTGATGTTGCTTGTGCCGGCCCCATCGCGAGCAGGCTCGCTCCCACAGTGGTTTTGTGGTGTTGCAGATATTCGTGACTCACACCGTACCCTGTGGGAGCGAGCCTGCTCGCGAAGAGGCCAGAACAGACACCAGGAATCTAAGCCTTGACCCCAGCCTTGGGGTTCACGATCACCGCCTCCAACGCCCGCCACACCCCCGGCGCTTTTTCCCCCAGCAACAAATGCCACACGCCATCCTCCAGCGCGCTGACCCCCTGGCAGCCAAGCGTCTTGAGCTGGCTTTCCGACAATCCCTTGCCATCGGCCAATTGCACCCGCAAACGGCTCATCGCCACGCAATCGAGTTGCACCACGTTGTGATTGCCGCCCAAGGCATCCAGCCATTTCTGTGCTTCGACAGCGCCGACCTGTGGTGACGGTTCAACGCTATCCAGTACAGCGACAGGGGCCGTCTGTTCGGAGGAGGGCAATGCCAGGCGGATTTCATCGGCGATGCTGTCAGCCATCGGCCCGACCACCACCTGCAAGCTACCGCCATAGCCCGGGCGAACCACGGCCATGGCGCCGAGGGCCTTGAGCTGGGCGTCGGACGCCTTGTTGCGGTCCACCATGTCCAGGCGCAGGCGAGTGGTGCAGGCGCCGACGGTGATCAGGTTGTCGGCACCGCCCAGCGCCTGGATGTAGGCTGCGGCTCGCTGGTTTTCGGTGATGACCGGTTTGTCGCCCGCCGGCACCTCTTCACGCCCCGGGGTCTTGAGATCGAAGCGGCGGATGCAGAAGTCGAACACCAGGTAATAGATCAGCGCGTACGCCAGGCCCACCGGGACGACCAGCCAGCCGTTGGTGGATTTGCCCCAGCCCAGCACCATGTCGATGAAACCACCCGAAAAGGTGAAGCCCAGGTGAATGTCCAACAGGTTGGTCACCGCCATCGACAGACCGGTGAGCAACGCGTGGACCAGGTACAACAGTGGCGCAAGGAACATGAAGGCGAATTCGATCGGCTCGGTGACGCCGGTCAGGAACGAGGTCAGCGCCATCGACAGCAGGATCCCGCCCATCACTTTGCGCCGCTGGGGCAGGGCGTTGCGATACATCGCCAGGCACGCGGCGGGCAGGCCGAAGAGCATCACCGGGAACATGCCGGTCATGAACTGGCCGCCCTTGGGGTCGCCGGCGAAATAGCGGGTCAGGTCACCGGTGACCACCGCGCCGGTCGCCGGGTCGGTGAAGCTGCCGAAGATGAACCAGGCCATGTTGTTGAGGATGTGGTGCAGGCCGGTGACGATCAGCAGCCGATTGAACACGCCGAACACGAACGCGCCGAAGCTGCCGCTGGCCATCAGCAGTTCGCCGAAGCCGTTGATGCCATGCTGGATCGGCGGCCAGATCAGGCCGAACACGACGCCCAGGCCCACGGCGCTGAAACCGGTGACAATCGGCACGAAACGCCGGCCACCAAAAAACGCCAGGTACTCCGGCAACCGGATGTCCTTGAAACGGTTGTACAGCGCGCCGGCCAGCAGGCCACTGATGATCCCGGCGAGCATGCCCATGTTGATGGTCGCGTCGAGTACCTTCAGCGTCGCGATCATGACCAGGTAGCCGATCGCCCCGGCCAGCCCGGCGGTGCCGTTGTTGTCCCGGGCGAAGCCCACGGCAATGCCGATGGCGAAAATCAGCGCCAGGTTGGCGAAGATCGCCTGGCCGGCGTCGTGAATGATCGCGATATTCAACAGGTCCGTGTCACCCAGGCGCAACAGCAGGCCGGCAATCGGCAGGATCGCGATCGGCAGCATCAGCGCCCGGCCGAGGCGTTGCAGCCCTTCGATGAAATGCTGGTACATGGCGTCTCTCCTTTTTGTTGTTGTTCGACGTGGCTCAGCCCAGAGGCCAGTGTTGGTGACAGGCCTGGCGCACAGCGGCGGCGCTCGGCAGATTCAGCAAATCGGTACTGATGCGGCGGCATTGGGCAGCGTCGAGGTGGCGCACGCGGTCCTTGATTTCACCAATCTGTGGCGGGCTGACCGATAGCTCTCGTACACCCAGCCCGATCAACACCGGTGTCGCCAGGGGATCGGAAGCCAGGGCGCCACACACGCCGACCCAGCGTCCATGCCTGGCCGCGCCGGCGCAGGTCTGGGCGATCAGCCGCAACAGCGCCGGGTGCAGGGCATCGACCCGGGCGGCGAGGCCGGCGTGGTCGCGATCCATGGCGAGGGTGTACTGGGACAGGTCGTTTGTGCCGATAGACAGGAAGTCCGCGTGCTCGGCCAGTTGCTCGGCGAGCAGGGCGGCGGCCGGCACTTCGATCATCACCCCCAGATGCGGACGCTCGCCCAGGCCCAGCTCGGTGCCCAAGGCATCAAGGCGCTGGCGGATGTGCAGCAGTTCGTCGACTTCGGTGACCATTGGCAACAGGATCCGGCAGCGATTCAACGGACGGGTCTGCAGCAGGGCGCGCAATTGTTGATCGAGCAATTCCGGGCGCACCTGGGCCAGGCGTATGCCGCGCAGGCCGAGCACCGGGTTGGCTTCGGCCGGCAGCGGCAGGTAATCCAGCTGCTTGTCGCCGCCGACATCGATGGTGCGGATGATCACCGGCCTGTCGACCATGGCATCGAGCACGGCTTGATAGGCCTGGCGTTGCTCGCTTTCGTCGGGGGCCGTGTGACGGTCGACAAAAAGAAATTCGGTGCGCAACAAACCGACGCCATCGGCACCGTTGGCGAAGGCCTCGCCCGCTTCGGCGCTGGAAGCGACGTTGGCGGCGATTTCGACATCGACCCCATCAACGGTTCGCGCCGGCGTGTGGGCCAGGGACTGATGCCAGGTGCGCAGGGCGGCGCGTTGGGCTTGGGCTTGGCGGACCTGCGTCAGGCGCTCGGCGCTGGGCGTGAGTTCGAGGCGGTCATTGTCAGCGTCCAGCACCACCGTTCGCCCCCGCGCCTGTTCGAGCAGCGCCTCGCCCAACGCCACCAGGCAGGGCAGGCCTTTGCCCCGGGCCAGGATCGCTACGTGGGACGTCGCGCCGCCTTCGGCCATGCATACGCCGGCCATGCCCTGGGCGCCGAGTTGCAGCAGGTCCGAGGGGGTCAGCTCCTGCGCGGCGACAATCGCGCCCACCGGCACGTCGAATTGCCACGCCTCACCAAGCAACACCCGCAAGACCCGCTGACGCAAGTCGTGCAGATCATTGGCGCGCTCGGCCAACAACGTGCTGCCCAATTGCCGCAGCACCTGGCACTGCACGTCGATGGAGCGGCTCCAGGCGTGGGCCGCCGCGCAACCCTGATCAATGGAAAGGTAAGCGGCGTCCAGCAGGACCGGGTCTTCCAGCAGCGCCAGATGAGCGCTGAAAATCGCCTGCTCATCCGCGTGGTGCCGGGCCTTGGCATTTTCCAACGTAACACCGATGTCGCGGCTGACCTGCTCCAGGGCTTGGCGCAGCCGTTGTCGTTGTTCTTCAACGTCGTGACCACCGAGGTCCTCGGGCAATTGAATGCCGTCCAATCGAACCAGCGGGCCGGTGACCAGGCCGGGTGCGGCGCAGACACCGTGCAGCACGCCATCCTCGGCGGCATGGTTCGGCGCCTGGACCCGTGGCGTGTCGGCGTGAATCTCTTCGGCCAAGGCCGTGGATAACGTCTTCAACAACGCTTGCAACGCCGCTTCGGCATCACTGCCGCGGCAACTGACATGGACTTCGGCCTGCTCGGTGATTGCCAGGCCCATCATGCCCATCACGCTGTCGCAGGGCGCCGAGTGGTCGCCGAAATGCAGGTGCGAGCGGCTCTTGAAGCGTTGTGCGGTCTGACGAACCAGGGCGGCGGGGCGGGCGTGCAGGCCGCCTCGGTGGGCGATGCGGACCTGGCCGGACACTTCGATGCCGTCCTGCGGCTCATCGCTGCGGGTTTCGCCCGCCGCCCGGGCGACGATATGCAGCAACGGCTCGCCGACCTTGACCGCTTTGAGGGTGATTGGCCGTGCCTGGAAGCGCTCGCCATTGGTGATGACCAGCAGGCTCACCAGGCTTTTGCAGCGCAGTGCCACGCGGTCCAGGTCGTAGCGCAGCAACGCTTGCCCGTTGCTGACCCGGGCGCCTTGCTTGACCAGCATCGAGAACCCGTCGCCCTGCAACTCGACGGTTTCCAGCCCCAGGTGCAGCAGCAGTTCGGCGCCGTTGTCGGCCCGCAGTGTCACGGCGTGGCCGGTCCGAGCGACGTGGATCACCTCACCGTCACAGGGTGCGTAGAGCGTGTCGTTCAGGGGGTCGATGGCGATCCCGTCGCCCATCGCGCCGCTGGCGAACACCGCGTCCGGGACGTTGGCGAGGGTGAGCAGCGGACCGCTGAGCGGGGCGCTGAGGGTCAGCTCTTTATTGTTATTGGGCATGGGCTCGCTCTCTTTGAAATCGGGTTGGCCTTGCGTTAAAAGACGCCGTCGGCTCAGTGGGTTCGGGTGACCTTGCTCAAGTGCCGTGGCTGGTCCGGATCCAGGCCTCGGGCCACGGCCAGCCGGGCGGCCATGCCATAAAAGCTCTGGATCGCCAGGATCGGGTCCAGGGCCGGGTGTTCGGCGCGGGACAGGGTCAGGTCGCGTTCGGCATTGTCATCGGGGGCGGCCAGCAGCACCCGCGCGCCGCGTTGGCGCATGTCGGCGGCCAGGCTCAACACGCCGGCCTGCTCGGCTCCCCGCGGAGCGAAGACCAGCAGCGGATAGTGTTCGTCGATCAGCGCCATCGGCCCGTGACGGACTTCGGCGCTGCTGAAGGCCTCGGCTTGAATCGCCGAGGTTTCCTTGAATTTGAGCGCCGCTTCCTGGGCGATGGCGAACCCGGCGCCACGGCCGATCACCATCAACCGCGTACAGTCGCGCAGGGCCTCGACGGCCGGGCTCCAATCCTGGCGCGCGGCGTCGCGCAAGCCTTCGGGCAACGCGCGGCCAGCCTCCAGTAACTCGGAATCGTCCTTCCAGTGCGCCACCAGCCGCGTGCTGGCGCTGAGGGTGGCGATGAAACTCTTGGTCGCGGCGACGCTGTTTTCGACGCCGGCGCACAGCGGCACGCTGAATTCACAGGCAGCCTCCAGCGGCGAATCCTCGGCGTTGACCATCGCCACGCTCAGCGCGCCACGCTTGCGCAACAGACGCAGGCTGTTCACCAGGTCGGGGCTCTGCCCGGACTGGGAAAAGGCAAAGGCCACCTGGCCGCTGACCTTGAGCGGCGCCTGTTGCAGGGTTACCACCGACATGGGCAACGACGCCACCGGCAAGCCCAGGTGCTGCATGGTCAGGTAGGCGAAGTAACTGGCGGCATGATCGGAACTGCCCCGGGCGACGGTCATCGCCACTTGCGGCGGCTGGCGGCGCAGGCGTCCGGCGATTTCCTGCAGGGCCGGATCCAGTCGCTGCAACTGGCGCTCGACGGCATCGGACGAGGCGAGGGCCTCTTCAAGCATTCTGGAAGACAATGGCTTCTCCTTCGACCATCACGTCGGTCAGGTTCAGGGAACGGTCAAGGCGCACACAGTCGGCCCAGGCGCCGGGGTGCAGGCGTCCGCGTTCGGGCAGGCCGAGGTAATCGGCGGGAAATTGCGACAGGCGTTGCGAGGCTTCGGCGATGGGCAGGCCGATCTTCACCAGGTTGCGCAGGGCCTGGTCCATGGTCAGAGTGCTGCCGGCCAGCGTGCCGTCGGCCAGCCGCACGCCGCCCAGGCATTTGGTCACGGTGTGGCTGCCCAGCTTGTATTCGCCGTCGGGCATGCCGGCGGCGGCCGTCGAGTCGGTGACGCAATACAGGCACGGAATCGAACGCAGGGCCACGCGCATGGCGCCGGGGTGCACGTGCAGCAGATCAGGGATCAATTCGGCATATTGCGCGTGGGCCAGCGCCGCGCCGACGATACCCGGTTCGCGGTGATGCAGCGGGCTCATGGCGTTATACAAATGGGTAAAACTGCTGGCCCCGGCGGCCAGCGCCGCGACCCCTTCTTCGTAGCTGCCGAGGGTATGGCCGATCTGCATGCGCACGCCGCGGGCGCTGAGGGCGCGGATCAAGGCATCGTGCCCGGCGATTTCTGGCGCAATGGTGATCACCCGGATCGGCGCCAGGGCGAGATAAGCCTCCACTTCCGCCATCAACGCGGTGTGGGCGAAATTCGGTTGGGCGCCGAGTTTCCCGGGGTTGATATAAGGCCCTTCCAGATGCACGCCGAGCACCCGCGCGCTGCCGCCGGGCCGCTGTTCGCAGTATTCGCCGAGGGCCTTGAGCACCCCGGCGATTTCTTCGCTCGGTGCCGTCATGGTGGTGGCGAGCAGCGACGTGGTGCCGAAGCGCACGTGGGTTCGGGCGATCGTCTCGAACGCCGTCGCGCCCTCCATGATGTCCTTGCCGCCACCGCCGTGCACATGCAGGTCGATGAAGCCGGGCAGCAGATAGGGCAGGTCGTTGCTCGCCGGGTCGCAGGGCTGGCCTTCGATGGCCGCGACCTTGCCGTGTTCGTGGACCAGGCGGCCGCGTATCCAGCCGTTGGCGGTGAGGATGTTGTCTTCGGACATGGGAATTCTCTGGTCTCTAGCGCCGCAGCTCGGCGACAAAGTCGTAGTAGTCGTTGCGGCAATAGGTGTCGGTGACTTCGATGGGCGTGTTGTCTTCCAGGTAGCCGACCCGCGTCATCAGCAACATCGCAGTACCGGGGGCGATGCCCACCAGGGCGGCGAATTCATCGGAAGCGTTGATCGCCTGGATGTGTTGCAGCGCGCGAACGACCGGTTTGCCAATGCCATTGAGGAACTCGTACAGCGAATCGCCCACCGCCTGTGGCTTGGGAATGATCGATGCCGGCAGCGTGCTCATTTCAATCGCCATGACCGTGTCATCGGCCTTGCGCAGGCGCTTGAGCCGCGCGACTTTGTCGGTGGGCGACAGGCCCAGGCGGATCAGTTCTTCGTGGGTCGGCGGGGTGATCTCGCGTTCCAGCCATTGCGAACCGGGCACGAAGCCCTTGAGCCGGAGCATCTCGCTGAAGCCGCTGAGGCGTGACAGCGGTTGTTCCAGGCGCGGGGTGATGAACGTGCCCGAACCCTGGTTACGGCGGATCAGGCCTTGTTCGAACAGCACTTCCAATGCTTTGCGGGCGGTGACCCGGGAGATGCCCAGTTGTTCGCTGAGGCTGCGCTCGGACGGCATTGCCTGCTCGGCTTTCCATTGGCCGGCGTGGATGGCGGCTTCCAGGTTGCGGGCCAATTGCAGGTAGAGCGGGGTGGGTTGGGTATCGTCAGGACGCAGGGTCTGGATGTCGTTCATGGGGATGTCCGATGCGGTTTTTTTGGGCGTTGTCGCTCGGTAAGTTGGGTGGAAGCTAATACCACTTGAATACCATGTCAACGCGGGATCTGGTTGGTTTTTGGGCGTTTATGGGGTGTTTCGAGGGGGTTGGCTTTAAGTGGTATTACCGGGCGGAGGAGGGTTCGTGAGCGTACGGCGTTGGGTGGTGGTTTCAGGAGGGCAGTGGTATGCATGGGTTGTAAATTAGGGGATTTGATATTTATTTTTTTTGCGACCGGAGGGGGCGGCGTGTATATCCGTTGCTGCGGTGATGGCTACTTATGGTTCCGCTTTTACAGCGGGTCACTTTTGGAAGAGCGCCAAAAGTAACCAAAAGCGCTTTGCCCCACCACTCGGCACCTCGCCTGGGCTCGGTGTGCCCTCACTCCGGCATTGCTCCGTGGGCCCGCCGCGAAGGGCCGTCCCTGGCCCAGCGCGGCTACCTCGGCATCCTTGCCGAGGTGCCCACTGCGCAACGCCTGCGTTCGGCCAGCGTGGTTAACGGGGCGCTGAGATCAAAGTCAAAAACACAGCAAGAGCAAGAGCAAGAGCAAGAGCAAGAGCCGGCCTGTCTTTGGCGGTTGTACTTCGATCCAACTGTGGGAGCGAGCCTGCTCGCGAAGGCGGAGTGTCAGTTGATGAAGATGCTGGCTGTGCCTGCCTCTTCGCGAGCAGGCTCGCTCCCACAGGGGGGCTGCGGTGTGCGCAAATTTTGTAGCTGCTGAAGATCGAATGTGGGAGCGAGCCTGCTCGCGAAGGCGGAATGTCAGTTGATGAAGATGCTGGATGTGCCGGCCTCATCGCGAGCAAGCTCGCTCCGACAGGGGCTATGGCGTACGCAAATTTTGTAGCTGCTGAAGATCGAATGTGGGAGCGAGCCTGCTCGCGAAGACGGAGTGTCAGTCAATGAAGATGTTGGATGTACCGGCCTCTTCGCGAGCAGGCTCGCACCCACAGGAGAAATGCGATTCCATCAAGAGTCAGGTCGGCTTCAGGCCGCCTCGTGGTGGACGTTGATTTCGGCGCCCCGTTAACCACGCTGGCCGAACGCAGGCATTGTGGAGTGGGCATCCCGGCATGGATGCCGGGATAGCCGCGCTGGGCCAGGGACGGCCCTTCGCGGCGGGCCCACGGAGCAATGCCGGAGTGAGGGCATGCCGAGCCCAGGCGAGGCACCGAGTGGTGGGGCAAAGGCGTTTTGCTTACTTTTGCGCCTCTTAAAAGTGAGCCGCTGTAAAAGCGGAACCATTACCAGCCGTTACCGCAGCAACGGATATGTACCCAATTCAGCTTCCAAAAAGACTACCCGGAACTCTGTGGGAAACATCCCCGATCAGATGGGTGGTCTGTCAGACGCCCCGAAATTTCCGACATGTTTTTAAGGTTGTCCTTCGGAAGTCAGGGCTCTAGTCTTCATGCGTCGCTGCCAATTCAGCGACCGGACGTGAGAATCCGAGCATCTCTAGGCGCACAGGCGCCCACCATACAAATGCAGGCGCTCCATCTCTAGGAGCAAGACCATGATCAAAGAAACCCCAAACCCGCCGAACCCCGCCGATCGCGCTATGGACCAGAATCCCAAGCCCGACGACAGCGATTCAGACCCCCAATCCTCGACCCAACTGTTCAACGTGGCGGACAGCATCGACACCGAAACCCTGCTAGCCAACCTCAGCGAAACCCTGGCCTCGGCCAATGCAATGCTCAGCGACTTGGCATTCAATCTCGACGGCTCACGACGGCACGTGGCATTGGGCGTGGTGCAGATGATAGAGCTAGGGGAGTTGCTGACGAACAAGGCCTTGGATCGGGTCGAGCTTCGAACTTGATGCCATAAGGAGTGGGCTCATCCCTAGCACGATGCGGGAACGCCAGGCCCCCTGTGGCGAGGGAGCTTGCTCCCGCTGGGTTGCGAAGCGACCCCAAGGCCAGCAACTCAATCTGCCTGATACACCGCGCTGTCGGGTCTTGGGGCTGCTGCGCAGCCCAGCGGGAGCAAGCTCCCTCGCCACAAAGGCTCCTTGCGCAGTTATGGGCGAATCTCGATCATCGTCCCATCCGGCACCAGGTTCCACACCTCACGCATATCCACATTGCGCATGGCGATGCAGCCATCGGTCCAGTCCAGCGTATGGAACAACTGCTCAGGGTTCTCCTCCGAATCCGGCGTGCCGTGGATCATGATCATTCCCCCCGGCTCCACGCCTTCGCGGCGGGCGCGGGCGGCGTCGCTGATGTTGGGGTAGGAAATGTGCATCGACAGGTAGAAGCGCTCGCTGGTCTTGCGCCAGTCCAGCCAGTAGAAACCCTCGGGGGTGCGCTTGTCGCCTTCGATCAGCTTGGGGCCTTTCTTGGCGCCCTTGCCCAGGGAGATGCGATAGGTCTTCAGCGGCTTGCCGTCGATGATCAATTGCAATTGATGGGCGGACTTCAGCACCAGGACTTTTTCAATGACCTTGCCGTTATAGGTTCCCACGGCGGCGGCTTGGGACACAGCGGTAAACGACAGGCAGAACAGGACAAGCAACCAGCGCATTAAAACGATATCCCTAGAGGTGTCGCGACTATATTGATGTTCAGGTATTGGCAGGCTGGGCCAGCGGCGGTATCGACTCGGATCGCACCGGGAAATCCTCGGCCCGTCGGTCCGCGTAAAAGTATTCCAGGGTACGGCCCACCGTGCGGAAAGCCAGCTCGTCCCACGGAATCTCGGTTTCTTCGAACAGCTGCACTTCCAGGCTCTCGGGCCCGGCGGCAAAATCCATGTCGACCAGCTCTGCGCGGAAGAATACATGCACCTGGCTGATGTGCGGTACGTCGATCAGCGTATAGATGCTCAGGTTTCGCACCCGGGCGCAGGCTTCCTCGGCGGTTTCACGGACGGCGGCCTGCTCGACGGTCTCGCCGTTTTCCATGAAGCCCGCCGGCAACGTCCAATAACCGCGGCGCGGTTCGATGGCGCGGCGGCATAAAAGGACTTTGCTACCCCAGGTCGGTACACATCCGGCAACGATATTGGGGTTCTGATAATGGATGGTGTGGCAGGTGTCGCAGACGAAGCGCAGGCGCGAGTCGCCCTCGGGTATGCGCTGGGTCACCGGGTTACCGCACTGGCTGCAGAATTTCATGCTTGGATTCCTGGAGGCTGCGCCTATCTTGGCGTGTGCGGGCGGGTATCGGCAAGTTGTCGTTTCGCGACATGACGTGGTTCCGGGGCTTGGGCCGCCTGGCTGATTGGTGCATGATGCTAGGCAGCGAATAAATCGAGAAGTCTCATGCTGGACGAGCTACTGCATCGAGTAAGCAACCATACGCCGCGCGATCTGGAGACCGATCGGCGTTTCCCTGAAGCGGCGGTGCTGGTGCCGATCACCCGCAGCGACGAGCCGGAACTGGTCCTGACTTTGCGCGCCAGCGGGCTCTCGACCCACGGCGGCGAAGTGGCTTTCCCCGGCGGGCGCCGCGACCCGGAAGACCCGGACCTGATCTTCACTGCCCTGCGCGAAGCCGAAGAGGAAATCGGCCTGCCGCCTGGCCTGGTGGAAGTGATCGGCCCTCTCAGCCCGCTGATTTCCCTACACGGCATCAAGGTCACCCCCTATGTCGGGGTGATTCCCGATTACGTCGAGTACCAGGCCAACGATGCCGAGATCGCCGCGGTCTTCAGCGTGCCGCTGGAGTTTTTCCGCAAGGACCCGCGCGAACACACCCACCGCATCGATTACCAGGGGCGCAGCTGGTACGTGCCCAGTTATCGCTTCGGCGAATACAAGATCTGGGGCCTGACGGCGATCATGATCGTCGAGCTGGTCAACCTGCTGTACGACGCGGGTATCGACCTGCACACACCGCCCAAGAGTTTCATCAATACCTGACGCCCCGAGGACTTCCATGAAATACCGCCTGGGCGATGCCCGTGTCGAAACCCACCCACAGAGCTGGGTCGCGCCCAACGCCACGCTGGTGGGCAAGGTTCGCCTCGAAGAAGGCGCCAACGTCTGGTTCAACGCCGTGCTGCGCGGCGACAACGAACTGATCCTGATCGGCAGGAACAGCAACGTGCAGGACGGCACCGTGATGCACACTGACATGGGCTTTCCGCTGACCATCGGCACCGGCGTGACCATCGGCCACAACGCGATGCTCCACGGCTGCACGGTGGGGGACTACAGCCTGATCGGCATTAACGCGGTGATCCTCAATGGCGCGAAGATCGGCAGGAATTGCATCATCGGCGCCAACTCGCTGATTGGCGAAGGCAAGGAGATTCCCGACGGTTCGCTGGTGATGGGCTCGCCGGGCAAGGTCGTGCGCGAGCTGACCGAGGGCCAGAAGAAGATGCTCGAAGCCAGCGCGGCGCACTATGTGCACAACTCGCAGCGTTATGCCCGCGACTTGGTCGAGCAAGAACAATGAACCCGGCTGAACGTCCGGTTCCCTCGCCCTGCGTGAATATCTGCGCGCTGGATGATGACGACATCTGCACCGGCTGCCAGCGCACGGTGGCGGAAATCACCCGCTGGAGCCGGATGGACAATGAAGAGCGGCGCGGCGTCCTGGCGTTGTGTCACGAACGGGCCAAGGCCAGTGGGTTGGTTTGGATGTTGCCGGCAAAACCTTGATGTATTCACTGTGGCGAGGGGATTTATCCCCGCTGGCCTGCGCAGCAGCCCCAAATCAAGCTCCAAGTGGTGTCAAGAAAAACGCATAGCCTTTTAAAGGGGCTGCTACGCAGCCCAGCGGGGATAAATCCCCTCGCCACAAATAATCACGGTGATTCTTAGCGGGGCCGCCGCCCCAGCCACCAATCCAATCCCACCACCCCCAGCGCGATCCCGACAAACCCCGCCAATATCCCCCCGGCGTTGATCAGTACCTGTGGATAACCCAGAGTCGCCACATCAATGAAAGGGTAGGGGTAGGCCGCCAGCAGGTTGCCACGCAGCAGGATATAACCGAAGTACACCAAGGGATAAAGCATCCACAGCCCGATGTGGCGCAGGTGCAAGCTGCCCTTGGGCACGCAGAACCACCAGTAGCCGATGAACAGCACGGGCATCACGTCGTGCAGCAGTTCGTCGGCGATGAACTGCCAGCCTTCGGGTTGCCAGAGATGGCGCAGCAGCAGGCTGTAGGCCAGGCCGACCAGGGCAATGCTCACGGCGATGCCGCTGCATACCGCTGGCCCGAGGAACCAGCGCCGCGCCGCTGAATCGCGGTGGGTCAGCTCAAAGCTCAGCACCACGGCCACCAGCGTGTTGGTCAGCACCGTGAAAAAACTGAAGCAATTCACCAGCCCGCCCAGCAGGCTCGCGCCCAGCTCCCAACGCCCGAGCAAGATCAGATACAACTGGATGCTCAGTCCCGCCCAGCCAAGCAGTGCCGCCATCGACACGAAACCGCGCCGCAGGGGAATTCCAACGCCCACGACTCAGACCGGCCGTTTCGTGCGCATCAGCTTGATGTACAGGCGCTCGACTTTTTCCCGCGCCCACGGCGTCTTGCGCAGGAAGGTCAGGCTCGACTTGATGCTGGGGTCGCTCTTGAAACAGCGGATATCGATGCGTTCGGCCAGGCCCGACCACTCGTAGTGCTGCACCAGGGCATTGAGGATCTGCTCCAGCGTCACGCCGTGCAGTGGGTTGTCGTTGTGTTCGGTCATGAAGCCTGTACGCCAGGTAAGTGATATGCCGCGCACCTTAGCCGAGGTGCCGTTCGGGTGGAAGCGCCGCGCTTTGAAAGCAGTGGCCGCGTCGTTGAAGCCCGTTTGACTGTTACCGAATCCGAAAGGATCCATGTTGGTAAAAGCGCTTTCTCTATTTGTAACAGAACATTATCCTTGCGCAGCCAGCTGAAACGCTTCTCCTGCCGCGCCAGAGCCTTTGCGTTACAGCTATTCCTATTGAAAGATCCAAAGAACGCTCAATGTCCTGACCCTGAAAGACAGCGCTGTCTTAATGAGTTCCTGTGGGAGCGAGCTTGCTCGCGATAGCGACTGCAGAGCAAACATTGAAGCCGACTGACACGCCGCCATCGCGAGCAAGCTCGCTCCCACAGGGGATCGCGGCAACCGAATTTGCTTTTTTCAACTGAACCATGCCCCGCCAGGATCGTCATCTAAAGTGACACCTTGCGCGGGACTCTTTAAAACGTCACGGAGATACACACTATGAGCACTGAGGGTGCTTTGAGTCGAAGCCGTCTGCTACCGAGCCTGCTCGGCATTCTGCTTCTGTTGATGGGCCTGGCCCTGTTGGCCGGGGGAATCAAGCTGAGCACGCTCGGCGGCTCGCTGTATTACCTGCTTGCCGGTATCGGCCTGGCGCTCACCGGCGTCCTGCTGATCCTGGCCCGCCGTGCGGCGTTGGGGCTGTACGCGCTGGTGCTGTTCGCCAGTACCGTGTGGGCCCTGTGGGAAGTGGGCCTGGACTGGTGGCAACTGGTGCCGCGCCTGGCGATGCTGTTTGCCCTGGGCATCGTGTTGCTGCTGCCATGGTTCCGCCGCCCGTTGCTGACTGCCGATGCGTCGCCGATGGGCACCCGCGCATTGGGCGCTGCGGTGATCATCGCGGGTATCGCCGCGCTCGCCAGCCAGTTCACCAACCCGGGTGAAATCAAGGGCCAACTGGACCGCGACAGCGTGCCGGGCATGGCCAACACCGCACCGGCGATGCCGGACGGGGACTGGAACTCCTACGGCCGCAGCGCCCACGGCGACCGTTATTCGCCGCTGGCGCAGATCACCCCGCAGAACGTCGGCCAGTTGAAGGAGGCCTGGACGTTCCGCACCGGTGACCTGCCAGGGCCGAACGACCCGGGCGAGACTACCGCTGAAAACACCCCGCTCAAGGCCAACGGCATGCTCTACGTGTGCACGCCGCACAGCCAGGTGATTGCGCTGGAGCCTGAAACCGGCAAGGAAGTCTGGCGTTTCGATCCGAAGCTTTCCACGCAGAATGCGGAAAACTTCAAGGGTTGGGCCCACATGACCTGCCGCGGCGTGAGCTATCACGATGACGCCGTGTACGCCTCGGCCGAGCAGAGCCCGACCGGCACCGCCAGCACCACGCCGGCCAGCACCGTATGCCCACGGCGGATCTTCCTGCCAACCGCCGACACCCGCCTGATCGCCCTCAACGCCGACACCGGCAAGATGTGCGAAGACTTCGGCGACAAGGGCCAGGTCGACCTGACCGCCAACATCGGTGGTTTCACCGCCGGCGGTTACTACTCCACCTCGCCGCCGGCGGTCACCCAAAACCTGGTCGTGATCGGCGGCCACGTCACCGATAACGTTTCCACTGACGAGCCAAGCGGTGTAATCCGTGCCTACGACGTGCACACCGGCAAGCTGGTATGGAACTGGGACAGCGGCAACCCGGACGACACCACGCCGATTGCCGAAGGCCAGACCTACACCCGCAATTCGCCAAACATGTGGTCGATGTTCAGCGTCGACGAAAAACTCGGCATGCTCTACCTCCCTATGGGCAACCAGACGCCCGACCAGTTCGGTGGTTTCCGCACGCCCGAGTCGGAAAAATACGCTGCCGGCCTGACCGCGCTGGACATTACCACCGGCAAGGTGCGCTGGTACTTCCAGTTCACCCACCACGACCTGTGGGACATGGACGTCGGCGGCCAGCCGACCCTGATGGACCTCAAGACTGCTGATGGCGTGAAACCGGCCGTGCTGGCTTCGACCAAGCAGGGCAGCATCTACGTGCTGGACCGCAGTAACGGCCAGCCGATCGTGCCGATCAAGGAGATCCCGGTGCCGCAAGGCGCGGTGGAAGGCGACTTCACTTCACCGACCCAACCGATGTCCGACCTGAACTTCGTGCCGCCGGTCCTTAAGGAACGCGACATGTGGGGCGTGACCCCGTTCGACCAGATGCTGTGCCGGATCGACTTCAAGTCGCTGCGCTATGAGGGCATGTTCACACCGCCGTCGTTGCAGGGCTCGATCGTCTATCCAGGCAACTTCGGTGTGTTCGACTGGGGCGGTATCTCGGTGGATCCGGTGCGCCAGATCGCTTTCGTCAACCCGAGCTACATGGCGTTCAAGTCGAAACTGGTGCCGGCGGCGGAAGTCGCGGGTGGTCCGGGTCGCAAGAGCGAAACCGAAGGCGTGCAGCCGAACAAGGGCGCGCCGTACGGCGTAATCCTCGAGGCGCTGCTTTCGCCAATGGGCCTGCCTTGCCAGGCGCCGGCCTGGGGTTATGTGGCGGCCGTCGACCTGACCAACAACAAAACCCTGTGGAAGCACAAGAACGGCACCGTGCGCGACAGCTCGCCGGTTCCGATCCCGCTGAGCATGGGCGTTCCGAGCCTGGGCGGCACGTTCACCACCGCCAGTGGCCTGGCGTTCCTGAGCGGCACGCTGGACCAGTACCTGCGCGCCTATGACGTGAAGAACGGCAAGCAGCTGTGGGAAGGCCGCCTGCCCGCCGGCGCCCAGACCACGCCGATGACCTACACCGGCAAGGACGGCAAGCAATACGTGCTGGTCGTAGCCGGCGGCCATGGCTCGCTGGGGACCAAGCAGGGTGATTATGTGATCGCCTACAAGCTGCCGGATTAAGCAGAACCGCGCCCAAGAAAAAGGCGACACCCTTGCGGGTGTCGCCTTTTTTGTATCGGAGTCTGAACACAAGCCGCTTTTGTGGCGAGGGAGCTTGCTCCCGCTGGATGCGTCAGCATCCCCTGCGGTGTGATGGCTGACAAAGCAAGGGGGCTGCTTCGCAACCCAGCGGGAGCAAGCTCCCTCGCCACGGGGTTTTATGTACGAGGTTTCAGAGTTCGATCTTGACCGCCTGCGAAGCCCGGGTTGCCTTGGCGCGGGCGGCTTCGATGGATTCGTCGCGGGCCAGGGCTACGCCCAGGCGGCGTTGGCCGTTGACTTCCGGCTTGCCGAACAGGCGCAGGGCGGTGTCCGGTTCGCTCAGGGCGGCGCCGAGGTTGGCGAAGGCGGTCTGCGTCGACTGGCCTTCCACCAGAATCACCGCCGAAGCCGATGGGCCGAACTGGCGGATCAGCGGAATTGGCAGACCCAGAATGGCGCGGGCGTGCAAGGCGAATTGCGACAGGTCCTGGGAGATCAGCGTCACCAGGCCGGTATCGTGCGGGCGCGGCGAGACTTCGCTGAACCACACCTGGTCACCCTTGATGAACAGTTCGACGCCAAACAGTCCACGACCACCCAAGGCCTCGGTCACTGCCTTGGCGACGCGCTCGGATTCGGCCAGGGCCACCGGGCTCATGGCCTGTGGCTGCCAGGATTCCTGATAGTCGCCCTTTTCCTGACGGTGACCGACCGGTGCGCAGAACGTGGTGCCGCCGACGTGGCGCACGGTAAGCAGGGTGATTTCGTAGTCGAAGTCGATGAAGCCTTCGATGATCACCCGGCCCTTGCCGGCGCGGCCGCCTTCCTGGGCGTAGTCCCAGGCTTTCTGCACGTCATCGGCACTGCGCAGCAGGCTCTGGCCCTTGCCCGAGGAACTCATCACCGGCTTGACCACGCATGGGAAGCCCAGGGTCTCGACGGCCTTGCGGTAGTCTTCCACGGTGTCGGCGAAGAAGTACGGCGAGGTCGGCAGGCCGAGTTCTTCGGCGGCCAGGCGGCGGATGCCTTCGCGGTTCATGGTCAGTTGCGCGGCGCGGGCGGTAGGGATCACGGTGAAGCCTTCGGCTTCCAGTTCCACCAGGGTCGCGGTGGCGATGGCTTCGATTTCCGGCACGATGTAGTGCGGCTTCTCGGCCTCGATCACTGCGCGCAGGGCCGCGCCGTCGAGCATGTTGATCACGTGGCTGCGGTGGGCCACTTGCATGGCCGGCGCGTTGGCGTAGCGATCCACGGCAATCACTTCAACGCCCAGGCGCTGCAGTTCGATTACCACTTCCTTGCCCAGCTCACCGCTGCCACACAACAAAACGCGGGTCGCGGTGGGCGACAATGGGGTTCCGATACGGGTCATCTGAAGGTCCTCAAACAGGAGCGGATCATCGGGGCGCGCGCCGGGCGAGCTTCCCATGGGGAGAAAGCGCGGCATTTTACATGAACCGCGTCAGCCGGCGACGGCCTGTTTGCGCAGACGCCAGGCCATGATCAGCCAGACGGCCGTGACCCCGGCGAATTTCGACAGCAGGGCGGTGATGACCACGCCTGGCGTGAGGGCGTCGATCAGGCCGAAAAAGATGAAGGTATCCAGCGGAATACTCAGGGCCGAGCTGATCCACAATCGGTCGTGTAGTGGGCGCCGGGTGATGGTGAACACCAGCCAGTCGATGCATTCGGACACTGCGAATGCCGTGGCGCTGGCCAGGGCGATGGTTGGGTCGGAGGTGACGTAGGACAGCACCAGCGCCACCAGCATCGCCGCAATGGCACCATGGCCGAAGCGGGTCTGCACCATGTCGCGCAGGACGAACACCAGGCCACCCCAGGCCGACCAGATGATGTCCAGGTGCGGCGCGGCGGAGAACGCGAAGTTGATCAGCACGACGCTGCCGATGTAGGCGATCAGGAAAAGCATGGGGCGGGGTACCTGGTGGGTTGGATGTCGGGGTAACGACTCCGTGGCGAGGGAGCTTGCTCCCGCTGGGCTGCGAAGCAGCCCCCAAAGCAGTCACCTCGATTTATCTGATCCACCGAGTTGTCAGGTTTTGGGTCTGCTGCGCAGCCCAGCGGGAGCAAGCTCCCTCGCCACAGAGGTTGTGTTCAGTCAATGGGTAAAGGTTACTTCAGCGCCGCCAGACCCTCAATCCTCCTCATTGTCATCAAGCTTCCAATACCCCACCGCCTTGATGAAATCCTGGTCCAGCCCTTTCTCCTCCAGCAACACTTTGCGAATCTGCCGCGACACTTTGCTCTCGGTCGCGACCCAGGCGTACAGCTTGCCACCGGGCATTTCCAACTGCTGGACGGTGCGAAGCAGGCTGTCGCGGTGGCCTTCGCGCAGTACCCAGATCACTTGCACCTGGGCCGGGCTGTGAAGGATCTGCTGTTCGGCGCCGTTTTCCACTTCCACCACCACCAGTGCCCGCCGGTTGGGTGCCAGGCCTTCGAGACGTCGGGCGATGGCGGGCAGGGCGGTTTCGTCGCCGATCAGCAAGTAGCTGTCGAAAATATCCGGCACGATCATCGAGCCCCGTGGCCCGGCGATGTTCAGGTACTGCCCGGGCGCCGCCTGGGCCGCCCAGGTTGAAGCAGGGCCGTCGCCGTGGAGGACGAAATCGATCTCCAGCTCCAGGGCATCCAGGTCGTAGCGGCGCGGGGTGTAGTCGCGCATCTCGGGCATCGGGCCCTGGGCCTTGCCGGCGCCGGGGTTGAAGTTTTCCAGGGCGGCGTGTTCTTCGGCGTTCTGCGGGAACAGCAACTTCACGTGATCGTCCGTGCCGAGGCTGACGAACCCCGCCAGTTCCGGTCCGCCGACGGTGATGCGGCGCATGCGTGGTGTCAGGTCTTGCACCCGCAGCACTTGCAGGCGGCGGCGTTTGATTTCGTGGCTGACGCGGTGGATGGTGTCTGGATCGACTTCAGTCATGCTTTTACTCCGAAACGGTTGGACGGCGAGGGCCGTCGACAATGGCTTTGGCGGTGTCGTTGAGCAGGTCGCGTACCCGCAGGATCTCTTCCGGGCTCCAGCGACCATGGTGCATCTGCAAGGCGTGGCGCAGGTTGTGGACCGCCTCGTGGATTTCCGGCGGCCGGTCCTGGCCGCGCAGCGAACGCTTGCTGACTTCGATGCGCATCCGTACGCCGTCCAGCGCCACGGCCTGGTCTTCAAGGGATAGACGTCCGGCATCGGTGACGCTGTAGCGTTTTTTCCCGCCATCGGCATCGCCGCTGATCATTTCGCTTTCTTCGAGGAAGGTCAGGGTCGGATAGATCACGCCGGGACTGGGGCTGTAGGCGCCGTCGAACATGCTTTCGATCCGGCGGATCAGGTCATAGCCGTGGCAGGGTTGTTCGGCAATCAGCGCCAACAACAGCAGTTTCAGGTCGCCCGCGGCGAAAACACGCGGCCCGCGACCGCCGCGCTCACGGCTTGCCGCACGTTTGTCGAAGCCGTCGTGGGCGGCGTGTTCGCGGTGAGGGTGGGAATATGGGTCTCTCATCGGTCTGTCCTCAGAAATTCTTAAGATAGAACGTAAGATATATCTTTAGGCGATGCACGCATGATTTTTATAAATCCGACGAGCAGCCGGATTCGCCCGACGGCGCAGCGTTGAGCGCGATGGGTTATCAGAAGCTGAAATGGCGGTTGCTCAGCGGCTCGTCACCAATGGCTGACATTGGGTGTGGCTGCCCGGTTGCAAATAGGCCGAGAGAAACGGCGCCATGCCCTTGAGCACCTGTACCGGCAAGGCCGAGGTGAACTTGAAGTTCTGTGCCGAGGCGCCCGGGACGAAGGCGGTCAGGGTGCCGAAATGGCTGTCGCCGATGTAGAACACGAACGTGGCGGTGCGGTTGATCGATTTGGAACTGATCACCCGTCCGCCTGAGCCAACGGCTTCGATGCGGTTGTCGCCAGTGCCGGTCTTGCCGCCCATGGCCAGCGGCGTGCCGTCGGCCAGTTTGAAACTGCCCGCGACACGTTTCGCGGTGCCGGCGTCCACCACTTGCGACAGGGCGCCGCGCAAGGCCCGGGCCACTTCCACCGGCATCACCCGCTTGCCGTTGTCCGGATCGCTGACCAGCCGCGTTTCGTAGGGCGTGTCGACGGCAAATTGCAGGCTGTCGACACGCAGCGCCGGTTGGCGGATGCCGTCGTTGAGAATGGTCCCTACCAGTTCCGCGAGGGCGGCGGGGCGGTCGCCGGAGCTGCCGATCGCAGTGGCAAGCGACGGCACCAGGTGGTCGAACGGATAACCGACTTGCTGCCAGCGCTGATGGATATCCAGGAAGGCTTCGACCTCCAGCATGGTGCGGATGCGGCTGTCGCGGGCGCTCTTGTGCCGGCTCTTGAACAGCCAGCTGTAGACCTCCTGGCGCTCGAACTGGCTGGCCTTGACGATCTGGCTGAACTTGGCGTCGGGGTTGTTGAGCAGGTAGCCCACCAACCACAGGTCCAGTGGATGGACCTTGGCGATGAAGCCTTGGTCCGGCAGGTCATAGGCGCCGGGGCCGTAGCTTTGGTAGAGCCGCTGCAGACGCTCGTCGGTGAGCTTTTCGGCGCTCTTGGCGTTTTTCAGATGGGCGCGTACGAAGCGGTTGAAACTCTCCTGGCTGTCGTTGGGAAAGAAATAGCGGTGCACGGCGGCGAGGCGGATCGCGGTGGGACGCATGCCGTCGAGGAAGGTTTCGAGGCGCTGGGCGGTGTCCTTTTTCTGGTATTTCTTCCAGAACCTGAGCAGGAACGAGGTGCCTTCGCGATCGGCGAACTGGGCCAGGTATTCCTGGCGGCGCGGGTCCTTGTCATCCTTGAGCAGTTCGGAGCTGTTGTTGGGACCGGCATAGGTGGCGTAGCGCACCAGGTCGCGCATCAGGCGAATGAACGGCAGGTTGATCGATTCGCGCAGGGCGTCGCGCAGGGTCGGCAGGCGACCGTCGTCTTCCCTGCGAAAGTTGTGAAAGGTGTGCAGTCCGCCACCGGTGAAAAATGCCTCGCCGGGGCTGGCAGAGTAGGTGCGGTCGAGTGCCGCTTCGAGCATTTTCGGCAGGCTGCGGTCGGTGTTTTCAATCAGGTAGTCCACCGCCCAGCGCGAGAGGCGGTCCTGGTCGGCGATCTCGGTTTTCTTCAGTTGTGCCGGGGTCTGTTGGGCGTAGCGCTCGTGCAATTCGGCGATGATCTGCAGGTAGGTGGTCAGCACCCGCAACTTGGCGGTGGAGCCCAGTTCCAGCTTGCTGCCCTCGTTGATGTCGAAGGGCTGGTCGGTGCTGTCGGTCTGTACCCGCACACGCGAACCGTCCGGCGTCAGTTCCAGCAGGGTAAAGCTGTAGCGCACCTGCGTGGTGCTGGTGGGGGTCAGCAGGCGCTCTCCCATCAGGCCGATCTCGGCGGCGAACGCCGGGTCGGCCAATCGCTTGAGGTACTCGGTGGCCTGGGCCTGCAATTCGCTTTGCAAGGTGCTGGTGGCCGACAGGTCGAGGCGATCAAGGTCGTACAGCGGACGATTGAGCAGCGTGGCGAGACGACTGCGGGCGGCGCTGATGCCCTTGTTGGTTTCGTTGGGCTGGATCGTCGGCTGCTGCACCCAGTCGCGATAACTGACTTTGCTCGCCAGGGCGGCCTCGGCCAGGGCCGCATCGATCACGCCGTTCTGCGCCAACAGCCGGATGTGGCTGTCAGTCAGGCGAGCGAGTTCATCGTGGCCCTTCGATAGGTAATGGGAAGGCCGCCGCTGGGCGATTATCAGCGAGAGCATTTCCCGCAGGGCCAGGCCTTTTTGCGCCAGGCTCTCGGGGTCGGTGGCGGTGCTGAACAGGCGCTCGTTGGCCTTGTTGAAATCGGCGCCGTACCAGACCCTCAGTCCTTCCGCCATGCCATGGACTTCGCCATGACCCGGAACAGCGGAAAGCGGCACGCTGTTGAGGTAGTCGCGGATGACCCGCTGGCGGGCCTCGAGGGTTTGCGGGCCGGCCTGGTAGGCGCGCACGCTGGCGGAAATCATCTGGCGGATCTTCTCCGCCCCCGACACGGTCAGGCCCTCGGGGGAGTGCCGGTACTTCTCCAACTGCGTCGCCAATGTGCTGCCGCCCGCCGACTGGCCGGGCAAGCTCAGCAACTTGGCCACTTGCGACCAGGCCGCCATGCCGAAACGCGGCCAGTCCACCGCCGGGTTAGCCAGCGGCTGCTTGGGATCGAGCAGGAAGCGGTTCTCGATGAACAGCAGGCTCTGCACCACGAGCGGTGGGATGGCGTCGAAACTGGCGTACAGCTGTTGCGGGTATTTGAACTGATACACCGGCGCTGCGCGGCAATCGGTGATGGTCAGTCCGGCCTGGATCTTTTCCGCGTAGGGCACGAACAGGCCTTTATCGACATAGTCCGTCAGCTCTGGGGAGAAACGGGCCTGGGCCTGGATCACATAGTCGCGCTTGATCAGTCGTGGCAGGAACTCCCCCAGCGAGCTGTAGCCCAATCGCCGGTCGAACGGACCCGCGCCAGGGTAGACGATGGCGTCGCTGGGCCCCGGTTGCACCGAATAGGTCAAGGACGCGGCGTACTTGCTGATCTCCCGGGCCTGGAACCGGGACGTGCGCATCTCCTTGGCCACGGCAAAGCCGACCACCACGACGATAATCAGCAACAACAACCAGAACGCCCGCCAGCCATGCCGTGCGCGGCGTTTTTTCGGGGGTAAAGGCGCTTCTTCCATACGTTCAGTCGGGACCACAGGTTTATTCGAATCGGTTTGCCACAAAGCGCCCATAGTCGACTGATCCATTCACGCAGATTGATCGGACTTGCTTGAAGCTTAGACGGTGGTTGGCGTGGGGGGAGGGAAATTGTGGCGGTCAGCTCAAGGCAACTGAGGCTTGTGTGGCGAGGGAGCTTGCTCCCGCTCGGTTGCGCAGCAGCCGCAAGCTTTCAAAAGCTGAAAGCGAGGGCGGCTTCGCCCCCCAGCGGGAGCAAGCTCCCTCGCCACAAAGGCGGTTAGAGCCATATCGCATCCCAGAGAGGGTAATCACCAACGCGTGTTACCAAGCCGGCGCGAAGGGGATTGGCGATAATGTAGCGGGCGCAGGGCCGCAAATCCTGATTGTCCCGGATTGCCTTGTCGTGAAACCCGTTTTGCCAGAAGGCGCCCTTCCGGCCCGTGGCTCGATTGATCGCAAGGGTGCTGCGAGACTTGACCCCTTGCATCACTTCAGACAGCCGGGCTTGCTCCAGCTGTACCAACCAATGCAGATGATCCGGCATCACGACCCAGGCGAGAGAATTGACCTGACATTGCTCATGCGCCAAACGCATTTCCGCAACCAGCAACCGGCCTAACTGCAAGTCGTTGAAGAGAGGTGCGCGTCGGTGGACTACCGTAGTGACGAGGTAACCTCGCCCCGGATCCGAAGAGCGTCCGTGGCGAAGACGATGAGAGTTTGGACGTTGAGGATGCATTCCGTGCTTCCTTTGACTGGAGTAACTATTACGGTAGCTTCGCTCGTTCCGACCCGACGCGTTGATGACTGAGCGACTTTTCCGAAAACAACGTAGTCCCGTGGCGAGGGAGCTTGCTCCCGCTCGGTTGCGCAGCAGCCGCAAGCTTTCAAGCTGAAAAGCGAGGGCGGCTTCGCCACCCAGCGGGAGCAAGCTCCCTCGCCACGAGGCGTAGGCTGAAAGTATTGTGCTAGAGCCATCGCCTGCGCCAACGCATGACCCTGCACCATCACTGTGCAATACTTGCGGCGTTCCTTGAACCGCTGTAACTGTAGATAACGCCTCTCCTTAAAGACGGTTTTTACTGCGGCATATCCCTGAATTTTCCGGGTTTTACAGTGAAACTCTCTGTTCTCTGCTTTTTATACTGCACGACCCGCTGATCTTGAGGACTTGTCCTACAGGACGGTCTGCCCACGAGGCAGGCCCGGTTTCGGCAAGGTTGCAGGCTTATCCGCCTGTGGCCTTGGAGACTCGGTGGTTAATCCAATAACAAGACGAGGTTGTATCCCTATGCCAGTCGGCAATCCTCTGCCCCATGGCGAGACCGCTCAGGGTGGTCCGCTCAAACGTGAGCTCGGCGAGCGGCATATCCGCTTGATGGCGCTCGGCGCCTGCATCGGTGTCGGGCTGTTCCTCGGTTCGGCCAAGGCCATCGAAATGGCCGGCCCGGCGATCATGCTGTCCTACATCATTGGTGGCCTGGCGATCCTGGTGATCATGCGCGCCCTCGGCGAGATGGCCGTACATAACCCGGTGGCCGGTTCGTTTAGCCGTTATGCCCAGGATTACCTCGGCCCGCTGGCAGGCTTCCTGACCGGTTGGAACTACTGGTTCCTCTGGCTGGTGACCTGTGTGGCGGAGATCACCGCGGTGGCGGTGTACATGGGCATCTGGTTCCCCGATGTGCCCCGCTGGATCTGGGCGTTGGCCGCACTGGTCAGCATGGGCTCGATCAACCTGATCGCGGTCAAGGCCTTTGGTGAGTTCGAGTTCTGGTTCGCCCTGATCAAGATCGTGACGATCATCGCCATGGTCATCGGCGGCGTCGGCATCATCGCCTTCGGGTTCGGCAACGATGGCGTGGCCCTGGGCATTTCCAACCTGTGGACCCACGGCGGCTTCATGCCCAACGGCGTGTCCGGCGTGTTGATGTCTCTGCAAATGGTGATGTTCGCCTACCTGGGCGTCGAGATGATCGGCCTGACCGCCGGTGAAGCGCGCAACCCGCAGAAAACCATCCCCAACGCCATCGGTTCGGTGTTCTGGCGGATCCTGCTGTTCTACGTCGGTGCGTTGTTCGTGATCCTGTCGATCTACCCGTGGAACGAAATCGGCACCCAGGGCAGCCCGTTCGTGATGACCTTCGAGCGCCTGGGCATCAAGACCGCCGCCGGCATCATCAACTTCGTGGTGATCACCGCCGCCTTGTCGTCCTGCAACGGCGGGATCTTCAGCACCGGTCGCATGCTCTACAGCCTGGCGCAGAACGGCCAGGCCCCGGCCGGTTTCGCCAAGACCTCGAGCAACGGCGTGCCGCGCCGAGCGTTGCTGTTATCGATCGCCGCGCTGCTGCTGGGCGTGCTGCTCAATTACCTGGTACCGGAGAAAGTCTTCGTCTGGGTCACTTCCATCGCCACCTTCGGCGCGATCTGGACCTGGGTGATGATCCTGCTGGCCCAGCTGAAATTCCGCAGAGGCCTGAGCGCGTCCGAGCGTGCGGCGTTGAAGTACCGCATGTGGTTGTACCCGGTCAGCTCGTACCTGGCGCTGGCATTCCTGGTGCTGGTGGTGGGCCTGATGGCGTACTTCCCCGACACGCGTGTGGCGCTGTATATCGGCCCGGCGTTCCTGGTGCTGCTGACAGTGTTGTTCTACACGTTCAAGTTGCAGCCGAAGGAACAGGTGCAGGGTTCGATGCGTTCCGCATCGTAAGCCCGGCACTGTCGAAGAAAGCCCCGGCCGAATGACCGGGGCTTTTTCATGGGCTCGAAGAAACCTGACCCCCGCCTCGCGGCAACTGCCGAAGCGTTTTCCTGAACTGTCTCGCTCCTGTTATTTCTAACGCAAGACCGCGTGTTTAAGGCGTTGGACGTCATGTCCGGCGGCACTGACCGTTGGAGGGAGCATGAAAGCGATATGGAATGGTTTTTTCAGCTATTCGCTCGTCGGATTGGCCAACACGCTGATCCACTGGCAGGTGTTCTTTGTGCTGCGCGTGGCGTTCGACTTCGATCAGTCGACGAGTAACTTCATCGCTTTTTGCCTCGCCGCGACATTTTCCTTTTATGCCAATGCGCTTTATACCTTCGAGGCCAAGCTCTCGGTGCCAGGTTATATGCTGTTCCTGTGTGTCATGGGCGCCCTTAGTTTCATCGTCGGGCATCTTGGGGATCGCTGGCAGTTGCATGGCCTGCTGACCGTCGCGGCGTTCTCGCTGTTAAGCCTGGTGTTCGGTTTTCTGTTTTCCCGGTTTGTCGTGTTTCGCGGACCTCGTCCATGAAGATTTCGCTGATCGTTCCGGTGTACAACGAAGAGCAGGCCATCGGCCTGTTCTACCAAAGTGTCCGCGAGCATCCGCAGCTCCAGGACCATAGCGTCGAGATTGTTTTCATCAACGATGGCAGCAGCGACCAGACTGCCGCACTGGCGCGTGAGATAGCGTTGGCGGACAGCCAGGTTGTGTTGATCGACTTCTCGCGTAATTTTGGCAAGGAGCCGGCCTTGTTTGCCGGGATCGAACACGCCAGCGGTGATGTGGTGATCCCGATGGACGTGGATCTGCAGGATCCCATCGACGTCATCCCCCGGATGATCGAGCAATGGCACAAAGGCGCCGAAGTGGTGCTGGCCAAGCGTCGTAATCGTTCATCCGACAGTTACCTGAAGCGGCGCGGGGCGGCGTTGTTCTACCGCCTGCTCAATCGGATTGCCTACCCGCACATTGAACAGAACGTGGGCGACTTTCGCCTGATGGACCGCAAGGTCGTGGAGGTCATCAAGACCCTTCCCGAATATCAGTTGTTCATGAAAGGCGTTCTGTCGTGGGCCGGTTTCAACACCGTCATCATCGAATACGACCGCGCCGGCCGCGCCGCTGGCAACAGCAAGTTCAACGGCTGGAAGTTGTGGAACCTGGCACTCGAAGGCATCACTTCGTTCAGCACCGTGCCTTTACGGTTGTGGACTTACGTCGGCACTTGCATTTCGTTGGTTTCGTTGCTGTATGCCGCCTATCTGATTCTGGACAAGTGGATCTTCGGGAACGATCTGCCCGGTTATCCATCGCTGATGACCGCGATACTGTTCCTGGGCGGCGTGCAACTGATCGGGATTGGCGTGTTGGGTGAATACATCGGGCGCATTTATCTGGAGACGAAACATCGGCCTCGGTATGTCATCAAGGAAATGATCCAGGGCGGACGACCCAAGATGCGAGATGAACCGTGAGCCAGTCCCAGTGGGCCAAGGTAATGACGCCACGGGAGGTGCTGCTGTTTTTCCTGGCGGCCAGCTTTCTTCATATCTTTCCCCTGGTTCAGGCTGATTATTTCTACAACGACGATAACTGGCGGGCGCTGGTGGCGGGCGAGGGCTGGCGCGAGGAAGGGCGGGTTGTCATCGAGCTGTTCTACAACGCACTTTCGTTTGGTTCGAAAGCGCCGGATCTGTTTCCCTTGCCATTGTTCATCGCCACCGCGGGCATCTCGTTTGCATTGAGGTCGCTGACGTTTTTTTATTTCAAACGGCCGACGTTTGTTCATTGCCTGGTCGTCCTGCCGATCTGGTACAACCCGTTCTTCTTGCAGAACCTGTCCTACCACTATGACGGGCCGGTGATGGCATTGGGACTGGTAGCGCTTGTTTACGCCCTCATCTGGTCCAACGACAGGGCCTGGCGAGACGTATGGATACCGGCATTGTTACTGGCCGTGGCCCTCGCGATCTATCAAGTGCTCATCGGTTTTTTTATCGCCATGTGTTGTGTCGATGTGATCAGACGGGTGTGGGAGGGCGAGCCGTCGGAGCAACTACTGCGGTTCATTACGCGCAAGCTTCTGGTCATTGTCGGCGGCGTATTGGTCTATTACGTCACGGCTTATCAACTGATGACCGGAGCGCGTCAGGCGTTGTTGCCGCTGCAAGCCAGCAGTCTGATGGAAATGGGCAACCGGCTTTTTTTTCTTGCGCATCTGCTGGTTGAAGGGGCCCGACCTTGGGTCTGGAGCGGTGCGTTGCTCATGCTGGTCGGGTTCGCATGGGCAGGCATCGGGTTGTTCCGGCGCCCAGACCTGCTTTGGCGAAAAGCACTGTTGTCGTTCCTTTATGTGTTGGCCCTTCCAACGCTCTTGTTCTGCATCCCGGGCATCACGCTGTTCTTCGTTGAATTCAATTACGGTGCCAGGACGCTGGTGGCTTTTTCGGCGTTGCTGTTGCTGATGTTCTTTCTGAGTCAGCAGATACTCACCCGTGTCCATGCAGGCCTGGGACTGGTCTTGCTGATTCCGTTGTTGGCGATGTTGTCATTCTCCTTCGGACACGGCCGTGCCCTGTCGCTGCAAAAGGAACAGGAAACCGTGGTGCTGGCTTCGCTGGCTTATGACATCAACCATTCGCCGCTGCGCGATAAAAGCCGTCTCTACATGGTCCCGGAACTGAAAGCCAACTGGCTCCCGGCCGCCAGCGGATTGTTCGCGGCGATGCCGGCTCAACGGTATGTGCTTGGCGTGGGCTACGTATTACTGCCGGAAAGCTTGCCGCGAGCGGGCATCACCAACGTGTATCTCGCCAAGGATGCAGAAGTGGTTGCATCGATCCGGCGCGGGGATTTCCTGCCGGTGGTGTCTACTGGGTTTTATGACCTGTTTGTCATCAATGACAGCGGCTACATCTTCATGAAAAAACCGCAGGGTGATCCTGATGTGGCGCCCAAGTTGTGTTTGATGGTTGATATCGAGCGGTGTCGCTGAACGTCCGCGGCGGCTGCCTTGGGGTTGCTGCGCAGCCCAGCGGGGATGAATCTCCTCGCCACAGGTGTTTGTGCGCATCTGCAATTCCGCTTCTAAGCAGCCGCTATTTCCTGAGGCTCAAAACTGTCCGCCCGTGCCAACTGCCACATCCGTGAGTAGAACTCGCCATTGACCTCACCAGTCAGCAGCTCCCCTGGTTTGAGGAAAACATGCAGTTGGGAGAACAACTTGATCTCGGTGGCCGACATGCGCCGCACCAGATGCTTGGGTTGCAGTTGCGAAGGATGGTCGAGGCCGGCGGCGGCGAGCATTTCGGCCAGGGCCTTGAGGGTGTTGCGGTGGAAGTTGTAGACCCGCTGGGCTTTGTCCGGGACGACCAGGGCGCGCTGGCGCAGGGTGTCCTGGGTGGCGACGCCGGTGGGGCATTTGTTGGTGTGGCAGCTTTGTGATTGGATGCAGCCGATGGCGAACATGAAGCCGCGTGCGGCGTTGGCCCAGTCGGCGCCGATGGCCAGGACACTGGCGATGTCGAAGGCGCTGACGATCTTGCCGCTGGCGCCGAGCTTGATCTTGTCCCGCAGGTTCAGGCCCACCAAGGTGTTGTGCACAAACAGCAGGCCTTCGCGCAGCGGCACGCCGATGTGGTCGGTGAACTCCACCGGCGCGGCGCCGGTGCCGCCTTCCTTGCCGTCGACCACGATGAAGTCGGGCAGGATTCCGGTTTCCAGCATGGCCTTGGCGATGCCCATGAATTCCCACGGATGCCCCAGGCAGAACTTGAAGCCCACCGGTTTGCCGCCGGACAGTTCGCGCAGTTGCTGGATGAATTGCATCAGTTCGATAGGCGTGGAAAACGCGCTGTGGCAAGACGGCGAAATACAATCCTCGCCCATGAGTATGCCCCGGGTCTCGGCAATTTCCCGGGTGACCTTGTGCTTGGGCAGGATCCCGCCGTGGCCCGGCTTGGCGCCTTGACTCATCTTGATTTCGATCATCCGCACCTGCGGGTTCTGCGCCTGGATTGCGAAGCGCTCCGGGTCGAAACGCCCGTCGGAGGTGCGGCAACCGAAGTAACCGCTGCCCAATTCCCAGGTCAGGTCGCCGCCGTGTTCGCGGTGGTAAGGGCTGATGCTGCCTTCGCCGGTGTCATGGGCGAAATTGCCGAGCTTCGCGCCCTGGTTCAACGCCCGGATGGCGTTGGCACTCAGGGAGCCGAAGCTCATCGCCGAGATGTTGAACACCGACGCCGAGTACGGCTGTGTGCATTGCGGGCCGCCGACCGTGACGCGGAAGCCGCTGGGGTCGCTCAACGGGGCCGGGCGCATGGAGTGGCCGATGAATTCGAAGCCGGTCTGGTAGACGTCGATCAAGGTGCCGAACGGTTTGTCGGCGCTTTCGTTCTTGGCCCGCGAGTACACCAGCGAGCGCTGGGCGCGGGAAAAGGGCAGGGCATCGCTGTCGGATTCGAGCAGGTACTGGCGGATCTCCGGGCGGATGCCTTCGACCAGGTAGCGGATGTTGCCTAGGATCGGATAGTTACGGCGTACCGCGTGACGGCTTTGCAGCAGGTCGAACACCCCCAGCAGGCTCAACAGCCCGGTCAACAACGCAATCGGCCAGAGCCAGTCGTGTTGCAGGAACGGCAGGCTGGCCAGGGTGAAGATCACACAGCCGGCGAAGAAGGCGTAGCGGCTCAGCAACGATAGGCTCATGCGGGTTCCTTGGGGGAGAGCGATTGGCGAGACATTAGCGTGGAATGCAACCCCGTGGCGAGGGAGCTTGCTCCCGCTCGGCTGCGCAGCAGTCGTAAAACCGGATCCTACGCAACGACTGGATTACTGCGACGGGCCATTTGGGGCTGCTGCGCAGCCCAGCGGGAGCAAGCTCCCTCGCCACAAAAGCCATCTCGCTGAAATTAGAACTGCGGTCGCTCACCCCGCCAATTTCATCTGCCTTACCGGCAGCTCCACGCGAAAGGTGGTCCCGACGCCGACTTCGCTGCGCACCGTAATCTCGCCGTGGTGTTTTTTCACGATGCCGTAGGACAGCGACAGCCCGAGCCCCGTGCCCTGGCCGATGGGTTTGGTGGTGAAGAACGGGTCGAAGATTTTCTGCAGGGTTTCCGGTGGGATGCCCGAGCCGTTGTCGGCGACTTCGATCCAGACGTTGTCGCCCTCGACCCCGTTGCGCAGGGTGATGGTGCCGCGCTCGGGGCCGATGGCCTGGGCGGCGTTGACGATCAGGTTCATGATCACCTGGTTGATCTGCGACGGCAGGCATTCGACTTCCGGCAGAGGGCTGTATTGCTTGACCACGTCGGCCTTGTATTTGATTTCGTTGGCGACGATGTTCAATGTCGAATCCATGCCCTGCTGCAGATTTGCCATCTGCCATTCCTGGCTGGAGTCGACGCGGGAGAAGTCCTTGAGGTCCTTGACGATCTGCCCGACGCGAGCGATGCCGTCCTTGGATTCCTTGATCAGTATTGGAATGTCCTCCACCAGGAAGTCCAGCTCCACCTGTTCGCGCAGGCTTTTCAAATTCATCGCCAGCTCCGGCGAGGCGATGGCCTGTTCGGCGCTGCCGTAGGCCTGGAGCATTTCCTCGAGTTTGCTGAAATAGCCACCCAAAGCGCCGAGATTGGAAGAAATGAAGCCGATCGGGTTGTTGATTTCGTGGGCCACGCCGGCCGCCAACTGACCCAGCGAAGCGAGCTTTTCCGACTGTACGAGCTGGCTTTCAAGCATCTTGCGTTCGTCGATTTCCATCTGTAGCAATTCGCTGGCCTGCTTGAACGCCAGGGTGCGTTGCTCCACCAGGTCTTCGAGCTTGTTCATTTTCAAACGGGCACGAGAAGTCATTTCCCATTTGGTGGTCAGGGTATTGGCCATCTGCTGGACTTCGATGTTGTCGAAGGGCTTTTTCAGTATGAGCAGGCGGTCATGGCCGTTCAGGCGATCGAGCAATTCGTCCCAGGAATAATCCGAATACGCGGTGCAGACCACCACTTGCAATTGCGGGTCGACTTTCCACAGCTCTTCGATGGTCTTGGCCCCGTCCCAGCCTTCGGGCATGCGCATGTCGACGAAGGCCAGGGCATAGGGAAGCTCCTTGGCCAACGCCCCTTGCAATTTGCCCAGGCCTTCCTGGCCACCGTAGGCCGAGTCGAGTTCGAACACGGTGGCGGCGGGTTTCGGGGCCTCGCCGAACAGCGCGCTTTCCATGTCCTGCAAGTCGCTGTCGCTTTCGTCCTCCGGGGTCAGGATCTTGCGGAAATCTTCGTGGATGGCGGGCGTGTCATCAATCAAGAGGATGCGCCGGTTGCTCAGGCTGTTCATGGCTCACCTTCTGCGAGTTTCAGGGGCAGCTGCAATACAAACGTTGCCCCGGTACCAGGCCCCTCGCTGTGTGCGGTGAGGTGGCCGTTCATTTCAATCGCCGCCAGTGCGCAACTGTGCAGGCCGAACCCGTGGCCGTCCTTACGGGTAGTAAAACCGTGGGCGAAGATGCGTGTCATGTTCTCTTCCGGGATGCCTTCGCCTTCGTCCTTCACGCTGATCTGCAGGGTCTCATCGTCTACGACGGTGGCCTTGAGCGTCATGTTCCGTGCATGGTTGGAAACCCCGGCCATGGCGTATTTGGCGTTGCTGATCAGGTTGATCAGGATCAGCAGCAAGCGGTGTTTGTCGCCCATGATCCGCGGCACTTCGCCGTAGTCCTTGATGACCGTTACATGGTGACGGGTCAGGGCTCCGGAGTTCATGCGCAGGGCGTCTTCGAGCAGTTCGCTGACCACCAGGGGCTCCATCAGGCTGTTGGCGCCGGCATAGGACTGCTGCGTGGAAACGATGTCCTTTATGTGGTCCACGCTCTTGCTCAGTTGCGCCAGTTCGTCGGTCAGGCCTTGTTGTTCCACCGCGATGGCTTCCACCAACTGGTTGAGGTAGCCGGGCAACAGCTTGCCTTTTTCGTCCTCGGTGAGGAAATGCCCCAGGTCGTGGTTGTGTTCGTTGATCAGGTTCATCGCCTTGCCCAGCCCCAGGGCCTTGCTGCTGCGCAGCTTGCGGCTGACCAGGTCGGCGGAGATGTTCACGCTGTTGAGCACGTTGCCGACGTTGTGCAATACGTTGGTGGCGATTTCCGCCATGCCGGCCTGGCGGGCGGTGTCCATCAGTTCGCTCTGGGTGTCCTTGAGCTGGCGGGTGCGCTCTTCGACCCGTTGTTCGAGTTCGTCGTTGGCGGTTTGCAGCGCACTGTTGACCCGCTTGATCTCGCCGAAACTGCGCACCAGCCGAACCGCCAGCCAGATCAGGATCAGCACCAGGAAGGTTGCGAATACCAGCAACAGGATGTGGTTGCGCTGATGTTTGGCGGCGGCTTTTTCCTGGTCCTTTTCCAAAAGATGGGTGATGGTGTCCAGCCGGGCGGCCAGGGGGACGGCCTCGAAGTCGCGCAGTAGCTGGTTGACCAAGGGTTGCTCGCGCAGGATCAGCGCAATATGCCTGCGCAGGATTTCCACGGAGCTGACGAGCCCGTCCGGCAAGCGCTCCTTGTTGATATCCAGCTGGTTGAGGCCCATCAGGATTTCGGCAGCCTGGTCCTGGGTGGTGATCTGCGCGAACTCCAGCGTGGCGAGCAGCAGGTCGTAGGTGTCGATGGTGGCGCTCTGCAGCCGAAGCTTGTCGTTATCGGACAGCAGGGAGAACTGGCGCTGGATATCGTCTTCGGCGGTGGGCAGGAAAGCCAGGGAGTTGCGCAGCACCGCGTTATGGGACTTGAACTGTTCCACCAGGCGGGTTTTTTCCTTGAGTGCCTTGAGGTACTCGTCGCGCTGGGTCGACCAGAGCTCGGGCGCATGGCGGCCCGGCTCCGCCTCGATGGCATCGAGGCGCTGCCACAGGCGCGTCATTTCATTGAGCGGCGAGACCAGCGGGTCGTAGTTGTGGCTCAGGGCGATCCGCGACTTGAGCACTTCGTTGTCCCAGATCCCGTCCTGCTGCTTGAGCAGGCGGATCAGGTCGCGCGATTCGATGTGCGAGGCCGCTTGCTGGGCGCCTGATTCGATGTACATGAACAACAGGACTGAGGCCAGCAAGACGCCGATGAAAGCCAGGCCGAGGCGGCGGGAGAGACTGTTCATAGCGGCTTGCCCTCCCATTCACCGGTGAGGGTCTTGAGGAATTCGACGATCAGTTCGGTATCGTTTTTCAGCGGTTCGCGACCCAACTGGTACTTGAACATGACTTCCACCGCGTGCTCCAGGGTCGGCGCGGAGCCGCCATGGAAATACGGCGCGGTGACGGCCACGTTGCGCAGGCTCGGCACCTTGAACACCTGGCGGTCGGCTTCGTCGCCGGTGATGTTGAAGCGGCCGTTGTCGGCCCGGGTGGGGTTGCCCCGGTCCTGGATGTAGTCGCCCATTACGCCGAACTTCTGAAACATGTTGCCGCCGATGTTCACGCCCTGATGGCAGGCGATGCAGCCGTATTCCTTGAAGCGCTGGTAACCGAATTTTTCCCGGGGGGTGAGAATGTCGGTGTTGCCCAGCAGGTATTGGTCAAAGCGCGAATTCGGCGTCAGCAGGGTGCGCTCGTAATCGGCGAGGGCGCCTTGGATGTTAGGCTGGGTCACGCCGCCGGGGTAGGCGTCGGCAAAATCCCTGGCGTAGCCCGGATCGTCGGCGATGCGCTTGACCACCGTCTTCCAGTCGCTGCCCATTTCCCCGGGGCTGGTCACGACGATGTGCACCTGTTCTTCCAGGGTATCGACGCGACCGTCCCAGAACTGATGGAAGTTCAGGCTGGCGTTGAACACGGTAGGGGTATTGACCTCCACCGGCTTGCCGTCGAAGCCCAGGGAAAACTGCTTGTCATCGGCGCCGCCCTTGTCCAGGCGATGGCAGCTGGCGCAGGACAGCGTGTTGTTGACCGACAGCCGTGGGTCGTTGAACAGCCGCTGGCCCAACTGGACCCGCTTGGGGTCCAGGGCCGGCGCGGCGGGCAGGGGTTTGAGCGGTTCGTCCAATGGTTCTGCGTGAGTGGTCACGCTGTATCCCAGAAGCAGGCAGAGAGCCAGAATCAGTCCGTGTGACGCCATGGGATGCTTTCCTTGAAACTTCGGTTTATGGACTCAATTGCTCATGAAAACGGATTCGGTTTTTTTTCCCATGCCGCCATCCACTGGGCAAAGGCCTGCGGCTCCACGGCCTTGCTGAAGTAATAGCCCTGGGCTTCCTCGCACTGGTGCGCCTTGAGGAACGCCAGTTGCTCGCGGGTTTCCACACCCTCGGCAATGATGTGCAGGTTCAAGCTCTTGCCCAGGCTGATGATGGTGCTCACCAGTTTCGCGTCGTTGCTGTCGATGCTCAGGTCGCCGACGAACGACTGGTCGATCTTCAACACGTCCACCGGAAATTTCTGCAGGTAACTCAGGCTCGAATAGCCGGTGCCGAAGTCATCGATGGCCAGCCGTACCCCCAGCTGCTTGATGGCCTTGAGGGTGGCGACGGTGGTATCGATGTTCTGCATGAGCACGCTTTCGGTAATCTCCAGTTCCAACTGTGTCGGGTCCAGGCCGGTTTCCTTGAGGGTGCGTGCAATGCCTTCGACGAAACCGCGCTGGCGAAAATCGATCGCCGAGACATTCACCGACAGGTACAGCGGTCGCATGCCCTCGGCTTGCCAGCGACAGGCCTGTTGGCAGGCTTCCTGGAGCACCCACTGGCTCAGCGGTACGATCAGCCCGCTGTCCTCGGCCACCGGGATGAAATCCGACGGAAAGACGAGCCCCTGGTCGGGCCGGTTCCAGCGCACCAGTGCCTCGACACCGACCACCGCGCCGCTCGTCAGATCGAGCTTGGGTTGGTAATGCAGTACGAATTCCTTGCGTTGCAGCGCCAGGCGCAAACCTGATTCGATGGTCTGCTGCTGCCGTGCCCGTCGGTTCATGTCCTCGGTGAAAAAACGGTAGTCGTTGGGGCCGGTTTCCTTGACGTTGCGCATCGCCGTTTCGGCTTTCTTGATCAGCGCCACGGCGTCGAAACCGTCGGTCGGGTACACGCTGATGCCCAGGCTTGCCGTCACCGTCAGGTCATGGCCGTCGATGGGGTGCGGAGAGTTGATCGCCGCGAGCAGTTTTTCCGCCACGCCCTTGATCAATTGCGGATCGGCGACGTCGCCGAGGATCACCACGAACTCATCGGAGCCGTAGCGAAACACCGAGTCGGATTCACGCACCACGGTGGCCAGGGTGCGTGCCACCCGCTTGAGCATTTCATCGCCCACCGGATGGCCCAGCGCATTGTTGATGCGCTTGAAGCGGTCGAGGCCGATGAACATCACCGCCAGCTGCCGGTCATGCCGACGGCACTGGGCCAGGGCCTGGGTCAGGCGGTCGCCGAGCAGCATGCTGTTGGGCAGTTCGGTGAGGACGTCGTATTGCAGCAGGTGAGAAACCTTGAGCAGTTCCTGGACCCGCTCTTCGATCGTGCGCTCCAGGCTGCGCATCTTCCGCGCTGCGTCTTGCGCCAGTTGCCATTTCCAGGTCATGGCGCTGGCCATCTGGCGGATTTCCAGGGTGTCGAACGGTTTCTTGAGAATCAGCAACTGGTCGTCGAATTCGATGCGTTCGGACATGGTTTCCCAGGAATAGTCCGAATACGCGGTGCACAGGGCGATTTGCAGCCGCGGGTCGGCTTTCCACAGCTGTTCGATGGTTTGCAGGCCGTCCCAGCCCGGCGGCATGCACATGTCGGCGAATACCAGCGCATACGGCTGGCCCTCGGCCTGGGCGCGCTTGACCAGTTCCAGCGCTTCCTCGCCCTGATAGGCCGAGTCGATCTGAAATTGCAACCGATTAACCTGCGGCGTGCCGAACAGCAGGCTCTCGGTGTCGTCCAGCGAATCGTCATTGCCGGCGCTGGGGCTGAGGATCTTGCGAAAATCCTGGTGGATGGCGGGCGTGTCGTCCACCACCAGGATTCGCCGGTTGGCAGGTACCGACATGGGGTTCATGGGTTGCTCTCCGATAGCTGGCTGGCCGGCCGGGTCCAGTGGTCCGCCACCGGCACGATGGTGCCGGCCTTGAGCAGTGCGGCCGCCTGGTCGCTGTCGACCACGGTACTGAAGTAATGCCCCTGGGCCTGCATCGAGCCGCCGCTGGACATCAGGGTGGTGCGTTGTTCCTGGGTCTCGACGCCTTCGGCAATGATGCCGATGCCGACGTCCCGGGCAAAGTTGATGATCGCCCGCAGGGTCGTGGCGTTCTCCGGATCGGCGTTGGCGCTGTCGAGGAATCGCTGGGCCAGCTTGAGGTGGTTGACGCGGTAGGTCTTCAGATAATCGAACGAGGAATACTCGGTGCCGAAATCATCGATGGCCACCTGCACGCCGAGTTCGCACAGGCGGGGCAGCACGTCGTTGTGGGTCCATTTGGTCTGGGCCAGGGTCGCTTCGGTGACATCGAAGCGCAGGTCCCAGGGCGCCAGTTCCCAGCGCGCGGTGGTGCGCAGCACGTCGTAGATCAATTCCGGGCCGGTCTTGAGCTGGGTCAGGGACAGGTCGATGGCGATCACCGGCGGCGCCATGCCCTGATCGCGCCATTGGCGCATCTGCTGGCAGGCCTGGTCCAGGACCCAGTGACCGAGGCCGATGATGATCCCGGTTTTCTCGGCGGCAGGCATGAACGCCGCCGGCTCCAGCCAGCCGCGTTCGGGGTGGTTCCAGCGCACCTGCACGCCCATGCCGAGGATCTTGCCGGTGCCGAGGTCGACTTCCGGCAGGTAATGCAAATGCAGTTCGTTGTTCTCGATGGCCTGGCGCAGGTCATTGGCCAGGGCGACCCGGTCGGTGACTTCCTGATTGATCTCTTCGTTGTGGAAGTGATACTGGTTGCGGCCCTTCTCTTTCGAGCGGTACAGCGCCATGTCGGACTGCGCCATCAGGCTGTCGGCACTCAGGCTTTGTGGCGTGTACAGGCTGATGCCGATGCTCACCGAGATGCGCACATCGTTGCCGTCCAGGGAATAGGGCGCCACCAGCGCGTCACGGATTTTTCCGGCCAGCGCCGCGCAGTGCGTCGCTTCATGGACATCCAATTGCAGAATGGCGAACTCATCGCCGCCCAGGCGTGCCACCACGTCGTTTTCCCGGGTACAGCCCTTGAGGCGCGCCGCGACTTCCTGCAACAGCAGGTCGCCGATGGGGTGACCGAGGGTGTCGTTGATGCGCTTGAAGTGGTCCAGGTCCAGGTAGAACATCGCAAACGGCGCCGCCCCCCGGCGCGCGGCGGCGAACGCCTGGTGCAGGCGCTCGATCATGGTGGCGCGGTTGGCGAGCGCGGTCAGGCCGTCGGTGCGGGCGAGCAGGGCGATCTTTTCCTCGGCCACTTTGCGCTCGGTGATGTCGAGGATGATGCCCTCGACTTCCAGCAGCAGGCCTTGTTCATTGCGCACTGGAATGTAGCGGTTCTCCACCCAGCGAAAGGTGTCGTCTCCGGTGCGCATGCGAAACTCGATGGACGCCCCGGCCGTGTCGCGGTCCAGGACGCGGACCATGGCCTCCTGGACCTTGCCCTGATCGTCGGGGTGGATCAGGGTTTGCGCCCAGTCCGGCGAACTGATCAGTTGCGCCGCGACATGGCCGAACTTGGTGATGTTGTGCGAAATGTACATCAACGGGAACGGCGGCTCGCCACGCAGGCGATAAAGGATGGTCGGGCTGTTCTGCACGATGATGTTGGCGTCGGCCAGTTCCCGGGTGCGTTCCTCCACCGCCCGTTCGAGCATGTCCATTTTCAGCGCCGCGTCTTCGGTCATCTGCCATTTGACGGTGAGGGTGCTCGCCATCTGGCGGATCTCGATGGCGTCGAAGGGTTTCTTCAGGATCAGCAGGCGATCACCCAATTCCAGGCGATCGGCGATGTCCTCCCAGGAGTAATCCGAATAAGCGGTGCACAGCGCCACTTGCAGCTTGGGGTCGACGCGCCACAGCCGCTCGATGGTTTCAAGACCGTCCCAGCCTGGCGGCATGCGCATGTCGATAAAGGCCATGGCGAAGGGTTTACCCCGGGCCAGGGCCGTTTCCACCTTGCTCAAGGCCTCCATGCCCTGGAATGCCGACTCCAGCTCGAAACTCTGGGCGGCGATCACCACCGGTGCGCCGAACAAGGCTTCTTCGGCGCTGCTCAGGCTGTCTTCGGGGATCACATGGGGGGCGAGGATCTTTCGAAAATCCTCATGAATCGTTGGCGTGTCGTCGACGATCAGGATCCGCCGATTGGATCTATCCATCGGCAGGCTCATGGCCGTGCACCGTCGAGATGCTGACTATGGAACCGTGGGAACATCTGATATCCCTTTCGCTGGCATGAGTATTCGGCCTGTACTTGGCCCTTCATGAGGTACAGCATAGTCGGCTCAAGGAAACCGCGCGGTGTATGGTGGCGAATTGTGTCTAAATGCCTGCTATCTACTAGCCTGTCTGTCAGGGGTAAGGTAGAACGGTGATCGTCAATAGGAGGGGGTGCCAATGGAAGATCAATCGTCGAACGTTCCTGCTGCGAAGCCGACGGTGTTGCTGGTGGATGACGAAGAGTCGATTCTCAACAGCCTGCGTCGGCTCTTGCGCAGCCAGCCGTATGAAATCCTGCTGGCCGACAGCGGTGCGAAGGCCCTGGAAATCCTCAAGGAGCGGCCGGTCGACCTGGTGATGACCGACGCCCGGATGCCGAACATGGACGGCGCCACGCTGCTGGCGGAAATCCGCAAGCTGTACCCGTCGACCTTGCGCATCCTGCTCACCGGCTACGCCGACGTGGACATGATGACCAAGGCCATCAACGAGGGGCAGCTCTATCGCTACCTCAGCAAACCCTGGAATGACGAGGAACTGGTGCAGGCCCTGCGCCAGGCCTTGGCCCACCAGCATTCGGAAAGCGAGCGTCAGCGCCTCGAAGCGTTGAACCGCGAGCAGAACCAGCAACTCAAGACCCTCAATGCCACGCTGGAAAAACGCGTGGCGTCGCGCACCGCCGAGCTGCAGCAGACCGCCGACATGCTCGACCTGGCCTACGAAGAGCTCAAGCGCAGCTACGTGACCGGCACCGAAGTGTTCTCGCTGATCGCCAACCTGCGCCTGCCCAAGGCCAAACAGACCAACCGGCAGATCATCGAATTGATCCGGGTCTACAGCCGGCTCAACTTTCTCGACGAGTCCACCGACCGCGACCTGACCATGGCCGCCGCCCTCTACAACATCGGCAAGCTGAGCTGGACCGATAACATGATGGTCACGCCCGCCGACATGCTGCACCACAGCGAACTGGAACTGTACCGGGCCTATCCGAAGCAGAGTGAATCGCTGCTGATGACCCTCGACCCGATGAAGGACGCGGCGCGCATCATCCTCCATCACCAGGAGCGCTGGGACGGCAGCGGTTTCCCCGATCACCTCAAGGGCGAGGCGATTCCGTTCGGTTCGCGGCTGTTGAAACTGGCGGTGGATTTCATCGAATTGCAGCGTGGGTTGATCCTGGAGCGGCAGATGAACAGCGATGAAGCGCTGGTCTACATCCGCAAATACGCCGGCAAGCTGTACGACCCGAACATGGTCGAGGACTTCATCAAGGCCTGCGGCGAATACCTGGAAGACGTGACCCTGTCCGACCCGACGGTGAAGGTCGTGACTACCCGCGAGCTGGCGGCCGGCATGGTCCTGGCGCGCAATCTCAATGCCGACAACGGCATGCTGTTGCTCAATGCAGGCAAGGTCATGAGTGCTCCGCTGATCGAAAAACTCATCGCCTTCGAGGCGATGGAAGGGGCGCGGTACAGCGTGTTCGTCAAGATCCCCGAGGAGGAAGCGGATCCTTCGGTGCCGAAGCCGATTTTGGGGTGAAACCGCTCCAGCTACCACTGCGGTTCCTTTTGGGAGCGAGCCTGCTCGCGAAAGCGTACTGTCAGTTAAAAAAAATCTGACTGACACTCAGTCTTCGCGAGCAGGCTCGCTCCCACAGGGGAATTGTGTTGGGTTGGAGGGGGAGGCCAGGCTTTGCTCCCACCGCCTGCCCCTGTAATCTGCCCCGGCATTTTCTGCCCGAGGCCTTTTTGATCATGACCATTGCTCTTATCCGTATCGCCGCCGCCCTGCTCATCGGCCCTGACGGCCGGACCCTGCTGGTACGCAAGCGCGGCACCCAGGCCTTCATGCAACCGGGTGGCAAGATCGAAGCCCATGAGCAACCGGTCCAGGCCCTGGCTCGGGAGCTGGAGGAGGAACTCGGCCTGAGGATCGACCCGGCGCATGCTCGTCACCTTGGACAGTTCAGCGCGCCGGCCGCCAACGAGCCGGGTTTTACCGTGCAGGCCGAAGTGTTTTTGCTGGACATCGATGCTCAGGTTTCTCCCGCCGCCGAGATCGAGGAAGTGTGTTGGATCGATCCGGCCGGTACCGGCGATTTGTTGCTGGCGCCGTTGACAGGCGAGGTGATCCTGCCGTTTTATCGAGCCACTTGTCTCGCGACCTGCTGATTCAAGACTCAAGGACTGACGCCATGATTCCATTGCCGGACCTGCTGATTTTCGCCGCCGCCGCGTTGTTGATGGTGCTCACGCCCGGCCCGAACATGATTTACCTGATTTCCCGTTCGATCTGCCAGGGCCGCAAGGCCGGCGTCACCTCCTTGCTTGGCGTGGTGGCGGGCTTCTTCGTGCACATGTTCGCCGCGGCGGCGGGGCTGACGGCGGTGTTCCTGGCAGTGCCGATGGCTTATGAAATCCTCAAGTGGGCCGGTGCGCTGTATCTGCTCTGGCTGGCCTGGCAAGCGGTGAAGCCGGGGGCTCGCTCGCCTTTTCAGGCCCAGCAGTTGCCGGCGGACTCGACCCGCAAGCTGATCACCATGGGGTTTCTCACCAGCGCCCTGAACCCGAAGATCGCGGTGTTCTACCTCTCGGTGTTTCCGCAGTTCATCAGCCCGGAGCACGGCTCGCTGTTCACCCAGAGCATCATCCTCGGGCTGACTCAGATCAGCGTGAGCTTCAGCGTCAACCTGCTGATCGCGCTGTTCGCCGCCGGCATCGCCTCGTGGTTTGTCCACAACCCGACCTGGCTGGCGGCGCAGCGCTATTTCATGGGGTTTGTACTCGGCGCACTGGCGCTGCGACTGATGCTTGAGCAACGGCGTTCGGCGTGAACATCCGACGGCTGAAGGTGGCTGATGTCCAGGGCTATCGGGAGTTGATGCTCCAGGCCTATGAGTTGCACCCAGAGGCTTTCACCTCCAGTGCCAGTGAGCGGGCGACGCTGCCCATCAACTGGTGGGAGTCACGCCTGAGCAGCCGGCTCGATGTGATCCTCGGGGCATTCGTGGAGGACGAACTGGTGGGTATCGTCGGCCTGTCCCTGGAGCCTCGGTTGAAGGCCAGGCACAAGGCGACCCTGTTCGGCATGTACGTCGCCGCAACCCATCGCCAAGGGGGGCTTGGCCAGCAACTGGTCCAGGCGGCCCTCGACGAAGCCCGTCGTCACGCCTTTCTGCGGCTGGTGCAACTGACCGTCACCGCCGGCAACGACCCGGCCGTCAAACTCTACCAGCGCAGCGGCTTCGTTTTGTACGGGCTCGAACCGATGGCGATTCGCGTGGGCGATGAGTATTTCGACAAGATCCACATGTGGCTTGAACTCTGAACCGAGCGACCATGACCGTTGCGCTTTGTGGCGAGGGGATAAATCCCCTCGCCACAAAGGCCCTTGTCAGCGCACGGCACTGACGCCGTCGAGTGTCGAGAATGATGTGTCCTTGGCCGTCAGCAAAAAATCGCGCATGTACGGCGCGTCGAGCATGTCGGTGCGCACCGCCGCGTAGAGCGTGGCGAACAGACCCTTCTCCCCCAGCCGCTTGGCCTTCACGTAGCCCCGTGAGCTGTATTCATGCAGTGCCCAGTGAGGCATGCCGCAGACGCCCCGGCCGCTGGCAACCAGTTGCATCATCATTACCGTCAGCTCGGAGGTGCGAACCTGGGCCGGTTCGATGTCGGCCGGCTCCAGGAAACGGGTGAAGATGTCCAGCCGATCACGCTCCACCGGGTAGGTGATCAGGGTTTCGCTGACCAGGTCTTCGGGCACGATGTACGGTTTGCCCGCCAGTCGATGCTGGTTCGCCACCGCGAGCATCGCCTCGTAGGTGAACAGCGGCACATAGGTGATGCCCGCCAGCTCCAGCGGATCGGAAGTGACCACCAGGTCGAGGTCGCCCCGGGCCAGGGCCGGCAGCGGGGCGAAGGCGAAGCCCGAGGCCAGGTCCAGCTCGACTTCCGGCCAGGCATCGCGGAACTGGTCGATGGTCGGCATCAGCCATTGGAAGCAGCTGTGGCACTCGATGGCCATGTGCAGACGCCCGGCGGTGCCGCCGGCCAGCCGCGCGATGTCCCGCTCGGCGCTGCGCAGCAATGGCAGGGCGGCATCCGCCAGTTGCAACAGGCGTAAGCCGGCGCTGGTGAACCGGACCGGTTTGGTCTTGCGCACGAACAGCTGCATGCCCAGGCGCTCCTCCAGTTCCTTGAACTGGTGGGACAGCGCGGACTGGGTCAGGTGCAGCCGCTCGGCGGCCTCCACCAGGCTGTCGGCTTCGCGCAGGGCGTGCAGGGTCTTCAGGTGACGGAGTTCAAGCACCGGTGTGGCTCCATGAGTAAAACTTGTGATCAACACGAAAAGATTGAGTTTGTCTCATGTGGGTCCGGCTGTCGACAATGACGCCATCTTTTACAGAAGGACATTCACCATGGCCCTGGCCCATACCCTCGGTTTTCTTCGCATCGGCGCCGATCGCCGCCCCGTGCGGCAAGCCCACAACCGGGTTCCGGAGTTTACCGCCGGGCAGACCTTCGCGCTGAGCTGGGAGCACCTGTTCGACGAGGTCGACGAAGCCCATGCGCTGGGACATCGAGTCAAGCCGGCGATCATCGGCCCGCTGACGTACCTGTGGCTGGGCAAGGCCAAGGGCGGTGACTTCGACAAACTCGACCTGCTGGAAAGCCTGTTGCCGGTTTACGGCGAAATCTTCAATCGCCTCAAGGCCCGGGGCGTGGAGTGGGTGCAGATCGATGAACCGATCCTCACCCTCGACCTGCCGCTGGCCTGGCGAAGCGCCTTCGAGCGGGCCTACCACATCCTCCAGTATTCACCGCTGAAAAAATTGCTGGCGACCTGTTTCAGTGGCCTGCAAGACAACCTCGGCCTGGCGGCGGGCCTGCCGGTGGATGGGCTGCACGTCGACGCCGTGCGTGCGCCGGAACAACTCGGCCAGGTGCTCGATCGCCTGCCGACCTACAAGATCCTGTCGGTGGGCCTGGTCAATGGCCGCAACGCCTGGCGCTGTGAACTGGAACAGGCGCTGGCACAATTGCGACCGGCCCGGGAACGCTTCGGCGAGAACCTTTGGGTCAGTACCCTCGCCACGTGTGCTCAGGGCTTCAGATAACCACTCGGCAATCTTCATCAAACTGTCACGCAACTGTGGCAGCGCGCTTGAACAAACTTCATCAGACTTGCGCTCTATTGGGGTTCTGCGTTCTGGTGTTTGTTCATGCGTGTATTCATTTTTCTGGCCGCATTGTTGTGCGGCCTGCCGTCGTTGGCGGCTTCTCGTTGTGATGTCAACGTCGCGACCCAACGGGTCGACCTGGACCAGGTAAGCCTGGCGTACCAGAGCATCGGCCGTGCTTCGGATCCCGCGCTGCTGCTGGTGATGGGGCTGGGCGGTCAGTTGATCCATTGGCCGGACGAAGTGGTGGTGGCGCTGTGCGAACAGGGTTTCCGGGTGATTCGCTACGACAACCGGGATGTGGGCCTGTCCGCCTGGCGCCAGGCCCCAGGCACTGCCAACCTGACCTTCGAAGCCTTGCGCTACAAGCTTGGCTTGCCGGTGGCCGCGCCTTATACCTTGACCGACATGGCCGCCGATGGCCTGGGCTTGATGGATGCCTTGCAGGTGCAAAGCTTCCATGTACTGGGCGTGAGCATGGGCGGGATGATCGCCCAGCACATGGCGGCGATGGCGCCGCAACGGGTCGAGAGCCTGACCCTGATCATGACCAGTTCCGGCGCCGCAGGCTTGCCGGCGCCCAGTGAAACGCTGGTGCAGTTGCTGTCACGGCGCAGCGCGCCGAATCGTGAAGTGGCGCTTGAGCAACAGGCCGACCTGCTCGCCGCGCTGGGCAGCCCGATGGTGGTCGATGACCGGCAGGCCTTGCTGCATCAAGCCGCCGTGGCTTACGACCGGGCCTTCAACCCCGAAGGTGTGAAGCGTCAAATCATGGCAATCCTGGCCGAGCCGAGCCGGGTGGCGCTGCTCAATCAATTGCAGGTGCCGACGCTGGTGGTCCATGGCACCGCCGATCCGTTGCTGCCGGTGATGCATGGTGTGCATCTGGCGGCGCATATTCGCGGCAGCCAGTTGAAACTTATCCCAGGCCTGGCCCATCGCTTTCAAGAGGCCTTCAAGGAACCCTTGCTGGGCGCGGTGTTGCCCTACTTGCAGCAGCACCGCGAAGACACCTCGCACTGGGCGCAGATCGAGCCGGCGCAGGCACCTAATCTGCTTTAACTCATGCCGAGGCGCTTTTGTGGCGAGGGGATTTATCCCCGCTGGGTTGCGCAGCGACCCTAAAGCTTGGCGCCCAGGTGTGTCAGGCAGACCCCATCGCAATGCTAGGGCCTGCTGCGCAGTCCAGCGGGGATGAATCCCCTCGCCACAAGGGCGGTGCTTCAGGGCGGCTAGCGTCGGTGAGCTTCCCCCACCAGCCATTCCATCAACTCCTGCAACCGCGCCGACACCTGGACCTTGCGCGGATGCACCAGGTGATAACCCAGCCCGGTCCTGACCTTCAATTCGAACGGCGCCATCAGCCTGCCGGCGCTGAGGTCGTCGCCGATCAGCGACCAGTCGCCAATCGCCACGCCCGTACCCTGGGACGCCATGGACATCGCCAAGTCCAGGGTTTCGAAATGCTGGCCCTTGCTGATGTTGTTCAGGTGGATGCCGGCCTCGGCGAGCCAGGCGTTCCAGTCGCGCTCGTCGGTGGTGGGGTGCAGCAGCAAGTGCTGTTGCAGGTCGACGGGCGAGCGCAACGGTGCGGGGCCTTCCAGCAGCGGCGGGGAGCAGACCGGCGTCAGTTGTTCATCGAACAGGTGCAGACAGGCCAACGAGGCATCGGGCGGCGGGCCGTAGACGACCGCCGCGTCGAAGGTTTCCTGTTGGAAATTCACGCCGTGCCGGATCGTGGTGGTCAGCTCCACCGGCACGTCTGGCCGTTCCTTTTGCCATTGCAACAGGCGCGGCAGCAACCAGCGCATCACGCAGGTCGGCGCCTTGAGTTGCAGGGCCTGGCGTTTCTCGCCGATCTGCTCCAGCGCCTCGCCGATCAGGCCGAACACCTGCTGCACCCGCGGCAGCCACGCCTGGCCTTCGGCGGTCAGGCTCAGGCCACGCGCCTGGCGGTGAAACAGCGGGTAACCCAGGTGCGCTTCCAGCCCGGCAATTTGTCGGCTCACCGCACCTTGAGTGATATGCAGCAGTTCCGCCGCACGCGTGAAGTTGCAACATTGGGCGGTGATCAGGAAGGTGTGCAGCGCCGGCAGCGGAGGAAGTCGTTTCATTGAGGCCGAGCCATGACTTGAAGACATGGCTAGTATGACTTTTTATCGATTGTTGTCGCTATGGCCCGACCGTTCCAATAACGCCATTCCCGAAGAAAAAGGCGATGGCAATGGCGACGTGCGGCGAAGTATTGGTCAAGTTACTCGAAGCTTATGGTGTGGAGCAGGTGTTTGGCATTCCTGGCGTGCACACCGTCGAGTTGTATCGCGGGCTGGCCCGTTCGAGCCTCCGTCATGTGACGCCGCGTCACGAGCAAGGCGCCGGGTTCATGGCCGACGGTTATGCGCGGGTCAGCGGCAAGCCGGGCGTGTGTTTCATCATCACCGGGCCGGGCATGACCAACATCGCCACCGCCATGGGCCAGGCTTATGCCGACTCGATCCCGATGCTGGTGATCTCCAGCGTGCAGTCGCGCAGCCAGTTGGGCGGCGGGCGCGGCAAGCTGCATGAGCTGCCGAACCAGAGTGCGCTGGTGGGCGGCGTGGCGGCGGTTTCCCATACGTTGATGTCGGCTGCCGAGTTGCCCGGCGTGTTGGCCCGCGCCTTTGCGGTGTTCCAGGCCGGGCGCCCACGGCCGGTGCACATCGAAATCCCGCTGGACGTGCTGGTTGAGAACGCCGATGCGCTGTTGCGCAGCGCACCGGTCCGGGTCAGCCGCGCCGGGGCTGCGCCAGACGCCGTGGAGCAGATGGCGGCATTGCTGGCGACGGCCAGACGGCCACTGATTCTTGCCGGCGGGGGCGCCATCGATGCAGCAGCCGAATTGACCGAACTGGCCGAACGCCTCGGTGCACCGGTGGCGTTGACCATCAATGCCAAGGGCATGCTGGCGTCCCGCCACCCGTTGCTGATCGGCTCTACCCAGAGCCTGGTCGCGACCCGTGCCTTGGTGGCCGAGGCCGATGTGGTGCTGGCCATCGGTACCGAACTGGCCGAGACCGACTATGACGTGACCTTCGCCGGCGGCTTCGAGATTCCCGGTGCGCTGCTGCGCGTCGACATCGACCCCGACCAGACCGTGCGCAATTACCCACCGAAACTGGCGCTGGTGGCCGATGCGCGAAGTGCTGCTCGCGCCTTGCTCGACGCGCAGAGCCTGCAAGCGCCCGCCGCACGCCAGGACGACTGGGGAGTGGCGCGTGTAGCGCGGCTGTGGGCTGAACTCGACCGACTATGGGATGAACCGACTCGCGCCCAGACCGTGTTCCTCGACAGTGTTTTGCAGACGCTGCCCGAGGCGGTTTTTGTCGGCGATTCCACCCAGCCGGTGTACACCGGCAACCTCACCTTCAATCTCGAACAGCCGCGCCGCTGGTTCAACTCCTCGACCGGCTACGGCACCCTCGGCTACGCATTGCCGGCGGCGATCGGCGCCTGGCTTGGCGGTGTCGATAACGCCCATGGCCGCCCGCCGGTGGTGTGCCTGATCGGCGATGGCGGCCTGCAATTCAGCCTGCCGGAACTGGCCAGCGCCGTGGAAGCGCGGGTACCGGTGATCGTGTTGCTGTGGAATAACCAGGGCTACGAAGAGATCAGGAAGTACATGGTCAACCGTGCCATCGAACCGGTGGGCGTGGACATCTACACGCCGGATTTCATCGGCGTCGCCAAGGCGTTGGGCTGTGATGCCGAGGCGGTTGAGGATGTGCCGTCATTGCGGGTGGCGTTGCTTGCTGCATGTGAGCGGCAGGGGCCGACGTTGATCGAGATTGATCAGGACCTTTGGGCGGCGAAGTATTGAGGTGCCTTTACTGGCCCCATCGCGAGCAAGCTCGCTCCCACATGGGAATCTCTGTTGGCTATAAATGTTGCGTTCACCGCCGATCCCTGTGGGAGCGAGCTTGCTCGCGATGAGGCCGGCCCAGTCAGCACAAATCTCAGGTCATACGGTCATCCGCAACCGCGCCAGATCCCTCAGCGGCGGCGCGCCGAACAGCCGGCTGTATTCGCGGCTGAACTGCGACGGGCTTTCATAACCCACGCGATACCCTGCCGCCGAGGCTTCCAGCCCTTCGGCCAGCATCAGGCGACGGGCTTCCTGCAGGCGCAATTGCTTCTGGTACTGCAACGGGCTCATGGCGGTCATTGCCTTGAAACGATGATGCAGGGTCGAGACGCTGAGGTTGACTTCCCGGGCCAGGTCGTCGATGCGCAGCGGCTGTTCGAAATGGCCGTTGAGCCATTTGATCGCCTGGCTGATGCGATGGCTCTGGCTGTTGGCAATGGCGATTTCATACAGCCGGTAGCCTTGCGGGCTGCGCAGCAGGCGATAGAGGATTTCCCGGCGCACCAGTGGCGCGAGCATGGCGATGTCTTTCGGGCTGTCCAGCAACCGTGCCAGGCGCAGCACCGCATCGAGCATCGGCGTGTCCAGGCGCTCGACATACAGGCCGCGACCGGCGGGGCGGGTCGGTACGCCCAAGGGGCCGGCGTCGGCGATCAGCGCGGTGATTTCCGCCGGGTCGATGTCCAGGCGCAGCGCCAGGATCGGTTGTTCGGGCGACACGTCGGCGATGCACCCGCTCAATGGCATCGAGACCGAGACCACCAGGTAGTGCAACGGGTCGTAGTTGAACAGTTCGTCTGCCAGGCGCACTTGCTTGCTCCCCTGGGCCATGATGCACAGCGCCGGTTGGGCCAGCACCGGGGCAAATCTATGCGGCTGGCTGTGGCGCGACAGGTGCAGCGAACCGATGGCCGTGGCGTAGCTGCCGTCCTCGCTGGTATTGCGTTCGATGATCGATGCCAGCTCGGCGCGCTGTTGTTCCAGGTAAGTGTCCAGCGGGACGTGGGCGTGATCGAGTGGCGACATGCCGAAATCCTCGGATGATAGGGATGCGATGGACGCAGCTTAAATTTGTGCAAGGCGCAGCGGTAGCAACATCCTGTTGAAAGCTTGCCTGATCCTGCACGGCCTGTCGGATCGGGACGGTGCAACCTGCTCGAAACTTGCTTGAAACCTTTTGTTTCAAGTTGCGCTGTTTGTATCGGTTCCAAGCCAGGCCGGCGGCATCTGCGGGCAGGATCGTGCAATGTGTCGGCAGGAATCGACTAACGAAGCTGGCGTCGGGGCGCTTAACCTTTGATCCTGTCGCAGCCCGTCCCCGGCTGCACAACGGATCACCTGGGAGGGTTGAACATGACTACACAGATCCCCGTCAGTCACATGGCTTTCGTGCGGGCACGAGCCGGCCGCAGCCAGCAATTGGGTGCGCGCTTGAGTACCTTGATCACCCCGTCGCGGCAAGCTCCCGGTTGCCTGCACTTCGCCTTGCAGCAATCGCAATGCGACGCCGACTTGTGGCTGGTGTCCGGGCTGTGGACCCACCAGCAGGCGATGGAGGCCTACTTCAATTCCCCGGCGATGGCGATCTTCGCCGAGCTGGTGCAGGACCTGGTGGTGAGCAGCCTGGATTTCCATACCTTTCGCGAGGTGTCTGCCGCCAAGGCGACCGAAGGGTGCATGGCGAAGGTACACAAACTGGCCGGTTGAAGGTTTAATGACGGTCATTCCAACCGCCAGGATGCGCATTATGGCACGCAAAGCCTTTGAAACTTTTGAAGCTGTTTCCGCTGTTGTTCCCAAGGAAGGTGGCGGCTACTACGCGGCCATCGCCACCAAGGCCATCGGCAGTCCCGACAAGCCGCGTTTCAACAAAGTGCTCGAAGAGCAGACGTTCGAGACTGCTTTCAAAGCCGATGAAGCGGCTGCCCAGCAGTTGACTCACCTGCAGGGTGTCGACGACGAAGGCGACCTGATCTGGTAATCGGGCATGGCTGCGGTTGTTTTCGTGGCGAGGGGATTTATCCCCGCTGGGGCGCGTAGCGCCCCTGAAACCAGCCACCTTGGTATATCAGATGTTCCGCTTTGGGGGCTGCTACGCAGCCCAGCGGGGATAAATCCCCTCGCCACATTTACTTCGGGCGATGCATCCTGAACAACGCCTCCGGCCCCAGCTGGAAATAATCCGCCGGCCCGCCACCGCGCAAAATCGGCTCGGCGGCGGCGGTGTCGTATACCCCATCCTTCAACAGCCACTTGGCGATGTGCACGGCGACGACTTCGCCGAGGATCAGCCAGCTCGGTACGAGCGCCTTGTCGGCACGTTGCAGCTGAATGATCTGCGTGACCTTGCATTCGAAGGATACCGGGCTCTCTGCCACGCGCGGCACCTGGATCACCCGCGACGGGGCGGCCGTCAGAGCTGCCAGTTCGAACTCATCGACCTCTGGCGCGACCATTGCGCAGCTCTGGTTCATTTGCTCGGCCAGCGGGCGGGTGGCCAGGTTCCAGGCGAACTCCCCGGTCTGCTCGATATTGTTCAGGCTGTCTTTGCGCCCGACACTCGAGAAACCGATGATCGGCGGAACGTAGTTGAAGGCGTTGAAGAAACTGTAAGGCGCCAGGTTCAGACGTCCTTCGCTGTCCTGGGAAGAAATCCAGCCAATGGGCCGTGGACCGACGATCGCGTTGAACGGATCGTGGGGCAGGCCGTGACCGTTGGCGGGTTCGTAGTAATGGATGTCATCGGGCATGGAGATGTGGAGGTCCGGTGCTTAAAAAGGGAATCCGACGATAGTGCAGTGATCAGCCCGTTTTGTCAGCACCCCGAAAACATGTGGGAGCGAGCTTGCTCGCGATGGCGGCGTATCAGATAAAAATTTCTGTCTGACACACTGTTATCGCGAGCAAGCTCGCTCCCACAAGGTTTAGTGATATACCGGAATCAGTTGGTGGACGCCGCATCGGCGCGGTCGGCGCCCTGTATTGCGACGGTCGGCTCGGTGGCGCGATTTTCATCTTGTCTGGCAACAGAGGCCGAGCCGCTGCGGTCATGGGTGCTGGCGATAAAAGCGGCGGTGCCGGTGCGGTCGAAGCCGTCGTCGGCAAAGGCGCTGGTGGCCAATACGCAGAGGGTCAGGGCGAAAATGAGTTGGGTTTTCATGGTCATGCTCCAATCAATGTTTTGATGGAGATGAGAATGAAGTGCGGTTATTAAGTGAGAATTAATCTCGAAAACCTGGAACGAAAAAGGGGCGAACCCGGCGAGGTCAGCCCCTTCTGTTGCTACGCCTTGATTATCAGTCCGTCACGATCCGCGAGTGCTTGCGGGTGTCTTTCATGGTGATGTAGACCAGCAGCGATACCGCGATGCAGCCCGTCACGTACCAGTAGTAGCCGGTTTCCATGCCGATGCTCTTGAACCACAGCGCGATGTATTCGGCGGTGCCGCCGAAGATCGATACGGTCAGGGCGTACGGCAGGCCGACGCCGAGGGCGCGGATCTCGGTAGGGAACAGCTCGGCTTTCACCACCGCGTTGATCGAGGTGTAGCCGCTGACGATGATCAGCGCGGCCATGATCAGGAAGAACGCGCCCCACCAGGTCTGGATGGTGTGCAGGGTGGTGAGGATCGGCACCGTGAACAACGTCCCCAGGATGCCGAAGGCAATCAGGATCGGCCGGCGACCGATCTTGTCCGACAGCCCACCGATGATCGGTTGCAGGCACATGAACAGGAACAGCGTGGCGGCGGAAATGGTGGTGGAGTCGGAGATGCTCATGCCGACGGTGTTCACCAGGTACTTCTGCATGTAGGTGGTGTAGGTGTAGAACGCCAGCGTACCGCCCATGGTCAGGCCGACCACCGTCAGCAGTTCCTTGGGATGACGCATCAAGGTGCGCATCGCGCTTTCCTTGGCTTTTTCCTTCTTGGTGAACGACTCGGTTTCTTCCATGCCGCGACGCAGGTACAGCGCCACGACTGCGCACAGCGCGCCGATGGCGAACGGGATGCGCCAGCCCCAGGCGTAGAGTTGCTCGGTGGTGAGGACCTGCTGCAGCACGATCAGCACGCCGAGGGCGATGAGCTGGCCGGAGATCAGGGTCACGTACTGGAAGCTGGAGAAGAAGCCACGTCGTTCCTTGGTCGCCATCTCGCTCAGGTAGGTAGCCGACGTGCCGTATTCGCCACCCACCGACAAGCCTTGGAGCAAGCGGGCGAAGACCAGCAGGATCGGCGCGCCGACGCCGATGGTTTCGTAGCTCGGGCTCAGGGCGATAATCAGCGAGCCGAAGCACATCAGGTACACCGAGGCCATCAACGCGCGTTTACGGCCGGCGCGGTCGGCGTACAGGCCCATCAGCCAGCCGCCGATCGGGCGCATCAGGAAGCCGACGGCGAAGATCGCGGCAGTGTTAAGCAGTTGGGCGGTGGTGTCGCCCTTGGGGAAGAAGGCTTTGGCGAAGTACAACGAGAAAGCGGCATAGACGTACCAGTCGTACCACTCGACCATGTTGCCGACCGAGCCGCTGAAGATCGATTTGATCCGGCTGGCGGTGGTTCTTTCACGGGCGGGCACGGCAGCCGACCCAATGGGCAGGGCGTTGGAGTTATCCATTGAAGGATCCTTCGTTTAATTGTTTTTGTGGAGCGCGTATGAACGCAGCCTGCCAGGGCTCTAGCAGGAGCTGTGCCAGGTGGCGGAGGGCCGGTTTAGAAGGGTTGATGGCGGCGTACAAGCGGAAATCCGCTTATTGAGGCCAAGGGGTTGGGCGGAAATCCGCTTATCAAGTGATGTATCGGGCGGCCTCTTCGCGAGCAGGCAGCGAAAAAATCAGCGCTCCTGCAAAAACATCTCCCGGCTCAACCCATGCCGCTGCATCTTTTCATTGAAGGTACGGCGCGGCAGTTGCAGTTCTTCGAGCACGGCTTTCACGTCGCCCTTGTGTCGCGTGAGGGCGGCGCGCAGGCATTGGGCTTCGAAGGCTTCCTGCCGGGCCGCCAGGGATTGGCCGGGCGCCGCATCCTCGACGGGCAGTTGCTCCAGGCCCAGCACCTGGCGTTCGGCGACGTTGGCCAGTTCGCGCACATTGCCCGGCCAGTCATGGCTGAGCAAATGGCTCAGTTGCGGGCCGCTCAGCGGCGTTGCCGGGCGGCCCAGGCGTTCGGCGGCGCTGTAGGCGAAATGTTCAAATAGCAAGGGGATGTCTTCGCGCCGTTCCCGAAGCGGCGGCAGGCGCAGTTCGGCGATATTCAGCCGATAGGCCAGGTCTTCGCGAAATCGCCCGGCACGGGCTTCGTCCAACAGGTCCGGTTTGGTCGCGGCAATGATGCGCAGGTCCACCGGGATGCTCTGGTTAGAGCCCAGGCGCTCGAGTTTCTTTTCCTGCAGAACCCGCAGCAACTTGGCCTGTTGCGCCAGGGGCATGCTTTCGATTTCATCAAGAAACAGCGTGCCGCCATCGGCATATTCGAGCTTGCCGATGCGTTTGCCCTGGGCGCCGGTGAACGCGCCGCTTTCATGGCCGAACAGTTCGGCCTCGAACAGCGGCTCGGGAATGGCCGCACAGTTCAGCGCCACGAAAGGCTTGCTCGCCCTTGGGCCGAAATCATGCAGGCAGCGGGCGACCAGTTCCTTGCCACTGCCGGTTTCGCCGCGAATCAATACGTTGACTGGCAGGGTCGCCAGGTCCAGCACCTGGCGGCGCAGGTTCTGCAAAGGCCGGGAGACGCCCAGCAGCGTGGTGTCCAGCCGGGCCTTGGCATCGGCCTGCTCGTGCAGTCGCCGGTTCTCCAGCACCAGGAAACGTTTATCGAGGGCGCGACGCAGGCTGCCCAGCAGGGCCTCAGGGCTGAAGGGTTTTTCCAGAAAGTCGTAGGCCCCGTCGCGCATGGCTTCCACCGCCATGGGTACATCGCCGTGACCGGTCAACAGGATCACCGGCAGGTCGGGGTCGCGCTTGCGTACTTCGGCCAACAGTTCCAGGCCGCTGAGCCCAGGCATGCGCACGTCACTCAGGATCACCCCGGCAAAATTCTCCGGCAACTGCACCAGGCAGTCTTCGGCGCGGCTGAACAACTGCACGCGGAATCCGGACAGGCTCAGCCACTGCTCCACGGCACTGCGGATACTGCTCTCGTCATCGACGACTATGACCGAATCAAGCATGCAACGGCGCCTCCGGATCGATGGGCAAGGTGACGCAGAATACCGCGCCGTTTTCGTGATTGCCCGCTGTCAGCCGCCCGCCGGATTCATGAATGATCGCAAACGACACCGCCAGGCCCAGGCCCAGGCCATCGCCGACGGCCTTGGTGGTGAAAAAGGGGTCGAACACCTGGGCCAGGTGCTCTTCGGCAATTCCGCCGCCGCTGTCTTTCACTGTCAGGCACCACAGTTGCTCATCGGCCTGCAGGCGCACTTCCAGGCGCTTGATCGGTTGTTCGACCATCGCGTCGAGAGCGTTGCGCAGCAGGTTGATCAGCACCTGTTCGAGGCGGATCGCGTCGCCGCGAACCCAGGCCGGGCGGGCCAGGTGCAACACCGTGCTGACGTGTTCATCGCGCAGGCGTGTGTCCAGCAATTGCAGGGCCTGGTCGACCACCGCTGCCAGATCCAGGCGCTCTCGCAGGCCGCTCGGGCTTTTGCGGGCAAAGGTTTTGAGGTGGCCGGTGAGAGCCGCCATGCGCGTGAGCATGTCATCCACCGGTCTGAGCGCCTTGTAGGCGTCATCGATCCGGCCATGGTCAAGCAACAGGCGCAGGGTCGCCAGCTGCATGCGCTGGGCGGTCAGCGGCTGGTTGATCTCGTGGGCCAGTGCTGCCGACATCTGCCCCAGGGCCGCGAGCTTGGCCGATTGCACCAGGCCGTCCTGGGCAGTGCGCAGTTCACGCGTGCGTTCCTCCACCAGCCGTTCGAGTTCCTCGCGGCTGCGTTGACGCAGTCTTGCCAGGCGCCAGCGCTGGTTGAGAAACAGCAACAGGAACACCAGCGCCAGCCACAACCCGGCGGCGGCGAGCCCGGCGTTGCGCAGGTCTTCAAAGGCGATCTGCGGCCTGCGCAACAAATGCAAGGTCCAGCCTTCGCCGGTCAACGGCAGGGATTCCCAGAGATAGTCCGCCGTGCCATCGGGCGCTTCGACCCGGGCCAGATGGCTGTTGTCGTCGAAGCGTCGCAGCGGATCGAAGGCCAGGGGCTGCAACGGTTGCTTGTCGTATTGACGGGTAGCCTTGAGTTCGGCGCGGTCGCTGTCGGCCAGTGGGCGCAGGTGGCGATAACGCCAGCCCGGGCGGTTGGCAATGAAAATGATGCCGCGCGCATCGCTGACCAGCAAGGTGTCGCTGCCCTGGCGCCACTCGCGCTCCAGCTCCGGAAACTCCAGCTTCACGACCATGGCGCCGAGGAACTCGCCGTTGTCGCCGGTTACCGCGCTGGACAGGAAATAACCGGGGATGCCACTGGTCACGCCCACGGCATAAAACCGCCCGGTGCCTTGGGTGCGGGTCTGGATGAAGTAGGGACGAAAACCATAATTGTGGCCGACATAGCTGCTCGGCAGCCGCCAGTTGCTGGCCGCTACGGCCAGGCCGGTATGGTCCAGCAACTCCAGGGTGGAGGACTGCGCGGCGCCGTTGATCTTTTCCAGCTTGCGATTCAGTTCATCCTGTTGCGCCGCACTGACCGGGCCCTTTAGGGCATCGCGCAGTTGTGGGTCCAGCGCCAGCACGGAGGGCAGGGCGCGGTAGCGTTCAATCAGGGTATGAAGGGAGTTGGCGTACAGCGCCAGTTGCTGGCTGGCACGGCTGGCGTCCTCTTCCAGGGCCGCGCGTTCAGCGTGACGCACGGCGAGGGTGGCGGCGATGGCAGCGCCAGTGAGAATCAGCAGGGTGTACAGCGACAGGCGCAGGGTACGGGTATTCGGCATGCTGGCGTAAACCAGTGGAAAGTCGGGCGGGCAAGATAGCATGCTGGAACGGCTTCGGGCCTGCACCACCGCCATCGCGAGCAAGCTCGCTCCCACACTGTGGTCTGCGGTGATCACTGTATTTCGATTCACACCCTATCCCTTGTGGGAGCGAGCCTGCTCGCGAATGCGGTGGAACACTCTGCATTGATGTCGACTGACAAAGCGCTTTCGCGAGCAGGCTCGCTTGTATGGTAGGACTTGAAGGGAGGAGGAGGGACTAGGCTCGATTCTGACTGTTAGCCGCAGTACAGACCGTGGGAGATTTCACCCCTCCTCCTTTCACCCAAGCGCCGATAAAGAATGCTTCTGGCCTAGACCGACGATAGGAACAAGCCTGCGCCTCTGGGTGAACCCTTCAAGTGTTCAAACCTTAGCCCGGAGGATTTTCAATGGCAATGCCCGTCGCCACCGCCCAGCCGATCGTAGGTGTGGATGTCGCCAAAGATGAGTTGGTGATTTATCACGCCCAATCCGATCGACTCGAAACGATCCCCAACACCAAAGCTGATATCAAGAAGTGGCTCAAGGCATTACCTGCGCCCGTGGATGTCGCCATCGAAGCCACCAATATCTACCACCAGGACTTCGCCGATCTGGCTTATGCGCATGGCTGTGTGATTTATATGATCGGCGGTTACGAACTCAGTCATTACCGCAAAGGTGTGAAAGTGCGCGCTAAAACCGATGCGCTGGATGCTCGGTTGTTGGCTCGCTATTTGAACAACGAAGGCCACCAGTTACACCCTTGGTCCCCGCCATCGCCCCTGTATTGCAGGCTTATAAGCCTTTTCCGGCGACGGGCAGCCTTGGTTCAGGCGCGTGTCAGCCTCAAGCAAAGCTGGTCGAACGAACCGTTGCTCAAAAGGGCCTTCGAGAACCAGATAAAGGCCATGCAAAGACTTGAAATTTTGCTTGAGAAAACAATCCAGACGCAGTTGGATGCAGCCGGTTTGGGCAGTCAGCTCAAGCGCTGCATGAAAGTCGAAGGCATCGGTCTGTTAAGCGGTGCCCGTTTACTTACGTCGTTTCAGCGTGGAGATTTCAGAAATGCCGATGCCTTCATCGCTTTTCTGGGTCTGGACCTGCGCATATCGGACTCGGGAAAAAAGAAGGGACGCCGCTGCCTGTCTAAGCGAGGTGATCCGGAGGCACGCCGATTGATGCACAACGCCGCGATGTCGGCGAGTCGCACAGCGGCGTGGAAGGGATTTTACGAGGGTTTGAGGTCCCGAGGGCTCAGCACAACCGAGGCATCGGTAGCGCTGGCCCGCAAGCTTGCCCGAGTGGTATTCGCTCTGTTGAAGAACCAGAGCGAATACTTACCAAAAGGCATTTAGGGGCTAGCCCTGCACCATAGAATCTCCCACAGGTTTTGATTGTGGTATCACAAAAAAAGGCCGGTGAGCTTGTCGCCCCACCGGCCTTTTTCACAACGGTAAAATGCGCGTTACTGCACTTCGACCGCCAGGCTTTCGCTGATCTTCTGCTGCCAGATCGCCGGACCGGTGATGTGCACCGACTCGCCCTTGCTGTCGACCGCAACGGTCACCGGCATGTCCTTAACCTCGAACTCGTAGATCGCTTCCATCCCCAGTTCGGCGAAGGCCAGGACCTTGGATTTCTTGATCGCCTGGGCCACCAGGTAAGCGGCGCCGCCGACGGCCATCAGGTAGACCGCCTTGTTGTCCTTGATCGCTTCGATGGCGGTCGGGCCGCGCTCGGATTTGCCGATCATGCCCAACAGGCCGGTCTGCTCGAGGATCTGGCGGGTGAACTTGTCCATCCGCGTGGCGGTGGTCGGGCCGGCCGGGCCAACCACTTCGTCGCCGACCGGGTCGACCGGGCCAACGTAATAGATGAAGCGGCCCTTGAGGTCCACCGGCAGGGTTTCACCTTTGTTCAGCATCTCGACCATGCGCTTGTGCGCCGCGTCGCGACCGGTGAGCATCTTGCCGTTGAGCAATACCGTTTCGCCCGGCTTCCAGCTCTGCACTTCTTCCGGGGTCAGGGTGTCGAGGTTCACGCGACGCGCCGACGGACCAGCTTCCCAGACGATTTCCGGGTAGGCGTCCAGCGGTGGCGCTTCCAGCGAGGCCGGGCCGCTGCCGTCAAGCACGAAGTGGGCATGACGGGTGGCGGCGCAGTTGGGGATCATGCACACCGGCAGGGAGGCGGCGTGGGTCGGGTAGTCCATGATCTTCACGTCGAGCACGGTGGTCAGGCCGCCCAGGCCCTGGGCGCCGATGCCCAGTTGGTTGACCTTCTCGAACAGCTCCAGGCGCATCTCTTCGATACGGTTCTGCGGGCCGCGGGCCTTGAGCTCGTGGATGTCGATGGATTCCATCAACACTTCCTTGGCCATCACCGCGGCTTTCTCGGCGGTGCCGCCGATGCCGATACCGAGCATGCCCGGTGGGCACCAGCCGGCGCCCATGGTCGGAACGGTCTTGAGTACCCAGTCGACGATGGAGTCGGACGGGTTGAGCATGGCCATCTTCGACTTGTTCTCGGAGCCGCCGCCTTTGGCCGCCACGTCCACTTCCACGGTGTTGCCCGGGACGATGGAGTAGTGGATAACCGCCGGCGTGTTGTCCTTGGTGTTCTTGCGCGCGCCTGCCGGGTCGGCGAGGATCGATGCGCGCAGGACGTTTTCCGGCAGGTTGTAGGCGCGACGCACGCCCTCGTTGATCATGTCGTCCAGGCCCATGGTCGCGCCATCCCAACGCACGTCCATGCCCACGCGCACGAACACGGTCACGATACCGGTGTCCTGGCAGATCGGCCGATGGCCGGTTGCGCACATGCGCGAGTTGATCAGGATCTGTGCCATGGAATCACGGGCCGCCGGCGATTCTTCGCGCAGGTAGGCCTCGTGCATCGCCTGGATGAAATCCACGGGGTGGTAATAGGAAATGAACTGCAAGGCGTCGGCGACGCTCTGTATCAGGTCATCTTGCTTGATCACGGTCATGAGTCGCGCTCCTCTCTAAAGACGGGAACATTCTATAAGGCAGCTTCGAGCTGCAAGCTTCAAGCGGCAAGCTGAAGCAGTATGCGTACTGCTCTGAACTTGCCGCTTGGAGCTAGCCGCTTGCAGCTGACCTCAGGTCAAGGCACGCCGGGCATGCTGGCGCGACGCTAAAAAGGCGCGGCAGTATATCGCAGGCACGCAGCCTGTGGGAGCGAGCTTGCTCGCGATGGCGACCTGCGGGTTGAAGGGCTGGAATGCACCCCGTGGCGAGGGAGCTTGCTCCCGCTCGGTTGCGCAGCGACCGCAAAATCTTGGGGCCGCTACGCAGCCCAGCGGGAGCAAGCTCCCTCGCCACGGGGGGCAGCGTCGGGGTTGGCAGATGCGTCAATCTGGGCCATTGCTTTGACGCCATTTTTCTGCGCCAGAATTGAATGGTCATTTGCCGAACACGCCACTAAAGTGGCGTCTGGCCTGTAGCGTAGGACGCCTCTGTCAGTCTCCTTTCCCATGGTGAGTCACCGATTGACCCATAACGCCATCCAACGTCTTTTGCTTAAACGCTTTGCCCTCGCAGCCACGACTTATGCGCTGGCACTGGTATTGTTGTGGCTGGCGTTTTTCAGTGGTCATTACCTCGACACATTGCGTGGCGTCATTGTTGGTAGCCTGTTGGTCGTGCTGTGCCAGGCCGGTCTGTTCACGCTGTTCATCACCGACCGCAACCTGCGATTCGCCGACCCCAGCCTCACGGAAATACAGGTCTGGATCGGCCTGGGCTGGCAGACCTGGATGATGGCGCACCTGGACCAGGCCCGGGGCGTGTTCCTGGTGTTCTATGTGCTGATCCTGCTGTTCGGGCTGTTTCACCTGTCCCGCCGGGCCTTTGTGCGTTGCGCGACGCTGGTGTTTATCAGCTTCACCGGGATCACGCTCTGGGACGGTTATTTCTTTCGCCTGCCCGATCCGACGCTGGCCGGTCTGCAGGTCTGCGTACTGTTCATCGTGCTGGTGTGGCTGGTGTTGTACGCCCGCTACGTCCAGACCTCGCGCCAACGCATGCGCCAGCGTCGGTTTGCCTTGCAGGCGCACCAGGACACATTGCGCGGCATGATGCGCCAGCTCGAAGACCTGGTGGCCACCGATGAACTGACCGGCCTGTTCAACCGCCGGCACTTCCTGCGCCTGGCCGGCCGCGAGCTCAATACCCTCAGGCCCGGCGTCGCCCATGGCCTGGCCTTGATCGACCTCGACCATTTCAAACGCATCAACGACCTGCATGGCCATGCCGCGGGCGACCAGGTATTGCAGGCTTTCGCCGCTGTCGCCACGGCGTGCCTGCGCGAGGGCGATGTGCTGGCCCGTTACGGTGGCGAGGAGTTTGTCATGCTGCTCCCCGCTTGCGATCCCGCGCGCCTGACGGCCTGTTGCGAGCGATTGCGGCTGGCGTTCACCGAGGTTCGATTGGTCGATCTGCCGGTGGGCAACCTCAGTTTGTCGGTGGGGATGACGATGCTGGAAATCGGCGATGACCTGGACAGCGCCTTGCAGCGCGCCGACCAGGCCTTGTACCGTGCCAAGCGGGACGGTCGCAACCGTTGCGCCGCCGCCTGGGAGAACGTCGATGCCTGAACTGAAAGTCGCCGACCGGCAATGGACGGTGGCGGCTGGCGGCAATCTGCTGGACGCGCTTAACCACGGCGGCGTGCCGGTGCCCTATAGCTGCCGTGCCGGCAGTTGCCATGCCTGCTTGGTGCAATGTGTGAAGGGGGATGTGCGTGACAGCCGTCCCGACGCCCTGAGCCCGGCGCAGCGAGATAACGGTTGGCGCCTGGCATGCCAGTGCCAGGTGGTCGAAGACGTGCAGATCCACACCTTTGATCCGCAGCGCGACGGCCAGGCCGCCGCTGTGGACGCGGTGGATTGGCTGGGGGCTGACGTGCTACGCCTGCGCATCAGCCCGCAGCGATCACTGCGTTATCGAGCCGGGCAACATCTGGTGTTATGGGCCGGTGACGTGGCCCGGCCGTACTCCCTGGCGAGCCTGCCCGAAGAAGACCGATTCCTGGAGTTTCACCTCGATTGTCGCGAGCCCGGTCAATTCGTCGATGCGGCGCGACAACTGAGCACCGGAGACCCGATCCGCCTCGGCGAACTGCGCGGCGGCGCGCTGCATTACGACGCCGACTGGCACGATCGGCCGCTCTGGCTGCTGGCTGCTGGCACCGGCTTGGCACCGCTGTTCGGCATCCTCCGTGAAGCGCTGCGCCAGCAGCACCAAGGCACGATTCGGCTGATTCACCTGGCCCATGATGAGGCCGGGCATTACCTGGATAAACCTCTGAAGGCACTGGCGGCCAAACACCCCAACCTGAACGTCGAGCTATTGACCGCGGCCGAGGCGCCAGCGGCGCTCGCGCAACTGCGCCTGGCTTCGCGCCAGACCCAGGCCCTGGTGTGCGGTCATCCGGACCGGGTCGAGGCGTTTGCCAAGCGTTTGTACCTGGCGGGGCTGCCGCGTAATCAGTTGCTGGCGGATGTGTTTCTGACCCGCGAGGACAGTGGCGGCTGACAGACCGCCTTCGCGAGCAGGCTCGCTCCCACAGAGGGCGGCGCAAATCCAGTGTGGGAGCGAGCCTGCTCGCGAAGGCCTCAGCCCAGGCATCACATCCCCAAAGCCATAAACCAAAAAGCCCCGCCATTCACATGGCGGGGCTTTTGTTTTCAGCAACCGGTCATCAAACCATCGGGTCGCCGACGTGCAGGATCTTCATCCCGTTGGTGCCGCCGATGGTGTGGTAGCTGTCGCCCTTGGTCAGGATGACCCAGTCGCCGGTCTGCACCACGCCACGCTTGACCAGTTCATCCACCGCCGCCTGGCTGACTTCGCCCGGTTGCAGGGCGGCCGGGTCGAACGGCACGGTGTAGACGCCACGGAACATGGCGGCACGGGCCTGGGTTTCGCGGTGCGGGGAGAACGCATAGATCGGCACGGAGGAGCGGATGCGCGACATGATCAACGGCGTGTAGCCACTTTCGGTCAGGGCGATGATCGCCTTTACGCCCGGGAAGTGGTTAGCGGTATACATGCTCGCCAAGGCAATGCTCTCGTCGCAGCGCTCGAAGGTCTTGCCGATGCGGTGGCTGGACGTCTTGCCGGTCGGGTGCTTTTCAGCGCCGATGCAGATACGTGCCATGGCCTGCACCGCTTCGAGCGGGTAGAGGCCGGCGGCGCTTTCGGCCGAGAGCATCACGGCGTCGGTGTAGTCGAGCACGGCGTTGGCTACGTCGGACACTTCGGCGCGGGTCGGCATCGGGTTCTGGATCATCGACTCCATCATCTGGGTCGCAACGATCACCGCTTTGTTGTGGCGGCGTGCGTGCAGGATGATCTTCTTCTGGATGCCCACCAGTTCGGCATCGCCGATTTCCACGCCGAGGTCGCCACGAGCCACCATCACGGCGTCGGACGCCTTGATCAGGCCATCGAGGGTTTCATCGTCGGCCACGGCTTCGGCGCGTTCGATCTTGGCCACCAGCCAGGCGGTACCGCCGGCCTCGTCGCGCAATTGACGGGCATATTCCATGTCCGCCGCGTCGCGCGGGAAGGACACCGCCAGGTAGTCGACTTCCATTTCCGCGGCCAGCTTGATATCGGCCTTGTCTTTGTCGGTCAGGGCCGGAGCGGTCAGGCCGCCGCCGCGACGGTTGATACCCTTGTGGTCCGACAGCGGGCCGCCAATGGTCACGACGCAGTTCAGTTCGGTGGCGGTGGCGGTCTCGACGCGCATCACCACGCGGCCGTCGTCGAGCAGCAGCTCGTCGCCCACGCCGCAGTCCTTGACCAGGTCCGGGTAGTCGATACCGACGACTTGCTGGTTACCCTCGGTCAATGGATGGCTGGTGGAAAAGGTGAACTTGTCACCGATCTTCAGCTCGATGCGCTTGTTGGCGAATTTGGCAATGCGGATCTTCGGGCCTTGCAGGTCACCCAGCAGGGCGACGAAGCGGCCATGCTTGGCGGCCAGGTCGCGCACCAGCTTGGCACGAGCCTTGTGCTCGTCGGGGGTGCCGTGGGAGAAGTTCAGGCGGGCAACGTCCAGGCCAGCCAGAATCAGCTGTTCGAGAACTTCCGGCGAGTTACTGGCCGGGCCAAGGGTAGCGACGATTTTGGTGCGACGGACGGACATGCAGGACTCCTCAAGTTCAAGCGCCAGCGAAGGCTACTATGGTCTTTGGGTGTAGTCATTGTTCATGTGCACTACTTATTCGTTTCTTTTTCGAAATGAACATTCCTGAAAATTTCTGCGCCGTTAATTCCTAAAGCCGAACATCGCTTTTGTGGCGAGGGAGCTTGCTCCCGCTCGGTTGCGTAGCGACCGCAAAATCTTGGGGCCGCTGCGCCCGAAGCGTCGGACCGGCCCAGCGGGAGCAAGCTCCCTCGCCACAAGAGCTGGTCCGATTGAAGATTTTTCGCGCCAGGTCGATAAAGAGCTCAAGACAGGAGAACCTCCCCATGCGATTCGTGCTTTTTATTGCCTTGGCCTTGAGCATCACGGGCTGCACCCGTTGGTCGATGAACCACCACATGAACCTGGCCTACAAGGCCTACGAGCGCGGCAACTGCGAGCAAGTGATGCTTGAGCTGTCCAAGGTCGACCGCGCCAGCCGTGCCCGCCGTTACATGCAGCCGGAAGTCTCGATGATGCGTGGTCAATGCCTGGAGCGGCAAAAGCTGTTCGTCGATGCGGCGCAGACGTACCAGTTCATTCTTACGCAATACCCCAACAGCGAGTACGCCTATCGTGCCCGCGCCCGGCTCGAAACCTTGCAGAGCCTTGGGCATTACCCTACCCGTAGCACCTCGGCCATCCGCCCGACGGCGTTCTGAACGACGCCGGATCCAGGCCCTCGGCCAGGCGCCGGCGCGGCATTATGATGGGGATCGCATCCGGACTGGCCGTCGTCAGAACCTGCGCTATAGTTGTACATCTGGCTATTAGAGCTTGGACTCTAATAGCCAGGTGGCGCCTGTAACCGATGAGACACGCCATGACGTTTGCTGGCGTCTGGCAAGGGGATCAGGGAGAGCGGGCTCGCTTGGGTTCGTTCCGAAGTGTTCGGTTGGCCGGTGAGCGGCCGTTAAAAAAGCGATACAGGACATGTACAAAGAGCGCCGCATTGAACGACATCAGTTGGCTTGTTTTCTTGAGGTGTTCAACGGCCTCAACGACAAATCGATCGGTTTTCTGGGCAACGTTTCTGAAAGTGGCCTGATGTTGATCAGTCAATTGCCGTTGATGATTGGCGCAAGCTTTGATCTGTACCTGAAAATCCCCACCGACGACGGACCACAGCAAGAGATCCGGTTGAAGGCCAAGTGCCTGTGGTGTCATGAAGACGTGACGCCGCAGCATTTCGATGCCGGTTTCAGCCTGCAATGGGCGCCGCCGGAGTACGGGGCGTTGGTCAGTGCGTTGCAGCAGTATTTCTGTTTTTATCCGTTGCCCGCCTCGGCTTGAGTAACCGACTCCTGCGCAGGGCCTAAGCGGTTCCGGCCTTTTTCCATGCCAGGTATTGGCTCACCAGATCCGCCCCTAGCTCGCCGGGGCGCGAATCCAGGGTCGGGATGCCATGGGCCGCCAACCGCAGATGGAGTCCGGCGCGGGTGTTCATGTAGTCCACCGTCCCGCAATAGGCCAAGGCTTCGGGCTGGGTTTGTACCGGCGCCTGGCGCAACCGGTCGAGTGCCTCTTCGCGCAGGCTGGCCACCAGCACCCGATGCTGCTGGCCCAGGCGCTTGACGGCAGCCAGCAGTTCCTCGTCGTCCTCATCCCGCAGGTTGGTCACCAACACCACCAGGGCCCGGCGTTTTTGCCGGGCCAGCAGTTGATTGACCGCGACCTGGTAATCGGCGGGATGCTGGCTGCTGTCCAGGTCATAGACCGCGTTGAGCAAGACGTTGAGCTGGCCGCTGCCTTTGACCGGCGCGAGGTAGCGCGGTCGCTCACTGGCGAAGGTGTACAGGCCGACGGCGTCGCCCTGGCGCAACGCGGTATAGCTGAGCAAGAGGCAGGCATTGAGAGCGTGATCGAAGTGCGCCAGCTCGTCGTCCTGGCTGCGCATGCGCCGGCCGCAGTCGAGCATGAAGATAATCTGTTGGTCGCGTTCGTCTTCGTACTCACGGGCAATCGGCGTACGGTGGCGGGCGGTGGCCTTCCAGTCGATCTGGCGCAGGCTGTCGCCCTCGCGAAACTCGCGCAGCTGATGAAACTCCTGGCCTTGGCCACGGCGCTGCCGCTGGCGTATGCCGAGCTGGCTCAGCCAGTTGTCGACGGCCAATAGCTGGCCGTCATAGAGCCTGGCGAAATCCGGGTAGACGCGAGTGTTATCGAGCGCCTCCAGCAGGCGTTTGCCGGACCACAATCCCAGCGGGCTGGGCAGGCTGATCTCGCAGTAGCTGAAAATGAAATGACCGCGCTTGAGCGGGCGCAAGCGGTAGCCGAGCTGGCTGCGTTGGCCGGGTTGAAGTTCGACCGACAAGGGCAGGTCGTCGAAGTCGAGGCCATCGGGTACGTGATCGAACACCTGGATCGGCATTGGCTGGGCAAAATCATGGCTGATCTGCAGGCGCACTTCGCCCCATCGGCCCAGTGCCAGGCTGCCCGGCATGTGTCGTTGTACGCGGGGCGAGGGCAGGCGCCGCAGCCGCACGGCATCGAGCAGCGCCAAGGCCAGCAAGGCCAGCAGCATCCCCCAGTTGATCGACAGGAGTGTCGACGGCACCGCGATGCCCAGCGCTCGCAACGTGCCCAGCACGATGCCGACGGCCAGCAGGATCGCGAGCCAGATGAGCAACAGACGCGAGGGTTTCATGGGCGCATCCTTGCCGCGCGATTTTTCACAGCCGCGGCGCCGAGACTTGATCGAGCAACTGCCCCAGCACCTGGTCCACCGAGAGCCCCTCGATGTCCAGCTCCGGCGCCAGCCTTACGCGATGGCGCAGCACGGCCAGGGCGCAGCCCTTGATGTCGTCCGGGACCACGAATTCGCCACCGCGCAGCAGCGCCCGGGCCCTTGCGCAGCGTACCAGCGCGATCGAGGCGCGCGGCCCGGCGCCCAGTGTCAGCCCCGGCCAGCTGCGAGTGGCGCGGGCCAGGCGGACGGCGTAGTCGAGGACCTGATCGTCCATCGGCAGGTCACTGGCGATTCGCTGCAAGGCCTGCACATCCTTGGCTTGCAGCACCGTGCGCAACGGTTGCACGTCAAGCATGTCGGCCCGGGTCGAGCGGCTGACCTGGCGGACCATGTCCAGCTCCTGGTCGGCATCGGGATAGTCCATGCGGACCTTGAGCATGAAGCGGTCGAGCTCGGCTTCCGGCAGCGGGTAAGTGCCTTCCTGTTCGATGGGGTTCTGGGTCGCCAGCACCATGAACGGTTGGGCGATCGGCAGGGCGCGGCCTTCCAGGGTGACCTGGCGTTCCTGCATGGCCTCGAGCAGCGCCGCCTGGGTTTTTGCCGGCGCGCGGTTGATCTCGTCGGCCAGCAGGAGGTTGGTGAAAACCGGACCCTTGCGCAACTTGAACTGCTCGGTCTGCAGGTCGTACACCGCATGGCCGGTGACGTCGCTGGGCATCAGGTCGGGCGTGAACTGGATGCGCGCGAACTCGCCACTAAAACAGCGCGCGAGCGCGCGCACCATCAACGTCTTGCCCAACCCTGGAACGCCTTCGAGCAGCACATGCCCGCCAGCGATCAACGCCGTGAGCACATCGTCGACCACCGCAGCCTGGCCGACCACCGCCTTGTGCAGTTCGGTACGGATCGCCTGGGCCAACTGGCTGGCGCGCTGGCGCTGTTGGGCGGCATGGGCCTGGCCGTCGACAGGTTCGTTCTGTTCAGTCATAAGGCATTCCTGAGAGTTTGCAAAAGGGCAACCTGGCGGCAGAACTCAGTGCTGGACATGCGCTGCGCCGGCCGGGGGCTGAGGGCCTGGCTGATGGTTCGCGTGGGTTGGCGGGTCAGGCGTGCAAGCACTTGCCATTGTTCGGCGACGACCAGCCGTTCGAAACCTGGATGAAGCTGGCGCGCCCGGCGCAACACGTCATGCTGCAAACTCTGCAACAGGTGTTGCCGGCCGTGGTGGCGCAGCTGGAACGCGGCGCTGGCCTGCAGGTGTTCCAGTAACTGCCGTCGCGCCTTGGGGGCGGGTTGTTGCAACGGGCCATGCCGCACCGCCGAGCGCCAGAACCACAGCCCGATCAGGACCAGCAGCGCCAACAGGGCCTGGGGGAAATAGCGCAGCAGCAGGGTCAGCAGGTTGTCGTGCTCGATGTCGAACAGCAGCGTCACATTCGTATCGGCACTCAGGTACCAGAGCAGCCAGGCGTTGTCGTATTGGTCGATCTGGTCGTTCTTCCAAAGCTCGGCGTCAGTGAGCACAGTGATGGTGCCCAGGCCGTGGTTCAGTTGCATCATGTGAGTTGCCTGTGCGCTGTTGGCCCAGGCCTGGGCGAGGTTCTGCGGGTCTTCGAGATGGAAGTCGGTGTCGAAGCCGACATAGGCCGGCGCTTCTTCATCTTCCAGATAAAGCTTGGTCAGTTCGGGGTAGCGATCCTTGATGAGTTCGGCGTCGGATTCCTCGAGGTCCTTGCTGAGGAGTTGGCGCAGACCCACGCGGTCCAGCAACAAATCGCCGCTGCTGCTGGTGCTGTCATCCCACAAGGCCTCGGCGACGAACAGCAGCCGTCCGCCGGCCCGGGTCCAGTTCATCAACTGGTCGGCCTCTCGTGGCGTCATGTTGCTCCGCTCGCCCAGCAACAGCAGGCTACGCTGGTGGGGTTCGAGGCCGGGCAGGACGTCCAGGCTGTTGGCGTGTTCGACTTCTACCCCATGCTGACGCAGGAAATGTTCCGCCGCCAGGTAGGGATTGGCCTGGGCTTCGGGGGATGGGCCGTGATCAATGGTTTCCTGGTAGGGCACGGCTTTCGTGGACAAGTAGACGCCCACTGCACAGACCAACGCCGCAACCAGCGCCGCGACCAGCCATCCGGCGCGGCGGCTCATCGGGAAACTCCCGGACCGAACAGGCCGCGCCAGCCATCGCACAGCTCCCGTTGCAGATGCGGCGCTGGTGGACGGTGCCCGTAGGCGATGTTTTGCCAGTGCTGGGTCAGGTTTTTGCTGAAGACCAGCAGGTCCGGCTGCTGGAGTCGTTCGACGCGCTGCAACACCTGGCCTTCCGTGTCCGCGGGTTTCAGGGGGATGGCGAATTCATGGTGCAATCGGCTGAGCAAGGCTCGATAGAGCAAACCCAACGCCTCGCGAGGCGCGGTGGACCATAACTGCTCGGCGCGGCTCGCCACATCCTCCGGCAGGCTCTCTTCGCGAATATCCAGGCCGAACATCTGCACCGGCGCAGCGGGTTTCGAATGCATGCGCTGTGCTGGCCTACGGTTCGCCAGGGTCTTGAGACTATGGCGGTAATGCCAGGCCAGCCAGGCGATGGCCGTCAACAGGGCCGCCCAGAGCAGCACCTGGATCAGCGCGGCAATACCCTCGAAGCGTTTTTTCGACAGCCATTCGAACAGCGATTTGAGCCAGCCCGGCGCTCCATCGGTTTCAGCTGGCTCGGCTGATTCGGCTGATTTTTCGGCTTCTTCGCCGAAACGATAGCGGGTGATCGTTTCCGGATTCTTGAATGGTGGCGCTTCGAGAATCGCTTCAATGCTTTCCCGAGAGGCCTCGCTGGTCAGCGGCTGGTTGAGCAAGCGCGGGCTGTCGGGACCGTTGTCGTCCTGCGCGGCCCAGGCAGGTGGCGCCAACGGCAGCAGCGTCATTGCCAGCAGCAACAGCGCCGGGGCCAAGCCGGCCAGGCGCTGGCGCAGGCGCCGGAATACCAGTTCGATGTCCCAGGCCTCGAGAATCGTGCGGCGGTTCAGGTAGAGGCTGAAGCCACAGGCGACGTAAACCGGTTCCCAGAAGATCAGCAACAGTGGATACAGGAAGTTGACCAGGTGTTCGAGCCACAGCCAGTCGTGCTCGGCCACGGCGATCAGGGTCTGCCAGTCCCATTCCAGCTCGACCTGTTGCGGTATGAACAGATAGAACAGCGCCATCAGGCCGAACCACAGCGCGGTTTCCAGGTGCACGCCGATGATGGTCAGCCACTGCGCCGCGCCGCCGTTGCGCTGCAGCAGGACGCGCAAACGTTGCTCGCGCGCCTCGCCGGCCAGGCCTTCGAGTTGCACCACCGGCATCAGGAAGCTGCGGTTCAGGCTCAGCCGTCGCCAGGTCAGGCTGGCCAGCAATTGCGGCTTGAGCAGCGCGAGCCATTGGCGCAACGCCTGCTTCAGCGTAGGCGGCTCGCCAAACAGGGCCTTGGACAAAATGAACAGGGGCAGGCGGTCGAAGGCCGGTTTCAGCCACCAGAACACAATGACTACCAGCGACGGCGAGTCCCACAGCAACAGGGTCAGCAGCGCATACACCGGTAGCGTGACGATGGCCCAACTGGTCATCAGCAGCCCTCGGTGCTGCTGGCTCATCAGCACGCCGAGGTCCATGGCTTCCCAGGTGGTGCGGGGGCGGATGACAACGCTGGCGTCACTCAGGCGCATGGTGGCCTCGTCCGGCAAACAGCAGATACCCGAGCACCAGCAGCCACAACAAGGCGCCGACGATGTATTTGGTGGTGGGTGTCACCGCGCTGGAGGACCAGTAGGCCTCGACGAACGCGGCGATGAGCAGCAACAGCACCACGCCGCCGATGATCAGCACGCTCTTGCCGGCGGCGAGCCGTAACGCTTCGCCTCGGGTGAGGCGCCCCGGCGCGATCAGTGCCCAACCGAGCAACAGGCCCGCCGCGCCGGCCAGGACGATGGCAGTGAGTTCGAAGGCGCCGTGGCCGATCACGAATGACCAGAACGTCGATCCCGAACCGATCTGGGTCAGGTGCCCGGCCACCGCGCCAATGGTCAGGCCGTTGAAGAACAGGAAGAATGCGCTGCCCAGGCCAAACAGCAAGCCGCTGGCGAACGTCTGAAAGGCAATACCGATGTTGTGCATGATGTAATAGCCGAACATGACCCAGTCTTCGCTGGCGGCCCGCTCGATCGAGCGCCCCAGGTGGCCGGCGGCAGGGTCGTACATGCCGCGTATCTGGCTGGCTTCTTCGACGCTCAACACGCTGTAGACCAGTTCGGGGAACAGGTAGACCAGCAGCCCGATGCCGACCAGGCTACCTAGGAACATCAAGGCCGCCGCCAGCACGAATCGCCATTGCTCACGAACCAGTCGGGGGAAACCGGCCAGGATGAAGGTCGACAGGCTGGCCGAGAACCGGCCGCGGTCCCGGTAGAGTTGCTGGTGACCACGCAGGGCCAATTGCTGCAACGCGTCTATTAAGAGGCTGCTGTAGCCCCTGGCCTGGGCCAGCGTCAGGTGGTGGCAGAGGCGTCGATAGGCATTGGGGAAATCGCTGCTCTGCGCGACGTTGCGGCTGCGCTCCAATTGGTCGAGCTGTTGGGACAGACGGTCCCATTCCTCTTGATGACGTTTTTCGAAAAGGCTTTGTTTCATGTCGGCCCCAGCAGGCCGCGGGCGATGCCATTGAGTTCGGCCACGGCGCCGGAAGGGTGCACCTTCAGCGGCGCGGCCAGGATCGTCGCCAGTTCGGTGACCCTGGCACCGGACAGTTCTGCCTGGCGCTCGGCGAAGCCCAGCACGGCACGCTGCTCGTTGAGGTCGAGGACAAAAGGTGGCCGTATCGGTCGGGCCGATGGCAGTACGGGGCGTTTGATCGCTTGTTCGCGATAAACCACCAGGGTCCCGGCCGCCAGGTCGCCCAGGCGCTTGAACGCTGGATGCTGCAGGCAGGTAATCGCCCCGAACGCATAGCCGAAGGGCAGCATGTCGACGAAGCGCAGCAGGTTGCGGATCAGCGAGGCCGACCAGTCGACAGGCCGGCCGTCATCCTGCACCACGCGCAAACCCATGATCTGCTTGCCGGGGGAACGCCCTTGGTTCAGCACCTCGAACAGCACCATGTACCACCAGCTGATGACGAACAGCAGGATCGAGCCCAGGCCGACGCCCAGTTCGCCAAAAAACGCCAGGATCAGGAACAGCAGGCCCAGGGCCAGCCCCCGTATGCCGAGGTCGATGGCAAAGGCCAGGGCGCGAGGCATCAACCCCGCCGGGCGCAGCGGCAGGTCGATGCCCTCGGGCGTCTCGACCTGGTAACGCGTGTCCAGTGGCGCGGGCAGCGGCGCGTTCCTTTGCAATGCTGGTGTCTCGAGCATGGGCAACCTGTGAGGGGGCGGTTCGAACGTTCGATCTCGGCCCAGATGCTAGCAGTCTTCGTGCAGGCGCACGATACAACTCTGTGGGTCATTTCACGCTTCATGTAAACAACAGGGATCTTGCGGGAGGGCGTAGGCTTGCGCCTCCCGGAAAGTTACAGCAGCGCTGGCCGCCGGCCGGTTGCAGCGCCTAGACTTCGCCAGTCCTCAGCACAGGAACCACCCGTGACCTCCATTTTCTGGTACGACTACGAAACCACCGGCATCAATCCGCGTTGCGACCGCCCCTTGCAGGTGGCCGGGATACGTACCGATTTCGAACTCAATGAAATCGATGAACCGGTGAACCTGTACTGCCGGCCCAGCGATGACATCCTGCCCCATCCGGCCGCATGCGCGATCACCGGGATCACACCGGCATGCCTGGCGGAAAAAGGCTTGAGCGAGGCCGATTTCATGACCCGCGTCCATGCGCAACTGGCCGCGCCCGGGACCTGTGGCGCCGGCTACAACACGCTGCGCTTCGATGACGAGATGACCCGCTACAGCCTTTATCGGAATTTCTTCGACCCATACGCACGGGAATGGCAGGGGGGCAACAGTCGCTGGGACCTGATTGACCTGGTGCGGGCCGCCTATGCGTTACGCCCCGATGGGATTGTCTGGCCGCAGGAGGAGGGGCGCGTCACCCTCAAGCTCGAACGCCTGACCGCCGCCAACGGCATCGACCATGGCCAGGCCCATGATGCGCTGTCGGATGTACGTGCAACGATTGCCCTGGCCCGGTTGATCCGTCAGAAACAACCCCGGCTTTACGACTGGCTGTTCCAGTTGCGCACTAAACAGAAAGTGATGGACCAGGTCCGCCTGCTACAGCCCATGGTGCACATCTCCGGGCGCTTCTCGGCGGCGCGAAACTACATCGGCGTGGTCCTGCCGCTGGCCTGGCATCCGAAGAACCGCAACGCCCTGATCGTCTGCGATCTGCATCTGGATCCTCAAGGGCTGCTGGACCATGACGCCGAAATCCTGCGCCAACGCTTGTATACCCGCCGTGAAGAGTTGTTGGAAGGAGAATTGCCCGTACCCCTCAAGCTTATTCATATCAACAAGTGCCCGGTGGTCGCGCCGCTGTCAGTCCTGCGCGACGAGGACCAGCAACGCCTGCAACTGGACATGGAGGGTTATCGCCAGCGGGCGCTGCGGCTAAGTGACGCACAGCAAGTCTGGCACGATAAACTCCAGGCGATTTACGGTCGCGAGGATTTCACTGCGAGCGATGACCCCGAACAACAGTTGTACGCTGGATTCATGGGTGATCGTGATCGGCGTTTGTGCGAACAAGTGCGCCAGGCAGATCCCGACCAGTTGGCGGGGGAACGTTGGCATTTCGATGATGAGCGCCTGCCGGAATTATTATTCCGATACCGGGCCCGTAACTTCCCCGACACCTTGAGCACTGAAGAGCAGGTACGCTGGAAACTATTTTGCCAGCAGCGACTGAAATCACCGGAGTGGGGTGCGCCTAATACCCTGGAAAGTTTTGATGAGGCGATGACGCAGTGGCTGGCGCTTTCCAGCCCAATGCAGCAAGAGGTGCTGACTCAATGGCAGGGCTATAGCCAGCAATTGCGCAAACGTTTAAGCCTTTGAGTCGCCGCGCTGCCATGTAAGGAAATAAATCAGAAGTGGACAGGCAACAAAAAACGCCAGCAATCGCTGGCGTTTTTTTCTGCGTCGAGAACGCTTCGAACCGCCGGAGCTTAGCCCAGCAGGGTCGCCCAGCCTTCAACCACGTCGCCGCCCCACTTGGCTTTCCACTCTTTCAGAGTCTTGTGGTTGCCACCTTTGGTTTCGATGACTTCACCGTTGTGCGGGTTCTTGTATTGCTTAACTTTGCGAGCGCGCTTGGTGCCGGTAGTTTTCACAGCGCCACGCGGGGCTTTGCTCGACTTGGACTCTGGATCCAACAGGGCGATGATATCGCGCAGGGACTTGGAGTATTCACCCATCAGCGTGCGCAGTTTGCCTTCGAATTCCAGTTCTTTTTGCAGTTTGTCGTCTTTGGACAGGTCGGCCAGACGTTGTTGCAGTTCTTCAATGGCTTGTTTTGTAGCGTTGTATTCGGTGATCAGGGACATGGGGACTACCTTATGTAGGACGCTGGTGACAAGGAGACAGTGGGGTAATAGTAATCAGACAGTTTCATCAAGTAAACATTTAAGCAGTGTTTATTTAATTAATAGTGCGCTAGCACAGAGTGAGCGCCGTGAAATAAATAATGTGATGCAGTCTTCACATCTGTTCACGATAAAGCTTGCCACGCGGGCATTGGCAGTCCCGGTCAGCCATCGCTGGGCGCGATGTGTGATCGATACTGCAGTTTTGCCGCGCAATGGCTAGAATGGCCGCCTTTGCGAAGTTCTGGAGTTCCCCTAATGCGCACTTTTCGGCTGGTGATCGCTTGCCCAGACCGCGTCGGTATCGTTGCTAAAGTCAGTAACTTTCTGGCGTCCCATAACGGCTGGATCACTGAAGCAAGCCACCATTCGGACAATCAGAGTGGTTGGTTTTTCATGCGTCACGAGATACGCGCCGACTCGCTGCCCTTCGGCATCGAAGCCTTCCGCGAGGCATTCGCCCCGATTGCCGAAGAGTTTTCGATGGACTGGCGTATCACCGATACCGCGCAGAAAAAGCGCGTAGTGCTGATGGCCAGTCGTGAGTCCCACTGCCTGGCTGATCTGTTGCACCGCTGGCACAGCGATGAGCTCGATTGCGACATCGCCTGTGTCATTTCCAACCATGACGACTTACGCAGCATGGTGGAATGGCACGGCATCCCTTATTACCACGTACCGGTCAACCCGCAGGACAAGCACCCGGCGTTCGCCGAGGTCTCGCGGCTGGTCAAGCAGCACGACGCCGAGGTGGTGGTACTGGCCCGCTACATGCAGATCCTGCCGCCGTCACTGTGCAGCGAATACGCGCATAAAGTCATCAACATCCACCACAGTTTCCTGCCGTCGTTCGTTGGTGCCAAGCCTTACCACCAGGCCTCGATGCGCGGAGTGAAGCTGATCGGCGCCACGTGCCACTACGTGACCGAAGAGCTGGACGCCGGCCCGATCATCGAGCAGGACGTGGTGCGTGTCAGCCACAGCGACAGCATTGAAGACATGGTGCGCTTCGGCCGCGACGTGGAAAAAATGGTCCTGGCGCGCGGCTTGCGCTATCACTTGGAAGACCGCGTACTGGTGCACGGGAACAAGACCGTGGTCTTCTGATCTGTAGTCTTCTGACTCTATGTGGCAAGGGAGCTTTCTCCCTTGCCACGAACCTCGAGGCATGAATCCCATGACCGATCCCTTGGACAAAGCCACCGCCAGAGCGCCGGCAACCGTGGGCGAGGGTTGCCTGAGTCGCTACGATCCCGAAGCGCTGGGCCCGGAAGACGGCACCGAATTTCCCGACGCCGCCCAGCTGTGGGAAGAGCTGCACGAGCAGCCCCAGGACGATCCCGAGTCCAAGGACTGACCTCTCAGGCTTGCCGCAGCTTCATCAGCTTCTTGATCAAAGGTCGCCCGACCATCATGAAGAACACCGGTCCTCCGGCCAGCAGATAGAAGTAATACGTCACCGCCCGCCAGATCAGGATCGCTGCCGCCGCGGTGGATTTGCCCACCATCGGCGCCAGCAACGCCGCCGAGGTCAACTCCGCCGCTCCGGCGCCGCCCGGCAACAGGCTGAACTGCCCGGCGCTGAGGGACAGCATCTGGATCAGGAAACTCCAGGCCCATTGCAGATCCGCCCCGAGTCCTTTTAATGCCAGGTACAGCACGCTATAGCGCAGGACCCAGTGCAGGCAGGTCAAGACGAACACCTGGAACAGCGTCTGGCGTGGCAATTTCAGAGTGTCGGTAAATGCCGCGAGGAAATTCAGGATCTTGCGTCCCCAGCGTCGACGGGTCACCGGCTTCACTCGCAAATGCCGCAGTAGCCGCGCGCCCAGGAGAATCAGCCGCCGATGGTAGCGGGCCACCAGCACGCAGCAGCAAAGCCCGCCGAACAATGAAACCGCGCTCAGCCCCAGCATCCATTCCATGCGCTGGCTGAGGTTCTGGAAAAGTGCATAAAACAGGATGCCCAACAAGGCGCAGAGAAAAAACAGCAGGTCGCTCAATTGATCCATGGCGAACACCGCGCTGCCATGGGCGGGGCGCACGCCGTTGCGCGCGAGCAGCGCCATCAGTGTCAACGGCCCGCCACTGCCGCCGGGCGTCGCGCACATCGCGAACTCGGTGGACATCACCACGCCAATGCTTTTCAACCCGCCTATGCGCCCACGGTGTTCACCCAGCAGCAAGCGCAGGCGCACCGAGTTGAGGCCCCAGCAGAGTACGATCATGCCAAGCATGACCAGCAGCAAGGACAGCGGAAAGCGCTGCAGCCGCGACCACATCTCCCCGCCGCCCACGAGCATCGGGACCAATACCGCAATCAACAGGGCGGCGCCTAACCAGACCAGCCGTTTCATGCGGCACTGCTGACTGGCTGGCGCAGTGACGCCAGCCAGTCGATCTTGGTCATCGGCACGCGCCCGTCCTCAATCAGGCGCTCCAGGATTCGCAGCCAGTAGTCGCGGGAAAATCCGTGGCGCATGTCTACGGGGTGCAGGCCCAGGCGAATGACCGGTGCCTGGCGCCAGCGCTGTTCACGCCGATCGCTGATGACTTTTGACAAGCCTCGACGCCAGGCGCTGCGGGCGCTCCAGACCAGTCCCGGGGCATCGATCGGGGTGAACTCCGGCAAGCGATAAAGGTGCTGGGTGTCGCTGGTATAACTCAACGGCAACTGGCGCAAGGCCTGGCGCGTGCCTTCGCTCATCAGCCAGGCCGGCGCGACGAAGCCCTGCAGCGGCCACTGGTAGCGCTGAAAGATTTCGATGCCGGCGCGAAGGCGGGCGAGGGCCGCTTCCTCGGACAGACCGTAGAACTCGCCTTCATGGGTGTAGACCCGGCGCATGAACCAGTCCTTGGGATGGAGCGCCGGCGGACCGTCATCACAGTGGTAATAACCGTGCAGCACCAGTTCATCGCCGCGTTCGACCCGGCTGTCGAGCATGCGCCGGAAGCCGGGATGTTCGTCGAGCGCGTTGGCGTGATGGAAGTCCGGCACCACCAGCCAGGTCATCGGCACCTGGCCGAGGGCGTCGACGGCTTCGACGAAGGGCTGGTAGTCGGGCCAGGTTTGCGGTGCGACATCGTGCAGCACCAGCAGCAGGCTGGATTGAGCGGTCATCGACATGGGCCTCGACTCAACCATTGGCCAGCAGGGGCATTTCTGCGCCGAGCACGCTGTAATAGTGGCCCAACAGACTATTGACCACCGAATCCCAGGCGTAATGACGTTCTACATGTCGGCGTGCTTTTGCGCCGCGTTGCTGGCAGCCTTCGGCGAACAGTTGCCGAACGGCATTGGCCATCGCCTGTGGATTGTCGGGCGCACACAGCAGGCCGCAGTCCTCGTGGACGATTTCATTGAAGGCGCCTGCCGCGACCGCTACCACCGGGATGCCGCTGGCCATCGCTTCGAGGATTACCAGGCCGAACGTTTCCTGGTCGCCTGCGTGCAGCAGGGCGTCGGCGCTGGCCATCAGCCGGGCGACTTGCGGAGCCGGGCAGAATTCGTCGATCACCGTGACGTTGTCCGGCACCACGGCTGGCATGGAAGAGCCCACCAGCAGCAGGTGATAGCGTTCGCCCAGGCGTTTCATGCATTTGAGCAGCACCGGCAGGTTTTTTTCCCTGGAGCCGCGACCGGCGAAAATCAGCAGGCGCGCATCCTCGGCGATGCCCAGTTCGGCCCGCAGTTCCGGGTCGCGAGCGGCGGGATTGAAGGTCTGCAGGTCTACCCCCAACGGCTGCACGTAGACATTTTTGACTCCAAGCCCGGTGAGTTTGTCGGCCATGACCTGGCTCGGCGCGAGCACCCGGTCGAAGTTGCCGTACAGTTTGCTGACATAGGCTTCGATATTGGGCGTGAACCAGTTGCCCATGCGGTTGCTTACCAGCAACGGCAGGTCGGAGTGATAAAAGCCGATCACGGGCACGTCCAGCTGTCGCCGGGCATCCAGGGCGGCCCAGGCGGTGAGGTAAGGGTCGCCGACCTCGATCAGGTCGGGCTGCAAGTCGCGCAGGACATTACGCCAAGGGGCCAGGCGCAGCGGGAAGCGGTAGCCCTTGCCAAAGGGCAGCGGAGGGGCCGGGACCTTGTAGATCCCATCCTGCTCGCTCAAATGCGCGCCGGGGATCAGAAGGCTATGGCGAATACCCGGCCGATTGCCCAGGCGCCGGTGCTTGGCATCCAGATAAGTGCGTACACCTCCGCTGGCGGGGGCGTAGAACATGGTTATGTCCGCTATATGCACGATGAACATCCCTCCGGTCTGTGTTCTCCCCTTGTTGACCTTGGGTAAGAATAGATGTTCGGTTGGGGTTGGGTGCAGTAAAGGAATGCGTTGTCGGGCACTCTTCGCGAGCAGGCTCGCTCCCACAGGGTTCTGTGCTCAACATAGGTCCAAATTGTGGGAGCGAGCCTGCTCGCGAAGGGGCCAGTGCTGGTTGCAGGCTATTATTCTGCCGCTCGGGCCTTATTGCACTGGGCATGCTTTTATATAAGCGCGCAAAATGGCGTCATACCGCAAACCCACAGGTGACCAAATGCCTGATTCATCGCAACTCGTTATCGGGGCCGACCTGGCCGGCCAACCTGTCGCCCAGGCCATGCGCCTGGCCAATCGTCATGGGCTGGTGGCGGGCGCCACCGGCACCGGCAAGACCGTCACCTTGCAGCGCCTGGCCGAGATGTTCAGCGATGCCGGCGTGGCGGTGTTCGCGGCGGACATCAAGGGTGACCTGTGCGGCCTCGGCGCCGCCGGCAATCCTCAAGGCAAGATCGCCGAGCGCATCGCCGGCATGCCCTGGCTCGGCCACAAGCCCCAGGCCTATCCGGTGACCTTGTGGGATATACACGGCCAGTCCGGTCATCCGTTGCGCACGACGTTGAGTGAAATGGGCCCGTTGTTGCTCGGCAGCCTGCTGGAACTGACGGACAGCCAGCAAGCGGCGTTGTACGCGGCGTTCAAGGTCGCCGACCGCGAGGGCCTGTTGCTGCTCGACCTCAAGGACCTGAAGGCGCTGCTCAATCACCTCAAGGACAACCCTGAATTGCTCGGGGACGACGCGGCCCTGATGACCACCGGTTCCAGCCAGGCCTTGATGCGCCGACTGTCCACCCTGGAACAGCAGGGCGCGGATGCCTTGTTCGGCGAACCGGCGTTGCAGCTTGAAGACATCCTGCAACCGGCCGGTGACGGCCGTGGCCGCATTCATCTGCTGGACGCCAGTCGCCTGGTCCATGAAGCGCCGAAAGTCTACGCGACATTCCTGCTGTGGCTGCTGGCCGAGCTGTTCGAGCAACTGCCCGAGCGCGGCGATGCGGACAAACCCCTGCTGGCGTTGTTTTTCGATGAGGCACATTTGTTGTTCGCCGGCACGCCCAAGGCATTGCAAGAGCGCCTGGAACAAGTGGTGCGGCTGATCCGCTCCAAGGGCGTCGGGGTGTACTTCGTCACCCAGTCGCCGGGCGATCTGCCGGACGACGTGCTCGCGCAGCTGGGGTTGCGCATCCAGCATGGTCTGCGGGCGTTCACCGCAAAGGAACAGAAATCCCTGCGGGCGGTGGCTGACGGTTTTCGACCAAATCCGCAATTCGATGCCCTGGCGGTGCTGACCGAGCTGGGCATCGGTGAAGCGCTGGTGGGCACCTTGCAGGAAAAAGGCACGCCAGAAATGGTCCAGCGTGTGCTGGTGGCGCCGCCGCAGTCGCGCATCGGGCCGTTGACCGCGGCTGAGCGTGCCGGGCTGATCGCCAGCTCACCGTTGCAGGGCCGTTATGACAAACCCATCGACCGCGAGTCTGCCTATGAAGTGCTGATGGGGCGCAAGGGGCTGGAGCCGCAGGCCGAAGCCGTGCCAGGCAAACCGGCCGCCGAGGAGCCGAGCTTCACCGAAAAGGCCGGGGAATTCCTCGGCACTGCCGCCGGCCAGGCGCTGAAATCGGCGATGCGCCAGGCGGCCAATCAGTTGGGCCGGCAGTTGGTGCGTGGGTTGATGGGGTCACTGTTGGGAGGCAGCAAGCGGCGTTAGGTCGAAGACCGAGTCGCCGCCTTCGCGAGCGGGCTCGCTCCCACAGGAGATCTCCTGCGCGCGCAAGTCTTGTGCCTCACGCAGATCCATTGTGGGAGCGAGCCTGCTCGCGAAGGCTATTCAACAGCCGAAAAAAATCTCAATCCTTGGGCCGCGCATGCGCCGCCAATCGCTCCAGGGCTGCCCGCAGGTTGGGGTCGCTGATGCCATCGGCCGTGGCCTGGATGGTGGCGGCAGCGTCGGTGGACAGATCCAGCGTATGACCCTTGGCGCCGACTTGCACCGTGGGCGGCTGGACCTTGAACAGGATTCGCGTCAGGTTGGCGAACTCCTCGAATGCCTGCAATTGGCGCAGCAGGCGCTTTTGCTGGTAACGCAGGCGCGTGGCCCAGTGACCGTCGGTGACGATCAGCAACAAACTGCCTTCCCGCCAGGACGCTACGTGACAATGCTCGCGCGCAGCGGGCTGTAGCTGGCTGTCGAGCAGGCGCTGCAAGTGCCCCAGGCGTCTGGCGTGGCCGAAGATGGCTTTCAGCGGCTTGGCTTCGCGCAGCAGAACGGCGGGCGCCTTGGCTGGAAGAGGGCGAAAGGCCATGGTTGATTACCGCAAGTGACAAAGGCGCCATGGTAGCAGAAAGCGCCAGATACGCCCGAGCCCTGCCGCCCGGTGGCTTTTACTCGCATAATCAATGAGTAACTTCTGCGTTTTGTGGGTTGAAGTTCGCGCAAAAGCCCTTATTTTAGGGAGGCCCCGTCACAGCGCTGTGCCAGCATCGTGGAATAACGCCACTTTCCTCTCCATCGTTTCCGGGTAGAATGCTCGTTCGCATGCGGCCATGAGGGCTGCACGGGCGACTCATGGGGCCGCCCTCCATCCCTTTAGTGTGGAAGATCCTGCCGATATGTTTGCGCCTTTGTTAAAGAAACTTTTTGGAAGCAAGAACGAGCGTGAAGTCAAACGCATGCTCAAGACGGTACAGATCGTCAATGCCTTCGAAGAGCAAATGGTGGCCCTTTCGGACGATCAGTTACGCGCCAAGACCGCCGAATTCAAGGACCGCATCGCCAAGGGCGAGACCCTTGACCAGATCCTGCCCGAAGCTTTCGCGGTCTGCCGTGAAGCCGGCAAGCGGGTCATGGGCATGCGCCACTTCGACGTCCAGTTGATCGGCGGCATGACCTTGCATGAAGGCAAGATCGCCGAAATGCGCACCGGTGAAGGCAAGACCCTGGTGGCGACCCTGGCGGTATATCTCAACGCACTGTCCGGCAAGGGCGTGCACGTGGTGACGGTCAACGACTACCTGGCCCGCCGCGACGCCAACTGGATGCGCCCGCTCTATGAATTCCTCGGCCTGACGGTCGGCGTGGTCACGCCGTTCCAGCCGCCGGAAGAGAAGCGCGCGGCCTACGCCTCGGACATCACCTACGGCACCAACAACGAATTCGGTTTCGACTACCTGCGCGACAACATGGCGTTCAGCATGGAAGAAAAATTCCAGCGCGAACTCAACTTTGCCGTGATCGACGAAGTCGACTCCATCCTCATCGACGAAGCCCGTACGCCGCTGATCATTTCCGGGCAGGCCGAAGACAGCTCCAAGCTGTACATCGAGATCAACAAGCTGATCCCGCAGCTCCAGCTGCACGTCGAAGAAGTCGAAGGCGAAGTGACCCAGCCCGGCCACTACACCGTCGACGAGAAGACCCGCCAGGTCGAGCTCAACGAATCCGGCCACCAGTTCATCGAAGAGATGCTGACCCGCGTCGGCCTGCTGGCTGAAGGCGAAAGCCTCTACTCGGCCCATAACCTGGGCCTGCTGACCCACGTCTACGCCGGCCTGCGTGCCCACAAGCTGTTCCATCGCAACGTCGAATACATCGTCCAGGACGGCCAGGTCGTACTGGTTGACGAACACACCGGCCGCACCATGCCGGGCCGTCGCCTGTCCGAAGGCCTGCACCAGGCCATCGAAGCGAAGGAAGGCCTGAACATCCAGGCCGAGAGCCAGACCCTGGCCTCGACCACGTTCCAGAACTACTTCCGCCTGTACAACAAACTGTCCGGCATGACCGGTACCGCCGACACCGAAGCGTTCGAATTCCACCAGATCTACGGCCTGCAAGTGGTGGTGATTCCGCCGAACAAGCCGCTGGCGCGCAAGGACTACAACGATCTGGTGTTCCTGACCGCCGAAGAGAAATACGCGGCGATCATCAACGACATCAAGGAAGGCATGGCCCAGGGCCGTCCGATCCTGGTGGGTACCGCGACCATCGAGACCTCCGAGCACATGTCCGCCTTGCTCGCCAAGGAAGGTATCGAGCACAAGGTCCTCAATGCCAAGTTCCACGAGAAGGAAGCCGAGATTATCGCCCAGGCCGGTCGCCCGGGTGCGTTGACCATCGCCACCAACATGGCCGGCCGTGGTACCGACATCCTGCTGGGCGGCAACTGGGAAGTCGAAGTGGCTTCGCTGGAAAACCCGACCCCCGAGCAGATCGCGCAGATCAAGGCCGACTGGCAGAAGCGTCACCAGCAGGTGCTCGAATCCGGTGGCTTGCAGGTGATCGCGTCCGAGCGTCACGAATCGCGCCGTATCGACAACCAGCTGCGTGGCCGTGCCGGTCGCCAGGGCGACGCCGGCTCCAGCCGCTTCTACCTGTCCCTGGAAGACAGCCTGATGCGCATCTTCGCCTCTGATCGGGTGAAGAATTTCATGAAGGCCCTGGGCATGCAGCCGGGCGAGGCGATCGAGCACCGCATGGTGACCAACGCCATCGAGAAGGCGCAGCGCAAGGTCGAGGGCCGCAACTTCGACATCCGCAAGCAGTTGCTTGAATTCGACGACGTCAACAACGAGCAGCGCAAAGTGATCTATCACATGCGCAACAGCCTGTTGGCCGCAGACGACATTGGCGAAACCATCGCCGATTTCCGCCGCGAAGTGCTCGACGCCACTGTCAGCGCACACATTCCGCCGCAGTCGCTTCCGGAGCAGTGGGACGTTGCTGGTCTGGAAGCCTCCCTGCGCAGTGATTTCGGCGTGTCGTTGCCGATCCAGCAGTGGCTCGACGAGGACGATCACCTCTACGAAGAAACGCTGCGCGAGAAACTTCTGACCGAACTGATCGCCGCGTACAACGAGAAAGAAGACCAGGCCGGCGCCGAAGCGCTGCGCTCGTTCGAGAAGCAGATCGTGCTGCGGGTGCTGGACGACCTGTGGAAAGACCATCTGTCGACCATGGATCACCTGCGCCACGGTATCCACTTGCGTGGCTACGCGCAGAAGAATCCGAAGCAGGAATACAAGCGCGAGTCCTACACGCTGTTCTCCGAGCTGCTGGATTCGATCAAGCGCGACTCGATCCGGGTTCTGTCCCACGTTCAGGTTCGCCGCGAAGATCCGGTCGAAGAAGAAGCCCGCCTGCGCCAGGAGGCCGAAGCCCTGGCCGCGCGCATGCAGTTCGAGCACGCCGAAGCTCCGGGCCTGGAAGTGGTCCAGGCGATGGAAGAGGGCGTCGATGTGGACGTGGCCCTGGCCACCGCACCGGTACGCAACGAGCAGAAACTGGGCCGAAACGAGCTGTGCTATTGCGGCTCGGGCAAGAAATACAAGCATTGCCACGGGCAGATCCAATAAACCCGTTTCAACGCTGAGCGACCCGCGCCGCGACAAGAGTCTCTTGTCGCGGCGTTTTGCCATTTGATTCGCCGTCTTGATGAAGGCGATGCTGAAATAATTTTATAAGGAGCGCATTCATGGCTGTTGGTCTTGGTCCGTTGCCAACGTTGCACCCGGTTGCCGGTTTTGAACTTGGTATCGCCTCGGCGGGCATCAAGCGTCCCGGGCGCAAGGATGTGGTGGTCATGCGTTGCGCCGAGGGCTCGACGGTGGCCGGCGTGTTCACGCTCAATGCGTTTTGCGCCGCGCCGGTGATCCTGGCCAAGCAACGCGTGCAGGGGCCGGTGCGTTACCTGCTGACCAACACTGGTAACGCCAACGCCGGCACCGGCGCGCCAGGCCTGGCCGCCGCCGAGCGCACCTGCGCCAGGCTGGCTGAACTGACCGGTGTCGACGCCAGCCAGGTGCTGCCGTACTCCACGGGTGTGATCGGCGAACCGCTGCCGGTCGAAAAAATCGAAGGCGCGCTGCAAGCCGCCCTTGATGACCTCTCGGAAAACAACTGGGCCGCGGCCGCCACCGGCATCATGACCACCGACACCCTGCCCAAGGGCGCGAGCCGCCAGTTCCAGCACGACGGTGTAACCGTGACCGTGACCGGCATCAGCAAAGGCGCCGGCATGATCCGCCCGAACATGGCGACCATGCTCGGTTACATCGCCACCGACGCCAAGGTCTCCCGCCAGGTGTTGCAGGACCTGATGCTCGACGGCGCCAACAAGTCCTTCAACCGCATCACCATCGACGGCGACACCTCGACCAACGACTGCTGCATGCTGATCGCCACCGGCAAGGCCAACCTGCCGGAGATCACCGAAGCCAGCGGTCCGCTGTTCGCGGCGCTGAAACAGGCGGTGTTCGAGGTGTGCATGGAAGTGGCCCAGGCCATCGTCCGTGACGGCGAAGGCGCGACCAAGTTCGTCACCGTACAGGTCAACGGTGGTGGTAATCACCAGGAATGCCTGGACGTCGGTTATACCGTGGCGCATTCGCCGCTGATCAAGACCGCACTGTTTGCTTCCGACCCGAACTGGGGTCGTATTCTCGCCGCTGTCGGCCGCGCCGGGGTGCCTGAGCTGGACGTGAGCAAGATCGACGTCTTCCTCGGTGAGGTCTGCATCGCCAGCCAAGGCGCCCGGGCGACGACCTACACCGAGGCGCAGGGCGCGGCGGTGATGCAGCAGGAGGAAATCACCATCCGCATCGAGCTGGGGCGTGGCGATTGCAGCGAAACGATCTGGACCACCGATCTGTCCCACGAGTACGTCAAGATCAACGCTGAGTATCGGACTTAAAAACCGAGTCGTTCCATTCGCGAGCAGGCTCGCTCCCACAGGGATTCTGTGAACGCCGCAGATTCAGTGTGGGAGCGAGCCTGCTCGCGAAGGCGGCAGTACAAACACCCCCAGAACCACAAGAAAGGAATCCAAATGAGCCTGCACCTGATCATCGGCGATAAACGAGCTTCTTCCTGGTCCCTGCGGGGCGCGCTGGCCCTGTCGTTGTCCGGCGCGAAGTACACCGAAGAACTGGTCAGGCTCGGCCAGCCCGACACCCGCGAAAAACTGCTGAAGTATTCGGCCACGGCCAAGGTCCCGCTGCTCAAGACCGAGTTCGGCGTGATCGCCGACTCCCTGGCCATTGCCGAGTACTTGGCCGAGCAGTTTCCCGAGGCCGGTCTCTGGCCCAAGGATGTAGCGGCACGGGCCCAGGCTCGTTCGGCCTGTGCACAAATGCACAGTGGTTTCTTTGCCATCCGCACCCACATGCCGTTCGACCTGGGCCGCGATGCGCCGTTGTCACCGATTCCGGGGGATGTGCAGGCGGAAATCCAGCGGATGTTGGCGTTGTGGGCAGAGTGCCGCGCGGCGGCTACCGAAGCCGGTCCCTACCTGTTTGGTACCCTGAGCCTGGCTGACGTATTTTTTGCGCCGATTGCCGTGCGCTTGCGCACCTACCAGGTGGAACTGCCGGAAGTCGACGCGGCCTACGTTGAAACCCTTTATCAATGGCCGGCCTTCAAAGCATGGCAACAAGCTGGCCTGGAGGAAATCGCCCGGTGAAACGCGTACATGTAGCGGCGGCAGTCATTCGCGACGCCGCCGGCAGAATCCTGATTGCCCGCCGGGCCGATTCCCAGCATCAGGGCGGCCTGTGGGAGTTTCCGGGGGGCAAGGTCGAGGCTGATGAGTCGGTCGAAACGGCGCTGGCCCGGGAGCTTCTCGAAGAGTTGGGCATTGTCGTCAGCGCTGCCCGGCCACTGATCAAGGTGCGCCACGATTATCCGGACAAGCAGGTGTTGCTGGATGTCTGGGAAGTCTCGGCGTTCAGCGGCGAGCCCCATGGCGCCGAAGGCCAGCCGCTTGCCTGGGTCACGGCCCGTGAATTGACGAACTATGAGTTTCCAGCGGCGAATCAGCCGATCGTCGCGGCGGCCCGTTTGCCGGGCGAGTACCTGATCACTCCTGAAGGCCTTGAAACGCCCGCCTTGCTGCGTGGCATTCAAAAGGCTGTTGCTGGCGGGATCAAGCTGCTGCAACTGCGCGCGCCCAGCGGTTACGACCCGCAATACCGTGACCTGGCAGTGGACGCGGTGGGGCTGTGTGCCGGCAAGGCGCAATTGATGCTCAAGGGCCCGTTCGAATGGCTGGGTGACTTTCCGTCTGCCGGCTGGCATATCACCGCCGCGCAACTGCGCAAGCATGCGGCGGCGGGTCGACCGTTCGGCACCGACCGCTGGCTGGCGGCCTCGTGCCACAACGCCGAGGAACTCTCCCTGGCTCAGCAGATGGGCGTGGATTTCGTGACGTTGTCACCCGTGCAACCGACCCAGACCCATCCCGATGCGCAGCCATTGGGGTGGGAAGAGGCTGCGCGACTGATCGAGGGGTTCGACAGGCCGGTGTATCTGTTGGGCGGGGTAGGCCCCGATCAGCGGCAGAAAGCCTGGGAAGCCGGGGCGCAAGGGGTGGCGGGGATTCGGGCGTTCTGGCCTGAAGCCTGATGCTGCGGTGAATTTGCTGGCCTCATCGCGAGCAAGCTCGCTCCCACACTGGATCCTCGGCGTTCATATAACATCTGTGGGGGCGAGCTTGCTCGCGATGGCGGCCTGACAGGCGATACACCTTTTGATCAACTCCCAGGCTTTGCCGCCGCCTCCCAAAGCACTTCCGCCACACCCTGGCGCCGGGCGATGACCCGCGCCGCCACGAACAGCAGGTCCGACAACCGATTGATATACGCCAGCCCCGGCCCGGCCAGTGCTTCCACCGCGTTCAGTTGCTGGCAACGGCGCTCGGCGCTACGGGCTAGACTGCGGCACACATGGGCCTGGGCGATCAGGGTCGAGCCGCCGGGCAGGATGAAATTCTCCAGCGGCCCCAACTCTTCATTCCACATATCGATGGCCGCTTCCAGGCGCGCCACTTCTGCATCGTTCAGGGCCTGATAGGTCGGCATCGCCAGCTCGCCGCCCAGGTCGAACAGCCGATGCTGACAAGGCGTCAGTATCTCGGTTACTTCTTTCAACGCCGGGTACCGTTCCGTTTCGGCGGCAAGCCCGGCCAGCAACAAGCCCAGTTGGCTGTTCAGCGTATCCACTTCGCCGATGGCCTCGATTCGCGGATGATCCTTCGCCACCCGGCGACCATCCCCCAGTCCGGTTTCACCTTTGTCCCCGGTGCGGGTGTAAATCTTCGACAGACGAAAACCCATGTTCAGCGCTCCACTTGCTTGTGTTCTTGCGCCACCATCGAAGTGCCCGCCAGCGGCAGGCGCAGGGTGAAGCAAGTGCCTTGGCCCGGCGCTGATTGCACTTCCATCTGGCCCTTGTGGTTGTTGGTGATGATGAAATACGACACCGACAATCCGAGCCCGGTGCCCTGGCCGATCTCCTTGGTGGTAAAGAACGGCTCGAAGGTACGCTTGCGCACGTTCTCGCTCATGCCGATGCCGTTGTCCTCGACCTGGATTTCCGCCCACGGCGGATTCAGCCGTGTACGCAGGATGATACGGCCGGGCTCGCTGTCGTCCTGGCGTTGATGGATGGCCTGGGCGGCGTTTTTCAACAGGTTGAGCAATACCTGCTCCAGTTCGTTGGCGGTGCCTGGCACCGGGCCGAGGTTGGGGTCGAACTGGCGGATGATCGCCTGGCCCTTGAAGTCGAAACCGATCGCCAGGTCGAAGTCGTTACCGGCAATTTCCACGGCCTGGTCGATGAGTGCCGGCAGGTCGCAAGGCGCCATCTGCCTTGTGCTGCGGCGGCTGAAGCTGAGCATGTGGGTGACGATTTTCGCTGCCCGGGCGCCGGCCTGCTGGATGCCATCGAGCAACTGCGGGATCTCCCGGCTTTCCAGATAACGGTTGACCACTGGTAAATCGATCCCCAACTGCTCGGCCTGCTCAAGGTTCTTCGGCAATTCCGCAGACAGGCGTCGGCGAATATTCTGCACGTTGTGCAGGATCGCCCCCAGCGGATTGTTGATCTCATGGGCCATGCCCGCCGCGAGGCCGCCTACCGAGAGCATTTTTTCCGATTGCACCATCATTTCCTCCAGCGACAGGCGCTGGGTGATGTCATCGATGCGGATCACCACGCCGCGCCCGGCACCGCCCATCAAAGGATAGAAAGTCAGGGCGTAATGCCGGGCTTCATCGTCCTTGGTCCAGGTGACGCGCTCGATCTTGGCCACTGTGTGCTGTTCCACCGTCTGCTTGAGCTGCGGCAGGTACGGCTTGAGCGGCTCGAAGGCGAGGAAGATCGGCTGGTTCAGCGCCTCATCCAGCCGGGTGCCGGAAAGGGCGCTGGCCTCCTGGTTCCATTGCGTGACATAGAGCTGTTCGTCGAGGGCAATCAGCGCCGACGGCATGGAGTCGATGATGCTGTTGAGGTAGTTCTGGAAGCCGGTGAGTTTTTTCTCGATCTTGCTGCGGACCTGGACTTCCAGCTCCAGCTTGCGGTTGGTGTGACGGGTTTCTTCCGCCAGGCCCTGGGCCTGGTCGTAGGCGGCCTGGGAATCGTCGCGGGCGCGCTTGAGCTGCTGTTCCCGGGCTTCGATCCGCGACAGCATGGTGTTGAACGCCTCGGCCAGGCTGCCGATTTCGTCGTGGTTGCCCCGCGCGGCGCGCAGGGAATAGTTTTCTTCGCGGGTGACCTGGCGCGACAACTCTTCGAGCTGATGGATCGGCTGTGTGATCAGCCGCTTGATCTGCTGGGCAATGACCAGCCACAACAGCACGCTGAAAATCAGGATGCCCAGGCTGGCCGTCAGGGTGCCGGTGTAGAACGCGGTGGGCAATTCGCTGCTAGCCACCAGCAGGAGATGGCCGGGCGCCGTGCCGGGGCGGGGCAGGGTAATGACCTGGTTGCTGCGAAACTCCCCGGCCTGCCAGGCCTGCATGTTACGGAAATGCTCCGGCAACTTGAGCTTCTCGCCCTGTTGCAACTGGGCCAGGCGTACGCCATCACCGTCATACAGTGCCGCTGCCCGCAGCGGCGCATAGCTGTTGAGTTCATCGAGCAGACGCTTGGCGCTTTGCGGCGATTGCAATGCGTCGGAGATCAGGCTCGGGTTGGCTACCAGTCGGCCGATGGTCTGCAAGGCCTGGGGCGCCATGCTTTCCTGGGAAATGTAATAGGCCGCGCTGATGAAGGTCAGGTTGGCCACCAGCAGAACCGTGGTCAACAATACCAACAGGGCCGCCAGCAGTTTCTGGCCGACCGGGAGATTTTCAAGGCGCTGGCGCAATGGCATCTGACTCGTCGCTGAAAGGGAACACGAGGGCCAGCGTAGCCGCTGCTCAGTCGCTGGGCAATCCGAGGTTGTCCAAGTGGGCAATCAGGCGCTGGCGCATCTGTTCAAGATGCGGCACCGCCACGTCATGGCGCCGCGCGACGGCGCAGGCATGGCCGAGCAGATAGCCGATTTCGGTACGTCGCCGGTTGGCAACGTCCTGGTACATGGAGGAATAGTTGGCGGCTGTGGCCTGGATCACCCGTTCCACCTCCGACTGTAAATCCTCGGCCGCCGCCGGCTGGCCGCAGCGTTCGAGCAGATCGGCGAGCTCCGCGCACAAGGTCGCTACTTCGCAGCGGTGTTCCTGCAAGCCACCGTTTTTGCACTGATGCAGTACCGTCAGTGGGTTGATTGCGCAGTTGAGCGCCAGTTTGCGCCACAGGCGGGTGAGAATGTCGGCGCTCCACTCATGGGGAATACCGGCCATGCCCAGGTCATCCAGCCAGACCGGCGCCACCGGCTGGGCGGGGTCGCCCAGCCAGGTGTAGCCGTGGCCGGCGAACACCACGCGCCAGTCACCGTCGCGAAACGCGCCTTCGGTGCTGGAGGCGCTGATACAGCGGGCCTGGGGGACGCGGTTCGCCACGGCGTCCTGGCTGCCGAGGCCGTTCTGCAGCAGGATCAGTTCGCTCTCGGCATCCAGGCGATGGGCGACCGAAGCCACAGCCGCCTCCGCGTCATAAGCCTTGCAGGCCAGCAGCAAGCGTTTTATCGGTTCGAGGCCCTGCGCGGTTTCGCCTGGCACCGGGTAACACTGCGCCTGGCCTTGTTCCACCAGCGTCAGCCCTCCGGCCTCCCGGTAAGCCTGCAGCCGCTGTTCATTGCGCAACACCAGCCGCACCGGCAGGCCGGCCCGGGCCAGGCGCGTCGCCCACAACGTGCCGAGGCTGCCGGCGCCCAGGACGTGCCAGGTAGTGGACATCAGTTTTTTACTCGGTTTGGCGCAGGCATCTGAGGCGCTCGCGGTAACGACGGGAAAAGACCCGTTATAATGAGCCCGATTTCAACCACAAGCCAAGTGCGCGCCTTTGTCATGAGCGCGCCTTTTTATTTGGAGAACACTACATGCCGTCATTCGACGTGGTATCCGAACTGGACAAGCACGAAGTCACCAACGCCGTTGAAAACGCCGTCAAGGAACTCGACCGTCGGTATGACCTCAAGGGCAAGGGCAGTTTCGAGTTCAAGGAAAAGGACCTGACCGTCAACCTGACCGCCGAGGCCGATTTCCAGCTCGAGGCGATGATCGAGATCCTCAAGCTGGCGCTGGTCAAGCGCAAGATCGACGTGCAATGCCTTGAAGTCAAGGACGCCTACGCCTCCGGCAAGCTGATGAAGCAGGAAGCCGTGCTCAAGGAAGGCATCGACAAGGAACTGGCCAAGAAAATCGTCGCTCATATCAAGGACGCCAAGCTCAAGGTCCAGGCCGCCATCCAGGGCGAGCAGGTGCGTGTCACTGGCAAGAAACGTGACGACCTGCAAGAAGCCATCGCCGCGCTGCGGGGCAAGGAATTCGGCATGCCGCTGCAGTTCAACAACTTCCGCGACTGACCCCTCGGTTATAGGGAACCACTGTGGCGAGGGAGCTTGCTCCCGCTGGGCTGCGTAGCGGCCCCTTTGATGGGTGCTGCGCCCCCAAGCGGGAGCAAGCCGCCTCGCCACAACCGCGTACAACAGGAACAAAGGAGAATTAGATGGACTTGAACGCTGAAGTAGACCACCTGGTCAAGGCCTCCCAGGCCTGGATACCGATGATCATGGAGTACGGCAGCCGCGTGTTGCTGGCAATTGTCACCCTGGCCATCGGCTGGTGGCTGATCAACAAGGTGACGCAGAAGCTCGGGGCGCTGCTGGCCCTGCGTAACGCCGACCTCGCGCTGCAAGGCTTTATCAGTACCCTGGCAAACATCATTCTGAAGATCCTGCTGATCGTCAGCGTCGCCTCGATGATTGGTGTGGAAACCACGTCCTTCGTTGCGGCCATCGGTGCGGCAGGCCTGGCGATTGGCCTGGCCTTGCAAGGCAGCCTGGCGAACTTCGCCGGCGGCGTACTGATCCTGCTCTTTCGTCCGTTTCGCATCGGTGACTGGATCGAGGCCCAAGGCGTAGCCGGAACGGTCGACAGCATCCAGATCTTCCACACGGTCCTGCGTACCGGTGACAACAAGACGGTCATCGTGCCCAACGGCAATCTGTCGAACGGCATCATTACCAACACCAATCGCCAGCCGACCCGCAAAGTGGTGTTCGACGTGGGCGTGGATTACCAGGCTGACCTGCAAAAGGCTCGGGAAGTGTTACTGGAATTGGCCAAGGATGAACGGGTGTTGACCGATCCTGCACCTGAAGCGGTGATCTCCACCTTGGGCGACAGCTCGATCACTGTTTCGCTGCGCATCTGGGTGAAGACTGCGGACTACTGGAACGTGATGTTCATGCTCAATGAACAGGCGCGCGACCGCTTGAAGGATGCCGGTATCGATATTCCGTTTCCTCAGCGCGTCATTCGAGTGGTTCAGGAGTCCGCATCGGCCTGACCGATTTGATTTTCTGGTCAAGCTTCAGCGCAATAAAAAAGACCCATCCGAAGATGGGTCTTTTTTTGATTACCGCAAACTGACTTTCGGCAATTACAGAACCGAAATCGGGTAGTCGACGATCAGGCGGAACTCTTTGATGTCGCCTTCACCTTCGTCAGCGTTAGCGTAGTGCCAGGCTTGACGAACACGGAAGGAAAGATCTTTTGCCGGGCCAGACTGAACAACGTACTTGGCTTCGAAGTTGGTTTCGTTGTGCTTGCCGTCTTCACCGTACAGACCAGCGTAAGGGCTGCCTGCAGGAGTGTTGGTACCGTCGATGTCCCAACCTTTGACGTAACGGGTCATGAAGCTCAGACCAGGAACACCGTACTCAGCCATCTTGATGTCGTAACGGATCTGGGCAGATTTCTCGTTAGGCGCGTTGAAGTCGGAGTATTGGATGGAGTTGGCGAGGAAGATCGAGTCGCCACCACGGTTGTTGGTACCTACACCGATGTAGTCGAACGGGGTGTCGCCGTTGACCTTCTGGAAGGCAACAGTAACGGTGTGCGCTTTCAGGAACGAGAACGCCGCAGCCAGGGAGAAGGTGGTGTTGCTGATGTCACCGGCCTTGGCGCTGCCAGTGTCGGAGGTACGGTAGATGTTACCGTCCAGGTTCAGCGACTGATCGCCACCCATTGGGATGGTGTAGTTCAGGTTGCCGTAGTACTGGTTCCAGATATCTTCCAGCTGGGCGCCGTAGACCGATGCGCTCAGGTTTTCGCTGATGGCATATTTGCCGCCTGCGTAGTCGATCGAGCTGGCTTCCACGCCAGCGTAGGTAGCCCACAGGCCGCCATCACGTGCGTTACGGTCCTGGCTGGTACCCGAGTAGAAGTGACCGGCTTCGAGGTCAAGGTCTTTGACTTCGCTGCTCTGCAGTTGGAAACCGCTGGCAGTCTGAGGCAGGACACGGGAGCCGCCAACCGCAAACACTGGCGCGGTGCTTGGCTGCATGTCGCCGATTTTCAGCTCGGTCTTGGAGACGCGGAACTTGATGGCTGCGCCGGCTTTGCCCTGGCTGTCGTTGACTTCGCCATCGGCGTCGCGGCTCATGTTGCCGGTGCCGCCAGTGCCGTCACCGCCGTCCAGTTTCAAAGCCAGGTAGCCGAATGCATCTACGCCGACGCCTACTGTGCCTTGGGTGTAGCCGGAGCTGAGGTTGCCCCAGATGCCTTGGGTCCAGTCTTTCTGATCGGTAGCGCCATCTTTCCTATCACGGTTGAAGTAATAGTTGCGCAGCAGCAAATCGAACTTGGCGTCTTCAACAAAGCCTTTGGCTTCAGACTGGTCACTTACGAAAGGTGCGGCCGTAGCCATTTGAGTACTGGCTGCTGCAGCAACGGCCAGTGCGATCATGCTCCACTTCATCACGCGCATCGTGATTTGCTCCTTTGGTTTTAAGAGTACTGCCGTCCCACCTGTTTTTTTATCTGGGCGGCTCTTTCTTTTTGTGTCGGCGCAAACTTATATCACGCCGACATTCTTTGGCGACACTTGCCCATTCAACCTTTCAGCTTCTTTACGACCATGTCGCCAATGGCTCGATCCATGTCGCATTTCAGCTGAACCGAGGCGTCCGAACTGACAACTTAAGAGTTGTTCTATTGGGTTCGCCATCGGTGTAAAGAGTCCCTGATTGCTACGCTTGATGCTCCTGAGGGCAGCCTTGCCACTTTAATTTTCGAGCCTGCAGGTTTCGCTTCCGGCGATACCCTGTAGACGATGTTGGGATGAATGCAACAAGCATGCACAAATCCGGTTTTCTTTTACATTTTTTTCACATTTTAGCTGCGATTGCGGTGAAACCTCATGAAACCGGGCTCCAAAGGCCTTGTTTTAAATGGGGTTGACTGCTGGGCAGCTGCCATGTTTGAAGCGGGTAAACCGCGCCGGACAACCAAAAACGTTACCGGTTCACCCCTTCGGTGGGTAAAACGCGGATGCTTCGTGCACAGAGCGTAGACGCATTGTGCTGTTTTGGTGCAAAAAATCTTCCAGCTGTACGAAAACCGCACAGGGCTTGTATCTGCTCAGCTCAAGGTGCGCCGTTAAAGTACCGGTGCGCGGTATTGGTGCGCAAAGACGGTGCGCAGTGAACGTTCCGGCATTCACAGGTATGCTGGCCCCCTGTGCTCGGGCGGGCCTGCGGGCTGCCAGCTCGATTGCAATCGATTAATGAGCGAGGAGTACGCGCGGTGTTTGCCCTAGATCCACGACTGCAACAAGACACATTGCCTATCGGCGATTTCCCGCTGTGCCGTTTGCTGTTATCCAATGATTCCAATTACCCGTGGTTCATCCTCGTGCCGCGCCGGGAAAATATCAGTGAATTGTTTCAATTGGATGACGCCGATCAACAACAGTTGTGGAAAGAAACCACGGCACTGGCTGAAACCCTCAAGGACTCGTTCGATGCGGACAAATTGAATGTTGCAACCTTGGGTAACGTTGTCAGTCAATTGCACATGCATGTGATCGTGCGCAAGCGAGAGGATGCCGCATGGCCTGCGCCGGTGTGGGGCAAGCATCCGGCACAGCCTTATGATGCCGAGCAGGTAAGCGTCATTCGTGAACGCTTGCGAGCGGTCCTGACCGATGATTTCAAGTTCCTGGAGGGCTGAACCATGAACCTTGAAGAGCGTGTAACCGACCTTGAAAGCCGCCTGGCGTTTCAGGACGACACCATCCAGGCATTAAACGACGTGCTGGTGGAGCAGCAGCGAGTTGTCGAACGTCTGCAGCTGCAGATGGCGGCGTTGCTCAAGCGTCAGGAGGAAATGGCCGGCCAGTTCGAATCCTTTGAAGAAGAAGCGCCGCCACCGCATTACTGACCGGGGCCGAATGGCAGGCAATAAAAAACCGCGAGCAGCCTGGCTGCATCGCGGTTTTTTTACGCCTGGATCAGCGGCGCGGCAGCGCGGCGATCACATCTTCGGCCTGCAAGCCTTTGTCACGGTGCATGACGGAAAACTCCACGCGCTGGCCTTCGACCAGGACGCGATGGCCTTCGCCACGAATGGCCCGGAAATGCACAAAAATGTCATCGCCGGAGTCGCGGGAGATGAAACCGAACCCCTTGGAGGTGTTGAACCACTTCACGGTACCGGTATCACGGTTGGACATGTCGTAGTTCTGCGGCGCGGCGGCCGGCGACGACTTCTTGTAGAAGCTGACGGCCAGGTGCAGCAACACAGCGAGCAACGCGGCGGCCAGGCTGGAAAGAATGGCGGGTTGGCCGCCGATTTCCGGCATGGGCGCCAGCAGGGTCAGTGTTTGCAGGGCGACGGCCAGCACCAGCAGGGCGCTGACAAGGTTTTGCAGTTGATGACGTGGACCTTTGTTCCAGTAAGGGATGACGGGTGCCAGGGTCAGGTTGAGCAGGCCGAAAAAGGCCAGGTACAGCGCGTCGGGATGTTGCAGGTAAGGTGTGGCTTCGGAACCCAGGCTAGGGATGAAGGACAGCAGCAGGGCAGCTGCGCCCATTAGCAAGTGGACGATTTTCAACATTTTGATTGGCTCACGGTTAAGACAGATCACAAGGAAGAGCTGGTCGGGGGCGGTTCGCTCCAGAACAATGAGAGGCGTAGGAACACGTACCCGAATCAGCCTATGCGCGACGCCCGGAAAAATAGGCGTAGCGACACACTGCCTATTTAACAGCAAAGCCCCGGCCTTCTCAAACTCGTTACGGGCCCGTGAAACGCTGTTCGTCGGCCGAAAAGCGCCGGCGGGGCGCTTGAAGATGGTCGGCAAAGGAGCTTGAATTTTCCGCTGCGCCGGAACCCTCCGCCATCCCGGCTTGTCGGTTCAGGAGGGCTGGCGATTAGTCGCAGGCTACATATGGCGACACCCGCTAGAGTGCAATGGCCGCTGTCGAATTCATCACCGTCAGGAGATCAAACACATGGCAATTGATATCGGTATCAGCGAAGAAGATCGCAAGTCCATCGTCGACGGGCTTTCGCGCCTGTTGTCGGACACCTACGTGCTTTACCTCAAGACCCATAATTTCCATTGGAACGTCACCGGGCCGATGTTCCGGACCCTGCACTTGATGTTCGAGGAGCAGTACAACGAGCTGGCGCTGGCGGTTGACCTGATCGCCGAGCGAATCCGTGCCCTGGGCTTTCCGGCGCCGGGTGCCTACTCGGTGTATGCGCGCCTGTCTTCCATCAAGGAGGAGGAAGGCGTGCCTGGCGCCGAGGACATGATCCGGCAACTGGTCGAAGGCCAGGAGGCGGTGACACGTACCGCCCGCGGAATCTTTCCTTTATTGGACAAGGTCAGCGACGAGCCGACCGCCGACCTGCTGACCCAGCGCATGCAGGTTCATGAAAAAACCGCCTGGATGCTGCGTTCGCTGCTGGACGAGCGGTAATCCGCAATCGGGTGGTGGTGCCGCCATTGGCACCATCGCCTGCGGTCCGGGGTAGGACGGAGTCATTCGTCCTCGGGCTACTGTTGTCATCTCCTACGCTGATGGGCAAAAAGTCATCTGGAGCTTGCGCTCGAGTTGAGCTTCCATAGAGCCACAGGCCGGTTGGCCTGACTGAGGCTCGTATGGCAAAGGAGTGTCAACGGTATGATTCAAGGAAAAGCACCCAGGGGCGGTGCAGGCGGGCGCCTCAAGTCCGTCAGCATCGACCCGTTCGTCAGCGGGTTCGATATGCAACTGGCCCGGCCCCTGGCCCGCTCCATCCGGCTTAACGGGTTCGCCACCTGTTTACGCCTTGAGCAAGTCTATTGGGATATTCTCGGCGATATGGCCCAGCTCAACAGTTGCTCCGTCAGTACCTTGCTCTCCCATGTGGATCGGGAGGTGCAGTTGCGCCACGGCGGCGTGCGCAATTTCAGCGGGCTGGTGCGTGTTGTCTGCGTGGTGCACAGCCTGAAGGATATGGGCGCCGATCATCGCGAGGCCTAGCCCTCTCACCGCCTGTGCGGTCTTACGGCTGCACAGGCCGCATTTAATGGATATAATCCCGCTCTTTGCCGCAAAGCCCGGGTTTTGCGTGAATAACCTGATTGCCGAGACAACCCCCATGCCGATGTACGACTATCAATGTGCTTCCTGTGGTCATCAGATGGAAGCCATTCAAAAAATCAGCGCGGCACCGCTGGTCGATTGCCCTGCCTGCCAGGCGCCGGAGCTGAAAAAGATGCTGTCCATGCCAGGTTTCCGCCTCGGCGGCACCGGCTGGTATGAAACCGACTTCAAGACCGGTGCCAAGAAGAACCTGGCCGGTGGCGACAAGGCTGACTGAGTTGAACACGCGCGGGTTCTTGCACGGCAGGGCCTCCAACCGAATTTCGAATTACGAGAAGTGAAACCACTACCATGATGCGCAGCCATTATTGCGGCCAACTGAACGAAAGCCTGGAAGGTCAGGAAGTTACTCTTTGCGGATGGGTTCATCGTCGCCGTGACCATGGCGGGGTGATTTTCCTCGATATCCGTGATCGTGAAGGCCTGGCCCAGGTAGTGTTCGACCCCGACCGCGCGGAAACCTTCGCCACCGCCGACCGCGTGCGCAGCGAATACGTGGTCAAGATCACCGGCAAGGTGCGCCTGCGTCCGGCTGGTGCCGGCAACGCCAACATGGCGTCCGGCATGATCGAAGTGCTCGGCTACGAGCTGGAAGTGCTGAACGAAGCGGAAACCCCGCCGTTCCCACTCAACGAATATTCCGACGTAGGCGAGGAAACCCGCCTGCGCTATCGTTTCATCGACCTGCGTCGCCCGGAAATGGCCGAGAAGCTGCGCCTGCGTTCGCGCATGACCACCAGCATCCGTCGCTACCTGGACGAGAACGGCTTCCTCGACGTCGAGACGCCGATCCTGACCCGTGCCACGCCGGAAGGCGCCCGCGACTATCTGGTGCCGAGCCGTACCCACCCCGGCAGTTTCTTCGCCTTGCCGCAATCGCCACAGTTGTTCAAGCAGTTGCTGATGGTGGCCGGGTTCGATCGCTACTACCAGATCGCCAAGTGCTTCCGCGATGAAGACCTGCGTGCCGACCGGCAGCCTGAATTCACCCAGATCGACATCGAGACCAGCTTCCTCGATGAAAAGGACATCATGGGCCTGACCGAGGGCATGATCCGCAACCTGTTCCGGGAAGTGCTGGGTCTTGAGTTCGGCGAATTCCCGCACATGACCTTCGAAGAGGCCATGCGTCGCTACGGTTCCGACAAGCCTGACCTGCGCAACCCGCTGGAACTGGTGGACGTCGCGGACCAGCTCACGGAAGTCGAATTCAAGGTCTTCAGTGGTCCGGCCAACGATCCGAAATGCCGTATCGCCGCCCTGCGTGTTCCAGGCGGCGCCAGCATGCCGCGCAAGCAGATCGACGATTACACCAAGTTCGTCGGCATCTACGGTGCCAAGGGCCTGGCGTACATCAAGGTCAACGAGCGCGCCGCCGGTATCGACGGCCTGCAGTCGCCGATCGTCAAGAACATCCCGGAAGCCAACCTCAACGTGATCCTCGATCGCGTGGGCGCGGTCGATGGCGACATCGTGTTCTTTGGCGCCGACAAGGCCAAGATCGTCAGCGAAGCCCTGGGCGCGCTGCGCATCAAGCTGGGCCACGACCTGAAACTGCTGACTTGCGAGTGGGCGCCGATGTGGGTCGTCGACTTCCCGATGTTCGAGGAAAACGACGACGGCAGCTTCTCTGCCTTGCACCACCCGTTCACCGCGCCGAAGTGCTCGCCTGAAGAGTTGGAGGCCAACCCGGCCGGCGCATTGTCCCGTGCCTACGACATGGTCCTCAACGGCACCGAGCTGGGCGGCGGTTCGATCCGTATCCATCGCAAGGAAATGCAACAGGCAGTGTTCCGTCTGCTGGGTATCAGCGAAGCCGAGCAGGAAGAGAAGTTCGGCTTCCTGCTGGACGCTTTGAAGTACGGTGCGCCGCCCCACGGTGGCCTGGCCTTCGGCCTGGATCGCCTGGTGATGCTGATGACCGGCGCCCAGTCGATCCGCGAAGTGATCGCATTCCCGAAAACCCAGAGCGCGGCCGATGTCATGACCCAGGCTCCGGGCGTGGTGGATGCCAAGGCGCTGCGCGAGTTGCATATCCGTTTGCGCGAACAGCCAAAGGCTGAGTAAGGCCGGCACCTGAGGGCGCATCTTCGGATGCGCCTTTTCATTGGGGTCGATATTTCCGATTGCTGGCTGCCGCGCAAGCGGGGCGGGCAATGTTTCAAAGAAAAACCGGAGCGAGTTATGGCAGGTCATTCCAAGTGGGCGAACATCAAGCACCGCAAAGAACGTCAGGATGCCAAGAGGGGCAAGATCTTTACCAAGTGGATCCGTGAGCTGACGGTTGCGGCCCGCCAGGGTGGCGGCGATCCGGGTTCCAATCCGCGCTTGCGCCTCGCGCTGGACAAGGCGCTGGGCGCAAACATGAGCCGCGACATCATCGACCGGGCCATTGCCCGTGGCGCGGGCGCCACCGAGGCCGACAACGTCGAGGAGCTGACCTATGAAGGCTACGGCCCGGGCGGCGTGGCGGTCATGGTCGAGTGCATGACCGACAACCGCAACCGCACCGCTGCGGCCGTGCGCCATGCGTTCAGCAAATGCGGTGGCAACCTGGGGACCGACGGTTCGGTGGCTTATCTGTTCGAGCGCAAGGGGCAGATCAGCTTCGCGCCAGGCATCGATGAAGATGCGCTGACCGAAGCGGCGCTGGAAGCCGATGCCGATGACGTGGTCAGCCACGAAGACGGTTCGTTCGACGTGTTCACCTCGTTCGCCAGCTTCTATGCCGTGCGTAATGCGCTTGAAGCTGCCGGCTTCAAACCGGTCGACGCGGAAATCGTCATGCAGCCGACCACCAGTGCCGAACTCGACCTGGAAGGCGCCGAGAAGGTGCTCAAGCTGATCGACATGCTTGAAGACCTGGACGATGTACAGAACGTTTATTCCAACGCCGATATTCCGGAGTCGGTGGCTGAGCAGTTGGGCTGATAATCTCTTACCCGATAGCATGAGTACCAGGGTGGGAGCGGGCTTGCTCGCGAAGACGGTGTGTCAGGCAACGAAAATGTTGAATGACACACCGTCTTCGCGAGCAGGCTCGCTCCCACCGTTCCAGGTAACCTCCTTCAAGCCGCAGGCGTTATGACTTTAATCCTTGGTATCGACCCCGGTTCGCGCATCACCGGCTACGGCGTGGTTCGCGATACCGGGCGTGGCTGCGTGTACGTTGCTTCCGGCTGTATCCGCACCGGTGCGGGCGAGTTGCACGAGCGCTTGCAGATCGTTTATCGCGGCGTGCGCGAAGTCATCCAGACCTACGGCCCGGTGACCATGGGCATCGAAAAGGTCTTCATGGCCCGCAATGCCGATTCCGCCCTGAAGCTGGGGCAGGCCCGCGGCGCGGCCATTGTGGCCGGCGCCGAGGAAAACCTGGAGATCGCCGAATACACCGCGACCCAGGTCAAGCAGGCCGTGGTAGGCACCGGCGCGGCAAACAAGGAACAGGTGCAGATGATGGTGATGCACCTGTTGAAACTGGTCAGCAAGCCGCAGATCGACGCCTCCGACGCCCTGGCCATCGCCATTTGCCATGCGCATACCCGTTCCAGCCTGCTGCCTCATGGTCTGGGAAGCGCACGCAGTCGTGGCGGGCGCCTGCGTCTCTGATAGCATCAGCGCATTCATTCATCAGCCCATGCAAGTTGCGCCTGTGTCGTCGGCCTTCCTGCCTGGGCTGTTATTCGCCAGCCAGCGGCTGGCCAACGCCCAAGGATCTGAAACGTGATTGGACGCTTGCGCGGCACCCTGGCTGAAAAACAGCCGCCGCACCTGATTCTGGATGTAAACGGCCTCGGTTATGAGCTGGAAGTGCCCATGACCACCCTGTATCGCTTGCCGTCGGTCGGTGAGCCACTGACGCTTCACACTCATCTGGTCGTGCGTGAAGATGCCCAGTTACTCTATGGTTTCTTCGGCAAGCGCGAGCGGGATTTCTTTCGCGAGCTGATCCGGCTCAATGGCGTCGGCCCGAAGCTGGCGCTGGCCTTGATGTCCAGCCTGGAAGTCGATGAGCTGATTCGTTGCGTGCAGTCCCAGGACACCTCGGCGCTGACCAAGGTGCCGGGGGTCGGCAAAAAAACCGCCGAGCGCCTGTTGGTCGAGCTCAAGGATCGCTTCAAGGCCTGGGAAACGGTGCCGGCAATGTTCGCCCTGGTGCCGAACCAGCCGGATGCGCCGATGCCGGCGGTCAGCGCTGAAAACGATGCGGTCACCGCGCTGATTTCCCTGGGCTACAAGCCGCAGGAAGCCAGCAAGGCGATCTCCGCGATCAAGGAAAAAGGCTTGAGTACCGAAGACATGATTCGCCGTGCCCTGAAGGGAATGATTTAAGTGATTGAAGCCGATCGTCTGATCGCCGCCACGGGCGCGCCCCGTGACCGCGAGGAAATCCAGGACCGTGCGATTCGTCCCGTCAGCCTCGCCGATTACATTGGCCAGCCGACCGTGCGCGAGCAGATGGAGCTGTTCATCCAGGCGGCACGCGGGCGCAGCGAGTCGCTGGACCACACACTTATCTTCGGCCCGCCGGGCCTGGGCAAGACCACCCTGGCCAATATCATTGCCCAGGAAATGGGCGTGTCGATCAAGAGCACGTCCGGCCCGGTTCTCGAACGGCCGGGCGACCTGGCGGCGCTGCTGACCAATCTTGAGCCTCATGACGTGCTGTTCATCGACGAAATCCACCGGCTGTCGCCGATCGTCGAGGAAGTGTTGTACCCGGCCATGGAGGATTTCCAGCTCGACATCATGATCGGCGAAGGGCCGGCGGCGCGCTCCATCAAGCTGGACCTGCCACCCTTTACCCTGGTGGGCGCCACCACCCGCGCCGGGATGCTGACCAACCCGCTGCGCGACCGGTTCGGTATCGTCCAGCGTCTGGAGTTCTACAACAATGCCGACCTGGCGACGATTGTCAGCCGTTCGGCGGGCATCCTCGGGCTGCCGCTGGACCCGGACGGCGCTTATGAAATTGCTCGTCGGGCGCGGGGGACGCCGCGGATCGCCAACCGCCTCCTGCGTCGGGTCCGCGACTTTGCCGAAGTGCGGGCCAAGGGGCACATCACCAAGCCGATCGCCGACCTGGCCTTGAACCTGCTGGACATCGACGAGCGCGGCTTCGACCACCAGGACCGGCGCCTGCTGCTGACCATGATCGAGAAATTCGACGGTGGCCCGGTGGGCGTGGACAGCCTGGCGGCCGCCATCAGCGAAGAGCGCCACACCATCGAGGACGTGCTGGAACCGTACCTGATCCAGCAGGGCTATATCATGCGCACGCCCCGCGGACGCGTGGTGACCCGTCATGCTTATCTGCACTTCGGCTTAAACATCCCGACACGAATGGGTGAGATGCCGGTGGTAGACGAATTTCTCGATGCGGTGGACGATTGAGCCCGCTCTGTATCCCGACTTTTTTCCGCTTCGTGCTGTCCCAGACCACGCCTGGAGCGTCAATGCGTTCAAGAATGAAAAAACAGTTGCCTGGCCGGATTGGCAACCCGAGGAGTAAGCACTAGAGTATGCGCGCGCAAAACGGGCTTGAGTCGTTCGCACATCGCTGTCGCGTTTATTACGAGGACACCGATGCCGGCGGCATCGTTTACTACGTCAATTACCTCAAGTTTATGGAACGGGCTCGAACCGAACGGCTGCGGGAACTGGGTTTTGCCCAATCCGCGCTGGCAGGGGAGGACCTGTTATTCGTCGTGCATTCCAGCGAAGCGCGCTACCACGCGCCGGCGCGACTGGACGACGAGCTGGTGGTGACTGCCGATGTCATCGAATTGAACCGCGTCAGCCTGCGCTTCAAACAGCAGGTCAGGCGGGCTGCGGATAATGTGCTGCTCTGCGAAGGGCAGTTTTTGGTGGCCTGTGTGCGCACCCATAGTTTGAAACCCCGGGCCATTCCCGAAGCTTTACGCGCGGCCTTTGCCGGCGTGAGCGGCGCGGGTACACACTCAGAGCAGGAGATAAAGCGTGGAAGCTAACGTCGTCGACCATTCCTCCATGTGGAGCCTGGTCAGCAATGCCAGCGTCGTGGTGCAACTGGTAATGCTGATCCTGGTAGCCGCATCGGTGACCTCATGGATCATGATTTTTCAGCGCAGCAACATGCTGCGTGCCGGTCGCCGTGCCCTGGAGAGCTTCGAAGAGCGCTTCTGGTCCGGCATCGACCTGTCCAAACTCTATCGCCAGGCCGGCAGCAATCCGGACCCGGATTCCGGCGTCGAGCAGATCTTCCGTGCCGGCTTCAAGGAATTCTCCCGTCTGCGCCAGCAGCCGGGCGTAGACCCTGAAGCGGTGATGGAAGGTGTGGCCCGCGCCATGCGCGTCGCCATATCCCGCGAGGAAGAAAAACTCGAACAGGGCCTGCCGTACCTGGCTACCGTCGGTTCGGTCAGTCCGTACATCGGCCTGTTCGGTACCGTGTGGGGGATCATGAACTCGTTCCGTGGGCTGGCTTCCGCCCAGCAGGCGACCCTGGCCACCGTAGCCCCGGGTATCGCCGAGGCGCTGATCGCCACCGCCATCGGCCTGTTCGCGGCGATTCCGGCCGTGATCGCCTACAACCGCTTCGCGGCTCGCAGCGAAACGCTGACCAGCCGTTACTACACCTTCGCCGATGAATTCCAGGCGATCCTGCACCGCAAAGTGCACACCAGCGAAGAATAAGCAGGTATTTCCCGATGGCTTTAATCGCTCGAGCCCGAAACAAGCGCAAGCCGGTTGCCGAGATGAACGTGGTGCCCTACATCGACGTGATGCTGGTGCTGCTGGTCATCTTCATGGTGACCGCGCCGATGCTCAATCAGGGCGTGAAGGTCGATCTGCCCAAGGTTTCCAGCGAAGCCTTGCCGCAGGACAACAACACCCAGGTCCTGACCATTTCGATCAAGGCCGACAAGACCTATTACTGGAACCTTGGCAGCGAAGTCGACACCGAGAAGCAGCAGGACCGGGCCATGACCCTGCCGCAGATGACCGATGCGGTGACCAAGATCATCAATGCCGGCAACAGCAACGGCAAGCGCACCCAGGTCTTCATTCGCGGCGACAAGACCGTCGACTACGGTGCCGTGATGGGCGCCATGGGCGGCCTGCAGAAAGCCGGGGTCGGTAATGTTGGCTTGATCACCGAGGCGCCCTGATGCAGCAACAGCGAGAGCCGTCCGCCTCGGAAAGCTACTTCTGGCCTAGTGTCCTGGCAATCGGCCTGCATGTGCTGGTATTCGGCATGCTGTTCGTCAGTTTTGCCATGACCCCGGAGCTGCCGCCGGCCAAGCCGATCGTGCAGGCGACCCTGTACCAGCTCAAATCGAAAAGCCAGGCCACCACGCAGACCAACCAGAAGCTTGCCGGCGAGGCGAAGAAATCCGCCGCGCGCCAGACCGAAGTCGAGCAGATGGAGCAGAAGAAGGTCGAGCAGGAAGCGGTGAGAGCAGCGGAACAAAAGAAAGAGGAAGCTGCTCAAAAGGCCGAAGAAGCCAAGAAGGCCGATGAGGCGAAAAAAGCGGACGAGGCCAAAAAGGCCGACGAAGCCAAGAAAGCCGACGAGGCGAAGAAAACCGCCGAAGCGAAAAAGGCAGAAGAGAAACAATTGGCTGATATAGCCAAGAAGAAAGCCGAAGAAGAAGCCAAGAAAGCCGCTGAAGAAGAGGCCAAGAAAGCGGCCGCTGAAGAAGCGAAGAAAAAGATTGTCGAGGACGCGAAGAAAAAAGCGGCCGAAGACGCCAAGAAGAAAGCTGAAGCTGAAGAGGCGAAAAAGAAAGTCGCCGAAGACGCGAAGAAGAAAGCCGCCGCCGACGCCGCCAAGAAGAAGGCCCAGGACGCAGCGCGTAAATCCGCCGAAGAGAAAAAGGCCCAGGCCCTGGCAGATTTGCTTTCCGACACGCCGGAGCGTCAGCAGGCCTTGGCCGACGAGCAGGGCGATGAAGTCGCCGGCAGCTTCGACGATCTGATTCGCGCCCGAGCGGCGGAAGGCTGGGCTCGTCCTCCTTCGGCGCGCAAAGGCATGACGGTAGTATTGCAAATCGGCATGTTGCCCGACGGTACGGTTACCTCGGTCAGCGTGGCCAAGTCCAGTGGCGATGGTCCGTTCGACGCTTCGGCGGTCGCGGCGGTCAAGAACATTGGGCGATTGACGGAAATGCAAGGAATGAAGCCGAGCGATTTTGCTCCCTATCGTTCGTTCAAGATGACATTCACACCTGAGGATCTAGCCTTGTGAGAAACCTTCTTCGATCAATGCTTGTCGTTATCTGCTGCCTGGCAGGGATAGCGGTAGCAGAGGAAAAGAACATCCTGGTCACCAGCGGCAGCGACCGTGCGACCCCGATCGCCGTCGTTCCGTTCGGTTGGCAGGGCGGCAGCGTCCTGCCGGACGACATGGCGGAAATCATCGGCAACGACCTGCGCAACTCGGGCTACTACGCGCCGATTCCGAAGCAGAACATGATCAGCCTGCCGACCCAGGCCAGCGAAGTCATCTACCGCGACTGGAAGGCTCTTGGCGCCCAGTACATCATGGTCGGCAGCATCGTTCCGGCCGGTGGCCGCCTGCAGGTGCAGTACGCCCTGTTCAACGTCGCCACCGAGCAGCAAGTGCTGACCGGCAGCGTGTCGGGCAGCGTGGACCAGTTGCGTGACATGTCCCACTACATCGCCGACCAGTCGTTCGAGAAACTTACCGGCATCAAGGGCGCGTTCTCGACCCGCATGCTCTACGTGACCGCCGAACGCTTCTCCGAGAAAAATACCCGCTACACCCTGCAGCGCTCCGACTATGACGGCGCCCGCGCGGTGACCCTGCTGCAATCGCGCGAGCCGATCCTGTCGCCGCGTTTCGCCCCCGATGGCAAGCGCATCGCCTATGTGTCGTTCGAACAGAAGCGCCCGCGCATCTTCGTCCAACACATCGACACCGGTCGCCGCGAGCAGATCACCAACTTCGAAGGCCTGAACGGCGCGCCTGCCTGGTCGCCCGACGGTACGCGGCTGGCGTTCGTGTTGTCCAAGGACGGTAATCCGGACATCTACGTGATGAACCTGGCTTCACGCTCGATCTCCCGCGTGACCAACGGCCCGGGCATCAACACCGAACCGTTCTGGGGCAAGGATGGCTCGACCATCTACTTCACCTCGGACCGTGGCGGCAAGCCGCAGATCTACAAGACCAGCGCCGGTGGCGGTGGTGCCGAGCGCGTGACGTTCGTCGGTAACTACAACGCCAACCCTAAGCTTTCGGCGGACGAAAAGACTCTGGTGATGATCCATCGCCAGGACGGTTTCACCAATTTCAAGGTGGCGGCCCAGGATTTGCAGCGCGGTAGCGTAAAAATCCTCACTGATAGCACTCTGGACGAGTCACCTACTGTTGCGCCCAACGGCACCATGGTAATCTACGCCACCCGCCAGCAGGGCCGGGGAGTCTTGATGCTCGTGTCCATTAATGGACGCGTGAGGCTCCCGCTTCCTACCGCTCAAGGCGAAGTCAGAGAACCGTCCTGGTCCCCTTACCTGAACTGACGCGGCGCAATACGTTTTACTTAACACACTGGGGTTCATTAGGAGTTTCACGATGGAAATGCTGAAGTTTGGTAAATTTGCTGCGCTGGCTCTGGCCATGGCTGTAGCTGTAGGTTGCTCGTCCAAAGGCGGCGACAACGCCGGTGAAGGCGCTGTTGATCCAAACGCTGGTTACGGCGCTAACACTGGTGCAGTTGATGGCTCCCTGAGCGAAGAAGCTGCTCTGCGCGCAATCACCACCTTCTACTTCGAATACGACAGCTCGGACCTGAAGCCAGAAGCCATGCGCGCTCTGGACGTTCACGCCAAAGACCTGAAAGCAAACGGCGCTCGCGTTGTTCTGGAAGGCAACACCGACGAACGTGGTACTCGTGAGTACAACATGGCACTGGGCGAGCGTCGTGCGAAAGCCGTTCAGCGCTACCTGGTACTGCAAGGTGTTTCCCCAGCTCAGCTGGAACTGGTTTCCTACGGCGAAGAGCGTCCAGTTGCTACCGGCAACGACGAGCAGTCCTGGGCTCAAAACCGTCGCGTCGAACTGCGTAAGTAATTCGTCATGCGAACGTGCCGTCGTGCTGTAACTGTTCTGGCTCTCAGCCTCGCGCCGCTTGCGGCGTGGGCTGCGGTTCCTGTGGTCGATAACGATGCCGGCTATAACAATAGCGGGAGCAGTTATCCGCCTGCAGGTTACGGTACGAACGGCGCCTATGCCGGGGGAGGGGTTTCGGCCCCTGTCTCGGCACAGGGCGAGCTGTTCAACCAACTGCAGCAAATGCAGGATCAACTGTCACGCCAGCAAGGCGCGATTGAAGTTCTGCAAAACGAAGTATCGCGCATGAAGCAGGAAAACCTGGAGCGATACCAGGATCTTGATCGGCGCATAGGAACCGGCGTTGCACCTGCCGCGACTCCTGAGAATTCTCCAGCCGGTGGCGACTTGAACGCCCCCGGTGCAGCCGCAGGCGCCGGGGCGAGTGCCCCGGCAGCACCTGCCGCCGGTGGCGAGCCGGCTGACCCGGCGAAGGAAAAGCTCTATTACGATGCGGCCTTCGACCTGATCAAAGCCAAGGATTTCGACAAGGCCAGCCAGGCCTTCGGCGCTTTCCTGCGTAAATACCCCAACAGTCAGTATTCGGGTAATGCCCAATACTGGCTGGGCGAAGTGAACCTGGCCAAGGGCGACCTGCAAGGCGCCGGCCAGGCGTTCGCCAAGGTCTCGCAGCTGTATCCCAAGCATGCCAAAGTGCCGGATTCGCTGTACAAGCTCGCTGATGTCGAGCGCCGCCTCGGTCATACCGACAAGGTAAAAGGCATTCTGCAGCAGGTGGTGGCCCAATATCCGGGTACCTCCGCCGCTCAGTTGGCCCAGCGCGATCTGCAACGCATGTAAGGCTGTTTGACCCGTTTTGAAGAAACCCGCGCCTGTCGCGGGTTTTTTCGTTAGAATTCACGCCCTTTTTCTGAAACACGCTTCCTGGGATCTACGCGTTGGCGGGGTTGCTTGAAGTGCCTGACGGAGGCGGACAGCCTGTTTAGCTGTTACGCCCGTGGCGACTATGCAAGACACATTGAGAATTACCGAAGTTTTTTACTCGTTGCAGGGTGAAACGCGGACGGCCGGGTTGCCCACTGTTTTTGTGCGCCTCACCGGTTGCCCGCTGCGTTGCCAGTACTGCGACAGCGCCTACGCCTTCAGCGGCGGTACCTTGCGCACCCTCGATGACCTCGTCGAACAAGTGGCGGGTTTTCGTCCGCGCTATGTTTGCGTCACTGGCGGTGAGCCATTGGCACAACCCAATGCCATCCCTTTACTCAAGCGACTGTGCGATGCCGGCTATGAGGTCTCGCTGGAGACCAGCGGCGCCTTGGATATCTCGGCTGTCGATCCGCGAGTCAGTCGTGTCGTGGACCTGAAGACCCCTGGTTCGAAGGAGGCGCATCGTAACCGCTACGAGAACATGGAGCTGTTGACGTCCAACGACCAGGTCAAATTTGTTATCTGTTCGCGGGAAGATTACGACTGGGCGGTGTCCAAGCTGATCCAGTACGGACTCGATCAGCGCGCCGGCGAGGTATTGTTCTCGCCGAGTCACCACGACCTGAACGCCCGGGATCTGGCCGACTGGGTGGTAGCGGACAACTTGCCGGTGCGCCTGCAATTGCAGCTGCATAAATATCTGTGGAACGACGAGCCGGGGCGCTGACATGACTGAACAATCAACCACTTCTGAAAAACGTGCCGTCATCCTGCTGTCCGGTGGTCTGGACTCGGCGACCGTCGTGGCGATGGCCCGTGCCGAAGGTTATCGCTGCTACACCATGAGCTTCGATTATGGCCAGCGCCACCGTGCCGAACTGCATGCTGCCGAGCGAGTGGCACGAGACCTGGGTGTGATCGAACACAAGGTGATCGGCCTGAACCTCAACGGCATCGGCGGTTCGGCGTTGACCGACAGTTCCATCGACGTACCCGAAGCACCGAGCGAGGGGATTCCGGTGACCTACGTGCCGGCGCGCAATACCGTGTTCCTGTCCCTGGCGTTGGGCTGGGCCGAAGTACTGGGGGCGCGTGACATCTTCATTGGTGTCAATGCGGTGGATTATTCCGGTTATCCGGATTGCCGCCCGGAGTTCGTCGAAGCCTTCGAGCGTATGGCCAACCTGGCGACCAAGGCCGGTGTAGAAGGGCAAGGCTTCCGTATCCAGGCGCCGCTGCAAAATCTCAGCAAGGCTGACATTGTCAAGGCGGGGGTGAGGCTGGGCGTGGACTACGGCCTTACCGTCTCGTGCTATCAGGCCGATGATCAAGGGCGTGCTTGTGGCAAGTGCGACAGCTGCCGTCTGCGTGCTGAAGGCTTCGCGGCAGCCGGCGTGAGCGATCCAACCCCTTATTTTTGATTTATTTCAAATTAAGTGTTGAATAGTCCTTAGAAATCAGTATTATACGCGCCACCACACAGAGGGTCGTTAGCTCAGTTGGTAGAGCAGTTGGCTTTTAACCAATTGGTCGTAGGTTCGAATCCCACACGACCCACCATTTTCTGTAGTTTTAAAAGTCTGGAAGGCCCACGTAAGTGAGGATTTCCGGATTTTTTTTTGCCTGGAATAAAGTATCCCCCCGCGCAGAAGCGAGGAGCCAGGTGCTGCGGCTGGACGGTCGCAGAGCGGACGCATGCCAGCTCTGCGACGAGTAGCGCGAGCGATACGCTATGACCTGACCTGGTCTGGCGCTTTCTTCTCGCCCCAAGCGGAGCGATGGATACCTGGAACCAGCACTTCCCAACCTAGCCAACGTCCTGCGTGGATTTGCCATGATGGTACCCGGCAGGACCATTCATTTGGCGCCTTCCTGGCGAATGCCGGCAACAGGGGTTTTCGTACGACTTTGCTGTTGAGCGTGCTGACACAGAACTTCGAATAGTTTTTCAGCTCCTTGAGTTCAAGCGACAGCATGTCTTTTGGGCACAGCAGCAGTACGTCCCCAAAGGAATACAACTGGAACGCCTCGACTTCTATTTTTTTCGCGGCAACCTGACGTGTTTTCCACAGGGTGGCGCTCAGGTCCTGCAGCTCCATGTCTTCTGGCAACGCATATCGTTCTGCCGTTTTTTGCCGGACTGACAAGCCTTCGGCCGCGATGTAGGTAATGTGGCTCAAACTGCCTGGTGAAAGCATTGTGAAGGCGCAGAAGGCGAGGATCATTGCCATCAGGCCATTGAAGGTACGCCTGTAGATGTCCCCCTTGAAACAATAAAAGATGATGACTGGCAGCAGGGTGAAGATGAGTGTCAACCAAGACAGACCCGCCACGTAGGGGACGGTGTCCGGCGTTTCCCTCTCCATATACGAACGTATCGTCAACAGGATTGGAAAAGCGGCGAAGATCACAGTGACAAATATGGAGAGCGAGAGCAGGGAGACGAGCCAGAATCCTTTGCGAGCCCATACCCATGACCATAGCCGCTGGCATTCTCCTGTCATCCGTAGCCACGTTGGCGTCGTCCTGTTTTTGAGTGCCTGCCACGAATCAGTAAGCCGTTTTGGCAGCCGGACCTTCGGGGCGCGGGCTGCCTTCTGCGGCTTTTGTTTTTTTTGCTTTATCTGCTGATGGTGCGCCAGGCGTTTCAGGCGGGTTCGATCCAGCCTGGCTTGGACAAGGATGCTTTTCCTGATGACTTTTTTGAACGGCGTGAAGGCGTACATGAGAAAGCACGCAACGAAGACGACCACCAGTAACGCCGCGAATGTCGCCCATGCGTTTAATGCGGGCAGGAAGAAAGTGGTCAGGATAAATGCGCTAAATCCAACCACAGTGGGGAACGCCAGATAAAAAACGATCCTCGGCTGGTTATCCTTCAGGTTTGAAAACAGCGAAACCGAGCAGCCGAACATCCAGGTTGTTGCTCCGAGGATGAACAGGTACGAAAGCATCAGCAGTAAAACCAGTACGACCCAGACCAACAGTGCGGACTTCACATCGATGGACGGCATGAACAGATCGATTCGTCCAATCGTGCGGGTATAGAGATACAGTGTGATGAACCCTAGCCCTGTTGCGAGCAGGCCCAAGGTGACTGTGATCTGGGTCCAATAGGAAAGAATGCGTCTGACGGTGTGCTTGAGTACTTCTGCGAAGGTTCTGTCAGGTCTGACGGACAAGGCGTAGCTCCCTTACAAGGTAAAATTCCTGGCAGGTATAGTAGCGCCAGGAAGCGAGAGCTAAAGCTTCAACCTGTAAATCTCCTACCTGAAATCGTTAGCGGATGTGCTTTGCGTAATGTTTCGGGTCCAGGCGCAATACCATAACCATCATCAGCGCGATGACCGCCACGAGCGACCACCAAGCCCATTCGAAACTCCCCAGCCGGTCGCGGATCATCCCGGCAATCAGCGGCGACAGCCCGGCGATGAGGTAGCCGATGCCCTGCACGAATGCAGTGAGCCCCCCGGCGCGGCGTGGGTTGTCCAGGTGATCGAGGGAGACGATCAGGCTCATGGGGAACAGCCCGCCGATACCCAGCCCCAACAGGCTCGGCCATAACAGGCTGAGGCGCTCCGGATTGAGAATCAGGCCGCAGAAGCCGACCATGATCATGGCCAGTAGAACGACCAGGATTTTACGTTTGTCCTGCCTGCGGTTGGCGATCGCTGGAGTGATGAGGCCGGACAACACCTCCATCGTCGTGAGAAATCCCAGCAGCAGACCGGCGTGCTGTTCGCTCCAGCCTTTTTCCACGTAATACGGTGCCAGCCAGGCCAGTACGCAGGTATAGGAGGCGGTGCCCAAGCAAAAAAAAATCGCTAGCAGCCAGGCCCGGGCGTTGCCGAAAAACGCTTGGTGGCGCTGGGATGCGGCTTGGGGCAGGGGCATGACGCTCCAGCGTTGGACCCACCAGCAGCCCAAGGCGACCAGCGCCAGCAAGGCCCAGATCGCCAGGCCGATGCGCCAACTGCCGGTCTGCGCCAGGACAAAGGGTGAAAACGAGGCGGCAAGCGCCGCGCCGCCCATGATTGAGGTGACATACAAGCCCATCAGCAGCGAGACGCTGTCGGCGAAGCGCGCCTTGATCAGTGCGGGCATCACGGCCTGGATCAAGGCGATTCCGAGCCCGGCCACCACCGCGCTGGTGACCAACCCGGCGGCGCTGTCCAGATACAAGCGCGATGCCGTGGCGGTACCAATGATCAGCAGCGACAGGACGACGGTACGGTGTTCACCGATGCGCAGGGCGATGCGCATGCCCAGGAACATGGCCACGCCCATCGCCATGACGGGCAGCATGGTCAGCAGTGAAGCGCTGCTGAAACTCAGGGGCACCGCGCCGCGAATGGCTGACAGCAGCGGCCCGACCGCGGCCATCGAGGGCCGCAGGTTCAGCGCTACCAGCACGATACTGACCATCAGCCAGACGGCGCGGGTGCCAGAGGTTTGGATGTTTTCCATGATGGGGCCTTGCTAAGACAAAGCACATTTAGGCTACGGCGGCCTGCATTGGGCAAACTGAAAAACGGCGGGACTTATCGAATAATCAAATGCCGCACCCAGTCGCCCTTCGTGGCGAGGGAGCTTGCTCCCGCTGGGCTGCGAAGCAGACCTGAAAAAGAATGGGCGCGATGCATCTGGGGGGAGCGAGTGCGGCGGTTTTGGGGCGGCTTCGCCCCCCAGCGGGAGCGAGCTCCCTCGCCACGGGTTCGGTGAGTGCCGTGAGAGGGGCTTTATTCCATCCCTGGGCTTAACGTCCCCAGCCACGCCACCAATCCAAGGATAACCACCGCTACACAAAGCTCCAGCAGCATGCTGCGCCGCAGGGCCCTCACCGCGGCTCGGTGCTCGCCGGTCTGCCGGGCCTGTTCCAGCAGCGGGCCCAGGTGAAAACGGTTCAGCGCGGCGAACCCCAGCATGGCCAGGAACAGGCCGAGTTTCAGCACCAGCAGCTGACCATAGGTGCTGTCGAGTAACCCCGCGACGTTTGGGCCGACGATGAACAGATAATTGGCGACTCCTGTCACCGCGATGACTGCCACAATTACCGCACCGGCCGTGGCAAATCCGCTCAGGGTCCGGGCCAGTACCGCCAGCTGAGGTTCGGCCTGCCGAAGCAGCAGGGCAAACGCGGCCAAGGCTCCGACCCAGCCACCCGCTGCCCACAGGTGCAGGAAGTCGCTGATGAAATGCCAGCTCCGGCGTGCGCCTTCGTCCATGGCGCCGTGCCCCGCCCAGGCCAGCGTCGCCAGAGCCACGGCTCCGCCCAGCATGGCCAGGACCAGGCTGACGGTTGGCGAGCGGCTATCAAGCGTCACCGCGAAACCGGCCAGCAACAACGCCGCCATGCGCAGCGTCCAGCTCAGACCGACATCGGTTTCCAGCACCATCATTTCGAAGTGCGGCCACAGCTCCGCCCACTCCGAAGCTCCGCTCATGGCCCAGGTCATGCACGCCATGGCGCCCAGGGAAAGCAACATCCCAAGCACGGCCGTGGTCGCCAGCAACGACGCGAAAGGCAACACCGCGCCTGACGCCCGCTCCCGACCTCGCAGGCTGTAAAGGCCAAACGCAGCCAGGCCGAACAGCAACATCAGATCCAGGTAGAGGGCAAAGCGCAGCGCGATGTTGATCGAGTCGCTCGTCAACTCACTTCACCTTGAACGTGATATTGCCGGTGATCGGGTGCGTGTCTGACGATACCGCGCGCCACTGCACCTGGTAGGTGCCGGCGGTGAGAGGCGCATGGGGAGTAATGACCATGGTTTTCGGATCATCGCTGCCGGAAACCTTGGCTGGCACGGGCATTGGTGCGTGCGCCGACATGCCGGGCATCCCGGTCATAATCAGCTTGGCGCCGGAAAATTGGGTCACGAGATTTTCGGAAAAGTGCAGCTCGATCTTCGCTGGCGATGCCCCCTCAGCGCCTTCGGCGGGGCTGGAGGAGAGCAGTTTCGGATGGGCCTGGGCCAGGCCACTGGCCAACAGGCCGGTGGACAGCGCGGCGGCCATGACAGCGGTTTTGATGAATGACATGCAGGACTCCTACAGCTTGTTTTTCAGTGATTGATGGAGCAGGGCCAATGCCTCAGAACCACAGGCGCACACCTACGACCAGGCGTGCCTCGCTGCGGTCTTCGCCTTCGTCCCGGGCGTAGTCGGCGGTGTTGCCGTAGACGCGGTTCCAGGTCACGCCAACGTACGGGGCGAACTCACGGCGGATTTCGTAGCGCAGCCGCAGCCCCACTTCGGTGTCGGACAACCCCGAGCCGACGCCCCGATCAGGGTCATTCTTGCCGTAGAAGTTGGCTTCGGCGGTGGGCTGCAGAATCAGCCGATTGGTCAGCAGAATGTCGTAGTCGCCCTCCAGGCGCGCCGCGCTCCGGCCATCTTCACCGATGAAGGTGGTGGCCTCGGCTTCGAAGTTGTACAGCGCCATGCCTTGTACGCCGAATGCTGCCCAGGTCTGTGAGTCGCCTGGCTTGAAGTCCTGGCGCACGCCGGCCACCACATCCCACCAAGGGCTGATGGCATGGCCCCAGAGGGCCTGGAGTTCGGCTTCTTCGGTCTTGCCATGGGTGCGCTCGCCTTCGGAGCGCAGCCACAAGCGGTCGATGTCGCCGCCGATCCAGCCGGAGGCATCCCAGCTAAGGGCGCTGCCGTCATCGGCGTCTTGCCACTCCAGCTGGTCGATCAGGAAGAACGAGTTGATGGCGCTGTCGTGCACCGCGTGGCCGCCATGGTCTTCATAGACGGCGGCGCGGTCAGCTGCGGTCAGTTCAGGGATCGGTGTGCGACTGCTGGTGGGCGCGGCTTGCATGGAATCCATGCCCTGCATCGAGTCCATGCCTTGCATCTGGCTGTGGTCCATACCCGGCATCTGGCTGTGATCCATGCCGTGCATTGTGTCGCTTGCTGCCCAGGCTGACAGGCTGGTGCCGAGGGCAAGCACAGCCACGGGCAGGGTGGGGGATTTAAACAGGCTGATCATGGTCGGCTCCTCATTCCTGCACCCGGACTTCGCGGAACATGCCCATTTCCATGTGAAACAGCAGGTGGCAGTGATAGGCCCAGCGGCCAAGCGCGTCGGCGGTCACTCGATAGCTGCGCCTGGAACCGGGCGGTACGTCGATGGTGTGCTTGCGCACCATGAACTGGCCGTTTTCGTCTTCCAGGTCGCTCCACATGCCGTGCAGGTGGATGGGGTGGGTCATCATGGTGTCGTTGATCAAGACGATGCGCAGGCGCTCGCCGTACTTGAGCAGCAGCGGCGCGGCGTCGCTGAACTTCACGCCGTTGAACGACCAGACGAATTTTTCCATGTGCCCGGTCAGGTGCAGCTCGATCGTGCGGCCCGGCTCGCGGCCGTCGGGGTCGGCAAAGGTGCTGCGCAGGTCCGCGTAGGTCAGCACTTTGCGGCCATTGTTGCGCAGGCCCATGCCTGGGTCGTCGAGCTTGGGTTTGACGCTCATGGCCTGCATGTCAACCAACGGATTGTCGTTCTCCGTTTCGGGATGGGTTTGCATCCCGCCCATACCTGGCATGGTGCCGTGGTCCATGCCGGTCATGTCATCCATGCCCTGCATCTGGCTATGGTCCATGCCCCGCATTGATCCGTGATCCATGCCGGCCATGCCCATGTCGTCCATGGTCACCAGTGGCCGAGGGTCCAGGGGCGGTACCGGCGCCGCCAATCCGGCCCGGGTCGCGAGGGTGCCGCGGGCGTAGCCGGTGCGGTCCATGGACTGGGCGAACAGGGTGTAGGCTTGCTGCGTCGGCTCGATGATGACGTCGTAGGTTTCCGCCACGGCGATTCGGAACTCATCGACGCTCACCGGTTTGACGTACTGGCCATCAGAGGCCACGACGGTCATTTTCAGGCCGGGGATACGCACATCGAAATAGGTCATCGACGAGCCATTGATGAAACGCAAGCGGATGCGTTCACCCGGCTTGAACAGGCCGGTCCAGTTCGTGTCCGGTGCCTGGCCGTTCATGAGATAGGTGTAGGTGGCGCCACTGACGTCGGCAAGGTCGGTGGGATTCATCTTCATCTCGGCCCACATCTTGCGATCGGCCACGGTGGCAGCCCAGCCGTTCTTGCCGACATCGTCGATGAAGTCGCCGACCGTGCGTTTGTTGTAGTTGTAGTAGTCCGATTGTTTCTTCAGCTTGCGGATGATTTGGGTAGGGTCCTCATCGCTCCAGTCGGTGAGCATGACCACGTAGTCCCGCTCATACTGGAAAGGCTCGGGTTCCCTGGCGTCTATGACCAGCGGGCCATAGACCCCGGATTGCTCCTGGAAGCCGGAATGGCTGTGGTACCAGTAGGTGCCGTTCTGCCGGACCTTGAACTGGTAGACATACAGACCGCCGGGCTCGATGCCTTTGAAGCTCAGCCCGGGGACGCCGTCCATGTTGGCCGGCAGGAGGATGCCGTGCCAATGAATCGAAGTGCTGTCTTGCAGGCGATTGCGTACGCGCAAGGTCACGGTGTCGCCCTCCCGCCAGCGCAGCAACGGGCCGGGGATACCGCCGTTGATGGTCTGGGCGGTGCGCGGGTTGCCGGTGAAATTGACCGGGCTTTCGCCGATGAACAGGTCGAATTCGGTGCCGCTCAGTACGTTGGGCTGGCCCGGGCTGGCAATCGCCCAGACGGGCGAGCGCCACAAGCCCAGGCCACCAAGGATGCCGCCGGCAGTCAGGCCCTTGACGAAGGTTCGCCGGGAAGTTTTCGATTGCATGACGTTTGAAAATCCATCGCTCGATTCAAAGCAGGCACAGGAGCTGGCCCCTGTGCGGGTTGAAAAGAAGATGACACAGCCGGACGCGGCGGGTGATTACATTTCAGTCAGCTTGGCACCACGAGGGAACGGGTGCGTTGCAGTGGCCGGGCACAGGTCAGAATGATCTTTTGCAACGGCGGGATATTCTGTAGCCTTGCCGGCTTCATGCTGTCCCGTGCCTGATTGATACCCACTTTCCCGGCGGTACCCGAGTGGTCCGGAGCCGGGTGTATACTCGACTTTCGCGCAAAACGCGCCCATAGGTCTTGCGAACATGACGCAGATTTCCGAACGCCTTCTGGTCCAGGCCCACCTCGATGCCAAGCAGCCCAAGCCGCTGACGGCCGAGCAAGAAGCCTGGTACCGCGCCGCCATCGCCGCCGAGCTCAAGGCTCAGGACGCGGTGCTGGTTGCGCATTTTTACTGTGACCCGATCATCCAGGCCCTGGCCGAGGAGACCGGGGGCTGTGTTTCCGACTCCCTGGAAATGGCCCGCTTCGGCAACGCCCATCCGGCCAAGACTGTGGTGGTGGCCGGGGTCAAGTTCATGGGCGAGACCGCGAAGATCCTCAACCCTGAAAAACGCGTGCTGATGCCGACCCTGGAAGCCACCTGCTCCTTGGACCTGGGCTGCCCGGTGGATGAGTTCTCGGCGTTCTGCGACCAGCATCCGGAGCGCACCGTGGTGGTCTACGCCAACACTTCGGCGGCGGTAAAGGCCCGGGCCGACTGGGTCGTGACGTCCAGCTGCGCACTGGAGATCGTCGAGAGCCTGATGGACAACGGCGAGACGATCATCTGGGGCCCGGACAAGCACCTGGGGACCTACATCCAGCGCAAGACCGGCGCCGACATGCTGCTCTGGGACGGTGCCTGCATCGTCCACGAAGAGTTCAAGTCCAAGCAACTGGAAGACATGAAGGCGCTGTACCCGGACGCCGCGATCCTGGTGCACCCGGAGTCGCCGACCTCGGTGATCGAGCTGGCGGATGCCGTGGGCTCCACCAGTCAGTTGATCGCTGCGGCGCAAAGCTTGCCGAACAAGACGCTGATCGTCGCCACCGACCGCGGCATCTTCTACAAGATGCAGCAGCTGTGCCCCGACAAAGTCTTCATCGAAGCTCCCACGGCCGGCAACGGCGCGGCGTGCCGCAGTTGCGCGCATTGCCCGTGGATGGCGATGAACACCCTGGAGCGCACACTCCAGGCGCTGAAGGACGGCAGCAACGAGATCCTCGTCGACCCGGCCTTGATCCCCCAGGCGATCCGCCCGCTCAAGCGCATGCTGGACTTCACCCAGGCAGCGCGGATGAAATTGGCGGGGAATGCCTGATTCCGGGAGTCTTGAGACCTCTGAAGGGCTTGAAGCTTTGAGAGGTATTGAGACCTGAGAAACCTTCGTGGCGAGGGAGCTTGCTCCCGCTGGGCTGCGAAGCAGCCCCCTCCTGCCAGCACCGCATATCTTCAGATAAACCAAACAGGCCTTTTACGACTGCTGCGCAGCCGAGCGGGAGCAAGCTCCCTCGCCACGAGACCAGTGGTTGTTCCTTTACTTGGTTTTCTTGGGAATCCGCACCAGTTGCGTATCCGAGTAGATGTCATGCCAGCCGCGCTTGCGCTTGTCGAACAGCGCCCAGATAAAGCCCAGCCCCAGCAACAGCAACGACGCAATCGACACCACGAACCGCAACAGCGCCTGCCACAGGCTGATGGCGGTGCCGTCGGCATTCTGCACGCGAATACACCAGACTTGCATGCCCAGGGTCTGGCCGTTGTGGGTCCAGAACTTGGCGAAGAAACCGAACAGCACGAAGAGCAATACGGTGGACAGCAGCGGGTCACCGTCCAATGCTCCGGCGTCGGTGAGGGCGCGCATCTTTTCTTCGCCGATGATCGCCATCTGGATCATCTTGTAGACGCCGCCGGTCACGATCAGCAGTGCCGTGCACAGCAGGAAGTCATAAAACATCGCTGCCAGGCGACGGCCCAGGCCGACGGGTGGAAAATCGCCCTGGGGAGTGAGCAGGTGTTTCGGCATGACGGCCTCGGCTGAAAAAAGAAGCCATTTTACGGATTTGCGCCCATAAAAAAGCCCCTGATATCAATCAGGGGCTTTTTAGTTTGCGAAAGCCTCAGGCCTCGGCTTGAACCTCGTCAGCCTGCATGCCTTTCTGGCCCTGCACAGCGACGAAAGTGACTTTCTGGCCTTCTTTCAGGCTCTTGAAGCCGTTGCCCTGGATGGCGCGGAAGTGCACGAACAGGTCCGGACCGCTTTCAGGGGTGATGAAACCAAAACCTTTTTCGTCGTTGAACCACTTGACGGTACCGCTCTGACGATCAGCCATTTTCTTATTTCCTTGACGCTAAATTAATGACAGCCTCTTTCAACGCGAAAGAGTACTGGGGCTGGGTTGCAGGAAAGTAAGATGACGTCGAACGGGATGTAGCTAACTTCGTAGGCTACTGCCCAGGTCACGATCCAAGCGACCCATGCAAACACAGTGACGAAACTCTACGCCAACTTCCGATGAAAAAACAACCCCCCTCAAGGGGCCCGGATTTGCTCAGCTTGCTGGCGATTTAGATGTTTCGCTGGGGAAGGCTTATTCGAAAGGCTAGTCCAATAGTTCCGCGACGTTATAAGCCCGGTTGAATATCAAACATGCACCTTTTTATGGCGGTTGCGTTACACATTAGTGCACGTTTAACGCAACCGCGTTACTTATAGAAACAGCCAATCAACCGCGGTAGTAGCGCTGTGCAACAAATGGCATTTTGCTTACAAGCATGGGCACCTTTTTCCCACGCACAATGGCCCAGACCGGTGTATTCAATGCCATTTGGGCGCTGTCCAGATAGCCCATGGCCAACGGACCGCCCAGCGTCGGGCCGAAACCGCCGCTGCATACGGTGCCGATGGTCTCGCCAGCTTCGTTGACGATCTCCGCGCCTTCGCGCACCGGTGTGCGTTCCTGGGGCAGCAGGCCGACGCGTTTGCGGCTGACGCCGCTCTGTTGTTGGGCGAAGATGGTCTCAGCCCCGGGGAACCCACCGGCGCGGGCACCGTCGGCACGGCGTACTTTGGAAATGGCCCAGAGCAGGCTGGCTTCGATCGGCGTGGTCGCGGTGTTCATGTCGTGGCCGTAAAGGCACAGGCCGGCCTCCAGGCGCAGGGAGTCGCGGGCACCGAGGCCAATGGCCGCGACTTCCGGTTCGGCCAGCAGGGCGCGGGCGAGTTTCTCTGCGTCGGCGGCTGGCACGGAAATTTCGAAACCGTCTTCGCCGGTGTAGCCCGAACGGCTGACAAAACAATCCACGCCCAGCAGCGTCACGCGCTGGAACTGCATGAAGGTCATTTTCGCCACGTCCGGCGCCCGGCGCGCGAGTACGCTGACGGCGGCCGGGCCTTGCAGGGCGAGCAGGGCGCGGGCTTCGAACAGCGGTTCGATGCTGCACCGGTCGCCGATTTTCGCTTGCAGGTGGGCCAGGTCCTGATGCTTGCAGGCGGCGTTGATCACCAGGATCAGTTCGTCATTGCCCAGGTTGGCGACCATCAGGTCGTCAAGGATGCCGCCGTTATCGTTGGTGAACATGGCGTAGCGCTGCATGCCCACCGGCAGGTCGATGATGTCCACCGGCACCAGTGTCTCCAGGGCTTTGGCGGCATCGGCGCCGGTCAGGCGGATCTGGCCCATGTGGGACACATCGAACAGCCCGGCCTGATCACGGGTGTGCTGGTGTTCTTTCATGACGCCCAGCGGGTATTGCACGGGCATGTCGTAGCCGGCAAATGGCACCATGCGCGCGCCCAGCTCAAGGTGCAGCGCGTGCAGCGGGGTTTTCAACAATTGTTCGGTGGACATATCAGCTCCTGGAAAATGAAAGTGGCGCGCATCAGCATTCGATGATGTTGACCGCCAGACCGCCGCGGGCGGTCTCCTTGTATTTGCTTTTCATGTCGGCGCCGGTCTGGCGCATGGTGCGGATGACTTTGTCGAGGGAGACGAAGTGATGCCCGTCGCCGCGCATGGCCATGCGCACCGCGTTGATGGCTTTCACCGAGCCCATGGCGTTGCGCTCGATGCAGGGCACCTGGACGAGGCCGCCAATGGGGTCGCAGGTCAGGCCGAGGTTGTGTTCCATGCCGATTTCGGCGGCGTTTTCCACTTGTTGCACGGTGCCGCCCAAGACTTCGCACAGAGCGCCGGCCGCCATGGAACAGGCCACGCCGACTTCGCCCTGGCAGCCGACCTCGGCGCCGGAAATGGAAGCGTTTTCCTTGTAGAGGATGCCAATGGCGGCGGCCGTCAGCAGGAACCGCACCACGCCATCCTCGTTGGCCCCGGGAATGAAGCGCATGTAGTAATGCAGCACGGCCGGAACGATGCCTGCCGCGCCATTGGTCGGCGCGGTGACAACGCGTCCGCCGTAGGCGTTTTCTTCGTTGACGGCCAAGGCATACAGGTTGACCCAGTCGAGCACGGACAACGGATCACGCAATGCCGCTTCGGGGTTCTTGCACAGCTGGCGATGCAGCGCGGCGGCCCGTCGCTTGACCTTCAGCCCGCCCGGCAGGATCCCTTCATTGCGACAGCCGGCCGCTACGCAATCCTGCATGACCTGCCAGATCTTCAGCAGGCCGGCGCGGGTTTCGGCTTCGGGGCGCCAGGCACTTTCGTTGGTCAGCATCACCTGGCTGATGGACAGGCCGTAAGTGGTGCAATGGGCGAGCAGGTCCTTGGCGCTTTTGAACGGGAAGGTCAGGGGCGTTGCATCCTCGACGATACGGTCGGCACCGGCGGCGCCTTCGTCCACCACAAAGCCGCCGCCTACCGAGTAGTACTCGCGGCTGCGTACCTGCAGCCCGGCGGCGTCGAAGGCACGGAAGATCATGCCGTTGGGGTGGAAGGCCAACGGTTTACGAATCATCGCCAGGTGCAGCTTTTCGTTGAATTCGATGGGGTGTTCGCCGAGCAGGTTCAGGCGACCGCTGCTGCGAATCTCCTGGAGCCGGGCGGATACCGTTTCGGTGTCCACGGTATCCGGGTGCTCGCCTTCCAGGCCCAGCAGCACGGCTTTGTCACTGCCATGGCCCTTGCCGGTGGCACCGAGGGAGCCATACAGCTCGACTTTGACGCTGGCAGTGGTCTTGAGCAGGTCATCACGGCGCAGCCCCTCGACGAACCGGGCCGCGGCACGCATCGGGCCAACCGTGTGGGAGCTGGAAGGGCCGATGCCGATCTTGAACAGGTCGAACACGCTTAACGACATGGTGTTTCTCCGGTTTCTTTTTATGAGTTCGAGATTGGCGTAGATCCCCTTGTGGGAGCGGGCTTGCTCGCGAAGGCGGTGTGTCAGCCAGATAGATGTTGACTGATACACCGCCTTCGCGAGCAAGCCCGCTCCCACAAGGGATAGGCGGTGTTATTGAAAGAGGGGCGAGCTAGCCCGCCCCTTCATGGTCAAGCGTAGCTTTCGATCGACGGGCAGGCGCAGACCAGGTTGCGGTCGCCGAACACGTTGTCGACCCGGCCCACCGGCGGCCAGTATTTGCCTTCGATCAACGACGCCACCGGGTAAACGGCCTGTTCGCGGCTGTAGGGGTGAGTCCACTCGCCGACGAGTTCCGCCGCGGTGTGCGGGGCGTTTTTCAGTGGGTTGTCGTCTTTGTCGAGGCTGCCGTTTTCCACCGCGCGGATTTCTTCGCGGATGCAGATCATGGCGTCGCAGAAGCGGTCCAGTTCTTCCTTGGATTCGCTTTCGGTCGGCTCGATCATCAATGTGCCGGCCACCGGGAACGACATGGTCGGGGCGTGGAAGCCGAAGTCGATCAGGCGCTTGGCGACGTCATCGACGCTGATGCCGCTGCTGTCCTTGAGCGGACGCAAATCGAGGATGCATTCGTGGGCTACCAGGCCATTGCTGCCGGAGTAGAGCACCGGGTAGTGCTCTTCCAGGCGACGGGCGATGTAGTTGGCGTTGAGGATCGCCAGTTGCGAGGCGCGCTTGAGGCCGGCGCCGCCCATCATGCGGATGTACATCCAGGTGATCGGCAAAATGCTCGCACTGCCGAACGGCGCCGCGCACACCGCGCCTTCCTTGCGCTCCATGTTCGCATGGCCCGGCAGGAACGGTGCCAGGTGCGACTTGACGCCGATCGGGCCGACGCCCGGGCCGCCACCGCCGTGAGGGATGCAGAAGGTCTTGTGCAGGTTCAGGTGCGACACGTCGCCGCCGAACTTGCCTGGGGCGCAAAGGCCGACCATGGCGTTCATGTTGGCGCCGTCGATGTACACCTGGCCGCCATTGTCATGAATGATGCCGCAGATTTCGCGGATGCCTTCTTCGAACACGCCGTGGGTGGACGGGTAGGTGATCATCAGCGCGGCGAGGTGTTCGCGGTGTTCGATGGCCTTGGCACGCAGGTCTTCGATGTCGACGTTGCCACGGGCATCGCACGCGGTCACGACCACGCGCATGCCGGCCATGTTGGCGGTGGCCGGGTTGGTGCCGTGGGCGGAGGACGGGATCAGGCAGATGTCGCGACGGTCTTCGCCACGGCTCTGGTGGTAGGCGCGGATTGCCAGCAGGCCAGCGTACTCACCTTGGGAACCGGCGTTGGGTTGCAGCGACACCGCGTCATAGCCGGTGGCGGCGCAGAGCATCGCTTCCAGCTCGTCGGTCAATTGCTGGTAGCCGGCGCTCTGCTCGGCCGGGGCGAACGGGTGCAGGGCGCCGAATTCGGCCCAGGTCACCGGGATCATTTCGCTGGCGGCGTTGAGTTTCATCGTGCAGGAACCCAGCGGGATCATGGTGCGATCCAGGGCCAGGTCCTTGTCGGCGAGCTTGCGCAGGTAACGCATCAGCTCGGTTTCGGAATGGTAGCGGTTGAACACCGGGTGGCTGAGGATCGCCGACTGGCGCACCAGTTCGGCCGGGATGCGGCTTTGCACGCTGGCGGCGAGGGCGGCAAAGTCCGGCAGGGCCTTGCCGTCGGCCAACAGGCTCCACAATGCCTCGATATCAGCCTGGCTGGTGGTCTCGTCCAGGGACAGGCCCAGGCGCTCTGCATCCACCGCGCGCAGGTTGATGCGTTGAGCGTGGGCCTTGTCGTGCAGGGCGGCAGTCTGTGCGCCGGTGTGCAGGGTCAGGGTGTCGAAGAAGCTCTCTTGCTCGACGCTCAGGCCCAGCGCGCCCAGGCCCTTGGCGAGGATCGCGGTCAGGTGGTGGATGCGGTTGGCAATCTGCACCAGGCCTTTGGGACCGTGATACACAGCGTACATGCTGGCGATGTTGGCAAGCAGCACCTGGGCGGTGCAGATATTGCTGGTGGCTTTCTCGCGGCGGATGTGTTGCTCGCGGGTCTGCATCGCCAGGCGCAGGGCAGGCTTGCCGAAACGGTCTACGGACACGCCGACCAGACGGCCCGGCATGTCGCGCTTGAACGCATCCTTGGTGGAGAAATACGCCGCGTGCGGGCCGCCGAAACCCAGTGGCACGCCGAAGCGCTGGGCGCTGCCGATGGCCACGTCTGCACCGAATTCACCGGGTGCGGTCAGCAGCGTCAGGGCCAGCAGGTCAGCCGCGACGGCCACCAGGGCATTGGCGGCGTGGAAACGTTCGGTCAGCTCGCTATAGTCGAACAGGTCACCGTTGCTGGCCGGGTATTGCAAGAGTGCGCCAAAAAAGCCGCTGACGTCGCTCAGTTCGCGTTCATCACCGACCACCACGTCGATACCCAGGGGTTCGGCACGGGTGCGCAGCACGTCGAGGGTCTGCGGGTGGCAATGGCGAGAGGCGAAGAAGGCATTGCTGCCCTTGTTCTTGCTCAGGCGTTTGCAGAAGGTCATGGCTTCCGCAGCGGCGGTGGCTTCGTCGAGCAGCGAGGCGTTGGCGATCGGCAGGCCGGTGAGGTCGCTGATCAAGGTCTGGAAATTCAGCAGCGCTTCGAGACGGCCCTGGGAAATTTCCGGCTGGTACGGCGTGTAAGCGGTGTACCAGGCCGGGTTTTCCAGCAGGTTGCGCAGGATCGGCGCCGGGGTGTGGCAGTTGTAGTAACCCTGGCCGATGTAGGTCTTGAATAGCTGGTTCTTGCCGGCGATGGCCTTGATCGAGGCCAGTGCATCGGCTTCGCTCTGGCCGTCGCCCATGTCCAGCACACTGGTGCCCTTGATGCTTTCCGGGATGACGCTGGCGCTCAGGGCTTCCAGGGAGTCGAAACCCAGGCGCTCGAGCATGGCTTGCTCGTCGCTGGCCCGAGGGCCGATATGACGGGCGATGAATTCGTTGGCGGTGCCGAGATTTACGGTCATGTCGTGGCTCCTCAGGCTTCGGCGTTGGCTTTGATCAGGCGATCGTAGGCGTCTTGATCCAACAGCTTAGCCACTGCGTCGGCGTCGGTCGGTTTAAAGCGAAAGAACCAGCCGTCGCCCAGCGGATCTTCGTTGACCAGTTCCGGGCTGTCGCCGAGCTTGTCGTTCACTTCAAGTACTTCACCATCGAGGGGCATGTACACACCGCTGGCGGCTTTCACCGATTCAACCGTGGAGGCTTCGTCGCCCTTGGCGTAGGACTGCAATTCAGGCAGTTGCACAAAAACCACGTCGCCCAATGCGTTCTGCGCGAAGGCGGTAATGCCTACGGTGACGCTGCCGTCTGCTTCGGTGCGCAGCCATTCGTGATCTTCAGTAAAACGCAACTCGCTCATGGAAACTCCTGGGGCCAGATTTCGTCTGGTGGACGCGAAGAAAGGCGCGGGGCTTGGCCCGGCCGAATGGTTATACCCATAGCAAGAATGCGGCCAATGTTTAAAAGTCTTTGTTTATCAATGGACTGGCGGGTTTTACAGCATGCTCGGCAGGTTGTGCTGTAGCGAAATCGCTACAGCGTGGCGCCTGGGAAAAATTGTTGTGGGATCAAAGCATTGCACAGTGCAGGTTAGCGCGAGGTGTATCGATATCGTTCCGCTGTAGCGCTTTCAGTACAGGTAGAGGTCGTTTTTGATGCGATTCTCGACCACAGAACCTCTGTGGGAGCGAGCCTGCTCGCGAAAGCGGTGTGTCAGTCAACATCAATGCCGGTTGATGCACCGTATTCGCGAGCAGGCTCGCTCCCACAAGGGGATGTGGTGCGCTGGGCTTATGGTTTGTTGGAAATACCGTACTTGCGCAACCGATGGGCAATCGCGGTATGGGAGGTCTGCAGGCGGCTGGCCAACTGGCGAGTAGAGGGGTAGTTGGCATACAGCGATTCGAGCAATTGTTTCTCGAACGCTTCGACGGCCTGCTCCAGGCTTTCGACTTCCACATCGCCCTGGCGCGCCACGGAGGTGCCGGCGATGTCGAGGTCGCCGATGTCCACCAAACTGCTTTCGCAGATGGCGGCGGCGCGGAAGATCACGTTCTGCAGTTGCCGCACATTGCCCGGCCAGCGATTGCCCAGCAATGCCGGATAGGTGCCGGGGGCCAACCGGCAGACCGGGCGCTGGATCTGCGCGCAGGCCTGCTGCATGAAATAACGCGCCAGCAGCAGGATGTCCTGGCCGCGTTCGCGCAGCGGCGGGACTTCGACGTTGAGCACGTTCAGGCGGTAGAACAAGTCTTCGCGGAACGAGCCTTCGCTGACCATTTTCTCCAGGTTGCGGTGGGTGGCGCTGAGGATTCGCACATTGACCTTGATCTCCCGATCGCCACCCACACGGCGAAAGCTGCCGTCATTGAGGAAACGCAGCAGCTTGGCCTGCAGGTACGGCGACATCTCGCCGATTTCATCGAGAAACACCGTGCCCTGGTTCGCCAGTTCCATCAGCCCCGGCTTGCCGCCGCGCTGGGCGCCGGTGAAGGCGCCGGGGGCATAGCCGAACAGTTCGCTTTCGGCGAGGTTCTCCGGCAGCGCGGCGCAGTTCAGGGCCAGGAATGGCGCACCGTGGCGGGCGCTGATGGCGTGGCAGGCGCGGGCCACCAGTTCCTTGCCGGTACCGGTCTCGCCCTGGATCAGCAGCGGCGCATCCAGGGCCGCGACGCGCTGGGCCCGGGCCTTGAGCGTGCGGATCGCCGGGGATTCGCCCAGCAGCGCATCGAAACCCTCGGCGTGGTCGTGATGCAGCGCCGACAGGCGTTCGCCGATGCGGTTTGGCTGATAAAGCGTCAGCAGCGCCCCGGCATCGGTAATGGGCGTGGCGTCCAGCAACAAGGTCTGGCCGTTGAGGGTGATTTCCCGCAGCGGCAGGCGAAAGCCGTTCTCAAGCAGGGCGTCCAGCAGCGCCGCGTCGCCGAACAGCTCGGCCACGCTTTCCCCGGCCGGTTCCCGACCGTACAAGGCGATCAGTGCTGGGTTGGCGAGCAGCACCTTGCCGGCGCTGTCGAGGGCCAGCACCGGGTCAGTCATGGCGGCGAGCAAGGCATCGAGCTGCAAGTGCCGGCGTTGCCCCGGGAGAATGTCCACCACGGTGACCGCCTGCACGCCGCGCACGCTGAACAGTGCCTCGCGCAGTTCGTCGAGCACCTGCGGGCTGAGGGTCGGGGCATCGATGTAGACGTTGGGCGGCACCATCTCCACCGCATCCAGGTTCAAATTGCGCCCGCCGAGCAAAGCCAGGACTTCCTGGGTGATGCCGACGCGGTCGATGAAACTGACGTGGATGCGCATGGGACGGTTTCGGGTTCTGGATTACGAAGGGTGGCAAGTATGCCTTGGGCCGGGGTTTTGGTGAAATCCCGGAGAGTACTCAATCCCCTTGTGGGAGCGAGCTTGCTCGCGATGGCAGCGGATCAGTTGCACTTTATTCGGCTGGCCCACCGCTATCGCGAGCAAGCCCGCTCCCACAGGGGGATTTGGTGAGTCTACTGTTGCTTATAGCTCGTCATCCCACTCAGGCGTCTCGGGAAACTTCAGCACCAGAAAATCCACCAGGCAACGCAGCGCCGAGGGCATGTGCTTGCGCGATGCATACACCGCATACATGTTCATCAGCCGCGGTTCGGCGTGGGCCAGCAGGCGCACCAGTTCACCGCTGCGCAGATAAGGGCCGGCCTGGTAGCTGGGCAGCATCGCCACGCCAGCGCCGGCGATCGTTGCCTGGAGCAGCGTGCTGGCCTCGTTGGCGCTGATGTTGCCCTGCACCGGCACCGCGATCTGTTCGCCGTCCTGCTCGAAATGCCACAAGCTCTTGCCAACGTAGGAATGGGTCAGGCAGTTGTGCCGGCCCAAGTCCTCCACCCGTTGCGGTGTCGGCTGCTCGCGCAGGTAACGGGGCGAGGCGCAGATCACCGAGCGGCACACCGTGAGGCGCCGGGCGATCAGGTTGGGATCGAGATCGTTGCTCATGCGGATCGCCAGGTCGATGCGCTCATCCACCAGGTTCACCGTGCGATCGAACATCTGCAGGTCGACGCTTACCCCCGGGTAGCGCTTGACGAACTCGGCCATGGCTGACGCCAGCTGGGACTGGCCGAATGACGGGCTGGCGGTGATGCGCAGCATGCCCCGGGGCGCGTCTTCCGGCGTGCTCACGGCGGCTTGAATGTCGCCGGACAGTTCGAGCATCTGTCGGCAGCGCGGCAGAATCTCCGAGCCGGCGGCCGTCAGGCTCAGTTTGCGCGTGGTGCGGTGCATGAGCCGAGCACCGACCCAGTCTTCCAGCTCCGCCAGGTAGCGCGACACCACCGGTCGCGACAGATCCAGGTGCTCGGCCGCCGCCGATTGGCTGCCGAGGTCCACCACGGTTACGAACACCCGCATTGCTTGTAGACGATCCATGATCTGCCCGCTTTTAGAAACAAACTATGTCCCAGCATCGCATTTTTTGTATCGAGTCAGGCAACTAAGCTCTGTCCATTCCCTTGCGGACCCTTGGACGACGGAGCACAACATGACCGGATTCACCCCAATCAAACGCCTGCTGCTGGCGACCGCCGCCTTGGCCTTCACCGCCCAGGCCTGGGCGGGCGACTTGACGCTCAATGTCTATAACCCCGGCGCCGCGGCGATTTTTCCGGTGACTTCGGTTCTGGTCAGCGGCGACAAGGAGGCAATCCTGGTGGACGCCCAGTTTGGCAAGGCCCAGGCCGAGGAGGTCGTGGAGAAAATCCGCGCCAGCGGCAAACGGCTGACCACGATTTACATCAGCCACGGCGATCCGGACTACTATTTCGGCCTCGAGACCCTGACCTCAGCGTTCCCTGAAGCCAAGGTGCTCGCGTCGGCAGCGACCGTCGAGCACATCCAGCACACCGCCGACGGCAAGTTGAAATACTGGGGGCCGATCCTGAAGGCCGATGCACCGGCCAAGACTCTCGTGCCCCAGGTACTCAAGGGCGACAGCCTGACGCTGGAGGGCAAGCGCTTGCAGATCATCGGCCTCGACGGCCCGCAACCGGACCGCAGCTTTGTCTGGATTCCATCGATCAAGGCAGTGGTTGGCGGCGTGGTGGTGGCAGAAAACATTCACGTCTGGATGGCCGATACCCAGACGGCGCAATCCCACAAGGACTGGCTGGCGACGCTGGCGGGCATTGAAAAACTGCAACCGGCCACGGTGATCCCCGGCCATTACCTGGGTGAAAGTGCCCGCTCCCTGGCGCCGGTGCGCTTCACCGCCGACTACATCAAGGCCTTCGACGAGGAGACCGCCAAGGCCAAGGATTCCGCTGCGCTGATCGCCGCGATGAAACAACGCTATCCCAACCTGGGGGAGGACAGCTCCCTGGAACTCAGCGCCAAGGTCGCGAAGGGCGAGATGAAGTGGTGACCCTCAACCTTTGATCGGGGCTTTTGTGGCACCAGGGAGCTTGCTCCCGCTGGGCTGCGCAGTAGCCCCCATACCAGCAAATGAGTTGTACCTGGCACACCGCATGAACCTTTTTGCGACTGCTTCGCAGCCGAGCGGGAGCAAGCTCCCTCGCCACGAATGTGTTCATGGCTCCAAGACGCGTTGAAGTAATCCCTACGAATAACCATAGGAGAATCTCATGAGCAAAATCGCAATCATTGGCGCCACCGGCCGGGCCGGCAGCCAGCTGTTGGAAGAGGCCCTGCGACGCGGTCACAGCGTGACGGCCATTGCCCGCAATACGACCAAGATCGGCGAGCGGGCCGGCGTGGTCAGCAAGCAACTGGACGTACTGGAAAGCGAGGCGTTGACCGCAGCAGTCACCGGCCATGACGTGGTAATCAGCGCTGCGCATTTTGCCACCGTGCCGGCCGATAAGGTCATCGCACCGGTGAAAGCCACCGGGGTCAACCGCTTGCTGGTGGTGGGCGGTGCCGGTTCGTTGTTGCTGCCGGATAACAGCCGTGTGATCGACAGCGAGGGCTTCCCGGAGGAATACCTGGCCGAAGCCAGCGCCGGTGCATTGTTCCTCGACGTGTTGCGCAAGGAACAGGACCTGGATTGGACTTTCCTCTCGCCCTCGGCGGAGTTCGTCGAAACCGAGCGCACCGGGCAGTTCCGTGTCGGCAAGGATCACCTGCTGTTCGACCAGGCCGGACGCAGTTGGATCAGCTTTGCCGACTACGCCATTGCGATGATCGATGAAATCGAAACGCCGCAGTTTTCACGGACGCGGTTTACCGTCGGCTATTGATCGCGGGGATCAGCCGTGAAGCCGCACCCAGACGCTGACCAGCACCGTCGCCGCCATCAGCCAGGCGACGGCTGCTATGGCCAATGAGGCTTCGAGGCGCATGCGGTCGACCATCACGTACAGCGTCGCAAGATAGATGAAGTACGGAATGATCGACCACATGCCGAACACGATGGTGGTCTTCAGGTCGTCCACCGAGCGGCCCTTGCCGACAATGTAGTGGGCGATCAGGGCGAACGTCGGAAACAGCGGCACCAGCCCGGCAATGTAATAATTCCTGGTCTTGGCGAGCATCGCCAGGATGACCACTACGGCTGCGCCAAGCGCCGCCTTGAAAATCAGATCCACAGGTTCGCGTCCCCGGTCAGTGGCTCAAGCCATATTTTTTGACTTTGTCGAACAGCGTGGTCTTGGCCATGCCCAGTTCCTGGCTGGCCTGGGTCAGGTTGCCGCCGCTGCGTTGCAATGCGTCCACCAGCAGGTTGCGCTCGAAGGCTTCCACCGCTTCGGCGAAAGCCAGGCCCTGGCTGCCCGCGCTGGCACCGGACTTCTTGAAAGCCGGCAGGCCGAGGGCATAACGCTCGGCGACGTTGCGCAGTTCCCGTACGTTGCCCGGCCAGTCGTGGCTCATCAGGTTCGACAGGGTCTGGTTGTCCAGCTCCGGCACTGTGCGGTCGAAGCGCAGGGACGATTGCTGGAGGAAATGCTCGAACAGTTGCAGGATGTCCTCGCGCCGTTCGCGCAGGGGCGGCAGTTCCAGGGTGACCACGTTGAGGCGGTAATACAGGTCGCTGCGGAACTGCCCGGCCCGGCCCATTTCGTCGAGGTCGGACTTGGTGGCGGCGATCACGCGACAATCCACGGCCACGCTCTGGTTCGAGCCCAGGCGCTCCAGGGTGCGTTCCTGCAACACCCGCAGCAGCTTGATCTGCAAGGGCAGGGGCATGCTTTCCACTTCATCGAGAAACAGCGTGCCGCCATCGGCGTGCTCGATCTTGCCGATCCGGCGTTTGCCCGCACCGGTGAAGGCGTTGGCCTCGTGACCGAAAATCTCGCTTTCGAACAGGTTTTCCGGCAGCCCCCCGCAGTTCAGCGCGACGAACTGTTTGTCATGGCGTCGGCTGAAATCATGCAGGCAGCGGGCGACCAGCTCCTTGCCGGTGCCGGTTTCGCCCTCGATCAATACGTTGGCCGAGGTGTCGGCGACGTTGGCGATCAGCGCTCGCAAATGCTGCATGGCCGGCGAGCGGCCAATGATCCGGCCTTCCAGCGAATCGCGTTCGGCCAGTTTCCTGCGCAGCGTTGAAACTTCCCGGGCCAGGCTGCGTTGCTCCAGGGCGCGGCGGGCGACGTCCACCAGGCGTTCGGGAGAGAAGGGTTTTTCCATGAAGTCGTAGGCGCCTTTCTGCATGGCGCCGACGGCCATGGAGATGTCGCCGTGGCCGGTGATCAACACCACTGGCAGGCTGCGGTCGCGGGCCTTGAGCCGGGTCAGCAGTTCCAGCCCATCGATGCCCGGCAGCCGGATGTCACTGATGACTATACCTGCAAAATCATCGCCAACCCGTTCCAGGGCCTCTTCGGCGCTGCCCACGCCCACGCAGGGAATGTCTTCCAGGGTCAGGGCCTGTTGGCAGCCCAACAGGACATGGGGGTCGTCTTCGACGATCAGAACGCTCAGGTCGTTGTTCATAGCGGCTCGGCAGGTGGAAGGCTTACCAACGGTAAACTGAGGACAAACGTGGTGCCACCATCGTCCGGGTGCTCGACGCCCAGGTGCCCGCCCGCGGCGGCGCACAGGCTCGCCGAAAGCGTCAGGCCGAGGCCCAGGCCTTGTTCGCCGGGCTTGGTGGTGAAGAAAGGTTCGAACAGATGCTTGCGTGCCTGCGGATCGATGCCGTGGCCGTTATCGCGCACCCGCAGGCGGTATTTGCCATCGCTCATCTCACCGGCGAGCCACAGTCTTGGCTCGGGTTGGACTTGCATCGCGTCCAGGGCGTTGCCAATCAGGTTCACCAGGATCTGCTCCAAACGTGTCTGGTCGATTTGCAGCTGGACGTCTTCGAAAGCTGTCTGTGTCTGGACGCCAAGTTTTTCCAGACGCGCCCCGAGCAATTGCAGCGCGGCCTCGACGGCCTTGCCCAGGCTGGCCCGGCCTTTGTCGTCACCGCGCCGGGCAAAGGCACGCAGGCTGGCGGTGATCCGGCCCATGCGATCGATCAGGTCGTTGATGGTCCTGAGGTTGGCGCTGGCAATGTCCAGCTGGCCGCGCTCCAGGAAGCGCACCGTGTTGCCGGACAACGTGCGCAACGCAGCCAGCGGCTGGTTGAGTTCATGGGCAATGCTGGTGGACATCTGGCCGATGGCCGCCAGCTTGCCGGCCTGTACCAGTTCGTCCTGGGCGCGGCGCAGGGTCTCTTCCGCTTGCCGGCGTTCGCGGATCTGGCCTTTGAGCCGCTCATTGCTGGCCCGCAGGTCGGTGGTGCGTTCGGTAATCCGACGTTCGAGCTGGTTGTTGGCTTGCTGCAACGCTTCGCGGGCGGCGAGGCGGGTGGCAATGACCTTGCGCCGCTCGTTCCAGGCGATCAGCAGGAAGGCCACCAGGGCAAACGCCACGGCCACCAGGATGCCCTGGTTGATCGCTTGGCGGCGCAGGTCTTCAAGCGGGGTGAGCAAGGTGAAATTCCACGGCGTGTCGCTCAATGGCCGGGTTTGCGAGAGGTAGCTGGTGGCCTGCTGGTCGGCGGCGATTTCGGTATTGGCGGGGAAAGTCAGCTTCTCCATGCCTTCGGCCAGTTGCTCGCGGGCCAGGGGGATCAGTTCGTTCAGTGGGAACCAGTAATATTGCAGGCTGCGGGCCAGGCGTTCCTTGGTTTCGTCGCTCAGCGGCCGTACGGACTTGAGCCGTCGCGCTGGATCGCTGGAGAGGATGATGATGCCGTTCTCGTCGCTGACGAAGGCTTCCAGGCGTGCTCGCTGCCAGCGTTCCTCCATGGCTTCGAGACGCACCTTGACCACGGCCACGCCGATGATCTTGCCCCTTTCTTCCAGCCCATGGGCCAGGTAGTAGCCCGGCTCGCCGTTGGTGCTGCCGATGCCGTAGAAGCGTCCCGGCTGGCCGCGAACGGCGTTCTGGAAGTAGGCGCGGAATGACAGGTCTTCGCCCAGGTAACTGTCGACGTCGCGCCAGTTGCTGGTGGCCATCACCCGGCCGGTGGTGTCCATGACATAGATGGCCCGGCTACGGCTGCGCCGATTCAGGCCTTCGAGGTATTCGTTGACGGTCTTGCGGTGCTCGGGTGTCGGGTCGTCGAGCAGTTTCGAGACGCTGGATTCAAGCTCGAGCAGGCTGGGCAGATAGGTGTATTTGCTGATCTCGCTTTCCACCGCCCGGGCATGCAGTTCCAGCTGGCGCTCGCCATTTTCGGCCAGGCCGCGAATGCCGTAGTGCTCGCTGATCCAGAAGCCGAGGTAACCCAGGCCGATCATCAGCGCAATGACCAGCGGCGGCAGGAACAGGTGGCGGATCAGGCGGGGTTTCACGGCGAGTGATGGCGGCGCGGCGCGATAGAGGGTGGGGTCGCATTTCATCACAGAAGCCTTGGGTCAACCAGTGAGGCGGCGATTGCCCTTCAAACGCGGTCCCGTGGCGAGGGAGCTTGCTCCCGCTCGGCTGCGAAGCAGTCGCAAAACGGCTAATGCGGTATGCCTGATACATCGCATTTGCCGGATTTGGGGCCGCTACGCGACCCAGCGGGAGCAAGCTCCCTCGCCACAAGGGCAAGCGCGTCTAAAGAAGGCGACGCTTAGTGCTGCAGGATTTTCTCAAGGAAATGCTGCGCGCGTTCGGAGCGGGCGCTGATGTCGCCGAAGAACTCTTCCTTCTCGCAATCCTCGATGATCTGGCCCTGGTCCATGAAAATCACCCGGTTCGCCACTTTGCGGGCGAAGCCCATTTCGTGGGTCACGCACATCATGGTCATGCCTTCGTGGGCCAGTTGCACCATCACGTCCAGCACTTCGTTGACCATTTCCGGGTCGAGGGCCGAGGTCGGTTCGTCGAACAGCATCACCACCGGGTCCATCGCCAGCGCACGGGCAATCGCCACGCGCTGTTGCTGGCCGCCGGAAAGCTGGCCCGGGTGCTTGTGGGCGTGGGCGGACAGGCCGACGCGCTCAAGCAGTTGCAGGCCTTTTTTGGTGGCTTCTTCCTTGCTGCGGCCCAGCACCTTGATCTGCGCGATGGTCAGGTTTTCGGTGATGGTCAGGTGCGGGAACAATTCGAAATGCTGGAACACCATGCCCACCCGCGAACGCAGTTTCGGCAGGTTGGTCTTCGGGTCGGCGATGGAGGTGCCATCGACCACGATGTCGCCTTTCTGGAACGGCTCCAGCGCGTTGACGCACTTGATCAGCGTGGACTTGCCCGAACCCGACGGCCCGCACACCACCACAACCTCACCCTTGCTGACCTCGGTGCTGCAATTGGTCAGTACCTGGAAGTCCCCATACCACTTGTTGATGTTCTTGATAGAGATCATACGGCGAACCTTTTTTGCAGACGCTTGACCAGCAGCGAGGCGGCAAAGCTGATTGTGAAGTACACGAGACCTGCGATGATCAGGAACTCATTGGAGCGGCCGATGATGTCGCCATTGGCCCGCGAAGCATTGAGGAAGTCCACCAGGCCGACGGTGTAGACCAGCGAGGTGTCCTGAAACAGGATGATGCTCTGTTGCAGCAACAGCGGGGTCATCTTGCGAAACGCCTGGGGCAGGATGATCAGGCGCATGACCTGGCCATAGTTCATGCCCAATGCCTGTGCCGCGCCCATCTGGCCCTTGGGGATCGACTGCACGCCGGCCCGGACGATTTCGCAGAAGTAAGCCGCCTCGAACATCATGAACGCCACGACGCAAGAGCCGAACGCGCCGATCGGCGTGTCTTCACCGGTGATCCAGCGCAGCACGAACGGCACCGCCAGGTAGAACCAGGTGATGACCAGCAGCAACGGGATCGAGCGGAAATAGTTGACGTAGGCGCCAGCGATGTTGGAGACCAGCTTGTTGTGGGACAGGCGCATCAGCGCCAGGATCGTCCCCAGGATGATCCCGCCAACGACGCCCAGGGCCATCAGCTTGAGGGTCATCACCATGCCGTTCCACAAACCGGGAATGGCCGGGATGATGCCTGTGAAGTCGAATTCCATTATTTACCCCCCACAGAGATCAGGCCGGGCACCGCGACTTTCTTCTCGACCATGCGCATGAGCAGCATCAGGCTCATGTTCAGGGTGAAGTAGATCAGCGTCGCCAGGGTAAAGGCTTCGAACAGGTTGGCCGAGAACTCGGCGGTCTGCTTGGTCTGCGCGAGCAGCTCCATCAGGCCGATCAGCGAGGCCACGGAGGAGTTCTTGAAGACGTTGAGAAATTCCGAGGTAAGCGGTGGAATGATGATCCGGTAGGCCTGGGGCAGCAGCACGTTCCAGTAGATCTGCGGCAGCTTGAAGCCCATGGCGCGGGCGGCGGCTTCCTGGCCGCGTGGCAGCGCCTGGATGCCGGTGCGCACCTGCTCGCAAACCCGTGCGGCAGTGAACAGGCCCAGGCAGACGACGACGCTCAGGTAGGCCGAGGTGGTCGGGTTGAGGTCCTGCTTGTACCATTCCTGCATGTCGGCGGGAAGCAGGTCCGGCACCAGGAAGTACCAGATGAACAGCTGCACCAGCAGCGGTACATTACGAAAGAGTTCCACGTAGCAAGTCGCGATGCCCGACACCAGCCGGTTCGGCACGGTGCGCATCACACCCAGGATCGAGCCCAGCAGCAGGGCAATGATCCAGGCGACGACGGCGATGGCTATGGTCCAGCCCAGGCCGGCCACGTACCAGTCGAGATAGATCTCGCTGCCCACGCCGGTGGACTTGAAGAACACGCCCCAGTCCCAGTTGTAATTCATCAGGGTCTCCCCTCAGATCGATCGATGTACAAATATCTGCAGGGGGAAGTCCTTTCCCGCCCGATCTTGACGATCGGGCACACACTCTCGGCTCGACTCGCCGTTTCGAGTGTTTCCTTTGATTCCAGCAGGGAATGACACACTCCTGGAAGGGCCGGGCCCTTCCAGGAGGTAAGGTTAGTCAGAAATCAGGATTTCTTTTCGTCAGCCGCTTTGTCGGTCGGCGTGGCGATCAGTGCCTTGAGTTCGTCGCTCATCGGGAAGTTGAGGTTCAGGCCTTTTGGCGGGATAGGTTGCATGAACCATTTTTCGTAGATCTTGTTGATCTCGCCCGACGCGTAGGTGGCCTTGATCGCGTCATCCACAGCCTTTTTGAACGGCTCGTCGCCCTTGCGCACCATGCAGCCGTAGATTTCGTAGGACTGTGGAGTACCGGTCACCGCCCAGTCATCAGCCTTCTTGGCCTTGGCGGCTTCGCCGGCCAGCAGCGCGTCGTCCATCATGAACGCGACGGCACGACCGCCTTCGAGCATCTGGAAGGATTCGCCATGGTCCTTGGCGGAAATGACGTTCATGCCCATTTGCTTGTCAGCGTTCATGGATTTGAGCAGGCGCTCGGACGTAGTGCCGGCAGTGGTCACGACGTTCTTGCCTTTCAGGTCGTCAAAATCCTTGTACTTGGAATCTTTCTTGGTCAGCAGCCGGGTGCCGATCTCAAAGATGCCCACGGAGAAGGCGACTTGCTGCTGGCGCTCGACGTTGTTGGTGGTGGAGCCACACTCCAGGTCCACGGTGCCGTTCTGTACCAGCGGGATACGGGTTTGCGAAGTGACCAGGTTGTACTTGACCTGCAGGTTCGGCACATCCAGCTCTTTTTTCAGGGCTTCGACGACTTTCAGCTGGATGTCGTGGGAGTAGCCGACCGGTTTGCCGGAAGCGTCCGCGATGTAGGAAAACGGAATGGAGGCGTCGCGGTGGCCGAGCGTGATGACGCCGGACTCTTTGATCTTTTTCAGCGTGCCGGTCAGTTCGGCGGCGAAGACCGGAGTGCTGATCAGAGCGGCAGCAACGGCTGCGCCCAGGAGATGGGGAACGATGCGCATCGATGTTTCCTCGACATTGTTTTTTTTGTATTCGGCCGGTTCACCGGCCCTGAGTGCTTCGAATGCCTGGCAGCTCCTGTTGTGTTGGCGTACAGGCGTTCGTCTCCACGAGTGTAGAGCATGACTCGTGCCAGGCCAGTGGCAGTTTGGTAAGGCTATGTTTTTAAAAGAAATTAATGTTTTGTTTCAGGTTTTTGGCCGGTTGTTTATCCGGTTTGCCGAACTGACTGTCGGGTCGTGTTCGGAAAACCGAATGACCTGAGAGCCCATCGACTCCTGTGGGAGCGAGCCTGCTCGCGAAGGCGGCCTCTCAGTTCCATCAGTTGGGAAGTGGATGGCCTCTTCGCGAGCAGGCTCGCTCCCACAGGGATCCGTGGCGGATCCGGATAACAAAAAGCCCCTGAACTCAGGGGCTTTTCGTTTAGCTAGCGCGATACAGCTCAGGCCGCTTCGATCTTGCGCCGGTTGTGCTCGACCTTGTCCAGGTACGTGCGAAGCTTCTCCTGTTCAGCGGCGGTTGTGAACAAGCCCAGCTTGCTGCGACGCCAGAGAATATCCTCGGCGTCGATGGCCCACTCGTCGCTGCACAGATAGTCGACCTCCCGGGTATAAAGGCCCGCGCCGATGTGCTCGCCCAGGTCGGCAAGGCTGTGCACGCCTTCGAGCATGCGCCAGGTGCGGCTGCCATAGGTAGTGGCCCAGCGGCGGGCGATATCGGTGGGCAGCCAGTCGAACTTGTCGCGGATTGCCGAGCACAAAGCCTGTGGCGTGGTCATGTTCTCGCCGCCGGGCAAGGTCTCCAGGGCCGTCCAGCTCGGGCGCATCTGGGTGAAATACGGAGCCAGCTGGGCCATCGCCGACTCGGCAAGCTTGCGGTACGTGGTCAGTTTGCCGCCGAACACCGACAACAACGGAGCCTCCTGGTCACCACCCGACAGCGCCAGGGTGTAGTCCCGGGTCACGGCGGAAGGGTTGTCGGATTCGTCGTTGCACAAAGGCCGAACCCCGGAGTAGCTGTGCAGGATGTCGTCGCGGCTGATCTGCTTCTTGAAGTGCGCATTGACGACCTTCAGCAGGTAGTCGGTTTCGCCCTCGGTAATTGCCACCTTGGCCGGATCGCCGGTGTATTCGCGGTCGGTCGTGCCTATCAGGGTAAATTGATTCAGATACGGGATGGTGAAGACGATGCGCTGGTCTTCGTTTTGAAGAATGTGCGCATGCTCGCCTTCGTAGAGTTTTGGCACGATCAGATGGCTGCCCTGGATCAGGCGGATGCCGTAGGGCGATTCCATCTTCAGGTCATCACGAATGAACTTGGCGACCCATGGGCCGGCGGCGTTCACCAGCGATTTGGCCAGGATTGAAAACAGGCTGCCGTCGGCACGTTCCAGGTTCAATTGCCACAGGCCTTTACTGCGCCGAGCGCTGACGCAACGGGTGCGGGTGTGGATATGCGCACCTTTTTCTCGCGCCGCCATGGCATTGAGCACCACCAGCCGGGCGTCATCGACCCAGCAATCGGAGTATTCGAAGCCTTTGGTGATCTCGCTTTTTAATGCGCTGTCGGCGCCGAATTTCAGACTCCGGGAGCCGGCGAGCTGCTCGCGCTTGCCCAGGTGATCATAAAGGAACAGGCCGGCGCGGATCATCCAGGCCGGACGCAGGTGCGGGCGATGGGGCAATACGAAGCGCATCTGCTTGACGATGTGCGGAGCCTTGGTCAGCAGCACTTCGCGTTCGGCGAGTGCTTCACGTACCAGGCGGAATTCGTAATGTTCGAGATAACGCAGGCCGCCATGGATCAGCTTGCTGCTGGCCGAAGAGGTGTGGCTGGCCAAATCGTCCTTTTCGCAAAGGAACACCGAAAGACCGCGACCGGCAGCATCCGCGGCGATCCCTACACCATTGATACCGCCACCGATGACGGCGACGTCATAGATTTCAGCGAGAGGGGGCATAGGCAAGGTGGAATTGGGCATCGGCTGGCCTCGGGTTCTTTTTCGAAATATTTGAATTCGAACATAAATGTTCATTTGCGAAAATACTAGCCCATAAGCACAGCAACAGCCAGTCGAATCCGATTGAAAATACTGATCGAAGTACGCTGAAAGGAAAATTTTCGAACAAAAAGGAGTTGAGGAGTGCTTCTGTGGCGAGGGAGCTTGCTCCCGCTGGATGGCGAAGCCATCCCAAGCAGGCCGGCGTTTTTCTTCAGGCTAACCCCATCAGGCCGATTTACGACGGCTGCGCCGCCGAGCGGGAGCAAGCTCCCTCGCCACAGGGGATCGGGGGTGAAGTCAGACCACTTCCAGGCGAATCTTGTGCTGGCTCAACAACTGCGCCAGGGCCGGCACCGGTTGCTGGTCGGTCACCAGGCAATCGATCAGGCTGATCGGGCCCAGGCGGACCATGGCGTTGCGCCCGAACTTGCTGGAATCCGCTGCCAGTAATACCTGCCGGGCGTTGGCGATGATGGCTTGGGAGACCCGGACTTCCTGGTAGTCAAAGTCCAGCAGGCTGCCGTCCTCGTCGATCCCGCTGATGCCCACCAGGGCGAAGTCGACTTTGAACTGATTGATGAAATCGACGCTGGCCTGACCGACCACGCCGCCGTCACGGCGCACGTTACCGCCGGCGATCAGGACTTCGAAATCATCCTTGGCACTGAGGATCGATGCCACGTGCAGGTTGTTGGTGATGACTTTCAAATGGTTGTGGTTGAGCAGCGCCCGGGCGATGGATTCGGTGGTGGTACCGATATTGATGAACAGCGAGGCGTGGTCGGGAATCTGCGCAGCGATCGCTTCGGCGATGCGTTGCTTCTCATCGCGCATCTGATCGGCGCGCATGGCGTAGGCGGTGTTTTCCACGCTGGAATCGTAAGCGGCGCCGCCGTGGTAGCGGCGCAGCAGGTTCACTTCCGCCAGTTGATTGATGTCGCGGCGGATGGTCTGCGGGGTGACAACAAATAGCTGCGCCATTTCCTCGATGCTGACATAGCCGCGTTCGCGGACCAGTTCAAGGATTTGCTGCTGGCGGGGAGGCAGATTCATGGGGCTTCCTTTGGGCTGCCGTACAAAATTTGCCCATGATGCCGCAGGAATCCTTTCCCGACCAGTTTCAGATCCTCATCATCCCCGGCTCAGCTGTCATTCAGCGTCTTCGTGGGGCTCCCAATCGCGCGTGCGGCTGACGGCTTTTTTCCATCCTGCGTAGAGTTTTTCCTTGGCTTGCTCATCCAGCTGCGGCTCGAACTCGCGCTCGATGACCGCTTTGCCACGCAACTCTTCCAGGCTGCCCCAGAAACCGCATGCCAGGCCAGCCAGGTATGCCGCGCCGAGCGCAGTGGTTTCGCGCATTTTCGGGCGTTCGACCTGCGTGCCAAGAATGTCGGCCTGAAACTGCATGAGGAAATTGTTGGCCACGGCGCCACCGTCCACGCGCAAGGACTTGAGGCGTTCGCCGGCATCCTGTTGCATGGCGTCGAGTACGTCGCGGGTCTGGTAGGCGATGGATTCCAGCGCGGCCCGGATGATGTGATCGACCCGCACGCCACGGGTCAGGCCGAACAGCGCGCCACGGGCGTAGGGGTCCCAGTACGGTGCGCCGAGGCCGGTGAAGGCTGGCACCAGGTAAACGCCGTTGCTGTCCTTGACCTTGTTGGCGAAGTATTCGGTGTCGAGGGCGTCGTTGATGATTTTCAGTTCATCGCGCAGCCACTGGACGGTAGAGCCACCGTTGAACACCGCGCCTTCCAGGGCGTAGGCCACTTCGCCGCGAGGACCGCAGGCGATGGTGGTCAGCATGCCGTGGTTGGATTTGACGGCTTTGTTACCGGTGTTCATCAGCAGGAAGCAGCCGGTGCCATAGGTATTTTTCGCCTGGCCCGGTTCCACGCACATTTGGCCGAAGAGGGCGGCCTGCTGGTCGCCGGCGATGCCGCCAATAGCGATGCCGCTTTTGGTCCGGCCGTAGATTTCCGAGGATGATTTGACTTCCGGCAGCATCTCGCGAGGGATGTTGAGGATGTCGAGCATCTTCGCGTCCCACTCCAGCGTGTGGATGTTGAAGAGCATGGTGCGAGAGGCGTTGGTGTAGTCGGTGACGTGGACCTTGCCGCCGGTAAATTTCCAGATCAGCCAGCTGTCCACGGTGCCGAACAGCAATTCACCGTTGCGCGCGCGCTCGCGGCTGCCTTCGACGTTGTCGAGGATCCACTTGAGCTTGGTACCGGAAAAGTAGGGGTCGGTCACCAGGCCAGTGGCTTCACTGATGTACTGCTCGTGGCCATCGCGCTTGAGTTGTTGGCAGATTTCGGTGCTGCGTCGACATTGCCAGACTACCGCGTTGTAAATGGGGCGGCCGGTGGACTTGTCCCAGACTACGGTGGTTTCGCGCTGGTTGGTGATGCCGATTGCGGCGACCTGGTCGTGGTGCAAACCCGCTTGAGCCAAGGCTTCCACCATCACCGCGCTTTGCGTGGCAAAGATTTCCATGGGGTCATGCTCGACCCAGCCCGGTTGCGGATAATGCTGGACGAATTCCCGTTGGGCGGTGCAGACCACGTTGGCGTCACGGTCGAAAATAATGGCGCGTGAGCTGGTCGTACCCTGGTCGAGGGCAATGATGTAGTTTTTGTTCTCTGAGTCAGTCATGTCGATTGCCTTGGGACGTGTGTTTGGGATGAAGCCATGGCGCATGCTTGAAGGGCAGCGGCATGCGCCCATTGTTTCAGGAAGTTCTTGGCTTGCCGTCAATGGCCGGTTCTGCATCCTTTGTAGCAGCCTTGGCACCCGGCAGGTGTCGGGCAATCAATCCGCGATACGCGGCAGCGCCCAGGCACGCACCCACTATCGGCGCGAAAATCGGAACCAGGAAGTAAGGGATGTCACGCCCGCCCGTGAGGGAAATTTCACCCCAGCCAGCGAAGAAAGTCATCAATTTTGGACCGAAGTCCCGCGCCGGGTTCATCGCGAAGCCTGTCAGCGGCCCCATCGAGCTGCCGATCACGGCGATCAGAAGGCCGATCAGCAGCGGCGCAAGCGCACCACGAGGCAGGCCATTGTTGTCGTCGGTCAGGGACATGATCACGCCCATCAGGATTGCAGTGATGATCATCTCCACCAGAAAGGCTTGGCCGGTGGAGAGCGCCGGGTGCGGGTAGGTGGAGAATACCGAAGCCAGTTCGAGGCTGGCTTGGGTGCCACGAATCATCTGTCGGGACTGTTCGAAATCGAAGAAAAGATTGCTGTACAGCGTGTAGACCAAGAGCGCGCCACAGAATGCCCCCGCCACCTGGCAGACAATATAGAAGGGCAGTTTGCGTTTTTCGAAATCGGTAAAAATACACAGGGCGATGCTGACGGCGGGGTTGAGGTGGGCGCCGGAAATACCCGCGCTGAGGTAGATGGCCATGCTGACCCCGACACCCCAGATGATGCTGATTTCCCACAACCCGAAACTCGCACCCGCGACCTTGAGCGCCGCGACGCAACCGGTACCGAAAAAAATCAGCAGGGCGGTGCCGAGGAATTCGGCCAGGCATTGGCTGGAAAGGGTGGGCTGTTGTAAAGCGGTAGTCATGCAAACCTCGGTGTTTTTGTTCTTGTCTGGCGCCTTCGATAAACATTGAAGACGCGTTCTTCGCCGAGACCAGGATCCCCATCCAGGTCTAGGGTGCTGTTTGAGACAGGTAAATCTGCTTTCAGTTTCGAAAAAATATAGACAAGAAACGCTGGTGTCAAAGGTCGAAAGTGAACCGTCGGTCACATTTGGATTATTCGTCACGTGAATGTCTTGCTGTGCACCCTGCCGGGAGATCATCCCAGTAGGCTCACGACGCCTTTTCATTGCCGATGGCTTAGAATCCGCGCCACTCTTTTGCTTTTTCCTGGTCAGGAGCCGTCATGACCCCCGCATTGGACCTGCTTAAAAAAGTGCGCGCCGAACATCGCATCCACAGTTACGAACATGACCCGAAGGCTGCCTCCTATGGGCTGGAGGCGGCTGAAAAACTCGGTCTGGATCCGGCGCAGGTGTTCAAGACCCTGTTGGCGGCCAGCGAAAAAGGCGAATTGCTGGTGGCTGTGGTGCCGGTGGCCGGGAGCCTGGATCTGAAAGGCCTGGCTCATGCAGCCGGGGTGAAAAAAGTCGAGATGGCCGATCCGGCCGCGGCGCAGCGTTCGACCGGCTATTTGCTGGGCGGGATCAGCCCGCTGGGTCAGAAAAAGCGTCTTCGCACGTTTATCGACAATTCTGCGCAGCCGTTGGCCAGCATGTTCGTCAGCGCGGGGAGGCGCGGGCTGGAAGTGGAACTGGCGCCTGCGGTACTGGCGGAGCATACCGGAGCGATCTTTGCTGATATCGGGCGTGCCTGAGTCTGTTGGTGGCCGCTGCGCCCAAGCGGGAGCAAGCTCCCTCGCCAGAATGATTTGAATCTTCAAGATCGATTGGGCGTCAGATTTCATGTGCGCTGTAGGGTGAAAATTCTGCTGATCTGTCACTGGCTAAACGATGTCCGGGCAGCTCATGCTCGCGCATCCATAAAAAAGGAGAAGTGCCATGCAGCTCGCGTTTCATCAAGTCGATGCGTTCAGTGACCGGCCGTTTGGCGGTAACCCGGCGATGGTCTATCGGCTCGATGCCTGGCTTGCCGATGAACTGATGCAGAAAATTGCCGCAGAACACAACCTGGCCGAGACCGCTTTTCTGGTACGTGAGAACCAGCGTTGGCACATTCGCTGGTTCACGCCCACCACCGAAGTGCCGCTGTGTGGGCACGCGACGTTAGCCAGCGCTCATGTGCTGTTCGAGGTTTACCGCGAACCGGCCGAGCGACTCGACTTCATCTGCAGGTCCGGAGCGTTGAGTGTCTCTCGTGAAGGCGATCGGTTGTGGTTGGATTTCCCGGCCATCGTGCCGACTGAGTTGGGCGCCTCCCTGGCGGTCCAGAGCGCCTTGGGTGTCGAGGCGGTGGATGTGCTCAGTTGCAACGAATTGTTCGTGGTGCTGGAGTCGGAGCAGGCAGTGCTCGATTGCAAGCCGGACATGGCGGCCCTGGCGAAGCTGCCGTGGCCGGGCGCGATCGTTACCGCACCGGGAAGCAAGCACGATTTTGTCTCGCGCTATTTTGCCCCGGCGATCGGCATCAACGAGGATCCGGTAACCGGATCGACTCATTGCAGCTTGATTCCATACTGGTCCAAACGCCTGAACAAACATGGCCTGACGGCCTATCAATGCTCGGCGAGGGGCGGGGCATTGTTCTGCCGATTGGAAGGTGAGCGGGTGAAGATTGGCGGGGATGCGACGTTGGTGGCTAGCGGTACGCTGACGCTGGGGTGAATCTGCACTCAAGCCAATGGATCAAATGTGGGAGCGAGCCTGCTCGCGATAGCGGTAGCTCAGCTTGCGCCGTCGCTGGATGTGCCTACGCCATCGCGAGCAGGCTCGCTCCCACAGAGGTTTGCATTCCTTCAGCTATTAGCTGGCGGTGCCATACCGCCGCACACCACTTTCCGCTGGTGGCAAATGCGCCGCCGTGCTGCCCGACGCCTGGAACAGCACCAGGTGCTCAGCCGCCACGCGGATACCGACGGTAGCACCGACCTGATGGTCGGCATGGCTTGGGAAAATCGATTCCAGTTGTGCGCCGGTCGGCAGTTGCAAGCGATACAGGGTTGAAGCACCGAGGAACGTCTTGCCAACGATAGTTGCCGTGAGCGGACTGTCCGGCGCGTGGACGATGTCGTCCGGGCGCAGCAGGACGTCTACGGCACTGCCGAGGGGCCAGGTGTACGCCCGGTTGCCGCGTAGCATGCCCAGTTCGGTCTGCACCGATTCCGGGCTGTCGAGCTGACCGCGGATGAAGTAACCCTGGCCGATGAAACTGGCGACATAGGGCGTCAGAGGTTCGTGATACAGGTTGTAGGGCGTATCCCACTGTTCCAGGCGACCCTCTCTGAACACGCCGACATGGTCACTCACCGCAAAGGCTTCTTCCTGGTCATGGGTGACCAGGATCGCGCTGGTGCCGCGGGCCTTGAGAATGTCCCGCACCTCATGGCTGAGCTTGCGTCGCAGCTCGCCGTCGAGGTTGGAGAACGGTTCGTCGAGCAACAGCAACTGGGGTTCCGGTGCCAGTGCGCGGGCCAGCGCCACGCGCTGTTGCTGGCCTCCCGACAGCTCGTGGGGAAAACGCTTGCCCAGGCTTTTCAGGTTGACCAGCTCCAACAGTTCTTCGACCACGCGATCCTTGTCCGGATGTTTGCGGATGCCGAACGCGATATTTTCGGCGACGCTCAAATGCGGGAACAGCGCGTAGTCCTGGAACACCATGCCGATGCGGCGTTTTTCCGGGGCGAGGGTAAACCCCGCGCGGGAAATGGTTTCCCCAGCCAACTGGATCTCGCCTTCATGCACCGGTTCGAAACCGGCGATGGCCCGCAGGGTGGTGGTCTTGCCACACCCGGACGAGCCGAGCAGGCAACCGATGTCACCAGCATTGAGGTGCAGGTTGAGGTTCTGGACGACCCGCTGGTCCTGATAACCGCAGGCCAGATTGTGCAGATTCAATAACAATGGAGCACTCATGCGTGGTGGTACGCCGGCTCGACGAGGAATTCAAGCAGGGCCTTCTGTGCATGGAGACGGTTTTCTGCCTGGTCCCACGCCACCGAGCGGGGATCATCAAGCAGGTCGAGGCTGATTTCTTCGCCACGATGGGCTGGCAGGCAATGCATGAACAGCACCTCGGCATCCGCCAGGTCGAGCAGTGCCCGATTGACCTGGAAGGGCGCAAACAACTCCAGGCGCTTGGCGGTTTCTTCTTCCTGGCCCATGGACGTCCAGACGTCGGTGCTCACCAGGTGCGCGCCGGCGACGGCCTGTTTCGGATCGCGCAGGATTGTCACCCGGTCGCCGGCCCTGGCGACGAATTGCGGGTTGGGTTCGTAGCCTTCAGGGCAGGCGATGCGCAACTGGAAGTCGAACTGGATGGCCGCTTCTATATAGCTGTTGCACATGTTGTTGCCATCGCCGATCCAGGCCACGGTCTTGCCCTGGATCGGGCCGCGATGTTCGAGGAAGGTCTGCATGTCGGCGAGCAACTGGCACGGGTGCAGATCGTCGGACAGGCCATTGATCACCGGCACGCGCGAATGGGCCGCGAACTGGGTCAGCGTACTGTGGGCAAAGGTCCGGATCATCACCGCATCGAGCATGCTCGACATGACGATGGCGCAATCGCCAATGGGTTCGCCACGGCCCAGCTGGGTGTCACGGGGCGACAGGAAAATCGCCTGGCCGCCGAGCTGGATCATGCCGGCTTCGAAAGAAATGCGCGTGCGCGTGGAGGATTTCTCGAAGATCATCCCCAGCACACGGTTTTTCAAGGGCTCGAACAGTACGCCGCGCTTACGCAGGTCCTTGAGCTCCACGCCTCGACGGATCACGCCGAGCAACTCTTCGGGCGTGAAATCCATCAGGGAGAGAAAGTGCCTTGCGCTCATGATTGACTACCTTTTTGTAACTGACCGCAGATGCTCAAAGCCTTGTTTAATGGAAAAACGGGCGAGACCTGCGGCAAAAGCCGCACGGGGCGACGAAATTAGGGGAAGGCGCGATATTGACATTAAATGTCGCGTCTTACCAATAGGGCTACGGTTTTAGGGGATTTCAACGAGGTCATGGCGGGACTGCGATGACATGTTTGAAGCCGGTTTCCTGACAGCAGCGAGCCCATTTGTACACTGGCGCTGCGGCGCTTGGCAAACAAGCCGGACGGGCGCCGGAGGACAAACGGCGTTTTATTGGCCAGCGTGCAATTGTTTTCGTGTGTCTGTCATCGGATGTGAGATTTCTTAATGCAAGGGCCTGGGTTATAAATGAACCCTTAGACGCAGGAGCCCCGAAATGGATTCGAAAGAGCAACAACTGATGGAACTGCTGGGGCTGACGGCACGCTCCCTGACGCACCTGACCGCTTCGGTGACCTCCATGTCATTCGAATTGTTGCGCAGCGAAGACGAAGTGACCAAGGCTGCCGGCCGCCGCATGATCGACCGCATGGCTACCATCAGCAGCGGCCTCGACGAACATTGGCGATTGATCGGCGAGTTGACCGGAGTGCCCATCGCTCAGGAACAAGTGGAAACCGTCGAGGAAATCCAGCTGCTGGCGCCGCCTCCCGAGCACCCCTGAAATCGGTTGGCCTGATGCCCGGCGATTCACAGGACGAACGTCGCTGGCGCGGTGGAGGATCCCGCGCCATAGTTTTGTTCCCGCGGCCGAAAGTGCCCGCTACGAATAAAACAGAGACTGGCCATGACCAAGACTCTTCATCACCGTGCGTGCCATCTATGTGAGGCCATCTGTGGCCTGACGCTCGAAACCACCGAAACTGAAGGCCAAGGCCTGGCGATCACCTCGATCAAGGGCGATCCGCTGGACAGTTTCAGCCGTGGGCACATCTGTCCCAAGGCCGTCGCCCTGCAAGATATCCAGAATGACCCGGACCGGCTGCGCCAACCCATGCAGCGAGTCGGCGGCGAGTGGCAGCCGATTGCCTGGGATGACGCTTTCGCCCTGGTCGCCGAACGCCTGGCGGCAATCCAGGAGCGCCACGGCCAGAACGCGGTGGGCGTCTACCAGGGCAACCCCAGCGTGCATAACTATGGGTTGATGACCCACAGCAACTATTTCCTTGGCCTGCTGAAGACACGCAGTCGCTTCTCGGCGACGTCGGTGGACCAACTGCCCCATCACCTGACCAGTCACTTGATGTACGGTCACGGCCTGCTGCTGCCGATACCGGACATCGACCATACCGATTTCATGCTGATCCTGGGCGGTAATCCCCTGGCTTCCAACGGCAGCATTATGACCGTGCCGGACGTCGAGAAGCGCCTCAAGGCGATCCAGGCCCGTGGCGGCAAAGTCGTGGTCGTCGATCCACGGCGCAGCGAAACGGCGGCCATTGCCGACCAGCATGTTTTCGTGCGTCCCGGTGGCGATGCCGCGCTGCTGTTTGGCCTGCTCAATACGCTGTTCAGCGAAGGTCTGAGCCGCGACAGCCATTTGCCGGTGGACGGCCTCGAAGAGGTGCGCCAGGCCGTGGCAGGGTTTACCGCCGAGGTGATGAGCCCCCTCTGTGCGGTGCCGGCGCCGCAGATCCAGCAGTTGGCCCGTGACTTTGCCGCTGCGCCCTCAGCGGTCTGCTACGGCAGAATGGGCGTGTCCACCCAGGCGTTCGGCACGTTATGCCACTGGCTGATCCAAGTGATCAACCTGGTCACCGGCAACCTCGATCGGGTGGGCGGGGCGTTGTGCACCGAGCCGGCGGTGGACCTGGTGGCGACCACTTCGGGTGGCCATTTCAACCGTTGGCAGAGCCGGGTGTCCGGGCGTCCCGAATACGCCGGCGAGCTGCCCGTGTCGACCTTGGCCGAAGAAATGCTGACCGAGGGCGACGGGCAGATTCGTGCGCTGGTCACCGTGGCCGGCAACCCGGTGCTGTCCACGCCCAACGGGCGGCAGCTCGAACAGGCGCTGGATGGGCTGGAGTTCATGGTCAGCATCGATTTGTACATCAACGAGACCACGCGTTATGCCGATCTGATCCTGCCATCGACTTCGGCTTTGGAAAACGATCACTACGACACCACGTTCAACCTGTTCGCGGTGCGTAACGTCAGCCGTTTCAATCGGGCGATCCTGCCCAAGCCCGAAGGGGCGCTGCACGACTGGGAGATTTTTGTCGGCCTGGCCAAGGCCTTCGCCGCGCGGACTGGCAAGGAGCTCAAGCCGACCATGCCGCCCGCGCAAATGATTGATTTTGGCCTGCGCGCGGGAAGGTATGGGGATGCCTCGCCATACAAATTGTCGCTGGCGACGCTGTTCGATCATCCCCACGGCATCGACCTCGGTGCGCTCAAGCCCAACCTGACGACGCGCTTGAAAACCGAAAATGGCCGCGTGCAGGCTGCGCCGGCGGTGATCCTCGCGGATCTGGCGCGCTTTGCCGCGCTGCGAGCGCCGGCATCGGACGAGTTGCTGATGATTGGCCGTCGGCATGTGCGCAGCAACAATTCCTGGATGCATAACTTTCATCGGCTGGTGAAGGGCAAGCCGCGCCATCAGTTGCTGATGCATCCTGAAGACCTCGCCAGTCGCGGTTTAGTCGATGGCCAGCGCGTGCAGGTCAGTTCACGGGTGGGCGTGATCGAAGTAGAGGTGCAAGGCAGCCTGGACATGATGAAGGGCGTGGTCAGCCTTCCCCATGGCTGGGGCCACGCCCGACCGGGCGTGCAGATGACCATCGCCAGCGGCCAGCCTGGTTCCAGCGCCAACGACCTGACCGATGAATGTCAGCTCGATGAGTTGTCCGGCAATGCGGCGCTTAATGGGGTTCCGGTGAAAGTGGCGGCTGCGTAGAATTGTCCTTGGGCCGGACCGAGCAGGGTGCTCGGCTTTCCGTTACAATGCGCCACCGTGTCGACATCTGTAGTCGCAAAGTTCAAGCCGAGGTGCTCCGTGGATATCATCGAAACGATCAAAGACCAGATTGCCAACAACACTATCCTGCTTTACATGAAAGGCTCGCCGAATGCCCCTCAGTGCGGCTTCTCGGCCAAGGCTGCTCAGGCGGTGATGGCGTGTGGCGAGAAGTTCGCTTACGTGGACATCCTGCAGAACCCGGAAATCCGCGCCAATCTTCCCAAGTACGCCAACTGGCCAACCTTTCCACAGTTGTGGGTTGGCGGTGAACTGATCGGCGGCAGCGACATCATGACCGAGATGGCCGCTGATGGCTCTCTGCAGGCCACCATCAAGGCAGCTGTGGAAGCAGCGGCGGCGAACAAGACCGAAGCCTGATTCACCCCAAACCAATGTGGGAGCGAGCCTGCTCGCGATGAGGGCGTGTCAGTCAATTTGATGGTGACTGACACACCGCTATCGCGAGCAGGCTCGCTCCCACAAGGAATCTAGGTGAGCCTGGAATCCAGGCAATAAAAAGCCCCGCCTCTCGAAAGAGGGCGGGGCTTTTTTGTGGCTCGCTGTCGGGGAAGCTTATTCTTCGCCCATCTGCGACTGCAGGTAGTTCTCCAGACCGATCTTGTCGATCAGGCCCAACTGGGTTTCCAGCCAGTCGATGTGCTCTTCTTCGGACTCGAGGATATCCTCGAGCAACTCGCGACTGCCGAAGTCACCGACGGTTTCGCAATGGGCGATGGCGGCTTTCAGGTCGGCGTGGCCGGTGCGTTCGATGCGCAGGTCGCATTCGAGCATTTCCCGGGTGTGTTCGCCGATGTGCAGCTTGCCCAGGTCCTGGACGTTCGGCAGGCCTTCGAGGAACAGGATGCGCTTGATCAGCTTGTCCGCGTGTTTCATCTCGTCGATGGATTCGTGGTACTCGTGCTTGCCCAGCTTGTTCAGGCCCCAATCCTCATACATGCGCGCATGCAGGAAGTATTGATTGATCGCGACCAGCTCATTGGCGAGGATCTTGTTGAGATGCTGGATGACTGTAATGTCGCCTTTCATGGTGAGGGCCTGCCCTGTAATAGCTGTGTATACGGCAGAGTTTGAGCCGCGCAATTACCAGTGTCAAACCTAAGTTATTGAATAATAAATGAAAATTAATCGGAATAAGAATGTTTGTGTTCCGCGTCTGGAGGCTAAGCACTTGATTTACCGGCATAAAAAAACCGGACATTGAGTCCGGTTCTTCAAAAAGCTGGATTTATGCGGCAGTAAATTCTACCGGATAAGGGATCGAGGCCTGGGCGGTCTGCACTTTGGCGAGGGTTTCACGCACCACTTCCTTGGCAAGGCAGGCACATTTACCGCATTGGCTGGCTACGCCGGTGGCCTGGCGGACTTCCCGATAACTGCAGCAACCTTCATAGATCGCTTCGCGGATCTGTCCGTCGGTGACGCCAGTGCAGAGGCATACATACATAAGTGAGAACCGTCGCTGGTTGTGACTCAATTGAGACGGATCTTAATGTTAACGAGAATGATTGTCAAAGTGGTTTCTGATAGTCCCTGGCTTGAGATGCCTTGGTCTGACGAACGGTTTTTTCCCGGTGGGCCATGAGACGTCGCGGATTTCCGTGATCCCCGAAAAACCGTTGAGGACAGTCCAAACGCGCGGTGTATGATGGTCGGTCCTTGCAAAGCGGGTTCGTGTCACAGGGCTGTCGCCTGAGGGTGGCAGGCTGGCGCGGACCCGGTTTTCACGTTACTACACCAGGAGATATCCAATGAGCGTACTCGTAGGCAAACAAGCCCCTGACTTCACCGTTCCAGCCGTACTCGGCAACGGCGAAATCGTCGACAGCTTCACCCTGTCCTCGGCCATCAAAGGCAAATACGGCCTGGTGTTCTTCTACCCGCTGGACTTCACTTTCGTCTGCCCGTCCGAGCTGATCGCACTGGATCACCGCATGGACGACTTCAAGGCGCGCAACGTTGAAGTGGTCGCGGTTTCGATCGACTCGCACTTCACCCACAACGCCTGGCGCAACACCCCAATCAACAACGGCGGGATCGGCCCGGTGAAGTACACCATGGCCGCTGACATGAAGCACGAAATCGCCAAGGCCTACGACGTTGAGTCCGAAGGCGGCGTGGCCTTCCGTGGCGCGTTCCTGATCGACGACAAAGGCGTGGTCCGTTCGCAGATCATCAACGACCTGCCGCTGGGCCGTAACATGGAAGAGCTGATCCGTCTGGTCGACGCTCTGCAATTCCACGAAGAGCACGGCGAAGTCTGCCCGGCCAACTGGAAAAAAGGCGACAAGGGCATGACCGCATCGCCTGAAGGCGTAGCGGCTTACCTGGGCGAACACAGCGACAAGCTGTAAGCGCACTCAGGCATAAAAAAACCGGCCCTTGATGGGCCGGTTTTTTTTGGGGTGTTCCAAACTTGTCGGCCGAAGCACGATACCGCGTGGCGAGGGAGCTTGCTCCCGCTTGAGCGCGAAGCGCTCACAAAATATTTGGGGCGGCTACGCCACCCAGCGGGAGCAAGCTCCCTCGCCACAAAAGCCGCAAGAGCCAGATTTGGCGCCGATATCAGTCGTCGAAATCCTGCCAGCCGCCCATTTCCTTCCAGCGATTGACGATGCCGCAGAACAGCTCGGCAGTCTTCTCGGTGTCATAGCGGGCCGAGTGGGCTTCGCGGCCGTCGAAATCGATGTCGGCGGCCTGGCAGGCCTTGGCCAATACGGTCTGGCCGTACGCCAGGCCGGCCAGGGTCGCCGTATCGAAGCTGGAAAACGGGTGGAATGGGTTGCGCTTCATGTCCAGTCGCGCAACGGCGGCGTTAAGGAAGCCCAGGTCGAAGCTGCTGTTGTGGCCGACCAGGATCGCGCGCTTGCAACCGTTGGCCTTCAGGGCCTTGCGCACGCCACGAAAGATATCGGTCAGTGCCGTTTCCTCGCTGACCGCCATGCGCAGCGGGTGATCGAGCTTGATCCCGGTGAACTCCAGCGCGGCTGCTTCGATGTTGGCGCCTTCGAACGGTTCAACGCGGAAGAAATAAGTGTGGTCCGGGAACACAAAGCCTTTTTCGTCCATGCCGATAGTCGTCGCGGCGATTTCCAGCAACGCATCGGTGGCCGAGTTGAAACCGCCGGTTTCTACGTCGACCACGACCGGCAGGTAACCCCGGAAACGGGCTGCCATGGGGTGGCGAGCGCCGCCGGAACCACCGTTGCCGTCCAGTTCGTCGTCGAAATGATCTTCACTCACGCGTTTTCCTCCAGCAGGCGCCAGCGCAGTTTTTCACCGGCGCGCAGCGGGATGACAGTCTGTTCGCCAAACGGCAGGCTGGCGGGGGCAGTCCACTCGTCGCGGACCAGGGTAATGCTATCGGTGTTCACCGGCAGGCCATAGAAACGCGGACCGTGCAGGCTGGCAAAACCTTCGAGCTTGTCCAGCGCGTTGCGTTGCTCGAACGCTTCGGCGTACATCTCGATGGCGGCATAGGCGGTGTAGCAACCGGCGCAACCGCAGGCGGCTTCCTTGGCATGGCGGGCGTGGGGCGCCGAGTCCGTGCCGAGGAAAAACTTCGCACTGCCGCTGGTGGCGGCGTCGAGCAAGGCTTCCTGGTGGGTGTTGCGCTTGAGGATCGGCAAGCAATAGAAGTGCGGCCGGATCCCGCCCACCAGCATGTGGTTGCGGTTGTAAAGCAGGTGATGCGCGGTAATGGTCGCGCCGACGTTGGCCGGGGCTTCGTTGACGAACTGCACGGCATCGCCGGTGGTGATGTGTTCGAACACCACCTTGAGCGTCGGGAAACGCTCCACGACGCGGCGCATGTGCTCGTCGATGAAAATTTTCTCGCGGTCGAACACGTCGACATCGCCCCGGGTGACTTCGCCATGGATCAGCAACGGCATCCCGACTTCGGCCATCGCTTCAAGCGCCGGGAAGATCTTGTCGATGCTGGTGACGCCGGAGTCCGAATTGGTGGTGGCGCCGGCCGGGTACAACTTGGCCGCGTGGACGAAGCCACTGGCCTTGGCCTCGCGAATTTCCTCGGGCTGGGTGCGGTCGGTGAGGTAAAGCACCATCAGCGGTTCGAAGCGGCTGCCGGCCGGGCGTGCGGCCAGGATGCGCTGGCGATAGCCATCGGCCTCGACGGCGTTGCGGACAGGCGGAACCAGGTTAGGCATGATGATTGCGCGCCCGAAGGTGCGCGCGACATCGGCGACGGTATGGGTCAACACAGCACCATCGCGAAGATGAATATGCCAGTCGTCGGGACGCAGCAGGGTCAGGCGGTCGGACATTGAGGGGCTTCCAGGCGGGTCAAACTCTGGGGGAATGCTACCGGAAAAGACCGATGCGGGCACCCGCTATCAAGTTTTGCCACAAGTTACCGATAGCCCCTTCAGGTGTGCCACGAATCCGTGCGGTGTCTCGTACAGGCGTCATGCCCGGTGTTTTTCGATTTCCGTAAGTAAAAAGCCAGTGGAGCCTCCCGTGCGCCAGCGTTATCTAGCCTTGCTCAGTGTGTTTGCCAGCCTTCCTGCGATGGCGCTCACTTTCCAGACTCGTCTGGAGAGCATCGAGTGGACGGTCGAAGGCGACAAGTTCGAGTGCCGGCTGAGCCAGCCGATCGCCGATTTCGGCAGCGGCGAGTTCGTCCGCCGGGCGGGCGAGCAGGCCACGTTCCGACTCAAGGCCTACAACCCGGTGCTGGGTGGCGGTTCCGCGACGCTGCTGGCGGCCGCTGCGCCGTGGCAACCGGGGCGGGGCGACATCAACCTGGGGTCGGTCAGGATCGGCAGCGGCGACGTGTTGTTCAACAGCTCCCAAGTCCAGGCGGGACGCCTGATCAGTGGGTTGATGGAAGGGCGCAGCCCCGTGGTCCGGCGTAATACCGAGGATGGCCGGGTGTCGGAAGTTCGCCTGTTGCCTGTGCGCTTCAACAAGGCCTTCAGCGACTACCAGGGCTGCGTGGCGAAACTGTTGCCGAAGAATTTCGAGCAGATCAAGCAGACCCAGATCGGCTTTCCCGGCGAGGGGGTTGAGCTCGACGCCCAGGCCAAGGCTCAATTGCAGGTCATGCTCGACTTCATCAAGGCTGACCCGAGCGTCAACCATGTCGAACTCGATGGGCATTCCGACAACAGCGGCAACCGCTTGACCAATCGTGAGCTGTCGCGCCGCCGTGCGCTGGCGGTCATGGATTTCTTCAAGGCCAATGGCTTCCAGGAATCGCAGTTCACTGTGCGTTTCCACGGTGAGCGTTATCCGCTCGTGCCTAATAACAACGCCGCCCATCGCGCCAAGAACCGGCGTGTGGTGGTGCAACTGGATCGAGTGGCGGCCACTCAGGCGCCAGCGGCCCAGCCCACCACGCCAACCCCGCCAGCAACGCCAGCTGTACCTGCGGCGACGCCCGCTGCGGCACCCGGCAAGGCTCCGGCGCCGGTCGCCCCCACCAAGGTCGTGGCACCCGCAGCGGCAACTGCTCGAACTTCCTGAGGCCATTCTGATCGTCGCGCCATCGACATAATCTGTCGCTTCGTCGTCATAAGCTGTCGCGCCTCTGTAAATTATCCGCTCTGGACGTTAGACTTCCCGGCTTTCCGTACAACCCGTGGAGTGATGGCATGGCGGACGTAAACAAGGTCGTTCTGGCGTATTCCGGCGGCCTGGACACTTCGGTGATCCTCAAGTGGCTGCAGGACACTTATAACTGTGAAGTGGTGACGTTCACCGCTGACCTGGGGCAGGGCGAAGAAGTTGAGCCTGCCCGCGCCAAGGCTCAGGCCATGGGCGTCAAAGAGATCTACATCGATGACCTGCGCGAAGAATTCGTCCGCGACTTCGTGTTTCCGATGTTCCGCGCCAACACTGTTTACGAAGGCGAGTACCTGCTGGGTACCTCCATCGCCCGTCCGCTGATCGCCAAGCGCCTGATCGAAATCGCCAACGAAACCGGCGCCGACGCCATTTCCCACGGTGCTACCGGCAAGGGCAACGACCAAGTACGTTTCGAGCTGGGCGCCTATGCCCTCAAGCCGGGCGTCAAAGTCATCGCCCCGTGGCGCGAGTGGGACCTGCTGTCCCGTGAAAAACTGATGGACTACGCCGAGAAGCATGCGATCCCGATCGAGCGTCACGGCAAGAAAAAATCCCCGTATTCGATGGATGCCAACCTGCTGCACATCTCCTACGAAGGCGGCGTGCTGGAAGACACCTGGACCGAGCACGAAGAAGACATGTGGCGTTGGACCGTCTCCCCGGAGAAGGCTCCCGATACCCCGCAATACCTTGAGCTGACCTATCGCAACGGCGATATCGTTGCCCTCGACGGCGTGGAAATGAGCCCGGCCACCGTCCTCGCGACGCTGAACCGTATCGGCGGCGAACACGGCATCGGTCGCCTGGACATCGTTGAAAACCGCTATGTCGGCATGAAATCCCGTGGCTGCTACGAAACCCCCGGCGGCACCATCATGCTGCGTGCTCACCGGGCGATCGAGTCGATCACCCTGGACCGCGAAGTGGCTCACCTGAAAGACGAGTTGATGCCCAAGTACGCCAGCCTGATCTACACCGGCTACTGGTGGAGCCCGGAGCGTCTGATGCTGCAACAGATGATCGATGCTTCCCAGGCCCACGTGAACGGCGTCGTGCGCCTGAAGCTGTACAAGGGCAACGTGATCGTGACCGGGCGCAAGTCCGACGAGTCGCTATTCGATGCAAACATCGCAACCTTCGAAGAAGACGGTGGCGCCTACAACCAGGCCGACGCGGCCGGCTTCATCAAGCTCAACGCCCTGCGCATGCGCATCGCGGCGAACAAGGGTCGCAAGCTGTTCTGACCCGGCTGCCCAAAAAAGGCCTGCCATGCGCAGGCCTTTTTTTTTGCGCACCATCTCGTCCTGAATAATGTTATTTGCCGGGGAATATCATTGGTCGCTTTTTCTGGCTTATAACAAAAGTAAAGTTGTTGAATCGAGTAACGCAAATAACCTTCGGAAATAAACTTATTGAACTGGTTTCTCTTCCATGGAAGTTTTTTCTGGGGGAGATAGGCGTTTGTGCATGAATAAATCAATTACTTTGTATGAGAAAAGTCCCACGTCTAATAACCGGTCAGGTGTGTTTTTTGCCAAAACCGAGCTGTTCTCGGGGAGCTGTGGCGCGTCAGAATCACTCCATCGCTGCGACGGAAAAAATCATGGCGCGTTATTTCACGGGTTATTTGTAGGATTTTTCTGCATTGCTTGTAAGTTATGTCTTTCGGTGCGAACGGCTTGCTACAGCGGCATCCCACGGGTGAAATGACTACGCTATTGTGCGTGCTCTAAAAATTCGAACAGCTAAGTTGGATTTGCCCATGAATAAAGTGCTGATCGTGGATGATCACCCCGTCATTCGTCTTGCTGTACGTTTGTTAATGGAGCGCCATGGATATGAAGTCATCGCGGAAACAGACAATGGCGTCGATGCGTTACAGCTGGCGCGCGATAAAATGCCCGACATCGTTGTTCTCGATATCGGGATCCCGAAGTTGGACGGACTGGAGGTTATCGCGCGCCTGACCACCAATCCTTCGCCCCTCAAAGTGCTGGTGCTCACCTCTCAGTCGCCAGGGCATTTCTCGATGCGATGCATGCAGATGGGAGCGGCCGGTTATGTGTGCAAGCAACAGGACCTGACCGAGTTGTTGAGTGCAATAAAAGCGGTGCTCTCGGGCTACAGTTATTTTCCCAACCAGGCGTTGCATACCGTGCGTTCGAGCCTGGGCAACGCCAGCGAGTCGGATATGGTCGATCGTTTGTCCGGACGAGAGATGATGGTCCTGCAGCAGCTGGCCCGTGGGAGGACCAACAAGGAGATTGCCGACGGGATGTTCCTGAGCAACAAGACAGTGAGTACCTACAAGACCCGACTGTTGTTGAAGCTCAATGCCCGCTCACTGGTTGACCTGATCGAGCTGGCACAGCGTAACGGATTGGTGTGAGTCCACAGCCCCACGTGCTCGGTAAAAGGCCTCCGTCAGGGAGGCTTTTACGAGTCAGAGGTCAAAATCATAGTCGGCCAATTGTTTCTGCAAGCGACGCTCTTCCAGCAGGTTATCGATGGTGCGACGTTTGCTCAGGTTGGTTTTCGCCACTTCCACGACCACAGGTTCCACCTCGTCAGCCTCGACGGCGATGAAATCGTCTTCTACATCCAGTTGTTCTTTGCCAGCGCTCATGGGTTCGACTCCAGGCTAAGACTGCCATTGGCGCTCCTTATAGCGATAAACCTGCGGCGGGTAAAAAAGATTTTTTCAATCGCTCGATCAAAGAAAGCAATAGCGCCTCAATCGTCAGATGTCTTGTGCTTGTATTCGCACAGGTCTTCGATTCGGCAGCTGCCGCAACGGGGCTTTCTAGCCAGGCAGACGTAACGTCCATGGAGGATGAGCCAGTGGTGGGAATCCAGGAGGTATTCCTTGGGGACAAATTTCATCAATTTCTTTTCCACTTCCACGACATTTTTGCCCGGAGCAATCCCGGTACGGTTGCTGACGCGGAAAATGTGCGTGTCGACTGCCATCGTCAGCTGACGAAACGCGGTGTTGAGCACCACGTTGGCGGTCTTGCGGCCGACGCCTGGAAGGGCTTCCAGCTCTTCGCGGGTCTGCGGGATCTCGCCGCCATGACGCTCTATCAGCAGGCGGCAGGTCTCGATGACGTTCTTGGCCTTGCTGTTGAACAGCCCGATGGTCTTGATGTATTCCGACAGCCCTTCGACCCCCAAGGCGTGGATCGCTTGCGGCGTATTGGCCACGGGAAACAGCTTGGCCGTGGCCTTGTTGACGCCGACGTCGGTGGATTGGGCCGACAGAATTACCGCGATCAGCAGCTCGAAGGGTGAGGAATAGGCCAGTTCGGTTTTTGGCTCCGGGTTGTCTTCATGAAAGCGACGGAATATTTCCAGGCGTTTTGCGGCGTTCATGGGCGCGGCGTTTCCTCTAGGGGTGGATGGGGTTTGCTGGCCGTCCAGGCCTGGTGGGCCGCCAGCAGCAGGCCGAGCAGGATGAACCCGCCGGGAGCGAGCAGGGCCAGTGGGACGCCATTGCCGATCAATTCGCGCAGGGCGCTCAGAATGGCCATCAGGAGGCCAGACTGGCCCGCCAGCCTGAGGCGGTCAGCTACCCGGGATTCGTCCACTGGCGCTTGATCCAGCGCTACGCAGCTCAAGGCGATCCAGCCGAGGTAAAGGCCTGACGATGCATACCACCCCGGCAGCCAGGCCTGCGCAACCAGGCTTGCGCAAGCACTCAAGGCTGCGGCCAGCAGGATAGCGGCAACCAGCCGCTGATAAGTCGTGCAGCGTGGCCCGGCCAGCGTCATGGCCCAGCCATGGCCGAAGCTGATCAAAACCCAGGCCAGCCACACCCCCAGTGCATTCGTCAGCGAGCTGCTTGCACCCACCAAGGGCACGAGCAGCAGGCCACGGGTCAATACCGGCTTATTCATTGGTACTCGCTCCGGTCAGGTGGGCCTGGTGCTCATCGAAATAACGCAGCGCATCGTGGATCGCCTGGAGCACCGCGCGCGAGGTCACCGTCGCGCCGGCCAATTGATCGAACTGGCCCTGGTCCTTTTTCAAGGCCCAGCCGTCATCGGTCGGCGCCTGGCGCGACTTTCCGGTGAATGTCTGCAGCCAGGCATTCGGCCAGTCGGCGATTACCGCGCCCAGGCCGGGTGTTTCCGACTGGCGCAGGGTTTTAACGCCAAGCATGTGGCCGCTGGGATCGATGGCGATCATCAATTCGATGTTGCCCTCATAGCCCAACGCCTGGCTGCGCAACAGCACCGCGCTGGGCTGGCCGTTGCGGGTCGCCAGGTAACCGCCGAGCAACCGGCTGTGGCTCAACTCAACCGGCGTCGTCATGACCGGTTGTGCCAGCGGCTGGTTGTCATAACGCTCGGAGGGCAATACCTCGAGCAAGATCTTGCCGGCCAAGGCTTGCCGTTGGGCTTCGATGCGTCCGGCCAGATTGACCTGCATGAGGTACGTGGCGCCGATGCCGAGGCCGGCCAGGACGATCAGGATCAGCACGCCGCCGGGTCTTTTCATGTCAGCGCTCGCCTTTGTCGTGCCTCGGCGAGACGATCCAGCGCAGGCACACCGAGGTTCATCAGCAGCACGGCAAACGCCACACCGTCCGGGTAGCCGCCCCAGGTGCGAATCAGGTAGACCAGCGCGCCCACCCCGGCACCAAACAACAGTCGGGCGAGCGGGGCCTTGGCGCCTGACACCGGTTCGGTGACGATGAAAAATGCGCCCAGCATGGTTGCCCCGGTCAACAGATGAAACAGCGGCGAGCCATGGGAGTCCGAGCCCGAGCCGTTCCAGCACAGCAGGCTCAAGGTGAACAGGCTGGCAAGCATGCCCACCGGCGCGTGCCAACTGAACACGCGCTGTTGCAGCAGGAACAGGCCGCCGGCGAGGAAGGCCAGGTTGACCCACTCGACACCGCGCCCACCCCAACGACCGAACGCAGGATTGCTGGCGAACAGTTCGTCGACGGTCAGGCTTGTATTGATTCGCAGACTGTCCAGGGCCGTGGCGCCGGCCCAGCCGTCGGGCGCCTGGGCAATGCCGGCGACTTGTCGCAGACCTTCGAGAAAGTCCATGTCATGGGGCACGGGCCATTGGCTCAGGTGCTGGGGAAACGCCACCAGCACCAGGGCATACCCGAGCATCGCCGGATTGAAGGGATTGCTGCCGAGCCCGCCCCATAAGTGCTTGCCGAACAGCAAGGCGCAGGCAGCGGCCGTGACGGTCAGCCACCATGGGCAATACGCCGGCAAGGCCATGGCCAGCAGCGCGGCGCTGACCAGTGCGCTGCCGTCGCTCAGGCCGGGCTTGAGGGGACGTCGTCGCAGACGCAACGCCAGCGCCTCGACAGCCAGCGCGGCGAGGGCCGACAACAGCAGGTTCAGCGCCACGCCCCAGCCATAAAACCAGACCATCGCCAGCACGCCGGGCAGCATCGCCAGCAGCACCCGTCGCATCGCTTGCCGCAGCCGCTCGTCCACCGGATCAGGGCGTAGCATGGGCGTCCACCTGCCGTTGGGCGTCTTCCACCGCTTGTTCCAGTGCTTGTAGCTGTTCTGCGGAAGCCGCGGCAGCGCGGGCCTTGCCGAGTTCGGCGCGACGCATCGCCAGCTGGATCTTGGCCAGCTTCAATTCAGCACTCTGCGACGGTGCCGGGGCGGCGGGCGCCGCGCTGCCTTCCAGTCTGGCCAGGGCCTGCTCTGCCGCTTCGAATTGGCGTTGCAGCACGATCAATTGTGATTGTTGTTCGAAGGTCGGTGGATGGCCAAACGCTTTCAAGGATTTATTCAGCTGTGCCCGGCTCATGGCCAGGTCGACCTTGGCTTTTTTCAGGGCGGCGTCGGCGCTGGCGGCTTTTTGCGCGCGCACTCGTTCCAGCGCAGCCTGCACCGGATCAAGTGGCTGGGCCTGGGCTGGTTGAGCGTTGCGCTGGGTTCGGGCCAGGCGCTCGGCCTGGCGCTTCTCTTCTTCGCGGCGCAGGCGCGCATTGCGCAGCTCGAAGCGGCGGCGGGCGTGATTGCGCTTGGCGGTCCGCGCCTGCTGCTGTTCGATACTGGAGGCCAGGCCACCGACAACCGGCGTTACGGTTGCCATCGGCAGTGGGCGCATCTCGATGCAATCCACCGGACAAGGCGCCACGCAGAGGTCGCAGCCGGTGCACTCATCGATGATGACGGTGTGCATCAGCTTGGCCGCGCCAACAATCGCGTCCACCGGGCACGCCTGGATGCACTTGGTGCAACCGATGCATTCGGCTTCGCGAATGTATGCGATCTGCGCCGGGGCCGAGCCACGGCTGGCGTCCAGTTCGAGTACCGGCACGGTCATCAGCTCGGCCAGGGCCGCGATGGTTTCGCGTCCGCCGGGTGGGCATTTGTTGATCGGTTCACCCTGGGCGATGCCTTCGGCGTAAGGCTTGCAGCCGGGATGGCCGCACTTGCCGCATTGGGTTTGCGGCAGCAGGGCGTCGATACGTTGAATCAGGTTCATGTCTTGACCAACCCGCGCAATCCGAGAAATGCCACCGCCATCAATCCGACGCTGATCAACTGGATTGGCAGGCCCCGAAAAGGCAAGGGGATATCGTTATTCTGGACTCGCTGGCGCAAGTCCTCGAACAGGCTTAAGACCAGCCAGAAACCCAGCCCGGCGCCCAGGCTGAAGGCCATGGCCTGGCCCAGGCCCTGGTCGTTCCGGCTGTTGAGCAGCGTGACGCCCAGTACGCCGGCATTGCCGAGCAGCAGCGGCCACAAGCCATCGAACGGCTGCGACGGCAGCCAATGCGTCAGCAGGCGCAGCAACGGGCTGATCAGCAGCACGCTCAGGGGCAGCCATACGAACAACCGTAGCGATGTCAGCTGCGCCGGAACCAGCAGCCAGCGGTCGAGCAGATAACCGAGGGCCCCGACAACCAGCATCAGGCAGGCTGTCGCCAGGCCCAGTGCATGTACCCGGCTCCTCCCCTTGGCCGCCAGCAGCGGATCGACGCCCAGCGGCCAGTGCAACACGAGGTTGTTGATCAGGGCAGCGCTGAACAGCGAGAGAAGAATTTCAGTCATGGGCATGGGGCAACAGGGGAGCCGGTTGAAAGATCAGGCATTATCCGGCACGCCGCGAGCGCGGGCCAGATATGAAAATCCCACAGCCGCTCGACAGCGACTGTGGGATCGGTGCAGCTGCAGTCGCGTTATTTGATCCGCTGACCCGGCTTGGCGCCGCTGTCTGGGCTCAGCAGGTAGATTTCTTCGCCGCCAGGACCGGCCGCCATGACCATGCCTTCGGAAATGCCGAAGCGCATTTTGCGTGGCTTGAGGTTGGCGATCATCATCGTCAGCCGGCCCTCGAGCTTGGCCGGATCCGGGTAGGCGCTCTTGATGCCGGAGAACACGTTGCGCTGCTCATCGCCGATGTCCAGGGTCAGGCGCAACAGTTTGTCGGCGCCTTCCACGGCTTCAGCCTTGACGATCAGCGCCACGCGCAGGTCGATGGCGGCGAAGGCATCGAAATCGATTTCCGGCGACAGCGGGTCCTTGGTCAGCTCGCCGTTGCCAGCCGGGGCACCGGTGTCGGTCTGGCTGGCGGCGAGGTCTTCCTTGGACGCGTCGATCATGGCCTGGACCTTGGCCGGGTCGATGCGGGTCATCAACGGCTTGAACGCGTTCAGTTGATGGTTGCTCAGCAGGGTCTGGTGGTCGTTCCAGGTCAGCGGCGCAACGTTCAGGAACGCTTCGGCATCGGCGGCCAGCAACGGCAGCACCGGCTTGAGGAAAATCACCAGTTGGCGGAACAGGTTGATGCCTAGGGCGCAGATGGCCTGGACTTCGTCCTGCTTGCCGTCCTGCTTGGCCAGCGACCATGGGGCCTTGTCGGCGATCCAGGCGTTGGCGCGGTCGGCCAGGGCCATGATTTCACGCATGGCACGGGCAAAGTCGCGGCTCTCGTAGGCCTCGGCGATGCTTGGCGCGGCAGCCAGGAAAGCGTCGGTGAGTTCCGGCGCGGCGTTACCCGCCACTAGCACGCCGGCGTTGCCCTTGTGGATGAACCCGGCGCAACGGCTGGCGATGTTGACGACCTTGCCCACCAGGTCGGAGTTGACCTTCTGCACGAAGTCCTCGAGGTTCAGGTCGAGGTCGTCGACGCCACGGCCGAGCTTGGCCGCGTAGTAGTAACGCAGGTATTCCGGCGACAGGTGATCCAGGTACGTCCGCGCCTTGATGAAGGTGCCGCGGGACTTGGACATTTTCTGACCGTTGACGGTCAGGTAGCCGTGGACATTGATGCCGGTCGGCTTGCGGAAACCGGCGCCTTCGAGCATGGCGGGCCAGAACAGCGCGTGGAAGTTGACGATGTCCTTGCCAATGAAGTGATACACCTCGGCCGTGGAATCCTTGGCCCAGAACGCGTCGAAGTCCAGCTCCGGGGTGCGATCGCAAAGGTTCTTGAAGCTCGCCATGTAGCCGATGGGCGCGTCCAGCCATACATAGAAGTACTTGCCGGGCTCGCCGGGAATTTCAAAGCCGAAATACGGCGCATCGCGAGAGATGTCCCATTCCTGCAAACCGGAGTCGAGCCATTCGGCGAGCTTGTTGGCCACCGCGTCGTGCAGCGTGCCGCTGCGGGTCCAGGTCTGCAGCATCTCCTGGAAATCCGGCAGCTTGAAGAAGAAGTGCTGGGAATCCCTGAGTACCGGCGTCGCGCCGGAAATCGCCGATTTCGGGTCTTTCAGGTCGGTCGGTGCGTAGGTGGCGCCGCATTTTTCGCAGTTGTCGCCGTACTGGTCTTCGGTGCCGCATTTGGGGCAGGTGCCCTTGATGAAGCGGTCGGCCAGGAACATTTTCTTTTCCGGGTCGAAATATTGAGTGACCGAACGGGTGGCGATATGCCCGGCGTCACGCAGCTTCAGGTAGATCTGGCTCGACAGCTCACGGTTTTCTTCGGCGTGAGTGGAGTGGAAGTTGTCGAAGTCCACCAGGAACTCGGCAAAGTCGGCGCTGTGTTCAGCCTGGACATTGGCGATCAGTTGTTCCGGGGTGATGCCTTCCTTTTCCGCGCGTAACATGATGGCCGAACCGTGGGCGTCGTCGGCGCAGACATAGATGCACTGGTTGCCGCGATGTTTCTGAAAGCGCGTCCACATATCGGTCTGGATGTACTCCAGCATATGGCCAAGGTGAATCGAACCATTGGCATAGGGCAGGGCGCTGGTGACGAGAATCTTGCGTGGCTCGGACATGGGGCTCGGCTACTTGATGAAACGGAGGTCGGCCACTATAAAGCGCCGGCGGCTTTTTTTCACCTTTCGGGGCTGTTTACAGTGCTCCTCGATGTAACGGCCAGACACAACTGTGGCGAGGGGATTTATCCCCGCTGGGGTGCGAAGCGCCCCCAAAACCTGGCGCCTCGGTGAATCGGACTGGTCAGGTTCGGATGTTTTGGGACTGCTTCGCAGTCCAGCGGGGATAAATCCCCTCACCACAAAGCTGTTCACTCGTGCGGTAATCGGGTCGCCACGAAAGGATGTGCGGCGTAGGATAGCGGCCTGTTTTCAAGTCTTGTTATCGGAGTTGCCCATGAGCGCCGTCAATCGCGCAGCGGTGGAAGCCGTCCTTCGCCAGTACACCGACCCCTACCTGAACCAGGACCCGGTCAGCGCCGGATGCGTGCGAGCCATCGATATCCAGGGCGATCGTGTCAGCGTCGAACTGGAGATCGGTTATGCCGCCGATCTGTTCAAGAATGGTTGGGCGCAAATGCTGCAGATGGCGATCGAAGGCCTGGACGGCGTGGCGAGCGCCAAAGTCCAGGTTACCAGTGTGATTTCCGCCCACAAGGCCCAAGCCCAGGTGCCGGGGTTGGCGAACGTCAAGAACGTCATCGCCGTGGCCTCGGGCAAGGGCGGCGTAGGCAAGTCCACCACCGCCGCCAACCTGGCGCTGGCCCTGGCTCGCGAAGGGGCGAAGGTCGGTATCCTCGACGCGGATATCTACGGTCCGAGCCAAGGCATCATGTTCGGCATCGCCGAAGGCACCCGGCCGCAGGTCAAGGACCAGAAGTGGTTCGTACCGCTGCAATCCCATGGCGTGGAGGTCATGTCCATGGCCTTCCTCACCGATGACAACACACCGATGGTCTGGCGCGGGCCGATGGTCTCCGGTGCCTTGCTGCAACTGGTCACGCAAACCGCGTGGGGCGACCTGGATTATCTGGTGATCGACATGCCGCCGGGAACTGGCGACATCCAGCTGACCCTCGCGCAGAAAGTCCCGGTGGCCGGCGCGGTGATCGTTACCACGCCCCAGGACCTGGCCCTGCTGGATGCGCGCAAGGGTGTGGAGATGTTCCGCAAGGTGAACATCCCGGTACTGGGCGTGGTGGAAAACATGGCCGTGCACATCTGCTCGAACTGTGGGCATGCCGAGCATCTGTTCGGTGAAGGCGGCGGTGAAAAACTGGCGACCCAGTACGGTGTCGAGCTGCTGGCTTCGTTGCCGCTGTCTATGGTGATCCGCGAGCAGGCCGACGGCGGCAAGCCGACCGTTATCGCCGAGCCGGACAGCCAGATCGCCATGGTCTACCAGGAGCTGGCCCGCCACGTGGGCGCGCGGATCGTGTTGCAGGAGGCTGCGTCGCCGGCGATGCCGAATATCACCGTCAGTGACGATTGATAGATTGAAACCCTATCCACTGTGGGAGCGAGCCTGCTCGCGATGGCGGAGTATCAGTCACATCCAAGCTGACTGACCCGACGCCATCGTCGGATCGCCGCCCGGAGCAAGCTCGCTCCCACAGGGGTTATGGGGTGGGTTTAGATCCGCAACCCGCCATCCATCTCCAGGATCCGCCCGGTGTAGTAATCGTTCTCGAAGATATACGCCGCCGAGTGCGCAATCTCCTCGGGCTTGCCCATGCGCTTGAGCGGAATCCCGGAGGTCATTTTCTCAAGGGCTTCGGGTTTCATGCCGAGGGTCATTTCGGTTTCGATGAAACCCGGAGCAATCCCCGCCACGCGGATGCCGTAGCGCGCCAGTTCCTTGGCCCAGGTCACGGTAGCGGCCGCGACGCCGGCCTTGGCCGCCGAATAGTTGGTCTGGCCGACGTTGCCGGCCCGGGAGATCGAGGAAATATTGATGATCGCGCCGTTGTTCTTCAGCTCGACCATTTTAGCCGCCACTTCGCGGGTGCACAGGAATACGCCGGTGAGGTTGACGTCGATCACCGCCTGCCACTGGGCCAGGCTCATCCTGGTCATTTCACCGTCCTTGACCTTGAGCAGCAGGCCGTCGCGCAGTATCCCGGCATTGTTGATCAGCCCGTGGATCGCGCCGAAATCAGCGGCCACCCGGGCAACCATGTCGATCACTTGATCTTCGTTGGCCACGTTGCACAGGTAGGCACGCGCCTCGACGCCCTTGGCGGCACAGGCGGCGACCGCCTGGTCGAGCTTTTCCTGATTGAGGTCCACCAGCGCAAGCCTTGCACCCTTGCCGGCGAAATACTCGGCCATGGAGCGACCCAGGCCCTGGCAACCGCCGGTGATAATGATTACTTTGTCAGTGAGTTGCATTCTCATGTCCAGGTGGCGCAGCGGTGGAGGTGTTGGGGCGCGTCTCGATTTGCAGCGGCGTAGCGCGGCTGCGCAAGAAAACCGTCCCTAAGGTGCGTCAGAACATTACTCTAGTCAGTCGACCGTTTTCTAGACGAATTTTATTAAAGGAGTCATAAATTGAGCGTTGAAGCTGCCAAGCATGCCCGCGAATTGCTGCTCAAGGAATATCGGGGCATGCTCTCCACCCATTCCAAATCGATGCCCGGCTTTCCGTTCGGCTCCGTTGTGCCGTATTGCCTGGACGCGCAAGGCCTGCCTCTGATACTCATCAGCCGCATCGCCCAGCACACCCACAATCTGCAAAAAGACCCTAAATGCTCAATGCTGGTGGGAGAGCGGGGCGCCGAGGATGTTCAGGCCGTCGGGCGCCTGACCTATCTGGCCGAGGCGCAGAAGCTGGAGGACAGCGCCGCCATCGAGGCCGCCGCCGAGCGTTACTACCGCTATTTCCCCGAGTCGCAGAACTACCATAAGGCCCATGACTTCGATTTCTGGGTACTTCTCCCGGTGCGCCATCGTTACATCGGCGGCTTCGGCGCGATTCACTGGATCGACCAGGTCACCCTGGCCAATCCCTTCGCCGGCAAAGCAGAGGCGGGCATGATCGAACACATGAATGCCGATCATGCCAAAGCCATCGCCCACTACGTCGAATTGAGTGGCCTGCCAAAAAATCAACCCGCGCAATTGGTCGGTATCGACAGCGAAGGCATGCACTTGCGCATTGGGCAAGGCCTGCACTGGTTGCCGTTTGCGGCGCCTTGCAACACGCCGACACAAGTGCGCGAAGCCTTGGTTTACCTGGCTCACGCCGAGCAATGGCCAAAAAATGCCGAGGTTGATGCTTGAATTCACGAAAGGGCGACGTCATTTAGGTTTTCATAGCAAGGCATTCTTGCGTTGAGGAACCATTTGATGCGCCCTTTTTTATTGCTCTTTCTGCTGTTCCCGGTGTTGGAGCTGTTCGTATTCGTCAAGGTCAGCGGTGCGATCGGGTTCTTCCCGGCGTTGCTGCTGGTCATTCTCGGCTCGATGCTCGGCGTGTTCGTGCTGCGCATCGCCGGCCTGGCCACGGCACTGCGTGCCCGTGAAAGCCTGACCCGTGGCGAACTGCCCGCCCAGACCATGCTCGAAGGCCTGATGCTCGCGCTGGGTGGTGGTCTGTTGATCCTGCCTGGCTTCATCAGCGACGTGCTGGGCCTGGTCTTGCTGCTGCCCTTCACGCGCCGGTTGCTGGCCAACAAGATGCGCCAGCGCGCCGAAGAACAGGCGATGCGCCAGCGGGCTTTCGCCGATGACCTCCAGCCCCGTGGCGGTCCGACGCCGCGCGAACCGGTGGGCCGTGAGCCCAACGTGATCGAAGGCGAATTCGAACACCGTGACCCCAAGTAGCTTTCAGTGACACGGCAGCCAGCGACACGGCACCTTCGGGTGCCGTGTTCGTTTTAGCGCTCGCTCAGTAAAAAATTTCACCCCCGACCCTTGTAATCGACTTGCACGCCCTTATGTATGGGTCACCGCAAGGTTTCCGGTGGCGACACCGGACAGACTTCCGCGGTTCGCTTGACGAACCGCACCCCGGCTCCGCCGGCTTTTGTTAAACCCGCCGGGACTACACCGGCCGATGAAAACCAAAATTAGGAGAGATCGACAATGAAGCTTCGTCCTCTGCATGACCGCGTCGTCATCCGTCGCAGCGAAGAAGAGAAGAAAACCGCTGGCGGTATCGTCCTGCCAGGTTCGGCTGCTGAAAAAGCCAACCACGGTGAAGTTCTCGCTGTAGGTCCGGGCAAGGCTCTGGAAAACGGTGAAGTACGTGCGCTGGCCGTGAAAGTGGGTGACAAGGTTGTGTTCGGCCCTTACTCCGGCAGCAACACTGTGAAAGTCGACGGCGAAGACCTGTTGGTGATGAGCGAGAACGAAATCCTCGCCGTTCTCGAAGGCTGATTTCCCCGCTCATTTTCCCGCTACTACTACAAAGTATTTAAGGAATATCGATCATGGCTGCTAAAGAAGTTAAATTCGGCGATTCCGCCCGCAAGAAAATGCTCGCCGGTGTCAACGTCCTGGCTGACGCAGTAAAAGCGACCCTCGGCCCGAAAGGCCGTAACGTGATCATCGAGAAGAGCTTCGGCGCTCCGACCATCACCAAGGACGGCGTTTCCGTAGCCAAGGAAATCGAGCTGAAGGATCGCTTCGAAAACATGGGTGCGCAGTTGGTCAAGGACGTTGCCTCCCGTGCCAACGATGACGCCGGCGACGGTACCACCACCGCGACCGTACTGGCTCAATCGATCGTCAACGAAGGCCTGAAAGCCGTCGCTGCCGGCATGAACCCGATGGACCTCAAGCGCGGCATCGACAAGGCGACCATCGCCATCGTCAAGGAACTGAAGGGTCTGGCCAAGCCTTGCGCTGACTCCAAGGCAATCGCCCAGGTAGGTACCATCTCCGCCAACTCCGACAACTCCATCGGCGACATCATTGCCGAAGCCATGGAAAAAGTCGGCAAGGAAGGCGTGATCACCGTTGAAGAAGGCTCGGGCCTGGAAAACGAACTGTCGGTTGTAGAAGGCATGCAGTTCGACCGTGGCTACCTGTCGCCATACTTCGTCAACAAGCCGGACACCATGGTTGCCGAGCTGGACAGCCCGCTGATCCTGCTGGTCGACAAGAAGATCTCCAACATCCGCGAAATGCTGCCAGTGCTGGAAGCCGTTGCCAAAGCCGGCCGCCCTCTGCTGATCGTGGCTGAAGACGTCGAAGGCGAAGCCCTGGCGACCCTGGTCGTGAACAACATGCGTGGCATCGTCAAGGTTGCAGCCGTCAAGGCTCCAGGCTTCGGCGACCGTCGCAAGGCCATGCTGCAGGACATCGCCGTACTGACCGGCGGTACCGTTATCTCCGAAGAGATCGGCCTGAGCCTGGAAAGCACCACCCTGGAGCACCTGGGTAACGCCAAGCGCGTGATCCTGTCCAAGGAAAACACCACCGTGATCGACGGTGCTGGCAACGATGCCGATATCCAGGCTCGTGTCACCCAGATCCGCGCACAAGTGGCCGAGACTTCGTCCGACTACGACCGCGAAAAACTGCAAGAGCGCCTGGCCAAGCTGTCCGGCGGTGTTGCGGTGATCAAGGTTGGCGCCGGTTCCGAAGTTGAAATGAAAGAGAAGAAAGCCCGCGTTGAAGACGCCCTGCACGCAACCCGCGCAGCCGTCGAAGAAGGCGTGGTACCTGGCGGCGGCGTGGCACTGGTTCGTGCCCTGCAAGCCATCAGCGAGCTGAAAGGCGACAACGATGACCAGAACGTTGGCATCCAGTTGCTGCGTCGCGCTGTTGAAGCACCTCTGCGCCAGATCGTTGCCAACTCCGGCGACGAGCCAAGCGTAGTGGTCGACAAGGTCAAGCAGGGTTCGGGTAACTACGGTTACAACGCTGCCACCGGCGAATACGGCGACATGATCGAAATGGGTATCCTGGACCCGGCCAAAGTGACTCGTTCGGCTCTGCAAGCGGCTTCGTCGATTGCCAGCCTGATGATCACCACCGAGGCGATGATCGCTGAAATCAAGGACGACGCTCCAGCTGGCGGCGGCATGCCAGACATGGGCGGCATGGGTGGCATGGGCGGCATGATGTAAGCCAGCCTTACCCCTGTAGCGAAAAACCCCGTCTGTGAAAGCAGGCGGGGTTTTTTATTGCCCTGAATAACGGCACCAAACTCTGTGGGAGCGAGCCTGCTCGCGAAAGCGGTATAACAATCAACATTGATGTTGCTGATCCGACGCTATCGCGAGCAGGCTCGCTCCCACATTGAAATTTATGTTCAGGCATTGACGGAGCGGGTGACGATCATACGTTCAGGTGTGGAAACTGGTCGGTACAGAACGCAGTAATAACACCCGAGGCAAATCAGCCAGCAGAACACCGCTGTCCAGACGTTGTGGGAGAAAAAGTGCGCCCCTTGCATCATGCGTCCCACGGAAAACACCGTGCCCAGGGCAAAGGCGAACACCAGCGCCTGGCGTGCGAGGCGTGGGCGACGGTCACGCAGTACGAAAAACAACGCGAACAGCGTGAAGCCGGTGGCGGCATGCCCGCCGGGCCAGCATCGGCCGGGCTTGTCGGTAGCCGGGCGTGGGCTCAGTAGCTCACTGTAGGTTTCCTTGCCACCGAACTCCTTGAGACTCCATGGGCATTGCACTGCCGTCACTGCCTTCAAAGGCGTGACAAACGCAGTCGCCAATGCCAGCGACAGGACCAGGCAACCCAGCTCACGTTTGTACGGCTTGAGCCGAGCGATAAAAAACGAGGCGACAAACCCCACGACCGCCAGCACGGAAAACCCGATGACCAGCTGTTTGGCCCGGTCATGCAGGATGTCTTCCAGGAAAAAACTGTGTCGACCGATAAACCCACCCGCCGTCGGATCGTAAAACAGCTTGGCCACGTTCATGTCCAGGCTGGTCAGTTCCAGCAACACCAGAATGGCTGCGACCACGGCGGGCAGGCCCAGGGCGACCCATAGATTCAGGGGCCTGGAAGCGGGGCGGATGGCAGTGGAAACCATGGCAGTACCTTTGATGGGAGTTTTCGTGATCAGCGCGTTGCACAGTCTGGTCTGCGTTGCGTTCGGGTGGTGTGAAGGTTGGGTGAAAAACTCGTCAACACCCGCGCAGCCCCGCTGCTGAGGGCTCTTGACCTTTGTGGAGCGAGCCTGCTCGCGAAGGGGCGGCACATTCAACCTGGGTGGCGGCTGTTCCACCGCCTTCGCGAGCAGGCTCGCTCCCACAGTGGCTCGCACTGCGTATACAACCCTAGCCGTAAGCCACGCTTGGCCTTAAGCTGCGCGGGCCACGACGATTGCCCCGTGCGCAGAGGAGATGCCCATGCGAATTCTGTTGGTTGAAGACAACCGTGACATCCTGGCCAACCTGGCCGACTACCTGGGCCTCAAGGGCTACACGGTCGATTGCGCACAGGACGGTTTGTCAGGGCTGCACCTGGCCGCGACCGAACACTACGACTTGATTGTGCTGGATATCATGCTGCCGGGCATCGACGGCTATACGCTGTGCAAGCGCCTGCGCGAAGACGCCCGGCGCGATACACCGGTGATCATGCTCACCGCGCGGGACCAGTTGGATGATCGTTTGCAGGGTTTCAAATCCGGGGCGGATGATTACCTGGTCAAGCCTTTTGCCTTGTCGGAGCTGGCGGCGCGGATCGAAGCGGTCATGCGGCGTGCCCAGGGCGGTGGCCGACGCGCGTTGCAAGTCGGCGACCTGAGCTACGACCTCGATACGTTGGAAGTGACCCGGGAAGGCAAACTGCTCAAGCTCAACCCCGTGGGCCTCAAGTTGCTGGCGGTACTGATGCAGAAAAGCCCCCACGTGCTGCGGCGCGAGATCCTTGAGGAAGCCCTGTGGGGCGATGATTGCCCGGATAGCGACAGCCTGCGCAGCCATGTCCACCAATTGCGCCAGGTGATCGACAAACCGTTTGAAAAACCGCTGCTGCACACTGTTCACGGCGTCGGCTATCGGTTGGCCGAGGGCCGAGATGGAGTTTAAGCAAAGCCTTGCGCAACGGATCATCATCGCTTTTGCGCTGATGAGCGCATTGGTGGCGGGAGCGTTTGCACTGGGCATCGTGGCAACGGTCCATCTGGTGGAGGAAAAACTGATTTCCGCCGGGCTCGGAGGCGACCTGCAACGCCTGCTGTTGATGGACAGCGTTTCCGACTGGAGTCATCGCCCGGAACCCGACCAGCTGTTCTATTTCAGCGGCGGCCCGGGGGACTTCGAGTTGCCCAGGGACCTGCGTCACCTGCAACGTGGCTTTCACGAAGTCTTTCGCGAACAGCTGTCCTATCACGCGATGGTAGAGATCGTTGACGGTCGACATTACGTGCTGTTGCAGGACCAGAGCGATTTCGAGGAGCGCGAGCGGGTGCTGTTTGCCGTGGTGCTGGTGGGCTTCGTCCTCAGTCTGGCGCTCGCGGTGTTCCTGGGCTGGGTCCTGGCACGCCGGGTGATGGCGCCGGTGGTACGTCTGGCCCGGCAGGTACGGCATCGCGACCAGTTGCTCGGGCTTGCCCCGCCGTTGGCACCGGATTATGCCGCTGATGAAGTGGGCGAGCTGGCCGTGGCGTTCGATGCCACGCTGGGCCGGTTGCGCCAGGCCCTGACCCGGGAACGGTTGTTCACCAGCGACGTGAGTCACGAACTGCGCACGCCGTTGATGATCCTCGCCACCTCCTGCGAATTGCTGCTGGAGAATCCGGCGTTGGACCAGCGTGGACGCACCCAGGTCGAGCGCATCAACCGCGCCAGCGAAGAAATGCGCGAACTGGTGCAGACCTTCCTGATGCTTGCCCGGGCCCAACGCGAGGACAACGGCATGTCGCCTCGCTCGACGCTGGGGCAGGTCGCGGAAAACCTCCTTGGGGTCTGGCGTGCGCCGATCGAATCCAAGGGCCTGACCTTGATCTTCGAACCAGGGCAAACCACCGATACGCAGTACAACGCCACGTTCCTGACTGCCGTCATGGGAAATCTGCTGCGTAACGCACTGCATTACACCGACCAGGGTTTTATCCGCGTCTCGCTGACCGCCACTGGATTTGTCGTCGAGGACAGCGGCGTAGGCATTCCCGAGGAGAAGCGCGAGGCGATGTTCGAGCCGTTCGTACGCGGTAACGAAAAGCGTGGCGAGGGACTGGGGCTGGGGCTGTCACTGGTGCAGCGGATCTGCGAGGACCAGGGCTGGACGGTGAGCCTCAGCACGATGGAACCCAACGGGTGCCGTTTCGAAGTGGAGTTGAACCCGAAGTCCTGAGAACGGCGGCGAAAAGTCTTGAAAACATTCAGCCGTTTACATGACGAAGTTTTCACAAAGGGATGACCTGTCAGCTACAAGCCGATCCCTAAGGTGGCGCCATCAACTCTGGAGGCGCCATCGATGTCCAATCCCATCAAGCTAGCTTTTTCCGCCAAGTACGACGAGCGACATGCCCAGCAATACCTGCGCAAACACAAGACGGGGCTGAGCCGCCGTCTTTCCCACCGTCGGGACGAACAACTGGCCCGGCGCGCCTTGATGCTCGCGGGAGACCCGGGCTTGGTCCTGGACCTGCCGTGCGGAGCCGGGCGTTTCTGGCCGCTGCTGGCCGAGAAACCCGGCCGGGTGATCATCGGCGCGGACAATTCCACCGCCATGCTCCAGACGGCATTGAAGGCACAACCGGCCGATGTCGTAAAACGGGTACAACCTTTGCACACATCTGCGTTCGACATCGCCTTGCCTGATAACGCCGTCGACAGCATTTTTTGCATGCGCCTCTTGCATCACATCGGCGAACCCGCGCACCGACTGGCGATATTGAGGGAATTCGAGCGTGTCACCCGTGACAGCGTGATCGTTTCATTGTGGGTCGACGGCAATTTCAAGGCCTGGAAACGCAAGCGCCTGGAGCGCACCCGTGGGCAGAAAGACTACCAGAACCGATTTGTGTTACCGGTCGCTACAGTTGAAGAAGAGTTTCGACAGGCCGGGTTTCGCATTGAGGAACAGTTGGATTTCCTGCCGCTCTATGCCATGTGGCGAGTTTATGTATTACGCAAGGGGTAGCAGGCATGGTTGTACAGGTAGCAGGAGCCCAGGCGGCTTCTCGTAGTTGCTTTGACCAGATCTGGAATCAGCGTGGCGAGTGGGTGGAAGCCCCCAATACCCGGCGTGGCGGCGAAAGCGGTGTGCAGCGGATCAGCCATGATGGCGAGCTGTTTTATTCCAAGCGCCAGACCGGACACATCTACCGCAGTCTGCTGCACCCGTTCGGCCGTCCGACCGTGTTGCGTGAAGAGCGAGCGCTGCTGGCCCTGGCGGAACTCGGCGTCACGGTACCCCAAGTGGTCTTTTGCGGCGCGCAGAGAGACCTGGTCCACAAGTGGCGGGCGCTGCTGGTCACCCGCGCTCTGGACGGCTTCGAGGAAATCGGGCGTTGGTATGCCGCAGGCGGCCGCGAGCGTCATGGCGAGGCGGTCCATGATCGTCTCCTCCAGGCCCTGGCCGAGAATCTCGCCCGCATGCACAAGGGGCGCTGGCAGCACAGTTGCCTCTACATCAAGCATGTATTCGTGCGCGTCACCGGAGAGGGCGAGTCGGCCAAGGCCGAAGTGGCGCTGCTCGATCTTGAGAAATGTCGCCAGCGGTTGACCGCCCGCGGCGCGGCGTTCCATGACATGAGCCAGCTGCGGCGCCATTCGTCGTTCCAGGATTGCGACTGGGGAAAACTCGTCTATTTTTACGAGGCGGCGTTTGGCAGCGCTATCAAAGGTTTATCCCGATGAAACTAGAAATTGCTAGAGGTTTGTTTTTAGTCGGAGCCCTGGCAGTTGCATCCCTGGCGCTGGTGGTGTGGGAGCAGCCACGCTCGCAGATCCTCAGTGCCTCCACTGTCGGCGCACATTGCCCGGTGCCGCGGGTGGCCAAGGCCAGCGAGGCGATCCAGCCGGACGACGACCTGTTGCTGTTCATGTTCAGTCTGTCCCAGGGCATGCGACCGCAGAGTTGAGTGTCAGGAAGCCCAGACACGGCCCCGATATCTGCATGCCTCAGGCTTTGTCCGGCTTGGCCAGCAAGGTGTAGACACACGGCAGCACGAACAACGTGAACAAGGTGCCGATCGACATGCCCGTGGCGATGACCGTGCCGATGTCGAAGCGGCTCACTGCGCCGGCACCGGTGGCGAGGATCAACGGCACCATGCCAAACACCATGGCGGCAGTGGTCATCAGCACCGGACGCAGGCGAATCGATGCGGCCTGTTCCACTGCGTCACGCGGACTCAAGCCTTGTTCCTTGCGCAGCTGGTTGGCGAATTCGACGATCAGGATGCCATGTTTGCTGATCAGGCCGATCAGGGTCACCAGCCCCACCTGGGTGTAGATGTTCATGCTCGACCAGCCGAGGAACAGCGGAATCAGTGCGCCGCAAATGGACAACGGCACCGTCACCAGGATTACCAGCGGGTCGCGGAAGCTCTCGAACTGCGCCGCCAGCACCAGGAAAATGATTGCCAGGGCCAGGCCAAAGGTGACCCATAACGCGCTGCCTTCCTGGACGAACTGACGCGAAGCGCCGGCGTAATCGAAGGCGAACCCTGTCGGCGCTTCCTCAAGGGCTATCTGGTGAACCGTCTCGATGGCCTCGCCCATGCTTACCGTGGGAAAGCCCGAGATCGTGACGGCATTGAGCTGCTGGAACTGGTTCAGTTGCCGCGGTCGTGCCTGGTCGCTGACCTTGATCAGCGTCGACAACGGAAGCGACTCGCCCTGGGCGTTCTTTACGTAATAGTTGTTCAGCCAGTCCGGATTGTCCCGGAATGGCCGCTCGACCTGGGCGATGACCTTGTAGCTACGCCCCTCCAGCGTGAAGCGGTTGATCTCCGCCTCGCCCAGCAGTGTCGCCAGCGTGCCGCCGAGGTCTTGCATCGAGACGCCCATCTGGGCGGCTTTGGCGCGATCGATGTCCACCACGACTTCAGGCTTGTCGAACGCAAGGTCGATGTCCATGAAGGCGAACTTGCCGGACTCCAGCGCACGCTTCTTGACCCGTTCGGCAATCTGCAGGAGCGTCGTGTAGTCCTTCGGCGAGTTGATGACGAATTCGAAGGGCAAGCCTTCGCCCGTGCCGGGCAGCGAGGGCAGGTTGAAGCCGAAGATCTGCAGGCCGGGCACGCTTTCCAGCCTGGCCTGGACTTCGGGGAGGATCTCCATCTGGGTGCGGCTGCGTTCGTTCCAGGGCTTGAGCAGGAAACCGCCGATGCCCGACTGTACGCCGTTGTAGCCGTTGATCTGGAACGAAGAGTAGTACTCGGGGAATTCCTTGAAGATCGTGATGAAGTGATCGGTGTAAGCGTTCAGGTAGTCCAGGTTGGTGGTCTTCGGGGCGTTGGCCATCATGAAGATGATGCCCTGGTCCTCGTCGGGCGCCAGTTCGGACTTGGTGAACATGATCAGCACCGGAATCAGCAACAGCACGAGCACGGCAAACACCAGCACCACCGGCCGGGTATTGAGCGTGCCGTGAAGCATCCGCTGGTAACGGGCCTTCAGGCGCTCGAAGATCACGTCCAGCCGATGGGCCAGCCCAGAGGGGTTCTGGTCATGACGCAGCAGCATCGCGCACATCATTGGGGAGAGGGTCAGGGCGACGATTCCAGAGATCACCACCGCCCCGGCGAGGGTCAGCGCGAACTCCTTGAACAGCGCCCCCGTCAGGCCTTCGAGCAGGCCGATCGGTGCATAGACCGCCGCCAGCGTGATGGTCATCGAGACCACCGGCATGGCGATTTCCCGCGCGCCTTCAATCGCGGCGTCGAACGGTGTCTTGCCCTCCTCGATGTGCCGGTGGATGTTTTCCACCACCACGATGGCGTCGTCCACCACCAGGCCGATGGCTAATACCATGGCCAGCAATGTCAGCAGGTTCATGGAGTAGCCCATCAACTGCATGAAGAACATCACGCCGATCATCGACAGCGGAATGGTCACCACCGGGATGAGCACCGAGCGCAGGGCGCCGAGGAACAGGAACACCACGACGATGACGATCAGCACCGCCTCGAACAGGGTCTTCACCACTTCGTCGATGGAGGCCTGGATGAACAGCGTGGCATCGTAGGCGATCTCGGCCTTGAGGTTGGACGGCAGCTGGGCCTCCATCTCCGGCATGATCTTGCGCACTTCCTTGATGACATCGAGGGGGTTGGCGCCAGGGGTTGCCTTGATCCCGATGTACACCGAAGGGGTGCCACCGAAAGAGCTGATGGTGTCGTAGTTTTCGGCGCCCATCTCCACCCGCGCAACGTCCCGCAGCAACACGCGGCTGTCACCGTCAGTCTTGAGCGGGATACCGGCGAATGCCTCGGCGGATTTGAGTTCGGTGTTGGCGTTGATGCTGGTGACCACGTACTCGCCTTTCACTTCACCAGCAGCGGAGAGAAAGTTGTGCTGGCGCACGGCGTTGGTCACGTCGGCGGCGGTCAGGCCGAAGCCTGCGAGCTTGACCGGGTCCAGCCACAGGCGCATGGCAAATACCTGGTTGCCGAGGATCTCGGCCTCGGCCATGCCCGGCAGCGTTGCCAGTTTGGGCTGGATGACGCGCGACAGATAATCGGTGATCTGCGGGTTGTTCAGCTCCTTGCTGAAGAAACTGATGTACATCAGCGCCGAGGCATCGGCTGCCTCGCGGCTGAGGACCGGGTCCTCGGCGTCCTGGGGCAGTTGGTTCTTCACCTCGTTGGCCTTGGCCAGCAGTTCGGTAAAGAGCCGGTCGCTGTTGGAACCGATGCGCGCGTAGACCGATATGACCGAGAAATTCTGGCGGCTGACCGAAGTCATGTAGTCGATGCCCTCGGCACTGGCCAGGCTCTGCTGCATCGGCTGGGTGATGTAACCCTGGATGGTCTCGGCGTTGGCCCCGGGGTAGGCGGTGGTCACCGTGATCAGGGCATTTTCCATCTGTGGATACTGGCGCAGGGGCAGCTTGCTCCAGGCCTGGAAGCCCAGCAGCACGATCAACAGGCTGACCACGGTGGCGAGCACCGGGCGGCGGATGAACGGATCGGTAAAGGCCATGGGGGTTCCTTGATCAGTCCGCGCGCGGTGGGCTGTTCTGTTCGGTCAGGGTCTTGTCGTCGCTGATGGCGATAGGCGTGCCGTTGTCGAGCTTGATCTGGCCGGCAATCACTACTTCTTCGCCGCGCTGCACGCCCTTGGTCACCAGGACCTGCCCGTCACGGCGCTCACCGGTTTCGACAAAGCGCCGTTCGGCAATCAGGATCGGCTGGCCCTTGTCATCCTTCTCGACACTGCCCTCGGCGGTTTTCTTCTGAGTGACCACGTACATGGAGTTGCCATAGAGGGTGTAGGTCACGGCGCTCTCCGGCACGACGATCCCAACGGCGAGGTCCGGCAGGATGACGTTCAGGTTGGCGAACATGCCGGGCAACAGCTTGCCGTCGGGGTTGGCGAGCGTGGCGCGCACGAGCACGTTACGGGTGCTGTCCTCGACCTTGGGGTTGATTGCGCTGATGGTGCCAACGAAGGTCTGGCCGGGATAGGCCGAGACGCTGACGTTGACTGGCTGGGCAACCGCCAGCCGAGGCACCGTCTGTTCAGGAACGTAGAAGTCGACGTACAGGCTGCTGAGGTCCTGCAGGGTCGCGATCACCGTGCCGCTGGCGAGGTAGTCGCCGACATCCACCTGGCGGATGCCGATGGTGCCGCTGAACGGCGCGACGATGTGTTTTTTCGCCAGCGAAGCCTTGAGCTGGTTGACCGTGGCCTGGTTCTTCTTCAACTGGGCCGAAAGCCGGTCGAACTCGCCCTTGGAAATCGCCTGGCTGCCCACCAGTTGTCGGCCACGGCCGAAATCCAGTTGCGACAGGCCAAGGTCGGCCTGCGCAGTTTCCAGCAGGGCGCTTTCGACTTCGCTGTCCAGTTGCAGGATCGGTTGCCCGGCCTTGACCTTCTGGCCGGATTCGAACTGGACCTTTTGCACGGTGCCGGCGATTTCCAGGCTCAGGTCGACGCCTTGCAACGCCTTGAGGCTGCCGACAGTGGGCAGGCGGGCTTGCCATGGCTGTTCGACGGCCTTGGCCACGGCGACGCTGACCGCAGGTTTGGGCGCAGAGAACATCTGGATCTGCTGATAGATGGAATAGGCCTTGTAGCCCGCCAGCGCCAGCACCACCAGCAGGACAACACCCAACATGATCAGCATGCGGCGTCGCAGCATGTTCCACTTCCTTGGAAAATAGCCGAGAGAAATACAGACAGGCGGGCACCTTACCTTGAGTGCCCGGAGGATTCCAATCGGTGTTTGTCGGCAATGTGTAAGGTTTTTCCCTGCGTCCTCTGAGCTTGCAGCTCAGACCAGATGTAGATGGTTGTCCCAGAGCCCCGCCGGCAGATCCAGCGGCTTTGCAACCAGTTGTGGCTGCCGACAATCGTAGTAGCGGCAACGCCCCTGGCCCGACGTCACGACAAACCCGTCGGCTACCGCGCCGACCCCGGCGCAGTCCGGCAGGGGCGCGTCGAGGCGAACCTCGCCGCTGTCCAGGTCCCAGATGAAAAAACGGTTGCCGCGTGGCGCCGTCAGGGCTACCAGGCGCAGGTCGCTGTGCACGGCGACGCTGGCGGTGTAATGCCCCATGGCTTGCAACTGGTATTCAGGTACCGGGAACGCCTTGAACGGTTGGCCCGGACGCTTGATCGCGAGCAATTCGGACGATTCGTGGGCCGCTCCCATGAACTGCTGGCCGGTGACGATGGTGCCATCGCTGGCGATGCCCATATGGCGCACGCTGTTCATCTTCTGGGCGAGGGTTTCCTTGCTCAACAGCGTGCCATCGCGGTGCATCAGCACCAGGCTCGGCTCCATGGCGTCGAGGTTCATTTCGACCCGGCTCTCGGCCTCGGTGCGGATGCCGCCGTTGGCCACCACCAGCGTCTCACCGTCGGGCAGCCACGACACCTGGTGAGGGCCGATGCCGTGGGTGGACAGTTCGCCACTGTGCACCAGCCGTTCGCCTTCGAAACGGTACACGCCGAGCAGGCCGCGTCCCGGATCGCTGGTATCGTTTTCTGTGGCGTACAACCATTCGCCGCTCTTGTGGATCACCGCATGACCGTAGAAATGCCGGTTCGGCAGCGAGGTGATGGTTTGCAGCAGCGTGCCGTCGCGCAGGTCGACCAGATAGCTTTCGGTGCCCGGGCGGCGGGCGACGAACAGGGCGATCGGCAGCGCCGGGTGATTGATGATGTCATGGCAGCGCTGGCCAACCTGGGTGGCGAACACCCGTGTGCCGTCCAGTCGATAGCCGACCGCGTAGTGCTTGCCGTCGGCATCGTCCCGTGCCGACAGCAGTAATGGACTCTTGTCCTTTTGCTTGAACAGCGTCCAGCCGCCCAGGGTGATGGCGCCGAGCAGCAAGCTGCCCAGCGTCAGAGCCTGACGTCGAAACATGATCAGTCACCGTCGTTGGCGTTGAAGCCCAGTTGAATGCCCAGCGCCTTGGCCAGTTCGCCTTCATGCAGGCGATGGACGACGTTGAGGCTGTCGTACAAATCGTTGAGTTGCTGGCGCCCGGCGTCGTCACCGAGCATTTCGGTCAGTGAGCGCTGGCTGCTGGCGAACAGTTTCAACGAGGCGTCGTAGGCAGCGTCGATCTTGTCGGCCAGCGGCTTCTGCTCGCTTGGCAACAAACCTCGCAAGCCTTTGTTGTCGACGCCAACCCACACGGTCCGGGCGGCGCTCAGGCTGGCCTCAAGCCCTTGCAGCGACGACTGGCTGCGCCACGCATCGGCCTGGAACGGTTGCGGCACGCCCTTGCTCTGGCGACCCATCGGCGTGCCGAGTTTTTTCTTCAAGGTGTCCAGGGCGGTCACCTGGACCCGCAGCAGGTCGGCGATCGCTTCATGGGAATCGGCATAGCGCTGGTTCGGGAACTTGCTCATCTGGGCGAGCATGCCGTCGTTGGTGTTCCACCGCGACAGGATCTCTTCGGCCAGTTGCTTCTGGCGTTCGCCGATGGCGATCAGCAGCGGGCAGTACTTGGCTTTCTGGGCGCTGTCGGCCATGTCGATCTTTGCGTCGAACAGCAGGTATTCGTAGGCCGAGAGCCCCTGCACGACGACGCTGGACTTGGCCAGGCCGGCGGCGTCGATCTGCGGCTGGCTGTTGACCAGTTGCTCGACCTGGCGGCCGACGAGGTTTTTCTTGTCCGGCCAGAACTGTACCTGCCAGGCGCGGTTGCCCTCCGCCAGCGGCCCGATCAGCAGCGGCTGGAGTTCAGCCCAGGCTTTTTGTGCCTTGAGGAAATCGGCGCGGGCGGTTTCCAGGTTTTCCTTGCCCTGGCAGAACGCCAGGGCGCTAGTCGCCAGTTGGCGGTCGGCCTCGACCCAGCGACTGTAGGTCGGCAGGATCACCTGCTTGGCGATGGCGGCCGAGGTGACCGCTTGCGGGTCCTGGGGCGAGCAGGCACCCAGGGCGATGGCGGCGAGGCTGGTAAACAACAGCTTGGGACGGAACATGTCGGGCTCCCGTTTTTCGGAAAGTGCGTTTAAAGAGAGTTCAGGAAAGCCAACAGCGCAGCGCGCTGCTCGGCGTTGAATGCTAGAACCTGTCGCTGCGCCGCCTGGGCTTCGCCGCCATGCCAGAGCACGGCTTCGAGCAGGTTGCGGGCGCGACCGTCATGGAGAAACTGGGTGTGGCCGTTGACGGTTTCGGTCAGGCCGATGCCCCACAGCGGCGGGGTCCGCCAGTCGCGGCCGCTGGCCTTGAATTCGCTGCGGTTGTCCGCCAGGCCTTCGCCCATGTCGTGCAACAGCAGGTCGGTGTAGGGACGGATGACCTGGTTCGCCAGCTCGGGTTCGGCGGCATTGGCAGACGTCGTGTACTTGGGGGTGTGGCAGGACTGGCAACCGGCCTGGAAAAACAGGTTCTTGCCCGCCAGTACCTGGGGCGAATCCACGTCGCGGCGGGCCGGCACGGCGAGGTTGCGGCTGTAGAACAGCACCAGTCGCAAAATGTTGTCGCTGACTTCCGGTTCGCCCTCCGGGCCGTTGCCGTTGGGCGCGCGCTGGCAATCGAGCTGGGCTTGGGTGCAGTCGTCGAAGGGCCGCAGGCTGGTCGTCAGGCCCATGTCGCCGGAGAACGCATGGACGTTCTGTTGATTGAGGTTCGGTTGTCCGGCCTTCCAGCCGAAGCGCCCCGGCACGTTTTTTTGCTGGACGTCGTCCCAGACCATGTTCAGGCGACCGGCGATGCCGTTGTTCTCCCGCGCCTGGGCCTCGGCATTGGCCAGGATGGCTGTATCGGGGATGGCCTCGAGCAGACCCAGGCCGATCATCGGCGGTGCGACACGGGCCGAAAATCGTGTGTCGGGGTGCATCGGGCCATAGCCCAGCTGGCTGATCTGCAGGCTCGGCTTGCGCAGTTCGACGACGGTGCCGTCCTTGAAGCGCACCGGGACGGGAGAGTAATCGACCCTGACCTTGCCTTCCGGCGCGACGCCCGGCACGGACATGTCCTGCAATTGCCCGCCGTAGACCGGCTCAGGTACGACGCCGAGTTGTTCGATGAGCTTGGCGTAGGGCGGCGCATCGGGGATCGACAGGCGTACCAGCATCGACACCGCGCTGCTGGCATCCGGCGCCGGCGGATGGCCGCGACCGTCCTTGATGTGGCAGTTCTGGCAGGCGTTGGTGTTGAACAGGGGGCCGAGGCCGTCCCGGGCGGTGGTAGTCGAGGGCGCGATTACCCAGGGGCTGCGGAAAAAACTGTTGCCGACGCTGAAGTCCACGCGCCGTGAGGGCGGCAGATTGGCCGAGGGCAGCGAGAAGGCGTTCTGGTCGGCCTTGCGTACTGTCGCGCTGCCGCCTGATCTGGCTTCGCCGGGCTCGGCCTGGGTAAAACGCGGGGCGTCATCGCAGGCCGTCAGGCCCAGGGCCATGAACAGAGCGCACAAGCGAAGAGGCAACGACAGCATTGGAAATCCTGCGGGACGAGTGAAACGCGGGCGCAAAGTCTAACAGGGTGGGGGAGTTTGAATAAGAGGAATTATCGTTTGGTTCGAGGCAGATGTTTCAAGCGCGTGGCGGTCGACGGCCTTTTTCGACTATCGCCCCCAAGGGAGCAATAGTCGAGGCACACGCAGCTATCGGGGGATTATTCGGCGTTGCACAGCGCCAGGCAGTTATCCAGCATGCGGTTGGAGAAACCCCATTCGTTGTCATACCAGGCCAGTACCTTGAGCAGCTTGCCGCTGGCCTTGGTGTGGTTGGCATCGAAGATCGACGACAGCGGGTTGTGGTTGAAGTCGCTGGAGACCAGCGGCAGGGTGTTGTAGCCAAGAATCTTCGAATGCTGGCTGGCCTGCTTGAGCAGCGCGTTGACCTCATCGGCCGAAGCTTCGCGCTTGAGCTGCACGGTCAGGTCCACCAGCGACACGTTGATCACCGGCACGCGCACGGCCATGCCGGTCAGCTTGCCCGCCAGCTCCGGCAGCACAAGGCCTACCGCTTCGGCGGCGCCGGTCTTGCTCGGGATCATGTTCTGGGTGGCCGAACGGGCGCGGTACGGGTCGCTGTGATAGACGTCGGTCAGGTTCTGGTCGTTGGTGTAGGCATGGATAGTGGTCATCAGGCCGCTTTCGATACCCAGCTCGCGGTGCAGCACCTGGGCCACCGGGGCCAGACAGTTGGTGGTGCACGAAGCGTTGGAAATGATCTGGTGGGACTGGCGCAGGATGTCATGGTTCACGCCATACACCACGGTCGCGTCGGCGCCCTTGGCCGGGGCCGAGATGATCACCTTGCGGGCGCCGGCGCTGATGTGCGCGGCGGCCTTGGCACGGTCGGTGAACAGGCCGGTGCATTCGAACACGACGTCGATCTTTTCGGCGGCCCAGGGCAGTTCGGCCGGGTTGCGGATGGCACTGACCGCGATGCGGTCGCCATTGACCGTCAGGCTCTCATGATCGTGCTGCACGTCGGCATCAAAGGTGCCGTGGACGGTGTCGAACTTGAGCAGGTGAGCATTGATCGCGCTGTCACCCAGGTCGTTGATGGCGACGATCTGCAAGTCGCGACGATAGCCTTGGGTATACAGTGCACGGAGGACGTTGCGGCCGATGCGGCCAAAACCATTGATTGCGATTCGAAGAGTCATTAACTGCGCCGCCGTCGATTTGTTGTTGGAATTACAAGATTATTCGCATAAAAATAGAAAACAAGCCTTTTTAGTGGCAATATTTTGTTTTATCTACAACGAGTGACCTGAATCAACTGGTCCGATTGGTCAGAAACCGTTTGTCGCCTGTCTTTCCTGCGGTGTGCAAAGGGCTTCTAACCAGCATAGACAATCAGGTCGCCACATCCGTTAGCCTGGAGTTCTACACATGCATCCCCGCGTACTTGAGGTCACCGAACGGCTTATCGCCCGCAGTCGCGCTACTCGCGAGGCTTACCTTGCACTGATCCGCGGTGCAGCCAGCGACGGTCCGATGCGCGGCAAGCTGCAATGCGCCAACTTCGCCCATGGCGTTGCCGGTTGCGGCACTGAAGACAAACATCACCTGCGGATGATGAACGCCGCCAACATCGCTATCGTGTCGTCCTATAACGACATGCTCTCGGCCCACCAGCCGTACGAAACCTTCCCGGAACAAATCAAGAAAGCCCTGCGCGAGATCGGCTCGGTCGGCCAGTTCGCCGGCGGTACGCCAGCGATGTGCGATGGTGTGACCCAGGGCGAGGCGGGGATGGAGCTGAGCCTGCCAAGCCGCGAAGTGATCGCGTTGTCCACGGCGGTGGCGTTGTCCCACAACATGTTCGACGGTGCCTTGATGCTGGGCATCTGCGACAAGATCGTCCCGGGCCTGATGATGGGCGCGCTGCGCTTCGGTCATCTGCCGACGATCTTCGTGCCTGGCGGGCCGATGGTCTCGGGCATTTCCAACAAGGAAAAGGCCGATGTGCGCCAGCGCTATGCCGAAGGCAAGGCGACCCGCGAAGAGCTGCTGGAGTCGGAGATGAAGTCCTACCACAGCCCAGGTACCTGCACGTTCTACGGCACCGCCAACACCAACCAGTTGCTAATGGAAGTGATGGGCCTGCACTTGCCGGGCGCCTCGTTCGTCAACCCGAACACGCCGCTGCGCGATGCCCTGACCCGCGAAGCGGCGTTCCAGGTGACGCGCCTGACCATGCAGAGCGGCAACTTCATGCCCATCGGCGAAATCGTCGACGAGCGTTCGCTGGTCAACTCCATCGTTGCGCTGCACGCCACCGGTGGCTCCACCAATCACACCCTGCACATGCCGGCCATCGCCATGGCGGCGGGCATCCAGCTGACCTGGCAGGACATGGCCGACCTCTCCGAAGTGGTGCCGACCCTGAGCCACGTCTACCCGAACGGCAAGGCTGATATCAACCACTTCCAGGCGGCGGGCGGCATGTCGTTCCTGATTCGCGAACTGCTGGAAGCCGGCCTGCTCCACGAAAACGTCAACACCGTGATGGGCCACGGCCTGAGCCGTTACACCCAGGAACCGTTCCTGGAGGGCGGCGAACTGGTCTGGCGCGATGGCCCGACCGAAAGTCTCGACGAAAGCATCCTGCGTCCGGTCGCCCGGGCCTTCTCGCCGGAAGGCGGGCTGCGGGTGATGGAAGGCAACCTGGGCCGGGGCGTGATGAAGGTCTCGGCCGTGGCCCTGGAAAACCAGGTCGTCGAAGCCCCGGCCATGGTGTTCCAGGACCAGCAGGACCTGGCCGATGCGTTCAAGGCCGGTCTGCTGGAGAAGGATTTTGTCGCGGTGATGCGCTTCCAGGGCCCGCGCTCCAACGGCATGCCGGAGCTGCACAAGATGACGCCCTTTCTCGGCGTGCTGCAGGATCGCGGGTTCAAGGTAGCGTTGGTCACCGACGGGCGCATGTCCGGCGCATCGGGGAAAATCCCGGCGGCCATCCATGTCAGTCCCGAAGCCTATGTTGGCGGCGCGTTGGCTCGGGTGCGCGAGGGCGATATCATCCGTGTCGATGGCGTCAAAGGCACCTTGGAATTGAAGGTGGACGCCGAGGAATTCGCCGCGCGCGAACCGGCCAAGGGCCTGTTGGGCAACAACATCGGCACCGGTCGCGAGCTGTTCGGTTTCATGCGCATGGCCTTCAGCTCGGCAGAGCAGGGCGCCAGCGCCTTCACTTCTGCCCTGGAGACGCTTAATTGAAACTGGCTTTGGTCGGTGATATCGGTGGGACCAACGCACGTTTCGCGTTGTGGAAGAACCACAACCTGGAAAACATCCAGGTGCTGGCGACGGCGGATTACGCCTGCCCGGAAGATGCCATCAAGGTTTATCTGAGCGGGATGGGCATGGCGCCGGGTTCCATCGGCTCGGTGTGCCTGTCGGTGGCCGGTCCGGTGAGTGGCGATGAGTTTCGCTTCACCAACAATCACTGGCGCTTGAGCAACCTGGCGTTCTGCAAGACTTTGCAGGTGGAGAAGCTGCTGCTGGTCAACGATTTCTCCGCCATGGCCCTGGGCATGACCTGCTTGCGTCCCGATGAGTACCGGGTCGTCTGCCAGGGCACGCCGGAACCGATGCGCCCGGCGGTGGTGATCGGCCCGGGCACGGGGCTGGGCGTCGGTACGCTGCTGGACCTGGGCGAGGGCCGTTTCGCGGCGTTGCCGGGGGAGGGCGGGCATGTCGACCTGCCGATGAGCAGTCCGCGCGAGACCCAGCTCTGGCAGCACATCTACAACGAAATCGGCCACGTCAGCGCCGAAACGGCACTGAGCGGCAGCGGTCTGCCTCGTGTGTACCGGGCGATCTGCGCGGTGGACGGCCATGAGCCGGTGCTTGATACCCCCGAGTCGATCACCGCCGCCGGCCTGGCCGGCGACCCGGTCGCCCTGGAGGTGCTCGAACAATTCTGCCGTTGGCTGGGGCGCGTGGCGGGCAACAACGTGCTCACCGTGGGCGGGCGTGGCGGCGTGTACATCGTCGGTGGCGTGGTCCCGCGCTTTGCCGATTTTTTTGTCGAGAGTGGCTTCGCCCGATGCTTCGCCGACAAGGGCTGCATGAGCGATTATTTCAAAGGCATTCCGGTCTGGCTGGTGACGGCGCCGTATTCCGGCCTGATGGGTGCGGGCGTGGCGTTGGAGCAGTCCTCCGCAGATTGAGATGCAGCCCCTGTGGGAGCGAGCAGGCTCGCTCCCACAGGGGCTGTGATGTGTTTGTAAAACCCGTCCATCAGGCATAATCGCCCCCAATTCAAACAACAAGGACGAGGCCCCGTGAGTTCAGTGAACAAATCGATTTTGCTGGTCGACGACGACCAGGAGATTCGCGAACTGCTGGACACTTACCTCAGTCGCGCGGGTTTCCAGGTGCGTACCACCCCCGATGGCGCCGGGTTTCGCCAGGCCCTCAACGAGGCTCCGAGCGACCTGGTGATCCTCGACGTGATGCTGCCCGACGAGGACGGCTTCAGCCTTTGCCGCTGGGTTCGCCAGCATCCGCGCCAGGCCCATGTGCCGATCATCATGCTCACCGCCAGTTCCGACGAGGCCGATCGGGTCATCGGCCTGGAGCTGGGTGCGGATGATTACCTGGGCAAGCCGTTCAGTCCTCGCGAATTGCAGGCGCGCATCAAGGCCTTGCTGCGACGGGCGCAGTTCGGCCAGGAGCGATCCGGCGGCGAAGTGCTGGCCTTCGATGAGTGGCGGCTGGACATGGTCAGCCACCGGCTGTTCCATGCCGATGGCGAAGAGGTGATCCTGTCGGGTGCCGATTTTGCCTTGCTCAAGCTGTTCCTCGATCATCCACAGGAAATCCTCGACCGCGACACCATCGGCAACGCCACCCGAGGGCGTGAATTGATGCCGCTGGACCGGATTGTCGACATGGCGGTCAGTCGCTTGCGCCAGCGCCTGCGCGATACCGACAAGCCGCCGCGATTGATCCGCACGGTGCGCGGCAGCGGTTATCAACTGGCGGCCAGTGTGGTTGCCAGCAATGGTCATTGAGGGAGTCCGCAAGATTGCCCGACGGGTGCCCGTGCCGCGCTCGTTGCTCGGACGGATGCTGCTGCTGACGCTGCTGGTGGTGCTGTTCGCCCAGACGCTGTCGAGCCTGATCTGGGTTTCGCAACTGCGCGCCACGCAGCTCGAAGGCCTGGTCACCAGCGCCCGCAGCCTGGCTCACTCGATGACCGCCACCGTGACCTACTTGCGTTCGCTGCCGGTGGCCTATCGGCCGTTGGTGCTGGACCAGTTGCGCAGCATGGGCGGCACGCGGTTTGTCGTTACGCTCAATGACAAGCCGCTGGGCATGGATGTGCTGCCGGTCACGCCGCGCAAACTGGCGGTGCTCAAGGCCGTGGACGATGTGCTGCGCCGCTCCCTGGGCAATAACGCCGACATCTCCGTCAAGTTTGTCAGCCCCGAGGACCTGCGGATCTTCAACGGCGGGCTCAAGCTTGATGAATTGCCCCGTTCGTGGGCCCACTACGCCCTGACGCTCGAGCCGGTGAACCCGCCGGTACTGGTCACGCAGATCCAGATGGCGCCGGGCGAATGGCTGTACATCGCCTCGCTGCTGCCCGAACCCTATACCAGTCTTGAAGAGCAGGACCTGCCCAAGCAGCAGGTGGGCTTCATCGTGCTCACCAGTAGCCTGTTGCTGTTGTTCATCGGCTTGCTGGTGCATTGGCAGAGTCGTCCGCTCAAGCGCTTGGCCCGTGCCGCGCGGGACATGTCCCTGGGCGCTGAAGTGGAGCCCGTGGCCGAGGGCGGCGGCAGCGAAGTGGTGGAAGTGGGGCGGGCGTTCAATGCCATGCGCGAGCGCATCAGCCGCTACCTGACCGAGCGCAGCCAGTTGTTCAGTGCGATTTCCCATGACCTGCGCACGCCGATCACCCGCCTGCGGCTGCGGGTCGAGTTGCTGGAGGATGAAAATCTGCAGGCCAAGTTCGGCCGCGACCTCGACGAGCTGGAGCTGCTGGTCAAAGGCGCGCTGCAATGCGTCAAGGACACCGATATCCACGAGAACATCGAGCCGGTGGACCTCAATCATGTGCTCGATTGCCTGGTGGAGCCTTACCTGGCGCCCCACGGCAACGGCCGGGTGACCCAGGATGGCCGGGCGTTGGCACCGTACCCCGGCAAACCGCTGGCCCTCAAGCGCTGCATCGGCAACCTGATCGACAACGCCTTGAAATATGGGCAGAGGGCCCACTTGCACATCGACGATGATGAAAACGCCTTCATCCTGCACGTCGACGATGAAGGCCCGGGCGTACCGGAACAACGCCTCGAACAGGTCTTCGAACCGCATTTTCGCCTGGCCGGGCAGCAGCAGGGATATGGCCTGGGGTTGGGCATCGCGCGCAACATTGCCCACAGCCATGGCGGCGAGGTGAGCCTGCAGAACCTGCGCGAGGGCGGGTTGCGGGTGACGTTGCAGTTGCCTCGCAGTGTGGATTGATTAGACCGCGTTATCGTTCATCGCGAGCAAGCTCGCTCCCACAGGGGATTTGTGAACGCCGAAGATCCAATGTGGGAGCGAGCTTGCTCGCGATGGCGTCAGTCGTCTCGATACTTCTCTCAGCTGAATGTCACAAACCGGTGACATAACTCGCCCCTTTCGTTACCTGTCGCCCATCCCGCCTTGTTTAGACTCCCTGCGTCAAAACAACAAAAAAGGTACCTCGATGGACACCTTCCAACCGGCGTTCAGCAGTTGGCTGAATGCGCCTGCCCATCGGCAATGGCTCGCTGCCGAAGGTTTGCGGCTGCTGGCGTTCGCCAAGGCTTCGAAGCTGCCGGACGGTTTCGGCAACCTGGACGAGCTGGGTCGCCTGCCGGCCGGTGCGCGGGCCGAGACCATGAACACCGCACGCATGACCCACAGCTTCGCCATGGCCCACATCCAGGGCCTGCCGGGGTTCGCCGAGCTGGTGGATCATGGCGTCCAGGCCCTCGGCGGCCCGCTGCGCGATGCCGAACATGGCGGCTGGTTCGCCATGGCCGATCCCGATGCCAGCGACACCGGCAAGGCCGCTTACCTGCATGCTTTCGTGGCCTTGGCCGCCAGCTCCGCGGTAGTTGCCCAACGCCCCGGCGCCGAGGCATTGCTCAAGGAAGCGGTGCGGGTTATCGACGAGCATTTCTGGTGTGAAGAAGAGGGCGCCCTGCGCGAGTCCTTCAACCGCGACTGGAGCGAGGAGGAAGCCTATCGCGGCGCCAACAGCAACATGCACGCCACCGAAGCCTTCCTGGCCCTGGCCGACGCCACGGACGACCCGCGCTGGTTGGCCCGCGCGCTGCGTATCGTCGAGCGGGTCATCCATGGTCATGCGGCCGCCAACGACTACATGGTGGTGGAGCATTTCGACCGCGACTGGCAACCGCTGCGCGAGTACAACCAGGACAATCCCGCCGATGGCTTCCGTCCCTACGGCACCACGCCCGGTCATGGTTTCGAATGGGCGCGGCTGCTGCTGCATCTGGAAGCCGCGCGCGTGCAGGTCGGCATGCTGACACCGGGCTGGCTGGCCCAGGATGCGCAGAAACTTTTCGATCAGAATTGCCGCCATGGCTGGGACATCGATGGCGCGCCCGGCATCGTCTACACGCTGGACTGGGACAATCGCGCCGTGGTTCGCCATCGCCTGCACTGGGTGCACGCCGAAGCGGCAGCGGCGGCCAGTGCCTTGCTCAAACGTACCGACGAGGCCCAATACGAAGTCTGGTACCGGCGTTTCTGGGAATTTTGTGACAAACATTTCATCGACCGCTGCAACGGCAGCTGGCATCACGAGCTGGACCCGCAGAACCGCCCCAGCGCCGACATCTGGCCGGGCAAACCGGATCTTTATCACGCCTGGCAAGCGGTGCTGATACCACGCTTGCCATTGGCGCCGAGCATGGCGTCGGCCCTGGCGCGATTATCCGATCCCGCACCTGTGTAACCATGTCGTGACATACACGCGTCCCTTCGTTACCTGCGAAGGGATTGCCCCTGATTAGAATCCATGCAGCGCAAGCACCAGACTTGCATGCATAACAACAAGAAAGGTACTTCTAGATGAATGCGATTTCTCGCCTCGCTACTGTCATTTCTCTTGCTTCCTTGCTTCCCGTCGCAGCATTCCCCGTCAGCGCCCTGGCCGCCGAATCGAAAGGTTCCGTGGAAGTCGTCCACTGGTGGACGTCGGGTGGTGAAAAAGCCGCGGTCGATGTGCTCAAGGCCCAGGTAGAAAAAGACGGCTTTACCTGGAAGGACGGCGCTGTCGCCGGCGGCGGCGGTTCCACCGCCATGACCGTGCTCAAGAGTCGTGCTGTGGCCGGCAACCCACCGGGCGTAGCCCAGATCAAAGGTCCGGACATCCAGGAATGGGCGTCCACCGGCCTGCTCGATACCGACATCCTGGAAGACGTTGCCAAAGCGGAGAAGTGGGACAGCCTGCTCGACAAGAAAGTCTCCGACACCGTGAAGTACGAAGGTGACTACGTCGCTGTGCCGGTGAATATCCACCGCGTCAACTGGCTGTGGATCAACCCGGAAGTCTTCAAGAAAGCCGGCATCACCAAGAACCCGACCACCCTCGAAGAATTCTACGCCGCCGGTGACAAGCTCAAGGCCGCAGGCTTCATTCCCCTGGCCCACGGCGGCCAGCCATGGCAGGACAGCACCGTGTTCGAAGCGGTGGTGCTTTCGGTGATGGGCGTCGATGGCTACAAGAAAGCCCTGGTCGACCTGGACAACAAGGCGCTGACCGGTCCGGAAATGGTCAAGGCGCTGACCGAGCTGAAAAAGGTCGCGACCTACATGGATCCCGATGGCAAGGGCCAGGACTGGAACCTGGAAGCGGCCAAGGTCATCAATGGCAAGGCCGGCATGCAGATCATGGGTGACTGGGCCAAGAGCGAGTGGACCGCGGCCAAGAAGGTCGCCGGCAAGGACTACGAGTGCGTAGCCTTCCCGGGTACCGACAAGGCCTTCACCTACAACATCGACTCTTTGGCGGTGTTCAAGCAGAAAGACAAGGGCACGGCGGCGGGTCAGCAGGATATCGCCAAGGTCGTGCTGGGCGAGAACTTCCAGAAAGTCTTCAGCATCAACAAAGGCTCGATCCCGGTGCGTAACGACATGCTGGGCGACATGGCCAAGTACGGTTTCGACTCGTGCGCCCAGACCGCCGCCAAGGACTTCCTGGCAGACGCCAAGAGCGGCGGCCTGCAACCAAGCATGGCGCACAACATGGCGACCACGCTGGCGGTGCAGGGCGCGTTCTTCGATGTCGTGACCAACTACATCAACGACCCGAAAGCCGACCCGGCCGATGCTGCCAAGAAATTGGGCGCAGCGGTTCAGTCTGCGAAGTAATTAGCGCCGCGGTCCCTTGTGGGAGCGAGCTTGCTCGCGATAGCGGAGTGTCAGGCAGCAAATGAGTGAACTGACACACTGCCATCGCGAGCAAGCTCGCTCCCACAAAGGGAGGCCCTTGTAACCTAGTTTTTGGATCTTCCCATGAGTTCTGTTGCTGTGTTCAGCAAGGCCTCGCCGTTCGATGCATTGCAGCGCTGGCTACCAAAACTGGTGCTGGCGCCGAGCATGTTCATCGTCCTGGTGGGCTTCTATGGCTACATCTTGTGGACGTTCGTCCTGTCGTTCACCACGTCGACCTTCCTGCCTACCTATAAATGGGCCGGCCTGGCGCAATACGCACGGCTTTGGGACAACGACCGCTGGTGGGTGGCGAGCAAGAACCTGGCAGTCTTTGGTGGCATGTTCATTGGTATCACCCTGGTGATCGGCGTGCTGCTGGCGGTGTTCCTCGACCAGCGTATTCGTCGCGAAGGGTTCATCCGCACCATTTACCTGTACCCGATGGCGCTCTCGATGATCGTCACCGGTACCGCCTGGAAATGGCTGCTCAACCCGGGCATGGGCCTGGATAAATTGTTGCGCGACTGGGGTTGGGAAGGCTTTCGCCTGGACTGGCTGATCGACCCCGATCGCGTGGTGTACTGCCTGGTGATCGCTGCGGTCTGGCAAGCCTCAGGTTTCATCATGGCGATGTTCCTGGCCGGCCTGCGGGGCGTTGATCAATCGATCATCCGTGCCGCGCAGATCGATGGCGCGAGCATGCCGCGCATTTACTGGAAAGTGGTGCTGCCAAGCCTGCGTCCAGTGTTCTTCAGTGCCGTGATGATCCTGGCGCATATCGCGATCAAGAGTTTCGACCTGGTGGCGGCGATGACAGCTGGCGGTCCGGGGTATTCCTCCGACCTGCCTGCCATGTTCATGTACTCCTTTACGTTCAGTCGCGGCCAGATGGGCATGGGCTCGGCCAGTGCAATCCTGATGCTCGGTGCGATCCTCGCGATCATCGTGCCTTACCTGTATTCCGAGCTGAGGGCCAAGCGTCATGACTAGTCTCGCTGCGAAACCTGCCATCAGCCTGAGCCGTATCGCGATCTATGCGGTGCTGATCCTTGCCGTGTTGCTTTACCTGGTGCCGTTGGTGGTCATGCTGTTGACCAGCTTCAAGACGCCGGAAGACATCAGTACCGGTAACCTGTTGAGCTGGCCGACCGTGGTCAGCGGCATCGGCTGGGTCAAGGCCTGGGGGACGGTCAACGGGTACTTCTGGAACTCGATCAAGATCACCGTGCCGGCCGTACTGATTTCCACCGCCATCGGCGCGTTGAACGGCTATGTGCTGTCGATGTGGCGCTTCCGTGGTTCGCAGTTGTTCTTCGGCCTGTTGCTGTTCGGCTGCTTCCTGCCGTTCCAGACCGTGCTGCTGCCAGCCTCGTTCACCCTCGGCAAGATGGGCCTGGCCAGCACCACCACCGGCCTGGTGTTTGTCCATGTCGTCTACGGCCTGGCGTTCACCACGCTGTTCTTCCGCAATTACTACGTGAGCATTCCCGACGCGCTGGTGAAGGCCGCGCGCCTCGACGGTGCCGGGTTCTTCACGATCTTCCGGCGGATCATCCTGCCAATGTCGACGCCGATCATCATGGTCTGCCTGATCTGGCAATTCACCCAGATCTGGAACGACTTCCTCTTTGGCGTGGTGTTCTCCAGCGGCGACTCCCAGCCCATCACGGTGGCGCTGAACAACCTGGTCAACACCAGCACCGGGGCCAAGGAATATAACGTGGACATGGCGGCGGCGATGATCGCCGGGCTGCCGACCCTGCTGGTCTATGTGATCGCAGGCAAGTATTTCGTGCGCGGCCTCACGGCTGGCGCGGTCAAGGGGTAATCATGGCTACGCTTGAACTTCGCAATGTAAACAAGACCTACGGCGCGGGCCTGCCCGACACCTTGAAAGACATCCAGCTGTCGATCAAGGAAGGTGAATTCCTGATCCTGGTCGGTCCTTCGGGCTGCGGCAAATCGACCCTGATGAACTGCATCGCCGGCCTCGAGACCATCACCGGTGGCGCGATCATGATCGGCGACCAGGACGTCAGCGGCATGAGTCCCAAGGATCGCGACATCGCCATGGTGTTCCAGTCCTATGCGCTGTACCCGACCATGAGCGTGCGCGAGAACATTGAGTTCGGCCTGAAGATCCGCAAGATGAAACAAGCGGACATCAACGAAGAAGTGGCGCGGGTGGCCAAGCTATTGCAGATCGAGCACTTGCTCAACCGCAAGCCCGGCCAGCTCTCCGGCGGGCAGCAACAGCGCGTCGCGATGGGCCGGGCCCTGGCGCGGCGGCCGAAGATCTACCTGTTCGACGAGCCGCTGTCCAACCTCGACGCCAAGCTGCGGGTCGAGATGCGCACCGAAATGAAACTGATGCACCAGCGCCTGAAGACCACCACGGTCTACGTGACCCACGACCAGATCGAGGCCATGACCCTGGGCGATAAAGTCGCCGTGATGAAGGATGGGATCATCCAGCAGTTCGGCACGCCGAAGGACATCTACAACAACCCGGCCAACCTGTTCGTGGCGAGCTTCATCGGTTCGCCGCCGATGAACTTCATCCCGCTACGCCTGCAACGCAAGGACGGTCGCCTGTTGGCCTTGCTCGACAGCGGCCAGGCCCGTTGCGAGCTGCCGCTGGGCATGCAGGACGCCGGCCTGGAGGATCGCGAAGTGATCCTTGGCCTGCGCCCGGAACAGATCGTGCTGGCGGGCAACGAGCCGAACGGCCTGCCGACCATCCGCGCCGAAGTCCAGGTCACCGAGCCTACCGGTCCGGACACCCTGGTGTTCGTCAATCTCAACGACACCAAGGTCTGCTGCCGACTGGCACCGGACGTGGCGCCGTCGCCGGGAGAGACCCTGACGCTGCAATTCGATCCATCGAAAGTGCTGCTGTTCGATGCCAAATCCGGCGAGCGCCTGGGCGTGGCCGCGCAACCGTCGATGGAAGCCCGAGCCGACAACGTGGCGCAGTTCAAAGGCCGCTGATGAACAAATGTGGGGGCAGCAAGCCTGCTTCCACACAAAAGGAGTATGCGATGGGTGGGGACATTCATCGCAATCGTTGTAAACCGCGTTAGATAAAAACAGTTAATAACAATAAAGACGAGGATGTAGGGATGAAGAAGAAGAACAATGCCCAGCTTATCTGCCAGTTGTCAGCCGTTGCGGCGATGATGCTGGCCGGTAGCGCACACGCAGCCGACGCGTTCAGCGCCGACTCGAAGTGGATGACGGGCGACTGGGGCGGTGAACGGACCAAGCTGATCGAGCAAGGTATCGATATCAAGGCGGATTTCGTCGGTGAGATGGGTGCCAACCTCGACGGCGGCTACAACGATGACAAGACCGCGCGCTGGTCCCAGCAGTTTGGCCTGGGCGTAGCTCTTGACCTGGAGAAACTGGCAGGCTGGAACGATACCGAAGCCAAGATTCAATTCACTCGCCGGGACGGTCGCAACATCTCCAACGACCGTATCGGTGATCCACGTGCCGGCACCCTCAGTTCCTCCCAGGAAGTCTGGGGCCGTGGGCAGACTACCCGTCTGACCCAGTTGTGGATCAAGCAGAAGTACTTCGACAGCAAGCTGGATGTCAAAGCCGGTTACTTCGGTGAGGGCGAAGACTTCAACACCTTCCCGTGCGAGTTCCAGAACCTGGCGTTCTGCGGTTCGCAAGCGGGTAACTGGGCGACCGGCATCTGGTACAACTGGCCGATCATGCAGGCGGCGATCCGGGTTAAATACAACCTCACGCCTGAGCTCTATGCGCAAATCGGTGCCTACAACCAGAACCCTTCGCAACTGGAAAACAACAACCGCTACAAGCTCAGCGGCAGTGGCACCAAGGGCACTCTGATTCCGATCGAGTTGGTCTGGTCGCCGAAGCTCAATAACCTGCCGGGCGAATACCGCGTCGGTTACTACAAGAGCACGGCCAAGGCTGACGATGTTCGCGAAGACATCAACGGCGATGACGCCGCGACCACTGGCAACGCCTATCGTAGCCACAGCAGCAAACACGGCTACTGGCTCGTCGTGCAGCAGCAGCTCACCACTCACAATGGCGATGCTACCCGCGGCCTGAACATCGCGGCCAACGCTACTGTCCACGACAAGGACACCAACGTCGTCGACAACTACCAGTCGCTGATGTTCGTGTACAAGGGGCCGTTCGATGCGCGTCCGAAGGACGACGTTGGTATCGGTTTCGCCCGTATCCATGTCAACGAGGACGTCAAGAAAAACGCCGAGTTGACCAACGCCGCCAATGGCGTCAGCGACTACGACGATCCACTGTTCGCGCCGTTGCGTAGCACTGAGTACAACTACGAAATCAACTACGGCTTCCATGTCACCAACTGGCTGACCGTACGTCCGAACCTGCAATACGTGACTCACCCGGGTGGTGTCGATGAAGTCGACAACGCGCTGGTGGCCGGCCTGAAAATTCAGTCGGTGTTCTAACGCTGTTGCGATAAGCTCCTCTCTATGTGCGCATATTTGCGGACGGCCAAGGCTGTCCGCTTTTTTTTGCAAGGTGGCTGGCATTGAACTTGTGGCGAGGGGATTTAGCGAAACGTCGCACCGCCCCGCTGGGCCGCGCAGCGGCCCTAAAACAGGCGCCTCAGTGTTTCAGTCATTGATTTGGGACTGCTTCGCAGTCCAGCGGGGATAAATCCCCTCGCCACAATCAGTGTCGCAGACAGATCGGTAACTCAATGATTTCCAGGACCGCGACCCATCATGCATGAGCATCCACTACAACGCTTTTTCAGATCCTTGCGCGAGCGTCCGGTGTTTGCGTGGGAGCGCTATCAGCAGCGCGATGTGTTGGTGATCGACCACCCGTTGTGCCAGGCGGTGTTCAGTCGCCAGGGCGCGCAGTTGCTGCACTTCCAGCCGCGCGGGCAGAAGCCGTGGTTGTGGTGCGCAGCCAGGTGGCCGCAAGTCGGGGCGATTCGCGGCGGGGTGCCGGTGTGTTGGCCATGGTATGGCCGTCATCCAAGTGAAAATGCCTGGCCCTCCCATGGTTGGGCGCGATTGATCGACTGGAAATTGCTCGACAGCAGCAGCGACGAAGAGGGCGTCCACCTGCATTGGCAATTGCAATTGTGTGACTGGCAGGTGGACCTGCATGCCGACCTGGGTGAGCGCATGGAACTGCGCTTGAGCACCGAACATCAGGACAGCCTGCCCTGCCAGTTGAGCCAGGCCTTGCACGCCTATTGGCGCATTGGTGACGTTGGCGAGGTAGCGCTGTCTGGCCTCGACGGCGCCCAGGGTTACGACCAGTTGAACCGGGCGGTTTGCCAGCAGGAGGGCGAGTTACGGGTGGAGGGTGGCTGTCAACGAGTGTTCCAGCATGAGGGCGAATTGCAGCTAAAGGATCACGCCTGGCAACGCGAGCTGCGCATCGACACCGGCGACAGCGCCGATACGGTGGTGTGGCATCCCGGCGCACGGCCACTGTTGGGTGTGAGCTGGGATGAAGTGAGTGAATTCGTCTGCGTCGAAGCGGCCAGCGGCGGTACCGGGAGCCTGTGCCTGGCGCCGGGTGAGCGGGCGCATTTGAGTTTGCAGGCGCGGGTGGGGGCTTAGGTCAGGATCGCTGGTGTGGCGGCTGGCCTCATCGCGAGCAAGCTCGCTCCCACAGAGGTCTATGTGAACGTCAAAGATCTATTGTGGGAGCGAGCCTGCTCGCGAAGAGGGAATGTCAGGTGCCTAGATTTTGAATCGAATCAGTTGAACTCATCCCCAACCGGATACCGGCTGGCGTTCAGGCTTTCCTTGATCTTGCGCAAATGCGGTTGGAAATCCACGCCGCGGCGCAGGGTCATGCCGGTGGCGAGCACATCGAGCACGGTGAGCTGGATAATCCGCGACGTCATCGGCATATAGATGTCGGTGTCTTCCGGCAAAGGGATGTTCAGGCTCAAGGTGCTCGCCTTGGCCAGCGGCGAGCCCTCGGCGGTCAGGCCGAGCACCGATGCGCCGTTTTCCCGGGCGATGCGCGCCACTTCCACCAGTTCGCGGGTACGCCCGGTGTAAGAGATGATCACGAACAGCTCGCCGGTATGGGCCACCGAGGCGATCATGCGCTGCATCAGCACATCGGCATGGGCGGTCACCGCCAGGTTGAAGCGGAAAAACTTGTGCTGGGCATCCAGCGCCACGGGGGCCGAGGCGCCGAGGCCGAAGAAGTGGATCTGGCGGGCCTGGATCAGCAGATCCACGGCGCGACTGATCAAATTTGGATCAAGGGCCTGGCAGGCGCTGTCCAATGAAGCGATGGCACTGCCAAAGATTTTGCGGGTATAGGCTTCCGGATTGTCATCGGCCTCGACCGCACGGCTGACATAGGCCGCGCCGCTGGCCAGGCTCTGGGCCAGTTGCAGCTTGAGTTCCGGATAGCCGCTGACGCCGAACGAGCGGCAGAAGCGGTTGACGGTCGGTTCGCTGACCGAAGCGGCCTGGGCGAGGGCGGCGATGCTGAAGCGGGTCGCCTGCTGCGGGTTGAGCAGGATCACCTCGGCCACCTTGCGTTCGGCCTTGTTCAGGTCTTCCAGGCGACTCTGGATCTGCTCCAGTAGATTTCGCACGCGGTCCATACAAGATTCCTAGAGAAACGGGTCTTTGATACGACCCTTGGCGGTGGCCTATCCTACTGATGGCTCCGACGGACCACCACTCGGAATCGGTATTTTCGAAAAATGTTGTAGTTATTACTACATTTTTCCTTGAGTGATACCTTGAAAAAAGGTATTTGTAGTTTAACTTGATAAAAGAACAAACATCATGCATTCGATTACGGTTGAACCGTGCACCTTTGCCTTGTTCGGCGCGTTGGGCGACCTGGCGTTGCGCAAGCTGTTTCCTGCCCTTTATCAGCTCGACGGTGCCGGCCTGTTGCATGAGGACACGCGAATCTTCGCGCTGGCCCGCGAACCTGGCAGCGAACAGCAACACCTGACGTTCATCGCGACCGAGCTGCGTCGCTATGTGGGCGAAAAAGACCTCGACGAAACCGTGATCGAGCGCTTCCTGGCGCGGCTGACGTATCTGCATGTGGATTTTCTCAAGGCTGACGATTACGTCGCGCTTGCCGAGCAGGTCGGCCAGGCCCAGCAGCAAGTCATCGCCTATTTCGCCACGCCGGCGGCGGTCTACGGCGCGATCTGCGAGAACCTGGCGAAAGTCGGCTTGAGCGAGAACACCCGCGTCGTATTGGAAAAACCCATCGGCTCGGACCTGGAATCGTCGCGCAAGGTCAATGACGCCGTGGCGCAGTTCTTCCCGGAGAACCGCACTTACCGCATCGACCATTACCTGGGCAAGGAAACGGTCCAGAACCTGATCGCGCTGCGTTTCGCCAACAGCCTGTTCGAAACCCAGTGGAACCAGAATTACATCTCCCACGTGGAAATCACCGTGGCCGAGAAGGTCGGCATCGAAGGCCGCTGGGGCTATTTCGACAAGGCCGGCCAACTGCGCGACATGATCCAGAACCACTTGCTCCAGTTGCTGTGCCTGATCGCCATGGACCCGCCGGCCGACCTGTCGGCCGACAGCATCCGTGACGAGAAGGTCAAGGTGCTCAAGGCCCTCGCACCGATCAGCCCGGAAGGCTTGACCACACAAGTGGTGCGCGGCCAGTACATCGCCGGCCACAGTGAAGGCAAGGCCGTCCCCGGATACCTGGAAGAACCCAATTCCAATACCCAGAGCGACACCGAGACGTTCGTCGCCCTGCGTGCCGACATTCGCAACTGGCGCTGGGCCGGTGTTCCGTTCTACCTGCGTACCGGCAAGCGCATGCCGCAGAAGCTGTCGCAGATCGTGATTCACTTCAAGGAACCGTCCCACTACATCTTCGCCCCCGAGCAGCGTTTGCAGATCAGCAACAAACTGATCATCCGCCTGCAACCGGACGAAGGCATTTCCTTGCGCGTGATGACCAAGGAGCAAGGCCTGGACAAGGGCATGCAATTGCGCAGCGGTCCGCTGCAACTGAACTTCTCCGACACCTATCGCAGCGCGCGGATTCCCGATGCCTACGAGCGGTTGTTGCTGGAAGTCATGAATGGCAATCAGAACCTGTTTGTCCGTAAAGATGAAATCGAAGCCGCGTGGACGTGGTGCGACCAGCTGATTGCCGGCTGGAAGAAGTCCGGTGATGCGCCCAAGCCGTATGCCGCCGGGTCATGGGGGCCGATGAGCTCCATCGCACTGATCACGCGGGATGGGAGGTCATGGTATGGCGATATCTGAATTGAAACTGCCCGAGGGCGTCACAGCCCTTGAGTTCAAGAGCCCGGTGTTGCTGGCGGAAAACCTCGCGCTGAACGTGGCGCAGCAACTGCGGGCAGCAATCGACACTCGCGGTGCGGCGACTTTGGTGGTGTCAGGCGGCCGCAGCCCGGTGGCATTTTTTCAGAACCTGTCCAAGCAAACGCTGGACTGGTCGAAGGTGGTGGTGAGTCTGGCCGATGAGCGCTGGGTGCCGGTTGAACATGCCGACAGCAATGCCGGTCTGCTCAAGCGTTACCTGCTTCAGGGCGCGGCGGCCAAGGCGCAGTTCCTGAGCCTGTACAGCGCCAGCGCCAACCTGGAGGCCGCGGCTGAACAGGCGGATCGACTGTTGGCCGAGCTGCCGCCGATTGATGTGCTGGTACTGGGCATGGGGGACGACGGGCATACCGCCTCGCTGTTTCCCGACAGCCCGAACCTGGCCGAGGCCCTGGATGAAAAGGGCGCTCGCCGTTGCTGGCCAATGCTCGCGCCAACCGTACCGCACCAGCGCCTGACCATGAGCCGCGCGTTGCTGGCTTCGGCCAGGCACAAGGTGCTGTCGATTTCCGGTCAATCGAAGTTGACCACCCTGAACGCCGCGGCGGCCGGTGACAACGTCGCCGAAATGCCGATCCGCGCGTTTTTGCAACCTACGTTAGAGATTTACTGGTGCCCATGAACCAAGGATCAGCCGCTATGACAAACCCATCCCCGACCGTTTCCATGGCGGACAAAGTAACGCTGATCGACAGCCTCTGCGCCAAGGCGCGGATCTTGCCGGTGATCACTATTGCCCGTGAGCAGGACATCCTGCCGCTGGCCGATGCCCTGGCCGCCGGTGGCCTGACGGCGCTGGAAGTGACCTTGCGCTCGCAATACGGCCTCAAGGCCATCCAGGTGCTGCGCGAGCAGCGTCCGGAACTGGTGACCGGCGCCGGCACGGTGCTCGATCGCCATATGCTGGCCGCCGCCGAGGCTGCCGGTTCGCAATTCATCGTGACCCCGGGTATTACCCGCGACTTGCTGGAGGCTAGCGTGCAGAGCCCGATTCCGTTGTTGCCGGGAATCAGCAATGCCTCGGGCATCATGGAAGGCTACGGGCTGGGCTATCGCCGCTTCAAGTTGTTCCCGGCGGAAGTCAGCGGTGGCGTGGCTGCCATCAAGGCCCTGGGCGGCCCCTTCGGCGAAGTGAAATTCTGCCCGACTGGCGGCGTCAGTCCGGCCAATATCAAGAGCTACATGGCGTTGAAAAACGTGATGTGCGTGGGCGGCAGCTGGATGCTGGATCCGGAGTGGATCAAGAACGGCGACTGGGCCCGCATCCAGGAATGCACCGCCGAGGCCCTGGCGCTGCTGGACTGATTGTCTTACCGAACTTCGTTGGGTGTTCTACGGCTTTACGGTGCGCTTGGTCGGCGCACCGTTTTTTTTTGCCCGTTGTTATGTGTTGCTCAGGTGGATAAGCGCCTGGGTCAATCGCTCGATATCCCGTGCCAAGGTAATCAACCCCGGCGTGATGCGGATGCACGGGCCGACGCTGGTCTTGCGCACCACGGTAAAAATTTCATATTCCTTGAGCAGCCGATCGGCCATGACTTGCTGATCGGAGTGGGCGGTGAAGCGCATCGAGGTGATGCCGCAATAGAGCCGCCGGTCATCCGGAGTCATGACTTCAATGCCGGGCACATCCCGCACCGCGTTCACCCACAGGTCCCGCAAGTAGCAGAGTCGGGCACCTTTGGCCGACGCGCCGCCCAGGGTGCGGTGTTCTTCAAAGACCAATGGCAGCGTCAGCAGGGCAGGGATGTTGGGCGTGCTGTGGGGTGTGCGTGAGCGCACATCGGTGGCGGGGTAATTGGCTTCGTCCATGTCCGGATCGATGTCGACCAGCCGCTCTGGAGCGATATAGAGAAAGCCCAGGGCCAGCGGGCCGCCAATCCACTTCTGCAAGTTGAAACCGGCGAACTGGATACCCAGCTTCTTCAGGTTGAACTCGATCTGACCCAGGGCGTGCGCGCCGTCGAGAATGATGTCGACATCGAACTCCCGCGCCGCCTCGGCAATCGCCTTCACCGGCATGACGAGGCCGGTCAGGTGGTTGACGTAAGTCAGCGCCATCAGCTTCAGGCGCGGGTAACGAATGAAGGTTTCCCGATAGGTGCCCACCAGGCTTTCGAAACTGGCGGGATGCGGGTGGACCAGTTCGATGATCTGCGCCCCTCGCTGGCGAGCCAGCCAGCGCATCGCGCTTTTGACTGATTCGTACTCGACGTCGCTTATCAGTACCTGGTCGCCAGGCTTGAGGCCGTTGTAATTGCGAATCAGCGTCTGCAGGGCGTCCACCGCGCTGGTGGCCAGCGCCACGGTAGAGGAGGGGACGTGAATCAGTTGCGCCACTTGGCGGCGAATCGCTTCGCCATGTTCCCGGTCGAAATGCTGACGTACGTACACCGAGTTGCCGCGATTGACGAATTCGATGTTGCGCTGGTACTCCTCGACCACGGTACGCGACATCCGCCCGAAGTAGCCGTTTTCCAGGTTGAGCGGGCCCTCGGGCTCGACGTCGTAGCGGTCGCCGAAGGTCTGCCAGAAAGCTTCATCATGGGCGCGCAGGGTGTTTTCGGGCATGGGCGGATTCAGTCGGTCAATGGCGTGGTTTGGGCAGGCCGTGTTTGGCGCGCAGCGGATCCAGCAGGTCCGACAGACCGTTGTGGTCGATCTCCTGCATCAGCGCCAGCAAAGCGCCCAGTTCTCCGTGGGGAAAACCCTCCCGGGCAAACCAGTTCAGGTACTGGCCCGGCAGGTCGGCGAGGATTCGGCCCTTGTATTTGCCGAAGGGCATCTGGCGCGTCACCAGCAGTTCAAGCTTTTGCGGATTCATGGCGATTTGTCTTGATAGGAACCATCGGCAAAATACAGGCATTCTGCATGCAGGCCAAATGACAGATCATGCAAATAACGCGGATACAGATTTTTGGGTATTTTGTAACTTGTTGAATTTAAAGTATTTTTATTGTTGTTTTTGGCTGGCACGGCCAATGCAATATTCCTTGCAGGTTTTTATTCACCAAGCAAAGGAACTGAAAAATGACTGACATCAATAAAGAATCCATCTCTGTCTTGAACGACCTGATCGAGACCAGCAAGGATGGCCAGGAAGGATTCAAGACCTGCGCTGAAGACATCAAGCATCCAGAACTCAAGGCCCTGTTCGTTAAACGCGCGGCCGATTGCGCAACTGCCGCGGCCGAGCTGCAAGCCGCTGTGCGTTCGTTGGGCGGCGATCCGGAAACCTCCACCAGCGTCGCTGGCGACCTGCACCGTCGTTGGGTAGACGTAAAATCGATGTTTACCGGCAAGGATGAAGAAGCGGTCCTCAATGAAGCCGAACGCGGCGAAGACCATGCACTCAAGGCTTACAAGGAAGCCATCGAGAAGATCAACAAGCACAACCTGGTAGGTATTCGTGACCTGGTTGAGCGTCAGTACCACGGCGTGCAACGCAACCACGACCAGGTCAAGGCGCTGCGTAACCAGGCGCGTGCCAGCTGACACCTGCTTGTGACGCAAAAAAACGCCAGCCTGCTGGCGTTTTTTTATGGGCCACGAAACCGCAAGAGTGTTTGTCAGATCCATCAATAATCTGCTCTGGACTCGAATAGGTAGCTAGCTAATAATTGCGCTGCCCCTCGCGCGATCTATCGTTACTACGGTCGTTGCTACGTTCATTACCTCGGTCCCCAGAAGAGTTTTCCGCGTGCCCATTACCTTCCAGGCCTTGTTCGCCCCTGACCGCCTCGCCGTGCAGTTCGCCATCAAAACCGTGCTCGGCGGCGGCCTGGCGTTGTGGCTGGCGTTGCGCTGGGGCCTGGAGCAGCCGTCGTGGGCATTGATGACGGCGTTCATCGTCGCCCAGCCGCTGTCCGGCATGGTGGTACAGAAGGGCCTGGCGCGTTTGGTCGGTACCTTGGTGGGGACGATCATGTCGGTGGTGTTCATGGGATTGTTCGCCCAGGCACCGTGGTTGTTCTTGCTGGCGCTGGCGCTGTGGCTGGGTGTGTGCACGGGCTGTTCGACGCTGTTGCGCAGCGCCTGGTCGTATTCTTTCGTGCTGGCTGGCTACACGGTGGCGATCATTGCCTTGCCGGCCCTTTCCCATCCACTTGGGGTCTTCGATCAGGCCGTGGCGCGGTGCACCGAGATCAGCCTGGGCATTACCTGCGCCACGGCGGCCAGTGCCTTGCTCTGGCCGTTGCGGGTCGAACGACAACTGGCGGATCAGGCCCGTGCCGCCTGGCAGAGCGGCATGCAGGCGGCGCGTGCAACGTTGGCCGGCGATGCCCAGGCGCGCAAAGGCTTGCTCGAAATCCTCGGCAAGATCGTTGCGGTGGATGCCCAGCGCGAACACGCCTGGTTCGAAGGCAGCCTGGGCCGCCAGCGCGCCCGGGCCATCAGCGGCTTGAGCCAGAAACTGCTGATGCTGTTGCGTATTTCCCGTTCGGTGCGTCGGCAGTGGAAACAACTCGAACCTCAGGAAGCCGAAGCGCTCCAGCCGTGGATGGACGAGGTGCAGCAGGCGCTCGCTGCAGACAGCGCGACGCTCCAGGCCCTGCGGCCTCGGGTTCTGGATGCTTCTCATGACCTGCGGATCAGCTCGGCGCAAAGTTACTGCCTGGCTCGTTTCGCCTTGTTGCTCGATACCGCCCTGGCTGCCTGTGCCGCGCTCGCGGCAGTGCAGGAGGGCAGGGCCGCCGCCGATCCGCCGCGCACGCTGGCGCCGCACCGGGATCTGTCCCTGGCCATGGTTTTCGGCGCCCGCAGCGCCCTGGCATTCCTGGCGGTAGCCTGTTTCTGGCTGGCGACCGCCTGGCCCGCCGCATCCGGTGCGCTGTTGCTCACCTGCGTGGTGTGCAGCCTGTTTGCCAGCCGCGAAAACGGTGCGCAGATCGGCATGAGTTTCCTGCGGGGTATTTTCCTCGCAGTGCCGACGGCGTTTGTGATCGGCGAGATCTTCCTGCCGCAATGGAGCAGTTTCGCCATGCTGTGCATGGCCATGGGCGTGCCGTTGTTCCTGGGGGCGCTGTGCATGGCCAAGCCGCCGCTCTACGCCACGGCCACCTCGTTCTGCCTGCACTTTGTGGTGCTGGTCTCGCCGCTCAATGCGATGAAGTACGACGTTTCGGCATTTTTCAACAACGCCCAGGCAATGATGATCGGCGTCGGCGCGGCGGTACTGGCGTTCAAGCTGCTGATCCTGCGCAACCCGGCCTGGCATAGCCGTCGGCTGCTGGCCGCGACGCTGGACGATCTGGTCAGGCTGACCCATCGCAATCTGCGTGGTGCTGAAAGCTGGTTCGGTGGCCGCATGGCTGACCGGCTGCTGCAACTGGCGCGGCATTATCCCGAGCTGCCGGTGCCGGCGCGCAGCCGTTGGGACGACGGCTTGCTGGGCCTGGATGTCGGTGACGAGTTGCTGCATCTGCGCCTGAGCCTGGCCGTCGCCCAGATACCCGACAGCCCGGCCCAGCGCGAATATTTCGAAACCCTGGAGCAGGCGCTGGAACGCGGCCCCGGCGGCGATCAGGCCGAGGCTTTGGCCCAGGCAAGCGACGAATATCTGCGGGTGCTGTCGCAGCAACCGTCCAGCGATGCGCTGAAGCTCGCCCAAGGCGCGGTGGTGCAATTGCAGAACAGCTGGCGCGCCTGGTGCCGCCAGCACGAATCCGAAGAAGGGAAACATAGCCATGGGCTTGCGTGAATGGTCGATTGGCGGGGTGCTGCTCAGCCCGTTCCTGATTTATGTGGTCCTGGCCTTGCTGGCAACCGGTGCGCTGCGCCTGTTGCTCGGCCTGTTGCCGGTCGGGCGCTGGATCTGGCATGAAGCCTTGTTCGACTGCGCCCTGTACGTCTGTGTCCTGACTGTCATTACCCTGGTCCTCGGACCGTTATAAGGAGCTGAACATGCGTACACCCGTACGTGTCGCCGTCACGCTGGGCGTGGTGGCCGTGGCGATCTTCGCCGGGTTTCATCTGTGGCAGTACTACATGCTCACGCCCTGGACCCGGGATGCGCGAATCCGTGCCGACGTGGTGGTGGTCGCCCCTGACGTATCCGGTTGGGTGCGCGAACTCAAGGCCGTGGACAACCAGCAGGTCAAGGCTGGCGACCTGTTGTTGAGCATCGACCGCGAACGCTTCGAGGCCGCGCTGGAAAAGGCTCGCGCGGTGGTCCAGACCCGTCAGCAGCAGCTGAGCCTGCGTGAACACGAAGCCAGCCGCCGCGCCGCCCTGGGGCCTCAGGCGATCAGCGCCGAGCTGCGGGAAAATGCCCAGATCAACGCCGGCATTGCCCGTGGCGAACTGCGCGAGGCCCAGGCCCAGGCCAAGGTCGCCGAGTTGAACCTGGCCCGCAGCCAGGTCCTGGCCCCACGCAGTGGTCATATCACCAATCTGCGCCTGGCCGAAGGCAACTACGTCAACGCCGGGCAACCGGTGATGGCGCTAATCGATGATTCGACTTTCTACGTGCAGGCCTATTTCGAGGAAACCAAACTGCCGAGGATCCGCGTGGGCGATCCGGTCAAGGTCTGGTTGATGAGCGCCGACCATGCGCTGGACGGCCATGTGGAAAGCATCAGCCGCGGTATCACCGACCGCAACACCAACCCCGATGCGCAATTGCTGGCAGAGGTCGAACCGACCTTCAACTGGGTGCGCCTGGCCCAGCGGATCCCGGTGCGGATCAAGCTCGACAAGGTGCCGGAAGGGGTGAGCCTGAGCGCGGGGATGACGGCGAGTGTGCAGGTGCAAGAGCGGCTGCAATAGCCCTCGCACTGCGGACTCCGTGGCGAGGGAGCTTGCTCCCGCTCGGCTGCGAAGCAGTCGTAAAAAGAACATCACGGTTAATCAGATTAAACGCGGTGGGCTTTTCTCAGGGGCGCTTCGCACCCCAGCGGGAGCAAGCTCCCTCGCCACGGGGAATCATGATCATCAGCCGATGCTGATCGCCGGCAACGTCGGCAACGTAACAGTCTGCTGCTTGCGCGGAGCCAGGATCTCGGCCTCGCCGTCCACCACCAATTCATCGCGCTGATTGAACACGCGCGTGGCGATGCGCACGCGGAACTTCGGCAGTTTCTCGAGGATTTCCAGGCGCACGGTCAGGGTGTCGCCAATCTTCACCGGTTTCTGAAAGCTCATCTGCTGGCCGATATAGATGGTGCCCGGCCCAGGCAGCTCGCACGCCACCGCCGCGCTGATCAGCGCACCGCTGAACATGCCATGGGCGATGCGTTCCTTGAACATGCTGGCGGCGGCGAATTCGGCGTCCAGGTGCACCGGGTTGTGGTCGCCGGACATGGCGGCGAACAGCTGGATATCGCGCTCTTCGACGGTCTTGCTGTAGCTGGCGGTCTGGCCGACTTCGAGGGCTTCGTAAGGGATGTTGGTAACCTGGGTCATGTCTGGATCCTGTAACAGGTAAAGGAAAAACGCTGCAAACCTACTCGCTACGTGGCGGCCGCTGGTGGCTCAGCGCCTGGGCAATCCAGGCCAGCACGTCGGCCGTCACTTCATCGCGGTTGATTTCATTGAACAGTTCGTGCCGGGCCTGCGGGTAGATCGTCAATTGCAGATGTTGATTGCCGGCGTCGCGCAGGGCATCGGCCAGATCTTTCAGACGCTTGCCTTCGCTCACCGGATCACATTCGCCGCCAATCACCAGCAACGGCAGGCCCGGATCGATCTGCGCGAGATTGGACGCTTTGCTGATCTGCTGCAAGCCGCCGAGGAGGTCGATCCACAGCTGATTGGTACAACGAAAGCCGCACAGCGGGTCCTGGACGTATTTGTCCACTTCGGTCGGGTCGCGACTGAGCCAGTCGAAGGGCGTGCGCACCGGTTTGAATTTTTTGTTGAAACTGCCGAATGACAGCCACTCGATGAGCGCGCTACGCCCCGTGGCTCCCTGGCGTCGACGTTCGAGGCGGGCGATCAGGCGTGCCGCGCGGTACAGCGCCACGGGCTGGAAATTCGAGCCGCTGAGAATCGCCCCGTGCAGGCTGGCGCTGTGGTGCAGCAGGTAACCCTGGGCGATATAGCTGCCCATGCTATGGCCCAGCAGGAGAATTGGTATTTCTGGATGTTGCTGGCCGATGTGCTGATTGAGGCTCGCGAGATCGCCGACCACCTTGGCCCAGCCGTCCTCGTCGGCAAAATGCCCCAGGACTGTTTCCTCGCCGGTCTTGCCATGGCCGCGCAGGTCCGGTGCGTAGACGCCATAACCTTCATCGCACAAGGCCTGGGCCAGGCGCCCATAACGAGCGCTGTGTTCGGCCATGCCGTGGGCCAGCATGAGCACGGCCTGCGGGGCGGTTTCGGGCAACCATTGGTTGACGAGGATGCGCCTGTGATCGGTCGCGGTCAGCCAGAACGTTTGGTGGATCATGGCGGTTCCTTTGCACAAAGTCAGACGCAGCGTCGCTGCATTGTATAGCGCATCCGTCGCGTCTCGCCTGATCAGGTCACGGCAAGGGAGGAAGATTCACACGATCTATGACGCAAGTTGCCATATTTGCCTGATTGGCCATAGCTGCTAGTGTCCGAGGAGCTCCGCCTGTGCAAGCGATACGCAAGCGGTCCCGGATACGTTCAGGTAAAGAGGATAAAAACAATGCAGCCTGATTTCTGGAATGACAAACGCCCGGCCGGCGTGCCCTCTGACATCGACCTGGGTGCCTACAAGTCGGTTGTCGAGGTGTTCGAGCGTTCCTGCAAGAAATTTGCCGACCGTCCGGCCTACAGCAACATGGGGGTGACCCTCACCTACGCCGAGCTGGAGCGCTACAGCGCGGCCTTTGCCGGTTACCTGCAAGCCAATACCGACCTGGCGCCAGGCGATCGCATCGCCGTGCAGATGCCCAACGTCCTGCAATACCCGATCGCCGTCTTCGGTGCCCTGCGCGCCGGCCTGGTCGTGGTCAATACCAACCCGCTGTACACCCCGCGGGAAATGCGTCATCAGTTCAAGGATTCCGGTGCCCGGGCGCTGGTGTACATGAACCTGTTCGGGCAGAAGGTCCAGGAAGTGCTGCCCGACACCGACCTGCAATTTCTGATCGAAGCGAAGATGGGCGACCTGATGCCTACCGCCAAAGGCTGGCTGGTGAATACGCTGGTCAGCAAGGTCAAGAAAATGGTGCCGGCCTATTCGCTGCCCCAGGCCATTTCCTTCAAGAGCGCCTTGCGCCTCGGGCGCGGCCAGGGCATCAAGCCCCTCAACGTCAGCCTCGATGACATCGCCGTGCTGCAATACACCGGCGGCACCACGGGGCTGGCAAAAGGCGCGATGCTGACCCACGGCAACCTGGTCGCCAACATGCAGCAGGCCCGGGCGTGCCTGGGGCAGATCGGCGATGACGGCCAGCCGCTGTTGCGCGAGGGCCAGGAAGTCATGATCGCGCCGTTGCCGCTGTACCATATCTATGCGTTCACGGCGAACTGCATGTGCATGATGGTCACGGGCAACCACAACGTGTTGATCACCAATCCCCGGGACATCGGTGGCTTCATCAAGGAACTGAAGAACTGGCGGTTCTCGCTGTTGCTGGGGCTCAACACGCTGTTCGTGGCGCTGATGGACCATCCTGATTTCAAGACGCTGGATTTTTCCAACCTCAAGGTCACCAACTCAGGCGGCACCGCGCTGGTCAAGGCCACGGCCGAACGCTGGAAGCAGCTCACCGGCTGTGGCATCACCGAGGGCTACGGCCTGACGGAAACCTCGCCGGTGGCCAGTGCCAACCCTTACGGCGGCAAGTCGCGCCTGGGTACGGTGGGGCTGCCAGTGCCGGGTACGCTGATGAAGGTCATCAACGACGACGGCGTCGAGCTGCCCCTGGGCGAGCGCGGCGAGCTGTGCATCAAGGGCCCGCAGATCATGAAGGGCTACTGGAACAAGCCCGAGGCGACCGCCGAAGTGCTCGACAGCGAAGGCTGGTTCAAGTCCGGCGATATCGCGGTGATCGATCCCGACGGCTTCGTGCGCATCGTCGACCGCAAGAAAGACATGATCATCGTCTCGGGTTTCAACGTGTATCCCAACGAGATCGAGGACGTGGTCATGGCTCACCCGAAAGTCGCCAGTTGCGCGGTCATCGGCGTGCCGGACGAGCGTTCGGGGGAGGCGGTGAAACTGTTCGTGGTGGCCCGTGAGGCGGGCGTCAGCCTCGAAGAACTCAAGGCCTACTGCAAGGAGAACTTCACCGGCTACAAGATCCCCAAGCACATCGTATTGCGTGACTCGCTGCCGATGACGCCGGTGGGCAAGATCCTGCGGCGGGAACTGCGCGATATCGCCTGAGGCGCTTGCCTCAATGGAAAACCTGTGGGAGCGAGCCTGCTCGCGATAGCAGTCGATCAGTGACAGAGATGTCGGCTGATACGCCGCTATCGCGAGCAGGCTCGCTCCCACACTTCTTTATGCATGGGGTGAAATTACGCGGCCTTAGAATTTTTACTCTAAAAGTGACCATTGGATTTTCTTGAGTCAAATTTGTGACTGTGGAGCCCATTTTTGGCTCTAGTCGACCCTCGGCAAAGCTGCTACTCTCGGCGCGCTTTTGTGACTTCTCGGCCTTGATTCAAGCCAGATTCACCAACAAAACACACACCAATAATAATCGCATCAAATGCGGTGAAGAATTCGCGTTGCTGAGGAGTGGGCTTCCATGATTGAAGACTTTTGGAAGGATAAGTACCCAGCTGGGATTGCTGCCGACATCAATCCAGACGAGTATCCGAATATTCAGGCGGTGTTGAAGCAGTCCTGCCAACGCTTCGCCGACAAGCCGGCATTCAGCAACCTCGGCAAGACGATCACCTACGGTGAACTCTACGAATTGTCCGGTGCCTTTGCCGCGTACCTGCAACAGCATACCGATTTGCAGCCGGGCGATCGAATCGCCGTGCAGCTGCCCAACGTTCTCCAGTATCCGGTGGCCGTTTTCGGCGCGATCCGCGCCGGGCTCATCGTGGTCAACACCAACCCGCTGTACACCGCGCGGGAGATGGAACACCAGTTCAACGACTCCGGCGCCAAGGCGCTGGTGTGCCTGGCCAACATGGCGCACCTGGCCGAGAACGTGGTGCCCAGGACCAGCGTCAAGCACGTCATTGTCACCGAAGTGGCCGACCTGCTGCCGCCGCTCAAGCGCCTGCTGATCAACAGCGTGATCAAGTACGTCAAGAAGATGGTCCCGGCTTACCATTTGCCCAAGGCCATCAAGTTCAACGACGTGTTGAGCAAGGGCCACGGCCAGCCGGTGAACGAAGCCAACCCCACCAGCGATGATGTGGCCGTTCTGCAATACACCGGTGGCACCACCGGCGTGGCCAAGGGCGCGATGCTGACCCACCGCAACCTGGTGGCGAACATGTTGCAGTGCAAGGCATTGATGGGCTCCAACCTCAATGAAGGCTGCGAAGTGTTGATCACGCCGCTGCCGCTGTACCACATCTATGCGTTCACCTTTCATTGCATGGCGATGATGCTGATCGGCAACCACAACATCCTGATCAGCAACCCGCGCGACTTGTCGGCGATGGTCAAGGAACTGTCGAAGTGGAAGTTCAGCGGTTTTGTCGGCCTCAACACGTTATTCGTGGCCCTGTGCAATAACGAAGCCTTCCGCAAGCTGGACTTCTCCGCACTGAAGGTGACCTTGTCCGGTGGCATGGCGCTGCAACTGGCAGCGGCCGAGCGCTGGAAGGCGGTCACCGGCTGCCCGATCTGCGAAGGCTACGGCATGACCGAGACCAGCCCGGTGGCTACCGTCAACCCGATCCAGCACATCCAGGTCGGCACCATCGGCATTCCGGTGCCATCAACGCTGTGCAAGGTCATCAATGACGCGGGCGTCGAATTGCCACTCGGTGAAATCGGTGAATTATGTGTGAAAGGTCCGCAAGTGATGAAGGGCTACTGGCAGCGCCAGGAGGCCACCGACGAGATCCTCGACGGTGAAGGCTGGCTCAAGACCGGTGATATCGCGCTGATCCAGCCGGACGGCTACATGCGCATCGTCGATCGCAAGAAGGACATGATCCTGATCTCCGGCTTCAACGTTTACCCCAACGAACTGGAAGACGTACTGGCCACCCTGCCGGGTGTGCTGCAGTGCGCGGCGATCGGTGTACCGGATGAAAAGTCCGGCGAGGCGATCAAGATTTTCATCGTCGTGCGTCCAGGGGCCACGCTCACCAAGGAACAGGTGATGGAGCACATGCGCGCCAACGTCACCGGCTATAAAGTGCCGAAGGCCGTGGAGTTCCGCGATGCATTGCCGACCACCAACGTGGGCAAGATCCTGCGGCGCGAGTTGCGCGATGAAGAACTGAAGAAGCTGGGGCTGAAGAAGTAAACCCGCCGCCAATGAAAAGCCCCGCTGATGCGGGGCTTTTCATTGGATTGCCTTGGTAGGAAACCTGTGGCGAGGGGATTTATCCCCGCTGGGTTGCGAAGCGGCCCCAGGATTCATCAGCCACAGCGATAGATCATGCAAGACACAGGGGGCTGCTGCGCAACCCGGCGGGGATAAATCCCCTCGCCACAACAAGCGCCTCTGACATCAGAGTTACAACCGAAACTGCGCAAAATCCAGGTTGGTGCCACCCGGCCGCATGTCTTGCAGGTAGGAATCCTTGTCGGCACTCAGTTCCAGGCTCAGGGCCGCCTTGCGTTTGCCCTGGTTGCGTACTTCCAGGCCTTCCAGTTTTTCCCGCAGGAACACTGTCGGCACTTTCAGGTGCAGCAGTTCATCGGTGGCGGGGGTGTGCAGCAGCAGGTGAATCCATTCGTATTGACCAATGGCCAGCCGGGCCACCGGAATGTCGAACCAGAAGATGTTGCGATTGCGGTTCAGTTCGCTGAAATGGCAATTGTTGACGCCCAGGACGGCGCCGCCCAGTTGCTGGTTCCTGCGGGCGATGGCCTGCTTTTTATCGAGTTTCATAACGTTCCTACGGGATTGGAGCTTCAGGTCGCAGCCTGGATACGTGGGGCATTCTCGGGGGTTGATCGGCAAACATAAAGCGCAACCTGCAGTCGTCGACGAAATCAGCCGCAGAAAAAATGAAACTCCCCGCAAACGGCCCCAGTCAACCCTTGTGTAATGACTTTTCTTACAGTTATTCACAGGAGAGACACCATGGGTAGCACGAGCGATAAAGTGAAGGGCGTTGCCAACGAAGCCGTCGGCAACATCAAGCAAGGCGTCGGCAAGGCCACCGATAACGACCGCATGCGCGCCGAGGGCGTGGTTCAGGAGAAAAAGGGTGAAGCCCAGCAAAACGTGGGCAAGGCCAAGGATGCCGTCAAGAAAGGCGTTGACGAGGCGTAACCGATCAGTTGAAACGTGATCGGAACGGTCATCTGCGGGTGGCCGTTTTCATGTCGACTCGAACTTGCACCGGGGGAAATTGTTCCAAAGTCGCCAACAGGTTACTTTGTCTTGGCATAACCCGATGAGTCGCCAGGCGACCTTCCTTTTTTGCGGCGAAAGGAGACGCACATGATGTTCCCGGCCTTGAAAGGCTTGCCCCTGCACCGCGTGATGATGCGCACGGTGACCGAATTTCTCGACGACGAGATGTCGACGTACGCCTCCGCACTGGCTTACCAGATGTTGTTTTCGCTGTTCCCCTTCATTCTTTTCCTGATAGCCCTGATCGGTTTTCTGCACCTGCCGGATTTTTTCTCCTGGCTGCGCCTGCAATCGGAACTGGTGCTGCCGCCACAGGCGCTGGAGCAGGTCAACCCGGTGATCGACCAGCTCCAGCAGTCCAAAGGGGGGCTGCTGTCGGTCGGTATCGTGATTGCGTTGTGGACCGCGTCGGCCGGCGTTCGGCTGATGATGAGCGCCATGAATGCCGCTTATGACGTGGTCGAAGGGCGTCCGGCCTGGAAGCGTTTTCCGCTGTCGATCCTGTACACCGTCGGCATTGCGGGCATGCTCCTGGCCGCCGCGGCGCTGATGGTGCTGGGGCCGCAGGTGATGGGCTGGATTGCCGCCCAGATCGGGCTGGAGGAATTCATTGTCACCGTCTGGACGCTCGCGCGCTGGCCGGTCATCGTGTTTTTGTTGATGGTCGCGGTGGCGCTGATCTATTACGTGATGCCCGACGTCAAACAGGAGTTTCGCTTCATCACGCCGGGCTCGGTATTGGCGGTGGTGGTCTGGATCATCGCGTCCCTGGGCTTCGCGTTCTACGTCAAGACCTTCGCCGACTACAACGCCATGTATGGCAGTATCGGCGCGATCATCGTGCTGTTGCTGTACTTCTATATCTCGGCGGCGGTACTGTTGCTCGGCGCTGAGATGAACGCGGTGATCGAGCACATGTCCGCCGAAGGCAAGGACCATGGCGAAAAGAGCCCCGGCGAGCATGAAAAACAGCATGTATCGGGCCTTGGGCGCGACCATTCCATTCCTCACAATCACACTGACGAAGCCCGACCATGATCCGCGAAATCCTGAAGATGGGCGACGAACGCCTGCTGCGCATCGCACCGCCGGTGCCGCCAGAAATGTTCGACAGTCCCGAGTTGTGGCAATTGATCGATGACATGTTCCAGACCATGGAAAGTGTCGGCGGTGTCGGCCTGGCGGCGCCGCAGATCGGCGTCGACCTGCAACTGGTGATCTTCGGCTTCGAGCACAGCGAGCGTTACCCCGATGCCGAGGCGGTGCCGCAGACCATCCTGATCAACCCGCTGATAACGCCGCTGAGCCCGCTGATGGAAGAGGGCTTCGAGGGCTGCCTGTCAGTGCCGGGCCTGCGCGGTGCGGTGGATCGCTACCAGCACATCCGCTATGAAGGTTTCGACCCGAAGGGCGAGCCGATCGTGCGCACCGCCTCAGGCTTCCACGCGCGGGTAGTCCAGCATGAATGTGATCACCTGATCGGCCGCTTGTACCCATCGCGCATCACCGACTTCAGCAAGTTCGGGTTCACCGAGGTGATGTTTCCGGAGCTGGATCCCACCGCCGACGATTAGCTGAGTCCTACCCAAAACCCTGTGGGAGCGAGCTTGCTCGCGATTGCGGTGTGTCATCCAAATTGATGCAGCTGACCTGACGCCATCGCGAGCAAGCTCGCTCCCACACTGGACTGATGGGTCTTCAGGGTCTTGCAGGCACCCACCCCATCGCAATCATCGGCTTGCTCCGCGCATACCGATTCAGCCGTTCAGCCATCGCATAAGGCAGCTCCGGATCGAAGGCGAACCCGCGTCGCTCATAAAAGCTGCGCAGGTCAGGGTGGCAGAACAGCCATACCGGCGCCTCCACGCCGTTCACTGCCTCTTCTATCAACCGCGCCGCGATGCCTTGCGCGCGGAACGCCGGGTCGACGAACAACCCCGTCAACCAATGCCCACCGGACACCGGTCGCAGGCACAGGGCCGCGATGATTTCATCGCGCCGCGCCACCCAGAGTTGCGCGTCGCGCACGGCTTTCATCGAGGATTGGTGGGCACGATAAAATTTGTTCATCAACGGCCAAAGCGATTCTTCGAGCTCTGCATAACGGATTTCGGACATGGCTGGGTAATGACGAAGAGGGGGAGGCGATTATAAAAGAACGCGGCTGCAGGGATAGGTGTATACCTGAGGTACATCCCGTATGAATGGAGTGCGTATCATGGCCAAAGGCATGGATTCAAAAAAAGCGGCAAAGAAAAAACCAGCGAAGAGCGCCGATGAAAAACGCGCTGACAAAAAAGCCAAGAAGGTCAATCTGTTCGGTCATTGAAGTGCTGTCGACTCGGCTGGTCGCAGGTTTGAGGCGGAGGTTGCATCGTTCCGCCCAAACCCGCTGAGGTGATACCGAGGCGCTGCCAGACTCAGAGGGTGGCGATGACAGTGCTCTGGGCAGGGTTTTTCTCGCTCTGCTGATCCTTCTCCATTTGCGCCATGGCCGACTTGTCCTGCATGCGCTGGGCAATCTCCTCGCCGACCGCCAATTGTTTCTCCGGCGGCATTGCGGCGTACTCTTCTTCGGTGATGCCCATTTCCTTGAGGATGCTGTCACGCAAGCGTTGTTCAGGCGTCTTGCTCATGTAGTCCTTGAACTGGGCCATGGCAGAGCCGGCTTCTGCGGCGGCTGACGAGCCAACCGTCTGCAATTGCACACGGGTCTTGGCGAAGGCTTCGTCGACCTTGTCGCTGATGGCGGTGGCGGCGCTCACCTGTTGCGTGGCGTGTCGAGTGGCGGAGTCCTGGACTTGGGCGCTGGCCTGGGTCTGGACGTTATCTCGCAACGCCTGCAGCGCGGCGCTTTGCAGGCCGCTGGCGGCTTCGGGTGTCGGGTCTTCGCCGGGGCGCTTGAGCGGCAGGATCATTGCTTGCTGTTTCGCACTGACCAACATGATACGTACCTGTAGAAAGTGGCTGAGCGAGGGAGCGAGCAATTCCCATGCCGTCGTGCCAGATCCCTGGAATCAAAGGGCTGCAGGCAAGAGATATGGGGTGGGGCGGCCAATCCTTGCCGTTCGTCGGCATGGTTCGTCGGCATGGCTCGGCCGCATCCTGCCGGGCCACTCAGGTGCTTTCGCGGACCTTGAGTTCGAAGCCCAGGTCCACCACCGGCTGGGCGATGCGGTTGCCAGCCATCAAGGTGAGCATCTGTTCAGCGGCACGGCGGCCGATGGCTTCCCGTGGGGTGCTGATGCTGCTCAAGCGCGGCACCATGTGGGCCGAGGCGGGCAGGTCGTTGAAACCGAGGATCGAAACCTGCTCGGGGATCCTGATACCGCTGCGCAACGCTTCGAGCAGCGCGCCGTGGGCCAGGTCGTCGTTGCCGAAGAAGATCGCATCGACGTCCGGATGGCTGGCGAGCAACTGCAGGAACAACTCGCCGCCCAGGCCCACCGATGACGGACGCGGCGTGAGTATTTCCAGGTCCGGGTCGTAGAGCCCGGCTTCCTGCAATGCGCGCCGGAATCCTTCGCCGCGCAACAGCGTGCGCTGGTCCAGTTGCGCGCCGATGTAGGCCAGGCGCTTGCGGCCTCGGGAAACCAGGTGTTCGGCAGCGGTTTCGCCGGCCTTGAGCTGGGAGAAGCCCACACAATTGAGGCCGGCGCCCGGGTCCAGTTCCATCATGTACACGCAGGGAATGTTGCTGGCCTCGATCATCCGTCGAGCGCTTTCGGTGCGGTCGAACCCGGTGAGCAACAATCCTCGCGGCTGATAGGCCATGTAGTTGCGCAGCAGGTCCTCTTCTTCATCCCGGGAATAATGATAATTGCCGATCACCACTTCGAAGCCCTTGGGCCGCAGCACGCGATGAATGGCTTCGAGAGTGTCGATGAACAACAGGTTCGACAACGATGGCACCAGCACCACCACCGAATGGCTCTGGGCCGAAGCCAGGGCGCGGGCGGCGGGGTTGACGACGTAGTTGAGTTCCAGGGCGGCCTGGCGGACCTTGTCCACCAGTTCGACGGCCACGGTGCTGACGCCGCGTAGCGCACGGGAGGCGGTGATCGGGCTGACCCCGGCCAGGCGTGCGACTTCGTTGAGCGTGGGGCGACCGGTGGTGCGAGTATTCTTATCGTTTTTAGGGGCGGTCATCAGGGCGGCTTGCCAAACAAAAATCAAGGCACTAAGGTAGCGCTGTCTCGGCGCGGCTGCAAATGCGTGAGCAGGGTTTGCCTGATCCCCTGTCCGCTGGCGTCGTGGACGTACATGCTGCAACCACAAAAATGACAAGAAGGCGTCGGCAACTTCTGCTTTTGCTGCGGTGTCATAACTGGCAAAGGTAGCGCTGTCTGCGCGCTGAGGTGTTACATGAATAATCCAATCACCGCCCTGGTCATCATGGGCGTTGCCGGTTGCGGCAAAACCTGCGTCAGCCAGGCCCTGTGCCAACTGAGCGGCGCCACCGCCATCGAAGGCGACACTTTCCACCCTGCGGCCAACATCCAGAAGATGAGCGCCGGTATCCCCCTGAACGACGACGACCGTGCCGGCTGGCTCGACAGCCTGTGCGACGAGTTGCGCCGTGTCGACGCCGTGGGCGCGCGCCCGGTGCTGACCTGCTCGGCCCTCAAGCACAGTTATCGCGAGCGCCTGCGCAGCGCCTTGCCGGGCCTGGGCTTCGTATTTCTTGAACTGACCCCGGAAGTGGCCGCTGATCGCGTGTCCCATCGCCCGGGCCATTTCATGCCGTCGACCCTGATCGACAGCCAGTTTGCCACCCTTGAATCTCCTGTCGGCGAGCCCCTGACCCTGGCTCTGGATGCGTCCAGCCACAGCGTTGATGAACTGGCCCGCCAGGCTTACGTCTGGTGGCTGGCCCACGGCCTGAAGCTCGCGAGCTGAAGCGTGAACAATTTGCGTCAGAAAGATAGCGCTGTCCCGACGGCTTGAAAATAACTGCTTCAATAACAACAACAAATCAGGAGACACCTCCCATGTTCGGCATGTCCCACGAGACGTTCCTGCTGCTAGATGCAGTGGTTACGGTGATCGGACTCATCGTCCTCATCACCAAGTTCAAATTCCACCCGTTCATTGCACTGACCATCGCCGCCGCGTTTCTCGGCCTGACGTCGGGCATGCCGACCGGCACCATCATCAAGGCGTTCCAGGACGGCTTTGGTGGCGTGCTCGGTTTTGTCGGCATCATCCTGGCGCTGGGCACGATGCTCGGCAAAATGATGGCCGAGTCGGGCGGCGCCGATCAGATCGCCCAGACCCTGATCCGTGCCTTCGGCAAGGAGAAGGTGCAGTGGGCCATGATGTTTGCCGCGTTCCTGGTGGGCATCCCGCTGTTCTTCGAAATCGGCTTCGTGCTGCTGATCCCGCTGGTGTTCATCGTCGCGCGCCGCACCGGCGTGTCGATCATCAAGATCGGTATCCCGCTGCTGGCCGGTCTTTCCGCCGTCCACGGCCTGGTGCCACCGCACCCGGGTCCGCTGCTGGCGATCGGCATCTTTGGCGCTGACATCGGCAAGACCATTCTCTACGGCCTGATCGTAGCGCTGCCGACCGCCATCATTGCCGGACCGATCTTCGGTACGTTCATCGCCAAGCACATCCCCGGTCATCCGAATCAGGAGCTGGTGGACCAACTGGCCCGCGAGACGAACGCCGCCGAACTGCCAAGCTTCAGCATCACCCTGATCACTGTGCTGTCGCCGGTATTCCTGATGCTGCTCAAGACCTTCGCGGATGTGGCGCTGCCGGACGGCAACCTGTTCCGTGTCTGGATGGACATGATTGGCCACCCGATCTCGGCTTTGCTGCTGGCGTTGCTGCTGTCGCTGTACACCTTCGGCTACAAGCAGGGCATCGGTTCCAGCCAGATGCTGAAGTGGCTGGACGCGAGCCTTGCGCCGACGGCGGCGATCATCCTGATCATCGGTGCCGGCGGTGGCTTCAAGCAGATGCTGGTGACCAGCGGCGTAGGTGACGTGATCGGCCACATGGCCGTGAGCGCGCAGATTTCGCCGATCCTGCTGGCCTGGCTGGTGGCGGCGGTGATCCGGATTGCGACCGGTTCGGCGACCGTGGCGACCATTACCGGTGCCGGGATCGTGGTACCAGTGGTGGGGATGATGCCAGGGGTGAACCGTGAGCTGCTGGTACTGGCGACCGGCGCCGGCTCGCTGATCCTGTCTCACGTCAACGATGCGGGCTTCTGGCTGGTCAAGCAGTACTTCAACATGACCGTGGCCGAGACCTTCAAGACCTGGACCGCGATGGAAACCATCCTGTCGGTGGTGGGGCTGATCTTTATCCTGCTGTTGTCGCTGGTGATCTAAGACATCCTGGACTTACTGTGGCGAGGGAGCTTGCTCCCGCTGGGCCGCGAAGCGGCCCCAATCCAGTCAACTCCGATTCATAGAGTGAGGCGACCGGTTTGCGACTGCTTCGCAGTCGAGCGGGAGCAAGCTCCCTCGCCACATAAAATTGTGGTTGGCTGTCAGGCTTGTTTGCCAGCCAACCCATCCGCCCGGAACATTCCGCGGATCCCGCGTACCGCCTGGCGAATCCGGTCCTGGTTCTCGATCAGCGCAAAGCGCACATGATCGTCCCCATATTCCCCGAACCCCACCCCCGGCGAGACGCAGACCTTGGCTTCGGCCAGGAGCTTCTTGGCAAACTCCAGTGAGCCCAGGTGCGCATAGGCCTCGGGAATCTTCGCCCAGACATACATCGATGCCTTGGGATTCTCCACCATCCAGCCCAGTTCATGCAGGCCCTTGACCAGTACGTTGCGGCGCTGGCGGTACTGCTCGGCGATGTCGCGCACGCATTGCTGGTCGCCTTCGAGGGCGGCGATGGCGGCCACTTGCAGCGGGGTGAAGGTGCCGTAGTCGTGGTAACTCTTGATCCGCGCCAGGGCGCTGACCAGTTCCGGGTTACCCACCATGAAACCGATGCGCCAGCCGGCCATGTTGTAGCTCTTGGACAGGGTGAAGAACTCTACCGCAATGTCTTTCGCGCCCGGCACCTGCATGATCGACGGGGCTTTCCAGCCGTCATAGACGATGTCGGCGTAGGCCAGGTCGTGGATGACCAGTACGTCGTATTGTTTGGCGAGGGCGATGACCCGCTCGAAGAAGTCGAGCTCCACGCATTGCGCGGTGGGGTTGGACGGGAAACCGAGGATCATCATCTTCGGCTTGGGAATCGAACCGCGAATGGCCCGCTCCAGTTCATCGAAGAAATCCACGCCGGGCACCAGCGGCACCGAACGCACCTGGGCGCCGGCGATCACCGCGCCGTAGATGTGGATCGGATAGCTGGGGTTGGGCACCAGCACCGTGTCGCCCTGGTCCAGGGTGGCCAGCATCAGGTGTGCCAGGCCTTCCTTGGAACCAATGGTGACAATGGCTTCGCTTTCCGGGTCGATGTCCACTTCGTAGCGGTCCTTGTACCAGCGCGAAATGGCTCGGCGCAGGCGTGGGATGCCTTTGGAAGTGGAGTAGCCGTGGGTATCTTCGCGCTGGGCGACGGTGACCAGCTTCTCGACAATATGCGGGGGCGTGGCGCCGTCGGGGTTACCCATGCTCAAGTCGATGATGTCTTCGCCGCGCCGACGCGCAGCCATCTTCAGCTCGGCAGTGATATTGAATACGTACGGGGGGAGTCGATCGATGCGCGCAAAGCGGCGCGGCGAACCTTGTTCGGCCATTGTTGCCTCGAGATACGTGAGCGCCCGGAACCGTCCGAGCGACGTCGGCCAATGCGTTGGCCTGCGGCGCAAGATAATCGGGCCAATGGCGGATTGTCCAGTAGCCGCGTCGAACTATTTTCGACGACACTGTCGCCCTGGCTGCGCCACCCGCGGTGGCCGTAGCGGCTTGTCGAACCTGTCTTACCCAATTGTGATGGAATGAATAATGGAATTTTCCAGCGGCTTCCTGCTGAGCCTTTCCTTGTGCCTGGACATCGGCGTGGCCAATATCGCGATGATCACCCTGGCGATGCAGCGCGGCTATTTCCAGGGCTTTGCCCTGGGCCTGGGCACCTGCGTAGGCGACCTGGTCTATGCGGTCTTGGCGCTGGCCGGGATGACTGTCCTGCTGCAATACGAAACGGTGCGGTGGGTGCTGTGGATCGGCGGTTCGGTGCTGTTGCTGTATTTCGCCGCGAAGATGGTTCATTCGGCGATCTTTCACAGTGCGGTGCTGGCCGAGGCCGGCGAGGTCCGGGGCAACTCGTCTCGGCAGGAGTTTTTTCGCGGGATTTTCCTGGCGATGTCATCCCCCAGCGCCATCCTCTGGTTTGCGGCGGTGGGGGGTACGCTCATTGCCCGCTCAGGGGGTGGCACGGTAGTCAGCTCGGCGCTGTTTCTGAGCGGATTCCTCTGCGCCGGGCTGCTCTGGAGCGCCGGCCTGTGCCTGGCGGCAACCCAGGGCGGAAAATTGCTGGGGGATAAATTGCTGCGTTATTCCTATTGGGCATCGGCGGCGATTTTCTGCTATTTCGCCGTCTACGTGATCGTTTCTGGCTACAACGAGTTTGTCGGAACAACCGCCTCGGCTGTCCCGCCTGGACTCTGACAAGCGAAACGGCCTGGCAATCACCGTTTGGGTTCTATACTGCCAAACCCGACTTCAAGTTTTCCGGAGTGTCGAAGCAATGGAATCGCAAAAACGCGTTAATGCATCCGAGCCGCGCTTCGAGCAAGGACGCTTTCAGCTCATCGCCGGTTTCGGCGCGCGTTTTGCCCAGGACACCGCCCAGGACATCCCGCTGCTCTGGGAAAAGTTCTTGCCCTGGCTTGGCAAAGTGCCGGGGCAGAAAGACGAAGTGACCTACGGCGTGTGTTGCAACCCGGACGGTACAGGCGGCTTTGAATACATTGCCGGCGTGGAAATCAGCCGGCTTGACGACCTTCCGGAACAATACCGCTGGATCGAAATCCAGCCTGGGCCCTACGCCGTATTCGAGCACAAAGGGCCATTGAAGAACCTGCCGGACACCTTCCACTACATCTGGAAGGAATGGTTGCCGCAGTCCGGCCACCAGGCAGCTGATGAGCCTGAGTTCGAGCGCTACAGCGAAGACTTCAACCCGCGGACGGGGGAAGGCAGCCTGGAGATCTGGATACCCCTCAAGCCGAGTTGATCGTCGCGAGCCTGTTATTCAAACACCAACCCCATCCGCCGTTCATAACCGATTCGGCCCTTGTAGGCCTCGCCGCTGTCGACCCAGCCCAGGCGGGTGTACAGGCTGATGGCCGCGTCGTTGTCTGCATCCACCGAAAGCTCAAGCCCCTTTATCTCTGGCCATGCCGCTCGGGCGACGGTGGGTAGCGCTTGCAGGCAGGCCTTGCCGTAGCCTTTGCCTTGAGCCCGGCGGTCTACCTGCAAGGCGTGCAGGGTGGCGCTGTGTTCGTTGGCCCAGGCGGGCAGTACGGGTGGCCGCTTGAGCAGCAGGAACGCGACGGGCACTTCGTCGGCCAGCAGCGCAAAACCCTTTACCCCATGGGCGGGCCTGGACAGCAGCGTATGCAGCGCACCATGGATATCGCCGGAAAACCTGATCTGTTCGGGGTGGATTTCGATGGCTTCGACCTGTTGCCGTTGCAGCGCGGTCAGGTCTTCATAGGGTACGAGCTGAGCAGTCACGAAAACGTCCATTGTTGCCGACAGAATGAGGCCTGGATTCTAGCGAAATTTTTTCTTTGGATTATTTTTGTTTGGCTGTCGATTCACTGTTTCTCCAGACGACTAAGGCTGTCTCTAACAAAAAACTGCGGAGAACCACCATGAATACCGAAACCGAAATCCAAGCGTTGATCGACACCTATCGCCAGGCCGTCATGGCCAAGGATGTGGAAAAAGTCATGGCGCTCTATGACGACGATATCGTCTCGTTCGATGCCATCCAGGCTCTGCAATTCAAAGGCAAGGCCGCCTACCGCGCGCATTGGGAAGCCTGCATGGAAATGTGCCCTGGCCCGCACAAGTTCGATTTCCATCAGGTCCAGATCACGCCGGCCGAGAACATCGCCTTCGCCCATTGGCTGGCCTATTGCGGCGGCACCAACGACAAAGGCGAAGAGCAGGCATGCTGGATGCGTGTGACAGCTTGCTACAAGCGTACGGCCGGCGCGTGGAAGATCGTCCATGAACATTGGTCGGCGCCATTCGACCCGATGGCGGGTACGGCGATATTCGACTTGCAGCCCTGATCGGCTACGGTTTCGTTCTGTCTTCCTTGTCGACCCGTCCGATTGCGGAGCTTTCCATGAAGTATCTATGCCTGGTGTACAGCAATGAACAGGTCCTGCACGACTCGCCCGAGAGCCCGCAGGACGCCGAATGCATGGCTTACGCCGAATCGGTCCAGGGCAGCGGCCGCATGCTCGCCGCTGAAGCCCTGGAGTCGGTGCAGACCGCCACCACGGTGCGTATGCGCGGCGGCAAACTGTCGATTACCGACGGCCCGTTCGCCGAAACCAAGGAGCAACTGGCGGGCTTCTACCTGATCGACGCCAAGGACTTGAACGAAGCCATCCAGGTCGCCGGGCACATCCCGGCGGCCCGGGTCGGCTGCGTCGAAGTCCGGCCGGTACGCCAGCTGAATCCCTGAACGACAATCACAACGGGATGATTTCCATGAGCCGTGAACCTGCTTTGTTGTCCATCAGTCCGATCACCCAAGGCCTTCCCGGCTGATGTCGGCCGAAGCGGTCAAGGCGCGGGTCGAGCAGGTTTATCGCCAGGATTCGCGGCGAATCCTGGCGACGCTGATTCGCCTGCTGGGAGATTTCGATCTCGCCGAGGAAGCCTTGCACGAGGCGTTCTTCGTCGCGGTCGAGCGCTGGCAGCGCGACGGCGTGCCGGACAATCCCCGGGCCTGGCTGGTGTCGGCCGGGCGTTTCAAGGCGATTGACAGCCTGCGTCGGCGGGCGCGCTTCGCGGCGTCCCAGCCGATGCTGATCGCGCAACTCGAAGCGCTTGAACAGGCCGAGTGGAGTGACGAGGACGTGGAAGACGACCGCCTGCGGCTGATTTTCACCTGTTGCCACCCGGCTCTGGCCGCTGATGCCCAGGTACCGTTGACGCTGCGGGAAGTCTGCGACCTGACCACCGAGGAAATTGCTCGTGCGTTTCTTGCCGCGCCGGCAGCCATCGCCCAGCGCATCGTGCGGGCCAAGGCGAAGATTCGTGATGCGAAGATTCCCTATCAGGTGCCGTCCCGCACGGAGCTGCCTGAACGACTCGACAGCGTGCTGCGGGTGATCTACCTGGTGTTCAACGAGGGCTATTCAGCCTCGATGGGGGCCGAGTTGACCCGCGATGACCTGACCCGTGAAGCCATACGCCTCGCACGCCTGCTGCTGGAGTTGCTGCCCGAAGCTGAAGTGATGGGCTTGCTGGCGCTGATGCTGCTGCACGAGTCGCGGCGGCCTGCGCGAATGTCGATGGCCGGCGATCTGGTCTTGCTCGATGAGCAGGACCGGTCGCTATGGGACCCGGCAATGATTGCCGAAGGTTGCGCGATGGTCGAGGCCGCGCTCAACACCCGGCGGTTCGGACCGTATTGCCTGCAAGCCGCGATTGCTGCGGTGCACGCGGAAGCGCCGAGCGCCCGGGAGACCGATTGGCCGCAGATCGTCGGCCTCTACGATGTGCTGTTGCGGGCCGTGCCGTCGCCAGTGATCGAACTCAACCGCGCGGCCGCCCTGGCCAAGCGCGATGGGCCGCAGGAGGGGCTACGCCTGGTTGACGGGATACTCGGCAGGGGCGAGCTGCTTGACTATCACCTGGCCCATTCGGCGCGGGCTGAGTTCTGCCGGCAGTTGGGGCGAGTGGAGGAGGCGAGGGCCGCCTATCGACGGGCGCTTGAATTGACGCAGCAACTGCCGGAGCGGCGGTTCATTGAAGCCAGGCTTGCCGGTTTGCAATGAGGGGAGTCGAGCCCATGCCCGTGGCGAGGGAGCTTGCTCCCGCTGAGCTGCGCAGCAGCTCCTTTTATTCAACTGACACGCCGCAGGGGGCCGCTTCGCGACCCAGCGGGAGCAAGCTCCCTCGCCACGGGGGGCTCCTTCATCCTGAACTGGCGGGCAACAGACAAAAAAGGCGACCCGAAGGTCGCCTTTTCAGTCAGCCCGCGTTGATCAGAACTCGTGATCAGCGTTGTCCGGGTTCAGGTCGCTGATACCCAGCTTGCCCGCAGCCTGTTCGATCGAGCCGGTCTGCTTGACCAGGGCGGCGATGGCGTCACGCACGATCTGGTTGCCCGCGGTGTTACCGGCGGCGATCAGCTGGTCGTAGTGCTCACCCTTGTTGGCGTGATCGACCATGACCTGGATCTTGGCTTCGGTGTCGGCCAGCTCGGCCTTGAGCGTGGTGTCGGCGGCCGGGTCGGCCTTGGCCACCAGGGAGGACAGGCTCGCGCCGGTCATCTTGGTGCCGTCGACGCGGGTGTATTCGCCCAGGTAGACGTTACGCACACCCTTGGCATCGTAGAAATGCGAGTAGTGGGTGTTGTCGCTGAAGCAATCCTGTTCGTCTTCTGGCGAGTTGGCTTCCAGGGAGACCTTCATGCGCTCGCCCGCCAGTTCACCCAGGGACAGGCTGCCCATGCCGAACAGCATCTTGCGCAGACCGGTTTCGGCCGGTTCGGCTTCCAGCGTGGCGCGGTAGTTGTCGGCGACGTTCGGTTTCCAGTTGCCGACCATTTCCTGCAAGTCGTTCACCAGCAGCTGGGTCACGGACTTGAGGTAGGCACGCCGACGGTCGTTGTGGCCGCCAGTGGCGCCGGCGCCTTCCAGGTAGTCCGAAGCCGGACGATTGCCGGCACCCGGGCCGGTGCCGTTGAGGTCCTGGCCCCACAGCAGGAATTCGATGGCGTGGTAGCCGGTGGCAACGTTGGCCTCGGAACCACCCAGCTCGTTCAGGCTGGCGAGTTTTTCCGGGGTGATGTCTTTGACGTCGACCTTGTCTTCGCCGACCTGCACTTCGGTGTTGGCGATGATGTTGGCAGTAGCGCCCGGGTTACCCAGGGCGTGCTCGTAGGATTTGTCGACGTAGTCGATCAGGCCTTCGTCCAGGGGCCATGCGTTCACTTGGCCTTCCCAGTCGTCGATGATGGTGTTGCCGAAGCGGAACACTTCGCTCTGCAGGTAAGGTACGCGCGCGGCAACCCAGGCAGCCTTGGCGGCTTTCAGGGTATCGGCGTTCGGCTTGGCGAGGAAGGCGTCGACGGCGGTCTGCAGGGTTTTCGCGGTGGATTCGGCATCGCTGTAGACGGCGTAGACGATGTCGGCGTAGTGCGCGACAACGGCCTTGCCAGCGGCTTCGTCGATCTTGCCAGCGGCAGCGGGGGCAGCCGGAGCCGCAGTGCTGGCGGCCGGCGTTGGCGCTTGCGGCGCGGCCGCCTTGTCTTTGCCTTCGCCGCAACCGGCGAGGGAAATAGCGATGGCCAACAGACTGGCGGTAGCCAGAGGCATACGAATCATGGCGAACATCCTGCTTCGGTGATGAATGGGACAGGCGCGGGGGCGCGCAAAACTGCGACATAATGCGAAAGATTTGCATTATATGTAAAGAGCTGCGGCGGTAATATTTCTAGCGCAGGCAGCCCGCGGAGAAGGGGGGAAACAGTCAGATGATCGAAGCGTTGATGCGCTCGGCTTGCTTCAGGTAGTTACCCAGCTCCCGTGCCGGCAACGGTTTGCTGTAGTAGTAGCCCTGACCTTCATGGCAGCCCTCGGCAATGATGTAGGCTTCCTGCTCGATCGTTTCGACGCCTTCGGCGATCACCTGCATGCCCAGGCTCTTGCCGAGCTGGATGATGGCGCGAACGATGGTCGCATCGTCTTCGTCATCGAGCAGGTCCTGGACGAAACTCTTGTCGATCTTGATCTTGTCCAGCGGCAGGCTCTTGAGATAACTCAAGGACGAATAGCCGGTGCCGAAGTCGTCGATGGCGATCAGCGCGCCGGAACGGCGCAGGCTCAACAGATGCTGGGCAGCCGTGGTGATGTCTTCCATCAGGCCGGTTTCAGTGACCTCCAGCTCCAGGCTGCGCGGGGGCAAGCGGTACATTTGCAGGAAATTGCTCACCACCCGGGGCAGTTCGGCGTGGTGCAGTTGCACCGTCGACAGGTTGACGGCCATGCGCAGGTCGACAAAACCCTGGTCGTGCCATTCGCGCAACTGTTTGCAGGCCTGGTCCAGCACCCATTCGCCGATGGCGATGATGGTGCCGTTCTGTTCCGCCAAGGGAATGAACAGGTCGGGCGGCACGAGGCCGTGCTCGGGGTGATGCCAGCGGATCAGCGCTTCGGTGCCGACCACCCGCAGGTCGCGGTAGCTGACCTGCGGCTGGTAGACCAGGGTGAACTGGTCGCGAGCCAACGCCTCGCGCAGGTCTTTTTCCAGTTCACGCCGACGGCGCATTTCACTGTCGACGCTGGCGATATAGAACTGGTAACGATTGCGCGAGCGCGTCTTGGCCAGGGTCATGGTCTGCTCGGCTTTTTGCAGGAGCTTCTCGGTGCTGTCGCCGTCTTCGGGGAACAGCGTGATACCGATGGTGGCCCGCAGGCGGATCCCCTGGTCGTCGAGGATGAATGGCGCTTCCAGATCGTCGAGGATGCTCTGGGCCAGTTCGGCGGCCTCGTAAGGCTGCTCGATATCGGCTTGCACCAGGGCGAACTGGTCGCCGCCCAGCCGCGCCAGGGCGCCGAGGCGTCCGCTGTGGGCGCGCAGCCGATCGGCCAAGGCCAGCAGCAACTGGTCGCCGGTCTGATAGCTGAACTGCTCGTTGATGCCCTTGAAGTCGTCCAGTCCCACACACAACACGGCCACGCGACGTTGCAGGCGCCCGGCGTCCACCAGGATCTTGTCCAGTTGTTGTTGCAGCTGCTGGCGATTGGGCAGGCCGGTGAGGAAGTCGTACTGGGCCATGCGCAGCAGGCTGTTTTCCGCTTCGTGGCGCAAATGTGTGTTGCGCTCGATGGATTCGAGCAACTGGTTCGCGGTGTTGATCCACAGGCCGAGTTCGTTTTGTTCGTGGCCTCGTAGCTGCGGAATCTTGTGCGCGCTGGGGCGATCGGGGTTGATTTCGGTCAGGTGCTGGATAATCCGCGACAGCGGTTTGGTCAGCAGCCAGTGATAGACCAGGTACAGCACCAGCCCCATGGCCAGGGCCCGGAGCATTCCGGAAATGAAAATGATCACCGAGCTGACAATGAAACCCTGGCCGTAGGTGGCGGTGTCGAGGGTGATGCTCAGGTCGCCGTAGTATTCACTGTAGGGCCCGCGTCCCACCAGTTGCGTGGTGAAGGTGCGCTCCTGGCCCAGGATCAGGTCGGTCAGCCAGCGGCTTTCAGAATGCTGGAGGGGCCGGGTCTTCTCGGCGAGCATCGTTTCGTGGGGGTGGCCGATGGAGGCCATGCGCACGGCCTCATCCTGGAACAGGCCTTCGATGACCTGCATACCCATTTCCCGGTCGAGGCTGTAGACCGCCTGGGTGGAAGGGTCGCGGAACATATCGAGGATGCGCTGGGCGTCGTCGGCGACGGCCCGATTGGTTTTGTAGGCATCGAAAACGATCTGGGCGCAGCTCAAGACCACGCCAACGATCAATGCCGAAAGGAGCACGACCCGGAGCAACTTCACAGACAAGCTGTTCTTGAGTTCCAGCTTCAAAGAGGGATTCCTTGTTCCGTGCGGGTAGCGTCAAGTTGCCATGAGTATTGGCAATCCTGTGATGTCAGTCAAAGGGACAATCCAACACAAGGCTTTTCGCCTGAAACCTGGCCGTTATACGGTGTTTGCAGAGTCTTTGCTCTACGACCATTGTTTCGGTTGAGGAGGGCCGCAACTTGAGGCCTGGCGGGATTATTTATCGGATTTCAGACGCGAGGTCATTTGCACCCCGCAAAGCTATGGGGGAGCGAGCTTATGTGGGAGCGGGCTTGCTCGCGAAAGCGGTTTACCAGTCCACTAATGCTTGTCTGTCAGACCGTTTTCGCGAGCAAGCCCGCTCCCACCGTCCAGACCATAAAAAAAGGCGCCTTCCCTCGCGGAAAAAGCGCCGTTTTTCATGGCATCACAACTTACGCAGTAAAGGTCTTGCCTTCGAACTGCTCAGCCACGAACTTCCAGTTGACCAGGTTCCAGAACGCTTCGACGTACTTCGGACGAACGTTGCGGTAGTCGATGTAGTAGGCGTGTTCCCAAACGTCGCAGGTCAGCAGCGGAGTGTCGCCGCTGGTCAGCGGGTTGCCGGCGCCGATGGTGCTGGCCAGGGCCAGGGAGCCGTCGGCCTTTTTCACCAGCCAGCCCCAGCCGGAACCGAAGGTGCCGATGGAAGTCTTGCTGAATTCTTCCTTGAACTTGTCGAACGAACCGAAGGCTGCGTTGATGGCTTCAGCCAGGGCGCCGGTTGGTTGACCGCCAGCATTTGGCGCCAGGCAGTTCCAGTAGAAAGTGTGGTTCCAGACCTGAGCGGCGTTGTTGAAGATACCGCCCGAGGAAGTCTTGACGATTTCTTCCAGGGTCTTGCCTTCGAACTCGGTGCCAGGCACCAGGTTGTTCAGGTTCACGACATAGGTGTTGTGGTGCTTGTCGTGGTGGTACTCCAGAGTTTCTTTGGAGATGTGCGGCTGCAGTGCATCGTGAGGATAGGGCAGCGGCGGCAATTCGAAAGCCATGGTGATTCTCCTAATCAGGTCAGTTGCGGTGAGCGCAAGGCCGATCACGGGCGGCCAGACTAGCGCCGGGGAGTTTGTACTCTTTGCGGCGCAGGAGTCGGATCATAGCACCGGGGGTGCGGCATAACCACGCAACAACTGTGTGGAATAGAGGTTCCAGAGCGGTTTGGAATATCAGCCCGAGACGATCAATTGCAGCGCCACGGTGAACATCATCAGCGCCACCAGCAGGTCCAGTATCCGCCAGGTACCGGGTCGGGCCAGCCAGGGAGCCAGCCATGCCGCACCAATGGCCAGCGTCGAAAACCACAGCAGCGAGGCACTGGCCGCCCCCATGACGTACGCACCGGGCATGCTCTGCTGGGCGCCGAGGGAGCCGATCAGCAACACGGTGTCGAGATAAACGTGGGGGTTGAGCAGCGTGACCGCGAGTGCGCTCAGCAGGACTGTTCCCAGTGAGCGCGCGGCCTGTTTTTCATCGCGTTGCAGGCTCTGTTTCGAACAGGCGCGGCGCAGCGCCTGGGTACCGTACCAGAGCAGAAACGCGGCGCCGCCCCAGCGTGCGATTGAAAGCAGCAACGGGCTTTGCGCCAATAGCGTCGCCAGGCCGAACACGCCGGCGGCGACCAGCAACGCATCGCAGATGATGCACAAGGCAGCCACCGGCAAATGGTGCTCGCGGCGCAAGCTCTGGGCGAGCACGAAAGCGTTTTGCGTGCCAATGGCCATGATCAATCCGAGGGCGACCAGCAGCCCGTTCACATAACTTTGCCACATGGCATCAATTCTCCAGCTGGATTTGCAATGCTGGCCATTCTCCGGTCCGGCGCGGTATAAGAAAAACCAATCTTGCTGATTGCTCATTAGGAATTCTGATGTTCGATTACAAACTGCTGTCTGCCCTGGCGGCCATTGTCGAGCAGGCCGGATTCGAGCGTGCCGCCCAGGTGTTGGGACTGTCGCAGTCGGCCATCTCCCAGCGGATCAAGCTTCTGGAAGCGCGTGTCGGCCAGCCCGTGCTGGTGCGCGTCACACCGCCGGTGCCCACCGAAATCGGCCGACGCCTGCTCAACCATGTGCAACAGGTTCGTTTGCTTGAACGCGACCTGCAAAGCCTGGTGCCGGCGCTGGATGAGGCCGGGTTGCCGGAGCGCCTGCGAATTGCCCTGAACGCCGACAGCCTGGCTACCTGGTGGGCCGGTGCGGTGGGGGCGTTCTGTGCCGAGCGGCAGCTCTTGTTGGACCTGGTGGTGGAAGACCAGAACGTCGGCCTCAAGCGCATGCGCGCCGGGGAAGTGGCGGCCTGCGTCTGCGCCAGCGAACGGCCGGTGGCCGGTGCCCGCAGCGTATTGCTGGGGGCGATGCGCTACCGGGCGCTTGCCAGCCCTGCGTTCATCGCCCGGCACTTCCCCGGCGGGGTGCGCGCCGATCAGTTGGCTCGCACGCCGGCCCTGGTATTCGGCCCGGATGATTTCCTGCAACACCGTTACCTGGCTTCCCTCGGTATCGAGGGCGGTTTCGAGCACCATCTGTGCCCGTCGTCCGAAGGTTTCATCCGTCTCGCTGAAGCGGGGCTTGGCTGGGGACTGGTGCCGGAACTGCAAGTGCGCGAGCAACTGGCGCGGGGCGTGCTGGTGGAGTTGTTGCCTGACAAGCCGATTGATGTGCCGCTGTACTGGCATCATTGGCGCAATGGCGGACACTTGCTCGGTCTGTTGACCGAGCAACTGATTCAGGCGTCCCGGCAGTGGCTGGTGCCGTTGGCCTGACTGACAGCGTCAGGATTAGACGAAGTATGCAAAACCCTAGCAATCGGAGCACTACATGAAGATTCTGGTCACCGGCGCAAGCGGCTTCATCGGCGGACGCTTCGCGCGTTTCGCCCTTGAGCAGGGCCTGGATGTACGGGTCAATGGCCGCCGGGCCGAAAGCGTCGAGCATCTGGTGCGGCGTGGCGCCGAGTTCATCCAGGGCGACCTCAGCGAGCCGATGCTGGCCCTCGATCTGTGTCGCGATATCGATGCCGTGGTGCATTGCGCCGGCTCGGTGGGGCTGTGGGGGCGCTATCAGGACTTTCACCAGGGCAACGTCCAGCTCACCGAAAACATCGTCGAGGCGTGCCTCAAGCAAAAGGTCCGGCGATTGGTGCACCTCTCCTCACCGTCGATCTATTTTGATGGCCGTGACCACTTGGGACTGACCGAAGAGCAGGTGCCCAAACGTTTCAAGCATCCCTACGCCGCCACCAAGTACCTGGCCGAACAGAAGGTCTTCGGCGCCCAGGAGTTCGGCCTGGAGGTGTTGGCGCTGCGGCCGCGCTTCGTCACTGGTGCCGGTGACATGAGCATTTTTCCGCGCTTGCTCAAGATGCAGCGCAAGGGACGACTGGCGATTATCGGCAACGGCTTGAACAAGGTCGATTTCACCAGCATGCAGAACCTCAACGAAGCACTGCTCAGCAGCCTGCTGGCCACCGGTTCGGCCCTGGGCAAGGCTTACAACATCAGTAACGGGGCGCCTGTTCCGTTGTGGGACGTAGTCAATTATGTGATGCGGCAGATGGAAGTCCCACAGGTCAGGCGTTACCGCTCCTACGGGCTGGCCTACAGCGTTGCGGCCATGAACGAAGGGTTCTGCGCATTATGGCCGGGGCGCCCGGAGCCGACGTTGTCGCGCCTTGGCATGCAGGTGATGAACAGGAATTTCACCCTGGACATCGGTCGGGCCCGGCATTATCTCGATTACGATCCGCAAGTCAGCCTGTGGGCCGCGCTCGATGAATTTTGCGCCTGGTGGCGCGTCCAATATGCCCGCTGATCGCCCCGTCATGAACCGAGTGCCCGGTTCGGGGTCAATGGCTGCGGTGGGCGAGGGGGTTATACTCGCCGCATCGAGTCACTACCGATTTCCCAAAGGTTGAACCCATGCCCACGCGTAACGATGCCAACGACGACTTCGACGATGTACCGAGCCTGCGGATGCGGGCGGACATTCCCGATGACGATGACTTCCTGACCAACCGCCAGCCCCACGTGCAAGCGCGTCCGGCGCCTGTTGCGGCGGCCAGGGTCAAGGCACCGAGCACCGGGCCGTTGTGGGCATTGGTCGGTGCCTTGTTGTGCGCCTTGGCGTTTCTCGCGTGGTGGAGTTTCCAGCAGATTTCCCTGATGGAGCAGCAACTGGTAGCCACCCAGGAAAGCTTCGCGCGGATCAGTGAGGATGCCGCGGGCCGCCTGCAGGACATCTCCGGCAAAGTGGTTGCCGGGCAGTCCAACGTGATGAGCGACAGTGAAGCCTTGAAATTGCAGATCAAGCAGTTGGACAGCAAGCTGCAGGAGCAGGGCCGGCAATTCGACGGCAAGTTGATGGAGCAGTACAAGCAGCTGCAAGGCGCGTTCGGACCGTCCGCCGACCTGGACAAGCAATTGGCCCAGATGATCGCCCAGGATTCCGAGCAGCAGAACGCCTACACCCAGTTGCAAGCGGCCAACACCCAGCTCCAGGCCCAGGTCAAGGCGTTGGCGGCCGAGGTTGCAACCTTGAAGAACCAAGGCGAGGGCGGCGCGCTGGATGCCCAGCTCAAGAGCATCGGTGCCGACATCACGGCCTTGAAAAGAGCCACCTCGAACTCGGCCATCGAGCGCCTGGAGCAGGACATGATCGTGCTCAAGAGTCAGCAGGAGAACCGCTCGGGCGGCAATAACGCCGAGTTCGATGCCTTCCGCGGCCAGGTCACGCGCAACATCAATACCCTGCAATCGCAGATCCAGTACCTGCAACAGCAACTGAGCAATCGGGCCCAGTAACGGGCCCTGTGGGAGCGAGTCTGCTCGCTCCCACAGGTATTGCAGTTCGCCTGCAACCATCTCCTGAATACTCCAACATCACCCCACCCCGTCTACGCTCTTGGAACACCAACAAGAACGAGGGGCGTGCCCATGGGGTTTATTCGAAGGCTGGCCTGGCTGGCCGCAATGCTGGCGCTGGGGCTGAACCACGCACAGGCCGCTACGCCGGATGACGGCCAGGCGGCTCGGGCGCTGTTGGAAAGGGCGTTGGCCTACTATCACGATTACGGCGACTATGCGTTCGCCGCCTTCAGCCGCCAAGGCGAATTTGTCGACAAGGACCGCTACGTGTTCGTGGTCGACACCCAGGGAGTAATGCTTGCCAGCGGCGGCCCATCGTCAGCGCTGATCGGGCGAGACGTGTCCGAGGTGTTGGGGCCGGATCTGCGCAAGGCGTTCAAGGATGCGTTGAAGACCCCGGAATCCAGCGGCATCCAGCAGGCCGAGTATCGCTGGCAGAACTGGCCGGACGGCAAGGTCGAGCGCAAGCGTGTGTATTTCCAGCGGGTCGGCGAGCATATCCTCGCGGTTGGCTATTACTTGCCAAGGGCTTCTGCCGAACAGGCCAGGGCGCTACTGGACAAGGCTTCGGCGGACCTGCTGAAGAGTGAGAAAGCCACGCTGACGGCGATCAATTCCCTCAAGGGCGGTTACCTTCAGGATGACCTGTACGTTTTTGTCGTTGATCTCGATACCCGCCGTTATGTCGGTCATGGCACCAATCTGCGTTTGATCAATACCGATTTTGCCAAGGTCAAGGATCCGGCTGGCAAACCGGTGGGTGAGCCGATCCTGGCAATGATAGGCAAGCAGGATGCGGGGGAATATGAGTATCGCTGGAAGAATCCGGTCACGGGGAAGGTCGAGAACAAGCATGCCTATTTGAAGAAGGCTGGGCATTTGTTGGTGGCTGTGGGGTATTACAGTCCTTGATTTATGGGTTTCTGGGTTTTGGGTGTATATCCGTTACCGCAGCAACGGATATACACACGATCAAAGCGGTAGGAATCACCCCGCCACCAACACCCGAATCGCCTCCAGCCGCAACGCAGCCTTCTCCAGCATCGCCAACCCTTGCTCACGCTGCTGGCGCAGAGCCTCCAGTTCGCTGTCGCGCACGGTAGGGTTCACCGCTTGCAAAGCGGTCAAACGGGCCAGTTCCTCTTCGGTGTCGGCCGCCAGACGGCGTTGCGCCTCGGCCACGCGTTCGGCGTGACGCGGGGCGATCTTCTCTTCGCCGGCGTTGATCCGTGGCGAGAGCTGGTCGCGCTGGGCCTGGATGAACTTGTTGGCGCTGGCGCGGGGCACGCTTTCGAGCTGGTCGTTAAGGGTTTCGAACGACACCCGGCCCGCCAGGTCGTTGCCGTTGGCATCCAGCAGGCAGCGCAGGGCGGCCGGTGGCAGGTAGCGGCCCAATTGGAGCGAGCGCGGGGCGACCACTTCGCTGACATAGAGCAGTTCCAGCAACACGGTGCCAGGCTTGAGCGCCTTGTTCTTGATCAGCGCCACGGCGGTGTTGCCCATGGAGCCGGACAGCACCAGGTCCATGCCGCCTTGCACCATCGGGTGCTCCCAGGTGATGAATTGCATGTCTTCACGAGACAGCGCCTGGTTGCGGTCATAGGTGATGGTCACGCCTTCGTCGTCGCCCAGGGGGAAACTGGCGTCGAGCATTTTTTCGCTCGGCTTGAGGATCAGTGCGTTATCGGAGTGGTCCTCGCTGTCGATACCGAAGGCGTCGAACAGGGTTTCCATGTAGATCGGCAGGGCGAACTGGTCATCCTGTTCAAGGATGGCCTCCACCAAAGCGTCGCCTTCGCCCGCACCGCCGGAATTGAGCTCCAGCAGACGGTCGCGACCGGTGTGCAGCTCGGCCTCCAGGCGTTCGCGTTCGGCGCGCGCCTCGTCGATCAATGCCTGCCACTCGCCGTCGTCGGCTTCTTCCAGCAACGGCAGCAGGCGCGGGCCGAACTGATGTTGCAAGGCGTTGCCGGTCGGGCAGGTGTTGAGGAAAGCATTCAGCGCCTCGTGATACCACTGGAACAGCCGCGCCTGCGGGCTGGTTTCCAGGTACGGCACATGCAGCTCGATAGTGTGTTTCTGGCCGATCCGGTCCAGACGACCGATCCGCTGTTCCAAAAGGTCCGGGTGCGCCGGCAGGTCGAACAGCACCAGGTGATGGGCGAATTGGAAGTTGCGACCCTCACTGCCGATTTCCGAGCAGATCAGCACCTGGGCACCGAACTCTTCGTCGGCAAAGTAGGCCGCCGCGCGGTCGCGCTCAAGGATGTTCATGCCTTCATGGAACACCGTGGCCGGAATGCCGGAGCGCACGCGCAGGGCGTCTTCCAGGTCCATCGCGGTTTCGGCGTGGGCGCAGATCACCAGGACCTTGGTGCGCTTGAGCATCTTCAACTGATCGATCAGCCATTCGACGCGCGGGTCGAATTTCCACCAGCGTTCTTCTTCGCCGGCTTCAGGCTGAGCCTGGAAGCTGACTTCCGGATACAGCTCGGCGTGTTCGCCCAGCGGCAGTTCCAGGTATTCGTCAGGGCACGGCAGAGGATAGGCGTGCAGCTTGCGCTCGGGGAAACCCTGGACGGCAGCGCGGGTGTTACGGAACAGCACGCGGCCGGTGCCGTGGCGGTCCAGCAGTTCGCGAACCAGGCGGGCGCTGGCTTCGATATCGCCATCGTTGACGGCGGTCAGCAGCGCTTCGCCTTCATTGCCCAGGAAACCATGGATGGTCTGGTGGGCCTCGGGCGACAAGCGTCCCTTGTCCAGCAGCTCCTGGACGGCTTCGGCCACCGGGCGATAGTTCTCGCTTTCGGCACGGAAGGCCTGCAGATCGTGGAAGCGGTTCGGGTCCAGCAGGCGCAGGCGAGCGAAGTGGCTGTCCTGGCCCAGTTGTTCCGGGGTGGCGGTCAGCAGCAGCACGCCAGGGATGGTCTCGGCCAACTGTTCGACGAGCGCGTATTGCGGGCTGACCTGGTCTTCGTGCCACACCAGGTGGTGCGCTTCGTCGACCACCATCAGGTCCCAGCCGGCGGCGAACAGCGCGTCCTGGGCCTTTTCGTCCTCTACCAGCCATTCCAGCGCGACCAGCGCCAGTTGGGTGTCCTCGAACGGGTTGCTGGCATCACTTTCGATAAAGCGTTCTTCGTCGAACAGCGCGACCTGCAGGTTGAAGCGCCGGCGCATCTCCACCAGCCACTGGTGCTGCAGGTTTTCCGGGACCAGGATCAGGATGCGACTGGCGCGGCCGGAAAGCAGTTGCCGATGGATGATCAAGCCGGCTTCGATGGTCTTGCCCAGGCCCACTTCGTCCGCCAGCAATACCCGTGGCGCAATGCGGTCGGCGACTTCACGGGCAATATGCAACTGATGAGCGATCGGTTGGGCACGCACGCCACCCAGGCCCCAGAGCGGCGACTGCAGTTGGCGGCTGGTGTGTTCCAGCGTGTGGTAGCGCAGGGAGAACCAGGCCAGCGGATCGATCTGCCCGGCGAACAGGCGATCGCTGGCCAGGCGGAACTGGATGAAGTTCGACAGTTGGGTTTCCGGCAGCGTGACGACTTCGTTCTGCCCGTTGAGGCCGTGGTAGACCAGCAGCCCGTCGACGTCATCGACTTCGCGCACGGTCATTTTCCAGCCTTCGAAGTGAGTGATCACGTCGCCCGGCGAAAACCGCACGCGGGTGAGGGGCGCATTCCGTAGCGCGTACTGGCGAGTGTCGCCAGTGGCCGGGTAGAGCACGGTCAACAAGCGGCCGTCCTGTGCCAGAACGGTGCCCAAACCCAGCTCGGCTTCGCTGTCACTGATCCAGCGTTGCCCCGGTTGATACTGCTGCGCCATGCTGCCTGACTCCCGCCGTGAAAAAGCCGGCTATCTTAACGGAATGACGCGTCAGACCAAAGGATTTACGCACGTAACCAGCGCTCGTGACGGCTTGCCCATCAACCGGCCCAACGGAACTTAAGCGTGTTCTGCGATCAAACAAGCTTGTGTCCTCGCCCCGCGTAATGCCAACCAGCTCACAAGTTTCAGACCAGCGGTTCAAGCTGTCCTCGCCGCCGCCGACAACCTGAAGACAGGAGACCTTTATGTTGCCACCCATGCTTCCCTTGAGCGCCGTACCCATCACCGCTCAGCAGGATCCGATCCGCCCGCGACCGGATATTCCTCCCGTGGTCCCGGTACAACAAAGCTCCAACGAAAGCACCATCGACCTGCAAAAGGGTGACCCGGAGGAGGCCGCTCTGTTGCTGCGCGAAGAGCAGCGTCGCCAGCAGGAGCGCAACCGGCGCCGCCGCGAAGCCGACGAGGATCCCGAAGAACATCTGGCTGTTCCGGGCACGGAACTGAACGCCGACAACACCGTGCCGGTCGTTCCGCTCGTCGAGGGCGAAGAGCGCCAGGGCCTATGGGTGGATATCCAGATCTGAGGTCTCGTCGACGTCGCTGGCTGGTCAACGCAACCGGTAACCCGCATCATGGGCGCATCCGCCACTCACCGTACGATGTCGACACAGCATGAGCCAAGAAGACAAACTGATTGATCTCGGTGCAGAGCGCGCAAAGCGCGTTCACGACCTCAACGAAAAACGTCTCAATGAAGTCCGCCAGGCCTTCGAGCAGGCCATGCCCTTGGGCAAGCCGAAGAAAAAATCGAAAAACAAACCGAAAAAGCGCTGAACCCCCTCGATCCATTGATATGGATCAGTTATCACCCTTCCTTTGCGCTCCGTCGCGAGCGTTATTGACCCCAGTCAATTTTCCTCCAGGCCTGATTGGTTAACTTGATCCCATCGCAACAGGGGCAAGACCAGGAGGCCAGTCATGTTTATCGATAATGTGGTGTTTGCCGGTGTGTTGACGGTCGGCCTCATGTTCGTGTTTTTCGCAGGGTTTGGATTATTCATCTGGAAAGACGCACACAAGCGCAAAAAGCCGTAGGTCTCTCCGGCTACAACGAGCACGCAAGGCATTTGGGCGACTTCGGTCGCCCTTTTTTTTGGGGCGAATTTCCAGACCAACACAAAACCACTGTGGGAGCGAGCCTGCTCGCGAAGGCGGAGTATCAGTCATCCATCTAGTGGCTGATACTCCGCTTTCGCGAGCAGGCTCGCTCCCACAAGTTGTTCAATGTCAGGGCATAAAAAAAGGTGCGAACCGCAAGGAACGCACCTTTTTCACGAGCCGCTGAAACTCAGCTGCCGATGGCCTTCGACGCCAGCCAGAACAGTGCCGCCGACAGGCCCACCGTCGCCGGCAGGGTCAGCACCCAGGCCAGCAGGATGGTCTGGACCGTGCCGCCCTGCAGGCCGCTCTTGTTGGCCACCATCGTGCCCGCCACGCCGGAAGACAGCACATGGGTGGTGGAAACCGGCAGGCTGAAGATATTTGCCGCGCCGATCATGCAGGCCGTGGTGATCTGCGCCGACATGCCTTGGGCGTAGGTCATGCCTTGCTTGCCGATCTTCTCGCCGATGGTCAGTACCACGCGCTTCCAGCCGACCATGGTGCCCAGGCCGAGGGCCAGGGCAACCGCCAGGATTACCCAGAACGGGGCGTATTCGGTGGTCGCGGTCAGGTCCTTGCGCAGCTTGTTCAGGTCGTCTTTTTCACGGGCTGCCAGGCCAGGCAACTTGCCGACCTTTTTCGCCGTGTCGTCCAGGCAAAGCAGGTAGCGGCGTACTTCGATGCGGCTTTCCGACGGCAACGAGTGGTAATCCGCCACGCCTTTGAGAGTGTCGAGCAGCGCATTGATGGTCGGTTCGGTCTGCTGCGGGTTGCAGCGGAATTTCTCCGGCAGGTCGCCTTCGACGCTCTTGCCCAAGGCCAGGAATTCACCCAGCGACTCGTTGTTGCGCTTGTAGAACTGGCTAAGGTGCAACGTCGCGTCGCGGGTGCGCTCGATCTGGTAGGTAGTGCTGTTCAGGTCGAGTACGAACTGTGCGGGTACGATACCGATCAACACCAGCATGATCAGGCCGATGCCTTTCTGGCCATCGTTTGAGCCGTGGACGAAGCTGACGGCCATGGCGGAAATCACCAGTACCAGGCGATTCCAGAACGGCGGATGTTTCTTGTCGTCGATCTTGCGGCGCTGTTCCGGCGTCTTGTGCATCTTCGACAGCGGGCGCCACCATTTCAGGCTGAGCAACACCAGGGCCGCGATCAGGAAGCCGGCCATCGGCGAGAACACCAGGGAGGCGCCGATATCGATCGCTTTCTGCCAGTTCACCCCGTCGGCCAACGGGATATCGTTGATCAGCGCATTGGCCAGGCCCACGCCGAGGATCGAGCCGATCAGCGTATGGGAGCTGGACGCCGGGATACCGAAGTACCACGTGCCGAGGTTCCAGGTGATGGCCGCCGCGAGCAGCGAGAACACCATGGCCAAGCCGTGTCCGGTGTTCACATTGATCAGCAGCTCCACGGGCAACAGGTGAACGATGGCGTACGCCACCCCCACGCCACCCAGCAGTACGCCGAGGAAATTGAACACACCGGAAAAGAACACCGCCAGGTGAGGCGGCATGGCTTTGGTGTAGATAACAGTGGCAACCGCGTTAGCGGTGTCATGAAAGCCGTTGATGAACTCGAAGGCGAGGACAAAAGCCAGGGCGAGCAAGAGGCTCACGAGCACCCAAGCATCCAGTCCGCTGAATAAATCGATCATGAAGGTTTTCTGACCCGGTCATAAGGGGGCGCGATTATGCCAGAAAACCTCGCTAATCGATGCATCGACTGCTCATCGGTAACATTCTTCAACGAAATAACCGGCAGGAAGCCGTGCAGGCCGGGGTTTTGAATAGGCTGCGCAACCCTTTGATTTCGGGATGAAAATGCCGGCTGGCAAGGTTCTGCGCAAGGCGCGAGGGGGCTGGGGCGGGCGCCTGAAAATCTGAAAAAAGAAAATTAGCGGTGAATGTCCGCCGACCGATGGTGCAGAGAATGACGGCCCGCTTTTGGCGGGCCCTCGCTATCGGCGTCCGACCAGGGTGTGGCCGGACACGCTACGGAACTCAAGCCCGGAGAATCATTCTTCCTCGGCCTTGAGTTCTTTTTCCATCTTTTGCAGTTCCTGGCTGAACGCCTGGTCCTGAACAGTGGCGCGTTTGCGCCAGGGTTTGCGTTCCGGTTCAGGTTGCGCGGCGTAGGTGGTGATTTCTCCGCCGTAAACTTCCTTGTAACGTTGTTCCTGGCGCTCAAGTTCCGCGCGCAGTTCGTCTTTCGTCACATGATTACCTAATGAATTGAAATTGATCTGGTGATACGCACTGCATGTACGCGATGCAGACGGCCACGGCACCAGAGCTGATAGCTGACGTAGCATCAGGGTTTCGCATATTGCCGATACGGGAGACGCGGCCAGGGTACTGACACAACAAAACCATTGTGCCCGCGGAAGCCATTGGCCGATCCGCCACTGACGCGCATTATAGCGGTCCGCCGCAATAACACTAGCAAAGTTAAAGTACCGGGTTACCGGTGTGAATCAATATTGCATAAGTGTTGCTAGTTGTGCGGCACGTATCACAAGTGTCGATATCCTGACGTCATTTTCATATGACAAGTTCATTATTCTTTGTCGCTGTTCAAGTTCGTCGTCCAAGGTGCTTGCTGGAAAAACGCAAAAAACGGCAAGACTGGCAGGTGCGTGCTGATTGCGATTATCGACCGCCGGTTCGATAATCGCACGGTGTTGATGGGTCGACACTTGTCTGTCCGACGGGCAGCCGCTTGTAATAGCCGTCATTCCGGGAGAACCAGAGATGAACGACCAATTGCGCAACGCCTTCACTTCAGTAGCGCCGCCGATCGTCGCTTCGCCGGCCAAGCGGATCCAGGCCCTGACCGGTGACCCGGACTTCATGACCTCGCTGGCCCGTGGACTGGCGGTGGTCCAGGCATTCCAGGAGCGCAAGCGGCACTTGACCATCGCCCAGATCAGCCACCGCACCGAAATTCCCCGCGCGGCGGTGAGGCGCTGCCTGCACACATTGATCAAGCTCGGCTATGCCACAACCGACGGACGGACTTATTCGCTGTTGCCCAAAGTGCTGACCCTGGGCCATGCCTATCTGTCATCGACACCGCTGGCGGTTTCTGCCCAACCCTACCTGGACCGCATGAGCGAACAGCTGCACGAGGCCTGCAACATGGCGACGCTCGAAGGCGATGACATCCTCTACATCGCCCGGTCGGCCACGACCCAACGGCTGATTTCGGTCGATCTGTCCGTCGGTGGCCGCCTGCCAGCTTATTGCACGTCAATGGGCCGGATTTTGCTGGCGGCACTGGATGACGCGTCGCTGCGCGATTATCTCGAGCATGCCGACCTGCAGGCCAAGACCAGCCGCACCCTGCACACGCCCGAGGCGTTGCTCGAATGCCTGCAACAGGTCCGGCAGCAGGGTTGGTGCATTGTCGATCAGGAACTGGAACAGGGCCTGCGCTCGATTGCCGTGCCGGTATACGATGCTTCGGGCCAGGTGGTGGCGGCCCTGAACGTCAGCACCCATGCCGGACGGGTCAGCCGCAACGAGCTGGAGCAGCGCTTTTTGCCTGGCCTGCTCGGGGCCAGCCGGGACCTGAGCGCGCAACTGTTCACTTAAGCTGTTCGATAAACGCACACACTCCGCTTCGGTGAATTGACGGTATTTGCCCGGGCTCATTAATGTCGCGCAGCGTCATCTGGCGTTTCTTGCGTGGAATAAAAATAAAATGAACCAGCCCCAGACCTCCGTAGGCACCTGCCTCGATGTGCAGTCCTTCATCAATGCCCAGCCCATTTCTCGTTACCAATGGCGAGTGGTCATTCTCTGTTTCCTGATCGTTTTCCTCGATGGCCTCGACACCGCGGCCATGGGATTCATCGCCCCGGCGCTTTCCCAGGATTGGGGCATCAACCGGGCCAGCCTTGGCCCGGTGATGAGCGCCGCGCTGATCGGCATGGTATTCGGCGCACTGGGTTCCGGCCCATTGGCTGACCGTTTCGGACGAAAAATCGTATTGGTGGGGGCGGTCGTGTTGTTTGGCGCTTTCAGCCTGGCCTCGGCCTTCTGTACCAACGTCGACCAACTGCTGGTGCTGCGTTTCCTGACCGGCCTGGGATTGGGGGCCGGGATGCCGAATGCCACGACCCTGCTCTCGGAATACACCCCGGAACGCAAGAAGTCCCTGCTGGTCACCAGCATGTTCTGCGGCTTCAACCTGGGTATGGCCGGCGGCGGTTTCATCTCCGCCAAGCTGATACCGGCGTTCGGCTGGCACAGCTTGCTGCTGATCGGTGGCGTGCTGCCTTTGATCCTGGCGGTGGTGCTGGTGTTCTGGCTGCCGGAGTCGGCGCGTTACCTGGTGGTGCGTAACCGTGGCACCGACAAGGTGCGCAAGACCCTGGCGCCGATCGACCCGCCGACCATCGCCCAGGCGGCCAGCTTCAGCGTGCCCGAACAAAAGACCGTAAAAGCGCGCAACGTGCTGGCGGTGATCTTTTCCGGTACCTACAGCGCCGGCACGTTGTTGTTGTGGCTGACGTATTTCATGGGGCTGGTGATCGTCTATCTGCTGACCAGTTGGCTGCCGACGCTGATGCGCGACAGCGGCGCGAGCATGGAGCAGGCGGCGTTCATCGGCGCGCTGTTTCAGTTTGGCGGCGTGTTGAGTGCCGTTGGGGTGGGTTGGGCGATGGACCGCTTCAATCCGCACAAGGTCATCGGCATTTTCTACCTGATGGCCGGGGTATTTGCCTACGCAGTGGGGCAGAGCCTGGGCAACATTACCTTGCTCGCCACCCTGGTGCTGGTGGCCGGCATGTGCGTCAACGGCGCGCAATCGGCGATGCCGTCCCTGGCGGCGCGGTTCTACCCAACCCAGGGCCGGGCCACCGGGGTGTCGTGGATGCTGGGCATCGGCCGGTTCGGCGCGATTCTTGGCGCGTGGATGGGCGCGACCTTGTTGGGGTTGGGCTGGAACTTCGAACAGGTCCTGACCGCGCTGGTGATTCCAGCGGCATTGGCGACCGCGGCGGTCGTTATCAAAGGCATGGTCAGCCATGCGGATGCGACCTGACTTTTTCTCTGAAGCTGAATCTGCACCTGTGGCGAGGGAGCTTGCTCCCGCCGGGGCGCGAAGCGGCCCTGTTTTTTTTGGGGGGGCTGCTTTGCAGCCCAGCGGGAGCAAGCTCCCTCGCCACAGGCCCTGCGTTGTTGCAGGACAGACGAAATCGATAGCTACGCAACAATCTGTTCGATAAACGAACACTCTGTCGATTATCGGATTGTTTGGCGTTTTTCCCCGGCTTAATCTTCAGTCACCCAGGCGCTGGACCTCGCGCCTCTTTTTCATGTCGGTCTACTGGATAACGGGAGCCTGCCCCATGGCTGAAATCCTTTCGCTGCACGACGCGGTGAAGCAGTTCGTCAACGACGGCGATACCGTCGCGCTCGAAGGCTTCACGCACCTGATCCCGACGGCGGCGGGTCATGAAATCATTCGTCAGGGCAAGAAGGACCTGACCCTGGTGCGCATGACGCCTGACCTGATCTACGACCAGTTGATCGGCGCCGGTTGTGCTCGCAAGCTGATTTTTTCCTGGGGCGGCAATCCTGGCGTGGGTTCCTTGCACCGGCTGCGCGATGCGGTCGAAAAGCAATGGCCGCATCCGCTGGAGATCGAGGAGCACAGCCACGCCGACCTGGCCAATGCCTACGTTGCCGGCGCCTCCGGCCTGCCGTTCGCGGTGCTTCGGGCCTACGCCGGCTCCGACCTGCCGAAGGTCAATCCGCTGATCAAGAGCGTCACCTGTCCCTTCACCGGGGAAGTGCTTGCCGCCGTCCCTTCGGTGCGGCCGGACATTACCGTGATCCACGCACAGAAGGCCGACCGCAAGGGCAACGTGTTGCTGTGGGGCATCCTCGGTGTGCAGAAAGAAGCGGCCCTGGCGGCCAAGCGTTGCATCGTCACCGTGGAAGAAATCGTCGACGACCTGAACGCGCCGATGAATGCCTGCGTGCTGCCAACCTGGGCCTTGAGCGCGGTATGTCATGTACCGGGTGGCGCGCATCCGTCCTACGCTCACGGCTACACCGAGCGTGACAATCGTTTCTACCAGGCGTGGGACCCTATCGCCCGGGACCGTGAGACATTTACCGCATGGATTGACGAGTACATCCATGGCACCAGGGACTTCAGTGAATTCCAGGCCCGGCTGGCGGCCGCTTCGCAGGTGAAACCATGACCTATTCCACCAATGAGATGATGACCGTCGCCGCGGCCCGTCGGCTGAAGAACAACGCCGTGTGTTTCGTTGGCATCGGCCTGCCGTCGAAAGCGGCCAACCTGGCGCGGCTGACTTCGTCGCCTGATGTCGTCCTGATCTACGAATCCGGTCCGATCGGCGCCAAGCCCAGCGTATTGCCGCTGTCCATCGGCGACGGTGAACTGGCGGAAACCGCAGACACCGTCGTACCCACCGGTGAGATTTTTCGCTACTGGCTTCAGGGCGGGCGCATCGACGTCGGCTTCCTCGGCGCAGCCCAGGTGGACCGTTTCGGCAACATCAACACCACCGTGGTCGGCGATTATCATCAGCCGAAAGTCCGCTTGCCGGGGGCCGGTGGCGCGCCGGAAATCGCCGGCTCGGCGAAAAGTGTGTTGATCATCCTCAAGCAATCGGCGCGTTCGTTTGTCGACAAGCTGGATTTCATCACCTCGGTCGGTCACGGCGAAGGCGGTGATTCGCGCAAGCGCCTCGGCCTGCCGGGCGCTGGCCCCGTAGGGATCATCACTGACCTGTGCATCATGGAACCGGAAGCCGGCAGCCATGAGTTCGTGGTCACTTCGCTGCACCCCGGGGTGACCCGTGAGCAAGTGATTGCCGCCACCGGCTGGGCGATCCGTTTCGCCGACCAGGTGCAGACCACCGCCGAACCGACCGAGGTCGAGTTGCGCGCATTGCGCGACCTTGAGGCCCGTACCGCTGCGGCCCACGGCCAGACTCCAGGAGAAGCCTGAATGCGCGATGTTTTTATCTGTGATGCGATTCGAACCCCTATCGGCCGGTTCGGCGGCAGCCTGTCCGCGGTGCGTGCCGATGACCTGGCAGCCGTGCCGATCAAGGCGCTGATGGAACGCAACCCATCGGTGGACTGGCACACGGTGGACGAAGTGTTCCTCGGCTGCGCCAACCAGGCCGGTGAAGACAACCGCAACGTCGCGCGCATGGCCTTGTTGCTGGCCGGTCTGCCGGAGAGCATCCCCGGCGTGACCGTCAACCGCCTCTGCGCCTCGGGCATGGACGCCATCGGCACGGCGTTCCGCGCCATTGCCAGCGGCGAAATGGAGCTGGCCATCGCCGGCGGCGTCGAATCGATGTCCCGCGCGCCGTTCGTGATGGGCAAGGCTGATGCGGCGTTCTCACGCAACATGAAGCTGGAGGACACGACCATTGGTTGGCGCTTCATCAACCCGCTGATGAAAGCCCAGTACGGCGTTGATGCAATGCCGCAGACCGCTGATAACGTGGCGGATGACTACGCGGTGTCCCGCGCTGATCAAGACGCCTTTGCCGTGCGCAGCCAGCAGCGTGCGGCGGCAGCCCAGGCGGCGGGATTTTTTGCCGAAGAAATCGTGCCGGTTCGCATCGCCCACAAAAAGGGCGAAACCGTGGTCGAGCAGGACGAGCATCCACGCGCCGACACCACGTTGGAAACCTTGGGTCGACTCAAACCGGTCAACGGCCCGGACAAGACCGTGACCGCCGGCAACGCCTCGGGCGTGAATGACGGGGCGGCGGCGCTGATCCTCGCGTCCGCCGAAGCGGTGAAGAAACACGGCCTGACCCCCAGGGCCAGAGTGCTGGGCATGGCCAGCGCCGGCGTCGCGCCACGGGTGATGGGCATCGGCCCGGTGCCGGCGGTGCGCAAACTGACTGAGCGCCTGGGCCTGGCGGTCGCCGATTTTGACGTGATCGAGCTTAACGAAGCCTTTGCCAGCCAGGGCCTGGCGGTGTTGCGCGATCTTGGGCTGGCGGACGATGCTCCGCACGTCAATCCGAACGGTGGCGCCATTGCCTTGGGCCATCCACTGGGCATGAGCGGGGCGCGGCTGGTGATGACAGCGCTGCATCATTTGGAAAAGACCGGCGGCAAGAAAGGCCTGGCGACCATGTGCGTCGGCGTCGGCCAAGGTCTGGCACTGGCTATCGAACGCGTCTGACGGGTCGTCCTACCAATAAGAAACCGAGGAATGCTGCATGACTGACAAGCCTGGTTACCGTCGCCCTCAAGTGGGCACTCAGCCGGAGTATCTGCACCCGCCGTACCAGTCCACCAACCTGCGCTCGCCGTCCAAGCCGTTGGTGTACCTGCCCCATTCATTGTCGGAAATTACCGGGCCGACCGTAGGTGCTGATCGTCTTCAGGAGAAGGACCATGACCTGACCGCCCAGCATGCCGGTGAGCCGCTCGGTGAGCGGATCATCATTCACGGGCGCGTGCTCGATGAGCACGGCGAGCCGGTACCGGGCATCCTGATCGAGATCTGGCAGGCCAACGCCGCCGGTCGCTACAACCACGACCGTGACAGCCACGATGCGCCGCTGGACCCGAACTTCACCGGCACCGGTCGCACCGTGACCGATGCCGATGGCGGCTATCAGTTCCAGACCATCAAGCCCGGCGCCTATCCGTGGGGCAACCACCACAACGCCTGGCGCCCGGCGCATATCCATTTTTCATTGTTCGGGCCGAGCATCCTGACACGCCTGGTCACACAGATGTATTTCCCCGGTGATCCGTTGCTGGAATACGACCCGATCTACAACTGCGTGCCGGACAGCCGTGCCAAGGAACGCTTGATCGCCAGTTTCGACCTGGAAAAAACCATTCCTCACTACGCCCTCGGTTATCGCTGGGACATCGTCTTGCGCGGCCGCGAAGCCACGCCGATGGAGAAATAAGATGACGCTCAACGCCACTACGTCCCACACCGTCGGCCCTTACTACCACATCGGCCTGACGTGGCTGAACCGCGAAGACCTGACCGACGCCCAGACGCTCGGCCAGCGCGTGGCGATCACCGGGCAAGTGATCGACGGCAACGGCCAGTTCGTCAACGACGCCATGCTGGAAGTCTGGCAGGCCAACGCCGCCGGTAAATACGCTCACCCGGAAGACGATCAGGACAAACCGCTGGACCCGCATTTCGGCGGTTTCGGTCGGGTGCCGGTGGATGCCGAAGGGCGGTTCCGCTTCACCACCATCAAGCCGGGCACCGTGCCGGGGTTGGGCGGTACGACCCAGGCGCCGCATCTTGTCGTGCTGGTATTCGCCCGCGGGTTGGTCAAGCATCTGTTGACGCGCATCTATTTCGCCGACGAACCCGCCAACGAAGCTGACCCGTTGCTGGCCTGCGTACCCGAGGAGCGTCGCGACACCATCGTGGCCAGGCCCGATGCGTCGGGTGTTTACCAGTGGAACGTGATTCTCCAGGGCACGGATGCCGAGACAGTGTTCTTCGATTACTGATTGAAAACCCCCGTGGCGAGGGAGCTTGCTCCCGCTGGCTTGCGCAGCAAGCCCATGGCAGGCGACGCGGTGTATCAAAGCAGCGCGCAGCCTGGTTTTGCGACTGCTACGCAGCCGAGCGGGAGCAAGCTCCCTCGCCACGGATGGCAAGACTGTGGAACGGGAGTGTTACGAAGTATGTCTAGACTTCGTCAGTCCCCAACGAGTGATTAACCCATGACCACCCCAATCAGCCACTACACCGGCGAAGAACGCAGCAAGCGCATCTTCGCCATCGTCGGTGCCTCTTCCGGCAACCTGGTCGAATGGTTCGACTTCTACGTCTATGCGTTCTGCGCGATTTATTTCGCCCCGGCGTTTTTCCCATCGGACAATCCGACGGTGCAACTGGTCAACACGGCGGGGGTATTCGCCGCCGGGTTCCTGATGCGGCCCATTGGCGGCTGGATTTTCGGCCGGGTAGCGGACCGTCACGGGCGCAAGAATTCGATGATGATCTCGGTGATGATGATGTGCTTCGGCTCGTTGCTCATCGCCTGCCTGCCCACCTACAAGGACATCGGCGTCTGGGCGCCGGTGCTGCTGCTGTTCGCTCGCCTGCTGCAAGGCCTGTCGGTGGGCGGCGAGTACGGCACGACCGCGACCTACATGAGCGAAGTCGCCCTCAAGGGGCAACGCGGCTTTTTTGCCTCGTTCCAGTACGTGACGCTGATCGGCGGACAACTTTTGGCAGTGTCGCTGGTGGTGATCCTGCAGCAGTTTCTCAGCGAAGACGAACTGCGCGCTTACGGTTGGCGAATCCCGTTCGTGGTGGGCGCCGCCGCGGCGTTGATTTCCCTGTTCCTGCGCCGGTCCCTGAAGGAAACCACCAGCAAGGAAATGCGCGAAAACAAAGACGCTGGCAGCATCGCCGCGTTGTTTCGCGATCACAAGGCTGCGTTCATCACCGTGCTGGGCTACACCGCCGGCGGTTCGCTGATTTTCTACACTTTCACCACTTACATGCAGAAGTACCTGGTGAACACCGCCGGCCTGCATGCCAAGACCGCCAGTTACATCATGACCGGTGCGCTGTTTCTCTACATGTGCATGCAACCGCTGTTCGGCATGCTCGCGGACAAGATCGGCCGGCGTAACTCCATGCTCTGGTTCGGCGGGCTGGGGGCGTTGTGCACCGTGCCGATCCTGCTGACGCTCAAAAGCACCAGCAACCCGTTCCTGGCGTTTGTCCTGATCACTTTGGCCTTGGCGATTGTCAGCTTCTACACCTCCATCAGCGGTCTGGTGAAAGCCGAAATGTTTCCACCAGAAGTGCGGGCGCTGGGAGTAGGGTTGGCCTATGCGGTGGCGAACGCGATTTTTGGCGGTTCGGCCGAGTACGTTGCCTTGAGCCTGAAAGCCCAGGGCATGGAAAACGCTTTTTATTGGTATGTCACGGTGATGATGGTCGTTGCGTTCCTGTTCAGCCTGCGGCTGCCAAAACAACCGGCGTATTTACATCACGATCTTTAAGGCATGGTTGATTCATTGTGGCGAGGGGATTTATCCCCGTTGGGGTGCGAAGCGCCCCTGATCCGCAACTCGGTGTGTCAGGCAGATCGAGTCGACGGTTTGGGGCTGCTGTGCAGCCCAGCGGGGATAAGTCCCCTCGCCACAGGAATATCTGGCCATGAGGCATCCATTTTTCGAAGGACTGTTTATGAGCGAACGACCGGGCAATCAGCTGTTCGATGCCTACTTCACCGCCCGCGACATGCGCGAAGTGTTCTGCGATGCGGGGCGTGTGCAGGCGATGCTCGACTTTGAGGCGGCGCTGGCCCGGGCCGAGGCGCGGGTTGGGCTGATCCCCCAGGAGGCGGTGGCGCCGATCGGGAATGCCTGTCGCGCCCAGCTGTACGACTTTTCAGCGTTGAGCGAAGCGATTGCCAGTGCCGGCAATTCTGCGATCCCGCTGGTCAAGGCGTTGGGCAAGCGCATCGCTGCCGAGAGCGCCGAGGCCGAACGCTACGTGCACTTGGGCGCAACCAGCCAGGACGTGATGGACAGTGGCTTGGTGCTGCAACTGCGCCAGGCGCTCGGACTGATCGAAGGTGAACTGGCGCAACTGGCCGTCACCCTGGCTCGACAAGCCGAACGTTACGCCGCCACGCCGCTGGCCGGGCGCACCTGGCTGCAACACGCCACGCCGGTCACCCTGGGGATGAAAATCGCCGGCTGGCTGGGGGCCGTCACGCGCAGTCGCCAGCGCTTGCGGGAACTCAAGCCACGCCTGTTGGTACTGCAATTTGGCGGCGCCTCCGGGACCCTTGCCGCCCTGGGGAAGCAGGCGCTGCCGGTGGCCGAAGCCTTGGCCGCCGAGCTGCAACTGAACCTGCCGGAGCAGCCTTGGCACACCCAGCGCGATCGTTTGGTGGAGTTCGGCGCGGTGCTGGGCTTGATCGCTGGCAGCCTGGGCAAACTGGGGCGCGACGTCAGCCTGTTGATGCAGACCGAGGCAGGCGAGGCGTTCGAACCTTCGGCACCGGGCAAGGGCGGTTCGTCGACCATGCCCCACAAGCGCAACCCGGTGGGCGCGGCGGTGTTGATCGGCGCTGCGACGCGGGTGCCCGGTTTGTTGTCGACGCTGTTCAGCGCCATGCCCCAGGAACATGAGCGCAGCCTCGGCCTGTGGCACGCCGAATGGGAAACCCTGCCGGACATCTGCTGCCTGGTGTCCGGCGCGCTGCAACAGGCGCGACTGCTGGCCGAAGGGCTGGAAGTGGATGCGGCGCGCATGGCCCGTAACCTGGAACTGACCCAAGGGTTGGTGCTGGCCGAAGCCGTCAGCATCGTCCTGGCCCAGCGGGTTGGTCGCGACACCGCGCATCATCTGCTGGAGCAATGCTGCAAGCGCGCGGTGGCCGAACAACGGCATTTGCGCGAGGTGCTGGGGGACGAACCCCAGGTCACCGCGCAGTTATCCGCGACCGAGCTTGATCATCTGCTCGACCCGGCCCACTACCTCGGACAAGCCCAGGCCTGGGTTGCCCGAGCGGTGGCCGAACACCTTGCCTTGAATGCCTGAAAGGAGATTGTTGTGGGATTGGTCAAACTCGCCGAGGGCGATCTGAGCTATTGTTTTGATGAGCGGCGATTGGACGGGCCGCAGGACGCCCCGGTGCTGGTGCTCTCCAACTCTTTGGGTACCGATTTGCATATGTGGGACGAGCAGGTCGCGGCGTTCAGTGAACACTTTCGGGTCTTGCGTTTCGACACCCGTGGTCACGGCCGGTCGCTGGTCACCGAAGGCCCCTATAGCATCGAACAGCTGGGCCGCGACGTGCTGGCGATGCTTGATGCGCTGGACATCGACAAGGTGCATTTCTGCGGCCTGTCCATGGGTGGCCTGATCGGCCAGTGGCTGGGAATCAACGCCGGCGAGCGTCTGCACAAACTGGTGGTGTGCAATACCGCCGCGAAGATTGGCGACCCTTCGATGTGGAACCCGCGCATCGAAACCGTGCTGCGTGATGGCAAGGCGGCGATGGTGGCGTTGCGTGATGCGTCGATTGCCCGCTGGTTCACGCCGGATTTCGCCAAGGCCCATCCGGCGACGGCGGAAAAAATTACCGACATGCTGGCTGCGACCTCGCCCCAAGGCTATGCGGCCAACTGCGCCGCAGTACGCGACGCCGATTTTCGTGAGCAGCTATCGCTGATCCGTGTGCCACTGCTGGTGATCGCTGGCACCGAAGATGCCGTGACGCCGCCAGCGGGCGGACGTTTTATCCAAGAGCGGGTCGAGGGTGCCGAATACGCCGAGTTTCATGCCGCGCACTTGTCCAATGTCCAGGCCGGCGCCGCGTTCAGCGCGCGGGTACTGGATTTCCTGCTTGATACTGGCCGCGCCTGAGGAGTTTTTTGTGGACGAGAAACAACGTTACGACGAAGGCATGCAAGTACGCCGCGCAGTGCTGGGCGATGCCCACGTCGACCGCAGCCTCAATGCCTTGACCGAATTCAACAGCGAATTCCAGGAGATGATCACCCGCCACGCCTGGGGCGACATCTGGACCCGCCCGGGCTTGCCGCGCCATACCCGCAGCCTGATCACCATCGCCATGCTGATCGGCATGAACCGCAACGAAGAACTCAAGCTGCACCTGCGCGCCGCCGCCAATAATGGCGTGAGCCGCAGCGAGATCAAGGAAGTGATCATGCAGAGCGCCATCTATTGCGGCATCCCGGCGGCCAACGCCACCTTCCACCTGGCCGAATCCGTCTGGGATGACCTGGGCATTGAATCACGAACTTGAGGGATGACTTCATCCCTGTGGGAGCGGGCTTGCTCGCGAAGGCGGTGGTTCAGCCAGCACTCATGTTGGATGTGCCCACGCCTTCGCGAGCAAGCTCGCTCCCACATTGGATCTTCGGTGAGCACAAGTTTTTGCTCGGCACTGATCCCCTGTGGGAGCGAGCTTGCTCGCGATGGCGGTGGTACAGCCGCCGTCCATGTTTGGCTTTTTACAACAAGCTGATCGGATAGCTGACAATCAACCGGTTCTCATCGAACTCATTGGTATTGAAGTCCCGGCGCATCGTCGAGTTGCGCCACTTCACGTTGAGACTCTTCAGCGCACCGCTTTGCACGGTGTAGGCCAGCTCAGTCTCGCGGCCCCATTCTTTGCCGTCATCGACGGTGGCGGTGTGTACGTTGTCACCGCTGATGTAGCGGTTCATCAGGGTCAGGCCCGGCACGCCGACGGCGGCGAAGTTGAAGTCGTGGCGCAGCTGCCAGGATTTTTCCTTGGCGTTGTCGTAGCTGGAGTTGTAGCTGTCGTTCGCCAGGGTCCCGCCGCTGGTGCCGTTGACGCGCATCCAGGCGTCATCGCCGCCGACTTTCTGCAGGCCGACGTAGAAGGTGTTGCCACCGTATTTGGCCGAGAGCATGGCGAACGCGGTCTTGTTATCCAGGTCGCCGGCCAGGGCACTGCCGTCTTCCTTGCCGGTGAAGTAGCCCAGGTTGGCGCCCAGGGTCCAGTCGCCCATGGGTTGGCTGTGGGTCAGGTTGAAATATTGCTGCTGGTAGATGTCGGACAGTTCCGCGTACCAGACGCCGACCTGGGTGCGTTTTTCGTTGAAGGCGTATTCGCCGCCGCCGAAATTGAAACGGTCGGAAGTGAAGGCGCTGCGGCCGTTCATCGACATGTCTTCCATGCTCGCGTCGTTACGCGGGCTGTTGCCACGGAACTGGCCGCCATAGAGGCTCAGGCCGTTGATCTCGGTGGAGGTGACCTGGCCGCCCTGGAAGGTTTGCGGCAGGGAGCGGCCATCGTCGGAACGCAGGATCGGCAGCACCGGCATCCACTCGCCGACTTTCAATTCAGTCTTCGAGACCTTGGCCTTGAGGGCCACGCCCAAACGACCGAAATCATCGGCCGGGCGACCGTCGTCGTGCACTGGCAGCAACTGGGTGCCGGCGGTGCCGCGACCGCCGTCGAGCTTGACCGAGTACAGGCCGAGCACGTCCACGCCGAAACCGACCGTGCCTTGGGTGAAACCGGACTTGGCGTCGAGGATGAAGCTTTGAGTCCATTCCTCGGCCTTGCCTTGGGCGGCGGCGTCGTTGACGAAGTTGCGGTTGAAATAGAAGTTACGCAGGTTCAGCGTGGCCTTGGCGTCCTCGACGAACCCCGACTCCGCTGACAACACTGGCAATGCTACGCCGGACAGCGCGACGGCAATGAGGCTGGGGAGAACTTGCTGTGTGGGTTTCATGGGCGTGTCTCTTGTTTTTCTGTGGACGAAGCGAGTCGTTGCCGCAACCCTTGGGTTGCAGGCGGTACGGTGGGGCTGGACGGTTAAAGTGGCTGAGGATCAGCCGGACGGTGCAGGGCGTAGGAGCATGGCGTCGAACCTGTTGTTATTGGTTTTGTGCGAGCGATGGTGAAGGGCCGCCCGGGATCGGTTCAATTGCGATTTGCGGGTTTCGGGCGATTATCGAACGGCAAAACAACGAACGAGCGTACGCGATTCCTGTGGGAGCGAGCCTGCTCGCGATGGCGGAGTTTCAGTGACGGAGATGCTGGATGTAATAACCGCTTCGCGAGCAGGCTCGCTCCCACAGGAGGAAACGCGGTCTCACCAAGAACCAGGTCGGCTATCAGGCCGCCTCGCCTCGCGGTGGACGTTGATCCCGGCGCCCCGTTAACCACGCTGGCCGAACGCAGGCATTGTGGAGTGGGCATCCCGGCATGGATGCCGGGATAGCCGCGCTGGGCCAAGGATGGCCCTTCGCGGCGGGCCCACGGAGCAATGCCGGAGTGAGGGCATGCCGAGCCTTAGCGAGGCACCGAGTGGTGGGGCAAAAGCGTTTTGCTTACTTTTACGCTTCATAAAAGTGAGTCGCTGTAAAAGCGAAACCGCCAGTAGCCCTTACCGCAGCAACGGATATGTACTCGATCAACAAAACATTCGTCGGCGACAGGACCGCTATCGCGAGCAGGCTCGCCCCCCACATTTGATTTGTGTTGGGGCTGGGAATCAGGCGCAAACAAAAAGCCCACCTTTCGGTGGGCTTCGTGTTCAACGTTCAAGCATCCATCAAAACAACTTCGTCTCCGGCGCTTTCTCCGCGATCGGTTCGCGCTTGCCCGTCTCGGCATTCCAGCCGCCGCCCAGGGCCTTGTACAAATTGACCTCGCTGGTCAGTTGCGCAAGGCGATCGGTGATCAGCGATTGCTGCGCGCTGAACAACTGACGCTGGGCGTCGAGGAAAGTCAGGTTGCTGTCGACGCCGATACGGTAGCGACGCTCGGCCAGGCGGTAGTAGTCCTGGTTGGCGGCGACGAAGTCGGTCTGTGCCTGCAGCTGTTCATTGTAGGTCTGACGCGCGGCCAGGCCGTCGGAGACTTCCTGGAACGCGGTCTGGATCGACTGCTCATACTGCGCGACGTTGATATCTTTCTGGATCTTTGCGTAATCCAGGCTTGCCCGCAGGCTGCCGGCGTTGAAGATCGGCAGGTTGATCTGCGGAGCGAAGGTCCAGGTGCCCGAGCCGCCCTTGAACAGGCCGGACAGGTCCGGGCTGAGGGTGCCGGCATTGGCCGTCAGGCTGATGCTCGGGAAGAACGCGGCCCGCGCGGCGCCGATATTGGCGTTGGCGGCGAGCAGGTTGCGTTCGGCCTGGAGGATGTCCGGGCGCCGTTGCAGCAGGTCCGAGGGCAAGCCGGGTGGCACTTCGCTGAGCAGGTCAGCGCTCAGCGGTTGTGTCTGCAGGTTGGCCGGCAGGCCGGTGCCCAGCAGCAGGGTCAGGCTGTTTTCGTCCTGGGCCACCTGGCGGGTGTAGCGGGCCAGTTGCACGCGGGCGTTTTCCACCGCCGTACGGGCTTGGCTCAAGTCCAGGGCCGAGGCCACGCCGACTTCGGCGCTGCGCGAGGTCAGCTTCAGGCTTTGCTCATAGGTGCCGAGGGTATCCTGGGTCAACTTGAGCAGTTCCTTGTCGGCCTGCCAGGTCAGGTAAGCGTTGGCGACGTTGGCCACCAGGCTGATCTGGGTGCTGCGGCGGGCTTCTTCGGTGGCGAAGTAGCTTTGCAACGCTTGCTCGCTCAGGCTGCGGACGCGACCGAACAGGTCCAGCTCGTAGGCGCTGATTCCCAGCGTCGCCGAGTAGGAGCTGCTGATTGCCGCTTCACCGGTTTGCGAGGCGCGTGCCGGCACCCGCTGGCGGTTGCCGGAGCCGGTGGCCGAGACTGCCGGGAACAGGTCGGCGCGCTGGATGCGGTACTGCGCGGCGTAGGCGTCGATGTTCAGCGCCGCGACGCGCAGGTCGCGGTTGTTTTCCAGGGCGACCTGGATCAGCTGTTGCAGTGCCGGATCGTGGAAGAACTGTTTCCAGCCCTGCTCGGCGGCGGCCTGGCCGGGTGCTTTGGCCGGCTCATAGGCCGGCCCTTGCGGGTACTGCGCCGCGACCGGTGCTTCGGGCCGCTGATAGTCGGGAATCAGCGAGCATCCGCTGAGCACGACGGCGGCGATGGTCAGGGAAAGTAGCGACTTGCTCATTGGCCAGCCTCTTTAGAAGTTTCAGGAGTGTGGTCCTGGTCGATATTTTTACGTCGACCGATTGACGACACCGTCACGAAGAACAATGGCACCCAGAAGATTGCCAGGATGGTCGCGGTGAGCATACCGCCAATCACCCCGGTACCGATGGCGTGCTGGCTGCCCGAGCCGGCGCCGGTGGAAATGGCCAGCGGCACGACGCCGAGGACGAACGCCAGGGACGTCATGATGATCGGCCGCAGACGCATCCTGCAGGCTTCGATCGCGGCCTCCACCAGAGTCCGGCCCTGTTCATGGAGTTCCTTGGCGAACTCGACGATCAGGATGGCGTTTTTCGCCGCCAGGCCGATGGTTGTCAACAGACCCACCTGGAAGTACACGTCGTTGGACAGGCCGCGCAGGCTGGTGGCCAGCAGGGCACCGATGATCCCCAGCGGCACCACGAGCATGACCGCGATCGGAATCGACCAGCTTTCATACAGCGCCGCCAGGCAGAGGAATACCATCAGCAGCGAGAGCGCGTACAGAGCCGGCGCCTGGGAACCCGACAGGCGTTCCTCGTACGACAGGCCGGTCCAGGAGATGCCGACACCCGCCGGCAACTTCTGCGCAATGGCCTCGACTTCGGCCATCGCTTCACCCGTGGAGTAACCTGGCGCCGGAGCACCGAGGACTTCCATCGCTTCCACGCCGTTGTAACGGGCCAGTTTCGGCGATCCGTAGGTCCACTCGCCCTTGGCGAAGGCGCTGAACGGCACCATGGTCCCGGCGCTGTTGCGCACGTACCATTTGTTCAGGTCCTCCGGGCTCATGCGCGCGTCCGGTCGGCCTTGAACGTAGACGCGTTTCACCCGACCACGGTCGATGAAGTCATTGACATAGTTACTGCCGAGGGCAATCGACAGCGTATTGTTGATGTCCGAAAGGGTGATGCCCAGGGCACTGGCCTTCTCGTCATCGATGTCCAACTGGTACTGGGGCTCGTCGTTGAGACCGTTCGGACGCACCTGGGTCAGGACCTTGCTCTGCGAAGCCATGCCCAGGAACTGGTTGCGAGCCTCCATCAGCTTTTCGTGGCCGATGCCGGCGCGGTCCTGCAGGAACACGTCGAAACCGGTGGCGTTACCCAATTCCATCACCGCTGGCGGAGCGAAGGCAAACACCATCGCGTCGCGGAACGTGAAGAAGTGCTGCTGGGCGCGGCCAGCGATCTTGAATACGGTGTTGTCGGCGTTTCGCTCTTCCCACGGCTTGAGCATGATGAACGCCATGCCGGAGCTCTGGCCACGACCGGCGAAGTTGAAGCCGGTCACGGTAAACACCGAGGCCACGCCATCTCCTTCACCGCCGTCCTTGCTCGGACGCAGCAGGAACTCACGCATCTTGTCCACGACCACCTGGGTGCGCTCGGCACTGGAGCCGGCCGGTGTCTGCACCTGGGCGAACAACACGCCCTGGTCTTCTTCCGGCAGGAACGCGGTGGGGATGCGGGTGAACAGCCAGACCATGCCGACCAGAATGATCACGTAGGCCAGCAGGTACGGGGCCTTGTGCTTGAGCATGTTGCCCACGCCACGTTCGTAGCTGCGGACGCCACGGTCGAAGTTGCGGTTGAACCAGCCGAAGAAGCCGCGTTTCGGCGTGCCGTGCTCGCCCTTGGGGATTGGCTTGAGCATGGTGGCGCACAGGGCCGGGGTGAAGATCAGGGCAACCAGCACCGACAGCGCCATGGCCGAGACGATGGTGATGGAGAACTGTTTGTAGATCACGCCGGTGGAGCCGCCGAAGAACGCCATCGGCAGGAGTACCGCCGACAGCACCAGGGCGATACCCACCAGGGCGCCCTGGATCTGGCCCATGGATTTCTTGGTCGCTTCCTTGGGCGACAGGCCTTCTTCGCTCATCACCCGTTCGACGTTTTCCACCACCACGATGGCATCGTCCACCAGCAAGCCGATGGCCAACACCATGCCGAACATGGTCAGGGTGTTGATGCTGAAACCGAACGCGGCGAGGATCCCGAAAGTACCCAGCAGTACCACCGGCACCGTCATCGTGGTGATGATGGTGGCGCGGAAGTTCTGCAGGAACAGGAACATCACCAGGAACACCAGCGCGACCGCTTCGATCAGGGTTTCAATCACGCCCTTGATCGATTCGCTCACCACTGGCGTGGTGTCGTACGGGAATACCACTTCCAGGCCTTGCGGGAAGAATGGCTTGAGATCATCGACGGTCTGGCGCAGGGCCTTGGCCGTGTCGAGGGCGTTGGCACCGGTCGCCAGGCGCACCGCCAGGCCGGAGGCCGGCAAGCCGTTGAACTGAGCGTTGATACTGTAGTTTTCGCCGCCCAGGGCCACATCGGCGACATCGCCGACGCGCACTTGCGAGCCGTCCGGGTTGACCTTGAGCAGGATCGCCTTGAACTGCTCGGCGGTCTGCAGGCGGGTCTTGCCGATGATGGTGGCGTTCAATTGCTGGCCGGGCAGGGCAGGCAGGCCGCCGAGCTGGCCGGACGCGACCTGGACGTTCTGCGCGGAAACCGCGTTGCTCACATCCACCGGGGTCAGGTTGAATTTGTTCAACTTGGCCGGGTCGAGCCAGATCCGCATGGCGTACTGGGCACCGAAGACCTGGAAGTCACCGACACCCTTGGTGCGCGAGATCGGGTCCTGCATGTTCGACACGATGTAGTTGGACAGGTCCTCACGAGTCATGCTGCCATCGCGCGAGACCACGCCGATCACCATCAGGAAGTTTCTCACCGACTTGGTCACGCGGATGCCTTGTTGCTGCACTTCCTGCGGCAACAGCGGAGTGGCCAGGTTCAGCTTGTTCTGCACCTGGACCTGCGCGGTATCGGAGTTGGTGCCTTGCTCGAAGGTTGCGGTGATGGTCATGCTGCCGTCGGAGTTACTTTCCGACGACACATAACGCAGGTTGTCGATACCGTTGAGCTGTTGCTCGATGACCTGCACCACGGTGTCCTGCACGGTTTGTGCGGATGCACCCGGGTAGGTTACCTGGATGGCAATGGCCGGCGGCGCGATGCTCGGGTACTGGTTGATCGGCAACTTGAGGATCGATAGGGCCCCCACCAGCATGATCACCAGGGCAATCACCCAGGCGAAGATCGGACGGTCGATAAAGAATTTCGACATGGTTTACTCCCCTTTGCCGCCGGCGGCTTTGTCAGCTGCCTGAGCGGGGGCCGGGTTCTTTGCGTCGACGTTGGTGGCTTCGGTGGCTTTGACTTCCACCCCTGGCCGTACGTACTGCAACCCTTCGGTGATCAGGCGATCACCGGCCTTGAGGCCGCCTTCGATCAGCCACTGGCTGCCGACGGTACGGCTGGCCTTGAGCTGACGCAGCTCGACCTTGTTGTCCGCGCCCACGACCATCGCAGTTGGCGTGCCCTTGAGGTCGCGGGTCACGCCTTGCTGCGGCGCCAGGATTGCGGCGCTGTTCACGCCGGCCTGCAGCTGTGCGTGGACAAACATGCCCGGCAGCAGCGTGTGCTCAGGGTTGGGGAACACGGCACGCAAGGTCACGGAACCGGTGGTCGGATCGACCGAGACTTCAGAGAACTCCAGCTTGCCTTCATGAGGGTACTGGCTGCCGTCTTCCAGCGTCAGCTTGACCATGGCGGCATTATCGCCAGCCTTCTGCAAGCGACCACTTTCCAGCTCACGGCGCAGGTTCAGCAGCTCGACGGAACTCTGTGTCACGTCGACGTAGATCGGATCGAGTTGCTGGATGGTCGCCAGGGCGTCGGTCTGGCCATTGCTCACCAGTGCACCCTCGGTGACCGAGGAGCGCCCGATGCGACCGGAAATCGGCGCGTAGACCTTGGTGTAGCGCACGTTGATCTGGGCCGTCTGCAGGTTCGCTTCCGACTCCAGGCGGTTGGCCACGGCGGTGTCGTACTCCTGGCGGCTGACCGCCTGCTCGTCGACCAGTTGCTTGTAGCGATCGGCGATCGACTTGGTGGATCGCAGGTTGGCCTCGGCGCTCTTGAGGTTCGCTTCATAGACGGCCGGGTCGATCTGGTACAGCTGCTGGCCGGCCTTGACGTCGGCGCCTTCCTTGAACAGGCGTTTGAGGATGATGCCGTTGACCTGCGGACGCACTTCGGCGACGCGGAACGCACTGGTGCGGCCCGGCAATTCGGAGGTTAGGGTAAAAGGCTGAGTCTTGAGGGTTACGACGCCGACCTGAGGAGGGGGAGGGGCAGAGGCAGCCTCTTCCTTGTTGCATCCGCTGAGCAGCGATGCCAGGGCGATGGCAGTGACCAGAGCGGTAACAGCTGGCTTGAATTGCATGGAAATCCTCGGGTCCAGGCGCGCAACAGGCGCACTCGAAAAGTGGAAGGTTAAAAAATGAGCATTATTCAATTAATAGGTTGCTAAGAAATATACTTACGTACATGGTTGTTTGTAAACAGCCAAATTGCGTACCATCCGTATTTACAAAAGCCTGACAAAGGCCGATGCAGTCCGGGGACGCGTTCCGACAGGCGCTGCCTCATAGGTTATCCAACCGATCCTTACGCATTGCTTACGCATCCTGATTGAGGTGTTTACTGCCATGGTACGTCGTACCAAAGAAGAAGCCCTGGAGACTCGCAGCCAGATCCTTGAAGCGGCCGAAAAGGCCTTCTTCGAGCGCGGCGTGGCGCGAACGACGCTGGCCGACATCGCGACGCTGGCCGGTGTGACGCGTGGTGCGATCTACTGGCATTTCAGCAACAAGGCGGATTTGCTCCAGGCCATGCTCGATACCTTGCATGAGCCGCTCGATGAGTTGGCCCGCGCCAGCGAAAGCGAGGAGGAACTCGACCCGCTGGGGTGCGTGCGCAAGCTGCTGGTGAGGTTGTTCCAGCAGGTGGCCCTGGACCCGAAAACCCGCCGCATTAATGAGATTCTGTTCCATAAGTGCGAATTCACCGATGAAATGTGCGACTTGCGCCAGCAGCGGCGCGAGGTCAGCCTCGACTGTAACGTGCGAATCGCGCTGTCCCTGCGCAATGCAATGAAGCGTGGGCAGATGCCAAATGACCTGGATCCCGAGAGGGCTGCGGTGGCTATCCATGCCTATATCGACGGGATCCTGTATCAGTGGCTGCTGGCGCCGGACAGCTTCGCCCTGGCCGGTGAGGCCGAACGCTGGGTGGATATCGGGTTGGACATGCTGCGCCTGAGCCCTAACCTGCGCAAATGAAACAAAATGCGTAATTGAGTCGGTTTATGTCAATAGCTCATTCGGACGGCCCTGACGGAATGGTTCCGGGTTCGGGGCACTTTATATACGTAGTGCTGATTCGTTGACAGCCGGCACACGGGTTACTTTGTAGGAAAATTGTGTTTGGTCCGGCAACCGAGACCCGTCAGGGCGCAATGCCGGCGCAGCAGGCAAATTTTCAGGCGCTCGGGTAACAAGTGTTCAGCCCAGCGTCACCTCCATGGTAAAGCTATAAGGGTCTGTGCTTAATGCACGAGTAATACGGGCAGTACAGTTGATTGGGGTGGTGCCGATAGACATGATTTTACATATCCGAACTGGCGTCACTGTCGGCGCGAAAAGCCCGAACGAAGTGTCAACGCGCAAACCAAACTCAACGAAAGCTCCCACCGTCATTCCGCCGAATTGAATACAGTGGTGGTATATGTCCTTGCTGCGAGAACCTGGGTTTCGAACGTAGCGGAAGTCTTGACCATAGACGCTGATACCTCCCGAGGGAAGTTGCAAGGTGGCGAGGTTGTCGGCGCTCAGGCCAAGCGTGTTTTTATTGGCATCAAGGTCGTGCTCGGTATTGTTGACGACTTTCATGATGAATCGTGTTGAGTGGGCGGGCGCCTTGGCAGATTCCAACGCCTGGATCTGCCTGTCGTAGTGTTCGTGGTACGCTTTTTCTTCATCGGAATCGTTTGGTTTTGTATCTGCTGGATCTTCTGGAAAGTTATTCATATTGCTCTCTTTGCTTGAGATAGTTGATGTTTGATTGTCGGTAATTTACTCGTGACGACCAGAGGCAATATGAATGATTGAGGTTTTATTTAGAACTTTTAGATGTCGACGAAATGTTTAAACAAAAAAGCCCCGCTGTGCAAAGGCGGGGCTTTTTGTTTGCAGCGGGTTAATTACATGACTGGGTAGTCGATATACCCCACCGGTCCTTTGCCATAGAAGGTTTCCGGGTGAGGTTCGTTCAGCGGTGCATCGGCTTTCAAGCGTGCCGGCAGGTCCGGGTTGGCAATGAACGGCACGCCGAACGCCACGGCGTCAGCCTTGCCTTCCGCCAGCCAGGCATTGGCACTCTCTTTAGTGAAGCGCTCATTGGCAATGTACGGGCCGCCGAACGCTTGCTTCAGTTGCGGGCCGATGCTGTCCGCGCCTTCTTTCTCGCGCGAGCAGATGAAGGCGATGCCACGCTTGCCCAGTTCGCGGGCCACATAGCTGAAGGTTTCCAGGCGGTTTTCGTCGCCCATGTCATGGGAATCGGCGCGCGGTGCCAGGTGCACGCCCACTCGGCCGGGGCCCCAGACTTCGATTGCCGCGTCAGTCACTTCCAGCAGCAGGCGAGCACGGTTTTCCAGGGAGCCGCCGTAGCTGTCGGTGCGCTGGTTGGTGCTGCTTTGCAGGAATTGGTCGAGCAGGTAGCCGTTGGCGCCATGAATTTCCACGCCATCAAACCCGGCGGCCTTGGCGTTTTCGGCACCCACGCGGTAGGCATCGACGATGTCGGCGATTTCCGCGGTTTCCAATGCGCGCGGCGTCGGGTAGTCGGCCAGCGGACGTACCAGGCTCACATGCCCCTTGGGCTGGATGGCGCTCGGAGCCACCGGAAGCTCGCCGTCCAGGTAGGACGGGTGGGAAATCCGGCCGACGTGCCAGAGCTGCAGGAAAATCTTGCCGCCGGCGCCGTGGATGGCTTTGGTCACGTTGGCCCAGCCGCGTACCTGGTCGTTGGACCAGATGCCTGGGGTATCGGGGTAGCCCACGCCCATCGGCGTCACCGAAGTGGCTTCGCTGAGGATCAGCCCGGCGGAGGCGCGTTGCACGTAATACTCGGCCATCAGCGCGTTGGGTACTCGGCCTGCGTCAGCGCGGCAGCGGGTGAGCGGGGCCATGATGATGCGGTTTTTCAGCTCGATGTCGCCGAGTTTGATGGGGTCGAAAATTGTCGCCATGAAATGCAACCTCGCAAGTGAAGGGTTAAAAGTCAGTGAGTGGCAGGGGCCAGGTCGGCATTGCCGCCCTGGCGAAAAGTGATCAGAGTTACCAGCAGCGCCAGCACGGCCAGCGCGCCGGCGGCCAGGGGCACGGCTGTCAGGCCCAGGCCATGGTCGATGACACTGCCGCCGACCCAGGCACCCAAGGCATTGCCAATGTTGAAGGCACCGATGTTCAGGGTGGATACCAGGTTTGGCGCGGCTTTGCCGAAGGTCACCACGTTGACTTGCAAGGCCGGCACGGCGGCGAAGCAGGCGGTGGCCCAGAGGAACAGGGTGATTTCAGTCGGGATCAGCGCCACGCTGGTCCAGCTCAATACCGTGGACACCAGCGCCATGGTCAAAAAGACGCCCATCAGCGTGTTCGCCAGGCTCTTGTCCGCCAGCTTGCCGCCGATGATGTTGCCAAGCGTCAGGCCGAGGCCGATCAGGACCAGGGTCCAGGTCACGCCACGGGGCGAAACGCCGGTGACTTCGCCGAGCAGGGGGGCGACGTAGGTAAACAGCGTGAACACCGAGGCGGAGAACAACGCGGTCATGCTCAGCGACAGCCACAGGCCTGCGCCCTTGAGCGCCACCAGCTCGGCACGCATGTCGAGTTTTTCCTCGTCGCGCTTGGCCGGCAGGAAGCGGATCAGGCCGATCAGTGCGATCACACCGATGACCGTCACGGCCCAGAAAGTCGAGCGCCAGCCGGCCTGCTGGCCCAGTGCGGTGCCCAGCGGTACGCCGAGCACGTTGGCCAGGGTCAGGCCAGTGAACATCAGGGCCACGGCCGAAGCGCGCTTGTTCGGCGCCACCAGGCCGGCCGCCACCACCGAGCCGATGCCGAAGAACGCACCGTGACACAGGGCAGTAACGACCCGGGCGAACATCAGTACGTTGTAGTCGCTGGCGACGGCGCAGAGCAGGTTGCCGATTATGAAAATCCCCATCAGCGCCACCAGCGCAGCCTTGCGCGGCAGCCGCGCGGTGGCCATTGCCATGAACGGCGCACCGATGGCCACGCCCAGCGCATAGCCGGTCACCAGCCAGCCGGCGCCGGGAATCGATACGCCGAGGTCCGCCGCCACATCGGGCAACAGGCCCATGATGACGAATTCCGTCGTGCCGATGGCGAAGGCGCTGAGCGCCAGGATCAAGAGTGAAAGGGGCATTTCGAATCCTTGTCAGGTCAGAGCTCTTGGCTCATTTGCTTGAGGAATTGCTGGATCACGTCCTCGTTGCGTTTGAAGAAGTGCCATTGACCGACCTTCTGGCTGGTGATCAACCCCGCCCGCTGCAACACCGCCAGATGCGCCGAAACCGTGGACTGCGAAAGGCCGCAGCGCTGATCGATCTGGCCGGCGCAAATACCGAATTCATGGTTGTGCAACTGTTCGGGGAACTGGACCTTGGGGTCCTTGAGCCAGTTGAGGATGTCTCGCCGTACTGGGTGCGCCAGGGCTTTTATTATTTCGTCGAGGTCGAGGGTCATTGGGGCAGCTCTTATGAATAACGCTATATCGCGATGAGGCGAACCTTAAATCGTTGCTTCGCGATATACCAATATGTATTTGATCTGAGGGACGAACAAATCGCTATATCGGGTTATAACGATATAGGCGTGGCGATGGTAAGCTGCCCGCCATGAACTATCTCGCACACCTGCACCTCGGCGGCCCTGGCCGGGAACAACTGCTCGGCAGCCTCTACGGCGATTTCGTCAAAGGGCCGCTGCAGGGGCAATTCACTCCGCAGATCGAAGCGGCGATCGCCCTGCATCGACGCATCGACATGTACACCGATCGCCATCCGCTGGTGGATATCGCCTTGTCGCGCTTCTCCACGGTCCGCCGGCGTTATGCCGGGATCGTGCTGGATGTGTTTTTCGACCATTGCCTGGCCCGCGACTGGGCGCAGTACGGCGAAGGGCCGCTGCTGGATTTCACTTCCCGGGTCTACCAGGTGCTCGCCGCCGAAGCGCAACTGCCCGGGCGCCTGGCGCAGATCGCGCCGTTCATGGCGGCGGATGACTGGTTGGGTTCCTATCAGGAATTCGAGGTGCTCGGGCAGGTGCTGCGCGGTATTTCCCGGCGCCTGTCGCGGCCCGAGGAACTGGCCGGGGCGATGGCGGAGTTGGTCAGGCTGTATGAGCCGTTGAGCGAGGATTTTCGGTTGTTCTATCCGCAGTTGCAGGATTTTGCTCAGAACCAGATCGCACCGCAAAATTGATATTTTGGGGGGAGTTCAGAGGATTCGGATCAAGCCGCAATCGCCGCAGGCCGTACCGGCGCTTGCTGTTTCTCTGGAGTCGTTCCGAACAGCGCCTTGTGCACCGCCTGTTGCGCCTGGAACGCCAGGGCCGCGCGTTCCTGGCCGTGGCAGGCAATGGGCTCCAGCAAGTGGATCTCCACGTCGCCCAGGTCATTGGCAAACAGGCGCATCAGGTGTGACAGCAGGTCATCATCGCCAATGAAGGGAGCCAGCAAGTCGGGTTCGCCGTTACGCAGGTAACGGATCGCCACCGGTTGCAAGGCCACATCGGCATCGATGGCCGCCGACAGCAGGCGACCATGGAACGTGCGCAGCGAACGTCCGTCGGTGGTCGTGCCCTCGGGGAACATGAGCAGCGGATGCGCTTGCTCCAGATGGCGGCTCATCTGTTTGCGAATCAACTGGCTGTCGCCCGAGCCGCGCCGGATGAACAGGCTGCCAGCCTTGGCCGCCAGCCATCCAGCCACCGGCCAGGTGCGCACTTCGGCCTTGGACAGGAACGACAGCGGCGTGAGCATGCCCAGCAGCGGAATGTCGGTCCAGGACACATGGTTGCTGACCCACAGCATCGGCTGTTTTGGCAGGTGTCCATGAACGGTGACGCGAAAGGGCAGGGCATTGCTCAGTCGCGCCATGAAAAACCTCGACCAGCGCTGGCGGCGCACCATCGAATGGGCCAGCCCCAGGCGTTCCAGCAGCCCGAACACACTGGCCATGGCCAGGCCCAGCGCGACGACCAGCAACACGCGCGCGATTCGCGCGTACACCCGCAGCCGGCTCATCACACCGCCGCCTTGAAGTGACGGGCATAACGCGGGCAGAGTTCGTCGCGCTTGAGCAGGATGAACACGTCGGCGACCTGGAAATCCTCGTCCCAGCACGGCTCGCCGCAAATCTTCGCGCCCAGGCGCATATACGCCTTGAGCAGCGGTGGCATCTCGGCGATGACGTTGGACGGAACGTCCAGTGCCGGCAAGGGTTTTTTCGGCACGGCTTGCAGGTGTTCGGTGCACAGGTAGCGTTCGCGCAGGCGTTGCATGATCGCCTGGGCCTGGATGCCGCCGTCTTGCATTGGAATGCTCGCGCAACCCATCAGGTAGCTGTAGCCGCCTTCATTGAGGACTTCGGCCAGTTCGCCCCAGAGCACCGCGATGGTGCCGCCGTTGCGGTAGGCCGGGTCGACGCAGGTGCGGCCGATTTCCAGGATCGGACCCTGGAGATGGACCAGCCCGTGCAGGCTGAATTCCTCTTCGCTGTAGAACCGGCCCAGGCTGCTGGCGGCCTGGTGGTCGAGCAGGCGGGTGGTGGCCACGAGGCGGCCGGTGTTCAGGTCGCGTACGCCGATGTGGGCGCAGTGAACATCATAGTCATCCATGTCCAGACCCAGTTCCGCGCCCTTGAGCTTGGCGTTGAATTCGCCGCTGAAGACGTTGAAGCGCAGGGCCTGTGCTTCGTGCAAGGCCTTGGCGCCAATCAGGCGTTCGGCTTGCAGGCGGCGTTCATTGCCGGTGTCGCTGATGCGGGCGATCTGAGTCATAGCGAATCTCCGTGCGGGCTTTACACCCGTCTTGGGGTGAGCCAATCGACTTTCTTTATGCAGCCATGTTGTGCAAAGTCAGGCTATGTAGCCCCGGTGTCATCGCCATGAAGCTTTGGTGATGCTTATATGACAGCCCACGAGGAACCCCCATGCCTTGGCAAACCCTGATCGAACGCGGCGAGCGGTTGCCTGTCTTTGTGGATCTGGCGGAAGGTCACGCGGGCTTGTTGCAACGGCTGGGGCCGGTCACGCCATTCGAGCTGGCCGTGGCCGGCGCCAGGTTGATGGCCACGCCGGGGCTGGCGTTCCTGGTGGGCTACCAGGCGGCCCTGCGGGCGCTCTGGCCAAGCGCGCCGCAGAGCCTCGGCGCCTTGTGCGCCACCGAGCAGCGCAGCCTGCGCCCGGCGGATATGCAGACCCGTCTCAGCGAATTGCGGGTGAATGGACGCAAGGATTTCGTCACCGCGGGCGATGCCGCCGAATGGCTGCTGATCGCGGCCCGAAGCGAAGCTGCCGGCGAAGCACCGCGGCTGAAGCTGGTGGTGGTCTATGGCGGAGAACCTGGAGTGAACCTGGAAAAACTCCCCGCCATCCCCTTGATGCCGGACATCGGCCATGCTCGGGTATTGCTCGATGGCGCGTTGTGCGAAGTGCTGCCAGGTGACGGCTGGGATGCCTACGTCAAACCGTTCCGTACCCTGGAAGACCTTTATGTGCTCAGTGCAATGGCTGCCTGGCTCTATGGTGTGGGCCAGGAGTGTGATTGGCCGCAGGCCTTGCAACTGCGCCTGTTGGCTCTGCTGGCGGGGTGCGCGGAGGTGAGTCGACAAAACCCGTCCAGTGCGGCCGGGCATGTGCTGCTGGGTGGGCTGTTCGCGCAGTTCAAGGGGCTTGATGTCGAATTGAATGAGGCGCTGGCTGCTGGGCCGGCGTCGTGGCGAGAAATGTGGGGGCGCGACAAAGGGGTCATGGATATCGCGGCGGGCGCACGGGCCAAGCGGTTGGCCAAGGCGTTGGAATCTTTATTGGCTTGACGGGCCTCTTCGCGAGCAAGCTCGCTCCCACATGGGTCTGTGTCGCACATGAGACCCATGTGGGAGCGAGCTTGCTCGCGATGGCGTCCTCCCAGACCCCATCAACTCAAACTGTCATCAAGCCCGGCTAGGCTCTGCAGGTTCAACCCTGCGAGCCCCACGCATGCCCAGACGCTGGCTGTTGCTTCCGCTGTTGCTGTTGACCCTCACAGCCGGCGCTGAAGACTGGCCCTCAGAACAATGGCCAACCGGCCCGACGCCCACTGGGCCGGCCCTCGAAGCGCTGGAGCAATACGCCTTTACCCAAAGGGATGACAGCACCCGCGAGGGCATCCGCACCGACGCGCTCCTGATCATCCAGGACGGCCGACTGGTCTATGAACGCTACGCCGGACCCACGACCGCCCAGACTCCGCACCTGACCTGGTCCATCAGTAAAAGCCTGCTGGCGACAATCTTCGGCGTGGCCTACGGCGAAAGGCTGTTCGCCCTGGATGATCCCGCTGCCAAGTACTACCCGCCGCTGCAGCGGCACCCGGACATGACCCTGGCCGATCTGTTTCATTGGACTTCCGGCCTGGACTGGCAGGAAGACTACGAATACGCGCCACTCAATTCCTCGGTGGTGGCGATACTCTACACGCGGGGGCGCCACGACATGGCGGCGTTCACTGCCGCGCACGAGAGCTTCGGCCCGCCCGGGCAAGTGTTCCGTTACTCCAGTGGCGACAGCAACCTGCTGGCGGCGGCGCTGAAAACCATCGTCGGCCCGGCGCGCTATGCCGATTACCCCTGGACGGCCCTGTTCGAACCGCTGGGCATCCGCCACGCGACCTGGGAAACCGACGCCAGCGGCACGTTTGTCGGGTCGTCCTATGCCTACCTGACGGCGCAGGACCTGGCGCGTGTCGGCTTGTTGATGCAGCGCGATGGCCGCTGGGGCGACCGACAATTGGTGCCCAAAGACTGGATAGCATTCAATCGCGAGCCTTTCGCCGGATTCCAGGCGGGCCAGGACGAAGCCGTGCCTGGCGGGCATTGGTGGCTCAATCGCGGTGCCGACTCCACCCTCCGCCCATGGCCTGACGCACCGCCGGATACGTTCGCCGCGCTCGGCCACTGGGGCCAGGCGCTGTATATCATTCCCAGCGCCAGGCTGGTGATCGTGCGCTACGGCGATGACCGCGACGGCAGCTACCGCCACAACGAATTGCTCAAGCGCGCCATGGCGGCCTTCGCCGGGGCGGTGCGACCATGAGACGCAACGTGTTGCTCAGCCTGGCGTCGGTGCTGCTCGTTGCCCTGTTCGGTTGGGTCTGGCTGGAACGGGTGGCCCTGCAGGCCTTCCCCGACATCATCAGCGCTTACACCGCCATGGAGTATTGCTCGTGCCGCTATGTGATGCGGCAGCCAGCCGAGTATTGCCGGGGCTACGTGAAGCAGTCGGTTCCCGTCAGCGATTTTTTCGAGACCGTTGAAGCCAGGCGCGTCACCGTCAGCGGGTTGCGGCGCAGCCACAGTGCGCGCTGGATCGGCGAGCGGCAGGGGTGTCGGTTGGAACCCTGAATGCTGATTCAAGGATTGCCTTTGTGGCGAGCCAAGGCAGTTGTCGAAACCGACAGTTTGCAATCGCCCCCGTCCCGGTTAAGGTTCGCCACAGGTTTCTCTGCCCTCCGAGTCTGTATGTTCAAGCGGTTTCCCCCCCACGCTGTCATCACGTTGCTGCTGGCCTGCGCCGCGTTGCCGGCCCAGGCCGACTGGTACCTGGACGGCGAATCGTCGCGGCTTTCGTTTATCAGCAGCAAAAACGGCAATGTGTCCGAGGTCCAGCGCTTTCTCGTGCTTCATGGCCAGGTCCAGCCCAAGGGCCTGGCGCGGCTGGAGGTCGAGCTGGAGTCCATCAACAGCGGCGTCCCGCTGCGGGACGAACGCATGCGCGCCGAGCTGTTCGAGATCAAGCAGTTTGCCGAAGCCACCATCACCGCGCAGCTTGACCTGATGCCGATCCAGGACCTGGCCAACGGCGCACAGTTGGAGCTGCGCCTGCCGGTAACGGTAGACCTGCATGGCAAGCAGCACGAATACAACGCCCAACTCCTGGCGACGCGCCTGGATGAGCGACGTTTCCAGGTCGTGACCCTGGAGCCGGTGGTGCTCAACGCGGCGGATTTCGGCCTGGCGCCGGGCCTGGAAAAGCTGCGCGCACTGGCCGGATTGTCGACCATCAGCCTGTCGGTGCCGGTGAATGCGGTGCTGATCTTCACGGCGCGCTGACATGAGCGGTCCGGTATTTCCCTGGCGCGAAGGCAATCGCTTCGAGTTGTTGATCGACGGTCCGCAGTTCTTTCCGCGCATGCTGGTGGAAATCGCCCGCGCCCAGGAGCAGGTGGAACTGGAGCTGTATCTGGTGGAGGCGGGCGTTTGCGCCGAGGCGATGGTCCAGGCGCTTGTCCAGGCCGCCGAGCGGGGTGTTCGCGTGCGCTGCCTGTTCGACGACTACGGCAGCCTGGCGTTTACCCTGGGCCTGCGCAATCGCCTGGTCGAGGCAGGTGTGGAGCTGCGGTTCTACAATCGCCTGAGCTGGCGTCGCTGGGTGCGCAATCTTTACCGCGACCATCGCAAGCTGCTGCTGGTCGATCAGCGCCTGGCGGTGGTCGGCGGCACCGGGGTCACCGACGAATTCTGGAACCCCTTGGAAGACCAAAGCGACTGGCACGAAGTGATGGTGGAAATCGTCGGCCCGCTGGTGCTCGACTGGCAACTGCTGTTCGACCGCCAGTGGCTTGCCAACCGCCATCGTCGGGCCTGGAAACCGGCTTCCAATTTCGGCTTGCCGCGCTTGCCCCGTGTTCCGCCGGTGGGCGAGGGCATGGGCCGGGTGGCCTATGCCGACGCCCGCCAGCACCGCGACATCCTGCAATCACTGTCCCGGGCGTTAAACAGCGGTCAGAAACGTATCTGGATGGCCACGCCGTATTTCCTGCCGACCTGGAACGTGCGCCGCTCCCTGCGCAAGGCCGCCGCCCGGGGCATCGACGTGCGCCTGCTGCTGACCGGCCCGCGCACCGATCACCCCTCCGTGCGCTACGCCGGCCACCGTTATTACCCGCGCCTGCTCAAGGCCGGTGTGAAGATCTATGAATACCAGCCATGTTTCCTCCATTTGAAAATGGTGCTGGTGGACGATTGGGTCAGCATCGGCTCGTGCAATTTCGATCACTGGAACCTGCGCTTCAACCTGGAGGCCAATCTGGAAGCATTGGACTCAGGACTGAGCAAGGCCGTGGCGACCAGTTTTGAGCGCGATTTCGACCAAAGCCTGCAAGTGAGCCTCGACGCTTGGCAGCGCCGGCCGCTGTGGAAGCGCGTCAAACAACGGTTGTGGGGATGGGTGGACCGGCTGGTGGTGAATCTGCTGGATCGACGGGGTTAGTCCAGACACCACAGATACAACTGTGGGAGCGAGCCTGCTCGGGAAAGCGGTCCGACAGTCAACGATGCAGTGACTGAAGGATCGCCTTCGCGAGCAGGCTCGCTCCCACAGGGGGATTTTCAGAGCAACTCGAAACTCTGCTGCTTCACATCCTGGGAATCCAGGCCGATCTGCACGTTGAACTTGCCCGGTTCAGCGGCGTACTTGAGCTGGGCGTTGAAGAACTTAAGGTCGTCTTCGGTGATGGTGAAGTGGATGACTTTCTTCTCGCCGGCCTTGAGCATCACCTTGCGGAAGTTCTTCAGCTCTTTCACCGGGCGGATGATCGACCCGGTCACATCCTGGATGTACAGCTGCACCACGGTTTCACCGTCACGCTCGCCGGTGTTTTCCAGGGTGATGCTGGCGTCGAGCTTGCCGGTCTTGTTCAGCGTGGTGGACGACAAGGCCATGTCCGACAGGTTGAACGTCGTGTAGCTCAAGCCATAGCCGAACGGGTAGAGCGGGCCGGTGGTGTCGTCGAAATATTGCGAGGTGTAGTTGCCCGGCTTGCCCGGCGTGAACGGCCGGCCGATGCTCAGGTGATTGTAGTAGGTAGGAATCTGCCCGACCGAGCGTGGGAAGGTGATCGGCAGCTTGCCCGACGGGTTGTAGTCGCCGAACAGCACGTCAGCAATGGCGTTGCCGCCTTCGGTGCCGCTGAACCAGGTTTCCAGGATCGCATCGGCTTGCTGTTGTTCTTCCAGCAGCGACAGCGGACGGCCGTTCATCAGCACCAGCACCAAGGGTTTGCCGGTGGCTTTCAGGGCTTTGATCAGCTCGCGCTGGCTGGCCGGGATGTTCAACTCGGTGCGGCTCGAGGACTCGTGGGACATGCCACGGGACTCGCCCACGGCGGCCACGACCACGTCGGCTTCCTTGGCGGCTTTCACCGCTTCATCGATCAGCACCTGGGCCGGGCGCGGGTCATCCACCACTTCCGGTGCGTCGAAATTGAGGAAGTTGAGGTAGTCGAGCACCTTCTTGTCGCCGGTGATATTGGCGCCACGGGCGTAGATCAGCTTCGACTCGCCGCCCAGCGCACGGGCCATGCCGTCGTACACGGTGACCGACATCGCCGGGCGACCGGCGGCGGCCCAGCTGCCCATCATGTCGATCGGCGCCTTGGCCAGCGGACCGACCAGGGCGACCTTCGCGGTCTTCTTCAGGGGCAGGGTCTGGTTGCGGTTTTCCAGCAGGACCAGGCTGCGGCGCGCCACGTCACGGGCATCGGCGCGATGCATGCGGCTGTCGGCATAGACGTCGGCCGGGTCATCCTCGGCCTTGCCGATGCGCAGGTACGGGTCCTTGAACAGGCCCATGTCGTACTTGGCGGCCAGCACTTCACGCACCGCGTTATCAAGGTCGCTCTGCTCGATTTCGCCAGCCTTGAGCAGCCCTGGCAGCTCTTTGCCGTAGAGCGAGTCGTTCATGCTCATGTCGATGCCGGCCTTGATCGCCAGTTTTGCCGCTTCGCGACCGTCCCGGGCGACGCCATGCTTGATCAACTCGAAAATCGCCCCGTGGTCGCTGACGGCCAGGCCCTTGAAGCCCCATTCCTTGCGCAACAGGTCGTGCATCAGCCAGGTGTTGGCGGTGGCCGGCACGCCGTTGATGGAGTTCAGCGCGACCATCACCCCGCCTGCACCGGCGTCGATGGCAGCGCGGTAGGGCGGCAGGTAGTCCTGGTACATTTTCACCGGGCTCATGTCCACGGTGTTGTAGTCCCGGCCGCCTTCCACCGCGCCATACAGGGCGAAGTGCTTGACGCTGGCCATGATGCTGTCGGCGGCGTTGGCGCCGCTGCCCTGGAATGCCTTGACCATCACCCCGGCGATGCGCGACACCAGGTAAGTGTCCTCGCCGAAACCTTCGGAGGTCCGGCCCCAGCGCGGGTCGCGGGAGATATCGACCATCGGCGCAAAGGTGATGTCCAGGCTGTCGGCCGCCGCTTCCTTGGCCGCGACACGACCGGAGCGGTAGATGGCGTCCAGGTCCCAGCTCGAAGCCAGGGCCAGGGGGATCGGGAAAATGGTCCGGTGGCCATGGATCACGTCATAGGCGAAGAACATCGGGATCTTCAACCGGCTGCGCATGGCCGCGTCCTGCATCGGACGGTTTTCGTCGCGGGTGATGGAGTTGAACGTACCACCGATGTTGCCCGCGGCGATTTCCTTGCGGATCATCTCCCGGGGCATTTCCGGGCCGATGCTGATCAGGCGCAGTTGGCCGATCTTTTCCTCGAGGGTCATCTGCTTCATCAGGTTGCTGATGAAAGCGTCCTTGTTCTCCATGGGGGCTGGCAGGTTGTCGGCTAATACGGATTGACTGGCCAGGGTGACAAACAGGCCCAGCAAACACAGCTTCTTCATGAATTGTTTTCTCGCAAGCCTAAAGGGCGGTGATCAGGACACGCCGGTCAGCCTAAATGTGAGGAGCGGCTATTGTTGTTCGGGTGTTATCCGGTTAAATGCAGCACACTTTCGAGCCTGTGCCGATGAACTTAGTTTCGCACCGGGCATCTTTTAGCCCATCAACCCGATTCGATCCAGTGCGGCGGCGATTATGCCCCAGACGCCGGTAAGATAGGTGGCGGTGTTTTTTTAATGCAATGCAAGGGAGCGCTTGACCCGATGAATCCACGACTGAACCACCTTCGCGGCCTGCAGATGCTGGCCCTGATGCTCTTCACGACATTGCTGGCCGGTTGCGGCATCAACAACATCCCGACGCTGGACGAGCAGGCCAAGGCGGCCTGGGGCCAGGTGCAGAACCAATACCAACGCCGCGCCGACCTCATTCCCAACCTGGTGGAAACCGTCAAGGGTTATGCCCGGCACGAGCAAGAAACCCTGACCGCGGTAATCGAAGCGCGGGCCAAGGCCACCTCGATCCAGGTCGATGCCAATACCTTGGACAATCCGGAAAAACTCAAGCAGTTCCAACAAGCCCAGGACCAGTTGAGCGGGGCGTTGAGCCGCTTGATGGTGGTGTCCGAGCGCTACCCGGACCTGAAGGCCAACCAGAACTTCCTGGCGTTGCAATCGCAACTCGAAGGCACCGAGAACCGCATTGCCGTAGCGCGTCGTGACTTTATCCTGGCGGTGCAGAAGTACAACACCGAAATCCGCACGTTCCCCGGCCGCCTGTGGCACAGCGTGATGTACAGCGACTTGCCGATCCGCGAAACCTTCGAGGCGACCAGCCCGAATGCCGAAAAAGCGCCTGAAGTGAAGTTCTGATCGTTGTTCCCACAGGCTATGGCATTCCCACGGATGAGGTTCCAATGCGCGCGTTGAAGTTTGGCCTGGTGCTGTTGCTCTGGGTGTTAGCAGTTACGGCCCAGGCCGAATTGAAGTTCCCGGCATTGACCGGGCGGGTGGTGGACACCGCCCAGATGCTGGAGCCCTCGGTGCGCACGCAACTCGATGCGCAGCTCAAGGCCCATGAGCAGGCGACCAGTGAGCAGCTGGTTGTCGTTACCCTGCCGGACCTGCAGGGCGCCAGCATCGAGGACTTCGGTTACCAATTAGGCCGCCACTGGGGCATCGGGCAGAAGGATAAAAACAACGGCGCGCTGCTGATCGTCGCCCGCGATGACCGTAAACTGCGGATCGAAGTGGGGTACGGCCTGGAAGATCGGCTGACCGATGCACAGAGCTCGGTCATCATCAATCAGATCATCACTCCGGCATTCAAGACGGGAAATTTCAACAAGGGCATCAGCGACGGCGTCGCGGCGATGCTCGTGGTGTTGGGCGGCAGTCCGCTGGATGAGCCGGCCCCTGCGTATGACGCGGGAGGGCAGGGTGAGGGCGATTTCATCGACCGGCATGCGGGGCTGGTAATCTTCCTGGCGATGCTGTTCATCCTGACGATAGGCGTTTGCCAGGTGCTGGGTATCCTGCCGAGCAGTGGCGGTTCCGGCGGTGGCGGCTCCAGAAGCGGCGGTGGTGGTTTCGGCGGCGGCGGTCGCGGAGGCTTCAGCGGTGGCGGAGGCAGTTTTGGTGGCGGCGGTTCGTCGGGCGGCTGGTGAGCATAATAATGAGCAGGCATTTTTGACATGGCATTACTGACTGAACACGAACAACGCAAGGTGGCCGAGGCCATTGCCCGGGTCGAGCGCGACACCGATGCCGAACTGGTAACGGTGCTTGCTGCTCGCGCCGACGACTATGCCTACATCCCGCTGCTCTGGGCCAGCTTGCTGGCCCTGGTAGCCCCCGGTGTGGTGCATTACCTGACGGGCTGGCTTACCACGCACAGCTTGCTGTTGGTGCAGTGGGCCAGTTTCATCGGGTTGTGCCTGCTGTTTCGCCTGCCTGCTATCACCACGTACCTGATCCCTCGCTCAGTACGTCACTGGCGAGCGTCGAACCTGGCGCGCCGGCAATTTCTCGAGCAGAACCTGCACCACACGGTGGACGGCACAGGCATGCTGATCTTCGTTTGCGAGGCCGAGCGGTATGTGGAAATCCTGGTGGACGAGGGCATTTCCAAGCGACTCGACAATAAGCATTGGGAGGCGATCGTCGCGGCATTTACCCAGCAGGTTCGCCAGGGCCAGACGTTGCAAGGCTTTGTGACGTGCATTGAAGCCTGCGGCGAACTGCTCAAGGCGCATGTGCCGGTGACCCATGCGCGCAATGAGTTGCCGAATCGGTTGGTGGTGCTCGGCTGACACTATTTTCTATCGGACACCGTTGTGGCGGGAGCGCCTTTGTGGCGAGGGAGCTTGCTCCCCATCGGTCTGAAGGGTTGAGTCAGGCCTGAAATCAGGCGACTGCTTCGCAGCCGAGCGGGAGCAAGCTCCCTCGCCACAGAAGCCTGTTGACCCAAAGATGGACTATCCCTTCTGCACCGTTGGGGAAATTCCCCGTGCCCTGGCTTCCTATCCCCCCTAAAATACCCGCCATTCCCGATCCGCCCGCCCCGAGGCCGCTTTTCCATGTCCGCCACCGCAACTCCCGCCCGTCCCGCGCCGGATCACCACGCCCAATTTATCGAGCTGTTGCAGACCAGCCTTGAGCAGAACGCCTTCATCAAGCTGGTTCTGGCCAAATACGTCGGTGACGAAGCTGATCTGCAGCGGCTGATCATCAAGCAACTGACGGTCAAGGATCAGCCGCGCCTGTCCTTCGTCTACCGCTACAAGACACGCGACATCACCAAGAACTTCCCGCTGGTCGAAGGCGTGGAGACGGTCGCCGCGCTGTTGCCGGCCTCGTTCAAGAACGCACATCTGCTGGCAATCACTGACGAGGCGCAGCTGGAATACAGCAAGAAGGGCAAGAGCTCGTTGTTCAAGAGCAAGCCCCAGCAGCTGCGGGAAGTGCCGTCCGCGGGGCACAACCGTGAGAAAAACCGCTTCCTCGATCTGAGCCGGCCGTTCCTCGCCGACCTGGGCGTGACCAACCACAAGCACGAGCTGATTCCGGCGATGTCGCGCAAGTGGAAGCAGATCAACAAGTTCATCGAAGTCTTCAGCCACGCGTTGACGTCTTCGCCGCTGGCGCTGGACAAACCGGTGCGGGTCGCGGATTTCGGCTCGGGCAAGGGCTACCTGACGTTCGCCATCCATGATTACTTGCGCAACACCTTGCAGGCCGAGGGGCTGGTGACCGGCGTCGAGTTGCGCGAGGACATGGTCAAGTTGTGCAACGAAGCCGCCGCGCGGCTTGAGCATCCGGGCCTTGAGTTCCAGCACGGGGACGTGCGCAGCGTCGCGCCGCGTGAAGTGGACGTGATGATCGCCCTGCATGCCTGCGACATTGCCACCGACTATGCGATCCACATGGGCATCCGCTCGGGGGCCTCGATCATCATGTGTTCACCGTGCTGTCACAAGCAGATCCGCCTGCAGATCCAGAGCCCGGCGCTGCTCAAGCCGATGCTGCAATATGGCCTGCACCTGGGCCAACAGGCGGAAATGGTCACCGACAGTCTGCGGGCGCTGTACCTCGAAGCCTGTGGCTACGAGACCAAGGTGTTCGAGTTCATCTCCCTGGACCACACCAACAAGAACAAGATGATCCTGGCGGTCAAGCGCCCGGAACCGGTGGATGCCATCGAGCTCCTCGCCAGGATCGAAGAGCTGAAGGCGTTTTACCACATCACCGAACATTGCCTGGAAACGCTGCTGCGGGCTGACGGCTACCTCGCCTGACAGTTTTGCCCGCCCGGAACCCTGTGGGAGATTCTATGGTGCAGGACTAGCCCCTAAATGCCTTTTGGTAAGTATTCGCTCTGGTTCTTCAACAGAGCGAATACCACTCGGGCAAGCTTGCGGGCCAGCGCTACCAATGCCTCGGTTGTGCTGAGCCCTCGGGACCTCAAACCCTCGTAAAATCCCTTCCACGCCGCTGTGCGACTCGCCGACATCGCGGCGTTGTGCATCAATCGGCGTGCCTCCGGATCACCTCGCTTAGACAGGCAGCGGCGTCCCTTCTTTTTTCCCGAGTCCGATATGCGCAGGTCCAGACCCAGAAAAGCGATGAAGGCATCGGCATTTCTGAAATCTCCACGTTGAAACGACGTGAGCAAACGGGCACCGCTTAACAGACCGATGCCTTCGACTTTCATGCAGCGCTTGAGCTGACTGCCCAAACCGGCTGCATCCAACTGCGTCTGGATTGTTTTCTCAAGCAAAATTTCGAGTCTTTGCATGGCCTTTATCTGGTTCTCAAAGGCCGTTTTGAGCAACGGTTCGTTCGACCAGCTTTGCTTGAGGCTGACACGCGCCTGAACCAAGGCTGCGCGTCGCCGGAAAAGGCTTATAAGCCTGCAATACAGGGGCGATGGCGGGGACCAAGGGTGCAACTGGTGGCCTTCGTTGTTCAAGTAGCGAGCCAACAACCGAGCATCCAGCGCATCGGTTTTAGCGCGCACTTTCACCCCTTTGCGGTAATGACTGAGTTCGTAACCGCCGATCATATAAATCACACAGCCATGCGCATAAGCCAGATCGGCGAAGTCCTGGTGATAGATATTGGTGGCTTCGATGGCGACATCCACTGGCGCAGGTAATGCCTTGAGCCACTTTTTGATATCAGCTTTGGTGTTGGGGATCGTTTCGAGTCGATCGGATTGGGCGTGATAAATCACCAACTCATCTTTGGCGACATCCACACCTACGATCGGCTGGGCGGTGGCGACGGGCATTGCCATTGAAAATCCTCCGGGCTAAGGTTTGAACACTTGAAGGGTTCACCCAGAGGCGCAGGCTTGTTCCTATCGTCGGTCTAGGCCAGATGCATTCTTTATCGGCGCTTGGGTGAAAGGAGGAGGGGCGAAATCTCCCACGGTCTGTACTGCGGCTAACAGTCAGAATCGAGCCTAGTCCCTCCTCCTCCCTTCAAGTCCTACCATACAAGCGAGCCTGCTCGCGAAGAACGATAACGCGGTGCATCTGACCCACCGCGTTGCCTGATTCGCGAGCAGGCTCGCTCCCACAGGTTCATTCGCCATTCCTGAAGGTGCAATCCGTCAGTTAATCTCGGGAGATCGCTGCTGCGGACTACCTTTAATGCGTTCCCCCCACGCATCCCAAAGGAGCCCATGCCATGGCCGCGAAGAAAGTCCTCATGCTGGTCGGCGATTACGTCGAAGATTATGAAGTGATGGTGCCTTTTCAGGCCTTGCAGATGATCGGCCACACAGTGCACGCGGTGTGCCCGGACAAAACCACCGGGCAGACGGTGCGCACCGCGATCCATGATTTCGAAGGCGACCAGACCTACAGCGAGAAGCCTGGGCATCTGTTCGCCCTCAACCATGACTTCGCCAGCGTCCAGGCCAGCGATTATGACGCGCTGCTGGTGCCGGGCGGTCGTGCGCCGGAATACCTGCGCCTGAATGAAAGCGTCCTGCAACTGGTGCGCGATTTCGATCTGGCGGGCAAGCCGATCGCCGCGGTGTGCCATGGGGCGCAATTGCTTGCGGCGGCAGGCATCCTGGAAGGGCGGGAATGCAGTGCCTATCCGGCCTGTGCTCCGGAGGTGCGCCTGGCCGGCGGGACGTTCATCGATATTCCAGTGACCGAAGCCCATGTCCAAGGCAACCTGGCCACGGCACCGGCGTGGCCCGCCCATCCGAACTGGCTGGCGGGGTTCCTGACGCTGCTGGGCACGGCCATTACCTTGTAGAAGCCAGGGGCTACGCGCCGCTCTCGTCCGATAGAGTGAGCTCTTGTGGCGAGGGAGCTTGCTCCCGCTGGAGCGCGAAGCGGTCCCATCGCGTAAATGGCGACCGCTTCGCAGTCGAGCGGGAGCAAGCTCCCTCGCCACGGTTCTGCGCTGCCCGTCGGATTTAGACCTCCACCGGCACCGCCAGCTTCGGATCGCCCAGTGGGTGGGTCTTGGCATCGAAGAAGCGCAGTTGCGTGTCCAGGCCCTCGAACAATCTGGCGTAATGCCGCTTCTGATGTTGGATGAACGCCTGGCTGCGCGGGTAAATCGAGATGGCCACCGTCCTCGGCGCCGCTTGGCGCAGGGCATGGACGATATGGCTGTCCTGCTCGCCCAAGGCATGGCCGAACAGACACAGATTGTCGTCGTGGTGCAGCAACTGGTCGTAGCAGAACGACAGGTAATCGCTGCTGCGGATGGTCTTGAGTTTGTCCTGGCTCGGCCCTTCGCTGACAAAAAGCGGCACGTCGTCGAGGGTCTTGAGGGTGTTGTTGATGGCAAAACTGCCCAGCAGCGTGCCTTCGGTGGAAGCGAGCTTGCGTGCCGTGCCGTCCTGGTTGCGCACCAAATGCAGGCCGCCGTGCAGATACAACAGGCGCGGCTTGTCTGTACTGGTCCGACTCGGATCGAAGCTGTGATCGGCACCCATGAACAGATCGGTGAGGGTCTCGGGCGTATGCTGGATCGCCCAATAGCTGAGCAGATCGTAGTTGGTGGTGAACACTGTGCGGTAGCGGCCCAGCTCCTGATTGAGACTTCCCAGGGTCGAGGGTTGCACCAGTCGCCAGGGGATATGCACCGCGTGCACGGTGTTGATCAAGGCTTCCTTGATCGCGTAATAGCGATTGCGCGGGGCGGCGGAGCTGACGGCCAGGGCCTTGTTGACCCGGCTGGTGGTTTTCAACGCGCCCAGCACCCGCTCGAAACTGCGGGTCTGCAGCGCATCGAAGACGCTCAGTTCCGAAGGGCTCAGTGGTTTTTCCTCGACGGTGCGGGCGTTCTCGAACAACGAGTCATAGCCGAAATCGTCCCACACGGCGCGGCTCGCGCCATTGCCCACCAGCAGGCCGCTGAAAGCGGTGTCGGTGCGCAACGTCTCCCAATTTTCGAGCCGGGCGTCGTATTCCTGGAAATCGGTCATTGCGAAAGTCATCTCAAAACGTGGCAAAGGCAGGACGCGACTTTATCACGACCCGGTCCTGAGCCAGATCAAGATACGTCGTGACCGGCCGATAACCTTTCAGGTGTTCTGATCGAGCGGTTTACTGCGGCGGATCGGGCGCCTGGGCTATCCTCACCGGTATTCAGGGCGCGCGCTGGCCTGGCGATTTCCCGGTTCGTTCATTGCTGCATTCCCGGATGGCTTCTGTGCCATGGATATTCGAAACTCCACGCCGCTGGCCGGTTACCTTGATCTGCTGATGGATGCCGTGTGCGCCGTCGACGCCATGGGGCGTTTCGTGTTTGTCAGTGCCGCCAGCGAGCGGATCTTCGGCTACACGCCGAAGGAGCTGATCGGCCGTTCGATGATCGATATGGTCCACCCTGCCGACCGCCAGCGGACCCTTGATGCGGCGCGCGAAGTCATGCGCGGAGAACCCAAGCTCAATTTCGAGAACCGCTATCTGCGCAAGGACGGTGGGGTCGTCCATATCCTCTGGTCGGCGCGCTGGTCCGAGCCTGACCAATTGCGGATCGCCGTGGCGCGGGACATCACCGAGCGCAAGCAGGCGGAGTCCCGGCAGGCCGCGTTGTACGCGATTTCCGAGGCCGCCCATGCTGCCGCCGACCTGCTGGCGTTGTTCAAACGTATCCATTTGATAATCGGCGAGTGGCTGCCGGCACTGAATTTTTCGGTGGCGTTGTATGACGAGCAATGTGCCCAGCTCAACTTTCCCTATCACGTCGACGACCGGGAGCGACAGCCGGAACTGCCGGGTACGACCATTGGGCGTTTGTGTGCCGAAGTCATACGCAGCGGTCAGCCGATCCTGCTGACGCCCGGCTCCAGCTCGTTGCCCGTGGAGCTGCACGACCTCGTGGCGAAACCGGACGCGCCGTGCTGGCTGGGTGTGCCACTGAATTCGCAGAGCGGCACGATTGGCGCGTTGATCGTCAAGAGCGCGGCGGATAACGAGCGCTACACCGAGCAGGACAAGGAATTGCTGCAGTATGTTTGCGCGCAGATTGCGATTGCCATCGAGCGTCAGCAACTGCATACCCGGTTGCAGCACATGGCGCAGTACGATCAGCTCACTCAGGTACCCAATCGCGAGTTGCTGCGTGACCGCTTCAAGGCCGCGTTGACCACAGCCCGTGTTGCATCGGGGCGGATGGCATTGCTCTACATCGATCTGGATCGCTTCAAGCAGATCAACGACACCTACGGTCATGCCGTTGGCGACATGCTGCTGCAAGCGGTGGCCAGCCGACTCAAGGGTTGCATACGTGACACCGACACTGTCGCCCGCATCGGGGGCGATGAATTTGTGGTGCTGCTCCATAGCATCCAGAGCGTGGCAGACGCCGACCGGGTGCAGGAGCAGATTCGTCACGCGCTGGCCCAGCCGCTGCGGCTGGACGGTCATTGCCTGAGCATCGAACCGAGCATTGGCGTGGCGTGTTTCCCCGAACACGGCACGGAAGACATCACCTTGTTCCGCCACGCCGACGAGGCGATGTACGCAGCCAAACGCCACAATCACCGGGCCTTCGGCATCTGACCACCTCACCGTTCGTCGTCGCGCCAGCGCTTTTTCCAAACCTTGAATGCCGACTCATTTCAAATGAAATACGGGGCAGGCATGCCCATCATTCATGCAATACGGAGGGCTCGAGCATGCGCGGGTCAAGCAACATTTATCCGGGAAACATTGCTCATGATCGAACGAAGGTGTCTGAAGCGGGTCGCAAAAGTGGGAGAACCACCACCGCGAGTGTCGATAAAAGTCCGCTGAAGGCTGAGATCGGCCGCAAGCCGGATCGCACGACTCGCTGAATATTCAACGGTGGTTCTGATTCAGCGGCGGGGAAACCCCGGCGCAATTTTCTATCAGAGGAGGGCGTGACCATGAGCCGGATGGCCACCTTTTTACGCACCACCAGTGTTGTCGTGCTGATGGGCCTGGGTGCCAGCAGTGCCTGGGCCCAGTCACCTGCCGAATTCATCAACGATGCATCCGCCAAAGGCATGGCTGATATCGAAGCCAGCCGTGCCGCACATTCGAAGGCGGAATCAAGGGAGGTCAAGGACTACACCATCATGGTGATCAACGACCGCACCACCGCCAACCAACACCTGGCGAAAATCGCCAAGAAGCTCGAGTTGCCCGTCGCGCCCCGGGAGGAAGTCGCGGACAAGGCCAAGACCTTGATGCCGCAAGTGGCCGAGGGCGAGTCGTTCGAGGCGGCATATGCCGCCAGCCAGGTCAAGGCCACTGAGGAAGCCATCGAGCAGATCCAGCAACAGGCCCAGACCACCAACGTGCCGGAGATCAAGGCGTTCGCCGACGAAACCCTGCCCAAATTGCAGACGCATCTTGAGATGGCCAGGGCGCTGCAGGCCAGTCGCTGATTTGCCGCACCTGTTTTTACCTCAGGACCGGGACGCCAGCGTCCCGGCTTGTTTTGCCCGCCGAAAAGGAGAACCTCGATGTCTACACGCCGAGAACCCAACCAATACGCGATGCAGAATCCACTGACCCAATACCCTCGTCCGGAATTCCCCGACCAGCCGCAATCACCCCCCGGCATTGACCAGGACATGGAACCACAGCCCGATCACGGCGAAAAAACCTATCAAGGCTTCGGTCGCCTGGAGGGGCGCAAGGCGCTGATCACGGGCGGCGATTCGGGGATCGGTCGCGCGGCGGCCATTGCCTATGCCCGCGAAGGCGCCGACGTAGCCATCAACTATCTGCCCAGCGAAGAACGCGACGCGCAGCAAGTCATCGAGCTGATCAAGTCTGAAGGCCGCAAGGCCATTGCGATTCCGGGAGATCTCAAGGACGAAGCGTTCTGCGTCCAGATGGTGAAGATGGCGCAGCAGGAGCTCGATGGCCTGGATATCCTGGTCAACGTCGCCGGTAAGCAGGAAGCGCAAAAGGACATTGCCGATATCACCACCGCGCAATTCGACGACACCATGAAAACCAACATCTACGCGATGTTCTGGATTTGCAAGGCCGCGGTACCGCTGATGCCGGCCGGTGCGACGATCATCAATACCGCGTCGATCCAATCCTACGATCCGTCCGCGACGCTGCTCGATTACGCCACCACCAAAGCGGCGATCGTGGCGTTTACCAAGGCGTTGGCCGGACAGGTCATCAGCAAAGGAATCCGGGTCAATGCCGTGGCTCCGGGGCCGATCTGGACAGTGCTGCAACCCAGCGGCGGACAGCCTAGGGAGAAGATCCCTACATTCGGCTCCCAGGTTCCGATGAAGCGTCCGGGGCAGCCAGCGGAATGTGCGCCGCTGTACGTGCTGCTGGCGTCGCAGGAGTCGAGTTATATCACCGGAGAAGTGTTTGGCGTGACGGGTGGGAATCCGTTGCCCTGATGCGCGGCATTCGGATGCGCGAGCGTTGCAACAACGCGCGCGCATCTGCTTTCAGCACTGGTTCAAGTCGACTTTTTTCTCTTCTTCTACACCCTCAAGGCTCTTGGCCTCGTCTTTGCCCATGTCCTGGTAGCGCTTGCGCAACGCTTCCAGCTGCTTGAGGTCCAGCGACTCGAGACCGAGCATTGCGTTCTGCGCGTCCTTGGTCGCGCGCAGCAATTCGTCGACTTTCAGATGCAGGATATCGGTATCGCGGTTTTGCGTGTTCTGGATCAGGAAAACCATGAGGAAGGTGATGATCGTGGTCGAGGTATTGATGATCAGTTGCCAGGTGTCGTTGAAACCGAAGAACGGTCCGCTGGCGGCCCAGAGCGCCAACAACACGATGGCCCCCAGAAAGGTCTTGGGACTTCCCGCCCACAGGGCTAGTTTTTGAGCAATCTTTGCGAACGTCATTGCCGTGTTTCCTCAGTGGATGCACCTGTCTGGTGTGACAGCAACGCAGCGGCGAAAATTCTACTTACATTTCAATCCGAACCTCCGTCGACGTTCATCGTTCGGGACGAAGACTGGCGCAACCATTTGCTCTGCCTGATGGTCACTCCTTAAAGCCTTCATCGACGGAGTACACCATGAACCTCACCCGCACCTTCTGCCTCGCCTGCTGCCTGTTCGCACTACAGGGCTGCTTCGACAATTCGGATAACGAGACCAAGGACAACACCGACGGCACCAAGTCTTCGGTGCAGATGCAGGAATCCAAGTCAGAGAGCAAATAAATGACATAGCCCAGGCAAGGCTATATAGAAACCTGTGGGAGCGAGCAGGCTCGCTCCCACAGGTTCTTGTGTTTCGGCAGGTATTGCTCAGCGTCCTTGTTGCAAAACCTTGAGTGCCGCCGACGCCAGAAAGCCTGACCGGCTTTTTTCCTCCGGATGATGCAGCACATATTCATCGATACGGTTCAGCAGGTAGCCGGGCAGGGTGATGTTGAGTTTCTGCGCCTTGCCCAGATATCGGGTCACATCAATGTCCACCAATGCCCACGCGCACCCGGCATATTTCGGATTGGCCGCGTGCAGCGTCACGGTGTTGGCCGGCGGAATGGGCGAACCATCTTCGGCAAGAATTTCAAAGTGCCCTTCGATGGCCTCGCGCGCCATGGCCATGGCATCGTCCAGATCATCGCCTGCGGAAAAACAACCAGGGATATCCGGCACTTCAACGCCCCAGGCGTGGTGCTCATCGCCCATGGAAATCGCAATCGGGTAAAGCATTCAATCGTCCTCCGGGGAAGCTGGGCAACTGGCCGTCTGGAGCAGGGCCTGTTGCAAGATACTGATGGCCGTTTTCTTGAGCAGGTCCTTCTTGGGATGAGGAACCGTAACCAGTCCCGGTTTGGTCGGGTGCTTGAAATGGTGGTGACTGCCTCGGATCCGTACCAGGTACCAACCATCCGCAACAATCTGGCTTATCAGGAATCGGCTGTTCACAACACCTCCGTGTGGTGTGTGTGGTAGGTACTATACCTGCCGAAAAGGAATGATCAACACTATAACCACCGCAAGCGACGATCGGGATCGAGTGGGATCTACGTCTGAAGTCTAGAAGCGGCGCAGGACAAGGGCGCGAGAGGAGCCGGGTGGGTTTATTTCTGAATGTGAAGCGGGAGGCGGACGCTTGCATGCGAGGGATTTGCCCCGCAGCGCTGCGTCATTCGAGTGTTGTTTTGTATGGGTTGCAGGGAAAGAGGCAGAAAAAAACCGGTCACGTTGGGCCGGTCTTGTACTTGAAGTTATTGCTGCGGAGTCGCTATGTTAAGCAACGTCCGCTAACAGGCTTTCGTAAGGAATGCGCAGTCCGTCGTGCAGGCGTTTAATCATTGCCAGGCTCAATTTGCGTTTGCGGTTCAGCACTTCCGAGACGCGTCCGCTCGAACCAAGAAATGGTTCCAGATCACGCGGGGTCAAGCCTTGTTGATCCATCCGGAATTTAATCGCCTCAATTGGATCGGAAGGCGGCATCGGGTAATGCTCCTCCTCATATTTTTCGATTAGCAGGGCAAGAATTTCCAACTCATCGCCTTCAGCCGAACCGACTTCCGCCCCCCACAGTTGTTCGATTCGCGCAAAGGCCGCATTCAGATCGTTCTGGTTGCGAATGGGTTTGATGTTCATCATACGGTCTCCGCATTGATTTGGTCATATTGGGCGTGGGTGCCGACGAACCTTACAAAGCCGAGCTGGCGCTGATAGTCGATTGCCAGAATTACTCGGTATTTGTTGCCGCCGATATTAAAAACGACCCTGGCGCTTTTGAGAATACTGGCTGTTCTGAGTTCAGCCTTAATCTCTTGAGGTGTTCGATAGGTCGCTTTCTCCATGTGTCGATACCATTCAACCAATGGCGTCTGGGAGTCCGCATAAGCGGGGTTGCTCTCCCAAAACTCCCGCAAGGTTCCTCTCGCGATAATTCGCACCTGTCTCCTCCCGTTTTGGGAGGAGTGTAGTCTGGTTGGGCCTGTGTTGCAATTGGGTTAGGCTGAAGGGGTAAAGATTAGCTCAACCCCTAGCACCCCATGCTAGTGCGTCAGTCCAATAGTCTACGACTGCTGCACAAACGTCAGCCGTACCGCAAACCCAATCAGCACGCTGCCAAACACCCACTGCTGCACACGTTGGGCCGAGGGCGATCGCTGAAGCCAGCGTCCGAGCGCTACGCCCACCAGTGCGTAGGCGCTGTCAAACAGCAGGCCGACGCCGACCAGCACCAAACCGAGCATCGCGAATTGCCCCAGCACCGGCCCGCCCTGTGGGTCGATGAACTGCGGCAGCAACACTGAGCAAAACAGCAGCGCCTTGGGATTGAGCAGGTTGGTCAGCAGACCGCGTTGTATCGCTTGGTACCACTGTCGCTTTCCGACATCGGCGTCAGCTCCTTCAAAGCTTGGCAACAACGTGGTCCGCAAACACTGGAACCCGATCCACGCCAGATACGCAGCCCCGGCCAGGCGCACCACATCAAAGGTCCAGGGCGCTGCCTTGAACAATACCGATAGCCCCATTGCCGCCAGCGCGACATGACATGCCCGGGCGATCCCCAAGCCTACCGCCGTTGCCAGCGCCGCAGCCTTGCCCTGACGGGCACCGGTTTGCAGCACCAGGATCATGTCCGGCCCGGGCAACAGATACGCCACCGTCAACGCCATGAAAAACAACCAGAGCTCTGTCATTGCATGCCCTCCGCAATCAATGGATTGGAGAGGCCAGTCTATGGCCGAAAGGTAGGGCAGGTGCTTGCGTAATCAGCTTCTAAAGCTCTAAGAATTGGCATAACCTGCCAAGTAATAGAGCCATTCAATTGGAAAATGCCAAACCATGAAACTTGATGCCTTCGACCGCAAAATTCTCGCCGCACTGCAACGGGACGGCCGACTGAGCAATGTACAACTGGCCGAAGAAATCGGCCTGTCCCCCTCGCCATGCCTGCGCCGCGTGCGGATGCTCGAGGAAGCGGGAGTGATCCGCGGCTATCAAGCCATCCTGGATCGCGATGAAGTGGGCCTCGGTATGACGATCTTTGTCGGCATCAAGGTCGAACGGCACACCGACGAACGAGCCGAGGCATTTCGCCTGGCGGTGACCGCGCTACCCGAAGTGATCTCGGCATTCCTGGTGTCAGGCGAGTCGGATTTCCTGCTGCAGGTGGTGGTGTCAGACTTGCGAGCCTATGACCGATTTGTCACGGGCAAGCTGCTGAAGCTGCCGGGGGTGAGTGACATTCGCAGTAATTTTGCGATCAACACGGTGAAGGCTCCGGGGCCGTTGCCCTTGGGGCATCTGGCGGAGGAGTGAGGCTGTAACGCAATGCCGATTCATGATGAAAAGCCCCAACGCTTTTAGTCGCAGGGGCTTTTTTGGGCTTCGCTCCCTTGGCTTGGGACGCCTATTTTTTCTCGCTTCTTTCTTTCGAAACGGTTGCCGGTTTTGGTGTGATGACCTTAACGACGTCATCAATCACCGCCTTGCTCATTTCCAACAGAAAATGCGCAGCCCAGGCGTAGCGGTCAGTGCTTTTCTCAAACGCTGCATCTTCTGCAAGCCGGTGGGCCAGATGCAAAAGATCCGACGCCCGTTCCAACGCCACTTGAATGGGCACGCCACCGTTGACACGGAATAGCGCTCGATCAGCCGAGTAGTGGAAGGGGGTGAAGCCGATTGTTTTGAGGGTGGTGTCTTCGTTCATGGCCTGCCTCCATTAGCGGAGAGGCAGTGAAGTTGAGTGAAGGGATGACGGAAAAACGAGTTGCTGTGCATTGTCTAGCTCCTTGACGTCTGGAGCTGCCACCTTCGTTCCAAGCGAATGGGTGGCAGCTATGCGCAGGTTGGAAACCGGGAGTCAAGGAAACCGGCACGCCCGAAGGCGTCCCACGCACAGCCGCCAAAAAAACAAGTCTACAGGCGTGAAACTACCTCTGCACTTGTGAAGGCATGCGTTCATGACTCACGGGTTTCCAAGCCCGATCGCTGATTTGCAGCGACGTCTAGAGAGTAGCCACCGAAAGACTTGGGCAACAAGGCGATAAGCCCTCGAAAATCAAAGTAAGCGCACCCCCTACGCAATTCTCGGATTTCCCCTACAAATATCCCCAGAACCATGCAACCCGTGGCGAGGGAGCTTGCTCCCGCTGGGCTGAGCAGCAGCCCTTTTTGTGAGCGCTTCGCACTCAAGCGGGAGCAAGCTCCCTCGCCACGGGAATCATTTGTTCTCGCGGCATTATTGTCTGTCCTTCCTCTAACGGCCCGGGTGTTGAGTTTGCGCGGCTTCTCGCAACAGCCTTCAGCCTGCGTCTTCGACGAGGGCTACATTGGACGCAATGGCTGCAGAAGATGGTTATTGTGAAGAAGGATATCGAGACGAGCGGCGAGACAGTTCAACACGCTGAAATGCAAGTTTTTTAGGGAGAGGCAGATGTCAAAAGAAAAATATCTTTATTTGGTTGAGCAGTGCGATGTCCATAAGTCACAGCAGAAAGCTCTGGTTAACTACCGGCAACTGCGGAGCAAGTGTTTGGAAGCCATTAGGGGGTCCGCTGAGAACTCGATCACAAAGCAGATACACCAGTTGGCCTGGAATTCAGCTGTTTTTCACTCGTTAAACGAAGCTCGAAGGATCGAAAGTGAAAGGAAGGTGAATGGCGCGATGTGGAATCTTATTGTTGATGGTTACGCTCACATTGCGGCGCTTGGTATTCGTAGACTAGTGGATCATCACAAAGACTCAAATTCGATAAAGCGGGTCCTTTTGGATCTGGAAGCCAACACACATCTCTTATCAAGAGAAATGTTCGTATGCTATGACGGGCTTCCATATGATCATGAGGCAGCTGAGCTCCGTCGCTTGGCTGCGCGTGACCTCAAGACCCTTGGCAAAGCTACCTGGGTATCAACGACAGGACCTGATGCTGGTTTTAGCTCGAAGCGGCGTCATGAGATTTTCGACTCGATCGCTGACGGGAGTCGGAAAATTGGGAGGTCTCAGCCGATTTCGGTAAAGATTATTGATCGACTCAAAGCGATGTTGAGTTCCGATGTGGTGAAAAAGGTTTGCACCATGGCGGATAAGATTTTCGCACATCCAGAGAAACGATCCTCCAGTTCTCTTGTACATGCTAATTATCATGAGGTGATTGAGGCGTTAGGTATAGTGAGCCAGGTAACCCAGTTTATTTCGGCTACTCTTCTGGATGACGCAGCGTTTGGCTCACTGGTGCCTATCCCCCAAGGTGACGTTTTCGAGTATTTAGATCAGGCATGGGTTCGGAAGGCATCAATAGATGATCTGAACTCTTTCTGGAACGATCTTACTGCGTCGCTAGAGCCTTGGCTGGATACGGACGACCTTTTGAAAGGTGAGTAACACTTTGCCACGATCGTGACTTGCGAAAGATTCCGCTTATGCGGCCATGATGACGGTGTTTCTTTGTCTGTTTCCGAGGGTTGGCTTGCCAAGCTTCGATCGCGGAATTTCGCCAGCCGGCGCGTCCCGCTGAAATGCTCACAGAGCAGTCAAATAGGACTGCTTCTATTTACTCCACAACACCGCCACCCCTAAACCCGAGACCAAAAAAAACCGGCCACCAGGAGCCGGTTTTTTTATCCCCCGTCAAAACCATCACGACGCGGGACCAGAATTCGATTGGAGCGGGTGAAGGGAATCGAACCCTCGTTATCAGCTTGGGAAGCTGGAGTAATGCCATTATACGACACCCGCTCAGAGCGGCTGACTTTGTACCAGATGTGGCCTGGGATTTGAAGTTTTTCTTTCCGGACGGCGAGGTCATCCGTCTACGCAAGCCTCAAACCAGAGCGGTCATTCGCGAGCAAGCGCCATTGCTGGAGGCTTGCCCGCGATGACTTTTCTCAGATGGCCACTGCATGGTAGTCCTGTACATAGCTGTAGCGCGGTCGGCTGGCGTGGTGGGTTGGCTTGAGGAAACCCAACAACGCCTCGCGGCTGTCGCGGCAGGCGGCCTTGTGTTCCATGTCGAGGAAGTGCCCGGTGGCTTGCAGCGTGGTGAAGCTGCTGTGCTGGACATGGTTGGCGAAGAGCCTGGCGTCGGTGGCCGCGGTGTATTCGTCCCATTCGCCATTCAGGAACAGCACCGGCACGTTGATCTTTTTCGCCGCGTTGACATAGCACTGCTGGTCGCTGTGGAGCACGTCGTTGATGTGAAAGTGCATCTGCCCGTACTCATGCTCGGCCAGGTTGCTGACGTGGCGATAGTTGAAGCGCTTGAACAGCGGCGGCAGGTGCTTGCCGATGGTGCTGTTGACCAGGTGTCCGACACGATCGCCGTCCAGGCTGCCCAGGTAGTCCACGCCACGTTCCAGGTAGTCGCGCATCGGTGCGTTGAGCACCGGTGAGAAAGAACTGATTACGGCTTTTTCGATGCGCCGCGGGCGCTGGGCCAAGGCGGTCAGGGTGGCGGCTCCGCCCCAGGAAAACGACAACACGTGATCGGCGGCGAAGTGGTCGATCAGCTCCAGCAGGATCTGGCCTTCGACTTCCTTCGTCAGCATTTTCTCGTGGCGGTTGTGAGCCTTGGACTTGCCCGCGTAGGGCTGGTCGTACAGCACGACATTGAATTGCGGGTAGAGGTTTTTGGTGGTCTGTGCAAACGACGCGGTGGTGGCCATCGAGCCGTTGACCAGGATGATGGTCTTTTGCGCGGCGTCTGCGCGATAGAACTCCGTGTAAACCCGATACTGACCCTGTATATCCAGCACAGCGATTTCTGGCCTCATGTCATAAGACTCCTGGCAAGCGGGTATGCGCGCAATGAGATTGCACGGGCAATGTGACAGGTAGGCATACGCCTGGAAGATAAGGCCCATGTCGATCCACGCAAGCCGGTCGACGGGTGTTGTTATGGCGGGCAATTTGCCGGCGAACGAGGCGGAACCTGAGGGTTCCAGCCGGCAAAAAGTTTCTTAGAGGTATGGGGTGACTCGTCGGTCACATTTCGGCCGACGGTTTGATTCAAGCAGGGGGGAGGCCGTTGCGCAAGTGCTCTTTGAAAATTGTCCGACACTTCTGCCCAGCGGTCGTCTGGCTCAGATCAGGCCAACTTCTTCTGAGCTCAAGGCGCGGTATTGGCCCGGCGCGAGATGAGCGTCCAGCAGCAGCGGGCCCATGCTCTCACGGTGCAGGCGCAGCACCTTGTTGTTGAAGTGACCAAACATGCGCTTGACCTGATGATAACGGCCTTCAACGATGCTCAAGCGCGCGGATGTCGGCCCCAGTCGGGTCAATTGCGCCGGTTGGGTGGTGAGGTCTTCGAAGGCGAAGTACAGGCCTTGGGCAAACGTGAGGGCGTACTCGGCGGTAATGGTTTGCTCGGTCTCGACGTAGTAGACCTTCGGCAGTTTGGTCTGCGGCTGGGTCAGGCGCCGGGACCAACTGCCGTCGTTGGTGATCAGCATCAACCCGGTGGTGTTGAAGTCCAGGCGACCGGCGATGTGCAAGTCGTCCTTGTCCGGTTCGTCCAGCAGATCGAGGACGGTGCGGTGCTGTGGATCGCGGGTGGCACTCACGCAGCCGGGCGGCTTGTGCAGCATGAAGTAGCGCGCTGGTCGGCCCGCTTGCAAAACTTCGCCGTCGACTTCGACGCGGCTGAATTCACGCACATGTGCCTGTGGATCGATGACGGTCTGGCCGTCGATCCGCACGCGCCGTTCCACCAGCAGCAGGCGGACCTGTTGGCGGTTGAAACGCGGCAGGTTACTGAGGAAACGGTCAACGCGCATGGGCAGTTCGGGCAGGGGAGCTGGGGGCGGGCATCTTACGCGATCGGTTGGTGCTTGGCGCGCAGCTGGTCATCGACCCGGGCGCATCGCGGGCACAGGCAGGATTGGTTGCGCAGCTCGGCCGGCAAATTTTCCAGCACCGCCGGGTCGATGCTCACGCCGTAACACCAGCAGGCACGATCAATGGTTTTCGGATTGGCCAGGGTGCAGTCGTTGGTGGCGCCGCAGGCCGGGCAGAGGTCGGGTTTATTCATAACTGGAATGAGGCATTTCCACGCAGGTTCGGTTGCTTCCGGTCTGTCGGGCGCGTTGCAGCGCATGATCGGCCCGGGACAGCAGGCTGTGCAAGGTGTCTTTATCCTGCAAGGTGGTCAGGCCGATGCTGATGGTGATCCGCAATTGCTTGCCGCTGCAAAAGTAGCGCTGTTGCTCGATGCGCTGGCGAATTTTCTCGGCGATTTTCAGAGCGTTCTGTCCATCGGTGTCCTTGAGCAGCAGGACGAAGGCATCGGCGCTCCAGCGGCAGACAATTTCTGAATGGCGCAGTGTATCGGTCAGGTCACGAGCGAAACCCGTCAGCAACTGATCACTGGCGATGTGGCCGTGGTTGGCGTCCAGTCGCTTGAAGTCATCCACCTCCAGCAACAGCGCCCCCAGTGGCCTGGGCTCGCGTTGGGCTTCGTGCAGGGCCTGCACCGCCAGCAGGTCGAAGCCCCGCCGATTGGGCAGCTCGGTCAGGCCGTCAAGAATCGCTTGGGCGTCGATCCGTCGCTGATAGCTGACCATCAGCCGATGCAGCACCACGAGCGCGGCCACTGTCACCAGCAGGCCGATCAGCAGATTGAAATACAGCGTCTTGAGCACGTTGTCCCGCAGCGATGTGTTGGCGGCGTAGTAACCTAGCAGCGAGGTCAGCAGGAAGCCGGCGCCGAGCAAAATGGCCAGGATGAGCACCGGCGAGCGCTGGGAATACAACGGCGAACGAAGCGACATGGCGATTCCCTTGGAGTGACCCGATGGAATCAGTTTAGTGGCCCTGTAAGAAAAAACATTCGGATTTACAGCTTTGCAAGATCGTGGCGAGGGGATTTAGCGAAACGTCGCGCCGCCCAGCGGGGATAAATCCCCTCGCCACAAGGTGCTGTTTACTGACGGGTACTCAGATAAGCCCGCCAACCGCCCAGATGACTGATGTCCTGCGCGCCGTCCAGACCATACGGCTCGCAAATAAAGCCGCTTTCCCAGCGTCCGTCGGCCAGTTGCACCTTACCCAGCCCCAGCGGTGCCGGGATACCGGTGAGGAACGAACCCAACTCGCTGCTTGGCAGTTCCCAGACTTCCACTTCGATCGCCACGCCTCCCTCGCCGACCCGAAGCATGCCAGGGCGTAGCGGCGGGCCGCCGGCCAAGGCATAGAGGCGATAATCCGCTGAGCTTCGGGTGGCCTCGATCAGGCGGGCGCCACGTTGCTTGAGCTGCCAGTTCAACGCCAGCCCATCCAGGTGCGCGCCGCACACGACCAACCGTGCCCGATCATGGCGCGCCGGGTTGGCAGGCACTGGCAGATCAGGCGCTCGCTGACGCTGCAAGGCGTCGGCCACGCTCAGCAGGTACTGATCGGTGAAGGCGCGGCCGAACAGCGTCACGCCCCAAGGCAAGCCGTTGGCCATGAATGCGCTGGGAACGGCCACGGCGGCGTAGTCCAGCAGGTTCATGAAGTTGGTGTAGTAACCCAGTTGTGAATTGCGCAGGAGCGGTTCGGCGGCGAGTTCGGCGAGCGTCACCGGGCGCCCGATGGTCGGGGTGAGGACGCAATCGAGCGCTTCCATCGCGCGATCGCATTGGGCCTTGAGCGCCTGCAAACGGTACTGGGCACGGAAGGTTTCCACACCGGTCACCGTCGGCGCTTGCGCCAGCACGGCGCGGATCACCGGCAGTACCGCGTCGGGTTCGCGCTCCATCAGTTCCCCGGCCACGCTGTAGCGCTCGGCAACCCACGGCCCCTCATAGAGCAGGCGTGCCGCTTCGAGGAAGGGTGACAAGTCCAACTCGACAGCTTCGCCGCCCAGGTGTTCGAGGCGCTCGATGGCATCGGCGAACAGCCGTGGGCCTTCGTCGCAGTCGAAAAACTCCAGGTCTTGCCGGCGGGGCACGCCGAAGCGAAAACGTCGTGGTGCGCCGAACGCCGCGCCGTCGTTCCATTGCGGGTTGGGGCGGCTGTATTCGTCGCGCGGGTCGAGACGCGCAGTCAATGCCAACAGCTGGCTGGCTTCGCGCGCCGTCGCGGTGAATGTGGTCACGCAGTCCAGCGTACGGCAGGCTGGCACCACGCCTGCGGTGGAGAGCAGGCCCTTGGTGGCTTTTAACCCCACCAGGTTGTTCAGCGCCGCAGGCACGCGGCCGGAACCGGCGGTGTCGGTGCCCAGGGCAAAGCTGGCCACGCCCAGGGCCACCGCCAGCGGCGAGCCGGCGCTGGAGCCGCCCGCCGGGTAGTCGGCCAGCACGCTGTTGCGGCAAGCCCCGTAGGGCGTGCGGGTACCGTTGAGGCCAGTGGCGAACTGGTCGAGGTTGGTCTTGCCAACAGGAACCGCACCCAGCGCCAGCAATTGCTCGACGATGCTCGCCGAACGTTGCGGCACGTAGGCAAACGCCGGGCAGGCGGCGGTGGTGGGAATGCCAGCCAGGTCGATGTTGTCTTTGATCGCGAATGGCACGCCATACAACGGCAGGCTTTCCAGGTCGCGGTTTTCCAGTGCCGAAAGGTAAGGTTCGAGTTCCTCGGGCGAGAGCAGGTGGATGAACAGGTGATAGTCCGGGTTGAGCGCAGCGGCTTTTTCCCGCAGGGCCAACAGCAGCTGACGCGGTGTGGTTTCACCCTTGCGGTAGGCGTCGCGCAGGTTGTCCAGGCGCAGAGAGAGGTTCATGGCGTTAATCCTTTGATTGAGTTCAGTCACGTTCCAGCACCACCACGCGTTGCCCGGCGCGCACCGCTGAACCGGGCTGGACGCGCACTTCTCGGACCACGCCGGCGATGGGCGCAAGCACCGGGATTTCCATTTTCATGGACTCCAGAATCACCAGCACGTCACCCGCGGCGACCCGCGCACCCGCCTCCACCTGGACCTGCCAGAGGTTGCCGGCGATGTGGCTGTCGACGCTCAGTTGGCCCTCGTCCAGCACTGAATCTTCGCTCGGCGCGGTTGCCGGTTCCTCGCTGTCGAAATGCGCCTGGCCACTGGCGATCCAGCGCTCGCGCTCGGCACGGAAGGCGCCTTGTTGCTGCTCGCGGAACGCGTCGATGCTGTCCGCTTCCCGGGCCAGGAAGCGCTGGTAATCAGCGAGGTTGAGTTGGCTGTGTTCGATCGCCAGGTCGAAGCGGCCCAACGGGAAATCCCGACGGATGCGCAGCAGTTCATCGGCACTGACCGGGTAGAAGCGGATCTGGTCGAAGAAGCGCAGCAGCCAGGGCTTGCCGTCAAATGCGGCGACGTCCCGATAACGATTCCACATCTGCAACGTGCGGCCGACGAACTGATAGCCGCCGGGGCCTTCCATGCCGTACACGCACAGATAGGCGCCGCCGATGCCCACCGAATTTTCCGCGGTCCAGGTGCGGGCCGGGTTGTATTTGGTGGTCACCAGCCGGTGCCGCGGATCCAGCGGCGTGGCGACCGGCGCGCCGAGGTAGACATCGCCGAGGCCCATCACCAGATAGCTGGCATCGAACACCGTGCGTTGTACTTCGTCGAGGTTGGGCAGGTCGTTGATGCGCCGGATGAACTCCAGGTTGCTCGGGCACCAGGGCGCGTCCTTGCGCACGGTGGTCATGTACTTTTCGATCGCCAGCTGGCAGGCCGGATCGTCCCAGGACAGCGGCAGATGGACGATGCGCGACGGCACCTGCAAGTCTTGCGCGGCGCAGACGGCGTCCCACTCGCCGGCGACGATGGCCAGCAGATCGGCCAAGGGTAATTGTTCGGGCTGGTAATGCACTTGCAGCGAGCGAATGCCCGGCGTGAGGTCGATCACCCCTTGCAGGTGTTTTTGCTCCAGGGCCTGCATCAAGGCGTGTGCGCGAAAACGCAGCACCAGGTCCAGTTCGGGAGCGCCGATTTCAAGCAGCAGATGGGTGTCGCCGGACAGCCGCGCGACCAGGCGGGTGTCGTCCTGGCCGATGTCCAAAACCACGGGCGACATCAATGTCTGTGTAATTCCCAAACCTGTGGCGAGCGAGCTTGCTCGCGCTGGGTCGCGCAGCGGCCCCAAATTTTCAGCGCCAGGAATATTGTCTGGCGAGCGCTGCGCACTCGAGCGGGAGCAAGCTCCCTCGCCACGGGGGAAATCCATTGCCAATGCGCGGGCAGTCTTCAGGTCCACCGGCACAAACCGCACCTTGTCCCCCGCCTTGAGTTGCCCCAATTGCCACAGGTCCGCCTCGATCACCGTCACGGGGCAGACGAAGCCCCCCAGGCTCGGGCCGTCGGGGCCGAGGATGACCGGCATGTCACCGGTGAAGTCCACCGCGCCGATGGCGTACGGGTTGTCATGGATATTGGACGGGTGCAGGCCCGCTTCGCCGCCGTCGGCACGTACCCATTCCGGCTTCGGCCCGATCAGCCGCACGCCGGTTCGGCTGGAGTTGAAATGCACTTCCCAGGCGGTGTCGAAGAACGTCTGGATGTAGCGCTCGGTGAAATATTCCGGCGCGCCGTGGGGACCGTAGATCACACGGATCTGCCGCACGGCTGGCAACACCAGGGGCGGCTCTTCGATCGACGGCATCACGACGTGCTGATCCAACGCAGCCAGGTGCAGCACGTCGCCGGTGCACAGTGCTCGCCCGCCGTGGCCGCCGAACTGGCCGAGGGTGAAGGTACTTTTGCTGCCCAGGTAATCCGGTACCTGCAAGCCGCCATGCACACACAGATAACTCCGCGCCCCGGCGCCAGTAATCGTGCCGATGGCGAGGGTGGACCCTGCACCGATCGACAGCGGGGTGTCCATCGGCACCGTTTCGCCGTCCAGCGTCAGGGCGATTTCTGCGCCGGTCACCGCCACTCGCGCAGCGCAGTTGAAGCGCAGCAGCGGCCCGCTCATGGTGATTTCCAAGGCCGCCGCACCTTCCTCGTTGCCCAGCAGGCGATTGCCCAGGCGCAACGAACGGCTGTCCATCGGTCCCGACGGCGGCACGCCCACCGCCCAATAACCGAGGCGACCGGGGTAATCCTGAACGCTGGTCTGAGTGCCGGGGCTGAGCACTTCGACGGTGTTGGCGCGGTAGGCCAGGGTCTCCAGGCAGCGGGTCCAGGGCTGGCCATCGGCGAAGGGCGCGTCGAGCAGGATCTGTTGCAGGTAGACACGGTTGGTTTCCACGCCATAGAGCAGGCTTTCGTCCAGCGCTTGATGCAGGCCCAGGCGTGCCTGCTCGCGGGTCGGCGCCCAGCGAATGACTTTGGCGATCATCGGATCGAAGTAGGGCGGGATCTGGCAACCGGCCTCGACCCAGGTGTCGATGCGCAGTTCCTTGCCGTTGGCCTGCGCAAATTCCACCGCAGTCAGCAGCCCCGGGCTCGGCTGGAAATCCCGGCCTGGGTCCTCGGCATACAGGCGCGCCTGGATCGCGTGGCCCTCGGCTTTCAGCCCTTGGCTCAGCTCGCTCAGTGACGGCAGTTCTCCGGCGGCCAATTGCACCATCCAGCGCACCAGGTCCACGCCCCATACCTGCTCGGTGACGCCATGCTCCACTTGCAGGCGCGTGTTCACTTCCAGGAAATAGAAGCGCCCGGCGTCACTGTCATAGACAAACTCCACGGTGCCGGCGCTGCGGTAGTCGACCGCCTGGGCCAGCTTGATCGCGGCCGCGCAAAGCGCGTCGGCCATGCCCTCGGGCAGGTTGGGCGCCGGGGTTTCTTCGATGACTTTCTGGTTGCGCCGCTGCACCGAGCAGTCGCGCACGCCCAAGGCGATCACCTGGCCCTGGCCGTCGCCGAACACTTGAACCTCAAGGTGCCGCGCCCGTTCGATGTACTTCTCGATGAACACGCCGGCGTCGCTGAAATTGTTCTGCCCGAGGCGTTTGACCGCTTCGAAGGACTCGCTCAATTCAGCGGCGCTGCGGCATACGCGCATGCCGATTCCGCCGCCGCCCGCCGTGCTTTTCAGCATGACCGGGTAGCCGACCTGCGCGCCGGCCAGTAGCGCGGCATCCAGGCTGTCAAGCAGCTCCGTGCCTTCGAGCAGGGGCACGCCGTGCTGGCGAGCCAGGGCGCGTGCGGTGTGCTTGAGTCCGAACACTCGCAACTGCTCCGGTGTCGGGCCGATGAAGGCAATGTTGGCGGCCTCGCAAGCTTGTGCGAAAGCGGCGTTTTCCGAGAGAAAACCGTAGCCGGGATGGATCGCGGTCGCGCCGCTGTCCCGGGCGATCGCCAGGAGCTTGTCCACCGCCAGGTAGGTGCCCGCCGCCGCGCCTTCGCCCAGGCAGTGGGCTTCGTCGGCCTGAAGGATGTGCAGGCTGGCTGCGTCGGCCTGGGAGTAAACCGCGACGCCTTTGACGTCCAGCTCGCGCAGGGTCCGCAGGATGCGGCAGGCGATGGCGCCACGGTTGGCAATCAGGATTTTTTCGAACATGGCATTTACCCCTCAGGCCGCAATGTCAGCCTGAATCGGGATGCGGGCCGTCCCGCAGTTTTCGATGGCCGACGGGGTCGTCCCCGTGGGCGGATACCTTCGAACACCACACAACCTCTGTGTGGGAGCGAGCCTGCTCGCGAAAACGGTACATCAACCGCATGAAGGCTGACTGATCCGACGCCTTCGCGAGCAGGCTCGCTCCCACAGGAGACCAAGGCGTTATTTGATGCACTGCCCCGACCGGCTCTGGCACAGCGCGAATAGCCAGTGGCGCAGGCGCATGAGTTTCAGTTCCATATCAGCAGCTCCGCAGGGGTAGGGTTGTAGGCGTTGCACGGGTTGTTCAGTTGCGGGCAGTTGGAGATCAACACGATCACATCGATCTCGGCCCGCAGGTCGACGTATTTGCCCGGCGCCGAGATCCCGTCTTCGAAAGTCAGGCCGCCGTCGGCGGTCACCGGCACGTTCATGAAGAAATTGATGTTCGGTCCGATGTCACCCTTGCCCAGTCGACCGTCGTGGGCGCAGGCCCGCAGGTAATTGTCGCGGCAGCTGTGCATGTAGCGTTTTTCCAGGGCGTAGCGCACGGTGTTGCTTTCCTGCGCGCAGGCGCCGCCGAGGGTGTCGTGGCGCCCGCAGGTGTCCTCGACGATGGTCAGCATCGGGCGGCCAAGGTTGGAATACAGCACGCTGCCGGTGCTCAGGTAGACGCTGTTCTGCCGGCGCAGTGTGCGTTGCACGTCGTAGCGTTCCTTGGGGTTGGCCAGGCTGTAGAACAACGTATCGACCGCCTGGTTGCCTTCCAGGTCGAGGATGCGCAGGGTCTGGCCGGCCTTGACCTCGGTCAGCCAGGGTTCGCCGGCGGGAATCGTGGAACGGTAGACGGCGGTCTCGGGTTGCTTGTGTGCAGTGGCGATGGCGAGTGACATGGCGACGATCCTCAGGCGAACAGGCGGTCGGTGTTGATGAAGCCGCGCTGGTTTTCCGGGCGCGATTGGCGGCAGTGTTCGGCGACGCTGGGGTTGGCGTTCATCCAGCTGAGTTTGAGCGGCTGCGGCGCGTATAGCGGGTTCGGGTCCATCGGATGTTGCAGCGCGGTCAGCACCACCAGGGTGTCCATCGGTGCGTACAGCTCGATGTAGTCACCGGCCTTGGAGTTGCCCTCCACGAAGTGGAAGTGGCCGGCCTCGTCGACATCGACCCGGCTGAACAGGTTGAGGGTCATCAGCAGGTCGGACAGACCCAACCCCCATTTGCCCAGTTCTACCAACAGGTTGTCGGTGCCGTTGCGGAAGAAGCCGTTGCGCAGTTCCTGGTAACGGCCCTGACCATACTTTTCAGCGACTTCCTCGGCGCAGAGCACGCCGCCAAAACTATCGCTCCAGCCACAGGTATCCGCAGTGATTGCCGCCAATACCCGGCCCATGTCCGAGTACAGGCAATGACCGGCGGTGAGCTTGGCGGTGTGTTGGCATTTCAGACTGTCCGGCAGGTTCAGGCGCTCGGTTTTTTCGTTGGCATTGAGCAAGGTAAGGCTCACGTTGGCACCGCCACGCACATCGGTCAGGCGCAGCAACTGGCCTCGCTTGAGGACGAACGAGCGATGGCCGCCACCGGGCAGCAATTCTTCGGCGAAGGGGGGAAACAGCTGGATCGAATCGGTCATCGAATTTCTCCTTTCAAGCGATACGCAACGTGCCGGCCAGTTCGGCAGGCAGGGCGTCGACGGCGGCACGGGCGGTGCGGCGGTCGCTGTTCAGTGGGATGTCGTAGGTGATGCGTGCGCCATAGGCGCCGGGGGCATGGGGATCGACACGAACCTTGTCGAACACCAGCAGGCGGGTGCCAAGGCTGAAACCTTCGGACAGGTCATGGGTCACCATGAACACGGTCAGCCGGGTTTCCCGCCAGAGTTCCAGCAGCAGGGCATGCATGTCTTTGCGAATGCCGGGGTCGAGGGCGCCGAAGGGTTCGTCGAGCAACAACACCCGCGGCTTCATGATCAGCGCCTGGGCGATGGCCAGCCGTTGCTGCATGCCGCCGGAGAGCTGCGCAGGGTATTTGTCCAGCGCGTGGCCGAGGCCGACTTTGTCCAGCAGTTGTGCGGCGTCTTCGCGGGCCTGGCGTTTGGCGCCGCCGAACAGACGCCCCAGCAGCGGCGAGCGCGGCAATTCCAGGCCGAGGGCGACGTTGTCCAGTACCGTCAGGTGCGGGAATACCGAGTAACGCTGGAACACCACTCCACGGCTGGCATCCGGCTCGCCCGCCAAAGGCTCGCCGTCCAGCAGGATCTGGCCGCGGCTGGCGCGTTCCTGGCCCAGCAGCAGCCGCAGGAAAGTCGACTTGCCGCAACCCGAGGCACCCACCAGGGTGCAGAACTCACCCTCGGCAACGCTCAGGTTCAAGCGCTCGAGCACCACTTGATCGGCATACTGCTGCCAGACGTTGTTCACGGTAATGAAGCTCATGCCTTCGCCCCCTCGTACCAGGGAAATGCTCGGCGGGTCAGGCGCTTGAGGCCCCAGTCCATCAGCCAGGCGAGCAGGGTGATCCACACCACGTAGGGCAGGATCACATCCATCGCCAGGTAACGACGCACGAGGAAAATCCGATAGCCCAGCCCATCGGTGGAAGCGATGGCTTCGGCAGCGATCAGGAACAGCCAGGCTGAACCCAGCATCAGCCGCAGGGAAATCAACAGGCGCGGCAGCAATTGCGGCAGCACCACGCGCAACATCAGGGTCCAGGTCGAGGCACCCAGCGTCTGGGCCTTGATCAATAGCTCAGGCGGAATTTCCCGGGCACGCTGCTCCAGGTCGCGAGCCAGGCACGGGGTGATGCCGATGACGATCAGCATCACCTTGGACAACTCCCCCAGGCCGAAGACGATGAACAGGATCGGCAGGATCGCCAATGGCGGCACCATCGACACCACGGTGAGCAGCGGCGACAACGGCGCGCCGAACAGCGGCAGCGTGCCGGCGGCGATGCCCAGGCACAGCCCGGCCAGGGCGCTGATGCCCAGGCCGATCGCCAACCGGCGCAGACTCGAAGCGGTGTCCTGCCAGAGCAGGTAATCGCCGCTGCGAGCGTCGGCGGTAAAGGCCAGGCGTTTGACTGCATCGACCATCTGCACAGCGCTGGGCAGCAGCTTGTCGTTGGGGTTGTCTGTCAGCCGTTCCGCCGAGCCCATGAAGTAGGCAAACAGCACCAGCGCAAATGGCAGGATCACCAGCAACAAGCGGCTGGGGCGATCGGGGTAGCGGTTGATCAGGCGCATGCCAGTCCTCCGGTCCTACAACTTGGCGTCGGCGGCCAGTTGCACGTAGGTGGGGTCGAAGCGCAGCTTGAGGTTGGTTTTGTCGCCCAGGGTCACGCCATTGGCGAACGCCATGCCCACAGCGTCGGCATCCTTGGCGCCTTCCCCCAGCAGACCGTGGCGGAACGAGAACTCGGCGACCTTGCGCAGGGTGGCGGGCAGTTGCTCGCTGGTGGCGAAGGCGAGGGCTTCCTTGGGGGTGGCGAACAGCTTGGTAGTGTCCAGTTGCGCCTGGAAACCTTTGAGATCAGTACCCGACGCCTTGGCCATGTGTTCCAGCGCGGCATTGGCGGCTGCGTTCCTGGCGTTCATCAGCGCCACCACTTCGAACCAGGCGCCGGTCAGTGCCTTGCCCAGTGCCGGGTTGTCTTTGAGGGTCTGAGTGTTGACCACCATCATGTCCATGATTTCGCCTGGGATCTGGCTGGAGTTGAATACTTCGCTGACACCCGGCTGGGCCTTGATGTCCGAGAGCATCGGGTTCCATGTCGTGACGGCCTTGACCTCGTCGGTGTTGAAGGCGGCAGAAATATCGGCGTCGGAGGTGTTGACGACTTTCAGGTCTTTCTCGGCGAGGCCGACCGAATCCAGGGCCCGAGCCAAGAGGTAGTGGGACACCGACAATTCCACCAGATTGACGTCCATGCCCTTGAGGTCGGCGACTTTCTTGCCCTCGCCCTTGAGGACGATGCCGTCGTTGCCGTTGGAGAAGTCACTGACGATCAGTGCGGTGCTGTCCACGCCGCCGGCGGCGGGAATGGTCAGGGCATCCATGTTGGTCATGGTGCAGCCATCGAACTGACCGGCGGTGTACTGGTTGATGGATTCGACGTAATCGTTGAGCTGCACGACATCGATAGTGATGCCGTATTTCTTCGCCCATTTGTCGACGATGCCCTGGCTGCCGGCGTATTCCCAGGGCATCCAGCCGGCATAGATGGTCCAGCAGACGCTGAAATGGTCCTTGGGCGCGGCGTGGGATGGGATGCTCGCGAAGGCCGCAAGCGCGGCGAGGAGCAGTGAGGACAGACGAAGCTTGAGCATGGTGGTTCTCCAGTTGATCAAGGGCGGACAGGAGCAACGCGGCACCGCGAACGGTGGCTTGTCTCCCGGGCTTTTGTCCCGCCGTGTAACCTCAACTGGAGGTCGCCAACTCTCGGACCAGCCACTCGCCAGAGGCGAGCCGGAACCCTAGTCAGCCATTGCAAATTGTGGTGCCGCGAACCTGTGATGACTCCTGCACAAGGTTCGTTAAAGCGAGAGCCGTGCCAAGTACGCGCAAGCCCCGGTCCAGAGCGACCGCATGCCAGGAAGGCGCGTACCTCAAGCGGATTCATGCGTTGTTGTGGTGCCGTGGCGCACCGCAATGAAGCAAAAGGCTACATGTTTCGAGTTATTGCAACGTCGCACCAGATTCCGATTTCGCTGTCAGATTAATCGTCAGTCACCCAATAGATGACTGCCGCCCGTCAGCGTCGCTGATGTGGCCCATCCGCGGTCCAGGAGGCCGCCATGTATCGACGACTGCTGCTCATTGCGTTTCTCGGTTTGACTCTTTCGGCCTGCGTGCCTTACTCCGACGGAGGCTCCAGCTACTACCGTTCCGAGGTCTACACCTCACCGGCGCCGGTCTATTACAGCGGCGGTGGAAGTTACTACTCGGCACCGCGTGGCTATTACGCACCACCACGGTACTACCAGCCGGCGCCGCGTTATTACTCTGCTCCACGCTACTACCAGCATGGCCCACGCTATTACTCGCCACCGCGAGCGGCGTATCGCCCCTATCCGCATCGGGGCGGTTGGGACGGCCGGGACCGGGGCGGCTGGAATGACGACCGTCGCGGCCGGGGCGGACGTGACCGTGGGCATGATCATCGGGGACGTGGCCATGATGGACGTGGTCATGACGGACGGGGCGGTCATCGCTGACGGATCGGCAGCAAAAAGCGGCGCATTGAGCGCCGCTTTTTTTGTGCCTGTAAAGCTAACCCTCTAAACCCTGTGGGAGCGGGTTCCACCAAAGGTATGCCCACCAAAAGCAGGTCCGTTATTCGCTGGACAAATCCGCCAACGGATGCCGCCCCTCCCATACCTTATGGAAATGCGCCTCGACCGCCGCTTGCGGCACATGATTGATATCCGGCCAATGCCAGCGCGGCTTGTGGTCCTTGTCGATCAACCGCGCCCGCACGCCTTCGCTGAATTCCGGATGGCGACAGCAGTTGAGGCTCAAGGTGTATTCCATGCGGAACACCCCGGCCAATGACAAAGGGCGGGCGCGGCTGATCTGCTCCCAGACCAGGTGCGCCGTCAGCGGCGAGCCTTCGGTCATGGTCCTGGCTGCCCGGGCGATCAATGGGTCCGGATGATCCACCAGCAGGCTGAGGGCTTTCCAGGCGCAGCGCACGTCGCTGACATCCAGCCACTCATCGATTTGCTGCCGACGCGGCAACCATTGGGCTTCGGGTTGTTGCGGCAGTGCTTCTTGCTGTAGAGCCTTGAGCAGGCTGTTGAGCTGCATCTCGGTCTGTTCTTGCCAGTTAAGCTGCAACAAGCCTTCGATCAGGTCATCCTGCTGCTCATCGAGCAGAAAGCGATCGGCCAGACCCAGATCGATGGCATCCCTGGCGTTCATGTGGGCGCCGGTAAGGCCGAGGAACAGGCCAAGCTTGCCCGGCAGGCGCGACAGGAACCAACTGGCGCCGACGTCCGGATACAAGCCGATGCTGATTTCTGGCATCGCCAGGCGGCTGCTCGGCGTGACAATTCGCGTGCTGGCGCCTTGCAGCAGGCCCATGCCGCCGCCCAGTACATAGCCATGCCCCCAGCAGATCAACGGTTTCGGATACGTGTGCAGGTTGAAGTCCAACCGGTATTCGGCAGCGAAAAACTGCGCAGCCAGCGGCGGCACTTCGCCGGGGTGGGCGCGACACGCTTCGACCAGGCTGCGCACCTCGCCACCGGCGCAGAAGGCCTTGGCACCATTGCCGCGCAACAGCACACAGACAATCTGCGATTCCCGGGCCCAGGCGTCGAGGCGATCGCGCAGGGCGTTGATCATCGGCAGGGAAAGGGCGTTCAAGGATTTTTCGGCATCCAGGGTGGCGACGCCCAGGCGCGCCCCGTTGATGCCGGTCAGTTCTTCGAAGTGCAGATTCATCGTGACCTCGATCGGAAAATTGAATGATCAGTATGACTGCTGTGGGGGAAAGTGCCGGATTGACGTCAGATCAATTGACAAGCCCTGTAGGCTTTCCTAGGGTGCGCCCATTGTTTCTACCGGGTGCAACCATGACCGCTGACGACCGTATCAAACTCGAACCCAGCTGGAAGCAGGCACTGCGTGCCGAGTTCGACCAGCCGTACATGGCGGAGTTGCGCGAGTTCCTGCGCAGTGAATACGCCGCCGGCAAGGAAATCTATCCGCCGGCCCCGCTGATTTTTAATGCACTCAATTCCACGCCGCTGGACAAGGTCAAGGTGGTGATCCTCGGCCAGGACCCGTACCACGGCCCTGGCCAGGCCCATGGCTTGTGCTTTTCGGTGCAGCCGGGCGTGCCGACGCCGCCGTCGCTGGTGAACATCTACAAGGAATTGAAGCGCGACCTGAACATCGATATCCCCAACCATGGCTATCTGCAGAGCTGGGCCGACCAGGGTGTGTTGTTGCTCAACACGACCTTGACCGTGGAGCGCGCCAATGCCAATGCCCACGCTAAAAAAGGCTGGCAGCACTTTACCGACAAGGTCATCGAAGTGGTCAGCGAACACCAGCCGCACCTGGTGTTCCTGCTGTGGGGCGCTCATGCCCAGAGCAAGCAGAAGCTGATCGATGCGACCAAGCATCTGGTGTTGACCTCGGTCCACCCGTCACCGCTGTCAGCCCATCGGGGCTTTATCGGCTGCGGGCATTTCAGCCGGACCAACAAGTTTCTCCAGCAGCATGGCGAGCAGCCGATCGATTGGCGGTTGCCGTCGGTTTAGTGGTCGGCAATAAGGGCCCCTTCGCGAGCAGGCTCGCTCCCACAGGGGTTTGAGGACAAACACAAATCCCATGTGGGAGCGAGCCTGCTCGCGAAGAGGGCAACCCCGGTCTACAAGTCCGGATCCGGCCTGCGAACCCAATACCTGAACAACGGCTCCGCCAGAAACAGCACGAACAGCAACCGCATCACCTGCAGCGCCGTCACCAACGGCACCGACAGTTGCAGGGTCTCCGCCGTCAGGCTCATTTCGGCGATGCCGCCGGGCATCATGCCCAGGGTCAGCGAGCGCAAGTCCAGGTGGGTCCAGGTGCTCAGGCCCAGGGCCGCAAGCGTGGCGATCAGCATGGTCAGCACCGTGCCAATCAAGGTACGACCCATGAACGACGGTGCGCGGCGGAAGAACTGCCGGTTGAAATGACAGCCCAGGCCGCTGCCGATCAGCCATTGGCCGATCTGGCTGCCGCCGTCGGGCAGGCCGATGTGCAGGTCCCAGCCGATGCTCACCGCCGCGCTGACCAACAAGGGCCCGAACAGCCATGGATTGGGTTGGCGCAAGCGCTCCCAGATCCAGGCGAGCAGGGCACCCGCCGGAAACAGAACCGCCAGCCACAACCAGTCCACCGCCGTGGCGTGTTGCACCGGCGTGCCGTCACCGAGCAGATATTTGAAGGCAGCCGGCACGCACAACACCACCACCAACACGCGCAGGCTCTGGCCCGCGGCAACATGGCTGAGCATCGCGCCATTGCGGGCGCCGAGGTTGACCATCTCGCCGGAACCGCCCGGCATGCTGGAGAAAAAGGCCGTGGCGCGGTCTTCGCCGGTGCGGCGCATCAGCCAGACACTCACGATGCTGGACACGCTGGTGATCAGCGCGCCGAAGAAGATCAGGCCGAAGTGGCTGAGGACCTGTTCCATCACTACCGGCGTGAAGTGCAGGCCGATACCGATGCCCACCACCCATTGGCCGCATTTGCGGCCGCCGGGGATTTCCATCAGTTGCCAGGGAGTGAGACAGCGCACCAGGATGATCGCCAACAGCGAGCCGACCATCCAGGGCAAGGGCCAGCCGATCAGGCTGGCCAGATAACCGCCGGCCAGACCGACCAGCGGTGTTCCCCACCATTGTCTGAAAGTTGTCGCCTCAGACATTGGCCAGGGCACGACGCTGGGCACTGCGACGACGCCAGATGCGCAGCAGCGGCAGGAACAACATGATTGCCGTCAGGACCCAGCAGCCGAAGGTGATCGGGCTGGACCAGAGGATTTCCAACGCGCCGTTGGAAATCGACAATGCACGACGCAGGTTCTGCTCCATCAGACCGCCAAGGATGAAGCCCAGCAGCACGGGCGACAGCGGGAAATCCAGCTTGCGCAGGATGTAACCGAAGATGCCGATGCCGATCATCAGGAACAGGTCGAATGTGGTCGCGTGCACGGCGTAAACGCCGATCCCGGTGATGATCGCGATGACCGGTACCAGCGCCCAGTTCGGCACGGCCAGGATGCGGGTGAAGATACGAATCATCGGGATGTTGAGGATCACCAGCATGACGTTGGCGACGAACAACGAAGCGATCAGGCCCCAGACGATGTCCGGCTGTTGCTGGAACAGCAGCGGGCCGGGTGTGATGTTATAGAGCGACAGCGCGCCGATCATTACCGCCGTGGTGCCTGAACCTGGGACGCCGAGGGTCAGCATCGGCACCAGCGCGCCGCAGGCCGCGCCGCCGATGGCGGTTTCCGGCGCCGCGAGGCCACGCTTGTCGCCCTGGCCGAACGTCCCACTGGCTCCAGCCATGCGTTTTTCGGTCATGTAGGCCACGGCACTGGCCAGTGTCGCGCCCGCGCCAGGCAATACGCCCATGATGAAACCGAGCACGCCGCAGCGGATGTTCACCCAGAACACCGAGGCCGCTTCCTTGAAGTTGAACATCATCCGCCCGGTGGCTTTCACCGCTTCCTGGCCGCGATGGGTTTTTTCCAGCAGCAACAGAATCTCGCTGATGGAGAACAGGCCCAGCACCAGCACGACGAACTGGATGCCATCGGTCAAATGAATGTTGTCACCCGTAAAACGGTACACGCCGCTGTTCGCATCGATGCCGACGCAAGACAGGAACAGCCCGATCAGCGCAGCGATGAAGGTCTTGAGCGGCCGGTCACCGGCCATGCCGCCGAGGCAGACAATGGCAAACACCATCAGGACGAAATATTCCGCCGGTCCGAAGGCGATCGCCCATTTGGCCAGCAGTGGCGCAAACAACACCATGCCGCAGGTGGCAATGAACGCGCCGATGAACGAACTCCACGCCGACAGCGACAACGCCACCCCGGCCAGGCCTTGGCGGGCCATCGGGTAGCCGTCCAGGGTGGTCATCACGGTGGAGGCTTCACCGGGGATGTTAAGCAGGATCGAGCTGATACGTCCGCCGTACTCGCAGCCCAGGTACACCGCCGCCAGCAGGATCAGCGCCGATTCCGGCGGCAGGCCCAGGGCAAAGGCAATCGGGATCAGCAGCGCCACGCCGTTGATCGGCCCCAGGCCCGGCAGCAGGCCGACCACGGTGCCAATCAGCGTGCCGCTCAACGCGGTGACGAGGTTGTACGGCGTCAGCGCAACGCCAAAACCCTGGCCGAGATAATTCAGGGTATCCATATCAATTCTCCAGGACGCCGAGCAGGCCCAGGGGCAGCGGCACGTCCATCAGCTTGTCGAACAACAGATAAAGACCAATGGCCATGAGGCTGATGATCACCACGCTCGGCACCCAGCGGCCGCCGTACAGACGTGCCATCGGCACGCCGATCAGAATGCTGGCGAGGATGAATCCCAAGGGCTCGAAGGTCCCGGCGAATACCAGCAGGAGCGCCACGCAGATACCGATCTTCTGCAGGGTTTCACGGTCCAGGTGCGGATCGTCTTCGCTGTGTACGACAGGCGTGGGACGAAACAGCATGTACAGCAGCGCCAGCCCCATCAGCCCGAGTATCAGCAGGGGAAAGGCACGCGGGCCAACCGGTTCATAGGAAAAGGCTGCCTGATAGGGCCAGGCCATCAGTGCCAGGCCGATGCAGGCCAGCAGCAGCACCGCGGCAATAATACGTTGGATGACGAGCATGACTAACTCCTGGGCGGCGCCGACTGTGTCGGTGCCGCCGCGAGAACAGAGGCGATTACTGGATCAGGCCGAATTCTTTGGCCAGCATCTTGTAGTCGGCCACTTGCTTCTTCACGTAGGCGTCCAGCTCCGGACCGGTCATGGCGAACGGGAACAGTTCCCGTTGGTCGCGCAGCTTGGCGAACTCTTCGGAAGCCAGCAGCTTGTCAAAGGCGTTTTTCCACCATTCGTATTCTGCATCGGTGACTTTCGGGCCCAGGTAGAAGCCACGTACTACCGGCCAACGGATGTCGTAGCCTTGTTCCACGGCGGTCGGGATGTCTTTCATCTCCGGCTCGTCCAGGCGTTTATCAGAGAACACCGCCAGCAAACGCATGTCGCCGCTCTGGATGTGTGGCATGGAGTCGGAGATGTCGGTACTGCCCACCTGGATATGGCCACCGAGCAGGGCGGTCGCGATTTCACCGCCGCCTTCAAGGGCCACGTAGCGCAGTTTGCGCGGGTCGATGCCGGCGGCCTTGGCAATCAAAGCGGTCTGCATCCAGTCCTGGCTGCCGACGGTACCGCCGGAACCGATCACCACCGAGCCCGGATCTTTCTTCAGGGCCTGTACCAGATCGTCGAGGTTTTTGTAGGGCGAATCGCTTTTCACGGCGATGGCGCCATAGCTGGTGCCGACGGCAGCGAGCCAGCGCACATTGGTTTCGTCAAAACGGCCAAACTTGCCTTGCGCCAGGTTCAGCAACGAGCCACTGGACCAGGCCACCAGCGTGCCGGCGTCGGCCGGGCGTTGTGCGACCACTGCGTTGTAGGCCACCGCGCCGACACCGCCGGGCATGTAAGTGACGCGCATCGGCTTGGTCAGCAGTTTTTCGTTGACCAGCGCGCTTTGCGCCAGTTTGCAGGTCAGGTCGAAACCGCCGCCAGGGGCAGCGGGTGCGATGCATTCCGGGCGCTTCGGCTCTTTGGATGGGTCCGCGGCGAGCAATTGCCCGGCGAACATCAGGCATCCGGCGGCCAAGGCTACTTTGCGCAGTGATAGGTTCATTTTTGTCTCCACAGGAGTTGTTGTTGTGTGTTTCAAGTCAGGCTTCGCAGAACATGTACGGTGCAGATCCGCAAACGCGTTTCAAAGACGCGGCAGTTCGGTCTGCGCAGCGGCACAGGCAAGGGTAGTCTGGTTGGGGCAGGAATGGCGGGTGGGCGTTGAAGCCAGAAGCTGTATGGACAGCATGATGAATACTCCGCTTATTGTTTTTATTCGGCGAAAACGCTTCGAGGCGTTTTTCGTTTCGCGATGTGTTTCGCGACCGGCAGTCGAAACTGTCCGTGGAGCGACTCTAGCGGCCCAACCTTTCGCTAACCTTTCAAAAGCTGCCAGGATGATTTTGAGCTTCACAGTGGCGGATGCGGCTGTAAACTCCGCGCCAAAGAATGGCCCCGACCATCCCTGAATCGAGGAAAATCCCATGCGTGTCCTGCTCGTCGAAGACCATCTGCAGCTCGCCGAAAGTGTCGCCCAGGCCCTCAAGAGCACAGGGTTGACGGTGGATGTGCTGCACGACGGGGTGGCCGCCGATCTGGCCTTGAGCAGCGAGGAATACGCGGTGGCGGTCCTTGATGTCGGGCTGCCGCGCATGGACGGCTTCGAGGTGCTGGCGCGCTTGCGGGCGCGGGGCAAGACGCTGCCGGTGCTGATGCTGACCGCTCGCAGCGACGTCAAGGATCGGGTCCATGGCCTGAACCTCGGCGCCGACGATTACCTGGCCAAACCTTTCGAACTCACCGAGCTTGAGGCGCGGGTAAAGGCACTGCTGCGCCGTAGCGTATTGGGTGGCGAGCGGCAGCAGCGCTGTGGTGGACTGGTCTACGACCTGGACACCCGGCGCTTTACCCTCGACGAGGAACTGATGACCCTGACCTCTCGCGAGCAGGCTGTCCTGGAAGCGTTGATCGCCCGGCCCGGGCGGGTGATGAGCAAAGAACAACTGGCAGCCCAGGTGTTCGGCCTGGACGAAGAGGCCAGCCCCGACGCCATCGAAATCTATGTCCATCGCCTGCGCAAGAAGCTCGACGGCCATGCGGTGGCAATCGTGACGTTCCGCGGGCTGGGCTATCTGTTGGAAAACCGCGATGCATAAGCCCGACAGCCTGCGCTGGCGGCTACTTCGCAACCTTGCTTCGTTGCTCGTGGTACTGATGCTCGCCAGCGGCCTGAGCGCCTACTGGAATGGTCGTGAAGCCGCCGATACGGCCTACGACCGGACGCTGCTGGCGTCGGCCCGAACCATCGCCGCCGGTCTTTCGCAGCGCGACGGTACCCTCAGCGCGGACGTACCTTATGTCGCTCTGGACACCTTCGCCTATGACAGTGCCGGACGTATCTATTATCAAGTCAACGACATCCACCAGAAGCTGATCTCCGGCTACGAGAATCTTCCCGGGCCGCCGCCCGGTACGCCGCGCACCGACGATTACCCGGCGCTGGCACGTTTCTACAACGCCAGTTACCAAGGGCAGAATGTGCGCGTGGTGAGCCTGCTCAAGGCCGTGAGCGAACCCGAAATGAACGGCATGGCGGAAATCCGCGTGGCGGAAACCGAAGAGGCGCGGGTCAGCATGGCCCGCAGCTTGATGGCCGATACCTTGTTGCGGCTGGGCATGCTGGCGGTGGGCGCGCTGTTGCTGGTGTGGTTCGCGGTCAGCGCGGCGTTGCGCCCGCTGGAACGCTTGCGCACGGCTGTGGAGGAACGCCAGCCGGACGATCTGCGGCCGTTGCCGCTGGTGGAAGTCCAGCACGAATTGTGGCCGTTGGTACGTGCCCTCAATCATTTCACCGAACGGCTGCGCGGCCAGTTCGAACGCCAGGCGCAATTCATTGCCGACGCCGCCCATGAGCTGCGCACGCCACTCGCGGCGCTCAAGGCTCGCCTGGAGCTGGGCTTGCGCGCCAGCGAACCGTCGACCTGGCGCGAAACCCTGGAAACCGCCGCCCAAGGCACTGATCGCTTGACCCATCTGGCGAATCAACTGCTGTCGCTGGCGCGGGTGGAGAACGGCGCGCGGGCGATTGCCGAAGGCGGTGCACAGTTGCTCGACCTGAGCCAGCTCGCCCGAGAACTGGGCATGGCCATGGCGCCACTGGCCCATGCCCGTGGGGTTGCGTTGGCCCTGGAAGCCGATGAACCCGTCTGGTTACGGGGCGAACCGACTTTGCTCAACGAGCTGCTGAGCAACCTGGTGGACAATGCCCTGGCCCATACCCCCTCGGGCGGTAACGTGATCCTGCGGGTCACCGCGCCGGCGGTACTGGAAGTCGAGGATGACGGCCCAGGAATTCCCGAGACTGAGCGGGAACGGGTATTCGAGCGCTTCTATCGGCGCAACCAGCAAGTGGCCGGCTCGGGATTGGGGTTGGCAATTGTCGGAGAAATCTGCCGTGCGCATCTGGCGCAGATCACCCTGCATGATGGGCAGGAGGGCGGATTGAAGGTGCGGGTGAGTTTTGCTCCTGGCTCAGAATGAGCCCGAGCCGAATGCCACAGGTTGTGACCAGCACACATTCATTGCCCGGCCTGCTTAATAAAACATTGACCGCGCTTCTTCGATATCCGCGCAGCGGTCCTTGTTGTCCAGGTCGATGCCCAGCTTCCTGATCGCTGGAACCCCGAACGCGTCAATCCTGCTCAGCGGATGGTCGGCATCCTTGTAGCAGTACAGCGCGGCAACCTGCACCAGGTCGACATAATCGAGTTGCTTCGAGTCTCGGGTGAAATCCAGGTACAGCCCCGGCAACTTCACCAACCGTTCCGGAAACTCCCAGACACTGAGCAGCTTGTCCCCCAGCACGGGATGGATCGTCTCGATGACGTGATTGAGGCTGACCGGGTCCGACAGCAGTTCATTGTTGTCCTCGGCGTACGTCAGGATCGGCAGCACGCCGATCTGATGGACCAGTCCACCCAGCGCCGCCTGATCGGGCTTGAGATGCGTGTAGCTGCGACATAACGCATAGCTGACGCCGGCGATCTCCAGGCTCTTGCGCCAGACTTCCCGCATCTTTTGCTCAACCACTTCGGAGCGAGCGTGGAATATCTGCTCCATGACCAGCCCGATCGCCAGGTTGCTGCTGTAGTTGACCCCCAACCGCGTGATGGCCGTGTGCAGGTCCGTTACTTCCTGGGTGGCACGCAGCAGGGGGCTGTTGACTACTTTTATCAGGCGCGCCGAGAGGGCGGTGTCACGACCAATCACTTTACTCAGGTTGCTGACGCTGATTTCCGGGTCTTCGGCGGCCCGGCGAATCTGCATGGCCACTTCCGGTAATGTTGGCAGGACCAGGTCATCATTATCGATGGCCGCCACCAAATCCCGCTGGACCTTATCCGCCAAATCGCTCATTTCGGTTCTCTAGGGTGTTGCGACAAAATGTTGCGATCAACGCTGGATTTCGCGGTCGCGGTCCAGTTCGTAAGGCAAGTCCAGCAATTGTAGCGCGGGTCCTTCCAAAGCTCCGATGTGCAAATTGCCATCTTCCGCTGCTTCGGCCTGCAACACTGCCAGCAGTTCAATGTTTTGTTCGGCGCGGGCAGCAATGACCACTTCGCCGATGGAACTGCCGTGAGTGGGGGAGAACAGCGGAGTGCCCGGCTCTGGCAGCTCGCCTGCCTCCAGCTGCAGGCGATACAGCCGGCGCTTGAGCTTGCCGAGGTACTGCATGCGCGCGACGATTTCCTGGCCGGTGTAGCAGCCTTTCTTGAAACTCACGCCGCCTACGGCCTGCAGGTTGAGCATCTGCGGAATGAACAGCTCGCGAGTAGCCGGCATGACCTGGCCAATGCCCGCGCGAACCTGGCCCAGCAGCCAGCGGTTGAGATCGCCTTCGGCCAGTTTCGCGCTCAGGCGAGTGCGCAGCGTATCGGCCTGTTCAGCGCGAGCCCAGAGTTCGGCGCGGCCTGGAGAGACGCGGATGGCGATCAAGGATTCATGGCGAACCAGGCTGTCAGTATCGACCGGCAGTTCCAGGCCCAGGTCGGTGAGCGTGGCATCGGCGCCTTCCAGTCCGAAACGAACCCATGCGGCGCTCTCGTCGGTGAGCTTGGATTTGGAGAAAACTGCGTATTTTTTCAGGTCCGCCAGTTGCGGTTCGAGCAATTCGCTGGCCATTGCCAGGAGCACGCCGTCGCCTTCAAGCAGGATCCTGAAGCTCGATTGCATCCGGCCCTTCTGGGTGCAACGGGCGCCGAGGCTGGCCCGGCTGTCGCTCAGGTAGTTGAGGTTGCAGGTCAATTGGCCTTGCAGGAATTTGCTTGCGTCCACGCCGCGGACCGCGAGAACGCCTTCGTGGGACAGGGTGCAGAAAAAAGCGGAATCAGCCATGGGTCATCGCAGGGTAAAAAGTCTGGCAGACATCATAAGGGGACGCCCTTGAAATGGGTAGTTCACAAAGGATCGGAGGCGCCCGACCAAAGCCGTCTGTTCCGCTACGGCCGGGCCTGTATACTTGCGCTCTATTTGAGGAGTGCTCCATGGTCGAAGATGTTGAACTGAATCGCCTCTACTGGCACAGCCGCCGCGGCATGCTTGAGCTTGACGTGCTGCTGGTGCCGTTCGTGAAGGAGGTCTACCCACACCTTGATGAAGTCGACCGTGCGTGTTACGTCCGTTTGCTCGAATGCGAGGATCAGGACATGTTCGGCTGGTTCATGGAACGCAGTGAATCCGAGGATCCGGAACTGCAGCGCATGGTCCGGATGATCCTGGACCGTGTCCAGCCCAAGTAGCCGCTTCGAGTGCCGCTGGCGCGCCTCCCGGCAGCTGCTGGCGGCCTATCTCCTGGCCCAGGTGTTTGCCTTGGGCTCGTTGTTTCTGTGCTCGATTCCTCCCTGGCTCGCAGTCGTTGCTTCGATGTTGTGCCTGGGCCACGGCGCCTGGGTGCTACCGCGATATCTGTTGCTGAGCCATCGCCAGGCTTTTCGTGGTTTGCGTCGCGATGCCGACGGCTGGCAGCTCTGGAGCGAGGGCGGCGGCTGGCAGGCGGTGCAGTTGCGGCCGGACAGCCTGGCATTGCCGATGATTGTGGTGCTGCGCTTTCGCTTGCGGGGCGAGTGGTGGGTCCGCTCGTTGTGCGTGCCCCGCGACGCGCTGGCGCCGGATGTCCATCGGCGCCTGCGGGTCCGGCTCAGGTTCAGCCGGCGTAGGTGGGCGGCACCAGGATAGTGTCCAACGCCTCGGGCAGCAGGTCCGGGTAGTCGAGGGTGTAGTGCAGTCCTCGGCTTTCCTTGCGCTCCATGGCTGAGCGAATCATCAGTTCCGCCACCTGCGCCAGGTTGCGCAACTCGATCAGGTCGCGGCTGACTTTATAGTTGCTGTAGAACTCATCGATCTCATCGAGCAGCAAACGCACCCGATGCTGGGCCCGTTGCAGGCGCTTGTTGGTGCGTACGATGCCGACGTAGTCCCACATGAAGCGCCGCAGTTCGTCCCAGTTGTGGGCGATGATCACGTCTTCGTCCGAGTCGGTCACCTGGCTGGCATCCCAGGTAGGCAGGGTGGTCGGGATGGCAACCTGCGGCAACTGATCGAGGATGTCCGCCGCCGCCGAGCGGGCATAGACGAAACATTCCAGCAGAGAATTGCTGGCCATGCGATTGGCACCGTGCAATCCGGTGAAGCTGGTTTCGCCAATCGCATACAGGCCGGGTACATCGGTGCGGCCGTGCTGGTCGACCATCACCCCGCCGCAGGTGTAATGCGCCGCTGGCACCACCGGGATCGGCTGCTTGGTGATGTCGATGGAAAATTCCAGGCAGCGCTCATACACCGTGGGGAAATGACTTTTGATGAAGGCTTCGGGTTTGTGGCTGATGTCCAGGTACACGCAGTCGATGCCCAGGCGCTTCATTTCATGGTCGATGGCCCGCGCAACGATGTCCCGTGGGGCCAGTTCGGCGCGAGGATCGAAGCGCTGCATGAAGCGTTCGCCGTTGGGGAGCTTCAGGTGAGCGCCTTCGCCGCGCAGTGCCTCGGTCACCAGGAAGCTCTTGGCCAAGGGGTGATACAGGCAAGTGGGGTGGAACTGGTTGAATTCCAGGTTCGCCACTCGGCAGCCTGAACGCCAGGCCATGGCAATGCCGTCACCGCAGGCACCGTCGGGGTTGCTGGTATAGAGATAGACCTTGGCCGCGCCGCCGGAGGCGAGGATCACGAAGCGCGCCCCGTAGGTGTCGACTTCGCCGGTGCCCCGATTGAGCACGTAGGCGCCCAGGCAGCGGTCACCTTCCAGGCCGAGGCGTTTCTCGGTGATCAGGTCGATCGCGACTCGCTGTTCCAGCAATTCGATGTTCGGCCGTTGCCGGGCCTGGGCCAGCAGGGTCTTGAAAATTGCCGCGCCGGTCGCATCGGCTGCATGGATGATCCGTCGGTGGCTGTGGCCGCCTTCGCGTGTCAGATGAAATTCAAAGCCGCCATCTTCGGTGCCCGATTGCTCGTCACGGGTGAAAGGCACGCCCTGGTCGATCAGCCATTGGATGGCTTCCCTACTGTGCTCGACGGTAAAACGCACGGCTTCGCGATTGCACAACCCGCCGCCGGCGTTAAGCGTGTCGTCGACATGGGATTGGATAGTGTCCGTGTCATCCAGCACGGCGGCGACGCCGCCCTGGGCCCAGAACGTCGAGCCGTTGGCCAGGTCGCCTTTGCTCAGCACTGCTATGCGCAGGTTCGCTGGCAATGTCAGCGCAAGGCTCAATCCGGCGGCGCCGCTGCCGATTACCAGAACATCATGTTGAAACTGTTGGCTCATTCGAATGGTTTCCGCTCAAAGCGACCCGGGTCGGGGTGGGGGCCAGGCATCCGGTTCAATGGGGGCAGGCGACCGTGCAGCCCACTAGTATATAGAGGGGGGGATCGGCACAATAGCCGGGCGTTCATGGCAATATGGAACCAGTGCGACAGGGAAGCGACGCGCTTCGTCGGATCAAGGTTTTGCTGAAACGGCGACAACGCAGCCTTTTCGAGGACAGAACGCTGTTTATCTCGTCACGGTTGTTAAATTTTCGTTTCGAAGAGCTACAAATGGTGGGAACTTTTGCCAAGCGCCTAGGTTCAATAGACGGTTGTCTGCAAAAGGGAACAGCGTCGGGTTGGTGCAGGACTTCGATTCGAGTCCCATCCGACAGGCCCGACGACAGATTATTCGCGCGGCCGGGCAATCCCGTGCTGCGTTTTTCGTGCGTGCCGGATCAGAGCACGCCGGAAACTTGCTTGGAAGGGGGAGAACTTTTGCGAAAAGCCCGAGTCTATGGTTGCAAGCTTGGACGATTAGTAATGCAAGCCTCCTTCGAGCTTATCGAGGAGTGTTCATGCTAACCCAGGAAGAGGATCAGCAGCTGGTCGAGCGCGTTCAACGCGGCGACAAGCGAGCTTTCGATCTGCTAGTGCTGAAATACCAGCACAAAATTCTCGGGTTGATCGTGCGTTTTGTGCACGACACCCATGAAGCCCAGGATGTTGCCCAGGAAGCTTTCATCAAGGCGTACAGGGCACTTGGTAATTTTCGCGGGGATAGCGCGTTTTATACGTGGCTTTACCGCATCGCCATCAACACGGCGAAAAACTATCTGGTTTCACGCGGCCGCCGGCCGCCGGATAGCGATGTTAGCTCCGAGGATGCAGAGTTCTATGACGGCGATCACGGCCTCAAGGATCTCGAATCACCGGAACGTGCATTGCTGCGGGATGAGATCGAAGGCACTGTCCATCGAACCATTCAGCAACTGCCTGAAGATTTGCGTACGGCGTTAACTTTACGTGAATTCGACGGTCTGAGTTACGAGGACATTGCCAGCGTCATGCAATGTCCGGTGGGTACCGTGCGCTCCCGGATCTTCCGCGCTCGGGAGGCCATCGATAAAGCCCTGCAACCATTGTTGCAGGAAAACTGAGACAGCGGCGACAGCCAAGAGAGGAACGCCATGAGTCGTGAAGCCCTGCAGGAATCGCTGTCCGCAGTGATGGATAACGAAGCGGACGAATTGGAATTGCGTCGGGTATTGAATGCCTTTGACGATGTTGAAACCCGTGAGACCTGGGCTCGCTACCAGATTGCCCGGGCGGTGATGCACAAGGACTTGTTGCTTCCACGCCTGGATATCGCTGCGGCCGTTTCTGCTGCTCTGGCTGACGAAGCCGTGCCGGCAAAAGCCTCCCGCGGTCCATGGCGCAGCCTGGGTCGCCTGGCAGTTGCTGCCTCGGTTACCGTAGCTGTACTGGCAGGTGTGCGTCTGTACAACCAGGATGAGATTGCCGGCGTGCAAATGGCGCAGCAGTCCAATCAGCCTGGCCTGGCAGCACCACAGGTCAAGGGGCCGGCGGTACTGGCTGGCTACAGCGAAGGTTCGGAAGCTGCCGGTCCGATGGCCAACGGCGTCCTGCAAGGCCAGCCAGGCTGGCATGATCAGCGTTTGCCTAACTATCTGCGTCAGCATGCCCAGCAGGCTGCGCTGAAAGGTACTGAAAGCGCGCTGCCATACGCTCGTGCGGCCAGTCTGGAAAACCGTTAAGGAGGACCATGCGCGCCATACCTCTTTTCTCGCTTCTGGTAGGTGGCTGGTGCGTTGTTCCAGCCTATGCCGGTGAAGCTCAGGACTGGCTCAATCGTCTGAGTCAAGCCGAGCAGCAGCAAAGCTTCCAAGGCACTTTTGTTTACGAGCGTAACGGTAGTTTTTCTACCCATAACATCTGGCATCGCGTCCAGGATGGCAAAGTCCGCGAGCGGCTGCTCCAGCTCGATGGTTCGGCACAGGAGGTCATGCGCATTGATGGAAAGACTCAATGCGTCAGCGGCACCTTGATCGCCGGGCTGGGCAATACGCCGGAAGGCACCGCACGTGCGCTCGATCCGCAGAAACTCAAGAATTGGTATGACCTTGCCGTTATTGGTAAGTCGCGCGTGGCTGGGCGTCAGGCTGTCATTGTCGCCCTGACTCCCAAGGATCAGCATCGCTATGGCTTTGAGCTGCATCTCGACAGAGAGACTGGCTTGCCGCTCAAGTCCCTGTTGCTCAGTGACAAAGGCCAGTTGCTCGAACGTTTCCAATTCACTCGCTTGAACATCGGTGAGCCTTCAGACGCTGATCTGCAGGCCAGTGTCGAATGCAAGGCTGTTGCGCAGGGGCCCGGTAAGGCCGCCACGGTGAAAACCGCCTGGCATTCCGACTGGCTTCCGCCCGGCTTTGAATTGACCAGTAGCGCTGCGCACAAGGACCCGGACACCAAGATCCAGGTCAGTAGCTTGATGTATGACGATGGCCTGGCCCGTTTCTCGGTGTTCCTGGAGCCGCTGAACGGTGCAACTGCCACCGACACCCGCACGCAGCTTGGCCCGACCGCAGCGGTATCGCGTCGGCTTACTACACCCCAGGGCGAGATGATGGTGACGGTGGTTGGCGAAATACCTATCGGTACGGCGGAACGGATCGCGTTGTCCATGCGTTCCGACGTCGCGGCAGCCCAATAACACGCTGCCCGGGTGGCTCGATTGCGCAAGAGGCCGGCAAGCGTGCTTGAGCAAAATGCTGAAACTTCCTGTCAGCATTTTCATTTGCAAAATAACCAGTTTTTTTCTATTAGGTCAGAGCCGCTCGGCTCTGGCCTTGTCTGTTTGCGGAACAAAAATACTGGCGTATCGTTCCCAGGTATTTCTGCTCCATATCGCTTAACCATGCTCGTCGTAACGGGAGCCGTATGTCGATACCACGCTTGAAAACCTATCTCTCCATTTTTGCCACCGTGCTGGTGCTCGGTCAGGCCGTTCCCGCTGTGGCGGTCGAGTTGCCGGACTTCACTCAACTGGTCGAACAGGCTTCGCCTGCCGTGGTGAACATCAGTACCACGCAGAAGCTGCCGGAGCGTCGGGTGATGGACCCGCAGATGCCGGACCTGGAAGGCTTGCCGCCCATGCTGCGCGAGTTCTTCGAGCGCGGGATGCCACAGCCGCGTTCGCCTGGCGGTGGTCGTCAGCGTGAAGCGCAGTCCCTGGGCTCGGGCTTCATTATCTCGCCAGACGGCTACATCCTGACCAACAACCATGTGATTGCCGACGCCGATGAGATCCTCGTGCGCCTGGCAGACCGCAGTGAACTGAAGGCCAAGCTGATCGGCACTGATCCGCGTTCGGACGTGGCCTTGCTGAAAATCGAAGGCAAGGACCTGCCGGTGCTCAAGCTCGGCAAATCGCAGAACCTGAAAGCCGGCCAGTGGGTGGTGGCAATCGGTTCGCCGTTCGGCTTCGACCATACCGTGACCCAGGGCATCGTCAGCGCCATTGGGCGTAGCCTGCCAAACGAAAACTACGTGCCATTCATCCAGACCGACGTGCCGATCAACCCGGGCAACTCCGGTGGGCCGCTGTTCAACCTCGACGGCGAAGTGGTGGGTATCAACTCTCAGATCTACACCCGTTCGGGCGGTTTCATGGGGGTGTCCTTCGCTATTCCGATCGACGTGGCCCTGGATGTATCCAACCAGCTTAAAAGCGAGGGCAAGGTCAGCCGTGGCTGGCTGGGCGTGGTCATCCAGGAAGTGAACAAGGACCTGGCCGAGTCGTTTGGCCTGGAGAAACCTGCCGGCGCGCTGGTGGCGCAGATCCAGGAAGGTGGTCCTGCCGCCAAGGGCGGCTTGCAAGTGGGCGATGTGATTCTCAGCCTCAATGGGCAGCCGATCGTCATGTCCGCCGACTTGCCGCATCTGGTGGGCGCCCTCAAGGCCGGGGCCAAGGCCAACCTGGAAGTGATTCGCGAAGGCAAGCGCAAGAGTGTCGAGTTGACTGTCGGCGCGATCCCTGAAGAAGGCAAGGAACTGGATTCGCTGCCCAAGTCCGGCGTCGAGCGCAGCAGCAATCGCCTGGGTGTCGCGGTGGCCGAGCTGACCGATGAGCAGAAGCGAACCCTGGAATTGCAGGGTGGTGTGGTGATCAAGGAAGTACAGGACGGTCCCGCTGCGTTGATCGGCCTGCAACCTGGCGACATCATTACCCACCTGAACAACCAGGCCATCGGCTCGGCCAAGGAGTTCACCGACATCGCCAAGGCGTTGCCGAAGAATCGCTCGGTGTCGATGCGCGTCCTGCGCCAGGGGCGTGCAAGCTTCATTACCTTCAAGCTGGCTGAATAAGCCGGTATTCAGCTGAAAAAAAACCGCCTCGATATCGAGGCGGTTTTTTATGCCTGGTAAATGCTCAGCCCATCATGTCCTTGACCATGCGCTCCTGTTCCATGAGTTCGCGCTGGCGGGCGTCGATGCGCGATGACAAAGGAAAATTGCTCCCGGCGCGTCGTTTGGCAAAGTCCAGTTGCTGGATCGCCTGGCGATAGTCGCCAACCAACGCGAAGTATTCGGCGCGTGCCTGGTGCAAGCCAATGATATTGCCTGACAGGCCACGCGTTTCGGCCACCATGTACCAGATGTCCGGGTCGTCCGGGCGGCTCTTGAGCAGGGTTTCCAGGGCCTTTTCCGCATCGGCGGGGCGATTCTGCTTGAGCAACAGATCGACGCGCACCTGATTGAGCGGGTAGTTGCCCGGATATTGGCTCAGCAATCGATCCACGCGAGATTGAGCGTCTGCCAGCTTGTTGCTGGTGATGTCCAGGTCTACCTGGGCGAGGTTGTAGATGATCTCGTTGGGCGCTTTGGCCAGCAATGGCTTGAGGTTCTCCCGGGCTTCATTCAGTTGGCCACCCTTGATCTGGGCGATCGCCAGTCCGTAGCGGGCCACGTCACTCTTCGGGTTCTCGTCCAGCTGTGCGCGGAAGCGCTTGGCCCCCAGGCCAGGGGTTTCCTCATAGGTCAACTGGACCCGCGCGCGGATCAGTTGGTAACGCATGCTGTCCTCGATTCCGCCCGGCTTGGCCTGTTCGGCGCGGTTGCGGGTGTCGGCGATGCGCGATTCGGTGACGGGGTGAGTCAGCAGGAATTCCGGGGGCTTGGCGTCAAACCGGTACTGGCGCATCAGACGCTCGAACATGGTCGGCATCGACCGTGGATCGTAACCGGCCTTCTCCAGATTCTGGATGCCGATGCGGTCGGCTTCCTGTTCGTTTTGCCGCGAAAAACGCCGTTGCTCCTGGATGGCGGCCGCCTGGGTCCCGGCAATGGCGGCGATCCCGGCGTCACCGCCACCGGCGGCGGCAATCACGATGCCGGCCAGCAGCGCCGCCATCATCGGCACCTGCATGCGCTGTTGGGCTTCGACGCCGCGGGCAAAATGGCGTTGCGACAAGTGCGCCAGTTCGTGGGCCATGACCGAAGCATATTCGCCTTCGGTCTGGGCGTTGAGGAACAGGCCGCCGTTGACCCCGACGATCCCGCCGGGCGCGGCGAAAGCGTTGAGCTGGGGGCTATTGATCAGGATGAATTCCAGGCGCCGGTCGTTGACCTGGCTGGTCTCCACCAGCTTGTAGACGCTGGTTTCGACATAGTCCTTGAGCTGCGGATCGTTGAGCTGCGAGACCTGGCTGCGCAACAAGGCCAGCCAGGCGCGGCCCAGCTGATGCTCCTGTTCCGGCGAGACGATGGCAGAACTGGCATCGCCAAGTGACGGCAGGTCGTCGGCGAAGCCCGGTGAGGCGAGCAGGCAAGCGAGCGTCAGCAGGGTGGGGCGCAGAAATGTCATGCACGAAGCCTTAGTCGACAAAGACCTTACTGTAGCCGGACAGCGGGTCCGGGACCAGATATTCTAGGCCGCTCGACGACCTGTTGCGGAGTGAAACAATGACCGATGCTGTAGCCCACGATGCCGAGCTGGACGCCAGTGGCCTGAACTGTCCGTTGCCGTTGCTCAAGGCCAAGCTGGAACTCAATCGCCTGGCCAGTGGCGCCGTGCTCAAGGTGACGGCCACGGATGCGGGCTCCCAGCGCGACTTTCGCACCTTTGCCCGCTTGGCCGGTCATACGCTGCTGCGCGAAGAAGACGATAACGGCGTCTACCGTTACTGGCTGAAAAAAGCCTGAAAACCGACAGCGTCTCCTAAGGATTTTTAATGTTCAAAGTGTTACGCGACTGGATTCAGCGCTACTTCTCCGATGAGGAAGCGGTGGTCCTGGCAGTGCTGCTGTTCCTGGCGTTTACGGCGGTCCTGACGCTGGGCGGAATGCTCGCGCCGGTGCTGGCGGGAATGGTGCTGGCGTACCTGATGCAGGGGCTGGTCACAGCCTTGGAACGCCTGCGTTTGCCTGGCTCCGTGGCGGTAGGGCTGGTGTTCGCGCTGTTCATGGGGCTGCTGGTGGTGTTCCTCGTGGTCATCGTGCCGTTGCTCTGGCATCAATTGGTGACCCTGTTCAATGAACTGCCGGGAATGCTCGCCAAATGGCAATCGCTGTTGTTGCTGCTGCCGGAACGCTACCCGCACCTGGTTTCGGACGAGCAAGTGCTGCAGACCATCGAAGTGGTGCGTGGCGAGATCGGCAAGTTCGGCCAGTGGGCGCTGACGTTTTCGCTGTCCAGCCTGCCGTTGCTGGTGAACATCATGATCTATCTGGTGCTGGTGCCGATTCTGGTGTTTTTCTTTCTCAAGGATCGGGAAATGATCGGACGCTGGGTCCGAGGCTACCTGCCGCGCGAGCGGGCATTGATCACCCGTGTGGCCCAGGAGATGAACCGGCAGATCGCCAACTACATCCGTGGGAAAGTCATCGAGATTTTCATCTGTGGCGGCGTGACCTACGTCGGCTTTGTGGCCCTGGGTCTCAACTATGCCGCGTTGCTCGCGTTGCTGGTGGGCATTTCGGTGGTGGTGCCTTACGTCGGCACTGTGGTCGTGACCGTGCCGGTGGCGCTGATCGCGCTGTTCCAGTGGGGTTGGAGCGACCAGTTCATCTATCTGATGGCGGTGTACGGGATCATCCAGACGCTGGACGGCAATGTGCTGGTGCCGCTGCTGTTCTCCGAGGCAGTGAACCTGCATCCAGTGGCGATTATCTGCGCGGTATTGTTGTTTGGCGGGCTGTGGGGCTTCTGGGGGGTGTTCTTTGCGATTCCCCTGGCGACGTTATTCAAGGCGGTGCTGGATGCGTGGCCGAGCAAGGAGCCGGTGGTGGCGCCGTTGTTGTAGAAGTCAATCTGACTGGTCGGGAGGCTGATGGCCCCTTCGCGAGCAGGCTCGCTCCCACAGGGGATTGATTAACGCCACAAATCCAGTGTGGGAGCGAGCCTGCTCGCGAATGAGGCCAGTGCGGACAACAAAGATCTTCAGGCTTGGTTGAGCGCCTGAGCCGCCGCCAGCACCGCATCCACATGCCCCGGCACTTTCACACCACGCCACTCCTGGCGCAGCACGCCATCCTTGTCGATCAAAAAGGTGCTGCGATCAACGCCCAGGTATTCCTTGCCGTACAGCTTCTTCAGCTTGATCACGTCGAACAGTTGGCAGACCGTTTCGTCCTTGTCGCTGATCAGCTCGAAGGGGAACTCCTGCTTGCACTTGAAGTTCTCGTGGGACTTGAGGCTGTCCCGCGATACACCGAATATTTCGGTGTTGGCGGCCTGGAATTGCGCGTAGTGGTCGCGAAAACCCTGGCCTTCGGTGGTGCAACCGGGGGTGCTGTCTTTCGGGTAGAAATAAATGACCACCTGTTTGCCTTTCAGGGCGGCGAGGCTGATGGTCTGCCCGCTGGTGGCGGGCGCCTGGAAATCGGTAACCGGCTGGTCGATGGCAACGGCCATGAACGCTTCCTTACATTGGGTTTTGTGGGCGCCACGGTTCGATCAGTGCGTCCAGGTTCATCGCGTCGGCGAAATCCAGGAACTGATCGCGCAGCCAGCTGATCTGGGTGCCGGCCGGCAATGTCACGGTGAACGTGGCGTTGAGCATGGTGCCGCCAGTCTGCGGGGCCTGATAGGTATCGCAGGTCAGGTTTTCCAGCTCGACGTGATGGTCCATGAAGAACTGGCACAGTTCGTTGATGATGTCCGGGCGGTAGGCCGAACTCACATAAGCTACATACGGCAAGGCCTGGGGACGATTTTCCAGCGCGGCGCTGCGCACCACGTTGACGGTGAAGGCGTGCTTCTTGGCCAGCACCGGCAGGCTGCCCTCCAGGCGCGCCAGGGCGTCCCAGCTGCCGGAAATTTCCAGCACGAGGGCGCTGCATTCGCCATGACGGGTCAGGCGTGAGGTCACGACGGCGCAGCGATTTTCATGGCTGGCGCGGCACAGGACGTTAGTCAGCTCCATGGGGTTTGCGCCAAGGGCACTGATAACAAGGAATTGTTCGCGGACTGTGGGGGTGGACATGCAGCATTCCTAAAGCGATGAGCGGTCGGTACCTTTGTGCCGCGCGGCACGGTAGCAGCCCTGCGAAAGCGAACGGTTCAAGCCCTCTGCCGGGTTTCTGCTGCATTGCGGGATCAGCCAATGCTTCAGGACAAACGCAGGATCGGGGCTTGTAGCGACGAAAACGGAGGCTGGGAACCGGCGTGTGAGCTTATCGGTACCGATCAAAGCCTGAAGGGTAGCGAAAACCATCGCCAAGGGGAATGGGAGTTCGCTTGTACAAGCATCTTGGCGCCAGTACCATTACCGCTCTCTTTTTCCGGCAGGAGCGGTTTCATGATTGCGGGCAGTATGGTGGCACTGGTCACACCCATGGATGCACAAGGGCGTCTTGACTGGGCCAGCCTCAGCAAACTCGTGGACTTCCACCTTGAAAACGGCACCCACGCCATCGTTGCCGTCGGTACCACCGGCGAGTCGGCCACCCTTGACGTCAACGAGCACATCGAAGTAATCCGCGCCGTGGTCAAGCAGGTCAATGGCCGCATTCCGGTAATCGCCGGCACCGGCGCCAATTCGACCCGCGAAGCCGTCGAGCTGACACGCAACGCCAAGGAAGCCGGGGCCGATGCCTGCCTGCTGGTCGTTCCGTACTACAACAGGCCGACCCAGGAAGGCCTGTACCAGCACTTCAAGCACATTGCCGAAGCCGTCGACATCCCGCAGATCCTCTATAACGTTCCCGGCCGCACCTCCTGCGACATGCAGGCCGAGACCGTGATCCGCCTGTCCACCGTGCCGAACATCATCGGCATCAAGGAAGCCACTGGCGACCTGACGCGTGCCAAGGCCATCCTCGATGGCGTGAGCGAGGACTTCATCGTCATGTCCGGCGATGATCCGACCGCTGTCGAGCTGATCCTGATGGGCGGCAAGGGCAATATTTCCGTCACCGCCAACGTCGCGCCACGCGCCATGGCCGACCTGTGCGAGGCCGCGCTCAAGGGCGACGCCGAGACCGCACGGGCAATCAACGAAAAACTGATGCCGCTGCACAAGGACCTGTTCATCGAAGCCAACCCGATCCCGGTGAAATTCGCCCTGGTCGAAATGGGCCTGATGCACGAAGGCATCCGCCTGCCGCTCACCTGGTTGAGCACTACCTGTCACGAACAGCTGCGGCAGGCCATGCGCCAGTCCGGCGTCCTGGTTTAATTGAGGAACTACACCGCATGAAGCGAATGGCCGGCCTTTCCGCACTTGCCTTGATTATCTCCAGCACCAGTGGCTGTGGATGGATCTGGGGCCCGGATGGTTATTTCCGCGACCGTGGTAGCGATTACCTCGAAGCGCAACAGACTGCACCGATGCAACTGCCACCTGATGTCAGCGTTGCCAAGCGCCTGGATCCGCTGCTGCCGATCCCGCGCAACGTCGCCGACGACAGCGTCAAGGGCGAATACGTTGTCCCGCGTCCACAGCCGTTGTCGGCCGTGGCCGATGCCAGCGACTACACCTTGCAGAAGAGCGGTGATTCGAGCTGGGTCATGGGCCAGCATCCACCGGCCGAAGTCTGGCCCGTGGCTATCCAGTTCTTCCAGGACAACGGTTTCCGCCTGGACGAACAGCGCCCGCAGACCGGCGAATTCACCACCACCTGGCAGCGCTCCGATGAACTGTCCGCGGCCATGGCCAAGCGCCTGAGCGCCGCCGGTGTCGCAGCCGACAGCGAAACCCGCGTGCGCGTGCGCATCGAGCCGGGCGTGCAGCGCAACACCAGTGAGATCTACGTGGTCAGCGCCGAGCGTCCCGCCGGCAGCACTGCCGACGTGGCTTTCACCAATCGTTCGGTCAATGGCAGTCTCGACGCCGCGCTCGTCGACGACATGCTCGCCAGCATGAGCCGTAACGCCGAGCAGGGCGGTTCGGTCTCGATGCTCGCGACCCGTGACTACGACACGCCGAGCCGGGTCAGCCTGAGCGAAGACGGCAGCGGCAACCCGGTGCTCAACGTCGGCTCCGACCTCGACCGCGCCTGGTCGAGCGTTGGCCGCGCGCTGGAGCAGGGCGAATGGCGGGTTGAAGACATCAACCGCAGCCTGGGCCTCTACTACATCAACCTCGCTGAAAAAGCCGAGAAGAAAGACGAGAAGCCTGGCTTCTTCAGTAGCTTGTTCGGCAGTGCGCCGGACAAGGAAGAAGTCGAAGCCCGCGCCGAGCGTTACCAGGTTCGCCTGAGCAAGGTCGGCGACAACGTCCAGGTCACCGTCGAGAAAAACATCAATACCGTGGCGCCAGCCGATGTGGCTCGCAAGGTATTGGGTGTGATTCAGGACAACCTGGGCTGATCCGATGCGTTTTGCCGTTCTCGGCAGCGGTAGCCAGGGGAACGGCACGCTGATAGCCAGTGCTGGCACCTACGTGCTGGTCGATTGCGGTTTCTCCCTGCGGGAAACCGAGAAGCGCCTGTTGCGCCTGGGTGTGCATCCGGCGCAACTGAGCGCGATACTCGTGACCCACGAACATGCCGACCACGTGCATGGCGTGGGTTTGCTGTCTCGGCGCTACAATCTGCCGGTCTACCTCAGTCGCGGGACGTTCGGTGGCCTGCGCAAGCCCATCGAGCCGGCTGGCTTCGTGGCCGGTGGCGAGCAGTTGCGTATCGGTGCCCTGGACATCAGCGTGGTCAGCGTGGCGCACGACGCCCGCGAGCCGACGCAGTATGTGTTCAGTGATGGCGAGCGGCGCTTCGGATTGCTCACTGACCTGGGCTCGTACTGCGACAGGGTGATGGACAGTTATCGGGACCTCGACGCACTGATGATCGAATCCAACCACTGCCGCGACATGTTGGCGCGAGGGTACTATCCCTACTTCCTGAAGCAACGGGTAGGCGGGGAACACGGACATCTGAACAACCACCAGGCGGCATTCCTGGTGGCCGAGTTGGGCTGGCAAGGCCTGCAACACCTGGTCCTGGCCCATCTGAGCAGCAAGAACAACCTGCCGCAGCTGGCCCGGCAATGTTTCGTCGACACCCTCGGGTGCGACCCGGACTGGCTGCAACTGGCCGATCAAGATTCAGGGCTCGACTGGCGACATATCGCCTAGCCCATCTACTTAGCAAGCGGAGCCCATCATGGAAAAACGTGAAGAACTCTACCGCGGCAAAGCCAAGTCGGTTTACAAGACCGATGACGCTGACCGCTTGATCCTGCTGTTTCGCAACGACACCTCGGCGTTCGACGGCAAGCGTATCGAACAGCTGGACCGCAAGGGCATGGTGAACAACAAGTTCAACGCCTTCATCATGCAAAAGCTCGAAGCCGCCGGCGTGCCGACCCAGTTCGACAAGCTGCTGGGCGACAACGAATGCCTGGTCAAGAAGCTGGACATGATCCCGGTCGAATGCGTCGTGCGTAACTATGCCGCCGGCAGCCTGGTCAAGCGCCTGGGCGTGGAAGAGGGCATGAAGCTCAACCCTTACACGTTCGAGCTGTTCCTGAAGGACGACGCCAAGGGCGACCCGTTCATCAACGAATCCCACGTCGTGGCATTCGGTTGGGGCACCGCTGAGCAACTGGCGCGCATGAAGGAATTGTCGCTCAAGGTCAACGAAGTGCTGACCAAACTGTTCGACGACGCCGGCCTGCTGCTGGTCGACTTCAAACTCGAATTCGGCGTGTTCAGCGACGGCTCCATCGTCCTGGGTGACGAATTCAGCCCGGACGGCTGCCGCCTCTGGGACAAGGACACCAAGAAGAAGATGGACAAGGACCGCTTCCGCCAAGGCCTCGGTGACGTGATCGAAGCCTACGAAGAAGTCGCCCAACGCCTGGGTGTTCCGCTGTAATCGACGCAAGCATCTGATAGCACGGAAAAAATTTCGCTCGGGGGTTCGCTTCCGGCAAATGTACTGGTATGATGCGCGCCACTGGAGAGATGCCGGAGTGGCCGAACGGGACGGATTCGAAATCCGTTGTACTGGCGACAGTACCTAGGGTTCAAATCCCTATCTCTCCGCCATTATTGAATACGACTAAGCCCCTGAAATGGTTGAACATTTCAGGGGCTTAGTCGTTTCTGGCGTTTGGTTTTGAGGCGTTTTCAGGACGAAGAGCCTTGCTTCATTACCGCTCAGTGCAGTGACGTTGCGTCGTGGCCAGTTGGGCGGGCCTTGGCAGAGCCAAGCAAGAGAGCATAATTCGGCGGAGCAATGGAAATTCCTCAACTGATCAATAGCGAAAGGGCAAGTGCACAAGGCACTGGATCGGCAGCCGGACGCCTGATAGTGCTAAAAGAGTTATAAAACTAAATCCTGATTCAAAAAATGATTGAAAAACTGTCATTTATAACAGTGTTCCTGGCAATGATAATACCTACTATGAAGTTGCCACTTCATGTTATGAGGATTTATTGGATGAATAACTTAAATAAAGTAATTGCCCTGTCCCTGTCAGTGATGTTCTTGGGGATTCATCAAATTGTGCTCGCGGACCAGTGCGAGGATGCTTGGCGTAAAAGCTCAGCTTCTAGAAGTTGCGGGTCGGGGTCGTCGCCTGAGGCAAGGGCGGAATATATTGATAAGGGAGATGGGCAGTGCCGAGTTCGCACTTACTGCGGGACAAATATAAGTACGAATTCATATCCTAACAGCGGTACATATAGCTTGGAGGATATTTCTAAACTGGAAAACATAAATGGAAAATTAAGGTTAGGTGGTCGCTAAATTAGTCGAGCGCTACGCAAGCGCGGCTACAGGTAATGCCGCGCTTGTACCCCGTGCTTTTTATGAATGGAACGGATCGAACGCTAAAATCATTGGGTGTAGACCGCCAATAGGTCCTTCAGCTCATTACGTATTTCATTCTCCAAGTCCTAAAAATTGGCGCTTTATCGCTATAGGTTTTATAGGCGGCAATCCATCACCTGCGATGAAACATTGGTTGGCGCGCACCCGTTCAGCACTTGGTCCTGCTGCTTTCCGAAATGGATCATGCTCGGGACGGTTTTCATGCGGCTATCCATCTCAATGGCAGCTCGCGAATTGTCCAGTTCGATGAAACACGGCTGAGTAGGGTGCGCATTTCGAGACCGCCAATCTTTGTAACAATTAGACTAATGGTCTATAGCTCAAGGCATGGCTGCCGATAGGCAGGTTATCCCCCATGTAAGGAGTGACACCATGCTGCGGTTCTTCGCCGACCTTGGCTTTCGTTGGAAAATCACTCTGCCGATTGCGTTCCTGGCGGTGCTGCTGGTGCTGATGGGGTGGACGGGCATGCGCGGCATCGGTCAGGTGACCGAGTCCAGTACGCAGTTGACCAAGCGCTATCTGCCGGCCATCAGCCTGTTGCTCAATGCCGACCGCGATCTTTATCAGGCCTTTGTGGCCGAGCGCAGTCTGCTGGATGGTCATGCGGATGAGCATATCCAAGCGCTGAGTGCCAGTCATGGCGAGAATGCCAAGCAGGCCTATGACCGTGTGCAGAAATATGCCGCGATGCAGCCCGGCGCAGAGGCTCAGGCCTTGGTCAGCCAGTTCAATGACAGTTTCGGGAAATGGATGCAGGTTTCGCGGCGGGTCGTCGAGCAGTCGGTAGGCGATCCGCAGGGCGCCAGCGCGCTGAGCTTTGGTGACAGCGAGCGCCTGTTCGAAACCATGCGTGATTCAATCGACAAGCTGGGTGATCTGGAAGATGCGGCGTCCCATCGCGAGGGTGATGCGGCCATCGCCAATGGCGAGGCAGTCGGCGTGCAGCAGGGCGTTATTCTGCTGGTTGGCCTGCTCGGTTGCGTCCTGGTTCTGGTTGCCTTGCCGCTTGTGGTGCTGAGCCCGATGCGCCGTTTGTTGCACCGCGTCGAGCAAATCGCAGAAGGCGGCGGCGATCTCAAGGGGCGCCTTGAAGTGCGTTCGTCTGACGAACTCGGGCAATTGGGCAGCGCGTTCAACCGTTTCCTCGACAAGCTGCAGCCGCTGATTGCCGAGGTCGGACGGGTAACCGGGGAAGTGGACTCGGCAGCCCGGGCCATGGCTGCTATGGCTGCGACAAATGACCGGCTGATCAGCAGCGAGCACGCGGCGCTCGACCAGGTCAGCACCGCCGCGACGCAGATGAGCGCCGCTGTGCATGAAGTTGCTCATAACGCGGTCAGTGCCTCGGACGCCGCGCAGCAGGCCACGAGCCAATCCCGCGACGGCGCCGAGGTGGTCAGCAGCACGATCGAGTCGATCCGCCAACTGGCTCACGAAGTGGAAAGTGCCTCGGGCACGATCGAGGCATTGGCCCAGGAAACGTCCAGTATCGGTGCGGTGCTGGAGGTGATCCGTGGCATCGCCGAGCAGACCAATCTGCTGGCGCTGAACGCCGCCATCGAGGCTGCGCGAGCTGGCGAACAGGGTCGTGGTTTTGCCGTGGTGGCCGATGAGGTCAGGGCGCTGGCGGCGCGTACCCAGGATTCGACCAAGGATATCCAGGTCCGCATCGAGCGCTTGCAGAGCGGTGTCGCCAAGGCCGTGCAGGCCATGCAGGTCGGCAGCAGCAAGGCGCGGGACAGCGTCGAGCGCGCCGCCGGTGTCGACCAGGTGCTCAGTGGTACTGGCGGGTCGATCCAGCGGATCAATGACATGGCCGCGCAGATCGCCAATGCCTGTGAAGAGCAGAGCAGCGTGACCGAGGAGATCGCTCGCAACATTTCCGATATTCGTGACCTGTCCAACGAAGCGGCAGCGAACTCCGCCCAAAGCATGCACGCCAGCCAGCAGCTGTCGAACCTGTCGAGGAACCTGGCGGAGCTGACCGGTCGTTTCCGGACCTGAGCAGGTTGCGACCGTGTCCACCGCTGATCTTTTGCACGCATTGCATCAGGACGGTTTTGTCCTGATGCCCGGTGTGTTGACCGCCACGCAAATCACCGAAATACGCCAGGCCATCGACCAACTGAAACCCCGCCACTGGGACTACAGCGGCGTCATCGATCATTACAAATGCGTCTTCAATCGAGACCCGTTCTGGCTGCCGTATCTGGAAGTGGGCGGGGTGATCGAGCTGGCCGAGGCGGCGTTGGGCGAGGATTGCCACATCATTGGGCAGACCGCCTGGCGCTGCCATCCCGGTTTTGTTGGCGCTGCGCTGCACCTGGATTACTTGCCGATGCAGCTGCCCCCCAGCCTGTTGGCCGAGCCTTCTTTTGATCTGCCGATGCAGGTTTTCACCGCACAGTTCTACCTTGATGACATCGAGGCCGACTTGAGCCCGACGCGGGTCATTCCCGGCAGCCACAAGGCGGGGCGGGCGCCCATGGCCGGCGAAACCCAGTGGCAGGGCCGTGCGGCTAAACCGGTGCTGTGCCAGGCGGGTGATGTGCTGATATTGCGCAGCGAGTTGTGGCACGCCGGCAGTGACAACCGGACCGCCGACCGCACCCGCTACATGCTCCAGGTGCACTATGGCCGGCGGATGGTCGCGCAGAAGTTTTCACCTTACCTGCACTGGCAGTTCAATCCCGCGGTGCTGGCCGCCGCGACACCTCGCCAACGGCGGCTGCTGGGCGACCATCAGGAGGCGGAATACGATTGAGCCTGGCTCGGTCAGATCCAGACATCATTGATCGCGGTTCGCGCATTCACTTGTTCGCCGGTGTTGATGACTCCCCGCGGTTCGATCAGCAACAGTTTCACTTCCTGCGCGGCACTGGGCTTGTGCTCGACGCCTTGCTTGACGACATACATCTCGCCCGGGCCGATCAGCACCGCGCCATCGCGAAAGTCGATACGAAGTTCACCGTCCAGCACGATGAAGGTTTCATCCGTGTCGGCGTGGGTGTGCCAGATGAAATCGCCTTCGAGGCGGACGATCTTGAACTGGTAGTCATTCATTTCAGCCACGACTTTCGGTGCCCACTGATCGTGGAACAGCGTGTATTTCTGCGCGAAGTTGATGGGTGAATATCGAGTCATCCTGGCGTGCTCCTCTGTGGTTGATGAGCATCACCTTAGCGCTGGGAACTGCGTGGATATTGGATGATCGTGCAGCTTTTCGCGTTATGCCGTGCGTGCCGCTAGCGCAGCATTTTCAGCCAGCGTGCCGGTGAAATGCCGAAGGCCTGGGTGTGCAGCCGGGTCATGTGGCTCTGGTCGAAAAAGCCGCAGGCCAGTGCGGCTTCGCTCAGTGGCATGCCATGCAGCACCAGACGACGGGCTTCATTCAATCGACGCTGGGTGATGTAGCGATAGGGGCTGGTGCCGTACAGGGCGCGAAAGTCCCGGGACAGGCTCCATCGGTCCCGGCCACTGGCCTGCACGAGATCATCCAGGGTAATGGCCTGATGAAGGGCATCATGAATGAACAGGCGCGCGCGCTCTGCTGCCGGGTAGTCAAGCAGTCGGCGTCCGCGTTGGTGACCTGCCGCGTCAGCCAGTGCCTGGGCCACATCGTAGAGGGCATCGTCTTCCTCCAGCGGATCGAGGTGATGCCCGAGGCTGCCCAAGAGCCTGCGAGTCGCAACGTTGAGCCGAGGATCGTTCGACAACCCGCCTTCGATGAAAGGCAATGGCCTGCCCCCCAATACCTGCTGGATCAATGACGGTTCGATGTAGGACATTCGATAATGAAAACCATCGCTTGTCCCCGCCTCGCCGTCATGGACTTCGTCCGGGTGCAGCACGATGGTTCCGCCGGGCTGGCTATGACGTTTGCTCTGCCGGTAGTTGAAGCTCTGGACCCCGGCGAGCGTGAACCCGATGGCATAGGTGTCATGCCGGTGGGTGCTATAGCCGTGCCCACTGAAGTAGGCTTCGATGCGCTCGAGCTTCTTTGATTCAGGCGCGCGCAGCAGCCAGTCGCGACGGTTACCAGGTTGGGTCATGGAAGGTCGGCTCTCGCTTTTGTCTGCATACGATACCTGTCCGGCACGACCCATCCCAGCGGCGGCTTGTAGTTCAGGGAAAGCTGCTCATCGAGCAGCTTCGAGTGATACGAATGGACGGCTTCAGATTTCCTTTACAGGCGTCTCGCATTGGGCGGTTTTGATCAATCCGATGACGTGAAGGCAGTCCGCCTTGTTCACGTAGGATTCACCGCTGGCGATGGTTTCGTGGTTGCCGGCTCGCAGGCGCCAGCGCCATTGGCCTTGTCCTGTGGTCGGGGTCCCTCGGGTCTGTCGATAGATTTCAAAGTACATCGGTTCGCTCCATGCGATTAACGGATTCAGGACATGCTTGAACATGTCCTGGCAAGCCTAGCCAAGCTGGAATTTTTCGCTAATGGGAATACGTTTCCAATGATTGTGAGATATTTCCGCACATTGCAGCGCTTGCTTGATCCGACCGGAACCAGGAGCAATGGATGAACCGCAACGAATTGCGCAAGGCCGACATCAACCTGATGGTGGTTTTCGAAACGCTGATGCTGGAGCGTAACGTGACACGGGCGGCGGAAAAGCTGTTCCTCGGCCAGCCAACCATCAGCTCGGCCCTGAACCGCTTGCGCACGCTGTTCAACGACCCGTTGTTCATTCGCGTCGGGCATCGCATGGAGCCCACCGCCCGCGCCGAGGAAATCATCCAGCACCTTTCGCCGGCGCTGGATTCGCTGTCGGTGGCCTTGAGCCTGACCCATGATTTCGACCCCTCCAGCAGTGCCATGACGTTTCGCATCGGGCTGTCCGACGATGTCGAGTTCGGCCTCTTGCCGCCGCTGTTGCGCAGCTTGCGGCAGGAGGCGCCGCAGATCGTGTTCGTGGTCCAGCATGTCGATTACTGGCGTATCCCCGATTTGCTGGCCTCGGGCGATATCACTGTCGGCATCAGCCAGACCCGTGGGCTGCCGGCCAATGCCAAGCGCAAGCTGTTGCGACATATCCAGCCCTGCGTGTTGCGCGCCGATGCCTCGGATACCCCGCTGACCCTGGATGAATACTGTTCGCGGCCCCACGTGCTGGTTTCCCATACCGCCAACATCGCCGGGTTTGCTGACGAATGGCTGGCCGAGATCGGTCGCAAGCGCCAGGTAGTGCTGTCGGTGCCGCAGTACAGCGCGCTACCGGCGTTGCTGGCTGGCACCGACCTGATCGCCAGCCTGCCGGACTACACCGCCACCGCCATGGCCGCTTCCGGCCAGGTGTTCTGCGAACCCTTTCCCTTCAAGACACCGACCCTGGACCTCTCCATGGTCTGGCTGAGCCATGTCGACAATGACCCGGCCGAACGCTGGTTGCGGTCCCGCCTGGAGGCTTTCATGAGCGAGCGTGCCGGCTTGCTGGACGAAACAAAACCTGCCTGAAACTGCAAAGTCGAGGTATGGTTGCGCCGACTGTCATCCCAACATCATCTTTTCGAAACGGAGTCGAACACATGCCTCACCTGCACATGGAGTACACCGCGAACCTGACCGAGCTGAACGCCGACGTCGCGCTGTTGCGCATGAACAACGCACTGGTGGCATCCGGTCAGTTCGCCGCCGAGTTCGACATCAAGAGCCGGGCCGTGAAAATCGATACGTTTCGCGTCGGCACCGGCATGGGGGAGCGTGGGTTCGTGCATGTGAAGCTGGCTTTGCTGAGCGGCCGTTCGCCGGAAATCAAGAAGCAGCTGGCCGATAGCCTGCTGGCGGTGATCCAGGATCTTGGCCCATGGCCCGTCGGTGTCAGCGTGCAACTGTGCGTGGAAGTCCTCGATATCGACCGCGGCCCCTACGCCAAGGCCGCCATCGGTCTTTGAGGTTCAAGCGAGGTCTAGCCCGGGACAGGCCTTGACGATCTGTTCACGCAGCCAGGCGTTGGCGCTGTCCTGATCGGCCGCAAGGCTCCATTGCATGTCCAGGGTAAATCCCGGCAACCCCGCCGGCGCCGGGCAGTGCTGGAATGTCGCTGCGCTGGTCAGCAATTGCTGGATGCGACGGGGCAGGGTCAGGAGAAAATCGGTACCGGTAATCATCTTCAACGCCGCGCCGTAACTGTTGGCACGTGCGGCGATCTGCCGTTGCCGAGCCTGCCGCGTCAGCCAGCCGTCGACCATGTTGGTGGGCGACGCCCAAGGCGTGGGAAAAACGTGTCGACGCTGTACGAACGCTTCGATGCTCAACGGCGATTCCAGCGGAGCCGACCGTTTGTCTGTCACGCAGACCAGTTCTTCTTCCAGCAGGCGTTGGGTCTTGAGATCGGCATGGCTGCTGTGGAAATGGGGGCCGAAACAGATCACCAGGTCTAGGCTGCCGTCCCGCAAGTCATCAACGGGAATATCGGCCCCGAGCTTGTGCACGTTCACCACGACAGGCAGGTCTGCATGATCGAAGCCTTGCAGCAGTTGTGGCAGGAGCAGCTGTTCAAAGTATTCCGGTGCGCAAATCTCGAAGGTCACGGCCTGCCGGGTCGGATCGAAGGCCGGCGTGCCGGCATGGCAGAGGTTGATGCTTTGCAAGATGCTGCGCACATGCTCGTGCATGCCTTCGGCCTTGAAGGTGGGGCGCATGCCGGTCCGGGTGTTGATGAACAGTTCGTCGTCAAAGCAGGCCCGCAACTTTTTCAGGCTGTAGCTGACCGTTGACTGGCTGACGCAGAGGATTTCCGCCACACCGGTGACGCTGCCTTGCTCGAATACGGCGCTGAACACCATGAGGTCCTGCATGTCGAGCTTTCTGAGGGTGTTGCTGTTCAGCATCCGTTCTGTCTCTCGCTGTGCTCCTTGCGCGGGGCGTGCGCAAACAGGTTTTGATCCTAACGGAACGAGCGTGTGCAGAGAATGCCGGCCGCTGCTTTTCCCGCTGGCAAGACGGTGTTCAGCCGGCTTGGCGAAGACGATTGTTTAGCCGACGCCAACGCAGACTCCATCAAATCCTGGTTTAACGGCTCCTGGCGTCATGGGAGGCTCTTGTCGAATGTTTTTCCGTGATGCTCCTATGGACGGTTGGCCTGTCGCATTTCAATACCCGCCGTGCCCCGCCATCGTCCTGGTCGGCGCCCAACCGCCTGCCGTGCCTCCAGCATCCTTTGCGCTGCCCTGCGAACTGGCGTTTTGGGCCCTCTGGCATTGTCGCCACGCACGTCCTCCGGATGGCCGCATTTCCTGTTGATTCCTTGAACCGTGCTCGTTGATCGCGAGCACAGGATGACGGTGCCTGATCGCCCGTCCGACACGAAAATACGAGCATTCCCATGAGTCTTGTCGAATCTTCTTTTGCCTCCGTGCAGCAAGCCCAGGCGTTCCTGGCACAGAATCCGGATATCGAGCTGTTCGAATTGTTTATCGTGGATAACAACGGCGTGCCTCGGGGCAAGTGGCTGCATCGGGACGAACTGCTCGCGGTCTACCAGAGTGGCCGGCCGCTGCCGAGCACGATCCTCGGGCTGACGCTCAATGGCGACGATGTTGAGAACTCTGGCCTGGTCTGGGACGTCGGTGATATCGATTGTCGTGCCTACCCCATCAGCGACAGTTTGCAGCGCATGCCGTGGCGGCGGATTCCTACCGCCGCCGTGCAAGTCGGCATGCATCCCCGGGAGGGCATGCCTGCGGCCATCGCCGATCCGCGCTATCTGCTCAGTCGGGTGATCGAAGCCTTGCAGGCGCAGGGTTATTACCCGGTGATGGCGGCGGAGCTGGAGTTCTACCTGCTGGATGCGCAACGGGACAGCGAGGGGCGACCGCAACCGGCGCGGGATGCAGATGGGAGCAGGCCGCGTTCCACCCAGGTCTATGGTTTGCGTGAGCTGGAGCAGATCGAGCCCTTCCTTGCTGATCTTTATGCGGCCTGCAAGCTGCAGGGTATCCCCGCTCGGACAGCCATTTCCGAATACGCGCCGGGCCAGGTCGAGATCACCCTTGAACACCGCACCGATGCCCTGCAAGCCATGGATGACGCAGTGCGCTACAAACGGCTGGTCAAGGGCGTGGCGCACCAGCACGGCATGGCGGCCTGTTTCATGGCCAAACCGTTCGATCACCTGGCGGGTTCCGGCATGCACATGCATGTCAGTCTCGCCGACCGGGAGGGCAATAACCTGTTTGCCAGCGAAGCCGCCGACGGCACGCCGTTGCTGCGTCATGCGGTGGGCGGAATGCTCGCAACCTTGCTCGATTCGCTGCTGTTGTTTTGCCCGAACGCCAACTCCTACCGCCGTTTCCAAAGCCACAGCTACGCGCCGCTGGCAGCGACCTGGGACGTGGACAACCGCACCGTCAGCCTGAGAGTCCCGGGTGGCCCGGCCTTTTCTCGGCACATCGAACACCGTATCTGCGGTGCCGATGCCAATCCGTACCTGGCCGCAGCGGCGATCCTGGCCGGTATCCATCGGGGCATACGCGAACAGCGCGATCCCGGAGCGCCTGTCGAGGGCAACGGGTACGCCCAGGCGAGCCAATTGTTGCCCACCGACTGGCTGACCACCTTACGTGCCCTTGAGTCTTCGACATGGGCGCGGGAAGCGTTGGGGGATGAATTCCTTGGCGTCTACCTGGCGGTCAAGCGCGCCGAATATCGCCAGTTCATGGGCGAAGTCGGCGAGCAGGATTGGCGTTGGTACCTGAACCAGGCCTGAAGTGTTTTGAAGTGGCTGTTGAAAAATTATTTAACAGCAACTTTTTCACGAAAAATTGATGGTGGGCTGCCTAAAGTTTGTGTTGCCGTAGCAAATGAATTTTTCACATTTGCCTACGGCAGGTCTTTTTAAAGAGCAACTTTCAGGAAGTCTCCAACCCTCATGCTGACTATTAAAGCCGTGCGCCCCGAGTGGGTGACGCTGGTCGCCAGTGCCTTTTTGTTAGTGGCCTTCAACGCCATTCTCTGGCAACACCTGCTCGCCATCACGGCGGCGGACGGACACGGTGTGTTGCTGTGCATGGCGTTTGCCGTGATGGTGTTCTGCGCGTTCAATCTGGTGCTGACACTGGTGGCGTTCCGTGCGCTGCTCAAGCCGGTGTTGATGCTGTTGTTCATGATCAGCGCCGGGGTCGCTTATTTCATGGCCCAATACGGTGTTTTGATTGATGCCGGCATGTTGCGTAACTTTGCCGAAACCAATGCCACGGAAGTGCGTGACCTGATGTCGTTAAAGTTGTTTGGCTACCTTTTACTGTTAGGTGTACTGCCTGCATGGTTATTGTTCAAGACCCCGATAAGTTATCGTCGCTGGCCCAGGGAGTTGTTAAGCAAGTTGCTCGTCGGCGTCGTCTCGGCTGCGCTGTTGGGCGGGGTTGCCTTGATCAATTACCAAGGGTTGTCTTCGCTGTTTCGCAATCATCACGAGTTGCATCTGATGGTGGTGCCGAGCAACTACATCGGCGCCTCGATCGGCTACTTGCGCGAGCAGGTCGCCTCGGCCAAGCAGCCGTTCATTACATTGGGCGAGGATGCGCAGCGCAACCCGGCCTGGCAAACCCATGGGCGCAAATCCCTGACGGTGCTGGTAGTGGGCGAGAGCGCGCGTGCGGAGAACTTCGGCATTCTCGGCTATCACCGCGATACCACACCGCAGTTGGATAAAGAGGCCGGCCTGATTGCCTTTACCGACGTGCATTCCTGCGGCACCGAGACCGCCGTGTCGGTGCCGTGCATGTTTTCCAACATGGGCCGCAAGAACTACGACGCGAGCAAGGCCAAGAATGAAGAGGGCCTGCTGGATGTGCTCAAGCGCGCCGGACTGGAAGTGATCTGGCGCGACAACCAGTCCGGCTGCAAAGGCACCTGTGATCGGATTGCGGTGCAGGACGTGAGTAATCTCAAGGACCCGGCCCTGTGTGCCAACAGTGAATGCCGCGATGAAATCCTGCTCCAGGGCCTGCAGCAGTTCATCGATACCCTCGACAAGGACACGGTGCTGGTGTTGCACCAGATGGGCAGCCACGGACCGGAATACTTCAAGCGTTATCCCAAGGAGTACGAGCATTTCACCCCGGTGTGTGAAAGCAACGCGTTGAATAATTGCAGCCGAGAAAGCATCGTCAACGGCTACGACAATACGTTGGTATACACCGATCACGTGCTGTCGACGCTGATCGACCTGCTGCGGGCGAATCAGGACAAGGTCGACACGGCCATGCTGTACCTGTCGGACCATGGCGAGTCGCTTGGCGAATACAACCTGTTCCTCCATGGCACGCCTTATATGCTCGCTCCGGAGCAACAGAAGCATGTGGCGATGCTGGCCTGGTTCTCCGACGGTTATCAGAAAGCCTTCTCGGTCGATACGCATTGCCTGCAACTGAGTCGGGACAAACCCCTCAGCCAGGACAACCTGTTTCATTCGATGCTCGGGCTGCTGGAGGTCAACAGCAAGGTCTACAACCAGGAGCTGGACATGTTTGCCGGTTGTCGCGGCGCAGTCATAGACGGCGTGCTGGCCCGTGAGTAGAAGTTTCCTACACCTTTTTTTCACGCGGCACTGTTTAAGCTGTTGCTCACTTATTTTTACTGAGCTGTGAGTATGCCCGGGCAATCCCCATCCACCGTCGAGCTTGAGTTCACCCGACAGCACGAGCAGGAGCATGCGCAAACGTGCCGTCAACCGGCGCCTCGGCGGTTGCGCCTGGTGTTCTGGCGTGACGAGCAGTTGGTGCGCAACGCTCTGAAGGCCGCCGGCGAGCCCGGCCTGGTGCTGGATGTGGCGTGCGGGGCGGGGCGCTTCTGGCCGGTGCTGGCCGAACATGCCAACCGGGTGATCCTGGCGGCGGACCCGTCGCCGCAAATGCTTGATCACGCGCTCGCCCACCACGAGCAAGCGTTGCTTGAGCGGGTCAGGACCTTCCCGAGTTCCGCGTTCACCCTCGGGCTATCCGCGAACGCGGTGGACTGTATTTTTTGTCTGCAACTGTTTCTGCATATCCAGGCCAGCGAGCATCGCCTGGCGTTGCTGCGCGAATTCCATCGGGTCAGCCGCGACACAGTGATCGTGTCGGTCCAGATCGAGGGCCGGCTGAGAACCGGCCAGCCGCCACCCAGGCGCCTGGTCGACCGGGCCCGGGTCGAAGCCGAGTTTATCGAGGCCGGTTTCAGCGTGCAGTGGTATCAGGATTTCCTGCCCGGTTTCGCCTTGAAGCGAGTTTATGTATTACGTAAGACCAGTTAACCGCTGATGTAGGACTATTCTTGCGTTTGCGCAGGCGATTTCTCTAAAGCTCTTGCTCCGTAGATGCTCGCAATCGCCGACGGCGATATATACTGCGCGCCATTCTTCAAGGGAGAGCCGTGTGGCCATCGATATTCACTGGATTCGCGACAACGATAGCCTCGGTCGGTTTTGCGCCGAATGGCAACAGTTGCCATTCGTCGCCCTCGACACCGAATTCATGCGGGTCGACACCTTTTATCCCATCGCCGGCTTGCTGCAGATCGGTGACGGTAAAAGCGCCTACCTGATCGACCCATTGACCATTGATGACTGGCAACCCTTGGCTGCGCTGCTGGAGAACCCGGCAGTGCTCAAGGTGTTGCATGCCTGCAGCGAGGATCTGGAAGTCTTGCTGCGCCTGACGGGCAGCCTGCCCGCGCCGCTGTTTGACACCCAGCTGGCCGCCGCTTACCTGAACCTGGGCTTTTCGATGGGTTACTCGCGGCTGGTGCAGGAAGTGCTGGGTATCGAGTTGCCCAAGGGCGAGACCCGTTCCGACTGGTTGCAGCGGCCCCTTTCCGAGACGCAGATCAGCTACGCCGCCGAGGATGCCGTGCACCTGGCGGAAGTTTTCGTCGAGTTGCGCCCGAAGCTTTCCGATGAAAAATACGCCTGGGTATTGGAGGATGGCGCCGAGCTGGTGGCCAACCTGCGGCGTGAAATCGACCCGTATGAGGTCTACCGCGACGCCAAGCTGGCCTGGAAGCTCTCCCGTGCGCAACTGGCCGTGCTGCGCGAGTTGTACGCCTGGCGCGAACGCGAGGCGCGAGCCCGTGACCTGCCGCGTAACCGCATTATCCGCGAGCATTCGCTGTGGCCCCTGGCCCGCACGCAGCCGGATAACCTCGGCGCGCTGGCAAAAATAGAAGACATGCACCCGCGCACGGTGCGTCAGGACGGCGAATTCCTGCTGGACCTGATCAAGCGTGCCGGCAGCGTGCCGCCCGAACAATGGCCGCCCGCCGTGGCCGAGCCGCTGCCCATCGAGGCCGCGGCGCTGCTCAAGCGCCTCAAGGCGCTGGGCCAGGCTGAAGCCGAGCGCCTGGGCATTGCTCCTGAATTGATGCTTCGCAAGAAAACCCTCGAAGCCCTGATCAAGAGCGGCTACCCCGAGGGACCTTACCAACTGCCCGATTCGCTGCGTGGCTGGCGCCGCGAGTTGATGGGCCAGGCGCTGCTCGACAGCCTGGCCACCGCCGGAGAACAGCCTTGAAACGTATCTGCTCCATCTACCGAAGCTCGAAGAAAAACGAGATGTACCTGTATGTGCTCAAGAGCGAGGCATTGGCCCGTGTGCCTGAGCCATTGATGGCGGCCTTCGGCAAGGCGATCCATGCCTTCGACCTGGTTCTGAGCCCGGAGCGGCAATTGTCCCGCGAAGACATCAACAAGGTGCTTGAGAATCTCGATACCCAGGGTTATCACCTGCAGATGCCACCGGCGGAAGACGAGTACATCGAGCATCTGCCCGAAGAGTTGTTGCGCCGCAACGACCCGGTCTGATTGCCTTGGGCGTCCGTCCTGGGGGCTCTCGAAACACTGGAATGATTATCGGGATGGCCGCGAAGATGGAGCAACACTCTGTCGGCGGCCGTTTGCACTGTTTTTGAAAGGTTTGATTCATGCGCGTTCTGATTGCCGAACACGACCACGCGATGTATGCCCAGCTCCTGCGCCAGGCTGCAGCCGATATCGAAATCCTGACCAGCGGCGACTCCGCTGAACTGTCACGCCTGGCCGCCGATTGCCCGGTCTGGCTCGGCCAGCCGGACTTGCTGGCGACCTTGTTGCGTCAGGGCCACAAGCCCCGTTGGTTGCAATCGACCTGGGCGGGGATCACGCCGCTGCTGGCCGAGGGCCTGACCCGTGACTACCGTCTGACCCGCGCGGTGGGCATTTTTGGCCAGGTCATGGCCGAATATGTGCTCACCTACATGCTCGGCCATGAGCGCGAAGTCCTGGCGCGCCTGGTCAGCCAGGTGGAGCGCAAATGGGATAATCGCCAGAGCCAGAGCCTGGCGGGCCGCAAGGTATTGATCGTCGGGACCGGCGATATCGGTCGCCGCGTGGCTGAGTTCCTGGTGCCATTTGGCGTGCAGTTGTACGGCATCGCCAGTGAAGCTCGGGAGTTGGCGCCGTTTATTGAAGTTGGCGCGTTGCAGGACTTGCCCCGTCTGGTGGGCGAGGTGGACTACGTGATCAACCTGTTGCCGAATACACCGGACACTCACGATATCTACGACGCGGCGTTGTTCAAGCAATTCAAACCCACCGGGCTGTTCATCAATGTCGGCCGTGGCGTGGCCGTGGTCGACGCGGACCTGGTGCAAGCGTTGCAGGACGGGCACCTGGCCGGTGCGGTAATCGACGTGTGCCGCCAGGAGCCGTTGCCACAGCGCCATCCGTTCTGGACCGCCTGGGGATTGTTGCTGACCGGCCACAGCTCCGCACCGACGTCGCCGCCGATGATGGTGCAGCTGTTCCTGGAGAACCTGCGAGCCTATGAGGCCGGCGAAGCGTTGCGCGGGGAAGTGGATTTCAGTCGGGGCTACTGATCCGGCATTCAATGCGGTCCATTGTGGGAGCGAGCCTGCTCGCGAAAGCGGTGTGTCAGTCGACATCCCTATGTCTGACTGGGCGCTTTCGCGAGCAGGCTCGCTCCCACAGGGATTGTGTCGAGATCAGAGGGTGAAATCACCCTCGGCCACCAGTTCGCTCAACGGCCGGCGCGGGCTCGGGACTTCGCGGGCCTGGAGGTAGTCGGCCAGCGTCGATTTGTCTCCCAGCTTGCCAATCGCCACGGCCGCGTGCAGAGCGTAGCCGTCGGGGATCTTCAGTTCCTTGCGGGTCAGCTCCTGGTCGAAGCCGGCCATGCCATGGGTGTGCCAGCCGCTGAGGCTCGCTTGCAACGCCAGGTGGCCCCAGGCCGCGCCCGTGTCGAAGGTGTGGCACTGGGCCGGGGTTTCCTCGGTGGCGCCGGGCACCGCGAAGGTGGTTTTCGAGGCGATGATCACCAGCGCCGAGGCGTGTTGGGCCCAGCCACGGTTGAATTCGTTGAGCAAGCCCAGGTAACGCTCCCAGTTCGGCGTGTCGCGACGGGCATACAGGAAACGCCACGGCTGCGAGTTATAGGCCGAAGGCGCCCAGCGCGCGGCTTCGAAGAAGCTCAGCAGGGTTTCTTCGCAAATGCTTTCAGCGGTGAAAGCGCGGGGGGACCAGCGTTCGATGAACTGGGGGTGGATGGCGTATTCGGCGATGAGGGGATTGGCACTCATGGGCTTACCTTGGCTGGGATCGGGAACGTGATGAAGCAACCTACGTCCGGACATCCGGGCTGACAAGCCCCCTTGTACCGACAGTCGCCAATGCTTGGCCTCAAGAGGCCCCGGCACTAGACTGTCGGCCTTTTCACCACGTGATGTTGATGCTTGAGCCATGGCCGCCAAAGTCGAACCGTTCTGGATACGCAAAACCCTCGATCAGCTTGATTCACAGGAGTGGGAATCGCTGTGTGACGGCTGTGGCCTGTGCTGCCTGCAAAAGCTCGAAGACGAAGACGACAACAGCGTCTACTACACGCGCATCGCCTGCAAGTTGCTCGACCTGAAGACATGTCAGTGCACCGATTACCCCAATCGTCGCGACTTTGTTCCTGATTGCATCCAGCTCACGCCGGGCAAGGCCGATGAGTTCAAATGGTTGCCGCCAACCTGCGGCTATCGCCTGGTCAGCGAGGGCAAGGACCTGCCGCTGTGGCACCATCTGGTCTGCGGCGACCGTGACGCGGTGCACCACGAACGCATTTCCCAATCCGGGCGCATGCTCGCCGAAGGCAGCGTGGCTGAAGAGGATTGGGAAGATCACCTGATTTTCCGCGCCGGCTGAACCACCCGCCATCGCACCCCAGGAGAGCCCATGGCTGCAGGATTGAAATGGTTGCTGGCGGCCGGGCTGCTGGCAGTGAGCGGACCGCTGTGGGCGGTGCAGAAAGTCGATCTGGATTATCACGTCCACCTGTTGCCGCAGAGCGACCAGGCCGAAGTGCGCCTGACGCTGGCGCGGGGCTCGGCGGTGCGCAGCCTGGATTTCGATCTTGGAAGCGATGATCGCTACAGTGATTTCAAAGCCGATGGCCAGTGGCAACTGACTCCCGGTCACGAAGCTCGGGGCGTCTGGCGCCCAGCCGCCGACAAGGCGAGCCTGACTTATCGCGTCCGCCTCAGCGAGTCGCGCAAGAACGGCTCCTTTGAGACCCGCATGACCCCCGGATGGGCGCTGCTGCGCGGTGATGACCTGGTACCGCCAGCCAGGCTGGATCAGCAGGACGGCACCGAGCTGGTGTCACGCCTGGAATTCGAATTGCCGGGTGGCTGGCAAAGCATCGAGACGCCCTGGCCGCGTATCGGCAAGCAGCGTTTTCGCATCGACAACCCTTCGCGCCTGTTCGACCGGCCGACGGGCTGGATGCTGGCCGGCAAGCTCGGCAGCCGCCGCACGCGCTTGGGCGAGACCGAAGTGACCGTGGCTTCGCCGCGAGGCCAGGGCATGCGGCGGATGGACGTGCTGACGCTGCTGACCTTCGTCTGGCCGCAGGTGCAGGCAATCGTGCCGCGCCATCCGGCCAAGCTGTTGATCGTTGGCGCGGGCGATCCGATGTGGCGTGGCGCCCAGGGCGGCCATGAATCGATTTACCTGCACAGCCGTCCGGCATTGGTCAGCGAACGGGGCAGCAGCCCGTTATTGCGGGAGTTGGTCCAGGTGCTGGCGCGCATCAACGATCATGATCGCAGCGATTGGATCAGCGAAGGGCTCAACGAGTATTACGCCATCGAATTGCTGCGCCGTGCCGGCGGCATGAGCGACGAGCGTTACCAGGCATTGAATGATCGACTCGCCCGGGACAGCAAGGGCGTCACGACATTGCGTGGTGAACAGGTGAGCCCTGCAATGGTGTCCAAGGCGGTGCTGCTGTTGCAGGAGCTTGATCGGGAAATTCGCCTGAAGACCCGCAACAAGCGTTCGCTGGATGATGTGCTGCAAGGGGCGATGCGGTTGGAAACCGTCGACACCGAGGAGTTTGTGCAGCTCAGCGAGAGCATCCTGGGTGGAGGCTCAACTGTTCTGGATACACGGTTACTTCAGTAGTACCGCTTTCGCGAGCAAGCTCGCTCCCACATTGATCGAGCCGTACACAACATGGTGTATCACTAAAAATCCTGTGTGGGAGCGAGCTTGCTCCGGGCGGCGTTCCGACGATGAGGCCATCAGCCTCACCGCAAAAATCAGAGCCCAGCCTTCGGCGAAACCAACGAATCATTCCCCGTCACCGTAGCGGTGCCGGTCGCCGCCTCGGCATTGGTTTTCATGCGGCTCAGTTCATCGCCGGCCTGCTCGATCCGGGCGCGGGCGTCGTGCAGGTGCTGACGATTTTTTTCCAACAGGGTCTTGGCCGAACAATGCCCGGTGATGCCGCGGGCCAGGGCCATGCCGCCGATTGCCAGTTGGGCCAGGCCGATCACACCGCCGCGGCGCAAGCCCTTGCCCATCATCAGCACCCCACCGGCCAGTGACCCAAGGCGCTCCCAGCCGTGCACATTCTGCGGGCTGCGGGTTTGGAAAGGGGTGGTCTCAACCGGCCCGAACGGATTGTTGTCGCTCATGATCTGTCTCCAGTGTGGGGATGTGTATAAAGCTGACTGCCAGAGCGAATCCGTCGTTCCATGGAATTTCCCGCCGGTCAGCGAAATTGCGGCCCCGAGCGGGTGTTGTTGCCTTTGGCCATGCGGTCGTAGAGCACGACGTTGACTGTAGCGGCCAGGTTCATGCAGCCGTTGGTGGGGATATAGATCACGTCTTCGCACCAGTCGCGGATGTCCTTGTCCAGGGAACCGTCTTCCGGGCCGAAGATGTACAGGGCCCGGTCCGGATGGGTGTATTCGGGCAAGGGACGGGCGCCGTCCACCAGCTCGACGGCCACCGGCACGCAGCCCAGGGGCAGGATTTTTTTCAGGTCGTCGATGCCGATCAGCGGGATGTCGTAGTGGACTTTTTTGGTGTCGGTAACGAAGTCGGCAGCGCGTTCGTAGCGCTTGCCGGTATAGAACACCGACGCGACGCCGTAACAGCCGGCGGCACGCATGACCGAACCGACGTTTTCCGGCGACTTGGGGTTGAACAGACCGATGCAGCTGTAGCGTTTGTTGGCCACGGACGGGGGTGCCTTTGGGAAAAGGCGCGATTATACGGGGAATGGCTGAGGGTGGTCAGGTTCGAGATCAGTGGTGGGCTGGTTGACCGCCTTCGCGAGCAGGCTCGCTCCCACACTGGATTTTCGGCGTCCACAAAACCTGTGGGAGCGAGCTTGCTCGCGATGGCGGCCTGACTGTCTGCAACATTTTCGGGTAATGACGACTACTCGTCTTTTTTCATCAACCCGGCTAACGCGGCGAAGGGGTTATGCGTCGCCTTGGCGATCTTCGGCGTGCTCAGGGAGCCGTCGCCGAAGTATTGCTGGTCGGTGTAGCGCGAGTGCTCGTTGTCGTGGCAGTACAGGCACAGCAGTTCCCAGTTGGAACCGTCCTGCGGGTTGTTGTCGTGGTTGTGGTCACGGTGATGGACGGTCAGTTCGCTCAGGCGCTTGCCGGAAAACTCACGGGCGCAGCGACCGCAGACGTGGGGGTACATTTTCAGGGCTTTGTCGCGGTAGCCCATTTCCCGGTCGCGCTGGGCGTCGGCGAGGATGCGGTCGAGCTTGGCGGTGTTGGACGGTGGGGTGGACGAACTCATGGGTTCACCTTTGTAAAAAGACTGATGACGGTTGGACAGAGTTTAGCTCAGCCCTTGAGCTTCTCGGCAATCCAGATGGTGTGGCGGGTGCCTTTGTTGCCATGGGCGAACACTTGCACCTCTTCGGCCTTGAAACCGGCCTTTTTCAGCTTGTCGGAAAACTGCCGGTCAGCGCTGGCCGACCATACCGCCAGCACGCCCTTGGGGCGCAGCGCCTTGGCGCACGCGGCCAGGCCGCCGGCCGAATACAGCCAACTGTTGGCTTTCTGGGTAAGGCCTTCCGGGCCGTTGTCGACATCCAGCATGATCGCGTCGAACCCCTGCGGCTCGGCTTGCAGGACCTTGGCGACGTCTTCCATGCGGATCACGGTGCGCGGGTCCGACAGCGGTCGCCCGGCCTTTTCGCCGAGGGGGCCGCGGTTCCACTCGACCACCCCCGGGACCAGTTCAGCCACCACCACTTCGGCGCTCTTGCCCAGGTGCTTGAGGGCGGAGGCGAGGGTGAAGCCCATGCCGAGACCACCGATCAGTACCCGCGAGCCGGGACGGCCGGCGACCTTGCGACAGGGAATCTCGGCCAGGGCATCTTCGGAACCGTGCATGCGGGTATTCATCAACTGTCCGCCGTCACCGCCCTGGATCTTGATGACGAAGTCTTCGCCATACTCGAAAAGGCACAAGGCACCGCCGTTGTCGGGAATGGGCGTGGTGTCGAGCAGAACGAAACGTTTCATGGAAATCTCATGGGAATGGGGCAGACCGGCCCGGTTGGGACTAGCCTGAAAGCAGACAATAGCCACGGAGCCATTGATGAAGTGCACCATTCTAACGGCCATTGCCGTGGCGGCGCTCTCGATAAGTTGCGCCCAGGCCCAGCAGCCGACGATTCCCGTCAACCCGCCGAGCATCCCCGGGGCGCCGGGCACCGCCACGCCCATGCCGTATCCGCCAGTCACGCCCAACGGCGTGCCCAAGGCTGCCCCACCGGGTGGCGGCCCGCCGCTGTTGCCGCCGATCGAAATGCCCAGGCCGCCGAAGGACCAGCCGATCCCGGGCATGGAACCGAAGCCGGCGAAGGCGAAGTCGCCGGGGGGGTAGATCGCCAAATACCTGTGGGAGCGAGCCTGCTCGCGAAAGCGGTGTGTCAGGCAACACAACACTGACTGATCTGACGCCTTCGCGAGCAGGCTCGCTCCCACAGGTTCTGTATTTGCTGATAGAAAGCGCTACACCTGCTGCGACAGCAACTGCCCGTCGGCCATGCGCAGGCGCTTGGACAGGGAGACGGCGAGGGCGCGGATGATCTTGGCGGCGATCTTCGGTGCGTCGTTGAGCATTTTTTCCAGGGAGTCCTTGCCCAGGTTCAACAACTGACATTCGGTGGCGGCGATGCAACTGGCCGAGCGTCGTTCGCCGTCGAGCACGGCCATTTCGCCGAAGGCGCGGCCGCTGCGCAGCGTGGCGATGGTCACGGGCTGGCCGTCGGGGCCGGTTTTCTGCACGGCCACCTGGCCGGTGTGAAGGATGCACATGAAACTGCCGGCATCGCCTTCGCGAAAAATCGCTTCGCCCTGGGCGACGGTACTGATGCTGAAATAGCCCGATGCCGCGGCGAAGTCAACGGGCAGCAGTTGGTCGAAGAGACCACAGTCCATCAGCCAGTCGCGAATTTGGTTGTTCAGTAAGGTCGGTTCTGACATGTCGTCACGGTCTTTTCTTATCGTGTTCTGCGGTTTTGGATTGTCTTGAATGTAAGGCGATTCCCTGTGGGAGCGAGCCTGCTCGCGAATTCGGTCTTTCAGCCAACGTTGGGGCAGGCCGATCCACCGTCATCGCGAGCAGGCTCGCTCCCACATTTGATCCAGTCGAGCCAGGTATGGAGCTAAGACCCAGCCATCCCGCAGAGTTCCTCAAGCCACGCGCAAAACCTTCAAGACAAATGCATATTCGAGCGCTACGTCACGCAATCCCTGGTAGCGGCCGCTCATGCCGCCATGGCCAGCGCCCAGTTCGGTCTTGAGCAGCAGCGGGTTTTCGTCGGTCTTGGTCGCGCGCAGTTTCGCCACCCACTTGGCCGCTTCCCAGTACTGCACGCGGCTGTCGTTGTAGCCGGCGACCACCAGCATTGCCGGATACGCCTGGGCGCGGACGTTTTCGTACGGCGCGTAGGCCCGGATCCGATCATAGACGTCCGGCTCCTCGGGGTTGCCCCATTCGTCGTATTCGGTCACGGTCAGTGGCAGTTCGGGGTCGAGCATGGTGTTGAGCACGTCGACGAACGGCACTTCGGCGATCGCCACCTTGAACAGCTCCGGGCGTTGGTTGAGGACTGCGCCGATCAGCAGGCCACCGGCGCTGCCGCCGCTGATCGCCAACTGATCGGCCGAGGTGAAGCCCTGGGCGATCAGGTGCTCGGCGCAAGCGATGAAATCACTGAAAGTGTTGTGCTTGTGCTCCTGCTTGCCGGCTCGATACCAGGCCTCGCCCAGTTCGCCGCCGCCACGCACATGGGCGATGGCAAACGCTACACCACGATCCAGCAGGCTCAAGCGCGAATGAGAAAACCACGGGTCGAGGCTTTCGCCATAGGCGCCGTAGCCGTACAAGTACAGCGGCACGGGCTTGCCCAAGGCCTCGCGCTTGACCACCAGGCTGATGGGCACTTGCGTACCGTCCGGTGCCGTCGCCCAAAGCCGTTGGCTGACATACGCATCGGCATCAAACGGACCCAGTACCGGGGTTTGCTTGAGTACGACCTGAGCACCGCTGGCCAGGTCCAGCTGGCGGATCTGCGCCGGACGATTCAGCGCTTCGTAGCGCAGGCGAATGCGCTCGCTGACAAACTCCAGGCTGTTCTGCACGTGCAGGCTGTAGGCCGCGTCCGGCAATTGCACCCGATAGGCCGGTAAACCTTGTGGGTGGACTTCGATGATCGGCAGGCCGCCCTCGCGCAGGCTCAATGTCATGGCGCTGGCGTTCAGGCTCAGGCCGTCGATCATCACCGTGTCACTGTGGGGGATCAGGTTCTGCCAGTCCGCTTCGGCCGGCGCTTCGCCCATATCGGGCGCCTGGTACAGGGCGAAATTGATGCCGTCGCGGTTGCTGCGGATAAACCAGGTCCATTGCCCTTCGAGCAGGCCATGGTCGACATCGTATTCGTGGTTCTCTACCCGTGGCGCGACGCAGGTAAACGGTTGTTGTGGTTGCGCCGCGTCCAGCACCCAGACTTCGCTGGTGGTCTTGCTGCCCAGGGACAGGATCAACTGCCGCTCGGAGCTTGAACGGTAGCAATGCAGGAAAAAGCGCCCGTCCGGCTCATGGAACACTTCTTCGGCGGCGGTGCCGTCCAGGCGATAGCGCAACAGCTTGTGCGGGCGATGGGTATCGTCAAGTTCGCCGAAGAACAGCGTCAGGCTGTCGTTGGCCCAGGTCATGCTGCCGTCGCAGTTTTCGAAGGACAGTTCGCTGACCTTGTCGTTGGACAGCTCCTTGACGAACAGCGTGTAGATCTCATCGCCGCTGGTGTCCAGGCTGTAGGCCAGACGCTGATGGTCGGGGCTGATGCTGAACGCGCCGAGGGAAAAGAAACCGCCGCCGGCCAGCGCGTTCGGGTCCAGCAACAGCTGTTCACGACTTTCATCGACCGTCAGGCTGTCATCGGCCGGACGCGGGCAACGGTAATGGCGAGCGTATTCATCACCCGCCGTGGTGCGGGTGTAATACAGGTAAGGGCCCCAGGGCGAGGGCAGGGAGAGGTCGGTTTCGAGGATTCGTCCCTTGATTTCCTGGAACAGCGTTTCGCGCAGTTCGGCCTGATCGGCGAGCCGGGCTTGCTGGTAGCTGTTTTCAGCCTTCAGGTATTCGAGCACGGCGTCGGTGTCGCGCTCCTGCAGCCAGGCGTAGGGGTCAACACCGGGGGCCTTGCGGGCAATCGGGGCGTCGGGAACGTGGGCGGATAGGGGCATGGAAAAACTCTCAAGCATGATACGAACAGGGACAAGTGGCCGACGGGGTCAGTTCGGTAGCCGGACCGAAAAACTCACCCCGCCGGGCATCCGGCAGATGCCGGGGCAGCCTGACGAGCGAAAAGCCGTTACTATAAGCGCCTCTTTGCCTGCCTTGCCATGGACACCATGACCGAGAACGATTATCTGATTGCCTGGGGTCTCTACGCCTTCGCCGCCCTCGGCTGCCTCCTGGTGTGGATGCGCATGACCCGCTTCATGTGGCGCTGGTTGCGCGAGCCGCTGCGGCTGCTGATGGCGGTGTTGCTGTTCAGCCCGACCATCGTCGACCCGGTGAAGGAAAAGGTCGCCCCGGCGCTGGCCATTGCCGCCCTGGACTTGCTCTTCAAGGTTGGCAACAACGTCTGGCGCGCAGCGTCCGACCTGCTCATGTACGCCATGATCGCCTTCGGCCTCTATCTGGTCCTGGTGCTGATCCGTATTCCTGTCGAACGCGCGGCCAAGGCTCGCCAGGAGCGGGCCGCCGCAGCCAAAGCGGCCGCCGCTGCCGAGCCTGACGACGAGCCTGCGTTCGGCGTGGCCGGTGACGACCGTTATGGTCGCCCACCCGTGCCGAGCAATCCCCAGCGTTCGCGTATCGAACCGCGCCTGTAACCGGGCTGCCCAATCAAACGAGGGTTCGAGCATGTGTGAGTTATTGGGCATGAGCGCCAATGTGCCGACCGATATCGTCTTCAGCTTCACCGGGCTGATGCAGCGCGGCGGCAAGACCGGGCCGCACCGCGACGGCTGGGGCATCGCTTTTTATGAAGGCCGTGGCCTGCGCCTGTTCCAGGACCCGGCCGCCAGCAGCGAGTCGGAAGTGGCGAACCTGGTGCAACGCTATCCGATCAAGAGCGAAGTGGTCATCGGTCACATCCGCCAGGCCAACGTCGGCAAGGTCTGCCTGTCCAACACCCACCCGTTCGTGCGGGAGTTGTGGGGGCGCAACTGGTGTTTCGCCCACAACGGCCAGCTCGCCGATTTCCAGCCGGGCGTGAGTTTCTACCGCCCGGTGGGCGATACCGACAGCGAGGCGGCGTTCTGCGACCTGCTCAACCGCGTGCGCCAGGCTTATCCTGAGCCGGTGGAGGTCGAGCAGTTGCTGCCGGCCTTGATCGAGGCGTGCAGCGAATACCGCAGCAAGGGCGTGTTCAACTGCCTGCTCAGCGACGGCGACTGGCTGTTCTGCTATTGCTCGACCAAACTGGCGCAGATCACCCGGCGCGCACCGTTCGGCCCGGCGCGGCTGAAAGATGTGGACGTGATTGTCGATTTCCAGGCCGAAACCACGCCCAACGACGTGGTCACGGTGATTGCCACCGAACCCTTGACCGAAAACGAAACCTGGACCCGCTACGAACCGGGCCAATGGAGCCTGTGGCGACGCGGCGAATGCGTCAGCCACGGCCGGACCGAATAAGGACGTCACGTTATGTTGCTCAGTTATCTACGGTTGGTGTTGTTCGCGGTGGGCCTGCTGGTTGGGGTCCAGGTGCCGGGCTTCGTCAATGATTACGCCAAGCGGGTCGAGGCCCACCTGATCGAGGCGCAGACTGGCCTGCAGGGGTTCCAGGGCACCGCCAACCAGTTCTTCAAGGGTGACATGCAGGCCCTGGTGGCGCATTACCGCGCCAGTGAAGACCCGATCTTTCGCAGCGATGCCGACAGCCTGAACACCTTGCTCGTGCGCCAGCAAGCTCTGGACAAACAGTTCCAGGCAATGCAGGGCCCGTGGTACATCCGCCTGCTGCAGGTGGCCCTGGCCGCCGATCCGGACATCCGCAAGGAAACCTGGAACGGCTACAGCTACCAGATCCTGCTGACCCCCGAGGCGATGATCTGGGGCATCAGCGGCGCGATGTTGCTGTCGTTCGGCCTGGAATGCCTGTTCCGCCTGATCGACTGGGTGGTGCTGGGCGGCAAGCGCCTGCGCCAGAGCCGGCCGATCGAAGAGCGTGACCTGCGCGGACTGTAGCGCCGCGCCGGGCTCCTGTGGCGAGGGGATTTATCCCCGCTGGGTCGCGACGCGGCCCCAACAAGGCCGCATGCAGTATCAGACAGGGTTGCTGATGGGGCTGCTTTGCAGCCCAGCGGGGATAAATCCCCTCGCCACAACGGCGCGTGCCCCAACCTACCCAATCAAGTTTTTCTTATGACCCGGCCAAGGTTTTATTCGTTGGACGCGATCAGCCGTGGGCTCAAGAATCGGGGCAACGGTCTCCACGCCAGCGTCGTCGAGACTCACAACAATAAAACCCGTGGAGAACCACCATGAGTGCACCCGACACGCTCGGCGTCCCCCAACCCCAGGCCCGCTCCGGTCCGTTCGATTGGTATCGCAACATCAACCAGCAGGAACGGCGCACCTTCTGGAGCTGCAAGATCGGTTACGCCCTGGACGGCATGGACACCCAGATGCTCAGCTTCGTGGTGCCGACGCTCATCGCGATGTGGGGCATCAGCACCGGTGAAGCGGGGCTGATTCACACCAGCACCTTGATCGCTTCGGCCATCGGCGGCTGGGTGGCGGGCATTCTCTCGGACCGCATCGGTCGAGTGCGCACGTTGCAATTGACGGTATTGTGGTTCGCCTTCTTCACCTTCCTCTGCGGTTTCGCCCAGAACTACGAACAACTGTTGATCGCCCGCACGCTGATGGGCTTCGGCTTCGGCGGCGAGTGGACCGCCGGCGCCGTGTTGATGGGCGAAGTGATTCGCGCCAAGGACCGTGGCAAGGCGGTCGGCATGGTGCAATCGGGCTGGGCCCTGGGCTGGGGCATGACGGCGATTCTGTATGCGCTGCTGTTCTCGGTGCTGCCGCCGGAAGACGCCTGGCGCGCATTGTTCATCCTCGGCATCGTGCCGGCGGTGTTCGTGATCTTCGTTCGCCGGCTGGTCAAGGATCCGGAAGTCTATAACCAGACCAAGGCCCGGCTGACGCCCGAGAACCCGGCGAAGTTCTACGAGATTTTTGCCCCCGGCATTCTGTTCACGACGATTCGAGCCTCGCTGCTGACTACTGGCGCGCTGGGTGGCTACTACGCCATCACCTCCTGGCTGCCGACCTTCCTGAAAAACGAGCGCGGCTTGAGCGTCCTGAGTACCGGCGGCTACCTGGCGATGGTGATCGTCGGCTCTTACGTGGGTTACGTCATTAGCGCTTATCTGTCCGACATCCTCGGACGGAAGAAAAATTTCGTCCTGTTTGCCGTCGGTTCCTTCACCATCGTGCTGCTGTACACCCAGGTGCCGGTGAGCAACAACGTGATGCTGTGGCTGGGCTTCCCCTTGGGCTTCTTCGCTTCGGGCATGTTCAGCGGCATGGGGTCGTTCCTCACCGAACTGTTCCCCACGCGCATCCGCGGATCGGGGCAGGGCTTCTGCTACAACATTGGCCGCGCGGTGGCGGCGCTGTTTCCGCTGTTGATCGGTATCCTGAGCCAGAAGGTGCCGCTGAGCGTCGGCATCGGAGCCTTCGCGGCGGTGTCCTATGGCGTGGTGATCCTGGCGGCCCTGAGCCTGCCGGAGACTCAGGGCAAGCAGTTGGAAGCCGACTGATTGATAACCTGTGGGGGCGCGATCCCCATGGTCCATAAGAAAGAATCCACAGGAGCGTTCACCGTGAACCGCCTGCTACTGAACTGCGACATTGGCGAAAGCTTCGGCAACTGGACCATGGGTCTGGACGCCGAGGTGATGCCCTTTATCGATTGCGCCAACATCGCCTGCGGCTTTCATGCCGGCGACCCGAGCATCATGCGCAAGACCGTCAGCCTCGCCCTGAGCCACGGCGTACGGATCGGCGCGCACCCGGCCTATCAGGACCTGGCGGGCTTCGGCCGCCGCTCCATGGCCTATGGCGCCCAGGAGCTGCAAGACCTGCTGCACTACCAGATCGGCGCCTTGGACGGTATCTGCCGGGCCCAGGGTGGACAGGTCAGCTACGTCAAACCTCACGGTGCGATGTACAACGACATGATGGCCAACCCGGCGCAACTGCGTGCTGTTATCGAGGCCATCGCCGCGTATGACCGGCAGTTGCCGCTGATGCTGCTGGCGACCCGGGACAACAGCGCCGCCCAGGCCCTGGGCGACGAATACGGGGTGACCCTGTGGTTCGAAGCCTTCGCCGACCGGGCCTATGACAGCGCCGGTCGCCTGGTCTCGCGGCAGTTGCCGGGGGCGGTGCATCACGATTCCGAGGTGATCATCGGGCAGGCGCTGACCATTGCCCGCGGCGACGCGCTGACGGCCAGCGACGGCAGCGCGTTGAATCTGCACGCCGATACGTTGTGCGTGCACGGCGACAACGCCAGCTCCGTGGCGGCCGTGCAGCGTATCCGCGAGGCCCTCGACCGGCAGAGCGCGCCATGAAACCACGCGTGGAAGTGGTGGCGGTGGACTGCCTGATGGTGCGCCTGTTCGACGAAATCGCCGAGGCCAACATGCCGTGGATGCTCGCTGCCAGCGCGCGCCTGCGCGCGGTTTTCGCCGATGATCTGATTGATCTGGTGCCGTCCTACACGACCCTGATGGTGCATTACGATTTGCTCGCCCTGACCCCGGCCCAGGCCCGCGAGTTGATCGGCCAAGCGCTGAACAACCTCTCGCCGGATGCCCGGTCTGCCGGGCAATGCCATGTGCTGCCGGTGTGGTACGACCCGCGTGTCGGGCCGGAGCTGGACCTGCTGGCGAGCCGCAGCGGGTTGACGGTGACGCAAGTCATCCAGCGTCACAGTGAGCGGGAATATCAGGTGTTCGCCCTGGGCTTCGCGCCGGGATTCGCTTTCATGGGGCTGGTGGACGAGGCGCTGGCCGCACCGCGCCTCGACACCCCACGCAAGCGGGTCGCGGCGGGCAGCGTCGGGATCGCCGAGCGCCAGACCGCAGCGTATCCGGTGGTATCGCCTGGCGGCTGGAACCTGATCGGCCGCACCCCGGCCAAATTGTTCGATCGCGAGCGCGATGGCTACAGCCTGATGCAACCCGGCGATACGGTGCGTTTTGCCGCTGTCGATCACGCTGAGTTCATTGCCCTGGGCGGCGATGACACACCGTTGGAGGCACAGGCATGAGCCGTCTGTTGATCGAGGCCAGCACAGCGCTGTGCCTGTTGCAGGACACTGGCCGCTTTGGCGTCAGGCATCTTGGCGTGACCCAGGGCGGCGCGGCGGACTGGCTGTCGATGAGCTGGGCCAACTGGATGCTGGGCAACGCCCCGGATGCCGCAGTGGTGGAAATCACCCTCGGCGGTTTTACCGTGGTGGCCGAGGAGAATTGCGTGCTGGCGCTGGCCGGTGCGGACCTGGGCGCGAGGATAGACGGCCAGGGCGTGGCGTCGTGGCGCTTCTTCAGCCTGCGCCAAGGCCAGACGTTGGCGCTCACTCAGCCGGTGCTCGGTGCCCGCGCCTACCTGGCGGCTCCCGGCGGCTTTAACGCGCCTGCGGTGCTGGGCAGCCGGGCGACGGTGGTACGCGAGGAACTCGGTGGCCTGGATGGGCGGGGGCGGGCGCTGAGTCGCGGTGAGCAGCTGAGTTATTCAGGCTCGGCAACGCCTCGGCCGATGCCCCACAGGCGGATTCCGGATTTTCAGCAGCTGCAGCCGCTGGACCTGATCCTCGGCGCGCAAAATGGCGCGTTCAGCGGACGCAGTCTGTTCGATGCCTTCAATACACTGTGGACGCTGGACAGTCGCGCCGATCGCATGGGCATGCGCTTGCTCGGTCCGGCGCTGGAATACCAGGGCCCGGCGATGATTTCCGAAGGCATTCCGCTCGGCGCCGTGCAGGTGCCGCCGGACGGCCAACCGATCGTGCTGCTCAATGATCGACAGACCATCGGCGGTTATCCGCGCCTGGGCGCCTTGACGCCGCTGTCCCTGGCCCGGTTGGCGCAATGCCTGCCTGGGACGCAACTGCGGTTGCGGCCGGTGGTGCAGGAGGTGGCGCATCGGCAGCAGGTGGAGTGTATGCGCAGTTTCCTCGACCGCTAAAAGCATCGTCGGATCGCCGCCCGGAGCAAGCTCGCTCCCACACTGGATCTTCGTCACACCCTAGATCCCTGTGGGAACGAGCCTGCTCGCGAAGAGGCCCTTACAGGCACCGGAAGACTTTACTTGGAAAGAAACCGCATCCCTTCCTCCAACCCTCGCAACGTCAGCGGATACATCCGGTCCTCCACCAACTCACGGACAATATTGGTCGAGGCGGTGTAGCCCCAGGTGTCCTTCGGGTACGGATTGATCCAGATGAGCTTCTTGTACTTCTCCATGAAGCGCTGCATCCACACATAACCGGCTTCTTCGTTCCAGTGCTCGACGCTGCCGCCGGCCTGGGTGATCTCGTAGGGGGCCATGGCCGCGTCGCCGATGAAGATCACTTTGTAGTCGGCGCCGTATTTGTGCAGCAAGTCTTGGGTCGAAGTGCGCTCCGAGGTGCGACGCAGGTTGTTCTTCCACACCGATTCGTAGACGAAGTTGTGGAAGTAGAAATACTCCAGGTGCTTGAACTCGGTCTTGCAGGCCGAGAACAGCTCCTCGCAGATCTTCACATGGGCGTCCATCGAGCCGCCGATGTCGAACAGCAGCAGGAGCTTGACGGTGTTGCGGCGCTCCGGGCGCATCTGGATGTTCAGCAGGCCAGCGTCCCGGGCGGTGTGATCGATGGTGCCGTCGATGTCCAGCTCTTCGGCCGCGCCCTGGCGGGCGAACTTGCGCAGGCGGCGCAGGGCGATCTTGATATTGCGGGTGCCCAGTTCCACCTGGTCGTCGAGGTTCTTGTACTCGCGCTGGTCCCAGACTTTCACGGCCTTGCCCTGGCGCTTGCCAGCGTCGCCGACCCGGATACCTTCGGGGTTGAAGCCGCCGGAACCGAACGGGCTGGTGCCGCCGGTGCCGATCCACTTGTTGCCGCCGGCGTGGCGTTCCTTCTGTTCTTCCAGACGCTTCTTGAACTCTTCGATCAGCTTGTCCAGACCGCCCAGGGACTGGATCTGCGCCCGTTCCTCATCGGTCAGGGAGCGCTCGAACTCCTTGCGCAACCAGTCCTCGGGAATCAACGCCTGCAGATGATCATCAAGTTTTTCCAGGCCATTGAAGTAAGCGCCGAACGCCCGGTCGAACTTGTCGAAGTGCCGTTCGTCCTTCACCAGGATGGCCCGGGACAGGTAATAGAACTCGTCCATGTCGGCGAAGATCACCCGCTGTTTCAGCGCGTTGATCAGGTCCAGCAGTTCGCGCACCGACACCGGCACCTTGGCGGCGCGCATCTCATTGAACAGGTTAAGCAGCATGGCAATCGCCCTCGCTCTTGTTGGACGAAGAGGATCAGCGAGTGCCGCGACGGCTCATGAACGCCAGGCGCTCAAGCAATTGCACGTCCTGTTCGTTCTTGACCAGGGCGCCGGCCAGCGGCGGGATAGCCTTGGTCGGATCACGCTCGCGCAGCACCGCTTCGCCGATGTTGTCGGCCATCAGCAGCTTGAGCCAGTCCACCAGTTCGGAGGTGGAAGGTTTTTTCTTCAGACCCGGCACCTTGCGCACGTCGAAGAACACGTCCAGCGCTTCGCTGACCAGGTCTTTCTTGATGTCCGGGTAGTGCACGTCGACGATTTTCTGCAGGGTGGCGCGGTCGGGGAAGGCGATGTAATGGAAGAAGCAGCGGCGCAGGAAGGCGTCCGGCAGTTCCTTTTCGTTGTTGGAGGTAATGATGATGATCGGGCGCTGCTTGGCCTTGATGGTTTCGTCCGTCTCGTAGACGTAGAACTCCATCTTGTCGAGTTCCTGCAGCAAGTCGTTGGGGAACTCGATGTCGGCCTTGTCGATTTCGTCGATCAGCAGGATGACCCGCTCTTCGGACTCGAACGCTTCCCAGAGCTTGCCCTTCTTCAAGTAGTTGCGCACGTCGTGGACCTTGTCCACGCCCAGCTGTGAGTCGCGCAGGCGGCTGACCGCATCGTATTCGTACAGGCCCTGGTGGGCCTTGGTCGTGGATTTGATGTGCCAGGTGATCAGGCGCGCGCCGAAGGACTCCGCCAGTTGTTCGGCCAGCATGGTCTTGCCGGTGCCCGGTTCGCCCTTGACCAGCAACGGCCGTTCCAGGGTGATGGCGGCGTTCACCGCCAGTTTCAGGTCATCGGTGGCCACGTAGGCGCGGGTGCCTTCGAACTTCATCTGCAAATCCTCGAACGGTGTCGCCGGCCCGGCGAGGCGGGGCGCGCGAAATAAATGTCGTGCCCGACTATAACGCGCGGCCCCGCCGACTGTGAACGCAGACGCTGTATTCAGTCTCTGAATGGGGCGTCACATGTTGACTCAGTCTTGTGGCGAGGGAGCTTGCTCCCGCTCGAGTGCGCAGCGCTCGCAGGCTTTTAAGGCCCGCTTCGCGGCCCAGCGGGAGCAAGCTCCCTCGCCACTAAAAGCCGCAAATCTCAGTCCTTCGAGGGCGGCGGCTGTTCATAACGCGCATTGAAGGCCTGGACGAAACCGTTGCGCAGAATCTGCAGGAAGGCTTCGAAGGCGCTGATGTTCTGCTGATGCACGTTGCCGCTGAGCTCCACGCGAGTGGCGAACTGGTTCCTGCTCTGGTTTTTCAGGGCGGTTTCGCCCGTGCCGACCAAGGCTTCCCAGACCGAACGGAAGATGTTCTTGTTCTTGTTTTCGACGTCCTGTTGCCAGTCGAACACGTCCACATCGCGAAGCAGCGGCTTGATGTAACCGCTGAGCCGGGCGTTGTCGGCTTCGGCCTCGACTACAAGGTCGCCGTGGCCGGCGTTGAAGTCGAACTTGCCATAGGCCGCGGCAAAGTCGTTCAGGCGCTTGAGCTCGATATTGGTGGCGCGCAGGCGGAAATCGAAATCCTCGAAGTCGCTCAATGGGTCGAAGGTTGCCTGGACTTCCAGTGGCGCATGCTCGGCCACCAGGGCCTTGCCTTCGAAACGGGCGTCGCGCTTGCCTTCGGTGTCGACCACATTGGTCAGGTTATAAAAGCTGGCGTTGACGTTGGTAGCTCGCAGATTGACCGGTGGTTTGGAGTTGAAGTTGCGAAACGTGGCCTTGCCGTCGCTGATCCGCACCTCGTTCAAGGTGATGGGCATCAGTTTGCTCAATTGTTCACGCCAGTTGGTGCCACGGCCGGTCTGGGAATTCTGCCGGTTGGGCCCGCCGTCAACGAAGTTGACCTCGGGATGGGTGAACTCCACGGCGGCGACCACCGCATGGTCATACCAGAGCGAGTGCCAGCTCACGGACAGGTCGACCAGCGGCGCGTCGACGAATGGCACCGGGATCTTGCCATCGACCTTGACGATTTTCAGGCCATTGATCCGGTAGGCGCCGCGCCAGAGCGCGAGGTCGACATCGCTGACCTGGCCGCGGTAGTCGCCCATGTCCGCCAATTTGTCGTTCAGGTAGTCGCGCACCAGATAAGGCAGCGCGAAATGCACGGCCACCAGCAGTGCAACGATGGCGACGAAGGCCCACAGTGGCCAACTGTATCGACGCTTCATGTCAGTAGTCTCCGTTGTTAAAGCCATTGACTCTCGTAACAACTGGAACGTTCGCTGCAACTGGACGCCCTTTGGCAACAGGCTTACCTTTAAGCGCTAAATTCCCTCTGCATTAAGGACCGGTCATGAGTCGTATATACGCTGACAACGCCCATTCCATCGGCAATACGCCACTGGTGCAGATCAACCGCATCGCCCCGCGCGGCGTGACCATCCTGGCGAAGATCGAAGGGCGCAACCCGGGTTATTCGGTCAAGTGCCGGATCGGCGCAAACATGATCTGGGACGCTGAAAGCTCAGGTCGTCTCAAGCCTGGCATGACCATCGTCGAGCCAACCTCGGGCAATACCGGCATTGGCCTGGCGTTCGTGGCCGCCGCCCGTGGCTACAAGCTGATGCTGACCATGCCGGCGTCCATGAGCATCGAGCGGCGCAAGGTGCTCAAGGCGCTGGGCGCGGAGCTGGTGCTCACCGAGCCGGCCAAGGGCATGAAGGGCGCCATTGAGAAGGCCGCGGAGATCCTCGCCAGCGACCCGTCGAAATATTTCATGCCGCAGCAGTTCGATAATCCGGCGAACCCGGCGATCCACGAAAAAACCACCGGTCCGGAAATCTGGAACGATACCGATGGCGCGGTGGACGTGCTGGTCGCGGGCGTGGGCACGGGTGGAACCATTACCGGGGTCTCGCGGTATATCAAGAACACCTGTGGCAAACCGATCCTGTCGGTGGCGGTGGAGCCCGAGGCGTCGCCGGTGATTACCCAGGCGATGGCGGGGCAGGAGATCAAGCCGAGCCCGCACAAGATCCAGGGGATCGGTGCGGGTTTTGTACCGAAGAACCTCGATCTGTCGATTGTCGATCAGGTCGAGCGAGTGACCGATGAGGAGTCCAAGGCCATGGCCCTGCGCCTGATGCAGGAAGAGGGCATCCTTTGCGGCATTTCCTGCGGCGCGGCCATGGCCGTGGCGGTGCGCCTGGCGGAAAAACCGGAAATGCTGGGCAAGACGATCGTGGTGATCCTGCCTGATTCGGGCGAACGGTACCTGTCGAGCATGTTGTTCAGTGACCTGTTTACCGAGCAGGAGACTCAGCAGTAACTGAACGCTGGATTTAGCGGGGGAAGGCTCTTGTGGCGAGGGAGCTTGCTCCCGCTCGACTGCGAAGCAGGCGCCCGGGATTGAGGCGTGCCGCCGATTGCAGGGCGCGCTTCGCACGCCAGCGGGAGCAAGCTCCCTCGCCACAAAAAGATCTCGCCCTCTGGAGGGCAGGTGGAAGATCGTTCGATGCGTCAGCCAAGGTTCAGCTGACGCATGTTAAGAAGGGCTTTGTTGCGTAATCCTCAACAGTGAATGTCGCGTCTGACGATGTTTCATCTGCACGAGGATATCTAACATGGCCAGCCGCCGCGTCGGGCTGATGGCGCTGCGCAATTCAAACAAGGAGTTGAAAGAAATGAGCGTTTCGTTTGTCGCCAAGGCCTCGGTGTTGCTGCTGTTTGTGGGCAGTACGCTTTTTGTGCATTTGCGTGGCAAGGCGCGTCTGCCGGTGTTGCGCCAGTTCGTCAACCACTCGGCGTTGTTCGCCCCTTACAACGCCTTGATGTATCTGTTTTCCAGGGTGCCCTCCAAGCCCTACCTCGATCGCCGCGAATTTCCGGAATTGGATGTGCTCAAGGAAAACTGGCAAGTGATCCGCGACGAAGCCATGCATCTTTTCGACGAGGGTTATATCCGCGCCGCCGAGAAAAACAACGACGCCGGTTTTGGTTCGTTCTTCAAGAAAGGCTGGAAGCGCTTCTATCTCAAGTGGTACGACAAGCCGCTGCCATCGGCGGAGTTGTTGTGCCCCCAGACCGTCGAGCTGGTCAATCGGATTCCCAACGTGCGGGGCGCGATGTTTGCCCTGTTGCCGGGGGGCAGCCATCTCAATCCCCATCGTGACCCGTTCGCCGGTTCGCTGCGCTATCACCTGGGGCTGTCCACGCCCAACTCCGATGATTGCCGGATCTTCGTCGACGGGCAGGTCTACGCCTGGCGCGACGGCGAAGATGTGATGTTCGATGAAACGTATGTGCACTGGGTCCGCAATGAAACAGACCAGACGCGCGTGATCCTGTTCTGCGATATCGAGCGTCCCCTCAAAAACCCATTGATGACTCGTTTCAATCGCGCCATAAGCGCCTTCCTCGGCCGCGCCACCGCGCCGCAGAACCTGGACGACGAGCACGTCGGCGGCATCAACCGCGCCTATGCCTGGAGCAAGACGTTCAGCGACGGCATCAGTGGCCGGGTCAAGCAACTCAAGCGCCGGCATCCCAAGGCCTATCGGGTGATGCGACCGGTGTTGGCGGTGGCAGTGTTGACGGCGCTGGGCTACTGGTTGTTCGTTTAAGCATTGCGTTACACATCGGGCGCTGGTTATAGTCGGCGCTCGGTCTTCGGACCCATCCTCCAAGAGATCGGCTCATGCCTGCATTCCTATTCACCGCGGTTGTGGTTCCAGCGTTCAACGCTGGCGTCGTGCCGTGCGGGAATCCGCAGCCTGAGCAGATCGGTCAATACCCTCCACCTGTCAGTCGCTCACCGGTATACGCCTGCGTATCACCGCCGGGTGTTGGCGTTCGGGGCTGATCGGCAACGGTTGCCGTCCCCTGTGCCTGCCTGAAAAAACGACTGGATTTCAGCTTCGGCTGAGTTGGCTTTTTGCCTGACTACAGGTGGTTTTCATGTTTTCCTTTTCCAAGAACGCCTTATTGGCGACGGCTTCCACGAGCCTGTTCGTTTTGTTGTGGAGCAGCGGAGCGATCTTTTCCAAACTGGGCCTGGCCCACGCGTCACCCTTCGCTTTCCTGCTGATCCGTTTTGCGCTTGCGCTGTGCGCGCTGGTGCTGTTGATCCCGCTGTTGAAGTTCAAGCTGCCGAAGGCTGGCAAGCCGATGCTGTACGCGGCGGCGACCGGCCTGGTGTTGTTGGGTGCCTATCAGATTTTCTATCTGCTGGCGCTGCAATTGAACGTTACGCCCGGTGTGATGGCCACGTTGATGGGCGTACAACCGATCCTCACCGTGGTGCTCATGGAGCGCCAGCGTTCCTGGCAACGGGTGTTCGGCCTGGCGCTGGGCCTGGTGGGCTTGATCATGGTGGTTTACCAAGGCATTGGCCTGGCCGGCATGTCGTTGACGGGCATGCTGTGCGGGTTGCTGGCGCTGGTGAGCATGACGGCAGGTTCGATCATGCAGAAACGCATCACCGACAATCCCCTCGGTACATTGCCGGTGCAGTACCTGGCCGGGCTCTTGCTGTGCGTGGTGTTCGTGCCGTTTCAACCGTTTCACTTCGAGCACAATGCGGGGTTCATCGTGCCGGTGTTGTGGATGGGGCTGGTGGTGTCGGTGTTGGCGACCTTGTTGCTCTACCGCTTGATCGCCCGGGGCAACCTCGTCAACGTCACCAGCCTGTTCTACCTGGTGCCGGCAGTGACGGCGATCATGGACTACCTGGTGTTCGGCAACCGGCTTGCGTTATTGAGCCTGCTGGGCATGGTGCTGATCATCGTCGGGTTGGTGTTTGTGTTCCGTAAAGTCCGCTAGAGCTTCGGTAACTGTCATACCGCTATCGCGAGCAAGCTCGCTCCCACAGGGTTATGCGCAGCCCTTTGTGGGAGCGAGCTTGCTCGCGATGGCGGAGTCAATCACACCGATGTGCTACCGGCCAGACACCTCAGCCGGTTTCGCCCCGCCAGGCTTCAACACCAGCCACAACGCCGCCGCAATCAACACCCCGCCATACAAATGCGCCATCCCCAACGGCTCATCCAGCAGTAACGCGCCCCACAGCACGCCGAACGGCGGGATCAAAAAGGTCGTTGTCATGGATTTGACCGGACCGATAGAGCTGAGCAAGCGGAAATACAGGATGTACGCCAGCGCGGTACACACCAGGCCCAGCCCCAGCAACGATAGCCAGACGCTCCAGCCGCCCCAACTGGCCGGCGGTTGGCTGATGATGCTGTAACCGAACAACGGCAGGAGGAAAACCGTGGCGCCGAACATACTGCCCAAGGCGGAGAGGCGGCTGTCCAGCCCACCTTGATGGTCGAGCCAACGACGGGTGAGGAAACCGGCAAAACCATAGCAAGTGGTGGCGAGCAGACAGGCGAGGGCACCCATCAGTAACTGGTGGTCGAATGCCACCGGGCCGGCACCGGTCAGGATGCCAACGCCGAACAGGCCGAGGAACACCCCGCTGACCTTGGCCACGGTGAGTTGCTCGCTGAAAAACAACCCGCCAATCAGCACGCCCATCAACGGTGTGGTGGCGTTGAAGATTGCCGAATAACCGGCCGGCAACACCTGGGCGGCAAGGGAATAGAACGTTGCCGGAATGCCCGAGTTGATCAGGCCCAGCACCATTACCGCTTTCAGCTTGCCGCGAAAATTCCAGTCGATACGCATCAGCGCAAGAATGACCAGCAAGCCGACGAAGGCAATGGAAACGCGGAAAAAAGCCGTGGGAATTGTGCCGATCACCGGAGCGATGATGCGCATGAACAAGAAACTGGCCCCCCAGATGGCGGCCAGCGACAGCAAGCGCAGGGTGTCGACGAGATTCACGAGATGCGTCCTTCCTTGATCGGGCCGCAAGTGTCGCCCCGCCAAACACCGATGGCAATGGTTGCGTTGCCGCTCGGTTGGCCTCTAAGCTCAGTCGCCAATAACAAGCATGACCCGCCGAGGTTTTCCCTATGTCGCAGCCATGGCCCACCACCGATATCGCCCGTTCGATTCTCGACGGCTTCGATGATTACCGTGAGCAATTCCGGCACATCACCGATGGCGCCCGTGCCCGATTCGAGCAGGCGCAGTGGCAGGAGGCGCAAGCAGCGTCGGCGGCGCGCATCAACTTGTATGAAGAAAAAGTCTTCGAAACCGTGGCCAGGCTGCGCAACACCTTCGATGCCGAGGCCTTGATGGATGTCGGTTGCTGGCCGCTGGTGAAAAGCGCCTATATCAGCCTGATCGACCTGCGTTTTGACGATGAGCTGTCGGAGACCTGGTACAACTCGATCTTCTGCGGCCTGTTCAGCCATGACCTGATCAGCGACGGCACCATGTTCATCCACACCACCCGGCCGAGCCTGCGCCGTGCCCGTGCGGCCCAGACCCGGACCTACAAACCCCAGGGGCAACTGGACAGCATGCTGGCGGCGATGTTCGCCGACTATCGCTTCAGCGAGGACTACGCCGACCTGCCCGGCGACCTGCAACGCCTCGAAAGCCAACTGCGCGAGAACCTGCCGGATTGGGTCTGCAAGGATCCGGAACTGACGGTGGAGTTGTTCTCCTCGGTGCTCTACCGCAACAAGGGCGCCTACCTGGTGGGGCGCATCTACACCCGTGACGACCAATGGCCGCTGGTGATCCCGCTGCTGCATCGTGAAGGGCGCGGCATCCAGATCGACGCGCTGATTACCGACGAGGCGCAGGTGTCGATCATTTTCTCGTTCACGCGTTCGTATTTCATGGTCGATGTGCCGGTGCCCGCGGAATTCATCGGTTTCCTCAAGCGCATCCTGCCGGGCAAGCACATCGCCGAGTTGTACACGTCCATCGGTTTCTACAAGCACGGCAAATCGGAGTTCTACCGGGCGCTGATCAACCACCTGGCGAATACCGACGACCAGTTCATCATGGCCCCGGGCGTGCGCGGCATGGTCATGAGCGTGTTTACCCTGCCGGGCTTCAACACGGTATTCAAAATCATCAAGGACCGCTTCTCGCCGTCGAAAAACGTCGACCGGGCCACAGTGATCGAGAAGTATCGACTGGTGAAAAGCGTCGACCGGGTCGGGCGCATGGCCGACACCCAGGAGTTCGCCGACTTCCGTTTTCCCCTGAGCAAATTCGAACCGGCCTGCCTGGAAGAATTGCTGGAAGTGGCGCCGTCCACGGTGTCGGTGGAAGGCGACACGGTGCTGATTCGCCACTGCTGGACCGAACGCCGGATGACGCCGCTGAACCTCTATCTGGAAAACGCCAATGAAGCCCAGGTACGCGAGGCGCTGGAAGATTATGGCCTGGCGATCAAGCAACTGGCGGCGGCCAATATCTTCCCCGGCGACATGCTGCTGAAGAACTTCGGCGTCACTCGCCATGGTCGCGTGGTGTTCTACGACTACGATGAAATCTGCTTCCTGACCGAAGCCAACTTTCGCCACATTCCCCAGCCGCGCACACCGGAAGATGAGATGGCCTCCGAGCCTTGGTATTCCATCGGCCCGCTGGACGTCTTCCCGGAAGAATTCCCGCCGTTCCTGTTTGCCGATGCCGGGCAGCGCAAGCTCTTCGACCAGTTGCATGGCGAGCTGTACAACGCCGATTACTGGAAGGGCCTGCAAGAGGCGATTCGGGCGGGGAAGGTGATCGATGTGTTCCCGTATCGACGCAAGGACCTGGACAGCGAATAATCGCCCGGCAAACAAAGCCCCTGTGACTTGTGGCTCCCTCGCCACAACCGCATTCCTTGACGCAAATCCCCTGTGGGAGCGAGCTTGCTCGCGATGACGGTGTGTCAGTTAACATCAACGCTGGCTGATCCACCGCTATCGCGAGCAAGCTCGCTCCCACAAGGGGAGAGTGGTGGGGCTGCTTTGTGTGCTCGGCGCAATAGCCGCAAATCTGCGACAATCGCCCCCTTGCTCAAACCGACGACCCCTGCGTACCTGATGACTGACCAAGCCCCCGCTATCGACAAACTGCTGAAGAACCTCGATCACGCCATGCTCGCCGACCGTCACCGGTTGCGGCGGCAGTTGCTCGAGCTGCGCAAGAAACCCGACGAGGCCAAGCTGGCCCAGTGGGTGACGCGCATGCAGGCATCGTGCGACCAGGTGCTGGCGCGCAAGGCGAGCGTGCCGTCGATTCGCTACGACGACAATTTGCCGATCGCGGCCAAGCGCGACGAGATCAAAGAGGCGCTGCTCAAGCATCAGGTGTTGATCATCGCCGGCGAAACCGGCTCGGGTAAAACCACCCAGTTACCGAAAATCTGCCTGGAAATCGGTCGCGGCCAGCATGGCTTGATCGGCCACACCCAACCACGCCGGATCGCCGCCCGCAGCGTGGCGAGCCGGGTCGCCGAAGAGCTTGGCACGCCGTTGGGGGCGTTGGTGGGTTACCAGGTGCGCTTCGAGGACCAGAGCGATGCCAATACCCTGATCAAGCTGATGACCGACGGTATCCTACTGGCCGAGACCCAGAACGACCGCTACCTCGAACGCTACGACACGATCATCGTCGACGAGGCCCACGAACGCAGCCTCAACATCGATTTCCTGCTCGGCTACCTCAAGACCCTGTTGCCGCGCCGTCCGGACCTGAAGGTCATCATCACCTCGGCGACCATCGACCTGGAACGCTTCTCCAAGCACTTCGATGACGCGCCGATCGTCGAAGTCTCGGGCCGCACCTTCCCGGTGGAAACCTGGTATCGCCCGCTGACGCTGGAGCAGGACGAGGAGGGCAATCGGGTCGAGGACGACTTGACCGTCGACCAGGCGATCCTCGCCACCCTCGATGAAATTGCCGCCCATGAACGCAGCGAGCGGCGCAGCCCCGGTGATGTGCTGGTGTTCCTGCCGGGCGAGCGGGAGATTCGCGACGCGGCGGAGATGCTGCGCAAGGCCCAGCTCAAACACACCGAAATCCTGCCGTTGTACGCGCGACTGTCGCCGGCCGAACAACAGCGTATCTTCCAGTCCCACCCGGGCCGGCGCGTGGTGCTGGCGACCAACGTCGCCGAAACCTCGCTGACCGTGCCGGGCATCCGCTACGTGATCGACAGCGGCACCGCGCGCATCAGCCGCTACAGCTACCGCGCCAAGGTCCAGCGTCTACCCATCGAAGCCATTTCCCAGGCCAGCGCCAACCAGCGCAAGGGCCGCTGCGGACGGGTCGAGCCGGGGATTTGCGTGCGCTTGTACAGTGAAGAGGATTTCCTTGGCCGGCCGGAGTTTACCGATCCGGAGATCCTGCGCACCAACCTGGCGGCGGTGATCCTGCAGATGCTGCATCTGCGCCTCGGCGAGATCACTGACTTTCCGTTTATCGAGCCGCCGGATGGCAAGGCCATCAGCGACGGTTTCAACCTGCTGCAAGAGCTTTCGGCGGTGGACCGCAACAGCCAGCTGACGCCGTTGGGGCGCCAGTTGGCGCGCTTGCCGGTGGACCCGCGCATGGGCCGCATGTTGCTGGAAGCGGCGAAACTGGGCAGCCTCCAGGAAGTCCTGATCGTTGCCAGTGCCATGTCGATCCAGGATCCGCGCGAACGCCCGCCCGAGCGCCAGCAGGCCGCCGACCAGGCCCATGCGCAGTGGAAGGATGCGGATTCGGACTTCGCCGGGCTGGTCAATCTGTGGCGCGGCTTCGAAGAGCAGCGCCTGGCCTTGACCGCCAGCCCCCTGCGTAACTGGTGCCGCAAGAACTTCCTGAATTACTTGCGCCTGCGCGAATGGCGCGATTCCCATCGCCAGTTGAGCCTGATCTGCCGCGACATGCAGTTGAGCCTCAATAAGGAACCGGCCGATTATCCGAAACTGCACAAGGCGGTGCTCTCGGGCCTGTTGAGCCAGATCGGCCAGAAAACCGAGGACGGCGATTACCTCGGTGCGCGGCAGCGACGCTTCTGGGTCCATCCCTCGTCCGGGCTGGGCAAGAAGCGCCCGCAGTGGCTGATGACCGCCGAGCTGGTGGAAACCACCAAGTTGTATGCGCGCATGGTGGCGAAGATCGAACCGGACTGGATCGAACCGCTGGCCGGGCACCTGATCAAGAAAAACCACTTCGAACCCCATTGGGAGAAGAAGCGCGGGCAGGTGGTGGCTTACGAGCAGATCACCTTGTTCGGGCTGATCGTGGTCGGTCGCCGGCCGGTGCACTACGGGCCGGTGGACCCGGTGGTGTCCCGCGAACTGTTCATCCGCGAGGCGCTGGTGCGTGGCGAAATCCAGTCCCGGGCCAAGTGCCTGAGCGCCAACACCCGATTGCTCGAGCAGCTTGACGAACTCGAAGCCAAGGCCCGTCGCCGCGACATCCTGGCGGACGAGGAGACCCTCTTCGCCTTCTACGATGCACGCCTGCCCGCCGAGATCCACCAGACCGCGACGTTCGATAGCTGGTACCGGATCAACAGCCAGAAAGACCCGCAGTTGTTGATCATGCGCGAAGAAGACGTGCTCGCTCGCGAGGCCAGCGAGGTGACGGCCAATCTGTATCCCGACACCTTGCGCGTCGGCGACCTGACCTTGCCGTTGAGCTATCACTTCGAGCCCAACCACCCGCGCGATGGCGTGACGCTGCGGGTACCGGCGCCGCTGCTGCCGATGCTGCCGCCGGAGCGCCTGGAATGGCTGGTGCCGGGGATGATCGAAGCCAAATGCATCGCCCTGGTGCGCAACTTGCCCAAGGCCTTGCGCAAAAACTTCGTGCCGGTGCCGGACTTCGTCAAGGCGGCGCTGCAGCGCATCACGTTTGCCGAGGGCTCACTGCCGCAATCCCTGGGACGTGAGTTGCTACGCATGACCGGCGCACGGGTTAGCGACGAAGCCTGGGCGGAAGCGGCGCAGCAAGTGGAAAGCCATTTGCGCATGAACCTGGAAATCGTCGACGGCCAAGGCAAGTTCCTCGGTGAAGGCCGCGACCTGGCCGAGCTGACCGCGCGTTTTGCCGAAGCCAGCCAGGCGGCCCTGGCCGTGCCGCAAACGGCGAAGAACCAGGAACCGGTGGAAGCGAAAATCTTCGCGCCAGTGGCGGAAAAAACCCAGCAGAAGATCGCCGGGTTGTCGATGACGGTGTACCCGGCGCTGGTGGAAGAGGGCGGCGTGGTCAAGGAAGGGCGTTTCCCGACCCCGGCCGAAGCCGAGTTCCAGCATCGCCGCGCCTTGCAGCGGCTGCTCATGCAGCAACTGGCCGAAACGGCGAAATTCCTTCGCGGCAAGCTGCCGGGCCTGACCGAACTGGGCCTGCTGTATCGCGAACTTGGGCGCATCGACGGTCTGGTGGAAGACATCCTGCTGGCGAGCCTCGACAGTTGCGTCCTCGAAGGCGAGCCGAGCCTGCCACGCGACGGCGCCGCGCTGGCGGCCCTGGCCGAACGCAAGCGTGGCGGCTGGACCGAGCATGCCGAACGCCTGGCCAGGTTGACCCTGGATATCCTGAAACTCTGGCACGGCCTGCAAAAACGCTTCAAGGGCAAGATCGACCTGGCCCAGGCCGTGGCGCTGAACGACATCAAGCAGCAGCTCAGCCACCTGGTGTACCCGGGCTTTGTGCGTGAAACCCCGCATCAATGGCTCAAGGAGCTGCCGCGCTACCTCAAGGCTATCGAGCAACGCTTCGAGAAGCTCGGCAGCCAGGTGCAGAAGGACCGGGTCTGGAGCGGCGAGCTGTCCAACCTCTGGGCGCAATACCAGGCCCGCGCCAGCAAGCATGCCCAGGAAGGCAAGCGCGATCCGCAGCTGGAACTGTACCGCTGGTGGCTGGAGGAATACCGCGTATCGCTGTTCGCCCAGCAACTGGGCACCAAGGTGCCGATTTCCGACAAGCGCCTGAGCAAGCAATGGGGGTTGGTGGAGGCTTAGGGTCGGCGTACGACCTGTGGGAGCGAGCCCGCTCGCGAAGGCGGTGGTCCAGCCGGCATTGAAGGTGACTGACACTCCGCTTTCGTCGGATCGCCGCCCGGAGCAGGCTCGCTCCCACAGGGTTTTGTGTTGTAAGCAAGGGAGAATGGGCCAAACGCCAGCGTTTATGGCAAACTTCGCGCCTATAAATGCCGGTCCCGTGGTTTTGGCTTCAATGCCACGGGCGGATCGGAATAAAGCGATGCCAGGTCTGCTCCCACGGGATGGGAAAGACCCTTTGCGTGTTGGTACGTCGGTGCCAATACTTTCTGCCTGAACAGATCAGAGACACGACCATGCATAACGTCGTCATCAGCGGCACCGGCCTGTACACCCCAGCCAACAGCATCTCCAACGAAGAGCTGGTGCAGTCTTTCAATACCTATGTCGCGCAGTTCAACGCCGACAACGCCGACGCCATCGAGCGCGGCGAAGTCGAGGCATTGACCGAGTCCAATGCGGCCTTCATCGAAAAGGCTTCAGGCATCAAGAGTCGTTTCGTGATGGACAAGGACGGTATTCTCGATCCCAAGCGCATGACGCCGCGCCTGCCGGAGCGCTCCAACGAAGAATGGTCGGTGCTCTGCGAAATGGCCGTCGGCGCCGCGAAACAGGCGCTTGAGCGCGCCGGTCGCAGCGCCGCTGACATCGACGGCGTGATCGTTGCCTGTTCCAACCTGCAGCGTCCCTATCCGGCCATTGCCATCGAAGTCCAGGAAGCCCTGGGTATCGAAGGGTTCGGTTTCGACATGAATGTGGCCTGTTCTTCGGCGACCTTCGGCATCCAGGCCGCCGCCAACAGCGTACAGCTGGGCCAGGCCCGGGCGATCCTGATGGTCAACCCGGAAGTGTGCACCGGGCACTTGAATTTCCGTGATCGCGACAGCCATTTCATCTTCGGCGACGCAGCCACGGCGGTGATCATCGAGCGGGCGGACCAGGCGACATCGCCGTACCAGTTCGACGTGGTCAGCACCAAGCTGCTCACCAAGTTCTCCAACAACATCCGCAACAACTTCGGCTTCCTCAACCGCGCGGCGGAAGAGGGCATCGGCACGCGGGACAAACTGTTCGTCCAGGAAGGCCGTAAAGTGTTCCGCGATGTTTGCCCTATGGTCGCTGAATTGATTGGCGCTCATTTGCAGGAAAACCAGCTGAACGTCGGCGAAGTGAAGCGTTTCTGGCTGCATCAGGCCAACCTGAGCATGAACCAGCTGATCGTGCGCAAGCTGCTCGGGCGCGAAGCCAGCGAGGAAGAAGCCCCGGTGATTCTCGACCGCTACGCCAACACCAGCTCGGCGGGTTCGGTGATTTCCTTTCACCTGTACCAGGACGACCTGCCCAGCGGCTCGGTCGCGGTGCTCAGCTCGTTTGGCGCCGGCTACTCGATCGGCAGCGTGATCCTGCGCAAGCGCTGATCCGGACTGCTTGATTCGTGGCGAGGGAGCTTGCTCCCTCACCATGCAATAAACCTAACTTCATGTGGGAGCGAGCCTGCTCGCTCCCACAGGTTTTGCAGAAAATCTGTTATTCCCTTTCGAAGTAAAAAGTTCCGCTGTCATAAAATCTTTATGTGATAGCAACTCGCCTGACACAACCCATCGCCAAGATCCCCTCCCAACACCAGCGGGCCCAGTTCCGCGTGTTTTCTAACGCATAGACTACCAACTAGGGGAATTCTTCGATGATCCGTAAGCACTTCGCAGGTTTTGCCGCCAGCGCTCTGGCAATGGCAGTAACCGCCCAGGCTTTCGCCGGCACCGTAACCACCGACGGCGCCGATATCGTGGTCAAGACCAAGGGCGGCCTGGAGGTCGCTACCACTGACAAAGAGTTCAGCTTCAAGCTCGGCGGTCGTTTGCAGGCTGACTACAGCCAGTTTGACGGGATCTACACCGACAACGGCGACAAGGCTGATGCCGCTTACATCCGCCGCGGCTTCCTGGAGCTGTCCGGTGTGCTGTACACGGACTGGGCCTACACCATCAACTACGATTTCTCCCACAACAGCGGCGATTCCGACAACGGCTACTTCGACGAAGCGTCCCTGGCTTACAACGGCTTCAAGCCGGTGTCGATCAAGGTTGGTCGCTTCGACCCGGACTTCGGCCTGGAAAAAGCCACCAGCTCCAAGTGGGTGACCGCGCCTGAGCGTAACGCCGCCTACGACCTGATCGACTGGGCCAACGGCCACCAGAACGGCCTGGGCCTGCAAGCCTCCGGCGTCTTCGCCGACTCGTTCTACGCCTCGGCTGGCGTGTTCAGCAAAGACACCGACGACACCGACGGCAACAGCATCAAGCAGGCCAACGGTCGTTTCGTATTCGCTCCGATGCACGACGCCGGCAACGTGCTGCACTTCGGTGTGAACGTGGCCTCGCGTGACGTTTCGGACACTGCGTTCGACGCGCGTTATCGCTCCCGTCTGGGCATGCGTGGTGTCGAGACCCTGGGCGGCAACGATGCCGGTCCTAACGGCAACCGTCCGGTACTGGGTGGCGCGAATAACTCGCCGGCCGGCTCCTACGACACCGACACCGCTTTCGGCCTGGAAGCCGCGTTCGCCATGGGTCCTGCGTCGATCCAGGGTGAATACATCACCCGCAAGACCAAGGCTGACGACAGCGCCTTCGAAGACCTCAAGGGCCATGGTTTCTACGTGCAGGGCGCCTACACCCTCACCGGCGAGGCGCGCGGTTACAAAATCGGCAAATTCGATTCGATCAAGCCTGCCAACAAATCCATCGGCGCCTGGGAACTGTTCTATCGCTACGACAGCATGACCGTCGAAGACGACAACATCACCACCGCCACCGCGACCCGTGATGTGGGCGACGCCGAAGCCAAGGTGCACAACCTGGGCGTCAACTGGTACGCCAACGAAGCGGTGAAGATCTCTGCCGCTTACGTCAAGGCCAAGACCGACAACGTGACCAACGTCAACGGCGACGACGACGGCAAAGGTGTGGTCGTGCGTGCCCAGTACGTGTTCTAAATCGCTTTGACCTGATACACCGCTCCACTTTCATCCGTTACGCTCCTTTGAACCCCGCCTCTGGCGGGGTTTTTTTATGCCCGACCGGCCTGGATCGGCGATACTCGGGTAATCCGCCGCCTGGATATCGAGGAACCGCATGCCGCTTCACGTCCTGGACAACCTGTCCGCCATCGCGTCACCCGAGTGGGACGCGTTGGTGCCCGCCAATCAACCGTTCCTGCGCCACGCTTTTTTAAGCACCCTTGAAGACAGCGCCAGCCTGGGCGCGCATTCCGGCTGGCAGCCCGAGCACCTGTTGCACATGGAAGACGGACGGCTGCTGGCGGCCCTGCCCAGTTACCGCAAGTGGCATTCCTACGGCGAGTACGTGTTCGATCATGGTTGGGCCGACGCCTGTGCCCGGGCGGGCATCGACTATTACCCCAAGCTGTTGACAGCGGTGCCGTTCAGTCCGGTCAGCGGGCCGCGGCTGCTGGCGGCGTCAGTGGAGGACGGTCTGGAATTGCTCGGCAGCCTGCCGGGTTATCTGGAAATCGAAGGGCTTTCCAGCGCTCACATCAACTTCACCGATGCCTTTACCGATGCGGCGCTTACCGGTCAGGACGGTTGGCTGCAGCGGATCGGTTGCCAGTACCACTGGCAGAATCGCGGCTATCGGGACTTCCAGGATTTCCTTGATGCGCTCAGTTCCCGCAAGCGCAAGCAGATGCGCAAGGAGCGCGAGCAAGTGGCAGGGCAGGGCATCGAGTTCGAGTGGCTCGAAGGCCATCAACTGGACGAGGCGCAATGGGATTTTGTCTACGCCTGTTACGCCAATACCTATGCGGTGCGTCGGCAAGCACCTTATCTGACCCGGACATTCTTCAGCCTGCTGGCCGAGCGCATGCCCGAGGCCATTCGCGTGGTGCTGGCCAAGCAAGGTTCGCGGCCGGTGGCGATGGCATTCAGCCTGGTCGGTGGCGACAGTTTTTACGGCCGTTACTGGGGCTGCCTCGCGGAGTTCGATCGCCTGCACTTCGAGACGTGTTTCTACCAGGGCATGGACTATGCGATCGCCAACGGTCTGCAGCGCTTTGACGCCGGAGCCCAGGGCGAGCACAAATTGATTCGCGGGTTCGAGCCGGTGATTACCCGCTCGTGGCATTACTTGCGCCATCCGGGCCTGAAGGCGGCGGTGGCGGATTTTCTCCTGCGTGAGCATGAGGGCGTGCTGGCGTATGCCGAAGAGGCCAGGACAGCATTGCCGTATCGGCAGTGCTGAGAATGTTATGAAACCCCGTGGCGAGGGAGCTTGCTCCCGCTGGGCTGCGCAGCAGCCCCAAAAAATCTGAATCCAACCATGAAGCTGGACCGGGCCCCAAGGGGGGCGCTGCGCACCCCAGCGGGAGCAAGCTCCCTCGCCACGGGTTTTGTGCGGACTCCGGAGTCAATCAATCCCGACAAATCCACCCGTCTGATGCTGCCAGAGCCGCGCATACAGCCCGCCATGGGCCAACAGCTCGGCATGACTGCCGGTCTCGGCGATGTGGCCGTTTTCCAGTACTACCAGTCGGTCCATCCGGGCGATCGTCGAGAGGCGGTGGGCGATGGCGATCACGGTCTTGCCTTGCATCAGCGTCTCGAGACTTTCCTGGATCGCCGCTTCGACTTCCGAATCCAGCGCGGAGGTCGCTTCGTCCATGATCAGGATCGGCGCATCCTTGAGCAATACCCGGGCGATGGCGATGCGTTGGCGCTGGCCACCGGAGAGCTTCACGCCGCGCTCACCGACGTGCGCATCGAAACCGCTGCGGCCTTCGGCGTCCGACAGCAACGGGATGAACTGATCGGCACGAGCCTTGTGCACCGCTTCCCAGAGTTGCGCGTCGGTGGCGTCGGGCTTGCCGTAAAGCAGGTTGTCGCGGATCGAGCGGTGCAGCAGCGAGGTGTCCTGGGTGATCATGCCGATGCGTTCGCGCAGGCTTTCCTGCCCGACATGGGCAATGTCCTGGCCGTCGATGAGGATGCGTCCGCCCTGCACGTCATAGAGGCGTAGCAGCAGGTTCACCAGTGTCGATTTACCCGCGCCGGACGGCCCGATCAGGCCGATTTTCTCGCCGGGCCTGATGGTCAGGTTCAGGTCGCTGATCACGCCGCTTTTCTTGCCATAGTGGAAATCGACATGCTCGAAACGCACCTCGCCACGGGCCACCGCGAGCGGCTTGGCCTGCTCGCGGTCGGTGACGCTGACCGGCTGGGAGATGGACTGCAAGCCGTCCTGGACCATGCCGATGTTTTCGAAAATGCCGGTGACCACCCACATGATCCAGCCGGACATGTTGACGATGCGGATCACCAGGCCGGTGGCCAGGGCAATGGCGCCGACGCTGATGAGCGATTGCGTCCACAGCCACAGCGCCAGGGCCGTGGTGCCGACGATCAGCAGCCCGTTCATGCTGGTGATGACCACGTCCATGCTCGTCACCACGCGTCCGGCCAACTGGGCTTTCTCGGTCTGTTCCTCGATGGCTTCGCGAGCGTATTGCTGTTCGAAGTTGGTGTGGGCGAACAGCTTCAGGGTGGTGATGTTGGTGTAGCCGTCGACGATCCGGCCCATGAGCTTGGAGCGCGCATCGGAGGACACCACGGAGCGTTCCTTGACCCGTGGCACGAAGTAGCAGAGCGCGCCGATGTAGGCGGCGATCCAGGCCAGCAGCGGGATCATCAGGCGCCAGTCGGCTTCGGCGAACAGCACCAGTGAGCTGATGGCGTAGATCAGCACGTGCCACAACGCATCCACGGCCTGTACCGCCGAGTCGCGCAGGGAGTTGCCGGTCTGCATGATGCGCTGGGCGATGCGCCCGGCGAAGTCGTTCTGGAAGAAGTTCAGGCTCTGTTTGAGCACGTAGCTGTGGTTTTGCCAGCGGATCAGGCTGGTCATGCTCGGGCTCAGGGTCTGGTGCACCAGCAGGTCATGCAGGGCCACGAAGATCGGCCGGAACACCAGCGCGACCACCGCCATCCAGGCCAGTTCGAGGCCGTGCAGCTTGAAGAAGTCGGTGTTGGGCGTGGCCTGGGTCAGGTCGATGATGCGGCTCAGGTAGCTGAACAGCGCCACTTCGATCAGCGCGCCGATCAGGCCGACCACCAGCAGTGCGGCGAAGCTGGGCCAGACCTGTTTCAGGTAATACGTGTAGAAGGGCAGGACGCGGTTCGGCGGGGCCGAGGTCGGGGCGTCGCGGAAGATGTCGATCAGTTTTTCAAAACGGCGGTAAACCATGGGGTACATAGCCCGGGCGGGGGCTCTCCTTTTTTGCGGTGGGCGGCGCGGGGTAGCCGGCGCCGCTCAGGCTTGCCCTGTGGGTTCAGTCGATGCGCTTGGCCGACTTGATGATCACAGGATCGACCGGCACGTTTTGCATGCCTGATTTGGTGGTGGTCTGGGAGTTGACGATGATGTCCACCACGTCCATGCCCTTGACCACCTTGGCGAATACCGCGTAGCCGGCGTCGCGGCCCGGGTCGAGGAAGGCGTTGTCGGCCACGTTGATGAAGAACTGGCTGGTGGCCGAATCCGGGTTGGATGTACGGGCCATCGACAAGGTGCCGCGAACGTTATGCAGGCCATTGCTGGCTTCGTTCTTGATCGGTGGCTTGGTGTCTTTCTGCTGCATCTGCTGGGTGAAACCGCCGCCCTGAGCCATGAAGCCCGGAATGACGCGATGGAAAATCGTGTTGTTGTAGAAGCCGCTGTCCACGTACTCAAGGAAATTCTTGGTACTGATGGGCGCCTTGACCGGGTCCAGTTCGATTTCGATCTGGCCGTTGGTGGTGTCCAGCAGGACGTGTGGCGCCTTGGCCGGCGTGGCGGCCATCAGGTTGGCAGCAAACAGTACGGTGCCGGCGGCGAGGGCGATTTTTTTCAGCATGGGTTCAGTGATCCTGGGTAGTGAAGTCGGTTGCGGTCAAGAATTCGAGCAGGGTCTGGTTGAAGCGTTCGGGTTGATCCAGGGGCGTAGCGTGCCGTGAATCGGCGATGACCGCCAGTCGTGCGTCAGGCAGCAGTTTTACATAGGCCTCTTTCAGCGCCACCGGGGTGTAGTCGTGGTCGGCGCAGATAATGAGGGTTGGACAGGCAATTTGCGCCAGGCGTTCCTGCACGCCCCAGCCGACAATGGCGTCGAAACTGGCGAGATAGGCACGTTTGTCGTTCTCTGCCCAACGCCGGGCCATCTCCAGGCGCAGTTCGGTTTGTTCGGGCTTGGGGAACAACTTCTCGCCGAGGGCCTTGCCGATGGTTTCCAGGCTCAGCAGGCGCATCAGGCTCCAGCGCTTGAACCATTGCCAGCAATCGTCGGGCGTACGGACTTTGACTTCAGGGGCACTGTTGACGATGCACAGGCTCCTGACCCGTGCGGGTTGGTCCACGGCCAGCTGGAAACAGATCATGCCGCCCATGGACCAGCCCACCAGGTGCACCGGGCCGAGATCGAGGTGCTCGATCAGGGCATCCAGATCGGCGCTGAAGCCCGCGATGCTGTAGTGCTCGCGCGGCTTGTCGGAGCGGCCGTGGCCGCGCACATCCATCACGATCAGGCGGTAGTGGCGCGACAACACGGGAATCTGCTTTTCCCAGTCGCGCGTGCTGGAGCCCAACCCGTGGACCAGCACCAACGGTGCGCCGTGGCCATATTCCTCATAGTGCAGGTTGCAACCTTCATGTTCGAAAAAGGCCATCGGCGAGATCCTTGTCAGGCTTGTTCAGGGGCAGCGAACGGCGCATCCAGCGGCGCGGTATCGAAGGTGCGCAGCAGCTCGATGAGAATCTGCGTGGCCGGTCCCAGGGGCTTTTCCTTGTTCGAATACAGATAGAAGCTCGGGTTGCGGCTGGCGCCCTGATCCAAGGGTAGACGTTTGAGCGTGCCCTCCCTGAGTTCTCGCTCGATCATGTGCCGGGGCAGCCAGGCAAAGCCCAGGCCGCTGCCGACGAACGTCGCGGCGGTGGCCAGGCTCCCCACGGTCCAGCGCTGTTCGGCGCCGAGCCAGCCGACATCGCGGGGCTGCTGGCGGCCGGAGTCGCGGATCACCACTTGCAACTGGCTCTCCAGGTCCTGGAACGTCAGCTCGCGGTTGAGTCGGTGCAGGGCGTGCTCGGGATGGGCCACCGCGACGAATTCGACATCGCTCAGTTCCGCGCCCAGGTAACCGGGAATGCTGAAGCCGCTGATGGCGAGGTCGGCGACGCCTTCGAGCAGTACCTCTTCGACACCGGACAAGACTTCTTCGCGCAGCCTTACCCGGCAGCCCCGACTCTGCGGCATGAATGCGGTCAGGGCGCGGACGAGGCGGGCAGTGGGGTAGGCCGCGTCGACCACCAGGCGCACTTCAGCTTCCCAACCCTGCTCCATGTGGTGGGCCAGGTCTTCCAGCTGGCTGGCCTGTTTCACCAGTTGCCGGGAACGGCGCAGCAGCACGCCGCCGGCTTCGGTCAGCACGGCCTTGCGTCCGTCGATACGCAGCAACGGCACGCCGAGCTGATCCTGCATGCGGGCCACGGTGTAGCTCACCGATGATTGAGAGCGGTGCAGTACTTCGGCGGCCTGGGCGAAACCACCATGGTCCACCACCGCCTGCAACGTTCGCCATTGATCAAGGGTCACGCGGGGCGCTTTCATATTGAGCTCCTCTTGTCCTAAGCTGGCGGTCCCCTCGTGGAGACTGCCGAATGAAAAAAATCTGTTGTGCGCTGCTGGCCCTGCTGCCGCTGAGTGCCTTTGCCTACCCGATCGACGTGGAAAAACACCTCAACGGCTTGAGCATCGACTACACCGCCTACGACACCGATGCCGACATCGGCTCGATCCAGGTCAACAACTACGGCAGCACCGACGCGGCGTGCAGCGTGGTGTTTCGCAACGGCCCCGAAGCGCCGCGAACCCGCAAGATCGAAGTCGCCGCCGGCAAGTTCAAGAACGCCACCGCCAAGTTCAACCGCAACATCATCAAGCTGCGCATCGAGCTGACCTGCAAGCCGAAATAACCAGCGGCGGGGCAGCGTCACAAGGCGTGCTCCGCTTATAAACGAAATAATCGATGTTTTGCAGCAATTATTTGCGCTTTTTCATCGATATGATCGCACTTAACCTTCACTCCATCGACTTACAACATTCTCAGATGGAGCCTACAAGCCATGTCCCGCGTTCTGATCATCGAAAGCAGTGCCCGCCAACAAGACTCGGTTTCCCGTCAACTGACCCAGACCTTCATCAGCCAGTGGAAAGCCGCGCATCCGGCCGATGAGATCAGCGTTCGCGACCTGGCAGTCAACCCTGTTCCGCACCTGGACGCCCATCTGCTGGGGGGCTGGATGAAACCGACCGAGCAGCGCAACGACCTCGAGAACGCCTCCCTGGAGCGCTCCAACCAGCTGACCGATGAGCTGCTCGCCGCCGATGTTCTGGTGATGGCCGCGCCGATGTACAACTTCGCCATCCCGAGCACCTTGAAAGCCTGGCTCGACCACGTGCTGCGCGCCGGCGTGACCTTCAAGTACACCCCCACCGGTCCCCAGGGGCTATTGACCGGCAAGCGCGCTTTCGTGCTCACCGCCCGCGGCGGCATTCATGCCGGTGGCAGCACCGATCACCAGGAACCGTACCTGCGCCAAGTCATGGGCTTCATCGGTATCCACGACGTGACCTTCATCCATGCCGAAGGCATGAACCTGGGCGGCGACTTCCAGGAGAAGGGCCTGAACCAGGCCAACGCCAAGCTATCCCAAGTGGCCTGAGCGTTAATCCTCGGGTAATCGCCAGGTGTTCTAGTGACTTGGCGCTTCCCTTCAAACCGTTTTGCGCATCGAACCTCCCTTGGCACTTATTGCTCCTGAGTGCAGCCGCCCGATTGAACGCTGAAGCGAGATCGGGCTTTTTTTTGCCTGCGATCTGGTGACCGCTACACATCCCCTGTGGGAGCGAGCCTGCTCGCGAAGACATCCTGTCAGTCAATACATCTGTTGCCTGATACTCCGCTTTCGCGAGCAGGCTCGCTCCCACAGGGTTCCCGGTGTTGGGGTAACTCGCGACAATTTCGAAAAACCGCTATCTTCGCCGCCATTCGAAACGAGGGGCGGTATGGGCTATCTACTTTTTGTGACCTTGATCCAGGCGTTGTCCTTCAGCCTGATCGGCGAATACCTGGCCGGGCATGTCGACAGTTATTTCGCGGTGCTGGTGCGCGTCGTGCTGGCGGGGCTGGTGTTCATTCCACTGACCCGCTGGCGCCAGGTTGAGCCGTCGTTCATGCGCGGCATGCTGTTGATCGGCGCCCTGCAGTTCGGCGTGACCTACGTTTGCCTTTACCTGAGTTTCCGCGTACTGACGGTGCCCGAAGTGCTGCTGTTCACCATCCTCACGCCCCTGCACGTGACCTTGATCGAAGATGCACTCAATCGGCGTTTCAACCCTTGGGCCTTGATTGCGGCGCTGGTGGCGGTGGCCGGCGCGGCGGTGATTCGTTATGACCGGATCAACCCGGATTTCTTCATGGGCTTTTTGCTGCTGCAACTGGCGAACTTCACCTACGCGGCCGGGCAAGTGTTGTACAAGCACCTGGTGGCACGGCACCCGAGCGACCTGCCGCACTATCGGCGTTTCGGCTATTTCTACCTCGGCGCGCTGATGGTCGCGCTGCCGGCCTTCCTGCTGTTCGGCAAGGCCGATTTCTGGCCTGAAGCGCCGTTGCAATGGGGCGTGCTGGTATTCCTCGGCCTGGTCTCCACCGCGCTGGGGCTGTATTGGTGGAACAAGGGCGCGTGCCTGGTGAACGGCGGGACATTGGCGGTAATGAACAACCTGCACGTGCCGGTGGGGTTGCTGGTGAACCTGCTGATCTGGAACCAGCATGAGGCGTTGGGTCGGTTGCTGCTGGGTGGGTCGGTGATACTCGCGGCGGTGTGGATCAGTCGGTTGGGGATACGCCAGCCTCAGCCTTCACATTGACCCTTCACCCTGAACCCTGTGGGAGCGAGCTTGCTCGCGATGGCGCACTATCAGTCAACATCTATGTTTCTGATGCACCGCTATCGCGAGCAAGCTCGCTCCCACAGGGGAATCGGGTTGGCTTCAGACCACCTGCTTTTCCGGTTCCGGAATATGGCTTGCCCCCAACACCGCCGGCAGCAATCCGGCCCGCAGGTCCGTACCGCTCGGCTGTTGGTACAAGCCCAGCCCGAACTCTGGCATCACCGCCAGCAGGTAATCGAAGATATCCCCCTGGATGCGCTCGTAGTCGGCCCACACGGTGGTGCCGGTGAAGCAGTAGATTTCCAGCGGGATACCCTGGGCAGTGGTCTGCAGCTGGCGGACCATGCAGGTCATGTTCGGTTGGATCTCCGGGTGGCTTTTCAGATAGGCCAGGGCATAGGCGCGGAAAGTGCCCAGGTTGGTCATCCGCCGGCGGTTGGCCGACATCGCCGCGACGTTGCCCTGGGCTTCGTTCCAGGCCTTGAGCTCGGCCTGCTTGCGGCCGATGTAGTCGGTCAGCAGGCGCACCTGGGTCAGGCGCTGTTCCTCCTCGTCGTGGAGGAAGCGCACGCCGCTGGCATCGATGAACAGGCTGCGCTTGATCCGCCGTCCGCCGGATTGCTGCATGCCGCGCCAGTTCTTGAACGATTCGGACATCAGGCGCCAGGTGGGGATCGAGACGATGGTCTTGTCGAAATTCTGCACCTTCACCGTGTGCAACGTGATGTCCACCACATCACCGTCGGCGCCGACCTGGGGCATTTCGATCCAGTCGCCGACCCGCAGCATGTCGTTGCTGGTCAACTGCACGCTGGCGACAAACGACAGCAGCGTGTCTTTGTAGACCAGGAGGATCACCGCCGACATCGCACCCAGGCCCGACAGCAGCAACAGCGGCGAGCGGTCGATCAGCGTGGCGACGATGATGATCGCGCCGAACACGTAGAGGACCATTTTTGTCAGCTGCACGTAGCCCTTGATCGAGCGGGTGCGGGCGTGTTCGGTGCGCGCATAGACGTCCAGCAGCGCACTGAGCAGGGCACTGACGGCCAGCAGCATGAACAGGATGGTGAAGGCCAGCGCGACATTGCCGAGGAAGACCATGCTGGTCTTGCTCAGCCCCGGCACCAGGTGCAGGCCGAACTGGATGATCAGCGACGGCGTCGTCTGCGCCAAGCGATGGAAGACTTTGTTCTGGCGCAGGTCGTTGACCCAGTGTAGGGCCGGTTGGCGGCCGATCAGCTTGGCGCCGTGCAGGATCAGGTAACGCGCCACGCGTCCGAGCACCAGCGCGATCGCCAGCAGCAGGGCCAGGGCGAGGCCGGAATGCAGGAGCGGGTGCTGATCCAGGGCCCCCCAGAAATCCTGAAGGTTGAGCCAGAATTGTTTGATATCCATGGACGAGACGGTCTTCTAATGAGCGCGATGGGCGAATTAGAGCATTTAAGCGTGGCGAAGTGACCGTTGATGACAAATCCGGTCTTGAAAACACACTGATTTGCAGCCGTTTGTATAAAGAAACTCGGCCTGCGCGCTCGAAACCGGTAACCTATGCAGCTGTTTTTTTGCATTTCTTCGAGGTAGCACCCGTGTTTTCCCAATTCGCCCTGCACGAACGCCTGCTCAAAGCCGTGGCCGAGCTTAAATTTGTCGAGCCAACGCCGGTGCAGGCAGCGGCTATTCCGCTCGCGCTCCAGGGGCGTGACCTGCGGGTGACGGCGCAGACCGGCAGCGGCAAGACCGCTGCGTTCGTGCTGCCGATTCTCAATCGCCTGATCGGCCCGGCCAAGGTCCGCGTCAGCATCAAGACTCTGATCCTGCTGCCGACCCGCGAACTGGCCCAGCAGACCTTGAAGGAAGTGGAACGCTTTTCGCAGTTCACCTTCATCAAGTCCGGCCTGATCACCGGCGGGGAAGATTTCAAGGTCCAGGCCGCCATGCTGCGCAAGGTGCCGGACATCCTGATCGGCACCCCGGGGCGGATGATCGAGCAACTGAACGCCGGCAACCTCGACCTCAAGGAAGTCGAAGTGCTGGTGCTGGACGAAGCCGACCGCATGCTGGACATGGGTTTTGCCGAAGACGTGCAGCGCCTGGTGGATGAATGCGTCAATCGCCAGCAGACCATGCTGTTCTCCGCCACCACTGGCGGTTCGGGCCTGCGCGAGATGATCGCCAAGGTCCTGAACAACCCTGAGCACTTGCAGCTCAACGCGGTCAGCCAGCTGAACTCCACGACTCGCCAGCAGATCATCACCGCTGACCACAACCAGCACAAAGAGCAGATTGTGAACTGGTTGCTGGCCAACGAGACCTACGAAAAAGCCATCGTATTCACCAACACCCGGGCCATGGCCGACCGCATCTACGGTCGTCTCGTCGCCCAGGAATACAAGGCGTTCGTGCTGCACGGCGAGAAAGACCAGAAGGACCGCAAGCTGGCCATCGACCGTCTCAAGCAGGGCGGTGTGAAGATCCTGGTTGCCACCGATGTCGCCGCCCGTGGCCTGGACGTCGACGGCCTGGACATGGTCATCAACTTCGACATGCCCCGCAGCGGGGACGAGTACGTGCACCGCATCGGCCGCACCGGTCGCGCCGGCAACGATGGCCTGGCGATCTCGCTGATCTGCCACGGCGACTGGAACCTGATGTCGAGCATCGAGCGCTACCTCAAGCAGAGCTTCGAGCGCCGCACCATCAAGGAAGTCAAAGGCACCTACGGCGGACCGAAAAAGGTCAAGGCGTCGGGCAAGGCCGTTGGCGTGAAGAAGAAAAAGGTCGACGCCAAGGGCGACAAGAAAAAAACCGGCGCCAAGGCCCCGACCAAGCGCAAGACCGCCAACCGCCCGAAGAGCGATGCGCCGTCGCTGGTCAGCAAGGACGGCATGGCCCCGCTCAAACGCCGCAAGCCCGAGGCGCCGGCGGCTGAATAAGCCCATGAATGAAAAACCGGACCTTGGGTCCGGTTTTTTTATGGGTACGCCGAGTCAGAAATGGTATTTGACCAACAGGCTGGTATTGCTCTGGTTGGTCTTGAAGCTTTCACTGTCCTCGATGGCGTACTTGTTCTTCCAGTAGTCGTATTCCACGCCCACGTATAGCTGCTTGGCGCCGAGCTTCAAGGCCTTGCCCAGGTCATATTTGATCTGCGGGACGATATGCAGGTTGGCGTGGTACGTGCCCTTGGCGTTGCTGTCGTTGTCGACGACCCAGTCGATGAACCCGTCGAACAGAATGTCGGATGAACCCACCGGGACGGTGACGGCCCAGACCGGGGTGATCTGCCAGACGTTGTCGCCCGCCCGCGAGCCTTCGGTCTGTCGGTTGTAGAAGTTCAACTGGAAATAGTCGAAGCCGGGAATCGCCAGGTCGAAACCCGGGCCGATCAGGTAGGACTCGTTGTCACCTTCGCCAAACTCATAGGTCATCGCCAGCAGCACATCCTTGACCGGGCCCAGTTCCAGCTTCTGATCAAAAATCTTGCCGAACGACAGGCGCGGGCTGAACTCGCCGTAGTAGGTGTTCGGGCCGGAATTGCTGTCGTCCTCGCCGTTGTAGAAGATCCGGTCGAGGAAGAAGAAGTTGTCGCCGTAGGTCCAGGCATCGGCGTGTTCGAACGTCACGGTCTGCTGGATACGCGGGTTGATCTGGAAATCCTTGCCGTAGAGATAACTCAGGCTGTTGTTCTGCCACTGCAACAGATCGCCGGCCATGGCTTGGCTGCCGGCGAGCAACGATCCTGCGAGTATCAGGCTGGTGCACGTACGTTTCATTCGGTTTGCTCCCAAAGGTAAGTGGTACCGCGTTGTTGTCGTCAGCGCTCTGGTGTGGCGCCTTTTTCCACGGACAAAACATCCGTTCGGTCAGCTTTTTGTTTGTGGCAGTGGCTGAAAGTCGGCGGGTCGCTCAGGACTTGATGATTATTTTGAGGTGTCCGGGTTTGAACGGCCGCGCAGGATACGGACTTGCCTGGGACGACTCAAGTGCGTTGCGACGGCGCATCTGGAGGCGTGACGATGGAGCGCATGCATAAAGCTTTCCTCTTGTTCTTGTTGTTGAGGCGCAGGCGGCCGCTGACAGGCGACCGGTCGTGTGCCGGCCTGCCTGTCTGCGGTATTGCGGGTGGAGCGGGGTGTGTCTGGCCGGACTAGTTGGTGCGTGCGCCCTGGGTGATCCAGGCGCCGATCAGATCACGTTCCTGCTGGGTCATCTGGGTGATGTTGCCCAAGGGCATGATCTGGGTGGTCACGGCCTGGGCCTGGATGCGTGCGGCCTGTTGCTGGATCTGCTGCGGCGTATCGAAGATCACCCCGCCCGGCGCGGCGCTGAACAGCGGACTGGTGGGCTTGGCCGAATGACAGACCGAGCAGCGCTCCTGGATCACGCTGTGGACCTTTTCAAATGACGGGCCCTGCGCACTGGACGCCTGGGCGGGCGCGGTTGCCGGAGCGGCTGGCGCCGTGGCCGGTTTGGCCCCGCCGCCCACCGCCGTTTCCGGCAACGGTTGATACTCGATCACGCCAGGAGCCTTGGCGACTTCCGGTGCCGTTGGCATTGGCTTGGGCCCGGTGACGTAAGCCAGGCAGATCATCGCCAGGGCGCCGACCGGCAGCGTCCAGGCAAACCGGTTGCTGTCATGGCGGGTGTTGAAGTAATGACGCACCAACACGGCCGCCACGGCGATCCCGGCCAGGATCAACCAGTTGTACTGGCTGCCGTAGGTGCTCGGGAAGTGGTTGCTGATCATGATGAACAGCACCGGCAGGGTGAAGTAGTTGTTGTGGCGCGAACGCAGCAGGCCCTTGGCTGGCAACGCCGGGTCAGGTGTGCGGTTCTCGGCGATGGCCGCCACCAAGGCGCGCTGGGCCGGCATGATGATGCGGAACACGTTGCCGACCATGATCGTACCGATGACGGCGCCGACATGCAGATAGGCGCCGCGACCGCTGAACACCTTGCTGAAGCCGTAGGCCGCGGCGATCAACAGCACGAACAGAATCAGGCCGAGCAGGGCGGGGCGTTTGCCGAGTGCCGAGTCGCAGAGTGCCGAATAGACGAACCAGCCAACGAACAATGAACCGATGCCCAGGGCAACACCCTCAGCGCCGCTCAGGCTGCTGCCGGGAGCCAGCAGGTAGACGGTCGGGTTCCAATAGAACACCAGGCACAGCAGGGCGATGCCCGACATCCAGGTGAAATAGGCTTCCCATTTGAACCAGTGCAGGTTGTCCGGCATGGACGGCGGCGCGAGTTTGTATTTTTCCAGGTGGTAGATGCCGCCACCGTGGATGGCCCATAAATCACCGGCCAGGCCGCTCCGGGGATTGACGCGATTGAGGTTGTTTTCCAGCCAGACGAAGTAGAACGACGCGCCGATCCAGGCCACGCCAGTGATCATGTGAACCCAGCGCACGCTCAGGTTCAGCCATTCCAGCATATGTGCTTCCACAGTCTTTACCTCTCGCCCGTCACCCTTGTCTTCGGGTGATCGGACCTTCTCTTATTGGTGGGGGGCGAGGATCAATAGCTCATCCTCTTGGAAAAAATGCTCATCGCAGTTGTTGCCTGTGCCACTGCGATCAACCACCAGGAAGTCATCCCGCTTTTCGATCGTCAGCACCGGGTGGTGCCAGACGCCGCGATGGTAATTGATGCCCTGCCTGCCGTTGGTGACGAAGGCGCGGACCAAGCCTGATACAGGTGCATCGCCAAGTGGCGCGACCACGATCAGAAAGGGGTTGCCGAGCAGCGGAATGAAGGCCTGGCTGCCCAGCGGATGGCGCTCCAGCATGCGCACGGTCAACGGCATCTGCAGCGCGTCGGCGCGGAAGATGCTGATGATCGCGTGGTCGTCCGGCGTGGCGGTCTCGACCGTCGCCAGGCGGTGGAAGCGCATGGTCGAACCGTTGTTGATCATGAAGTGATCGCTGCCGTCGGTTTCGATCACGTCACCGAACGGGGCGAAGGCTTCTTTGGTCAATGGCTCGATCTTGAGTGTGCGCATGCTGGTCTTCTTAACCTTGAATTCGTTGTTGTCTGTTCTATTGCTATCGCGAGCAGGCTCGCTCCCACATTTGACCGCATACCCCTGTGGGAGCGAGCCTGCTCGCGATTGGCTTCACTGCTATTTAGCGACCTTGCCCAATACCCGCAGGCGACTCACGCCACCGTCCGGGAACACGTTCAGACGGATGTGGGTGATCGGCCCCAGCGCCTTGATCTGCTCGGCGAAGGTGTGTTCGGCGTGCATTTCCAGCTTCTGGCTCGGCAGCAGTTCACGCCAGAACAGCGACTGGGTTTCGATCTGGCTGTCGGTGCCGCCTTTGACGAACGCGCCCTGGATCGAGCAGCTGTCCGGGTAGTTGCCTTTGAAGTGCAGGGTATCGACGACGACTTTCTCAACAATGCCGGCATGGCCCAGGGCGACAATCACCCAGTCATTGCCGGGGGTGCGCCGACGGGCGGTTTCCCAGCCGTCGCCCATGTTCACGCCACGGCCCGGGTTGAGGATGTTGCTCATGCGGCCGAAGTGTTCGTCGGAACAGGCCAGGGCACGGCCACCGTTGAGGGCGGCAGCCAGGTCGATCTGTTCGTTGTCGCCGACGGCGGACCAGTCGCGGTATGGAATCCCGTAGACCCGCAGCCGGGCCACGCCGCCGTCCGGATAGATGTTGAAGCGCAGATGGCTGAACGCCTGGTCATTGCTGATTTCGTGGTAGTGGTGGCTGTCGCCCTTCAGCTCGACGGCCGACAGCACTTCGGTCCACTGGGTGTTTTCATCCGACTCGCCTTCAGCCAGGAAACAGGCTTCCAGGGAGGCCGACGGTGGGTAATTACCGGTGAAGAATGAGGTGTCGATATCCACGCCCTTGATCGAGCCCGGCACGCCGAGGCGGATCACCGCGCTGTCGTAGCCTTCGAAACGTTTGCGGCGCGACTCCCAGCCGTCCATCCATTTGCCGTTATCGTCGAACACACCCTCCTTCCACACGGCCGGGGTCGGCTGGAACAGGCGGTTGGCATCGGCGAACCAGTCATCGGTCACCGAAATGATCCTGGTGCCCAGGCGGGCGTCGGCCAGGTTGACGAATTTCTCGAACGGTACGGCGTAAGCTTTCATTCTTCTTGTCTGCCTTTGATAAGTTGGCTGGGGATGCTTGCAGGACCTGGTCTTGAGGTGCTGCTCGCTAAAGGGTCAGTAATCGGAACAACGCGATCTTGTTGATCTCTGCCAATGCGCATTTGAATTCGGCATCCGCCGAGTGGTGAATGCGCGTTTCGAACGCGGCAAGGATCTGGTGCCGGTTGCTGCCTTTTACCGCCATGATGAAGGGAAACTTGAACTTGGCCTTGTAGGCCTCGTTCAGCTCGGTGAAGCGCTGGAACTCTTCGGCCGTGCATTGGTGAATACCGGCGCCAGCCTGTTCGTTGGTGCTGGCTTCGGTCAGTTGGCCCTGGACGGCGGCTTTGCCGGCCAGGTCCGGGTGAGCGTTGATCAACGCCAGCTGGCTGGCGTGGTCGGCACTCAACAGGATGTCGCTCATGCGCTGGTGCAGGGTTTCGATCTGGTCGATCGAGGGATCCTGGCCCAGGTCGAAGGCCTTTTCGGCAACCCATGGCGAATGTTCGTAGATGTCGGCGAAGGCTTCGACGAACGCTTCGCGGCTCAGGCTGGAAGGCTTGAGGGTCTGGAAGGCAGTCATTTCGAAGCTCCCGGATACGGGTGGGTCTGCTGCCAGTGGCGCGCAATGTCGACGCGGCGGCTGAACCACACCTGTTCGTGGCCCTTGACGTATTCCAGGAAACGCTTGAGGGAGGCGAGGCGGGCAGGGCGGCCGATCAGGCGGCAATGCAGGCCGATGGACAACATCTTCGGTGCTTCGGCGCCTTCGGCATACAGTACGTCGAAGGCATCCTTGAGGTACTGGAAGAAGTCGTCACCCTTGTTGAAACCCTGCACCTGGGTGAAGCGCATGTCATTGGTGTCGAGTGTGTAAGGGATTACCAGGTGCGGCTTGCCGGTGGGGTTGTTCGGCTCCCAGTACGGCAGGTCGTCGTCGTAGGTGTCGCTGTCATAGAGAAAGCCGCCTTCTTCCATTACCAATCGCCGGGTATTGGGGCCGGTGCGGCCGGTGTACCAGCCCAACGGCCGCTCGCCGGTAAGTTCGGTGAGGATGCGGATCGCTTCGAGCATGTGTTCGCGCTCCTGCGCTTCATCCATGTACTGGTAGTCGATCCAGCGATAGCCGTGGCTGCATATTTCATGGCCGGCGGCGACCATGGCGCGGATCACGTCCGGATGGCGCTGGGCGGCCATGGCCACGGCGAAGATAGTCAGCGGGATATCGAATTGCTTGAACAGCTTGAGGATCCGCCAGACGCCGGCACGGCTGCCATACTCGTATAGCGACTCCATGCTCATGTTGCGCTCGCCCAGCAACGGTTGCGCCGAAACCATTTCCGAGAGGAACGCTTCGGACTCACGATCGCCATGCAGGATGTTGCGCTCGCCGCCTTCCTCATAGTTGAGTACGAAAGACAGGGCGATTCGGGCATTGCCCGGCCATTGCGGGTGGGGAGGGTTACTGCCGTAACCGATCAGGTCGCGTGGGTAGTCAGCGCTCACTGCAGTCTTCCTTCTTCTTCGAACCATGTAGGTGGCGCCTTGGGGGTGGATCACAGGCTGGCGTCACGACGATGGGCTGATTGTATACAACTTTATATTCGACTTGTAAGCCTGTTTTTTGCATTTTTCACCGCGACCGTCGGTTTGTCTACACTGCAAGAAATCTGCCCACTTGGTCAATTTACTCTTCACAAGCCTTTGTCGAAGCAGGGGCGGACCGGGAGTCGGGCGGAACCATCGTCAGGCGGTGTGGACGAGAAAAATTCAGTTTTTATTGTGTACAATTTACGTTTAAAGTGTCTTAATTCGAAAATTGCCGCAGCGTTAATGCTTCACAATGGTGCGGCCTGTCTTTCAACTGACTCAGGAGGCGCCGTGCCTGGTCGCCTTGCGGCAAGGCACGCACAATCAATGGGACGTCTGACTACACACGTTTTGGATGCTGCACACGGTTGTCCGGGCAGCTCGATCAGGATCGAGCTGTACCGCGTCGAAGGTTCGCAATTGCAGCTGGTCGCCAGCGCGTTGACCAACAGCGATGGCCGTTGCGACGCACCGCTTCTGCAAGGGGATGACTACCGCAGCGGGGTCTACCAGATCCAATTCCACGCCGGCGACTACTACCGCGCCCGTGGCGTGCAATTGGCCGAGCCGGCGTTCCTTGATGTGGTGGTGCTGCGCTTCGGTATTGCGCAGGAGCAGGAGCACTACCACGTGCCCCTGCTGATTTCGCCTTATGCCTATTCAACCTATCGAGGCAGCTGAGCCCCCAAGCAGCTGCCTTGCCCTGGAAGCGACTGCGCATAGAGCTTCTTTGGTTTTTAGCCCGCTCACACTGCGGGCTTTTTTTGGCCTTGAAAAAGAGCTTGTCTTAGAGGCTGCCTTCGCGAGCAGGCTCGCTCCCACACTGGATGTCTGGCGCTCACAAAACCCTGTGGGAGCGAGCCTGCTCGCGAAGCTTTTGCTTTTCAGCGGCTCAACAAAGAAGCCGCCCCCGCCCCACTGAACAACCCCGCACTGACCCGGTTGAACCAGCTCTGACCCTTGCCTGTACGCAGATACCGGGCGGCGCCGTGGGCACCCAGGCCATAGGCCAGCTTGCACAGCAGGTCAAGCGCGGTCCAGGTGGCGATCATGATCAGCAGTTGCGGCAGGAGTGGCTGCTCGGCGCTCAGGAATTGCGGCAGGAACGCCGCGAAGAAGAGGATGTCTTTCGGGTTGCTCGCGCCCAGCATGAATGCCCGGCCGAACAGCGCGCGAAACCTTGGAGTGGCGGTAGCCTGGGGCACTTCGGCGCCCTGGGATGGCTGACGCGATTGCTGCCAGCTCTGCCAGGCGAGGTAGAACAGATACAGCGCGCCGACGATTTTCAGGGCGCTGAACAATTGTTCCGACGCCAGCAACAGCGCCCCGAGCCCCAGCGCTGACGCGCTCAACAGGCAGATCGAGGCGACCACCCCACCGAGGAACGCCGGATAAGAACGACGCAGACCGTAGTTGAGGCTGTTGCTGATCATCAGCAGCGACAGCGGGCCGGGGATGAGGATCACCACCAAGGCGGCGCCACTGAACAACAACCAGGTTTCCAGATTCATTGCTTTGCTCCTGATGCACAAAAGCCTCACCCGACGGGGTGAGGCGGATACAGACGGTGCCCGCTTACAAGAAGATGAACTTGGCGATAAAGATCGCGCAGAGCACCCACAGGCTGACGGATATTTCCTTGTGTTTACCGGTGCCGGCCTTCAGTACCACGTAGGTGATGAAACCCAGCGCGATGCCATCGGCGACCGAGAAGGTCAGCGGCATCATGATGGCGGTGACGATGGCTGGAATACTGTCGGTCGCTTCGTCCCACTCGATGTGGGCCATGCCGCCCATCATCAGCATGGCCACATAAATCAAGGCGCCGGCCGTGGCGTAGGCAGGAATCATCCCGGCCAGCGGGGCAAAGAACATGGCGGCAATAAATAGCACACCGACCGTCACCGCCGTAAGCCCCGTGCGGCCGCCGGCTGCGACGCCGGCCGCGCTTTCCACGTAGCTGGTCACCGGCGGAACACCGACCATCGCGCCGAATACGCTGGAGGCGCTGTCGGCCTTGAGGGCCTTGGACAGGTTTTCGATCTTGCCGTCGGGCTTTACCAGGCCGGCGCGTTGGGCGACGCCCATCAAGGTGCCGGCGGTGTCGAACATATGCACGAACAGGAAGGCCAGCACCACACTGATCATGCTGACGTTGAACACGCCGGCGACGTCCATCGCCATCCAGGTCGGAGCCAGGCTCGGCGGCGTCGACATCACGCCGTTGTATTGCACCAGTCCCAGGCCCCAACCGGCCAGGGTCACGGCAATGATGCTGATCAGGATCGCGCCGAACACGCGGTGATAGCTCAGCACGGCGATCATCAGGAAACACACGGCGGCCAGCAGCGGTCCTGGCTCATGCAAGGAACCCAGCTTGATCAACGTCGCCGGGCTGTCGACGATGATTCCGGCGGTCTTCAGGCCGATCAGCCCGAGGAACAATCCGACCCCCGCGCCCATGGCGTAGCGCAGGCTCACCGGAATGCTGTTGAGCAACCACTCACGCACCCGCGACAGGGTCAGGAACATGAACAACACCCCGGAAACGAACACCGCGCCCAGCGCGGTTTCCCAGTTGTAGCCCATGGTCCCGACGACGGTGTAGGTGAAAAAAGCATTCAGGCCCATGCCCGGCGCCAGGCCTACCGGCCAATTGGCATACAGGCCCATCAGCAGGCAACCCAGGGCGGCGGCAATGCACGTAGCGACGAATGCAGCGCCATGATCAATGCCCGCGTCGGCCATGATGTTGGGGTTGACGAAGATGATGTAGGCCATGGTGATGAAGGTCGTCAGGCCGGCGATCAGCTCGGTCTTCACCGTGGTGCCATGCAAGCTGAGTTTGAAGATTCGCTCCAGCCAGCCACTGCGTAGTGGCGGCGAAAGGTCCAGGGTCTGGGCTTCGGGTTTGCGGCTTTCCACAGCGAGTACTCCTCAAGAGTCTTATTGTTATTTCAGCACCGCGTGCTCCCTGAGGAGGGCTGCGAGGCATTGAGGCGGTAAGGCTGGCGAAGTAGTTGACCTTTTGGTCAGAAACTCGCACGAAGCGAATTATGCTTTTGTATACAAATAAAGCAAATAATGTTTTCTGTTTTGTTGACGAAAATTATGACGGTCGGGCTATATCGGTCTTTAGGACGCTATCGCGAGCAAGCTCGCTCCCACAATGGTGCAGTGGTGAATGAAAGATTGTGTTCACCGATGAACCCTGTGGGAGCGAGCTTGCTCGCGATAGCGGCGGAGCAGACGCTTTCATTCACTGGATTTCCCCAACCCCAGATTCACCGCCAGCCACCCATCCACCGCCGCTTCCCCCGCCTCGGCAAACACCCGTTCAAGCAATTTCACCTGCTCGCGCCGTAACGCCTGTTCAAAGCGCGCGCCCTCGGCGGTCAGTTCCAGCAGCCGCTTGCGCTTGTCGGCCTCGGAGGCAACGCTGTTCACCAAATGCATTTCCATCAATTGCCGCAGCGGCATGTTCAATGCCTGTTTGCTCACGCCAAGCAGCGCCAGCAGCTCCTTCACACTCAATGATGGATAACGGGCGATGAAAAAAACGATGCGCTGATGCACGCGGCTCAAGCCCCGGCGCTCAAGCATTTCATCGGCTTTGGCGGTGAACGCCTGGTAACCGAAGAAGAACGCTTCCATGGCCATTTGTTGGGAAGTCGGATTTTTAAGGTCAAGCATGTTGACGTTTCCAGAGGCGACGCGGTAATTTCGGTCAAACAGTTTGACTCATTTTTCCAACGCCTCGCTACGGGTGACCCCATGGCTTTTTCCGAACGTGTCTCGCGCCTCAAAAGTTCTTTGATCCGGGAAATTCTCGCCGCGGCGCAGCGCCCGGAAGTGATGTCGTTTGCCGGCGGCCTGCCGGCCGAAGCCATGCTGCCGAAGGTGCAGTGGGAGGACATGCCGCTGTCCATGGGCCAATACGGCATGAGCGAAGGTGAGCCGGCCTTGCGTGAAGCGCTGGCAGCGCAGGCGCGATCGTTGGGCCTGGCTTGTGAGGCCGGTCAGGTATTGGTCGTGAGCGGTTCCCAGCAAACCCTCGATCTGGCGGCAAAGCTGCACATTGACGTCGGCACCGAGATCCTGCTCGAAGCGCCGACCTACCTTGCGGCTCTACAGATTTTCCAGTTGTTCGGCGCCAATTGCATCACCGTGCCCCTTGAAGCGGATGGCCCGGACCTTGAGCAATTGCGGGCCCGGCTGCAGCAGCATCGACCGGCGTTCATCTACCTGATCCCGACGTTCCAGAACCCTTCGGCGGTACGCTACAGCGAGGCCAAGCGCGATGCGGTCGCGGCACTGCTGGACGAGTTCGGCGTGACGCTGGTGGAGGACGAGCCCTATCGCGAACTGACCTTCGATGGCGGCAGCGCCACGCCAATTGCCAGCCGTTTGAAAAAGGCCAGCTGGATCTACACCGGCACGGTGTCGAAGACGCTGCTGCCTGGGTTGCGTGTGGGTTACCTGATTGCCAGCCCGGACCTGTTCCCGCATTTGCTACGGCTCAAGCAGTCAGCGGACCTGCACACCAATCGCATCGGCCAGTGGCAGGCGTTGCAATGGATCGGCACCGAGCAGTACCGCAGCCATTTGAGTGAATTGAGGGATTTCTACCGGGATCGCCGCGACAGGTTCCAGGCCGCGCTGCAAAAGCATTTCGCCGACATCGCCGACTGGAACGTGCCCCAGGGCGGGCTGTTTTTCTGGCTGACCCTCAAGCAACCGCTGGATACCCGGACCTTGCTTGCCGCAGCCCTGGCGGAGGACGTGGCGTTCATGCCAGGAGAGCCGTTTTTTCCCGAGCCGGACAAGCATCCCGGGCACTTGCGGTTGAATTTCAGCCATATCGATCCGGCGCGGCTGGATGAAGGGCTCAGGCGACTGGCGGGGGTGGTGCGGGGGGCTTTGGCTGCCGAGGCGGCTTGAGGCTTGGGTTGGATCGACCGGCCTCTTCGCGAGCAGGCTCGCTCCCACATGGATCTCTGGGTGATTGCAAACTTGTAATCAACACCGGCCTCCTGTGGGAGCGAGCCTGCTCGCGAAAGGGCCATCAACCCCAGCACAAACCCTCAGACCGCCGAAAACCGCTTGTCCAGATAATCAATAATCACCTTGGACTCATACATCCAAGTGGTCTCGCCATTCTCTTCAATACGCAGGCAAGGCACCTTGATCCGGCCGCCCTGTTCGAGCAGCGTCTGGCGATCCTGCTCGTTGTTTTTCGCATCGCGCAGCGCCACGGGCACGTTGAGGCGGTGCAGGGCGCGGCGGGTCTTCACGCAGAACGGGCAGGCATGGAACTGATAAAGCGTCAGGCTGCGGGCCGCCTGGTCGACTTGCGCCTGGGCTTCGGCCGAGCGCTTTTTCTTGCCGGGGAGAGTGATGAAATCGATGAAGATGATGAGCTGGCCCAGACCAACTCGAAGCGCTTTGACGATCACGGTGCAAGCCTCGAAGCAGGGAAGAAGAGGGCGCGCAGCTTACCTGATTTTTGCCAGGCGAAAAAAAACCGGCGATCAATGCCGGTTTTCTTGATGCATCGCGTTACTTGATCAGGCTGAGGAATTCCATGCGAGTCGCCGCGTTTTCACGGAATTCACCGAGCATCACCGACGTGATCATCGAAGAATTCTGTTTTTCCACACCGCGCATCATCATGCACATGTGCTTGGCTTCGATCACCACTGCCACGCCCATGGCCCCCGTCACCTGCTGGACCGCATCGGCGATCTGGCGGCTGAGGTTTTCCTGGATCTGCAGGCGACGCGCATACATATCGACGATACGCGCGACTTTCGACAGGCCCAGCACCTTGCCACTCGGGATGTAGGCCACATGGGCCTTGCCGATGAAAGGCAGCAAGTGATGCTCGCACAGCGAGTACAACTCGATGTCCTTGACCAGCACCATTTCGCTGTTGTCGGAGCTGAACAAGGCACCGTTGGTGACTTCTTCCAGGGTCTGTTCATAACCGCGGCAAAGGTACTGCATGGCCTTGGCAGCGCGCTTGGGCGTGTCGAGCAGGCCCTCGCGGGAAACGTCCTCGCCGAGTTGGCCGAGGATCGCGGTGTAATTCTGTTCCAGAGACATGAAACTACCTGTGGGATTTTACGCAAAGGGCAAGGGTACGGTGGCGGACACGGCGCTGCAAGCTCGGCAATCGAGGGTTACTCGTCGCGACCTTCCATCATGGTGCGCTTGAGCATCACGTAGACCGCCCCGGCGCCGCCGTGCCTGGCCTGGCAGGAGGTGAAGCCGAGCACTTGCGGGTGCTGGCGCAGCCAGGTGTTGACGTGGCTCTTGATCATCGGTCGCTTGCCGTCCAGCCGCACCGCCTTGCCGTGGGTGACGCGCACGCAGCGGATTTCGAATCGGGTGGCTTCGGCGAGGAAGGCCCAGAGGGTTTCCCTGGCCTTTTCGACAGTCATACCGTGCAGGTCGAGGCTGCCTTCGAAGGGGATCTGACCGACCTTCAACTTGCGCATCTGGCTTTCCTGGACCCCGTCGCGCGCCCACATCAACTCGTCTTCAGGACCGACGTCGATGACGAACTGATCGGACAGGCCATCCACGGTTGTTGCATCGGTGCGCACGGTGGCGGCCTGGCGCAACTTGGCGATCTGCGCGCGATCGGCCTTTGGCTTGCCGGTTTCGGCGCGATCGTGTTTGATCGGTTTTACGCCCTGGATCGCACTTTTGAACAGGGAAAAGTCGTCGTCTTGCATGTCAGCCTCCGCGAAGGCCGGCCAGTTTACCCAACTCCGCTGGGATAGGGCGCGACAAAACGTCGGATGGCGGATCAGTCGTGTTTTTTCATCAGATGGGGAGCCATGGCCAGCTCCAGGGATTGGCGGGCGCGACGGCGGCAACGGCGCCAGAGCCAGATGCCCAATAGCAGAACCAACAGACCGATTGCCAGGATGATCGCCGAGCCGAACGGGGTGGCGTTCAACTCGCCCAGCGCGGGCGGACGGCCGAGCAGGCTGGCGGCGCCGGCCATCGCCAGCAGCACACCGAGCGTTGCCAGCAGCGCCGCGATCCCTGCGCCGATACGAAATCGCCAGTTGCTCGGGCCCTTGGGCCGCAAGCGACGTGCGTCAAAACCATCGGATAACTTCATTCCGACCTTCCTCAATGGGTATCGGCCCTTCGACCGGAAGATGTTCGGGTTGTTCCTGAAGCTGGGACAATTGCAGCAAATGAGACGTTTTTGCGGATGAGCGGCGCAACCAGCCGCTCATCAGCGCTGTCAGGTGAAGTCGCGGGTCATGGCCAGGGTGGCGAAGTTGTCCGCCATGATCGCCATTTCAGTCTGGTGGACGTGTTCGGCGCTCAGCACGCCGCCCTTGTGCGGCAGATCACGGGTGGCGCAGGCGTCTTCGACCAGGGTGCAGCGAAAGCCCAGGTTCTTGGCGGCGCGCACGGTGGTGCTGACGCTGGAATGGCTCATGAAACCGCAGACGATCAGATCCAGTGGGCCGAAATCTTCCAGGCGCTTCTTCAGTTCGGTGCCGTGGAAAGCACTCGGCAAGAGCTTTTCGATAATGGTTTCGTCGTCCCGCGGCTCAAGGCCTGGAATGAACTCCCCCCGTTCGCCCTGTGGATCGAACAGCCCGCCGTGGGTACCGAGGTGGCGTACATGCACGATCGGCCGGCCGGCGGTGCGGGCTGCGCCGAGCAGTTGCTTGATGTTCGCGACCGCCGCATCCATGCCGCTAAGGGCCAGGGGGCCGGCGAGATACTCTTTCTGGGCATCGATGATGATCAGCGTCGCTTGACTCAGGTTGGCCGCTGCATAACCGCGGCCGCTGAGTTGAAACATCGTTTTTGGAACGGACATTCTGGGGCTCCTTCGAGTGGGGCTTTTGCGACATTCTCCTCCGGCTGAGCGGTTCTGTGAATCGCTTCCATCGCAAGGGCCGTCGTTGCTGGCCTACAGCCTGTCAAGATCGCCATCTTATTCAACGGGCGGTGCAAAAAATGGAAAGATCCTACGGCTGGATCGGAGTTTTTCGTTTCTCGCGGGGGTGTTTGGGAGAGTGCGGGTTTGGCTGGTAGACTCGCCCGTCGATTTCTCTGGAGTTTGCCGCTGTGATCACTTCCCGCCTTCGTACCCTGCGCGACCATATTCGTTGGGCCGTCAGCCGTTTCCATGGCGAGGATCTGTTCTTTGGCCATGGCACCGACAATGCCTGGGATGAGGCTCGCCAACTGGTGTTGGGCGCGCTGCATTTGCCTTGGGAAATTGCCGACAGCTATCTGGATTGCCGTCTCGAAGACGAAGAGCTGGTGCATGTACAGCGCCTGCTGCGCCGACGTATTGCCGAGCGCATTCCGACTGCCTACCTGCTCGGTGAAGCGTGGTTCTGCGGAATGTCTTTCATCGTCGACGAACGCGTGCTCATCCCGCGTTCGCCCATCGGCGAGCTGATTGAAAAACGCTTCGAACCCTGGCTGGGCCAGGAGCCTGCGCGGATCCTCGACCTGTGCACCGGTTCCGGCTGCATCGGGATCGCCTGTGCCTATGAATTCCCGGAAGCCGAAGTGGTGTTGGCCGACCTGTCGTTCGAAGCGCTGGAGGTGGCCAATCAGAATATCGAGCGCCATGGCGTCGATGAGCGGGTGTTCACAGTCCAGGGCGATGGTTTCGATGGCTTGCCGGGGCAACGTTTCGATCTGATCGTGTCGAACCCGCCTTACGTCGACGCGGAGGATTTCGCCGACATGCCCCAGGAGTACCAGCACGAACCTGAGTTGGGCCTGGCCTGTGGCGATGACGGCTTGAACCTGGTTCGCCGGATGCTGGCCGAGGCGGCCGACCATCTGACCGAGAAGGGCCTGTTGATTGTCGAGGTGGGCAACAGCCAGGTACATGTCGAGGCGCTGTACCCGGAGGTCGACTTCGCCTGGCTGGACTTCGAACGCGGCGGGCATGGCGTGTTCATGCTCAGCGCCGGACAGTGCCGTGAGCACCAGGCGTTGTTTGCCTCAAGGGTTTGACGCTGGGCTGCCTTTGTGGCGAGGGAGCTTGCTCCCGCTGGGCTGCGCAGCAGCCCCGCTTCAAAGGTTTGAGATAGGAGTCGCCAGGTTTACGACTGCTGCGCAGCCGAGCGGGAGCAAGCTCCCTCGCCACGGTTTCTGCGTTCCGCCGCGCTCCCACAGGGTTATTCACCCGCTTGGATTCAATGTCGCGTCGCAATCCAGATCAGCAATCCCGCCTGGAACATCGCAAACGCCACCAGGCAAGTGATGGTAAAGCGCAAGCCGGTGTCTTCGCGCTTGAACTTGTTGACCTTCTCTTCCTGCTTCTTGAGTTTGACTTCCTGCTCCGCCAGGTTCTGCTCGGCTTGTTGCAGCATCTGCGCGGCTTCGAGAATCTCGACGAACTGCAGCTTCTCGGTGTTCCAGTCGCCCACCAGGTCGCCAACCTGGGCGGCCTTGACGCTGCCCTTGAGATGCTGGGCGTCGGCGTAGACCACCTCGAAGCCGTGGGCCTTGAGGAAGTGATCGCGGCGCAGGCGCGTGTCTTCGTTCAGCGCGTCCTTGTTGTTCAGGTCGCTGCCGTCCACCCGATAGCTCGACCAGCGCTTCTTCGCCCAGGTGATGCCCTGAGCGGCGAGAAAGCGTCCGAGCCCACGATTCAAAGGCTCGACTTGCAAGTTGTCAGGGGAGAAAGACAGACGTTTCTCGACGTGGTCGGCCCAGACGTCCAGATGGTTCTGTTCCTTGCGCACCCGTTGGCCCGGCAACTTGATGCTCATGCGCAGCAAACTGCGCTCCTTGCTGTGACGCTCGGCGTAGCTGAACTCGACAAAGCGCAAGGGCCGCACACCGGTGGCGCGATCGGTCTTGAGCGGGGCCAGCCGGAGCATTTTATGCTGCTCAGCCTGCACATCCGCCCAAGGCTGCTCCACCGCAGGCGCGGCGGCCGGTTCGGCGACGGTGTCGGGAGAAGTTTGAGTCTCAGTCATAACGGCAAAATCCTGTCCAGGCCGGCTTGTCGACAGCCATTGCGCTGCCCGACGTCGGTTTATCGGCCGTTTTCGCCAGGACTGGAGGGCAATTGGCCGGTATGGCGATCAAGTCCGCTCAACGGGAACCGATCGAGCCGATAAAGCGCAGGATCTGCACACCCAGTTCAGCCGCCAGGGGCAGATTGGGGTCTTTATAGGACGCCAGTTGCCGCTTCACGTCGTTGGGCACAATGCGCATCACATGGTTCATGCCCTCGATCAGGGCCAGTTGTGCGTCAGGCTTGGCGGCTTTCAGCTGCCTGGCATCGTCGACGCTGACCTGGATGTCATGGCTGCCCTGGATGATCAGCGCCGGCATCTTCAATGCCGCGAAGGCTTGGGCCGGGTCCTGGCGGAACAACGAGATCAGGTAAGGCTGCACACTGGGACGGAAAATCACCTGCAGCTGCGCAGGAACGTCCGCGTCGGGGCGCCCGGCCTTGAGGCTGTCGAGTAGCTCGTTGCTGCGCAACATCAGCGCCGGTGGCAAGCGGCTGCTCAGTTGTTGCCGTAGCACCTGGTCGATCGGCCGTGCACTGCCGGACACCGAAATCACTGCCACAGCGTTGGCCTGGGGCGCGGCGAGGCTGGCGATCAGCGCGCCTTCGCTGTGGCCCAGCAGGATCAACGGGCCCAGTCGCGGATCGGCGGCGAGCTTGTGGCTCCAGGCCACGGCATCGGCGACGTAGGCCTCGACGCTGAGGTTGCGCTCGTCCGGCGTGGCGGCGAGGCTGGCGGCCACGCCGCGCTTGTCGTAGCGGACGCTGGCGATGTTGTGCCTGGCGAGTACCCAGGCCAGGCGCTTGAGGCTGTCGTTGCGCCCGCCCTCGGGGTTGTTTCCGTCACGATCCGTAGGACCTGACCCGGAAATGATCAGGACAACGGGCACCGGTGTGTCGGACTTGGGCAGCAGCAGCGAGCCGAAAAGTTCACCGTTGCCGGTGTCGAGGCTGATGGGGCGTTGCAGGACGGTGGCCTGGGCCTGGCCGCAAACCAGGCCAGTCAAGAGGGCGAGACTCAAGGCAAACAGTTTTAACATCATGACGCCATTAGTTGCGAAGGTGCCGGTTGGACTGGCGCGCACCGATAAGGTTCGAGGATGAACTACTCGGGGAGCCTGCGTATACTGGCGCCCATCTCGATTTTTCAGCGATTCCACGGAGCACCCTGCATGTCCGGCAATACCTACGGCAAGCTGTTCACCGTCACCACCGCGGGCGAAAGCCATGGCCCGGCGTTGGTCGCCATTGTCGACGGCTGCCCGCCGGGCTTGGAGATTTCCCTGGAGGACCTGCAGCGTGACCTTGATCGCCGCAAGCCCGGCACCAGCCGCCACACCACCCAGCGCCAGGAAGCCGATGAAGTCGAAATCCTCTCCGGTGTGTTCGAAGGTCGCACCACCGGTTGCGCCATCGGCCTGCTGATTCGCAACACCGACCAGAAGTCCAAGGACTACTCGGCCATCAAGGACCTGTTCCGCCCGGCCCACGCCGACTACACCTACCATCACAAATACGGCGAGCGCGACTACCGTGGCGGCGGTCGCAGTTCGGCCCGGGAAACCGCCATGCGCGTAGCGGCCGGGGCAATCGCCAAGAAGTACCTGGCCAGCCAGGGCATCGTCATCCGTGGCTACATGAGCCAGCTGGGCCCGATCGAAATCCCGTTCAAGACCTGGGATTCGGTGGAGCAGAACGCCTTCTTCAGCCCCGACCCGGACAAAGTCCCCGAGCTTGAAGCCTACATGGACCAGCTGCGCCGGGACCAGGATTCGGTCGGCGCGAAAATCACCGTGGTCGCCGAAGGCGTGATGCCTGGCCTGGGCGAGCCGATCTTCGACCGTCTCGACGCCGAACTGGCGCACGCGCTGATGAGCATCAACGCAGTCAAGGGCGTGGAGATCGGCGCCGGTTTCGCCTGTGTCGCCCAGCGCGGCACCGAACACCGCGACGAGTTGACTCCCCAGGGATTTCTGAGCAACAACGCCGGCGGCATCCTTGGCGGCATCTCTTCGGGCCAGCCGATTGTCGCTCACCTGGCGTTGAAGCCGACGTCCAGCATCACCACGCCGGGACGCTCGATCGACATCCACGGCAACCCGGTGGATGTCATCACCAAGGGTCGCCACGACCCTTGCGTGGGCATCCGCGCAACGCCGATTGCCGAGGCGATGATGGCGATCGTGCTGATGGACCACCTGTTGCGTCATCGCGGACAGAACGCCGACGTTCGGGTCGGCACGCCGGTGTTGGGTCAGCTTTGATGGCTGGCCTGCCGACCGCCGTGGCCTGACGACCATGGCGGCAGTGCCGTACTGGCGGCTTTCCAGCTTCTATCTGTTTTACTTTGCGCTGCTCGGTTCGACCGCGCCGTTCCTGGCGCTGTATTTCGATCACCTCGGGTTCAACGCCGCGCGCATCGGCGAGCTGGTGGCGATTCCCATGCTGATGCGTTGCGTCGCGCCGAACCTCTGGGGCTGGCTGGGTGACTACACCGGCCGGCGCCTGGCAATCGTGCGGTTTGGCGCGATCTGTACGCTGCTCAGTTTCTCGCTGATCTTCATCGATAAAAGCTACGCTTGGCTGGCGATGGTCATGGCGCTGCATGCGTTCTTCTGGCACGCGGTGCTGCCGCAATTCGAAGTCATCACCCTGGCCCACTTGAGCGGGCAGGCTGCGCGCTACAGCCAGATCCGCCTGTGGGGCTCCATCGGCTTCATCATCACCGTGGTCGCGCTCGGTCGGTTGTTCGAATGGTTGAGCCTGGACATCTATCCCGTGGCGCTGGCGTTGATCATGGGTGGCATCGTGCTCAGCAGTTTCTGGGTGCCCAACGCCCAGCCCGTTCAGGGGCCGCGGGTGGCCGGGGACGGTTTCCTGCGGCAGTTGCGCAATCCGGGCGTGCTGGCGTTTTATGCCTGCGTCGGCCTGATGCAACTGAGCCATGGGCCGTATTACACCTTCCTGACGTTGCACCTGGAACGCCTGGGCTACAGCCGCGGATTGATCGGCATGCTCTGGGCCGTCGGCGTGGTTGCGGAAGTGCTGGTTTTCCTGCTGATGAGCCGGATCCTGGCGCGGTTTTCCGTGCGCCGGGTGTTGATGGCCAGCTTCCTGCTGGCGGCGCTGCGCTGGTTGCTACTGGGGTCGTTGGCGGAGTTTCTCTGGGTGCTGCTGCTTGCCCAGGTCCTGCACGCAGCGACCTTTGGCAGCTTTCACGCCGCTGCCATCCATTTCGTGCAACGTAGCTTCGGTTCACGCCAGCAAGGTCAGGGGCAGGCGCTGTACGCCGCGCTGGCCGGCACCGGCGGTGCCCTGGGTGCGCTGTATTCCGGCTACAGCTGGAATGCCCTGGGCGCCGGTTGGACTTTCAACATCGCCAGTCTCGCAGCCTTCGCTGCAGCCGTTATCATTGCCACACGCATGCAAGAGGACAGGCCATGAGCCTTACCCGTGAACAACTCACCCGGGAGATCATCGACGCCGGGCGTTTTCTGTATGGTCGCGGCTGGTCCCCGGCCACCAGCAGCAATTATTCGACCCGGTTGTCTTCCGACCAGGCCCTGCTTACCGTTTCCGGCAAACACAAGGGGCAACTGGGCGTCGACGATGTGCTCGCCACCGACCTGGACGGCAACAGTCTGGAGCCGGGCAAGAAACCGTCTGCCGAAACCCTGTTGCACACGCAGCTGTATCGCTGGCGGCCGCAGATCGGCGCGGTGCTGCACACCCATTCGGTGAATGCCACGGTGCTCTCGCGCCTGACCGGCGCAGCCTTCATCGACTTCGAGGACTACGAGCTGCAAAAGGCCTTCAGCGGAGTCACGACCCATGAGTCCCAGGTTCGCGTGCCGATTTTCGACAACGACCAGGACATCGCGCGCCTCGCCGCCAAGGTTCAGCCCTGGCTCGACGCGCACCCCGATTGCGTCGGTTATCTGATCCGTGGGCACGGCCTGTACACCTGGGGGCCGGGCATGAACGATGCGCTGCGGCAAATCGAGGCGTTCGAGTTCCTGTTTGAATGCGAGCTCAAGACTCGCACAGTCCTGAACCGTTAAATTGCTGGAGCCATGACCATGAGCAGCCTGTCCGTCTATCACGTTTCAAGTTCCGAGATTCCGAACAAGGTCCTGACCCATTTCGAAGACATCGCCGCGACCCTCGCCGAAAAAGGCGTGCGCTTCGATCGTTGGGAAGCCGCGACGAAGATCCAGCCCGGCGCCAGCCAGGAGGAAGTGATCGGCGCCTACCGGACCCAGATCGACAAGCTCATGAGCGAGCGCGGCTACGTCACGGTGGATGTCATCAGCCTCAACAGCGACCACCCGCAAAAAGCCGAACTGCGCGCCAAGTTTCTGGATGAACACCGTCACGGCGAGGACGAAGTCCGCTTTTTTGTCGCCGGTCGTGGCCTGTTCACCTTGCACATCGACGACTACGTCTATGCGGTACTGTGCGAAAAGAACGATCTGATCTCGGTGCCCGCCGGTACGCCGCATTGGTTCGACATGGGCGAACACCCACATTTCGTCGCCATTCGGCTGTTCAATAACCCGGAAGGCTGGGTCGCCAAGTTCACCGGTGATGAAATCGCCAGCCGTTTCCCGCGCCTGGAGGACTGAGCCCGTGACAATCAAGGCCATCCTCACCGACATTGAAGGCACTACCAGCGCCGTCAGTTTTGTATTCGACGTGCTGTTTCCCTATGCCGCCCGACACCTGCCGGATTTTGTCCGGCACAACGCCGGGCGTGCCGACGTGGCCGAGCAACTGGACGCCGTGCGCCGCGACAGTGCCGAGCCGGACGCAGACGTCGAACGGGTCATCGCGATCCTGCTGGGCTGGATTGCCGAAGACCGCAAGGCCACGCCTCTCAAGGCCTTGCAGGGTATGGTCTGGGAGCAGGGATACACGGCCGGCCAGTTGAAAGGGCACGTTTATCCTGACGCGGCGCAGGCGCTCGAAGCCTGGCATCAGCAAGGTTACCGGTTGTTTGTCTATTCCTCGGGGTCGATCCAGGCACAGAAGCTGATTTTCGGCTGTTCCGAGGCTGGCGACCTGTCGCCGTTGTTCAGCGGTTATTTCGACACCACGTCGGGAGCCAAGCGGGACGCGCAGTCGTATCGGCGAATCAGCGAGGCGATGGGGATCGCGCCGCAGGAAATCCTGTTTCTGTCGGATATCGTCGAGGAACTGGACGCGGCCAGGAATGCCGGAATGGCAACCTGTGGATTGGCCCGCGAGGGCGGTGATCTGGCCGGCCACACGACGGTTGAAAGCTTCGCGCAGATCGAACCTTCGCGCTTCTGAACGCCTTCTCGCTGCTGAAAAAATCAGGCCATGGAACCGCTGGGTTCCATGGCCTGTCTTTGTTCAGAGCTTGAAGCTGTTGGCTGTCAGGCGCTGTGATAGGTCGGCAGCGCGAAACGGTGCTGGCTCTGCAGCATCGCGACCGGTGGCAGTTCGCTGGCCTGTTCAGCCAGATCGCGGCGAATGGCACTGATCGCCCAGGAGAGTTGATCCCCGGCATGCAACTGAGCGTAGGAAATCGTACGCTTGAACAGTTTGCCATCGCTGTTGCGCAAGGTCAGCAGAATGCCGCCGTCCGGGCGAGGCTGCGTGGTGACTTCGTAGTTGGAAAACAGCGATGCAAACTTCTCTTGAATCATGTTCATAGTTGACTGCTCCATGGTATGGCAAACCGTGGAGGGGTAGTTGCAGTGTCTATGCCAGCATTGGAATTATAAAAAATACGTTTAAAAACAATAAGTTAATCTTTTCAGGGTTTTTTGCATTCGTGCATCTTGCATGAACGGCCATCGTGCATCCTGCATTTTGCGGGGGTGCTTGATTATTTTTGGAACCAAACCGCATCCTGGCGCTCCCGCTTCGCCTGTTCCCCGCAGCGGATACAAAACATTGCAAAAACCGCATGTACAGCACCGGAATCGCTGGCGTAATTTCCCTCCAGATTCGCCCAACCCATAACAAGAACCGCGGCCCACAAGGTCGAACGGGGAAGGATCGTCCATGAGTCGTACACCCAGCGACGCTATTACCTGGGGCATGATGCTGCGCAAACTGCCCGTCATCGCCAAAGTTGTTCCGCGAATCATCAAAGGCCTGAAACTCGCCAACGTCCAGGACCCCACCCAGCCTTGCGGCCTTGGTTGGTGTTTCGAACAGGCCACGCAACGCAATCCCCTCGGCCCGGCGCTGCTCTGCGGCGACACGGTGCTGTCTTATGCACAGGTCAATGAACAGGCCAATCGCATTGCCCATTACTTGCTGGCGCAAGGTATTGGCAAGGGCGACTGCGTGGCGATTGTTCTGGAAAACCGCCCGCAGTTGCTGATTACGGTGTTGGCGGTGGCGAAGGTCGGGGCGGTGAGCGCGATGATCAATACATCGCAAACCGGAGACGCCCTGGTGCACAGCCTGGCGCTGGTCGCGCCGGTGGCGGTGGTGGTCGGGGATGAACGGGTCGCTGTCTTCAACGACGTGCGCGGCCGAACGGCGCTGGCGGATGCGCGGACCTGGTGGGTTGCCGACCAGGACAGTGGCGCGGTTCCGTGCGGATTCGTCGACCTGATGGTCGGCAGCGAGGATTACCCAGGCGATAACCCGCTTGGCAGACAGGTGTTTTTCAACGATCCCTGTTTTTATCTCTACACCTCGGGCACCACCGGGTTACCCAAGGCCGGCGTATTCCGCCATGGACGCTGGATGCGCACCTCCACCAGTTTTGGCCTGATCGCCCTGGACATGCAGCCCGATGACGTCGTTTATTGCACGCTGCCGCTGTATCACGCCACCGGCCTGTGTGTTTGCTGGGGCGCGGCAGTTTGCGGTGCCTCGGGGTTCGCCATCCGCCGCAAGTTCAGCGCCAGCCAATTCTGGAGCGACGTGCGTCGCTACCGGGCGACCACGTTGGGTTATGTCGGCGAACTGTGTCGCTACCTGATCGAGCAGCCCGCCAGCGCCGACGACCGGCGGCATGAGGTCCGGAAGATGATCGGCAACGGCTTGCGCCCGGGCGCCTGGCTGGCCTTCAAGACCCGCTTCGGGATTGGCCATATCTGTGAATTGTATACGGCCAGCGACGGCAATATCGGCTTCACCAACATCCTGAATTTCGATAATACGGTCGGGTTTTCCCTGATGGGTTGGGAACTGGTGCAGTACGACCATGACAGCGGCGCGCCGTTGCGCAACCTGCAAGGGCGCATGCAGAAAGTCCCCAAGGGCGAGCCGGGCCTGCTGCTGGCGCGCATCGACGACAAGGCGCCGCTGGATGGCTACACCGATCCGGCCAAGACCGAAAAAACCGTCTGCCGAGACGTCTTCGTCCCAGGCGATCGTTATTTCAACACCGGCGACCTGCTGCGCAATATCGGCTTCGGCCACGGGCAGTTCGTTGATCGCCTCGGCGACACCTATCGCTGGAAAGGCGAAAACGTCTCCACCACCGAAGTCGAAAACGTGCTCCTGCAACATCCACAGATCGCCGAGGCGGTGGCCTACGGCGTGGAGATCACCGGCACCAACGGCCGCGCCGGGATGGCCGCGATCACCCCGGCCGAGTCCCTCGCGACCCTGGATTTCAACGAGCTGCTGCAATTTCTGCAAGGCAAGCTGCCGGCCTACGCGGTGCCGCTGTTCCTGCGGATCAAGGTGAAGATGGAAACGACCGGCACGTTCAAGTATCAGAAAACCCGCCTCAAGGCCGAAGCCTTTGACCCCTGCCTCACGGGCGAGGAACCGATCTACGCCTGGCTCCCCGACACCTCGACCTACGTGCGGGTGGACCGCCAACTGGCGACGCTGATCCAGGGTGGGCAGTACCGCTATTGATTGTGGCTATGGCTCTTGCAGAGAAAAAAGGGATGACAGGCTATGAGTCCCTCGGGAAACTAGCGGCTTTGCAAAAGCCAGAGGAAGTTGTCCATGTCCGATACAAGCCGCCAGATGACCCCGGAAGAGGCTGCGGAGTTTGCCGAGCAGGTATTCAACGTCGCTCGTCAGGGCGATGCCGCGATGATGGCCGCGCTGTTGAGCAAGGGCCTGCCACCGAACCTGCGCAATCACAAGGGCGACACCTTGCTGATGCTGGCCGCGTACCACGGGCACGTGGAGACGGTAAAAGTGCTGCTGGAGAATAAGGCCGATCCGGAAATCCGCAACGACAACGGCCAGAGCCCGATTGCCGGTGCGGCGTTCAAGGGCGATCTGGCGGTGGTTTCGGCCCTCGTCGATGGCGGCGCGCAAGTCGAAGGCTCCTCGTTCGATGGCCGCACGGCGCTGATGATGGCGGCGATGTTCAACCGGGTGGAAATAGTCGATTACCTGATCAGCAAAGGCGCCGACCCGAAGGCCAAGGATGCCAACGGCGTGTCGGCGCTGGACGCGGCCAGGACCATGGGCGCGGTGGACACCACGGCGCAGCTGGAAAAGTTGTTGGGCTGAAGCCTGGCTCCCTGGCCACAGGGTTCCTGACTTGACCTGGGGTGATGCGCTATCCTGCGCGCCAGAAAATTCAGCCACAGGATCCGCCCCATGAAAGCCGCACTCGTCGAACTCATCAGCAAAATCAGCTCCGGCTGCCTGGGCGAGGCGGACATCGAGAAAATCGCCGACGAAGCGGCCCAGGCCTACGCCGACCCGGTGACGTTCCTGGCGGCGAACCCGGACATCAACTATGACGACAGCTTCCCGATCCCGCTGGGGGAGTGGGTGGTGGTAGGCAGTCTGCCGGACACCGTGCTGTTCCAGGCCGACTCCTACGTCGACCTGTTCGAGCAGATCGTCGCCTCGTTCGGCCCTGGCGTCGCGTTCAACCTCAAGCCCAAGCAACTGGCGAAGACCGAGGCGCTGACCGCGCTCAATCGTATCCAGATCCAGATGAGCAGCCTGAACAAGGAGAGCGGCGGCTACGTGCTGATGAACTTCAGCCAGTTGCTCGACGATGAATTGCAGATGGTGCTGGTGTACGGCAACGACGTGCCGCGTGTGCTGGAACTGTGTGGCGAAGTCGGCATCGCCACGGCCCCCGCCCTGGAAGCGCTCAAGATCGCGGTTCACGTCTGAAACAATAAACGGAACCCTTGCCCGGACCCCGCTATCCTAAGTGTGCATACCACCATTCGGGAGCGACACCATGGGTTCCACTTTCAACGGCCTGATTGGCCTGATCATCCTGGCGCTCGATATCTGGGCGATCATCAATGTGCTCAAGAGTGGCGCGGGCACCGGGGCGAAAGTCCTGTGGGTGCTGCTGATTCTCCTGCTGCCGGTGTTGGGCCTGATTATCTGGGCGATTGCCGGGCCGCGGGGCAACGTGCGGGTCTGACCGCTCCATGTAAAAAGCCCGACAGGTCCTGGCCGGTCGGGCTTTTTTTTGCTCGACGGTATCAGGCCGTCGCCAGCGAAGCCTTCTTCGAAGCACTCAGGAAACGCAACAGGGCCAGCAACGGGAGGGCGCTGCCGACGATCACTACCCACAGCCAGCCGCCATGCTCGTAGACGGCGCTGGCGATGGACGAACCGAAAGCGCCGCCAACAAAGATGCTGGTCATGTACAGCGCGTTCAGGCGGCTGCGGCTTTTTGCGTCAAGGGCGTAGATGGTGCGCTGGCCCAGGACCATGTTCATCTGCACGCAGAAATCCAGGACCACGCCGGTCACCGCGAGGCCGATCACGCTATAAGCGGGATGGATGAATGCCGGCAGGAAACTCAGGCTGGCGAATAGCATGGCCAGCAGCGAAGCAATTCGGGTGTGGCCGGCGTCCGCCAGGCGGCCGGCAATCGGCGCGGCGACGGCACCGATGGCGCCGACCAGCGCAAACAGCGCGATTTCAGTCTGGGACAGGCCATGGTTGCGCGACAGCTCCAGGGGGACGGCGGTCCAGAACAGGCTGAACGTGGCAAACATGCACGCCTGGTACAAAGCCCGCTGGCGCAACTGCGGCTGCTGGCGTAACAGGGTGCCGAGCGAGCCCAGCAGTTGCGCGTAGGAGGCGCGGTGCTCGGGCTGGCGCTTGGGCACGGTGAATGCCAGGACGATGCTGATTGCCGCCATCAACGCGGCGGCGATCATGAACATCGCCCGCCAGCCAAGGTGATCGGCGACGAGGCTGGACACCGGGCGCGCCAGCAGGATCCCCAACAGCAGGCCGCCCATGATCCCGCCCACGACCCGTCCCCGGGATTCTTCCGGTGCCAGGTGCGCGGCCAGCGGAATCAGCACTTGCACCGAGACGGAACTGAACCCCACCAGCAATGACACCAGCAGGAACACGTTCGACTGCTCGGTAAACGCCGCGCCCAGCAGGCTGGCGATTGCCACCACGGTGGTGAGGATCATCAAGCGCCGGTTTTCCAGCAAATCCCCCAGCGGCACCAGGAAAAACAGGCCCAGGGCGTAGCCGATCTGGGTCAGCGAGACGATCAGGCTGGCCATGGTGCTGGACAGGCCGACGTCGGGCGCGATCAGTTCGATGATGGGTTGGGCGTAGTAGATATTGGCAACGATGGCGCCGCAGCAGAAGGCAAACAGCAGGACCATGCCTCGGGTCAGGGCAGCGGGCGAGGCGGGTGAATGAGCACTCATGGCAATCTCATCGATCGATTGAAAGGGATGGCGAGAGGCTAAAGACTTGCAGGGCTCTGGAACAGGGCTTGGGGTTGATAGCAGTCATGCCTGCGGTTGATGGTAGAAGGCGCCAGAGGGAATGTGAAAGTGCTCTTGTGGCGAGGGAGCTTGCTCCCGCTCGGTTGCTCGGCAACCGCCTGAATGGGGCTGCTACGCAGCCCAGCGGGAGCAAGCTCCCTCGCCACAGGACCGCGTTCAGCTCACTATTGCCTTATTGCCCGCTATAGATCTGGTCAAAAATCCCACCATCGTTGAAATGGGTCTTCTGCACGGTGCGCCAGTCGCCGAAGGTTTTTTCCACCGAGAGGAAATCCACTTTCGGGAAACGGTCGGTGTATTTGGCCAGCACCGCCGGGTCGCGAGGGCGCAGGTAGTTGGCGGCGGCAATTTCCTGGCCTTCGGGCGACCACAGGTATTTGAGGTACTCCTCGGCAGCGGCGCGGGAACCTTTCTTCTCGACGACTTTATCCACAACGCTCACCGGTGGCTCGGCTTCGGCGGAGACGCTTGGGTAGACCACTTCGAACTGGTCGCGACCGAATTCACGGGCGATCATTTCCGCTTCGTTCTCAAAGGTCACCAGCACATCGCCGATCTGGTTGGTCATGAACGTAGTCGTCGCGGCACGACCGCCGGTGTCCAGCACGGGGGCCTGCTTGAACAGCTTGCCGACGAAATCCTTGGCCTTGTTCTCATCGCCGCCATTCTTCAGCACATAGCCCCAGGCCGAAAGATAGGTATAGCGGCCGTTGCCCGAGGTTTTCGGGTTGGGCACGATCACTTGCACGCCGTCCTTGAGCAGGTCCGGCCAGTCCTTCAGCGCTTTCGGATTGCCCTTGCGCACGATAAACACGGTGGCCGAGGTGAACGGCGCGCTGTTGTTCGGCAGGCGGGTGACCCAGTTATCCGGAACCAGCTTGCCGTTGTCGGCCAAGGCATTGATGTCAGTCGCCATGTTCATGGTGATGACATCCGCTGGCAACCCATCGATTACCGAGCGCGCCTGCTTGCTCGAACCGCCAAAGGACATTTGCACGGTGATGCTTTCGTTGTGCTCGGCCTGCCAGTGTTTCTGGAACGCGGCGTTGTAGTCCTTATAGAAATCCCGCATCACGTCGTAGGAAACGTTGAGCAGAGTCGGGGCGGCGTGGGCCAGGCTGCCGAACGCCAGGCCGGCGGCGAGGAGGGAGGCGCCAAAGAAATTCTTCACTGCGAGGTCCTTTTTATTGGCAAGGGATGCGGGCGATAAGCCAGCACCCTAGCGTTTAGCTTATAGGTCATCAAGAATTAAAAAGTGCTTTGCTTATTCCAATTTTTTAAACAGTGCGTTACCGCAACGAGAACAGAATGCAGCGCCATGTTCGTGGTTGTTTTTGCTGCACACCGGGCAATTGTGCTTGAGCTGGTCACCGCGCATGGCGGTGGCGAGTTCCGCAGTGAAGATACCCGTCGGCACGGCGATGATCGAGTAGCCGGTAATCATCACCAGGGACGAAACCACTTGGCCCAGCGGCGTCTTCGGCACGATGTCGCCGAAGCCTACGGTGGTCAATGTCACGATAGCCCAATAGATGCCCTTGGGAATGCTGGTGAAACCATGCTCGGGGCCTTCGATGACATACATCAGGGTGCCAAACACCGTCACCAGCGTCGACACGCTGACCAGGAACACGATGATTTTCTGCTTGCTGCCGCGCAGTGCGGCCAATAGATAGTTGGCCTGCTTGAGGTAGGGGCTGAGCTTGAGAACGCGGAAAATCCTTAGCATGCGGATGATCCGTACGATCAGCAGGTACTGGGCATCGCTGTAGTACAACGCGAGGATGCCCGGCACGATCGCCAGCAGATCCACCAGGCCATAAAAGCTGAACGCATAGCGCAGCGGCTTGGGCGAGCAGTACAGGCGCAGGCCGTATTCAACGATGAAAATCAACGTGAAACCCCACTCGATGTAGGCCAGCAGGGCTGCGTAGTTCTTGTGCACGCTGTCGATGCTGTCAAGCATCACGATCACCAGGCTCGCAAGGATGATCAACAGCAGCGTGCTGTCGAAGCGCCGGCCGGCCACCGTGTCGGTCTGGAAAATGATCACGTAGAGGCGTTCACGCCAGTTGTTGTTGCTGTCCATAACCTTCGCCTGAACCAATGATCAGCCCAGCCTAGGGTGATTGCCCCGCAGAGTGCAAGGCGCGATGTCGAGACAGCCTGGGTGCCAAAGCCGCGCGGTGGCATGCACCAGCCAGCACGCGAGAATGAAAGGCGCCGTCAGCGGCGCCGCGCCCAGCGCCGCGAAACCCGGTGCGAGAAGGACCGCCAGCAGCACGCCCGCCAGCGGCTGCCATGGCCCGCGTGTGTGTTGGCCGAGGGCCAGGGCCGCTAACGCCGGGTTGTAGCCGCCCAGGCCGGACAAGGCGTGCGGGCAATCGTGCAGCCAGGCGAAGGCAAAGCCTGCGACGGAACCGAACAGCGCCCAGCCGGCGGCGCGACGGTTGGCGATCAGCAGGCCGATGGTGATCAGCACACCAGCCAGGGGCTGGTCGAGAAACATGACCTGGCCCAGGCCGTTCAGCGGGGCAAGCAACAGGTTGGGGAGTGTCTGCTCCAGTGCAGCGGGCAAGGGCGCAGGCGGGGCGAGACCCAGCAGCAACCAGCCGAGCCCGACGAAAGGCGCGGTGTAGGCGGGCAGGCAGCGTGGGCCTCGGGTGCGCTTGAGCCACTGTTGGGTGAGCATTGCGCTGAGGCCGCCAGCGGCGATGATCAATGGCGGCAACAGGGCTGACCAAGGCAATACCAGGCTCAGCAGCAAACCCAGCAGGATGCCGTTATAACTGAACAGCCCGGCCTGCCGATCCTCCTTGGCATAACCACGCCGTTGGGCCGTCAGCAATCCGGCCACGCCGCCCAGGAGCGCGCCGCCGAACAACGCTGGCGCGGTGAGCAGAATCGCCAAGAGACAGAACAGGCCGCACAGGGGATGGCGCTGGAGGAAGATCTGGCTGAAGCCGTTGAGCAGGGCGGTGGCCCAGTCTGGGCAGTGGGAGGATGAAGAATGGTTGGGCATATGGGTCAGGGATAAGGGAACACTGTGGCGAGGGAGCTTGCTCCCGCTCGGTTGCGTAGCGACCGCAAAAAAAGGGGCCGCTACGCGACCCAGCGGGAGCAAGCTCCCTCGCCACGGAAAATCAGAGGAGGGTCTCGATACGCAGCGAGTTGGTCGACCCCGGCTGCCCGAACGGCACGCCGGCGGTAATCAGCAGGGTGTCGCCACGCTGGGCCATGCCCTGGGCCTGGGCGATTTCCAGCGCGGTGGAACACACTTCGTCCACCTGCCGCAGCCGATCGTTGACCACCGAATGCACGCCCCACGCGACGGTCAGGCGACGGGCCGCCTGCAGGTTGGGCGTCAGGTTGAGGATCGGCACCGTCGGCCGTTCCCGCGCCGCCCTCAGGCTGGAGCTGCCCGACTCGCTGTAGTTGACCAGCACCGCCACGGGCAGCACGTTGCTGATCCGGCGGATCGCGCAACTGATGGCGTCCGACACCGTGGCCTCGGCTTTCGGTCGGCTGACGTCGAGTTGTGCCTGGTAGTCCGGGCCGTTTTCCACCTGGCGGATGATCTTGCTCATCATCTGCACGGCTTCGAGGGGATAGTCGCCCGAGGCGGTTTCCGCCGACAACATCACCGCGTCGGCACCCTCGGCCACGGCGTTGGCGACATCGGTGACTTCGGCGCGGGTCGGCGCCGGGGAGAAGCGCATCGACTCAAGCATCTGTGTCGCCACCACCACCGGTTTGCCGAGGGCGCGGCAGGTGCCGATGATGTTTTTCTGAATCTGCGGCACGCTCTCGGCCGGCACCTCGACGCCCAGGTCACCTCGGGCAACCATGATCGCGTCGCTCAGTTCGGCGATTTCCCGCAGTTGGGCGACGGCCGAGGGCTTCTCGATCTTGGCCATCAGGAACGCCTTGTCGCCGATCAGCGCGCGGGCTTCGCGGATGTCCTCGGCACGCTGGACGAACGACAGCGCCACCCAGTCCACGCCCAGCTCCAGGCCGAAGCTCAGGTCGCGGCGGTCCTTGGCGGTCAGCGGGCTCAGGTCGAGCACGGCCTGGGGCACGTTCACGCCCTTGCGGTCCGACAGTTCGCCACCGTTGAGCACCTCGGTATCGATGGCGTCGGTGTGTCTGGCGGTTACCCGCAGGCGCAGCTTGCCGTCATCGAGCAGCAAGTCCATGCCCGGCTCCAGCGCGGCGATGATTTCCGGGTGGGGCAGGTTGACCCGACGCTGATCGCCCGGCGTCGGGTCCAGGTCCAGACGCAAGGCTTGACCGCGCTGCAACAGCACCTTGCCATCGGCGAACTTGCCGACCCGCAGTTTTGGTCCCTGCAGGTCCATCAGGATGCCCAGCGGGTAATTGAGCTGCTGCTCGACTTCGCGGATCCACTGGTAGCGCTGGGCGTGGTCGGCGTGGTCGCCGTGGCTGAAGTTCAGGCGAAAGATGTTCACCCCGGCCTGCACCAGTTCGCGGATGTCGTCGATTCCACGTGTGGCGGGGCCGAGTGTCGCGAGGATCTTGACCTTCTTGTCAGGCGTCATTTTTCGGGTTCTCGAGGATCAGGATGGCGCGAAAATCGTTGACGTTGGTGCGGGTCGGCTCGGTGACGATCAACCCGTCCAGCGCGGCGAAGTAGCCGTAGCCGTTGTTGTTATCCAGTTCATCGCTGGCGTTCAGGCCCAGCTCGGTGGCGCGGCGATAGCTGTCCGGGGTCATGATGGCGCCGGCGTTGTCTTCGGAGCCGTCGATGCCGTCGGTGTCGCCCGCCAGTGCATAGATGCCGGGGTGCCCCTTGAGGCTGTCGGTCAGGCTCAGCAGGAACTCGGCGTTGCGCCCGCCACGGCCATTGCCGCGCACGGTGACCGTGGTTTCGCCGCCGGAGAGGATCACGCACGGCGCAGCCAAGGGCTGGCCGTGGAGGGCGATTTGCCGGGCGATGCCGGCGTGGACCTTCGCCACGTCCCGGGATTCGCCTTCCAGGTCACCGAGGATCAATGGGCTGAAACCGGCCTGGCGAGCCTTCACCGCTGCGGCTTCGAGGGATTGCTGAGGACGGGCGATGAGCTGGAAATGACTGCGCGCCAGGCTCGGGTCGCCGGGCTTGATGGTCTCCGATTCCGGACTTTGCAGCCAGGTGCGCACCGAGGCCGGGATCTCGATGCCGTAGCGCTTGAGAATCGCCAGCGCGTCGACCGAAGTGCTGGGGTCGGCCACGGTAGGGCCGGAGGCGATGACCGTGGCAAGATCGCCGGGCACATCGGAAATCGCGTAGGTGTAGACGGTCGCCGGCCAGCAGGCCTTGCCTAGTCGGCCACCCTTGATCGCCGAGAGGTGCTTGCGCACGCAATTCATCTCGCCAATGGTGGCGCCAGACTTGAGCAGGGCCTTGTTGATCGATTGCTTGTCGGCCAGGGTGATGCCCGCCGCCGGCAAGGCCAGCAACGCCGAGCCCCCACCGGACAGCAGGAAGATCACCCGGTCGTCTTCGTTGAGGTTGCTGACGAGTTCGAGCACCCGTCCGGCCACTTCCAGGCCAGCGGCGTCCGGTACTGGATGAGCGGCCTCGACCACTTCGATTTTCTCGCAGGGCGCGCCATGGCCGTAGCGGGTCACCACCAGGCCGCTGACTTCGCCGCGCCAGCAGCGCTCGACCACTCGCGCCATGGCCGCGGCGGCCTTGCCGGCACCAATGACGATCACCCGACCGCTGCGGTCAGCGGGCAGGTACTGTTCGAGGACGTGCTGCGGATGGGCCGCGTCGATGGCCGTGGCAAACAGCTCGCGCAGCAATTGTTGCGGATCGACCGACATGGCGGGCTCCCGATTTTTATTATTGGCTGAGGCGACTCGGTTACCTGTGGGAGCGAGCCTGCTCGCGAAGGCGGTGTGTCAGTCAACGCTTGATTGGCAGATTGACCGCCTTCGCGAGCGGGCTCGCTCCCACAGGGTGTCGGCTATGTCAGTTATCGCGAATCGAGAAATTGGCCATATGCTCCAGCCCCTTGATCAGCGCCGAGTGGTCCCAATTGCTGCCACCCATGGCCGCGCAGGTGCTGAACACTTGTTGGGCGTTGGCGGTGTTGGGCAGGTTGATGTTCAGCTCCCTGGCGCCTTGCAGGGCCAGGTTCAGGTCCTTCTGGTGCAGGCTGATGCGGAAGCCCGGGTCGAAGGTGCCCTTGATCATGCGCTCGCCGTGCACTTCGAGGATCTTCGACGAGGCGAAACCACCCATCAGCGCTTCACGGACCTTGGCCGGGTCGGCGCCGTTCTTCGAGGCGAACAGCAGGGCCTCGGCCACGGCCTGGATGTTCAGCGCGACGATGATCTGGTTCGCCACCTTGGCGGTCTGGCCATCGCCGTTGCCGCCCACCAGGGTGATGTTCTTGCCCATCGCCTGGAACAGTGGCAGCGCGCGCTCGAACGCGGCGCTGTCGCCACCGACCATGATGCTCAGGGTCGCGGCCTTGGCGCCGACTTCACCGCCCGATACAGGGGCGTCGAGGTACTGCGCGCCTTTTTCATTGATCTTCGCCGCGAACGCCTTGGTGGCGGTGGGGGAGATCGAACTCATATCGATCACCACCTTGCCCGCGCCCACGCCGGCCGCTACGCCGTCGGCGCGCAACAGCACGTCCTCGACCTGTGGGGTATCCGGGACCATGACGATGATGAACTCGGCCTCCTGGGCGACTTCCTTCGGGTTGGCCAGCGCCACCGCGCCGCCTGCCACGAGGTCGGCCGGGGCAGCGTCGTGATGCTGGGTCAGGAACAGGCTGTGACCGGCCTTTTGCAGGTTCAGTGCCATGGGGTGGCCCATGATGCCGGTGCCGATGAATCCTATTTTAGCCATGTGGAAAATCCTCTCTTGTTTAAGATGCCCCGCGGACTCTGTGGCGAGGGAGCTTGCTCCCGCTGGGCCGCGAAGCGGCCCCAGAAATCCATCGGTGAAAAAAACATGCGTCTGCTTCGCAGCCGAGCGGGAGCAAGCTCCCTCGCCACAAAAGCTCGTGTCAGGTCAGATCGCGTTATGGGTCTTCAGCCAGCCCAAGCCTGCTTCGGTCGTGGTGAGCGGCTTGTATTCGCAGCCGACCCAACCCTGATAGCCGATACGATCCAGGTGTTCGAACAGGAAGCGGTAGTTGATCTCGCCGGTGCCGGGCTCGTTGCGGCCCGGGTTGTCCGCCAGTTGCACATGGTTGATCTCGCCCAGATGCGCCGACAGCGTCCGGGCCAGGTCGCCTTCCATGATTTGCATGTGATAGATGTCGTATTGCAGGAACAGGTTGGCGCTGCCCACCTGTTCGCGGATCGACAGGGCCTGGGCGGTGTTGTTCAGGAAGAAACCCGGGATGTCGCGGGTGTTGATGGCTTCCATCACCAGCTTGATGCCGGCGCCCTGGAGCTTTTCGGCGGCGTACTTCAGGTTGGCGACGAAGGTTTTTTCCGCCAGCGCTTCGTCGCACTTCTGCGAACGGATCCCGGCCAGGCAATTGACCTGGGTGTTGCCCAACACCTTGGCATAGGCAATCGCCAGGTCGACCCCGGCACGGAATTCCTCGACCCGGTCCGGCAGGCAGGCGATGCCGCGCTCACCGTTGGCCCAGTCGCCGGCCGGCAGGTTGAACAGCACCTGGGTCAGGCCATTGGCGTCGAGCAGGGCCTTGAGTTCGGCGGAGCTGTAGTCGTAGGGGAACAGGTACTCGACACCACTGAAACCGGCCTTGGCGGCCGCTTCGAAACGGGCGAAAAAATCCTGCTCGGTAAACAGCATGGACAGGTTGGCGGCGAAACGCGGCATGGTGGTCTCCTGTAAAAAGTTGGCAGGTCCTTGTGGGAGCGAGCCTGCTCGCGAAAGCGGTATGTCAGTCAACATTCAATAAAGGGTAGATCGCCTTCGCGAGCAGGCTCGCTCCCACAGGAGGAGGTCAGTCGAGCAATGAAATCGCGGTGGGTGCATCGTTGCCCACCAGCGCCAGGTCTTCAAATTCATTGACGGCGTTGATCTCGGTGCCCATGGAAATGTTGGTCACCCGCTCAAGGATGATCTCGACGATCACTGGCACCCTGAACTCTTCGATCATCTCCTGGGCCTTGCGCAGCGCTGGCTGGATACCTGACGGCTCGAACACCCGCAATGCCTTGCAACCCAGGCCCTCGGCCACGGCGACGTGGTCCACGCCATAACCGTTGAGCTCCGGGGCGTTGAGGTTGTCGAACGACAGCTGCACGCAGTAGTCCATGTCGAAGCCGCGCTGAGCCTGGCGGATCAAGCCCAGGTAGGAGTTGTTCACCACGACGTGGATGTAGGGCAGCTTGAATTGTGCGCCCACCGCCAGTTCTTCGATCATGAACTGGAAATCATAGTCGCCCGACAGCGCCACGACCTTGCGATCCGGATCGGCCTTGACCACTCCCAGCGCGGCCGGAATGGTCCAGCCCAGGGGACCGGCCTGGCCGCAGTTGATCCAGTGGCGTGGTTTGTAGACGTGGAGGAACTGCGCCCCGGCGATCTGTGACAGACCGATGGTGCTGACATAGCAGGTGTCCTTGCCGAACACCTGGTTCATTTCCTCGTAGACGCGCTGCGGCTTCACCGGCACGTTGTCGAAATGGGTCTTGCGCTGCAGGCTGGCCTTGCGTTGCTGGCAATCCTGAAGCCAGGCGCTGCGGTTCTTCAGCTTGCCGGCGGCTTGCCATTCGCGGGCCACTTCGATGAACACGGTCAGGGCCGAGGCTGCGTCGGAAACGATACCCAGGTCGGGGGTGAATACCCGGCCGATCTGGGTCGGTTCGATGTCGACGTGAATGAACGTGCGGCCTTCGGTATAGACGTCCACCGAACCGGTGTGGCGGTTGGCCCAACGGTTGCCGACGCCCAGCACCACGTCCGACTTGAGCAAGGTGGCGTTGCCGTAGCGGTGCGAGGTTTGCAGGCCGACCATGCCGACCATCAACGGATGATCGTCCGGGATCGTGCCCCAGCCCATCAAGGTCGGGATCACCGGGATGCCGGTGAGCTCGGCAAACTCCACCAGCAAATCGCTGGCATCGGCATTGATGATGCCTCCACCCGCCACCAGCAATGGGCGCTCGGCCTGATTCAGCATCGCCAGGGCCTTCTCGATCTGCACCCGGTTGGCGGCCGGCTTGGCCAGGGGCAGCGGCTGATAGGCGTCGATGTCGAATTCGATTTCGGCCATCTGCACGTCAAACGGCAAGTCGATCAGCACCGGGCCCGGACGGCCGGAGCGCATCTCGAAGAAAGCCTTCTGAAAGGCGTAGGGCACCTGTCCCGGCTCCAGCACCGTAGTCGCCCATTTGGTCACGGGCTTGACGATACTGGTGATATCCACCGCCTGGAAATCTTCCTTGTGCATGCGGGCGCGGGGCGCTTGCCCGGTGATGCACAGGATCGGAATCGAGTCGGCCGAAGCGCTGTAGAGGCCAGTGACCATGTCAGTGCCCGCCGGCCCCGAAGTACCGATGCACACGCCGATGTTGCCGGCCTTGGTCCGGGTGTAGCCCTCGGCCATGTGCGAGGCGCCTTCAACGTGGCGAGCGAGGACATGATCGATGCCGCCAACCTTTTGCAGGGCAGAGTACAGCGGGTTGATCGCGGCACCCGGGATGCCGAAGGCGGTGTCCACGCCTTCACGGCGCATCACCAGGACGGCGGCTTCGATTGCTCTCATTTTGCTCATTGTTTTGTGCCTCTTACGTTTTGTAATTGTATACAAGTGGCTTTGCGGCAGAGTGTATTCATGGCGAATGGCGCAGGTCAATCCCTTTCCTCAAGCACGCGTTTAATTCGTTGGGAACCTGATTCTGCTGCGGCCTTTTGTCGCTAAAGCTGCTTTGCGTAAATTATTGTATACAAAAATATATATTGTTGTGTTCTATTTGTGGTGTTCGGTTTTGCTGAAAGTGAAGCCGCCAAGGCTTTCCCATAACAAAAGAAGGACAGCACCCATGAGCGTTCTAACCTTGAAAGTTGCCGTCAACCTGGCGGGACAAGCACTGGCCGCAGGCCGTGAGGTCAATGCAGCCCCCTTGACCGTCGCGGTCCTGGACAGCGGCGGACACCTGGTGGCCTTGCAGCGTGAAGACGGCGCCAGCCTGCTACGCCCGCAAATCGCCATCGGCAAGGCCTGGGGCGCCATCGCCCTGGGCAAAGGCTCACGCCTGCTGGCCCAGGACGCCCAGCAGCGCCCGGCGTTCTTTGCCGCTTTGAACGGCATGGGGCAAGGCAGCGTCGTGCCGGCGCCGGGCGGAGTGTTGATCAGGGATCAGGACGGGAGGGTGATAGGGGCGATTGGTGTCAGCGGGGATGTTTCGGATGTGGATGAGCAGGTGGCGGTGAAGGCGGTGGAGGTTTCGGGGTTGAGGGCGGATACGGGGGTGGTTGTTTGATTATGTAGTGACTGGACTGGCGCCATCGCGAGCAAGCTCGCTCCCACAGGGTTGGGTGTTGGACACATAATTTAAGAAATGCGCAAATCCAATGTGGGAGCGAGCTTGCTCGCGATGACGATCTACCCGACACATCCTGCGAAGAGTCTGCCCGGCGTTCAAAATCCACTGGCCTAGCCTTTGATGACCTGATCATTGGAGGCGCAGGAATGTCTGACCTACCCGCTTCACACCGCTTGCGAACCGGCCGCTACGGTGAGTTGAATCGAATCTATTTATTGACCACTAACACGGCTGATCGAAAGCCCGTCTTCCATGATTTCGCTTTAGGCAGATTGGTCGTTGAACAATTTCGATGTGCTGAGGATAAACGATGGGCAAAGTCATTAGCCTGGGTGGTCATGCCGGACCATTTTCATTAGCTGGTTGAGTTGCAACAAAGCTCACTGAACGAGCTGATGCAAAAGACCAAGTCCTTGAGCGCTCGGGCAGTAAACATATCCACCGGCTATAGAGGCAGCCTTTGGCAGCCGGGATACCATGACCGAGCATTGAGGCAGGAGGATGGATTGATAGTTATGGCGCGCTATGTCGTCGCCAACCCACTGCGGGCAGGCCTGGTGAAGCGGCTTGGCGACTATCCGCTGTGGGATGCCATCTGGCTTTGACTTGAAACCGAGTGGTCTTCATCGCGAGCAAGCTCGCTCCCACAGGGTTTTGTGGTGAATACAGTCTCTGCTGGCAACCTGGATTCCTGTGGAAGCGAGCTTGCTCGCGATAAGGGCAACCCGGTCTATCAGCCCACCTCACACCCCTTCAAAACCAACCGGATAATCGTCTGCGCCGCGGCTTCGTAATCCGCTTCGTCGAGCTTGGCCTTGCCGGTCACGGCGCTGATCTGCCAGTCGAAATCGGCGTAGGTCTGGGTGGCGGCCCAGATGCTGAACATCAGGTGGTTGGGGTCGATGGGGGCGATTTGGCCGCGGTCGATCCAGGTCTGGATGCAGTCGATGTTGTGCCGGGCCTGGGCGTTGAGTTGTTCGACCAGGTCGGCGCTGAGGTGCGGGGCGCCGTGCATGATTTCACTGGCGAAGACTTTCGAGGCGAAGGGCAGGTCGCGGGAGATGCGGATCTTGGAGCGGATGTAGTGGCTCAATACTTCGCCCGGCTCGCCGTCAGCGTTGAAGGGCGTGGAGGCCTGGAGGATCGGCTCGATGATGCTTTCCAGGACCTCGCGGTAGAGGTTCTCCTTGGATTTGAAGTAATAGTAGACGTTGGGTTTGGGCAGGCCCGCCTTGGCCGCGATGTCGCTGGTTTTGGTCGCGGCGAAGCCCTTGTCGGCAAACTCTTCGCTGGCGGCACGCAGGATCAGTTCTTTGTTGCGCTCGCGGATAGTGCTCATAAACCCTGGGGTTCCTTGCCGGTTCTGGCGGTGGCGCATGGTAGCACCGGCCTCGCGGGCCGCTCAAGAATGCCCCAAGGCGGCGCCGCTCGCGGTATGCTGCGCAGCATTATTGTTCAAGGAGCCCCTCCATGGCTGGAAGCAGTTTGCTGGCTTTGATCGACGACATCGCCACCGTGCTCGACGATGTGGCGCTGATGACCAAGATGGCCGCCAAGAAAACCGCCGGCGTGCTCGGCGACGACCTGGCGCTCAATGCCCAGCAAGTCTCTGGTGTGCGGGCCGAGCGGGAGCTGCCGGTGGTCTGGGCGGTGGCCAAGGGTTCCTTCATCAACAAGCTGATCCTGGTGCCGTCGGCGCTGGCAATCAGTGCCTTCGTGCCTTGGCTGGTGACACCCCTGTTGATGGTGGGCGGTGCCTACCTGTGTTTCGAGGGGTTCGAAAAACTCGCCCACAAGTTCCTTCACAGCAAGGCTGAAGACCAGGCCGGGCATGCGCAACTGGTGGAGGCGGTGGCCGACCCGGCGGTGGACCTGGTGGCCTTCGAAAAGGACAAGATCAAAGGCGCGGTTCGCACCGACTTCATTCTCTCGGCGGAAATCATCGCCATCACCCTCGGCACTGTCGCCGATGCGCCGCTGACCCAGCAGGTTATCGTGCTGTCGGGCATTGCGATTGTCATGACTGTCGGCGTGTACGGCCTGGTGGCGGGGATCGTCAAGCTCGATGACCTGGGCTTGTGGCTGACCCAAAAGCCTGGCCAGGCCGCCAAAAGCATCGGCGGCGCCATCCTGCGCGCCGCGCCCTACATGATGAAAAGCCTGTCGGTGATCGGTACGGCAGCGATGTTCCTGGTGGGCGGCGGCATCCTGACCCATGGCGTACCGGCGGTGCATCACTGGATCGAAGGCGTGGCGGCTGGTGCCGGCGGCGCCGGGTTTATCGTGCCGATGCTGCTCAATGCGGTGGCGGGGATTGTCGCGGGTGCGGCCGTGTTGGCGGGTGTGCTCGTCGTGGGCAAAATCTGGAAAGCGCTGAAAGGCTGAGTCTGCCAACGCATTACAACTGTGGGAGCGAGCCTGCTCGCATAGCGGCCTGTCAGGCAACATTAATGTTGAATGTCAGGCCGCATTCGCGAGCAGGCTCGCTCCCACAGTGGTTTTATGGTTGCCGAAAGTTACTCGGCGATCTGCAACTTGCGCGACTCGGTGTACACGTACCGCACCTTCTCATACTCGAACGGCGAGTTCAGCTGCCCGTAGCGGAAGCTGGTCTGGTAGCGCCTGTCCACGCCGCGCAACAGCAGCAGTTCCGGGTGGTTGGAGCTGACCTCCGAGACGTTCAGGAAGTTGATCGCCGATTCCGCGGTGTAGTCCACCAGCAGGCCCGACGTGTCGCGCAGGTTCGAAGGACCGAAGATCGGCAGCACGAAATACGCGCCGCCGGGCACACCATAGAAACCCAGGGTCTGGCCGAAGTCCTCGCTTTGGCGCGGCAGGCCCATGGCCGTGGCCGGGTCCCAGAGGCCGGCGATGCCTACGGTGGTATTGAGGAGCAGGCGCGCCGTGGTCTCCATCGAACGCTTGCCCTTCAATTGCAGCAGGCTGTTCATCAGGTTCGGCACGTCGCCCAGGTTGTTGAAGAAATTGCTGACGCCGGTGCGCACGAAGCTCGGAGTGACGTAGCGATAGCCGTCGACGATGGGCAGGAAGACCCATTCGTCAAAGCGGTAGTTGAAGTGGTAGACGCGGCGGTTCCACGATTCCAGCGGGTCATAGACGTTCAAGGCGTTGAGCGTCGAGCGTTCGAATTCGCGCTGGTCTAGGCCGGGGTTGAACTTGAGTTTGGTCAGCGGCTCCTTGAAGCCGTCCGAATCCACCACCACGGGCGCATTGGCCTTGCTGTCATCGGCGTGGACCATGCCCGCGCTCATTAACGCGGCGATAAGCAGGAGGTATTTAGCCACGGAAGAACTCCAGCATGGCGTCGCTGTTGACGCGATAGTTAAGGTTGCCGCAATGGCCGCCCAGTGGATAAACGGTCAGGCGGTCGCCAAAAGTCTTGCGCAGGAAGCCGAGGTCGCCCGGGCCGAGAATCACATCGTCGGCGTTGTGCATCACCGCGATTTTCGTGCTGGCCTGCAGATAATCCTTCAGCGCGTAGAGACTGACCTGGTCGACCAGTTGCAACAGGCTGCCGCCGTCTGTGCGAGCACGCCACATCGGGATCACCTGTTCGGTGAGGTAGCAGTCGAAATCGCATTGCAGCGCGCGCTTGAGGAACGGCGTCAGGCTGGTGCTTTCAGTGATCGGGAACTTCGGCGGGATGATCAGGCCGCGACGGTTGATCAGGTCTGAGGTAAAGGCGATGTCGGCCGCGGAGAAACGGAACGAGGTGCCGATCAGCATCGCCATCTGCTCGTTGCTCAGGTGTTGCTTGGACTGCTGGAAGTCATAGAGCAGGGCGTCGTTGAGGTCGATGTAGCCTTTCTGCTGGAAGTAGCGGGTCAGCTTGTTCAGCACCAGTTCATAGAATGTCGTGGTGCTGTTGATGCCCTTGACCTCGGTCTGGACCAGCTTGTCCAGGTTGGTGATCGAGGTGTAGAGGTTCACTGGCGGGTTCAGCAACAGGACTTTCTTGAAGTTGAAACTGCGCCGGGTCTCGTCCAGGTGCGCAACGAAGGCCGCGTCCAGGGCGCCGAGGCTGTAGCCGGTCAGGTAGTACTCGGTGACGGGCACTTTCGGATTTTGCGCGCGCACGGCCTGCATCACGCGGTACATGTCTTCGGCGTCTTCCTTGGTGATGCCTGGCGTGGCGAAGCGCGAAGCGGCACTCATGAAATCGAAACTGGTGGGCGAGGACAACTGCACCACGTGGTAGCCGGCCTTGTAGTAGAGGCGCTTCAAATACTCATTGAGCGTGCTGTCATACCGCGCGCCGGTGCCGGCGATCAGGAAGATCAGCGGCGCGGGTTTGTCCTGGGTAGCCATGCGGTAGGTGAGGCTTTTCACCGGCCAGAAATTGTCCGGCAGGATGAATTCGCGCTCCGGACGCAGGGTCAGGCTCTGGTCCGACTGGTTGATGTCCTCATTGAGCGGCAGCTCCGGGCGCAGGTCCGGCGGCGTGGTGGCAATGGTCGCCTCGAACGGGTTGGTCAAGGGATAGCCATAGCTGGCGGCGTCGACATCCACCGCCAGCGCGGACGCACTCAGGATAAGGCCGCCGGCGAAGGCAGCGAAGCGCAAGGAACGGAGCATGTCTGGATCCCTTAGAGGAAGGTGCCGAATGAAGTTCGCAGCCTATGACCACCGAAGTGAAGCCAAGTGCCATGACGGCTGCAAAACAAGCGCGGACGGGTCGCGATAGTAGCGGGACGATACACGTTGAGGCGTGTTGACCGCTAGTGACCTGGCGGCTCGCCTGGTTCAGGCATGCAAGATTTGATCGAAATCCGCGGTCTGAAACGCCCGGGATGGCTTGCTGGCTTTCTGATGTCGTTTCTCGCTGCCTCAGGGTCGCAGACAGAGCAGGTTCCAGATCGGCGCAGGTTGATGATCAGCCTGTCAGTACTCCACTGGCGTTCGAACCGGTTTGCAGGTGAGCGTGATGGGGGCGCTGTGCACCATAACAATACGTTGACGCTGCTCGGCATCCGTCGGGCGCAGCACTTTCGGGGAAGTAACGATGAAGATGCGACGACTCTTGGGCGCAGGTGCCGCACTGGTACTGGCGATCAGCTCCACCCTGGCCAGCGCCGAAACCAAAACCCTGAGCATTGGTTATGTCGACGGCTGGTCCGACAGCGTCGCGACCACCCATGTGGCGGCCGAAGTGATCAAGCAGAAACTCGGTTATGACGTGAAGCTGCAAGCGGTGGCGACCGGGATCATGTGGCAGGGCGTGGCCACCGGCAAGCTCGATGCAATGCTTTCGGCCTGGCTGCCGGTGACTCACGGTGACTACTGGACGAAAAACAAGGACAACGTGGTCGACTACGGCCCGAACTTCAAGGACGCCAAGATCGGCCTGATCGTGCCAGAGTACGTCAAGGCCAAGTCGCTGGAAGACCTCAAGACCGACGATTCCTTCAAGAAACGCATCGTCGGCATCGACGCCGGTTCAGGCGTGATGCTCAAGACCGAACAGGCGATCAAGGACTACGACCTGACCGGTTATCAACTCAAGGCCAGCTCCGGCGCCGGCATGATCGCCGAGCTGACCCGTGCCGAGAAGAAGAACGAGTCCATCGCCGTCACCGGTTGGGTGCCGCACTGGATGTTCGCCAAGTGGAAACTGCGCTTCCTTGAAGACCCAAAAGGCGTCTACGGCGCGGCTGAAACCGTAAACAGCATCGGCAGCAAGGAGCTGGCTACCAAGGCGCCGGAAGTGGTCGAGTTCCTGAAGAAGTTCCAGTGGGCCTCGAAAGACGAAATCGGCGAAGTCATGTTGGCAATCCAGGAAGGCGCCAAGCCGGACGCCGCCGCGAAGGATTGGGTTGCCAAGCACCCGGACCGCGTGAAGGAGTGGACCGGCAAATAAACGGCCTGGTCTGACTGTTCCGAAAAACCGCATGAGTTGTTCATGCGGTTTTTTTGTGCCCGTGATTCCTGACTTGTCCACAAATCCTGTGGGAGCGAGCTTGCTCGCGATGACGGCGCAACATTCAATAGAGATGCAAGCAGACACGCCGCTATCGCGAGCAAGCTCGCTCCCACAGGAGGGGGAACCGCGGAAAATTGCGGGAAACTGGCAAAACCGTCATGTCGTTCTAATACTAAGGTCGTCTGGAACCTGGCCTTGAGCCGCATAGAGTAGGGTCGTTCCAACTTAAATCTGTGCTGCGAGGATAAAAACAATGAACGACAGCATTTACCTCTCGATACAAAACAGCCCGCGCTTCAAGGAGCTGGTGAGTAAAAGGGAAAAGTTCGCCTGGATTCTCTCGGCGATCATGCTAGGGCTTTACTCGGGATTCATCCTGCTGATTGCCTACGGGCCGCATATTCTCGGTGCCAAGATCACGCCTGAGGGAACGATCACCTGGGGCATTCCCATCGGGATCGGCCTGATTCTCTCGGCTTTTGTCCTGACCGGCATTTATGTACGACGCGCCAATGGCGAGTTCGACGACCTGAACAATGCGATTCTCAAGGAGGCTCAGCAATGATCCGGCGTCTACTGGCTCTTTTGAGCATCGCTGCGTTCGCACCGAGCGTCTGGGCGGCTGATGCCGTGGCGGGGGCTGTGCAGAAACAACCCCTCAACGTCGCGGCTATCCTGATGTTCGTGGCCTTCGTCGGTGCGACTCTGTACATCACCTACTGGGCATCCAAGAAAAACAACTCGGCGGCCGACTACTATGCGGCCGGCGGCAAGATCACCGGCTTCCAGAATGGCCTGGCGATTGCCGGCGACTACATGTCGGCGGCATCCTTCCTGGGTATTTCCGCGCTGGTGTTCACGTCCGGTTATGACGGCCTGATCTACTCCATCGGCTTCCTGGTGGGCTGGCCGATCATTCTGTTCCTGATCGCCGAGCGTCTGCGCAACCTGGGTAAATACACCTTTGCCGACGTGGCGTCCTATCGCCTCGGGCAAACCCAGATCCGCAGCCTGTCGGCTTGCGGCTCGCTGGTGGTGGTGGCGTTCTACCTGATCGCGCAAATGGTCGGTGCCGGCAAGCTGATCCAGCTGCTGTTCGGCCTGGACTACCACGTTGCGGTGATCCTGGTCGGTATCCTGATGTGCCTCTACGTGCTGTTCGGCGGCATGCTGGCCACCACCTGGGTACAGATCATCAAGGCCGTGCTGTTGCTGTCGGGTGCTTCGTTCATGGCGCTGATGGTGATGAAGCACGTCAACTTCGACTTCAACATGCTGTTTGCCGAAGCGGTCAAGGTTCACCCTAAAGGTGAAGCGATCATGAGCCCTGGCGGCCTGGTGAAGGATCCGATCTCGGCCTTCTCCCTCGGCCTGGCGCTGATGTTCGGTACCGCTGGCCTGCCCCATATCCTGATGCGCTTCTTCACCGTGAGCGACGCCAAGGAAGCTCGCAAGAGCGTGCTGTATGCCACCGGCTTCATCGGCTACTTCTACATCCTGACCTTCATCATCGGCTTCGGCGCGATCCTGCTGGTCAGCACCAACCCGGCCTTCAAGGATGCGGCAGGTGCCTTGCTGGGCGGCAACAACATGGCGGCGGTGCATCTGTCCAACGCGGTTGGCGGCAGCATCTTCCTGGGCTTCATCTCGGCGGTGGCGTTCGCGACCATCCTGGCGGTGGTAGCGGGCCTGACCCTGGCCGGTGCCTCGGCGGTGTCCCATGACCTGTATGCCAGCGTGATCAAAAAAGGCAAGGCCAACGAGAAGGACGAGATTCGCGTCTCGAAGATCACCACCATTGCCCTGGCAGTGCTGGCAATCGGCCTGGGTATCCTGTTCGAGAAGCAGAACATCGCATTCATGGTGGGCCTGGCGTTCTCCATCGCGGCGAGCTGCAACTTCCCGGTACTGCTGCTTTCGATGTACTGGAAGAAGCTGACCACCCGTGGCGCCATGATCGGTGGCTGGCTGGGTCTGGTCAGTGCCGTGGGCCTGATGGTGCTTGGTCCGACCATCTGGGTGCAGATCATGGGTCACGAGAAGGCGATCTTCCCGTATGAATACCCGGCGCTGTTCTCGATGATCATCGCGTTTGTCGGCATCTGGTTCTTCTCCATCACCGACAAGTCGGCTGAAGGCGCCAACGAGCGGGCGCTGTTCTTCCCGCAGTTCGTGCGTTCGCAGACTGGCCTGGGGGCGAGTGGGGCGGTGAATCACTGAGGCAGCTGCAAGTTGAAAGCTTCAAGTTGAAGCGTTGTGTTTGAAGAAATACCCCGGTCGAGAGGCCGGGGTATTTTTTTGCATGTGATGTTTGCGTTGTCTGTGAGGACGCCTTCGCGAGCAGGCTCGCACCCACAGTGGTATGCGATCCTTGTGGGAGCGAGCCTGCTCGCGAAGAGGCCGGTCCTGACACTAAGCTTTTTGAAGGCATAAACAAAACAGCCCCTGCTCTTTATAAGAAGCAGGGGCTGTTCCGGTGCAGCTTGAGACTTACTGCAAGGCAAGCCTTACTTGCGGTCTTCCAGCTTGGTGATGTCACGCGACTCGTAGCCGGTGTACAGCTGGCGCGGGCGGCCGATCTTGTACGGGCTGGAGAGCATTTCCTTCCAGTGGGAGATCCAGCCGACGGTCCGCGCCAGGGCGAAGATCACGGTGAACATGCTGGTCGGGATGCCGATCGCCTTGAGGATGATCCCCGAGTAGAAGTCGACGTTCGGGTACAGCGAGCGCTCGATGAAGTACGGGTCGGTCAGGGCGATCTCTTCCAGGCGCATGGCCAGTTCGAGTTGCGGATCGTTCTTGATCCCCAGTTCCTTGAGCACTTCGTCGCAGGTCTGCTTCATGACGGTGGCGCGCGGGTCGCGGTTCTTGTAGACCCGGTGACCGAAGCCCATCAGCTTGAACGGATCGTTCTTGTCCTTGGCCTTGGCGATGAACTTGTCGATATTCGAGACATCGCCGATTTCATCGAGCATGGTCAGTACCGCTTCGTTCGCGCCGCCGTGGGCAGGGCCCCAGAGCGCGGCGATACCGGCGGCGATACAGGCGAACGGGTTGGCACCCGACGAGCCGGCCAGGCGCACGGTGGATGTGGAGGCGTTCTGCTCGTGGTCGGCATGGAGGATGAAGATGCGGTCCATGGCCTTGGCGAGCACCGGGCTGATCGGTTTGATCTCGCACGGGGTGTTGAACATCATATGCAGGAAGTTCTCTGCATAGGTCAGGTCGTTGCGCGGGTACATCATGGGCTGGCCCATGGAGTACTTGTAGACCATGGCTGCCAGGGTCGGCATCTTCGCCACCAGGCGGATCGCGGAGATTTCGCGATGCTGGGGGTTATTGATGTCCAGGGAGTCGTGGTAGAAGGCCGAGAGGGCGCCGACAACACCGCACATGACGGCCATCGGGTGAGCATCGCGACGGAAGCCGTTGAAGAAGGTCTTCAACTGCTCGTGGACCATGGTGTGGTTCTTCACGGTGCTGACGAACTGGGCCTTTTGCTCTGCGGTTGGCAGCTCGCCGTTGAGCAGCAGGTAGCAGGTTTCCAGGTAGTCCGATTTTTCAGCCAGTTGCTCGATCGGGTAGCCGCGGTGCAGCAGGATGCCGTTGTCGCCGTCGATATAGGTGATTTTCGACTCGCACGAGGCGGTCGACATGAAACCTGGGTCAAAGGTGAAACGGCCCGTGGCCGTCAGGCCCCGTACGTCGATTACATCGGGACCAACGGTGCCGGTTAAAATGGGCAGCTCGACGGGGGCTGCGCCCTCGATGATCAACTGCGCTTTTTTGTCAGCCATGTGGCCTCCTATTAATGCTTGGAATCATCAGACAGACCCCCCACGCAGGGCCCGCACCACTATAGTGAGATAAATCCGAATGTCAATTTGCCTAAAGTCTTGCTCCAGAAGGCTTTAACCGGACTTTTTCCGCGAAATTGCCTGCCGTTTACGCCTTTTGCCCTGCATGTGCAATGCGCTATTAGGGGAAGGTGAACGCGTTGTCATTAGTAGCCTAACTGTCTATACTCGGCCACCGACCGCCAGGGGCTTTTGGGCCTGCTTTCTTGGGGGTCGTCACTCCCTGGGTGGTGAGTACCTGACCAGTGCGCGCCCCAACAACTTTGCCCTGATTGTTAGGGGCTCTTCAGTGTGAAAAAAAAGCCGTGAAAAGCCAACGACCTGTAAACCTAGACCTAAGGACCATCAAACTCCCAGTCACTGCTTACACGTCCATTCTTCACCGTATTTCCGGTGTCATCCTCTTCGTCAGCCTGGCCATCATGCTTTATGCATTGGACAAGTCGCTCGATTCGGAAGAAGGCTTCGGTCAGGTGAAAGCGTGTCTGACCAGTCCGCTAGCCAAGCTAGTGATTTGGGGCATCCTGTCCGCCTTGCTGTATCACCTGGTAGCCGGCGTGCGCCACTTGATCATGGACATGGGCATCGGTGAGACGCTGGAAGGCGGCAAGCTGGGCTCGAAAATCATTATCGCCGTGTCTGCGGTGCTGATCGTTCTGGCAGGAGTCTGGATATGGTAACCAACGTCACGAACCTTTCGCGTTCGGGCCTCTATGACTGGATGGCGCAGCGTGTCTCTGCGGTCGTTCTCGCGGCTTATTTCATCTTCCTGATCGGATATGTGGTAGCCAACCCCGGCCTGGGCTATGCCCAATGGCACGAACTGTTTGCAAACAACTGGATGCGTATCTTCAGTCTGCTGGCACTTGTCGCACTCGGCGCTCACGCCTGGGTCGGCATGTGGACCATCGCGACCGACTACCTGACGCAGATGGCGTTCGGCAAGTCGGCGACTGCCGTACGTTTCCTCTTCCAGGCAGTATGCGGCGTTGCGATGTTCGCTTACTTCGTCTGGGGTGTGCAGATTCTCTGGGGTATCTGATTCATGGCTAACATTCCAACGATTTCTTTCGACGCCATCATCATTGGTGGTGGCGGTGCCGGCATGCGCGCAGCGCTGCAACTGGCACAGGGCGGTCACAAGACTGCCGTGATCACCAAGGTCTTCCCGACGCGTTCGCACACTGTTTCCGCCCAGGGTGGCATCACTTGCGCCATCGCTTCGGCCGACCCGAACGATGACTGGCGCTGGCACATGTACGATACCGTCAAGGGTTCCGACTACATCGGCGACCAGGACGCTATCGAATACATGTGTCAGGAAGGCCCGGCTGCTGTTTACGAGCTGGACCACATGGGCATGCCGTTCTCGCGTACCGAACAGGGTCGTATCTACCAGCGTCCGTTCGGCGGCCAGTCCAAGGACTACGGCAAGGGCGGCCAGGCTGCACGCACTTGCGCTGCGTCCGACCGTACCGGTCACGCACTGCTGCACACGCTGTATCAGGGCAACCTGAAAGCCGGTACCGTGTTTCTGAACGAGTACTACGCTGTCGACCTGGTGAAGAACCAGGACGGCGCCTTCGTCGGCGTGATCGCGATCTGCATCGAAACTGGCGAAACCACCTACATCCGCGCCAAGGCCACCGTGCTGGCGACCGGCGGTGCGGGCCGTATCTACGCGTCCACCACCAACGCCCTGATCAACACCGGTGACGGCGTCGGCATGGCCCTGCGTGCCGGCGTGCCGGTGCAGGACATCGAAATGTGGCAGTTCCACCCGACCGGCATCGCCGGCGCTGGTGTACTGGTCACCGAAGGCTGCCGTGGTGAAGGCGGTTACCTGATCAACAAGCACGGCGAGCGTTTCATGGAGCGTTATGCTCCGAACGCCAAGGACCTTGCCGGTCGTGACGTCGTTGCTCGTTCGATGGTTAAAGAGATCATTGCCGGTAACGGCTGTGGCCCGAACGGCGACCACGTGATGCTCAAGCTCGACCACCTCGGCGAAGAAGTGCTGCACAGCCGCTTGCCAGGTATCTGCGAACTGTCCAAGACCTTCGCTCACGTCGATCCAGTCGTTGCGCCGGTTCCAGTGGTTCCAACCTGCCACTATATGATGGGCGGCGTTGCCACAAACATTCATGGCCAGGCAATCACCCAGAACGCCGAAGGCGTGGACGAAATCATCCCTGGCCTGTTTGCGGTGGGTGAAGTGGCATGCGTATCGGTGCACGGTGCCAACCGCCTGGGCGGCAACTCGCTGCTCGACCTGGTGGTATTCGGCCGCGCTGCCGGTCTGCACCTGGAAAAAGCGCTGACCGACGGTATCGAATACCGCGACGCCAGCGACACCGACATCGACGTGGCGCTCAAGCGTCTGGCCGGTCTCAACGAGCGTACCGAAGGCGAAGACGTCGCCACCCTGCGTCGCGAGCTGCAAAGCTGCATGCAGAACTACTTCGGTGTGTTCCGTACCGGCGAATACATGCAGAAGGGTATTGCCCAGCTGGCGCAATTGCGTGAACGAATCGCCAACGTGAAGATCAACGATAAGTCGCAGGCGTTCAACACTGCCCGTATCGAAGCGCTGGAACTGCAGAACCTGCTGGAAGTGGCCGAAGCCACCGCCATCGCGGCTGAAGTGCGTAAAGAGTCCCGTGGTGCACATGCCCGCGAAGACTTCGAAGACCGTGACGACGAAAACTGGCTGTGCCACACCTTGTACTTCCCGGGTGAAAAACGCGTCGCCAAGCGTGCCGTGAACTTCTCGCCGAAGACTGTTCCGACTTTCGAACCTAAAGTCCGGACTTATTAAGGGTGACCGCTATGTTGCAAGTCAGTGTGTATCGCTACAACCCTGATCAGGACGCCGCGCCGTTCATGCAGGACTTCCAGGTCGATACCGGTGGTAAAGACCTGATGGTGCTGGACGTGCTGGCCTTGATCAAAGAGCAGGACGAAGGTTTTTCCTATCGTCGCTCGTGCCGCGAGGGCGTTTGCGGCTCCGACGGCATGAACATCAACGGCAAGAACGGCCTGGCCTGCATCACGCCGCTGTCGGCGGTGGTCAAGGGCAACAAGCTTATCGTTCGGCCGCTGCCAGGTTTGCCGGTCATCCGTGACCTGGTCGTCGATATGAGCATCTTCTACAAGCAATACGAGAAGGTGAAGCCATTCCTGCAGAACGACACGCCGGCTCCGGCCATCGAGCGTCTGCAGTCTCCTGAAGAGCGTGAAAAGCTCGACGGTCTGTACGAGTGCATCCTGTGCGCCTGCTGCTCGACCTCGTGCCCATCGTTCTGGTGGAACCCGGACAAATTCCTGGGCCCGGCCGCCCTGCTGCAAGCGTATCGCTTCCTGGCAGACAGCCGTGACACCAAGACGTCCGAGCGTCTGGCCGCACTGGATGACCCGTTCAGCGTATTCCGCTGCCGCGGGATCATGAACTGCGTCAACGTCTGCCCGAAAGGCCTGAACCCGACTAAGGCCATCGGTCACGTACGTAACATGCTGCTGCAAAACGGCGTGTGATTCAGCTGCTGTACCCGTAGAACCGCTGTACCCGTAAAGGCGAGGGCGTGGGCTTCAACCCACGTCCTGGCTATAACCAGAGCAGCCACTCACAAAGCGGCCGTTCTTATTTTGAAGAAATGAGACAAGCAGGGGCATCCGGGCTGGTACCCGGACTATCAGCGTGATCCTAAGTGGCTTGTTTTAGTCGCTGCACTCGGACTTCTGCAAGTTTGCTCGGTGTTTTCGCCGGTGGTGTTCCCCTAATCGAGGGTGACCAAGCATGCAAGAAAGCGTGATGCAGCGCATGTGGAACAGTGCCCACCTCTCCGGTGGTAACGCTGCCTATGTGGAAGAGCTCTACGAGCTCTACCTGCACGACCCTAACGCTGTGCCAGAAGAATGGCGCACCTACTTTCAGAAGTTGCCGGCTGACGGTAACTCTGCCACCGATGTTTCGCACTCGACGATTCGCGATCATTTCGTGCTGCTGGCAAAGAACCAGCGCCGCGCCCAACCGGTGTCTGCCGGCAGCGTGAGCTCCGAGCACGAGAAGAAGCAAGTTGAAGTACTGCGACTGATCCAGGCCTACCGGATGCGCGGCCACCAGGCAGCCCAGCTGGACCCGCTGGGGCTGTGGCAGCGTCCTGCACCTGCAGACCTGTCGATCACTCATTACGGCTTGACCAATGCCGATCTTGATACGACCTTCCGTGCCGGCGACCTGTTCATCGGCAAAGAGGAAGCGAGCCTACGCGAAATTCACGAAGCGTTGCAGCAGACATATTGCCGCACCATCGGCGCTGAATTCACGCACATCACCGATTCCGAGCAGCGCCAGTGGTTCCAGCAGCGTCTGGAAAGCGTTCGTGGCCGTCCGACGTACTCCGCCGACATCAAGAGCCACTTGCTCGAGCGCGTCACCGCCGGTGAAGGTCTGGAGAAATACCTGGGTACCAAATACCCGGGCACCAAGCGTTTCGGCCTGGAAGGCGGCGAAAGCCTGATTCCGATGCTCGACGAGCTGATCCAGCGTTCCGGCTCCTACGGTACCAAGGAAGTCGTCATCGGCATGGCCCACCGTGGTCGCCTGAACGTACTGGTCAACACCTTCGGCAAAAACCCGCGCGAGCTGTTCGACGAGTTCGAAGGCAAGAAGAAGGTCGAGCTGGGTTCCGGTGACGTGAAATACCACCAGGGCTTCTCGTCCAACGTGATGACCACCGGTGGCGAAGTCCACCTGGCCATGGCCTTCAACCCGTCCCACCTGGAAATCGTTTCCCCGGTGGTCGAGGGTTCGGTCCGTGCCCGCCAGGATCGTCGCAACGACCCGACCGGTGAAAAGGTCCTGCCGATTTCCATCCACGGTGACGCGGCATTCGCCGGTCAGGGCGTGGTCATGGAAACCTTCCAGATGTCGCAGACCCGCGGCTTCAAGACTGGCGGTACGGTTCACATCGTCATCAACAACCAGGTCGGTTTCACCATCAGCAACCCGCTGGACTCGCGTTCCACCGAGTACGCTACCGACGTCGCGAAAATGATCCAGGCGCCGATTCTCCATGTGAATGGTGATGACCCGGAAGCCGTGCTCTTCGTGACCCAGCTGGCCATCGACTACCGCATGCAGTACAAGCGCGACGTGGTGATCGACCTGGTCTGCTACCGTCGTCGCGGCCACAACGAGGCCGACGAGCCAAGCGGTACCCAGCCACTGATGTACCAGCAGATCGCCAAGCAGCGCACCACCCGCGAGCTGTACGCCGATCGCCTGACCCAGAGCGGCGTTCTGGATGCCGCGCGCGTCCAGGAAAAAGTCGATGAATATCGCAACGCCCTGGACAACGGCCTGCACGTTGTAAAAAGCCTGGTCAAGGAACCGAACAAGGAACTGTTCGTGGACTGGCGTCCTTACCTGGGCCACGCCTGGACCGCGCGTCACGACACGCGCTTCGACCTCAAGACCTTGCAGGAACTGTCCGCCAAGCTGCTGGAAATCCCGGAAGGCTTCGTGGTCCAGCGCCAGGTTGCGAAGATCTACGAAGACCGCCAGAAGATGCAAGCCGGCGGCCTGCCGATCAACTGGGGTTACGCCGAAACCATGGCGTACGCGACCCTGGCGTTCGAAGGTCACCCGATTCGCATCACCGGCCAGGACGTAGGCCGCGGTACTTTCTCGCACCGCCACGCGGCGCTGCACAACCAGAAAGACGCCAGCACCTACATCCCGCTGCAACACCTGTACAAAGGCCAGCCACGTTTCGACCTGTACGATTCGCTGCTGTCCGAGGAAGCCGTCCTGGCGTTCGAATATGGCTACTCCACCACCGAGCCGAATGCGCTGGTGATCTGGGAAGCCCAGTTCGGCGACTTCGCCAACGGTGCCCAGGTGGTGGTCGACCAGTTCATCACCAGCGGCGAGCACAAGTGGGGTCGTCTCTGCGGCCTGACCATGCTGCTGCCACACGGTTATGAAGGGCAGGGGCCGGAGCACTCTTCGGCACGTCTGGAGCGTTACCTGCAATTGTGCGCCGAGCACAACGTCCAGGTTTGCGTACCGACGACCCCGGCGCAGATCTACCACCTGCTGCGTCGTCAGGTCATCCGTCCGCTGCGCAAGCCGCTGATCGTGCTGACCCCCAAGTCGCTGTTGCGCCACAAGCTGGCGATTTCCACGCTCGAAGACCTGGCCGAAGGCTCCTTCCAGACCGTTATCTCGGAAATCGATACCCTGGACGCGGCGAAGGTGACTCGCCTGATCCTGTGCAGCGGCAAGGTCTACTACGATCTGCTGGAAAAACGTCGTGCCGAAGGCCGCGAAGACATCGCCATCGTGCGTATCGAGCAGCTCTACCCGTTCCCGGAAGACGACCTGATGGAGGCTATCGCGCCTTACACCAACCTCACCCACGTGGTGTGGTGTCAGGAAGAACCGATGAACCAGGGCGCGTGGTACAGCAGCCAGCATCACCTGCGTCGCAGCATCGGCAACCATAACAAGGCCCTGGGCCTGGAGTACGCCGGTCGTGACGCTTCTGCTGCCCCTGCGTGTGGTTATGCGTCGATGCACGCCGAGCAGCAGGAAAAACTGCTGCAAGATGCCTTCACTGTTTAACGCCTTCGTGCTGACTGAAACCGAATTTTAAGGACCCACAGATAATGGCTATCGAAATCAAAGCCCCGTCATTCCCGGAATCGGTTGCCGATGGCACCGTTGCCACCTGGCACAAGAAACCAGGCGAGGCCGTCAAGCGTGACGACCTGATCGTCGACATCGAGACCGACAAGGTCGTGCTGGAAGTATTGGCCGAAGCCGACGGCGTGCTGGGCGCAATCATTGCCGAAGAAGGCGCTACGGTTCTGTCGAACCAGGTCCTGGGCTCGATCGAAGAGGGCGGCGCTGCCGCCGCCGCTCCAGCAGCAGCTGCTGCACCGGCTGCCGCTCAGGCCGCTGCTCCTGCTGCATCGGGCGAAGACGATCCAGTCGCTGCCCCTGCTGCTCGCAAGCTGGCTGAAGAGAACGGTATCAACATCGCTTCCGTTGCCGGCACCGGCAAGGGTGGTCGCGTGACCAAGGAAGACGTGGTTGCAGCTGTTGCCGCCAAGAAAGCCGCACCGGCCGCAGCACCAGCCAAGCCTGCCGCGCCTGCCGCTTCCGCACCAGTGTTCGCTGCCGGCGACCGCGTGGAAAAACGCGTTCCGATGACCCGCCTGCGGGCCAAGGTTGCCGAGCGTCTGGTCGAAGCCCAGTCGAACATGGCGATGCTGACCACTTTCAACGAAGTCGACATGACCGAAGTCATGGCCCTGCGTTCGAAGTACAAGGATCTGTTCGAGAAGTCCCACAATGGCGTACGCCTGGGCTTCATGTCGTTCTTCGTCAAGGCTGCCACCGAAGCGCTGAAACGCTTCCCGGCCGTCAACGCGTCGATCGACGGTTCCGACATCGTCTACCACGGCTACGCCGACATCGGTGTCGCGGTCTCCAGCGACCGTGGCCTGGTGGTTCCGGTACTGCGCAACGCCGAACTGATGAGCCTGGCCGAAATCGAAGGCGGCATCGCCACCTTCGGCAAGAAGGCCCGTGACGGCAAGCTGTCCATCGAAGAGATGACCGGCGGTACGTTCACCATCACCAACGGTGGTACATTCGGTTCGATGATGTCGACCCCGATCGTCAACCCGCCACAAGCGGCTATCCTCGGCATGCACAACATTCTGCAGCGTCCGATGGCGATCAATGGTCAAGTCGTGATTCGTCCGATGATGTACCTGGCACTGTCCTACGATCACCGCCTGATCGACGGCAAAGAAGCCGTGACGTTCCTGGTAACCATCAAGAACCTGCTTGAAGATCCGGCTCGTCTGCTGCTGGATATCTGATTTTCGCCGCGAGGGCCGGTCTGTTGATCGGCTTCTTGCTGAAACAACCGGTTTCGTCCCTCGACGGTCACCACAAGTGACCGTCCGGTTTGATTCGAAAAGGAATGACTCATGACTCAGAAATTCGACGTGGTAGTGATTGGTGCGGGCCCTGGCGGCTACGTAGCGGCCATCAAGGCTGCGCAACTGGGCCTTACCACTGCCTGCATCGAGAAATACACCGACAAGGAAGGCAAGCAAGCCTTGGGCGGTACTTGCCTGAACGTCGGTTGCATTCCTTCCAAGGCGCTGCTGGACAGCTCTTGGAAATACAAGGAAGCGAAAGAAAGCTTCAACGTTCACGGTATCTCTACCGGTGAAGTGAAAATGGACGTCGCCGCGATGGTTGGCCGCAAGGCCGGCATCGTCAAGAACCTGACCAGCGGTGTTGCCACCCTGTTCAAGGCCAACGGCGTGACTTCCATCGAAGGCCACGGCAAGCTGCTGCTGGGCAAGAAAGTCGAAGTGACCAAGCCAGACGGCTCGGTTGAAGTGATCGAAGCCGAAAACGTCATCCTGGCGCCAGGCTCGCGTCCGATCGACATCCCGCCGGCTCCGGTCGACCAGAACGTCATCGTCGACTCCACCGGTGCCCTGGAATTCCAGACCGTGCCAAAACGCCTGGGCGTGATCGGCGCTGGCGTGATCGGCCTGGAGCTGGGTTCGGTATGGTCGCGCCTGGGCGCTGAAGTGACCGTGCTCGAAGCCCTCGACACCTTCCTGATGGCCGCCGACACCGCGGTTTCCAAGGAAGCGCTGAAAACCCTGACCAAGCAAGGCCTGGACATCAAGCTGGGCGCTCGCGTGACCGGCTCCAAGGTCAACGGCGAAGAAGTCGTGGTCAACTACACCGACGCCAACGGCGAACAGACCATCACGTTCGACAAGCTGATCGTAGCGGTCGGCCGTCGTCCGGTGACGACTGACCTGCTGGCCGCCGATTGCGGCGTGGAAATCGACGAGCGCGGCTTCATCGCGGTCGATGACCATTGCGCAACCGCCGTACCGGGCGTCTTCGCCATCGGTGACGTGGTTCGCGGCATGATGCTGGCGCACAAGGCGTCCGAAGAAGGCATCATGGTTGTCGAGCGCATCAAGGGTCACAAGGCCCAGATGAACTACGACCTGATCCCATCGGTTATCTACACCCACCCGGAAATCGCATGGGTCGGTAAAACCGAGCAGGCCTTGAAAGCCGAAGGCGTTGAAGTTAACGTCGGCACCTTCCCGTTCGCCGCCAGCGGCCGCGCCATGGCAGCCAACGACACCGGCGGTTTCGTGAAAGTCATCGCCGACGCCAAGACCGACCGCGTATTGGGCGTTCACGTCATTGGCCCAAGCGCTGCCGAGCTGGTACAGCAAGGCGCGATCGGTATGGAATTCGGCACCAGCGCTGAAGACCTGGGCATGATGGTCTTCTCCCATCCGACCCTGTCCGAAGCCTTGCACGAAGCGGCCCTGGCCGTGAATGGCGGCGCCATCCACGTGGCCAACCGCAAGAAGCGTTAACGGATAATAAGAAACCACGGCGGTGCGGCCCGTCGCGAGCCTTGCGTGCAAGACTCACCGCGGAATGTCCGCTGGACGCAGTCTTGCGTAGCGGCACCGGTTAACCGGAACGCTACGCAAGCAGCAGTCACAGGTGGTGCGGCACCACAACGGTGCAGCACCGAATGCGCAGTACCTAACGAAGACGGTAATAAGCATGAATCTTCACGAGTATCAGGGTAAGCAGCTGTTCGCTGAGTACGGCCTGCCAGTATCCACCGGTTACGCGGTAGACACCCCGGAAGCGGCAGCAGAAGCTTGCGACAAGATCGGCGGCAGCGAATGGGTTGTCAAAGCCCAGGTTCACGCCGGTGGTCGCGGTAAAGCGGGCGGCGTCAAGCTGGTTCGCAGCAAAGAAGACGCCAAAGCCTTCGCGCAGCAGTGGCTGGGCAAGCGTCTGGTGACTTACCAGACTGACGCCAACGGTCAGCCAGTCACCAAGATCCTGGTTGAATCGTGCACTGATATCGCTAAAGAGCTGTACCTGGGCGCTGTCGTTGACCGTTCGAGCCGTCGTATCGTGTTCATGGCTTCCACCGAAGGTGGCGTGGACATCGAGAAAATCGCTCACGACACCCCTGAGAAAATCCTCAAGGCCACCATCGATCCACTGGTTGGCGCACAGCCATTCCAGGGTCGCGAGCTGGCTTTCCAGCTGGGCCTGGAAGGCAAGCAGGTTGCCCAGTTCGCCAAGATCTTCGTGGGTCTGGCCAAACTGTTCCAGGATCACGATCTGGCCCTGCTGGAAGTGAACCCGCTGGTGATCAAGGCCGACGGCGATCTGCACTGCCTCGATGCCAAGATCAACATCGACGCCAACGCCATGTACCGTCAGCCTAAGCTGAAGACTTTCCACGATCCGTCGCAGGACGATCCGCGCGAAGCGCACGCTGCCAAGTTCGAACTGAACTACGTAGCGCTGGAAGGCAACATCGGCTGCATGGTCAACGGTGCCGGCCTGGCCATGGGTACCATGGACATCGTCAACCTGCATGGCGGCAAGCCAGCCAACTTCCTCGACGTGGGCGGCGGTGCTACCAAGGAACGCGTTACCGAAGCGTTCAAGATCATCCTGTCCGACTCCAACGTCGCTGCAGTACTGGTCAACATCTTCGGCGGCATCGTTCGCTGCGACATGATTGCCGAAGGCATCATTGGCGCCGTGAAAGAAGTCGGCGTGAAAATCCCGGTTGTTGTGCGCCTTGAAGGCAACAACGCTGAACTGGGCGCTAAAGTACTGGCAGAAAGCGGTTTGAACATCATCGCTGCTACCAGCCTGACCGACGCTGCTCAACAAGTCGTCAAAGCTGCGGAGGGCAAATAATGAGCGTCCTGATCAACAAAGACACCAAGGTTATCTGCCAGGGCATTACCGGTTCGCAAGGTAGCTTCCACACCCAGCAAGCCATCGAATACGGCACCCAGATGGTCGGCGGTGTAACGCCGGGCAAAGGCGGCACCGAGCACCTGGGCCTGCCAGTGTTCAACACCGTGAAAGACGCTGTAGCTGCCACTGGCGCCACCGCCAGCGTGATCTACGTTCCAGCTCCTTTCTGCAAGGACTCCATCCTGGAAGCAGCATTCGGCGGCATCAAGCTGATCGTTTGCATCACCGAAGGCATTCCTACCCTGGACATGCTGGATGCCAAGGTCAAGTGCGACGAGCTGGGTGTTACCCTGATCGGCCCTAACTGCCCAGGCGTGATCACTCCAGGCGAATGCAAGATCGGCATCATGCCAGGTCACATTCACTTGCCAGGCAAGGTCGGTATCGTTTCCCGTTCCGGCACCCTGACCTACGAAGCCGTGAAGCAGACCACTGACGCCGGTTTCGGTCAGTCCACTTGCGTCGGCATCGGCGGTGACCCGATCCCAGGCTCCAACTTCATCGACATCCTGAAGCTGTTCCAGGAAGACCCGAAGACCGAAGCGATCGTCATGATCGGTGAGATCGGCGGTTCCGCTGAAGAAGAAGCCGCTGCCTACATCAAGGCAAACGTGACCAAGCCGGTCGTTTCCTACATCGCTGGTGTGACTGCCCCTGCTGGCAAGCGCATGGGCCATGCGGGTGCAATCATCTCCGGCGGCAAAGGCACTGCGGACGAGAAGTTCGCTGCGCTGCAAGACGCAGGCGTGAAAACCGTGCGTTCGCTGGCAGACATCGGCAAGGCCCTGGCCGAGCTGACTGGCTGGGAAATGAAGAAGTAAGCTTCGGCTGACCCTTCGTTCCAAACAAAGGCCACCTTCGGGTGGCCTTTGTCGTTTCTGGTTCGCTCTTGTGGCGAGGGAGCTTGCTCCCGCTCGGCTGCGTAGCAGTCGCAAACTGGACAGCGCATTTTGTCTGAATAGATACAGGCGCCTGAATGAGGGCTGCTGCGCAGCCCAGCGGGAGCAAGCTCCCTCGCCACGGGGGGGGCATTGCTGCGGCCTGGTGGAAAAATAGATACGTAAATGCGACACAGCAATGTCGTGTATCGGATAGTTCGCCCTGTAACAGTGCGTTTTTCACTTGAATTCGTTAGGCTAGCAGCCATTTTTGCGACCGCTGCCCACAAGGAAGCGACGCGCTAAACGGGTCGGTCTCATACGGATCGGCAGCATTTCCCTCACCCATAAGGGAAATCCCTCTCTAAATTCCGATTCAGTAGTGTGGTTTCCTTAATGAAAGTGTTGAAAGGCCAGGACATCCTGGCGCTTGGTTTCATGACATTTGCCCTGTTCGTCGGGGCCGGCAACATCATCTTCCCGCCTATCGTCGGTTTGCAGTCCGGGCCTCATGTCTGGATGGCGGCGCTGGGCTTTCTCATCACGGCGGTCGGGCTGCCGGTGATCACGGTCGTTGCGCTGGCCAAGGTCGGCGGCGCGATGGACGCCTTGAGCAGCCCCATCGGCAAGATCGCCGGTGGTTTGCTGGCAGCGGTGTGCTACCTGGCGGTCGGCCCGCTGTTCGCCACCCCGCGAACCGCTACCGTATCGTTCGAAGTCGGCCTGGCACCGCTGACCGGCGAGAGCCCGTTGGCGTTGTTCCTGTACAGCGCGGTGTACTTTCTGGTGGTGTTCTTCATCTCGCTTTATCCGGGCCGCTTGCTGGACACCGTCGGGCGCTTTCTCGCGCCGCTGAAAATCATCGCCCTGGCAGTGCTGGGCATCGCCGCGTTTGCCCTGCCGGCGGGCGACATCGGCGTGGCGACTCCCGAATACGTGGCGGCGCCGTTTTCCCAAGGCTTCATCAATGGCTACCTGACCATGGATACCCTCGGTGCCTTGGTGTTCGGCATCGTCATCGTCAACGCCATCCGTTCCCGAGGGGTCGAGTCTCCGGCCTTGATCACCCGCTACGCCATCATCGCCGGGCTTATAGCCGGGGTGGGGCTGGCGCTGGTCTATGTCAGCCTGTTCCGCCTGGGTTCGGGCAGCCATGAAGTTGCCGCGGGCGCGACCAACGGCGCGGCCGTCTTGCATGCCTACGTGCAACATACCTTCGGCAGCCTGGGCAGCGGCTTCCTTGCGGTACTGATCTCCCTGGCGTGCCTGGTGACGGCGGTTGGCCTGACCTGCGCCTGCGCCGAGTACTTCAGCCGCGTCCTGCCGCTGTCCTACAAGACGCTGGTGATCATCCTGGCGGCGTTTTCGCTGCTGGTGTCCAACCTCGGGCTGACCAAGCTGATCGCTTTCTCGATTCCGGTCCTGACCGCGATCTATCCGCCTTGCATCGCATTGGTCGCCCTGAGCTTCTGCAAGGACTTCTGGCATGAGCAGGGGCGCATCGTCGGCCCGGTCATGCTGGTGTCGTTCCTGTTCGGCTTGATCGACGCCCTCAAGGGCGCCGGGCTGGCGGATTGGCTGCCGACGCAGTTGGCCCACCTGCCGTTGAGCGACCAGGGCCTGGCCTGGCTGGTGCCTTCGGTCATGACCCTGGTGGTCGCAGTGGTCTGCGATCGACTGCTGGGCAAGCGCAGCGAAGCGTTGGCGTAAGCGGCTTCCAGCAGGCCCATCGGTAAAACGAAATGCCCCGTATCAATCGATGCGGGGCATTTTTTATTGGGACAGTGTCTTTTTCCGTGGACCTGTGGGAGCGAGCCTGCTCGCGAAAGCGCCCGAACTGCTGACATAGAAGCGAAAGTTATATCGCTATCGCGAGCAGGCTCGCTCCCACAGGGTTCGCTGATATTATTGCCGCAGGTTTTGTTTCATCACAGGGAACTGCATGTCATTCATCCAAGCCAACCTGATCCATCTGCTCGCCGCCGTCTGGTTCATCATCTGCTGGGCCGGTTATACCCGTTACGCTTCCTGGAAGGCCCGCGACACGGCGTGCCTGGCCAGCGTGATGCACCTGTACCGCGAAGACTGGATGCGTCGCATGCTGCTGCGCGACAACCGCATTGCCGATGCCAGCGTGATCGGCAACCTGGAGCGCAACGCGTCCTTCTTCGCCTCCAGCACGCTGATCATCCTGGCCGGTATCCTGACCGTGCTCGGGGCGTCTGACCGCGCGGTATCGCTGCTTGCGGACCTGCCGTTGGTACAACAGGCCTCCCAGGGCATGGCGGAAGTGAAGCTGCTGTGTCTTGCGCTGGTGTTCGTCTACGCGTTCTTCACGTTCAGCTGGTGCATGCGCCAATACAACTTCGCCGCGGTCCTGGTAGGTTCTGCGCCGATGATCGGCGAGCGGCATGTGTCCGAGCTGGAGCGCAAGGCCTTTGCTTCGAGGGCGGCGCGGGTCATTTCGATGGCGGCCAACCAGTTCAACTTCGGCTTGCGTGCCTATTATTTCGGCATGACCATGCTGGCATGGTTCGTCAGCCCCTGGCTGTTCATGCTGATGAGCGCCGGCGTGGTGTTTGTGTTGTATCAACGCGAGTTTCATTCGGATGTGCTGGACGTGATGGTCTACACGCCTACCGAAGCGCCGGTGCCCGAAACCGGCAAGGAAGCGGCTTGACGGCTGTTTTGTCGAATTGCAGGCAAAAGAAAACCCGCACCAGGCGGGTTTTCTTTTACCACTGAAACCGTATCAGTTGGTTTTAGGCGCGGTAGCAGGGGCTTGTTCCTGCTGGGCGGCACTGTTCGATTCAGACTGAGCTTTGGCAGCTTCGGCGTTTTCTTTCGCCGCGTCGTTCACTTTATCCTGTGCTTTGTTCATGTCTTGCTGAGCTTGTTCAGCGTGTTGGTTGGCATCTTGAGCCTTGTCCTCGGATTTTTTATCGCAGGCAGCGAGACCGAGGGAGGCGGCCAACATCAAGGCAATAGCAAAAGTCTTACGCATGGGGTGTTTCTCCTTATGGATATAACTACTGGCCTTTTGAGCGGGCCCCCTCTGGTTAAGTTCCTCTTTTGCTCTAGATATATAACTTTGCAGCGCAGCGGAACTTTATGGCCCACGGTGGTTGTTGGGCTTCTGCATACACAAGGGCATTAACACAAATGGCTGAAGATTCCGTTTTTGAGCGTGCGACACGCTTTTTATCCGCGCTGAGGCATTGCCAGGTGCTGGGTCTGACGCTGCACAGCGCCAGTTCCGAAGGGTTGACGGTAATGTTGCCGTACAGCCCCTCCATTGTCGGTAATCCGCTGACAGGCATCGTCCATGGCGGAGCGCTGACCACGCTGATGGATACCGCCTGCGGCATGTCGACCTTGTGCGTGCTGCCGCAATTCGAGGTCTGCCCGACCCTGGATCTGCGCATCGATTACATGCACGCGGCCATGCCTGATAAAGCCATCTATGGTTTCGCCCAGTGCTATAGGGTCACGCCGGACGTGATTTTCAGCCGGGGTTTTGCCTACCAGGATGATCCCGGGCAACCCATCGCCCATGTGGTGGGCACTTTCATGCGCCTGGGCGATAGCGCTCGGGGAATGAGAAAGGGTGGCCTGACGGCTGCGGCGCAAAAGCCATGACCGATATCACCGAGGAACAACTGCGCCAGGCCTGCGAGCATGGCGACCACGCGCTGCTGCTGGCCTCGATTCCCTATGCGCGCCTCATCGGCGTCGAATGTTCTCGTCAGGGCGACGAGTTGCTGTTTTGCCTGCCGGCCAACAAGGACAACATTGGTAACCCTTTACTGCCCGCGATCCATGGCGGGGTGATTGCCGGTTTCATGGAGCTGTCGGCCGCTGTTCATCTGCTGATTGCGACCCGTGCGACCGGGGTGCCGAAGATCATCGATTTTTCCCTGGATTACCTGCGCGCCGGGCAGTTTCGTGACACTTATGCCCGGTGTCAGGTCTGGCGCCAGGGCCGTCGCGTGGCCAATGTGGCGATCACCGCCTGGCAGGAATCCGAAGCCGAACCGATTGCCACGGCTAGAGCCCATTTCAAGATCCCGGCACCCTCCAGGCCGACCGCCCCTTGAAATCATCACCGGTGCCCCCACCTTGTGGACATCCCGCCGCCAATCTCAGCGAGGCGGACACCACCATCCACTTGGAGTTTGATGACCATGAGCGTGGAAACTCAAAAGGAAACCCTGGGCTTCCAGACCGAGGTGAAGCAGCTGCTGCACCTGATGATTCACTCGCTGTATTCGAATAAGGAAATTTTTCTTCGCGAGCTGATCTCGAACGCCTCTGACGCTGTCGACAAATTACGTTTCGAAGCGCTGTCCAAGCCAGAACTGCTGGAAGGCGGCGCGGAGCTGAAAATCCGTGTGAGCTTCGACAAGGACGCGAAAACCGTCACTCTCGAAGACAACGGTATCGGCATGAGCCGCGACGAGGTGATCACGCACCTGGGCACCATCGCCAAGTCCGGCACCGCCGATTTCATGAAAAACCTGTCGGGCGACCAGAAGAAGGATTCCCATCTGATCGGTCAGTTCGGCGTCGGTTTTTATTCCGCGTTCATCGTTGCCGATCAGGTCGAAGTGTTCAGCCGCCGTGCCGGCCTCGCAGCGAGCGAAGGCGTGCACTGGTCATCCAAGGGCGAAGGCGAATTTGAAGTCGCGACCATCGACAAGGCTGAGCGCGGTACCCGCATCGTCTTGCACCTGAAGTCCGGTGAAGAAGAATTCGCCGATGGCTGGCGCCTGCGCAACATCATCAAGAAATACTCTGACCATATCGCGCTGCCGATCGAGTTGCCGAAGGAAGTCACCGCTGCCGAAGGCGAAGAAAAACCTGAAGTGGAATGGGAAACCGTCAACCGCGCCAGTGCCCTGTGGACCCGTCCTCGTACCGAGATCAAGGACGAGGAATACCAGGAGTTCTACAAGCACATCGCCCACGACTACGAGAACCCGCTGAGCTGGAGCCATAACAAGGTCGAAGGCAAGCTGGAATACAGCTCGCTGCTGTACGTGCCGGCCCGTGCGCCATTCGACCTGTACCAGCGCGAAGCACCACGCGGGCTGAAGTTGTACGTGCAGCGCGTGTTCGTGATGGACCAGGCCGAATCGTTCCTGCCGCTGTACCTGCGCTTCATCAAGGGTGTGGTGGACTCCAACGACCTGTCGCTGAACGTTTCGCGGGAAATCCTGCAGAAAGATCCGATCATCGACTCCATGAAGTCGGCGCTGACCAAGCGCGTCCTCGACATGCTGGAAAAGCTGGCGAAGAGCGAGCCTGAGCAATACAAGAGCTTCTGGAAGAACTTCGGCCAGGTGATGAAAGAAGGCCCGGCCGAAGATTTCGCTAACAAAGAGAAGATCGCCGGCCTGCTGCGTTTCGCCTCGACCCAGAGTGACGACGGCGAGCAGAGCGTCAGCCTGGCCGATTACCTGGCCCGCGCCAAGGAAGGCCAGGACAAGATCTACTACCTGACCGGCGAAACCTATGCACAGGTCAAGAACAGCCCGCACCTGGAAGTCTTCCGCAAGAAAGGCATCGAAGTGCTGCTGCTGACCGACCGCATCGACGAGTGGCTGATGAGCTACCTCAACGAGTTCGACGGCAAGAGCTTCGTCGATGTGGCCCGTGGCGACCTCGACCTTGGCAACCTGGATTCGGAAGAAGACAAGAAAGCCGCCGAAGAAGTCGCCAAGAGCAAGGAAGGCCTGGTCGAGCGGATCAAGACTGCGTTGGGCGATGCCGTCAGCGAAGTGCGTGTCTCGCACCGCCTGACTGACTCCCCGGCCATCCTGGCCATCGGCGAGCAGGACCTCGGCCTGCAGATGCGCCAGATCCTTGAGGCCAGCGGTCAGAAGGTGCCGGATTCCAAGCCGATCTTCGAATTCAACCCGGCTCACCCGCTGGTGGAAAAACTCGACAACGAGCAGAGCGAAGAGCGTTTTGGCGACCTCTCGCACATCCTGTTCGACCAGGCGGCCCTGGCGGCCGGCGACAGCCTGAAGGACCCGGCGGCCTATGTCCGGCGTTTGAACAAGCTGTTGGTTGAGCTGTCAGCTTGATCAAGTGAATACAAAACCCGCTCAGGCGGGTTTTGTCATTTCTGGTGTTCAGTCAATAAAGGAATCCGTCATGAGTCAGGTTACGGTTCGTTCACTGGTGTATCAGATCGATGGGCAAAGCTATGAAGGTCGCCTGGCCTTCGACGTCAACCAGCAGGGCCCGCGTCCGGGTTTGCTGATGGCGCCGAACTGGATGGGCGTGGGGGCGGGGGCCGAGGACATTGCCAGGTCGGTGGCCGCCAACGGCTACGTGGTGCTGATCGCCGACCTGTACGGGCAGACGCTGCGCCCGACCAACGCCGACGAGGCGGGAGCGGCAATGATGCCGCTCAAGAATGACCGGGCCTTGTTGCGCAAGCGCATGCAGGTAGCGCTGGAGCAATTGCAGAACCAGGGCGAAGCGCAGGTCGACACGGCCAAACTGGCCACGTTCGGCTTCTGCTTCGGTGGTTGCTGCTCACTGGAGCTGGCTCGCAGCGGCGCACCGCTCAAGGCTGCGATCTCGTTCCACGGGACCCTGGATACGCCGAACCCGGCCGATGCGCAGAATATCCAGGGCGCCGTCCTGGTGATGCATGGCGCCTCCGATCCGCTGGTGCCGAAAGAACAGTTGCCGGCTTTCGAGGAGGAGATGAACGCCGCCGGGGTGGACTGGCAATTGCTGAGTTACGGCGGCGCGGTGCATTCCTTCACCGATCCTCAGGCCAATGTGCCGGGCAAGATGATGTACAACGCCAAGATCGCCGGGCGGGCGTTCCGGTCGATGCATAATTTGCTGGATGAGGTGTTCAAGGGCTGATTGCCCTGGCTTCTGTCATATTGCTTTCGCGAGCAGGCTCGCTCCCACATTGAACCGAGTTGTACGCGAGATCTGCGAACCGCGCCGATCCAGTGTGGGAGCGAGCCTGCTCGCGATGGCTGCATATGAGACACCCCTGAAATCAGGGCAATTCGATCCGCTCGCTTTCCCCCGGCACAGTCGGCCAGTCCCCGGCCGCCCAGCGCCGGCGGGCTTCATCGATACGGGCCGGGTCGCTGGCGACGAAATTCCAGTTCATCCGCCGTGGCCCGTCCAGCGGTGCCCCGCCGAACAGCACGGCATGGCAGTCGCTGCTGGCGAACAGGGCCATCTCTTCTCCGGCCGGCAGGATGACCAGCGAATGAGGCTCCAGCGGCTCACCGTCCAGTTGCGCCTCGCCGCTCAATACATACAGTGCACGCTCTTCATGCTCGGTGGGGATCAGCAATGTCGTCGCGGTTTGCAGGGTCAGTTCGGCATACAACGTAGGCGAGAGCACCGGTACCGGCGATTCCAGGCAAAAGCCTGACCCGGCAATCATGCGGATGCTGACGCCCAGGTTCTCGCTGACCGGCAGGGTCGGTGCCGGATGATGGCTGTAGTGCCCGGGCCCCTGCTCGTGAGACTGGGGCGAGGCCAGCCAGACTTGCAGGCCATGCATGACAAAAGCGCTGCCCAGCAACGACTGCGGAGTACGCTCGACATGGGCGATCGCGCTGCCCGCCGTCATCCAGCTGACATCCCCGGCATCCACTACCTGGTCGGAACCCAGGCTGTCCTTGTGCTGGAGTTTTCCTTCGAACAGGTAGGTGAGGGTGGATAACCCGATGTGCGGGTGCTGGCGGATGTTCATGCCTTTGCCCGCCGGGTAGGTGGTTTGCAACATATGGTCGAAAAACACGAAAGGCCCGACGCTGCGGCATTTGGCGGACGGCAGCGGGCGAAGAATCGGCTGGCCCTCCACGTCTTCTGCGCGGGGACGAACGATCAGGGGAGCGGTCATGGTGTCTTCCAGGTTGAACGACGAATGCGCAAAGCATAACCCGAGGCTACAGCGGACGGCAGCGCTGGCTGAACCCAGGCGGGACGGATGGGTCTATGCTGCTTATGGCTTTTCGGAGACTGCCTGTGCCTTTGACCCGTTTGATCTTCATTTGGCTGCTGGCTGTTTCGAGCACCGGCGCTGTGGCTCGCGAATACACCTACAGTGATGCGCACCTGCACTACGTCGATTTCTTCCAGGAAACGGCCGGCATGCCCAAGTTGCTCAAGGCCATGGCGGACAATCGCATCGAGCATGTGATGATCTCCGGCGTGCCGGTGGCCAAGAAATGGCATGAAGACGAACCCAAGCGCCCGCGCTATTACGCCGGTGACGATGCCGACGCCTATTGGTACAGCGCCACCGATGTGATTGTGGCCGCCGCGGTAAACAAACTGTCCGCCGAACAGCGGCAGTACTTCCATCCGTTCCTGTCCGGCTTCAATCCCAATGACAAGAACTCCGACGCTCATATCCAGCGCATGCTCGACCTGTATCCGGGGCTGTGGCAAGGCATCGGCGAAGTTTTCACTCGCCATGATGACCTGACGGCGCTGACCTCCGGCGACACACCGCGCGCCAACAACGAAGCGATGACGCGGATCTATCACCTCGCGGCGGAAAATGACCTGCCGGTGATGCTGCATTCCAACATCACCTCCAAGCGTGAGAAAAATCCGCTGTACCTGGCGGAGGTCGAAGAGCCGTTGCGCAATCATCCCCATACGCGATTCATCTGGGCTCATGCCGGCACCAGCATGGAAATCCATCGGCACCAGACTCGGCTGGATTTCCTGTTGCCCACCCTGACGCGGATGCTTGAGTCTTATCCCAATCTGTTCATCGACCTGTCCTGGAGCATGCTCACGCCGTATTTGCTCGACGAGGCGGGTAAGCCCCGCGAGGAATGGGTAAAACTGGTGGAGCGCTTCCCGGAGCGCTTCATGCTCGGGTCTGATGTGGTCGGACGCTTCAACAAGCTGGGCAAGGAGCTGCACAGCTTCGACCCGTTCCTTGATGCCTTGCCGGAAGATGTCGCGAGGAAAGTGGCGCGGGATAACTTCCTTTCGGTATTGCCGCGCTCAGTGACCCGCTAAGTCCGTTTTTGTGGCGAGGGAGCTTGCTCCCGCTGGGCTACGCAGTAGCCCCAAAATCTGGCGACTGCTGCGCAGCGGAGCGGGAGCAAGCTCCCTCGCCACAGGTCAGCCATAACCCAGGCCATTGGGGGCATGGCGAACATCGCCTTGTCATCAGGCTGTCACTCCCGCGTCATACCCTCGCGCTCATCTCAATCAAGGAGCGCACTATGCATCTCACCCGTTCAAGCGCACTGGTCGCGCTGTTGTTGACCTGCGGCCTGGCACAGGCCGAAGTCCGTGTCGAAGGTCCGGTGGAATACGGTGTCTTCGAAGGGCCGCAAGCCGAATTGCAATCGGGCGAGCGGGTCTTGCGGCGCAGCAATGAGCAGATCCGCCAGACCGAGAGCGTACCGGCAAAGCTGGGCACCAAATTTGGCATGCGTTACCAACTGGCCGGCAAGGTCGCGGATGACCAGCCGTTGACCCTGTTGTATTTCACCCCGGGCATCCGTACCCCCGATGGCGTGCGCCATGACAAATTCGAAGTCATCCAGAAGCTGGTGCCTGGCGCGCCGCAGGATGTGATGGCCTACGAATTCACCGAAAGCCACGAAGTGGTGCCGGGGGAGTGGCGATTCATGGTGTTCCAGGGTGATCGGTTGCTGACGCAGCAGCGGTTTGTCGTGCGCTGAACCTTCATTTGCGCAGATCAAAAATGTGGGAGCGAGCCTGCTCGCGAAGGCAGGGCGACAGTCAGGGAATCGTTGCCTGACACTCCGCTTTCGCGAGCAGGCTCGCTCCCACAATGAACCCAGGCACATTTGCCGGACAAAAAAAACGCCCCGAACCAGTCGGGGCGTTTTTGTGTGCGGCGTAGCAGCGGGGCTTACTGGCCCTGCCAGCGCTTCATCACCAGGGTGGCGTTGGTGCCACCGAAGCCGAAGCTGTTGCTCATCACGGTGTTGATGGTGGCGTTTTCGCGAGTCTTGGTCAGGATCGGCAGGTCGGCCACTTCCGGGTCAAGCTCGTCGATGTTGGCCGAACCGGCCATGAAGTTGCCTTCCATCATCAGCATGCAGTAGATCGCTTCGTGAACGCCGGCGGCGCCCAGGGAGTGACCCGACAGGCTCTTGGTGGAGCTGATGGCCGGGGCCTTGTCGCCGAACACTTCACGTACGCCCTTCATCTCCGCGACGTCGCCGACCGGAGTCGAGGTGCCGTGGGTGTTCAGGTAGTCGATTGGCGTATCGACGGTGGACATGGCCATCTGCATGCAGCGCACGGCACCTTCGCCGCTTGGCGCGACCATGTCGTAGCCGTCGGAAGTGGCGCCGTAGCCGACGATTTCCGCATAGATTTTCGCGCCACGGGCGAGGGCGTGTTCCAGCTCCTCGACCACGACCATGCCGCCACCGCCGGCGATGACAAAACCGTCGCGGTCGGCATCGTAGGCACGGGAAGCTGTCTGCGGAGAGTCGTTACGCTTGCTGGACAAGGCGCCCATCGCGTCGAACAGGAACGACTGGCTCCAATGTTCTTCTTCGCCGCCACCGGCGAAGACGATGTCCTGCTTGCCCATCTGGATCTGCTCGACCGCGGTGCCAATGCAGTGGGCACTGGTGGCGCAGGCGGAGGAGATCGAGTAGTTCAGGCCCTTGATCTTGAATGGCGTGGCCAGGCAGGCCGACACAGTGCTGCCCATGGTCCGCGTGACGCGGTACGGGCCGACACGCTTGACGCCTTTCTCGCGCAGGATGTCCAGCGCTTCCATCTGGTTCAGGGTCGACGCGCCACCGGAACCGGCGATCAGGCCGGTGCGCACGTTGGAAACCTGCTCGTCGGTCAGGCCGGAGTCAGCGATTGCGTCCTTCATGGCCAGGTAGGCATAAGCTGCCGCGTGGCCGACGAAACGGTAGATCTTGCGATCGATCAGCTCTTCGAGATTGAGGTCAATGGAGCCGGAAACCTGGCTACGCAGACCCATTTCGGCGTATTCCGGGTTGTACCGGATGCCAGGGCGACTTGCACGCAGGTTAGCGGAGACGGTCTCTTTGTCATTGCCCAGGCACGAAACGATGCCCAGACCAGTGATAACGACGCGGCGCATGCGGATAACCCTTAGAAGTTGTCAGTGGAGGTGAAAACGCCGACCCGAAGGCCTTCGGCGGTGTAGATCTCGCGACCGTCGACAGCCACCGAACCATCGGCAATGGCCATGTTCAGCTTGCCCTTGAGGACGCGTTTGATATGAATGTTATAGGTAATCTTCTTCGCGGTCGGGAGCACCTGACCGAAGAACTTCACCTCGCCCGAACCCAGGGCGCGACCGCGACCCGGCAGGCCCTGCCAGCCAAGGAAGAAGCCGACCAGTTGCCACATGGCATCCAGGCCCAGGCAGCCCGGCATCACCGGGTCACCTTCGAAATGGCAGGCGAAGAACCACAGGTCCGGAGTGATATCCAGCTCGGCGACCAATTCACCTTTGCCGTACTTGCCACCCTCGTCGCTGATATGGGTGATGCGATCCACCATCAGCATGTTCGGGGCGGGCAGTTGCGCGTTACCTGGGCCGAACAGCTCACCGCGACTGCAGCGCAGCAGATCTTCCCGAGTAAAGGCGTTTTGTTTGGTCATGCGAGCTCCTCAATAGTCCCATGCGGCAGGGTGGGGCAAATCTTCCCGGCCGATCGAAGCGTTCATGCCTCGAGTCGGCAGCCTACTCATAGACTATTGCGTTGTAGTGAAAGTCACAGCGCACGGGAAAATGAATGTACACCTGTGCACTGAAATTGTTATTCGTTTCCCGATCGAGTCTTGTCCGGGTGCTTAAGACTGCCGCACTTTCGCCTTTCACGCCAGTCACAGATGGTCCGGGGCCCCGGATCAACGTACCCAGCGCTGCAAAATCTGCTGCAGGTCAATTCTTTTGAATGGCTTGGCCAGGTAATCGTTCATGCCTGCGGCCAGGCAGGCTTCACGGTCGCCCTGCAACGCGTTGGCCGTCAGGGCGATGATGGGCACCTCGGCACAGCCCGGCAACTGACGGATCTGTCGCGTGGCTTCGTAGCCGTCGATCACCGGAAGCCGGCAGTCCATCAGGATGACTTCGAAAATCAGGCTTTCGGCGCTGCGCACGGCCTGGGCGCCATCGGTGGCGACGCTGACCGTGAAGCCCAGGCTGCGCAGCATGGCTTCGATCACGGTCTGGTTGACCGGATTGTCTTCCACCAGCAAGACGTTGCGGCCCTCGCCATCATTGCCGCCACCGGGGGCGCGCGGGGCCAGGGTCGGTGGAGACTGCCGCGACAGCGCGAGCGGGATTTCCAGGGTGAACACCGAACCTTGGCCTTCCGCGCTCTGGGCCCGCAGTGTGCCGCCCATGCGTTCGGCCAGGGTGCGCGCGATCGGCAGGCCCAGGCCCGTGCCGCCATAGCGGCGGGAAATCGAACTGTCGGCCTGCTGGAACGCATCGAACATGCGCTCCAGGCTGTCGGCCGGGATGCCGATCCCGCTGTCGCGTACCGTGCAGGTGAACCACAGCAGTTCATGATCCAGCGCCTGCCACTGGCATTGCACGGTGACGCGCCCCTGGTCGGTGAACTTCAGTGCGTTGCCAATCAGGTTGACCAGGATCTGGCGGATCCGCGTCGGGTCGCCTTGCACTTGCAGGGCCCGCATATCGTCGGGGATCAGCAGGTCCAGGCCCAGCTTGCGTTGCGCGGCGCTGTGCTGGAACGACTGGGCGCAGCTGCCGACCAGTTCCGCCAGGTTGAAAGCGATATGTTCAAGTTCCAGGGCCGAACGTTCGATGCGCGAGAAGTCGAGAATGTCGTTGATCACCTTCAGCAGGTGCTCGGTGGATTCCGAAGCCAGCGCGGTGTACTCGTGCTGCTCGTCGGTCATCTGGGTGGTTTCCAGCAACTGCAACATGCCCAGGACGCCATTCATGGGCGTGCGCAGTTCATGGCTCATCATGGCCAGGAATTCCGATTTGGCGCTGTTGGCCTTTTCCGCTTCCTCGCGGGTCTGGATCAACTGCGCCATGGCTTGCTGCTGTTCGCGGCTGGCCTGCTCGAGGCCGTCGGCCAGATTGTTGATGTGCCGCGACAGAGCGCCCAGTTCGCCGTCGTCGACGATCGGCAAAGGGGTGCTGTAGTCGCCTTGCTGGATCGCCTTGACCGCATTGCCGATGTCGCGGATCGGCTGTGACAGGCTGGCGGCCAGTCGGCGCGCCACCAGGAAGGTAAAGAGCAGGGCGAACAACGCCAGGATCGCGGCCTTGAGCAGGATCTCCTGCTGGCGCTCGCTGAAGGCATCACTGGACATGCCGACGATCACGCGGCCCAGGTAGTCTTCACCGGGCGCCTCGGTGGACGGGCTGGTGCCTTGCAGGAAGTCATTGTTCAGCGCAATGCGTTGCAGGCGAACCGGAGCCTGGAACACTTCTACCTGCCGCGAGTGGTTGCGCGTCTGCGCCGGTTGCTCGACGTACACGAGGATCCGCTCCGTGCGGTCCTGGACTTCCAGGAAGCGTACATGAGGGGTGGCCAGGGTGGCGGTGAGCAAACTTTCTAGCACCTCGTTGTTGCCGGAAATCACCCCGTATTCCGCAGCCGGAGCCAGCTGGTTGGCGATCAGTTGCCCGGTGTGGTTGAGCTCCTGGCGCAAGTCCTGGATTCGCACGAAGGTAAAGAAGCTGATCAACAGCACGGTCAGCAACAATGCCGGGCCGAGGGCAATGAGCTGGGTGCGGGTATTGATATCCCAACGTCGACGCAAGGTCATGGGCGGTGTTCTCCTTCTGCCAGCTGCGCAGCGACGGCTTCGGCATCAATCGGTTCAATGCCCAGCGAGCGGGCGACCTGCTGGTTACTCATGACTTTGAAACGGACCGGATACAGCGTGCGCGGCCAGCTGGCGGTGGGACGGTCGAGCAATTCGTCGAGGATCGCCAGCCAGTCGTCCTGGTCGCTGTAGGTGCTGGCCAGGCTGCCGGCCCTGACAAAAGCGGCGCTTGGCCCGATCAGCGCGCGTTGCCGGGCGTAGCTGCTGAGCAGCAGGTTCTTCACGGTCTTGGGGTTGTAGAGGTCGGGGTCATCGAGGCCCAGCAGTACGTCGCTGCGGCCCAGCAGGTTCTGCAAGGGACGGTTGTCACTGCTGTCGTCCCAGCGTTCGCTGACGATTTCCAGGCCCAGCGGCCTAGCTGCCTGCTGGATGTCCTTGAGCAGGAATTCGCTGTGCCGGTCGAACAGCACGCCGACCCGCCGCACTTGCGGCAGCACCCTGCGGATCAGTTGCAGTTGCCGCGCCATGGGCGGATCGCTCCACAGCAGGCTCAGACGCTCAGGCGTTGCCTCGCCCAGGCGTTCGTATGCCTGCAAGCGACTGATGCGCAGGACCAGCGTGGCCGGGCCGTGGTTTTTTTGCAGGCGCCAGTCGAGGCTTGGCGGATCAAGCAGGACCAGGCGCACATCGCCGGGCAGACGGTCCGGCGACGGCAGGCTGGCCAATGGCGCGAACCGCACGTTGTCTTGCGGGCGTCGGGCTTGCAGGGCCTGGGTGAACGATTGCACGCCGGGGCTATCCTGGGCGCCGGTCAAGAGAATCTCGGCGGCCCGGGCATCGAGGGTCGTCAGCAGACTGACAAACGCCAGGCACAGGAGTAGCGGCAGGCGGCCGCGGAGGGGCGTCTTGCGCGGTTGGTCCACAGACATCTAGAACGACAGCTCCGCGCTGAAATACAGGACGTGACGGGCGTCGTAGCGATTGTCGGCGAATGTGGTCGGCTGGTTATCGAGGCGCTGCTGCACGATACCCGCCAGCTCCAGGCTGGCCTTGCCCAGGGGGATCCGCTTGGCGACGCGGGTATCGACCCGCTCGTAGCGGTAGCCATTGAGATCGTCGGCCCCGTAATAGAAAACCGCGCTGTTCCAGCCCTGGCCCCAGTCGTGCAGCCATCCGGCCGAGCCGCTGTTGCGGGCGGTCAATTGTTCGTCGAGAGGATTGCTGGCCTGGGCATCGACGTAGGCATAGGTCAGGCGCAGGCGATCGGCGCCGGTCAGGCGCCAGTCGAGCTGGGTCTCGGCACCGTCGAACTGCGAGTCGTTGGCATTGCTGGCGATGTACTGGTTGTTGCGCAGCGGTTCGCTGATCATGCCGGTGATTTCGTCATGGAACAGCTTCACATCCACCGTCAGGCCCAGGTCCATGAAATAACCGTTGTAGCCCAGCTCTCGCGAGCGCATGTGCTCCTGCTCGAGGTTCCCCGGGCCGCGCGTGCGGACGAAATAGCGCGCGCTGTCCTGGCCGAACGCGGCGGGCCGCAGGTTGGTGACCTGGTAGCTCCAGTTGACGTTGTTCTCGAACATGTCTGGCGAGCGCACCGCTTCGGAGTACACCGCCCGAAGCCCGTGTCGCGGGTTGATCAGGTAATTGACCGCGACTCGCGGGGTCAGTGAGCTGCCGGTCAGGCGGGTGTCTTCGAACATCGCCCCACCCTGTAGCAGCCAATGCTCGCTGGCGCGCCATTCGAGTTGGCCGAACAGACGCCAGGTGGTGTCGTCCAGCGTGCCGTTGAAGTACGTCTCGGAGTCGGCCCGGTCGTAGCGATAATTCGCCCCGGTGACCAGGCGCAGGCTATCGGACAGGCTCAGGGTGTCCTGGATTTCCAGGTCGTAACGTGACTCCCGGGCGCTCTGGTCGATGTCGCCGCACAGGGTTCGCGAGGCACCGTTGCGCCATTGATCGATCACCTGGTTGGCCAGCGCCTGCTCCTGGGCCGTGCCGGCAGGTGCCCCTGTGCCAAGGAAGCTTGGAATATTGCGCGCCAGCTTCTCGGCGTAATTCGGGTTGAGCTGCCAGAGGTCGGTCAATTGCGGGCTGAAGGACACCTCGGCATCGCAGGCGCGCCAGGTCTGCTGGCGATCCCAATGCTGGATCGAGCCCTGTACGTAGAGACTGTGGTTGGGGTCCAGGTCGAGGTTCCAGCGCAACGAACCGGCGTAGTCCTTGGCGATGACATCGGAGTTGTCCCCGGCCGCGGTTATCCCGGCGAAAACCGGGCGATAGGTATAGGGCCGCTGGTTGCTGCCCTCCTTGGCGCTCAGTTGCCAATCGATGCTCTGCCATTCGTCCAGGGCCTGGCTGACGGAAAGGTTGATGCGATTCAGGCGCCGACTGTCGCGGTAGTCCGCGCCGTTGCGGTCACTGTCGAAACCGTCGTCTTCCTGGCCGGACAAGGACAGGCGCATATCGCCATTTTCCCAACCGCTGCCCTGGCTGGCGTACCAGTCGCTGATGCCACGCTGGCCCCGGGTCATTTTCAAGCGGGTGCCGTGGCTACCCGCCGGGGCGCGGGTGATGATATTGACGACTGCCATCAGCGCGTTGGCGCCGTAGCTGACGGTGTTGGGGCCGCGGAAGACTTCGATCCGGTCGATGTCTTCCATGGCGACCGGAATGTCACTCCAGTCCACCGTGGCGAGGCCGGCGCGGTACACCGAGCGGCCGTCGATCAGCACTTGCATGCGTCGCGCTTCGCTGGCGTTGGTGCCGTGGTAGTTCACCGTGGCCTGGTTGCCGCTGAGGTTGCCGACCATCATGCCCGGCACCAGGCGCAACAGTTCGCTGATGTCCCGGGCACCGCTGGCCTTGATCAACTCGCTGTCAAGCACGGTCATGCTGCCCGGCACCGCCGCCGGCGACTGTTTCAGGCGCGTGGCGGTAAGTACCTGGGGCAGGGGCTGGTTGTCCACGAACAGATCATCGGCCACCACGGAGGGGCTGATGACCAGCGCCAACAGCAGTGATGAACCTGGACGGGAAGGGCCAACGAACACGGCACAGCCTTTGATTGAAGGAGGGATGGCGGGCATGTTAACCGAGCCGTGCGACTTTTCCATTCACGTTGGCAGCATTTTCCACGCAATTGATTGTCAGCTTGCTACTGCCATCGGTAATTGCTGACGGGGCTGGTCGCGGTTCGGCTGCTCCGTATAATGCCGGGCATTGCCACTTGGTATGGAAGAGCGGATTGCATATGACTGAACAGCGCCCGATCGCGGTCCTGGGAGGCGGGAGTTTCGGCACCGCCGTGGCTAACCTGCTGGCGGAGAACGGCCACGCGGTGCGCCAGTGGATGCGTGACCCGGAGCAGGCCGAGGCCATCCGGCTCAACGGGGAGAATCCGCGTTACCTCAAAGGCATCAAGGTTCGCCCTGAAGTGGAGCCGGTCACCGATTTGCAGGCCGCGCTCGAGGGCAGCGATCTGTTCTTCGTTGCCTTGCCTTCCAGCGCCCTGCGCTCGGTGCTGGCGTCCCACGCCGAACGCCTGAGCGGCAAGTTGCTGGTGAGCCTGACCAAAGGCATCGAGGCGCAGACCTTCAAGCTGATGAGCGAGATTCTTGAGGAAATCGCCCCCAAGGCGCGCATCGGCGTGATTTCCGGGCCGAACCTGGCGCGGGAAATCGCCGAGCATGCGCTGACTGCCACCGTGGTCGCCAGTGAAGACGAGGAGCTTTGCCAGCGGGTCCAGGCCGCCCTTCATGGCCGAACCTTCCGGGTCTATGCCAGCGCCGATCGTTTCGGCGTGGAGCTGGGCGGGGCGCTGAAGAACGTCTACGCGATCATCGCCGGCATGGCGGTCGCGCTGGGCATGGGCGAAAACACCAAGAGCATGCTGATCACCCGGGCGCTGGCGGAGATGACCCGTTTTGCCGTCAGCCAGGGTGCCAACCCGATGACATTCCTCGGGCTGGCCGGGGTGGGCGACCTGATTGTCACCTGCTCTTCGCCCAAGAGTCGCAACTACCAGGTCGGCTTCGCCCTCGGCCAGGGCCTGAGCCTGGACGAGGCCGTGTCGCGCCTGGGCGAAGTGGCGGAAGGGGTCAATACCCTCAAGGTCCTCAAGGCCAAGTCCCAGGAGACCGGCGTGTATATGCCGCTGGTCGCGGGACTGCACGCCATTCTGTTTGAAGGGCGCACGCTGGAGCAGGTCATCGAACTGTTGATGCGTGGCGAACCGAAGACCGATGTCGATTTCATTTCCACCAGCGGTTTCAACTGATTCCGTATCGACCGCAAGCAGGAGCGAACCATGAACGATCCGAAAGGGCAGCCCCAATACGAATCCATCCTGCTGCGTGTGCTGTGGATGGTGATTTACCTGCTGGTCTGGCAGGTGGCGCAATTCATCCTCGGCGCCGTGGTGCTGGTGCAATTGGTTTATCGACTGATCTACGGCGCACCCAGCGCCAGCCTGATGAATTTTGGCGACAGCCTGAGCCAGTTCCTCGCGCAGATCGGCCGCTTCGGCACTTTCCACAGCGACCAGAAACCCTGGCCCTTCGCTGACTGGCCGACCCCGCGGACACCGGAAGGCGAAGCGCCTCACACCGTGGCGCCGGCGCCGCACCCGGTCCGTGACGAGGAACCGAAACTATGAAACTGTGGGTATTGCGTCACGGTGAAGCAGAGCCGCACGGGGCTCGTCCGGACCCTGAGCGGGTATTGACGGTCCATGGCCGCGAAGAGGTGCTGCGCAGCGCCGGGCAGTTGATGGCTGAGCCGTTGCGGGCCATTTATGCCAGTCCCTACGTGCGTGCCCAGCAAACCGCGCAACTGGTGCGTGAAGCCCTGGGGTTCGAGCCTGAGTTGATCACGGTCGACTGGCTCACCCCGGAGACCCGGCCGGCCGATGTGTTGAAACATCTGGAGGACCAGGACGACGTGCTGCTGGTCAGCCACAACCCGCTGGTGGGCAGCCTGCTGGGCTTGTTGCAGCACGGCCACCTGCAGCAACCTGAACAGGTGCAAACGGCCGGCCTGGCCGAGCTGGAAGGCGACCTGCCGTTGGCCGGCTCGATGAACCTCAAGAGCCTCAGGCATCCCTGAGAAACCGCTTCCGGGCGGGCAAAACAAAAAAATCACGAAGGAAGGGCACGATGAGTCATTGGCGCACCACCCCCAACATCGAACAACTGAACGCCGCCGGTAAGAACACGATCAGCGAAGTGCTGGACATCCGTTTTGAATCCTTCGATGACGAATCCCTGACCGCGAGCATGGTGGTCGATCACCGCACCCACCAACCGTTCGGGTTGCTGCACGGCGGCGCTTCGGTGGTGCTGGCCGAAACGGTCGGGTCCATGGCCGCCTACCTGTGCGTGGACACCAGCAAGTTCTATTGCGTCGGCCTGGAAATCAACGCCAACCACCTGCGCGGCGTGCGCAGCGGGCGGGTCACCGCGACGGCGCGCGTGGTTCACCTGGGCCGCACCACGCAGGTCTGGGACATTCGCCTGGTCAATGATGATGGCAAGGTCAACTGTGTATCGCGCCTGACCATGGCGGTAGTGCCGCTGGGCGAGCAGCCGCCGGGGCGTTGATGCCTACGCGGATGTCTTCGTGGCGAGGGAGCTTGCTCCCGCTGGGCCGCAAAGCGGCCCCCGGTCAATTGACTCGCGCAGCCTGACATACCGCGTCGCCTGGCTTCGGGCCTGCTGCGCAGGCCAGCGGGAGCAAGCTCCCTCGCCACGGGTGCAGCGGGGCAGGGCGCCATATCCCAACCCCGACTGTCATCATTCCTGTCAGTTACGGTCATTGCCGGGCTATCGGGTTCTGCGGACAATCGGTGGCAGTTCTCGCAACGGATCGGCCAACATGTCGCAACAGGTGTTTTTCGCCCACGCCAATGGTTTCCCCTCGGCCACCTACGGCAAGCTGTTCGCCGCGCTGGCGCCGCAATATGAGGTCGCGCACCTCGAACTGCACGGTCACGACCCACGGTTTCCGGTGGACGACAACTGGAACAACCTGGTGGACGAGCTGATTCATCACCTGGAGCAGCAACCGGAACCGGTGTGGGGCGTCGGCCATTCCCTGGGCGGTGTGTTGCACTTGCACGCGGCGTTGCGTTGCCCTCGGTTGTATCGCGGCGTGGTCATGCTCGATTCCCCGGTGCTGACCCGCGCCGACCGATGGCTGATCCTGGCCGCCAAGCGCATGGGGTTCATTGATCGCCTGACCCCGGCCGGGCGGACACTGGGACGGCGCGAGGAATTCAGCGACCTGGCGTCGGCGCGGGCCTATTTTGCCGGCAAAACGCTGTTTCGCGGTTTCGACCCGGAATGCTTTGAAGCTTATCTGCAACATGGCTTGCAACCCGTCGGTGACCGGTTGCGGCTGCGCTTCGACCCGGCCACGGAGATCAGCATCTACCGTGGCGTGCCCCATACCCGCCCCGCGAGGGCTGGAACACTCCGGGTTCCGCTGGCGGTAGTACGGGGCCGGCAGAGTCGCGTGGTGATGCGTCATCACACGCGTGTAGTGGGGCGCATGCCGCAGGGTGAATCCCTGACCATGCCCGGTGGCCACATGTTTCCCCTCGAATATCCCCAGGACACGGCCAACCTGCTCAAGGACCTGCTTAAGCGCTGGCAAGGGCCTGACGCATGAACGGCGTCGAAGAGGTTCGCCTGAGCTTGCCCCACATCGAACTGGCGGCGCATCTGTTCGGACCGGAGGATGGCCGGCCGGTGATCGCGCTGCATGGCTGGCTGGACAACGCCAACAGCTTCGCCCGGCTCGCCCCACGGCTGGAGGGTGTGCGGGTGATTGCCCTGGACATGGCCGGCCACGGTCATTCCGGACACCGCCCGCCCGGGGCCGGCTACGCCCTGTGGGACTACGCCCATGATGTGCTGCAAGTGGCCGAGCAATTGGGCTTGAAACGTTTCGCGCTGTTGGGGCACTCGATGGGTGCCATCGTTTCGCTGGTGCTGGCCGGCTCCCTGCCGGAGCGGATCACGCACCTGGGCCTGATCGACGGGGTGATTCCGCCTACAGCCAAGGGCGACAATGCGGCGGAGCGCATGGGCATGGCCCTGCAGGCGCAGCTGGATTTGCAGGAAAAGCGCAAACCGGTCTACACAACCCTCGACCGAGCCATCGAAGCGCGCATGAAAGGGCTGGTGGCGGTCAGTCGCGAGGCCGCCGAGTTGCTCGCCCAGCGCGGCCTGATGCCAGTGTCGGGCGGCTATACCTGGCGCACCGACAACCGCCTGACCTTGCCATCGCCACTGCGCCTGACCGATGAACAGGCCATGGCGTTCGTGGCCCGAGTCGCCTGTCCAGCGCACCTGGTGGTGGCAGCTGACGGCATGCTGGCCCAGCATCCGGAGTTGCTGGAACGTCTACCCTTCAGTCATGAGCGGTTGCCTGGCGGTCATCATTTGCACCTGAACGACGAGGTCGGTGCGGCTCTTGTAGCAGACTGTTTCAATCGGTTCTTCAGCGTTTCTTGACTTGCGCCGGGCAACTGTCGAGGCTTGGCGGGTGGAAAGGGAGCCAACCATGACAGAAAACCGTACATTCGCCTTGCTGCGCATCAGCATTAAAAAACGCCTTCGCGTCGCGCGGGTCCAGGCACAGTCGATCCGATGAAACTATCCATGTATTCATTCGCCCTGCTGGCGCTGGCCGCTTTCGGTCCGGCCGCCCTGGCCGCCGATGTGCCCGGCAGCCAGGACCTGGCGCGCGTGCCGCGGATGCCCGACGCGCAAATCGTCGATTACAAGCAAACCAGCGACCTTGAGCGTATCTACCCGATGGGCTCGATCCGCAGGATCAGCGGCCAGCTGCGCTTCGATGGGCAGGTCGACGCCCGCGGCAACGTCACGTCGGTCACCTATGAATTACCGCCGGAGCACACCGCCACCCAGGCTTTTACCGCTGCTCGCGAAGCACTGCAGAAGCAGGACGCCGAGCTGCTTTTCTGGTGCCAGGCGCGTGATTGCGGTGAGAGCAGCCTGTGGGCCAACCAGGTGTTTGGCAATGCCAAGCTCTATGGTGCCGACAGCGGCCAGGCCTATCTGCTGTTGCGCCTGGCGCCGCCGGCGGACAACACGCTGATCGCGCTGTATGCCATCACCCGCGGCAACCGCAAGGCCTACCTGCACGTCGAACAGTTCGAAGCGAACGCTCCCCTGGGGGATCTGCTGCCGACATCTGCGACGTTGCTGCGCCAGCTCAAGGACACCGGCGTGCTGGATCTGCCGCGTCTTGCCGGCGAGCCGGACGACGCCTGGCAACGCTTGCTCTCCCGGGCGCTGAACCTGGACACCGGCCTTCGGGTCAGTATCGCCGGCCCGCAGGCCGAGGTCTGGCGCCAGGCCCTCATTGGCCAGGGTGTGCGGGCCGCGCGCATGGAGACGTCCAGCGATGACGCGAAGGGTCTGCACCTTGAACTGTTGCGATAAGCTGTTTCAGGGATGCACCCTACGCCGTTGACCGGCCCCGTTAATTTTTCGAGACCTTTCATGCTCAATAACGATCGGCTATTGGTGCAGATCCTGCTGCTGGTGTTGTTCGGCGCAAGCCTCTGGGTGATGGCGCCATTCTGGTCGGCGCTGTTCTGGGGCGCCGTGCTGGCTTTCGCCAGCTGGCCGCTGATGCGCTTGCTGACCCGCTGGGTCAACGGGCGTGAATCCCTCGCCGCGGCGTTGCTGACGGTCGGCTGGATGTTACTGGTGGCGGTGCCGCTGGTGTGGCTGGGATTCAACCTGGCCGATCATGTGCGCGATGCCACGGCGTTCATCAGGGATGTCCAGGTCGACGGCCTGCCCGCAGCGCCGGAATGGCTGGCTGGTGTGCCGCTGGTCGGTGGGCGGCTGGTGACGCTCTGGGACAGCATCGACCAACAGGGCGCGGCGATGATGGTGTCCATCAAGCCATACCTCGGAAGGGTCGGCAATTGGTTGCTGGCCCGCAGCGCGCAAGTAGGCGGCGGTATTCTCGAACTGACGTTGAGCATCGTGTTCGTGTTCTTTTTCTACCGTGACGGCCCGCGCCTGGCGGCCTTTGTCCAAGGCTTGCTGGAGCGGTTGATTGGTGACCGTGCCGGGTACTACGTCGACCTGGTGGCCGGTACGGTGCAGCGGGTGGTCAACGGCGTGATCGGTACCGCGGCGGCCCAGGCCGTGCTCGCGCTGATCGGTTTCCTGATCGCGGGCGTGCCGGGAGCACTGGTGCTTGGTATTGTCACTTTCCTGCTCAGCCTGATTCCCATGGGCCCGCCGCTGGTCTGGATCCCCGCCACGGCCTGGCTGGCGTGGAAGGGCGAATACGGGATGGCGGTGTTCCTCGGTATCTGGGGCACCTTCATCATCAGCGGCGTGGATAACGTGCTCAAGCCTTACCTGATCAGCCGCGGCGGAAACCTGCCGCTGGTCATCGTGCTGCTGGGGGTTTTCGGCGGGTTGATCGCCTTTGGTTTCATCGGCCTGTTCATCGGTCCGACGCTGTTGGCGGTGGCGTACAGCTTGCTGACGGATTGGAGCAAGAGCCACGCGCGGTAACGCTACCGCCGCGGATTTTCGATTGCCTCAAATCAACGACGGGGCAGGCCGATCACCGCCGTTAATCCGCCCCCGGGAGTTTCCTCCAGGCTCAATTGCCCACCCAGACGTTCGGCGGCTTCCCGGGCGATGGTCATGCCCAGGCCTACGCCGCCGGAGTTGCGGTTGCGCGAGCCTTCCAGGCGAAAGAACGGCTCGAACACAGCTTCGCGTTTGTCTGCGGCGATGCCGGGGCCGTGATCGATCACTCGGATCAGCAATTGGTGGCGCTGGTCTTCCAGGACGATCGAGGCATGACCGGCGTAGCGCAAGGCATTGTCGATGAGGTTGTTGATGCACGAGCGCAGCGCCATGGGTTGCACCAGCAGCGGGGCGCAGGCACCACTGACCTGGACATCGGCACCCTGATCCTGGGCATTCTCGCTCAGTGATTCCGCCAAGGCTTGCACATCCATCCATTGCAACGCTTCGCTGGTGCGTTGTTCATGCAAGTAGGAAAGCGTGGCGTCGAGCATGCCGATCATGTCGTCCAGGTCCTGGCGCATCTGGTTTTGCAGCTTGGGGTCGTCAATCTGTTCCAGGCGCAACTTTAGCCGTGACAGCGGCGTTCGCAAATCATGGGAGACCGCGCCGAGCATCCGCGAGCGCTGTTGTACCTGCTCACGGATCCGCTGCTGCATCAAGTTGAACGTATGGGCCGCCTGGCGTGCCTCCCTGGGGCCGCTTGCATCCAATGGCTGGCTGTCGAGGTTCTCGCTTAATCGTTCGGCGGCCTCGCTCAGGCGCTGGATCGGCCGGGTCAACAGCTTGGCGCCGTACCAGGCGGCTACGATCAGGAACACAAACTGAAATGTCAGCGGCACCACGGGACCGCCGAACCGCGGGCGCAAAGGACGATCGGTTGGTGGCGCCGAGCCTTGGCCGCCTTCGATTGGCCGGGAAGACTCGGGTGGTGGTCCCGGAGGCGGTGGCGGGCCGTAGTAGAAAAACCAGGCAAAAGCCAGCAGGTGCGCCAGGACGATCGCCAGCAAAAGCACGCCGAACAGCCGGCCGAACAGGGTGTCCAGGCGCATGCGCATCAACTGATGGCTCGCGCGTCGAACAGGTAGCCTTCACCGCGTACGGTCTTGATCAACTGCGGGGCCTTCGGGTCGTCACCCAGCTTTTGACGCAAGCGCGAGACCAGCAGGTCGATACTGCGATCAAAGGCTTCGATCGAACGACCGCGGGCCGCGTCCAGCAGTTGTTCACGGCTGAGCACTCGGTGCGGACGCTCGATGAACACCCATAGCAGCCGGAACTCGGCGTTGGATAGCGGCACCACCAGCCCGTCGGCGGAAATCAGTTGGCGCAGTACGCTGTTGAGCCGCCAGTTGTCGAAGCGGATATTGGCGCGCTGCTCGGTGCGATCATCACGCACGCGGCGCAGGATGGTCTGGATTCGCGCCACCAACTCCCTGGGTTCGAAGGGCTTGGCCATGTAGTCGTCGGCACCCAGTTCCAGGCCGATGATGCGATCGGTGGGTTCGCAGCGGGCAGTCAGCATCAGGATCGGAATGTCCGATTCGGCCCGCAGCCAGCGGCACAGCTGCAAGCCGTCCTCGCCCGGCAACATCAGGTCCAGGACGACCACATCGAAATGCCCGGCCTGCAGCGCCTGGCGCATGGCCGCGCCATCGGTCACGCCGATGGCGCGAATGCTGAAGCGGGCCAGGTAGTCGATCAGCAGTTCTCGGATCGGTACGTCGTCATCGACGATCAGTGCGTGGGTGCTCCAACGCTTATCGTCGTCGAGTACTTGTGGGTCGCCAGAATTTGCAACAGGGGTGTTCTGCATGGGTGCATCATCTGCCAAGTTGACTGCCAACCGCAGAGAGGCGGCGAGGCGTGGTTAGAGCATAAGCTTCGGCCGGTGGGCCGTGAAGCGCCGGAATAACCGGGTGCGGCGGCGCAGATTAACGTGCCGGCGTGTTGCATGCGTGTCATGAATGTATCGGCGCGGACACAGAGGGCGCCAGGGCTGACGACGATTTACCGATCATCGGGTCCCGCACAGGCGCTGGTTCCGCTACAATGCGCGCCGATTTCGACTTGCCTGAGAGCCCGCTCATGTCCGCCTGCCAGACGCCTATCATCGTCGCCCTGGATTTCCCTACCCGTGACGCCGCCCTGAAGCTGGCCGACCAGTTGGACCCCAAGCTCTGCCGGGTCAAAGTCGGCAAGGAACTGTTCACCAGTTGTGCTGCGGAAATCGTCGGTACCCTGCGGGACAAGGGCTTCGAGGTCTTCCTCGACCTGAAATTCCACGACATCCCCAACACCACCGCCATGGCCGTCAAGGCCGCTGCGGAGATGGGCGTGTGGATGGTCAACGTGCACTGCTCCGGTGGCCTGCGCATGATGGCGGCGTGCCGGGAAGTGCTGGACCAGCGCAGCGGTCCGAAACCGCTGCTGATCGGTGTGACCGTGCTGACCAGCATGGAGCGTGAGGACCTGGCGGGAATCGGCCTGGACATCGAGCCCCAGGAGCAGGTGTTGCGTCTGGCGGCGCTGGCGCAGAAGGCCGGTATGGACGGTCTGGTCTGTTCGGCCTTGGAAGCCGGCGCCCTGAAGACGGCCCACCCGTCGCTGCAACTGGTGACCCCGGGGATTCGTCCAGCGGGCAGCGCCCAGGACGACCAGCGCCGTATCCTGACTCCGCGCCAGGCACTGGATGCCGGTTCTGACTATCTGGTGATCGGCCGTCCGATCAGCCAGGCCGCCGATCCGGCCAAGGCCTTGGCGGCGGTGGTGGCCGAACTGGCCTGACGCCCACCTATGGTTCAAATCTGCTCACCATCTGTGGGAGCGAGCCAGCTCGCGAAAGCGGTATGTCAGTCAAGCTGATATTGACTGACACGGCCCCTTCGCGAGCAGGCTCGCTCCCACAGTTGCTTCCTGTCAGACCTTCAACACCAACTTCCCGAAGTTCTCCCCGCTGAACAGTTTGGTCAGCGTTTCAGGAAACGTTTCCAGACCTTCGACAATGTCTTCCTTGCTCTTGAGCTGACCCTTGGCCATCCAGCCGGCCATTTCCTGCCCGGCGGCGGCGAATTGCGCGGCGTAGTCCATGACCACGAAGCCTTCCATGCGCGCACGATTGACCAGTAGCGACAGGTAGTTGGCCGGTCCTTTCACCGCTTCCTTGTTGTTGTATTGGCTGATGGCACCGCAAATCACCACGCGGGCCTTCATGTTCAGGCGGCTGAGCACCGCATCGAGGATGTCGCCGCCAACGTTGTCGAAGTACACATCCACGCCTTTCGGGCATTCGCGCTTGAGGCCGGCGTGGACATCTTCGCTCTTGTAGTCGATGGCGCCGTCAAAGCCCAGCTCATCAATGAGAAACCGGCATTTATCGGCGCCGCCGGCAATGCCGACCACGCGGCAGCCTTTGATTTTGGCGATCTGCCCGGCGATGCTGCCCACCGCCCCGGCGGCTCCCGAGAGCACTACGGTTTCGCCGGCCTTGGGGGCGCCCACATCCAGCAGGGCGAAATAGGCGGTCATGCCGGTCATGCCCAGCGCGGACAAATAACGCGGCAGCGGCGCCAGTTTCGGATCTACCTTGTAGAAACCTCGTGGCTCGCCGAGAAAATAATCCTGCACGCCCAATGCACCGTTGACGTAGTCCCCGACCGCAAAGCCCGGATTATTCGACGCGACCACCTGGCCTACGCCCAAGGCTCGCATGACTTCACCGATGCCGACCGGCGGGATATAGGACTTACCCTCGTTCATCCAGCCACGCATGGCCGGGTCCAGAGACAGGTATTCGTTCTTCACCAGGATCTGACCGGCTGCCGGTTCGCCGACCGGCACTTGTTGATAAGTGAATGTCTCGCGGGTCGCGGCGCCTACCGGGCGTTTGGCGAGCAGGAACTGGCGATTGATCTGAGCAGTCATGGCTGGGACTCAAGATGAATGAAGCCTTGTTGATAGACCCTCGGCGGGTTGACCGCAAGGTTTGCCGACACAGCGAATGCACGTCGATCCAACCTGGTGATGACGAGACTGGGGCTGTTATCACTGGCATCCATGGATATCCAACCGGCATTTGCATAGTGCTGCCGCAGTAGCGCGAACGATGACTATATTCAGTGACTCCCGTAACTCTTCGAGGCATTGACGATGAGCATGACGTTTTCCGGACAGGTTGCCGTGGTGACGGGCGCGGCAGCAGGCATTGGCCGCGCCACCGCGCAGGCGTTCGCGGCGCAAGGCCTGAAAGTGGTCGCGGCGGACCTGGACGTGGCGGGCGGCGAGGGTACGGTGCAGTTGATTCGCGATGCCGGTGGCGAGGCGGTGTTCGTGCGCTGTGACGTGACCGTGGAAAGCGATGTGCGACGTCTGATGGACGAGGTGATCAGTGCCTACGGTCGCCTGGATTACGCATTCAACAACGCCGGCATCGAGATCGAGAAGGGCAAGCTGGCCGATGGCACGCTGGACGAGTTCGACGCGATCATGGGGGTCAACGTCAAAGGCGTCTGGCTGTGCATGAAGTATCAATTGCCGTTGCTGCTGGCCCAAGGGGGCGGCGCTATTGTCAATACGGCCTCGGTGGCCGGGCTAGGGGCCGCGCCGAAAATGAGCATCTATGCAGCCTCCAAGCACGCGGTGATCGGGCTGACCAAGTCGGCTGCCATCGAATACGCCAAGAAGAAAATCCGTGTGAACGCGGTCTGCCCGGCGGTCATCGACACCGATATGTTCCGGCGCGCCTACGAGGCGGACCCGAAGAAAGGCGAATTCGCCAATGCGATGCACCCCGTGGGGCGTATTGGCAAGGTCGAGGAGATCGCCAGCGCGGTGCTGTACCTGTGCAGCGACGGGGCGGCATTCACTACGGGGCATTCACTGGCCGTGGACGGCGGGGTCACGGCGTTCTGACCGTCATGGTTGCAGCCCTGCATGCAGGACGAAGCCCGCACTGGATGCGGGCTTCGTTTTTGGAGGCAGGTGCGCTCGATTGACCGGCCAATGTATTTCAAAGGATGAGAAGCAGGCGTTTTCACGTCTTTGGCTTACATCGTCCGACTCGGCCCTGTGCTTAACTCTTTCGAACGTAAAACATTCGCTTAGGAGCTTGGTTACTCATGGAGTTGAGAATCGACCGGCAGGCCCTGGTGCCTGTCGTGCAGCAAATTGTCGACGCGCTGGCCAGCCGGATCCGCCAGGGTGTGGTGCCACCAGGGGCGCGCCTGCCATCGATCCGGCGGCTCGCGCGGGAAAACCTGCTAAGCCAGGCGAGTGTCCACGAAGCCTGCCAGCGGCTGGTGGCCCAGGGGCTGCTGGCCTCTCGTCATGGCTCAGGTTTTCTGGTTGCCTCAGGCCCCTTGGCATGGCATGAGCCTGCCGATCAGTTTTGGCCGCCGGGCATTTCTGACCAGCAGGCGGGATTGGGGGACGGTTTGCCAGGGCCACTGGAGTTGGGTGGCGGCGGGTTGCCGGAGAGTTGGCGTGAAAGCGATGACCTTGGTTATGCGATCCGCCAGGTCTCTCGAACCGACATGGCGGGGCTGTTCAACTACAGCACGCCGATGGGGCTGCCGGCACTGCGGGAGCAATTGTCCAGGCGCCTGAAACAGTTCGATATCGATGCCGATGAAAACCTGATCCTGACCACGACGGGGGTAAGCCACGGGCTGGACCTGATCGTGCGCACACTGCTGCAAGCAGGGAGCTGCGTCGTGGTGGAAAGCCCGGGTTATTCGAAGCTGTTCGACCTGCTCAGGCTGCACAGGATCGACATGATCGAACTGCCGAGAACACCGCACGGCCCGGACATCGCTGCGCTCGAATGTCTGTTGGCGATGCATCGCCCCAACGCCCTGTTCATCAACAGTGCCTGCCACAACCCTACCGGCAGCAATCTTTCCCTGGCTGTCGCCCAGCGATTGCTTGAGTTGGCGAAAGAGCACGCCATGCTGGTTATCGAGGACGATGTCTATGCCGATTTCCAGGGTTCGACGCGAATCCGCCTGGCCGCTCTGGATGCCGATGTGATCTACCTCGGCAGTTTCTCGAAAACCCTCAGCAGTTCGTTACGAGTCGGCTTCGTGGTGGCCGGGCCCTGCGTTATCGCGCGATTGAGCGAGGTCAAGGGAATAACCAGCATGGGCGGGTCGCGATTCTCTGAAGCGGTACTGACCAATCTGTTGGCCAACGGTGCCTACCGAAAACTGGTCCAGCGCCAGCGGCAGCGGCTGAATGCCGATATGGCCATGACGTTGCAGTTGCTCGACGAGGCCGACTGGGAAGTTTTTGGCAAACCGGCAGGGGGGCTATTCATTTGGGCGCGCCCGCCCATTTGCGACTACGGCAGGTTGCAGCGTCTGGCCAGGTACTCCGGCATCCAGCTGTCCTCGCGTACGGCGTTCAGTCCTTCAGGCACCGACACTGACTGGTTGCGGATCAACGTGGCCCATGCCCGAGACCCCAAGGCGTTGGCGTTTTTCCATGCCACGGCTCTGGATCGACCTCAAGTGTCCTGAAAACGACGCGGCTGTAGCTTTTTGCCATTATTCCGACGCAGGCATCTTGTGTTGCGAGGTGTCTCGTTGCGAATCTGCAAGCAACACACACTGGCAGAGGACTGGGCGCAATGATTACGGCCGTGCAAGGACGTTTCGCCAACCTCGGTATGGCGAAAAAACTGGGCATCGGGTTTTTCCTGGTGTTGCTGCTCACTGCGTTGGTGGCGGCCATCGGTGTCTGGTCCCTGCAAACCATCAGTCAGCGTTTCGATGGTTTGAAACAGATGTCGTCCCTCAACAGCGGGTTGCTCAAGGTCCGGTTGCTTGAGCAGGAATACGCCTCGCGCTCCGACCCCAAGACGGCCGATGCCTTGCGCCAGGGTGTCGATGCATTGGTTGCCCTGGCGAATGAGCTCAAGGCGCAATCGGCTGCCAATGTACCGGTGATGAATGATGTGGAGCAGGCCCTGGCGGCGTATCGCAAGGCGTTCGATGAGTTTGTGGATCTGAGCCAGAGCAAGGACCTGGCCCTGGAAATGGCCAGTTGGTCGGTTTCCAGTGTCGCCAACAACCTGGATGTGTTGCAGGCGGGTCTGGCTGATGACGGCGCCTATACCTTGAAAGAGTCCGAAGGCAAGGACGGTGCGGAATTCATCGAGCAGGCCAACCAGGTCAGCGAGGTCTCGCGGCTGATGCTGCAGGCCATGAACGAAGCGCGGGTTCGCTTGGACCAGAGCCGTAAAGGCAGCGAGGAGAACGCTGGGCAAGGCAACATCGAACAGGCCGAGCAGGCCATGAAACTGGCCGAAGTACTCAAGGGCGCGGTCAAGGATCCAGGTTACCAGACCGTACTCAACGAAGTGGCCGGGCACATCGGCGGATTCAATCAGCAGTTGGCCGAATACACCGGTTTGCTGGCCAAGGAGAAAACCGTCTACCAGCAATTGCATGAGCGTGCCGACCAGGTTGTGGCGCGGGTCGACCAGGCCTACAACGTCGAAGACAGTGCAATGCAGGCGGAGCTGAAGAAAAATTCGCTGATGATCGTCGGTTCGTCGGCCCTGGCCCTGCTGGTGGGATTGATCGCTGCCTGGCTCATCACCCGGCTGATCGTTACGCCGCTGCGCAGTGTCATTCGCGTCGCCCAACAGATTGCTTCAGGTGACTTGAGTGCCAAGGTCGATGTGACACGTCGGGATGAGATCGGCCAGTTGATGCTGGCCATGCAGCAGATGGCGGCCGGCTTGAGCAGCATCGTCAGCGGTTTGCAGGCCGGCATCGAGCAATTGGCCAGCTCGGCACAGTCGCTGTCGTCCGTGACCGAGCAGACCAACCTTGAAGTCAGCAGCCAGAAGGAGGAAACCGAGCAGGTGGCCACGGCCATGAACCAGATGACCGCCACCGTGCATGACGTGGCGCGCAACGCCGAAGAGGCCGCGCGAGCAGCCCAGACCGCCGACGACAAGGTTGAAAGCGGCCAGCGGGTGGTGCGCCAGAGCATGGTGCGTATCGAACAACTGGCTGATTCGGCCACGTCGGCCAGCACCAGCATCGAAAGCCTCAGCGCCGAGATACAGAACATCGGCACGGTGCTGAGCGTGATCAAGAGCGTCGCCGAACAAACCAACCTGCTGGCGCTCAACGCCGCTATCGAGGCGGCCAGGGCGGGCGAGCAGGGCAGGGGTTTTGCCGTGGTGGCCGATGAGGTACGAGCCCTGGCCAAGCGTACGCAACAGTCCACCGAGGAAATCGAGCGATTGGTCAGCGCCCTGCGCTCGGCCGCACAGGCCTCCGTACAACAGATCCAGAGCAGCGGCGAATTGGTGAAAATGGCCGTCAGCGATGCGCTGCAGACCGAAAGCGCACTGGGCAGCATCGCGGCGGCGGTGTCGTTGATCCAGCAGATGAACCAACAGATCGCGGCGGCAGCCGAGCAACAGAGTTCGGTGGCTGAAGAGATCAACCGCAGTGTTACCAGTATCCGTGCCAGCGCCGATCAATCGTCCATGGCCATGCAGGGCAATGCCGCTTCAAGCATTGAGCTGGCACAGCTGGGGAGCGAGTTGAAGGGGATGGTGGGGCATTTCAGGTTGTGAGTGTGGGGCTGCACTGATCGCCTTCGCGAGCAGGCTCGCTCCTACATTGGATCTTCGGTATGCGCTGCATCATGTGCGACACCAGACCCTGTGGGAGCGAGCCTGCTCGCGAAGGCGGCGTGTCAGGCACTGAGATGCTGGATGTGCTGGCCTCTTCGCGAGCAGGCTCGCTCCCACCCACAGAGAAATGTGTTTGCACAAGAAACGGGCGGCCTATCAGTCCGAACTCAATCGTAGACTTTCTTCTTCTTCCACTCGTCGTTCGCTTCGTCTTCCTTCAACCCTTCAGTCAACTGGTTAACCTCGCCCTCGACCGGCTGGGTGCTGGCCAGGACCTGGGCGTTGGCGCGGGCCAGAAGCTTCTCCAGATAGGCCAACTGTTCGGCATAGACCTGCGGCTCCTGCTGTTTGCGCAGGTATTGCACGCCCCGCTCGAAGGCCAGCCGGGCCTGCCCCGGTTGCTCCTGTTGCAAGGCTTGCTGACCGAGATTGTTAAAGAACTCGATGTGCAGCAGCACCAGCAGGTGCCGCACTTCACGGATCCAGCGCTTGGCCTCGTTGGGCGGCAGGAAGCCATCCTGCGCGGCGCGGGTGATCTGGCCGTGCAACGCTTCGAGCAGAAACCGCACATCCTTGGCCTTGGCCTCGGTTTGTATCGGTGCCGGCGGGTTGCTTACCGGAATCGACTCACCCTGAGCAGCCAATGCGGAGAGTTCATCCAGGCGAGCCTTGACCGCAGCGTTGGACTTTTCAAGATTGAGCAAGCGCTGGCAGACATTCATCTCCAGGCGCGTCATCAGCAACTTCAGGGCCGGGGTCATCAACTGGCCGGGGAAGGTTTCCGTGAGCTCGCCGCAACGCCGCAAGCGGTCGTTGAGTTCGACTTTGGTGCGGGCCTTTTCCAGCTTGTTGTTTTCCACCACATGGTTCATGTAGCCAATGGCGATCAACAGTGCGATCCCGGCTACGACGAGCAGGGTGATCATGAGTGGTGTCACCGGTAAGACCTCTTTATTAGCGTTCGCATGTCATGAGTGTAGTGGCTTGGCTTTTAAGCGCATAGGCCCGAGCGACGCGATTAGACGGGCGACGTACTGTTCACGCGGCGCGTAGCGGAGTAGATGCACATTGCCACTATTTGTCGGGCGCGACTATAACCCCTTGGCGGGCGACAGAATATAGGCGCCAGAGAGCGGACGGGGAAAATCCGCGAATCCTCCTCAAACCGGGCGAAGTCATTGATTTAAATAAATTTATATTCGGGGGTTGACGACCCTCCAATCCATCCATAGAATGCGCGCCACTTACAGCGTAAAGCACTCAGCCAAACGCGATAAGCAGTGAATGTTGTACGTGTGTCCCCTTCGTCTAGTGGCCTAGGACACCGCCCTTTCACGGCGGTAACAGGGGTTCGAGTCCCCTAGGGGACGCCAATGCGGGAATAGCTCAGTTGGTAGAGCACGACCTTGCCAAGGTCGGGGTCGCGAGTTCGAGTCTCGTTTCCCGCTCCAATTTTAAACAGCGTTGCTTTCGGGCAGGGCTGAGTGAAACCAGAGCCGACATCTTCGGATGCGGATTTGGGCACTGGGATACACACCATGTGTTCCAGTTAGCGTGTCCCCTTCGTCTAGTGGCCTAGGACACCGCCCTTTCACGGCGGTAACAGGGGTTCGAGTCCCCTAGGGGACGCCATTTGCGGGAATAGCTCAGTTGGTAGAGCACGACCTTGCCAAGGTCGGGGTCGCGAGTTCGAGTCTCGTTTCCCGCTCCAAATTTAAAAAGACGCCGCTCATCGAGTGGCGTTTTTTTTATGCGCGTGAAAAAAGTCTTTTTCAGCCCTCAAGGCTAAGTACCACGCGCGCACTGCCAAACCTGGCTCGATAAAAGATCAAAAAAAGACCCGCAGAGTTTTTAAGCCATGCGGGTCTTGGTCGTGCTGTTTGCAATCAGTGCTTGCTGTCCTGATCAGACATGGCCAGCAATTGTTTTTCCTGGTTCCAGTCGAACGGCTCGTCGTTTTGCTCGGCTTCGAAACGACGTTCCTCGAGGGCCTGGTACAGGGCGATCTCTTCGTCGGGCATGTAGTGCAGGCAATCGCCGCCGAAATACCACAGCAGGTCTCGGGGCACCAGGTGGGCGATTTGTGGATAACGCACGATCACCTGGCACAGCAGGTCCTGGCCAAGGTACTGGCTTTCGATCGGGTCGACTGGCAGTTGCGCACGCAATTCGTCAAAGCGCTCCAGGAACAGCGCATGGCTTTCTTCGGGAACCTGTTCGGCCTCACCCACGGCGACCAGGATGCTACGCAAGTGGTCAAGCAAGACGAGGTGATCGGCAACGACGTTGGACACGAGATAAGTCCTCAAGAGCAAAACGGGCGCAGGAGTATAAAGCTCCTGCGCCCGCTTTTACATGCTATCGATCAGATCGCTGCCAGCATCACCGCACCTTGGCCTCGGCGAGGGTCAGTTCCTCCTTGTCGAAATCATCCACATCGATGACCTTGCGGCGTGCCGCTTCGGCTGCGCGCAGGGTCTGCGCCTCACCGGCTTGCAGGATACCCGCCTCCAGGGCCGCATCGATGATAGGTTCGCCGGGCGCCGGGCTGAGTTGACCCTGCTTGAGCGCTCCATGGAGCTTTTTATGAAGCGGTTGGGCGGCGGCCAGCAGGTCGGCAGCATGTTGCAGCGCACCCACCGGGTCCTCTTCCGACTGCGGGCGATAACAGCCTTGGAGCAGCTCTTCCAGAGTCGGATCGCCCTTGGCGCGGCCGATAACGCCAGCCACCTCGGCGTCCAGCCTGTCGCTCGGTCCCTTGTGACGGCGGCCGAAAGGAAACACCACCACTCGCAAGAGGCCGCCCAGCAGCCGATTCGGGAAGTTGACCAGCAGTTCGTCCAGTGCCCGCTCCGATTGACCCAGGCTTTCCTCCATGGCCCAGCGAAACAGCGGCGCCATATGGTCTGGCGAGTCAAGGTCGTGATAGCGCTTGAGCGCCGCCGAGGCCAGGTAAAGGTTGCTCAATACATCGCCCAGGCGGGCCGACAGGCGTTCGCGACGTTTGAGTTCGCCACCCAGCAGCATCATGCTCAGGTCCGCCAGCAAGGCGAATGCCGCCGCCTGCCGGTTGAGGGCACGGAAATACCCTTGGCCCAGGGCATTGCCCGGCACGTTGTCGAAGTGCCCCAGGCCGAGGTTCAGGACCAGGGTGCTGGCGGCGTTGCCGATGGCAAAACCGATGTGCTTGAGCAGCAACCCGTCGAATTCGACCAATGCCTGGTCTTTGTCTTCTCGAGTTGCCAGGGCCATTTCCTTCAATACGAACGGATGGCAGCGAATCGCCCCCTGGCCGAAGATCATCAGGTTGCGCGAGAGGATATTCGCGCCTTCGACCGTGATGAAAATCGGCGCACCTTGCCAGCTGCGGCCCAGGTAATTGTTCGGCCCCATGATGATGCCCTTGCCGCCGTGCACGTCCATGGCGTGGCTGATGCACTCGCGGCCGCGCTCGGTCAGGTGGTACTTGAGGATGGCCGAGAGTACCGAGGGTTTTTCGCCGAGGTCCACCGCGTTGGCGGTCAGCATGCGTGCGGCGTCCATCAACCAGGCATTGCCGCCGATACGTGCCATGGCTTCCTGGATGCCCTCGAAGGCGGACAACGGCACGTTGAATTGTTCCCTTACCTGGGCGTACTGGCCGGTGACCAGGCTGGTGAACTTCGCCGCGCCGGTCCCTACCGCTGGCAGGGAAATCGAGCGCCCGACCGACAGGCAATTCATCAGCATCATCCAGCCCTTGCCGAGCATGGCCTGGCCGCCGATGAGGAAGTCCAGCGGGATGAACACGTCCTTGCCCCAGTTCGGTCCGTTCATGAAGGCGGCGCCAAGAGGCAGGTGACGGCGGCCGATATTGACACCGGGCGTATCCGTGGGGATCAGCGCCAGGCTGATCCCCAGGTCCTCTTCTTCACCCAACAGGTGGTCGGGATCATAGGCTTTGAAGGCCAGGCCGAGGAGGGTGGCGACGGGGCCGAGGGTGATGTAGCGTTTTTCCCAGTTCAAGCGCAGGCCGATGGTTTCCTGGCCTTGCCATTCGCCTTTGCAAATGATCCCGGTGTCGGGCATCGCCCCCGCATCGGAGCCGGCCAGCGGCCCGGTCAGGGCGAAGCAGGGAATATCGTCGCCCCGGGCCAGTCGCGGCAGATAATGGTTGCGTTGTTCATCGGTGCCGTAGTGCAGCAGCAGTTCCGCCGGGCCGAGGGAGTTGGGGACCATCACGGTGGACGCCAGGTCGCCACTGCGGGTCGCCAGTTTCATCGCTACCTGGGAATGGGCGTAGGCGGAAAACCCCTTGCCACCGTATTCCTTCGGAATGATCAGGGCGAAGAAACCATGTTCCTTGATATGGGCCCAGGCTTCGGGCGGCAGGTCCATGGCCTGGCCGATCTGCCAGTCGCTGACCATCGCGCAGAGTTCTTCGGTTGGACCGTCGAGAAATGCCTGCTCTTCGTCAGTCAGTTTCACTTTTGGGTAGGCCAGCAGCATGTCCCAGTCCGGCCGGCCGCTGAATAATTCCCCGTCCCACCACACCGTGCCGGCATCAATGGCATCGCGCTCGGTCTCGGACATCGGTGGCAAGGTTTTCTGGAACCAGTCGAACATCGGCGCGCTGAAATATCTGCGGCGCAGGTCAGGTAGCAACAGCGGGGCTGCAACGGCGGCAAGTACCAGCCATAGGACAAGCAGCAGCCACCCGGGCGCATGGCTGAAGATCCCCATCGCCAACAGGTAGACCGCAACGATGCCCAGCGCTGGCAGCGGGGCGGTGCGGCGGTGAGCCAGCCAGGCTATCCCGACGACCAGAACCAGTATCCACAACAACAGCATAAATAATCCTCCGTGAACCAGGGCAAGACCGACCCTCAGAGCTTAGACGTCCTCTGTAAAACCGGCGGTCGGCGCGATGTGATTGATTTCGTGGGAAACCTTGGATGCATTGCGCCAGTCTGGTTGGCAACACCGGTAGGAAATCGTTCGTTGGTCAGGTGAGAAAACGCCATTGTTTGGCTGAAACGCCGTTATTGCTCGGCGACGTGCAGGGGTGATTTGAGTCGCGGTTGATCCGGCGTATGCTGCTGCGGCATTTATCCATTGAGGAAGCCGTGATGCTGAAGATCTGGGGTCGGAAGAATTCGTCGAACGTGCGCAAGGCGCTGTGGTGTGCCGAAGAGCTGGGGCTGGCCTACGAGGCCATCGACGCGGGCGGCGCGTTTGGCGTGGTGGATACGCCCGGGTACCGCGCGAAAAATCCCAACGGCCGGGTTCCGATGATAGAAGACGACGGCTTCGTGCTCTGGGAATCCAATACCATCGTGCGTTACCTGGCGGCTCGCCATGCCTCAGGCTCGGCCTGGTATCCCGATGACATACAGGCCCGGGCCAGCGCTGAAAAATGGATGGACTGGACCACGTCCAGCTTTGCCGCTCCGTTTCGCACGGTGTTCTGGGGCGTGCTGCGCACCCCGGCCGAGCAGCAGGACTGGCCGGCCATCAATGCGGCAATCAAGGAGTGCGACCAGTTGCTGGCAATGGTGGAGCAAGCCCTGGGCGAACAGCCTTACCTCTGCGGTGACGAAATCGGCATGGGCGACATTCCCTTGGGCAGTTTCATTTATGCCTGGTTCGAGATGCCCATCGAGCGCGCCGCATTGCCTCGGCTGGAGGCCTGGTACGCGCGGCTCCAGCAGCGTCCGGCTTATCGCAAGGCCGTCATGACCGCGTTGACTTAATACTTACTATCGACACACTTCACTGTACTTGTGCGGCGACGCCACGCACCATTGCCTTCATGCGCCGTGGTTGTATTGCTTGCCGCCGGCCCTTATCTATTCTTCTTCCTCCCCTTCTTGGTGCGTAATCCGATATGAGTTCCGCTCTGTCCATACGGCAGCTAACCAAAACCTACGGCAACGGTTTCCAGGCCCTGAGTGGTATCGATCTGGATGTCGCCGAAGGTGATTTTTTTGCCTTGCTGGGCCCCAACGGTGCCGGCAAATCCACCACCATCGGCATTCTTTCCACGCTGGTGAACAAATCCGGCGGGACGGTGAACGTCTTCGGCCATGACCTGGACCGCGAGCCCGCCGCGCTCAAGCGCTGCATCGGCGTGGTGCCCCAGGAATTCAACTTCAACCAGTTCGAAAAGACCTTCGACATCGTCGTGACCCAGGCCGGCTACTACGGCATCCCGCCGAAGATCGCCAACGAGCGCGCCGAGCAGTATCTGACCCAGCTCGGCTTGTGGGACAAGCGCGATGTGCCGTCCCGTTCGTTGTCCGGCGGCATGAAGCGACGCCTGATGATTGCCCGCGCGCTGGTGCATGAACCGCGCCTGCTGATCCTCGACGAACCCACCGCCGGCGTGGACATCGAGCTGCGTCGTTCGATGTGGACCTTCCTCACGGAGCTGAACCAGAAAGGCATCACCATCATCCTCACCACGCATTACCTGGAAGAGGCCGAGCAGCTGTGCCGCAACATCGGCATCATCGACCACGGCACCATCGTCGAGAACACCAGCATGCGGCAGTTGCTGAGTCAGCTGCATGTGGAAACCTTCCTGCTGGATCTCAAGCATGACCTGAGCGCCGCGCCGCAGCTGGTGGGTTATCCGGCTCGCCTGCTCGACGGCCATACCCTGGAAGTCCAGGTCGACAAGTCCGCTGGTATCACCGGGCTGTTCACCCAGCTGGCCGTGCAAAACATCGAAGTGCTGAGCCTGCGCAACAAGACCAATCGCCTTGAGGAGTTGTTCGTGTCCCTGGTGGAAAAAAACCTGGCGAAGGTGGCGGTATGAGTATGAGTTCGGAACTGCGCCCCAACCTCATCGCCCTCAATACCATTGTCTATCGTGAAGTCCGGCGCTTCATGCGGATCTGGCCGCAGACCCTGCTGCCCCCGGCGATCACCATGGTCCTGTACTTCGTGATTTTCGGTAACCTGATCGGCCGGCAGATCGGCGACATGGGCGGTTTCACGTACATGGACTACATTGTGCCGGGGCTGATCATGATGTCGGTGATCACCAACTCCTACGGCAACGTGGTATCGAGTTTCTTCGGCAGCAAGTTCCAGCGCTCCATCGAAGAGCTGATGGTTTCACCGGTTTCACCCCATACGATCCTGATCGGCTTCACCCTGGGCGGCGTGCTGCGCGGGCTGGCGGTCGGCCTGATCGTGACGCTGCTGTCGCTGTTCTTCACTAATCTGCAGGTGCATCACCTGGGGGTGACGATCCTGGTGGTGGTCCTGACGGCGACGATCTTTTCGCTGCTGGGCTTCATCAACGCGGTGTTCGCGCGAAACTTCGATGACATCTCCATCATCCCGACGTTCGTGCTCACGCCGCTGACGTATCTGGGCGGGGTGTTCTACTCGATTTCCCTGCTGCCACCGTTCTGGCAGACCGTATCGCTGGCCAACCCGGTGCTGCATATGGTCAATGCTTTCCGCTACGGGATCCTTGGCGTTTCGGACATTCGCATCAGTATTGCAATTACCTTCATGCTAGTGGCGACCGTGGTGCTTTATGTGAGCTGTGCACGGTTGCTGGTGAGTGGGCGAGGGATGCGTACCTGACACTGTCCGTGTCTGAAGTGTCGTACCTGTGGGAGCGAGCCTGCTCGCGAAGGCTGAACATCATCCGATGCAGATGTCGGATGTGATGGCCTCTTCGCGAGCAGGCTCGCTCCCACAAGGGCTTCGGATCACCCCCGAATGTCGTGTCTGGGGGTGAAACGCGGTCAGTCCAGCTTTTCTCTCATCCGGCTGCGCTTGCGCCGCCGCCACTGCCTGGCAACCCACCATCGCCAATACGCCATGGTGACGAAATAAGCCAAGACTCCAAGCACCAACCCAGTGACTACCGACCCCAGCAAAAACGGCTGCCACAACGTTGACAGCTGGTTGGTGATCCACTCCCAGGTCAATTCGTCCGGCAGCGTCCGGGCTGGAACGTCCATCAGCCAGGCGCCGGTCTGATAGGTGCAGAAGAATACCGCAGGCATGGTGATGGGGTTGGTCAGCCAGACCAGGCTTACCGCGATCGGGATGTTGCCGCGAACCGTGACGGCCAGCGCGGCGGCCAGGAGCATTTGCAGCGGTATCGGCAGAAAAGCGGCGAACAGGCCAACGGCCATCGCCCGCGCCACCGAATGACGATTGAGGTGCCAGAGGTTGGGATCGTGCAGCAGGGTGCCGAGAAAGCGTAAGGATTTATGTTCCCGAATGCTCGCGGGGTCAGGCATGTAACGTTTGAATAATCGCCGGGGCATAAGGCTTCTCGGTCGGGTCAAAGCAGTAAGGCCGCAAGTATGTCCGGATTCTACAACCGGGAGATTCAGACTTTGTGACAATTGTTAACGCCCACGGTGCCCCGCACCGGCTAAGCCTGGAGAGGGACTCTCAAGGATGGGCTTATGCGCACGGCAATGGTCGCGCTTGCACTGGGGCTGCTGGCCCCGGTTTTTCTACCGGTACTGCCGTCGCCATGGCTGATCGCAGCCATGGCGACGCTGGCGTTGATGGTACTGCCGTTTCGCCTGTACCCGGCGGGTTGCTTCCTCTTCGGGCTGGTCTGGGCGAGCCTCGCCGCACACCATGCACTGGACGGACGGTTGCCCTTCGCACTGGACGGCGAGACGCGCTGGGTCGAAGGGCGGGTCGTCGGTTTGCCGCAACACGGCGATGGAACGGTGCGTTTCGAGTTGGCCGATATCCAGTCAAGGCGCACGCGCTTGCCAACCTCGATGCGCCTGGCCTGGTATGGTGGGCCGCCGGTCAGCAGCGGTGAGAAATGGCGCCTGGCGGTAAAGCTCAAGCGACCCGCGGGGCTGCTCAATCCCCATGGCTTCGACTATGAGGCGTGGCTGTTGAGCCGCGGCATTGGCGCGACCGGCAGCGTCAAGCAAGGGCGACGCCTGCAACCGGCCCAGGGCGCCTGGCGCGACGGGGTGCGCCAGGCATTGGCGAAAGTCGATGCCCAAGGGCGTTCCGGGGCGCTGATGGCATTGGTCCTTGGCGATGGCTCCGGGTTGAGTCGCGAAGATTGGCAGGTGCTGCAAGACACCGGCACGATCCATCTGCTGGTCATTTCCGGGCAGCACATCGGCCTGTTCGCCGGCCTCGTATACCTGCTGGTCGCCGGCGCGGCGCGTCATGGTGTCTGGCCGGCGTGGTTGCCATGGCTGCCTTGGGCGTGCGTGCTGGCGTTCACCGCGGCGCTGGGTTACGGCCTGCTCGCCGGTTTCGAAGTGCCGGTGCGGCGGGCCTGTGTGATGATCGGACTGGTGCTGCTGTGGCGCTTGCGCTTTCGCCAGGCCGATCCTTGGAAAGCCTGGCTGTTGGCGCTCCTGGCAGTGCTGCTGCTCAATCCGCTGGCGAGCCTGCGGCCGGGGTTCTGGTTGTCGTTCGCCGCGGTGGCCATTCTGATGTTTACCTTCGGCGGTCGCCTGGGCCCCTGGCGTTGGTGGCAGACCTGGACCCGCGCCCAGTGGTTGATTGCTCTCGGGTTGTGCCCGCTACTCTTGATCCTCGGGCTGCCGGTCAGCCTCAGCGGTCCGTTGGCCAATCTGCTGGCGGTGCCCTGGGTCAGTCTGCTGGTGTTGCCTTCGGCCTTGCTTGGCACCGCGTTGCTACCGATACCTTACATAGGCGAGAGCCTTCTCTGGATTGCCGGCGGCTTGCTCGATCTGCTGTTCAAGGCGCTCGCGCTGGCAGCCGGGCAGATGCCAGCCTGGGTGCCTCCCGCGGTGCCGCTGTGGGCCTGGTGCGTGGCGGCGCTCGGCACTGCGCTGCTGTTGGTGCCCAAGGGCGTACCGCTGCGGATCCTGGGTTGGCCGATGCTGATGCTGATGGTTTTTCCCCCACGGGAAGAAGTACCCCACGGGCAAGCCGAAATCTGGCAACTGGACGTCGGCCAGGGGCTGGCGATCCTCGTGCGCACCCAGCGGCACGTCTTGCTTTATGACGCGGGGCCGCGTTTTGGCGACGCCGATGCGGGCGAGCGCGTGGTGGTGCCGACCTTGCACAGGCTCGGTGTGCGTACCTTGGACATGCTGCTGCTCAGTCACGCCGATGCCGATCACGCCGGCGGTGCACAAGCCGTACGCAAGGGATTGCCGACCCGTCGGGTGGTCAGCGGCGATCCCGAGGCGCTGCCCGTCGATCTGCAGGCGGGGGCGTGCAATAGCGGCGAAAGCTGGGAATGGGACGGGGTGAGGTTCGAACTGTGGCGCTGGGCATCGGCTGTCGAGAGCAACCAGAAATCCTGTGTCTTGCTGGTCGAGGCCGGTGGCGAGCGGTTGCTGCTGACCGGAGATATCGATACCCATGCCGAACGGGCCTTGCTCGACAGTCCCTTGGCGATGCCGACCCAGTGGCTGGCAGCGCCGCACCATGGCAGCCGCAGCTCATCGTCGATGGCGCTGCTGGCGCGCCTCGAGCCCCATTCGGTATTGATTTCCCGGGGGCGCAACAATGCGTTCGGCCATCCCCATCCGTGGGTGATGGAGCGTTATCGACGCTTGGGCATGGCGATCTACGACAGTGCCGAACAAGGTGCCATTCGTCTGCAACTCGGCGCCTTTACGCCTGCGCTTGGGCAGGCGGGCATCCGCCGTTACTGGCGTGATCCGCCGCCTGCCGGGCCAGCGTCGGAGCATTGATCTGGCGCAGCGTTCTTGCCGTGTTGTCGGCAGGGCGGGCCTGCACAGCGAGTCTGTATGATAAAGTGGCGCACTTTTTCGAGGGGGCTGTCACTGTGTGGGAATTGGTCAAATCCGGCGGCTGGATGATGTTGCCGATCATTCTGAGTTCCATCGCGGCACTGGGTATCGTTGCCGAACGCCTGTGGACCCTGCGGGCCAGCCGCGTGACCCCGGAGCATCTGCTCGGGCAGGTCTGGGTCTGGATCAAGGACAAGCAGCTGAACAAGGACAAGCTCAAGGAGCTGCGAGCCAGCTCGCCGCTGGGGGAGATCCTCGCGGCAGGCCTGGCGAATTCCAAGCATGGTCGCGAGATCATGAAGGAGTGCATCGAGGAGGCCGCCGCGCGCGTCATTCATGACCTGGAGCGCTACATCAATGCCCTTGGGACCATCGCGGCCATGTCGCCATTGCTGGGCCTGTTGGGCACGGTCCTGGGTATGATCGACATTTTCAGCGCGTTCACCGGTTCCGGCATGACAACCAACGCCGCCGTGCTGGCGGGCGGTATTTCCAAAGCACTGATCACTACCGCCGCGGGCCTGATGGTGGGCATCCCGGCCGTGTTCTTCCATCGCTTCCTGCAGCGCCGCGTCGACGAGCTGGTGGTGGGCATGGAGCAGGAAGCCATCAAGCTGGTCGAGGTGGTGCAGGGCGACCGTGACGTGGACCTGGCCGGGGGCAAGAAGTGAAATTCCGCCGCAAACCACGGGAAAATATCGAGATCAACCTGGCGTCGCTGATCGACGTGGTGTTCATCCTGCTGCTGTTTTTCGTCGTGACCACCACCTTCACCCGGGAAACCCAGTTGAAGGTTGAGCTGCCGCAAGCGGTGAGTGGCTCGCCGGCCGAGGACCAGCAGTTGAAAAACCTGGAAGTCACCATCAGCGCCGAGGGCGCGTTCTCGGTGAACAACCAGTTGTTGCCCAAGAGCGACCTGGCGAGCCTGATCGAGGCGCTGCAGAGGGAGTCCGGCGGTGATACCAACCTGCCGCTGGCCATCAGCGCCGACGGCAAGACGCCTCACCAATCGGTCATCACCGCCATGGACGCGGCTGGCAAGCTCGGCTTCAGCCACCTGCGCATGACCACGATCGAGGCGGCGCCGGCACCTTGATGGCCATGTCCGATCGATTGCTTGCCGCGTGGTACAAGGGGCATCCCGCCCTGGTGCTGCTGCGCCCGCTTGAATGGCTGTACCGACGCGTAGTGATCGGCAAGCGCGAGCGCTTCCTGGCGGGCGAGGGCGAGATCTACCAGCCGCCGGTGCCGCTGATTGTGGTGGGTAACATTACCGTCGGCGGCACCGGCAAGACGCCATTGATCCTCTGGATGATCGAGCATTGCCAGCGCAGTGGCCTACGGGTCGGCGTGGTCAGCCGGGGTTACGGCGCCAGGCCGCCGCAATTGCCATGGCGAGTCGAGGCCGAGCAGGGCGCCGACATCGCGGGCGACGAACCGCTGCTCATCGTCCAGCGCAGCGGCGTGCCGTTGATAATCGATCCTGATCGCAGCCGCGCTGTCCGGGCGCTGCTGGACGCCGAGCCGCTGGACCTGATCCTGTCCGACGATGGTATGCAGCATTACCGCCTGGCCCGTGACCTCGAACTGGTATTGATCGACAGCGCCCGTGGCCTGGGCAACCGCCGTTGCCTGCCGGCCGGTCCGTTGCGCGAGCCGGTGGAGCGCCTGCGCTCGGTCGACGCCGTGCTGTTCAACGGCGCCAGCGTCGATCGCGAGGATGGCTTCGCGTTCGAGTTGCGGCCGACCGCGCTGATCAATCTGGCCAGCGGCGAGCGGCGCCCCCTCAACCATTTCCCACCCGGCCAGGCTCTGCATGCCGTGGCCGGCATCGGCAACCCCCAGCGTTTCTTCAAGACCCTCGAAACGCTACACTGGCGGCCTGTACCGCACGGGTTTGCCGATCATGCCGAATACAGTGCCCAGGCCTTCGATTTCGAACCGTCATTGCCAGTGGTCATGACGGAAAAGGACGCGGTCAAATGCCGTGCCTTCGCCGCGCCCGACTGGTGGTACCTGGCGGTTGACGCAGCGCCTTCGCCAGCCTTCGAGGCCTGGTTCGATACGCAGCTGATGCGCCTGTTGCCGGATCGGCTCTTGCCTTAAAACGTTATACCCAGGGGAATTTCATGGACACCAAACTGCTCGACATCCTGGCTTGCCCGGTCTGCAAAGGCCCGCTCAAGCTCAGTGCCGACAAGACCGAGCTGATCAGCAAGGGCGCCGGCCTGGCCTATCCGATTCGCGACGGCATCCCGGTGATGCTCGAAAGCGAAGCCCGTACCCTGACCACCGACGAGCGCCTGGATAAATGAATACAGCTTTTACCGTTGTCATTCCGTCGCGCTTTGCCTCCACGCGCTTGCCCGGTAAACCGTTGCTGCTGATCGCCGGCAAGCCGATGATCCAGCATGTCTGGGAGCAGGCTTGCAAGAGCAGCGCCCAGCGTGTGGTGGTGGCAACGGACGACGCGCGCATCGTGGAGGCCTGCCAGGGCTTTGGCGCCGAAGTGGTGATGACTCGCGAGGATCACAACTCCGGTACTGACCGCCTGGCGGAAGTGGCTGGGAAACTCGGTCTGGCGCCCGACGCCATCGTCGTCAACGTGCAGGGTGACGAGCCGCTGATCCCGCCGAGCGTGATTGATCAGGTCGCCGCGAACCTGGCGGCGCACCCAGAGGCGCGCATGTCCACCCTGGCCGAGCCGATCGAGGACGTGCAGACCCTGTTCAATCCCAACGTGGTCAAGGTGGTCAGCGACCTCAACGGCCTGGCGCTGACGTTCAGTCGTGCCACTTTGCCTTGGGCCCGAGAGGCATTCGCTCAGGACCGCGACGTGTTGCCCGAAGGCGTGCCGTACCGTCGCCATATCGGCATCTATGCCTACCGCGCCGGTTTCCTTCAGGACTTCGTCGCTTGGGGCCCCTGCTGGCTGGAAAACACCGAAGCCCTCGAGCAACTTCGAGCGTTGTGGCATGGCGTGCGGATCCATGTCGCCGATGCGCTGATTGCGCCGCCAACCGGTGTAGACACCCCCGAAGACCTCGAGCGCGTTCGTCGCCTGCTGGAGGCTTGATGCGGGTTCTGTTCGTCTGCCTTGGCAACATTTGCCGGTCGCCCACCGCCGAAGGCATTTTGCGCCATAAGCTGCGCGAAGCCGGGCTGGAGGGGCAAGTGGAAGTCGCCTCTGCCGGTACCGGTGACTGGCACGTCGGCAAGGCCCCGGATAAACGCAGCATGGCCGCGGCCCTGCGACGTGGCTACGATCTGTCGGCCCAGCGGGCCCGGCAAGTCACCCGGGCCGATTTCGCCGCCTATGACCTGATCCTGGCGATGGACAGCAACAACCTGCGCAACCTCAAGGCACTGCAACCGGCCAGTGGCAAGGCCGAGCTCGATCTGTTCCTGCGTCGCTACGAGGCTGAGCTCGATGATGTCCCAGATCCGTACTACGACGGCGAACAGGGTTTCGAGCAGGTGCTCGACCTGATCGAACAGGCCACGGATCGTCTGGTCATCGAAGTGAGGGGGCGGTTATGACCTTGCATGTCCAGGCCGGTGTCAGCCTCAAGCCGTTCAACAGCTTTGGCGTGGACGTCGCCGCACGGTTGTTCGCCGAGGCCCACAGCGATGCCGATGTCCGCGAGGCGCTGGTCTATGCCGCCGGGCATGATCTGCCGTTGCTGGTGATCGGCGGCGGCAGCAACCTGCTATTGACCGACGACATCGACGCGCTGGTGTTGCGCATGGCCAGTCGGGGGATCCGCCTGCTCAGCGACGACGGCGAACGCGTGGTGATCGAGGCCGAGGCCGGGGAGCCCTGGCATCCTTTTGTCCAGCACACGCTGGCGCAAGGTTGGTCGGGGCTGGAGAACCTCAGCCTGATTCCCGGTACGGTAGGGGCGGCACCGATGCAGAATATCGGTGCCTACGGCGTCGAGATAAAGGATGTCTTCGCCGGCCTTACCGCGCTGGATCGCCATAACGGCGAGTTGCGCGACTTCACTCTTGAAGAATGCGCCTTCGCCTACCGCGACAGCCTGTTCAAGCAGCAGGCGGGACGCTGGCTGATCCTGCGGGTACGTTTTGTCCTCAGTCGTGTCGCGCATCTGCACCTGGAATACGGCCCGGTCCGCCAGCGCCTGAGCGAGCAAGGCATCGATCAGGCAACGCCTTCGGACGTCAGCCGGGCGATTTGCAGCATCCGCAGCGAAAAACTTCCGGACCCCGCCGTACTCGGCAACGCCGGCAGCTTCTTCAAGAACCCGTTGGTGCACGCCACCCACGTGGCCCATCTCAAGCTGCAATACCCCGACCTGGTGGCTTATCCACAGCCTGGGGGGCAGATGAAAATCGCTGCCGGCTGGCTGATCGAACGGGCCGGCTGGAAGGGCTTTCGCGAGGGCGACGCTGGCGTGCACAAGTTGCAGGCACTGGTGCTGGTCAATTATGGCAACGCCACGGGCCTGCAATTGCTGGACCTGGCTCAACGGATCCAGAAGGACATTGCCGAACGTTTCCAGGTCGATCTGGAGATGGAGCCGAATCGGTACTGACGGGCGCTTGGCCCTGCGTGAACAAAAAACGCCCTGCATGACCTGCACACGCTCATTCGTGCAGGATTGTGCAGGGCGTTTTGCTTGTTCCTGGGTTAATTTAATTGGCTGACGATGCGAGCATACGCATCCCCAAGGCCCGGTGCAGACGCTGTTGACGTGTGCACAAGAGAGCCGGATCAGCCTGAGCCAGTCTGCGACACCGAACCGATCACCAAACGGCAGATTGCTCGACCCCCATAACTCGAAACGAATGCGGGCGTGCCCATGATTACCCTGAAACTCAATGGAACAGATCATCAACTGGATGTCACCGAGGACATGCCGCTGCTGTGGGCAATCCGCGATGTGGCCGGTTACAACGGCACCAAGTTCGGCTGCGGCATGGGCCTGTGCGGCGCGTGCACGATCCACATCGATGGCGCCCCGGCGCGCAGTTGCATCACGCCGATCGGCTCGGTGAAGGGCCAGAACATCAGCACCATCGACGCGCTTCACGTCGACCCGGTCGGCCAGGTGGTACAGAAGGCCTGGCTGGACACCGCCGTGGCCCAGTGTGGTTTTTGCCAGGGCGGGCAGATCATGTCCGCCACGGCATTGCTCAAGACCAACCCCAACCCGACGGATGAACAGATCGAAGAGGCCATGGTCGGCAACCTCTGCCGCTGCGGCACCTACAACCGGATCAAGACCGCGATCCGTCAGGCCTCCACTCACCTGAAGGAGGCCAAGGCATGAGCCGCTTGCCGAATGATTTTGTGCTGAGCAACCTCAGTCGTCGGGGTTTCCTCAGGGGCGCCAGCGCCACGGGCGTGCTGGTGCTGGCCGCCAGTTGGGGGCTGCCGGAGGCCTTTGCCGAAGAGAAGAAATTCGGCGCCGAGGGCATGCCCCATGGTGCGGTCGACGACCCCAAGGTCTACGTGAGCATTGCCGCCGACGGCAGCGTCACGGTGATCTGCAACCGTTCGGAAATGGGCCAGGGGGTGCGCACCAGCCTGAGCATGGTGGTGGCCGACGAACTCGACGCCGACTGGGCGCTCGTCAAGGTCAGGCAGGCGCCGGCTGATGAGGCGCGCTTCGGCAACCAGGACACCGACGGCTCGCGCAGCATGCGTCACTGGTACGAGCCGATGCGCCGCTGCGGTGCCGCCGCCCGAACCATGCTTGAATCGGCCGCCGCTACCCAGTGGAAAGTGCCGGTGGGCGAATGCCGTGCGCAACTGCATAAAGTGGTGCATCAGCCTTCGGGGCGCGAACTGGGTTATGGCGAGTTGGCCGCCGCCGCGGCGGCCTTGCCGGTTCCGGCCCGCGACAGCCTGCGCCTCAAGCAGCCGTCGGAGTTTCGTTACATTGGCAAGGAAGCGAGCCGTGCCATCGACGGCGCGGACATTGTCAACGGCCGAGCGGTGTTCGGTGCCGATGTGCATTTCGACGGCATGCTCTACGCCGTCGTGGCCCGCCCACGGGTCTATGGTGGCAAGGTCAGGAGCGTGGACAGCAGCGCGGCGTTGAAGGTGCCGGGCGTGATCAAGGTGGTGCAGATCGAAGGACGCCCTTTGCCCTCTGAGTTCCAGCCGCTGGGCGGCGTGGCGGTGGTAGCGAAGAACACCTGGGCGGCGATCAAGGGCCGCGAAGCGTTGAAAATCGAATGGGACGATGGCCCGAACGCCGGCTATGACTCCATCGCCTACCGCAAGGAACTGCAAGCGGCTGCTCTGAAACCGGGCAAAGTCCTGCATAGCACTGGCGATCTTGACGACGCACTGGCCAAAGCCGATTCGACGTTGGAGGCTGCCTACTACCTGCCGCACCTGTCCCAGTCACCGATGGAGCCGATGGTCGCGGTCGCCCGCTTCAAGGACGGTCAATGCGAAGCCTGGGCACCGAGCCAGGCACCCCAGGTCACCCGCGAGCGCGTCGCCGAACGCCTGGGCATCCCTTTCGACAAAGTCACGATAAACATCACGTTGCTGGGCGGCGGTTTCGGACGCAAGTCCAAACCCGATTTCGTCGTCGAGGCGGCGGTGCTCGCCAAGGAATTCCCCGGCCAGGCGGTTCGGGTGCAATGGACCCGCGAGGACGATATTCATCACTCGTATTTCCATACCGTATCGGCCGAATACCTGAAGGCCGGCCTGAACAAGGACGGGCTGCCCTCCGGTTGGCTGCATCGCACCGTGGCCCCAACCATCACCGCGCTGTTCGCGCCGGGCATGACCCACGAAGCGCCGTTCGAAGTGGGCATGGGCGTGACCAACATGGCCTATGCCATTCCCAGCCTGCGCCTGGAGAACCCCGAGGCGGTGGCCCACACCCGCGTTGGCTGGTATCGCTCGGTGTCGAACATTCCCCATGGTTTTGCGATCCAGAGCTTCATCGACGAACTGGCCCACAAGGCCGGCCAGGACCCGCTCAAGTACCATCTGAAGTTGCTCGGCCCGGACCGCAGGATCAACCCCAACAGCCAGAACGACAGCTGGAACTACGGCGAATCGCCCGAGCGTTATCCCATCGATACGGCGCGGATCCGCACCGTGCTGGAGACTGCCGCGAAGGCCGCTGGCTGGGGCCGTGAATTGCCCAAGGGCCGAGGCTTGGGGCTGGCGGTGCACTACAGCTTCGTCACCTATGTGGCCGCGGCAATTGAGGTCGAGGTCAAGGATGACGGCACGATAATCGTGCACAAGGCGGACATTGCCGTGGACTGTGGGCCGCAGATCAATCCCGAGCGTATCCGCTCGCAGTTCGAAGGCGCCTGCGTGATGGGCCTGGGCAACGCGATGGTCGGGGAAATCAGCTTCAAGGACGGCAAGGTCCAGCAGGACAATTTCCACATGTATGAAGTGGCGCGCATGTCCCTGGCACCCAAGGAAGTAGCCGTGCACCTGGTCACTCCGCCGGGCGAAGTGCCGCTGGGGGGCGTTGGTGAACCGGGCGTGCCGCCGATCGCGCCGGCATTGTGCAACGCAATCTTCGCCGCCACCGGCAAGCGCATCCGTGATCTGCCTGTGCGTTACCAGTTGCAAGGCTGGCAGCAGGCCAAAGCCTGATGGACAGCGTTGATCTGAACGTGCTGCGCAGCGTGCTGGAATGGCGTCGCGCCGGGCAGCGGGTGGTGCTGTTCACCGTGGTCCAGACTTGGGGCACCGCGCCGAGACCTCCGGGGGCTATGCTGGCCCTGCGCGAAGACGGCGTAGTGATCGGTTCGGTATCGGGCGGTTGTGTCGAGGATGACCTGATCGCCCGGCTGCACGACGGCCGGATTCCGGCGGATGGCCCGCCCGTGCAGCTCATCACCTACGGTGTCACCCGCGAGGAAGCGGCGCGTTTCGGCTTGCCGTGCGGCGGCACCTTGCGCCTGACAGAGGAGCGAGTCGGCGATCCAGGCTGGGTCGCGGAGTTGCTGGCGCGGTGCGAGGCCCACGAAATAGTTGCCCGGGAATTGACCATCGCGACCGGCGCTGTGGTGCTGACACCAGCGAGCAAAAGCGATGCCTTGGTGTTCGATGGCAAAAAGCTGCGGGCGATTTATGGCCCGCGCTGGCGGCTGTTGCTGATCGGCGCCGGACAGCTGTCGCGTTACGTCGCGGAAATGGCCCGGTTGCTGGATTTCGAGGTGTTGATCTGTGACCCGCGCAAGGAATTCGTCTACGGTTGGGAAGAGCAGCATGGCCGCTTTGTTCCGGGCATGCCCGACGAGGCGGTGCTGAACATCGAGACCGATGAGCGCACCGCGATCGTTGCCCTGACCCATGACCCGCGCCTGGACGACATGGCCTTGCTCACCGCCCTGGATTCCAGGGCTTTTTATGTGGGCGCCCTCGGCTCACGGGTCAACAGTCAGAAGCGCCGGGACAACCTCGCTCAGCTAGGCTTGTCAGCACAAGCCATCGAGCGGCTGCACGGGCCCATCGGCTTGCACATCGGCAGCCACACCCCGGCGGAAATCGCCTTGTCGCTGCTGGCGGAAATCGTCGCGATCAAGAATGGCGTCGAATTGCGTCAAAAGAAACCGCTGTAGTCCAGGAGGGAAGGGTATGTCTGAGTCCATTGGCGTGATCATCCTCGCGGCGGGCTCGGGCCGCCGTTTCCGTCAGGTCGCCGGGGCCGACAAGGACAAGCTGCTGGCGGATTGCATAGGCCGTGACGGCGCGGTGCGCTCGGTGATCGAGCACGTGCTGGTCAATCTGCCGGCCTCCCTGGACAAGCGCGTGCTGGTCACCCGCAATGACCGTCCGCAAGCCATTCGCATGGCCCAGGCCTATGGATGCGATTTTGTCGAGCTGGATTCACCGGGACTGGGAGATAGTATTGCCGCCGGCGTCCGAGCCTGTCCGGATGTGGCTGGGTGGCTGATCGTGCTGGGCGACATGCCGTTTATCCTGCCGTCGAGCATCGAAACGGTCGTGGCAGGGATTCGCGAGGATGGCATCAGCGTGCCGGTTCTTGCCGGGGAGTATGGGCATCCGGTGGGATTTGGTCGTGGGTTTGGCCCGCAGTTAATGGCGTTGTCCGGTGACCGTGGTGCGAAGGTGTTATTCGCCGGGGCGCAAGTCGTCGAGGTGTCGGTGGACGATCCTGGTGTGACCTGGGACATTGATGTGCCGGAGGCACTGATCTTCAGATAGATTTCTTGAAGGATTGTAAAGTTTATGGTGGTTGCAATTCCCCTGTGGGAGCGAGCTTGCTCGCGAAAGCGGTCTGATATTCAACAGTGATGCAAGCTGATCCACCGCCTTCGCGAGCAAGCTCGCTCCCACATGGGTTTTTCAGCGGATATAAATCTCGTGCCAGGTTCTCATAGGGACCTGCAAATCGAAGGCATAAAAAAGCCCCGCCTGGCATCACCAGGCGGGGCTTTTTACTGGGCGGTGGAATCAGGCGTGAGGTTTAGGCTCGTGCTCTTTTTCCAGGGCTTCAGTGTGACGCGGAGCGACTTCTTCTTCAGCGGCGTGCTGAGGTTCGTCGATCACCGGGGCCGATTCAGTCGGGGCTTCAGCTACCGGGGCAGGGGCTGCCTCGGCGTCTTCTTCCACGACCGGAGCCGGTTCGGCGGCAGGCGCTTGAGTGGCAGCTGCGGCGGCCAGTTCAGCTTCCTTCTGCAGACGCTCGGCTTCACGCTTGCGACGACGCACTTCGCGTGGATCGTTCGGGGCGCGGCCGTTAGGGGTCAGGGCACTGCCCGGTGCAGGCGCTTCAACCGGGGCTGGGGCTTCGGCAACCACTGCTTCGGCAACCACAGGCGCCTCGACCATTGGCGCAGGCTCGACCACTTGCGGTTCGACGGCTACCACCGGCTCAGGTTCAGCAACCGGCGCTGGTGCGGCTGGCTCTGCGTTCCAGTTGAAAGCGGTCTGCTCTTCGCGTACTGGCTCTGGTGCGGTTTCCTCGGCAGGCATTTCGACGGCAGAAACTTCAACGGCAGGTTCAGCGGCTACCACCGGCTGCTCGACGACCGGGGCAGGCTCGGCGGCGGCTTCGGCTTGCGGCTCGGCTTCACGAACCGGTGCGAGTTCCACTTCTGGCGAAGCAGTGATTTCTACCGGAGTGGTCGCTTCGACAACTGGCGCTTCGACCGCTGCCTCTTCCACCGCAGCGGTGGCCCGTTCGGCCTGCTCGTGTGCCTGGGCCTCGGCTGGGGCGCTGATCGCGCTGCTGGCAACTGCCGCGGTGACGGCCAGGCCGGCGGCCAGGTCGGCAGCGCTAGGCGCTTCGGCGTTCTCGCCGGCTTCGGACTCTTCCGAGCCTTCGATCACGTTGCCGTTGGCATCGCGTTGACGCTCGCGACGGTTGCTGCGACGACGCTGGCCGCGGGAGCGACGACGTGGACGATCGCCCTCGGCGCTGTCCTGACCGTCTTCCTGCAACTGCTCCTCTGTGTTCAGTACTTCCTCTTCGCTGGCTTCGGCGGCTGCCTGCTCGGCGCGCGGCTGACGCTCTTCACGCGGCGGACGCGGTGCACGCTCTTCGCGAGGCTGGCGAGCCGGGCGTTCTGCTGCCGGAGTCGCAGGCGTCGCTGCAACAGCCGGTGCGGCGTCCAGAGGCTCGCGCAGTTCGCGAACACGTTCTTCACGCTCGCCACGCGGCTTGCGATCTTCACGTGGTGCGCGTGGCTGGCGCTCTTCGCGAGGCGGACGCGGTGCGCGTTCTTCGCGGGCTACCGCTGGAACTTCCTCACGGGCTTCGCGTGGTTGACGCTCTTCACGCGGCTCACGGGGTGCGCGCTCTTCACGCGGAGCACGTTCTTCGCGCGGCTTGCGCTCTTCGTCGCGACGACCGTTGCGGTTGCGGGTCTGCTGGCGACCGTTGCGGCGTTCTTCATTGCGGGCCGGACGCTCGGTAGCGGCAGGCTTGGCGACAACGGCCGGTGCAGCAGGCTCTTCCTTGGTGGCGAACAGGCTGACCAGGGACTTCACCAAGCCTTTGAACAGGCTAGGTTCCGGGGCTGCGGCCGGGGCGGCAACCGGTGCGGCGGCTTCGGTCGGGACCGGAGCGTTGGCACGGGCCGGCGCGGTCTTGACCGCCGCTTCCTGGCGAACCAGGGTGCGGGTGGCGGCAGCTGGCTGGACGTCTTCGACTTCGGCGGCGGCCGCGGCGATTTCGTAGCTGGACTGGTTGGTGTGGGCCTCGGGGCTGTCATCACGCAGGCGCTGCACTTCGAAGTGCGGCGTCTCGAGGTGGTCGTTCGGCAGGATCACGATGCGGGCGCGGGTGCGCAGTTCGATCTTGGTGATCGAGTTGCGTTTTTCGTTGAGCAGGAACGCGGCCACCGGGATCGGCACCTGGGCACGAACTTCAGCGGTGCGGTCCTTCAGGGCTTCTTCTTCGATCAGGCGCAGGATCGCCAGGGACAACGACTCGACGTCACGGATGATGCCGGTGCCGTTGCAGCGCGGGCAAACGATGCCGCTGCTTTCGCCCAGGGATGGACGCAGGCGCTGACGGGACATTTCCAGCAGGCCGAAGCGCGAGATACGACCGACCTGTACGCGGGCACGGTCGGCTTCCAGGCATTCACGGACCTTTTCTTCCACGGCGCGCTGGTTCTTGGCCGGGGTCATGTCGATGAAGTCGATGACGATCAGGCCGCCGATGTCGCGCAGGCGCAACTGGCGGGCGATTTCTTCGGCGGCTTCAAGGTTGGTCTGCAGGGCGGTTTCTTCGATGTCGCTGCCTTTGGTGGCGCGCGCCGAGTTGATGTCGATGGACACCAGGGCTTCGGTCGGATCGATGACGATGGAGCCGCCCGACGGCAGTTCGACGACGCGCTGGAAGGCGGTCTCGATCTGGCTTTCGATCTGGAAACGGTTGAACAGCGGAACGCTGTCTTCGTAGAGCTTGATCTTGCTGGCGTACTGCGGCATCACCTGGCGAATGAAGGTCAGGGCTTCGTCCTGGGCTTCGACGCTGTCGATCAGCACTTCGCCGATGTCTTGGCGCAGGTAGTCGCGGATGGCGCGGATGATCACGTTGCTTTCCTGGTAGATCAGGAAAGGTGCGGAACGATCCAGCGAGGCTTCCTTGATCGCGGTCCAGAGTTGCAGCAGGTAGTCGAGGTCCCACTGCATTTCTTCGCTGCTGCGGCCCAGACCGGCAGTGCGCACGATCAGGCCCATGTCGGCGGGTGCGACCAGACCGTTCAGGGCTTCGCGCAGTTCGTTGCGCTCTTCGCCTTCGATACGGCGGGAGATACCGCCGGCACGTGGGTTGTTCGGCATCAGGACCAGGTAGCGGCCGGCGAGGCTGATGAAGGTGGTCAGGGCGGCGCCCTTGTTGCCACGTTCTTCTTTTTCGACCTGGACGATGACTTCCTGGCCTTCGCTCAGGACGTCCTTGATGTTGACGCGGCCTTCGGGGGCCTTCTTGAAGTATTCGCGGGAGATTTCTTTGAGGGGCAGGAAGCCGTGGCGCTCGGAGCCGAAATCGACAAAGGCAGCCTCAAGGCTTGGTTCGATGCGAGTAATCCGGCCTTTATAGATGTTGGCCTTCTTCTGCTCGCGTGCACCGGATTCGATATCCAGGTCGTAGAGGCGCTGGCCGTCTACCAGTGCAACACGCAACTCTTCGGGTTGAGTTGCGTTAATCAGCATTCTTTTCATGTAGTACCGTCGGTTTCCGGGCTGCCGGAAACGGCGTTCGGCACACACGACTTCTCACGGTCGGTGTCAGGTGCGTCCTGGCGATGGCGGGGCCATTCCAGTGTCCAGCGAGTTCGACCCAATGATGGCGAAGTCGCGACGGACGCGTCCTGCTTGCTGGTACTCAAGCACTCAGTCAGGAGGAGGAATCAACCGGCGCCTGTGGACGAGATGAAGCGTCTAAATATAAGCCTAGTGCTACACAGTCCGACGGTTGTACATCTCCACCCTACACGTATCCCTGATAATTCGGGTGCTGCCGCGCGCAGAATCCGCAGCGGGTTGGCATTTACCGTGAGCTCCGGAAGGGGAGGTCACGCATCATGGCTCATTTAGGCGTTGTTTCCGAAGCTCTCGCTCGGGGTCGTCTGCGGGCGACTGCACTTTGTGAACTGGCCGTGAATGTGGCGCGCAAGGCGAGTCAAGACTCTGCTTTGCGGCGTATTTCAGGCCTCATGTCACCTGCGCTCGTTACACCTGCGAACTCTACCGTTACGTAGCAAAAGCCCCGTAGGACGGCCTCTCGTCCTCGTGAATTGCGTTGGTCAGGGCCGGTTTTTGACCGCTGGTCCGCTGTCCAGCCACTTTTGGCGGCGTTCGCGACTATAGCAGCAATGATTAAGTGCTTCAATTCCATAAAAAATTGTTATCATCGCCGCCATGACAACTACTGCCCCTTCGACCCCAGGCGTTCAACTGCTTGAGGTCTCGCCGGAATATGCCGGCCAACGAATTGATAACTTCCTGCTTGCCCGGCTCAAAGGCGTGCCCAAGACCTTGATCTATCGCATTTTGCGCAAAGGCGAAGTGCGGGTGAACAAAGGTCGGATCAAGCCCGAATACAAGCTCCAGGCGGGCGACGTCGTGCGCGTGCCGCCGGTTCGCGTGCCCGAGCGCGATGAGCCGGTGCCACTGGCACAAGGCTTGTTGCAGCGCCTGGAAGCCGCCATCGTCTTCGAAGACAAGGCGCTGATCGTGGTCAACAAGCCCGCGGGCATCGCGGTCCACGGCGGCAGCGGCCTGAATTTCGGCGTGATCGAAGCCTTCCGCCAGCTGCGTCCCGATGCCAAGGAGCTGGAGCTGGTCCATCGTCTGGATCGGGACACCTCCGGGCTGTTGATGATTGCCAAGAAACGCAGCATGTTGCGCCATCTGCACGAACAGTTGCGCGGCGATGGCGTCGACAAGCGCTACATGGCGCTTGTGCGCGGTCGTTGGGATACATCCGTCAAGCAGGTCCGCGCGCCGCTGCTCAAGAGCAACCTGCGCTCCGGCGAGCGCATGGTAGAAGTCAACGAAGAAGGCAAGGAAGCGCTGACCGTGTTCAAGGTGCTGCGCCGTTTCGGCGACTTCGCCACCATGGTCGAGGCCAAGCCGGTCACTGGGCGGACCCACCAGATCCGCGTCCACACCCTGCATGCCGGGCATTGCATTGCCGGTGACAGCAAGTACGGGGACGATGACTTCAGCAAGGAAATCCGTGACCTGGGCGGCAAGCGCCTGTTCCTCCATGCCTACATGCTGACCGTGCCGTTGCCGGACGGCGGCGAGCTGAAATTGCAGGCCCCCGTGGATGACATGTGGGCCAAGACCGTGGAGCGGTTGAGTGCATCCTGACTACAAGCTGCTGATATTCGATTGGGACGGCACTCTGGCGAACTCCATCGGTCGGATTGTCGAGTCGATGCACGTCGCGTCGGACCGTACGGGTTTTGCTCGGCGGGATGATTTTGCGGTGAAGGGCATTATCGGTCTCGGGCTGCCGGAAGCGATTCGCAGCCTGTACCCGGAAATCGCTGATGATGAGTTGAGCGTTTTTCGCCAGCATTATGCCGACCACTACATCGCGCTGGAGGCCGAGCCTTCGCCGCTGTTTGACGGCGTGGCCGACACGCTCCAGACCCTGCGGGACGAGGGCTATCACCTGGCTGTCGCGACCGGCAAGGCTCGACGCGGGTTGGATCGGGTGCTGAAGTCCCATGGCTGGGACGATTATTTCGACATCACCCGCGCCGCCGACGAAACCGCCAGCAAGCCGCATCCGCTGATGCTTGAGCAAATCCTGGCCCACTGTAATGTGCGGCCCGAGCAGGCGCTGATGGTGGGGGATTCGTCGTTCGACCTGCAGATGGCGCGTAATGCCGGCATGGGCTCTGTCGCTGTCAGTTATGGCGCGCAGACGATCGAGGCGCTTCGGGCGTTTGAACCGTGCCTGGCGATTGACCATTTTCCCGAATTGCACGCGTGGCTGAGCCAGCGTGCCGGTTGACGTTTTGATGGGGATGCATGCATGACCGATGAATGGAAAGCACCGGCCAAGGCAGATGCCGAGAGCGGTGATGGAAAAAGCTGGAAGCTGTTGGAAAAGACTCTGTTGGCCGGTGTGCAAGAGCAGCGTCGGTCGCGTCGCTGGGGGATCTTCTTCAAGCTGCTGACCTTTGTTTATCTTTTCGTTGCGCTGCTGCTGTTTACGCCGTTGATGAGTATCGAAAAGGGTGCGGTCAGTGGTTCGGCGTATACCGCGTTGATCGACATTGAAGGCGTGATCGCCGACAAGGAGCCAGCCAGTGCGGATAACATCGTCGGCAGTCTGCGGGCTGCCTTCGAAGATCCGAAGGTCAAGGGCGTGGTGCTGCGCATCAACAGCCCGGGCGGCAGTCCGGTGCAGTCGGGTTACGTCTACGACGAGATCGTCCGGTTGCGCGCGCTTCACCCGAACACCAAGGTCTATGCAGTCATCGCCGATCTCGGCGCGTCGGGTGCCTATTACATTGCCAGCGCCGCGGACCAGATCTATGCCGACAAGGCCAGTCTGGTCGGCTCCATTGGCGTGACGGCGGCCGGTTATGGTTTTGTCGGGACCATGGAGAAGCTCGGTGTGGAGCGGCGGGTCTATACCTCCGGCGAGCACAAGTCGTTCCTTGATCCGTTCCAGCCGCAAAAGCCTGAAGAAACCGCGTTCTGGCAGGGCGTACTCGACACGACTCACAAGCAATTCATTGCCAGCGTCAAGAAAGGCCGCGGCGAGCGCTTGAAGGACAAGGAGCATCCGGAATTGTTTTCCGGGTTGGTCTGGTCCGGGGAGCAGGCTTTGCCGCTGGGCCTGATCGATGGCCTGGGCAGCGCCAGTTCGGTGGCTCGGGATGTGATCGGTCAGAAGGACCTGGTGGACTTCACCATCGAAGAATCGCCGTTTGACCGCTTCTCGAAGAAGCTAGGCGCAAGCATCGCCGAGCATCTGGCGATGTGGATGGGCTTCCAGGGTCCGGCGTTGCGCTGATTCAAGCGTGACGCATTTGCCCTTGTGGCGAGGGAGCTTGCTCCCGCTGGGCTGCGCAGCGGCCCCAGATTTTTGCGGTCGCTGCGCAACCGAGCGGGAGCAAGCTCCCTCGCCACGGAGGGCGGTTCAGGGAACCTCCACACCCTCAACTAGCAACATATCCACAAGACGAATCAGCGGCAGGCCGACCAGGCTGGTGGCGTCCGGCCCTTCGGTGCGCTGGAACAGGCTCACGCCCAGGCCTTCGGCCTTGAAGCTGCCGGCGCAGTCGTACGGTTGCTCGGTGCGCAGATAGCGCTCCACGCGAGCCTGATCCAATGTCCGCATGGTTACGGTAAACGGAACGCAATCGACCTGGCAGGCGCCGGTCTGGCTGTTGAGTAGTGCCAGGCCGGTCAGGAAGGTTACCTTGGTCCCGCTGGCGGCCAGCAGTTGCTCGCGGGCGTTCTCGAAGGTGTGGGGCTTGCCCAGGATGCGCTCGCCGAGCACGGCGACCTGGTCCGAGCCAATGATCAGGTGTGCCGGGTAACGGTCCGCCAGGGCGAAGGCTTTTTCCCGGGCCAGGCGTTTCACCAGTTCGAGCGCGGCCTCGCCGGCGCGATGGCTTTCGTCGATGTCCGGTGAGTCGCAGACGAACGGCAGCCCCAGGCGGGCAAGCAGTTCCCGACGGTAGACCGAGCTTGAGGCAAGTAATAAAGGCAGCATTGGCGTCTCCAGGAGGCAGGAGAGGATTCTAGCGAGGCGTGCAAGTGACGGACAGGGCTGAATTTCCTTTGACATGGCCCGGTGCATCCCTATAATGCTGCGCCTATGTTGAATGACCCGATTCCACCTCACGTTGACCCGCGCAAATTGGCTGACCGTGGCACCACCCTTCAAGGTGAATTGCTGCTGGCCGATTTGAAGAGACTCTGCGACCCGCTTTCCGACGATGTCGGTACGGTCCAGGCCAAATTCGTTTTTGAACGAGATGAACGTAAATCTGTGGTGATCCACAGCTTTATCGACACTGAAGTCAAAATGGTTTGCCAGCGTTGTCTTGAGCTGGTCACCCTGCCGATCCACAGCGAATGCAGTTACGCCGTGGTGAAGGAGGGTGCGAATACCCAGTCGTTGCCGAAAGGTTATGACGTGCTGGAACTGGGCGAAGATCCATTGGATCTGCAGTCACTGATCGAGGAGGAGCTTCTGCTCGCCTTGCCCATTGTGCCTGCTCATCATCCGGAAGAATGCCAGCAGCCGGCGGGAGCAGATGAGCCCGAACCGAGCGAGGACGAGGTAACGCGGTCCAACCCGTTCAGTGTATTGGCGCAGTTAAAGCGTGACCCAAACGTTTAGGAGTTAATCAATTATGGCTGTTCAGCAGAACAAAAAATCCCGCTCTGCCCGTGACATGCGCCGTTCGCACGACGCTCTCGAGGCTAGCACCCTGTCTGTAGAAAAAACCACCGGTGAAGTTCACCTGCGTCACCACGTATCGCCAGAAGGCGTATACCGTGGCCGTAAAGTGATCGACAAGGGCGCCGACGAGTAATCACTTGTCCGCTCAAGTCATCGCAATTGACGCAATGGGCGGGGACTTCGGTCCCCGCAGCATTGTCCAGGCCAGCCTCGCTTGCCTGAATGCTACGCCCTCGCTGCACCTGACCCTCGTCGGTCAACCCTCCCTCCTGGAAGAATTGCTCAGTGGCTATCCCGCTGCGGATCGCGCGCGCCTGACGATTACCCCGGCGTCCGAAGTCATCGCCATGGACGAGAAGCCTGCCCAGGCTCTGCGCGGCAAGCCCGACGCCTCGATGCGCGTGGCGTTGGAGCTGTTGCGCGACGACAAGGTCCAGGCGTGTGTCAGTGCGGGTAATACCGGGGCGTTGATGGCGCTGTCCCGCTACGTGCTGAAAACCCTGCCGGGGATCGATCGGCCCGCCATGGTCGCGGCGATCCCGACCCAGCGCGGTTTCTGCCAGCTATTGGACCTGGGCGCCAATGTCGACTGCAGCGCCGAGCATTTGCTGCAGTTCGCGGTGATGGGCTCGGTCGCGGCTGAAACCCTCGGCATCGCTCGCCCTCGCGTGGCACTGCTGAATATCGGCACCGAAGACATCAAGGGTAATCAGCAGGTCAAGCTCGCGGCCACATTGTTGCAAAGCGCCCGGGGCATCAATTACATCGGTTTTGTCGAGGGTGACGGGCTATATCGCGGCGAGGCTGACGTGGTGGTATGCGACGGTTTTGTCGGCAATATCCTGCTCAAGTCCAGCGAAGGCCTGGCGACCATGATTGGCGGCCGCATCGAGGCCCTGTTCAAGCAGAGCCTGGCTTCCAGGGCGGTGGGTGCGCTGGCATTGCCGCTGATGCGTCGTCTGCAGGCGGATCTGGCCCCGGCGCGGCACAATGGTGCGAGTTTTCTCGGGCTGCAGGGCATCGTGATCAAGAGTCATGGTTCGGCTGGGGTGCAGGGCTTTCAGAGTGCAATCAACCGGGCGGTGATTGAAATCGAGGAAAACCTGCCTGAGCGCCTGCATGGCCGTCTTGAAGATTTGTTAACTTAGGCGTTTTCGTCCGACAATGCTTAAATGTGACCGGTCGGTTCAACCCGCCATCCAACTGTCAGTTTCCTAGCGCCCCCAGGGGCGTCAATTTTTGACGACAAGATCATTAGGGGCTTTGTTTTCATGTCTGCTTCCCTCGCATTCGTCTTTCCAGGACAGGGCTCGCAGTCCCTCGGCATGCTGGCCGAGCTGGGCGCGCAATACCCGTTGATCCTGGAAACATTCAAAGAAGCATCCGATGCACTCGGCTACGACTTGTGGGCACTGACCCAGCAAGGGCCGGAAGAGCAGCTCAACCAGACCGACAAGACCCAACCCGCGATCCTGACCGCCTCCATTGCGCTATGGCGCCTGTGGCTGGCTGAAGGCGGCGCGCGTCCGGCGTTTGTCGCCGGTCACAGCCTGGGTGAGTACAGCGCCCTGGTGGCGGCTGGCAGCCTGAGCCTTGGCGACGCGGTCAAGCTGGTGGAGCGGCGTGGCCAGTTGATGCAAGAGGCGGTTCCGGCCGGGCAGGGTGGCATGGCCGCTATCCTCGGCCTGGAAGACGCCGATGTGTTGGCAGCCTGTGCCGAAGCGGCGCAAGGCGATGTGGTCAGCGCGGTGAATTTCAATTCGCCGGGCCAGGTGGTCATTGCCGGCGCCAAGGCGGCTGTCGAGCGCGCGATCGAAGGTTGCAAGGCCCGTGGCGCCAAGCGCGCGATGCCCTTGCCGGTCAGCGTTCCGTCGCACTGCGAGCTGATGCGCCCGGCCGCCGAGCGGTTTGCCGAATCCATCGCCGCCATCGACTGGCAGGCGCCGCAGATTCCCGTGGTTCAGAATGTCAGCGCCAACGTGGCGCCGGATCTCGAGACCCTCAAGCGCGATCTGCTGGAACAACTCTACAAGCCGGTTCGCTGGGTCGAATCGGTACAGACCCTGGCAGCCAAGGGCGCGACCGAACTGGTCGAGTGCGGCCCTGGCAAGGTGCTGGCAGGTCTGAACAAACGCTGCGCCGAAGGCGTGTCGACTTCCAATCTCAACACCCCAGACGCTTTCGCTGCCGCTCGTGCAGCGCAAGCCTGAACAGGAGAAGCTTGCATGAGTCTGCAAGGTAAAGTTGCACTGGTGACCGGTGCAAGCCGCGGCATCGGCCAGGCTATCGCACTGGAATTGGGTCGCCAAGGCGCCATTGTCATCGGCACCGCGACTTCCGCTTCAGGCGCCGAGCGTATCGCCGCGACCTTGAAGGAAAACGGTATCCAAGGCACCGGCCTTGAGCTGAATGTCACCAGCGACGAATCTGTTGCGGCGGTTCTGGCAAGCATCCAGGAGCAGTTCGGCGCTCCGGCGATCCTGGTCAATAATGCCGGCATCACTCGCGATAACCTGATGATGCGCATGAAAGATGACGAATGGTTCGATGTGGTGGATACCAACTTGAACAGCCTGTATCGGCTGTCCAAGGGCGTTCTGCGTGGCATGACCAAGGCCCGTTGGGGCCGAATTATCAGTATCGGCTCGGTTGTGGGTGCCATGGGCAACGCTGGCCAAGTAAACTATGCTGCGGCTAAAGCCGGCCTGGAAGGTTTCAGCCGTGCGCTGGCACGGGAAGTCGGTTCGCGCTCGATTACGGTAAACTCGGTTGCACCGGGTTTCATCGACACCGACATGACCCGCGAACTGCCGAAAGCACAGCGTGAAGCTTTGTTGACACAGATTCCGCTGGGCCGTCTGGGGCAAGCTCAAGAAATCGCGTCCGTGGTCGCTTTTCTTGCTTCGGACGGTGCGGCATACGTGACTGGGGCTACAATCCCGGTAAACGGCGGGATGTACATGAGTTAAATGTGACGGATTGCTTCAAAAAAATGTCATACGAGCTGTCTAAAATCCGTTATAAAGCTGCAATCTATTTATAGGCGGCGGGCCCCAGGGTTCGAGGAGTGAAGCTTTCGGTTGAAAAACCGAAAAGTCTTTCTATACACTTACCCACCGGCCAGCTGCCTGAATTTGTCCATTAGGAGTGAAAACAAGGTATGAGCACCATCGAAGAGCGCGTCAAGAAAATCGTTGCCGAGCAACTGGGCGTTAAAGAAGAAGAAGTTGTGAACACCGCTTCCTTCGTCGAAGACCTGGGTGCCGACTCCCTTGACACCGTTGAGCTGGTGATGGCTCTGGAAGAGGAATTCGAGACCGAGATTCCTGACGAAGAAGCTGAAAAGATCACTACTGTACAAGCCGCTATCGACTACGTTACCAGCCACCAGGCGTAATCGTATTCAGTCGTCGCTAGCTGTCATGGAAAAACCGCACTGCCATTTCGGCGTGCGGTTTTTTCTTTAGGCCTGATGCAAAGTCGTCATTTGAAAAAGGAGAGTGCTGTGTCGCGTAGACGCGTCGTAGTCACCGGTATGGGTATGTTGTCGCCACTGGGCACGGATGTGCCGAGCAGCTGGCAGGGCATTCTGGCTGGCCGTAGTGGCATTGGTCTGATCGAACACACCGACCTTTCTGCCTATTCCACCCGTTTTGGCGGCTCGGTAAAGGGTTTCAATGTCGAGGAATACCTGTCGGTCAAGGAAGCCCGCAAGCTTGACCTGTTCATTCAATACGGCCTGGCAGCCGGTTTCCAGGCGGTGCGCAATGCCGGGCTGGAAGTCACCGACGCCAACCGTGAGCGCATCGGCGTGGCCATGGGTTCGGGTATTGGCGGCTTGACCAATATCGAAGAAACCAGCCGTACGCTGCATGATTCCGGGCCGCGGCGTATTTCGCCGTTTTTCGTGCCGGGCTCGATCATCAATATGATTTCCGGTTTCCTGTCCATCCACCTTGGTGCACAGGGACCCAACTACGCCATCGCTACCGCCTGCACCACGGGCACGCACTGCATCGGCATGGCCGCGCGCAACATCATGTACGACGAAGCTGACGTGATGATTGCCGGTGGTGCCGAAATGGCCGCCTGCGGCCTCGGCATGGGCGGTTTCGGCGCGTCCCGTGCGCTGTCGACCCGCAACGATGAGCCGGACCGGGCTAGCCGCCCGTGGGACAAGGGCCGCGATGGTTTCGTACTGTCGGACGGTGCCGGTGCGCTGGTGCTCGAAGAACTTGAGCACGCCAAGGCTCGTGGCGCGACCATCTATGCCGAACTGATCGGCTTCGGTACCAGCGGCGATGCGTTCCACATGACGTCGCCACCGGCCGATGGCGCCGGTGCGGCCCGTTGCATCACCAATGCCTTGCGCGACGCTAAGCTCAATCCAGGGCAGGTGCAGTACATCAACGCCCATGGTACGTCGACCCCGGCCGGCGATCTGGCCGAAGCCCAGGCCATCAAGACGGTGTTCGGCGACCACGCCTACAAACTGGCTGTCAGCTCGACCAAATCGATGACCGGCCACCTGTTGGGCGCGGCAGGTGCGGTGGAAGCGATCTTCAGCGTACTGGCGATCAACAGCCAGGTGGCGCCGCCGACCATCAACCTTGATGAGCCGGACGAGGGCTGCGACCTCGACTTCGTGCCACATACCGCCCGCAGCATGGACATCGACGTCGTGTTGTCCAATTCCTTCGGCTTCGGCGGGACCAACGGCTCGCTGGTGTTTCGCCGGTTCGCCGGTTGATGGAAAGCTGGGTCGACGGTCAGCCGGCTGACGCTCTGTCGCTGAAAGATCGCGGCCTGGCCTACGGTGATGGGTTGTTCGAAACCATCGCCGTGCGGGACGGTAAGCTCGTTCTGCTTGAGGGGCATCTGCAACGCCTCGCGTTGGGATGCCGACGGTTGGCAATCAGTGCCGATTGGGCGGTATTGAATGCAGAACTGCAAGCCTATGCGCAGCAGCTCGGCGATGGCGTTCTGAAACTGATCGTGACCCGTGGCGACAGTCTGCGGGGCTATGCCGCCAATCCTTCAGCCCAGGCCCGCCGCATCTTGCAGGGCAGCCCGCCGGCGGCCTATCCGCTGGCCCATGCCGAGCAAGGCGTTCAGCTGTTTCCTTGCACTACACGCCTGTCCGAGCAACCGTTGCTCGCCGGCCTCAAACACCTCAATCGCCTTGAACAAGTGATGGCCCGCGCCGAGTGGAGCGACACCGAGCATGCCGAAGGCTTGATGATGGATATGTCCGGGCGGGTGATCGAAGGCGTGTTCAGCAATCTGTTCATGGTGCACGACGGAGCGCTGATCACGGCGGATCTGAGCCGTTGTGGTGTCGCCGGGGTGATGCGCGGGCAATTATTGTTTCAAGCCGAGTCTGATGGCATCGCTACTCAGGTCACCGATATCCGCCTCGAACAGCTGCAGCGGGCCGACGAGGTCTTTGTCTGCAACAGCGTTTATGGCGTGTGGCCGGTACGCGGATGCGGTTCGGCGCGCTGGTCGGTTGGCCCGCTCACCCGTAAACTGCAGACCCTTGCCCGTGCGCTATTGGATGCTTGATTCGTGAGACGTAAATTCTTGCTGCTGCTGCTGGAAGTCGGACTGGTTCTGGCAGGGCTGTTGCTGGGCGCTTCGGCGTGGAAAATTCATTCGACGCTGCAGCAGCCGTTGAACATCACCCAGGAAGAACTGCTTGACGTACCCAGCGGCACCACGCCGACCGGGACGCTCAATCGCCTGGAAGCCGATGGCCTGATCAAGGATGCATTCTGGCTGCGGGTGTACTGGCGCTTCAACCTCGCCGGCCAACCCCTGCACTCCGGCGAATACCGGATGGTCCCAGGGATGACGATGGACGGCCTGATCGGTGTCTGGAAGCGTGGTGACGTGGTGCAGTACAGCGTCACGCTGGTGGAGGGCTGGAATTTCCGTCAGGTTCGCGCAGCGCTGGCCAAGGATGAGAAGCTCCAGCAGACCCTCGCCGGGCTGAGCGACAGTCAGGTGATGGACCGTCTTGGTCATTCCGGGATATTTCCCGAAGGCCGGTTCTTCCCGGATACCTATCGGTTCGTGCGCGGTACGTCGGATGCCGATCTGCTGAAGAAGGCCTACGATCGGCTGGAAGAGGTGCTCGCCAAGGAGTGGGCGCAACGAGCCGCCGACGTGCCTTACACCCAGCCCTACCAGGCATTGATCATGGCCTCCCTGATCGAGAAGGAGACCGGCGTGCCCCAGGAGCGTGGCCAGATCGCCGGGGTGTTCGTGCGCCGCTTGCGCCTGGGGATGTTGTTGCAGACCGATCCCACCGTAATCTATGGCCTGGGGGAGCGCTACACCGGCAAGCTCACCCGTGCCCATCTGAAAGAACCGAATCCCTACAACACCTATCTGGTTCCAGGGCTGCCGCCGACGCCGATCGCGATGGTCGGGCGCGAGGCGATTCATGCGGCGTTGAACCCGGCGGACGGCAACAGCCTTTATTTCGTGGCCCGGGGCGATGGCAGCCATGTGTTTTCCGATGACCTGGAAACGCACAACAACGCGGTGCGCGAATACCAGCTCAAGCGCCGCGCCGATTATCGTTCGAGCCCGGCCCCGGTTGCGCCGGACGATGTGGCGCCGATTCCCGCCGCTTCACCTGATACGGCGCCTGAAGCCGTGCCCCAGGTGCCGCCCCAGGAACCCGCGCCGCAACCCGCCCCCGAACCGAATGCCAGCGAGCCGCCGAGCCCGCAATGACTCTGATTAAGGATCGCCCGTGACTGGCTTGTTTATAACCCTGGAAGGCCCCGAAGGCGCCGGCAAGAGCACCAACCGCGAATACCTCGCCGAACGTTTGCGGGCGGAAGGCATCGAGGTGGTGCTGACCCGTGAGCCGGGCGGCACGCCGCTGGCCGAGAGGATTCGCGAGGTGCTGCTGGCACCCCTTGACGAGGTCATGAACCCCGACACCGAGCTGTTGCTGGTTTTCGCTGCCCGGGCGCAACATCTGGCCGAGGTGATCCGCCCGGCGCTGGCCCGTGGAGCGGTGGTGCTGTGTGATCGCTTCACCGATTCGACCTATGCCTACCAGGGGGGCGGCCGGGGCTTGTCCCTTGAGCGTATCGCCGCGTTGGAAACCTTTGTCCAGGCGGACCTGCGGCCAGACCTGACTCTGGTGTTCGACTTGCCGGTGGACATCGGTCTGGCCCGCGCCAGCGCCCGGGGTCGGCTTGATCGCTTCGAGCTGGAAGGGCAGGCCTTCTTCAACGCCGTGCGCAATGCCTTCCTGGAGCGTGCCCAGGCTGATCCGGCGCGTTACCTGCTGATCGACGCCGCCCAACCGCTGGCACAGGTCCAGCAATCGCTGGATGGTCTGCTGCCGCGTCTACTGGAGCGTGCCCGTGGCTGAAGCCTATCCCTGGCAAGACAGCCTCTGGCAGCAATTGGCCGGGCGTGCCCAGCATGCCCATGCCTACCTGCTCCACGGTCCGGCCGGGATCGGCAAGCGGGCCCTGGCCGAACGCCTGATGGCGAGCCTGTTGTGCCAGGCCCCGGTGGCCACGGGCGCCTGCGGCGAATGCAAGTCCTGCCTGCTGCTCAAGGCCGGTAGCCATCCAGACAACTACGTGCTGGAGCCTGAAGAGGCGGACAAGGCGATCAAGGTCGACCAGGTCCGGGACCTGGTGAGTTTCGTTGTCCAGACCGCGCAGATGGGCGGGCGCAAGGTCGTGTTGATCGAACCGGTGGAGTCGATGAACATCAACGCTGCCAATGCCTTGCTCAAGAGTCTCGAAGAGCCTTCCGGGAATACCGTCCTGCTGTTGGTCAGCCACCAGCCGAGTCGGTTGTTGCCGACCATCAAGAGCCGTTGCGTGCAGCAGGCTTGTCCGCTGCCCAGCGAGGCCATGAGCCTGCAGTGGCTGGGCCAGGCCTTGCCTGACAGCAGCGATGAGGAGCGTGTCGAGCTGCTGACCCTGGCCGCCGGTTCGCCACTGGCGGCCGTCAGCCTCCAGGCCCAGGGCGTGCGTGAGCAGCGGGCACTGGTCGTGGACGGCGTCAAGAAGCTGCTCAAGCAACAGCAGTCGCCGACGCAACTGGCCGAGGGCTGGAACGCCATTCCGTTGCTGCTGCTGTTTGACTGGTTCTGCGACTGGTCGAGCCTGATCATGCGTTATCAGCTCACCGAGGACGAGGCAGGGCTGGGACTGGCGGACATGCGCAAGGTGATCCAGTACCTGGCGCAAAAAAGCAGCCAGGACAAAATCCTGAACATTCAGGACTGGATCCTTGCCCAACGCCAGAAGGTGCTGAGCAAGGCCAACCTCAATCGCGTCCTGTTGCTGGAGGCGCTGTTGGTGCAATGGGCAAGTTTGCCTGGTCGTAACTGACAGGCACACTAAACTCAGCTCAATTGCAGCGGAGATCAGCATGAACGAACCTGTCAGCCCCGGGCCACGCAATGGCATCCTGTCCCTGACCATCAAGGACAAGTCGGTGCTCTACGCCGCCTACATGCCCTTCATCAGGAATGGCGGCCTGTTTATCCCGACCAACAAAAATTATCGCCTGGGCGACGAGGTGTTCATGCTGTTGAGCCTGATGGACGAACCGGAGAAAATCCCGGTCGCCGGCAAGGTGATCTGGCTCACCCCCAAAGGCGCCCAGGGCAACCGGGCGGCCGGGGTTGGTGTGCAGTTCAACGAAGGCGATAACTCGGCCCGCAATCAGATCGAAACCCACCTGGCCGGAACCCTCAAGTCCGACCGTCCTACCCATACGATGTAGCTGGCCCCATATGCTTGTAGATTCCCATTGTCACCTTGATCGCCTCGACCTTACCGCCCATGGTGGTTCGCTGGACGCCGCGCTGGATGCCGCGCGCCAACGGGGCGTCGGGCATTTCCTGTGCATCGGCGTCAGCGCCGACAACGCCGCCGACGTCAAGGTCCTGGCCGACCGTTATGCGGATGTCGATTGTTCGGTGGGTATCCACCCGCTGGACGTGCAGCCCGATGCCGCGCCGGCCCTGGACTGGCTGCTGCAAGAGCTCGACCATCCTCGGGTGGTGGCCATTGGCGAGACTGGCCTCGACTATCACTACGAGCCGGAGGCCGCCGAGGTGCAGCAGGCTTCGTTCCGCTTGCACCTGGAAGCGGCTCGTCAGACTGGCAAGCCGGTGATCATCCACACCCGCGGTGCCCGCGCCGATACCCTGGATCTGCTGCGCGACGCGGCGTTGCCCCAGGCAGGCGTGCTGCATTGCTTCACCGAGGACTGGGACATGGCCAAGGCTGCGCTGGACATGGGTTACTACATCTCCCTGTCCGGAATTGTCACGTTTCGCAATGCCGATGCCCTGCGCGACGTCGCCAGCAAAGTGCCGGCCGATCGATTGCTGGTGGAGACCGATTCGCCCTACCTGGCGCCGATACCCTATCGCGGCAAGCCGAACCTTCCTCAGTATGTACGCGAGGTCGCCGAGTTCCTGGCCATGTTGCGCGGTGAGTCCTATGAGCGGTTCGCGCAGCAGACCACGGAAAACTTCAAGCGCCTGTTCCCCCTGGCGCATGTCGGTTCGCCGAGGGCCTGAATCACGGACAAAAAAAACCCGGGTTCTGGGGGGTGAATCCGGGTTAAGACCATTAGGAGTAAACAAAGGCACTCGGTCCGTTGGTACCTTTATCGGCGCGTCACTTGGGGAGATGTCACGCCGACAGTTCAAGTATTGATCACTGTGGCGATGCGTCCAGTGTGGTTGCGGCGGTTTTTAAACAAATTTGGAATACGCTCGCTTCGGATAGGTTCTCACTGTCCTGTTAACCTGCCAGTACGGTAGGGTGCCAGGTAAACGGAGGAGTCGGGACTGCACGGTTTTCCGCAGAACACTGATCGAAAATGGATGATCCGTGCATTTTTGCGTAATTTAGGCATAATACCCGGCTTCGAATTTTGACCCTTCAGACCTTTTTCTTATGCACAAAGAACCCCGTAAGGTCCGTGAGTTTCGTCGCCGCGAGCAGGAAATTCTCGACACCGCGCTCAAGTTGTTCCTCGACCAGGGTGAAGACAGTGTCACCGTCGAGATGATTGCGGATGCCGTGGGTATCGGCAAAGGCACGATTTATAAACATTTCAAATCCAAGGCCGAGATCTACCTGCGGCTGATGCTCGATTACGAGCGCGATTTGAACGAGTTGTTGCATTCGGCCGATGTGGACAAGGACAAGGAAGCGCTATCCCGGGCCTATTTCGAGTTCCGCATGCGCGACCCGCAACGTTACCGCTTGTTCGATCGCCTGGAAGAGAAGGTGGTCAAGGGCAACCAGGTGCCGGAAATGGTCGAGGAGCTGCACAAGATCCGCGCTTCCAACTTCGAACGCCTGACCCTGCTGATCAAGGGCCGGATCAGCGAAGGCAAGCTCGAAGATGTGCCGCCGTATTTCCATTACTGCGCAGCCTGGGCGCTGGTGCATGGCGCCGTGGCGCTGTATCACTCGCCGTTCTGGAGCAATGTGCTTGAAGACCAGGAAGGCTTCTTCCAGTTCCTGATGGACATTGGCGTGCGCATGGGCAACAAGCGCAAGCGCGACACCGACGTCCCGAGCAGTTGAGGCATTCAGCTGTCTGATTGCGCCATGTCTGCTTACATGGCGCATTGCCCGAGGAATATACTCAGGCTTGGGCCTTGCAGAAATCTGATTTTTAGGTCAGGTTTTGCGGGCCCGATTCTTCTTTCGCCGGAGTCATCATGATCGTTGACCGTCAAGGCAGGCGTTTTCGCAATTTGCGGATCAGCCTGACTTCAGCCTGCAACTATGCCTGTACCTACTGCGTGCCAGACGGCAAGCGGCTGGTGGCTGCGCAGGATGAACTGTCGGCCGAGGCCATGGCGCGGGGCGTGGCCTATCTGATCGAAGCCGCCGGCATCGAGCGGTTGCGCATCACCGGTGGAGAGCCACTGGTCAGCCCCAAGCTGGAAAGCTTCATGACGGCGGTGGGGCAGATGGGACTGCAGGACATCAGTCTGACCACCAATGGTCAGCTGCTGGCAAAGAAGCTGCCGCTGCTGGTCAATGCCGGTATCCGCCGTATCAACGTCTCCCTCGACACCCTGGATCCCGTGGCGTTTCGCAGCATCGCCCGTGGTGGCGACCTGGCGACCGTGCTGGACGGCATGGAGCAGGCCCGGGCGGCGGGAATGAAGATCAAGGTCAACATGGTGCCGTTGCGCGGGCAGAACCTGGACCAGGTGATGCCGTTGCTCCAGTACTGCCTGGAGCGTGGTTATGAGTTGCGTTTCATCGAGTTGATGCGCATGGGCCACCTGGCCAAGGACTCCAATGCGTTCCTTCAACAGTTCGTCAGCCTCCAGCAGTTGCTGGGCCTGATTGGCGACCAGTACGAATATCTGCAGGCCGATGCGCCAATCGATGCCACGGCCGTGCGTTACGAGATTCCGGGGTTGGGGCATTTCGGTGTGATTGCCAACGAAAGCGTGCCGTTCTGCCGCACCTGTTCGCGGCTGCGGCTGTCTTCCACGGGCTGGTTGCATGGCTGCCTGTCGTCGAGTAACCGTCACTACGTTGGCGATCTGTTGGACAAACCGCGTCACCAGGCATTGCCGGCGCTCCAGCGGCTGTTGGTTAAGGCCTTGGGGGACAAGCAGGAAGTGGCGTTCTCCGGTGGCGCGACCATCATGAAGATCATCGGCGGCTGAATAAGGCTGTTGTGGCGAGGGGATTTATCCCCGCTGGGTTGCGCAGCAACCCCCGGAACCATCGCCTCGGAGAATCAGGTCGAATATTTCTATCCTTTGGGGGCGCTTCGCACCCAGCGGGGATAAATCCCCTCGCCACAGGAATAGCGAACCATCCACATCAAGCTGGCGCAAAAGCTGCATCCCATGGCCATTCGCCGGTTTTCCGTCACCGGTTTTTGGAGGATAGGATGCGTAGCCTGTTTTTGCTGCTGGCCGTTTTGACGCTGGGTGGCTGCATGAATGTCAGCGACATGGGGGAGGGCGTTCGTTATCACATGAGCGACGCCGGCCTGCTGGACCATAGCGACAGCCGTCGGGTGAACAACCTGCGCATTCAGCCGGATTCCTTCATCTACATTGCCCAGGGTGCTTTTGCTCCGCCAGGCAGCGCTTATCCGCGGCCCAATGTCGTGGCTGAAGAAGCGTTCAACGGTTTCATCGAGTATTTCCCCATGGTTCGTCGCGCCCGGGTCCCGGAAGGCCTCGACCAGGCGATGGGCGAAGCGCGGGCCGCCGGTGCTCATTACTTGCTGTATACCCGGTTCGCCAAGGCGGACAACCGCATCGGCAACACCGACGAATGGCTGGACGAAGAAGCCGTGGATCGACTGGGTGTCGATACCGGTGTCATTCAGATCATGTTGATCGAGACCAGCACCCAGTATTTGATTGATACTGCGCGTATCAAAAGTCGTGGCGGTTTACTGACGTTGCACGACAAACAGCCAGAAGACTTGATCGCCGCCCCACTGCGTGAATATGCCCGCACCTTGCTGGGGATAAGCGACCAGTAAAATTCAAGGAGTCACCATGAGCGGACCGCAAAAAGCCAATGACCTGCTGGGACAGATCCCGAAGACCAAAGGCCTGCCGCCGGTCCACTTGTGGAACCCCGACTTCTGCGGCGACATCGACATGCGCATCGCCCGTGATGGCACCTGGTATTACCTGGGCACGCCGATCGGGCGCAAGCCGATGGTCAAGCTGTTCTCCACCATCATTCGCCGCGACGGCGATGATTATTTCCTGATCACCCCTGTGGAAAAAGTCGGCATCAAAGTCGACGACGCCCCGTTCGTGGCCGTGACCCTTGAGGTCGAGGGGGAGGGGGAAGGGCAGTTGTTGCGCTTTACTACCAATGTCGAGGAAACCACCGAAGCCGGCCCCGATCATCCGATGCGGGTGGTCATCGACCCCCGGACCCAGGAGCCTGCGCCGTACGTGCATGTGCGCAGCAACCTCGAAGCGCTGATTCATCGCAACGTGTTCTATCAACTGGTGGAGCTGGCGGTGAGTCGCGAGATCGATGGTCAGCGCTGGCTGGGCGTGTGGAGCGGCGGCGTGTTTTTCCCCATCGGCCTTGAGCCCTGAATCCTGCGTGGGAGCGAGCCTGCTCGCGAAAGCGGCAGCATAGTCGACACCTTTTTATGCAGACCCACCGCTTTCGCGAGCAAGCCCGCTCCACAGTGGTTATGCAAAATTCAAATTGACACCCAATCATATGATGATTAGCGTGGGCGCCTGATAAGAAAAGCCCACGGGGTAGTCATGTCCAGCAGTTTTCACGCGTCGACCGTCGATTGGCTGGGTGGCTGGATTGCCGCCGGCCAGGTCAAGCCTGGGCAAACCATCAAGGTCGAGGCAGATCTGGGCGAGCAACTGGGCGTCAGCCGCACGGTGATCCGTGAGGCAATCAAGACGCTGGTGGCCAAAGGCATGTTGGAAGTCGGCCCGAAAGTCGGCACGCGGGTACTGCCGGTGCGCCGCTGGAACCTGTTCGACCCGCAGGTGGTTGGCTGGCTGTCACGCAGCGGCCTGCCGGAAAACTTCGTCGACGACCTGCTGGACCTGCGGCGCACCATCGAACCGATGGCGGTGCGCTGGGCCTGCGAACGGGCGACGGCTGATCAGGTGCAGGCGATCCGCCTGGCTTATCATGCGCTGGAGCGGGCGGTGGACAGCGGCGCCGATTACAACCTTGCCGACCAGTTTTTCCACGAATGCATTCTCGCCGCCAGCCACAATCAATTCATCGAGCAGATGGTCCCGGCCCTGGGCGCGTTGCTTGCGGTCTCGTTCGAGGTGTCGGCGGCCGATCCGGACGAATTGCGGCGCACCTTGCCGATCCACAAGGATATCGCCGAAGCCATCGCCGAGCGCGACGCGGCGCGCGGCGTCTGGGCCTGCATGACCCTGATCGACAACGCTGACCTGGCCATCAAGCGCTTTTACCCCGACGTCATGGCCGGTCGAACAGACAATACCGGGCGAGCCGGGAACGGGAGGTTGCAATGAACTGGACGGCTGTGACGGAACATCGGGCGAAACTGGGCGAGGGACCGTTCTGGGACGAGCCGACCCAGGCGCTGTATTGGGTAGATATCGCCGGCAAGCAGGCGCTGCGGCTGATCGGCGCCAATGTACAGATCTGGCAGATGCCCGAACACGTTTCCGCCTTCATCCCGACCCAGAGCGGCGATGCGTTGGTGACATTGAGCAGTGGCGTCTATCGACTGGACCTGGATTCGCCTGGGCTGGAGCCGCGCCTTAAGTTGCTGTGCATGGCCGATCCCCAGCCCGGCAATCGTGCCAATGAAGCGCGCTGTGATGCGCTGGGCCAGCTTTGGCTGGGCACCATGCAAAACAATATCGGAGAAGAGGGCGAGGACCTGCCCATCGAGCGACGTTCCGGCGGCCTGTTCCGTGTCGGCGGCGATGGCCGGGTGATGCCCCTGCTGCGCGGGCTGGGCATTCCAAACACGCTGCTATGGAGCCCCGATGGCACGACGGTGTATTTCGGTGAGAGCCTCGATGGCACGCTCTATCGGCACTTCATCTACCCCGACGGCAAACTCGCGCCCGCGGAGGTCTGGTTCGGCCCCCATTCCCGTGGCGGGCCGGACGGTTCGGCGATGGATGCGCAAGGTTACATCTGGAATGCTCGCTGGGATGGCAGTTGCCTGCTGCGGCTGCATCCGGACGGCCACGTCGATCGGGTGATCGAGTTACCGGTCAGCCGTCCCACCAGTTGTGTATTCGGTGGAGACGACCTGCGGACGCTGTACATCACCAGTGCGCAAAGTCCGCTTGGGCATCCGCTGGACGGTGCGGTGCTGTCGATGCGAGTGGACGTTCCGGGTGTGGCTTGTACGAGGTTTGCTGGCTAGATCCCAAAATATGGGATGTAAATATATATATTGAGATTATTTGGCGGTCGGGTTTATAGTCGGCTGCATCAGCAATACGCACTCACACTAAAAAAACAAAACTGGTGAAGCGATGCATCGAATTTCCCCCGAACGCCCCAGCGGCGTTCGCCAGCTACTGTCCGTTCTGCCGTTTCCTGACCGGTCCCCCGTGGGTGCCCGGTTTTTCTCGTGTCTTGCCGCGGGAGCCCAGGTCCATGGCTGAAGCGCTTTGCTTGCCACCGGTTCCGGAGCCACCGAAGGGCGAACGGTTGAAAGGCAAGGTCGTGCTGCTGACGGGTGCTGCCCAGGGCATTGGCGAGGCAATCGTTGCTGCGTTTGCTTCCCAACAGGCGCGGCTGGTCATCAGCGACATCCAGGCTGAAAAAGTCGAGGCCGTCGCCGCCCATTGGCGTGGGCGCGGTGGGGATGTACAAGCACTCAAGGTCGATGTTTCAAGCCAGCAGGACCTGCACGCCATGGCCCGGCGAGCGGTTGAACTGCATGGTCGCATCGACGTATTGGTGAACTGCGCTGGCGTCAATGTGTTCCGCGATCCGCTGGAAATGACCGAGGAAGACTGGCGCCGTTGCTTCGCCATCGACCTGGACGGTGCCTGGTATGGCTGCAAGGCCGTATTGCCACAGATGATCGAGCAGGGCGTGGGCAGCATCATCAATATCGCGTCGACCCATTCGTCCCACATCATTCCCGGCTGTTTCCCTTACCCGGTGGCCAAGCATGGCCTGCTCGGGCTGACCCGTGCCCTGGGCATCGAATACGCCCCCCAAGGCGTGCGGGTGAATGCCATTGCGCCGGGCTACATCGAGACCCAGCTGAATATCGATTACTGGAATGGCTTCACCGATCCACGGGCCGAACGCCAGCGTGCGCTGGATCTGCACCCGCCACGGCGTATCGGCCAGCCGATCGAAGTGGCAATGACGGCGGTGTTTCTGGCCAGTGACGAAGCACCTTTCATCAACGCTTCATGCATCACCATTGATGGTGGACGTTCGGTCATGTACCACGACTGAATATTTCTGGATTGCAGTGGGAAACTTCGCCTGTAATCCAATCATCATACGATATGACTATTTAGACCTATGCTGTGCAGTAACACGATTTGACCGGCCAGCCTGCGCATTTCCACCAACGTGGAGCAGATCCCTGGACGTTTGGCTTTCAATAAAAAAAACAAGGAGTCAGCTATGAAACATCGTCGTGGGATCCGTTCCCTGTGTCGCGCCGCCCTGGCGGTTACCGCGTTCAGTCTCAGCAGCCACCTGCTGGCGGCCGATGCGGTGAAAATCGGTTTCCTGGTCAAGCAGGCCGAGGAGCCCTGGTTCCAGACCGAATGGGCATTCGCCGAGAAGGCGGCCAAGGACAAAGGCTTCCAGTTGATCAAGATCGCCGTGCCTGACGGCGAGAAAACCCTCTCCGCTATCGACAGCCTGGCCGCCAACGGTGCCAAGGGCTTTGTGATCTGCCCGCCGGACGTGTCCCTGGGCCCGGCCATCATGGCCAAGGCCAAGCTCAACGACCTCAAGGTGATCGCCGTGGACGACCGTTTCGTCGACGCCAGCGGAAAATTCATGGAAGACGTGCCGTACCTGGGCATGGCCGCGTTCGAGGTTGGCCAGAAACAAGGCGCCGCGATGGCTGCCGAAGCGAAAAAACGCGACTGGGACTGGAAAGACACCTACGCGGTGATCAACACCTTCAACGAGCTGGACACCGGTAAGAAACGCACCGACGGTTCGGTCGATGCCCTGAAGAAGGCCGGGATGCCGGAAGACCATATCCTGTTCACAGCGCTGAAGACCCTCGACGTGCCGGGCAGCATGGACTCCACCAACTCGGCGTTGGTCAAGCTGCCTAGCGCCGCGAAAAACCTGATCATCGGCGGCATGAATGACAACACCGTGCTGGGTGGCGTGCGCGCTACCGAAGCAGCCGGCTTCAAGGCGGCCAACGTGATCGGTATCGGCATCAACGGCACCGACGCCATCGGCGAGCTGAAGAAACCAAATAGTGGCTTCTTCGGTTCGATGCTGCCAAGCCCGCACATCGAAGGCTACAAGACCGCCGAAATGATGTACGAGTGGATCACCACCGGCAAGGAGCCGCCGAAGTACACCGCCATGGACGAGGTGACGCTGATCACCCGGGAGAACTTCAAGCAGGAACTGGAAAAGATCGGCCTGTGGAATTGACGGCTGGTTGATTCAAAAGCGGCCCTGGTCACAGGCGTGACCGGGCCGCTTGATCTCTGTGAGTTCGAGGTGGTTATGCAAGCGCAAACAGCGACACGGCAACACAACACTGGCGGCAGCTTGCGATTCAACGGGATCGGCAAGACCTTTCCCGGCGTGCAGGCCCTGGCCAATATCAGTTTCGTCGCCCATCCAGGACAGGTTCATGCCTTGATGGGTGAAAACGGCGCGGGCAAGTCCACGTTGCTCAAGATCCTTGGCGGCGCCTATATCCCGAGCAGCGGCGACTTGCAGATCGGTGAGCAGACGATGGCGTTCAAAGGCACCGCCGACAGCATCGCCAGCGGTGTGGCGGTGATTCACCAGGAGCTGCACCTGGTGCCGGAAATGACCGTCGCCGAAAACCTGTTCCTTGGCCATTTGCCGGCGCGTTTCGGCCTGGTCAATCGCAGCGTGCTGCGCCAGCAGGCGTTGGCGCTGCTCAAAGGCCTGGCGGACGAAATCGACCCGCAGGAAAAAGTCGGTCGCCTGTCCCTCGGCCAGCGCCAGTTGGTGGAAATCGCCAAGGCATTATCCCGTGGCGCCCACGTCATTGCTTTCGACGAACCGACCAGCAGCCTCTCGGCGCGGGAAATAGACCGTTTGATGGCGATCATCGCCCGCCTGCGGGACGAGGGCAAAGTGGTGCTGTACGTCAGCCACCGCATGGAAGAAGTCTTTCGAATCTGTAACGCGGTGACGGTGTTCAAGGACGGTCGTTATGTCCGGACCTTCGAAAACATGAGCGAGTTGACCCATGATCAACTCGTCACCTGCATGGTCGGTCGTGATATCCAGGACATCTATGACTATCGTCCGCGTGAGCGTGGCGATGTGGCGCTGCAGGTGAAGGGACTGCTGGGGCCGGGCCTGCGCGAGCCGGTGAGTTTCGAGGTGCACAAGGGTGAAATCCTTGGACTGTTCGGACTGGTCGGTGCCGGTCGTACCGAGCTGTTTCGCTTGCTCAGTGGGCTGGAGCGTCAGAGCGAGGGCAGTCTTGTCCTGCACGGCAAGGAACTGAAACTGCGTTCGCCACGGGATGCTATCGCCGCTGGCGTGCTGCTCTGCCCGGAGGACCGCAAGAAGGAAGGCATCATTCCGTTGGGCAGTGTCGGCGAGAACATCAACATCAGCGCGCGTCCGTCCCATTCGACCCTCGGCTGCCTGCTGCGCGGCGAATGGGAGCGGGGCAATGCCGACAAGCAGATCAAGTCGCTGAAAGTGAAGACCCCGGCGGCCAGCCAGAAAATCATGTACCTGTCCGGTGGTAACCAGCAGAAGGCGATCCTCGGGCGTTGGCTGTCGATGCCGATGAAGGTCCTGCTGCTGGACGAGCCGACACGGGGCATCGACATCGGTGCGAAAGCCGAGATCTACCAGATCATCCACAACCTGGCGGCCGATGGCATCGCCGTGATCGTGGTGTCCAGCGACCTGATGGAAGTGATGGGTATTTCCGACCGGATCCTGGTGCTGTGCGAAGGGGCCATGCGCGGCGAGCTGCCGCGTGACCAGGCCAACGAATCCAACCTGCTGCAACTGGCGCTGCCGCGCCAACGCGTTGCCGACGCGGCGAACTGAGAGGTAATCATGACCATTCAAAACAATGCACTGCCAACGGCACGCAAGCCCCTCGACCTGCGCCGCTTCCTCGACGACTGGGTCATGCTGCTGGCGGCTATCGGCATCTTTGTGCTCTGCACCCTGATGATCGACAACTTCCTGTCGCCGCTGAACATGCGGGGCCTGGGCCTGGCGATTTCCACCACCGGCATTGCCGCCTGCACCATGCTTTATTGCCTGGCTTCCGGGCACTTCGACCTGTCGGTGGGCTCGGTGATTGCCTGTGCCGGCGTGGTCGCTGCCGTGGTAATGCGCGACACCAACAGCGTGTTCCTCGGTGTCAGCGCGGCGCTGGTGATGGGCCTGATCGTCGGTCTGATCAACGGCATCGTCATTGCAAAACTACGGGTCAACGCGTTGATCACGACGCTGGCGACGATGCAGATCGTTCGCGGCCTGGCGTATATCTTTGCCAACGGTAAAGCGGTCGGCGTGTCCCAGGAATCGTTCTTCGTGTTCGGCAACGGCCAGCTGTTTGGCGTGCCGGTGCCGATCCTGATCACGATTATCTGCTTCCTGTTCTTCGGCTGGTTGTTGAACTACACCACCTACGGGCGCAACACCATGGCCATCGGCGGCAACCAGGAAGCCGCGTTGCTGGCGGGGGTGAACGTTGATCGCACCAAGATCATCATCTTCGCCGTGCATGGCGTGATCGGCGCGCTGGCGGGTGTGATCCTGGCGTCGCGCATGACCTCGGGCCAGCCGATGATCGGCCAGGGCTTCGAGCTGACGGTGATCTCGGCCTGTGTATTGGGCGGGGTTTCGCTGAGTGGCGGGATCGGCATGATTCGCCATGTCATTGCCGGTGTACTGATCCTCGCGATCATCGAGAACGCGATGAACCTGAAAAATATCGACACCTTCTACCAGTACGTCATCCGTGGTTCGATCCTGTTGCTGGCGGTGGTGATCGACCGGTTGAAGCAGCGCTGAAGGTCGGTGGCGACTGATCTACCGCTATCGCGAGCAAGCTCGCTCCCACAGGTTGCGTGCCAGGCCTCATTACCGTGGCACAGCACAGAACCAGTGTGGGAGCGAGCCTGCTCGCGAAGGCATCAGTAGCTCCAACACTTCCTCAGCTGATCCACCGCTATCGCGTGCAGGCTCGCTCCCACAGGTTCTCGTGTTCGGCACAGAAATCTCGGATGCCGCAGAACCAGTGTGGGAGCGAGCCTGCTCGCGAAGGCGTTCTTGGCTGACGCCAACAATTACCCAGCCTTGCGCAACGCCTCGACCAACTCCTGCTTGCGCATCTTCGAACGTCCGGGAATGTTTTTCGCCCGGGCTTCCTTCATCAGGCTGTCCACCGTCTGAGCCTCATGGGAGGCGTTGCTGGTGCGCGGATGGCCTTCACGCGACTTGACGGCGCGCCGGGCCGATTCCTTGCGGTCGGATTGCTTGGCCTCGGCGGGTTTTTTCTTGCCGGACCCACCGGAGCGTTCGCCACCCCCGGACTGCTTGTTGACCGTCGCCCAGGCCCGAGCTTCGGCCTTGCCCTCCGGCACGCCTTTTTGCTCATAACTCTCTTCGATGTGCTCGGCCTTGCGCTTTTGCTTGTCGGTGTATTTGTCTTTGCTTCCACGAGGCATGGACTGTTCCTCCTCTGGCGTGTGAGCAGAGTCACCTGCGAGCCAGGCTATTGGTTGGCGCCACCTTCCGAACCGGAACCGCCGGTGGTGGTTTTCGAACCCACGCCGGTGTCGGCGTTATCCGGAGCGGTGGAGTCCGGGGTGTTCATGCCACCCTGGCGACCGGTGTCATTACCCTGGACCCGTGGATCGGTGCCCGTGGCGGGCGGCTGGCCATTGTTCAAGGTGCCGCCGGTGCCGTCGGTATTCAGCTTGGGCAAGCCTTGGGTGGCGGGCGAATTCGGTGCCTGTACCGGATCGGTCGGGCCGGTCCCTGAAGTCGTGGCCGCGAAAGCCGCCGAGGACAACAGAGCGGCAAATGTGAACGCAGTCAGCCTGGAACTGATCATGGTGTAGCCTCCGTTTTAGGAATGCTTGCCTGATTTTTGGCCGCGCGGGAGCGGGGATGGTGCCTTGAGGGCGACGAACGGTACTGTGAAAGTTGTCTTCAGAAGATGTGACGAGCGCCGCGCAGCGGCTTAGTATGGTGCTTTCAATTGGCTACAAGGCCCGTTCATGTCGATCGAGATCCGTCCTGCGCAACCCAGCGATGCGCCGCAAATCCTTGCCTTCATCACTGAGCTTGCCGATTACGAAAAAGCCCGCCACGAAGTCATCGCCAGCGTTACCGATATCGAGCGCAGCCTGTTCAGCGAAGGCGCAACCGCCCATGGGTTGATGTGCCTGCGTGATGGCGTGCCGATCGGTTTCGCAGTGTTTTTCTTCAGTTACTCCACCTGGCTGGGCAGCAATTGCCTGTACCTCGAAGACCTCTATATCACTCCCGAACAACGCGGCGGCGGGGCGGGCAAGACGTTGTTGCGGCATCTGGCGAAGATCGCCTGCGACAACGACTGCGGTCGCTTCGAGTGGAGCGTCCTGGACTGGAACACCCCGGCCATCGAGTTCTACAAGTCCCTTGGCGCGCAACCCCAGGAAGAATGGGTGCGCTACCGCATGGATGGCAAGGTACTGCGGGATTTCGCCAACGGCAATTGAGGCTTACGAGTAGGCGCTGGACGCGTACTCGGCAAATCCGGGACGCTGTTCGAGCCGCTTGCAATAAGCGGCCACGGCTGGATAGTCCGGACGCTCCATGGGCGTCTGGCGCCAGCGGTGCGCGGACAGGCCGATAAGCACGTCCGCCAGGGAAAATTTCGCACCGGCCACGTAGGCGCCGGTGTGATTCAACTGCTGCTCGAGCAACCCCATTTTCTCGTTCCAGCCTTTAACCCCGGCAGCGATGAGCTGCGGGTCCTGGAAATCCGGATGTTTGCGCACCAACCCATAAAACGCATCCCCCCACGACGGATTGAGCTCCGTGGCTTGCCAGTCCATCCACTGCTCGACGCGCGCGCGGGCGGCAGGTTCGATGGGCAACAAATCGTCGCGCCCATGCTTGCCCACTAGGTAGCGGCAAATAGTGTTCGACTCCCAGAGCACGCCGTTCTCATCGATGATCACCGGCACCTGGGCGTTGGGGTTGAGGGCCAGGAATGCCGGGTCATGGGTCGACGCAAAGCCGATGCCCCAATCTTCGCGTTCGTAAGGGATGTCCAGTTCCTGACGGGTCCAGAGTACTTTTCTGACGTTGATCGAAGAGGTGCGGCCGAGGATCTTCAGTGAGTGTTCCATTTTTTGTCCCTGATGTTTGGCGTCCGGTCAAAAAACGTAGCAGGGTCTCATGCAGATAGCGATGGTTTTACGGGATGCTTTTATATCCCAATATATGGGATTGATATTTATATATTGAGATTTTCCGGCGCCCGGGTTTATAGTCCGCTTCACTCACTGCCAATAAACAAAACAGGTGAAGCGGATGCAGGCGCAATTGATAGCGCTCGATTGGGGTACCACCTCATTACGAGCTTACAAACTTGCCGCTGGAGGCGAGGTGCTCGAACAGCGTTCGCTGTCGTCGGGGATCATGCAGTTGCCGTCCGGGCCGCGCACGGTTGCCGGCCAGGCGTGCAACAACGGTTTCGAACTGGCCTTCGATGAAGCCTGCGGCGACTGGCTCGATGCGCAGCCAGGTTTGCCCGTCATCGCTTGTGGCATGGTCGGCAGCGCCCAGGGCTGGCGTGAAGCGCCTTACTGCGACACGCCGGCAAACGTCGCCAACCTCGGACATTCCCTACAGGTCATCCGCAGTCTTCGCGGAGTCGATGTGCACATTGTGCCGGGAGTGATCCAACGTTCCCGGCTGCCCAATGTCATGCGCGGCGAAGAAACCCAGGTGCTCGGTGCGTTGGCCAGCCTGCCGAACGAAGCGGTGCTGATCGGCCTGCCAGGCAGCCATTCGAAATGGGTGGAAGTGGCCGATGGCTGCATTGTGTATTTCGACACCTTCATGACCGGCGAGATCTTCGCCGTGCTCAGTGAGCACAGCATTCTCGGCCGCACCCAGCAACGCGGTGTGGCGTTCGACGGCGCGGCGTTTGATCGTGGCGTGCAGGTAGCGCTGTCGGTAGACGGCCAGATCGGCCCGCTGTCCACGGTATTCAGCGCCCGCAGCCTGGGCTTGACCGGCGAACTCGGTGCCAGCGCCCAGGCCGACTATCTTTCCGGCCTGCTCATCGGCCATGAACTGACCGCCCTGGCCGCCGTGCAGCGGCAGCGACGCAACAGCGTGCATCTGCCAACGGTGGTGCTGATCGGCAACTCTCAACTATGTGCCCGCTATCAACGGGCTCTCGACGCCTGCGGGTTCGCCCGCGTGACCCTGGCCGAACAGGCCACCGAACGCGGGCTGTGGCAACTGGCCGTGGCGGCCGGGCTGCTCGATTCCACCGCATCGCGCTAAACCTCACTGGAGACCTTGAAATGCTCACCCAAGCACTGGCGCAAAACGGGCTGATCGCGATCTTGCGCGGCCTACGTCCCGAAGAGGCGGCCGCTATCGGCGAAGTCCTTTATGACGCCGGATTTCGCGTCATCGAAGTACCGCTCAATTCTCCTGAGCCGTACGAAAGTATCCGCATCCTGCGCAGCACGTTGCCCGCCGATTGCCTGATCGGTGCCGGCACCGTGCTCACACCGGAGCAGGTCGAGCAGGTGAAAGCGGCTGGCGGCCAGGTGATCGTCATGCCCCACAGCGATCCAAAGGTGCTGCGCGCGGCGAAAGCGGCGGGCCTGTACCTGTCGCCCGGCGTCGCCACGCCCACCGAAGCCTTCGCTGCGCTGGCCGAGGGTGCTCATGTGTTGAAGATGTTTCCGGCCGAGCAGATGGGCCCGGCAGTGGTGAAGGCCTGGCTTGCGGTGTTGCCGGCCGGGACCGTGCTGGTGCCGGTGGGCGGGATCACGCCGGACAACATGGCGGTATTCATCGAGGCTGGCGTGAAGGGTTTCGGCCTCGGTTCCGGGCTGTTCAAGCCGGGCCTGACAGTGGACGAAGTGGCGGTGCGCGCCAAGGCCTACGTGGCCGCATGGAACGCTTTGAGCTGAAGACTTTCCCAGCGCCCCGCGCGCTGCATCCGACAAGAGAGACAAGAAGATGAAAATCACCAAGTTGACCACCTTTATCGTTCCGCCGCGCTGGTGCTTCCTCAAGGTCGAGACCGACGAGGGCGTGACCGGTTGGGGCGAGCCGGTGGTCGAAGGCCGTGCCCACACGGTGGCGGCCGCCGTCGAGGAATTGTCCGACTACCTGATCGGCAAAGACCCGCGCAACATCGAGGACATCTGGACCGTGCTCTATCGCGGCGGTTTCTACCGCGGTGGTGCCATTCACATGAGCGCGCTGGCCGGTATCGACCAGGCATTGTGGGACATCAAGGGCAAGGCCTTGGGCGTGTCGGTCAGCGATCTGCTGGGCGGCCAGGTGCGCGACAAGATCCGCGTGTATTCGTGGATCGGCGGCGACCGCCCGGCGGACACCGCCCGAGCGGCGAAAGAAGCCGTTGCACGGGGCTTCACTGCGGTGAAGATGAACGGCACCGAGGAGCTGCAATTTCTCGACACGTTTGAAAAAGTCGACCTGGCCCTGGCCAACGTGGCGGCGGTGCGCGATGCGGTCGGGCCGAACGTCGGCATTGGCGTGGACTTCCATGGCCGCGTGCACAAGCCGATGGCCAAGGTGCTGATGAAGGAGCTCGACCCTTACAAGTTGATGTTCATCGAGGAGCCGGTGCTCAGCGAAAACTACGAAGCGCTCAAGGAACTGGCACCACTGACCAGCACGCCGATCGCCTTGGGCGAACGGTTGTTCTCACGCTGGGACTTCAAGCGGGTGCTCAGCGAAGGCTACGTGGACATCATCCAGCCGGATGCCTCCCACGCCGGCGGCATCACCGAAACCCGCAAGATCGCCAACATGGCCGAGGCCTATGACGTGGCGCTGGCGTTGCACTGCCCGCTGGGCCCGATCGCGCTGGCGGCGTGCCTGCAGCTGGACGCGGTTTGCTACAACGCGTTCATCCAGGAGCAGAGCCTGGGTATCCATTACAACGAGAGCAACGACTTGCTGGATTACATCAAGGATCCGCAGGTGTTCGACTATGACAAAGGCTTCGTGAAGATCCCCAACGGCCCGGGCCTGGGCATCGAGATCAACGAGGAATACGTCATCGAGCGCGCGGCCATCGGCCACCGCTGGCGCAACCCGATCTGGCGCCATGCCGATGGCAGTTATGCCGAGTGGTGAATGCCTGGCCGCCCACTTTCCCCCGTGGCGAGGGAGCTTGCTCCCGCTGGGCTGCGCAGCAGTCGCACAAGCATCAACTCATAAACCCAGGGGCTGCTACGCAGCCCAGCGGGAGCAAGCTCCCTCGCCACGGTAGTGACGTGACCGCTCAAGAGTTTCACCCTCAATAAACATAAAAAGAGGCACCTCACATGCAAGCGCACACCCTGAGCGCGCAGGCGTCGTTGGTGACGCCCAGCCGCAAGCGTTTTTTCATCATGGTCCTGCTGTTCATCACTGTGGTGATCAATTACCTGGACCGCAGCAACCTCTCGATTGCCGCCCCCGCACTGACCAGCGAACTGGGGATCGATCCGATCCATGTCGGGCTGATTTTCTCGGCGTTCGGCTGGACCTACGCCGCCATGCAGATTCCCGGTGGCTGGCTGGTGGACCGCGTGCCGCCACGCATTCTCTACAGCGTGGCGCTGCTGCTGTGGTCGGTGGCCACGGTGATGCTCGGTTTCGCTGCCAGCTTCATCGCGCTGTTTGTCCTGCGCATGGCCGTCGGCGCCCTGGAAGCGCCGGCTTATCCGATCAATAGCCGCGTGGTCACCACTTGGTTTCCCGAGCGTGAACGGGCCACGGCAATCGGTGTTTATACGTCCGGGCAATTTGTCGGCCTGGCATTCCTGACGCCGGTCCTGGCCTGGCTGCAGCATGCCTTCGGCTGGCACATGGTGTTCGTCGTGACCGGTGCCGTCGGCATTCTCTGGGCGGTGATCTGGTACGCGGTGTATCGCGAGCCGCGGGATTTCAAAGGCGCCAACGCCGCCGAAATCGAACTGATCCGCGAAGGCGGCGGGCTGGTGGATATCCAGGCCGAGACGGCCAAGGCCAAGGCGAAATTCAGCTGGACCGATCTCGGCATCGTCCTGACCCAGCGCAAGCTCTGGGGGATTTACCTGGGCCAGTTCTGCCTCAACTCCACGCTGTGGTTCTTCCTGACGTGGTTTCCGACCTACCTGGTGAAATATCGCGGCATGGATTTCATCAAATCCGGCTTGCTGGCGTCGCTGCCGTTCCTCGCGGCGTTTGTCGGCGTGTTGTGTTCCGGGTTCTTCTCCGACTGGCTGATTCGTCGCGGCGCCACAGTGGGGTTCGCGCGCAAGCTGCCGATTATCGGTGGTCTGTTGATTTCCACGGCAATCATCGGCGCCAATTTCGTCGAGTCGACGCCGCTGGTGATTGCATTCCTGGCCCTGGCCTTTTTCGGCAACGGCCTGGCGTCGATCACTTGGTCGCTGGTATCGACTCTGGCGCCGGCACGGCTGTTGGGGTTGACCGGTGGGGTGTTCAATTTCATCGGCAACCTGGCGGCCATCGCCACGCCGATCGTCATTGGTTTTCTCGCCAGCGGCGATTCGTTTGCCCCGGCCATCACCTACATCGCCGTTCTGGCGTTGATTGGCGCGCTGTCCTACATCCTGCTGGTCGGGAAAGTCGAGCGCATCGAGTTGTAGTCCCGAGGGGCGGGCGACCATAATGCCGCCCGTTCCCCCGCTCACTGTGAAAGGCCGGATATGCAGCAAGACGATCCAAAAATCACCAAGGACGCCGCGCCTACAGGCACCCAGACATTGCTGCGTGGCCTGGGCGTGGTCCAGGCGGTCGCCAGCGGCGCCCGTGACTTGAAGGAAATCGCCCGGCTGATCGGCACCACCCGCAGCACCACCCATCGCCTCGCCAGTTGCCTGGTGGACGAGCGTTATCTGCGCGTGGTGCCGCAAGTGGGCTATCTGCTGGGGCCGAAGCTGATCGAGCTGGGTTTCCAGGCGCGGGAAGAACTGCCGTTGGTGAGCCTGGCGGGGCCGTACCTGGACGAGCTGTCGGCGCTCACCGGAGACACCGTCCACCTGGCGATTCGCGAGGGCGACGAGGTCCTGTACCTGTTGAAAAATCCGGGCCGCAACGGACCGGAAATGCGCTCCCGGGTGGGCCACCGCATGCCACTCGCGCGCACCGGGATCGGCAAGGCGCTGATGCTCGATGATTCCCAGGAACAATGGAAAAGGCTATACGAGATCAGCCTTCCGGCGGGTGGGAAGAATCAGTTCTGGCCCCAGCATCAGGAACAGTCCTGGGAGCAGTTCCAGCAACGAATGGTGGAATACGTGGCAGGCGGCTATGCCTTCGACCTCGAAGACAACGAACCGTCGATTCGTTGCGTGGCGGCACCGATCCGCGACGCCGGCAAGCGCATCGTCGCCGGTATCAGCATCGCCAGCACCGTGCCGTACATGCCGCTGGAAAAGATGGCCGAGCTGATTCCCCTGGTCAAAGGCGTCACCGCGCGGCTGTCGGCGGAGCTGGGCGCCAAGGTCTGACGGCCGTCACGCATGGTGCTGGGGTGTTTTTTTGATGGCGGGCAACAAAAAGGCCCCCATTCGGGAGCCTTGATGTTCAGCGGATCGGCTTACATGTTCGGGTAGGTCGGTCCGCCGGCGCCTTCCGGCGTGACCCAGGTGATGTTCTGTGCAGGGTCCTTGATGTCGCAGGTCTTGCAGTGAACGCAGTTCTGGGCGTTTATCTGGAAGCGCTTCTCACCGTCTTCCTTGGTGATCACTTCATACACGCCGGCCGGGCAGTAGCGCTGGGCCGGTTCGTCGTACAGTGGCAGGTTCTTGCCGATCGGGATGCTCGGGTCGGTCAGCTTCAGGTGGCAAGGCTGTTCTTCTTCATGGTTGGTACCGGAGATGAACACCGAGCTGAGCTTGTCGAAACTGATCTTGCCGTCCGGTTTCGGGTAGTCGATCTTCTTGCAATCGGCCGCCAGTTTCAGGCACGCATAGTCCGGCTTGGTATCGCGCAGGGTGAACGGAATCTTGCCGCCGAAGACGTTCTGGTCGAGCCAGTTGAAGCCGCCGCCGACGATCGCGCCGTACTTGTGGATCGCTGCGCCGAAGTTGCGACTGGCGAACAGTTCTTCGTACAGCCAGCTGCTCTTGAAGCCATCGACATAGGCGGTCAGTTCGTCACCGCCTTCGGACTCGGCGAACAGGCGATCAGCCACTGCTTCGGCGGCGAGCATGCCGGACTTCATTGCGGTGTGGCTGCCCTTGATCTTGGCGAAGTTCAACGTACCGAGGTCGCAACCGATCAGCGCGCCGCCCTTGAAGATCATTTTCGGCAACGAATTCAGGCCGCCCTTGGCGATGGCGCGAGCACCGTAACTGACGCGCTTGCCACCTTCCAGATACTGCTTGAGCACCGGGTGATGCTTGAGGCGCTGGAACTCGTCGAACGGCGACAGAAAGGTGTTGCTGTAGGAAAGATCGACGATCAGACCGACCACCACCTGATTGTTTTCCAGGTGATAAAGGAACGAGCCGCCGGTGTTTTCGGTGCCCATGATGTCCAGCGGCCAACCGGCGGTGTGCACCACCAGGCCAGGCTGATGCTTGGCCGGGTCGATTTCCCAGATCTCTTTCAGACCGATGCCGTAGTGCTGGGTGTCGGCCTCGCTGTCCAGGTTGAAGCGCTTGATCAGTTGCTTGCCGATGTGACCACGGCAGCCTTCGGCGAACAGCGTGTACTTGCCACGCAGTTCCATGCCAGGGGTGTAGAGGCCTTCCTTCGGGTTGCCTTCACGGTCGACACCCAGGTCGCCGGTGATGATGCCGCGAACCACGCCGTTTTCATCGAACAGCGCTTCCTGGGCGGCGAAGCCAGGGTAGATTTCCACGCCCAGGTTCTCGGCCTGCTGGGCCAGCCAGCGGCACAGGTTGCCCAGGGAAATAATATAGTTGCCTTCGTTGTGCATGGTCTTGGGCACAAAGAAGTCGGGGATTTTGCTCGCCGCCTCGGCGTTTCGCAGGACATAAATGTCATCGCGCACCACCGGCGTGTTCAACGGCGCGCCGAGTTCTTTCCAGTCCGGGAACAATTCGTTCAGGGCACGCGGTTCGAACACCGCGCCGGAGAGAATGTGCGCACCGACCTCGGAGCCTTTTTCGACCACGCAGACGCTGATTTCCTTACCGGCTTCGGCGGCCTTCTGTTTCAGTCGGCAAGCGGCAGACAGGCCAGCGGGGCCGGCACCGACGATGACCACGTCGAATTCCATGTATTCGCGTTCCACAGGCTATCTCCTACTCAAGGCTCTACAGTTTTTTTCTAATTGGAGGTTTGGCGTTGCATCCGTTATTTCCTTCGCCGCGCGACGAAAGCGACAATGGATGACCCGCGCTTCTCTCTCTGAGCGGCGCATTATATCTACACCACTCTTGGGGTCCAATACAAACGTTCGTTTGAAATTGCCGCAGCCCAGATAAATCACTGACGTACGGCTTATGACCGACCATTTTGCCGTATTGACCGGAATAGGCGTTCCGGTCAATATACGGGCGGTTTTGCGCTCGCCGTAGGCTGACTGTTGGTTTCAAGAGCACCTCTAAAGACAGGGCGAAGGCAGCACAAAGTGACGAGGTGCGCGGTTCGGACGCGCAGTTTACACGCCGCGATAATGAATGACTCATCGGTCATCACTGACGAATGGTCTTCACTCCCGTGAGCAAGGTCATGTGTGGTTCATGCCGGCGTTTTTAGAGGTGCCCTTGCGCCCATGATCATCAACCGCCAGGTTCGCCCAGGCGACTTTCTTTTCACCGGAGAGTAACGAGGAATCCATGAAGGTTCTTGTAGCTGTCAAACGAGTGGTCGACTATAACGTCAAGGTTCGCGTCAAGGCGGACAACTCCGGCGTCGACCTCGCCAACGTCAAGATGTCGATGAACCCCTTCTGCGAAATCGCCGTGGAAGAAGCCGTACGCCTGAAAGAGAAAGGCGTGGCAACCGAGATCGTTGTCGTCTCCATCGGCCCGACCACCGCCCAGGAGCAACTGCGTACTGCGCTGGCGCTGGGTGCCGATCGCGCCATCCTCGTCGAATCCGCCGAAGAGCTGACTTCCCTGGCCGTTGCCAAACTGTTGAAAGCCGTTGTCGACAAGGAACAGCCACAGCTGGTGATCCTCGGCAAACAGGCCATCGACAGCGACAACAACCAGACTGGCCAGATGCTTGCTGCGTTGAGCGGCTACGGCCAGGGCACCTTCGCTTCGAAAGTCGAAGTGTCCGGCGACAGCGTTGCCGTGACCCGCGAGATCGACGGCGGCGCGCAGACGGTTTCCCTGAAACTGCCGGCCATTGTCACCACCGACCTGCGTTTGAACGAGCCGCGTTATGCGTCCCTGCCAAACATCATGAAAGCCAAGAAGAAGCCGCTTGAAGTGCTGACTCCGGATGCTTTGGGCGTTTCCACCGCCTCCACCAACAAGACCCTGAAGGTCGAAGCGCCGGCTGCACGCAGCGCGGGCATCAAGGTCAAGTCGGTGGCTGAACTGGTCGAGAAACTGAAAAACGAAGCGAAGGTAATCTGACTATGACTATCTTGGTAATCGCCGAACACGATAACAAGGCGCTGGCTCCGGCCACGCTGAACACCGTTGCTGCCGCGGCCAAAATCGGTGGCGATGTGCACGTGCTGGTGGCCGGGCAGGGCGCAAGTGCCGTTGCCGAAGCTGCTGCTAAAATTGCCGGCGTGGCAAAAGTACTGTCGGCCGACAACGCCGCCTACGCACATCAGCTGCCGGAAAACGTTGCTCCGCTGGTGGCCGAGCTGGGCAAGGGCTACAGCCACATCCTGGCTGCCGCTACCTCCAACGGCAAGAACATCCTGCCGCGCGTGGCTGCCGCACTGGACGTCGACCAGATCTCCGAAATCATCTCGGTGGAGAGCGCCGATACTTTCAAGCGCCCGATCTACGCTGGCAACGCCATCGCCACCGTACAATCGACCGCTGCGATCAAGGTCATCACCGTGCGCGCCACCGGTTTCGACCCGGTTGCCGCCGAAGGTGGCTCGGCTGCCGTTGAAGCGGTAGGCGCTGCTCATGACGCCGGCATCTCCAGCTTCGTCAACGAAGAACTGGCGAAATCCGATCGCCCTGAGCTGACCGCTGCCAAGATCGTCGTTTCCGGCGGTCGCGGCATGCAGAACGGTGACAACTTCAAGCACCTGTACGCCCTGGCCGACAAGCTGGGCGCTGCCGTCGGCGCTTCCCGCGCCGCGGTCGACGCAGGTTTTGTGCCCAACGACATGCAGGTCGGCCAGACCGGCAAGATCGTTGCGCCACAGCTGTACATCGCCGTCGGTATCTCCGGCGCGATCCAGCACCTGGCCGGCATGAAAGACTCCAAGGTGATCGTTGCGATCAACAAGGACGAAGAAGCGCCGATCTTCCAGGTGGCCGATTATGGCCTGGTGGCTGACCTGTTCGAAGCCATCCCCGAGCTGGAGAAGCTGGTCTAATCCGGCGTCTTCACTTATAAAGAGCCCGGCCTTTGGCCGGGTTTTTTTATTTCTGCTTCCGGGGAGCGTAGCGCCATGGATCTTCGCCGTTTGGCCGGTTGGTCGTTGTTGTGGACATTGGCTTGCATGCCAGGCCTGTCTGTCGCCGCTGGCAAATGTGAGCGTCTGGTCGCCACTGGCAGCCCCGATGCGCCGCCTTATCTTTGGCAAGACCCCCAGGACCCCAAACACCTGATCGGCGCTGGCGCCGAACTGCTGGAGCAGGTGGCGCAGGCGCTGGGGATCAAGATCGAGCTGCTCTACGCCGGCAAGCGTGCCCAGGCAATGGACGAGGTGCGCAGCGGGCGCATGGACCTGCTCACCGATGCTCCGCTGACCACGAACGGGCTGGAAAGCCTCGATTACGTGCATCCGGCCTTGCTGGAAAATGATTACCTGGTCTGGACCCGCAAGGATTCGACGTTGCTCATCACCCGGCCCGAGGACCTTCACGGACATCCCGGAGCCTTGTCGGAGAAGGCCCGAATGACCCAGGGATTTAGCATCTTTGCCGAGCAGAACCTAACCCTGACCCGAACACCCAACCTGACCCAGGCCTTTCAGAAATTGCTGCTGGGTGAAGTGGAATATGTCTTGGCAGGACGCTACTCGGGCATGGCGATGGCGCAGACATTGGGGATGGCCAACGATCTGCAGGCGGTACCGCAACCGGTGGATAAACCGGGATTGTTCCTCGCGGTTTCCCATAACTCAGCCTGCAACGACCCATGGTTGCGCGGACAGCTGGCGCAAAAGATGACAGAATTGGCCGCGTCCGGCCTGACGGAGGCTGTGTTGCAGCGCAATCTGGAGCGTTGGAGAACACAGTTGCAGCCACCTGTCAGTGCCCCAAAACAGTAGGGAACATTAGTGACTATTCGACCTCTTTTCGCTGCCCTGGCCGTTCTGGCTCTGGCGGGTTGTGCAGCCGATCCGGCGCCGAATGAACAGCTGCGCCTGACTGAACAGGCCATCGAGCAGGCCCATGCGGTGGGCGCCACCGCGGATGACGTGCCTGAACTTAAACTCGCCGAAGAAAAATTCGCCCGCGCCAAGAGCAACATGGCCGACGAATCCTACAAGAAGGCACGCATGCGCGCCGAGCAGGCCGAGCTGGACGCGCGCCTGGCCGAAGCGAAGGTGCTCAGTCTCAAGCGCCAGGAGCAGTTGAACGTGCTCGATACTCGAATCAAGCGCTTGCGCAAACAGTTGAGGGATGATGCCCAATGAAGCCGTCCCATGTATGTGGCAGCCTGGTCCTCGCGGGCCTCGCCAGTTTGTATGGCTGCGCCGGGCAGCGTAGCGAAGCGGCGCTGGAACAGGCCAGTGCCAGCTTCCAGAAGGTCAAGGAAGACGCCAATGTCCTGCGCGCCGCGCCCAAGGATGTCATCCGCGCCGGCGAATCCCTGGCCCGGGCCGATCGCCTGTCCAGCTATTGGGGCAGCGGCGAGGACGTCCAGCATTACGCTTACCTGAGCCAGCGCTACAGCGAGATCGCGCGGGAACACAGCAATCAGTTGCTCAACGAAGAGCGCGCGGCGAAGCTTGAGCTGGAACGCCAGCGCCTGCAATTGGCCTTGCGCGAATCCAAGTTGCTGAGCGTCCAGCAGCAAGGCAAGTGGCTGGAAGAACAGATCATGGCGATGGCCACCACCCAGACTGATCGCGGCTTGGTGATGACCCTGGGTGACGTGCTGTTCGACACCGGCGAAGCGGAACTGAAGAACTCGGCCAACCGCGTGGTGCTCAAGATCGTGCAGTTCCTGCAGCTCAATCCCAAGCGCGTGGTGCGTATCGAGGGCTATACCGACAGCACTGGCGGCAAGCAGGAGAACCTCAAGTTGTCCCGTGATCGCGCGCAGGCGGTGGCGGACGTGCTGGTGGACCTGGGGATCGATGAAAAGCGCATCCAGGTCGAAGGCTACGGCGATCAATACCCGGTGGACGTCAACGCTTCCGAGCGTGGCCGGGCCCAGAACCGTCGTGTGGAAATCGTCTTTTCCGACGAGAAAGGCCAGCTCGGCGCCGCCCGCTGAGGGTTGCGTCACTGGAAAACCCGGCCCCTGCCAAGGCGCCGGGTTTTTTTTGGTCTGAGATTGCGAGGAATGGGTACAGTTTGGGGGTGTCACTGCACTGTGCTGTCAAGTAATCTGGCAACTGTCCCAGTACACTTCTAAACTGTTCCGGTAATATTTCCCACAAGAATAAAATGCCCGTGAAATCGAGTGCTGCGTCATGACCAACCTCCTGCTCTACCAACGTATTGCTCAACAACTGGCTGAAGATATCCGGCGCGGTGTGTATCAGCCCGGTGAACGCGTACCGTCGGTGCGCAAGATGAGTTCGCAGCTCAATGTCAGTCATGCCACTGTGTTGCAGGCCTATGCCAACCTGGAAGACCAGGGGTTGATCCGGGCGCGGCCGCAGTCGGGTTACTACGTGCACCAGACGCCGGCCCTGACCGCGCCGACGCCGGACATCGCCCGGGTCGAGCGCCCCGGCCTGGTGACGCGCAGCAGCATCATCCAGCAGGTGTTGGTCGAGTCGCGTCGTGAGGGGGTCTTCCCGCTGGGCGCGGCGGTACCGAGCGTCGATTATCTGCCAGTGCGGGCTTTGCACCAGCAGTTGGCCAAGGTCACACGGTTTCACAGCCCGCGCGCCTTCAGCTACATGTTCAGCCCCGGCTTCGAGCCGTTACGACGCCAGGTGGCGATTCGCATGCGTGATGCCGGAGTCGTGGTCGACCCCTCCGAAGTGGTGATCACTCATGGCTGCGTCGATGCGTTGCAAATGTCGCTGCGCGTGCTGACCCGGCCGGGGGATTTGATCGCCGCCGAGTCGCCGACCTATTACGGTTTGCTGCAGTTGGCGGATCTGTTGGGACTCAAGGTGATCGAGATCCCCAGCGATCCTGTCACCGGTATGAGCCTTGAAGCCTTGCAGCTGGCGGCCAACCAATGGTCGATCAAGGCGTTGGTCCTGACCACGCGCCTGAGCAATCCCCTCGGCGGCACGATGCCCGAGGAGCGGCAGAAGCAGCTGCTGCGCCTGGCGTCGGATTTCGACATTCAGATTGTCGAGGACGACATTTACGGCGAACTGATGTTCGAGCAGGGGCGTACCAAGGCACTCAAGGCGTACGACCGACTGGATCGGGTGATCTACTGCTCGAGTTTTTCCAAGACCTTGTCGCCGGGTGTGCGCATCGGCTGGATGATTGCCGGCAAGTTCCAGCAAGAGATCCAGCGGCTGCAAACGTTCAGTACTCATTCGGCGTGCAGCGTCACGCAGATGGGCATCGCGGCGTACCTGGAAAACGGCGGCTACGACCGGCACCTGCGCTACATTCGCCAGGAGTACCGCAAGAACCTCAGCGCCTTTCAACTGGCTGTGCAGCAGTATTTTCCCGAAGGCACGCAAATGAGTCGTCCTACCGGGGGCTTCATCCTTTGGGTCAGCCTGCCGGGACGGGTCAATACCCAGGAGTTGCACGTGCGGGCGCTGCAGCAGGGCATCAGCATCGCCCCCGGGCTGATCTTCAGTAACACCGAGCAGTTCAATCACTGCATTCGCTTGAACTGCGGCACGCCCTGGAACCGCGAGGCCGAGCGGGCCCTGATGACGCTGGGGCTGTTGGCCACCCAGCTGTGCCAGGAGACCGCGAGCGGGCTCCTTTAAATTCAAGCGCTTGGATGGACATGCTTGTCAGCGCTCGATTAACAGGCGAGCATGGGGCTTGTGTCGTAACTGCCATCGAGTCCAATGAAAGCCATTGTCCCTGCCGTCTGGGTTTTGCTTGGCCTGTTGACTGCCTTCCATTCAGGAGGCGTCGTGGCGGCTGCGGCACAGGAAAAACCCGCGGCCAGCGCCACGAAGAATCCGGGCAAGGCACCCGCAGCGGTGAAAAAAGCCCCCGCGAAGAAAACCGCGAATACCAGAAAAAAACGTGCCCCCGTCGCCTCCAAAAGCAAATCCGCTCGCGAAATTGCCAAGACCCGACTGCCACCGGCGAAGCTCGATTTGAGCTTGCCCAATGAAATGGTCGAGGAGCTGAAGCCCCCGGGAACTGTGCCGCTGCCCAAGCGTGAGCCGTTGTTGCCGCCCATGTTCGGCGATAAGCCTGGGCCGTTCCAACTCAACGGGCGTTTGTTGAGCAACGAAATGCAGCTGCCGTTGCGCAACCAGGAGCGCAACGAAGTGGAAGGCGCAGCGCTGGAGTTCGAATTCAAGCAGTAGGCATTCATTGCGCCTGCAACTCGTCACTGACTGCTCGGTCATCGCGTCATGAACGAAAAAACACCCATCCAGTAATTTGAAACGTTCGTTTTAGCCGTTACTCTCTGTCCTGTTATCAACCATTACCTGCCGTGAGGACGTTGTCGTCATGAAATGCCGCGAGGGCTGTGGCGCCTGCTGCATCGCCCCCTCCATCAGCTCACCCATCCCGGGGATGCCTCAAGGCAAGCCGGCGGGCGAGCGTTGCGTGCAGTTGTCGATCGACAATCTGTGCCTGATATTCGGCCGGGCCGATCGCCCCGCGGTGTGCTCGGCGTTTGAGGCTGACATCGAGGTCTGTGGCGACAGCAGCGAAGAAGCCATTCGACTGATCGGTTGGTGGGAGCAAGTCACGGCAGCGTAATGCGTCAAGATCGGAACTTCGAAAACAAGGAAAACAATTATGGGTTCGCTGCATCGTATGGCTGTGTTGTGTGGTTTGACCGTTTTGTTGGCCACGGCTACCGCCCAGGCTGAGGATTGGCAGGTTGCCAAGGAAAAGGAAGGGATCAAGGTTTCACTTAGTGAAGTCAGCGGTTCCAAGTACAAGGCCTACCAAGGCGTGACCGTCATGAAGACCACCATGGCGAAGTTGCGAGCCTTGCAGGAAGACGTATCGGGTGCCTGTGCCTGGATTCATGAATGCAAGAGCCAGAAGCTGCTCAAGCACGAGGGCGGCAAGAGCTGGACCTACACTCAATTCAACACGCCATGGCCGGTCACGCCCCGTGACTCAGTGCTGGAGGTCACTACCGTCGAAGGCGCGGATGGCAGCCTGACCCGCAACCTCAAGGGCGTGCCCGCTTACGCACCTGAAGAAAAAGGTTTCGTGCGAGTGGCACAAGTCGACGGTTTCTGGAAATTCACTCCCAAGGGCGCGGATCAGGTCGAGGTGATTTACCAGGTCCATACCGAGCCGGGGGGCGACGTTCCGTCCTGGCTGGCTAACAAGTTCGTGGTGGATGCGCCGTTCAATACCCTTAAAGCATTGAAAGAACGCGCCGAAAAATAGCCCTGGTCACTCCAAGAAAAACCGCCCTTGAGGCGGTTTTTTCGTATGTGCCGTCAACGAGCTCAGCGGAACGATTGTTTCGCCGCCAATGTCGAGATAGAGGTAAGCCAGGCCATTCCATCGAGCAAGGAGACACTGATGCAAAAGTGGGAAATCACCTTCGTTGACGATCACGGCGAAACGATCGCCGAGCAGTTTGATTACGCCCAGGAGCCCACGATGGAACAGGCTGCACAATTGATTCGGGAAAAGCTGGTACCTCTCTCGAAAGAGCTGGACCTCAACGACCTGGAGGGCCGCACCGACGACCCCACGGTCAAGAGTCTGAAAACCCAGAACAGCATTGAAATCATCAGCATTAAACCGGTTTCATGAAATTCATTGTCTGGTCCCGCTTGGCAGTCGCACTGACTTGACGCTACTCTGCAATCGAGATCAGCGAAAGGATCGCGAAGGTCCGGTCTTGTCAGCTACATGCTTGTGTCCCGACGGTCATTTGATGCCGTATCGCTTGTAACCGCTGGTTGCATGCACGGGAAGACGGAAAGTCTATCCATCGGTTCTGAGGAGGACGTTTCATGAGCACAGCCTATCAAGAAGATATCAGCACCAGCGTATTGCGCCGCATGAAAGAAGGCGGTTTCGATTTCTCCCAATTCCATCCCATCGAGTTCTACGCCATTTTTCCCGACGAGGAACGGGCGCGCAGGGCGGCAGGTCACTTTCGGGGAGAATCGTTGAATGCGCAGATCAGCGCTCGGGAAGATGGTGCCTGGTCACTGGAGCTGAGCCGGGTGATGTACGCCACCTATGATGATATCGGCGACTTCGAACTGAATTTCGAAGCGGTGGTTGAGCCACTGGGTGGCATCATTGAAGGGTGGGGCGTCAAGCAGGAGATCCGTCGCCTGCAGGCCTGATACTTACTTTCTGCAGCACAGCAACGGCTGACTTTGTGTCGGCCGTTTTCATGTAGCGCTCTTGTGGCAATCAAGCATCTACGGCTGCTTGCGTCCCGCCATATGCTTCAAATATCCCACCAGCAAATCAAGCTCCGCATCCGGCAGCACCGCCGCCGAGAATCCCGGCATCTTCCCTTGAGGCCAGCGCCGCAGGCTCTGCGGATCCCGTATGTAACGCTTGAGAAAATCCCCCGAGAAGTACTCGGTTGGATTGAAGGGAATGTTCAGGTCCGGGCCGAACTGGGCATCACCTGCACCGTTGAGGCGGTGGCAGGCCAGGCAGTTTTTCTGGAACAGCGCAAAACCCTGATTGATCGGATCGTCCTTGGCCAGGCCTGCGGCGGGCAGCAGGGCAGGGAAGCGCTCGGCCACTGCGGACAGGCGCTTGATGCTCGCCAGCGCGTAGGGCCACTGTTCGGGGCTGATATGTCCCGCCTGGGGATCGGTCCAGACCAAGTAAAAGGGCCCGGCACTGCGCTTGCCCTCGCCCAGCGACGGCCAGGGGGCTGCTGGGTCTTCGATCGCCAGCCACGCACGGGCGCCATTCTGGTTGAGCAACGGGGCAGCGGGCATTTCGGCGGCAAAGCCATCCAGCGCCACGGCCTGCAAATGGTCATCCGGCTGGACGCCGGTCAACAACGCCGTGAGGGGGACGGCGCGATAGCTCATGGGTTTCTTGTAGGAAACGTCTTCATTGATCCGGACCGTTCGAGCTTCAGGATGCTTGAGCAGTTCCTCGGTTTGCCAGGTGCGTGCCTGCGTGCCCAGTTCGAGTACGAGTTGCGCGGCAAATAGAGGCGTGCTGAGCAGCAGCGCCCCGATTGCAATGAGAGCTTTCAATGAATCGCCTTCCATGTCGAGAGGGAAGCGCAAAGGGTGGCAGAGCCACCGTCGCTTGAACAACGACCCTCGTGCATTTGCTGGCGATGGCACCACGCCCCGGATTCAGCCGATAACCTTGGTGATATTCGGCAAAATCAACAGCAGCGTAGTGGCAAAGAGGATGAGTCCGGCTTGACGAACTTTCGAATGCTTGAACATGGCTGACCCGCCTTTTTTGTTATTTCCTGAGGCCAGCCTGCGTAGCTCCGTGGCGGCTGGCGTTGCACTTCCTGTTTGAAACTGGCTGACAAGCGCCTCGGCAAAACCCGACGACTCTCTTGTACAGGGTTTACATTAGGGGCCGCAGCCGCGTTGGCTTAGATCCAATTCGTATGAGTTCGAAGCTGATAGCTGTTAAACAGGCATGAGGCTTATTGCCAGCTACTTGCCGGCCCTCTTGCTAGACAGCTTGCTCACCTGAAACGGTTAACCCGATAGCACGCTACCGTTCGTCTGAGCGTGGCTGTCAATGCAGTTGAGCGCTGGGGTCATTGAATCCGGCGCCGCTGGGCTTAAGGTTGGAGGTGTTCGCATTACGTCGATGATGGTTCGAGGATGTCATGACCCAAGCTTTGATTTTCGATGCATTACGCACGCCCCGCGGCAAGGGCAAGACTGATGGCGCCCTGTACACCGTCAAGCCGGTGAACCTGGTCGCCGGCCTGCTCGACGCGTTGCGCCAGCGCATGGACCTGGACACCCGTCACGTCGATGACATCGTGCTCGGCTGCGTGACTCCGGTAGGCGACCAAGGCGCCGATATTGCCAAGACGGCGGCCCTGGTGGCGGGCTGGGACGTCAGCGTGGCGGGCGTGCAACTCAACCGTTTCTGCGCCTCGGGCCTTGAGGCGGTGAACCTGGCGGCGATGAAAGTGCGCTCCGGCTTCGAGGACCTGGTGGTGGCCGGTGGCGTGGAGTCGATGTCGCGGGTACCGATGGGCAGCGATGGAGGCGCGTGGGCGCTGGACCCACAATCGAACCTGCAGGGTCATTTTGTCCCCCAGGGCATTGGCGCGGACCTGATCGCTACCTTGGAAGGTTTCAATCGCGAAGATGTCGATACTTTCGCACTGCAATCCCAGCGCAAGGCCGCGCGGGCCCGGGACGACGGATCGTTCGCTAAATCCCTGGTGGCGGTGCGGGACCAGAATGGCATCGTGCTGCTGGACCACGACGAGTTCATCCGTGGCGACTCGACCCTCGAAGGCCTGGGCAAACTTCGGCCGAGTTTCGAGGCGATGGGCCAGATGGGCTTCGACGCGACGGCGTTGCGTGTCTACAGCCATGTCGAACGAATCAACCATGTGCACACCCCGGGCAACAGCTCGGGCATCGTCGACGGCGCGGCGCTGATGCTGATCGGCACCGAGGCAAAGGGCCGCGAGCTGGGCCTGGAGCCCCGGGCGCGAATCGTCGCCACTGCGGTCACCAGCACCGAGCCGACCATCATGCTCACCGGCCCGGCCCCGGCCACCCGCAAGGCCTTGGCGAAAGCCGGGTTGCGGGTGGAAGACATCGATCTGTTCGAGGTCAACGAAGCCTTCGCCTCGGTGGTGCTCAAATTCATCAAGGACATGGCCATCGATCCCGCAAAGGTGAATGTCAACGGCGGTTCTATCGCCATGGGGCACCCACTGGGTGCCACCGGGTGCGCAATTCTTGGCACTTTGCTCGATGAGCTGGAGGCGCGTCGCCTGCGTTACGGCCTGGCGACGCTGTGTGTCGGCGGCGGAATGGGCGTCGCCACCATCATCGAACGCCTCTGAGCCCTCGACACCAAGGAACACTTTTAATGACCGAAGCCATTCGTTACGAAACCGGCCAGGACCGGATCGTTCTCCTGACCCTGGACATGCCGGGCCAGAGCAGCAATACCATGAACGCGATCTATCGCGAGGCGATGGCCGCCTGCGTGGCGCGTCTGTTGGCCGAAAAAGATTCGATCGCCGGGGTGATCATCACCTCGGCCAAGAAAACCTTTTTTGCCGGTGGCGACTTGAACGAGCTGGTCAGGGTCGACCCATCCGAAGCCCAGGCGTTCTACCAGATGGTCCTGGGGCTGAAAGCGCAACTGCGCGCCCTCGAAACCCTCGGTGTACCCGTTGTCGCGGCGATCAATGGTGCGGCCTTGGGCGGCGGTTGGGAAATCTGCCTGGCGTGTCATCATCGCGTAGCGCTGGACCATCCATCGGTGCAGATCGGCTTGCCGGAGGTCACCCTCGGCCTGCTGCCGGGCGGTGGCGGTGTGGTGCGGATGGTGCGGGTGCTGGGTCTGGAAAAGGCCTTGCCGTATCTGCTCGAGGGCAAGCGACTTGGCCCGCAGCAGGCGTTGCAGGCCGGCTTGATCGACGAGCTGGCGGCGGATCGCGACGAGCTGCTGGCCAAGTCCCGAGCCTGGATTCTCGCCCATCCGGAGGCGATCCAACCTTGGGATTTGAAGGGGTATCGGCTTCCAGGCGGGACCCCGTCCGACCCGAAAGTCGCCCAGATGCTGGCGATCGCGCCTTCGATCCTGCGCAACAAGACCCAGGGCTGCTTGCCGGCCCCGGAAAGGATTCTCTGCGCTGCAGTAGAGGGCGCGCAGGTGGGATTTGACGCGGCGCATCTGATCGAGACGCGCTATTTCACCGAGCTCGCCACGGGACAAGTGGCGAAGAACCTGATCGGCACCTTCTGGTTTCAACTCAACGAGATCAAGGCCGGCAGATCACGCCCACAGGGTGTTGCGCCTTATCTGACAAAAAAAGTCGGGGTGCTTGGTGCGGGCATGATGGGCGCCGGTATCGCCTGCGTCAGCGCGGTGGCCGGCATCGACGTGGTGCTCAAGGACATCGACCTGGCCGCCGCACAGAAGGGCAAGGCACGCTCGGCGGCGCTGCTGGAAAAAAAAGTCGCGCGCGGCCAACTCACCGAGGAACAACGCGACGCCACACTGGCGCGGATTCACCCTACCGACAACGATGCCGAGCTGGCCGGTTGCGACCTGATCATCGAGGCCGTCTTCGAAGACCGTTCCCTGAAAGCCCAAGTGTCGGCAGCAGCCCAGGCGGCAGCGGGGCCTGAGGCGGTGATCGCTTCCAACACCTCGACCCTGCCCATCACCGGCCTGGCCGAGGCGGTGCCGGACGCGAGCAGATTCATCGGGCTGCACTTCTTCAGTCCGGTGGAAAAAATGCCGCTGGTGGAAATCATCAAGGGGGCCGGGACCAGTGATGAAACCCTGGCCCGGGCTTTCGATTTTGCCCGGCAGATCGACAAGACGCCCATCGTGGTCAACGACAGCCGTGGTTTTTTCACTTCGCGGGTGTTTGGCACCTTCATCAACGAAGGCATTGCGATGCTCGGCGAGGGCGTGAGTGCGCCGATGATCGAAACCGAAGCGCGCAAAGCCGGGATGCCGGTCGGGCCCCTGGCTGTTTCTGACGAAGTTTCCCTCGGTTTGATGAGCCATATCCGCGCTCAAACCGCCAAAGACCTGCACGCAGAAGGGAAAGCGCCTACAGAGCATCCTGCATTCGCCGTGATCGACCTGCTTGATGAGTACAAACGACCAGGCAAAGCGGCCGGAGCCGGTTTTTATGACTATCCAGCCCAAGGGCAGAAGCATCTCTGGCCGGAGCTCAAGAGCCGTTTCGAGAAAGCCGATGGGCAAATCCCCGCGCAGGATATCCGCGATCGCCTGCTGTTCATCCAGGCCTTGGAAACTGTTCGCTGCGTAGAAGAAGGCGTCGTCACTTCGACGCCGGATGCCAATGTCGGCTCGGTATTCGGCATCGGTTTCGCGGCCTGGACTGGTGGGACGTTGCAGTTCATCAACCAGTACGGTTTGCCGGCATTTATCGCTCGTGCCCAGTACCTGGCCGAGCAATATGGCGAACGTTTCTCACCGCCGGCCCTGTTGCTGGAAAAAGCCGCCAGCCGGGCGACGTTCTGACGGGGAGGGGGCTTGCCTTGGAGCGGTGTTTCAAGGCAGGCTCTGGAGTGTGCAATATTCCCATCATCGTGTCAGGTATTTTTTATGTCGTTACGCATCTGCATTCTGGAAACCGATATCCTGCGTCCGGAACTGGTCGAGCAATATCAGGGTTACGGGCAGATGTTCCAGCGCCTGTTTTCGCAACAGCCCATTGCGGCGGAATTTGTCGTATACAACGTGGTAGAAGGGCAATACCCCAGCGATGACGAGCAATTCGACGCCTACCTGGTGACCGGCAGCAAGGCCGACTCCTTTGGCAGCGACCCCTGGATCCAGACGCTCAAGACCTATCTGATGGACCGCTACCAGCGTGGCGACAAATTGCTGGGCGTCTGCTTTGGTCATCAGTTGCTGGCCTTGTTGCTGGGTGGCAAGACCGAGCGCGCCAGCCAGGGATGGGGTGTTGGCACCCATCGTTACAAACTCGCGGCAAAGGCGCCCTGGATGAGCCCGGTGATGGAGGAACTGACTTTGTTGATCAGTCATCAGGACCAGGTCACCGAACTGCCGGAAAATGCCACGGTCATCGCCTCAAGCGATTTCTGCCCATTCGCGGCCTATCACATCAATGAACAGGTCCTGTGCTTCCAGGGCCACCCGGAATTCATCCATGATTATTCCCGGGCCCTGCTGGAAATTCGCCAGCAACACCTCGGCGAGCAGATCTACAGCCAGGGCGTGGCGAGCCTTGAACAGGAGCATCATGGCACCACGGTAGCCGAGTGGATGATGCGTTTCGTCGCCCACAAACCCCAAGCTGAAGCTGCCCAAGGCTGATTATCCGGGCCATCCCACATTTGATCAGCAGATCAAATGTGGGAGCGAGCCTGCTCGCGAAGACGGCCACGCAAATCCCACCGGCAAATCCCTACAACCATCCCGATCGCTTGAAACTCGCCCACAACGACGTACACCCCACCCCGATAAACCCGAGCACCAGGAAATACCCGTAGTGCCAGGTCAACTCCGGCATGTTTTCGAAGTTCATCCCATAGATCCCGGCCACCGCCGTTGGAAACGCCAGGATCGCCGCCCACGCTGCGAACTTGCGCTGCACCACGCTCTGGCGCGAGGCTTCCAGCAACACGCCGATCTCGATGGTCTGGCTGGCGATGTCCGCCAGTGTCGCCAGGTCTTCCATCTGCCGGGTGACATGAATCTGCACATCGCGGAAATACGGAGTCATGTTCTTGTCGATGAACGGAAAGTCCAGGCGCTGCAGCTCTTCGCTGATTTCCACCATAGGTGCCGCATAACGACGCAGGCGTAGCACGTCGCGGCGCAGACTGTGCAGGTTCTGGATATCGCGCTCGTTCAAGGCGCTGCACAGTACGTTGCGCTCCAGTTCATCGATCTCGGTGTGGATGGCTTCGCCGACGGGCTGGTAGTTCTCGATGACGAAATCGAGGATGGCGTAGAGGACAAAGTCCTCCCCATGCTCCAGCAAAATGGGACGCGCCTCACAGCGCTGCCGGACATGTGCGTAGGACGCCGAGTGGCCGTTGCGAGCGGTGATGATATAGCCCTTGCCGGCGAAGATATGGGTCTCGATGAATTGCAGTTTGCCGTTCTCGCGTACCGGCGAATAGGTGACGATGAACAGCGCATCGCCAAACGTCTCCAGCTTGGGACGGCTATGTTTCTCCATGGCGTCTTCAATTGCCAGTTCATGCAGGTTGAACTGGCGTTGCAGGTTGGTCAGTTCCAGCGTGCTGGGCTCTTCGAGGCCGATCCAGACGAAATGTCCTGGTTTTGCAGCCCAGGCGCTGCCTTCGTCGAGGGTGATATTGGTGACTTTCTTACCGGCGCTGTAAACCGCAGCAGCAACGACTCTACCCATGATGATGGTTCGCTTCTTCTTGGAAATTGGCAGTGGTAGGCAACGTGCAGCTTAGCGCGCCATGGTCTTTGAGAGTCAGCAAAATGCGCCGAGTTCGGTGCAAAAGAAAACCCGCCGTGAAGGCGGGTTTTTGGTTTACGCGACGCGCAGTTGCCGGTCCAACGTCTCGATACATTCACGCATCTGTTCGCGGCATTGGGCGATGAGGCGGGGCATGTCATCCATGCTCAGGCCAGCGGTAGGAATGGCTGGCAACGAACGAATGAGAATGTCACCGGCGTGCCAGCTATCCAGGCGCATATGCTTGATATAAGTGCTGACGCACACCGGGATAATCGGCACCCCGGCGGCAATCGCCATCTGGAACGCGCCTTTCTTGAAGGGCAACAGGTCTTCCCCCAAGTTGCGCGTCCCTTCCGGGAACACCCAGATGGACGTGTTTTCATGCTGCAATGTATGGGTGGTGGTCAGCATCGATTTGCGCGCCTTGATCGCATTGCCGCGATCAATCAACACGTTGCCCGCCAGCCAGAACAGTTGGCCGAACAACGGCACCCACTTCAGGCTCTTCTTGCCAATGCACACGGTACGACGCGGCACCACGTTGCCGAACACGAAAAGATCGTAGTTGGACTGATGATTGGCGATGATCACGCAGCCGTGAGTCTTGTTGACCAGCGTGTCGACCTCAGTCTTGACCCGCAGGCGTAGAAACCACATCGCAGGCAGCGCGTACAACCTGGCGCATATACGACTGTTGTCAGGATTGAATGGCCGGCACACACCCAGGATCACGCCCAGCACACCTGCCAGAACAAAATGCAGGCCCATCAAACACATACGCAGTGCAAACAACATCAACAGGCCCCATCGGGACAAAAGGTGGCGCAGTGTACGGATGTGCACTGTTTTCGGCAATTGCGCCTGTAGAGGGAGGAGATAGACGATGTTTAAGCGTATGTTTCTAAACGACGCGTAAGAAGCGGGATAGAGCGGTTACCGATTCCCAGTAACTTACATGGGAAGCTTCACCGGTCCCGTGGCGAGGGAGCTTGCTCCCGCTTGAGTGCGAAGCGCTCATGAAAATGGGCCTGCTACGCAGTCCAGCGGGAGCAAGCTCCCTCGCCACGGGTATGTTGTTTTTCTAGGTGAGCGATATCGTCTTTAGCCAACGTTCAGCCCGTGTATTCCTGATCCAGCAGAATCGCGCTGTCCAATGCATCCAGCAACGCCTTGCGAACCTTGAGCTTGGTGTTCTTGTGGGCGGTCATGTTGATCTTCTTCAGCTGACGCGCTGCCTCCAGTGCTGCAGCTTGCAACTCGTCAGCCGCGACCACCTTGTCGAGGAAACCGGCATCCACGGCGCTCTGCGGATTGAACATCTCGCCATTGATCACCGAGCGGTGGAACGCAGACTTGCGCAAGCGATCACGGGCCAGCTCGATACCGGCGTGGTGCATGGTCATGCCGATCTGCACCTCGTTCAGCCCGATGGTAAACGGCCCCTCCACACCAATGCGGTAGTCCGCCGACAGCAGCAGGAACGCACCCTTGGCCACCGCATGCCCAGGGCAGGCGACAACGACGGGGAAGGGGTGCGACAACAAACGACGGGCCAGAGTCGAGCCAGACGCGACCAGACTGACTGCCTCCTTGGGGCCGGCGGTCATCACCTTCAAATCGTAACCGCCCGACAGAATCCCCGGTTGCCCGGTAATGATTACCACCGCGCGATCAGACACTGCCTGGTCCAGCGCAGCGTTGAATGCGACGATCACATCAGGCGAAATGGCATTGACCTTGCCATTGTTCAAGGTCAGGGTCGCGATACCGTCTTCGAGATGGTAGGCAATCAGGTCGCTCATGACGCTATTCCTTGTAAGAGAAGTGAAGCAGACGTTACCCACCGCCGCAGGTCAGGTAAAGCGCCGTGACTGACTCACCGGTCAGCGCCGCCCCGCCCAAATCTCGCGAGGCGCCCAACAGCCAGCGCTTGCCCTCGTGGAGCCGCCCATAGCCGAAGCCGGAGTTTGGCCGGTTTGCCCTGCCTCGCCGCGTCCGAAATACCCGACCGGCCTTAACCGCATGAAAATTCTGAAAAAAACCTTTGCCATCGGAAAGGCTTTCGACTACATTAGCGCGCCTCGACAGACTGAACAGTTTGCCGAGACACGGTGAAGTGTCCGAGTGGCTTAAGGAGCACGCCTGGAAAGTGTGTATACAGGAAACTGTATCGAGAGTTCGAATCTCTCCTTCACCGCCACATTCTACAAACACAAACCCCTGATTTTCCTAGAGAAAGTCGGGGGTTTGTGGTTTTTGGTCCTTAAAAAAGGGCGACATGGGACATCTTGGGAACATTGGCTTTTTCTGCCGCATTTGCCCTTCAGCTCGCGCCACCCGTGTACTTGCCCCATTGCCCACTCTGAGCCAGCCCTACCAGTTCGGCCATTTGCTGCCTGGTATAGCCGAGATTGATTTTCAGGCGCGCCAATGGGTCCGCGGAGCGCGGACTGTACTGCTCTATGGTTTTCATTTGGGCTCAAGGTAAGAAGGCCCCGCGTTTGCAGGGCCTGTCAGGTTAGAGGAATTTGATTAGCAGCGTAGTGACGGTGGCCACCGTACCGATCAGGCCGGTGGCAACCGCGACTGGATACCAGAACGTTTCGCGAGTCATCTTGCCCGCTTCGGCGTTGAGCTTTTTGGTCTCAGCCATCAATGTGGCAATTTCGACATGGACCTTTTCCAATTCTGCGCCGTTCATACTGAATTCCTGCATGGTGTTCGTCCTTTCGGGGTCACCACGGGTCGCGCTCTGTGCGCTGCCCTGAGATCCATATTGTCCTTTAAGGTACGGCTGCGAGTTTTTTCCTGCCCCGAGTATAGCCATTTGAATTCATCGCGGCTCGCCGATCAGCGTGTACTTGGGTTTCAAGGTATGCCGAGCGCATCGCAATCGGTTTTTCTTGGCGGCGCCAAGCGTGGTCAACAGGTCGCCGAAAACAGTTTTCATCGAGCCAATCAAAAAGGACAACTCAGCCTTCAGAATGTCTACCGCCAATACGGATGACGGCCAGGACCTCCCATGACCCACCCCCGAATCGGCTTCGCCTGCCAATACCGGCACCCTGATCGCGGCCTTGCTGCGAGTGCGTTAAAGACCATCGAAGCGCCATACAACCCCCGCACCACGACGTTACGCTGGATGGATGGCGTCCCTCTCCAAGTCGCCCGCGACAAACTGCTTGAAGTCGTGACGCACAATCTCGACGCACAGCTGCGCCTCATCGCCTACGTTGCCGAGCTTGCGCCAACCCTGCGCATGCTTCGATTGAGCAGTGATCTGTTGCCGTTCTACAGTCATCCGAAGGTGAGTGCTTTCTATCAGGACCCGGCCATTCAAAACCAGCTGGAAGAACGCTTCGCTGTGATTGGCAACCTCGCGCGTTCGGCGGATATCCGGCTGTCCTTCCACCCTGGCCAGTATTGTGTGTTGGGCTCGGATAAACCGGGTGTGGTGGAGAACAGCATCGCCGAGTTCGAGTACCACGCCGACATGATCCGGATGATGGGTTACGGTCGGCGCTTCCAGGACTTCAAATGCAACGTGCACATCGCCGGGCGCCTCGGGGGCGAGGGGATCCGTTCGGTCTGGCCGCGGTTGTCGGAGGTGGCGCGCAATTGCATCACCTTCGAAAACGAGGAGAAGACCTACGGCGTCGATGATTGCCTGCAACTGGCTGACCTTGCCCCCGTCGTGCTGGATATTCATCACTGTTGGATCAACGAGAACGATTACATCGCACCGGACTCCCCGCGAGTCGAACGCATCATTGAAAGTTGGCGTGGGGTTCGGCCCACCATGCATTATTCGCAGCCGCCGGAGCGATTGCAGGAATTGGGTTTCGATGCAGGCAAAAAGCTCGAGATGGATGCGTTATTGAAGGTGGTGTCCAAACGTGACTTGTACGGTCACAGTGATCAGATGTGGAATCGCTGGACCAACGAATACGCGCTCAAGTTTCTCGACCGTTTCGACATCATGTTGGAGGCGAAGGACAAGAATCTGGCTGCGCAGGCATTTTATGAAGATGTCGCTCGGCCTTATCTTCATCCCTCCGCATAGATCAAACGACCTGCGAACAGCATCAGGCAACCCCACAGCAGTATCGAGCAAAAGCCTCGAGGCACATGTCGTTAAGGTTCTCAGGAAGAACTTTTATCAACTGCATTGCCGTGAGGTAAACATCATGACTACATGGAAAAGTCTGGCCTGGCGTGCCCAGGTTGTTGTGTTGGCTTTAATGCTTTCCACGAGCACCTCCTGGGCTTCGGGAAACACTCAAGAGGCCAATACGAATCTGGTCCGCCAGGCGTTCGCGAACTGGCAGAAGGGCAAAGGCACGGTCTTCGACCTGCTGGCGCCCGATGCGGTCTGGACAGTCGCCGGATCGAGCCCGGTTTCCGGCGTGTATGACAGCAAGACCGAGCTGATCGAACAGGCCGTGCGGCCGATCAGCGCGCGCCTGGCGACTCCAATTTCGCCCACGGTGCAGAGCATCATCGCCCAGGACGACATTGTCGTTGTCCTGTGGAGTGGCACTGCGACAGCTCTCGATCGCAAACCCTACAACAACACCTACCTGTGGCAACTGACCTTCAAGGATGGCCGGATTATTCAGGCGATGGCCTTCCTCGACACCTACGCGTTGAATGAGCTCATGCGCCGGGTTACGCCTGCGCAGTAGAGGGCAGCTGACATAGCAACGGCGCAAGTCGGCCTATGTGTGCGCTACTCCTGGCACATCCATATTGATCTTGCGCCACGCCGCCTCGGAGAAGCTGTAGACCGAAAAGGCAATCAGCCCCAGGGCCATCACCATCAATACCAAGCCTCCGGCCGGCAGATTCTGCAACGCATCAAGGGCATCTTTCATGCCGGGCGGGTCCACGGCTTTATAGGCCGAGCCGCTGATGATCAGCAGCACGGCGATCTCGATAAACACCACCCCGCGGGCGATCAGGCCGAAGCGCGACACCGGCCGTACATAACGCATCACTTCTTCGTCAGCCTCGAAATATTTTTCGAACGAGGCCTTCCAGCCTTTAATGATATGGGCAATGCCGACGCCCAGCGGCACCAGGGCGGCGAGGTAAACCAACAGGTTCGAATGGTCCCAGGACAGGACGCGCGCCAGCAGGTCCTGGGTTTGCCCACCGCCGGAATCCCCGGAGCTTTTCAAGCCACTGATCAGCAGGCCCAGGGCAAAGAACGCCAGCGCGCCATTGACCAGACCGCCCGCCAGCAACCCGGCGCGAATCACCAGGCCCTTGAACTGCGTGCCGTGATGATCAACGTCGCGCGTGGCTTGCAAGATGCGCCAGCCGGCGAAGGCAAGCAGGCCCGCTACCACCAGGCCGACCAAGGCATGGCCGAAGGGCTGGCTCAGCAGCATTTCAAGGCTTTTGTGACTGTCCTTCGGTTTGGTGGAGTCCTGGGCCGCGAGCAAGGCAAGAATGCCGACGATGAGATAAATAACGCCACGAGCGGCATAACCGCCTCGGGCAAGTAGCACCAGGCTCTGGTGTGGGGACATGGGATCTATTCCGCGACAGTGATACAAAAACAGACCCATGGCGTCGGAAGGGGTTCGATTGAAGATGGGGCGCTGACCCATTGGCCTGATGGTTGCGTCGAGGTTCAGCGCACGGCTGGGATTGCTGACGTTTTCCGTCATCATTAAGCTTTCACATTTGCCAACAAACAAAAGTTGTTAAAAAACACAACCAGAGTACCATCGGCCCAAAGACAAGGACGCCCATGGATATACTCACGCCATCCCGCTTTGACGACGCTGCGATTCTGTACCCGAACGACAGGGCTGGGCTTGAGCGCTGCCTGCGCATTTTGAGAATGGCGCGCCCCAAGGAATTCGCAGACCTGCAAAAGCTTTTCGGTACGCACGGTGTCGACTTGTTCAAGCCAAGAGCCGCAATGAATTGGGTTGTGATTGATGTAGGCGGCAATAATCTCAGGGTGATAGGCGGCGTTAACTACGCGCGGCAGAAGTTCTACGTCAAACACGTCTACACGCATGCCGATTACGACGTCGCCAACGTCTGGTATGCAAGAAACAAAGGGACAAAACGATGAGCGCAGCCCGGAACGACTTTCAAACGGTGATCGCAACGCTTGGCGAGCTTTACGCGATACTGGATCGCCTGCGGGGTGAGTTTGTGCACGGCATCAAGACCCCGGCCGACTACGAGCGCGCGACCGATTTGCTCGATGAGCTCACCGATGGGCGTGGGCTGAGCAAGACCGAGGAAAGGATTCTCGCTGAGCTTGAAGAGGAAATCCTGGCGTACCAGCGTGATTCCGACCAGTTTCGCGAATCGAACGCTGCTTTTGAGGCAACCTGCACCCCGGTGCAACTGATCAAGGACCTTATGGAGACGCTCGGGCTCACCGGCTCAGACCTTCCTGAAATCGGTGATAAAACCGCGGTGTCCAAGGTGCTCAATGGAGACCGCCCCATCAGTCACAAGATGGCATATGCGCTGGCTGAGCGGTTTGCGATGGAACCGAGTGCTTTCTTGTCGGCTGGTCCTGCAAAGGCTGCTCATCTCGGAACTGTCGATCTTGCTGTCAGGAAACCCTCAACGTATTACCGCTTTCACAGCGACTCTCCAACTGCACAGCCAGTGAAAGAGGCCGATGCCGCTGAATACAAAGTAGTGACTTCGAAGGGCCGGAGAAAGGCAGTAAAGGAGCCGGATAGGCGATAGCAATACCTGTTGATCAAGGGACACGGGCCACTGTCGATCCACGCGAAGTCAGGATGATACGCACCGCCATGATCACCCCGACAAGCACGGCAGCAAGCCCCGACATCTCCAGTAGCGTCGGCAGCCGGCCATGAAACCACAAGCCAAGCAGTGTCGCGAACAGCGACTCCAGGGCGATCAATTGCCCGGAAAGCACCATGGGCAGGCGCCGGGACGCGGCGTTCCAGGCCCAGGCACCGACGACGGATGACATCAACGCAATAACGAAACTCCAGAGATACAAGTGCCCTGCAACGGAAACACTGAAACCCACGCGCGGCAGTTCGAGCAGGTCGAACGCTTGTATCGCCGGTAACAGGCACACGGTGCCGATTCCCGCACCCGTCATCATGAGGCCTGTCCATACGCCCGAGGCGTTGGGCGATAGCTTCAGCAAGGCGCGTTGATTCAACCAACTGAACGCGAGCCACAAGATCACGGCACCGATAGAAAACAGCAAACCCATCAGCCAGGAACCCTGGCCTGCAACGGGTTGATGGACAGCGCCGAGATTGGACAGCAGCAGGCCCACGGTCAGGAAAACCAGTGGGATCGCCAGTTTGCTCCACTGGAGAGTTTTGGTCGTGGCGTTGCCCAGCAGTGCCAGCAAGACCGGCACCATGCCAATAAAGGCCGGGGTCAGCACCGGCCCACCAAAAATGATACCGGCGGCGATGCATGCGCTATAGCCGAGATAGCCGATCACACCCAGGCCAGCGGCCAGGAGCACCTGATCGAGGCGCAGGAGCCGAAGTCGGGCCCGGTAGAGCAGCACGACACCCAGGCCCAGCGCTCCGGCGATCAGGAATCTTACGATCATCAAATCATAGATTGTGTAGGCCCCGGTGACGTAGGGCGCAATGAAGTTCAGCGCCCAGCTCAGCGTCGCGACTACCGCGAGGGCCAATCCGACGATGAGGTTCGAGCGGACCCGCATCATCAGTCGTGCCCTCCGACATACTGCCCATTGACCAACAACTGCCTTGGTTCAGTACAACCATTGCAACGAATCCGAGTACCTTCGATAAAATCCTGCGTAGACATCGCGTTCTTCTCGACCGTCGTTGGGCCCTGAATGTTTGACAGCAGCGGGGTTCTGGAGGAAATACCCAAGGAAGTTTGGGTAATAATGCCTGAAGCGTGGTTCAAGACGGCGGATGAGCAGGTGCAACCGTCACCGGCGATTGACGTCCAAATCCGTTAACAACGATGTACAGCAACGGACCGATTGATACGAAGATGGCCGTGATCAGGATGTAAGGTAGCAACGATACGAGCGATTTGCCTCTTGCGCGTATGTCCCGGTACATCCAGATGCACGCCATGCAGGCGAGCAGATAAAGGTCGATGACTACTTGCGCGGTGTCTGCGCTGGACATGAGTCTGACGCCGAACGCCAAGAGCGATTGCTCGGCGAGCAACAACGTACACGCCGTGTAAACGGTAAAAAACAGCAGCGTAACAAGTGCGATATAAGGCTTCTTCACTTTGCCTCCCGGGACAGGTTCGTTGATCAGGGAGGTAGGCTAGTGATTTGACCATCATGGTTTCAATGACCTCCGAGGTCATCGACGCCGCCCACCTGCAATGCCAGAGTCAATGGATGACCAATCGACCCATGTCCCGAGCAACGCCGCCAACTTCAGCCGGTGCGCAACTGCGTCACTTGCGCCAACAGGCCAGACTGAGTCAGTTGGATTGCGCACTGATAACAGGGATATCTCAGCGTCACCTAAGCTGCATCGAGACGGGGCGCGCCACGCCAAGCCCTGGCACTCTGCATAACTTACTGACTGCCTTGGATGTACCTTTGGAGCAATGCAACGGCATCTTTCTCGCCAGCGGCTACGCCCCTCGCTACGAAACGACACCGCTCACGTCGTCGTCAATGGAAGTGGTACGTGATGCCATTGATCATATCCTTAATGCCAATAATCCCGCGCCGGCGATTGTTCTGGGCGCTCAATGGGACATCCTTGCAGCCAACGCCAGCGCGGGTGTCCTGTTCGATCTGGTGGGTCTTGCCAGGGATGCCGCGGATGGACTCAATCTCTTGGTGACACTGCTGCAACCCGGCGGCTTGGGCGACCATCTGAGCAACGCCGAGGAAATAAGATTAGTGGCCTGGCAACGGGCATCTCGGGAAGCCTTGAACAATCCCGCATTGGCTGGGATTCTGAAGAGTCTGCCGACTCCACACAGCGCTTCGGCGCTGGCTGACGATCTGCCTCCGTTGTTATTGACGCAGGTCGAGTCGCCCCATGGCGAGCTGACGTTCATGTCAACATTCACCACTTTTGGCATGCCGCTCGACATCACGATGAGCTCGTTGCGTATCGAGCATCTCATTCCTGCCGACGCCAAGACCTGGAAGGTCATGACCAAGGCGTACGAGCAGACGCAACGCTAACGATTTCAGGGAAGAAAACATGCAACCGACACTCAATCTCAACTTTCAGAAAATGCACGCCAATGGCGACGATTTTGTCATCGTCGATTCGCGAAACTCGCCCAGTCCGGTGACCAGTGCGATAGCCCGGCGGATGGGGGATCGGAACCGCGGCGTGGGCTTCAATCAACTCGCGGTGCTGCTCGATTGTGACGATGCCGATGCGCGGGTGATGTTCTGGAACGCAGATGGCTCCGCGCTGGATGTTTGTGGCAGCGCGACGCGCGGGGTGGCGGACCTGCTCATGCGCGAAGCCAATGTTGCTTCGGTAGCGCTACGCACCAACCGTGGTCTGTTGATCTGCGAGCGTACGCCAAACGGCGACATTTGCGTCGACATGGGCGTGCCACTTTACGGCTGGTCGGACATTCCCCTGTCGCAGGACCTCGATTCCACCGTTTTGCCCCTCGCCGGTAGTCCAGCCGCGTGCAGCATGGGCAACCCGCATTGCACATATTTTGTCGACGATCTGGCTGACGTTGATATCGCCATTATCGGACCAGCCATCGAAACCCACCCGCTATTTCCACTCAAGACCAATGTTCATTTCGTCCAGGTCGTTGATCGCACGCATATCCGATTGCGCATCTGGGAGCGCGGGGCGGGCATTGCGCTGGGTTCAGGTTCTTGCTCGTGCGGCGCGGTTGTCAACGGAATCCGTCGTGGACTGCTGGATAGTACCGTCGAAGTTAAATGTGATGGCGGAAACGTGACGGTGCAATGGGATGGCGTGAGTTCGGTCTTTCTGATCGGGCCGGTGGAGGCAAGTTTCTCAGGGACAATGAGTCAAGCTTGAATGGGCAGGTGCTTGAACCCCGAGCCGATTTCTGTGGCAGCGAGCCTGCTCGCGAAGGCGGCAGCTGCTTCCGTACATGATCTTACAGGTACACGCTTCGTGGCGAGGGCGCTTGCTCCCGCTCGACGGCGTAGCCGTCGTAGACCGGTGGATGCAGTTCGTCTGGAAGAACGTTTGGGGCGGCTTTGCCGCCCAGCGGGAGCAAGCTCCCTCGCCACCAGGACCATGGAGATTTGCATCATGTTTCCATGATCCTGAGCCACGGCCAGCGAGCCTGATAACTTCTCGCTTTCTCAACGAACAAATCCGGCTGGGGATTTTTTGGATTGATACGGAGAATGCCTTGCTCTACGTCACCCAGGCCGTAAGGCGCATAGACTTCACCGGTTTCAACATCCACTCCGATACAGGTCCCCGCAATCAAATAACGATCAACACCATCCTTGGCCGACTGAAGCTGAGGATAAGACTTGCCAAACCGCTGACCGTACCAAAGGTGGACGCGAGCCTGGTTCTTGATCTCGATGCTGACGTCGACGTCCTGGAAGAGTTGCCGGGCGGCGTTGATCACTTCATTCTCGGCTTCCCAGGACAGGTCCGGATCGAAGTAAAAAACATCGTAGTCCTTCACCCCCCAAGCGGGCGCTTGCTGCGTTTGATGATTCCAGACGGCCTGGAACATGCAGCCAGCGGTAAGCATGGATTGATCCAGGCCGAGCGAAGGCAGTCGCGCGGTGATTTGCGCGTTGATGGGGTTGGTCATTGCTATCCTGACCAGGCTTTCGGCCGTCATCGTCATAGGTATCCCTTTGGAAAATCGATCCAGGCTGGCGCCTGACCTTACCGCAACTGCAAGTTTCAAACAGGAACACCCATGAATTTCTTCAAGAAGCTCTTCGGTTCATCAAAAGCCCCTGAAATCCAGGACGCGCCGCCAACGCCGCAGACCCACGAGCTCGGCGACCTGACCGAGGCTGAAGCAGCCAATCTTGCGATCCGGGAAGCGGGTGAAGCGTGCCTGGATCGTCATTGGCGGGCTGTCGGCACCGTCGAGCGGGATGTTCTTGCCTATATGATCAGTCCAACCTTTTCCGGTGGCCCTTACTGGCCCTCCACCCGCCAGGCCTACCGCGTGGTTCGCCGTGGCGACACGATCATTCTCGCCACGGAAGGCCTGTCGGATCCGTTCGATGATACGGAAGGAATGGGCAACGGTTTCGAAATGGAGCTGTTCGTCGAAACTGCAGATATACCCGAGCACGCCTATGGCCCCGTGGGTGAGGTCGATCCTTTCAAGCGCAGCTGGGCATTCGAGCTCGTGGAGCAGGTTGCCAGGACGGTCGCCGACGCTGGCGGCATCACGCACCAGCTTGATCAGTACGGGGCGCTGTCCCTGGAGATTCCCGGGTTCAGCCAATCGCACCCTATGAGTGAGCAACTGCCCAAGCTCTTCGTAACGGATGATGATTGCACTGGGGTCCTGCTGGGAGCCCCCGAGCCGGACTTCTCTACCCGAGTGGAGGATATGCCCTTGTCACCGGTCAGATTGGTGCCGGTGGTGTTGATCACCGCGGCGGAGTTGGAGTACGTGCGTTCCGGTGGGCGAGCGGCGCGGGAGGATCTGGTGGGCCGTTTGCAGGAGGCGGGCGTCGGACATATGAGCAGCCTGCATCGAGCGAGTGTGGTGTGAGTCGGATGGGCTCGGACGAAAAGCTTGAAGTTGCGTATTGACATATCTAAAAATCTCGATATCCTCGGCGTCATGGAATTGATCGAAATATTCAAAGCGCTCTCGAACCCTACACGCCTTCAGATCCTGAAGGGTCTGAAGGACCCCGCAAAGAACTTCCCTCCGCAGGATGAAGGTGACGTTCATACGGTGGGAGTCTGCGTCAGCAGTATTCAAGAAGGTATCGGACTGTCGCAGTCGACGGTGTCCGGTTATCTTGCGACGTTGCAACGAGTGGGGTTGGTCGAAGTCAGGCGCATCGGTCAGTGGACTTACTACAAGCGCAATGAAGCAGCCATCAGCGCGCTTGCGGAGATCATAGGGACAGAACTGTAATTTTTTTGCCGCAGTATATCGAGATATCTCGATATCCCTTTTTATCGATACGAGGATTTTGCAATGAAAGCGATGGTACTCAAGTCATTTGGCGGGTCGGGTTCGTTCGAGCTTCGCGATGTGCCCAAGCCTGTGCCGCAGACAGGACAAGTCCTGGTCCGGGTACATGCAACCTCCATCAATCCGTTGGATTATCAGGTTCGACGCGGCGACTATCCCGACCTGGTGCAACTGCCGGCCATTACCGGCCACGATGTATCGGGCGTTGTCGAAGAAGTTGGGCCGGGAGTGACCAACTTCGCTCCGGGCGATGAAGTCTGGTACACCCCGCAAATATTCGACGGGCCAGGAAGTTATGCCGAGTACCACGTCGCTGCCGAGAGCATCGTCGGGAAGAAGCCAGCCTCGCTGAGCCATCTTGAGGCGGCGAGCCTGACCCTGGTTGGCGGGACGGTATGGGAAGCATTGATCGTGCGTGCGGCGCTCAGAGTGGGAGAAAGCATTCTGATACACGGCGGCGCGGGAGGCGTCGGCCATGTGGCGATCCAGTTGGCAAAAGCCATGGGAGCACAGGTATTCACCACCGTGCGCGAGGCAAACGCCGAGTTCGCACGCAGCATGGGCGCCGATGTGATCATCGACTACGAAAAACAGGATTATGTTGAAGCCGTCATGCGAGAAACGGGTGGCCGCGGTGTGGATGTCGTGTTCGACACCATCGGCGGCAACACATTGTCACGCAGCCCTGACGTGCTCGCACAACTTGGCCGCGTCGTCACGATCGTCGACATTTCACAGCCACAGAACGTCGTTCAGGCCTGGGGCAAGAACGCGAGTTATCACTTCGTTTTCACCAGACAGAACCGCGGCAAACTCGATGAGTTGAGCGCATTGGTAGCGCGAAGTCTGCTGCGGCCACATGTCGGCGCCGTCTATTCGCTGGCCGACATCGGGCTCGCCCATGCCCGGCTGGAAAGTCCAAACAATGGCATTCGAGGAAAAATCGCGATCGCAGTCGAGCCGTCGCTCATCGCGTAATGCGCTTTTTCAACCGCTTGAATCATTTCGAGGTACGCCATGATTTACGAGATCGCTCTGCTCCCGGTTCACAAAGAATGCATTGAAATGTTCAGACGAGCATTTGCCGAGGTCGCCCCTTTGCTCACCCGAGCAAAGGGCTACGGCAGCCATTTGCTGGCGCAAGGGATTGAAACCCCCGAGCAATTCAACCTGATCGTGCGATGGCAATCACTTGAGCATCACACACCGGGTTTCGAAGAGAGTGAAGACCACCGGCTGTTCATGCTGGGCTTGGAGGAATACTTTTCTGAAGAACCGAGGGTCTACCACATCGAGGGGCCGGCTTTTTTTATCGGTGAAGGTGCTGATCCAGGCGGCGCCGTCAGCCGGGGAATCTAAGCCGATCCCTATTCTCCGAGTGCCCGGTCCTTTCAGCCCGACCCATCCGACAATCCAATCGCGCATTCTCACGTGACGCGGGATAATACGGCTCAGCTTGGGGTCACAAGCGTTTCCCCCCTCGTTGGGATTGGCGGTTGAGCAAGGATCGAAGGCAATGACAGATTGGCTCCAGAGCTACGGAGAAATGGCTGAACGGGTCCGCCGCCATGACTGGGACAGCACGCCACTCGGGCCGCCCGCGCAATGGCCCGATGTGCTGAAGACAACCGTGGCGCTGAGCCTGGCTTCGCATTTCCCTCAGGCCATCGTCTGGGGACCGGACTTGATCACGTTATACAACGATGCGTTCATGCCCATTCTCGGCAGCAAACCCGAGGCGCTGGGGCGGCCGTTCAATGAGGTCTGGCGGGAGGCCTGGAGCGAGATCGGCCCTATCGTGGGGGCGGCTTTCGATGGACAGGCGACGTTTATCGAGAACTTTCCCCTGGTGATCGAGCGCGGTGGTGGTCCTGAACAGGCCTATTTCACCTTCTGCTACAGCCCTATCCGCGACCAGTTCGGCAAAGTGGTGGGCATGCTCGACACGGTCACCGAGACCACTGCGACTGTATTCATGACCCAGCGCCTGGCGGTGCTCGATGCAATCGGCAGCGCCGTGGCGAATGCCACCGATCCACAGGCGATCATGGCGGTCACCGCCCGGATCCTGGCGGCGCACCTCAACCTGTCCAACTGCGCATACGCAGACATGGACGAAGACGAGGACGGCTTTACAATTCGCGGCGATTGGGCCCGGGCCGGGTCGCCGAGTATCGTCGGGCACTACCGACTGGCGGATTTCGGTCGGCTGGCGGTCGCCAACCTGGGCGCCGGCAAGCCGCTGGTGATCAATGACAACCTCGCGGAGTTGGCACCGGAGGAGGCGGCAGCGTTCCAGTCGATCGGTATTGCGGCGACTATTTGTGTTCCGTTGATCAAGAATGGACGCTTGACCGCCCTGATGGCCATCCACGATAAAACGCCCCGGATCTGGTCGTCCAACGATCTGGCGCTGCTGCTGGAAGTCACCGAGCGATCCTGGGCGCACATCGAACGTGCTCGGGCGGACGCGGCCGTGCGCGAAGGCCTCGCCGCCCTGGCCGAACTGAACGCAACGCTGGAGCAACGGGTCGAGGAGCGCACTACACGATTGAGGCAGACCGAAGCGGCGCTGCACCAGTCGCAGAAACTCGAAGCCATCGGCCAGCTCACCGGCGGCGTGGCCCACGATTTCAACAACCTGCTGACGATCATCCGCTCCTCTGTCGATTTCCTGCGCATGCCCAACCTGTCCGACGAGCGCCGGCAACGCTACATGACCGCCGTTTCCGAGACGGTGGAACGTGCTTCGAAGCTGACCAGCCAATTGCTGGCGTTTGCCCGGCGCCAGCCGTTGACGCCGGAAATCATCGACGTGCGCAAGCAGGTACAGAGCCTCGGCGACATGCTGGAGACCGTGACCGGGGCGCGTATTCACGTCAAGGTCGAACTGTGCGAGCAGCCCTGTTACATCCGCGCCGACCTGAGCCAGTTCGAAACGGCGTTGATCAACATGGCCCTGAACGCCCGGGATGCGATGAACGGCCAGGGAACGCTGTGGCTACGGCTCAATTGCGGTGCAGGCATGCCGCCGATCCGCGGCCATTCCGGGGCAGGGCAGGCATTTGCCGCGATTGCCCTGGAAGACACCGGCACGGGTATTGCCCCGGAGGCACTTGAACACATCTTCGAACCGTTCTTCACCACCAAGGAGGTGGGCAAGGGAACGGGGTTGGGATTGTCCCAAGTGTTCGGTTTCGCAAAACAGTCCGGTGGCAATGTCGATGTCTCTACCGTGGTCGGAAAGGGCAGCGTATTTACCTTGTATCTTCCGGAGGTGGAGCCCGAGGAGCAGCATGAACCCGAGGGAGAGGAAAACTCTCTGCTGGTGCTGGAAAAAGGCCGGCGCCGGGTATTGGTCGTGGAGGACAATCTGGAGGTGGGGCGCTTTGCCAACCAGATCCTGCAAGACCTGGGATATGAAACGGCCTGGGCGACCAATGCCGAACAGGCGCTGGAAATGGTCGGCCCGGATGCGATGGCGTTCGACGCGATATTTTCCGATGTGATCATGCCGGGCATCAGTGGCATTGCCTTGGCCAGGCAACTGCGCCAGCGCCGCAAGGATCTGCCGGTGGTGCTGACCTCCGGCTACAGCGAGGAGCTGGCCCACAGCGGGCATGAAGGTTTCGCGTTTTTGTCCAAGCCTTACTCCGCCGATCAGGTTTCCCGGGTTTTAAACCAGACGCTGTTGGGTTCGGACTGAGTTGTTTCGGTTTTGAAACAACGCTTACCCGTTCGTCGGCGAGGCGGTCCCTTGAATCATTGGTCTGTTGATGACCGGCTAGTCTCAATTCGAAGGTCGGTATTTCCAGGCAATTGGTTATTGCCGGTATCGGCTCGATGAAAGGGGAAAAATGCGATGGGAGCACCGTACAGCGAGGAGAACGGAGCCGCGTATCCGATCAATGAAGGGTTGCAGTGTGGGCAATCGGCCTATCGGTCGGATTTTGGTGACGAGCCAATCAAGTCAATCCGGACCAAGGTGGCCAAGGTGCCGCGGGGCGAGAAGGCCAAGTTCTTGCCCAGGGTCCCGCTCAGCAAATAACCGCCGTGGCCAGGGGGCATGTTCGCGCTCGGGCGCGATGGGATTGCGGTGCAATCCAGCGGGAGCAAGCTCCCTCGCCACGGGGAATTCCAGCGTTTGTATAAATATTTTTTTATCTTTTTTCGACTGACGTTTTCTTTCACGTTTCTTTCACAAGCAGGCGCGTAGTCTGAGCTCATCCGTTAGAAAGCAGTACCTGCCCGTTTCCCCAGCGGGCTTTTTTTTGCCTGTCATAAAACTACCCCTGCGTTTGTTGTCGAACCGTCATGGCTGACACGGTTTGGCGTACACTCGCGCCAGCGCGCACCGGCCATCTCTCCCCGATGCGGCATTCTTGAGGTTTTTATCATGCGTTTGACTTTGTCCACCTTGGTGCTTGGGCTTGTGTTCGCTCAGGGCGCGATGGCCGCTGGCGACGGTACCGCTGCGGTTGGCGGTGGCTTGGGCGGTGTTCTGGGGAACGTGGTCGGCCAGCAGATGGGCGGCAGCACAGGCGCGGCGATTGGCGCCGGTGTCGGCGGTGCAGCCGGCAGTGCGGTCGGGGCTCGCAAGGGCAGCCGTACGGAAGCGGCCATCGGTGGTGGTCTGGGATCGGCCGGTGGTTCGATTGTTGGCAATCGCCTGGGCGGGTCCACGGGCTCGACTATCGGCGCGGGCGTCGGTGGGGCGGCAGGCGGCGCGTTGGGCAGCAACCTGTCCAACGATAACGACGGACATTCGAAGAGCAAGAAGCACAAGCACAAGAGAAAGCATCGCTGAGCGAATGCATGCATGAAAAAACCCGGCCCTGTGCCGGGTTTTTTCATATTGGCTATTTCCCGGAACGTTTACCTCGTCATCGCCTCGAATTGATACATCCACTTGCATTATGAGGTATGCCATGACCCCGGAAACCGAAGGCAAGGAAGAAAAAGGCCCCTCGGGCGTCCCGTTCATCAATGATCCAGGCGTCAACGACCCGGGCAACGAAGATCCCGGTTCCCTGATGGATGACGCCCAGGTGCCCTTGATCGAGGATGAAGAGACCGAAGTTGAGGATGAATCCTACGATTGAGCCTTCCAGCCCAAACTGCACGACCAGGAGATTGTTATGACTGCCGACTCGCCTGTTCCCGATGACGATGAAACCCCGGAATATCCGTTGCCTTCGCCCACCGACTCATTGAGCCGCGATCAGCGTCCACCTGATGACGATGCTGGAGTTGAGCAGGTGCCAAGCGAAGATGAAGACGTCGAGGCGGCGCCGGACGATCCCGATATTGCCGGTGATGATGCTTCCGGCAAGCCAAGCTGAAGAGCAGTTCCGTCCGTCCGGTTGTCGGCACCATCAGTCAATGATGGTTGCCACACATCAGGTAGCTATCTGAAAAGGAGACTTATCATGATGAAGCCAAACATGACCGCGCTGGCGTTGGCCGGGATTCTGTCGGCCAGCTCGTTGGCGGCTTTCGCCCAATCCGACAGCGCGCCCGTGGACAAGGGAGGCATGCCGCCCTCTACTCAGATGGACGCCGGCTCCACCACCGAGAAAGCCGGTAACGCTCTGCCACCCGGTTCCGTGGGAGGAGGCAATGGCGGCGATGCCAGCGGCAGCAGCACCAGCCCGGGAACCGGGAGCGGCTCCACCAGCGGTGGCAGTACGATGGGCGGCGGTTCTTCCGGCTCAAGTAGTGGAACCGGTAGCAGCAGTAGTAGCGGTGGCAGCTCCAGCGGCGGCGGATCGGGCTCCGGTTCCGGCGGCTCCGGCGGCTAATGCATGACCCTCTGCTGAATCATCCAATCTGTTCGTGGCGAGGGAGCTTGCTCCCGCTGGGCGCCAGGCGCCCCTGAAACGTAGTCAACTGCCGCCCGGCCAAGGCGCGGCCGATCCCTCGCCACCCCCTTGAAAATTTCCCATTGCCTGCGCCAAGCACGGCTCGTTATTCTGCTGAATCCTTTAAGGCGAACACGCTGCGCTGGCCGCACCTGAGCCATCCCTGGAATGTTGTGTTGATAACGGATCAGATGCGATGAATGCACCGCTGAAAAAATTTGGCCCGATCAAGGCCGTGATTTTCGATATGGATGGCCTGCTGTTGGACACCGAGGGTATCTACACCGAGGTCACGTCCATCATCGCCGAGCGCTACGGGCGCACGTTCGACTGGAGCGTCAAGCAGAACATCATCGGGCGCGGCGCCGGGGACCTGGCGCGCTACGTGGTGCAGGCGCTGGAGCTGCCGATCACCCCGGAGGAATTTCTGGTGATTCGTGAACCGCTCATGCGTGAACGTTTCCCCCACGCTCTGGCGATGCCCGGCGCGGAGGAATTGGTGCGGCATCTCAAAGCCCACGACGTGCCTATAGCGGTGGGAACCAGTTCGTCGCGTCAGTCGTTCGAGCTGAAAACCACCCTGCACCGGGATTGGTTCGCGCTGTTCGACTTCATTGTTACCGCCGATGACCCCGAAGTGGGAGCGGCGAAACCGGCGCCGGACATCTTTCTCACCGCTGCCCGTCGCCTGGGTGTTGCGCCGGCGGATTGCCTGGTCTTCGAGGATTCCCCGTTTGGTGTGACGGCGGCGAAGGCGGCAGGCATGACGGCTATTGCGATTCCCGACTCGGCCATGGCCGACGAAAAGTACAGCCATGCCGACGCCATTATCCGTTCGCTCAAGCTGTTCCAGCCAGGCCTGTGCGGTTTGCCGGAACTGGAATGGGCCTGAAAAAGGGCTGCTGCGCCCGAAAGCGTCGAAGCAGCCCGGCGGGAGCAGGCTCCCGCGCGACGTGGGTCAGGCGCCGAAACCACCGTCGATTGTCAGGCTGGCCCCGGTGATATAGGCCGCTTCCGGACCCGCGAGGTAGGCGACGAAGCTGGCGATTTCTTCCACCGTGCCATAACGGCCTACCGCCATGAGCTCCATCAGGCTGGAGGCGAAATCGCTATCCGCCGGGTTCATGTCAGTGTCCACCGGGCCGGGCTGAACATTGTTGACGGTAATGCCGCGTGGGCCCAGGTCGCGAGCCAGGCCTTTGGTCAGGCCCACCAGCGCGGATTTGCTCATGGCGTAGGTGGCGCCGCCAGCGAAGGGCATGCGGTCGGCATTGGTGCTGCCGATATTGATGACCCGGCCCCCTTCGCTCATATGCCGTGCGGCTGCCTGAGTGGCGACAAATACGCTGCGCACGTTGATGGCGAGGGTCTGGTCAAAATCTTCCAGCTTGAATTCATCCAGCGGCGCCAACGCCAGGATGCCCGCGTTGTTGACCAGGATGTCCAATCGGCCAAAGGCGTCGACGGTGGCCTGGACGGCATGGCGGATGGCGTCGGCATCGGCGCTGTCGGCCTTGATCGCCAGGGCCTTGCCGCCGGCGGCGGTGATGCTGTTCTGCATTTCTTCAGACTTGGCGCCGGAGCTGACATAGGTGAAGGCCACGGCCGCGCCTTCTGCGGCAAGGCGTTTGACAATGGCGGCGCCGATGCCACGGGAACCGCCTTGGACCAAGGCGACTTTGCCACTCAGTGTTTGCGTGCTCATGCGGGTGTTCTCCAAAGGTGCCGGGGCGAGATGCCGCGGTTGATGGGGTGAGTATCAAGACCAGCCGATCGGCTGTGTAGACCTTCATTGATATAGTCTGTGTAAACCAAAAGTTTAGAGTGGGCGTCATGGAGAGTTTCAGCAGTATCGAATGTTTTGTCCGCAGCGCCGAGGTCGGCAGCTTCGCCGAGGCCGCACGCCGCTTGAGCCTGACCCCGGCGGCGGTAGGCAAAAGCGTCGCCAAGCTTGAAGCGCGCCTGGGCGTTCGGCTATTCCAGCGCAGCACCCGCAGCCTGGCCTTGACCGAGGCCGGCCAACTGTTCCTGCGGGAAGTGGGCAGCAGTTTCAATACGATCCAGAACGCCGTCGCCAACCTGGCCAGCGCCGGCGGGCAGCCAGCCGGTACGCTGAAGGTGAGCATGGGCACGGCGTTCGGCCGGTTGTATATCGTGCCGTTGCTGGGTGAGTTTTTGCGCCGATACCCGGCAATCAACCCGGACTGGCATTTCGATAACCGTCAGGTGGACCTGATCGGCCAGGGTTTCGATGCCGCCATCGGCGGCGGCTTCGAACTGCCCCAGGGCGTCGTGGCGCGTAAATTGACAGTGGCTCATCGGGTGCTGGTTGCGTCCGGACAGTATGTGCAAAACCACGCTGCCGTCGTTGAGCCGCAGGATCTGGGGCAACATCAGGGAATCCTGATCCGCTCACCGCAGACAGGGCGTATCCGTTCCTGGCAACTGACCAGCCGCAACCGCGAACACAGCCCGCTGACACTCAAGGCGCAAATGACCATGAGTGACTCGGAAGCCGCCTGCATCACCGCAGCCCAAGGGCTGGGCATTGCCCTGGTGAGCATGCCGTTTGCCGTGCCGTTCCTGGACAGCGGCGCACTGCAACGGGTGCTGCCGGACTGGTACGTCGACGATGGCAACATCTCGATCTACTACGCCGAGCACAAACTGCTGCCGGGCAAGACCCGGGCGTTCGTGGATTTCATCATCGAGCAGTTTGCCGAGCGGGGGCTGGCGCAGCGGTTCAGTGCTGTTTGAGCCTGGCTGGGAGTCGAGTCGCCCTCATTCGCGAGCAGGCTCGCTCCCACATTGGTTTGGCGGTGACCGCACCTTTTGTGCCCCGCAAAAATCCACTGTGGGAGCGAGCCTGCTCGCGAAAGGGGCAACGCAGTCTAAAGCCTAAAGCCGCAAACTCACCGCCCAAACCGCCCCGGCCAGCCAATGATGGTCTTCGGTCGCGGCGTCGCATAAGTGCGCACTTTCGACGTGGACAACCCCAGCCGCACCAGCGACTCGGCAATCGTCACCGCCGCCGTCACGCCATCGACCACAGGCACTCCGGTGCGTTGACGAATCTGCTCATCCAGCCCGGCCATGCCGCCGCAACCCAGGCAGATCACTTCGGCCTTGTCCCGGCTGACGGCGAGTTCCGCCTGATGGACGATGGCTTCAACCGCCCGCTGCGGGTCTTGCTCAAGTTCCAGCACCGCCAGGCCACTGGCCCGGACTGAGGCGCAGCGGTCGAACAGGCCGGAAAGCTTGAGCCGGTCCTCGATCAGCGGCACCGTGCGGTCCAGGGTGGTGACGACCGAGTAGGCATGACCAAGAAACATGGCCGTGCTGGCGCCGGCGTCGGTGATGTCCACCACTGGCACGTTGAGTAGTTCCTGCAGTCCTTCCCGACCGTGTTCGCCGTAGCCGGCCTGGATCACCGCGTCGAACGGCTGGTCGTAGGACATCACCCGGTCCATCACGGCGATGGCGGCCAGGTAGCTTTCAAAATTGCCTTCGATCGAGTCTGCCCCGAAATGCGGCGTCAGCCCGACGATCTCGGTTCCCGGCGCGGCAACGGCCTGGGCCTGGCGCGCGATGGACTGAGTGATGGACTCGGTGGTGTTGACGTTGACGATGAGAATTCGCATGAGTGGTCCTTTTTTCAGCGTAACGGTAAACGGCCCGAATCCCCGGGCCTTTCGAACAATCAATGGCTGACGTTATCCACGGCAATGGACTCACCGCTGACGTCCTCGTAATACCCCTCGCGCTTGGCAACGATCAGGTACAGCAGCCCTGCAATCGAAGCGCCAATCAGCCAGGAGAAGGGAGAAATACTGTCGAAGCCGGGCACCAGCGCCATGACAATCGCGATCAGCGCCGCTGGAATGAATGCCGCTACCGCCCGCAGGTTGACCCCGTTGCTGTAGAAATACGCACCGTTTGGGTCCTCGCTGTAGAGTTGCGGCACGTTGACGCGGCCTTTTCGCAGCAACCAGTAGTCGACCATGATCACGCCGTACAGCGGCCCGAGCAGGGCGCCGAGACCGGAGAGGAAATACACGATCACCAGCGGGCTGTTGTAGAGGTTCCACGGCAGGATCAGCACGGCGATGGCGGCGCTGATCAGTCCGGCACGACGGAAGTTCAGGTATCTGGGCGCCAGGTTGCTGAGGACGAAGGCCGGGGCGACAAAGTTGGCCATGATATTCACCGCCACGGTGACGATCAGGAACGCCAGGCAACCAAGCACCAGGAAAAACGTGTTGGGAATCGAGGCGATGACCTGGGTCGGGCTCTCGATGACCTGGCCATTGATCTGGAACTGCGCACCGCACAACAGGATGGTGATGGCGGCAAATACCAGAATATTCACCGGCAGGCCCCAGAAATTTCCGACGACGATTGTCCGCCGGCACGGCGAAGAGCGAGCGAAATCGCAGAAGTTGAGGATCAACGTGCCATAGATCGCCAGCCACAGCGCACCACCGGCGAATATGTTGCGCCACATCTCACCGCCGGCCAGCGGCTCGCGGATCGACCAGGCAATCGTCGCACCGGCCTGAAAGTACATCCAACCGGCCAACGCCGCGACGGTCACCAGGATGACCGGGCCGGCGAAGCCTTCATAGCGCCGCACGGTTTCCATGCCATAGGCCAGGATCATCAGTTGCACGAACCAGATGGCGACGAAGCATACCCAGCCCAGGCTCGACAGCCCGAGGATCGAGTTCTGATCATAATCGGCAAAGCCCGGATGAATCGCCACCAGCAGCACCCGAAACACCACGGACGCCAGGTAAGTCTGGATACCAAACCAGGCAATTGCGATGACGGCCCTGATCAGTGCGGGAATCTGCGCACCGTGTATGCCAAAACTGATCCGGCTGATGACCGGAAACGGCACGCCGGTCTTCTGCCCCATATAGCCGGACAGATTCATGAAGCCGTACACCAGCGCCGCGCCGATCCCCAGCGACAGTAGAATCTGCCAACCGCCCAGTCCCAAGGCATACAGGCCGATGGCGAATGAATAATTGGCAATGTTATGCACGTCGTTGGTCCACAGGGCGAAGATGCTGTAGCGGCCCCAGCGTCGCCCTTCGGCTTTGGTGGGCGCGAGGTCCTTGTTATGCAGCCTTGGACTCAAGGTGAGAGGGGCCGCGGGTTGTTCATCCAGGGCAGCGGTTGGGGAGGGCAGATCCAGCGCGATGTTATTGGAAAGACTTGTACGCATTCCGGCAGGCTCCTGACTCTCAGGCCACGATGACTGTGCTTGAGCGCGAGGCTCGGCAGATCTTCGTCGCGGCGGTGAGCATCATTGGTTACGGGGCATCTGCAGCCTGTACGGGATAGGGCGCTTCAGGCTTGCGGATCGAAAAGTGTGTGTATGTTTTTGTATTGTTGTATACAAAACACTTGTCGAGTTAAGCCAGATGTATGCCACTTACGAGTCTAGCTTTGGCGTCGTTAATTTCGTTTTGTTATGTTTGACGGATAAATCACTGAAATGCTGGAAGTTAAAACTGACCGTTCGAACAGGTATTTATTTTAGAGGTCGAGCGCCAACGGGAAGGAAAGCAGGCAGCGCGCAAGGGTGCCTGTAACTTTTAGGGGCATTAAAACCAGAGGTGCACACAAAAATGCCACCTGAGGTGACATTTTTGTGTACATGGCTGCGGCGGGATCAGACGGTCTTGGATTTGGCGATGATATTGCCAGCGTGCAGCCCGCATTCTTTTTGCGTGGCTTCTTCCCACCACCAGCGGCCTTCGCGCTCGTGCTGGTTCGGCAGGACAGGGCGGGTGCAGGGCTCACAGCCGATGCTGATGAAACCGCGCTCATGCAGGCTGTTATAAGGCAACTCCAGCATGCGGATATAACCCCAGACTTCCTCGCTGGTCATCTGCGACAACGGGTTGAATTTGTACAACGTGCGCTCCGGCGTGGAGAACGCCGTGTCGATTTCCAGCACGGCCACCTGGCTGCGGGTGCCCGGGCTCTGGTCGCGACGCTGACCGGTAGCCCAAGCGCGGACATCGGTCAGTTTGCGGCGCAGCGGCTCGATCTTGCGGATGCCACAGCATTCACCGTGACCGTCCTTGTAGAAGCTGAACAGGCCTTTTTCCTTCACGAAAGGGTCCAGTTTCGTATGGTCGGGCGAGATCAGTTCGATATCGATCTTGTAATGCTCGCGCACTTGTTCAATGAAACGATAGGTTTCCGGGTGCAGGCGACCGGTGTCGAGGCTGAACACCTTGACGTTCTTGTTCAGCTTCCAGGCCATGTCCACCAGCACGACGTCTTCAGCGCCACTGAAGGATATCCACAGGTCGTCGCCGAATTCGGCAAAGGCCAGCTTGAGGATGTCCTGCGGGGACTTGTTGGCATAGGTCGTGGCGAGTTCCACGACATCAAACGATGGGCTCATCAGGGCGGTTTCCTACAGGTCGGTGGCGCTGGGCGCTCTATATGGGGCTGATGGTAACAAAAGCTGCCGGGGCTGGCGCGCTCCTGTGCGTTGCGCGGGCTTCGGCGAATGGCTAGAGTCGGCAGTCCTTTTGTTCGCTCAACCGATAAACATCAAAAATGGGAGTGTCTTGTGGAAATTGCCTGTCTCGACCTGGAAGGTGTGCTGGTCCCGGAGATCTGGATCGCCTTCGCTGAAAAAACCGGGATTGACTCCCTTAGGGCAACCACTCGGGACATTCCCGACTACGACGTGCTGATGAAGCAACGGTTGCGCATCCTGGATGAGCATGGCCTGAAGCTCTCCGACATTCAGGAAGTCATCGCTACGCTCAAGCCGCTGGACGGCGCCATCGAGTTCGTCGACTGGCTGCGCGAGCGCTTCCAGGTGGTGATTCTTTCCGACACGTTCTACGAATTTTCCCAGCCGCTGATGCGTCAGCTGGGCTTCCCGACGCTGCTCTGCCATCGTCTGGTTACCGACGACAGCGGACGGGTGACCGGCTATCAATTGCGTCAGAAAGATCCGAAGCGCCAGTCGGTCCTGGCCTTCAAGAGTTTGTACTACCGAGTAATTGCCGCCGGGGATTCTTACAACGACACGACGATGCTGGGCGAAGCCGATGCCGGGATTCTGTTCCACGCGCCGGAAAACGTGATCCGTGAGTTCCCGCAGTTTCCGGCGGTGCATACGTTCGCCGAGTTGAAGCAGGAATTCATCAAGGCCTCGAACCGCCCCCTGAGCCTGTAAACCCAACTCTAAATGTGGAAGCGAGCCTGCTCGGGAAAGCGGTATCTCAGTCGCCATCAATGTGGGCTGAACCAGTGCTTTCGCGAGCCGGCTCGCTCCCACAGGGTTATGCGTCAGGTCCGGGGGATTGTTCAGAGGTTCTGCAAGGTTTCCAGCAAGACCCTCACCTTGGTCATCGACTCCTGATACTCCGCCTGCCAATCCGAATCCGCGACGATCCCGCCGCCACCCCAGCAACATACTTGCCCGTCCTTGACCAGCAAGCTGCGGATGGCGATGGAGCTGTCCATCTCCCCGCGAACATCGAGGTACAGCAACGAGCCGCAATACAGACCGCGTCGGGTCGGTTCGAGCTCGTCGATGATCTGCATGGCACGGATCTTCGGCGCGCCGGTGATCGAGCCGCCGGGAAAGCTGTCGGCGATCAGGTCCAGGGCGTCCTTGTTGTCCGCCAGTTCGCCAGTCACGCTGCTGACCAGGTGATGGACGTTCGGGTAGCTTTCCAGGCTGAACAATTCCGGCACCCGCACCGAGCCGATGCGGCAGGTGCGGCCCAGGTCGTTGCGCAGCAAGTCGACGATCATCAGGTTCTCGGCACGGTCCTTGGGGCTGGCCAGCAGCTCGGCGGCGTGGGCCGCGTCGTCTTCGGGCGTCGTGCCGCGAGGGCGGGTGCCCTTGATCGGACGGGTTTCGACGTGACCTTCACTGACCTGGACGAAGCGTTCGGGCGACAGGCTCAGCACCGCACCGCCCTCCGGCAGGCTCTGGAAACCGGAAAACGGCGTCGGACAAGCCGCCCGCAGCGCCTGGTAAGCGGCCCACGCATCGCCCTGGCACGGCGCGCGAAAGCGTTGGGCAAAGTTGACCTGATAACAGTCGCCGGCCTGGATATACGCCTGGATACGCTCGAATGCCTGTCGATAGGCTTCAGCGTCGAGATCGGGCGCCATCGGGCCGTCCAGACTGAACGAGGAGAGAGGCACCGCGGTTGGCTGGCTGAACAGCTCGATCAAGCGTTGGCGTTGGTTTTCGCCGCAATGGGGATGGAAGACCAATTGGCTTGTGCGAGTCTGGTGATCGGTGACCAGTGCCCAGTCGTACACGCCAAAACGCGCGTCCGGCAGTTGCAGATCGTCCTTGGCGCAGGACGGCAGGGCTTCGAGGCGTCGGCCGAAGTCGTAACTCAAATAACCGATCAGGCCACCGGCGAAGGGCAATTGCACGGTGGCTGGTAATTCGGCGTGGCCCAGTTGCGTCAGCTGTATCCGAAGACGTTGCAGGAAATCGCTGCCACTCTCTTCCGGCAATACCGCCAGTTGCTTCAGCGGCCAGGCGCTGAGCAAGTCATAACGCCCGCGCTCGGCGCTCGGCCGGCCACTGTCGAGCAGCACGCTGCCTGGGGCATGACGGATCGCCGCGAAATACTCGGCGGGGTTGGCGCGGTAGGGTAGAGGGTGTACGAAGCAGGTTGGCATGGGCGGGGCGGGTCGGCCGTTCAGGCGGGGGAGCGATTGTAATCCCCTGTAGGATTTGCTCCTAGGGGGATGTCGGTATTGAACATCTGAAGGCGCATGGAACCCGTGGCGAGGGAGCTTGCTCCCGCTGGGTTGCGCAGCAGCCCCTTGTTCAGATGAACGCGATCAACCTGATGCACCGAGGTGCCGGGCTTTGGGGCTGCTTCGCAACCCAGCGGGAGCAAGCTCCCTCGCCACAGGGTTCAACTTTTGACCCTCGACTTTCTTCCCCCTTCAAACCTCAGCCTCACCCCTCAACCGGCGGAATATGCCCGAACAATTCCTGGGCAAACGCCACGCGCTCTTCCACGGTTTCGGTGACGCCCCTGGCCTTGAGTTCTTCCAGGCGTGCTTCCACGGCGTGGGTGCGCAGGGTCAGGCCGCAGTCGTTGGCGATCTGGATGTTCAGCCCTGGGCGGGCGTTCAGTTCCAGGATCAACGGGCCTTTTTCCTGGTCCAGCACCATGTCGACGCCGATGTAGCCCAGCCCGCACAGTTCATAGCAACCGGCGGCCAGTTTCATGAAGCCGTCCCAGTAGGGCAGTTGCACGCCGTCCACCGCGTTGGTGGTGTCGGGGTGCTTGGTGATGATGTTGTTCAGCCAGGTACCGCGCAAGGTCAGGCCGGTGGCGAGGTCGACGCCGACGCCGATGGCGCCCTGGTGCAGGTTGGCCTTGCCGCCGGACTGGCGGGTCGGCAAGCGCAGCATGGCCATCACCGGGTAGCCCATCAGTACGATGATGCGGATATCCGGTACGCCTTCGTAGCTGATGCTCTTGAAGATCTGGTCCGGCGTCACGCGGTACTCGATCAGCGCCCGGTCACGGTGTCCGCCGAGGGAATACAGGCCGGTGAGGATGCTGGAGATGTGATGCTCGATTTCCTCGTGGCTGATGATCTTCCCGGACACGGTTCGATAGCGGCCCTCGAAGCGGTCGGCAATAACGATGATGCCATCACCGCCGGCGCCCTGGGCCGGCTTGATGACGAAGTCGGTGCGTCCGCCGATGATCCCGTCGAGCTTGTCGATTTCCTTCTCGGTGGAGATCACTCCGTACAGCTCCGGCACATGAATGCCGGCCGCGATAGCCCGTTCCTTGGTGATGATCTTGTCATCGACGATCGGGTAAAGGCTGCGCTTGTTGTACTTGAGCACATAATCGGCGTTACGCCGGTTGATGCCCATGATGCCCCGGGCTTCCAGGGCCTTCCAGGTCTTCCAGAGGCCGAACATCAGGAATCAGCCTTGACGAAAGCCTTGAACCGCACCAGCTCGGTCAGGCGGTAGCCGCGATAACGACCCATGGCCAGCATGAAACCCACCAGGATCAGCAGGATCGCCGGGAACGTGAACACGAAGTACACCAGCTCCGGGACGCTCATGATCAGGTGCGCCAGGGACGCGGCGAACAGGGTGCCGATGGCGACTTTCATCGCATGGCCGGCGCCGCGCTCTTCCCAGGTGATGGACAGGCGTTCGATGGTCATGGTCAGGATCACCATCGGGAACAATGCCACCGACAGGCCACGCTCCAGGCCCAGCTTATGGCTGAACAGGCTGATGGCGGCGATCAGCACCACCACGAACGTCAGCACCACCGAAAGCCTCGGCAGCATTTGCAGCTTGAGATGCTCCAGGTAGGAACGCAGCGACAGGCCCAGGGTAGTGATCACCGTGAACAGGATGATGCCGAAGCCCAGTTGGGTTTCGCGGAAGGCCAGGGCGATCAGCACCGGGGTGAACGTCCCGAGGGTTTGCAGGCCGATCAGGTTGCGCAACACCAGGATCACCAGCACGCCGATCGGGATCATCACCATGATCATGAAGGTCTGCTGGGTTTGCAGCGGCAGGCCGTAGAGCGAGTATTCGAGGAAGTTGGCGTCGGTGTTCTCGTCCGTCAGCTTGGCCAGGCGAATGGCGTTCATTTCGCTGTTGTTCATGCTGAACGTGACGGTGGCTTTCTTGCCGCCATCGACGGTGATCAGGTTTTCATCGCCGGTCCACCACAGCAGGCGGTCGGTGGGCAGACCTTGCTCGCCGGTGTCGGGGTTGAAGTACAGCCAGTCGGTGCCGTTGAAGCTGCGCAGCCACAGCTCGGGCGTCTGCGGCTGGTCGGCCACCAGGCGGATGGTGTGGACCTTCTCGACCGGCACGTGGGCAATGGACAGTACCAGTTCGACGATTCTGGCCTTGTTGCTCGAAGACGGGTCGCCGGCCAGCAACAGCTTGACGTTGTCGTCGTTGAGGTTGTTGACCCGCTTGATGGCTTCGCTGATGAACGTTTCGACGTCGGCCGAATGCTGGCGGATCGGCGCCAGCAGCGCTTCGGCGGCGAGTTTTTCCGGCCCTTCGACGGCGATGCTGTCGCGGAAGGTCGGGCCCTTGACCTTGGTTTTCTCGGCGCTGTAGCGCTTGGTCAGCACCAGGCGGTAATAAAGGGTCTGGTTGCCCTTGGCGCGCCGGGCCGACCACGTCACCTTGCGGTTGCCGTCGACGCGGTTCACCGCTACGCCGTAATTGTTGGAGATGAAGCTCTCGTTGAGGCTGACGTAGTCGCGGCTCAGGGGCGGCACGAACATCTGGATCTTCACCGGATCCTTGGCGTTGGGCACGAACTCGACCTTGGCATCGATATTCCACAGGTCATCGGTGGCGTCTTCGGTCACCGGAATGCCGAGCACGAAAATCTGATAGGCCGTCACTGACAGGCCCAGCACCACCAGGATGGCGATCAGCATTTTCAGATGGAGGGTAAGGGAGCGCATTGGAATTACTCTGCGGTATGAGCGGCATTGGCGCAGGCGGGTTTGCCGGCAGCGTATTTGAGACTGGGATCGACCAGCGCGTCGAAACGCTTGAGCGCTTCGGAGCCGATCAGCAACGGGTATTGGAAGGCGCTACGGTCGGTCAGGTTCACTTCGATGCTGCGCAGGGCCGAGCCCATGCAGATATTCAGTTCGATGACCGGCCGGGCCGTGTATTTCTTGCCTTCTTCCGGGTCGTAGTCACCGGCGCGGCGCTTGATCTTGCTGACCCGCGCCAGCGGGCGTTCGATGGGGTGCGAATGGGCCGCGTCGATGGCCAGGTAGAAACGCACCCAGGATTCGCCGTTGCGCTTGAAACGCTTGATGTCACGGGCGCTGAGGGAGGCGGTCTTGGCACCGGTGTCGAGCTTGGCCGCGACCTCCAGGTCAATGCCCTGCAGGGCTGCATATTCGTTGAGGCCGTACACGGTTTTTTCACCCGCCGCGGCAATCCCTGGCAGGCAGATAAAGCATAGGGCGGCAGATAAGGGCTTGAGTGTCATAGATCCTGGTGCGCAGCGTTCCGTTTTTCGGTTCAGGCCCTGGCATTACTGCACAAGCTCCCTAGGTTGCCTTCTCTATATAGGGAGAGCGGCAATTGCGGCGGCATTCTAGCACGGTGGTTTTCTGACGCCACCGCTGGCCGGAGGCTACGACACTTCGAAACGAGGGGTTATGTCTGGGACCGTTATTAGACGATTGTCGACAATCCATATTTTTGTTTTGACGTTAAGGGTGTCAGAGGGTAGTTTTTGCCGTATTGATTTTAAAGGTGTCGACAATATGCTCGATCAGCTCGAAACGCCGGTCCTCGTCCAGGAAGATGCCGAGACGCTGTCCGAGAACGTCTTCCGGCGTATCCAGGCTGCCATCGTCAAGGGTGAAATTGCCCCCGGCAGCAAGATCTCCGAACCCGAGCTGGCCCGCACCTACGGCATCAGTCGCGGGCCGCTGCGCGAGGCGATCCATCGCCTGGAAGGCCAGCGGCTGCTGGTGCGCATTCCCCATGTTGGCGCGCGGGTGGTCTCGCTGAGCCATGCCGAGCTGCTGGAACTCTACGAAATTCGCGAATCCCTGGAGGGCATGGCCTGTCGCCTCGCGGCGGAGCGCATGACCCAGGAAGAAATCGACGAACTGCGTCGGGTGCTGGAAACCCACGAGCGCGATGCGGCGTTCCAGGCCGGCGTCGGTTATTACCAGCAGGAAGGCGATTTCGACTTCCACTACCGGATCATCCAGGGCAGCGGCAATCGCACCCTCACCCAAATGCTCTGCGGCGAGCTGTATCAACTGGTGCGCATGTACCGCATCCAGTTTTCCACCACGCCGAACCGTCCGCGCCAGGCTTTTGCCGAGCACCACCGGATTCTCGATGCCATCGCCGACCGTGACGGCGAACTGGCCGAATTATTGATGCGCCGGCACATCGGCGTCTCCAAACGCAACATTGCGCGTCATTTCCAGGACAGCGCCGCCACTCAACGAGGTGAGTCATGAGTTCCAGCAAGAGCACGCCAGGCCAGCGTTTTCGCGATGCGGTCGCCGCCGAGCATCCATTGCAAGTGGTCGGCACCATCAACGCCAACCATGCGCTGCTGGCCAAGCGCGCCGGCTTCAAGGCGATCTACCTGTCGGGTGGCGGCGTGGCGGCCGGTTCCCTCGGCGTGCCGGACCTGGGCATCACCGGCCTGGATGACGTGCTCACCGATGTGCGCCGCATCACCGACGTGTGCGACCTGCCGTTGTTGGTGGACGTGGACACCGGCTTCGGCTCCTCGGCGTTCAATGTGGCGCGCACGGTCAAGTCGATGAGCAAGTTCGGCGCGGCGGCGATTCATATCGAGGACCAGGTCGGCGCCAAGCGTTGCGGCCATCGGCCGAACAAGGAAATCGTCTCGCAACAAGAGATGGTCGATCGCATCAAGGCTGCCGTCGACGCCCGTACCGATGACAGTTTTGTGATCATGGCGCGTACCGATGCGTTGGCAGTGGAAGGCCTGGAGTCGGCCCTGGACCGCGCCGCCGCGTGCATCGAGGCCGGTGCCGACATGATTTTCCCGGAAGCGATCACTGAACTCGACATGTACAAGCTGTTCGCCAGCCGCGTGAAAGCGCCGATCCTGGCCAACATCACCGAATTCGGCGCGACCCCGCTCTACACTACCGAACAACTCGCCGGGGCCGACGTTTCCCTGGTGCTGTACCCGCTGTCGGCGTTCCGTGCGATGAACAAGGCCGCCGAAAATGTCTACACCGCCATCCGTCGCGATGGCACCCAGCAGAACGTCATCGACACCATGCAGACCCGCATGGAGCTTTACGATCGCATCGACTACCACACCTTCGAGCAGAAGCTCGACGCGTTGTTCGCCGCGAAAAAGTAAGGCGCGACTCCCTACAAATTCAAGAAAATGGAGACAGCAACATGGCCGAAGCAAAAGTACTCAGTGGCGCCGGGCTCCGTGGCCAGGTGGCCGGACAAACCGCCTTGTCCACCGTGGGCCAGTCAGGCGCCGGGCTGACCTATCGCGGCTACGACGTTCGCGACCTGGCGGCTGACGCGCAATTCGAAGAGGTGGCCTACCTGCTGCTGTACGGCGAGCTGCCGACCCAGGCACAGCTGGACGCCTACACGGGCAAACTGCGCCAGTTGCGCGACCTGCCCGAAGCCTTGAAAGAAGTGCTGGAACGCATTCCCGCCGACGCCCATCCGATGGATGTGATGCGCACGGGCTGCTCGTTCCTCGGCAACCTGGAGCCCGAGCAGGATTTCTCCCAGCAGCACGACAAGACCGATCGTCTGCTGGCCGCGTTCCCGGCGATCATGTGCTACTGGTATCGCTTCAGCCACGAAGGCCAGCGCATCGAATGCGTAACCGACGAAGTCTCCATTGGCGGCCACTTCCTGCATCTGCTGCACGGCAAAAAGCCGAGCGAGCTGCACGTCAAGGTGATGAACGTGTCGCTGATCCTCTACGCCGAGCATGAGTTCAACGCCTCGACCTTTACCGCGCGGGTTTGTGCTTCGACATTGTCCGACCTGTTCTCCTGCATCACCGCTGCCATCGGCTCGCTACGCGGCCCGTTGCACGGCGGCGCCAACGAGGCGGCGATGGAAATGATCGAGCGTTTCAGCTCGCCGCAAGAAGCCATCGAGGGCACCCTCGGCATGCTCGCGCGCAAGGACAAGATCATGGGCTTCGGCCATGCCATCTACAAGGACAACGACCCGCGCAACGAGGTGATCAAGGGCTGGTCGAAAAAGCTCGCCGATGAAGTCGGCGACACGGTGCTGTTCCCGGTTTCCGAAGCTATCGACAAGACCATGTGGGAGCAGAAGAAATTGTTCCCCAACGCCGATTTCTACCATGCCTCGGCGTACCACTTCATGGGCATCCCGACCAAGCTGTTCACGCCGATCTTCGTCTGCTCGCGCCTGACCGGCTGGGCCGCCCATGTGTTCGAACAACGCGCCAACAACCGCATCATCCGACCGAGCGCCGAATACACCGGCGTCGAACAGCGCAAGTTCGTGCCAATCGAACGACGCTGAGCTGGAGGGTTCTAGCCGCCGGAACTGAAGGAACCGAAAACCCCTTGTGGGAGCGGGCTTGCTCGCGAAGACGGACTGACATTCAACATTGATGTCGGCTGATACACCGTATTCGCGAGCAAGCCCGCTCCCACACTGGACCGAGTTCACTTCAATGGCTGCGCCCCCTCCTGAAACCACCGTGACCCGAGTCCTGACGATGAACACAGAATTTCGCAAACCGCTGCCCGGCACATCGCTGGATTATTTCGACGTTCGCGCCGCCGTGGATGGCATTCGGCCTGGCGCCTACGATGGCCTGCCGTACACCTCCCGCGTGCTGGCGGAAAACCTCGTGCGCCGCTGCGATCCGGCGACGCTGCGCGAATCGCTGCTGCAACTGATCGAGCGCAAGCGCGACCTGGATTTCCCCTGGTTCCCGGCGCGCGTGGTCTGCCATGACATCCTCGGCCAGACCGCATTGGTCGACCTGGCCGGCCTGCGCGACGCCATCGCCCTGCAAGGCGGCGACCCGGCGCAGGTCAATCCGGTGGTGCCGACCCAACTGATCGTCGACCACTCGTTGGCGGTAGAGAGCGCCGGTTTTGATCCGCAGGCGTTCGCCAAGAACCGCGCCATCGAAGACCGCCGCAACGAAGACCGCTTCCACTTCATCAACTGGACCAAGAAGGCCTTCAAGAACGTCGACGTGATCCCGCCGGGCAACGGGATCATGCACCAGATCAACCTGGAAAAAATGTCTCCCGTCATCCAGCAGCGTGACGGCGTGGCGTTCCCCGACACTTGCGTAGGCACCGACAGCCACACGCCTCACGTCGATGCCCTGGGTGTGATCGCGATCGGTGTCGGTGGCCTGGAAGCCGAAAGCGTCATGCTCGGTCGCGCCTCGTGGATGCGTCTGCCGGAAATCATCGGCGTCGAGCTGACCGGCAAGTTGCAACCGGGCATCACTGCCACCGACATGGTGCTGGCGCTGACCGAATTCCTGCGCAAGCAGAAAGTCGTCGGGGCCTGGCTGGAGTTCTTCGGCGAAGGCGCCCGCGCCCTGACCTTGGGGGATCGCGCGACGATCTCCAACATGGCTCCGGAATACGGCGCCACGGCAGCAATGTTCCATATCGATCAGCAGACGATCGATTACCTGAAACTCACCGGCCGCGAAGACCAGCAAGTGCAGTTGGTCGAACGTTACGCCAAGACCACCGGCCTCTGGGCCGACAGCCTGGAAGGCGCGTTATATGAGCGCGGTCTGACCTTCGACCTGTCCTCGGTGGTGCGCAACATGGCCGGTCCGAGCAACCCGCACGCCCGTGTCGCGGTGTCCGATCTGGCCGCCAAAGGCATTTCCGGCCAGTGGGACGATGTGCCCGGGCAAATGCCCGACGGCGCGGTGATCATCGCGGCGATCACCAGTTGCACCAACACCAGCAACCCGCGCAACGTGATCGCCGCCGGTTTGCTGGCGCGCAACGCCAATCGCCTGGGCCTGGCCCGCAAGCCGTGGGTCAAGTCATCCCTCGCACCAGGCTCGAAAACCGTCGCGTTGTACCTGGATGAAGCGGGCCTGACGTCTGAACTCGAGCAACTGGGTTTTGGCGTGGTCGCGTTCGCCTGTACTACCTGCAACGGCATGTCCGGCGCGCTGGACCCGGTGATCCAGCAGGAAATCATCGACCGTGACCTGTACGCCACTGCGGTGTTGTCGGGCAACCGCAACTTCGACGGGCGTATTCACCCGTACGCCAAGCAGGCGTTCCTGGCGTCGCCGCCATTGGTGGTGGCTTATGCCATCGCCGGGACCATCCGTTTCGACATCGAGAAGGATGTGTTGGGTGTGGTGGACGGCCGGGAAATCCGCCTCAAGGACATCTGGCCGAGCGACGAGGAAATCGACGCGGTGGTCAAGGCTTCGGTGAAACCCGAGCAGTTCCGCCAGGTGTACATCCCGATGTTCGCCATCCAGGAAGACACCGGGCCGAAAGTGACCCCGCTGTACGACTGGCGCCCGCAAAGCACCTATATCCGTCGTCCGCCGTATTGGGAAGGCGCATTGGCCGGTGCGCGGCCGCTCAAGGGCATGCGTCCGCTGGCGGTGCTGCCGGACAACATCACCACCGATCACCTGTCGCCGTCCAACGCCATCATGCTCGACAGTGCGGCGGGTGAATACCTGGCAAAAATGGGCCTGCCGGAAGAAGACTTCAACTCCTACGCGACCCACCGCGGCGATCACCTGACCGCCCAGCGCGCAACCTTCGCCAACCCGAAACTGTTCAACGAAATGGTCGTTGAGGACGGCAAGGTCAAGCAGGGCTCCCTGGCTCGGGTCGAACCGGAAGGCAAGGTCATGCGCATGTGGGAAGCCATCGAAACCTACATGGAACGCAAGCAGCCGTTGATCATCATCGCCGGCGCCGACTACGGCCAGGGTTCGTCCCGGGACTGGGCGGCCAAGGGCGTGCGCCTGGCCGGTGTCGAGGCGATCGTCGCCGAAGGTTTCGAGCGCATCCACCGTACCAACCTGGTGGGCATGGGCGTGTTGCCGCTGGAGTTCAAACCCGGCACGGATCGCAAGACGCTTGGCATCGACGGCAGCGAAGTCTATGACGTGATCGGCGAGCGCACCCCGCGGGCGACGCTGACCCTGGTCATCACGCGCAAAAATGCTGAACGCGTCGAAGTGCCGGTGACCTGCCGCCTCGATACCGCCGAGGAAGTGTCGATCTATGAAGCCGGGGGCGTGCTGCAACGCTTCGCCCAGGATTTCCTTGAATCGGCGATTGCCGTTTAAATCGCTCGGGTGGCCGGTTTTCTGGCCACCCTTTTTTTCAGGAGTTGGAGCACATGGCTCACTCGCCTCAAATCAAGATCCCCGCGACCTATATGCGTGGCGGCACCAGCAAAGGCGTGTTCTTCAGCCTGCAAGACCTGCCCGAAGCAGCGCGCGTTCCCGGCCCGGCCCGGGATGCGCTGCTGCTGCGGGTGATCGGTAGCCCCGATCCGTACGAAAAGCAGATCGATGGCATGGGCGGTGCGACGTCCAGCACCAGCAAGACCGTGATCCTGTCCAAGAGCACCCGGGCCGATCACGACGTCGATTACCTGTTCGGCCAGGTGTCCATCGACAAGCCGTTCGTGGACTGGAGCGGCAACTGCGGCAACCTGTCGGCGGCGGTGGGGGCGTTTGCCATCGGTAGCGGTCTGGTGGATGCCAGCCGTATCCCGCAGAACGGTATGGCCGTGGTGCGGATCTGGCAGGCGAACATCGGCAAGACGATCATCGCCCATGTGCCGATCACCGATGGCGGGGTGCAGGAAACCGGTGACTTCGAACTCGACGGCGTGACTTTTCCGGCCGCTGAGGTGCAGCTGGAGTTCATGGACCCGGCGGCCGAGGAGGAGGGCGGCGGTGGCTCGATGTTTCCTACCGGCAACCTGGTGGACGACCTGGAAGTGCCCGGTGTCGGCAAGCTCAAGGCGACGCTGATCAACGCAGGCATTCCGACGATATTCATCAACGCCCGGGATGTCGGTTACACCGGCACCGAATTGCAGGGCGCCATCAACGGCGATCCCAAGGCGCTGGCGATGTTTGAAACGATTCGTGCCCATGGCGCGTTGCGCATGGGCCTGATCAAGCACCTGGACGAAGCTGCCCAGCGCCAGCACACGCCGAAAGTCGCGTTTGTCGCGCCGCCCGCGGATTACCTTTCATCCAGCGGTAAAACCGTGGCGGCAGGTGACGTCGACTTACTGGTTCGGGCGTTGTCCATGGGCAAGCTGCACCACGCCATGATGGGCACGGCCGCCGTCGCTATCGGCACCGCCGCGGCGATTTCCGGCACCCTGGTCAACCTCGCGGCCGGTGGCATCGAACGCAACGCGGTGCGCTTCGGCCACCCGTCCGGCACCTTGCGCGTCGGCGCCGAGGCGAGCGTAGTCAATGGCGAATGGACCGTGAAAAAAGCCATCATGAGCCGCAGCGCGCGGGTGTTGATGGAAGGGTTTGTGCGGGTGCCGGGGGATGTTTTCTAACTCGTCGCTTGAGAAATAACACAAAACCTGTGGGAGCGAGCCTGCTCGCGAAAGCGGTGTGTCAGTTGGCATTGATGGTGGATGTGTCGACGCCTTCGCGAGCAGGCTCGCTCCCACAGGGGATTTCCAGCGGGCCCGGAATCCAGGTCTGCCCTCAATCAAAATGTGGGAGATTCTATGGTGCAGGACTAGCCCCTAAATGCCTTTTGGTAAGTATTCGCTCTGGTTCTTCAACAGAGCGAATACCACTCGGGCAAGCTTGCGGGCCAGCGCTACCAATGCCTCGGTTGTGCTGAGCCCTCGGGACCTCAAACCCTCGTAAAAACCCTTCCACGCCGCTGTGCGACTCGCCGACATCGCGGCGTTGTGCATCAATCGGCGTGCCTCCGGATCACCTCGCTTAGACAGGCAGCGGCGTCCCTTCTTTTTTCCCGAGTCCGATATGCGCAGGTCCAGACCCAGAAAAGCGATGAAGGCATCGGCATTTCTGAAATCTCCACGTTGAAACGACGTGAGCAAACGGGCACCGCTTAACAGACCGATGCCTTCGACTTTCATGCAGCGCTTGAGCTGACTGCCCAAACCGGCTGCATCCAACTGCGTCTGGATTGTTTTCTCAAGCAAAATTTCGAGTCTTTGCATGGCCTTTATCTGGTTCTCAAAGGCCGTTTTGAGCAACGGTTCGTTCGACCAGCTTTGCTTGAGGCTGACACGCGCCTGAACCAAGGCTGCGCGTCGCCGGAAAAGGCTTATAAGCCTGCAATACAGGGGCGATGGCGGGGACCAAGGGTGCAACTGGTGGCCTTCGTTGTTCAAGTAGCGAGCCAACAACCGAGCATCCAGCGCATCGGTTTTAGCGCGCACTTTCACCCCTTTGCGGTAATGACTGAGTTCGTAACCGCCGATCATATAAATCACACAGCCATGCGCATAAGCCAGATCGGCGAAGTCCTGGTGATAGATATTGGTGGCTTCGATGGCGACATCCACTGGCGCAGGTAATGCCTTGAGCCACTTTTTGATATCAGCTTTGGTGTTGGGGATCGTTTCGAGTCGATCGGATTGGGCGTGATAAATCACCAACTCATCTTTGGCGACATCCACACCTACGATCGGCTGGGCGGTGGCGACGGGCATTGCCATTGAAAATCCTCCGGGCTAAGGTTTGAACACTTGAAGGGTTCACCCAGAGGCGCAGGCTTGTTCCTATCGTCGGTCTAGGCCAGATGCATTCTTTATCGGCGCTTGGGTGAAAGGAGGAGGGGCGAAATCTCCCACGGTCTGTACTGCGGCTAACAGTCAGAATCGAGCCTAGTCCCTCCTCCTCCCTTCAAGTCCTACCATACAAGCGAGCTTGCTCGCGATGGCGGCGTGTCAGCTGGCATCAAAGTCGGATGTGCTGGCGTCATCGCGAGCAAGCTCGCTCCCACAAGGGATTTCCAGCGGGCCCGGAATCCAGGTCCGCCCTCGTTCCCACAGGGGGCCTTTTGTCAGCCTTTCGTCAGTGCGGTGACGACCAGCCCCACGTTGTTTTCCAGTTCCGCCACCGGATCGGCACCGTCGGTGCTCAGCACCAGCAGTTGGCTACCGCCTTTGGCGATGGCCGCTTTCACAGCTTCCGACGGCTGTCGGTGATGCAGCACCAGTGCGACATCGTTTTCCTTGAGCGTGGCTGTAAGCTGCTTCAGGGCTTCGGCTGTCCATTCGGCGTCGGGCCGGGCATCGGTGCTGATGCCATCCAGGTTCAAGCCACTGATCAAGTAACCGAAGTGCTCGCTCAGGCTGACCACGCTCAGGTTGTCGGCGCTGGCGAGGCGCTTTTCACTGTCGGCGCTGAGCTTGAGCAGGCGCTGCTTGAGTGCCGCCAGGTTGGCATCGATTTTCGGTTTGTCCGCCGGGACGAGGCGCACCAGATCAGCAGCGATCACGTCGGCCATCCGCCCCAGATTGTGGCTGGCCATCCACGGCTGGCTCGCCAGGCCGTCGGTCATGCCCGGCTGTATGGCGATGCCGGGCAGGGCGCCGTCCACCGGACGAGCAGCGTCGATTTCAACGATACGGATATTGCTGCGTCGGGCCATGGGGTACAGCGGATCGTCCGGCCAGAGCGAACGCAGCCCGATCACCGCGTCGGCCTCGCCGGCCAGCTTGCTCAGGGCCGGGGCGCCACGGCCACTGAAATAGGCGCTTTGCCGGGTGCCGGGAAGATTGTCCGGAGCGGCCCGGGCCAGGCTGACGTCGGTGCCCTTGAGCAAGGCCTCGCCCAATCCGTAGGTGACGGGCAGCGAGGCCAATAGTTGGATCTTTTCGGCGGCCATCGGCGAGGTGATCACTGCGCCGCCGAGGGCGAGAGCCCAGACCAATTGTCGTAATGAAAAAACCATTTATCCAAGATTCCCTTTCAGATGGGGGACGACGCCACGGGCGATGGCGCTCAGGGCGAAGGCGATGCCGGCCACCAGAATGATTGCGGCACCGGACGGGATCGGCAGGTCGAAAACGATCGGCGCCAGGATCCCGCATAAAGTGCTGACGGTCGCGATCAGCACCGAACACCAGAAAAAACCCTTCAACGATTGGCTGAGCAAACGCGCGGCCGCGGCCGGAATCACCAGCAACGCACCCACCAGGATCGCGCCGATGACTTTCACCGCCGCCACGGTGATCAGCGTCACCAGGACCACGAACAGATAGTCCAGCGTCTTGACCGCCACCCCGCGTACCGCCGCCAGCTGCGGGTTGAAGCTGGCGAGCATGATCCGGTTGTACAGCGGCAGCGCCAGCGCCATCACCAGCGAACCGACCACCGCCAGCACCGCGAGATCATTGCCGTTGACCGTCAGCACTGAGCCGAACAGCACGTTTTCCAGGATGTGCACATTGATCTTGCCCGCCAGGATCAGCAGCAGGCTCGCGCCCAGGGCCAGGGACACCGAGAGGAAGACGCCGATCAACGTATCCGGGGCCAGGCCGGTGCGGTTGCGCAGGTAATTGAGCAGGATGCCGAACAGCAGGCAGTAGCCGAACAGGCTGCCGTAGGGCCCGGTGTAGGGTTCGCCGAGCAGGATGCCGACGGCCACGCCGGTCAAGGCGGCATGGCCCACCGCTTCGGAGAAAAACGCAAAGCGCTTGACCACCACCAGCGTGCCGAGGCCGCCCAGCACCGGGCCGATCAACAGCCCGGCCAGCAAGGCGTTGACCACAAAACCATAGGCCAGCGCCTCGGGCAGGTAACCGGAGGAGGCCCAACCCTGGACCATCAGGCGGAAGGCTTCATAACTCATCAGGCGGCGCTCCCGTTGGCACGTGGATGGGTCGAAAACAGCGTCAGCAGCCGTTCCGGGGTCAGGGTCTGGCGCGGCGGGCCGTCGAACAACACCCGTCGATTCATCCCGGTGACGTGATCGGCCAGGCGTCCGACGGCTTCCAGGTCGTGCTCGATCCAGAGCACGGTAATGCCGGCCTGGCGCCAGTCCTGCAGCAAGCGTTCGAATACCTGGATGCCGGCCTCGTCCAAAGCCGACATGGGTTCATCCAGTACCAGCAGTTGCGGCGGCGGGATCAATCCCTGGGCCAGCAATACCCGCTGACGCTCGCCACCGGACAGCGCGCCCATGCGTCGCTTGCGCTTGTCCTGCAGGCCGACCCGTTCGAGGGCCTGACCGATGGCGCCAGCATAATGCTTGCTCAAACCGAGGAAGGCGGGGCGCCGCTGACACATGGCCGCCATGAAGTCGTCCACCGTCATGGGCAGGCCCCGGTCGAATTCCAGCGCCTGGGGCACGTAGCCGATGACGCCGGGTTCGCCCGGCCATTGCAGGCTCAAGCGCCCCTGGTGCGGCATCTGTCCAAGCAAGGTCTTGATCAGCGAACTCTTGCCGCCGCCGTTGGGGCCGACCAGTGCATGGATGCTGCCGGCTTGTACCTGAAAGGCGACATTGTCGAGAATCGCGGTGCGCCCAAGGTTCAGGCTGATGTCGGCGAACTCGATCATCGGGCCGACATGTTGCTGGATGAGGGGTTCCTGAGCCGTCATGCGCCGGACTCCTGGATCGCCCGGACCACGGTGTCGAGGTTGCCGGTCATTTCCTTTTCGTATTTCTCGGCGCTGTAGTCGCCGTAGGAAATGTGCGACAGGGGGTACAGCTTCACTCCCGATTCACGCTGGATGGTGTCGACGTAGGTGGATGGAAAATCCATCTCCGAGAAGATCACCTTCACGTCCAACTCACGCAGCTGGTCGATGGTCTTTTTCAACTGGCTGGGGCTTGGCTCGATGCCATGGGCCGGCTCGACCACGGCAGTCACTTCCAGGCCGAATTCGCGCAGCAGGTAATCGTAGGCGGCATGTACCGTGGCGACCCGCAGCTCGGCGTTCGGCGCCTGGGTCAGCTTGGCCAGGGCGGCGGCGCGCATCTGCCGCAGGCGCTTGCCGTAGGCCCGGGCGTTCTGCGTATAGGTCTTGGCGTTGTCCGGGTCGAGCTTGCCCAGTTCCCGGGCGATGTTGTTGACCTGGGCAATGGAGGCGCTGATGGACAGGAACGTATGCGGATTGACGACTTTGCCCGCGCCCCGCGCCGCGGTGCCGGTGGCGGCGAGCAAGGGGACGTTCTCGTTGGCCTCGATCACCTTCACGTCCGGGGTTTCGCTGGCGGCGATCATGCGGTCGGCGAAATCGTCGTGACCCACGCCGTTGAGCACGATCACATCGAGCCCGCCGATGCGCTTGATGTCCTCGGCGCGGGGTTCATAGGCGTGAGGGTTGAAGCCGGCCGGGATCAACGGCACCACCTCGGCCTTGTCGCCGACGATGTTGGCCACGTAGCTGTAATAAGGGTGCAGGGTGATGCCGATGCGCAGGCGCTTGGCCGTTTCGGCGCTGGCCATGGGAGTGAACAGGCAGGCGAGCAGGCCAATCAGCAGCAGGCGCAGCAAGGGGCGGCGTGAAGGTGCAATAGACATGGGCAAGCGGTCTTCTCTGGAGTGAAGGCGTGGGGTCAATGCCGATGCTGGCGGGTTACGCCAGCGTCGAATTGCGCGACGATCTGTTGCCAGCCGGCGGCGGACAAAGCGGCGTCGTCCAACGTGGTAGGGGTGGTTGGAGGATTGCCGCGGTTGAGCCAGATGTCCGGGGACGCATCGGGCACTTCGCTGATGCGCATCAGAAAGGAGCCTGCGACGGACGAATTGGCGCTCGCGCCGAAGTAGGCTCGGTCTGCCAGCAATTGCCAGGCGTGGCCGCCGCGGCTGACGGAACTGGCGTCTTGGGCGAACGGGGCGAAGCCTTCATCGGCCAGGGCTTGCGGGCCTGGGAGGGCCGGTTCGCTCTCGCGCAGGATCCGGATCTCATCCAGTGTCACCCGCAGATCGGCATAAATGCCTTGCTCGGCGGCGCTGAGGTCGCGGCGTGCGTCCAGCTGATGGGCGTCCAGGTGGGCAACATCCCGGGTTTCGCCATGCCAGGCCACGACCGAACCGGCGCCCAGCAGGATAATCAGGCACAGCAACAATACATACAGGGTTTCATGGCCGGCACCGGCGGGGCGGATGACCTGGGTGGTGGGTGCGCTCATGGGGCCTCGATGTCGGCTTGGTCGATTTCCACGACGTGGCCGGGGCCGGCGTCAAAAAGTACGTAGAACTCGGCGTTGGGTTTCTTGAAGGTCAACGTCGAGTCGGCGCCGAGCTTGCCGGGGACCAGGATGGTTTCGTCGTAGCCGATCACGTCCAGCGTCACTCCGGGGGCGCCGCTGCCATCGGAAAAACCGCCAGTACACTGGATCTGTTCAGCGTCGATAGCCTTGCATTCGCACATTGGATTGTGGGCCAGGGCGCTGGTGCTCAAGCCTGCGCAGAGCAGCAGCGCCAGGCTGTTGAAAGAGGCGCGGAGGTTCATGGTCGGGCTCCTTGGGATTGCAACCAGGCGACGGTGGCCGGGGAGGCCTGGCTCAGGGGGATGGAAGCTTGATGCATCGAGCCGTCCCAGCCTTCGAGGGTGATCCATAGTTCGGCGTCTGGCTGGGTCTTTTTCGGCACCGGCAACAAGGCGCCCATGCGATAGGGCGAGCCGAAGAAAATCACCCCGGCGGCCCGCAGGCTGCGGGGCTTGCCGATGCGCAGATAGGTGGCTTTAACCTCGCTGATGCAGCGCTGGCACAGGGCGGCGTTGAAGTGTTTCATCGGTCCGGCGGGGCCCTGGGTACGTGGCGCTTCGTTGCGAAACTCCGCCAGGCGCAAGCTCCAGGGGCCCACCTGGACTTCGCCGACTTCCCGCTCGCCAAGCCCGCCGTCGCCTCGGAACAACGCGGCCTCCGACAGGTACTTGGGCATGAAACCCAGGGGAATCAGCAGCAACAGCACGTTGATATGGAAGCGCCATTTATGCCAGAACTGGCCCAGGCGTGACGGTGATGTTGTCGTAGTGGACGGGTTCACAGGCTGCCCTCCGGTGAGTCACGGTGCATGGAAGGCTGCAGTTGCGGCGTGGTTTGGGCTGGCCGCACAGGTTTCTGGTTGCGCTTGAGGGCGTTGGCGGTCGCCAGCGCCGTGCGTTTGGTCCAGATCAGCAGGCCGCTGAGGACCATCATGCTCAGCACCAGGCCGAAGAAACACCAGATGAGCTTGATCCAGAGGCCACCGAAATCCCCGGTGTGCAGCGGGCGCATGGATTCGGTCACGAACTCCAGCGCCGTGCGGTCCGACAACAATCGGGAAGCGTCGACATCACCGTTGTAGGGATTGATGGTCGCCGTCTGGTACATCAGCGGATACCAGCCGCGTCCGCCGACTTCCAGGTGGCTGTAGGCATTGCCGGGCAGGCTGACGAAACTCGCTTCCAGGCCCGGGATCCGCTGCTGGGCAATTTCAATGGCGCGGTCCAGGTTCAGTTGCGGCGGAGGCGTACCACCCGTCGACAGCGGAACGTTTTCCCGGGCCACCACCGGGACGACCGGAGCACTGGAGATGGAAATGCCGTTATCGGCCAGCGTGGCCTCGATCAGGAACCAGGTGCCGGTGATGGAAATGACGGCAATGAACCAGATCGACCAGATGCCGCTGAGCCGATGGAAATCGCCCCAGAAAATACGCGCGCCATGGCGAATACGCAGGGTCGGGCTGAAAAAACCTTTCCAGAAACGTTTATAGACAACCAGCCCAGTCACCAACGACGCGAGCATCGGCAGGCCGAGGAAGGACACCAGGTACCAGCCCCAGCTGTAGCCGTTGGTGAACGGCACCAGCCACCAGCCATGCAATGCACGGGTGAACCCCCTGAAGTTGAAGGCCGGTGCCGAGCCCTGGATGACGCCGCTGTAGGGGTTGACGTAAACAGTGTCGGGGCGACCGTCGGGGTAGGTGACCTTGACCTCCAGGGCGAAGTGCGACTCGTCCGGACGCACAATGTTTTGCACCTGAGTCAGGGGCTGGGCTTGCCTGATGGCGGCAACGACCTCGTCGTAGCTGAGCAACGGCGCATCATCGGCGGGCTTGCTGGCGCGCATTTCCGGATTGACCAGCCAGACGATCTCCTGGCTGACCACAGCCAGGGTACCGGTGACGCAAACGATCAGAACGAAAAACCAGATGGGCAACGCCAGCCAGCTGTGAACCAGGAACCAGAGTTTGGAGCGGGACTTCTTCGACATGATTGAGCGTCTTGATTCGATGAAAGGTTCCGTGTCGCGGGCTTCGCAACACCATGAAACCTGGAAAAGCCGGCCGTGGCTTTTGCCGACGCGGCCTGCTGCATCTAATTAAGACGAACGAGCAGCCGGAATCCTGAAAGGGAAGATGAAAGAAAATGTTTCGCGTTCTCGAACAGGCGCTCGGTCTTCTGGTGGCGAGGGAGCTCGCTCCCGCTGGGTTGCGCAGCGGCCCCAAGCATCTTCCACGCAACCACGGCGGGACTCATAGGCCGACGAACGTCTCAGGACTCCAGCAAATGCGCCCCTGGCCCACGCTTGCCGAGCACATCACCCTGGTTGCGCAGCGGACAATGTTCCATCGACAGGCAACCGCAGCCGATACAACCGTCGAGCCGGTCTCGCAATGCGATCAGCTGGTTGATCCGCTCATCCAGGTTCCGACTCCACTGCGCTGACAGGTTCTTCCAGTCGGCCGCCGTGGGCGCACGGTTGTCCGGCAGGTTTTTCAGCGCCTCGCCAATTTCCGCCAGGGGGATGCCCAGGCGCTGGGCGACTTTGATCAGCGCCACGCGCCGCAGGACGGCCCGGGGGTAACGACGTTGGTTGCCCGGGTTGCGCGTGCTTTTGATCAGGCCCTTGGTTTCATAGAAGTGCAGCGCGGTGACCGCCACGCCGCTGCGGGCGGCGACCTGGCCGACGGTCAGTTCCTTGTGAATGTTGATGGACGTCGTCACCTGAATCACCGCTTGACCTTGACTTAACTGGAGGTTTTACCCTGCAGGCCTTTGGATCGCAAGATCCGCCTTACCTGAACGGGGGACTTTTCATGCAATCGCCAAGTGGTCATCGCAGCTTCACGCAGTTGATCGAGTTCGACATCGAGCCTCAGTGGCAGCAGACGCTGGTCAACGCCCTGTCAGCGCAGACCGAGCGCCTGGCTCGTAATCATTCGGGTTTCCTCAATGCCAGTATCCAGGTCAGCGAGGACGGGCGTCGGGTGCTTAATTACCTGCAATGGCAAACCCGCGAGGCGGGTGAAGCGGCGTTCCGCAGCGTTGAGAATGGTGAGGAAAGTTTCTGGCAGTTCATCCAGGCGCATCGGGCCAAAGCGGTGACGTTTGGCTCGTTCCAGGTGCTGCGCAACATCGAGCGCAGCCTGGACGATGCGCTGCATTGCCCGTTGGTCAACCAAGCGCAACGGGAGATCCGAGAGGGCGATACCCATTATCAAAAGCGTTGATTTCTGCCGCCAAGTGCCGGCGGGTAGCCTTTGTTCATCGCCCAACTGAACATCGGACACCCGCCATGAATCGTATCCTTGCTGTCTTGTTGCTGTTGACTGTCACCGTATTGAGCGGTTGCGCTTCGTCGTCCCCGGAGCTGCGTCCTTACACCGCCGAGGAATCCCGTGAGCTGGCCCTCGAAGCCTTGAATCGCCGGGGGCTTTCGTTTGATGAATACCATGCGAAGAAAGCCGAATTGCTCGGTCCTTCGCAGAAAAACGTCGGCTTCGACGAGCGCGGCGAGATGAGCGCCGAGCAGACAGTCCAGGCACCGGGCCGGTCGAGCTGAGACTGTACCGCCAGAAGTTTTGCCTAACTGTCCATGGGTTTGCGCCGGGACGTGGGGTAGGGTCAACTCCTGACTGCCCCGACGGATTGACCTGCCATGACCCTCTCGCTTGACCTGCTGCTGGGCTTCGCCCTGTTTGCCCTGGTGACCTCGATAACGCCCGGCCCCAACAACACCATGTTGCTGGCCTCGGGTGTGAATTTCGGCTTCAACCGGACCATCCCGCACATGCTCGGCATCACTTGCGGCTTCTTTTCCCTGGTCCTGGCGGTGGGCCTTGGGCTGGGCGCGGTGTTCCAGACATATCCGCTGCTCTACACCGTGCTGCGCTACGTCGGTGCGGCATATTTGATATACCTGGCCTGGAAAATCGCCCACTCCGGTCCTGTCTCGGACGGCGGCGCGGGTGAGAACAAGCCGATCAGCTACTGGGGCGCAGCAGCGTTCCAATGGGTCAACCCAAAGGCCTGGATCATGGCCATCGGCGCCATCAGCACCTATACGCCTCTGCAAGGTTACTTTTTCAATGTGGTGGTGATCGCGGCGGTGTTTGCGTTGATCAACCTGCCTAGCGTCAGCCTGTGGGTAGTCTGCGGCAGCCTGCTGCGCAACTTGTTGCAGGATCGCCGGTGGCTGCGTGTCTTCAACTGGGGCATGGCGCTGCTGTTGGTCGCGTCGCTGTATCCGTTGTTGCTCGAAAGCGTGAGTTAAGGGCTGAGCTTCAACGCGATGCCTGCTAAGCTCGCTGTTTCAGGAGCGTTCCTACGCACTTTTAAATGAAGTCCGACTTCTTTTAAGGTCTTGATCAGTTAAAGCTATGTCTCGAACCCAACGAGGGCATCTGGTCTTGGAACAGATTCTGCGAGCTTCCTTATGAATAAGCGTCCTTTGTATTTTGATTACGCCGCCACCACCCCGGTGGATGAGCGCGTGATCCAGGTCATGGTCCAATGCCTGGGTTTCGACGGTAACTTCGGTAACCCGGCCTCCAGCTCCCATGCCTTCGGCCGGGAGGCCCGGCGCTCGGTGGAGCTGGCGCGCCAGCAGGTGGCTCGGTTGGTGGGGGCTCAAGCCGGACAAATCGTCTGGACTTCCGGCGCCACCGAATCCAATAACCTGGCCCTCAAGGGCGTGGCCCAGGCGCGTGAACCGCGTGGCGGCCACGTCATTACCAGCCTGATCGAACACAAGGCCGTTCTCGATACGGTCAGGCAGCTCGAGGAAAGTGGCGTCGCGGTAACCTGGCTGGCGCCGGGCGCCGATGGCCTGATCGACCCGCAAGCGGTTCGCGAGGCGCTCCGCGAAGACACTTTTCTGGTGTCGCTGATGCTGGTCAATAACGAGTTGGGCACGGTCAATGACGCCATCGCCATTGGCGAGATCGTTCGAGAGCATGGCGCGTTGTTTCATATGGACGCGGCCCAGGGGGCGGGAAAAGTGAGCATCGACCTGGCCCGGTGGCCGGTGGACTTGATGTCGTTTTCCGCACACAAGATCTATGGCCCCAAGGGGATCGGCGCACTTTATGTCGGTGATCGCGCGCGCCCGCGGCTGTCGGCCCAGATCCATGGCGGCGGTCATGAAGGTGGCTTGCGCTCCGGGACCTTGGCGACCCATCAGATTGCCGCGATGGGCGCGGCATTCGAGCTGGCGGCGCAGTCCTTTGATGAAGAGCTCGCCGACATCGCCCGACTGCGCAATCGTTTGCTTGAACCTCTGCTGGCCTTGCCCGGTGTGTGTATGAATGGCAGTGCCAACTGTCGCATTCCCCATACGGTGAGCCTGACGTTCAACGAAGGTGAGTTCAACCCGGCGACGCTGGGCGCATCGATGGCATTCTCCGCGACCTCGGCTTGCAACTCGGCGCAAAACACTCCATCCCACGTGTTGCTCGCCCTTGGGCATGATGCACGCGCGGCCGGGCGGACCATTCGTTTGAGCCTGGGCCGCTTTACCAGCGAACAGGATATTGATGAGGCGGTGCGATTGATCAAGGCCGCCTGTGTTGCCGCGCCGGCCTTCTGGGCGGCAACCCCCTGAGCCGAACGCATTCGGCATCGAAAAATAAAATTGATTAGCAGGAGTGATGATGAGTACCCAGCCTTCGACCCCAGGACAGGTTCCCCAGCGCCTGGCCCGAATTCGCCAATTGATGAGCCAGGAGGGCATCCATGCGCTGTTGGTGCCTTCCGCCGACCCGCATCTTTCGGAATATCTGCCGGGGTACTGGCAAGGGCGCCAATGGTTGTCCGGGTTCCATGGCTCGGTCGGTACATTGATCGTGACCGCGGATTTCGCCGGGGTCTGGGCGGACAGTCGTTACTGGGAACAAGCCACCTGGGAACTGGAAGGCAGCGGCATCGAGCTGGTCAAACTCATCCCCGGAAAGCCCGGGCCGTTGGAGTGGCTGGCCGAAAACACGCCTGAAGGGGGGGCGGTAGCGGTCGATGGTGCGGTCATGGCGGTGGCATCGGCGCGGACCCTGAGCAGCAAGCTGCAAGAGCGTGGCGCACGGTTGCGTACCGACATCGATCTGCTCGCACAAGCCTGGACCGATCGTCCGAGCTTGCCTGATCAACCGGTCTACGCGCATTTGCCGCCGCAAGCCACGATCGGTCGTGTCGAGAAAATCGCCCAGTTGCGCGAAGCCCTTAAGGAGCGTGCTGCGGATTGGCATTTCATCGCCACCCTGGACGACATCGCCTGGCTGTTCAACCTGCGCGGCGCGGATGTGTCATTCAATCCGGTATTCGTCTCCTTTGCCCTGATCAGCCAGCAGCAGGCGACGCTGTTTGTGGACTTGAACAAGGTCGACGCTGCGCTGCGTTCTGTTCTTGAGCAAGACGGCGTAACGCTGCGCGACTACAGCGAAGTGGCCACTGCGTTGCGTGAGGTGCCGAGCGGCGCGAGCCTGCAGGTCGATCCGGCCCGGGTCACGGTCGGTTTGCTGGACAATCTGGACAGCGGCGTGAAACTGGTCGAAGGGCTCAACCCCACAACACTGGCCAAATCGCGCAAAAGCCCGGCCGATGCCGAGCACATCCGTCGAGCCATGGAGCAGGACGGAGCGGCGCTCTGCGAATTTTTTGCCTGGCTGGAAAGTGCCTGGGGCCATGAGCGCATCACTGAACTGACCATCGATGAGCACCTGACCGCAGCGCGCAAGCGCCGGCCGGAGTTCGTCTCCTTGAGCTTCAACACTATCGCAGCGTTTAATGCCAATGGCGCGATGCCTCATTATCACGCCACCGAAGAGGCGCACGCTGTCATTGAGGGCGATGGCTTGCTGTTGATCGATTCGGGCGGCCAGTACCTTGGCGGTACGACCGATATCACCCGCATGGTGCCGGTCGGGACACCGACATCGGAGCAGAAGCGTGACTGTACCCGCGTGCTCAAAGGCGTGATTGCCTTGTCTAGGGCCAAATTCCCCAAGGGCATTCTGTCGCCTCTGCTGGATGCCATCGCCCGGGCGCCGATCTGGGCTGAACAGGTGGATTACGGTCACGGCACCGGCCACGGTGTCGGCTACTTCCTCAACGTCCACGAAGGCCCGCAAGTCATTGCCTATCAGGCTGCCGCCGCGCCCCAGACCGCCATGCAGCCGGGCATGATCACGTCCATCGAGCCGGGTACTTATCGCCCGGGTCGCTGGGGTGTTCGTATCGAGAACCTGGTGTTGAACCGGGAGGCGGGCAGCAGCGAGTTCGGCGAATTCCTCGCATTCGAAACCCTGACGTTGTGCCCGATCGATACCCGCTGCCTTGAGCCGTCGTTGCTGAACCAGGACGAAAAGGACTGGCTCAACGCCTATCACGGCGAGGTTCAGCGTCGCTTGAGTCCGCTGCTCGATGGTGCTGCGCTGCAATGGCTGAACACACGGACAGCGGCAATCTGAAGCATAGGATCAGCCGAGGGCTTCACGGATGAAGTCCAGGCGATCCTGGCCAAAGAACATCTCGTTGCCGACAAACATGCTCGGCGCACCGAACACACCTCGGCGCACGGCCTCTTCGGTTGTGCTCCTTAGTGTTTCCTTGACCTGCTCGTCGGCTGTAAGGGCAAGCACATAGGCAGGGTCGAAACCCCCTTCGTCCAGCACGGCCGCGACTGTTGCCGGGTCGTTGAGGTTGCGGGCATTCACCCAGAGCGCCCGGAACAGACAGCTCGTGAAAGTCTCGAAACGATCCGGATGACGCAGTTGCATGCCCGTGACGGCGCGCATCAATAGCAATGTGTTGATTGGAAAATGCGGGTTGAGCTTGAAGTCGACACCGTAGCGCTTGGCGAAACGGTTCAAGTCCTGGAACAGATAAGGCCCCTTGGCCGGCACGGTAACGGGCGACGCGTTGCCCGTTGCCTTGAATACGCCGCCCAGAAGCATGGGGCGATAGATGAGCTCGCTATGGGTTTCAGCGCAGAGCGCGGGCAATTGGGTATAGGCCAGGTAGGTGGTCGGGCTGCCCAGGTCGAAAAAAAACTCGACGGATCTGTTCATGGCTACGCTTCTCTTATTGTTGTGAGGGAGACTTACCAGCGTTCGTTCCAGGGGCGCAGATCCAGTTCGAAGGTCCAGGCATCCCGCGGCTGGGTATGCAGGTACCAATAGTTTTCGGCGATGTGCTCCGGGTCGAGGATGCCGTCTTCGGCCCTGGTTGCGTATTTTTCCGGGAAATTATCGCGGATGAAGTCGGTGTCGATGGCGCCATCCACCACCACATGGGCTACATGAATATTCATCGGCCCCAATTCTCGCGCCATGCTCTGGGCCAAGGCCCGGATGCCATGCTTGGCCCCCGCAAATGCGGCGAACCCTGATGCCCCGCGCAAGCCTGCCGTGGCGCCAGTAAACAGGATCGTGCCGCGCTGACGTTTGACCATGCGCCTGGCCACTTCTCGAGCATTGAGGAAACCTGAAAAGCAGGCCATTTCCCAAATCTTGAAATATTTGCGAGCCGTCTCTTCGAGAATGCTGCAAGGCACGTTGGCGCCGATGTTGAATACAAAGGCTTCGATCGGGCCCACCTGCTCCTCGATTTGCTCGATAAGTGCGATCACATCATCTTCCTTGCGTGCGTCGCAGGCAAAACCGTGGGCTTCACCGCCCTGGGTACGGATTTCGTCGACCAAAGCTTCAAGCTTGTCAGCGTTGCGGCGAGTGACGCAGGCCGCGAAGCCTTCCCGAGCGAAACGCCGGGCTATCGCGCCACCAGTAGCATCGCCAGCTCCCACTACCAGTACAACCTTCTTGTTATTCATGATTGGCCTCATTGGTAAACGATCGTTAGCTAAACGGACGTTATGCTAAGATTCGCCAAGCGTCAAGATGAGCATCCAGAGGCAAGCACATGCGTTATTCAGCCAATCACAAGATGGAAACCCGAGAGAAACTGCTGACCAGCAGTGCCATGTCGGCCAAGAAATCAGGATTTTCGACGGTAGGGGTAGATGGCCTGATGAAGGCGATCGGTCTTAGCGGCGGGGCGTTCTACAGCCATTTTTCATCCAAGGATGAGCTTTTCAAGGCGATCGTCGAGCGCGAGTTGAGCCAGAGCCTGGAGCGCTTGAGTGGTAACGGCGTCATGGACTCGATGAAACTGGAGCGTTGCCTCAAGCAGTACCTGAGCATGAGCCATGTGGAGCAACCCGAGGCTGGTTGCGCCTTGCCGGTTCTGGGGGCTGAGATTGCGCGTTCGGATATGTCGGTGCGTGAGGCCGCGCAACGCTGGATCTGCCGCCTGCACGAAAGCTGGGCGCGGATACTTGAGAGCGATAGCCTCGCTTGGGCGATCCTGTCTCAATGCGTGGGTGCGCTGGTTGTTGCGCGAATGCTGGCAGCGCCTGAGCTCCAGGAGGAGGTTCTCAGGTCCAGCCATGACGAGATCAGCCATCGCCTGGCCGAACGACAGTCCAACTGAAGCGCCGCCTATTTGCAGATGACGATCATGCTGCGGCTAGTGTATCCGGCTGGATTGAGCCCGAAAGGATAATCCCCAGGCTCCTCAACGGCGTCACCTGATTTGGCGATGATTTTGTAACCTTTGGGCGCGCATGAGTTGGCGGCGCTGGCCCGGCACTGGTCCCAGGAAGAGGACAGGCCGGAGCAGTTGATATGCAGGCCTTTTTTTCCGCGTTTGACTTCGGTTTTCGACGTCGCCGCGCAGCCCGTAACCGCTAGTACGGCGATCAGTATCAAGATTCGTTTCATTCCCGTCCTTAATGCCGCCGCGGATCTTATGCCTACGTACGGCTGCGTTCGCTTTCGCTTCAAGCGTTCATGACATCCTGTACGAAAAAATCCATGTCTGACATTAGGTTACGGGGCTAAACATGGCCTAAATGCGCGATAAATACCAGACCTGCGTTAGAACGTTATCAATCTGCGGCAATGGCGGGCTTGGCAGAGTCGCCCATGGTCAACGTAGCGCCGATCGACGCGAGGATGATGCAGGTTATGGCTGCCCATTGGGCCAGGGATAGATACTCCTGGAGAAACAGCAGCCCCGATAGCGCGCCGACCGCAGGCTCGACGCTCATCAGTGTGCCGAAGGTGCGGGCTGGTATGCGGGTGAGTGAGATCATTTCCAACGTATAGGGCAGGGCGGTTGACAGAATGGCGACGCCAATGGCGACAGGGATCAGGCTCGGGGTCAGCAAAGCGGTCCCGGCATGCACGATGCCGATGGGGGCTACGAACAAGGCTGCGATCATGACGCCGAGCGCAGCGGTCTGCACACCATTGTCCGCACCGGCCTTCTGGCCAAACAGGATATACAGGGCCCAACAGACCCCCGCCCCCAATGCATAGCCGGCTCCGATCAGGTCGATGCCCGCGCTGGTGGCTCCGGTGGGTATGAGCAGGAGCAAGCCAACCACCGCCAGGGCGATCCAGAGAAAATCAATCGCCCGGCGCGAGGCATAGATAGCGACTGCCAAGGGGCCGGTGAATTCCAGAGCCACTGCAATGCCCAGTGGAACGGTACGAAGCGACATATAGAAGAGAAAGTTCATGCCGCCGAGCGCCAGCCCATAGACAATCACCGTGCGCAAGGATTGGGCGGTAAGTTTGGCTCGCCACGGCCGCAGCAGTATCAACATGATAAGGCTTGCGAAAATGAGCCGTAGCGCCGTGGTGCCTTGCGCACCGACTACAGGGAACATGCTTTTGGCAAGAGAGGCTCCAGACTGGATGGATGCCATGGCTATTAGTAGCAGGGCAACCGGATACAAGGTGGTTGCCAGGCTGCGATGTGGTGAAGTCATTGCGGAGTGTCATCCAGAAGTAGGGCAGGGAAACAAGGTGAGCAATATAGTGCGCATTTCAATCGGCGCAGTCTACATACATGACGGCTGGGGTTCAGTTGCGCATATACAGCTGAAAACTGAAAATAACGGTTGACGGCAAATTCTGGATGTCTATAATTCGCCCCACTTCCGGCGCA
>NZ_CP071657.1:1015000-4375000 GCF_051132075.1 Pseudomonas sp. R3-56 | reverse complement strand
TAACAGGCTGATACCGCCCAAGAGTTCATATCGACGGCGGTGTTTGGCACCTCGATGTCGGCTCATCACATCCTGGGGCTGAAGCCGGTCCCAAGGGTATGGCTGTTCGCCATTTAAAGTGGTACGCGAGCTGGGTTTAGAACGTCGTGAGACAGTTCGGTCCCTATCTGCCGTGGACGTTTGAGATTTGAGAGGGGCTGCTCCTAGTACGAGAGGACCGGAGTGGACGAACCTCTGGTGTTCCGGTTGTCACGCCAGTGGCATTGCCGGGTAGCTATGTTCGGAAAAGATAACCGCTGAAAGCATCTAAGCGGGAAACTTGCCTCAAGATGAGATCTCACTGGGACCTTGAGTCCCCTGAAGGGCCGTCGAAGACTACGACGTTGATAGGCAGGGTGTGTAAGCGCTGTGAGGCGTTGAGCTAACCTGTACTAATTGCCCGTGAGGCTTGACCATATAACACCCAAGCAATTTGCTGATCCTGCTCTGGAAACGGAGAAAGGCACCAGATTGCGGTGTGTGAAGACGAAATGAACCGAAAGTTCGAGTCAAAACCCACAAACTATCGCATACCCATTCGCTGGAACGTGACCGTAAGGCACGCGCTGGCTACCGAATTTCTTGACGACCATAGAGCATTGGAACCACCTGATCCCATCCCGAACTCAGAAGTGAAACGATGCATCGCCGATGGTAGTGTGGGGTTTCCCCATGTGAGAGTAGGTCATCGTCAAGATTAAATTCCGAAACCCCTATCTGCTGACGCAGGTAGGGGTTTTGTTTTTGCATTAAAAAAAATTGACCTGAGGGACATCCTCTTAAACACCATTAATCAAGCCCCAGGTACCGGGCAGCTCAGGTCTCCTTCTTCGCAGTTGAGGTACGTCTTGAACGCCTCTACTCGCGCCTTCGTCAGGGCTGTAATGCAGTCATTCTGAATCATCGGATAGACGCTCCCCCCTTCGACACCAGAAGCAGAAAAGCTGCATTCGGCGTCACGGAAGTCAATCCAGGCTCGCTGTGCCTTGACCAGCAATTGCTTGGCCTCGGCATTGTCTTTCAAACGCGCTGTGATCTGTTTGTACAGACTGTTCAGTTCCTTGTCGGCGGCCTTGGTCTCTTGGGCTGCACACTGGTTCATGTCGCCTTGGGTCGTGGCGTTGGTACAAACGTCAGCCTGGACAGCGCCAATGAACAACAGCGGAATCAGGGGCAGCAACAAACGGGTGTACATCATCAAGCTCTCCATGAGGGGTAAAAACTGCTGGAGGAGTGTAACCAAACAAGGCGTTGATACAACTTTACGGTTGGCCTTGTGGTCTTACAGGCCTAATGTTGAACACAGGAGGTGACGACCCATGCATCTGTCTGATCGTATCGAAAGAAAGATCTTGTTGAAGGCGCCGCGTTCGCAGGTCTGGCGAGCCCTGGCCAATGCTGAAGCCTTCGGCCAATGGTTTGGCGTGGATCTCGCGGGCAAGCGGTTTGTTGCCGGTGAGCGCACCCAAGGGCAGATTACCTATCCGGGTTATGAGCATCTTGTGTGGGATGTCCTGGTGGAGCGTGTCGAACCCGAGCGAGTGTTCTCGTTTCGCTGGCATCCTTACGCTGTGGAGCCGCAGACCGACTATTCCCAAGAGTCCGAGACGCGTGTGCAATTCGAGCTTGAGGACATGGGCGGTGGCACCCTTCTGAAGGTAGTGGAGTCAGGATTCAATGACATTCCCGAGGCGCGTCGACTCAAGGCTTTCCGAATGGACAGTCGTGGTTGGGATGAACAGATGGCCAATATTGAAGAGTATCTGAACAAGCCATGATGGATCCCAAGGACCGAAAGCAGGCTTTGAAACGCCGGTTACCTGACCGGGCTAAGGGTTTCCGGAAGGGGTGATATGGCGAATGTCTTACACAGGTTAGTAGCTATGTCCTCTGTTTCACTTTGGATCCGACGCGTAATCTAGCCTCATCCACTGAAGCACAGGAAGTGCTCAGGATCAGGGACGATCGACCTTGCAAGGATGGCTACCGACAGGGAGTCGTAATGGTCTTGGAAAAACCCGCTTCGGCGGGTTTTTTTTCGCCTGTAGAAAAGTAACAGTGGCGCATAGCGAAACGCTTACGTTGCGACGCTGCTTTCTCGTCTTTTTCTGCCTATTGATCCCCTCTAATCTACATCCATCCACTGAGTACAGGGAGTGCTTGGGGTCATGGATGATGGGACCCGGCATGGAGTGCCTGACAGGAAGTCAATCTGGTCCTTGAAAAACCCGCCTAGGCGGGTTTTTTTTCGTCCAAAGAATAACCCCATCATGCCAGGCGCCGTCCCATGGTGCGGTCAGCGCCATCAGCAGCGAGAGTCTGGGCACCGGGAGTACGGTCAGCGCCATCAGCGGCGAGAGTCTGGCCACCAGGAGTGCGATCCGCGCCGTCTGCTGCCACTGACTGCGAAGGCTCTGGCGACTGGGTAAAGAATCGATCCTGTTGCTGGCTTGGCAATGCGAAAACGCTAGCGCTCAGGACAAGGCTGGTAACGGCGATCAAGGAATTGAAAGTTTTCATGGCAATGACTCCGGTCGTATCAAAGGGTTGAGTGCCGGGTCGTTCAGATGTCGAAATCTGCTGAACCCGTTGCAGCCCGGACGGTTGTCTTGCTGCATGGGTTCAGAGTAGGGGCGAGGTGGCTAGGGTCGTTAGTCGGATACTGCCCTCGGTTTGCCTGATCCTGTTTGTATGCAGAATCAGGCGCTGCTCGCTTGCAACGCCTGGGCGCGAAGGCGAGCGACGTCCTTGCTCGGTGAGGCGCCGAATAGACGGCTGTATTCACGGCTGAACTGCGAGGGGCTCTCGTAGCCCATCTTGTAGCCGATTGACGAAACATCGCTGTTCTCCGCCAGCAGCAGTCGTCGGGCTTCCTGCAGGCGTAACTGCTTCTGGTATTGCAGCGGGCTCATGGCGGTCACGGCCTTGAAGCGATGATGCAGTGCCGAGGGACTCAGATTGATCATCTGCGCCAGGCTGTCGATGCTCAATGGTTCGGCGTAATGGGTGTTAAGCCACTCGATGGCGCGGCTGATGCGGTGGGTCTGGGTGTCAGGAATAGCGATTTCGTGCAGCCGCCTGCCCTGGGCGCCCCGCAACAGTCGATAGAAAATCTCTTTCTGGGCCAGTGGCGCGAGGGTGGCGATGTCGTCCGGGCTGTCGAGCAGTCGCAGCAAACGCAGCATTGCGTCGAGCAGCGGCTCGTCGATGCGGTCCAGGAACAATCCGCGATCGGCTCTTTCACTCGGTACGCCAATTGGGCTGGCATCGGCGATCAACTGGCAGATCTGTGCCGGGTCGATGTCCAGGCGTATGCACAAGTACGGTTGCTCGGGGCTGGCCTCGATTACCTGGCCGGCCAGCGGCAGCGTCACAGAGACCACCAGGTAATTGAGCGGATCGTAAACGTAGCGCTCGTCAGACAGCGTGACTTCCTTGCGCCCCTGGACAATCACGCACAGCCCGGGCTTGTGCACAACGTGCAAGGCCTCGGTGGGTTGATCGCTGCGGATCAGGTGCAAGGCCTCGATGGCCGTTGCGTGGACACCATATTCCGGTGCGAAGCGCTTCATCAGGTTCGCCAGCTCGGCGCGACGCTGATCTACGCCGTTAACGGGCGTGATGGTGATGGACGTGGATACCGACATGCCGATCAATCTCCCTGGCCAATTTAATGGATCGCGCTAGTAAAGCTGATTGCAGCCGTAACGACCAGAGGCGTTATCGTTACAGGATCGTGCAAATGCGCAGGAGAATCCGGCTAACCGAAGCGCCTGACACCCTCCTAATCTGGACCTGTCAAAACGCTCCCACCGGGGGCCAACGCATCCAGACGAGGAAACCATCATGTCCGATATTCAAAACAAAGTAGTGGTCATCACTGGCGCCAGCAGCGGGATTGGTGAGGCGGCAGCACGGTTGTTGGCGGCCCGCGGGGCTTGCGTGGTGCTTGGCGCCCGGCGCGTGGAGCGCTTGCAAGCGCTGGTGCAGGAACTTGAAGCCGCCGGTCACCGGGCTGCCTGCAAAGCCGTGGACGTGACCCGTCGCGACGATGTCCAGGGCCTGATCGATTTCGCCGTCGAGAAATTCGGCGGGCTTGACGTGATCATCAATAACGCCGGCGTCATGCCGCTCTCCAAGCTTGAGGCGCTGAAGGTCGAGGAATGGGACCGCATGATCGACGTCAACATCCGTGGCGTGCTCCACGGCATCGCCGCCGGTCTGCCGTTGATGCAGCGCCAGCGCAGCGGACAGTTCGTCAATATTGCCTCCATCGGTGCGTACACCGTCAGCCCGACTGCCGCTGTGTACTGCGCGACCAAATTTGCCGTACGGGCGATTTCCGAAGGCCTGTGCCAGGAGGTGGGTGGGGATGTCCGCGTGACGGTGATTTCCCCCGGCGTGACCGAGTCGGAACTGGCGGAAAGCATTTCCGACGAAGGCGGACGGGCCGAGATGCGCGAGTTCCGCAGGATCGCCATCCCCGCCGAGGCCATCGCTCGGGCAATTGCCTATGCGATCGAGCAACCGGCAGACGTGGACGTCAGCGAACTGGTGGTGCGGCCGACGGCCAGCCCATTTTAAAACCTGGCGACCACTAGGAGACGTCCCGTGAGAAAGGCATTTGGAGATCAGGACAAATTTGTCGGCCTATGGGTGACGGCCGATGGCGTGATTCGCCATCGGTTGCTTCCGGGCGGGCGCTACGACGAAGCACGGGGCACTCGGGAGAGTGCCTACGAGGGCGACTATTGGCTGCAGGACGACCATATCGAATACCACGACGATACGGGTTTCACCGCCGACGGGGATTTTCGCGATGGCGTGCTGTATCACGCCGGAATGGTGCTGTATCGCCAGGAGGAATAGGCCATCCAAGCCAGGCACCGGATTGCTGTGCCTGGCTGAACCTGCCGCTACGCTGATTCCAAGCGTGCCGCAGCCCGCTGGGTGATCTGCGAGCGCACGCGGAACGATTCCGCCGAACGCCGGTTGGCCTCTTCGAGCACCAGCGTCGGCGCGGTGTCCGGGGAACCTGCGGCGAACGGCGGAGCCGGTGCGTATTCAAGCTGCAATTGGACCAGCTCAGCGGTGTCCCGGTCGAACAGCTCGGCCGCCAGGGTCAAGGCAAAATCGATTCCCGCGGTGATGCCGCCACCGGTAAGCAGGTTGCCGTCGCGGACCACACGGTCCTTGACCGGCGTCGCCCCCAGCGGCTGCAACAAACTGTGGAAGGCCCAGTGGGTAGTGGCGCGCTTGCCGCGCAACAATCCCGCCGCGCCGAGTACCAGCGCACCGGTGCACACCGAGGTGATGTATTTGGCGTGAGTGGCCTGGCGTTTGATGAAGGCCAGGGTCTGCTCGTCTTCCATCAACGGACCGACGCCGCTACCACCGGGGACACAAATGACGTCGAGCTTCGGACAGTCCTCGAAGGTGGTGGTTGGCAGCAGGACCAAGCCCGTGCTGGAGGTAACCGGCGGCAGGTCTTTCCAGACCAGATGCACTTTCACATCTGGCAGCGAAGCCAGCACGTCAAAAGGCCCGGTGAGGTCCAACTGCTGAACCTGGGGGAATAACAGAAAACCGATCTGCAACGTCATGTCGCTTGCTCCTTTGGATGATTGCCCGAGAGGGTGGACGGTTTGACTTTAGACTCGTAGGATCTGGCGTATTCGCCAATAAGCCCTCGAATCACGCCAATATGCCAAACACAGCAAAAACCGTTCATGTGCTGGCCTTCGCCAACGTACAAGTGCTGGATGTCACCGGGCCTCTGCAGGTCTTCGCGTCGGCCAATGATCTGGTTCGCGGACAAGGCTTGCCGGCGCCGTATGCGCCGACTGTTATTGCTGCGGGTGGCGGGGCGGTGATGTCGTCGGCGGGGTTGGCGCTGATGGCCGAACCACTGCCCAGCGAGGGCAGTGACACCTTGTTGATTGCCGGCGGTTGGGGCGTGTACGAAGCCGCGAAAGATCCTGCGCTGGTGGCCTGGGTCAAGGGCCAGGGAGCGCGTTCGCGAAGGGTCGCATCGGTGTGTACCGGGGCGTTTCTGCTGGCGGCCAGTGGCTGGCTGGACGGACGCCGGGTGGCGACCCACTGGACCCGTTGTGAACAGCTGGCCCGGCAACATCCAGAACTGCAGGTCGAACCCAATCCGATTTTCATCAAGGATGGTTCGGTCTGGACCTCGGCTGGAGTCACGGCCGGCATTGACCTGGCGTTGGCGCTGGTCGAAGAGGACCTGGGCCGGGCGATGGCGCTGGAAGTCGCGCGGCATCTGGTGGTATTTCTCAAGCGCCCCGGGGGGCAGTCGCAGTTCAGCGCTACTTTGGCATTACAGGAGCAGGGCGGTCGTTTCGATAAACTGCACGCCTGGATCGCCGAAAATCTCACTCGCTACCTAGGCTTGTCGAGCCTGGCCGCCGAGGCCGGTATGAGCGAGCGCAGCTTTGTCCGTCATTACCGCGCCGAGACCGGCCAGACCCCGGCCCGTGCGGTGGAGCTGATCCGCGTGGAAACTGCCCGGCGGCTGCTCTGCGACAGTGCGGTGCCGATCAAGCGTGTCGCCCTGCAATGCGGCTTCGGCAGCGAAGAAACCTTGCGTCGCAGTTTTCTGCGGGGCATGGGCGTGACGCCCCAGGCTTATCGCGAGCGGTTTGCGCTCAGCCCTCAAGCAAATCCAGCAATGCCCTGAGCGTGGCTTCAGGTGCTTCCTGAGGAATGTTATGGCCGACGCCGGCCAGCACGCGGCGCTCGTAGCGTCCGGTGAAATGCGCGGCATCTTCGTCGTGCTCGGGCGCGGGTCCCACGCCGTCATCTGCGCCGCACAGGGAAATACTCGGCACGCTGATGGCCGGTTGCGCCGCCAACTGTTCCTCCATCCATTCAAGCGTCGGATCTCCCGGCGCGTACATGAAGCGATGGCGATAGGAATGAATCACCACCTCGACAAAATCCGGATTATCAAACGAAGGCGCGCTCAGCGGATACAGCTCCGCACCGCGCGCCCAGGTCGGCGACCACAGGCGCCAGAGCAATTGGCACAGCTCGCGTCGGTTCTGCTTCAGGCCTTCGACGCCTCGGTCGGTGTGGAAGTAATACTGATACCACAAGCGGTATTCGGTTTCCGGGTCCAGTGGCTGGGTTGATCGAGGAATATTCTGCAGGTTGTAGCCATCGCCGGTGACCAGGCAGCGAACGCGCTCGGGCCACAACGCGGCGACAATGCACCCGGCGCGGCCACCCCAGTCATAGCCGCACAGCGCAGCCTGGGGAATGCCGAGTGTGTGCATCAGGTCCAGCAGGTCCTGGGCCAGTGCCGCTTGCTGGCCGGAGAGGGCAATCGCGGGATTGTTGAAACGGGTCGGGCCGTAGCCGCGCAGGTACGGCACGATGACTCGATAACCGCGTTGGGCCAAGGGCGGCGCAACCTCGTCAAAGGCCCGCGGATCGTAGGGAAAACCGTGCAGCAGGATAATCGGCTCGCCGCTGGCGGGGCCGTGTTCCTCATAGGCGATGCGCAGCAGCGGCGTTACCGCAAAATTGATCTTGGGCGCAGATGTCATGTCGGTCTCCGGCTTCACTCGGTTGGGGTCAGGCGGGTTCCTGGTTCACATATTTGGCCCGGTCTGGCGTGAATGTCACGATCATGCTCGTGTTGGAGCAGGTCAGGGTGCGTTCCTCGGCCAGGTCGATGTCCAGGTCTTCGCCGCGCAGGCCCTGCCATTGGGCCAGGTACTTGAGGCAACCGAACTTGGCGGTCTTCTTCAGGCTGCGGCTGACCCCGCCTTTCCAGCCCAGCACCGGCAGCTCTCCGGCGAGACAACGTTGCGCCAGTTCAGGGAACCTCTGCGCCCGGTCGCGGCCGACTTCCCAGCATTTGATCAAGCCCTTGTCCGGGCCGTCCCAGAGTTCTTCGCGGCTCAGCCCGGTGAGGGGTTCGGTGGTGATGGGACGTTGGATATGCGTCATGGTCGGGTCCTTGAGTCGGGTTCTTATCGGGCAGCTCCGCTGCACCCGTGAGTGCGTCGATCTTAGGAGAGGGGGGCGGGGCTGGCAACCAGGAGTCACTCAAAGGCGTTTAGCTTTGGCGAAAAGCAGATCCCCCGTGGCGAGGGAGCTTGCTCCCGCTCGGCTGCGCAGCAGTCGTCGCTTTTCAATCCGGAATTTTTGGGGTCGCTGCGCAACCCAGCGGGAGCAAGCTCCCTCGCCACGGGTTTGGTGGTCCTACAAAAAATTTGGCGAATCAGAATTTTCCGACGAGTCGTGGCGGTTGGTGGTTCGGAAGTTGTGGGGATAGGCTTTGGTCGTCGCTGCAAAATCAGCGACCGGGCTTGGTCGTCCGGGTTTAGAATGGCGCATTGTCTGCTTTATGGCTGACTGTGCGTGGGAGGGCTGCGGGCCCTGCCGGGTATCCATTCCCTGGTCGACCAACCTGCGCACAGTTCGCCACCCTCTGCTTGGTCGCGGAAATGGCGAACTCCACTTTTGAATGGAGCCGTACGTCATGGTCAAGACCACCCCCAATCCCCCAGAAAAAGCCGAAAACCTGTCCGGCCATCCCAACCCCGACACCCAGGACGGCCAGATATTTTCCGTCGTCGCGGACATCAACACCGAATCCATACTGACCACCCTCAGCGAAACCCTGGCCTCGGCCAACGCCATGGCCAGCGACCTGGCGTTCGATCTGGAAGGCTCCCGACGGCATGTCGCGCTGGGGCTTCAGCAGTTGATCGAGTTGGGAACGCTGCTGGCCAACCGAGCGCTGGATAACATCGAACTGGCGGAGCCACCGCGCTAGCCGGAGCACTGCAGGCCTTGTGGTGAGGGGATAAATGCCCTCACCACAAGGGATAATCAAAATCCCTCACGGCTGCCAATGATTTTTCTCCCCGCTCAACCTGCGGTCCAGGAAACTCGCCGCGCTGATCAGCGCCAGATGGCTCAGCGCCTGGGGCAGGTTGCCCAGGTGACAACCATGGCTGTCGAATTCCTCGGCATACAGCCCAAGCGGATTGGCGTAGCGCAGCAATTGTTCGAATTCCAGTTGGGCTTTCTCCACGCGGCCGGCGCGGGCCAGGCACTCGACGTACCAGAACGAGCAGGCGACGAACGAACCTTCGGTGCCGCTGAGGCCGTCGATCGAGCCGTCGTCGGTGCGGTAGCGATAGACCATGCCGTCGCGCACCAAATCTTTCTCGATGGCGTCCAGCGTTGACAGCCAGCGCGGGTCGCGGGCACTGACGAAGCGCACCAGCGGCATCAACAGCATCGAGCCGTCAAGGGCGGTGCTGCCCAGGCGCTGGACGAAGTGCTGGTGTTCGTCGTTCCAGAAATTCGTCCAGATGTCTTCATAGATGGCCTGTCGAGTCTCGTCCCAACGCGCGAACGGGGCGGGCAGGGAACGTTTGCTCGCCAGGCGGATGGCCCGGTCCACCGCCACCCAGCACATCAGCCGCGAATGCAGGAAATGCTGCTCCTCGCCGCGCATTTCCCAGATGCCCACGTCCTTGTCCCGCCAGATTTCGCACACTTGGTCGACCACATCGACCGTGTGTTTCCAGCCTTGGTGGGAGATGGCTTCGCCGTATTTGTTGACCAGGTACACCGCATCCATCAACTCGCCGAAGATGTCCAACTGCACCTGCTGGTAGGCGAGGTTGCCGATGCGCACCGGTCGCGCGTTGCCGTAGCCGCTCAGGTGCGTCAGCTCGGTTTCCGGGAGTTCGAGCCGGCCGTCCAGGCCGTAGAGGATGTTGAGCTTGGTCGGTTGTTCGCGGCAGTCGCTGACCCGGCCGCGCAGCCAGCGCATATAGGCGTTGGCTTCGTCGACAAAGCCCAGGCGCATGAACGCGTAGACGGTGAAGGAGGCATCGCGGATCCAGGTGTAGCGGTAATCCCAGTTGCGTTCGCCGCCGCGTGTTTCCGGCAGGCCGAAGGTGGCGGCGGCGAGGATCGCGCCCTGTTTGCGCGAGGTCAGCAGCTTCAGCGCCAACGCCGAGCGGTTGACCATTTCCCGCCAGCGACCACGGTAGTTGGATTGGCCGATCCAGCCGCGCCAGAACGCCAGGGTTCTCTCCAGGCACAGGGCACTGGTGTCGTCCACCAGGCGCGGGTCGTCGATGCCACCCAAGAGAAATTCAGCGGTCTGGCCTTGGCCCAGGGTGAACTCGGCCACCGCCGCCTGGCCCTCCAGGGTCATGGGTTGGTCGGCGCACAGGCGCAGGCTCGGTTGCTGCGGGGCCTCGAAGATGACGTGGTCGCCGTCCTGGCGCGCGGTAGTCGCGGCGCGTGAATAATCATGGCGCACCGCGCAGCGCATGCGAAACGTCGCGCTGCCGACCGTCATGCGCACTCGGCGCATCAAGACCGGCAAATCATCCTCGCTGTCGCCAATGGGTAGCAGATCGGTGATTTCCACCACCACGCCATCGCTCAGCCAGCGGGTCTGCAGGACATTGGTGTCGGGCAGGTAGATTTGCTGGCGACGGGCATCCGGCAAATCCGGAGCAAGCTGGAAGATGCCCGCCTCAGGGGTGTCGAGCAGCGAGCAGAAGATCGACGGGCTGTCGAATTCCGGCCAGCAGAAAAAATCCACGCTGCCCCGATCGTTGACCAGCGCCGCCGTGCGCATGTCACCGATGATGCCGTGGTTCTCGATCGGGCTCTGCGGTTCGTCATGATCAGCCATTGCCGCGGAACCCCGGATAGAGGCTCATCCCGCCATCGATGAACAGCGTGGTGCCCACCACATAATCGGACAGGTCCGACGCCAGCCAGACTACCGCGTTGGCGACATCCTCCACATTGCCGACCCGGCCGTAGGGAATCAGCTGCAACAGCTCCTGTTCCTTGTCGCCCTCCATGGCCTCACGGTTGATGGCTGTGCGGATGGCGCCGGGGGCGATGCTGTTGATGCGGATGCGCTGGTGGCTGGTTTCCTGGGCCAGGGTCTGCATGAGCTGATCGATGCCGCCCTTGGACGCCGCGTAATTGACGTGGCCGGCCCAGGGGATGCGCTGGTGCACCGAACTCATGTGGATGATCTTGCCGGCGGCCTGGGACACACCCTGGCGAATGCCCTGGCGGTTGAAAATGCGCAAGGCCGCGCGGGCGCAAAGGAACTGGCCGGTGAGATTGACGCCGATGACGGTGTTCCAGTCTTCCAGACTCATGTCGACGGCGGCGGCGTCTTTTTGCAGGCCGGAGTTGGCGACCAGGATGTCCAGCGCGCCGAACGCGTCCAGGGTCTGGGCGAACAGCCGCTCGACGTCCTGCTCCTTCGACACATCGGCACCGATGGCGATGGCTCGGCCACCGCTGTCGTTGATCTCGCGGGCCAGGTCTTCGGCGGGTCCGGCGCTGGAATGGTAATTGAGCACCACGGCGGCACCGGCCGCCGCCAGCGCCCGGGCCGCACCGGCGCCAATGCCGGAGCTGGCGCCGGTAACCAGAGCAACTTGTCGGGCAAGAGAAATCTGCATGGGATAGCACCTTGAACTGAGGGCCTTACTTGCTGACTGACGACAGGCGCGCAGAGTTCATTTGCAGGCGGCAGTCTTCACATTTCACCGACAGTTTTGCGCTTTCCCCGGCACCGTCCTTTGTGGCAAGTTGCAGGCCCTTGTTGAGGCGGCATCCCATGGCAAATCCTTATCGTGAACTGTTCAGCGCACCTGGCAGCCGTGGCTTCGTGCTGGCGGGAATGATCGCGCGCATGCCGATATCGATGACCGGGATCGGCGTGATCACCATGCTTGCGCAGCTCAAGGGCGGCTACGGATTGGCCGGTGCGGTGGCGGCGACGTTTGCCTTGGCGACGGCGTTCTGCGCGCCACAGGTGTCGCGGCTGGTCGACCGTTTTGGCCAGGGGCGGGTCTTGCCACTAGCGGCGCTGCTGGGTGGCGGGGCGTTGCTGATGCTGCTGTTGTGCACGCGCTTGCAGGCGCCCCAGTGGACGCTGTTCCTGTTCGCCGCCCTGGCCGGTTGCATGCCCAGCATGTCGGCCATGGTGCGGGCGCGCTGGACCGAGGTGTATCGCGGCCAGCCGCAGCTGCGCACTGCCTATGCGCTGGAGTCAGTGTTGGACGAGGTCTGCTTCATCGTCGGACCGCCGCTGTCGGTGGGGTTGTGCGTGGTGGCGTTCCCGGAGGCTGGGCCGCTGGCCTCGGTGTTGCTGCTGGCGATCGGCGTAACGGCGTTTGTCCTGCAGCGCGGCACCGAGCCGCCGGTGCACCCGCATCAGGCGCATCACCAGGGTTCGATCATCAGCTCAAGCGACGTGCTTTTGCTGCTGCTGTTGATGGTCGCCATGGGCGTCATCGTCGGGGTGGTGGACGTAGTCAGCGTGGCGTTCGCCCAGCATCAGGGGCAACCGGCGGCGGCGAGCATTGTGCTGTCGGTCTATGCCATCGGCTCGTGCCTGGCCGGCCTGGCGTTCGGCGCGCTGCGCTCGAAACTGCCGTTGCCGCGATTGTTCCTGTACGGCGGGGTGGCGACGGCGCTAACCACGCTGCCGCTGTTGTTGGCGAGCAATATCCTCGGGCTGTCGCTGGCGGTATTTGTCGCGGGGTTGTTCTTCGCGCCGACGCTGATCGTCGCCATGGCCCTGGTGGAACGCATCGTGCCGCCGGCGCGGCTCACCGAAGGCCTGACCTGGCTGGTGACCGGGCTGAGCATCGGCGTGGCCATCGGCGCGGCCGGCTCGGGTTGGCTGGTGGATACGTATGGCGCGCGCAGTGGTTTCTGGTTGGCGATTGCGGCTGGGGCAGTGGTCCTGGGAGCGGCGGTGCAGAGTTATCGCCAGCAAAAATAAATGCACACCTTCTTGTGGCGAGGGAGCTTGCTCCCGCTGGGTTGCGTAGCGACCCCAAGGTTTGCGCCTGCTGCGCAGTCGAGCGGGAGCAAGCTCCCTCGCCACGAAAGCAAACTTCGGACGCTACCAACCCCGCCCCGAATTCACCCAGAAATTCACTGACAGCGAAGTGGCCACCGATTCCACCTGATGAAACCAGCCCTCCGGCAAAAACAGCAAATCCCCAGCCTCCAGCGTCACCCGCAGGAATGTCACGTCGCGGGCGTGGGGGAAACGCTCATAGTCCGGCGCGTCCGGGTTGAAGTCGCAACCGTCCAGCCCGCCCTGGGGCGCGGTCGACCAGGTGCCCAGGGCCTCGCGGTGGTGGGGGGCGGCGAGGGTGAAGGTTTTCTGGCCCCAGACCTGGGCGAACAGGTTATCGGTGTCGTCGCGGTGCAGCGGTGTGAGGGTGCCCTTGGGGCCGATCCAGATGCGCGGCGGGATGAACAGCGACGGATCGAAGTAGGGTGGGTACTTGATCAGCTCCATCAACTGTGCCGGCAAGATATTGTTGCCCATGTAGGCTGGCGGCTCGCCGTCCGCACCCTTGGCGGCCGGGTTGTCGAGGGACTCGATGAAGTCGGCCATGGATGTCGAGCGAAAATCGCGCTCGGTGGAAAAGGTTTTTTTCACGTAGTCGCCGTGGCGGGTGATGCCTTGCAGCTGGGCAAAATGCACCAGGGATTCTTCCCGGCTGAGCTTGAACAAGGGCCAGTCCTGCAGCGCGTCGCTGATCACCAGCGGAATGCCATGGGGCAGGTAGCGTGCCTGGAAATCCCTCACCGACAGTTCGCTGCGCGGCCGCCGCTCGACGCTGCGTTGGGTCGGCAGGCTCGCGGTGAGGGTTTCGCTGAAGCGCGGCGGGGTCGGGTAGCGTTTGTTCATGTCGACCTTTTCCGCCGGGCGGCTGCCATTGCGGGCGTGATCAATGATCTGCGGCAGCAACGTCGCCAGGCCCATGTTGCCATCGATCTTAAGGCGGCCGCTGGCGAACAGTTCCTCGACATTGGCCAGGCCGGCCATGATCCCGAGAAAATCCTTTTCCGCGATTTCGATGGTCACGTCGGGGCTGCTGTGCCGACCAGCCTGGGTGTGGCTGCTGGCTTTGACCTCGGACCAGTACGCCTGATGCGGGCCGAACACGAATTGGAAAACGCCGTCGATACCAACGGCGCCGGCGTTGGCGAACAGTTTGCCCAGGATGGTTTGCAGGTCCACGGCGGTCACTCTTGTGGGTTTTGGTCTTAGCAGGTAACGAGGGCCTGGACCAGAAATTTAGCCCTCGCGCCTGACCATCGCCCTAGCGTGTCGCGACGATGAACACCCTCGGGAACGGCAGCAGGACCGACCCATCGTCCAGGGCCGGATAGGCCTGTTCGATGGCCTTGAGGTATTGCTGCAGATAGTCCTCGCGCTGCGCTTCGTCCAGCGGCTCGAGGAATGGCCGCAGGCCGCTGCCCTTGAACCACTCCACGACCCCCGAGGCGCCACCGGCCAGCGGGTGATGGTAGGTGGTGCGCCACACATCGACGCGGGTGCAGTGGGGTTTGAGGATCGAGTAATAAGTGCTGGCATCCTCCACCTCGGTCCGCGAATCCGCCGCGCCGGCCAGTTGGCTGGCCCAGGGGCCGCTGGCAGCAATGTCACGCATCAAGCGATGGGACGGTTGGTGCAGAGTGTCAGGCATCTGGACGGCCAGGCTGCCGCCAGCGGCGAGTTTGTCCACCAGCGACGGCAGCAGGGTGGCGTGGTCGGGAAGCCATTGCAGCACAGCGTTGGCGAAGATCACGTCGAAGGGGCCGCTTTCGTTCCAGCGCCCGATATCGGCGGTGTCGAATGTCACGCCGGGCAAGCGCTTACGGGCGGCTTCGACCATGTCGGCGGAACTGTCCAGGGCACGCACCGTTGCGCCGGGAAAGTGATCGACCAGCAGCTCGGTGGAGTTGCCGGGGCCGCAGCCCAGGTCGATGACCTGACGCGCCTGTACCGGCGGGATGGCCGCCAGCAGATCGCGGGACGGGCGGGTGCGTTCCTGTTCGAACGCGACATATTGTTGGGCGGACCAGCTCATTGTGTTCTCCTTAAGGGCAGACCAGGCCATCGGGCGTGCAGTATAAGACGCATCCGGGCGAAGGGCCGGTGACTAATTCTTTACGGCCCGGCCTCGTTATTCCTTTTATACAAACGATCGGAGAAAACCGCAGTGACCCAACTGACCCTGCTGTGTCTGCCGTATTCCGGCGCCAGCGCGATGGTTTACAGCCGCTGGCGGCGCAAGGTGCCGCAGTGGCTGACGGTGCAGCCGGTGGAGTTGCCGGGGCGTGGGGCGCGTTTCGCCGAGCCGCTGCACACCGACATGGGGCCCTTGGCCAAGCAATTGGCGCGGGAGCTGGCTCCGACCCTCCAGGCCCCTTACGCCTTGTTCGGCCACAGCCTGGGCGCGCTGCTGGCCTGTGAAATCGCTCATGCCTTGCGTGAGCTGGGCTGCCCGGAGCCGGTGGCGCTGTTTGCCTCGGGCACCGCTGCGCCGACGATGCGCGCCGACTATGACCGGGGTTTCGCCGAGCCGAAAACCGATGCCGAACTGATCGACCAGCTGCGTACCCTCAACGGTACCAGCGAAGAGGTGCTGGCCAATGAAGAGCTGATGGCTTTGACCTTGCCGGTACTGCGCGCGGACTTCCTGCTCTGTGGCCGCTACCAGCCAAGGCTTCGGTCACCGCTCAACTGCCCCGTGCACGTACTCGGCGGCACCGCCGATAAGGCCACCACCGAACAGTTGATCGGCTGGAGCCGCGAAACCAGCGGCAGCTTCTCCGTGGATATGCTGGCGGGCGGGCACTTCTTCATCCATGAACACGAGGCCAGGGTGCTGCGGCTGATCAAGGATCAGCTGAGCGTGCATCACCGGCGACACGGGTTGGCAATCAGCGCATAACCGATTCAAGACCCGCTTTTGTGGCGAGGGAGCTTGCTCCCGCTGGGCGGCGAAGCCGCCCCAAAAGAGATGGCGCATTAAGCCAGGCAGACCGCATCAGCCGGTTTACGACTGCTGCGCAGCCGAGCGGGAGCAAGCTCCCTCGCCACGGTTTTTCTTCATTCCTGACACTTGTTCCCAATCGCTAATTTTTCCGGTTTGCATTCGTTTCATAGGGACGACTTGCCTTTGTGCCTCTGTGCCCACTGATTCCGGATACCCCAGAAATGAATGCTGAAGACGCCTTGAAACTTGCTCGCCGGTTTATCGGGTTGCCCCTGGACAAGCGCCAGATGTTCCTGGCAGCGCTGGACAAGGAGGGCGTGGATTTCAGCCGTTTCCCCATTCCCCAAGGCGTCGAAGCCGATGACCGCCAGGCCCTGTCCTATGCCCAGCGCCGCATGTGGTTTCTCTGGCAACTGGACCCCGACAGCGGTGCCTACAACTTGCCCGGCGCGGTGCGGCTCAAGGGCGCGCTGAGCCTGTCGGCGCTGAAGCAGGCCTTCGCCAGCCTGGTGGCCCGCCATGAAACCCTGCGCACAGTGTTCCAGCGCCAGGCCGACGACAGCCTGGTGCAAGTACCTACCGATGCGCCGCTGGTGATCGAGCAACAGGACCTCAGCGCATTGCCCGCAGGCGAACGCGAGCAGGCAGTACGTCAAGCCGCCGAAGCACAATCGATGCGCCCCTTCGACTTGTCGCGCGGCCCTTTGCTGCGGGTCGAACTGCTCAAGCTTGATCAGCAGGAGCACGTGTTGCTGCTGACCTTGCATCACATCGTCTCCGACGGCTGGTCGATGAACGTGCTGATCGACGAGTTCATCCGCTGCTACGACGCCCACGAGGCAGGCGTGGCCCCGCAATTGGCCGACCTGCCGATCCAGTACAGCGACTATGCCCTGTGGCAGCGTCGCTGGCTGGAGGCCGGCGAGCAGGCGCGGCAGCTGGCGTACTGGCAGGCACAACTGGGCGATGAACATCCGGTGCTGGAGTTGCCCACCGACCATTCGCGCCCGGCGATGCCCAGCTATCGCGGCAGCCGCTATGAATTCGCCATCGACGCCGCGTTGGCGGAGCAACTGCGCAGCACAGCCCAGCAGCAGGGCGTCACGCTGTTCATGCTGCTGCTCGGCGCGTTCAATGTGCTGCTGCATCGCTACAGCGGCCAGTCCGATATCCGCGTCGGCGTGCCGATCGCCAACCGTAACCGGGATGAGGTCGAAGGGCTGATCGGCTTCTTCGTCAACACCCAGGTACTGCGTACCGAACTGGACGGCCAGCTCCGTGTCGACGAGCTGCTGCGCCGGGTCAAAGAGACCGCGCTCGGCGCCCAGGCCCATCAGGACCTGCCGTTCGAGCGCCTGGTCGAAGCGCTCAAGCTGGAGCGCAGCCTCAGCCATACGCCGCTGTTCCAGGTGATGTACAACCATCAGCCGCACGTGGCGGACGTCACCACGATCCGCACGGCGTCCGGGCTGGAACTGGGCATGATCGAATGGCAGGCGCGCACCACTCAGTTCGACCTGACCCTGGACACTTATGAAAAGGCCGGCACGCTGCACGCGGCGCTGACCTACGCCAACGACCTGTTCGAGGCGCCGAGCATCGCGCGCATGGCCCGGCATTGGCTGCGATTGCTCACCGCGATGATCGCTGATCCGTCCCGGCGCATCGACGAACTGCCGCTGCTCGACGCTGACGAACACGCCAGCCTGGTCCACGGTTGGAACGCCACGGCGCAACGCTACCCGACCGCGCAGTGCATGCATCAACTGATTGAAGCCCAGGTGGCGCGCACCCCGGACGCACCGGCGCTGGTGTTTGCTGAGCAAACCCTGAGCTATGCCGAGCTCGATGCCCGCGCCAACCGACTGGCTCACCTGCTGCGGGAGCGCGGCGTGCGGCCGGACAGCCTGGTGGGGATCTGCCTCGAGCGCTCGCTGGAAATGGTGGTGGGCCTGCTGGCGATTCACAAGGCCGGCGGCGCCTATGTGCCGCTGGATCCTGAGTACCCGCAGGAGCGCCTGGCCTACATGATCGAGGACAGCGCCATCGGCTTGCTGCTGACCCAGCGCTCGCTGTCGGCGGCGCTGCCAACCGACGGCGTCGAGGTGATCGAACTCGACCAGGCGGCCGGCTGGCTCGACGGCTACAGCGACCATCGTCCCGACATCACGCTTGATCCGCTGAACCTGGCCTACGTGATCTACACCTCTGGCTCCACCGGCAAACCCAAGGGCGCTGGCAACAGTCACGCGGCACTGGTCAATCGTTTGTGCTGGATGCAACAGGCCTATGCCTTGGATGGCAGCGACGCGGTGTTGCAGAAAACTCCGTTCAGCTTCGACGTGTCGGTGTGGGAATTCTTCTGGCCGCTGATGACCGGAGCCCGACTGGTAGTCGCCGCGTCGGGCGTGCACCGCGATCCGCTGCAACTGATCGAGACCATCAAGCGCCATGGCATCAGCACGCTGCACTTCGTGCCGTCGATGCTGCAAGCGTTCATTCATGAGCCGGGCGTGGAAAGCTGCGAAGGTCTCAAGCGCATCGTTTGTAGCGGTGAAGCGCTGCCGCTGGACGCGCAGTATCAGGTCTTCGCCAAGCTGCCGAACGCTGCGCTCTACAACCTCTACGGCCCGACCGAAGCGGCCATCGACGTGACCCACTGGACCTGTGTCGATGAAGGCGCCGATTGCGTGCCGATCGGTGTCCCTATCGCCAACCTGCGCACCCATGTGCTCGACGCCGATCTGTCGCCGGTGCCGTGGGGCGTGGCGGGCGAGTTGTACCTGGGCGGGGCGGGGCTGGCGCGCAGTTATCACCAGCGTCCGGCGCTGACCGCCGAGCGTTTCGTGCCGTGCCCGTTCCATGCCGGCGCACGCCTGTATCGCACCGGTGATCGCGTGCGCCAGCGCGCCGACGGCGTGATCGAATACCTCGGCCGTCTCGATCATCAGGTCAAGTTGCGCGGCCTGCGCATCGAGCTCGGCGAAATCGAAACCCGCCTCATGCAACACCCGCTGGTGCGCGAGGCCGTGGTGCTGGTCCAGGACGGCAAGCACCTGGTGGGTTACCTGGTGCTGGAAAACAGCGTGCCGCACGAGCAGTGGCAGCAGGACCTCAAGGCTTGGCTGCTGGCGAGCCTGCCGGAGTACATGGTGCCGACCTATCTGATGCCGTTGGCCAGATTGCCCGTCACCGCCAACGGCAAGCTCGACCGCAAGGCCCTGCCACAACCGGACGCCGCGCCCCGGCAAACATTCGTCGCCCCGCAGGATGCGCTGCAAGTTGCCCTGGCCGAAATATGGCAGGACGTACTCGGCGTGGAGCGCGTCGGCCTTGAAGACAACTTCTTCGAGCTGGGCGGCGACTCGATCATTTCCATCCAGGTGGTGAGCCGCGCGCGGCAGGCCGGTATCCGCATTCATCCCCGCGATCTGTTCCAGTACCAGACCGTGCGCAGCCTGGCGCTGGTCGCCACTCGCGACAGCCACAGTGCTGTGGATCAGGCGCCAGTTACCGGCGATGCTGTGCTCGGGCCGATCCAGCGGCAGTTCTTCTCCCAGGCGATGCAGGCCCGTGACCACTGGAACCAGTCGCTGTTGCTGACCGCCCGCGAGCCGCTGGATGCACAGCGGCTCGACGCGGCGCTGACCTGCGTCATCAACCACCACGACGCCTTGCGTCTGCGCTTTGTCGAAGACGCCGACGGTTGGCGGCAGGGCCACGGGCCGCTTGTGCAAAACGCCGATCTTTGGCAACGCGAAGCCCGATCCATCGAAGACCTCGCTGCACTGTGCGACGAGGCGCAGCGCAGCCTGAAGCTGCAGGACGGTCCGCTGCTGCGCGCCATGCTGGTGGACCTGGCCGACGGGAGCCAGCGGCTGGCGCTGATCATTCATCACCTGGTAGTGGACGGTGTGTCGTGGCGCGTGTTGCTGGAAGACTTGCAGCAAGCCTACGAACAACTGGCGGCGGGCGGCGCGGCCACGTTGCCGGCCAAGACCAGCGCGTTCCAGAGCTGGACCGCGCGGCTCAGTGCCGAAGCGTCGCGCTTCGACGATCAGTTGGCCTACTGGCAAGCCCAGCACCAGGGCGCGGCGGACATTCCTTGTGATCGTCCGCAGGGCAGCCTGCAAAATATCCACGGCGCGAAGATCGAATGGCGCCTGGACGCCGAGCTGACCCGGCAGTTGCTGCAACAGGCCCCAGCGGCCTATCGCACCCAGGTCAACGACCTGTTGCTGACCGCGCTGGCCCGCACCATCAGCCAATGGAGTGGACAGTCGGACACGCTGGTGGAACTGGAAGGCCATGGCCGCGAAGAGCTGTTCGACGACATCGACCTGACCCGCACGGTCGGTTGGCTGACCAGCCTGTTCCCGGTGAAGCTCACCGTTACCGACGACCTCGACGGTTCGATCAAGACCGTCAAGGAGCAACTGCGCGGCGTGCCGGACAAAGGCCTGGGGTATGGCGTGCTGCGGCATCTGGCGGCGCCTTCGGTACAAGCGACATTGGCCGGTCTGGCGCAACCGCGCATGACCTTCAATTACCTCGGCCAGTTCGACCGTCAGTTCGACGAAACGGCGCTGTTGCTGCCATCCGGCGAAGGCAGTGGGGTCGCCCAGGACCCGACCGCGCCGCTGGCCAACTGGCTGACCGTGGAAGGCCAGGTGCATGGCGGCGAGCTGGCGCTGAGCTGGGGGTTCAGCCGTGAAATGTTCGACAGCGCGACCGTGCAACAACTGGCCGATCAATACGCCCTCGAGCTCAAGGCGCTGATTCGACATTGCGTCAGTCTGGCGACGCCGCAAGCGACGCCGTCGGACTTCCCGCTGGCGCAAATCAGCCAGGCGCAGCTCGACCATCTGCCGGTGGCGGCTGGCCAACTCGACGATATCTACCCGCTGTCACCGATGCAGCAGGGCCTGTTGTTCCACACGCTGTACGAGCAGGCGGCGGGCGAGTACGTCAACCAGCTGCGGGTGGACGTGCAAGGCCTGGATGCCGAGCGATTCCGTGCGGCGTGGCAGGCCACCGTCGCTGCGCAAGACATCCTGCGCAGCGGCTTCGTCTGGCAGGGCGAATTGCCGCAACCGCTGCAGATTGTCCACAAGCAGGTGCAACTGCCGTTCACGGTGCTCGACTGGCGCGAGCGAGCCGAGCAGACCCAGACTCAGGCCCAGGCACTTGCTGCCCTGGCTGACGCAGAACGCGCGCAAGGTTTCGAGCTGAGCCAGGCACCGCTGTTGCGCCTGGTGCTGGTGCAGACCGGCGCCGAGCAGTGGCATCTGATCTACACCCATCACCACATCCTGATGGATGGCTGGAGCAATTCGCAGTTGCTCGGCGAGGTCATGCAACGCTACAACGGCCACGCGCCGGGCCGCATCGCCGGCCGTTATCGCGATTACATCGCCTGGCTGCAACGCCAGGACGGCCAGCTCAGCCAGGACTTCTGGAGCGAGCAACTGGCCGCGCTGCAAGAACCGACCCGGCTCGCCCGCGCGGCCTTGGGCGATGCCGGCCAGAGCGGCCATGGCGATCACTTCCTGACGCTGGATGCGCCGCGCACCAAGGCACTGGAGACCTTCGCCCGCCGGCAGAAAGTCACTGTCAACACGCTGGTACAAGCGGCGTGGCTGCTGTTGCTGCAACGCTATACCGGGCACCAGACCGTGGCATTTGGCGCGACCGTCGCCGGGCGGCCGGCGGATCTGCCCGGCATCGAACAGCAGGTCGGCCTGTTCATCAACACCTTGCCGGTGATCGGCACGCCGCGCCCCGACCAGACGGTCGGCCAGTGGCTGCAAGCGGTGCAGGCGCAGAACCTGAGCCTGCGGGATTTCGAGCACACGCCGTTGGCGGACATCCAGCGTTGGGCCGGGCAGGGCGGGGAGGCGCTGTTCGACAACCTCCTGGTGTTCGAGAACTACCCGATCGCCCAAGCCTTGCAGCAAGGCACCAACAGCGATGTCACCTTTGGCGACGTGGCCAATCTTGAGCAGACCCACTATGCCCTGAGCGTGGCGGTCACCCTCGGTGAACAACTGGCGTTGCACTACAGCTACGAGCGTCGACAGTTCGCCGACGAGGTCATCAACCAGATCAGCGCTCACCTGCTGCACCTGCTTGAGCAATTCAGCCAGGACGCCGAACGCAGCCTGGGCGAAATCGCCTTGGCCGGCGTCGCGGAACACGCGCGGCAACAGGCCGACAATCACCCGCAGCCTTATCCGGTGGACATCGCCGTGCATCAGCGGATCGCCGCGTTGGCGACCGAGCGCCCGCAGCGCACGGCAGTGATCTTCAATGACCGGCACTTCAGCTACGGCGAGATCGACCGGCGCGCGAACCAACTGGCCCATGCCTTGATCGCCCGTGGCGTCGGCGCCGAAACCCGCGTCGGCGTGGCCCTGCCGCGCAGCGAAAACGTGATCGTCGCGCTGCTGGCGGTGCTCAAAGCCGGCGGCGCCTACGTGCCGTTGGACATCAGTTATCCCCGGGAGCGCCTGGCGTACCTGATGGAAGACGCCGGCCTGGCCTTGTTGATCAGTGACACCTCGGTGGCGGCGCAATTGCCAGTGGCCGAATCGCTACCGCTGCTGGAGCTGGATCGGGTCGATCTGCGCGAGCTGCCGGTCGGTGCGCCGCAGGTGCGACTCGATCCGCAGAACCTCGCCTACGTCATCTACACCTCCGGCTCCACCGGCAACCCCAAGGGCGTCAGCGTGGCCCACGGTCCGCTGGCGATGCACTGCCAGGCGATCGGCGAGCGTTATGAAATGCGCGACAGCGATTGCGAGTTCCATTTCATGTCGTTCGCTTTCGACGGTGCCCATGAGCGCTGGCTCACCAGCCTGACCCACGGCGCCTCGCTGCTGGTTCGCGATGACAGCCTGTGGACCCCGGAGCAAACCTACAACGCCATGCGCGAGCACGGCGTGACGGTGGTCGCGTTCCCGCCGGTGTACCTGCAACAACTGGCCGAGCACGCCGAGCGTGAAGGCAACCCGCCGCAGGTGCGCATCTATTGCTTCGGCGGCGACGCGGTGGCCAACGCCAGCTTCGAACGGGTCAAGCGCGCCTTGCAGCCTGAGTACATCATCAACGGCTACGGCCCGACCGAAACCGTGGTCACGCCGCTGATCTGGAAGGCCGGCTGCGAGGTGGCTTGTGGCGCGGCCTATGCGCCGATCGGCAGCCGCATCGGCGACCGCAGCGCCTACGTGCTCGATGCCGACCTGAACCTGCTGCCACAGGGCATGCCCGGTGAGCTGTACCTGGGCGGCAGCGGCCTGGCCCGGGGTTACCTGAACCGTCCGGGGCTGACCGCCGAGCGTTTTGTCGCCGACCCGTTCAGCGCCGGCGGCTTGCTGTACCGTACCGGCGACCTGGTGCGCCAGCGCGCCGACGGCACCTTCGATTACCTCGACCGTATCGACAACCAGGTGAAGATCCGTGGTTTCCGCATCGAACTGGGTGAAATCGAAGCCAGCCTGCAAGCCCTCGACGGCGTGCGCGAAGCGGTGGTCGTGGCCCAGGAGCGTGCTGCCGGCAGCGGCAAGCGCCTGGTGGCCTACGTCGTGGCTGATCAATGGGTGCCGGATGACTTCGCAGAGAGTCTGCGCGAACAACTCAAGGCGACCTTGCCGGCGCACATGGTCCCGGCCTATCTGCTGTTGCTCGAACGGCTGCCGCTGACCCCCAACGGCAAGCTCGATCGCAAGAACCTGCCCAAGCCCGACGCCAGCCAATTGCAGCAAAGCTACAGGGCACCGCGCAGCCCGTTGGAACAGCAGCTCGCGGCGATCTGGCAGGACGTGCTCAAGCTTGAGCGGGTGGGCCTGCGCGATAACTTCTTCGAACTGGGCGGCGATTCCATCGTCTCGATCCAGGTGGTCAGCCGCGCCCGTCAGGCCGGGATTCACTTGACGCCCAAGGACCTGTTCCAGCACCAGACGCTTGAGATGCTGGCGACCGTGGCCCGCCAGGGCGAAGCCGCGCAAGTCATCGATCAGGGCCCGGTGACGGGTGAGCTGGCGCTGCTGCCAGTGCAACGAGTGTTCTTCGAGCAAGCGGTGCCGCAGCGTCATCACTGGAACCAGGCGGTGCTGCTCAAGCCGACCGAGCCTCTGGAGGCGTCGACTCTGAACCAGGCGCTGAGCGCGCTGGTGCTGCATCACGATGGCCTGCGCTTGAGCTTCACGGAGCAGGGCGAAGGCTGGAAGGCGGCTTACCGTCCTGCGGACGTTGACTGCGAAGACCTGCTCTGGACCGTGGACGCGCCTGACGCCTCGGCCTTGCACAGCATCGCCAACGAAGCCCAACGCAGCCTCGGTCTGCAAGACGGGCCGCTGTTGCGGGCGGTATTGGCGACCTTGGGCGATGGCAGCCAACGTCTGTTGTTGGCGGTTCATCACCTGGTGGTCGATGGCGTGTCGTGGCGCATCCTGTTCGAGGATCTGCAACGCGCCTACCGACAGCTGTCCAGCGGCGCAGCGTTGCAGCTACCGGACAAAACCACCTCAGCGCAGGTCTGGGCCGAGCGCCTGCAAGACCATGCCCGCAGCCCGGCGCTGCAACAGCAATTGGCCTTCTGGCAGACCCAGCTCGAAGGCATCGATGCGCGATTGCCGATGGATCGTCCACAAGGCGGCCAGCAGAACCGCCTCGCGCTGACCGTGCGTACGCGACTGAACGCCGCACTGACCCGACAGCTGCTGCAAGACGCGCCCAAGGCCTATCGCACCCAGGTCAACGACTTGCTGCTGACGGCTTTGGCGCGGGTCATGGTGCGCTGGACCGGCGCCGACAGCGCGCTGATCCAGCTCGAAGGCCACGGCCGCGAAGCGCTGTTCGACGATGTCGACCTGACCCGCACCGTCGGCTGGTTTACCAGCCTGTACCCGGCCCGACTCACGCCGCAGGCCGATCTTGGGGATAGCCTCAAGCAGATCAAGGAACAACTGCGGGCGATCCCGGACAAAGGCCTCGGTTTTGGTGCCTTGGCGCATCTGGCGGATGACGCTACGCGGGCAAGTCTGGCGCGGCTGCCGACGCCAGGCGTGACCTTCAACTACCTGGGCCAGTTCGACGCCAGCTTCGATGCAGCCGACGGCGCCTTGTTCGTGCCGGCCAACGAAGCGGCCGGCGATGAGCTGGACGCTGAAGCACCGTTGTCGAATGTGCTGGCGTTGAACGGCCAGGTGTTCAATGGCGAACTGAACCTGGGCTGGACCTTCAGCCGCGAGCAGTTCAACGAGGCGACCATCCAGGCCTTGGCCGACGAGTATGCGCTTGAGTTGCAGCAGCTCATCGAGCATTGCTGCCAGGGCGGACATCACGGCGTGACGCCATCGGACTTCCCGCTGGCGAGCCTGAGCCAGCAGCAACTGGACGGGCTGGCGCTGCCGATGGCGCAGATCGTCGACCTGTATCCGTTGTCGCCGATGCAGCAAGGCATGCTGTTCCACGGCGTGTATGGCGACGCCACCGGTGACTACATCAACCAATTGCGCCTGGACGTGGAAGGGCTGGACCCGCAGCGTTTCCGCCAAGCCTGGCAAGCGGCGGTGGATGCCCACGACATCCTGCGCACGCGGTTTGTCTGGCAAGGGGATCTGCCGGCGCCGGTGCAGGTGGTCAGCAAATACCTGGAGCTGCCTTACAGCGTGCAGGATCTGCGCAGCGATCCGTTGCCTGACCAGGCCTTGCAGGCCCTGGCCGATGCCGAACGCGAGCAACTGGACCTGAGAGCGCCGGCGCTGATACGCCTGATGATCGTGCGCCTCGACGAACAGCGTTATCACCTGATCTACAGTCACCACCACATCCTCATGGACGGCTGGAGCAATTCGCAGTTGCTCGGCGAAGTGCTGCAACGCTACAGCGGTCAACCCGTCGCCGTGTCCGGCAGCCGCTACCGCGACTACATCGCCTGGCTGCAACGCCAGGACGCGGCGGCCAGCGAAGCGTTCTGGAAACCGGCGCTGCAACAGCTGGAGACGCCGACACGATTGGCCGATGCGGTGGCCAAACCGGCCGAGATGGGCAGTGGTTACGGCGATCACGTCCACGTGCTGGACGAAGCGTCGACCCGTCGCCTGGAAGCCTTCGCCCGCGCCTCGAAAGTCACCGTCAACACACTGGTGCAAGCGGCGTGGCTGCTGCTGTTGCAGCGCTACACCGGCAAAACCACCGTGGCTTTCGGCGCAACCGTGGCCGGGCGTCCGGCGGATTTGCCCGGCATCGAGCAGCAGATCGGTCTGTTCATCAACACCTTGCCAGTGATCGCCAGTCCTCGGGCCGAGCAGACGTTGGACAGCTGGCTGCAAGCGGTGCAGGCGCAGAACCTGGCCTTGCGCGAGTTCGAGCACACCGCGTTGCTGGACATCCAGCGCTGGGCCGGGCAGGGCGGCGACGCGCTGTTCGACAACCTGCTGGTGTTCGAGAACTACCCAATTGCCCAGGCGCTGGAGCAGGGCGCGCCGGACGGTTTGCGTTTTGGTTCGCCAGTGACTCAGGAGCAGACCAACTATCCGTTGACGCTGCTGGTGGGGTTGGAGCGGCAGTTGTCGGTGCACATGAGTTATCAACGGGCGAGCTTTGCGCCGGATACGGTTGAACGGCTGGCGGCGCATCTGGCGCAGTTGCTCGGGCAGATGAGCGCCAATGGCGAGCGCTGCCTGGGTGAATTGTCGATGCTGGAATTCGATGAGCATCATGACTGGAACCCGGTTGATGCGCCGTTCGAACAGGACCTGTGCATTCATGAAGTCATTGCGCGCCAGGCCGACGCTTCGCCGGATGCCCTGGCAGTGACTTTTGCCAACACGCGCCTGAGCTACAGCGAACTGGACGGCCGCGCCAATCGCCTGGCCCACAAACTCATCGAACTGGGCGTCGGCCCGGAAGTGCGGGTCGGCGTGGCGATGCCGCGTTCCGAGCAGTTGCTGATCGCCTTGCTGGCGGTGCTCAAGGCTGGTGGCGCGTACGTGCCGCTGGATCCGGATTACCCGGCCGAGCGCGTGGCCTACATGCTTGAGGACAGTCGCGCGCGGGTGTTGTTGACCGAGCAGGCGGTGGCGCAGACGCTGACGGTTCCGGCGGGGACCGAAGTGCTGATGCTGGACCGGATTGAGTTGAGCTCATATCCCTTCAACGCACCGGGCACAACGGTCACCCCAGACAACCTCGCCTACGTCATCTACACCTCCGGTTCCACCGGCAAACCCAAGGGCGTGGCCATCGCCCACCGAAACGTCTTGGCGCTGATCGACTGGTCCAGAACCGTCTACAGCCGCGACGACATTCAGGGCGTACTGGCGTCGACCTCGGTGTGCTTCGACCTGTCGGTGTGGGAGCTGTTTGTCACCCTCGCCAACGCCGGCTCGCTGATCATCGCCCGCAACGCCCTGGAACTGCCGCACCTGCCGGCCCGCGATCAGGTGCGCCTGATCAACACCGTGCCCTCGGCGATCGCCGCGTTGCAGCGCAGCGGCGAGATCCCGGACAGCGTGCGCATCATCAATCTCGCCGGTGAGCCGCTGAAGCAGAGCCTGGTGGATGCCCTCTACCCGACACCCCAAACCTGTGGGAGCGAGCTTGCTCGCGATAGCGGTGGGTCAGTCGATGAGGGGCTAATTGCCAGGACGCCATCGCGAGCAAGCTCGCTCCCACAGGTGTTGGGTGAACAGGTGGGTGGGGTTGAGCATGTTTATGACCTGTACGGCCCCTCGGAAGACACGACTTATTCTACCTGGACCCGCCGCACCGCCGGCGGCACGGCAAACATCGGCCGTGCGCTCAAGCACACCGCCAGCTACCTGCTGGACGCCAACCTGCAACCGGTGCCGCAAGGCGTCTCGGCGGAGCTGTACCTGAGCGGCGCGGGCATCACCCGGGGTTATCTCGGGCGCGCCGCGATGACCGCCGAGAAATACGTGCCGAACCCGTTCTCGACCACCGGCGAACGCCTGTATCGCACCGGCGACCTGTGCCGCTATCGCGCCGATGGCGTGCTCGAATACCAGGGCCGACTCGACCATCAGGTGAAGATCCGCGGCTTCCGCATCGAGCTGGGGGAAATCGAGGCGCAGCTGTTGCAGCAAGCCGAGGTAAGCGACGTCGCCGTGCTGGCCCAGGAAGGGCCGGGCGGGCAGCAGTTGGTGGCTTACGTGGTTGCCCCGGCGCTGCAGCAGGACGCTAAAACGCTGCGCGACCAGATCAGGGCACACCTGCCGGACTACATGATCCCGGCCCACTGGCTGTTCCTCGACCACCTGCCACTGACCCCCAACGGCAAGCTCGACCGCAAGGCATTGCCGGGCATCGAGGCCGGGCGCTCACAAAACGCTTACGAAGCACCGGTCAGCGACCTTGAACAGCAAGTCGCAGCGATCTGGGCCCAGGTGCTCACCGTCGAGCGCGTGGGCCTGCACGATCACTTCTTCGAGTTGGGCGGCCACTCGTTGCTGGCGGTCACCGCCGTTTCGCGCATGGCTCTCGAACTGGGGTTGAGCCTGACCCCGCAGCTGCTATTCCAGCACCCCGTCCTGAAGGATTTCGTCGCCCGACTCGACAGCGGCGACGGGCCGATCAACGAACAGAAACTGAACAAGCTGGACGCCCTGCTTGATGAAATGGAGGAAGTCTGATGGACAAGAGTGTTGCTTTGAGGGTTGCCAAGCGCTTTATCACTCTGCCGCTGGACAAACGCCGGCTGTACCTGGAAAAGATGCTGGAAGAGGGCGTCTCGCCGGCCAACCTGCCGATCCCCGAGGTGCGTTCCGGGTTTGAACATGTCCCGCTGTCCTACGCCCAGGAGCGCCAGTGGTTCCTCTGGCAGATGGACCGCCACAGCTCGGCTTACCACATCCCCAGCGCCTTGCGCCTCAAAGGGCAACTGGACGTGCCGGCGCTGGAGCGCAGCTTCAATGCCGTGGTCGAGCGCCACGAAAGCTTGCGCACCACGTTCGCCGAGCACGGCGAGCAAACCGTGCAAATCATTCACCCGCATATGCCCCTGAGCATCGCTGTCGAGGCGTTGCCCGCCGGTTCGCCGGCCAGCCAGGACGAACGCATCAAGGCCTTCGTCGAAGGTGAAACCGCGCGTCCGTTCGATCTGCGCCAAGGGCCGTTGCTGCGGGTTTCGCTGTTGAAAATTGCCGAAGACGACCATGTCCTGGTGCTCATCCAGCACCACATCATTGCCGATGGCTGGTCGATGCAGGTGCTGGTGGATGAACTGGTCCGGCACTACGCCGCCGACATCGGCGGCCAGCCGCTGGCCTTGCCGGACCTGCCGGTGCAATACGCCGACTACGCCATTTGGCAACGCCACTGGCTGGAGGCCGGCGAGCGTGAGCGGCAATTGGCCTATTGGGTCCAGACCCTCGGTGACGAACAACCGGTGCTTGAACTGCCGTTCGATCATCCGCGCCCACCGGTGCAGAGCTTTCGTGGCGCGCGCCTGGATTTGAACCTGAGCGCGGAACTGGCCACCGCGCTCAAGCAGCTGGCCCAGCGTGAAGGCGCCAGCCTGTTCATGGTCTTGCTGGCCTCGTTCCAGGCGCTCCTGCACCGCTACAGTGGGCAACCGCAGATCCGCGTGGGCGTGCCGACGGCCAACCGCAACCGGGTCGAGACCGAAGGGCTGATAGGCTTTTTCGTCAACACCCAGGTACTCAGTGCCGACGTTGACGGGCAACTGCCGTTTGATCAGTTGCTCGCCCAGGTCAAGCAGTCGGCCATGGCGGCCCAGGCCCATCAGGACTTGCCATTCGAGCAATTGATCGAAGCCTTGCAACCGGAGCGCAGCCTCAGCCATAGCCCGATCTTCCAGGTCATGTTCAACCACCAGAACGCCGATGCCACTCGAAGCCGGCAGATGCACCTGCCGCAACTGCGGGTCGAGGATCTGGTATGGGAAGGGCGGACCGCCCAGTTCGACTTGACCCTGGGCACCTATGAGACCGAGCTGGGCATCGCTGCGGAACTGACCTACGCCACCGACCTGTTCGACGCGCCGACCATCGAGCGCCTGGCCGGGCACTGGCAGAACCTGCTGCACGGCATCGTCGATGCGCCACGCCAGCGTATCGGCGAACTGCCGCTGCTCGACCCGGCGCAACAGCAACTCACGCAGCAGCAATGGCTGAGGATGGCCGACCACACTGACGAAGCCGTTTGCGTGCACCAGCGCATCGCCCAACAGGTGCGCCGCAACCCCGAGGCGCTGGCGCTGACCATCGACGACCAGGCCCTGAGCTACGCACAACTGGACGCGCGCGCCAACCAATTGGCCCATCGTCTGATCGACCTGGGCGTGATGCCCGGCCAGTTGGTGGGCATCGCGGTCGAGCGCAGCGTCGAGATGATTGTCGGCCTGCTGGCAATCCTCAAGGCCGGCGCCGCTTATGTGCCGCTGGATCCGGCGTACCCCGAGGATCGCCTGGCCTACATGATCGAGGACAGCAGCATCGGACTGCTGCTGACCCAGGCCCGTTTGCAGGCGCGCTTGCCGATCCCGCCAAGTCTTCGGACTCTGTTGCTGGACCAGCCGGACGCCGCACTGCAAGCAGCCCCGCAAACCTGCCCGGTGGTGCCGCTGACTGGCGAACACCTGGCCTACGTCATCTACACCTCCGGTTCCACCGGCAAGCCCAAGGGCGTGATGGTGCGCCATGGCGCCCTGAGCAATTTCATCCACAGCATGATCGCCGAGCCGGGTCTCGTGCCCGGCGACCGCATGCTGTCATTGACGACGTTCTCTTTCGATATTTTCGGCCTGGAAATCTACGGACCTCTGTCAGCCGGGGCCAGCGTGGTGCTGACCGGCCAGAACGTGCACCAGGACCCGCAAGCGGTGCTGGCGCTGATCGAACAACACGCTGTCAGCGTGCTGCAAGCCACGCCGTCGAGCTGGCGTATGTTGATCGATCATGAGCAGGCTTCGCTGCTGGCCGGGCGGACCTTCCTCTGCGGCGGCGAAGCGTTGCCGCTGGAACTGGCGCAGCGCTTGCTGGCGCTTTCGCCGAACGTCTGGAACCTCTACGGCCCGACCGAAACCACCATCTGGTCGGCGCTGCATCCGCTGAGCCCGGAGCGCGACCGTCCGTTCCTCGGTAAACCGCTGGACAACACTGCGCTGTACATCGTCGGCAGCGACCTGACCCTCAACCCGCCCGGTGCGCCGGGAGAGCTGCTGATCGGTGGCGCCGGCCTGGCCCGTGGTTATTTCCAGCGTCCGGCGCTGACCGCCGAACGCTTCGTGCCGGACCCGTTTTCCGCCACGGGCGAGCGCCTGTACCGCACCGGCGACCTGTGCCGTTATCGCGCCGAAGGCGTGGTCGAGTACCTCGGCCGGATCGACCATCAAGTGAAGATCCGCGGCCTGCGTATCGAGCTGGGGGAAATCGAAGCCGCGCTGCTGGCCCAGGACCGCGTGCGCGAAACCGTGGTGGTCGCCCACGAAGGCCCGACCGGCGCGCAATTAGTTGCCTACGTGGTGCCCGCCAGCGGCGCAGTGCCGGAGCCGGACGCGCCGTTGCGCACCGCACTCAAGGCGGCCCTCAAGGCGCAGTTGCCGGAATACATGGTGCCGGCGCACCTGTTGTTCCTGGCGCAACTGCCGCTGACGCCCAACGGCAAGATCGATCGCAAGGCCTTGCCGGCGCCCGAGGCCAGCGATTTGCAGCAGGCCTACGTGGCGCCGCGCAGCGAGGTCGAGCAACAGGTCGCGGCAATCTGGCAGGACGTGCTCAAGCTTGAACGCGTGGGGCTGGAAGACAATTTCTTCGAACTGGGCGGGCATTCGCTGCTGGTGACCCAGGTGGTCTCGCGGGTCCGTCGGGTGCTCGGCATCGAGGTGCCGCTGCGCAGCCTGTTCGAACACAGCACGTTGCAGGCGTTCGTCGCCGCCTTCGATACCACGACAGGCGAACAGGCCCCGGCAATGACGCCGGTGCCTCGCGACGCGCCGCTGCCGTTGTCCTTTGCCCAGGAGCGCCAGTGGTTCCTCTGGAAAATGGACCCCGACGGCGCCGCCTACAACATACCGACCGCGTTGCGGATGCGCGGCGCATTGGACAAGGGCGCGCTGCGCAAGAGCTTTGCCGCACTGGTCCAGCGCCACGAAAGCTTGCGCACCGCATTCGTGGAAGAGGATGGACGCACTGGCCAGGTCATTTGTGAGCAGGGCGAAGTCGACTATATCGAGCAGCGTCTGGAAGGGATTGATATCCAGGCCTTCCTCGAACAGCAGACGCAACGCCCGTTCGATCTGCTGAAGGACGCGCTGCTGCGCGTGGCGCTGTTGGAAGTGGCCGAGGAGGATCACCTGCTGGTGCTGACGCTGCATCACATCGTCTCCGACGGCTGGTCGTTGCAGGTGATGGTCGATGACCTGATGAGCCTGTACTCGGCTTTCATCCAGGGTCAACCGGCACAGCTGCCGCCCTTGGCGGTGCAATACGCCGACTACGCGGTCTGGCAGCGGCAATGGATGGCGGCCGGTGAACGCGACCGCCAACTGGCCTACTGGTCGGCGCAACTGGGCGGCGAACAGCCGCTGCTGGAACTGCCCACCGACCACCCGCGCCCAGCGCAACAAAGCCTGCGCGGGGCACGCCTGCCGATCGTGCTGGATCGCGCCTTGAGCGATGACCTCAAGGCCCTGGCCCGGCAAGAAAACGTCACCCTGTTCGTGCTGTTGCTCGGCTCGTTCCAGGCATTGCTGCATCGCTACAGTGGCCAGGCCGACATCCGCGTCGGCGTGCCGATCGCCAACCGCCAGCGGCTGGAAACCGAGCGGCTGATCGGGTTCTTCGTCAACACCCAGGTCCTGCGCAGCGAATTCCCCGGCGACCTGACCGGCGCCGCTTTGCTGCAACAGCTCAAGCAGACGGCCATGGCCGCGCAGATGCACCAGGACCTGCCCTTCGAGCAACTGGTGGATGCCCTGCAGCCGCAGCGCAACCTGAGCCACAGCCCGCTGTTCCAGGCGATGTTCAACCACCGCAACGAAACCGCCTCGGTGTTTGCCAAGGCCTTGCCGGGGCTCGACGTCGAACCCGTAGGCTGGGCGCAGCGCACCGCGCAATTCGACCTGAGCCTGGACACCGTCGAAAGTCCCCAGGGCCTGCACGCTGCCCTGACCTACGCCACCGACCTGTTCGAGCCGGCGACTATCGAACGCATGGCCGGGCATTGGCTCAACCTGTTGCGCAGCCTGGTGCAAGACCTGCACCGCCCGGTGGCGCAATGGTCGCTGCTGGACGAGGATGAGCGTCGGCACATGCTCATCGACTGGAACGCGACGGCGCGGCAATACCCGCTTGACCGCAGCGTCCAGGCGCTGATCGAGGAGCAGGTGGGCCGGACCCCGGATGCGCCTGCATTGGTTTTTGGCGGGCAGCGCCTGAGCTACCGCGAACTCAACGCCCGGGCCAACCGCCTGGCCCATCGCTTGATCGACCTGGGCGTCGGCCCCGATGTGCTGGTGGGCATCGCCGTGGAACGTTCGGTGGAGATGGTGCTCGGGCTGTTGGCGATCCTCAAGGCCGGTGGCGCCTACGTGCCGTTGGACCCTGAGTACCCGCAGGATCGCCTGGCCTATATGTTCGAAGACAGCGGCATCGGTCTGCTGCTGACCCAGCAACACCTGCTTGATGCTTTGCCGATTCCGCAAGGACTGCGCAGTCTGCTACTGGACCTGCCCGCTGAGGAGTCGCATGCCCGTCGTGAGGAAAATCCCGACGTCAAGGTTCACGGCGAAAACCTGGCCTATGTCATCTACACCTCCGGTTCCACCGGCAAGCCCAAGGGTGCGGGCAATCGCCATTGCGCCCTGGTCAACCGCTTGTGCTGGATGCAGCAGGCCTATGGCCTCGATGCGACTGACAGTGTGTTGCAGAAAACGCCGTTCAGTTTCGACGTGTCGGTGTGGGAATTCTTCTGGCCGCTGCTGACCGGCTCGACGCTGGTGGTGGCCGCGCCGGGGGCCCATCGCGACCCGGCGCAACTGATCGAGCTGATCACCGCGCAGCGCATCACCACGCTGCACTTTGTACCGTCGATGCTCCAGGCGTTCGTGCAGGACCCGCGGGTAGCCGAATGCACCAGCCTCAAGCGGATTGTCTGCAGCGGTGAAGCGCTGCCGGTGGATGCCCAGCAGCAGGTGTTCGCCAAACTGACGAACGCCAGCCTGTACAACCTCTACGGCCCGACCGAGGCGGCCATCGACGTGACCCACTGGACCTGCGTCGAGGAGGGCCGCGACAGCGTGCCGATCGGACAGCCGATCGCCAACCTCGGCACCTACATTCTCGACGATGAGCTGTCGCCGGTGCCCGTCGGGGTGATCGGCGAGCTGTACCTGGCGGGCGAAGGGCTGGCGCGCGGTTACCATCGGCGCGCGGCGTTGACCGCCGAACGGTTCGTCACCGCGCCGTTCGGCGCTGGTCAGCGCTTGTATCGCACCGGCGACCTGGCGCGTTATCGGGCCGATGGCGTGATCGAATACGCCGGCCGAATGGACCATCAGGTGAAAATCCGTGGCTTGCGCATCGAGTTGGGCGAAATCGAAGCGCGTCTGGCCGAACACGAGGCGGTACGCGAAACCGTGGTCCTGGCCCAGGACGGCACGTTGCTGGTGGCCTACGTGGTGCCGGCGCGCGCCGAGCTGCTGATCGCCGATGACGCCGTCCGCCAGGCGCTGCAAGTGCGCCTCAGGGAACATCTGAGCCAGTCCTTGCCCGACTACATGGTGCCGCAACACTGGGTGTGGCTGGAGAACATGCCGGTCAGCCCCAACGGCAAGCTTGAGCGCAAGGCTCTGCCGAAGGCCGATCCGAGCGCCAGCCCGAAGAGCTACAGTGCCCCGGTCACCGCCGTGGAAAACACTTTGGCCGCGATCTGGCAAAGCGTGCTCGGGCGCGAACGCATAGGGCAGACCGACAATTTCTTCGAGCTGGGCGGCGATTCGATCATTTCCATCCAGGTGGTGAGTCGCGCCCGTCAGGCCGGGATTCATTTCAGTCCCAAGGACCTGTTCCTGCACCAGACCATCCAGGGCCTCGCCGGGGTGGCAACGACCGGAGACAACGGGCCGGTCATCGATCAGGGCCCGGTGGTCGGGCAGACGGTATTGCTGCCGTTCCAGCAGTTGTTCTTCGAACAGGCCATGGCCGAGCCTCATCATTGGAACCAGTCGGTGTTGCTCAAGAGCTTGCGCGCCGTGGATGCCGCACATCTGGAGCAGGCGTTGCAGGCCCTGGTCGAGCATCACGATGCGTTGCACCTGGCCTTCGTCTGCGAGGCAGGCACCTGGACCGCTCGCCACAATACCTTGGCCGAACAGCGCACGCTCTGGCAGCGCTCGCCGCTGTTGTGGACCGCCGAGGTGGCCGATGCGCCGGCCCTTGAACGCCTGGCCGAACAAGCCCAACGCAGCCTCGACCTGCAAGATGGCGCGCTGCTGCGCGGAGTGCTGGCGAGCCTGGCCGACGGCAGCCAGCGACTGCTGCTGGTGATCCATCACTTGGTGGTGGACGGCGTGTCCTGGCGTGTACTGCTGGAAGACCTGCAACAGGCGTACGAGCAGTTGCAGGCCGGCCAGACGCCAGCGTTGCCGGCCAAGACCACGGCTGCGCAGACCTGGGCGCAACGGTTGCAGGCGCATGCCGGCAGCGCGACGTTGCAGTCCCAGCTGAAGTATTGGCAAGAGCAACTGCAAGGCGCCGGTCATGACTTGCCTTGCGACCGCCCAGGGGGCGATTTGCGCAGGTGCCACGCGGCCCAGGTCCAGACGCGGCTGGACAAGGACCAGACGCGACGCCTGCTGCAGCAAGCGCCGGCGGCTTATCGCACCCAGGTCAACGATCTGCTGTTGACCGCGCTGGCCCGGGTGATCGGCCGTTGGACTTCCCAGGCCTCGACCTTGATTCAGCTGGAGGGCCATGGCCGTGAGGCGCTGTTCGAGGATGTCGACCTGAGCCGCAGCGTCGGTTGGTTCACCAGCCTGTTCCCGGTGCGCCTGGCCCCGACGGCGACCATGGAAAGTTCGATCAAGGTCATCAAGGAGCAACTGCGGGCGATCCCAGACAAAGGGCTCGGCTTCGGCGTGTTGCGTTACCTGGGCGATGAACCGACGCGGCGCACCCTCGCGGCGCTGCCGGTGCCGCGCATCACATTCAACTACCTGGGCCAGTTCGACAGCGGCTTTGCCGACGACGCCGACGGCCTGTTTGTCCCGGCCAGCGAATCGGCGGGCGCGGCGCAGAGTCCGTTGGCGCCGCTGGACAACTGGCTGACGCTCAACGGCAGCGTCTATGCCGGCGAGTTGAGCATCGACTGGACGTTCAGCTCGCAAATGTTCGATGAAGCGACGATCCAGGCGCTGGCCGAGGATTACGCTGGGGAATTGCAGGCATTGATCGACCACTGTTGCGAGCCGCGGCACCACGGGTTCACGCCGTCGGACTTCCCCCTGGCCGGATTGCAACAGCAACAGTTGGACGCCTTGCCGCTGGTGGCGCGCGACGTGGAGGACATCTATCCGCTGTCACCGATGCAGCAGGGCATGCTGTTCCACACGTTATACGAGCAGCAGGCCGGCCACTACATCAACCAGGTGCGCGTGGATGTCGAAGGGCTGGACGTCGAGCGCTTCCGCCAGGCCTGGCAAGCGGCGACCGACGCCCACGACGTGCTGCGCAGCGGTTTTGTCTGGGAGGGTGATTTCAAGCGTGCAGTGCAGGTGGTGCACAAGCGCGTAGAGGTCGCGTTGCAGTTGCATGACGCACGTACGCAGGCTGACCTGCCTGAGCACCTGAACGCCCTCGCAACGGCCCAGCGCGAGCAAGGTTTTGCCCTGGATGCGGCGCCGTTGTTGCGGTTGGTGATGGTGCGCGTGGCGCAGGAGCGTTATCACTTGATCTACACCAGCCATCACATCCTGATGGACGGCTGGAGCAATTCGCAATTGCTCGGCGAAGTGCTGCAACGCTACAGCGGTCAATCCGTTGCGGTGTCCGGCAGCCGCTACCGCGACTACATCGCCTGGCTGCAACGCCAGGACGCGGCGGCCAGCGAAGCGTTCTGGAAACCGGCGCTGCAACAGCTGGAGGCGCCGACACGATTGGCCGATGCGGTGGCCAAACCGGCCGACATGGGCAGTGGTTACGGCGATCATATCCACGTGCTGGACGAAGCGTCGACCCGTCGCCTGGAAGCTTTCGCCCGCGCCTCGAAAGTCACCGTCAACACACTGGTGCAAGCGGCGTGGCTGCTGCTGTTGCAGCGCTACACCGGTCGAGAAACGGTGGCCTTCGGGGCGACCGTGGCCGGGCGTCCGGCGGACTTGCCCGGCATCGAGCAGCAGATCGGTCTGTTCATCAACACCTTGCCAGTGATCGCCAGCCCTCGGGCCGAGCAGACCTTGGACAGCTGGCTGCAAGCGGTGCAGGCGCAGAACCTGGCCTTGCGCGAGTTCGAGCACACCGCGTTGCTGGACATCCAGCGCTGGGCCGGGCAGGGCGGCGACGCGCTGTTCGACAGCCTGCTGGTGTTCGAGAACTACCCGATCGCCCAGGCGCTGGAGCAGGGCGCGCCAGACGGTTTACGTTTTGGTTCGCCAGTGACTCAGGAGCAGACCAACTATCCGTTGACGCTGCTGGTGGGGTTGGAGCGGCAGTTGTCGGTGCACATGAGTTATCAACGGGCGAGCTTTGCGCCGGATACGGTTGAGCAGCTGGCGGCGCATCTGGCGCAGTTGCTCGGGCAGATGAGCGCCAATGGCGAGCGCTGCCTGGGTGAACTGTCGATGCTGGAATTCGATGAGCATCAGCGTTTGACCCATGACTGGAACCCGGTCGATGCGCCGTTCGAACAAGACCTGTGCATTCATGAGGTCATTGCGCATCAGGCCGACGCTTCGCCGGATGCCCTAGCAGTGACTTTTGCCAACACGCGCCTGAGCTACAGCGAACTGGACGGCCGCGCCAATCGTCTGGCCCACAAACTCATCGAACTGGGCGTCGGTCCGGAGGTGCGGGTAGGCGTGGCGATGCCGCGGTCCGAGCAATTGCTGATCGCCTTGCTGGCGGTGCTCAAGGCCGGTGGCGCGTACGTGCCGCTGGACCCGGATTACCCGGCCGAGCGCGTGGCCTACATGCTTGAGGACAGCCGTGCGCGGGTGTTGCTGACCGAGCAGGCGGTGGCGCAGACGCTGACGGTTCCGGCGGGGACCGAAGTGCTGATGCTGGACCGGATTGAGTTGAGCTCATATCCCTTTAACGCACCGGGCACAACGGTCACCCCAGACAACCTGGCCTACGTCATCTACACCTCCGGTTCCACCGGCAAACCCAAGGGCGTGGCCATCGCCCATCGCAACGTGCTGGCGCTGATCGACTGGTCCACAACCGTCTACAGCCGCGACGACATCCAGGGCGTACTCGCTTCAACCTCGGTGTGCTTCGACCTGTCGGTGTGGGAGCTGTTTGTCACCCTTGCCAACGGCGGTTCGCTGATCATCGCCCGCAACGCCCTGGAACTGCCGCACCTGCCGGCCCGCGATCAGGTACGCCTGATCAACACCGTGCCCTCGGCGATCGCCGCGTTGCAGCGCAGCGGCGAGATCCCGGACAGCGTGCGCATCATCAATCTGGCCGGTGAGCCGCTGAAGCAGAGTCTGGTGGACAGCCTGTACTCGCATCCCCACCTTGGATCTCCCGACTGTGGGAGCGAGCCTGCTCGCGAAGGCGTCCCGTCAGTCACCCCATCATCGATTGACCCAGCGCTTTCGCGAGCAGGCTCGCTCCCACAGGTAAGTGTGGGGGTTGAGCATGTCTACGATCTGTACGGCCCCTCGGAAGACACCACCTATTCCACCTGGACCCGCCGCACCGCCGGCGGCACGGCGAACATTGGTCGCCCGCTCAAGCACACCGCCAGTTACCTGCTCGACGCCAACCTGCAACCGGTGCCGCAAGGCGTCTCGGCGGAGCTGTACCTGAGCGGCGCGGGCATCACCCGGGGTTATCTCGGGCGCGCGGCGATGACCGCCGAAAAGTACGTGCCGAACCCGTTCTCGACCACCGGCGAACGCCTGTATCGCACCGGTGACCTGTGCCGCTATCGCGCCGATGGCGTGCTCGAATACCAGGGCCGACTCGACCATCAGGTGAAGATCCGCGGCTTCCGCATCGAGCTGGGGGAAATCGAGGCGCGGCTGTTGCAGCAAGCCGAGGTAAGCGACGTCGCCGTGCTGGCCCAGGAAGGGCCGGGCGGGCAGCAGTTGGTGGCTTACGTGGTTGCTTCGACCGACGCGAATACTCTGCGCGATCAACTCAAGGCCAATCTCAAGGCGCACCTGCCCGACTACATGATCCCGGCCCACTGGCTGTTCCTCGACCACCTGCCGCTGACCCCCAACGGCAAGCTCGACCGCAAGGCCTTGCCGAGCATCGAAACCGGATCTTCACAGGGCGGTTACGAGGCGCCGGCCAACGAGCTGGAGCACCGGATCGCCGGCATCTGGCAAGAAGTGCTGGAAGTGGAACAGGTCGGGCGCAACGACCATTTCTTCGAGCGCGGCGGTCACTCCTTGCTGGCGACGCAGGCCGTATCCCGGCTGCGAAAGCTCACGCGTTATCCGCTGAGCCTGCGCGACCTGTTCGACCATCCGCAACTCAAGGCACTGGCGGCACTGATGAGCGAGACCGGCGACGGCGCGGAGCGGGCCGGCGATTCCAGCCAGGTCCGACTCAAGGCCCATGGGCCACGGCAATCGGCACCGCTGTCGCTGGTGCAGCGACGGTTGTGGATCGCCGAGCAGCTGGCCGGCGGCACCTCCGCCTATGGCATGCCCATGGCGCTGCGGTTGTGCGGCGAGTTGTCCGTCGAGCGGCTGATGAGCAGCTTTGCCGAAGTGACACGCCGTCACGCCGTGCTGCGCACCGCGTATGTTCAGGATGACGAAGGCGATCCGCTGGCGCTGATTGCCGATGAGGTCCGGCTGGATTTCCCGCTGGTCGATCTGTCCCAGTTGTCGCCCGGTGCCCGGCAGGAGCAAGTGGCCCAGGCGATCCTGGACAACGCCAGTACCCCGATTGACCTGGAGCAGGCGCCACTGCTGCGCGGGCGGATCCTGCGCCTGGGGCCGACCGAACACGTGTTGTTGTACGCCATGCACCACATCATTTCCGATGGCTGGTCGATGGGGCTGTTGATCAATGAACTGGTGCAGATCTACGAAGCGTCCCTGCGCGGCGAGCCCATGCCGCTCGCGCCGCTGGAGGTCCAATACCATGACTTCGCCTTGTGGCAGCAGGCGCTGGAAGACCAAGGCGTGCTGGCGCGCCAGGGCGATTATTGGAAGCAGCGGCTCGACGGTTACCACGGGCGTCTTGATTTGCCTTTGGACAATCCACGCGGCCAGACGGCCTCCTTTGCCGGCGATGCGCTGCAGTTCGAGCTGCCTGCCGGGCTGAGCGCGGCGTTGCGCCGGGTGTCGAGCGCGGCCGGCGTCACGCTGTACAGCACGTTGCTGGCGTCGTTCCAGGTGTTGTTGCATCGCCTCTGCGACGCGCAGGATCTTGTCGTCGGTGCTGACGTGGCCGGGCGCGAGCAACCCGAGCTGGAGCGCCTGATCGGTTTCTTCGTCAACGTCCTGCCGTTGCGTTCGCACTTTGCCGCCGATGTGGTCTTCAGCCGGTTCCTGGCACAGACCCAGGACCATCTGCTCGGCGCGCTGGAACATCAGGACCTGCCGTTCGACCAGATCGTCGAGGCCTCGGGCGTGCCGCGACACAAGGGCATGAACCCATTGCTGCAGGTGTTGTTCGTGATGAACAACGTGCCGGTGCGCACGCGTTCCATGGCCGGCTTGAGCGTCGAGTTCCTGCCGGCGCTGCAGAACCATTCTAAATTCGACATGGCATTGTTCGTTGACGAAGAAGAAGGGCAGTTGCGCGGTAATTGGCAATTCGCCACAAGCTTGTTCGGACATGAGCGCATCCAGTACCTGATCCGGGCCTGGACGGCCCTGTTGGAACAGATCGTCGCTGATCAGGACATTCAATTGGGAGCTATCAGCATGCCAGTCGACAACGTGGCGGCAGCCGCCACGCCTGCCAACGTCCCGGGGCCCAAGGCCGACAAACTGGGCAAGTTTCTCAAGCGTTCGGCGACCCCGGCCGCGCGGCCACGTCCGGCGTTGGTGCGCGAATCGCTGGTGGCGGCGCCCCAGCGTTTCCCACTGATGCTGGAGCCTGGCGAGCCGCACCTGGACGTCATCGAGTGGATCCGGCAGAACCGACCGTTGATCGAGCAGAAGCTGGCCGAGCACGCCGGCATCCTCTTCCGTGGCTTCGAACTGGACGGTATCCAGGGCTTCGAAGCGTTCGCCGAAGCGATCCAGCCGGGGCTGTACGGCCAGTACGGCGACCTGCCGAAGAAGGAAGGCGGCAAGAACACCTACCGGTCCACGCCGTACCCGGAACGCAAGATGATCCTGTTTCACAACGAGAGCTCCCACCAGGACCGCTGGCCGCGCAAGCAGATGTTCTATTGCGAGCAGGCCGCACCCGTGGGCGGCGCGACCCCGGTGGTGGATTGCCGCCTGATGTACGAAAAGCTGCCGACGGACCTTCGCGAGAAGTTCGAAGACAAGGGTTTGCTGTACGTGCGCACCTTCACCGACAAACTCGACGTGTCGTGGCAGCACTTCTTCAAGACCGAGGATCGCCTTGAAGTGGAGGCCCGCTGCCGGGCCGGCGGCATCCAGTGGCGCTGGCTCGATAACGATGAACTGCAGACCCGCACGCCGGGGCCGGCGATCATCACACACCCGATCACCGGGGAAAAATCCTTCTTCAACCAGGTGCAACTGCATCACATCCATTGGCTGGAGCCGGACGTGCGCCAGGACCTGTTGTCGATGTACGGCCTGGAGCGCATGCCCCGGCACGTGTACTACGGCGACGGCACGCCGATCGAAGACGAGGTGATGGCGCGTATCGGTGAGTTGTACGAAGCCTGCGCGGTGCGTTTCGACTGGCAGAAAGGTGACGTGATCCTCTTGGACAACATGCTCGTGGCCCACGCCCGCGACCCGTACGAGGGGCCGCGCAAGATCGTCGTCGCCATGGGCGATATGTACGACCACGCCAGCCTGGAGCGTCCAGCGGGCGCCGGGCGATCGGTCCGTGGCGCATTCAATACCGAGGAAAGCGGAGCATGAACGAGGTGACGATGGACACGCAGGAAGCGGGTTTCGCCCTGACGCCCGAGCAGCAACGGGCACTTGAGCAGCTGTCGGGCACGGTGACCTGCGGCGAGGCCTTGCGTTGGCTGAACGTGGTCATCGACGGTGATCTCGACCCGCAGCGATTGCAGGTCGCCTTCGACACGCTGGTGGCGCAGCAGCCGATGTTGCTCGCGCGACTGACCAAGGTCGGCGGTTTCCACGGTTTGCGTCAGGTGGCCCATGCGGGACGCTTCCCACTGACGATACAAGCCAGCGAACAACCGGCCGAGGAAGTCCGGGCGCAGATCAGCGAGACGCTCGGCCGGGCTTTTGTGCTCGGCGAATCGGCCAGTGTCCAGGCGGTGCTTTATCGTCTGGCGTCTCGGCAATGGCAACTGCTGCTGGGCGTCGCCCGCCACAGCGCGGATGCGCCGTCGATGAACCTGCTGCTTGAACAGCTACGGCAGGCTTACGCCGGCGATGTGGCGGAGGAAGAGGCGCCCGGCGAGTTTGCCCAGTACCTGGAGTGGCGCAGCGAAGTGGTGCTGGATGAAGATGCCGGCACTGCAAGAAATTACTGGCAGCAGCATTTGCACGGCCTGCAGACGGCGATCGACACGCCATGGCTGGCTGCGCGTCGTGCTGGTGCTGGAACAGCCGATGCGCAGATTTCGCTGATCTTCGAGCCGGCCCGACGCGATGCCTTGCAACGGTTGGCCGAGCAGCTCGGCCAACCGCTGGCGACGTTGCTGCAAGGCGCATGGTGGGTGCTGCTGGGACGCCTGGGTGGCCTTGAGCAAGCGCTGGTCGGCGTGCGCCACGACAGCCGTGGCGACTATGACTACTTCGCCAATGCCTTCGGCGTGTTCGAAAAAAACCTGCCGCTTTGCGTTCCATTGCCTGCCGACGCGCCGTTCAGCGAGTGGCTGGCGGAGCTGGCGACGCGTCTCGAAGCCCATCGCACCTGGCAGGAATACTGGACGCCGGAACTGGCGTCGGAGGCGGCGTATCCGGCCTATGGCTTCGCGATTGCCCCGGCAAATTCTGTTCGCAGCAGCGCTGGCCTGACGTGGGCGACTGAGCCCTTGCCTGGGCGGGATGCGTTCGAACTGCTGCTGCAGATTCAACTGGACGACACCCAACAACTGGTTGCGGTCGACCTCCGCTACGCCCGCTCGGGTTATTCGCAAGCCGCGGTCCGCAGCGTGCTCGAACAATACGAGGTGCTGCTGGCCTCGATCCTCGTGGCTGCGCACACGCCACTGGCGCAGCTCAACTTGCTCGGCGACACCGAGGAGCAGCGTTTGCGGGCGATCAACCCGGCGATGCAGGCATTGGTGGATAACCGTTACCTGCCGCAGCGCATCGCCGAGCTGGCGCTGCAGACGCCGGACGCCATCGCCCTGAGCGACGCTGGTCAATCGCTGAGCTACGGTCAACTGAAAGATCAGGTCGAGCGCTTCGCCCAGGGCCTCATGGACCAGGGCCTGGGCGAAGGGTCGATTGTTGCCTTGGCCTTGCCGCGCTCGGCGGAACTGGTGATCGCGATGCTGGCAAGCTGGCGCATCGGCGCGGCTTATCTGCCGCTGGATATCCAGTGGCCCCAGGCCCGTCAGGCGTTGATGCTGGAGCAGGCCGGCGCCGCTGTGTTGCTCACCGATGCAACGCATTTTCCTGCCTGGCAGGCGCAGCCGTTCAAGGCGCTGGCAATCGCCGAGCTTGATCGTCCTTCAAGCACGCCGTTGCCGGCCCTCACGACCAAGGGCAATGACATTGCCTATGTGTTGTTCACCTCAGGCTCCACCGGCGTGCCCAAGGGCGTGGCGATCGAGCATCGGCAATTGCTCAACTACACCGCCCAGGCCAGCCAGGCGTTGGGGCTGAGCCAGTGCAAACACGTCGCTTTGAGCTCTACCGTGGCGGCGGACCTGGGCAATACGGCGCTGTTTGGCGCGTTGTTCAATGGCGCGACCTTGCATGTGGCCAGTGATGAACAGATGCAGGACGGCGCGCTCTTTGCCGGGTTCCTGCGAGAACAACAGATCGACTGCCTGAAAATCGTGCCGTCGCACCTCGCGGCGTTGCTCGACAGTGAGCAGGCGACGCTGCCGCACGTCCTGGTACTTGGCGGCGAGCCGATTGCGCCAACGCTGGTCGAGCGTATCGCCCGGTTGCGCAGCGATTGCCGGGTGTTCAACCACTATGGGCCGACCGAAGCCACGGTCGGAGTGATGATCCATCGGTTGGCGCTGGACGGTGCTGCCGATGATTGTTCGGCGCTGACCCAGGTGCTGGGCAATAACCAGGTCTACGTGCTGGACGCTGACAGGCGCCTGGCGCCGGTGGGTGTGCTGGGCGAGGTGTACCTGGGCGGTGCGCAGTTGTGCCGGGGTTACGTGAATGCCAAGGCGGACGAGCAGACGTTCATCCCGAGCCCGTTCGACCCGGCGCAGCGCCTGTACCGCACTGGCGACCTGGCGCGTTATCGCCCGGACGGTGGGATCCAGTTGCACGGTCGCCGCGATCAACAGGTCAAGGTGCGCGGGTTCCGCATCGAACTGGCGGAAATCGAGGCCGAGCTACTACGTGTACCGCAGGTGGCCGAAGCGCTGGTATTGCCCGGCGAGCAGGGCTTGTTGGCATTTGTCGTGCCCCGGCAAGGCCTGTCTTCGGGCGTGCTCGACGCCGTGCGCGCCGAACTGAGCGCGCGCCTGCCCGGCGTGATGGTGCCGCAGCAGCTGCAACTGATCGAACGTTTCCCTCGGCTGGCCAACGGCAAGATCGATCGCAAGGCGCTGCAGCAGTTGGCGGTCGCGATCAGCGATGAGGAGGATGCCGCGCCCCGCGATGCGCTGGAGCAGCTGCTGGCCGCGCGCATGGCTCAATTGCTTGGGCTTGAACGATTGGGCATCGAGCGCGACTTCTTCGCCGCCGGCGGCCATTCGCTGCTGGTGATCAAGCTGGTGGCCGGCATTCGCAAGTTGTTGCAGTGCGACATCCATCCTGGGCTGGTCTTCGATCATCCGACCGTGGCGTCCCTGGCCATGGCCTTGCGAGCGGTGGAGGGCAGTCCGGGGCAACTGGAAAAAATCGCTCAGGTGCGTTTGCGCATGGAAGCGCTGAGTCCCGAGGAAAAGGCCCGCCTGACCGAACAGGCTCAACAGCTGCAAGCCGCCAAGGCTGCGCAAGGCCGCTGAAATGGAGATCGTTCCCACGCTCCGCGTAGGAACGATCGCTTCAATCAACAAGAGGCCGGTGCCCGTTCGCATCGGCTTTTTTTCGAGCTTTTGCGCGAATGATAAATAAACTCATTCCGGTTTTTCCCAGGTGCTGCGTCTTACTTAGGTATGCGGGCAAATCGGCTCGGGCAGGGCTGCCCAGGCGCCGGTTGTGTCCAGGAAAAATTTAGCTGTCGTCCAGCCGGATGACCGTACCCGGGGAGGGGTCGGTCAGCAGGTACACCGTGCTGGCGAGCGGCAGGCCCTTCGGCCCCCATGGACTTTTCTTCTACCAATAATAGAGAGCACGATGTCGGCAATTCATGAGTTGAAACCGCTGTTCAAGGCATTGGTCATGTCCCGCGGCCTGCGTTCGCGCCGGGTGTTGACGGGCCTGGGTCTGGTCTGCGTGTTGCCATTGAGCGCCCAGGTGATGGCTGAAAACGTCAGCATCAACATCCCTGCGCAACCGCTGCCGCAGGCATTAAAAGCGTTCGGCGAGCAGACCAACCAACAAGTGATCTATAACGCCGACGAACTGGCCGGCCTGAAAAGCAATCGCGTCAGCGGCAAGATGAGCCCGCAAGCGGCCATCACCGAATTGCTCAAGGGCACCGGCGTGCGCCACAGCCTCGAGGGCAATACCCTGATGCTGGTAAAGGGCTCCGGCGCAGGTCTGGAACTGGGCGCGACCACCATCAACGCGCAGCAGCCGGAGGCCACCACCGAAGGCAGCAACTCGTACACCAGTAATGCGGTGACCATCGGCAAGGGCACTCATACCCTGAAGGAGATTCCGCAGTCGATCACGGTGATGACGCGCAAGCAGATGGATGACCAGAACCTGGTCAGCCTCAAGGACGCCGTCAACCAGACCACCGGCGTCGTCGGCCTGCAGGGCGTCGGTCAGGGCATGATCCTCTCGTCGCGCGGCTTCCAGATCGATGACTGGCAGTACGACGGTGTGCCGATCCCGCGTAACACCTACTCGCTGGGCAACTGGGCGACCCAGGACCTGATTTTCTTCGACCGCCTGGAAATCCTCCGTGGTGCGTCCGGCCTGCTGCAAGGCACCGGCAGCCCCGGCGGCGCCGTCAACCTGGTGCGCAAGCGTGGCCAGAGCGCCCCGACCGTTACCCTGACCGGCAAGGCCGGCTCCTGGGACCACTACGGCCTGCAACTGGACGCCGGCGGCCCGCTGAACGAGGCCGGCAACATCCGCGGCCGTATCGTCGCCGACGAAGACCAGAGCAATTCCTTCGTCGATCATGCCTGGAACAAGACCCACTCGCTCTACGGCTCGCTGGACATCGACCTGAGCGAAGACACCACCCTGGGCTTCGCGGCCAGCCAATCCAATGGCGAGTCGCGTGGCAACATCCGCGGCCTGCCACGCTACGCCGATGGCTCGATGCCGGACGTGTCGCGCTCGACCTACACCGGCGCGCGCTGGAACCGTTCCGATATCGACGTCACCACGCTGTACGCCGACCTGGAGCATCGCTTCAACGAGGATTGGGCGTTCAAGGTCGGTGCCGTGCAGATGACCGAAGACAACCAGGCGAAAAACCAGCGCACGCAAAGTCCTGGCGGCCTGCTGCCGGATGGCAGCCGCGTGCAATATGCCGACTTCGTGACTGACTTCCAGTCCACCAAAGTGGGTCTGGACATGAACCTGGTCGGCAAGTTCGAAGCCCTGTCGATGGAGCAGGAGGTCATGCTCGGCGGCAACTACTCCCAGCTGGAGACGGACGACAAATACGCCCGGACCTTCAACAGCAGCACCGACAATATCTTCGACCTCGACAACAACCGTCCGGACATCAGCTATGAGGGCCTGATCAATAGCCCGGGTGGCATGGGCACACTGAGCAAGTACGACATTCGCCAGAAAGGCATATACGGTACCTGGCGCGTCAAGCCGGTGGACGACCTGACGCTGATCCTCGGCTCCCGGGTCAGCTGGTATGACTTCAGCTACAAGTCGAAAACGGAACGGGCAACCGGTATTACCCCCAATGCGCCGAGCACTGGAAGTGAGACGGGGGAGGTCACGCCATACGCCGGTATCGTCTACGATTTGAGTCGTGAGTGGGCGGTGTACGCCAGTTACACCGACGTGTTCCAGCCGCAGACCAACGTTGATGCCAACGGTTCCGTGCTCAAGCCCGTCATCGGCACCAACTATGAAGTGGGTCTTAAAGGTGAATTGATGGACGGTCGGGTCAATACTTCCCTGGCTGTCTTCCGCTACGACCATGAAAACCGTGCGGTCAATGACGGCGGTTCGGGATGTGGTGGCTTCGGTTGCTCGACAGCCTCGGGCAAGGTGCGTAGCCAGGGCATCGAGGCCGAAATCAGCGGTGAGGTGATCGACAATCTGCAGCTGTTCGCGGGCTATACCTACAACACCACCAAGTACCTGAAAGATCCGGATAACGAAGGCAGTGTCTTCAGTACCTGGACGCCGAAACACATGCTCCGGGTGTGGGGCAATTACCAATTCACCGGTGACTGGAACCGTGTCAATGCGGGCCTGGGCTTCACTACCCAAAGCCATACGCAGGTCTTCGACCTCAACTATGACGTACCGGGTTACACCGTGTGGAATGCCCGTGTCGGCTATCAGTTGACGCCGGAGATCGGGTTGGCGGTCAATGCCAACAACCTGTTTGACAAGACGTACATCACGCCGGCTTACAACCAGATCAACGGTAACAACAACTTCGGCGATCCTAGGAATTTGATGTTTACCGTGAAATATACACCGCAGTTTTGATCTGATCTAAGGCGGAAGGCCGATCCGCTGTGGTTTTGCGGGTCGGTTTTTTTTGTGCATATCTATTTCTTTGGTTATGGCCGCTGGCGGTTTCGCTTTTACAGCGACTCACTTTTATGAAGCGTAAAAGTAAGCAAAACGCTTTTGCCCCACCACTCGGTGCCTCGCCTAGGCTCGGCATGCCCTCACTCCGGCATTGCTCCGTGGGCCGCCGCGAAGGGCCATCCCTGGCCCAGCGCGGCTATCCCGGCATCCTTGCCGGGATGCCCACTCCACAATGCCTGCGTTCGGCCAGCGTGGTTAACGGGGCGCCGAAATCAACGTCCACCGCGAGGCGGCCTTATAGCCGACCTGGCTCTTGCTGGGGTCCGCGTTCGTTCTGTGGGAGCGAGCCTGCTCGCGAAGGGGCCGGCACATCCAACATCTTCATCGACTGACACTCAGCCTTCGCGAGCAAGCTCGCTCCCACATTGGATTTTCGACAGATACAGATCTCACGGCCCACAGGGAATCACCGTGGGAGCGAGCCTGCTCGCGAAGGGGCCGGCACATCCAACATCTTCATCGACTGACACTCAGCCTTCGCGAGCAAGCTCGCTCCCACATTGGATTTTCGACAGATACAGATCTCACGGCCCACAGGGAATCACCGTGGGAGCGAGCCTGCTCGCGAAGGGGCCGGCACATCCAACATCTTCATCGACTGACACTCCGCCTTCGCGAGCAGGCTCGCTCCCACATTGGATTTTCGACAGAACAGATTTCACGATCCACAGGGAGTCACTGAGGGAGCGAGCTTGCTCGCGAAGGGGCCGGCACATTCAACATCTTCATTGACTGATACTCCGCCTTCGCGAGCAGGCACGCGAAGAGTCCCCGGCATTCGCTCAAGCGCTACCCCGCCAGGTTCCCCAAAAACACCTCAACCAACGAATCAAGCAACCCTTCATCAAAGATCATGCCCCTATGGCGCAACGGAGAACGCACTGAACACTGCAACTCGCCAGTCAAGCTATGTTCCCTGACTAACGCCTCGCAAAACGCCAGCTCTTGCGGTGTTTTCTCTGCCTCGGTCCACCAGCAGCTGGGACGTACCCGTACCGGCTTGAAAGCGAACCCCTCAAAGGCCTCCAGCAACCGGTCATGCACCGAAAACGCCTGGGCATTCATGACCTCTTCCTTGACGCTCTGCACGACCGACAGCAAGTCGCCTCGCTCAGGCTCGATCTGCCCGGCGGCCCACTCGTGGAAAGCCTTGACCGAGCTGTCAGGGTGTTCCCGTCGAAAGGCCGCGGTGCGTTCCGTAAGAGCAGGGAACAGCAGATCGAAATACTCGATTGCCTCATGCAGATCCTGCGAGGCCGGGTCGGTTTTTTCCTCCGCAAGCAGTTCCCGATGACGCGGCAACGTCGCGGGATACAGGTGCTCGGGAATCGTACTGTCCACCAGCCCCAGGAAACCCACCGTATGACCCTGGCTTTCCAGGGTTGCCGCGATGTCCAGGGCAATCGCCCCGCCCAGGGACCATCCCATCAGGTAATACGGACCCTCTGGCTGAGCCGAGACGATTTCCTGGCTGTAGTCGGCAATCATCTGGTGCCAGGCCTCGGGGCCCGCATGGGGTTCGCTGAAGCCGCGGTGCATGACGCCGAAGGTGCGTGCGCGATTTTGCAGTTTGCGCGCCAGTGGCTGGTAGCAGAAGACGATGCCCCCGCTGGGGTGCAGGCAGAACAGCTGCGGTGCGCTGGCGGGCGCGTTGTTCAGGGCGACGAGGCACTGCGTCTGCTCGCGGTGTTTTTGCGAAATGAACCGGGCCAGTTCGGCGATGCTCGGGTTGGCCAGCAGTTCTTGCAGGCGCACCGTGTGGTTCAGGCGTGCCTTGAGGCTGGCGATGAGCTCGATCGCCAGGATCGAATGCCCACCCAGCTCAAAGAAACTGTCGCTGATACCCACGCGCTCGACCTTCAGCGACTGTTGCCAGAGTTGCACCAGGGCCTGTTCCAACTGCGTGCGGGGCGCCACGTAGGTCGAATGCCGGAGGTCGGCGTCCGGTTCCGGCAAGGCCTTGCGATCGAGCTTGCCGTTGGCATTGAGCGGCAAGTGATCGATGAATAACAGATGGCTGGGCACCATGTAGTCCGGCATCTGCGTTTTCAGCGCAGTGAGCAGGTCTTCGCGCAACCCGGCCGAGGCCGGTTGCGTCGGGATGACGTAGGCGATCAATTGCAGGCCGCCCGGGCCTTCATGGGTCAACACCACGCAATCGCGGACCGCCGAGAGCATTTGCAGGCGCGCCTGGATCTCGCCCAACTCGATGCGGAAGCCGCGGATCTTGACCTGATGATCGAGGCGTCCGATGTATTCGATGCTGCCGTCGCAGAGGTAGCGGGCCAGGTCCCCGGTGCGGTACAGGCGTCCGCCCGGCAGTGGGTCGAACGGGTCTGGAATGAAACGGCTGGCGGTCAGGTCGGCGCGCTGGTGGTAACCACGGGCCAGGCCCGCGCGACCGACATACAGCTCGCCGATGCAACCCTTGGGCACCGGGTTCAGGTGCGCATCGAGCAAATACCAGGACAGATCGACGATGGGCTCGCCGATGGGGCTGGCGGCCTCGCCATGCAAATCCTGCAACGACAGCGGCCGCCAGGTGACATGCACCGTGGTTTCGGTGATGCCGTACATGTTGATCAATTGTGGTGTCTGGTCGCCGAAACGTTCGAACCAGGGGCGCAGGCTCTGCACATCAATCGCTTCACCGCCGAAAATCACTTGTCGCAAGCGGTGGACGAGCGTCTGTTGAGGGTCGCAGGCCACTTGCAGCAACGACTTGAATGCCGATGGGGTCTGGTTGAGCACCGTGACCTTTTCCTGGCAGACGAGGGCGTAGAAATCCTCGGGCGCCCGGCTCACGGCGTGGGGCACGATGACCAGTCGGCCGCCATGCAGCAGGGCACCGAAGATCTCCCACACGGAAAAATCGAAGGCGTAGGAGTGAAACAGGCACCACACGTCCTGCTGGTCGAAACCGAACCAATGGTCGGTGGCCTGGAACAATCGGCTGACGTTGTGGTGCGCGAGCAGTGCGCCTTTGGGTTTGCCGGTGGAGCCGGAGGTGTAGATCACGTAGGCCAGGTTGTCCGGATCCATCGGCACGTGCGGATTGTGTTCGGGGTAGGTGCTGACGGCATCGACCGGATCCAGCAACAGGCAGTCGACGCCGGCGGGCAGCGCCAGCGAATCAAGCAGGTGGGCCTCGGTCAGTATCTGCCTGACGCCGCTGTCCTCGATCATATAGGCCAGGCGATCGGCCGGGTAGGCCGGGTCCAGCGGTACGTAGGCGCCGCCGGCCTTGAGAATCGCCAGCAGGCCGATGATCATCCGTGGCGTGCGTTCTACCGCGATGCCGACCAGTACGTCGGGCCCGACGCCTTGTTCGATCAAACGATGGGCCAATTGGTTGGCGTGTCGATTGAGCTCGGCATAGCTTATGTGCTGCCCTTCGAACGTCAGCGCTATCGCCTCTGCGGTGTTGGCGGCGTGGGTTTCGATCACCTGGTGCAGGCACTCTTCCTGGCGCAACCGGGTCGGCCGACGGTTCCAGTCGTTCAGGGTCAGCCGCTGTTCATCGGTGCTCAACAACGGTAGCTCGCCGAGGGCGCAGCCGGGCGTTTCGATCAGGCCGCGCAGCAGGTTCTGCCAATGCTCGGCCATGCGCTCGATGGTTTGTGTGCGGTACAGGTCACGGCTGTATTCGAAGGTCGCCACGGTCTGCTGTTGTGAATAGTCGACATCCAGCGACACGTCGAACTTGGCCTGGTTTTCGCCGGTGTCGAGAAACTCCAGCATGAATTGCTCCGGACTTGGCAGCGACGCCGCCTGTGACCCGGTGCGCCAGTTGAACAGGACCTGAAACAGCGGGTTGGCGCCCAGTTGATCGAGGATCAATTCCAGCGGGTAATCGGCATGCTCCAGGGCGGCGAGGGACTGCGCGCGCAAATCGCGGAGAAAATCCAGCGCGCTGCGGGTCGAGTCGATCCGCGCCCGGTACACCTGGCTGCTGACAAAAAAACCTACCAGGTCCTGGCTTTCATGGTTGTTGCGGTTGGCGTTGGGAACGCCGACGGTGAAGTCGGTCTGGCGGCTGTAGCGGGCCAGCAGCAATTGCCAGGCACCCAGTGCTACCACGAACGGCGTCAGCCCCTGGCGTTGGCAGAACGTGTCGAGCGCATGGACCATCGCCGGGGCCAGCGCCACCTGCACACGGCCGGCCATGTGTGTCTGGCTCGCGGTGCGCGCAAAATCCTGTGGCAGTTCCAGTGTGGGCAGGTCGTGGCCCAGGTACTCGCTCCAGTATTCGCCGCCGCGCCGGCAGGCCAGGCTCTGCAGGTACTCGCCGCGTTGCCACTTCGCGTAGTCGGCGTATTGCAGGGGCAACGGCGGCAGCGGTGACGGATCGCCCAGCAAGCCCTGGGCATAGGCCTGGGTCATGTCCTGCATGAGGATCGTGTTGGACCAGGCATCGGACACGATGTGATGCATATTCAGCAACAGCACATGTTCCGCAGGGCTCAGCCTGAGCAGGGTGGCCCGCATCAGCGGCGCCTGGGTGAGATCGAACGGTCGCCGGGCGTGTTGCTCGATGCGCTGCGAAAGCGTCGGCTGGTCGAGCCCGGCGAGGTCTTCGCGATGCAGGACCAGGCAGGCGTTGCGCTCAACCACCTGGGTCGCGGCGCCGTCGATTTCGATGAACGCGGTGCGGAGGATATCGTGCCGGTCGATGACCCGATTCAGCGCTTGCTCCAGGGCATCGGCATTCAGCTCGCCCGTCAGGCGCAGGGCACGTGGCAGGTTGTAGGCCGACCGGGTCGGGTCGCGCTGTTGTTCCAGCCACAAGCGTTGCTGGGCGAAAGACAAGGGCGCGCGGTCCAGCCGGCTGCGGTTGGACCGCGCGTGCAGATCGTCGGCGGCGTCATCGAGCAGCAGCGCCAGCAGATCATCATCTAGCAATTCGTTCATGGTGTTCTCGCGGTAGACAGCATTGCGTCGGGCAGGCTCAGGCGAAGGCTGCCGGGACCTTTTCAGTGACGACCTGACCGGCCTGCATCCGCACCAGCTGATCGGCGATGTCGAAGTAACGGTCGTCGTGGGAAATGACGATGATGGTCTTGCCCAGGGCCTTCAGCTCCGGCAGCAGCTCGGTGTAGAAGATCCGCCGGAACACCGGGTCCTGGTCGGCGGCCCATTCGTCGAAGACCATCACCGGGCGTTCTTCCAGCCAGGCGTTGAGCAGGGCCAGGCGCTTGCGTTGGCCGGTGGAGAGATCGGTGGTGCTGAAGACACCGTCGCGAATGCTGACCTTGTGGGCAATCTCCAGGCGCTCCAGGTAACGATTGGCGGTCCCCGGCACTTGCTGGTCGCCTTGCACCAGTTCATCGAACAGGTAGTAGTCGGCAAAAATCGTGGTGAACAACTGGCGATAATCGTCACGCTGCGCAGCCAGCACCGGCTTGCCATCGAGCAGAATTTCACCGCCCTGGGGCGCATAGAGGCCCAGCAGCAATTTGATCAGCGTGGTCTTGCCCCCGCCGTTCTCGCCGACGATGAATACGATCTCGCCCTGGTCGATGGACAGGTTGACCGGTCCGAGGGCGAAGGCCTGGCTGCCGTCGACCGCCGGGAAGACGTAGTGCACGTCACGCAATTCAAGCTGTTGGATCGTCGGCTTGGGCACGCTCTTATCGTTGAGCAGCAGATGCGGTTCCGGTGAGGAGAACTGCTCGGCCAACTCCGCAATGCGTTTGAATGCAATGTTGGCGCGGCTGATCACCGGCAAGGTCATCACCAGGTATTCCAGCGGCCCTTTCATATACAACAGCACCAGCACAAAACCGCTGAGCACCGCCTTGTCGATGCCCAGCCACAGCGATTGCAGGGCCAGGACCAGGCCAATGACCACAAAGAACAGCATCGAGCCGAAAGTCTTGGCGACCACGAAGGTGTTGACCGAGCGGATGTTGGTATCGCAGATCTGCTCGGCGGTGGCTTCGATGCGCTGGCTGAACATGCGTTGGCGACGAGGCCGATGGATACGCAATTCCTTGGCGCCGGCGGCGATCGCGCTGTAGTGCTTTTGCAGGGCGTCTTCAGCCTCGCGGGCCGCTTCGAAACCGCGAATGCCACGGGCTCGCGCCACGTACTGGATGACCGTGCCGATCACCAATGCCACCAGCAGCAGCGCAAACATCGGCAATGACAGGTAGGCCAGGTAGGCCAGGCAGCCGAGGGTGACGGTGAAGGCAATCGCCAATGGCGCAAAGGAAAAAGCGAAGTTGCTGACCATGTTGACGTCGTGGGTCAGTATCGGGATGAGCCGATGACTGCGAAAACGCTCGATCTGTTCGATCGGTGCCAGCAGGACTTTCTGGCCGAGGGATTTGCGCAGGCTGGCGATGATGTTCTGGCCGACATGGTTGGTGCCGATGTCCGACAGGATCGAGGTCAGCAGCGCCGCCGCGCAAAGCCCGGCGAAGGTGCCGAGCATGTGTGGCGAGGGCCCGGCATCGGCGTTCAGCGCGTCGTTGATGGTCGCCAGCAGGGCGGTGATGCTCAGGCCACCGAGCATGCCCAAGAGGATGGAGCCTACGACAATCAGCCGGAAGGGTTTGAGCAGGATGAACAATTCAGTGATCACCCCGCGTTGTGGTTGGCTCATGGAGGTTCCCTGCTAGATAAAAAGGGCGAAGGCCATCGGGGGCATTCACCGCATGGGCTGGAGGACGGCGGCACGCCGGTTGGGACGCGCCCACCTATGGAACGATTGGAGGGAAAGGGGATTTAACGAGGAACCACCTGACACACATTATTGTGGCGAGGGAGCTGGCTCCCGCTCGGTTGCGCAGCGACCGCAAAATCTTGGGGCCGCTGCGCCCGAAGCGTCGGACCGGCCCAGCGGGAGCAAGCTCCCTCGCCACAAAAGCGTGTCCGGCAGGTTGAGCTACATATCCCGGGCGACCCGGAACCCCAGCCAATCGCCGCGGGCATCGGCAAACACCGCGTTGCGGTTGCCCGAGCGGGAAAACACCGGTGCTTCGCCCCAGTCGTTGCCACGGATGCGCCGCACTTTGCAGTTGCCCGTCAGTGCGGCGCTGCCGTCGCCTGGAGCATTGAGGTAGTTTTCGTTGAAGCAATCGGCGGTCCATTCGTAGACGTTGCCGTGCATGTCGTACACGCCGAAGGCATTGGGCGCGAAGCTGCCGGCCGGCGCGGTGAAGTTGTAGCCATCGGCGGCGCCGTAGGTATTGGCGTGCTGGGCGATGCTGTAGTCCTTGCCTTCATCGAATGGGAAGGGAAACGAGCCATCGCTGCCGCCGCGCGCTGCGTATTCGCGCAGGGACTCGCTGACCAACCGATACGGCTTGCCGGTTTTTTTCGACAGCCACGCCACGTAGGCCGTGGCCTCGGCGAAATCCATGCACACCGCCGGGTGCCGGTCGGTGTATTGCTTGCGCGGATCGCTGCCCTGGTAATCCGGGATGCCGGCCTGGCACGCGCGGCCGGGACGCTTGTCGCCGTCAGGCATCACGTAGCCGCTGTCGCGCAGGTAGGCGAACCACTCGCCTTGGAGCACCTGGAAGCGGCTGATTGCCACCGGCTTGTCGAACGTCACCGGGTGCATCGGGCCTTCGTCGGGCTCGCGGCCGACCTCGTTGTCCGGCGTGCCCATCTGGAAGGTGCCGGTGGGCAGCACGACCATCTCCGGGCAGTCCTTGCAGTCGCGAAATACCTGGCCCGGTTGCGACGCCTGGGCATTGGAGGGCAGCAGGGCGGTGAGGGCCAATGCCGGAAGCGTCTTCAATAAAAATCGGTTCATCGATTGCTCTCGATCAGTCATCAGAGTGTTTTGCTCAACAGCGCCATGAAGCGGTCGATTTCGACTTCGGTGTTGAGCAGCCCCGGCGCGGTGCGGATCACCGGCCCGGCATCGCGGTGCACGGCGTCGGCGATGACGCGGTTTTGCATCAGGTAGGCAGCGATCTCATCGCTTTTGCGATTCTTGGCCCGGAAGAAGGTGAAGCCGGCCGACAGCTCCGGGCTCAACGGCGTGACCAGCTCGATCTGCGGCAGCGCCAGCAGTTGTTTCTTCAGGTAGCTGTTGAGCGCATGAATGCGCGTCTGCACCTCGGCCTTGCCCAATTGCAGATGCAGCTTGAAGGCCTCGTCCGCCGCCCAGCGATGCTCAAACGCGTGGTAGCCGCCCGGGGTCATTGTGGTGGAAAACGCCGTCGCCTCGGAGAAGGTCGGGATGATCGGCGTGACGTACCTGACCTCTTCGCTGCGGCTGCACACCACGCCGGTGCCCCGGGGGCCGAACATCCATTTGTGGGTGCCGGCGATGAAGAAGTCGCAATTCATCTGCGGGAAATTCAGGTCCTCGACACCGAAACCGTGCACGCCGTCCACCACATAAACGATCCGCTGCTCATCGCTGCGGCCCTGGTTGTGCTTGTCCACCAGGGCGCCGATCTTGCCGATCGGCAGCTTCACGCCGCTGCCCGAGTGCACCCAGGTCATGCCCAGTACGCGGGTCTCGGGGCGGATGTTGCGGTCGATGGCCGCGAGAATTTGCGCCTCGCTGGCGTCGCGGGCGTTTTCGAACAGCTTGATCTTGCGCACCCGGGTGCCGTCCCGTTGCTTGCGCAAGTCGAGGATGGTGTGGGTGGCATAGTGTTCATGGGCGGTGGTGAGGATTTCCTGTTCGGGCCGTACATGGACGCCGCCATAAATCATCGCCAGGCCTTCGGTGGTGCTGCCGGTCAGGGCGATCTGTTTCGGTGTCGCTTGCAGGTAGCGCCCGGCCCAGGTCCGCACGTTTTCCTCGCGCTCTTCGGTGACGCCCAGGTCCCAGTCCATCAACAATCCCGGGTTTTTATCGAGGGCGGCGCGGTGGCGTTCGATGGCCTCGCGCACCGGACGTGGGTGAGTGGTGATGAGGAAATTGGAGAAATGCAGGTAGTCCGGGTCCTGGTAGAACAACGAGCGCAGTTGCGCCCATTTGTCCCGGGGCAGCGGCGACAATGGATCGGCAGCGGCGATGGACGGCAGGCTGGCGGCAAACGGCAGGCCGGCAGTCAGGATCCCGGCTTGCTTGAGAAAGGTACGGCGCTCGTTCATCGCTGGGCCGCCTTCTGCGTCGCGGCAATCGCTGGCTGGGCGGCTTTCTGCACCTGGTCCCAGACGCGCAGGAAGTTGCCGCCCCAGAGTTTGGCGATGTCGGCTTCGGAGTAGCCGCGCGTCAGCAGTTCGGCGGTCACGTTGCGGATGTCGCCGACATCTTCCCAGCCCTTTACGCCGCCGCCTTCGTTGAAGTCCGAGCTGATGCCGACGTGGTCGATACCGATCTTGCGCACGGCGTAGTCGATGGCATCGCCCAGGTCCTTGAGGCTGGCCTTGGGTTCCTCTTCGAGAATGGCGTAGAGCTGGCCGGCGTATTCGCCGAATCGCTGTTCCGGCCACGCGGCGATGATCGGATCGCCGGGCATCAGCGCCATCGCCAGGTTGGACAGCGGCGGCAGGTCGAAGCGCTCGCGCAGGTCGTTGAGTTTGTCCTGGGTCTTTTGCGTCAGCGGTCGCAGGTACTGGGAGAAACCGACAATCTGCACCACGCCGCCGCTGGCCTTGATCAACTGCATTTCCTTGTCGCTGAGGTTGCGCGGGATGTCCACCATGGCCCGTGGCGCCGAGTGAGAAGCTACCAATGGGGTGCGGCTCAGTTGTGCGACTTGCTCCAGGGCCAGGGTCGACATTTGCGATACGTCAATGATCACGCCGAGGTCGTTCAGGCGTTTCACCGCTTGCTTGCCAATGTCCGAGAGGCCGCCAAGGGCGTCGGGCGAATCGTTGAAAAACGGCAGCGGTCGCGAAGAATCGGCCCAGTCGTTGTTGCCGATGTAGCTGAAGCCGAACATGCGCATGCCCCGCGCCGTCCACAGGTCCAGCAGGCTCAGGTCGTGGCCGAGGGGGTAGGCGTTGAGCATGCTGATGAAAATTGCGAACTTGCCTTCGCCGTGCAGGCGGCGAAAATCATCCGGGGTGTAGGCGATGGCGACCTGGTTGGGGAAATCCCGGACCATGCCGGTGATGATCTTGTAGCGCACTTCCTGCTGGTTGCGCGCTTCCTCGACGAAGCCGGCGGTGGGCTTGTGCGGCGCGTTGGGGCCGTTCCACAGTTCGGGCCAGCCGAATATGGTCAGCGCTGCGCCGGAGAGGTGACCGCGATTGGCTTTCACCAGGTCGAATTGGCCGTTGCCGTCCTTGTCCGCTTCATTGCCGGCGGTGCCAAAATCCAGCGGCACGGTGATGTGACTGTCGAAGGACAACAGGCGCTCGTGCAGCTCCCGGGCTTCTTTCATCACCTTGACCGGGTAGCCGGGATTGTCCCGCCACCAATGGTCCCAGGCCGCGAGCCCACCACCGACGACCAGCGCCAGGGCCAGGGATACGCCGGTGAAAAGAGCCTTTTTCGAACGTGGTGTGGTCATTGCCGATCTCAGTCTGGTTCGCCTTGGAAGGACAGGCGCGGGGGCCTTTGCTATCTGGGGGAAACGAGTGGCCGGTGGGGAAATTTAGGCGCCCTTGAGGGCCCCTTCGCGAGCAAGCTCGCTCCCACATTGAAATGCAATCCACCTGTGGGAGCGAGCCTGCTCGCGAAGGCGGCCGTGAAACCAACCTATCTTCTGCGAATGTACCCAGATCCATTGTGGGAGCGAGCTTGCTCGCGATGAGGCCCTCGCAGCTCGCTATAAATTTGTCCGCCCAGCCATCGTCCTAGCTTGGATAAAGCCCGTGCGAGGGCGAACACAGGTAAGGCAATGACGATTTCTCGACGATGGTTCATGGCAGGCCTGGCGCTGACCGGTGCCGCCGTGCCTGCGGTGTATTACGGGCACCGTGAACTGACCCGGCCGGACCCCACCATCACCCCCGGCGAGGCGTCGTTCGATGTGGCGGATGTGGCGGGCCAGCGCCGGGCCAACACGCTGCGGGGTATCTGGACGATCCGTTTCACCGGTCGCGATGCCGGTCTCGACGGTTTGCCCGGCGGCGACCTGCAAGTGTTTCTCGACATCGCCCACAAAGGCCGTGGCCTGGTGGGTTGCCTGGACACCGCCGAACGCCTGCGTGCCGGGGAAGAACCGCGTTATCGGGTCTTGGGCGACCTGGCCGGCAGCGACCCGAAGCAGTTGAGTTGGCGACTGATCGGCAGCGAACATGCCGCGCCGGACTACGAGTTCATCATGACCCTTGACGAAGTCTGGGCCGGTTTCGGCAATGCCGGCACCGCCACCCTCAGCGGCCGGGTGTTGCGCCTGGACCGCCCGCTGGCACAGCCGGAACTCGACAACCAGTTCATCGCCGTCAAGCAGCGCTTTCCCGAAGCCAGGGAGCGCACACCACTGAGCCCGAAGCTCCTGGCCTGGCTGGTCTCGCCCGAGCACCGCCTGTTTCACCAGCTCTGGCACGCCTCGCGGGACAAATGGCACACCCTCGACGAAGACAAGCGCAACGCCCTGCGCGGCCTTGGCTGGCAGCCCGGGCCGCGAGACAACGAGCGTGACGCCCGTGGGCCGCACAAGGATCGCAACGGCTCGGGGGTGGATTTCTTTTTCATGCATCGGCACATGCTCGGCACGGCGCGTTCGTTCCAGCCGTTACCGTCGTGGCCGCGTTTCCCCTTGCCGCAACCGGAGCTGGAACGCGATCGCCTGGGCTTTGCCCGGTATTTCGATAACCTCGACGGCACGGCACTGCCGCCGACCTGGCTGGCCCGTGGCGACGAGCAGTACGCCCAATGGGTCAGCGACATCAAGACCGCCGAGACCTACCACAGCAATTTCCAGGTCTGGGAGTCGCGCTATCGCGATCCGCGCTACCTGTCGAAGCTGACCTTGGGCCAGTTCGGTTCCGAGGTGGAACTGGGCCTGCATGACTGGCTGCACATGCGCTGGGCCTCGGTGCCCAGGGACCCGTCCAACGGTCATCCGGTGCCGTTCGCCCGTGATCAGGCGGACTTCGCCCAGCGCTGGTTCGAACCGGAGAACGATTTTCTGGGCGATCCGTTTTCGTCTCACGTGAGCCCGGTATTCTGGGCCTTCCACGGCTGGATCGACGATCGCCTCGAAGACTGGTTCCGCGCCCACGAGCGTTTCCATCCGGGCGAAGTCAGCCGGCTGCAAGTCAACGGCGTGCCCTGGTTCGCCCCGGGCCGCTGGGTGGAAATCGCCGACCCCTGGCTGGGCCCGGACACCCATGGCTGCAGCACCACGCCGGGGCTGCAGGTCGGCCGCTCGGTGGAAATGGACCCGGAAACCATGAAACTGGCGCTGCGCATCACCTTTGGCAGTGATGACGACAAACTCTCCAGACTGTTGCGCCGCGTGCCGCAACGACCGTGGTACGCGCGTAATCTGAAGTCCAAGCCGGTTTGACTTTTCCTTTGCGCGACACCTTGTGGCGAGGGAGCAAGCTCCCTCGCCACGGGTTTCACTTGGCTTGAGGTGCTAGCGCGGCGCGGCAATGTCCAGGGCGCGGTTTGCCAGGAGCTCACCGAGCTCGATCATCTGCTGGATCCCCAACGCCAAATGCCGTCGCGAGCCTTCCAGGGCGAAGGCAAGGTCGCTGGCCATCGCGTTCGCCGAGGCGAGGGTTTCGCTGAGGTTGGCGAGCAGGCATTCGATGTCGGCGTCTGGTGCGACGGTGAATAACGGGCTGGGGGATTCTTCGGGGGGATTGGGGGTGGCTTTGAACATTGTGCAGCTCCTGATTATGAACAAGGCGCTGCCAGAACATCACTTGCAGATGATGGGTGGCAGCTATGCGCGGGTCTGCAAGACCGGGAAACCAGGAACCCGGCAGACCCGAAGGTCTCCCGCACACAGCCGCCATTGAGCGACACGGATATGTCGATTGGCTTGTGGCAATGCGCCTGGTATTTCGCCGGGCTTGCAGACCCGATCACTGATGGGCAGTGACGAGGTACAAGTTATCGACAGAGTGGCAGGCACACAAGCCGGCGGATTCTGGCGTAGTTGTAGGCAATGACGCAAGGCAACGTAGCCTCGCTCGGACGTCTTACATGGCCGGATAAACAGAACCGAAGCCGAACACAATTTGTGAGTATACGAATCCCCCGTGGCGAGGGAGCTTGCTCCCGCTGGGCCGCGTAGCGGCCCTAAAATCTTGCGGTCGCTGCGCAACCGAGCGGGAGCAAGCTCCCTCGCCACGGGTATTGCCCCATCCCTAATAGGGCGCTCGGCTTTAGGCCTACATCACCCGCCAACCGCCACCCAGCGCCTTGTACAACGCCACGCTCGCCTGCACTCGTGCCAGGCGCAATTGCACGTTCATGTCTTGGGCGGCGTACAGCGTGCGTTGGGTTTCGAGTACGGTGAGCAAGTCTTCGGCGCCGGCCTGGTAGCGGCTCTGGGCGATGTCGAAAGCGGTCTGCGCCTGGTGCAGTTCTTCACTCTGCCATTGTCGCTGCTGGTCCAGGCCCTGGATGCCGTTCAGGGCTTTTTCGACGTCGGCGAAGCCGTTGACGATGGCGGCGCGGTAGGTTTCCAGCAGTTCCTCCTGGCGCGCGGTGGCCCTGTCCCGTTCGGCCCGCAGGCGACCGTTGTTGAAGATTGGCGCGGCCAGGCCGGCGCTGAGGTTGTAGACGTTGTTGCGCAACAACTGGTCGGCGATGTCGGCGCCGGTGGCCAGGCTCAGGCCCAGGGTGACCGAGGGCAGCAGGGCGGCGCGGGCCACGCTGATGTCGGCCTGGGCGGCGGCGAGGCGTGCTTCGGCGGCGGCGATGTCGGGGCGACGGCGCAGCAGGTCGCTGGGTACGCCCGCGTCGATGGCGGGCCAGTGCAAGGCGTCGAAGGTTTCATCGTCGAGCTTGAGTGATTGCACCGGCTGGCCCAGCAACGCCGCCAGGGTGATCAACGCCTCCCGCGCCTGTTGTTGCACCTGGGGCAATCGGCGCCGCTGCGTCGCCACCAGGCTTTTTTGCTGGGACAGTTCCAGCGCCGTGGCGCTGCCGGCGTCGTAGCGAGTCTGCACCAGGTCGAGCACGTTTTGCGCATTGGCCAGGTTCAGTTCGGCGATGCGCTGTTGTTCGCGCAGCGACAAGGCCTGGGTGTAGCTGTTGGCGACAGCGCTGAGCAAGGTCAATTCCACGGTCGCCCGGTCAAACCGGCTGGCCGACAACGCGCTCAGCGCACTGTCCCGCGCCGCCCGCTTGCCGCCCCAGAAATCCACTTCATAACTGGCGCTGAGGTGGGCATCGTAGTAGTCGATGGTGCGGTTGTTCCGATCCACGTCCAACTGGCTGTAGCCCTTGCCCCGCAGCAACTCCTGGCGATTGCCGTTGAGCCCGGCGCGGATTTCCGGCAGCAACGGTGCGCCAGCGATCACCGCGCTGGCCTGGGCCTGGCGAACCCGGGCCATGGCGGCCGCGAGGTCGAAGCTGCCTTGGCGCGCCTGTTCGATCAATTTATCGAGCTGCGGGCTGCCGAACTGCTTCCACCATTGTTGGTTATCGACATGAGCACTGGGCGTATCGACAGTTTGCCAGGCCGAGGGCGGCTCGATGCCGCTGTCGGGTGTCGACAAAGGTGTGCCGCAGGCCGCCAGCAGCAGGCTGGCGGCCAGGAGGGTCAGGTGCGCTTTCATAGAGAAGGATTCATTCACTGGTAAGGGCCGCGACCGGGTCGAGGCGAGCGGCCTTGCGGGCCGGCATGAAACCGAAGACGACGCCGGTGACCAGCGCGCAACCGAAGGCGCCAAACACCGCCAGCCATTCGAACGCCACGGCGATTTTGCCCAGCAGCAACGCGCCGCCCACCAGCAGGGCCAGGCCGATGCCGGCCAATCCACCGACCACGGAGAGCATCACCGCTTCGGTCAGGAACTGGCGCAGGATGTCGCGCTGGCGGGCACCGGTGGCCATGCGGATGCCGATTTCCCGGGTCCGCTCGCGCACCGTCATGAGCATGATGTTCATCACGCCGATGCCGCCCACCAGCAGCGAGATTGCCGCAATGGCCCCGAGCATCAACGACAGCGTGCCCTGGGTGCGGGCCTCGGCCTGGATCATCGCGGCGTTGTTGGTCAGCTCGAAATCCTGCTTGCCGTTGTGCAGTCGCAGCAAGGTACGGGAAACGGCCTGCTCGGCCTCCTTGACCTTGGCCGCGTCGCGAGCGGCGATCACCACGTATTCAGGATGACGGCTGCCGAACAGGCGCACGCTGGCGGCGGAGTAGGGCACGGCGATGCGGTTGTCGGCGTCCGAATCCCCCGAGCTGGCGCCTTTTTCGGCGAGTACACCGACCACCTGAAACGGCACGTTTTCGATCAGGATGTAGCGGCCGATGGGATCGGCGACGTCCTTGAGCAGCTTCTGCCGGACCTTGTGGCCGATCACCGCCACGGCCGCCGCGCTGCGTTCATCGGCGTCACTGAAATAGCTGCCCTGGGCCACCGGCCATTTGAAGATGGTCGGGAAATGGGTGTCGTTGCCGCCCACATAGCTGGTGTGGTCGAGGTTGCCGAAACGCACGTTGGCGTTGTTGCCGTTGACCGGCATGATGCGTTGCACTTCGGGCAGGGCGGCGAGGGCGGCGATGTCCTGTTCGCTAATGATGCCCTTGGCGGCGCGCGGGTTGGGCGCGGTGCCGTTGAGGTAGATGATGTTGGAGCCGAAGGCGCCCATCTGGGCCATGACCTGGCGCTTGCTGCCTTCGCCCACCGCCAGCATCACCACCACCGAGGCCACGCCGATGACGATGCCGAGCAAGGTCAGGGCGGTGCGAAAACGGTTGATCCACATCACTCGCCAAGCGGCCTGGACGGCGTCCACCAGTTCGCCTTTCCAGGCGCCGTTGTGTTCGCTGCCGGCGCTCAGGCGTTGGCGCAGATCCACGGCCTGTAACGCTTTGGGGTTGGCTTGTGGTGCGCTGGCTGTGGTGGTGGCGCTGTCGCTGATGATCAGCCCGTCGCGGATTTCGATGATGCGTTTGGCCCGGGCCGCCACTTCGCGGTCGTGGGTGATCAGGATCACCACGTGGCCCTGGCTCGCCAGTTCGTCGAGCAGCGCCATGACTTCGATGCCGCTCTGGCTGTCGAGGGCGCCGGTGGGTTCGTCGGCGAGGATGATGTGGCCGCCGTTCATCAAGGCCCGGGCAATCGACACTCGCTGTTGCTGCCCGCCGGACAACTGGTGGGGACGATTGCCGGTGCGGCTCGCCAGGCCCAGGCGTTCGAGCAGGGCGCTGGCCCGGGCATGACGCTCGGCGGCCGAGATGCCGGCATAGATGGCCGGCATCTCGACGTTTTCCTGGGCCGTGCCGGACGGGATCAGGTGGTAGCCCTGAAACACGAACCCGAACGCCTCCCGGCGCAGCCAGGCCAGTTCGTCGCTGCCCAGTCGGGCGACGTTCTCACCGGCAAAGCGGTACTCGCCGCTGGTGGGACGGTCGAGGCAGCCGAGGATGTTCATCAGCGTCGATTTGCCGGAGCCGGACGCCCCGACGATCGCCAAAAACTCCCCAGCGTGAATCGACAGGTCGATACCCCGCAGCACTTCCACCCGTGGGCTGTCGCCACCGCCGTAGGCCTTGCGAATGTCCTGCAGTTCGATCAGGGGCGTACTCATTCAGCCTCCGCTGCCGGCCGGGCCGATCAGCACGCGATCGCCTTCGCTCAGGCCGTCGAGGATCTGCGTGCGCAAGCGGTCGCTGACGCCGGTGCGAACGGTCCTTGGCTGGATGTCGCCATTGTCGGCCAGCACCCGCACCTGGCTTGCGTCCTGCAACGCGGCGATGGGCACGGTCAACACGTCCTTGGCCTGGGCAGCGACGAAAAATACCTGGGCGGTCATGTCTGTCATCAGGGCGCGGTCGGCGTTGTCCACGTCCAGCAGAACGGTGTACAGCACCACTCGTTCGCTGCCGCTGCGGCCACCGGAGGGGCTGCCGCCCTGGCTGGCTTCCAGCGGACGCGGCGGCACCGGCAGGATCTGTCGCACGGTGCTGCTCCAGCGCCGGTTGCCGCCGGCCAGGGTGGTGAAGTAGGCGGTCATGCCCGGCTTGACGTGGCCGATGTCGGCTTCCGAGACTTCGGCCCAGACCGTCATCGGTGACAGCCGGGCGATGCGCAGGATCAGCGGGGTTTGCTGCTGGGCGTTGAGGGTCTGGCCTTCCCGGGCGCCGACGGCAACCACGGTGCCGTTCATCGGCGCATAGATCCGGGTATAGCCCAATTCGGCCTCGTCGCTGCGCAGATTGGCCTGGGCCTGGCGGATCTGCGCCTGGAACATGTCGATGCGCGCCTGGGTAGCCCGCACCTCGGCCTGCGCTGTTTGCACATCCTCTTCGCGAGTAGCTCCGCCGGCCTTGAGCTGTTGTTGACGGCGGAATTTCTGTTGCGCCAGGTCGTGCTGGGCGCGTTGTTCCTGGAGTTGGGCCTTGAGGTTTTCGATGGAAAAACGTCCGGCGTCGAGCCGGGCTTTCTGCGTGGACGGGTCGATTTCCACCAGCAACTGACCTTCGCGAACCTCGTCGCCGGCCTCGACATGGATCCTCTGGATCTGCCCGGAGGCCTGGGCGCCGACGTCTACATAACGCCGCGGTTGCAAGGTGCCGAGGGCGGTGACGCTGTTTTCGATATCGCCACGGGTGACGGCCGCGGTGGCGACGGGGCCGTGGTCCGGCGTAACCGCTTGCCACGCGGCGAAGGCCACGGCCGGTAGCAGGGCGAAAGTCAGGAGCCAGGCGGGGCGGGTGAGGCGGGGACGTTTCATGCAGGGTTCCGGCCGGTGATATCGGGTCCGTCGCAAGAGCAGCAGGGACGGGGGCTGTTCTGGTAAACGAGCGTTCCGGGCGGGAATTTAGCGGGTGAAATACTGGGTAACAGTTGACCCCGTGGCGAGGGAGCTTGCTCCCGCTGGTCTGCGCAGCAGGCCCAAGGCAGGCAACCGGATAAAAATTGTGCACTCAGGTTTGGGGCCGCTTCGCGCCCCAGCGGGAGCAAGCTCCCTCGCCACAGAAGCGGTTTCAGACGCCCAATCAGATGAACGATTCGGCCTTGATACAAACCAACGCTTTAAATCTATATGAGAATTACTATAAATTACGCGATTGAGCCTGCCACTATCCTGCCATGCCTTTTTCAGGCATGCCGAGTGGCACAGGGATAGCTGTCGCAGTCGCTGCGCACGGGAGTCATGTTGGAAAACTACTATCGCGAACTGGTGTGTTTCCTCAACGCCAGGCTAGGCAACCGCCAGGCGGCCGAAGATGTGGTGCATGACGCCTATGTGCGGGTGCTGGAGCGCGCCAGCGATACCCCCATCGAGCAGCCCCGGGCGTTCCTTTATCGCACCGCGCTGAACCTGGTGATCGACGGGCATCGGCGCAACACCCTGCGCCAGGTCGAATCCCTCGATGTGCTCGACAGCGAAGAACGGTTCTTCACCCCATCGCCCCATACCAGCCTGGACCACGGCCAGCGCCTGGACATGCTGCAACGGGCCCTGGCCGAGTTGCCGCCGCTGTGCCGCGAGAGTTTCCTGCTGCGCAAACTCGAAGGGCTGTCTCACTCGCAGATCGCCGGGCGCCTGGGCATTTCCAGGGCGCTGGTGGAGAAACACATCGTCAATGCCATGAAGCATTGTCGTATTCGCGTACGGCAGTGGGACCCGTCCTGATTCACCCTCGCTGATTCTCGGTGGTAAATTTTCCTTCATTGTCCTCGTTCCTCTCAACAGACGACTGACGGCCTAGTGCGGGCCGCTCAAGTCACCCAGGCTTTCGCGCCCTGTTGAGGGGCTTCTCCAGAGGACACTGGACATGACACAGGCAATTGCAGCGCCCACCGTTCACGATTTGATCGGCATCGGCTTCGGCCCTTCGAACTTGGCGCTGGCCATCGCGCTCCAGGAACGTGGCCCGGTCCAGGGCGAACTGGATGTGTTGTTCCTCGACAAACAGGCCGACTACCGCTGGCACGGCAATACCCTGGTGACCCAGAGCGAATTGCAGATTTCCTTCCTCAAGGATCTGGTGACCCTGCGCAACCCGACCAGCCCGTACTCGTTCGTCAATTACCTCAAGCACCATGGCCGCCTGGTGGATTTCATCAACCTCGGCACCTTCTACCCGTGTCGCATGGAGTACAACGACTACCTGCGCTGGGTGGCGGCGCAGTTCGCCGGCCAGAGCCGCTACGGCGAAGAGGTGCTGCGCATCGAGCCGGTGCTGCACAACCAGCAGGTTGAAGCGCTGCGGGTGATTTCCCGCAACGGACGGGGCGAGGAGTGTGTGCGCACCACGCGTTCGGTGGTGGTCAGCGCTGGCGGCACGCCGCGCATTCCCGAGGCGTTCAAAGGGTTCAGGGAAGATGCGCGGGTGTTCCATCACTCGCAGTATCTGGAGCGCATGGCAACCCAACCGTGCGTGAGCGGCCAGCCAATGAAAATCGCGATCATCGGCGGCGGCCAGAGCGCAGCCGAAGCCTTCATCGACCTCAACGACAGCTTCCCATCGGCGCAGGTCGACATGATCCTGCGCGGCTCGGCCCTCAAGCCGGCCGACGACAGCCCGTTCGTCAACGAAGTGTTTTCGCCGGAGTTCACCGACCTGGTGTTCCAGCAACCCCACAGCGAGCGCGAGCGGCTGGTCAACGAATACCACAACACCAATTATTCGGTGGTCGACATCGACCTCATCGAACGCATCTACGGGATTTTCTATCGCCAGAAAGTCTCGGGCATCGCCCGCCATGCGTTCCGTACCCTGACCACGATCGAGAAAGCCACGGCCACGGAGAATGGCGTGGAGTTGGCCATGCGCAACAACGCCACCGGCGAGCTGACAAACCGGCGCTATGACGCGGTGGTGCTCGCCACCGGCTACGAGCGCCAGATGCACCGCACCTTGCTGGAGCCGCTGGCGCAATACCTCGGCGATTTCGAGGTGGATCGCAACTACAAACTGATCACCGATGAGCGCTGCAAGGCCGCCATCTACATGCAGGGCTTTTGTCAGGCCAGCCATGGTTTGAGCGACACCTTGCTGTCGATCCTGCCGGTGCGCGCCGACGAAATCGCCGGCTCGCTCTATGAGCACGGCAAGGAACGCGGCCTGGGCCAATCGGTACGGGAACGATTGCTGGTCACGGCATAAGGTCTGCCGGCAGGCGGCGATCCCGGGCTGCGCTTGGGCGCAATGCCACGGATCACCGTCTGCGCCTGAGCGATGTTATTTCTCGATAACACATCAGGAAATTCCTCAGAAACTTCCTACACTCCAGTCACGCTTGCTGTATTTTCTACAGGCACGCTGACGGTTCGCTGTTCCCTTGCTTTGGCAGGCAGAACCTTATTTTCACCCAGGTTCGGTGGCGCTCCCGCGCCAACTCTGCCAAGGCCAGGCGAAACCCTCTGATCCGATGATTGTGTTTTCACGCATGAGCCTGGCGGCGTTGTGGCTGGGTTTATTGAGCATGGCGCCGGAGACCGTCGCTGCGCCCGAGTCGCTGCAGGTGCTTGGGCGTTCCACCGTGAGCGGTTATTCGGTGTCACTGGATGCAGCCGACCGGGCCTGGCTGCGCGACAAGGGCTCGTTGCTGCTGGGCGCCTCTGCGCCGGATTATGCGCCGTTCGGTATCACCGGCAATGGCCATGAATACGAAGGCCTGACCGCCGATTACGCCGGGTTGCTCGGTCAGTTGTTGCAGGTCGATGTGCAGGTGCGCCGGTACCCGTCGCGGGCCGAGGCGCTGCAGGCCCTGCGCGGCGGTGCAATCGACATGCTCGGCAGCGCCAATGGCTTCGAGGCTGGCGATCCGGAACTGGCGATGTCCCAGGCCTACGCCGATGACCAGCCGACCCTGGTGACCCGTGCCGGTGACAATCGCAAGCTCGCGCCGGACCTGGCGGGCAAGCGCGTGGCGATGCTTTATCACTATCTGCCCCCTGAAGCGGTCAAGGCTTTTTACCCCAAGGCTTCGCTGCAGCTGTACCCGTCGACGCTGAGCGCCATCGGTGCCGTGGCTTTCGGCCAGGCCGACGTCTATCTGGGGGACTCGATCAGCGCCCATTACCTGATCACCAAGAACTACCTGAACAACGTCCAGTTGGCCGACTTTTCACGCTTGGAAGTGCAGCCGTTCGCGTTTGCCCTGGCGCGTGACAACACGCGCCTGCTGCGGATCATCAACAGCGCCTTGCAAGCCATTCCCGGCACCGAGCGCATGGCGATCCTGCGCCGCTGGAGTGCCGGGGGCGCAAGCATGCCCGGTCACCAACGGCTGCATTTCAGCGTCAACGAACAACGCTGGCTGGACACGCATCCGCGAATCAGGGTGGTGATCAATGATCATTTCATGCCGCTGACGTTCATTGACCAACAGGCACACTTTCGCGGCATCAGTGCCGATGTGCTGGCGAAAATCAGCCTGCGCACCGGGCTGAAATTCGATATCCGGCACGGTGAGTCGCTCGAGGATCTGATCGCGCAGGTCAAGAGTGGCGAGGCCGACGTCGTGGCGGCGTTCCCGCCGGGTTCCGACTACGCCGATGAATTGAGTTCTACCCGACCCTATTTGAGTAATCCCTACGTGCTCGTGGCCGCCCTGGATACCCAGGCCCCCGTCACGCCGGAGCAGATGGCCGGCAAGCGCTTGGCACTGGTGCGCGGAAATGTGCTGCGCGATTACCTGCTGCAGCAATTTCCCGACGTCGAACTGGTGCCGGCGCAAAACGCCGCCGATGCCCTGGCCATGGTGGCTTCCGGCGCGGTGGACGCGGCGATCAGCCCGCTGCTCAGTGCCAGCTACATGATCTCCCGTCAGTACCGCGACACGCTGCAGATCACCTGCACCGTCGGCACCGAGCCGGCGCTGATCGCCTTGGGCACCCGCCGGGACGCGCCGCAGTTGCATTCGATCCTGGACAAGGCGCTGCTCAGCATTGCCCCTGAGGAAATGGACGAACTGACCAACCGCTGGCGTACGGAAATCGTTGTGGAAGACAGTTATTGGCTGCGCCACCGCGCCACCGTTCTCCAAGGCTTCGCCATCGCTGCACTGCTGTTGCTCCTGGCGCTGGGCTGGATCGGCTATCTGCGCCATCTGATACGCAAGCGTCGGCAGGCCGAAGTCGCCCTCAACGACCAACTGGAATTCATGCGGGTATTGATCGACGGCACGCCACATCCGATCTATGTCCGTGATCGCGAGGCGCGGCTGGTGTTGTGCAACAGCGGCTACCTGGAGGTATTCGGTGCCGAACGGCAGAGCGTTGTCGGCAAGACCCTGCTCGAAAGCGCGCCGGGGGATCCGGTCGAAGCGCGGCTCTACCACAATGATTACTTGCGGGTCATGGAGCAGGGCCTACCCCGGGTGCAAGACCGCCACTTGACTGTGGCCAGCGGCGAGGCGCTGACCATCTATCAATGGATGCTGCCGTATCGCGGCAGCGACGGCGCGGTCAGCGGCATGATCGGCGGCTGGATCGACGTCAGCGAACGCCAGCACCTGCTCGAACAATTGCGCATTGCCAAGGACGGTTCGGATGACGCCAACCGGGCCAAGACCACGTTCTTGGCGACGATGAGCCACGAGATCCGCACGCCGATGAACGCCGTGATCGGCATGCTCGAACTGGCGCTGAAAAAGGCCGAAGAAGGCATTGTCGATCGGGCGGCCATCGAGGTCGCTTCGGGCGCTGCCCATGGCTTGCTGGCGTTGATCGGCGACATCCTCGATGTTGCCCGTATCGAGTCCGGGCGGATGTCGCTGGCGCCGGAGCGCGCCAACCTGCGGGAGCTGGTCGAGTCGGTGGCGCGGGTTTTCGAAGGCCTGGCCCGGCAGAAACACCTGGGCCTGCAATTGGCGCTGGACGATGAGCTCGACCGCGACGTGCTGATCGATCCGTTGCACTTCAAGCAGGTGCTGTCGAACCTGCTCAGCAACGCGATCAAGTTCACCGATCAGGGCTTGGTGCGCTTGATCGCCGAGGTCGTCCCCGGCAGCGAAGACCGGCGACTCGCTGTTTGCCTGCGGGTGGAAGACACCGGCAGCGGGATTTCCCTTGAAGACCAGCAGCGGCTGTTCCAGCCGTTCACCCAGGTCGGCGACAACCGCGAGTCTACCCGCGGCGGTTCCGGGCTGGGGTTGGTCATCAGCCGGACCTTGTGCGAAATGATGGGCGGCACCCTGACGATGAGCAGCCTGCCGGGGGAGGGCACGCAGGTCGAGATCCGGCTGGATCTGCCGCTGCTCGACGCCTTGCTCCAGGCCCCACTTGTCGAGGGCAAGGCGCAGTTGCCGATGCGGGTGCTGGCCATTCTGGTGGTCGATGACTATCCGGCCAATCGCCTGCTGCTGTGCCAGCAACTGAGTTACCTGGGCCATCGCGTGGAGGAGGCTGCGGAGGGTGTGCAAGGCCTGCAAGCGTGGCGCGCCGGGCGCTTCGACATGGTCATTACCGACTGCAACATGCCCCTGATGGACGGCTACGCATTGACCCGAGCCATTCGTGAAGAGGAGCGCGCGCGAGGCCTGTCGCCGATATTGATACTGGGGTTCACCGCCAATGCCCAGCCAGAAGAAAAGAAGCGTTGCATCGACGCGGGAATGAACGACTGCCTGTTCAAGCCCATCGGTCTCGAAGTCCTCGGTGCGCGTCTGGCGCAGGTTTTTCCGGAACCGGCCGCAGGGTTTCCTGGAACGGAGGCCGAGGCGCCCACGGATGATTTTGACCTGGACGGCCTGGCGCAGTTGACCGGCGGCGATACGGAGGCGCTGAACAGCCTGATCAGCGAACTGGTCACCTGCAATACCGAAGACACCGCGCAGTTGCTGCGCTTGTCCGCCCGGCATGATCTGCCCGGACTCGCCGACCTGGCGCATCGGATCAAGGGCGGGGCGCGGATGGTCAGGGCGCAAGGTCTGGTTAGCGCGTGCGATGCCCTGGAAGACGCTTGCCGGGAGCGGGATGCGTCTTCGTTGGCCGATGCGGTGGGCGACTTGCAGCAGGCGCTCGAACATTTGACCGGGCGGCTGCGTGCTTCGTCGCTCTGGCCAGGTTGAAGTGGTTCCTGACCGGCATGAGGGGATATTGACCGCGGGACGGCGCCATGGGCGCCATTTACCCGGTTTTTAAGATTTTTCCTACAGCGTCCTTTGGAAGCTTTCTCTAGCCTGACGCCTCCTGACGTTCATGGGCCGCCGTACCCGTCGCGTTGCCATTGGATGCCCGTCATGCCGAACAAAGCATTACGTATCATGATCGCCGATTCAGAGCATTTTCATCGAATGAAGCTTGAGCGCCTGTTCAACCAGCAGGGTTATTTCCGGATTGCTCCGGTGAACGACATGGAGGAATTGTTGCTGCTGGTGGAGTATGGCAGCGAGCCGTTCGACGTGATCGTCGCCAATGCCCGACTGGCAAGTGGCGGAGTGGAGTTGGCTGATTTCCTGGTCGACAACCCCCAGGTGCTTCACGGGTTGATCTACAACATGCCGCAGGCTGGCGTGTCGCCGCAGGTAGGCGGGCGCCGGTCTCACGTGCAACTGAGCCAGGCCGCGTTGCCCGAACCTGTTGCACTGGCCTGCCTGATGGCTCGTGCCGAGGGAGCGCGTATCAGCGAGCGGGCGCGCTCTTGACGAGGTGGTTGTCGCCGGGCCAATGACCGCTGGTCGCACCTGTCAGATCTGACAGGTGAATCCTGCCCACCGCTTGTGCAAGAGTTCGATGCCGTCTGGCACCAATGTCATTTGTCATTACCCAGGGAGTTGCCGTGAAAGACATGTTGATCGTGGACGACCACCCTGTCATTCGAGGAGCGTTGCGGCTCATTTGCCAGAATGAAGGGGCTGCGCAGGTCCGCGATGCCAGCAACGTGGCGCAAGCCAGGGCCTTGATCAAGGAAGGCATACCCGACCTGGTAATCCTGGACCTGGTAATGAACGGTTTCGACGGCCTTGAACTGTTGAGCTGGATCATGGCCGAGTTCCCGTCATGCGGGGTGCTGGTGTTTACCTCCCAGGATGCCCAGCATTTCTGCAATCGCTGTATCTCGGCGGGGGCCCGAGGGTTTGTCACCAAGAAAAGCGACCTGAAGGAATTGACCAAGGCCATTCATGCATTGAAGTCCGGTTATTCCTATTTCCCACAGATGTCCGTCCGCCTGGATTTCCAGCAGCGCACCGAACAGCAGGCGCTGGAGAGTCTCTCGATCCGCGAGTTGTCAATCCTGCGGATGCTGGCCATGGGCATGCGCGGCAAGGACGTCGCCGAAGCTTTGTTCCTGAGCCCCAAGACGGTCAGCACCTACAAGACCCGCCTGCTGGAAAAGCTTGGCTTGAAAACCCTGGTGGGCCTGTCGGATTTCGCCAAGCGCAATCACTTGTAGGGCACCGTGGGGAGCGCCTTGCCGCATGCGCTAGGCCATGTCGCTCTGGCTGAACTCCTCGGCGAGGAAGTCGATCAGGGTTCGCACCGAGGGCAGCAAACCACGGCGTGAGGCGAATATCGCATGGACGATCCCGCATTTCGGTGTCCAGCCCGGCACCAGTTCCACCAGGCGTCCGGCGGCCAGGTCTTCGCGTACCACGACCGTGGGCAGGTGCGCGATGCCGATGCCTGCCAGCACCGCATGACGCAAGGCCAGCAGGTCGTCGGTGACCATGCGCGGTGCGTGGCGGATCAGCGCGCGGGTGCCGTCCGGGCCGAACAGCTCCCATTGGTATTCACGTTGCGCCGAACCCCAGTGGACGCTGGGCAGGCCATTGAGGTCCGCCGGCGAGGCGGGGGACGACAGGCCTTCACGATAGACCGGGCTTCCCACCAGGCACTGGGTGCTGTTGCTCAGCACCTTCATGACCATGTCAGTGTTTTCCAACGGGGGGAAACGGACCCGCAACGCGATATCGAACCCTTCGTGGAGCAGGTCGACGCGGCGGTTGGTGCTCTCGATGAACAGCTCCACCCGCGGGTATTTGACCATGTAGCGGGTCAGCATCGGTCCGACCCAGCTGTTGAGCAGCGCCGTCGGACAACTGATGCGCACCAGCCCCTGGGGTTCCGAGCGGTTGCGCTCGATCACTTCGGCGGCGCTTTCAGCCTCGACCCGCATGGCCAGGCAGCGCTGGTAATAGGCCTGGCCGATTTCCGTTAACGAACAATGCCGGCTGGTGCGATGGATCAGCCTGACGCCCAGGCGCTCCTCCAGCTGGGCGATACGCCGGCTGAGCTTGGACTTGGGCATGTCCAGCGCCCGGCCAGCGGGGGCGAAACCGCCGTGTTCGACCACTTGGGTAAAGTAGTACAGGGTGTTGAGGTCTTCGATGATCGTTCTCCTGGTGGAACGCTACGGCCGATTTTTGCAGTCTAGCGCATCAAGGGGTGCGGTTTTAAGCTGTTCCATCGAATGGCAACACCCGATTGGAGACTCAGCATGAAAAACATCACCGGCGTCTATACCAGTCCGCGGCCTCATTGGGTCGGCGACGGCTTTCCGGTTCGCACGCTGTTTTCCTACGACAACCTGGGCAAACATGTCAGCCCGTTCCTGCTGCTCGATCATGCGGCCCCCAGCGAATTCGCACCGACCACCGAGCGACGCGGCGTAGGCCAGCACCCTCATCGTGGTTTCGAAACCGTGACCATCGTCTACCAGGGCGAACTGGAACATCGTGATTCGACTGGCAGCGGCGGCAAGATCGGCCCCGGTGACGTGCAATGGATGACCGCTGCGTCCGGCATCATTCACGAAGAGTTCCACTCCGAAGCCTTCGCCCGGCAGGGCGGGTTCATGGAAATGGTCCAGCTGTGGGTCAACTTGCCCGCCAAGGACAAGATGGCGCCGGCCGGCTACCAGACCATTCTCAAGGGCGACATCCCACAGATCGCGCTGAAGGATGGAGCCGGTAGCTTGCGCCTGATTGCCGGGTCCTTCGAAGGGCATCAAGGCCCGGCGAAAACCTTTACCCCGATCGACGTCTGGGACATCCGCCTAAACGCCGGGAAGCACCTGACCGTGGCCGTGCATGACGGTTACAACACCGCACTGGTGGTGCTGCGCGGTACCGTCCAGGTCAACGGCCGTGAACGCGTCGAGCAAGGGCAACTGGCCCTGTTCGAACGGGCCGGCGACCGATTGAGCCTGCAAGCCGACCATGACGCGGTGGTCCTGTTGCTCAGTGGCGAGCCCATCGATGAACCCATCGTCGGCCATGGCCCGTTCGTGATGAACAGCCAGCAGGAAATCCTCCAGGCCTTCGAGGATTTCCATTCCGGGCACTTCGGCCGGATGCAGGGCTGAAGTGGTCGCATAGCCCTGTAGACCTCACCTGTGGGAGCGAGCTTGCTCGCGAATGCGTCGGTTCAGCTTGCATCAATGTTGAATGGACGGCCGCCTTCGCGAGCAAGCTCGCTCCCACATGGTTTTGCGTTGGTCCTGATTTTGTGTTCGCCGGGAATCTACTGTGGGAGCGAGCTTGCTCGCGATAGCGGTATCTCAGGCGAAAAAGGATGTTGAAGGGGCCGGCCTCTTCGCGAGCAGGCTCGCTCCCACAGGGGGGCTGGGGCGCACCTGGGATTTGTCCTGGGGTGACCTCTACAGCGTGTTCATTCTGTGCCAATCTTCGCCAATGGCCTTCCTGGAGCTGTCCCGATGCTGTCTCTGTTCACCGACCACCCGCTGCTCTGTGCCCTGGCACTGCTTGTGCTCGATCTGGTGTTGTGGCGGCTTGTCAGCGCCGACCGGACCTACTGGAAAATCGGTGTACGGCTGTTGATCTTTTCGTTGTTCAGCGTGCTGCTGTTCAACGAAGGCCTCAATCCCATGGAAAAAGCCCAGTGGGTCGACGACGTGCCCCGGCACCTCGCGGCGACCGGCTTGCAGATCGGCTGGTGGTTGTTCGCCGCGCGCACCCTGACGGTGATGATCGGTGCGGTGATGATGCAACGGGTCGGCCATACCGGGCGGCTATTGCAGGACCTGCTCGGTGCGGTGATTTTCCTGGTCGCGGTGATCGCCGCGTTGGCTTACGTGCTCGACCTGCCGGTCAAAGGCGTGCTGGCGACGTCCGGCGCGATGGCAATCATCGTCGGCCTGGCGTTGCAGAGCACCCTCAGCGATGTTTTCTCCGGCATCGTGCTCAATACCACCAAGCCCTATCAGGTCGATGACTGGATTTCCATCGACGGCACCGAAGGCCGGGTCACCGACATCGATTGGCGGGCTACACGGTTGCAGACCTCCCAAGGGAGCATGGCGGTGATCCCCAACTCGCTGGCGGCAAAGGCCAAGATCATCAATTTCAGCCGACCCAGCGATGTCCATGGCTTGTCGATCAGCATCCAGGTGAGCCCTCACGCACGGCCGCAAACGGTAATCGACGCACTGGAGCGGGCGATGGTCGGCTGCCGTGCGTTGCTGTCGAGCCCGGAGCCCTGCGTGGCGCTGAAAAGCACCGGCAGTGGCGGGGCGGAATACGAGATCAGTGGGTTCGTCGCCTCGATGTCCCAGAAGCGCGGGGTGCGCAACCAGTTGTTCGACCTGGCGTTCCGGCATTTGCAGGCGTCCGGCGTGAGCCTGCTGTCCACCAGTGAAAGCGCGGCTCCCGCGGTGGTGTCGCGGCCCCGGGCATTGCTGGAGAGCTCGAACATTTTCTCGACCCTGCGCCAGGATGAAAAAGACACCTTCAGCCAGAACATGACCCTGCAAACCTTCCGCGCCGGCGACGTGATCCTGGCGGCCGGGGAGGTCAGCGATCATCTCTTCATCATCGAGTCCGGGGTGGTCAGCGTGACGCTCATGCGTAACGGCCAGCCGCTGGAGGGCGGGCGCATGGGACCGGGGGAAGTCATCGGCGAAGCCGGAATCGTCGCCGAACAGGCCGCACTGGCGAACTTCTCCGCCAAGACCTTCTGCACGCTGTATCGCATCGAGAACAGCTACCTCAAGCCCTGCCTCGAAGCCCGTCGCGATATCAACGACGCGATGAAAAACCTGCTGGACGTGCGCATGCACCTGGCCCAGAACCTGACTCGCGACGTGCCCAAGCCGGTAGCCAAGAAGCGTTTTTTGCAGTGGTTGCGCAGTCGGGCCTGAGTAGTACCTGTGGCGAGGGAGCTTGCTCCCGCTGGGCTGCGCAGCGGCCCCAAAACCAGACACCTCGGTGCAGCGGGTAAACCGTGCCAGCCGGTTTACGACTGCTGCGCAGCCGAGCGGGAGCAAGCTCCCTCGCCACGAAGGTATTCTTTGATTTCCCGACCATTGGCCACCCGAACTTCCCAACAATTGGCTATTTGTCCGGCGCCAGGGCAGGGCTAACGTAGCGCCACACCCCATTGTTCCAGGAGTTCACCATGCAACCGCGTATCGATTTCTACACCGCTTCCCCCGACGCCTACAAAGCCATGCTGACGCTGGAAAACACGGTGTCGAAACTGGGCCTGGAAAAGTCCCTGCTGGAGTTGGTCAAGCTGCGTTCCTCGCAAATCAACGGCTGCGCATTCTGCATCGACATGCACACCGCCGATGCGCGCAAGGACGGCGAGACCGAGCGGCGCCTGTACGCGGTGACCGCCTGGCGCGAAGCACCGTTTTTTACCGGCCGTGAACGCGCCGCGTTGGCCTGGACCGAAGCGCTGACACGCCTGAGCGAGACCCATGCGCCGGACGCGGACTACGCGCTGCTGAGCGAGCATTTCACGCCCAAGGAGATGGTCGACCTGACCGTGGCGATCAACGCCATCAACGGCTGGAATCGGCTGGCGGTGGGCTTTCGGAAAATGCCCGAGGTTTGATTCGAGCCCTGCTTACCTCAGGTAGTTCTTGGGCGTGAGACCGGTCATGAGCTTGAAGAAAGCGATAAAGGCACTGTCGCTGGCAAAGCCCAGTTCGAAAGCGCAATAGCTCAGGCTGCGACCGGTGGCGAGCAGCTCAATGGCACGCATCAAGCGCCATTGCTGACGCCACTGCTGATAGCTCATGCCGGTTTCCCGTTGCAGGATTCGCCCGATGGTCCGGCCACTCGCGCCGATCTGCTGTTCCAGCACAGCCAGCGCCGGTGGCAGTTGTTCCAGAGTCTTGAGCAGCGGCGCCAGGCGCTTGTCTTGAGGCAGCGGCAGCAGCATCGGTTGTGGTGCCGCCTGGCGGATTTCCTCCAGGCACAGGCCCAGCAGATGCGCGTTGCGGCCCTGCATCCAGTCGCTGTCAAACGCGGCGTGGGCGATCGGTTCAAGTACGGCGCGCAGCAGTGGCGAAACCTCGATGATGCGCACTTGCGAAGGTAGATCGGCGCACAAAGCCGGCGTCAGGTAGATCGATCGATACTCCACGCTCTGTTGCATCACTGCGCGATGCGGCGTGCCCGGTGGAATCCAGGCCGCTCGTGAGGGGGGCAGCAGGCAAAGCTGCCGTTGCAAGGTGATGCGCGTGCAGCCCTGGAAGGTGAACAGCAATTGCCCACGCCGGTGAGCGTGCAAGCCAGAATCGTGATGACCCAGCGTTGCGGCGATGCCAACGACCGGCGCGTGATGGCGATCGGGGTCGAAGCGGGCGTGAGCGTCGAGCCAAGCCATGAGTTTGTCCGATTTCAGCGATTTATTGTCAGGCCTTGGATAATACGACAGTCATAGCGTTTATAGACTGCTCGCCATTCTTTCAGCGAGCACTTTCCATGACATCCCGTCCTCTGCTTCATCTGGCGATCGCCCTGGTCATGTTTCCCCAGATCGCCCAGACCCTTTACAGCCCTGCATTGGCAGACATCAGCCAGGCCTTTGCCGTCAGCGCCCAAATGGCGGCGCAGACGCTTTCGGTGTTTTTCCTGGGGTTCGCTCTCGGAGTGGTGGTATGGGGGCGCCTCTGCGATCGCGCGGGCCGTCGGCCCGTCATGCTGGCCGGCCTCGCGTTGTACGGGGCTGCGACCGTGCTCGGTTTGAATGCCTCAAGCTTTGACGCGTTGCTGGCCTTTCAGGCCTTGGCCGCGTTCGGCGCCGCAGTCGGTTCGGTGGTGACCCAAACGGTTTTGCGTGACCGCTTCCAAGGCGCCGAACTGGGCCAGGTCTTCTCGATCATCGGTATCGCATTGGCGGCCAGTCCGGCTATCGGTCTGTTCAGCGGCGCGGGCCTGGTGGAGCTCTTCGGGTATCAAGGCGTACTCGGCGCACTCCTGCTGCTGTCGTTGATCCTGCTGCTGTGGTGCGTGTGTGCCTTGCCCGAAACCTTGCCGGTCCGACTGCCTCCACCGCCGCTGTTGAAAATCCTCTGGCGCATGCTGGTGGACCCGGCCATCTGGCGTTCGGCATGGCTGGTGGCTGCGTTCAACGTGGCGCTGTTCAGCTACTACAATCTTGCACCGTTCCAGTTCGAACGGCTCGGCTTGAGTCCCGCCATGTTCGGTTACAGCGGAGTGGTTCTGGCGTTGGGTTCAGGTTTGGGCGCCTGGCTCAACAAGCGCCTGCTGGCACGCGGATTCGACGGCAAACAATTGTCGGCCCTGGCGGCGGTTGTCCTGCTGGTGGGCGGTTCGGGTGTGCAAGGCCTGCTCGACAGCGGCAGCTTTGTCGCACCGATGTTGCTGGTGGTGCTGGCGTTCGGCATGGCGATCCCCAACGTCCTGGGTGCGGCGCTCGTACATTACAAGGATTGCCTGGGCACGGCCGGCGCGCTGTTCGGCCTGTTCTACTACGTGCTGATCGGCGCTGCGCTGATGCTCGCCGCCTGGTTCCAGGCGCTGGGCTGGACCTTGATCCTTTGCGGCACGCTGGCGGTGGGCTTGACGGTGCGCCAGTTGCTGCGTGCCAAACGCCAGTCATCCCGTGCCGGGAACTAAGCCCGATCACTTTTCTTCTACCCACAATAGGCGGCCCAAAGCCGCCTTTGTCAGAGGAGTCGATCATGCAAGTTCAAGTCAACAGCAACCATATCGAAGGCAGTGTCCGATTGCAGGAGTGGGTCGGCAGTACGGTGGTGGACGCGCTACAGCGTTTCGAAGACCAGTTGGCCCGGGTTGAAATCCACGTCAGCGACGAGAACGCCCAGAAGGGCGGCGCCGCGGACAAACGCTGCCAGATCGAGGCGCGTCTGCAAGGCGTTGCGGCCATCTCCGTAAGCCACAAGGCCGAAAGCCTGGAGCTGGCGGTCGAGGGCGCCGCCGAGAAAATGCTGCATGCGCTCGATCATCAGGTTGGCAAGCTCAACCCCGCCGTCGAATCCATGGGGCGCGTGACCGCTCCTGTGGATGAAGCGCCACCGGAATTGGTGGACGCCATGCTGGAGGAAGATTTCCTCGCAAACCAAGAGGCTCGTGGCAAAGAATAAAAGGAGACGATCATGACCGCTCATCAACCCTTCAGCCGGCAGGTATTGGCCGAGCTTCTAGCATTCGACGAACAGCCGAGCCTTTCGTTGTATATGCCTACCCACCGTACATTCCCCGAACGCAGCCAGGACCCGATCCGCTACAAGAACCTGGTGCGCGAACTGCAGACGCAACTGGAACAACAGCATCCGGGCGTCGATTGCGCACCGTTGCTTGAGCCTTTTCATGCGCTGGTGGACGACCAGGATTTCTGGAACTCCAATCGTGACGGCATCGCGGTGTTCGGCGCCCGTGACTATTTCAAGGTCATCGCGGTGAACCAGCGCCTGCCGCAATGCGCATTCGCCAACAGCCATCCTTATCTGAAGCCATTGTTGCGTCTGGTCCAGTCGACCGAACGTTATCAGGTGCTGTGCCTGACCCGTAACGAGGTGTGGTTGTACGAGGGCTCCTCCCAACAACTGGAAAAAGTCGAGCTGGCCGACGAGGTGCCGCGCAACCAGAACGAGGCGCTCGGCGATGAACTGACTTCAGGAGACCAGCAGGGTTTCCCCAACGGCTTCAGCCGCAGCAGTGAGCGCGGCGATCCGATGATGCATGAATCCGCCGGCGGCGGTAAGCAGGACGAAATCAACCTCGACCGCGAGCGTTTTTTTCGCGCCGTGGACAAAGCCATCCTGGAACATTACTCGCAGCCTTCGGGCTTGCCGATGATCCTCGTGGCCCTGCCGGAAAACCAGGCGGTGTTTCGCGCGGTCAGCCATAACTCGCAGTTGTTGGCCCAGGGCATCGATGGGGACCCTTCGAGGTTGAGCGTGGAGGAGTTACGCGTCCAGTGCTCCAAGGTCATGGCCCACAGCCACTCGGACCGGGTCGTCGACAGCCTCAATCGTTATGGTGTCGCGGTCGGCCAGGGACGGGCGCTGGACAACCTCGCCGAGATCGCCAAGGCCGCCTGGGAAAGCCGCATTGCGCTGTTGCTGGTGGAGGCGGAGCGCCAGGTGCCCGGCCAGCTCGACGCAGACAAGGGCCGCTTGATCATTGACGAGACCGGCGATGAACAGGCGCCTGACGTGCTGGACGAATTGATCCTGGCCGTGACCCGGCAGGGCGGCGAGGTAATCGTCGTGCCGCCTGAGCATGTCATGCCGACCGATACGGGGGCGGCGGCGGTGTGCCGGTTCTAGGCAATCCCGGAGGCAGTGTCGAACCCTGTGGGAGCGAGCTTGCTCGCGATAGCGGACTGACCTTCAACATAAATGTTGACTGATATACCGCCATCGCGAGCAAGCTCGCTCCCACATTGTATTTTTTCTGCCCAGGTGGTCGGACGGCGTTTGCTTCCAATTAATAAGAACGATTACTATTCGTGCCCCGTCCCCACAGCACGCCGCGATGATTCCCAAGCTGCCTCGCAGACCCGGCTTTTTTGAGCATTACGAAGAGTTGATCGGCACCTGGACCCGCCGCCTGCGCAACCGCGAGCAGGCCGAGGACCTGGCCCACGACGCCTTCGTGCGCGTGCTCGAGTCCGATTCGGCGCAGGTCGAGCAGCCACGGGCCTATTTGCACCAGACAGCGCGCAATATTGCAGTGGACGGCTATCGGCGTGAAGATCGACGGGGCGCCATGGAGGAAGCGGCGCTTGACCCTGGTTATTCGTTTGCGGGCGACCCGGAGCACTACATGCACGCGATCCAGCTGGCGGACTCCATCGAACGGGCGCTTGCCGAGCTGCCGGCCCATTGCCGCACGGTGTTTGTCTGGCAGAAGATCGAAGGCCTGACCCAGGCGGAAATCGCCGAGCGCCTGGGCCTGTCAAAAAACATGGTGGAAAAGTATATGATCCGCACCCTGCGCCATCTGCGTGATCGCCTCGACGGACCGGATCAATGAGCGGTCGTCCTTTTCCACCCGAGCCACAGGACCCTTCCATGATGGATAGCCGTGACTGCCCGTGCGGGCAGAGCAGGGTTCGCGACGAGGCGGCGCAATGGTTCGTGCGTCTGCAGGACCCGGTCATGAGCCTCGACGAGCGTCAGCGTTTCGAGGCCTGGCTGGGCGAACACCCCAACCACCGCGATGAAATTCAACTGCTGCAAGGGATCTGGAGCGCAACGGACCTGCTGCCCCGGGAGCGCTTGCAAGCCTTGTGCGAGCGGCCCGCCGAACGCCCGAGACGCAGGCCTTTGCTGCGCTATGCGGTGGCCGCCGGATTGGTGGCGGTGGCGGTCGGGCTGGGGTTGTTCAGCGGCCTGGGTGCGTCGAGCGATTACCGCAGCGAATTCGCCACTGCCCTCGGTGAGCGTCGGCATGTCGCGCTGCCGGATGGCTCGCTGATCGACCTCAACAGCCGCAGCCATGTGCGTGTTGTCTTCGAACATCGCCAACGTCGGGTAGAGCTGGTCGAGGGGGAGGCGCTGTTCAGAGTCGAGCATGATGCCGCGCGCCCGTTCACCGTTGACGCGGGCAACGGCCAGGTGACGGTGACCGGGACGCGCTTCGACGTGCGCCGCGATGCCGGCAGCACCCGGGTGGCGGTGGAGGAGGGTAGCGTCAAGGTCCAAGGGCGTGATTTCCCCATCAATCTCACGGCCGGCCTGGGTACCCGGATCGATGCTCAAGGCAAGGTCGCGTCATCGTACCCGATCAACGCCGATGAACTCACCGCGTGGCGCAACGGCAAGCTGGTGTTCAACAACGCGCCGTTGAGTGAAGTCGCCGAGGAGGTCTCCCGTTATCGCGCCAAGCCCCTGCGGGTTGCCAGTGCCGCGGTGGGCAACCTGCGCCTGACCAGTGTGTTTCGTTCGGACAATCCCGAGGCGCTGCTCAAGGCCTTGCCGAACATCCTGCCGGTGGCCGTGCGCACACTTGACGACGGCAGCCAGGAAATAATTGCGAAATAGATTCAGGTTTTTTTCGAGCTCTTCGTCTTCTTGTCCAACTGCAACTGGTTTGCATTAACAGACGCGTATTCTTGCGATTCGACAGGACAAGGTTCGACGTGAAAACTTCCGCCAAGAACAACAAACGTACCTCCACCCGTTGGCTACCGCTGGCCCTGACCCTGGCGGTCAGCGCCGCGTTGCCCGAGGCTTTTGCCGACCAGACCGTCACGGCGATCCACATCCAGGCGCAACCCTTGGGTCAGGCGCTGAGCCAGCTTGGCCAGCAGACCTCGTTGCAGGTGTTCTTCAGCCCGGAGCTGGTGGCCGGCAAACAAGCACCGGCGGTGCAGGGCAACCTGTCTCCCGAGGTGGCCCTGGGTCAATTGCTCAAGGGCAGCGGTTTGCAATACCAGATTGATCAGGGCTCGGTGACTGTGTTGCCGGCTCCTTCGGCGTCTACCGATGGCCCACTGGAGTTGGGCGCCACCGAGATCCAGGTGGTCGGCGACTGGCTTGGCGACGCCAACGCCGAAGTGGTACAGAACCACGCCGGCGCGCGGACGGTGATCCGCCGCGAAGCGATGGTCGAGCAGGGCGCCATGAACGTCGGCGACGTCTTGCGGCGGGTCCCGGGCGTGCAGGTGCAAGACGCCAACGGCACCGGTGGCAGCGACATCGCCCTGAACGTCGGCGTGCGCGGCCTGACCTCGCGCCTGTCGCCGCGCTCCACGGTCCTGATTGACGGCGTACCGGCGGCCTTCGCGCCGTACGGCCAGCCGCAACTGTCCATGGCACCGATTTCGTCGGGCAATCTGGACAGCATCGACGTGGTACGCGGTGCCGGCTCGGTGCGCTACGGACCGCAGAACGTCGGCGGCGTGATCAACTTCGTGACCCGTGCCATCCCGGAAAAAGCCACCGGGGAAATCGGCAGCACCCTGGAGACCTCCCAGCACGGCGGCTGGAAGCACATCGACACGGCGTTCCTGGGCGGTACCGCCGATAACGGGCTGGGCGTGGCGCTGCTGTATTCGGGCATCAACGGCAACGGATATCGCAAGAGCAACAACGATAACGACATCGACGACGTGATCCTCAAGACCCACTGGGCACCGACCGACGTCGATGATTTCTCGCTGAACTTCCACTACTACGACGCCGAGGCCGACATGCCCGGCGGCCTGACCCAGGCACAATACGACGCCGACCCGTACCAGTCCGATCGCGACTGGGACAGTTTCAGCGGCCGCCGCAAGGACGTGTCGTTCAAGTGGATCCGCGAAATCGGCGAGCGCACCCAGGCCGAAGTGTTGACCTATTACTCCGACAGCTTCCGCGGCAGCACCATCGCCTCGCGGGACCAGCGCAACCTGGTGTCCTACCCGCGTAGCTATTACACCTTCGGCATCGAGCCGCGGGTGTCCCATGTGTTCGACCTGGGGCCGACCACCCAGGAGGCCAGCGTCGGTTATCGCTACCTCAAGGAAGGCATGCACGAGGAGGCCAGCCGCCTGGCGCTGCGCAACAACGAACCGGTGGTGCGTCCGGGCGCCGACGGTCACGTCTATCAGGACCGGACCGGTGGTACCGAAGCCCATGCGGTCTACATCGACGACAAGATCGACGTGGGCAAGTGGACCATCACTCCGGGCATCCGCTTCGAAAGCATCAGCACCGAATGGCACGACCGCCCGGTGCTCGACACCGCCGGCCGCCCGGTGCAGGAAAAGCGCCGCAGCATCGACAGCAACGAACCGTTGCCGGCCTTGAGCGTGATGTACCACCTGTCCGACGCCTGGAAGCTGTTCGCCAACTACGAGACTTCGTTCGGCAGCCTGCAGTATTTTCAACTCGGCCAGGGCGGCGACGGCAACAACACCGCCAATGGCCTGAGCCCGGAAAAGGCCAAGACCTACGAGATCGGTACGCGCTACAACGATGACGTGTGGGGCGGGGAAGTGACGCTGTTCTACATCGACTTCGACGACGAGTTGCAATACATCAGTAACGATGTGGGCTGGACCAACATGGGCGCCACCAAGCATCAGGGGCTGGAAGCGTCGGTGCACTACGACATGGCCGCGTTGGACCCGCGCCTCGACGGCCTGACCGCCAGCGCTGGTTTCACCTATACCCGGGCCACCTATGAAGGGGACATCCCGAGCTTCAAGGGTCGTGACCTGCCGTTCTATTCGCGCCAGATTGCCACCGTGGGCCTGCGCTACGAAGTCAATCGCTGGACTTACAACCTTGATGGCTTTGCCCAGTCCGGGCAACGTTCACCGGGCAACAGCGTGAACCCCGATGGCAGTTTCAGCGATAACTACATCACCGACGGCACCGCCGATGGGCAGTACGGCGACATGCCTGGCTATATGCTCTGGAACGTTCGGGGCGGCTATGATTTCGGCTCGCAGTTGTCGAACCTGAAACTCGGCGCGGGGGTGAAGAACCTGTTCGATCATCAGTATTACACGCGTTCCAGCGACAACAACTCGGGTATCTACGTCGGCGCACCGCGTACGTTTTTCGTGCAGGCGAGCGTGGGGTTTTGAGCAAGTACCCAGCGGCCTGAAACACAGTCCCAAGGCTCAAATGCATTCCCGTGGCGAGGGAGCTTGCTCCCGCTGGGTCGCGAAGCGGCCCCAAAACCTGTCGAACGCGGAGCATCAGGTACTCCGCGTCCGCCGGGTTACGACTGCTTCGCAGCCGAGCGGGAGCAAGCTCCCTCGCCACGGGGAATCTGCAGGGCTTAGACTCTTAACACTTTCCCGCAACCACCGCCCAACGGGCGTATCTACGTCGGCGCGCCGCGTACGTTTTTCGTGCAGGCGAGCGTGGGGTTTTGAGCAAGTACCCAGCGGCCTGAAACACAGTCCCAAGGCTCATTAATTCCCGTGGCGAGGGAGCTTGCTCCCGCTGGGTCGCGAAGCGGCCCCAAAACCTGTCGAACGCGGAGCATCAGGTACTCCGCGTCCGCCGGGTTACGACTGCTTCGCAGCCGAGCGGGAGCAAGCTCCCTCGCCACGGGGAATCTGCAGGGCTTAGACTCTTGACACTTTCCCGCAACCACCGCCCAACGGGCGTATCTACGTCGGCGCGCCGCGTACGTTTTTCGTGCAGGCGAGGGTGGGATTTTGTCTCAGTTTTCTGCGGCCTGGAACACAGTCCCAAGGCTCAAATACAATCCCGTGGCGAGGGAGCTTGCTCCCGCTGGGTCGCGAAGCAGCCCCAAAACCTGTCGAACGCGGAGCATCAGTTACTCCGCGTCCGCCGGGTTACGACTGCTTCGCAGCCGAGCGGGAGCAAGCTCCCTCGCCACGGGGAATCTGCAGGGCTTAGACCTTCAACACTTTCCCGCTGCCCGCCACCGCCACCAGCGACAGCGCAATCAATCCGAACGCAATGGCCAGGCTGCTGCCATGGGCGACAAAGCCGATCAGTGCCGGCCCCGCGAGGATGCCGGCATAACCGATCGTGGTGATGGCCGGCACGGCGATGGCTTCGGGCATCAGGGTCTGTTTGCCGACGGCGGTGTACAGCACTGGCACGATGTTCGAACACCCGGCGCCGACCAGCGCATACCCTAGCAGCGCCGCTTGCCACATCGGTGCGAGGGTCGCCAGGAAGAAACCTGCTGCGGCGATCGAGCCGCCGTAGATGATCACGCGCTTGGCACCCAGGCGATGCACCACCGAATCGCCTGTCAACCGGCCGACGGTCATGGTCAGCGCAAACGCGGCATAACCCAACCCGGCGTAGGCGGTATCCACCGCACGCTCGGTGGTCAGGAACACCGCACTCCAGTCCAGTACCGCGCCTTCGGCCAGGAACACGATAAAGCAGAGGATGCCGATGAACAGCACCACGCCATGCGGAATGGCAAACGCCGGTCCCGAGCTTTCACTGCCGTAGGGCAACAGGTGCGGTGCGGCCTTGAACAACGCCACCAGCAGGACCGCGTTGACCACCAGGGTTGCCGCCAGCGGCGAAAGCCCGAGGCCGAGCAGGGCGCTCACGCCGGCCGCGCCGATGATTCCGCCGAGGCTGAACATGCCGTGGAAACCCGACATCATGGTCTTGCCGCTGGCGCGCTCGACCATCACCGCTTGCAGGTTGACGGTCGAATCGACGGTGCCGAGCCCGGCGCCAAACACGAACAATGCCGCCACCAACCAGGGCAAGGAACTCATCGACGCCAGTAGCGGCAACGCCAGGCAGATCAGGATCGTACCGCCACTGAGTACCCGACGGCAGCCGAACCGCGTCGCCAGCGCACCGGAGATCGGCATCGCCAGGATCGACCCGACCCCAAGGCATAACAGCAGCAAGCCGAGGGTCCCTTCATCCAGGTTCGCCCGCGCCTTGGCATAAGGCACCAGCGGCGCCCAGGCGGCAATACCGATTCCGGCAATGAGATAGGCGATGCGGGTGGACATCTGTTCCAGGCGTCCGGGAACAAAAGTGGGCGGGGGTGTTATGGCAGTCATGAAACGTCCTTGGCTTTGGTGCGGTGCGGTGATGCAGGCAGGGGCCTATGCTTGCATATCCACTGACCGCACCGCGACCCCAAGGTGCCGACCCGATGTTCCCGTCTGGAGCAGGCTTTGCTCCTGCCGGGCTTGCCGGCATAAAGTAACGGTTCTTCCTGGCCTGTTCGGACCTGATGCATGACGCAGTTCTACAACGCACGCGGCAACCTCTACGGAGTCGTCTCACCGCAGCAGGTGCGTGCCCTGGGCATCGGCCTGCCGTCGTCCGCCGCCGAGGCGGCCTCGTTACGCCAATCCTGGGCCAGCGCCGCCGTGCAGGCCTTCTGCGCCTGGGCGACGGGGGAGGCGCCGCCGGATGCCAAAGCCCATCGCAGTGATGGGCTGCTGGTCGGCCCGTTCCAGGACACGCCGCCCTTCGACCTGCTGATCGTCAATACCGACGGGACGCTGGCCGAGCGTAGCGGCAATGGCCTGACGATTTTTTCCCTGGCTCTGCAAGAGCGGGGGTTGCTGGTGGGCGATGACGATTGCGTACTGCAGGTTCACCACGACAAACCCGACGGTATCTCACCGCTGCGGACATCGGTTCGCGCCGCTGAACTGGGCGGGGTCCCAGGCTTCTGGCTGGACCTGGGGACACCGCTGTTCGGACCCGCTGCCGTGGGCGCTCAAGGTGTGGCAGCGGTGACCTTCAACCAATGCGCGGTAAGCCGGGTGCCTGCGCTGCATGGCTTGAATCCGGCGTGGGGCAACAGCCAATTCGTGCGCATCGGCAATCCTCATTGCGTAACGCTGGTGGATGACGTGGAGGCGTTGCCAGGTCTTGCGCAGATGCGCGCCGAGGCGCTGGCGCAAAGCCTGACCGGCATTGCCTATGCGGCGCCTGGCGGGGCGGGGATGCCTTGTCCGGCGGGGGTCAACCTGCAATGGGCCTGGCGCGCCGCCGACGGACAGATCGCCGCCCGGGTGTTCGAGCGGGGCGAAGGCCCAACCGCGTCCTCCGGCACCAGCGCCAGCGCGGTCGCGTGTGCCGCGTGGCGGGTGGGCTGGGTGCAGGCCGGGACGGTGAGCGTCATGATGCCCGGCGGTACTGCGCCAATCCTGTTGCAAGAGCGGGAGGGCGAGTTGGTACGGGTCAGCCTGTTTGGCACGGCCAGCGCCATGCGTTAGGCGTCGATGGCGATAAAGCCCGGTGCAACCTCGCCCCACTGGCGCCTGAAAGCCCCATTTTACTGTACTGCTTAAAGTCGCCCGGTCGTCTCGTAGGCCGTGTCACTGGTGAATGAAACGTTCGGCCCTGGCTGCCAACGAATCTCCGCAGAGTCCTGGCGGCGAACCATGCACTTCCATTCCACTTGTTGCTGCGCAGGCAGTTGGATAACGCTGCTCCGGCGATTATTGGAACCCTCCAGCGGCACGGCGTGGCGAGGATCCCACGCCCCCAATTCCAGGGACGACCCAACGGCGTAAACGCTTTCGCCGTGCTGAGCGCCTGGGTTGTCGCAATGAAAGCTGACCGAAACCTGCGGCGGTTCGGCAGGGATGCTCCAGATGCGGATGGCGCCGTTGTCCCACTCCAGTGCCGCTGCCTGCATCCCTTGAGGCAACTGCTGGAGATCCGACTGCAGGGCGATTACCAGGGCTTTTCGGCTGCCGCTGGTAGTTGCCACCAATCCCGAGTAATTTGGGTGGAAGCGGATTGGCGAGTCGGCGCGAATACCCGCGTCCTTGCGCAATTTGATCAGCCGACGAATCAGCTCATCCCGTTGCCAGTCGTACATGTGAGCCCAATACACGGTCGGCGTACCGGGGCTGCTGAGAATGTAGGCGTAGGCCTGGTTGATCAACGCATCGGCGACCGGCCAGTGATGTTGGCCGCCATAGGCGCCGGGTGAGTAGCCGGTGTCGTGGTTATCGACGAAGGTGACTGCGATTCGGCGCCAGGCCGGATCTGGATTGCCATTCAAGCCATGGCGCCATTCGGCGATCGGACCGTTCTGCATGCGCTCCTTGAGCGCGAAGTCGAACACGGTGCAGTGTGAGCGGTCCGACCAGTCTTTTAATACTTCTTGCCAACTTGCGCCGTGCCGCCAGTCACCCTGTGGATACTCGTTCGGGCTTTTCCAGTTTTCACCGATACAGAACTGTTGGCTGCCGAAGGCCTCCATCCACTTATTCACCGTTTCGGGAGCGTAACCCCGGACGAAGTCGAAGCGCAGGCCTTGCGCGCCGTAGTTGTCGCGCAAGTTGATGAACTCTTTCCTGAAGCTGTCGAACACCCGCGGATTGGCGGTATTCAGATCCGGGTTGCCCTTGTCGAATGCGTCGCCTTCATCGCATTGAGCGCAGTCCTGCCGCCACTCCCCGCTGCCTCGAACAAACATCGAAGGGCCGTCTCGTTCAGCCATGTGATTGGGCACCACGTCGTAGATGACCTTGACCCCGGCCTTGTTCAGCGCGGCCGCTGCCTGACGCAGCTGTGCGTCGGTACCGTAGCGGCCGTCTTTCTCGAAGCTGTGCCAGAAGTAACCTTCGCCGCCCCCCGAAACGGTCCCGTTGTTCCAACTTGATTGATCCGCCCATGGCGGTGGCATCCAGATGGCGGTAAAGCCGTCGGCGCCAATCGTGCTGGCCATGCGCGAGAGCACCGGGTACCACTTTTCCGTGTTGCGGCTGGAGTTCCAGTGAAAGCCTTGCAGCAGGATTTCCTCTGCGCTGCCATCACGCACGGTATCGATGGTTGCAGCCATCGCTGGCAAAGCTAAAACAATGCCCAGCAGCAAGCCCGACAGTGACGTCCTTTTCATGGCCGTTTCCTCAAGTGATCGGTGACGATCACTTTGAGGCGGGCTCGGAGCGCGGTCACCTGTCAGACCTGACAGGTCGATGGTTTTTTTCTTGGAGTCGTTGCCGTTGGTTCCGCTACGTCAACCTGCCCGGGGGGGAAACTCCACCACCGGCATCTGCCGCTTCATCAACACGTCACCATTGCGAATCGAGTAAAGCGGCAGGCCCTGGCTGCGGATCACTTCGTAGTCGCTGTCGGCCGAGAGGATCAGCAGGTTCGCCGGGCGTCCGGGTTCCAGTCCGTAACGTTCGCCCAGGGCCATGGCCTTGGCGCTGTTGTCAGTGACCAGGTCCAAAGCGCTTTGCAGGTTGCGGTAGCCGAGCATATGGCAGATGTGCAGCCCGGCTTCGAGCACGCGCAGGATGTTGCCATTGCCCAACGGATACCACGGGTCGACGATCGAGTCCTGGCCGAAGCAGACGTTCATCCCGGCTTCGAGCAGTTCATTGACCCGGGTGACGCCACGGCGTTTGGGGAAGTTGTCGAAGCGCCCTTGCAGGTGAATGCTTTCGGTGGGGCACGATACAAAGCTGATGCCCGAGTGCCCGAGCAGGCGGAACAGCTTGGCGCAGTAGGCGTTGTCGTAGGAGCCCATGGCCGTCGTGTGGCTGGCGGTGACCCGGGCGCCCATGTCGCGGCTGCGGGCCTCTTCGGCGAGTACCTCAAGGAAGCGCGAGTGCGGATCGTCGGTTTCGTCGCAATGCACATCCACCAGGCAACCGGTGCGCTCGGCCAGGTCCATGAGGAATTTCACCGAGCTGACGCCTTGATCGCGGGTGTACTCGAAATGCGGAATGCCGCCCACCACGTCGGCGCCCATGCGGATGGCTTCTTCCATCAGTTCGCGACCGCTGCGGTAGGATTCGATGCCCTCCTGGGGAAACGCGACGATCTGCATGTCGACCAGATGACGGCTTTCCTCGCGCACTTCCAGCATTGCCTTGAGCGCGGTGAGCGTCGGGTCGGTCACGTCGACGTGGGTGCGCACATGCTGGATGCCATGGGCGGCGAGGGCCTGGAGCGTCTTCCTGGCGCGAATCCTGGTGTCTTCTTGGGTGATGGTGGCCTTGCGTTCGCCCCAGCACTCGATACCTTCGAACAGCGTACCGCTCATGTTCCAGCGCGGTTCGCCGGCAGTCAGGGTGGCGTCCAGGTGAATGTGCGGCTCGACGAAGGGCGGCACCACCAGGTTGCCGCCGGCGTCGAGGTCTTCGGGGCCCAGGCTGGGGGCCTCGGTCTGGCGGGCGATGCTGGCGATCAGGCCGTTTTCCAGGTGCAGTTCATGCAAGCCTTCGCGGTTGCGCAGGCGGGCGTTGATGATGTGCATCAAGCGAGTCCTTTATAGGTCTTGTAGGGGCGCGTCAGCGGTGCGAATACCCATCACGCCGATCAATAGCACATACGTTAGCGCGCCGGTGGCGATTCCTACCAGCGGCGCGACCCAGGGTGAATTGAAGGCGGCCACCGTGCCGACGCCGTAAGCACACAGCCCGGGCCAGTTGAAGGCCGGCAGTTGCGCCGCGGCCAGGCGCGGATAGCGACCACGCCAGCGGAAGAAGAAGTCGGCCATGATCACCCCGCCAATCGGTGGGATCACGGTGCCGAGCAGGATCAGGTACGGCACCAGCAAATCGTACATGCCCAGCAGCGCCAGCAGCGTGCCGATCACCGCGCCGGCCAGCGTGACGGTCTTGCGTCGGCGGGTGCGCAGCAGGTTGCAGCCGGCCACGGCAAAGTTGTAGATCGTGTTGTCCTGGGTGCTCCAGATGTTGAGCAGAAGCATCGCCATCGCCGCCATGGCGAAACCTTGCAGCAGCAAGACTTCGACCACATCGGGCTGCTGGTAGACGATGGCTCCGTAGGCGCCGATCAGCACCATCAGGCCATTGCCGAGAAAAAAACCGATCAGGCTGGCCAGCACCGCGACCTTTGCCGAACGGGAAAAGCGCGTCCAGTTGGTCGCCTGGGTAGCGCCGCTGACGAACGTGCCGAACACCAGCGTGATCGCGGTCGACCAGTCGAGGCTGCCGGTGGGCACTACCGCGAGCAGACCATCGAGGCCACCGACCTGCTGCGTGGCGACCCACATCGAGAGCATCAGCAACAGCATCATCGCCGGCACTGCGACGTACGAGAGCATTTCCAGCCCGCGATAGCCGATGTAGGCCGTGGCGCAGAAGCCCAGCCCGAACAGCACCATCAACCCCAGGACGGTGCCCTGGCTCAATTCGAAATACTTGCCCAGCACCACCGCCGCGGTGGCCGTGCCCCAGGCATACCAGCCGATCTGGGTGAAGCCCAGGATCAAGTCGCTGAGCTTGCTGCCCACCTCGCCAAAACAGAAGCGACCCATCAACACCGAATTGAGCCCGCTCTTGAAGGCGATGTAACCCAGGCTCGCCGCGTACAGCCCCAGCAGCAGGTTGCCGATGACAATCACGCCGAGCATCTCGGCGAAACCGAACGCCACGCCCAACTTGCCGCCGGCGAACATGGTCGCGGTGAAAAAAGTGAAACCCAGCAGCACCATGGCCGTGGAGGCGAGGCCCTTGCGGGCATGCATCGGGACTTCGCTCAAGGGGTAGTCGTTACCGGGATCGTTCTGAGTCATGTGGCGGTCCTTGCAGAGGAGGGAATGTCGCAAGCGTGCAGCGGCCGTGCCAAACGAGTGATTGCCGGTTATTTATAGCCAACGGGTGGATCGGGTGGGCTTCGAGGCGCAAAAGCGGTGCAGGGAGTGGATCAAGTTGGAACACGGATGTTGCTGCCCATGGAAACCCCCTGTGGGAGCGAGCTTGCTCGCGATGGCGTCAGTTCAGGCACATCAGCATCAACTGACACACCGCTATCGCGAGCAAGCTCGCTCCCACAGGGGTCCAGGGTGCCTTCAGTTAGATGAGTTCATCGGCAAGAACCGCATCACCGCCGCGACGATCGCTTCCGGCGCGTCCTCCTGGACCAGATGCCCGGCATTCGGTACAGGATGGAACAGCGCCCCCGGGATCATCTTGTGCAACGCCCGGCCGCGCTCGATGGGGATCCACTGGTCATCCTCGCCCCAAAGGATCTGCGTTGGGCAGCGTACCTTCGGATAAAGGTCCTGGACCTCGTCGGTGTAACGCTCGTCCATCTGCGCAATCTGCCGGTAGAGCGCGGCCTGGCCGGTTTCGCCGAGCCAGGGCTGGACGTACGGGGAGAGCTCTTCATCGGTGATGCAGCGCTTGATCGCGCCACGGATATAGGTCGGCACGATGGCCCGCTGGATGTAGTCGGGCAGGCCGCTGAACGCCGCTTCGTGCTGGCGTACGTGTTGCACGAACGCGGAGCCCCAAGGCGACAAGGCTACCGGGTCGATCAGGGTCAGGCTGCGGTAATCCTTGCCATCGAGCAGATGGGTGCGCAGGGCCGTGGCGCCGCCAAAGTCATGGGCGACGACGTCCGGGCAATCCAGCTTCCAATGCTCCAGCAGTCGGGCAAGCAGCCGGTTTTGAACGCCGAGGGACACGTCTGCATCGGGTTGCGCGGACTGGCCATAACCCAACAGGTCGAAGTAATGAACCTTGTGCGTGGCGAAAAACAGCGGGGCGATCCGGTGCCATACATAAGAGGAGAACGGCGTGCCATGGACAAACACCAACGGCGGGCCGTCGCCGTGAATGGCGTAGCGGATGGGGTGCCCGTTGAAGTCGTATTCCTGATCCAGCGGCCATTGGGTCATGATGGTGTCCTCTTGGTATATCCGAACCAAGGAGGATAGACACAAAGGCCGCCAGGTTCATTCGCCGTGGTAGATACAGCCGCTGGTGCAGGTCTCATGGATGCGGATGGCGCTGAGTTCCGGCAGCAGCGGCTTCAACTCGTTCCAGATCCACTTGGCCAGGACTTCGCTGGTAGGGTTTTCCAGACCGGGGATGTCGTTGAGGTAGTTGTGGTCCAGGCGCTCGTAGAGCGGCTTGAAGATCGCCTTGATTTCCGAGAAGTCGCGAATCCAGCCGGTGTGCGGGTCGATGTCGCCGCTGAGGTGGATCGCCACCTTGAACGAATGACCATGCAGGCGTCCGCACTTGTGGCCTTCCGGTACGTGGGGCAGGCGGTGGGCGGATTCGAAGGTGAACTCTTTGAAGATTTCCACAGATTTGGCTCTTTAAATGGACGGTCGCGAGGCAGGCGGCGCAGTTTATCAGTTTGATCCCCGCGTTGCGCGAGCGTGCTGACTAAAGGGTCAGCAAACCTGGCTGTCCTAGCGGGTCTTGGCTGAAGCGTAGACGCCGCTGCGCTCTCGCTTGCCAACCGCTATTACCAGAATGACGATCCGCTCCTCCTCTATGCGATACACGAGTCGATACCCAGCCCCGCGTAACTTGATCTTGTAACAATCCTTCATCCCGTGAAGAGCATCGCCCGGTACGCGAGGGTGCCCTTGTCGCTCCTGGAGTTTTTTCAAAAGCTGCAGACGGACCGCACCGTCCAGTTTTCGCAGTTCTTTCAGAGCCTTCGGGTCCCATTCGACTCCATATTCAACGCCCATTGGCGATATCAGCCTCAGCCTCGCCAATAAGGTCATCGAGCGATACGCGTACCCGCGGTTCGTTGGCCTCGATCCGCGCTTTGACCACTTGGGCCAGCTCCAACTCGTCCAGGCGCTCTATCATCGCTTCGTAGACCTCCGCCGGTACCATGTAGCCCATCACGCGGTTATGGTTCAGCACGGCCACAGGTGAGCCGTTCGCGCCACTCAGGACCGCGGACGGATTTTTCTTCAGTTCCGATACGCTGACGGCCACATCAGCCAAGACGATTTGCATGAAGATGGCTCCTTTAAAAGTGCTTTATTTTGGTCTTTTTATGCGCATTCAGGCAAGCACTCCATCCGGGCTGTCTCATAGTTATCACCGCGTTGCGCGAGCGTGCTGACTAAAGGGTCAGCAAACGCTCGCCCAGCCCACCGTTGGCGGTCAGTTCGAGGAACTCGTCGCCGAGGCGGCGGCTTTCGTCCATTGCGGTGCGCCAGTATTTGCGGCGGGCCGGGTCATCGCCCATGAAACGCTTGAAGTCGTTGCGGTCCGGCAGTTTGCCGTAGGGCAGGCGAGCCAGGTATTCGCGGGACGGCGCCAGCAGCAGAACATCCTGCAAGCGCGAGGTATCGCCTCGGCGCCATGGCAGGCCTTTGTCGAACCAGCCGGGAATGACCCGATCGGTGAAGTGCGGATAGAGCACGATGTCCTCGCCGCTATAGGGCAGGTCAAGGTGGTAGTCCAGCAGGCCGCCATCGCGGTAGGTGCCCGCGCCGGCGCCGGGCAGGTCGCGCACGCCTTCCATGATCATCGGGATCGAGCCCGACGCCAGCAGTGCCTGGCGCAGGTTGCCGGCTTCCAGCGGCACGAAGCGCGAGGGGAAGTCCGTCAGCGGATGGAGCGGGGGAGCCAGGCGCGGGTCGTGGATGATCAGCCTTTCGAAATGCCGCGACAGCCGCGCCCGGCCGCGCAGGTTGTCGGCGACCACCGAGGACAGCCCCAGGCCCAGCCGGCCGCGATGGTCCTGCGCCAACAGGCCATGACTCTTGACTACCATGATGTTGAGCCGGTAATGCGGATTGTCGAGGATCGTCAGGTCGCGACCTTCAAGCAGGTCGTCGAGCATGCGCTGCGAGCTTTGGCTGACCCCGGCCATGGTCACGCCTTTGGCGAAGCTCTGCTCGTTGTAAAGGATGCCCAGGCGGCGAATGCCCTCGGCGCCGTCCGGCAGACAGGCGCTGGCGAAGCGCCAGGAGCCGACCGATGCACCGATCAGCGAGCGCTCCCGCGGCGCGGCGGGCAGCCATTCGCCGAACAGCGCCAGGTCCAGCCCCTGGATACCCAAGGCCTTCGGCCCTCCGGCGGCGCCCGGCAGGATGCCGACATCGGCGGCCTGAAGGCCTGCCTGGCGGATGCGCTTGAAGGCGCGAGGGCCGGCCTTCAGAGTCAACGCGGGGAACTTCATGTGAATGGCGGTCATACCGGTCTCGAATACGTGCAAGCGGCTGATTATAGCGACACAGAACCCTGTGGGAGCGAGCTTGCTCGCGATGACGCTGTGTCAGTTGTCAGTTTTGATGACTGACCTGACGCTGGCGCGAGCAAAATTGAACTGGATTCAATGATGGCAATTCAGTTTCAGTTAAGTTCGTCCCGATACAGTTCCCCGCTGAAGATTATAAAAAGGAGATAACCCGTGAACCGCCTCACTGCCTTTTTCATCGCGGCGCTCATGGTCATCGGTACAGGTCCGGCTCAAGCCAGGGACCTCGATGCCACTGAAGCCCAAAAATTGCTGGACGCTGGTACCATCCTGCCTTTTGATCAGCTCAACGCCGCTGCCCTGGCCAAACACACTGGCGCCACGGTGACCGATACCGAGCTGGAAGAGGAATACGGCAAGTACCGGTACAAAGTGGATCTGCGTGATGCCAAGGGCATCGAGTGGGATCTGGAACTCGACGCCGTCACTGGCGAGGTGCTCAAGAATCATCAGGATACGTAATGAAGCTTAATCTGCGCGCCCGCAACCGTTGGGCGCTGGCGCTGCTGGTGTGTTGTTCGGTGGCCGTGGCCCGCGACCTGGACCAGGACGAGGCCCTGCAACTGCGTCAGCAGGGCGTGATCCTGCCCTTGGAACACCTGCTGCAACAGGCGCTGGACCGCCATCCCGGCGCCAAGTTGCTGGAAGCCGAGCTGGAAGAAAAGCACGGCGTCTACATCTACGAAGTCGAGCTGCTGGACACCGACGGCGTCGTGCGCGAACTGGACCTGGAGGCCGCGACCGGCCGCCTACTCAAAGATAAGGAAGACTGATGCGCCTGCTACTGGTGGAAGACCATGTTCCCCTGGCCGACGAACTGATGGCCGGGCTCGCCCGGCAGGGCTACGCGGTCGATTGGCTCGCCGACGGGCGCGACGCGGTGTATCAGGGCAGCAGCGAGCCCTACGACCTGATCATTCTCGATCTTGGGCTGCCGGGGGTGCCGGGGCTCGAGGTGCTGGCGCAATGGCGCGCTGGCGGCCTGACCACCCCGGTACTTATTCTCACCGCGCGTGGCTCCTGGGCCGAGCGCATCGAAGGACTCAAGGCCGGGGCCGATGATTACCTGACCAAACCCTTTCACCCTGAAGAACTGCACCTGCGCATCCAGGCGCTGTTGCGTCGCTCCCACGGCCAGGTCAACCAGCCGACGCTGCAAGCGGCGGGATTGCACCTGGACGAAGGCCGGCAATGCGTGATTCGCGACGGCGCCGAGATCCAGCTGACCGCCGCCGAATTCAGGCTGTTGCGCTATTTCATGCTCCACCCCGAGCAGATCCTTTCCAAAAGCCACCTCGCCGAGCATCTTTATGACGGTGAAACCGAGCGCGATTCGAATGTGCTGGAGGTCCACGTCAATCACCTGCGCCGCAAGCTCGGACGCAGCGTGATCGAAACCCGTCGCGGCCAGGGTTACCTGTTCGGCGGACAGGCGCAGTGAGATCCATCCAGCGGCGCCTGAGCCTGGGCCTGATCGGTGTGATGGTGGTGGTCGGCCTGGTCCTCGCGCAGACCAGCCTGTGGTTGTTCGAGTTGGGTTTGCAGCGCTACCTCGAAGCGGGGTTGCGCAATGACAGCGAGAACCTGCTGGTGGCCCTGGTCCGTGGCCCGCAAGGGTTGCAACTGGACGAGCGGCGTTTGTCGCCGGCTTACCTGCGGCCTTTCTCCGGGCATTACTTCCGCATCGATTTTGCCGACGAGCATTGGCGCTCCCGTTCCCTCTGGGACCAGGAACTGCCGCGGCTCGACCATCCGGGGCTGCACAGCAACCTGCAACTGGGCCCCGAAGGCCAGAAACTGCTGGTGCTGCGCACGGACTACCGGCGCCTGGGCCAGGCGATTTCCATCAGCGTGGCGCAGGACTACACGCCGGTGCGCGACAGCTTCCTGCGGATGCAGCAGGTCGGCCTCGGCCTCGGCTTGGCGGGGTTGCTGCTGATCCTGCTGTTGCAGCGGCTCACGGTGCAGCGCGCCTTGCGGCCGTTGGAGAAGGCCCGGGAGCAGATTGCCCAGCTGCAACGCGGCCAGCGTTCGCAACTTGACGAACAAGTGCCCAGGGAACTGGAGCCGCTGGTGGCGCAGATCAACCATTTGCTGGCCCATACCGAAGACAGCCTCAAGCGTTCGCGCAACGCCCTGGGCAACCTTGGCCATGCCTTGAAGACACCTCTGGCGGTGCTGCAAAGCCTGGCGTCGAACGAGAAGCTCGACCCTTATCCTGAGTTGCGCAAGTTGCTGCTGGATCAACTCGAGCAGGTTCGCCAGCGCCTGAACCGCGAACTCAACCGTGCCCGCCTGTCCGGCGATGCCTTGCCCGGCGCGCACCTGGATTGCGACGCCGAACTGCCGGGTTTGTTGGCGACGCTGAACATGATCCACGGCGAGCATCTGCACCTGGCTTATGTCGCGCCGCCCGGCTTGCACCTGCCTTGGGATCGGGAAGACCTGCTGGAACTGCTGGGCAACCTGCTGGACAACGCCTGCAAATGGGCCGACGCCGAAGTGCGCCTGACCGTGAGCGAGACGCTCGTGGGTTTCCACCTGGCGGTGGAAGACGATGGCCCCGGCATTCCGCCGGATCGCCGCGACCAGGTCTTCAGCCGCGGCACGCGCCTGGATGAGCAGACCGATGGCCATGGCCTGGGGCTGGGTATCGTGCGCGACATCGTCGACACCTGGGGCGGGACATTGGCGTTAGGCGACAGCGAGTGGGGCGGGTTGAAAGTAATGATTGAGCTGCCCAAGCGCTGAAATCCGCACGAACCCCTGTGGGAGCGAGCCTGCTCGCGAAGGCGTCGGGTCTGCCAATTCGATTTGACTGACAGACCGCTTTCGCGAGCAGGCTCGCTCCCACGGGGCATTGGTGATATGCAAATCCCGCCGCATGACCCTTGCAGCTTGCCGCCGCTTGCTGCAAAGTCGCGACCTTTTTGTCCGGTGGCTTTCCATCGCTGTGCTTTGAGGTAACGATGATAAATGCAGTAATTGCCGCGGTTGGCGTCATGCTGGTGCTCAGCCTGTCCCGCGTGCATGTGGTGATCGCGCTGATTATCGGCGCGCTGGTGGGTGGCTTGGTAGGCGGCCTGGGGATCGAGGCAACGCTCAAGGCCTTCAACGCGGGCCTTGGCGGCGGCGCAACGGTGGCGTTGTCCTACGCTCTGCTGGGCGCCTTTGCGGTGGCGATTGCCAAGTCCGGCATGGCCCATGCCTTGGCCGACAAGGTCCTGGCCATGGTCGACCGTCAGGACGCGGCCGGTGGCACGGGCGTCAAATGGCTGTTGATCGGCCTGCTGGGGACGGTCGCGGTGGCCTCGCAGAATATCCTGCCGATCCATATCGCCTTCATTCCGCTGCTGGTGCCGCCACTGCTTTATGTGCTGACCAAGCTGCAACTGGACCGTCGGCTGATCGCTTGCGTCATGACTTTCGGCCTGATCACCCCCTACATGTTCCTGCCGGTGGGCTTCGGCAATATCTTCCTCAACGAAATCCTGCTCGCCAACATCGCCCGCAGCGGTGTCGATGTCAGTGGCATCAACGTCACCCATGCGATGGGCATCCCGGCGCTGGGCATGGTGTTCGGGCTGGTGCTGTCGTTTATCAGCTATCGCAAAAAACGCGTCTACGATCTGAAAAAGATCGCCAGGGCCGAGCAGGTGGCCGTGCGCTACAACCCGCTCAGCCTGTTGGTCGCCGGGTTGGCAATCGCGGCGGCATTCGCCATCCAGCTCCTGCTCGATTCGATGATCATCGGCGCCCTGGCCGGTTTCCTGATTTTCTCGGTGTCGGGCGTGGTGCGCTGGCGCGAGACGGACGACCTGTTCACCGAAGGCATGAAGATGATGGCGATGATCGGCTTCATCATGATCGCCGCCTCGGGCTTCGCCGAAGTGATGAAGGCCACCGGTGAGGTGCAAAGCCTGGTGGAAACCTCGGCGGCCTGGATCGGCCACAACAAGGGCATCGGTGCGCTGTTGATGTTGCTGGTCGGGCTGCTGGTGACGATGGGGATCGGCTCGTCGTTTTCCACGGTGCCGATCCTGGCGACCATTTTTGTGCCGCTGTGCCTGCAACTGGGCTTCAGCCCGCTGGCGATCGTCTGCATCGTCGGCACCGCCGGCGCCCTGGGCGATGCCGGCTCGCCTGCTTCGGATTCGACCCTCGGCCCGACCTCCGGCCTGAACATCGACGGCCAGCATCACCACATCTGGGACACCGTGGTCCCGACCTTCCTCCACTACAACCTGCCATTGCTGGCGTTTGGTTGGGTGGCGGCGATGGTGTTGTAGCTTCAGAGACCGGGTTGTCTTCTTCGCGAGCAGGCTCGCTCCCACAGGGGATCGGTGTGAACACAGCAGTTGTGGACACCACCAAACCCTGTGGGAGCGAGCCTGCTCGCGATGGGGCCCTTGAGTCCAGCGGCCCTGCCAACCGACTGTCCACCTTGTCCTACAGTTTTATCGTGCGCTGCCGTTAACCCAGCTAACCACGCCATAAAACCAACAAGAGTGAACAGCATGCGCCTGAGCCTGAAGGCTAAAGTCCTGTCCCTGGCAATTCTGCCGGTATTGCTGTCCGCGGTGGTCATCAGCCTGACCACGGCGTTCATCTTGAAGGAACAGGCCAGCAAGGAAGTCCAGCAAACCCGCGAACGTCTGCTCAGTGAAGCCAAGGCCACGCTGCAGAATTACGTCGCGGTCGGCCTTACCGCCATCAAGCCGCTCTACGATGCCGCCGCGCCTGGCGATAACGAGGCGCGCGCCCAGGCAATCAAGTTGCTGTCGAACATCAGCTACGGCAAGGACGGCTACTTCTTCGGCTACGACTCCGAGACCATTCGCCTGTTCAAGGCCAACAGCCCCGACGGCGTGGGCAAGAGTTTCAAGGACAACCGCGACCCGAACGGTGTCTACGTCAACCGTGACCTGGTGAAGGTCGCCAAGGACGGCACGCATTATCTGGAATACAGCTCGCCGCTGCCCGGCAGCAAGGACCTGGTGCCCAAGCTCGGCTACACCGAATACCTGGCCAAGTGGGACCTGGCGGTCGGCAGCTCGGTCAACCTCGACGGTATCGAAGGCCAGGTGGCGCTGGTGGAAGCCAAGGTCCACGATCGCCTGCAAGGTGTGATCCTGAGTATCGTCGGGATCGCCGCCGTGGTGCTGCTGGTGATCGCGGTGGTGGGCCTGGTGCTCGCCAATACCATCCTGCGTCCGCTGCACCTGATGAAGGACAACCTCGACGACATCGCGGCGGGCGAGGGCGACCTGACCCGGCGCCTGGCGATTACCAGCCAGGACGAACTGGGCCAACTGGCCGGTTCCTTCAACCGCTTCGTCGACAAGATCCATGGCCTGGTGCGGCAGATCACCGACATGACGTCGCAACTGACTGGCCTGGTGACGCAAGTGTCCGAGCAGGCCCAGCGTTCCGAGCAGGCCATGGAGCGCCAGCGCCACGAGACCGACCAGGTCGCCACGGCGATCAACGAAATGTCCTCCGCCGCCCAGGAAGTTGCCCGCAGTGCCCAGGGCGCAGCCGTCGCGGCCCAGCAGACCGATGAAGAAGGCCAGTCCGCCAAGCGCGTGGTGGCCGGCAGCATCCAGCAGATTCACGCGCTGGTGAACGATATCCGCAGCAGCGGCGTGTCCCTGGACAGCCTGCAACAGGACGTGGCCTCGATTGTCAGCGTACTCGGTGTGATCCGTTCGATTGCCGAGCAAACCAACCTGCTGGCCCTCAACGCGGCCATCGAGGCTGCGCGTGCCGGTGAGGCGGGCCGCGGGTTTGCGGTGGTTGCCGACGAAGTCCGCGCCCTCGCCAGCCGGACCCAGCAAAGCACCCAGGAAATCCAGGGCATGATCGATCGCCTGCAGTCGGGTACCCATGCCGCGGTGGAAGCGATGCGCCGTTCCAGCGAGGCCGGCGACGGCACCTCGGAACGGGCCAACGAGGCGGGCGCCTCCCTGGACACCATGGCGCAACTGATCGGCACCATCAACTCGATGAACGCCCAGATCGCCAGCGCCGCCGAGGAGCAGACCGCGGTGGCTGAAGAAATCAACCGCAGCGTGCATCAGATTGCCGTGGCGGTGGACACTGTCGCCGACGAAACCCAGCTCAGCGCCCAGACTTCTCGCAGCCTGGCCGATCTGGGCCAGCGCCTGGGCAAACTGGTGGGGCAGTTCCGGATCTGATCCGAGCGCAGCAGGAGCTGCCGAAGGCTGCGATCTTTCGCTTTCGATCCAGATGTTTTCGCCTGGGCTACCAGGCCCTATCGGAAGCGGAGGATCGCAGCCTTCGGCAGTTTCTGCCGGGCAGAGACAAACATGATCCGTGTGGGAGCGAGCCTGCTCGCGAAAGCGATTTCCGGCCGAATGCAACGCAGTCGTGGCGAGGGAGCTTGCTCCCGCTGGGCCGCGAAGCGGCCCCAAACCTGCCGCATGCGGAGCATCAGACACACCGCATCCGCAGATTTACGACTGCTTCGCAGCCGAGCGGGAGCAAGCTCCCTCGCCACGATTAGATCTCAGGCAGCTCGCGCGCATCGCGCATCAACAGCCCGAACCACATTCCCATCCCCCGGCGCGACCTCGAAGGCCGGCATATGGCAGACGCGACGGCACTCCGGCGAGTCCTGGCGGACTAACGTCTATCTGCCAATGACATGGAAAGCACATGAACCGAAAGAACCTCCAAAACAAGTCGCAGATGCTGTTGCTGATCCTGGTCAGCATTGCCTTCGTCTGGATTCTGCTGCCGTTTTATGGGGCGGTATTCTGGGCCGTCATCCTGGGCATCGTCTTTGCGCCGCTGCAACGTCGCTTGCAGTTCAAGTTCGGCTGGCCGCGCAATGTCACGGCACTGTTCACCCTGAGCATCTGCGTGGTGATCGCCATTTTGCCGGTGATCGTCATCAGTACCTTGCTCGTCCAGGAAGGGGCAGCGCTGTACAAGAGCCTGGAAAGTGGCGAGCTGGACGTCGCCGATTACCTGGCGCGTTTCAAGGAGGCGTTGCCGCCGTTCTTCCAGCACCTGCTTGACCGCTTCGGCCTGGGCAACCTGAGTGGCTTGCGAGACAAGATCGTCAAGAGCGCCATGCAGGGCAGCGAATTTTTCGCCACCCAGGCGTTCAGTTTCGGCCAGGGTACGTTCCAGTTCCTGGTGAGCTTCTTCGTGATGCTCTACCTGTTGTTCTTTTTCCTGCGTGACGGCGCGGAGCTGGTGCGCAAGGTGCGCTCGGCCGTTCCGCTGGCCGAGCACCAGAAGCGCCGCCTGCAATTGAAGTTCAACCGGGTGGTGCGGGCGACGGTGAAGGGCAACCTGTTGGTGGCGATCACTCAGGGCGCCCTGGGGGGCCTGATTTTCTGGATCCTGGGTATCCCGACGGTGTTGCCGTGGGCGGTGCTGATGGCTTTCCTGTCGCTGCTGCCGGCGGTGGGGGCGGGCATTGTCTGGGTGCCAGTGGCGGTGTATTTCCTGCTGTCGGGGGCGATCTGGCAGGGCGTGGTGCTGGCGCTGTTCGGGGTCTTCGTGATTGGCCTGGTGGACAACTTCCTGCGCCCGATCCTCGTCGGCAAGGACACCAAGATGCCCGACTACATGGTCCTGATTTCGACGCTCGGCGGGTTGGCCGTATTCGGCCTCAATGGTTTTGTCATCGGGCCACTGATCGCCGCGCTGTTCATGTCCTGCTGGGCGCTGTTCGTCGAGGGCAAGCCGCGGGTGCAGTTGCCCTAGGCGCTCAACAGGTACGGACCGATACGTTGCGACAAGGCCTGGGCGGCGGGCAGGGAAGTCAGCGGGCCGCTGACGGTGACGCCATCCTGCACCAGATACCAGCAAGCCAACAGTCCGCGCTCCCGAAGTGGGGCGGGGACGGCGCTGCCAATGACAGACATGATTTGAACCTTGGGCATGGGAAACCTCCATCAGTCGATGGGGTTACCTTACGGCTCATACGGGATGGGGAAAAATCAACCGCTTCAATAGTAGGAATCGATGCCGCTCAATCGACCACCAGGTCGAGCATGTGCACCACTTCCTGTTCATTGAGCAGGCCCTTGCGAACCAGGTTTTCCGCGAGCAGGGAAAGGAACTTGGCGCTGCGGTGGCCTTCCAGGTGCTTGAGCTCGGTCAGTACGTTGTAGACCTTGCTGGAAGTGCACAGGCCGACGATGCGGTGGGGATTTTGTGTGGGCATGGCTTCGTCCTTGTTGTTATGAGCTGCGGCGGCGGACGTTGACAGGTTGCGGCACTGCCATGACACGCTCGTGACAGCTTGAGTCGTCGAAAAATAAAGCAGGATTCAGACCATAGTGCCTGGTTGGCGCCAGATTATTGTTCCGGTAGCGACCTCAGCCAGGCGGTATACGGCGATCAATCGCCGTTTGGCTGAAAAGCGCCCACAAAAAAGCCCCTGGATCTTTCGATTCAGGGGCTTTTTCTGTTGCTGTCTGGCTCCACGACCTGGACTCGAACCAGGGACCCAGTGATTAACAGTCACTTGCTCTACCAACTGAGCTATCGCGGAATGGCGCGTATGTTACTGATTGGAAAAGAGAAGTCAAGCATCTGTTGCGTACGGAGCGGCTTGAAGCCCATCGGTGACCAATCAACAATTGGCAGTTACCGCGACGGCGAGAGAGGGCTACCATGGGCGCCCGGAAGTGGCAGGACGCGCTGCCGGCCATTCGCCGACATCAAGGGACGCGCCATGAACCATCTGTTACCACTTCACACAATCGATTGCGCCGAGGTGTTCCTGTGAGCACCGCCCAGATCAGTCTGCCCAAGGGCGTGGGCCCTCACGCTGAAAAACTGTACGACGCCATCACCCAGGCCAGCACCCCGGAAGAACTGAACCGCGCCGGTGGCAAGGCCGAGGGATTTGTCCTGGGGCTCGAAAGTACCAAGGCGATCAAGAGCCAGGTCGCCGAGTCGTTGTATGTCATCTACGACGATGCGGCGAGCCAGCGGGCGACGGAGCTGTAGGCTCGACGAGGATTTCGTTCGCTGCTTTGTGGCCTGCCTTTTCTGGCCCGCTTTTGTGGCGAGGGAGCTTGCTCCCGCTGGGTTGCGAAGCAGCCCCAGGCTGTTCCAACCAACCAGGCTGATATCCCGCGGTGGCTGATTTTGGGGCTGCTCTGCAGCCCAGCGGGAGCAAGCTCCCTCGCCACGGGGGGGGATTCAACCGAAAAAAAAACGGGAAGCTCGAAGGCTTCCCGTTTTTTATTTCGTCGAGGGTCAGATCACCTGGACGATGGCCTTGGTCACCGCATCGATGTTGTTCTGGTTCAGCGCGGCCACGCAGATGCGGCCGGTGTCCAGGGCATAGATGCCGAACTCGTTGCGCAGGCGGGTCACTTGTTCAACGGTCAGGCCGGAGTAGGAGAACATCCCGCTCTGGCGGGCGACGAAGCTGAAGTCGTGATGCGGCGCGGCCTTGGCCAGCATGTCGACCATCTGCTCACGCATGCCACGAATGCGCAGGCGCATTTCGGCCAGCTCTTCTTCCCACTGTGTGCGCAGCTCAGGGCTGTTGAGCACGGCGGCGACGATACTGGCGCCGTGGGTCGGCGGGTTGGAGTAGTTGGTGCGGATCACGCGCTTGACCTGGGACAGCACGCGGGTGCTTTCTTCCTTCGACTCGCTGACAATCGACAGCGCGCCGACACGCTCGCCGTACAGGGAGAACGACTTGGAGAACGAGCTGGAGGCGAAGAAGGTCAGGCCCGACTCGGCGAACAGGCGCACGGCCGCCGCGTCTTCGTCGATGCCTTTGCCAAAGCCCTGGTAGGCCATGTCCAGAAACGGCACGTGGTTCTTGGCCTTGACCACGGCCAGGACGTTTTTCCAGTCTTCCGGGCTCAGGTCCACGCCGGTCGGGTTGTGGCAGCAGGCATGCAGCACAACGATCGAACGGTCGGGCAGGGCGTTGAGGTCTTCCAGCAGGCCGCTGCGGTTCACGTCGTGGGTAGCGGCGTCATAGTAACGATAGTTCTGCACCGGGAAACCGGCGGTTTCGAACAGCGCGCGGTGGTTTTCCCAGCTTGGGTCGCTGATGGCCACGACCGCGTCCGGCAGCAATTGCTTAAGGAAGTCGGCACCGATTTTCAGTGCGCCCGTGCCGCCCACGGCCTGGGTGGTGATGACGCGGCCCGATGCGATCAGCGGGGAATCCTTGCCGAACAGCAGGGTCTGGACTGCCTGGTCATAGGCGGCAATGCCGTCGATCGGCAGGTAACCGCGAGAAACATGCTGAGCCACGCGAATCGTCTCGGCTTCGACCACGGCGCGCAGCAACGGAATGCGCCCTTCCTCGTTGCAGTAAACACCCACGCCCAGGTTGACCTTATTGGTACGGGGGTCGGCGTTGAAAGCTTCGTTGAGGCCCAGGATGGGGTCGCGTGGTGCCAATTCGACAGCGGAAAACAGGCTCATTATTGCGCGGCTCTGAATGGAGGGTGAGAGGACGTGTCGCGCTCCAGCCGAATGCACTAGAGCGGTGCACAAACGGGGAGCTAGTATAGAGGCCATCACCGGACAGGGCGACAGGCTATTCGGCGTTTAGCGTAAGTATTTTCGATTTTTTTCGACCGTTAGTCCCTTCGCAGCGTCAAAGTCTGCAAGGCGTGTAGGACGTTCGTCTTGAAAGCGAAGGCAATCACCTCCACATTGTGTGCATTCCAGCTTTTTCCTCGGGCGACGTCAGTCGTTTCGGTCTTTCTCGTTCCTGTCGCCTGGCCGACGGGAGTGAACCCAGGGGTTATGTCATGTCTGAATTCCAGCTAGTCACTCGCTTCCAGCCCGCCGGCGACCAGCCGGAAGCCATCCGCCTGATGGTGGAAGGCATCGAGGCCGGGCTGGCGCACCAGACCTTGCTCGGTGTGACCGGCTCGGGCAAGACGTTCAGTATCGCCAACGTGATCGCCCAGGTGCAGCGGCCGACCCTGGTGCTGGCGCCGAACAAGACCCTGGCGGCGCAATTGTATGGCGAGTTCAAGGCGTTTTTCCCGAACAACGCGGTCGAGTATTTCGTCTCTTACTATGACTACTACCAGCCCGAGGCTTATGTGCCTTCGTCGGACACCTTCATCGAGAAGGACGCCTCGATCAACGACCACATCGAACAGATGCGGCTGTCGGCGACCAAAGCGTTGCTTGAGCGCAAGGACGCCATCATCGTCACCACGGTGTCGTGCATCTACGGTCTGGGCAGCCCGGAAACCTATCTGAAAATGGTCCTGCACGTGGATCGTGGCGACAAACTCGACCAGCGCGCCTTGCTCCGGCGCCTGGCGGACTTGCAATACACGCGCAACGACATGGACTTCGCCCGGGCCACGTTTCGGGTGCGCGGCGATGTGATCGACATCTATCCGGCCGAATCGGACCTGGAAGCGATTCGTATCGAGCTGTTCGATGACGAGGTGGAGAGCATCTCGGCGTTCGATCCGCTGACCGGCGAGGTGATCCGCAAACTGCCACGCTTCACGTTCTACCCCAAGAGCCACTACGTGACGCCGCGGGAAACCCTGTTGGGCGCCATCGAGGGCATCAAGGCCGAATTGCAGGAACGCCTGGAATACCTGCGTTCGAACAACAAACTGGTGGAAGCCCAGCGTCTGGAGCAGCGGACCCGGTTCGATCTGGAAATGATCCTGGAGCTGGGCTACTGCAACGGCATCGAGAACTACTCGCGCTACCTGTCGGGTCGTCCGGCGGGTGCGCCGCCGCCCACGTTGTATGACTATTTGCCGGCCGATGCCCTGCTGGTGATCGACGAATCCCACGTCAGCGTGCCTCAGGTCGGCGCCATGTACAAAGGCGACCGTTCGCGCAAGGAAACCCTGGTGGAATATGGCTTCCGCCTGCCCTCGGCGCTGGATAACCGGCCGATGCGCTTCGACGAGTGGGAAGGCGTGAGCCCGCAGACGATTTTCGTCTCGGCCACGCCCGGCAACTACGAAGCCGAGCATGCCGGGCGGGTGGTCGAGCAAGTGGTGCGGCCGACCGGGCTGGTGGACCCGCAGGTCGAGGTGCGCCCGGCGCTGACTCAGGTCGATGACCTGCTCTCGGAGATCACCAAGCGCGTGGCGGTGGAGGAGCGGGTGCTTGTGACCACGCTGACCAAGCGCATGGCCGAAGACCTCACCGATTACCTCGCCGACCATGGCGTGCGGGTGCGTTACCTGCACTCGGACATCGACACGGTGGAGCGGGTCGAGATCATCCGCGACCTGCGCCTGGGCACCTTCGATGTGCTGGTGGGGATCAACCTGCTGCGCGAAGGCCTGGACATGCCCGAGGTGTCGCTGGTGGCGATTCTCGACGCGGACAAGGAAGGTTTCCTGCGCTCCGAGCGCTCGTTGATCCAGACCATCGGTCGCGCGGCGCGTAACCTCAACGGCCGGGCAATCCTGTATGCCGATCGCATCACCGGCTCGATGGAGCGCGCCATCGGCGAGACCGAACGCCGTCGCGACAAGCAGATCGCGTTCAACCTGGCCAATGGCATCACGCCCAAGGGCGTGTTCAAGGATGTCGCCGACATCATGGAAGGCGCCACCGTGCCCGGTTCGCGCAGCAAAAAGCGCAAGGGCATGGCCAAGGCCGCCGAAGAGAGCGCCCGCTACGAAGCCGAACTGCGCTCGCCGAGCGAAATCACCAAGCGTATCCGGCAGTTGGAAGAGAAGATGTACCAGCTCGCCCGGGACCTGGAGTTCGAAGCTGCGGCGCAGTTGCGTGACGAGATTGGCAAGTTGCGTGAGCGGTTGCTGACTGTCTGAGGTTTTGTGGCGATGCCTAGGACCTCATCGCGAGCAAGCTCGCTCCCACATTGGACCGTGTCCAGCCCGGACAACCTGGTTCCCTGTGGGAGCGAGCTTGCTCGCGATGGCCGCGACTCGGTCGGACGACTGCCACACAAATCCTGCGCTCACTGGAGCCCCCCACCATCGCCTGTTACCATTCGCCCCCTGTTTCATCTTCGCTTTTATATTCTTTCCGAGACATGCCATGACCACCGTCCGTACCCGCATCGCGCCTTCGCCTACTGGCGATCCCCATGTCGGCACCGCTTACATCGCCTTGTTCAACTATTGCTTTGCCAAGCAGCACGGCGGTGAGTTCATCCTGCGGATCGAGGACACCGATCAATTGCGTTCGACCCGCGAGTCCGAACAGCAGATATTCGACGCCCTGCGCTGGCTCGGCATCGACTGGAGCGAAGGTCCGGACGTCGGCGGGCCGCACGGTCCGTACCGCCAGAGCGAGCGTGGCGAGATCTACAAGCAGTACTGCCAGCAGCTGGTGGACATGGGCCACGCGTTTCCTTGCTTCTGCACCGCCGAAGAATTGGACCAGATGCGCGCCGAGCAAATCGCCCGGGGCGAGACCCCGCGCTACGACGGCCGTGCGCTGCTGCTGTCGAAGGAAGAAGTCGACCGTCGCCTGGCCGCGGGCGAGCCTCATGTGATCCGCATGAAGGTGCCGAGCGAGGGCGTCTGCGTGGTGCCGGACATGTTGCGTGGCGATGTCGAGATCCCATGGGACCGCATGGACATGCAAGTGCTGATGAAGACCGACGGCCTGCCGACGTACTTCCTGGCCAACGTGGTCGACGACCATCTGATGGGCATCACCCATGTGCTGCGCGGCGAAGAATGGCTGCCCTCGGCACCGAAACTGATCCTGCTCTATGAGTACTTCGGCTGGGAGCAACCGCAGTTGTGCTACATGCCGCTGCTGCGTAACCCGGACAAGAGCAAGCTGTCCAAGCGCAAGAATCCGACCTCGGTGACCTTCTACGAGCGCATGGGCTTCATGCCCGAGGCGATGCTCAACTACCTGGGCCGCATGGGCTGGTCGATGCCGGACGAGCGCGAGAAGTTCTCGCTGGAGGAGATGGTCGAGCACTTCGACCTGTCCCGCGTCTCCCTGGGCGGGCCGATCTTCGACGTCGAGAAGCTGTCCTGGCTCAACGGCCAGTGGCTGCGCGACCTGCCGGTGGAAGAGTTTGCCGCGCGGGTGCAGAAGTGGGCGTTCAACCCCGAGTACATGATGAAGATCGCCCCGCACGTGCAGGGCAGGGTAGAGACCTTCAGCCAGATCGCGCCATTGGCCGGGTTCTTTTTTGCCGGCGGCGTGACCCCGGATGTGAAGCTGTTCGAATCGAAGAAACTCTCTGGCGATCAGGTGCGGCAGTTGATGCAATTGATCCTGTGGAAGCTGGAAAGCTTGCGCCAGTGGGAAAAGGACAGCATCACCGCGACCATCCAGGCGGTGGTTGAACACCTGGAGCTGAAATTGCGCGATGCGATGCCGCTGATGTTTGCCGCGATCACCGGCCAGGCGAGCTCGGTGTCGGTGCTCGATGCGATGGAAATCCTCGGGCCGGACCTGACCCGTTTCCGTCTGCGCCAGGCCATTGATCTGCTCGGTGGCGTGTCGAAGAAGGAGAACAAGGAGTGGGAAAAACTGCTGGGCACGATTGCCTGAGCGGTCGATGGAACAAGGCATACCCCGGTTTTCCGGGGTTTGTCGGTAAGTGATTGTTATCCCGGCAAAAAATTTTCAATTTTGTTGAAAATAAATTTGACAGCCCTCGGATACGCCCTTAAGATTCGCCCCGTCCTCAGCGATGAGGGGCTATAGCTCAGCTGGGAGAGCGCTTGCATGGCATGCAAGAGGTCGACGGTTCGATCCCGTCTAGCTCCACCAATTTGCACTTCAAGGCCTGGCCACACTGGTCTTGAAGCGATCAACACTCAGCGTTGATCAGATGTTAGAAGGGTTTGCGTCCCCTTCGTCTAGTGGCCTAGGACACCGCCCTTTCACGGCGGTAACAGGGGTTCGAGTCCCCTAGGGGACGCCAGTTTTACAGAAGCGATGTTGCAGCAGGATGTCGCTCCGCCGCGAGGCGAAAAATCCGGGGCTATAGCTCAGCTGGGAGAGCGCTTGCATGGCATGCAAGAGGTCGACGGTTCGATCCCGTCTAGCTCCACCAATTTACACTTCGAGGTCTGGCCACACCGGCCTTGAAGCGATCAGTTCTCAGCGCTGATCATGTTCAGAAGGTTTGTGTCCCCTTCGTCTAGTGGCCTAGGACACCGCCCTTTCACGGCGGTAACAGGGGTTCGAGTCCCCTAGGGGACGCCACGATTACCCGCTCTGCGGGATTTTATAAGGGTCATTCAATTCTTGAATGGCCCTTTTGTTTGTCTGGCGTTCAGCCAATTCCCTTATCCTCGATGAATCCTTCCGACCAGCGGTGAAAATTTCGCTTGCGGAAAATTATTATGAGAATAATATTTCAATCGTAATATTCGGAGGCAACGATGAGCGATAAAAAAGCACAAACCCGTGAACGCATTCTCAAGGCCGCCAGTGATGCGCTGATCCAGCGCGGGCCGGCCGAGCCGAGCGTGGGCGAGGTGATGGGCGCGGCAGGGCTGACGGTGGGCGGTTTTTATGCCCACTTCGAAAGCAAGGACGCCTTGATGCTGGAGTCGTTCAAGCAACTGCTCAATCGCCGCCGTGGCCTGATCGCCGACATGGATGCCGAGCTGACAGGCGAAGAGCGGCGCGCGTTGGTCGCGGCGTTTTACCTGTCGCGCAAACATCGTGATTCCACCGAGCAGGCGTGCCCGATCCCGGCCTCGGTCGGCGAGCTCGGACGACTGCCGGACGCGTTTCGTGAGGTTCTCAGTGAGCATATCGAGCTGATGGTCGCGCAGTTGGCCGCCAGCCCCGAGGATGCGGATAAAGCCCTGGCCGACATCGCCTTGATGGTCGGCGGCCTGGCCCTGGCCCGGGCGTTGGGCCCGGGCGAGTTATCGGATCGTTTGCTGCGCGCCGCCAAGTCGGCGGTGCGCTGAGCTAAGGCGCAAGCCCTGGAGATGAGCATGGACAGGTTGAGCTGGATTCGTGGTGTCAATGGCACGCTTGGCCGGATAGCCCCGCGCCTGGTAGCGAAAAAAATGCGCAGGGTGTTCATGAGTCCTCGGGCCCTGCCGCCGCGGGACTGGGAGCTGCCATTGCTGGCCTCGTCCGAGCGCATCACCTTGCGCTTCGGCCTGTCTGCGTTGCGCTGGGGCAAAGGACCGGCGGTGCTGCTGATGCACGGCTGGGAAGGGCGCCCGACGCAATTCGCGGCACTGATCAACGCGCTGGTGGAGGCCGGTTATACGGTGGTGGCGCTGGATGGGCCGGCTCATGGTCGCTCGCCGGGTCGCGAGGCCAATGTGCTGCTGTTCGCCAGGGCGATGCTCGAAGCCGCAGCCGAGTTGCCGCCGTTGCAAGCGGTGATCGGCCACTCCATGGGCGGCGCCAGTGCCATGCTGGCGGTTCAGCTTGGGTTGCGGACCGAGACATTGGTCAGCATCGCCGCGCCGGCGCGTATCCTCGGCGTCCTGCGTGGCTTCGCGCGGATGATGGGTTTGCCACCCAGGGCGCGTTCGGCCTTTATTCGCCAGGTGGAGCAGGACGTCGGCATGCAGGCTTCGAAGATGGATGTCGCGCAATATCAGCTGGATGTTCCGGGCTTGATTGTCCACGCCGAGGACGATACTTCGGTATCGGTCAAGGAATCACAATTGATCCATGAAGCCTGGTTCGACAGCCGCTTGCTGCGCCTGGGCCAGGGCGGGCATCAACGGGTACTGGCCGATCCCCGTGTCATTGATGGTGTGTTATCACTGCTGGCCGGACGCAGCCTGCAGGCGCGGCAATCGGCCTGAGCTTCCGGTACACTGCGCCGATCCAAATTCGACCAGGAGACGGGCATGGGCTGGGATCGGGCAACGCCGTTCATCATTGATCTTCAAGTGAATGCCGAAGACATCGACGGGCTGGGTCACGCCAATAATGCGGTGTACGTTACCTGGCTGGAACGCTGCGCGTGGCGCCATTCCCAGCGCCTGGGCCTGGACCTGGTGGAGTACCGCCGGCTTGACCGGGCCATGGCGGTGGTGCGGCATGAGATCGATTACCTGGCGGCGGCCTATGAAGGCGACGAATTGCAGTTGGCGACCTGGATCGTCGACTGGGACCAGCGGCTGAAAATGACCCGGCACTTTCAATTGGTTCGCCCCAGTGATAACGCCACATTGCTGCGCGCCCAGACCACTTTTGTCTGCATCGAACTGTCCACCGGCAGGCCCAAGCGCATGCCGCCGGAGTTTATCGAGGGGTACGCAGTGGCGCTGAACCCCTGTGGGAGCGAGCCTGCTCGCGAAGGCGGCGGTACATCCAACAGCTTTGCAAGCTGACCCACCGCTTTCGCGAGCAGGCTCGCTCCCACAGGTTTTGTGGTGAATGCCGGATAGGTGAGCAAAATCCGCTAAACTGCCGCACGTTTTTTCGTTGAGTGTGTTTTCCATGCAAATTGCCCTGGCGCCCATGGAGGGGTTGGTCGACAACATCCTGCGGGACGTGCTGACCCGTGTTGGCGGTATCGACTGGTGTGTCACCGAGTTCATCCGCGTCAACGACCGTCTGCTTACGCCGGCCTATTTTCATAAGCTCGGCCCCGAACTGCTGACCGGTGCCAGGACGGCCGCTGGCGTGCCGCTGCGGGTGCAATTGCTGGGTTCCGATCCGGTGTGCCTGGCGGAAAACGCCGCGTTGGCCTGTGAGCTGGGCTCGGAAGTCATCGACCTGAACTTCGGTTGCCCGGCCAAGACGGTGAACAAATCCCGGGGCGGGGCGGTGTTGCTCAAGGAACCGGAGCTGCTCAACCAGATCGTCGAGCATGTCCGCCGCGCGGTGCCGAAACACATCCCCGTCACCGCCAAAATGCGCCTGGGCTTCGACAGCCCGGACGGCGCGCTGGTCTGCGCCACGGCCCTGGCCGAGGGCGGCGCGGCGCACATCGTCGTGCATGCGCGGACCAAGGTTGATGGCTACAAGCCGCCGGCCCACTGGGAATGGATTCCGCGGGTCCAGGACGTGGTCAAGGTACCGGTGTTCGCCAACGGCGATATCTGGAGCGTGGAAGACTGGCGTCGTTGCCGGGAAATCAGCGGGGTCGAAGACATCATGCTCGGCCGCGGCCTGGTTTCCCGCCCTGACCTGGCCCGGCAGATCGCCGCCGCCCGGGCCGGCGAGGAGGTGGTCGAGATGTCCTGGGCTGAACTGCAGCCGATGCTCCAGGACTTCTGGGTGCAAGTGGTCGAGCAACTGACACCACGCCAGGCGCCCGGTCGGTTGAAGCAGTGGCTGGCGATGTTGACCCGCAACTACCCCGAGGCGGTCGAGCTGTTCAGTGCCCTGCGCCGGGAAACCGACCTGGACGCAGTGGGTCGTTTGCTGGGTGTGCAGCGCACGGAAGCGGCCTGAAAAAAATTTCCGAAAAAGCTCTTGAAAAGTATTTGGCGGTCCCTAGATAGGGAGTACGCGATGCCGAATTCGGGTCGCGGAGACAAAAAACCTTGCTGAACTTTCAGGAGATTTGAATCATGAGTACTGCATTTTCGCTGGCCCCTCTGTTCCGTTCCTCGGTGGGCTTCGACCGTTTCAACGACCTGTTCGAAACCGCGCTGCGTAACGAACCGGGCAGCAGTTATCCACCCTACAACGTGGAAAAACATGGCGATGACGAATACCGCATCGTAGTCGCCGCCGCCGGTTTCCGCGAAGAGGACCTGGACCTGCAAGTGGAAAAAGGTGTGCTGACCATCAGCGGCGGCAAGCGCGAGGCCAGCAACGACAGCGTCACCTTCCTGCACCAGGGCATCGCCCAGCGTGCGTTCAAGCTGTCCTTCCGGTTGGCGGATCATATCGAGATCAAATCCGCGGGCCTGAGCAACGGTCTGTTGAGCATCGACCTGTTGCGTGTGGTGCCGGAAGAGGCGAAAGCCAAGCGCATCCCGATCAACGGTGCGCAACAGCAAGCCGCGCTGGAAAATTGATGCATCGCAGTTGAAGAAGGGCGCCGAATGGCGCCCTTTTTCATTTTGTGTATCCCTAGAAGATTAAGTTGTGGCGAGGGGATTTATCCCCGCTGGGCTGCGAAGCAGCCCCAAAAAAGAACAGGCGACGCTGTTTAGCCTGACATGCCGAGGCGACGGTTTTAGGGCTGCGTCGCAGCCCTGCGGGGATAAATCCCCTCGCCACAGCAAGCTCCCTCGCCACAAAAAGCTCTCCGGCACGGCTAAGGCAACAACCGCTCGAACGCCTCCAGCGGCAATGGCCGGCTGTGCAGGTAACCCTGGTACAAATGACAATCGAGCCCCTGCAGGAACTTCAATTGCTCCAGCGTCTCGACGCCTTCGGCAATCATTTCCAGGTTCAGGCTGCGGGCCATGGCGACGATGGCGCGGATGATCTCGGCGTCGTTGGGGTCACTGGTGGCATCACGTACGAACGACTGGTCGATTTTCAGCGTGTCCACCGGCAGGCGCTTGAGGTAAGTCAGCGATGAATAACCGGTGCCGAAGTCGTCCATGGCAAAGCTCACCCCCAATTTCTTCAGGCGGCGCATCTTGCCAATGGTGTCGTCGAGATTGTGGATCACGATGCCTTCGGTGATCTCCAGCTTCAACAGCGAATAGGGCAGGCCATGGCTGGCGAGGCTGGTTTCGATGCGCTCGACGAAGTCGCTCTGGCGGAACTGCCGGGGGCTGATATTCACGCACAGTTTGAACCGTCGGGGGTCGACCTTGCCCTTGGCGATCAGTTGTTTGAAGCCGTCGCAGGCTTCGTCGAGGATCCAGGTGCCGACTTCCAGGATCAGGCCGCTGTCCTCCAGCACCTTGATGAACTCGTTGGGTGATTGCGCGCCCAGGTCCGGATGATGCCAGCGCACCAGGGCTTCGGCGCCAACGATGCGGTTGTCCCGGGCATCGACCTGTGGCTGGAAATGCACGCTGAACTCGTTGCGAGCCAGGGCCTGGCGCAGGTCGGTTTCCATGCGCAGCCGTTCGCTGGCAGCTTTTTGCATGGTGGCGTGGAACATCTGCGAGGTATTGCGTCCCGAATCCTTGGCGCGGTACAGGGCGATATCGGCGCGCTTGAGCAGGTCAGTGGGCGTGGAGCCGTGGTCCGGTATCAGCGCCATGCCGATGCTGGGGGTGACTTGCAGTCGTTGCCCATCGAGAAACATCGGCTCGGAAAGCAGTTCGCGAAGGGTGTCGGCCAGGGTCTGCACCTGCTGGCTGACCACGCCACGCGTGCCTTCCAGGCCGCTGAGCAGCACGACGAATTCATCGCCGCCCAGGCGCGCCACGGTGTCTTCGAGGCGCACGCTGGCTTCGAGGCGCGCGGTGATGATCTTCAGCACCGTGTCGCCAACCGGATGGCCGAGCGAATCATTGATGTGCTTGAAATGGTCGAGGTCGAGGAACAGCAACGCCCCGCGCAGGTTATGGCGCTTGAGCAGGGCGATCTGCTGGCTGAGCCGGTCCAGCAGCAGCGCGCGGTTGGGCAGGTTGGTCAGCGGGTCGTGATAGGCGAGGTGACGGATCTGCGCCTCGGCGTTGCGCAGCAGGCTCACGTCACGGGCGGTCAGCAGCAGGCATGCGGTTTCGTTGAGCGTGATGGGCTCGACCGATACTTCCACCGTGAGGATTTCCCCGCGCTTGTTGCGCCCGAGCATTTCCTGGTGGAGAACGCGGCCCTTGAGCTGCAATTCGGCGAGCAGCGCCGTCCGTTGCTTTTCTTCGGCCCAGATGCCGACCTCGTAGACGGTATGGCCGATGACTTCGTCGGCGCGATAACCGGTCAGGCGACAGAAGCCATCGTTGACCTCAAGGTAGCGGCCGCTTTCGCATTCGGTAATGGTGATCGCGTCGGGGCTGGAGTGGAATGCCTTGGCGAATTTTTCCTCGCTGGCTTTCAGTGCCGCTTCGGAGCGTTGCTGCTGGGTGATGTCCCGCAGGGTGGTAACGATGCAGGGCTGGTTGCCGACACTGATCTGCCGGCTGGAGATCACGCAGGTCAGCGGCTGGCCGTTCTTGTGGTGGACGACGATGGCGACGTTGCTCAGCGACTGCTCGCGGATGACCCGTTCGATGCGCTGCAGGCTGCTGCCCGAAGCTTCCCACAGGCCGATCTCGTCGGCGCTGCGGCCCAGCACATCATTGGCCGCCCAGCCGAATGTCTGGGTAAAACTGGAGTTTATTTCCAGGAACGTGCCGTCGTCCTGGTGGGTAAGGCAAATCGGATCGGGGCTGACCTGGAACAACGTGGCGAATTTTTCTTCCGAAGCCGCCAGGCTCTGTTCGCGTTCCACCTGGTCGGTGATGTCGAGCAAGGTGCCGGCCATGCGCAGCGGGCTGCCGTCGTCGTTGCGGTAGAGACGGGCGCGACTTTCCAGGTAACGCGAGCTGCCGTCCGGCAGTTGCACGCGGTAGGTCAGCTGGTAATTGCCCGCCGGGCCTTCACGCAGGCTGCGGTAGGCGTTGCGCATGTTGTTGCGTTCTTCGGTAGGCACGCCCTCGAAAAACGCATCGAACGATTCGTGGAACGCCTGGGGCTCCAGGCCATGGAGCTGCGCGGCCCGGGCCGAGCCGTAGAGCATGCCGCTGGGGATGTGCCAGTCCCAGGTACCCAGTTGCGCCGAGTCGAGGGCCAGGTCCAGGCGCTCCTGGCTGTCCTTGAGGGCCTGTTCGGCAAGTTTGCGTTCGGTGGTGTCGAGGAAGGTGCTCAGTAAATAAGGCTGGCCTTCGAGTTCGACTTTCTGGGCGCTGAGGATACCGTTGTGGACCTGGCCGTTACTGGCGCGGAATTGCACTTCCATGCTCACCAGCTCGCCCTTGGCTTTGGTGGCCTCTACCAGTTTGGCGCGCTGCGTGGGGTCGACCCACAGGCCCAGTTCCAGGGTGGTGCGGCCGATCACATTGTGGACCGGCCAGCCGAACAGGCTTTCGAAATACTGGTTGGCTTCGCTGATCAGCCCATCTTCCTGGCGGGTCAGCAGGACCATGTTCGGGCACAGGTGGAACAGTGTCGCGAAGCGTTTCTCCGAGCTGCGCAGCGCCTGTTCCCGTTCGCGCTGGTGGGTGATTTCGCGGATCACCCCGATCATGCGCGGGCGACCGTGCTTGTCAGGCAGTACGCTGCCACTGATTTCCAGCCAGTGCAGGCTGCCATCGGGCCAGACGATGCGGTGGTGCATCGCCTGTTCCAGCGGCACGCCGGACACGGCTGCATGGAAGGCCCGCACGGCCCTGGCCCGATCCTCGGGCAGCAGCAGGTCGAGGTAGTCGACGTCCGCCGGCAATGGCTGGCGCGGGTCGAAGCCGAACAACGCCTGGGTGCCTCGGGACCAGCTGATCTGGCCGGTATCGATGTCCCACGACCAGGCCCCCAGCCGCGCTCCGTTCAGGGCGGCGAGCAACTGTGGCGCGCTTTCCCAGCTTTGCTCCGACCGTTTCGGGTCGAGCGCCTGGATACGCGGCAGGGGCGGAGTATGGTCGGCGGGTTTGGGCATTCTCTAGCGGGCCTTGGGCGGTTGGGTGTTAGGCGCAGGCGTAATGGCCCTGTAGGAGTAGCACAACTTATGCCCTTGTCCCTGGCAGATCGATTTGTGCGTCCAATAGAGCCATGAAAGCCCGTGCAGCGTTCGACAGCGTCCTTTCGGTGTGCAGGATATAGCCTAGCTGGCGACTGAGCTGTATGCCCGGCAAAGGCACACGCGCCACTTGATCATCAAGCATCGTGCGCGGCAAAACGCTCCAGGCCAGGCCGATGGACACCATCATCTTTATGGTTTCCAGATAATTCGTGCTCATTGCGATGTTCGGCGTCAGGCCCTGGGCTTCGAACAGCCGCTGCACGATGTGATGGGTAAACGTGTTGCCTCCCGGGAAAACCGCCGGATGAAGGGCGATGTCCGCCAGGCTGACCGCGCTGTTTTCCAGCAGGGCGTGTTCCGGCGCCACCACGAAATCCAGCGGGTCGTCCCACACCGGGGTGGCCCGTACGAGCGTGTGGGGCTCGGGGGCCAGGGTGATGACCGCCAGTTCCGCCCGGCCGTGGAGAATTTCCTCGTAGGCCACTTCCGAATCCAGGAACTGAATATCCAGTGCCACCTGGGGGTAGCGTCGGGTGAACTCCCGCAATAGTGGTGGCAGCCGGTGCAAGCCGATATGGTGGCTGGTGGCGAGGGTCAGGCGCCCGGTCACTTCGCCGGTCAGGTTGGTCAGGGCGCGGCGGGTGTCGTCCAGCACGTTGAGGATCTGATAGGCCCGTGGCAGCAGGGCCCGACCGGCTTCGGTCAGGCTCACTTCCCGGCCGAGACGGTCGAACAGGCGCACGTTGAGCTGCTGCTCGAGGCCGGCGATACGCTTGCTGATGGCCGGTTGCGTCAGGTGCAGGCGTTCACCGGCACCGGAAAAACTGCCGGTTTCAGCAATGGCAATAAAGGCATTGAGGTTGGCGAGGTCCATGGCGTTTCTGGTCGGATTCCAGTTGGTTATGCAAAGCATGAAAAATATGAATTTGAGTTATTTAATGTAGCCTCTTACCATCAGCCTCACAAGCCAAGGGGTTATTGATCCGCTCAGGACCCAGGGCATAGAAACAAGCTGATGAGGAAACCGTCTGATGGCCGGCAAAACGCTCTACGACAAGCTCTGGGATTCGCATTTGGTCAAGCAGCGCGACGATGGCTCGGCGCTGATCTACATCGACCGTCACATCATTCACGAAGTGACCTCGCCGCAAGCCTTCGAAGGTTTGCGTCTGGCCGGGCGCAAGCCTTGGCGCATCGATGCCAACATCGCGACCCCGGACCACAACGTGCCGACCACGCCGGAGCGCAAGGGTGGCATCGAAGCCATTGCCGACCAGGTTTCGCGCCTGCAAGTCCAGACCCTTGACGACAACTGTGATGAATACGGCATCGTCGAATTCAAGATGAATGACGTCCGCCAGGGCATCGTCCACGTGATCGGCCCGGAGCAGGGCGCGACCTTGCCGGGCATGACCGTGGTCTGTGGTGACTCGCATACTTCGACCCACGGCGCCTTCGGTGCGCTGGCCCATGGTATCGGTACTTCGGAGGTCGAGCACGTGCTCGCCACCCAGTGCCTGGTCGCCAAGAAAATGAAAAACATGCTGGTGCGCGTCGAGGGCAAGCTGCCTTTCGGCGTGACCGCCAAGGACATCGTCCTGGCCGTGATCGGCAAGATCGGCACCGCCGGCGGTAACGGCCACGCCATCGAGTTCGCTGGCAGCGCGATCCGCGATTTGTCCGTCGAAGGCCGCATGACCATTTGCAACATGTCCATTGAAGCCGGCGCGCGCGTCGGGTTGGTGGCTGCCGATGAAAAAACCGTGGAATACGTCAAGGGCCGGCCGTTCTCTCCCAAAGGCGCCGAATGGGACATGGCGGTCGAAGCCTGGAAAGATCTGGTCTCCGACCCGGACGCCAGGTTCGACACCGTGGTCGAGCTCGACGCGACGCAGATCAAGCCGCAAGTCAGTTGGGGCACTTCGCCGGAAATGGTCCTGGCCGTGGACCAGAACGTGCCGGATCCGGCCAAGGAAATGGACCTGGTCAAGCGTGACTCCATCGTCCGCGCCTTGAAATACATGGGCCTGAGCGCCAACCAGGCGATCACCGACATTCAGCTCGACCGTGTGTTCATCGGTTCCTGCACCAACTCGCGGATCGAAGACTTGCGCGCCGCCGCCGTGATCGCCAAGGGCCGCAAGGTTGCCTCGACGATCAAGCAGGCGATCGTGGTGCCGGGCTCGGGGCTGGTGAAAGCCCAGGCCGAAGCGGAAGGGCTGGACAAGATTTTCCTCGAGGCCGGTTTCGAATGGCGCGAGCCAGGCTGCTCGATGTGCCTGGCGATGAACCCGGATCGCCTGGAGTCGGGCGAGCACTGCGCCTCGACGTCCAACCGAAACTTCGAAGGCCGCCAGGGCGCCGGTGGGCGTACGCACCTGGTGAGCCCGGCGATGGCCGCCGCCGCTGCCGTCAACGGCCGTTTTGTCGATGTCCGCGAATTGATCTGAAGGAGCGCAGCATGAAAGCTTTCACCCAGCACACCGGTCTTGTCGCGCCTTTGGATCGTGCCAACGTCGACACCGACCAGATCATCCCCAAGCAATTCCTGAAGTCCATCAAACGCACCGGCTTCGGCCCGAACCTGTTTGACGAATGGCGTTACCTGGATGTGGGCCAGCCGTACCAGGACAACTCCAAGCGGCCGTTGAACAAGGACTTCGTGCTCAATGCCGCGCGTTACCAAGGCGCCAGCGTATTGCTGGCCCGCGAGAACTTCGGTTGCGGCTCGAGCCGCGAGCACGCGCCATGGGCCCTGGAAGAGTACGGTTTTCGCAGCATCATCGCGCCGAGCTACGCCGACATCTTCTTCAACAACAGCTTCAAGAACGGCCTGCTGCCGATCATTCTCAGCGATGCCGAAGTGGACGAGCTGTTCCAGCAGGTCGAGGCCAACCCTGGCTATCAACTGCAGATCGACCTGGCGGCCCAGACCGTGACCCGTCCCGACGGCAAGGTGCTGGGTTTTGAAATCGACGCGTTCCGCAAGCACTGCCTGCTCAACGGCCTGGACGACATCGGCCTGACCCTGCAGGACGGCGAGGCGATTGCCGCGTTCGAAGCCAAGCACCGGGCGAGCCAGCCTTGGTTGTTTCGTGATGCTTGATTGATGTGAGATTGATGTAGTCAGTTCTGGCCTCTTCGCGAGCAGGCTCGCTCCCACAGGGACGCCGCAAATCCAGTGTGGGAGCGAGCCCGCTCGCGAAGACGGCGGTGCTGACATCACAAGGCTACAGCCCAAAAGGAAGTCCCCATGACCAGCACCGCCCACAGCCAAGTCGTACAAAAGCAATTCGGCGAACAGGCCTCGGCCTACCTGAGCAGCGCCGTGCACGCCCAGGGCGCCGAATTCGTGCTGCTGCAGGCCGAGCTGGCCGGTCACGCCAATGCCCGTGTGCTGGACCTGGGCTGTGGCGCCGGGCATGTGAGCTTCCATGTGGCGCCGCTGGCCGGCGAGGTGGTGGCCTACGACCTGTCCCAGCAGATGCTCGACGTGGTTGCCGCGGCGGCGGCCGAGCGTGGCCTGGGCAATATCGGCACGGTACGTGGCGCCGCCGAGCGGCTGCCGTTCGCCGACGGCGAGTTCGACTTCGTGTTCAGTCGCTATTCGGCGCATCATTGGAGTGACGTGGGCCTGGCTTTGCGGGAAGTGCGCCGGGTGCTCAAGCCGGGCGGCGTAGCGGCGTTCATTGATATCCTGTCGCCGGGCATGCCGCTGCTTGATACCTACCTGCAAAGCGTCGAAGTGCTGCGCGACACCAGCCATGTGCGCGACTATTCGGCTGCCGAGTGGTTGCAGCAGGTCAGCGACGCGGGGCTGCACACCCGTAGCACCTCGCGCCAGCGTCTGCGCCTGGAATACCGTTCGTGGGTCGAGCGCATGCGTACTCCGGAGGTAATGCGGGCGGCGATTCTCGAGCTGCAGCGCTCGATGGGCGATGAAGTGCGTGAATATTTTCAGATTGAGGCCGATGGATCGTTCAGCACGGATGTACTGGTGCTGTGGGCCGAGCGATAGCATTTTTCCCGGCTAGCCCAAGGGCGCCGACTGTTAATGAGGAAAGCATGAGCAAGCAGATTCTGATTCTCCCAGGTGATGGCATCGGCCCGGAAATCATGGCCGAGGCGGTCAAGGTCCTGGAGCTGGCGAACGCCAAGTACGGCCTGGGCTTCGAACTCAGCCACGACGTGATCGGTGGCGCCGCCATCGACAAGCACGGCGTGCCGCTGGCCGATGAAACCCTGGACCGTGCCCGTGCCGCCGATGCCGTGCTGCTGGGCGCCGTGGGCGGGCCGAAATGGGACAAGATCGAACGCGACATCCGCCCCGAGCGCGGGCTGCTGAAGATCCGCGCGCAACTGGGCCTGTTCGGCAACCTGCGTCCGGCGATCCTTTATCCGCAACTGGCCGATGCATCGAGCCTGAAGCCGGAAATCGTCTCCGGCCTGGACATCCTCATCGTGCGTGAGCTGACCGGCGGTATCTACTTCGGTGCCCCGCGCGGTACCCGTGAGCTGGAAAACGGCGAGCGCCAGGCCTACGACACCCTGCCGTACAGCGAAAGCGAAATCCGCCGTATCGCCCGGGTCGGCTTCGACATGGCCCGCGTGCGTGGCAAGAAGCTGTGCTCGGTGGACAAGGCCAACGTGCTGGCGTCCAGCCAACTGTGGCGCGAAGTGGTCGAGCAGGTGGCCAAGGATTATCCGGACATCGAGCTGAGCCACATGTACGTCGACAACGCCGCGATGCAACTGGTGCGCGCGCCGAAGCAGTTCGATGTGATCGTCACCGACAACATGTTCGGCGACATCCTGTCCGACGAAGCGTCGATGCTCACCGGTTCCATCGGCATGCTGCCGTCGGCCTCCCTGGATGCCAACAACAAAGGCATGTACGAGCCGTGCCACGGTTCGGCGCCGGACATTGCCGGGCAGGGCATTGCCAACCCGTTGGCGACCATCCTGTCGGTGTCGATGATGCTGCGCTACAGCTTCAACTTGAACGATGCCGCCGACGCGATTGAAAAAGCCGTCAGCGTGGTCCTGGACCAGGGCTTGCGCACCGGTGACATCTGGTCACAAGGTTGCACCAAGGTCGGTACGCAGCAAATGGGCGATGCAGTAGTCGCGGCGCTGCGGAATCTGTAATCTTTCGGGCCCACTGCTTCGACGGTGGCCCACTTTTGTATAGGTGTAGTTGCGATGAAACGTGTAGGTCTGATCGGTTGGCGCGGCATGGTCGGTTCCGTGCTCATGCAGCGAATGCTGGAAGAGCAGGATTTCGATCTCATTGAGCCGGTGTTTTTCACCACCTCCAACGTCGGTGGCCAGGGCCCGTCCGTGGGCAAGGACACTGGTGTGCTCAAGGATGCCTACAGTATCGAAGAGCTCAAGACCCTCGACGTGATCCTGACCTGCCAGGGCGGCGACTACACCAGCGAAGTGTTCCCCAAGCTGCGTGAAGCCGGCTGGCAGGGTTACTGGATCGACGCCGCTTCCAGCCTGCGCATGCAGGATGACGCGGTGATCATCCTCGACCCGGTCAACCGCAAGGTCATCGACCAGCAACTGGACGCAGGCACCAAGAACTACATCGGCGGCAACTGCACCGTCAGCTTGATGCTGATGGGCCTGGGCGGGCTGTTCGAGGCTGGTCTGGTCGAGTGGATGAGCGCCATGACCTATCAGGCGGCCTCCGGTGCCGGCGCGCAGAACATGCGTGAACTGATCAAGCAGATGGGCGCGACCCACGCCGCTGTCGCCGATGACCTGGCCAACCCCGCCAGCGCCATCCTCGACATCGACCGCAAGGTCGCCGAGGCGATGCGCAGCGATGCCTACCCGACCGAGAACTTCGGCGTGCCGCTGGCTGGCAGCCTGATCCCGTGGATCGACAAGGAACTGCCTAACGGCCAGAGCCGTGAAGAGTGGAAGGCCCAGGCCGAAACCAACAAGATCCTCGGTCGCTTCAAGAGCCCGATCCCGGTGGACGGCATCTGTGTGCGCATCGGCGCCATGCGTTGCCATAGCCAGGCGCTGACCATCAAGCTGAACAAGGACGTGCCGATCGCCGACATCGAAGGGTTGATCAGCCAGCACAACCCTTGGGTCAAGCTGGTGCCGAACAACCGCGAAACCAGCATTCAAGAGCTGAGCCCGACCAAGGTCACCGGCACCCTGAACGTGCCGGTGGGCCGTCTGCGCAAACTGAACATGGGTTCGCAATTCGTCGGCGCTTTCACCGTCGGCGACCAGCTGCTGTGGGGCGCGGCCGAACCGCTGCGCCGCATGCTGCGGATCCTGCTCGAGCGTTGATCGGTTGCTGCTGTTGAAGAACCCGTGCCTTGCGAGAGGCACGGGTTTTTTTATATTGGTTTGGTGAAGTCTCCGTGGCGAGGGAGCTTGCTTCCGCTGGGCTGCGCAGCAGCCCCAAAAATTCTGGCGGTTGCTACGCAACCGAGCGGGAGCAAGCTCCCTCGCCACGAGTTCTCTTGTGTCCAATTGCTTGCCCGCCGACCACCCGGTAAAGTGCCGCTCCCCACGTTTTACCTGAGGTAGACCCATGAGCCAGTCCTTTGATATTGCCGTGATCGGCGCCACCGGTACTGTCGGCGAAACCCTGGTGCAGATCCTCGAAGAACGGGATTTTCCGATCGGCACCCTGCACCTGCTGGCGAGCAGCGAATCGGCGGGAAGCTCGGTGCTGTTTCGCGGCAAGAACGTGCGGGTGCGCGAGGTCGATGAATTCGATTTCGGCAAGGTCCAACTGGTGTTCTTCGCCGCCGGCCCGGCGGTCACCCTTAGTTTTGCACCACGCGCCACGGCCGCCGGTTGTGCACTGATCGACCTCTCCGGCGCGCTGCCGCCGGAGCAGGCGCCGCAGATCGTGCCAGAGGCCAACGCCCGGTTGCTGGCCGGCCTGAGCAAACCGTTCCAGGTCAGCAGCCCCAGCGCCTCGACCACTGCGCTCGCCGTGGTGCTGGCGCCGCTGCGCGATTGCCTGGACCTGCAACGCATCAGCCTGACCGCCAGTCTCGCCGTCTCCGCCCAGGGGCGCGCAGCGGTGAGCGAGTTGGCGCGCCAGACCGCCGAGTTGCTCAATGCCCGTCCGCTGGAGCCGAAATTCTTCGATCGGCAGATGGCGTTCAACCTGCTGGCCCAGGTCGGTGTCCCGGATGAGCAGGGTCATACGCTGCTGGAGAAGCGCCTGGTCCGCGAGCTGCGCCAAGTGCTTGCGCAACCTTTGTTAAAGATTTCCGTCACTTGCATTCAAGCGCCGGTGTTTTTCGGCGATAGCTTTAGCGTGACCGTACAGTCCGCGAGCGCTGTTGACCTGGCGAAGGTCAACGCAGCCCTGGAGGCGGCGCCCGGCATTGAGCTGGTGGAGGCGGGTGACTACCCGACGCCGGTGGGCGATGCGGTCGGCCAGGATGTGGTTTATGTCGGGCGTGTGCGCGGTGGCGTGGACGATCCGGCGGAACTGAATCTGTGGCTGACGGCGGATAACGTGCGCAAGGGCGCGGCGCTCAATGCCGTGCAGGTGGCTGAGTTGTTGATAAAAGACTTGCTGTAAAAGATACTTGGCAACAATTTGTCGAATGAGTCTAGCTGGGCGCTATGCTTGGCCAGAGTGCTGAAGGCGAACCTCCTCCCCGGGGCGTCCTCGGGCATGAGTGAAACGATCGCGCGCGCCGTCGCTTCGGGGCTGCGCGCAATGCCTTACGGCAGCGGCATCAACACCTTCTCGCTGGCCGAGGAATGTTCAAACAAAGGAAGAGGCTATGGTTCAAGTTCGCAAACTGGTGTTAGCAATAGCGGCCGCCTCGGCGCTGTCCTCCGGTATGGCGCAAGCGCTCGGGCTCGGGGAGTTGACCCTGAAGTCGCCGCCGAACCAGCCTTTGGTCGCCGAGATCGAGCTGCTCGATGTCCAGCAACTGACCGCCGCCGAAGTCGTGCCGAGCCTGGCGCCCCCAGAAGAGTTCGCCAAGGCGGGCATTGACCGCCAAGCCTTCCTCAATGACCTGAGCTTCACCCCGGTGATCAACGCCAACGGCCGCAGTGTCCTGCGGGTGACGTCCAGCCGGCCGCTGTCCGAGCCGATGGTCAAGTTCCTGGTGCAGGTGATGTGGCCCAACGGCCGCTTGCTGCGCGACTACAGCGTGCTGCTCGATCCGTCCAAATTCTCGCCGCAGGCCGCCGATGCTGCGCGGGCGAAGCCGTCCCAAGCGGTTTCCACACCGGTCACCGGGGCCACCAAGCCGTCCCAATACACCACCACGCCGCGCGACACCCTGTGGGAAATCGCCGCCAAGGTGCGAAACGGTGGATCGGTGCAACAGACCATGCTGGCGATTCAGGCGCTGAACCCGAACGCCTTCATCAACGGCAATATCAACCTGCTCAAGACCGGCCAGGTGCTGCGCCTGCCGGATCCGGTGCAAAGCACGGCGCTGCCGCAACCCCAGGCCATCGCCGAAGTGGCTGCACAGAACGCCGCCTGGCGCCAGGGGCGTCGGGGTGTGGCGGGTAACGGCCGGCAGCAGTTGGACGCGACCAAGCGGGGCGCTGCCGAGGGCGCGCCAGCCCAGGCCGCCGCGCGCGACAACCTGAGCCTGGTTTCCGCCGAGTCGGCGAAGGCCGGCGCCAAGGGCAAGGGCGCTGCCGGTGATGCCCAGGCACTGAGCAACCAGCTTGCAGTGACCCAGGAAAGCCTGGATGCGGCTCGTCGCGACAACGAAGAACTGAAAAGCCGCATGGCCGACTTGCAGAGCCAGCTGGACAAGCTGCAGCGCCTGATCGAGCTGAAGAACAACCAACTGGCGAAAATGCAGGCTGATGGCGCTGCTGTACCGCCTACTGGCGAGTCGACCCCGACGATGTCGGCCGAGCTGACCCCGACGCCGTCGGCGCAGCCACCGGCGCCAACACCAGCACCCGAGGCCGCCCCGGAAGCGACGCCGCCCGCCGCACCGGTCGAGCCGACAGCTGCCGCTTCCGATGAAAAGAAATACAACGACCTGCTGACCAATCCGATCCTCCTGGGGCTGGTTGGCGGTGGCGCGTTGATCCTGTTGCTGCTTCTGTTGCTGCTTGCCCGTCGCCGCAAGGCCCAGCAGGAAGCCGAGAAACATCTGCGCATGGCCCGAGCCCTCGAGGAGGAGGCCGACTTCTCCCCGGAGCTCGATCTGCCCCCGAGCAGCTTCGAGGGCATTGAGGTTCCACCACCCAGCGTAAAACTCGAACCCAAGCCAGCCCCGGCGCCAGCGCCCAAGCCGGCTCCGGTGATTGCGCCAGTGATTGTCACGCCGCCTATCGCCGCACCGTTGGTGGCCCCGGCCGCCGATCGTTCCGACGACGTGCTGCCTCAGGCCCAGTCGCACATCGACCGCGGTCGCTTGAACCAGGCGGCCGATCTGCTGGAGCAAGGCATCAAGGCTGAGCCTCAGCGCAGCGATCTGCGTCTGAAGTTGATGGAAGTCTACGGCCAACAGGGCGATCGAGACGCCTTTGTTGCCCAGGAACGCCAACTGGTCGCCAATGGTGAAAACTACGCCCAGGTCGAACAGCTCAAGAGCCGTTTCCCGGCCATGGCGGTCGCCGCTGGCGCAGGCCTGGCAGCCGCAGCCGTGGCTGCCGAACTGGATGCGCAGTACGTCAAGGAACTGCTGGAAGACAAGCCGGCGACCGATGAAGAACTCGACAACGCTTTTGACCTGAGCCTGGACGACTTTGATACGACGCCCGCAGCGCCGGCACCCGAGCCGCTCAACGAACTGGACGCGTTTCCGGAAGACGATGACCTGAGTTTCGAGTCGGTGCTCAAGCAGCAGACCGAGGCCAACGAAAGCCTCGACGACCTGTCGGAGTTCGACCTGGACCTGGGCGCCGACGCTCCGGCACCCGCGCTGGAGGACGAAGATTTCCTGCTGGGCCTGGAGGATGACCTCAAGGGCCTGGACGTCCCGGCCGCCGAAACGCCGGCCCTGAACGACACCCCGGCCGACGATCTGGAGCTGCCGGCGGATTTCGACCTGTCCCTGGCGGACGAAATGGATGCCCATGACCAGCCCAAGGATGCCTTCGAATCCGAGCTGGACGATGTCAACGCCGAGCTGGATCGTTTGTCCGACAGCCTCGGTCAGCCGACCTTCACGGCCGATGATGCCTTGGCAACTGCTGATGACGAGCCGGATTTCGACTTCCTCAGCGGCACCAACGAAGTGGCAACCAAGCTCGATCTGGCCCAGGCCTACATCGACATGGGCGACGACGACGGCGCCCGGGATATCCTGGGTGAAGTCCTCAACGAAGGCGATGCCACGCAGAAGAGTGAAGCGCAGGAAATGTTGTCGCGCCTTGCTTGAGGTGATTGGTTAAACAACAACGGCAGCCGGTGAGGCTGCCGTTTTTGTTTGCAGATCATTGACGCTGCTCTTGTGGCGAGGGAGCTTGCTCCCGCTCGAGTGCGCAGCGCTCGCAAAAAAATAGCGGCCGCACCAAGTGAGGGGCTGCTGCGCAGCCCAGCGGGAGCAAGCTCCCTCGCCACAAAGGCTAGACCTTTGAGCACAGACCACCGGTTGCACTGGCATCCCGCCCCGCCCGCCTTATAATGCCCGCCTTTGCGTACCTCAGCAGGCTGTAATTCCTTGGCAAACATAGACAACCCGGCCGCAGAAATGGCGGCTGACGGCTTTTTCCGGATCGCTCTGGGCGTTGAATACAAGGGCTCGCGCTATCGCGGCTGGCAGCGTCAGGCCTCCGGTGTCCTGACGGTGCAGGAAACCCTTGAAAATGCCCTGTCCAAAGTCGCCGACTCGCCCGTGTCGCTGCATTGCGCCGGGCGTACCGATGCCGGCGTGCATGCGTGCGGGCAGGTGGTGCATTTTGATACCCAGGTCGAGCGCTCGATGAAGGCCTGGGTCATGGGCGCCAATATCAACTTGCCGCACGATGTCAGCGTCAGTTGGGCCAAGGCCATGCCGGCGCATTTCCATGCACGCTTCAAGGCCATCGCCCGGCGTTATCGCTATGTGATCTACAACGACCAGATCCGCCCGGCGCACCTGAACGAAGAAATCACCTGGAACCACCGCCCGCTGGACGTCGAACGCATGGCCGAGGCTGCGCAATATCTGGTCGGCGTCCACGACTTCAGCGCCTTCCGCGCCGGTCAATGCCAGGCCAAATCGCCGATCAAGGAGCTGCATCACTTGCGCGTGACCCGTCACGGCAAGATGATCGTGCTCGACATCCGTGCCAGCGCCTTCCTGCATCACATGGTGCGCAACATCGCCGGCGTGCTGATGACCATCGGCGCAGGCGAGCGACCGGTGGAGTGGATCAAGGAAGTACTGGAAAGCCGCATCCGTCGTTCCGGTGGCGTCACGGCGCATCCGTTTGGCCTGTACCTGGTGCAGGTGGAATATCACGATGAATTCGAACTGCCGGAGCGTTACATCGGGCCGCATTTCCTGACAGGCTTCTCGGAACTCGACGGCTGACGCCTTCCGTTGCATTTGTTACCATCCGGGACTTTCATGGAATTGCCTGAGGTTTTCACCATCATGCCGGTCGTTCGCAGCAAGATATGCGGGATCACTCGCGTCGAGGACGCGCTGGCGGCGGTCGAGGCTGGGGCGGACGCCATCGGGCTGGTGTTTTACGCCAAGAGTCCGCGGGCGGTGACGGTGCAGCAGGCGAGGGCGATCATCCAGGCCTTGCCGCCATTCGTGGCGCCGGTCGGTCTGTTCGTCAACGCCAGCCGTTGCGAGCTGGGCGAGATACTCGATGCGGTGCCGTTGGCGCTGTTGCAGTTCCATGGCGACGAGACGCCAGCCGATTGTGAAGGCTGGCATCGCCCTTATATCAAGGCCCTGCGGGTCAAGGCCGGCGACGACATCGCCGCGGCTTGCGAGGCCTTTGCCGGTGCCAGCGGGATCTTGCTGGACACCTACGTCGAGGGCGTTCCCGGCGGGACCGGCGAAGCGTTCGACTGGTCGCTGGTCCCGCAAGATCTTGCCAAGCCGATCATCCTCGCCGGTGGCCTGACGGCGGACAACGTGGCGGCAGCCATTGCCCAGGTCCGCCCCTATGCGGTGGACGTCAGTGGTGGTGTGGAGCAGGCCAAGGGCCTCAAGGATCCGGCAAAGATTCGCGCATTCATGGCCGCTGTGCGCAGCAGTCAGTAGTCAATGTGACGGCTGGCAGACTGCCGCCGTCCATACCTGCACTGTACAAAGCAGGCAGGCGCCGCCTCCGGGCGGGCCGATAGCGTAGTGGCAATCGCCGTGCAGCGATTGTCGGGATGGCAGGGGATGGTGGGGCTGGACGCAGGTCATGTTTCGCGCTGACCGCGACGGTCCGCAACCCTCGCCGCACAATGAATTTGAGCTCAAGGGCATACGCGGGGCCGCGAACCAGAGCGTTCGGGCCGCCGGTACTGGAGAAAGAAGCATGAGCAACTGGTTGGTAGACAAACTGATCCCTTCGATCATGCGTTCCGAGGTGAAGAAAAGCTCGGTGCCTGAAGGTCTGTGGCACAAATGTCCATCCTGCGAAGCGGTGCTTTACCGCCCGGAGCTGGAAAAGACCCTGGACGTTTGCCCCAAGTGCAACCACCACATGCGCATCGGCGCGCGTGCCCGTATCGATATTTTCCTCGACGCCGAAGGCCGTGTTGAACTGGGCGCCGAACTGGAGCCCGTGGACCGCCTGAAATTCCGCGACGGCAAGAAATACAAGGACCGCCTGACCGCCGCCCAGAAACAGACCGGCGAAAAAGACGCGCTGGTGTCCATGAGCGGCACCCTGCTGGGGATGCCGGTGGTGGTGTCGGCGTTCGAGTTCTCCTTCATGGGCGGTTCCATGGGCGCCATCGTCGGCGAGCGCTTCGTTCGCGCCGCCAACCATGCCTTGGAAAACCGTTGCCCGATGATCTGCTTCGCCGCCTCCGGCGGTGCGCGGATGCAGGAAGCGCTGATCTCGCTGATGCAAATGGCCAAGACCTCCGCGGTACTGGCGCGTCTGCGTGAAGAAGGCATTCCGTTCATTTCGGTACTGACCGACCCGGTCTACGGCGGCGTCTCCGCCAGCCTGGCGATGCTCGGTGATGTGATTGTCGGCGAGCCGAAAGCGCTGATCGGCTTTGCCGGCCCTCGCGTGATCGAACAGACCGTGCGGGAAAAACTGCCGGAAGGTTTCCAGCGCAGTGAATTCCTGCTTGAGCACGGCGCCATCGACATGATCATTCACCGTCAGGAACTGCGCCCGCGCCTGGGCAACCTGCTGGCGCAATTGATGGGCCTGCCGACGCCGAAGTTCGTCGCCACGCCGATCGAGCCGATCGTGGTTCCGCCGGCGCCTGCTGGCCTATGACCCAACGTACCCTGGGCGACTGGCTTGCCTACCTTGAGCAGTTGCATCCATCCGCCATCGACATGGGGTTGGAGCGCTCGCAAGCGGTAGCGTCCCGCATGGGACTGGCCAAACCGGCGCCCCGGGTCATCACGGTTACCGGCACCAATGGCAAGGGTTCGACCTGCGCCTTCCTGGCTTCGCTGTTGCGGGGCCAGGGCCTGAGTGTCGGTGTCTACAGTTCGCCGCACCTGCTGCGCTACAACGAGCGGGTGCAGGTCAATGGCATCGAAGCCTCTGATGCCGAGCTGTGCGAAGCCTTCGCGGCGGTGGAAGCCGGGCGGGGCGAGACTTCCCTGACGTATTTCGAAATGGGCACGCTGGCGGCGTTCTGGTTGTTCGCCCGTGCCGGTCTGGACGCCGTCGTGCTGGAAGTCGGCCTGGGCGGGCGGTTGGACGCGGTCAACCTGGTGGATGCGGACATCGCGCTGGTCACCAGTATCGGCGTGGACCATGCCGATTACCTGGGCGATACCCGCGAATCCGTGGCTTACGAGAAAGCCGGCATCTTCCGCCCGGGCGCGCCTGCGCTGTGTGGCGACCTTGACCCACCGCAGCCCTTGCTCGACAAGGTTCGCGAGCTTGATTGCCGATTTTTTCTGCGTGGGCGGGATTTCGACCTGGCCATGACCGAGCAGCACTGGCAATGGCGCGGCAGTGACGCCAAGGGCAACCCGGTGGAGCTGCATGACCTGCCGCTCCTGGACCTGCCGATGGAAAACGCTGCGCTGGCGCTTCAGGCCTATTTGCTCGCGGATCTGCCGTGGGACGCGGAACGGATTGTCCAGGCGTTGCAGGCGACTCGCGTCGTCGGTCGTCTTGATCGTCGTTCGTTCGATTGGCAGGGCAAGCGTCTCAACCTGCTGCTCGATGTCGGCCACAACCCCCATGCGGCCCAGTACCTGGCGGAGCGTCTGGCGCGGCGGCCGGTGCCGGGCAAGCGCCTGGCGGTGTTCGGGCTGCTGTCGGACAAGGACCTCGATGGCGTGGTCGATGCCTTGGGTGCTACTGTCCAGCACTGGGCCGTCGCTCCGCTGGATTCGCCGCGTTCCCGTCCGGCCAGCGAGTTGCAGGCAGCCTTGCAGGGTCGTGGCGCTTCGGTTGATGCTTACGCCAGTGTGGCCGACGCGTTGGAAGGGCAGTGCGCCCTGGCGACGGCCGACGACGAGATTCTGTTGTTCGGATCATTTTTTTGCGTAGCCGAGGCCCTTCAATGGTTGGCCCGGCGTTCCTCGGAGGAAGCTGCAGATGGCATTGCTGGATAAGGCGTACAAGCAGCGCATGGTCGGGGCCCTGGTGTTGGTGGCCCTGGCGGTGATCTTCCTGCCGATGCTGTTTTCCCGTCAGGACGAGCAGCGCCAGGTCACGGTCGATGCACCCGCCGCGCCCCAGGCGCCCGCCGTGCCGCCGGTGCAGGTCGAACCGGTGGCGGTGCCCGAGCCGCAAGCATTGCCTCAGGAACCTGTTCCGAGTGACGAGGAACTGGCCCAGGAACCTGCCGCGCCGTCTGGGCCCATTGCGCCCGCGCCGACCGCACCGGCTCCGGCCACGCCGAGCAAACCGGCTGCCGCGCCAACGCCTGTTCCAGCGGCGCCGGCAGTCAAGCCGGCCCCAACCCAGCCGATCACGGCGGCACCGAAACCGGACACCACGCAAAGCCGCGTCGATGCCAATGGCCTGTCGGTCAGTTGGTCGGTGCAACTGGCCAGCCTGACCAGCCGTGAAAGCGCGGAAAAACTGCAGAAGAACCTGCGCAGCCAAGGTTATAACGCCTATATCCGTTCCGCCGATGGCAAAAATCGGGTGTTTGTCGGTCCGCTGATCGAGCGTGCGGAGGCTGACCGCCTGCGCGACTTGCTCAATCGCCAGCAAAACCTCAAGGGTTTCGTGGTGCGCTTCCAGCCGGAGCGTGGTTGAACGCCATTTGGCTGATTTGAATCACGCAGCTTACCGACAGCCCTGCGCTCTGCTAAAATGCGCCGCCTTATCCGTCTGTAGGCTGCACCGTGCCATTTACCTGGGTTGACTGGGCGATTGTTGCAATCGTCGCCATCTCTGCATTGATCAGTCTGAGTCGCGGCTTCGTCAAGGAAGCGCTCTCGCTGCTGACCTGGATCATTGCGGGAGTCGTGGCCTGGATGTTTGGTGGCTCGCTGTCCCAGTACCTCGCCGGATACATCGAAACACCGTCGGCCCGCGTCATCGCGGGCTGTGCCATCTTGTTTATCGCCACCTTGCTGGTTGGCGCAATGATCAATTATCTGATCGGCGAACTGATTCGCGTCACCGGGCTTTCCGGGACGGACCGGTTCCTGGGCATGGCCTTCGGTGCGGCGCGTGGCGCGTTGCTGGTGGTCGTGGCCGTCGGGCTGTTGAGCCTGGGGCCGGTACAGCAGGATACGTGGTGGCAGGAGTCCCGGCTCGTGCCACAATTTCTATTGGTCGCAGACTGGTCCAAGAACCTGATCCTGGGTTGGAGCAGTCAGTGGCTTGCCAGCGGTATCAGCGTACCCGCTGAAATACCGTTCAAGGAACAACTCTTGCCGATGGCCAAAACGCCGCAGTGAGTGTTGTTCAGTTCAGATCCATTAAGTAGGGGTTGCGTCGCATGTGTGGCATCGTCGGTATCGTCGGTAAGTCGAACGTCAATCAGGCGCTGTATGACGCGCTAACCGTGCTCCAGCACCGCGGCCAGGACGCTGCCGGTATCGTGACCAGCCATGACGGCCGGTTGTTCCTGCGCAAGGACAATGGCCTGGTGCGTGACGTGTTCCATCAGCGTCACATGCAGCGCCTGGTCGGCCACATGGGTATCGGCCATGTGCGCTACCCGACAGCGGGCAGCTCGACCTCGGCCGAGGCCCAGCCGTTCTACGTCAACTCGCCGTACGGCATCACCCTGGCGCACAACGGCAACCTGACCAACGTCGAGCAGTTGGCCAAGGAAATCTACGAATCCGATCTGCGTCACGTCAACACCAGTTCCGACTCGGAAGTGATGCTCAACGTGTTCGCCCACGAGCTGGCCCAGCGCGGCAAGCTGCAGCCAACCGAAGAAGACGTGTTCGCCGCCGTAACCGACGTGCATAACCGTTGTGTCGGCGGCTACTCGGTAGTGGCGATGATCACCGGCTACGGCATCGTCGGTTTCCGCGACCCCCATGGCATCCGTCCGATCGTGTTCGGCCAGCGCCACACCGACGAAGGCGTCGAGTACATGATCGCCTCCGAGAGCGTGTCCCTGGACGTGCTGGGCTTCACTCTGATTCGCGACCTGGCACCGGGCGAAGCGGTCTACATCACTGAAGACGGCAAGCTTTTCACCCGCCAGTGCGCGACCAACCCGAGCCTGACCCCGTGCATCTTCGAACACGTCTACCTGGCGCGTCCGGACTCGATCATCGACGGTATCTCGGTCTACAAGGCGCGCCTGCGCATGGGCGAGAAACTGGCCGACAAGATCCTGCGCGAGCGTCCGGACCACGACATCGACGTGGTCATCCCGATCCCGGATACCAGTCGCACCGCGGCCCTGGAACTGGCCAACCACCTGGGCGTGAAGTTCCGCGAAGGCTTCGTGAAGAACCGCTACATCGGCCGCACCTTCATCATGCCGGGCCAGGCCGCGCGGAAAAAATCCGTACGCCAGAAGCTCAACGCCATCGAGCTGGAATTTCGCGGCAAGAACGTGATGCTGGTGGACGACTCCATCGTGCGCGGCACTACCTGCAAGCAGATCATCCAGATGGCCCGCGAAGCCGGCGCCAAGAACGTGTATTTCTGCTCCGCGGCCCCGGCCGTGCGTTACCCGAACGTCTACGGCATCGACATGCCGAGTGCCCACGAGCTGATCGCTCATAACCGCACGACCCAGGAAGTGGCCGACCTGATCGGCGCCGACTGGTTGATCTACCAGGACCTGCCGGACCTGATCGAAGCGGTCGGTGGTGGCAAGATCAAGATCGAGCAGTTCGATTGCGCGGTATTCGACGGCAAGTACGTTACCGGCGATATCGACGAGGTCTATCTGAACCGGATCGAGAACGCCCGTAACGATGCGTCCAAAGCCAAGACCCAGGCGGTCAGCGCGATCATCGATCTGTACAACAACTGAGTAACGAACCGGCCCCGAGGGGCCGGTTTGCGTTCAAGCGATAGAAGGAGTGGCAGCATGAGTCAGGATTGGGATGCCGGTCGGCTGGACAGCGACCTTGAGGGTGTAGCGTTCGATACCCTGGCGGTTCGCGCGGGCCAGCACCGTACACCGGAAGCCGAGCATGGCGATCCGATGTTCTTCACCTCCAGCTACGTCTTCCGCACCGCTGCCGACGCCGCGGCGCGATTTGCCGGTGAAGTGCCGGGCAACGTCTATTCGCGTTATACCAATCCCACCGTGCGGGCTTTCGAGGAGCGCATCGCCGCCCTGGAAGGCGCCGAGCAAGCGGTTGCCACCGCCACCGGCATGGCCGCGATCATGGCCGTGGTCATGAGCCTGTGCAGCGCTGGTGATCATGTACTGGTGTCGCGCAGCGTCTTCGGCTCGACCATCAGCCTGTTTGAAAAGTACTTCAAGCGCTTCGGTGTCGAAGTCGACTACGTGCCGCTGGCGGATTTGTCGGGTTGGGATGCGGCAATCAAGGCCAACACCAAACTGTTGTTCGTCGAATCGCCGTCCAACCCGCTCGCCGAGCTGGTGGATATCGCCGCGTTGGCGGAAATAGCCCACGCCAAAGGCGCCATGCTGGTGGTCGACAACTGCTTCTGCACGCCGGCGCTGCAACAGCCGCTCAAGCTGGGTGCGGACGTGGTGGTGCATTCGGCCACCAAGTTCATCGACGGTCAGGGTCGTTGCATGGGTGGCGTTGTTGCCGGTCGTGGCGAGCAGATGAAAGAAGTGGTGGGTTTCCTGCGCACCGCCGGGCCGACCCTCAGCCCGTTCAACGCCTGGATCTTCCTCAAGGGCCTGGAAACCCTCGGCCTGCGGATGAAAGCGCATTGTGCCAACGCTCAGGTCCTGGCCGAGTGGCTGGCACAGCAGGACGGCATCGAGAAAGTCCATTACGCCGGCCTCAAGAGTCATCCGCAACATGAGCTGGCGGCGCGTCAGCAGCGTGGTTTTGGCGCGGTGGTGAGTTTCGAAGTCAAGGGCGGCAAAGAGGGCGCCTGGCGCTTCATCGATGCCACCCGGTTGATTTCCATCACCGCGAACCTGGGTGACAGCAAGACCACCATCACGCACCCAAGCACCACCTCTCACGGGCGTCTCTCGCCGCAAGAGCGTGAAGCAGCGGGCATCCGTGACAGCCTGATCCGCGTCGCGGTCGGCCTGGAAGACGTAGCGGACCTGCAAGCCGACCTGGCCCGCGGGTTGGCGGCCTTGTGATCGAGCTGGCAACGCCGCCGAGCGGTACTCATGGCCGGGTTGCCTTGGTAACGGGTGCGGCACGGGGGATCGGCCTGGGCATTGCCGCCTGGCTGATCTGCGAAGGTTGGCAGGTCGTCTTGACCGACCTGGACCGCCAGCGCGGCTCCAGAGTGGCGAAGGCCCTGGGCGACAATGCCTGGTTCATCGGCATGGACGTGGCGGATGAAGGGCAGGTCGCCACCGGCATCGCCGAAGTGCTCGGGCAGTTCGGCCGGCTCGACGCGCTGGTGTGCAACGCGGCCATTGCCGACCCGCACAACATCACCCTGGAAAGCCTCGACCTGGCTCACTGGAACCGGGTCCTGGCGGTGAACCTGGGCGGGCCGATGCTGTTGGCCAAGCATTGCGCGCCTTACCTGCGTGCCCATAACGGCGCCATCGTCAACCTGGCCTCGACCCGCGCCGCGCAATCGGAGCCCGACACCGAGGCTTATGCGGCGAGCAAGGGTGGCCTGCTGGCGCTGACCCATGCCCTGGCGATCAGCCTTGGGCCGGAGATCCGCGTCAACGCCGTCAGCCCCGGCTGGATCGATGCGCGAGACCCCTCGCAACGTCGTGCGCAGCCGTTGACCGACGCCGATCATGCCCAGCATCCGGCGGGCAGGGTAGGCACGGTGGAGGACGTGGCGGCGATGGTGGCGTGGCTGTTGTCGCGCAACGCCGGTTTTGTTACCGGGCAGGAGTTTGTCGTGGACGGTGGCATGACCAAGAAAATGATCTACGAGTGAAAGGCTGCCCGCGCGTTGTTTGAACTGTTTTTAAAAAAACTTCAACGCTGCTATTGACTTAGCATCGGTACCTGCGTAAATTTCGCGGCCTCAACGCAGCAAAGGGTGATTAGCTCAGCCGGGAGAGCGTCTGCCTTACAAGCAGAATGTCGGCGGTTCGATCCCGTCATCACCCACCATGTTTCTTGAGAGTCTTGCGAAAGCAAGATGGAAGCTGTCAAAAGCCTCCACCGACGCGCAGCGGTAGTTCAGTCGGTTAGAATACCGGCCTGTCACGCCGGGGGTCGCGGGTTCGAGTCCCGTCCGCTGCGCCATATTTTCCGAAGCAGGTTCACCTGGTTCGAGATCCAAGCCTTCGGGTTTTGATCAGACGAGTTAACTGGACGCAAGTCCACAGCGATACGCAGCGGTAGTTCAGTCGGTTAGAATACCGGCCTGTCACGCCGGGGGTCGCGGGTTCGAGTCCCGTCCGCTGCGCCATATCTGCTTCGAGGCCCACTGAACGCCTTGAAGCTAAGAAGAAAGCTGAAAAGCTTCTTCCAATCGATAGCAAAGACCCTGGTCGAAAGACCGGGGTTTTTTGTTTCTGGGATTTGAAGATTGGAACAAGCCCCTGTGGCGAGGGAGCTTGCTCCCGCTGGGCTGCAAAGCAGCCCTTCGGTGAAATGTCGAACTCGCCTCAGAACCCCAACCGATCCCGCAACCCGTAATACCAGGCCCCCATCGCCGCAAACGGCGTACGCAACAACTGCCCGCCCGGGAACGGGTAGTGAGGCAGGTCCGCAAACGCATCAAAACGCTCCGCCTGACCTCGCAGTGCCTCGGCCAGGACCTTGCCCGCCAGATGCGTATACGTCACGCCATGGCCACTGCAGCCCTGGGAATAATAAATGTTATCCCCCAGCCGTCCGACCTGCGGAAGACGCGACAGTGTCAGCAGGAAATTTCCGGTCCAGGCGTAATCGATCTTCACATCCTTGAGCTGCGGAAACGCCTTGAGCATCTTCGGCCGGATGATCGCTTCGATATTCGCCGGATCCCGCGCGCCGTACACCACGCCGCCACCGAAGATCAGACGCTTGTCGCCTGTCAGCCGGTAGTAATCGAGCAAGTAGTTGCAGTCTTCGACGCAATAATCCTGGGGCAGCAGACGTTGAGCCAGCTCATCGCCCAGCGGCTCGGTGGCAACCACCTGCGTACCGCAAGGCATGGACTTGGCCGCCAGCTCAGGCACCAGATTGCCCAGGTAAGCATTACCCGCCACGATAATGAACTTGGCCCTGACCTTGCCCTGCGGGGTATGCACAACCGGACTGGCGCCGCGCTCGATGCGCACCGCCGGCGACTGTTCATAAATCACCCCGCCCAGCGACTCGACCGCCGCCGCTTCGCCCAAGGCCAGGTTGAGCGGATGAATATGCCCGCCGCTCATGTCCAGCATCCCGCCGACATACTCGTCGCAAGCCACCACCTCGCGGATACGCCGCTGATCCAGCAGTTCCAGCTGGGTATGCCCGAAACGCTCCCATAAACGCTTCTGCGACTCCAGATGGCCCATCTGCTTGGCGGTGAGAGCGGCGAACACACCGCCGTCCTTCAGATCACACTGAATCTGATACTTCGCCACCCGCTCACGAATGATCCGGCCACCCTCGAACGCCATGTTGCCCAGTAACTGCGCCTGCTGAGGGCCGACACTGCGTTCGATCACATCAATGTCGCGGCTATAGCTGTTGACGATCTGCCCGCCGTTACGACCCGAGGCGCCAAAGCCGACCCTGGCCGCCTCGACAACCGTGACCTTGAAGCCATGCTCCAGCAGAAACAATGCAGAAGACAACCCCGTATAACCCGCACCGATGACGCAGACATCGGTTTCGACGTCGTCCTGCAGGGCAGGGCGCGACGGCGCCGGATTCGCCGATGCGGCGTAATAGGACGCTGGGTAGGATGTGTTCGCCATTCTGGAACCTCTGTTTTATATTTTTTACGAATGCGCCGATCCTACCCGAGATAAAAATCCGCCGCCAGCCGGCGCAAATCTTCGTCGCGTTGGCGCAATTAAATATTTTGCATATTCATAGGGTTAGGTGAAAAAAAGGTGTTGACACCCTTTTGGAATTCCGTAGAATGCCGCCTCACAGCAGGCACGTAGCTCAGTTGGTTAGAGCACCACCTTGACATGGTGGGGGTCGTTGGTTCGAGTCCAATCGCGCCTACCAAACAAAATCCGCTCTGCTGGGCGGTCTAGAAGGGCTCACCGAAAGGTGGGCCCTTTTTTGCGTCTGGGGTTTTTTAAAGCTGCGACGTAGGAGGTTTCTGAAAATCTCTACAAAGGCACTCATCTGGCCCCAGGGCCCTCGCCATAAATTTTTTATCCCGTTACGCTCTGAATGTGTTGAAGAAAGAGTTTGGTAAGCCGGTGGATTAGGCGTATCGCTGGCATTAAATACCAACTGCTCGGTGCCATTTGAGCCTTGATTTCGCTGTATAGCATTTGAGCAATTCGGTAGATTTGGTGACGTTATGACAGAAGCAGCCCAAAGCAAAGGCTCTTGGTCGGGGCCGATCATCGCTATGACTATGGTTGCGGCATGCTTGGTCATGACTGATCAAATGGCATTTGCGGAAGTAGCGCCAGCCAAGCAGCAGCGAAGCGGACCCAGGCGAACGTGCAGGATCTTGTGGAAATGTTGTTGGTGAACTGAGCAAGCTCGAAGCCGACATGAGTAAATACACTAGAATTTTGTGTGAGAAGGACTTTCCAGAACGCCATTTGGAAAACCATCTTTTTGGCTTGATCGCAGACAACCTGAGGTTCGCAGAGAAGAAACTTCTTGAAGTCGGCACTCCGGTCGGGCACGAAAAAGACTTCAATACGCTGCTTCGAGCTGTAGCGAAGGCGCGCTCGGTCGCGGCAATTAATGATTCCCTGATACGACAGCGCACGATTGTTCCGAATGTCATCGAAGGTGATGTCGACTTGGACGGCCTGAAAGATCTGACGGCTCGCAACACACAGCGTCTGATCGATCAAGTCGAAGCTATTCGGGTCGAAATCCATCCTGAGTTGCGGGTTGATATTGAGTTTGCACTCGCAGCCCATCCTTTAGCACTAGACCAAATAATCAAGGATTTACCGTTTGAGGGAAAACGAGGACCGACCACGATAGTGATACGGTCCGATTAGCGGTCTATCCCCGATTTTCCGCCGGCAAAGCCAAACCAGGCAACGGTTAACGCGACGTAGACGAACATGAATATCAGCGCCTCAAACAGGCGCATCGCTGATAAACGTTAAGGGGGATCACTTTCTCTAGGCCGAACGAGAGAGGCTACATTCATGCTCGTAGTGGCAAATTAATGGTGCTAAATTCTGCGCATCTGTCAAAGGAAACCATCACAGGAAGTGGACTATGAAAATCATCACCCTTGTACTGGCCGCAGTTCTCGCAGTCGCCTCTGTTTCTGCAATCGCTCACGGTGGCCGTACGGACAGCCAGGGCTGTCATAACGACAAGAAAGTTGGAACACGTCACTGCCACTGATCGCCGTAGGACTCCTGAGCCAGGGGCCGTTGACCGGGCCGAATCAGGAGGCTGCGTCTCGGCCTTCAAGAGGATCGCCCCTATTCAAGCGGTCTAGCATAGATCTGACGTTGCGGTCGACCATAAACTAGGGGATGGAGAGAGGCGAAGGCGGGATTGACTGTGCGGGTGAGGCTGAGTACGCCAACAACATCAAGGAGTGGCAATGCACAAAGACACCTGGCTAGACGACTGTCGCCAGTGGTGCCAGCGGATAAAATTTCTATCGGAAGATGTGGAGTGGTCCGAAAAGCCCTCCCACAGCGGATGGCTTGAAGCTACCAGCATGCTGCTGGATGATCGTCGCGTTACCATTCCGCATCTGTACTTCAAGGGCGAGTTTCAGCCTGGGAGGATGGGCGAGCGGGTTAGTTATGGGCTTATGTACCGGGAGGGCAAGGAAAAGCGCCGCGTTTTCATGCTTGAGGTTTGGCCAGAGCATGAGCGATCCCATAGAGAAAAAGGAATGGACATGTTCGGGGCTCACCTTCATCTTGGTGACGAGCGTTTGGCTCAAGTGACGAAAAAGGTCCGGTCGTCCATCAGTGGTGCCACCGAGCGCCGGTGGGTTGAGCGATTCGTGCGACACGCTAGAATTGTGAGCAGCAGTGGTCGTTCAATATCGGCTCCTTTCGAGGATGATCTATTTGGGTGAGGGTATGTGCAGCATTGGATGCGGAGATTTTTTCTCAAAATCGGGATGGCATTGCCGGACCGTTAATGTAGGTAGTGGACCAGCTACCTACATAAGCACGCCTATAACCTTGCCAGGCGGAAAACCTCTCGATTTCTATCTTATTAAGCGCGGAAACCATATTGAGTTTACCGATGACGGAATAACGATTTTCGCGCTTCGCTCGCTTGGCTACGCTCTCGGCGACAAGAGAAACTGGAAAGGTCTCGAGAATCTTGGCATTCGCCACGGTTTTGAATTGACCAGCGCAGGCGCCTTTGAATGCGTTTTTCCCGAAGATGCTCTCGATATTTGGGGAGCGAAGATTCTTCGGCTTATGGCTGCGATTGCTACCTGGGAGGAAGACAGGTTTTTTGAGGGAGATACTGACTTCTCGTTGACTGAGGAAGTTGAAATGCTGCTTCGGGCCAAAGACCCGGAAAGGAAGCTGCTCAGAAATGCTGCTCTCAGGGTAGGTAAGGTTGATGTCACCTTCGACTTCTTGTGGGGAGATACATACGTTGATGCTGTCGCTCCGGTGCAACAGTCAATCAATGCTCGACTCAGGAAGGCTGTGATTATCAATAAATCCGAAGAGCCAGTTGATGTATTGTTCATAGTTGATGATCGGGACAAGAAACAAAAAGCCGAGGACGAAATCAATGTTCTTGGCGGGCTGTCCCCAACAATATTGTTCAGTGACTTCCAGGCGCATTACAGTTCCGCCGTTCACTGACTCCAGCCCGGCCCAGCGCCGGGCTGCTTGTATCTGCCTACCGATTCTTGGCCGAATCGCAGACGCCGCTTCGTTATCGCTTGCCAACAGCCAGCACCAGAACGCCAATCCGTCCATCCTCAACGCGGTACACGAGTCGGTAGCCGGCGCCGCGCAATTTGATCTTGTAGCAATCCTTCTTCCCGTGAAGCGCATCTCCTGGCTCCGTGGCCCGGCCTGCCGTTCTTGGAGCTTTCGAAAGAACTGGAGGCGGATGGTGCCGTCGAGCTTCCGCAGTTCGTTCAGAGCCTTCGGATCCCACTCAACTCTGTACTCAACGGCCTTGGAAAAATCGCGTTTCACTCCTACATCAGCATCAGACACGGTGATGCTGACTGATTTTTTGTAAATTGGTGACCTCGTCATGCGTGATGGGTGTGATGTCATGGATGTGATTGGGCGACGATTGCGAGCGCAGTTGACGAATAGATGAAACGGGCGACTTATCTGTCGCCCGTCCCTCCGACGAATGTATGGCTGCAAAATCTACATGATGCTGGCCTGATTGCCGGGCTCTTCCGACTTGGGCCTTCCAAAGCTCTCTCGCCCTAGGCACCTGTCTTCAACAATCTGCGCTATGTCCCTCGCCTTGGCTACATAACCAAATTCCTCGCTGTCACCATCAGCCAACACTTGAGAAAGATATTCAACGGCTGCCTCATCGCTATCGAGCAGCGCAGCCATATCAAATGTCGTCAGGTTTTGACTCATGTTCAAATCTCCTTTGCCAATTTCTCGCTCGCCGAACAGGACGGGGAGGGGGCCGGCTACGGTTTGTGATGCGGGCCGGATACAAGCGGACCCAAAACAGCAATCTCCCCCCGGTCGGCGCTCAAGCCTGCTGCTTGTTTCAATCACCGATTCTCGCAATCACGCCGCTCATATACAGATTCAAATCGCGCAGATCCATAACGCTCCAAGCATGTGGCGGTAACCGTACTCCATTCTCTCGCAACGTCTTTGGAATCAAGTCGCCATTCGGGCGAAGGATTATCGATGACACAATTACGCCCGGATAATCACTCAGTCGCTTTTTAAAGGCAGACGTCGTGAGGTCTGGTGTGGGGCGGTTGCTTTTTCTAGCCAGTGGTCCCGTTGCCTTGAGGTCTGTTCCATGGCACATGGCACACCTCTGCAAATAGAGAGTCTTGCCGTTGGCGTTATCCGCAAAGGAAGACGGAGGCTGGATGAGCGATAAGATTCCTAGCGCAGCGATGTACAACATTTTCGTAATAGGCGAAAAAGTGTTCGGCAAGCGTTTGCTCATAATGACCGTCCATGGTTCGAAGGGGCCACAGGGTGACGCATCTACCCGGTAGCTTGCAAAAATAGATACCCCCCATGCCAGACGCCCGCTAGCATGAAGGCGCTTCGTAGGAAACGGAGCGGTCTATTGCCATAAAAAGGGAGTGTCGTATTTGAAAACCATTGACCGGATACTGCTGGGAATGGGGCTGTTGATTCCTCTTTGGTTGTTCGCGGGTGTGGCGCTGACGTCGCTGGGCTATCCGGGTTATAGCCATCTAGACCAGGCGATGAGTGTGTTGGGCGCGGTAGGGGCTCCCACGCACGGTTATTCCGCCTGGGTGAATAACTTTCCGCTGGGCGTGCTGTTCGTACTGTTCGCGATAGGTTTGATACGCAACTTCGGGGGATCGCGCCTCGCCCTGTTCAGCGCCGTTTTGATAGTGCTCCACGGCCTGGCGAGCTTCGCTGCAGGCTATTTTTCTTGTGATCAGGGATGTGCTCCGGTACTTCCTTCGACCTCTCAGCAGGCTCATAACCTGGCGGGGTTGATCATGTTCGTCTCCCTGGCGCTGGCCATTGTGTTGTGGGGTTTTCTCGGTAAACGGTTACTGTCGTCACCTGGATTCGGAAGGTTCTCGATGCTTTGCGTAATCCTGGCTGTCGTGACATTAGCGATGATGTCCAAGGCATTCGCCGAAGGGCATGGATTTGGTCTGTATCAACGGCTTAATTATGGCGTATGCGTCTTGTGGATCGCCGCCTTGGCATGGATCGCTCTTCGTGCTGAAGTGACCCCGGCAAGCGTCCCTTAAGGGACGGCCATAACCTATCCGCCCCGGCGGATACTTACCTGCATCTCACCGACTTTTGGATAGAGAAATCAATGAACAACTCCAAGCTTTCAATTGCGCTGTCCTGTGCTGTTGCACTTTTGATGTTGAGCGGATGCGCTGCTTCCGTGAAAAGCAGCGGGACTGAAACACTGGTTATCCAGGATTCAGCCAAGCCAAACCTGGTGGTCAACTTCCAGGGAAACAGCAAGGTTCAACAGAACGAAGACTGGCCTCGCTTGAAGCAAGAATGGCGCGATGCCCTGCAAGTCGAAGCGAGTCGCGCGGGCTACAGTCTTGCGGAGGGGCAAACATCAAGTTTTGGGGGCAGCGACGGCGTCGGCATCAAGATCAACGTGAGCAATTTCCGTTACCTCACTCCACGTGCCCGCTACGGCGCAGGGGTCATGGTGGGGAATGCATGGGTCAATTCCAGCGCAGATTACTCGGATTTGAAATCAGGCCGCCTGATCGGCACCCGGACGTACGACACTTCTTCGTCCGCCTGGGAAGGCGTCATGTCGGCCATGACCAAGGAGCAGGTTGAGGCTATTTCCCAGAGAATCATAAGCGACATCAAGAGCGCAAAAGCCAAGTAGTGCGGCCTTAGAAGCAAGAAAAAAGGGACCGATTTATTTTTGTTCCGGCATTTGAGAGTTCTTATAGAATGGATTCGCTTAGAACTGGCAGTTGGCTGGAAAATAAATTTGCCCCCTTTACCTATCTTTTCCTTCAGGCTTCGGCAGAGATTACGGATGACACCACTTGGCTCCAACGAAGTTTTCATCATCCGGCCGAAGATCGGCATTGGTCGTTTATTTTTTGTCCCGCTGCTTCGCCAGACACCTTGGGCGATCACGGCGATCTTTTGTATCAGCTTATCGACCGGCCTGTCGTTACCGGGGAGGGAATGGCCGGGCATCATCCTCGCAAGCCTGGTTGTGATGTGGTGGGTATATCAACTGGGCAGAGATATCAGCGAGCGCGCCCCACTGGCCGTGCAGTCGTCTGGTGTGGCTTTTCTCGGATGGTATCAACTAACGAAACGCACACCGCTTCGAATAGTGCTCAAACCCGACGGCCACCTGGCTGTTTTTAGCAATTCCTACAGTATTTATGTTGAGTATGAAAACGGGCGTTTGTTAATTGCTCGCCGTGTCGTCGGAAAAAAAGTCAACCAACAGAAACAGCTCGCCAGCGAGCTCGCCGCGTTTCTGGGCTTATTTGCATACGTGGATGATGGCTCTGGAAGACTGAAGAAATTAGCCGGCCAACGGTGAGGTACCCGCCGCAACCAAGCAAACGAAGCCCTGTTGAGGCACGTAACCGCGCATTGCGGGCCAAGCCCTATGAGTTGGCGCTCTATGAGTGATAACCTGCGAGTTCTTCTTTAAGTGATATTGGATACAGTCATGGAAAGCTGCTTGAGGACGCTCGGAGTTAGCCTCGCTAACAAGATAGTGATCCCCGCCGCTTGGTTATCGGGGCTGGTAACGATAGGACTTGTGTGGGGCATGATACGGTTTTCGCCCGATAAGCTTACAGTCGAAGGGCGTCAGCTCTTCGTGGCTTCTTTTTCTATCTTTTGTCTCGCCATAGGGTACTTGATATGGCGTAAGCGACGAGCACAAGCACTTGTGACATCCATCAACCTGAAAGAAGGTCTGAGCCTGGACGGTGCTCGGATGCTCGGCTATCCAAACTCCCTGTTTTTTGTCTTTGACCTGTCCAACAAGAAACTCGCTCAATGCCAAAGTGTCACCGGCGACTATCAAATTCGAGACTTCACGTGGGTAACAGGCTGGCAGTTCGAGTGGCAGCAGATTGACAGCAGGGTATCGGGCGGCGTTCTTCAAATAGTCGATGGGGCAGGCATGAGCGTTCCAGCCGACGAAATTCGGCGTAGGTTCATAAAATTCACACTGGTTTTGACGGTTGCCGATACAAATCATCCTCTCTTCCGTTTCCCGATGAGCCGGAGCGCAGCTGAAGGCTGGTGCAGCCGGTGCAATGTTCTTTTCATGTGCTAAACACGAAGCGTCACACCAGAAGATAATTTCTTTAGAACTCGCGGCAGCACTGATGTCGGAAGAAAGCCCTAGCGGATTGCGCTGGGGCTTTCTTTGCAGATTACCTGGCCTCGAAATCCGGATGAGACTCTTCGAGCTTTTCGTCAACTGCCCCAAATGCCTTCTCGATATTCCCTCGGCAGTAGGCGTCGATGGCATTGCAAATCGGGAAGAGGGGATGCGTGCCTAAGGCGCCAGGATCATTTTTCTCGTAGATATAACGCCACTCTACGAAAGCCTTGTCATATTGCCGTAGTCCGTAAGCGATATCGCCACTGTATCCTTCATTGATGGCGAATGCCTTGATTGACTCTTTAGCTTCGTCTGGCAGATTTTCGTATAGTTTGCTGAGATGATGTCCTTGTCCGCCAGGTGCGATTTTGAGAGATTCATCACGTCCTTGGGATATCGCAATTCCGCCAGGCAGTTCGTCCTCTTCATCGAGAACATAAGTCATCGTTGCGTTGATTGACTTTAAAAAAATTTCCGTGGCAAGACAGATATTGATCATTCCTGGCACGAACAGATTACTCTGCTTCGAGTCAATTAGCTTTCGCCCTGCTTCACCAAATGCCAAGCCTTGATGGTAAATAGTTCCAAGGCAGCGATAAGTCACCACGCGCTTATAAACTGAAGTCACTAACGAATCCTTTTGTTGGTTTTGGGCCGGTCAATATGGCAGGCCAAACGTCTGCGGGAGGTTTTATTCAGGCGTAGCTGTTAACTCGCGCCCAAACGCACGCGTCCCAGCCTTTCGTGCAAAGGTTGTCAACGAGCTCCTTGCATAACCACCAGTGACTTGACAGATTATCTGGATTGATGTCTATCTCTTGATCTTCAGTCTTCTTATAGATTGCCTGAATATTGTCAGGGAGGCTCTCGAAGGGTGTTTCGGCCGTGCGAACCAAGTGAGTTCTATTCCCTTCGTCGTTGAACGAAGCGTAGAAAAATACCTTCATGGCTGATCCTTGCTTTTTGGTTGGCTGGTTTTTTTTTGCAATTCATGATCTGGGAAGTTGTTAAAGAACTTCAATAGGTATCATTGATTCAAGCGTTAGCAAATGTTACGCGGTGTTCCGCTTCTGGCGTCGAATACGTCAGTATAGGTTTTCGTTGTTTCTGATATGTAGGAACTATCCTTCAGATGAGTGCACCGTGAGATGTTCTCAGCGAGGTAGCAACCATCGTTTTTCCTGGTCTTCTTCGCAAGCCAAGTCCGCGGGTTTTGAACATCGCCTCGAAATGAATTTACCGGCGGTCCGGCCGTTCGGAATTACCGCCGCTCGCGGGACTCCATTCATCGAGGAATATCTATTTCTCAATGGCGGTGAACACCGCCCGAGGCAGATGCAATGACGTCGTTCGAAGAATTCAGGGCTACATCCCATGAGCTTCTCAAAGAGCTGGACGCCGCGACGATAAAGATGATGATGCTGGTCTCTGCGAAAGAGGTATCCGGTCCTTTTTGGGAGGACGCTGCCCAGCGGCATCACGACGCTGTAGATGCTTGGCATTCCTTTCTCAATATTCCGACGGGTTTCGTGTCGGATCCGCCTCTACCCTAAGAGTCAGGTTCCTCACCGGTTACTTCGCTCGACATTTCGCGCCATACAGACTGCGTATGGTGCGCAGCTGACTGATATGCTGCGAACACCAGCGAACGTTAACAAGCTAAGTGCGACGTTGCTCTATGGTCTACCAGTGGGCAGCCATAGCTCTATCTTGCCTTTATCGACACGGCAGGTCGTCCAATTCGTGGCTGGAAACTAAGGAAGGATCCCCGATGCGAGAATTTGAGCTCATTAAGTCCGTGCCAGTCCCCTCAAGGTCCGGCATTACCCATCTTTACAACCCGATGAACCTGGTGGACGCTTTTGCGATTCGGCTCCCTGCGGGCACATCCAGCGATCCGGATTTGCTAGCTCGATTCATTCTTTCACACCAGCCCTCCTGGATCGGATGGCTCCTGGCAGTCCGGGACACTATCGTTGCCTGTTTTGGACTCAAGACAGCCAGACATCTGGCATCGCTTGCCAATCGGGTTGGCGTCTTCAAGGTCTACAGTACAAACCAGACTGAAATCGTGTTGGGAGAGGACGACAAGCACCTCGACTTTCGGATATCGATCCTGTGTTCTGAAGAGGCGGAGCCAGAAGGCAATCGCCAACTGGTGTTTTCAACCGTGGTTCAGTGCCACAACCGTCTTGGCCGGGCCTATATCTTCGTTATCGCCCCGTTTCATCGCTTGGTTGTCAGGGCCAGCTTGCTCCGTGCAGCGCGCGTCGGTTGGCCTCTGGCTACCTGCGCCTCAGAGCGCAGTGTCCCCGCGTAGATCAGTTTCCAACGGGCACTTCGCCAGTTAGACACGCAGCCGTTAGAAGATAGTGGGCATCGGTGCTCCTGACCTGATAGCGTTGCGGGAAAGGAGCATGGGTGTGTGCAGAGAATGGGCAAACTGGAACCGTTAATGCCGTACAACTACATGAACGGCCGCTACTTGGTCTTCAAAGGCAACGGCAACGATGGGGCGCCTTTGGGCAGGATTCACCAGGACGGAACCGTTCGAAACCTGCAGGGTGAGCCGCTCTACTACATAAACATGGACGAACATGCGTTCTGTTCGATGGACTTTACCTTTCAGGGCAATATACAAAAAATTCGCGGCACGTTTTACGTGCTCGGTGACAGAACGCTGTTCACATTTTCCGAGATGAAGGTTAAGCCACTTGGAAACGAGACCGAGGAGCAGGCGCTTCACCGGGAGTTCAAAAACACCGCGATAAACCTGGCAAGGCAAATCGCCCAGGCGAAGAACGAGATGGCGCAGGAACGGATAGAGATGGCCATGTCCGATTCAAACCCTTTCCGACGTTTCCGTGCCTTCTTCACGAGCCGAGCCCGCAGGGAGCGAGCATCACCAGGTTGGCGTCGCAGTGAGTTAGAAAACGATCATGAGTTCAAATCGAGGTCTGTCGCTGTCTCCTCATCATCACTTGCGCCAATGAGCTTATGGGCAACAGATGCAAGGACCAGGCAAACGCGGCCATACAACAATTACGCGACGGTCCGGTTACAGGTGAATTCCTATTACGGTCTGTCCCTGGCTTTCCGCTTTCCGCCGATCAAGGTGGGTTGTACTGCGTCACTCGCACAAGCTCCTCGTCGTAGCTCACGTTGGGAAAACATCCCCTCCGTCTATACCCCGCGTTTCTAGCCGCGGTAAATCTCAAGAGCGCGGTGTGCAACACACGCCTTCCAATTGACTGGGATTCATATGAAAACGCTAGTCTTGGCATTCTTGCTGGTAGTACTGGCAGCCTGCATGCCTTATAGGACAGTCACCTCGCCAGATCCAAACTGGATGCGTCTGGGTGGAAATGAGCCTGAGGGTTATCCAAGGACGTTTGTCGAGACTTGGGAGGGCAAATGCTATGCGGTTACCGAGGCATGGTTCAAGAGTGCAATCAACGGTCGTACCTTGTGGACCAAGCGGCAGTCTAACGAGGCTGTTACCTGTCCATAGGCGCCCCCGGAAGCAGATTGGAGGGTCCGGGATCCTGCAGTCATGGTTGCAGGCGATCAAGCCATTGAAACTTCACCCTTTACCAGACGATCTTCTAAGCATTGGCTAACAGGAGATCAGGTATGAAATGTTATCTATGCGGGCTGGAAGCACAACAGTCCGAAGGGAACCAAGGTGGTGAGCTCGTCAACTGCGCTGACTGCGGCACCTACAAGATTTCAGGCCTTGTTCTGAAAGAGCTGGGGGCCAGGAAGTTCGATTATCCGAAAATGCGCGATGATCTGCACCGCCAGCGGCAGTTCAACGCTACGTCTGTCGCGGAGATCAATACCGAGACGGCCATCTGGGCTTGAGCGTGGCGCTGCCTGGCGATTCATCGCAAAGACCCGATCAACTTAAAAAGCGCCAAGGTAATGCCAAAGAAACAGTCGGATGACAAAACGACAGCGAGTGCTGCCGAAATCGAGCGATCAATTCTGGCACTCAACAAAATGGCTGAGCGCCTGTGGGGTGATGGCCGGGAAGCTGAAGCCGAGGCGCTGTTAAAGGCGCTGGATGCGTTAAACCGTGCGCTTGATCGCATAAGGATCGGGGAGAGTCGCAGGGTGCTTCACTGAAGCCCGGCGTTGGTGCTGGGCCTTCTGGTTTGTTGTGCGTTGCTCCTAACCGAATTTCCCACCCACCTTGAACTGCTCCGTCGCCTCGATCAAAGCACTGACAATCCCGGTTTCCGAAGGTGAATGCCCGGCATCATTGATCACGGTCAGCACCGAGCCTGGCCACGCTTTATGCAGGCGAAAGGCCGAATTTGGCGTAGCAATCATGTCATGCCCGCCCTGGATGATCCTGCACGGCAGATGGGCAATCGACGCGATGTCTCGGATGAGCTGATCTTCCTCCAAGAATAGCTGGTTCTTGAAGTACCAGGCATCCAGGCATCCCATGCCAGTGCTGGTCTGATCGTCTGACGCTTGTTCTTCGACGCCGTCAGGGTCATGCCGCAACAGCGAACAACTGGCGGAGTAGCGCACCCAGCAGCGGATGGCTTCCACGCGTAGGTGCTCGTCGTCACCGGTCATGCGGTCCAGATAGGCTTTCAAGAGGTCGTGGCGTTCGGCTTCGGGAATGAAATTCACGAAGTCTTCATGAGCGCGGGGAAAGAAGCGCCGCATGCCGTGGATGAACCAGTCGATCTCGTCGGCTGTGCCCAGGAATACCCCTCGCAGGATGAAACCAAGGCAGCGTTGCGGATACGTCTCGCCGTAGGCCAACGCCAAGGTGGTGCCCCACGAGCCACCGGTGATCAGCCAACGATCGATTTCCAGATGCTCCCTTAACGCCTCGATGTCGTTGACCAGCGCTTGGGTAGTGTTGTCGCGCAGTTCCGCCAAGGGTGTCGAGCGAAGGGCGCCGCGCTGATCGAACAGTACGATGCGGTAATGATCGGGATCCCAGAACTGTCGTTTGGTCGGCGGAGCGCCTTCGCCGGGTCCGCCGTGGAGGTAAATCACCGGTACGCCGTCGGGGTTGCCGCTTTCTTCCCAATAAAGCGTATGCAGATCGTCGACGGGCAGCATGCCACTGCGCCGAGGCTGCTCGATAGGGGGAAATTGGCTGTAGGTAATCTGGCGGGGGGCATCCATTGGGCGGCTCCTGATGTATGTGTTGTCCAGCAAGGTCTCTTTCAGTTTCGGAAAGAGCCGCCTGCCGCAAGTTCACACGCGGCGTTGGCGCACAGGACAAACGGAAGGCGCATAAGCCGTTGATTACGCCGGATAAATGGCCGTTTGTCGGGCCAGGCAATCTTTGTCGCTCAGCTGGCAGTCATTGCTAAGAACACCGCAAGCACGAGGAACCGGCGATGCCACTGGAGCCTGATGAATATGAAGAGCTGTTCGCTCGGCCAGAATCAGCTTCCACTGAGGGTGGGGACGTTGATCTTGATTGCTTGGTCATCGGCGCCGGCCCCGCTGGATTGACCGCAGCCGTTTACCTGAGTCGTTTCCACCGGCAGGTCCTGGTCGCCGACGGTGGGCGCAGCCGTGCGAGTCTCATTCCACGTTCCCATAACTATCCGGGTTTTCCACCGGGCATTTCCGGCACGGACTTGCTCGCCCGGCTGCGAGAGCAGGCGTTGCGTTACGGCGCGATCATCGAATCAGGGAGGGTCAAGCGCCTGCTCAAGCACCGTGCAGGTTTTGTTGCGCAACTCAACGGCCGTGAACTGGTTGCGCGTCGCGTGGTGCTGGCGACCGGAATCGTCGACACGCTGCCACACATGGAGCGGCCTTACGATGCGGTTGCGCAATCGGTGATCCGACTTTGCGCTATCTGTGATGGTTACGAAGTCAACGGCGATAACGTCGCGGTTTATGGCGAGGCGAGCTGTGCGATCAATCATGGATTGTTTTTGCGAAACTTCACTGACCGGGTAACGGTATTGATTCATGGAGATAGCCAGGCTTGCGAAGAAGCCGTTGCGGTAGCGAGGCATGCCGGTATTTGCTTGGTAGCCGATCGTGTCGAGCATATAGAGGCTGGCAGCGATCAAGTCCAGGTTGAAACGTGCAAGGGCGAAAGCCTCTGCTTCGACATTGTGTATCCGTGTCTGGGTTCGCAAATATGCTCCGAACTCGCGGTGCAACTCGGTGCCGAAACCGACGAGCAAGGTGCGCTGGTCGTCGACCCGCACCAGCGCACCTGCGTAGAAGGTCTGTATGCGGTTGGAGACGTGGTCAATTCGCTCAAGCAGATCAGTGTCGCTACCGGCCAGGCGGCAATATGTGCGACGGCGGTGCATAACAGCCTGGAAGTGCGTTTATGGGATCGAGCGCGTGACAAGAAGATGCCTTTCGATTCGGCTTGAGCTTGCACCAGGCGGCGCTACTTGGTCGCTGGGAATCTCGTCGGTTCCACTCGACAGCCAACCGGAACACTGACGCACCTTGGCGTATCTACCGACGACACAATCGGAGCGCCTGGCAGTGGATGTGTACAGGATCGAATTCGAAAACGACCATTGGACACTTTATAAATCCCATGGCTACAAACCGATCCTGCAGGCTGACAGCCAAGGTGAGTTGATCGACCATGTGCTTGCCTTGACGCGGGGGGAGGGTGTCGTGATTCGATTCATGGGCAACAGCGGCCTGCGAGAATTGAGGCTGGGGAACGTGCGGGACGACGTACCGTAGAACCACGTATTGATTGAACTGCCAGCGCCCTGATGTGCCCAACCTGTTATCAACGAGAGGGCAAACCCATGACCGACGAGAAGAAAAAAGAACAACCCAAGGACGACACGCCCGCCCACTCCACCGAGCAGGAGCGTGAGCGTTTGAAGGACTTCAACAAAGATGGTATTCCACCGGGCTCTTCGTGATCGGCCTCGGGAATTGCGCACTGCCTCGGTGCGGATTTACACCCCGTTAGACGGAGGCTGGCGGCGCAAACGTTATCAGCGCCGCCAGCACAACTTGCCGATTATTCCACCATGCAAATCCAATGATGATCCTCCCTGTAAGGCGCTCGGATAAACGCCACGTCGGATACCAGCACCATCCCACGCTTCTGAAGTGCTTCGGTCAGTTGTACGAGTGTCTCTGCTTCGATAGTCATCGCTGTTACCTCGTCAGATTACTGCGTTCATGATTGTTGACCGAACGCCATCGACGGTAATTCATTTTATCTCACCGGCTTTTGGATAAGCTGAAAGAAGAAAATTGGGCCGCGTGGGGCTTGCCCGCCTGAAAGATGCTGGTAAGGTGGCGCCTCGTTTACTCAGTGTTCTAGAAGGATCTTTTATGAACTCGTTTCTCGCCAAGACCTTTGGCGGTCTCACCACGCATTATTACGTCCGCCAGTTTCTCTTCGGGTTGGTTTTCACGGCCATGATTATTTCTGTGGCAGCCAATGGCCCCGGTGGAATCGTCGCCAAGCCTGGACTGATCATTCTGGCGATCGTCAATACGCTGCTTTATCCGTACTCCCGATTTGTCTATGAGAGCGTCGTTGGATACATCATGGGCAACAACATTTTTTTTGTGAATGCGCTGTTCATGCTGCTGGTGAAAGCGTTCACCATGGCCATGTGCTGGTCTTTTGCAATTTTCGTCGCGCCGGTGGGGTTGGCTTATCTGTATTGGCGCAACAGCCGTCCGGTTGTTGAATAACCGGAACCACTTCATTAGTTGCAAGGAAAAGCCCTACAGATGTAGGGCTTTTTTTTATTTCTTCAGTTGCCTGCGAACATCATCGGCCACCGGCCCAACAGCCTTGACCGCTGCCTTGAGCTGCTCTTCGGTCACGCCGAATTCTTTCGCCCAGTATCTCAATTCCCAGTCTTCGGAAGTGTTGATGCGGTTCCGGTCCTGGGGCCCGCGATTGCTCAAGTCGTCAGCCATTGTCGAGCTCCTATGAAAGGCCTGGTAACGCCAGGCGACACTCAATGGACCATCAGGCGGGGCTGTTTGCGCCATTTTTATAGGGCGCTGCGGCTGAGCCGGTAATCAGAGACGCATGCCTTTGAGCGGATTCCAGCCTTGCTCGCCTTTGATTTCCTTCAGGTAGTACGCGTAGTTGGTCATGAGCGCATACATCATCGACATGGCGATGTTCAGACCCATGCTCAACGGCCGCGGAAATTCCATGCCGATGATGGCGAAAATCACGCTCAATACGATGTTGATCGCCAGGAAGATTCCGAGCAGCGCCAGGTTCTTCTTCCACAGGCCCAAGACAAACAGATAGATAGGACCGAAAAAAAACGCGATCACGTTGGCGTTGATCAGGATTTTCTTTTTGAAGTCCGGCAGGGTCTTGACGGCCTCCTTGTAGCGCGGGTCGTTTGGCGCGCCATAGGTATCAAAGAAGTCGAAACGTTCCTGCCATTTGGCGCTGTATTTTCCGCTGCTTTGTATTTGTTCAGTCGTGCTCATTTTTCGCTGCTCCTGGTGTTCCATCAAAGAGATCGTTCTTCCGAGAATCCTGCGCTGTTTTTCTTGGTCTTTTGGCTAATGCGCTTTTGCTGCCCGTCTTATAAGCGTTCGCGCGCAAAAATACCGCAACAGCTGCTTAAATGGCTTTCTGATCTGTGATGGGCATCACGCTGGTCTTGCGAGGGCAGGCGGGAAGTTAACGACGACGCTAGAAACCGTAAAGGCAGGTCATCCCGAATCGCCCGCTCAATCCAACGGGCGACGGGTTTCATCCAACATTCAGGACACACTCAGAGCATGGCATCTGCAAAAGCGTGGTCTGGGACGATTGTCAAAAAGTGCAGCGGCATCTGGTGTTCCGTTTGCGTCGCTGGCAACTCAAGACTGCCAACTATCTGGCTTTGAAGCGCGCTCAACCGCATCGACTCTTCTTCCTTTAATTTTGCCATTCTCGCGTGGTTCGCTGCGATTTCGTTGAGAGTTGACACGGTACATCTCCGGTGGCTGACCAAGCGTTGAGAATTTGCTGCCGCGCCAGAAAGACGTCGTCCTGCGCTGCTTACAAGGTCCGCTGCAAACCTTGAGCCAGACGTGCCCGTGTCATGCGCACGACTTGTCACAGGCGACCAGTGGCAAGTTTCGGCGCCTGTCGGGGCGGCAGCGCTCCAACCATGCCTCAAGAATAAGTCACTGATACGACAAAACCGGGTCAATTGCCGCCTGATTGCTTGGTTCAGAGCGGCACCGGGTGCAGGTAACCGACACGCAGCGTGATATGGAACTAATATCACCGTTAGTCTCTATATCTTTACAGGGACTATTCCCTTTTTTGAGAGTACTGCCATGTTCAAATCGCGCTCGTTGATTGCTGCAGTGACCTGTTTTGCCTTGGCGGCGGGCCCTGGTCTTGCTGTCGCGGACCCGGGCAATGGCAAGGGAAACGCTCAAGTCGATCAAGGTCAGGGACAAGGAGGCAAGGGCGGGCAGGGCAACAAGGGCGGCCAGGGTAATGCTGGCAATAAGGGTAACCAAGGCAATGCTGGCAATAAAGGCAACCAGGGCGGCAAAGGCAACCAGGGCGGTGGCGGCAGCGATTGGCATAACGGGCCGAGCATCGACCGTGGCGGTGTTCTGGGGGTGATTGGCGGTTATCGCGATTACTGGAGCCCTGGCCCGGCACTGCCGCCGGGTATCCAGAAGAACCTCGCCCGAGGCAAGCCGCTGCCCCCCGGTATCGCCAAGAAGCTCGACGGACGTTTGCTGGGGCATCTGCCGCGCTATGACGGTTACGAATGGCAGCAGGTCGGTACCGACCTGATTCTGGTGGCGATCGCCAGCGGCATCATTTACGAAGTGCTCAACGGTGCCTTCGACTGATCTGCTGCTTGAGTGCAATGGCAATCGCTTCGGAGTGCCAGGCAGATAAGCGAAACTTCTGTGGGAGCGAGCCTGCTCGCGAAAGCGGAGTGTCAGTCACCGTTGATGTTGGCTGATCCGACGCCTTCGCGAGCAAGCCCGCTCCCACAGGTTTTGTATCAGCTTTCCAACTGCCGCAGGCGTTTGTACAAGGTATTGCGGCTCACGCCGAGGCGTCGTGCCAGGTGGGAAATATTGCCGCCGACGGCCTGCAACTGGCGGTTCAGGTCTTCGGCGTCGTTCAGGTCTACTGCCAGCGGTTCCGGTGTTTCCACCGGCTCCATTTCCAGGTCGACAAAAAAGTCATCGGGCAGATGTTCCGGGCGGATCGGTTGTTCTTCGGCCATTGCCAGGGCCACTTGCAGCACGCTGCTGACTTGCCGCAGGTTGCCCGGCCAGGGGTGGCGTTCGAACAGCTCCAGGACTTCGCGGCTCAGGCCGGCCCATTGGGTCGGCTCGCGGTGGTGTTCCCAGAGGCGCTTGAACAGCGCCTGCTTGTCGCTGCGTTCGCGCAGGGGCGGCAATTCCAGGGTCAGACCGCCGATGCGGTAGTAGAGGTCTTCACGAAATCGCCCCAGTTGCACCTGTTCGCGCAGCGAGCGGTTGGTGGCGGAGATGATGCGGATGTCCACCGGGAACAGCTCGGCGCTGCCCACCGGTTGCACGCAGCGTTCCTGCAAGACCCGCAGCAAGCGGGCCTGGGTCGGTAGCGGCATGTCGCCGATCTCATCAAGGAACAACGTGCCGCGATCGGCCTTGCGGATCAGGCCGATGCTGCCCTTCTGGTTGGCGCCGGTGAAGGCACCTTTTTCATAACCGAACAATTCCGACTCGACCAACTCGGCGGGAATCGCCGCGCAGTTGACTGCGATAAACGCCTGCTTGCAACGCGAACTGGCCTGGTGCAAAGCCTTGACGAAGACTTCTTTGCCGACGCCGGTCTCGCCGTGGATCAGCAGCGGAATGTCTTTCTCCAACAGGCGCTCGGCCTGGCGCACAGCTTTTTCCACCCTGCTGTCACCGAAGTGCAGGGTGTTGAGGCTGATGGTGGTATTGGCAGGGGCGGGTGCTGGCGAGGGGGTCGTTTCGGCAAAGATGCGCGGCTTGACCGATACCTGCTTCGGCCGCTTGAGCAGGCACTGGAACCGATTGCGCCCGGACGCCTGCAAGGCGAATGGCAGGCCGTCGGGCTGGTTGAGCAATTCCATCAGCGAGACCTTGAACAGGCTTTCGATGCTCACCCGCGACAGGCTGAGGCCCAACAGGTTGTCGGCGCGACGGTTGGCCGAGAGCACCTGGCCGCTCTCATCGAAAATCAACAGCCCGGCCCATTGGCTGTCGAGGTTGTTCAGTCCGGTGTTGAAGGTGAGCTGGAAGTGTTCACCGCGAAACAGGTTGAGGATCAGCCGGTTCTCCACCGTCTGGCTCATCATCTTGACCATGCCCAGCGTGTGGGACGGCGGCAGGTAGCTGTCGCTGGAGACGTCCAGCACCGCGATGACCTTGCGCTCGGCATCGAAGATCGGCGCGGCGGAGCCCGTCATGAAACGGTTGGCCTTGAGGAAATGTTCATCGTGTTCGATGTGCACCGCCTGTTCACAGGCCAGCGCGGTGCCGATGGCGTTGGTGCCGGTGCAGCGCTCCATCCAGGTCGCTCCGGCGCTGAAACCGTGGGCCAGTTTCGGTTCGATGAACCGCTGGGTGCCCCAGGAGGTCAGCACCTGGCCCTGGTTGTCGGCCAGCATGATCAGGCAATTGGAATTGCTCAGGATGTTCTCGTAGTACGGCAGGACTTCCTGGTGGGTGGTCTGCACCAGTGAATGCTGGCTTTCCAGTAACTGGGCGATACCCTCGGCCGGCAATGGGTCGAATGCCGGTACGCTCTGGTGATTGAGGCCAAAGGCGCGGCAACGGGACCAGGAAGCCTGAATGATGGCCTCGTGGGATAAGGCAGGAGCTGGTGCGGCCATGGGGCACTCTCGCAGGTGCTGTTTTTATTGTTGTGGCAAGTCTCGCACAGAGTCCTTGTGCTGGGGCAGGCCTGAATATCACTTCATGCAAATGGAACCTGGTGGGAGCGGGCTTGCTCGCGAAGGCGGCGTATCAGCGAGTACAAATGTTGACTACCACACCGCCTTCGCGAGCAAGCCCGCTCCCACAGGATCCCAGTCAGGCCAGCTGGTAGCGTTCATTCAGTGTTGTTCAATATTGTTCATTGTCAACCGGCTCACTGTTCAATTGTTCATCCCTGATTGTTCACTTCTGTTCAGCAATGAACGCCAGTTTTACCGTCAAAAAAAGAAAACCAAGCATAATCAACAGCTTGTGATTTCTGGCACGGCTTTCGCTTTTGCACTCAGGTCGCTTGACTCCAAATAATAAAAAGGCCGAGCCATGTCATTACAGCTTGAGCACATCTGTCGCACCGTCGAAGGCCAGACCTGGATCGACGATGCCAATCTGAGTTTCGAACCCGGATCCTTCAACGTTCTGCTGGGTCGCACGCTGTCCGGCAAGACCAGCCTGATGCGCCTGATGGCCGGTCTGGACAAGCCCGACAGCGGCCGCATCCTGATGAACGGCGTGGATGTCACGAAGCGGCCGGTGCGGCTGCGCAATGTGTCGATGGTCTACCAGCAGTTCATCAACTACCCGACCATGACCGTATTCGAAAATATCGCCTCGCCGCTGCGCCAGGCCGGTATTTCCGAAGAAATTATCCAGGGCAAGGTCCTGGAAACCGCGAAGATGCTGCGGATCGAAAAATTCCTCAAGCGTCATCCGCTGGAGCTGTCCGGCGGCCAGCAGCAACGGACCGCCATGGCCCGTGCGCTGGTCAAGGACGCCGAACTGATCCTGTTCGACGAGCCGCTGGTGAACCTCGACTACAAGCTGCGTGAAGAACTGCGCCAGGAAATGCGCGAGCTGTTCCAGGCTCGTCACACCATCGCCGTCTACGCCACCACCGAGCCGAACGAAGCGTTGGCCCTGGGTGGCACCACGACGATCCTGCATGAGGGCCGGGTGATCCAGAGCGGCAAGTCGTCTTCCGTTTATCACCAACCGCAAACCGTGCTGGCCGCCGAGCTGTTTTCCGAACCACCGATCAATCTCATGCCGGGACGCATTGCCGGCAATGAAGTCAGCTTCGCCAACTTCGTGCACTTCCCGCTGAACGTCGACCTGCGTCCGGTGGGCGAGGGCGAGTTCCGTTTCGGCGTGCGTCCCAGCCATATCTCACTGGTGCCGAGCAACGACGACGACCTGGAACTGGCGGTGACCGTCGAGGTGGCCGAGATCAGCGGTTCCGAGACCTTCCTGCACGTGCGCAACGAACACTTCCTCCTGGTCCTGCATTTGCCCGGTGTGCACGAATACGACGTCGACGCGCCGATCCGCATCTACATCCCGACCCATAAATTGTTTGTCTTCGATGCCCAGGGCAAGCTGGTCCAAGCCCCAGGGCAACGTATCGCGAGGGTTGCCTGATGGCCGAAATTCGTTTGCAGAACCTCGCCCACAGCTACACCAGCACCCCGGCGGGCCCCGAGGACTACGCGATCCGCGAGATGAACCACATCTGGGAGCAGGGCGGCGCCTATGCGCTGCTCGGACCTTCGGGTTGCGGCAAGTCGACCTTGCTCAACATCATTTCCGGCTTGCTCAGCCCTTCCGAAGGGCAGGTGATGTTCGACAGCAAAGTCGTCAACGAACTGTCCCCGGAGCGGCGCAACATCGCCCAGGTGTTCCAGTTTCCGGTGGTCTACGACACCATGACGGTGTTCGACAACCTGGCGTTCCCGCTGCGCAACCAGGGCATGGCCGAGGCGCGGATCCACACCAAGGTGCAGGAAATCGCCGAGGTTCTCGACCTGCAGAGCCTTTTGGACAAGAAGGCCCGCAACCTCACCGCCGATGAAAAACAGAAAGTCTCCATGGGCCGTGGGCTGGTGCGCGACGATGTCTCGGCGATCCTGTTCGACGAGCCGCTGACGGTGATCGACCCGCACCTGAAATGGAAACTGCGGCGCAAGCTCAAGCAGATCCACGAGCAGTTCAACATCACCATGGTCTACGTCACCCACGACCAGTTGGAGGCCTCCACCTTCGCCGACAAGATCGCGGTGATGTACGGCGGCCAGATCGTGCAGTTCGGCACGCCGCGTGAACTGTTCGAGCGCCCGAGCCACACCTTCGTCGGCTACTTCATCGGCAGCCCCGGCATGAACCTGATCGAGGTCCAGGCGCAGCCCGGTGGCGTCGGTTTCGCCTCGACCCACTTGCCGCTGTCCGAAACCCTGCAGCGGCGTGTCGCCGACGCGCAAGGCAAGAGCCTGAAGGTCGGCATCCGCCCGGAATTCGTGCATGTCTGGGACGGCCCTTACGACGACGCGATGCGGGCTGACGTGGTGCACGTCGAAGACCTCGGCACCTACAAGATCCTGACCCTCAACCTTGATGGCGCACCGCTGAAGGTCCGCCTCGCCGAAGACAAGCCTGTGCCGGAAGGCACCGCGTACATCAGTTTTCCGGGTCAATGGCTGATGGTCTATGCCGATGAATATCTGCTTGAATCCGCAGGCGAGGTGCAGCCATGAACAAGGTGCAGAACAACAAGGCCTGGTGGCTGGTGTTGCCGGTGTTCCTGCTGGTGGCCTTCAGTGCCGTGATCCCGATGATGACCGTGGTCAACTATTCGGTGCAGGACATCTTCGACCAGTCCAGCCGCTACTTCGTCGGCGCCGACTGGTACAGGCAGGTACTGCTCGACCCACGGCTGCACGATTCGCTGTTGCGCCAGTTCATCTACTCGGCGTGTGTCCTGCTGATTGAAATTCCGCTGGGCATCGCCATCGCCCTGACCATGCCGACCAAGGGCAAGTGGTCGTCCCTGGTGCTGATCATCCTGGCGATTCCGTTGCTGATTCCGTGGAACGTGGTGGGCACCATCTGGCAGATTTTCGGGCGCGCCGACATTGGCCTGCTGGGCTCGACGCTCAACGCCATGGGCATCAACTACAACTACGCGGCCAACACCATGGACGCTTGGGTCACGGTGCTGGTGATGGACGTCTGGCACTGGACTTCGCTGGTGGCACTGCTGTGCTATTCGGGGCTGCGGGCCATTCCGGACGTCTATTATCAAGCGGCGCGAATCGACCGGGCGTCGAACTGGGCGGTGTTCCGGCACATCCAGTTGCCGAAGATGAAGAGCGTGCTGCTGATCGCGGTGATGCTGCGCTTCATGGACAGCTTCATGATCTACACCGAGCCGTTCGTCCTCACCGGCGGCGGGCCGGGCAACGCCACCACGTTCCTCAGCCAGACCCTGACGCAGATGGCTATCGGTCAATTCGACCTGGGCCCGGCGGCGGCGTTTTCCCTGGTGTACTTCCTGATCATTCTGTTGGTGTCCTGGCTGTTCTATACCGCCATGACGCACTCCGACGCCAACCGTTGAGGCCCGCACAATGAGCAAGAGAAAGCTGATTCCGCTTTTGATCTACATCCTGTTCCTGCTGGTGCCCATCTACTGGCTGCTGAACATGTCGTTCAAGAGCAACACCGAAATCCTCGGTGGCCTGACGCTGTGGCCACAGGATTTCACCTTCCAGAACTACAAAGTGATCTTCACCGATCCGAGCTGGTACACCGGTTACCTCAACTCGCTGTACTACGTGAGCCTGAACACGGTGATTTCCCTGGCGGTCGCGCTGCCGGCGGCCTATGCGTTCTCGCGCTACCGTTTTCTTGGCGACAAGCATCTGTTCTTCTGGCTGCTGACCAACCGCATGGCGCCACCGGCGGTTTTCCTGTTGCCGTTCTTCCAGCTGTACTCGTCCATCGGCCTGTTCGACACCCATATCGCCGTAGCTTTGGCCCACTGTCTGTTCAACGTGCCGTTGGCGGTGTGGATCCTTGAAGGCTTCATGTCCGGCGTGCCGAAAGAAATTGACGAGACCGCCTACATTGACGGCTACAGTTTCCCCAAGTTCTTCGCCAAGATCTTTATCCCGTTGATCGGTTCCGGCATCGGCGTCACGGCGTTTTTCTGCTTCATGTTCTCCTGGGTCGAGCTGTTGCTGGCCCGGACACTGACCTCGGTGAATGCCAAGCCGATCGCGGCGGTCATGACCCGCACGGTGTCGGCGTCCGGTATTGACTGGGGCGTGCTGGCGGCGGCAGGGGTGTTGACCATCCTGCCGGGCATGCTGGTGATCTGGTTCGTTCGCAACCACGTGGCCAAGGGCTTTGCCCTGGGCCGGGTCTGAGGAGTCGATGATGGAATGGATGAACTGGACCGCCCCGACGGCGACGTTTTTTGGGGTCATTGCCTTGCTGCTGGCGGGCATGACGACATGGGAATTGCGTTCGCCGAGTATCCCTCGGCGTGGTTTCCTGCCGATTGCCACGACCCGTGGCGATCGGTTGTTTATCGGTCTTCTCGGTAGCGCCTACCTGCACCTGCTGGTGATCGGCGTTACCGACTGGAGCATCTGGATAGCGTTCGCGTTGTCTCTGGTGTGGCTGTTGGCAGTGATGCGGTGGGGCTAGTCGCGAAAGTTCGACGACGATCAGGCTCTTAAACCCAAACAGGAGGTCTCTATGTTCGATAAAAACAATAAGCTGCGACATAGCGTTTCATTGGCAGCCATGCTGGCACTCAGCGGGCTGAGCGCTACGGCCTGGGCCGACGCCTATGAAGACGCCGCGAAAAAATGGATCGGCAGCGAATTCAAGCCGTCGACCCTGACAGCCGAGCAACAGCTCGAAGAACTGAAGTGGTTCATCAAGGCCGCCGAGCCATTTCGCGGGATGAAAATCAACGTGGTCTCGGAGACCATCGCTACCCACGAATATGAATCCAAGGTACTGGCCAAGGCTTTTAACGAAATCACCGGGATCCAGCTGACCCACGACCTGCTCCAGGAAGGCGACGTGGTGGAGAAGCTGCAGACCCAGATGCAGTCCGACAAGAACATCTACGACGGCTGGGTCAATGACTCGGACCTGATCGGCACGCATTTTCGCTACGGCAAGACCGAGTCGATCACCGACCTGATGGCCAACGAAGGCAAGAATTTCACCTCGCCGACCCTCGACCTCAAGGATTTCATCGGCATCTCCTTCACCACCGCGCCGGACGGCAAGGTCTATCAACTGCCCGACCAGCAGTTCGCCAACCTCTACTGGTTCCGCGCCGACTGGTTCGAGCGTGCCGACCTGAAGGCCAAGTTCAAGGAAAAATACGGCTACGAGCTAGGTGTACCGGTGAACTGGTCGGCCTATGAAGACATCGCCAAGTTCTTCTCCGAAGACGTCAAGGAGATCGACGGCAAGCGCGTCTATGGCCACATGGACTACGGCAAGAAAGATCCGTCCCTGGGCTGGCGCTTCACCGATGCCTGGTTCTCCATGGCCGGCGGCGGTGACAAGGGCCTGCCTAACGGCTTGCCAGTGGACGAGTGGGGCATTCGCGTCGAAGACTGCCATCCGGTCGGCTCCAGCGTCACCCGTGGCGGCGACACCAACGGCCCGGCCGCCGTGTTCGCCACCACCAAGTACGTCGACTGGATGAAGAAATACGCGCCACCGGAAGCGGCGGGCATGACCTTCTCCGAGTCCGGTCCGGTGCCGTCCCAAGGCAACATCGCCCAGCAGATTTTCTGGTACACCGCTTTCACCGCCGACATGACCAAGCCGGGCCTGCCAGTGATGAACGCCGACGGCACGCCGAAATGGCGCATGGCGCCGTCGCCACGCGGTCCGTATTGGGAAGAGGGCATGAAGCTGGGCTATCAGGACGTGGGTTCCTGGACCTTCATGAAGTCGACGCCTGAGAAACAGCGCCTCGCGGCCTGGCTCTACGCGCAGTTCGTGACATCCAAGACCGTGTCGCTGAAGAAGACCATCGTTGGCCTGACGCCGATTCGCGAATCGGACATCAACTCCCAGGCGATGACCGACCTGGCGCCGAAACTTGGTGGCCTGGTGGAGTTCTATCGCAGCCCGGCCCGTGTGCAATGGTCGCCAACCGGGACCAACGTGCCGGACTATCCACGCCTGGCGCAACTGTGGTGGAGCCACATCGCCGAAGCGGCCAGTGGCGAGAAAACCCCGCAACAGGCTCTCGACGGGCTGGCCAAGGATCAGGACGCGATCATGACGCGTCTGGAACGCTCCAAGGCCCAGGCCACCTGCGCGCCTAAGATGAACCCTGAGCGCGACGCGCAATACTGGTTCGATCAACCGGGCGCACCGAAGCCGAAACTGGCGAACGAGAAGCCTAAAGGCGAGACGGTCAACTATGCCGAACTGCTGAAATCTTGGGAGGCGGCGCGTAAGTAACGCTTCAACCAAAAAACAACGGCACCGAAAGGTGCCGTTTTTTTTTCTCCCGGTTCTGAAGTAAACCCAATCCCCTGTGGGAGCGAGCCTGCTCGCGAAAGCTGTGGGTCAGTTCGCCCCGATGTTGAATGTACTGGCCCCTTCGCGAGCAGGCTCGCTCCCACAGGGCAATTATGGTTTAACCGGCCTTGACCGGGCTTGCCTGGGCGTTTCCGGCCACCGGGGACGGACGGGTGTTCATCAACGCATCCAACGCCTGCCGATACGTGCGGCCCGCCAGGCTCATGCTGTTGTTATGCGTGGCGCCCGGCACCAACAACAAACGCTTCGGTTCCCGGGCGGCATTGAACAGCTGCTCGCTGAAGCGTGGTGGTACGTAGCGGTCGGCGGCGCCGTGGACGATCAGCAGCGGCATGTTGATCTCGCCGATCTTGTCGATGGAATCGAACTTCTGCGACAGCAGCCAGCGTACCGGCAGGGAAGTGTTGGCCATGGCGGTGGCGACATCGCCCAGGGACGTGAAGGTCGATTCGATGACCAGGCCTCGGGCGGGCACGGTAGTGCCATTTTTTGCCGCCTCCTGACCCAGTTCCGCCGCAAGATCCACCGCGACGGCACCGCCCAGGGAATGGCCGTAGATCAGGCGCAGGGCCGGGTCAGGTTGCAGCACCGCAAGACGTTCCCAGGCGATTCTTGCATCCTCGTACACGCTGGCTTCAGAGGGCAGCCCCCCTTGGCTTTTGCCAAAGCCACGGTAATCGATCGCCATGACCGAATAGCCCAGCGCCCGCAATTGCTGGATGCGAAACAGCTGGCCGGTCAGGTTCCAGCGCACGCCGTGCAGGTACAGGATGGCGGGCGCGTTCTTGCGTTCGGCCGGCCACCACCAGCCGTGGATATTTTCCCCGGCCTTGAAGCTCTTGGGCTTGAGGTCGAACTCCTGCACACCGCTGGGAAGGCCACTGAACCAGCTCGCCGTCCCCGGCTCGATGCGAAACACCAGCTCGCGTTCCTTGTGCTGCAACACCGCGCAGCCCACCGGCAGGCCGACCACCATCGCGGCCATGAACAACCAGGCCAGCCAGCGTTGCCTGAGGCGAGAAAGTAAGGATGAAGGCATCGACGCGATTCGCTACTCGAGGACAGAAGCTGCGTTTTAGCAGATTCCTCGGAGGGCGCGCAGGGATTTCGGACGGTTTGCCTGTGATGCGGGAACGGCCCCAGGGCGGCGGGCAGGCATCGATCTTTTGCGACTGCTGCGCAGTCGAGCGGGAGCAAGCTCCCTCGCCACGAGGGTTTCATTGCCTTCAGATTGTGGTGCAACCCGATCGAACTCTCGCCGTTTCGCCCCACTCGAAATTCAATACTCAACCCTGTCGAGGACGATGTCATGACGAGCGAACATTCGAAAACAGCCAGCCAAGTCGGCAACAATGCGCCAGCCAAGGATGCTGCCGGCGACCCGGTGGACGTCGTGGAACGCGATGTGCGCCACCCGGATCCAGCCACTGACAAAGTCGACAAGACGATCACGCCCAAGTCGATCAAGAGCCATGAGCAGGACGCTGAGAAATTGCGCGACAAGGTCGGGCAGGTGGAGAAAAAGCTCGGCCGCTGAGTGGCGACTGTCATTCGTCAGAAGCCCGCTTTGCAGCGCTGGAAATTGTCCCATCCGTGTGCCTTACTCCCTGTTCCTTAGGGGGAGGGCAACGGGATGCGACGTAGAAGCGCAGCGTATTGGCTGTGGGTGAACCGTCGGCTGGCGGGGCGCAACCACGAAGAGATCCTGGAGGACGGCACGCAGGTCGAGGTCCAGGCGCGGATCAACCAGCAGAGCGTGACGCAACTTTTCATCTGTATTTATCGGCCGAACGGATCCGTCTGGGTCGAGGAGTTCCATGATCGCGCGTTGCGCGAACCGTTGTGCCAAGCGCTCGAATGGGGCTTGGCCCGGGCCGGGGACATCGTCGCCGGTAGCGGATGTTTCAAGGCGCCCCACAAGATTCAGATGACCCTTGGGCCATTGATCCGCGACGAATGCACCCTGGCCCTGAGGCGCATGGACATGAGCGATGAAGAGCGCCGCAACCTCAAGATCCGGGATGCCTGGGCAGAGTACGTCCACGCCAAGGAAGCGATGCTGGCGCTGATGCGTTCGGCCCGGGTCGAGGCCGACGTCTGGGAGACGCAGAAGCGTCGGCTGTGCGAAGCCATTGATCGGCGGGCCTCCCTGGCCCGAGCGTGCCTCGGTAACTGAAACATGGCAGCCTCCGTGGCGAGGGAGCTTGCTCCCGCTGGGGCGCGTAGCGGCCCCCTCCGGTTCCAGCATTTGCCTCGTCGGGGCCGCTGCGCAGCCCAGCGGGAGCAAGCTCCCTCGCCACGGGTCAGTACAGATCCCCAAACTCAACTCGCTCAAACTCCCGCCCACTCTCGCCATACCCGACCTTCGGTACCCCCGCCAGGCGCTTGTGCAGCACTTGGGTCAGCGAGTTGTCGAGGGCCAGGCTGGCGTCGCCAAAATCCCCGTCCAGTTGCAGCGGATGAACGATCACTTCCAGCGAACCGTGCTTCGGTGGCGCCGCGTGATGAAGGTCCGCTGGCGTGCAGACATAATCCGCCGTTGCGCCGCAGAGCCTGCGCAGGCGGCGGTTGAGCAGGGTTTTGAAGATGCGTTTGGCGACGCTCAGGTTCGGTCCCAGGTTACGTGCCAGGCGCATGGGCACGCCTTGCCGGGCGGCGAAGCGAGCCACCAGTTCGCCGACGGGCCAGATGTTATGTACATGCTGATGAGAGTCCAGATGGCTCGGACGCAGGCCACGGTCCAGGCAGTATTGCCACTGCGCCTGGAGTTCTTCTTCTACGGCCGCCAGATCATCCGTCCTCAGCCGCAGGCTGTAGCGCGACAGGTTGAGTTCGAATTCGCCGGTTGCATTGCAGAATGTCTGCCGTGTCCTGATTGCCTGACTCAGCGGCGGTCCGTAGCTGAGATTGAAATGCAGGCCGATGCGCCCTTCAAGCAGTGGGTGTCGGGCCAGCTCACACGCCTGGTCAAACCCCGGCATGTTGGCCATGGCCGTAGCGGAGCTGATCACGCCTGCCTCGAAGGCTCGCAGAATCAAGTCGTTTTCATCGAGGCTGAGCCCGAAGTCATCAGCGTTGACGATCACTTGGCGAGGCATGCGTGTCCTCCGGCTTTTTGGCAGTGGGCGACGTTGTCGCGGGCGGTTTGGCGCGGCGCTTGCCGAGCCAGGGCTTCAGGCTTTTCCATAGCCGCAGGGCGAACCCCAGGAGCAGGCCATCGGGCCGCCAGGAATAGAAACTCCAGCGCCAGTGCTCAAGTTGGCCGGTCATGCGTTCGTGCAGTTGATGGCTGGAATTCTCAAGGCTGACGCGCGATGCATCGATCCACCGCCAGTTCTCGTCCAGCCCCCAGCGGATCCACTCTTCGAGCAAGACCCGACCGCTGCCCAGGTCGGCGTGCCGCGGCAGGAACGCCAGGTTGTAGTCATACAGCCGTCCCTGGTCGAGCAGGCCGAGGCGATAGCTGATGCACTCGCCGTTCAGCTCCAGCATCACCACCCGCACCAGGCCTTGGGCGGCGAGGGCGGTGAAGGCAAGGTTCATCCATTGCCGGCGCCCGGGGTCGGCGAAGATGCCGACACCTTCCTCGCCTTTCCAACTGGCCGCCTCGACTTCAGCGAGAGCCCGCAGCAGCTGCCCCATGCCGATGGCATCCGGCGTCACCCGACGTATTTCGGCACCGCAAGCGGCGATCCGCTTGCGCGCGCGGCGCAACTTGTAACGCGGATCGCCGGTGATTTCCTGACGGTCACTGTCGCTGATCAGGTGCACCGGGACCCGGCAACTGAGCCGCCGTTCGCCGGTGGAACTCTGCGCCATCCAGGCACTGAGCACACTTTGTTCGCCGACCGGCTCGATCACTTCATTCAATTGCAGCAACGCGTGGGGCACCTGCTGGCGGATCTGCATCAGCGCCTGGCCCATGGCGTCGGCGTCCAGGCGCACCAGCAGGGCGATACGGTCAGCCAGTGGAAACCCCAAGTGATGCAACACCCGAAAGCGCAGCCCGCCGATGCGCTCGCGCCCCGCGACCAGAGGCAGGCACAGGCACAGTGTCTGGTCCTGCCAGCCCAGCAGCACATGGAGTTGCTGGTCGGGCGCGAGGGCAAACTCCGCCGCTTGCAACCAGGCCAGCGTATTGAACGGCGTAGCGTCGACCACCTGGGTCCGCAGCTCTTCATAAGCCGTTGCAGGAAACTCCGCCGCGCTCATGGAGCGACACCACTGGAACCGGATCGCCATGGACGTCAGGCCGCCGCAGCCGATGCAACCGGCCGGGCCGGTTTACGGAAGGCGTCGAGTACCGAGCCGCTGTAGAACGTGTCGCGGAAGAACCGGAAGCGACCAAACAGGCAATACACATGGGTGATCTGGCCGCGCTCCTGGAAGTCCATGCGGATGTGCATCTTGATCGCTGGGGTGTTCTGCAAGTCGCAAACATCGACCATTTTTTCGCAGCCCTTGTCCGCCATGACTTTCCACATGTCGGTCTGTACGTCCGCCGACAGCTGGGAGCCCCAGTACGCACGGATCATTTCTCCGCCGAACTGGAAGTATTCGCCAGGCTTGACCGGGAACCAGCAGCCATAGAAATGGCGGTCAAAATAGTCTCGTGTACTGGCCCAGACGAAGCCCACGGTGTCGCCCTTGTCGTCCAGGTACATCAGGCCGGTATAACCTTCGGCGGCCAGCTCGCGCATGGTTTCGACGCGGTCGCCGAAATGCCTGGCGAAAGCGTCGGCGTTTTCGACGGTGATGAACTCGCGACGTACCGGTGGGTAGGGCCTGAGGGTGTGCGGCCGCAGCGGGATTCTCACATCGTGTTCCAGCCATACCAGTTGCGAATGGAAAAACACGAAGCGACGTACCAGCAGTTTGAAAACGGAACGCAGGCCTTTTTTCTGAATGCGATCACGCAATTTTTGCAGAGCGTTCATGGAGCCTCCTGACGGATAGCGGGTTGGGGGGGAAGGGCGGCAGTCCAGCGCAGGGCGAATACGGTTTCTCCTGGCAAGAGAAATCCGACCTGGCCGGCGTTGCAGTTGAACGGGGCATTGCGGCTGATGTTGTCCGGGCCGAAATACGCCAGGCTGGCGCCGGGCTGCGGGCAGGCCGCACCCTGCAGGCTGACTTGATGGGCGCGAGTGCTTTTGTTCACGCCCAGCAGGCTGCGCTGCTGCCCGGTGGCCATGGCCAGCGCGTCGACTTCAAACGCGTCGTTGTCCAGGCGCAGCACCTGGTCGAGCCAGTGCTGCTGGATGAATTGTTGGGCCAGGCCCACCGGCTTGAGTTCGAAGCGCTGGTTCTCCAGCACTCGCACCATGCCTTTGGGGTATTGCGGCTCGTCGGCGGACTGAAACCAGTTGAGCATGTCCAGCCAGCCGTCGGCGGAGGCGTTGATCGCCACCGACGCCCACCACAGCGCGGCGTAGTGCGTTTCCTGATCGTAGGGGCTGAGGCTCGAGCCGCTGGAAATGTTGGTCTGATCCAGCAGCAAGGCCTTGCGCGGCCGGCCCTGGCTGTCCAGGCCCACCAGGTCGGCGGCCTGGCGGACGCTGTTGCGATAGACCCGGGTCGCCAGCAAGTCGCGGACCATCCATTCATGCCAGGCCAGGGCGTCGATCCGGTCGCCGGAGGTTTCCAGCAGGCGCCGTGCCCAATCGATGCCGCGCCGATCCGCCGCGTTTTCGGCCAGCGGGCCATTGGTGAATCGGGAGCTGGCCGGCATGGCGATGCGCACTCCGGCGCGGGCATTGGCGTCGTTGGCGCGGACCTGGGCGGCCAGGCTTTCGAACATCTGCTGGAAGCTGGCGAAGTCCGGATAGTTGAGGTTCGGCTCGTCGGCGAAACTCAGGTAATGGAGGCCCTTGCCGCCCAAGGCGCGGGTCGTGTCGAGCCAGGCTTGCAAGCCGCTGCTGCTGGTCCGGTCGGCGCGCAGATCGGCCTTGCGTTGGCTGCCGGCCAAGAGGGTAATGTCCCGGGTGATGCCGAAGCGATCCTGGTACAGGCGCCGGAACGCATCTTCGTGGTCGGCCTTGGCCGCCGTGACATCGACGAAACTGTAGTAGGTGGCCGCTCGGGGCTTGAGGGTATCGATCACCGCGTAGGCGGACGGTGGCGGCAACACATAGGGCAGGGACATGCCCAGGCTGGGGGTGGGGCCGAGCACATCGTCATGAAGGGTCAGGTGGGTTTGGCCCGGATCCTGGCGCACCGGCTGCAACTGCGCCGGGTCCTGGGCGAACAGGTTGGCGCTACCGTCGAGCCAGAACGCTACCTTGCCGTTGCCTTGCAAGTGCAGGCGCCAGGTTTGCTCGACATCCGCCACCGGCAGGGCGATCTGGTCGAACTGCCAATAGGCGCGATACGGTTTGAGATTCAGCTGGAGCTGTTTGCCGTCGCCGACGCGCCGGGCTTGCAGCGCGTGCACACCGCCATGGAATTTACCCGCCAGCACTGCGCGTTCGCCGGCCGCCACCTTGAAGTACAACTCGTCGCCATCGTGGGCTTCGGCGCTGAAATGCACTTTCGCCGGGGCGAACAGGGCACGGGTGCGCGCATCGTGCTCTACCGTATAGCGGCGGAAACTGTAGCCGGGAATTTCCAGACGATAACTGGCGGCACCAGGCCGCAGCGGCCACTGCTGCTCGCCACTGGTCTGTGCCGCCTCGACCAGGCGCTCATCGGCCAGCCGCCCCTGGCCGTCGAGCAGGTAAAGGTGTTCGGTATTGGCATCGGCCTGCCAGGCGGGCACCCAGCGCACGGTCACGGTGCTTGGCTGGTCGGTCTGCAGGTACAGGCTGCCGTCGCGGATGCCGGTCCATTGCATGGACGCACCATGGGCCGAGGCTGCGAGGGCCAGAAGGCATAGACCGGCGCCGATTTTTCCCATGCCCCCCACTGGCCCCATCGCGAGCAAGCTCGCTCCCACAGATCTACGGTGACCACAAATACCCTGCCCAACCCCAGCCCCCTGTGGGAGCGGGCTTGCTCGCGAAGGGGCCGTCACCTGCAACATCACCGCCAGCTGACCCAACGCTTTCGCGAGCAGGCTCGCTCCCACAGGTGATCTGCGGTGGATATAAATACCGTTGCCAACCCTGGACCCTGTGGGAGCGAGCTTGCTCGCGATGGCGGTCTGGCGGGCGGCGGTGTTCACACGGATTTCCCCAGCAGCATCTGGCGCATCGGCAGCAAATCGCTGGGCAGGATGATCAGTGTCTGCCACAGCGCCACGCCGCTGAGGCGGCAGTACACGCCCAGCAGTGCCAGCGTCACGCCCAGATAGGCGATCGACGACGCGGCGGCCGCGCCGACGATGCCGTAGCGCGGTATCAGGACCAGGTTGAGCGCCAGGTTCAGCAGCGCGCCGACGCCCATCAGCAGCGACACCGTGCCGGGTCGGTCCTTGCCCAGCAGATCCAGGCGCAGGATGCTCGCGTAGCAGAGCCCGAACAGCCCCGGCAGCAGCGCCAGCAGGGCCGGGTAGGCCGGTTGATAGGCGGCGCCGAACAGCGTGACGATCAACCATTCGCCAATCAGCGCCATGCCCAGGCAGGCACCGAGCATCACTGTGGCGGTCAGGCGCAAGGCCAGCGGGGTCAGGCGCTGCATGTCGCGGTCTTGCTGCAGCAGGCGTTTCATCAGCGGCGTGGTGACCGCTTCCGGCACGATCAGCAGCAGTTCGGCCGCGGCGCTGGCCATGGCGTAATGCCCCAGCGCCGTGCTGCCCAGCAGGGCGCCGATAAACAGGAAATCCGAACGCAGCACCACTTGCTGGAACAGCAGGTCCGGATGGCTGCGGGCACCGTATCGCAACAGCTCGTTCTGGCCGGTGCGGTCCCACTGCAGCTCGACTGTGTGATCACGGCGCAACCACATCCAGCCGGCCAGCACCACCAGGCTCAAGCCCGCCAGCCAACTGATCAACGCCGCCTCCAGCGCTTTGTCTTGCCACATCCAGAACAGCGCCACGAACAATACCAGCGGTGCCAGCGATTCCATCAGCCGCAATGCATTGAATGCGCCCACGCCACCCGAGGCATTGTGCAGCGTCAGCAGGCCACTCTTGAGCACGGTCAGCGGTACGGCCAGCAACAGCAGCCAGGCCAGCAATCCCAATTGCGTGGTGATGTCCAGCTCACCGCCAAATTCCCGAACCAGCGCCACCACCAACAAGGTCAGCAACCCGGCCAACAAACAACCGAACACCAGCACCTGGCTGAGCAACAAGCCCATCGAGCGCTGCTGCGCCGCCTGGTAACCGACGGCGGAATTCAGGCCACCGCTGGTGGCGGCGCTGATCAGGTCGGGCAGGGTACTGAGCAATGCAAACAGTCCACGCTCGCTGGGCCCGAGGATCCTTGCCAGCAACACGTTGCGCAGCAGGCGCAGAGCGATCATCGCCAGGCGCGTGCCCATGCTCAGTGCCAGATGCTTGAGGTAATGGGCTCGGCTCATGAGCGGGCTCCTCGACGGATGCGCCAGGCCAGCAACTCGGGGTGGCAGGCATTGCGCTGGCTGACGCCGAAGCGTGGCAGGTTCAAGGGGTCGCCATCGTGGCGATACAGCCCGGCCTCGGTGCCCAGGGCGAACGGAAAACCGTGGGCCGCCACCTGCTCGCGCACCCGTGCATCGTGATCACCGTTGGGGTAGCAATACACCGGCAGGGGTTGCGCGCAGCCATTTTCCAAAGCTATCCAGCTGCGGGTCAGTTCCTCGTGCAAACGCTGGTCGTCCAGTCCGGTCAGGATCGCATGGCTGGCACCGTGGGGGCCGAAGCGGATCAGGCCGGAATCTTCGAGCATGCGCACCTGGGTCCAGTCCAATGCCTGGGGTTGCGAACCTTGCGGACAGGCTTCGGTGAGATCGCTCAGGGTTCGCGCATCGAGGGTTTTCAGGCTTTGCAGGAAATGCAACAGCGCCAGGCTGCGGCGCTCGTCGTCGATGTCATCGAGCAGCACCGGCAATGGCCGGCCGACCTGCTGCAAATGCTCGATGAGCGAATGCCGCGCCAGCTGCCCATGGCTGCCCCAGAGGGTTTCGCCGATGCTTTCCCACCAGAAATGCTGGCGGCTGCCAACAAAATCGGTGGACAGGAAAATGCTCGCCGGCACCTGGTACTGGCGCAGCAGGGGAAAGGCATTCATGGCGTTGTCGCGCCAGCCATCATCGAACGTCAAGGCCACCCGCGGACGGTTCGGAACGCTTTCCGGGTCGGCCAGCAGCAAGCTCATCAACGGCACGCATTCAAAATGCCGTTGCAGCCAGATCAACAGGTGTTCGAACGCGTCAGGCCCCACGCACAGCTCGTTGCGATGCGGCAGTTCGGCGGCGCGGTCGTTGTTCAACACCCGGTGCAACATCAGGATCACGCCGGCGCCACGCAAGGGATGGCGCCCCATCGACGTGTTCAGGTACAGCCAGCCGCCGGTGCGCTTGAAGACGTGTTTGATCGACATCGGCGTTGCTCCTTAGCGGTTCTGCTCGGGATTCCATTGGCTATAGCGGTGGCCGCGCAGAAACTGCCACAACCCGATGCTCATGCCCGCCAACGTCACCAGCACGAACGCGGCCAGGCGGAAAGGCCTGGGCAGACGGTGGCCGACGTCCAGCAACCCGATCAAGGCGATGGCGTAACCGAGCAACTGCGCCACCAGGCTCAGGCGATAGAACCCATGCTCGTTCCACAGCCAGGCGTTGCTCAGCAACAGCGGCACCAGCAACACCGGCGCCAGGCGGCGGATCAACTTGTGGCTGATCAAGCCAATGGCGTAGAGCCCATGGCGCAAGGGATTGAGCAGTTCGCGACGCTGGGCCAGGCTCTGCAACCCACCGACGGTGACCCGCTGGCGCCGGCGGAACTGCTTGTCGGCTTCGTCCACGCCCTGGTCGGTCACTCTGGCTAGCGGGGCGTAGACGATCGCCTTGCCGGCCACCGGCGCACAGGTGCTGAGAAAAAAGTCATCGTTGACTTGCGCCGGTATCGCCTGGAACAACTCCCGGCGCAGGGCCAGCAGAGCACCGTCAGCGGAGACCATGCAGCCGGTGCGGCTCTCGACCCGACGCAGCCAGCCTTCGCAGTGCCGATACAGGCTGTCGCCCAGGCTCAGGCCCTTGCCGGGCACGGGGATTTCCATGTGCCCGGCGCAGGCGCCGACTTCCGGGTCGGCCAGCGGCGCCAACAGGTGGCCGAGGGTATCGTGGGCCCATTGATTGTCGGCGTCGGTGAACACCAGGATTTCGCCGCTGCTATGGGCCACGCCCGTGTTGAGGGCGGCAGCCTTGCCTTGGCGCGGCAGGTCGAGCACGCTGATCCGCGGATCGCTGACCTTGCGTGCGCAGGCCACTGTGCCATCGGTGGAACCGTCGCTGGCGAGGATGATTTGCAGCGAGCGCGCGCGATAATCCTGAGCCAGCAGCGTGCGCAATTTTTCTTCGATGTGCCGCGCCTCGTTGTGGGCGGCAATCACAATGCTCACGTCCATCGGCACTGGCGTGGTGTAGCGTCGTAGCGGAAACAGCGGCGCCAGCAAGGTCAGCAGCAGCGGGTAGCCGAGGTACGCGTACACCGGCAGCAACAGGCAAGACCAATAGAAAAACTCAGCCACGGGCAGGTCTCCTGACGTTCCATTGAAAAAGATTGAGCAGCAGCGCCGCGCCGGTCAGGTGCAGGCGCACCCCATGCAGGGCCCACAGTTGCAAGGTCAGGCGCGGGTCGCGCTGGCTCTGGCGCAGGCTCAGAACCAGGGCCGGCAATGTGCTGATCAACAGCAGCATCAGCCCCAGGCGCGCCTGGCCCTGGAACAGCGCGACCAGCGCCAGGAAATCCAGGCCCCAGGCACCGATGGACAAGGCGGGGAAGCGCAACAGCCGCAGGCTCGGCCCGTGGCTGCGCAGCAACTGCCAGTGACTGCCCTGGCGCCACAGTTCCTTGCTCATCCACTCGCGCCAGCTGCCTTCGTAACCCCAGTGCAGGGCGAGGCTTTCGCTCACCAGCAACAACTGCGCTCCGGCCTGGCGCAGGCGCAGGGAAAAATCCTTGTCCTCACCGGTGCGCAGGGTTTCATCAAAGCCACCGACGCGATCGAACCAGGCGCGGCGCATCAGCAGGTTGGCACTGGGCAGCCACTGCACCCGGTGCAGCGGACGCGATCCCGGGCGTTGGCTGCGACGTTGCCAAGCCCGGGCGAACCACGGCGCCTGCTCGGGCGTATCCAGGTCGAGACCGAGCACATCGCCCTGGCGACCTTCGATTTCGATCAACAACCTGAGCCAGTCGGCGGGCATTTCGATGTCGGCATCGATGAATGCCAGCCAGTCGCCGCTGGCGGCCGCCGCGCCACGATTGCGCAGGGCGCCGATGTGCACGCCGGGCACGATCAGCACCCGGGCGCCCAATTCGTTGGCGATGCGCGGGCCATGGTCGTCCGAGCCGTTGTCTACCACGATCAGCTCGCACTCCAGCTGCGCCTGGCGCGCAGCTTCCTGCGCCGCCAGCAACGTGCGGCCGATGTGTCGGGCCTCGTTGTACATCGGGATCACAATGCTCACGCGTTTCATCAACGGGTCTCCTGCGGCGCGGACCGTTCGGCGTCGTAGCGCAATACGCTGGTCAAGCCCAGCATGATCCACAGCAACTTGTGGTTCGGTGCACTGAGGAACATCAGGAACAACGCCAGCGACAGGAAGCTCATGCCCAGGTGCGTCAGCAGGTCCGCCTGCGCCCAGTCCCGCCGCTGGAGCCAGAGCTGGCGTGCGCGCAGCAGGTTGTAGAGACCCAGGCCGATCATGCCGACAAACATCAACCCGCCGGGAATGCCGATCTCGCTGAAGATTTCCAGGTAGGTGTTATGCGCCCGGCGATACAGGTCCCCCAGCTTGCGGTTGGCCGAGAAAGCCTTGGCGTAACCGGTGGGGGCGTAGTGCAGGGGAAACGTTCCGGGGCCTGAGCCGAGCAGCGGATTTTCGCGAAGCATCTGGCTGCCGACGACGATGTACGAGGCGCGACGGCCGAGGGATTCGTCCTTGTGAGCGCTGGCGCCAGCGCTGAGGATGCTCAGTGACTGGATGCGCGCCACGTAGCCGGCCGGCATCACCGCGATTGCCAGGGGAATCAGCAGCGCCAGCCCGAGCATCGCGAAGCCCAGGTGTCTTGGGCGGATGCGCGGCAGCTGCGCGCGGTAGTGATACAAGCCGATCATCAGGCTGAGCAGCAGCACCACCAGTCCCGAACGCGATTCGGTCTTGGTCATGCCGCCCAGCAGCAGGATGAAGCAGCCACCCCAGAACAACCGGTGCAGCAGGTTCGGACTGCGCACCACCAGCAACAACGCCAGCGGCACGGTGAAGGCGATCAGCAGGGCGAAGGTGTTCGGATCTTCCAACAGGCCGGAAGCGCGGCCCTGATCCTGGTACCGGGCGGAGAACATCGCCAGCACGCAGGTCGTCGTGACGCTCAGCGTGACCAACCGGCAGAACAGGTCTAGGTTCAGCTCGCGGCCGATCAGCAGGGTGATCGCGAACAGCACCAGGCCCACCGCCAGTTCCCGGAAGTGGGTGGTGGAGAGGCCCGGGTTTTCCGATAGCAGCAGGCTCAGGCCATAGAACAGCATGAAGCCGATCAGCGGCTTCCAGATATTGCTGCGCAGGCGAGTGGCGGGAATCTGGTGCAGGGCCAGTTGCAACGCCAGGATCAGGATCAGCGCCAGCCCGAGGAACTTGCTGCCGGAAAAGGCGTTTTCCTTGAACAGGCCTTCGAACGGCACCAGCGCGGCAATCCCCAGCAAGCCCCAGCCGGGCTTGCGATAGAGCACGGCAACACCGACCAGGCCGAGCACCGCGCCGGGAGCCAGGTACGGATATGGGCTGGCCAGCAACATCAGGCAAACCAGGCCCAGGAGGCTGACGATCGAGAGCGGGACAATCATGGCCGGGCCTCCCGTGCGGTGCGGATATACAGTTGCGACCAGCGTTCGGCCAGCGTGCGCAGGTCGTAGCGGTCGCGTTGGGTGCGCCGTGCGTTGTCGGCGAGGATCTGCGCCAGCGGTGGTTCGCTGAACAGCGTCTCGATCTGCCGGGCCAGCTCCTCGCTGTCGGCGGGCGTGGCGAGCAGGCCGTTGTGGCGGTCCTGCACGACATCGGGAATGCCGCCGACGCCGAACGCCACCACCGGCACTCCGGCTTGCATGGCTTCGAGCAGAATCATCGGCGTGCCCTCGGTGCGTGAGCTGATCACCAGTACATCGAGGCGGCTCCACCAGGCATTCATGTCGGTCTGGTAGCCAGGCAATTCGATGCGCGTGGGCAGCCCGGCATCGGTGATGCGCTTGAGCAGGAACTGGCGTTCCGGGCCGTCGCCGAGCATCACCGCGTGCAGCGAAGCATGGCGCTGGCACAGCGGGATCATGGCGTCGAGAAACAGGTCCGGGCCTTTTTCGCTGCTCAAGCGGCCGACGTAGCCGACCCGCCAGCGCTGCCGGTCATCGCGATGCGGCAGGGGTATGGCGACCGCCGGCAGACCGTTGGGAATCACGTCGAGTTTGTCCGCCTGCACGCTGGCCTGGCGGTGCAACGCCGCGATGCTTTCGGCCACGCATACCACTCGCTTCACCGAGGCGGTGCGGCACAGTTGCAGGCTCAGCCAGGTATAAAAACGCTGCTTGGTGCTGCGCGGCGTAAAGCCGTGCTGGGTAATCACCAGGGGCAGGCGCAGCAGCGTGGCCGCGGCCCAGCCGAACAACAGGCCTTTGAAGTTGTGCGTGTTGATCAGCGGTCGCTCGGCGCGCCGTTGCCGCAAATGCTGCAGCAGTTCGGCCCAGTTGGCGCAGTGGCGGCAGTCGACCCCGGCCTGGCGAAAGCGCGTGATCAAGGTCGGCGGCGCCGCCAAAAACACCACCTGGTGCTGGCCGGGCGTGGCCAGGCAATGATCGAGCAGCATCCGCTCGGCCCCGTAGAAGCCGCCGCTGTCGAGCAGATGAATGATCGACAGGGGGCTGCTGCGGTGGGACGGGCCGAACGGCGCGTTCAATTTCTCACCCAATGGACAAGGCTGGGCAAGCTCCAGTTGCGATGCGGATTGACCTGCTCGGGTGACTGCTCGTTGATCACCAGCAACACCGGCAGATCCAGTTGCTGGGTGATCTGCGCCGGATGCTTGAAGCGATGGTCGAAGAACTCACGCACATAGACCAGGGCGATGGCCAGCAGCAGGCCGCTGAACAGGCCGAACACAATGATCAGCATCGGCTTGGGAAATGCCGCGGCGGTCGGTTCGAAAGGCGGGCTCAGGACCCGGGCGTTGGACAGGTCGTTGTCCAGCGAGCGGGCGGTGCTGGCTTCGGCGAATCGCTGGGCGTAGGTGGAGAACGCCGCATGCAGAGCGTTGATCTCGGTGTCCATCTGCCGCAGCTTGCTCTGGGTTTCCTGCAACTGATGGATGCGCTCCTTGAAGGCCCCGATGCGCGCTTTTTTCTGCTCGATCACCGAGCTGACCACCGCAAGATCGGTGGTGCGTTCCTGGATGCGGTTGTTCACCACTTTCAGAAACTGCTGGCGGGTCCGCACGATCTGCTCCCGGGCCAGCAGCATCGGTTCGCTGCCGGGCTGGAAAATCGCCAGGTCATTCATATAGCGGCTGACCTGGCCGGTCAGTTGCTCACCCAACTGGCGAATTTCCCGGTCTTCGAAGGCGATATTGTCCACCGTGGTGGTGAAGGTGAACGGGAAGGTGTAGTCGTTGAACCGCGAGCTGGTCGTCGCCGCCAGGCTGCTCTTGAGGTAGTCGAGCCAGCGTTGGCTTTGCAGCAGGCGATCCTGATAGAGGTTCAGCGCCTGCTCTTCGGTATTGATGGCGTTCAGGCGGAAAGTGACTTCTTCCTTCGGATCGGACGAACCGATGCCTTCGAGCAGCCCGAGTCGTTTGTCTTCCAGGCCGTCGAGACGCGTCTGGTATTGGGCTTTTTTCTGCTCGTAGAAGGTCTGCGGCAGTTCGATCGATTGCAGTTCCTGGCGGCCGGTGAGGTAGTTCTTCAGCAGTTGCGCGACGAACCGCGTGCCCTGGGCCGGGTCACCGAAGCTGTAGACGATGGAGATGACATTGGAGCCGGGGAGGGTTTCGATCTTCAGGTTTTCGATGGCCTCGTCGGTCAGCGTATCGAGCATCGTGTCGCGCACCGGATCGACCTCAAGCCCCAGGCCGTCGCGCAACGGGTTGACCACATACTCACGCAGCGGCTGGGTGATGTAGCGCTTGAGCGGCTCGCTGACCCATTTGTTGAGGATACCCGGGCTTGGCGTGTACTCGCCCTGGTCGCGCAGGGTCTGGATGGTCTGGCGAATCAACGCCGGCGAGCGGAGGATATTGCTCTCGGTTTCCATGTCCGCCAGGGACGGCGGGATGAACGTGGCGTTTTCCTGGTTCAGCGACGTGGTGGCGTCGCCCTGGGAGAGTTTTTTCGACTGGACGATCACTTGGGCGGTGATATCGAAGCTCTGCTTGAGCATCAATGGCAGCACCAGGGCGATCACGGCGAAAATCAGGAAGATGCGCTTCACCCACTGCTTGTTGGCAAAGAAGATCCTGAAAAACTCGTGCAGATAATTTTCCTTGGGGTTCATGATCGGTCACCTGAATCTCAGTTGTCGCTGCCTTTGTTGTCGACGCGGTAGCCGAAGCCGAACCCCACGCCCTGGAACAGCACCACGTCGGCCAATTGGCGGGCCGTTTCGCCGGCTTTGGCCAGCCCGGTCTTGGGCACGAAGAGCATGTCTTCGGGCTGCAGGTAGGCGATTTGCGAGGCGTCGCCGCTCAAGGCTTTTTCGACGTCGTAGTGGCGGGCTTCGACCTGATTGCCGTTGCGGCGCATGATCACCACCGAGTCGAGCCGGGCCTTGACGTTTGCGCCACGGGCCAGGGTCAGGGCTTCCAGTACCGAGATGGGCCGGCGGATCGGATAGGAACCGGGCTGGGCCACTTCACCTAGGACGTAGATTTCATTGCCGGCGGTGGACTTGAGCAGCACATCGACGGTCATGCGTCCGGGCAGATTGGCGTAACGCTCGTTGAGGAAGGTTTCCAGCTGGGTGACGGTCATGCCCTGCAGCGGTACGGCGCCGATTTCCGGAAAGCTGGCGTAACCGTCCCGGCCCACGGTGATTTCCCGGCTCATGCCGGTGCCAGGGTGGGTCAGGGTATTGCGCAGGGTCGTCTCGCCGGCCAGCGGACTGGTCACCAGCACCGTCAACTGGTTGCGATTGGGCTGGAACAGCATCTTCTGGTCATAGGCTCGCTGTACCGCCAGGCGGGCCTCGTCGGTGGTCAGGCCGGCGAGCTTCACCGAGGTGTTCGCGCCCGGCAGTTCGATGCTGCCGTCGGGCATCACCTGTTGCGTGCCGTTGAGCTGGCTGGCGGCGGTAAAGTTCAGCGCTACCTGGTCGCCCGGCTGTACACGATATGCCTGGGAAGCGGTGGTGCTGATATGAAAAATCACATCCAGCACGTCCTGGGGCCGCAGGGTCTGTTCGACCTTGGGCATGTCGGTGGCCTGGGCGTTGGCCGGCGCGGCCGTGAGGATCTGCACCGGCATCGAGCGGGTATCGGTGGTGCTGGAGCAACCGGCAAGCGGCAGCAACAGCAGGACAAGCATTCTGGCGTTCATCTCGTCATCCTTTTGCAGGCTTACAGGTTGTTGTAGAGCCACTTGGGCATGTAGTACTTGCGGCGATTGAAGACGCTGCCGACCACCTTCGCGCCGGCCTGGGCCAAGCGTTGTCGGGCGGCCTGGGCGACTTCCCAGCGGGTGTCCTCGCCGCGCACCACCAGCACCACGCCGTCCACCTGAGTGCCCATGACCAAGGTGTCGGTGGCCGAATACACCGCGTCGGCGTCGATCACCACGAAGCGGTACTGCGCGGCCAGTTGCCTGAACAGCGGGCGCAGTCGCTCGGGGCTCAGGCGCTCGGCGTTATGGCCCAGGCGACCGTTGGGCAGGACGTCGAAGGGCAGGCTGGAAACCTGCACCACGCAGTCCTGCAACAGCGGCGGAGAAAGGCTGTTGAACAGCAGGTCGCTGAAGCCGCGCTCTTTTTGCAGCGACAGCTGCTGGCTGAGGTTGCGCGGCGACCGGCTGGCGTCCACCAGCAGCACACGGCCGCTGCTCATCTGCGCCAACTGGGCGGCCAGCGCCATGGCGCTGGTGCTCGTGCCGGTGCCGATATTCGCCGCCGTCAGGAGCAGGATCCGCAGGGAAGGGTCGAGCACGGTCGAGGTCAGGTTGGTCTCGCTCGGGCTTGCTATGGTCAGGATATTCGTTGAACCGTCCATTTAACTCGCTCCGTGGCCGCTGAAGACTTTGAAGGGGGTGATCATCAGGATCTTCAAATCCAGCAAAAGGCTCTGCTCGGCGATATAGCTGAGGTCCAGTTCCACGCGCTGGTCGAAGTCGATATTGCTGCGTCCGGAGATCTGCCAGAGGCCGGTGAGGCCGGGGTAGATGCTCAGGCGCACCAAATGGTTGTCCTTGTAGCGGTAGGCGTTGAACGAGGTCGGCCGCGGGCCCACCAGGCGCATGTCGCCGGTCACGACGTTGATCAGGTTCGGCAGTTCATCGAGGCTGCTGCGGCGCAGGAACCGGCCGATGGGGGTGATGCGCGGATCGTTGTCGATCTTGAAGTCGATGGCGTCGGCGCCGTGCTTGTTGAGGTGGCGCAGCGATTCTTTCAAGGCCTCGGCGTCGGCGACCATGGTGCGGAACTTGTACATGCCGAAAACGCGGCCGCGATAGCCGGTGCGTTTCTGCACGAACAGCACCGGGCCAGGGCTGGAGAACCTCACCAGCAGTGCCAGGCCCAGCAGCAGCGGACTGAGCATCAGCAACAGGGCCAAGGCGCCGAGGCAGGCCACCACCCGGTTGGTGCGCGAGACGGTCCAGGGCCGGCCGCCGTCGCGGCCAGTCATCCAGCCACGACCCTGGCGGTGGATAGCCGCGTCCAGGCGCCTGCGGTGCTCGGGGTCGACTCGTTTGTCACGGCCGAGGGTCCGGGTCGGGATGTCTTGCTCATGTCGGGTCATAGACTCCTCCGTTGAGGTTGGGCCGCAAGCGTTCTGTCGCAAGCGGTGCGTGGGCGATGGGCGGTGCGTAGTAATCGAGGAACCAGTCGATGAAACGGCCGAGGCCTTCGTCCAGTGCGATGCAAGGCTGGAAACCGGTGGCCCGGGCCAGGTCGCTGGCATCGGCGCAGGTGTTCAGCACATCGCCCGGTTGCAGGGGCAGCAGCTCGACTCGCGCGCTCCGGCCCAAGTGTTTTTCCAGCAGCGCCACGTAGGCCCGCAGCGTCACCGGATGCTGTCCGCCAATGTTGAAGACGCGCCACGGTGCCAGGCTGGTGGCCGGGTCCGGCTGGTGGCGATTCCAGTCCGGGTTTGCATGAGGTGGACGCTCGATCAGCCGGGCGATGCTCTCGATGATGTCGTCGATGCAGGTGAAGTCGCGCTCGTGCTCGCCATGGTTGAACAGCTTCAGCACCTGGCCTTCGGCAATGGCCCGGGCGAACTGGATCGGCGACATGTCCGGCCGGCCCCAGGGGCCATAGACGGTAAAGAAACGCAGGCCGGTGCAGGGGATGCCGAACAGATGGCTGTAGCTGTGGGCCATCAGTTCATTGGCTTTTTTGGTGGCCGCGTACAACGACAACGGATGGTCGACGCCGTCCTGTACCGAATACGGCGTGCGCTGGTTGGCGCCGTACACCGAACTGGAAGAGGCGTAGATCAGGTGCCTGACCGGATGGCGGCGGCAGCTCTCCAGAATGTTCAGGAACCCGCTGAGATTACTGTCGACATAAGCCCGCGGATTTTCCAGCGAATAACGCACGCCGGCCTGGGCTGCCAGATGGATCACCACGTCGGGGCGATGGGACTGGAACAGTTGGTCGAGGGCCGGTGCGTCGGTCAGGTCGATTCGCGCCAGGTGGAAGTCGCCGGCCTGGCCTTTGACCCACGCCACGCGGTCGTGCTTGAGTTGCGGGTCGTAGTAGTCGTTGAAGTTGTCCAGTCCGCACACGTCATGGCCGTCGCGCAGCAGTCGCAGCACGCAATGGGCGCCGATGAAACCGGCCGCGCCGGTCACCAGGATGTTCATGCTTGTGGCCCCTGGACGGGCACGGTGTGGCGCAGCCCGATGCCGCGATACAGCAGCCCGGCGGCGGCCAGGTGTTCCGGGTTGTACAGGTTGCGACCATCGATGATGACCCGCGCGCGCAGCTTGCTGGCAAGCAGGTCGAAATCGACCACGCGAAAATTCTTCCACTCGGTGCAGATCACCAGGGCGTCGGCATCTTCCAGCGTGTCGTCGCGGGTAGCGCAAAGGTTCAGGTCCTTGCGATAGCCATAGAGGCGCCGACATTCGGACATGGCTTCCGGGTCGTAGGCCTGGACGCGGGCGCCTTCGCGCCAGAGTGCCTCCATCAGGTAGCGGCTGGGCGCTTCGCGCATGTCGTCGGTGTTCGGTTTGAATGCCAGGCCCCAGATGGCAATCGACTTGCCCGCCAGGCCGTCGGGGAACTGCAGCGTGAGTTTTTCGAAAAGGATGTGCCGCTGGCTGTCGTTCACATCGGTGACGCTGCGCAGCAGGCGCAGTGGCATGCCGCTTTGTTCGGCGGTGTGCAGCAGGGCGCGCAGGTCCTTGGGAAAGCACGAGCCGCCAAAGCCGCAGCCGGGATAGATGAAGTGGTAGCCGATGCGCGGGTCCGAGCCGATGCCCTTGCGCACGGCCTCGATGTCGGCACCCAGGTGTTCGGTGAGGTTGGCCAGTTCGTTCATGAAACTGATGCGCGTGGCGAGCATGGCGTTGGCGGCGTACTTGGTCAGTTCCGCGCTGCGGTTGTCCATGAACATCAGCTTTTCGTGGTTACGGCAGAAGGGCGCGTAGAGCTCGCTCATCTGGTCGCGGGCCAGGGCGTCGACGGTGCCGACGATGATCCGGTCCGGGCGCATGCAATCGGCCAGTGCGCTGCCTTCCTTGAGGAACTCCGGGTTGGACACCACGCGCACATTCAGTTGTTGCAGGCCGCGACGGGCCAACGCCTGGCGGGCGCATTCGGCGACCTTGTCAGCCGTGCCGACCGGCACGGTCGACTTGATGATCAGAGTGCGGTCGCTGTCCATGAAGTCGGCGATCTGCCGGGTCACGGCCAGGACATGGCTGAGGTCCGCCGAGCCATCTTCATCGGCGGGCGTGCCCACGGCGATGAAGATCAGCTCGCCATGGTTGACCGCATCACTGGCCTGGCAACTGAACGACAGGCGCCCGGCCTTGATGTTGTCTTCGAGCAACCCGGACAGTCCCGGCTCGCTGATTGGCGGTACCGCCTGTTGCAGTTGCCGGATCTTGTTCGGATCGATATCGACACACAGGACGCGATGTCCGACGTCTGCCAGCGCCGCCGCTTGAATCAGCCCAACGTACCCCGTTCCAAATACGCTCACGTCCATTCTTGGCGCGCCTCGCAGACCCGTTGATGTAACTCGGATGAAACTGTTTAGAGGGGTATAGCGCAGCCTCAGAAAAGCGTGTCAGCAAAATGACAGTTGTCAGAGTTGGCAAACTCGAAAGAGTAGGGCTTTTTGATATCAAGTCCTTGACGGAATTGGAAAAGTGCCGTTTTTAAAGGGCTTTAACGGGGTTTGAGTAGCCGATGAACGGTATCCATCCATAGATTTTTATGTTTTTTGCTGGCTTCAGGTGTCATTTTTGAGCTAACTTTTTTTTGACGCTCTAGCCGTTGATCGGCTTTCTTGCGCTTTGCAAACCCGCTGCTAGTGTGCAGAAACCAAGCCGTTTTCAACCTCCTCGTAACGCTGGGAAAAACATGGCGCGATACCTCAAGGAACTGCTACTGCTTCTATACCTGCTCAGGGCACATGACTATTACCTCGACCGTCTTGCGGCGCTGGGTTTTGGCTTTGCAACGCTGCTGTTCGGCGCGATGTTCGTTGCGCTGGTGCTGGCTCTGTGGATGACCGCGTACATTCGTCAGGCATTGGTGCGGCATCTGTTTGCCCTGGCGATGTTTGCCTCGGCGGTGTTCTTCGAGGTCTACACGCGCGTAACCGACAGCTACCTGACCTACAGCCAGTTCGTGTCGATGGTCTATTCCGGCGGGTTCATCCAGGAGGCGGCTTATCAGTACCGCGAGGTGATCATCAGTGCGGTTGCGGGGGGCTTGTTGCTGCTGCTGGGGATCGGCCTGAAGCCCCGGCGGCGTCTGCCGTTGCCCGGCTACGTCGCGATCACTGCGCCATTGCTCGGCGTGCTGCTGCTCAGTGGTGTGCTGTTCGTACGGGCAGGCGAGGGCGCGCGCGGTTTGCCGATCATGTACACGCCGCTGGCCTATCTGAACCTGTTCATCTATGAAGCCGTGCACAACACCGTGGGCCCACGGGCGCCAGTCAGCCTCGTGCGGCAAACAGCGGCAATCGGCCACGATATCGTGCTGATCATCGACGAAAGCATTGGCGGGAATTATCTCGATATCAACACGCCGTCCGGCGTCGCCACCGGCCTCAAGACGCCCCCTCCCGGCGTGGAAATCCTCAATTATGGCTACGCCGCCTCGATCGCCAATTGCAGCGTGGATACCAACGTTACCCTGCGCTATGGCGGCACCCGTGGCGATTACATGCGCATCAACAGCACCCAGCCGTCGATCTGGCAGTACGCCCGCAACGCCGGGTTGCGCACCGTCTATATCGACGGCCAGAACACCGGCGGCAAGCGGCAGAACCTGATGACAGAGCTGGAACAACAGGACATCGACGAATTTGTCCAGTTCGACCAGGTCCGTGTGCGCGACCGAGACATGGCGGCTGCGGCGAAACTGATCGAGCTGATGGAAAACGACCGGGCCGAATTGGTGGTGGTCAATAAAGTCGGCGCGCATTTCCCGGTCCACGATAAATACCCCGATGCTTTCATGACTTACCGTCCGGCCTTGCCGCGAGGGCAGTTCGAGGAGGTGGCCGAAACCGGCCGGCGCGACGGTTTCAGTGGCGAGGCGGATGATTGGGCGCTGTATCGCAATGCTTACCAGAACACCTTGCTGTGGAGCGTCGGCGAATTTTTCCAACGTCTTTTCCGTCAGGGCAATCTCGACAATGCGGTGCTGATCTACACCTCCGATCATGGCCAGGATCTGCACGAGCGCGGCAACCCCGGCCTCAACACCCATTGCGGCGGAGATCCGGTGGAAGAAGAAGGGCTGGTGCCGTTGCTGGTGATCCAGGGAAGCCGGTTGCAGACCCTCGATTGGCGCAGCGCCTGGGCGCAGAACAAGGACCGCTCCAGCCACTACAACATCTTCCCGACGTTGCTGCGGTTGATGGGCTACGAGTCGGCCGGCGTCACGGCGCTGTATGGAAAATCCCTCGACCAGCCGACCGAAGACGACTTCACCTTCAACTACCGTTTTAATGCGCGGCTGGGGGCCAAGCCGGCGTGGAAGCACATTGACCTGAGCAACATCGTTACGCCGAAACCAGTCCAGGGTGAAATGGCGGTGGGGCATTGAACTGGCGGGTGGGAAACCTGAATCCTCGGGGGCGCTGCATCAGTGGCTTTGGTGGCGACTGGTGCATCGCTATCGCGAGCAAGCTCGCTCCCACATTTGATTTGTGTTGAGTCAGATTCTGGATTCACTGGACTAACCCTGTGGGAGCGAGCTTGCTCGCGATGGCGTCCGGTCAGCTTGCAATTCCCCTTGGCTTGCCGCTATTACAAACAAACCCGCATCACATGTTTTTGGAACTCTGCGCACAGCGCAACCTCCGCTATCCTGATGCCCTTGTCGATCAGCCGAGTTGCCCATGCTTGAGGTCCGAAACGTCTTCAAAAGCTACACCACGCCCCAAGGCCCCCTGGCGGTGCTGCAAGGTATCGACTTGACGCTGCCTCCCGGCAGCAGCCTGGCGCTGATGGGGGAATCCGGCAGCGGCAAGAGCACCTTGCTGCATCTGGTCGCTGGCCTCGACAAGGTCGATCTGGGCAGCATCCACAGCGCGGGGCACCGGCTCGAAGACATGAGCGAAAGCCAGTTGGCGAACTGGCGGCGCACCGAAATCGGCCTGGTGTTCCAGCAGTTCAACCTCATCAGCAGCCTTGCGGTGGAAGACAATCTCGCATTCCAGGCGCGCCTGTGCGGTCGGTTCGACGCTACGTGGCAAGCGCATCTGGTGCAGCGGCTCGGATTGTCGGAGCTGTTGCGGCGTTATCCCGAGCAGCTTTCCGGCGGCCAGCAACAGCGGGTGGCCTTGGGCCGGGCGCTGGCGTCACGTCCGCCGTTGTTGCTGGCGGATGAGCCCACCGGCAGCCTCGACGAAGCCACCAGCGACGAGGTGCTGCAATTGCTCCTGGAATTGCTCGATGGCAGCCCGACCAGCCTGTTGATGGTTACCCACAGCCAGCGGGTGGCGGCGCGTCTGGCACATCGCGTGGTATTGCAAGGCGGGCGCCTGGCGCAAGCGGGCCCGGCGTGATGATCTTTCGCCAGACCCTCAAGGCCCTGCTCAGTCACTGGCGTCGGCACCCAGTGCAATTTTTCAGTGTGTTGACCGGGCTTTGGCTGGCCACCAGCCTGCTCACTGGCGTACAGGCCTTGAACAGCCAGGCCCGGGACAGCTACGCCCGGGCCAGCCAGCTGATCGGCGGCGAACCCCAGGCCAGCCTCAGTGCCCCTGGCGGGGGCACGTTCCCACAGCAATGGTTTGTCGACCTGCGGCGTCAGGGTTGGCCCGTATCGCCGGTGTTGCAGGGTCGGCTGACGCTTGCGGGGCATGAAGACCAGCGCCTGCAATTGATGGGCATCGACCCGGTGTCGCTGCCGCCGGGTTCGGCCGTGGCGGGGCAAGCGCGGGAGATTGCCGAGGTGGTGGACTTCTTCACCGGCCCCGGTCGTACCTGGATCGCCCCGCAGACGTTGCAGGCCCTCGGGCTGAAAGTGGGCGACCGGCCCCGCAGCGCCGACGGCCAGGCCTTGCCGCCGCTGCACGTACAGCCGGACATGGCGCCAGGCATGCTGTTGATGGACATCGGTTTCGCCCAGCAGCTCCTGGGGTTGCCGGAGCAGGTTTCGCGAATGTTGTTACCGGCCACGTTCACCGCGCCCTTGCCCGAGGCATTCAACGGCCTGTTGCAATTCAAGCGCGCGGACGAGGAGAACAACTTGACGCGCCTGACCGAGAGCTTTCATTTGAACCTCGACGCACTCGGGTTCCTGTCATTCGTGGTGGGGCTGTTCATCGTTCATGCCGCCATCGGCCTGGCCCTGGAACAACGGCGCAGCCTGCTGCGAACCTTGCGCGCCTGTGGCGTCAGTGCGCGGGTACTGGTCGCCAGCCTGGCGCTGGAGTTGGGCGCGTTGGCCTTGCTCGGCGGGGTTGCCGGGGTGCTCAGCGGTTACTGGCTGGCGAGCCTGCTATTGCCTGATGTCGCGGCGAGCCTGCGCGGTCTGTACGGCGCCGAAGTGCCGGGGCAATTGCACCTCAGCCTTTGGTGGTGGCTCGGCGGCGTGGGCCTGGGCCTGCTCGGTGCGTTGCTGGCCGGGGGCCAAAGCCTGTTGCGGGCGGCGCGCCTGCCCTTGCTGGCGCTGGCTAATCCCCAGGCCTGGCACCAGGCCCACGCGCGGTGGTTGCGGCGCCAGGGCGGGGTGGCACTGATGGCCGCGCTGATCGCGGTGGCGGCGCTGGTCTGGGGCGACAGCCTGGCGAGCGGTTTTGTCCTGATGACCGCGTTGTTGCTGGGCGCGGCGCTGGCGCTACCGGTGCTGCTCAACGCTGTGTTGAACCGGTTGTTGCGCGGCAACCGTTCCGTGCTCGGCCAATGGTTCCTCGCCGATTGTCGCCAGCAGTTGCCGACGTTGAGCCTGGCGCTGATGGCGTTGTTGCTGGCGCTGGCGGCGAATATCGGCGCCGGCAGCATGACCGCCGGTTTCCGCCAGACCTTCAGCGACTGGCTCGAACAGCGGCTCACCGCCGAGCTGTACATCAACCCACAGACCCCGGCCCAGGCAGGCGAGTTGTACGAATGGCTCAAGCAACAACCGAGTGTCAGCGCCGTATTGCCGAACTGGCAGGTATCGGTCCCTCTGCAAGGCTGGCCGACGAATATCTACGGGATCATCGATCACCCTTCCTATCGCCTGCACTGGCCCTTGCTGGAGTCGGCCGGTGAGCAGGCCTGGGACCAACTGGCCGGCGCCGACACGCTGATGCTCAGCGAACAACTGGCCCGGCGCCTGAAAGTGGAGGTCGGCGACCGGTTGACCCTGCCGACCCCACAAGGGCCGTGGACGCCGCAGATTGTCGGGATTTATGCCGATTACGGTAATCCCAAGGGGCATGTGCTGATCAACGCCGATCACCTGCTGGCGCACTGGCCTCAATTGACGCCGAATCGCTTCAACCTGCGCATCGAGCCGGCCGCCATCGGGCCATTGCTGGCGGCGTTGCAAAGCCGGTTCAGCCTGGACGACAGTCACATCGTCGACCAGGCTCGCCTCAAGGGCTGGTCGACCCAGGTATTCGAGCGCACCTTTGCCGCCACCGCCGCGCTGAACAGCCTGACCCTGGCGGTCGCCGGAGTGGCGTTGTTCATCAGCCTGCTGACCCAGAGCCAGAGCCGTCTCGGTCAGTTGGCGCCGTTGTGGGCCGTGGGTGTAACGCGTCGGCAACTGATGCTGCTCAACCTCGGCCAGACCTGGTTGCTGGCGCTGCTGACCTTACTGCTGGCCGTGCCGCTGGGCATCGCCCTGGCCTGGTGCCTGGACGCCGTGATCAACGTGCAGGCTTTTGGCTGGCGCCTGCCGTTGCGGGTATTCCCGCTGCAATTGGCGCAGTTGTTGGGCCTGGCGATGTTCGCCACGCTGCTGGCGTCGGCGTGGCCGCTGTACGCGCTGTACCGCACGCAACCGGCGGATCTGCTCAGGACCTTCGCCCATGAAAATTAGAATCGGCCTGATGCTGCTGGCCTTGCTCGGCGGCTGCGACGACTCGTCGGCGCCGGAAAAAGGTTTTGCCGGCCTCGGCAACCAGGCCGTTGCATTTACGCCTGTGGTGCCGGGGCGCGTGTTCAGTTTTCCGGCCGATCATGGTGCCCATGACGGGTTTCGGATCGAGTGGTGGTACGTCACCGCCAATCTCAAGGATGCCGAGGGGCGGGATTTCGGCGTGCAGTGGACGTTGTTCCGCAGCAGCCAGGATGCCGCTCCCCAGGCCAGTGGCTGGCGTAACCAGTCCATCTGGCTCGGTCACGCCGCGGTCACTTCCGCGACCGTCCATCACGCCGCCGAACGTTATGCCCGCGGCGGAGTGGGGCAGGCCAGAGTGCGCACGACCCCGTTCGATGCCTGGATCGACGATTGGCAATTGACCACCCGAAGCGCGGGCACTGATCCCCTGGCGGCGATGCAGCTCAAGGCGCGGGATGCACGTTTCGGCTATGAGCTGCAGCTCACTTCGACGCGCCCGCTGGTCCTGCAAGGCAATCAGGGCTTCAGCCAGAAATCCGAGCAGGGCCAGGCATCGTATTACTACAGTCAACCTTTCTTCCAGGCCAACGGCCAGCTGGAAATCGATGGCCAGCGCTATCAGGTCAGCGGTCCGGCCTGGCTCGACCGTGAATGGAGCAGCCAGCCGCTGACCGAAAACCAGACCGGATGGGACTGGTTTTCGCTGCATCTGGATAATGGCGAACACGTCATGCTCTACCGCATGCGGCACAAGAAGGGCGCGCCGTACCTCACCGGCACCTGGATCGACGCCCAGGGCCAGGCAACGACTCTGAGCGCCAGCGAAATCAGCCTCGAACCGCTGGACACCGCCGAGGTCGCGGGACGCTCGATGCCGGTGCGCTGGTCGATCAGGATTCCCGCCAGGCAGCTAGAAATCATCACTCAGGCGCTGAATCCCGATGCCTGGATGAACCTGCGTATTCCTTATTGGGAAGGGCCGGTGCAACTGAGCGGCAATCGTGGCGGCATCGGTTACCTGGAAATGACCGGCTACTGACAATCACCGGAACTCCCGACAAGCGTCGCCTCTCATACTTTATGAATGCCTCGCGGGAGCCCCTCATGAGCGATGACCTCAAACCTCCGTCGCTGGCCGACTGGCAGCGGCTGTTCGACGACAAGGCCTACTTCCAGCAGTCGCCCGACGTTCATTTCACCGAGCTGACGCGGCTGGCGGACGACCTGTTCGGCCAGGGAGCCATTGACCTGGACCGCTGGCAGGAGCTGAAGACCAAAGCGGAGGAACTGCACCAGCGCTCGCCGGATGCGAATGTGGCGGAGGAAGTGGCCGATCCTGATGCCTGATTCTTCGTGGGCCGCCTTCGCGAGCAGGCTCGCTCCCACAGAAGCGTGAGCGGGCTCTGCCACAGAGAGTGCATCCCAATGTGGGAGCGAGCCTGCTCGCGAAGAAGACAACCCGGTCCTGATGACAGCCCTTGCCGCCATCCATCCAACCAAACGCCAGCCACTGGCACCACCATCCAAGGAGTCCACCATGAAGCCCGGTCCCGATCAGACCCAACACAACCCCGACGAGCCGGCGTTGCCCGGCGAAGTGGAGCGAGACAACGACGCGCTACGACCGAACGACCCGGCCAAGCGAGAGCAGCAAGGCAATGCCGAGGCGCAGGAAACCGATGCGCAAAAAACCGCACGGGGCGATTGAATCTTGGGTGGCGAGAAACAAACTCCCTCGCCACGCTACGTGAATAATTATTTAAGCGGGCCTCACGGACAGACCTGGCAAGCTCCACTATCATTGTTTTCGTTCGCCCAGTGCCAGGCTCTTTACCAGTGCATGGAATGCCGAGGCCGTCACACTGGGCGAACACCTGCATGACTCAGCCCGCTGTCGGGATGCGCCAGTCATCCGAGCCAGAAGTGCCGCTGACCTCGTGAGTCCAGGTGATTTTTCGGTAGCTGAAATGAACGTCCTGCAGATGGGTAAAGTGGCTGTTGCCCGGGTCTTGGCACGTGAGCATGTAGTCTTTCATGTCGACGATGATCGCATCCTCCAGCTTGGTGGTGTAGTAGTGCTCCTGGGTGCCTTGGGCCGACGTGCGGTACCAGTGGATTACAACCTCGGTCATCCGTTCGCCGCTGTTCAGGGCCTGCAGCAGAAGAGGCGAAGCCTTGTCGAAGACCTTGGTGATGACCAAGGGTTTGTGCAGGCGCTGGCCGGTGGGCTGGCCCGATTGAGGGTCGCGGGGGATGGTCATCTCGTGCTGGACGGCCTGCACCATGACCTGGTCTTCATGGCCTTCCTGATAGGTATTGCCAACCGAGTCAGCGCTGAATGCACCGGCAGTGATCAGGCCTTGTTTTTCACCGGTGACGGACATGTAAGCGGGGGTAGCCAATGGATGCTCTCCTTCCTGGATAAACTGAGAAGCCCCGGGACGCGAATCGTCCGAAGGCGGTCTGAGCGTTATCAAGAGCCGTGCCATCGGCAAGAAAATACTGCTGGATCAAGGTATTAGCTTGTTTTCTGGGCGAGCCTCGGGTCGCGCGCCCGGCAAATCACGCAAACGGCTGCACGCTGCCTCGCATTGATCTGCCCAAGCACGAGGCACCGTGTTGCCGGGAGCAAGGCGCGTAAGTCGAGCGGATGCTGCTGTCGGACTTGCGCAACTTGCTGCTTCTCCTTCCTGCGCTGGTTTTCAGAGCCCCAGCGTATGCAGACATTCATCGACGGAGCGCTGCTGCGTCTCGGCATACAGCCCCAGTTCATCGATGGTCGGCCGCCCCAGCGCCGTTTCGAAGGCGTGCCGATTGGACTGTCCGGCGTAGTGATTCTGCGCGGCATCGCCCAGGTTCGACTGGAAGATGCCGGCGGCGCTGACCGGAAGGAAATCTTCGTACACCAAGGGTTCGGCGCGCAGGTACTGCTGCTCAAGCAAGTGCTCCAGCGAGCTCGACCGTTCAATCGCGCCCTTGGCGGTCAGCCCCGCTGGCGTCACGAAATAGCGAAAGTACGCCAGCGCTTGTCGGCGCAGCTCGTCGAGGGTGTCAGGGAATTCGGCGAAGTGTTCAGCCATCAGCGCGTTGTAGCGTTCGGCATTGGCTTCGTTGGGAAACGCGCCCAGGGCGTCCCGCGCCGCGTTCAGCAGTTGATCGTAGAGCGCCCGGCCCTTGGGCGTAAGCGCCGCGCCGCGTTGCTCGATTTCACCAAAACGGGCGCTGTGGCTGCCTTGGGATTCTGGTTGGTCGGTAAACGCGACGGGTTCATCGAGCGCCTTGAAACTGGTCTGGCGCAGCAGGATGGGGCACTGGCGACGGGGCGGGCCTTCGATCACGGCCTTGGGCGTGATGCCATGCACCGGCATCTGGGCCTGGACAATGTCGATGTCCAGGGTGCGCGGCGTCAGGTGATTGATATGCGGGCCCTTGAACGCCACCACGTCGGCAATCAGCCGATGCTGAGCGCTCAGTTGACGGTATTGTCCGGCGGTGACGGTGGCGCTGTGGTGCCAGCGAAAGGTTTCCAGCGCTTGCAGCACAAATTCCTCGGCCTGGGGCTCGGTCAGGCCGCCCTGACGTTCGGCCAACTCGATGAGTTCAAGGGCGCCGGAAGTGAAGATCTGCCGTTTGCCCAGCACCGATTCGGCGAAGGCCCGAAGCTCGGCGTCTTCAATCAGCTCCAGGCGCAACAGGGAAGTGAACACGCGAAAGGGGCTGACTTGCAGTGCGGCCTCATGCACGGCGCGGAAGGCCGTGGAATGCACCGGCACCCCGGCTGGCGTGAGATCGTAATAGCCCACCGGCTGCATGCCCATGACCGCGAACAGCCGACCCAGCATCGCCAGCTCGGCGGCGGTGCCGACGCGGATCGCGCCATGCCGTTCCAGGTCCAGGCGCTGCAGTTCGCCGGTGTTGCGCAGGTGTTCGGCCAGTTGCGGATCGTTTCCCAACACCCGGGCGTTGGTTTGCTCCACCAGGTTCATCAATGCGCCGTACAGCGGTACTTCGTCGCGGTACATGTCGGACATCGCCCTGGAGAAGCGTTGGCGGATCAGGTCGGGGCTGACGAAGCTCATCGTGGGAATTCCTGGCGAGGGCTGTGGGAAAGATGGACAAAAGATCGCAGCCTTCGCCAGTGCCGGCAAACGAAGAATCTTCACGACTTCATTCTGCCAGGGACTGATCCACCAGCTCGATCCAGTGCCGCACGGGCGTGCGACCGGCACCGTCAAGGTGGCTCTGGCAGCCGACATTGGCGGTGACGATCAGCTCCGGCCGGCCGCTTTCCAGCGCGTTGAGACGGTTATCCCGCAATTGTCGCGCCAGCGCCGGCTGGGTCAGCGAATAGGTCCCGGCCGAGCCGCAGCACAGGTGGCCGTCGGGCACCTCGGTGAGGTTGAAGCCCAGCCTTGTGAGCAGGGCTTCGACGGCGCCACCGAGTTTCTGCGCGTGTTGCAAGGTGCAGGGGCAATGGACGGCGATGCGTTGATCCCTGGCGGCGCAGATTGCTTCCAGCGGTTCGTTGCCGAGTACCTGCACCAGGTCCAGCGCGCGTTCGCTTACGTGTTTCGCCTTGGCGGCATAGGCGGGATCGTGTTCCAACAGATGCCCGTAGTCCTTGATAAACGCGCCGCAGCCGCTGGCGGTCTGGACGATCGCCTCGGCGCCGTCCTGCAAGTGCGGCCACCAGGCATCGATGTTGCGCCGGGCGTGGTCCAGCCCGGTGGGTTGAGCGTCGAGATGATAATCCAGCGCGCCGCAACAGCCGGCTTCAGGGCTGGCAACGACGCTGATGCCGAGCCGGTCCAGCACCCGGGCGGCGGCCGCGTTGGTGTTCGGCGACAGGCCCGGCTGCACGCAGCCTTCGAGCATCAGCACGCGGCGCGAGTGCCGCACGGCCGGGCGCGTGCCGGGGGACGCCGCCGACCGTGGCAGCTTGGCCTCCAGGTTCGCCGGCAGTAGCGGGCGGAACACCGCTCCCAGGCGCAGTAAGGTCTTGAACCGTTCGGGACTCGCAGCCAGGCTCCGCAAGCCGAGACGCAGGCCGCGTTGGCCGGCGGGGCGGGGTACGGCCGCGTCGACCACGGCCCGGCCGATGTCCAGCAGGTTGTGATAATCGACGCCGGACGGGCAGGTGGTTTCGCAGTTGCGGCACGACAGGCAACGATCCAGGTGCAGTTGGGTGCTGGCGGTTGGCGGCTGGCCTTCGAGCACCTGCTTGATCAGGTAGATGCGTCCGCGCGGACCGTCCAGTTCATCGCCGAGCAACTGGTAAGTGGGGCAGGTGGCGTTGCAGAAGCCGCAATGCACGCAACTGCGCAGGATCCGTTCGGCCTCTTCGGCGCGAGGCAGGCGTTGGCTTTTTTCACTGAACCGGGTCTGCATCTAGAACTCCGCGTACATTCGGCCAGGATTGAACAGGCCCTGGGGATCAAGCTTCGCCTTGAGTTGACGGTGGTAGCGCAGCAGCGCCGGTTCCAACGGTTGGAACGGCGTTGCGGTTGCGCCAGGACGATAGCAGACGGCATGGCCGCCCCATTCCCGCGCCAGGGCCTGGACCGTATCGGCGTCGGTTTTCAGCCAGCGCTGCGCGCCCGCCCAATCGATCAGTTGCGCACCGGGCAAGTCGAGCGGGCCGGTAGCGTTGGGCAGCGACAGGCGCCACAGGGGCAGGTCTTCAGCGAAGAATGGCAGGCGATGTTCATTCAGCTCGGTCCAGTATTGATCGTCGATGGCTTCGCCGCCCAGGCGCTGATGGGCCGCGCTGACCGAACCCTCGCCGCCTTCCAGGCGCAGGCGCAGACAATCGCCGTCGTGGCTGGCGGCGCTGATGGGCAAGGGTTGTCGGCCCCATTCGGCGAGTTTTTCCAGGGCTTCGCGGCTGTCTATTTCCAGGCGGATGCTCAAGCCGTGGCGGGGCTTGGGCAGCACTTTCAAGGACACTTCGGTGATCACCCCCAGGCAACCGAAACTACCGGCCAGCAGGCGCGACAGGTCGTAGCCGGCGACGTTTTTCATCACCTCGCCGCCAAAGCGCAACAGGTGGCCGTGGCCGCTGATCATCCGCGTGCCGAGCACATAGTCGCGCACCGAGCCGGCCCACGGACGGCGCGGCCCCGACAATCCGGCGGCGACCATGCCGCCCACCGTGGCGTCTGTGCCGAACGCCGGCGGCTCGCAGGGCAGCCGCTGCCCGGCGGCGTCCAGCGCGGCCAACAGCTCCCGCAGCGGGGTGCCGGCGCGGGCGGTGATGACCAGCTCCGTGGGGTCGTAGTCAACGATCCCGCGATGCGCACGGGTGTCCAGCACCTCGCCGGCCACTTGGCGTCCCAGGAAAGCCTTGCTGTTGGAGCCCTGGATGCGCAGCGGCGTATCGCTCGCGCGGGCGCGGTTGACCTGCTCCAGCAGCAGCTCGCTGGCGTCGCGGTCGACTTGCGCGGTCATCAGAATCGCTCCAGTTCAGCAAATGGCAATTGCCCGCCATGGATATGCATCGCGCCAAATTCAGCGCAGCGGTTCAGGGTCGGTATGTTCTTGCCGGGGTTGAGCAGGCCAAGCGGATCGAATGCGGCTTTCACCGCGTGGAACAGTTGCAATTCTTCGCTGTTGAACTGCGTGCACATCTGGTTGATTTTCTCCCGGCCGACGCCGTGTTCACCGGTGATGCTGCCGCCCACCTGGACGCACAGTTCGAGGATCTTCCCACCCAGGGTTTCGGCGCGCTCCAGCTCGCCCGGCTGGTTGGCGTCGAACAGGATCAGCGGGTGCATGTTGCCGTCGCCGGCATGGAACACGTTGGCGACCCGCAGGCCGTGTTCGCTGCCCAGGCTGGCGATGCGCTGCAAGACCTCGGGCAATGCCCGCCGGGGGATGGTCCCGTCCATGCAGTAATAGTCCGGCGCCAGGCGGCCTACCGCCGGAAACGCATTCTTGCGTCCGGCCCAGAACCGCAGGCGTTCGGCCTCGTCCCGGGCCAGGCGCACCTCGGTGGCGCCGGCCCGTTGCAGCACTTGGCGGACCCGTTCGCAGTCATCGTGGACATCGGCCTCGACGCCATCGAGCTCGCACAGCAGGATCGCTTCGGCGTCGACCGGGTAGCCGGCGTGGATGAAATCCTCGGCGGCGCGGATCGCCAGGTTGTCCATCATTTCCAGGCCGCCGGGGATGATCCCGGCTGCGATGATCTCGGCCACCGCCCGTCCGGCCTTGTCCACCGAATCAAAGCTGGCCAGCAGCACCCTGGCAACCTGGGGGCGAGGCAACAGCTTGACGGTGACTTCGGTGATGATCCCCAGCAGGCCTTCGGAGCCGGTGAACAACGCCAGCAGGTCCAGGCCTGGCGAGTCCAGGGCCTCGCTGCCCAGCACCAGGCGTTCGCCTTCGATGGTGAGGATTTCCAGCTTCAGCAGGTTGTGCACCGTCAGGCCGTATTTCAGGCAATGCACGCCACCGGCGTTCTCCGCGACGTTGCCGCCGATGGAGCAGGCGATCTGCGAGGAAGGGTCCGGCGCGTAGTACAACCCGAACGGCGCCGCCGCCTGGGAAATCGCCAGGTTGCGCACCCCTGGCTGCAAGCGCGCGGTGCGGGCGTCGGGGTCGATGTGCAGGATCTGGTTGAAGCGCGCCATCACCAGCAACACGCCGCTTTGCAGGGGCAGGGCGCCACCGGACAGGCCGGTCCCGGCGCCCCTGGCCACCACCGGTACATGCTGTTCATGGCACAGCGTGAGCAAGGCCTGCACCTGCTCGACCCGCCGCGGCAGCACGACCAGCAATGGCGTGGTCCGGTAGGCAGACAGCCCATCACATTCGTAGGGCCTGAGGTCTTCGTCGCGGTGCAGGATATCCAGGTCCGGAATGCGTGCCTGCATGGCGTCGAGCAGGGCCTGCTTGGGCACTTTCGGCAGCGGGCCGTCGAGCTGCTCGTCGTAGAGGATGTTCATCGGATGGTTGCCTCAACCTGTGGCGAGGGAGCTTGCTCCCGCTGGGCCGCGAAGCGGCCCCAAAATTTTGTGTAAAAACAAAAAACCTGGGCCTGCTGTGCAGTCCAGCGGGAGCAAGCTCCCTCGCCACGGTATTTCAACGCGGCTGACGTCACTGCCCCAACCCCTTCAGAAAATCCCGGTACAACGCCGCGGTCTTGCCCGGTTTTTCAACCATCGGCATATGCCCGACTCCGTTCCAGATTTCCACCCTGAGGTCGGTGATGCCCTTGCTCCATACCGGTACGCTGCTGACGTCGATCAACCGGTCCTTGCGCCCCCAGAGTAGCAACGAAGGGGCGCGGATGTCGGCCAGGCGCGGTTCCATGGGTGGGCTGGCGCGTAAATCGACGAAGATCTCCGCCAATTCCTCCCGGCGCTGTTCATAACGCTCGGCCAGCGCTGCCAGCACTACGCTGGGCAGCCAGGGCGGCGAGGCCATGGTCATGGCGTAGAACGGCGCGAAATCGGCTCGAGAATCAACCAGGAACGGGTTGTGGCCGGCGGCCAGGTGGCGTTCCATGTCGCTGGGTTCGGGGGCGGTGACACCGGCCGGATCGATCAGCGCCAGGGTCAACACCCGCTCAGGCGACGTCGCCGCCAGCCAGGCTGCGAGGTAACCACCCATGGAGTTGCCGATCACATGGACCTTGTCCAGGCCACAGGCATCGAGCAATTCGATCACTCGCCGCGCCTGGGTCGGGATGTCATAACCGCCGCCGGCCTTGAAGCCGGTTTCGCCATGGCCGGCCAGGTCGGGAATCACCACCCGGTAATCGCCGACGAAATACCGGGCGAAGCGCAACCAGAGGTTCTTGTCGGCGCTGTAGCCATGCAGCATCAGCACGCTGCCGGACGCTTCATAGGGCCCGCCCTGCCAGGTCGACACCGTCATTTCGCTGATCGGCACGGTAATTTTGTGCAGCCGGTAGAGACGCGCCTCCAGCGCCATGCCCAGGTCATACAGCACATGGCCGATGCCCGGATACGTCAACCAGCTCCAGGCGATGAACACCGCAAGGACCACCCACAACACCAGCATGTTGTTGCCTCCATATCAGGACAAGGCGATCGAGACCCTGTACCAACGAATTTCCCTTTTTCATGTATAGCCAAAATCCGCGGGGAACCACGCTGATCGGTCGGAATAAATACCCCTGCATCGATAGTGGCTATTTGACTCCGCCCTGATAGACTGCCCAAAACCTATCCCGGCCCCGGGAGACCGGTGGTGCAGAGGCCCCTATGCATAAAACGGGAAAAAAGGGATTGTCGCTGGCCAGGAGGCTCTACACATCCCGAATCCTCGGTCTGGCGCTGGGGTTGCTGGTGGTGAGCGCCGCGCTCTATACCCTCGACCCGGCGCCCTGGGTCTGGGGCTTCATGCTGTTCAACGGGTTGCTCTGGCCGCACGTGTCCTACCAATGGGCCCGTCGTTCGACGGTGCCGTACCATGCCGAGCACCGCAACCTGGTGATCGACGCCTTCCTCGGTGGCTTCTGGGTCGCCGCGATGCAATTCAACCCGCTGCCTACCGCCGTGACGCTGGCGATGATGGCAATGAACAACGTGGCCATCGGCGGCCTGCGTTTCCTGTTGGTCGGGGCTGTGGCCCAGGTTGCCGGTATCACCGTCGGGATATTCATGTTCCCCTTTGCCAGCGTGCCCATGACCAGCCCGGCGCAGCTATACGCCTGCTTGCCGTTGCTGTGCCTGTACCCGCTGGCGCTGGGCTGGATCTGCTTTCGCCAGGCGCACACCCTGGGCCGACAGAAACGCGAATTGCTGGCCCTGAGCCGTACCGACAGCCTGACCGGCCTGCTCAACCATGGCGCCTGGAAGGACCGGCTCAACGAGGCATTCCAGCACTGCCGACGCCAGTCACCGGACGGGGCAGGGCATGGCGTGATCGCGCTGATCGACATCGACCACTTCAAAGCCATCAATGACACCTACGGCCATGGTGCCGGTGATGTCGTGCTGCGTCAGCTCGGCAAGCTGCTGGGGCAGAACCTGCGGGCCACGGACATCGTCGGGCGCTATGGCGGCGACGAGTTCGGGGTGATCCTGCCGGACCTGACGCTGCTCAGCGCGGTGCAGGCGATGGAGGGGCTACGCGAACGCTTCACCGCGCAGGACTACGAACGTGACCCGGCGCTGAAGGTGAGCCTGAGCATCGGCCTGGCGGCCTTCACGGCGGATTATGCCGATGCGACCGCCTGGCTCGACGACGCCGACCAGGTGCTCTATGAAGCCAAGACCAGCGGACGCAACCGGGTTGTCTGTCAGCGACATCGGCCGATGCTGGAGGCGTCCGCGATCTAGAGCCTTGGCGAATTGTCGGGTAGGGTGCTGGTTGACCTTCCCGATGATGCTTTCCAGATGAAACAAGGATGAACTCATGACCGTTATCGTTCGTCGCTCCCGTCTCGCCGTCAGCCTCGGCCTGAGCCTGGCACTCGGCGCCTTTGCCCCTGCCGCCCTGGCGCAGCCCCATCAACAGGTGCTGGCCGATGCCGAGCAGTCCAAGGGCGAGGCGCTGAAACTGCTTGAACGCCTGGTAAACATCGACTCCGGTTCCGGTTATGTGCCGGGGCTGACCCAGGTCGGCGATATCGCGATCGACGAGTTGCAGAAGCTCGGCGCCAGCATCGAAAAGGTGCCCAATTCTGACGGCACCCACCATGTCCTGGCGACCTTCAAGGGCACCGGCAAGGCGAAAATCCTGCTGATGGCCCACATGGACACGGTGTTCAAGGAAGGCTCGGCGGCCGAACGTCCCTTCCATATCAAGGATGGCCGCGCCTACGGGCCGGGGGTGATGGATGACAAGGGCGGCATCGTCGCGGGCATCTATGCGCTGAAGGTGCTGAAGAACCTGGATTTCAAGAATTACGCGCAGATCACGTTCCTGCTCGATGCCAGCGAAGAGACCGGTTCGGACGTCGCCACCGACCTGATCAAGAAAACCGCCAAGGCCCATGACGTGACCCTCAACCTTGAACCGGGGCGCCCGGCCGACGGCCTGGTGGTGTGGCGCAAGGGCAGCGCAACCGCGCTGGTGGAGGTCAAGGGCAAGGCGGCCCACGCCGGCGTCGCACCGGAACTGGGGCGTAACGCGGCAATGGAAGCGGCGCATCAGATACTGCAACTGGGCAAGCTGGGCGACGCGGAAAAGAAGACCACCATCAACTTCACCGTGCTCAAGGCCGGTGACCGGACCAACGTGATCCCCGACCAGGCCACGGCCAAGGCCGACGTGCGCGCAGCGGTGCCGGAAGAATTCGACCGCATCGAAAAAGACCTGGCCCGGGTCTCGAAGGACAAGCTGATCGCCGACACCGAAGTCACTACCAGCCTTCAGCGCGGTTTGCCGCCCATGCCCCAGACCGCCGAGTCGGACCGGTTGATGGCCATGGCCCAGGGCATCTATGGCGAGCTGGGCCGCAAACTGACCGAGGAAGGCAGCGGCGGCGCGGCGGACGCCAGCCTGTCCGCCGGCGTTGGTACACCCACGCTGGACGGATTTGGCATCGTCGGCGGCAATATCCATACGCCCGAGGAATATGCCGAGGTCGAAAGCGTGGTGCCGAGGATTTATCTGCTGACGCGAATGATCATGGAGTTGGCCGCACGGTAGCAGCCCGCGGAAGAAAGGGTTTTCGTGGCGAGGGAGCTTGCTCCCGCTGGGCCGCGAAGCGGCCCCAAGGATTTTGTGTTGAAACAAAAAACCTGGGCCTGCTGCGCAGTCCAGCGGGAGCAAGCTCCCTCGCCACAACAGGGTTGTGCTTGGCTAGCGTGGGTCGACGTTGTCCAGCGCGCGGTTTGCCAGGAGTGCGCCCAGTTCGATCAGTTGCTGGATGCCCAGGGCAATGTGGCGTCGTGAATCTTCCAGGTCGAAGGCCAGGTAACCGACCATGGCGTTGGCCGAGGCGAGGGTTTCGCTGAGGTTGGCGAGCAGGGATTCGGTGTCGATGCCGTTGATGACGGTGAAGAGCTGGCCGGGATCGGTTTCTCTTGGATCGGCGGTGGCTGGATCGGTGTCCGGTGGGTTGGGTGTTGGTTTGAACATGGTGAATCTCCGATGCGTCTGAAGGAGCCGTAACCCTCTCGCTACCAAACGAAGGGTGGTGGCCATACGAAGGTTGGTAGACCGGGCATCGGAAGCCGGCGTCTCCGGAGAGACCCTGCGCAGGGCCACCATAAAGCGAGGCACATGATTGCACTCACAAGAGGTGACGCTATGCACCGAAAGCCCGGGCTACCAAACCCGATCGCTGATTTTTCAACGACCAGGCCACAGTAAAGCCCACCCCCAAGGCGCACAAGCCGGCCGATTCTGGCGTAGTTGTAGGCAAAGGCGCAAGACGCGGGAGTTCGGTCCTACACGCAGGCCAACCCAATAAACCCCCGGGCTTTTCGTGGCGAGGGAGCTTGCTCCCGCTGGGCCGCGAAGCGGCCCCAAGGATTTTGTGTTGAAACAAAAACCTGGGCCTGCTGCGCAGTCCAGCGGGAGCAAGCTCCCTCGCCACTAGGGGTTCAGTAAACCCAAACCTCCACTCGCCGATTGCGCACCCGGCCTTCGTCTTCATTGTTGGCCGCCACCGGCATCAGTGCGCCGAACCCGCGGACCTCGCGCAACGTCACGCCGTATTTGACCAGTTCCCGCCGCACCGCCATGGCGCGCAGTTTGGACAGCAGGTCGGCTCGCGCCGGGTCGTCCTTGAGGTCGCCAAAACCCACCAGGGTCACGCGCCGGTCGAGTTTTCCGTGTTGCCTTATATAGTCGAGTACCCGGCCGAGGTCTTGGTGGGCCTTGTTGTCCAGGCTGGCGCTGCCTTCCTCGAAGCGGAAATTCACGGTCAGGCGCTGGGCATGGCGGCTCAAGGCCTGGTAACCCTCCGGCATCAGCGCGTTGGGCGTGACGGACATGGCCTGGATGGTCTGGGCGATGAATCCGTTGGCCGCGACGATGGCCTGGCCTTGTTCACTTTGGCTGAAGTCGACCAGGGCTTCGGCCCACGGGTTGGTTTGCGCTGGCGGCAAGTAGAAGAACAAGCGCCGGGACAGGGGATAATCCTCGGTGGCGATCAGGTTGTTCAGCGGCAACATGGGCTGCGAGGCGCCGTCAACGAGCGCCAGGGGTTTGGCCTGACGTACATAGGGCAAGCCGATGAAGCCGATGCCTTGCGGATCCTGGCTGACCGCATCGGACAATTGCTCACTGGATTCGAAGCGCTGGGCCGTAGGATCGAGCTTTTTTCCTTGTCGGTTGAGTACCAGTTCCTTGAAGGTATCGTAGGTGCCGGACTGTTCGTCCCGCGCGTATAAATGGATGGCCCCGCCGACGCTGCCCACCGCTTCCCAGGTCTTTGCCTCACCGCTGAAAATGCGCGCCAGTTGCGCGGTGTCGAGCTGACGCAACGGGTTTTGCGGATGCAGAATAATCGCCAGGCCGTCGATGGCGATGACCTGCTCGGCCATCGGACTTTTCAAATCGCCGAGGGCCGACAGGTCCTTCAGTTCACCGTCCTTGATCGGACGGGACGAGGCTGCCAGGTCAGCGCTGGCTTGCTTGAGAGCGGCGAATCCGGTGCTGGAACCGTGGGCCGCGATGTCGATCTGGACGCGCTTGCCTTCGGCGGTCCAGCCAACGATCCGTTGCTCATTGTCCCGGCCGGTTATTTCGCTGCTGACCCTGAGCAGCCCCTGGCCTTGCATCAGGCCCTTGACCAGGGCCGGCCCCAGTGCCGCGCCGATGGTGTTGGAGCCCTGGATGCGCAGGGCCGGGCCGTGTTCGGGAACGGGCAAGGCGCCGGCCCATGCCATGAGCGGCAGCCAGAAGCTCATGAAAAACACAACGCACAGCCGCATGCCGGCACCTTCTTGAACCAGGGAGGTGCCGGAAGATTAAGTCAGTCAGATTGCTGAAAGATGACAGGGTTGCGACGCGGAGCGTATGACCGACCCGGTCGAATGTGGGAGCGAGCCTGCTCGCGAAAGCGCTGTGTCAGGCGCCATCATTTCGACAGGAATAGCCCTTTCGCGAGCAGGCTCGCTCCCACAGGGGACGAAATGGAAGGCTGGTATTCAGCTCAGTTCCAGCCAGATCGGCGCGTGGTCCGAGGGTTTTTCCATGCCGCGCAATTCATAATCCACACCGGCGTCCTTGACCCGTGGCAGCAGGCCTTGGGACGCGAGGATCAAATCGATGCGCAGGCCGCGCTTGGGCTCGTCCTCGAAACCGCGGCTGCGGTAGTCGAACCAGCTGAAGCGGTCACTGACGTCCGGGTTCAGGTGACGGAAGCTGTCCACCAGACCCCAATTCTTCAGGCGCGCCATCCATTCGCGTTCTTCCGGCAGGAAGCTGCATTTGCCGGTCTTGAGCCAGCGCTTCATGTTGTCCGGGCCGATGCCGATGTCGCAGTCTTCCGGGGAAATGTTCACATCGCCCATCACCACCACCGGCTGGTCGTTGCTGAAGCGGGTTTCCAGCAGTTGCTGCAAATCGCTGTAGAAGCGCTGCTTGGCCGGGAACTTGGTCGGATGGTCGCGACTTTCACCTTGAGGGAAATAGCCGTTCATGATGGTCACCGGCACGCCATTGGCATCGGCGAAGGTGCCCCAGATGAAACGCCGCTGGGCGTCTTCGTCGTCAGTCTCGAAACCTTTGTGCAGGGTCAGCGGCGCCTGGCGCGAGAGCAGGGCGACGCCGTAATGGCCTTTCTGCCCGTGGTAATGCACGTGATAACCCAGGGCTTGCACCTCGGCCAGGGGAAATTGTTCGTCGTGAACCTTGGTTTCCTGCAACCCGATGACGTCAGGCTGGTGCTTGTCGATCAGTGCCGCCAACTGATGGGGACGGGCGCGCAGCCCGTTGATGTTGAAGGAGACGATCTTCATGGTCGGCTGTCCTGGCAAAACTGCGATGCTAGCTGACATGTCGGAAGGGAGCCAGCGTGGCGGTAGGACAAATGCACTGCTAATGTCCTCTGGCATGTAGGAACGATCGCAGCCCTGACGGGTTCGTAGTCAATAAGAGCAGGGCCTCACCGAGCCTCGCCCAGGAGATCCACCACCATGCCTGACGCCATTACCGCTGATATCCACATGCTCGACAGCGGCTATTCCCGCGAAGCGCGTTCATTGCTGTACCAGGCCTACCGCCATGAGCCGACCTTCAGCTACCTGTTCGAGTCCGAGCGTCCCGGTTACGAACAGCGGGTGCGGGCGACGGTGCGTGAACTGGTCAAGCAGCATTTCTTCCAGGACCTGCCAGCGATCGGTCTGTTGGTCAACGACCGCCTGATCGGCATCGCCCTGATTGCCCCGCCGCAGCGGCGCCTGGGCATTACCGAAAGCTGGGCCTGGCGCCTGCGCATGGTCTTGAGCACGGGGTTTCGCTGCACCCGGCGTTATCTGGAGTATCACGCCGCGGTGCTGGCCTGCCTGCCATCGGACGCGGTCCATGTGCTGCCACTGCTGGGGGTTCATCCGCAGTTCCAGGGCCAGCATTACGGCGAGCAGTTGCTCGAGGCAGTCCATAACTGGTGTGCGGTGGACGAGCATTCCCAAGGCGTCGTGCTCGATACCGGCAACCCGCGCTACCTGGAATTTTATAAACGCCAGGGCTATGAGGAAATCGGCGAAATCGCGGTAGGACCGGTCCGCGAGCATGTGTTCTTTCACGCCAACCCGCAGGTTTTACACAGCGCGACGGTATAATCGGACGAACTTTTGCGAAGCGTCCGGCTCTATCAGGCTCCCAAGCTCGTGATAGCATCCGCGCCATGAATTTCCCAGGACGAATGACCAGTGGCGCGCTCTTGCTGTCCCTCAGCTGCGCCGCGCTGGCACAAAGTGTATTGGATGTACGGGTCAAACCGTCCAATGACGAGCTCAAGGCCAATGTAGAGGGCTATATCGGTGGCCTCGGTGAGCGTGACGAAGAGGCACTGCTGCGTTTCAGTCGCGGCGCCGAGGAGCAGGCGCGCAAGGCGGCCCAGGCGCTGGGCTATTACCAGCCGCAGATCGACAGCGAGGTCAAGGCTGGCAAGGACCCGCGCCTGATCCTGACCATCGACCCCGGCGAGCCGGTGCACCTGCGCAATGTCACGATCCGCATCGACGGCCCGGCGGCCTCGCTGAAGAGTTTCCGGGTGCCGGACAACGCCGGTCTCAAACCGGGTGCGGTGCTCAATCACGGACGCTATGAAGATGCCAAGCGGACGATCCAGAACCAGGCCTCGCGTTATGGCTTTTTCAGCGGAAAATTTGTCAGCCAGACGTTGCGCGTTGATCCCAAGGCTGGCGTTGCCGATGTCGAGCTGATCTACGACAGCGGCCCGCGTTACGCCCTGGGCCCGGTCAGTTTCGAGGGCGATACACCGTTTGACGAGGACCTGCTGCAGCGCATGGTGCCGTTCAAGGCGGGCGCGCCCTACGACTCCGAATTGATTGCCGAACTCAACCAGGCCTTGCAGTCGAGCGGTTATTTCGAAGGCGTGCGCGTTGATGCGGCGCCCACCGCGGCCACCGACAATGTGATCCCGGTGGCGGTCAGGCTCGACACCCGCAAGCCGCGCACCATGGGCCTGGGCCTGGGGTTTTCCACTGACGTCGGCCCGCGCGCCAAGGCCAACTGGACGCGTCACTGGGTCAATCCCCAAGGCCACAGCTATGGTTGGGAAGCGGAAATATCGGCGCCCCGGCAAAACGTCGGCCTCTGGTACGACGTGCCGCTCGACCCGCCACTGACTGACAAGCTGCGCTACGCCGGCGGCTATCAATATGAAGAACTGTCCGGCACCGACACCCTCAGCAAGCTGCTGACCGTGGGCCCCGAGTGGCACAGCAAGCTGCCCAGCGGCTGGCAGCGGGTGGTGTCGCTCAAATGGCAGCGCGAAGAATACCGCCTCGGCGACGATTCGGGCCTGAGCACCTTGCTCATGCCGGGCGTCAGCTATTCGTACTTGCGCAGCGACAACCGCATCGACCCGCACAACGGCTATCGCCTGCAATTCGACACCAAGGTCGCCAAGGAAGGGTTGGGTTCGGACAACAACCTTTTGTATGGCACGGCCATGGTCAAGGGCCTGACCACGGTGTTCGACAAGCATCGCCTGTTGGCCCGGGCCCAGGTGGGCGGCAGCGCCACCAACGGCTACAAGTCGATCCCGCCGTCCCTGCGCTTTTTCGCCGGTGGCGACCAGAGCGTGCGTGGCTACGACTACCAGAGCCTGTCGCCGGAGAACTCCGAAGGCGATCGCATCGGCGGCCGCTACATGGTGGCCGCCAGCGTCGAGTATCAATATTCGGTCGCGGAGAAATGGCGCGTGGCGACCTTCGTCGACCAGGGCAACTCCTTCAACAGCCTTGAACTGCCAAGCCTCAAGACCGGGATCGGCGTCGGCGTGCGCTGGGTCTCGCCGGTCGGCCCGATCCGTCTCGACCTGGCCCATGCGATGGACGACGACGGCGGCATTCGACTGCACTTTTCCATGGGGCCCGAGTTGTGAATCGCGGTTTGAAATTAGTGCTCCTGGCGCTCGCCGGGTTACTGCTGACGGTCGTCCTGGCCTTGAGCATTGTGTTGGGCACCGCCTTTGGCAGCCGTTGGGCTCTCGGCCTGGTACCGGGCCTGAGCGTGGAGAATTTCCAGGGGCGGCTGGGCGGGCGGTGGAGCGCCGATCGGGTGCTGTGGCAGCAAGATACCCGCCGGGTGGCGCTGGAGCGGCCGAACTTCGCCTGGTCGCCGTCGTGCCTGCTGCGCATGACCCTGTGCATCGAACAGCTCAAGGCCGAGACCATCGCCGTGCAGTTGCCAGCCACCGCCGATGAACCGAGCAGCGGCCCGATCAGCCTGCCGGACCTGGACTTGCCGCTGGCGATCGAACTGGGCGATGTGCAGGTGGGCAGCCTGTCGTTCAACGGTAGCGAGCAGCTCAAGGGGCTGCAACTGGTGGCGCACTGGACCGCCGAGGGTTTGCAGATCGACTCGGTGCAGTTGCAGCGCGACGAACTGAGCCTGAAGTTATCCGGCCTGCTGCAACCGCACGGCGACTGGCCGCTGAACGCGACGGGCCAGCTGACCCTGCCAGCGCCGGGCGCGACGCCTTGGGCGCTGGACCTAAAAGTCGCCGGCGACCTGCTCAAGACCCTCAACCTTACGGCCGACAGCAGTGGTTACCTGCAAGGCCGCCTGACGGGCGAACTGCAACCGCTGGCGGATAACCTGCCGGCCAAAGTGCGCATCACCGCCGACGGCTTCAAGGCCAGCGCCGATCTGCCGGACACGCTGCTGCTCAACCAGCTGGAACTGACCGGCGAAGGCGACCTGAAGAACGGTTATCAACTGCTCGGCAAGGCGACTCTGCCCGCCGACAAGGGGCCGGTGGCGTTGCTGCTGCAAGGCCAGGTGGACGCCAATGGCGCGCAAGTCGCCGGGCTGGATCTCGACGCCGGCAACCAGCAGACCCTCAAGCTCACCGGGCAGTTGGATTGGCGTGAAGGGCTGAACGCCGAAGCAAAAGTCGCCTGGCTGGATTTCCCCTGGCATCGCCTTTATCCGCTGATCGACGAGCCGCAAGTCACGCTGCGCAGTTTTAATGGCGAAGTCTCGTACACCGACGGCCAGTACCTGGGCAATTTCCAGGCGGCGCTGGACGGCCCCGCCGGGGCGTTCAGCCTGGGCAGCCCGTTCAGCGGCAACCTGACGCAAATCCACTTGCCTGAACTCAAGCTTGCCGCCGGACAGGGCAAGGCCGAAGGGCACCTGGACCTGCAATTTGCCGACGGCATCGCCTGGGACACCGCGCTGCAACTGTCATCGGTCAACCCGGCGTACTGGCTCGCCGAATTGCCCGGCACGCTGGCCGGGCCGTTGCGCAGTAAAGGCTCGATGAAAAACCAGCGCATGGAACTCGACGCGGACGTGGACCTCAAGGGCAAGCTGCGCGGCCAGCCGGCACTGTTCCAGGCCAAGGCCAGCGGCGCCAGCGAGCAATGGAACCTCGGCGCACTGGATATCCGCCTCGGCGACAACCGCATCAACGGTACGGGCAACCTGCAACAGCAGCTGACCGGCCTGATCGACATCAAGCTCTCGCGCCTGGCCCAGCTCTGGCCGCAGTTGCGCGGTCAGGTCAGCGGGCGTGTCGACGTGGCCGGCACGCTCAAGGCCCCCCAGGGCAAGCTCGACTTGCAAGGCACGCAACTGGCGTTTCAGGACAACTATCTGCAAAGCCTGAACCTGGACGCGACGCTCGACGGCGCGCAACGGGGCAAAGTCGATCTCAAGGCCAGCGGTATCCGCAGCGGCGAAACCGCCCTTGGCGTCCTGACGCTGAGCGGGCGGGGCGATATCAAGCAACAGCAACTGAAGGTCGACCTGCAAGGGCCCCAGTTGAAAACCAGCCTGGCCCTTGATGGCACGCTGGATCAGGGCAGCTGGCGTGGACGCCTGGCCAGTGGCGACCTGCGGGTCGGCGGTCAGGACTGGCGCCTGCAAGCGCCGGCGAAGCTGGAACGGCTGGCCAACGGTACGCTGAACTTCGGTGCCCACTGCTGGCGCTCCGGCCAGGCCAGCCTGTGCGGCGAAGACCAACGGCTGATGCCGGAGCCGAAGCTGCGCTATCACCTCAAGCAATTCCCCATCGAAGGCCTGGCCCAGTGGATGCCCAAGGATTTTGCCTGGCAAGGCCGGCTCAACGCCGACTTGCAACTGGACCTGCCGGCCAGCGGCCCGAATGGCCGGGTGCTGGTGGATGCCAGCGGCGGCACGTTGCGGATTCGGGATAAAGAACAGTGGCTGGACTTCCCCTACCAGACCCTGACGCTCGACAGCCGCCTGACACCCACGCGCATCGATACCGATCTGAATTTCGTCGGCGCCAGGCTCGGCGAACTGATGGTCCAGGCGCGGATCAATCCGTTGCCAGCGAGCAAGCCGCTGAGCGGTTCGTTCCGCCTGAGTGGCCTGGACCTGTCCGTCGCCCGTCCGTTCGTGCCGATGGTGGAAACCCTCACGGGTCACTTGAACGGCAGTGGCACGCTGTCCGGCGGGCTGCTCGCGCCCCAGGTCAACGGCAACCTGGTGCTCAGCGATGGCGAAGTGTCCGGCCCGGAACTGCCGGTCAGCCTTGAAGCCTTGCAAGTGCGAGCGATGATCGCCGGTGAAACGGTGCGTCTGGATGGCGATTGGAAGAGTGGCAAGAGCGGGCAGGGCCGCCTGACCGGGAACATCGGCTGGGGCGAGGCGCTGACCATGGACCTGGCTCTCAAGGGCTCGCAACTGCCGGTGACCGTCGAACCCTATGCGGTGCTGGACGTGGCGCCGGACTTGAAGATCACGCTGCAGGGCGAGCGGCTGGCAATTGCCGGCAAGGTCCTGGTGCCGAAGGGCGAGATCACCATTCGCGAACTGCCGCCGTCAACCGTCAAGGTTTCGGACGACACGGTGATCGTCGGCCACCAGACCGAAGAGGGCAAGGCACCGATGGCCATGGCAATGGACATCGACGTGCTCGTCGGCCAGGAGAAGCTTGCCTTTTCGGGGTTCGGGCTCACCGCCAACGTCCAGGGGCAGGTGCATATTGGCGATAACATGGATACGCGCGGCGAACTCTGGCTCAACGACGGCCGCTATCGGGCCTATGGGCAGCGGTTGACGGTGCGCCGGGCGCGCTTGTTGTTCGCCGGGCCTATCGATCAGCCGTACCTGGACATCGAGGCGATCCGCCAGACCGACGATGTGATCGCCGGCATCCGCTTGAGTGGCAGCGCCGAGCAACCCACCACGCAAATCTTCTCGGAACCGGCCATGAGCCAGGAGCAGGCGTTGTCGTACCTGGTGCTGGGCCGGCCGCTGAGTACCACTGGCGAAGACAACAACATGCTCGCCCAGGCCGCACTGGGCCTGGGCTTGATGGGCAGTTCCGGCGTGACCACCAGCCTGGCCAACAACCTGGGAATCGAGGATTTCCAACTCGACACCCAGGGCAGCGGCAACGAAACCAGCGTGGTCGCCAGCGGCAACCTGTCGGAAAAACTCAGCCTGCGCTACGGCGTCGGAGTGTTCGAACCGGCCAATACCATTGCCCTGCGCTACAAGCTGAGCAAGAAGGTCTACCTCGAAGCCGCCAGCGGCGTCGCCAGCTCGCTGGATATTTTCTACAAGCGCGATTTCTGACCTTTCCCCCAAGTCCCTTGTGGGAGCGAGCTTGCTCGCGATAGCGGTATCACATTCAACCTGTTCGCAGGCTGACAGACCGCTATCGCGAGCAAGCTCGCTCCCACATGGTTTTCTCATTTCTGTTGTTTATGCATAGCTAACTAACTATTTGTTTGACATTTGCTGCCTAAGCAGTAACATCTGGACATACATTCACTGCCTAGGCAGCTAACGGTATCCAGATGAAGCATTTCACCCCGGACGAATTCCACAACTGCCATCTCGGCATGCTCCTTGGCCGTGCCGCGGCGCTCAAGGACCGGATCATCGACACCCACATGGAGCCTGTCGGCATCACCGCCGCGCAGTTCAAGGTGTTGATCATCATGGCCCAGCACGGCATCGATACGCCGGTCGAGCTGTGCCGGTACCTGTCGCTGGACAGCGGCTCGATGACCCGCATGCTCGACCGCCTGGAGCAGAAGGGTTTTCTGGTTCGCCAGCGCTCGGCACAGGATCGTCGTCAGGTCCGTCTGGTGCTGACCGACGCCGGCCAGGCCCTCGCCGATCGCCTGCCGTTCATCGGCGCCGACGCCATGAATCAACTGGCCGGCGCCATCAGCCGCGAGGAGCTGCAAACCCTCGAAAACATCCTCAAGAAAATACTGCTCGCCGCCGGTGACCCCATCACCGTCCTGCGATTGGGGGCCAAATGAAACATCAAACCTTGCGTACCCGCCTGAGCCTGGTGCTGTTGGCCATGAGCCTCGCCGGTTGTGCCAGCTACAGCGACCTGAAGACCGAGGGCGTCAGCCTGGAGGCCAAGAGCCTGCAGGCTGGGCAATCGCTGACCGGGGTCAAACTGTCGCCCGCGGCGTGGCCGAAAAGCGACTGGTGGAAAAGCCTTGGCGACCCGCAGCTCGACGGCTTGATCCGTGAAGCGCTGCGCGACAGCCCGGACATGCAGATCGCCAGCGCCCGGGTGCACCAGGCCAGCGCCGCTGCCTATGCCGCGAATGCCGCGCGCCTGCCGACCCTCGACGCCAGCGGCAGTGTCAGCCGTTCGCGCCTGGCCCGTGACCAGGACCCGCAAGGGCAGGGCGGCGCCTATAGCACCTTGCGTTCGCTGAGCGTCGATTTCAATTACAACTTCGATCTCTGGGGCGGCCAACGTGCCGCCTGGGAAGCGGCCCTGGGCCAGGCCCGCGCCGCCGAGATCGATCGCCAGGCCGCGCAACTGACCCTCGCCGCCGACGTGGCCCGGGCCTACAGCGACCTGGGCCAGGCCCACATCATTTATGACCTGGCCAATGAAGACCTCAAGCGCACGCGGCAGATGCTCGACCTGGGCAAACGCCGTCTCGGTGCCGGGATCGACAGCGAATACCAGTTCCAGCAGACCGAAAGCCTTGAAGCCAGCGCCGATGCGACGCTGATCGACGCGGAAAAACGCCTGCAAAGCGCAAAGATCGCCTTGGCAGTGCTGCTGGGCAAAGGTCCCGACCGGGGCAACGACATCGCCCGGCCCAACGTGCTGCAGGCTAGCGCGGTGGCCCTGCCGTCGAATCTGCCGGCCGAGTTGCTCGGTCGCCGTCCCGACCTGGTCGCGGCGCGGTGGCGGGTCGAGGCGGCGAGCAAGAACATCGAGGCCGGCAAGACCAACTTCTACCCCAACCTCAACCTGAGCGCGGCGGCCGGGGTGCAATCGCTGCTGGGTGACGCGATGTTCGGCGCGCCCAGTCGTTTCTTCAACGTGGCGCCGACCGTGTCGTTGCCGATCTTCGATGGCGGCCGCCTGCGGGCGGACCTGGATGCCCGGGACGCCGATTACGACCTGGCGGTGGCGCAATACAACAAGAGCCTGGTCACGGCCCTTGGCGACGTCAGCGATACCATCAACCAGTTGCGCGACATCGGTCGGCAGCTCGGCGCCCAGCAACACGCGGTGGATATCGCCCGGAACTCCTACGACACCGTGGTCCAGCGCTACGGTTCCGGCATCGGCAATTACCTGGACGTGTTGAGCATCGAGCAACAACTGCTCCAGGCCCAGCGCCAACTGGCGACCCTCAATGCCGAGCAGATCGATCTGTCGATCCAACTGATGCAGGCCCTGGGCGGTGGTTTCGATACCCAAACCATCGCTTCGGCCACTCCGGCCGCCACCGCGCCGACTCACTGATTCGAGGTACTTGTCATGGCAACTGCCGAAACTACCCAGGAAACCCAACAGGACAGCGGCAACCCGCGCAAGCGCAAGGTGTTGCTGCTGGCCCTGGCCCTGATCGTCATTCTCGCCGGCGTCGGTGTCTGGGCCTGGCATGAACTGTATGGACGCTGGAGCGAAAGCACCGACGATGCCTACGTGAACGGCAACGTGGTGGAAATCACCCCGCAAGTCACCGGCACCGTGGTGAGCATTGGTGCCGATGACGGTGACCTGGTGCGCGAAGGCCAGGTGCTGGTGCAGTTCGACCCGAACGACGCCGAAGTCGCCTTGCAAAGTGCCCAGGCCAACCTGGCCCATACCGTGCGTCAGGTGCGTGGTTTGTACAGCAATGTCGACGGCATGAAAGCGCAGGTGCATGCGCAGGAAGCGGAAGTGCAGAAGGCTCGGGAAAACTACAACCGACGCAAGAACCTGGCGGCCGGCGGGGCGATTTCCCAGGAAGAACTGTCCCACGCCCGGGACGACCTGACCTCGGCGCAGAACGCCCTGGCCAACGCCCGGCAACAACTCATGACGACCAGCGCGCTGGTGGATGACACCGTGGTGTCGAACCATCCCGACGTACAGGCGGCGGCCGCGCAATTGCGCCAGGCTTACCTGAGCAATGCCCGCAGCACCTTGATTGCGCCGGTGACCGGTTACGTCGCCAAGCGCACCGTTCAGCTCGGGCAACGCGTGCAGCCGGGCACGGCGCTGATGGCGGTGATCCCGCTGGATCAGTTGTGGATCGACGCCAACTTCAAGGAAACCCAGCTACGTGACATGCGCATCGGGCAACCGGTGGACATCGAGACCGACCTTTATGGCAGCGACGTGAAGTACAGCGGCACGGTGGACAGCCTGGGCGCCGGTACCGGCAGCGCGTTTGCCTTGCTGCCAGCGCAGAACGCCACCGGTAACTGGATCAAGATCGTCCAGCGGGTGCCGGTGCGCATTCATATCAATGCCGAGGAGCTGGCCAGGCATCCGCTGCGGGTCGGCCTGTCGACCCAGGTCAACGTCAATCTCCACGACCAGAGCGGCCCGGTACTGGCCCAGCAGCCACCGCAAAAAGCCTCGTTCAGCACCCAGGTCTACGCCCGCCAGCTGGCCGATGCCGACGCGATGATCACTCGACTGATTCATGAGAACAGCGCGGCGGCGAGCAAGACCGCGCAGCGTTGAAGCAGCCCCGTCGAGCCCTGTGGCGAGGGAGCTTGCTCCCGCTCGGCTGCGAAGCAGTCGTAAACCGGCGGGTGCGGTGTGTCTGGTGCTTCCCGTTCAGCAGGTTTTGGGGCCGCTTCGCGACCCAGCGGGAGCAAGCTCCCTCGCCACGTGTCTGGCGCAGACTCAAGTGACAGCATTCAGGTCCTGGCGGTCTTGCTCCAATTTTGTCACCTCCGCTTCATAGGATTCTCGCAATGAGCAATAACGCGTCCTTCACGCCGCCCAGCCTGTTGCTCAGCACCATCGGGTTGTCGCTGGCGACGTTCATGCAGGTGCTCGACACGACCATCGCCAACGTCGCCTTGCCGACGATTTCCGGCAACCTGGGCGTCAGTTCCGAGCAGGGCACCTGGGTCATTACCTCGTTTGCGGTGAGCAATGCGATCGCGCTGCCGCTGACCGGTTGGCTGAGCCGCCGGTTTGGCGAGGTGAAACTGTTTTTGTGGGCAACGATGCTGTTCGTCCTGGCCTCGTTCCTCTGCGGGGTTTCCACGTCGATGCCCGAGCTGATCGGTTTTCGTGTGGTTCAGGGCCTGGTGGCCGGGCCTCTGTATCCGATGACCCAGACCTTGCTGATTGCCGTGTACCCGCCGGCCAGGCGCGGCATGGCCTTGGCCTTGCTGGCGATGGTCACCGTGGTGGCGCCGATCGCCGGGCCGATCCTGGGCGGCTGGATCACCGACAGCTACAGCTGGCCGTGGATTTTCTTCATCAACGTGCCGATCGGGATTTTCGCGGTGCTGGTGGTGCGTCAGCAACTCAAGGCGCGGCCGGTGGTCACCAGTCGCCAGCCGATGGATTACGTCGGGTTGATCACCCTGATCATCGGTGTCGGGGCGTTGCAGGTGATCCTCGACAAGGGCAACGACCTGGATTGGTTCGAGTCGAACTTCATCATCGTCGGCGCGCTGATTTCAGTCGTTGCGCTGGCGGTGTTCGTGATCTGGGAAATGACCGACCGCCATCCGGTGGTCAACCTGCGGCTGTTTGCCTATCGCAACTTTCGCATCGGGACGATTGTGCTGGTAGGCGGTTATGCCGGATTCTTCGGCATCAACCTGATCCTGCCGCAGTGGTTGCAGACCCAGATGGGTTATACCGCCACCTGGGCCGGCCTGGCGGTCGCGCCCATCGGGATCCTGCCGGTGTTGATGTCACCTTTCGTTGGCAAATACGCCCACAAATTCGACCTGCGCCTGCTGGCCGGGCTGGCGTTCCTGGCGATCGGTTTGAGTTGCTTCATGCGCGCCGGGTTTACCAACGAGGTGGATTTCCAGCACATCGCCCTGGTGCAGCTGTTCATGGGCATCGGCGTGGCGCTGTTCTTCATGCCGACCTTGAGCATCCTGATGTCGGACCTGCCGCCCCAGCAGATCGCCGACGGCGCGGGGCTGGCGACGTTCCTGCGGACCCTGGGCGGCAGTTTTGCCGCGTCGCTGACCACCTGGATCTGGATCCGCCGCGCCGACCAGCACCATGCCTACCTGAGCGAAAGCATCAGCACTTTCGAACCGGCCACGCGCGAGACGATCAACCAGCTCGGCGGGGCGAGCACGCCGGTGTACGCCCAGCTCGACCAGATCCTCACCAGCCAGGCGTACATGCTCTCCACCGTGGATTATTTCACGCTGCTGGGCTGGGCGTTCATGGGGTTGATCCTGCTGGTGTGGCTGGCGAAACCGCCGTTTGCGGCGAAGGCGGGGCCTGCCAGCAGCGGTCATTGATCCGGAGGTTGAACGCAGTCCAATGTGGGAGCGGGCTTGCTCGCGAAGGCGGTGTATCAATGGACATCAAACTGACTGACACACCGCCTTCGCGAGCAAGCCCGCTCCCACAAAGGAATCTATGTGTGGCTGGGGATTGCGTCCGGTGCCGGCAGTTGTGGCGGCGGCGCCAACTCGAACGGCGCCAGCGAAAAGCCCTGCTCATCCACCTGCAACGCCCAGCCCTGCTTGTCCCAATCTCCCAGCACGATGCGCCGGGCGGCGTGTTCGCCCAGTTGCAGCTTGTGGATGGCGGGGCGGTGGGTGTGGCCGTGGACCAAGGTTTTCACGCCATAGTGCTGCATGACGCGCGGGACCTCTTCTGGCGTGACGTCAACGATGTCGTTGGCTTTCATCCTCACCTGCGTGCGGCTTTCGCTGCGCAGCTTGCGCGCCAGTTTCTGACGGCTGCCCAAGGGCAGGTGGCGCAGGATGAACAGCGTGACCGGGTTGCGCAGCCAGCGCCGCAGTTTCATGTAGCCGACATCCCGCGTGCACAGGCTGTCGCCGTGCATCAGCAGCACTGGCTCGGCGTTGAATTGCACGACGGTCGGGTCCTTGAGCAGGGTACAGCCGGCCGCTTTGCAGAAGGCCTGCCCGAGCATGAAGTCGCGGTTGCCGTGCATCAGGAAAATCGCCGTGCCGCTGTCGCTCAATTCGCGCAGGGCCTGGCAGATGGAACGCTGGAACGGCGTCATGGCATCGTCGCCGATCCAGGCTTCGAAGAAGTCGCCCAGAATGTATAACGCTTGCGCCGAGCGGGCGCGGGTGGCAAGTAAATCCAGAAACGCCCGGGTGATGTCCGGGCGCTCCTCTTCCAGATGCAGATCTGAAATCAGCAATATCACTCAATGATCTCGGCTTTCTCGATGATCACGTCTTCTGCCGGGACGTCCTGGTGGCCAGCCTTGGAAGTGGTGGAGACGCCTTTGATCTTGTCCACCACGTCGGTACCGGCGGTGACCTTGCCGAATACGGCGTAGCCCCAGCCCTGGACGTTCTTGCCGCTGTGGTTCAGGAAGCTGTTGTCGGCGACGTTGATGAAGAACTGCGCGGAGGCCGAATGCGGCTCCATGGTGCGGGCCATGGCAACAGTGTATTTGTCGTTGGAAAGGCCGTTGTCGGCTTCGTTCTGGATGCTCGGGCGCTTGTCTTTCTTTTCTTTCATGCCCGGTTCGAAACCGCCGCCCTGGATCATGAAGTTGCCGATGACACGGTGGAAAACGGTGTTTTCGTAGTGGCCGGCCTTGACGTATTCAACGAAGTTGGCAACGGTAATCGGTGCTTTCTCGGCGTTCAGCTCCAGGACGATCTCGCCATGGTTGGTGGTCAGTTTGACTTGGGTCATGATCACTACTCTTTCAAGGAATTCGTGGGTTTCGGGGGCGCGGACGCCCGCAACCGGTCTGGCTGTAATCGGCCAGGCTGGGCAGTTTAGCGCGCCATGCGCGAATTTCGAGGCTGTTTTTCATCTGGCTGTCGAATAAATTCAATCGTTTGCCGGCCTGGCCTGTCAGGTGCTTGACAGCATCGGCTATGATACGGGCTTTGATTTATCAGGCCGCACCCGGCCGCGCACTTGTATGTTCAAGGATCCTATGAGCAAGCCCACTGTCGACCCTACCTCGAATTCCAAGACCGGCCCGGCCGTGCCGGTCAATTTCCTGCGCCCGATCATCCAGGCGGACCTGGATTCGGGTAAGCACACGCAGATCGTCACCCGTTTTCCGCCGGAGCCCAACGGCTATCTGCACATCGGTCACGCCAAATCCATCTGCGTGAACTTCGGCCTGGCCGAGGAGTTCGGTGGCGTCACGCACCTGCGTTTCGATGACACCAACCCGGCCAAGGAAGACCAGGAATACATCGACGCGATCAAGAGCGACGTCAAGTGGCTGGGCTTCGAATGGGCCGGCGAAGTGCGCTACGCCTCGCAGTATTTCGACCAGTTGCACGACTGGGCGGTGGAACTGATCAAGTCCGGCAACGCCTACGTGTGTGACCTGACGCCGGAGCAGGCCAAGGAATATCGCGGCAGCCTGACCGAGCCGGGCAGGAACAGCCCGTTCCGTGACCGCAGCGTGGAGGAGAACCTCGACCTGTTCGCCCGCATGCGCGCCGGTGAGTTCCCGGACGGCGCCCGTGTGCTGCGCGCGAAGATCGACATGGCCTCGCCGAACATGAACCTGCGCGACCCGATCATGTACCGCATCCGTCACGCTCATCACCACCAGACCGGCGACAAGTGGTGCATCTACCCGAACTATGATTTCACCCACGGCCAGTCCGACGCCATCGAAGGCATCACGCATTCGATCTGCACCCTGGAGTTCGAAAGTCATCGTCCGCTGTACGAGTGGTTCCTCGAGCATCTGCCGGTGCCGGCCAACCCGCGCCAGTATGAATTCAGCCGCCTGAACCTGAACTACACGATCACCAGCAAGCGCAAGCTCAAGCAACTGGTGGACGAGAAGCACGTCAGCGGCTGGGATGACCCGCGCATGTCGACGCTGTCGGGTTTCCGCCGTCGTGGTTACACGCCGAAATCGATCCGCAATTTCTGCGAGATGATCGGCACCAACCGTTCTGACGGCGTGGTGGACTTCGGCATGCTGGAATTCAGCATCCGCGACGACCTCGACCACAGCGCGCCGCGCGCCATGTGCGTGTTGCGTCCGCTCAAAGTCGTCATCACCAATTACCCGGAAGGCCAGGTCGAGAACCTCGAACTGCCGTGCCACCCGAAAGAAGATATGGGCGTGCGCGTCCTGCCGTTCGCCCGGGAAATCTACATCGACCGTGACGACTTCATGGAAGAGCCACCAAAAGGCTACAAGCGCCTGGAGCCGGCCGGCGAAGTGCGCTTGCGCGGCAGCTACGTGATCCGCGCCGACGAGGCTATCAAGGACGCCGACGGCAACATCGTCGAGCTGCGTTGCTCGTACGATCCCGACACCCTGGGCAAGAACCCGGAAGGCCGCAAGGTCAAGGGCGTGATCCACTGGGTGCCGGCCGCCGCCAGCGTCGAGTGCGAAGTGCGCCTGTACGATCGCCTGTTCCGTTCGCCGAACCCGGAGAAGGCCGAGGACAGCGCCAGTTTCCTGGACAACATCAACCCTGACTCCCTGCAAGTACTCACCGGTTGTCGTGCCGAGCCTTCGCTGGGCAACGCACAGCCGGAAGACCGTTTCCAGTTCGAGCGCGAAGGCTACTTCTGCGCGGATATCAAGGACTCGAAACCCGGTGCTCCGGTGTTCAACCGTACCGTGACCTTGCGCGACTCCTGGGGTCAGTGATCAAGTCTTAAGGGAAACCCTGTGCTTACGATCTACAACACGCTCACCAAGAGCAAAGAAGTCTTCAAGCCGCTGGATGGCAACAAGGTCCGCATGTACGTCTGCGGCATGACCGTGTACGACTATTGCCACCTCGGCCATGGCCGCAGCATGGTTGCCTTCGACCTGGTGACCCGTTGGTTGCGCTTCAGCGGTTATGACCTGACCTATGTGCGCAACATCACCGACATCGACGACAAGATCATCAATCGGGCCAACGAGAACGGTGAAGCGTTCGATGCGCTGACCGAGCGCATGATCAAGGCCATGCACGAGGACGAGGCGCGCCTCAACATCCAGAAGCCGGACCTGGAGCCGCGGGCCACGGACCACATCCCGGGCATGCTGGCGATGATCCAGACCCTGATCGACAAGGGCTACGCCTACGCCCCGGGCAATGGCGACGTGTACTACCGCGTCGCCAAGTTCATGGGCTACGGCAAGCTGTCGCGCAAGAAGATCGAAGACTTGCGCATCGGCGCACGCATCGAGGTCGACGAGTCGAAAGAAGACCCGCTGGACTTCGTGCTGTGGAAAGGCGCCAAGCCGGGCGAGCCGAGCTGGGATTCGCCGTGGGGCGCCGGGCGTCCGGGCTGGCACATCGAATGCTCGGTGATGTCGACCTGCTGCCTGGGCGAGACCTTCGACATTCATGGCGGCGGCAGCGACCTGGAATTCCCGCACCACGAAAACGAAATCGCCCAGAGTGAAGCGGCTACCGGCAAGACCTACGCCAATGCCTGGATGCATTGCGGCATGATCCGCATCAATGGCGAGAAGATGTCCAAGTCCTTGAACAACTTCTTCACCATCCGCGACGTGCTCGACAAGTATCACCCGGAAGTTGTGCGTTACCTGCTGGTGTCCAGCCACTACCGCAGCGCCATCAACTATTCGGAAGACAACCTCAAGGACGCCAAGGGCGCCCTGGAGCGTTTCTACCATGCGTTGAAAGGCCTGCCGGCCGTGTCGCCCGCCGGTGGCGAAGCGTTCGTGGCGCGGTTCTCCGAAGTGATGAACGACGACTTCGGCACGCCGGAAGCCTGCGCGGTGCTGTTCGAGATGGTGCGTGAGATCAACCGCCTGCGCGAGAGCGATCTCGATGCGGCGGCGGGCCTGGCAGCGCGGCTGAAGGAACTGGCCAGCGTGTTGGGCGTGTTGCAGCTTGAAGCCGACGACTTCCTGCAAGCCGGCGCCGAGGGGCGCGTGGACGCCGCCGAGGTCGAGGCCTTGATCCAGGCGCGCCTGACCGCGCGGGCCAACAAGGACTGGGCCGAATCCGACCGCATCCGCGACCAGCTCACCGCCATGGGCGTGGTGCTCGAAGACGGCAAGGGCGGGACGACCTGGCGATTGGCGGACTGAGTCCTTCCAGCCCTCGCAATACCCCTGTGGGAGCGAGCCTGCTCGCGAAAGCGCAATATCAGCCAACAATGGTTTGACTGATATACCGCATTCGCGAGCAGGCTCGCTCCCACAGTTTTTTGTATGTCCACGCTGGAACAGGTCGCTACGACCTTCGCGCTGACAGCAGTCCCCATGTCGGAACCGGTCACGAACGCCTGCTTCGTCGCCATTAAAACGAAACGTCTGACAGCCATGCTGTGAGACATGCCAGTAGTATCGGTTTTAACGGAACGTCAAAGGCGGGATAGAGCAGGGTGAGGCTCGGTCGGCCTGATCTTTAGCCAGCCACTGCGCTGCTGCAAACGGGCTGGCTGCGGATTGCGGCAGGGGCTCAGGGCGTTTGTGGCTTGTCAGGAGCAGTCAGGCCGGCCTGGATACGCTGATAGATTTCTTCGCGGTGCACCGCAACGTTTTTCGGGGCGTTGATGCCGATCCGGACTTGTTGGCCGCTTACGCCCAGAATGGTGATCGTGATGTCGTCACCAATGTTTATGCTTTCACCGACTTTGCGGGTGAGTATCAGCATGGTGTTCTCCTTGATTGCTTTATAGGGCACCTGATTCAGACAGTGCAGATGTCGGTACTGCTTATAGATTAGTGCTAAGTGTCACAATATGGGTGCCTCTTTCTGACGTGCAGATGCTGCATTAATTCCCAGGGTGCGACTATACAGAGACGCCGGAGAGGTTTCTCGTGTTTTGAGCTCCGTTTGCGGCGTTTTTGGCGACAGTGAGTGCTAAAATTCCCGCCTCATGTCTTTCGGGGGAATCGTTGTGCGTAAATTGGCTTGGGTATTGGTGGTATTGGCGCTGGCGGGATGCGGTGAAGGGCGTGACGTCGCGGCACCCAAGCCCAAGCCCGTGGCGAGCTCCACGCCGGCCGCTGCTGCCGCACCGCAGTGGGCCGTCGAGGTTCGAGGCCAGACGCCCCAGGCCGTCAGCGACCTGACCGGATGGCTCATCGAGCACAGCTTCATGTCCACCGTCGTCAGGGAAAACGGCAAGGACCGCGTCCTGGTAGGGCCGTTAAGCTCCAAGGCTGAAGCCGAGGCGAAGCAGGAGCAGATCACCGCTGCCCTGGTCCGTGCGAAGAAACGCAACATCGAAGCCTTGGTGGTGGACTTCCCGCCGGCTCAATAATCGGTCAATACAGAACCTGTGGGAGCGAGCTTGCTCGTGATAGCGGTATATCAGTCGACAAACCTGTTGTCTGTCACTCCGCTATCGCGAGCAAGCTCGCTCCCACATTGTTTTGTGCTGTTAACGAATGCCAGGTCAGCCGCAGGCCTTCAGATCCACCGGGCCGACGAATTCGTTCCCGCGGCCCATGACACACGCCACGCTCTGGTTGCGCTGGCGTTCCCAGGCCTGCACCGGATAGGTCTTGTCCCAGGCCTCATACAGGCGCCGGTCCTGTTTGGAGAGGCGCAAACCGTATTGTTTGCTCATGTAGAAATACGTCCTGGCGATCATCCCCCGAATGGACGGGCGCGGCATGACCTTCTTGGCCTTGAAGTCCACCTGGGTCAGGCATGAGCCGTACTGGCCTTTCTGCACCGGCAACCAGCCGAAGCTGAAGTTGCTGCGATCACCGTTCACCTCGCCAATGCTCGGCACCAGGTTATGCAGATCTGCCTCGGCCCGTTGATAGACCGGGTCGTAGCGGGTGCATTGTTTGCGCCCGCCCTGTTGCCAGCATTGGCGTTGATGACCGATCTGCCAGGCCGGGACAATATGCTCCCACTCGATGCGGGCGGCGCGATTGGCGTTCTTGCGCGGTACATAGCCGCAGGCCGCGAGGTTCACCCGATTGCCGGTGTATTTGCACCCGCAGTAGAACTCGGTGGATTGTGGCGCATAGAGTTTCCAGGCGACTTTCTTGGCTTCGTTGAAGGTGCGCGGCGCACCAGCCTGTGCACCCGTGGCAACGAAGACGAGCAATAAAGCTAAACAGCGAACAATCATCGGGCTCAATCTTCCTTCGGCACAACCCAGAAAACCTGCACACCGCCATCGTCGCGATAAGCGAGGGTGACGTTGTCGTTCTCGTCGATTTCTTCGAGCAGGCGTTCCCACTCGTCGATCGGCTCGTCGGGCAGGCGGAAGATCAGCGCGGCCTTGGCCTTTTGCGCAGTGGGCGAATTGATGATTTTCGAGACGCGCAGGCCGAGTCGAGTGTAGGAATCTAAGGGGGTGGTTGCAGCGAGAGGCGTTGCCACAGGATTATCCTTATTAAGCTGTACGGGCATACAGTATTTAACCGTAGGCAATTACGCAACTGCTTAAAATTCAAGAAAATCGTCTGACAACACTTTTCCGACTTTGGTGTAGGAGAAATACGTTTTTTTAGCGGGTGTGTAGGCGAAGCGCCACCTGCTTGTAGGAAGCAGGTGGCGAAACAGCCCGACCGGAAACGGCTGGGCGTGAGTATCAGTATTCCCAGAATATCCGCTGCAATTCCTTGCTGTCCTGAGTCTTGGTCAGGGCGACCATGGCCAGGATGCGCGCCTTCTGCGGATTCAGGTCGTGGGCCACGACCCAGTCGTATTTGTCGTCAGGCTGTTCGGCGTTGCGCAGCACGAAACCGCCGGCGTTGGCGTGGGACGAACGAATGATCTGCACGCCTTCCTTGCGCAAGGCCTGCAACGAAGGCACAACCCGCGACGACACCGAACCGTTGCCGGTACCGGCATGAATGATCGCCTTGGCGCCGGACTGGGCGAGGGCCTTGTAAGCCGTGTCGCTGACGTTGCCGTAGGAGTAGGCGATTTCCACGTCCGGCAGGCTCTTGATGGTCTTGATGTCGAATTCCGAGTCCAGGGTGTGACGCTTGGCCGGAAGGCGGAACCAGTAGGATTTTCCTTCCACTACCATGCCCAGCGGGCCCCATGGGCTCTTGAAGGCTTCAGTCTTGATATTGATCATCTTGCTGACATCGCGACCGGACTGGATTTCATCGTTCATGGTCACCAGCACGCCCTTGCCCCGTGCTTCCTTGCTGCTGGCCACGGCCACGGCATTGTAGAGATTGAGCATGCCATCGGCCGACATCGCAGTGCCGGGACGCATCGAGCCGACGACGATGATCGGTTTTTCGGTCTTTTCCACCAGGTTGAGGAAGTACGCGGTTTCTTCCAGCGTGTCGGTGCCATGGGTGATGACAATGCCATCGACGTCATTGCTGTCGGCGAGCTCGGCGACGCGCCGGCCCAGTTGCAGCAGATTGTCGTTGGTGATGCTTTCCGAGGCGATTTGCATGACCTGTTCGCCACGCACATTGGCCAGTCGGCTGAGCTCGGGCACGCCGGCGATCAGCTGTTCGATGCCCACCTTCGCCGCCTGGTAAGTGGCGCTGTTGGCCGAGCTGGCGCCCGCTCCGGCGATGGTGCCGCCGGTGGCGAGGATGACGACGTTGGCGAGCTTTTGCTCAGTTTGGGTTTCTTTTGCCTGGAGCGCGCCGGGCAGCAGGAGCAGAAGGGCCAAGGCGCCCGGAACAAGAGTCTTGAAAGCAGATGTCATTATTTTTCTCTCTAGTCATGAGGAATCTAGTCATGAGGATTCATCTAGATGTTCCGGCAGACCTGAATGCCGGGAACACAGCTGGAGGAGCATGATCCGTACCAGCCCGGTCGGCGCCGCCGATCAGGGCCTAAGACGTTGATATCCAAAGCGATGTGTATTGAGTGAGGGGCCCGGGCAAGCAGTCTGGGGACGGGTTTCCGAATGTCGCGAGTGTTTACTGTTCGGTTACCCGAAAGGGAAAGGGCTGAAAGAAAGGTCTGAAGCGCTAAAGAAAAAGCTCTGACGGACGATGCCTTTGTAGGAATTCATTCACGGAGCGAGACATGTCCTTTTCCATCGGCTTTCCCAATGCCGCGACCATCACCATCGGTGGTAGATCCATCTCCACGCTGAATGCCCTGAGGGAGGCGAGCGCCGACGCGGCTGACGAGGCGCTTGGCGAAACGCAGGAAACCGGCACGGTCCGTGCGAACCTTGCAACCGAAGCCGAGGGCAAGACCGAGAAAAGTGGCAGCACGCAAAGTATCGCTATGCAAGTGCTGCTCAAGCGCATGCAGGAACTCCAGCAGCAATTGCGGGAGCAGCAGCAACAACTTGCCGCTGCACAGGCGCGTGCCTATTCAACGCCCGAAGCCAAGACGACCGCTATCATGGCTATCCAAGGGCAAATCGCCGATACCACCGGCGCGCTGCAACAGGTCACCGGCAACCTGATCAAGGAACTGGCCAAGGATTCAGGTTCGGGCGCGCTGGTGAATACCACCGCTTGACGTTTCAACGTTGCGGATGAAACCGCAACGTTGACAAAACCCTGATGCTTTACCATAGTTCATTCCACGCAAACGTTTGCGCGGCTGTCGTGCGACGATTTTGCTCACAATAATCATAAAATCGGAGTGAACCCATGAAGCTGCCATTCGCTGGACGCCTTCTCGCCGTCGCCATGCTCGCGGCCGCATCCGCAGCGCTGCCATTCTCCTCGGCGCTCGCCCAGACCACCGAAAAACCCAAGGTCGCCCTGGTCATGAAATCCTTGGCCAACGAATTCTTCCTGACCATGGAAGATGGCGCCAAGGCTTATCAGAAGGAACACTCCGCCGAGTTCGACCTGATCTCCAACGGGATCAAGGATGAAACCGACACCGCCAACCAGATTCGCATCGTCGAGCAGATGATCGTGTCCAAGGTCGATGCGCTGATCATTGCGCCGGCCGACTCCAAGGCCATGGTGCCGGTGATCAAGAAAGCCGTGGATGCCGGCATCACTGTGATCAACATCGATAACCAGCTCGATCCGGCCGTGGTCAAGAGCAAGAACATCAACGTGCCGTTCGTAGGCCCGGACAACCGCAAGGGCGCCCGCTTGGTGGGTGAATACCTGGCCAAGCAGCTCAAGGCCGGTGACGAGGTCGGCATCATCGAAGGCGTGTCGACCACCACCAACGCCCAGGCGCGCACCGCAGGCTTCAAGGATGCGATGGAAGCGGCGCAGATCAAGGTCGTCTCCCTGCAATCCGGTGACTGGGAAATCAACAAGGGCAACCAGGTTGCCGCGTCGATGCTCAGCGAATACCCGAACATCAAAGCACTCCTGGCCGGCAACGACAGCATGGCGGTCGGTGCGGTCTCGGCCGTTCGTGCCGCTGGCAAGGCGGGCAAGGTGCAAGTGGTCGGCTACGACAACATCAACGCCATCAAGCCGATGCTCAAGGACGGTCGCGTCCTGGCGACAGCCGACCAGTTCGCTGCCAGGCAGGCAGTGTTCGGCATCGAAACCGCGCTGAAGATGCTCAAGGGCGAAAAAGTCGACAGCGGCACCAACGGCGTCATTGAAACTCCGGTCGAGCTGGTGACCAAGCCGTAACCCTGGCGACACAACGGCGCTCGTCCGTCCGGGCGGGCGCATTGGAGAGTTTGTTATGTCCGTTCGTGATCCGAACGCTGTCCTTTGCGTCAGCGGTATCGGCAAGACCTATGCGCAGCCGGTACTGAGCGATATCAGCCTGACGTTGATGCGCGGTGAAGTGCTGGCGCTGACCGGCGAAAATGGCGCCGGCAAAAGTACCTTGTCCAAGATCATCGGCGGGCTGGTCACGCCGACAACCGGGCAGATGCAATTCCAGGGGCAGGATTACCGTCCCGGCAGCCGGACCCAGGCTGAATCGTTGGGCGTGCGCATGGTGATGCAGGAGCTCAACCTGCTGCCGACCCTTTCCGTGGCTGAAAACCTGTTCCTCGACAACCTGCCCAGCCACGCTGGCTGGGTCAGCCGCAAGCAATTGCGCAAGGCGGCAGTCGAGGCCATGGCCCAGGTGGGGCTGGATGCCATCGATCCTGACACGTTGGTCGGTGAACTGGGGATCGGTCACCAACAGATGGTCGAGATCGCCCGCAACCTGATCGGCGATTGCCATGTGCTGATCCTCGACGAACCGACCGCCATGCTGACGGCCCGTGAAGTCGAGATGCTTTTCGAACAGATCACCCGTCTGCAAGCCCGCGGCGTGTCGATCATCTACATTTCCCATCGCCTCGAAGAACTGGCGCGGGTGGCCCAGCGCATTGCGGTCCTGCGCGACGGCAACCTGGTCTGCGTCGAGCCGATGGCCAACTACAACAGCGAGCAACTGGTGACGCTGATGGTCGGTCGCGAGCTGGGCGAGCACATCGACCTGGGCCCGCGCCAGATCGGCGCACCGGCACTGACGGTCAAGGGGCTGAGCCGTTCCGACAAGGTTCGCGATGTGTCCTTTGAAGTTCGCAGCGGGGAAATCTTCGGTATTTCCGGCCTGATCGGGGCAGGGCGCACCGAGCTGTTGCGGCTGATATTCGGCGCCGATGCGGCCGACAGCGGCACGGTGGCGCTGGGTTCACCGGCGCAGGTGGTGAGCATTCGCTCGCCGTCCGACGCGGTGGCCCATGGCATCGCCTTGATTACCGAGGATCGCAAGGGCGAAGGCTTGCTGCTGACTCAATCCATCGCGGCCAATATTGCCTTGGGCAACATGCCGGAGATTTCCAGTGGCGGTTTCGTCAACGGCAGCGAGGAACTCTCGCTGGCGCAGCGGCAGATCGATGCCATGCGCATCCGCAGCTCCAGCCCGACGCAGCTGGTGTCGGAACTGTCCGGCGGCAACCAGCAGAAGGTGGTGATCGGCCGCTGGCTCGAACGCGACTGCTCGGTATTGCTGTTCGACGAGCCGACCCGGGGCATCGACGTCGGCGCCAAATTCGACATTTATGCACTGCTCGGTGAGTTGACTCGCCAGGGCAAGGCGCTGGTCGTGGTGTCCAGTGACCTGCGGGAGCTGATGCTGATCTGCGACCGGATCGGCGTGCTGTCCGCCGGGCGCCTGATCGACACCTTCGAGCGCGACAGCTGGACCCAGGATGACTTGCTTGCCGCCGCGTTCGCCGGCTACCAGAAACGTGATGCGTTGCTCAACGAAGCAGCGCCTAGGGAACTCTCATGAAAACCGCTCCTGCCGTCGGCAAATCGAATGGCAACTTTTATGGCCTTGGCACCTACCTGGGCCTGGCCGGCGCCTTGCTGGCCATGGTCGCGCTGTTCTCGGTCCTGAGCAGCCATTTCCTTTCCTACGACACCTTCAGCACCCTTGCCAACCAGATTCCGGATTTGATGGTACTGGCGGTCGGCATGACGTTCATCCTGATCATCGGCGGCATCGACCTGTCGGTGGGCTCGGTGCTGGCGCTGGCGGCCTCGACCGTCAGCGTGGCGGTGCTCGGCTGGGGCTGGAGTGTCTGGCCGTCGGCCTTGCTCGGCATGGCCGTGGCGGCGCTGGCCGGGACGGTGACCGGTTCGATTACCGTAGCGTGGCGCATCCCGTCGTTCATCGTCTCGCTGGGCGTGCTGGAAATGGCCCGTGGCCTGGCGTACCAGATGACCGGCTCGCGGACCGCCTATATCGGCGACTCCTTCGCCTGGTTGTCCAACCCGATCGCCTTCGGTATTTCCCCTTCGTTCATCATTGCCTTGCTGGTGATTTTCATTGCCCAGGCCGTGCTGACCCGTACCGTGTTCGGTCGCTACCTGATCGGCATCGGCACCAACGAAGAGGCTGTGCGCCTGGCCGGCATCAATCCCAAACCCTACAAGATCCTGGTGTTCAGCCTGATGGGGCTGCTCGCCGGTGTCGCCGCGCTGTTCCAGATTTCGCGCCTGGAGGCGGCCGATCCCAACGCCGGTTCAGGGCTTGAGCTGCAAGTCATCGCCGCGGTGGTCATCGGCGGTACGAGCCTGATGGGCGGGCGTGGCTCGGTCATCAGTACCTTCTTCGGCGTGCTGATCATTTCGGTGCTGGCGGCGGGCCTGGCCCAGATCGGCGCGACCGAGCCGACCAAAAGGATCATTACCGGCGCGGTGATCGTGGTGGCGGTGGTGCTCGATACGTACCGCAGCCAGCGCGCCAGTCGGCGGGCTTGAAGCATGGCAACGATCAAGGATGTGGCGGCGCTCGCGGGGATCTCCTACACGACGGTGTCCCACGTGGTGAACAAGACGCGACCGGTCAGTGACGAGGTGCGACGCAAAGTCGAGGCGGCCATCGAGCGATTGGACTACGTGCCCAGCGCGGTGGCGCGTTCACTCAAGGCCAAGACCACAGCGACTATCGGCCTGCTGGTGCCCAACAGCCTCAACCCGTACTTCGCCGAACTGGCCCGTGGGATCGAGGATTACTGCGAGCGCAATGGCTATTGCGTGATCCTGTGCAATTCCGACGACAACCCGGACAAGCAGCGCAGTTACCTGCGGGTGCTGTTGGAAAAACGCATCGACGGCTTGATCGTGGCGTCGGCCGGCGGCGATGTCGGCCTGGCCGAGGGCTTGGCCAACGTGCGCACGCCCATGGTGATCGTCGACCGCGGGCTCGATGGGGTGGACGCCGACCTGGTGCGTATCGACCACGAATATGGCGCGTACCTGGCGACCCGGCACCTGCTGGAGCTGGGGCACCGCGACATTGCCTTTATCGGTGGGCCGGCGGACACCAGCGTGGCGCAGATGCGCCTGGCGGGTTACTGCCGTGCGCTGAAAGAGGCGGGGATCGAATTGCCCGTAGAGCGCATGCTCGAAAGCGATTTCACCAGTACCGGTGGCTATCGCGCGGCGGCGCAACTGCTTGAGCAGCAGCCGCCCAGCGCGATCTTCGCCGCCAACGATATGATCGGCATCGGGGCGCTGCGCGCCGCCGCCGAACGCAACGTGCGGGTGCCCGGCGAGCTGTCGATCATCGGCTTCGACGACATCCAGATGAGCCGTTACGTCTACCCGGCGCTGACCACGGTGGGGCAGTCGATCCTGCAGCTCGGCGAGATGGCGGCTGAAGTGCTGCTACGACGGATCGCCACGCCGACGCTTGCCACCGACCAGCGGATCGTGACGCCCAGCATTGTCTTGCGAGAATCGACTGCACCGCTGTCCGGTACATTCGCCCAATACCGCTGAACCGAATTGACGAGTAATGATGTATGCCAGCAAAAGTAGTGGTAATAGGCAGCCTGAACATGGACCTGGTGACGCGTGCGCCACGTCTGCCCCGTGGCGGTGAAACGCTGATCGGGGAATCGTTTTCGACCATCCCCGGCGGCAAGGGCGCCAACCAGGCGGTGGCTGCCGCGCGCCTCGGGGCGCAAGTGTCCATGGTCGGTTGCGTCGGCGGTGACGCCTACGGTCAGCAATTGCGCGGTGCGCTGGTGGCCGAAGGCATTGATTGCCAGGCCGTCAGCGTCGTCGAGGGCTCCAGCGGCGTGGCGCTGATCGTGGTCGATGACAACAGCCAGAATGCGATCGTGATCGTCGCCGGCGCCAACGGTGAGCTGACGCCGGCTGTGCTCGACAGTTTCGACGCGGTGCTGCAAAGCGCCGAGGTCATCATCTGCCAGCTCGAAGTGCCGGATGCGACAGTGGGCCATGCGCTCAAGCGTGGTCGTGAACTCGGCAAGACCGTCATCCTCAATCCGGCGCCCGCTTCTCGGGCATTGCCCGCCGACTGGTATGCCTGCGTCGATTACCTGATTCCCAACGAAAGTGAAGCGGCGATCCTCAGCGGCCTGGCGGTGGATTCCCTGGAAAACGCCGAAGCTGCCGCGACCCAGTTGATCGGCGCCGGTGCCGGCAAGGTGATCGTGACCCTGGGGGCCCAAGGGCTGATGTTCGCCAACGGTTCGAGCTTCGAACATTTCCCGGCGCCGCGGGTCAAGGCGGTGGACACCACGGCAGCGGGCGACACGTTTGTCGGCGGGTTTGCCGCGGCCCTGGCCAGCGGCAAGAATGAGGTCGAGGCTATTCGTTTCGGCCAGGTCGCCGCTGCACTGTCGGTCACCCGCGCGGGCGCTCAGCCTTCCATTCCAACCCTGCAGGAAGTACAGGCGTTCGAAGCATGAAAAAAACTCCTCTGTTGAACATCGCCCTGTCGCGATTGATCGCCTCCCTCGGTCATGGCGACAAGGTGGTCATCGGTGACGCCGGCCTGCCGGTGCCGCCCCACGTCGAGTTGATCGACCTGGCGCTGACCCATGGGGTTCCGGATTTCGTCAGTACCTTGAAAGTGGTGCTCAGCGAAATGCAAGTCGAGCGCCATGTGCTGGCTCAGGAAATCCTCGATAAACAACCGTCGGCCCTGGCCACGTTGCAGGCGCTGCATGCCGAAGGCGCGCTGGGCACGCGGGAGCTGGTCAGCCACGAGCAATTCAAGACGCTCAGCCGAGAGGCGAGGGCGATCATTCGCACAGGAGAATGTTCTCCATACTGCAACGTGGTGCTGATCGCCGGCGTCACGTTCTAGGTTTTCCCACCAGCACAAGGAGTGCGCCATGCACCGCTATGCTCAGAAAATGCATCAACTGTTGCGGAGTCTGCTGCTTTTGTCATTGCTCACGGCTACAAGCGCCCAGGCGGCGGAAAAAATCGACCTGATCATCGACACCGATCCAGGCGCCGATGACGTTGTTGCGTTGTTGTTCGCCCTGGCATCCCCCGAAGAGCTGCATATTCGGGCGTTGACCACCGTTGCCGGCAACGTGCGCCTGGACAAGACATCCCGCAACGCGCGCCTTGCTCGCGAGTGGGCCGGGCGTGAAGAGGTTCCGGTGTACGCCGGTGCCCCGAAGCCGTTGATGCGCACGCCGATCTACGCCGAAAACATCCATGGCAAGGAAGGTTTGTCCGGTGTCGAGGTGCATGAGCCGAAGAAAGGATTGGCCGAGGGCAATGCCGTCAACTACCTGATCGACACGCTCAAGGCCGCCAAGCCACACAGCATCACCATTGCGATGCTCGGCCCGCAAACCAACCTGGCCCTGGCGCTGGTCCAGGAGCCCGACATCGTCCAGGGCATCAAGGAAGTGGTGATCATGGGCGGCGCGCATTTCAACGGCGGCAATATCACGCCGGTGGCGGAGTTCAACCTGTACGCCGATCCCCAGGCGGCAGAGATAGTCGCCAAAAGCGGGCTGAAGCTGACGTATCTGCCACTGGACGTGACCCACAAGATCCTCACCAGCGAGGCACGCCTCAAGCAGATCGCCGCGCTGAACAACAACGCCAGCAAGCTGGTCGGCAATATTCTCAATGAGTACGTCAAGGGCGATATGGAGCACTACGGCATGACCGGCGGGCCGGTGCATGATGCGACCGTGATCGCCTATCTGCTAAAGCCGCAGTTGTTTACCGGGCGTTCGGTCAATCTGGTGGTGGACAGTCGTGAAGGCCCGACGTTCGGGCAGACGGTCGTCGATTGGTACGACGGCCTCAAGGCGCCCAAGAATGCCTTCTGGGTGAAGGACGGCGATGCCCAGGGGTTCTTCGATCTGTTGACCGAGCGGCTGGCCCGCCTCAAGTAGACCTTCTCGCAGCGACCCCGCAGGCGCCGGCCTGCGGTGGTCTAGTCAACCGTCTCGATAATGCTCGGGTAGCGTTCGAACGCCTGCTGGATGAAGTTCTGAGCGCCTTGCGTCCCGAGCTCTTTCACCAACAACTCGATGCCGATGATTGCCAGTTCCTCAGGGCTGCCCGGGCTGTATGAGCTGTGGCCCTGGGCCCATTTGGCATTGATGGTGGCTTCGATGCTGACGGTGCTCATGGTCGGGCTCGCAGGTTGGGAGATCAGTAGGCTGAGTTAAGCATTTTTGCTTCGGGTTTGGCAGTGCGACTTAGGCATCAGAAGTGCGGTATGCGACACTTGGCTTTTGATTTTTTCGAGGAGCCCTGGCATGCAGATCGACCTGAACAAACCAGATGGACTTACCCTCGACTCGGTTCGCCAATTGCTGGCTTCTGCCAGTGATGACGAGCATACCCAACTGCGAGTGACCAAGGACGGCATCGCCTATCTGTCTTCGGGCATCGTGGGTGGTGCTGAAATCGATGGCCTGCGGTTCCGGCTCGAGACATGGGCGAAAGGGTCAGGCTACGTTGGCCGGGTCGCGGCAAGTGACGAGGTCTGGGTCATGCAGATCTATAACGCGCTGAAGGACAACTGGCCGAACCCACCCTTCGATTACATCGATATCTATTGAGCACCGTTCATATTCAGTCACGATTCAGCTCTGGACTGGCGGTCGTGCTCGGGCAAACTGCCGGTTTTTCCAGTGAGGGCGCAATGATAGCGCCGGTGTTGAAACCAAGCGTCATCCCGGCTGTCGCACGCTCACTACTATCCATCGAAAAAAGGAGGCTTCATGCCTTGGAAGCTCGTGTCATTGAATATTCTGTTGGCCGCCACGTTCTTGAGCGGATGCAGTAGCACGTCGGAGTCGACGCCTGATCCTGTGGCAGCCGAGGCCGGTCATACCCGCTGCGATGCCAAGGCCGCCGAGTTTGCCGTCGGCAAGCAGGCTTCGCCGCAATTGCTGGAGCAAGCGCGCACTCGATCCGGCGCGCAGAATGCCCGGATTCTCAAACCCAACGACATGATCACGCTTGAGTACCGCTCCGATCGCCTCAATCTCAACACCGATGCCAAGCTGGTGGTCAATCGGGTGAGCTGCGGCTGACAGGCGGTTTCCAGCAGGCCATAAAAAACCCCGTCACATGGACGGGGTTTTTTTAGCGCGCCGGGAAATTACTCTGGGCGAACTTGTGCAGCTTGCATACCCTTTTGGCCTTTCTCAGCCACGAAGGAAACGGTCTGGCCTTCTTTCAGGCTTTTGAAACCGTCGCTTTCGATAGCTTTGAAGTGTACGAACAGGTCGTCACCGCCACCTTGAGGAGTGATGAAGCCGAAGCCTTTTTCATCGTTGAACCATTTAACGGTGCCGGTTTGGCGATTAGACATGGTGTATCTCCAAGAAACATATATTTTCAGTGTACTGTGCTGCTCAGGCCAACTGGGCACACCCGGGTATCATAGTCGAAATGTTCGATTTGGGAGCCCCCCGGACGAGCTGTTTGCCAATCAGTCGTGTTTCCTTTACCCCCTGAACCGGCTGGAAGGCCCGGTTTCAAAGGCTTTCAGCCGAACGTAAAGACGATAAAAAAAGCTGTAAAACCTGAATAAATCCTGAAAAAAGCCGCTTATCCAAGCCTTTTCAGCTGCTCTGAGCCGTCTCTGGGGGCTCGATCACTCATTTTTTTGCGGGTGGATTGGCCTTGCATTTGGCGATCTGACCGAGTGCTTTCTGCTGCAGTTCAGGGGTGGCCTTATTGTCCATCAGCGCCTGGATATCGCTCGCCGGGTAGGATTTGATCGCGTCCGCACCACAAGCGCAGTGGGCCTTGGCCGCCGCTGCGCCAATCTGCGGGGTCGCCGCTTGAGTGCACTGTGCCATGTATTTTTCGCGCTCGCCCTTGGGCCATTCGGCGTGGGCACTCAGCGGAAGCAGCAGGGCGAGGGGGGCGACTACTGCCAATAGGGTGTTCAGACGCATGCGGGGATGCTCCTTTGTGGGTCGATGTCTTGTTATCTGAGGCGTTGCAGACGCTTCGGTTCAGCACTCTGGCATAAAAATCGTCAGTTTACGCCGGCTTCGATCCAGGCGCGGCGATGACCGTTCATCTGTGCTAGGATGCCGGGCTCGGGTATTTCTCAGGCTCCGGAGGCAACAGGCCCCGGCGGCGGTAAATGTTCGATCAACCCTGATTTGAATCCCAGTCACTCTGGTTCGGTTTCCCGGTTGGCCGCAAGGCTCCTGCCGCTGTAAGGCAGGCGTTCTTCATTGAACGGCCTGGACTGGATCTTGTACTGGCTCATCCCAACCCACGTGACCTTTGGTAGGGGTCACCACTAGGAGAGGAGGCGCCATGCCAACTATTACTCTTCCCGACGGCAGTCAACGTTCATTCGACCACCCGGTTTCCGTAGCCGAGGTCGCCGCATCCATCGGCGCGGGCCTGGCCAAGGCCACCCTGGCCGGCAAGGTCAATGGCAAGCTGGTCGATGCCAGCGATGTCATCGACAGCGATGCCACGCTGCAAATCATCACGCCCAAGGACGAAGAGGGGCTGGAGATCATTCGCCACTCTTGCGCGCACCTGGTTGGCCATGCGGTCAAGCAGCTGTATCCGAGCGCGAAAATGGTCATCGGTCCGGTCATCGACGAAGGCTTTTATTACGACATCGCCTTCGAGCGTCCTTTTACCCCGGACGACATGGCCGCCATCGAACAGCGCATGCAGCAGTTGATCGAGAAAGACTACGACGTCATCAAGAAGGTCACCCCGCGCGCCGAAGTCATTGAAGTCTTCAAGGCCCGTGGCGAGGACTACAAGTTGCGTCTGGTGGAAGACATGCCGGACGAACAGGCCATGGGCCTGTACTACCACGAAGAATACGTCGACATGTGCCGCGGCCCGCACGTGCCGAACACCCGTTTCCTGAAGTCCTTCAAGCTGACCAAGCTGTCCGGCGCCTACTGGCGTGGCGATGCGAAAAACGAACAGTTGCAGCGCGTCTACGGCACCGCCTGGGCCGACAAGAAGCAGCTGGCGGCCTACATCCAGCGCATCGAGGAAGCAGAAAAACGCGACCACCGCAAGATCGGCAAGCGCCTCGGCCTGTTCCACACCCAAGAAGAATCCCCGGGCATGGTGTTCTGGCACCCGAATGGCTGGACGCTGTATCAGGTGCTTGAGCAATACATGCGCCAGGTCCAGCGCGAAAACGGCTACCTGGAGATCAAGACGCCGCAAGTGGTTGACCGTAGCCTGTGGGAGAAATCCGGGCACTGGGCCAACTACGCCGACAACATGTTCACCACCCAGTCGGAAAACCGCGACTACGCCATCAAGCCGATGAACTGCCCGTGCCACGTGCAGGTGTTCAACCAGGGCCTGAAAAGCTACCGTGAGTTGCCGATGCGCCTGGCCGAGTTCGGTGCCTGCCACCGCAACGAGCCATCGGGTGCGCTGCACGGCATCATGCGCGTGCGGGCCTTTACCCAGGACGACGCCCACATTTTCTGCACCGAAGAACAGATGCAGGCCGAATCCGCCGCGTTCATCAAGCTGACCATGGACGTCTACCGGGACTTCGGCTTCACCGAAGTCGAGATGAAGCTGTCCACTCGTCCGGAAAAACGCGTCGGCTCCGACGAACTGTGGGATCGCGCCGAAGCAGCCCTGGCCGCTGCGCTCGACAGCGCGGGCCTTGCGTACGATCTGCAGCCGGGCGAGGGCGCTTTCTACGGTCCGAAGATCGAATTCTCGCTGAAAGATTGCCTTGGTCGCGTCTGGCAGTGTGGTACCCTGCAGCTCGATTTTAACCTGCCGATCCGTCTGGGCGCTGAATATGTGTCCGAAGACAACAGCCGCAAGCACCCGGTCATGCTTCACCGCGCGATCCTCGGTTCCTTCGAGCGTTTCGTCGGTATCCTGATCGAACACTACGAGGGTGCGTTCCCCGCGTGGCTGGCGCCGACCCAGGCAGTGATCATGAATATCACTGATAAACAGGCAGATTTTGCCGCTGAAGTCGAAAAAACTCTCAACCAAAGCGGATTTCGTGCCAAGTCCGACTTGAGAAATGAAAAGATCGGCTTTAAAATCCGCGAGCATACTTTGCTCAAGGTTCCCTTTCTCTTGGTTATTGGAGATCGGGAGGTCGAGATGCAGACTGTCGCTGTGCGTACTCGTGAAGGTGCTGACCTGGGCTCGATGCCCGTCGCCGAATTCGCTGAGTTTCTCGCGCAAGCGGTTTCCCGGCGTGGTCGCCCAGATTCGGAGTAATTATTATTAAGCGTGAAATGAGACAAGATAAACGAGCTGCACCGAAAGCCCCGATCAACGAGAATATCTCGGCACGCGAGGTTCGGTTAATTGGCGCTGATGGCGAGCAGATTGGCATCGTCTCGATTGATGAAGCGCTTCGTATTGCTGAAGAAGCCAAGCTTGATCTGGTGGAAATTTCCGCGGACGCAGTCCCACCCGTTTGCCGGGTGATGGACTACGGCAAGTCGATCTTCGAAAAGAAGAAGCAGATTGCCGCGGCGAAGAAAAACCAGAAGCAGATTCAGGTAAAAGAAATCAAGTTTCGTCCAGGGACGGAGGAAGGGGATTACCAGGTAAAACTGCGCAACCTGGTACGTTTCCTGAGTGACGGGGACAGGGCCAAGGTATCCTTGCGATTCCGCGGCCGTGAGATGGCCCACCAGGAGCTCGGGATGGAACTCCTCAAGCGGGTTGAACAAGACCTGCTCGAGTACGGTTCGGTCGAACAGCATCCTAAGATGGAAGGACGCCAGCTGATCATGGTCATCGCCCCGAAAAAGAAGAAGTAATCAACAGGGCACGGCAGGCCTTGCGATTATGTTTATCAACTGAATGCGGAGTATCCGAACATGCCAAAGATGAAGACTAAAAGTGGTGCTGCTAAGCGGTTTCTGAAAACTGCTAACGGTATCAAGCACAAGCACGCTTTCAAGAGCCACATCCTGACCAAAATGTCGACCAAGCGTAAGCGTCAACTGCGCGGTAGCAGCTTGCTGCATCCGTCTGACGTGGCAAAAGTCGAGCGCATGCTGCGCCTTCGTTAATTTTTGGATCAAGAATAGAGGAAGTAACTCATGGCTCGTGTAAAGCGTGGCGTCATTGCCCGTAAGCGTCACAAAAAAATTCTGAAACTTGCTAAAGGCTACTACGGCGCGCGTTCCCGCGTATTCCGTGTTGCCAAGCAAGCGGTAATCAAGGCAGGCCAATACGCCTACCGTGACCGTCGTCAGAAAAAACGTCAGTTCCGCGCTCTGTGGATCGCTCGTATCAATGCTGGTGCTCGTGTTAACGGTCTGTCCTACAGCCGTTTCATCGCTGGCCTGAAAAAAGCGTCCATCGAGATCGACCGCAAGGTTCTGGCTGATCTGGCAGTGAACGAAAAAGCGGCGTTTGCTGCGATTGTCGAGAAAGCTAAAGCCACCTTGGCTTAAGTACCCCCGGCAGTCACCAGGGCTCACCTCTGTGGGCCCAGGTGTCAAACGTCTTAAATAGGGGAAGAGCCTTAAAGCTCTTCCCCTATTTTGTATCTGGAGTCTGTACATGGAAAACCTGGACGCGCTGGTCGCTCAAGCACTAGAGGCTGTGCAAAGCGCTGAAGATATCAATGCCCTGGAGCAAATCCGGGTTCACTACCTTGGCAAGAAAGGCGAGTTGACTCAGGTGATGAAGACCCTGGGGAACCTGCCGGCTGAAGAGCGTCCGCAGGTCGGTGCGCTGATCAACGTCGCCAAGGAGCGTGTTACAGAGGTCCTCAATGCGCGCAAGGCGTTGTTCGAGGAGGCGGATCTGGCTGCCAAACTCGCCGCCGAGTCCATCGACGTGACCCTGCCTGGCCGTGGCCAGACTTCCGGTGGCTTGCATCCGGTGACCCGCACCCTGGAGCGCATCGAGCAGTTCTTCACCCATATCGGCTATGGCATCGCCGAAGGCCCTGAGGTCGAAGACGACTACCACAACTTCGAAGCGCTCAACATCCCAGGCCATCACCCGGCCCGGTCGATGCATGACACCTTCTATTTCAATGCGAACATGCTGTTGCGCACCCATACCTCGCCGGTACAGGTCCGCACCATGGAATCGCAGCAGCCGCCGATCCGCATCGTCTGCCCAGGCCGTGTGTACCGCAGCGACTCCGATATCACCCACTCGCCGATGTTCCATCAGGTTGAAGGCCTGTTGGTGGATCGCGACATCAATTTCGCCGACCTGAAAGGCACTATCGAAGAGTTCCTGCGGGTGTTCTTCGAAAAAGAACTGGCCGTGCGTTTCCGCCCTTCGTACTTCCCGTTCACCGAGCCATCGGCGGAAGTCGACATGGAATGCGTGATGTGCAGCGGCAAAGGCTGCCGTGTCTGCAAACAGACCGGCTGGCTGGAAGTCATGGGCTGCGGCATGGTTCATCCGAACGTGCTGCGCATGTCCGGGATCGATCCGGAAGAGTTCTCCGGCTTTGCCTTCGGCATGGGCGTCGAGCGCCTGGCCATGCTGCGTTACGGTGTGAATGACTTGCGCCTGTTCTTCGACAACGACTTGCGATTCCTTGCGCAATTTCGCTAGGTCGCAGTCGGTAACGAATTTATTAAGGGGAGCAGGATGAAATTCAGTGAACAATGGCTGCGCGGCTGGGTAAGCCCGCAGGTAAGCCAGGACGAGCTGGTTGCTCGCCTGTCGATGGCCGGCCTTGAGGTCGATAGCGTGACGCCGGCCGCCGGTGAGTTCAGCGGTGTGGTCGTGGGCGAGGTGCTGAGCACCGAGCAGCACCCGGACGCCGATAAACTGCGGGTTTGCCAGGTCAGCAATGGCACGGAGACCTTCCAGGTCGTCTGCGGCGCGCCCAATGTGCGCCCGGGCCTGAAGATCCCGTTCGCCATGATCGGCGCCGAACTGCCGGGCGACTTCAAGATCAAGAAAGCCAAGCTGCGCGGCGTCGAATCCAACGGCATGTTGTGCTCCCAGGCCGAGCTGCAGATCGGCGAAGGCAATGACGGCCTGATGGAACTGCCGGGCGACGCACCGGTTGGCCAGGACATTCGTGTGTACCTGGGCCTGGACGATGCCAGCATCGAAGTCGACCTGACGCCGAACCGTGGCGACTGCCTGTCCCTCGCCGGTCTGGCGCGCGAAGTGGGCGCCTTGTATGACGCTCCGGTCACCCGCCCTGCGGTCGCGGTCGTTCCGGCGGTGCATGATGAAGTCCGCCCGGTTGAAGTTCTCGCGCCGGCCGCATGCCCGCGTTACCTGGGTCGTGTGATCCGTAACGTCGACCTGTCGAAGCCGACCCCGCTGTGGATGGTCGAGCGCCTGCGGCGCGCCGACGTGCGCAGCATCGACGCGGCCGTCGACATCACCAACTATGTGATGCTCGAACTGGGCCAGCCGCTGCACGCGTTCGACCTGGCTGAAATCAACGGCGGCATCCGCGTGCGCATGGCCGACGAAGGCGAGAAGCTGGTGCTGCTCGACGGCCAGGAAGTGACCCTGCGCAGCGACACACTGGTGATTGCCGACCACACCCGCGCCCTGGCGATTGCCGGCGTGATGGGCGGCGAGCACAGTGGCGTCTCCAAGACAACCCGTGACGTGTTCCTCGAAAGCGCGTTCTTCGACCAGATCGCTGTCGCTGGCAAGGCTCGTTCCTACGGCCTGCACACCGACGCCTCGCACCGCTACGAGCGTGGCGTGGACTGGCAACTAGCCCGTGAAGCCATGGAGCGCGCCACTGGCCTGCTGCTGGAAATCACCGGTGGCGAAGCCGGCCCGATCATCGAAACGGTCAGCGAGCAGCATTTGCCGAAGATCGCGCCGGTGACCCTGCGTGCCCAACGCATCACCCAGATGCTGGGCATGGAAATGGACTCGGCCGAAGTCGAGCGCCTGCTTAGCGCCCTGGGCCTGGGCATCCGCGCCGATGGGCAAGGGCAGTGGCAGGTTGAAGTGCCGAGCCACCGCTTCGATATCAGCCTGGAAGTCGACCTGATCGAAGAACTGGCCCGCCTGTACGGCTACAACCGTCTGCCGGTTCGCTACCCGCAAGCCCGCCTGGCCCCACAGGCCAAGGCTGAAGCGCGCAGCGAGCTGCCGGAACTGCGCCGCCTGCTGGTGGCCCGTGGTTATCAGGAAGCGATCACCTACAGCTTCATCGATCCGCGCCAGTTCGAGCTGTTCAGCCCGGGCGTCGAACCGCTGCTGCTGGCCAACCCGATCTCCAACGACATGGCGGCCATGCGTTCGTCCTTGTGGCCGGGCCTCGTCAAGTCGTTGCAGCACAACCTGAACCGCCAGCAGGACCGCGTGCGTCTGTTCGAAAGTGGCCTGCGCTTCGTTGGGCAACTGGACGGCTTGAAGCAAGAGCCAATGCTGGCCGGTGTCGTCTGTGGCAGCCGCCTGCCGGAAGGCTGGGCGCAAGGTCGCGATGTCGTCGACTTCTTCGACGTCAAGGCTGACGTGGAAGCGGTGCTGGGCTTCGCCGGCGCGCTTGACGCATTCACCTTCGTGCCGGGCAAGCATCCGGCGCTGCACCCGGGCCAAACCGCACGCATCGAGCGAGACGGGCGCGAAGTCGGTTATGTCGGGGCGATTCACCCTGAATTGTCGAAGACCCTGGGCCTCGACCGTCCGGTCTTCGTTTTCGAGCTGGTGCTGGCCGAAGTCGCTCAAGGAAAAATGCCGAAATTCCAGGAGTTGTCGCGCTTTCCTGAAGTGCGTCGTGACCTTGCCCTGGTGGCCGATGTCAGCGTCGCATCCAGCGACGTACTGGCAGTAATCCGTGAAAATGCAGGCGAATGGCTGACGGACCTCAGGCTATTTGACGTGTATCAGGGTAAAGGCATTGATCCGCATAGAAAAAGCCTTGCAGTCGGCTTGACCTGGCAGCATCCATCGCGCACTCTTAACGACGATGAGGTGAATACCGCAACGCAGAATATCCTCACCTCGCTCGAACACAGGTTGAACGCCACGTTAAGGAAGTGACGTATGGGGGCTCTGACGAAAGCTGAGATGGCGGAACGTCTGTATGAGGAGTTGGGCCTGAATAAACGGGAGGCCAAAGAATTGGTCGAACTGTTTTTCGAAGAAATCAGGCACGCTCTCGAAGACAACGAACAGGTCAAATTGTCCGGTTTCGGCAATTTCGACCTTCGGGACAAACGCCAGCGGCCTGGCCGCAATCCGAAAACGGGAGAAGAAATCCCGATCACGGCTCGCCGTGTGGTCACCTTTCGTCCAGGGCAGAAGTTGAAGGCCCGAGTTGAGGCTTATGCTGGAACCAAGTCATAACGACGAGCTACCCGTCATCCCAGGCAAACGCTACTTCACCATCGGTGAAGTCAGCGAGCTGTGTGCGGTAAAACCGCACGTGCTGCGCTATTGGGAGCAGGAGTTTCCTCAACTCAACCCGGTCAAGCGCCGCGGAAACCGCCGGTATTATCAGCGCCAGGACGTGCTGATGATCCGCCAGATCCGCGCGCTGTTGTACGACCAAGGGTTCACCATCGGCGGCGCGCGCCTGCGCCTCTCCGGTGATGAGGCCAAAGACGACACAACCCAGTACAAACAAATGATCCGCCAGATGATCGCCGAGCTGGAAGATGTGCTGGTGGTGCTCAAGAAATAAATTTCTGCTTTTAAATACTTCCAGTTTTCAAAAGCTTGCGATATATTCCTGAGCGTTCCGTTGAGAAACGGAACAAGATTCACGCCTAGTCGGGGCGTAGCGCAGTCCGGTAGCGCACTAGCATGGGGTGCTAGGGGTCGAGTGTTCGAATCACTCCGTCCCGACCATATTTTTCAATGACTTAGCCGCTTTCGAGCGGCTTTGTTGTTTCTGCCATAGTGACTTTCCGAGTGACCTTTGCATTTTCGGTCATGCTTCCCTCCTTTTCAGAATCGTCAGTGCTGGTGCGCGCGAGTCGGTTGCTGATACCTTATTTGCCGCCGCAATGAGCTGATCCAACTCAGCTGCCGAGTAGTGGCTGGTGATGCTCCCGTTCTTGTGGCCGAGCAACGCTTTGCGATCCTCCTCAGTCACGCCAGCCGCACGCAGCCTTCTTCCAAGGTGTGCTTCAAGTCGTGAATTCGGATTCTGGCAAAGCCGTCATGTGCCGGCCGCAAGAATTTCTCCTGCCACTTCTTCGCCGCTCGGATGCGCGCTTTCTTCCAGGCCGGAGTCATTCATGCGGTGAACCGTCGTATCATTGCCCTCACCCCCTGGCCTAGGCGCGGCGCAGTATCCCGGCGCACGCCTTCTCGCTCAAAAAGAACCTCGGCGGGATCGAACCCGTCTCGAGCACTTGCGACAACGAACACACGACGGCGTCGTTGGGCCAGTCCGAAATATTGGGCGTCCAGGACCCGCCACGCGATTGTTCTTTTGGGTCCATACACACAACCAGCGTTTGGCCATTTCTTCCCTGAGGGCTGCAATTCCCAGTCTTCCCCAGCAAGCGCGCCAAGAAAGCATCCGAAGGCGTTGCCATTGTCACTAGCGCGATCCAGGCGCACGCCGCGGCCGAGTACCCGAAAGAGTGCTGCGGGCTGCTGCTGGCCCTAGGCCGGAAGCAGCAGTATTTCCCGTGCACCAACACCGCGAACGAGCCAAGCCAGGAATTCCGCATCGATCCGGAGCAGTACGCTGCGGCTGAAGACCTGGGCGAAGTGATCGGCATTGCTCACTCGCACCCGGACGCCACCAACAGGCCTCCGCCGCGTGACTTGGCGATGTGCGAAGCGACCGGGTTGCCCTGGCACATTCTAAGCTGGCCCGAAGGGGCCCTTTCTTACTTCACCACCTGTACGGCAGGCCGAGCGAAATCATAGTCCTCGGCGGGCCTTGGCTCGACCGAACACGCCTGGTCCTCAGACACAGAAATGCAAAGATACACACATGTCGCGGTCAAACCGCAGGAGAAAAGGCATGAGCGATTTAACGGATTGGTTGAACGCGCAAAGCCTTGCCGGCCTTGCGCGCTTTGCAAGTCGTCCGCCTCAAGAGCTAGGGCAAGTGAGCGTTACTAGCGCGATGACTGAGGCTGCCATGGAGTACATCTACAGCCTCTACGATCCGTTAATGTCCAGTCACCTGTTGGAAGAGGTTTTCCGGATTATGGCAGTTCTTCAGCCGAAACATCTGGTATGTCAAGCAGAGCCTGACGCGTCTTGTTAAGTACGTCATCGACACCTGACAGAGTCAGATCAATGAATGTGTCTGGAATATTTCCCGCTATAAAAGACGATACCAGTGCCATCAGCACGTTGACTTGCATTAATCCCCAAGAGGTTGCTTTTAAGGATCCTAGTGTGTGGTTTCTATCTGCACTAGGATCCCCATGGTTCATCCCTAGAAAATTAGAGGTCATAGCATTATCTTCGCCACAGGGCGAGAGACCCCACTGCCAGTGAGCTATCAGATTTCTGGCTTTGGAGAGCTGGTCATACGCCGAAAGGCATTCGGTTATTCGCTTCGATAGCTCTGGATGAATTTGTGATTCTTTTTCTTTTTTGAACGCTTTTATAAGCTCAATAAGGCCTCCATTTTTCAGTCTTAGAGCTCTCACCATGACCTTTGCTGTAGCCTCATTGATGCCTGATAACGCATGAAACAATGAATAAAGCGAAGGGTCGCATAGCGCGTGATTTATCACGATTTGACCGATCTCTTGCTTCATTGCGTCGGTTGGGCCAGCTTCATAATTCCATGTTGCGCTGTCTTCGTTCACATTGACCTCGAGGTCACACGCGCGCCGAAATTGGCGCATCCCAGTCCTTGGGCTTGCGGGTAAAGGGCTGGGGGAAATCCTTCAGCCTTTAGTTTGGGTTTCGACGATCAGGCGCCACTCAACCTTTTTTGTGTTGGTGTGCTGATGCTTGTTTTGTGGGGGGAAGCGATCGTCTTTGTTTGAGGTGATTTCGTCGCCACATCCCTCGCAACGATAGATTCCAGATACCGGAACAGTGCTTGATATCTGGTAAAGCGTGTCCCAGACGGCGCCGCCTAGGACGGTCTTCGGCGTCTTTTTCAGGTACTGGACTGTCTCTTCGATTACTCGCGCCATAGCGGTGCCGCCTCGGTTGGTTTGGAGGCACAACGCTACTACTTTCGGATCCAATCCAGTTACTGGGCTTTCGTCCAGGCTGGTTATCCCAACAGCCTGACGCTATGCTCGAGGGACTTGCTCAGAGATCGCCAGTATGGAAGACGTTGCAGGAAAGCTATTACCGGTCTTACAGGCGCTTTTGCCCGGATTTCTGGCGACGGTCGTTTTCTATTGGTTAGCAGATGCGAAAAAACCCGCACAGTTTGAGCAGGTGATTCAGGCCTTGATTTGTACTGCGTCGATCAAATTCATTGTCGACGTGGTTGCTGGAGTCGCTCTGTGGGCGGGGCAGTGGCATTCGTTCGGTATATGGACAACAAATGTCGCCATCACATGGTCGCTCGCGCTGGCAATCATCATTGGCCTCTCGTTAGCCTATCTTTCCCAGCATGACTTGCTCTATAAATTAGCTCGACGGGTCGGCCTTACCTCTAGGGCATCTGTTGGCGAATGGAGGTTCGCCTTCCTACGATTTTCCGATCGCGGAATTGTGCTCAATCTCAAAGATGGACGTAGGCTAATGGGGTATCCATACGCATGGCCTGCAGAGCCAGAAAATGGACATTTTGTTATGCAGTACCCAACATGGATCGTTGGTGAGGATGCTCAGCCTCAGGACGGAGTATCGTTCCTCATGGTTGCAAATACTGATGTTCAATGGGTCGAATTTCTAGAGCCGCAGGGGAAACCGAAATGAATGATCAAAATGGGCGTCCAATGATCTTGGAGCGCAAGCACGTTAATGACGGAATGAACGTGAATCCTGATCGGACTAGAAGCGTATTACCACCTCAGCCCCCTAAGGCACCACCTCCGGCGCCGACCCCTAAAAAGGATTGAACATCAAGCCCAGCCCACCCGCTGGGCTTTTGATTTCTGATATGGAGAGTAAAAGTCCGGAGGGCCTTGGCTTGATCGAACTCGCCTCATCCTCAGGCACACCCATAGGTGTACAAGCGACGATTGACGTAGTGTGACGCACTCAAGCTTGAGCGGATTGTGCAGATACAACAGAAGTAGAAATTTTCTCTAGGGAATTGGCGTGGCACGTTATTTTAAGAATCCAGAAAATAATGAAACAGAGGAAGTTGGTGCATTCCAGGTTTTAGCGATCCTTTTTCTTGGCCCTATCTATCTGTTTTTTGCGCAACTCTGGTCCCATCTATTGATCTGGGTAATTGCGATTGGCTTGGGGGTCATAGCGGGCCCACCTTGGATGGGTATACCCGTTATGTGCCTCCCCATTGGATATTGCTTTTTTATCCGCAAAATTGTCGCTGATGTCTATTTGAAGAAGGGCTGGAAAGAAGTACCGGACGCGCCCTGATCTGCCGAGCGCGGAGCATCAGACCCACCGCACCCGCTGGTTTTACGACTGCTTCGCAGTCGAGCGGGAGCAAGCTCCCTCGCCACGGGTCTGCCGTTTCTCTTGGGTGAACAGCGTTAGGCTCCTCAGCGTTTCACCCGCGCAAAACTCATTTCCCCCCAGTCACATCAAGAAACGTCCCCGTCACAAACGACGCCTCTCCACCCGCCAGCCACAAAATCGCCCGTGCCACTTCCTCCGGTTGGCCGCCCCGACCCATGGGAATCGAGTCCTTCACCCGATCAACCCGCCCCGGCTCGCCGCCGCTGGCGTGCATTTCGGTGTAGATGTGTCCGGGGCGAATGCAGTTGACGCGTATGCCTTCCCGGGCCACTTCTTTGGCGAGGCCGATGGTGAAGGTCTCCAAGGCGCCTTTTGACGCCGCGTAATCGACATATTCGTTGGGACTGCCCAGGCGCGCCGATGCCGAAGAGACGTTGATGATCGCGCCGCCCGGGCCGTTATGCCGGTACGCCATGCGTTTGACTGCCTGCTGGGCGCAGAGAATCGGGCCGATGGAGTGCTTCCACATCCGCCGCCACTGCCAGCGCTGCGGGCTCGTTGGCAACGTAGCTGATCGCGACGTCGTAGCCTTGTGCGGCGGCTAGCCGCGCGGTGGCGGCGCCCACTCCGCGACTTCCGCCGGTTATCAGGATCAGCGGTGCCTGCGGGTCATTGACCATGGTGAATAGCCCTCCTGAGCAGTCGGATGTGTCAGCCGATGATGATGGTGCCGCTGACGATCACTGCGCACGCCAGGATCCGGCGGGCGGTGAGTGTCTCGCCGAGGAAGATGGCGCCGATCAGCGCCGCAAACAGCACGCTGGTTTCACGCAATGCCGATACCGCCCCCAGGGGCGCTTCGTTCATGGCGTAGATGACTATTCCATAGGCCAGCAAGGAGACCAGCCCGCCGGCCGCGGCGCTGAATATTCCGGGGCGGACGGAGAACAGGCTGCGTGCGTCGCGCAGGCCGATGTAGACCATCGGCATCATCACGCCCCACAAGGCGCACATCCAGACGGTATAGGCGAGCGGCGCGCCGGAGAGCCTGGCACCGATGCCGTCGACGACGCTATAGGCGGCGATGAAACAGCCGGTGCCCAGCGCGTAGGGCAGGCTGGGCACCGACAGTTGGCGGCCCCTGAAGGCCAGGGAAATGATCCCGCCGGACACCAGCGCAATCCCCAGCAGGACGCCGGGGGCGATGCTTTCTCCGGCGAAGACGGCGGCGCCCAGGGCGATCAGTGCCGGTGATGAGCCACGGGAAATCGGATAGACCTGTCCCAGGTCGCCGACCCGGTAGCTGCGCACCAGGAACAGGTTGTAGCCGACGTGCAGTACGGCTGAAAGCACCGCATAACCCCAACTGGCGGCAGCCGGTGGGACCATGAATGCTGCGGCGACGACGCAGGTCACGGCGATGGCGATGCACATGATCGTCATTGACCACAGCCGATCGGCACCGCCGCGCAGCAAGGCGTTCCAGCTGGCATGCAGGAGCGCGGCGAAAAGAACCAGTGAAATGATATGGATAGGCATGCGCCATTCTAGGCGGCGCAGATGCCTGTACTACAGCGAAGTCTCCTCATCGTTTCATGAGTAAAACCTCATGCATTTTCATAAGCGCGTTGGACGGTCGACGCCTCGCCGATCAACCATTGGCGGAAGCTGACGATATGCGGCTGCGATTCGATGCCCTTGGGACAGACAAAATAGTAGGCCAGTGGTGACGGGAATGGCACGTCGAACAGCCGCACCAGGCGGCCATCGCTGATTTCGCTTTCGACATGCCCGCTGCGCACCAAGGCAACGCCCTGGCCGAGCAGGGCTGCCTCGACCGTCATGTTGGTGTCGCCGAACCTGACGCTTTCCTTGAGGGGCAAGAATTCCAGCCCGACCTTCTCGAACCACATCTCCCATTTCGGCACCAGCTCGGCGCCATCCCGGGTCAGCAACGGGTAGTGCAACAATTCGGCAGGGCTGCGTGGCGTCCCGAAGCGCTGCAGCAAGTCAGGACTGACCACCGGAAAAACCTGCTCGCCGAAGAGAAATTCCGAATACAGGCCAGGGTAGTTGCCCTTGCCGAGCCGGATCGCCACGTCGGCCTGGGCACTGGAGAAGTGGATGATCTTGTCGGTGGTGTCCAGCGAGACCAATAATTCCGGGTGCAGGCGGGAGAGATTCGGCAAGCGGGGCAGCAGCCATTTCAGTGCGAAGGAATACGTGGTGCTGACTTCGAGTCGAACCCTGCCTTTCTGCTCGCGCAGATCGCCCAGGGTCGCTTCGAGGCTCATGAAGAACTCGCGCACGATGGGCGCCAGCGTGGCCCCTGCGGCGGTGAGGCGCAGTGACTTGCCACGTTCGAACAGTTGCAATCCCCAAAGGGACTCCAGGTGCTTGAGCTGGTGACTGACCGCGCTTTGGGTGACATGCAACTCTTGCGCGGCTGCGGTAAAGGTCGCATGGCGGGTGGCGACTTCAAAGGCTCGTAGTGTAGCGGTCGGCGGCAGGTCTCTCATGTGAAGGGTATCCGGCGATTTCAGGATGCGCGTCATGAGCGCTGGCTCATGATAGAACATCGCCGACGGCTATGAATGGGACGGCTCACGAAGGGATTGCTGATAATGCGCTTCATCGACCTCGGTCAGGCTCGCATAGCCGTCGTAGTGGTAGATTCGGTGCTTGTCTCGGGCATGACGCTCCGTCAGGAATTCCAACGTGCCCAGGTCGATACGCTTGGCACTCAGCGGCCGCCGATGGCAGAACAGTTTGCGTCTACCCAATTGCAGGAAATCGGGATGCGGCACGCGGACTTCGTCAGGCTCGAACGCCACATCCAGCCACTTGCCTTCCGAGAAGATCAGCGTGGGGCTAACGGCATAGGTACCGAGAATGCGAGTGTCGCAAGGATGCAGCTTTTTTTTCGCCTCGCCGTAGTAATAAACCGCGTCCCGATCCTTGGCCCAACCATGCCCGCAAGACTCGAAACTGCCTACCTGAGCCTTACGAATCGGTTCAGGGGGATGGTAGAAGACCCGGTGGCAGAACACGGTTTTGCCGTCGGTGAGATAGGGCCCGCCGAGTGAGCGGAAGTGCTCAACCGGCTCCTGGGAAAACCGTTCGGGCACTTGTGTCTCGGCGTTATGAAACGGGATCAGATAAAGCCCCTGGGCGTCGCCGCACAGGTGTGTGTCGAGCAATTTGAAACTTGCAGCGTCCAGCCCATTGATAACGCGGCCATGGAAGTACACCTGGCGGCCGACTTCGAAACCGAGGCCGATGGCTTGTAACGGCGGCGTTTCTGTTTGCGCTTCTGCAGCTTCAGGCGATACCTGCATACGATGCCACCAGTAACCCTGCAATTGCGGATGAGCCTCGAAGTAGGGCGCCCATGCCTGTTGCATGGCCGCATCGATGATTCCGCCAGAACCCAGCGGACCCTTCCTGTCACCCGCGAGCACAGGCGAGTAGTCCAGGTCATCGCCACAGAGTTGGGTCACGACGAAGCTTTCCGCGTCGACATCCAGGCGTTTCTGGCGTTTGTAGACGTGATGTTGATCACGGTAATAATCGAACCCCAAGTGGCGGAAACTCGGGCCGTGGGCGTCACGCAGACGCGTCCCGGCGGCGTAGACGTACAGGTCGTCCACGGCGAAATACTCATCCTCGCTTTCGCTGCTGCCAACCACGCGGCCGCACTCGTCGAACGCCGGGTGGCAGTTCTTCAGCAGCCGAAAATCGCCAACGTAGCGCAGGGTCTTGCCGGTCAGGTAATAGGCGCGTTGCTGGTCCTTGGCGTAACGTTCGTTAAGCACGGTGAAGGTCGCCAGGTCGGCATTGTCGATGCGATAGAAATACTCATAGGCAATGCTCGAACCTTGCTGCGCCTGCACGATGATCGACTGCCCATCGGTTCCCCAGCGTTCGGCGAGCATCCGGAAGTCGTCCGGATTGCTGATCGGCAATGGGGTGCCGTCCTTCTGATGCAGGGGTTTGAAACCCTTGTAGACCTGGCCGTCAATCACTCGATAGGAAGGGTGGTTGCAATAACACACCCGCGCCGTCGCGCTGGCGATGAATTTGCCTTGAAGAAAGATATTTACCCCGTCGCTGAACAGGGCAGAGGCTGCAGTCACCGAGGCTGGCGACGATGCCACCAGGGCCAGGCTGTCGGGCTTTGCCTGAAGGATTTCGGTGATTGCGTATTCGCCGAACCAATAGGCGCCGGACGCATCGCGCCAATACTGGTGGCCAAGGTTTTCCAGGGCCTTGTCGAACCGAAACGCCAGGGCCTGGAGCGCGTGATAGCCGTAGCGCTGTTGGTAGGCGGGAAGCAGGTAATAGTCGCGCAAGGCGTCACGCAAAACCCAGGGGTTGCGTCGATGCCGCCAGACCGGCTGGCCGGCAACCAGAGGCGAGGGCGGATAACGCCCGTCACTGGCAGCTTTCGCTATCGCGTCGGGGTGTGCGCCTTCAGGGTTGAGCAGGATGTACACGTCCGGCACTTGCCCGTCGCCCAGCAGCACGCCTTCCAGGAAGGCGAAACCCTGATGCCATTCGAGATCAAGCGGCTCCCACTCAGCAATAGCCGTCTCTACGTCTGTCATGTTGTTGCGACCTGAGCGTTCGATGGTTGGCCAATGATCACGGTTTTACATGCCAGAAGCACATCGTTCAGTTATGAATCGGCAGGCTCACCCCGAAAAGTACGAAAAAACCGCCACAGACTTTATTGAACCGGCGCCCGGTTCGGGCCAGCCAAGGCCTGACCCGGTGCGCTGCGCTGGCTACACCGAACTCGACGATAAACTCGACAACCGCGTAAGTCAGCGCGATGGCCAACGTCTGCGCGATGATGTTCCGTTGCGGATCCAGAAATGGCGGAATGAATGCGGTAAACAGCAGCAGCGCCTTGGGATTGGAAATGGCCGATACCAGCCCTTGGCGGAACAGCGACCAACCACGGAAGCTGTCCGTAGCGGGCGCCTCAAGACTGACGGGAGGCGATCGCCACAGATTGAAGCCCAGCCAGATCAGATAGAGCCCGCCGATGATTTTCAACGCCGTGAACCAGGTAACTGAAGCCTGGATCAGCGCACCCAGGCCCAGGGCGCAAAGCGTCAGCACGAGGGCAAAGCCGAGGACGCCGCCGGTGATGGTGAACAGCGTTTTCCGGCTGCCGTGAATGGCGCCGTGGGTCAGCGCTAACAAGGCATTGGGACCTGGCACTACCGCTATGCCGCAGCAAGTAACCAGATAGAGCAACCAGGTATCAAACGGCATGATCCGATCCAGATGGGTTGATTCTGACTTGCATCCTGCGAGGGAACAGCGATCATGGAAAGCGCATAATTCAGGTCGTAGCCATTCGATTAACGAATAGAGGATAGCGCTACGCCGGGGTGGAAATCGAGCTGAATTGCGAACAGTCGACTGCGCTCATCCCGCGCGTACGCAGCCACGAACCGTCCAGCACCGGAACATTTTCGCTGTGAAACGTCAGGCTTTGTAGCGCTCGGCAACCGTCGATTGCTTGATCTGCGACAGCAGTCCCTGCCGCGCCGCCTGCAACGCATCCCAGCGCGCGCCGTCCTGCAAGGGTGGAATGGTCACGCCTTCGCGGCGATCGAAGCCGACCAGCGCGGCGTCAACCAGGTCGCTCACTTCCATGATTTCGCTCAGCGAATTGATGTCGATGCCGGCGCGCTCCCAGATTTCGGTACGGGTGGCTGCCGGCAGCACGGCTTGGACGTAGACGCCTTTGGGCGAAAGCTCGAGGCTCAGCCCTTGGGAGAGAAACAGCACGAAGGCCTTGGTTGCGCCGTAGACCGACATGCCGAATTCCGGTGCCAGGCCGACCACCGAGCCGATGTTGATGATTGCGCCTTCGCCAGCGTTTGCCAGGCGCGGGGCGATGGCGCTGGCGAGTCGAACCAGCGCGGTGGTGTTGAGCGCAACGAGGTGCGCGACGCTGTCGGTGGTCTGTTCGATGAAACTGCCGGACTGGGCGGCGCCGGCGTTGTTGATCAGGATGCCGATGCTGTCGTCATCGCGCAGGCGGGCCTCGACCTTGTGCAGATCGCCGGTTTGGGTGAGGTCGGCCTGGAGCACATCGACGCTGACGTTGTGTTCATTGCGCAGTTCGCTTGCCAGCGCTTCCAGCCGCGCGTTGTCGCGGGCGACCAGCACCAGATCGTGGCCGCGTTGAGCGAAGCGCCTGGCGTAGACCGCGCCGATGCCGGTGGAGGCGCCAGTGATGAGGACGGTTTTGCGAGTGGTCATGGTGTCGGTCTCTTGAAGGGTTGGGAGTGTGCAATCACTTCATTTGCGGTGCTGCTCAGCGAACGTCGGGCAGTCAGTTTCGTACCGCTTGGTTATAAGATGATGACCGAAATCTAAACTGTCAACGAATTTGATTATGCTCGGCATCTATGTATGATGAGGGCTTGATTCGAGCGGCCACGAGGCATACGCAAATGAGAGTGACCAAGGCCCAGGCACAGGCAAACCGCGAGCACATCGTCGAGACGGCGTCCGTGTTGTTCCGCGAGCGCGGTTTTGACGGAATAGGCGTGGCGGACCTGATGGCCGCTGCGGGTTTTACCCATGGCGGCTTCTACAAACATTTCGGTTCGAAGGCCGACCTGATGGCTGAGGCTTCCGCGAACAGCCTGTCGCAGTCGCTGGCCAGCACCGGCGAGCTTGATGTAGCCGGATTTTTTGCGATGTATCTATCCAGGGAACACCGCGATGCACGGGGTCACGGTTGCACGATGGCGGCGTTGTGCGGGGATGCGGCGCGTCAGTCAGACGAGTTGAAGGCGACTTTCGCCAGCGGCGTCGAAAGCACCCTGGCTTCGCTTGAAAAAAAGCTTGAGACACAAGAGGAGGGGGGCCGGGCGAAGATGCTTGGCCTGCTCGCCCAGGCTATTGGCGCGATCATGCTGTCGCGCGCGTGCCCGGACGATGCTCCGCTGGCTGGCGAAATACTCGAGGTCTGCCGAGCACAGATCCTGGCGTCCCTGCCAGCATCGGAGCCATGAAAAACCAGCGGTAGCGCAGCACGTGCTACCGCTGTCCGGGTCAGAAAATGAACTTGAACAGGGCAATGACCACGATTAGGCCGATGAGGAAAATGATCCCGACGGTACCACCAAGAAATTTCAACATGAGGACGCTCTCTTCAGATGGGCTTAGTGTTCTAGACCCCTGGCGAGCGCGCGCGGTTCGTTAAATTTTCGAATGATCGGCCGCAGGCTTCAGTGAACCGCCAGGGACCTCGGGACGGAAACGTATTCGAACTTCGACACGGTCTTGATCCAGTACCGCCGATACTCGGTCTTGTCCGGCGCCAGCGGTTTATGGCTTGACCAACGGTTTTCCGCCTTCAGGCTGGCGCGATACGCCTCCCATTCTTTCTGCTCGGCCACTTCCCTGGCTTTGTTCCTGTCATCGAACCAACCCAGGACGTACGCATCGCTCTGGTCCGTGCCGCTCGCTATCAGCAGATATATGTCTGTCATCACCGGTTCCCGCCGCAATCCAGCCACCCAGTCACTGGGCTCTTGTGAGGGGTATCGGCCGCCGTTGCGGTTTTTGAAGCCGTTTGATAAACGGCCCTGGGTTCGACGCACCACTGCTCAGGCACCCTCCGTCTGCGCAAGATAAGTCATCAGCCATTCGCGGAAGCGATTGACACTTTGCCGGTTCGGCACCCGTCCCAAGGGTTCCAGCAGACAAAACTGCGCATCGGTGCGCAAGAGGCTGGAGGTCGGGCGAACAAGGTTGCCGGTCTGCAAGTGGTCGCCGAGCAACCTCGACCAGGCCAGGGCCACACCTTGCCCGGCCAGCGCCGACTGGATCAGCATCGAGTAGCTGTTGATGTTGATCCGCCGACGAGGCTCTGGCGCCTGGTGGCCCAGGCGTCGGAACCATTCCTTCCAGCCGATCCAGTCCCGATGCTGATCCTCCAGCCATAACCAGGTGCAGGCGCCGAGCTGTTCGAGCCTGCCGGCCTCGGGATGCTGCGCCAGGTACGCGGGGCTGCACACCGGGAAAATCTCTTCGCTGAACAGCGTGGTGACCTTCATGTTGTTGGGCGGCTTGCTGCAGTAATACAGCGCCAGATCGCAATCGAGTCGGGAAAAGTCCTCGACCTGGTCGGTGGCGATGATGCGCAGGTCGATTTCTTCGTGCTGGCGCTGAAACTCCGAAACAAGCGGGAGCAGCCACAGGGATGCCATCGCCGTACTGGTGACCACGGTGACTTGCTGCGCGCCTTGCCAATGACGAACGCCAGCCGTGGCGCGGGCGATCTGCTGCAGAGTGTCGCGAATGCTTTCGTGGTACTGGCTGCCAGTCGCAGTGAGGTTGATTTCACGGGTCGTGCGGATGAACAGCGCCGTGCCCAGATAATCTTCGAGCAGGCGTATCTGGCGGCTGATGGCGCCCTGGGTGACGTTCAGTTCACGAGCCGCCACGGTGAAACTCAGGTGGCGAGCAGCGGCCTCGAACGCCACCAGGCTGTTGAGCGGCGGCAACGGTTGCAGTTTCATCGGGCTGGGTCACTGTCTTGTTTGGGGTCAGGCGCAGGGTGATTGTGCAGAAGCCCGCGCGCAGTGACTAGCGGATCAGGCGTGACGGCTAGAGATCGATGATCAGATTGGAGGTCGGCTTGCTGCAGCAGAGCAAGCGCAGGCCTTTGTCGATCTCCCGTTGCCGGATGCCGCCGTTGTGGTTCATGTCCACCGTGCCTTCCAGCAAGGCGGTCTTGCAGGTGCCACAGATGCCCTGGCTGCACGAGGAGGGCACGATCGCCCCGGCTTTTTTTGCCGCGCTCAGCACGGTCTGGTTGCCGGGCATGCTGAAGGTCTTGCCCGAACGCGACAGGGTGACGGTGAACATCTGTTGCTGGTCGAGTGAAGGGGCCTGCTCGATCAGCGGTTCCTCATTCAGCACCGCGATATCGAAGCTTTCCTGATGATAGTGGCGAAAATCGAACGCCGCTTCCCTGAGCAGCGCCTTGACTGCTTCCATGTAGCCCTGGGGGCCACAGGTGAAGATTTCCCGCTGGTGGTAGTCCGGTACTTGCTGGCTCAACAGAGGCAGATCGAGCCGACCGATCGGTTGCTGCCATTGGCTGGCAACGCCGAGCCCTTCGCAAATGCCGATGACCCGCAGGCCGGGCATATCGGCCTGCATTCGCGTCAGTTCGTCATGGAAGATGATATCCGCCGGCGTGCGGGCGCTGTGCAGGAATACGATGTCGAGATTGGCCGCCATGTCGCAGGCGGCGCGGGTCATCGACATCAAGGGCGTCACGCCGGAACCGGCCGACAGGTACAGCAGTTTTGTCGCCGGATGACCCACCGGTGTGAAACTGCCCGCCGGGCCGGATGCCCTGAGGTTGTCTCCCGGTTCGAGATGGTCATGCAGCCAGTTCGAGACCACGCCACCCGGCACGCGCTTGACCGTAATCGAAAAGGTGAACGGGCGCGTGGGGGAGGACGACAGCGTGTAGCAGCGCGCGATGGTTTGCCCACCGATGACCGGCGACAGCGTGATGAATTGCCCCGGCTCGAAGCTCAACGCAGTGAAGTCCGCGCATTGGAAGACGAACGTCTTTACGTCATGGGTTTCCTGGCGCACGGCGCAACATGACAAGGTTTTCTGCTCGCCGCTGTGCCATTGCGAGCCATAAGCGGTCCAGGTCGTCGGGTCGGTAAAACGTTGGGGCCGCGTCAGCTTTTCGTAGGTCGTCATGTCCATCCCTCACACGCCATGGGCGGCCAGACGCGCCGCGTACCAGCGAGAAAACTGGTCGACATAGGTTTCGGTAAACGCCGAGAACGGTCCGGGTGAATAGGCCGGGTCCTGGGTGCCGCTGTGGGTGATGCCGACCAGGTTGGCGTCTTGAAGATTGGTCGCCGCCCAGACTTCGATCAGTCTATCCACCTGGTAGTCCACGCCCTCGATGGCATCGGCGTGCACCAGCCATTTGGTCCGCACCAGGGTTTTATCGGGCGCCAGCGGGATGATGTAGGAGACCACCGCATGGTCGCTCATGATGTGGGTCCATGAGTTGTGGGTCCACAGGTGCATGTCGCCCAGATCGCGCCGGGTGAGGTCGCCAAACAAGCGCGTGCAGGCGACGCGGGTATCGAGGGTCTGGGATTCGCCGTTGCCGGCGATGGCCAGGCGCTGGGTGCGGAACTGAGTCACCGCGTCCTCGCCCAGGTGCTCGACGGCCTCACAGAGGTAGCCTTGGTTTTCCCAGTCTCGCTTGGTATCGGCGTTGCGCTGGTGATATTCCTTGAGCGCCAGGAGCGAGTCCTCGCCCAGGCCGTCGGTGCAGAAGCCGAAGTCTTCCGGCAGGAACGACGCGGTCAATTCGGGGTGAGTGGCGGCGCAGTGATAACACTCGCGGTTGTTTTCGATCACCAGTTTCCAATTGCCGTTCTCGATGATTTCCGACTCGTAGGCGATCTTCGAATGGCTGAGATCGTACTGAGCGAAACGCGGGGTCATGACCTGGTCGAGGTACAGGATGTCTTCCGGCGGCTCGTCACTCAGGCAGACGAATACATGGGCACCCACCACGCGGGTGTGGACCGGGATCAGGCTCTTGCACCCCGGGTCGAAATCCTTGCCCATGTGCGCGGCATGTTTCAGGCTGCCGTCCAGGTCGTACGTCCATTGGTGATAGGGGCAGACCAGCATGCCCACCGTCGATTTGCCGGCCTGTTTCAAGCGCGCCCCACGGTGCCGGCAGACATTGCGGAACGCCTGCACATGCTCGTCATCATCGCGGACCAGGATGATCGAGGATTTGCCGATATCGATCGTCGAAACATCGCCGGGTTCGGCAACGTCGCTGGTGGCCCCCACCAGAATCCAGTGTCTGGTGAAAAACACATCGACGTCGGTTTCAAAAACATCCTCGCGGCCGAACAGACCGCCGGGCATGCCATGGCCCGGGGTGCGGTCGGCCAGCAGTTCACGATGGGTTTTCAGGGTTGGGTTCATCGTCGATCTCACTCAAGGCAAATGATCGGTGGTTGGCGGACAAGCAGTGCTGCAGGGAAACGGGTTTCGTCTGTTCAGGCCACCGCAGGCTCTGACAATGGCTCGGATAAAACCGGGCGCGACAGGTCATGCCCGAGCAGCGCGCGGTACAGTTCCGTATCGCCCAGTACACCGACGACGGTCTGGTCTTTATCGAGCACGATCAATGGATGTCCTGTTTCGTAGCGGATACGCAGCGCCTCGCGCATGCCGGTATCCGCCTGCACCGAGGTGACCAGGCGGCGCAAGGGCGCGCTGGCCTCGTTGCGGTTCCAGTGTTGCAGCGGTTGGGCCGCAGCGCCGCGGCGCACGCTGGCCAATTCTTTCGATGCGTTCAGCGCAACCCAGAGGTTCTGCACCGTATCCAGGCAATATTCGCCCTGTGCGGATATGCACTGGTCCAATGGGGTCATCAGGCTTCCCGCACAGAGCACATTCAGTGGGTTGGTGTGGGCGACGAAATTGCGCACGTAGTCGTCTGCCGGCTTCAGCACGATCTCCTCGGGTTTGCTGTACTGGATGATCTTGCCGTCTTTCATGATGGCGATCCGTGTTCCCAGCTTGAGGGCTTCGTCCAGGTCATGACTGACGAAGACGATGGTCTTGTGCAACTTGCGCTGCAGGTCGAGCAGCTCGTCCTGCAGCCCTTGGCGAATGAGCGGATCGAGGGCCGAGAAGGGTTCGTCCATCAGCAGGATATCGGCGTCCATCGCCAGGGCGCGGGCCAGGCCAACGCGCTGCTGCATGCCGCCGGACAACTCGTCGGGCTTCTTGTTGCGCCATTGAGTCAAGCCCACCAGTTCAAGCTTTTCGTCGACCAGATTGCGCCGCTCCTTCTCGGGGCGGCCTTGCATTTCGAGGCCGAAACCGATGTTCTCGCGCACGGTCAGCCAGGGCATCAGGGCGAATTTCTGGAAGACCATGGCGATGCGTCGGGTGCGCATCATTTTCAGCTCGGCCGGGGTGCAGGCGGCGATGTCGATCTGTCGGCCCTCGTGCTCGACGAACAACTTGCCGCGACTCACCGTGTTCAAGCCGTTGATGCAGCGCAGCAGGCTCGACTTGCCGGAGCCGGACAGGCCCATCAGCACGCAGATTTCACCTTTGTTGATGTCGAGATTGGCCTTCTCCACGCCGACGATCAGGCCGGTTTGCTGCAGAATCTCCGGGCGCGAAAAACCCTGGTCGAGCAGCGCCAGCGCCGGCTTCGGGCGGTTGGCGAAGATGACGTCGACGTCTTCAAAACGAATGATGCTCATGCGTCACCTCTTTTCACGGTTTCGCGCTGCTTGCAGATGCGGTCGAGGATGATCGCCAACAACACGATCGCCAGGCCTGCTTCGAAACCCATGGCGATATCGGCGGTATTCAAGGCGTTGACGACAGGCTTGCCCAGGCCATCCGCGCCGACCAGCGCGGCGATGACCACCATCGACAGCGACAACATGATGCATTGGGTAACCCCGGCGGCGATGCTCGGCATGGCATGGGGCAGCTCGATGCGTGCCAGCAGCTGGCGACGTGAGCAGCCGAAGGCTTTGCCGGCGTCCATCAGTTCTTGAGGCACATCGCGCACGCCCAGGTAAGTCAGGCGGATTGGCGCGGCAATGGCGAAGACCACCGTGGAAATCAATCCCGGAACCACGCCGAGGCCGAACAGCGTCAAGGTCGGGATCAGGTAGACGAAAGTGGGGACGGTCTGCATCAGGTCGAGCACCGGTCGCAGGGTTGCGTAGAACCAGGGACGATGCGCCGCGACGATGCCAAGCGGCACGCCGATGATGACGCACACCAGGGTGGCGAATGTCACCTGGGCCAGGGTTTCCATGGTTTCCTGCCAATAGCCCAGGTTTAAGATCAACAGGAACGACAGGGCGACGAAAAGCGTCAGGCTTACCTTGCGTTGAACGTAATAAGCGAAGAGGGCCAGCAGTCCGATCAAGGCCAGCGGGTTGAACCAGAGCAGGGCGCTGGTAAAGACCGAAATGACTTCGGAAAGCGAAAGCGAAATGGCGTCGAAGACACTGGCGCCATGTTGGGTCAGCCATTCGACGTATCGGGCGATGTACTCACCCAGCGGGAGTTTTTCTTGTGCAGTCCACATAAGGCGGCTCGTTTTTGTTCTGGTTTGCCTGGAGCAGATACTCATCCGGGCGTGCGGTGCTGACAAACCATTTAAAGTCAGCGGCTCATGAGTTTCTGTCATCAATCCTGCTGGGATTCGGAAGCACAAGTCGCGTCGCGTTGAGCAACTGTACTCAGGTGTACATTCGGCGGGCATCCGAGTACATTCGCGTTACGTATGTTCAACAAGGTGGATGCAAGATGCCCCAGGTAGGGAAGGCGCGCGGCAAGGCCCAGGACGCCGGCTGGCGAGGGTCGCCCGAAGGCTGGCTGGAAGCGGCCTACGAGGCCTTGAAGGAGTCCGGCATCGATGCGGTCAGGGTCATGCCGCTGGCCAAGCGTTTGGGTTTGTCACGCACCAGCTTCTATTGGTTCTTCGAGGATCGTGAGCAGTTGCTCGCCGCCTTGCTGTCGCGCTGGCGCGAGACCAACACCGGTGGCCTGATCCGGCAAAGCGAGAGCTACGCCGAGAGCATTTCCGAGGCGATCCTGAATGTCTTCGAATGCTGGCTCAACCCTCAATTGTTCGATTCGCAATTCGAATTCGCCGTACGCAGCTGGGCGCTCCAGTCCGCTGAAGTGGCGCAGGAAGTCGCCATCGTCGACGAGCAGCGAATGGGCGCCCTGGCGAGCATGTTCAAGCGCTTTGGTTACGACAGCCAGGGCGCCGACGCACGGGCCCGGACGATCTACCTGACCCAGATCGGCTACATCACCATGAACACCAGCGAGCTGATCACCGTGCGTTTCCAGCGCATCCCGCATTACGTGAGCATTTTCACCGGCAAGGTACCCAAGCAGCGCGAGCTGGATCGTTTCTATGGCAAATTCGGCTATGCCGAAAAAGAGCCAGGGATCTTTGTGCCGTTGACGGAAACCTTCGAAGAGACGGCCGGGAAATGAACGCGCCGACGCTGGGCATCATTGGTGGAACGGGCTGGCTGGGCGGGGCGATTGCCAAGGCTGTGTTGGCGCAGGCGCTGTTGCCGGCGGGTAACCTAATTATTTCCAATCGCTCGGGTGTCCATCCTTTGGCGCAACAAGGCGTTTGTCTCGTCACGGACAACCAGGCGCTGGTGGACCGCAGCGACTTGATCATCATCGCGGTGCGCCCCGAGCAGTTCGCCGGCCTGTGCCTCAACGCTTCTGGCAAGACAGTCATTTCATTGATGGCCGGGATCACCGCGCAGGCCATTGCCACTCGGACCTCGGCTTCGACGGTGCTGCGGGCGATGCCCAATGCGGCGGTGGAGATCGGGCAGTCGTTTACACCTTGGTATTGCGCGGGTGTGGTGGATGCGGTGACTAAAGGCCTGGTTCAGCGTTTGTTCGAATGCGTGGGCACGGCTGCCGAGGTCGAGGAGGAAGATTTCATTGATTACCTCTCCGCGCTTTCCGGCACCGGCCCGGCCTTTCCCGCCTTGCTCATGACAGCCCTGGCCAATCAGGCGATGGAGGCCGGCATCCCCGCCAAGATAGCACAGCTTGCGGCTAAGAATGTCGTGGTCAACAGCAGCCAGTTACTGGCCAGCCATGACGCCCGGCAGATGATCGACGCCCTGGTCGCCTACCGCGGCGTGACCGCTGCCGCCCTGCAGGCGATGACCGAGGGGCATTTCGAGGAGCAGGTGGGGAAGGCATTGCAAGCCGGCGCCACGGTCGCCCGCCAGGGCCTGCAAGCCTGATTCACTGATCAGACCTGTGGGAGACCTGTGGGAGCGAGCCTGCTCGCGAAAGCGTCAGCCAATCCACCATCTCTGTCACTGGACCACCGCTATCGCGAGCAAGCTCGCTCCCACATTCGAATCTTCGAAAGGCACAGGGCATGTGCAACCCACAATCCCTTGTGGGAGCGAGCCTGCTCGCGATGGCGTCCGTCAGTCCAACATCCCTTTCACTGGACCCCCGCCTTCGCGAGCAGGCTCGCTCCCACATTTGGATCTTTATCAATCACAAGATTGCCGTGCAACACAGAACCCTGGGGGAGCGAGCTTGCTCGCGATGGCGTCCGCCAGTCCAGCATCCTTGTCACTGAACCACCGCTATCGCGAGCAAGCTCGCTCCCACATTTGGATCTTTATCAATCACACAATTGCTGTGCAACACAGAACCCTGTGGGAGCGAGCCTGCTCGCGAAAGCGTCCGCCATCCAGCATCCTTGTCACTGAACCACCGCTATCGCGAGCAAGCTCGCTCCCACATTTGGATCTTCATTTATCGACACAATTGCTGTGTCCTTATCCGGTCGCGCTTCAGATGTCCTTGACCAACCGCAGCGCATCGTAGATGGCCGCATGGGTATTGCGCGCCGACACCGCGTCGCCGATCCGGAACAGCTGGAAGCGGCCTCCGGGGTTGGTCACGATATTCTGGGTTTTCCCGGCGATCAGGTTGTGCTGCTCGACCGCGCCGTTGTTGCTCGAATGCGGCCGTAACTCAAAGTACAAATCGTCCAGGGGCAGGGTGCCGTGGTTGACCACCACCTGATCGACCACACGCTGCTTGTGCACCTGGCCGTAGTCGCTGCCGAAGTGCGCAACCAGTTGACCGTCGCGTTTTTCCACGGAATCGACCCGATAGGTGACGGTGAAGGTGACGTTCAGGTCTTGCAGGCTGCGCATGTAAGGCACCAGGTTCATCGCCATCACCTCCGGTGCGAACGACCGGTCGGGCGTGACGATTTCCAGTTTCGCGCCGCTGCTGGCGATGATCTCGGCCGCCTGTAGCGCCGCGTGGTCGCCGGCGTCGTCGAATATCAGCACGTTCTGGCCGGGCTTGATATCGCCGGAAATGATGTCCCAGGTCGACACCACCAGTTCGTTGCCTTGCTTGAGCACCTCGGTGTGGGGCAGGCCGCCCGTAGCGACGATCACCACGTCCGGTTCTTCGGCCATCACCGTCTCGGCTTCGGCCCAGGTGTTGAACTGGAACTTCACGCCAAGGCGTTCACATTGCGCCATGCGCCAGTCGATGATGCTGATCATCTCGCGGCGGCGCTCGCTCTGCGCGGTCAAGCGGATCTGCCCGCCTGGCTGGTCGGCCACTTCGAACACGGTGACTGCATGGCCGCGCTCGCCGGCCACCCGTGCCGCCTCCAGGCCCGCCGGGCCGGTGCCGATTACCACCACCTTGCGCTTGAGCGGCGCCTTGGGGATTTCGTGGGGCATGGTGGTTTCGCGCCCGGTGGCGGCGTTGTGGATGCAATACGCGGCGCCGCCCTGATAGATGCGGTCCAGGCAATAGTTGGCGCCAACGCAAGGGCGGATCTCTTCTTCACGTTTTTCGATGATCTTGCGCACGATATGCGGGTCGGTCATGTGCGCGCGGGTCATGCCGATCATGTCCACTTTGCCCGAGGCGATGGCGTGTCGCGCCGTGGCGACATCCGGGATCTTCGCTGCATGAAAGGTCGGGAAACCGGTGGCGGAGCGGATCTCGCCAGCAAAATCCAGGTGCGGCGAGTTGCGCATGCCCTGGATCGGGATCACGTCGGTGAGGCCGGCATCGGTATCGATGTGCCCGCGCACGACGTTGAGGAAATCCACCAGCCCGCTGTCCTTGAGCATGTGGGAAATCTGCAGGCCATCGCTGGCGCCAAAGCCGCCGGGCAGGTCTTCATCGCCGGTGTAGCGCACCCCCAGCAGGAAGTCCTCACCACAACGCTGGCGGATGCCGCGCAGCACATCGAAGGTGAAGCGCATGCGGTTTTCCAGCGAACCACCGTAGGGGCCGTCGAGATCGTTGGTCAGTGGCGACCAGAATTGATCCATGAGGTGCCCGTAGGCCTGCAGTTCCAAACCGTCGAGACCGGCGGCCTTCATGCGTTCGGCGGCGTCCACGTAATCCTTGACGATCCGGTCGATGTCCCAGTCTTCCATCTTTTTCGGGAAGGCCCGGTGGGACGCTTCGCGGCGATGGGACGGCGAGACGACCGGCAGCCAGTCAGCCTTGTCCCAGCGCGTGCGCCGCCCCAGGTGGGTCAGTTGAATCATCACCGCGGCGCCGTGTTCGTGGCATTCGTCGGTCAGGTCCTTCATCCATTTGACCACCTCGTCCTTGTACGCCAGCACGTTGTTGAACACCGGCGGGCTGTCCCGTGAAACCGCAGCGGAGCCCGCGGTCATGGTCAACGCAACACCGGCCTTCGCCCGTTCGACGTGATAGGCGCGGTACAAATCCTTCGGCATGCCGTCCACGGGATACGCGGGCTCGTGGGAGGTGGTCATGATTCGATTCTTGAGGGTCAGATGCTTGATCTTGTAGGGCTGCAGCAGAGGATCGCTGGACATGGTGTTGCTCCGGGAACAGAACATCAGGCTTGGTTTTGACATAACGGTATGTGCAATGTTCATGTGTGTCAACGATTGAGACACAGGTGTACATTTTTCTTGCGCGGGGGAATAACCAGGATTACCATCCAGTCGAAACAGGGGTGATCCGGCGTATGCGCGCCGGTCATCGCGCATCGATCCAAGTGCAAGGGGGCTGTGCAAAGACCATGAAAGTGCTCGTTGCGATAAAGCGTGCCATCGACCCGAATGTGAAAGTCCGGATGAAGGCTGACGGTTCAGACGTTGAGCTCAACGGCGTGAAAATGGCCTTGAATCCGTTCTGCGAGATCGCGGTGGAAGAGGCGATTCGCCTCAAGGAAAAAGGCCTGGCAACCGAAGTGGTGGTGGTCTCGGTGGGCACTTCGGCCGCCCAGGAACAACTGCGCACGGCGTTGGCACTCGGTGCGGACCGGGCACTTCTGGTCGAGACCAGCGCGATTCTCGAGCCGCTCAACGTCGCCAAGTACCTGAGCAAAGTGATTGATCAGGAACAACCGCAACTGATCCTGTTCGGCAAGCAGGCGATCGACCAGGAAAACAACCAGGTCGGGCAAATGGTCGCGCAGTTGATTGGCAGCGGTCAGGCCACTTACGCCTCGGCAGTCAATCATGTCGACGGGCAATGGCTCGTCGAGCGTGAGGTCGATGGGGGCAGCCAGGTGGTCGCGCTCTCGACGCCGGCCGTGGTGACCTGCGATCTGCGCCTGAATCAACCGCGCTACGCCTCGTTGCCGAACATCATGAAAGCCAAGAAAAAACCCTTGGAAACCATCGCCGCCGACAGCTTGGGCGCGAGCGTGAAGCAACACTCGCGATTGCTGGGTGTTGTCCCTCCACCGGTACGCAAAGCAGGCATCACGGTCGCTTCGGTGACCGAGTTGGTGGATAAACTGAAAACCGTTGCGGGGGTGATTTGATGCGCACATTGGTGATCGCCGAGCACAGCGCCGGACAGCTGACGGCAGGCACCTGGAGTGCCGTGAGCGCCGCCGTGGCGTTGGGGGCTGAAACGGATCTGCTGGTGATGGGCGGGACGGACGCCCCGGCCGTGGCGCAACAGGCAGCGTCGACCCAGGGCCTGGACCGGGTGCTGCTCGCACAGGCGGCGGTGTTCGAAAATGCCCTGGCTGAAAACGCCCAGCCGCTGATCACTTCGCTGGTGGCCGAGGGGTATACACACGTCGTTGCCGATGCCAGCAGCATGGGCCGCAATCTGCTGCCACGGGTCGCGGCGAGCCTGGATGTGGGCATGCTTTCGGACGTTACCCACATCGTCTCGGCGGACACTTTCCAGCGGCCCATTTATGCCGGCAATGCCATCGCCACGCTGCAGTCACTGGATCCGATCAAGTTGCTCACCGTGCGCGCTTCGGCATTCGCCCCAGCGTTATCCCATGACAAACCCTGCGAAGTGGTTGCAGTGGACGGCGGACAAAGCGCCAGCAACGTGCGTTTGGTGAGCGAACAACTGACGGCCAGCGAACGGCCCGATCTGTCGAGCGCCCGCGTCGTCGTTTCCGGTGGCCGCGGGATGCAGAGCAAAGAGAATTTCGCCCTGATCGAGCGAGTGGCCGACAAGCTCGGCGGTGCCGTGGGGGCCTCCCGCGCTGCTGTTGATTCGGGATTCGCGCCCAACGATTTGCAGGTCGGGCAGACGGGCAAGATCGTCGCGCCGGAGCTTTATATTGCCGCAGGCATCAGTGGCGCCATTCAACATCTGGCGGGCATGAGCGGTTCAAAGGTCATCGTCGCGATCAACCAGGACGCCGAGGCACCGATTGCCCAGGTGGCGGATTATCTGTTGGTGGCGGATTTGTTCGAGGCGCTGCCGGCACTCGAAAGGGCATTGTGAATTCAAGACGTAAACGACGAACCCGTGGCGAGGGAGCTTGCTCCCGCTCGGCTGCGCAGCAGCCGCAAAACCTGGGGCCGCTGCGCGACCCAGCGGGAGCAAGCTCCCTCGCCACGGGTTTATCGACAACCTTGAAAGTTTCAATCCGCCAACGGGCGGAGGAGGGTAAGCCACACTCAATAGCCGTGATTTCATAATTAGAACTTGCCCATGGCCGTGCGCGGTCGCGATGGGAAATGAATGCTTCTGCTGCCCTGCCAATAACTATTAATACAGTCTGCGGAGATGCACATGATGACGTTACCCCGTAAAACTTTTATCGCCTGGTTTGCCGGCCTTGCATTGGCCTGCGGCAGCCTGATCGCTCAAGCCGAGGAACCCGCGCCCATTCGTATCGGCTGGGTGAACTGGTCGGATACGGAAATCGCCGTGAAGCTGGCGAACACCGCGTTGCAGGATCATCTCAAGCAACCGGTCAAGTTGGTGCTGGCCGATATTGGCATCCAGTTCCAGGCGCTGGCTAACGGCAACATCGACCTGATCCCGATGGTCTGGCTGCCGAGCACCCACAAGTCCTTCTATGACAAGTACAAGGACAAGCTCGAAGACCTCGGCGTACTGTATGAAGGCCGGATCGGCATGGCGGTGCCCACCTCGATTCCTACCAGTGAGATTGCCAGTGTCGAAGACCTCAACAAACCTGAAGTGAGAGAAAAACTTGGCGGCAAGATCCTCACTTCGGAAGTGGGCAATGGTCAGTACAAGCTGACGGAAAAAGCTATCAAGGAATACAAGCTCGACGGCTACAAGATGGTTGCGTCTTCAGAGTCCGGCATGCTGAGTGAACTGGATCGCAACATCAAGCGGGACAAGTGGTCGTTGGTCAACGCCTGGAGCCCTCATTGGATGTTCGCCAAATGGCCGCTGCGTTACCTGGATGATCCGAAGCAGATATTCGGTGGCGCCGAGCAGATCCACGCGATTGCCCGCAAAGGTTTCAGCGCCGAACATCCGGACGTGGCGCGCTTCTTCGCCAACTTCAAGATCCCGAAAGCGGACCTTGAGAAGTTGATGGCGGATGCCCGCGAAAGCACTGCGGACAAGGTGGTTGCCGAGTACTACGCGGCGAACAAACCGCGCTTCGAAGCGATGTTCGGCAGCCAGACTGCTTCCGCTACGCCAGCCCCGTAATCACCGCTGTCCCTCGATGGTTTTATTGCCGTCCGGTGCCCTTCGTCAGGGCACCGGATTTATTGTTTTCAAGGATGAATAGTCTGTAAGCGCTGCTACGGCCTGACAACTTTAAAGACACTCCGTTTTCGTTGTTGCGCTCTTAGGATTCTAATGAGCGGCATTGTTTGGTTTGGCCAATGATTATTTGTCATGAGTGCAGAAAGAAATATGGTTTGTCTGTAACTGTCCGGTTCTCGACAATGACTTAAGCGCAAGTACCAAGAGGAGTTGTGTCCCACGGGTACTTGGCTTCCCGCCATTATTCAAAGTGTTCTGTTGAGGACCGATCGATGAATCAGATGACCGACGCCAGGCTGAATAGCAAACAAATAACGTTCGAAGAAATTCCGCTCATAGATATTGCCGCTCTGGTCGATGGTAGTGATCCCCGGAAAGTCGCACGCGAAATAGGTGTGGTTTGCGAAGAGGTCGGGTTTTTCTACGTTGGCAACCACGGTGTGCCCAGAGCCCTGACCGATGCCATGCATGTTCAAGCGAAAGGCTTTTTCGCCAGGCCTTTTGACGAAAAGAATAAACTCAATGTGGTTAATTCGGGCCCTACGCTCCGCGGCTATATCCCCATGTACGCGGAGAACGTCGATCCGGAAAATACCCGTGATTTCAAGGAGTGCTTTGACTACGGTGCGCACTATGACGAAGTGTCGCCTTTCTTCGGAGCCAACCTGATGCCGGCTGAGCCTGCCGCGTTTTCCGATGTTTGCGAGGCCTATCACGATGCAATGCTGGCGCTCGCACGCAAGCTTATCAGCGCCATTGCGTTGAGCCTCGATCTGCCAGCGGATTACTTTGAAAAGTTGCAACGCAAACCGATCACCATCCAGCGCTTGCTGCGCTACCCCTCGCAAAGTGGCGAAGTGTCACAAAAGGAAATAGGGATCGGAGCACACACGGACTATGGTGTCCTGACGATCCTGTTCCAGGACCGGGTCGGCGGCTTGCAAGTGCGCAATCGCGCGGGTGAATGGGTAAGCGCTCCTCCGCTGGAAGATACGTTCATCGTCAACATCGGGGACCTGGTCCAAACCCTGACGAATGATCGCTACACCTCGACCATGCACCGGGTCATCAATACCAGTGGTGTCGAACGGTACTCCTTCCCATTCTTCATTGACCTGGACTTCGACGCGACAGTAGCGACCGTTGCGACCTGTGTCAGCGCCGGCAACCCGGCCAAATATGCGCCTTACACCTGTGGCCAACATAAGTACCGTCGTTTTGTTGCCAGCTATACCCACCTGAAGCCTATCGAGGCCTGACATCGGAGGACCTGCCTCCTCGTCAGCAGGCGCTATATCTCGTAGCGACTTTCCTTCGAAGGAGGAAAGCCAAAGAGCGTGCTATAGCACTTGCTGAAGTGAGGGGTAGAGACAAACCCGCAGGCAATGGCGACATCCGTGACGCTCAGCCTGGAGTTCTGTAGCAGGCGCCGCGCCTCGGTCAGCCGTAGTTCCAGATAGTAGCGCTGGGGAGACATATTGATCTGCCTGCGAAACAGGCGCTGAATCTGGCGCTTGGACAGCTGAACGCATTGAGCGAGCAAGTCCAGGCTCAAAGGTTCTTCAAGGTTGCATTCCATCAATGCAATGACTTCCCGCAGGCACGCACTGACCTTGCGGTCCAGGACCTTGGCCGAGGTACGAAACCGAGACTCATGGTCCAACAGGTCAAACACCGCGTCCGCGAGTTTCGGGTCGAGGGCCGCGTACAGCCATTTCATCATGATCTGAAAGGCGCCGGCAGGGTTTGACGCGGTGAATCGGTCCCTGTCGAACACCACTGTATCCAGCGTCACCGTGGTCTTTGGTGAACACTCCGACAAGGCCATTCGTTGTTCGGCATGAATAGCACATCGGTAACCATCCAGCAGTCCAGCCTTGCCCAGGTACCAGGCGCCGTTCCATAACCCGCCGAGCGCAATGGGCAGGTTCGCCAGTTTGGTCAGCAGCGTTACCAGCCCGTGGGGGAGTACCCTCGGCGTGCGCAGGCCGCCGCAGACAATCATCAAGTCCAGCGCCGCGATCCTGATATCGGTCAACGGTGTGTCTGGCCTGATGGGGATTGCCAGGTCGCTGATCACTTCAGAGTCGTTGCGACTGAAAGTATGGATTCTTATCGACCCTGGCTGAATCAGATTGGCGGTGACGAGCACGTCCAGGCATTGGGTGAAACAGGTCAGGGAGAAGTTATCGAGCAACAGGAAGCCCACGCTCGATGTTTTCTGGGACTCGATCATCGCGTTCATGAGTTGCGCTTCGTATCCCGCAGGAAACTGTCATCGAAAGGGTAGTGGGTGAGTAACTCATAACCGGTCTCGGTCACCAGCAATTGGTTCTCCAGCTTGATTCCATCCTGTCCGCCCACCTCACCGACATACGCCTCGACGCACAGGGCCATGCCCGGCTGCAGTTCGCCCTCGTATCCGTAGGACTCCAGGTCCTCCGGATAACGAATGCTCGGGTACTCGTCACACAGCCCGACGCCGTGATAAAGCACGCCATACCGTTGAGCCCGGCACGGTTCGGGCAACCGGTGCGCCTTGGCGGTCAGTTCGGTGAAGCGTACGCCTGGCTTGATCAACTCGGTGTTATGGACGATATGGTCATGGGCGATCCGGTACAGGCGCTTCTGTTCGGGCGTGGGCTCCAGCCCCCCGCAGATCCAGCTGCGGGACATGTCCACGCACATGCCGTAGGTGCCGATCAGATCCGTGTCGAATGACAGCAGGTCGCCGTCGTTCAACACGCGTGGGCCGGACTCCTGGAACCAGGGGTTGGTGCGAGGACCGGAACTGAGGATGCGCGTCTCGATCCATTCGCCACCGCGGCGGATATTGCCGGAATGCAGCGCGGCCCAGACATCGTTTTCGGTCGCGCCAGCGCGCATTGCCTGGTGCATTTCGGCCACTGACGCTTCGCATGAAGCCACCGCACAGCGCATTGCCTTGATTTCATCCGGGCCCTTGATCATGCGCGCGAATTCGGTCACTTCCTGGCCGCTGTAAATCTCGATTGCCAGGGCATCCAGGGCACGTACGCCGGCGACTTCTATTCGATCGACCGCAAGCCGTCGGTTGACTCCGGCGTGTTGGCGCAGCAAATCGTCGATTTGCGCGGCGAAATGCCTGGCGTGTCGATCAGTGTGTTCACCGGTCTCGAAAAAGAAAAAAGATGCCCCGCTGCGTAGCTCCGTCACCAGCGGCAAGTGGGCGGACAAGTGATCACAGCCATGAAAGTCCCACAAAACCACATGCCCACTGGCGGCGACGAAGCATGCCCGTGCGGGGTTATGAGTCGTCCACAGTTGCATGTTGGTGGTGTCGGTCGCGTAGCGGATATTCAGCGGATCGAATAACAGGATGCCACCCAGGTCACGGGCGACCAGCTGATCGACAATCCGTTGCAATCGGTACTTGCGCAGGGTGGGTAAATGGGGCGGCTCCAGGCCCAGCCGCTCCCACTCCGCAAACGCCAGCGGCGTAGGGCCTATCTCGACGCGGTTGTTGTCATCGACGGAGCCGTCTTTTTTCAGTGCAACTGCACGCTGCCTCGCCGGGTCGATGCGCCGGGCATTGGCTGGAATCGAAAAAGGTGAAGGGGGCATGATGGCGTCCAGTGTTCAGTCTGCTAGAGGTATTCAGCTGTGCCGGCCTCTTCGCGAGCAAGCTCGCTCCCACATTCCTCGGGCGTACACACGAACCTGTGGGAGCGAGCTTGCTCGCGATGAGGCCAGTACAGTCGCCACAAATCGCGATCTCGATCAGCTTACGAAGCATCGATCCAGATGGTTTTCAGCTCGGTGTACTGATCGTGTGCCCAGACGGATTTGTCGCGGCCACCAAAACCGGACTCCTTGTAGCCGCCGAACGGCGTGGAGGCGTCGCCTTCACCGAAACAGTTGACCGTGACCACGCCCGCCCGAATTTCCCGCGACAGCCGCAAGGCGTTACGCAGGCTACCGGTATAGGCAGATGCCGCCAGGCCGTAGACCGTGTCGTTGGCCAGCGCAATGGCTTCGTCGATCGTGCTGAAGCTGGTGACGCTCAGGACCGGGCCGAAGATCTCCTCGATGAACAGGCGACTTTCCCGTTCAACACCGTCGATGATCGTCGGCTGCACGTACACACCGGACTCGGTCTCGCCACCTTGCAGCACATTGAGTTTCTGCTCGGCCGCATACTCCAGATACGAACGCACCTTCTCGAAATGCGTTTTGCTGATCATGGCCCCGAGGCGATTTTGCGGGTCCAGCGGGTCGCCCATTTTCCAATCGCGCAGGTGCTTGCCGATCAGTTGCAGCAACTCTTCCTTGACCTCTTCATGGACGATCAGCCGCGACGACGCCGAGCAGTTCTCGCCCATGTTCCAGAAAGCGCCGGCGGTCACATACTGGGCAACCTGATCGAGGTCTTCGCAGTCATTCATCACCACGGCGGGGTTCTTGCCCCCCAGTTCCAGCACCACGCGCTTGAGGTTCGACTCGGACGCGTACTTGAGGAACAACCGGCCTGTGTCGGTAGAACCGGTGAAGCTGACCATCGCCACATCCATGTGTCGGCCGATTGCCTCGCCAGCCTCGCGACCACCGCCAGGGGTAATGTTGAATACGCCGGCCGGAATACCAGCCTCATGGGCCAGCTCGGCGACACGCAGCGCGGTCAGGGTGGTTTCCTTGGCGGGCTTGACCACGATGGAACAGCCGGCGGCCAGGGACGGCCCAATCTTCCAGGCCAGCATCAACAGCGGGAAGTTCCAAGGCAGGACCAGGCCGACCACGCCGATTGCTTCGCGCACCACCATGGTTACCGCACCGTGGCCGGTCGGCGCGGTACTGTCGTACACCTTGTCGATCAACTCGGCATGCCAGCGCAAGGTATGGATGGTGTCGGGCACATCGACGTTCTGGCATTCGCTGACCGGCTTGCCACTGTCCAGGCTTTCCAGCACCGCGAGCTCATGGGCATTGTCTTCCAGCAACTGGGCGAAACGCAGGAGCACCTGCTTGCGTGCGCCGGGAGACAGCTTGTGCCAGCGGCCATCCTCGAACGCTTGCTTCGCGGCAGCCACGGCAACGTCGACGTCACGGGTATCGCAAGCCGCTACCTCTGCAAGCTGTTCACCCGTGGCAGGGTTCGTCGTGATGAAGGTCTTTCCACAGAGCGCATCGCGGAACTCGCCGTTGATGAAGGCCTGGGTAGGAAACTGCAACTTGGCGGCGATGGCCGCGTACTGTTCCTTGGTCAGTAAATCAGCCATCTCATGCACCTCCAGTGATTTGCGCGATGTTGCGCTTGAGCTCGGTGACGACACTTTGCAGCGTCTGTTTCTCATCAAGGTCCAGGCCGTGCAGGGGGGCACGCAGGCCACCGGTGCTCAAGCCGTTCAGTTCACAGCCGTACTTGATGGACTGGACAAATTTTCCACCTTCCAGGAAATCCATCAGCGGCATCATCGCCGCCATGATTCGGCGACCTTTGTCGAAGTTCTTCTCGACCACGCAGGCCTCGTACAGCGCGACGTGTTCACGGGGAATGAAGTTGGAACCGGCACATACCCAACTGCGGGCGCCCCAGGCGAAAAATTCCAGGGCCTGATCGTCCCAGCCGCAGGACAGCGCGATGTGCGGGTACTTGCAGGCCAAACGGTGCATCTGGGCCATTTCGCCGGAGCTTTCCTTGATGGCGACGATGTTCTTCACATCACGGACCTCATCAAAGAACTCCGTGCCCATGCTGACGCTCATGCGGCCTGGATAGTTGTAAAGCATGATGGGGAGATTGGCGGCGCGGTCCACTGCCTTGACGTGCAGCGCGATTTCCTTTTGCGTTGGCAGTGCATAGGGCGGTGAACCCACCAGCAGCGCATCGGCCTTGATCGCCTTCGCCGCTTCGGCGTAGGCGACCGAGTCTTCGGTGCGGATGGCGCCGGTCCCCACGATCAGCGGCAGGCGACCGCGCAGCACGTCCTTGGCCTGGGCAGCCAGGTCGAAACGCTCCTGGGCGGTGTGGGCATAATATTCGCCGGTCGAGCCGCCGATAATGATGCCGTGTACCTTGGCGTCGACCAGATATTCCAGGACTTCGGCGAAGGCTGTCTTATCGATACTGCCGTCTGAGGTCAGGGGCGTAACGGCCGGTGTGTAAATGCCTTCAAACTTCATTGATATCGCTCCAGTTAATGTCACTGTTCAACCAAGGGAGGCCGCTTGCCGAGAATCGAGCGAGCGGACCTGAACTTCTTCAAGTGTGTCGGGGCGGGTCAACTTTCTTTACCGGCGCGGTATTGCCCCCAGCGCAAACTTATATTGACGCCCGCTGAAACCAGCGGGCCGGGTGGATTAGGACTGGGGCCGGGTGATTTCAAGACAAAATCAATAAGTTCGGAGTGTTCGCCGGCCAGCCAATCCGCCAGGAGTTTTCCGGTCGCCGTCCCGCGGGTAACACCCAGGCCATTGCAGCAAAGAGCCCCATAGACATGGGGTGAAAGTTCGCCGAAATAACCCATATGGTTACGCGAAAGAGCCAGTGCACCGCCCCAGGTATATTCGAAGTTCATCGCGGGCAACATGGGAAAGCGTTGCTCGAAAGAGGCTTGATGCCTGGCGACAAAGCGTTTCAGATATTTTGTATCGCTGCGGCCGTCGGGGTTGAAGCTGAAACTGTTACGGATCAACAGGCGGTTGTCCGGAGTGCGACGTACCGTGGTGCCGAATGGGTCCGCGGGAATCACTCCCCAATAAGGCCGGCCGCCCAGGCGAGCTTGCTCTTGCTCGGTCATGGGACGGGTCAGGCTGGCATAGGTGAACACCGGTAGCATTCGCCCCTTCAGGAAGCCGAAACTCATGCCAAAGGCATTATTGGTCAGGATCAGTTTGTCGGCGGTGATTGAGCCCCCGGCGTGCTTGAGCACCGTCCTGGTGCCGTACTCGACATGAGTGATCGCGGTGTTTTCGTAGAGTGTCACGTTGCCGGGAAGGCTGTCGGCCAGACCTTTGACCAGCGCCGACGGCTGAAGCAAGGAAGTCCCTGGCGTAAATAAGGCCTTGCGGTAGAAATGCGTGCCGATATGTTCGGGTAGTTCGCCAGCCTCGATCATCTGGTAGGGTTGATCGAGCTTATCGAGTCCGCGACGGTAGGCTTCCAGGACAGCGATGCCCCGTGGTTCAACGGCTGCCTGATATTTGCCGCAATGCTTCATCTGGCAATTGATGTTGTGGCGTTCAACCAATTCTTTTAGATAGCTCAGGCCGCTCAAATTAAGTTTCAAGGTTGTTTTGGCAGTGGCGATATCACCGATGTAATCTTCTGCGGCGATGTCATGCGGCAAGTCGATAGCGAATCCGGCATTGCGACCGGAAGTGCCAAAGCCGATTTCCTGAGCGTCGATCAACACAATGTGATCGTCGGGGAAATGAGTCGCGAGCTGCCGGGCGGCGGCGAGCCCTGTAAAACCGGCACCGACAATCACCCAACGTGCGCTGTCGTGACCCTGATGGGCGGGCTTGACCTGGCGCCCCCTGCTCAAGTGATACCACCCGCAAGATTGATCATCGGCAGGTAACGAAGAGACTTTCAACATTTCAAGATCCTGTTCATTCAACCAATCCGACGCCTGTCTTGCAAAAGGTTGCTTGGCAATTTCACGGCGACTGAGTATTTAACGGGCGTAACGGTCAAGACGTTGCAGTTTCAATTAACGATAGGGTAAGGCATTAAATTTATTCTGATGATTGCTTGATATCCAGCAACATTAAATCAAGAAAAAAGATAACCCTCCGTTATCGATAATCGAAACGGGAGCTTTCAGTTGGATTTCATAAACTAAATGTTGCGTAGAACCGAGCGCCATTAAAAGGCGGGGGTAGTCATCGACTCGCCCCGCCTCTTGTTCGTATCAATTGCTGGCTTGTGTCGCTGCCGCGCGAGCAGTTTGTAACCAGGCATCAAACTGCTGCCGATGGGCGGCTACCCACTCCTTGGCGTGACGGCGAATATCCGCAGGCTTTTTCTCGCCCTGTTGCATCTTCAGGTTCTGGGCACTTTCGTCAGCGGTAGTAATCTGCATCACCGAAAGGAACTTCAAGGCTGCCGGATTTTTGTCGGCGAACTCTTTATTCAACACGGTCTCGACCTTATCCACTGCAAAGCCGAGATTCTTGCCCTTGTACATCGTGTCAACGTTATTGTTGCCATCAGGCAGGTCGGTTTTCGGTACTTCCAGCCAGACCACATCCCTGTCTTCGACCAGAACGGTGGCGATCCACTGTGGGACCCAAGTGAAGTAGAGAATCGGCTGCCCTTCCTTATAACGGGTAATGGTGTCAGCCATCAGCGCGAAATAGGAGCCCTGGTTGACCGTGACCGTTTTTTCCAGGTCATAGGCCTTCATGTGATGGGCAATGATCAGCTCGCAGCCCCAGCCAGGATTACAACCCGTCATGTCTGCCTTGCCGTCGCCGTTGGTGTCGAACAGCTTGGCGATTTCCGGTTTCTTCAAGTCGGTGATGTACTTGATGTTGTGCGCTTCAGCGGTCTTTTTGTCGATCAGATAACCTTGAAGTACACCGGGCATGATGTCGCCCGCCTTGACCATGGCTTTATCACCCCCGGCCTGCTGGAAGAATTTATCGTGCAACTTGTCCCACAAGTGCACGGTAAAGTCCGCATCACCGTTACCCAAGGCCATCATCATGACGCCGTATTCGGTCTCCTTGGGCTCCTGCACCTTGTAACCCAGCTCTCGCAACCCTTCCATGGCCACTTCGCCACGGAAGCGCTCTTCAGCGATGGACGGGAAGATGGGGGTGACCTTCACACCGTCGCCCGGTTGGTTCGCCGAGGCGTTTGCGCACAGGGACATGGCCGCAATGGCGAGGGCTGTAGCGCAATTGAGAATGCTGCGGGAGAGCTTGAATTCAGACATTGTCGCGTACCTTTTTTGGGGTTTTTTCTTCAAGTGCGGCAGATCGAAAGTGGGATTCAGGCGGTCTTGCTCCGCCCCGCAGGCTGTCTTGCGCCGAACAGGCGTAGCAGCAGACCTACGGGACCGGTGTGATACCAGCGCAGGCTCGGGTCGGCGCCGGTGCGCGCGCCCATGGCTTGGGTCAGGCGGTCAAGGAAGATGGCGAGCAGTACCAGGCCCGTCCCGCCGACCGTGGCCAGGCCCATGTCCAGGCGACCGATGCCGCGCAGGACCATCTGTCCAAGGCCGCCCACCGAGATCATCGAGGCGATGACCACCATCGACAGCGAGAGCATCAGGGTCTGATTGAGTCCCGCCATGATGGTCGGCGTCGCCAGTGGCAGCTGGACACGGGTGAGCATCTGCCGCGGTGTGCAACCAAACGCGCGGGCCGCTTCTATCTTGTCCTCCGGTACCTGGCGGATGCCCAGGTTCGTCAGGCGCACCAGAGGGGGGAGGGCGAAGACAATCGTCACAAGGATGCCCGGCACGTTGCCGATGCCGAACAGCATGACGACCGGCACCAGGTAAACGAACGCCGGCAGTGTCTGCATGGCATCGAGGATGGGCCGCAGGACCTTTTCCAGGTTGTCGCTGCGGGCACAGAGAATACCCAGTGGAATACCCAGCAGCGCGCAAAAGAACACCGAGGTCAGTACCAGCGCCAGGGTCGTCATCGACTCGGACCAGACACCGATCAAACCCAGCAGTGTGAGTGTCACAAAGCACAGCAACGCCATGCGTTTGCCAGCGAGTTGCCATCCGAGCAATGAAGACAGGATGATGCCGATGCTCGGTGGAATGCTCTGCAGAATGAACTCAACGCCGTTAAGTACCTGGTCAATTGGCCAGCGGATGGCGCGAAATACATCGCGAAAGTTGTGCACCAGAAAATTCAGGGTGCTTTCCACCCAATCGCCGAGTGGAATGGTGGCGACTTGGAACGGGTCGAGAAAACTGAACTCGGACATCAGGGCTTACCTCTTCACGGTTGTATCAATGGCGGCTCAGCGTTTGCAGCAACTCGCTCTTTGACAGGGTCCCGGTGAGCGCGCCCGAGCGGTCCAGTACAGGGACCGGATACGGCAGGTTGGCCGCAATTTCCAATACTTCGTGCAGGGGCGTATCGGTAAATACCGGCTGGTGTTGGTGCTGGGTGTGATGGGTGCTGCCACCCGCGCCACTGGTATCGATGTCGACGACCCCGAGCAGTTGCCCTCGTTCATCGACCAGGTAACCGAACGGAAGGCCGGCCTTGAAGTGGGGCGCCTGGCCATTCGCTTTACGAACCCATTCCGGATCAAGCCTGGCCACGTCGCCCGCCTTGAGAATCCGTGAACTGTCGAACCCTTTGAAAAAGGTGCGCACATAGTCATTGGCGGGTTGGCTGATCAGCTCTTGAGGCGTGCCGATCTGCACCACCTGGCCGCCCTCCATGATCGCGATGCGGTGGCCGATGCGAACGGCTTCCTCGATGTCGTGGGAGATGAAAATGATGGTCCGCTTCTGTTCGGCTTGCAGGCGAATGAGCTCCCCCTGCATCTCGCTGCGGATAAGCGGGTCCAGCGCGGAAAAGGCTTCGTCCATCAGCAGGATGGTCGGGTCGTTGGCCAGCGCACGGGCCAGGCCTACCCGTTGCTGCATGCCGCCGGAAAGTTGATGCGGATAACTGTGCTCCTGGCCAGCAAGACCGACCTGGCTGAGGGCTTCCCTGGCGCGGCTATGCCGTTCCTTTTCGGCGATGCCGGAAATTTCCAGGCCGAAGGCGGTGTTCTCCAGGACACTCATGTGAGGCATCAGGGCAAAGGATTGAAACACCATGCCCATCTCTTTACGGCGAACATCAAGCAGGGCTTTATCAGCCAGCCCGGTAATTTCCCGACCGTTCAGATAAATGCTGCCGGAAGTGGGCTCGATAAGGCGGTTGAACAGACGCACCATCGTCGACTTGCCAGAACCCGAGAGCCCCATGATCACAAAGATTTCGCCACGCTTGACGGCGAAGCTGGCGTCGAAAACACCAATAACCTGGCCTGTTTTCTCAAACACATCTTTTTTGCAGGCGCCAGCGGCAAGCATCTTCATCGCCGCGTCGGGTTGTGCGCCGAATATCTTGAAAACGTTCTTAACAGAAATGATTTCGTCTGAACTAGTCATCGCGTCCCTCCTTTGCGTGTAACGCTACAAGCGCACGAAATCGAATTGAGTTCGAGCGTTGGTAATTTAGGCGGGCAGGAATAAATGATTGAATGGCGCATGACATTGACCTTGTTTTTATTGTTTGCCCTTGGGCTCGGGCTTTTTTTCAATCTATGGGTATCCTTGTGTTAAATCCAACAACATTTACCGGGCTTTATGGATAACCTAACGTTATCGAGGCCTGTCGAAACGACCGCCTTGGCGTAATCACGACGCTTTGTATGGCCCGGGCCAGGCTATTGAGTTACGCTCCGGCGCTTTCGCGGATGCTAGGAGTGCGAGGGCTTGCCATGCTCAGCAGACACGTTGACCCCGATACATTACTGCTTAGAATGCCTTCCCTCAGGGCTGTCAGAGCGTTTGTCGCCGCCGCCAAATATGAAAGCTTCACTCGGGCGGCAGAGGCACTTTGTGTATCGCAAGCGGCGATCAGTCGGCAGATCCGGGAGCTTGAGGACTCCTTGGGCGCTCAATTGTTCATGCGTGCCGGGCGGACGGTAGAGCTGACCGCCGAGGGGAAGATTTTTTTTGAGGCGGCGCAACTGTCCTTCGTTAATATCGCACAGGCGGCTGAAAGGATTCGTACCACGCCGACGCAGAAGCACATTCTGACTGTTTGTTGCTCACCCGCATTCTCCGCATTATGGCTGTCGGAACATCTTCCAGAGTTTCGTGCAACGAACCCGGATATCGAGTTCAATCTGATCACTACCCAGAACTTTGTGAATATGGAGCCTGGCGTAGAGCCGGACATCATCATCTCGAAGATCCGCAAGGTCGGGGACGGGTACAAGAGTTATCAGTTGTGCCACGACATTATTTATCCTGTTTGTTCTCCCGTGTTCCTGGAGGCGCACCCCGAACTGACTTCGCTTGAAGGCGTGCGCGATTCTTCGCTACTCAATCTGAGTCCCTATGGCCGGTCGGGGGTGGCTGAGCATGTTGACTGGGGGGTATGGCTGGCGTTTCTGAACGTTGATATTGATGAGCGTCCTGGTGACTGCCCGCCTATTTTTCATGCCAATGACTACAACCTGATCATGAATATGGTCTTGACCCATCAGGGCGTCGCACTCGGCTGGAACCAGCTGGTCGGGGCCATGGTCGAGAGAGGGCAGCTTGTTCGTCCCGTCGAGCAGCAGGTGACGCTTCGAAACAGTCTTCATTATGTTGCTTGTAACGAAAGGACTGAATATGAAGATGCCTGTCGGAGAGTGCGAGACTGGATCCTCTCGAAGTTTTCCAGATTGGCCGTATAAGTTTCTCCCGACGTAGGTCCCTCTTGGCCGTTAGCGAAATCCAAACAAGGTAGTGTCTGGATTCGCCCGGTCATAACGCCAAGTTATCAGTTGAACAACGAAAATGTAGTTTTGCCGACCGGATTGGCTATCGTACCCTTCGGGCTAAATATGGCTGATACATGCGTATCCAGCGGCTGCGCTGAACAATCGTTGGCGCAGGATCCGTTGGCCATGACACTGCTTTCTGGGCGTACTTGCCATTAACCGTCAGGTTGATGTGTAGAGGATAATAATGAATATCAGAACATCCGTGACCGACCTGATTCAAAAGCGCAAGGCGCGCCACGCGCTTCCTCGCGAACTGTACATTGAACCTGAGGTGTTTCGGCAGGATCTTGAGCAGATCTGGCACAAGGACTGGATCTTTGCCGGGCATACCTTTGAGCTTGAAAAACCCGGGCAATACCTGACATTGCAGATCGGCGACTATCCCGTCCTGGTCGTCAGGGATAAAAGTGGTCAGGTCCGGGCTTTTCACAACGCCTGTCGTCACCGTGGCTCCAAAGTTTGCGAGCACGCCCAGGGCAAAGTCGCAAAACTGGTCTGTCCTTATCATAAGTGGACTTTCGAACTGGACGGCAGTCTTTTGTTTGCCGGTAACATGGGCGCCGACTTCGACAGGTCGCAGTACAATTTGAAGCCTGTCCATTGTGAAGTTGTTCACACCTACATTTATGTCTGTGTCGCTGACAAGGCGCCGGAATTCGACAGTTTCAGAAATGCTGTAAGTCCATTTATAGCCCCGCATTTCCTGGATAACTGCAAGGTCGCTTTCGAGTCCAACCTCATTGAAAAGGGTAACTGGAAACTTGTCTTTGAAAATAATCGCGAGTGCTTCCACTGCGACGGTACCCATCCGGAATTGATGAACTCCTTTGTCGAGAACCTTTCGGTGGCCGGGGTGGGCGGCGAAGAGGATCCCGAACTGAGCGCACACTGGAATCGCTGCGAGACCGCGGGTATGCCGAGCAAGCTGGTCATGGATCCCAATGGCCGGTTTCGTATGACGCGTATTCCACTCTCCGCGGGTGCCGTGAGTTACACAATGGACGGTAAACCTGCTGTGGCGGGACGCCTGGATAAAAGCGGCGAGCCGGATATTGGCGCCTTGCTGTATTTCAACTACCCATCTACCTGGAACCACTTCCTTGGTGATCATGCGTTGAGCTTCCGCGTCCTCCCGATCGGACCGGACGAAACGCTTGTCACGACCAAATGGCTGGTGCCCAATACCGCCGTTGAGGGTGTTGACTACGAGATTGATAGGCTGACGAAGGTCTGGCTTGCCACCAACGATCAGGACCGGCGTTTGGTGGAAGGTACGCAGGCCGGTATTACCTCACCGAGTTACGAGCCGGGACCCTTTTCGGACATCGCGGAAAAGGGTGTATGCCAGTTTGACGATTGGTACTGCGAAACCATGCTTAAGCGGCTCCAGGCCCATATTCCGCTCAAGTCGGTGGGCTGATTCCTCGTCATCAGTGCGTTCGATCAGAGAAGAACAAGAAGAGGCTCGAGTTAATGTCCGCATTCGCTTTTTCCGGCCTCAACCTGGCCGTGACCACGCCTTTCGATGCCCAAGGCAAGATCGACTATCCACGCTTCGAAACGTTGCTTGAGCGCTATCTCGTGGCCGGCGTGGAGGGCTTTGTCCTGAGTTCGGGGACCGGCATGCATGTCTACCTTAGCCAGGAAGAGTCCAGGCAATTGGTTGCCTTCGGCACCAGCGTCATCAAGGGTCGTGCTCGCGTCATTGTGCAAACCTCTGCCTTGCTGGTGGACGAAGTAGTGCAGCGCACCCGCCACGCCGCCGGGTGTGGCGCCGATGGGGTCATGGTGCTGCCGCCGTTTTTCGAAGGCCCAACCGATGAACAGTGCATCGTTGACTTCTACTCCACAGTGTCCGAAGCCGGGTTGCCGATCATTGGCTACAATGTGCCTCAGGCGGTGGGTGTAGAAGTCACTCCGTCGCTGTTTCGCCAGTTGAGTGAGATTCCGAACTTCGTGTCGGTCAAGGACAGCAGTGGTGACCTTGCCGCCCAAGCCGCGCTGATCCGCACGGGCCTGCCGACGATGAATGGCGCCGATGCACTGGTGCCCTACGCGCTCTTCGCCGGGGCCGCAGGTCTGATCTGGGGCGGCGCTAACATGGCTCCAAGCGCTTGCGTTGCCGTGGTAGAGGCCGCCATGAGGCACGACTGGATCAGTGCCCGGGAGATCTGGCGGTCGATAGAGCCGGCGATGTCGTTGATCTGGCAGGGTGACTATGTGCAGTCGGTCTACGCCGCTGCCGAGATCACCGGCTACGGAGCGGGAAACCCGCGTCGGCCGTTGGCGCGTTTGGCTGCTGGTAAACTCGACGCGCTCAAGGTTGCCCTGGAACCGTTGATCGCGCTTGAATCTGACCTCGCCTGAGGATTGGGCGCGGGCTTATGAGCGTGCCGGGCGAATGATGTCGTCTCCCTCGAAATGGAATGATCCATGAGCAACCAGTCGGACAGCGCGGCACCGGCTTACGATGTGCCCAGGCCTCAGCTAGGTATCATCCTGTGCCTTCTCTCGATGCTGGTGTTCGCCAGCCAGGACGGGATTACCAAGGTACTGGTCAAGGATCTCCCGATTGCACAGCTGGTGATGGTGCGCTACTGGGCCTTCCTGGTTTTCGCTGTCGGCTATGGCGTCTTCCAGGGAAACCTGCGCACCGCCTGTCGAAGCCGCCACCCCTGCCTGCAGATCATTCGCGCCCTGATCGGCGTGGGTGAAATCGCCTTGTTCGGACTGGGGCTGCGCCACCTTGGGCTGGCGGAAATGCACGCGCTGTATGCAGTCTTCCCGCTGATGACGCTGGCCTTGGCTGGAGCGTTCTTGGGCGAGTTCATCGGGGTTCGTCGATGGATAGCCGCCGCCATCGGTTTTACGGGGACACTGGTTATCCTTCGCCCCGGCACCGGTGTCTTCGAGCTGGCGGCGCTGGTCCCGCTGTTGTCTGCCCTGGGTTTTGCGATTTTCAGCGCGTTGACCCGGCGGATCAGCCAGCATGATTCATTCGCTACGAACCTGCTTTACATGGGATTCTTCGGCGCAATAGCCATCACCTTGTGGGGGCTTCCAGGTTGGGTTTCGCCAAGCCCGATGCAATGGGCCCTGATCGCGGTGCTTTCCACTACCGGGGTTGTGGCCCAGCTGTTGTTGCTTCAGGCGCTGAAGTACGCAACGGCAGCCACACTCCAACCGTTCAACTACACCTTGCTGGTGTTCGCCACGCTGATTGGCCTGCTGGTATTCGGTGAGCTGCCCGACACCTGGACCGTGGTGGGAGCATGTCTGGTGATTGCGGGTGGGATGTATGCGATCAAGGCGAAAGGGTAGCCACCGGGCCGATACCCAGCGGCTGTGACACCGCCTTCGCGAGCAGGCTCGCTCCCACATTCTTGATCTTTAGCGGACACAAAATCCAAGTAACCGCAGAACTTCAGCAGGCACAAAACGAAGGTAACCGCAGAACCCCTTGTGGGAGCGAGCTTGCTCGCGAAGAGGCCGGCACAGTCAAAACATCTATCAACTGTCAGACCGCCTTCGCGAGCAGGCTCGCTCCCACATTTTTGATCTTCAGCGGACACAAAACTCAAGTAACCGCAGAACCCCTTGTGGGAGCGAGCCTGCTCGCGAAGAGGCCGGCACCGTCAACACATCTATCGACTGTCAGACCGCCTTCGCGAGCAGGCTCGCTCCCACATTTTTGATCTTCACGGACACAAAACCCAGGTAACCGCAGAACCCCTGTGGGAGCGAGCCTGCTCGCGAAGAGGCCGGCACAGTCAACATCTTCATTGGCTGTCAGGCCGCCTTCGCGAGCAGGCTCGCTCCCACATTGGATCTTCGGCGGGACATAAAGCCGATTTAGAACCTGAAGCGTCCCACCAATCCCTTGAGCTGCCCGGAAATATCGGTCAGCCGCCCCGAACCGGTCTGCGCCGTATGGGCGAATTCCTCGACCAGTTGCGCATCGGAATGGATCTGCGCGATGTGCCGGTTGATGTCTTCCGCCACTTGGTGCTGTTGCTCCGCCGCAGTGGCGATCTGGGTGTTCTGGTCGCGGATCGAGTCCACCGAGGTGCGGATTTTGTCGAAGCTGTCGCGAGCCTGCTGGATGCGCTCGACGCTGGTGTGCGACACCTGCAGGCTGTTCTGCATCTGTTGCGTCACTTCCTGGGTGCGCCGCGCGAGGTTGCCGAGCAGACTGTCGATCTCGCCGGTGGAATCGGCGGTGCGCCGCGCCAGGGCGCGCACCTCGTCGGCCACCACGGCAAAGCCGCGGCCCTGATCGCCCGCGCGCGCCGCTTCGATGGCCGCATTGAGCGCCAGCAGGTTGGTCTGTTCAGCGATCGAACGGATGGTGTCGAGGATGGTGTTGATGTTCTTGCTGTCCTGCTCCAGCGCCTGCATGGTCTGGGTCGACTGCTGCAATTCCTCACTCAGCTTCAGCACACTGCCCGTGGCTTCGCCGATATGATGTTGGCCGTCGTGTACATCGCGATAGCCGGTGTCCGCGCTGACGGCGGCCTGGCTGCAGGAGCGGGCCACCTCGTTGGCGGTGGCGACCATTTCGTTGAACGCGGTGCTCACCAGCTCCACGGCCTGGCGCTGGCGCCCGGCGGCATCGTTCATGTTCTGGGCCACGTTGCTGGTATCGGCCGCGGCAGTTTGCAGGTCGGAAGAAGCGCTGCCGATGCGCTGCATCAGTTGCGCGATCATGGCCAGGAACTGGTTGAACCAACCCGCCAGGGTGGCCGTTTCGTCCTTGCCCTGCACCGACAGTTTGCGGGTGAGGTCGCCTTCGCCTTCGGCGATTTCCTGCAGGCCATTGGCAACGCCACGAATCGGCCGCACGATCACGCTGGCGAAGCTGGCGCCGACAATGGCGAAGACCACGGCCAGCGCGGCGGCGATGGCGGCGATCAACCAGGTCAGGCTCGAAGCCTCGGCCATCACTTCGTCGCGCTTGATCAGGCCGATGAAGCGCCAGCCCAGGCTTTTGGAGGTGACGATGTTGGCCATGTAGGGCACGCCATCGATCTCGATCTGGGTGGCGCCATCGCTGCTCTTGGCCAGCGCGGCGTAATTGGGGCCGAGGTCGGCCAGCGGCTTGAAGTTGTGCTTGGCCTCGGCTGGGTCGACCAGCACGTTGCCGCTGGCCTCCACCAGCATCAGGTAGCCGCTGTCGCCCAGCTTGATGTTCTTGACCAGTTCGGTCAGCTGTTTGAGCGACACATCGAGGCCGACCACGCCGACCAGCTTGCCGCTGGCATCGGCGACGGTGTGCACGATGCCGATCAACGACACGTCGTCCGGCGCCCAGTAATAGGCATCGGTTTTCACAGTGGTGCCAGGCGCTGCAATAGCCGCCTTGTACCAGGGGCGTACGCGCGGGTCGTAGTTGGAAATCTTCGGATCATCCGGCCAACTGGCGTAGCCACCGTCCGCCAGGCCCAGGGACAGGTAGGCGGTGGTTGGATGGCTCTTGGCGAACTGGTCGAAAATCGCCAGCAGCTGTTTGTTGTTCTCGGTCAGCGGGATTTGCGCGGCGTCAGCGCCCGAGTAGTTCTTCAGGTCCTTGGCCGCGACGATCCGCGGGTCCTTGGCGAAAAATTCGACGTTCTGCATGATGCCGTCGAAGAACTGCTTCATGCCGTTGTCGATCTGGCGGATCTCGCGGCTGCTGCTGTCCAGGAAGTTGGCTTGTGCCGCATCGCGCAGGTTCAATACAACGAGCACCGCCACCAGGATAACCGGGAGGCAGGCAATGGTCGCGAACGCCCATGTCAGCTTCTGTTTGATATTCATGACTTCTCCCGCAGGTATTTATCGGTGTTGGAAACGGCGGAAACAGTAGCGGTGCGCGTTGCGAGCTTTGGAGGGAAAAGCGCCCATGCCTACTCTGAGGCTATCGACCAATGTCGTATTCCCTTGAGGTCGCCACTGGTCGGACGTCGCTAACGCTGACAGTGATGTCGCGCAGGCGATGGTTGCCTTTGCGGTTAATCGGGAAGATGGCTTGGCTCGGGCAATCCGCCCGGGTCCGGTCCAGATCGCCTTCCTGTCTCACGAGGCCCCATGCCCAGCGCATTCGAAAGCGTACTCAAGAACAAGAACATGGCCTATCGCCCCCAAGGGGCTGCGCCTGAGGGACAAGCGCCGGTGCGCGTCGCGTTTGTGCTGATGGACAACTTTTCCATGATGTCCTTTACCGGCGCGGTGGACGCGCTGGTCACCGCCAACCTGATGAGCGACAAGCCGCTTTATGAAGTGCTGACGGTGGGCGCTTCGGGCGGGCAGGTGACGAGTGACCTGGGCATCGTGATTTCCACCGATATCGAGCTGGCGCAATTGCCCGATAACCTCGACGTGCTGATTGTCGCCGGAGGCTTTCGTGTGAAGTTGCAAGGCACGCCGTTATTGCGGCGCAAGCTGCGCGCCCATGCAACGTCCGGGGCGATAGTGGGTGGGTTGTGGAACGGCGTGTTTTTTGTGGCAGAGGCGAACCTGCTCGATGGTTTCGAATGCGCGGTCCATCCGGAAAGTCGGGCGACGATGGCCGAGATGTTCCCCCATGTGAAAGTCACCAGCCGCGCCTATGTCGTAGACCGCGAGCGAGTCAGCTGCGCGGGCGCCAACAGCTCGCTGCGCATGATGCTCCAGCTGATCCGCCGCACCGGCGGCGAGGCGCTGGTGGGGGCAATCGAAGAGATCCTTCGCTGCGATGAATCAGGGGATGACGCCACGGACCTGCCGCCGATCTTCGTCGAGACCGATCCGACGCTGCCGGAAAGTCTCAAGCTGGCGTTGGAACTGATGTGGCAGAACGTCGAGGAGCCGTTGACGATCGATGAGCTGGCGGCCTGCGTCAAGGTTTCCAAGCGCCAGCTGGAACGGCGGTTCTGCCGGTTCCTCGGTGCGACCCCGACGCGTTATTACCTGGAACTGCGCCTGACACGCGCACGCCAGCTCATCCAGCAGACCAACCGCTCGGTGACCGAAATCGCCGTGGCCACCGGCTTCGTCAGCTCCCCGCATTTCCAGCGACGTTTCCGCGATTTTTTTGGTGTGCCGCCGGGTAGCTATCGTTCGACGTTTGGGCGCAAGTAAGGTTTAGTTGCCCGCGTTTGCAGGCCTTGCGAACAGCTTGGGCGTGAAATCGAGCAGCAGCGCCACCACGATCGCCCCAGCAGAAACCAGGAACAGCACCGCATGCTGTCCGCCACTGGCATTGAACAGCGCCGAATAGCCGAACCCGGCGAGCGCCTGAAAGGTTGCGAACGAAACGGTGGCGCGGCTCCAGGCGACTTGCTGGCGATGATGGTCCGGCACCAGTTCGTGCACCCGGGCCAGGGCCAATGGCACGATGCCCGGGGGGAACGAGCCGATCAGCACGGCCAGTACCGCCAGCGCCAGGAAGCTCTGTGTAATCGCCAGCAGGCCAAGGGCAACGGCCTGGACGGCCAGCACCAGTCGTATGCTTTTGCGCGCGCCCAGATGGTCGGCGAGAAGGCCGTAGGTCACCGGGCCGATAATCGCGCCGAGGCCGTACATCACCCAGACCAGCGCACCGACATGGGCGCCCGCCTTGAGGCCGCGCGCTACGTAGTCCACCAGGAACACCATTGCCGGGACCAACCCTGCCGCCATGAAGGCGTATTGGACAAACAGCTGATACACGGCGCGGGGTGTGGGTTCGGCCGGTGTGGCGTGTTTCGCGACGCTTGTCGCCTGGGCAGAATCTTCCGGCCAACCGAACCAGCTCAGCCCGGTCAGCACCAGCGACAACACGCCGAGCCCCAGCCAGGTCGCCTGCAGACCGTGGCTCAACAGCGGCGGCACAATCGTTCCGGAGCCGGCGATACCCAGCCCGATGCCAAGGAAAATCGCACCACTGGCCAAGCCTCTGCGCGCGGCGGGCACATGTGGCAGTACGGTCGCCGCCACCAGCACCATAATCGCGCCGCCGGCGATGCCCGACAGCAGCCGCCAAGCGAAATACCAGATCACCGACACCGGGAAGGCGCAGGCAAAAAATGCCGCCGTCACGGCCAGCATCATCAGGCGCAGCGCCTGCTTGTTGCCGAGGCGCCGAGCCATGGGCCGGCCGAGCAGGGCGCCGATCAGGTAGCCCACCAGGTTCGCCGCTCCCAGGTAAACCACGTCGTTGGCGCTGAACCAATGCGCCTCGATCAGCGACGGAATCAACGGCGTGTAGGCGAAGCGTGCGAGGCCGATGCTGACGAGGCTGGCGCAGAGGCCGGCGAATATCGGCAACCAGATGCCCGTCGGGGATGAGTCCAGCGCCGTGGATTGGGTGTGCATGGGAACGATCCTCTGGAAAGGTTTATGGCGTCCAGCATATCGGCTATCGTTGGAGCGTTTATGCAGCGATTTCGCGACACGGTGATGCAGTTTTGAAGCGGGAGAGGGCGAATGAATTGGGATGACGCGCGGGTGTTTCTCGCGGTATGTCGGGAGTCGACCCTGCGTGGAGCGGCCCGGATACTGGGCGTGGATCAGGCGACCGTGGGGCGGCGGATCGTCGCGTTGGAAAAATCCTTGAGCGCCGCGTTGTTCCTGCGCACCTCCGACGGTTATGCGCTGACGGCGGTAGGCGAAGCGGCGCTCAAGGCCGTGGAAAAAATGGAGCAGTCGGCCCTGGAGCTTGAGCGTCGCATCCAGGGCCTGGACGATCGGTTGATCGGCAACGTACGCGTCGCCACCACCGATTCGTTGGCGATCGATTTCCTCATCCCGGCCATCGCTCGCCTGCATGCGCGGCATCCCGACGTCCGCGTGCAACTGGATGCCTCCACGCAGATCATCAGCCTGGTCAAGCGTGAAGCGGACATTGCCGTGCGCAATACCCGGCCCGACAATCCTGATCTCATCGCCCGGCGGATTGCGCGCTGGCCGGTGGGGCTGTTCGCCTCCCAGGATTACGTCGACGCTCATGGGGAGCCTGCGCCGGGCAGTGCTTTCGAAGGGCATGACCTGGTGGTCTATCAACCGTACTGGCAGGGCCAAAAGGATTTCACCCTGGTGGCCGAACCGGTCGGCCGAGGACGGATTGTCGCCAGCCTGAGCTCAAGCCTGCTGGTACGCAGGTCGATCGGGGCGGGGATCGGGGTGGGAGAAATTCCGGTGTACATGGGCGAGCGCGACGGGCTGGTGCGGCTCTGGCCGCAGCGCACGCGACCGCTGCCATATGAGGTGTGGCTGGTGACTCACGCGGATCTGCGCCACACGGCGCGGGTGCGGGCGGTGATCGATGAGATTGTCGCGGCGTTTTCCAAGGAGAACGAGTAGATCTTCAGCGGCCCCACATCTGAGTACGACATAAAACAACTGTGGGAGCGAGCTTGCTCGCGATGGCGGTGGTCAATCCAACATTAATGTTGCTCGACCCACCGCGATCGCGAGCAAGCTCGCTCCCACAAATTAATCTCACAGCTGCCGATGTTATGGCATTTGCGGCAGTTCCTGCGGCCGCAGGTCAAACACCAGCACCTCGGCATCCTGGCCGTTGTCCAGCGTCAGTACCTGTTCGTTGCGTACCCGCACGCCGTCGCCTTCCTGCAACGCCACGCCGTTGAGCTCGACGCTGCCCCGGGCCACATGCACATAGGCATAACGATCAGCGGCCAAGGTCAGCGTGGCGCTTTCCTGACCATCGAACAGCCCGGCATACACCCGTGCGTCCTGGCGTACGTGCAACGACCCCTCGGCGCCGTCCGGGGAGATGATCAGTTGCAGGCGACCGCGTTTCTGTTCGGTGCTGAAGTGCTCCTGCTGGTAGCGCGGCGTAGCGCCCACGACATTGGGCACGATCCAGATCTGCAGGAAGTGCACCGGCTCGTCCGCGCTGTGATTGAACTCGCTGTGGGCCACGCCGCTGCCGGCGCTCATCAACTGCACATCACCCGGACGAATCACCGAGCCCGTGCCCAGGGTGTCCTTGTGTTCCAGCGCGCCTTCGAGCACGTAGGAGAAAATCTCCATGTCCCGGTGTGGGTGCTGGCCGAAACCTTTGGCGGCGGCGACCCGATCGTCGTTGATCACCAGCAGGTCGGAAAAACCCTGTTGGTTGAGGTCGCGGTAGTTGGCGAAGGAAAAGGTATGGAACGACGTCAGCCAGCCGTGACGAGCGATGCCGCGATCAGAAGCTTTGCGAAGGGTCAGCATGATGATTCTCCTGGTTCAGTGGGCGGTGGCCTTGGCCGTTCGCCGGGTACAGAAGAAGGTTAATGGTTATCGGCGCATTCAATAAGCGGCTGAATGTGGAAATACTGTCCGTTCTGAGTGGACAATCTCGCCGGGAGCGCTGCGCTTCGTCATAATACCAGCCGGTGACCGCTGGTCCCTGTGGGAGCGAGCTTGCTCGCGATAGCGGTGCCTCAGTTACATAGATGCCGGCTGGACGTACGCTATCGCGAGCAAGCTCGCTCCCACAGGGTCGTCGGTCGCCAACCGGTAGCATGTTCCCCTTGTCTTGGCGTCCTCCCCATGAAAACCGTTGCAATGGTGCTGTTCCCCGATTTCCTGCTGCTCGACATGGCCGGGCCGCTCGAAGTGTTTTCCATCGCCAATCGTTTTCTCGCGCCGGACCAGCACTATCAGTTGCTGACCCTGGGCACCGAGCGCGGGGCGTTGCGAGCCTCCAACGGGGTGACTGTCCAAGCCGACATCCATATCGACCAGGCTTGGGCGGCCTACGACGTACTGCTGGTACCGGGCGGGCCTGGTGCCTATAACGATCGGCATCCGGGCTTGCACACCTGGTTGCGGGCGTCCGCGCAGCGGGCCACGCGCTACGGGTCGATCTGCACGGGAGCCTTCATCCTGGGAGAGGCGGGCTTGCTCGACGGCTATCGGGTCACCACCCATTGGCATTACACCGAACGCCTGATCCAGCGGTTCCCCAAGGCGTTGGTCGAGACCGACAAGATCATCTTGCATGACCGACGGTTGATCACCTCCGGCGGTGTCACGGCCGGTATCGACATGGCCCTGTCCATCGTCGCCCAGGACCATGGCCGCAAAGTCGCGCTGGATGTGGCCAAGGTGTTGCTGGTGGTCATGCAGCGCCAGGGTGGGCAAGCGCAGTTCAGCCCGCTGGTAGCGGCGGTGGCGGCACAGGAATCGGCGGTTACCCGGGTGCAGCATTACGTGATGGAACACCTGGAGGAGCCGTTTTCCATCGAGCGCATGGCCGATCTGGCCGCCATGAGCTCAAGGCATTTCGCCCGGGTTTTCCAGCGCGAAGTCAAAATGACGCCGATGGAGTTCCTGCAAGGTGCGCGCATCGATCGGGCGCGGCAGTTGCTCGAGTCCACCGACTTGCCCCTCAAGACCGTGGCGTTTCGCAGTGGCTTTGGCAGCGTCCGGCACATGCGCCAGTTGTTCAGCGAAAAACTCGGCCTGACACCGGTCCAGTACCGGCAGCAGTTCAGTTGAGCCTTCGGTGTCCGTCCAGGGCACCGTGATGTCCGTGATGCGTCCTGTGCCAGCATTGTTCTCTGCCCTGTGGCTGCCAAGATAACGGCGAACCCTCTGCAAAGGATGCGCAGGAGCCAGGGCAGGTGTGTGCGGTAATCCGCAGCGCCACGCCCGGACCGGTTTTCTGTCGCTGGATCGCTCATGAACAGCTTCACCAAACCTTGCGCCGCACCAGCGGCGAGCACCGAAACCACGGTGCGCTTCGGTCCGTTTGTCTTTCACCGCCAGCAGCGGCTGGTTACCCGCGATGGCAAGCCCCTGGCCTTGGGCGGTCGCGCCCTGGACATCCTGCACTTGCTGGTTGCCCATGCGGGCGCCTTCGTCAGCAAGCAAACCCTGATCGCGCAGGTCTGGCCCGACAGCGTGGTGGAAGACATCAACCTGCGGGTGCACATCGCCGCCTTGCGGCGGGCGTTCGGTGCCGGACAGGATGGCAATCGCTACATTCTCAATCATCCGCGCCAGGGCTACTGCTTCGCCGTGCCCCTGACCCCACAGCCGAGTGCTGAATCGTCCGGCGCCAGGCGCTCCGAGCGGCACAATCTGCCCGCGCGCCTGAGCCCGGTGATCGGTCGCGACAAGCTGCTGGGACGGCTGTTGGTCGAGGTTCCTCGCCAGCCCCTGACCACCGTCGTCGGCCCGGGCGGTATCGGCAAGACCACGGTGGTGTCGCGGGCGGCGGAACTGTTGCTTGAGCATTTTGCCGACGGCGCCTGGTTTATTGACCTGGCGGCGATCAGCGACCCGGCCGAGGTCTGCCCGCGGATCATGCAAACCCTTGGCCTGACGGGCGGCTCGCTGGAACAGTGCCTGCAATCGTGCCGGATGTTGCTGGTGCTCGATGGCGCCGAACACCTGCTCGATGCCTGCCGGGAGCTGGCCTTGACGCTGCGCTCCGCGGCCCCTGGCGTATCGCTGTTGTTGAGCAGTCGCGAAGCCTTGGAGCTTGCAGATGAACATGTCGTGCAATTGGCCGGTCTGGCCGTGGCGACGGCCAGCGACCCCGGCCACCTGATATTGGCGAGTCCGGCGGTGCGCTTGCTGGTCGATCGGGTCGGTGCCCGACAGCAGGGCTTCAAGCCGGGTGAACGCGACCTCGCGCCTCTCGCACAAATCTGCCAGCGCCTGGACGGGTTGCCGTTGGCGCTGGAGCTGGCGGCGGCCCAGGTTGATGCGCTGGGCGTGGCGGGGGTCCTGGAACAGTTGGACTACGGTCTGTCACTGTTGAGCCACGGCCGCCGTACAGCCGTGGCGCGCCACCGCAGCCTTGATGCGGCGTTGGATTGGAGTTTCGAGCGCTTGGGCAGCGACGAACGGACGGTGTTCCAGCGGCTGGCGGTGTTCGAGGAACCGTTCACGTTGAAGGCTGCGCTGGCTGTGGTCAGTTGCACCGACGTCGGGGTGGGGCGATTGCCCTGGCTGCTGTCGCGGCTGGTCAAGCAGTCGCTGGTGATGGTTGAACAAGGTGCCGAAGGCAATCGCTACCACCTGCTCAATACCACGCGTGCCTATGCCTTGGAAAAGTTGCGTCGCGCAGGCCAGTGGCAGTCGCTCCATCGGCGCTACGTGTTGCAGGAGGCCTGGCTGGCGCGACGTTCAAGACCCGAGCTGGCGAGTCAGCGTCTGGAGCAGCGCGCCGGCTTCCTTTAGGTCGGGTGTGTCGAACCCTTCGCTGAAGCGCCGATAGACCGAAGCGAGCACATCCTGCGCTGCCGCATCCTGGCCGCGCCGTTGCCACAGCCGGGCCAGCGACATGGCACTGCGTAATTGCCAGGCCAGCGCGCCTTGGTTCCGGGCTAGCGCCAGCGCGGCGTGCAAGTACTCTTCGGCACGGCTTTCTGCGCCCGCCTTTCCCTCGGCCAGCAACGCTTCGGCAGCGACGCGCAGGATTTCCGCCGAGCACCAGCCTGCCGCGCCGCTATGAGCGCGCTCGATCTGCTCCGGGCTGACGGCATCGCCGCGCAGAGTGACGACGGTATCCTGGATCAGGCCGCAAGCGCTCCAGTGCGACTGCGGACTGGCGCCGTCGAAGGCGCGCTCGTAATGGCCAGCCCAATCATGGAACAGCATGACCGAATGGCGTTTGGCCTGCTGCTTCAACATGTCCAGCCGTTCCCGGGCGGTCGGCTGATCGCCGGTGTAATGGGCGATCACGCAACCGGCGATCGCCAGGGTGTAGCAGATCGAAAGGCCGTGGTTGATCTGCAGGGCAATCTGTAGCGCGAGGTTGGCCGTGCGCCGGGCTTTTTCGGCGAACCCTTGCAGCCAGAGGATGCGCGACAGGATTGTCAGCGCGGCCACGCTCTGCTCGTATTGCACGCCGAAACCGTGGCTGAAGCGGCTCAGGTGACCATTCTGGGCGAGGCGCTGGATGACCTGCTCGGCGTCGCGTCGCGCGCCGTCCTGGTCGCCGGTGAAATGCAGCGCCAGCACCCGCAGGCGCTGGGTACTCAAGGACAGGACCGGGTCGCCCGGCAGGCCCAGGCGATCAAAATCCAGGCTTTGCTCCAGCGCCTGCTGATAGCGGCCGGCGCTGAGATTGACCGTCATGAGGCCCGACAATGCGCGCAATTCGCCCGCCCGGTCCTGGCACTGCCGGGCCAGGTGGCGGGCCGTGACGAACGCCTCGACAGTGGCCGGCGTACCGCCCTCGGTGTGGTAGTTGAAACTGCCGTGGGCCAGTTCCAGGGCGAGGGTCAATCTCGGGCACGGCGAGGGGCTGGCCCGTAGCAGCGCCCGCGCCTTGCTGACATACAGCCCGTGCTCCTTGAGCAGCGACAGCTCTTGCCAGAGCGGCAGGGTGCGCGCGGCCAGGCGGATCGCCACGGCGTGCGAACCCTGCGGGCCCAGCCCGCGGTCGAGCGCCGCGCGGATGTCGTCCCGATAGGCCGCGTACCGTGCGATCCACACACGCGTAGAAGTGTTTTCCCAATCCTTTTCAGCCTGTTCCATGAGCGTCAGGCAGCGCTCGGCGTGGCGCTCCCGGGTGGCGGCCAGTTCCCCGGCCTCCAGCAGTTTTTCCAAGGCGTAGCTGCGTGTGGTATCCAGCAGCCGATAACGGACCTCATCGTCGCCGATTTCGACATTGAGCAACGATTTCGCCACCAACTGGCTGATCGAGACCAGCACCTGCTCGGGCGCGACATGCTGGCCGACGATGACTGCCGCGGCCGACGCCAGGTTGAAACTGCCCATGAACACCGCAAGGCGCCGCAGGCAGGTCTGTTCGCACGGCGTGAGCAGCGCGAAGCTCCAGTCCACCGTGGCGCGCAGGGTCTGCTGGCGCGGTGCGCTGGCGTGCCTGTCATGGTCGAGCAGGGCGACGCTGTCCTGCAGTTGCCGGCATAGCGCCTCCAGCCCAAAGCGCCCGACCTGGGCGGCGGCCAGTTCGATCGCCAGGGGTATTCCGTCGAGCCGCTGGCAGATATCGACGATCAGCGGAACCTCGTGGTCCGTCAGCTCAAAGTCGTCCTGGCTGGCCATCGCCCGTTCGGCGAACAGTTGCAGCGCCGGGAATTCCAGGGCCGGATAACCTTCGATGACCATGCCCCTTGGCGGAAACGCCAGCGAATCGAGGCGCTGCACGTGTTCGCCTTCGGCGCGCAGGCCTTCGCGGCTGGTGGCCAGGATGTGCAGGTGAGGCGCGCCGCGCAGCAAGGTTTCGCAGAGCAGAGCAACGGCATCGATCAGGTGTTCACAGGTGTCGATGACCAGCAGCAGATGGCGGTTCTTGAGTTGCCGGACGATCGCGTCAAGCGGTTCGCCGTCATGCAGCGTCAGCTCCAGCAGCGCACAGAGGTTGGGGGCGATCATGGCCGCGTCGTTGAGCGAGGCCAGGTCCAGCAGGCAGGTGCCGTCGCGGTACTGGCCAAGCAGCCGTTCGGCAACCCGCAAGGCGACGGTGGTCTTGCCGATGCCGCCGCTGCCGACCAGGCTGATGAAACGTTTGCGCGGGAGCTGCGCCACCAGGCTCTCCACCAGGCCCTGGCGGCCGATCATGCGGGTACGGCGCGGCGGCAGGTTGCGCGCCAGGGAGGGGTGGGGGATGCGCGCCAGTTCCTCGGGCGCTTCGAACGTCACCGGCGCGACAAAACTGTAGCCGCGCTGCGCCACCGTGACGATATAACGCTGACCGGCCTGGCCGTCGCCCAGGGCCTTGCGCAACGCCGCCACGTGAACCCGCAGGTTGGTGTCCTCCACCACGCTTTTCGGCCAGACCCGGGCGATCAGTTGCTGCTTGCTCACCACTTGGCCGGCGTGTTCGAGCAGCACCAGCAGGATCTCCACCGCTCGCCGCCCCAGGCGCAACGGTTGCCCGCCCTCCAGCACCAGGCGCTGGCGCGGATGGACCCGGTAGGGGCCGAAATGCACCGTCTGTTCGACGGGCAGGCTGAGGTATTGGCTCATGGTCTGCTCAAGGTTCTGTTTGCGCTGTACCCGAGCATATTCCTCAGGTTTTGCGCCAAGCGCAACGGTGGGACGTGTTGTTCCAACCAAGCCCCCGTGGCGAGGGAGCTTGCTCCCGCTGGGCCGCGAAGCGGCCCCAAAAGCACCACCCCAACCAATCTGGCACACCGAAGTGACAATTCCGGGGCTGCTGCGCAGCCCAGCGGGAGCAAGCTCCCTCGCCACAAAAGTGCTCTCCTGTAGCTTGTTAACACCTCAGTCCCAAAAAAATTAACAACGTTTAACTCACGCACATGCCTCTCCTGGCCGGACCATTGATTGATCCACCGACCTCAAGGAATCACGCCATGAGCACCTTCATCACCCGCGACGGCACCGAGATCTACTACAAGGATTGGGGCAGTGGTCAACCGGTGGTCTTCAGCCACGGCTGGCCGTTGAATTCGGACAGTTGGGAGGCGCAGATGATGTTCCTGGCGTCCAACGGCTATCGGGTGATTGCCCACGACCGTCGTGGTCACGGGCGTTCCAGCCAGCCCTGGGACGGCAATGATATGGACACCTACGCCGATGACCTGGCCGAGCTGATCGAGCGCCTGGACCTCAAGGACGCGGTGTTGCTCGGTTTCTCCACCGGCGGTGGCGAAGTGGCGCGCTACATCGGTCGGCACGGTGCCGCCCGCGTCGCCAAGCTCGGCCTGATCTCGGCGGTCACCCCGCTGATGCTCAGGACCGCGGCCAACCCCGGCGGCCTGCCCATCGAGGTGTTCGACGGCTTCCGCCAGGCCTCCCTGGCCGACCGTTCTCAGCTATACAAGGATGTGGCCAGCGCGTTTTTCGGCGCCAACCGTCCGGGTGCCAAGGTGTCCCAGGGCATGATCGACTGGTTCTGGATGCAGGGCATGCTCTCCGGCCACAAGAACGCCTATGACTGCATCAAGGCCTTCTCGGAGACCGATCTTTCCGAAGACCTGCGCAACATCGATGTGCCGACCCTGGTGGTGCATGGCGATGACGACCAGGTAGTGCCGATCGAAACCGCCGGCATCGCGGCCGCCAAGCTGCTCAAGAACTCGCAGCTGCTGGTCTACCCGGGCGCGCCCCATGGTCTGACCGACACCCACAAGGACCGGCTGAATGCCGACCTGCTGGCGTTCATCCAGGGTTGATCAAGCCATGAACCTGTGGGAGCAAGCCAGCTCCCGCAGTTTAAACAGGACCTCACACCGATGAACCGCAACGATCTACGCCGCCTCGACATGAACCTGCTGGTGATCTTCGAGGCGCTGATGTTCGAGAAGAACCTGACCCGTGTCGCCGAAAAGCTGTTCATGGGCCAACCGGCGGTGAGCGCGGCGCTCGGGCGACTGCGGGATCTGTTCGATGATCCGCTGCTGATCCGTCACGGCCGGGGCATGGAACCGACGCCTCGGGCCCTGGCGATCCTGCAAGAATTGCAGCCGGCCATGGACACCATTTCCGGCGCGGTCAGCCGGGCCAAGGCGTTCGACCCGTCTACCAGTTGCGACGTGTTCCGCATCGGTCTGTCCGATGATGCCGAATTCGGCCTGTTTCCACCGCTGCTCAGTCAATTGCGCGAAGAAGCGCCGGGCATCATCGTGGTGGTGCGCCGGGCCAATTTCCTTTTGATGTCGTCGTTGCTCGCCAGCGGCGAAATCAGCGTCGGCGTCAGCTACACCACCGATCTGCCGGCCAATGCCAAGCGCAAGAAACTGCGGGACATTCCCTGCAAGGTCCTGCGTGGCGACAAGCGCCCGGGGCCGCTGACCCTGGATGACTACTGCTCGCGACCCCACGCCATGGTGTCGTTCTCGGGCGACCTGAGCGGCAACATCGACCTGGACCTGGCGCGCATCGGCCGGGCTCGCAAAGTGGTCTTGGCAGTGCCGCAATTCAGCGGCCTGCGCGCCTTGCTGGCCGGCACCGAGCTGATCGCCACGGTACCGGACTACGCCGCCTGCGCGCTGGTGGAAGGCTGCGCCTTGCGCGCCGAAGACCCGCCGTTCGAGATCAATGCCGCCGAGTTGTCGATGGTCTGGAGCGGCGTCCACGACAACGACCCCGCCGAGCGCTGGCTGCGCTCGCGCATCGCCACCCACATGTCCCAACCGTTGCCGGCAGCCGCCTCGACGGACCCGGCCGGAGCTCACCGATGAACACCACTGACGAACGCCGCATGCAGGACCTCGGCCTGCTGTTCCTGCGCCTGAGCGGCGCGTTGTTTTTGCTGTGGGTCCATGGCTTGCCGAAGCTGCTGAGCTACAGCGCCGAGCTGACCCGCATCGAAGACCCGTTCCACCTCGGCGCAGCGCCCACGCTGATCCTGGCGATTTTCGCCGAGGTGCTTTGCCCGCTGCTGATCATGGCCGGCGTGCTGGTGCGCCTGGCGTGCTTGCCCATCCTTTTCCTGCTGGCCGTTGCGCTGCTCGTGGTGCACCCGCAATGGAGCCTGGAAGAAGGCCAGTTCGGTTGGTTGCTGCTGATCATATTTACCAGCGTGTTCATTGCTGGCCCGGGAGGCCTGGCGATCAACGCGCGTTTTGCTGGAGTGCTGCGTCATGCCTGAATCCCAAACCCTTGAATCAACCGCGATCCCGGCGATCCCCGGCTTCGATGAAATCGTCACCCTGGTAGTCAAGCACCGGGTCAAGGCCGGGCAGGACGGCGCCTATGAAGCCTGGTTGCGGCGCATCGTCAGCGTGGCCGGCCAATGGCCGGGGCATCTGGGCGTGGACGTAGTCCGGGGCAAGCAGGGCGGGTTGTCGCTGTTCACCTGCGTGCTGCGGTTCTGCTCCACCGAGGCCATGCAGCGCTGGCTGGACTCGCCCGAGCGCCGCGAACTGGTGGAAGAGGCCGCGCCGCTGCTGGCGGACGGCGACCAGACAGAAGTCGCCCCGCACAAGGAATTCTGGTTCGCCCCGCTGGCCGATGCCGCCACGCCGCCACCGCGCTGGAAGCAATCGGTGGTGACCTTGCTGGTCATCCTGCCGCACACCTTGCTGGTGCCGTTGCTCTGGGGCCCGCTGCTGCAACTCAACGCGTTTCTGTCCAATTACGTGGTCGCCACGTTCCTGATCACCGTGACCATCGTGCTCTCGGTGGTGTACGTGTGCATGCCGCTGGCGACGCGTCTGTTCGCTCCGTGGCTGGAAGCGTCCAAGGCCCACCAACACCTGGAGCCCGGCGATGGCCAATAAAGACGACCCGACCGATCCGCTGCGCCGCCAGTTGCTGGCCGCCGGATCCCTGCTCAGCGCGGCGGCTTTCTGGCCACGCCTGTCTCTTTCATCTTCCCATCCAGAAGGACATCCAATGAACGCCGATCTGATTCTGTTCAATGGCCAGTTCCATACCGTCGACCGTGAAAAACCTCGCGCCAGCGCGGTTGCCATCAGCCAGGGCCGTTTCGTCGCCGTGGGCACCGATGCCGAGGCCATGGCCTTGCGTGGCAGCGGCACCCAGGTCATCGACCTCAAGGGCCGCACCGTCATTCCCGGCCTCAACGACTCGCACCTGCACCTGATCCGCGGTGGCCTGAACTACAACCTGGAGCTGCGTTGGGAAGGTGTGCCGTCCCTGGCCGACGCCTTGCGCATGCTCAAGGACCAGGCCGATCGCACCCCGACCCCGCAATGGGTACGGGTGGTGGGGGGCTGGAACGAATTCCAGTTCGCCGAAAAACGCCTGCCGACCCTGGAAGAACTGAACCAGGCCGCGCCCGACACCCCGGTGTTCGTGCTGCACCTGTACGACCGCGCCTTGCTCAACCGCGCCGCGCTGCGGGTGGCCGGCTACACCCGCGACACGCCGAACCCGCCGGGCGGCGAGATCGTTCGCGATGCCAACGGGAATCCGACCGGCATGCTGGTGGCGCGGCCCAACGCGATGATCCTTTACTCGACGCTGGCGAAAGGGCCGAAGCTGCCGCTGGAATACCAGGTCAACTCCACCCGCCAGTTCATGCGCGAGCTCAATCGCCTGGGCCTGACCAGCGCGATCGACGCCGGCGGCGGCTATCAGAACTACCCGGACGACTACGAAGTCATCGAGCAGTTGGCTCGCGAGCAGCAGCTGACGGTGCGCATCGCCTACAACCTGTTCACCCAGAAGCCCAAGGAAGAACTCACCGACTTCAAGAACTGGACCGGCAGCGTCAAGCTGCACCAGGGCGACGACTTCCTGCGGCACAACGGTGCCGGTGAAATGCTGGTGTTCTCGGCGGCGGACTTCGAAGACTTCCTCGAACCGCGTCCGGACCTGCCGCCGGGCATGGAGCAGGACCTGGAGCCGGTGGTGCGTCATCTGGTCGAGCAGCGCTGGCCGTTCCGCCTGCACGCCACCTATGACGAATCCATCAGCCGCATGCTCGACGTGTTCGAGAAGGTCAACCGCGACATTCCGTTCAACGGCCTGCCGTGGTTCTTCGACCACGCCGAGACCATCACGCCGAAAAACATCGAGCGGGTCCGCGCGCTGGGCGGTGGCATCGCCATCCAGGACCGCATGGCCTTCCAGGGCGAATATTTCGTCGACCGCTACGGCGCCAAGGCCGCCGAAGCCACGCCGCCGATCAAGCGCATGCTGGCCGAAGGCGTACCGGTGGGCGCCGGCACCGACGCCACCCGGGTCTCCAGCTACAACCCGTGGACATCGCTGTACTGGATGGTCAGCGGCCGCACCGTCGGCGGCCTCTCGCTGCACGAAGAAGGCCTGCCGCGCCTGACCGCGTTGGAGCTGTTCACCCATGGCAGCGCCTGGTTCTCCTCGGAGCAGGGCAAGAAGGGCCAGATCAAGGTTGGCCAACTGGCGGACCTGGCAGCCCTGAGCGCGGATTTCTTCAGCGTCGAGGAAGAAGCCATCAAGTGGATCGAATCGGTGCTGACCGTCGTGGACGGCAAGGTCGTCTACGCCGCCGGCGACTTCGAAAAACTCGGCCCGGCCAGCGTCCCGGTACTGCCGGACTGGTCGCCGGTGGTCAAGGTTCCCGGCCACTGGCGCCCGGCTTCGCCATTGCAGGCGCAAGTCCACCAGTGCAGTGGGCCGTGCAAGGTGCATTCCCACAGCCATGAACGGGCGCGTCTGTCGAACGTGCCGGTCAGCGACTTCCAGGGTTTCTGGGGCGCGTTTGGCTGTTCGTGTTTTGCCTTTTAACTGACAAGCATATTTCCCTGTGGGAGCGGGCTTGCTCGCGAAAGCGGTGTGTCAGCTTGCAAGGTTGTCGGATGTGACGACGCCTTCGCGAGCAAGCCCGCTCCCACAGGGGGCTGTAACATCCATCCCAAAGGAGTCATCCCATGAGCAACGTTCCCGCCTACAACCGCCTGAATAAAGACGACGCGGTGGTCCTGCTGGTCGATCACCAGACTGGCCTGATTTCCCTGGTCCAGGATTTCTCGCCCAACGAGTTCAAGAACAACGTGCTGGCCCTGGCTGACCTGGCCAAGTTTTTTGGCCTGCCGACCATCCTGACCACCAGTTTCGAACAGGGCCCCAATGGCCCGATCGTGCCGGAGCTCAAGGAAATGTTCCCGGACGCGCCGTATATTCCGCGCCCTGGCCAGATCAATGCCTGGGACAACGAAGACTTCGTCAAGGCGATCAAGGCCACCGGCCGCAAGCAATTGATCATCGCCGGCGTAGTGACCGATGTCTGCGTGGCGTTCCCGACCCTGTCGGCCCTGGCTGAAGGTTTCGACGTGTTTGTCGTCACCGACGCCTCGGGTACGTTCAACGAAACCGTGCAACAGGCCGCCTGGGTGCGCATGACCGCCGCCGGCGCGCAGATGATGAACTGGTTCTCGGTGGCCTGTGAGCTGCACCGCGACTGGCGCAACGACATCGAAGGCCTGGGCAACCTGCTGTCCCAGCGCATCCCCAACTACCGCAACCTGATGAACAGCTACTCGGCGCTGACTGCCAAATAAGCTGCTTTCTTGCTGAACGGATGCCCGCCAATGAGCGGGCATCTTTTTATCTGGCAAATGACCCTTGTGGCGAGGGGATTTATCCCCGTTGGGCTGCGCAGCGGCCCCAAAACAGGCTGACTGGGTGTGTCAGAATGCTCACATATTTGAATATTGGGGCTGCTGCGCAGCCCAGCGGGGATAAATCCCCTCGCCACAGGTTTGTATTCGGCTTGGATGTCTAAATAAAGCCCCACCCACGGAATGACAATGAACCCCTTCGAAGAAATGCGCATCTTTGCCCAGGTCATGGAGTCGGGCAGTTTCACCGCCGCGGCGGACAAGCTCGGGCTGTCCAAGCAGTTCGTCAGTCGCAAGTTGATGGAGCTGGAGCAGCGGCTGGGGGTTCGGTTGCTCAATCGCTCGACGCGCCGGCTGGACGTCACTCCGCTGGGCCAGCGTTATCACGAGGCGGCGTTGCGCCTGCTCAGCGAAGTCGAGCAGGTGGAGCAGGGCATCAGTGGCCAGACCAGCGAGCCGCGCGGAACCATCCGCCTCAGCGCTCCGTTGTCCTTCGCCGTGGCGCACCTGGGCAGCCTGCTGCCGCTGTTCTTGCAGCGCTACCCGGATGTCACCGTGGAGGTCGACCTGAGTGATCGTTCGGTGGACCTGCTGGGGGAGGGGTACGACCTCGCACTGAGGATCGGCGTGCTGGAAGATTCGACCCTGATCGCCCGGCGCATTGCGAGTATCGAGCGAGTGTATTGCGCCAGCGCCGCCTACCTGGCGCAGCGAGGCACGCCGACGCGACCGGAAGACCTGCGCAGCCACGACTGTTTGCCGTACGGGCACAGCCGTCAGGTGCAGTGGCGATTCGCCGGAAAGGGCAAGCCGTTGGCGCTGGAAGTGGTGGGGCGCATGCGTGCCAATAACGGTGACTTGCTCAGGGATGCGGCGATTGCCGGCATGGGGATTACTTATCTGCCGACCTTCATCCTCGGTGAGGCGTTAAGGGATGGGCGGCTGATCCAGGTGTTGGAGGGATTCGAGACCGAGCCATTGACGCTGTCGGCGGTCTATCCGCAACACCGACAAAGCTCGCGACCGGTGCAGGCGTTGGTGGAATTCTTGCGTGAACACATGCAGTAGGTGGCGCAAAACGCATTCAGCCGTCCCTGGGACGGCTGAATTTCGAGACGCCTGGATCAGGCAGCCAGGTTGGCGGTGAACTCTTTTTTGTACTGGGCCTTCACGGCTTCCATCTGGTTGCCCAGTTCTTCGAGCTTGGCCTTGCCGAGGATTTCTTCGGCTTTAGGGAACATTTCTTCCTCTTCTTCTTCGATGTGATGCTCGAGCAGCTCCTTGACCACTTTCACGCGACCGGCGAACTCAGGTTGGGAAGGGTCGGTGTTTTTCAGGTCGGGCAGCACCAGGGAATCGACGGTACGGTGCTCTTCCTTGGCTTCGTAGTACATCTCGGCTTCATCCTTGCCACCTTCCTGCTTGAAGGCCGGATAAAGGATTTCTTCTTCCAGGCGGGTATGGATGGACACTTCCATTTCCAGCTTGGCCAACAGTTCGGTGCGTTTCTTGATGGCGCGGTCGGTTGATTCGCTCAACTGGGACAGGATGCCCTTCACGCGTTCATGGTCGGCTTTCAACAGGTCGATGGCGTTCATGTGTTGCTCCTCGGTCATTCACGGATGCGGGCCGGCTTCAAGCGCCGACGCCACGTAACAAGGACAGGTGCATCCACCGTGCCAGCCGAGTCGCTTGATAAAAATCTTTGGAATCAATGACTTAAATTATCGAGAATTTTCGCCATCGTGCAGGCTGCATGAGACCCGCTGAAAACGCCTTGCACTTTGCGCTGCCGAGGGCGCTGGTGGCTGATCGAGCCCAGGTCATCGATCTTCGCGTGTGTGCCACAGGCGTAGCAGGTAAAGGGTGGAGCCGATTATTTCATAGCGCATTTCGTAGGGGCCGACCTGGATTCTGCGCACGTTCCGAGGGTCGAACTCTTCCAGGCGCTCACCCATGCGCGGGTTGGCCAGCAGAGCGGTAGGCGCCGCCGTGAGCTGTTGCACTGTTCGCGCGGCGGCGGGTTGATTCACCAGCGCCAGAAATTCGTAAAGTCGGGCGATGTCGGAAAGCGCCTTGCTGGTCCACTTCAACTCCATCAGCGCGGTACCGGTAACGGAGCGTCAGTGCTGAGGCTATCGGCCCAAGCCTGGACAGCCTGATGGTCAACCACACGGCCAGCGTCAACATCGGCCAACGCCTCATGAGTCAGGCGGCTGCGTTCCTCCTCCTGTTCGATCCAGGCAGATAGCGCTTGTTTGACGATCCAGTTCCTGGAGCGCTCAAGGCGCTCGGCCATCAGATCGACTTTTTCAGCCAGGTCCACCGGGACATGAGCGGTGACCGACCGGGTTTTCGTGGTGGTTGTCATGACGGAATTCTCCTTGGCGGTTGGCGGTGATGATTATAGATGACTGATTAGGATTCAAGCTGACAAAAAAATAATCAAACCTAATAACAATCTCGGAAAGACACCAAACCGTGGCGAGGGAGCAAGCTCCCTCGCCACGGTTTTAAATCCAGATCAAAAAAAATGCCCGCATCTCACGATACGGGCATTTTTTGTCAGCGATGACGCTCAGGCACTCAGCCGGTCAGGCCCGCCTGCTGGACCAGCGTCAGCAACGGTTGCGGGTACACACCGAGGAAGAACGCCAGGACGGCGATGGCCAGCAGCATCACGCCGCCAGCCTTCTGTTCCCAGTGCAACTCGGCATCGTGACGACGCAGGTTCGGTTCCATCAGGTACAGGGTGACCATCACGCGCAGGTAGTAGAACACGCCGATGGCACTGCCCAGCACCAGGGAGCCGACCAGCCACCATTGGTGGGCCTCGACGCCGGTGGCGATGATGTAGAACTTGCCGATGAAGCCGGCGGTCAGCGGGATGCCGGCCAGGGACAGCATCATCACGGTCAGCACGGCGGTCAGGTACGGACGACGCCAGAACAGGCCGCGGTATTCGTACAGGGCGTCGGCGTCGCGGCCGTTGTACGGCGAGGACATCAGGGTGATCACGCCGAAGGCGCCGAGGCTGGTGATCACGTAGGTCACCAGATACACGCCGATGGCTTCCACGGCCAGGCCTTTGCTGGCGATCAGGGCGATCAGCAGGTAGCCGAAGTGGGCGATGGACGAGTAACCGAGCAGACGCTTGAGGTTGCTCTGGGTCAGCGCCAGCAGGTTACCGAACAGGATCGACGCGATGGCGATGATCGTCAGCACATTGCTCAGCACACCGCTACTGGCCACTGGCGAGATCTGGAACAGCCGCACCATCACCGCGAACACCGCCACTTTCGAAGCGGTCGCCAGGAACGCCGCCACCGGCGCCGGGGCGCCTTCGTAGACGTCCGGGGTCCAGAGGTGGAAGGGCACCAGCGACAGCTTGAACGCCAGGCCGATCAGCATCATGCCCAGGCCCAGTTGCGCGATCGGGCTAGGCAGGCCGGTGGCCGCCAAGGCCTGGCCGATGCCGACGAAGCTCAGGGTGCCGGCTTCGGCGTAGAGCAGGGCCATGCCGAACAACAGGAACGCGGAACCGGCCGCCGACAGCACCATGTACTTGATGCCGGCTTCCAGGGAGCGCTTGTTGAAGAAGGCATAGGCCACCAGGCCGTAGACCGGTACCGACAGCAGCTCCAGGCCAATGAACAGGCTGGCCAGGTGCTGCGCGCTGACCAGGACCAGGCCACCGGCGGCGGCCATCAGGATCAGCAGGTACAGTTCTTCGCGGTTGCCCGGGTAACCCGAACCGCCGTCACCCAGGTAGGCGTGGGCGAGGGTGACGCAGGCGAGGGTGGCGACCAGGATCAGCGCCATGTACAGGCAGGCGAAGCTGTCGATCTGGATCAGTGGCGTGACCGCCAATGGCGCGACTTTCAGGGCCGGCAGGATCGACAGCAAGGCCAGGTTCAGCCCCGCCACCGACAGCAGGAAGGTCTGCGAGTGATTGCGCCGCCAGGCGATCGCCAGCATCACCACGATGATCGTGGCGCTGGTGATCAACAGCGGCGCAAGCGCGATAAAGTGTTGAATCGTGAATTCCATAGCGCTCTTACCGGGCCGAAGCGAGTTGAGAGAAGGCGGTGCCGAGCCACTGCTGCACGCCATGCATCGTGGCGGCAGAGGTGTCGAGGAACGGTTGCGGGTAGACGCCGAGGTAAACCAGCAGCACCGCAAGGCCGAGCACCATGATCAGTTCGCGACCGTCCATGCCCCGCAACACTTCGTCCGACTTGGCCGGACCGAAGTAGGCGCGGTGGATCATGATCAGCGAGTAGACCGAACCGAACACCAGGCCGGACGTCGCGATCGCGGTGATCCACGGTGCGCTGACGAACGAGCCGATCAGGATCAGGAACTCGCCGACGAAGTTGCCGGTGCCTGGCAGGCCCAGGGACGCGGCTGCGAAGAACAGGCTGATGGCCGGCAGGTAGGCGATGCGCGACCAGATGCCGCCCATTTCACGCATGTCCCGGGTGTGCAGGCGCTCGTACAACTGACCGCTGAGGATAAACAGCGCCGCGGCCGACAGGCCGTGGGCGAGCATCTGGATCACCGCGCCTTGCAGGGCCAGCTGGCTGCCGGAGTAGATCCCGATCAGCACGAAGCCCATGTGCGAGACGCTGGAGAAGGCGATCAGGCGCTTGATATCGCTCTGGGCAAACGCCAGGAACGCACCGTAGAAAATCCCGATCAGGCCCAGGGTCATGGCAATCGGCGCGAACTCCGCCGAGGCATTCGGGAACAGCGGCAGGGCGAAACGCAGCAGGCCGTAGGCCGCCGTTTTCAACAGGATACCGGCCAGGTCCACGGAACCGGCGGTCGGTGCCTGGGCGTGGGCGTCCGGCAGCCAGGAGTGGAACGGCACCACCGGCAGCTTCACCGCGAAGGCGATGAAGAAGCCCAGCATCAGCACGTATTCGGTGGTGCGCGACATCTGCACTTTCAACAGGTCGGCGTAATTGAAGGTAATCACGCCAGTATTGTTGAAGTTCACCAGCACCAGGCCAAGGATCGCCACCAGCATGATCAGACCGGAAGCCTGGGTGAAGATGAAGAACTTGGTCGCCGCGTAGATCCGGGTTTTCTTGCCGTCCGAAGAACTGTGACCCCAGAGCGCGATGAGGAAGTACATCGGCACCAGCATCATTTCCCAGAAGAAGAAGAACATGAACAGGTCCAGCGCCAGGAACACGCCGACGACACCGCCCAGGATCCACATCAGGTTCAGGTGGAAGAAGCCGACGTGACGCTGGATCTCTTTCCAGGAGCAGAGTACCGAGAGAATACCCAGCAGGCCGGTCAGCAGGATCATCAGCAGCGACAGGCCGTCGAGGGCCAGGTGCACGCTGATGCCGAAGCGCTCGATCCAGGTGTGCTTGAACTCAAGCGCCCAGGTCGGATCGGCGCCAGGGGCCGGTGCAAATGAATAGTCGCCGGTCGCCCACAGCCAGAGGCCGAGCGCGAGTTCCAGGGACATGGTCAGCAGCGCAATCCAGCGCGGGAGGGTAGAGCTGGAACGCTCCGCCATCCAGCACAGCAGGCCGCCGATGAAGGGGATCAGGATTAGCCAGGGCAGAATCATGACGGGCTCGTTTCCTTTCGCAAGTTCGCAAGGTTCATATCAGACCGCTACCAGCACGATGGCGCCGATAACCAGCACGGCGCCAGCCGCCATGGAAGCCGCATACCAACGCAGTTGACCGGTCTCGGTACGGCTCAGGGCGGTGTGGCCGCCCTTGGCCATGCGCGGGATCAGGCCAATGGTCTGGTCGAGCGGGTCTTTGCGCAGAATGTGGCTGATCGCAAGGTATGGCTTGACGAACAGTTTGTCGTAGATCCAGTCGAAGCCCCAGGCGGCGAACCACCAGGCCGAGAGGAAACGCCCGATGCCGCTGTTGGCGATGGCCGTGACGAAGCGGCGCTTGCCGAGGAACAGCAGGGCGGCCAGCAGGATCCCCGCCAGGGCGATGGCACCCGAGGCGATTTCCAGGCTGTGCTTGGCTTCGCCGCCGGCATGGCCGACGCTTTGCGGCAGCACATCGGCCAGCGGTGGGGTGATCATTGCGCCGACAAAGGTCGACAGCACAATCAGCACCGACAGCGGCAGCCAGTGGGCGATGCCGTGGCCGGCGTGGGCTTCGGTCTTGGCTTCACCGTGGAACGCGATGAAGATCAGGCGGAAGGTGTACAGCGAGGTCATGAACGCACCCACCAGGCCGGCGTAGAGCAGACCCTGGTTACCGCTGGCGAACGCTTCCCAGAGGATTTCGTCCTTGGAGTAGAAACCGGCAGTGACCAGTGGCAGGGCCGCCAGGGCCGCGCCGCCAACGATAAAGCTGGCGTAGGCCAACGGCAGTTTTTTCCACAGGCCGCCCATCTTGAAGATGTTCTGCTCGTGGTGGCAGGCAACGATCACCGCACCGGAGGCAAGGAACAGCAGGGCCTTGAAGAACGCGTGGGTCATCAGGTGGAAGATCGCGCCTTCCCAGGCGCCGACACCCAGGGCCAGGAACATGTAGCCGATCTGGCTCATGGTCGAGTAGGCGAGGATACGCTTGATGTCGGTCTGCACCAGCGCGGCAAAACCGGCCAGCACCAGGGTCACGCCGCCAACGAGGCCGACCAGGTGCAGGATGTCCGGCGCCAGGGCGAACAAGCCGTGGGTACGGGCGATCAGGTAGACACCGGCGGTGACCATGGTCGCGGCGTGGATCAGTGCCGAAACCGGGGTCGGGCCGGCCATCGCGTCCGCCAGCCAGGTCTGCAGCGGCAGTTGCGCGGATTTACCGACAGCACCGCCCAGCAGCATCAGGGTCGCCAGGACAATCCAGAAGTCGCCGGCCTTGAAGTGCTCCGGAGCACGCACCAGCAGCTCCTGGATGTTCAGCGTGCCCAGTTGCTGGAACAGGATGAACAGGCCGATGGCCATGAACACGTCGCCGATGCGGGTCACGATGAATGCCTTGAGCGCGGCGTTACCGTTGTTGCGGTTGCTGTAGTAGAAACCGATCAACAGGTACGAGCACAGGCCCACGCCTTCCCAGCCGAAGTACAGGAACAACAGGTTATCGCCGAGCACCAGGAACAGCATGCTGGCGATGAACAGGTTGGTGTAGGCGAAGAAGCGCGAGTAACCGGCTTCACCGCGCATGTACCAAGAGGCGAACAGGTGGATCAGGAAACCCACGCCGACCACCACGCCGAGCATGGTCACCGACAGGCCGTCCAGGTAGAGGGCGAAGTTCGGCGTGAAGCCTTCCACCGCCATCCACTGCCACAGCACCTGCACGTACCGGCCACCTTCCGGTGGGGCGACGTTGAATTGCCAGATCACATAGGCCGTGACGAGGGCGGACAGGCCGATCGAGCCCACGCCAACCAGCGCCGAAAGGTTTTCCGACCAGCGTCCACGGGAGAACGACAGCAGCAGGAAACCGATGAGGGGGAATACGAAAGTCAGGAAGAGAAGGTTCATCCGCGCATCTCGCTGGCAGCGTCAATATCGAGAGTGTGGAAGCGGCGGTACAGCTGCAACAGGATCGCCAGGCCGATACTGGCCTCCGCGGCTGCCAGGCTGATCACCAGGATGAACATGATCTGTCCATCCGGTTGCGCCCAGCGCGCGCCCGCGACGATGAAGGCCAGGGCGGAGGCATTCATCATGACCTCCAGGCTCATCAGCACGAACAGAATGTTGCGGCGGACCATCAGGCCGACCAGACCGAGACAGAACAGGATGCCGGCAACCGCCAGACCATGCTCAAGAGGGATAGCAGGCATGTGATTACTCCTTCGCCTCGTTACGGCCCAAATGGAACGCCGTGACAACTGCGGCAAGCAGCAGCATCGAGGCGAGTTCGACCACCAGCAGGTACGGACCGAACAGGCTGATGCCCACGGCCTTGGCGCCTACGGTGGTGTGGCCGATGGCCTGGCCGCTCTGGTGGGCGAACAGCACATACAGCAGTTCACCCAGCAGCAGCGCGGAGAGAATCACCGGCCCGGCCCAGATGCCCGGCTTGAGCCAGGAGCGTTCCTGCTGGACGGCCGCCGGACCCAGGTTGAGCATCATCACCACGAATACGAACAGCACCATGATGGCGCCGGCGTAGGCGATCACTTCCAGGGCACCGGCGAACGGTGCTCCGAGAGCGAAGAAGGTCATGGCCACGGCGATCAGCGAAATGATCAGGTAGAGCAGGGCGTGCACAGGGTTGGTGTTGGTGACCACACGAAGCGTGGACACCACCGCGATACCCGATGCGAAATAGAAAGCGAATTCCATCTTTCTTCCTTAAGGCAGCAAGCTCTTCACGTTGATCGGTTCGGCTTCGTTCTGCGCGGCGCCTTTCGGCTTACCGGCAATGGCCATACCTGCAACACGATAGAAGTTGTAATCAGGGTTTTTACCGGGACCGGAAATCAGCAAGTCTTCTTTCTCGTACACCAGGTCCTGACGCTTGAAGTCGGCCATTTCGAAATCCGGCGTGAGCTGGATCGCGGTGGTCGGGCACGCTTCCTCGCACAACCCGCAGAAAATGCAGCGCGAGAAGTTGATACGGAAGAAGTCCGGGTACCAGCGACCGTCTTCGGTCTCGGCTTTCTGCAGCGAGATGCAACCTACCGGGCACGCCACGGCGCACAGGTTGCAGGCCACGCAGCGTTCCTCACCGTCGGGGTCGCGGGTCAGGACGATACGGCCGCGATAACGCGGCGCCAGGTAGACCGCTTCTTCCGGGTATTGCAGGGTGTCGCGCTTGCGAAAGCCATGGCCGAAGATCATGACCAGGCTTCGCAGTTGGGTACCGGTACCCTTAACGATGTCGCCAATATATTTGAACATGGGTCAAATCCTCACTGAACCGCGGCCGCAGGCGCGTTCATCAAAACGATCGCAGCGGTCACCAGCATGTTGATCAGGGTCAGCGGCAGGCAGAATTTCCAGCTGAAGTCCATCACCTGGTCGTAGCGTGGGCGCGGGATCGAGGCGCGCAGCAGGACGAACAGCATGATGAAAAACGCGGTCTTCAGGGCGAACCAGACGAAGGACAGTTGCGGCAGGATGCCGAACGGACCGTGCCAGCCACCGAAGAACAGCGTTACCAGCAGCGCCGAGATCAGGATGATGCCGATGTACTCGCCAACGAAGAACATGCCCCATTTCATGCCGGCATATTCAATGTGGTAACCGTCGGCCAGTTCCTGTTCCGCTTCCGGCTGGTCGAAGGGGTGACGGTGAGTCACGGCGACGCCGGCGATGAAGAAGGTACAGAAACCGAAGAACTGCGGAATGATGAACCACAGGTTCTGGGCCTGGTACTCGACGATGTCGCGCATGTTGAACGAGCCGGCCTGGATCACGATGCCCATCAGCGACAGGCCCATGAACACTTCATAGGACACGGTCTGGGCCGAGGCCCGCAGGCTGCCGAGCAGGGCGAACTTGTTGTTGCTCGACCAACCGGCGAACAGCACCGCGTACACCGACAGACCGGCCATGGCGAAGAAGAACAGCAGGCCGATGTTCAGGTCCGCCACGCCCCAGGTCGGGGTGATCGGGATGACCGCGAAGGCGATCAGCAAGGCGCTCATGGCCACGACCGGTGCCAGGGTGAAGATCACCTTGTCGGCAAACGGCGGGGTCCAGTCTTCCTTGAAGAACATCTTGATCATGTCGGCGGCGATCTGGAACATGCCGAACGGGCCGACGCGGTTCGGACCGTAGCGGTCCTGCCACCAGCCGAGCAGGCGACGTTCGACGAAGCTCAGCAACGCGCCGCAGACCACCACGGCCAGCAGGATCACGATGGCCTTGAGGACCGTCAGGATCACCGCGATCACTTCAGGGGTGAACCAGCTCATTGCGCCGCCTCCTGCAGACCGTCGACAGTCTTGCCGAAAATCGCCGGTGGAATGCCCGCCAGGCCAGCCGGCAGGGCCACCAGGCCGGCGCCCAGTTCTTCATTGATGCGCAGCGGCAGACGCAAGGTCCGGCCCGCAACGTTCAGGCTCAGCAAGGCGCCATCGTTGACGCCCAGGCGATCGGCTTCGGACTTGGCCAGCGACACGTAGGCCGCCGGGATGCGCTCCTGCACCGGCTCGGCCTTGGAAGAGTTCTCTTCACTGCCGAACAGGTGATGGAACGGCACGACCTGCCAGGTGCCCGGTGCCGGATTGAAGGCGCGTGGCACGCTGGCGAACCAGCCGAGGCCATCGCCCTGGCTTTCGATCAGGCGGGTGCCCGGATCACCGGCGCGCAGGTGACCGCCGACTTCGTCCTGGAACTTGTTCCAGGCTTGCGGCGAGTTCCAGCCCGGCGACCAGGCGAACGGCACCTGGGAGCGCGGTTCGGCGGAGCCCGAGTAACCTTCCATGGAGAAGGCGAACGCGGTGTCCTGGTCCTGCGGCATACGCGGTTCGTGCACGCTGATGTTCGCGCGCATCGCGGTGCGACCGGAGTAGCGCAGCGGTTCGCGCGCCAGCTTCAGGCCCTTGATGCGGAACGCGGCGGACGGCGCGGCGTCGACGATGCGGTTCAACTGCGGGCTGCTCGAAGCGACGGCGGCGGTGACGTGGTCCAGCTGGGTCCAGTCGATCGGCTGGTTCAGCAGGGTCGCGCGCAAGGCATGCAGCCAGCGCCAGCCTTCGTGGACCAGGATGCTGGCGTCCAGGTATTGCGGGTCAAAGACCTGGAAGAAGCGCTGGGCGCGACCTTCCTGGCTGACCAGCGTACCGTCGCCTTCGGCGAAGCTCGCCGCCGGCAGCACCAGGTCGGCGCGGTCGGTGGTGGCGGTTTTCTGATGGTCGGCGACGATCACTACCTTGGCAGCGTTCAGCGCAGCATCGACCTTGGCATTGTCGGTGCGGGTGAACAGGTCGTTCTCCAGCACCACGATGGCATCGGCGCTGCCGTCGATCACTGCTTGCAGGGCGGCATCGACCGATTCGCCACCGAGCATGGCCAGGCCGAGGCTGTTGGCTTCCGGCACGACCAGGCTGATGGAACCGTTCTTCTCGCGCAGCTTCAGGGCCTTGGCGATGTTGGCGGCGGCTTCGATCAGCGCCTTGGAACCCAGCGAGGTGCCGGCGATGATCAATGGACGCTTGGCCGCCAGCAGGGCGTCGGCGATGCGCTGGGCCAGGCCGGCGGCTTCGCTGTCCAGGCCGTCGACGGCCGGGGCGCTGGCGTCCAGGGCGTGGGCGACGGCAAAACCGATGCGCGCGAGGTCGTCCGGAGCGGCGTGGACGCATTCTTCGGCGACGTCGTCGAGCTTGGTTTCAGCGAGGCTGGCGATGAACAGCGGGTTCAGCGCGTGCTGGCCGATGTTCTTCACCGCAGCGTCGAGCCATGGCTGGACGCGCATGGCGTCGGCCATGTCCTCGGCCTTGCCTTTTACCGACTGGCGCAGGGCCAGGGCCATGCGGGCGGCGGTCTGGGTCAGGTCTTCGCCGAGGACGAACACCGCGTCGTGATCTTCGATGTCGCGCATCGTCGGCACGGGCAGTGGGCTGTCCTTGAGCACTTGCAGCACCAGGCGAATACGTTCCAGCTCGCCGGCTTCGATGCCGCTGTAGAAGTGCTCGGCGCCGACCAGCTCACGCAGGGCGTAGTTGCTTTCCAGGCTGGCCCGTGGCGAACCGATGCCGACAATGTTGCGACCGCGCAGCAGTTCGGCGGCCTTGTCCAGGGCTTCGTCCAGGCTCAGCTTGGCGCCATTGGCGAGCAGCGGCTGGCGCGGGCGGTCCTTGCGATTGACGTAGCCATAGCCGAAACGGCCACGGTCGCAGAGGAAATACTGGTTCACCGAACCGTTGTAGCGGTTCTCGATGCGCCGCAGTTCGCCGTAGCGTTCGCCCGGGCTGATGTTGCAGCCGCTGGAGCAGCCGTGGCAGATGCTTGGTGAGAACTGCATGTCCCACTTGCGGTTGTAGCGCTCGGAGTGAGTCTTGTCGGTGAATACACCGGTCGGGCAGACCTCGGTGAGGTTGCCGGAGAACTCGCTTTCCAGGGTGCCGTCTTCAACGCGACCGAAGTACACGTTGTCGTGGGCGCCGAACACACCGAGGTCGGTGCCGCCGGCGTAGTCCTTGTAGAAACGCACGCAACGGTAGCAGGCGATGCAGCGGTTCATCTCGTGGGAAATGAACGGGCCGAGGTCCTGGTTCTGGTGGGTGCGCTTGGTGAAGCGATAACGGCGCTCGTTGTGGCCGGTCATCACGGTCATGTCTTGCAGGTGGCAGTGGCCGCCTTCCTCACAGACCGGGCAGTCGTGAGGGTGGTTGGTCATCAGCCATTCGACGACGCTGGCGCGAAACACTTTCGCTTCTTCGTCGTCGATGGAGATCCAGCTGCCGTCGGTGGCGGGGGTCATGCAGGACATGACGATACGACCACGCTTGTCGTTCTCGTCGGTGTACTGCTTGACCGCGCACTGGCGACAGGCGCCAACGCTGCCAAGGGCGGGGTGCCAGCAGAAATAAGGAATGTCGAGGCCCAGCGACAGACATGCCTGTAACAGGTTGTCTGCGCCATCGACTTCGAGCTCTTTGCCGTCTACGTGGATAGTGGCCATGGTTCAAAGTTCTTCGTTGGCCCGGTGTCAGCGGGCGTGGCTAATGGAATCTTGTTGTTCGTCCGAATCCAAACAGCCTCGGTGAAAAGGCGTCATCGAACGAAAGGCGAAGGGCACGGACCCTTCGCCTTGTTAAGCGTCGTTACGCGCCGACCATGGTCGGCGTGACCACCTGATTAAGATCGCCCGCGCGGGTTGGCGCGATGCCGGCCTCGAACTCAGGGCGGAAGTATTTGATTGCGCTGCCCAACGGCTCCACGGCACCCGGTGCGTGAGCACAGAAGGTCTTGCCTGGGCCGAGGAAGCCGACCAGACCCAGCAGGGTCTCGATGTCGCCGGGCTGGCCTTCACCGTTCTCGATGGCCATCAGCAGCTTGACGCTCCATGGCAGGCCATCGCGGCAAGGGGTGCAGAAACCGCAGGACTCGCGGGCGAAAAACTGTTCCATGTTGCGCAGCAGGGAAACCATGTTGACGCTGTCGTCCACCGCCATCGCCAGGCCGGTACCCATCCGGGTGCCGACCTTGGCGATGCCGCCGGCATACATTTGTGCGTCCAGGTGTTCCGGCAACAGGAAACCGGTACCGGCGCCGCCGGGCTGCCAGCACTTGAGCTTGTAGCCGTCGCGCATGCCGCCGGCATAGTCCTCGAACAGCTCGCGGGCGGTGACGCCGAACGGCAGTTCCCACAGGCCAGGGTTCTTGACCTTGCCGGAGAAGCCCATGAGCTTGGTGCCCATGTCTTCGCTGCCGTCACGGGCCAGGGATTTGTACCAGTCCACGCCGTCGGCGATGATCGCCGGCACGTTGCACAAGGTCTCGACGTTGTTCACGCAGGTCGGCTTGCCCCACACGCCAACAGCGGCGGGGAAGGGCGGCTTGGAGCGCGGGTTGGCGCGACGACCTTCGAGGGAGTTGATCAGCGCGGTTTCTTCACCGCAGATGTAGCGCCCGGCGCCGGTGTGGACGAACAGCTCGAAGTCGAAGCCTGAGCCCAGGATGTTCTTGCCCAGCAGGCCTGCGGCCTTGGCTTCTTCGACGGCACGGTTCAGGTGCCTGGCGGCGGTGGTGTATTCGCCGCGCAGGAAGATGTAGCCACGGTAGGTTTTCAGCGCGCGGGCACTGATCAGCATGCCTTCGATCAGCAGATGGGGCAGTTGCTCCATCAGCATACGGTCTTTCCAGGTGTTGGGTTCCATCTCGTCCGCGTTGCACAGCAGGTAGCGGATGTTGATGGACTCGTCCTTGGGCATCAGGCCCCACTTCACGCCCGTGGGGAAGCCCGCACCGCCACGGCCCTTGAGGCCGGCGTCCTTCACGGTCTGGACGATGTCGTCGGCAGCCATGTCGGCGAACGCCTTGCGCGCGGCGGCATAGCCGTTCTTCGCCTGGTATTCGTCCAGCCATACCGCCTCGCCATCGTCACGCAGGCGCCAGGTCAGGGGATGGGTTTCGGCCGAACGCTGGATGCGGTTGGCGGGCCCGAAGGAAGTCAGGGTCATACGTAGCCCTCCAGCAGTTTGGCGACGCCATCCGGCTTGACGTCACCAAAGGTGTCGTCGTCGATCATCAGCGCCGGTGCCTTGTCGCAGTTGCCCAGGCAGCACACCGGCAGCAGCGTGAAGCGGCCGTCAGCGGTGGTCTGGCCCAGGCCGATGCCCAGCTTGCCCTGGATTTCGCTGACCACCGACTCGTGGCCGCCGATGTAGCAGACCATGCTGTCGCAGACGCGAATGATGTGGCGGCCGACCGGCTGGCGGAAAATCTGGCTGTAGAACGTGGCGACACCTTCGACGTCGCTGGCCGGAATGCCGAGGATTTCGCCGATGGCATAGAGCGCGCCATCGGGCACCCAGCCACGTTCCTTCTGGACGATCTTCAGGGCTTCGATCGACGCCGCGCGCGGGTCTTCGTAGTGATGCAGCTCGTGCTCGATGGCCGAGCGCTCGGTTTCGCTCAGGGCGAAACGGTCTGTCTGGATAAGCGTGCTGTTCATGCTTAGCGGTCCACGTCGGCCATAACGAAATCGATACTACCCAGGTACGCGATCAAGTCCGCGACCATGCTGCCTTTGATCACCGAAGGGATCTGCTGCAGGTGCGGGTAGCTTGGGGTGCGAATCCGGGTGCGGTAGCTCATGGTGCCGCCATCGCTCGTCAGGTAATAACTGTTGATGCCCTTGGTCGCTTCGATCATCTGGAAGGATTCGTTGGCCGGCATGACCGGGCCCCACGAAACCTGCAGGAAGTGCGTGATCAGGGTCTCGATGTGTTGCAGCGTGCGCTCTTTTGGCGGCGGCGTGGTCAGCGGGTGGTCCGCCTTGTACGGGCCTTCCGGCATGTTGCGCATGCATTGCTCGATGATCTTGACGCTCTGGCGCATTTCCTCGACGCGAACCAGGCAGCGGTCATAGGCATCGCCGCTGGACGCCAGCGGGACTTCGAACTCGAAATTCTCGTAGCCGGAGTACGGGCGCGCCTTGCGCAGGTCGAAATCAAGGCCGGTGGCGCGCAGGCTCGGGCCGGTGACGCCCCATTCCAGCGCTTCCTTGGTGTTGTACGCGGCGACGCCGACGGTACGACCCTTGAGGATGCTGTTCTGCAACGCTGCCTTGGTGTATTCGTCCAGGCGCTTGGGCATCCACTCGACGAAATCCTTGACCAGCTTTTCCCAGCCGCGCGGCAGGTCGTGGGCAACGCCACCGATGCGGTACCACGCCGGGTGCAGGCGGAAACCGGTGATGGCTTCGATCACGGTGTAGGCTTTCTGGCGGTCGGTGAAGGTGAAGAACACCGGCGTCATGGCGCCCACGTCCTGGATATAGGTACCCAGGAACAACAGGTGGCTGGTGATGCGGAAGAACTCGGCCATCATGATGCGGATCACGTTGACCCGGTCCGGCACCGTGATGCCCGCCAGTTTTTCCACCGACAGGACGTACGGCAGGTTGTTCATCACACCGCCGAGGTAATCGATGCGGTCGGTGTACGGAATATAGCTGTGCCAGGACTGACGCTCGCCCATCTTCTCGGCGCCACGGTGGTGGTAGCCGATGTCCGGGACGCAATCGACGATCTCTTCACCGTCCAGTTGCAGGATGATACGGAACGCACCGTGGGCCGAAGGGTGGTTCGGGCCCAGGTTGAGGAACATGTAGTCCTCGTTGGCGCCGGAACGTTTCATGCCCCAGTCTTCCGGCTTGAAGCGCGCGGATTCTTCCTCGAGCTGCTGCTTGGCCAGGGTCAGGCTGTACGGGTCGAACTCGGTGGCGCGGGCCGGGAAGTCCTTGCGCAACGGGTGACCTTCCCAGGTCGGCGGCATCATGATGCGGGTCAGGTGCGGGTGGCCGGGGAAGTCGATGCCGAACATGTCCCAGACTTCACGCTCGTACCAATTGGCGTTCGGCCAGATGCCGGTCACGGTCGGCACGCTGAGGTCGCTCTCGGACAAGGCGACCTTGATCATTACGTCACTATTACGCTCGATCGACAGCAGGTGGTAGAACACGGTGAAGTCGGCGCCCGGCAGCCCCTGGCGCTTGGTGCGCAGGCGCTCGTCCACGCCGTGCAGGTCATAGAGCATGACGTACGGCTTGGGCAGGTTGCGCAGGAAAGTCAGGACTTCGATGAGCCTGGCGCGGGCAACCCAAAGCACCGGCATGCCGGTGCGGGTGGCCTGGGCGGTGAACGCCTCGGCGCCAAAGCGGTTGTTCAGTTCGACGACCACATCCTGGTCGTCTGCCTTGTAAGGCGGGATGTACAGAGCACTGCCTGTAGTCATGGTTATTTATCGCTTTCGGTCAACGTAAAGAATGAAGCCAGGTTCTCGTTTCTTCTACAGAACAGAGCTGGATCAGACTTCGTCGGGGCTGCGCAGGTTGGTGACTGCGATTCGCTGTTCGCGGCGCTGTTCCTTTTGCGACGGCATGTCGGCGCGATAGACGCCTTGATCACCGACGACCCAGGACAGTGGGCGACGCTCCTGGCCGATGGATTCCTGCAGCAGCATCAGGCCTTGCAGGAACGCTTCGGGGCGGGGCGGGCAGCCGGGCACGTAGACATCCACCGGGAGGAACTTGTCGACTCCCTGGACCACGGAATAAATGTCGTACATGCCGCCGGAGTTGGCACACGCGCCCATGGAAATGACCCACTTGGGTTCCAGCATCTGTTCGTACAGGCGCTGGATGATGGGAGCCATTTTCAGGAACGGCGTACCGGCGATAACCATGAAATCCGCCTGGCGCGGCGATGCCCGGATCACCTCGGCGCCAAAGCGCGCGATGTCGTGGGGCGCCGTGAAGGCGGTGGTCATTTCCACGTAGCAGCACGAAAGGCCGAAGTTGTACGGCCACAGGGAGTTCTTGCGACCCCAGTTGACCGTGCTGTTCAGCACGTCTTCGAGCTTGCCCATGAAGATGTTCTTGTGAACTTGATCCTCTAACGGATCGGAAACGGTTTCCCGCTTGCCGATCGGATATTGCTCGTTAGGAGCATCGGGGTCGATCCTGGTGAGATTGTATTGCATTGCCAAAGCCTCATTGTTTCAGCTTCGCCTGCCGCTTGCGCCGAGCTTCCGGAGCCCAATCAAGAGCCCCCACCCGGTAAAGGTAGACAAGACCTGCCAACAGAATTGCTATGAAAACGAGAGCTTCGACGAATCCGGTCCAGCCGCTTTCGCGGACGGACACAGACCATGCAAAGAGAAAAAGGGCTTCGATATCGAAGATCACGAAGAGCATCGCGACCAGATAGAATTTGGCTGAGAGCCGCAAGCGGGCGCCACCGGTAGGCAGCATGCCGGACTCGAACGGTTCATTCTTGCTGCGGCCCCAGGCTTTTGACCCGAGCAGGCTCGACACGCCGAGCATGAAGGCACACAGGCCGACAACACCCAGAAGGAAAATGGCAAAGCCCCAGTTGTGGGCCATGAGTCCTGTCGCTTCGGGCATGCTGGAAATCCTTAACAGAGAGCAAAGGTCTCTGAGCTTGAAAAGAAATAACGCAGTGACGATATGTCGCAGCAATCAATCGCGGTGATTTTATGGCTAAACACCGGGCAAGTAAAATTCCTATAGCGAAATTATTTATTGGAATAAGGACATAGCGCGCCTCCACGACCTCGCGAGCCCGGCCCCGTGGGGATTGGCTGTCGAATTCACAATGGAATTTCGTTTTGGATGTAACAATGAAATGCCCTTCAAATGATAATTATTATTGTTTGGCCTGCGATCGCCGTATGGGCTCGATGCAACAACTGAGAACATGTCTTATATAGCGGTGATCGCAGTTGTCAGCGCCGGCCGTTTTACTCTTTTTCAGACTGCCCGTTACTGCGTTCGATCAATCTTTTTGTTTTTTCTGCGGTAGTGCTTCCTTGAGGGCTGTCTGGATCCTTGTGGCGAGGGAGCTTGCTCCCGCTTGAGTGCGAAGCGCTCACAAAAAGGCTGCTGCGCAGCCAGCGGGAGCAAGCTCCCTCGCCACAAAATCCTTTCATGTGACGACGTTGCTGCTAAAGCATAGGCAAAAAAAAGCCCCGAACCAGTCGGGGCTTCAAATCGTCGGCTTTGCGGTTAGCTTTTATTCGGTCCGCAAGGGCCGTTTACGCGTGCAATCAGTGGAACTGTTCTTCTTCGGTCGAGCCGGTCAGTGCGGTCACCGACGAGGTACCGCCCTGGATCACCGTGGTCATGTCGTCGAAGTAGCCGGTGCCGACTTCCTGCTGGTGGGCCACGAAGGTGTAGCCTTTGGCGGCGTCAGCGAACTCCTGCTCTTGCAGCTTCACGTAGGCGGTCATGTCGTTGCGGGCGTAGTCGTGCGCCAGGTTGAACATGCTGTGCCACATGTTGTGGATGCCGGCCAGGGTGATGAACTGGTGCTTGTAGCCCATGGCGGACAGTTCGCGCTGGAACTTGGCGATGGTCGCGTCGTCCAGGTTTTTCTTCCAGTTGAAGGAAGGCGAGCAGTTGTACGACAGCAGTTGGTCCGGGTATTCCTTCTTGATCGCTTCGGCGAAGCGACGGGCCTCGTCCAGGTCCGGCTTGGCGGTTTCGCACCAGATCAGGTCGGCGTACGGGGCGTAGGCCAGGCCACGGGCGATGGCCTGGTCGAGACCGGCGCGCACCTTGTAGAAGCCTTCCTGGGTACGGGTGCCGGTGACGAACGGCTGGTCGTACGGATCGCAGTCGGAAGTCAGCAGGTCAGCGGCGTTGGCGTCGGTACGGGCCAGAATGATGGTCGGTACGCCGGCAACGTCGGCGGCCAGGCGCGCGGCGGTCAGCTTCTGTACGGCTTCCTGGGTGGGAACCAGTACCTTGCCGCCCATGTGGCCGCATTTTTTAACCGAGGCCAGCTGATCTTCGAAGTGCACGCCGGCGGCGCCTGCCTCGATCATGCTCTTCATCAGTTCGTAGGCGTTCAGTACGCCGCCGAAACCGGCTTCGGCGTCAGCCACGATTGGCGCGAAGTAGTCGATGTAGCCTTCGTCGCCCGGGTTCTTGCCGGCTTTCCACTGGATCTGGTCGGCACGACGGAACGAGTTGTTGATGCGCTTGACCACGGTTGGAACCGAATCCACCGGGTACAGCGACTGGTCGGGGTACATGGACTCGGCGGAGTTGTTGTCCGCGGCCACTTGCCAGCCCGACAGGTAGATGGCCTGGATACCGGCCTTGACCTGCTGCACAGCCTGGCCGCCGGTCAGGGCGCCCATGCAGTTGACGAAGTCTTTCTCGGGACGGAAGGCTGGCTTGGCGCCCTGGGTGACCAGGTTCCACAGCTTCTCGGCGCCCATTTTCGCGAAGGTGTGCTCAGGTTGCACCGAGCCACGCAGACGGACGACGTCAGCAGCCGAATAATTGCGCTTCACGCCTTTCCAGCGCGGGTTTTCAGCCCAGTCTTTTTCAAGGGCTGCAATTTGCTGTTCGCGTGTCAGTGCCATGGAAATAAACCTCGTCGCGTCTTGTATGGATGGTCGTTCCGGGCTGGAAGGTTCCAGCTCGTCAATCGCACCAGTCATTGGTGTGAAGGGCTGCTCGCTGACCAGGAGGCTGGCGTACAAGTCGGTTCAGGCGGGGAGGCGACGGGATGAACGATGGGCTCGAGGGGAAAGTGAGCAGGTAGGGGCGAGCTGCGGGCGCATTCGGGCGTCGTGGGCCTTCATACGAACTCAGAGTGATGCCGGGTTACCTAGTTACGCTTCCGTCCCTCGGGACAACTTCGTTCCAGTCGCAACCTCGTCAAACACACCTTGTGGGCGGTACAGACACGAATCGGCTCGCAGGGTAGTTGCAAGCGTCGACCCGAAGGCCCTTGCCAGGGCCCCTGATTAGCGGGAGCGAGGCCATCATGCCTTCGGTTTTTTGGCTCGTCAAACGTTTTGTAGTGCTTTTTTTCAGGCACTACATCTTTGGTCTAATACGACTTATCAGTCAGTTTCTGGTGCTTCAGTTCAGCGTATCGACCTTGACCCGCAAAATCATGTCATCCCGGCCTTGGGTCGAGTAGCTGCGGGTCAGGCCTTGTTTATCGGCCTGATTCTGCCGATTCACCCCGGCCAGGGTGATCCACTCGCCCAGGCGCCCGCTGACGGTTGTGTCGGTGCTTTGCACGTTCACTACATCGGGACGTTCCTGGCTCATGCGGTCACGGTTGGTGCTGATGCTCAGATGAACGGTCTCGCCGGTGACGCTGGCCGTTACGTAAAAACCCTGGGTGACGTTGCGGTATTCGGTCTGGCTTTGCATGCGCCCATAGCCATCGGTCTGGTTGCTGGTGAAGGGCACGCTCTGGCCCACCTGGATCAGCGCCGGCTGGCCCTCGCTGGCCTGGATCTGCTGCACGCCGCCGTCACGGCTGGCGGTGCTGCGGTTGATGATGCGGGTCTGGCTGGGTGCGGCGCCGTTGATCGAGTAACCCTGGTCGCCTTGCAGGTTGTTTTCATTGGTGTCGACCGTGATCAGCAAGCGCTTGGGAGCCACGTCGAGCTGCGCCAGGAATTGTCGAAGTTCTTCGATCTTGCCAGGTTCGGCGTTGACGATCAGCTGGTTGCCGTAAGCGCTGACCTGGCCATCCTTGCCGACGAAGTTCTGCGCCACCGGCAGCAAGTCCGCGCTGGTGCGGTAGTTCAGCGGCACGATTTCGGTAGCCGCCATGACTGACAGGCTGCAACCGAGCAGCAGGGTGGTCAGCAGGGTACGTAGGGACATGTCCATTTCTCCGCGAGACAAAAGCTGGATATTGCCAGTTTGTCGGCCCCGGGTGGGGCAAGTTGAATGGTAGACGGCAAAACGCCCCGGCATCGGTGGATGGCGGGGCGTTTTGGGCGTTGCAGGATGTTGTTGCAGGGCTGCCTTTGTGGCGAGGGAGCTTGCTCCCGCTGGGTCGCGAAGCGACCCCAAAAAGCGGGGGCCGCTGCGCAGCCCAGCGGGAGCAAGCTCCCTCGCCACAGGGGTATTAGGTCGAATGACGCACCATGTCCACATGAGGAATCCCGGCTTCGAGGAACTCCTCGCTGACCACCGCAAAACCCAGTCGCTCGTAGAACGGCGTGGCGTGCACCTGAGCGCTGAGCATCTGCTGCTTGAGCCCGCGCTTCTCGGCCTCGGCGATTGCTGCGTGCATCAGCGCATCGCCGACTTTCAGGCCGCGCCAATCCTTCAGGACCGAGACGCGGCCGATATGGCCATCGGTCAGCAGGCGCGCGGTGCCGATGGGGAAGTCGCCTTCGAAGGCCAGGAAATGCACGGCATCCTGATCGTCCGAATCCCACTCCAACTCCGGCGGCACGGATTGCTCGGCAATGAATACCGCTTCACGAATGCGCCGGATCTCGGCGTTATCCTTTTGCCAGTCTGCGACACGAACGTGAATTTTATTCATCGGCGAACCCCAGGCTACCTTGCTTGACCAATTCATGAATGAGGCCGCGACCGTCCTCGTCGGCCAGCCATGGGCCGAGGTTTTCGATGTGCAGCGCGTCGGCGGCACAGATCATCTTCAACAGGTCGCGCAATTTGCCCGGCAAATAACGGCTCTGGCCGCTGGCGAACAGCAACAGGTCGTCATCGACTTCCGACCAGGCCAGGCGAGCGCTCGGGTTGCGAATGATCACCGCGCCCTGTTCCAGGCCGGCCAGCAGATCGTCCTCTTCCAGCTCTGGGCCGACGACCAGTTCCGGATAGCGCGGCTCGGTCATGAACTGGCCGAACCAGGTCAGCAGCAGGCGCTCGTCGCTCATGTGCTCGGCCAGCAGGCCCTTGAGGCGGTCCAGGGCGTCATGCTGGATCTGATGCGGGTCGGCGACAGGCCGCGCATCGGCGTCGGTGTAGCGCTCTTCGTCCGGCAGGAACTGGCTGAGGAAGTCGGTGAAATGGGTCAGCACCTCGGCGGCGCTAGGTGCGCGGAAACCCACCGAATAGGTCATGCAGTCATCCACGGCGACGCCGCAGTGGGCCAGGCGCGGCGGCAGGTAGAGCATGTCGCCAGGTTCCAGGACCCATTCCTCGGTCGCCTCGAAATCGGCGAGGATGCGCAGGTCTGCATGGGGCAACAGCGGGCTTTCGGAGTTGCACATCTGGCCGATTTTCCAGTTGCGCTTGCCGTGGCCCTGCAGCAGGAACACATCGTAGTTGTCGAAATGCGGGCCGACGCCGCCACCTGGGGCAGCGAAGCTGATCATCACATCGTCGATGCGCCAGCTCGGCAAAAAGCGGAAATGCTCCAGCAGCTCGCTGACTTCCGGTACGAACTGGTCGACCGCCTGCACCAGCAGGGTCCACTCGCGCTCCGGCAGTTTGCTGAATTCGTCTTCGGCGAACGGGCCGCGACGCAATTCCCAGGGGCGCTCGCCGTGTTCGATCACCAGGCGTGACTCGATCTCTTCCTCAAGCGCAAGGCCGGCCAGTTCGTCGGCGTCGATCGGGCTTTCGAAGTCAGGAATGGCCTGGCGGATCAGCAGGGGTTTCTTCTGCCAGTAGTCGCGCAGGAACTCCCGTGCCGTGATACCGCCCAGGAGTTGCAGTGGAATGTCAGAATTCATGTGTAACCTATTGAAAAAATATACTTTTCAGACGCGAATAAAAACGCCCGGCGCGGCCGGGCGTCTCAAAGGTGAAGCGATGTGTCAGATGCGCTTGGCTTGTGCCGCCGCGTTGCCGATGTAGCTGGCCGGGGTCAGCTTCTTCAGCTCTGCCTTGGCCTCGGCAGGCATGTCCAGGCCATCGATGAAAGTCTGCAACGCGTCCGGGCTGATGCCCTTGCCACGGGTCAGTTCTTTCAGCTTTTCATAGGGGTTTTCGATGTTGTAGCGACGCATCACGGTCTGGATCGGCTCGGCCAGGACTTCCCAGCAGGCATCCAGGTCGGCGGCGATTTTCTGCTCGTTCAGTTCCAGCTTGCTGATGCCCTTGAGGCTGGCCTCATAGGCGATGACGCTGTGGGCAAAACCTACGCCCAGGTTGCGCAGCACGGTGGAGTCGGTCAGGTCGCGCTGCCAGCGGGAAATCGGCAGCTTGCTCGCCAGGTGCTGGAACAGCGCGTTGGCGATGCCCAGGTTGCCTTCGGAGTTTTCGAAGTCGATCGGGTTGACCTTGTGCGGCATGGTCGAGGAACCGATTTCGCCGGCGATGGTGCGCTGCTTGAAGTAGCCCAGGGAGATGTAGCCCCAGATGTCACGGTCGAAGTCGATCAGGATGGTGTTGAAGCGCGCGATCGCGTCGAACAGCTCGGCGATGTAGTCATGCGGTTCGATCTGGGTGGTGTACGGGTTGAAGCTCAGGCCCAGCTCGTCTTCGATGAAGGCGCGGGCGTTGGCTTCCCAGTCGATGTCCGGGTAGGCCGACAGGTGGGCGTTGTAGTTGCCCACGGCGCCGTTGATCTTGCCCAGCAGTGGCACGGCGGCTACCTGGGCGATCTGGCGCTCCAGGCGATACACCACGTTCGCCAGTTCCTTGCCCAGGGTGGTCGGCGAAGCCGGTTGGCCGTGGGTGCGCGACAGCATCGGCACGTCGGCGAAGCGGATCGCCAGTTCGCGGATGGCCTGGGCGGTCTGGCGCATCAGGGGCAGCATCACCTCGTCACGGCCTTCGCGCAGCATCAGGGCGTGGGACAGGTTGTTGATGTCCTCGCTGGTGCAGGCAAAGTGGATGAACTCGCTGACGTTGGCCAGTTCCGGCAGCTTGGCCGCCTGCTCCTTGAGCAGGTATTCGATGGCCTTGACGTCGTGGTTGGTGGTGCGCTCGATCTCTTTGACGCGCTCGGCGTGCTCCAGCGCGAAATCGTCGGCCAGGGCGTTCAGTACCGCGTTGGCTTCGGCGGAAAAGGCCGGTACTTCGCCAATGCCAGGGTGAGCGGCCAGGCGCTGGAGCCAGCGCACTTCAACCAGAACGCGGGCACGGATCAGGCCGTACTCGCTGAAAATAGGGCGCAGGGCCTGGGTTTTGCCGGCGTAGCGGCCGTCTACAGGGGAAACCGCAGTGAGCGAAGAGAGCTGCATGGGGTGTTCTCGGACAGTCGGGCAACGAAATGGGGCGCGTATCATACATGAAATCCAGCGCCGGTCCGTTGCCAACTGACCGGCGTGTTACGCGTATCGAGATAAAACTGTTCATTACCTGTGGCGAGGGCGCTTGCTCCCGCTGGGCTGCAAAGCAGCCCCTCAATGTCCACAAGCAGGTCGAGGCGACTTATTCGTTGCGCATCAACGGGTAAAGCTCTTTCAACAATTTGCGCCGGCTGATCACCAGCTGCCAGCGATGCCCACCCAGTTGTCGCCACAGCCGCGCCGAGCGAATCCCGGCCAGCAACAGGGCGCGGATCTTCGAGGCGTTACTTGGCTGCTGCAGGTTGCGCATGTCGCCGTGCACCTGGATGCGCTGGCGCAGGGTACTCAAGGTGTCCTGGTACAGCGCGCCGCAAGCGGCGATCACGTTTTCGTGGGACGGGCCGAAGTGTTCGACCTGGGACTGGATCTGCGGCAAGCGTTTGCCGATGGTGTCCAGCAGGTCGTCGCGCTTGGCCAGCTGACGCTCCAGGCCCAGCATCGACAGGGCGTAGCGCAGCGGCTCGCGTTGCAGGGCGCTGGGGTCGCGCTCCAGGGCGCCGATCAGCGCACGGTAGCCTTCGCGCAGGTTCAGGTCATCGCCACCATAGACTTCCAGGGTGTCCTTGGGGTCGCGTACCAGCAGGCTGCCGAGCATGCAGCCCAGGCCGGCTTCGGTGGCCTGGCCGGTCTTGGCGATCCGGTCCACCAGCACCGCGGCGAGAAACACCCCGCCGAGTGCCGTCAGTTGTTCCTGGATCGGCGTCATGCCTGGCTGCTCCATGGCTCGGCGACTTCTATCACGCCGCCGCCGAGGCAGATTTCACCGTCGTAGAACACCACGGACTGGCCGGGCGTGACCGCGCGCTGCGGATCATCGAACGTGGCGCGATAGCCGCTGGCGGTTTTTTCCAGGGTGCAGGGCTGGTCGCTCTGGCGATAGCGAACCTTGGCCGTCAGGCGGCGCGGTTCGCGGAGGTCGATCGGGTTGACCCAATAGATATCGGAGGCGAGCAGGGCACGGGAAAACAGCCATGGATGGTCATTGCCCTGGCCAACGATCAGCTCGTTGTGCTCCAGGTCCTTGACCAGCACGTACCACGGCTCTTCGCCGGCGTCTTTCAAGCCGCCGATGCCCAGGCCCTGGCGCTGGCCGATGGTGTGGTACATCAGACCATGGTGGCGGCCGATGACTTCGCCTTCGGTGGTCTTGATCTCGCCCGGCTGGGCCGGCAGGTATTGCTTGAGGAAATCGCTGAAGCGCCGTTCGCCGATGAAGCAGATCCCGGTGGAATCCTTCTTCTTGGCGGTGGCCAGGTCATGTTTCTCGGCAATTGCGCGCACTTCGGGTTTTTCCAGCTCGCCCACCGGGAACAGGGTCTTGGCGATCTGTTCACCGCCGACGGCGTGCAGGAAATAACTCTGGTCCTTGTTCGGGTCCAGGCCCTTGAGCAGCTCGGTACGACCGTCGATGTCGCGGCGGCGCACGTAGTGACCGGTGGCGATCAGGTCGGCGCCGAGCATCATGGCGTAGTCGAGGAACGCCTTGAACTTGATTTCGCGGTTGCAGAGGATGTCCGGGTTCGGCGTGCGACCGGCCTTGTATTCGGCGAGGAAGTGCTCGAACACGTTGTCCCAGTATTCCGCGGCGAAGTTGGCGGTGTGCAGCTTGATGCCGATCCGGTCGCAGACGGCCTGGGCGTCCGCCAGGTCGTCCATGGCGGTGCAGTATTCGGTTCCGTCGTCTTCTTCCCAGTTCTTCATGAACAGGCCTTCCACCTCATAACCCTGCTCGATCAGCAGAAGGGCGGAAACGGAAGAGTCCACGCCGCCGGACATGCCGACTATGACGCGTTGCTTGGGGGTGTGCGAAGAGGCTGGATCACGCATAGGAATTCAATGAGTGTCTTGAAAAAGGACGCGATTCTATCAGGCCCGGGCGTGCAAGGCTAAAGAGAAGGGCGGATAAGCTCCAGGCTGTGGCGATGGCCGGCCAGGTAATCGTCGATGCAGCGGATGACCAGCTCGCTGCGCCAGCGGTCGCGCTGTGTCAGCAATTCGTCGCGGGTCAGCCACTTGGCGCCGAGGATGCCGTCGTCCAGTTGATAATCCGGGTGGTGTTTCAGGGCTTTGGCGGCGAAGCAGACCCGCTGGTAGGTCACGCCGTTGCTCGGGGCGGTGTAGAGGTAGAGGCCGGTGACGCTGGTGGGTTCGACGTCCCAGCCGGTTTCTTCGAGGGTTTCGCGTATGGCGGCTTCGATCAGTGTTTCGTTCGGGTCCAGGTGGCCGGCGGGCTGGTTGAGCACTGCTCGTCCGCCTTTGGATTCTTCGACCATCAGGAAGCGGCCGTGGTCTTCGACGATGGTGGCGACGGTGATGTGGGGTTGCCAGTTCATGAGACTCCTCTATTTCTCGGATTTTGTTGGCTGAGTACATATCCATTGCTGCGGTCACGGCTGCTTAGGGTTCCGCCCTTACGGCGGGTCACTTTTCAGACGCCAAAAAAAGTAACCAAAAAGGCTTTGGGGGTATGACTCACCCACATAGGTTACAAATCAGTTCACTCACATAGGTAACAGTTTTTAACTGGCAGGGTCGGTTTTCGAGGATCTGACCGTGCCATGGCGAGACCTATGGACCTGAAACTGCTATTCATCGCGGACTACATCAAAGGCCCGCCCAGCTATACCCCCATCTAATTGTGGGAGCGAGCCTGCTCGCGAAGGCGGCCTGATAGCTGGCCGGGATTTTGTTGGCTGGGTACATATCCATTGCTGCGGTCACGGCTGCTTAGGGTTCCGCCCTTACGGCGGGTCACTTTTTTCAGACGCCAAAAAAGTAACCAAAAAGGCTTAGCCCCACCACTCGGTGCCTCGCCTAGGCTCGGCATGCCCTCACTCCGGCATTGCTCCGTGGGCCGCCGCGAAGGGCCATCCATGGCCCAGCGCGGCTAACCCGGCATCCATGCCGGGTTGCCCACTGCGCAATGCCTGCGTTCGGCCATCGTGGTTAACGGGGCGCCTCAGATCAAGATCAAGATCGAAAGCGAGGCGGCCTGATAGCCGGCCTGTCTCTTTGGCTATACCCCGATCTAATTGTGGGAGCGAGCTTGCTCGCGAAGGCGGCCTGACAGCCGACCTGTCTCTGCCGGCTCTGCTTCAATCCCCCTGTGGGAGCGAGCTTGCTCGCGATAGCGGTGGGTCAGTCAGCATCTGAATTGAATGATGAATCGCAATCGCGAGCAAGCTCGCTCCCACAGGGGGAAATGATTGTCAGGTGGTGGCCCGGAAACACAAACCCCGGCACAGGGCCGGGGTTTGTGGTGTTTCCTTGCAACCTTATACCAGCGCAGCAATCGCCGCGTTGAAGGTGTTGCTCGGGCGCATGGCCTTGCTGGTCAGCTCAGGGTTGGCGAAGTAGTAGCCGCCGATGTCCACTGGCTTGCCTTGGACCGCGTTGAGCTCGGCAACGATTTTTTCTTCGTTGTCGGTCAGGGCCTTGGCCAGGGTGGTGAACTGCGCCTTGAGCGCTGCGTCGTCATCCTGGGCGGCCAGTGCCTGGGCCCAGAACAGGGTCAGGTAGAAGTGGCTGCCGCGGTTGTCGATGCCGCCGACCTTGCGCGAAGGCGACTTGTTGCGGTCCAGGAATTCGCCAGTCGCCTGGTCGAGAGTCTTGGCCAGCACCAGTGCTTTCGGGTTGTTGTAGGTCACGCCCAGGTGTTCCAGGGATGCGGCCAGGGCCAGGAACTCGCCCAGGGAATCCCAACGCAGGAAGTTCTCTTCCAGCAATTGCTGCACGTGCTTGGGTGCCGAGCCGCCGGCGCCGGTTTCGAACAGGCCGCCACCGTTCATCAGTGGCACGATCGAGAGCATCTTGGCGCTGGTGCCCAGTTCCATGATCGGGAACAGGTCGGTCAGGTAGTCACGCAGTACGTTGCCGGTCACCGAGATGGTGTCCTTGCCTTCGCGGGTACGCGCCAGGGTGAACTTCATCGCGTCGACAGGCGACATGATGCGGATGTCCAGGCCGCTGGTGTTGTGATCCTTCAGGTAAGCCTGGACCTTCTCGATCATCACGCCATCGTGGGCGCGCATCGGGTCGAGCCAGAAGATTGCCGGGGTGCTGCTGGCGCGGGCGCGGTTGACGGCGAGCTTGACCCAATCCTGGATCGGCGCGTCCTTGGTCTGGCACATGCGGAAGATATCGCCAGCCTCGACGTTCTGCTCCAGCAGGGTGCGACCGTTGTTGTCCGAGACGCGGACCACACCGTCAGTCTTGATCTGGAAGGTCTTGTCGTGGGAGCCGTACTCTTCGGCTTTCTTGGCCATCAGGCCGACGTTCGGCACGCTGCCCATGGTGGTCGGGTCGAAGGCGCCGTGTTGCTTGCAGTCTTCGATCACGGCCTGGTAGATGGTCGCGTAGCAGCGATCCGGGATCACGGCCTTGGTGTCGTGCAGCTGGCCGTCGGTGCCCCACATCTTGCCGGAGTCACGGATCATGGCTGGCATCGAGGCGTCGACGATGACGTCGCTCGGCACGTGCAGGTTGGTGATGCCTTTGTCGGAATTGACCATCGCCAGTGCCGGACGAACGGCATAGACCGCCTGGATGTCGGCTTCGATCTGCGCCTGCTGCTCGGCCGGCAGGGCCTTGATGCGGGCGTACAGGTCGCCGATGCCGTTGTTCAGGTTGAAGCCGATCTGCTCCAGTACCTGGGCGTGCTTGGCCAGCGCGTCCTTATAGTACTCAGCCACGATCTGGCCGAACATGATCGGGTCGGAGACCTTCATCATGGTCGCTTTGAGGTGAACCGACAGCAGCACGCCTTTCTGCTTGGCGTCTTCGATTTCGGCGGCGATGAAATTGCGCAGGGCATTTTTGCTCATGACCGCGCAATCGAGGATCTCACCGGCTTGGACGGTGGTTTTTTCCTTCAAAACAGTGGCAGTACCGTCCTTGGCGATCAGCTCGATCTTTACGCTGCCCGCGGCGTCGATCAGGGCGGCTTTTTCGCTGCCGTAGAAATCGCCGGTGCTCATGTGGGCCACGTGGGATTTGGAATCGGCAGCCCAGGCGCCCATCTTGTGCGGGTGCTTGCGAGCGTAGTTCTTCACCGACAGCGGCGCGCGGCGGTCGGAGTTGCCTTCGCGCAGGACCGGGTTCACGGCGCTGCCCTTGACCTTGTCGTAACGGGCGCGGACTTCTTTCTCGGCGTCGGTGGTCACGGTTTCCGGGTAGTCTGGCAGTGCGTAGCCCTGGGCCTGCAATTCCTTGATCGCGGCCTGCAGTTGCGGCACCGAGGCGCTGATGTTCGGCAGCTTGATGATGTTGGCTTCAGGCGTGACGGCCAGGTCGCCCAGTTCGGCGAGGTGGTCGGCTACGGCTTTGTCACCCAGTTGCTCGGGGAAGCTGGCCAGGATGCGCCCTGCGAGGGAGATATCGCGGGTCTCCACGGCGATATCGGCCGAAGCGGTGAAGGCTTCGACGATCGGCAGCAGCGAATAGGTGGCGAGGGCAGGCGCTTCGTCGGTGAAGGTATAGATGATCTTCGAGCGGGTGGGCATATTCGGATTAACTCTCTTCTTTGCTAAAGCATGCGCAGAAACTCGAGGGGCGCCGGGTAAGCGCGTTCGTTCAAAGTCATCCGTGAGCCGAATGTCGAGGTTTCTTCGCGGTGATGTTGGGTGCATCAGTCGAGCGTCAAGCGGTCGGGCCGCGGTAACGGTCCGGCTTTCAAATTGGCGGAAAGTCTCGTGATAGAGCCGTCAGCCGTCGTGACCCTGTGGTCAGCGGCGGCATTATACATAGGTAGCTGGCGATCTGCCGACGGTTCATAGACTTCCGTACACGTCCATTGGTCTAAACGTCGCAGGCCGCGGGGCTGGACTATGCTCAAGTTTGGCGCTTTTCCCTTGGTTTTCAGGCTTGTACGCGGCGAACTCGGTTTATTTGCCGAGGACGGGCCGAACGTAGGGTTTGCGTGCCGATACAACTGGGGTACGCTCGAACGCAGCCAGATGTTCAATCCAAGCAATGGAGTTCAGCATGGGGTATCAAAAGATTCAGGTTCCAGCCGTCGGTGACAAAATCACCGTCAATGCAGACCATTCTCTTAATGTTCCCGACAATCCGATCATCCCTTTCATTGAAGGTGACGGTATTGGCGTTGATATCAGTCCGGTCATGATCAAGGTTGTCGATGCCGCGGTCGAGAAGGCTTATGGCGGCAAGCGCAAGATTTCCTGGATGGAAGTCTATGCCGGTGAAAAAGCCACCCAGGTCTACGACCAGGACACCTGGCTTCCCCAGGAAACCCTGGACGCGGTCAAGGACTACGTGGTTTCCATCAAGGGCCCGCTGACCACGCCGGTCGGTGGCGGTATCCGCTCGTTGAACGTCGCGCTGCGCCAGCAGCTGGACCTGTATGTCTGCCTGCGCCCGGTGCGCTGGTTCGAGGGTGTGCCAAGCCCGGTGAAGAAGCCTGGCGATGTCGACATGACAATCTTCCGCGAGAACTCCGAAGACATCTATGCAGGCATCGAGTGGAAGGCCGGTTCGGCCGAGGCCACCAAGGTCATCAAGTTCCTCAAGGAGGAAATGGGTGTTACCAAGATCCGCTTCGACGAAGATTGCGGTATCGGCGTCAAGCCGGTTTCCAAGCAGGGCACCAAACGTCTGGCGCGCAAAGCCTTGCAATATGTTGTCGACAATGACCGCGACTCGCTGACCATCGTGCACAAAGGCAACATCATGAAGTTCACCGAAGGTGCCTTCAAGGAATGGGCCTACGAAGTGGCGGCCGAAGAGTTCGGCGCGACCCTGCTCGACGGCGGGCCCTGGATGCAGTTCAAGAATCCGCGGACCGGCAAGAATGTCGTGGTCAAGGATGCCATCGCCGACGCCATGCTCCAGCAGATCCTGCTGCGCCCGGCCGAGTACGACGTGATCGCGACCCTGAACCTCAACGGCGACTATCTCTCCGACGCCCTGGCGGCCGAAGTGGGCGGTATCGGTATCGCGCCGGGCGCCAACCTGTCGGACACCGTGGCGATGTTCGAGGCCACCCATGGCACCGCGCCCAAATATGCCGGCAAGGACCAGGTCAACCCGGGTTCGCTGATCCTGTCGGCGGAAATGATGCTGCGTCACATGGGTTGGACCGAAGCGGCCGACCTCATCATCAAGGGCACCAACGGCGCGATCTCGGCCAAGACCGTGACCTATGACTTCGAACGCCTGATGGACGGAGCCAAGCTGGTATCGTCTTCCGGCTTTGGTGATGCACTGATTTCGCACATGTAGGCGGATCGTTACGCAACTGGAAACGCCCGGCTCGAGTGATCGATCCGGGCGTTTTGCCTGAGGAGGGGCGGGTGTGTCAGCCTTTTTCGGAGGCGCTGACGTGCTCCAGGGCGTTGACGGATTCGGGCGTGGCGTCGGCGTTGTCCTGCGCGACGGGCGTGATGGCGACTGCGTGTACGCCCTTGGGACCCTGGATCATGCTGAACGACACGGTTTGCCCGGCCTTCAAGGTCTTGTAGCCGTCCATCAGGATCGCCGAGTAGTGAGCGAACAGGTCTTCCTTATTCGGATCGCCATCGCGATTGATAAACCCGAAGCCCTTGGAGTTGTTGAACCATTTGACCTTGCCCTTGAATGTCATCCCGGTACCCGGCATACCAATATCCCTCTGCAACACACCCCGCCATGGGAGTATCATCCTGACCATCCGCCGTCGATCATTGAAATCGGATTGACTTCACGGACCTTTTTAACCCACGGTGGGCTCTATTGGTTGTAACACCGATTTGCCGATAGTCAAGGTGATCGGGCAGTAGCGGTTGAAATCGCCTGCAAGCGGCCCCATCACTGTATTCGCCAACTAAACGAACCTTTCTTTCCATGCATGCAATCAGCCAGATTCGACTAACATTCAATCAGGATCGCCCGGATCTACATGACGACGATTCAGCGGGTATTGCTGTTCAGGAATCAAAGCCCGCTTTACAGGCTCCACCGATGTACAAGGTGGTTTTGTTCAACGATGACTACACACCGATGGATTTCGTCGTCGAAGTGCTCGAGGTGTTTTTTAACCTGAATCGCGAGCTGGCGACCAAGGTCATGCTGGCCGTCCATACAGAGGGACGGGCAGTATGTGGAGTGTTTACCCGCGACATCGCCGAGACAAAGGCCATGCAGGTCAACCAGTACGCCCGGGAAAGCCAGCATCCGCTACTCTGTGAAATCGAGAAGGACGGTTAACGCCGACCACTTGGGTATGAGGTGAAGCTATGTTAAACCGCGAGCTCGAAGTCACCCTCAATCTTGCCTTCAAGGAGGCTCGTTCGAAGCGTCATGAATTCATGACCGTCGAACACCTGCTGCTGGCCCTATTGGATAATGAGGCTGCCGCCACCGTTTTGCGTGCCTGCGGCGCAAACCTCGATAAACTCAAGCATGATCTGCAGGAGTTCATCGACTCCACCACGCCATTGATCCCCGTTCATGACGAGGATCGCGAAACCCAGCCAACCCTGGGCTTCCAGCGTGTATTGCAGCGTGCTGTCTTTCACGTACAGAGCTCGGGCAAGCGCGAAGTCACCGGCGCCAATGTCCTGGTCGCGATCTTCAGCGAGCAGGAAAGCCAGGCGGTCTTCCTGCTCAAGCAGCAGAGCGTGGCGCGTATCGATGTCGTCAACTACATCGCCCATGGCATCTCCAAGGTGCCCGGGCATGGCGATCATTCCGAGGGTGAGCAGGACATGCAGGACGACGAGGGCGGTGAGTCTTCTTCTTCAGGCAATCCCCTGGATGCCTATGCCAGCAACCTGAACGAACTGGCGCGCCAGGGCCGTATCGACCCGCTGGTCGGGCGCGAGGCGGAAGTCGAGCGCGTGGCGCAGATCCTGGCCCGGCGTCGCAAGAACAATCCGCTGCTGGTAGGCGAGGCGGGCGTGGGCAAGACCGCGATCGCCGAAGGCCTGGCCAAGCGCATCGTCGATAACCAGGTGCCGGACCTGCTGGCCAACAGTGTCGTCTATTCCCTCGACCTGGGTGCCTTGCTGGCCGGTACCAAATACCGCGGCGACTTCGAGAAACGCTTCAAGGCGCTGCTCGGCGAGCTGAAGAAACGTCCGCAGGCGATCCTGTTCATCGACGAGATCCACACCATCATCGGTGCCGGTGCTGCGTCGGGTGGCGTCATGGATGCCTCGAACCTGCTCAAGCCGTTGCTTTCCTCGGGTGATATCCGTTGCATCGGCTCGACCACGTTCCAGGAATTCCGTGGCATTTTCGAGAAAGACCGTGCTTTGGCCCGGCGTTTCCAGAAAGTCGACGTCTCGGAGCCGTCGGTGGAAGACACCATCGGCATCCTGCGCGGCCTGAAAGGGCGTTTCGAGCTGCACCACAGCATCGAATACAGCGATGAGGCGTTGCGCGCCGCCGCCGAGCTGGCCTCGCGCTACATTAATGATCGGCACATGCCGGACAAAGCCATCGATGTCATCGACGAGGCGGGTGCCTACCAGCGCCTGCAACCGGTGGAGAATCGCGTCAAGCGCATCGACGTGCCGCAGGTCGAGGACATCGTCGCGAAGATCGCGCGGATTCCACCAAAACACGTCACCAGTTCCGACAAGGAGCTGCTGCGTAACCTGGAACGCGACCTGAAGCTCACGGTGTTCGGTCAGGATGCGGCCATCGACTCGCTGTCGACCGCCATCAAGCTGTCGCGCGCCGGTCTCAAGTCGCCGGACAAACCGGTCGGTTCGTTCCTGTTCGCCGGGCCTACCGGTGTCGGCAAGACCGAGGCGGCACGGCAGTTGGCCAAGGCGCTGGGGATCGAGCTGGTGCGCTTCGACATGTCCGAGTACATGGAGCGTCACACCGTATCGCGGCTGATCGGTGCGCCTCCAGGTTATGTCGGCTTCGACCAGGGCGGCCTGCTGACCGAGGCGATCACCAAGCAGCCGCACTGCGTGCTGTTGCTCGATGAGATCGAGAAGGCGCATCCGGAAGTCTTCAACCTGCTGCTGCAGGTCATGGACCACGGTACGCTGACCGACAACAACGGACGCAAGGCGGATTTCCGCAACGTGATCATCATCATGACCACCAACGCCGGCGCTGAAACCGCTGCGCGCGCTTCGATCGGTTTCACCCATCAGGATCACTCGTCCGATGCGATGGAAGTGATCAAGAAGAGCTTCACGCCTGAGTTCCGTAACCGCCTGGACACTATCATCCAGTTTGGTCGCCTCAGCCATGAAGTCATCAAGAGCGTGGTGGACAAGTTCCTTACCGAACTTCAGGCGCAGCTCGAAGACAAGCGGGTGTTGCTGGAGGTTACCGATGCGGCACGCAGCTGGCTCGCCGAAGGTGGCTACGATGTGACGATGGGGGCACGGCCGATGGCTCGCCTGATCCAGGACAAGATCAAGCGTCCACTGGCGGAGGAAATCCTCTTTGGCGAACTGGCCGAGCATGGCGGTGTGGTCCACATCGACATCAAGGATGGCGAGCTTACGTTCGACTTCGAAACCACGGCAGAAATGGCCTGATCGTTACCTGCAGCAAAGTAAAAAGGCGCCGAGAGGCGCCTTTTTTATTGCTCGAGATTCACACCAATTCTCTGTGGGAGCGAGCCTGCTCCGGGCGGCGTTCCGACGAATTCAATGGCACATTCAATATATGCGCAAGCTGACACGCCGCCATCGCGAGCAGGCTCGCTCCCACAGGGAAGCTGTGTTCTGAAAGATCGGGACAAATCCCAGGCAAACAAAAACGCCCGACATGAGCCGGGCGTTTTGTATTGACTTGTTAGCGAGCGCGGTAAGTGATGCGCCCTTTGCTCAAGTCATAGGGCGTCAGCTCGACGCGCACTTTGTCACCGGTAAGAATACGAATGTAGTTCTTGCGCATCTTGCCGGAGATATGCGCGGTTACGACGTGCCCATTTTCCAACTCCACACGAAACATGGTGTTGGGCAGGGTGTCGACGACAGTGCCTTCCATTTCGAAGCTGTCTTCTTTCGACATGCAGTAAAGCCCTCGGTATCCAGTGAATGGCCCGGTGCAACTGCGCCAGGCAAAAGCGGCGTGCATTGTGCCCGAAAAAGGGGGGGCAAGCCAAGGGGTTCTTGGGATACTCGACGAGTCGGGTACTTGCATCGGGGCACTCATTGCGAGCGAGCCCTTAGTTCAGGACGACCCACCGCTGGTTGATCAGCAATTCAATGGGCCGATATTGGGTCTTGTAGTTCATTTTTTTGCAGTTCTTGATCCAGTAGCCCAAGTACACCGCATCCAGGCCCAGGCGCCGGCACTCGTTGATCTGCCAGAGAATCGCAAAACGTCCCAGGCTGCGTTTTTCTTCGTCGGGCTCATAGAACGTGTACACCGCCGAAAGCCCATTGGGCAGCAGGTCGGTGACGGCGATGGCGACCAGTCGGCCGTCGAGGCGGAACTCGTAGAAGCGCGAGAACGGCAGGTCGCGCACCAGGAACGTCGAGAATTGATCCCGGCTGGGCGGGTACATGTCGCCATCGGCGTGGCGTTGCTCGATATAGCGCTGGTACAGGTCAAAATATTCTTCGGTAAATTGCGGCTTGGCCGGGCGCACCTGCAAGTCGGCGTTGCGCTTGAAAATACGCTTTTGCTGGCGATTGGGTGTGAATCGCGCCACGGGAATGCGCGCCGGAACGCACGCATTGCAGTGTTGGCAATGGGGCCGGTAAAGATGATCGCCACTGCGCCGAAAGCCCATTTCCGACAGGTCTGCGTAGACATGCACATCCATGGGCTGGCTCGGGTCGAGGAACAGGGTCGTGGCCTGCTCCTCCGGCAGATAACTGCAAGAGTGAGGTTGAGTGGCATAGAACTTCAAGCGCGCCAACTCGGTCATGATCAACCCTCGGGATAAAACTTCAATTCAAGTGTAAGCCAGTCGCGCGAATATCGCTCAGCAAAGCCAGGTGGCCTGGTTGGGCTGGTCCAGGTGTGCCTTCAAGTAATCGGCAAACGCCGCGCGGGGAATCGACCGGGCGCCCAGGCTGTGCAGGTGCTCGGTGGGCATCTGGCAGTCAATGAGCACGAAACCCGCTTCCTTGAGATGTTGGACCAGGGTTGCGAAGCCGAATTTCGACGCATTGTCGGCCCGGCTGAACATCGACTCGCCGAAAAACAGTTGCCCCATCGCCAGGCCATACAAGCCGCCCACCAGTTGGTCCTGGTCCCAGACCTCCACCGAATGGGCGAAGCCACGCCGGTGCAGTTCCAGATAAGCGGTCTGCATGGCGTCGGTGATCCAGGTGCCGTCGGCATAATCGCGGGGTGCGGCGCAGGCCTTGATGACCGCCGCGAAGTCCCGGTCGAACGTCACTTGATAGCGCTGCTTGCGCAACAGCTTGTTCAGGCTACGGGAAACATGCAGTTCGTCGGGAAACAGCACGGTGCGCGGGTCCGGTGACCACCACAGAATCGGCTGTCCCTCCGAGAACCATGGAAAACAGCCGTGGCGATAGGCCTGGATCAACCGATCGGCGCAAAGATCCCCGCCGGCGGCCAGCAAGCCATTGGGGTCGCGCATGGCTTTTTCCAGCGGTGGGAAATCGAACGTGTTGCGTTGTAACCAGGTCAGCATCGTTATCCGGACTTGCAGAAGGGGAGGGGAGCGGGCCCTGTCATAGGCCCGCCCTAGAGGTTAACCGTCAAACGGCCGGGATGTCATCGAGATACTTCTCTGCATCCAGCGCGGCCATGCAGCCGGCACCAGCGGACGTAATGGCCTGGCGATAGACGTGGTCAGCCACGTCGCCGGCGGCAAAAACACCTTCGATGTCAGTGGCGGTGGCATTGCCTTCGCTGCCGCCGCGCACAATCAGGTAGCCGTCGCGCATCTGCAACTGGCCCTGGAACAGATCGGTGTTGGGTTTATGCCCGATGGCGATGAACACCCCGGCCAGGGATAACGTGCTGGTATCGCCCGTCTCGCTGTGCCGCAGGCGCGCGCCGGTCACGCCGCTGGCGTCACCCAGCACTTCATCCAGGTTCTGGTTCCAGTGCAGGCGGATATTGCCGTTGGCTGCCTTTTCGAAGAGCTTGTCCTGCAATATCTTTTCCGCGCGCAGCTTGTCGCGGCGGTGAATCAGGTGAACTTCCCTGGCGATGTTCGACAGGTACAAGGCTTCTTCAACCGCCGTGTTACCGCCACCGATAACGGCCACCACCTGGTTTCGATAAAAGAAGCCATCACAGGTCGCGCAGGCGGACACGCCTTTGCCGGCGAAGGTTTCCTCTGAAGGCAGGCCCAGGTATTGAGCCGAGGCGCCGGTGGCGATGATCAATGCATCGCAGGTATAGGTGCCGCTGTCGCCGACCAGTTCGAACGGTCGCTGTTGCAACTTGGCGGTATGGATATGGTCGTAGACGATCTGCGTGTCGAAGCGCTCGGCGTGCCGCTGCATGCGTTCCATGAGTACGGGACCGGTCAGGCCTTCGACATCGCCGGGCCAGTTATCGACTTCGACCGTGGTGGTGAGCTGGCCACCGGCCTGTATGCCGGTAATGACAACGGGTTTGAGGTTGGCGCGGGCTGCATAGACAGCCGCGCTGTACCCTGCAGGGCCCGAACCGAGAATGATCAGGCGTGAATGCTTCGCTTCGCTCATAAAAAACACCTCATAAGCCTTTGTCACAAAAGAGAATGCATGCTCAAATTGGCGCCCGATGACCCGTTTCTGGCCAGGTTGTCGCCGGGCGCGCGGGCAATGCCTCGGGCAAGACAAACCCGTACAATGCTTGAGTTTTGAACGCAGGACGGGCAAAAGGTCAAATCTTCGGCAACACCTGCGGTTTTCCGGACGCATGCCACAGTGGTAAAACATGCCTCAGTGGTAAAAGTAGTACCGGTTGAGCACATTCACTTTTTTACCTGCTCCCCGTGGGCAGTTTTTATAGTCATTCAACAGATGGACGCGCCATTGGCGCAGGAAAAGAAGCGTTTTGAAGAAATCCACCGCAGCACCCAAGACAGTCGTTCCGCTCTGGCGCCAACAATTGCACTACCGGCTCAAGGAAGGTGCGTTGATCGCCATTGGGGCCTTGTGCCTGTTCCTGATGATGGCCTTGCTGACCTACGGCAAGGACGATCCGGGCTGGAGCCACAACAGCAAGATCGAAGACGTGCAGAATTTCGGCGGGCCGGCCGGTTCCTACAGCGCTGACATCCTGTTCATGGTGCTGGGCTATTTCGCCTATATTTTCCCGCTGCTGCTGGCGATCAAGACCTATCAGATTTTCCGCCAGCGCCATGAGCCCTGGCAGTGGAGCGGCTGGCTGTTCTCCTGGCGCCTGATTGGCCTGGTGTTCCTGGTGTTGTCGGGCGCCGCGCTGGCACATATCCATTTCCACGCACCCACCGGCCTGCCGGCCGGGGCGGGTGGTGCGCTGGGCGAGAGCCTTGGTGATCTGGCGCGCAATGCCCTGAATATCCAGGGCAGCACGCTGCTGTTCATCGCACTGTTCCTCTTCGGCCTGACAGTGTTCACCGACCTGTCCTGGTTCAAGGTCATGGACGTGACCGGCAAGATCACGCTCGACCTCATCGAATTGATCCAGGGTGCGCTGAACCGCTGGTGGGCGGCGCGCAACGAACGCAAGCAATTGGTGGCGCAACTGCGTGAAGTGGACGATCGGGTCCATGACGTCGTGGCGCCCACCGTTCCGGACAAACGCGAGCAGGCCAAGGTCAAGGAACGCCTGATCGAGCGCGAGCAGGCCCTGAGCAAGCACATGTCCGAGCGCGAAAAGCAGGTGCCGCCGGTCATCACCATGGCCCCGGCCAAGCCGCCGGAGCAGAGCAAGCGCGTGCAGAAGGAAAAACAGGCGCCGCTGTTCGTCGACAGCGCGGTGGAAGGGACCTTGCCGCCGATCTCGATCCTCGATCCTGCCGAAAAGAAACAACTCAATTATTCCCCCGAATCCCTGGCGGCCGTCGGTCACCTGCTGGAGATCAAGCTCAAGGAGTTCGGTGTCGAGGTGTCGGTGGATTCGATCCATCCGGGTCCGGTCATTACCCGTTACGAAATCCAGCCGGCCGCCGGCGTCAAGGTCAGCCGTATCGCCAACCTCGCGAAGGACCTGGCGCGCTCCCTGGCCGTCACCAGCGTGCGGGTGGTGGAAGTGATCCCGGGCAAGACCACCGTGGGCATCGAGATCCCCAACGAGGATCGCCAGATCGTGCGCTTCTCCGAGGTGCTCTCGACCCCCGAGTACGACAATCACAAGTCACCGGTCACCCTGGCCCTGGGCCACGACATCGGCGGCAAGCCGGTCATCACCGACCTGGCGAAGATGCCTCACCTGCTGGTGGCCGGTACCACCGGTTCGGGTAAGTCGGTGGGGGTGAACGCGATGATCCTGTCGATCCTGTTCAAGTCCGGCCCGGAAGACGCCAAGCTGATCATGATCGACCCGAAGATGCTCGAATTGTCGATCTACGAAGGCATCCCGCACCTGCTGTGCCCGGTGGTCACCGACATGAAGGACGCGGCCAACGCCCTGCGCTGGAGCGTTGCCGAGATGGAGCGCCGCTACAAGCTGATGGCGAAGATGGGCGTGCGCAACCTGTCGGGCTTCAACGCCAAGGTCAAGGAGGCCGAGGAAGCCGGCACGCCGTTGAGCGACCCGCTGTACCACCGCGAAAGCATCCACGACGAAGCGCCGCTGTTGCACAAGCTGCCGACCATCGTGGTGGTGGTGGACGAATTCGCCGACATGATGATGATCGTCGGCAAGAAGGTCGAAGAACTGATCGCCCGTATCGCCCAGAAAGCCCGTGCGGCCGGTATTCACCTGATCCTCGCCACCCAACGGCCGTCGGTTGACGTGATCACCGGTCTGATCAAGGCCAACATCCCGACCCGCATGGCGTTCCAGGTGTCGAGCAAGATCGACTCGCGGACCATCATCGACCAGGGCGGCGCCGAGCAATTGCTCGGCCACGGTGACATGCTCTACATGCCGCCCGGCACCAGCCTGCCGATCCGTGTCCACGGTGCGTTCGTCTCCGATGACGAAGTGCACCGCGTGGTCGAAGCCTGGAAGTTGCGTGGCGCGCCTGAATACAACGACGACATCCTCAACGGTGTCGAAGAGGCCGGCAGCGGTTTCGAGGGCAGCAGTGGCGGCGGTGACGACGATGCCGAGACCGATGCGCTCTATGACGAAGCGGTGCAGTTCGTCCTGGAGAGTCGCCGTGCCTCGATTTCCGCCGTACAGCGCAAGCTGAAGATCGGCTACAACCGCGCCGCACGCATGATCGAGGCCATGGAAATGGCCGGGGTCGTGACGGCCATGAACACCAACGGCTCGCGCGAAGTGCTGGCGCCGGGCCCGATGCGCGACTGACAACCCGGGCGGCGTGATGACGCGCCGCTCGCCCCCCACGAATTCATGAGGACTCCCATGCGCCTGATTCGCATGCTGTTGTTGCCCGTATTGGCTTTGTCTACCTTGTCGGCCCATGCCGGCGAGAAAGATGTGGCCCGCCTGACCCAGTTGCTGGGCGGCTCCCAGACCCTGACTGCGCGTTTCTCCCAGCTGACCCTCGACGGCAGCGGCACCCAGTTGCAGGAAACCGCTGGCGACATGGCCCTGCAGCGCCCTGGCCTGTTCTACTGGCACACCGATGCACCCGCCGAACAGCTGATGGTGTCCGATGGCAAGAAAGTCTCCCTGTGGGACCCGGACCTCGAACAAGTGACCATCAAGACCCTCGACCAGCGCCTGACCCAGACGCCGGCGCTGCTGCTCTCCGGCGATATCTCGGAGATCAGTCAGAGCTTCGACATCACCTCCAAGGAGGCCGGTGGCGTGATTGACTTCACTCTCAAGCCGAAGACCAAGGACAGCCTGTTCGACAGCCTGCGCCTGTCGTTCCGCAACGGCCTGGTCAACGACATGCAACTGATCGACAGTGTCGGCCAGCGCACCAACATCCTGTTCACCGGGGTCAAGGCCAACGAGCCGATCGCCGCGTCCAAGTTCAAGTTCGACATCCCCAAGGGTGCGGATGTGATCCAGGAATAAACCCCGGATCCCTGTGTGTGGGAGCGGGCTTGCTCGCGAATGCGGTGTATCAATCGACATTATTGTTAACTGACACACCGCATTCGCGAGCAAGCCCGCTCCCACAAAGGCATCTTGGTACAAACCAGGACCCAGCGGAGGTTGTGTAAGTAATCATGGACCTGTTTCGAAGCGCCCCGATTGCCCAGCCATTGGCCGCCCGCCTGCGGGCCACCAACCTGGATGAGTACGTCGGCCAGGAACATGTACTCGCCCGCGGCAAGCCCCTGCGCGAAGCCCTGGAGCAGGGCGCCCTGCATTCGATGATCTTCTGGGGCCCGCCGGGAGTCGGCAAGACCACCCTGGCGCGGTTGCTGGCGGAAGTCTCGGACGCGCATTTCGAAACGGTGTCGGCCGTGCTGGCCGGGGTCAAGGAGATTCGCCAGGCGGTGGAAATCGCCAAGCAGCAGGCCGGCCAGTACGGCAAGCGCACCATCCTGTTCGTCGATGAAGTGCATCGCTTCAACAAGTCGCAGCAGGACGCCTTCCTGCCCTATGTCGAAGACGGCACGCTGATTTTCATCGGTGCCACCACCGAGAACCCTTCGTTCGAACTCAACAACGCCTTGCTGTCCCGCGCGCGGGTCTACGTGCTCAAGAGCCTCGACGAGGCGGCGATGCGCAAGCTGGTGCATCGCGCGCTCACCGAAGAGCGCGGCCTGGGCAAGCGCCACCTGAGCCTCAGCGACGAAGGTTTCCAGATATTGTTCAGCGCTGCCGACGGCGATGGCCGACGCCTGCTCAACCTGCTGGAAAACGCCTCGGACCTGGCCGAAGACGACAGCGAGATCGGTGTCGAACTGCTGCAAAGCCTGCTGGGCGATACCCGGCGCCGCTTCGACAAGGGCGGCGAGGCGTTCTACGACCAGATTTCGGCGCTGCACAAGTCGGTGCGCGGCTCCAACCCGGACGGCGCGCTGTACTGGTTTGCGCGGATGATCGATGGCGGTTGTGATCCGCTGTACCTCGCACGCCGGGTAGTACGCATGGCCAGCGAAGACATCGGTAATGCCGATCCGCGCGCGCTGAGCCTGTGCCTGGCAGCCTGGGACGTGCAGGAACGCCTCGGCAGTCCGGAAGGCGAGCTCGCCGTGGCCCAGGCCATTACCTACCTGGCCTGCGCGCCGAAAAGCAACGCCGTCTACATGGGCTTCAAAGCGGCGATGCGCAGCGCCGCCGAGCACGGCTCCCTCGAAGTGCCGTTGCACCTGCGCAACGCGCCGACCAAGCTCATGAAACAGTTGGGCTACGGCGAGGAATACCGTTACGCCCATGACGAGCCTGACGCTTACGCCGCCGGCGAAGACTATTTTCCCGAGGAACTCGACCCCCAGCGGTTCTATCAGCCGGTGCCCCGTGGCCTGGAGCTGAAGATCGGCGAGAAGCTCAATCACTTGGCGCAATTGGACCGATTGAGTCCACGGCAGCGGAGAAAACCGTGATCCCCTTGATTCTCGCAGTCTCCGCCGGCGGCGTTGCCGGTACATTGTTGCGTTTCGCCACGGGCAACTGGATCAGCGCAAATTGGCCGCGGCACTTCTATACCGCGACGCTGGCCGTTAATATCGTGGGCTGTCTGCTGATCGGCGTCCTATACGGCCTGTTTCTGATTCGCCCCGAAGTGCCCATCGAGGTGCGCGCGGGGTTGATGGTCGGCTTTCTTGGCGGCCTGACGACTTTTTCATCCTTTTCACTGGATACGGTGCGCCTGCTGGAAAGCGGGCAGGTGCCGCTGGCCCTGGGCTATGCGGCCATCAGCGTGTTCGGCGGGCTGCTCGCCACCTGGGCCGGCCTGTCCCTGACCAAACTTTGATAACGAGAGACCGACATGCTCGATTCCAAACTGTTACGTAGCAACCTTCAGGACGTAGCGGACCGCCTGGCATCCCGTGGCTTTGCCCTGGATGTCGCGCGCATCGAAGCGCTGGAAGAACAGCGCAAGACCGTCCAGACCCGCACCGAAGCCCTGCAGGCTGAACGTAACGCGCGCTCCAAGTCCATCGGTCAGGCCAAGCAGCGCGGCGAAGACATCGCGCCGCTGATGGCCGATGTCGAGCGCATGGCGGGCGAGTTGAGTGCCGGCAAGACCGAACTGGACGCGATCCAGAGCGAGCTGGATTCGATCCTGCTGGGCATCCCGAACCTGCCCCACGAATCGGTGCCGGTGGGCGAGGACGAAGACGGCAACGTCGAAGTGCGCCGCTGGGGCACGCCGAAAGCCTTTGATTTTCCGGTGCAGGACCACGTCGCCCTGGGCGAGAAATTCGGTTGGCTGGATTTCGAAACCGCCGCCAAGCTGTCGGGCGCGCGTTTCGCCCTGCTGCGCGGGCCGATCGCCCGTCTGCATCGCGCACTGGCGCAGTTCATGATCAACCTGCACGTTACCGAGCACGGCTACGAAGAGGCCTACACGCCGTACCTGGTCCAGGCGCCGGCGCTGCAAGGCACCGGTCAGTTGCCGAAGTTCGAGGAAGACCTGTTCAAGATCGCTCGCGACGGCGAAGCCGATCTGTACCTGATCCCGACCGCCGAAGTCTCGCTGACCAACATCGTTGCCGGCGAAATCGTCGACGCCAAGCAACTGCCGATCAAGTTTGTCGCCCACACCCCGTGCTTTCGCAGTGAAGCCGGCGCGTCGGGTCGTGACACTCGCGGCATGATCCGCCAGCACCAGTTCGACAAGGTCGAGATGGTGCAGATCGTCGAGCCGTCGAAATCCATGGAAGCCCTGGAAAGCCTGACCGCCAACGCCGAGAAGGTCCTGCAACTGCTCGAGCTGCCGTATCGCACCCTGGCGCTGTGCACCGGCGACATGGGCTTCAGCGCGGTCAAGACTTACGATCTGGAAGTCTGGATCCCGAGCCAGGACAAGTACCGCGAGATTTCGTCGTGCTCCAACTGCGGTGATTTCCAGGCCCGCCGCATGCAGGCGCGTTTCCGCAACCTGGAAACCGGCAAGCCGGAACTGGTCCATACCCTCAACGGCTCCGGCCTGGCGGTGGGTCGTACGCTGGTCGCCGTGTTGGAAAACTATCAGCAGGCCGACGGTTCGATCCGGGTGCCTGAAGTGCTGAAGCCGTACATGGGCGGCATCGAGGTCATCGGCTAAATGGACTATCTGCCACTGTTCCACAACCTGCGCGGCAGCCGCGTGCTGGTGGTCGGCGGCGGCGAGATTGCCCTGCGCAAGTCTCGCCTGCTGGCGGATGCCGGTGCCCTGCTACGGGTGGTCGCACCCGACATCGAACCGCAGTTGCGGGAACTGGTCAGTGGCAGCGGCGGCGAATGCGTGCTGCGTGGCTACGTCGAAGCGGATATGGACGGCTGCGGCCTGGTCATCGCCGCCACCGACGACGAGCCGCTCAATGCCCAGGTTTCGGCCGACGCCCACAAGCGCTGCGTGCCGGTCAACGTGGTGGACGCGCCTGCGCTGTGCAGCGTGATCTTCCCGGCGATCGTCGACCGCTCGCCGCTGGTTATTGCGGTGTCCAGCGGCGGCGACGCGCCGGTGCTGGCACGGCTGATCCGCGCCAAGCTGGAAACCTGGATTCCATCGACCTACGGGCAACTGGCCGGCCTGGCGGCGCGCTTTCGCAATCAGGTCAAGCAACTGTTTCCCGATGTGCAGCAACGGCGGGCATTCTGGGAAGAGGTTTTCCAGGGCCCGATCGCCGACCGTCAACTGGCCGGGCAGGGCGCCGAGGCCGAGCGGTTGCTGCGCGAGAAGATCGACGGCCAGGCGCCGAACGCGCCGGGGGAAGTCTATCTGGTAGGCGCCGGGCCGGGTGACCCGGACCTGCTGACCTTCCGCGCGCTGCGCCTGATGCAGCAGGCGGACGTGGTGCTTTACGACCGTCTGGTGGCCCCGGCGATTCTCGAGCTGTGCCGGCGCGACGCCGAGCGGGTTTACGTCGGCAAGCGCCGGTCCGAGCACGCGGTACCCCAGGACCAGATCAACCAGCAATTGGTCGACCTGGCCCGGCAGGGCAAGCGTGTGGTGCGGTTGAAGGGCGGCGATCCGTTCATCTTCGGTCGTGGCGGCGAAGAAATCGAAGAACTGGCGGCCCATGGCATCCCGTTCCAGGTGGTCCCGGGCATCACCGCCGCCAGTGGTTGCGCGGCTTACGCCGGGATCCCGCTGACCCATCGCGACTACGCCCAGTCGGTGCGTTTCATCACCGGCCATCTCAAGGACGGCAGCAGCGATCTGCCCTGGGCGGACCTGGTATCGCCAGCGCAGACCCTGGTGTTCTACATGGGCCTGGTGGGGCTGCCGGTGATTTGCAACGAACTGATCAAGCACGGTCGAGCGGCGGACACGCCGGCGGCGCTCATCCAGCAAGGCACGACTTCAAACCAGCGGGTGTTTACCGGTACCTTGGCGGACCTACCGCGGCTGGTGGCCGAGCATGAGGTGCATGCGCCGACACTGGTGATCGTCGGGGAAGTGGTGCAGTTGCGCGAAAAGCTGGCTTGGTTTGAAGGGGCTCAGGGGCAGGTCTGAAGACCGCGCCGCGCCCTTCGCGAGCAGCCTCGCTCCCACAGGGGACTGTGTGTAACCACGGATTTTGGCCAACACCAATCAACTGTGGGAGCGAGCTTGCTCGCGATGAGGCCCCCAATCACAGCGAAAATCCAGGATCAATCCCGGGCTCCGCGCCAGATCCCTTTCCCACTCAACCTCCCTCGATCATGCGCCACCATGAAGTCTTGCTTCGGCCCCTTGGGCACGATCCCATTGGGGTTGATGGTCTTGTGGCTGCCGTAGTAATGCCCCTGGATATGGGTGAAATCCACTGTCTCGGCAATGCCCGGCCACTGGTACATCTCCCGCAGCCAGTTCGACAGGTTCGGATAATCGGCGATGCGTCGCAGGTTGCATTTGAAGTGACCGAAGTACACCGCGTCGAAACGGATCATCGTCGTGAACAAGCGGATGTCGGCCTCGGTCAGGTACTCGCCAGCCAGGTAGCGGCGGGTGTCCAGCAGGGCTTCCAGATGGTCCAGCTCGGCAAACAGCTGATCAAAGGCTTCTTCGTAAGCCGCCTGGGTGGTGGCGAAGCCGGCGCGGTAGACGCCGTTGTTCACCGCCGGATAGATGCGCTCGTTCAACCCATCGATTTCGCCGCGCAGGTGCTCTGGATAGAGATCCAGGTCGTTGCCGGTCAAACCATCGAAGGCGCTGTTGAACATGCGGATGATTTCCGCTGACTCATTGTTGACGATGCGCTGCTGCTGTTTATCCCACAGCGCGGGCACAGTGACACGACCGGTGTAGTTCGGTGTATCGGCGGTGTAGCGCTGGTGCAGGAAGTCGAAGTGGTCGAGCTTGTCGCCCGTCGAGCCGTGAGCCTGATCGAAGGTCCAGCCGTTTTCCAGCATCAGGTAGCTGACCACTGAAACATCGATCAGGTCTTCCAGGCCCTTGAGCTTGCGCAAGATCAGCGTGCGGTGGGCCCAGGGGCAGGCCAGGGACACATAAAGATGATAACGACCGGCTTCGGCGGCGAAACCGCTCTCGCCGGAAGGGCCGGCGCTGCCGTCGGCGGTTATCCAGTGGCGGCGTTGCGCCTGTTCACGCTGGAAACTGCCGTCCTTGCTCTCATACCACTGGTCCTGCCAGCGGCCCTCGACCAACAAACCCATCTCGATCTCCTCAGCCTGATAAACGTTGGAGAAGAGTCTATGCCGATAGGTTCGAACAAAAAGCGCAAAGGTTGGGCGCTGATGATCGACTAAATCGATCTGTTCCGCGCGTCCCAATACTGCCGGGCTTTGTCGAACGCTTCTTCGCGCGACAACCCCAGGCCGCGCAAGGCCAAAGCCATCGTGGCGATCAACGCCAGTTGCGGGTAGCTGTCCTCGACGTCGCCGCGCCAGACGGCTTTCAAATGCTCAGGGTCGAGGCGCTCCGGCTTGACGTGGCGCTGCTCCGACAGGCGTGGCCATTCTTCGTCCCAACTGGCGCCACCGGTGGTGCCGTACAGATGGCTGTCGGCGTCCGGATTGATTTCGATCTCGCCGCCGTCGCCCTTGATCACGATGGCGGTGTCGCCCAGCAACCCGCTGGCCTCGCGATGCACGGCCTGGTAGCCAGGATGGAAGATGCTTTGCAGACCGCAACGTGCGCCCAGTGGATTGAGGATCCGCGCCAGGGAATGGATCGGTGAGCGCAGGCCGAGGGTGTTGCGCAGGTCGATCATCCGTTGCATCTGCGGTGCCCAGTCCACCAGCGGCATGAAGGCCATGCCGCCATTGTCCAGCGCCGTGCCGACCTGTTGCCAGTCGCGGCACAAGGGGATATCCAGCAAACCAAGCAACTGTTCGGTGTAGAGCCGACCCGCCGTGTGGGCGCCGCCGCCGTGCATGAAGATCCGCACGCCGTTCTGTCCCAGGCATTTGGCCGCCAGCAGATACCACGGCAGGTGGCGCTTCTTCCCGGCGTAGGTCGGCCAGTCGAGGTCTACCGCCAATTGTGGAACCACCAGGCGTTGACGCAGGGCGTCGGTGAAGCCGGCCATTTCCTCGGCGCTTTCTTCCTTGTGCCGCAACAGCATCAGGAAGGCGCCGAGCTGGGTCTCTTCGACCTGTTCATCGAGCACCATGCCCATGGCCTCGCGGGCTTCTTCACGGGTGAGGTTGCGGGCGCCGCGCTTGCCTTTGCCAAGGATGCGCACGAATTGGGCGAACGGATGTTCGGCCGGGGTCTCGAGGGTCAGCGAAGGAAAGTCGGTCATAAGCAATTCGTCGGTTTGGGCAGGCCCGCCAGCTTGGCGGCGAGTTTGGCGGGAGTGCCTTTGAACAATCGGTTCAGGTGCAGGCTGTTGCCCTTGTCCGCGCCGAGTTTCAGCGCGGTGTACTTGATCAGCGGCCGAGTGGCGGGGGACAGCTGGAATTCATCGTGGAAGGCCCGGAGCAGTTCGAGGATTTCCCAGTGCTCGGGGCTCAGCTCGATGTCTTCGGCGGCGGCCAGGGCTGTGGCCACTTCCGTTGACCAGTCATTGAGGTCGGCGAGGTAGCCGTCCTTGTCCAGCGCGATGCTGCGCGCGCCCACGGTCAGCACGTTCATAGCCAGGAGTTGACCTTGTCATGCTCGATTGAAAGCTCGACGAAGGCCGGATAATCGATGGCTTCGGCCCAGTCGGGAATGTGCTGGGCACGGCCCTGGGCGTCTTCGGCAAGGACGAACACCTTGCGAGCGGCGGCCTGGAGTGCAGCGAACGGTTCGGTGCCAGGTTGCAGCGCGTAAGTCGCGTCGCCGCACAGCAGCAGCGCATCCTGGCTCCCCAGTATCCGCAGGCAACTGGCGAGGCGGTTATCACCGAACGGCGAATGGGACAACACATGCAGAGTCGACATCAGAGGGTGATCACCTGGTCGTAACGGTCAATGAGCGCGGCGATGTCCGCTGCACCCAGCACTTTCAAAGCGTCCAGTGCCAGGGCATCGGTGGCGATGCCACGCTCGGCGGCGCTGTCGGCGCAGACAAACAGGTCTTCGACGCCGAACATCGGCAATGCCTGCAAATTGGCGCTCAGGTCTTTTTGCTGGAGGGCCTTGGCGTTTTGCCCGGCGCTGAGCTGGAACACGCCGTCATCGAGAAACAGCAGGCCAATGGGCAGGTCGAACGCACCGCCGGCCAGCACGATGTCCAACGCTTCCCGGGCTCCGGGGCCAGACCACGGAGACTGACGGCTGATGAGCAATAACGACTTGGCCATCATGCGCCTCCAAAACAGATCAAGCGGTCGGCGTCCTGGATCGCATCGTGCAGCTGACCCAGTCCGGAAAGGGCCCAAGGCGCTTCGACGCTGATTGCCGAACGCTGATAGCGCTGGGCCTCTTCAGCGTTGAGCACACCACGGCGCAACGCCGCCGCGATGCAGACGACGCCGTCGAGCTGATGGTCGCTGACGAAGGTTCGCCATTGCCGGGGCAGATCCTGCTCGTCCTGAGGCGTGACGATGCTGTTATCGGCGTTGTAGACGCCGTCCTGGTAGAAAAACAGCCGCACGATCTCATGCCCACCGGCCAGCGCGGCTTGCGCAAACAGCAAGGCGCGGCGCGAGGAGGGCGCATGGGCGGCGGAAAACAGCGCGATGGCGAACTTCATGACAGACCCGATCGGTAAAACTGCGGCCATGATAAAGCTTTATGGGCGTCGGGGCGATTCTCGGAACGGCTGGAGCTTTCGTGGCGAGGGAGCTTGCTCCCGCTGGGCTGCGAAGCGGCCCCAGGATCGTGCAACTCGGTGTGTCAGGTGAGTTGAGTCGCCTTTTTGGGCCTGCTGCGCAGGCCAGCGGGAGCAAGCTCCCTCGCCACGGGGTTCACTTCAGTCCAGGAGACCATGTAACTGGCAGTACTCAGCCCATTCCATTCCCGCCATCTCCGCGACTTCCCTGTGCACTTCCATGCGCTGGGCCTGGTAGTCCTCGGCGGAGTCCGCCGTCAGCGACAGCGTCAGCTCCCAGGCAAACAGACCCAGGCGCTCGGCCTCGGCTTCGAACGCCTCATGCAAGCGCTCGGCGCGATACTGCGCAGCGGTTTCGCCCTTGGCCTGGGCCAGCAGGGGGTTGAGGTTGTCCAGCTCGACACGCAACTGCGGGCGTTCGTCGAGAAAGATCTCCAGGGCTCGTTCGTGCTGCTGTCCGGTTGCCGCCATGGTTGCTCCTTGAGTCAATGTCCCGACAGGTTGCGTGAATCGATCGCCATTGTCGCGGGCAAATTTCAGTAAAGCCGCACGTAGGCGCGGATCGCAGTGCTAAAGTCGGTTTTTTTCTCGATGAGTGAACGCGATGCGAATGCTGATGGTGGCCGTGGCCGCAACCCTGCTGGCCGGCTGCGCGGGTTCGGCGATGGAACAGGCCCGGACCCAAGCCCCCTACAAGACCCTGGCCTCGGACAAGCCGGAGCAGAATGTCGCCCAATGCGTGAAGTTCGCCTGGGAAGACGAAGCGGTGTTCGGCGTCGATGCCGGTGCCTACCTGCAACCCGGCAAGCAGGGTGGCTCGACGGTGTACACCCGCTCGGCCGAATCGTTTGTCGATATACAAGCCAGTGCCACCGGCACGGCGTTGAACTACTACGCCAAACAGGATGACTTTTTCGCCAAGCGCCGGTTGGCGGCGTTGGCGACTTGCCTCTGAACACCTGATCCTGGTGTGGGAGGGTATGGGAGGTCAGTCAGCGTTCGGCAGGCGTTTCTGGAAAAAGAAACGCTGATGTCCCGGCGGGTAGTCGTCGATCTGCCCGCACTCGGTAAAGCCATGCCGGCGGTAGAAGTCCGGGGCCTGGAAGTCGAAGGTGTCGAGCCAGATACCTACGCAATCCTTCTCCCTGGCCAGCTGTTCGGCCATCCGCATCAGTTGCGAACCCGTGCCTTGGCCCCGGGCCTGTTCAGGCACTACCAGCAGTTCGATATAGAGCCAACGAAAGAATACTCGGCCGTAGAGTCCGCCGACGATTTCGCCGTGCTCGTCGCGCACCAGCCAGGCGACCAGTTCCGGCGCGCTTCCACCGGTCTGAGCCGTGTTATAGGCGCGTAGTGGCGCGAGGATGGCCTGGCGTTGTTCATCGGTTGGAGCGTCCGTGCGTTCGATTCGCAGCGTCATCGGCGATGTCCTTGTGCGAGGATGATCAAGCACACGAGCCTACAGTAAACAGGCATATTGTTTAAACCGAGCCATACTCGTGTGTGCTTTTGAAGCGATCCCGACCCTAAAACAAGAAGAGACCGACTCATGAAGTTCGAATCCCTGGCCCGGACCCTCATCGCCACTTCGCTCTCCCTTTGCTGCCTGACTGCCCACGCTGCGTCCCAGGCACCGGTTGCCGCCGAGAACGGCATGGTCGTCACCGCCCAGCACCTGGCGACCCACGTCGGCGTCGACGTGCTCAAGAACGGTGGCAACGCGGTGGATGCGGCAGTCGCGGTGGGCTACGCCCTGGCGGTGGTCTACCCGGCGGCGGGCAACCTTGGCGGTGGCGGTTTCATGACGCTGCAGATGGCGGATGGCCGCAAGACATTCCTGGATTTCCGCGAAAAAGCGCCATTGGCCGCCACCGCCGACATGTACCTGGACAAGGACGGCAACGTCATTCCCGAGCTCAGCACCCGCGGCCACCTGGCGGTAGGCGTGCCCGGCACGGTGTCCGGCATGGAGCTGGCGCTGAAGAAATACGGCAGCAAGCCCCGGGAGGAACTGATCGCCCCGGCGATCAGGTTCGCCGAGGAGGGTTTTGTCCTCGAACAAGGTGATGTCGACCTGCTGGAGACCGCCACGGACGTGTTCAAAAAGGACATGCGCGATTCCGGCGCGATCTTCCTGCACAACGGCGAGCCGATGCAGGCCGGCCAGAAACTGGTGCAGAAAGACCTCGCCAGGACCCTGCGGGAAATTTCCGCCAAAGGCGCCGACGGCTTCTACAAAGGCTGGGTGGCCGACGCCCTGGTGACTTCCAGCCAGGCCAACAAGGGCATCATCACCCAGGCCGACCTGGACAAATACAAGACCCGCGAGCTGGCCCCGGTGGAATGCGACTATCGCGGTTATCACATCATTTCCGCACCACCGCCCAGTTCCGGTGGTGTGGTGCTGTGCCAGATCATGAATATCCTCGACGGGTATCCGATGAAAGACCTGGGCTTCCATTCGGCCCAGGGCATGCACTACCAGATCGAAGCCATGCGTCACGCCTATGTCGATCGCAATAGCTACCTGGGCGACCCGGACTTTGTGCAGAACCCCATCGACCATCTGCTGGACAAGAACTATGCGGCAAAACTGCGCGCCGCGATCGAGCCGCAAAAGGCCGGCGATTCGCACAAGATCAAACCCGGCGTGGCGCCTCACGAGGGCAGCAACACCACCCACTATTCGATCGTCGACCAATGGGGCAACGCCGTCTCTGTCACCTACACCCTCAACGACTGGTTCGGCGCCGGCGTGATGGCGAGCAAGACCGGGGTGATCCTCAACGATGAAATGGACGATTTCACCGCCAAGGTCGGCGTGCCCAACATGTACGGCCTGGTACAGGGCGAGGCCAACGCCATCGCACCGGGCAAGGCGCCGCTGTCGTCCATGAGCCCGACCATCATCACCAAGGACGGCAAGACCGTGATGGTCGTCGGCACGCCGGGCGGCAGCCGCATCATTACCGCGACCCTGCTGACCATTCTCAATGTGATCGACTACGGCATGAACCTGCAGGAAGCGGTGGACGCACCGCGCTTTCACCAGCAGTGGATGCCGGAGGAGACCAACCTGGAAACCTTCGCCGCCAGCCCCGATACGCTCAAGCTGCTGGAAAGCTGGGGTCACAAGTTCGCCGGCCCGCAGGACCCCAACCACATCGCCGCGATCCTGGTGGGCGCGCCGTCACTGGGTGGCAAGCCCGTGGGCAAGAATCGTTTCTACGGTGCCAACGATCCGCGCCGCAACACCGGGTTATCGTTGGGCTACTGAGCGCTCGGAGAGGCAAGCATGAGCAGCGCATTGCTGATTATCGACGTCCAGGCCGGGCTGTGCACGGGCGAAGAGGAATGCTTCGACAGCCCACGCCTGCTCGGCACCATCAACGACCTCAGTGCCAGGGCTCGGGCTGTCGGCTTGCCGGTGATCCTGGTCCAGCACGAAGAACTTGAGGGCTCGTTGGCTTATGGCAGTGCCGCCTGGCAATTGGCCGACGGCCTGCTCACCGCCGCGGATGACTTGCGCGTGCGCAAGACCACTGCGGACGCGTTCTACCAGACCGACCTGCTGGCGCTGTTGCAGGCCAGAAGCATCGATCGCGTGGTGATCTGCGGGCTGCAGACCGATTACTGCATCAATGCCACCGTGCGCCAGGCCCATGCCCTGGGGTACGAAGTGGTGTTGGCCGCCGATGCGCATTCGACGGTGGACAATGGCAGCCTGTCGGCCGAGCAGATCATTGCCGATCACAACCAGCGACTGGGGCGGCTGAGCAGCGCGGTGTCGCGCATCGATGTGGTACGGGCCGCCGAGATTCGCCTGTAGCGATACTCACTGCCTGGCCTGAGGAGCAGGCCGGGCTGGCGCTCCAGTGCGCAGCGACTGCAAGATTTTCAGGCCCGCTTCGCAGGCCAGCGGGAGCAAGCTCCCTCGCCACAAGGGCCGTCGTTTTATGGATTACGCGATCAGCATAGCAGCGCGAGCATTGGCGGCAGGCGATCCAGTAGCGGCGCTCAATCGCATCGCCTTGCGCACCGATGCCCCGGCCCTCGCGCTGCGCGGCATCGCCATGGCGCAGCTGGGGGACCTGGACAAAGCCAGGAGCCTGATGCGCCGGGCAAGTACGGCGTTCGGGTCCAAGGCGGCCGTGGCGCGGGCACGGTGTATCGTGGCGGAGGGCGAAATCGCCTTGGCTTCCCGTGACCTGGCGTGGCCCATGAAGCGCCTCGACGCCGCGCGGACGGTACTCGAAGCCTGCGGTGACCGGGCGAACGTCGGTCATGCTCATGCGATCGAAATCCGCCGCCTGCTGTTGCTCGGTCACCTTGGCGAGGCCGAGGGCAAGCTTGCTGATCTGAATCTTTGCAGCTTGCCTGTGGCGTCTCGAGCCGCTTGTGAACTGGTGGCGGCGGGGATCGCCATGCGGCGCCTGCAAGCGCAAACCGCCCACGCCGCTCTGGAAAGGGCCGGGCAGGCCGCACGGCAAACGGGCATCAGCGCGCTGAACGCCGAAATCGAAAGCGCCTGGCGCATGCTGAGCTCACCGGCGGCGCGTCTGATCGGCCGGAACGAAGAGCGCTTGCTGATTCTTGAAGAGGTACAGGTGCTGCTGGCCGGTGCGGCGCTGGTAGTAGATGCATGCCGGTATGGCGTCAGTAGCGCTGGCAGCCAGGTTTCCCTCGCCCGGCGCCCGGTGTTGTTCGCCCTGGCCCGCGGGCTGGCCCAAGCCTGGCCGGGCGATGCATCGAGGGAAGCGCTCATGGCCGAGGCCTTCGGCTTGAAACTGACGGATGAGTCCCACCGCGCCCGGCTGCGGGTCGAGATGGGGCGGTTGCGGGCGGCGCTGCGGTCATTGGCCGAGGTGAAGGCAACCCGGCGCGGTTTTATCCTGATTCCCAACCAGGCCGACGAGGTCGTGGTGCTGGCGCGCGTCATCGAAGAACCTCACGGCGCGGTGCTGGCGCTGCTTGCCGATGGCGAAACCTGGTCCAGTTCGGCCCTGGCGCTTGCCTTGGGCAACAGCCAGCGCAGCGTGCAGCGGGCCTTGGAAACCCTCGCCGCCTGCGGCAAGGCGCAAGCGTTCGGTCGTGCCAGGGCCCGGCGCTGGATGGCGCCAACGATGCCTGGATTCGCGACGGCATTGTTACTCACTGCGTTGCCAGTGGCTGGTTAGGATGTAATCACACCCCACTGATGAGGCGAGTGAAATGAAACGTTCAGAAGCACAGATCCTGCGTGAGTACGGCCCTTTTCCGGGCGTCGAGTGTGTCCACGGCGTAAGCCATGACGGCGAGCGCGTCTGGTTCGCCTCAGGCGAAAAGCTCCACGCACTTGATCCCGCCAGTGGCCAGACCGTGCACTCGCTCGACGTGCCGGCGAACGCTGGCACGGCGTTCGACGGTGAGCATCTGTTCCAGATTGCTGGCGACAGCATCCGCAAGATCGATCCACGCACCGGCGAGGTACTGGCGACGATTCCGGCGCCCAACAGCGGTGATGATTCAGGGTTGGCTTGGGCCGAAGGATCGCTCTGGGTCGGCCAGTACAAGGCGCGCAAAATCCTCCAGATCGACCCTGCCGACGGAAAAGTCCTGCGCACCATTGAATCCAATCGCTTCGTCACGGGCGTGACCTGGGTCGACGGAGAGCTTTGGCACGGGACGTGGGAAAACGATGAGAGCGACCTGCGGCGTATTGATCCGCAGACAGCACAAGTGCTGGAAAGCGTGACGATGCCGCCCGGGACCGGTGTGTCAGGGCTGGAATCCGATGGGGGCGAACGGTTTTTCTGTGGCGGCGGTGGCAGCGGGAAGGTGAGGGCGGTGCGTCGGCCGGTGTGAGGATGCCAGGCTCGCATAAACCTCCGTGGCGAGGGAGCAAGCTCCCTCGCCACGGGATACCCGTTCCGTTACCTCACGGGGCGCCAAGCACCATTGTCCAATACACTCCGGCATCGCTGCGCGAGTCACTGGCCGACGCCGCACCGACCTGGGTGAACATTGGGTTCATCAGGTTGGAGCAATGCCCGGGGCTGGCGAGCCAGTCGTGCATGGCCTGGCTTGGCGAACGTTGTCCGGCGGCAATGTTCTCGCCGAGTTTGCGTCCGCGAAAACCGGCGCTCCTGGCCCGCTCGGATGTGGAGCGACCGTCCGGGTCGCGATGGGCAAAATAGTTGCCCCGGGCCATCGACCGACTGTGGCCCTGGGCAGCGCTTCCCAGCGCGGCGTTCCAGCTCAGCGGCCGAGCCGCCGCAAAGCGCTGGCGCCCGCACATTCGGGGCTTGGCCCTGGCGGCATTGATCTGGGCCAGCAGCGTTTTGTCCGGCGCGCCGATATCGCGCGTGTCGCTGATCCGCGTTCCGCCCATGGGTTGTGCGAGCACCACGCGCCATTCATCCCCGACCCGATTGACGCCAATGTCGGCGTATTGGCCGTCCAGCAGCGCTGCGCAATGCTCGTCCGCCAGCCTCTCGAACGCTTCTTCGGCGTCCCGCGCATCGGTCAGGCGAATGCTGCGCACTGACCGGGCCTGATAGCCGGATCTGCTCAGGGTTTCGCGCAAGCCACCGCTGAAGCCGATGGGCAAGGCCAGGCTGGAGCGCAACACCAAGGGTTGGGCAGCACGCACTGTTTGCCATTCACAGCGGTGGGGCTGGCTGCGGTAGTCGTTGATGGCACTCACCAGTTGTCCTTCGCCTCGGGCGTGAGCCGGGCTGGGGAACAACGGAAACAGGATCGTGAGGCACAGCGCAGCGAAACGGCGAGAGCGAACGAGGTGGCGCATGGATGGACAGCTCTGGAAGGGAATTGCCTGAGCGCCGGGAGACGGCGCCAATCAGCCCGAAACGCTTCGTTCAGGGCTGGGGTAGGACTGTGGCTTTTGAAACTAGTTTCCGGCGCACCCAGACATAAACGCCTGACCGCACAATGCTTTTGTGGCGAGGGAGCTTGCTCCCGCTGGCCTGCGAAGCAGGCCCAAGAAATTCGCGACTGCGTCGCAGCCGAGCGGGAGCAAGCTACCTCGCCACAAAAGAGCGTTCAGTCAGTTCAATTGCGTGCAGCCACCGGCGCCTTGACCCGCTCAGCCTTGCGCCAGGTCAGCAACACAATACCCGTCACCACGATCGCGCCGCCGAGCACCTGGCCCGGGTTGAGCATCTGGTCCAGCACCAGCCAGCCAATCAGCAGGGTCGCCAGCGGTTCGATGTTCATCACCGGGGCATTGCGTGGCATGTCCAGGCGTGGCACGCACATGAACAACACGATGAACCCGGTGCCGTAAAGCACCACCAGGGTGGCGAGCGCGAGCCAGCCGGTGTTGCTGGCAGGCAGGTCGAGGCCGCCGGGCAGGGCACCGGTCAGGCCTGCGAGGTTGACGCTGCTGAACACAATGAAAATCGTCAGCAGGCTGCGCACCGAGCCGCGTACCTGGGACAGCTTGTGATCGGTGATCCACAACGCGCAAGCGAACACGCACGCGGCGCAGAATGCCAGGCCAACCCCCAATAGCCATTGCGGGCCGACATCCGCCTGCGACGATAACCGCGCCGGCACTTCAAGCACGAACACCAGGCCGACCAGGATCATCCCCATCAACATCGCCGTACGCGCAGTGGGGCGCGGCCCGCCGAGTGCCCAGGTCAGCAGCGCCAACAGGATCGGGAACACGTTACCCACCAACAGCGCCAGCGCCACCGGCACCCGCGCTACGGCCGAATACAGGCACAGGCTCTGGGCGCCGATCAACAGGCCCAACACCAACTGCCAGCGCCAGGCCCCGGCGGGCAGGCGCAGGCTCTGGCGTTGCCACAAGACCATCGCCGCCAGCACCAGCAACGTCCCGCCCGAGCGCAGCAGGATCGCCAGCAGCACGCCGGCACCGTCATCGAACGCCGCCCGCGCGGCGACGTGGTTACCGGCAAAAGCGCAGCCCATGCAGAGCAGGATGAGCACAGCGACAGGGCGGGAAAAAGGAATAGGAACATCGGCGGCAACGGTGGGGCGGGTCATGGCAGCAATCTCAAAGGTGTACCACCGCAGCAGCGAGGCTTCGGTGGTTTATTTTTAGTTATAGGTTGTCGTACAACAACGGAAGATTTGTACCGGATCCAGCAGAGAGAGACAAGCGCCGGCTCCCGCCCGTCAACCCGTTCTCCCCAGATGTTCGCAGCTCACCCGTGGCGAGGGAGCCTGCTCCCGCTCGGCTGCAAAGCAGCCGCCAGCTCCACCAGCTCAACCAATCCAGAGACCGGCGTACATCCCCCAGCGATTTGCTGTACAACAACTGACCGCTGTGTTGTTTCCGGCACCGATCCCCCTGAGTTTCCCGCGGAGCAACCCATGCGCCTGGCTGATTTCATTGTCGACAACATCGAACCGATCCTCCAGGCGTGGGAAGACTTCGCCAGGACCATCACCCCGGCTTCCATCGGCATGGATGCGGTAGCGCTGCGCGACCATGCCGAGCAGATGCTGCGCACCATCGCCATTGATCTGCGCACTTCTCAGACCCCGGAGGAGCAGATCGCCAAATCCCAGGGCGAAGCCCCGGCGGCGGAGGCCGAGACCGCGGCGGAAACCCACGCTGTCATTCGCCAGTCATCCGGTTTTACCGTGGAACAGATGGTCTCGGAGTACCGTGCGTTGCGCACCAGCGTGCTGGTGTTGTGGATGCCCCATGCCCAGCTGGACCAGGCGCAGGCGATGTCGGATGTGATCCGCTTCAATGAAGCCGTCGACCAGGCCCTGGCGGAATCGGTGGTCAGTTATTCCGGCGCGGTCGATGCGGCGCGCAATATCTTCCTGGGGATTCTGGGACATGATCTGCGCAGCCCGCTGGGGGCAATCCTGCTGAGTTCCGAAGTGCTCCTGCGCGCCGGCGATCTGCCTGCCAAGGCCACCAAGATTTCCTCGCGCATCTACACCAGCGTAAAACGGGCCAACAAGATTGTTGGCGACCTGCTGGACTTCACCCGTACCCAGCTGGGCGCAGGCATACCGGTACAGCGCTTCAACGGCGACCTGGTGGCAGCGTGCGAAGGCATGGTGGAAGAGGCACGGGCCTATCATCCGGAAAGCAGCATCCTCTTCGAGCCGCACGGTCCGCTTGAAGGACTGTTCGATCCGGCGCGGATGGAACAGGTGTTTTCCAACCTGATCGGCAATGCCGTGCAACATGGCGCGGAGGGCGCGCCGATCACGGTATCGTTGAGCCGCGAAGGGGGTGAAGCCGTCATCGCGATCAACAACCAGGGCAAGCCTATCGAGAAGGACGCCATCGCCAGCATCTTCAATCCCTTGATCCGGCAGCTGCGCAGCGGCGACTTGCAATACGGCCCCACGGCCGGCCTGGGACTGGGCCTCTACATTGCCTCGGCGATCGTCGCGGCTCACCAGGGGACCATCGAAGTCCACTCGAAGGCGCGCGGAGGCACCACGTTCACCGTTCGGATCCCACTCCATCCCGAGTGACAGGGCCGGGCGAGGATAATAACTTGTACGATGTCCTATCAGAGGGTAAAACAAACGTCCCCGTCCAATAATAATTAACGGAGACGTACTATGGATGCTTCGCAACCTGCAACCGCCGATCAGGCGCGCCGGACCTTCCTCAAGAAATCCCTGGTGGTCTCGGCCGCCGCCGCGACCCTTGGCAACCTGCCCGGCCTGACCCAGGCCGAACCGCTGAGCCAGCGTTATCCGGACCCTCTGGTCAATATCCTCGACCCCAGCTTCATGGACCTGCGCATCTTCAACGCGAGCGTGGAAAAACTCGCCAGCGGCCTGCGCTGGGCCGAAGGGCCGGTGTGGATCGGCGACGGTCGGTATCTGCTGGTCAGTGACATCCCCAACAACCGCATCGTGCGCTGGGACGAAGTCACCGGTGGGCTGTCGGTGTATCGGGAGAATTCGAACTTCTCCAACGGCATGTGCCGTGATCGCCAGGGGCGTTTGCTGGTCTGTGAAGGCTCGACCACGTCGACCGAAGGGCGGCGTATCACCCGCACCGAACACAACGGCACGATCACCGTGCTGGCCGATCGTTTCGACGGCAAACCGTTGAACTCGCCCAACGACATCGTTTGCAAACGGGATGGCTCGATCTGGTTCACCGACCCGCCGTTCCAGACCGGCAACAACTACGAGGGGCACAAAGTCACCCCCGAGCAGCCGCACGCGGTGTACCGCATCGACGGTGAAACCGGCAAGCTCAGCCGGGTCATCGACGACCTGGCGGGGCCGAACGGCTTGTGCTTTTCCCCGGATGAAAAAACTCTCTATGTGGTCGAAGGCCGGGCCAAGCCCAACCGCCTGGTCTGGGCAATCACGGTCAAGGATGACGGCACCTTGGGCGAGCGCCGCAAGCATATCGAAGGCCTGGATTACGCCGCCATCGACGGCATCAAGTGCGATGAGAGCGGCAACCTCTGGTGCGGCTGGGGCGGCAACGGCGACCCCAAGGCCGACCTGGAAAAACTCGACGGTGTGCGGGTGTTCAACCCCGAGGGCAAGGCCATCGGGCACATCTCCCTGCCGGAACGCTGCCCCAACATCTGTTTCGGCGGCAGGGAGGGCAACCGGTTGTTCATGGCCGGCAGCCACTCGTTGTACTCATTGTTCGTGAACACCCGTGGGGCGACGTTTGCCTGACCATTAAAATAGCCCAGCAACGTCTCTCAGTTAGCCGAGCACCTCTCTTTGTGGCGAGGGGATTTATCCCCGCTGGGCTGCGAAGCAGCCCTCAAACCAGGCAACTCGGCGTGCCAGGAATATCGAGTTCACAGGTTCGGGGCTGCTCGGCAGCCCAGCGGGGATAAATCCCCCTCGCCACGATTTTCCAATTATTGGATAGAGGGCGTTCCAGACGCCCCCGATTTTTCAAGCCAACTTCACATTCATGGTGATCCGCGCCGTGAACACCTTCTTGCCATCCACGTCATGAATATCCACCGGCACGATCTTGTCGCCCTCGGTCTGCCAGTCAACCTCATCGCCGTTCGCCACCGCCGTCACGTCGCTCTTGGCCTTGGCCAGGTATTCCACGGTCATGTCTTTGGGGATCCACCGGGCGCCGTCGGGAATCGAGACGTTGGTCATCATCCCGGCGGCCAGCTCGGCGGCGTTGCACATGGCAATGGCATGCACGGTGCCGAGGTGATTGGTGATTTCCTTGCGAAACGGTACCTGCACAGTCGCCGCGCCTTGGCGCAGCTCCGTGACCAGCGGATTGATAGTGGCGAAGTAAGGTGCCATCTGACAGGCCATTTTGCTGAACGCATCGGGACCTGCGCTGTTGAACATACCGAGAACCTGATTCATGTGAAGCCTCACTGACAAGGGATTTGCGGAACAATCTTCCGTAACAGAATATTATTCTGTTACGGAACGGTATTCTGTTGTTGGCGAATCTGTCAAGCTGCGCTCACTTCGTCATGGGCAGCCGTCTGCCTGATCCTTCAACGAACCGGTTTAAGCCCAGCATGCAAACAACGGAATTACTCGAACGTGCCTTCCCCGGCAGAAGGGCCGAGCTCAAGCGCGATATCTTCAGAAAGGCTCTGGCGCTGTTCAACGAACAGGGCATCGAGGCGACCACAATCGAAATGATCCGCACCGAATGCCAGACCAGTGTCGGCGCGATCTACCACCACTTCGGCAACAAGGAAGGCCTGGTGGCGGCGCTGTTCTTCACCGCGCTGGACGACCAGGCGCACTTGCGCGAGCAATACCTGGCCGAGGCGACGACGGCCGAACAGGGCGTGCAAGCGTTGATCTTCAGCTATGTCGATTGGGTCGACAGCCAGCCGGAATGGGCGCGTTTCCAGTATCACGCGCGTTTTGCCGTGACCAAGGGACCGTTCAAGGACGAACTCGCCAACCGCAATACCACGCGCAACGGCCAACTCTGGCAGTGGCTGAGCGCGGCGGAGCAGGGCGAGGCGCTCAAGCGTTATCCGGCCGAGCTGATGTTTTCGCTGATCATCGGCGCGTCGGAAAGTTATTGCCGTGCCTGGCTGGCGGGGCGAGTGCCGACCAGCCCCAAGGCCCATCGGGAGTTACTGGCGCAGGCGGCGTGGCGGTCGATCAGCGCTGATTAATCGAGCGCCGTTCGCAGCTCCACAGTTCTACCGAGGGGGGTTCCACGGTGGGCGGGCCGAGCCAATGCGCCATGGGCTGGCAATGGCCGGCATGACACAGTTGGTAATCGCCGGCCTGGGGCGTGCGGCCCAGCTTCAAGGGTTGCAGCGGCGGCAGTTGTCGATAGTAGTGCCAACTGCCGTTTTCCAGCCGGGCATTTTCCGGAATCTCCATGCCGGCACCGTTGCCCTTGATCCTGGCTTCGCCCAGGACCAGGCCCGTTTCGGTGACACGGTAGTCTTCCTCCCAACGGATCTTCTCGATGGTGTGATCCCACGCCAAGGTGAACTCGCTGAGTTCAAGCTGCGCCCAGATCACTCCGGACAGGCCCAGGCACAAGCCGATCACGCCAAGGCCTGTCCGCCGCGACGTGCGCGCCACAGATGCTGCCCGATCAACAGCGCCCCCAGGACAAAGCCGATTTCATCGGTCAACGGCAGCGCCATCACCAACAATGCCCCGGCGGCAAAACACATCAGCCGTTCCCAGACCGGCATCTTCTGTTGCAGGAAACCGGTGGACGCCATGCCCCACAGGCCGACCGCGAGCAAGGTCTTGATCAGCATGTACGCGGTCATCCAGAGATTGTCGCCCTGGAGCATCAGCGCCGGGTTGTAGACCGTCATGAACGGAATGACGAAGCCGGCGAGGGCGATGCGCACGGCCCAGAAGCTGATCTTCAGGCCACTCTCCCTGGCGATGGGCGCGGCGGCGAAACAGGCCAGGGCCACCGGCGGGGTCAGGTCGGCGAGGATGCCGAAGTAGAACACGAACATGTGCGACACAATCAGCGGCACGCCCAGTTCCAACAGGGCTGGCGCGGCGATCGAGCTGGTGATGATGTAGTTGGGGATGGTCGGGATGCCCATGCCCAATACCAAGCAGGTAAGCATGGTCAGGATCAGCGACAGCAGCAGGTTGTCCTTGCCGATGGCCAGGATGTAACCGGCGAAAGTGGACGCCACGCCCGTCAGCGAAACCACGGCGATGATGGTGCCAACCAAGGCGCAGGCGATCCCCACCGGAACGGCGTGCCGGGCACCATCCACCAATGCATGCAGGCAGATGACCAGGGTTTCCCGCGTGCCTTGCATGAACCAGCAAGCCACCACCAGCACGCCGATCACCGCGAACACGATTCCGATACCCAACCGGAAGAAGCCGACGCAGAGAATCCCCAGTGCGACCCAGAACGCGCAGCGCAAGGCGTAGTTCGATACTTTGAGGATGATCGCCGAGCCGAGAATCACAATAGCCGTCAATGCCAGCCCGACCATGCCGGAGAACAGCGGCGTGCGCCCGGAAAACAGCAGATAGACCAGCACTGCCAGTGGAATCAGCAGGTACCAGTTTTCCTTGACCGCGCCCCAGGCACTCGGGCACTGATCCTTGGGTAGACCTCTGAGGTTCGAACGCTTGGCCTCCAGGTGCACCATCCAGAACACCGAGCCGAAATACAGGCAGGCGGGTATCAAGGCCGCCTTGGCGATTTCCACGAACGGCACGTTGATGGTCTCGGCCATGATGAACGCCACCGCACCCATGACCGGCGGCATGATCTGGCTGCCCATGCTCGATGTCGCTTCCACGCCGCCGGCGAACGCGGCCTTGTAGCCAAAACGTTTCATCAGCGGAATAGTGAACTGGCCGGTCGTCACCACATTGGCGATGCCCGAGCCGGTGATGGTGCCCATCAGCGCCGATGACACCACCGACACCTTCGCCGGACCGCCGAGTTTGTGACCGAACAGGCCCATGGAGAAATCGGTGAACAGCTTGATCATGCCGGCCTTTTCCAGGAAAGCGCCGAACAGGATGAAGAGGAAGATATAAGTGGCCGATACGTAGGTCGGCGTGCCGTACAACCCTTCGGTGCCAAACGCCAGCTGGTTGATGATCTGGTCCACGCCGTAGCCGCGATGCGCCAGGTCGCCCGGCAGGTGTTCGCCGAACAGGCCATAGGCGAGGAACAGGCCGCAGATGATCGGCAAGGCGATGCCCATCACCCGCCGCGCCGCCTCGAATACCAGCACGATCAGGACGATGCCGATGACCATGTCGGCGCTCGTCAGGTCGCCGGAGCGCTGGATCAGGTCGGCCTCGAATACCCACTGATAGAGCGCGGTCGCCATCCCCGCCAGCCCCAACGCCCAGGCCAGGGGTTGCCAGGGCCGTTGCTTGCCATGGGCCGGGTAACTCAAGAACACCACCCACAGCAAAAAGCCCACATGCACCGCCCGCAGCACGATGCTGGAGACCGGGGAGAAGGCTGCGGTGACGATCTGGAATATGGAAAACAGCAACGCTACATAGAACAGCGTCTTCGGCCAGTCCCGTGGGTCCGTGGCGATGCCGTGCTGGTCTTCACTCATAAGGTGCCTGCCTGTTGTCTGTAGCCGGTGCGAAACACGACACGGCAACGGCGGTTTACGCCGTTGCCGCCCCAGGGTCTACAGCGCGCCCGCTTCCTTGTAGTAGCGTTCGGCGCCAGGGTGCAGGGCTATCGGCAGGTTCTTCGCGGCGTTTTTCAGGGAAATGTCTTTCGCCGCCGAATGGGACGTGCCCAGGCGATTGAGGTTGTCGAAGAGCAGCTTGGTCATCTGATAAGCCACTTCGTCCGGCACATCCTCGCGGGTCACCAGGATATTGGTGATGGCGACGGTGGGCACGGCGTCAGTTTGTCCGTCGTACGTGTTGGCCGGGATTTGCGCGCTCAAATAGGCCGGGTTACCGATTTTTGCCACGACATCGGTGGGAATCGATACGTAGTTCAATGGCATGGTCGACGCCAGGTCACGAATCGCGGCCATACCCAGGCCGGAAGATTGCAGCGTGGCATCCAACTGGCGGTTCTTGATCAGATCCACCGACTCGGCGAATGGCAGGTATTGCACCTTCATCTCGCTGTAGGTCAGGCCCGCGGCCTTGAAGATTGCCCGGGCGTTGAGCTCGGTGCCAGATTTCGCTGCGCCGACCGAAACGGTCTTGCCCTTGAGATCGGCCAGGGTCTTGATGCCCGATTCCTGGCTGGCGACGATTTGTATGTAGTTGGGGTAGGCGCCAGCGATGGCCCGCAGCTTGGTCAAGGGCGCCTTGAAGCCGGCGTCTTCCACCCCATTCTTGGCGTCCGCCACCGAGTCGCCCAAGGCGAACGCCAACTCGCCGCGTCCGGCTTGCAGCAGGTTCAGGTTTTCCACCGAAGCCTTGGTGGCCTGGACCGACGTCTTGGAATCCTTGATGCCGCTGCTGTAGATCTGCGAGAGCCCGACGCCAATCGGGTAATACACCCCACTGGTGCCTCCGGTCAGAATGTTGATGTACGCTGGCGCAGCATAGGCCGTGGTCGTGACCATCACGGCTGCGGCGGCGGCCAGGGAAATGAAGCGTTTGCTGATTGGCATGGCGACTCTCCGTCTTGTTATGGCTTTTGCAGAGTCTTTCCACTGTAGTCGAAACGGGCCTGATGGCGAGTCGACAACTCCGATGTGCCTGATCAGGCCATGCTGGAGGCTGGCGCTGCGCTGCTGCCGCGTACGGTCAGCTCGAACGGCAACAGCACGTGCCGCTGGGCGATGGGTCTTTTCTCGATCAGGGCGATCAGCATTTCTACGGCTTTGTGACCAAAGGTTTCAGCCGGCTGGGAAATGGTGGTCAGCGGCGGATCGCAATAAGCGGCAAACGGGATGTCATCAAAACCCACCAGGGAGATGTCCTCGGGCACCCGCAGGCCCATCTGCTTGATGCGCTTGAGCGCGCCGATGGCCATCTCATCGTTCTCGCAGAACAGCGCGCTGGGACGCTCGGCCAGGGCGAGCATGGCGCCGGCACCGTCGTAGCCGGCCTTGAGGGTGAAATCGCCGTGGCAGATCAGCTCGGGGACGATGGCGATGCCGGCGTCTTGCAAGGCGTCCTGGTAACCGGCGACGCGATCGAGGGTCAACGGGCTGCTGCGAGGGCCCTTGATGATGCCGATGCGTCGGTGGCCGAGGCCGATAAGGTGCTCGGTCATGGCGCGGGCGGCGCTGCGGTTGTCCAGGCTGATGGTCGGGTAGGGCGCGTCCTTGACCACTTCGCAGGCATTGACCAGCGGCAACGCGTCGGCGCCGGGCGGCAATGAAACAAAGGGGTCGCTGGCGCGCAGTTGAATCACCCCGTCGGCCTGGTGGGCGTAGACCAGCGCGGCGAATTCCTGCTCGATGGCTTCGCGGCCCTGGGTATCGCACAGCAGCAATCGATAGCCGGCCGCTTGCGCCGCCTGTTGGGCACCGCTGATGACCCGGGCGAAAAAAGTATTGGCGATCGCCGGCACCAGGATCACCAGGTTGCCGGTACGGCGGGAACGGAACTGCACCGCCATCAGGTTCGGTCGATAACCGGCCTGTGCCACCGCGGCGTTGACCTTGTCGCGGGTTTCCGGCAGCACGCGTTCAGGCGACTTCAGCGTCCTCGACACCGTGGCCACGGAAACACCGGCCAGCCGGGCCACTTCACGGATATTCGACAAGATCACCTCGATTCGGCGCCTGGAGACGCAGGCATGGCCGCGAGCTTACCGCAGGTTCGAAGCCTGACAAATGCTCATCGGCATCTTCCAGGGTTTGACACGAAGCTAAACCAGGCCTAGATTTCCGCTCATGATGTAACCGGTTACATCATCAGTCCGGACAAAAGAGAATCGCGATGAAACCTGTAGCACCAAAAATAAGAATGGGCTTCGTCGGCGGTGGGGAGGGCGCGTTCATCGGCCAGGCCCATCGTCAGGCCGCGGGCCTGGACGGTGGTTTCGAGCTGGTGTGCGGCGCGTTCAGCCGTGACCCGCAGAATAACCGGCAGACCGGAGAGGCCCTGGGGCTGGCCGCGTCCCGCTGTTATCACGACTGGCAGCAGATGCTCGACGCCGAGGCGCTGCTGCCGCTGGACCAGCGCATGGAACTGCTGGTGATCGTCACGCCCAACCATCTCCACGCGCCCATTGCCCGCCAGGCGCTGGCGGCGGGTTTCCATGTGTTCAGCGAGAAGCCCGCGGCACTGAACCTCAAGGAGTTGCTCGCGCTCAGGGAGGTGCTGCAGGGCAGCCGTTGTCTCTACGGCCTGGCTCACACCTACCTGGGCTACCCGATGGTCTGGCAGGCCCGGGAGATGGTGCGTTCGGGCGTGATCGGCCAGGTGCGCAAAGTGTTCGTCGAATACCCTCAGGGCTGGCTCAGCCAGGACGTCGCCGCGCAAGGCAACAAACAGGCCGAGTGGCGCGACGATCCGGCACAGTCCGGGCTGGGCGGCTGCATTGGTGACATTGGCACCCATGCCTTTTCCTTGGCGGAGTTTGTCGCCGACCAACCGATCCAACAGCTTTGCGCCACGCTGGGCACGCATGTCGCCGGTCGGCAACTGGACGACGACGTGGCGATGTTGTTCCAGATGCAACGCGGCGCCAGCGGCGTGTTGCTGGCCAGCCAGGTCTGCACCGGCGAAGAGAACCCGCTGAAGATCCGCGTCTACGGCGACAAAGGCGCCCTGGAGTGGCGCCAGGAACAGCCGTCGAGCCTGATCCATCGCGCCCTCGATCAACCCCTGAGCATCCTGCGTAGCGGGGTTGGCCAGCCGTGGTTGTGCGAGGCCGCAACGCGCCGCATGCGTCTGCCCGCCGGGCATCCCGAGGGTTATCTGGAAGCGATGGCCAACCTCTACGGCGATTTCGCCCGGGCCATTCGCGAACGCGTCGAAGGCCCCGATGTGCCTGGCGTACCCGGCATCGAAATCGGCTTGCGCGGCATGGCGTTCATCGAGGCCGCCATCATCAATCACCGTGGCGAGGCGAAATGGACCACGCTGAAAACCGGAGAATCGCAGTTGTGAGCAGCCCCGACGTAACACCGAGCGGCCTGCGCGGGCCAGCGATTTTCCTGGCGCAGTTCATGTCCGATGAAGCGCCGTTCGACACCCTGGCCGACATTGCTCGATGGGCCGCGTCGCAGGGCTACAAGGCGATTCAACTGCCGACCCTCGGCACGCGCTACATCGACCTGGCCCGGGCCGCCGAGAGCCAGGATTATTGCGATGAGCTCAAGGCCGTCTGCGCATCGGCCGGCGTCGAGATCAGCGAGTTGTCGACGCACCTGCAAGGGCAGTTGGTGGCGGTGCACCCGGCATTCGACGCGCTGTTCGACGACTTCGCCCCGGCCCACCTGCGCGGCCAGCCCGAGGCGCGCACCGAGTGGGCCATCGAGCAACTGAAACTCGCCGCCCGTGCCAGCCAGCGCCTGGGCCTCAAGGCCCACGCGACGTTTTCCGGTGCGTTGCTGTGGCCTTATATGTACCCGTGGCCGCAACGTCCGTCCGGCCTGGTCGAGCAAGGGTTCGCCGAACTGGCCCGGCGCTGGTTGCCGATCCTCGACTGTTTCGACGCGGCCGGCGTCGACCTGTGCTACGAGATCCACCCCGGCGAAGACCTGCACGACGGTGCCTCGTTCGAGCGTTTCCTCGAAGCCGTCGATCACCATCCACGGGCGGCGATCCTCTACGACCCCAGCCACCTGTTGCTGCAACAGATGGACTACCTGGGCTTCATCGGTCGCTACCACGACCGCATCCGCATGTTCCACGTCAAGGACGCCGAATTTCGCCCCGATGCCCGTTCCGGTGTCTATGGCGGCTACCAGGGTTGGGTTGATCGCCCCGGTCGGTTCCGGTCTTTGGGCGATGGGCAGATCGATTTCAAGGCGATCTTCAGCAAGCTGACCCAGTACGGCTTCAACGGCTGGGCGGTGCTGGAATGGGAATGCTGCCTGAAGGATTCGCAGCAGGGCGCGGCCGAAGGTGCGGCGTTCATCCAGCGGCACATGATCAGCAAGACCGCCAAGGCGTTCGATGATTTCGCCGGTGTCACGGCGGATGAAGCGTCCAATCGGCGGTTGCTGGGGTTGCCTCCGGAGCAATGACCCCGTGGCGAGGGAGCTTGCTCTCGCTGGGTGGCGAAGCCGCCCCTAACATTGTTCCAGCCGGACCGCGTCGCCTGGATTTACGACTGCTGCGCAGCCGAGCGGGAGCAAGCTCCCTCGCCACAAGGGCAGTCCACAAGGGCAGTCCACAAGGGCAATCCACAAGAGCAGAGCGACAAGGGCAGGGCCATAAAAGCAGGGCACGGCTTTGTTTCAACAAGAACAACAATAAAACGGTGACTACCATGACCACGATGAATGCACGCCTGAGCGTGATGATGTTCCTGCAGTTCTTTATCTGGGGCGGCTGGTTCGTCACCCTTGGCACGTTCCTGTCCACTACGCTGAGTGCCAGCGGCGGGCAGATCGGCATGGCCTTCGCCACCCAATCCTGGGGCGCGATCATCGCGCCGTTCGTCATCGGCCTGATTGCCGACCGCTACTTCAACGCCGAGCGCATCCTGGCGGTGCTGCACCTGGTGGGCGCGGTGTTGTTGTATCAGCTGTACTCGGCGGTGGATTTCAACGCGTTCTATCCGTACGTGCTGGCCTACATGGTGATCTACATGCCGACCCTGGCCCTGGTCAATTCCGTGGCATTCCGGCAGATGCGCGATCCGGCGCTGGAGTTCTCGCGTATCCGCGTCTGGGGTACGGTCGGCTGGATCGTCGCCGGCGTGGTGATCAGTTTTGTCTTTGCCTGGGACTCACGCGAAGCGATCTCGGCGGGCGGCCTGCGCAATACGTTCCTGATGGCGGCCATCGCCTCGCTGCTCCTCGGGCTCTACAGCTTCACGCTGCCAGGCACCGCGCCGCTCAAGGCGCAGGCGAGCGCTGGCGCCGTCAAGCAGTCGCTGGGGCTCGACGCGTTAGGCCTGTTAAAGGACCGCAGCTACCTGGTGTTTTTCCTCGCCTCGATCCTGATCTGCATCCCGTTGGCGTTCTACTACCAGAACGCCAACCCGTTCCTGGCGGAAACCGGCATGACCAACCCGACGGCGAAAATGGCTATCGGGCAGGTGTCCGAAGTGCTGTTCATGCTGCTGTTGCCGCTGTTCATCCAGCGCTTCGGTATCAAGCTGGCGCTGTTGGTGGGCATGCTGGCGTGGGCGTTGCGCTACGTGCTGTTCGCCTACGGCGACAACGGCGGGCTAGCGTTCATGCTGTTCACCGGCATTGCGCTGCATGGCATCTGCTACGACTTCTTTTTTGTCTCGGGGCAGATCTACACGGACGCCAAGGCGCCCGCGCACCTGCGCAGCTCGGCCCAGGGGCTGATCACTTTGGCGACGTACGGAGTAGGCATGTTGATCGGTTTCTGGGTGGCGGGGCAGGTGACCGATCACTTTGTGGTGGAAGGCGGCCACGACTGGAAAAGCATCTGGCTGTTCCCGGCCGGTTTTGCCCTGGTGGTATTTGTCTGCTTCCTGCTGACCTTCAGCGGCCGGCAAGCGGTCGTGGCGCCGTCCAAGGCTTGAGTGGGGAAAGAACGCCAGTCACTTGTGGCTGGCGCTCAGTTTGGTGTAGGTCACTTTTCCGCCTTCACTGGTGCTGCCCTTGTTATCCAAGGTGTAGACGCCGGCCTTGAAGTAGAAATCGTAGCCTTGCCAGGACTTGTCCAGTTTCACCTGTTTGCCACTGCTGCCGATCAGCACCGACAGTTGGCCTTGCTTGTCCATTTGCAGCGTGTACGAAAACGATTTGTTCAACGGCACCTTGGGCACGGTCATGATCACCGGGCTTTTTTTGTCCTTGGGCTTGAAGCGGTATTCCACGTCGATATTGCCGACGCCCTTTTCATAGCGATAAACCAGTTTCAACAACGGCGTCGGCGCCTCCTTGGCGTGAATCTGCGCCACCACCACACGGCCTTCCGAAGGCACCTGGTTCACCGACAATTCCCCCTTGAGAGTGTTGGTGCCGCTGTTGTAGCGCCAGTTGCGATGTTTCCCGTCTTTGCTGGTTTCCCGCAGTTCGGAACGCGGGTAATCGCTGTTACCGGTATGGGAGCCGGTGACAGGCGCCCAGAAGATGATCCTCTGGCCGTTATTGTCGAAATACTTGTTGTTCAAACTCGGCATGGCTTTGGTCGCCACGACCTGCGCGGGCGTTTGCACCGGCAGGGTAACGCTCCAGACAGTCACGTCAATCATGATGAAATCCTCCAGCGGGACCGGCCGTATCTGGCGGTCGTCAAGACAATGAATTGCCTTCCGTGGCGTAGTTTTCATGCTATCGACGGGAGTCTGTTTCGCTGGAGGCCCAACTGACGGATGGCTCTGCGATGAGCCTCTCAGGCCCGTAATTGGGGGGAGTGACGTTGTGTCTTTTTGTTGCTGATCGGTTAGAGTACGCGCCGCCCGAGAGACGGATCCCGGGCGTTTTCCCATGGAGCATCAAATGAAACAATTCAGCAAAGTTGTCGCCTGCGCACTGTTCGGCCTGGTCCTGGCGGGTTGCACCGGCACCCCGATGAAAACCCAGCAATACGACAGCAGCCAATACACCGTGGTTGGCCACAGTGAAGCCAAGGCCACCGGCCTGTTGCTGTTCGGCGTGATCCCGATCCGCCAGAACAACCGTTTCGTGCGCGCCCAGACCGCAGCGATCAGGGCCAAGGGCGGCGACGCCATGATCAACACCCAAGTCCAGGAAAACTGGTTCTGGGCCTGGGTCCTGACCGGCTACACCACTTCGGTGTCCGGTGATGTGGTCAAGCTGAAGAACGTTCAGTAAGCCCGACCAGGTAAGTCCGCCCGTGGCGAGGGAGCAAGCTCCCTCGCCACAAAAGCTGGTTCATTTCCAGGTTACTTTCCTCCCACCACCATGTGACTGAAAGGCTCGACATACGCCTGCAACGTCACCAGCCCGCCCACCAGAATCGCCAGCACCACCGAGTGGAAAAACACGTAGCGCAGGATTTCCCCTTCGTGGCCGTACCAGCGGGTCGCGGTGGAGGCGACCACGATCGATTGGGCGTCCACCATCTTGCCCATCACCCCGCCGGAACTGTTGGCGGCGGCCATCAACACCGGGCTGATTCCCAACTGCTCTGCCGTGACCCGTTGCAAACCGCCGAACAGCACGTTGGACGCCGTGTCCGAACCGGTCAGCGCCACGCCGAGCCAGCCCAGCAGCGTGCCGAACATCGGGTAGAAGATGCCCGTCGCGGCAAACGCCAGGCCCATGGTCGCGTCCAGGCCCGAATAGCGGGTGAGAAAGCCCAACGCCAACATGGCGACAATGGTGATCAGCGAATAGCGCACCACCCACAGCGTTCGCAGGTATTGGCGCGCCAGTTGCGGGATCGAATAGCCCATCAGCAAGCCGCCGAGAATAGCCGCCAGGAAGATGCCGCTGCCGGTGGCGGTGAACCAGTTGAACTTGTAGACCGCTTCCTCGGTTTTCGGCTGGGGCACCACCGGCGGGACCTTTTCGATCTGCTGGTGGATGGTGCCGAAGGTCAGCAGCGGCGAGAAGATCGGATTCGCCTCGCGCATTGGCTTGCCCTGGGGATCCAGCCTGGCCGATTGGGTCTGCGGGTCGATGGCCGGGCGGGTGTCGAACAGATTCTTGAAGCCCTGGGTGCCCCAGGCAAACACGAAGACCGTGAGGATGATCCACGGCATCCACGCCCGCAGCACGGCGGGGCGGTTATCGCTGGCGAAGGCGCCGCTGGCCACCGGCGTCTGTTGCTCGCTGGGGTCGATCTTCGAATCATCGTGCCGGCCTGACAACGCCGCCGAGGTATGCACCGTGGCCGGTTTCCAGACCTTGAGGAAACCGGTCAGGCAGGCCATGGAAATCAGCGCGGCAATCACGTCCACCAGCATCGGGCCGTGGTAGTTCGAGACCAGGAACTGCGGGATGGCGAAGCTGACGCCGGCCACCAGGATCGCCGGCCAGACTTCGAGCATCTTGCGCCAACCGGCGAACGCCCAGATCAGCCAGAACGGCACGATCACCGAGAAAAACGGCAACTGTCGGCCGACCATCATCGACAGCTCCATTTCATCCAGCCCGGTGACCTTGGCGAGCGTGATGATCGGCGTACCCAGCGCGCCGAACGCCACTGGCGCAGTGTTGGCGATCAGCGCCAGGCCCGAGGCGGCGAGCGGCGAAAAGCCCAGCCCGATCAGGATCGCCCCGGTCACCGCCACTGGCGTGCCGAAGCCCGCCGCGCCCTCGAAGAAGGCACCGAAACAGAAGGCGATCAGCAGCAATTGCAGACGCCGATCGTCGGTGATGCGCGCCAGGGAATCCTGCAGGACCTTGAACGAACCGTTCTCGGTGGTCAGCCGGTGCAGGAAGATGATGTTGAGCACGATCCAGCCGATGGGCAGCAGGCCGTTGGCCGCACCATAAAGGGCCGCCGAACCGGCCATGTCGGCGGGCATGCCGAAGGCGAAAATCGCGATGAGCAGCGCCGAGGCCAGGGCGTACAACGCCGCCAGGTGCGCCTTGACATGAAAGAACGCCAGGGCCGCCAGCATCACCACCACCGGAACCGCCGCCAGGAGCGTCGACAGCACCGCATTACCGAAGGGATCGTAGACTTGTTGCCAGACCATGTTCCACCTCTGCTTTTTATTGTTGGAAGTGCAGGCCCCGGGGGGATTGGCAGAGAAGTATAGGCGGGGATTTGGTAAGCGATTGCCTGCCAACCCCCCGTGGCGAGGGAGCTTGCTCCCGCTGGGTGGCGAAGCCGCCCCAAAATTTCTGCCTTGGCAAAAAGCTTGGGCCTGCTGCGCAGGCCAGCGGGAGCAAGCTCCCTCGCCACAGGGAGCTGTGCAACGGCGGCTAGCGGGCTTCGACGTTATCCAGCGCGCGGTTCGCCAGCAGCCCGCTCAGCTCGATCAGTTGCTGGATGCCCAGCTTTAACAACCCCGTGGCGAGGGAGCTTGCTCCCGCTGGGTGGCGAAGCCGCCCCAAAAATTTCTGCCTTGGCAAAAAGCTTGGGCCTGCTGCGCAGGCCAGCGGGAGCAAGCTCCCTCGCCACAGGGAACTGTGCAACGACGGCTAGCGGGCCTCGACGTTATCCAGCGCGCGGTTCGCCAGCAGCCCGCTCAGCTCGATCAGTTGCTGGATGCCCAGCTTTAACAACCCCGTGGCGAGGGAGCCAGCTCCCGCTGGGTGGCGAAGCCGCCCCAAAAATTTCTGCCTTGGCAAAAAGCTTGGGCCTGCTGCGCAGGCCAGCGGGAGCAAGCTCCCTCGCCACAGGGAGCTGTGCAACGGCGGCTAGCGGGCCTCGACGTTATCCAGCGCGCGATTCGCCAGCAGCCCGCTCAGCTCGATCAACTGCTGGATGCCCAGCTTTAACAACCCCGTGGCGAGGGAGCTTGCTCCCGCTGGGTGGCGAAGCCGCCCCAAAAATTTCTGCCTTGGCAAAAAAGCTTGGGCCTGCTGCGCAGGCCAGCGGGAGCAAGCTCCCTCGCCACGAGAGTGATTCGTAAGACCGTGCGCTCAGCCCTTCGCCGCCATCGCCGTCACTTCCACTTTCATGCCTTCCACCGCCAGCGCCGCCACGCCCACCGCGGCGCGCACCGGCCAGGGCTTGGCGAAGAAGCGTTTGTAGACTTCATTGAAAGCCGCGCGATCGGCCATGTCAGTCAGGTAGATGGTCAAGTGCAACACGCGGTCCATGGAGCTGCCGGCGCGTTCGAGGGCGCTCTTGAGCGCCTGCAACGTGCATTCGCTCTGCGCCGTGATGTCGCCCAGCTCCAGGCTGCCGTCCGCGCGGGTCGGGATCTGGGTGGAAACCAGCAGGCCGCCGAAACCGGCGACGTCAGAGGAGATGGAGTCTGCGTCCGGGTCGGGGGTGAACGTGATGTCTTGGTTCGCCATGGAAGTCTCGTGCTCGAAAAGAAAGGAGGCCAGTCGCGTCAAAACGACTGACCTGCCAGTTTAACGCCGATCTTCGGGCTGTCAGCCACTTCCTCCGGTTCGAGCCGCCGTCACCGTCGGCCCTGGACCATTCGCTTGGCGGTCAGCACGTGCTCCAGTTGCGGTTCGGCGACCGCTACGTGGGCGGCCATGTCGCGGGCCTGTTCCCAATCCAGCTCCGGGCGCAACCATTCGAGGGCGTTCTCGCCGGTGAAGGCCAGCAGTCGCTGCTGTTGATTGACCATGTCGCCGTAGGTCACCAGGGCCAGCCCGTCACAGCCGTTGGGCGTTTCACTGGCCTGGGCCAGGGCGGCGAGGAAGATCGGAGAGGATTGCCGCGACGTCGTATAGCTCAGGCGCTTGGACTGGGTGTGCGCGCCAGTCTCCGCGGCGGCTTCGTACCAGCCATCCACCGCCACCAGGACGCGACCGTCGCGCTTGATCCGGTCGAACACCTTGGAGCGCATCACCAGGTGCAAGGGCAGGTGGGTCAGCGGCGGCATCGTGCCCATCGACCACACGGGCGACCACCCCCAGCGCACCTTGATGCACTCCAGGCGCCCGCCACGGTTGCGTATGGCGCTGACCTGCATGTTCGGCTTGATCACGCTTTGTCGCTCATGCAGCGCGGGCTCCGCGGCAGCGTGAAGGCTGTCGGCGGACAAGCTTGATGGGTTGGCACCGAAGGGGTCGCGCTGGGCAAAAAACGCCAGGGAATCCTTGGAAGAAACGGGCTGAACGAAACATTCACACATCGCGAAAACTCCAGGCAGATATTGACTACAACCCGCCGTTGAAGCCGCAAAAAACGAGTCGTCTTCAGTCGGTTGCGGCGGTGTTATGTAGCTCCGAGCCGGCGCGCCAAAGCTTGGTTCGAAAATCCTTATCGTCACCGGATGAGCGGAAAATCAAGCGGCATTTCATCCACTTATACGACCGCTCATCGTCTGCACGGAGAGCCGCGCAATTTCCCAAGGTCGTTCGTTTTGTCCCCGCTGCTGTTGCATCGACGGCGTATCGCGAGGCCTCTGATGAAGGAGAAATGACCCATGACCAAAATCGACAACCTGCTGGATAACAAAGGGACGCCGCTGGACAAGCAGACGTTTACCTGGCGTGACCTGGCCGGCAAACCCATCAGCAAACTGGATGACGATGCGTTCACCCGAGTGCGGGTGATCCTGATGAACGGCGTCGAATCCGACGCGCTGCGCCTCAAGCATTTCGGCGCGCGTTTCCACAAGGAATTGCAACTGCCCCTGGCCCAGGTAAGGCGCGCCGAGCAGCATCAGATGACCGCGATAAACTGGCTGCTGTCGGCTGATCATTCGCCGCTTGAAACCACCGTGGCCTACGAACAGGTCGCCATCGAAGTGACTGCCGCCGTTGCCCAGAACGAGCCCGACCCTTATCAGGCGCAGACCTATCGTTTCGGCCTGCTGGAAGATTTCGACCACCTCTATCGTTACTCGGCCATGCTTGATCGGTTGGAAGGCAAAGACGCCAACAACATCCTGCAAGGCTATACGGACATCGTGCCCGGCCGGCCCACTAGCGAGCACCACCGCGCCCCCGGCGATGACCTGCGCGACAACTACAAGAAGGAGAACGCCGCGCTGATCACCAAGATCCATGCGGCGCTGATCACCGGTGCGGAATACCAGACCCATGATTACTACATGAACATCGGCCCGCTGTTTGCCGACCCGGTGGCGCGCGCGTTGTATGCCGAAATCGCCTCGGTGGAAGAGCAGCATGTCACCCAATATGGCTCGTTGCAGGACCCCAGCGAAACCTTCATGGAGAAGTGGCTGGTGCATGAAGCGATGGAGGTCTACACCTACGCCAGTTGCGCCGAGCAGGAAGAAAACCCACGGATCAAGGCGATGTGGGAACGCTTCGTCGACTACGAGCTGGGGCACTTGAACCTGGCTTGCGAATTGTTCAAGAAGTACGAGCGACGCGACCCCGCCGAGGTGCTCAGCGGCCAGTTGCCGCGCATGATCGAGTTCAAGAGCCAGCGCGATTTTGTCCGTGAGACGCTGTCCCGGGAAGTGGATTTGCGAGCCCACGGCATCGACTACGTGCCCAAGGAACGCGAAGGCCACGCTTCCCTCGACTACCGCGCCCAGCTCAACAGCGAAGGCGTGCCTGCCAACATCGTCTCCGCCGGCTACACCTTCAAGCCCGGCACCGAACTCAACCCAGTGGGAGAACAGCAATGAGCGAACGCCAAGTCACCATCGGCATGAATCGTACCGGCGTCCAGATGTCTCCCGAAGACACCGCTCGCCAACTGGAAGCCACCCGTCTGTTTCCGGCGGATGTGCCGGGCGATGTGAGCGAGTTTACCGCCGAGCGCGAGCGTGCCATTCGCGAGGCCGACCTGATCGGCTCGGTACCGGCACCGGGTTCGGTCAAAGGCGTGGTCAAGACCGCATTGGACAAAACCATCGGCAAGGCGCCGGAAGTGCTGCTGGACAAGCTCGGCGAACGCCTGGCCTTCGAGCGCACCGGCGTGCGCCTGTATGAGGCGATGGTCGCCAAGGCCACAGCCGCGCCCGGGGCCGATCCGGCGTTGGTGGAGACCTTGCGGCAGATCCAGGCCGAGGAGCTTGAGCACATGAACATCGTGCGCGAAGCCATCGAAACCCTCGGCGGCGATCCGACCGCGATGACGCCATGCGCGGACGTGGCGGGAGTCAAGGCGATGGGCGTGCTGCAAGTATTGACCGACCCACGCACCACCGTTTCCCAGTCGATGAGCGCGATCCTGACCATCGAGTTGGAAGACAACGCTGCCTGGGAATTGCTGATCGAGCTGGCGAAGAAGGGCGGTCACCCGCTGATCGCCAAGCGCTTCGGCCACGCCCTGGAGCAGGAGGAAACGCACCTGGCCACGGTGCGCGACTTCATCAGGCAAGACCTGCTCGCGCAAGTGAGTTGAGGCTTGTTTCACTGCGGGCTCCACCCTGTTTTTTCCGGGGTGGAGCCCTTGGCTCGAACTTTTGAAGGACACCCGCCCGTGAGTGAAACCGACCTTGAGATGGAATTGAAAGCCTGGCGGCTGTTGCTGGAAGACGATGCATATCGCCTGGACTTTCCCGAAGATTATTACGACACGTTGATCCGGCGCGCGGATGAATTGGTGTTGCATGAATTGATCAGTCTGGAGGATTGGCAATTGCTCAAGGACGCGGCGGACCAGGCTTACCAACTGACGGTTGAAATGCTGGCGCGTAATCAGCGCGATTGTCTGAGTGTGCAGGGGATGCGCTTGCCTCGAGCTTGATTTTCGTTGCGCCGAGGTTTGGTGGGTATATCCATTTATTTGTAGCTGCTGCTTATGGTTTCGCCCTTACGGCGAGTCACTTTCAAAAAGCGTGAAAGTAACCAAAGCGCTTTTGCCCCACCACTTGGCACCTCGCCTAGGCTCGGTGTGCCCTCACTCCGGCATTGCTCCGTGGGCCCGCCGCGAAGGGCCGTCCCTGGCCCAGCGCGGCTATCCCGGCATCCATGCCGGGATGCCCACTGCGCAATGCCTGCGTTCGGCCAGCGTGGTTAACGGGGCCTCCGGATCAACGTCTGCGGCGAGGCGGCCTTATAGCCGACCTGGTTTTGGTGTGGTTTGCATTTCCCTTGTGGGAGCGAGCCTGCTCGCGAAGGCAATGTCACGGTCGATGAAGATGTTGGATGTACCGGCTTCATCGCGAGCCAGCTCGCTCCCACATTGGATCTACGGCGGATGCCAGATTCCAGACACATGCAAAGCCCATGTGGGAGCGAGCTTGCTCGCGAAACCGTCGGTACAGGCAATGAAGATGTTGGATGTACCGGCCTCTTCGCGAGCAGGCTCGCTCCCACATTGGAACGCGGTCCGTCCACCCAAAATCAGGTCGGCTATAAGGCCGCCTCGCCGCAGACGTTGATCTCGGAGGCCCCGTTAACCACGACGGCCGAACGCAGGTATTGCGCAGTGGGCATCCCGGCATGGATGCCGGGATAGCCGCGCAGGGCCAGGGACGGCCCTTCGCGGCGGGCCCACGGAGCAATGCCGGAGTGAGGGCACACCGAGCCTAGGCGAGGTGCCAAGTGGTGGGGCAGAAGCGCTTTGGTTACTTTCACGCTTTTTGAAAGTGACTCGCCGTAAGGGCGAAACCATAAGCAGCCATCACCAAAAAAACGGATATGCCCCCAATCCAAACCCACCCGTGCGTCCTAAACCAAATCAACTCACCCTTGCTCGATACTCCGCAAAACCACCTCCCGCGGCTCGACCCGAGGAAAATTCAGGCGCTGCCAGCGCCAGGCATCCTCCAACATCCGCTCAAGCCCATGACGTGCAGTCCAGCCCAACTGCTCGGCTGCCTTGCCCGGATCCGCCCAGCACCGTGCAATGTCCCCCGGACGACGCGCTTCAAAAGCCAGCGGCACGGTCGCACCGGTCGCCCGCTCGAAAGCACTGACCACTTCCAGCACCGAATAACCACGCCCGGTGCCCAGGTTCCAGACGTGCACACCCGTCTGTTCGCGCAAGAACGCCAGAGCTTGCAAGTGCCCCTCGGCCAGATCCACCACATGTACATAATCCCTGATCCCGGTGCCATCCGGCGTCGGGTAGTCGGAGCCGAAAATCCGCAGCACCTCGCGCTCGCCGTTGGCCACCTGCAACAGGTACGGCAAAAGGTTGTTGGGGGTCTGCGTCGGCGTCTCTCCCAGCAGGCCTGAACAATGCGCGCCGATCGGGTTGAAGTAGCGCAGCAAGCCGATCGACCAGCGGGCGTCGGAGGCGGCGGTGCTGCGCATGACGTGTTCGGCCATCAGTTTCGACTGGCCGTACGGGTTGGTCGGCTGCCCGGTCGGGCAGGTTTCGGCGATGGGCATCTGGGCGCAATCGCCGTAGACCGTCGCCGATGAGCTGAACACCAGGTTGAACACGCCGGCTTCGGCCATCGCCTGGCACAGCGTCACGCTGCCGCTGACGTTCGTGTCGAAATACCTCAGCGGTTCACGCACGCTTTCACCCACCGCCTTGAGCCCGGCGCAATGAACGACGGCCTCGATGGGGTACTCCCTGAAGACCTTGTCCAGTGCGCGACGGCTTCTCACGTCGGCATGGACAAAAACCGGCTCCCGCCCCGTCACGTCCGATATGCGCTGCACGGTTGCCCGGGAGCTGTTGCACAGGTTGTCGAGGATCACCACCTCGTCGCCCTGGTTCATCAACTCGACCGCCACATGGGCGCCGATATAACCCGCACCACCTGTCACCAGAATCATCATTCAGTCCCCCTCGATTATCCCTGTCCTGGTGTCTCTTGGACGAGACACTCGGCGTTGTCCGGCGGTCTCTTTCGGCAGTGGTGCGCGTTGGAGACATCAGCCTGTTCTGTTGAGTGTGGTGGCGGGCTCCAGGAGTTCAGAGCAGTTGACTGACCGGTGTGTGCACTTGGTCGGCTGGCTGGAAGAAGATTTGGAACGGCATCGGAACCGGCTTTCTCAAACGTCCACAAGGCCAGGCGTGAGAGGAGTTACCAGGTCTTGTTTGCCAGGCGCAGCAGCGCCGGATCGCGGTAGGCCCAGCATCGATTTTCAGACATCGATCTTTAGAAAAGGAACGTCACATGAATCAACAAGAACATCTTCATCCCGATCACAGCGCCGCGCCCGCCGCGAGCTTGCGACCTACGCTGTTGTGCCTGTCGCACCTGCGCTGGGGCTTTGTCTATCAGCGGCCGCAACACGTGATGTCGCGATTGGCCAGGGACTACGACGTACTGTTTTTCGAAGAACCGATATTCGAAGGCCGGCAGTCCGCGCACCTGGAAAGCTATGCAGTGGCGGAGGGCGTGACGGTGCTGGTGCCAAGGCTCCCCGAGGGGCTGGATGAAGCCCAGGTGATCGCCACCCAGCGCGAATTGCTCGATGCCTGGCTGGCAGAGCATTGGCCGAGTGAGTTGATGCTCTGGTACCTCACGCCCATGAGCCAGGCCTTCACCGATCACCTGGAGGCCAATGTGGTGATTTTCGATTGCATGGACGAACTCTCGGCCTTCAAGTTTGCGCCGCCCGCGTTGGTGGAGATGGAGCGGCGGCTGATGGCCAAGGCCGATGTGGTGTTCACCGGCGGATACAGCCTCTGGGAGGCCAAGCGCGAGCATCACGACAACGTCCACGCCATGCCCAGCAGCGTTGATATCACGCACTTTGCCGCGGCCAGGCAGCCGATTCCCGACCCGGCGGACCAGGCTGATATCGGTCATCCGCGCCTGGGTTTCTTTGGCGTCATCGATGAGCGTTTTGATATCGAGCTGGTACGTGAACTGGCGACGCAGCGGCCGGACTGGCACATCGTGTTGATCGGGCCGGTGGTGAAGATCGATCCGCAGACGTTGCCGCGCCTGGCGAATATTCACTACCTGGGCGCCAAGCAATATGAAGAGCTGCCTGCGTACCTGGCGGGTTGGGACGTGGCGTTGATGCCATTCGCATTGAACGAATCCACTCGCTTCATCAGCCCTACCAAAACGCCCGAATACCTGGCGGGCGGGTGCCCGGTGGTGTCCACGCCGATCCGCGATGTGGTCAATGGCTACGGTGAGAGTGGTGTGGTCGCGATTGCCGATTCGCCCCAGGGATTCATCGACGCGATCCAGGCCGCGCTCGACCTGCGGACCCAGCCAGGAGTGGTTGCGCAGTACGCCGACAAAGCGCTGGACGGCATGTCCTGGGACAAGACCTGCGCGCAGATGAAGGAGCAGATCGAATGCCAACGATAACCCTCGATTCCCTTGATAACTCCCAAGGCGGCGCGCCGTACGACTACCTGATCGTCGGCGCCGGTTTCGCCGGCAGCGTGCTGGCCGAGCGGCTGGCCGAAGGGTTGGGCAAGCGCGTGCTGCTGGTCGATCGTCGCGATCACATCGGCGGCAATGCATACGACCACTTGGACGAGGCGGGCGTGCTGGTCCATCGCTACGGGCCGCACATCTTCCACACCAATGCCCAGCGCATTGTCGATTACCTGTCGCGGTTCACCGAATGGCGCCCGTACGAGCATCGAGTGCTGGCCCAGGTCGATGAGCACCGGGTGCCGATTCCCATCAACCTGACGACGCTCAATAGGCTGTTCGGCTTGTCCATGGATGAAGCGCAGGCCGAGGCCTTCCTGGCGCAGCGGGCGGAGCCGGTCGAGTCGATCAGGACTTCGGAGGACGTGGTCATCAACCAGATCGGCCGCGAGCTGTATGAGAAATTCTTTCGTGGCTACACCCGCAAGCAGTGGGGCCTGGACCCTTCGCAGCTGGACAAGTCGGTGACCTCGCGGGTGCCGACACGGACCAATACCGATGATCGGTATTTCACCGACGAGTTCCAGATGATGCCGCTGCACGGCTATACACGGATGTTCGAGCGCATGCTCGCCCATCCGAACATCGATATCTTGTTGGCGACCGATTTCAAAGAGGTTCGCCAGCGCATCCCCTATCGGGAACTGGTCTATTGCGGGCCGATCGATGAGTACTTCGAATACTGCTTCGGCCATCTGCCGTATCGCTCGTTGCGCTTTCAGCATGAAACGCTGGATGCGCCGCAGTTCCAGCCGGTGGCAGTGGTCAACTATCCGGACGAGCGCGTGCCCTATACACGAATCACCGAGTACAAGCACCTCACCGGGCAGGAGCATCCGCGCACCAGCATCAGCTACGAGTTCCCCTGCGCCGATGGTGACCCTTACTACCCGGTTCCGCGCCCGGAAAACGCCGAGCTGTACAAACGCTACAAGGCCCTGGCCGACGAAACACCCGGGGTGACTTTTCTCGGTCGGCTCGGCACCTACAAGTACTACAACATGGATCAGGTGGTCGGTCAGGCGCTGGCGCTGTATCAGCGCATCGCCGAGGGCGAAGGGGTCGTGACGAGGGCTCACGAGGTCGAGCCGGGTTGATCCCGGCTTCATCCAGACACTGGGAGACAGCAGCGTGCAGGAGAGGATCTTCAACAGTTTCGTGATGGCCGGCTACGAGTGTTCCACCCATCGCCGTGCCGATGGACGTCGGCTGGATATGCTCGCCGCGACTCGCCATGACCGCTGGGCCGAGCAGGATTACAGCCGGCTCGCCGAGCTGGGCATTCGCTGCGCCAGGGATGGCTTGCGTTGGCATCTGATCGAACAGCAGCCGGGTCGTTATGACTGGAGCAGTTTCCTGCCGATGCTGCGCGCCGCCCAGCGCGGCGATGTGCAAGTGGTGTGGGACCTGTGCCATTACGGCTACCCCGACGATCTGGACATCTGGCGGCCGGCCTTCGTCGAACGGTTTGCTCGCTTCGCCGGCGCCGTCGCGCGGTTGATGCGCGAGGAGGGGATCGAGACGGCGTTCTACTCGCCGATCAACGAGATATCTTTCTGGAGCTGGGCCGGCGGCGACGTCGGCTACTTCAACCCCACCGCCCGACAACGGGGCATGGAGCTCAAGCACCAGTTGGTGCGCGCGAGTATCGCGGCGATCGAGGCGATTCGCGAGGTGACTCCCGCCGCGCGATTCGTCCAGTGCGACCCGCTGATCAACGTGCGGTCCTTATCGCGGCGGGCCGAAGATATCGAGGCCGCCGAGGCGTATCGGTTATCCCAGTTCGAGGCGTGGGACCTGCTCACCGGCAGAAGCTGGCCGGGGTTGGGCGGGCGCGAGGAGTACCTGGATATTGTCGGCGTCAATTTCTATCCGCATAACCAGTGGTTCCTGCACGGCAATCGGATCGAGCCGGGCAGCGCGGATTATCGCCCGTTGGTGGGCATGCTCAGCGAAGTCCACCAGCGTTATCGAAGGCCGCTTCTGCTCTCTGAAACGGGCGCCGAAGACACCGCTCGGGTGCCCTGGCTGCACTACATCGGCGAGCAGTTGGCACTGGCGATGGAGCGCGGCATTCCGATAGCAGGCATGTGCTGGTACCCGTTTCTTGACTACCCGGGTTGGGACGATGATCGCTACTGTCCCACTGGCGTGTTTGGCTACGCCGACAACGAGGGCAGCCGCGCGTCTTTCCATCCACTGACGTTGGCAATGAAGTCCCTGCAGGCGCGGTTTGCCTCGTCCGTGGCCACGGTGCAGATGCCATGAACAGCCATCAGTCCCATGGCGCGCCGTTGCCGAATACCGCCATCGCGTTTTTGTGGCGATACGTCACCCTCAGGCCGTGGCATTTCGCGACGTTGTTTGTGCTGATTGTCGGTGCCGCCAGTTGCGCGGTGGCGGTGCAGTTCGGCATGAAGCTGCTGGTCGACGCGATGGCCCAGGGCAGGGAGGCGGCCGGGCATGTGTGGCTGCCGTTCACCGTGTTCATCGCGCTGATTGTGGTGGAAAACCTGTTCTGGCGTTCCGGTGGCTACCTGGGCTGCCGGACGGTGGTCGCCAGTTGCGCGGATTTGCGGATCGACCTGTTCAATCACCTGACCGGACACCCGATGCGCTATTTCTCCGAGCATTTCGCCGGAGCCCTGGCCAACCGGATCTCCTCGGCGGGCGCGGCAGCGGGTTCCATCTACGGTGGCCTGGCCTGGAAGATTATTCCACCTTGCGTGGATTTCATCGGTGCGGTCGTGGTGCTGTTTACCGTGCGGCTGTCCATGGGAATCGCTTTGATCGGCGCAGTGGTTGTGGTGGCCTCGCTGATCACCGTGATGGGGCTGCGCGGCCGCAGCCGGCATATCGATTTCGCTTCCCAGGCCGCACGCGTCGGTGGCGAGTTGGTGGACCAGGTCTCCAACGTCTGGACGATCAAGGCATTCTCCGCCCGACACCGCGAGCGGCGCCGGCTCGAACAGGCGATCGGCGTCGAGGCCAAGGCCCAGCGCCGCAGCTGGATCTACCTGGAAAAAGCCCGGGTCTTGCACGACATCTGCCTGTCGATCATGGCCGGCGGCATGCTCGGCTGGTCGATCCTGTTGTGGCAGGACGGGCAGATCACCCCGGGCGATGTAGTGATGGTCAGCGCGTTGTCGTTTCGCATCCTGCACGGCTCGCGTGACCTGGCGCTGGCTTTGGTGGATACCTCGCAGCAGATGGGCGTGATTGCCGAAACGTTGCGCATCATCGTCCAGCCACACGCACTCAGCGACACCCCGGCGGAACTGGAACCTGGGCGCGGCAATATCCGTTTCCTCGACGTCAGCTACAGCTATGCCGACGGGCGCGGCGCGATCAGGCATCTGTCCCTGGACATTCCGGCCGGCCAGAAAGTCGGCATCGTCGGGCCGTCGGGCGCGGGCAAGTCGACATTGGTCAGTCTGGTCCAGCGCCTGGACGATGTGCGCAGCGGGGTGATCCTGATCGATGGCCGCGACGTGCGCTCGGTCAGTCAGGACAGCCTGCGCAGCCAGATCGCCGTGGTGCCTCAGGAGCCGGCGCTGTTCAATCGGACCATCTACGAAAACATCGCCTATGGCCAGCCCGATGCCACCGAGGCACAAGTCATCGACGCGGCCCGCCATGCCTATTGCGAAGAATTCATCCGCGACCTGCCGGAAGGCTTCAACACGTTGGTGGGCGAGCGCGGCGTGATGCTCTCGGGCGGCCAACGCCAGCGCCTCGGGCTGGCGCGGGCGTTCCTCAAGAACGCACCGATCCTGATCCTCGACGAAGCCACCTCGGCACTGGATTCGGAATCCGAAGCCAAGGTGCAAATGGCCCTGGACGATCTGATGCGCGGTCGCACCGTGCTGGCAGTGGCGCACCGGCTGTCGACGGTCGCGCGGTTCGACCGGATCTTGGTCTTGCAGGGCGGAAGAATCATCGAAGACGGCTCACCCGATGAACTGCGCCAGCGTGAAGGGCCGTTCCAGACCCTGTGGCAGGCGCAGGGATTGGAATTGGGCAAGCGTTAGCTGCCGATATTGGATGTGCCGCCGCCTTCGCGAGCAGGCTCGCTCCCACAGTGCAAACGAGATTGGGCGTTGGATGTGCATGCGCCGCAGGACCCCTGTGGGAGCGAGCTTGCTCGCGATAGCGGTGGTTCAGTTATGGAGATGCTGGATCTGCCGCCGCCTTCGCGAGCAGGCTCGCTCCCACAGCGGAAATGAGATTGGGCGTTGGATGTGCATGCGCCGCAGGACCCCTGTGGGAGCGAGCCTGCTCGCGAAAGCGGTGGTTCAGTTTATGGAGATGCTGGATCTGCCGCCGGGATCAGGCGTCTTGGTTGCTGCGGTTCTGATTGATGAAGTCCACAAACGCCCGTAACGGCGAGGGCAGGTAGCGGCGGCCGGGGTAGTAGAGGAATGGTCCGGTAAAGCGCTGCCACCAGGGTTCGAGTACCGGTTCGAGGACACCGCTGTCCAGGTAGGGGCGCAGCCAGTCCTCGAACAGGTGGACGATCCCCAGTCCATCCACCGCGGCCTGGACGGCCAGGTCCATGGCGCCGCCAATGCGCACCAGCAATGGGCCGTTCGGCTCGACGCTGATGGTTTCGCCGTCACGCTCATACTCCCACAGCGGCAAGGCGCCGCTGGGGAACTTGCCGGCCAGGCAAGCGTGTTGCAGCAGGTCCCGTGGATGCTCGGGGCGGCCCCGGGCGTCGAGGTACGCCGGTGCGGCGGCGGTCGCGAAGCGTTGAAAGCGCGGGCCGATGGGGATCGCGATCATGTCCTGTTCGAGGCGTTCGTCGTAGCGAATACCTGCATCACACCCGGCCGCCAGCATGTCGACAAAGCTTTCTTCGGTAACCACTTCGAGGCGGATGTCGGGGTAGCTTTTCAGGAACGGCGCGATGATCGACGGTAGCACCAGTCGGGCGGCGCTGACCGGCACGTTCAACCTGAGGGTACCGGAAGGGCGGTCGCGAAAATCGTTGACCACGTCCAGCGCGGATTCGACTTCGCCCAGGGCCGGCACGATGCGTTCCATCAACCGTGCGCCGGCCTCGGTCGGCACCACGCTGCGGGTGGTGCGGTTGAGCAGGCGCACGCCGAGTCGGCTTTCGATCCGGCGTACCGCGTCGCTGAGGCTGGAGGCGGATTTGCCGCTGAGCCGGGCGCCTTCGCGAAATCCCCGCGCATTGACCACCGCCACAAAGGCCAGCAGGTCTTGAATGTCCGTCGCCATTGTTCTCTCCGTCGTACAACCCGTTCGGATTGCACATGATTATCAGTGGAGTGGTCAACGCCTATAGTCGGCTCACACAGACTAATTCAAGGGGTACGCGATGAGCAGGGCAGACAAGGCGGGGACTTATTTACTGGGTGATCGTACGGTCAACCGCATGGGCTACGGCGCGATGCAACTGGCGGGGCCACAGGTCTTCGGACCGCCCAAGGATCCGGCGGCGGCCATCGTCGTGCTGCGCGAAGCGCTGGCCGCTGGGGTCAACCACATCGACACCGCCGATTTTTACGGGCCCCATGTCACCAACCAATTGATCCGCGAGGCGCTGCACCCTTACGCCGACGACCTGGTCATCGTGACCAAGGTCGGCGCGGTTCGTGGCGCCGATGCATCATGGAACCCAGCCCAGAGCACCGCCGAGCTGACCCGTGCGGTGCACGACAACCTGCGCAACCTCGACGTCGAGGTGCTGGACGTGGTCAATCTGCGGGTCATGGGCGATGTGCATGCGCCCGCGGAAGGATCGATTGAAGAGTCCTTCACAGCATTGGCCGAGCTGCAGCGCCAAGGCCTGATTCGCCAACTGGGCCTGAGCAACGTCACGGCGGCGCAGGTCAAGGAGGCCCAGGGTATCGCCAAGGTGGTCTGCGTGCAGAATCACTACAACCTGACCCATCGCGACGACGAACAACTCATCGCTGACCTTGGCCGCCAGGGCATTGCCTACGTGCCGTTCTTCCCACTGGGTGGCTTTACGCCGCTGCAATCGGAAACGTTGTCGAACGTTGCCGCGCGCCTGGAGGCGTCGCCGCTGTGCGTTGCGCTGGCATGGCTGCTGCAACGTGCGCCGAATATCCTGCTGATTCCCGGTACGTCGTCAGTGGCTCACCTGCGGGAAAATATCTCGGCCAGTGAGCTGCAGATTCCGGCGCCTATGTTGGCTGAGCTTGACGCCATGGTTTAGCCGCAGCCCCTTTGGGCAGTCTCCATTCGCCTGAAAAATCGAACAGGGTCCAGCCGGGCGATGTCCCAGACATATCGTTGTCAGGCAAGGATTTCGTCATGGCAGACCCTTCTATTCCCGGCCACCGCTGGGCTGATTCGACCTTGGCATTCTTGCGCGAGGGCTACCCGTTCATACGCGAGCGTTGCGTCGCCTATGGCAGTCCGGTTTTCCAGACCCGACTGCTGGGACGGCGCACGCTGTGCCTCAGTGGGCTGGAAGCGGCGGAGCTGTTCTACGATGCGCGGCGCTTCGTCCGGACCCCTACGTCGACACCGGCGCCGCTGCGCAACATCCTGTTGGGCGCGGGCGGCGTCCAGGGTCTGGATGGCGCACCTCATGCGCGACGCAAGCAGCTGTTTCTCGACGTGCTGGACAAGGAAAGCGTAAACCGCCTGGTCGGCCGCTACGAGGCTCACTTGAGCGAAGCGACGGCGAAGCTTGCGGCGAACCAGCCGATCGAATTCCTGCCGTGGATCGAGGCGCTGCTGTGTCGATCGGTCTGCGAGTGGGCCGGCGTGCCAATGATGAGTGATCGGCAAATGCGGCGGTTGACCCGTCGGCTCGCCTCGCTGATCGATGGCAACGGCCGCGTCGACTGGCGGATGCCGGCCGCCTGGATGCGGCGCAAGGCTTGCGAGGCCCAGGCGGCGCGCTGGATAAAAAACTGTCGGCAAGACCCGGCGCCAGCATCGCTGCAGACCCCGCTGCAACAGCTCGCATGGCATCGCGATGAGCACGGCCAGTTGCTCCCACCGCGGATAGCGGCAGTGGAGCTGCTGAATATCTTGCGTCCAGTGGTGGCGGTGGGGCGCTTTCTGTTGTTTGGGCTGATCGAGCTGGAACGCCGGCCGCAATGGCGCGCCAGCATTGCTCGCGATGACGCTGCGGCTTGGGCTTTTGCCGAGGAAACGCGGCGCTTTTACGCGTTCTTTCCGATGGTGGCGGCGTTTGTACGCGAGAGTTTCGAGTGGCGAGGCTACCGCTTCGAAAAAGGCACTCGGGTGCTGCTCGATCTGTTTGGCTCCAACCGTGATCCGGCGCATTGGAAAACCCCGGAAAGCTTTGCGCCCGAACGTTTCGGCCAGTGCCCCATGAGAACCTCTGTCATCAGCCAGGGCGGCGGGGAATACACGTATCACCGCTGCCCGGGCGAGCCGCTGACGCTGGCCCTGATGCAGAAAACTTTCGAACATCTGTGCCGCCACGTGCAATGGCGGCTGGTGGTGAAAGAAGTCGATTTTCAACGCCTGCCCATGTTGCCCAGGGAGCCGGTGCTGATGTCAGTGGTGACCGGCTAGCCACGCGCCTCATCCGTCTCGTTTCGATGGTGTTCCGGCCAGCTGTCGACGGGGCGGGCGCGGTCTTCGTTGAACATCTCGGTGAGCAACGCGTTGGCGCGTCGGTAGGCGTCGTGCCGGAACGTGAGGTCATCTTCCGGTTGGGCGACGATTTCTTCGAGCATCTGCAGATTCAAGCGGCGAAACTGATCGGCGCGTTCGCGCGCCTCGTAAGCGCCGACACCCATCTGCACCAGTGCCCGGCGACCCAACGCCAGCGCGCTTTCGAAGGTTTCCCGCTCGGCAACCTCGACGCCCATCTGCCGCAGGTTGATCAGGTGGCCCATGTCCCGCGCGCGGACGACCAGTTTCAACGTGGGGAAGTGCTCCTGGGCCAACCGGGTCAGCGTCAGGTTGTCTTGCTGATCGTCGATCGCATTGATCAGCACCGCCGCCTGTGCCGCGCCGGCCGCGTGCAACAGGTCGAGGCGCGTGGCGTCGCCGTAGAACACTTTCACGCCGAATTTGCGCAGCGTCTCGATGTTGTCGGGGTCGTGGTCCAGAACCACTACCTCGACGCCGCAGGACATCAGCAAACGTCCGGCGATCTGTCCGAAACGGCCGAAGCCGGCAATGATCACCCGCGGGTTCTGCTGGTCGACGAGGTCGGATTCCTGGCGGTCTTTCTTGCTGGCCGACTCGATTCGCTCCAGCAGCAGAATGAGCAGCGGCGTCACGCACATCGACAGGGCCACCGCCAGGGTCAGGCTCTTGCCCCACTGGTCGGTCAGGATGCCCGCCAACGTCGCGGCGCCGAACACCACAAAGGCGAACTCGCTGCCCTGGCCGAGCAATACCGCCTGCCAGGAACGCTGGCCGGCGGGGACATTCAGGAAGCGGCTGACGGCCTTGATCACCAGCAGTTTGATCAGGATGAACCCGACGGTCAGGGTGATGACTTTCAGCGGTGCGTCGATCAGCGTGCCGAAGTCGATCGACATGCCGACGCCGATGAAAAACAGCCCCAGCAGCAAGCCCTTGAACGGTTCGATGTCGCTTTCCAGGGCATGGCGGTATTCGGAACTCGCCAGCAACACGCCGGCGAGGAATGCGCCCATGGCCATCGACAGGCCGGCTTCTTCCAGCAGAAAGCCGAAGCCGAATACCAGGAACAGCGCCACGGCACTGAAGATCTCACGCAGGCCCGAGCGCGCGGCGAAGCGCAACAGCGGCCGTGTCACGTAGCGCCCGAGCAGCACGACGACGCTGATGGCGGCGACGATCTTGACGATCGATAACGCCAGGGCCATGCCCGACGGCGTGTCGCCATGGGCCGAGAGCAACGGGATCATGGCCACCAGGGGAATGGCCGCGATGTCCTGGAACAGCAGGACGGCAAAACTGCTGCGGCCCACGGCGGTAGCGTTCAGGTTGCGTTCGCTCATGGCCTGCATGGCGATGGCCGTGGACGAAAGGCTCAGGGTCAGGCCCACCAACAACGCCGCCGTCCAGCCCAGGCCGAGCGCCGCGCAAAACGCTGCGATGGCGGCGCCGCAAGCGAGCATCTGCAGCGCGCCGCCACCGAATACCATCCGGCGCAGCGCCCAGAGGCGCTTGGGGTCGAGCTCAAGGCCGATGATGAACAGCATCAGCACGACGCCGATTTCGGCGAATTCCAGGATGGCCTTGACGTCGGTTATAAGCTTCAGCCCCCACGGGCCGATCACGCACCCGGCCAGCAGATAACCGAGCACCGGGCCCAGGCCCAACCGGACGGCAATCGGTACGATCAGTGTCGCCGAGGCCAGGTAGATGAGCATTTCGATCAGGCTGTGAGTTTCCATATCAATCTTCCTTCCAGGCGGCCAGGCGTTCGCCATAGTGTTCGATTTGCTCGCGTTGGGCCTCGGCGTCGCCGGCAAACGCACCATGCACGACCAGCGGTTCCAGCCAGCGCATATGACAGTAGAGCGCCGTGGCCTGGAGCGGCTGCGCCAGCACGGCAAAGCCGGGGTAGGCGCCCATCTGGAAATGATCGTGTTCGCCACCCGTGGTGACGGCCCACAGCAGGCTTTTGCCGTTCAGGGCCGTGGCGCCTTTGCCGTACGCCCAGCCATGGGTGAAGACTTTGTCGATCCACAATTTGAGCAGGGGCGGCATGCTGTACCAGTACATGGGGTGCTGCAGGACGACCAGCTGTGCCTGTTCGACGGCGCGCTGTTCCGCCTCGACGTCGATGTCGAAATCCGGGTAGAGATCGTAGAGCGAGCGTATGACCACGTCCGGATTGGCGCCGGCGCGCTTGAGCATCTGCTGGTTGACCCGCGACTGGTCGGGGTAGGGATGGGCATAAACGATCAGGATCATCGGGCAATTCCAGGCGGCTGGGTCCGGGTCAAAAGGCCGGACATCCTACCGGGGAAGGCGCGTGATGTTTAGGAGATTGTTCCCGGGCGAGCCTTGCCAGGGTCAATTGAGCGGCAGCGAGACCCTGACCTCCAGGCCGCCGCCCCGGCGATTCCTGAGCGTCAGTGTGCCGCCGTGCTCCAGAACCGTCGCCCGAGCGGCCGACAGGCCCAGGCCGACGCCGCCGGTATTTTTGTTGCGTGAACCCTCGATGCGAAAGAACGGTGCGAAGACCTGCTCATGGTATTCGGGCGCAATGCCCGGGCCGCGATCCTGGATGCGGATTTCGATGCGATCGATGAACGTCTTGAGTTGAACACCCGGTTCGCTGGCGTATTTGACCGCGTTGTCGATCAGGTTGGTCAGCGCGCGCTTGATCCCGATGGGGCGGCCCACGTAGACCAGCCGCTGGACGCCTTCGAAAGACACTTCGATGCCGCCGTCCCTGAAATCATCGACGATGGTGTGCAGCAGCTCCGCCAGGTCGAACGCGGTGGCGTGTTCGAGGCGCGCTTCGTCGCGGAAGAATTCCAGCGCGGCGTTGACCATCGCCTGCATCTCGTCGACGTCCCGGAACAACCGCGATTGCTGTTCGGCATCCTCGATGAATTCGCCGCGCAGGCGCATGCGGGTCAACGGTGCCCGCAGGTCATGGGAGATGGCCGCGAGCATTTGCGTGCGGTCCTGGACGAAATGCTTGAGCTGGGCCTGCATGGCATTGAACGCCAGGATCGCCTGGCGGATCTCGAAGGGGCCGACGACCGGGATCGGCGGCGCCCGGAAGTCCACGCCGAAGCGCCGGGCACCCTCGGCGAAACGCTCCAGCGGGGTTGCCAGGTGCCGCGTGGCAATCAGGGCGACGATGAAGGTCGACAGCAGGATCAACGCGATGATGATCAGGTTGCGCTGCCATTCCCCCAGCCCCCAACTGCGCGAGCCCACCGAGAAGATGACCCAGGTGTGGTCAGACAGCTCGATAATCACCGCGTAGCGTCTGTCCGGGTCATCAGCGGCCGGCCAGTCGTTGGGCTCGTAGGCCTCGATCCGGGCGTCGGGCCTGTTCAATTGCTGGTGCAGGAACGCCGAGCCTTCGCTGAACTCCGGATCCCCGATCACCGGCAGATGCGCCTCCTCGTAGCGCTGCAGCCACTGCACATTGATCCCGGGATCACTGGCGATACGGGCAATGGCGTGCCGTTGGCCGGGATCGGCCGCGTCGATGATGCGCGTGATCGCCGCAGCCTTGTCCATCAGGCCGGTTTCCATCAGAGGAGGGCGCGCCCACGCACCGGCCACCAGGCTGAACAGTTCGTTGAGGGCCAGCAGCGTCAGCATCGAAACCATGGTGGTCAGGGCGATCCAGCGCGCCACGGTGTCCCTGGGGCGAGGCATCTTCGAGGGGTTGGCGGTCATCGCTTCACCACGTGAGGGCTGAACAGGTAGCCGCTGTTGCGGATGGTACGGATCATCGACGGGCCCGTGATGTCGGTCTCCAATTTGCGCCGCAGACGGCTGACCTGCACGTCGATGCTGCGGTCGAACGCGTCGAAGGTTTCGCCCCGGGCCAGGTCCAGCAGTTGCTGGCGGGTGAGGACGCGGCGCGGATGTTCGGCGAAGACCAGCAGCAGTTCGAACTCGCCGGTGGACAGCGGAATCATGACCTTGTCGGGGGAGCGCAACTCGCGACGGGTGACGTCCAGCTGCCAGCCCTCGAATTCCAGCACGGGTCGGGAGATATCGCCCAGGCTGCCCCTGGCTTCGCCGGTACGCCGCAGGACGGCGCGGACCCGGGCCAGCAGCTCGCGGGCGTCGAAGGGTTTGGTCAGGTAATCGTCGGCGCCCATTTCCAGGCCGACGACGCGGTCGCTCAGTTCGCCCATGGCGGTGAGCATGATGATCCCGACCCGGTGTTCGGCCCGCAGTCGCTGGCAGAGCACCAGGCCGTTGTCGCCCGGCAGCATGACGTCGAGGATGATCAGGTCGGGCATCCGCCGCTCGACCGCCTGCCACAGGGCTGCGCCGTCGGCGGCCACTTCGACGCTGTAGCCATGTTGTTCAAGGAATTTGCGCAGGAGGGCGAGGACTTCGAGGTCGTCGTCCACCAGGAGTAGGTGGCTCACAGGGGTCACGTCGGGCAATGGATACAGGAGGCGATACTAGGGTCAATCCGCCGCTTGCGTCATATATTTCAATCCGGAAACAAAGCGACCGGCACGCAACATTGCGGAAATCTTCGGGCAAGAAAACCGCGGCAGGATTGCCTCGATGTCAGCCAGTGAAGCTGTGCACTGAACCCTGTGGCGAGGGAGCTTGCTCCCGCTTGAGTGCGAAGCGCTCATGGATTTTTAGGGCCGCTTCGCGACCCAGCGGGAGCAAGCTCCCTCGCCACGGGTTGGGTGTTCGGCTTTCAACTGGCAGGCAGCCCTTATTCCTCGCCGAGATGATTCTGTATGCCGATCGCCAGACCCGCGCTGCTTGTTCGATCCACCGTCGTCGTTGCGCTGGCGGCGTTTGCCAGCGGTTGCAGCAGCACGCCGCCCGCGACACCGGGCAGCTGCGAGAATATGCCCTATGCCGTGCATGATCCGGCGGAACCGGTGAACCGCGGCATCTTCGCCTTCAACCGTACCGTGGACGACTATGCCCTGGCCCCCATCGCCCGTGGTTATCGCAAACTGCCAGAGATGTTCCAGAGCGGCGTGCACAACTTCGTCGCCAACTTCGGCGAGCCCAAGGTCTTCATCAACGATTTGCTGCAAGGCAACGGCGAGCGCTCGGTCACCACCCTGGGCCGTTTTGTCATCAACACCACGGTGGGCATCGTCGGGCTGATCGATGTGTCGGGCAAGATGGGCATCGCCCGTCACGAATCCGATTTCGGCCAGACTTTCGGCGTCTGGAATATCGCTCCGGGGCCGATCGTCGAGCTGCCACTGTTCGGCACTGGCAACCTGAGGGACGCGACCGGCAAGGTGGTGAGCTTCGCGGTGGACCCGTTCGGCAGCAACAGCGATACCGTCGAAACCCTGGGCACGATCAAGACCGTGGGCGGTGTCGTCGATGGCCGTGCCGAGGCGCTGCCGCTCACCGACAAATTGCAGACCCAGGCCGATTACTACGTGGCGCTGCGAGACGCGGTCGCCCAGCGGCGCGCCGATTTTGTCGCCGACGGGAAACTGGGAGCCGTCCAGGACAACCCGCAATGCCAGGAACAGGGTGCCGGGGATGAATAGCCAGGCGCTGGTCCTGCATCGTCGAGTGAAGACACTCGACCAGGGTGCGTTGCATTGCCGCGAAGTCGAGTTGCGGCTCGCCGAGGATGGCCGGCATGTGCTGCTCAGCCGCTACGTCGAATGGTACGACCCCGAGCAAGCGGGCTTGTGCGCTAGCCAGCACTATCGTGTGCCGCTGGCGAGCATGATTCGGTGGATGATCAATAACGGCGAACGAGGGGAGGGCCACTGACAGCGGTTCAATAATGGCTGTTTGCCGCCCGAGCAGTGATGAAACATTTTTACATACTCTCGCTAAATTAGAGTTGTACGATGTCGTACGAAATATGGTCGACTGTGTCCGTTTCTCACAAAAAAAACAACGGAGACTCCATCCATGTCGAGCATACCTTCCGTCGAAGGGCAGGCTGCAGCCCCCGCGCAAAGCCGCTTCGTACGACTGTTGAAGCTTCTAGGCCCGGGCATCATCGCGGTACTTTCCTGGCTGGGCGCAGGCGACCTCATCACCTCATCCGTAGCCGGTGCCAACTACGGCTACGCCATGATGTGGGTGCTGGCGGTGTCTCTGCTGCTGCGCTACCTGATCGTCAACATCATCGCGCGCTTCCAGCTTTGCAATAACCAGGGCATGACCATCCTGCAGGGCTACGCGCAACTCAATCCGTTTTTTGCCTGGTTCCTGCTGGTGTATGCGCTGCTCATGGGGCACCTGATGAATGCCTACATGATCAAGGGTGCCGGCGAGGCCTTGGCGATGCTGCTCAAGACCGATTATCCGCTGCTCTGTTCGGTGGCGGTGGTGCTGGCGGTGTGGATGCTCGTCGGGCGCAATATCTATTCGATGATCGAAGGCGTGATGAAGGCGCTGCTGGCGATCATGACTTTGGCGTTCCTGGCCCTGGCGGTGATGTCCGGCCCGGATGTCGCCGGTATCGTCAAAGGCACCATCGGCTTCAGCATTCCGCCGGATGAAGGCGTACACGGTGCGCTGCTGGTGGCGGTCTCGGTGATCGGCGCGGTGGCCGGTTCCATCGCCAACTTCGTTCACCCCTACGTGATGCGCCAGAAAGGCTGGGTGGGTCCTGAGCACAAGCGCATCCAGCGCAACGACCTGCTGTTTGCGGTGTTCGTCGGGATCATCATCAACCTGGCGATCTGGATCGTCGGCGCGGAAATCCTGCGGCCCAACGGCATCGAAGTCAAAACCCTGGGCGACCTGGGCAAAGCCCTGGAAATCTTCTTCGGCCCGATTGGCTGGTATGTGTTCTTCATCGGTGTCTTCGCCACGCTGTTCGCCAGTATTTCCGGCAAGACCACGGCGTTCCCGATGCTCATCACCGACGCCTTCCAGCACGTGCGGCCCGAGCGTCGCGAGCGCTACGGCAAAGAGTTCCACCGTGACCCGATGCACAAGTGGTTCATGCTGTTCATTCTGGTGACGCCGCTGATCTGGTCCTTGCCCGGCATGCCGGACTTCGTGACCCTGACCATCGGTGTCAACGCCCTGAACATCATCGGCCTGCCGGTGATCTCCCTGGGCCTGTTGATCATGTCCAACCAGAAGTCGCTGCTGAGCAAGGAATACCGCAACAACCTGTTCGAGAATATCGCGCTGGTATTCGCCACTGGCCTGGCGTTGTGGGTCGCGTTCCAGCTGGGCGTCGATCTGTTTACCTGAGGTCTGCTCATTCATCTCTGGAGGGGCTGCTAGACTTCACGGTCCAGCCCCTTGCGGAGAATCCGGATGAACAACAAGAACAGGATCTGTCTCTGGTATGACGGCACCGCTCAGGAAGCTGCGCAGTTCTATGCGGCCACCTTTCCCGACAGCGCGGTGAACGCCATCCATCACGCGCCCGGCGACTACCCGGCGGGCCAGGAGGGTGACGTGCTCACCGTGGATTTCACCGTGATCGGCATCCCCTGTATCGGCCTGAATGGCGGGACGATGTTCAAGCACAACGAAGCGTTTTCTTTCCAGGTGGCCACCGATGACCAGGCCGAAACCGACCGCTTGTGGAACGCAATCATCGACAACGGCGGCCAGGCGAGCGCTTGCGGATGGTGCAAGGACAAGTGGGGCGTGTCGTGGCAGATCAGCCCGCGGGTGCTGATCGAAGCAGTCACCAGTTCCGACAAAGCCGCCGCCAGGCGCGCCTTCGAGGCCATGATGAACATGACCAGGATCGATATTGCGGCGATTGAGGCGGCGGTGAGGGGCTGATCGGCAGTACCGCCATTCATGCAAGCTGAACCACCGCTATCGCGAGCAAGCTCGCTCCCACATGGGCTCCATGGGGAGACCGAACATTGAGTTCACACCTCTTCCCTGTGGGAGCGAGCTTGCTCGCGATGGCGCCGGTACTGTCGATACAGCTATCAGCTCCCGGTGGTTTCCGGCAACCGCGCAATCACCTTGATCTCGAACTGGAAACCATACAACCAGGTCACGCCCACCGCCGTCAGCGTCGGGTGCGGCGCGTTGCCCCAGAATTCCGGCACGACGCTCCAGACTCGCTCGAATATTGCCTGCGGATCGACCATGAAGACCGTCACGTCAACCACATCGTCAAAGCTGCAATCGGCGGCCGCCAGGATCGCCTTCAGATTGTTGAACGCACGCCGGACCTGATCCTCCAGGAGCGGCTCCGGTGAACCGTCCTCGGTACTGCCGACCTGCCCGGAGACGAACAGGAAACCATTGGAACGAATCGCCGGCGAGTAACGGTTGCGCTCGTAGAGCGCCTGGCGGCCGGGTGGGAAAACAACGTCGCGCTGTGTCATGGGTGTCTCCATCAAATGAGCCGCAAGCGGCGGGAAATCAACGATGAAGTCACTCTAGGGGCTTGTGTCCGGGCGATAAACGAGCAACCTTGGCGATCACTGTTTGTAGAACCCAAACAATCCGAGGCACCCATGGATCGTTTCGATGCGATGCAGGCGTTTGTACGTGTCGTGGAGGCGGGCAGCTTCACCAAGGCCGCCGAGACCCTGCACATGAGCAAGACCACCGTGACCCAACTGGTGCAGCAGCTGGAGGCGCGGCTGCGCGTCAGGCTGCTCAACCGCACCACCCGCAAGGTCAATGTCACCGCGGACGGCGCGGTTTTCTACGAGCGGGCGATTCGCCTGCTGGCCGACCTGGACGACGCCGAAACCAGCTTGTCCACTGCCCAGTCGCTGCCCCGTGGCCGGCTGCGGGTGGATGTGCCGAGTCCGCTGGCCGCGATGATCCTGGTGCCGGCATTGCCGGGTTTCTATCAGCGCTACCCGGACATCCAGATCGACCTGGGCGTCAGCGATCGCATCGTCGACATGCTCGACGAAAATGTCGATTGCGTGGTGCGCGGCGGTGAACTGAAAGACCAGTCACTGATCGCCCGGCGGGTCGGCGACCTGGCCTTGGGCGTGTTTGCGGCGCCGAGTTACCTGGCGCGCGAGGGCATCCCCCTGCATCCCCGGGAGCTGGAAGATTCCGCGCACCGCATCGTCGGTTTCCTCTGGGCGCGCACCGGCAAGGCGCTGCCTTATGCCATGCACAAGGATGACGAACACCTTCATATCAAGGGCCGCCATGTGCTTGCCGTCGACGATGGCAACGCTTACCTCGCAGCCGGCCTGGCGGGGCTGGGCGTGTTATGGCTGCCCCAGTACATGTCCCGCCCACACGAAGCGCAAGGCGCGCTGGTGCCGCTGTTCGAAGGCTGGCGCCTGGAGTCGATGCCGCTTTACGTGGCTTACCCGCCGAACCGGCACATCAGCGCCAAGCTGCGGGTATTCATCGACTGGGTGGTGGAGCTGATGGCGCAACATGCGCCTATTATTGATCGGCCTGTGTCATGAAAATTTTCTCGAATGCAGAGGAGATCGACGATGGACCGGTTCACTGGCGGTTGCCTGTGCGGCAACGTGCGCATTGAAGCTTCAGGGCGCCCATACCGGGTTGGCCTGTGCCACTGCCTGGACTGCCGCAAACACCATGGCGCACTGTTTTTCGCCGCCGCCGTGTTCCCCCGGGACGCGGTGACCGTCAGCGGTGAAACCCGGGATTACGCCGGACGTTTTTTCTGCCCCCACTGCGGTTCGTCCGTCTTCGCCCGCAGCGGCGACGAGGTCGAAGTCAACCTGGGCACGCTGGATGCGCCCGACCAACTGATGCCCACCTACGAAAGCTGGACCGTGCGCCGCGAATCCTGGTTGCCGGCGTTTCCACTCTCACGGCGCTATGAACATGATCGCGAGGGCACGGGGCGGTTCGAGGGGTAGGGTGCTCCTGGCCAAGCAGAGCCTCAGGCTGGCTCCCCTATGCACCACTGTTGGACTTTGTTTTCGTCGTAAGGTCGAGTGACCTCATGTCCATGCTCGATGAAGTGCATGGGAACGTGCAACGCGAGCCTGTCGCTGAGCCGTTGCGGTTCCAGCGCGTTAGCCTCGCCGAGAAAACGCAGGTAGTAGTCCTGGTCGTAGAAAATCGTGACTTCGCTTTCAAACACCCATGGCCATGTCAGCAGGCACGCGACTCGGTAGTAGCCCTGTGAACGGTCTGCGGCACTGGACAGATGTGTTGCAGCTTCAAGCAGTTGCTGCATACAAAAGGCCTGGGCTTCGATCCTGGCTCGATCGCCTTCGACGAGGAGTTCGTGGACCGGAATCTTCCAGTTTGCATAGCGCCTGTCTTCCGGCCTCGGATAAAAATTGCCTTCAAAGCCCGATGCCCAGCGCTCGATCGAGCGAAGGCGACGGTGGAGGCCCCTGAGTGGTTTTCCGTTGATGCTGATTTGCCGCATTGATGAGCCCTGCCGAATTTGGGCGATCATTCTCTGGGGCCGGATGGGACAATCCAAGGGCTGCTTCGACGAATTCAGTGTCATTTGATTTCCCTCAATGACTGGACCAGGCAGTCATAGTGCAGCGTGAAGGTTGGACAGGGCTTGTTTGCTCACCGGTGTTACGCCATCGCGAGCAGGCTCGCTCCCACAAGGGCTTGGCGGTGGACATAGGATCGAAGGCCGTCCCGAATCCAATGTGGGAGCGAGCTTGCTCGCGATGGCGGCCCAGAACCTTGCCCATCCTCTGTGGTCAGCCCAAATACGCCTTGGGAACCGAGGAACTGGAAATGGACCTGGCCGAGCAATACCGCAATTACATCGACTGCCTGAATGCCCGTCGCTGGCAGGCGCTGGGTGACTTTGTCGACGATAGCGTGCAATACAACGGCGAACCGGTGGGTTTGGCGGGCTATCGGGCGATGCTGGAAAACGACGTGAGGACCATTGCGGACTTGCGTTTTATTATCGACGTGCTGGTGGTCGAACCGCCGGATGCCGGGGCCCGGCTGCTGTTCGATTGCTCGCCGCGCGGCCGGTTTCTCGGGCTTGAGACCGATGGCCGGCGGATTCGCTTTTCCGAGAATGTGTTCTACACCTTCGATGGCGGCAAAATCGTTCGCGTGTGGTCGGTCATCGACAAGGCGGCGGTGGAAGCGGCGCTCCAACGCGAAAGCCCTTCCGGAGAAGGGCTTTGAGCACAAATGAATGATTGAGTGGATGAATGTGGGAGCGAGCCTGCTCGCGAAAGCGGTGGCACAGCTTGCAGAGGTGTTGAATCTGCTGCTGCCTTCGCGAGCAGGCTCGCTCCCACAGGTTATCTCCCACCCAGTTATTCGCGATCGTTATCCGGGGGGTCATTCCTTGAGGAAAGTCAGCAGGTCCTGGTTCAGGCGATCCTTGTGCGTCTCGGTCAAGCCGTGCGGCGCGCCTGGGTAGACGATCAGCCGAGCGCCCTTGATCAGTGCCGCCGAAGCCCGGCCTGAGGCATCGATGGGCACGATCTGGTCGTCGTCACCGTGGATCACCAGCGTCGGCACGTCGAATTTTTTCAAGTCGCCGCGAAAGTCGGTCGCCGAGAACGCCGCGATCGAGTCATAGGTGTTCTTGCTGCCGCCTTGCATGCCCTGCGCCCAGAACGACTGGATCAGGCCTTGGGATGGCTTGGCACCCTTGCGGTTGTAGCCATAGAACGGGCCGGAAGCGATGTCCAGGTACAGCTGCGAACGGTTCTCCAGGGACGCTTTGCGCAGGCCGTCGAAGACTTCGAGTGGCAAGCCGCCGGGGTTGGTGTCGGTCTTGAGCATCAGCGGCGGCACCGAGGACACCAGCACGGCTTTCTTGACTCGACCGGTGCCGTGGCGACCGATGTAACGCGCCACTTCGCCGCCCCCCGTCGAGAAGCCGACCAAGGTCACGTCCTTCAGGTCCAGCGCTTCGATGACCGCCGCCAGGTCGTCGGCGTAGTGGTCCATGTCGTTGCCTTCCCACGGCTGGCTGGAGCGACCATGACCGCGACGGTCGTGGGCAATCACGCGGTAGCCCTTGGAGGCGAGGAACATCATCTGGCCTTCCCAGCTGTCGGAGTCCAGCGGCCAGCCGTGGCTGAAGGTGACGACCTGGCCATTGCGCGGGCCCCAATCCTTGTAATAGAGCTGCACGCCATCCTTGGTGGTGATGTAGCTGGACGACTGCACCACGCTGCCGACGGCCGAGGCCGGGGCACCGGCTTGTACGGGCGTCGCCGCCTCGGCGCCGAGGGTGGCCAGGGCCAGGGTTGCGACAGCCAGGGTGCGGTTGAAGGTGTTCATCGTTTCTCTCTCCATAAGGGGTGTTTTGATCTGCCGGGATCGTCATCGATCGCGTTGGTGGGCAGATTAGAGAGAGCGCAGCGCAACGAGAACGGCGCTGGCGTCGATAGCAACTATGGGGAATTCAGATACCTGCAGAATCTCAGAGACCTCAGGGCTCCAGATACCTGCAAGATCACTGTGGCGAGGGAGCTTGCTCCCGCTGGACTGCGTAGCAGTCCCAATGGGCCGGATGCGGTTTTGCAGGTATACCGCGTGTTGGGTATTACGACGGCTGCGCCGCCGAGCGGGAGCAAGCTCCCTCGCCACAAACGCAATTGCAATTGTTGGCGGGGATCACCCAAACGAAGGCATCGGCCCCAACGATTTGATCACCCAGGCGATCACCGCTGCGGCAATCAGCACCGCTGCCAGCAGCCCGATAAACAGCCACTTGACGACTTTCACCCACCTCGGCGTCCCGGAACTCGGCGGGAGCGTTTCGGCGGCTGTCTGCCTCATCGCCTCGGAGCAGCGTTTGCACTCACCGTTATCAGCGAGAATAAGGGCTCCGCAGTAAACACAATTTTTCATGGTATATCCGAGGCTCGAGGACGTTTGTGCGACGACGAGATATCGCCGCACCAGAGGCTTAGTATTTATAGACGATGCCCAGCCTGCCGAGGATTTCCAACGCATTGACCAGGCCCAGGCCGTTCATGGGCAGGCAGGCAAATGCCTGGTATTCATCGAAATGCGTGCCGATGGCCAGCAGCTTCAAATCGTGGGGTTCCAGCTGCGCGTTGAAGTACTGCAGCAGTGCGCGCTCCCAATCGTCGGCGCGGTTCACGGCGTCAACGGTCTTGCTGTCCGGGGCAGGGATTTCGATGCTCAGTTGCTTTAACGGGGCGAGGGCATTGATGGCGTAGACGCCTGAGGACGACCATTCCTTCCATTCGAATTCAGCCAGCTGCCCGGCCTCGGAAAGCGCCGATTGCACTTGCGTCCAGGCCCAATCCCACTCGCCGGTAGGGGCCGGCATATTGTCGATCAGCGCTTGCGCCTGCGCCTCTTCGAAAAGTCCATCGAACAGGTCGGCCAGCGTATCGGCCAGATCCACGGGCGGCCCGTTGCCTTGGGTGTCGAGGTCGAGGCTCAAACGCTGCCAGAGACTGCCAAGTTCGGCCCAGTCGTCATCGTCCATGTCGTCATCGATCACTTGGGCCTTGTGGCCCCGGTGGTAATTGTCCAGCCGCGTCTTGCGCACCCGGACCGCGCCTTCGACGACATCCACTGCATAACTGCTGTGGTCCAGGTAGTTGGTCTGGAAAACGATGCGATCAGGAAACAGGTCATGGACCAGGCTTTCTTCCGCGTCGAAGTACGACGCACCCTCAAGGGTGCCGTGGGCGGCGGTGATGCGCTGAAGCGCCAGTGGATCGATGGGGTTGGTGGTCATCTACTTCACACTCTTGATGTGCATGTCGATGGAAGTGGAGTCGCTTTTGTCGGTACTGGCATGGAAAAAGAAGCCGTAGTCGACCAGATAGTAATAGTGATCGAAGGGGACGGGGCCGGGGCTCGGGCGCTGTTCCTGGCAGCTCATGGCCTTGGCCTGGCCGCTCAGCGCCGGGTTCAGTTGTTTGGCCGGCAATTCGCGGTCGATGCGACAGTCGACGACTTTCGGCTCCGTGCCCAACGTACCGATGATGTTGCTGGTGAGACTGCCTTGTCGGGTGAAACCCAATTGACCGCCCACCGGCATGTGTTGCCAATCACCGCGGAAACTCAGGCTGTCGATCACTGCGGTGTTCCGAGACGCCTTGGCCTGCTCCAGGCCTGACAACGTGAGCAGGCCACGCCAGCTGATCATGCGGCCGTCGAGGTTTTCGCTTTTGTGTGTGATGCGCAGTTGGCGGGTGGCAGGGTCGCTCGACAGAAAATATTCGGTACGCTCCGGCCGGCTTTCCTTGGGGTAGTTGACGGTGCCGGCCAGTTCCACGTAGCTCAGCGTCTTGGCCGGCGCCGGCATGCCGAGTTGTTCGATACTTTTCAGCACGTCCGGGTTGATGACCGGAAGACCATCGGCCTCCAACGATACGCTGCGGAACGTGAATGCCGGCGCATTGACCGGGGCTGTGCGGGACTGCTGGTTGGCGCAAGCGGCCAGTGCGATGCAGGCGATGCCAAGGATAAGACGTTGCACGGGTGTCTCCGGGAAGTCCATTCGAGGGAGGCGTGACGGGGTGCTGATGCCTGTCACAGGCAAGGATCAGCTTTCAGGGGAAACGGTCACCTCTGGATCGGCCTCAGCCGCCAGCTTCAGTCGGTCGGCTTTGCTGATGTATCGGTCCTTGCTCTTCGGCGCCAGCTTGGCACTGGCCTTCTTTGCGTTGGCCTTGAGTAGCTGGTTGATCTTTTTACGGCGATTCATGTTTTCTACTCGGCTTGTCCGATTGGGAAGCGGCTGCGGTGACGTATCGTAAGTGCGAAAGGGGGCGGTGGCTAGGGTTCGGGTTCCCGCGTCGTCTTTTGTGAACGGCTGCGCCTATCCCTTGAGCACCAACGACATGTCCGGGTATCTGGCGCAAAGGAAATCGACGAAGGCGCGGACCTTTGGCGCCGCCAGGCGCCTGGATGTGTGCAAGACCCAGAGTTGCGGTTCGACGCCGGTCACGGTGCCCCACTGGACCAACTCACCGCGGGCCAGTTGGTCCCACGCGATCGATTGGGGAATGAGCGCAGCACCACCGCCGGCGATCGCGGCGTCGCGGATCATCAGGAATGAGGAAAACTGCAGATTGGGGATGGGCTCCAGCACCAGTTCCCCTCCATCGAGCGTCCAGTGGGTGGGCTGGAAGCTCGGCATCACGATGGCGGGAACCGGGCGGATCGCTCCGGGTTCTGGCCTGGGTATGCCTGGGGCGGCCACGACCACCAGCCGGTCCTTGGCGAAGCAGCGCCCGACCAGGCTGCTGTCCGGGCTCGGATTGATCCGGATGGCGACGTCGAATTGGTCCTCGACGAGGTCCACCAGCCGATCTTCCGCCACTACTTCGAGGGTGACTTGCGGGTAGGCCGCACAAAACTCGGCACCGATCCGACCCATCGCCAACTGCGAGAACAGCACCGGGGAGGCGACTCGCAGGCGTCCTCGTGGCGTCGACCCTCCGTCACGCGCGGCCGTCAACGCCTCCGCCACCTCGGCCAGCGGCCCCTGGGCCCGGGCCAGCAGTGTTTCGCCGGCTTCAGTCAGCTTCAGGCCTTGCGCGCTGCGCTCGATCAGCCTCACACCCAATTGCTCTTCGAGCTCGGAGATGCGCCGCGACAAGGTCGCCTTGGACCGGCCGCTTGCTCTGCTTGCCTTTCCCAATCCCTCGCTGCTGGCGACGAGTGTGAAATCGATCAGTGCATTCAAGTTCATCGCTGTTCCAGATTTGAGACACGGCGTCTACATATTGTGGTCTTCGTTTTGCGGATGCAACAGCTTATCTTTTTTCCAACGCGGTTCGATTCATCCACTTGCATCCACTTCTGGAGATTCACATGAGCATTCTCGTCATCGGCGCCACTGGCACCATCGGTTCACTCGTCACGCAAGGCCTCGCCGACGCGGGCGCCGAGGTGAAAGCCCTGGTGCGCCAAACGGGTAAACGCGCCTTTGCGGCCGGTGTCACGGAAGTTGTCGCGGACCTCACCGATGTCCCGTCGCTGCGCGCTGCGCTGTCGTCGGTACGTACGCTGTTCCTGCTCAACGCCGTGACGCCCGATGAGGTCACCCAAGCCCTGATCACCCTGAACCTCGCCCAAGAGGCAGGCATCGAGCGCGTCGTCTACCTCTCGGTGATCCACGCCGACCGGTTCACCAGCGTCCCGCATTTCACCGGCAAGCACACGGTTGAACGCATGATCGAAAGCCACGGCATCGCCGCGACGATCCTGCGCCCGGCCTACTTCATGCAAAACGAACGCATGGTCCAGCAAACGATCCAGGACTACTCGGTGTACCCGATGCCGATCGGCTCGGCGGGCGTCTCGATGGTCGATGCGCGCGATATCGCTGATGTCGCCGTGGCCGAGTTGCTGCGCCGTGACAGGGCTTCGGCACCGCTGGAGCGGATCACCCTGGACCTGGTCGGCCCGCAAGCGCTGACCGGGGCGTCGGTGGCGAAGATCTGGAGCGCCGCGCTGGGGCGCGAGATTGCCTACGGCGGTGACGATGTGGCGGCCTTCGAAGCGCAGATGGCTTCGTTCGGTCCCGCCTGGTTGGCTTATGACATGCGCCTGATGATGGCCGGCATCCAGCAGTTCGGCATGACCAGCGAAGGCGCCGTCGACCGGTTGCAGGCCATCCTCGGCCGTCCGCTGCGCAGCTATGAGGCATTTGTTCGCGAGGCGGTTGCCGGAGAGTAGGCAGCCGGAGCAAAGCGTAATTGCTGCATGTTGTGCAGCAATGATCTGCAATCCGCCTGTCTTGTTCATTTCGGGATCGCTTCTCACACTGGCTCCGTCTGGTGAAGTCGATTTCCAACCGAGGGAGAAATGAACATGGCAGCTGCGATCCGGTTCAACCAATTCGGCAGCCCCGATGTACTGACGCTGCAAGCAGTGCCCGAACAGTCGCCAGGGCCGGGCGACGTCTGGCTCGAGCAGGAAGCGATCGGGGTGAATTTTCTCGACGTTACCCAGCGCAAGGGCGCGGTGCCGATTCCCTTGCCTTCCGGCCTTGGGCTTGAAGGTGCTGGGCGTGTGGCGGCCGTGGGTGCCGATGTCAGCAACGTAAAAGTCGGAGATCGCGTCGCCTACGCCACGGGCCCGATAGGCGCGTATGCGTCGGCCCGGCTTTATCCGGCGCAGCGGCTGGTCAGGATTCCCGATGCGCTGTCGTTCGAAGACGCGGCGGCGCTGATGTTCAAGGGCATCACGGCGCAGTACCTGCTGAAAAGCACCTATCCCGTCGGGCCGGGCAGCACCCTTCTGCTTTACGGAGTGGCAGGCGGGCTGGGGGCGATCATGGTGCCGTGGGCCAAGCACTTGGGCGCGTTTGTGATCGGCGTGGTCTCCAGGCAAGCCAGCGTCGAAAAAGCCAAGGCATTGGGCTGCGACGAGGTCCTGGTGTTCGACGCCGACAGCCTGGCTTCGGATGTCGCGCGTATTACCGGTGGGCAGAAAGTCGATGTCGTCTACGACCCGATCGGGCGGGTCTCTTTCCAAGCCTCCCTGGACAGCCTGCGACCCCGAGGCCTGCTGGTGTCGTTCGGCGCTTCATCGGGGGCGCCGGCGGCCGTCGAGCTGGCGACACTCAATGCCAAGGGTTCGCTGTTCCTGACCCGTCCCTCGCTGGCCGCGCATACCGCGACTGTCGATGAATACCAGGCGCGGGCCCAGGATGTCCTGGCCGCGATCGATTCGGCTGTCATCCAGCCGCGAATCTGGGCAAGCTATGCGCTGGCTGACGCAGCATCGGCCCATGCCGATCTGGAGTCGGGGCGTTCATCGGGGGCGATCATCCTGAAACCATGAATCTTGATGTCTTGAATAACCAGCACAGCGATGAAATCGCTGCGTTCCTGGCCGTGGCCGCGCAGGGCTCATTCGTGGCGGCCGGCCGGCTTTTGCAACGGCACCCGACCATCATCTCGAAACGGCTCGCGGCGATGGAAAAGCGCCTGGGCGTGCGGCTGGTGGAGCGTTCCACCCGACAGGTGCGGATTACCGACGTCGGGGTCAAGCTGGAGCAGCGCCTGCGCTCGGCCATCGACTTGATGAATGAAGCTCAGGCGCAAGCGGCCGAGGGCGCCAGCGAGGTTCGCGGCACGTTGCGACTGGCATTGCCCGCCGCCATGGGCAGGCGTTGGCTCGGCCCGATATTGCCGGGGTTTCTCGAGGCATATCCGCAGGTTTCGATCATCGCGGACTATAGCGAACGCCTGGTCGACATCATTGATGAAGGTTTTGACGCGGCGATCCGGATTGGCGAACTGGATGACAACCGATTGATCGCCAAGAAACTGAGCGATCACCGGCGCATCCTCTGCGCTTCACCGGCCTATCTGGAAAAACATGGCATGCCCCGGACGCCGCAGGACCTGGCCAGCCATAACTGCCTGCGCTTCAGCGGCCTGGCGTCTTTTCCTCAATGGCGGCTCCATCGTGGCAACGAACTGCAGACAGTCACGCCGAAAGGCAACCTCACCGCCAACGACAGTGAATCACTGCTGGCGGCGGCCTGCGCCGACGCCGGGATACTCGGCGCCGGCGACTGGTTGATGAGTCGTGAGATCGCCGCCGGCAGGCTCTTGCATGTACTCCCCGATTGGCACCTGGACACCGCCGGCGGGGTTTATCTGGTCAGGCCGTCGGCCAAGTTCCCCAGTGCCGTGGTGGTCGCTTTCAAGCAGTGGATCGAGGCGAGGTTCAGCCCGGCGCCGCCTTGGGGCCTGTGACCCTACGAATCAACGCACCCGATCGCGACTCTGTACCGACAGATCCAGGGCCTTTTGCATGTCCAGCCGCGCCGAGCGACCGACGTCCTTGTCGTTGAGCTGGTAGTTGCGCTCTGACGGCAGGATGGGCGCGGTGAGGTCTTCGCCATCCATTTGTTCGAAGTCGTGATTATCGCCGATGGTCATGGCGCTACGGCGCAGAAGCATACGCAGCTGCTCGGGATGAAGCTGCGGATTGATCGACAGCATCGCCGCCAGCAGGCCGGTAACCATTGGCGTGGCGTAGGACGTGCCGCAATGCACCGCGCCGTCCTCGCCGGCATTGACCGTCGAGGCGTGGGTGCACGCGGCGGCGGTGATGTCGACGCGCATGTCGACGTTCGAGGAGTCGCGCTTGACTGCGTAGGCCGGATCATCGACCGCAACCCCGGCGCGTTCGCTGCGCTGATGCCCGCCGACCACCAGTAATTGTTCGGTGATGAACGAGGAGGGCAGGCGGTATTCATCGGTGCCCGAGTATGACGAGCCGTTGCCGGCGGAATTCACCACCACCACGTCGGGATGTTCCTTGCGCAGCCACAGGAAAAACTCCTCCAGCAACTCCTCGTAGCCGCTCATGGCGATGCCCGAGCGCAGCAACGAATCGACCTCGTCACCCTTGACGTTTTTCGCGCCAACGCGATGAATGCCCCAGCTCCAGTTGAGCACCCGCACGCCGTCCTCGACGAGGTTCACCGAAGCGGCGATGTTGGCGGTGATCCCGGCGTCGGAATTGCGCTCGACAATCACCTCGAAGCCGCCGCTGGCCTTGTCCAGGCCCCGCAGGAAGCCGCTGTTGCCGCCATCGTTCCAGCGCGCGGCGAGGATGCCGGCGACCGTCGTGCCGTGGTTGTCCGGCTTGTCCGCATCGCGGGCATAGACGCAGGTTCGCGGCATTGAGCAGGCGCCGAGGTAATCGGCGAAATCCGCCGTGTCGAAATCCACGTCGCGCTCGATCAGGCCGATGCGCACCGGCTGCGGTCGGATCGGCGCCTGCTGCCCGGGGATGCGCCGCTGGTAATAGTGCACCGCATCGAGGAAGCGATTCGCCGCCCATTCATCGGAGTCCTTGGCCGGCTTCTTCGGCTCTTCTGGCTGGGCGGGCGCTTGCTCGGTCTCTTCGGCAGCGGACTCCTCTATCACCACCGCATCGACACTGGTCTCGCCGCCCAGGCGCAGCACCAACGCATCGCGCTCGACCAGGTCCTTGGCCGGCAGGCGCAGCTGATAAACGTTCAGCGGGGCGATGCTGCCGACCACCTTCGCGCCGTATTTGGCTGCGAGACGTTCAGCCTCCTGGCGGCCGTCATGACTTTCCTCGATGAGCACGCTCACCAGGTCCACATAGGTGGTCAGGCCGTCCATGTTCTTCGCCACTTCGTTCGGCCCGGCGGCCACCACGTGGCTGGTGCGTAACGTCAGCCAGGCGGCGTTGCTGGCCCGCGGGCCGTCCTCCAGCCAGAGCGGGCCGCTCTGGTAGTCGGCGCGGTCCAGGCGCAGGCGGAGGTTGTTCCCGTCACGCTGAACGCTGCCGGCCGGAATCATTTTCTCGCCCAGTTTCAGTTGCGGTGTTGCGTCACCCAGCCCACGCGCGGTCAGGCACCATTCCTGGCGCTGGTTTTCCAGCAAGTCGCCGCAGCGTTTCAGGCCTTCCAGGCGTAGCGGTTCCTGCGCCACTGCAAGGCTGCTGGCAGACAAGGCGAACAGCGTGACGAGGGCGGCGGATCGTATGGGCATGGGGTGAGTTTTCTTGGTCGGGGATTGCTGTTCCGACCGTTGTGTCGCGAGCTTCGTTCAGCCCTGGGGTTCGATCCGTGGCGGTGGTCATCGAAATGGAACAACCGGACCCGCGCGGCAATCGGATTCTTAAACGTCTGAGACTCGAAAAAGAGGGATCCCATGTCTCGTCCACCCATGATCGGAATCATCGCCTGCTCAGGCAAAGTCGGCCCACACACCGTCCAGCTCAGCAATGACAAATATGCCCAGGCCGTGGCCACCGCCGCCGACGCGTTGCCGGTCATCCTGCCGGTGTTTCCGGCGCTGCTCGATCCGGCCCGCATCATCGCCGGCCTGGACGGCCTGCTCTTCACCGGATCGCCGTCCAATATCGAACCCCATCACTACGACGGCCCCCCGAGCCCGCCGGGCACCGAGCACGACCCGGCCCGCGACAACCTGGCGCTGCCGCTCTGGCGCGCCGCCGTCGAGGCCGGCCTGCCGGTGCTCGGCATCTGCCGCGGCTTCCAGGAAATGAACGTCGCCTTTGGCGGCTCGCTCCATCAACAACTCGACGGCCCGGGCGCCGAACATGAACCGCCGAGCAATGAACCGGTCCAGGAACAGTACGCCCGCAACCACGCCTTGACGGTGCGGCCCGGTGGCGTACTGGCGCGGCTGGGCCTCAAGGACGTGATCGAGGTCAACTCAGTCCACGGCCAGGGCATCGCGCGGGTGGGGCAGGGCTTGCGCGTCGAGGCCGTGGCCGAGGATGGGTTGGTGGAGGGCCTTTCGGTGGAGGGCAGCCGGGCGTTTGCGTTGGGGGTGCAATGGCATCCGGAGTGGGAGGTTATGGATAACGTGGATTATCGGACGATTTTCCGGGCGTTCGGGGAGGCATGTCGGGAGCGTGCGGCAAAAGACGCTTGACGCTTGGATCTGGTTTCTAGATGCTGTAGTGGTCAAGTATCTGGAAGGTAGGGCTGCTCTGAATTGGTACGGGTTGCCGTTCGGTCCTCTGGGTGCAGGCAAATCCACGTTCACCTGGTAACTGGAAGCCGGGTCGATCTGATGTCTTTCCCCTTAGCGCTGGAGCGTTTTGCAATGTCTGTAAATTCACCTACTGAACCGACCGCGAACGGATCGATGCTTGATCGCTGTATCCGCTTGTCACGCGCCTACACCTCAGCCGCGCGGCGGGTCGATGCCAAGCTTTCCGCCGTGCATGGCCTGAGCTTCAGCGACTTCATGATTCTTTACCACCTCAAGCATGCCCACAACTCCCGGCTTCGACGCGCTGACCTGGCCGATTGCATGGGCCTGACTGCGTCGGCGGTGACCAAGTCCCTGCTGTCGCTTGAAAAAATAGGCTTGGTTTCCCGACAAAGCGATCCTCGAGATGCGCGCGTGGGCTACGCCTGTCTGACCACGACTGGCGAACAGGTGTTTGCCGACGCGCAGGTTTCCGCGGAGTTCGCTTGCCAGGAGGTTTATGAGGCGATGGTGGGTGAGTGGAACAAGGCCGGTTGAGATTGCTGTTTAAGCGCCTGGCCTGGACCCAATTCTCTGGATCTGACCTTGTCGGATGCTGAGCCCGATCAGGATATCGAAGAGTGCTTGCTGCCCGGCCGGCAGGACGGGGAGCAGGGTTGCGCGGCGCTTCTCGACATCGAACCAGGATTCAACCAGCCATCCCACCAGGTAAAGCGCGGCAAGGCATCCGCCTGCCGTGGCGACATTCCCGTGGCAAACCAGCGGCTGATCCACGGGCTCGATTCCCAGGGCCAGCAGGCCCGAGCGAGCCTCCGGGTGGGTGGTTGCCCGGCCGTCGGGCAGCAGCCCAAGCCGCTGGAGAATAAACACCCCGGCGCAGATCGAGCCGATTCGCTGGCGTCGGGCATCGAGTTCAAACGACGGTAGGAAGTCCGCAGCTGCAAGCGCGGCAGGTATGCCTTGTTTGCCACTGACGAACAATACCGCGTCCGCGCCATTGGCCTCGCACAGAGGACCGTGCACCGAAACCGCCAAGCCGTGCGCCGATGTCACGACAGGGCTGGAGGCCAGAATTCTTACGTGCCAGTCTTGCGTATTGCGGCCTAAGATGTCCCACATCAGGAACAGGTCGATGTCGGTGAACTGGTCGAAAGCGATCAGGGCGATTTGCTTCAAGGCGAACTCCATGAAAATGCTGGCGTGCAAAACGCAACGGCCTTCTATGCAGGTGTTCGCAGCGTATCGATCGGTTTGGCACCCTACACAGTCTGTACGGTGCATTGAGAGGGAGCGAAGTAACCATGGAAAAACTGACTCGTCACCGTTGGATCGCGGCAGGCTTCGAGGCCCTCGACCAGGCAGGCCACGCAGGCGTCTCGGCCGAAAGCCTGGCGCGTCGATTGAATGTGACCCGTGGCTCGTTCTATCACCATTTTCGCAATCGCGAAGACTTTGTCCGCGCTTTGCTGGCTGCCTGGGAAGAGGACTACACGGGGCGCATGCTTGCTTATGCGGGCCAGGGTCGGAGCGCGCGAGAGACGTTGCAGCGCTACCTGGAAATCGCCGCGCAGAAACAACCTGGGCGGGAAGTGTCCATCCGCGCCTGGTCGCTGCATGATCCGTTGGTTGCCGAGTTCCAGCAGCGTGTCGACGCAAGACGATTGGCCTTTGCGATACAGGCGTGTCGCCGCTTGGCCCCGGCGCCCGGTCAGGCGGAGGTCATCGGGCAGATGGCCCATCTGTGCCTGATTGGCGGGCAACAGGCCGGGATACGACGTGATGCGGCGCGCTTCAATGGTTTCGTGAGCCGGGCTTTTGCCTTGGTCGAGGGTGTTATTGCGCCGTGGAGAGGCTGAGTGGTGGGCTGAGTTTGTTTGAAAGTGAAAGTCAGGCACGGCGGTACGGAATTAGGCTTTAATGCCCCGCGCAACTCAACTGTTTGTCCGATCAAGGAAGACGACATTGAACAATGCTTTTGCGGCTCTGTTTCTGGCTTGCCTGGCCACCTCCGTATTCGCTGACGAAAACCCTGTCGGCTTTCGCTCTTCGACAGTGTCGAATCTGCAGGATGACCGGCTGTTGGAAATGGTCGTCTGGTACCCCGGCGCGACTGCCGCAACCCCGCAACTGATCGCCGATAACGCGGTATTTGTCGGCGCATCTGCCGTTCGTGACGCGCCGCCGTCTGCCGGTGAGCATCCCCTGGTGGTGCTTTCTCATGGATACAGGGGCAACTGGAGCAATCAGGTCTGGCTTGCCAGTGCCTTGGCCCGTAAGGGGTACATCGTCGCGGCCGTCAATCATCCTGGCACCACCACCTATGACCGCAGTCCGCAAGCAGCGGCGCAGTTATGGCAGCGGTCCGTTGATCTGCGCCGAACCATCGATGAGGTCACGACCCAACCGGAAAAATTCGGCCAGGTTGCCAATCATCGCGTCGCAGTCGTGGGCCATTCACTCGGTGGCTGGACCGCCCTGGAAATGGCCGGCGCCCGTTTTGATCCGGACCGCTTCGCCGACGATTGCAAAACCCATCCGCAGCTAGCCAGCTGCACCGTCTACGGGCAGATGAATCCGGCGAGTAGTCCGGACTCGAAAGCCGCGCTGGCCGCCGACTGGCGCGACAAACGCGTCACGGCCGTGATCACTCTGGATCTGGGCCTGTCGCGAGGCCTGACCGATGAAAGCCTCTCCGCGCTGCCGGTGCCCGCCCTGGTGATTGCTGCCGGCGTGCCCTCGCGCGAACTTCCCGCCGAGTTGGAGTCCGCCGACCTCGCCAGGCGCCTGCCGCCGGTGTCCAGCCGTTATGTGGAAATCAGCGACGCCAGCCATTTCAGTTTCATGTCGATTTGCAAACCTGGCGCGCAGGCAATGCTCGAAGAAGAAGTGCCAGGCGATGGCATCATTTGCCGGGACGGCGAAAACGGGCGTGATCGTTGGGTGATTCAACAGGGGGTCGTATCGTTGATAGCGGATTTCCTGGCGGGAACGCCTGCGTCCAGTGGAGGCGGGTTGTAAGTTGCCTTGATTTGCCGTCCCCAACTTCATCAAGGTCATCCGATGGAAATATCGCCTCGCTTTGTCGTTCATGAATCAGAGCATTGGCTCATCAATCACCGCGTGGACAGTGCACTGCCCGGCTACCTGATGCTCAGCGCAAAACAGATGACGAATGCCTTGGCATCGCTGTCGGCTGAAGCGCTGGCGGAGTTGGGTGTATTGCAAGCGCGAATCCAGCACGCCATCGAAACCTGCCTGCAACCAAGACGACTGTACATCGGCCGTTTTGGTCATGACGCTGGTTACTCCATCCACTTCCATTTCATTCCGGTTTATCACTGGGTCGAAGCGCTGTTCTGGAACGACGACAGGTACCGGCTGCTGCAGACTTTCGGCTCGATCGACAGCAGTTTGCCTCAGACCGATGGTGCGGAATTGACGCTCTTTGTCTGGCGGGAATTTTGCGAGCGTCCTGATCCTCCGCCGATACAGGGGCCGTCTGTCGAGCAGGTCGTGGCGGTGTTACGGCGGGAATTCGGTTTTCGGCTTGTTGATGAATAGCGCGGACCGTTAGCCCTGCTCGCGATGGCGGTGGTCAGCCGTGTAGGACCGCTTTCGCGAGCAGGCTCGCTCCCACAGGTTTTTCTGGCGCTCAGAAATAATTAATCCACCTCAGCCCCCGTGGCGAGGGAGCTTGCTCCCGCTGGGTCGCGTAGCGGCCCCAAGTTTTTTGCTGCCGCTACGCAACCGAGTGGAATCAACCGCCCTCAACGATCGGACTTCATCCGCCCCTCGATCGCCACGCGCAAACAACCCCAGGCGATGACGCCAATGATCAGCAGCTCGGCGACGCCGATAAGCATGTGAAAGGAAAAGGTCATCGGCTCCTCGGCCCAGTAGAAGGTCGTCGGGCGACTGATGCCAATGCGCAGCCGTCCGGTAAACAGCGAAGGCACCCACGTGATGATGCGGGTCAGCTCATACACAGCCAGGAAGGCGCCAAGCAGGGCGAGCAGGGCGCGGACGGGGGTGCCCAGTTGCTCAGTCGTCTCAGCCGAAGGCGTCGGCGCCTTTGCTTTGCGCTGCCTGGCGATCTTCGCCGGGGTTGGAGCAGGCCGGTAGGCTGCCTTCGCAACGGCCGTCGAACCGATCATGACCTCGCTGGGCACTGTCACTTGCAGGTAGTCGGCCAGCTCACGCAGCCACAGGTCAGTGCGTTTGCTTCCCGGCACTACCGGAACGTTGTCGCTCGTCAGACGGTGTTCGGTGCCATCGCGCAGCACCAGCCATAGCTGGGTGCGGGCTGGCTCGGCCTCCGGGTGGCGGCGAAGTTCGAGGTATTTGACGGTGTCGATCCTGAACACCGATCGCACCCGCTCACGGCGTCCAAAAAAGTTTCGGGTGCGACGCTTGCCTTCAGCGTCGACGCGCGACAGCAGCAGGGTTTCGCGGGTGCCGGTGTAAACCAGCAGCGCCAGGCCCAGGGCAGGAATCAACAGCAGCCCGAGCACCATCAGCAGCAAGGTCAGTGGGTCCAGGCCCACCAGCGACGAGTCTGCAGTGGCAATCGCCAGCACGGCTCCCACGGGAAAGATCAAGGCCAGCGCACTGGTAAACAACACGAATACGCTCTGCACCCGGTTGAGCGAGTGGATGTGCAAGTCACCCCGCGCGGTGCGCTCGAACCGATATCCAATCAAATGCAGATCTCCTGAAAGCCGCCAGCCCAAAGCAGCGGTGAATTTGAACGAGGTGGAACAACCGCCGAGTCGGCTGAATGATTGGTCGACAGCAACCTGACCGATTATTGGGCATCAGCCTCTGGCGCGTCATCGGTGTCCGGTTGAGCTCCGTAAGGTTCGCCAATCTGTACCCGGTCTGCCTTCACCCAACCGGTGTAGTCCTCGCCATCCTTGGCGATGTAATTCACTTCCAGCCAGGACTCGTCTTCAAGACTGGCGTAAACGGTGAGGGAGTCGCCGGGTATCACGAAAATCTTCTTGTTGGCGCAAGCCCCATCCGGCGCTTCGTGGAAATGCAGGCGCCCGGTGCCAATGACCTCGCCTTGCACTGACGGATGAAATTCAGGGACCGTTCCCGAGAGCTTTTCCGTCAGGGCAGAACAGTCGACAGCGGCCTGGCCAAGGCTGCTGAAAAGGCACAGGCACAACAAGCTTGAACGCAGATGCATCTAGGCAAAGTCCGTTTGGGTTGGATGCGTAGGATAGTGAACTCGCAAACTGTTGGGAAAGACTCATAAGCAGCTTTGTGCGGTTCCGCTAAAAATTTCGACCCCGGCCCTCTGGCGTTTGAGGAAAACGGAGTAGCCAATTCAAGACGCGTCCTACATCGCCGCGCTTACCCCTTGCGTTAGCGTCCGTCCTGGATTTTCAGGATGAGATTCGCGACTCGTGACCACACGCCCCAAAGACCTGCCCAAAATTCGCAATCCACCTTCTGGAGAAGGGCACCGCGTTTCCTATCGAGACATGACCTCCAGCGAGGTGGCGGAGTACGAAGCACTCCAGCGTAGCCACAAAGCCATGCTTGCCCGACAGGCTGCTTACGAAAAACAACGTTGGGCCAAGGTTGAGCGAACTCCCCTCGTCCTTACCGGGTCGGTGTTCGCCAAAAGCTGCGCGCTGCCCAACGGAATCATTGACTACAGCAACCCCAACGGCTTTGTTCCGCCGGACCTGATCAAGCAGTACGGCGACCTGATGTGGCTTGGCGCCAGGAGCCCCGACGCGTCGGGAACCCTTCCCCTGAAGCAGATTGGCTCAAGCGCGATACCCGCCGCAATGGGTAGGCTCGCACTGGGCGGTTCCGCAGTGTCAACCGCCGGAGCCATCGGCGGCACGGTCGGCGCCGCACTGTTGACCGGCATCGTCGCCTTGCTCTGGCCCTCCAGCCTCGGCGACAGCGCACTCTACAGCGAAGACCAACTGCGCAATCTCAAACAGGCCCGCAGCCGCATGCGCCTGAGCATCGAGCAGCAGGCCGATGGCAGCCTCAAGGGCTATGGCTTCTACACCGGCCAGAACCGTGACTGGGAAATGGTCGACGTCATCCAGCTGACGCCGCGTGCCGACCAATACGTCGCCGACCTTGGCGACGGCATCGAACTGATCTGGACCCCAGCCATCGACCCCTCCGACACCCTCGGCATCCCGGCCTTGGAAGCCGCGCCTCAGACGCCACACATCTGGATTTATCCGCCGACGCCCGTGGCGGACAGCATCATCGTCAACCCGATCTATCCGCCGGAGTACAAGGATTTCATTCTGGTGTTTCCGGTGGATTCGGGGGTTCGGCCGGTTTATGTGGTTTTGAGTGTTCCGGGGGATCATAAGTATTACGAACCTCCGAAACTGCTACCGGCCTTTCCTGATGCGATCAGGGTTAAGTCAAAGTCCTCCGTACAGGGTGGCGGCCAACAAAGAAGGCGCTGGGTCGATAGGAAGGGACGCATTTATGAATGGGACTACAAAAGTAATGCTGTGGAAAAATTTGACAAATTAGGAAGCCATTTGGGGGAATACGACCATTTAACAGGTCGTCAGACGAAACCTGCCAAGCCTGGTAGAAAAACCCCAAGACAATAGGAGTGAATGCTGTGCCGTACTTTTCAATAACAGGTTTTTATCCGGATGATAAAAAAGACGACTCGTTGCAGTTCGAGTTCGACGTAAAAGACGCTGAGCAAAATGAAGCGCTAGCGCAGATAACGGAGGAAAGATCCTTCAGCGAATTTAGCCCTGGAGAGCTGGCAATAACAGAAGATCAAATAAAAAAAATTGAGGCGCTTTTAGATGTGGAATTTCCCGCTGGTTTGGAATATTACATCGGTGTTAGTGCTGACTGAGACGGTTTCTTTGGCGTTTTTAGCAATGGCGGCGGTCTCAGGTGGAAACAGATGAAAATATCCGCCTGCACAGCAAGGAAAGCAGCAAATGAAGCCAACCGTAGAAGTTTTTAACGCGACGACTGAAGAGCTGTTACAAAGTGTAGAAGTCCCAAGTGTCTTCATTGACCAATTAGCCGCACTTATGGGCTGGTCAAAACCGGAAGACTTTTGCTTTGGCTACGATTTGTCGCCCCAGCAGATAAAAATAATAGAAGAGTGGACCCGCACGACGTTGGATGGCGACAACCGCATTATCCAAATTGTTTGCCTTGAGTGAGGCGTGCTGTATCTGCCCCGGAAAGCCGTTAGCCAGCGGAATGTAGTTATACATGCGGCTCTGCCAGGAGACGTTGCCGCCCACGCGCAGTTCTTTCAGTGGGCTCTGGAAATGGTAGCTGGTGGTCAGCTTGAACAGATGCTCTGGCGTGTCGGTGTCGAATTGTTTTCGCGCCGAAGCGGACCAGGTCACCCCGGTCCGCCTCGCAACACCAGCTTCGGCAAAGCGAATTCAATTCGGTTGATTGACTAGCGATTAAATCGCTCCACCAACGAGTACTGGGTCATGGCTGTTTGCGTCAATTCCTTGCTCAGTTCCGCGGAGTGCCTGGCCTGTTCGGAGGTCTGGTCTGCCAGGTTCGCGATGGTGGTGATATTGCGGCTGATTTCGTCGGCCACCGCGGTTTGCTCTTCTGTCGCCGCGGCAATCTGGGTGGTCATGTCGGTGATGTGTGCCACGGCTTCGCTGATACCAATCAGTGCTTTGTCTGCCTCAAGCACCCAGGCGACGCCTTCCTCAGCTTGTCGATGGCCGCTTTCCATGGTTTTCACGGCGTTGTTGGAGGAGACCTGCAGCTTGGAAATCAGGCTATGAATCTGCGTGGTGGACTCAGTCGTGCGCTGTGCCAGCTGGCGCACTTCATCGGCAACCACCGCGAACCCCCTGCCCATGTCTCCGGCGCGCGCGGCTTCGATGGCGGCGTTCAACGCCAGCAGGTTGGTCTGGTCGGCAATGCCTTTGATGACATCGACCACCGTCCCGATTTCGTTGCTGTCCTTGGCCAGCTGCGCAACCGTCAGCCCGGTTTCGCCCACGACCTCGGAGAGACGCTGAATCGCCTGGCGGGTGTCACGGGCCACGTCGCGTCCGCGCCCGGTCAGCACGTTGGCTTCCTGGGTAGCGTCAGCCGTGCGCTGGACATGACTGGCGACCTCTTGGGTGGTCGCCGACATCTGATTCACCGCGGCCGACACTTGCTCAGTCTCGACGCGTTGGCGTTCAAGCCCGCGTGAACTGTCGGCGGCCAGGCCGTCGGACCTGCCAGCCAAACCGGTCAGTTGCTCGGCGGTGTCCTGCAGGCGAGTGAGGCACGTCTTGAGCCGGGATGCCTGGCTCTCGAAAGCTGTTTCAAGGCGAGCCTGCAGGCCGCGCTCGTCGCTGTACATTTTCGCCAGCAACGCATCCGAGGTTGATGCCTCGGCCATTTCCAACAGACGCAGCGCGCCTTTGTTCTGCTGGCGCGAGATGATCAACCCGACCGGAATCGATATTCCGACAGCAAGCAGCATCGCCATGGCGGTATTGAGGAAGGCGCCGCCTACTGTGACCAATAAACCCATCAACAGAACCGGTACCCAACTGAGCAGGAAGGGGTACCACCGATCAACACCCGGGACAGCTGCCTTGCCGAGCCTGATGCGTTTGTAGAGCGCTTCGGCGCGGCGGATCTGGCTGGCCGTCGGCTTGACTCGTACCGATTCGTAACCGACGACCTGGCTCCCTTCGTAAACAGGCGTGACGTAGGCATTGACCCAATAATGGTCGCCGTTTTTCGAGCGGTTCTTGACGATCCCCATCCACGGTTTGCCTTGCTTGAGCGCGGCCCACATATGCGCAAACACGGCGGGCGGCACATCCGGATGACGAACGATATTCTGTGGTGCGCCGATCAGGTCCACCTTGTCGAATCCGCTGATCTCGACGAAGGTGTCATTGCAATACGTGATGACGCCTCGCGTATCCGTGGTGGAAATCAGCTTTTGCTGAGGTGCGAGCGAAATCTCACGTTGCGTGACCGGCTGATTGTTTCTCATATCTAAACTGCTCCCTGGAATCTGTAAGTCCATCGACTACCGTTTAGAAAAGTTGATGAAATGCCGATGAAATACTTTGGTAACAATCAAGGGTGGTCATTCTTTCCACGGATTCAATCATCAGCCCAGGCATCGGAATGCACCGCTTCCAGAAGCTGCGAAGCTGGCGACATGGAGCGATCTCTAAAGTTGGATCCAGCACCGCCGATAACCTGAACGAACCCGCCCATCATGGACAGATGAAAAATGGTACTCACCGTCAGTTCCGCTTACATCCCGCCGGCCAATACCAACCTCACGCGCTCCGAACAGGCGCTCGTGACCAAGGCGCCGACAGACGCTGCGAAAGAACTCCTGGCAAACGCCAGCCCAGCGGCCATCTTCCATCCCAGCGAAGAAGCCCAGGCAACAATGCCGATGCCTGTGGCGATCGAGACCTGGATCGGTCGCTCTCAATCACCGGACTTTCCTCGATACGCCGAGATCCTCAAAGGGGCAACCAGTACGCTGAAGTCCTCGTTCGAGGATTTCCAATCCACGCTCTCGACGACCCACCCGGACTTGGCCGGGAAGAAATACGGCTTCACTGTAGAAGCCGACGGCAGCCTGAAGGTGCTCAACTCCGCCGGCAAGCTCAGCAGTTCCGATATCCAACGGCTGACCGATCTGCTCAACGACTCCAAGGACGTGAAAGCCGCCGCCATCGCAGTCCGCGACGCCTCCATCGACCTGGTCGACGCCGACTCGCCATGGTCCGGCAGCTACCTGGGCCTCTACAGCCTGACCAAGGAAAACTTCGCCAAAACAATCGATCTGGCCCCGCTGCTGAAAGACCGTGGGTCGGTGTCCATACAGGAATATTCGGATGGGTTGTTTTTCAATCAGTTGGCGTACAAGGGCGAGCGGGCGACGCGGGAGACGGAACAGGCGATGTTCGAGAGGCGGGCGGCGGAGCGGTTTTCGGTGCGGGTTTGAGTAGGCGCCAATTCATTTGGTTTCGATAGACAGCTGGTGAGTTCTGACATACGGGAAAAATGAATGAGTAAAATGTTGAAGCCTACCTCCGCAATGGTAACGGTTGAGGACAAAAAGAATCAGTTCCAAGGGACGTTCTTGGCCTACGTTATTTTTGCTTCAATAGCTGCTTATACTTGTCAGCCCTTGATCAAGTTCGCAAACCCACCTGTGCTCGGAACCGGCGGGGTTTTTCTTGGGTTCGGAATAGTGTCGGTATATAGGGTCGTGGTATTAGGAGCAGCCAGGGCGTTTCTAGTACTGGGCTGCTTCGCTGCCCTGGCTGGGTTTGGCGCGATTGCGGTTAGTGCACACCACGCGATTGGAGCGAGCGATAAAAATGATGCGCAATGCCTGACAATACAGGCCAAAATTCTTGCCGACGGCGTACCTGACGAAAAAGCAGCTGCAGCATTTTCCGCACTTGGATGCCGGCCCCAGTATCCTGAAAAAGTGGATTACTTTGACCGATTCAGATAGTTGCGAAGGGGAAATATTGGAGGAGGGGACAGATTTTTTACCAAATCTGTCCCTTTCGTTTTTTAAAACTCCAGTGAAGCCCCGTCCTCCGGAATGTCCACACGCCCCTCAACCCCTTGCTTCTTGACGTAAGCGCGCAGTTCTTCACGAGTCAGGGACATATGGTTGATCGCGTCCATGTGCACCGCGACAATCTGTGCGTTTTTCGCGGCTTTTGAGGCGCGCAGCACATCTTCTTCGCCCATGATGATCGAGCCGTCGAATCCCGCCATTTTTGCCTTCCCGGCGTTGAGCACGATAACTTCCGGGCGGTACTGGTTGATGGCCTGGTCGACCTCTTTACGCCAGATCGTGTCACCCGCAAGGTAGAGCGTCTTGTAACCCGGTGCTTGGAGAACCACGCCCATGGCTTCGCCTAGCGGTTTTGCGAGCGCTGGCACGGCATACATTTCGTCAGTGCCATGCTGGCCGCCGGTCTTGGTGATCTTTACGCCGCCGAATTCGGCTTCATCGGTCAGCACGCGTACGTTCTCGAAACCTTGGGAACGAATCAGCTGTGCATCTTCTTCATGTTGGGCGAACAACGGAATGTCTTTAGGCAACGCTTTCTGCGCGGCATCGTCCCAGTGGTCCAGGTGCGTATGGGTGACGATGACGGCGTCGACTCCGGCGATAACTTTTTCCGGCGATTCCGTCAGATCAACCAAGGGGTTGCGCAGGTTGCTTCGATAGGTATTTTCAAAACCCGGATAAGCGCCTTTTTTCGCCAGCATCGGATCAATCAGGAAAGTGGTGTCGCCGTAGGTGATTTTCACCGTGGCGTTACGAACCTGCTGCAAATCCAACTTGTGAGAGGCGACCGGCGCCTTGGGAGCATTCGAACTGGCGAACGAGGGGGCAGCGGCTACGGCACAAGCCATGCTGACGGCAAGCGGTAAAGTTCTAAATTTCATAACAATCATCCTGTTGTTTACATCGAAGAGTCCATTCTTGCCGAATGTCTGGTGAGCCAACAGTGGCCCGAATGACATATTTCGCTATAATCGGGCCAACCGCTCGACGTGGTTCGGCTTGGGCCCACAGGGCGAATCGAGGCCTCCTCATGCTTCCCATACGCGTTGCTGTTCTAGCTTTCGAAGGCGTCAGCCTTTTCCATCTTTCCGTGCCGGGAATGGTATTGGGCACCGCGCAACCCGCGCCCGATGGGCCTCGCTACGAAATCAATTACTGCGCAGAAGTGCCCGGAGTGATCAGCACTGACCAAGACATTGGCCTATCGGTAAGCCTCGGCCTGGAGCTGATGGAAACCTGCGACGTCATCATCATCCCGGCGTGGGGCGATCAATCCCTTGTTGCATCGCCCCAACTCGTAGAAGCACTGCAGCTCGCCAATGCGCAAGGCAAGCTCATCGTGGGATTGTGTTTGGGAGCGTTCGTTCTCGGCGATGCTGGGCTGCTCGATGGAAAGGAAGCAACAACCCACTGGGCCGTCCGTGACCAGTTTGCACAACGTTTTCCCAAGGTCCGATTCAAGCCCGAAGTGCTCTACGTCAGCGCGGATAACATCGTGACGTCCGCCGGAACGGTGGCGGCAATCGATTGTTGCTTGCACCTGATACGCGAGCGACTCGGCGCAGACGTGGCGAATCGCACCGCGAAAATGCTCGTGACGCCACCCCACAGGCCCGGAGGCCAGGCGCAGTATGTTGAACACCCGGTACCGCAATTATCTGGCGAGACGCATCTGTCCGACGTCCTGACGTGGGCCCGAATGAACCTGTCCGACGACCTGTCCCTCGACGTTCTGGCAGACATGGCGAAGATGAGCAGGCGGACTTTTACTCGTCGGTTCAAGGAGGCGACTGGCACAACCGTGTCCAAATGGTTGACCGCTGAACGGGTGGCTAGAGCGCAGGCGTTGCTGGAAACGACTGAGTTGTCTATTGAATGCATCGCGGGGGAGGTGGGGTTTGGGACGTCGTTGTCGTTGAGGCAGCATTTTGGCGCGCATCTGGGGACGTCGCCTTCTGATTATCGGAAGATGTTTTGTCTTGGGGTGGGGCGGTAGAGTTGATGTATTGGAAGGCGCGTCCGAGGGCGGCGTCGGGCTCAGATTTGTTGCTAAATCAACTTGTGAGTTTTTTGACGGGGGCCCTGGCGTCGCGCGGGAGACCGAGGCGGTCTTGGAGGGCGCCACTCATTTCTGATGGACTGCAATCGGCCAGACGCGGACACGGGCTGACCCCCATCACTATAAATAACAGCACGCAGGTCTCCAGCCTATAGAGGGGTGTCGAAGCCCCTTACCAGCCTGAGGTTTTTATTGATAGCCAAGGATGAGAAATGGACGTCCCCTCTCCAGACATAGCTGAAGATTTGGAGGATGAGAGCAGCGATCTCGTCTTCCCGGAGCCTGAGCCCCAAAGCTTGGCCGCCGGTGCGCACCTCACAGACTCGGGGCGCGACCAGCTTTACCAGGTCACTTACCGCCTCGCCACTGACCATCAGATCAAAGGGCTTTTTCGTAGGAAAAGGCCGGTAGATGACTTGCTGCAGCCTTCCAATTTTCTCGGTCGTCCTTGCTATGAGCTCTGGACCAAAGGTTCGCTGGCCGGCGTTGCTTTGCTGGGTTTCTCCGGAATGGAGTACTCTGACCAAATCTTTCTCACTGTCACGCTAGATGCGGTGTATCTCGCCTATAGCAGTCGTGGTACGGGACTGGTCTATTCCTTTTTGGAGGAGACGGCCAAAGCTGCATACCTGGTGTCGATGGCGCCTCTTGCTGGGCCTGGTCGCGAGTTACCAAAGAAGCGAGTCAACCTGACCATTACGGCAGAGCTACATTCAGATGGCGGGCAGAATGCTGTGAGGGCACTAGGCGATTCGCTTTCATGGATGTTCTCGCTGAGTGGGTTCCCGTCTTTAAAGATCGTTGTTGAGGACAGCAACTTCTAGAGCGCCACAAACAATGAAATCGATGTGTTCCTGTGGTTCTTAGGTGGCTGGCGGACAGGGTCGACTGAAGACGGGCTAAGTAGTTCTGCAGAAAGTGGGGGAAACGGACGGGCAGATTTGAGGGCGGAAACGGGGACGGACCACCATTACGAAACGGTCCGATTACAGGTGAACCTAAATCGTGGCCTGTGCCAGTTTCTGCGAAGCACCTTCGTCGAAAAGAAATGGCCTCTCCATCCCAAGGGGGAAGCCAACATCAAACAGACGAAAGCACCAGCACGGTCGCATGAATGTCGATTCGGAAACCATAGCTCTGAAAGAACCGCCGCTTCAATTCATGGTCGATGGTCGCGAACGCCCTGTGTCGCTTATTACAAGCGAACGCTTTTTTGTGACGAAAGCGAATTAAATCATCTGCGTGATGTTGACGAAGAAAAAGAACCGTTGATTCCAATTGGGCAATGGCATGGGACTGCCAGTGCGCCCTCTGATCCTTTAGTTCCACCAGGTACAACAAATTCTCTGTGGTCAACATACCATCGCAGCGTCCCCGATCTGGCTCGTCGCAGTCTTGGATCACGCACTTATCGATAGCCGTGAAGATGACTGAGCACTGTGTAGGGTTATCAACGGTCGCAACCCATGTAGACGGAGTGGTGGTATCGACATAGGCGCGGGTTGTGTCTTGGTCATCACACAATCCAAACTTCGCCTGAGTGAAAGGACCGTTCTGGCACGCTGGATTAAAGAAATCCACTCAAATAGCCTCTTCCAGTTCCAACAACCGATCAAACAGTTCGTTCCCTGCTAGCAGCCAGTCGTTCAGCAGGTTGTGATCCGAGGGAATGCCCTCGAAAGAGGGCAAGCGGGTGATGCTGCCATCCCGCTCGTTGCACTGATAGATCGCCACCTCATTGGCTAGCAACAATGACTTCAAGGGTACGATCTCATAAAGCGCAGGCAGTAAGTCCTCACGCTTTTGTTCAACGAGACGCTGCTGTAAATGCTTTCCCTGTATCGCAAGGCTGAGGTAGTTCACGATATATGGGCTATGTGTAGTTAGTACCAGACGGTTACGTGCCCCTTGGTTATTGAAGGCAAGCAGACTTTTCAGAATATCCCACTGCGAAGAGGGGAACAGGTTTTGCTCCGGTTCCTCGACGATGTTTAGGAAGGCCGTTTTATTAAAACGAGCCGAAAGCACCGAGAGAGCAGCCCGTTTTTGCTCTTCCGTTAGGGTTTCGTTGGCAAAAACGCTTTCCACACCCTTCTTGAACCGATCCAGCTCGTCGGCGCTCATCGGCTGTTGACTATTCTGGCTCTGCTCTTGCACCGTATTGGCAAGGTATTGGCTCACTAGATACACCGGCACGAAAGACTGAAATCCGCTGGAAGCATCCGCCAGTCTCAATTTATAGTCTGGCCCCTTGAGATTCAGGATGTCGTTGAGCTTGTCGTACTCAATTTCGCTGTCATTGATCGGCAACTTCAGCGAGCCCCTGAGACTGTTTTTGGCCTGATCAAAAGCTGTTAGGAATTCCTTTAGTGACTCGGAAGAGAGCTTTAACTCTCTTGGGTTTCTCACATATGAAATAAAGTTGCGCTCCGCTGGCACATACATAACCTGCGGTAGGGCATAGCCTTGATGTCCAGTTTCACTGATGCTTAACTGCCCGCCCGCATAGCGGAGTGTGTAGGCTTCCCCTTCATACTCTATTTCGACATTGCCTCGGTCACTTGTTTCCAAGTAGTTTTCCAGGCGGTGATAACTGAAAAATTGGCTCTTTAGCCGCCCCTTTCGCTCAAACCACTTTTTCTCGTAATCCCCACGCACCAAGGCTTTTTCGATCCACGAAAAGGTAGAGTACAACTTGGCTAGCGTGCTTTTCCCCGACCCCTGATTGCCGATGAAGACCGTAACCCGTTTAATATCGACCCAGCCATCGCTCTCCGACAGACCGGGGCCGATGGGGCCGAAATTCTTGATGCGCAGGCGGCTCATTATGTGTCTCCATTGAGTATCGAGTCAGGGGCCGTTCTTTGTTCTACCCTACGCTTGATCTTTTCTTCGACCGCAGAAAGCTCGTGCTTTTCGACCTGTGAGTGGCTCTCGCCTTCGAGCATCGTCTCGCTGACCTTATTCTGCTCTAGTCCATCCAAATACTTGAGGAAAGGAGGCCAGGATGTTTGTCCGGTGTAGTCGAGTTGGATGGTACTGCCGCTTTCCTTCCAGAGGGCGTCATCTATATTCTTGAAGGCTTGTTCAAACATGAGGTGCGGTATCCTGACGATGCAGCGCGAGGCAAAGCCGTTAATCTACCTGCTATGACCCCGGCCTGAAAGTTTGTATTGCCTGAAGACCTCATCCGTATTGGCAATGCTCATAGATTGGGGAGCAGAATACTGCCCCCACGTGAGCATTGGAAAGCTGTCCTCTGAGCGCTTCTGGTCGAAAGCACTGCGTTGCAACGGGCCGCTTTTGGTCAATTGCTTCCAGTAAAATGCTGCAAATTCCTGGGCTACCAAGCGCAGATGGGCATCTGAACAAGGCATCCCAATCGCCATATGGCCCAAAAAACGGGCGTCACCAACGCCCGTCCTCCTATCAGCCCTCAACCCTCTCCTGAAGCCGCCGCCCAATCACCTCCAACAAATCACACCCATCCCTTAGCGGAATCGCCAGCAACTGCGCGAAATCCGAAAGCACCACCGTATCGCTACCAATCTCGGCACGAAACGCAATATTTTCCAGAACCTGTGTCACAACGCGAATACGGTAATCAGCCGTAGCATGCAGGACGTCAAGTGGTGCCTGACTATCAATCAGCAGCGAAGCCGGGGTGCAGTCGATGCCGGTGATGGGGACGTATCTTTCCATGGGATTGCTCCGATCAGATTAATGGGCTGATCCGATCGCAGGTCGCCAAACCTGGTCGCTCTTCAAGGCGACGCAACCGACTATAAGTTCAAGTACCCGTCACGAACAGGTGACCATTTCCGAGACTCGCGTAGGAATTATCACAACTCACCCCAACGCGTCCCCAACACAATCCCCCGCGCCTTGAACCCCTCAAGCGCCGCCACTCCCATCGGCATCAACTCCCGCACCGATACTCCAGCCACCTCAGCCAACGCCACCAGATGCTCCCGCCCACTGCGTCGGTGCTCCACCAGCGAAACCAACAACGCATAAGCCATCGGCGCCAGTCGCGAAAACGTCACTTGCCCTTCGCGCCGCTGTAGCAAGACCAATGTGGGGGTCGCAGGTTTTTCGGTGGGTTGATGATCCGGCCCGATGTCGCACACCGGCCATTCATAGGCATGTGCCTGCGCGAGTCGGGAGATCACGGGGGCGCCTTCCATCAGATCACAGTGGGGATTGTGTGACGGCTCCACCGCATCGCTCAGCAGCAGGGCGCTTTCGCTCCATTCGTGTTGGGCGAGTTCGGGCAGCCATGGCGGGAAATCCTGCGGATTCTCGTGTTGTTCCAGGTAGGCGACAAACTCACCGGCAAGCTGCGTGAACAGCGGCGTCTGGCAGCGGTAGTTGGCGTAGAAGTCGTGGACCAGTCGTTGCCAGTCGGCGCGCGGCAGGGTTTGGTGGATGACTGGGAAGCTGGCGGCGAGCAGTGATTCGATGTTGCCGATGAACAGTTGGCGGTAGATGGCCAGGCGTCGGGCTTCCAGCCCGGATGGGGGCGGGTGGTGGGGGTTGCGGACGAAGTTTGCCATGCAGTTGAGTTGGTCGAGCAGTTGTTCAGGCATGGCGGGCCTCCGGGGTGGCCGGGCAGGCGAGTTGTTGGAGCTGTTTGATCTGCTCGACTTCGGCGAGCAGTTCGGTCAACGGCGGGAAGTTGAAGTCGCGTTCCAGCAATGTCGGCACCGGTCCGAATCGTTGGTAGGTCTGGTACAGAAGCGTCCAGACATCTTGCTTGACGGCCGCGCCGTGGGTGTCGATTTTCAGGTCGTCGGCTTCGTCGTAATGGCCGGCGACGTGCAGGTAGCTGACGCGTTGCGCGGGCAGGGCGGCGAGAAATTTCTGAGCGTCGTAGCGGTGGTTGATGGCGTTGACGTAGAGGTTGTTGACGTCCAGCAGCAGGTCGCAGTCGGCTTCTTCGAGGACTGCGGTGATGAAGTCGATTTCGCTCATGGCCTGGAAGGGCGCGGCGTAGTAGGAGATGTTTTCCACGGCGATGCGCTGGCCCAGTAGGTCCTGGGTCTGGCGTATGCGCGCGGCAACGTGGTGCACGGCTTCTTCGGTGAAGGGGATCGGCAATAGGTCGTAGAGGTGGCCGCTGGCGGAGCAATAGCTCAGGTGCTCGCTGTAGATCGCCACGGCGTAGCGATCGAGAAAGCGGCGTGTGCCCCGCAGCAGGTCGAGGTCGAGAGGTTGTGGGCCGCCGAGGGACAGGGACAGGCCGTGGCAGGTGATGGGGTGTCTTGCGGCCAGTTGATCGAGTTGTTCGGCGTAGACACCGCCGACGCCGATCCAGTTATCCGGCGCGCATTCGAGGAAATCCACGGCGCCCGGGGGCATTTTCAGCAAGTCGCCAAGCATGGCGCGACGCAGGCCGAGCCCGGCGCCGTTGGGTGAAGTGAAGGGGCTCATCGCAATTCTCCAGGGATGGCCAGACCCTCCCGGTGTGAACCGCCGGGAGGGCGCGGGCGAAGGGCTTATTCCTTGGCTTGGCTCATGCGGGTGAACAGCTCGGTGGGCACTTTCTTGCCATTGGCGGTGTATTGGCCGGTGCGGTATTTGTAGGTTTCCGCTTCGGACAGGTAGCCGTCGTGGTTGCTGTCCATCTTTTCGAACTCGGCTTGTTCGGTCGGCGCCACGCTGAGGAATTCCTTCAGCGACACGCGATCATCTTTGTCGGTGTCAGTGCGGGCGAAGGACGCGTCGCCACATTTGCCTTCACCGCATTTGCCTTCGGCCTGAGTGACTTTTTTGCCCGATTCGGCGGCGCCGCATTTGCCTTCGCCGCACTTGCCTTCGGAGGTTTTTTCCGCCGAGGCCAGTTGATAACCCTGGGGCAGGGCGTCGACCGCGAAAGCCGACTGGGCGAGGCTCAAGCCACCAGACAGGGCAAGTGCGGCAAGGGCGAGACGAGCGGTGTTCGAGTTTTTTGTACGGGTCATGAGATTTCTCCAGATAAGAGCTGTGTGGCCCCTGGCAACGTTGCGCGGGGCGTGTGCCGTGGCGGCGTCACGTTGCTTGCCCGGTGCTGGGCACGTCGGGTCGAAGCAAGGCGCGACTGGCCTGTTCGGACGGGGCCATTTGGCGCTTGTCGTGTATCTGGGATGTGTCGTGCGGCGGTGTGTTTGTATTGCTGTGTGTCGCGGATACAGAGCGCTGCAGGGGGCCGCGCTCAGGTCAGATCATGCAAGTCCTTGCCCAGCGCAGGCCCGAGGGTCCAGTCGGAAAAAGCGACTTTCAAGCCGCCGCGCTTGGGGCTGCACGCCATCGGGCCGACGCGGTAGGTCGGTGCGATGGGAAACGGGCATAAGCGCACCAGCGGCCAACGAAGTCCATCGGCGGAAACCTGCAAGCGCAGTACGCCGTTGGCGACCGTGGCGCGCATCCAGAAATCGCCGGGATCGGCGGTGTACGGGCTGGTCGCCCAGTCGGATTGTCCGTCGGTGAGTACGCTGCCGAGCATCGCCTGGCCGTCGCTCAGTTCGATCCCGGCCTTGACCCATTGGCGTTCGTTGATGCGGACCATGAGGCCGGCCTGGTCGTACAGGGCTTTGAAGGTGCCTTGGATGCGTAGCTGGCAGGTGAAGCTGGGTGGGGCTTCGACGCCGAGGAAATGGCCGCTGTCGTGGGTGAAGCCGTAGTGGGTTTCGCGCCAGAAGTCAGTGTTGGTGTCGGTTTCCAGGCGTAGGGAATTCGTTGTGGCGGTGCTGTGGATTTTGGGTTCGTTCAGCCATGAGCCGTTTAGCAGGCTGTGGGGGGGTGTATTGGGTTTGTCAGGCATCGTCGTGCTCCTGGTTCGAGAGTTTTGGAGTCGACAGACGAGCCGGGGGTTGGTTCAGAAAGGAGGGGCTGCTGCGCAGCCCAGCGGGAGCAAGCTCCCTCGCCACGGGCTTGGTGCGTTTCCTACAGAAGATGGACGCTCATGGAGTGAATGAACGAAATCTCTGACGACTTTTTAGGGTTGGCCTTCGGAAGTGCCGCGCCTAGCATGGGCTAGCACAACGCTGTGTGAAGAACTTTATATCGTGAGGATAAATCGATGCTGGGAAGTCAGGATGTCAAGCTTCAGTATGCCCGCACTTTGGATCATGCGACTGAGGTGTTCGGCAGCCAGTCGTTGGCTCAAGACTGGTTGAAGAAACCCTGCAGGTACCTGGACGGTCATGTGCCCTTGGAGTTGATCGACAAGCCGCTGGGCTTTCAAACGGTAAAGGATTACCTGCGCCGTATCGAGCAAGGGGTTTATCAATGAATCCCTTGCCTGGATACGCGATGATTGTTGGGTTGCTTGATCGCGGATGTCTCTACTTCTTGACCGAATAATCCGCCCCCCAGACCCGTACGGCACTGATCGCTTCGTTCATGCCTTCGAAAACGAATTTCTGCCGCACGGCGATCTTCGGTGGGACGGTGACTTCGTCGGGGTTGTCCAGACCGGTGAGGCGGTTGGCGTAGCCGGCCTGGTCGATGGCCAGCAGGGTGCCGGTTTGTCCGAGGTTGATCAGGCGCAGTTGGGTGTCGGTGCTGTTCTTGAAGCCGAGGGTGATGGTGACGTTTTCTTCGCTGGGCTCAAGCTTCAGCACTTCGATGGTGATGCGGTCTTTCATTTGCTCGCCGGAGGAGATGATCGCGGCGCCATCGGTGCCCTGGACCGACTCGCGCCCGTCGAGCACGCCTTCGCTCACACCGCCCAACAGGTTCTTGCCTGCGGTGATGAACGACGAGACCGCGGATTTGGTCGAGTCCTTGATGACGCTTTCCGCCGGCTCGCCCTCGGCCAGGCACAGAGAGCTGATCAGAAGACCTGAGACTAAGAGGGTGGCGCGTGACGGCAGAAGGGGCATACCTGAATCCTTTAGGGTGGCTAGCAGCACACCGGGCAAATGAGCGTGCGGCATGATAGCCGGGATCATGGCGTACTTCTGCAGTTCTGGCTTGGCGGGTTTCTGGCTTTATGCGCTGATCCGCATTTTTTGGTCGCAGGTGCGTCTGTAACGGTATCAGTTACCGCTCCACAATTCGGCCGTGCCGCAATGACTCTATTGGGAGAATGTTTATGGCGAAGATGGCGATTTTTCTGGGTGGTTTTCTGGCGTTGACGTTGCTGATTGGTGTGCTGGCGACGATCTCGCCTGTTTGAAGCGTTTTCCCTGTGGCGAGGGAGCTTGCTCCCGCTGGGGCGCGCAGCGGCCCTGAACCCTGGCAACTCGATCTGCAACGGCGCCTCCGAGTATTTGGGGCCGCTGCGCAGCCCAGCGGGAGCAAGCTCCCTCGCCACAACAGCTCTCACTCAACAACAGGTGCGTTGCTCAGCGATGCAATATCACCTGCGCAATCTCCTGCAACGGCATCACCCGCTGCGCGGCGTTGAGTTTGATGGCTTCCTTGGGCATGCCGAACACCACGCAACTGGCCTCGTCCTGGGCCACGGTGGCGCTGCCGGCGTCGAGCATTTCCTTGAGGCCGCGGGCGCCGTCGTCGCCCATGCCGGTCATGATGATGCCCGTGGCATTGCGGCCGGCGAACTTCGCCACCGAGCGGAACAGCACATCCACCGACGGGCGATGGCGATTGACCAGCGGGCCGTCCACTACCTGCACGTGATAGAACGCGCCGCTGCGGGTCACCATCATGTGCTTGCCGCCGGGGGCGATGAGGGCCAGGCCCGGGTGGATGCGGTCGTTGTTTTTCGCTTCGCGCACTTCGATCTGGCACAGGCTGTTGAGCCGCGCGGCGAAGGATGCGGTGAATTTTTCCGGCATGTGCTGGACAATGACGATGCCCGGACACACCCGTGGCAGGGCGGTAAGCACGGCTTCCAGCGCCTGGGTGCCGCCGGTGGAGGTGCCCATGGCGACGATGCGTTCGGTGGTCTGGGCCATGGCGTGGCCGTTGGCGGCGGGCAGCATGGCGTCGGCGGTGAGTTTGGTTGCTGGGGTCAGCGGCGCCGCGGGAGCCGGGCGCTTGCCCAGGTTGCGGACGTTGACCTGGGCGGCGGCGCGGATGGCGGACACCAGTTCCGGGGCCGATTCCAAGAGGAAATTCTTCAAGCCGCTGGTGGGCTTGGTGATGATTTCCACCGCACCGGCGGCCATGGCTTGCAAGGTGGTTTCCGCGCCTTTGGGCGTCAGCGACGAGCAGATCACCACCGGTGTGGGCCGTTCGCTCATGATCTTTTTCAGGAAAGTGATGCCGTCCATGCGTGGCATTTCCACGTCCATTACGATCACGTCGGGCCATTCCTTCGCCAGTTTGTCCATGGCGAAGATCGGGTCGGAAGCCGCGCCGATGACGTTGATGTCCGGCGTGTCACTCAGGATCGCCAACAATACCTGGCGGACCACGGCGGAATCATCCACCAGCAATACGTTTATTTTTTTGCCTGACATGGTTAGTGCAGGGTCCTTATCGGTTGGTGCCTGACCCAGACGTCACCCGTGCAAAGGTCAAAAATGATGCTCCGGTGGCCGGTGCTGCCCATGTCCTGGGCGATCAGGTCCAGGCGATAGAGCGCGGCCATTTCCAGCGCCGCGTTGACGTTCGACCGTGCCACGTCGCCGAATGCCACATGGCGTTGCAGTTCGGGAAACATCTCGCCGCCGCCGAACAGCTTGAGCTGGTATTCCTCAGGCTCGGTGTGATGGGCCCGGGCCTGACGGACGAACAGTTCGATGGCTTCATCGGCGTACATCCCGTTCAACGCGGTGGAGCACCGCACCCGGCTGGGCAACATGAAGTGGCACATGCCGCCGATCTTGCGTTGCGGGTGCCAGAGCGTGATTGCCACGCAGGAGCCGAGGATCGTCCGCAGCCGGGTCGGGCAGGTCGCAAAGCGAAACTCTCCCGGCCCGAGGTAGACCTCCGCTACCTGCTTTATCGCGGCGCTCATGGCTTGCGATAAATCGAAGGGGCGACCAACTTCAGCGCATCGGACACGCCATTGAGGCTCTCCGAATGGCTGACGATGAAATACCCGCCGGACTTGAGCCGAGGGATCAGCCGCGCAACCACTTTGCTTTTGGTGGGCTGGTCGAAATAGATCATCACGTTGCGCAGGAAAATCACATCGAACTCCCCCAGCTCCGGCAGGGTGTCGTTGAGGTTGACCTGGATGAAGTTGACGCGGTTGCGCAGCGCCCGATCGATGAGCATCGTGCCTTGCTGGCTGCCGGTGCCCTTGAGGCAATATTTCACCAGCAACGGGTGGGGCAGGTTGCGCGCGCGCTCCATTGGGTAGTGGCCGGAACGGGCCTTGGCCAGCACCTGGGTGCTGATGTCCGAACCGATGACTTCCCAAGGCGTGGTGCCCAGGCTTTCGGCCAGGGTCATGGCGAGGCTGTAGGGCTCCTCGCCGGAGGAACTGGCCGCGCTCCACAGGCGGAAGGTCTTGCCCGGCGTCGCGTGGGGCAGCACATGGTCGCGAAGAAAGTCGAAGTGCTTGGGCTCGCGGAAAAAATAGGTCTCGTTGGTCGTGAGCAGGTCCAGCGCCACCTGCAGTTCGTCGCTGCGCTGGCCGCTCATGATCAGCTTGAAATATTCGCCATAACTGTCCAGCTCATAGTGCTTGAGGCGCTTGAACAGCCGCCCGGCCACCAGGGCTTTCTTGGCTGGCGACAGGTTGATGCCGGCGGCCTGGTACAGCCAGGTTTGAAACTGGCTGAACTCCCGGTCGCTGAGGGCCATTGAATTCACTGTGCGTTCCTTGCAAGTGTCCGTGCTCATGAGGTCGGCGCTTCCAACGCGGCGGGGCTGGTCTGGGCGAGTTCGGACATCTCGTCGATGGACAGCACCCGGTCGACCTCCAGCACGATGACAAACTTGCCATCGACCTTGGCCATGCCGCTGATGAAGTCGGCGCGGATCTTCGCGCCGAAACTCGGCGGTGGTTCGATCTGCGAGGCCGGGATCTCCAGCACCGCCGACACCGTGTCCACCAGCAGGCCGATGTCCTGGGCTTGCCCGTCGGCGCTGGCGGCCTCGATGATGACCACGCAGCTGCGCCGGCTGATGGCGGAATTTGGCCGGCCGAAACGGGCCGACAGGTCCACCACCGGCACGACCGCGCCACGCAGGTTGATCACCCCGCGCACGAAGGCCGGCATCATTGGCACGACGGTGAGGTTGCCGTACTCGATGATTTCCTTGATGCACAGGATGCCGATGGCGAACATCTCCGTGCCGAGCATGAACGTCAGGTATTGCGCTTCTTCCTCGACCGCGCTGACGGTCTGACGTGTGGTCGCGATGGCGCCCATAGCTTTTTCTCCTTTAGGCAAGCCTGTGGAACCGGGCCATCAGAACCGGGTGAATTCCGATTCATCCGGCGCGCTGGCCATGTTGTAGGCAAACGCCTTGGGCATCACTGGTGCCGGTGCTCGTGCCGGTTTGCGGCTGGACGGACCCGGGGTGTTATCGACCCTGGCGCTCTGCATGGCGGACTTGGCGGGCGTGTCCAAGGTGAAGAAGCTCATGGCCTGTTGCAGCTGTTCGGCCTGGCTGCTCATCTCTTCAGCGGTGGCGGCCAGTTCTTCGCTGCTGGAGGCGTTCTGCTGGGTCACCTGGTTGAGCTGGGTCATGGCGGTGTTGATCTGCGCCACGCCGGCGGCCTGTTCTTCGGACGCGGCGCTGATTTCCTGCACCAGGTCCGAAGTCTTGTTGATGGACGGGACCATTTCGTTGAGCAGGTTCCCGGCCTTCTCCGCCATGTCGACGCTGCTGGACGACAGCTCGCCGATTTCCTGGGCAGCAACCTGGCTGCGCTCAGCCAGCTTGCGCACTTCGGCGGCGACCACCGCGAAGCCTTTGCCGTGCTCGCCGGCGCGGGCCGCTTCGATGGCGGCGTTGAGCGCCAGCAGGTTGGTCTGGTAGGCGATGTCGTCGATGATGCTGATGCGCTGGGCGATTTTTTTCATCGCCACCACGGTCTGCTGCACCGATTCGCCGCCGTCGGTGGCTTCCTTGGCGGCCTTGCTGGCCATGCCGTCGGTAACCTTGGCGTTCTCGGTGTTCTGGTTGATGCTGGCGCTCATCTGCTCGATGGAGGCGCTGGTTTCCTCGACGCTGGCCGCCTGTTCGCTGGTGGCCTGGCTCATCGATTGCGCGGTGGCGCTGACTTCTTCGGAAGCGCTGGCGAGATTGTCCGCCGCGTTGCGCACTTCACCGATGATGTGCGAGAGCTTGCCAACCATGTTCTGCATGGCATTGAGCACCATGCCGGTTTCGTCCTTGGATCCGGCTTCGATTTTCGCGTTCAGGTTACCTTCGGCCAGTTGTTCGGCGACGGCGGCGGCCTGCTTCAGCGGACGGGAAATAATTCGCGAAATGAACAGCGCCAGACCCAGGCCCACCAGCAGGGCGGCAGCCAGCACGGCGATGATCGACAGGCGTGCATTCTCATACAGCTGGGTGCCGTGTTCGCTGGCGGCGCCGGCACCGACGTCGTTCAGTTCCACGAGTTTTTGCAGGTCGCTTGTCACCAGGTCGAACTGGCGTTTGGACTCGCCTTTGAGCAGCGCCATGGCTTGCTCGGTCTGGTTCTGCCGGGACAGCGCGAACAGATCCTTGCTGACCACCAGGTAAGCGGCCCAGTCGTTGCGGGTGGTTTCGAACAGTTGACGGTCTTCGGCGGTGGAGAGCAGTTTTTCATAGGTGCCGAGACGGGTTTCGAAGGCCTTTTTCGCTTCGTCGGCTTCCTGCTCCAGCGTTACGCGTTCTTGCTCGGAGTCGGCGGAAATATGACGGTTTTCCTTGAGGCGAAAGCTCGCTGCGTAGAAGCGCATGCCCGAGGCGGCGCGCATGGACGGCATCCAGTTCTCGCGGATCTCGGTGGTGGTGCCGTTCACCTGGCCCAGCTGGTGGATCGAAAACACGCCCATGACGGCGGTCAGCGCCAACACCACGAGGAACGAGGTGATCAGTTTGGTGGCGATTCTAAGGTCGTAGAACCATTTCATTGGGGAATACCTCTCCATGGAGTGTTGAAGCGTCAGCGAGCGTTGGCTTGTTGTAATGGGGTCGGGTTGTAGCGGTTTTCTGTTTGTGCGATCTGGGTGAGCAGGGCAGGTACGTCGAGAATCAACGCCACCGCACCGCTGCCCAGAATGGTCGAGCCGCTGATGCCGCGCAGTGCGCCGAACAGCTTGCCCAAGGGTTTGATCACGGTCTGGAATTCACCCAGCAGGTCATCCACCACCAGCCCGGCCTTGAGTTCGGCGTAGCGCACCACCACCACGTTCTGCCGGCGCGAGGCCGGGCCTTCGTGATGGAAATGATCGCGCAGGTACACCAGCGGCAGCACTTCGCCGCGCAGGTCGAGGTAGCCTTGTTCGCGACTGGCGACGCCATCGTCTTCGCTCAGTTCGATGCATTCCTGGACCATGTCCAACGGAATCACATAGGTGGACTGGCCGATGCCGACGAGGAAGCCATTGATGATCGCCAGCGTCAGCGGCAGGCGGATGCGTACCACGGTGCCCTTGCCCGGTTGGCTGTCGAGGTCGACGGTGCCGCGCAGCAGCGTGATGTTGCGCTTGACCACGTCCATGCCCACGCCGCGCCCGGACAGGTTGGTGACGGCCTGGGCGGTGGAGAAGCCGGGTTCGAAAATCAGGTTGTAGATTTCCTGGTCGCTCAGGTTCGCGCCGGCGGCGATCAGGCCGCGCTCGTGGGCTTTTTCCAGGATGCGGTCGCGGTTCAGGCCAGCGCCGTCATCGGCGATTTCCAGCACGATGCTGCCCGAGTCGTGGTAGGCGTTGAGGTGCAGGTGACCCTTGGCCGGTTTGCCGGCGGCCAGCCGCGCCTCGGCGGTTTCGATGCCGTGGTCCATGGCGTTGCGCAGCAGGTGCATGAGCGGGTCGCCGATCTTTTCCACGACGGTCTTGTCCAGCTCGGTTTCCGCGCCGCTGATGATCAGGTCGATGTCCTTGCCCAGTTCCTGGCTGACGTCGCGCACCACCCGGCGAAAACGGTTGAAGGTTTCGCCGATCGGGATCATCCGCAGGCGCAGGGCGCCGTCGAGAATCTCTTCCACCAGACCGGACACCGATGAGGTGGCTTCCTGCAACGGGTCGTTCTGGCACGTGCGGGCCAGCAGGCTGGCGCCGGCACTGGCGATCACCAGCTCGCCGACCAGGTTGATCAGTTCGTCGAGTTTGTCGGCGTTGACCCGGACGTACGTGCCGTCCCTGCTTTTGCCGTCGCTGGCCACGGCCTGTTTGTCGGGCGCGACCTGGGCCGGCATGCGCGGGGTCTTGCGCTGGTCTGGCAGCAGCTCGCCGGTGGTGACCATGGCGGTGCTTTCTTCGCTGGCTGTCTGGGCGGTGGTGACCAGATCGGTGCTCGCCTGGGGCTCTGCCTCTGGCACGGCAACGATGTCGATGACGCAATCTTCGCGAACAAAATCGAAGACTTCGTTGATCGCGGCATGGCCGGCTGAGGAGCGAAACCCGATATCAAAACCCAGGTAGCAGGATTCGGCATCCCAGGCTTCGATAGCCGGCATCGCTTCGGTCAGCGTGGTGATCTCGACGATCTCACCGAGGGTTTGCAGATAGCGCAGGAACGACAGCGGGTCCATGCCATTGCGGAACACTTCCTGGCCAAAGCGCAGGCTGATGTGCCAGAGGCGCGCGTCGCTTGATTCGCTCGTTTCAGTTGCCTCTGCAGTAGTGGTTTCGGGCGCGGTCGGGGGCGCCTGGTATTCCTGGAGGATCTGGCACAATTCCATTTCCCGAGCCAGGGCAGGGGGCTGCAACGTCGAGCCCTGGTTGGCGACCACGTCGATCAGTTCAAGCATGTGATCGCCGGACTTGAGCAGCACCGCGATCAGGCCCGGGTCCACCGCCACGCTGCCTTCACGCAAGCGGTCGAGCACGTCTTCGACGATGTGGGTGAAGCTGACGATCGGCTCCAGGCCGAACAGCCCGGCCGAACCCTTGATGGTGTGAGCGGCGCGGAAAATTGCGCCGATGGCGTCATCGTCGGCGGGGTCGTTTTCCAGTTGCAGCAGCGATTCTTCCATCGCCTGCAACTGCTCTCGTGCCTCGACGATAAACGTTTGTTGTGCCTGATCGAGATTGATGCTCACGCTCATATCCTTTGTCGTGTCCGACGTGTCGCGGGGCCTCTAGGCAACGAGGTTGCACAGGGCGAGTGTGTCCATAACGGCTTTGCTCTGGCCGGTCACCGTCAGTTGGGTCCCGGCCTTGGGTGCCTCGCGCTGAATCATCAGCAGCAGTTGCAGGCCGGCGCCGTCCATCTCGGTGATCTGCGACAGGTCCAGCGCCATGTTTGGCGTGGCCCCCAGCCGTGGCAGCAATTGCGCTGCCAGGTCGGCGGCGGTGTAGATCGTCAGCTCGCCGTCGATCTGCACCTGCGCGGTGTCATCTTCTGTTTCGTACAGCAGCGGCATCGAAGCCTCCGGCCATCAAGGAAGAATCAGCTTGGATACCGCCGCCAGCATCTGCGCCGGTTGGAACGGCTTGACCACCCAGGCCTTGGCGCCTGCGGCCTGGCCTTCCTGCTTCTTCGATTCCTGGGATTCGGTGGTGAGCATGATGATCGGCGTGAACTTGTAGCTGGCGAGCTTCTTGACCTCCTTGACGAAGGTGATGCCGTCCATGTTCGGCATGTTCACGTCGCTGATGATCAGGTGCACTTTCTGCCCGGTGAGCTTGCCCAGTGCGTCCTTGCCATCGCTGGCTTCGATCACGTCGTAGCCGGCACTTTTCAACGCGATGCCGACTACCTGCCGAACGCTCGCGGAGTCGTCGACAACCAATACACTTTTAGCCATGAACGGCTCTCCTAAAAGAAGGTTATTTCCTGTGAAGTCTGTTGCGCGGCCGAGTCGCCATGATGATTGCGGCGTTGCTCGTCGGTGGCGTAGGTGGTTTCCATGCGCGCCAGCCATTGGCGGGCGTCGATGGAGATAGCCTGATCGGGCGACTGGTTGGCCTGCTGTATGTGCACATGCAGGTCCTCCATGTTGTCGCGCACGTGGCTGAGGATCTGGCTGACCCGATCCTGGAATTGGAGATTGACCAACACTTCGGTGAGCTCGTCGCGAATGCCGAAGCTTTCCCGTTGCAGCATGTCGGCCGAATCGGCGAGACGCTCGGTGACGCTTTTGAAGCGTTCCAGCACGCGCTGAATGCTGCCTTCGGACACGGCCACGGACTGGCTGTCCTGGTCGGCGCCGCTGGAGGCGGCCTGGACCAGTTGGGTGATGGCGGTATTGATGACGTCGACCTTGGCCGACATCTGCTGGCCGGTCTCGCTGGATTTGCTCGACAGTGCACGCACCGCATCGGCCACTACCGCAAAACCGCGCCCGGCTTCGCCCGCCCGGGCGGCCTCGATGGCGGCGTTCAGGGCCAGCAGGTTGGTCTGGGCGGCAATCGCCGCGACATCGGCGGCCATGGTCCGCAGTTCGCCGGTGTAGGCGGTCAGGCTGCGGACCTGGGTCAGGGTTTCATCACGGCTGGCCTGGGTGGTTTTCAGCGAGTCGATGACCTTGACCAGTTCGCCTTCGCTCTGCGCCAGTACCTGGACGGCACCGCCACCGCCGCTGCCGGCCAACTCGCCGGCGGCCTGTTGCGAGGCTTGCACGGTCTCTTCGAGGCGCGAAGAGATGCCGGTGAAGCGGGTGGTCAGCGAGACGATTGCGGTTTCAGTCTGCTGGCGTGAGCTTTCGACTTGCTTGGCCCAGATCGGCATCGCGCCGAGGATCACTTCGTTGAGCTGCGCGGTGGCTTTATGGGAAACATGACCGGCGGCTTGCAACTCGTGGCGGGTGATGGCCGCGGCCGTCGCCTCGTCGAGTTGAAGACGTTGTGAACGCGCGCCCAAGATGCCGACGGCCACGCCAAGAACCACCAGCACGATGCTCAAACCGATGTTCTGTGTGCTCGCACCGTTAAGTGCCAGCACGCCGACGCTTGCGGCGATGGCCACGATCAAGGCGTGCCAGAGAATGCGTGGCTGGGTTTTGGCGGGGGAGTGGTCGTGGGAATACGACGTCATGGTTCGGTCCTTGAACAGTGTTGCTGACAGGATATTTGCTAATGACTGGTTATCTGCAAAGCCGACGCGGTCTTGAGGACCAGTCGTCCGGTTTCGACAAAAATAATGGCACATTGCTATCTAAGAATAGACCAAATCGGAGAAATGTCGAGAAGGCCTGACCTGCGGATAACCCGTGGCGAGGGAGCTTGCTCCCGCTGGGCCGAGCAACGGCCCCGTTTTTATCGGGTTTCGCCAGAAGTGTCAGCCCCAAGGATTTTGGGCCTGCTGCGCAGTCCAGCGGGAGCAAGCTCCCTCGCCACAAAAGCAAGATCGCTGAAACACAATGGAAGGATTGAGCTAAATTACCCGGCATTGATTTCGAACCTGCCATCGAGCCCCATGCCTGCCCAGCCACTCTGGAAAACCTACCTGCTGTTCCTGGCCCCCATGGTCCTGTCCAATTTCCTCCAGTCGATGTCCGGTACGCTCAACAGCATCTACATCGGCCAGATGCTCGGTACCCAGGCTTTGGCGGCGGTGTCGGGGATGTTTCCCATCGTGTTTTTCTTCATCGCCCTGGTGATTGGTCTGGGCGCGGGGGCGGGCGTGTTGATCGGGCAGGCCTATGGCGCCGGCGAGACCGGAACGGTGAAGGCGATCGCCGGCTCGACGTTGCTGTTGGGGGCGATCATCGGGTTGGTGGCCGCGGTGTTGGGCAGCGTCTTTGCTCGCGAGGCCCTGCAAGGGCTCGGCACGCCCGACGATGTGCTCGAAGATGCCATTTCTTACGCGCGGGTGATGATGTGGATCCTGCCGATGCTACTGGTGTTCGTGCTCTTCACCCAGCTGCTGCGCGGTGTGAGTGATACCGTCTCGCCGCTGCTGGCGTTGCTGGTATCCACCAGCGTCGGGATGCTGCTGACGCCGGTGCTGATCCGTGGCTGGCTGGGATTGCCACAGATGGGCATCCAGAGCGCGGCGTGGGCGGGCCTGGTGGGCACCGCATCGGCCATGGCCATGCTGGCGTGGCGCCTCAACCGGCGGGCGCATGCCTTGGCGCCGGACCGCGCGCTGTTCGCCGCGATGCGCCTGGACCGGGATATCCTCGCCAAGGTGCTGCGCATCGGCTTGCCGACGGGGTTGCAGATGGTGGTGATTTCGTTATCGGAGCTGGTCGTCCTGGCGTTGGTCAATCACCATGGCTCCCAGGCTACGGCTGCCTACGGGGCGGTGACGCAGATAGTCAATTACGTGCAATTTCCGGCGCTGTCGATCGCCATCACCGCCTCGATCCTCGGCGCCCAGGCCATCGGTGCCGGACACCTGGAACGCCTCGGGCCGATCCTGCGTACCGGGCTGTTGATCAACGTCTGGCTGACCGGTGGCCTGGTGCTGCTGGGGTATCTGTTGTCCCACTGGCTGCTGGGGCTGTTCATCACCGACCCGGCGGCGCGGGTCCAGGCCGAGCACCTGTTGCACATCATGCTCTGGAGCCTGCTGGTGTTCGGCTTCCAGGCCATCATCGGCGGCATCATGCGCGCCAGCGGCACGGTGCTGGTGCCGGTGGCGATCTCGATCTTCTGCATCATCGGCGTGCAAGTGCCGGCGGCCTACCTGCTGGACGCGCACTTCGGCCTGCAAGGGGTGTGGATGGCGTTTCCGGTGGCTTACCTGAGCATGCTGATTTTGCAGGCGGTGTATTACAAACGGGTCTTGCAGCATCAGCGGATCGAGCGGTTGGTGTAATCGCCCGCCACTTAGCCCCTGTGGGAGCGAGCTTGCTCGCGATAGCGTCGGCACATTCAGCATCGATGCGGGCTGATCCACCGCCATCGCGAGCAAGCTCGCTCCCACAGGTTCGGGGCACGACGATGTTACAGTGGCCGTCATCCACCCTTCATCATTGAGGATCCGATGCCTGTCAGTCTCCCCACCCCCATCGCCTACCGCGCCTTCCTCTTCGACATGGACGGCACGCTGCTCAATTCTGTCGCCGCCACCGAGCGGATCTGGACGCGCTGGGCCATGCGTCATGGCCTGGACGTGGCGACATTCCTGCCGACCATCCATGGCGTGCGCGCTGTCGACACCGTCGCCCGCCAGAACCTGCCGAGCGTGGATGCCCAGGCCGAGGCCGCGCAGCTCACCGTCGAAGAAATCGAGGACGTGGAGGGCGTGGTCGAGGTGCCCGGTGCGCTGGCGTTTCTCAAAAGCTTGCCGCCGACGCAATGGGCAATCGTCACCTCGGCGCCCATGGCCTTGGCTTTGCGCCGCATGGAAGCAGCCGGGATTGTGCGTCCGGCGGTGATGGTGACTGCCGAAGACGTGAACGCCGGCAAGCCAAACCCCGATTGCTATCTACTCGCGGCGCAGCGCTTGCAAGTGAAACCGCAGGAATGCCTGGTGTTCGAGGATGCCGAAGCCGGTATCAAGGCCGGCGAGGCGGCGGGGGCGGACGTGATGGTGGTGACGGCCACGCACACGCATCCGGTGGTGACGTTGCACTCGCAGATCGAGGATTACCGTGGGTTGAGTGTCGCGGTGAATGGCGGCTTGATGCGCCTCTCAAGCCACCGCTGAACCCTGTGGGAGCGAGCCTGCTCGCGAAAGCGGTGGTTCAGCCAGCATTGATCTGGCTGACCCGACGCCTTCGCGAGCAGGCTCGCTCCCCATTACCTAGCTATCTGGTGCCTGCGAATCAGGTCACCACGCGATAGCACGGCACATACGCCGCGCCGCCCGGCAGTTTCATCCGGTGCTGGGCGACGAAGGCCTGCAGCAGGCGATCAAGCGGTTCCATGATGGCGGAGTCGCCGTGGATCTCGTAGGGGCCGTGTTCTTCGATCAGGCGGATGCCCTTGTCCTTGACGTTACCGGCGACGATCCCGGAAAACGCCCGGCGCAGGTTGGCGGCCAGTTCGTGGGGCGGCAGGTCGCGGCTCAGGCCGAGGCTGGCCATGTTGGCGTGGGTCGGGTCGAACGGGCGCTGGAAACCTTCGTCGATCTTCAGCAGCCAGTTGAAGTGGAACGCGTCGTTGCGCTCGCGGCGGAACTGCTTCACTTCTTTCAGGCCTTGGGTCATCTGCCGCGCCACTTCAGCCGGATCGTCGATGATGATCTGGTAGTGCTTCTGCGCGGCTTCGCCCAGGGTCGCGCCGACAAACGCGTGCAACTGGTCCAGGTACGGCGCGGCGCTTTTCGGTCCGGTGAGCACGACCGGGAAGGGCAGGTCCTGGTTGGCCGGGTGCATGAGGATCCCCAGCAGGTAGAGGAACTCTTCCGCCGTACCGGCGCCGCCCGGGAAGATGATGATGCCGTGGCCGACGCGCACGAAGGCTTCCAGGCGCTTCTCGATGTCCGGCAGGATTACCAGCTCGTTGACGATCGGGTTCGGCGCCTCGGCGGCGATGATGCCCGGCTCCGTCAGGCCCAGATAACGCCCGCCATGGATACGCTGCTTGGCGTGGGCAATGGTCGCGCCTTTCATCGGGCCTTTCATCACGCCGGGGCCGCAGCCGGTGCAGATGTCCAGGCTGCGCAAGCCGAGTTCGTGGCCGACTTTCTTGGTGTATTTGTATTCTTCGGTGTTGATCGAATGACCACCCCAGCACACGACGATTTTCGGTTCTACGCCGGGACGCAGGGTGCGGGCGTTGCGCAGCAGGTGGAAGACGTAGTCGCTGATGCCCTGGGATGAGCTCAGGTCGATGCGCTGGCTGTCCAGTTCGTTCTCGGTGTAGACGATGTCGCGCAGGGCGCTGAAGAGCATTTCCCGGGTGCTGGCGATCATCTCGCCGTCGACGAACGCATCGGCCGGCGCGTTCAGCAGCTCCAGGCGCACGCCCCGGTCCTGCTGGTGAATGCGGATCTCGAAATCCTTGTAGGCTTCGAGGATGGTCTTGGCATTGTCGACATGGGCGCCGGTGTTGAGGATAGCCAGGGCGCACTGGCGGAAAAGATCGTAGATGCTGCCGGAACCGGCTTCGCTCAGTTGCTGGACTTCGCGCTGGGACAAGGTCTCCAGGCTGCCCTTGGGGCTTACCGAGGCGTTGATTACATGTCTTTGAGTCATTCAGCTTTCCTTGAAAACGATGCCGCGCGCACGACGGCGGCATCTTTGAAAAAACGTCCACGCAGGAAGATCGCACGATCCTTGCGGTATCGCCATGGACTTTGATCCGGGTCCTTCGGGTCGGTGCAACACAAATGAGCCCCAGCATAGCCAAATCGACCGGGGAGGCGATAATGCGCGAGTCTTTTCACGCCACACAAGGAAAATGCGACGCGATGTTCGAGATCAAACCGTGGGACGCCGTGACCTACCGGCAGCAGACCCGCCGCAGCACGCTCATCCTCGCCTTGGTATTCCTGGCCTTGGCGATGCTGCTATCGAGCCTGGCGGTGATGCTGTTCGGCACACCCGGGGGCGATAATTTTCGCTTCAACGTGGGCGGGGTTTTCGCCGCCGTGCTGCTGATGGCCGCGCTCATGCGCGGGTATTTCTGGCAACAGCCGTGGATGGCCGCGGCGGTGTACGGCTGGCAGCTCAAGCGCAGCCTGATGAGCGTTACCAACGTGATGCACCAGGTAAAGGCTGGGGTGCAGGCCCAGGATCCGGCGGCGATGAAGCTGCTGCGCTTCTATCATTTGGGCCTGGCCCAGATGCACCTGCTGGATGCCAACTCCAGCGACCAGGCCTCGTTGAGTCGCGAGGCCGATGAACATCTGCAGAACATGCAGGCGCGCGGTCTGGACCCCGAGCAGTCGCGCCTTGACCCGGCCTGGATCGATACCGTGAAACAGGCCTATAAGGCCCGCGATTAGCGGCCGCTCGTCGGTTGCTCAGGTGAAAAATCAAACCCTGGCGATCGGGCGCCTTTCTCATGAACAGTCATGAAAGGGAGAGTCGAGATGCCTGGAAAAATCACTCAAGGAACCTGGGCCATGCTTTGCGTGGCAACGGTGGGGTTGGCAGGCTGCGCGGGCGGTAACAGCCATTCACCGGTGGACGCGCCAGGAGCCGCGAAGAGCCCGACCACCGCGACGCTGGAAGCCGGGGCGGGGCTCATGCAGAACAAACCCCCGTTGCAAGCGCTGGACACCTACCTGGATGGCTTCCATTTCTATAACGGGCGGATGTCCGGGCAAATGGAAGCGCATCACTACTGCACGGCACTGAACGAAGAAGTGTTCCAGTGCGCCATCTTTGATGCCAACACCACCAACGCCAAGCTCATGGGCGTGGAGTACATCATCAGCAAGCGCTTGTTCGAGGGCTTGCCGGCCAGCGAAAAACAGTTGTGGCACAGCCATGTGCATGAGGTGAAGTCCGGGCAACTGATCGCGCCAGGGATTCCCGAGGTGGCGGAAACCCGTTTGATGAAAAACCTTGTCAGCACCTACGGCAAGACCTGGCACACCTGGCACACCGAACAGGGCAACGCGCTGCCTTACGGTGTTCCGCAACTGATGATGGGCTTTACCGCCGACGGCCAGATCGACCCGCAGTTGGTGCGTGAGCGCGACAGCCGGATGGGCATCTCCAGCGAAGAGAAAAAACGCGCCCGCGCGGCAATCGAAGCGCCGACAATCGATCCCGGTGCGGATGCCTGGCAGAAGGGGCAGGTGTGGCAGATCAAGGACCCGACGGGGCATGCTCATTAAACGCGAATTTGCCGAATATGCTTTTGTGGCGAGGGAGCTTGCTCCCGCTGGGTTGCGCAGCAGCCCCAAGGCAATCAACTTGGATACTGTGTTTAATTGGATAATTATCAGGGCTGCTGTGCAGCCCAGCGGGAGCAAGCTCCCTCGCCACGGGGCAGGGATAAATTAATTACGGCTGTTTGAAGTGCCCTGGAACATCATGTTCCGTTTCGTTTGGCTTGGTTCTTTTCTGAACTTGGACGTCGCTTATTCCGACGCTTTTCAATTCGGTGAAGGTCACTCTCAAGAGTGCCTCGGCTTCTTCGGTGGTCAGGGTCTCGGTGTCAGCCGCCAGCACCCGGTTATCGGGCTGGCCGTCGGCAATGAAACTGACAATGAATCGGTCCTGGCTCATGCATGACCTCGACAGGTTTAAGCGCCAGGGCGCAGCAATGCTACGCCCCAACGGTTTTTCCGGGTTACGATTTTCTGCCGCCGCCATGGCTGCGTTCGCCACCTTTCTTACCGGCTTCAGAGGCTTTTTCCCGGTCGTTGGCAAAGTTTCCGCCGGAAGCATGTCCGCCTTTCTTGCCGGCTTCGGATGCTTTCTCTCGGTCGTTTGCGAAGTTACCTGGGTTTTTGTTTCCGCTATTAGCCATTTCGAGAATCCTCATTTTGGTTAAGCGAGTAAAACGTGCCTCGCAGTACTGTGAAAGAAATCTGCGGATGGAAGTTTAAAAAAAACGTTTCGCTGGCGACGAACGGTATCAACTAAAGAATTAACGCCCGGGTAACTTATACAGCCGTCTCGCGTGAACTTGTACAGCATTGATTTAGTTAATAAGGCAAGCGGCGGCAAATTGTATTTATTCATCATCAAAGGAGTGATTCAGTCCTCGCCGCCGCTGACTTTCCAATGTTTCGCCTCGGGCGCAAACACCACTTGTTCCACCCGGTGTGCAATGCCGAAAGCCAGCGAATTTTCCGCCGGTATCACTCGCTCCTCGGCGCACAGGCATTTGAAGATATCCAGTTGCGTGGCGGCGCCGGCGGTTTCCTTGACGTAGATTTCCACGTACCGCGCCACGTCGTTGTCCAGGCTCGAGAGGTATTCACGCAGGCGCGAGTGATCCACCGATTTCTGGCCGAAATACCAATTCATCGGGTGGATGAGGAAGCGCGAATGCGGGGTGGTTGTGCGGTCGCTGGCGGCCAGGTACATGACGATGCCCATCGACTCGATGTTGCCGGCATTCACCGCGCGCACGGGCACCGGAAGGGATTTGATAAAGGTATAGAGGGTGAAACCGAAATTGGTGCTGCCGCCGACAGTAGAGAGGTTGAGCATCAGCGAGTCGGCGCCTTTTTCAATGGCTTCCAGGCAATTGTCCCGGAAGCGCTCGGTGGTCCCCTGGTCGATCTGGCAATGGAAATGGACGATGTGTTCGGACATCTGAAACTCCTCTCGACTTCACGCGTTGACGAGTCTGCGGATCAGCGGCTCTGTACAGTTGGGAGTCCACCGGCTGTCGGATGTTCCACTTCCGTCATGCGCTTGTTCAGGTCCGGCAATCAGCCGCCGCTTCGCTCAACAGGCTTCGACGGCTTGGGCCATACGCTGCAGGAACATTGCCAGTGCGGCTTCTTGCGCACTGAGTCCCTTGCGTTCGCGAGGTTTGGGCAGGTCGCTCAGCACACCGCCCATGAAGCCTTCCAGCACGGCGGGGTGGATGTAGCATTTGCGACAGACGGCAGGCGTATTGCCCAACTGCCGGGCGACCTGCCTGACCATTTCGGCAACGTGTCGCTTGGCTTCGGTCTCGGTTTCCCACTGCAATGTGCGCAGCCCGTCCAGCGCCGCCGCGCTGCCTGCCCAGGTGCGATAGTCCTTGGCGGTGAAATCGGCGCCGGTGAGTGTCTTGAGGTAGGCGTTGATGTCCGAAGAGGTGACGGCGTGGCGCTCGCCGTGTTCGTCCAGGTACTGGAACAGGTTCTGCCCGGGAATTTCCTGGCAGCGCTTGATGATCCGTGCCAGGCGTCGGTCCTTCACGGTGATCTGGTGTTCAACGCCGCTCTTGCCACGGAACTGGAAAGCGATGGCGCTGCCGTTGACCGCGACATGCTTGTTGCGCAGCGTGGTCAGGCCGTAGGAACGGTTGTCCCGGGCGTATTGGCTATTGCCGACGCGGATCAGCGTGACGTCGAGCAGCGTGATGACCGTTGCGAGGACTTTATCGCGGCTGAAACCGGGCGTGGCGAGGATTTCCTCGAGGCGTTTGCGCAGTCGCGGCAGGGTGCGGCCGAATTCGAGCATGCGTGAGTACTTGTCCGCATCGCGCACTTCGCGCCAGCGCGAATGGTAGCGGTACTGCTTGCGTCCCCGGGCGTCGCGTCCGGTGGCCTGGAGGTGGCCGCGCGGGTCGGTACAGATCCACACATCGGTGTAGGCCGGCGGAACGGCCAGGGCGTTGATCCGCTGGATTTCGTCGGGATCGGTAATGCGCTGGCCCGACGGGTCGAAGTAACAGAACTTGCCCCGCAGTTTGCGGCGGGTGATGCCCGGGGCGGTGTCGTCGACGTAGTGCAGATCAGCCGGGAGTGCATCGGGCGGCAGGGTGTCGGGCATGTTTGATCCTTGGCGATGAATTCGAATGGCCTGTGAATTGATTGACCGCTGCCCGTTGCGGTCGTGCCGAGTTTCTTACGTCACCCAAATCGCCCCTGTGGGAGCGAGCCTGCTCGCGAAAGCGCCAGCACAGCCAACACTGAAGGAAACGGGTCCACCGCTTCGCGAGCAGGCCCACAGGGGCTGTGTCGATACCTACGCCAACACCGCCACCGCCTTGATCTGCGCCCACAGCATCTGCCCCGGATGCAGCTTCAACTGATCCCGGGAGTACCGGGTAATCCGCGCCAGCAACGGCGTGCCAGCGGCCTCCAGCCGGATCAGTACATGAGCCGCGTTGTCGCCCGCCAGTTCGCTGACGACCGTCACCGGCAGGCGATTGAGAATGCTGGTCTGTGCATCGTTCGCCAGGCTCAGGCTGACATCCCGCGCCTGTACCTTGAACCGCAACGGCCGGCCGACAGCCATCGGCTGATGGGCGACCCGCACTTGCAGCTGGCTGTCGGGCAGGGTCAGGGTGAGTAGCTGGTATTGCGGGTCATGGGCGCTGACTTTGCCCTGGATCACCACGCCCGCGTCATCGCCCTGGGCCAATGGCAGGTCGAGTCGCGCCAGGGTCTCGGCGATCGGCCCGCTGGCCAGGGCGCGCCCGGCATCGAGTAGCACGATGTGATCAGCCAGGCGGGCGACTTCGTCCTGGGAATGGCTGACGTACAGCACCGGGATGTCCAGTTCGTCGTGGAGTCGTTGCAGGTAAGGCAGGATTTCGTTTTTGCGCCGCGTATCGAGGGCCGCCAGTGGCTCGTCCATCAGCAGCAATCGCGGGCTGGTCAGCAAGGCGCGGGCGATGCCGACGCGCTGGCGTTCGCCGCCGGAGAGGTTATGGGGTTGCCTGTCGAGAAGGTGACCGATGCCGAGCAGTTCCGTCGCGTGGTTCATGTCCACGCGCCGTTGCGCCGGTGCTACGCGTTTGAGGCCGAACGCCAGATTGTCGCGTACCGACAGGTGGTCAAACAGGCTCGCCTCCTGGAAAACATAGCCCAGCGCGCGCTGGTGAGGTGGCACGAATACGCCGCGCTCACTGTCTTGCCAGACTTCGCCATTGACCTCGATGAAGCCCTGTGAGGGTCGCTCCAGGCCGGCGATGCAGCGCAGGCAAGTGGTTTTGCCAGAGCCGGATTCGCCGTACAGCGCCGTCACCCCACGGCCAGGCAATTGCACTTCCAGGTCCAGGAAAAAGTCGCCGTGGTCGAGTTGAAATCTTGCCAGGATCATCGCTCAGCTCCAGCCGGCACGGGTGCGACGGCTGGAGTACAGCGCCAGCAGCACCAGGAAGGAAAACCCCAGCATCGCCGCCGCCAGCCAATGGGCCTGGGCATATTCGAGGGCTTCGACATGGTCGTAGATCTGCACCGACACCACCCGGGTCTTTTCCGGGATGTTGCCGCCGATCATCAGCACCACGCCGAATTCACCGACCGTATGGGCGAAACCGAGAATCGCCGCGGTGATGAAGCCGGGGCGGGCCAAGGGCAGGATGACGTGGAAAAAAGTGTCCCACGGGCCCGCTCGCAGGGTGGCGGCGACTTCCAGTGGACGATTGCCGATGGCGGAAAACGCGTTCTGCAAGGGCTGGACAACAAACGGCATGGAATAGATTACCGAGCCGATCACCAACCCGGTAAAACTGAAGGTGAGTGTGCCCAGGCCGAGGGCCTGGGTGAACTGGCCGATCCAGCCGTTCGGACCCAACGCCAGCAACAGATAAAAGCCAATCACGGTGGGCGGCAACACCAGCGGCAGGGCCACCAGCGCGCCCACCGGCCCGCGCAGCCAGGATCGGGTGCGCGACAGCCACAAGGCGATGGGCGTGCCGATGAGCAGCAGGATCACCGTGGTCAGCGACGCCAGTTTCAGCGTCAGCCAGATGGCCGCGTAATCGGCGCCGGTCAGCGGCATCAGCGTTGATAACCGAAGGACTGGATGATGGCGGCGGCTTGCGGGCCCTTGAGGTATTCCATCAAGGCCAGGGCGGCAGGGTTGTCCCGGCCTTTAGCGAGAATCACCGCGTCCTGTTTGATCGGAGCATGCAGCTCGGCCGGGACGATCCATGCTGAGCCGCTTGCCAGCTTGCCGTCCTTGTACACCTGGGACAGGGCGACGAAGCCCAGTTCGGCGTTGCCGGTGGAGACGAACTGATAGGCCTGGGTGATGTTCTGGCCTTCGACGAGCTTGTTCTTGACCGGCGCGGACAGCCCAAGTTTTTCCAGGACTTGGGTCGCGGCCAGGCCATACGGCGCGGTTTTGGGGTTGGCAATGGACAGGTGCTTGAACGCATTGTCGCGCAGGACCTGGCCCTGGTTGTCGACGTAGTTGTCCTTGGCCGACCACAGCGCCAACGTGCCGATGGCGTAGGTGAAGCGCGAGCCCTTGACGGTAGCGCCTTCGCTTTCGAGCCTGGCCGGGGTGGTGTCGTCGGCGGCGAGGAAGACTTCGAAGGGCGCACCATTCTGGATCTGCGTATAGAACTGCCCGGTCGCGCCATAGGCGGCTATCAGCTTGTGGCCGGTGTCTTTTTCGAAATCGGCGGCGATGGCCTGTATCGGCGCAGTGAAGTTGGCAGCGACGGCTACCTGCACCTCGTCGGCTTGGGCGGCACTGACACAAAAGCAGGTAGCCAGCAGCAGCCGGGCGAAAGGGTTCGAGCGCATGGGCAGGGTTCCGTGGGGGTGGGTTCGTTATATAGCAGAATATATAGCGAATGCCTGGGAAACGGAACGCGGTATTTTGCTGGGAATTTGCGGTGACAGGGCCACCGCCTTCGCGAGCAGGCTCGCTCCCACACTGGATTTACGGTGGATGCGGAATCAGATCCGACACAAAACCCTGTGGGAGCGGGCTTGCTCGCGAAGGCGTCAGTCGACCAAGTCAGCCCTTGAACCGCGCCAGCGCCTCTTCGGCCAAGCGCCGGGTCAGTTCGCCGCTCGGCAGCTCGCGACCCATGGGAAAGGCCTGGCCGGCCCAGAGGTTGGCGAAATCCGCTTCGTCTTTCGCCCGCAGCGGCATCAAGGCGCCGCCCGCCAGGGGGAAAGCCGGCGCGAGCGGGCTCATCGGGCCGACTTCGCGCATCACCCGGTTGACAATGCCCCGGGCCGGGCGCCCGGTGAACAGGTTGGTAACGGCGGTCTGGCTTTCCCTGGCCGTGCGTAGCGCCCGGTGGTGGGAAGGTGTGACCTTGGCTTCCGGTGTGAACAGATAAGCGCTGCCCAACTGCACCGCCGACGCGCCCAGGGCAAACGCCGCGACAATCCCGCGCGCGTCGCCGATCCCGCCGGTGGCGATCACCGGCACCTTCACCGCATCCACCACTTGCGGCAGCAGGGCGAACAGACCCACCTGGGTGTTGAGGTCCTCGCTCAGAAACATCCCGCGATGACCGCCGGCCTCATAGCCCATGGCGATGATCGCGTCGCAGCCGTGCTGTTCGAGCCAGATGGCTTCTTCGACGGTGGTGGCCGAGGAGAGGATCTTCGCGCCGGTGGCCTTGACCCGATCCAGCAAGGATTTTTCCGGCAGGCCGAAGTGGAAGCTGACCACCTTGGGCCGCAGTTCCTCGAGCACGCGGCAGGCCGCATCATCGAACGGGGTGCGATTGGACACCGGCGTCGGCGCTTCGAAGTCGGCGCCCAGTTCTTCGTAATAAGGCTTGAGCCGCTGTTTCCAGGCCTCGGCCCGTTGTGCATCGAACGCCGGTGGCTGGTGCGCGAAGAAATTCACGTTGAACGGTTTGTCGGTCTGTTCGCTGATGGTCGTCAACGCCTGGCGCAGTTGCTCCACGTCGAGCATCGCCGCCGGCATCGAGCCCAGCCCGCCGGCATTGCAGGTGGCGACTACCATGGCCGGACCGGTTACGCCGGCCAGAGGCCCCTGGATGATGGGCAGCTCGATGCCGAGCAGGTCGAGAATGCGGGTGTCTGGCCACTGACTCATGTTCGGGTGTCTCCGACGGCAGAAGGAAAGCGTGTTTTTAGCAGGTGTCGCCCGGCCAGGGCCAGTCGAGTTTTTCAATCGATGCCCGGGTTTGATCCGGGCGACGGGATGGGTACCATGCGGGCTTCCCCCATCAAGGAGCTCGATCCATGGACGTGAAACTCAAGACCGTCGAACCCTTCACCGTCGCCGGTTTGCAGGTGCGCACCCGCAATGCCGACGAGCAGCAAGGCGACACGGCAAAGATCGGCCCGATGTGGCAGCAGTTCTTCACCGAAGGGCTGTTCGACAACGTTCCGGCCCGGCAGTCCGAGTCGTTCGTCTATGGGGTGTATTCCGATTACGAGTCCGATGCCACCGGCTACTTCAACGTGACGGCCGGTGTGCAGGTCGATGCCACGAGCGCAGGTTACCCCGCCGTGGACGTCGAGGGCGGGGATTACCTGGTGTTTTCAGCCAAGGGGCCAATGCCCGATTGCGTGATCCAGGCCTGGGGCCTGATCTGGGCGTACTTCGCCGATAACCCGCAGACCGTGCGCCGGTTCACCACCGATTTCGAGGTCTACAACGCGCCCGACTCGGTGGCGATCTATATCGGCGTTCAGTCTGCCGACGAGCGTTCCAGCGCCAGCAACTGACGCTTGCGCTCGACGCCCCAGCGATAGCCCGAGAGGTTGCCGTCGCTGCGCACCACTCGGTGGCAGGGGATCGCCACGGCGAGGCTGTTGGCGCCGCAGGCCTGGGCCACGGCGCGAACGGCCTTGGGCAGGCCGATGCGCTGGGCGATCTCGGCGTAGCTGGCGGTGCTGCCCGGCGGAATCTCCCGCAGGGCCTGCCAGACCCGTTCCTGAAAGGCCGTGCCGCGCAGGTCCAGCGGCAAGTCGAGGCCCAGGGCCGGCGCTTCGATGAACCCCACGACCTGGGCAATCAACTGCTCGAATTCCCGGTCGGCGCCGATGAGGTTGGCGCGGCGGAATTTGTCCTGCAGGTCGCGTACCAGTGCGTCCGGATCGTCCCCCAGCAGAATCGCGCACACGCCACGGTCGCTTTGCGCCACCAGGATCGCCCCCAGGGAGCACTGGCCGACGGCGAAGCGAATGTCGGTGTTCTGTCCGGCGGCGCGGTAGTCGGCCGGTTTCATGCCGAGGACTTTGTCGGCGGCTTCATAGAAGCGGCTGTTGGAATTGAAACCGGCGTCATACAGCGCCTCGGTCACCGTCCCGGCTTCGGCCAGGCATTCGCGCACTTTGCGCGAGCGGTGGGCGGCGGCGTAGGCCCTGGGCGTCAGGCCGGTGACAGACTTGAAAACGCGATGGAAATGAAAAGGGCTCAAACCCGCGCTCAGCGCCAGTTCATTCAGGCCTGGCAGTTCCTCGGCGGCCTCGATCTGCCGGCAGGCGGCCGCGACCCGGGCGGCCTGTTGCGCGGCGATCTGGGTCTGGTCCCTGGCCACGCGTTTGCTGGGACGATAACCGGCCGCCTGGGCCTGTTCCGGTGTGTCGAAGAATTCTACGTTACGCGGGTTGGGCAGGCGCGACAGGCTGCTGGGGTGGCAATAGATGCCGGTGGTTTTCACGCCATAGACAAATTGTCCGTCGGCGCGCGGATCCCGGGCGAGCACGGCGGCCCAGCGTGGGTCCTGTTCAGAGGCGAGAGTGTTTGAAGTGCTGTTCATGGTCGTTATTCCATTGGCCCGTTTTGCCTACAGTAGCGAGCCATCCAGGTGGCGACACTCCGGGTCTTGCGGTTGAATTCTGCGCTGTTATCCGGCCATGCGGAACGTCAGATTGATCCGCTGGGCACCCAGCGTCGGATGCTCTCCCGGCTTGAGTGGCAGCACGCCGTGGAAACGCAAGCGATCCACACCGCCCCAGACCACGATGTCGCCGTGGAACAGCGCAATGAGCTGGCTTTTGTCGCTGCGCTCGAACCCGCCGAACTGGAACATCGCCGGCAGGCCAAGGGAGAGCGAGACGACGGGGGCCGTCAGGGAGCGTTCGTTCTTGTCCTGGTGCAGCGACATTCGGGCGCCGGGCACGTAGCGGTTGATCAGGCAGGCATCAGGCTCGAAGTGTTCGAACCCCGCCTGCCGGGCGGCGTTACGGGCCAGTTCGCGAAACAGCTGTGGCATGTCAGGCCAGGGCTGGCCGGTCTGCGGATCGTGGGCCGTGTAGCGATAGCCGCTGCGGTCGGTGGTCCAGCCGAGCGCGCCGCAACTGGTCAAGGCCACCGACATGGTAAAGCCGCCGGGCGTGACCATCTGCCGGAATGGCGCCGCTTGCAAGACGCTTTCCAGCGCCGGCAGCACGCGGTCGAGCCAGGGCAGGGCAAACCCGCGTAATACGAAGGATTGCTGGCCGATCTGTTCGACCTCGCCGGGCGTGGTGGGCGGTTGATCGGCGAACAGATCCAGGGTGATGGGCGTGTGGTCATTGCGCATCATGAAAAATGATCCCAAGTGTATGCCGGCGGCCGCTGTGCAAGCGGCTGACGCCATGGCGCAGGTTCACTCGATAATAACCGCGAACGCCTTTGACGGGTCGCTGGTGTACGGCGAACACCACGGCGTCGCCCTGTTTCAGATCGATGACCTGTGGTCGTGACTGCATGCGCGGGCGCTGTTCGGTGAGGACAAATTCGCCGCCGGCAAAGTCCTCGCCCGGCTCCGCCAGCAGGATCGCCACCTGCAACGGGAATACGTGCTCGCCGTACAGGTCCTGATGCAGGCAATTGTAGTCCTGCGGGCCATATTGCAGCAGCAGCGGCGTAGGGCGTTGTTGGCCGGCGTCGTGGCAGCGCCGGATGAAATCGGCGTGCTGCTCGGGATAGCGCACTGGCAGGCCCATGCAATCGTTCCAGCGGTTGGCCAGCGGCACCAGCCGCGGATACAGCGATTGACGTAGTTGCTGGACAACCTTGGGCAGCGGATAAGCAAAGTACTGGTACTCGCCGCGTCCGAATCCATGACGGGCCATCACCACGCGGGAACGAAACAGCCCCGGGTCGCTGTACAAGCCTCGCAGCTCCAGGCACAACGCTGCCGGCAGCAGGTTGCGAATGATCGCGCAGCCGTCCTGGTCGAGGTCTTGTTCCAGGGCGGGCCAGTCGAGGTCGGCGATGGGGCGGGGCAGGGAGGACTTAGGGGGCATGATGGCAATCCTTGGTGGGAGGACTGCCCAGTCTGAGCACTACCGCGTCGCCCGCACCCCGATTCTTGCGGTGTGATGAGCTTTCTGTGGCGAGGGAGCTTGCTCCCGCTGGGTGGCGCAGCCGCCCCAATCAGGCAGATGAAGCCATTATGATGTACCGCGTCAATGCGTTTTACGACTGCTGCGCAGCCGAGCGGGAGCAAGCTCCCTCGCCACGAAAGGCATTTTGTACCGCCGTTCAGAGGGCCTTGCTGACCTTGAGGTCGCTGATCACATCATCGCTCTCGCCATGCAGTTTCTTCAGCTCTGCCAGGGCTTCTTCCTCGGTGCCATTTTGCAACTGCGCGAACTCGAAGCGGCGTTCGCCGTTGAGCTTGTACTTGATGACGTATTTGGTCGTCTGGGCCACGGTTATTCCTGTCTTCGTCTGGGACGCTGCTCAGCTCAGTTTCGAGCTGGAGCGCCGGATGATCTTGATCTTGTGGGTCAGGGTCGGCTTGCGGGTAACGCTGATGGCGCGACGGTTGACGGTGTCGATGGTGATGTTCCAGAAGCCTGTGCTCGGTGCGGTGATCCGGGCCGGGAACGTGTCGAACGCGCCGCCATGGTACGTGTGCCGGCCACCGTTCTTGAAGCTGCGGAAATTGGCGTCGTTCATCAAACGGATGTTGCACATTTGGGAGCATTCGATGACGACGATATCGTCCTCGTTGAGGTGCTCACGCTGGTGGATGAATTTCAAGGGTGCCTCCAGAAGGGCATTTCTTGCCGGGTCAGGACAGAAGATGAAGCAAATAATGGCGCGCAGTTTATCAGCACCACGGGTTAATATCCGACCCCTGTCCCAGGCTGGGCTGATTTATTACCGGCCACTGGGTAAAAAAGCGCAGCGCAGGGGAGAAAAGCAGTGTTTATGCTGTCGGAGGGTCTTTATCGGAGGAATCGTATGAAGCGCAGCGTGTGGGTATTGGCCTTGGCCCTGAGTGGATGTGCGTCGGTATCGGACATCAACCAGACACCGCCCACCATGAGCGTCATCTCCGGAAAGAAGCCCCATGAATACGCCCGGTGTGTTGCCGACAAGCTGCTCGAGAGCCGTGGCCCGCTGCAAATGGAGCCGCATAAAAACGGCGTTCGGGTGATCGTTCCCGGCAAGCTGTCGGCGCTGCCTGCGGCGGTGTTCGACATCGACGAGCGCTCCAGCGGCAGCAGCATCAAGCTGCATGAAAGCATGTCCAACGTGCCCGTGCGCCCCGGGGATGTACAGGACGCGGCCAACGCCTGCATTTCCGGTTGAGCGTGGTCTCGGCCTGACGGATCGCCAGGCATCGGTTAAACTGCCACCCCTGATAAAAGAATGCCGCCACGGTCGCCGTTGGCGGCATTGTCATTTATGGAGCCCCGGTCAATGAAACGCGAACAGGTGCGCGAGCGCCATGCAGAAGGCCTGATCTGCGCCACCCATGTGATCCAGAACCCTGGGAGCCCGGGCGAGTGGATCGTGTTCTTCAAGAAAAGCGCCGGGCGCAGTTTTTTTCTGGTGGACGACCAGGACGAAGTTGAATCCTTCTCCCGGCTCGACGACCTGATCGAGACCTTGCGGGGCCTGGGGATCAAGTTCGCCGAGATTCACATCTAGTTTATTTGCCCACTTTTATTTGCACACCACGACGACACTGCGGCTGCTGAAGTTGCCCACGTCGACCCCCAGAGTCTTTTCGCTTTCCTTGGCTTGTGGTGTGCCGTCGGTGCCGACGATGCGATAACCCGTGCCGGCGCAGGACGCATCGGCTTTTTCGTAGCAGGTCGCCCAGGAATTGGCTTCGCCCGAGCAGTCGATGGCCAGGCCTTGTTCACCGTTGGCCAGGTAGGTTTTTTCCGCTGAGGCACAGCCCGCCAGGGCCAGGACTGTAAACAGCGCCAGAAGTGTTTTCATGGGATCGTCATCGAGAGGGGGGAGGAATGGCGCGAGATTATAGCGAATGGCCATTCCGGTACAGCTAAACCACAGTTCCCATCAAGGCAATGGCGGGATGGCCCGACTATTTCTTGCGGCGAGTATTGCGTGCCGGAGCCTTTTCGCGCTCCCGGGGCGCCGGGGCAGAGCGTTCATCCTGGAATACCGCAGCGACTTCCACCGCCATGGCCTTGCTGGGCAAGGGGCCGGCGACCTGTTCACCGTGGTAATTGGTAATCCACCACTGGCCGTCCTTGTCCTGGCTGACCGAGTAACCGTTTGCGTTTGGAGTTGCCGACATCTAATTGCCTCGTTGGCGTGATCAAGGCGGCCATGATACGTCAAAAGCTCGCAAACAGCGCCCATGGGCGTACAGTGAGACCGCTGGAACCATCGAAGCGAAAGGCGATTGAACTATCCGCCGGTTTATTTCTCTATGATGGCATCGGTTGGCCAGCGTGGGCATTGTAAGGTGCCTGCGGCCTGATTAGACTGCGCCGAAACTCGTACATACCGCCTTTTCAAGGACTTATATGATCAAGAAATGCTTGTTCCCAGCAGCCGGTTACGGTACTCGCTTCCTGCCAGCGACTAAAGCCATGCCCAAAGAAATGCTGCCGGTGGTGAACAAGCCACTGATCCAGTACGGTGTCGAAGAAGCCCTTGACGCAGGCCTGACGGAAATTTCCATCGTCACCGGCCGTGGCAAGCGCGCCCTGGAAGACCATTTCGACATCAGCTACGAGCTGGAAAACCAGATCAAGGGCACCGACAAGGAAAAATACCTGGTCGGCATCCGCAAGCTGCTGGACGAGTGCTCGTTCTCCTATACCCGCCAGACCGAAATGAAAGGCCTGGGCCACGCGATCCTGACCGGTCGCCCGCTGATCGGTGACGAACCGTTCGCCGTGGTGCTGGCGGACGACTTGTGCGTCAACCTCGAAGGCGACGGCGTACTGACCCAGATGGTCAAGCTGTACAAGCAGTTCCGCTGCTCCATCGTGGCGATCCAGGAAGTGGATCCGCAGGAAACCAACAAGTACGGTGTGATCGCCGGCGAGATGATCCGCGAAGACATCTATCGGGTTCACAGCATGGTCGAGAAGCCAAAGCCTGAAGACGCACCGTCGAACCTGGCGATCATCGGCCGCTACATCCTGACTCCGGACATCTTCGACCTGATCGAACAGACCGAGCCAGGCAAGGGCGGCGAAATCCAGATCACCGACGCGCTGATGAAACAAGCCCAGAACGGCTGCGTGATGGCCTACAAGTTCAAGGGCAAGCGTTTCGACTGCGGTGGCGCCGAAGGTTACATCGACGCGACCAACTTCTGCTTCGAGAACTTCTACAAGACCGGCAAGGCTTACTGATAGCCTGCACCGGGCCTTGAAAAAACGCCCCGACTGGTTCGGGGCGTTTTTTTTGCCTGGATTTTCTGTACCACACAGAAAGAAACCTGTGGCGAGGGGATTTATCCCCGTCGGGCTGCGCAGCGGCCCCAAAGGTCCGAATGCGATCAGTCTGATACATAATGGACTCAAATTTCAGGGCCGCTGCGCAGCCCAGCGGGGATAAATCCCCTCGCCACAAGGATGAGCCAGTCTTGGCTAATCACGCTGCCACCGGTTGGCTTTTGCGCTCGCGCCCCCATAATCATTTCCATCGCTGCCCGATCGGGCTGCTCCATGCAGGAACAGCAGGTATGCTGACGGCCTGCCGAAGGAGATGAATGATGGCCTACGATTTTGACCTGTATGTGATTGGCGCCGGTTCCGGCGGTGTTCGAGCCGCACGGTTTGCTGCCGGTTTTGGAGCCAAGGTGGCCGTGGCGGAAAGCCGCTACCTGGGCGGCACCTGCGTGAACGTCGGCTGCGTGCCGAAAAAGCTGCTGGTCTACGGCGCGCATTACGCCGAGGACTTCGAGCAAGCGTCGGCCTATGGCTGGACAGCGGGTGAGGCGAGTTTCGACTGGGCCACGCTGATCGCCAACAAGGATCGCGAGATCAATCGCCTCAACGGTATCTACCGCAACCTGCTGGTCAACAGCGGTGTCACGCTGCATGAAGGTCACGCGAAGATTACCGGCCCTCACGAAGTGGAAATCAACGGCCAGCGCCACACCGCACAGCACATCATGATCGCCACGGGCGGCTGGCCGGTGATCCCGGACATTCCGGGGCGCGAGCACGCCATCAGTTCCAATGAGGCGTTTTTCCTCAAATCGCTGCCCAAGCGCATGCTGGTGGTCGGTGGTGGCTATATCGCGGTGGAGTTCGCCGGGATTTTCCATGGCATGGGCGCGCAGACCTCCTTGCTGTATCGCGGCGACCTGTTCCTGCGCGGCTTCGACGGCGCGGTGCGCAAACACCTGGCCGAAGAGCTGCAACGCCGTGGCCTCGACCTGCAATTCAAGGCCGACATCCAGCGCATCGACAAGGAAGCCGACGGCAGCCTGAAGGTGACGCTCAAGGACGGTCGCACCCTGGTCACCGATTGCGTGTTCTACGCCACTGGCCGTCGCCCGATGCTGGACAACCTCGGCCTGGAGAACACTGGCGTCACGCTGGACGACAAGGGTTTTGTGCAGGTCAACGAAAAGTACGAGACCGCCGAGCCATCGATCCTGGCGATTGGCGACGTGATCGGTCGCGTGCAGTTGACCCCCGTCGCACTGGCCGAAGGCATGGCAGTGGCGCGGCGCCTGTTCAAGCCCGAGCAATACCGTCTGGTGGATTACCGGATGATTCCCACGGCCGTGTTCAGCCTGCCAAACATCGGCACCGTTGGCATGACTGAAGAGCAAGCCCGGGAGGAGGGCCATGAGGTGCAGATTTTCGAAAGCCGTTTCCGGCCGATGAAGCTGACTCTCACCGAGTGTCAGGAGCGCACACTGATGAAGCTGGTGGTCGACGCCAGCTCCGACAAGGTGCTGGGTTGCCACATGGTTGGGCCGGACGCCGGGGAAATTGTCCAGGGCCTGGCGATCGCCCTCAAGGCCGGGGCCACCAAGCGCGACTTCGACGAGACCATTGGCGTGCACCCAACCGCCGCCGAAGAATTCGTCACCATGCGCACGCCAACCGCCTGATTGGCGCCTGCGAACCAAGGCTGTGATCCATCGGTCCAGCCTTGTGAACTGTTTAGCAACTGCCACGATCAACAAAGGGTCGCCTGTGGCAGGTCCACAGATTTCTTCTATCTATATAGATTCCTGATAGCCAAAACCAATCATTCGCATGAGCTTTGCCAATGAGCCAGCGGCGGCATGAGTGGCTAAGATTCACTTCATCAACTTCTCAACCCCTGACGGAGAGTCAACGATGCCTATCATCAACAGCCAAGTTAAACCGTTCAAAGCTACCGCTTTCAAAAACGGCGCATTCGTCGAAGTCTCGGACGCCGACCTGAAAGGCAAGTGGTCTGTCGTGTTCTTCTACCCGGCTGACTTCACCTTCGTTTGCCCAACCGAACTGGAAGACCTCGCCGACAACTACGCCGAGTTCCAGAAGCTGGGTGTCGAGATCTACAGCGTGTCGACCGACACTCACTTCGCCCACGCTGCCTGGCACAACACCTCGCCAGCCATCGGCAAGATCCAGTACACCATGATCGGCGACCCGACCCTGGCCATCTCCCGCAACTTCGACGTGCTGATCGAAGAAGCCGGTCTGGCGGATCGCGGTACTTTCGTGATCAACCCGGAAGGCCAGATCAAGATCGTTGAAATCAACGACGGCGGTGTAGGCCGTGACGCTTCCGAGCTGCTGCGCAAGATCAAGGCTGCTCAGTACGTTGCTGCCCACCCAGGCGAAGTCTGCCCAGCCAAGTGGAAAGAAGGCGAGGCCACTCTGGCTCCGTCCCTGGACCTGGTCGGCAAGATCTAAACCAGTGCGTTATCCGAGGGCGATTCGCTCTTAGCCAAGTAAGCCGCTTCGCCCCAAAAAACGCCCGGGCGAGATTCGCTCGGGCGTTGTTTTTTCTGAAATTCAAACATGGAAATCGCCCGTATGTTGGACGCCAATCTTAAAGCTCAGTTGAAGTCATACCTGGAACGGGTCACCCAGCCGATCGAGATCGTTGCATCCCTCGACGACGGTGCGAAATCCCAGGAAATGCTTGCATTACTCAAAGACGTTGCCAGTCTTTCCAACCAGATTACCTTGCTCGACAACGGTACTGATGCGCGCAAGCCATCGTTCTCGTTGAATCGCCCGGGAGCCGATATCAGCCTGCGCTTCGCCGGCATTCCCATGGGGCACGAATTCACTTCGCTGGTGCTGGCCCTGCTGCAAGTCGGCGGCCACCCTTCGAAGGCCAGTGTCGAAGTGATCGAACAGATCCGCTCGCTCAAGGGCGAGTTCAACTTCGAGACGTATTTCTCGCTGTCATGCCAGAACTGCCCGGACGTGGTCCAGGCGTTGAACCTGATGGCGGTGCTGAACCCGAACATCCGTCACGTCGCCATCGACGGCGCGCTGTTCCAGGCCGAAGTCGACGAACGCCAGATCATGGCGGTGCCGAGCATCTACCTGAACGGCGTCAACTTCGGCCAGGGTCGCATGGGCCTGGAAGAAATCCTCGCCAAGATCGACACCAGCGGCATCGAGCGTCAGGCCGAGAAGATCAGCGCCAAGGATGCTTTTGATGTACTGGTGGTCGGCGGTGGCCCGGCCGGTGCTTCGGCAGCGATCTACGCCGCCCGTAAAGGCATCCGCACCGGTGTCGCGGCCGAGCGTTTCGGCGGCCAGGTGCTCGACACCATGGCGATCGAGAACTTCATCTCGGTCCAGGAAACCGAAGGCCCGAAACTGGCCGTCGCCCTGGAAGAGCACGTCAAGCAGTACGACGTCGACATCATGAACCTGCAACGTGCCGACGCTTTGGTCGCTGGCAAAGACGGCGGGCTGCATGAGATCAAGTTCGCCAGCGGTGCGAGCCTCAAGGCCAGGACCGTGATCCTGGCGACCGGTGCCCGCTGGCGTGAAATGAACGTGCCGGGCGAGCAGCAATACCGCAACAAGGGCGTGGCGTACTGCCCGCACTGTGACGGTCCGCTGTTCAAAGGCAAGCGCGTAGCGGTGATCGGCGGCGGCAACTCCGGCGTCGAAGCGGCTATCGACCTCGCGGGTATCGTGGCTCATGTCACCTTACTGGAGTTCGACGTGCAATTGCGTGCCGACGCGGTGTTGCAGCGCAAACTGCACAGTCTGCCGAACGTGACGGTGATCACCAACGCCCAGACCACCGAAGTGACGGGCGACGGCCAGAAGGTCAACGGTTTGCGCTACAAGGACCGTCCAAGCGGTGAAGTACGCGACGTGACGCTGGAAGGCATCTTCGTGCAGATCGGCCTGTTGCCAAACACCGATTGGCTCAAGGGCACCGTCGAGCTGTCGCCGCGTGGCGAGATCATCGTCGATGCGCGCGGTGAAACCTCGATTCCGGGTGTGTTCGCCGCCGGTGACGTGACCACCGTGCCGTACAAGCAGATCGTGATCGCCGTGGGCGAGGGGGCCAAGGCTTCGTTGAGCGCTTTCGATCACCTGATCCGTACGTCCGCGCCGGCCTGACGCCAGCCGCTGGAAAAACAAAACCCCATGGGCCACGGCTCATGGGGTTTTTTTTGCATTACGCATAACCCTGTGGGAGCGAGCCTGCTCGCGAAGCGGTGTGTCAGTTACGTCATTGTCAACTGATCCGCCGCCTTCGCGAGCAGGCTCGCTCCCACAAGGGCTCCACCATGAGGGGAAGGCCGTGAGGTCTACAGCGGCGCAGGCTGAATGATCTCGACCCAGTAGCCATCCGGGTCCTTGATGAACGCCAGGCTCTTCATGCGGCCATCGCTCAGGCGCTTCTGGAAGTCGCAGCCCAGCGCTTCGAAGCGCTCGCAGGCGGCGACGACGTCCGGCACCGAGATGCAGATGTGGCCGAAACCGCGCGGGTCGCCGTTGCCGTTGTGGTAGGCAAACGCCGGATCGTTTTCGGTGCCATGGTTATGCGTCAGTTCGAGGATGCCGGGGATCGACTTCATCCACTCGGTACGCGCCGCGGCGTCTGCCGGGATCTGGCTCTTGTCGACCAGTGCGAGGAAGTAAAGGCTGAATTCGGCTTCGGGAAAATCGCGTTTTTCCACCAGCGAGAAACCCAGTACACGGGTGTAGAAATCGAGGGACTTGGTGATGTCCTTGACCCGCAGCATGGTGTGGTTGAAGACGAATCTGGCCGTGGCGGCGTCGGGCTGGGCAGTAACGCCTGGGAAAGTGTCGAGTTCGTGCAGGCTCATGGGCCCTCCGGAAAATAAGTGGGGCAAACGGCGTCGCAACCGGGCTGCGACGGTTCCTGGGCTTGCGTCAGATGGCTTCCTTGCAGGTGCGTCCATGATACGCAAGGCGCGCGCCATCGCCAAACCGCGTGTGGCTATTGCCTGGTGCTGCGGCGGGCTTCAGACTTTACGATTCGTCCTTGAGTGCAACGCAATGATTCGACCTTGGCTTACGCTGTTCATTCTCTTGTCAGCTGGCATTGCGAGTAGCGGTGCCCTTGCGCTCGAACCGCAGGTTGCGTGGCCATCGGGCTGGGTAGTCGAGTCGCTCCCCGCGCCAGCGTCCACATCGGCGAGTGTGCAGTCGATCAGTCGTGAACGCGCGACCAAGAACGATTCCGCGGGTAATGCGGTGATGGTGATGGAACTGACAACCACGCCGGTCGAACCCGATCATCAGGTCAACTTGCAAGGTGTGTTGCTGGAGATGCGAAAATCCGTTCAGAAGGATTTTTTCCAGGGCGGTTATCAAAGCGTCTGCAATAAGATTCATTCTTCCCTGTTGGGCGGGACCGCAGCTCTGGAAACCACTTGCACGATCACGCAGAACGGCAGACACGTGTTGTCTCAAACACTTGTTGCTGCGCTAAAAGAGGGCAGGGCGTATGTGCTGTCCTACGCCGGCCAGGCCCAGGTATTTGTTGAAAGCCAGGAGGAAGTTCAGTCTGTAAGAAATAGCCTGAAATTCTAATGCGTCTAATACTCAAGGCTTGATACTGAAGTTGTCCGGCACAAAAAAGCCCTGAACCAGTCAGGGCTTCTCGATAATGCCGACGGTCAACCGCGCAACCAGGAATCAACGGTTTGAGCCCCGTATTGTTCCTTCCACGCTTTCAGGCCGCGATGGTTGCCGCCCTTGGTTTCGATCAGCTCGCCGGAGTGCGGGTTCTGGTACACCTTGACCACGCGGGCGCGGCGGGTCTTGGTTGGCTTGACCGCCTGCGGGCCGGCCTTGGACGGCTTCGGATCAAGAATGGCGACGATGTCGCGCAAGCTCTTGCCGTAGGTTTTCATCAGCCCCAGGAGCTTTTCTTCAAATTCGATCTCTTTTTTCAGCCCGGCGTCATTCTTCAGAGATTCCAGCTGTTTGAGCTGCTCCTGAAGGGCCCTTTCGGCTGCACGGAATTCAGCGAGTCTGGACAATATCGTTACTCCAATCAAAATGTCTGGCTGATACAAACCGCCAACAAAGCATTAAGCCAAGCGCTTTGTAGCGACTCGATGATAATGACTTCCTGCTCTCTGGCACAGGCAAAAAAATTGTAGTAGTTAATTCAGAAAGTGTAAATCGTAACTTTTTCGTTATGTAACAGGAACAATTGTTCCAACGCGCTTGGTGTGTATCGGTCAATCGAACGGTGTCGTGGGCGGGCTTTTAGCGGCGATCAGCGCAGCACTGAACTCTTGGCCACTAATAGGCCGGCCAAACAGATAGCCTTGTAGAAAGTTGACGTTGTGAGCCGTCAGGTAATCGCTTTGCTCAACGGTTTCGACGCCCTCTGCGACGATCTCCAACTGCAGTTTTCCCGACAACTCGATGATGCTGTCCAGGATATGGCGTGACAGCGCATCGGCGCCGATCATCGCGACAAAGCTTTGATCGATTTTCAGAAAATCGACGTTGAACTGCTGCAAGTACCCCAAGCTGGAGTGGCCGGTGCCGAAATCGTCGATGGCGATCTTGACGCCCAGATCGTGCAGCAGCTCGAACAATTGGTGGGTCACCGGGCTCGGTTCGATCAGCTCGCGCTCGGTCAGCTCCAGCACCAGCGTGATGACACCCGGTGGGAACGCGGCCAGGAACTCGCGGCAATCCTCCAGCAGCGCAAGGTCCTTGCAGTGGCGGGCGGTGATATTGATACCGACATGAAACGGCGCCTCCAGCAAGGGCGCGAGCGGCGCCAGCAATTGCCTGGTCTGCTGCATCAGTGCCTGGGTCATCGGCACGATCAGCCCGCTGTGTTCGGCGAGCGGAATAAACAGGTCCGGACGCACCAGGCCTTCCTTGGGGTGGTTCCAGCGCATCAGCACCTCAACCCCGGCCCAACGCTTGTCATCGCCGCGCACCACCGGTTGCAGATACGGCACAAACTCCCCGGCGTCGAGGGCGCGTAGCAGTTCATGGCTGGGGGAGGAGGCGCGCTTCTGTGTCCAATGGGCGAGCAGCGCCGCGATGGCGCCGAAGACAATCAGCAGGCTGAACAGCGGTGGATATTCCCGAGCCATGTAGCGCCAGGTTTCCCCTTCATCGAAGCCGGCTTCGACGCTGAAGGCGTAGCGTGACGAGGCCAACTCGTTGCGAGCTACCTTCTGGGCAGGCGGCGGGGTTTGCCGGACCTTGCCGTCCGCCGCCAGCCAGCTCGGTCCTACTTGCAGCAACAAACGCGTCTCGCCGCCAATCAGGCGCAGGACATTGGCCAGGTGGTAACCGTCCAGTGTCGCCAGTGCCCCTTGCCGGCCCTCGTTGAGCCGGTAGATCAGCAATGCCGTGTCGGGCGTGACCGGGTTGCCGTCCATCAGCCACAGAGTGCCCTGGTGGTAATTGTGCGGGTTGACCGGCTCCTCGAATTCGCCGAACAGCGAGCTGCAGTACAGCGTGTCGTCCCATATCAGGTTGGTCGAACGGACGAAGGGCCGGCGGGTCACCTGGTCACGCAGGGCCAGTTTTACCGCTTCGCAAGGTTGACCGGCCAGGGGCAGCAGTGCGCGCGCCGCCAGCGCGGTATTGTCGAGCATCAGCTCGACTTGCCGGACCAGCTCTCCCGCGGTCTGGCGGGCCTGCTGTTGCAATGTCCGTTCGGCCTGGATATGGAGAATGCCCACCCCCGAGAGCACCGGCAGCACCCCGCAGAGCAGGGTGATCAGATTGCGGCGGGACCGCTTGCGTATCTGTGTGGCGGACAATGGCATCGGTACGACCTTGTTGAGCCTGGGCGGGAAACTGCGTCGATGATAGACGGCCAGGCGGTTGCGCGCCCGCCGGCCTCCAGGTGGCTTATGGTTGCCGGGCGACTTCGATAAACGCCAGCGTCGCGGGCGAGGCCTGGCGGCTGTCCAGCACCGCGAGGCCGATCTGGCGCGGAACGCGCGGCGACAAGGGACGTACGACAAACCCGGGATTTTCCACGGCCGGCAGCGAACCCTCGGAAACCACGGTCACGGCTTCACCCCGGCTGACCACATCCAGCGTGCTGAGCAGTTGCGAACAGCGATAGCGGATATTCGGCGTGAGCCGGGCGGCGCTGAACAGCCGCCGGACCACTTCCGAGGAACCGGCCTCGGTGAGTATGAAGGGGTCGTTGCACAGCGCCTTGAGCTCCACGCAGGCGCGCTCGGCGAGGGGATGATCGGTGGGCAGCAGGGCGACCATCTGGTCTTCCATCAAGGCGAACGTATCGAAGCGTTCCTCGGGCAGGACCACGAAACCGACGTCGATCCGTCGTTCATCCAGCCATTGCAGCACTTGCCGGTCCGGCCCTTCATCGATGTGCACTTCGATTCCCGGATGCAGCGTGCGGTAGCGCTGCAGGATGGCGGGCAGCAGTTTCATCGATGACGTCGGCCCGAACGAGCCGATGCGCAGGGTCCCACGGCGCATGCCGCGGGCATCCGCGGCCTCCTGTTGCAGGGTATTGGCCAGGCCGAGCATCGCCCGGGCACGGAGCAACAATTGCTGGCCGATGTCGCTGAGCTCGACGAGGGATTGATGACGCCTGAAAAGTTCGACGCCCAACTCCTGTTCCAGGGATTTTATCGCGTGGGACACCGCTGACTGGCCGATGCCCAGGCGTGTCGCGGCCGCGGTAAAACCTTGCAGTTCGGCGACCAGCGAAAAGATTTCGAGTTGGGTGAGGGTCATGAGTAAACGCTCATTTTACGATGATGTTTCATGAGCGGAACAATACGCCATCCCAGCGACACACGGGACATTGATCAATCGCCTATGTGGTGAACCATGAAAGACTTGGAACAAACTGCCTCGATACCCTCGGACCTGCCGGTCTACCTCAAGCTTGCGATGGTCACGATGATCTGGGGCGGCACCTTTGTGGCCGGCAGGATCCTTGCCGATGCGCTGACGCCGATGTTCGCCGCCAGCTTGCGTTTTCTCCTGGCGAGCATCGCGCTGTTGCTGTTTCTCGGCGTCGCCGGTATCCCCCTGGCCAGGCCCGGCTTGAAGCAGGGCCTGCAGCTGGCCGCGCTGGGGTTCTTCGGGATCTTTTTCTACAACCTGTGTTTCTTCCATGGCTTGCAATACATCAACGCGTCGCGCGCCTCGTTGATCGTCGCGTTGAACCCGGCAGTGATCGGCTTGGCCTCCTGGTGCTTGTTCAAGGAACGGTTGGGCCGCTTTAAAGTCGCCGGTATCGTGCTGTGCATCGGTGGGGCGGGGCTGGTCATCATCAGTCGCGCACCGTCGCTGTTGCAGGCGACGGAACACGCTTGGCGCGGGGATCTGCTGATTTTCGGCTGTGTGCTGGGGTGGGGCATCTATTCGCTGTTTTCCAAAAGCCTGAATGAGAGCCTGGGTCCTTTGCAGACCGTGACCTGGTCGATCCTGCTGGGCACGCTGATGTTGTGGCTGGCGTGCGCAGCCGGCGGTGAGATCCGCTTCGAGGCATTGCGCGGGCTGGACCTCAGGCAATGGTTGAGCCTGCTGTACCTCGGCGTGCTGGGTTCGGCCCTGGCCTATATCGCCTGGTATCAGGGCATCCGCCGGATCGGTGCGACGCGTTCCGGCGTCTTCATTGCGCTCAACCCGCTGACGGCGGTACTGCTGGGCGCGATGCTGCTCGACGAACGGCTCACTTTGTTGATGTGCGTAGGCGGCGGGTTGATCCTGGCGGGGATCTTCCTGTGCAATAAACCGCTTGCACGTTCGGCAAAAAAGACGATTTGATACCTGAGGCGGACAAATCCGGTTACGCTGTGTAGAATCGGGTTACGCATATAAGAATAAGGTCTTCTGGCAGCAGAAGCCTCGCCCGCAATAGCCTTGGGTCGACAATGAAGATACTTGGGTTTCAACTGATCTATGGCGATTTCCTCGCCCGCAGTGTCCGCGGCATTTCCTGCGCGCCGCCCCGCGTCCTCAGCATCACTGGCAACTAACGTTTTTTTGTTAATTGATAAGTTTGATGAGGCGCCGACATGGCAGATCTATACGAAAACCCGATGGGCCTGATGGGCTTCGAATTCATTGAGTTCGCATCCCCGACCCCGAATACCCTGGAGCCGATCTTCGAGATCATGGGCTTCACCAAGGTGGCCACCCACCGTTCCAAAGACGTGCACCTGTACCGCCAGGGCGCGATCAACCTGATCCTCAACAACGAACCGCACAGCGTGGCGTCCTACTTCGCGGCCGAGCACGGCCCGTCGGTGTGCGGCATGGCCTTCCGCGTCAAGGATTCGCAAAAAGCCTACAAGCGGGCCCTGGAACTCGGTGCCCAGCCGATCCACATCGAAACCGGCCCGATGGAACTGAACCTCCCGGCGATCAAAGGCATTGGCGGCGCGCCGCTGTACCTGATCGACCGTTTTGGCGAAGGCAGCTCGATCTACGACATCGACTTCGTCTTCCTCGAGGGTGTCGATCGCAATCCGGTGGGCGCCGGTCTGAAGATCATCGACCACCTGACCCACAACGTTTATCGCGGGCGCATGGCCTACTGGGCCAACTTCTACGAGAAGCTGTTCAATTTCCGCGAGATTCGTTACTTCGACATCAAGGGCGAATACACCGGCCTGACTTCCAAGGCCATGACGGCCCCGGACGGCATGATCCGCATCCCGCTGAACGAAGAGTCATCCAAGGGCGCCGGGCAGATCGAAGAGTTCCTGATGCAGTTCAATGGCGAAGGCATCCAGCACGTGGCCTTCCTGACCGACGACTTGATCAAGACCTGGGACTCGCTCAAGAAGATCGGCATGCGCTTCATGACCGCGCCGCCGGACACCTACTATGAAATGCTCGAAGGCCGCCTGCCGAACCATGGCGAACCGGTGGCGGAGCTGCAATCGCGGGGCATCCTGCTGGACGGGGCCTCGGAGCAGGGCGACAAGCGCCTGTTGCTGCAGATCTTCTCGGAAACCCTGATGGGGCCAGTGTTCTTCGAGTTCATCCAGCGCAAGGGCGACGATGGCTTCGGCGAGGGCAACTTCAAGGCACTGTTCGAATCGATCGAGCGTGACCAGGTGCGGCGTGGTGTACTCACTACCGAGTAAACCCGACAGGTAAAAAAGCCCGCCCGGCAGTGATGCCGGGCGGGCTTTTTGTTGTCGATGCAAGACCTCTATGGGAGCGAGCCTGCTCGCGAAAGCGCTGTGTCAGTCACCTAAGCCTTCGCGAGCAGGCTCGCTCCCACAGGGGCGGGGGTAGCCTTAAGCCCGGCGCCGCTGCCGCACCAGGTGCCTGAAGCCTTCCAGCACCAGCACGGCCACCGCCAGCCAGATGGGGATGTAGGTGAGCCATTCCTCAGCCTCGATGCTTTCCCCCAGCAGCAGCGCCACGCCCAGCAGCAGCACCGGCTCGACATAACTCAACAGCCCGAACAGGCCGAGCGGCAGCAAGCGGCTGGCAACGATGTACGCCACCAACGCCGAGGCGCTGATGACGCCAAGTACCGGAATGAGCAACGATAGCCACGGGTACTGGTTGAAGACACCAAAGCCTTGCGCACCGCTTTGCACGAACCAAAGGGCCAACGGCAGCATCAGGGCCATGTCCAGCCAGAGACCGCCCAGGTTGTCGGTCCGGATGCGTTTGCGCAGGATGAAATACAGCGGATAGCCCAGCACGACCAACAGGGTCGCCCAGGACAGACCACCGACTTGCCATAGCTCGTTGAACACGCCGAGCGTAGCGAGCAACACGGCGACTTTCTGAAAGCGCGAGAGTCGCTCGCCATAGACGATGCGCCCGGTCAGGACCATCGACAGCGGCAGCAGAAAATAACCCAGCGACACGTCCAGGCTGTAGCCGTTGAGCGGCGCCCACATGAACAGCCACAACTGCGCGCCCATCAACGCTGAAGACGCCATCGCCCCGAGCAGCAGAAGCGGTGTGGCGACCAGGCGCTTGACGAGATCGGCGACGAGCTTCCACTCCCGTGAAATCAGCATGAACGCCGTCATGCAAGGCATCGTCAGCAGCATGCGCCAGCCAAAAATCTCCAGGCCGGTCAGCGGTGCGAGCAGCGAGGTGTAGTAGTACATGACCGCGAACAGGGCGGAGGCCGATACCGATAGAGCGATGCCTTTGGACACTGATGCCTCTTGTTATTGGAATTGCAGCAGGGAGTTGTTTACCCATGGCGAGGGAGCAAGCTCGCGCTGGGCCGCGTAGCGGACCCGAAAATAGCGGCTGCTACGCAGCCGAGCGGGAGCAAGCTCCCTCGCCACGGGGTCATGCGTTGAATATTACGACGTATGCGGCACGCGGCCCGGCACGAAATGACTGATGTCGTTGAAGCCCGGCGTCGAAGCATGCCCCGGTGTCACCAGCGAATCGATGAAAGCTTCGTCATCCGCCGTGATCCGCACCGCTTGCGCCCTGGTGTACGCGTCCCATTGCTCTTCGGTGCGCGGTCCGACGATCGCCGACGTGACGGCACGGTTGTTCAATACCCAGGCAATGGCGAACTCGACAATGCCGACGCCGCGATCCCGGGTGTATTGCTGGATCTGCTGGGCAATGCGCAAGGATTCGACCCGCCATTCGGTTTCCAGGATGCGCTTGTCCTGGCGTCCGGCGCGGCTGTTGGCGTCCGGTGCCACATCGGGTGCGTACTTGCCGCTGAGCACACCTCGGGCGAGGGGGCTGTAGGGCACCACGCCGAGGCCGTAGTTCTGCGCTGCGGTGATCTGTTCGGTTTCCGCCTGGCGGTTGACGATGTTGTACAGCGGCTGGCTGATCACCGGCCGATCGACGCCCAGGCTGTCGGCGATGCGGATCACTTCGGCGATGCGCCAGGCGCGGTAATTCGACAGGCCCCAGTAGCGGATCTTGCCCTGGCGAATCAAGTCGCCGATGGCCGACACCGTGACCTGCAATGGCGTGTTGTGGTCTTCGCGGTGCAGGTAGTAGATGTCCAGGTAATCGGTGCCCAGGCGCGTCAGGCTGGCCTCTATGCCGTTGAAGATATGCTTGCGGCTCAAGCCGCTGCGGTTGGGCACACCGTCCGGCGGGCCGAAGCCGACCTTGGTGGCGAGCACCCACTCGTGGCGCCGGCTGGCAATCGCCTCGCCGACGATTTCTTCGGAACGGCCGTTGGTGTAGACGTCGGCCGTGTCGATGAAATTGATGCCCTGGTCCCAGGCCTTGTCGATGATCCGCAGCGAATCCTCGGTGCTGGTCTGTTCACCGAACATCATCGTGCCCAGGGTCAGCGTCGAGACTTGCAACCCGGAATGGCCCAGCGTGCGGTAGCTCATGGACAAGATCCTTTTATCGATGGGAAAGGTCCCATCAAATACCAGAACCGCCGTGTGGATCCAACCGTTTTCTATACCCCGGCAAAATCCAATGTGGGAGCGAGCCTGCTCGCGAAGGCGTACTTCCAGGCACCCTCTACAGTGACTGACACAGCGCTTTCGCGAGCAGGCTCGCTCCCACAGGTAACCGGGCATCAGCCCCGCAGGGTGCGCGTCATGCGCAACGCCAGCAGGCTGCCGCAGACAATCACTGCCGCCAGCACATAGAGCGCCGCATCGGTCGAGCCGGTGGCGTCCTTGACCCAGCCCACCAGGTACGGGCTGAGGAAGCCGGCCATCTGGCCCATGGAATTGATCAGCGCCAGGCCGCCGGCCGCCGCCCCCGCGCTGAGCAGGGCGGTGGGCACCGGCCAGAACATCGGCAGGCCGGTGAGGGCGCCCATGGTGGCGATGGTCAGGCCGAGGATGGCGATGGCCGGCGTAGTGGCGAAATTGACGGCGATCAGCAGCCCGACCGCACCCATCAGCATCGGCACGACCAGATGCCAGCGACGCTCCTTGTGCAGGTCCGCCGAGCGGCCCACCAGCAGCATGAACACCGCCGCCAGCAGATAGGGGATCGCACTCAGCCAGCCGATCACCAGGTTATCGCTGAAACCCAGGTTCTTGATGATCGACGGCAGCCAGAAGTTGATCGCGTACACGCCGCTCTGGATGCAGAAGTACACCAGGCCGAAGGCCCAGATCGCCGGGTTCTTGAATACGGCTGCCAGGGAATCGGTGGTGGTCTTCGGCTTGTTGGCCAGGTCTTCGGCATGGTCGGCGGTGAGCACGGCGCGCTCATGGTCGGTCAGCCATTTGGCATTGGCGAAGGTGTCGCTGAGCAGGAAGAACGCCAGAGCCCCGAGGATCACCGTCGGCACGCCTTGCAGCAGGAACATCCACTGCCAGCCCGCCAGGCCACCCTGGCCGGCGGCGAAATGGTTGAGGATCCAGCCGGAAAACGGGCTGCCGAGCAGGCCCGATACCGGGATGGCCGACATGAACAGCGCCATGATCCGGCCGCGACGGAACGTCGGGAACCACTGCGAGAGGTACAGCACCACGCCAGGGAAGAACCCGGCCTCGGCTGCACCGGTGAACAGCCGCAAGGTATAGAACCCGGTCGGGGTGGTGACGAACAGCAGGCAGGTCGACAGCGTGCCCCAGGTGATCATCATCAGCGCGATCCAGCGCCGCGGGCCGAATTTTGTCAGTGCCAGGTTGCTCGGCACGCCACACAGCACGTAGCCGATGAAGAAGATCCCGGCACCAAGGCCGTACACGGTTTCGCTGAATTTCAGCGCATCGAGCATCTGCAACTTGGCGAAGCCAACGTTGACCCGGTCCAGGTAGTTGAACAGGTAGCAGATGAAGATGAAGGGGATCAAGCGCAGGGTGATGCGCTTGTAGACGGTATTTTTTTCGTCGGGGGTAGCCAGGAGGGCTGCTGCGCTCTGGGACATGGCGGGTCTCTCTTTATTATGATTTTGGCGTGCCAAGGGGTAACGTTGACCGCCCCTTGAGTCTCGGCCAGCCTGAGGGCCCGTGTCTTTGTGCCGGGGCACAGGGTTTGGGCGCGGACCCTGTGCGGCTGACCAATCGCGCTGAAGCATTACGCCCAATAACAAGAACCCTGCCCACAAGGAGTCGCCCATGTTCGAACTCGATCACGACCTGGCCCAGGACATCGTCGACCGGGCGATGGCGATTCTGCCCTATAACGTCAACGTCATGGACAACCAGGGCCTGATCCTCGCCAGCGGCGAGCGTGAGCGCATCAATACCCGTCACGAGGGTGCGCAGCTGGTCCTGGCGAATGGGCGGGTGGTGGAAATCGACGAGCACACCGCCGTGCACCTCAAGGGCGTGCAGCCAGGAATCAACCTGCCGTTGATGCTCGACCAGCGGCTGATCGGCGTGCTTGGTATCACCGGCGAACCCGCGCAATTGCGCACCTATGCCGAGCTGGTGCGCATGACCGCCGAAATGCTGCTCGCCCAGCGCAACCAGCAGGCCGAGCAGCAATGGCGGCGCCAGCGTTGCGATGATTTGCTGGCGCTGCTGCTGGGTGATGCCGGGGATTCGCCACGGTTGCTCGACGAAGCCCTGCAGATGGGCCTCAAGCCGCAGCTGTCGCGGGTGCCGTACCTGTTTGAATTGGGCCAGGAGCATGGGCCCGGGCAAAAGGTCGAGGCGCTGAGTGCGTGGCTGATGTCGCGCTACCCGGACAGCTGGTGCCTGACCTCATCCAAATCTTCTTTGCTCTGGTGCCGGCCGGTCACGGCTTCGGTGGAGAACGAGCGCTTGCTCGGCAAGCTCGACGGGCTGGGCTGGAACATCCTCAGGGTGGCGGTGGGCGGTCAGGCCGAGGGTCTGACCGGCCTGCGCCGTTGCTACCGGCGTGTGGCGGACTTGCTCGCTTACGGCCGTGATGTCCTGCCGCAGTCGCGCCTGTTGATCCTCAATCGTTATCGCCTGCCGGTGCTGCTCTGGCGCCATCGCAGCGACGATGCGCTGGACGAGTTGCTGACACCGCTGCGCAAGGTGATCGCCAAGGACAGCAACGGACAACTCCTGGCCACCCTGCGCAGCTGGTGCGAACACGACGGCCAGAGCCAGGCCTGCGCCGACGCCCTGGGCATCCACCGCAACAGCCTGCGCTATCGCATGGAACGCATCGCCGAGCTCAGCGGCGTGGACCCGCTGCGGCTGGACGGGATGCTGGCGCTGTATCTAGGCGTCCAACTGTTGCCCCATGATCAAAATTATCCGGCGTGATCCCTTCGCGAGCAGGCTCGCTCCCACATTGGATCTGCTGTGATCCCATATCCAGTAGAAATACTTGTGGGAGCGAGCCTGCTCGCGAAGAGGCCAGCAATGCCGAACCGCCATTTTTGTGAAATTGACCAATAATGCCCAAGGAGTTTTGTGCGGCGGACCGGCGTCAGGGCTGCGGTCAGCTGGCAGCATGCTGTGCATCGGAACCGGAGAACAAAAATGAAAATAATCATCGCCCCCGACTCGTTCAAGGACAGTCTCAGCGCCCAGGGCGTGGCGGACGCGATTGCCCAGGGGTTGGCCGAGGTCTGGCCGGATGCGCAGTTGATCAAATGCCCGATGGCCGACGGCGGGGAAGGGACGGTGGAGTCGGTGCTGGCGGCGTGCAACGGCCAATGGCGTCGCGCCCGGGTTCGCGGGCCCTTGGGCGCCGCTGTCGAGGCCCGCTGGGGCTGGCTGCCCGACAGCGGCACCGCGATCATCGAGATGGCTGAGGCCAGCGGCCTGCAATTGGTGCCGCCGGGACAGCGTGACGCGTGCTCCAGCAGCACCTTCGGCACCGGCGAACTGATTCGCGCCGCCCTCGATGAGGGTGCCCGGCGCGTGATCCTGGCGATCGGCGGCAGTGCCACCAACGACGGCGGTGCTGGGGCGATGCAGGCTCTGGGCGTGGCGCTGCTGGACGCACAGGGCCAATCGCTGCCGCCCGGCGGCCTGGCCCTGGGCAAACTGGCGCGCATTGACCTGAGCGAGTTGGACCCGCGCCTGGCCGGGGTGCGTTTCGAGATCGCTGCCGACGTCGATAACCCCTTGTGCGGGCCCCATGGCGCTTCAGCGGTGTTCGGCCCGCAGAAGGGCGCTTCTGCCGAGCAGGTGCAGCAACTGGATCGCGCGCTGGGGCATTTCGCCGAGCGCTGCGCCCAGGCGTTGCACCGGAACGTGCGCGACGAACCGGGCAGTGGCGCCGCCGGAGGCCTGGGATTCGCGGCCAAGGCCTTTCTCCAGGCCCGGTTTCGCACCGGCGTGGAAGTCGTTGCGCAATTGACCGGCCTGGCCGAGGCGATCAACGGGGCCGATCTGGTCATCACCGGCGAAGGCCGTTTCGATGCGCAGACCCTGCGCGGCAAGACGCCTTTTGGCGTGGCCCGCATTGCCCGGCGCCAAGGTGTACCGGTGGTGGTCATTGCCGGCACGTTGGGGGAGGATTACCAGGCGCTGTATGAGCATGGCATCGATGCCGCCTTTGCCCTGGCGAACGGGCCGATGACACTTCAAGAGGCCTGCACCGATGCGCCACGCCTGTTGGCCGAGCGCGCGCGGGATATCGCCCGGCTCTGGCGCGTGGCGGCCCGCTAGATCGGCCGTGCCGGTGCCGACGATGAGGCACCGGCCCCGGAGTTTGCCTCAGGGACATTGACCCGCCCGCGCACCCTGCGTAGCCTTGCGCCTTCGAGGTTCTTTGGCGTACGCCGAAGCTAAGAAGGGAACGCGGTCCAAGCCGCGGCTGCCCCCGCAACTGTGAACGGTGCTGTTTCTGCAAGGCCACTGTGCATGCCCTTTTTCAACGGGCGCACGGGAAGGCGCAGCAAATTGTCGGTCCAGGCTTTGTATGAAGCGTGGACCGGCCCGCCGTCAGCCAGGAGACCTGCCTCGACAACAGATTCTCACTACAACCGGGCGGGGTGATCCGGTGGCGAAATCTTCCGCGCGCGCCTGTGCCAGCGGTTGTCGTCCCGTTTGCCCGCCACCTTGCCAAAGGGCATCCGATGAAAACACTGGCCAAACTCCCCGTCACCATCGTCACCGGTTTCCTCGGCTCGGGTAAGACCACCTTGCTGCGGCACATGCTCGACAACGCCCAGGGCCGGCGCATCGCGGTGATCGTCAACGAATTCGGCGAGCTCGGTATCGACGGTGAGATTCTCAAGCAGTGCTCCATCGGTTGCACCGAAGAAGAAGCCAACGGCCGGGTCTACGAATTGGCCAACGGTTGCCTGTGCTGCACCGTGCAGGAAGAGTTTTTTCCGGTGATGCGCGAACTGGTGGCCCGTCGCGGCGACCTCGACCACATCCTCATCGAAACCTCTGGCCTGGCCCTGCCCAAGCCCTTGGTCCAGGCCTTCCAGTGGCCGGAAATCCGCAGCGCCTGCACGGTCGATGCGGTGATTACCGTGGTCGACAGCCCGGCCGTGGCCGCCGGTACTTTTGCCGCGTTCCCCGACCAGGTCGATGCCCAGCGCAAACTGGACCCGAACCTGGATCACGAATCGCCGCTGCACGAGCTGTTCGCCGATCAACTGGCGAGCGCCGACCTGGTGATCCTCAACAAGGCCGACCTGATCAGCCCTGAAGACCTGGCAAAAGTCCGCCTGGAAGTCGCCGAAGAATTGCCGCCAGCGGTCAAGGTCATCGAAGCCAGCAGCGGTCGCCTGCCGCTGGACGTGCTGATCGGCCTGGGCGCAGGCTCCGAGGAGCACATCGACAGTCGCCACAGCCACCACGATCACCACCATGACGGTGATGATGACGACCACGATCATGACGCCTTCGACTCGATCTCCCTCGAACTGCCCCAGGCCGATGAAAGCCTGCTGCTGGACGCGCTGACGCAACTAGTGATCCAGCATGACGTGCTGCGGGTCAAGGGTTTCGCGGCGATCCCGAACAAGCCGATGCGCTTGTTGATCCAGGGCGTCGGCACGCGCTTCGACAAGCATTTCGACCGCCAATGGGGCGCCGACGAAGCGCGGGTGACGCGGCTGGTGCTGATCGGCCAGGCGCTGGATGCCGGGCTGCTTGAAGCGCAGCTGCGCGCCGCCCTCAGCGTCTAAGCCATGCACCTGCTCAGGACCCAGCCCGGCGGTTTTGTGTCGGATGACAACATCGCCGACCTCGGACAAACCCCCGCCGAGCTGGTAATCCTGTGCAGCGGCGATTCCAGCCTGGCGCTGCTGGCCGAAGCGGCGCGGCAATTACCGGACGACTACCCGCAGTTTCGCCTCGCCAACCCGATGCAGGTGCAGAACCACGCGTCGGTGGACCTGTATGTCGACGACGTACTGCGCCACGCCAAGGTCATCCTGTTGTCGCTGCACGGTGGCATCGGCTATTGGCGCTACGGCATCGAGCGCCTGATGGAACTGGCCGCGCGCGGCGTGAAGCTGATCCTGGTGCCGGGGGATGATCGCCCCGACCCGGAGCTCAGCGACCTGAGCAACGTAGCGTTCGAGGATCGCGACCGGCTCTGGCAGTTCTTGCGCCAGGGCGGATTGGCCAATGCCCTGAACCTTTTCAATCACCTCGGCAGCCAATGGTTTGCGCGCGATTATCCGTGGGCCGAACCGGAGCCCTTGCCGCGCACAGCGATCTACCACCCCGAACAAACCCACGCGACCCTCGATCATTGGCAAGCCGACTGGCGCGCCGACGAACCGGTGGCGGCGGTGTTGTTCTATCGTTCACACCTGCAAGCGGCGAACACTGCTTTCATCGACGTATTCTGCCAGCGCCTGCAAGCGGCGGGGCTCAATCCGCTGCCGATTGCCGTGGCGAGTCTCAAGGAACCCGGTTGTCTGGCACAGGTGGAAGATTGGTTGGACGAGGCAGCGGCGGGGGTGATTCTAAACACCACCGGCTTCGCCCAATCCAGCCCTGAAGCACCGCATCTGCGGCCGTTTCGCCGCGACATCCCGGTGATCCAGGCGATCTGCGCGCAGGACAATGAGCCCGGCTGGCGTGCCAGCGAACAAGGCCTGGGGCCACGCGACCTGGCGATGCACATCGCCCTGCCGGAACTGGATGGACGGATCATCAGCCGGCCCATCAGTTTCAAGGACCTGGCCTGGCGCAGCGAGCGCAGCCAGAGTGATGTGGTCTGCTACCGGGCGGTGCCCGAGCGCATGGATTTCGTTGCCGAGCTGGCCCGGCGCTGGACGGCGCTGGCGCGTCTGCCCAACCGCGAAAAGCGCGTGGCGCTGATCCTCGCCAATTACCCGACTCGCGATGGGCGCATCGGCAACGGTGTCGGCCTGGACACGCCGGCGTCGGCGCTGAATATCCTCCGCGCCCTGCAGGCCGAGGGCTATCCGCTGTCAGCCGAGCTGCCGGCCAGCGGCACCGCGTTGATCCAGCAATTGCTCGGCGGCGTCAGCAACGATCTCGACAGCCTGGATTTGCGCCCGTGTCATCAAAGCCTGGCCCTGGACGCCTATCAAGCCATGTTCGACGCGCTACCCGAGGCCAACCGCGACGCGGTATTGGCCCGTTGGGGCGCGCCCGAGCAGGACCCGATGTTCCGTCAAGGTCGGCTGATGGTCGCCGGGTTGCGCCTGGGCCTGACGTTTATCGGCATCCAGCCGGCGCGCGGGTATCAGCTTGACCCGAGCGCGGTCTACCACGACCCGGACCTGGTGCCGCCCCACGGTTACCTGGCGTTCTACTTCTGGTTGCGCCACACCTACGGCGCCCATGCTGTTATTCACGTCGGCAAGCACGGCAACCTCGAATGGCTGCCGGGCAAGGGCGTCGGGCTCTCGGAAAATTGCTGGCCGGATGCGCTGCTCGGACCGCTGCCGAACATCTATCCGTTCATCGTCAATGACCCGGGCGAGGGCGCCCAGGCCAAGCGACGCACACAGGCGGTAATCATCGATCACTTGATGCCGCCGCTGACCCGGGCCGAAACCTACGGGCCGCTGCGCAACCTCGAACTGCTCGCGGACGAATACTACGAGGCGCAACTGCTCGACCCGCGCCGCGCCCGGGAGCTGCAACGGGATATTCTCAACCTGGTGCGCGAGACCCACATCGACCGCGAACTGCAACTCGACGCCGCTCTCGACAGCGACGCCGACGCGGCGATCTGGCTGCCACGCCTGGACACCTACCTGTGCGACCTGAAGGAGTCGCAGATTCGCGACGGCCTGCATATCTTCGGCGAGTCGCCTGGCGGACGGTTGCGTATCGATACCTTGCTGGCGTTGCTGCGTATTCCCCGTGGCGACGGCAAGGGTGCGCAGTCGAGCCTGTTGCGGGCCCTGGCGAAGGCGTTCGGGTTGGGGTTCGATCCGCTCGATTGTGCCTTGGCCGAGCCTTGGAGCGGGACACGGCCCGAGGCCCTGGGAGAGGTCAGCGCCGAGCCTTGGCGCAGCGTCGGCGACACTCGCGAGCGCCTGGAGTTGTTTGCTGCACGGTTGATCGAACAGGCCCTGGAAGGTCCGGTCGAGCAGCTCGACGCGCCGGGCTGGGACGCGGTGGGCTGCATCATCGAACACCTGCGCTGCGTCGTCGCGCCGCGCCTGGACGCCTGTGGTCCGGCGGAAATGCGCGGCTTGCTTGATGCGCTGGGTGGGCGCTTCGTGCCGGCCGGCCCCAGCGGTGCGCCGAGTCGTGGACGCCTGGATGTGCTGCCGACCGGACGCAATTTTTTCTCCGTCGACGTGCGCAACCTGCCCACCACCACGGCGTGGCGCATCGGCTTCCAATCGGCCAACCTGATCCTCGAACGGCACTTGCAAGACCATGGCGATCACCTGCGCCAGCTCGGTCTGTCGGTGTGGGGCACCGCGACCATGCGCACCGGTGGCGATGACATTGCCCAGGCCATGGCGCTGATGGGCGTGCGCCCGGTGTGGGCCACGGGCAGCCAGCGCGTCGACGATTTCGAAATCCTGCCGTTGAGCCTGCTAGACCGGCCCCGGGTCGATGTGACGCTGCGGGTCTCGGGGTTCTTCCGGGACGCCTTCGCCAACCTGATCCGCCTGTTCGATGCGGCGGTGCAGGGCGTCGCGGCCCTCGATGAGCCGGACGACATGAACCCGCTGGCGGCGAAAGTCCGCAGCGAACGCGAAGCCTTGCGGCAAACCGGACTGCCGTTGGAAGACGCGACGCGCCAGGCCGGCTGGCGGATCTTCGGCGCCAAGCCCGGCGCCTATGGTGCGGGCGTGCAGGGCGCGGTTGACGGACGCCTCTGGCAGAGCCGCGAAGACCTCGCCGAGGTGTACCTCAACTGGGGCGGCTACGCCTACGGCGCCAGTGATGAAGGCACCGCCGCGCGGGCTCAGTTCAGCCGGCGCCTGAGTGAGGTGCAAGCGGTGTTGCAGAACCAGGACAACCGCGAGCACGACCTGCTCGATTCCAACGATTACTACCAGTTCCAGGGCGGCATGCTCGCCGCCGTCGAAACCTTGAGTGGCGAAGCCGCGGCCAGCTACCACGGCGACCACAGCCAGCCGGACTTGCCGAAAATCCGCACCCTGAAGGAAGAGCTCAACCGGGTCATCCGATCCCGCGCGGCCAATCCGAAGTGGATCGACGGCGTCAAGCGCCATGGTTACAAGGGCGCGTTCGAACTGGCGGCGACGGTGGACAACCTGTTTGCCTTCGACGCTACCACGCAGCTGATCGATGATCACCAGTACGCCTTGCTGGCCGATGCCTACCTGCTCGATCCGGATACCCGGGACTTCGTCCGCCAGCACAACCCCGACGCCCTGCGGGACATGACCGAGCGAATGCTCGAAGCCCAGCAGCGGGGGATGTGGCAGGAACCGGGCGACTATCGCGAGGCGCTGGAGAATCTGTTGCTGGATATCGAAGAAGATGGCTGATTTGCCGATGACTGCCGGGCTTTTGTGGCGAGGGAGCTTGCTCCCGCTCGGCTGCGCAGCAGTCGTCATCCGTCATCCAGAAAAACGCCGAGACCTCAGGTTGTCGGGGCTGCTGCGCAGCCCAGCGGGAGCAAGCTCCCTCGCCACGGGGACGTTTTTACATCCATGAGACATTCAACATGACCGACACCGCCCATTTTCCCCTCTCCGCCGTGGTCGGCGCCGATGCGCTGAAACTGGCCCTGTGCCTGGCGGCGATCGATCCGAAGATCGGCGGTGTGCTGATCGAAGGTCCACGGGGGATGGCCAAGTCCACGCTGGCCCGGGGCCTGGCGGATCTGCTGGCAAGCGGTCAGTTCGTGACCTTGCCACTGGGCGCCACCGAAGAGCGGCTGGTGGGCACTCTCGACCTGAACGCCGCACTTGGGGAAGGGCGCGCGCAATTTTCCCCCGGCGTGCTGGCCAAGGCCGACGGTGGCGTGCTGTATGTCGATGAGGTGAACCTGTTGCCGGATCACCTGGTGGACCTGCTGTTGGACGTCGCCGCCAGCGGCACCAACCTGATCGAGCGCGACGGCATTTCCCACCGGCATCCGGCGCGTTTCGTGCTGATCGGCACCATGAACCCGGAAGAGGGCGAACTGCGTCCGCAATTGCTCGATCGTTTCGGCCTGAACGTGGCGCTTGATGGCCACACGGCGCCTGCCGAGCGCGGGCAGATCATTCGGCGGCGGCTGGATTTCGACAGCGATCCGGCGGCGTTCTGCGCCGAGTGGGAAACCGCCCAACGACAGTTGCGTGAACGCTGCCAACAGGCGCGCGTGCGGTTGGCCGGGATCCCATTGGATGACATGGCGCTGGAGCAGATTACCGAGCGTTGTTTCGCCGCTGGGGTCGATGGCTTGCGCGCCGACCTCGTCTGGTTGCGGGCCGCCCGTGCTCATGCCGCCTGGCGTGGCGCGGACGCCATCGCAGCCGAAGACATCGACGCCGTCGCCGAGTTTGCCTTGCGCCATCGGCGCCGCGACCCTGCGTCCCCGGCCCCCGCGCCGTCCCAGGCACCGTCGCCGAGCCGGAATGAAGCGAGCGAGTCCGGCGAAGGCCAGGGCCAATGGGGTGACCTGCCGGCCCGGGCGCTGCCGAGCGGTGCCCGGCGTGACGTGCCGAGCTGGCCAAAAAAGCCCTAGGCATTCGCCCCCGGTCGTCCGCGGGGGCGAATGCCAGACCCCGTCCGGGACGGCTCGACCAGGGCCGCCAAGGCCACGGCAAAGCGGCCGCCAGCGGCGCAGTGGATTGGCCGGGCACGTTGCTCAAGGGACGTCCACGCCTGCTGGCGGATTTGCGTTTCAAATGGCGGCAGCGTTCAGCCCATGAGCTGTGGCTGGTGATCGTCGATGCGTCGGCCTCGACCCGCCGCCATCGCGCCCTGAGTGACGGCAAGGGCCTGCTGGCCCAACTGTTCGATGACGCCTACCGACAACGTGCGCGGTTGGCGCTGTTGACCGCCAGCGGCGCCGCGCCGAGGTGGCAAGTGCAGGGGCTCAAAGCCTCTACTGGCCTGGGCGCTTGGCTCGACGCGCTGGGCGCCGGCGGCGGCACGCCGTTGCTGGCGGCGCTGGACGAGGCGCAGCGCTGGCTCATGGTTCGGCGCAAACGTTATCCGGCGGAGCAGCAGCGGGTGTTGCTGATGACCGATGGACGAATCAAGGACGGGCTGGGCGTGCCGCCTCTCGAATGCCCGTGCCTGCTGATCGACATCGAGCGCGGCCCGATTCGCCTGGGTAGGGCAAGGCAACTGGCGGGGCAGTTGGGGGCTGAGTATCGGCATATCGATGAAGCGCACTGACTGAACTTTGCGGTGTAACGACAGGCCCCTTCGCGAGCAGGCTCGCTCCCACAGGGTGACGGTGTTTGCATTGGTTATGTGCCCACAGCGAAACCAATGTGGGAGCGAGCCTGCTCGCGAAGGCATCACCTCGGTCCAGGACCTCTATGTTCAATCTGCATCACTGCTCTATGCTCAGGCAGTCTCCACAGGAGTGAACCATGCGCGTACTGGTCACCAACGCGAAGGACGATTTCCGGGTCAAGGCCTATGCCGGCACCAACGGCGTGTTGCTCGCCATGGACCTGGCCGAGCCCCGGCGCAAGGGGCTGCTGGGTTTTGCCATCGAGAAACAGCAGGGCGCCAAGCCCTGGCTGTTCCTGTTCAACAGCCTGACGTTCCCCGACAAGGCCCACACCTTTCCCCAGTTCCATGCCACGCCCAGCGACAAGGCGCCCTTGCAGAAATTTCGCTGGGCCGATTACGCCGTCAACCCTGGCGTGACGATTCATTATCGCGTGCACCTGGCCTACGGCAGCGCCGATGCGCCGCAACTGGGCGAATCCCTCGAAGTGAGCGTGACCAGCGATGACGGCCAGCCGGCCAACCAGCGGGTCATCTTCAATCGCGCGGTGGCCGCCAGTCAGGCGTTCCAGCGCAAGTTTCCCGAACTGGACGCACTCATTGACGCCAACAAGAACCTGTCCATCGACGACTGGCCCGACGCGCCGCGGCGCTGGCTGGAAAACGGCTTGCTGGGACGCCTCACCGGCTTCATCGACCGTGCGCTCGATGCCAACTGGGCGCTGGACGTCGCCATTTATGAGTACGAATTACCGGTGATCGTCGATGCGGTGAACGCTGCCCATGCCCGTGGTGCACGGGTCAGGGTGCTGTACCACGCCGAACCGGGGGATGACGGTACGCTGCGCAACGAAGCCAGCCTGGAAAAACTGCCGGCGGTAAACAAGCGTGGGCGGGTCACCCACAATATCTTCCACGACAAGTTCATCGTGCTGAGCAAAGTCGAAGGCAACGCGTCGCTGAAACCCGAGGCGGTGCTGTGCGGCAGCGCCAATTTCACTGCCAATGGCATCTACCGCCAGGCCAATGTCATTCATGTGCTGGACGACCCGCGCATCAGCGCCAGTTACCTTCAGGTGTTCGAGCAGATCTGGGCCACACCGGAGGATGTCGATGCCACGCGCCAATGGCTGACCCGCAACAACCCCATGGATGCAGACGAGAAACTGTTTGCCGGTTTCTCGCCGCGTACCGGGCACGGCGATCTGGATCGCTTCGTCGACATCATCGACGGTGCGCGCAAGGACCTGCTGTTCGTCACGGCGTTTGCCTTGCCCGACCGGATCCTTGATGCCTTGCTCGGCCAGCCCAATGACGACGTGCTGCGCTACGGCCTGCAAAATACCACCAGCCGCATCAGCGGTTTTCACGCCGACCGCACCGCCGAATTCGCCGCCACCGCGTTGCTCAATACTGGCCTGGAAGGTTGGCTCAGGGAAAACATGAAAGGCCAGAAAGGCAACCTGCTGGTGCATACCAAAGCTGTGGTCACCGATTTCACCAGCGATGCGCCTACCATCATCAGCGGTAGCCATAATCTCAGCATCGCGGCGAGCAACGGCAACGACGAGAACTACCTCATCATCCAGGGCGACACCGACCTAGCCGATCGTTACGGGCTCGAACTGCTGCGTTTCTACGAGCATTACCGCTTTCGTTACTTCGCGAAAAAACTCGCCCTCAAGCAGGTCAAGCCGCTGGCGGTGGATGACAGCTGGAGCGACGACTATTACCGCGAGGGGGATCTGCGAATGTTGTCCAGGGTGAGGTTTTGCGGGCGTTGAGCAGTAGCGAGAGCCGGTTTGGAGTGCTATTTTTAGCACCATTAAAAGTGCTCGAGGATATCTCATGACCCATATCGTGCTTTCTCAAGTGGTAGCCAGCATCTCCGAACTCAAGAAAAACCCCATGGGCACCGTTGCTGCAGGCGGAGGATTATCTGTAGCGATCCTCAACCGTAACGAGCCGGCTTTTTACTGTGTCCCTGCCAAAGAGTATGAAGCCATGATGGAGCGGCTTGAGGACATCGAGCTGGTTGCCCTTTGCCGCGAGCGGGAGAATGACCCAACGATTAAGGTTTCTCTCGATGACTTATGAGTTGGAGTTTTTTGATAACGCATGAAACAGGCAATTTGCGGCGGTAGGCGTGGAACGACTCCAGTGCTAGCATAGGGCCATCTATCAGCCTGGAAGCTGTCATGAAGCTCTGTCATGGAAAGTTCTTTCTGCTTCGCACCGGTGTCGCGGTCCTGTTGTTGGCCCTGGGCACTTCGGCCATCGCTGCCAACCAGCCGTGTTCCGGACGCAAGGGCGGCATTGCCGGATGTGACGGCGATACGTTCCTGTGCAATGACGGCTCCATCAGTGCTTCGAAAAGGTCCTGTTCCGCTGTGCTGGGGCTTCGCAATGAGGCTCGCCCGCAACCGCTGCTCAAGTCATCAGACGGCTGCCAATGCGGCAGCGGCAATTATTGCGTCGGTCCCCGGGGCGGGGTCTATTGCCTCACACCCGGCGGCAGCAAGAGTTACAAGCGTAAATAGACCGACTCCTTCCCAAGGCGCCGCAAATCCAAGTGGGAGCGAGCCTGCTCGCGAAAGCGTCAGGTCAGTCGGCATCGTTGTCGGCTGAGACACCGCCATCGCGAGCAGGCTCGCTCCCACAGGGCTAGCCACCCGCAGCGGCACCGATTTGGGGCCTCGCTACCCGCATCCGTGGCCAACGGTAGCAATTACGCAGCGACCCGCCGGGATGCCCTCTGGCGTTGTGTTTTTCCATCTCGCTGATTTTCCTCACATTCCATTTTTCCCACCCATGCGCGCCATGCCTGTGGCACACTTTCTGCTGTCTATTCCGTTGTTACATACCATGTTCCGGTATAGCGGAATAAACTCATCCTGGAGTGCTTGCCATGCAATGCCGACCTTCCTTGTTCAAAGCGTGTGTTTTTCTCTTCGCGGCCACGACGGCTGCCATGGGTGTCGCTCAGGCGGCCGACAGCAAGCTGGACAGCGTGCTGCAACGGGGGAAATTGATCGTAGGCACGGGCAGCACCAATGCGCCGTGGCACTTCCAGGGAGCGGATGGCAAGTTGCAGGGGTTCGATATCGATATCGCGCGGATCGTCGCCAAGGGTTTGTTCAATGACCCGGAAAAAGTCGAGTTCGTGGTGCAGTCTTCCGATGCACGGATTCCCAACCTGCTGACCGACAAGGTCGACATGAGCTGCCAGTTCATTACGGTCACCGCCAGCCGAGCCCAACAGGTGGCATTTACCTTGCCGTACTACCGCGAAGGTGTAGGCCTGCTACTGCCGGCCAACAGCAAGTTCAAGGAAATCGAAGACCTCAAGGCCGCCGGCGACGACGTCACCGTGGCGGTGCTGCAGAACGTCTACGCCGAAGAACTGGTACACCAGGCGCTGCCCCAGGCCAAGGTCGACCAGTACGACAGCGTCGACCTGATGTATCAGGCGGTGAACTCCGGCCGTGCCGATGCCGCTGCCACCGACCAGTCCTCGGTCAAATACCTGATGGTGCAGAACCCCGGTCGCTATCGCAGCCCGGCCTATGCCTGGAGTCCGCAAACCTATGCCTGCGCGGTCAAGCGCGGCGACCAGGACTGGTTGAACTTCGTCAACACTGCGCTGCATGAAGCCATGACCGGTGTGGAATTCCCCACCTACGCTGCATCGTTCAAACAGTGGTTCGGCGTCGAGCTGCCATCGCCGGCGATCGGTTTCCCCGTTGAATACAAATGACCCAGTGAGCGTGGGGCGCCAGCGTTGGGCGCCCCGTCGAAGGTACTGCCGACCATGAATTATCAGTTGAACTTTGCCGCCGTCTGGCGCGATTTCGACACGCTGCTGGCGGGGCTTGGCCTGGGGCTTTCCCTCGCGCTGGTGTCGATCGCGATCGGTTGTGTGATCGGCCTGCTGCTGGCGTTCGCGCTGTTGAGCAAGCACCGCGTACTGCGGTTGTTGGCCTCGGTGTATGTCACGGTGATCCGCAATACGCCGATCCTGGTGCTGATCCTGCTGATCTACTTCGCCTTGCCGAGCCTGGGTATTCGCCTGGACAAGCTGCCGTCGTTCGTCATCACGCTTTCGCTGTACGCCGGGGCCTACCTCACCGAAGTGTTCCGTGGCGGCCTGGTGAGTATTCACAAAGGGCAGCGGGAAGCAGGTCTGGCGATCGGCCTGGGCGAATGGCAGGTAAAGGCCTACGTCACCGTGCCGGTGATGCTGCGCAACGTGCTGCCTGCGTTGTCCAACAACTTCATTTCGCTGTTCAAGGACACCTCGCTGGCGGCGGCGATTGCCGTGCCGGAGCTGACCTACTATGCCCGCAAGATCAACGTGGAAAGCTACCGGGTGATTGAAACCTGGCTGGTCACCACGGCCCTGTATGTCGCGGCCTGTTACCTCATTGCCATGTTGCTGCGTTACTTCGAGCAGCGCCTGGCGATCCGCCGTTAGGAGCGTTCCATGTACCAATCCCCTAGTTGGTTGCAGGAGTTGTGGGTCGCCCGGGAGACTTTGTGGGCCGGTTTCCTGACCAGCGTGCAATGTTCGGCGCTGGCGATTGTGTTGGGCACCTTGATCGGCGTCGTCGCCGGGTTGGCGCTGACTTACGGGCGGGTCTGGATGCGCGCGCCGTTTCGTTTCTACGTCGACCTGATTCGTGGCACGCCAGTGTTCGTGCTGGTCCTGGCCTGCTTCTACATGGCCCCGGGCCTGGGTTGGCAGATCGGTGCGTTCGAGGCTGGCGTCCTCGGATTGACGCTGTTCTGCGGCTCCCACGTGGCCGAGATCGTGCGCGGTGCCTTGCAGGCACTGCCGCGTGGGCAAATGGAAGCGAGCCAGGCCATCGGCCTGACATTCTTCCAATCGCTCGCTTATGTGCTGTTGCCCCAGGCCCTGCGGCAGATCCTGCCGACCTGGGTGAATTCCTCCACCGAGATCGTCAAGGCCTCGACCCTGCTGTCGGTGATCGGTGTCGCCGAACTGCTGCTCAGCACCCAGCAGATCATCGCCCGAACCTTCATGACCCTGGAGTTCTACCTGTTCGCCGGTTTTCTCTTTTTCATCATCAACTACGCCATCGAATTGCTCGGGCGGCACATTGAAAAGCGGGTGGCCTTGCCATGACTGACGTTTCCCTTTCAAACGCGCAACCGCTGCTGGATATCCGTGGCCTGCGCAAACAATACGGCCCGCTGGAAGTGCTCAAGGGCGTGGACCTGAGCATGCAGCGCGGCAACGTGGTGACGCTGATCGGCTCCAGTGGCTCGGGCAAGACCACGCTGCTGCGTTGCGTCAACATGCTCGAAGAATTCCAGGGTGGGCGGATCGTGCTCGACGGCGAGTCCATCGGCTATGACGAGGTGGACGGCAAGCGCGTGCGTCACGCCGAAAAAGTCATCGCCCGGCACCGGGCCATGACCGGGATGGCCTTCCAGCAATTCAACCTGTTCCCGCATCTGAGCGCTTTACAGAACGTTACCCTGGGCCTGCTCAAAGTGAAAAAACTGCCGAAGGACGAAGCGGTGGCCCTGGCCGAGAAATGGCTGCAGCGGGTCGGCCTGCTGGAACGGCGCGATCACTTTCCCGGTCAGTTGTCCGGCGGCCAGCAGCAGCGCGTGGCGATTGCCCGGGCGATCGCGATGAACCCCAGCCTGATGTTGTTCGACGAAGTGACCTCGGCCCTGGATCCGGAGCTGGTCGGCGAGGTGCTGAACGTGATCAAGGGCCTGGCCGAAGACGGCATGACCATGCTGCTGGTGACCCACGAAATGCGCTTTGCCTTCGAGGTCTCCGACAAGATCGTTTTCATGAACCAGGGCCGCATCGAAGAGCAGGGGCCGCCGAAGGAATTGTTCGAGCGCCCTCAATCGCCGCGCCTGGCGGAATTTCTCAAGAACACCCGTTTTTAAGTCCATCCAATAAGGAGTAACTCATGAGCATTACGCGCTATGGCACCGGCAGCACCGCGGGCGGCGGACAGCCGCGGCCCTTCGCTCGCGCCGTGGAGGCCGATGGCTGGTTGCACGTGTCCGGCCAGGTGCCCGCGCTGAACGGCGAGATTGTCGCTGGCGGCATCGTCGAGCAGACGCACCAGACCATGAAGAACCTGATCGCCATTCTCGAAGAGGCCGGCTATGGCCTGGAAGATGTTGTGCGCTGCGGCGTCTGGCTGGATGACCCACGGGATTTCTGGAGTTTCAACAAGGTCTTCGGCGAGTACTTCAGCCCCGAACACGCCCCGGCCCGGGCCTGTGTGCAGGCGAGCATGATGGTTGACTGCAAGGTCGAGATCGATTGCATCGCCTACAAGAAAAAGGCCTGAACACGATATTCTGGCGAGGCCACTTTCCGTGGCGAGGGAGCTTGCTCCCGCTGGCCTGCGCAGCAGGCCCATTTTTACGACTGCTGCGCAGCCGAGCGGGAGCAAGCTCCCTCGCCACAAGGGTTTTTGCCCGATGAAAATTGAGATCTCAGGAACCGCAGACATGACCGAAGACACCATCAAACGCCGGGCCCGGGGATTGGATCGGGCGTTCGATATCCTCGATTTCCTCAAGGAAATCGGCCAGCCGCTGCGCCCGAATGATATTGCCAGCGGCATCGGCAGCCCCAAGTCCACGGTCTACGAACTGGTGGCGTCGCTGCTCGAGCGGCGCATTCTCGAGCCGGTCGGCAAGGACGGCCACGTCTACCTGGGGCGGCAGTTGTATTTTCTCGGGCAGGCGCACCTGCGGCATTTCGACCTCAGCCGCGAGGCCGACCAGGCCTTGCAAGAGATCGTACGCCAGACCCGCGAAACCGCGCAGATGTGCCTGCTCAACGGGCGCAAATACACCGTCGCGCTGATGAAGGAAGGCGAGCGGCACTTTCGCATTTCCTCGGACATCGGTGAGAACGCGCCGATCCCCTGGACCGCGTCCGGGCGCCTGCTGCTGGCGCATCTGAGCGACCAGCAGATCGTCGACCTGATCGACCCCGACGACTTCATCCTGCCGGGCGGCGAGCGTTTGCCCCTGGAGCAGTTTCTCAAGGAAATCCGCCAGGCCGGTGTCGATGGATTTTTCTCCTTCGACAGTGTGGCCGACACCTTCACGCATTGCTTCGCCGCGCCGGTCAAAGACCCCAGTGGCGTGGCCATCGCGACGCTGTGCATCGTCGCCCCGAGGGCTGACGCCAAGAACAATTATGCCGACTACCGCCGGGTGCTGATCGAGAGCGCCAACAACCTGGCCCGTCGCATCAACGAATAGACAGCCGCGGCTGTATGAGGAGTTCGAACATGTCTTCTGCCATTGATAACGCCGGTGTCGAAAAGGGCGCCGCTTCCCCGGGCGCCCATCTGCTGCGCGATGTCAGCCTGCCAGCTCTGGTACTGCATCGTGAGGCGCTGGAGCACAACATTCGCTGGATGCAGGAGTTCGTCAGCGACAGCGGCGCCGAGCTGGCGCCCCACGGCAAGACCAGCATGACCCCGACGCTGTTTCGTCGCCAGCTTGAGGCCGGTGCCTGGGGCCTGACCCTGGCCACCGCAGTGCAGACCCGCGCCGCCTACGCCCATGGCGTGCGCCGGGTGCTGATGGCCAATCAATTGGTAGGCCGGCCGAACATGGCGCTGATCGCCGATCTGCTGGCCGACCCGGCGTTCGAATTCCATTGCCTGGTGGATCATCCGGACAACGTCGCCGAACTGGGGGCTTATTTCGCCACGCACGGCGCACGGTTGAACGTGATGATCGAGTACGGCGTGGTCGGCGGTCGTTGTGGTTGCAGGACCGAAGCCGAGGTACTTGCGCTGGCCGAGGCCATCGGTGCGCAACCGGCGTTGGCCTTGACCGGTATCGAAGGTTACGAAGGGGTGATCCACGGCGATCACGCCATCAGCGGCATCCGGGCGTTCGCCGGGTCCCTCGTTGGGCTGGCGATGCAGTTGCAGGACAGCGGCACGTTTGCCAACGACAAACCCATCATCACCGCCTCGGGTTCGGCCTGGTACGACCTGATCGCAGAATCCTTCGAGGCGCGCAATGCCCACGGGCGCTTCCTCAGCGTGTTGCGACCTGGCAGTTATGTGGCCCACGACCATGGCATCTACAAGGAGGCGCAATGCTGTGTGCTGGAGCGCCGCAGTGACCTGCACGAAGGCTTGCGTCCAGCGCTGGAAGTCTGGGCTCACGTGCAATCGCTGCCGGAGCCGGGCTTTGCGGTAATTGCCCTGGGCAAGCGCGACGTGGCCTACGACGCCGGGTTGCCGGTGCCGCTCAAGCGCTACACGCCGGGTTCGGAATCGGCGACGGGGGACGACGTCAGCGGCTGCAAGGTGACCGCGGTGATGGACCAGCATGCGTTCATGAGCGTTGCACCGGGCGTTGAACTGCGGGTGGGCGACATCATTGCGTTCGGCACGTCCCATCCGTGCCTGACGTTCGACAAGTGGCGGGTGGGGTGTCTGGTGGATGAGGGGTTGCGGGTGGTCGAGAGCATGGAGACTTGTTTTTAAGAGTTGAGACCGAGTCGCGGCCTTCGCGAGCAGGCTCGCTCCCACAATTGGATCGCGGGTGACCAAGCGATCACCTGTGGGAGCGAGCCTGCTCGCGAAAGCGGCCCGCAACACACCGCTGAAATATCAGGATAACTCATGAGCAACACCAGACCCCGCATCGCCCTCATCGGCGAATGCATGATCGAACTGCAACACCGCGCCGACGGCAGCCTGCAGCAAAGCTTCGGCGGCGATACGCTGAACGCCGCGGTCTACCTGGCCCGGGCGTTGGGCGACAACGGCGCTGTGGATTACGTCACCGCGCTGGGCGACGACAGTTTCAGCGATGCCATGTGCCAGGGCTGGGCCGCCGAAAACATTGGTTTGGGCATGGTCCAGCGCTTGCCTGGGCGCCTGCCGGGCCTGTATTGCATCCAGACCGACGCGACGGGCGAGCGCCGCTTCCTGTACTGGCGCAACGAGGCGGCGGTGCGTGATTGCTTCACCTCGCCAGCCGCCGCGCCGATTCTCGCAGCGTTGGCCGACTACGATGTGCTGTATTTCAGCGGCGTGACCCTGGCGGTAATTGGCGAGCAGGGCCGGCGCAAACTCATCGACACGCTGGTCGAGGCGCGTCGGCGCGGGGCCCAGGTGGTGTTCGACAACAACTACCGGCCGAGGCTCTGGGCCTCGGTCGAGGCGGCCCGTGCGGCTTATCGCAGCGTGCTGCCCTACGTCGAGCTGGCGTTGTTGACCGTGGACGACGAACAGGCGCTGTTCGGCCATGCCGACAGCGAGGCGGTGTTCGCTGCCTATGCACAGTTGGGTACACCGGAAGTGGTGCTCAAGCGCGGCGGCGAGGCTTGTCTGATTCGTTGCGACGGCCGGTCATATGAGGTGCCTGCCCTGCGGGTCGAGCGGGTGGTGGACACGACGGCGGCGGGAGACTCGTTCAGCGCCGCCTACCTGGCGAGCCGCTTGCTCGGCGGCAGCCCGGCGGAAGCCGCCGAGGCCGGGCATTTGCTGGCGAGCCGGGTGATTCAGGTGCCGGGGGCGTTGATTCCCCGGCAGTGACATCACGTCCCTGTGGCGAGGGAGCTTGCTCCCGCTGGCCTGCGCAGCAGGCCCATCCTTTGCGACTGCTGCGCAGCCGAGCGGGAGCAAGCTCCCTCGCCACAAAGGGCCGGTCCGCGCCCGGCATCGCTTCAGTCGCGGTAAAACACCTGCACCAGGTGATAGCCGAACTTGCTCTTGATCGGTCCGTGCACCACCCGCAGCGGTTTCTTGAAAATCACCGCATCGATCGCGCCGACCATCTGCCCAGGGCGTACCTCACCCAAGTCCCCGCCGCGCTTGCCGGAGGGGCAGGTGGAGTACTTTTTTGCCAACACGTCAAACGCTTCGCCCTTGGCGATGCGTTGCTTGAGCTGTTCGGCTTCTTCGGCGGTTTTCACCAGGATATGGCGGGCTTGGGCTTTCATTGCAGCGGTGACCTGAGCGGTGCAAAAGGGCGGCGATTATGCCTCAAGTCAGCTGCCATGGTTGATCATCGTCCGAATCTTGTTGGCCAGGAGATCGAGGGTGAACGGCTTGGCAACCATGTCCATGCCTTGCTCGAGGAACCCCTGGCGCTCGGTGGCTTTCTGCGCATAACCGGTCATGAACAGGACTTTCAAATCAGGCCGGTGCTGACGGGCGATTTCAGCCAGCTGCCGGCCGTTCATGCCTGGCAGGCCGACATCGGTCACCAGCAGGTCGATGCGCTGCCCGGATTCCAGCAACAGCAGAGCCTGCCGGCCGTCCTCGGCTTCGAGGGCGGTGTAGCCCAAGGTGGCCAGCAGGTCGAGCACGAGCATGCGCACCGCCGGTTCGTCTTCGACCAGCAACACGGTTTCCCCGGCAATGGCCGGCGGCGCGTCCGTGGCCGCCGGCGCTGCGGGTTGTTCGGTCGCGGCAACGCGCAGCCGCGGCAAGTACAGCTGCACCCGCGTGCCCTGGCCTGGCACGCTGTCCAGGCTCAGGTGTCCGCCGGACTGCTGGGCAAAGCCGTAGATCATCGAAAGACCGAGGCCGGTGCCCTGGCCGATGGGCTTGGTGGTGAAGAACGGATCGAAGGCCTTGGCCAGCACGGCGGGAGTCATGCCGCTGCCGTTGTCGCGCACGGCGATCATCACGTAATCCCCGGCCTTGACCGGTTCCAGCGTGCTGATGTCGCTGCCGTCGAGGTAGACGTTGGCGGTTTCGATGGTCAACTCGCCGCCGTCGGGCATCGCGTCCCTGGCGTTGATCACCAAGTTGAGCAGGGCGTTTTCCAGTTGGCTGGCATCGGTACTGACCGGCCACAGCTCGTCGGCCAGTTCAAGCCGCAGCACGATGTGATCGCCGGTGGTACGGCTCAACAGGTCTTCGAGTGAGCGCACCAGGCCATTGGCGTCCAAGGGTTTGCGGTCCAGCGACTGGCGCCGGGAAAAGGCCAGCAGGCGATGGGTCAGGGCCGCGGCACGGTTGGCCGAGGAGATGGCCGCTTCGGTAAACCGGCCTATCTCGGCGGCGCGGCCCGAGGCGATGTAGCGCTGCATCAGGTCCAGGCTGCCGAGAATACCGGTGAGCATATTGTTGAAGTCATGGGCAATGCCGCCGGTGAGCTGGCCCACCGCTTCCATTTTCTGCGCATGGCGCAGCGCTTCTTCGGCGCGTTCGCGCTCGAACATCTCGCTTTGCAGGCGATGGTTGGCCTCGGCCAGTTGCTGGGTGCGGGCGATTACCCGTTCCTCCAGCGTTTCGTTGAGATTACGCAGCGCTTCTTCGGTTTTCTTGCGCTCGGTTTCGTCGATCACGAAGATGTAGAAGCCGTTCACCGCGCCGTCACTGCCATGGCGCGGCAGGTAGTTGATCAATGCATGCCGTGGCCGGCCATCGCGATGGGCCGACTGCACGGTGAAACTGCACGGCTTGCCCGCCAGGGCGCCGGCGATCTGTTCGGCGCGCGCCGCGTACGCTTCGTCGCCGATGACCTCGCGAATGGTCTTGCCGTACAGCTCCTGCGGGGTCAGCCCGTACCAGTTCAGGTAGGCGCTGTTGTTCAGGCGGAAACGCTCTTCGCGATCGACATAGCTGATCAGCACCGGCATGGCGTTGATGATCAGTTGCAGCTCGGTCTGGCTCTGGCGCAGGGCGTGCTCGGTGCGCTTGCGCTCGGTAAGGTCCAGCGCCGCGCCAAGGAAGCGCTTGGGCCGGCCGTGGCGATCCTTGTAGCAGCGCCCGCGCACGAATACCCAGCGCAGTTCACCGTCGGGCTGCAGCAGCCGGTACTCCTCGGCATATTCGGTGCCGTGGGTGATGCAATGCTTGATGCTGCGCGCGACCATCGCCCGGTCTTCGGGGTGCACGCCTTCCAGGTACGCGCTGATCGGCAGTTGCCGCGACAGGCTCGGATCGACGCCATGCAGCAGGGCGAAATGCGCATCGGCGATGAAGCGGTCTTCGCTGATGTCCCAGTCCCAGGTCCCCAGCGCATCGGTGGCCGCCAGCGCCAGTTGCAAGCGCTCCTCGCTTTCCTGCTGAGCCTTGAGGCTGGCCTCGGAACGCCGCTCGAATTCCTGGGCCAGCCGGCGTCTTTCGCTGGTCTCGATGGCCGTGACCAGGATGCCGGCGACACTGGCGCTTTCGTCGTGTATCGGGCTGTAGGTCAGGTCGAGCCACACGTCACAGAGGCGGCCACTGAAGGGCATGCGCCACCGTTTGTCGCGGCAGGCGTACATGCGCCCTTGCAACACGCTGTGATAAATCCCCTCGGTCTCGCCCCGAAGTTCAGGCCAGGCCGTGTGGGTGGGCTGGCCGAAGGCCCTGGGGTGCTTGTCGCCGACCAGCCGGGCATAGGCGTCGTTGTACAGATGGGTCAGCTGCGGCCCCCACAGCACGGCCATCGGCATGGGCGAGTGGAGCATGATGTCCACGGCGGTGCGCAGGCTCTGTGGCCAGGTATCGATGGCGCCCAAGGGGCTGGCGGTCCAGTCCTGACGGGCGATCAATTGCTGTGTGTCGCTGCCGGCGGGTATTGCATTCATCACGGGAGTTCCTGGATGTTCATATCGATGCGGCGGCTTCTACTATCCTCTGGAGAAGGTAAGCGCGGGTTGATCTGAAGTTTTTCTGGCTCGGGTCAACGTGTCCATTGAAGTTTGCGGAAGTTTTTCAGGCCATGGAAATTGATCCCTTGTTACGCATCCTGGCAAGCCAGGACGGTTCCGACCTCTACATGTCCACCGGTGCACCGCCCTGCGCGCGTTTTGAAGGTGTGCTCAAGCCGCTGAGCAACCAGGCGTTCAAGGTCGGCGACATCGCCGGGCTCGCCGAGTCATTGATGGACGCCGAACAGCGCCTTGAGTTCGATCGGGAACTGGAAATGAACCTGGCGATTTCCCTGGCCGGTGTCGGGCGGTTCCGGGTCAACATCTTCAAACAGCGCAACGACGTGTCCATGGTGATACGCAACGTCAAGCTGGACATCCCGCGCTTCGAAGACCTGAAGCTGCCCAAGGTGCTGCTGGAAACCATCATGCAGAAGCAGGGGCTGATGTTGTTCGTCGGTGCGACGGGCTCGGGCAAGTCGACCTCCCTGGCGGCGCTGATCGATTACCGCAACCGCAACAGCAGCGGCCACATCATCACCATCGAGGACCCGGTGGAGTATATCCATCGGCATAAGAAATCGATCGTCAACCAGCGGGAAGTCGGGGTGGACACGCGCAGTTTTCATGCCGCGCTCAAGAATACCTTGCGCCAGGCGCCGGACGTGGTGCTGATCGGCGAAATCCGCGACCGGGAAACCATGGAGCATGCCCTGGCCTTTGCCGACACCGGCCATCTGGTGATTTCCACCCTGCATGCCCACAACGCCAACCAGGCCCTGGACCGGGTGATCAATTTTTTCCCGGAAGAACGCCGGGCGCAACTGCTGCACGACTTGGGCAACAACCTAAAGGCGTTTGTTTCCCAGCGCCTGGTGCGCACCCGCGGCGGTCAGCGGCGGGCGGCGGTGGAGGTGATGCTGGGCTCGCCGACGGTGGCCGACCTGATCCGGCGCAACGAGCTGGGCGAGCTCAAGGGCATCATGGAAAAGTCCGAGGAACTGGGCATGCAGACGTTCGACCAGGCATTGTTCAACCTGGTGGTCGAAGGCGCCATCGATGAGGAAGAAGCGCTGAAAAATGCCGATTCGGCAAACAACCTGCGTTTGCGCTTGAAGCTGCATGCGGAGACGGATGCCGCGCCGCCGGCCGATCCGCCGGCGGGGGAATGGGGACTGATGGATTGAGGTGACCCGTTGTGGCGAGGGGATTTATCCCCGCTGGGGCGCGTAGCGGCCCGAAACCAGCCCCTCGATATGTCAGACCTCAGCATGGGGCTGCTTCGCAGCCCAGCGGGGATAAATCCCCTCGCCACGAAGATCGTTTGCGATGCTTAGGACGCTAGCTCCGGCCGCCCGCGAAACTGCTCCAGCGCCTCGGGATTGGCCAGCGCATCGGTGTTCTTCACCGCCTCGCCATGCACCACGTTACGCACGGCCAGTTCCACCACTTTTCCGCTGATCGTGCGCGGAATGTCGCTGACGGCGAGGATTTTCGCCGGTACATGGCGCGGCGTCGTGTTGGCGCGGATGACCTGGCGAATCTTCTGCTCCAGGGCATCGTCCAGCACGACGCCATCACGCAGGCGCACGAACAGCACCACTCGTACGTCACTCTGCCATTGCTGGCCAATGGCGACGCTGTCGAGGACCTCTTCGACTTTTTCCACCTGCCGATAGATTTCCGCCGTGCCAATGCGCACGCCACCGGGGTTGAGCACCGCGTCGGAGCGTCCGTGGATCAGCAAGCCGCCGTGGGCCAGTTCTTCGGCGTAGTCCCCTTGGGCCCACACTCCGGGAAACTGGCTGAAATAGGAGGCGCGAAGTTTATCCTGGCGCGGGTCGTTCCAGAGCCCGATGGGCATCGCCGGAAAATGCCGGGTGCAGACCAGCTCGCCTTTCTCGCCGATCACCGCCTCGCCGGCCTCGTTCCAGACCTGCACCGCCATGCCCAGGCTCTTGCCCTGCATCTCGCCCCGGCGCACGGCGGACAGCGGGTTGCCGTTGATGAAACAGGAGACGATATCGGTACCGCCGGACATCGAGGCCAGGCAAACGTCGGCCTTGAAATCGCGGTAAACGTAATCGTAGCTGTGGGGGGCGAGAGCCGAGCCGGTTGACAGGAGGGTCTTGAGGCTGCCCAGGTCATGGCTCTGGCGTGGCTGGATGCCTTGGCTTTCCAGGGCGGCGAGGTATTTCGGGCTGGTGCCGAACACGCTGATGCGCTGTTGGTCGATCAGGTCGAGCAGGCGTTCGGGGCCAGGGTGAAACGGCGAGCCGTCATACAGCACCACCGAGCTGCCCACCGCCAGGGCCGAGACCAGCCAATTCCACATCATCCAGCCGCAGGTGGTGTAGTAGAACAGCCGATCCCCGGGGCCGAGATCGACGTGCAGGCCATGTTCCTTCATATGCTGCAGCAGCACGCCGCCGGTACTGTGGACGATGCACTTCGGTACGCCGGTGGTGCCGCTGGAGTAGAGGATATACAACGGATGATCGAACGGCACGCTGGCGAACTCCGGCTCGCCACCGCTTTGATAAAAGTCCTCCCACAGCGCAACGCCGGCCTGGGTCTTGAAATCCTCGACGCGAGCATCGGGTCGGGCGTAAGGCAGCACGATCAACTGTTGCAGGGACGGCAGCCGCGCAAGGATCTCGTTCACCTTCGGGCGCTGGTCGATGACCTTGCCGGCATAACGATAACCGGCACAGGTAATCAAAACCTTGGGCTCGATCTGGCCGAACCGGTCGATGACGCCCTGGGTGCCGAAATCCGGCGATGAGCACGACCAGATCGCCCCCAGGCTCGTCGTGGCGAGCATGCCCACCAGCGTCTGCCAGGTGTTGGGCATGCAGGCAGCGACCCGGTCGCCCTGGGTCACGCCGGCGGCTTGCAGGCTTTTCTGCAGGCCGGCGACATGGGCGGCGAGTTCGGCCCAGGTCAGCGTTTGCTCGGTGCCGTCTTCATCGACGGCAACCACCGCCACGGTGTTATCGCGACGGCGCAGCAGATGTTCGGCGAAACTCAGCGTGGCCCCCGGGAACCAACGTGCGCTGGGCATGTGCGGGCCCTCCACCAGCCCTGCGGTGGGGCGCTGGTGAAAACGGATGTCGAAGAAGTCCACGATGGCCTGCCAGAAAGCCTCGCGCTGGTCGATGCTCCAGGCGTGCAGGGCCGGGTAATCGTTCAACTGCAGCGAGTGCCGTTCGTTGACGAACCGGCGCAAGGCGTCCATGCGCGACCGGGCGATGCGTTCGGGGCTGGGTTGCCAGAGGATGTCGGACATGGGATGCCTCTTGTTTTTTCGGGGCTTGCGAACATTGCAGCACACGGCGTTATTTATGGCGAGAAGCGCTTCCGTGGCGAGGGAGCTTGCTCCCGCTCGGCTGCGCAGCAGACGCCTCTTGGGCCCGCTTCGCCCGAGGCGTCGGACCGGGCCAGCGGGAGCAAGCTCCCTCGCCACGGGGATCGCGGAGGGTTATTGCGCCAACCACCCTCCATCAACATTCCACGCCGCGCCCCGCACCTGGCTGCCGGCTTCGCTGCAGAGGAACAGCACCAGTTCCCCCAGCTGCGGCGGGGTGACGAATTCCAGGGACGGTTGCTTCTCGGCCAACAGATCGTGCTGGGCCTGTTGCGGGTCGACGCCGCTGGCGATGCGGTCGTCGATCTGTTTCTGCACCAGTGGCGTCAGCACCCAGCCTGGGCAGATTGCATTGCACGTCACGTTGCTGGTAGCGGTTTCCAGGCCAACCACCTTGGTCAGCCCGATCACCCCGTGCTTCGCGGCGACGTAGGCGGCCTTGCCCACCGAACCGACCTGACCGTGCACCGAGGCGACGTTGACGATCCGTCCCCAGCCCTTGGCGCGCATGCCCGGCAGGCTCAGGCGAGTGGCGTGGAACACCGAGGACAGGTTGATGGCAATGATCGAATCCCAGCGCTCCACCGGGAAATCCTCCACGGCCGCCACGTGCTGGATCCCGGCATTGTTCACCAGGATGTCCACGCCGCCGAATTCGCGCTCGGCGTAGGCGAGCATGTCGGCAATCTGTGCCGGGTCGCTGACATCGGCCGGATGATGGCCGACCTTGCCACCGAACTGCTTGACCTCGGCGACCACCGCCGAGGCATCGCCGAAGCCGTTGAGGATCAGGTTGGCGCCGGCCTTGGCCAGGCTCAAGGCGATGCCCAGGCCGATGCCGCTGGTGGAGCCGGTGACCAGGGCAGTCTTGCCCGAAAGAAGTGTCGTCATGGAAACCTCACACAATGCCAGTGGCGTAGAACACACCGATCACGAAGAACACCGCGAGGGTCTTGATCAGCGTAATGCAGAAAATGTCTTTGTAGGCTTCACGATGGGTTAGGCCGGTGACGGCCAGCAAGGTGATCACCGCGCCGTTGTGGGGCAGGGTGTCCATGCCGCCGCTGGCCATGGCGGCCACCCGGTGCAGCACTTCCAGGGGAATGTTGGCGGCGTGGGCGGCGCTGATGAAGGTTTCGGACATCGCCGCCAGGGCGATGCTCATGCCCCCCGACGCGGAACCGGTGATGCCGGCCAGCAGCGTTACGGTGACTGCTTCGTTGACCAGCGGATCGGGAATGTTCTTGAGCCAGTCGGCCAGCACGAGAAAGCCCGGCAATGAGGCGATCACCGCACCGAAACCGTATTCCGAAGCGGTGTTCATCGCCGCGAGCAGGGCACCGCCCACTGCGCTCTTGCTACCTTCGGCCAGTTTGCTGCGAATCGCGCGGAAGCCGAACAGCAACACCATGACAATACCCACCAGCAAGGCGGCCTGTACCGCCCAGATCGCGGTGAGCTTGGCGATGTCGCTGGTCACCGGTGTCGCCATGCCCGGCAGCGCCAGGCTATGCGTCTTGCCGTACCACTGCGGGATCCACTGGGTAAACAGCAGGTTCATGATCCCCACCGCCAGCAGCGGCGAAACGGCGATCCACGGGTTGGGCAGCTTGATGTCCTCAGCGGTTTCCGGCTCGTTGCGCAGTTCGGTGCCATAACCTTCACCGGCGCGTTGGGCCTTGTTGCGCTGGCGCTGCAAAAACAGCATGCCGAAGCAGAAGACGAAGATCGTACCGATCACGCCCAGCCACGGCGCGGCCCAAGCGGTGGTGTTGAAAAAGGTGCTGGGGATGATGTTCTGGATCTGCGGCGTGCCGGGCAGGGCGTCCATGGTGAACGAGAATGCGCCGAGGGCGATGGTGGCTGGAATCAGCCGCTTGGGGATATTGCTCTGGCGGAACATTTCTGCGGCGAACGGGTACACCGCGAACACCACGACGAACAGCGACACGCCGCCATAGGTCAGCAACGCGCAGACCAGCACGATCACCAGCATGGCCTGGCGCGTACCCAGCAGGCGAATCGCCGCGGCGACGATGGAGCGGGAGAAACCCGACAACTCGATCAGCTTGCCAAACACCGCGCCAAGCAGGAACACCGGGAAATAGAGTTTGATGAAACCGACCATCTTATCCATGAACACCCCGGTGAAGGCGGGGGCGACGGCGGATGGATCGGTAAGCAGGACCGCGCCGAGGGCGGCGATCGGGGCGAAGAGAATGACGCTGTAGCCACGGTAGGCGGCAACCATCAGCAGCGTGAGGGCTGCCAAGGCAATGATCACACTCATGGTGTGTCTCCTGGGATTGTTATTGTTGTGGGTGATGCTTTGAGGAGGGCTATAGCGATATCTGTGCCAGATGGCTAAGTAGCTGATAGATAAGGATAAATTTTGTTATTGAAAAGCGAGGGAGAAGGATGATTCTCTGTTTTGAGATTTTTGTTGGAGGGGCCGGCCTCTTCGCGAGCAGGCTCGCTCTCACATGAAACGGTAAAGGACCGACAGAACGCTGTACCGGTGGGAGCGAGCCTGCTCGCGAAGAGCGCGTAGCGCTCCAAGATCGGCAGTCTAAAAAAAGAGATTTCAGTCTCTTTATTGAGACTCCGCAATCCCCAGCGCCACCATCTTCTTGTACAACGTCGATCTTCCCAGCCCCAACCGCTCGGCCGCCTCGACTACCTTGCCATCGCATTGCGCGAGGGTGGTTTCGATCAAGTGTCGGTCAAATCGAGCCCGGGCCTGGCTGAAGGTTTCCTGCGCCAATAACGGCTCCAGGGTCGGGCCTGTCGTGCGCTCAACCGGGATGAAAGTGCCGATGGCCGCGCGGATGTCAGCTGCGCTGAGCATCAGGTCGTCGCTGAGCAACGCGGCTCGTTCCAGCACGTTGCGCAATTCCCGAATGTTGCCCGGCCAGGCATGCTGGCCCAGCAGACCGAGGGCGTCGCGGTGCAATTCGTGCTGGCTGCGCAGTTCTTCGAGGATCGCCTCACTCAGTGCCGGCAGATCATCCAGGCGCTCACGCAGCGGCGGGACCTGGATCGGCAGCACGTTGAGACGGTAATAGAGGTCGGCGCGGAACTCGCCGCGCTTGATTGCCGCTTCAAGATCGGTGGAGGTCGCGGCAATGATCCGCACATCGCTCTGCAACACCTCGTTGGAGCCGACCGGTTCGTATTCTTTCTCCTGAAGCACCCGCAGCAGTTTGCTTTGCAGCGGTAGCGGCATGTCGCCGATCTCGTCGAGGAACAGCGTGCCGCCTTGGGCGATCTGCAGTTTACCGGCGCGGCCCTTGCGGTCGGCGCCGGTGAAAGCGCCTGGCGCGGTGCCGAAGAACTCGGCTTCGAGCAGCGATTCGGGGATGGCAGCGCTGTTGATGCTGACAAAGGCCTTGTGCGCCCGCGGTGAAGCACTATGGATCGCCTGGGCCAGCAACTCCTTGCCGGTACCGGTTTCGCCGAGCAGCAGCACCGGTGAATCGGTGCTGGCGCTGCGTCGGGCGCGGCGCTTGACCTCCAGGCCGGCGCTGCTGGTGCCGATGAAGTGGGCAAAGTTGTACTTGGTCTGCCGCGCCCGCAGCAACGAGCGGGTGGAGGCCAGTTCTTCCTGCATGCTCAGATAGCGCTTGAGCATCGGCGACAGGCTGCGCAACTCATCGAACAGGGCAAAACCGATGGCGCCGATCACCGCGCCGGCGTTGTCGTGGATCGGCAGGCGCATCACCACCAGCGGTTCCTTGGGCGTGTCCTGCATGTCCAGCAGGATCGGCCGTCCGGTGCGCACCACCTCACGCAGCAAGCTGCCGGGGATGACGCTTTCGCAGGCGCGGCCGATGGCTTCCTGCGCCGAATTCAGGCCGAAACGACGGGCGTAGCGCTCGTTCATCCAGACGATGTTCGCATCGCGATCGACAATGACCGTGCCTTCGCTGGACTGCTCGATGATCTCGAACAGCGAGCGGATCGCCAGCGTGCGTACGCGCTTGTAGTCCTTGAGACTTTCGGTGGGATTCATCAGGCATTCCAAAAAGAGGTGGGCTTGCCGGCACCCTCGGATGAGTCGCGGCATTATGCCTGATCAAACTCGGCGTTCTGTAGTGGGGCCAAGCCGGTGGAGAGGGCTGTTTTTACCGCCAGAATTGCCACAGGAAAAGCTGTACGTATGAAGTACTCTGTACATGTTTTTAGGCCCGTTCGTGACTGTACTGGAGGATCCATGAATAAATTCAACCCTCGCAAACTCAAGCTTTCCAAGTGGACCGCCTGCCAGCCCGTCAACCGGGAAAAGCATTTTCTCGTCACCCAATTGCTCTGCGACGAACAGGATTGCCCCGTTCAGGTCGAGTTGCAGGCGGTGTATAGCGGACGGGTGGCCGTGCTGGACTGGCGTGATCTGACCGACAGCGAACGGTGGAAAATCGGTTGGCACTGAGTCTTGGACAGGTGAGCGAATCTTCCTTCAGAAATTGTACATACAAAAAATTATGTACAACTTTCGCGGCGATGATGGCTTAATAGTGCCTCTTCAGAAAAAAGGCATTCCGCCTTTCAGACGGCTACGGCCAAGCACTCATGTCACCGGGAGCGGCACCCATGTTCATTCGCACTCGCAAACATCAGGACGTCTTGCACGAGACCCAGGGCGCACTGGCCTCTCTCGAAGCCGAGCGGGCGGCTTTTCACCAATCGATGGCGATCGTCGAGTTTGCGCCTTCAGGCGAAATACTTGGCGCCAACGCGCTGTTTCTGAACATGACCGGCTATGTGCTGGAGGACATCCTCGGCAAGCATCACCGGATGTTCTGCGCGCCTGAGTACACCGGCAGCCGCGAATATGCGGTGTTATGGCAGCAACTGGCCCAGGGTGAGGGTAGCGAACAGCAGTACCTTCATCTGGCACGCGATGGCCTTGGGTCATGGGTGCAAGCCAGCTACATTCCTGTGCGCGATCAGCGCGCCAGGGTCGAACGCATCATCCAGGTCAGCCGCGACATCAACGACCGCGTGCTACGGGCTCAGGCCGAGTCGAGTTTCATGCAGGCGATCGATCGCTCCATGGCGGTGATCGAGTTCGATCTGGGCGGTCATGTCATCAATGCCAACGTCAACTTCCAGAAGGTCATGGGTTATGGCCTGGAGGAGGTTCGCGGCCAGCATCATCGGATTTTCTGCGAGCCCGGCGAAGTTCAAGGCGAAGCCTATCGCGATTTCTGGGCTGGACTGAACCGTGGCGAATACAAGAGCGGGCTTTTCCAGCGCGTCGACAGGCACGGCAACACAGTCTGGCTGCAGGCCACCTATAACCCGCTCTACGATGCCCAGGGCCATTTGTACGGGGTGGTCAAGTTTGCCACCGACAGCACGCATGAAGTCGAGCAACGCCAGAACGAATCAAAGGCGGCGCAGTTGGCCTTCGAGACGTCCCGGCAGACGGATGAGCACACCCAGTTGGGCACCGCCGTCGTGCAGCAGACCGTGACCGTAGTGCAAAGCATCGCCGATGAACTGCAACAGGTCGCTACCGGGATCAGCGCACTCAGCGCGCAGTCCGAAGAGATCGGCAACATTGTCGATGCCATCCGGGGAATCGCGGAACAGACCAACCTGCTTGCGCTCAATGCGGCCATCGAGGCCGCTCGTGCCGGTGAGCAGGGTCGCGGCTTCGCGGTGGTTGCCGATGAAGTGCGCAATCTGGCCCGGCGCACCAGCCAGGCGACCGTTGCCATTACCGAAGTGGTCGGCAAGAACCGCGACCTGGCCAGGCAGGCGGTGGGCAGCATGCAATCGAGTACCGCCAAGGCCGAGCAAGGCGTGAAGCTGGCGAACCAGGCCGGCACCGTCATCCTCGACATCCATCGGGGCGCGAAGCAGGTGGTGGAGGTCATGGGCGAATTCGCCCAGACCCTGGACCAGCGCCGCGAAGCCTGATCGGGTCAGGCTTATCCCGGATGGGCCGCCGCCAGCAGTTCCCGGGTGTAAGGGTGTCGGGGCGAGTCGAATACGTCGTGGCTGGCGCCTTGCTCGACGACCTTGCCGTCCTTGATCACGATCATGTCATGGGCCAGGGCTCGCACGACCGCCAGGTCGTGGCTGATGAACAGGTAGGTCAGGCCGTGTTTTTCCTGGAGCTGGCGGAGCAGGGCGACCACTTGTTTCTGCACCGTGCGATCCAGCGCCGAGGTCGGTTCGTCCAGCAGGATCAGCGCGGGCTTGAGCACCAGCGCCCGGGCGATGGCGATGCGTTGGCGCTGGCCGCCGGAAAACTCGTGCGGGTAACGATGCCGGCTCTGCGGGTCGAGGCCGACTTCCTTGAGCGCCTGGATCACCTGGGCTTCGCATTGCTCGGCGCTGGACCTGCTGTGCACCTCCAGGCCTTCGCTGATGATCTGCTGCACCGACATTCGCGGGCTGAGGCTGCCAAACGGGTCCTGGAAGACGATCTGCATCTGCTTGCGCCAGGGCCGCAGTTCTTTCTGCGACAGCTGATCAAGGGCTGCGCCGCTAAAACGGATGCTGCCTTCGGATTCGATCAACCGCAGGATCGCCTGGCCGAGCGTGGACTTGCCGGAACCGGATTCGCCAACAATGCCCAGGGTCTTGCCGCGCTGGATGCTCAGGCTGATGCCATCCACGGCGCGCAGGTATTGCTTGCGCCGCAACAGCCCGCCACCGATGGGGAAGCTGACCCGCAAATCCTCAACCTGCAACACGTCTTCGCGCTCGTCCCGGGGCAGGGCTTCGCCTTCCGGCTCGGCGTGCAGCAGTTCGCAGCTGTAGGGGTGTTGCGGTGCGCTGAACAATGTTTCGCAAGGCGCCTGTTCGACGATTTCTCCCGCCTTCATCACGCACACCCGCTGGGCGATGCTGCGCACCAGGTTGAGGTCATGGCTGATCAGCAGCAGGGACATGCCGAGCCGCTGCTGCAATGACTTGAGCAGCAGGAGGATCTTGCGTTGCACCGTCACGTCCAAGGCAGTGGTCGGCTCGTCGGCAATCAGCAACTCCGGTTCGCAGGCCAGGGCCATAGCGATCATGACCCGCTGGCGCTGACCGCCCGATAGTTGGTGGGGATAGGCCTTGAGCCGTTCGGCCGGGTTCTGGATACCCACCAGGTCTAGCAGTTCCAGGATCCGCTGGCGCGCCGCTTTGCCGCCCAGTCCCCTGTGCAGCATCAATGTCTCGCCAATCTGTTTTTCGACGCTGTGCAATGGATTCAGCGACGTCATCGGCTCCTGGAAAATCATTGCGATCCGATTGCCGCGCAACTCGCGCAAGGTCTTGGCCTCGGCGCCCACCAGTTCCTGGTCTCGATAACGAATACTGCCGGTGGTGCGTGCGCCGCTGTCGGTCAGCAATTGCAGAATCGAGTGAGCCGTCACCGACTTGCCTGAGCCGGATTCGCCCACCAGGGCCAGGCATTCGCCAGGGCGGATATCCAGGCATAGGTCGCGCACTACCGCCTGGTCGTTGAAGGCCACGTTCAGGTTGCGGATTTCGATCAGGTTGTCGCTCATCTAAAAGCTCCGCTTCAAGACCGGGGATCAAAGGCGTCGCGCAACGCCTCGCCAATGAACACCAGCAGCGACAGAATCAGTGCCAGGGTGAAGAACGCCGTCAATCCCAGCCACGGCGCTTGCAGGTTCTGTTTGCCTTGGGCGATCAACTCACCCAGGGACGCGCTGCCGGCCGGCATGCCGAAGCCGAGAAAGTCCAGGGCCGTCAGGGTGGATATCGCGCCGGTGAGGATGAACGGCAGGTAACTCAAGGTCGCGTTCATGGCGTTGGGCAGGATGTGTCGCACGATCACCTTACGGTCGGTCAGGCCCAAGGCCCGTGCCGCTTTCACGTACTCCAGGTTGCGCCCGCGCAAGAACTCGGCGCGCACCACATCCACCAGCGCCAGCCAGGAGAACAGCGCCATGATCCCCAGCAGCCACCAGAAATTCGGTTCCACGAAACCGGACAGGATGATCAGCAGATAGAGCACCGGCAACCCGGACCAGACTTCCAGCAACCGTTGCCCGAGCAGATCCACCCAGCCGCCGTAATAACCCTGCAAGGCGCCGGCGGTAATTCCGATCAGCGCGCTGATGGCGGTCAGGGCCAGGGCGAACAGGATCGACACCCGTGCGCCGAAGATCACCCGCGCCAGCACATCACGGGCCTGATCATCGGTGCCCAGCCAGTTGACCGTCGACGGCGGGCTTGGCGCCGGCTGGTTGAGGTCGTAGTTGGGCGTGTCGTCGCTGAAAGGAATGGGCGGGAAGAGCAGCCAGCCGCCATCCTGGTGAATCAGGTTCTGTACATAGTTGCTGCGATAGTCGGCCTGGAACGGCAACTGACCGCCAAATTCCTGCTCGGTGTAGCGCTTGAAAACCGGGAAGTACAGCGAGCCCTGATAGCTCACCACCCATGGCTTGTCGTTGGCGATCAGTTCACCGCCCAGGGTCAGGGCGAACAGGCCGATGAACAGCCACAGCGACCACCAGCCACGACGGTTTTTCATGAAGCGCTCGAAACGCCGCCGGCCCAAGGGCGAGAACTTGAACATCAGGCGTTCCTCGCGGCGAAGTCGATACGCGGGTCCACCAGGGTGTAGCAGAGGTCACCGATGAGCTTTATCAGCAGGCCGAACAGGGTGAAGATGAACAGCGAGCCGAACACCACCGGATAGTCTCGGGACACGGCGGCTTCATAACTCATGCGCCCCAGGCCATCGAGGGAGAAAATGACCTCGATCAGCAACGAGCCGGCGAAGAACACGCTGATGAATGCCTGGGGAATGCCCGAGACCACCAGCAGCATCGCGTTGCGAAACACGTGGCCGTACAACACGCGCCGTTCGCTCATGCCTTTGGCCCGGGCCGTCACCACGTATTGACGGGTGATTTCGTTGAGAAACGAATTTTTGGTCAGGATCGTCAGGGTGGCAAAGCCGCCGATGACCAGCGACGTGACGGGCAGCACCAGATGCCAGAAGTAATCGGCGATCTTGCCCAGCGTCGATAGTGATTCGAAGTTGTCCGACACCAGTCCGCGCACGGGGAACCAGTTGAGGGAGGTGCCGCCGGCGAACATGACAATCAGGAACATGGCGAACAGGAACGCCGGCATCGCATAGCCGATGATAATCGCGGTGCTGCTCCACACGTCGAATGCCGAACCGTGGTGCACGGCCTTGCGAATGCCCAGCGGAATCGACACCAGGTAAGTGATCAGCGTCGCCCAGAGCCCGAGGGAAATGGTCACCGGCATCTTTTCCAGGATCAGGTCGGTGACCGTGGCGCCGCGGAAAAAGCTCTTGCCGAAATCCAGGCGGGCATAGCTGGTGAGCATCAGCCACAGGCGTTCGTGGGCGGGCTTGTCGAAACCGTACTGTTTCTCGATGTCCTTGATCAGTTGCGGGTCCAGGCCACGGCTGGCGCGCGAGCTGCCGGCCATGGCATTGCCCGAACTGCCGACGCTGGCGCCGCCGATACCCTGCAGGTGGGCGATGGCCTGTTCGACCGGCCCGCCCGGTGCGGCCTGCACGATCACGAAGTTCACCAGCAAAATGATCACCAGCGTCGGGATGATAAGCAGCAGGCGCCGTGCAATATAAGCCCACATCAGTGATGTCCTCCGGGTGCGCTGCGCTTGATGCGTTCGGCGGTCATCTGTTCGTTGGTCAACGGCGTGGTGCTGACTTCCCACCAGCTTTCGATGGCTTCGTCATTGCTGGCCTGGACCTTCGGCATGCCGAAGCGATTCCACCACACGGTCGAGCTGCCGGGTGGGTAATAGTTGGGGATCCAGTAGTAATTCCATTGCAGTACCCGGTCCAGGGCGTGGGCATGGCGGAGCATGTCGCTTTGGGTGGTGGCCTTGACCAGGCCGTCGATGAGGGCATTCACGGCTGGGTTCTGCAGGGCCATGTAGTTGTTTGCGCCCGGATCATTGGCGGCCGCCGAGCCGAAATAATTGTAGAGTTCCATGCCGGGCGAGGTGCTCACGGGGTAACCGGTGATGATCATGTCGTAGTCGCGACTCATCAGGCGGTTGACGTACTGGGACGAGTCGATGCGCCGGATGCTCATGTCGATGCCGATCTGGGCCAGGGTCCGCTTGTAGGGCAGCAACAGACGGTCGATACCGTTCTGGGTATTCAGGAACGTGAAGCCCAGGGGCTCGCCTTCGGCATTCACCAACCGGTCGCCGTGGGGCTTCCAGCCGGCCTGTTCGAGCAGCGCCAGGGCTTGCAGCTGTTTGTCACGGATCACGCCGCTGCCGTCGGTTTTCGGCGCCTCGAATACGTGCGTGAACACCTCATCCGGGACTTTGCCGCGCAACGGTTCGAGGATCGCCAGTTCCGCCGCATCGGGGAGTTGCCGGGCGGCGAGGTCGGTGTTGGAAAAGAAACTCTGCTGACGCACATAGGCATTGCGCATCATCTGGCGATTGCTCCATTCGAAATCCCAGAGCATGGCCAGCGCCTGGCGTACGCGGCGGTCCTGGAACTGCGGGCGTTGCAGGTTGAACACGAAGCCCTGTGCCGGCTGCGGCGCGTCTGTGGCGAGGTGGGCCTTTTGCAGGCGGCCGTCGCGCAGGGCCGGGCTGTCGTAGCCGATGGCAAAACCGGTCGCGGAAAACTCGCGGTTGTAGTCGTAGGCGCCGCCACGCAGGACCTGTCGGGCCACATCGGTGTCGCCGAAATATTCAATGCTGAAATGGTCGAAATTATACAAACCGCGACTGACCGGCAGATCCTTGCCCCACCAGTCTGCATTGCGTTCGAAAGTGATGCTGCGACCCGAGTCGACTTTGCTCACCCGGTACGGACCACTGCCCAGCGGGGCTTCGTAGCCGCCGCCATTGGCGAAGTCGCGGGTTTTCCACCAATGCTCGGGAAACACCGGCAGGGTGGCAACATCCAATGGTAGCGTGCGGTTTTCGTTGTTCTTGAAATCAAAACGAACGCTGCGAGGCGACTCCACCACGACGCCTTTGACCGCGGCGAACTGTGTGCGGTAGCGCAGGCTGCCCTGGGTCATCAGCAGCTCGAAGCTGTAGCGCACGTCCTCGGCGGTAATGGGTTTGCCGTCGGCGAAGCGGGCTTTGGCGTTCAGGTAGAAGCGCAGCGACAGACCATCCTCGGCACGCTCCATTTTCTCGGCCACCAGGCCATAGACGGTGTAGGGCTCGTCCAGCGAACGCTGGGCCAGCGGCGAATAGAGCATGCCGTCGACCTGGCTGACACCGATGCCTTTGTCTATATAGGGCAGGATATGGTCGAAATGACCGATCTCGATGGCCGAGCGGCGCATCGTGCCGCCCTTGGGGGCCTGGGGATTGGCGTAGGCAAAGTGGCCGAAGCCTTCGGCGTATCTGGCCGGCTCGCCATAAACAGTCAGGGCATGTTGGGGGGCGGCGCTCACACCTGCGGCGCCTGTCAGCAGGACCACGGCAGTGAGTAGCCAGGAGGGAAACGCCAGTCGCATTGTCAGCCTTAGAGCCGGGTGATCGATGACCATGATTTGTACGCGAGCGGCGCGCTCATCGCCAGCCCCTCGCATCACGCAAACATGACGGCCCACCAAAGGGCGGGCCGTCTGTCGATAAACCGGGATCAGTCCTGGCGGCTGGTGACTTCCAGCAGGTGATAGCCAAACTGGGTCTTGACCGGGCCCTGGACCACATTGATCGGGGCGCTGAACACCACGGTGTCGAACTCCTTGACCATCTGGCCTGGACCGAACGAGCCCAGGTCACCGCCTTGACGGCTGGACGGGCAAGTGGAGTTTGCCTTGGCGACTTCGGCAAAATCAGCGCCGCCTTCGATCTGGGCCTTGAGTTCGTTGCACTTGTCTTCGCTGGATACCAGGATGTGGCGGGCAGTGGCTTTGGCCATGGGAAATCTCCTTCAGTGTTTTCAAAACGTCCAGCCTACCGGAATCAGTAGGGCTTTGTTGTCAAAAATGCGACGTGTCGATCAGAGTCCGACGATTCGCAAACGCTCGGCGTGCCTTATATAGAGCGCTAGCGGGTCGGTTCCCTTGCGGTGCCCACTGGCGTTCGCGTGGTTGATGGCGTGCAAGTGGTCCAGTGGGTAATCGGAGCGAATGACCTTGCCCAGATGGGAACTGAAGCGCCCGACGATGCCATCGTTCTGTCCGGCTTCGGTAATGAAGTATTCGGAAAAGGCCCGGCAGAAATCATGCAGCGGACCTGCCGCACCGCAGGCTTCGCCAGGGGTGTCTTGCAGCGTGCCGCTCCAGGAGTAGTAGCGAACGCCGTTGACCAGCTGCGGCCCGTTGCCGCCCCAGTTTCGGGGCAGGCCCTGGGGGTATCGGTCGTTGAACGCGCCCACGCCTTCAGTCGTCAGTGCCGCCAGCGCCGCGATGGCGTTCTGTGGAAGCCGAGCCTGGCCGCTGAGTGCCGAGATGAAGTCGGCGAAGAGTGTTGCGACCCGGTTCGCCACATGCTCCGGCAATCGCCCGGGGGTCAGGGCCTTGCGCAGGAAGTCGGCCAGTTCCGAGCCCTGGTTGGGGCCGCTGACCGACGTGACCGAGGCGACTCGTTCGGGGGCGGTTGCCCCTGCATAACGTGCCGCCAGCGCACCTTGGCCATGCCCGATCAGGTTGACCCGGGTGGAGCCGGTTCCTTCCAGGACCCGGTCGATCTGCGTCAGCAGTTGTTCACCACGGGCTTCATTGCAATGGGTAGCCGACAGATACGGGATGAAGACCCGCGCGCCGGCGGTGCGCAAAGCCTGTTTGACGTTCTGAAAGAGCCCGAAGGCGCCGATCCTGTCGAATCCGAACAACCCATGGACCAGCAGGATAGGAAAGTGAGTGTTTGCATTCCGTTGCATGTTCGTACCTTTTTCGAAGAGGTTCACCTGGATTTGCCGGCACCACTCTAATGCAGGCGACAAGCGAGCGGTGTAGGACCAAACCGCGGTAAGCCAGGGAAACTGGAATAGAAAAAGCAGGAAGATTCATTTGGTAGGCGGACGATGCCGAAGGTCCGGGACACTTCCGATAGTCGTCGCGGCTGGCAGCTACAACGCTCGGCGCAACAGCCCACCGATCATGGTCGACTTGTCTGACTGCGCATTTGCCGCGGGCGGGTTCAAATGACTTCAGCGGCGCCGTGATGTGCATGGCGCCTTTTCCAAAGGACTGGAACGTGAAAACGAAGACTTACCCATCGCCGCAGGACAGTAGCGACCCGTGCTGCGCAAGACTGCCAGCGCCTTCCCTGGCTGAGGCCAAGGGAGGCGTGGTGGATCCGGCCTGGAACAAGGCCGTGATCAAGATCAAGCCGTATCCGACGATGACGAGTGGTGATGAAGTGCGGCTGCGTTGGCATGGGCTCAATAACGAAGGCGACCCCTACCGGCATGAAACCAGCAGGTTTATCACCGAGCGGCAGGTCGGACGGGACGTGGTTTTTGTCGTTCGTGAACCGCATATCGCCGAGCTCGACGGAGGTTCGCTGGAGATCTCCTACCAGGTAGCCGGAAAGTGGATCCCCGGCGTGCTGAGGTCGCAAGCCCTGCAACTTGAAGTCGGCGACAGGCCCGAGCTGCTGTTGCCACCGATTGCCAATGATGCGGTGGGTGGCAGCCTCGATCCCGCCCGGGTGCCGGAAGGAGCGCGGGTGACCGTCCGGCCTTATGCGAGGATGGCGGTCGGTGATCGGCTGGCCTTGAGTGTCAGCCAGGATTCCAAGGCGCTTTGGCATGACGTGCTGCACATCGAGGAGCATGCGTTGGGGCGTGAGGTGTCATTCTGGATCGATTATTCGCACCTGGCGCCGTATGTCGGCCACCGGTTGAGCCTGGGCTATGTTGTCAGGCATGGACGCTCGGCACGCCAGGCCGAGTCTTTGTCGATGCATATCGGCCCCTTGGTGCGCCCTGCGCTGAAGGCGCCCCAGGTCGCGGCGCTGAACGAAGGAGGGCTCGATATCGAAACGCTGCAAGGCCCGGTGACGGTGGTCATCGATGGCACCGGACTGGCGGCGGGCGAATGGGTCGGCCTGCAATGCAACGGGACCTATACCCATGTGCAGGAGCGGGAAATCACCGAGGCGATGGTCGGCCAACCGCTTGTCTTCGAGGTGCCGGCCGCCTATTGGCAGGAGCAGCGAAACAGGTCGGTGCAACTGTTTTATCAGGTGGAACGACTGGACGATGTCAGCCAGCGGTCTGTGGAAATCACTATCGAGGTGCGTACCCGGGCGCCTGGTTGAGCGAGGCCCTCCCTTCACGGAGGGCCTGTCGGGTGCGTCAGGCCTGCAATCGCAACGAGTGATCGGCCTGGCGCAGCAGCTGCTCGGTGGCCTCCCAGCCAAGGCATCCATCGGTCACCGACACGCCGTAGCGCATCGTCGGCCCCAATGGTTGGCAACCCTCAGACAGATGGCTTTCCAGCATCATGCCAATGAGGGCGCGGTTTCCTTGCAGACGCTGTTCCAATACGTCATTGAACACCTGCGGCTGGCGCAACGGGTCCTTGCCGCTGTTGGCATGGCTGCAATCGACCATGATCCGGGCCGGAATTTTGAGGCGGGTGAGGTCGTCGTGTATCTGCGCCACGCTCTGGCGATCATAATTCGGCCCGCGATGGCCGCCGCGCAGCACCAGGTGAGTGTCGGGGTTGCCCTGGGTCTGGATGATCGCCGGGTGTCCCTGGCTGTCGACGCCGAAATGCCGGTGAGGGTGGGCGGCGGAGCGCATGGCGTCGCAGGCGATGCCGACCCCGCCGTCCGTACCATTCTTGAAACCGACCGGCATGCCGAGGCCGCTGGCCATTTCCCGGTGAATCTGCGATTCGGTGGTCCGGGCACCGATGGCGACCCAGCTGAGCAGGTCGTCGAAGTAGCCAGCGGCCATGGGTTGCAGCAATTCAGTGGCGATCGGCAGGCCGAGTCGCAGCATCTCATGCATCAGCTTCCGGGACAGGTTCAAGCCGGCAGCCATGTCGTCACTGCCGTCCAGATCGGGGTCGTAGGCCAGGCCTTTCCAACCGATGGTGGTGCGGGGCTTCTCGACATAGGCGCGCATGACCAGCAGCATGCTGTCGCTCACTTCGCGGGCGAGGCGCGCCAGGTTGGCAGCGTATTCAAGCGCGGACTCAGGATCGTGGATCGAGCAGGGGCCAACGACGACCAGCAGGCGGGAGTCCTCGCCGTCGAGGATCGCACGCACCGCTTGGCGATGGGTTTCGACCTGTTGGCTCAGCGCAGTGGCGAGCGGCAATTGCTGTTTGAGCTGCAGAGCGCTTGGCAGACGCAGGGTCAGCGCTTCATTGGCAGGCGTGAGGGTGGACAGTGGCAAAGCAGAAACGGACGAATTCATGATCTGGCTTCCTGGGCGAGCAGCGGGTTCGTTCCCGCGCGCCGGCCCTATTGGGGTGTTCGACAATTGGCCGTGATGGCCGGCAATGAAGGCATGCCACCGGTAGGTGACCGATCGGAGGCGGCAGGCTGTCCCGAGCGGTGGCTGGTAAATCGCCAGGCGGTAAAACTGTCGTAACGGTAATAAGTGGCGTAGTTCATGGTTCGATCCTCAAGTTGTCTGGTGCTGCAATTGTCTGGGCCTGAAAAACAAAACCCCCGGTCGGGAGGCCGACCGGGGGTTTGGAAAACTCTGGTAGGCGACCCGTTTGAAATGGGCGCCGGTTGGGTATCAGGCGCGCCAGTGGCTAAACCAATACCCAAAATAAAAGCTGACCGGAGTCTGGACGGTGTTCACCCGGGCAGCCGCAACCGAGCGCAGGGCGCTGGCGGTGTGAAGCTGTGCAAGGACGTTGAACATGGTCTGTCTCCGATGAATGATCCGCAGCTTACTAGAGCGAGGCGCGCCGGTTCAATAAGAAAATCCTATCGGATTGATGACACCGTCCACGCCGCTTGAGTCCGGCGGGCTTTGTGACAAACTCAGCGCTTTGTCCCCTCCGTCAAGGACGCACCATGAGCCGAGCCTTCGCTGCCGCCCAATCGATTTCCATTCCGGGGGACATTGCCGGCAACCTTATCCATCATCAGCGCTTCATGGAGGCCGCCGCCGATCGGAATGTGGGGTTGCTGGTGTTTCCAGAACTGTCGCTCACCGGGTACGAGCGAGGGCTGGCCGCGGAACTGGCTATCTTGCCGGAGGATGTTGTGTTGCAGCCGCTGCGCGACCTGGCGCGGGAGCTCGGCCTGACGGCGGTGGTCGGCATGCCGATTCGCCTCGCGGCCGACGCCCCGGTGCTGATCGGCGCATTGGTGCTCGGTGCGGATGGCTCCCTTGGGGTCTACAGCAAACAGCATCTGCACGCGGGGGAAGAAATCGCTTTCGCGCCCGGTCACGGCGGTTCGATCCTGGCGATGGGCGCGGATCGCGTGGCGTTGGCGGTGTGCGCCGATTTTTCCCAGGCCAGCCATGCGGCGGCAGCCGCGGAGCAGGGCGCTACGCTGTATGCAGCCGGCGTGTTGATAACCGAGGGAGGCTATGTAGCGGACACGACGTTGCTGCAAGGTTACGCCCGGCAACACGCCATGATGGTGCTGATGGCCAATTACGCTGGCGCTACCGGAGGGTGGGAGTCGGCCGGTCGCAGCGCGATCTGGGCGGCCGATGGTTCGCTGATTGCCGCGGCGCCAGGCGTCGGCGAGCTTCTGGTCATGGCTCATCCCCAGGGCAGCGGCTGGGTAGGGCAGGTGGTGCCGCTTTGACGAGGTCTAAAATGATGTTCGAATGGCGCCCGGCTGAGGTCGATGATATCGAATTCGCCCGACAGCTGACGTGCAGCAATATGCTTCCCTATTATCTGCGTCATGATTTGCTGTGGCAGGACGAAGCGTTTGACCTGGCCTGGGTGATTCGCCAGAACTGGATCATCCATCGGGGTGACCAGGCGCTGGGTTTCGTCAGCCTCAGCCGCGACGCCCGTGCGCTGTATATCCGGGAGTTGCAGATTGACAAGGCGTTTCATGGGCAGGGGGCCGGAACCTGGGCGATCGGACAGGCCTTGGGGATGGTGGCGCTGGAGCGTCGCCCCGCGTTGCGCCTGACCGTGTTCAAGGATAATCCGGCCAGGCAGCTCTACGAACGCATGGGGCTGCGGGTCGTCGGCGAGGATGAATGTTTCCTGAGAATGCAGCGGGACGTTGCCGCTTGAGGCTGCGGATGTCGGATTTCATGAAGATGTGTTGTAACTTTTATCTGCCCCTTTGCGCTAGGTCTGCCGAATGCTTTTTGCTAAGGTGTGAGGCAACCCATACAAGACCAAATCGTGAGGTGTCTGCTTGATTAGGGTGTTAGTGGTCGACGACCATGATCTCGTCCGTACGGGCATTACACGGATGCTGGCTGACATCGATGGCCTGCAAGTGGTTGGCCAGGCCGAGTCCGGGGAAGAATCCCTGATCAAGGCGCGGGAGTTGAAACCCGATGTGGTGTTGATGGACGTCAAGATGCCGGGCATCGGCGGCCTCGAAGCCACGCGTAAACTGCTGCGCAGCCATCCGGACATCAAGGTTGTCGCGGTGACCGTCTGTGAAGAAGACCCGTTTCCGACCCGGTTGCTGCAAGCGGGCGCGGCGGGTTACCTGACCAAGGGCGCCGGCTTGAACGAGATGGTCCAGGCCATTCGCCTGGTGTTTGCCGGCCAGCGCTACATCAGCCCGCAGATCGCCCAGCAGCTGGCGATCAAGTCTTTCCAGCCGACCAACGACTCGCCCTTCGATGCGTTGTCCGAGCGGGAAATCCAGATCGCGCTGATGATCGTCGGCTGCCAGAAGGTCCAGATCATCTCCGACAAGCTTTGCCTGTCACCCAAGACCGTCAATACCTACCGTTACCGTATCTTCGAAAAGCTTTCGATCAGCAGTGATGTCGAGTTGACGCTGCTGGCGGTGCGCCACGGCATGGTCGATGCCAGCGCCTGAAAATGACCGAACAGTTTGATCCCAGCGCTTTTCTGTCCACCTGCAGCGGTCGCCCTGGCGTGTACCGCATGTTCGACAGCGACGCGCGCCTGCTTTATGTCGGCAAGGCCAAGAATCTCAAGAAGCGCCTGGCCAGTTATTTCCGCAAGACCGGCCTCGCGCCGAAGACTGCGGCCCTGGTGGGGCGCATCGCGCAGATCGAAACGACCATCACGTCCAACGAAACGGAAGCACTGCTGCTTGAGCAGACGCTGATCAAGGAATGGCGCCCGCCCTATAACATCCTGCTGCGCGACGATAAGTCCTACCCGTACGTGTTCCTGTCGGACGGAGCGTTTCCGCGCCTGAGCATTCATCGCGGGGCCAAGAAGGCCAAGGGGCGGTATTTCGGTCCTTACCCCAGCGCTGGGGCGATTCGTGAAAGCCTGAGCCTGCTACAGAAAACCTTCTTCGTTCGCCAGTGCGAGGACAGCTACTACAAGAACCGCACCCGGCCGTGCCTGCAATACCAGATCAAGCGCTGCAAGGCCCCGTGCGTCGGGCTTGTCGAGCCCGAGATCTACGCTGAAGACGTACGTCACTCGGTGATGTTCCTGGAGGGGCGCAGCAATGCGCTGACCGACGAGTTGTCAGCAGCGATGGAAGAGGCATCGATCAACCTCGAATTCGAACGCGCCGCGGAGCTGCGCGACCAGATCGGGCTGCTGCGCCGTGTGCAGGACCAGCAGAGCATGGAAGGCGGCAGCGGCGATGTCGATGTCGTTGCGGCGTTCATCAACCCCGGCGGCGCCTGCGTCCACCTGATCAGCGTGCGCGGCGGTCGCGTTTTGGGCAGCAAGAATTTCTTCCCCCAGGTCGGTATCGAGGAAGACGTGGCCGAAGTCATGGCGGCTTTTCTCGGCCAGTACTACGTCAGCAGCCCGGAGCGCGATTTGCCCAGCGAGTTGATTGTCAACGTGGTGCATGAAGACTTCCCGACCCTGATCGAGGCCATCGACAAGCTCCGCGGTCGCGAACTGACCATCAGTCACCGTGTGCGCGGCACTCGGGCGCGCTGGCAGCAACTGGCCGTGACCAACGCCGAACAGGCGCTAGGCGCGCGCTTGGCCAACCGCCAGCATGTGGCGGCGCGATTCGAAGCCCTTGCCGATGTCCTCAACCTGGATGAACCACCGCAGCGACTGGAATGCTACGACATCAGTCACTCCAGCGGCGAGGCGACGGTAGCCTCTTGCGTGGTGTTCGGTCCGGAGGGGCCAATCAAGTCCGATTACCGACGCTACAACATCGAGGGCGTTACGCCGGGCGATGATTATGCGGCGATGCACCAGGCGCTGATGCGGCGCTTCGGCAAGCTGAAGGACGGCGAGGGCAAGTTGCCGGACATCCTGCTGGTGGACGGTGGCAAGGGCCAGTTGTCCATGGCCCGCGACGTGCTCAATGAATTGTCGGTCCCGGATCTGATTCTGCTGGGGGTTGCCAAGGGCGCCACGCGCAAGGCCGGTTTCGAGACCCTTTACCTGAACGACGCGGCCCACGAATTCACCCTGAAGGGAGACTCGCCGGCGCTGCACCTGATCCAGCAGATCCGCGACGAAGCCCACCGTTTCGCGATCACCGGCCACCGCGCCCGGCGTGGCAAGACCCGCCGTACGTCTACGCTGGAAGGCGTGGCGGGGGTGGGGCCGACGCGACGGCGCGACCTGTTGAAACATTTTGGTGGCTTGCAGGAGCTGTCTCGTGCCAGCATCGAAGAGATAGCCAAAGCACCCGGTATCAGTAAAAAGCTCGCAGAGTCGATTTATGCGAACCTGCATAGCGAGTAGAATGCCCGTCAACCTCGTAGCCAGTTGTGCCGATGAATATTCCAAACCTGATTACCGTTCTACGCGTCCTGCTCATCCCGATCTTCATATTGCTGTTCTATTTGCCGTACCACTGGAGCTACGTGGCCTCCGCCTCGGTCTTCGCCTTCGCCGCCGCAACAGACTGGCTCGACGGCTACCTGGCCCGCCGCCTGGAGCAGAGCACGCCATTCGGCGCGTTCCTCGACCCGGTGGCCGACAAGCTGATGGTCGCGGTGGCGCTGGTGCTGCTGGTGCAGGAACACGGCAACCTCTGGCTGACCTTGCCGGCAGCGGTGATCATCGGACGCGAAATAGTCGTATCGGCCCTCCGCGAATGGATGGCCGAACTGGGCGCCCGTGCCCAGGTTGCGGTATCGAACCTGGGCAAATGGAAAACCGCCGCCCAGATGCTGGCGTTGGTTATCCTGCTGGCGAACCCCTCGGACTTCAGCTTCTGGGTGCTGTTGGGTTACGCATTGCTGCTGGTGTCCGCAGGCCTGACATTGTGGTCGATGGTCCAATACCTGCGCGCCGCCTGGCCGCACCTGCGGACTGACGTTGATCCGAAATAAAACTTTTTTGAATCAAAGGGTTGACGGCGTGTTATGAATCTATAGAATGCGCCACACCAAGACGCGGGAATAGCTCAGTTGGTAGAGCACGACCTTGCCAAGGTCGGGGTCGCGAGTTCGAGTCTCGTTTCCCGCTCCAAATATTGCGCTACAGAGTTCCACTGAATTCTGTAAGTGATTGAAATAAGGGCCTTTAGGCCCTTTTTTCGTTCCAGCGGGAACCACTGAAATCCAGCACTATCCGGTGCGTTTAAGTCCAGGATTGAGTCCAGAATCCTGACGCGTACCGAATCGGTTTGATGCTGGAGCAGATTGTGTAGCGAGATGAGCATCTGGCCCTGACTCTGTTCAGGAGCTCGCGATGGCACTCTCAGAAATGACAGTTCGGCATGCCCGAATCACCGGTAATGACTACACCCTCGGCGACAGCGATGGTCTCACACTCAATGTGACGGCCAGAGGCGGAAAAGTCTGGCTCTTCCGTTATTACTGGGCTGGCAAGCAGAAGCGCATGTCCTTGGGTTGTTACCCACAAATCTCCCTCAAAGAAGCACGTACACGACGTGACGATGCGCGCGCCTTGGTTGCCCAGGGCATCAACCCCTATGAGCATCGTAAACAACAGCGACTTGCTGTTCATGCTGCGAAGGAGCACACCTTCGAGGCCGTGTTCAATCAGTGGGTGGAGTTCCGCAGGCTAAGCCTGAAGGAAGGGCGCCAGAGCACGCTCTCGCAGATCTTGAGGATCTTCAGTAAAGACGTCCTGCCCCTACTGGGTGGGCGGTCCATCTACGATATCAATCGTCACGATCTGCTGGATTTACTGAGCAGGATCGAACAGCGCAAGGCCTTAACGACCGCCGAAAAATGCCGGACTTGGTTCAACCAATTGTTCCGCTATGCGCTGGTGAAGATCGAGGGGCTGGAACACAACCCAGCTTCAGACCTTGATGTGGTTGCACTCCCCAAACCTCCGGTTACGCATAATCCATTTCTTCGTATGGACGAGCTCCCGGCATTGATGGCTGCCCTTCGAAACTACGGTGGCGCCAACCAAACTCGGCTTGGCCTCCGGTTGTTGCTGCTGACCGGTGTCCGCACGGGCGAGTTGCGGTTGGCGACACCCGACCAGTTCGACTTGGAGAAGCGTTTGTGGGTCATACCGGCGGAAGTGGTGAAACAACTTCAACTAGCAATGCGGAAGCCAGGTAAGCAGATTCAAAATGTACCGCCCTACATTGTCCCGCTATCGGTTCAGGCGCTGGAGATTGTGCGTCACTTGCTGAACCAGGTTGTCCCCGCGCAGCGCTACTTGTTTGCGCATCGAAGCGACCTGAGCAAACGTATCAGTGAGAACACGCTGAATGGCGCGTTGCGTCGGATGGGGTATGCCGATCAACTCACCGGTCATGGGATGAGGGCGACGATCTCGACGGCGCTGAATGAGATCGGGTATCCGAAGGTTTGGGTGGATGCTCAGCTTTCGCATGCTGACCCGGATAAAGTCAGTGCAGCCTACAACCACGCGGAGTACGTCGAGCAGCGCCGGACGATGATGCAGGACTGGGCGAACCGTCTGGATCTTTGGGGGCAGGGCCAGCTGAAAGCGGCGAGCTCTCCGCTTACCATTCGATTGGAGGGGGCCGCTTCGCTACCGTCACTGGAAAGCGCGAGCGCAAATTCCATTCAGTTCAACGGAAACTTTCCAGTGACAACGGTCTCGGTGCCCAAGGCTTCGGTTAATGACGAGCCGGCTCTTGTCGTGTCGCATCAGTCGCCTGTCTTACCTCTTTCGGTGCCGACTGAAAAACCGCATCAATCTCACGTGTCTGACATCCAGCGCGAACGTGCCGAGATGCTAGTCACCTATGAAGCTTCGAGTAATTTGCCGCTGCTTGTCTTCGCCAAACTGGCAGGCAAATCCCGAGATCAGATCAACCGCGATATCAAGGCTCGGCGCCTGCTATCGCTGAGCCTGGGGAATCGCGGTCAGCGCATTCCTGACTGGCAGCTTGATCCACTGCGGCATAAGTTGGTACTTGCTGCATTGGCGCGGTTTCCAGATGTCGATGCGTGGAGGCTTTATCGGACGGTCTATGAGCCTCATGAGCAACTGAAGGGGCGTTCGCCAATCGATGGGCTCACTACGGATAATTTCGAATTAACCGTGCAGATTGTCTGCGGGGCGCTGGGGCCGAGATAACGCTCCATCTTTGAGGAAATGGCGGGGCTGCCGCTGAATTTACTGCTTTCGGTGAACCCCCATCTTCATTCGGGGGGCCGGTGGGGCGCGTGCGCGAAGGTCGATGGTCCGCTGAAGATCAAAGTGTCCGAAAACATTTAGACTCGACTCTAGCACAGTGGCTTCAGGCCAAAAATATTTGGTCTTGCCCCAGTGTTGCCCCCAATCCCCGCCGATGCACAAGCAGTCATCCTTCCGGAACCGCCGCGTGTGGTCCGTCGCCAAAAAGGGGTTAGACACGAAGCGAGGGAGGTCGGGCGTCGCGTCAGACCATCATCGGGAATACGACTGTTCCTGGACCCAGAGGGCTCAGGCTAGGGCGGTTCGCGATCAGATCCCCTAAGCCACGCGCAGCCAGCTCGCTGTCTGTGATCGGGTTTTCGACCTCAATGATCGGGTCCCACACTTCACCACCTTTGGCCGCCAGTTGCGCCAGCAGCCAGCGAGTCGGGTTGGTCAAGCGCCGCGCTTCGGTGAGGATCAGCGGCACCGCGGCCACCTCATTGATGGTTTTCGGCCCCTTCAGGCGTTCGGGTCAGCTCTGATATGCCCGACCTGGGCCAACCACACCGGCTCGCTCACCACTAGGTTTTGCTCGTTCGCAGGGAAATAAAAAATCATCCACGCGGTTGACACATCAAATCGTGCAGATCTAATCTGCATACAGCGCTGCATACATGACGGCGTATGCAGCTCCAACGCTTGTACCTTTCTGCCAAAAAAACTAAATATCGGTGAGGTCAACATGAAACGGCTCCATTCTTCCCCCCTTCGCAAGATGCTTGCAGGTGTCGCTGTGCTAGGCGCGTTACTGGCCCAGGTCCCGGCGCATGCCGCCGATCCAACGCTTTGGCAGGGTATCCAGAAGGCTGGAGTCCTGCGTTGTGGGGCGGCCGTGGCGGCGCCATATGTGATGCGCGATGCGCGCTCGGGCCAGTACAGCGGCTACTTTGTCGACCTGTGCCGGGACTTCGGGGAGAAGGTGCTGAAGGTCAAGGTCGAGTTCGTCGACACCAACTGGGACAATCTGGTGGCAGGCCTGCAAGGCGGCAAGTGGGACCTGGCGATGGCGCTCAACCAGACGCCGGAGCGCGCCATGGCGGTGACCTTTTCGGTGCCGGCTACCGACTACCAGATCTCCCTGTTGACCAACAAAGACAACCCCAAGTTTGCCAACTCCGGCAACACCCTCAGCGACTATGACAAGCCCGGGGTATCGATTGCCGTGATGTCGGGCACCGCCGCCGACAAAGCCATTTCCGGCGTGGTCAAGAACGCCACGATCATGCGCCTTCCTGGCATGGATGAAACCCGTCTGGCGGTCATGTCCAAGCGCGCAGATGTGCTGGTCGATGCCAATGACACCAACCACCTCTTCGCTATCGCCAATCCCGACTGGACCAAGGAAATCCTGCCCGTGCCGGCCCTGGCCAAACAGGGCGTCGCCTTCGGCTTGCCGCGCAATGCCTCGCCGTCGGACCTGCAAGTGCTGAACATCTATCTCACGCAACGTCGAGAAAACGGTGAGATATCCGCCCTGGTGGATAAGGCTTCCGCGCTCGCCAACGCTGGCGATAAAACCCCTCAGTGATGTTTTGACGATCCCGAGAACGGCTGTGACATAGCGTTCTCCTGGAGACAGCTCTATGACTGCGCCTTACTTGGTGGCTGCCCAGCCACAGGATTCACTCAGCCTCGATTCGGTCAAGGGCGACTTTATCCAGCTGCGTGACGTGTACAAATCCTACGGCGAAGGCTTGGTGGTGATGGATCACCTGAACCTCGACATGCGTGCAGACGATCGCCTGGTAATCATCGGCCCGAGTGGCAGCGGCAAGAGTTCTCTGTTGCGGGTGATGATGGGGCTGGAAAGCATCCAGGGTGGCACCATCACGTTTCAGGGCAAGCCTTATATCAACGGTTCGGGGCGCGGCGCCGGCAAGCCGCTGGAGGCGAAGTTGCAGGCCCTGGTAGGCATGGTATTCCAGCACTACACCTTGTTTCCGCACCTGTCGGTACTGGGCAACTTGATTCTGGCACCGATGAAAGTCCATGGCCTGTCCAAGGCCCAGGCCACCGAAAAGGCACGGGTGTTCCTCGCGCGGCTGGGCCTGGAAAGCAAGCTCAACGTCTACCCCAGTCAGCTTTCGGGCGGGCAGAAGCAGCGCGTGGCGATTGCTCGGGCCCTGATGCTGGAGCCCAAGCTGATGCTGTTCGATGAAGTGACCTCGGCCCTCGACCCGGAGATGGTCACGGAAGTGCAGGGCGTGATGATGCAATTGGCCGAAGAAAAAATGGCCATGATCATCGTCACCCACGACATGCACTTTGCCCGCAGCATCGCCTCGCGCGTGGTGTTCTGCGCCGAAGGCAAAGTGGTCGAGCAGGGGCCGCCGGAGCAGATCTTCACCACCCCCAGGGAGCCGCGGACCCGCGAGTTCCTGGAAAAAGTCCTGCACCTGGGTCGAGGCTCGCCATCATGAATTATGAATTCGATTTTCACTTTCTGACCGGCAATTGGGGCGCGCTGTGGGACGGCCTGAAGGTCACCTTGCAGCTTGCCTTGATCTCCAACGTGGTCGGCCTGGTGCTCGGGTTTGGGCTGTGCCTGCTGACGCTCAGCCGCTGGTTTTTCATCCGCTGGCCGGCGCAGTTGTTCATCGAGTTCTTTCGTTGTACCCCGGCGCTGCTGCAGATCGTGTGGTTTTTCTACTGCGTGCCGATGCTGTTCAACGTGTTTATCGATCCCATCACGATGGGCGTGCTTGCCCTTGGCCTGAACCTCACCGCGTTCAATGCCGAGGCATATCGCGCCGGCGTGCAGGCAGTGCCCAGGGAGCACCAGGATGCCTGTGTTGCGCTGGGGCTGCGACCGTGGCAACGCACGCTTTACGTGATTCTGCCCCAGGCGCTGCGCACGGCCTTGCCGGTGTTGATGACCAATGGCATTTCCATCCTTCAGCAGAGTGCGCTGGTCGCCATCGTCGCTGTCGCCGACCTGATGTATGTGGGCAAGAGCATCGCCACCGAGGCGTACCGTCCGCTGGAAACCTACTCGCTGATTGCCTTGATCTACTTCGCACTGTCCCTGCCCATCGCTCAGTGCGTGCAGTGGCTCGAACGCCGTCAGGACGCCGCGCTCGCGCGCTGAGGAGATTGTCATGCATCTGGATTTCATGGTGGTGTTTTCTTACTGGCAGGTCCTGGCCAAAGGGCTTGCGTTGACCCTGGCGTTCACCGTGAGCTGTGCAGTGCTGGGAAGCGTGTTTGGCTTCCTGCTAAGCCTGTTGCGGCTGTCGAAAAGCCGTTGGATCAGCATCCCTACCGGCTTGTACGTCGAACTGTTTCGCGGTACGCCGTTGTTGATCCAGTTGTTCTGGATTTTCTTCTGCCTGCCGGTGGTATTCGGCCTTTCCGTGCCGCCCTACGTGTCGGTGGTGCTGGCGTTGACCCTGTACATGACCGCTATTACCAGCGAGACCTTTCGCGGCGCGCTCAAGTCCATTCCCGGCGAGCAGCACGACGCCTGCACGGCCCTTGGCGTGGCCCGGTGGAACAAGGTGCTCTACGTGATCTTCCCGCAGGCATTGCTGCGCGCCGTACCGCCATTGCTGTCCAACGTCGTCAGCCTTTTCAAGGAAAGTGCGTTGATTTCATCCGTAGGCATCGCTGACTTGATGTTCGTCGGGCAAAACATTTCCAACAGTACCGCACGCCCGGTGGAGTTTTTATCAGCGGTGGCGGTGATCTATTTCCTGGTGGCGTTCCCCCTGACCCGGCTGGTCGGGGTGGTCGAGACCCGGATGCTCAAACGTTACGCCTACTGAGCCACACACTGGAGACGCACTCATGCAACAACTCAACGGCATCATGCCGGCCCTGGTTACCCCATTCGATAAAAACGGTGCTGTCGATTACGACGTGCTGGCCTCCCTGGTCGAGTACCAGATCAAGCAGGGCGTCGGCGGCCTCGTACCTCTGGGCTCGACCGGCGAATACTATGCACTGACCAATGAAGAACGTCGTCAGGTCATGGCCACCGTGCGAGAAGTCGCCGATGGTCGCGTCATGTTGATCGCCGGCGCCAACGGTTCATGTACCCGCGAAGTCATCGAGCAGGTCAAGCAGGCTCGGGATACCGGCTACAGCAATTTACTGATCGCGCCGCCGTACTACGCCATTCCGACCCAGGACGAACTGATAGGTCACTACAACGCCATCCTGGATGCGGTGCCCGACGTGAATATCGTGCTGTACAACTACCCCATCCGCACTAACGTGGAGGTGGGCTATAGCGTCATGGATGCTCTGATGGACCACGAGCGCGTCATTGCCATCAAGGAAAGCGCGGGCAATCTGCTGCGGGCCATCGAAATCGATGAGCGCTACAAGGGCAAGATCCAGCTCTCGTGCGGCTCGGATGACCAGGCCCTGGACTTTTTCCTGTGGGGCGCCACCAGTTGGATCTGCGCGCCAGCCAATTTCCTCGCGCCGCAGATCGTGGCGTTCTATGAAAACTACGTCAGTGGTCAACTTGCGGGGGCCCAGCAGATCGTGCGCTCGCTGTTCCCGCTGATGAATAACCTGGAAAGCGGCAAGTTTATCCAGAAGGTCAAGTATGGGTGTGAACTTGCCGGCTTCAATGTGGGCGTGGCGCGCATGCCGTTGTTGCCGCTAACCAATGAGGAAAAGTCCGAATTCCGTCGTGAATTCGAAAAGCTCCGAGGCTGATATCGATCCCGCATCGGCGCCCCATGCCGATGCGGATTCATGCATGCAGATTTTGCACTAATCGAGGGGCTTTATGATCAATACGCAATCGCCCGCTCACGGCCAAGCGACTGTCGTTATCGGCGGCGGCATCGTCGGGGTGTGCTGCGCCTTGTATCTGCAGCGCGAAGGCCACCGGGTCACGCTGATCGATCCACAAGCACCGGGTGACAGCACCGCCAAGTGGAGTTGCGGGCAGATGGCGGTGAGTGAGGTTATCCCGTTGTCCAAACCGGGCATTCTGAAAAAGATCCCGGGCTGGCTGCTGGATCAGAAGGGCCCGCTGGCGCTTCGCCCCAGCGCGCTGCCGGGGATATTGCCGTGGTTTCTGCGCTTTGTTGCCTGTGCGCGACATTCGCGCATCGTCGACATCGCCAATGAAATGGCGACCTTGACCCACCACGTCTACGAAGACTACGCGCCATTGCTGGATCGCTGCGCCGATAAAAATCTGATGGGCGAGCGACCGATCATCGAAGTGTTTGATACAGCTGAAGGTTTGGCCCAGGAAGGCCCGCATATGGATCTGTGCCGCTCCCTGGGTTTCAAGTCCGAAGTACTGGATCGTTCGGCGATAGCGGACCTGGAGCCGGCTCTGGCGGGAAAATTCAAACACGGCCTGGTGTTCCCGGATTGGCGTGCGGTCAGCGATACCAAAGGGTTTATCGCTGCGCTCACGCAAAGCTTTATCGACCAGGGCGGCGTGCGTTTGCGCGGGCAGGTCGGAAAAATCGATGAAAATTCTGACCGCGCCAGCGGCGTGACTCTGGTCAACGGCGAGCGCTACCCAGCGGACCACGTGGTGATCGCCGCGGGCACGGGATCACGCCAATTTTTTTCCCAGATCGGAGGCTCAGTGCCGCTGGCGGGCATCGCCGGCTACCAGGTGCTGTTACCCCACTCGGGTGTAGAGGTGCGTCACTCGGTGATCTATGCCGATGGCGGCTTCTGCTTTGCACCAATGACCCGTGGCCTGCAGATCGGCGGCACCATCGAGTTTTCTGGACCGGATGCCGAGCCGAATTTCAAGCGGGCCGACATCATCCTGGAAAAGGCGCGCAAGATTCTTCCGCAATTGAAACTCGACGACATTGAATATGGCATTGGTTACCGACCTTTCCTGCCGGATACCAAACCGGTGATCGACCGCAGCTCGCGGCTGAAGAATGTCTTCCTCGCCTTCGGCCACGGTCAGCTCGGGTTGACACTAGGTGCCACCACCGGGCGCCTGATTGCCGACCTCGTCGCCGAGCGTCCCCCCGCACAAGACCTGACGCCATTCAGCGCCCGACGCTTTGCGTTCACCTGAGGTTCCTTATGAAGTCCTACGAGCATCTGTACATCGACGGCCAATGGGTAAAGCCTGCCCTGGGCGGAACGTTCCCGACCATCGACCCGAGTAATGAAACGGTGTTGGCGCACGTCGCTGCCGCCACCGCCGCCGATATCGACCTGGCAGTAAAAGCAGCGCGCAGAGCCTTCGACGAGGGGCCGTGGCCGCAGACGACCGGCGCGCAAAGGGCGGTTGTATTACGTAGCATCGCCGCCGGAATCCGGCAGCGTCTGGATGCGCTGGCGGCGCTTGAAGTGCAGGACAACGGCAAACCGTTCCCCGAGGCCCAATGGGATATCGGCGACACGGCCGGCTGCTTCGATTTTTACGCCGACCTCGCCGAAGGGCTTGATACCCAGCAAGAGCAGAACGTACAGCTTGCCGATGAACGCTTCAGTTGCATCGCTCGCAAGGAACCGATGGGCGTGGCCGGTGCGATCATCCCTTGGAACTTCCCGATGCTGATGGCCGCATGGAAGGTTGCCCCGGCGTTGGCCGCAGGCTGCTGCATGGTGCTCAAGCCTTCGGAACTGACACCTTTGACCGCCCTGGAACTGGCCGACATTGCCCATGAGGCAGGCCTGCCAGCCGGTGTGTTGAACGTCGTCACGGGGCTGGGGCCTGATGCAGGAGCGCCCCTGAGCGAGCATCCGGGCATCGATAAGCTGGCGTTCACCGGCAGTGTGCCGACCGGCGCCAAGATCATGCAAGCGGCCGCCCGCGACATCAAGAACATCAGCCTGGAGCTGGGCGGTAAATCCCCATTCATCATTTTCGACGACAGCGACATTGAAGCGGCCGTCGAGTGGATCATGTTCGGGATCTTCTGGAACCAGGGTGAGGTGTGCTCCGCCACCTCGCGTGTGCTGGTACAGCGCAACCTGTATGAGCCGTTGTTGAAACGCCTGGTCGAAGAGACCAGCAAACTCAGCATCGGCCACGGCATGAAGGAGGGCGTTCTGCTCGGCCCCTTGGTCAATAACACCCAGTACGAAAAGATTCTGCAAGCCGTCGCACGCGGCAAGGAGGAGGGCGCCACGTTGCTGTACGGTGGCACGAGGCCCAAAGATTGCGAATCCGGCTACTTTCTGACACCTGCCATCTTTGCGGATGTTCCCGCGACAAGCTGGATCTGGAATGAAGAAATCTTTGGCCCGGTGGTCTGCGTGCGCCCATTCGACGATGAAGCCGAAGCCTTGAAGAGCGCCAACGATTCGCGCTTTGGCCTGGCGGCGGCCGTGATGTCCAAAGACCTGGTGCGTGCGGAGCGAGTGGCACGTCGCTTGCGGGCCGGGATCGTCTGGGTCAACTGCTCCCAACCGACCTTTACCGAAGCGCCTTGGGGCGGCTACAAACAAAGCGGTATCGGCCGTGAATTGGGGGAGTGGGGGTTGAACAATTATCTGGAAACCAAACAGATTACCCGCTACGACAGCGACCAGCCGTGGGGCTGGTACATCAAGTAAAGGAGGGCATCATGCGCTGGAAGAAAACGCTGCAAATGGTCGACGTGCATTGCGAAGGCGAGATCGGCAAAGTCATCACGGGGGGCGTCCTCGACATACCCGGCAAGACCATGCTCGACAAGATGAACCATATCAATGAGGTCGACGATAGCCTTCGTCGCCTGGTGATGCTTGAACCCCGTGGTTGCCTTCAGATGTCGGTCAACCTGCTGTTGCCGCCGACGCGTCCGGAGGCCCAGGCTGGCTTTATCGTGCTGCAGGCCGACAAGGCGCATCCGATGTCGGGCAGTAACTGCATCTGTGTGGCCACGGCCCTGCTGGAGCTCGGCATCCTGCCGATGGAGGCGCCGTTCACCACGGTGGTCCTTGATACCCCGGCAGGCCTGGTCACTGCCCGAGCGCACTGTGTGGATGGACGCTGCGTCAGTGTTTCGCTGGATATGGTGCCGGCGTTTGTCGAGCATCTAGATACGCTCATACACACCGACCAGTTCGGCCCGATCAACGTGGATATTGCGTTTGGCGGAGTCTACTACGCCCTCGTTGATGTCGAGCAGGTCGGCTTGAGCATCGAGCCCGGCAATGCGCGTGCGCTGGCGGATGCGGGCGTGCGCCTGCGAACGATCATCAACGGTCAGGTCGCCGTGAAGCATCCGCTAATCGAAAGCCTGAACGAGGTAGCGTATGTGATGTTTCGCAACCGTATTGATCAGACCATCTGGCAAACCTGCACCACATTGCCTCCCGGGCGCGTCGACCGCTCGCCCTGCGGCACAGGCAGCTCGGCCAACCTGGCGACCTTGAGTGCTCGTGGCCAGGTGTCGCCGGGCGATCAACTGATCTCGCGCTCAACCATTGGCGGGGAGTTCAAGGTCGAACTGCTGGGTTTGACCGAAGTCGGCGGTCGCGCTGCTGTGCTGCCGCGCATCACCGGGCGGGCCTGGGTGTACGGCATGCATCAGATTGGCGTCGATCCGGATGACCCACTGGCCGCCGGGTTTATGCTGAGCGACACCTGGGGCGAAGGTTTTTAATCGAGTACGGGCCGGTGTTAATCTGGCGTCCGGTCAAATGACCCGCCAGTACCCTGAGAGTGATTCAATGAGCAACGACACCCCTGAGACCAGCACCAAACGTCACGGTGGCCGGTATATCTACGAGGAGCTGCGCAAGCAGATCCTGACGCTCAAGCTAAAACCGGGCTCGCCGCTGGACGAGGTTTCGCTTGCGGCACAGTTCGGTCTTTCGCGTTCACCGGTCAGAGACGCATTGGCACGGCTGATCAGCGAGGGCCTGGTGACGATCCTGCCCAATCGGACCACATTGGTCACACCGTTTGAAATCGAGGATTTTCCCAATTACGTTTCGGCGCTTGATCTCATTCAACGAGCGGTGACTCGTCTGGCTGCGACGCAGCACGACGAGGAGGACCTCAAGCGCATACGCGCGGCGGACGCGGCTTATCTGGAAGCCGTTACTTCAGGCGACTTTCAGGCCATGTCTGAGACGAATAAGGCGTTTCATATCGCAATCGCCGAAGCGGGTAAAAACCCCTATTTCATCAGTTACTACGAGAAATTGTTAGGCGAAGGTCAGCGGCTTCTGCACCTGCATTTTGATTACATTATCAGCACAGCCAGCACCACCACGCGCCTGGGGCGCGACCACGATGTCATCGTCGATGCCATCGCTGCGCGTAACGCCGACGAGGCTGAGCAGGCAGCGCATGAGCATACGATGCTGTTCCAGCGCCGCTTTCTTGCCTATATGCAGCAGAATTTGACAAAAGCGGTATCGGTTAAATCGTCTCGTGACGCTGCTCGCGACGAGCCAGATCGAGGGCAGTCCAGATAGGCTGGAAAAATGTCTACGGTGCCGGGGCGGTCTAATAGAAGGCAAAAATGATCAGATGAATAGCCTGCCCGACAACGCCTAAAGACTCTCAGGATCTCCAAAAAAACATTTTGACAGGGCTCTGGGGCGGTAGTTACAGCCTGAAAAAATCGAATTATGCCCCCAGTTTTGCCCCCATTCGCACCGGGTGTATAAGCGATCGCGAACGGCGATTTCCTACGGCCTCAAGTCTGGCATGCCTGGATCAGCGTATTCCGTTTGGGCTGCGGTGTAGGTTGGAGGTTTCTTCGCGTAAATGAGTCTATGGCTGTTTGAGATGAGGGTTTGATCGGCCACTTTCCATAATGGCCGTCGGTGCGGTGGCGCCCAATGCCCGTGCTCGAGCATACGCCTGGCGTCGGGCATCACGCGAATCCGCAAGATGCGCAACCACTACGTGCCGGTGGGTCTTGGGGGGGACTGCTGGGCTTTCAACAATGACGCCGACATGAGCGGTGAGGTGCACCAAGCCTACTGTCGGAGCAGGTCGGTTTCGGCCCCTATGCGATAACTGCGTGCGAAGCACCAGCTTTTTGGCAACCTGGGCAGTGCCTAGGAACTCAACCCTCAGAGTATCGCCGCCTTGGCCCCGTGCACATCTGGCTACCCCATGTATGGGGTGCTAGGGGTCGAGTGTTCGAATCACTCCGTCCCGACCATATTATTCAATGACTTAGCCCAATCTGAAAAGGTTGGGCTTTTTCATGCCCGAAAAATACTCCCACATTTACTCCCACGAATATCTTGGATCTTAATAGCTTTACCATTTGAGAGGCTTGGTTGTGTTCGAGTCTCGTCCGCTGCGCCATATTTGCTTCCACCAAGCCCCACTGAACGCCTGGAAACCACGGAAATAGCGGCCTTGAGCCGCTTTTCTCGTTTTCTGAACTCCACTGGAATCCATCTCCGCCACGGTTTTTTAAGTAAACATTTAAGTACACCGCTGGCACATGGGTGACTGCGAATCTGAAGGAAGCCCGAGGTAAAATGCTTGCCTGACGAACAGAAAGCGGATAGAGGCGGCGCAGCGGAGTAAGGTGGCCATGATCACTAAAGCTTAATACTTGCACGGAACGCTGTGACGTAGAGGCGAGCGAACACGATTGGCGAATAAACCCATGGGCAATGTTGACGATACGGCGTTCGCCAAATGGCTCGAGCGGATTCCGGTGATTCGCGAAGTGGCTGAGCATCACTCGGAGTGGAAAGAGCCCACGCAGCGATTTGAGATTTGAAGCAGTGGTCGATTCACACCCGAGGCGCTGCTGCTGATCTCGGAGAGAAACCTTCAAACTCAAAAGTACGAGATCGTTGCCAAGGGCTCAGATCATGTTTTCGAGCAAGTCTGGGTTGTAACGAAGCAGGGCTGATCCGCACCTACGAACAGCACTTCATCAACCATCCATAGAAAGAAATTGAGATGAGCCCGAGCGAGCGGCTAGAAAAAAGGAGCGGGATAAAAAGCGAGCCGTGGTCGAGAATACGTCAGTGCCAACTTCCCCTACACCCACTCACATCAGTATCTGCTTTCGGGCAGCGTAGTGGTGCAGGTATGGTAACAGCACCTTCTTTTTTTTCTGTGATTCCAATATGCAATTACTGGGTTAATATACAGCTCTCTCCCTGGTGTGCGCTCAAGAGGACTGAATGGCTCCTACTCATGACATCATCGAAATCAGATCGCTTATCGATCTCCTCTCCATATTCAATATCTCCGCTGACATAACCTTGACCAAGGATCAGTACAGCCACCCACTGCGCCCCTATCGCTTGATTCAGCCAGAAGCCAGTTGCCAATACCAAAAAAAAGGTACGCGCTGTTCGAAGATGCATCAGCATGGCTTTGTCGTCGAGCTCAAAGATGGCTCTAACGTATTGATAGGTCATTGCTGCGCCCACAATCACTTGGGCCTTCATGACGCAGAGGTCAAAGGCGCGTTGAAGCAACTGTCCGCGACCGAACATCGAAACATTCGGCGCCATAAGGTGGAGACATTGCTCCTCCAGCGGGATGCATTCGTTGAAAGGGTTAGAGCGGCGAACATCAGACATCGCGGGCTGGTGGATAGGATTGACCAAATCCTGCAAATCCTTCCTGAGCGTGTGGGTGTCATTCTCAAAACTCGGTGGAAGAGTAGCCACCTCGAGGTGCTATGGAGCTACCAGATCATCAAGAAAGGGATCGATGAGAAGGGTAAGACCTATGAGGAACGTCACTGGTACCCTCATTCCTTCGGAAAACTCAAAGGTATGGGCTTATGGCTACAGTTGGGTCAACAGCGGTATCAGGAGCGTCTGCTCGATTTTCGCCGGCAACTTGAGGCCATTCCCTCAAAAATTCGTTTGACCAATGCACAGGTAGAACAGGCAGAGGCTGTTTTCAACCGACTGACTGAGCTGACAGTCATCGAGAGAGAGATACAGTCCCAGACGAAGCTGATCGACGAATTCCTTAATCCTGCCAACTTGGAAATGGTTATCCAGTTGACCAGCAATCAAAAAATCCGCGCGGAAACGGTGCTCGCCGTGCACAAGCTTCGAAATGAGACTTGCGGCAAGGCTCCTGAGAAATACGTAGCCGAAATCGACCGAATGTTGAAGCAGCGATATTCAGCCGGAGCCATACGAATCTCTGAGTAATTCTTGTCGCACCCGCGTCGAAGCTCGAGTCGTCGATAGTCACTATCTTGCAGAGCGCGCTGGTTCTTACGTTGGCGTCGGGGGCGGGTTGGTGTTTTGCTGAGTGATAAGCTGTGCTCGAGAAATTCGCCAAGTCCACACTATGGTAGCGAGCATGCCAAGGATGGCTAGGATCACGGCGATCGTAATTCCTGTGATGCTCAGCAGGAAACCTAGTAAGCCATCAATTTCTGAGCTTTGACCCATCGTACGTTGCAAAGCCATAAAACGAATTCTTGCTGCGACGTCGACTTTCATGGCGCCAAACGCCGCCTTTGCCACGTTCTCATCTGTGTCGCTAGGCAGCTCTTTAAACGTGAGTTTATAAAGTTCCAATGCTGTACTACAGTAATAATTGCGATTCGCATAATTATTTTTTGAGGCGTCGATGCAGAGCTCAAGGTAATCAAGCGTTCGCTTGTCTTGGTTTTCGGCAACCAAAAAGCTATACGTAGCGTTATGTTGATTCGAACTTTCCTGATATTTATCTAACAGGTAGGTGAGGTATCCGAGGTAGCTGCCTAAAATAACGATACCCACGCTAGCCGTGAGTAGCACTCTGGTCAGAGCGCGTTTTGAGGCCTTGGTCGTAATCCTATTGGCTAGCCTTCCCAGTACGTCTGCATCTTCAAATGCTTCCTTAATGCTGCCCATATGGCTCCTTGAACAGTTTCGTGCTTATCTTGGGTGGCCAGCATTATGCCTCCGTGCCGTAATGGCCGCGAGCGACGATGGCTCAGGTTTTGGAAATACCTAGGGGGCATCAACGAGGCTGCGGTACATCCACGCTTCAAAGCTGCTCCTTCCGGGAGCGCGAATGTGAAGGAGATACGATCTGGTGAAAATTAGGAAGCTGGAAATCAAGAACTTCCGGGGAGTCAGCAAGCTGGAATGGTGCCTTCCAAAGGCTCATATATTCTGTCTGATTGGCAAGGGAGACTCGTCTAAATCGACCATACTGGAGGCCATTCGGTATACGTTCTTCCCCCAGTGGAATCTCACGCTCAGCGACTCCGACTTCTATAGCGGCAACATTGCAAATCCGATCACTATCGAAGCAACGATCGGCGAGCTTGTAGATGACTTTTGCTCGCTCGCTAAGTATGGGCATTACCTCCGAGGCTGGGACAGCGACGCGTTTCAGATCAACGATGAGCCAGATGACCATCTCGAAAACGTGCTCACCGTGCGTTTCACTGTTGGCAAAGATCTCGAACCTCAATGGGTTGTCGTATGCGACCGACAACCGGAGGGAGTTCCTTTCAAGCAAGCCGACCGGAACAAAGTCAGCGTCGGCTTGATCGGCACATTCAGTGAAAGGCAGCTTTCATGGGCTACGGGCACTGCCTTGTCGAAGCTGACCGCAGTACAGAGCCTGAATGAACTGCTGGCAGATGCCTCTAGAACTGCGCGATCGTCATTAGATGCGAAGCGGGAGGAGACGCTAAAAAATTTCGATGCTGCCGCATTGAAATCTCAGGAAGTCGCCAAGCTCCTTGGGGTTCCCGTGGTCGATGCCTACAAAGCGCACCTTGATCTGGCCTCCGTAAATTTGAAAGCTGGTGGACTAGTCCTGCATGACGGTGAAATTCCGCTGCGCCAGTTGGGGCTAGGGTCCAGGCGCATGCTTTTGTGCGGCATTCAGAAGATGGGACTGGATGAAGGTCATATCACTCTGTTCGATGAAGTGGAACTCGGCCTGGAGCCTCACCGGATCACACGACTAATCAAGCACATCAGAGAAGATAAACGGGGCCAATATTTCCTCACGACTCACTCGCCAACAGTGTTGCGTGAGCTGACCATCGACGAACTCTACGTCGTGCACCGTGTAGGTGGCGTAACTCAGGTTATCCCGGCAGCAAAAAAAGGGCTTGAGCAGCATGAACTGCAAGGAAAGGTACGTTCAAGCTCTGACGCATTCCTGGCCAAGAAGATCATCGTGTGCGAAGGCGCAACAGAGGTTGGCTTTCTCCGGGGATTCGATGATTATCAGGTGGAGAATAAGAAAGATCCACTGTCTTACCATGGAGTGGCGTTGCTGGACGTTATCGGTGGGTCAAAGGTGAAGCCTATTGCCAAGGCATTCAAGGCACTTCACTACGAAGTGTCTGCACTCGCCGATGGAGACGCTGACGACCAATTTTCCGAGGCTGATGCGCGTGTGCTTCGGGAGTTGGAGATTCCAGTCTTCATGTGGAGTGACAAGCTGTCATTGGAGGAGCGCGCTTTTCAAGATGTGCCGTGGGAATTCGTCTTGCTTAGCCTCTATCTGGCACGGGATACGTTGAATTACTCGGTTAGGGATCAAGTACTCAATAAGTTCGAAGGTAATTTGGAAAAGGAGCTTGGCCACTGGGAAGACAGCCCTGAGCTGCGAAAGGCCATTGGTATTGCGGCCAAAAAATCTAACTGGTTCAAAGACATCACACGTGGCGACCTATGGTTCAAAACAATTAAGCCTGCGTTCGAGGACGCTGGGTTCGCCAAAACGGACCTTTCCATCCAGCTGACCAAGCTTTGGAAGTGGGTTGAGCATGTCTGAAGAATTAGCCATCAAGCTCAACGATTGCAAGACGAAAGGGTACGTAATCGCCCCTGCGGGCTACGGAAAGACGCATCTCATTGCTTTGGCAGCGCGGGTTTCTGACGGTAAGCAGCTGGTTTTGACTCACACCTTCGCCGGCGTCAATTCGATCAGAGCGAAGATGACTTCGCTCGGTGTGCCGACTTCAAAATATCAGGTCGACACCATTGCGAGCTGGTCCCTGCGTCTGTGCTTGGCCTATCCGAAGACATCAGGGTGGAATGTAGACAACCCGACGAATGAACAGTGGAATCAGCTTTATGGATGCTGCTCTGTCCTGCTAGCGAAGTCGTTCATTCGGCATGCCATATCAGCTTCATACGCGGGTATTTATGTTGATGAATATCAGGATTGCTCTGATCTGCAGCACTCTTTGGTATGTGCCTTGGCAGACCTCCTGCCCTGTCGGCTCTTGGGCGATCCAATGCAGGCTATTTATGATTTTGACGACGCCAATCCTGTGGATTGGGGGCGTAGCGTCTATCCCAAATTCGAGTGTCTGGGCCATCTGGAGACACCATGGCGCTGGGCTGATAATCCAGCGTTGGGCGCTTGGCTTAACGACGTCCGGACCAAAATTCAGGCAGGTCAGCAGGTCGATCTTTTAGGGAAGAGGCCTCCCTGCGTAATTCGGTACCGCACCGAACCTGAAGACCTCGAAAAAAAGCAGCGCTCTGCACTTTGGAGCTTGCTAGGTCACAATGAAAGCGTCATCGCACTACACGGTGGAGACCCGCGATCCAAGAATATGACGCACAATTTGGCCCAAGGAATGGCGGGCCGGTTCTCTTCTATTGAGGAAATCGAGGGCAAAGTGCTTCACACATTCCTCAAGCAACTGGCCGCGGCGAAGACCGCCCAGAAGGGGTTGCTACTAGCGCTGACATTTGCGAAAAAGTGTTTCACTGGCGTTGGCAGCGTAGTGGCGGCCGGTACGAGTCGCGGAGAGTCTGCGGTCCTCCGGAAAACTACCAAATACCCAGGCCTGCTTTTGGCTGCAAATGATTACCTCGCAGATCCTACAAGCGGTCACCTAATAGCATTCTTCCTAGAGCTTAAAGCAAACCCGGGGACGGGTGCTTATCGCCGTGATTTGTTGTTTCGCTTGCTCCACGTACTCAAAATGCATAGCGAAAGCGAGGGGTTGACCCTGGTGGAGGTGGGTAAGATCTACCAGCGCGATATGAGACATACGGGACGCCCCATCTCTCACCGCAAACTCATCGGCACCACCTTATTGGTTAAAGGCCTTGAATTCGACCATGCGGTGATACTGGATGCGGATTCTCTCGATGCCAAGCATCTATATGTTGCGATGACCCGCGGCTCCAAGTCTCTGACGATTCTCGGCGCCGGCAGGCTTGTGCCTGTGAGTAGAGACTTATGAGCACACCGATTACTTTGGCTGTAGGCGATATCGACCTCACGTACAATACGGGACACATGGGCATGGACCACGGCATGCTGTTCCAAGAGCGTGACCGTCGTCGCCGTCGTCATGCGAGTATTAATTACGAATACTACGAGAAACATTCAAGGGATGTTTCACAAAGCGAGCTTTGCTTTTGTCGCACTCTGGGGGCGATGGTCTCGCGGCTGGAACTTCTCGGGCACACACTCAAGTCGGTCGAGGCTGATTATCAAGTTCAAGTATCACTCGACAGCGAACGGTTCGCTTATACCGAAGACGGCGGCCCGTCGCCCAATCGTTTAACGTTCCAGCAGTTCGTTGACTTTATATGCACGAATGCCGTGTGTGATCTGAAGAACGATTACGTTGAAAATTACGATGCCAAGCACGCAGAGGGACACGGTCGGCTCGCTAGCGACCCCGCTGTCTCGCTGCTACCGGCAGGGGATGTTGACCGAGAAAGGGGGGGGTACTCGGAACGCAGTCATTTTTTCGCTCTAATTGAGTTCCTCCACCCGTACTCCATTCTCCGAATTCTTGCTGAGAATCCGTCTAATCTAAGCCTTGATGTGGTGTGGGACTACGGCAACTTCGTCAGTGCAGGCTGGGCGCAAAACGAAGACTTCCTCCCCAATGCCCGTCGTTCTCAGACTTATTTAATCGCGACTGAAGGGACATCCGACACTCGAATCCTGAAGCGAGCCCTCAAGCTTCTCCGACCAGATATCGAAGATTTTTTTCGGTTCATCGACATAGAGGAGCGACATCCATTCTCCGGAACAGGGAGCTTGTCAAAGTTTGCCGAGGGATTGATCAAGATTGATGTCCACAATCGTGTTGTTATCCTATTTGACAACGATGCGGAAGGTGTCGAGGCGTTCGAAGGTCTCCGGCGTTTCAACTTTCCTGCAAACATGCGGACAATGCTTCTGCCTGACCTCGAAGAGCTACGCAGCTTTTCAGCCCGGGGGCCCAGCGGTGTTGAAAATGTAGATATCAATGGTCGTGCAGCAGCCATCGAATGCTATTTGGATCTTCGGTTAATGGGTCGTCCGCCCCCGCAGGTGATTTGGACAAACTACAAGGAATCGTTGGATATCTATCACGGTGCGCTGGAATACAAGGAGAGCTACGCCAAGGCATTTTACAAAGCTACGTCAGATGCCTTGACAACAGGTGCTTACGACTGTAGTAAATTGATCATCGTGATCAATTCGCTTTACGATCAATGTACTGAGATGGCAACGCAGATGCTTCGCTCCGTGCACGGCTAGTTGTTAGGGTTGCATCGAGCCCAGTCCGACAGTTTTAATTCTCAAGTAATTTGAGCTTAAGAGGCTTTTTAGGATGCTGCGACAGTTTTGCGAATTTTTTAAGCGCCTTGGAGGCCGCTAAACTTCTACCTGGCTGCGGTAGCTTTAACTCTCAAAATTCAGATTGGAGCGGAAAGATTGGGTCGGGAGGGGGCGATGCTAACTGCGGTCAATCCATCATTGAGCGCGAAGAGCCGCTGCGGGGAGCAAGAAAGCGGTTCAGTGACGGGGGCACAGCATCGTTTCTGCGTAAAAGCTCTTTTGGGATACTACGGAAAGTCATGCTTTTCCAATTTAAGAAAAGGATTGTCAGCAGGTACAGTATCGAACAATAGTGCCGATTTTTCTAGTAGATAACCTTTGAGTTTCGCTTTCTTTCGAGGACCTTCCACCTGACAGATCCAAATGTTCAAACCATCTCCCCGTTTTCTATGGAACTTCAGTTTCTCAAACTCTTTCTGCACCCGGCGCCATTTTTCAGTTTCTTGATCGCCCCCCTGTGAAATACCGGGATATTCCTGCGCGTAGCGTTGGAAAAGACCAGGTGTTACCAGAAACACCATGCCGTCCACCGTGTGAATCTTCGCCTTGCTATCGTTGATGATCAGCTTGTGGTTCTGGATGCCTGATTTGACCCAATTCAGGAATGTCTGACCAGGGTTGTCCGATGAAGGATTTGAGATTGCGAGGGTGCCTGCTGACGATGCATTGCTGACCTCAGACTCTTCCAGCTCGAACATATCCAACAACGTGCCGAGGTAGTCGGCATTTTCCATCGTCAGCGGATCGGGCTGCGATGGGCTTTGACGTGATCCTGCACTGACAGTCTCGGGCGCTGCAGGTGATGCCGGAGTGTTGGGCTGATTGTGATCGCGTGCAACGCTTACCGTTCCGTTGAAAGCCTCGGGGCGCTCTTCGCTCCCCCAAATCAGTGCCGGTTGAAGGCGCAGAAAGGTGAAACTCTGCTGCCAATTTCCCTGTGTCACAAGCGCAGTCCAGATGGCTTTGCCATCCGGCGTGGACTCAACCAATCCATGTGACTGCAGCTCGTCGAACACCGCGAGGTTGGACGAGGGAATGCCCTCAATCGATTGCGACAGCAGGTAGGCTCGCAGCTTGTCTGTGACCGTCTTGCTGACAAGCCAGAGTGAGTCCTGGGTCAGCCAGCCCGCGGCACCTGGCTGGTTGAGTTTCAGCTCGTTCAGAACCAGATGACGCAGTCCGCTGATCAAGTGATGTTGCAGCGAATGAATGGGCGCTTGTAATGCCTTGCTTGGGTTGCCACCGATGTTCTGCGCAGTGGAAACGCGGTCGGCCTGAGTCACCAATTCGCCCAGCACGCCGGCACGTTCGTACTGACCCGCCAGGACATACAGCAGACTGGCCCACAGTGACGGAAATCCACTGAGCCAATCGAGGATTGGGCGGTCGAGAATCTGGTTGTAGAGCAAGCCTGCGGCGGCGCCGTGCAAGTGGTAGTCGCGACCCTTGAGGTAGCGGAAACGATACGGTTGGTCCAGGGATCCCTGCCAAGGATGCCAGACGCTACCGTCTTGGCGTTCGACCAGCAGGTCCACGGCGATCTTGCCGAAGTCATGCAGCAACGCGCCATAGGCGATGCCAGCGGACCAAGCGTCGGTCTGGGCGGCTTGGTCTTCGGGCGCGGCGCCGGTCGGCAGCAGATACGACTGACGCAATTTCAAACTGCAAGCGACCAGTTCCAGTCCATGGTCGAGCATGCCGCCAAGATAAGCATGGTGGTGCGTCTCGCTGGCTGGAAGCTGCTGGACCAGCTCGGCGTAGCGATGGATCGGATTTAAATAGAGCTGGTTGAATTGCGGATGGGAGAGGGCAGTGTACTGCCAAATGCGATCAAGCAACTGGCGGCGATGCTCGGCTGCTAACAAGCTCTGGGACGATTTGACGGGCAGGTAACCTTCAGCGACGTTTATGGTTGATGGCGGAGGGGGCTTCTGCCTTTTGCGGCGAAACAGACTGAGCATCGTGGCCTCCCAGGAAATGGCAGGATCAGTGGCCTTTTAGCCTTTTCGGGTAGGGCTCTTACCCTTGAGCTCCCGTTCCCCTTCCAACCCTTGCTCGTCCTTTTGCCGTATGTACCTTTTGTGCGGCAATCGGAATATCGATTTGTCCTGGTGCCGTTTTGTTGGATGCGCGTGCTGGTGCGAAAAAGGAAAGTGTCGGTACACTGCGGTGCGAATTTTATTGGGTCTTGCCATGAACCTCACTGACGCCACGCTCGTGCTCCTGCTCGCGGCACGTATCCATGGAACAGACGAAGCCGTCAGGGCCTCGGCGAAGAGCGTGGTCAAGAAGCTACCGCGAAGCAAACGTGATCTGATCTACAAGGTGATCGACAGCCGAAGTCCACTCGAGCTGGTGGATTACCTGGCTGAGAATCTGGATACGTAACGGCGTACTGCGGTTACGGGATTACCTCATATTCTTTGCGTCAAAGCTCCGCAGTGTGGGGATTTTTCTGGGCATAGAAAAAGGGTCCAACTCGTGTTGGACCCTATGAAGCGTTTGCAGCGGTGAGGTGGCGATCAAGCTCCATCGTTCATGCATCGCGAGTCATCCATTACCGTCTGCTTCCGTTGCTGCTCCAGGTTGAGCACGTACTCCGAAGCGCATCGGGCCTGGCCACTGGCGCGGAAAATCGCGCGGTTGTCAGCCTTGAGCAGGCCGAGCCAGGAGTCGATGTATCCCTCGTGGCGCAACTCTCCTCGTATGCCTGCGTAGGCACATAAGAAAGCGGCACCCATTTCCGCGATCAACTCTTCAAATGCATAGTCTGGCGAGCCGAATGGGCAAGGTGAGACCACTCCCTCGCGCTGCAACCGAGAGTGGTGTCCGGTCCAGTGCGTCAGCTCGTGAAGCGCGGTGGCGTAGTATCCACCTTGATCGTGAAATTGCGCTTTTGTCGGCAGTTGGATGAGATCCCTGGTCGGGTGGTAAAAGGCTTCGTCGGTAAAACGATGAATGATGTTTGCGCCCGAACTTAGCAACAGGTTTTCCGCAGCGTCGTTGGGGAGGAAGGGATCGCTCGGTTCCGTTTCGAGCAAAGTTTCGTTGAGCGTTTCGAGCCCCTCCGTTTGCTCGATGTTGAACACAAAATGCGTCCTGAGAATGCCAAAGTGAGCGACCTTGGGCTGACCGTTTTCATCGAGTACGGGTTGACCTGACTCGGTCTGTTCCTCACGCTCCATCGGCTTGTAGAGCACTGCCAGAGTGCTGTGCTCACCCTTACGGATGTGCCCGCCGGCTTTTTTGGCTTGATTGAAGGTCAGCCAGCGATCTTGAGTGAACCCCTGCAACCTAGCCTCGGTCCAGAGCAGCGGTAAATTGATGCCCGAATAGGGACGCTGGGTGATGGCGTTGATGGGGTAGGGTTGGTGATGACCGACGTCAGCTGAGCCACTTGAGGACCAGGGTTTGATCCAGGGCGCTACGCCTTGGTCTAACGCGGTAACGATCTTGTCTGTCACGTCTTGGTAGATATTGCGCATGGCATTTCCCTCGAAAAACCGGAGGAACGCCTTGCCCGTCGGGGAGGGTTCCCCGGTGGGTGTTGATTGGATTTGGTGCAGGACTGCGTATAGCCTGAGTTGGATCAATGGCCGTGTATGGCCGTTTGCGTTCAGCGTTGCTGCTCTTCAGCAAGCGCTATCAGTAAGGCGTTAGGTTGGTCTGATGCCTGAAGCAGTCTGAGGCTTAGTCGCAGCAATGGTCCATGATCAGCATCACTCGCTGAGACAAACTTGGCTACCTCGAACACCACGTAGAGTGCGTTTGGATCGGCCAGGTGAGCTTTGAAGGCTGCGCGTACCACGTTGCTCAGTCTATCGAGCTGCAGTTCTTCAGGATGATTCGAACCATCGAGCAGTACTGCGCGTTGCCACGCGTCTGGAGTAAACACAACGGGCAAGCGCAGGCTATCCAGTGTTTCGGATGTGAGTGAGTCGGACATGGTGTACCTCCGTTGGGAGCGAAGAAACCTGTCCCATAGGGGAAAGAGTTTCCCCGCGGTGGGTTGAAGAAAAACCAGAAATTTGGGATGAGCAGAGCCTGAAGGCGCTCGGGAGAGCAGTAGGCGTTCATCACCGTGAAACGTGACCGTGCGAGCCACCGAACGCTAATCGCACTTGGGGGGAACCATCACCGGAGTGACGTAGCTTTGAAGGCTCTGGCTACCTGGGAAGGTGCTGTCGGTAACAGCGATCCGTACCCTCTATGTAGCTGGATGATATGGATGGGGTCAACGGCTATAGAGGCACAGGTACACGAGCTGCGTCTTCTGTCTTCCAGTGAAGAGTTTTTCGCCCGAGCAAGCTGATAAACGGTTAAGCATGGGCGATTTTCAGTAGTAGTCTGTAGTCTCGATTTCCACAGGAACACGCTCAGAAGAGGGCGCAACCATGCCGGCTCAGCAGCCACTTCAAATCTCTCGCGCACACCGCTGGGCATATGCATGCGGTATGTCGGTAAAACGTGTTTATCGCAGGTTGAAAGGATTTGAATCTCGTGTGGCTAAACGTGCGGTTGCGACAGGTATGCCTGCGGGTGGGCTATTGGTTCGCGGGACCTTTCTGGTTACGAAGCTGGCATTCATCCTTGGGTTGCTCTTTATCGGTTTCTGGCTGGTCGCTTCTGTGGTGACGATGGTCGCTGTGATTGGACTTCTGGTGTCCAAGGCTGCCATTGATGCGGATATTAGAGAGGCGGCACTCGGGCCAGACTACCTTGGTGCCGACCTCTACATTGGTGACTTCGACGACTACGGGCATTACATCGGCGACAGCAAATCATCTAATTGAGCGGCTAGCCGCCCCCACTATTTGATCCGTACCTTTGCTTGCTGAATCACTTGCTGCTTTGCTGCCGTTCGCCAACATGCCTTGAATCCCGTTTCCTACTGCATATCCTGTCCAGCTCATAGCTCCAAGGAACAGCATAGGCAGTACGATGAACATTGCCCCCATCACATACTCAATCACCTGCGCCGTGACCGTTGCATCCATAAATCCGGATGTCGGCAGCGACAGCAGCACCTGATTGGATGCCGATACTTGGTTGTACAAGGTATCGAGCATGCTGGAGTCGACCCAGCGGGCCAACTCCCACCAGAAGGTCAGCATATGTAGCGTGAACAGCGCGAACGTCACTGTCATGACGGCCTTTAGCTGGTAGGTGCTGACCAGCAGGATCAGCGGCAAGCTGATGATGACGCCCATGATCAGGAAAGCCTGCACCATCGGCAGGGCAGCGCGTAGTGCATTTATTGCCGGGAAGTTGCTGAATGAACCAAGGGCCAGCCCAGTATTGGTGGCCAGGTTATTGAGCCCCTGATTGATCGACCCACCACGAGCGCTGGAGCCGTAGTCCTGGTACACCTGTCCTGGCGACATGGACATCGATTGCTGGCGCGGGCTGACCAGTTCGCGCAGGGTGGCGTCCTCAATCTCGTTACTCGAACGGCCAGTAAACCAACCTTTCAGCTGAGTCAGCAGCGAAGGATCGACTTGCTCGATCAAGCGCTCGCGCAACCCGACACCGTTGTCACTCCACCACTGTTTGCAAGTGGGGTAGCCCGCGCCATTCTCCAACCGTGGCAAGGAAATATCTCGGGTTTCATCGTAGGGCCAACTGACTCGTGGTGTCCGTGAGCGATCGGTGTCGTAGTAGCCCGGAGTGTCGAGAAAATAGCGTGAGCCGATCCAGGACGCATCATGACTTTGTGCCTTGTCCAACTGAGGACGGTTGGTGAACAGCCGAGAACGGGAATAGCCGTAGCAGTCGCGAGTGAAGTCTGCGACTTCCTGCAGCAGTACCTGGTTATCGATGCGCGAGCTGTCGATCTCCATGCGCATCTGTCGGATATCCGGTGCACAGGGGATGGAGGCGGTGGCCGCTGCGGTCACTCCTTTACTTAAGGCGTGAACCAGAAACCACCAGATTGGCACGTTGGCAGAGAGTTCGCCGATGGTGTTGAACGTGGTGCCCCAAGCGGTTTCCGCTGGCTTCGCCACGCTGACACCGCAGCGTTGGCTCGCTGCATCGTCGAACGCCATTGAAGCGAGGTTTAGCGGAAAGGCCGGCGCACAGCCGAACAATACGATGATGTAGGCCAACCAAAGCCGGTTCTCGATCCTCGGTACCGAGAGCAATCCCTTGTTGCCTTCATCCGCGCCTTGCTGGCGGGCCGACAACCACTCTTGCAAGATGATCGCGCCGAAGGGCGCAGCGAACAATCCAGTATCAGACAGGACGTTCCAGATACCGTTGTTGATGATCCAGGCCAGCAGGGAAAGGTAAAACTCCAGGTAGCTGTTAGTGCTCATAAGCATGGTGGGACCTCACAATCGAGTAAGCTCGACGCAGGTAAACAGCAAGAGCCCTAATGTCCCGGCGCGTTTCACGCGAAGTCGGTCCTGTGGTCGATGTCGATAGCGCCTCAGCAGGTCCCACCAGAGTGCAAAGAGGACGCTATAGAGCAGGGCACGCCACCACCGCAGATAAGGCCGTATCGATTCCAAGGCTTGCTGCCAGACCTCGAAACTGCCCAGCGCAGTGCGGCCGATCCAGGCGACCAGTGCGGCGGTCAGGATCATCACCGCGGCAGTCCCCAGACTCGAAAGCAAAGTGAGTGGCGGTGAACGTTTCATGGCTCACTTGCGCCTGGCGTCAGCGTCGTTGAGTCGGCCTGGCTCGGGGTCGCCTTGCTCGACGGTGCGCGACGCATCGGCACCTCCGGCATGCCGATCGAGTACGAGGCTGGCGGTATTGGTTGCCAACATTTGCCGTACCTGCAGCTCGGTCTGCAGCAGGCGTATTTCACGCTCCAGCGTGTCGATGTTTTTCGTCAAGGCCGCTTGGGCCGGTTCGGCGGAAGCGATATTAGGTTCGTGGCTGCCTGCCAGCAGCGTGCGCAATAGCAGGAGCGCTTTGTCGAGCACGCTGGACAGGGCCGTCTCACTGGCCAGGCGCCGTGCCAGGAGTTCCTGATCAGGATCGTCGCGCAGGGCTTCGATTACACCACGGGTCACCGGCAGCATCGGGCTGGAGGCTTTGCTCAGATTGTCAGGGTTCGGCGGCAGAGATCCGGACAGTAAGCCTTGCAGGGTTTTGAGGTGTTCACTGTAGGCCTCCTGGATCAGCGGCGTCAGTCCGCTGCCTGCGGTAGCCCGCAGAGTCTCGCAGGTGTCGCAGGTCGCGACTTCGGTCTCGCCCAACACTCGAGCAGCCCATTCGGATTCCTCTTGGGGTGAGGTCCATGCCTGGCAAATAGCGCCGCCCAGGCAATCACTGCTACTGATCGAGGCGCTGTCATCCACCGACCGGTTATGCAGCAGGTTGTAGCCCGCGCGCACCACATCGGAGGTTGCCCGGATGGGTGTTTGTCCGCTACCCCCAGCCTTCTGCCCGCCGACCCAAGACACCCCATTATTGCCGTTACGGGCCTCGGTTTTTTTCACCGCGGCCACCGCATCACCGCCGGTTTGTTCGAGGTTGCCCTGCATCTCCTGGTTCTTGGCCAATGCGCCCCAGCCGGCTTGACCGACCTTGTCAGCCATCTTTTCGGCCATGGCCTGGCAGGTCAGTTTGGAGCGGTCGAAGTCGATACGCCCCTGCAGCACCCCGTTACTAAGCAACTCATAGAGACCGGGGTTAGCGCGCTGGATGATCAACGCCGGCAGCGACATCACGGCTTGGGTCGCGTTCTGCACGATGCTGCCCATGATCTGCTGGAAACCTTCGGTGACGCCGTTCAACTGGTTTTGCAAGGTATTGGTGAGGCTCATGTTTCCGCACATCATGTTCGCTTGCCAGGATCCGCCGACACCGAGCCCGTTGGGGCGATAGAGCGAGCTCGGCGAGCCCGCTGCCGAGCCGCCACCGATGGTGTACATCACCCGGTCGTCGAGCACTTCGCCTTGAGTGCCTAGACGGTAATCGTCCTCGGCAGCGTGGGCATGCGTGGCCACGGCGAGCAGTCCGCAGAGCAACAAACTCATCGGGCCCAACCATGGTCCTGCAGAAAGCCGACTCATGAAGCACCACCTTCGAAGTCGATGCTGAACAGGAAGGTCTGTCCCTCACGCTTGCAGCAGCTATAGGGACGCCACAGCGACCACGCGTAGCCGCCATCCGCGCTCTGCACCGAATCGCTGGGGAAGATGGCGCATGTGGGTTGAACCACGGGGGAGAGCAATTGCCATTTGTGGGTCGAAGCGTCGTTTTCAACGATTGGGCCAGGCGGCCAATAACCATCGCGTGGTACGGATATGAGCGGGACATACACGTGCGGTTGCCAGTTGCGGGTAATGAGATCACCCGCCCGCTGCGCCATCACCGCAGCGGCTTTGAAATCGTCGGGTTGCACCAAAAATCCTTGTCGGGGATAGACGTTGCCCCACATGTTTCCCTCGAGCTGACGACCGATTTCACGGATCCCGGGCACGAGCGACTCGGGGTAAAGGCTTTCCGGGATGCCATGGCGCCAGGCCAGTGAGTCCAGGGTACTCAGGTAGTAGGGCATGAACGCAGTAGCGCCGCTGGCGCAGGCGTAGCCGGATTGCGAAGCCAGTTGTGTGGCGACCCGGCCACCCGGATGACCAATTCCATCAACGTTTTTGAAACGAGGCAGATTGTCGCGTTGGTTATTCGACGTGATCAGATTACCGCCACCTTCCGCACCATTGATGGGAGCGGAGAGGGTGGCCATCTCGGTCCATGGATTATTGCCGGTGGTGGCGTAGCTGGAAACCACCAGCTCAGGAATGAAATGACGCACCTTGGTCGAGGTTTTGACTGTGCAGCCGAAGGGTGTGCACAGGAGCCAGAAACAAATACCGATGACCCTATATTCGAGACAGCTTGGCGAAAGCGCAGAGGACGTAATGCTGCCGGTGTCCAGCGCCATGCTTGGGCCGCACGCCAGCAACACGCTCAGCGCCAATGGCCGTAGCTTTGTGGGCGGGATTGACGAGCAGGCAATGGGCATGATCCAGGCTCTCGGTGTATGGCCTGGGCAGGTTCGGTTAGGGACTGAAGACTGTCAGCGGGAATTATGAAGGCGGATCTGTCGGATTTATGAGACGTGAGACTATTATTTGACGTGGAGGAGGCTGCGCAGGGTATCGGCGCCTACAAGTAGCTGATCTGTGGTAATTTCAAAAATATTGGCGAGTTTGCATAGGACCAGCAGCGACGGATTGGCCGTGCATCGTTCGATTTGACTGACGTAGGTACGATCCAGCTCGGCCATGAGCGCCAATTGCTCTTGGGTAAGGTTCTTCACGCGTCGCATCAAGCGGATGTTTTCCGCCAACTGCAGACGGAGCTGTTCGAAGTCTTGAGTCATGCGCGCAAATTGCGCCTTGAGGGACTCTCAATCCACGGGATATAGTCTACATTGGCGTTGATCTAGGCTATTTGATGCCCTTGCCTGTTATCGAGCGTTCATTTGGTGTCGTTAAGATTTCATGGCTGGCCTGCGCGTCTAACAATAAATCAGAAATCTAGGGTGTGTATGGACGAAAACTACGTTTCAATTCCTGCGGCGGATGGTTGCTCGAGTCTTCTGACACCTTGGAGCGACGAATTTGCCCCAATGATCGAACGTGGCGTGCAATGCGCCCAGGCTTGGCTTGATACGTCCGGCGAGATTCCACTGTGGTGGGAATTGGCGCAAACGCGCAAAACCTTTCCTGTCGGTGACTGCCAGGATGCTTTTGAAGCTGGTTTTTTGTTGAGGATTCAGCAGCGGCTAAGCAGTGTGCCACCCAGCCCAAATCAAGGTTGAAAAGAACTTCCCTAAAGACGCGTTCAAACACAAAGCTCGAACCGCTCCCAGAGTTCAGCCAGCGTTTCGGCTGCTGAAGCCCCAATACCAGCGCTCTCGAAGAGTTGGTATTGGGTAATCGCCACCAGCGTCTAGTTAACCGCGTCTTTCAGCGATTTACCGGCTTTGAAACTCGGCGTCTTCGAGGCTGCGATCTTGAGGGTGGCCCCCGTTTGAGGGTTACGTCCGTCGCGCGCTGCACGCGCTTTCACCGCAAAGGTACCAAATCCAACCAAGGTGACGTTCTCACCACCTTTCAACGCAGTGGTTATGACGGTTGTGAGGGCATCCAGTGCGCGTCCGGCGGTAGACTTCGGGAGGTCGGCGGAACTCGCTATGGCCTCGATTAGATCGTTTTTATTCATGTGTGACTCCTTCCGCTTGGCTGAGTGTCGACGAGTAATCTACTCAGATAGTTCTCGGATATCTACCACAAAACCGCACTCCAGCCCTGCGCAGACGTAACGCTATTTGGTCTTCAAATCTATCCTAACGTCCCGATTCCTCGGGTCTGGTCAATACGCTCAGCTACCTGGAAAGCTGCTTCCAACTCCGAGCAACCGTTCTCCTGCATCAACCTCCAGCGCTCGGCTTTTTCCTCGGGCTCCGTCATGGCCAAGGCGAGATAGAGGCTGGGTGGTACGGCTCGAAACAGCGTTTCGAGCTTTTTCGACAGCACGACTCCCTCGGTGTATTTCCCAGGCTCTTTACTGGCGGAGAGCAACAAAGCTTTCTGTGCCGGCGTGAGTTTCTTGAATCGTGCAATCTCTTCGATTTCCGCGGGCGGCATGTTCAAGCAAATCCACCATTCGATCATGTTGAGCATGGTCTGCGCGGCGGTGGGGAAGTCGGCAAGGTTTTGCGTTGCCAGCCAGAACCAGGCACCGAGCTTGCGCCACATCTTCGTTCCCTTGACCACAAACGGCGCCAGCAGCGGGTTTTTGGTGATGATATGGCCTTCGTCGGTGACCATGATGATTGGTCGGCCCAAGTACTGGTCGCGCTCGGCAAGGTTGTTCACGGTGTTCATCAGGCTGATGTAGCTGATGGACATCTGGGCTTCGTAGCCTTCACGCGCGTAAGTGGCGAGATCGACAATGGTCACATCGCTTTCGGGCCAAGGTGTGCCTTCGCGATCAAACAGTTCACCCTCGAACCCCTGGCAAAACAGGTCGATGGACTCGCCCATTTCCTGGGCTCGTTCACGACGCTTTTCCGGTAGGTGCGGGTCGGCGGCGACGTGCAGCAAGGCGTCACGCACGTCGCGGGTTAGCACCTGGCGACCCGCTGCGACACAGGTCTGTGCCGCATCGAGAATGCACCCGCGGATCAAGCTGCGATCGGCTCGACTCAGGCGCGCCTCTTCCTTGGTCTCGCCGCCGGTGATCATCAGGCGGGCGGTGATTTCCAATTCGCCAAGAACATCGCGTTGGTCTTCGCGACTGGCTACCGCCTCATCGTCCCACTCATCAATCGACAGGTTCGCCACTTGATCCGGCTGCTCGACAAGGCGCCAAGCATCGGCGAACGGGGCGAGACTGATCGAGGTGCCAGGTTTCAGTTGGACCTTGTTGACCGACAGATCCTGTGTTGCGAAGTATTCGCCCTGCAAACCAAACGAATTGCCGGCTTCGACGATAAACAGGCGAGGGCGGTACACCGCCATGACCTGCATCAGCAGGGTGACCAGGGTGGCCGACTTACCGGCGCCGGTCGGGCCGAACAACAGCAGGTGGCCGTTCATGGCCCGGTCCCGACGTGACAACGGATCAAAACTCAACGGCGAGCCACCACGGTTGAATAGAGTGATGCCCGGGTGGCCGGTGCCGGTGCTGCGGCCCCACACCGGAACCAGGTTCGCCAGGTGCTGGGCGAACATCAGGCGCGTGTACCAGTTGCGCGTGTCGCGGGCCGGGTTGTAAACCATCGGCAACCAACGTAGGTAGCTGTTGCAGGCGGCGACTTCATCGCCTTCGCGTACCGGTTGCAGCCCCGCGCCCAACAGCGCGTTGGCCAGGCTGACCGAGCGCTGGTGCAGTTGCTGTTCATCGTGACCGCGCACATAGAACGCCAGGGTGCCGCGGTACAGCTTATGCTGGCGACCGATGATCGCACGAGCCTCCTCGACATCCTGACGGGTCTGGGTCGAGGCCAGGTTTTCACCGATGGCTTTGCGCGCCAATCGGTTTAACTGGTCTTCGAGCACATCCTGCGGCTTGACCACCAAGGTCAGACTCATCACCGTGCCTTCGGGTAACTGGTCGAATAGGGCATTGGTTGCATCACCCTTACGGTTTTCTCCGGTGAGTTGACCAATCGACGGTGCCCGTCTCAGTTTGTCCACCACCATGACCCGATGGGGTTGCCCATCGAAGTGCCAGAGTCCCCGTTGCGCATCCGAACACGGTTCGTTGAAGAACAACCGTTCGGCGAAGTCGTGATCGAAGGGCAATTCCAGCGACTCGCCATCAGCAGGCTCTGGATAGGCAACACGTTGGTAAAAGCCCTCCGGCGTTTCATCCGTGAGCCTGGGCGCCGGATTGAACCAGGGCAATAACCAGGCATACAAACCGCGGCCGTCAACGCGTGCCGATTGCACGCCGCACGCCTGCAACGAAGCCGCAATACGTTCGCAAGCCTGCTGCAGGGATTGCACAGGGGTGAGTCCCGTATCGTCGGCGCCAGCCTCAAGCCAGCGATAGATCACCAGGCGCACCCGGCGGTTATTGCCACGCCAGGGTAGGCGTGTCACCACCTTATCCTCGAACAGCCCGCCGGGCTTGGCGATGACCTGCAGATGACGGCGAGTGAGGTCCAAGTATGCCTCGGTGAAGATCGTGCCTCGGGCGCCGTCCTGAATATAATCGGTGAGACGCGTCAGGTAGGGGGTGAAGTCGTTGTCGTCCTGGCAGAAAAACTGCGCCACCCACGGCGCTTGATCCAGCTCGTCAAAGCTATCCTGCAGGGCGTCTTCAAGGGCGTCGCGGGCCGCCATCAACCAATCTGGTTCGCGCCCTTCAGTGCCGATGGGCAGCAACTCGAACAACGCACCCACCGAACGATTGTCATCAAGCAGAAAACACTGCTCGGTATCGAGGTATTCGACCCAAGGTAGGTGATCAGTGAAGCTGGGGTTGTGCGCATAGAGTGCAGCTTCATCGGCCAAGGTGGCGCGAGGACGTAATGGGTTGCGCCAGGCTTTCCACGCGCCAGTGCGGTTATCCGAATCGCTGCTACGCACTACAAGTCTTCCTGACGTTCACCCGGTAATGCGTACTGCACCTGTTGGTAGAACGGAAAGACGGTTGAGTACCCCGGGACCGGTGCCTGCTCGGTACCACTCAAATGCGGATACACGTACAGCACCAGATCGGGATTGGGCAGGCGGGGGAACAGACTGTGGATCTCGTTCGCTGCGGTGCGCGTATACGGTTCCTGGAGAGGCGCGGAGAAGTCCGCCTGAGCCAGCGGGCGGCGTAGCTGCTGCCGAGCATCTAACAGTTGCTGCTGAGTGCCTTGCGAACCGGCGCCGCTCCAGATGTCCAGCATGGTTTGCTCGCCATGGGGCAGAAGCGTTTCTTTGTCGGTGGAACACCCTGCCAGGCCCCAGCAGAACGCGCTAATCCAGATTAGGTAGGGAGGCATGATCTTTTTCATGGCGAACGCTCCGGCCCTTGGGCTCGTAGTCGATGGTGATCTCATGGTCGAGGTGAAGAGCGACTTGGGCGGCCGGTGGCACGTACACGGCAGCAAAGGTCTCGCCATAGAGTTTGTTGATCCACTCACGGATGTCGCTGACCCCACCACTGAGAATTGAATTCAGCGCGCTATTGCCACTGCTGCTGGTAACCCCGAGCGTACTGCCGCCCGAACTGATCACGCTGCTGTTGTTCTGCTCATCCCCAAGCAAGGCGGCGACGCCGGCGCCGGCGGCAGTGATCACGCTCTGGCTGCCGAGGTACTGTTGAGCGTTTGAGCGGCGTTCGCCGGCAATGCACGGGATGCCATATGGATCGGACAAGTAACCGAGTCCGCCACGGATCTTGTCGGTGTTCGAGCTCTGAGTGGTGGAGGCGTTGCGGCTGGCTACTGCCTTTGGCTGAGGCACCGTGCGGATGGTGCCATCGGTAAATACAAAGGTGATCGACTCGACCTGTCCGCGTACGCAAGACAGGGTCCAGTCACCGGACGCCGTACCGCTCATCACGGCCCCCGCGACGTCCGGCAGGTCGATGCCGTTGGCCGTCAGGTTCTCCGGACCGACCAGCACCTTGAAGGGATAGGGGTCATTCACGGTGCCGTCCACCGGGACTCGGCCGATCAGCGCGGTCATGGCGATCGAGCCCATCAGCGTGGCGTTTTCGGGGATCGTGTAGACCGGCTTCGCGCCTTCGGTACGATCAGCGGAGCGTGTCAGTTCACGTTCACCCTTGGTGACCTCGCGTAACTGCTTCTGGCTGCGGTCGATGGCATTGTCCTTCAAACCCTCCAGTGAGTTGAAGGCAGTAGGCAGACTCAGCGCGGACACGGTCTTGGTTTTGCCCTGGGCGTCGGTGGGCCGAGCATCCGAGGGCTCAATCCATTGCAATGCATCATTGGCAGAATGCTGCCCTTCGAACTTAGCACCGTCGCCTGGCTCAAGCCCCAATCCGATCGGCATGTCCTTGTCTTTGCCGGTCAGCCCCGAGAGCTGTTCTTGCAATTGTGTCAGCAGGCCACGGGCCTGGCGACTGTCTTGTTCCGCTTTGAGTCGGGCCTCGTTGGCTTGTCGGCGGCCTTCGTCGACTTGCTGGGTCACACTGCCTAGCGCCGTCTGGATACGCGAATCAACACTGTTTTCCCGCTCGCGCAGGCGGATGTTCTCCGTTTGCAACGAATCATTGTGTTTTTTTAAGCCGAGCATGTCGCTGCGCATGGCCTTCACCTGGCCGATCAGGGTGGCGACCGTATCGCGTGGGGTGTCGCCCGCAATACCGAGTGACTTGGCTTGCTCGGCGGATAACTGAAGATTGCCTTGATCAACCGACTTCTCTGGAGAGGAACTGCTGCCATCCGCGACCCAAGTTTTCAGAATAATCAACACCACGCCCAGCAGCGCAGCCGGTACCAGCCATTTGAGCAATGCGTTAGTCCTCATCGCCAGCACCTCGCGCAACGGGCGGAAGCAGTACGGCGTGTTCGAGGCCGGCATCGCGAGTGACGAGGTAGGCGATCGTGGTGTCTTCTGCACTGCCGACCGGCCCGAGGAAAGCATGTTGGAAAGCCGCGGCGAACAGCTTGGCCTGAAGTCGACGTGGATCGAGTTGCACCGTCTCTAAACCACGATTGCGCAATTTCACCGCCGTCACCCAGTATTCACCTAATCGCCAGGCGGCAATGGGTGTGCTGGAAACGTTTTCGGTCGGCAGCAAGGTTGGCAGTTCGCTGCGCAGCTTGAGCGGGACGCGGCGTACGCCGGGCAGGGATTCTACGGTGCGCAGCGGCGCGTACAGGCTTTGCGCGGCGTAGCGCGTCAAAGCGACCGGGATCGGCGTACGTTCTGGAACAGAGGCGGTGCTGGATTCCGTCTCGGTAGCCTGCACCGGAGCGTTCTTGATAATACGCACGGGCTCCAGCGGCTGATCACCAGGTGTGGCCTCGACATCCAGCAGGATGATCTCGCCCGTCGTGACCGATTGCAGTTGCAGTCGAGTCGGGGCAATGGCTTCCGACGCGCGCAAGTACAGCGTGCCGCCGGTAGATTGCACGCGCAGCTTGTCCCTCAGGGATGAGGGCACTCCAACTCGAACATTTTCATCGACAAAGACCACCCGCTCCTGATTGATAACCAGCGGGACCGCAAGGGGAAGGCGTTCCCAGTGCATCAGCTCGACGGCCTGCGCTGCAACGTCCCACAGCATCAGTGCGACGGTGAGTCCCAGAATAGAAATCCGCTTCATGGCTCACCTCCAGACAGGGAGATTTTCTGCGGCGTGCCCTGATAACAATCCAGTGCCAGTCCCCACTTATTGCGTTCGGGGTCCAGGTCGAAACGCACCACGCGCAATGGATAACGCACCACCACCCGCTTCACCGGTTCGGCGGCGTAATACTCATCAGCGTTGAGGTCGAGGGTGACCAGCCAGCTGTCGTGATCGAGTTGCTTGACCCTGAGTTCCGGATATTCGCTGTAACCTCGTCCCAGAATTTCGTAGACGCCACGTACCCGCTGGCGCAGCTCGCCGGCGGCCTTGCGGTACTCGTAGTCGCCCTCGAGGAAGGCTTTGCAGGCGGGTGTCAGGTAGGACTGCAAGCTGTAGATAGCGCGGCGGTAATCCTGTTCGCCATCCGAAGGCCAGCGGTTAAGTTGACCGAAGATGTATAGGGCGAAGGCATAGACATTCTCTGAGGGGATATCCCACCACTTGCGAGTGCTACCCGAGCGCAGGTCCGGCGGGACGTGCACTGTCAGATCAGTAGGTGCCGAGCGCCAGCCATACCAGAGTCCGGCACAGAGCAAGGCAAGGATAATTACCGCCAGACGTAGACTGAAAATGTGGGCCTGTTGGGCATCCACCTTGTTTCGAAAGCGACTCATGGTTGCCACCGCGAAAGAGCAGGGCGCAGCCGACGCGAACGGCGAACCGTCCAGGGGCCGGAGTGGAGGATCAAACTTCCGCGACCCAAGCGCCAACGGCTGGCGAGGATCCATTCGAGTTTGCGGTACAACCAGGTCTCGGGCCGGGCGCGTTTGGCCCGACGCAGTAGCGCGCCACCAGCAAGTAACACCACCGCCATGCCTGCGATCATGCTGGTCGGCGCCACAGCAATGGAGGAGGTGGCAATCGCCAGAGGGACACCCAGCACCAAGCCGATGAATGCGCCGACACCGAGCGCCACCCACATCTCATCGTTGGTCAAACCGCGTAACACGGCGGGATCACGATTGAGTCGCTCAGGCAGAAAAACCAAGGTGCCGTCGGCAAGGCGTTCGATAGTGTCGTTCATGTCGATCTTACAGAATCGCTGCGGCTTTGGTCAGGAACCAGATGATGATCACTACCAACAGAGCTCCGATTCCGACCACCGCACCGAGGTCTTTCCAAGTCTTGCGCTGGTTTTGCACGTCGGCATAAACGGTCAGGGAATGCCAAGCTACACCGAGAAAAGCGAGCAGGGCGATCAGCAGACCGAGCAAGATGCCGCCGTCGTAGGCGTAGTTTTTGATCGTTTCGATCAACCCGGAACCTTCACCCCGTGAAGGCGCTTCCATGGTCGGTAGTTCGGCAAAAGCCAAACTTGGACCAAACACCAGCAGCAGACCGATCAAGCGTTGGCTCGCACGATCACGCAGGTTGTTTTTCAGAGGGGCAAGGCACTTGAGCATGGCGGCGATCTCCTGGATTAGGACAGGGTGAAGAACATCAGGACGAGTATGGTGAGCAAGATGCGGGCGACACTGCCGCCGAAGGCTCCAAAGCGCACACTGCCGTTGGCCCAACCCCGGTAAGCCGTCCACATCACCCAGGCACACCACAGCAAAGCCTGGACCGGTAGTGGTTTCTCTGACCGAGGACGCCTTGCACGATGAACTGCAAGCGCATTTCAGCGAACCTCTGGCTGTCAGCAGGCCGCGTCCTTCACCTGACGAAGTGAGCGGTTTTGTGCGGCTACTGGCTGAGGCCCGGCGGCCGGTGATCATCGCCGGTGCAGGGGTAAAGCGTGCTGGAGCCGAAGCGCTGCTGGTGCAGTTCGCCGAGCGTTGTGCGATTCCTGTATTGGCTGCATGGCGGCGTCACGATGTTTTTCCAAATGGTCATCGGTTGTATTGCGGACACCTGCAAATGGGAACTCCCCCGGCTTTGGTCGATACCCTGCGTCAGGCTGACATGCTAATTGTTATTGGCGCGAGGCTTAACGAGATCACCACCCAGAATTACGCGGCGGTGAGCGCCGGGCAGCGCATCCTGCAAATCGATATCGACGATCACATGCTGGGCAAAGTCTATCCAATCGAACAAGGCATTGTTGCGGATGCGAACCAGGCCCTTCAAGCGCTGCTGGAACAAACATTCGCTGTGCCTTCGGATGACTGGGCTAAATCGCGACGCACCGTCTACGAAGACGTCACCAACCTTGTCGTCGAAACGCATGAGGACTACGTCGACAATCGGCAGATCATTCGCGAGCTGCGAGCACAATTGCCGGACGATTCGATCCTGACCAATGACGCCGGGAACTTCGCAGGTTGGATGCACACGTTTTTCAGCTTTCGCCAGACCAACACCTATGTCGGTGCCGCTTCAGGTGCCATGGGGTATGGCATGCCGGCCGCCATTGGCGTGCAACTGGCTCATCCAGACAAAACCGTGGTTTCCCTGTCCGGCGATGGCGGTTTGATGATGACCATTCAGGAACTGGAAACCGCAGTGCGTCTGAAGCTGCCGATCATTGCCCTGGTGTTCAACAACAACATGTACGGTTCGATCCGCATGCATCAGGAAAAGGCCCATCCTGGGCGGGTCATTGGCTCGGATCTGGGTAATCCTGATTTCGTGCTGTTGGCCCAGGCATTTGGAGCACAGGGTTTACGGGTCAACAATGACGCCGCCTTTGCCGATGCCTTGCGGATTGCGCTTGCGGCCTCGGGACCGGTTCTGATTGAGATTGTCTCTGATCCACAACGTATCTCCGTGCGCCAGACCATAGACCAAATCCGCCAGTCAGGTACCCGACGGTGAGTGCGGAGGGCGACATGGATAGCGTGGGTATCGCACTCGATCGACCGACCGTTTCTGTACAAGCCTGGGGCGCAGGCAGCGGCACCGGAAGAGCGGCGAAGCTCAAGCAACGGCTACCCGCTTTCAGCTACCTTGAAAAAGCGGCACGGCGAAGGATTCCGGGTTTTGCGTTTGACTTTGTAGAGGGTGGAACAGGTGAGCATCTGGCAGCCGAGTGCAATCGCAATGCGTTGGATGCGGTCCAGATCATCCCCCGTTATGGCACTAGCGCAGTCATGAATACTGAGGTCGAGCTGTTTGGCCGGCGCTACGCCAGCCCCATAGGTATTGCGCCGGTTGGGGTTGACGGCCTGGTATGGCCGGGGGCAACCCAATTGTTGGCCAAGGCAGCTCAGCGGGCACGAATTCCCTACATCACCGGTACGCTGGCCAGCGGTTCACTGGAGGAGGTAGCGCGACTCTGCCCCGACAATGTCTGGCTGCAGCTTTATGGTCTTCCAAGGGACGAGCACCGGGTCACCTTCGATCTGATCCGGCGTGCTGAAGACTGTGGTGTGCATGTGCTGGTCGCCACTTTGGACGCGCCGGTACGCGCCAAGCGGCCTCGGGATTTGCACAACGGCCTGATCGTTCCGTTCCGCATGACGCCGCGCACCGTCTGGCAAGTGGCGACGTCGTTGCCCTGGACGCGAGCGTTGTTCAGGAGCGGGGCGCCAGGGTTCCCCAATATCGAGCGCTACGTCGGTGGCGGAAGCGGCATGGCAGCAACCGCCGGTTTCGTGCAGCGCGAAATCAAAGGCACCTTCGACTGGGAGACGCTGGCGCGCATGCGCGATGCATGGCCCAGGGCGCTGGTGGTCAAAGGGGTGCTGCACCCGGACGATGCCGAACGCGCGATCAACCTCGGCATCGACGGCATTTTGGTCTCCAATCATGGCGGGCGGCAATCCGAGGCTGCACCACCTTCCATCGACATGTTGCCAAGTATTGCCCGAGTTGTAGGAGAGCGCGCCACCGTACTGTTCGACAGTGGCATTCGTAGCGGCCTGGATGTCGCGCGTGCCGTGGCGTTGGGGGCTCGCGGCACCTTTTGCGGGCGAGCTTTTCTCTATGGCCTCGCAGCGCTGGGGAACGAGGGGCCTGACCATGTAGCGCAATTGCTTGACGACGAACTGCGTACTGCGCTGGCGCAAAACGGAGCTTACAGCTGCGCACAGCTACGCAATGCGGCCGTACGTCATCCTGCCGCCTGGCAGGTTTGATCGTGATCAAGGCCAATCGATAACAATTTCAATAGCGAGATTACCCATGTCAAACGACCAGACTCCTTATCTCGACCAACCGCTGCCGCCTGGTGCCACGCTACGTGGCTGGCTGGATCATTTGCAAAGCAGCCAGCGCCTGACGCTGGTCGAGGCTGGTACGGCGTTGCGCTTTGGCGTAGCAGCAGTGGCCAATCGTCTGGATGGCCAGAGTGCTTCACTGTTTCTTGCCCCTGACCAGCACGCAATCCCGGTGGTTTCCGGTTTGCTCTCTGACCGCCTGTGGATGGCTGAAGCCATGGGCGTCAAGCCCTCTGAGGTGCTCAACCGGTTTCAGGATGCCAGCCTCAACCCCATCGCCGGTCAGGAAGTTCCGGATGCTCCGTGTCAGACCGTGGTGCACCACGAAGTCGATCTGCTGAAGCAGCTGCCCATCCCGACCCATAACGAGCATGACAGCGGGGCCTACATCACGGCAGGTCTGCTGATTACTCGTAATCCGCGCACCGGTATTCAGAACGTTTCTATCCACCGGTTGCAGGTCAGTTCGGCCAATCGTCTAGGCGCGTTGTTGTTGCCTCGACATGCCCTGGCGTTTTTCCAAGAAGTCGAAGGTACAGGGGAGGATCTGGAAGTTGCGGTGGTTATCGGTGCAGACCCTCTGACCCTCCTAGCGTCTCAGGCTATCGTGCCCATTGATCACGATGAGCTGGAAATCGCCGGAGCGCTGCATGGGCGTCCGCTGCCACTGGTGCGTTGCGTGACCAATCGGATTCGTGTCCCGGCGGATGCGGAAATCGTTCTGGAGGGACGCTTGTTGGCCAACGTGCGTGAACTGGAAGGGCCTTTTGGTGAATTCCCGCAGTACTACGGCGAGCGTGCCGAGCGCCACGTAATTGAGGTGGACGCCATTACTCACCGGCTGGCGCCGATTTTCCATACCATCGTGGGTGGTGGGCTAGAGCATCTGTTGTTGGGCGGCATTCCTCGGGAGGCGACGCTGCTGGCCCACCTGCGGCGCAGTTTTCCCGGTGTACGTGACGTGCATCTAGCCAAGGGCGGCGTCTGCCGCTATCACCTGTACGTGCAACTGGACAAACGCTCTGAAGGCGAAGCGAAGAATGTGATTTTAGGCGCGTTCGGCGGTCACTACGATCTCAAGCATGTGGTGGTGGTCGACCTTGATGTGGATATTCATAATCCGACTGAAGTTGAGTGGGCGATTGCCACGCGGTTTCAGGCCGACCTTGATCTAGTGCTAGTACATGAGGCCCAGGGTTCGAAGCTCGACCCATCGACGCGCGACGGCGTTGGCTCGAAGATGGGCTACGACGCCACGGTGCCATTATCAGCGCCACAGATGCGCTTCAAGCGCATCCGCGTGCCTGGCGAAGCGGAGGTCGACGTGGAGGCTGTGACGCGACCGGCACCTGTTGATTGGCAGCGCCTATTCTGACTGAGTAAGCCCAAGCAACAATGCCGAATCTCTTCGTGGGGATTGGGCATCGTTGTTTCTGCGGGGCTGTGGCGTCAGCAGCCAGCGGTTCATGTCCCGGTGTAGCTGTCCACAACGCGTCGATATTGACTGGGCGACGCACCGATATGCTGACGAAAGAACCGTGTGAAGTGACCTTGTTCGGAGAATCCGAGGCTTTCCGAGAGCAGGCCGAGGGTACCGCTACGCTCGTGTTCCAGCCAGGTGAATGCGCGGCGCATGCGGGCGTCGTTGACCAGCAGGGTCGGTGTCATGCCCGTATCTTTCTTGAACAATGCGAAGAAGTGCGCTCTGGACAGTCCACTGGCACGCGCTGCATTGTCGATCAGGTCGGGTTCTTCAAGATGTTCGAGCAGGTAAGCCGTGCCACGGCGGATGCGTGCGTCGCGAAACCCGCCATGGCTCGGCGCACCCTGGCGCCATAGTTGCCGCCACTGGGAAAAGTCTTCGATCAGCTGGATCAAGAAATCGAACAGCAGGAACTCGATACGCTCCTTGGGTACCAATGCGTAGCCGTGCATCTCGGCAATCAGTATATCGGCCAGGGTGCGAAGTTTCAGCGACAGATCAATACATGGATACTCAAAGAAATCCGGGCGCGCGCTCAACGCCAGCGACTGCTGGGCGGTGGCCAGCCATGCCGGTTCGATGTACAAGGCCAGAATCAGCGTATTACCGGCCCCAGGTTGCGGGTCATAACAATGCGGCTCCCAGGCATTGACTAGCACTGCGCTGCGATCCGCCAGGGGGACTCGGCGGCCATTGACGTTGAAATAGGTGTCTTCTCCGCAAACCTTGAGCAGCACATGGCATTCGGAATGGGTATGAGTCACCAAGGCCCGGTCCATGTTGAGCAACGCGACACGGCCAAACTTTCCGTGAAGCACTCGTTGGGCAATTGACATTGGGTGCCTCCCTCGCTCGCTCGAAGCGGCTGTTATTTTGCGGCTGCGCCGAAGGAGTAGGGCAGTCGTTGTTCGGTTTGGCGTGACGTTGTTTTGCACGGCCGCATCATCGCAGATCGATAGCGCAGTCAAAGGTCCAATATCCCGTAGACCAAGGCCTGCGTCCAGACAGATTTGGTTGGCAGGGCGATGTTCCGCTCAATGGCCGCCTATCCAAACTTGCCTGTTTCTTCACCCGTCCAAAGCGACTGCGGTTTAATTGAAGTTTCCCTTGGTTTCCGGCACAACCAGGCTGCCGACTAGATAGATCAGCGACAGCACCACAGCGAAAATCGCCAGCACCTGAGGAATTTGCGCCGGGCTGCTACTGGCCAGGGAAACGAAGGTCGGCATGGTCCCGCCCAGGGCGAAGCCGATATTCCACGACAGCCCGGTGCCGCTGGCGCGCAGTTCGGTCGCAAAGCGTTCATTGAGGAAGATCAGGATAGGTGCAATCATCGCCCCGCCCATGAAGGCGATGCCTGAGCAGTACAGCGCGGTTTGCAGCAGCGAGCCGGGTTCGGCGACGTGAACAAACATCAGCGGCAGGCTGACCAGATTGAGCGCGCCCAGAACAACGAAGGTCTTTTTTCGACCTATCAGATCGCTGACAAAGCCGAACACGAGTGAGCCGACAATGGTGCTCAACGAGCCGTACATCAACAGTTGCGACGTTTCGGTGTGGGGCACTTTGGCGACCACGTTGAGCAGCGTCGGCAAGTAACCGCAGGCCAGATAATAAGTAGCTCCGCCACCGAAAGTGATCAGCAGGTTGATCAGCATGACCTTGCGGTATTCTATGCCGAACAGGCGCTTGAGCGGTGACTGCGTCGGTTTCGCCGGGGTGTTCTTGCGGGTTTCCTGCAGTTGGCGCCACACCGGCGTCTCTTCCAGGAAGCGAAACATCAATAAACCGAAGACGGTGCTGATCAAGCCGCAGAAAAACATGCAGCGCCAGCCCCACACGTCGAACTCGGCGCCGGGGAAGATTTCGGAAAGCACCAGATAGGCGAACGATGCCAGCAACGAGCCCATGCCGGCGCCAGCTCCGCCGATCAGGCCGGACATCAGGCCCCGGTAGCGCGGCGAGATGGATTCTGTGCCAATGGTGTGAGTCGAGGCCACGATACCGCCGACGAAAATCCCCTGAACGATCCGCAGAATTAGAAACAGCACCGGCGCAATGACGCCCACCTGGGCCAGGGTGGGCAGCACGCCGAACAGCGCGGTGGAAATGCCGACGCCCACCATCGATACCATCAGTGCACGTTTGCGCCCGTGTTTGTCGGCATAGGCACCAAAGATCGCCGAGCCCAGCGGACGCACCAGCAGCGCCACGGCAAACGATGCGTAGACCGCCGCGAGAGACAGGGTTGGCGTATCCGATGGAAAAAACAGTCGGCCAATGATCGGCGCCACATACAGCAGGATGAAAAGATCAAACAGGTCCAGCGCCCAGCCAAATGTCGACGCGAAGCCTGCCAGTAATGCCTTGCGGGCGGGCAGATAGCCCGCGGCGGGCACGTCCGGCGGCGAGGCGGTTGAGTGCGTCGTGGTGCTATCGATTGTTGCCATGACAGTGACTCCTATTTTTGTAGTTATCAGGGAGAAACCTACTCAAACAAGCGCTGGCGAAACGAAGGTGGTGCAGAAGCCTCGCTGTTGCACCGCCGTCGTCTGCGCAGGATCTGTCATTCACCTTTGAACACGGCTGCACGTTTGCCATGAAATGCCTCTACGCCTTCCTTGAAATCCAGGGAGCTGCGTAGGCGGCTATAGCAGTGGCCTTCCATTTCAATGGCCACGGTCAACGGCGAGTTTTCGTTGTCATTGATCAGACGCTTCGCGGTGCGTTGGGCCAGGGGCGAGAAGCGGCACAGCTCTTCCACCAGAGCGTCGACCGTGTTTTCCAATTCGTTGTCCGGCACACATTCGGTGGCGATACCCCAGTTGTAAGCCTGCTGCCCGCTGACTCGCTTGGCGCGCATGACCATGTGCTTGGTACGGGTGATGCCGATCATCTTCTGCAAGCGGGCGGAGCCACCCGAGCCGGGAATCTGACCCAGGTTCTGTTCCGGCAGCGCATAACGGGTGGTCTCTGAAGCAATGCGGAAATCACAAGCCAGGGACAGTTCGAAACCGACGCCAAAGGTGTAGCCGCGATTGGCGACAATCACCGGCTTCTCGCAGCGGGCAGGCGCTGCGACGTTCCAGGCGAGCTTGGACACATGCTCGGGTGAGGCCTCAAGAAAACCCTTGATGTCGCCGCCGCTGGAAAAGTGCTCGCCCTCCGAGCGCAGCACGATCACCCGGACTCCGGGATGTTCGTCGAGCGCTTCGAACACCTGGCGCAACGCATCGCGCTGAGGCATGGCGATCACGTTCAGCGGTGGACGGTTGAGAATGATGTCGGCGCGCTGCCGGGCCGTGTCCACCACGACTTGGAAGCCATCGAATTTGGTGTCGAGAAATTGCTGGATCGATTGCAGTTGCATGTGAATGTCCTCCTGGGGATTAGCACGCGGTCTTCAAGATTTTGTTCTGATGCTCTTCGAGCAGTACGCGACGCAACACCTTGCCGACCGGCGATTTAGGGATTTGCTCGATGAATTGGTAATGACGCGGGCGTTTGAACTTGGCCAGCCCCGAGGCAATGCAATGGGCATCGAGTTCGGCATGGCTGACGTCGCTGCGCAGTTTGATGAACGCGGCAATAACCTTGCCCCACTGTTCGTCTGGCAGGCCGACCACCACCACTTCTTCAACAGCGGGGTGTAGCGACAGCAGGCTTTCAATTTCCACCGGGCTGACATTTTCGCCACCGGTGATGATCAGGTCGTCGACCCGACCTGTGACGAAGAGGTCGCCGTCCGCATCGAAATAGCCGATATCACCGGTGAAATACCAACCATCGTGCAACGCCTTGGCCGTGGCGTCAGGGCGATTCAGATATCCTTCGAAGGCTTCGTCGCTAGCGAGGTCGGCAATGATCTGGCCTTCCTCACCTTGGCGGGTCGAGATGCTCGGGTCAGTGGAATCTATTGGCACGATGCGGATTCGCTGATTGAGCGCACCCCGACCGGACGAGCCAGGTTTTTGGTGGGCGTGCTGGTCGATCGTAAAGGTGTAGATTTCCGAACAGCCGTAATGATTGACGAACAATTCAGGCTCGAACGCTTGCTCGACACGTTTCATCAACCCTTCACTCATAGGCGCACCGGCAAAGCCGATTTTTTTCACGCTGGCTACCCGTTCCTTTCGAAAGCTCGGATGCTCGATTAGCATGTGATACAGGGTCGGCACCAGGTACAGGTTACTGACCTGCTGCTGCTCGATGGCTTGCAAGGTCGCCTCCACATCGAAGCGAGGTACACAGACAAAGTGTCCGTCGATCAAGGCCATCGACAGCAGCGAGCGCACGCCCATGGTGTGATACAGGGGCATCACGCCCAGCGTGCATTCGTCATGCCGGTACAGATTCTGCGCAACGTGGGCCACGGCTGCCGCGCGCTCGGCACGGTGGCGGCGCGGTACACCCTTGGGCTTGTTGGTAGTGCCGGAGGTATACAGCAACAGGGAAAAATCCTCGGCCGAGGCGCGCAGAATGGTGGAGGCGGGGGCCTCGGCACATAGCTCCTCGAAGCTCAGGTCCTCTAATGCCACACGCTCGCCACTGGCGATGCGCGGCAGGGCATTGGCACCGGAACAGGCCGCGAGCGCCGCAGCGGTGGCGTCGTCATAGGCGATGGCCTTGACCTGCGCATCGGCGATGCAATGCGCCAGTTCTTCGCCGGTAGAGCGCCAGTTCAACGGGGTCACGACAATCCCGGCGAATTGGCAAGCCCAATGCAGGGTCGCCATCTGCCAGCGGTTCTGCATTGCCACCAGCATCCGGTCGCCACGTTTCAGGCCCAGACGTTCCAGGCCATGGGCGGCACGTTGAATGACGACGAACCATTGCTGGTAAGTTTTTTTCAGGGCTGCATCGCTGACGGCCACCGCATCGGGACGGCGTTCGACTGCTGCGAGGAAGCTGCGTCCGAGATCGAACATTATTGTTTTACCTCCTGGTTCGTTTGACGTTGTGATGCCACTTCAAGAACAGCCCGGACCATACCGGTGTAACCGGTGCAGCGGCACAGATGCCCGGACAGCATGTCGCGAACCTGGGTTTCGTCAGGGACGGGTACCCGTTCGAGGAAGTCCACGCAGGACATGAGAATGCCCGCCGTGCAAAAGCCGCATTGCAGGGCGTGATGACGGCGGAATGCCTGCTGCAGGTCGCTGAGCACATCGTCCTCGGCCAGCGATTCCACGGTGTCGATGCGTCGCTCATGGCTCTGCACCGCCAGCATCAGGCACGAGCGCATGGCCACGCCGTCCACCAGCACGGTGCAGGCGCCGCAGACACCGTGTTCACAGCCGACATGCACGCCGGTAGTGCCCAGATCGTGGCGCAGGAAATCACACAGCTGGGTGCGAGGCTCGGTATTGGCTTGGCGGTCGCGTCCATTGAGTTTCAGATTGACGAGAAAAGCTTGGTCGGAATTGACGCGCATGATCACACTCCTTCAATTAGGCGCTGCCCCAGTTCGCGGACCAACTGCCGGCGATAGGCGGCGCTGGCGTGTACATCGTCCTGAGCGTCCAGCGACCAGGCCACTTCGTTCAAAGCCTCCTTGAGGGTGGCGCCACGCACTAGCCGCCGATGCTGCGGCCGGTCGCTGACGCCGCCGATGCCAAACTCCACCTGTTCCTCGCCTATCGCCGCCGCCAGGGCGACCATGGCGAAGTCACCATGGCGCATGGCGATTTCCTGGAAACGGTAGATAATGCCTTCACGCTTGAGAGGGAAGCGCACCTCGACCACCAGCTCGTCGGCTTGTTTATCGGTAGTCAGAATTCCCTGAAAGAACTCGCTGGCCTTGACGCGGCGCTTGCCTTTTTTCGATTCCAGGACGATTTCCCCGCCCAAGGTGACCAGGCACAGCGGCAATTCCGCGCTGGGGTCGGCATGGGCGACGGACCCGCAGACGGTGCCGCGATTGCGGGTCTGGAAATGTCCGATCCACGGCATGGCCAGGGCCAACAGCGGCACCTCGTCGGTCAATGACGGACGTTCCAGCAACTGCGCCTGACGCACCGCCGCACCCACCGCCAGACAATCCTGGTGTCGCTCGATGTAATTTAGGTCTGGCACATGGTTGACGTCGATTAGCAGTTTTGGCTGAGCCAGGCGCATATTCAGCACGGCCATCAGCGACTGGCCGCCGGCAATGATCCGGGCCTCCTGGCCATATTCGGCGAGCAGGTCGAGCACTTCGCGACGGCTGCTTGCGCGTACGTAATCGAACGAGGCCGGCTTCACTGTGCACCTCCTTTTCCCAGCAGGGCGGCAACGGTGGCTTTGAGACGTGTCCACCAGCTGTCGCTGATTGCCTGGCCGGTGACCCGTTGGGAAAGACGGGTGAATATCTGACTGATGATGACTTTCGAGGCTCCTTGGAGCATGCGTCCGCCCACTGCCGCGACCTTGCCGCTGACCGAGACCTGATAGTGGTATTCGAGGCGTGTGTGGCCGTTTTCCAGTTCGACGAAATGCACCTTGGCGTGGCCGATGGCCGATCCCATCGAGCTGCTGCCCGATCCGGAGAGACGCAGGGAGTGCGGCGGTTCCAGGTCACTGAGGGCAACCTTGGCCTCGAAACGCGCACGAATCATGCCGACGCCTACGGTGACATCGGCGCTATAGCGGTTTTCGCTTTCCAGTTCCAGTGCATGGCAGCCGGGGATAATTGCCTTAAGGGTTTGCGGATCCAGCAGGGCGTCGAATACCTGTTGCGGCGTGGCTGGGATCACCACCGAATCGCTGGCGCGAAGGGCCGAGCCACCGGCGGGTTCGGCCGGGAAACTGTCGTCCTGTAGCATGCCAGCGGGACGTGGCGGCTCGTCGATGCCGATCAGGGTGCGCACCCGTGACGGCGTCAGCGGCAAACGGATGTCGTCACGACCCAGCGCATCGGCCACGGCATTGGCGATGCACACCGGCGTGCTCATGTTGTTGCCTTCGCCGACACCTTTGGCCCCCAGGGGCGTGAAGGGCGAGGGCGTTTCCATGTGCAGGATCAGCGGCTCGATGACTTCCGGGGCGGTGGGCACCAGATAGTCGGCGAAGGTGCCTGACAGGAAACTGCCATCGGCGCCATAGGCGAACTCTTCCATCAGGGCGGCGCCCAGGCCTTGGGTGAAACCGCCACGTATCTGGCCGTCCACTAGGTCCGGGTTGAGCATGCGTCCGGCGTCGTGACTGGTGGTGTAACGATCGATATGGATGGCGCCGGTAACCGGATCGATTTCCAGCGCGCAGATATCGAAAACAAAGCCGTAGCACAGCGAGCTGTTGACCAGGTCTGCGTCATCCGGTGCAGTCAACTGCGGAGGCGACCAGAAGGCCGTTTCACGCATGCCACCGGACTCGCCCTCAGGGAGTAAGCCCGGCGCCCAATGCGCCGCCCCGGCAATTCGGTGAAAGGGGGCGGATGGGCCGTCCACCACGAAGATCTTGCCGTCGGCAAAGCGTACGTTCTGAGCGTCCACCTTGAGCTGCACGGCGGCCAACCTGGCCAGACGATCACGAATCTTGATTGCTGCCTGATACACCACGCCGGCCACGGCCCCGGCAAAGCGACTGGAGTAGTTGCCCGAAGCAATCGACCAGGCGTCTTTCTGAGTATCGAGCTCGACGTTGACAATGATTGACTCCAGGGTCACGCCCAGCACCTGGGCCACTACTTGAGCGACAGCGGTCTGATGGCCCTGGCCCTGAGGTGTGGAGGACACATGCACCGTCACGTCGCCCAACGGCCCGACCGTGATGGTGGCGGTACTCACCGCGCCGTTTTTCGGACCGGCCTTGCCACGCTCCTCGACGGTCATGGCGGTGGTGATATAGCCCATGTTGGATATTGACGGTTCAACCACTGCGGCATAACCGATGCCGTAAATCCTGCCTTCGGCGCGCGCCTTGTCACGGCGCTGGATCAGCTCGCCCAACCCGCCATCGTTGACCGCCAGGGCGATGCCCGCCTGGTAATCGCCGGAATCGAGCAAAGCGCCGGCGGCGGCCCGATAGGGGAAGGCGCCGGCAGGCACCAGGTTTCGGCGAATCACTTCCAGAGGATCAAGCTTGAGCTGCACGGCGATATGCTGCATCAGCCGCTCCAGGGCGAAATACACTTGTGGCCCACCGAACCCCCGGTTCAGCCCGGTAGGGGTCTTGTTGGTCAGTACAACCCGGTTGCGAACCAGTAGATTGCGTACGACGTAGGCCCCGGTGAGGTTGCCGTGCATGCGATAGAACGTAGCCGGTTCCGGGGCGCGAAGGTAGGCTCCGCAGTCATCGATCTGGTCATAGCGCAAGGCAGTCACCCGGCCATCGGCGTCCACCGCGGCTTCGATCTCAGTGACGCGGTTGGTAGCCGATGACGCACCCTGCAAGTGTTCCAGGCGATCTTCAACCCATTTCACCGGCGCGCCGACCTTGCGCGCAGCAAGGCCCATCATCACTACATAGGGGAAAACGCCCTGCTTGATGCCGAAGCTGCCACCGGAATCCTTGGGGGTGCGCAGGCGCAGACGATTGCCGGGTACGTTCAAAGCTCGGGCCATAACCGTATGCAGTGCGTATGGACCCTGGAAATTGGCCATGACGTCATACACGCCTGTGGTTCGCTCAAACTGCGCGAGAACCACATAACATTCGATTGGCGTACAGGAACTGCGCGGATACTGAACCTTCAGCGAGATCCGATGGGTTGCGGACTCAAAGGCCTGTTCCGGCTCGCCGTAGCGAAAATGACGTTCATTGACCACGTTGCTGCCGACAGCTTCATGGAGCAACGGCGCCTGTTCGCCGGTCGCTGCCTCCGGATCAATGATCGGCGGCAGTGGCTCATAATCGATGCGCACCGCTTCGATGGCGTCTTCGGCCAGATAACGATTCTCGGCAATCACCACCGCAACCGGCTCACCGACGTACCGTACCTTGTCGACAGCAACGCACCAATGCTCCATGGGCTGCCGCACACCCACCGGAAACGGCAGCGCCCAACGTTTGACGTCTGCGCCGACCAGCACGCCATGCACGCCTTTCATGGTCAGCGCTTTGGCGAAATCGATGGCGGTAATACGCGCATGGGCATGAGGAGAACGAACGATTGCCGCATGCAAAGTGCCGGGCGGAATGGCCGCGTCATCGGCGAATCGACCCAATCCGCGCAGCAGGGCTGCGTCTTCTACACGCGCTTGCCGCGCACCGATATGACCGGTGTTGGCTTGAATGTCAGGCAGATGACTGTTCATGTTTGGGCTCTTGTTTTTATACATCGCAGTCGTTGAACCTGCGATTGCTTTAGAGCCGAGTGTGAGCAATGAGGCCCAACAATGCCTTGCCTTGGCTAACGGAGTTCCGCGCTGGAGTCGGATGATTTGCCTTGGAGTCTGATTGACGGGATGGTGCAGCGTGCCAAAGATAAGCTGCGATAAACGCGAAGAAATCCGGTCTGTCGTTGTTCCAACCGGCTGCGGTCGCCTCAAGCTCTGTGGAAAACTCACCGAGCAGCTGAAAGCCCGCAGTCTAAAACAGCGATAGTTGACGATATTACGTCGTGCTTTCTGCACGGTTCGTTGGCCCCAGCATTGATCCGGGGGCAATTTTTAGAGGACTAGCGAAGGGTAGACAGTACGATCATTGACGGTTGTTCAGCGCCGCTCAAAATGTGGAAAGTCGGCGGCTTTCCGTGAGGGATCTGACCGCAATGATCGGCGTCCGCAGCGGCAAACGAGAGACGGATTCTGCTCCCGGCCTTGAACCCCCGTCGTGGCACCGGCTGTTGTCCAGTCCTCGGAACTCGCAGTGGAGCAAATCAACGCCGCCGGGGGAATCCTCGGTCGCCCGGTGCAGTTGGAGATAGTTGATGATGCGTCCGGCGCAATAGGCGCACAGAAAGCCTTTGATACGCTGGTGCTGGAAAAGAAAGTCTACGCCATCATCGCGATGGAAAGTAGCGCCGCGCGCAATGCCGCCTTGCCGATTACTTCCCGAGGTCGCGTGCCCTATATCTACACCTCGTTCTACGAAGGCCGTTCTTGCAATAAGTGGATGTATGTCAACGGCTGGGTCCCAGAACAGCAAGTTGCCCCTATAGTGGATTACTTCAGCCAAAAGCTCGGGGCCAAAAACTACTTTCTTGTCGGCAGCGATTACGCCTTTGGCCGGGACATGCTCAAATTTACTAAAGCGTACATTGAGCAACACGGTGGAAAGGTTATCGGTGAAGAGTACTTGCTGATGGACGGAAGTGACTGGACCGCAGTCATTTCAAAAATTCGCTCGACGCAACCTGATGCGCTTATCAGTGCCACAGCGGGGGGCGCACCTAACGTCTCATTGGCCAAGCAGTTGAAAGCAGCGGCGTTGAAGCTGCCTTATGGCAACCTGGCCATCGACGAAGGCACCGGCAAGACCATGGGTGATGTCGCAACGGGTATGTACATGTCCGCCTCCTATCTGACCAGTATCGACACACCGGAGAATAAAAAATTCCTGAGTGACCTCGGCCAGAAGTTTGCCGGGAACCTGTCCACGCCAAACGAGCATTCCGAACCGCAATATGAAGCCTTTTTTCTTTACAAGGCCGCGGTGGAAAAAGCCAACTCCATCGACGCCGCTGCGGTCGTAGCGGCGTTTAACGATGTCTCGATCGTCGGGCCACGCGGCGTTGTGCAAATGAATGCCAGCCGTCATACACCCTTGGCCTTGCGCCTGGGCCAAATACAAAGCGACGGTTCCATTCGCATTCTTGAAACCCAGGAAGCCGTCAGTCCAGGTATTCAATGCCCGAAATTTGTAAGGGGCCAATGTTTGATTTCTAAGTAACGCTTCACGCTGCATTCTCCCCGGAAGGAGACGTCATGGTGTTAATTCTAGATATAACAACAATAGCCATGCTGTTCATAGTGACGGCGGGACTGATGATGATTTTCGGCATCATGAAAATCGTCAACTTCGCCCACGGTGCCTTGCTGACCATGGGAGGGTACGCGGCGTTTGTCGTGACCCAACTGGGATGGAGTCCCTGGCTTGCGTGGCCGTTGGCTTTCGCGACGGGCATGATCGTTGGCGCGATCATCGAATACCTGATTGTCCGGCCGCTCTATAAACGCCCCCTGGATGCCATCCTGGCAACCTGGGGGCTGGGTATCGTCATCGGTCAATTGATCATTCTCGCCTTTAGCCGGGATGTGAAGTTTGCAGACGTGCCGCTGACCGGCACCTGGTCGCTGGGTGGAACGGATTACTCGGCTTATCGATTGCTGTTGATTCCCTTGGCACTCGGCTTGTGCGCGTTGCTGATGGCGCTACTCAACGGCACCCGCTTCGGTGTCAAAACCCGCGCCGTCATCATGAACGAGGCGTTGGCCAGTGGCCTGGGCATCCATGCCGGTCGCATACGTTTCATGACCTTCAGCCTGGGCGCGGGCCTGGGCACATTGGCCGGGGCCTTGATCAGTCCGCTTTCAAGTATTGACCCGAACATGGGGATTACCTGGCTGGTTTCTGCCTTTATGCTCGTCATGGTGTCCGGACATTCGATGCCCAGCCTGATTGTGACTTGCGCGGTATTTGGTGCCTGCCAAGTCATCGTGAACACCTACGCGAGCCCGGTACTGGGCGGGCTCACGATTGCCGTGTTGGCGGCGTTGACCTTGCGTATTCGTCCAAAGGGGTTCGCACATGACTAACTCTACGTTGCAGGCGGCGAGCCCCACCGGATGTCGTCATCATTGCCACCGGAGGATTGCCGAACACCGAGGTGCTTGAGTACGGCAACGAATGGGTCGTCAGTACGTGGGATATCCTTGCTGGCGACGTCAAGCCTGCGGAGTCGGCGCTGGTGTTTGACTATAACGGCGGTCATCAAGCGCTGACCGCCGCGGAGTTCATGCTCGATCATTGCTGCGAGCTGGAAATCGCTACGCCCGAACGCATGCTCGGCCCGGACATTGGTGGATTGAACACGCCGCCCTATTTGAAGGCCTTTGCCGAACATGGCGTGCAACAGACCTTGAGCCATCAACTGACGGGCGTGCGGCGTGAAAACGGCAGGCTGGTGGCTACCTTGCGCAACCGATACGCGGACATCACCAGCGAACGGGTGGTGGATCAGGTCGTGGTTGAGCACGGCATCCTGCCACTGGACGATTTGTATTTCGAACTCAAGGCGCTGTCGTGCAATCGCGGAGAACTGGATCATCAAGCCTTTATCGACATAGAACCCCAATTGCTGGGGGAGGGCGGTCCTGGGTTTCAGTTGTTCAGGATTGGCGATGCGGTGAACAGCCGGGACATCCACGCTGCGATTTATGACGGGATGAGGTTGTCCATTGCGCTTTGAGCGAGTGCGCCAAGCAGGATATTCGCGCCATTGGCCAATTGCTGTATTACTTCAGGCGTTTGATTCAGCGGCTAGGATGCAGTTTTGCTTGGACACAGGACCTAGCGGCTTTCACAGGCGTCAGCAGTTTTTTTGGTTCGCAGTGACGGTCCGGCCTGATGGCTGTCGCCTAGAGAGAGCCTGTCGACCAATAGCCCGTGCGAGCATCAGAAATCGTTTGTAACGGGTACCGTCACTTCGTCTTTTACAAGCTCCATCACTGCATAGGAATGTGTTTGATGGACATTTGGTAAACGCCCAATCTTCTGACCTAGTACAGCTCTCACGCCGTGCGGCGTTGTACCCGCGGTTGGGAAAACCAGGATGTCGACAGTGACGAGCAGTGCCTGCCCCGGTAATGTCTGCACACGTCCGATCAGCTCAAGCGCAGTAACTGTGCTGCTGGCTCAGGATCAGTTGCTTGGCCGCGCGCCACGCGCGCTCGATGATTTGCGCCGAACTGTCATCGGTAAATTGAGCGGCGGTCAGGCGGCGGACCTGCTCGCGGGGGAGCGACAGCTTCGCGCCCCCGCCCATCGCCAGCACCTGTGCCTGACACGCGCGCTCCAGGAAATAGATTTCATGGAACGCCTCGGCGCAATCGCTTCCCGCAGCCAGCAGGCCATGATTCCTGAGGATCATGGCCTTGTGCGGGCCGAGGTCGCTGACCAGCCGGTCCCTTTCACTTTCGTGCAGCGCAATACCCTCGTAGGGGTGGTACGCCAGCTTTCCATAGAATTTCAAGGCATGCTGACTGATCGGCAGTAGGCCGTCTTCCTGGGCCGACACCGCTATTCCCGCGGCAGTGTGGGTGTGCACGACGCAATGCAGCTCAGGGCGCGCGTGGTGGATGGCGGAATGAATGATGAAGCCCGCCTGATTGATATCGGTCGGGTCGATGCCCGGCGTCACGGGCGCGCCCTCATAATCGATCACCACCAGATCCGATGCGCGCATGTGTTCGAACAGTACGCCGTATTTGTTGATCAGGAAGCGGTCGGTGTAGCCGGGCACGCGCAAGCTGATGTGTGTGTCTATCAGGTCGGTCATCCTGAAGTGAGCCATCAGCCGGTACAGGGCGGCTAGCTCGCAACGAGCGTCCCACTCGGCGTCATCGTAAACACAGGTGTTGGTCATGAAACGCTCCTGTCTAGTCTGCTGCTTGGTTTTTGAGATGGCCGAAGCTGGACGGTTTACGTGAATGATCCGGCAACGCCAAGGAGCCTTGCGCGACTTTTTTCACCAGGTATTGATAGGTCTGCAGCGCTTGCGACCACATGTGTTCCCCGATCGCCAGTGCGTCATAGCTAGCGGCACTGTCCGCTTGCTGCGCGAACTGTGGCAGGGGGGCGATCCGGGTGTGGTAATCGCAGGCGTAAAACAATGGGAAAGAGTAGCGCTCCTGCGCCACCTTACGAACCCGGTGCGCCGTGGCGACGAACTCGCCGGCGGTCATCACCTCGAGCATGTCGCCAATGTTGACCACGAAGGCATCGTCCACGGGCGGGGCATCGATCCAGTCGCCGTTATCGTTCATGACTTCCAGCCCGGGTTGATCGGCCAGCAGGATCGTGAAGCATTCGTAGTCCGTGTGCGCGCCGATACCGGGGGCATCGTGCGCCTGTTCATCGAACGGGTAATGGATAAGGCGCAGTTTGGATGGCGGACAGGTGACGAACTGCTCGAAATGATCTTCCGGCAAGCCCAGCGCCAGCGCGAAGCCGCTGAACAGCCTGGAGCCCAGGGCGAACACCGCCTGGTAATAGTCGGTGACGCGGGGCTTGAAGCCCGTCAGCGTGGGCCAGTCGTTGCTGCCGATCAGCGGGGTGCCGGCTTGCACCAGCGGGTGATCGTCCGGGGCCGGGAAGCCGACGTCGAACGCTTCCTTGTGGTCTGGCCTGGCGTTCTTGGAATAGACCTCTTCGCCTTCCGGCACATACCCTTTGTGGGTCTTCGAGGCGCCGATGTAGTAGGCCATTTTGCTCGCCATGTCCTGGGCGAAGAAATCCCTGGCGGCATCGCGCAGATTTTTGATGAGCGCGGGGTTGATGTCGTGTCCCTTGATGTACAGGAAACCGACATCACGGGCCGCCTGGCCGAGTTCAGCGGCGACCTTCATGCGGTCAGCGAGATCGGCACTGTACAAACCACTGATATCGACGATGGGGATACAGGTGAAATGCTTTGAGCTCATGGCGGGCACCTATTCTGAACCGATGAATTTAGCGAAGTGGGCGCGTTCGGTTGCACCCATCCAGCTGTTGATTTCCCATAGCTCACCCACCGGTTCATTGCTGAACGGGACGTGGTGGAGGTAGCCGTCAGGACCAAATTCGGGCGTCAGGGTCGTTCGGCTGTAACCCCGGGTGCGCTGGGATGCCCAGACCTGTTCCCAGTGGTGCTGGTGGAAGTTCAGGGCCGCCGCGTACTCGGGTGCCGCTGGATGCGGCACTTGCGGACCCTGATCGTAGCCGACCCGGGCTTGTATGTGATGGACCCGGGAGATGAAGTCGCTCAAGTCATCGGTGGCATGATCCAGCAGGCGCTCGCACACCACGATCCAGTGGCTGATGTCGGTGGTGAACAACAGCTGCGGAACCTGCCTGGCCACCTCCAGCGTGACCCAGGGCGAGTACAGCGAGCGTGACCTGTGGGTTTCGAAGCAGCACAGATGGCCGCTGGCACGAGCGATCTCCAGTGCTCGTGCGAAAAAGTCGATCTGCTGTGGCAGCGACCAGCGATCATTGCCGGCCAGGACGTTGATGAAGCGTGGCTCAAACGCATCGGCCCACCCCAGCTTCCGCCGAAAGTCCTCCAGATGAACGTCAGGGCTGGCGTTCTGATCGGGGAGCACGTCATAGGCGGTGAACAGGATGGGAATGTAGGGAATCTGTTCGCTGGCCAGCAGGCGCGCGGCGTTTGAGCGCGCTTCAACGGTAGCCGGCAGGCGCGCTTCCACGCCGTCGAAGCCTTTGGCGCGCAATTCCTGGATGGCGGTTCGCCAATCTCCCTGATAGCCCCAAAGTGTGCGAAAAATATCGAGCTCCATCATGCTACCTTCGGTCGTACCTGTGGGAATGTCTTGCACGCGAGATGATCACCTGGTTTGAGGCCTTCACCTTTGATCGGTGGGGCGAGGTCGCTTTTCACATCGATGACGCGCACATCGTCCCCCGCCCAGCACGTGGACAGCACCCGTCGTGCATGCGACAACGGGTTGCCTGGCGCCCCGTGAAGCATCCGGCAATGGAAGATCAAGCAGTCCCCCGGTTGTAGCTCCCAGGACACAATTGTGTGCTCGTGTCGGGTGGCGTCTACGTCCGGAACCGGCAGGCGCGCATCGCGGGTGCCGTCGAATGTGCTGTTCTTGTCGAAGGGCACGGCTTCGAATACCGGTGATTGCAGGTGTGAGCCCTTAGCGAACTCAAGGGTGTTGGCCATTGACACCGGATCGAGCGGGGCCCAGATGGTCAGGGCCTGATTGCCCTCGAAACACCAGTAGGACTGGTCCTGGTGCCAAGGCGTGGTTTTGTTGCTTCCGCTGCCTTTGACCAGCAGGAAGTCGTGATAGAACGTCACCGTCTCGGACTTCATCAGGGCGCCGGCAATGTCCGCCAGCGGCCCTTCAAAAGCGAACTCTTCGAACGACTTGTGGCGCTGCCAGAGCATCACATCACCAAAAAATGCCCCGGCCTGGCCGGGCTCGCCAAATTTGAAATGATCGGGGCCTGGGTTTTCGTACGCGTGGATGACGGCTTCCTCGAGGCGCTCCAGCCAGGCGCGGCCTATGGCGCCGCGCAGGCACACCACGCCATCGGCCTGGAAGGCCTGAAGGGCTGACGGATCGCCAGGGCTGTAGGATGGGTGAGTATTCAATCTGCGGGCCTCCGGTTGAATAAAAGTAAAAATTTGGACGAAGATAGCCGTCCGATGCCCGCAATTTCGCATGTCACGCGGTCCGAAAAAAAACGATATTTTTTCTTCATTAATTATAGTTTTTCTCACGAAGGCCAATATTATGCGTAGGCTGCTCCCGCCGCTGAATCCACTGCGAACCTTCGAGGCGCTGGCTCGCCTGGGCAGTATCGGCGCGGCCGCGCATGAGCTGAGCGTGACCCACGGTGCAGTGAGTCATCAGATACGCGCCCTGGAGGACAGCTTGGGCACGCACCTTTTTCATCGGGACAAGCGAAGCCTGCGGCTCACCCAGGCCGGGCAGCTCTATTCGCAGAATGTCAGGCAGGCGCTGAACCTGATTGCCGAAAGCACGCTTAAGTTGAGCATTCCTTCTACGACGGGGCGCCTTTACGTCACCTGCCCACCGACTCTGGCCGCGTGCTGGCTGGCCAAGGAGCTGCGGGATTTCAGGCGTCAGTTCCCGGAGATCCGTCTCGACATCAAGCCCCACAACCTGGACCACCAGAGCATTTCCAGCTCCAGCTACGACATCGCAATCATTTATGGCAGCGGCGACTGGGGGGATCGATCGGTACGGCGCCTCACGGCCATTGAAATGTACCCGGTGTGCAACCCGAGGTTCTTTTCCGGCGGGGAAACACCCCGGCAGGTTTCCGACTTCAGGGGCGAGTGGCTCCTGCATGAGGACGATGGGGGCAACTGGAAGCGCTGGCTGGCATCGGTGGGGGTGAGGGTCGAGGGTTTCGCCGACGGTACGTATCTTTGGGGGGGCCACCTGGCTATTGAGGCGGCGGCCAGCGGACTGGGGATCGCCGTGGGCGACGACATCGTCTGCGCCAACTATTTCCAGCACGGGCGGCTGGTGCGCCTTTTTGACAACAGCGTGCCCGCGCCTGGTGCGTATTACACGGTTTGCGAAGCCAGCAGGGCGGATGAGCCAATGATTGCGCTGTTCATCGACTGGCTGGAAAGCCGCATGCGTGATGCCTGGGCGCGCTAATCAACGTTTTCTGGCCCCGCATTTGCTTGGAAAATACCCGGCTTGAATAAGGCCGGACGCCTTACCCTTGTTATGTTGAGAAAAACTATATAGTCACCGCGCAAATACTCGATTGAATTTTTTTACCGCTTGTCAATAATTCTAGTCATTGGTCCAGAGCTGCCCCACGGTGGCCCCAGTGAGTAGTGATGTCTGAAATGAACATTAAGCAAAGCCTCAAAGCCACGGGCATCGGCAAGCGATACGGCAACTTCGTGGCCCTCGATGACATCCATCTGGATATCCAGGAGGGCGAGTTCCTGACTCTCTTGGGCCCTTCGGGGTCTGGCAAGACGACCTTCCTGATGATCCTGGCCGGCTTCCTTGCACCCGATGCCGGGCAGTTGATTCGAGCGGGCCAGGACGTCACCCGGGTGCCGCCGGAGAAGCGCAACTTCGGTATGGTCTTCCAGGGGTATGCGCTGTTTCCGCACATGACCGTTGCTGAAAACGTCGATTTTCCCCTCAAGCTGCGGGGCATGAAGCCGACCGAGCGCGAGCGCAAGGTCAATCGGATACTCGACGTCGTCGGCCTGGGCGCACACAAAGGCAAGAAGCCGACCCAGCTCTCCGGTGGTCAGCAACAACGTGTGGCGATCGCCAGGGCCCTGGTCTTCGAACCTGAACTGCTGCTGTTGGACGAGCCACTCTCGGCACTGGACAAAAACCTGCGCGAGCAGCTTCAGAGCGAACTGCAGAGGATTCACCGCGAGGTGGGCACCAGCTTCGTCTTCGTCACCCACGATCAAGGCGAGGCGCTTGCGCTGTCCACCCGGATCGCCATTTTCAACCAGGGGCGCCTGGAGCAGGCGGGTTCACCACGGGACATCTACGAGCGGCCCATCAGCCGCTTCGTGGCCGAATTCATCGGCAAGACGAACACCTTCGATCTCAACAACGTGCAGCGCGAGGGCAACGCCTACGCCAGGAAAATCGGCGAGCATTGGGTCCGCGGAGAAAGTGACCGTGTGTACGTTCAGGAGCATCTTGTGCTGGCCGTTCGGCCGGAACACCTGACCGTGGATGACACCCCCCGGACCGATCCGTCGTTCAACTCGTTGCAGGTCACCGTTCACGAGCGCGTCTATCAGGGCCCGATCACGCTGATGAACCTGCGGGCGCTGGACGGCACCGAGCTGCAGATTTCCGTGCCCAGTCACAACGTCCTGTCGAGCGGTTCGGCAGGGCAGTCACTGTACATAAGCTGGCCGATTAGTGCTGGCACCGTGCTGCCTTATTAACCTGCCCTCATCCACCCTTCGCTAGGAAAAGACTTATGAATCATCACCACCAGCGTGACTGTATTGAGGTTCTGGTTGAAAAGGCGCAGCGCGGGCAAATCAGCCGCCGTAGCTTCGTGAAGGCCATGGGCGTGTTGGCAGCGGTTCCACTGGCGATGCGCGGCAATATTTCCTGGGCGACGGATAAACCGCTGGTCTTGGTGAACTGGGGGGGCGACGCGATCAATGCTTACAAAAAAGCCTTCACCGATAGTTTCACCAAAGAAACCGGCATCGAGATCAGGATCGACGGCAGTGGCCCGACCGAGGGTGCCATTCGCACCCAGGCGTCCAGCGGCAACCCAAGTTGGGACCTGGTCGACGCGGAGCCCTACACCTCGGAAACACTGGGTCGGGAGGGGATCCTGGTGCCGATCGATTACGGTGTGGTCGACAAGAGCCAGGTGGGGCCTGGGTTGGCCAACCAATACGGGGTGGCCGGCTATCAATACAGTTACGTCATTGCCTGGGACAGCAAGAAGTTCGGCACGAAGGGCCCGGCCACCTGGGCCGACTTTTTCAATGTCGACCAATTTCCTGGTAAGCGCACGCTTTACAAATGGATGAATGGCGTGCTCGAAGCGGCCCTGATCGCCGATGGCGTCACGCCTGACAAGTTGTACCCGCTGGATGTGGCCAGAGCTCTGCGCAAACTCGACGAGTTGAAACCCCATGTATTGGCTTATTGGAGTTCGGGCGCCGAAAGCCAGCAGTTGATGGTCGAGGGCGAAGTCAGCGTGGGGGCCATCTGGAACACTCGCGCCTTGCTGATCAACGAAGACTCCGAAGACCGGATCAAGTGGAACTACGACAACGCGTTTATCACGCCGAGCAGTTGGTCGGTGCTCAAGCATGGTGACGCGGACAGGGCGCCGGCCATGCAATTCATCAATTCGGCATTGGCGCCTCAAAAGCAGGTGGAGCTTTTGAAGTTGATGGGTAACGGTACCACCAACCCGAGATGCGCTGGCATGCTCTCGGCGGAGTGGCTGGCCAAGGACTGCGGCTCACCGGAAAACCTGGCCAGGCAGGTCAAGCTCGACATCGAGTGGTACGTCGACAACTACGGCGCGACGCTGGATCAATACCTGAGCAGGATCGGTAACTGATGAGTAAGCCGGTCTGCGCGAACAAGGGCATCGGCTGGCTGTTCTGGCCGGTTCCGCTACTGATCGTTGCCTTTTATCTGATCCCCTTTCTGGGGGTGGTGACGTGGAGTGTGTCGATGCCCGAAGTCGGGCTGGACAACTACGCTCGCATCGCCACGGATGCCAATATCCGCGACGTGATCTTCAGGACCCTCAGGATTTGCCTGCTGGTCAGCCTTGTCGCGACGGTACTGGCCTACCTGTTGGCGTTCACCTGGGTATTCAGCAACAAAAGGTGGCGGTTCTTCGTGGAGATCGGCGTGTTCCTACCGTTCTGGCTTTCAGTCTTGGTGCGCACCTTCGGCTGGCTGATTGCCTTGAAAAGCAACGGCCCCGTCAACAACCTGTTGATGATGACGGGGCTAATCGACAGCCCTCTGCAGTTAACCCGAAACGAACTCGGCGTGACGATCGGAACCGTGCACTTCCTGATTCCGTTCGCGTTCTTCCCGTTGCTGCAAGCCCTGCAGAGGGTCGATCAGCGCATCGTCCTGGCGGCGCGGGGTCTGGGGGCCGGACGCCTGCGCACGTTCTGGCAAGTGTTCTTTCCGCAGACCGTCAGTGGCGTCCTGGGTGCTTTCATCATGGTGTTCGTGTTCGCCGTCGGTTTCTTCATCATCCCGGTGCTGCTGGGCGGTGGCCAGACGGTCATGATCGCTGAATACATCTTTTTGCAGATGTTCCAGACCTCGAACTGGGGGTTGGGTGCGGCGTTGAGCATCGTCGTGCTGCTGGTCGTGGGGTTGCTGTCCTGGATCCTGGTCAAGTACGTCAAGTTCGGTTCAGTGGCCAGCGAGGAAAAATGAAGTGAACAGCTATAACAGCGCCTGGCAAACCAAGCTTCTTGCCGTCTTCGCGATCGTCTTCATGCTGTTTCCCTTGGCGGTGGTGATTCCGGTCTCCTTTACCAGCAAGCGTTACCTTTCGATGCCGGACGGCAACTGGTCGTTCAGGCATTACCAGGCCCTGCTCGGCGACGAGCAATGGCTGCACAGTATCGGCCAGAGCCTGCTGCTCGGGCTGTTGACCTGCGTACTGGCGACCTTGCTCGTGCTGGCGTTCAGCTTGAGCATTTGGTACATGCGCTCCAGGCTAGCGAAGGTGGGGATTGGGATCGCCATGCTCCCGATGATCATGCCTCCGGTGATCTCGGCGATGATTCTCTACTACATGGAGACGGCAGTGTCTGCCGCCCATAAAGGCCTTGGCTACGATTCGATCGCCGGGGTGACGCTGGCCCACGTCATCATGGTGTTGCCCTTCGGTGTGATCACCATGATGGTCTCGCTCGGGCAGTTGGATCGACGGATCGAGATGGCCGCCAGGAACCTGGGTGCTTCGCTATGGCAAACCATCGGTTACGTCATCCTGCCCAATCTGAAGTTTGGTATCGCGGCCACCGCGCTGCTCAGCTTCGCCCTGAGCTGGGAAGAGGTGGCCGTGACGCTGTTTATCACCAGCGTGGACGTGGTGACGCTGCCCAAGCAGATTTGGGGTGGCTTGAGGGATAACGTCAACCCCAGCGTGGCGGCGCTGTCGGTCATCCTGATCGCCATCACGCTGCTGATCCTGGTGGTCAAGAGCGTGGTTCAGGCGCGGTACGAACACGGCGTGGAAAAATGACGACGGTCGTGGTGCTCTCCAACGACGGCGCGGTCGTCGATGAGCTGCTGCAAGCGTTTTCGGCATTGTGCCTTGAGCTGCTGGCGGTCGGCGCGGATGACTCTCGTTCTGTCGAGGCGCAGATTGCCGCCTGCTGGTATCCGCCTGCAGGTTATTTGGACGGCTACCCCAACCTGCGATTGATCCATTCCGTCAGCGCCGGGGTGGAGCACCTGGGTCTGGAGCATGTCAGCAGCGGCGCCCGAGTCTGCAGGATCGCCGACGTGGATCAGCGTCAGGGGATGATTGAATACGTGCGATGGGCGGTGTTGCATCATCATCGAGGCTTCGCCAAGGTTCTGCGGCAGCAGAGCGCCGGGCGATGGCACACACCCCGCCAGGTCCCAGCCAGGAACTACTCGGTCGGTGTGATGGGGCTGGGCACGCTGGGCAGCGCCGTCGCTGCGGACCTGGCGGCGGCCGGATACGCGGTTCGAGGCTGGTCGCGGCAGCAAGGATTTGCCCAGCATACGCTGTCTTGAAGGAAGTGCCGGGCTGGTAATGTTTCTCGACGGGCTTGATTGCGTGATCAACCTGCTGCCGTTGACGTCCGAAACCCAGCATATTCTCAACCAGCGCACCCTGGGTTTGCTCGGCCATGGCGCTCTGCTGGTCAACTGCGGCCGCGGGGGCTCACATCGAATACGAGGCACTGGCCGACGCGCTGCTCAATGGAAAACTGGACAGTGCGGTACTGGATGTCTTCGAGGTAGAGCCTTTGTCCGAGAACAGCCCGCTTTGGCACTGCCCCGGCATCACGATCACCCCGCATATGGCCTCTACGGCCTCCACTGTGAGTGTCGTCCACCAAGTGGCGGCCAACGTTGCACGTCTCGCGCAGGGGCAGCCGCTGCTCAATCAGGTGGATTTGGAGAGGGGCTACTGACTGCTGCGCGGTTGATATGGCACGCCAAACTCCGCGCCAAGGGCTACACCTTCCCTGACTACAACGGCCTCGTCCTTTTCGGGAGTACAAAAGACTCCAAGTGCTTGCACTTCCGCTTTTCCTGGGCGGATAAGCAACCCTATATTTCTCTCGTTACCTATTCTGAAATTCTGTTGGATTTGCTGAGCAGGATTGAACAGCACAAGGCCTTAACGACTGCCGAAAAATGCCGGAGCTGGTTCAACCAATTGTTCCGCTATGCGCTGGTGAATATCGAGGGGCTGGAACACAACCCAGCTTCGGACCTTGATGTGGTTGCAATCCCCAAACCGCCTGTTACGCGCAGACCGACCCGCCGGGGCTTGCGCCTCAAAGTGGGATGTGCGTTGTCGACAAGACCTGGCGCAACCCCATGAACGAGCGAATCTGGCGAACCCCGGGCAAGTAAAGCAATTGCTCCGCATGGAGCCGGTTGAAGCTGTTGCTGTCCTTCGTGCGCAGCAACATGAAGTAGTCGAACTCTCCCGTCACCACATGGCACTCCATGCAGCCGGACACTTTTTGGGCGGCTGCCTCGAATGCGGCGAAGGATTCCGGTGTGGAGCGGTCCAGCACTACGCCGATCAGTACCACCATCCCCGCATCCAGCGCTTCATTGTCCAGCAGTGCGACGATGTTCTTGATCAGGCCGGCCTGCTTGAGCCGTTCGACACGCCTTAGGCAAGCAGGGGCACTCAATTTCACCTTCTCTGCAAGCGTGACATTGGAGATGGAGGCATCTCGTTGCAGGGCCTTGAGAATGGCGCGGTCGGTTCGATCCAGTGGCTGCGGCATTGGGGCTGAAACGCCCGGCTTCTTGTGAGTATTTGTTGCTTTCATATTGATTTCTACACATTAAAAGTATGTTAAGTGCCATCTGATGGAAATTATGTTTCGCCAAGCGATAAAAACTTGCAACACATATTTTTCCGATTCTTCTTAATATTGAACTCATCGAAGCCCTCCTGAAAGAGCCTTCAATGCGGCCCTTTTTCCTTTCGGTCTGGCGCTTGGATATCCAATATCAAGGAGCAGAGTCATGAACCTGAATCGTTTTGAACGTTATCCATTGACCTTCGGTCCTTCGCCCATCACGCCCTTGAAGCGCCTGAGTAAACATCTGGGGGGCAAGGTCGAGCTGTATGCCAAACGTGAAGACTGCAACAGTGGCCTGGCCTTTGGTGGGAACAAGACACGCAAGCTCGAATACCTCATTCCCGAAGCGCTCGAGCAAGGCTGCGATACGCTGGTCTCCATCGGTGGCATTCAGTCGAACCAGACCCGCCAGGTTGCCGCAGTCGCTGCCCACTTGGGCATGAAGTGCGTGTTGGTGCAGGAAAACTGGGTGAACTATTCCGATGCGGTGTATGACCGGGTAGGCAACATCGAGATGTCGCGAATCATGGGCGCTGACGTGCGGCTTGATGCAGCTGGCTTCGATATCGGCATTCGGCCAAGTTGGGAAAAGGCCATGAGCGATGTCGTGGAGCAGGGCGGCAAACCGTTTCCGATTCCGGCGGGTTGTTCCGAGCACCCTTATGGCGGCCTCGGTTTTGTCGGCTTTGCCGAAGAAGTGCGGCAGCAGGAAAAAGAACTGGGCTTCAAGTTTGACTACATCGTGGTCTGCTCGGTGACCGGCAGTACGCAGGCGGGCATGGTGGTCGGTTTCGCGGCTGACGGTCGTTCAAAAAATGTGATTGGCATTGATGCTTCGGCCAAGCCGGAACAGACCAAGGCACAGATCCTGCGCATCGCCCGCCACACCGCTGAGCTGGTGGACCTGGGACGCGAGATTACCGAGGAGGATGTGGTGCTCGATACGCGTTTCGCCTACCCGGAATATGGCTTGCCCAACGAAGGCACCTTGGAGGCCATCCGTCTGTGCGGCAGCCTTGAAGGCGTGCTGACCGATCCGGTGTACGAAGGAAAATCGATGCACGGCATGATTGAAATGGTGCGTCGTGGTGAATTCCCCGAAGGCTCGAAAGTGCTTTACGCGCACCTGGGCGGGGTGCCGGCGCTGAACGCTTACAGCTTCCTGTTTCGTAACGGCTAAGTGTGGCGCTGCTTTTGGAGTCATCTGTGGGAGCCCCTGTGGGAGCGAGCAAGCTCCCCACGGGGAATTGCGTCAGCCAGGCTCAGGAATCACACCGGGAGTACCATCATGCATGCGTTATCGCAGTCTGCAATCTGGGTGAAAGAACCCCTGGCGGATACCGGCGTTGTCATCGTGACCAGCGCAGCGTTGCCCAAGTACATGATTGACTCGTTGCACATGGCGATCGACGACTGGGACCAGGTTGCCTATCTGGTGGTCCAGCAATCCAAGGCATTCATGCTCGACTGGCTGCAGTTTGGGGCCCACTCGATAGAGCCGGTGCCGGCTAGCACCTGTCGGGCCAGCCAACTGCTGCACGGTATCTCCAAAGGTTGTTTTTTACTGGATATCGAAGACACCCCGATACCCCGTCTGACCTGGCTGGGATCAGTCTGCGGACACCCACTGCGTGTCCTCAAGCTGGGAGACGCAGCCTCCCAGGCAGCGATCGATAAACAGGTGGAAGAGATTTTATCGGTGACCCGGACACTGGTGAAAAGCGGGTTGCAGGAACGTTGTTTCAGCTAGCAGATGTCATCGCCATTCTCGCCTGAATTTATTCTCCAAATAGAAAGGCCACATCCATGAGCCGATCTGCCGACTGTCGTTCTAAAACCCTGAAGTGGATGCGTGAGCCTTCGAGCTGTACGCGCATCGTGGTCATCGTGTCCGCAATGGACAGTGATCATATTGACCTGATGCATCACGGGTTCAGCTGTTTTGACAATATCGCGCTGGTACAGGTTGAGCCTTCAGGCAGGGGGGCGCAAAGGTGCGTTGAAGTACACGTCGCGGGGTGTGATTACAGCTTTCTCGTTTGCGGTGAACTGGAAGAGTCTCTGTTAAATGATCTTTCCATTGGCAATCCGTGCATCTACCAGATAGGGCAAGGCAGCTGGGCCGAGCGCTCCGTGATTGAAGCGGTAGAGCAGGTCAAGAAACTCGCCCGATTGAGCTATTCACGCCTTGAAACGTTACCCGACATTTGCAGGATATGCCCATGAACGACCTGTCCGATATTCACGCCCAATGGCCGGGCCAGGCCACCGAAGATGCTCAAGAAATTGCTGAATGGCGGGACGCCTTGCTGTCGGTTATCGCCCATAGCGGCGCGGTTCAGGCCAAGCAGATCCTCGACATGCTGATGACTGTGGCAAGCGCCTCGGACATCGATTGGCGGCCCAGCCATGGCACGCCCTACATCAATACCATCGGTGTCGAGCGCCAGCCGGTATTTCCAGGGGACCTGGCCATCGAAGAACGGCTGGCCTCGATCATGCGCTGGAACGCGTTGGCGATGGTTGCCAGGGCCAACCACGCTTATGGCGAATTGGGCGGACATATCGCCAGTTATGCCAGCGCGGCGGACTTGTTCGAAGTGGGCTTCAATCATTTTTTCAAAGCGCGGACCGACAGCAACGGTGGCGATCTGGTGTTCTATCAACCGCATTCGGCGCCAGGGGTCTATGCCCGGGCGTTCCTCGAGGGCCGCCTGGAAGAAAAGGACCTAATGCATTATCGGCAAGAGATCGGCGCATGCGCCAAGGGCGCCCGAGGGTTGTCGAGTTACCCGCATCCTTGGCTAATGCCGGATTTCTGGCAGTTTCCGACGGGCTCCATGGGCATTGGTCCAATCAGTTCGATCTACCAGGCGCGTTTCATGCGTTACCTGGAGCACCGGGGCCTGCAAGACACCACGGGTCGAACCGTCTGGGGCGTGTTTGGCGACGGCGAAATGGATGAGCCGGAAAGCATGTCGGCGCTGACGATGGCCACCCGGGAAGGGCTGGATAATCTGGTCTGGGTGGTCAATTGCAACCTGCAACGGCTGGACGGGCCGGTTCGTGGCAATGGACGCATCATTGACGAGTTGGAGGCGTTGTTTGGTGGGGCAGGCTGGAACGTCATCAAACTGGTCTGGGGTTCCGACTGGGACAGTTTGTTTGCGCGCGATACAGATGGCGCGCTAGTCAAGGCGCTGTCCAGTACTGTCGATGGGCAGTTCCAGACGTTCGCGGCCAAAGACGGGCGCTTCAACCGGGAACATTTCTTTGGCCAGAACGAGGCATTGGCCCATCTGGTACACGGCCTGACGGATGAGCAGATCGATCGTCTGAAACGGGGCGGTCACGACATGGTGAAGATCTTCGCCGCCTATCAAAGCGCACTGCGCGAAGGCAACAAGCCCACTGTGATTCTGGCGCAGACCAAGAAAGGCTTCGGCATGGGCGATGCCGGACAGGGCAAGATGACCGTGCACCAGCAGAAGAAGCTCGACAAGGAGGCGCTGATCGCGTTCCGCAAACGTTTCAACCTGCCGCTGACCGATGAGCAGGCCGCCTCGTTGAGCTTCTTCAAGCCCGCTGAAAACAGTGCTGAAATGCGCTATCTGCATGAGCGTCGCCGTGCATTGGGCGGGTACATGCCATCGCGTCCTTCGACCGCCGAATCATTGGCGGTGCCTGACGTCAGCAGCTATGGCACGTTTGCCATTGCCGCGGATGGCAAGGAGATGTCTACCACCATGGCGTTCGTGCGAATGCTCAGTGGTTTGCTGCGGGACAAACAACTGGGCCCGCGCATCGTGCCGATCGTGGCGGATGAAGCGCGTACGTTCGGCATGGCCAGCCTGTTCAAGCAGATCGGCATTTACTCCAGCGTGGGGCAGCGATATGAGCCGGAAGACATCGGCTCGATCCTGAGCTATCGAGAAGCGCTGGACGGCCAAATTCTCGAAGAGGGCATCAGCGAGGCAGGGGCGATCAGTTCCTGGGTTGCAGCAGCGACCAGCTATTCGGTGCATGGCTTGCCGATGCTGCCGTTCTACATCTATTACTCGATGTTCGGTTTCCAGCGCATCGGCGACCTGATCTGGGCCGCAGCGGATCAACGGGCTCGCGGTTTTCTGCTCGGGGCCACCGCCGGCCGCACGACATTGGGCGGTGAAGGTCTGCAGCACCAGGACGGCAACAGTCATCTGATGGCGGCGATGGTCCCCAATTGCCGGGCTTACGATCCGGCATTCGCCTGCGAGTTCGCGGTGATCCTGGATCACGGCATGCGCCAGATGCTGGAGCGTCAGGTGGACGAGTTTTATTACGTCACCTTGATGAACGAGAACTACCCGCAGCCCAGCCTTCCTGACGGCGTCGAACAGGCGATTATCAAGGGCATGTATCGGTTCGCCGGGCATGAAGTCGAGGGTGCGCGTGGACGTGTGCAGTTGCTGGGCTCCGGCGCCATCCTGCGCGAAGTGATTGGCGCCGCCGAGTTGCTGGCCAGCGATTGGGGTGTCGACAGCCAGGTCTGGAGCGTGACCAGCTTCACCGAGTTGGCTCGTGATGCGCGCGAAGTGGAGCGCTGGAATCGACTGCATCCTGGACAACCTTCGCGCCGCAGTCATGTCCAGGTGTCGCTCAACGACTCGGCGCCGATCATTGCCTGCACCGACTACGTTCGCGCCCTGCCGCAGTTGATCGCCAGTTATCTCGACGCCCACTACACGGTACTCGGCACCGATGGATTTGGCCGCAGCGATACCCGCAGTCAGCTGCGCAGGTTCTTCGAAGTGGACCGCCACCAGATTGTCCTGAGTGCATTGACTGCATTGGTGAACACTGCGCGCCTCGATGCCAATGTATGTGCCGAGGCCATTGAACGCTACGCGATTGATGTTGACGCGGTGGCCCCTTGGGACGCTTGAAACCGGGCAATCAACAGTTATCACCGACCGCCAGAATGGTCGCCACCAACGCCAGAGCGCGAGGCACCAGCGTGTCCAGTTCCAGATATTCACGGTCGGTATGGACTTTGCCACCCACTGGCCCGAGGCCACACAGGGTCGCAATGCCCAGGCTTGCTGTGAATCCGGAGTCGGCACAACCGCCGGTGAACTCACCTTCGACGCTGAAACCCAGCGCCAGCGCTTCTTGTTGGTAGATTTGCAGCAGCCGTTCGCTGTGACAGGCTTCCATTGGTAGAAAGGTTGTCGCTTCCTTGAGGATGGCGCGGGTGCCTGCCAGTTCTTCCTCTGCGACGATGGCCTGAATTTCGGTAAAGAGTTGATCCCAGTGCTTGAGTTCGATGAAGCGCACATCCAGCCGGGCAGAGGCGCTGGGCGCGACGGTGTTGCTGGAGGTGCCACCGGCTATCAGGCCGACATTGGTCGTGATGCCTGCTGTGTAATCGGTCAAGGCATGGAGCTTGACGATCTTGCGTGCCAGGGCTTCGATGGCACTGGCGCCGTCGGCATGGTTGACCCCGGCATGCGCCGCGCGGCCGCTGACTTCGATGATCAGCGTGGCGCCGCCTTTGCGTGCGCTGACCACGTTGCCGCTGGCCCGGCCGGGTTCGGTATTGAGCACGGCACGGGCGCCACGGGCGGCTTTTTCGATATGGGTCCTGGCGCTGCCGGAGCCGATTTCTTCGTCGCCGGTGTACAGGACCTGCACCGGGTAGGGCAACTGACCGGCGCGCTTGAGTGCCCTGAGCGCGAAGCAATTGAGCACCAGGCCGCCTTTCATGTCGGCGACGCCGGGGCCATAGGCGAGGTTGGCAGCGCGGCTGTAGCCGCGCGTCGAGGTGGTGCCTTTGGGAAACACCGTGTCGCGATGGCCCAGCAACAGCACCGGCTTTCCAGATGCGCCTGGCACCTCTGCGAGTAGCACGTCGCCAAAATCATCGACCGGCATGCGCTTGAGCAGGATGCCGTCGGCTTCCAGTTCCGTCGCGAGCAGCGCGCCCACCGCGTCGACGCCCGCCTTGTCATAGCTGTTGGAGTCGGTGTCAACGATACGTTGTAGCAGCGACTCCATGGCGTGGCGCTGGCCGGCAAGCCAGTCCAGCGCCTGTTGTGGCGAGTCGCTCATTGCGCCTGCTCCCGCAACTGGTGCTCCTGAGTCAGGCGTGCCGCATCGTTGCCCAGGTCCCAGAACAGACCGGCCATGATTTGCAGGCTTTCCTTGACCACCGGCGCCAACAAGTGCTCATTCGGCGCATGTTGCGAGCAGGCCGGGTACGAGTGCGGTACCCACAAGGTCGGCAGGCCAAGCACGTCGGCGAAGACGTCGTTGGGCAGCGAGCCCCCAAGGTTTGGCAGCAGCGCAGGTTTTTTACCGGTGGTCTGTGTCAACGAGCTGAGCGCCCAATTGACCCACGGGCTTTGCGGGTCCAGCCGAGTGGCATGCATCACATCGATGCGACTTTGCTTGACCTCGACATTGCTGAAGCCATGGGCATCCAGGTGGGCACGAACCGCCGGGATAAAGGTCGTGTAGTCGCTGTTCACTACGAAGCGGATATGGCAGTGGGCATTGGCTCTACCAGGGATCGCATGCACGGGGGCATCCGGGTTGCCGGTCTTGAAGGCGATGACGTCGAGGGTGTTCCAGCCGAACACCTTTTCGCTCAGCGAGAGCTGTGGGTTACCCCAGTTGGCGTCGATTTCCGGATCGCCCGGGCCGCCGCCCACATCAATATCAGCCAGTGCCCGGCGAACCGGTTCCGGCAGTGACTCGGGCTGTAGGCCTGCCACTTTCACCCGGCCCTGTTCATCGACCATGCTGGCGATGGCATTGGCCAGAATGATGCCTGGGTTGGCCAGCAAGCCGCCCCAGTTGCCAGAGTGATGGGCGCCTTCGCGCAAATTGACCACCAGCTCGAAATTGAACACCCCGCGTGAGCCGAGAAAAATCGTCGGTCGTGATGCCGCCAGGCGCGGGCCGTCCGAGGCGATGAAGATATCTGCCGCAAGCTCTTCGCTGTGGGCGGCACAGAACGCGTTCAAGCCCGGCGAGCCTTCTTCTTCGCCCATTTCCAGCAGCAGCTTGACGTTAAAACCCAGCTTGCCGTCGCGAGCCTTGAGCGTTTGCTCCAGCGCGGTCAGGTTGATCAAGTGCTGGCCTTTGTTGTCCGCCGTGCCGCGGCCGTACCAGCGATCACCTTCGACAGTGACTTGCCACGGGGACAGGCCTTCACGCCATTGCGCTTCATAGCCGCGCACCACATCACCATGGCCGTAGCTGAGTACGGTCGGCAGTTCCGGATGTTCGATGCGTGTGGCGATCATGAAGGGGCCACGCTCTGCCACCGGGTTGTCATAGATCTTGACGCTGAAGCCCATTGCCTCGACATGCGGGGTGATGAAGTCATTGAGGTAGCGATACAACTCGGGCTGGCTGTCCGATGCCTGGCTTTCGGTGTGCAAGGCGACGCTGCGTTCGAGCAGGTTTAAAAAAGCGCCGTTGTCGAATTGCGCGGTGGTGTTGCTGATGGCCAATGAACGACTCATGAGTGGACAAGCTCCAGTGTTTGGGCGGGACTGTCGTGAAGGTGGCAACGCACGTTGCCGCCGATAATGGAATCATTGGCCGGGTAGGCCGTTTTGCAGGGTGCGAAGCAGCTCGGGCAGCGCGGGTGAAACGCGCAACCGGACGGCGGTGACATCGGATTGGGAAAGGTGCCGTGCAGGCCGATGTCGGGAATGCCCAGACGCGGATCGGGGGTGAGCACCGAGTCCAGCAAGGCGCGGGTATAAGGGTGGCCGGGTTCGGCAAACAACGCTTCGCGCGTACGTTCTTCGACGATGCGCCCCAGGTACATCACCGCGACCCGGTCGGCGAGGTGTTCGATGACCGCGAGGTTGTGGCTGATCAGCAGATAGGTCAGGCCGAATTCGCGCTTGAGGTCTTGCAGCAGGTTGAGGATCTGCGCCTGCACCGACACATCCAGTGCCGAGGTGGGCTCGTCGCAGATCAACACATCGGGGCGCATGATCAGCGCGCGTGCGATCGAGACGCGCTGGCGTTGTCCGCCGGACAACTGGCTCGGGTAGCTGTCGATCACCCGCTTGGGCAGACCGACCACATCGAGCATCGTTTCGGTCTTCTTGCGCCGCTCGGCGGGGCTGCCGATGTCATGCACGATCAGCGGCAGGGTAATGATTTCGCGCAGCGTCTTGCGTGGGTTCAGCGAAGAATACGGGTCCTGGAATATCGGCTGGATGTGCCGGGACATTGTCTTGCGATCCGTCGCCGCCAGATGTTTACCATTGACCAGCACATCGCCGCTGGTAGGCGGCAACAGGCCGAGCAGCAGCTTTGCCAGGGTACTTTTTCCGCAACCGGACTCACCCACCAGGCCGAGGGTCTCGCCCCGCATCAGCCGCAGGGAAACGCCATCCACGGCCTTCAGGGTGGCGGCGGGTTTGAAAAAGCCCTGGTTGATCCGAAACTCGCGACGGATGTCGCACAGCTCCAAAGCGATGTCTTTTTTCATGACCGTGCACGCTCCTGAAGGCGAATCGGTGCCGGGGCTGGTGCGGCGAACAGACAGCGCGCCATGTGTCCGTCCTGCTCGACTTCGGGGATGTCTTGCGCGCAGGCCGGTATCGCCTGACCGCAACGATTGCGGAACGCACACCCTTGCTGTTCGCCTACCAGGCTTGGCACCAGACCTGGAATCGAACCCAGCGCCGCCCCCGGTTTGGTCTGGCCCGGGATCGGGATACTGGCCAGCAGACCACGTGTGTACGGATGCTGCGGGTTCTCGAACAGCTGCAAGGCAGGGGCGGTTTCGACGATTTCCCCGGCGTACATCACGGCGACCCGATCGGCGATTCGCGCCACCAGTCCCAGGTCGTGGGTGATGAAGATCACCGCCAGGCCGAGCTCTTTCTGAATGTCGCGAATCAGGTGCAGGATCTGCGCTTGAATGGTCACGTCCAATGCAGTGGTGGGCTCATCGGCAATGATCAGGTCCGGTTCGCACATCAGCGCCATGGCAATGATCACCCGCTGGCGCAAACCGCCAGACAGTTGATGCGGGTACTGGCGCAAGCGCTCGGTGGCATTGCTGATGCCGACTTTCTCCAGCATCTGCCCGGCGCGCAACAGGGCTTCCTTGCGCGACACCTTGCGATGCCGGGTCAGCACTTCGCTGAGTTGATCGCCAATGCTGTAGGCCGGATTCAGCGAGGTCATCGGTTCCTGGAAGATCATCGCCAGGCGGTTGCCGCGCAGGTCGCACATGTGCCGTTCGCTCTGGCCGATCATGTCGATGCCGTCCAGCATCAGCCGCGACGCCGTGCGCTTGGCCTTGCGTGGCAACAGGTCCATCAGCGCCAGCGACGTCAAGGATTTACCGCAGCCGGATTCGCCGACGATGCACAACATTTCACCGCGCTCGACTTCAAAGGTCAGACCGCGCACCGCATGCAGCATGTCATCCGGCGTCGGGCGGTTGCCCATGGGGATATCCACGCGCAGGTTTTCTACATGGAGTAGTGCCATGTTCGGTACCTTCTATAGTTACGGCATCTATCAGTTACGGCTGTCTATCAGCTACGGCCGTCGGGCAGGATCAGATCGCGCAGGCCATCGCCGACCAGGTTGATGCCCAGCACCAGAATCATCAGGGCGACGCCGGGAATGGCGATGACCCACGGGGAAAAGAACATGTAGGGTTTGCCTTCGGCGATCATCAAGCCCCAGGACGGCGTTGGCGGCTGCACACCCACCCCGAGGAACGACAGTGCCGACTCCAGCAGGATCGCGTGTGCCATTTCCAGCGTCGCGACGACGATCAATGCGCCGACCAGATTGGGCAGGATTTCACTGACCAGAATGCGCAGGGTCGAACAGCCCAGCGCCTGGGCCGAAGCCACATATTCAGCATCGCGAATCTGTTGCACCGAAGCCCTGACCACCACCGCGAAGCGATCCCAGAGCAGGCAGCCGAGCAGCACAATCACCACTTTCAGCGAGCCGCCCATCAGCGAGGCCGAGGCCAGTGCGACCATCACGACCGGCATCGCCAGCCGGGTGGTGATCAGGTAGCTGATAAACGCATCGACCTTGCCGCCGTAGTAACCCGCCAATAGCCCCATGACGGTGCCGATAAAGCCGGAAATAAGCGCCGCGGCAATGCCGATGAACAGTGAGATACGTGCGCCGTAGAGCAGTCGTGACAGGTAGTCACGGCCCAGCTTGTCGGTGCCCAGGACGTATTCCCAGGTGCCGTTGGCCATCCATACCGGCGGTTTCATACGCAGCATCACGTCTTGCGCATACGGGTCATAAGGTGCCAGCCACGGCGCGAACAGTGCACCCGTGAAGATGATCAGCAACAACACCGTGCCGATGGCGAAGCCACGATGGCGAAAGCTCTTGCCAAGTACGCGGCTCAGGCTGCTGGGGGGTGGCAGGTAGTCATTGATCGCGAGGGTAGTGGGGGTGCTCATGTAAGCCTCCTAGCGCACGCGAATGCGCGGGTCGAGCAGTGCGTTGAGCACATCGGCCAGCAAGGTGAGGATGATGTAGATCACCGCGATGAGCAGGACCACGGCCTGTACGACAGGAAAGTCGTCACGGGCGATGGCGTCCCAGGCGAGCTGTCCGATACCTTGCAGGGAGAACACGGTTTCGATCACTACCGAACCGCCGAGCATGAAGCCAAACTCCACCGCCGCCAGTGCGACGACCGGAATCAAGGCGTTGCGCAGCGCATGCTTGAACAACACGCGGGCAGGGCGCAGGCCCTTGGCGCGGGCGGTGCGGATGTAATCGGAACTGAGCACATCGAGCATGCCGGCACGGGTCAGACGCATAATTGCCGGCGTCGCGTAATAACCCAAGGCAATGGCCGGCATGACGAAGTGCAGCATCGTCGAGTTGCCGGACACCGGCAGCCACTTGAGCGTCACCGCGAACACTACAATCAGCATCAGCGCAAACCAGAAACTTGGCATTGCCTGACCCAGCACGGCGATGCTCAAGGCCAATCGGTCAATCCAGGTGTCGCGTTTGACCGCGGCCAGCACGCCCAGTGGAATCGCTACCAGCAAGGCGATAGCCAGCGCCATGGCGCCTAACCCGAGGGTAATCGGCAAGCGGCTGGCGACGAGGTTGTAGACCGACTCCTGAAAGAAAAACGAGTTGCCCAGGTCCAGCCGCAACAAGTCGCCCAGCCAGTTGAAGTACTGGGTCGGTAGTGGTTTGTTCAAACCGTACTGCACGCGGATCTGTTCGATCTGCTCGCTGGTGGCTTCAGGTCCGCCAATGGCCGTGGCCAGGTCGCCGGACAAGTGCAACAGAGAAAAGCTGATCACCGACACGGTAATGGCAACGCAAATGGCGATGCCCAGACGGCGCAGAAGGAATCCAAGCATGGCAAGTTTCCTCATATCCAATGGATGACAGGTGTGAGGACGTGTCCGTGGTGCGGGTCAGTTCGCGCGCCACGGCACCTCGATCAATCCGCTCGGTGGCGGATTACTTCCAGCTGGACTGAACGAAACGCGGCAGCTCATCCGGATACGGCGTGAACGCCAGATCGGCGGTGTAGGCGTAGTTCATCGAGTAGTTGAACAGCGGTGCCCAGTACGCCTGTTCGCTGATGCGCTGCAACGCCATGCGGTAGTTGTCTTTGCGCAATTGCGGGTCGAGGGCGTTGTCAGCGGTCTGCAACCAGCCCTGGACTTGCGGGTCCTTGATGTTGTCGTCCGGGTTGCCCTTGAACCAGGTGCCGGCCGACGCCGAGGTGTCGAGGATCGAGAACGAGCCCCAGGCCTGAAACGACATGGGCACCTTGCCGCCACGTTGCTGATCGCGCAGGGCGGCGTACTTCAAGTAGCGCAGTTTGGCGTTGATGCCCACGGCCCGCAGGTTGCCAATGATGGCTTCGACGTAATCCCGGTCGCGATAAGCGAAGATTTCTGTCTCGAAGCCATTGGGGTAGCCGGCCTCGGCGAGCAGCGCCTTGGCCTTGGCCGGGTCGTAGTTGTAGACCGTGGCCGCGGTGGTATCGCAACCGAATTGGCCTGGATAACAGGCCACCTGCAAAGGCTTGGCTTCGCCACCCACCAATTGCGTGGCCAGCGCATTGCGGTTGATCGCATGGTTGATGGCCTGGCGTACCTTGAGGTGCTTCATCGGCGAGTTTTCAGTGGAGGTGCCCCGAGCATCGAGAATCAGGAAACCGATGCGCATGGTTTCGCCGCTGGTCACGGTCAGGTTCGGCATACCTTTGAGGTCGACTGCCTGATCCGGGGTCACACGCCACGTCCAGTCGACACCATCGGTCATCAACTCTGCCAGGCGGGTTTCCGCATCCGGGATCACCCGGAACTTCAGGTGGCCGATATGCGGCTTGCCTTGTGGGCTGTCCGGAAAGTAGTCCTTGTTGATCTCCATGGTCACGCCTTCGCCAGCCACCACCGACACGGCTTTATACGGCCCGGTACCCACTGGCTTGCGGCTGAACTCAGCCAGGCCGACTTTCTCGAAGTACTGCTTGGGAAACATCGGAACGGCGTTGGACAGGTATTCCAATGCCGGAGGGAAAGGTTTCTTCAAATGCAGGCGGACGCTGTAGTCACCGGTTTTTTCGGCGCTCTTGATCCAGTCTACGTTTTGCACGGTAACGACTTTCGCTTCAGGCGATACCACGTAGTTGAGGGTGAACACCACGTCGTCGGCGGTGAAGGCGTCGCCGTTGTGAAATTTGACGCCTTTGCGCAGCTCGAAGTCGAGGGTGGTGTCGTCAACCTGTGTCCAGCGGGTAGCCAACATGGGTTTGTATTCGCCGCTGTTGGGATCGCGGTAGATCAGGTTGTCCCAGATCAGCCGGCCGAGAATCACCCCTTCGCGCAAATCGTTGTGATAGGGACTGATGTTTTCAGGCTCGCTGTCGGAAGCGTAAACCAGGGTGTCGTTGGCTTTACCGGCATGCGCCGGAAAACTGCTGATGAGGCCTGCCAGCGCAATGCTGCAGGCGAAACCTTTGATGCCCATGCCGTCGTCTCCGTTGGCGAGAGTGGTTGAATCAAAGGGCAGCGAATCGCAAATGCGCAAAGGAGGATGAAGCGGTCAGGTCATGTTTTTTGGTATATACACGAATGTAGGGAAAGGCTATCAATGCCACAAGAATAATATTTCGATACTTGCGTTGCCGAAAAGGCAATTCCCTGGAGGCGCCGATGCAGCTGTATGGTGTGCAGTCCACGGCACTGCGTTATTTTCTGGAAGTGGCGCGATGCGGATCGATCAGCGAAGCCTCGGTGCGCTTGAACGTCGCAGCCTCAGCGGTGAGCCGACAAATTGCCAAGCTCGAGTTGGCTCTGGACGCCAGCCTGTTCGAGCGCCGTGCCCGAGGCATGGTGCTCAGCGAGGCGGGGGCGCGACTGGCGGCTTATGCGCGCAAGTCGCAGCTTGAGGCCGAGCAGGTAGTGCTTGAGATCACCGAGCTGCACGGCTTGCAGCGGGGCCATGTGCATGTTGCCTGCTCGGAAGGGTTTGCACTGGAGTACATGCCCCGGAGCATCAGCGCATTCAGGCGTGAGTATCAGGGTATTCATTTCACATTGGAGGTCTGTGCGCCGGCCGAAGCGACCGAAAAGGTGCGTTCCGGCGAAGCCGATCTGGCGATGACCTTCAGCCTGACGCCGCAAAGTGAAATCAAGGTCGAACATGTCATGAGCGGGGCGATTTTTGCCGTGGTCGCCAATTCCCATCCCCTGGCCGGGCGCGAAGCGGTCAGCCTCGCTGAGCTGCAGCCCTGGCCCATTGCGTTACCCAAGGCTGACACCACGATACGGCAGCTGTTCGACATCTGTTGCGGTGTACAGGGGTTGTTGTTCGACCCGGTGTTGACCACCAATTATGTGGCCGCGCTCTATAGCTTCGTCCGCGAAGAAGGCGTTATCAGCCTGGCCAGCGAAATGACCTTGCAAAAACAGGTAGCGGACAAGGCCCTGCAATGCGTGCCGATCCTCGATGAAGGCATGCAGGCACGACGTATAGAACTGCAAAGCATGGCGGGCCGCAATTTACCGGCGGCGGTTTCTGCGTTCAGGGATTTTTTGATTGCTGATCTGGAAAGCGGAGCGTCGTTAAAAGGAGGCCGTCCGTGAGGTTTCGCACACCCGATGCCCGGGGGGCGATCCGAATCTTTCTTAGGAACATTTTTCAGACCAGCGAACGGGGCAAAGTTGCCGCAGGGTGACCCAGGGCAACTGCAACGGGAGAGGAGGTAGACTGCAGCCACCTCAGAAAAAGTCCCACATTTCTGGAATATAGCTGTTCTGGCAATCGAGCCCGTACGAGAAGAACAAAGCGCGTTTAGCGAACCCTACGTCATCATCGAGGGGACGTACTGGGTGGCGGCGGATTCTCCCTAATTAATGTTCTTAATTGATGCCCATATAATGAAGGGCTCCAGTGTTGCCTAGTCCCGATCCAGATATCCCACAGTTCCCCTTCACTTCATAATAATCTATTACGCTGCTGTCGTTTTTAACCCAGAATGAGACGGTGCAGCGCTCCTGAATATTTTTTGTTTGAATCTGCTGCACGTTGATTGGCTGTCCAGATGATGTGTCCATATATGAGCCTACAGCTGTTTGCTGGTCGTAATTAGTTCCATAGCTGTCGAATACGTATATTTTTTGTCCATACAGCTCATGACTTGAACTTACTGAGTGCTCTGTTAAGGTTAAAGAAGGCTTGCCAAATTTTTTCTATGCCTCCTGAATGTTTTTTCCCATAAGTTCACTTGCGGCGGAACGTTCAGGTGCAATTGTAGAGCACCCCGATAAGGAAAGTGTAAGCAGAGAGAGGAGTGTGAGTAGTGGTGCTTTATAAAAAACCATACAGTCATTCCTTGAGTGGATTGGAATTTTAAGTAAAGTTGCAATAAGCACCATCGGTCTTGCTAGGTTGCACTCAGTGTGTGCTTTTAATCAGAAGGTGGAGAAGTGTTTTAGATGCTTATGGTTTTGATAGGGCGTTGCATATTATGTGTAACGCCCTGGTTATTAGTTGGCTAAGGATTTTGTTACATGTGCATTCACGAGTAAAAAGCCAAAAGAATTAACCATCGCCTCCACCCCCACAAGCAATCAGCTCGATAAGCCCCATTTGATACCACTTATTCTGGCAACTCCAGCCGTGTTCAAAGGTAAAGGCACTTGCCGTGCCGCTAAACGCGAGCCCCACTGAAAGGGCGAGAGCAGTTCCAATGGTCCAACGTGTTTTCTTCGTTTTTTTACTCATGGAGACTTCCTCTATCACTCTGTCGCTCTACGGGCTAGCCGGTGAAGGGGCAGCGGTTGTCAAAACGAGCCGCCATTCCTGTGGCAGGGATCCCACTTTTTTGCTTGTCAACTGCATCTGAATAAGTAAAGCGGTGGGGGGTGGTTAACACTGAAACAACGTTGATTCAGCGAAGCACGCTCCTCAGATCCATTTGATTACGGAGAGCTATCTATATCAATAGTACAGATGACCTATTCCCTCGTCGCAAAGACAGAGAAACGAAATAATCTAGGTTAGATGTGCCAGTTTCGATACCTCCTTCAAACTGCAGTAGTGGCTTCTTGAATCGTCAGGCCGCCTCGAATACTCGAGGCGGCCTTTTGTCATGCGGGTGTATCGGCAGTCATCTGGGGATGGGCGGGTAGCAGGTCCATGACGTTGCAGAAGAGATTACGCTGCTTCCAGTCATTGCGATCACCGATCACATACAGCCGGCGCTTGGCGCGGGTGGCGGCGACGTTGAGGAGGTTAGGTTGAGAAACTGCCCAATTGCGAGCGCCGGCGTTTTCGCTGTTACCGCCCAAGACGAGGATGATGACTGCGGCTTCCTTGCCCTGCATGGTGTGGATGGTGCCTCGTACGATCTTCTCGGGGAGACGGTCCTTGAGCTGGTTGCGTACGTCCTGAAAGGGTGTAATGACGGCGATACTGTCGGGTGGTACGCCATCGGCATCAAGCAACCCGAGCAGATGTTCGAGGGCGTGCCCTTCGTTGTCGACCCAATTGCCGGAAGAGCGACCGCTTGCGTGCACCCAACCGGTGGGTAGGCGGGCTGGGGTCTCCTTGGCCGCGGACGGGGCAATGGTGCCATAGACCATTGCGCCGTCGTAGGCGATGCGGTTGGCCAGGTCGAACATCGGCTTGTCGCAGCGCCGGTGCACTACCAGCGGCAGGCCGACCCAGCATTTTTGGCCTTGTGGGCCGGCCATGCGGCCCCAAGGGGTGGCATGGTCGGCAAGGGTTTGGGCGGACTGACGGTTGGGCAGCCAGTGGGCGTCTACCTGATAGCGGGTGCGCATGTGCTCAAGCACAGCGTCGGAGACGGTGACGATGGGCTCCAATTGCAGCGGATCACCGACCAGTATGGCACGGCGCGCGCGCCATAGCGCGCCCACTGCAGCCTGCGGGGTGGCCTGGCCGGCTTCGTCCACCAGCAGCCAGCCGATCTCGCCGCAACCGAGGCTACCGAAGGAGCGGGCGAATGAGGCAAAGGTGCTACTAAGCACCGGCACCACCATGAACAGCGACGCCCAGGCCGAGCGCATCACGGCTTGGGACACACCACGATAACGGCTTCCGGTCAGCAGGCTGGTGATGAAGGTCAAGTTATTGCCCAGGCGTGAGGCTTCGATCTGGAAGAAGGTGCGATGTAGCTTGAGCGCTTCGATGAACACTTTTGACCTGGCCTGGCGCCAGCCTTCGAGGATCCAGGGTTCGAGCAGTTCGATCTCGCTGCCTCTGCCGAGCTGGCCTTGCGTGAGCCAAATCAGCAGGTGTTCGGCCTGGCCGGCCTGGGCAACGCTGCGAGCTTTGTCGATTTGCAGGGTGGCGTGGCGTATGGCTTCGTTGATCTGCTGTTCGTCCGTGGCCAGTTGTCGATTGAGTTGGCTGAGTTGGGCGCTGAGTCGCTGCAGTTGGCGTTGGGCGCTGTCGAAGGCCTCTCGGGCCAGGGCATGGGCGCTGTCGAGCAGGCGTTGCCGGACGGACCACTTACGATGAGCACCCCATAGGCTAAACAGGTTGGCGAGCAGGCCGGGCTTTTGTACAAAGTGCGCTTCGAGGGCTTGGAGTTCACGCTGCAGCTGCTCACGGGCGGGCGTTAGCTGCCGGATCTCAAGGGTGGTTTGTTCCTCGTCGAGGCTGCGGCGTTGCGTCAGGCGTATCTGACGCTCCTGTTCCTTCTGTCTGATCCGCGCCTTGGCACTGATCACGGCCTGGATCCGTTCCAGGATGTCGCTGACCTGAGCACGCAGCGCCTGTTCGGCGTCCTTGGCGTCCTGGTACTGCTTGACGGCGGCACGCCAGAGGGTGGCTTTTTCGGCAGGCGCGAGCAGCTTCATCTGCTGCGCCTGCTCGTTCAGCCACTCACGCATGCCCTTGGGCGCCGGCTCGTTGTTCGCTTCCGGGTTGTCGAGCATAGGCTCACCGGTGTACAGGTCTTCGTCCGGGGCTTGGCTGTCGAGAGGTTCCAGGTTTAGAGGCGCTGGCTCGTTTTCTGACTTCGTCGCTTTAGAAGGACGTTTGCCATAGAAGAAGCGCTCGACAAACTGGGTGCGCTTGGATTTGCTGCCCAACGCTGCAGAGATCAGGCCCCAGGCAGGCCTGCCGCTGGTTAGCTCGGCAAGCTCGCTGAAATATTCGGCATCGGGCAACCAGGACGGGTCGATTTTGTCGCGCTGGGGCAACTCAAGAGTTACATTCTCGACGGCACCGTTGTTGGAAGAGGCCACCACCATCTCGAAGCCGAACAGGCGCGGGTCAAGTTGGTAAGCATAGCGCTCGCGTCCGCCATCGTTGGCAGATTCGCGGCCATTCTGGACGAAGGCCTCCGAGGCCTTGCTCAGCGAAGCCAACACATCGGCTCGCTGCGTCACCACGGCGGCAATCAGGTCGCGCAACAGGGTTGTCTTCCCTGTACCTGGCGGGCCGTTGACGCCCATCACGCCGGTGTCGTTGCCCAACGTCTGCAGCAGACTGTTGACCGCCAGTTGCTGGGAGTGCACGAGGCCCAGGTGCCGTTCGGCAGGCCAGCAGCCGACGGCGTAGCGCGAGGGGGCGAGGCGATCGATTAGCGCAAGGTCCGCGCGGGACTGGTCTAGATGCAGCCGCTGACTGGGATCGTGCAGGCTAAGGTAGCGGGCCAGCGGTTCACTGATCTTGCCGCGAGCGAGGGCATCGGCCACATCGGCCAGGTCGCTGAGCAGGAAACTGTTGAGCGGATCATCTTCATGTTCGGGCTTGTCCGGGTTGATCGGCGCCGAGCGGAAGCGATGCATGCGCGGCTTGTCGCCGAACAACGTATCGAGCCCCAGGGCCTGGCGGATAAGCTCGGTCATGCTTGCCAGGTCGGCAGCCATGACCACACCTCCAAGCAGGCTGTTGGCCTGTTCGCGAAGGAACTCCTGGGTTTCGTCGAAGCCTCGAGTCCAATCCTTATGGTTGATGGCGCAGCCGACAAACCACGCCTCGCTAGACAACACCAGGCTGTCGGTCACCATCATGCCCCGGTCGTTGAATTTCAATGCGAACAGAGCCGACTGTCGACGTTGAGGCTCCTTGTAGCCTTGGTCTGCGCCATAGAGCGCCTCCAACTGGCGGGAGACATCCAGATTGTCGTAAAGATGTGCATAGAGCGTATGGCTCCATGCGCGTTTGTTGGGCAGGGGCTGTCTGCTCAAGGAGTTGCCTGGCATCCATGGCAGAATCTGGGTGGAGGCGGGGATGTCCTGGAAATAAGGCTGATAGTCGCTGTCGCGCTTCTTCAGCTTTGGGACCGCCTGAGGTTGCAGTAGCTCGACGGCGTGCCAATAGCGCACGATGTTTTGCGGATTCATTGACGTCCTTGAAGCGCTGGTTTGGATTCCTGGTTGGAAGGATATCAGGCATTGCGCATTGCTTTCTCGTGCGGCGCGCGGAAGCGATGCTGACTGGGCTAACGGACGATGTGATCGAGAACGTAAGATCTCCTTCATGACGCCATGGAAGTGAAGTTGTACTTGCCAATGGTTAATCACCGACCCGGCCCACACGATAGAACACGATATGGCGTGGCTTTCTAAAGTGACCACCATGGTGTGTATCAGCAGGTGGGGCAGACTAATGTCGTGGTAGTCTTCAAGTGTGCCCCCCTGGCAACGTACTGTTTTTACAGGGGGACGGTCCGCAACGCTGGAGTATGTTTTCTATAGGAGATTTCGCGTGCCCTGGAAGTCAAATCTTGTAGTGCTCGCCCTGTCCGCCGTTGCCTTTTCGGCGCAGGCCCAATCCGATCGTCAAGTGGTCGAGGACATGGTTACTCGCTCGGCCAATGTCTGCCCAGGCCACAGCACCGAGCGCACCGCGCCCACGGTGAGGGCGGTGCCTGTCGGCGCGTTGCGGGTTATGCTTGACCGCGGCCTGGTCATGTGTCCCGACCGGCGCCTCGATGTCGACGCGCCGGCTGTGTTCTACGGCAGAGTTGGCGTATTTGAATGGAACCCCGAAGTGCCTGCAAGCTCGGAGGTGATCGTCAAGCAGATCGACGCCATGACCCGCAAGGACGAGTACCCATCGGACACTTTAGTTTGGGATGCCAAGGGTATGCCACTTGAGCAGCGCACCGTGCCGGCTTTCGAACCCAAGCCGGGGGCTGCTGTGCTGTACCAGATACGGTAAGTCTTGTCGACGAGGCGCCTGGAAATACTACTACCCCCGGGTGTTGAGCAGCCTGTCGTTCAGGCTGCTTAACTAGATTGTGTCGTGTTTATGAAAGGGAAGGCAACGGTAGGGGTTGCGAAGGCGGGTCGAAAGCAGCGATTAGCTCCAAAGCGCTCAAATGTCTAGATCTACCCACACAGCAGCATGGTCGGACCCCGCATTTTCTTTCTTGATGATTTCCGGGTAGGTCTCCCAGCGTACCGGTCTTGAACCTGGCCACATTCCCTTGCGGTAAACCCCACCAGCTTTTACCTTCAGAAAGAGCTCCGGCGACAGCAATAAATAATCAATTTTGTCGGCGGCTGTGCACGAGCCGTATCTTCCAAGATAACCGCCGTCATCGAAACGTTGGTGGGTGAGTGCATCCTTCAGCGTCGTATCTTCAAGGAGCGGCTTCAATGCGTCGCTGCCTGGCGTGTCGTTCAAGTCCCCCACAACGGCGACATATTGTTCGCCTTGCTCAATCAGCGAGTCATAGATCTCTTTCACTCGACTGGCTTGAGCAAATCTTCTTTTGGCCGAGTCAGCGAGGCTACCGTAGTCTTTGCTTTTGAAGTGATTGACTAACAATACCAACCGGAGGCCGGATGGCATCGAGAGATGAAACTCTGGACAAACCCTCGAACCTTTTTTGCACTATAGGCATCTAATTGGGCCGACCGCCCGCTAGTATCGGCCGGTTCGGTTTGAAATTTAGTCGCAATCAAGGACGATGCGGTCAGAGACAATCCTGCCGCCGTGGTTGATGGTCTTATGGAAGGAATCAAAGGCCTGTCACAAAGCGTGGTTGACGGTTTTCGTGAGGGCGGCAACGCAATTGGAGAAGGTGCAGCCGTTGCGTAAGCAGGCCGTAGAGCTCCGCAGCCATCCCATTAGCTGAACTCTGCGGTCTGCAGGGCTCGACGCTTCCGAAAGGAATAGGCAGCTATCGACTTTACTTTATCAGGCTGGCTCAAGGCCAACGCCGATTGACTCTTCATCTGGCAGATATGTAGAACCTTGGAGGGGTACGATGACGGCTAGCATATTCGCAGTAGACCGTAAGCGGCCCGGGAATACGCCTTGCGGAGCTTGGGCGAGCATCCGCTCATGCGGCAGCAACTAGCTGTGCGCAGTCCTTCGCGAACAACTGCCTCGGGTCGACTCTGTTGAAAAAGCCGGTGGGGGGCGGTCAAAAAGCACTCGCGTGATTACCTTCTGGTAAACACATCTTCTTGATCCCAGCGTTTAGGGCTAAAGTGAAAATCGATTTAAAACAGGTAGATTGTTGCTGATCACCGCTGAGGAAGGATTCCTTCATGCTGGGTATAGTCCACTTTCCGTTGTTTGTACTAGCAGTAATCGCTCTCAATGCAACGCCAGGCCCGGACGTCGCTTACGTTGCAGGCCAAAGCATGGTGCATGGCAGGCGCGCCGGCATTTTGTCGGCCTTGGGCGTATCCTTGGGAGGATGCTTGCATACGATTTTTTGTGCGGTCGGGCTCACGGCCCTGCTGGCTACTTCCCCATCAGCGTTCATCGCGATTAAATACCTAGGTGGCATGTATCTTGTTTATCTGGGGGTGCGGACGATCTTCGCAAAAGCGGCTCCAAGTCACATCAGCCCTAGTACACCCCGTTTAAAAAACAGGACACTTTTGTTTCGTGGCTTCCTGACGAATGCGTTTAATCCCAAAGTCTTACTTTTTTACGTCGCATTTTTTCCACAATTCGTAACACCCGATAGCGCTGACAAAACTGCTGCGTTTTTGGTGCTCGGCGCAGTTTTTGTCTTCCTGGGGCTAATCAACGATATTACCGTCGCGTGGTTAGCGGCCAAAGCCGCACGAGCAGTCAGCAGTAGCCCGCGTGTCAGGAGGTGGATAGATAGAATGATCGGTTTCACGTTCATCGGGCTAGGCGTGCGACTCGCTCTGACTCATAAGTAAAGAGTCAAATGATCGGATGATGCTCGATCATAATCTACCGGCCATTATAGTCGCGCAACGGCATCCAGTTATGCGGCAACAACTCGGCGATCTCACTTGCACGCTGCGTCGGTAGCCGGGTTAGGACGTCTTTCAGGTAAGCATATGGGTCATGCCCGTTGAGTTTGGCCGACTGGATCAGGCTCATCAGCGCCGACGCGCGTTTGCCGCTGCGCAGCGATCCTGCGAAGAGCCAATTCTTGCGTCCAAGAGCCCATGGCCGGATCTGTTGCTCGATGTGGTTGTTATCAATAGGCACCGCGCCGTCATCCAGATAACGCGACAATGCCGTCCAGCGTTTCAGGCTGTAATCCAGGGCCTTGGCAATGGCCACGCCATCGTGCACAAGCTCGCGCTGGGCGATCATCCAGGCGTGCAGCATATCCATCACGGGGACGGCTTTTTCTTGCCGTATTCGTCGCCGTAAATCTGGCTTCAGGTCGCGGATCTCACTTTCGATTTCGTACAGTAACTGGATAAAGCGCAGTGCCTGCTCGGCGAGCGTGCTTTTGTTCGTGGCGTGCAGGTCGAAGAACTTGCGCCGAGCATGGGCCATGCAACCGATTTCGGTGACCCCCAATGCGAAACTGGCCTTGTAGCCACCAAAATCGTCGCACACCAGTTTGCCTTTCCAGTCTTGCAGGAAGTGGCGCGCATGCTCGCCCGAGCGGCTTGGGCTGAAGTCGTACACCACTGCGCTGATATCGACTGATGCGGTGGTCGCGTAGGCCCAGACGTAGCCACGATGGGTTTTCTTCGCGCCAGGCATGAGCACCTGTACCGGTGTTTCATCGGCGTGCACCACGCCGTGGGTGAGCACCACTTCGCGTAGGGCATCGACCAGCGGTTGCAACTGCACACCGCAGGCGCCGACCCACTGGGCCAAGGTCGAGCGCGGGATGGCAAAGCCAGCCCGACCGAAGATCTTTTCCTGGCGATACAGCGGCAAATGATCACCGTATTTGGCAACCATCACTTGAGCCAGCAGCCCGGCAGTGGGGATGCCTTTATCGATGATCTGCGCGGGGACGGGTGCCTGGATCAGCGTTTCGCAGTCATCACAGACCCATTTGCCACGGACATGGCGCTCGACGGTAAATACGCCAGGCGTGTAGTCCAGCTTCTCGCTGATGTCCTCACCAATGCGCTTGAGCGCGCAGCCACATGAGCAGTGAGTGTTGTCTGGTTCGTGATGGATCAACGTGCGCGGAAACTCTGCCGGCAATGCCGCGCGTTTAGGCTTTTGCTTTTTCTCAGGCTGCGTTGGAGCCGCCTGCAAGGCTTGAAGCTCAGCTTCAATCGCGGCGATATCGGTATCGATCAGGTCATCGAGCAGGCTGGCCTGCTCTGGATTCAGCTGCTCGCTGCGCTTGGCAAACTTGAAACGCTTGAGCTGTGCGATTTCGTGGGTCAGCTTCTCGATAACCGTTTGGTCGCGGTTGATCTTCTTGCCCATGGTCTCGACTTGCGGCAGCAACTGCGCCGCGAGGGCGCGCAGTTGATGTCGAAGGTCGACACCATGGGCAGGAAGATCCATCGCGATCAAACCATCATCGAACAGCTGACTCACGAGATCGCGATCCTCAAGCGGCACAGGTTTGCCAAGCGCAGCGAGCAGATCAGCCCTGAGCAAGGCAGCTTGCTCGACGATCTACTTAACACTGATCTTGAGGCTATCGACGCTGAGCTGACGGCACTCCAGCCGGCTCCGGCTCCAGAAGAGGTGCGCCAAAAACCAAAGCGTGCACCGCTGCCGCCGCAGTTTCCACGCACCGTCATTCATCACGAACCAGAAAACACTCAGTGCACTTGCGGTTGCAAGCTTCAGCGCATCGGCGAGGACGTCAGCGAGAAGCTGGATTACACGCCAGGCGTGTTCACCGTCGAGCAACATGTACGTGGAAAATGGGCCTGCCGTCAGTGCGAAACACTTATCCAGGCGCCGGTACCGGCCCAAGTGATCGACAAGGGCATTCCGACTGCAGGTCTACTGGCTCATGTGATGGTGGCGAAGTTCGCTGATCATTTGCCACTGTATAGGCAGGAGAAAGTCTTCGGGCGCGCCGGTTTAGCGATACCGCGCTCCACACTGGCTCAATGGGTTGGGCAAACCGGTGTACAGCTTCAGCCGCTGGTTGATGCCTTGCGAGAAGCTGTTCTGGCGCAGCAAGTTGTCCACGCCGATGAGACGCCGGTGCAGATGCTTGCGCCCGGACAGAAGAAAACGCACCGCGCTTATGTCTGGGCTTACTGCACCACACCGTTTTCGGCGCTCAAGGCTGTGGTCTATGACTTCAGTCCGAGCCGCGCCGGTGAGCATGCGCGTAACTTCCTCGGCTCGTGGAACGGCAAGCTGGTGTGCGATGACTTTGCTGGCTACAAAGCTGGCTTCGAAAAAGGCATGACCGAAGTCGGCTGCATGGCTCACGCCCGTCGCAAGTTTTTCGATCTGCACGTGGCAAATAAAAGCCAGCTGGCTGAACAGGCGCTGCACTCGATTGGCGGCTTGTACGAAGTTGAACGCCAAGCGCGAGACATGAGTGATGAGGATCGCTGGCGAATACGACAAGAAAAAGCAGCACCATTGGCGAAAGCACTGCACGAGTGGATGTTGACCCAGCGCGATCTTGTGCCCAACGGATCAGCGACGGCCCAAACCTTGGATTACAGCCTTAAACGCTGGGTAGCGCTGACGCGCTACCTTGATGACGGAGCTGTGCCAATCGACAATAATCCGGTCGAGAATCAGATCCGGCCGTGGGCACTTGGGCGTTCGAACTGGTTGTTTGCGGGATCGCTACGCAGCGGCAAACGGGCGGCGGCGATCATGAGCTTGATCCAATCTGCGCGCATGAATGGGCATGATCCGTATGCGTATCTCAAAGATGTGCTGACGCGCCTGCCGACGCAACAGGCGAGCGAGATTGAGCTACTGCTGCCGCATCAGTGGGTATCTGGCTGAGTCATGTGAGGTAAGCGGAATACTCGTCCAGCGATCTTAATGAGAGAAGAAAGCATGCATAGCTACCAACTCCGGCTTAGTGGCATAGATGATGTTGCAGATTTATGCCGTATCTCGGCTCAAGCACGTCTGCGTTACAAGGCCATTCCAAATCTCGCCCATATTGCTGAAACACCCGCACTGCCCCCAGCGAGATTTGAAGCCTGTCGGGTCGTAGTGGCGCTCGATAGCGAAAGCCAGAAAATAATGGGCTTTGCGGCAATGCGACCACTGGACGGGCTTTTATATTTAGACAATATTTCCGTCGACCCGGATGCTTCAGGGAGTGGGATTGGAGCAAAGCTTCTCACGGCAGTTATAGAGCATGCTGAAAGCAGTGGGGTTCAAGCAGTGACCTTAACAACTTTTCATGAGCCTCCTTGGAATGGCCCTTGGTTCCGCAAACATGGCTTCCGTACGATGCCCAGTGAACACATAGCTGAGGGCTTGAGACAGGTTATGGATCGTCAATGGCTGACCTTGGACGCCACAACTCGTGAAACATTGTGGCGTGTCCTATGATTGCTGGATCAACAAGAAAATTGGGCATTACCACCTAACCTAGGGTGTCTTTGCCATTCGCTTACTCCCCATGAACGAACGGTGCTTGTCCCAGAGCGCAGAATTAACACGATGGCTGGTTCCGCGCTGGCCTTGGACACGGAGCTCGTTATGATTGCCAGCCAACCGTTGAATGATGAACTTGTGAGCCGGCTGGAAGAAAAAATCCCAACCATGGCGAAGGGCGCAATTCATGCCGCTTATATCAATATGCTGGCGGCCGGACTCAGTGTGATGGAAATCAGGAATGGCATGCTCGTTGAAACAATGGCCGATGGTCAGCACAAGGTTATTCGAGCGGCCAAGCCCAAGCATAAGGTAGCTTCGGGCAGGATTTTCAAGGTGTGCCACCTTTTCATAACGAGAGGTTGAGAGCGCCCGTATCTTCACGATGTCACCGCGCAGCGCGCGGGAGTTCTGACGCTTCGGCGAGTCCAGCCTTTATGCTGCGCAGGATAACCGCCAAGCTCGCCATCGCATGGGCCGTTAAATCAGTGACCCTGGGTTCTCAGCTTAGCCAAGCCCTGCTTGATGTGTCCGGCGTTCTCTCCGATGGTGTGAAGTGCACCTCGGACGTTAGCACCAATCTCCGTTGCACCTTGGTCTTCTACCTTCAAGGTCAGTTCCATCACTGCGGCCTCCAAGGCGAGCTGATTTTGGTAAAGCCGCTCAAGAACATCAGAAAGGGTATTCGGTGGGCATCATCTCGACTCCAATCAAGGAGTCGAAAGCGTAGCAGCGTAAGGGACAGAAACCAAAGGTCAGTGCGGGCTAGCGAGTATTGCAGGGTCTAAAGACAGCGATCGGCCAAATGCGACATTCACGCGGAGCTGTTTCCAGACCGAAGCGGTCATTAACGGCGTCGCGATGGTCATCGCTCGGTGAAAAATGCCTTCAGTGCACGAGCCAACTCGACCGGAGCTTCTTCAGCAATGTGGTGACCGCAGTCGATACCTTCTCCGGTGACTTTCAGTTCTGCCCATGGCTCCCAAACTGCAACTACATCGCCGTACAGGTCCTCTAGGTCATCCCTTAACGACCAAATAACATGGAGCGGACATTGAAGTTTTCGACCAGCCTCACGGTCTTCCCGATCATGCAGGTAGTCCAGCTCGATACCCGCGCGATAGTCACCGAGCATTCCAATAACAGTTTCATGATCGTGAATCGCAGCCTGAAAATCCTCGTAATTTTCCCGTCCCATAGTTTCTGAGCAACCCCCATACCAACCCTTTGGATCCGCGAGGATTGCCCTCTCTGGCTTGTCGGGCTGAGCATAGAAAAACCAGTGCCACCATTTGGATGCGAACCGCGCGTCACATCGCTCAAGAGCCTCCAAGATAGGCACACCGTCTTGGATTGCCAGTTTTAGCACGCGTGACGGGTGGTCTAACGCTGAGCGGAAAGCAGCGTAGCTACCTCGATCATGACCCGCTAGGTAAAACTTATCGAACCCAAGGCTATCCATGAGGGCAACGCATGAGCTTCGTAGTCATTGGGGGTCGCAGGCCGGCTGGACTTGCCGAACCCTCTCAAATCGGGACAGACCACCGTAAAAGAACTGGCGAGCAGCGGTGCAACCCTATGCCAAGTCGTGTGCGTACGCGGGTGCCCATGAAGTAACAATAACGGCGGGCCCGAGCCACCATAGCGAACGCGTAATGTCGCCTCAGGCAAGTCAATCATTTTTAGCTGGAAACCTTCGAACATCGTCACTCCTAACGAGGCTTTCCACTCCAAACAATAGATCACGGATACGGTAGCTAGGTCGGACGAGCGGCTGAATCCTCCGCAGGATGCATCATACGGTGTTGGCCCCAGCGTAAGGGTAGGACAGCCAATGGTTCAAGCTTGAGTGGCCGCTACGGTTCTTAATCTTCAGGAAGAATTTTATTTATTGTAAAGCGTCAACTCTCTGAGCCTGCTCTCTGTTGCGTGGTCAAACCGACTCAGAATCACATCGGCTTGTTCCTCTGTGATAGCTCCAGCACACCTTAGGCCAATCACAAACCCATGCTTTTGCGCCGTTTTTCACCGCTAGGATCATCGATCCGGCAGTCTCGATCTCTTTGAGTATTTTCTGGGCAGGGCGTACCGCCCCGACTGGCAAGTCGAAAGGTTCGCTGGACATTCTATACTCCGTACACGCAAGTTTGCCCTTCGCTGGGCTGGGGCGTATCGCCCTCTATTCTCATCGACCCTATCAGGCGAGGTAGGGTTTCCTATGATCCTTTAGCTTGTAGCGCTCTCCCAGGGCCCTGCGCCGTTAAGCACCTGGGTTAGGCGACGAATGGTGCTGCGTGCATGCTTCCCGAAGGAACCCAATCCGTTTCCAAAAAATCTATCTAGGCAACGGGAGGGTAGTAATGAAGTGTGGCTGCTGGATCTGTTGGGGCGATGCGTATCGAACAGGCCTATACGGTGATTGGGACGACATCATCTGCGTCGCTTGTGGTCATTACAAAATCAGCCGCCGCTTCGTAAAAAGTCACCTAGGCAGGAAGTTTGACGTCGAGCGCATGCGCGACCATTTCAATCACATTCACGTTCAAAATTGCACTCCCATCGTGGAAAGATACAGCGCAATTTTTGCAGGGGAGAAGCCGCTACGAGAGCCACTTGAAAAGCTGGTTGGCTGGCCGCTCGGACACGCTGTAAACAGAACGCGTTGAATGAGGCTATTTTTCGTTTGCGTTGGTGGTTCTGGCAAGTCTCAAACTTGACATGAGTTCAGGCGCCGACGGTGGAGAGAAGCTTTGTGACCTGTGCTGCCTCAAGCGATACCTGGCCTGGGGATGGCTATCCAGTCGTGCGCCGTTAGGTGATGGGTTGCAAGCTTCGTGCGCATGATGAATGGGCGTGACTGAGCGCATTAGTGGAGCGCGATGCACTGGAATTCGGACAGGGAAGCGCTGGTGTGTTTTGGATGCGTCAAAGGCATGGTAAACCAATTGTTTTGAGTTATGACTCAGCCAAAACGGTTGCCGAGACATGATTTTTTATACCTGCTCTACAAGCCGAGCGCGAGCTCTAGATCTGCAATACACTCTAAGGTAACCATCAAAACGAGACCTACCATGTCCAAACTCGCAGAATTTCGCCAGCTCGAGAAGCACCTCGCTGAACAGCTCCAAGCACTTGAAGCCCTCAAAGGCGATGCTGGACTTAAGAAAGAAATTGAATTTGAAACGAAGCTCCGCGATTTGCTAGAAAAATACAGCTACAGTCTGAAGGACGTGATCAATCTGCTTGATCCACAAGGGGGACGTCGCGCTGCAGCGGCGACTCTAAAATCTGGCACGCGGAAAGTTCGCCAGGTGAAGTCCTATAAAAACCCGCACACAGGCGAGATCATTGAAACGAAAGGTGGCAATCACAAAGGCTTGAAAGAGTGGAAGGCTGAACACGGCTCAGACACCGTTGAGTCTTGGCTGACCAAGTGACTAGGTGTTGAATACAAAGGAGCGCTGCGGGCTCTTTCAGTTCTCGATTTTTCCGCGAGCCGCCTGAATCAGTTTCAGGCGCTGGTTTGACTGGCGCTCCTTGATTTTTTTTCGCCGTACACCTATCCCAAGTGGAAGTGGTGAGGGTGGTATTGATCTCAATACCATCACCTACATCTTGGACTGCTTAACGCGGTAGACCATATGTCATGGTCGCATCGGGAGCAATGGCCGCCTTGCTCTTCCTGGAGATGCTTCGCGAAACCGCAATTCACGCAGCAATAGAGCGCGGAAATAGATGCTATTTTGAACTCCGGGCGATGTTCCACAGGCAGAACGGATAACCCAGGACGTAGGTCCTCATGATCGTAAAAATAAAGGCTGATATCGCCGTCAGTCTCCATTAGCCCCAGCCTCACCTGGCCTAGGTGTTCAACGCCTTGTTGCCGCAACTCCATCAGCAGCTCGCTCGATGAAATGTTCAGCTTTTCTAACGATTTGAGCTCGTATTGGCCTTCGATGATGACAGTCACAGGCAAGCCATCAATCCACGCTTCAAATTTTTTGCTCTTCGTCATGATCAGTACGGTAGTGCGATAAAGAAGCAGGAGCGTTAGAAAAACCACTGCTACCGGCAACAGCGGGACGTCATGGTAGAAGGACACGTCCCCGGCAGCGGAGCCCAAGGTCAGAATGACGACTAGCTCAAAGAGTGATAGCTGCCTTATGCCCCGCCTACCACTTGATTTTAAGAATAGAAAAACAGCGAGAAAGGCAAAGGTAGCTCTGAAGCCAACCTCTAACAAGAATTGCAATGGGAACTCATCTATCAACATTCGCTGTAGATCGAAGGGTGACATCATTGCCTCTGTTGATTTAGAACGGCCAGGGGATAGCGGTGCATTCCGTCGCCAGACCTGCGATTCGGAGCGCATCTGCTAGTTAACAGAAACAGGAACGCGTTCAGCATGATGAGGCAAGCTCCCACAATGCTTAACAAACTAGGCGTCTGCCTAGTTTAGACATAGCTGACCGCCAAATGGGTTGATGTTCCAGATAGCGCCAGGATTGAAGCCTGGAGCTACTGAGCTCCGCTCGCTCGCCATGTGACATCAGTGACGCCGTACTTCTCAGCTTGAGGCTTTGAGACCATCTTCATTGGCGGACGGCCTGGCTTGGGGATGGGGGCAACGCCGACATCGCAGCTTGCCCAGTGCCAGGCCTCTACGTTTCGCATCGTTTTGCTGCGGATGATGAAGGATTTTGGTTCGCCGTGAAGTTTGTAGGCGATGACGAACAGGTTGTTGTCCATGAGTGGCTCCATTTGCTCATATCTAACGGAGTCATCAGGCTGGGAAAAATTCAAATGAATTGGGAATCTTAGATTGGGCGCGCAGTGGCAGACGCCTTATCCAGGGCTGACCGGCCCGAAGAACGCCTAACTGCGTGAATCAGAACGGTTGCCAAATGCTTTCGCTTTGACTAAGACGTCCGGGTGATCCTTAACGATGGCTTCAACAGGCATACTCGCTACGTCAGCATCGCTCGGATCTTGAACGAGGTTCAAACCCCCCACCGCCCCAACCGCAATCGCTCCGTCTGCTCCGTCAGCCCCGTTGCCGGATAGGATCACACTGATCACTCGGGGGCCGAAGACTTCAGCGGCGGTCTGAAAGAGACGGTCAACTGCTGGCCTACAAAAATTCACTTTCGGTCCGTCACTTAAAAAAACCAAGCCAGGTGCCGAAACCTCAAGGTGTTTGTCTGGCGGAGCCAGATATATACGGCTAGGCAGAATAGCGTCGCCATTCGCGCCATAAGCTATCGGCATAGATGAGGATCGCTGAAGAATGGCGGCCATCATCTTCAGGCTTGAAGAGTGAGTATGCAAAACGATCAAAATTGCGGCGGGAAATTTCGGTGGCAAACCCGCGAGAATTTCTTTCAATGGCTCAATACTTCCCTCTGACCCGCCGATGACGACGATGTCTCTGTACTGGACGATATCGTCTGACATCATTTTCTCTCCTGCTCGGGGGATAGGTACTCTTTCTCATGAGGATGTAGCGGTCAAGAAATTGTCCTGCTGATTCCCCACCATCGAGTGTAGCCTGCCAGCCTAATAACGGCCGCCATCAAAAGACGTGTACAGTCTGTACATGATCTCATGCTGGAGCCTACCTTCATCGGGCATGACGATACTAGCTCGCGTAGCAATGCCCGAGCCCTAATCGCATCCTAAGTCGCGATTAGGTATGCCGGAACGTCCTTGGTTCGCGCGTGATTGCTTTGACGTTGTGCTCCCGCTGATCGGTACGAAAATTGCTCCGCCAAACCCACCGCCAATTTGACGACGCACAAATGACGCTCTTCTTACCGATCTCAGCAAGGCTGACGCCTAAAGCGTTGTCCCTTTCGCTGATAGGTTTCATTCTCCTAGTTTGTTTTTCGCTGATCCTCGCAACCGCCTGGCAGATGGTGCAGTCGTCCGGTGAGCGAGTCGATGCGGCTAAAATAGCTGTTTCGAACATTGTCCTTGCCGCTGAACAGCAGGCCCGTGACACGATGCTGCAGGCTGACAATACCTTACGAGATCTTTCTGAGCGTGTAGCGCACGATGGGATCGGCCCCGATCAACAGAAGCGGTTGGCGAAGCTGATGGCCCGGCAGGTGAATGATATTGAAGGCATTCAGGGGCTTTTCATCTTCGATGCACAGGGCAGTTGGATGGCCAACTCGTTTTCCGAAGGCTTGCAAACCAAAAACAACAGCGACAGAGCGTACTTCATTTATCATCGTGAACACGATGACCAGTCCATTCACGTTGGCTCCATAGTTGAAAGTCGAACGACAGGGGACATGGTAATCCCTATCAGTCGACGTATTGAAACAGTTGATGGAGCCTTCGCAGGCGTCGCGTTAGCCACGGTTCCGGTTTCATATTTTCAAAGCTTTTTCAAACGTATGGACGTTGACGACGAAGGGGTTATTTTTCTAGCGCTCGATAACGGTGAACTACTCGCCCGACGCCCGACAGTCGCGGCATTGATGACGACCAATCTCTCCAAAGGTGAGATTTTTAGCCGGTACTTACCGCAGAGTGATAGCGGTACTGCAATAATCAAATCCATTGTAGATGGTATCGAGCGTATTTACGCCTATCGCCGCCTATCGGGGCTGCCCATTGTCGCGGCGGCTGGCGTATCATACGAACATGTATTTGCTCCGTGGTGGTCATATGTCTATCAATCGGTCGCGCTGGTAGGTTCCATCATATTGGCACTAGCATTCTTAGGCGGCTGGCTATATCGACAGATTCAACAGCTGCTTGTTGCAGAACGCGAACTGAAGGTGGTCAGAAAAGAGTTAGAGGTAATAGCCCTGACAGATGGTCTTACTGCCTTGGCCAATAGGAGGAGTTTCGATGGAGCTATAAATAAAGAGTGGAAGCGTGCTGCGCGAAATCAAGCAAGCGTTTCGTTAATTCTTTTGGATATAGATTTGTTTAAACAATATAATGACTGTTACGGTCATCTAAGCGGTGATGACTGCCTTGTTCAGGTCGCAAACCTTATCGCGGCCAATGTTAACCGGCCAGGTGATATCGCTGCTCGCTACGGCGGGGAAGAGTTTGTAGTTTTGCTTCCGGACACTGAACTCGCTGGCGCGGTCATGATTGCAGAAAAAATCAGACTCTCCTTGATCAATGCAGGAATTCAGCACTCAGCGAGCCCGTTTGGTATAGTCACAATTAGCTCTGGTGTAGTCTCAACTTGCAATACAGGAGAGGAAAATCATAGGGATTTTTTAATCAAAGCTGACCGCTTGCTTTACGGCGCCAAGTCTAAGGGGCGGAATCGGATAGAAAACTAGATCGTTTTCTTCCTCTTCATAATGCACTTGGCTACTTTTTATTGGCTTGGCTTGGCTTGGCTTGGCTTGGCTTGACTGGACTGTTGCTGTCCATGTTGCCTTAGAAAGGCGGCACGAGACGCTGATGGATTCCATATGGCTAATTGCTGGCGCAGCCGATCTCCACTTTTCGGAAGCGGGCTCCGCTTTGATTCGAATTGGGCCCCCTGGCGCTACTTGTCTGAAGGTAGGCTGCCCTCGAGATAGTTCATTCCCTCCTACAGCGAATTTTGGTCACGTACTCTTTGAGCGTTCGAGTTCTGCCTAGAGCCCACTGCATGGGAGAGCCATGGCAGAAGGTGTCGGAATTTGTGACGCTCAATATTTCAAACTTTGATGGCGACCTGCTGTCAACTCAGTACCTTGCCGCACATATTCTAATTCCGAGGTGACCTCATGGATAATTACCACATCAATAAAAGCGAGAAGCTGTGGGAGCTAGTCAAAGAGGGGGCACAGCGCGCCTCCAAAACTGCATCCACAAAAGCTGAGATAACGGCAATAGCCAGTCAATTTCTTCGAGGTAAAACAGCTTCGCTAAAGATCCACAGAGAGGACGGAACGATCCAGGAGGAACGCACATTTCCGCGTGCAGCAGATCCAAGGAAGTCCAAGGGCTAGTTTGGCGATCTGCGGACGCAATGAGTGGCTGCGCAAAGCTTAACCTTGAGTCGTCTTCGCTTGGCTACCGCCATCGCGCCAGCGACACATATGCACACCAAGGATGAGAATCATGCTAATCGCATGCTTAGGATGGGGATCTTTAATTTGGAAGCCGGACACATTGCCGCTGGCAAGCGATTGATTCCTAGACGGCCCTGAACTATCCATTGAGTTTGCTCGAGTCGGCGATAGTGGAGAACTTTCCACGGTGATTTGCGCGAACGCGTCCTCGTGTAAAGTGCTATGGGCAGTGTTAGATGTTGAATCGCTCAATGAGGCGTGTGAGGCGTTGCGCATTCGAGAGCAGGTCCCTGAAGACAGGCAGGACGGCGTCGGGGTCATAGCAATCCGTAGCGCATCGGTGGGCGTGATTGCCGCATGGGCATCGGCTCGACAGTTGGATGCAGTGATATGGACTGCGCTTCCTCCCAAGGTTAATAACGTCGAAGGTCTTATACCTTCCGTTGACGACGCCGTTTCGTATCTCGCTAGCTTAACTGGAAAGGCGTACGACCACGCGCGTAGCTACATCAAGCGTGTGCCTCCCCAGATTGATACCCCTTATAGGCGCGAAATTGTCTCGAGACTTGGATGGTAATCATGACCGGTAGTAGCAGAGTCCGCGTCGCAGCCATCTTTGACCAGTTCGTGGTTCTACTGAAGAGTGTCAGCGGTACTTCAGAAGGCGGAGGCAGACAGGATAAGCACACTTCGCCGTCATCAAACCATGTGGACGACTCGTTCTGCCTGGTGCTCCAGAAGCTTCAGGTCGAGATCGCCCGCCTGGAGAGACTCTGGCGACTATTTGCTGAAGCCACCGACGATGTACTATAGCTCTAGGGGGCAATCCTCGTAGAACGTCCCCGAATCTTTTAACCCTGCACCAGAAATATCGCACAACGCCTTGGGACGATATCGACGGTCTTGCATGGATTTTGGTTAAAAGCTCATCGGGGCTTATGCCAATAAGCTGTTTCCATTGAGCGCTCGGCATAATTGATGCCAAGCGCTTAGGTGTGATTAGGGTATGTTCTCCAGCAAACTGCTTAGTATGATCATCGTGCCGGTTGAAAATATCGCAAAACCCACCAGGAACAAAGGACGGAATAATCCCTCTGATGAGGGATTACCGAGGTTATTTGGAGTTCTCATCTCATCCTCCTACCAATCAGTATTTTGAAGGCGGTTGGGGCTGTCTATGCCGCAGCCGAACGTCCCGTGAATCCCTTCGCATCAGACAGGAATGAGACGTGATCTTTCCCCGGCTGCGTTGTGCTCACATCTATGACATCATCCGCGAGGTCATTAGGAAGTAACGTTCCCATGCCGAAAACATTGACTGCAATACTTACCCTCATTCCTCTACGCGCCTGTCTGCAGTCATGTTCAAAGCCTGCACATGCGGCCCCCATGATGCGTTGGACTAGATGATATGTTGGTGCAGATGGTTTTGCGTTTTTCATGTCATCACTCCTGAAAGAAGGGGCGACCCTGCTCAAGGGCCGCTGTTACGTTTGTTATGCATCTCTGCCCTGAACGTAACCTGAACCCAAATCGGCACCTGTGACAGGTTGGCTGAGGGGATCCGACGCTGTGCGGATTTTCATTGCTTCCAACACTTCTTGGTCTTCTAAAGGGAGACTCACGGTCGCTAGGCCATCACCGCCGTCAACAGCCGGCTCAGGGCTTTCCACATATTCCCAGACACCTCCTTCGTTCCAAGGGCCGCGCACGTTTGGTTCGCCCGACATATTGAAATATTTATTTGTGAACTCGGGTATCCCTGGAAGTTTCCCTTGTGGGAAATTCGGTTGGATGGAATGGAGTGCCTTTTCAAAAGATTGCTGGTGGGCAATTTCTCGTGTCATCAAAAAACCGAGCGCTTCCTTAACTCCGGGATCATCTGTGACGTTGATCAAGCGCTCATAAAGAATTTTTGCGCGTGCTTCCGCTGCGATGTTAGAGCGAAAGTCAGCGGTCGGTTCAGTGATCGAGTCGACGTATGCGGCTGTCCAAGGGACGCCAGCGGAGTTTACCAATGGAGCGCCCGCACCATAAAGAAGGCTTGTGATGTGGGAGTCGTTACCATTGCCGTTTATGGCACGATACAGTTCGCCTTCTTCTTGTACTCCTTCTGCTAACTGGCCTTTCGCGCCTCGGTTGAGCATTACAATGATGGAGCCGACGATTTCCAGATGGCTAAGCTCTTCGGTGGCAATGTCCATCAGGAGGTCTTTGCGACCTGGGTCTTCTTCCGCTAATGCCTGGGTAAAGTAACGCGCCGCCGCTGCAAGTTCGCCGTTGGCGCCACCGAATTGCTCAAGTAGAAGATTTGCCAAGCCGGGGTTCGGCTGGGCAACACGAACGGTGACTGAAGACGCTTGTTATGTAAGAACATTCATTGCTCCTCGGTCTGGGCTAAAGCGCAATCACCACTGCGGGTATTAGCGCGTGCATAGTTTGGGAGTTTTATAGCAAGCAAAAATTTCTTTTTCTGAAAATTAGCTAGACCAGCGGTACAAGGCTAAAAGTTCAAAAAAATCAGCAAGGCGTAAACCCCGATAGGTTCGCAGTAGTTAAACTCCTAAAATTAACCTTCGGCAGGGTTCGCTAGTCGTCATGCTACTAACACTCATGGGAAGGGCTCGGCATGGTGAAAATTGATCGTCGCTTTGCCTGTTATATAGTATCCGCGAGGGACCCATTTGAGGTCAAAACAATGGCTCGGTCATGAAGGCTTTTTGGACGGGCCAAACCTTGCTTGATGCGACCGGCGTTCTCGCCGTTTGCGTAGGCGCTCCGACGTCGTCGCCGACTTCCGTAAGTCCCTGAGCTTCCACGCTGAAGCCTCAACTCATTAGAGCTGCCTCAAGGAGAGCTGGTTTTGGTACATCCTGTCCAAAATATAGGCAGTGGGTATTCGGCCGCAACACAAGTCTCGGCTGGGCTAAGAAAGTTCAGCCCAGCGAGTAGGGCGTGATGACGATTTTGTAGGCAGGCGCTGAGGCTTACAGTAGGGCAGGAACTAATCCAGAATTAATGTCGGTGAACCAAGCGATCGCCGGATAGCGTATCCCAGTGACATGTTTGGTTATAAGGATGAGTGGCACGGCGTCGATATTGGCGTGGTGCTGACGTTTCTCGAAAAGCGGCGGTATTGAACATCTCGTTCGCCTGGTGTGAAGCAATGCAGACCCTGCGCTATCGATTGGGCCTCATCCAACGGCGTCGCCATGCCGACGACTTCGTGCCCCAATTCGGTAACCATGTCTTCAATAAACACTGCTACAAGAGCTTCGTCTTCGACGATGTAGGCCCTTGTCCATATCACGAGCCAGAGGCGCACGGATGTTGCACCGCATACCGTCCGGTTGAAATGAAAGCGTGGCTTCGCCTTCCAGCTCTGATGCCAAGTATCGCTGGATCAGTCTGGTACCGAACCCAGGCGGGTCAAGTAGCTGATGGAGTCGATCGCCTTAGCAATACTTCTCCGTGGCGCACTGGGTGTACGTAATCGAGCCGTAAATAATGAATTTGAAAAGGAGCGCTACCGTTCTGTCGCGGGGTAATCAGGGTAAAGTACACCGGTTATAGAGCTGATTAGGTCTTTCATAGACCAAGGTTTTTGCAGATAAACCGTAGGAGAAGGAACGGTTTCACGCATCAACTCATAGCCGGACATGAGTATCGTTTTTGTTGAAGGCCATTTATCTCTGACCATTCGTATAAACTCCATTCCATTTATTTGGCCTGGTACCCCGTAGTCAACAATCACAAGGGTACAAGGCCGTCCTGATTGCAGCAAATAAACCAATGCTTCATCGGCGGTTTCAAATGCTACTGTCTTCGCACCTATTTCTTCTACAATTTGCTTTGTAAGCGCACGCAGAGTCGAATCGTCTTCTACGACCAGAATTTCCCCTTCGATTTGTTGTAGGGTTTCCTGATTAGCGGTCATAGCTGGCCTTACGCGGACGAATGGTAGGTACGAGAGTGTACGCTCAATTCGTCTGCCATGCCTCGGCTCGCTACCCCACCAGCTGCATTGTCGCTAGGATCGGCATTCGCACAGGAGGCACCGGCGTTCACTTTTAGGTGGGCGGGGCTTGAGTAGTCCAGTATGTATAGATGGGGGTGGAATTATCGATCGATATCGGTGACGCTCGCCAACGCTTGCTACCTTAAGCTTCGCCACAGCCGAACTCCACAACATGGTGGCGATGCGCTCCTAAATCTAGGACGCATACAAAGAAGGCCAACTGTAGTAGTTAAAGCAAGGGCGCTGCTGGCCGATAACCCCTGCAAGGATGCCAGGGATCGTAGGCGTTTAATCTACTGGGCCTACCTATCATGCAGCTTCTTCCCTTTAAGAGCTTACGGGCAAAATTCGCGATTGTAGTGGCCCTCGCCGTGCTAGTCCTCACTTGCATTTTCGGTAGTGTCATTGGCGCCTCCGCCATTTCCCGGCACAAAGAACAGACAGGACATCAGCTCGTTGAATATGCCGCCTCGATGATTGACCGCCTTGATCGTGACATGTACAGCCGCTCCAAGGAACTCGGCGTCTTGAGTGCGCTGGAGGCACTGCGCAACCCTGCTAACGTAGGTGAAGCAAGAAGTCTGCTCAACCACCTCAACGCCCAATTCCCGAGCTATTCATGGATTGGACTCACTAACGCTCAAGGAACGGTCGTTGCTTCGACCGGTCGTTTGCTTGAGGGCGTCAGCATTGCGCATCGGCCAGTCTTCATGGAAGGGCAGGACAAGACGTTTGTCGGCGACGTACACGAAGCGGTAATGCTTGCAAAGCTTTTGCCCAACCCTTCGGGGGAAGCAATGAAGTTTGTCGACATCAGCATGCCGGTACAGGATAAAGCCGGACGCTTTATCGGCGTACTTGCCACCCACCTTTCCTGGCAATGGGCCGCAGAAATAGGCCGAACCATGTTCGAGCCTCTGAAAAATAGCCTTCCGGGTTTAGAGTTTCTGGTCGTTAGCAAAGACGGGAATGTCCTGCTCGGCCCCAAGCACCTGATCGGCAAGCCAAGTGAGGCCGGCATAGCTCATAACAGTGAGATCCGATGGTCGGTGAATAAATGGCAGGATGGAAAAACCTATGTGGTGGGATCGGCTGAAAGCAAAGGACTTGATGGTTACCCTGGTTTGGGCTGGACCGTTGTAACGCGTCAGCCGGCAGAAGTCGCCTTTGCTGAGGCAAACGGACTCCGCGCAGAAATACTGCTTTGGGGGAGCATGTTGTCCATCGCTTTTGCTGTGATTGGATGGTTTGTGGCTGGTGTCATCACTGGACCGCTAAACCGAATAGCTGAGGCTGCTACGCTTCTCTCCGAAGGGGCCGATGTAGACATTCCGCTGGTGAAGGGGAGTATTGAAGTAGAAAAGCTGAGCATGGTCATTCGACACTTGGTTGAAAGCCTGACGCAAAAGAAGGGGCAATTGGCGCTCATCAAAGGGGTAGCCTATCGCGATACGGTGACAGGTTTGCCTAATCGCGCCGCGTTGGAAAACTACGTCAAGAATATAGAAAGTGAGCCTGGTCAGCGTCCTGCTTTTGGCGTGTTATGCCTGGATCTGGATGGTTTCAAACCAGTGAACGATCGTTTTGGACATGCCGTTGGGGATGCCCTGCTTCATGCTGTTGGGCTACGGCTCTTAGCAACGGTGCGCGATGGCGACATTGCGGTACGCCACGGCGGTGACGAGTTCGTGCTGCTGCTGCGGTTGAGGGCGGGCGAATCACTGGCAAACGTGCAGAGCGCAGCTCAACGCATCATTACAAAGCTCGCGGAACCGGTCCCGCTAGCAGGCGAGGTGATCAGGGTAGGCTGTAGCATCGGGGGAGCGCTGTGGACCGAGGGCGACTTCGCTGACACATTGGGTAAGGCCGATGAAGCGTTGTATGGAGCTAAGCGAGCTGGCAAATCCCAAGCGCAGTTTCATGAGTCCGCAGGATATAAAAATGCCTTAGCCAGCGAGACTGAGCTGTAAAGGTCTAAGATAATAGTACTTCGCGTTCGACGATTGATTCCAAAATACCGTGGCATCGTGAGCCAGATTTTAATGTGCACCTATCTGCCAGGCTTAATCCACAGCGTTCAGCAGTTAATCGTCCAAATCAATGTCTTGTGATAGGAGCTTCCCTACAATGACGACATTCAGTCAGCGTAGGTTCGCGATTAGCTCCCGTAGAACGGCGCTGTGTGAATTAAGCTCCTCTCTCGCAAGCTCGTATTCGTCCACCGCCTTGCTGCGCCCGTTGCATTTGCTGCGCTCCGCCAGCTGGTCCAGCAGCGTTTGCTTTTCATGCAGCGCTCGTATGGCCACCCAAAGAGCATCTTCCATTGTCTTGTTCTGGGATTGGAACAGCGCTGCAGCGGTGTAGCTATGACCGGTATGGCAACGATACCGCGGTGGCGAAGCCCCTATCTCCCATAGTGCGCCCCCGCATTCGGGGCAAGACATTCCTGATGCGGCGCCTACCTGAGATACAGCGTTTGGGGCTCCCGCGCTCAAATCGAAGGTGAGCTCATTCTCGGTGGCGAATGGCTCAATGCGAGAATGCATAGACAGTGCTGTGCCCACCGCAGCACGCTCTTGGACTGTCTGAACGATTATCTTCCCTAGTTCCGCTACGGATCGGCAGGCATCAACTTCTACATGGCGAAGTGCGCTCTCCGGCATAGAGGGCGCCTCGGCGGTGGCCGGGTCCTGTACCAATGCTAACCCCCCATACACCTTCACCGCTTGCAATCCAACGATCCCGTCATCCATTTCGCCAGTGAGAATGACGCCAATTACCATGTTTCGGTGGCTGATGGCTGCGGAGCGAAACATGGGGTCAATTGCCGGTCGGGCATGATTTTCCTTGGCGCTTCGAACAACCTGGATGACGTCGTTTTCAATTAGAAGATGACGATCAGGCGGCGCGACGTAGATGCGCCCATTTTTGATCTTTTCGTGAGGCTCCGCGAAGCCGATCCCTAGAGAGGTGTCTTTGGCAAGAATATGCGGTAACGAACTGGCGTTTCCCCCGATGTGCATGGTAATGAAAACTGACGCGTTGAGATCATTTGGGAAATGGCCTAGGAGTTCCCGAAGTGCTTGAAGCCCGCCAGTGGAAGCGCCTATGACAATAATCTGGTGCGCGGGTGTGTATGGCTGCATTGATTACCCAACATATCGATAGGCCATGTGGTCGGCCGGTTTCAAATTTAGGTTGCACGTCTTTAGAACCTCAACCGGAGCTAAAAGTTAGCCGGCGGCGGCAGCAGGAGGCCGAGCGGAGCAGTTTTATGCTTTTTTGCGGAGGCTTTTTCCTTCCGTCGGGATACTAAGCGCGTTTCCGGCGCCCTTTGCTTAATCTCTGCATCGCATCGATCATACCTAGGGAAGCCATGCATTTATTCCTCGCAACCTGTGGAGAGGTCAAACCACCGCCCAGCAGCCCCAACGCAGCGCCACCGTCGGCCCAGCCACCACCTTCGATGGCCCCGAGACTTCGTGAGTGAAACGGCGACCATTGCACATAAAACTCACCCAAAACATCCGGCTTCGGCTTGGTCATTGCTGCCGTCGGCGTGGTCTACGGCGATATCGGTACCAGTGCTCTCTATATACTGAAAGAGGTTTTTGCCGGTCACTTTGGTATACAAGCTAATCACGGCGGGGTGCTGGGCATCGCTCAGAGCGCATTACTTGAGTGTCCGGATGAAGGTTGCGCGAGGCTTCGCGTTGCAGGTATTGGCTATGGAAACCTGGCACAGTGCAAAGGCGATTACAGATGCGATCGGCTACGACAGTTCTAGGGAGTCGCTCTGGTGGGCAGCGATCAGCTAGGAGCAATCGTCGCTGATCCCTCTGAGAGTGCTGATTGATTGCGTCACTCAACTGGTGCGAAAAAAGTCTGGGTCTAGTACAAGCTCGCGGAGCGGCTTCAAACGGTCTTCTGCGTCCTTGGCTTGGGAGCGGGAACGCTCGGCATCTTTCTTAGAACCTTGCGCTTCTGCCAGATCGCCCATTTGACGAAGCAGCATAATTCTTTCTTCAACCGCCCTGAGCGCGTCCCAGAGCCCGGTATCAATCGCGGCGTTAACTTCAGCGATTAGAGTCTTGATCGAAAACGCATGGCCCGTATGGCAGCGAAACCTGACAATCGATCCTTCTTCTATCTGCACCAAAACTCCATGACAATCGGGACATGTATAGCTTGAAATATTCCCTATACTCATGACGCCAGCTTCCAAGCCGTTGCCATTTTCACTGATGCTCGTCTCGATCAGATGGCGCTCGTTTAAGGATCTTGTAGCCAGTTGCTTGATCGGCAATCTAACCCGCGTTGCTATCTGATTCGCCAGCTCAGTGAGCGTGCCTACAAAGTCTGTTTCGACGTGCTCTATCGCACTACGGGGCATGGAATCATAAGTAGCTTCAGAAGGATCCTGCACGAGTGCCGTACCGTTTTTGTCCTTTATCGCCCAAAGTCCCGCTGTTCCGTCGTCCAGCGCTCCGGTCAGTATCACTCCGATCACCCTAGAGTCATAAGCCACCGACGCTGAGCGAAAGAGTACATCGATAGCCGGACGAACTCTGCATTCCTTCGGTCCGCGAGTAAGGCGGACCCCCTCCTTCGTCACAAGCAGATGGTGATCAGCGCTGGCGACGTAGACGGTTGAGGTTTTGAGCGGTTGATTGGCTTGTACCGAAATGACCTTCATGCTGGTTTCACGAGCAAGTATCCTGCCTAGCTCACTCGGCGAGTGCGGAGGAATATGTAGCACTACCAAAAAAGCCGCTGGCAAGTCAGAGGGTAAGGAGCGAAATAGACTCCTTAATGCTTCGACTCCACCGGCGGAAGCCCCAATAACGATAATATTCCGACAGTGGCTATCGAGTTGCATAGATACACACCTCCCTCTCTAAAAACGAAACACAAGATTACCAACCAAACCCTGATGGAAGGTTTAGTTCCTACAAATCGGGTGAACGTTCGATGAAGCGTGACTAGTATCAGTGTTTTTTCCGAAATACGGCCCTCGCCTGGTCCCAGGCTTTTTTGCCTTCAAGGCATTTCGCATCAGCTGCTGCGCGCGCGTTTTGAAACGCGATCATGGCTTCAGGCGAATCTGTGGCATGGGTTAGCAGTTCATAAGCGATCGCGTTGAGACGATCAGCCTCTCGAAACAGCTCGTTGGTGCGGTCGGTGGCTTCATGCCAAGCGGAAATAATGGCGTTATTTCTCATGATCGTCCTCGCGCGTCATCCGGTCTTTAAACAGTAAGAGAGGAGCGCCTTTTAGTTTTTTGGAGCTTACGTTTATGGACGTAATTTTTGCTTGGTGCAAATGGATTCGGATGGTGGCGGGCGTCAAGGTCGTGGGCGTGCTGCAAGTATTGACCGCCCCACGCACGACCGTGTCTCAATCGATGAGCGCGATCCCGACCATCGAGCTAGAGGACAACGCCGCTTGGGAGTTGCTGATCGAACTGGTTCAGAAGGGGGGCCATCCACTGATTGCCAAGCGCTTCGGCCATGCCCTGGAACAGGAGGAAACGCACCTGGCCGGTGCGCAACTTCATCAAGCATGATCTTCTTGCGTAAGTGAGCTGAGCCTTGCTTACCATCTGGCGCCACCCTAGTTTATCCGGGGTGGGACCACTGGCTCGAACTTTTAAAGGACAACCGCCCGTGAGTGAAACCTACTTGAAAATGAACTGAAAGCCTGGCGGCTGTTGCTCGAAGACGACGCCTATCGCCCGGAGTTTCCCGAGGATTACCACGCCACATGATTCGGCGCGCCGATGAACGGGTGTTGCAGGAGTTCATCAGGCTGGACCGCTGTTTCGAGTTGCTCGCGGACATGACAGCGAAGGGGGGCGGGCGACACGACTTCGACGTCCGCGGCATTGCTCATCAGGAATAATCTCAGCTCCTGAGTGTCGGGTAATTCACACCGCAGCAACCATCTGTTTGTGTGTCGGTCATGGTCTTTCCCCTGGAGAGGACCCAGCATGAGGCCAACGGGCACAATACGCTCCGCCAATCTTGCTCTCTTGAGCGCCCCGTCCGGTCGTTATTTACCGGCCAGTGACAAGCCGTGCGTTACGTCTTGGCCGGCGAGTCGACCAGCCTCCAAGCCCCCAGGAAATAAAACACGCCACCGGCAACAATGAAGAGGGCGAGCATGTAGAAGATGCAGTGAGGCGGTTGCGTCGCCAATACCAGGCCACACAGCACCGGTCCGGAGGCGGCGCCGAGGTTGCCAAAATTTTGCGCAGCGTAGTACATGCCTCGCAAGTGGTCGGGCGCGATGTTGTCGATGAACATGTATTCAGCGGGGAAGACGATGATCTCTCCGAGCGTGAACACCGCCATGGCAATCACCCAGAGCACGAGGGTATCGGCCAGGGCAAAGCCGGCCAACCCAAGGATGAACAGACTCAGCCCCGCCGCCAGCCACAGGTTCAGATGATGTTGAGAGACTCTTCGGCCAATGGCGTATTCCAGGCTGATCACCATCAGCGCATTGGTCGTCACAATGGCGCTGATGGTGCGATAGGTGAACTCTGCTGATGTCGTGACCACCAGGTACTGTGAGAGGTAGGCCGTGAACTGGCCGAAGACCACCGCGCTGAGCAGACCGCCGAGGGTGAAGCACACTAAGCGGTAATCCCGGAGCAGAAGCTTGCCTACGGCCAGGAAAGGCACAGGTTTGTAGCTCACATCAACGACCGTCAGGCCTCTGTCGCCCCAGACGAAATAGACCAGGCAGAATCCGGCGCCCAGCATGCCGGACAACAGGAATGGCAAGCTGATGTCCAGCTTGGCCATGCCCGCCCCCAGAAACGGCCCAACGGCATAACCGATGTTGGTCAGCGTGTATTTGATTGCGAACGCTTCGCTGCGCTCGGCGATTGCAAGCACGCTGCCAAACCTTGCCTTGACCGCGATGTCGATGACGGCATAAGCCAGGTTGACCAGTATCAGGCAACCATAGAACAGCCAGAGCTCGCGAGCCAGAAACGTCCCGAGAAACCCCACCGTGAACAGTGCGCTGCATCCCAGGATGAGTCGGTGGCTGGGCATGTTGTCCACCAGGAAGCCGCCGTAGAGGCTCAACAGGGAACCGATGATCAATGTGCTGCCTATCACCCGATGTCGGCGACGTTCAATCCAAAGCTGTCCGACAGGTAGATGACCAGATAGGGCAGCGTGATTGCCCGGGCCAGCGTCAAGATGAGTGACGCTGAAAGCAGCAAATTGACTGACGTGGGATAGCGTTTAAGGGTGGTGAGCATCCTTGCCTCATTCGAGCGGAATTTCATGCACAGCGTTTATTGCGCAGTGATTAGGCGGCTGCCAAGCTTACTGAGGATTTCAATTCTGATTTATGATGTTTTTTCTTGCATTGAGTGAATTAGGATCATGAATCAAGGATGTCCATGTTTTCCTCCGAACGATTGAAGGGCATCGATGTATTCGTCTGCGTCGCTGAATCCGGCAGCTTCAAGGCTGCTGCTGAACGGATGAGCCTCACGGGTTCTGCCATCAGTAAAAGCGTTGCTCGCCTGGAAAGCCGGCTCGGCGTCCGACTGTTCGACCGTACGACCCGACGTGTTTCGCTGACCGATGCAGGGGGGGCCCTTTTTCGCACATGCACAAGCGTGCTTGCCGACCTCGAAGAAGCCGAGCTGTCGCTACAGGCTGAAAACGCCGAGCCCCGTGGCAGGGGCCGGATCGACCTTCAGGAAGATGTGAACATCGCTATCCGTTTGGGCGGCGCAGAGGTATGGCCGGACACGTTGGGGCATCGGTACCTGGGTAGCGAATGGCATATTTTCTGCGCATCACCTGCGCATCTCGCCAGGCATGGCACGCCCCTGACGGACCTTGATCTGGAACAGTACCGGTGCGTCGCCTACGGATGGCGGGATGGAAATGTCAGCCCTTGGAATTTCGCCGGGCGCCACAGGGGCGAAACGGCCAGGATGCAGGTGGCTCCAACGCCGGTGGTGGGCGATGGCGAGGGCTTGGTGGTTGCGGTGTTGGCGGGCTGCGGTATCGTCCAGTTGCCGTCCTGGTTGGTCCCACGACAATTGGACGAAGGAACATTAGTTGAAGTACTGCCCCAGTTGGCAACTGATGGGATGGCGATCAATCTTGCCTGCAAAAAAAGCCGCGAGGCGCTGCCCAAGGTCGCTGTTTTATTGGACTTACTGACGGCCAATTTGACTCAGGCGGTAGGAGGGCGGGCGCAACGGTTATAAAGGCTTTGCCCGTGGTGCCACGAACCAGTCGGCAACGAGTTATGACAGCAGACGCACAGCTTGTTGCCATCGAGATCTCGAAAGTAGGCACCGTGATAATTGGGATGGTGGTGGGATCTCAAGCCGGGTTCCCCCCTCACATGTCCCGCCCAATGCCACAGATTTCTCTCGATCATTTGCCTATAATCCGTTTTGTCTGCGAGAAGGTAGTTCGGGGATTGTGTCGACGGATTGTGCCGTGCGGGGCGCCCCTTGGGTGGAACAGCGCATGCTGGCCCCGGCCCTTTAACCTCGTAGCGAGGCAGTACCTCGTCCAGCGTCTAAATCTGATGAGTGGTGCCTCAAGGATTCAATGGGAGCTTCTTAGCGCAAGCTCCTAGCTTCCCCGACACCTGGCGATAGCGGTTAGTTGCCTTATTATTGGGTGCCATAACCTGTTAACTGCCTCTGCCTCTTGCCGTTTTCTCTAGCATGTCGACATCACTGGCCCCCAAGAGCGTAATCGTTAATGCCTGATCGTAAAGCAAGCCTTCTCATCGCTACCGCTGCCGCGAGTATCGTTATGGCGGTCACCGCGGCCGTGGGCCCCGCCACGTTGTTCTGGACAAATGAGACGCGCCTGGAGCGTAACGTTGTCGAGGCCCAGATAGACCGTATCCGCAACGTTCAGAGCTTGTTGGTTGATGCTGAGACCGGTGAGCGCGGTTACGTGTTGACGGAAAAGGAAGTCTTTCTACAACCTTACTATATCGCCGTATCCCAACTGCCTCCGGCCCTCAAGAACCTGCGCGCATCCTATCAAGGCGATCCAGCGGAAGAGGTTGGGCGCGTTGAAGAATTCATCCGCCACGCTGAGTTGAAAATGGCGCATTTGGATCGTGTGGTGAAGCTGGTAAGCCCCCACGGAAATGACGCGGCAGAGACGGAGATTGCCGCTGGCAGTGGTAAGGCCCTGATGGACACTGTGCGCACCATCAGTGCGGAACTAATCAGTGACGAAGCAGAGGAACTGGCGGCGCTCGAACGTCAACTTTTGAGCAACATCCGCTGGGCCGTCGCGATTTCCATCGTAAGTTTTATCGTGACCTTGGGCTTGGGTCGCTTTATCTATATATCCATGCGACGTAGCGTCCGACGTCAATCGGAGTCGGCCGCAGCGGCCATCCTCGTCAGCAATCAACTTAACCAGAGCCTGGAGCGGTTGGAACGGCGCAACGGGGAGATAGGCCTTCTCGCTGAAATGGCGAGATTGGTGCAGACGGAGTTGACTCAAACGGAAACGCTCCAACTAGCCAGCACGTACTGTCAGCGATTAATACCTGCGAGTGAAGGGGAGTTTTTTCTCTATCGCAACTCGGCGGATGTCCTTCAGCAAGCGGCGTCGTGGGGTCAAGCTGAAGGGAAGAATGCTGATGTCATGCTCAGCCCCAAGGATTGCTGGGCAATCCGGCGAGGGCGATGGCATTTGACTGAGCATCACCACGATCTTTCCTGTCGCCATTACCCACCGGCGTCGGGCACCGACCAAGTGACCGATTGCTGTTTGCCCTTAATGGCGTACGGCGAAATTCTCGGGCTGTTGCATATCCGTCAAGTTGGATTGCGGGACTTGTCCGAAGAGCGGTTACAGATTGCTGAGGCTGTGGCGGAACAAACGGCTCTGGCGTTGGCGAATGGCCGGATGCGCCAAGTATTGGAAACTCAGTCCATCAAGGATCCGCTGACAGGGTTGTATAACCGGCGCTTCATGGACGAGGCGCTAAAGCGCGAGCTGGCGCGCTCTGAGCGCAACGGGTCCCCCCTGAGTGTCGTCATGCTAGACCTCGATAACTTCAAGCATCTGAATGACTCCTACGGCCATCCCGCAGGCGACTCTGTGCTTCGTGCGGTTTCCGCTTTGCTTCTGCAATCGTTGAGATCCTCCGATATCGCGTGTCGATTTGGCGGAGAGGAACTGATTGTGATTCTTCCAGAATGTTCCTCAGAGAGCGCTACGTCACGTGCTGAGACCATACGAGCATCTCTTGAAGGGTTGAGTCTTACGGATCACGGTCAGACATTCACAGTGACTGCTTCGTTCGGGGTCGCTTCTACAGAAACCAGCGGGTTGGACCAAGGCTCTCTTTTGAAGGCGGCTGACTCAGCGCTTTACGCAGCCAAGCGGTTGGGGAAAAACAGAGTTGAATGCTGGCCTCTGGTGAAGCATGAGCGCTAGAAGTTTCGATGGGATGCAGCAGGCTGATCGCTGCTCGTCGCCCGATCAGAAGCACTAGCGATGACTGGTTGGCTGCCGCAGATATCGCAAAGGTGTCGCAGTTGAGTACCCGCAACCCGAGCGCCCGAAAACTCCAGGCAGATATGGACTACAACCCCCCCATTGAAGCCGCAAAAAACGAGTCGTCTTCAGTCGGTTGCGTCTGGACTTTCCCGAGGATTATCGCGACACGCTGATTCGGCGCGCCGATGAATTGGTGTTGCAACAATTTATCAGCCTGGAGGATTGGCAACTGCTCAAGGATGCGGCCGACCAGGCTTATCAACTGACGGTGGAAATGCTGGCGCGCAATCAGCGCGATTGTCTCAACCTAGCCTCGTTGTGCCTGCTTGGGAGGGGAGGGACGGGGGAGCGAAAGGAAAGCGTAGGGTCGTCTACCCTCGTTCAACGTATGAAAAAGTGAGCGGCTAAGGCTCGGTGTGAGGGGGCGTCGTGGGCGCCAATCAGGCGCAAATGTAACTGCTGATATGCATGGCATTAGCGGCGCGGACGATGCAATCGTGACCTCCGAGCTAGCCGGATTTCGCCGATGGGTTCTGGATCATTTGACAGGATGATTGTCCAGAGCCAAGGCACCCTTCCTATTGGCTATGGGTCGCATGAGTTGGCGCAGCCCGGCATCACTCCTCTTGGCCTTGATACTCCCCAAAAACAAGTCCAGAATTGAGTCTTTTCCTGCTTCGGCAAGAAAGGAAACCCCTTAGATTTCAATGGGTCGGACATCAGATACGAGTCTCGTTTCCCGCTCCAATTATTTTTCTATAGGCTTCCATTGAAGTATGTAGAAACCAAAAAAAAGAGACTTCGGTCTCTTTTTTTGTTCCAGTAAAGTCCATTCGGATACATCAATAGCCACGATTTTTAAGTACATTATTTAGTACATCAGTTCGGTGAATCAGTTTAGAGCCGCTTGGTGCTCTGAAAACCGTACAACACTTCTTCATTAAAGTGGAGTGAGTAGATCCTTACCGATACAGCGGTCCGACACGCCAAGCCTCGCTCCAAAAATGACTCCCTTCCTGATTTTGATGGCCTCGCGCTATTTATAGTGAAGGGGGCGGAACCGCCGGACAATTAATGCAGTGCTGAAACTGCGCTATGCCAATTCGTTCTGTCCGCCCCTGCTGGTCAGGTAGCCATGAATGGGATGTTCATTGAAACAATGGCCGATGCTCAGCACGAGGTTGTTCGAGTCGCCAAACCCGAGCAACATCAACTTCTTAGGACAGCCCAACTTGTCGGCGACACCTGGCGATACGGCAGCTTGCCTAACGTTGATGAATCTTCAATGTGGTGCCTCTGTAACTACTCCCAGATGCCTAACTATACGACCTTTGAATTAGTAATCAGGACAGTTTGATTCAAGTCAAACGATGGTATTCGTCAGGCGTCATGCTCTGAACGACACTCCTGGGCAGGGCTCGGTCATGACATTCAAAAGATTCGCTGATGCTACGCATGCCGCACGCGGCTTTTGGCGGGGATGGGTGGGATTGCTTCACCATTTTCCTGATATAAGGATTTGGGGAAGAGAAGCCATTATGCTATTCGCCACATTGGCGATACTCGCGACAGGTTATTTCGTCACGCTTCACTTCGCCTCGGGTGCCGTGCAGACTTTGATAAGCACCTGTACCACGCGGCTAGAGATTGAGTTTGAGATAGCCGAAATAGATTATCCGGAAAGGGCGTCGCCACGAGCCCTATGTCAGTGTCTTGCTCATGCGCTCGTGGAAAAAAACGGCATCGTTGCGCTGGCACTGGTCGATGGCCTGAATTTCGATCCGCTCAACCTTGAGCCTGTGACTGAAGAGGAATCGCAACGCTGCATAGATGCCTTATGGTTTCCCGATATTGAGCTCGCTCGGTTCTGATGCAGGGCCATTGGCGGGTTTGGTTGTTGATTAAATTGCCGATGCCTTCATGCGCGATAGCCTGAAGGGTGTGCATTCATGCCGTCGTCCCGACTCGCGCACGACCCCATGTTCTTTCCAATGGGCCCGGATTAATGCCTTAGGCGATCAACAAATAATTTTCGACATGCTTGACTCCTGGTGCGGCCCAGGCCGCCTGCTCGGCAGCCTCGCGTTCTCGCCAGAGACGCACCCGGCCCTCAAGCTTGACTGTTCCTCCTTCAACGCAAACATGAATATCATTGGCGTTCAGCCCTGCGTGGCGGCCCATAGATGCCTCTATCTGGCCTTTGATATCGTTGGCGCTATCTCGGTCCCGGATGGCCAACCGATTCTCGATACTGACAACGCCCGCCAATGCATGCACCGCGCGTTCTGCCGCTTGCTTTTGATACTGCCAGTCGACCTCGCCCTCCAGGCGAACGGCCCCTCGCTGTACATTGATTTGGATTTGATCTTCGGGAATAACAGCATTCCAACGGATAACGTCCAGGCAGCGTGCAGCGATTACGTCATCGCTTAGCAATTGATCCTCGAGCCTGCGTATTTCTATTTCCTCAGCGATGGCTCTAACGCCTCTCAATCGCCTCACGGCCTGCTCTACTGCTTTTTTTTGCGTGTAGGTATGTACGTGTCCCGTCAGACTGACAATGCCGTTTTCCACGGATACTCCGATATTTGCCGCATCGTCGAGATGAGCACAAAATTCCAATTCGTCGAGAATGCTGCGGCGCAGGTCCAAGTCGTTCATTGGGGCAACTCCTCTGTTCTTGGTTAAAATGCTTCCCCACCGGCACGTCTCGCCGTGGTGAGTAGCGTGCTCCGATGTTCATCCCGTGAGCGTGGTTGTGTTTGATCCAGATCAGATGCATAGATAAAGACGCGCTCATCGACACCAGAGCACCAGAGCATCTTCAGACTTCATTAAGAAACGGGCTCGATACTGGCTCCCAACCACTCTTGGGGAGTATGTCGGACCATGCCCGATTTCGATTGGAACATTCACTTGCCGCTGGCCTTCGGCGATGCTGCCCAGCCGCTCAGTCATTTGCACCGGGGGCTGCCTGCTCATCCGCGACGGGCTGAGTTCGAAGCGTTTATCCAGCAGCGTTTTCGCCAGGTCCACGGTGCTGACATCCGGCATTTCATGCCGGAGCTGTTCGGGCTCGATGACCCCAATGGCGGGCTCTGCGCCGTGGCAGGCGTACGCCGCGCCGCGCAAGGGGCGTTGTTCCTGGAGCGCTATCTGGACGCGCCCATCGAACCCTTGATCAGTGCGGCGACCGACCGTCCAGTGGACCGTGCCGGCATCGTCGAGGTGGGCAACCTGGCGCCAGCGACACCGGCAGCGCTCGGTTGAGCATCATCGCGATCACGTATCTGCTGGCCATGGGTGGCCTGGAGTGGGTCGCGTTTACCGGCAATATCGGCCTGGTCAACAGCTTCCATCGCCTCGGCCTCAAGCCCGTGACCTTATGCTCGGCCGATCCGCAGCGCCTCGGCGAGGAGCGTTACCTCTGGGGTCGCTACTACGACAGCCAACCGTGGGTCCATTTCGGCAACATTCGCGCCGGTTTCATTCATCTGCGCAACACCGGCCTGTTCAATCGCCTGGGACTGCCGACCCATCTCGGGGAAACTTGCCATGTCGCCTGAAATTGAGCGTTTCAAGCACACGTTGCGCGGCCATGCGCAGCGGCGAGGGCATGTGACCGCGCTGTGGGGTGACGGTTCGCAGCTCGACTACGCGACACTTTTCGCTGAAGTGGTCTACCGCCAGCAACGTCTGCGCGAGGAAAACGTCCAGGTCGTCGCCCTGGCCCTGGACAACGGCATCGAAGCGATCCTCTGGGACCTTGCCGCGCTGCTCGAAGGGCTGACCTGTTTGATCCTGCCCGGGTTTTTCAGCCAGGCCCAGCGGCATCACTGCCTGGAGCAGAGCCAGGCTGAACGGGTGATCGCCGAGCCTGGGTTCGATGATGAATTGCGAGCCGCCGGCTACCAGCACAGCGGCGAATTCTGGCGTCGGACGTTCGACGGCCCAAGTCGCATGCCGCCAGGCACCGCCAAATTGACATTCACCTCCGGCACCACGGGCACCCCGAAAGGGGTGTGCCTGGGCGCCGAAAGTTTGTTGCGAGTGGCCCGGGAACTGGAGCAGGCCAGCCAGCCGGTCGAGGCCAGGCATCATTTGGCATTACTGCCCCTGGCCATCCTGCTGGAAAACCTCGGTTGTTATGCGGCGTTATATGCCGGGGCAATGTTGAGCCTGCCGAGCCAAAAGACACTCGGCATCCAGGGCGCCAGCGGGGTCGAGCCGGCGCGCCTGCTGGGCTGCCTGGCGAACGGCGTGCGCAGAGCCTGATCCTGGTCCCGCAGCTGTTGTTGCTGCTGGTCACGGCTGCCGAGCAGAAGATGTTCAACCCGCACCTCGTCCGGTTCGCCGCCGTCGGCGGCGCCCGGGTGTCCCAGGAGTTGCTGCAACGGGCCCAGCGTGCGGGACTGCCGGTATTCGAAGGCTACGGATTGTCGGAATGCGCCTCGGTGGTGTGCCTCAATCGCCCTGAAGCGCATCGTGCCGGCAGCGTCGGCCAGCCGCTGCCCCATGTACAGGTGCGCTTGGCCGAGGACGGCGAAGTGCTGATCAAGGGGTCGACCTTGCTCGGTTACCTGGGAGAGGTCCCGTATCGCGGGGAGTGGTGGCCCAGCGGCGACCTGGGCGAATTCGACGAAGACGGGTTTCTGTACCTGCGCGGTCGCAAGAAACACCAGTTCGTGACCAGTTTCGGGCGCAACGTCAATCCCGAATGGGTTGAAGCCGAACTCACCCAGGGTGGCGACATCGCCCAGGCCTTCGTTTATGGCGAAGCCATGCCCCACAACCATGCGCTGCTCTGGCCCAACCGTGCCGACTGCTCCGACCAGGCGCTTGCGCTGGCTGTGGCCAAGGCCAATGACACGCTGCCCGATTACGCCCGGGTCCATCGCTGGACGCGCCTGGACCAACCTTTCAGCGCCGCCAATGGCCTGCTCACCGCCAACGGTCGTCCGCGCCGCGAGGCCATTGTCGAGCAGTACCGAGCGCTGCTCACCGACCCCATTCAGTCCGAGGAATCCTGACCATGAGTTTTTTCGACACCCTGCAAGAAGCCACCCTCCAGGAACGCCAAACGCTGTTCAATCTTCCGATTATCCGTGACGCCCTGGGGGGGCAGGTCAGCCTGGCGAGCTACCGCAGCTTTCTGATCCAGGCTTATTACCATGTCCGTCACACCGTGCCGTTGATGATGGCGTGCGGGGCTCGTCTGCCAACGCACCTGGAATGGCTGCGCAAGGCTGTGTGCGAATACATCGACGAAGAATACGGCCACGAGCAATGGGTGCTGGACGACATCGCCGCGTGCGGTGGCGACAAGGACGCGGTGCGCAACGGCCAGCCGTCGTTGCCCATCGAGTTGATGGTCAGCTACCTCTATGACCTGATCGCCCGAGGTAACCCGGTCGGTCTGTTCGGCATGGTCTATCTTTCTAAGATTGCCATGGCTGCCATCGAAAACGTCACAGTGAGTTCGGCGGCGGACGAAGAGCACTCGTTCCACAAGACTGAGAGAGCCATCGATCAGAAAGATCATGCTAGTCAAATGCAGAGCTCATCACTGCCGGGAGATGTGGGTATCTCTGCTGGTAAGACATAGCGTTGATTTCGAGTCTGATTACGGTGGGTGACGAGGCGGCGTATCTGGCGCGCGTTGAGCCGCACCATCTGGCATAGCGTGCGCCCCAGCGGCGAATCTTGAATCAATGGCGTAAGGCAGACACTCGGCGTCAGTGCGTTGCGAGCAGGTCAGGCAAGAAAAGCGTTAAGGCGGTGGAGCGTCATAGCCGGGCTGGCGTAGGATGGCGCCTGCGTTTCACTCCCTGACTTTCCCTGAATAAGGTTCGAAATCATGCGGCGTATGATCTTGCTGATCGGTGTACTACTAAGCTTTAACGTGTTGGCGCAGGATTCAGCTCAATCAAAAGTTCTGAATCAACCCAAGGATTCAAACCAACCCGTGGTGAAGTGGACCCTGCTGGATCAGAACGATAAGGCGTATACCTTGAACGACAGCGCTCAAGTGCTGTTGATAGCGCGCAGTATGTCCGCAGCAGAGTTGCTGGATGCGGCGATGGAAGGTCAACCGGAGGGCTACCTGGAAGCGCACCACATTGTGTACGTGGCGGATATCGAGAAGATGCCTTCACTGGTCAAGATAGTGGCAGTACCGGCCATGCGTTCGGCCAAATACAGAATCATGCTGGACCAGGACGGCAGGGTTGCCAGCCGCTATGGCGGCGACCGGGATACCGTTCAGTGGCTTGCCTTGAACAATGGCGCGGTCGTCAGTGAGCAGCGTTTTGCAGACGCCGAAAAATTGAAACAAGCAATTGCCGAGCGGGCCAAGTAAGCCCTACGGTCTTGCGCTACGTTGTCGCAGCGCTTTTTCGAAGATCATCCGCATATACCCGATGATCATTGGAGAAGGGCCGTAGACTTCCCGCAAATGGCTTTCGGCGTTGACGAGGTGAGCCTTAAGCTGTTCGCGGACTTTCTGCTCGCCGTAAAGCGCAACGAACGTCGACTTGCCCTCGTCCTTGCCTTGATCCTTGTCGCTGTCCGGGCAATGATCCCTGAGATCGTCATACATCTGGAACGCCTGACCTAGCTCCATGGCGAAGTTCTGCAGGATCGGGCGTGTGCTCGCTTTTGCATCACTGATCAGCCAGGCCATGTCCATAATCGCGCTAAACAATACCCCCGTCTTCAGGTTGTTGGTCAGCGCAATTTCCTCGGGGCCCCGGTTTTGCTGGCCTTCACGTAGATCCTTGAACTGGCCCTTGACCAGCCCCTGCATGCCTACGGTATTGGCCATGACCGCCACCAGTTGCATGCGGATCGCCGGGGTCAGATCGCTAATTCCGGCAACAACCCCGAATGCGCGGCTGAGCAGGGCAACGGCGGCAAGAATCGCCACGTCTTCGCCAAACTTCAAATGCACGGTCGGACGCCCACGGCGTAATCGCGCGTTATCCATGCACGGCATGTCGTCCAGCACCAGTGACGCTGCGTGGATCAATTCCACGGCGCAGCCCAGGTCCAGTGCCTGATCGCCGCCGTGTCCCAGGCCTTGCGCAGCGAGTATCAACAGAATCGGCCGCATGCGCTTGCCGGGCGCCAGCGTGGAGTCACGCATGGCAAGCGCGACCAGATCCCGCTCGTCGCTGCTGCTGGGCAGCAATTGGTCCAGACGCTGTTCAATAGCCGCGCGCACATCTTTCAGGAGTTCGGTAAACCCAAATTCGACGGTTGCGTCAGGCTCGATTGCCATCGGTCTTGACCTTTGCTTTAAGGGTGATCAATGAAGGGTGATCAGCTTGCTGGCTGGCCACGTGATGCGTCTTAAACTCTGAACGACTTTGAATAACCAGTGCCTCAGTTATAGTCATTATTGTACGTAACTTGTACTAGCATCTTAATCTTGTACAACCTGGCTCAACACAATGACCACGCGCGCCGCAAAATGATTCAACCGAATTGGAGCTTCCATGACTGAGCACCCCCTGAGTCGGAGAAAGGATGATCATCTTAATATCGTGCTGGACGGCCGTGGTGTGCGTCATGACCCACGACAGGGTGGCGGCAGCGGGCTGGATGCCTTTCAGTTCGAGCATTGTGCGTTGCCGGAGCTGGACCTGAACGGCATTGACCTCACCAGCGCGCTGGTTGGGATCCCCCTCAGAGCGCCCTTGCTGATCAGCTCCATGACCGGTGGGGCGCAGCGTTCTGCAGCGATCAACCACCATCTGGCCGAGGCCGCCCAAGAGCTTGGTATCGCCATGGGCGTAGGTTCGCAGCGCGTCGGGCTGCGCAGCGGCAACGATCAGGGCTTGACCCGTGAGTTGCGGCGGCTGGCTCCCGATATCCCGTTGCTGGGCAATATCGGCGCGGCACAGCTCTTGGAAAGAGATGGCCAGGAACTGGCGCGCCGCGCCGTGGAGACCTTGCAGGCGAACGCTTTGATCATCCATCTGAACCCGTTGCAGGAAGCCGTTCAGGCCGAAGGTGATCGGGATTGGCGAGGTGTGCTGGATGCTATCGGATTGACCGTGCAAAGTGTCGGCGTGCCGGTGATCGTCAAGGAAGTCGGGGCGGGCATATCGGCATCGGTGGCGGTGGCCCTGGCGGATGTCGGGGTCCGCGTGATCGACGTGGCGGGCACCGGCGGCACCAGTTGGGCGGCGGTGGAAGCTGAGCGCGCCAGCAGCCCCGCCGATAAAGAGGTGGCGATGGCTTTTGCCGATTGGGGCATATCGACGTCCACCAGCCTGGTCAGCGTGCGTGAGGCGTTGCCCGGCATGACGCTGATCGCATCCGGCGGCATTCGTAATGGCGTGGATGTAGCCAAGGCGCTGTGTCTGGGGGCTGACCTGGTGGGGCAGGCGGCGGGAGTGCTGCGCAATGCGACGGTATCGACAGCGTCGGTCATCGAGCACTTCAACATCATCATTAAACAGCTGCGCATTGCCTGTTTTTGTACGGGCTCGGCAGATCTGGCGGCATTGCGTCAAGCCAGATTACTCTCGTCGGTCGACCGCTCATGAGCCATTTCGGCGTGGTGACCCCGGCGTTCCATAGCCACTTCCAGGCCTTTCAGGCGCTGGCGGTAGAACTGTTGAACCGTGGGCATCAGGTCACGTTCTTCCAGCAGCCCGACGCGCGCCGTTGGCTGGGTGATCCGCGTATCGGTTTTCATGCGACGGTTGCTGGCAGCCATCCGCCGGGCAGCCTGGACGCTTCGTTGCAGCGCGCGGCCAGCTCGAATAACCCGCTGACTTTGCGGCGGGTCATTGCCGATATGTGTGCAACCACAGGCATGCTGTGTAAAGAATTACCCGCAGCGCTGGCTTACAGACAGGTCGATGCGCTGCTCTGCGATCAGATGGAAGCTGCCGGTGGGCTGGTCGCCGAGGCCTTGGGCCTGCCTTATGTCTCGGTGGCTTGCGCGTTGCCGGTCAACCGCGAGCCTGGCTTGCCGCTGCCGGTGATGCCGTTTGCCTACGGCAGCGACGAACGTAGCCTACGCATGTACGCCGGTAGCCAGCAGGTTTACGATTGGCTGATGCGACCCCTGGGAGACGTGTTGCGAGGTGCATGTCGACAGCTTGCCATCAAGCCTCGCGATGCGCTGCATGAATGCCTTTCACCGCTTGCCCACATCAGCCAGACCCTTGCAGGATTTGATTTTCCTCGTACGCAGCAGCCCGCGCATTTCCATGCCGTAGGACCGTTGCGCCTGCCTTTTTCGAGTGCCGGGCAACCTTCGCCAGGCGGCGAAGCTTTTGAGTGGCAGATTGATAAAAATCGACCCTTCGTCTTTGCCAGCCTGGGCACCTTGCAGGGCGGGCGCCTGGGTATGTTCCGGCGGATTGCAAAGGCCTGCCGCCGCTTGGACGCGCAGCTGTTGGTCGCCCATTGCGGCGGGCTCGATTCGGCCCAGGAACGCATGCTTCTCGAGGGTGGCGCGACCTGGGTCACTGCGTTCGCCCCCCAGCAAGCGGTGCTTGAACACGCCGATGTAGTCGTGACCCATGGAGGTCTCAACACCGTGATGGATGCCATTGCCACCACTACGCCGATGCTCGTCATGCCCATCGGTTTTGACCAGCCGGGGGTGGCGGCGCGTGTCAGCTACCGAGGCCTGGGCCTGAAGCTAAACCGCTGGGCGAGTGCCGCCACCATTGCTGATGGGCTGGCCCGGCTGTTTGTTCTTCCACGAGAGCCTTTGCAGCGGATGGCGGCTGAGTTGCAGCACGCCGGTGGCACCCGCAAAGCGGCTGACATCATCGAGGCGGCGGTGCGCAGCGGTCAACCTGTGCTGACGCAGGCGGTGGCATGATCTATGACCTGATCCTTACCGGTGGTGGGCTGGCCAATGGGTTGATTGCCTGGCGACTCAAGCAGTTGCGCCCTGAGCTACAGGTGCTCTGCGTTGAAGAGCAAGCCCGGATCGGTGGTAACCATACCTGGTCCTTTCACGACTCGGACTTGACGGCAGAGCAGCATCAATGGATCAGGCCCTTGGTGGTGAAAACCTGGCCCGCCTACGATGTGCATTTCCCGGGGCGTTCGCGTCGGCTGAACAGCGGTTACGCCAGCATCACCTCGGAACGCTTTGCCCAAGTGATCGAACCCGCGCTCAGCGAAGGGGGGCGGGCAGGGTTGCGTGTGGCACAGCGGATTGAGCAGGTCACCCCGACCTCGCTGTTGCTGGAGGGCGGCGAGCAGTTGCAGGCCAAGGCCGTCATTGACGGGCGTGGCGTCCGGCACAGCGAACACCTGGTGCTGGGTCAACAGGCGTTTCTGGGCCAGGTGCTGCAGCTACAGGCCCCTCATGGGCTGGACGCGCCGATTATTATGGACGCCCGGTTGGCTCAAAGGCAGGGCTATCGTTTCGTCTACGTCTTGCCGTTTTCAGCCGACACGGTGCTGGTGGAGGACACCCACTATGTTGACCGCCAGAGCTTTTCTTCAGAGCAACTGCGCGAGCATATCCGTGATTATGTGCAAGATCGCGGATGGACCATTGCTCGCTGCCTGCGCGAAGAGCAAGGCGTGTTGCCGATCACCCTGGCAGGCGACTTTTCCGGCTTCTGGCGCGAGGCGGCCGGCCAGCCGCGTTCCGGTTTGCGAGCCGGTTTGTGCCATTGCACAACGGGTTATTCGTTGCCCCTGGCGGTTCAACTGGCGGACTGGTTCGCCCGCCAACAGAACCTGCAAGCGGACGCCTTATACCTTGGCATTCGCGCATTCGCCGAGCAGGCGTGGCGGCGCCAGGGGTTTTACCGTTTGCTTAATCGCATGCTGTTCCTGGCAGGCAAACCCCAGGACCGCTGGCGGGTGATGCAGCGTTTTTACGGGCTGCCCGAGGGGCTGATCAGGCGTTTCTATTCGGGCGACAGCACTTTGCAAGACAAGCTCCGGGTGCTGATCGGCAAGCCGCCTGTTCCCATCAATGAGGCCATGCATGCGGCACTTCGCTGCCTGCCTCGGCATTACAAGGATCGAGCATGACCCAGGGGAAAAGCGCGATTGTGATCGGCGCAGGCTTTGGTGGCCTGGCACTGGCGATCCGGCTGCAGGCGGCGGGTGTGCAAACCACCTTGCTGGAAAAACGCGACAAGCCCGGCGGCCGCGCCTATGTGTATCACGACGAGGGATTTACTTTCGATGCCGGGCCGACAGTGATTACCGACCCTACGGCCATCGAAGAATTGTTCGCAGCGGCGGGCAAAACCATGCGGGACTACGTCGAGATGCTGCCGGTCTCGCCGTTCTATCGTTTGTGCTGGGAGGACGGTACGCAGTTTGACTATGCCAACGATCAGGCCGAGCTGGACCGTCAGATCACCAGGCTCAACCCCAAGGATGTAGAGGGCTACCAGCGGTTTCTGGCGTACTCCAGGGCGGTCTTTCGCGAGGGTTATCTCAAGTTGGGCGCCGTGCCGTTCCTGTCGTTTCGGGACATGATCAAGGCCGGGCCGCAGCTGGCTCGGCTGCAGGCGTGGCGCAGCGTCTACTCGATGGTTTCCGAGTTTGTCGAAGACGAAAAGCTGCGCCAGGCGTTTTCGTTTCACTCTCTGCTGGTGGGCGGCAATCCGTTTGCCACCTCATCGATCTACACCTTGATCCATGCGCTGGAACGCGAATGGGGCGTGTGGTTTCCCAAGGGTGGTACGGGGGCGCTGGTGCATGGGCTGGTCAGGCTTTTCGAAGACATCGGCGGGCGTGTGGAGCTCAATGCCGATGTCGTCAGCATCGAGGTGCAAGCGGGCAAAGCCAGCGGCGTGCGCTTGAAAAACGGTCGCCTGCTGAACGCGGACTGCGTCGCTTCGAATGCGGACGTGGTGCATACCTATGAGCGATTGCTGGGCGGCCATGCCCGTGGCATCAAGGAAAGCGCGCGTCTCAAAGGCAAGCGTTTCAGCAATTCCCTGTTCGTCATCCATTTCGGCCTCAAGCGGCCGCAACCCCAGCTTCAGCATCACACGGTCTGCTTCGGGCCGCGCTACCGGGCGTTGATTCACGAGATATTCAATGGCGTTGAGCTGGCTGAGGATTTCTCGCTATACCTGCACGCTCCCTGCGTCACGGACCCGAGTCTGGCCCCGCCGGGCTGCTCCAGCCACTACGTACTCTCGCCGGTTCCGCATCTGGGTAACGCGCCCATCGACTGGGAGGTGGAAGGCCCACGCTACCGGGATCGGATTTTCGCGTATCTGGAGAAACACTACATGCCCGGCTTGCGGGACGATCTGGTGACCAGCCGGATTTTCAACCCGAATGATTTTCTCAGTGAGTTGAATGCGCATTTGGGGTCGGCATTTTCACTTGAACCGGTCCTCTGGCAGAGTGCCTGGTTCCGGCCTCATAACCGCGACGCGAGCCTTGGCAACGTGTACCTGGTAGGCGCGGGCACTCATCCCGGTGCGGGCGTGCCCGGTGTCATCGGCTCGGCAAAGGCCACGGCAGGTTTGATGCTGGAGGATCTGCATTCATGAGTCGCGATGCAGATCAGCACCGGGTCCTGCTGGAGCACGCCGAACGCAGCATTGCCGTGGGCTCGAAGAGCTTTGCCGCAGCCTCGCGTTTGTTCGACCCCTCGACCCGGGCTAGCGCCGTGATGCTTTATGCGTGGTGTCGGCATTGCGATGACGTGATAGACGGCCAGGAGGCGGGGCATTCGGCGACCGTGTTGAGCCAGTTTGACATTGACCGGCGCCTTGCCGACCTTACCGCTCAGACTCGGTCGGTGTACGCCGGGTTGCCTGTGCAGCACCCAGCCTTCGCAGCGTTCAGAGAGGTGGTGGCCAAACACCGCATTCAGGAGCGCTATGCCCTGGAGCATCTGGCGGGTTTTGCGATGGATGTACATCAGCGCCGTTATCAGAGCGTCAACGATACCTTGGACTACTGCTATCACGTGGCCGGGGTCGTCGGGCTGATGATGGCCCAGGTCATGGGTGTCAGCGACCAGAGGACATTGGACCGAGCCTGCGATCTGGGCATGGCGTTTCAACTGACCAACATTGCCCGCGATATCGTCGAAGACGCTGCCGTCGGCCGGTGCTATCTGCCACGCGACTGGCTGGATGAGCTTTCGATCCCCGAAGCGTCACTCGCCGACGTTCAGTATCGGCCCGGCCTGGCCATTCTCGCGCAACGGCTGGTGCAGATGGCCGAGCCTTTTTACGCCAGTGCCGAGGCGGGATTAAGCGCACTGCCGTGGCGTTCTGCGTGGGCGGTGGCGACTGCGTCGGGTGTCTATCGGCAGATTGGCATGAAGGTCGCAAGACGGGGCGAGCATGCCTGGGACACGCGGGCATCGACCTCAAAGGTCGACAAGTTGCGGCTGGTGCTCAGCGGCCTGTGCCGTGCCGTTACTGCTCGCGGGCGTCACTGGCCCGAGCGTTCGCCGAGCCTGTGGCAACGTCCGGATCATTCTTGTGAAGAGGCCCACCATGCAGATCGCGCAACTGAGCCCGAAGCGCAGCGGTAGTTGGGGCATAGAGAAAGCCGAATGAGACACAGCGGTCCTTGCCCGACACCGCATGGTGCATCAAGTGCGCTTGATACAGACGCTTGAGATAACCGGTGCGAGGGACATATTTCAACGGCCAGCGTTTGTGGACTAGCCCATCATGGGCCAGAAAGTACAAAAAACCGTAGGCCGTCATCCCGGCCCCTATCCATTCCAGTGGGCGGATGCCCTGTGTGCCAAGCGCGATCAGCACGATGGCGAACAGCGCGAACACGATCGCGTACAGGTCGTTTCTCTCCAACCAGCCGGTGCGGGGTTCATGATGGGATCGGTGCCAGCCCCAGCCCCAGCCGTGCATCACATATTTGTGCGCAAGAAATGCAAAACCCTCCATACCGATAAGGGTCGCGAAAAATACCAGTGCGTTTGTCATCAGGCGGTTCATCTGAGCAAAGACACAGCATCGGACTGCGCCGAGGCGGTGAAGGTTCTAACATCTGACAGCGCGATGCTGGCCCCTGTAAAGGGTAAATTTCAGCTTGATATCACGACCATTTTCCCACTGCATGGCGAAGCAGGCGGGTTCCTCACGCTTGCACTCAAGCCGGCAACAGGCTGTGTGTAGCGATCTAATGATTCCGGACATCCATTTAGGCGAGAATGCTCGCCAGCTAGAGGTGTCAGGTAACCAAACAACGTCGTTCCTTTCAGTGATTCAAACGCGAGCCGCAGGCATTGTGCTCGATCAAGGCGATAGCCATATCGAAGCCAGCCGCTCACTTGGTGTGGTCTAGCTCGCGTTGCGCCGCTGGGTTAACCAGCTTCAGCAGGAGCGCACCGGCGTTAATCCTAAGAGTAAAGCGCTGACGCTTAGGCGCGTACGACCGCGGTAACGTCCTCGCGCAGTCTTCAATGAAACAGGCAGTTATCAAAAGCTACTCTGGCATCGCCTCTTATTTCGTCCGCTTCTGATTGGCTGATGATATTGCAATGCACGTAACCGCTTAGCATCGCCATCAATTGATCATAGCGAAATAGTGTGGCTCCATGACCCAATAATATGGCCTGAATTTCTGCTTCCGCGTACCGCATGACCTTGTGGTGGAGACGTTCGTCATTATTCATATCTGTCTCCTAATGTCCTTCCACAGTGGACTTACAAAATCATTCTTGCGGTGCTTACGGATGAACGGTAGTCCACCGCTACCACCCAACTGCGCGCGAGGCGCAACGTCCTTTGCGCGTGTTGGTTGTCGTGATGCAATGAGGCCAATGAATAGGCACTATGCCATAGAGGCGAAGAGATAGGAGCCCTTAATGGCGGGCTTCTGAAATGATCTAATAGTTTTGCTAATTCGAGTGGAGAGAGGCGGTGCTCCGTACGTTGCCAATCGTGCAATTACGCCAGAACCAGCCATGGGTACCCGTCAGAATGAGCCGTGAATTCGTCCTTGTAGCCTTTGACCTGCCTTGCTTTGGAGTAGGCCCTTTCTCTGTTGTAGGGTTCGCCATGGGTGTCGTGGTTCACAGGGCCGCCGGACGCATTCCATTCATAGCTGGCAGTTTAGTCCTTGAGCATTTCCAGTTTGATTTCTGTCCCTTCAGCTAGTTGTAACGTGACGGTCATTTCATCTGTCTTCTGGGCTGGGCAGCGGGTAGCGGGTAGAGGCGCAGGTTGAGCTGCAGGGGTGCAGCTGCAATCTGCATGACCGGAGTCTTTTGCACTGGCTGCGGTGCTGCATCGGCCGACGCCTCCTGGGCCAGCGCGATCTTCATTTCGCCCATCTGCGTCAGGCCAGTGCGCGGCCCACGTCTGTGGGATCAATGGGAATTCCGACGGCATGACGACGGTGACCAACAAGCCGACCGCAACCAGCAGGCATGAGACGACGCAAACTGGGCGGCGAAGAGCGCAGGGTGGTCTTCGCCATGGGCGGAACGACGCTGCAGCCGGCCACTCGGGGTCTGTGCCAACGAATAACGGAATAAATGCGGGTTGCAGCGCCGTGCTTTTCTGCGCCTGCACCCGAATGGGAAGCACCAAGACCTGGACATACTCGTCTGGGGATGTTTCTCGTCTGGTCGGGCATATGGATTGGGGCGGACATACCTATACCTACAATGCTTTTGGTGAGGTGGTAAAAGAGCAGATCGTCGGAGGCCCTGACAAAATCTACCAGTATTTTGCTAACGGCCTGACCAAGTTGGTGACCGAGGGCCCCACAGATAACTGGGCGGCTACTGGATCGGAATATGATCTGGCGGGGAATAAAGTTCGTGAATTCAACTCCTCCAGCGTGGAGTTGAACTCGAGTACCTTCGATACGCACTATGAAACACTCTACAGATATGATGCGTTGGGAAGGCTGGCAGGGGTAAGAATGCCTGCCGGTATTGACCTTGCGAGCCCTGTAATCGCCCGTATTGATTATAGCTATGATGAGTTGGGCAATCGGCGTCGTGTCGTGTTGGATACCACCAATCAAGCCGGCATACGCACGGTGATTGACAATTGGTTTAAATATGATCTGGAAGGGCGGGTGCTGGTGGAGGACGGCTTCCGGAACAGCGGCGGGCAAGTAGCCGCCGGTGTCGTTGGCGGCAAAGCCAAGGGTAAGGTCTGTACCTACGATGCTGTGGGTAAACGGACATCTGCCGAAGAGTATGTAAAGACTATCGATTTCTTTGGTTATCCCAGTCACGAATATGTGCTGAATAACTACACCTATCATGACGTTGGTTCGTTGCTCACCACCACCAAGCGCGCTTCGATCCGAAATCTGTCGACTAACCCCGATACCTCCTATGGGGCGCTGCTCGGCGAGGCCAGTCAGATCTTCAGTGCCCAATATGACGGGCGCAATAACCGCATCTTCCAAGAGGACGTCAACGGCAATGAGCGCACCCGTACCACCTACACCTATCGTGGCGATGGGCAGCTCAATAATCAGTTGGTAACTCGTTGGAACGGTAGCAGCTGGACGGCCTATCAATATTCGAGTTTGTGGGCTATTGGTTGATGGCTCGTCAAAACGGTTTGAAGATAACCAGAAAAACGATCATGGGCAGCGCTGTTAGGATGACCGGCAGGGCGTTGCTCCCATTCTGGATAGCGCCTTTCCCCTCGATGCTCACCATCCGACGCAGTTTGCCGGCCTGGGCGCCGTGTACGCCGGCCAACAGCAGCGCCAATCCCATCTTGGCGAACAACCATCCGCTGCCAAACCAACTGGCTGTTGCTGCGATGGTTACGCCACTTCCGAACGCTAACACCATGGCGGGGGTTGTAAGGATTCGGTCCCACTTGTGCAGGAGACGCAATCTCGCCAGTTCTTGAGGCGATGCGGCGCCTGCCAGCTTGCGGCCGGCCAATAACACCAGCGATTGCATCACCAAGCCCGATATCCAGAGTAAAACAAAAAAAATATGCATTGATTTGAGCGCTAGGTACATCATGGTTTCACTCCCGCTCCTTGGGCGCCGCGTTTTGCAGCAGAAAAAGGGCCGTGAAGAATCCTCCCAGCGGAACGAACGCGGCAGTGACCACACGCAACAGATGACTCTGGCTCCAGCCTTGCGCTGAAGCCACATTGAGCGTCAGCCATATGTAAATGATGAACGCAACGCCGTGTACTGGTCCCAGCCAGGACACAGCATGCGGGTATCCAAAAAGATGTTTCAGAGGCACCGCCACACCCAGCAGCAGGAGGAGGGTAGAACCCTCGAACAGCGCCATCCACCGCAGACGCCGCGTTGCAGAAACATTGAAGTCATGGTTATGCATCTATCAATTCCAGGCCGGGATGAGGACTTGAATTGTCCGGGACGCCCTGGACATGTACCATTGGCCGGAATGCCAACATTCGAAAGATTCCCGCCAGTACAGGCAAGACATTGGAATTCGATCATGAGCGGTTTGCCGATGCATCAGGTCGCGATTCTGGCTTACGACGGAGTGGTGCCCGGCGACATCACGACACCGTGTGAGCTGTTTTCGCGAGTCGAGCTTCATAACGGCCGCCTCCCATATCAAGTGAAGGTTTGCGCCACTTCACCGTTTGTAACTACCCATTCACTCGGTCTGCACACTCCGTGGTCTCTTGACGAGGTGCTTCGTGCGGATACTGTCATCGTGCCGGGTCTAGCCAATCCGACTGATCACGTGCCGGACGCGGTCATCGAGGCAATCTGTAAGGCCCATGCGCGCGGAGCTCGAATTGCATCGATTTGTTCAGGGGCTTTCATTCTGGCCGCCTGCGGTGTGTTGAATGGGTTGCGGGCGACCACGCATTGGAAGGCCGCCGACCTGCTGGCACGCCTGTATCCGCTGATTGACGTCAATCCGAATGTATTATTCACGGACAACGGCCACGTACTGACCTCTGCAGGTGCGGCAGCCGGCATGGATTTGTGCCTACACATGGTCAAGCGGGACCATGGCGCGACAGTCGCCGGCAACGTAGCTCGGCTTGCTGTCGTTCCGCTGGAACGCTCCGGCGGGCAGGCCCAGTTTATCGTCAGGAGCATTCCCACCTCACACGCGAGCCTATCTGCTGTTTTACAATGGATTGAAGGTCGGCTGGGCGGAACGATCACTGTGGGCGACATCGCGGCGTTCGCCGCCGTGAGCGTGAGGACGCTCAACCGGCGATTTCAGGAGCAACTCGGAGTCAGCCCGCTTAAATGGGTTATACAAGCACGCGTCAAGCATGCACAGTGCCTGCTCGAAGCGACGGATTTGCCAATTGAGCGTGTTGCGGCAGAAGCTGGATTTGGTTCGTCCGTATCATTGAGAGAGCATTTTTTGCATATTGTCGGCACAAACCCGTCAGCGTACCGCGGTGCTTTTAGAGCGGCTCCTTAAAGCTTCCATCGTTGAACCGCGGAAGCGACTCTGCAGATCAGCAAAACACTCGGTTGCGAAAAGCCGGGTTCAGCTCCTCTGTATCTTCAGGTGTCGCGCCACGATTGAATACCTGCACATCCGTAAGCGAATGGCAAAGACACCCTAGGTTAGGTGGTAATGCCCAATTTTCTTGTTGATCCAGCAATCATAGGACACGCCACAATGTTTCACGAGTTGTGGCGTCCAAGGTCAGCCATTGACGATCCATAACCTGTCTCAAGCCCTCAGCTATGTGTTCACTGGGCATCGTACGGAAGCCATGTTTGCGGAACCAAGGGCCATTCCAAGGAGGCTCATGAAAAGTTGTTAAGGTCACTGCTTGAACCCCACTGCTTTCAGCATGCTCTATAACTGCCGTGAGAAGCTTTGCTCCAATCCCACTCCCTGAAGCATCCGGGTCGACGGAAATATTGTCTAAATATAAAAGCCCGTCCAGTGGTCGCATTGCCGCAAAGCCCATTATTTTCTGGCTTTCGCTATCGAGCGCCACTACGACCCGACAGGCTTCAAATCTCGCTGGGGGCAGTGCGGGTGTTTCAGCAATATGGGCGAGATTTGGAATGGCCTTGTAACGCAGACGTGCTTGAGCCGAGATACGGCATAAATCTGCAACATCATCTATGCCACTAAGCCGGAGTTGGTAGCTATGCATGCTTTCTTCTCTCATTAAGATCGCTGGACGAGTATTCCGCTTACCTCACATGACTCAGCCAGATACCCACTGATGCGGCAGCAGTAGCTCAATCTCGCTCGCCTGTTGCGTCGGCAGGCGCGTCAGCACATCTTTGAGATACGCATACGGATCATGCCCATTCATGCGCGCAGATTGGATCAAGCTCATGATCGCCGCCGCCCGTTTGCCGCTGCGTAGCGATCCCGCAAACAACCAGTTCGAACGCCCAAGTGCCCACGGCCGGATCTGATTCTCGACCGGATTATTGTCGATTGGCACAGCTCCGTCATCAAGGTAGCGCGTCAGCGCTACCCAGCGTTTAAGGCTGTAATCCAAGGTTTGGGCCGTCGCTGATCCGTTGGGCACAAGATCGCGCTGGGTCAACATCCACTCGTGCAGTGCTTTCGCCAATGGTGCTGCTTTTTCTTGTCGTATTCGCCAGCGATCCTCATCACTCATGTCTCGCGCTTGGCGTTCAACTTCGTACAAGCCGCCAATCGAGTGCAGCGCCTGTTCAGCCAGCTGGCTTTTATTTGCCACGTGCAGATCGAAAAACTTGCGACGGGCGTGAGCCATGCAGCCGACTTCGGTCATGCCTTTTTCGAAGCCAGCTTTGTAGCCAGCAAAGTCATCGCACACCAGCTTGCCGTTCCACGAGCCGAGGAAGTTACGCGCATGCTCACCGGCGCGGCTCGGACTGAAGTCATAGACCACAGCCTTGAGCGCCGAAAACGGTGTGGTGCAGTAAGCCCAGACATAAGCGCGGTGCGTTTTCTTCTGTCCGGGCGCAAGCATCTGCACCGGCGTCTCATCGGCGTGGACAACTTGCTGCGCCAGAACAGCTTCTCGCAAGGCATCAACCAGCGGCTGAAGCTGTACACCGGTTTGCCCAACCCATTGAGCCAGTGTGGAGCGCGGTATCGCTAAACCGGCGCGCCCGAAGACTTTCTCCTGCCTATACAGTGGCAAATGATCAGCGAACTTCGCCACCATCACATGAGCCAGTAGACCTGCAGTCGGAATGCCCTTGTCGATCACTTGGGCCGGTACCGGCGCCTGGATAAGTGTTTCGCACTGACGGCAGGCCCATTTTCCACGTACATGTTGCTCGACGGTGAACACGCCTGGCGTGTAATCCAGCTTCTCGCTGACGTCCTCGCCGATGCGCTGAAGCTTGCAACCGCAAGTGCACTGAGTGTTTTCTGGTTCGTGATGAATGACGATGCGTGGAAACTGCGGCGGCAGCGGTGCACGCTTTGGTTTTTGGCGCACCTCTTCTGGAGCCGGAGCCGGCTGGAGTGCCGTCAGCTCAGCGTCGATAGCCTCAAGATCAGTGTTAAGTAGATCGTCGAGCAAGCTGCCTTGCTCAGGGCTGATCTGCTCGCTGCGCTTGGCAAACCTGTGCCGCTTGAGGATCGCGATCTCGTGAGTCAGCTGTTCGATGATGGTTTGATCGCGATGGATCTTCCTGCCCATGGTGTCGACCTTCGACATCAACTGCGCAGCGAGGGCGCGTAGTTGGTCGGGGGGCATTTGGTCGAGGTTGGGCAAGGAAGTCGTGCGGTGGATTTTACTAAAGCAGACCGCCTACGGCAGCAGACCCAGACGTTAATTACAGCCTTTTTAAAGGATCGTGATTGCGCCACCAGCGCCCACGCGCTGCCACGGCAAACCAAGTATTAAGGCCTGAAGTTGCTCGGTATCCAGTTCCAGCTCGCTACCTTGTCGAATACCTGGCCATTGAAACTTGCCCTGGTTCAACCGGCGTGCCGCCAACCAGACACCAATTCCATCGTGCACCAACACTTTCATCCGATTGGCCCGTCGATTGGCAAATAGATAAGCGCAGTGCGGCTTCGCCGCACCAAATACCGTAATGACTCTGGCCAGCGCGGTCTCGGTACCAGCACGCATATCCATGGGCTCGGTGGCGAGCCAGATGGCGTCGATGCGGATCATCGCAACAGGTCTCGAAGAAAGGTCGCGCAGACAGCAGCACTTTCAGTTGGCCAGTTTATTTTAACGGTGCCGCGTGGATGCTCGATCTCAACGCAGATATTCGATGACGCTGCGTGCGAACCTGCTCCGGCCAACGGCATAGGTAATGGAATAAATGCAGGTTGCAGCGCCGTGCTGTTCTGCGTTTGCAGGCGAATCCATTTGTGGACGAGGTTTGCATTGAGGCTATGGCTGAGCGCGATGCTGGCAATCGAAGCGCCGGGCTGGGCACACTCTTGAATGACCTGGGCTTTGAAGGACTTGGAATAGGAACGGCGTTTTGGCTGCATGAAATACCCGCTTAAAAGGCTAGAAGTGGTGCCCACTTAAATTTAAGTGCACACCATGTCCTGGCTTTGCGGGGCTGGGTAGATGACTTGGCCGGACGCTTACGCTCATGCTACTCACATCGTGCAGCTAAGAAGCCTCTGACTCTGGCAGCTATCGGCCAGAAGCGGACGGTCACCCTCAGCCGTATATCTCAGCTGTCTGTCAGGCGGTACAGTGCTTGGGCATGGGATGCCGTTAACCCGGCACGCTCCAGATTTCGGCGGCTCTGGGAGCTGGCCAGCGCGGTCGCAGCGATCCAATGATAGCCATGCTTCTTTGCTTGTTCTATTCGTTGAGAAATCAGCGCTCGGTGGTAGCCGTGGCCCCGGGCATCCTTTCGTGTTGCGGCCGTTCCAAGGTAGGCAACGCCATTGCTGGCCAGGTACATCGAAGCCCCTGCTACCACTGTCCCTTCCGCTTTCAATACGTAGATTTTCAGACGTCCGTCAGGCACCGGCCCTACAAAGGAAGCCTGATTCAGAAGCCGATGCTCCGGCTTGGTATGAAAGCTACCCGCATGCACTTCTGCGAATAGATCCAGAGTCTTCGACGTGACCTCTTCAATTTCAAATGAGTGACGACTCAAAACCACCTTTTCAATGGCACAAGCTAATTGCAAATGAGTCCAGCCCCTCAAACGCTCAAGCCGTGCTTCGCCCACAACAACGTACTGCTCCAACGCCGAAGATTTCCCAATAAGAGGAATTACAGTCTGTCGCTCCGCTGACTCATTGAGCAGATTTAATACTGCCAAGGGATTGCTGGTGATGTCACCATAAATGCGGTTGAACATTGGGCTTGGCGATGCGTTCACCTGAAAACACGTAAAGTCCGCGTTGAAAAAAAAACACGCGCGCCATAGGGATTTCCGCTTATCTCTGCCAAGCTCTCAACGCGCGAACGTAGATACTCGCTTTCTGCGGCCTCAATCTTATGAGCAAGCTCAACATCCATGTTCGTCATCCTTTCTAAAAACTCCAAGAGAGGTGAAGCACGTCGAACAATACGCTTGCGTGCAGGTACGTACCAGTGCCTGGCTCAGTTCCACTGCTGCTTCGGGTCGATTACCGCCCTTCGTGACAGGCTGCAATCGGCAGAGGCGGCCATTCAGAACGAGACAATTTGACCGGTCCCCACTAAAGGGCACACCTGCACCGCTCGCTCGGCCACGAGACCACCCCGCAGGGTATAAGCGATACTTCGCGAACATGGCCTGTTCAGTCATGACCTGCTTAAGCCTGTTTCAGAACGGATCGGTGGATTGCTAGGCGTCCATACTCGTGATTACTGAACCAGATACGATGCGGGTGTTGGAAGGGTGAGGCCCAGTGTACGGTCCACATACTCGCGTAATCACCTGAGGGTGAAAGATAATCCTCGTGTTCTTGATTCTGCTCCCGCAAGAGCGCGCCGCAGTGATCGCTGTCAGCACAATGCTGCTGCACGCTGAAAATATCATTCGAGTTCATTCACGAGGAGATAGACGTTGGGGATTCTGAATCGTCTTTTTGGTGGCCGCTTTCATCAACCGCCGCCCTCTGAACCGCCGTTGAGCGATGCCGCGATCATGCGCGAGCTGCATCCCTTTCGCGCCGAACTCAAGGCATTCACCCAGCGCCTTCTGGTACGTATGCCTGAAAAGGAACGGGCACGTCTTGTCAGGCGTGTGATGCGCTGTTATGGACAGGGCGAAGAGCCACCCGTTGCGTTGACCGACGGCGTGCTCGATATGGAAAAGGGGCAGTCCATTGAGCATCTGGCCCTGCTGGCCGTCGACTGGAAGGGACACGATGGGTTTGAATACCTCGCACCGCATTTGGTCACGGCCAGCGGGATTCGAGAGCCTTTTGCCTACCGGACAGACCCTACACTGACCCTCGAACAGGTACTTGGAAATTTCGATCTCTGGCTTACGGGCCATGGCAAACGCTATTTGCACATAAACACAGGAGGCGACGAACACGTGGGCTGTATCGTTGACGGCGATGAGGTCGACGACATGATCGGAATGGCACGAAAGGCCGGGATTGAAGCAGCGCTTAAGGCTTTTTGATGTCCACACAGAGAGCAGCAGGTGCTTGTGTTGGATAGCTTGATTCGCGCTGCTTCGCTTCTTGGCAAGCAAATGCGAGCGTCGGTTTTCGTCCAGAAGCAGAAGCTCGCCCGAGCCTCCTCCGCAACAATCGGGCGGTCGAATGAATGGAAGCCATAAAAACGGATATAAGATCTGCATGCAAATTGAGAGTCGATTCAGACTTATGTCTTCTATATCCACCGGTTTGGACAGAGTACGGCATGATGATAAGTGATTCAGATTTGGCCGAAATGGTTCCTTCCACGCTGACGGGTGTAACTGTCGGAATCGGCTCGCAGATCCTGCTTTTTGGTGATATAGCTAGCGTCTTAATTCAGTGCCCATTTACCAGTGATATCAATGGAATCTGCAAGTGGGGGCATGGTGAAGACGCTAATACAAGCCCTTTGCTTTTTGACTTTTTAAACATCGACGTGAAAACTTTTTCTATGGATGGTTTTGGGGTGTTAACCATCACTTTCAGTGCGAAAATGATCTTGAAAATTTTTCCTGAGAAAAATGGATTGGAGTCTTATGTTGTAAGTACGCGGCGCGATATATTTCCCATTTTGGCGTGGTAGCCAGAAAAACACGAAGGCTCTCAGTGGCGAATACGGCGCGAGCCCAGGCTTCGCTACTGATTCTGACGGCTACACTGTCGAGTCGGTTACAGCACTTGAAACAGGCAGATATCGGCTAGAAGAGGACGTTCTGACGTTCCTAGGAAAACCGACAAGGAGAAAGGGGCAATGGACTTCGTTATCGACTTGATAGCTCATCGCATTGGTGTTTTTGTGCTGGGTTTGCTGAGTGGCGGCCGCTTCAAGGGTGAGAGTGGTTTTGCCTGGGGCTGGGCAGTTGTCGTCGGTGGACTGATTTTGCTATCTCCATTCGTCGCATTCATAGCTGTGCTCATCTATTCCAGTGGCCCGTGAATCGATGTCTGTAATTGGGGCAGACGCTGCATTTCTAATCTTCCGACCCATCTCAATCACGGTCGCCCTGCGCATTATCAATACTGTCATTTCGTAAACAAGAACGGTTTTTCCGGCATACGTAGTGACATCGATTTTAAACACCGCCCAGCCTCGTTCATGATTTGACGCGTGGATAAATGATCGAACGACTTGAGCTGATAGCTTGAGCGTGTCTCCAGGCACCACTGGAGCAACCATCCTGAAGCTATCGATCTTCCCACCCGCCACGACATTTGTTTGAAGCAGCAAGGCTTCACACATCAACCGCTGCGAGATACCGAAGGTTTGCACTCCGCTGGCACAATGCACGCCAAGCGGACTCGAACGGGCGAGGTCAGGATCTATATGGATATCGAGAGGATCGTATTCTGCAGCAAAGGCAATGATCTCTTCCGATGTAATAGGTACGGATTGCCTAGCCGTCCAAATACTACCTTCGGGTTGGTTCCGGTATTTCGGGACCGGCAACAATCGACCCGAAGCTGACCTTCAGGTGGGTTAATTTTTGTCATCTCGTGAATGGCATCTTCAAGGACTTTGCGATCCGAGCTAAAATTTTTATGCATTTTTCAGAAACAACGAGCGGTGGTTCGTTAATCATGTAAAGCAGGTGTTCGAACGCTACTCCAGCCTCGTTGTGATCGACATAATCCAGAACGATTTCACCACCATTCTCTAAACCTGCCTGAGCTAATGCATGGCCTTCCGTTACAGGGCCGAGCTGTTCGTATGCAATGGACATCAGCGTCGAGACTTCCTCAAGTGCCTCAACGAAATCGGCCCTCAAGTCGTTGTCAAGGTGGGTCATAACAAACATTCCTTCGATTATGGTGACCTGCGTTCCGTTCCCGTCTGGTCAATTGTTGCCCAAGACTTGTTCTTTGCGCACGCGCTTGGACAGCTAAGGTCGACTGTCCGCTCTTGGGTCACGCTTTACCCATTTCCTCGTACGAAGCATCGACGAACGTGATGTGCTCCTCCCAAGCAGCTTCAGCTAGATCCCGGATAATTTCAGCGAGCGTCTCAACATCCACTCCTGAGCTTCGATGCAGGCCAAGCGTCCGGGCGACCAGTCGATGACGGAACACTGTGGATACTTCCCTAGCACTGCGGACAGCGCTTCCTGAGGCGGCTCTTTGTGGGTATACATGAAGTCAAAGTACGGGGCACTGGCATTCTGAAGCGGGTGCACCAGAGCCCAAGCATTTGATGGGCCGGGAAAGCAAATGTGGACGTTACGATGCGCCCATTCCGGCCCACCGTGTTTGATGTGGCGAAGAACTTCGATGATCGAATGACAATCGGCTATTCGGATCATGCGATCAGGGTCAAACGTCCAGCCAGGTCCAGGCTGGGTTGTTGCGTTACTGGTCAGTGGTGCAGTCATTCTTGTTTTTCTCTTCATCGCATACCTTAGGTTCGAACGTCTGCTCTCGGCCGAAAGCCGGCGGGTCAGGGGTTGAGCAGCTCCTTGATGTGGGTGGCATGGACATCTTCTGTTCGCATGAAGCCGCAGCGCAGGTAAAACGCATCGCCTCGAGAAGTATCGGTGGAAAGGCGTCCAGTGCCCTTTGCTCATGCCGGCCCGACCGTTTTTTTCAAGCGTAGGGATTCTCTTGTGGGGCAGCAATTTGGCCGATTCTGCCGCTAGTGACGGGCAGCAATCGGCCCAGAGTGTGTCAAAACGCGCTGATGCACTGTCGGCGCGCAGCGCTGACGGTTGTTAGCTGGAGTAATTGCTCACAACAAGTCCTGCGGATCATCACGAGGGTCTGGGAGCCCCTAGCGCCGCATCTACCTTGCTGGGTGGCCAAAATACAGACCTCTTCAGGCCGACAGCGCCTTCATTAAACCGCTGGTACCGAGAATTTTCATGACTCGTTTCAAGTTGTAGGCGAGGACGTTCAAGCTCATCTCCGCACTTACTCCGTTCAGCGTTCGTGTCAGGAAATGTGTAGCGCCCGTCCATTGTTTGAGTGTCCCGAAGGGATGCTCGACCGTACGCTTGCGGACTCGCATCATCTCCGGCGCGTTGCTCAGCCTGTTCTCCATTTCCTCCAATACGGCTTCATGCTCCCATCGCCGAACTCGCCGTTGCTTGCTAGGTGTGCACTCCGATTCAGCACGCATCCCTGGCAATTAGAACTCCAGTAACGGTGCAACTTCAGGCCTTTTTCAACGCTGGAAAAGCGCCAGATCAACGCCTCCCCAGCGGGACAAATGTATTCGTTTTTTACCGTGTCATAGATGAAGGCATCGTTATTGAAACGCCCGTCTGCCTTGGCTCCAGAGGTCATCGGCTTGGGCACATAGGCGGTGATGCCTGCATCGTGACAAGCTAGGATTTGTTCGCTTTTGAAGTAACCTCGGTCAGCCACTACCGACAACGTATCTGATGCCATCGCCTCGCGGGCCTGCTTGGCCATCGAGCTGAGTAGATCTCTCTGCCAATCCTGCCGGCACGGGCTCAATCCTCGCGATAGGGGTTGTCAATTTGCCCCGACCGTAGCGGAGGCTGCACGCGTTGATGTCTTCACGGTCCACGAACCAGTCTGGCGGAACGAACTGGCAGACGCATAGGTATCTTCCATGAACTGAAAATAAGTCATCTTCCCGTCACGAACCTTGGCGTGGACGGAAAACGGTGATGTAAACACCTTGCCGACCGCCACAGATCGGTAGGTGAACTTACCGAAAATTGCAACATCCTCGCCGGAGGCAATTTTGGTAGAGATTGTGAAGTCTTCGATCTTCCAGTAGTCCGAGACTTGCATGAATAACGAACTAAAGGCATTTGGACCTTTATTTGTGCCGGTCCAAGGCAGGATTTCTTTAAGTTCCGGATTGTCGAAGTTGAGCGAAACATAGGTTGCGTCTGGAGCCGCCAGCCTCTGCGCTGCGGCTTCGACTTTATCGGGCGCAGTATTGGCCAGGAATTCCATGACAACTGAGAGTGAAGCAGCAGACTGCGCTTCGCTAATCGACTGTGCTGCCACAGGGTTAGCAGTCAAAATGCATGCGGCTAGCGTAGTTGCTGCAGATACCAACTTGGATTTGGACATGGTCATGCGCTTTCTCCATTTAACTATCGTTTGAATGCGTTGAGTCGAGCCCCGGCCAACATATGGTGGCGAGCGGATAAAAGAAAAATTGAGAATTAAAGGCAATTTACACCGGTATTATTCTATTTCTGATAGCTCATGTAGCACGAACTAGTTCAGCCTCCGACTTGGATTTTGAGGAGGTCTGCGCCCGCGTAAACTCCTTCCACAAGCTGGCGCTCGAAGCGCTCCTCGTCGCGTTGACGGAAATCAATTATCAAATCTTCAACAGCGAGGTCGGACGTACCCAGTGCCGCTAGCGCACGCTCGCCTAGCTTCACGGCGGACTCAAAGGTTTCGCGAATTTGATAATCCACATCGCGCCCTGCCAGAACGAGGCTGTGGCCGCGGTCGACCGAACGAACCATTAACTTGGCCATTGGAAAATGCTCGCGACAGAAATCGACTATTTTTAACGTCGCTTCGGTGTCATCAACGCAGACGCAAATGAGCTCAGTCCGGCTTGCGCCTGCGGCTTTCAAAATGTCGAGCCTGGTGCCGTCACCGTAATAGATCTTCATGCCATAGCGTTCAGCAGCATTAATGGCTTCGACACGATAATCAATCATCGTTAGGTGTACGCCCCGGATCATAAGGATCTGGGATACGACCTGCCCGAACCGGCCAAAACCGATGACCAAAGCATTACCGGTAGCGGCGGGAAAGTTCGTCGTTTGGCTCGCGGTGGCGGAGGGCTTCGTAAAACGGTTAGCAAGTCCGAACACCAAGGGCGTGAGCGCCAATGAGAAGGTAACTACTGCTATCAGGATCGCTGCAATGTCCGACGGGATGATGAGACTCGCGGCGGCGGCTGCGAAAAGTACGAAGGCGAATTCACCGCCCTGCGACAAGACGGAGCCTATCTTTAGGGCATCTCGCCAGTCCGACCCAGTCAATCGTGCCAGTCCGACTATCAGAACGGTCTTTACAATCATGAGCGTCAGTACTGCGCTCGCAATGACAGCTGTATTAGCGGTCACCAACCTAAGATCGATCCCCATGCCAACGGCTATAAAGAAGAGACCAAGAAGAAGCCCACGGAAAGGCTCGATGTTGGCTTCGAGTTCGTGTCGAAAGCGAGACTCCGCAAGCAAGACGCCAGCAAGGAACGCGCCCATTGCCATCGAGAGTCCCGCAATTTGCATTATTGCCGCGGCACCAAGGACCACTAGCAAGGCGGAGGCGGTCATGATCTCGCCCGACCCCGTTTTCGCCAGCATTTTGAATACTGGATTTAGGGCGTACTTGCCCACTACAACTACTGCCGCTACTGCGGCTACCATGGTGACGCCTGCGAGCCACTCGGACGTGACGCCAGCCTCGGCGGTTACAGGCGAGAGCACAGTGACTAAAGCGAGCAGTGGAACGATCGCCAGATCTTGCAAAAGTAGAATGGAAAACGCACGCTGCCCATAGGATGAAGCCAGTTCGTTGCGATCCTCCATTAGCGGAACCGCAAACGCCGTCGAAGACAAACCCATGCCCGCCCCAGCGATAAGAGCTGCCTGCCAGCTAAGGCCAGCGAGCATGGCGAGCCCGGCCAATACAGCACCACATAAAAGCACCTGGCACAGCCCAAGGCCGGCGATGTCTCGACGCATCGCCCATAACCGGCTGGGCTTCAGTTCGAGGCCGATTATGAAGAGGAGCAGCACGACACCTAATTCGGCCAGCGTCAACACGGAAGCGGGATCTTCGATCAGACCGAGTCCTGATGGCCCTACCGCTATACCGGCCGCCAGGTACCCAATTACGGCTCCCAGATTGAACAAGCGGGAGATCGGAACGGCGAGAACCGCCGCACCCAAGAAAACAAGCGGAGTAGCTAGGCTAAGACCGTGATGCGCGGCTTCCGATTCCATCATTGGTTTTCTCCTCGCCAAACTTAATTCAGGCCATTTGCGCGACAGTCGAAGGCGTCGACCTGTCTCGGCAAATTTCGTCATCCAGGCCCGCGTTGGGGTGGGCCCCAACGTGATGGAAAAAACGTGCCCAGATATCCTCGTCGCTAGGTAGCGGCGGCGGCTCGTGCCGCCGCTACTGTCCATCCGAGCGTAAGACCGTGCTTAGTTGGCGACCTCAGCGGCGGCCTTCTCCGGGTTGAAACCGTCATAGCTTTGGAAAACTTCCATGAAGCCCGGGACGGTTTCCTTACGAGCCCAATCGCGTTGGAATTCGCAGTACAACTGAACGCGGCTGGTCATCTTGCCGCCAGCTTGCTCAATGCGTCGGAGACCAGCCTCGTGGGCCGCGACCGAGGTACCGCCGACTGCGTCCACGGGGACGTATACCTCATAGCCTTCCAGCAGCGCGTCAAGCGCAGGGAACGCTAAGCACACTTCCGTCCACAGGGCGGTAACGATCAGTTTGCGGCGCCCGAGCGCTTTGACCGCCTGTTTGAATTCGACATCTTCCCAGGCATTAACTGTAGTGCGGTCGTAGGTCGGCAGGTGACCGAGGACGTCCTGCAATTGCTGGATCGGTGGCTTGTTAAGGCCGGACGAGACGTTCACCGTCGTATGAATGACCGGAACGCCATAGTTCATTGCAGCCTTTGCAAGGCTTGTGATGTTGAAGACCAGCTCTTCGCGCGGCATCGAGCGAATTGAGGAGACCTGAATCGGCTGATAATCAATTATAAGAAGAGCTGAGTTCTCGGGAGTGATGAGATGGTCGGTATGTGGGTTACGGATCGTTTCGCTTGTCATGGATGCTATCCTGGTTGGTTGAAATGGAAAAACAGCTCGTGCCGAATTTCTTCAGGCGAATTCGGTCCAGATCGACATACACATATCGAACGGCTTAAAGCATATTTGCTCTTTAATCGTCGGGCCGTGTTCGGGCCCGAGCGGCTAAGATGTCGCGATTAGGTAAAATGAGGCATCACACGGCGCCCACTGCTCGGCGTAGCCCCAGGCTCGACAGTGTGAGCCCCAGAGTCCAGAACAGTGGGCCCGCTAGGCCGGGCCACATTGGAACGTAGCCTGGAATTAGCACGTAAAAGATGAAGCCCAAGTCGACCACACTAATGACCACAAGGTTTATCCACCACCCGCGAATGTCGTTACGCCAATTCAGAAAGACTGCGACGATGAGCGCGATGATTGAAAGCCACAGAAGATTCCAAGCGTCCTGCAGTACGCGACCTCTTGGCATTCCTTCAGCCATCGACTGGCCTAGCTGGTAGACAGACCAAGCGGCATGGAGGTGAAGCAGCGCCCAAATAACGTAAGCCACAGCCCCAGCTTGGGCGAGTCGAGAGGCGACGCTCACGGCGACACTTGAATTTGGCATGACATTTCCCTTGAATGAGGCTTGCTTCTCTAGAGGCGACGCTGACTGCGCACTGACGAGCAACCGCTGAATCCTGGCTGTCGTATTTTTCTCCGCGGTCAGCCTCCCCAAAACTGCCGCCAAACTACGTCAGTTTTGGTTCTCGAGACACTACCATCGCGAGCACTCACTGTTCTCTCTTGGAGCACATACCTTATTCGGCGAAGGGCCCGGAAATGAGCTCGAACTGACAGCCGCCGGACTGCTCTTCAAGGGAGCCTCCCTTACGAGCTGCCGTCTGACCCCGCGGCACATGTCACCAGTTATCGGCATCCACACTTACTGTTAGCTTGATTAACGATCAACCGGCCTTCAGAATTCATAAATGGCCGACCGATTTGAAGATATGCGAGCGTTTGTTGCCGTCGTCTCTGCCGGCGGATTTGCTGCGGGCGCGGACCGCCTAGGAGTGGTCAAGTCAGCGGTAAGTCGTCGAGTTCGAGATCTCGAGGACAGACTTGGTGCGAGGCTTTTTGACCGAACGACTCGCCGAGTCGAGCTCACAGAAGCAGGACGTGAGTTCCATGATCGGGCCGTCGAGCTTTTGGCGGGACTCGAAGAAGCAGAGGAAGCGGCATCGAGCGCAAGTAAGGATTTGCGGGGGCGCATTCGCATTGCAGCCCCGGTCTCGTTCACCTCGCATTGCCTAGCCCCAGCAGTAGGTCGATTCCTGGAACGCCATCCTGCCGTCTCGCTCTCTATCGACACCGATGATCGGACGGTCGACCTCATACGCAATGGTTTCGATCTCGCCATCCGCATCGCGCATCTTCCAGACTCCTCGCTTGTGGCGCGGCGGCTCGTTACTGTCCGGCATGTTTGCGTCGCCAGTCCGGCGCTACTTGAGCGTCTCGGCACCCCACAACGGCCTGAAGAGCTTTCTCGCTTTCCAGGGGTAACCTACTCGAACGTCGAGGAAGCTCATTATTGGAAGTTCACCGGCGACGTTGTGCCTTCAGTTACCAGTCGGCTTGATTTCGCTAACGGCGATGCCATTCGGGAAGCGGCCGTCGCAGGCCTCGGTGTGGCGGTACTTCCCACCTTCATTGCCCACGAGGCGGTTCGGCGTGGAGAGCTTTCGGTCGTTCTCGCTCAGCATATGAGACCACCGATGGCAATGTATGCAGTGCATCCATCGAGGCGTAACCAAAGCGCGCGGGCTCGGGCATTCATCGACTTTCTCGTCGAGACGTTTGGAGGTGAGCCGTTTTGGGATCGAGGCCTGATTGGCACTAAAAACGCTGGTCAGACATTTAGATAGCCGCAGCGCCGTCAATGCGACGATCAAGATGGCCGTAGCGCTTCTTCACTCAGATTTAAGTAATAAAGAAACGGTTTCTCATAGTGGCACGACCAGATACGCATCAGTGATGGATATCTTCTCCCGATATCTGCTGTTGTTCCCACCCTCATCGGCACGCGCCGGTTTTTTTAAGGGAATATTCCAGCCATCCATTGATTCCCGTAGCCTAGACGCCTGAAATTATGCTCACGATCCAACGCGACGCGTGAGTCCTGAGCACGCTGAGCGCGAGCAAATGGTTTGCGCGGTGGCCGCGGCTACTTCAGTCTAAATTAACTCTTCATCGCGCATCGCTCGTTGGGCCCCGACATCTGCGAGCATTCGATCATGATGGGCCTTCACCGCGAGCCAGTCGGCCAAACCGCCTGGCCGCACGGTCGATGCCCAGCGAATCATCGGTACCGAACAAGCGTCGATATAGGTTCGGCTGTTTCCAACGATGCACGTTCACCCGAGGAGATGCGCTTCGAGTGAATCGAGACGCTTTCGCACAAGCATGGAACCAGCTGCTCGCACTTATGCGAGTGAGCTCTCATCGTTCGCTTTTTGTAGCGCTGGGGCATGAAAATGGGGAAAAAAGCGGGATGGACATCACCCGTGAGGAACGACGACCAGCGCCCTAGATGGGCCTGTGCGAGCGGCGTCTCGTCGTCAGCCAGTGCCATTAGGTGTGTGCCAAATACGCGAGGATTGCTGAGCATTGCGTCAGCAACGTGCCGTCACCGGCGTCCAAAGCTGGCACTTATCCGGCGGGATTAATCTTTTGGTACTCGCGGGAGCCGTAGTCCACACGAACAGCTCGATAAGGTTCCTTGAGCCATTCAAGCATCATGTGTACCGACAGCGAGCAAGCGCCGGGCGAATAATAGAGCGTTTTCATTGAAGATCTCTGGTTGGCCATAACGGCAGCCAACCTACTAAGCCGAGCTCGTCGCGTCGCCTGGGTTGATGCGAACACATGGTCCTCAGTAGGAGAACATTTCAGCCTGTATAGGGCCTACACCGAGGAATGCACATTAGCCTCCCGGATTCGACTAGGAAGCACCTGAGACTTTCAAAAGAGCCATCTACGGTGATGCTGAGGTGGGGTACTTCGCACCAGATTCACCTAGCCCAGAACTTGGTTTTAGGCAGATCCGAAGTCCACTTTTTTCCGATTGATGACTATCGTGAACGTCACGTTGGGTCGTTTTCTGTCCTTTGCCACAGGCAGAAATCGGCCAGAAGCGGTCATCCAGGTTGGGCGTCATCCGGGTTGATTTTGTCTTCGACGTCAAATCTGCCAACAATGCTGCTCCATCCGAAACACCAAGAATCTGATCAATTGCGGCTATTTTCCGAGTCGCACAGTCGAGTTGAAAGTCAGCATTGCTGTATGTAGCCTCCGCCTCATTGTGGAGTGCACAGGCCATATGGGCCGCAACACGGACGCTCATTGGAGCATCTACATCACTGCCCAGATAATCTGCAAGCAACGTCCTGATCTCTATCAGTGCAAGCGCGAGTAGCCTGGTTTGAGCAGTCTGCATAAAGGTATCCCGGGTATTACAACGAATTTGCGAACGGATTTCGCGAGATTACATAAACTTTCAGACTGTCAAAAGCGAAAGACCGTTTAGGGGTCGAAAGACGTCTTTCGCTAAAGACATCGGAACGTCGCTACGCCCCGTGCGGACCGGGTAGCAGCGTGGAGATGGGAATCGCCTGAGTCGTTGCGCGTTTGATAGGGCATCGTCATTCTGGAAGCGACGATTTTTGAGGAGATTGAAGTGGACATTGACCGTCTTTTAAAAAAGCGGCAACTGAACGTGCAAGAGCAAAATGCTCTTGTGGCCCCACAGACTCATGGTAACCGCCAAAGCTTGGTTGGCAAGAGGGATTCCCCTCGCCTTAAAAAACTATGGCGAGTCGAAAGGCATTAGATGGTCAGAAACCGTCGTAATCGACCTTGAAGTCGACTTTCTCGGAATGCCAAGCCTTTATGGTCTTTTGCTCACTCACACAGAGCGGTTCATAGAGTTTGAAATTGAAACCGATAGCGCTCATAGGTACGTGGAGTCGGTGATTCAATGGGAGGATGTTTCTGCTAATCAAGACTATGCGCCCCGCAAGCGTGGCACTGGAAAGGGCTTCGCAGCAATTGCTCTCCAGATGAGACGCGAAATTCTATGCGGCTTGTAGGTGAGAATCACAGAAGCTGAGATCCCATTGTTGATCTGAAGCCGCTTTGCGCCGACTGCTTCCAGCAACTGGTGTCGGCTTTGGGTCGATTGCACCCTTTCGTACAGGCAGCATTTAGACGGCTGGTCATCGGCTTGGTCGCCTACACCTTTGCACCCATTCGAGCGACACACCATCCTGGCTCCGTTGCTTGAGAGACGATATCTCGCCCTGATCTGACACCATTATCTCTATAACTTGGATCGAACTAGTGACTTGCTGGATGCTTACATCTCACTGACTATCTGAGTAAGGCGATTGAGTCTGTTAACTCAATAATCGAATGAGATCGGGCAGTTACTACTGCCCGATACGTGCAGGACATGTTGCCGCACGCCTACAGGTTTGAGGCGTCAGGCGTTTGCGGTTCATCGCCAAGCATTCGGTTAAGACCCATTAGCCAGGTAAACGTCTGCAAGACTCAATTCTACCGACACATTGCGCCCTCGCAACGCAGCGAATTGAAATCATAGACTGCGGAATGGCCCGGTTGGCCGCTCGGTAGGGGGACGCCCTTGGGTACGTAAAACGTGACCGCGTTGCCGCCGTACAATCCGGCCGGGAAGGTGAAGGCTTTCAATATCACGTAGACCTTGTAAACGCTCGGCGACGGGCGTGTAGCAACTGCTCCGGCTACGGGAGGAACATCGCGCCTGGGGCTACTCGCTACCTTGGCATCAATCCAAGCCTGAGCATCAGCACTTGTGGCAGCCCGTAGCGAGCCGTTTTTCACTGCTACGTCGATGCCCGCCTGGCCGGCCAACGGCGCCTGTTTATCGCGCAGGGACTCGGGGCTCACCGTTGAAGACGTGACGAGCCTCGCGTCCGCGCCTAACGGCAAACCAACCGAAATCTTGCCTGATGGGTCGCCGGGATAAACCATTGTCACGGGCTGACCGAACAATTTTCGGGATAAGGGATTCAGGTATTCGTTAGCTTCTGCGGTCACGTAGGAAGAACCGCATGCTCCTTTGTTGTCGTGGCTGCTGTTGAGAATGGGTATCTTGGAATCGAGTCCGGCCACTGCCTGGCGGTGATAGCCAGACACGTAGACAGCGACGATGTTAGTGCCCTGAGTCCAGCCGATATTCCACACCGTCGGCTCATAGGCGCCGAGTATTAACGCCACAGGTTTGTCAGGGCTGTTGACAGCAATGTCGAACTGGGTGGCCTGATGGCCGCTCTGGTCAATCTGAAAGGGCACCTCACGCCCGGAATAGCCGCCCGCCGCATAGACTGTTAGTCCTGCTGGGGCCTTGAAGCTTTCAAAGCCGCAGCTCGGCTGAGCACTTGCCTGAACAGCCGTTGGTGCGGTGTCGAACTTGAACGACTTCAAATCGTCTGCGTAGACAGCGATCGTGGCACTCATCAATGCCGCAGCAATCCCTACTCTCATATCCTTTCCTTCAGCGAGTGAAAATCCCGCTCACAGTACCCTTGTGAAGACGTAAAACACCATCTGGTCAGCGGAATCGGAGAGTTTTTTTGAGTCACGCGCGGAAGCAGGCCTACATGTTAATTTGGGCCTGGCCGTTCTGGGTGAATCTGTAATGCAGCCCTCACGGCAGGCGGAAAAACGTATATCCGCTCCTGGCCGATTGTAGCCCTTCACGATGGGCCGAAAATCGTTGAGAAACGGCGACAGAGAAACGGGAGCGAAACGAGGACAGACCACGATTATGAGACAGTACGATGACAGGTGAGCCCAAATCGTGATCTGTTCCTGGTTTCCTTCCAGGAGATAAATCCCTTTTTTGTCATCGCTGATCCTCAAAGGAAATATATGACAACCGAACTGCATACCGGGGCGCACGCCGGCTACAGCACTCTCGACTGGAACGATGGATACGACGTTAACCTGGGCGACCTCATCCGCGAGCTTCCTCAGCTCGTACGTGGGCGTTATGTCGCAATTGCTGCATCGGACAGCGGACCCTATTACCTTAGCGCCGTTGAGATCGCTAGCGGGTGGCAACGTGTAGGTGACCTGGCGATCAGTCCTATCATTAGGGATATCACCCAGTTGCCCACGCCGGGCTTTGATGAGTGGTATGTTTTTGAGCGCTTGCCTGATCGGGCGAGGCTCTCCAAATTCAGCAGCGCTATAGCATTTCAACCGTTCGGAGAGAGCGATAAGGTCGACGAGTTCTGGGCACAAATTGAGAATTTACAACCAGTGCATGCTCTGCTTGGCGCCTGTCGCCTCTTACTGATAACTCAAGACGCAGCAATACATGAGGGCGTACTTACACTCTATTCAACCTAAGGGTTGAGGTGTTGTCTGGGGAGGTACGCGACGCCGAGACCTGCGGCCGCGGCAGCCAGGATGGAAATCGCGCAGGCGTGCCCGACTATTTCAAGACCCAGCGCGCGAGCGCTCAACTGTTCAGCACGCAATCTCATTTATCAGGGAGCCCATGCCATGATCGATCTAAGCACTTGGAACCTGACCATCCCGGTCGGCACGCCTGCTCGAGTCATCGAGACGCCGCGCCTGTGGACGGTTACTCGGATGCGTATTTCCGCTCCGGCAATACGCTGTTTTTCTGCGCGCCGGTGACGGGCGGGACTACCTCCAAATCCGAGTTTCCACGTAGCGAACTTCGCGAGACGTACAAGGACGGGGAACTGCGCAATTGGACGTACCCGGAAGCGGATCACCGGATGACGGCCAGCCTGTCCGTCAACCAGGTGCCGTCGGAAGGCAGGGTGGTGATCGGGCAGATTCATACCTACCAGGGCAAGGGCCCGCTGTTGAAGGTCGAGTATGTCTACGACAGGGCCAGGAAGACCGGTAGCGTGATTGCCAACTATCGCCTCAAGCCGGGCAGTACGGACACCAAGGTGGTGATTGTCGAGAATGTCGAGTTGAACAAGCGGTTCACCTACGAGGTTCGTTTGAGCTCGGCGGGCTACCTGCACGTGATATGCCGCATCCCAGTTGAACGGCGCGCTCAGGAGCGGCTGTTTTACTCGTTCAACCTTGAAGATCACATCCCAGCCAATCACCTTCTGCGCAGCATTGATCAGTGCCTCGATCTGAGCGACTTGCGCCATTACCTCGCCGACTTTTACAGCCCGATTGGGCGTCCGTCGATTGATCCCGAACTGATGATTCGCATGCTGATCGTGGGTTATTGCTACGGCATTCGCTCAGAGCGGCGGTTGTGCGAAGAGGCCCATTTGAACCTGGCGTATCGCTGGTTCTGCCGGTTGAGTCTTGAAGATGAAGTCCCTAATCACTCAACCTTTTCCAAGAATCGACACGGACGAAGATTGCTACCGTTCGGCCAAGTATCCTCAAGATTGCCAAAGCTATGTAGATGATCTACCCATATACCGGTGGACAGCAGGGGTCCTATGGTTTTTTATGGGGCGATGTTTTGCCAGGACGGATACCGTCACGGGACTAACTACCGAGACGTCGGCCCGTCAGTAAACACCTTCTGCGAGATCGAGTAGCTTGTTCAATGGGGCGGTTTTTACGCTCTGCATGACATCGAAGCTGTCCATGATCCCGCCACCCAGCAATTTGAGCAGGTGCTCAAACAGCTTGTAGTGGTGGTGCTTCTGATCAAGGTTTTGCCAATCGCTAAGGGCGTCTTGGGGAAGTACGGCACTTGCTGATACAGATTGGGGGATGAAGAAGGGGCAGAACATGTCTGAGGTTACGTCAAAGCCATCAGCGCGCGCCGTACTGGCGAAATCCATGCTCATGAGGGAAGGGCGGTGCAGAAGCTGCACGGGCGCATGAAAAACGTCGCTGTCGACGAAGGCCTTAAGAGACCAGTTGTCCATGCTGCTGCTGAACTCGCCAGGTACTACGTAGATGTCGGGCCGGAACTGCCCCAGAAAACCTGTAGGATTCACCTGAAGCCGATCTTCCGGTTTTTCCGGGGGAAAAAATGAATCGCGGGCGACGCCGTTGCTCACGTCCACGATTACCACCTCGCCAGGAGCTGGCGTGTAGGCCAAAATCTCATCCAGACTGAGTTCCGGGCAACCAATGCGGAGTGCTTCCAGTCGATTTTTAATCGTTCTGCCGGCTCGAACAGATTGAGGATAATCCGCATAGATGTAAGTGCTCTTCAAGCGTAGGAACTTCGCGATGGCGGCGAGGTTTCTAGACACTGTGGTCTTGCCTACGCCGCCTTTCAAGTTGCTCACCGCAATGACTAAGCCGTCGCTGGGGAGCCGCACCCTGACATCATCCCGAGTCATCAGCCTTGAGCGTACCAACTCGGCGATCCACCCCATCAAGAAAGGGTCAACCGGCCTCGTTCCACTGAGCCAGCGACTGATCGTTTCGGGGCCGTGCGTTTGCCGTCTTCCCGAAGCCCGCTGACCTTCTCGGCCAACGCAACGCCGCTGAGATCGAGATATTTCATGGCTCGCTTGAGCAACACCGCATTCATCATGATTGATCCTTGGTCATTTTTATAATTTTAAGAAATGACCATAGATCAGCATTTCGGAAGCTGCCAGTCGGCTATGGCTCCGTCTGCGGATTTCAGGTACAAGAATGCCGGCGATGGGCAGAGGAGAGCGGCTGCGTGTTTAGAGCGGATTTGGGGAAGCTCGCTCCTCAGTCGCACGCGTATTCGGGTTGTCGGGACTGTACGGATTGTTCGTTGACGTCTAGAAACAGGCGGACTTCCGTTTTTATCCAATTGATGAAAATGTCTATTTTCCAATCATCCGTCTGCCCCATAGTGCTGATCAAGTAATAGGCCATCTCGGTGTGGGGTATGGCCGGTAGGACGGGGACGACATGCCCGGCCTCTATGGCGGGCCGTGCGTAGACGTCGCTGACCAGTGCCAGACCTTGACCTGCGGCAGCCGCGTCGATCATCAGATGCTCATCGGTAAAACTGCAACCGCGACGCGAGCGACTGTCTTCGATTCCATGGGTTTTGAGCCAAAGCTTCCAGGTTGAACGGCTCGCGTCCTGGAGTAAGGGATAGTGGAGGCAATCAACGGGCAGTTCTATTGTGCGGCCCTTTTTCAGGAGGGCGGGGTGGCCGATCGGCAGGATTTTTGGCGTCCACAGTTTTTCACTGTGATGCCCAGGGTATACCCCCACTCCCTGTCGGATCGTGATGTTTATCCCATCGCGGCGCAAATCTGGCGGGTAGTGGGAGGTCGACAGATTGATTTCGATGTCGGGCCAGCATTGCTGAAACCGGCTGAGTCGCGGAATCAACCAGGAACTGGCGAATGACGCGGTGGTATTGATCGACAATCTGGCGGATCGGCTCCTGAACGATTCGAAGTCCTCCCAGACGGCTTCGATGTTGTTGAAAGAGACTGCCAATTGGTCCATCAGAATCTTTCCTGCGTTGGTCAGACTGATTTCCCGGTGAGAACGCTCAAACAGCTTGACGGACATTCGGTCTTCAAGGCTTTTTATCTGTTGGCTTATAGCGCCGGGCGTTACGCAGAGTGTGTCAGCCGTCTTTTTCATGCTGTTGTGTTTGCAAACCTCAACAAATATATAGAGCGATGATAATGGCATTGATCGGCTCATCGTTCAGTCCTTGTTGTAATATAGCCCCGGTGTAATTCGTGCTGCTAATCGGTAATGCCGTTATCTCGAGACATGACTTCTCCCTCCGCTTTTCGAACAAGGGATGGGCGAGGTGAATAAGATGGGAAAGGACGATTCTTGCGATCAGGAACTATTGAGTAAATGCAGCATTGATATCTCCTTTTTACACTGCGCATTGCTCTGTTATGGTGCGTCGGCAGCCCGGCAGCAATGATTATCCAATGCGAAACTTCATGATGGGTTCAGCAACGTCGGGTAGCGGTGTTCACCTACGCTAATCGCAAATTGATATCGGCCGCAAGCGCGCAGAAAAAAGTCAGTTGGGCTGGCTGTATGGCCAATACCGTCGTTTAGAATGTTTCGCTGAAGCGGTAGTTGTAATGGTTGACTGCTTTGCTCAGGCACTCGTCAAGAGCCTTCGAGATGCGCGAGGGGGTGTTTGAGGGAACATAGTGATTGTAATAGCTTGAACCTTCCAGCACCGGACCGAATATATAAATTCGTTCGCGCAAATGAGTGTGCACAAATTCCGGATGGTGGGCGCGGCTGAAGTCTCGATAAGCCATCACGGATAATGCGGTTGGATCACTGATGGCGCTTAGCAAGGTCCGCAACCCAAGGTGGCTCTCCTGGACACTGAGATTAGCCTTGATCAGATGATCGAAAATGAATGTCTGGCATTCGGGTTTTTGCAACGTGACTGTAAATCTATGCGTGCCCGGGTCGTAACAGTCGACGCTGCTATAACCCGGCAGAAGGCGGACAGTCCCACTTTGAATCAAGGCGACCAATTCCGCGTGCCGTTCTTTTTGCGGACCGGCGACGAGCCGATTTATGAGCGGGCAGTACTTCGTAAAGAAGGTGCGATGGGCCTCCTCGGTCAGGCCTTGGTGGTCGATGGCGTAACACAACTGATCACGCAGGTCGCGCCAGACCTCTAATGATTTTTTCAGCGGGCTGCGCCGGCAACCTTGGGCACTTTCGCGGACGTCCTCTTGGAGCTGAGTGACGAACCATTGCGGGTAAGTGCCCGTTGTGAGGTGGTCGGGCGGGTCGCATGCCAAGGCATCCTGGGGGCAGTAGGGCCCATATACGTTGGCCAGGTGATCGAGCGTAGCCGGCAACGTCCCGCTGGCCTCGGCCCGTTGAAGTTGGGCCCGGACTTGTTGGTAATGCTCTTGGTAGCGATACGCATCGCTTTCATCCTGAGCGGCGCTGGCACAGTAGTACGCGGCTGCCATCTCCTGATGAAGCAGCGGTAGCAGGTCTTTTTCGAAATCGATTTTTCCTTCCGGTACCCCACGCCTGATCTGTTCAATGACCGCATGCGTCATGACCAAGGGTTGGTGGCGAATGACCGCGTCGTCTACCTCTGGTCTGGTCCGATACGGCATGCCTGAGTTGCTATACAGGCTGATGTTCGGTTCCTGACCTGAGGGTTGGTACTTCAACCCCTTGGCGTCTGGCTCGAAAATCCCGCCGCGCCCCGTGGTCAGTGCTGCCACGACGTCCATCGCGGTCAGCCCAAGACCTTGGATTGCCACGGCAGAACCCCTGGAGATGTGCTCCACGGTAGCGGGGAGCGGGTAGGGCCTGATGATTGGCGCGGCGGGCGTCCCGTTGGCCAGCACCCCGTGTCCGGTACACAGGAGCAATGTGTCGTAGGCACCGTTCACGGCTGGCGAGGCGAGCAGCCTGAAACGTTCATCCGCCTCTTGCTCGATAGAGCGAATCAAACGACATGAAGTCTCGAAGCGCACGTTGATCGGGATATGTTCAAGCAGTTGTGTGAAGTACCACTGCAGGTACAAACCCAGGTACTTTCTTGGCAGGAAGGCGAAGCGGTCCTGTTCTCCGCGGATGGCTTGCGGGTGGAAACGGACGATCCACTCGAAGAGCGTGGGGCGGAACGCTTGGCGGGAGAACAGCGAAAAATCACCGTCCTCGAACAGCGAAAGCTGTCCGGCTACAGTGTTGAGGCGCAAGTAGCTTGCCTGGTCGCAGCGGTGAACGCCCTGGCCCGGGGCCTGGGCATCAAAGGCATGAACGATTACAGACATCGTGGGATGGCGCTTGGCCATGGAGAAAGTCTTGGCCAAGGCTAGCAGGCCTGTGGCGCCCATACCGATAATTGCTATGCGCATGGTTCAGCTCCAGCGAACGGTCGATTCAAAAAAATCAGTCACAGGCACGCTTTTTTGTTGTGCACGGGCGATGTCGAGGATTCTTTTGCCCAGTGCCACGTCGAGGACTCCCAAGCCAAAAGGGGAAAAAATTATCGGTCGCGATGGGTCTACGGTGTGCTCGCCGAGCAGCACTTGCGCGAGGGTGCAGTGGATGAAGTCACGGTGACCTACCTGTTGCTCCGTTACATGCAACGAAGTGTTGGCCTTGAGGCAGTGCTCGGTGTCGTCGGTGACGTTGAATGCACCGAGGATCTGGCTGGGAGCCAGGTCGCGGAGCGAAATGTTGAGCAGTACTGTCCCGGCCTTGAAAATGTAACGCTCATCGATATAAGGCTGTGCAGCATTGGTGGCGAGCACCACAACGTTGCTCTCCACGGTTTGCTCAAGATTGACGACAACACTGCAATCGAACCCAAGTGCCAGGGCATAGGCGCTGAAAGCCTGTGCGGAATCAGCATCGGTGTCGTGGATAAGCACTTTGTCGATGGACCATTGGTTGATCTGGAATTGCTCCAGGATGGTTCGTGAAATCACCCCGGCGCCGACGAACGCCAAGCTTGAAATCTCGCGGCGCTGCTCTAGCAGATATCGGGTTGCCAACACCGCCGAAGCGGCCGTTCGCACGGCACTGATGATCGAAGCTTCGAGCAACGCCATGGGGTAGCCGGTAGACAAGTCATTGAGAATCAACGTGGCTGAGGCACGCTGCAGATTGTGTTGCGTATTGCCTGGAAAACTGGCGATCCATTTTATTCCTGCGACATTGTCCTCACCGTCAACGCAGGCAGCCGGGAGGGCGATGATCCGGTTCGCGGGGTTGTCCTTGAACCGCAGGAAATAACTGTCCGGGTTTTCGGTACGTCCGCGATAGTGCTGCAAATAGGTGTCCCGGACCACGTCCAGAGCGAGAGTCGGAAATTGGCTGAGGATTTCGCGAACGGTGCTGCCGCGAACGATGTGCAGCTCGCGATTGTTCACTGCAAGGGCGTTAGGCATGAGCGTATTCCTTATCTGCGGCGAGGGCTTCGGGGCAGGCGCGGGTGAAGTCATAGTCCGGGAAACGGGCGCGCACCCAGTCGTCGTTATAGATCGTGTCCAGGTAACGTTCGCCGGCATCCGGAGAGATGGCGACCACGGTTGCGTCGGGATGAATCCGGTCTTTCCAGGCCATCACACCCGCCAGGACGGTACCGGTGGAGCCTCCGAACAACAGGCCATTCTCCCGGGCCATGTAGCGGCACATCTGGATGGTGTCGGCTTCTTTGATGCTCTCCATGGCATGCAGGCCGTCGGCGCGGAACAGAGGTGGCATCTGGCTCGAACCCAGTCCCGGAATGTGCCGTTTCCCCCCAGGCCCGCCAAACGTAACGGAGCCCAGGCTGTCGACGGCGATGATCTTGGTGTAAGGGCTGTACTTCTTGAAAAAATCGATGCACCCCATCAACGTGCCCGTGGTACCCGCGCCTACGAACAGGTAGTTGACCCGGGTGAAGCTATTGAAAATCGAACTCGCTGTGGTGCGGGCATGAGTTTCGGGGTTGGCCGGGTTCGAATACTGGTTGAGCCAGAGGCAGTCCGGATCGGCAGCGATTTTCTGCCGGACATAAGCGATGCGGGTGCCCAGGAAGCCGCCGTTGGAGTCCTTGGTGTCCACCTGGACGATGCGGGTGCCCAAGGCCGTCATCAATTTCAGATTGGACTGGGAGATATTCGGGTCGCACACGCAGATGAATCTGTATTTGCGCTCGGCACAGATCATGCTCAGGGCAACTCCCAGGTTGCCGGAGGATGACTCGATCAACGTTGTATTACGGTTGATCAGGCCTTTCTGTTCCAGGCTCAACACCAGGCCCAGCGCAGTTTTCATCTTGATCGAGCCGGCGGCGTTGAAGTAGTCCAGTTTCAAGGCACAACGAATACCCAGGCCTTTTACGGTCAGGAATACGTTGTCAAACACGATATCGGAGGAGGCGTTATACATGTCGACACCTTTGGGCGTTCAGAACAGTGAGTGGGTCAGGATGCCGGCGCGCATGGCCAGCAGAGAAAAGGACTGCCCCTCGCCGATGCCGTGGGAGCGCTCGGAAAGGCCATTGACGAAAATCGCGGGCCGGAATGACGGCGCAGTCGTCAACCTGTAGTTCTGCTCTACCTGTACACCGTTATCACTGCCCAGGCTCAGCCAAGGCTGTAGCTGGGACAAAAGTGGGGGAACGTAGTCTTGCTTGTAGCCTGTCCCCAGAAACACGTAGTCGGCCTCGACGCTACTGCGTTCAAGGGTGTACGGGTCACACGTATGCAGGATGAGCTTGTCCGGGGTTTGCGAAGCGGACTCAATGTGGGTGAAAATTTTCAATGCCAGCCGGGGTTGGTTGCTGACCAGGCCTTCATAGAATAATGAGTACAGCGCCTGGCTTTCGTCGACGTCGATACCGGAGTAATTGGTGGACTTGACCTCCTCGAGGATCATGGCCTTTTCGGCCTGCCCCAACTTGTGGAAATAGGCTACTCGATCCGGATGGAACGCCTGGTTGGGGAACTGGCCCAACTGGGCGATTTTGAAACCGCTGCTGCGGTGGATCGAGGTGACCTGGGCATTAGGGAATCGATTCAATAGATCGATAATGGATTCCCCCGCGCTCTGGCCTGAACCGACGACGGCGAAGGCCCAGGCGGCCTGGCGGTCAAGGCCCTCCAGGCTGCTGAGGTAGCGGGAAGTATGAATCACCCGGGCGCAGTCCATTTGTTCGAACTGGCTCGGGATATTGGGTGTACTGCCGCTGGACAGCACCAGGTTGCGCGTCAGGTACTGCCCCCTGGAGGTCATCACCAGCAGCAGCTGGATTTCGCCATCTTCCGTGACCGGCCGGATCTCCAGGACTTCTTCCTCATAATGCACATGAGAGGCGAAAGCCTTGCCGACCCAGGCGACATAGTCGGACCATTCATTGCGACTGGCCGGACGTCCCAGCAGGCCGAACTGATACAGCCGGCCATGTTCCTTCAGGTACATCGCAAATGAATGCCGGCTTTGCGGATTGCGCGGTGTGACCAGATCACGCAACAGATGGTGATTGATATCGGTGCCATCCAGTAGAAACTCCGGGTGCCAGGCACAGTTCGGGTGTTTATCCAGAAACAGGCACTGTCCCGTTTCCAGCGGTCGATGGGCGGCTTCTTCGAGCGCGCACGCCAGGGCGATGCCGGCGGGGCCGAAGCCGATATTGATCATGTCGTAGTAATCGGGAGTTCCTTGCATGGAGCACCTATGATCAAACGGAAGTGAATGGGATGAAACGTCGATTGCGTATTTTCCAAAGTGCCGCTCGGGCGAAACGGTTCTCGCCGTCACAGAACTGCACCTCACCGATGACGGTGTTGAATGTCCTGGTTTGCAATGCGTCGAGCGGCGGATCGCAATGGCTCAGGGCACTGGCGATTTGCAAGGCCGCCAGGCTTTCCAGGTAATAGGTCTCGCAGGTCGATAGGCCTGGGTCGGTTGCAGCCAGGCCAACGATGCTCAGATTGTCCAAAGGGGCGGCATGCTGGATGAACCAGCTCGAGAGCGCGTCGTCCGTGAGGTAAACGGGCCGGTGGCGATGGGCGCCCGGCAGTGCGTTGACATAGCGGATGCTGTTGTTCAGGCGCCCGCAATAAACCACGACCTCGGCATGGTCAAGTGACGAGACGACGCGCAGGGGAGAGCCGTCTAGAATCCCAGCCAGGCAGCGGGCCAGGGATTCACCGTGTTCGGTCGAGTCATGGGTGATCAGCACACTGGCGGCCGGGTCGTCTTCGAGCAGTTGCCTGGCCAGCAGCCCCATCAAATTGCTATCCGAAGGGCAGAGACGAAACGCATGCGTTATCCCTGTGACCAGATCCTGTTTGGTCGCCGCCGGGAGCAGCACTGCAATGCCTGCCGCCTCGTAGAGAGGCAAAGCTGCTCCCGCGGCGTCCGATGAGAAGTGTCCGACCACAATATCGGCCCCGCGGGCTATCAACTGCCGCGCGGCTCTGCGTCCGCCTTCGGGGCTGGCATCGTCGTCCTCGAAGATGAACCTCAAGCCCATCGTTTCGTGGGTATTTATGAAGCGATTGACCGCCGCCAGGAACGTGCGGGCGTGCACGGTTCTGGAACTGTCGAAAATTGCCGATACACCGATGCAAAAAGGCATGGCTGTCCCTCCCTGGACCTAGGTTCAAGACATGTAATGGTGTGGGTTATCGTTGTCGGGCCAGCATCTCGTAGAGGCGCGTAGCGATCGGGTATGCGTACTTGTATCCAACCCCATTGAGGCCGGTCGCCAACCAGATCCGGGAGTCCGGATATTGCGGACCCAGTCGCGGCAGACCCTGCGGCGTATAGAGGTCGGTCGCCAGATTTGTCGACAGCAGTGAATACTCGTCGGTGTCGCCGAACAGGCCCTGCAGCCGCTGTCGGCAGTCCTCGACCATGCGGTGCAAGTGCGTGGGATCCGCCTCGATCTCTGCCAGGCTCGGCCGGTTCGGTGTGCTGCTTTGCAGCAGCGTGTCGGACAGTGGGAGGGCATAAGTGCCGCCGACGAAATCGATGCACGGTAATGTGGGAACCGACGGCCCCCGGAACTTGAAGTACGGGATGGTGCGTACCTGACTGTCCTCCATGAGGCTGAGCGTCGGGCTGCTGGAGCCTGCCGCATTGATCACCTGGCCGGCCCGATACACGGCTTCAACGCCATGGATCTCAACGTGAGTACCGCGCTCCATCAAGCGCCGGACTTCGCAGCGCTCAATCAGGCAACCGCGCTTGCGAAACGTTGTGCGCAGCTCATTCATGGTCGACTGTACTTCGCTGACCGCGGCTGTGGCCTCGTAATAATACGCACCGCTGCTGGCGACTGGCCGACCCACGAGCTCTTGCGCTTCCTGAAGCGAGATCCACCGCACCGCAGCGTCACCGGTGGGCGGTGAGTCGGCGACCGACAGGCGGTAAAGCGCGCCAGTGACCGTCTCATGCCTGCGCAGGATAGACTCCACTTCGGTCTCGCCAGGCTTCAGGCCAACCACCTTGGCCAGTTGCGCCAGCTGCGCATTGGGTTCGAATGCGCGGCAGATGCCGCCTGTGTGAGCGGTAGCGCCGCCGTAGCCGCAACGCGTCCGCTCCACCAGCAAGGTATCGAAACCGCGCTCTGACAGCAGCGCGGCAATGGTCAACCCGACAATCCCGCCACCGATGACGGCTACTTCGAAGTCGCTGTTCATTGCGTGCTCCCTAGATGGAATAATCGAGGAAGTTGGCGTTCATCAGGTTATCCAGCACTACCGGTTCGTTGATCGAACAGCGCTTGTGTATCTGCCTGGACAAAGTCGGCGTGATCGGAGCACAGATGCATGAAGCCAGCGCCACCAAGTGGTACAGCGGTTGTTCCGCTTCCAGACGGGAATAGGCCATCTCGTAGAGCTCAACCGCCAGCAACGCCAGGTTTCGACTGGAAAAGCTGTCGGCGCCGGTTACCGCCTGCCAGCGGTTGTACACCTCGCACAGCAGCTTATGTTCACTGCGCTTCATTCCATCGAGCCAGAACCGTGGCGATTCCTGCATGGCTGCGACGGTGAGGTTTTCGAGTTTCTGCTGGTAGAACGCCTGGTGCCACTGAACGAATTGCGTTTCGACAAAGTCGCTCTCTTGCTCTTCGGGCGCCAGCAAGGCCATGTACAGGCGTACCGAGTCGGTGTCGTAGTCGCTGACCAAGTCACGGATCCAGATGGCGTGGTTGCGGCTGGTGGAAAGATTCAGGCCGTTGAGTTTCAAGAACATGTTGGTGTAGAGGCGCTGTTTTTTCTTCGCGTATTGAGTGCCCGCCAACAGGATCGGGTAGGCGATACCGTGGCTGTAGAGGCAGTCGTATCCGAGAAAGCTCACCAGTGTCGTTTGATCGTCACGCCAGAAGCTGTCGAACAACTCGGGGGTTTGCCGGCAGGCGGTGAAGTGCTCCCGTGTCGCGGCGATATAGCCCGCCATGCCCATGAACCAGGTGTGTGCCTTGCCCAGGTTGGGTTGGTCGATATCCAGGCCTGCGTCGCCATGGCGGGTAATCTGCCAATCCTGCGGTACAGGGGCCAGCTCACGGTCCACGAACGCCCGTGAATTGAGGCGTACCGCGCTTTCATCAAGCCAGGCCCGCAGCTTATGCACGTTCTTGCCGATGTTCAGATAGGCGTGTTCTTTTTCCACCCATTCGTGCTCGCCGCCGCAGAGTTTGCACTTGAAATTTTTCATGTACAGGTAGTTCGGTGCGCAAGCGCATTCTTCGCACTGGCTGGCATCCGAGTCCTGGCCGCAACTGCTGCACTGGCCCCGGCCGAAGGCTTCGTAGCCCCAGACGTTGCAGGCACGGCAAAATGGCGCCAGAACGGTTTTCTGGTAGATGTTGCGATCGTTGACACCCTGCCGATAGAGCTCCAGCACCACATCGCGAAAGCAGCTGTTATCCAGCGATCTCATCCAGTGATCGATTTCGATACCGGCCATTTGCAAGCTGATGTTGATCTTGGCGGTATTTTCCTCACCGATTACCGAAGGCTCGCGGCCTTGTTCCCGTCCCCGGCGCAGCATGTAGGACTGGTAGTCGTCGGAATAGGAAACCAACACGCATTCATGGCCTTTTTGCCGTTGACACCTGGTGAAAATATCGGCACTCAGAAACGGGCCGGCAAGGTGACCGATGTGCAAATCACCGTTGGGAGTAGGCGGGGTGATAGTGACGATGAATTTAGACATTCCCGGTCTCCAGGTGAGTGATATCAGCTTTCATGTAGTCACCCGCGATGAACTTGTCCCACCAGATCACGTAGAAGTGAAAGTCTTCGTCGCTGTCGTTGATGACATAGTGATTGGTGTGCTTGGGAATGGCGGCGACGTCACCGCTTTCAAACCGGTATTGCGTATCGCCAATGACCAGGCGGCCCGTCCCCTTGAGACCGATGAAGATTTCCTGATCAATCTGCACATGAGGTTCGCTTCGAGTGTGCGGCCTGACAACGCACCAACCCGCGGCAAACGGCATGGGGTAGCCGTCCCATGGCAGCAAGCGCTTTCCGTCCAGGTCGTATTCATGCACCAGCGCGGACCAATCCATTTTCCTGAAAATTTCAAAACCCATGGGCTTACCCTGCGAGTGGAGAAGTTCACTCGATGGTGTTTGCCGGGGGTTTTGTTGACAACGCAGATTTATTCAACGCAGGGTTAAGAAGGACTAAATCCAGGGGGGCGGCCAGGCAGTGCGCTGCCTGGCCGGGGGAGAAGTCAGAAAACGGTTTTCTTGAAGGGGCGGGCAGATACGCCCTGGTAGAACGAAACGATGGCGAGCGCCTGCACGATGACGGCCCCTGCCACTACGGCGGCGATGGCGTGATTCGAATCGGTGAAGGCGGATCGCACCAGGCCGAAAAATGCCGGGGCGAAAGCGTAGGTGGCTTGACTGATCGCGACCATCAGGGCGATCACTCTGGCGGTTTGTTCGCGGCTGAACTCGGTCTGTGCTATCAGCGGCGGCAAGGAGGTGGCATTGCCGATGCCCGAGCCGATCAGCACCACTGCTATCCAGGCTACCGTCGGATGAAGGTCCAGGCCGAGCAGCATCAGCGTGCCCAGCATCTGGATGGCATATCCCAGGCAGGCCAGTTGTCGGCGGTTCATGCCCTGAATCATCAGGCGTGCGGCGACGTATCGCCCGCCCATTGCGCTGGCGGTGGCCAGCCCCATGGCGAACGAGGCGTCATGCGCCCCCATCCGTCCCACCAGGATCGAGTACAGGTGTGCGATCAAGCCAATCTGGGCAAACAGCCCCAAGGACATGCCGGCTGCCAGGGTGCGGAAACTGGCCGACCTGAGTGTCTGCATTGCGGTCCATGGCGCGGCGCTGGGGCTGGTTGGCTCAGGGTCCGGCTGGTCGGCATTGTCGGGATGTTGCCCCAGGCTCCGTGGACTCTTGTTGAACACCAGTAAGGCGAAGGCGCCTATGAGCAGCACGGCGACGACGCTGATCACCAGCGCTGCCGTGGCAAAGCCGAAACGCTCGATCAACAACACCCACAGCGGCGAAAAGATCACGCCACCCATGCTGGCGCCGTTGTAGGCCTTGCCCAGGGCCTTGGGTCTTTCCTTGACGTACCACGGGGCGATCAAGCTGTTGACCGCCGCGGCGCCCAATGTCACCCAGCCAATACCCGAGCAGACGGCGCCGGCATACAGCAGCCATAGCTCGCTGGCCTGGGCCCAGATGTTTACACCGATGCCCAGGACGACGGTGCCCAGCAGCGTAATGGCGGGTATCCCGAAGCGTGCGTAAAGTCGTGGCAGGTTGGCGATGACAATCGTACCGCTTAGAAAATGCAAGGTCACCGCAGTCGAGACTTGGGCGATCGGCCAACCTGTGCGGTCCATGACGGCTTGCATGTAGATCGGCGGTCCATAGAAGCCGATCCCCCAACCGATAATCGCCAGGACGAACGTGCAGGCCAGTACGGTTTTTCCAAAAAAACGGGTGTTTGTCATTGCCATTTCCTCCCTGTTGGCTCATAGATTATGCGCTTGGCCGGTTCCTCACTTCGAGGTGCGTCGAACAATGGATGTCGTGCACCACGCGCTTTGGATTTAGTTTTTTTCACGCCTGGGTTTAATGCAAATCGATTTTCATCGAAGGGGCAGCGCTCATCATAGAGGTCGGAGGACTACACGATGATGCTGAACCAAGACCAACAGCGAGACCTTGAAAGCAGGCTGGCCAAGCTGAGGAAGAGTTTGCACCGGATTCCCGAACTCGCCTATGAGGAGTTGCGCACCGGCGATGTGATCTGCGAACAGTTGCAAGCACTGGGTATACCATTCATACGCGGCCTGGGCAGGACCGGTGTGGTGGGTTTCATCACCAAGGGCCAACAAGGTCCCTGCATCGCATTGCGTGCCGACATGGATGCCTTGCCCATCACGGAACACAATACTTTCGATCACGTATCCCAACATGTCGGCTGTATGCACGCCTGCGGCCATGATGGACATATGGCGATGCTGCTCGGAGGTGCCGAGCTGATCAGTCGTCATGTTGATTTCAACGGCACGGTGTGTTTGATTTTTCAGCCGGCCGAGGAGGGCCACTCGGGTGCGAAAGCCATGCTCGACGACGGGCTGCTCGAGCGTTTTGCGATCCAGGCGATTGCCGGCCTGCATAATTGGCCCTCATTGCCCGCCAACAGTTTTGCTACCCGTTCGGGCGCCATGATGGCGTCGAGCAACAAGTTTGAGATCCATCTTGAGGGCCGTGGCGGTCACGCCGCGCAGCCTCATACTGCGACTAACCCGATCATCGCCGCCGCGCAGCTTTGCTTGGGGTTGCAAACCCTGGTGGCGGTCGAGATCAATGCCTCTGAAAGCGCGGTGTTGACGGTGACCGAACTGCGGGCCGGCAATGGTTTTAATGTGATTCCCGATCACGTGTCCATCCGCGGCACCGTGCGAGCCTTCGACAGCCTGACGGTAGATCGGCTGGCAGAGGCGATCCAGCGGTTGAGCGAGGGGGTGAGCCTGGCTTTCGGTTGCCGATCCAGAGTCGAATTTCGACGCAGTTACCCAGCGCTGATCAACAATCCCTTCATGGTCGACCTGGCCCTAGAAGCAGCCCGGCAGGTTTTCGCACCACAGCACATCAATGCCATGGCCGAGACCACCATGGCGGCTGAGGATTTTGCTTTTTTCAGCGAGCGCGTACCGAGCGTCTTCGCATTTATCGGCTCGGCTCGCCAGGCAAATGAACCGCCACTGCATTCGGATCACTACGATTTCAATGATGCGATTTTGTACCCTGGCGCGACCTGGTTCGCCTCGTTTGCGCGCACGTGTTTTGCGGCCTTGAGTTCGGCCAAGGACCTGGGAGGTCATGCGAATGTTTCTGGTCAATGATAGTGAGTTTCAGAGCAGCCCGACCGAGGCAACCGACGGTGCCGTATTGATGTGGGAAGCATTGAGGGTGCAGGCGATGGCGGCTCTGTTGAATCGTCCGGGGCTTGGTTGCCTGCTCAGCGATCCGGTGTTCGAGTGCCCGGACCTGGGCTCGGGTATGGCCACTCGCATTGCGAGCTTGCTGGTCCCGCACGATGCCCGGGAGCATGATTGGGTGCGCGACGTGCTCCTCGGACTCAGTTCCAGCCGGGATCTTGCGTGTTGCATGGTGGCGGACCTGGAGGCGGTTATTTTGCGTGACCCGGCTTTTCAGAGCGAGCTGGAGGTTTTCCTGTTTGCCAAGGGCTATTCGGCGTTACAGACCTATCGCTTCGCTCATCTGCTGCTGCAGCAAGGATGTCGCCTGGAGGCGTTGTACCTGCAAGCCCGTTGCAATGTCGTCCTGGGAATCGACATCAATCCGGCATGCCGGATTGGCCGTGGTGTGCTGCTGGACCATGGTACCGGCATTGTGATTGGTGAAACGGCAGTCGTGGAAGATAACGTGTCCATATTGCAGGGTGTCACGTTGGGCGGCACTGGAAAGGAAAGTGGCGATCGTCATCCCAAGGTCAGGACCGGTGTGATGATTGGAGCAGGGGCGAAGATCCTTGGCAATATCGAGATCGGCGCCGGCTCCAAGGTGGGAGCCAACAGCGTGGTGCTTAAGGCGGTACCTCCCAGGACCACAGTGGTCGGGGTGCCGGCCAGCGGGGCGGGACAGCCCCGGCACGAACGACCCGCCCAGGAGATGGACCAGTCCATCGGTTAGCTATAAGAAACGGCGAGAAGACTGGCTTCTCGCCGGCGGACTTTCCCCGCGTCAAGGGCCGGTCAACGGGGATCAAATTCTTCCCTGATCATCCCGAAGGTTTCATAGCCAGGATGCTCCGACAGACAGGTGTAGGGGCTTTGCCAACCCTCCAGCCTGGCGATCCTGCCCAGCCACGCGATGACGGTTTCGGGCAGTTCCACCTGGGCCTGATTGCTCCAGAACAGGTAGCCGGCCAGGGAGAAGTCGGCGATCGACAGCTCGTCATCGAGGATGAAGCGCCGCCCATCGCGCAGCTCTTTGTCCAGCCGGCCGATATCTTCCTTGAAACGACCCTCCAGCCACTGCACCGCTCCTGGCGGGTAGTCATCCGGGAAGTAATTTCGGGCCAGCCGCAAATGCGGCAGGCACAGGCCGATCTTGTTGGCTTCCCACATCAGCCATTCCTTGCAAGAGACCGTGCCCCTGCGCCCGCTGCCACCAAACAGCCCCAGGGTATCGGCCAGCTCAATCAGGATGGCATTGGATTGCACGTAGTGCATCTGGCCGATGGTGACCAGCGGTACTTCACCAAAACGCTCCAGGCTGATCGATCTGAAAGGCTCGGGACGCGCGTCCCGCTCAATGAGAATGTCCACTTGTCGATAGGTATATTCCACCTTGGCGACATCCAGCATCAACTTGACCTTATAGCTATGTCCTGATTCCGGGTGGCCGTACAGTGTAATCGCCGTCATGGTTTCTGCTCCTCACGGGTATGGGTCATCCAGTGGACGTCGATCCAGCCGATCGGCGTATCGATTGCTTGGGGCCATAGGCCGATGTCCTTGAACCCCGCTTTTCGGTAGCAATTGATTGCCAGCAGATTCTCCTTCTTGACCCCCAGGTCGACCCGGGCCACGTTGTACCGGGCATACGCCAGTGCCAGAGCCTGGCGCAGGATAGCCTGGCCATGCCCTTTGCCCCGCGAGCCCGGGTCACCAATGAGGATCCGTGCAAAGCGCAGGGACAAGTGAGGCCAGATGTCCGAGAACTCGATGTGACCAATCAATTGTTCAGTATCCTGGTCGACCACGGCATACAGGCTGCGCCATGGGTAGCGCTCGCCGGCCTTGTCCAGATACCGTTGAAGCTGTTCTTTTTCCAAGGGATAGGTAAATGTGGCACCCGCCCAGAGGGACAAGGTCTGCGGACCATCGATCCACGAAATGACCGTGTCGAAGTCGCTTTCCTGGAAGGCTCTCAACGTAATATTCATGGCGATACCTCTGTAGCAACGCAAGTCAGGGACGAGTCATTTCGCTGATCAGGACGGTCGACAGATAACTGTCGTAGGTCTCGGCGCCACCTTCGCTGCCGTAGCCACTGTCCTTGATACCGCCGAACGGCGTTTCCGGCATGCCGAGGCCGTAGTGGTTGATAGAGATCATGCCGGCTTCCAGCCCCTCGGCGAGTTTGGCGCATTCGATTCGGTCCTCGCTGAATCCGTAGGCTGCCAAGCCATAGGGAAGCGCGTTTGCCACGCCGATTACGGTGTCCAGGTCATCGAAAGCAACGACCGGAATGACCGGGCCGAAAGGCTCTTCCTGCATCAATCGGGCGGTCGAGGGCACATTGGCAAGTACCGTTGGTTGAAAATAGTTGCCTGGCCTGTCTATCCGACCGCCGCCCATGACCAGACTCGCGCCACTGGCCAGGCTGTCGTCGACGAGGGCTTGCAGCCGCTCTACCTGGCGTGCGTTGCATAAGGGCCCCATTCGGGTATCGGGGTCCATGCCATCCCCCACCCGGACCTGACGGGTTTTTGCAACGAGGGCGGTCATGAATTCATCGATCACTGATTCGTGGACAAAAAATCTGGAAGGGGAGATGCAGATCTGTCCGGCGTTGCGAAATTTTGCATCCACCAACACGCTGCAAACCTTGTCGAGATCGCTGCTGGCGCAGACGATCACCGCGGCATGTCCGCCCAGTTCCATGCTGACCCTTTTCATCTTCGCCCCTGCCAGGGCCGCGAGCTTTTTCCCGACGGCGATGGAACCGGTGAAAGAGACTTTGGCGACCTTCTCAGAGTTGATCAGATAGTTCGAAATCTGCTCAGGATTACCCCAGACCAAGTTCAGACAGCCGTCAGGTAGCCCGGCTCGTTGAAAGATATCAGCGAGCGCCGCGACGGCCGCAGGCGCTTCTTCAGGCCCCTTGAGAATAAGCGTGCAACCGGCCCCCAAGGCTGCACAGATCTTGCGAATGGCTTGGTTGAAGGGGAAGTTCCAGGGGGTAAATGCACAGCACACACCCACCGGTCGTTTAACCACGGATTGACGAACCTTGGGATTTCGAGCCGGCACCAATCGTCCATACACTCGCTTGCATTCTTCGGCATGCCATTTGGCGTGTTCGGCGCAGAACCGCACTTCAGCCATTGCTTCAGCCAATGGTTTGCCCTGGTCCAGGGTCATCAACGCCGCGATGGATTCCACTTCGCTCAAAATGATGCGATAGGCTTCGTAGAGCACCTTGCTACGCTCTTCGGCGCTGGACGTTTTCCACTGTGCAAATGCTTGTGTGGCGGCGTGCAGGGCACGGTCGAGGTCGTCCTGGTCAGCGCAGGCCAGGCGCCCAAGCGTTTGATGGGTACTGGGGTTGATGATGTCCAGGCATGCCTTGTCCCCTTCGGGGTAGAGCCATTCGCCATCGATGAACAAGCCTATGTCCTTGTACATATGATCTCCTTGCTATGTCTGCTCAGTCCCCGGACCAGGCGTTGTCGATGATGGTCTTGTACTGCTGTACCGAGAGGATCTGCGGGTTTGTCCGGGCGGTGGGGTCCGCGGCTGCCAGGGCGGCCACGAGGTCGGCGTCGAACGGCTGGTGAATGATGTCGCGCAGATGGCGGGGAATACCGAGGTTTGCCAGAAACCCCTTGAGCCACGCCATGAAGGATTCGTAGCCTGGCTGCGCCAGGTTCAGGATTTCACTGAGCCGCACCAGCTTGGCTTCGATGACGGGACGGTTGTAGGCGACCACATAAGGCAATAACACGCCATTGGTAAGGCCGTGGTGGGTGCCATATGCACCGCCGATGGAGTGACTGATGGCGTGGACCGCCCCCAGACCCTTGTGAAAAGCCACGGCCCCCATCAAGGCTGCCGCGCTCAAGTAGCAACGCGCCTGGAGATGATTTGCGTCCCGGACCGCAACGGGCAGCCAGTCCTTGATCAGTCCCATGCTCTGCAGCGCGATGCCGTCTCCCATGGGATGGAAGCTGGTGGCGCAGTAAGCTTCGAAAGCATGGGAAAACGCATCGATGCCCACGGCCGCGGAAATCGCCGCTGGCACCGTCAGGGTCAAGGCGGGATCGACGATAACCAGGCTGGAAAGCATCTTGGGATGGAATAGCAACCGTTTGCGGTTTTCCAGTTTATCCAGTAGCACCGCAGCCCGGCCAACCTCGGCCCCGGTGCCCGCCGTGGTGGGCACGCTGATAATCGGCGGCACGTTGGAGTTGGCGGCTTTCCAGAGATTGGGCAAGCTTTCGAAAGACCAGGTCGGTTTGGTTTGTACGGCCATGAAGGCAATCGCTTTCGCCAGGTCCAGGGCGCTGCCGCCACCGATCCCGACAACCAGATCCCGGGAATGCTCATTGAACGCAGCGATGCCTTGCTCGAGCATTTCGGTATCCGGGTCGGAGCGGAAGTTCGAGAAAATCCTGAGGTCAATGCCCGCCTGCGTGCAGCGCTCCAGGGCACCCAGAACAAGCGGATGCTCCAACAGTATTTGATCGATCACCACCAACGGTCGGTGTTTGCCCAGGAAGACACAGCCATTGACAAGCTCATGGATCCGCTCAACCCCAAACCAGATCGGTGTGGGGTAGCTCCAGTCGGCATTGAATTGCTGCGCATTGAATGTGGGGTTGTTCATCTGCATGGTGTTCCTCCTTTCGACCTTTTTAGGTCGCTCGCTAGGGGGATACAACGCACAAAAGCTGAAGCTTCGGTTTAGAAAAAATGACCTTTGGAGATTAGCGAAACGGCTACGCTCGGATCGGAGTCAGTCCCGGGAAGGTGCGCAAGTGTTGGACTTGGTAGAGTTGAATTCAGAAGGGCAGGCCTGTCTGGTGCTGATTCACGGTACCGCAGGGAGTCCGCTCTCCACGTGGGGAAAATTCGCTGGTTATCTGGACGGTGAATACCGACTCCTGGCTGTTGACCTGTCGCGGTTGGACCAGGGGAGCACGGTTGAAATAACGCTCGAAGAGCTGGGCAAGCTGATCGCCGGGCGGATTCGGGATCGCGTCGTGGAAAGTTTTCATCTGGTCGGCTATTCATTAGGCGCCGCGTTGGCGGTTGAAGTGGCGAGGCTGATGGCGCGGCAGATACATTCGCTGACCTTGATCGCGCCTTTCGCCAATGGCCTTGAGCCGCGAGTGCGCCGGACCTTCGTCTATTGGCAACGGCTGCTCGAGGATCATCCAAGGGAACTGGCGGCCGAAATTGTGATGCGCGGCTTTTCCATTTCCTGGCTGGGAACCCTGTCCGCCATTCAGGTGGCCACTTGCATAAATGACTTTTACCAACGGGTCCATTGGCCGGGGGTCGCCGCCCAGATGAAACTCAATCTCGCATTGGACGTGTCGTCGCAGGCACGGCAGCTCCAGTGTCCGACTGCGGTCATCGTTGGCAGGGATGACCGGTTGATCCCAACGACGGTCAGTATCGCCTTGCACCGGCAGTTGCTCCACGGCTATCTGTATTCGTTGCCTGGTGGGCACCTGATGCCCGCCGAAGATCCCCTTGGCCTGGCGCGGATCGTCCAGCATTTTATCGCCAGGCATACATCCACTGCCCGGTTCCACTAACGAAAGCCGCTGGTCCCGGTTGGTTCAGTGGTTTCAAACCTAATTGCTGTTTCCCCGATATCGATCAGTTCGCGGTAACAACCGTACCGCCTAAGAACCTGTCGCCAGAACGACCACTGCGCCGTGAGTAACTGTCCAGACCGAACGCTTTCCGCCCAACTAGCTATAGGTAGAAGGAAATGGCACAGCCCGGAATCCCGCCTTCTTGGTCCTTGAAACACCCCAAAAACAAGTCCAGAATTAAGTCTTTTCCTGCTTCGGCAAGAAAAGAAACCCTATAAATTTCAATAAGTCGGACACCTGATACGAGTCTCGTTTCCCGCTCCAATTATTTTTCCATAGACTTCCATTGAAGTATGTAGAAACCAAAGAAAGAGGCTTCGGCCTCTTTTTTAGTTCCAGTAAAGTCTATTCTGGTACATCAATATCCACGAATTTTTAGTACATTTTTTAGTACATCAATTCGACGCTTGGTAAATCAGTTTTTAGAGCTGCTTGGCACTCCGAAAACGGTACAACCCTCCTTCATCCATATGAGTGGAGTTAGTACAATGGTCCTTACCAATACGGCGGTCCGACACGCCAGGCCTCGCGCCAAAAACTACAGCCTTCCTGACTTTGATGGCCTTGCGCTTTTCGTGAATACGAAAGGCACCAAGAGCTGGCACTTCCGTTTTTCTTGGGCGGGCAAACAGCCTCGTATTTCGCTCGGTACTTATCCTGAAATAGGTCTACGCGATGCTCGCGCTCTGCGCGATATCGCCAGGGCGCTGGTCGCGAAGGGTCTCGATCCCCGCGATCAGCGACGCCTTGAGCGCAATGCCAAACGATGTGATGCAGATCTTCAGCCCTAGGGGGGATAAGGGCGGCACCGCCCGATCTGACGTCGCGGACTGCTGGGAATTCAAGCAGTGCTGAACTGGGTTGCCAACTCTTTCGGTCTACCATTGCTGGTCTTTAGCTCGCCCGCACACCGGAAAGCCAAGATCGTATCCTTAGACTTTTCGTCCCAGAACCACCGTGCTGATCGACGGCATGGCGTGCTTCCCTCAAACCTACCTATGCATCCAGATGAATGGAGCTTAGGCTCGATCTAGGGTTATCAAGACTATGCTAGGATTAGATAGCTCAGATAACTGGTGAGGAGATTTCCATGAGCGTTACAGAGCAGTTGGGCGTTTCCACCTTGGTCGGTACGCCTAAGGAGGCTCGGGCCAGCTTGAGCCGCTCGCATGCGGACCGAGTGCTGGTCGTGTCTTTCGATCAGGTCAACCTCAATGTATTTGAGGCCTTGGCGGAAAACTTCGCCAATGTGGCCTCCTCAATGTATGAGGTGCTGCAGGAGCGTCAGGACCCGAAGTCGCTGGAGCGACTGGCCGAGGTCTTTGTGACGCGTAAGCCGCCGTCGCCTCGCCTGCTCAAGGAAGCGGCAATGCTGGTCCAAGCCCGTAAAGCGGTATTGGAAAGTGGTGACTGGCTGACCGCCGCGGACATCGCCCAGGTGGCACAGTTGAGTACACGAAACCCGAGTGCCCAGCCCAACAAATGGAAAAAGCAGGGGCAGATCTTTGCCATCAGTCACGGTGGGGTCGATTATTTCCCGGGTTACGGCTTGGATCCGGATGCGTGCTATCGGCCGTTCAAGGCATTAGCCAAAGTTATTGAGGCTTTCGCTGGCCACAAGGACGGCTGGGGTATGGCTTACTGGTTCCGTTCAGATAACAGTTTTCTGGGGGGTAAAAGGCCCCAGGACCTGTTGGCATCGGCGCCTGATCGGGTGATTGCTGCCGCACTGGATGAGATCCAGGGCATTGTCCATGGCTAAGCAGCGTACCGAGTCCAGTGAGGGTAGGGCGACGCCTCCCACGGATTTGGCGGCGTCCGTTACCCCAGTGCCTGCGGCTACGTTGCACGTCACTTTCACCGTGATCGCCAAAGGCGATGTGCTTCATCGTGTGCATCAAGATAAGTATCAGCCAGGTCAATTCAATCCCGGTGTGCACGGCAATGCACGCTTCAGCCCGATCCAGGATGATCAGGGGCGGGCGATTCCCACCTTGTATGGAGGCACGACAGTCGATTGCGCCTTGATGGAGACCGTCTTCCACGACGTTCCCCATACGGCTGGGTTTAAGAGCTTCGACAAAGGCAAGCTGACTGGACAGGTGCATTCTGCCGTCCAGGTTAGCCAACCGCTGCACCTGGTGGATCTGTCCAGCGTGCCCCTGCGGAAACTGGGCATCACGCGCAAACAACTGATCGACACTGAGAAAGACCAGTACCCTGCAACGCGCAAATGGGCCGAGGCAATCCACCGTCAGTGTCCAGATGCCCAAGGGTTGTCTTGGGTGTCGCGACAAGATGATTCGGCACGGGCGGTGGTGCTCTTCGGTGACCGGGTTCCTGACGGCGCACTCCATCCGCAAGGGGCGTCACGCAGCTTGACCGGCGACTCGACTGCGTTCGACACGGTGCTCAATCTGGCAGAGCGGATTGGGGTCGTTATCATTGCGGGAAAAAGCTGAGTCAAAATGACCGAACAGTGGCCCCTGGCATCCGCTCTCTGAGGCTGGAGTTGCCGTTCCTCAGTCATTAGGTCTTGCTGAAGACGGCGGGCTTTGATGGGGGCATTGATGGATTCTTCCGTACAGGCCTGTGTAGCATCGACGGTCAACAAATAGGTCTTCTGTGCGTTCTAGGAGCGGACGGTGCTTGTCCCGGAACACGCAGCAATAACATGATGGCTGGCTCCGTGCTGGCCCAAATGCGGAGTTCGTTATGGACGTCAACCAGATGTTAAATGATGAACTGGTGAGCCGGCTGGAAGAGAAAATTCCAGCCATGGCGAAAGGCGCGATTAAGGCGGCCTATATCAATACGCTGGCGGCCGGACTCAGTGTGATGGAAATCAGGAATGGCATGCTCGTTGAAACAATGGCCGATGGTCAGCACAAGGTTATTCGAGCGGCCAAGCCCAAGCATAAGGTAGCTTCGGACATGATTATCAAGGTGCGTCGCCTTTCATAACGAAAAATTGAGGGCGCCCGTATCTTCACGATGTCGCCGCGCAGCGCGCGGGGAATCTGCACATCCGTCAGGTCAATCTTTATGCTTTGCGCGAAAAATCGCCAAGCTCGCCATCGTATGGGCGGTTAAATCAGTGACCGGTGGCTCTCAGCTTAGCCAAACCCTGTTTGATGTGTCCGGCGTTCTCGCCGATGGTCTGAAGTGCACCTCTGACGTTGGCGCCAATTTCTGTTGCACCTTGGTCTTCTACCTTCAAGGTCAGTTCCATCACCGCCGCCTCCAAGGCGAGCTGATTTTGGTACAGCCGCTCAAGAACATCAGAAAGTGAATATTCGGTGGGCATTGTTTTCGACTCCAATCGAGAACTCAAAAGCGTAGCAGCGGAAGGGGTGGAAACAAAAGGGCGTTGAATAAGCGAGCGATTGCTGTGATTCAGTGGCAGCAATCGGCCGATTCTGTTGAAAAAGTCGGCCTTGTTTTCCGCGGCAGAAAAGTACGCATCTGAGATTGAAATCTTTACTTTTTGCTGAGGCTTCCTGGCTCAGATTTGACGTAGCAGCGTGCAAAAATGGCGTTTTCCCCGGTCAATTTCAGGGCAGTTTAAGCGGAGCAACTTTTTCAACACTATCGGCCAAAAGCAGATGCTCAAAAGCATCTAGGAGGCTTGCATGCGTTATTCAACAGCTCCAGAGGGGACTTAGGTTGCCCATGGTTTCCACGGCCCAATCGTTGGCGTCATTGACGATTCCGCTGGCCTTGTCAGTACGCACCGTTTGGCGCTCCATCACCCAGTCCAATGCGGCCTTGCCGTTGACCAAGTGCCCCCAGGCCGCCTCGGGAATGCGAAGCGATGATACTTTACTTGTTTCAAGGGAACCGGTTGAGTGCATGTGCGAAATTGCACTCGATCTGACCGCCCGCTTGCATAGCTGCGGATCAGTCACTTGCATTCGACCCAGTGATTCCAAGGACTGCGATCCGTGCAGCCAGCCCTCTGATGCATATATGTATGGGTAAGGTCGTCGTTATTTCGGCGTGGATGTGCTGACCGGTTTAGCGTGGCGAGTCAGCATGGCGTGCGCTACATAAGTCTCATCTCGGCATCCGCACATAGATGCTGCTAGATTGAGCAAGTGGGAAAAAGCGCGAGCGCTCAAAGGAAAGCAGCCGGCCTGCGTGCTCAGCACCTAGCTGTCCCGGCAACACTTAGGAAGAGGTGATCATGAAGCTACAGGCATATCGGCTGCAGAACTATCGCCGACTGCGCGACGTCGTCATTGAGCTTGACGACGAGATTTCCATCTTCGTTGGCGCTAACAACAGCGGCAAGACGTCTGCCGTACAAGGCCTGTACTCGATGCTCCGTGGCGAAGCGAAGAAGTTCGAACTCTTCGACTTCAGCGCGGCGCTGTGGTCCGAGATCGACGCCATCGGCAGGACGCCTCTAGGCGATGAGGACGCGCCCAAGCAGTTGCCGTCCATTCTTTTGGATCTCTGGTTCCGCGTCGGTGAAGACGACCTCGCCACTGCAATGTCGCTTCTTCCGAGCACGGAGTGGGACGGCAAGTGCGTCGGGATCCGGGTGGCGTTCGAGCCTCGGGACGCCCATGCGCTCGTCCGAAAGTTCCATGAACTGCATGAAAAAGCCAACAACGCTGCGACCGCACTGGTGGCCAGGCGCAGTGCGGCCATGGAGGCAGGCGCGGAAAATGCGGCGGCGGTGGTGGCGGATCCTGGCGAGTACAAGCCCTGGCCGGAAAGTCTGACGAAGTACCTCGCCAAGGAGCTGACCAAGGAATATATGTTCCGCTACTACGTGCTCGATGAGCGCGCATTTGTCGGCTATCAGGCAAAGGAGGCCGATTATGAGCCGCTGCCCCTAGGTAAGGAGCCGGGTGGCGCGGCCATTCTCAAGTCTCTGGTGAGGGTGGACTTCCTGCGCGCGCAGCGGCACCTCGATGACCCGGATGCTGGCAGCTCCGACCGCGCCGAGAGCTTGTCGCGGCGTCTGAGCCGTTTCTATCACCGCAATCTGGAGAAGCGTGGCGACGATCATGCAGCGCTCAAAGCGCTCGATACCTCGGAGAAAGAACTGAACTTCCACCTAGAGGAAGTCTTCAGCGACACCCTCAAGCGCCTCGCCAAACTTGGCTATCCAGGCGTCAACAACCCCGAGATCGTGATTCGGGCGGCCTTGGATCCGACCACCGTCCTGGCGCAGGATGCCAAGGTTCACTACGTGGTTCCTGGTGCTGTCACCGCGCAACTGCCCGACAGCTACAACGGTCTGGGGTTCAAGAACCTGGTATATATGGTGGTTGAACTCCTCGACCTGCACGAGCAGTGGAAAGCCGAGGAAGACAAACGGGCGCCACTGCATCTGGTCTTCATTGAAGAGCCTGAGGCGCATCTGCACGCGCAGATCCAGCAGGTCTTCATCAGGAACGTTTTGCGCCTGCTTGAGGATGCCAACGATCACGCGACGTTTTTCCACACGCAGCTCGTTGTCACCACGCACTCCCCACACATCCTCTATGAGCGCGGGTTCTCTCCCATCAGGTACTTCCGCCGTGTCAGCGACCAGTTGGACCATAATACCGAGGTAAGGAATCTTTCGCTCTTCAAGACGGGCGCGGCCGACGCTCCAGCGCGCGAATTCTTGCAGCGGTATCTGAAACTGACACACTGCGATCTCTTCTTTTCCGATGCGGTCATCTTGGTGGAGGGCAATGTCGAGCGCCTGCTCTTACCAGCCATGATCGAGTCGGCGGCCAAGCGCCTGCGCTCCTCCGCGCTGACCATCCTTGAGGTCGGTGGCGCGTTCGCGCATAGGTTCCAGGAATTGATCGCCTTCGTTGGACTCACTACGCTGGTTATCACGGATCTGGACAGCGTAGCAGTCAAGACGGATGCCGAGAATGCCGCCGAGCAAGATGCAGGAGCTGGCGGCACCGTCGACAGAGATAACGAGGACGACGACTTGAAGCCCTTCGAGCTCGAAGACGACGACGACGCAGCACCGGGCGGCAAGAAAAAATCCAAGAAGCGTGGCAGCACCTGCCATGCTCACGTGGAGGGTGCCGTCACGTCCAACCAAACCCTTATCAGCTGGATCCCTAAGAAGCGGTCGGTGGCCGAACTCTGGGAAGTCACGGCGGAGCAAAAGACGCAGTCGCTTGCCGAGGGGGCCAGCGCTGAGGTTCGGGTGGCCTATCAAACCAAGGTTTTGGTGACGGTGGGTGCCACGACCTCGCAGCTCTGTGGCCGCACGCTTGAGGAGGCCTTCGGTCTTGAGAACTCCGACTGGTGTCAGGCTGAGGCTAACCGGGCGGTCGGACTCAAGCTGAAGCGCGCACCAAACAGCCCTGAGGAACTGGCTGAGAAGTTGCACGCCAGGGTGATCGGCAAGAACTTCGACAAGACTCGCTTTGCGCTGGAGGTCCTCGCAAGCGGGCCGCTCAACTGCTGGAAGGTCCCCACGTATATCGCCGAGGGCTTAGCCTGGCTCGAAGCTAAAGTGGCCCACGAGATTGAGGCGGACGCGGCTATTGCCACCGAGGTCGCGACAATTGAGCCGACTGCAGCCGGTGTTGTCGCCGTCATTGCAGACGCGGGGCAGACGACATGAGCAGGCGAATTGATAGCCCAGACACCGACGCTGACCGCGAGATCCACTCGTGTATTGCCGCGAACCCCCCGCAGCCGTTCGTGGTCCGCGCCGGCGCAGGCTCCGGCAAGACTACCTCCCTTATCAAGGCGCTGGACTGGGTGATCTCAGAGCACGGCGCCAGCATGCGGGCGAAAAAGCAGAAGGTCGCCTGCATCACATATACCGACCTCGCCGCCAAAGAAATCTTGGCGGATGTTAACGACGACCCGCTGGTTCATGTCTCGACCATCCACAGCTTCTACTGGTCCATTACCAAGACGTTTCAGGCGGACATTAAGGTTTGGCTACAGAACGACATCCGCAGGCGGATCTCCGAGCTGGAAGAAGAGTTCAAGAACTACAGCTCGCGTGTTCGGCAGACCACACGCGACAGGAACAAGGCTGACCAGGAGCGTTATGTCCGAAATCTGGAGGCTATCGCTTGCGTCAAGACTTTCAACTACGGCGTGGGCAGTGACTACGCGAAGGGCATCCTCGGCCACGAGGACATCCTTCAGCTCGCCGACTTCCTGCTGCAAAATCGCCCGCTGTTCCGACGGGTCGTAGCGCTGAACTTCCCGTTTGTGTTCATCGATGAGAGTCAGGACACGTTCCCGAGCGTGGTGAAGTCCTTCAAGGAAGTGGAAGCCCAGATGCGGCGCAAGTTCTGTCTCGGTTTTTTTGGCGACCCGATGCAGGCGATCTTCATGAGAGGGGCGGGAGACATCCCGCTTGAGGACCATTGGCGGGCCATCACGAAACCAGAGAATTTTCGCTGTGCCAAGCAGATCCTTGACGTCGCCAACGCCGTGCGCGCGCAGGGCGACGGCATGGAGCAAGTCCGCGGGCTGCACGAAAGGGTTGATGGAGATCTCAAGCCGGTGGAGGGCTCGGCCCGGATGTTCGTCCTGCCGAACACGCTGAACCGAATTGAGGCCCTGGCAAGAGTCCGGGCGTGGAGTGCGGCGACGAACAACGACGAGGGTTGGACGACCCCAGACATCGCGCTCAAGATTCTTGTCATCGTGCACCGCATGGCCGCAAACCGGCTCGGCTTCGGTGACATCTACTCGGCGCTGAACGATAAGACATCGGAGGGTATGAAGCAGGGGATGCAGGATGGCACCGGCTGGCCGGTTCGACCCTTCCTAAGTTTTGCGCTACCGATCGTTGCCGCCGTGAAGGCCGGCAACGAGTTCGCGGCGATGAGCCTGCTCCGGAAGTTCAGCCCGCGTCTGGCGCCAGGGGCTCTTACCGGCCGACGTGCCGCGGCTGTATTGCGAGAACTGCACGCTGCTATGTCGAGACTTGTCGCCATGCTGGACGAGGCAGGGACCACCATTGGTGACATAGCACTCCATCTCTGTGACACGGGTCTTTTCGAGTTCGACGATCGCTATGCGCGTGTTCTTGGATTTGTCAGGGATGTTGCTGACGCTGCTCAGGAGCCCGAGGCTGCTGATGCAGTTCCGGCCGAAGGACTATCCTCGGACGCGGCAATGGCCAAGTTCTTCAAGTGCTCTGCACAAGAGCTTTGGCCCTATGAGCGCTATGTCTCAGAAGGCTCCCCGTATGCTACACAGCACGGTGTGAAGGGAGCGCAGTTCGAACGCGTCATGGTGGTGATGGACGAGGAAGAAAGCGACTACCGAACGTACAACTACGAGCGTGTCTTCGCGAGTGCTGAGGGCCGCGCTGCAGATCGTGCACGAGCATTGGGCGGTGACGAAAACACTTGGAGCCGAACGCTGCGACTGCTTTACGTCTGCTGCACTCGCGGCCAGCGGGGACTGGTACTAACGTTCTTTGTCTCCGATCCGGCGACCACCTTGGAAAACGTAGTGGCGAGCGGGATCTTGCCGCGAAGCGCAGTCTTTACGCAGGAAGTGTTAGTTGGATGGACATAGACGAACGATTGCCTGACCTATTTGAAGCAAGAGCCGAGCGGGGCGCTCCCGCGGTGCCAAGTGGTAGCTACCGGATGCTAACTCTGAGGATGTGAGCGACTGCAAATGGCCAACGACGGTCGCTTGCCGATGTCCGCTTCTGGCCGGTTAGCGACCGTCGCTCTGATTAGCCATCCTTGTCTTTCCACCCGTGGAGGACTTGTCATGAACATCATCGCTGCCTGCAGCCGTCAGCCCTGGAACAAAGGAAAACTAGTCGGGCAGAAAGCCCCACTCCGACTGAGAGATATCTGGGCCATCCGAGTAAGGCTTCAAATTGCGGAAAGAACCAGGGATCTGGCTCTCTTCGATCTTTGCCATCGACAATAAGCTTCGAGCCTGCGACTTAACCAAGCTCCGCGTGCGCGATGTCGCCCATGGCGAGCATGTATCATCACGAGCCATGGTGATGCAGCAGAAAACGCAGCGGCCAGTGCAGTTTGAGATCACTGAACAAACACGGTCAGCTCTCGTGGCTTGGATACATCAGGCACAACTACGCAGCGAGGATTGCCTTTTTCCTAGCCGGCTGCATACTTCAGACTATCTAGCTACTCGTCAATACGCTCGTATCGTCAAAGGCTGGGTGAAAGCCGTAGGCCTTGATCCAGCCATGTATGGCACTCACACAATGAGACGTACGAAGGCATCACTAATCTATCGCAGAAAGAAGAACCTACGGGTGGTTCAGTTGCTGCTCGGCCATACGAAGCTGGAGAGAACTGTTCGATATGTGGGGATTGAGGTCGATGACGCCCTGGAGATGGCGGAACAGACTGAGGTTTGATCATGCATAGCGACGGTCGAAGTCAGGCCGTCGCTAACCGACCCAAAGCGGACAGTTACGCAGGGTTGGCAGCCCTTCCTAGAAGCTTGAAGGCGTCTACAGAAGCAGGGGTGGTTCAGATTTGTGAGGCTTGGCTTGCAGAGCGGGTTTCTTTCAGCCTCTCCGGATCTATCCCATCTGGCCAAAATCCAGCAGCATCACCATTCAGATGTTCACTAAGGTCAGGTGTTCGTGTCTTACAGTGATTGGGAAAGAACTAGGATGTGGCTGCGTGCCAAGGCCAAAGACGCCAGATCCCTCTCAGCTGGGGAGGAGGCGTATTTAGATCGAGAGCTGGCGATCAAGCTGCGGGAGCGGATGGAGCATGAAGCCTCAATTCGTTGGTGGCAGCTGTTCGGCATCGAAGGTCATAGCTTGGACTGCCTTGAGGCAGAGGCCAAGTTCATCACCCACTTGGACAATATTTTCAAATGCCCGCCCGCCAGCCAATTTCTCGCTCCGAGCGATACGAAGCGACGAAGCCATCATGCCTACCATTTCAGCCGGCAGTGTGTTTACCACGGCGTCGAGTACGTGGCGCCTCCAACGACACGCCTCTTGGAGCTCATGCTGTACGGGTATTTTCCTTACGAGAATACCTGGATCTACCTAGATAGGAGATCTCAGCTGAGTTCAGATGGGTACAAGAAACCCAAGCAATGGCTTGCGCTACCCCCAGGGGAGATCCCCCAGGACAGGCTCGGTATCACCATCGAAATTAGTACGGGGTGGAGGTCCCTGATTCGTTCGCAATCGCCAGCGGCCTTATTCAGCAGCTTGAAGCCATTCGAGAAGGAAAACCTAGCGCGGGAATTTGGTGCGGAAGGGTCTCATCAGCACTGGCTTGAGCATATTGTGGAAGGGCTCTTCTTTGAGCGAGGGCATCGATCCAGAATCAGTATCAGCTACGCAGGTGAGTCAGAAGGGCAACACCTCACCCTTGCTGAATTGATTGCTGAGGAAGGCCGCACTCCAGGAAAAAAAGTGGTCATGCATGACGGGGATTACCTCAACTGTGAGCCAGGCAATCTCATTGTGCGCTCAAACAGAGGTAGGACAATGAGCTGCAAAACCTGCCGTCGCCTTACAACCAAAGACCAATCTGAGATTACAAAGGACTCATTGGGCTCAAGCCTTCGCATCTGCCATTCCTGTCTACGTTGGATGGCCAGAACCTCTGAGTGAACACGGCCTCCTTAGGGGGTTGCCAAAAATGAGCAGTTAATTCAATATAAACCCTATGATGTGGTATCTGCATCAGCAAGACATAGAAGCCGGCTCTTTAGCCGGTTTTTTTGTGTCTTGGATTTTCCTCTCGCCGCGTTCCAGCGGCGGTTTTGTCCCTAAATTTACGTGCACATGGGCTTAGGTCACGAGAGTTTCCTCGTGAGGCCTACGCACGCCTATCGAAAATGGGTGGAGATCCCGATATGAAAAATTCGATCCAGGTTGAGTATCAAAGCAAGACCATCGTTTTCAGCGTGAACGGCTGGTTGAACGCTAGTCACGTAGCAAAGCTTTACTCAGCTTCAGTGAATGACTGGCTGGGATCAATAGAGACACAGCAGTACCTAACCGATGCGGCTGCTGCATTTGGTGTCGAGGGGCCTGAGGATCTCATCCAGATCCATGGCGGCCAGGCTGGCGATATCTGGCTGCACCCGAAGGTGTCGATGGAATTTGTGAGCGAGCTGGATCGAAAGCTTGCCCGCTGGTGTGACCTGGCCATCAACAGAATCTTACGAGAGACCGTTTCAATGAAAAGTCGCTTCGATGCTGCCTGCAAGGTGCTGGATGAAAGCCGGCGTGAGGCAAGCGAGCATGGAAGGGGGCTCCTGGAGTGGCGTATGAAAAAGCGGAAGCTTGAATATCGTGTGGCCCATTTGCAGGATCAACTGCAGCTCACGTTAGGGCTAGATAATCCCAACTGATGAAGACGAACGAAAGCCCGCCTAGTGCGGGCTTCGTCGTTTTTGGAGCAACCGAAATGGCTCAACCGCCCTAGAGCTAGCCCTGCACTGGATCGGAATTCCTAGGTGGCATGGTCTGGTGATCATTACACTCGCCTGGAGAGCCACTCTCAATTTTCAACCAGCTCAGCCGAAAAAACGGTGAGCTATCCGAAACACTAAGGGAGCATATGAAGCGCGTCGAACGGGATTTCATCACGTTGTTTAATTGACTGTGGTACCGGGATTTCCCGGTGTCCGAGGCGCATGCGGTAGCGGGGCGCACCGACTGGACGATCCATCTTGGATTGGTCGTGCGTCAGTGCGCCACGCTTCTTGGCGCTAGAGCCCTGTTTGAGCAGGGAGGGCGCACTGATGCAGTAATCCGCTATAACGACCAAAATACGCTTTCGTTTGTGGAGTGGGAGTGGAAGCGAGCGCACACCGATATCAATGAGTTTTCTAAGCTGCTTCATAAAACAGATGGCGCAGTCTTTCAGACCTTCATCGGCTATAGCAGGGTCGCCGACCTCAAGATCACGATCGAGCAGATCTGCAACCACTGGCAGACCGCGGATAAGCCGCTGATAGCTTTCCTAATCACCTATGAGGTATCCGGAAGTACCCGACGTTTCAAGGAGCTTCAGACCTACATGTTCGCCAAGGGCAAATACAAAAAAATCGCTCTCAACCTGCTTTGCCTTGGGAAGTAAACCGAGCGAAAGCAAACAGTGAATATGAGGAAGTCGCATATCTGCATAACTGGTTGCCATGGCGGCCTCCATCTGGTTGATCCAACAAATTCCGGCTGCACACGATCCTTCCGCTGGTTGCCCTGGGGCGCGGTGTCATGTGCATGCGGTATTGGTCGGGGGAGGGTGCTGGTTACGTCTCCAGCGCGGACTTCACCGCCGTGTTGCTTTCTCCCGGCCGCGGACTCGCAACCCAGTGGAGATTGATGCAGATAGCCGGAGCTGATCCCGGCATGACTATTAGCGGCCTTAGTGACACCGGAGTTTCACCGGGGCGAAGGTTTCAGCCGCTTATTCTTGGACTCGCCGTGGCCATCTGGGCGCTTACTCACTCTACCGGCCACGATTCCCGCGATCCCTCAGGTCTTACACTTGCCCGTCAGCCCGGGGATTCATCTGCGTGTTGCGGTGATGCAGGCGGGCGGTTATCCGCGGCGCCTACGCCGCCGCAATGGAAGAGCGAGACAAGCGCCTGGATGAGCTCACCCGCAAGACCAGCACCGCAGCCGACAAGGCGACCAAGGCCGCAACGACCGCCACCAAAGCAGCAGACAAGGCGATCGAGGCCGTGGACCGGGCAACGCAGTAAAGCGCGACACGTTCGTGCATTAGCAATTGTGTCGCGCCACTTAAGTCGGTACGCCCAACGTAGCTCGTTTAATGCGGTCCCTATGAGACAAAACGTCACAAAGCCCCGACCGGCCTGGATAGCCCATCGCTAGGCAGTTGACTTCGTCGAGGCGGAGGGCTTGCATCAAGGCCAAATCCTACCCTGTTGTTCGGGACATGCAGATAGCGGGACGATCTGTATGGCTTGCCTCACTTCCTAGAGGCAAAGCACGCGCGTAAAGACTCCTGATGCTGTTTCATAATTATCTGGAGGTTCATACGTCTTTCCTCGGTTTCGCCATAGCCGTATGCATTTTCGATTTTGTATTGCAGGCTCGAGATGACGCCCCGAATCGACTCGCATTGGTCGTTCTGCATATCAGCCACTCTTGATTTTGCAACTGAAAGGTCAGCGTTCAGTTTTGTGTACGCGGTGCGCCATTCTTCGTTTGCTTGACGGAGCTCATCGAGTGTTTTTTCCAGTGATTCGTTACGGCTGTTCGCTGCCTTTAGAGAGCTTCTGAGCTCACCGTAGTCGATGCCGCCCATTAACAATTGAGACAGGCCAGCTCCCAACAATCCTGCTATCGGTACGATCAATGCCAGTTTCTTAACATTCGACCAAAACGCATTGTCTGGCGATCTTTGTTGGCTTTCCATGGACTTTCCTTCAATCAAATTGCGCATTCTCAACCACTGCTTAGAGTAATGGCAACTCGGCATTACAGGAGCGGAAATGGACAGGCCAACACCTCCGGTGTCTTTGATCGAGTTGTCTGATTTCTCCGCTTACGGCATCCGGCTAACTCCAGCCCCAGAGGTAGTGCAGTTTGAGATCACTGAGCAAACACGGTCAGCTCTCGTGGCCTGGATACATCAGGCACAACTACGCAGCGAGGACTGCCTTTTTCCTAGTCGGCTAGGCACCACGCCAACCAAAGCAGCTCGTGTCTAAATAATTTATTACGCGTACCGTTTTCAGCAGGAGTCACGCCCATGTGCTTGGTGAGCGCGCTGCGAAAGGTTTCGATATTGGCAAATCCACATATGGCCGCCAGTTGCTTGGGCGCGTCCTTGCTAGCCTCGAGCAAGGCCGTACCGTCGCCGCGGGATGCTTCAACCCACGCAGCCGGGGTGACTCCAACCTCTGCCCAAACAAGCGCGCGAAATGCCAGGAGCTCAGGCCGGAATGGGCAGCCATTGCTTCCACTCTCAGTGGGTGCTCCGGACTCTCCGCAACCAACGCTGCGCTTCCTGCAGTACCGAGCGACCGGAAGGCACTTTCCCTCCCTTACGACTGAAATTTGTCTGTCCGCTAGGACGTTTGAAGATCATCACTAACTTTGATGCCAATCGTTTGAACAGCGGCCTTGTTAATCAGAGGGCACACTCGTTGGTGGGTAGCGCTGCTAGACCAGAACATCATTGGTGTACTTAAGTTGGACAAATCGCGTCAGAGCTATGACCACTAGCCCGCTACCGCGGTCGTTGTTCCGAGGGGTTTGGAATAAGAAATCATGCTTGACCAGTTCTGGAGAACCCTAGGCGGCTACAGCCTTCTGCGTCGGAACTCATTTTGCTGAAAAGTGATGCCTCCGCACATGTGAGGGTTCGCCCCACTTACGCCTAAACAAATCCTACACAAATAGTATGATGCCGGTTTGACATCTACTGACCGGTCTGTATACTCGGCCGACTTTTCACTGGGAGATATTTCACATGGACGTGTTGAGTCCTTCTTCATTTGCTGAGGAGGCACTGTCGTGGGTTCAGCCACAGGCTTTCGAGACATTTGTTCATCTGCTTCGCTGGCGATCGGAGCACACACCTGATCGCATGGCCCTGACCTTCTCCGCTAGTGGCAACGAAGTTCAGAGTTTTACCTATGCAGAGCTCGATCAGGCTGCGCGTGGAGTTGCGACCAGCCTGCAGGCGCAAAACTGTGTAGGCGCTCGCGCCGTCATTCTGCTCCAACCGAGCGCAGACTATGTCTTGGCGCTTTTGGGTTGCTGGTACGCCAGAGTGACTGCAGTTCCTGTGTACTCACCCCGGAAAAACGTATCCAGCCATAGGGTGCGGAGCATCCTTGAGGACGCCGGCGCTCGGGTTGTAATGAGCACCGCGAGTGTTCTCAAGGAACTGGATACTCTGCAATGGGCAGTAGGTGGCTCGGGACCTATGGTGCATGTCCCCGTTGACCAATTGGACTTGCAAAGCGCTGACAGTTGGACCGAATCGAATGTCAACGGCAACACCCTTGCCGTATTGCAGTACACGTCCGGCTCTACGGGCGCTCCCAAGGGCGTGCGACTGCAACATCGTCACCTGATAAAAAACTCCGAGATGATCCACCACGCGATGGATACCAAGGAGTCGGATGTCGCCGTAGTCTGGCTTCCGCCCTACCACGATATGGGACTGATCGGAGGAATCCTGCAACCCTTTTTCGGCGGTTACCCTGTCCACTTAATGGCACCCGCTACATTTCTGCAACGACCGTTGCGCTGGCTGGAAACGATCTCACTCTATAAGGGTACTGTCAGCGCGGCCCCCAACTTCGCTTACGACCTGTGCACCAAGCGCATCAAGCCGGAGCAACTGGCAAAGCTGGATTTGTCTAGTTGGCGCTTGGCCGCCAACGGTGCAGAACCTATTCGTAAAGCCACTCTGGACGCTTTCCAGGCTGCTTTCAGTCCGGCAGGTTTCAGTCCTTCTGCATTCTTTCCCTGCTATGGCATGGCTGAAACAACGCTACTAATCGCTGCTCCAGACCCTCATATACCCTACGTGCATTTGCCCGTGGACCGTCAGGCCCTAAAAAATGGCCGATTAATGACCGGAGGCAACGACACTGTTGATTTGGTAAGCAGCGGCGTACCAGCTCAGGACGTAAGCCTTTGTATCGTCGATCCGAAAACCCGCCAGCCGCTGGCCGACGGTTTCGTTGGTGAAATATGGGTGGCAGGACCGATGGTTGCCGACGGCTATTGGAATAATCCGGAAGCAACTCAAGAAACGTTTTATGCCTACCTGGACAACGGCCTTCAACCCTGGCTGCGCACAGGTGACCTGGGGGCAGTGCTTGAGCGGCAGGTTTACGTCACAGGACGAATCAAAGACCTGATTATTGTTGCCGGTCACAACCATTACCCCAGCGACATCGAGGCGACCGTAATGAATGCCCACCTTGCGGTGCGCGCCCATGGGGTCGCAGCCTTTGCCGTTGAGGCTGAGGGCGAAGAACGCTTGGCGTTGGTCGTCGAACTCGATAAAGGGTGGCGGGACTTGGACCTGTCCATCGTTCGCGAAACCATTGTCGCTCAGGTTTCCCTGCATCATCAGTTGCGGGTTCACGCACTGACGTTCACCTCGATCAATAGCGTTGCCAAAACCTCAAGCGGCAAAATCCAGCGCGGTCAAACCCGTGACTTGCTGGAACGCGGCGTGATTCAGCCTTTGAGTCAGAGGGTTGAGTCATGATTCCTGCCCAATATATTGAAGCTTTGATGATGGAACAGTCTCTGGGCGACCCCTGGCTGGGCAGCAACTCCCTGTCATATGCTCAGGCCCTAGCAATGGACGAGGAAGATGCATTTCCTGAGGTCCAGGTCACTGCGCTTCATACCATAGGGCTGCCCCGAAGCTACGTGCCGACTGCTTACGGCGGCACTTTTCGCAATTGCGAGACGTTTGTAGCAATGGGCCGTGTGCTGGCAAGGCGTAATATGTCGGTTGCCGTGGCGTACAGCACCATGCTGTGGAGCACACTGGGGTGGATAGGCGGCAGTGAAACGCAAAAGCGTGAAATCGCCCGCTGGATCATGGAACACGGCAGTTTCCCGTGCCTGGCGTACTCGGAATCCGAGCACGGCGCAGACCTCAGCTCCAACCAACTGACCGCCACACGCAATCAAGACGGCTCTTACACCCTCAACGGCGAAAAGTGGCCGATCAATCGGGCAATACGCTCTGACTTTCTGGTGCTGCTGGCGCGCACTGATCTGGGTGCGCACATGCGCAATCACTCGCTATTCATCGTGCGCAAAGATCAGCTCAACAGCCAGTGCTATTACCACTTGCCACGCGTCAAGACTCATGGCCTCAAGGGCTGTGACATCAGCGGTATCGGGTTCCGCGATTGTGTGATTCCCGCTTCGTGTCTTGTTGGTGCTGAAGGCCATGGACTGGAACTTGCACTTAAGGGTTTTCAAGTTACGCGTACTTTCTGCACGGCTCTCTCGCTGGGGGTAGGAGACACAGCGCTGCGGTTGGCCGCAGATTACGCCTCACGCAGACGCCTCTATGGCGATGCAATCAATAAGCTGCCTCACACCCAGGACGTGCTGGCGAATGCTTACGTGTCGCAACTTATCGCCGAGTGCGTGTCAATCGTTTCGGCACGCGGCCTTCATGTGTGCCCGGAGCTCTATTCGTCATGGTCCTCGATTGCCAAAGTCGAGGTCTGTCACCTGGTCGACTTTTCATGCAAACAGTTATCCGGCGTGCTGGGCGCGAGGTTCTACATGCGCGACCAGCAAGGCGTCGGGATATTCCAGAAGTTCATACGAGATGGCGCCGTCGTGTCGATCTTCGATGGCAGCAGTGTGGTCTGCCTCGACAGCCTGGCAACTCTGCTGGACACCCTGACACGGGACAACGCCGTCTCACCTGGAGACAGCTGCATCACGCTCCTGTTCGACCTGGAATCCGCGTTGCCAGAACTCGACTACGGACGGTTGAAACTGTTTTCCCGCGAGGGCGACCCGATGATGGGCTCGCTGCCTCGATTAATAGAGCTTCTGGAGCAGATAAGCCCATGTGGTGACTGCGATACGCAAGGGCTTGAGCGACTGAAAGTTGCCGGGCGGCAATTTCTGGTTGCCGTGGAAAGCCTCAAAGCACAGATACGCCAGCCCGTACCGCGCGGTGTGCGCAACAGCGCCCGGCGCATCGCGCAGGCAGAACGGTATTGCGCCGTGTATGGCGTAGCCGCCTGCCTGGGGATGTGGCTTCTCAATCGAGAAAAATTCGGCAGTGCCTTCAAGACCGGCCTCTGGCTGGAAGCTGTGCTTCAGCGTGAGCTATCGGCGGAATTTCGCAATGGATCGTTGGAGCCAGGCCTGGCAAGCGCCTTGTTTGAACAAATGGACAGCCAGCGCAAGCGTGGCGAAATGTATTCAATCATGAGCTGGCCGCTTGCCAAGACAGACCAGGCCGAGCACATCCGCCGCGTTGATTTGCACAAGGAGCATCACGATGAACTGCAACCCATTTGACCTGCAACACTTCCAAAGCAAACTGAGCGTCATGGTCGAGCGCGAAATGCGCCTGGAGCAGGGTTCGGTCGCGACCGACCGCAATCTGGCGGAGTACGGTCTGGACTCGATCGCGGCGCTGACAATCGCTGGCGACCTGGAAGATGAACTCGGTGTCGAGTTGCCGCCCACATTGCTCTGGGATTATCCAAGCATTGATGACCTCGCCCATTACCTGCTGGGCATTGCCAGCGGTATGTTGGGAGAGCTTGCATGAAGCAGTTGGCCGACGCCTGGCCAATCAGCGAAGAGCAGAAAGGACTCTGGTATCTGCATCAGGTCAATCCTGACCTGGGCGCCTATAACCTCTTGTTCAGCTGCACTGTGCGCAAAGTCAACGGCGCATGGCCCGATACACGCTTTTTACAGGACATGATTCGTGATTACCCTGTATTGCGCTCGGCATTCGTCAGCTCCACTGGCGGGGTAGAGCAACGGGTATTCAGTGATCTGCAAGCCAGAGTTCTGAGCACCGATGCACGCCATCTGGATGAGCAGGCGCTGCGCGCATTGGCCCGTGAGGACAGCCGCACGCCGTTTGACCTGAGCGCGCCGGGATTGTGGCGAGTGCATCTTTATTACATGGCACACGACCGCTGTCTGGTGGTGCTGGTCATGCACCATATCGCATTCGACTTCTGGTCCGTCGGCCTTTTGCTGAAGGAAGCAATGGCTCGGGCGCAAGGTACGCCGTCGCTGTTACCCCTTGACGAGGCTAATGGATACGACCTGTATGCCCGCCTGAAGCCTTCAGCGCAACGCATGGCTGAGCTTACGGCGTATTGGACACAGCATCTGCACAACGCCCCTTCGCTACACACTTTGCCTCTGGACCGGCCGAGGCCAGGAAAGCCGCAATTTCAAGGCGCGAGCGTGGCATTCACACTCAGTGCGAGCACCAGCGAAGGCATCAGGACCGCAGCGAAACAGCTGCACGCAACGCCTTACATGGTGATGCTGGCCATCTACGCAGTATTCCTCAGCCATTGGTCCGCCAGCGACGAGGTCGTGATCAGCACGCCTGTGGCCAACCGTGCTGCCCGGCGCTTGCGCAATACCTTGGGTCAGTTCGTCAACACACTATGTCTGCGTGTCACGACGTCTGCATCGGCAAGCTTTGCCCAAGTGTTGAGCCAGGTCAAAGACACGGTGACCGGTGCCATCCGGCATCAGGACATGCCCTTCTACCGGTTGGTAGAGAGCCTCGCCCCCAAGCGCGACAACAGCTACAACGCGATCGCCCAGTTGGGCTTTTCCTGGGAGAAGTTGCCAGTCCTCGCAGACTTTGCGGGCTTCTACAGCCATGGCGAAGGTGACGAAGCGCTCTTGGGCGATAACTTGCAACTGGGCGGTTTTCATGTTCCGCAGCAGGAAGGACAACTCGATCTGATGCTGGAAATGGGCGGGGAAGTCGGCGGCGCCTATGAGGCGATCTTCAAGTACAACCCGCAGCTGTTTGAAGCCACCACGCTTCATCGCATGAGCGGTGCACTTGCAAAGCTCGCTGCACGGCTGGTCGCTGATCCTGAGTTGCCCATCGAGCAATTGCTCCCCGGAGACCCCGTACAGCAGGCACAGTGGGCGTCCCAGGGTAAGGGCGCGCCGCTTGAGATTGAAGGGCGAAGCGTGCTCGGGCAGATTGCCGAGCATGTCCGGACTCGCCCCGATAGTTCGGCGGTCGCCGACGCTTGCTCTGCGTATACCTACCGGCAACTTTGGCAACGCAGCGAACGTGTGGCCCAGACGCTAAAGGCCAGTGGCGTGCGGCATGGCGACCGCGTCGGGTTCAAGCTTGAGCGCAGTGTCGAAATGGTGATGGTCATTCTCGGTATCTGGCGCATTGGCGCCAGCTACGTGCCGCTGGACCCGCATTTTCCTTCTGATCGACTCGCTTACATTGCCGACGATGCGCAGTTGCGCCTTGTGGTGACGACTGCCGAGCTGGATGATTTTCCGTCGAGTCTGGAACGTCTGTACCTCCACACCCTTGACACACAGGTGGCCTTGCCGCTTGCGCCGCTCTCGGGCGATGACGACACGGCTTACATCCTCTATACCTCGGGATCGACGGGCAAGCCCAAGGGCGTTGAGATCGGCCATCATGCCTTGACCAACTTCATGCTCAGCATGCAGGCGAGCCTGGGTTTCGACGCCCAGACGCGCTTGTTGGCCGTGACGACGCCGTCGTTCGACATTTCGGTGCTTGAGCTGTTCTTGCCACTGGTTGCGGGCGGTCATGTTCAGGTCGCGGATTATGAAAGCACGCGTGATGGCGGATTGTTGAGCGGGTTGATTGACCAGCATTCGATAAACGCGATGCAGGCTACTCCGGCGACTTGGCACATGCTGCTGGAGCGCGCCGAGCCGGGCGCCCTCAAGGCATTGAGGGTGCTCTGCGGCGGCGACGTGCTTGCTCAGCCACTCGCTGACCGACTTCTGCTTGAGGCCTTCTCGGTGTGGAATCTCTATGGACCCACCGAGACGACGATCTGGTCTTCGCTGATGGAGCTGCAGCCTGGCGTGCCCTTGAGCCTGGGGAGGCCGATTGCCAATACCGATTTTCTTGTCCTGGATGAACACCAGCGTCTGCTGCCTCTCGGCATGCTTGGCGAGTTATGGATCGCAGGTGCCGGCCTGGCTAAAGGCTATTGGCAGCGCAGTCAGCTGACGCGTGATCAATTCCGCGACGATCTGGGGTTTGATGGCAAACGCTGGTACCGCACGGGTGATCGAGTGCGTTGGAACGGTCGAGGCGAACTCGAACATCACGGTCGCCTGGATTTTCAGGTAAAACTGCGCGGTTTCCGGATCGAGCTGGAAGAAGTGCAGGCTTGCCTGGCAGCAATTGACGGCGTTGACCAGGCCGTGGCCGCCGTTATCGAGAACGAACGGGGAAGCATGCTGGTCGCTTATCTGGTCGTGCGCCCGGATGCTCAGCCAGCCGTCGCCGAGATTAAGCGTCAACTCAAAACAAAGTTGCCTGCTTACATGGTGCCGGGTGATTTTGTATTTCTGGAAAAATTCCCGCTTACTCCTAACAACAAAATTGATCGCAAGCGTCTGCCAGCGCCAAGCCGTCCTCTCGAACGCTTGGATGTTATAGCACCCCGCGATGAGCTTGAGCGCCAATTGATGCTTATCTTCCAGGCCGTACTGCGTACCGATACTGTATGCATTCACGATGACTTCTTCGATATCGGCGGACATTCGCTACTGGCGGTTGAACTGGTTGGACGCGTCCAGAAAGACTTGGAACTGACGCTCAAGGTCGGCGAATTGCTCGATAATCCTTCTATCGCCAGCCTTGCCGAGCGCCTGCGCCGGGGCGAGAGCCTGTATCGGGGCAATCTGATCACGCTGCGCAAAGGTCACGGGCGCCCCGTCTGGCTGTTTCACCCCATTGGCGGAAATGTAATCAGCTATCGCGAGTTGAGTCGCCATCTAGCAGGCACGCGGCCAGTGCTCGCAGTACAGTCTCCGGGACTGGAGAACACCGACGATGTCGAAGTGACCATTGAAGCAATGGCCAGTCGTTATCTGCTGGAAATGCGTGAAGTTCAGCCGACCGGGCCATATCTGGTGGGCGGCTGGTGCTTCGGTGGCGCTATTGCTTACGAAGTCGCAAGACAACTCCAGGAAGAGGGCGAAACGCTGGAAGGCCTCTTCCTTGTGGATACCCGCGCGCCCATCGCAGAAAACGTGCCTGATGATGCCGACGACTCGACATTGCTGTCGTGGTTCGCTCGGGATCTGGCGACGCCCCACGGTATGCAATGGCACATTGATCCTGCTGTATTGCGAGCTAAGGAAGGATCGCAGGCCTTTGCATATGTGCTGACCGAAGCCAAGAAACTGGGCGTGTTGAGTGAACAGGCTGATGGCGCGCAACTGGCGCGGTACTTCGAAACCTATCTTGCGAATGGCATTGCTCTGCAACTGTACTTTCCATCGCCAACCACACTGCCGATGTTGTTGATGCTGGCTCGCGACGAGGTCGCCGATTACGGCCAGCTCCTTGGGTGGGACACGCTGGCCCATGGGGGACTGACTGCAGTCGAGCTGGCTGGCGATCACAACAGCATCATGTATGCGCCCCAGGTAATGGCTGTGGCTGAGCAGATCAACACGCACTACCTTACCGTCTCAGTGCTGGAGCCTCAATCATGATTCGCGCCGAATACAGCCGTGCTTTGAATGTATCAAGAGCAGTGCTGTTCGATTATCTGAGTAATCCCATCAACGACCTTAATTGGCAGGCTTCCTGTGTAGATGCACGTCTGCTAGATGGCAATACTGATGTCGGCAGTCGCTACGTGATTGTCTTCAGCTTTCTGGGCCGGCGCATGAACTTCGAATGCCAGATTACCTGCGTCGAAGCGCCGGCTATATACATGTTCAAGGTGTTGCAGGGCTCATTCCACTACGAGGGCATGTACCGCATGGAAGACATTCCGGACGGGACTCGCCTGAGTTGGCAATTTGATGTGGAGCCGGGCAAGTTTTTCGGAATTTTGCCGGTATCGCTATTAAGAAAAGTGCTGGTTTCTCAGGTGGAGAAGGATTTCTCGCGCCTGGAAGTATTGCTGCAAGAAGCGGCGGCTATCAAGCCCAAGGAATTGATCCATGTATAACTATGCAAACTTCATCATTCGCTATCGGATCTGGGTTATCTCTCTGGTTCTGGTCATCACTGCCGTACTGGGCGCGTTTGGCGCTGGCCTTAAAATCGTAATCGATCCAGCGACCCTTGCACCTCAGGGGCATCCGCTGATCCAGGCAACCAACCATGTCGAAAAGATATTTGGCTCCAAGTACCTGATGATCATTGGCATCACGCCAAAACAGGGCGATATCTATCAACCTTCGGTACTCAAGGCCGTTGCCGACATCACACGTGAACTTGATGCCACGCCGGGTGTGGTGCGTTCGACGCTGTTGAGTCTGGCCAGCCGTCAGGCCAAAGGTATCAAAGGCACCGATGAAGGGTTCGAAGCCCGCCCGTTGCTCGGTGATTTATCTGATGCGGTAGATTATGAGGCGCTCAAGCAAACGCTAAAGGACAACCCCGTTTATCAGAACGCCGTGGTGTCCGCCGATGGCCGCACTGCGGCCATTCTTGTGGAACTCAAAGAGCGTTCCGACGGCTTCACCAACATGGTCGCGCCCATCCACAAGGTGGTCGATGCGCATGTCTCTGATCAGTACACGATCAGTTATGGCGGTAACCCTGTTTATCTGGAAAAAACCGAGCAGTTTGCCAACCGGATCAACATTCTCTTTCCGATTGCCATTCTGATTATCGGTCTGTTGCACTTTGAAGCGTTCCGTACCAAGCAGGGCCTGATCCTGCCACTGGTCACTGCGCTGATGGCCGTCATGTGGGGCACTGGTTTTATGGGCGTCCTGGGCCAGTCGATGGACATCTTCAACTCACCGACACCCATATTGATTCTTGCCGTGGCCGCAGGTCATGCGGTTCAGTTACTCAAGCGGTATTACGAAGAATACGCCCGGTTGCGTCGCACGACCGAGCTGAGCCCTGAGCAGGCCAACCGCCTGGCAGTGATCAACTCCATGGTCGGCGTAGGCCCGGTCATGTTGATCGCAGGCAGTATCGCAGCCATCGGCTTCTTTTCGCTGCTGGTGTTTGATATTGCTACCATCCGCGCCTTCGGGATATTCACCGGCATTGGCATCCTCAGCGCCATGCTGCTGGAAATGACCTTCATTCCCGCCATTCGCTCGCTGCTCAAGCCGCCAAATGAAAAGGCACTGCAAACCGAGCAAAAGGTGCGCATCTGGGATCGCATCCCGGCCGCAGCTGCGAAGTGGGTAATCTGCCGACCGCGTCGCACCGCAATGTTCGTGATCTATGGCGTGGTTACACTCGGTTTGATTGTTGCCATGCAAAGCGTCGTTATCGACAATGCCAGCAAGAACTTCTTCTCAGCGAATCTTGATATCCAGAAAGATGATGCCTTTCTTAATCAACAACTGGGCGGTACCAACAGCCTGTACGTCATGATTGAGGGGCAGCAAGCCGATGCGATGAAGCAACCGGCTGTGCTCAATGCGATCGTTGGTCTGCAGCGTTTTGCTGAGACTCAACCCGAAGTTGGCAAGACGCTTTCGATCATCGACTTCTTGAGCCGCATGCACCAGGCCATGAACAATGACGATAAAGCCTTCAATCGTCTGCCGACCCAAGAGAATCTGGTTTCCCAGTATCTGCTGCTTTACTCGATGTCTGGCGAGCCGGGTGATTTTGATTCCTATGTCGACTATAACTACCAACGTGCCAAAATCACACTCCTGCTCAAGACCGGCAACAACACGGTCGTCAAGGACCTATTGAGCAAGTTGCAGGCTCAGGCAGATGCTACTTTTCCTTCAAACGTGAAAGTGTCATTTGGGGGTGACGTCGCGCAGACCGTTGCTCTGACCGAAACGCTGGTAAACGGTAAGCTGCGCAATATCGCGCAGGTAGCCCTGGCGATTTTCCTGATCTCGGCGCTGGTATTCCGCTCAGCCTTCGCCGGCATTATTGTTCTTGCACCGCTGGCCTTGTCCGTAATCGCTGTGTTCGGCGTCATGGGTCTGTTGAACATTCCACTCAATATTCCCAACTCGCTCATTTCTGCGATGGCTGTTGGTATAGGTGCCGACTACGCTATTTACATGCTTTACAGGCTTCGCGAGCAAGTTCGGGCGGGCGATGATCCTTCGACGGCTGTGCGCAATACATTAGCAACTGCGGGTAAGGCCTCGCTGTTTGTGGCCACCGCTGTGGCCGGTGGTTACGGTGTACTGGCCCTGTCATTTGGTTATAACGTGCATTTGTGGCTATCAATGTTCATCGTTATCGCTATGTTGGTCAGTGTTGGCTCATCGTTGACTTTAGTGCCCGCGTTGGCATTAGCCTTCAAGCCCGGGTTTATCTTCAAGGATAGACAAAACTACTCAGTTCAGTTGAATGCTGGGCTGATATTGATTGGGTCTGCAATGGTTCTGGGTCACGTACCGACTACTGAAGCCGCACAGTTGACTCCGGAACAGGTGATGCAAAACAGCTTCCAGGTCACCAAGGTGGCGGACTCGTCTACGGACGCAACGTTTACGCTGATCAACGCCAATGGCGAAAAACGCGTCCGTAAAACAGAGGGGTACACCAAGCTGCAGGCCGACGCCAGCCAGAATAATATGCGATATGTGAAGTTTGTCTCACCGCCCGATATCAAGGGGACCGCGACATTACTAATCGAGCATGCCGACGCCGATGATGACATGTGGGTTTATCTCCCGGCGCTAAGCAAGGTACGCCGACTTTCAGCGTCCAACAAACGCGACAGCTTTGTGGGAACCGACTTCAGCTACGGCGACATCATTGGCCATAATCCTGCACAGTGGCGCCAGCAACTGCTTCGGATGGAAACATTGAGCGACGGCACGCAGGCTTACCTTATCGAGTCCACTCCAAAAGCAGAAAAAGTCGGTAAGGATACGGCCTATTCGAAAATGCAAAGCTGGGTGCGGGCAGATAATTTTGTCGCGGTTAAAGTCGAATTCTACGATCTGAGTGGTCAGCCTTTGAAGCGCATTGAATCTTCCGACTTGCAGCAGGTAGGTACTCAAGGCAAGTGGCAGCCCATGCAGTCGCAAGCCGAAAATCTGCAGACCGGCCACAAGACGCAAATTGCATTTGAGCATTTCAAGGCTGATCAAGGCGTCTCGGATCAGTACTTCAAAGCGCAGGCCCTTGATCGATGAAGCGTTGGGGTACATTGCTGTTAAGCGCCGCGCCAGCTCTGGCTATGGCCAGCCTCGATGTCGACAACACTTTGTCGCTTCGAGGTGGGGCCTGGAGTGGCGACCGCTCATTGAGCCAACAGACCGATATTTTTACGCCCTCATTGTGGGCGCACACCAGGGTGTTGACAGATACACTGGGCCAAGGCGTATTTGATGGGTGGGTGGGGGGCCAGAGCCGGGGCGAAGCACGTCACGGTTTGGTTCGCGAAGCCTACTGGCGCAACGATGCCGGTGCGATGTCGATCAAGGCAGGGAGGCAAATCATCGTATGGGGTCGTGCTGACGGTCTTAATCCTACGGATAACCTGTCACCACGTGACTTTACGAAACTCACTCCGGAAGACGGTGATCAACGCTACGGAAATACGGCGTTGAATATCAGTTATGAGTGGGACGCGGGAACGCTTACAGCTATTTGGTTCCCCAAAGCGGCAACTCACACTATACCGCTTACCAAGTTGGCGAACGTGGATTATGACGTGCGCAAACCTGATTCATCGCAATGGGCGCTGAAGTGGGATATGACTGGCGATAATGTGGATGGCTCGCTTTCCTACTTCGACGGCTTTGATCCAATGCCCGACCTCGTACCTGGCCTGCTGACCGCCAGCGGGGCCACGGTAAGGGTCGAGTCACAGCGCACTCGCTTTTTTGGGGCGGACATTAGTATGGCTCGCGACGGTACGCTCTGGCATGCCGAAGCAGCTGTATCTGATACTCAAAGCGAAGGAACAAACGATTTCCGCCATAAAAAGCCTCAGCTATGGGCGGTGGGCGGAGGAGAGTGGCGAATTCTCGACAATACCACTCTAGGGCTGCAACTTACGTATACGCATGTGTTCGATTATTCCAACGCTAAGTCTCTGCCTCCAGGCTTTGAACGGCAGGTTGCCATTCGTCAGGCGGCAACCAGTGCACAAACGTCTAAAGACCAGTTGGGCTTCACCTGGCGGCTTGCAGACACCTGGTTCAATGATTTGCTAAGAGTAGAAATAAGCGGCGTCAACGCACAAACCTCCGGAGGCGGGATTGCGCGGCTGAAAACTGATTACGCCGTGACGGATAGAGTCAAGCTCGCAAGCGGTTTCGATTATTATTATGGGGCCGAAGATACTTTCTTTGGCCAACTTAGTGATAACAAAACGGTGTACGTTCAGGTGGAGTACGGCCTGTAGTGTTCTTGTAGGACAATTCCTGTCACGGCAGTAGCTGTCGAGCGTGCTTAGCTCATCCGAAGCTCGCTTGGTCTAGCGAGCTACGCTTTAGAGGGTGAGTGCCCGACTTAGCGCAAAGTTCTCGGTCGAAAGCGTTACGAAAAATTGCCACACCCTAGGGCCGGCAGTAAGCGGCTGGGGAAGTCACCTTCCGAACTCCAGCATTAAGGGCGATGGTGTCCGCGTATTTTTAAGCGGATGCGATCGCCCTTAACGTCAGGATTTCCATGCGCCAACGAAGCTCTTACCCGAAACCCTTCAAGGCCCTGGTTGTTCAGGAATGCCTGCAACCGGGCGCAACCCTATCCAGTATCGCCATCAGCCACGGTATCAACGCCAACGTGATCCGCAAGTGGCTACCACTTTACCGAGATCAGTCACCAGCGGCGCTGCCAGCTTTCGTTCCGTTGAGAGCTACGCCCAAACGGCAGGCGGAAGCATTGGCGATTATCGAGCTGTTGCTTGGCGAGCAATCGATCGCAGTAAAATGGCCAAGCGCTGAGGCGCACTGGTTCGATATCTTGAGGACGGCGCTGTGCCCATCGATAATAACGCGGTCGAAAATCAGATAAGGCCATGGGCGCTTGGACGCTCGAACTGGTTGTTCGCCGGATCGCTACGCAGCGGCAAACGGGCGGCAGCAATCATGAGCTTGATCCAGTCTGCGCGCATGAATGGGCATGATCCGTATGCGTACCTGAAGGACGTTCTTACTCGGCTGCCACATCAGTGGGGCACTGTTAATTTATTGGAGATGGCAACGTTTTAGAGTGGCTGAAAGCGAAATGACAAAAGAGACGGCACGTTACATCTTGATCACAGGCGCTGCAGGTACCGGCACCACGACCTTAGCGGATGCTTTAGCAAAGGAACTGAGCACAACTCACCTGGAAGCAGATGATTTTTTGTGGCTGCCCAGTAACCCGCCATATCAGCATCTGGCAGACAAAACGCAACGAGGAGAGCGCTTGCTACAAGAAATGCGCTCTCATGGCCGTGCAGTGGTTGCCGGATCAGTAATGGGCTGGGGTCAACCGCTTGAGAGCGAATTTGATCTTGTGGTGTTCCTTTATCTTCCTGTTGAACTCAGATTAGAGAGACTAAAACGTCGGGAGGTAAAACGCTTCGGTCAAGCAAAGCCGGAGTTTCTGGCTTGGGCAGCTCAGTATGATGAGGGGGGCGTCCCTGGACGTAGCTTGGCCAGGCATCAGGAATGGCTGTCTGCGCTTACCTGTACTGTCTTAAAGCTTGAGGGGGACATATCCGTTACAGATCGGGTACAGCAAATACTGGATGCAGTCGACGGACTGAACCACACACCGTCAGTCATGTGAACGTGTGTTGGCTATACGCTTACGGCCGGCAGGCTCTGAAGGGAGTGTCCATTGGCAATGGCGCTTGCTTCAAGCTTCTCACGTTCTGCGTCAAGAAAAAGGAACATAGCGTTAAGTTCCGTGATCTTTGTTTGTATTTGCGCCATTTTGTTGGCAACAAGCGCTGCACCATGTGCGCAATTAATCGTCTTTTGTCGTTTGGCGGACAGTATTTGACCAATCTCTGCCAGTGAAAAGCCCATTTCTTGCGCGCTCTGGATAAATCCGAGATCAAGGAGGGTTTGGTCACTGTAGGTCCGGTAATTGTTAGCCTGTCGTTCGGTTGCTATCAAACCCTGCGCTTCGTAATAGCGAAGCGCGTGGCGCCCAATCCCACTCCTGCGCTCTAATTCACCTACCTTCATAAAAATTCTCCTTGACTGTAGAGGGACCTCTATAGTTTAGCCTGTACTCGTCATTAACCCAAGGATTGGTAGCGTGTATGGAATGTTTTGTAACCGGCGGTAGTGGATTTGTAGGTTTGCATTTACTGGCTTATCTTACCGCTAGGGGCCATAAAGCCTGGGTGCTTATGCGTAACCTCAGCAATCTGGAGAGCCTCAAGGTGCAGGTTAGCTCCCTAGGGGGCAACTCTGGTTGTATACATGGCGTCAAGGGGGACCTCAGTACCCCAGGCCTCGGTCTCAGCGATGCTGACCAACGTAACGTCAGCTCGGCGCATGTCATATTCCATTTGGCTGCACAATTCTCGTGGGGTTTGACGATGGAGGAGGCTCGAGCTGTTAACGTGGAAGGGGCGCTTAGGGTGGCCAAGCTTGCAGTCGTGCAGCAGACAAGATTTTTGATGGTAGGTGGGTACATGATAAAAAATGATACACATCTTGCAAAAGTTGGTATTGATACGCAGCACCCTGAAAAAACTGACTGGTTTAAAGTGTACAAGCGAGTTGGTGGTTACGAAGGCAGTAAGCTCGAGGCGCATTTTGTGGTTACTCGATATCTAGAAGAACAATCGGCCGACTACGCTGTCGTCCATCCTGCAACAGTGTACGGCCATAGCGAGAGCGGGCACATTTTGAAAGGCCAGCCGACTGAACAGCTTATTCGGAATCTATCCTCTGGCAAGCTCAAGGCAATTCCAGGTAATTCTGAGCACTGGTTACCATTGGTCAGCGTCGATTACCTTGTGGCGCTGATTATGTATCTAGGCTTTGACTCGTCGGCGGTCAGGCAACAGGTGCTTGCGTTGAATGAAGCGACCCCTAGCCTATTAAATTTGGTTAAACAAATTTCTAATTACCTGGGTGTTAGAGCGCCTAACCGCTACATTCCGAAAGGCCTACTGAGGTTCTTCCTCACAATACCTGGGATGGAAAACCGCTTCGCAACGAGTCGAGAGTCTTTGAACTTTATACAAATAGAGCGTTTCGATATGAGCATCAGTAAATATTTTGAAACTAGATATGAGCTGCATCATCCGGATCTCAGACGTACATTAGAAAAAACTGTTAAATACGTCAAAAATACGTTAGTCGATTCGTCCGAGCATCACTTCTTCTCAAAAACACCATGAGTCAGCCAAATTTTCAGGGTCAAAAAAATGACCATTGTGGCATTCTGGACTCGAGTTTGGTAAAATCAGTCTCTAATCTGAGGCTAACTTATGTCCGCAGCGAAAGAGAAACTGTTAAGTACCGCACTCCAGCTCTTTATTGAAGATGGATTGCATTCTGTTGGAATAGATAAAGTTGTAAAGGTTTCAGGGGTTAGCAAAATGACTCTTTATAAGTATTTTCCCTCAAAAGATTTATTGATTGAAAGTGCTTTAACTCTTTACCATAATCAGTTGCTCTCGGAGTTAAAAGAGGACGTCGCTGGGGGGGGGCCAGGTTTGGAGCAACAGCTCTTTTCGCTACTGGCGTGGTATAAATCCCGTTTTCTGGTTGGGGACGATTCTCGCGGTTGTCTTTTTGTATCTGCTGTGAATATGTATCCAAGTAAAGACCACCCTGTCCATCGTGTGTGCTTGTTGCATAAGAGTACATTGATAGATTTATTCGCTATGTTGTTGGGAAGTTATGGCTATAAAAATTCAACAGCTTTAGCTCTACAGTGCTTGATTCTATTTGAGGGTGCTCAAAACCTTACGGCTATTGGAGTAAAAGGAGGGGCTATTGATACCGCAGTTTCTGTTATCATGGTATTGTTGAAGCTTAACGCCCCTGATCTTAATAGTCATCAAGTATAAATTCTTCGGTATAATAATCTCTTTCAATAATAGTTTTTGGCTGATTATTCTGCCTTAGTCTCGTCAATGATTGATTGCTATCGCACTGGCCTAGCTAGGGCTGGGCGCTGGTTCGATCTGAGCTGAGCTCCGGGCATTTGGGGGTTCCGCGAAGCTCAACGAGGGGGGATTTCGGCTCAAAGCTATCAGTTGCGACTGTCGTTGGTAGCAGATAGGACTTCATGAACGGCAGCTTCTGGCCGATTCTGTTGAAAAAGTAGCTCCCCTGACTGGCCTCCGGCAAAATCACTTCATTGGCCGGAGGGGGATCACACAGCATGATGGGACAGTTGAGCGTTCACACGTCACCAAAGCCAACACCATCATCTTCCGATCAGATCCTATTTGTGCGCAAGGGCAATGCCAAATGGAATCTGCCAGGAGGTCGCGTAGAAAAGGGCGAGACGCCTTTGCAAGCAGCGAGGCGAGAAATGGCTGAGGAAACGGGGCTGATATTTGACCAGCTTTCCTATGTCTCGCAGTACATGGATGACAAGGTCGTTCATTTTCTCCTCGAAGCAACACCGGCCATAAACCAGAAGCCCCGTGCGGCCAATGAAATCGATGACTGTCGCTGGTTTACAATAAAAGAGTTAAGCAAACGTAATGTCCGTGGCGCGATCAGGACATTGCTCAAGTGCTGCGCGTCTGATACGGGGGGCAGGGCAGCGGTCGGTAAAGCCAGTTAAGCTCAGCATCCGTTCTATGGCGAGCCTTCGTAGCGTAACTCGGCTTATGCCTATGTCCGCTCAGCAGGCCCAGAACCGGGAATCAAACTGTTGCAGGCCGGGAGCGGCTAGAACCGTCTGCGTCTCCGCTCCACATTCGCGGCGCAACGGCGGGATCGCGTACTGGTAGGCGTTGATAGCTAATTGATATTGCGCGCAGCGTTGAGCCATGAAATGATTGACCCATTTAGACTCGGCTCCGAAGCGAATTACTCGAGCTAATACCACGCTAACGAATACACACAAGGATGATATCTGTGACCGCCTCAATACGCGCTTTCTTATCTCATAGTAGTAAGGATAAAAGTTTAGTTGGTCCGGTGTTTAATAACTTAACTGCAGCTCATGCACATTATGATGAGGCCACTTTCGAAAAGGGTGAGACAAGCGCGTCGGAAATTTATAAAGCAATTAGCAATTCAGAAGTGTTTGTTTTGTTTTTATCTAAAAATTCGATAAATTCCCCCTGGGTGCAGACAGAGTTGGTGTTGGCCCAGCAGAAAATATATTCTGGAAAAATCAAGAAAATTTTGGTCTTTTTACTCAATGAGTTTGATCATGACGAGATTCCTGAATGGCTACTTGAGTATGTGTATCGAAAAACCTCAAGCCCGGGAATCATAACAACCGCAATACGCTCAGCACTTTTTGATATTGCTCTGGCGGAGAATTCTAATTTATCCATATTCATGGGGCGCGATAATGAAATTAGTATGCTAAAAGAGTCACTTTCAAGCTTATCTGCGGACTCACCCCAAGCAATTTTTCTCGCTGGCAACGATGGTATTGGTAGACGAACACTGGCCAAGCGTGCTCTTCAAGATGTACATCCGCAATTAATAAGGATGCCAATTGAGATAGTTTTACGTGATGCTGACTCGGACATCGAATTTTACCGCTCGCTCCTTAGTCAGGGCGAGCATTTAACAATTCTGCAAAGCATAAATAGAATAGAACAGTTTACTTTGCTGAGCTTAGCTGAGCGTACAGAACTCCTAGTTGAATTAATCGAAAAAATCTCCAGTCAAAGGCAAATTGTTTTTTTGCGCGGGAAGGAATCATTAGTTCGTGAAGATGGTAGCTTTGCAGAGTGGATTAACTTGATTTTGTCTAGTTTGGCGCCATCGCCATGGCCTAAGCTAGCTATAATTGCCCGGCGGATGATTCCCGCCACAAAGAGAAGAAGACATCCCAACGTGGCCTTCTTTCCAATAAACAGTCTAGATGAAAACTCCTCCAAACGACTTTTATCAATTTGGTTAAAACACTATCAGGCGGATATAGACAATACACTTGTAGATGAAATTTCTGAATACGTAACTGGGCATCCTAGAAATATTCAGATTGCTGCTGCACTTGCTGCAGAGTATGGGTCGGCGAGGCTAAAAACTCAAAGGCCCGATTTCTTGGAGGCTATCCGCCAGCAAGCTAGGTCACTAATCGAGGGTATCAGTTTTGACTCTGAACAAGAGAATATTTTAGCGCTATTTCGAGAGTACGAGTACTTGTCGGCGGAGGATATTTTCGTCGCAATCGGAACCGTGGATGAAATGGAGTTATCTAAAACCCTCAGCTATCTTACGGATCATGGGATTCTGGAAAGCGAGGGTCCGTATATTAGAATGGCACCTTATCTCCTTGATACGCTTTCGCGATACAATTGGACTGATGAAACCCGTAAATTTATCATCGAATGCCGAGGTCGGCTTCTAGAACGGGTCAACAATATATCAATTGATGATTATGCAAACATATCTACAATCGATGCATGGGTGCTCTCCTCTTTGAGGCAAGAGATAACCACTGAGAATATTATCCTCGCTCGATGCCTGTTACCTTCACACTTGTTGCGCGTTAGTAGAGAGTTTTACGATCGTAAAGATTTTTTTCGGACTATTGAGCTTGCACAGAAAGCATTGCATGGAAGTAATAAACTTTCATCTGAAGCCCAAGTTGAGTCGCTAAGGTTGATTTGTCTTTCAAGTGTGCGATTGGGACAAGATAAGACATTATACTCTTCTCTTGATAAGCTTACAGCATATGGCCACACATCAGCACTTAGGACTGCTGCTTTTATAAGGGGGTTTAAAGCAAGGTATGATGGGAATATAGATATCGCAGAGCGCGAATATCGACAGGCCTTCGAGTTTGACGGGAAGAAAAATTTTCACATCCTTCGTGAACTTGCACAGATCCTCAAGATTAAAGAAGAGTTTGCGGATGCTGAAGAGTTTTCTAGAGCTGCGCAGAACATCGCAGGGAGAAATCCTTTTATCTTAGATACTTTGCTTGAAATAATTATCGAACGAAACAAGGATAATCAAAAATTCCTGAGAGACGACAAAGAGCTTCATGCATTGTTCGAGGACTTAAAGGAGGCTGCGCATCGAGAACAACGAAGTTTTTATGAAAGCAGACTTGCACACTACTATTCGTGCTTGCATGATCCATCAGAAGCAGAAAAATGGGCAATGGAAGCCGAAAAAATTACTCCATCTCATGTGCCAGTTTTGCTCACTCTTGCAAAGATTCAAATTAATAGCAACAATACCTTTGATGCCGATAAGACTTTAAATAAAGTTCAGAAAATAGTTATTGGTGCTGGTAAAAATGCTGACAGACGAAATGTGGCTGAATTGGATAAGTTGAGGATTTTACTCTTGACACAAAGTGGAGACTTTAGTGGCGCTAGAGCGGCGCTTCAGCGGGCGCGGGCTCTCCCTCAAAAAATCCAAGAAATTCTAATGAAGAAAATTGATATCGCGCAAGCTTATCAAGGTAAATAGATAAGGCCACAGACTCCTCTGAAGCATATGATTGCTTCGGAGGAATTACTGCTTAACGAGGTGCGTCTGGCCTCCACGATCGTCCGCTTGTGGCCGATTGTGTTGAAAAAGTCGGTTTTTCCAGGCTGCCCGCGTACTGACTGCTGAAAACGCTTTTCTTGCGCGGAGTTACGTGAAATCTGAGCCCGTAACCCTTTGCTCAATATAAAGATTTTCAATCTCAGGCGCGTACTTTTCTGCCGTGGATACGATGGTCGACTTTTTCAACACAATCGGCCGATTGTTGCCCGTCGTATAGGGCTCTTATCGACCGATTCTGTTAAAAAGTCGATCCGGCCTGGTTACCCGTGTATTGAGCGGTGAAAGCGCTTTTTTTGCACGTCGCTACGTCAAATCTGAGTCCTAAACCTTCTGCGCTAAAACACAGATTTCAATCTCAGATGCGCACTTTTCTGCAGTGGAACCGAAGCCGCTTTTTTCAACAGAATCGGCCGAAAGCAGTCCTCCGAGTGATCGCTCAGGCGTTGGATGGTAATGCCAGCGAATAGATGACGGTGTGCGGCTTTTTGACCGTCCCATCAGGGTGGCTGGCCTGCTGGCGTGAATAGATGAGGTGATAGCTTGCGAAGGCTCGGTGCAAGCTCATCCCGGTCGTGACTGCTAGCCCTTCTTGGCGTTTCTGGGGCCATCAGGTGGCTGGCCTCTGAGCTCAATTGGCGAGTGCACTTTAATCATCAATACGTCAATCGCGAGACTGATGAGAGATGGTCATGCAGCAGCTTATAAAACGCCTTAAAAACTACCGTTGGAACCACACGGGTAATGCCCGCTCAGGTTTTAATCCGGGGCTGTACAGCAGCAACGGTATCGCTTTGTCGACCCTGCGTCAGGATTTAGTGAATATTTGCGGGAGCGTGGTCGACCACCTCGGTGGGGCAGGGGCCACCGTGCTCACTCCGATTGCCAGACAAAAACGCCTAATCATGGGGCCCCTGCGCATTGTGTTTAGTGAGAAGGGTGTAGAGGTGAGTCGGAAAAAAAAACGGGTGCCAGCACCAACGCGGCGGTTCCGGTGGCGTGAGCCGTTCAGCCAGCATGGTCGCGCCTGTGAACAGCATCATTGGAATGTGCCATGCCCCGCTAACAAGCGGTACGAACATCCAGGCCCAGCACGAAACGATACAAAAGAGGCTATGCGTCATGCCGAATATCAGACAATCCCTGTCGGCAGCCCAGCCGAACATACTGATTCGGCGCAGTTGATGGCAGCGATTGAGTGCAGCACGGTGCCACGGGCTTGCGCTCCATAGCATCGCGATCAGCAGCGCCACGGCCAGGGCGTTTTTTATGACAGCAATCTGTAGCAACAACGCCAGGGCCGCCAGAATGGGGCCAACTGCCATCCACAGCGTACAGTAACCGAGCAGGAACACGACCGACGCTCGTATGCGCCTGCTTGGCAGGCTGGAACGCCAGACATGCACCAGTGGCATCGCCAGAAGGGGCGGCATCATGGCCAAAAGCATCAGGGCCCAACCCGCCAGGATTCGGTGGATGGGGTTCAATGCGAGCTCCGCTTGCAGCACTGTGGGCCAACTCGTGATGATCGATAGCCCTTTCACTGTCACGCAAAACGCGGGACCTTCTGTGTGCACCTCGTTGTAAGCGGAAAGGGCCAGGCCGAGTCCCGCCGCGGCTAAAAGCAATGGCCAGGGATCGTAAGTAAAAATGCGTAGACGTGGGCCTAGCCGCATGACGTCGCACTCAACCCACGGCACCGGTTTGCATCGCGGATCTGCACATACCACGTTGGGTGGGTGACAGGTGCTGGGGTGAAGGTCATTGTCATGCCCGACTCCTTGTCGTCAATAACAAAAAAAACAGTGGAGCCAATCCTGGTCGCCAGCATGCGTCTTGCTCGAAATGCCCTGGCGACCCGGTAGTATCTAGACAAGCAGCGCCTAGGTTGCCTTGACGGTGATGAACGAGGCGACCAGTCCAGCCGGCTCGCCGTTGTGAGGCTTCATGCGGATTACCGACCCGGTGATGGCCGGAACCTGGCTCACGCCGTTGGGCCAGTGCTCCGTCAGCGATCCGTCGTAATTGTAGAAGTAGTCTTGTGTCGAGGTTCCGGGACGCCCGCTGCCCGCAATGTGCACATGGTCTGGACGACCGTGGCCATGGGTGATGACCCCCTTCAAATCCATGACGGCGTTTGCCCCGAAACTGAGTTCGCCGATGAACGTCTCGTTGGCGGTGTCCTCTAAGCAGCCCCGAATTTCCCTCGGTATCTGTTCTGGAATTGTGTTACGAGATGCACTCGCTCGCATACGCCTGGTAGCCACAATCCTTTCTCGCATGGACGAGCTCCCGGCTTGATGGCCGCTCTACGAAATTACGGCGGCGCAAACCAACCCATTTTGGCCTTTGATTGTTGTTGCTGATCGGCGTCCGCACGAGCGAGTTGCGCTCGCCGTTTTTTGCATGACGAGATTGAATCAAATCATCAATCCAGCACCACCGCCCCAAGCCTCTCAAGCTTGCGACAACGCGTCACCAGCAGACCTGCCGCGATCAACAGAACGCTCAGCACGCCGGTCGCCAGGATCTCCACACGATGCGCTTCCTGGAACAGCATGATGGTCAGTATCCGGAGATGAATACGATCACCGCGTAGGTCAGGCCCGGGAACAGCCACCTCTTGTAGGCAATTTTCTCGCCGCCGGCCATGCGCTTCTGGCGCGGGCGCAATTGGGATATGGCGATCACCAGGTACACCAGCAAGGCGATAGCGCCAGAACTTGCGAGCAGGAATTCGTACACCGCAGCCGGGGCCACGTAGTTGGCGAATACCGCGAGGAACGCTGCGGCAGCCCACGTTCAACATGCGAATCATCAGCTCAGAGTCCATCGAAGGTCGCCCAATTGGGCTGTAAAAATCGGCGAGGTAATGGCGCAAGTCGCTCAGATCGAGACACCGATCAATGCTGCGCAGGAGGTGGTTGGCTGGGATGTGATCTTCAAGGTTGAACGAGTCGCTTCTGCCCATTCGATAACGGCCCCATCATGCTGTGTGCTTCCCTGCTGGCCAATGCAGAGATTTTGCCGCAGGCCAGACAGGGGAGCTACTTTTTCAACAGAATCGGCCGATTGCTGCCTGTCGTAGAAAGGCAGCATCTGACCCAGAGCTGCCGTTCATAAAGAGTACTCACGGGTCAGAGGCGGTCGGTCGAGCTTTTAAAGTGGACCAGACTCCCTTTCGCTTAGGAGGTATGCAAAAATCGTCCAAAATATGACAGGGAAGCTTATGAATAACGTTTTCAAGGGCAGTGCCTCCATCGGCAATTCCGGTATCAAGAAGCACTTCAAAACAGCGGAACGTTGGCAACCTCTATTCGAGCTGGCCTGGAATGGCTTCGATGCTGCCGCAAGTACCGTATCCATAACCGTATTTGAGAACGAAATGCACGGCGTTGAGCGTGTAGTTGTGCTGGACGACGGTGACGGCATAGAGTTCGACACCTTGAACGACACGTTCGGAAGCTTCAATGACTCTGCGAAGAAGGTCAACCTCGCGATGAAGGGGGAGCACGGTCGCGGGCGTCTTGCGTTCCATCTGCTTTGTCGCAACGCATCCTGGTTCACTAGGTTCAGCAACGTCGATGCAGTAATAGACGTTGCCGAGCCGACCATCAAAGATTTTGAGGGGCGACTTCTAGAGAGCTCTGAGCAGAGGCTGGAGCTGCTGACCCTAGGAAAGGGCACTCTGGTGGAGCTCACGCATTTTACGGGCGTTCTGCCGGAGTCGGATGAGCTTCGCGAGTTATTTTCCGTCGAGTTCGGTTGGTATCTTGCCGTGCATCCAGAAAAACAGTTAGTACTGAACGGAGTGCCCGTTCTGGTTCCGAAACATGAAGTGGTTCAGAAAGAAATTGCGGCCGAGGATGCTGTCTTTCAGGCCCAGGTGTTTCGCTGGGAGCAACGGCCCACCTCGGAGAGGTCATACCTATATCTGCTCAACTCCAGTGGGACACCTGTCTACAAAGTACTGAGCTCGCTCAATCAGAAGCCGAATTTCTTCACCAGCATATGCGTGACATCCGCATGGGCTGACATCTTCTCGAAAGAGCCGGATCTGCTCACTCCTGAGGAACACACGCCGGCCTCGCCAACTTGGAAGAAGTTCAAGTCACAGTTGGACCGTTTGAGCCAGTCTGTGTATGACGATTTCCTGCGCGTGCGAGCCGAGGAGGTGGTACAGAGTTACGAAGATGAAGGCTACTTCCCGAGCTACGCGGGAATGGATGACACGGAGAAAGAATGGCGGCACCAGTACATCCGCGAGTTGGTGCGTAACATTTACATCGCTGAACCGCGTGTCTTCCACAAAACCAACAAGAAGCAAGCGAAACTGATCATTCGTCTTTTAGACAGGCTCGCCGTCTCAAACGAGAACGACGCCCTGTTCGAGGTGCTTGAAGGTGCGCTCGACCTTGATGAGAAGTCGATGCAAGACCTAGCGAAGCAGCTGCATCGCACCTCGCTCGAAAATATCGTTTCGAGCATCGAGGTGCTGCAACGACGAGCTACCGCAGTACAGCAACTGCGATATGTGATGAACGAACACTACCGCGAGGTTCTCGAAACGCCTGACTTGCAAAAGGTCATCGAGGCCAACACATGGCTGTTCGGGCCACGCTACGAGACCATAGGCGCGGAGGAGGATACCTTCGCCAAGATTGTTCGTCGCATGCGGGATGAGGTCATGAGACGGTCGCCACTGAGCATGGACGACGTAGATGAAGAGGCCGATTTTCCCGGTGCGCAACGACAAGTAGACCTCTTTATGGCTCGAAAATTTCCAGCTTTTGATTCGTTGGGGAATCGGGTCTACAAATGCATTGTGGTGGAGATAAAACGGCCGGCGATATCTCTTAACAAGAAGCACCTTCGGCAGCTTGAGGACTACGCGGAAATCATCGCAAGCGAGCCACAGTTTAAGTCGGAGAAGATGCACTTTGAGCTCATCCTTCTTGGACGTCAGATTTCTTCTGCTGATTCCATCATCACCAACCGGTTGAAAGCTCATGTCTTGCGAAGCGACCCTGGCCTCGTGACGGATGACCCGCGGATGAAACTGTATGTCATGAACTGGTACACGCTGCTCGATGGGTTCGAGCTGACGCACGGCTTCATGCTCGACAACCTCAAGCTAAAGCGAGACGATTACGCCGACGCGACCAAGGAGGGGTTGGTTGCAGAGTTGCAGGTCGAGCACTAAAACTAGGAGCGCTACCCCCGAATGAGCCGCGCTAGATGGCTGAGGGGATGTGGATTTCGCCGGCCATCTCGCAGATACCGGTGGATCAGATCTTCAGCTTCATTGACCGAGCTAAAAGCCGCGTTCGGCTTGTGGAGGAGCACCCCACTCAGGCATTGCATTCCCGCAGCAGCCAGCGTGAGCTCTGAGGCAACGTTTCGGGATGCTGCACCATCAACAGATGTTCCGGCGACTTCTCGCGGACTGGATCAACCGCGGCTCTAAAGGACTGGATTACGTATTGGACTAGCGGTGCTCGTACGCTAAACACAACCGCAGCCGTTCCCCCCATGTATTCCTCCCTTACCATTTGAGCCTGCTCAGCGGACAGACCTATATGGGGGATTAAACGTATCGACGTTATCTGCTGCCACTCCAAGTCTTCATCTTCCCCAGGTAGGCTACTACCGCTTTCTGGGCTAACTGCGGAGATTCTTCCAAGATTCATATCTCGGAATGCTGCAGCTTTTGCACAATAGGCTCGAAGGTGCCAGCGTGGTCCGGCCTGAATAAATGAGTGAGGACGAATCACGCGCTCATGCGGTTCTGGGGTGCTCATTGAGCGGTAAACGATTCGAATGCAAAGACCAAGCCGCATGGCTCGATGTATTTGAGAGAAAAGCGGGTGTCGAATCGCGGTGGCATTGAGCTGTGTGCTTTCGATGGGCACACCTGTCGAGACCAAGTTTAGGCTTCCAAGCGCCCCAGCTAAACGCTGGTATTCGGAGAAGACTCCAAGCGTTAGCGCGGGCTCCAGATTCCGTGAGCCTACGTAGCTCTTAGTCGACATCTCCGGCTCACAGGCCGCGGGATATTGCTCACGGAATCTCGCAATGTCCCGACTGGCCAAAGTCTCGTGGATATCAAATAGATCAAGCAAGCGAGATCTTGAGACTCGCCCCTCCCAGAGAAGGAGTATCTCGATCGCTTCATATCTTTCTTTCGGAGCTGAATTGCGTCGGGGCATAGCTGTAACCATGGAAGAAATTGTTTGAATGGTGACAGCATAGATGCATCAATAGATCTATGCTGCGGTAATATTATTAAATTCACGCCGAGTGTTGGGAATGGACGCTATAACACCACCTCTGTTCGAACGATTGCCGAAAGATTTATTTCGGCCTTTAGCGGCTGAGAACAATCACCGCTACTGGGATGTTCTCAGCCGGCTCATGGCGGAGATGTGGGGCGAAGGCGGCAGGTCTCCTGGGGAAGAGGCTCCGAAGACAACAGTCATTCGGACTATCGAAACATTCCTCGTTGCTGATGATCCATGGGATGAGCTGGGAAGCCCAATCAACATTCGGGCCCATGGCATTTATCAAGTTTTCCTCACTGCAGGCTGGCTAAGCCAGCGCCGGCGTGGGGTGGTTGAGCAGGTGACCGTAAAGCCTGTCATCGCTCGATTCTTCGCCGTTCTCGCTGAGTTTGCACAGAGCAAACCCGAGTTTCTAGCCGGAAAAGTCCGTTCAATTTTCGTTGCGCTGCGTGAAGTGGCATCTGGAAATGCACCAGAGCTATATCACGAGGCGGCAACGCAGGCGAAACGATGCATGGCTCATATCACCAGCACCAGTTGCCGCATTCAGGACCTTATGGATGTATTGGTAACCAAAACTACCGCGAGTGAGTTTGTCCGAGGGTATTTCGAAGAGTATATCGAGAAGCTCTTCATCGCTGACTACAGCGACTTTCGAACAAACAACCACCCCCTGCAGTTCCGTTCACAAATCATCGGCCTGGTCCTGCAGTTTCAGCACGATGCGGACATGCGAGCGACGCTCATCAATTGGTACGCAGACGGTGCCAACGGTCTGGTGCGAGCTGAAGCACTGTATGAGCGAGACACAGCCTTGCTTATGCGACTGCGCGATGTGGAAAAACATTTGCAGCGCTTGGACGAAGAGATTCGTGATGCCCACCAGCGAGCTATGGCTTATTTCGAATATAAACTGAGATCTCCCGGCAACTTCGACAAGTTGATAAGCCGGGCACTGAGTGCTCTCGGCGGCATGGAAGAAGACCATCCATCCCTTCCAGAAATATCGGGCCATTTTCATGCTTCCGAATTTGGCCTGGCCAGACCGCGCGCGGCGCAGCGACCGCATGAGCCAACACACGTTGAGCCATACAATCCGACGGTCGAGGAGCTTGCCATGGAAGCACTTCGGCAGCGAATGAATGCCGAACGCAATGTCACGCCAACCAAGCTAGCCAACTATGTCGCCGCCCATCTGGGACAGAACACGGAAGTCATTTCCGGCGACCTCAGAATCGAATCAATTAGCGATCTGTGCTGCTACCAGCGTCTGCTCTTAATCGCATCGCGTGACAGCTGCCCACCAGCCAAAAGAAAAGATGACCCTCATCTTCAGATGGTTCCGGGCATGCATGTCGTTTTTGTACCCGACGCAGAAACCAAGAACGAATACATGGAACACCAACAATTCGTGATCTATGCGAGGAAGCTATGACAGTGAATTGGGAAAAACTGGCAGAGCAGACGGAAGGAATTTACGTCAGCGCTGATTTTGAGAGAGCTGGGTACCGGCTCATGATGCAGCAGGTCTTGTACGCAAGTGATCGTCTTAGCCGCGGACCGTACCATCTAATCGTCAAATACTTTCCGGCTTATCGGGAGGCATTTTCCAACTTCGGTATGGAGATTCAGCACAACCCGCATCACTCCTACCTAGTCGCCACCCCCAATCACAATGTCGCTGAAAAAATGCTCATGGACGAGACGCGGTTGGCCCTTGTACTTCGCCGTCTCTACGACGACCGGATGCAGCTGGCTGAGATTAGCGATGGAGAGGCCGTCATTTCCTTGGAAGAACTTGAGCGCGCCTACAAGGAATGGCTCAGTCGTGAGCTTCCGGAGCGAAGCACGCTACGCGAGCTCGTTAATGCACTAAAACGGTACGGCTTTCTCAAGGTGCCAGATGCTGAAGATGGACAGCCTTTCAAGATCGTGATTCGCCCAGGAATTGTCGAGTTGCTTGGAGAGACTGCGCTGCACCAACTTGCAGCCCATTCACCGGAGCTGGATGAGGTAACTGATGATGAAACTGCTTGAGAACATCAACCTGGTCCAGTTCTTCCTATACGAAGCAAAGGACGTAGAAACCGGTCTAAACACAGCGTTCCTTGGCCCTAATGGGACTGGGAAATCTGCGCTACTTGATGCGATTCAGGTAGTCATGCTTGCTGCCGATGGCAACAAGACTCACTTCAACGCATCTAGCGAGGGCAAGCACAACGCTCGCACTCTCCGTGATTACTGCCTAGGCTCTTACATTCCTGGAGGGAGCACTTACGCCAGAACGTCCGCTAACACATACGTAGGGCTTGTTTTTCGGGATAGCGAGACCGGGATACCTTTCACAGCAGGTGTGTCCATAAGAGCTTATTTGGATGAGCCAAAAGCTGAGGTAAATGGATATTTTATTCTTCCCGGCGTAGCTCTAACCGCTAAGCAGTACCTTCAGATCGAGGGCCTTCGTGAGACGGTGATGCCTTGGCGCGCCTTCCAGCATATGGCAGTTGACTTGTGTCGGTTGGAATCTACAAGCCCAGTATTCTCGTCCCAAAATCCAAGCGACTTCCTACGGCGCCTTTTGATCGACCACTTGGCCGGGCCCGGTGACAAGCCAAATCCACAGTCCCTTCGTGCAGCGTTTTCTCGCTCACTCAAACTTAACGAAAGGATCGTTAATCTGGATGCGACTCTACGTCAGCATCTGATAGAGCCGATGCCTACAGGGGTGAAGCAATTTAGGGCTAGGTTGGACGACGTTCGGGATCTGCGTGATCTCATCGCGCGGCTGAGAGTCCGTATTGATCGGGCAACTGAAGTGGCTGATAAATACGCGATAGTTAAGCGCGAGCGCACATCAGAAGCGAACCTTATGGTTCTCAAAAATACCTATGCGACCGAGCGTCTGGGTGAAGCTATTGACGCGGGCGAAGCCGAAGCTGAAAAACTGGACGAACAACTGGCGACCGCGACAATAGAGGTGTCCAGAGCTGAGGCGAACATGAAACTGGCAACCGACGCCAGAGATCGTGCTATTGCCGACCTCCACAGCGACCCTGCCTATCAAGAGCAAGCGGGCCGCGCAGAAAGTCTGAAGCAGCTAAGCGAAACGTTGCGAGAAAAGCAGAAGCAACTTGAGTCTGACCTTAATTTAATGGTGGCAGCTCTTAGTTCCGTAAGCGGGTTGCCAGGTATGGACGCGCATCGGCGGCAGCTCGAAAGTACGGCCAACCATGCCCACTCTTTGGAGCAAATGCGCCGTGCCAGAGAGATACCTCCAGCAGTAGCTATCCAAGCCGCAGCTCAATCGATGGGGCAAGCATTCGGAATAATGCGCCGTGAAGCCGCCCAGGCAGAGAATGAGCAGGCCCAGGCGGAAGCGAAGTTGCGTGATGCTCGCCTCGCTCAAGAACGAGCTATAAAAGGCTTGTCCTCCTTGCATGACTCCACCACACACCTGATGGGAGTGCTTTCTGATGCGGGCATTAACACGGTGCCTGTTTGCGACTTGGTTACGGTCTCCGACGCTAGCTGGCAGCCTGCCATTGAAGGCTGGCTAGGTCGGCATGCCGAAGCATTGCTCGTTCAAGAAAGCCAAGAGCTCGACGCTATTAGGGTCTATCGAAGCAAGGCCGGCAGCAACATCTATGGAGCAAAGCTGGCACTCCCCAGCCGAGTCCGCGAGTGGAGTGCTAAGGGCAATGATCAATACGCGGCACAGCTGATTCATGGCCAAAACCTCAATGCTGTTCGGTATCTGCAAGGTGAGCTCGGCCGCACCGCGCTCGCAGAAACCGATGATCAGCTTCGCTCTGGTGTCAAAGCAATTTCCAAGGAAGGCATGGTCAGCTCTGGAGGAGGAATTGAACGGCGACGCCTTCCTGGATCCAGCGAATTGCGCCTCGGGCGTACAGACAGCAGTGCGACGCGTCAGCGTGCCGACTTAGAACTTCAGTCGGCCATAACTCAATTCGAATCAGCGTCTGAAATGGCCCAAAAGTTTCTTTCCGGATTGAAAAAATTAGCGCCGTTCTCGGACCCGGAAGCACTTCAGGCTGATATCGAGGGCCAGTTCATTGCAGTAACGCGGACCGCAGGCGCGGTGGCAGCCTGTCAGGCTGCCTTAGGGAGGACGTTGACCGACTCTCTAGATGTGCTTAATGCGCAGAAAAAGCAGGCGGATGATGACGCAATCAAGGCCAGAGATCTCGAATTGCGTTGGGCCTCAGAATCCACTCGCCTCGCGGAGAAGAAGCTGAACCTAAGCAGCCAAGTCAACACGATAAAAGCCCAGCTAGAGATTGAGTTGGTACAGGAGCGCAAAAGCCGCCTTAATCCTCTCTACAGTGCGAGCGAGGTTGAACGCCATCGAACCCGCTTGGATGAAAAGCATGGAGAGCAGTGGAACGATAAGCTCCTTCATCTCGACAGCTCGATTCAGAGATCGCGCACCACGGCTTCAACCTCGGATCGCGAAGCCTGGAACCTGTTCGCCAACTTCATCAGTGATTACAGCCTCAAAAACAACGATGTTCAAAACCAGGATTGGCTGCGCGCGTATGAGTTTATTTTGGCCGAGCGCAAGCGCATTCAGGACTTTGAATTGGTCGAGCAGGAATACAGAGCGGAAGAGGCCTACTCTGCAGCCGTAAAGGTGTTCCGTTCAGACGTTGCTCAGTCGCTGCTTACCGGATTCGATCAAATCGAAGAGCAAATCACTGGGCTGACCGCTGTGCTCAAGTCTGCACCGCCCTTCACGAACGATGAGCGATACGAGTTCAAGTACAAGGTCGTCGATGAACACCGAAATCTCCATGATTTTCTTCGTCGCGTTCGTACACACGGCGTAGACGACGATCTCTTCGGTGGCCCGGGCGAAATCCCGGAAGAGTTTCGTTTGCTGGTAGAAGGCGACAGCTCTGTGTTACTTGAGGAGACCAGTCCGCTTAACGATCATCGTCGCTTCTTCAGCTACGACGTTGAGATTTTCCAAAGCAACGTGTCCGTCGGCATGCTCAGCAATCGCTTCGGTTCGGCGTCCGGCGGCGAGCATCGCACGCCTGTTTACCTCATCTTCGGTGCGGCTCTGGCAGCGGCCTACGGTAGGTCCAAAGGAAGCCGCAGTGGCGGCGGAATAATGCTGCTGGATGAAGCATTCGAAAAAATGGATCCGCAGAACATCAGAGCTGCTGTTCAGTTTCTCAATAGCCTTGGACTGCAGTTAATCATGGCTGGTCCAGAGTCGGACCAAGGCAAGCTTTCGTCCTTCTTGAGCATTTACTACGATATGGCGCGCTTTGGTACTCGCAATATCCAGATGAAGAAGAACGCTGTCCTTAATCGCGCGCAGGAGCTACTTCAAAGCGACAACTACTTGCTCAACCCAGATATTTTGACGCGAGAAATAACTCGTCTCGCCGAGGAGCAAAGCAATGCTGGGTAATGCAGTCCTTGCTCGGCTGCTGGCTCGGGCAGAGCGCGCTCGGTTGAGCGGAAGTACCCGTACTATCCGAGAGTCATTCAAATCGCACGAGTCCGCTTATTGGAAACAAAGCCTTGATGAGCGCGATCACATGCATGCTCGCATGCAGGCAGCCAAGGTGACTGGTGCCATCGAGCTAGAATGGGCTAAGCAAGGAGGAGATGATCGCCCTTTGGAGGCAATTGTTCTCCGAGATCTAGATAAGCTTTCGCAGTATCTGGGGGTACCAACTGTCGGCACTTCCGTAGCTAAGGCAACTGGCTTGCTAGCCCCATGGAAGCATGGCCCACGGGTAATGGAGCTGCTCAGCAACTGGGGCAGTCTAAAACAGGTGAGATCACTTGGTCCAGATTCGGCAGCCGATTTCGTAGATGCACTACAAGTGCTCGATGCGGTTTCCGGTGCTAAGGAAGACCAGGTCCTGCGCCAGCTCAGCGTCCAGTTGTTCAGAAACTCAAAACGCCTCGAAGCCCTGTGCAAACACATTGATATTTTGACCGCCGAAGCATTCAACTCACCGGCACGGCACTGGAGTGAAGTCTTTGGCTCCATAGGTATATCTAAAGAGCCTCAGCCGTTCCTACTTGCCGGTATCGGAGAACTGCGGCTAATTGGTGGAGCTGAATGTCCCATTGTCCGCCCGTTTCTAGGGGTTGCGAACTCAGCGATTGCTGGCTATCAAGGCGAGCCCGAATGGCTTTTAACAATTGAAAACCTGACAACATTCCACCAAGCAGCACGAGCACTCGGAACAGATTTGAAAGGAGTGGTTATTTACACTGCGGGGATGCCCTCACCAAGCTGGGGAAAGGCCTATGTACGGATTCTTTCGCGGCTTCCCAGTACTTGCTGCGTGTATCACTGGGGAGATCATGATGAGGGTGGATTCAGGATTGCTGCTCGAATAGCGCAGTTTGCCGCCCAACTAGGCCGATCAATCAAACCGTGGTCAATGGAATCGAATGCCTGGGAGGACAGTGGTCAGATGGCCAGCAAAGAGCAGCTTGGCTCGATGGTGAGAAGCGCAATCAAGGCTGGATGGCAAGATTTGGCCGATGAGCTAAGACCGATACTTTTGGAGCAGGAGGGGCAGCCACTCTTACTCCCCCCCACCAGTCTTCCTAAAGCGTTCAACGTGTGCGATGAGAACTGTGCCCGGCGTCGGTAGCCTCGGATTTGGCCATCAGCCGGTCAAATTATGAGCGGGCGAAACTCTGTGCCCTCCGTAAGCGTCCAGTCGACAATGCCGGCGCGCGCCGCGTTGGACATCCGACACTGAAAAGACTCGTTGGCTGAATGATCAAAGTACCCCTGTGCTGGATGACGGCACCTATCGCGGTAAAACAGCGGCTTTTTGATCGCAAGCCGATGTTCACAGAGGTAACGCCAACGGGCGTGATTTGGGCCGATGGGCAGCACACCGAAGTGGACAGTTTGATTTTTGCGACCGGATTTCGCCCGAACCTGAGTTTTCTGGTAGATCTGCACATGGCGGGTAATGAAAGTCTGACTCAACGCAACGGAGAGGCGGAGCATGTGCCGGGTTTGTATTTCGTGGGATTACCGAAGCAGCGCAATTTTGCTTCGGCCACCCTTAGAGGCGTTGGGCCAGATGCTTCTCACATCATCCCCAGTTTGATGCGCTACATCGAAAATGCATCGCCCCCCGTGTTCGCTTGATGCCGGGTATCGGTTTCTCCCGCTCAGCAGTGCGCCTACTTGTCTTTCTGTGTAGTTGGCAGGCTCCAAGTGGCGATGAAGCACAGCAACATAAGCCCGCACATCACGCTTAGCAGAACTGATGCTCCGAAGCTGTCCAGAACGTAAGCGGCGGCGATGGGACCGCAGGCTTGGGCGACTAGGACGGACCTTGCGAGCAGTCCCATTCGTACGCCATATCCTTGAGGCCCGAACAGCGCCAAGGGGAGGGTACCGCGAGCGATGGTGAGGATGCCGTTACCGGCGCCGTAAAGTGCTATCGCCACAAAGGCCAGCCAGGGCAGGCCTGAAATCAGCAAGCCAAGCCCGATCAAGCAAAGCAACACACCTGCTCGTGCGGACCAGGTCGGGTGGAGGTTTCTGCCTATGGAAAACTCTGCCACCCGTGCCAAGACTTGCGCGGGGCCAATCACCATGCCGATGGCCAAGGCCACAGCGGTCGCGATGCCCAGTTGCTGGAGAACATTGAGCAGGTGTACTGAGATACCTGATACGACCAGCGCCAGAACCGTCAGCATTGCGGCAATCAGCAAAAACAATTGGTGGGTGGTCCCAGGGCGAAACTCTGACGCATCGGTTGATTCGACCATTACCGGATGGGGCGGTTGCCTGGTGCTGCCGGGAATCAATAGTGCATGGGTGGGCAATCCGATCAGCAGATGAGCTGCGGCGAGGGTAAGGCAGGCGTTTCGCCAGCCGATCCAACTCTCCAGTCCCGCAATCACCGGCCAACCTAGGGTGCTGGCGAAGCCACCCAATAAGGTCAGCCCGGTGATTGACGTTCGAGCCGACTCGCCGAAAAGTCGGCCCAAGGTTGAGAAGGCGGCGTCGTATAGGCCTGCCGCCATGGCAACGCCGATCAGAGTCCAGGCGACATAGTAGGTGGCAATGTTGTCCGCGAGTCCCATCAATAGCATGCCGAGAGCCAGCAGCAGCGAACTGGCGGCCAGGACAGAACGCCCACCACGGCGGTCAATCTGACGACCAACGGCTGGCGAGGACGCTCCCGCCACCAGTAGCCCCCAGGACAGGCCGCCCACCACACTGGTGATGGACCATCCCGTCTCTTTGGCGATCGGAGACGCAAGCACCGCCGGCAAATAGTAGGTCGAACCCCAGGCGAGAATCTGTGTGAACCCCATGGCCCATACGAGTCTGGAGCGATTGATCAGGGGATGAATCTGCTCTGGAAGTGTCACAGTGGATACGTCCATATTTTCGTTGTTAGTAACAACAAACTAGCGCCTTCCTCTGGCTATCGTCAATCGAGATATCAGTGTTGACGATTTCCAGGAATCAGGTTTACTGTTGTGACTGACAACTAATTTGTGACGATTATGGCAAAGCGTAAAAGTGACCCGCTGACTCAGGATGCCGAGGAATTGTATGAGGCGTTGAACCAGTTGGTACGCGTCTATCAGTTTCGGGATCGGGATCGGATCTGCTGCTACGACGTATCAGTAACCCAATGTTATGCCGTCGAGACGCTGGTCAAGAAGGGCGCTCTGCGCCTTCAGGTGTTGGCAGAAGAAATGTTCCTGGACAAAAGCACGGCAAGCCGTGTGGTCGATACCCTGGAACGCAAAGGCTATGTGTCCCGCGTTGAGGATGATGAGGATCGGCGTGCAGTGCGGATCCAGGTAACGGGTGCTGGACGTGAGCTATACGAGAAAATCAGAGCTGACCTGATTGCCGAGGAGCGAGGGATGATCGAGAACCTCTCGGCTGAAGCCAGGCAAGGAGCGCTGAGTTTGCTCAGGCAGATTACACGGGCCACGGAGATTCGCTGCGGGCTTGCGAGTGACTGCTGCCCAGCCGTGAAGAAGGATTGAAAGGGGAGCGCTTCCCTTTTTTTGCCAATAATGTTGTTACTACCAACTCAATGGGGCTCCCAAATGCGAGTTCGTTCAGCTGAACCCAAAGACACTGTTTCAATTGCGGCCATCTACAACCAGGGAATCGAAGAACGCAGCTCTACGTTCGAAACGACACCTCGAAGCCCGGCAGACATGCTTGAACGCATCAACTCTATTGAGCGTTATCCGGTGGTGGTCATGGTCGATGAGGCGGATCAGGTTGTTGGGTGGGCTGGGCTCAGTAGTTACCGCGCTCGCGCCTGTTACGACGGCATTGCGGACTTTTCCATCTACCTGGATAGCAGTATTCGCGGTCAGGGACTCGGCAAGCAGTTACTTCAGTCATTGTTGAAAGAAGCCGAAACGCACGGATTTTGGAAAGTCCTTTCACGCATTTTTACCTTCAATCACGCCAGCCTCGCTTTGTGCGAAGCCTGCGGTTTCCGCCAGGTGGGGGTGTATGAAAAACACGCCTGCCTCGAAGGTCGCTGGCTCGACTGTGCGATTGTCGAGCGCCTGTTTCCGATCAATCAGCCAGCCTGAAGAAGGACTCGAACATGGAAAACAATCAACTTCCGGTCGCCATCATTGGCGCGGGTCCAGTGGGCCTTGCCGCCGCCGCTCACCTGCTGGCCAGAGGTCACACACCGCTGATTCTGGAAGCTGGCCCGAAAGCCGGGTCCAGTATTGAAGAATGGGCGCACGTGAAGATGTTTTCTCCATGGCAGTTTAACGTGGACAAGGAGGCGGCCAAGCTTTTGCTTGCCAATGGTTGGATTCCACCACCGGAAAACGAGTATCCAACGGGCCGTGAACTGTTGGACCGATTTGTTCGACCGCTCGCGGACCTGGACCAGATCAAGCGTCACTTGCAGCTCAAGACCCGTGTTCTGGCGGTCACGCGCCTCGGTCAGGATGTGATGAAGACCCAGGGCAGATCGGCAGCGCCTTTTTTACTGCGTGTCGCAGGAGCAGCGGGTGAACAAGATGTGCTGGCCCGCGCTGTCATTGATGCCTCGGGCACCTACCTGACACCCAACTGGATGGGCGCCCATGGCATCCCTGCTTTAGGCGAGATTGAGCATGCAGCGCACATTACGTACGGCATTCCGGAGGTGTTGGGGCGAGCCAGGAATCGTTATGCCAACAAAAGAGTGCTGGTGGTAGGTGGTGGTCACTCCGCGTTCAACGCCCTTCAGGATCTGGTGCGACTGACTCAGGAGGCGCCGCAAACCAAAGTGCTCTGGGCGATCCGGGGTAACTCTCTTGAGCGCATTCTGGGTGGCGGTGCACATGACCAATTGAAGAGCGCGGAAAGCTCGGCCTGAAGATTCGCCGGTTATTGGATGACGGCGTGATCGAGCTGTTCAGGAACGTCGCTATCGATCAGATTGCCGGCGATGGCCAGGGAGTGGTCGTGAAGGCGGGAGGGCAGTTACTTCCACCCGCGGACGAGCTGATTGTGGCGACTGGATTCCGCCCTGACATGAGCCTGCTCAGCGAGCTACGTATCGCACTCGATCCTGCGACCCAAAGCCCAGTGGTGCTCGCACCAATGATTGATCCCAACGAGCACAGCTGCGGTACGGTCAGGCCCCATGGCGCGGTAGAGCTGTCGCATCCCGAGGAAAACTTGTTCATTGTGGGAATGAAAAGCTATGGCCGAGCGCCGACGTTTTTGTTGATGACGGGCTATGAGCAGATACGGTCTGTTGTCGCTGCATTGGCCGGCGATTGGGATGCGGCGAAAAGGGTTGAGCTGGTCCTTCCGGAGACTGGCATTTGCAACTCGAACTTCGATGAGGCCAATAATCGATCGGAGGTTTCGCCAGCCCAGCGCTCTTGTTGTGGGGCTGGCGGCCACGCTGAAGTCGCGTCTCGGGCCTCGCCTGGTTGTTGCAAAGGCTAGCATCCAGCTACCGGATCCACCCCTTGTTTCAGGGTGGATGCGGGTAGCTGTTTTATTTCTTGACCCTACTCAAATAGTCTTTGAGCGCTTTCTCGTCACCGGACTTAACGGTCATCCCCTCTGGGCCTGCCCCGACTGCCGTGTACTGCTTCGCCGGCTCGCCGTGCGCCTTGAATTCCTTCAACTGTTCTGAGCCGGAATAGAAGACCCAAAGGCGGCCGTCTTCCACTTTGGTAAAGAATCCGGGCTTGTCGTACTGGCTCGCGAAGCTAATGCCCGTAAACAGGGTGGTCAACAAGGCGATGGTGATTGTCAGTTTTTTCATCTCTCAGGCTCCAGGTTGGTTGGATCGGAGCCGAGGCTACCCCCAAGTGCATGACAGGCTTATTACAAAATTCATATATCCGATTTTCCAGATGCACACGCTGGAGTTATGCTGGGTAATTTTGTGCTATCCCAGTAAATGTGGGGCTTGGCAGTGGAGTGAACGGAGAATATGACTTTTTCAGAGTTTTCTTCGGCCTACGGCTTTACTGCTCATGCACGGAAACGTATATTCGAAAAACCGTATGTTAGCTGAGATCTCCACGATGACCAGCAAAACCCGTGTTCTGTTCATTTGTACCGCCAACGCTGCCCGCTCGCAGTTGGCGCAAGCGCTGCTGCGCCATACCGATTCGGAGCATTTCGAGGCGTTCAGCGCCGGCACCGTTCCCACCCAGGTCGATCCACGTACCTTTGACGCGCTCTCCCACCTTGGGGTGAGTACCGAAGGGCTGCGTAGTAAGTCGATCGACGAGTTTCGAGGTGAGCGTTTCGATTTCGTCATCACGTTGTGCGATAAAGCAGCAGCGGAGTGCCAATCCTTACTGGGTGCTGGCGAAGTATTGGCTTGGAGTTTCGAGGATCCGGTCGCCAGCACCAAGCCCGACGCATTTCGCCACACGCTTCATGAAATTCATGAGCGCATCAAGATGTTTGTCTTGGTGAAAACCAAACGCTGAGAATCCATATGGCTGACCATCTGACACCCACCACTGTTTTTAAATGCCTGGCTGATGAAACCCGTGTCCGCACCATGCTGCTCATCACGCGGGAAGGGGAACTTTGTGTTTGCGAATTGACCTGCGCGTTGAACGAGAGTCAGCCAAAAATCTCCAGACACCTGGCGCAGTTGCGCACGTGTGGTCTGCTTTCGGACCGTCGGCAAGGCCAATGGGTTTATTACCGGCTGCACCCAAATCTCCCCGATTGGGTTCATCAAGTGCTGACGATTACGTTCGAAAGCAACAAGCATTGGTTAAGCCCTGATGCCAAGCGCCTTGATGAAATGGGTGACCGTCCTGAACGTGCAGCCGTGTGCTGTGAAAACAAGGTCGCTTGATTCCGCCCTCGACTATGAGACCGCTCGATGAAAATCCTTTTTCTCTGCACTGCCAACAGCTGCCGCAGCATCCTTTGTGAAGCGGTCTTCAATCATTTGGCGCCTGACGGCATGAAAGCCTACAGCGCGGGTAGTCAACCCAAAGGCGAAGTGCACCCGCTGAGTCTCAAAACGTTGGAAAAGGCCGGTATCTCGACGCTCGGGCTGTCCAGCAAGTCCAGTGATGCCCATATGAACTTGGCACCTGATTTCGTCATCACGGTATGCGACAAGGCTGCCGGGGAGGCATGTCCTGTCTTTTTCGGGCCGGCCACCAAGGCCCACTGGGGGTTGGCTGACCCTTCGGAATACCACGGAACTCAGGAAGAGATAGAGGCGGCGTTTGAAGCCACCCTGGAGCAGATCAAAACCCGTATCCAAGCCTTCCTGGCTTTACCGCTTTCTCAACTGAATGCCGAGCAGCTCAAGGCAGAGCTGGCTCTCATTGGCACGCAGTAACCACAGGAGCAATGATCATGAGTAAAAGCCGCCTTTCATTTCTGGACCGTTACCTCACGCTGTGGATTTTTCTCGCCATGGCTTTGGGCATCGGTCTGGGGAGTCTGTTCGAAGGCTGGCCGCAGTGGCTCAACAGTCTTTCTGTGGGCACAACCAATATCCCCATCGCTATCGGCTTGATCGTGATGATGTATCCGCCTCTGGCCAAGGTTCGTTATGAGGAACTGCCGGAGGTCTTCAAGGACAAGCGCATCCTCGTTTTGTCGTTGGTCCAGAACTGGGTCATCGGCCCGGTGCTGATGTTTGCACTGGCGATCATCTTCCTGCGGGACCAGCCGGAGTACATGACCGGTCTGATCCTCATCGGTTTGGCTCGTTGCATCGCGATGGTCTTGGTCTGGAACCAGATCGCGGGTGGCAACAATCAGTACGTCGCCGGACTCGTGGCCTTCAACAGCATTTTTCAGATCCTGTTTTTCAGTCTGTATGCCTGGGTCTTCTTGGGGCTGTTGCCACCGCTGTTCGGACTGGAAGGCAGCGTGATTGAAACCAGCTTTGTCAGCATTGCCGAGTCGGTGCTGATCTACCTGGGTGTGCCATTCCTGGCAGGATTCCTGACCCGCAAGATCCTCATCGCTCGTAAAGGCGAAGCCTGGTTTCAGGAGCGCTTCATTCCAAAGATTAGCCCGCTGACGCTGGTGGCGCTGCTTTTGACTATCGTGGCCATGTTCAGCCTCAAGGGCGACGTGGTGCTGCAGTTGCCCCTGGATGTGTTGCGCATCGCCATTCCACTGACGATCTACTTCGTGGTGATGTTTTTCATCAGCTTCTGGATGGGCAAATTACTCGAAGCTGACTACCCACGTACCACCGCACTGGCTTTTACAGCCGCCAGCAATAACTTCGAACTGGCGATTGCCTTGGCCATTGCCACCTTCGGCCTGGCTTCCCCGATCGCTTTCGCCACGGTGATTGGACCGTTGGTAGAGGTGCCGGTATTGATTTCCCTGGTCGGTGTGGCCCTCTGGCTGAAACGTCGCTGGTTCGATGAACCCAAGAACACCGTTGCGCAGGACAAAGACTATGTTTGATGACGCTATTCCTCAACTCGATACCGACCTGGCTGATCTTCCCTCGGCAGACAAGCTCGGTATCGAAAAGACCTCCATCCACAAACCGCGCATCTTGCTGCTGTACGGGTCCACTCGTGAGCGCTCCTTCAGTCGTCTGTTGGTGGAGGAGGCCGCTCGACTGCTGGAACACTTCGGCGCCGAGACGCGGATTTTCAATCCGTCTGGTTTACCGCTGCCAGATGACGCCCCCGACGACCATCCACGCGTGAAGGAACTGCGCGAGCTGATGCTGTGGTCCGAGGGGCAGGTCTGGTGCTCTCCAGAGCGTCACGGAAACATGAGCGCAGTGTTTAAGGCGCAGATCGATTGGGTGCCACTGGCCATGGGCGCGGTACGCCCGACCCAAGGTAAAACCCTGGCGGTCATGCAGGTGTGCGGTGGCTCGCAATCGTTCAACGTGGTCAATCAGCTGCGAGTGCTGGGACGTTGGATGCGCATGTTCACCATCCCCAACCAATCCTCCGTGCCGAAGGCCTATATGGAATTCGACGATCAAGGCCGGATGAAACCTTCTGCGTTCTATGACCGTGTCGTGGACGTGATGGAGGAGTTGGTGAAATTCACGCTGCTGCTTCGCGACCGTCAGGACTATCTGGTGGATCGTTATTCTGAGCGCAAGGAGTCCGCAGAGGAACTGATGAAGCGTGTTAACCAGCGGTCGATTTGAAAGGGGGGGCATCGTTTTCGGCTAGAACGAGCTTTGTGCCGCACTTTTCAAGGCATGCCAAAGAGCTTTTGCCTCTGCAAACGCGTGGGCATGCGCAGGACTACGTTGGCACCAAGCATTGAGAGCGTTGGCATCAGTCGTGGTCGCGCGCCCTGAAGTGAGGCGCACGATCCAGTCTTGGGCTTCGCTCTTCAATTGCTCAGCGCATGGAACCGCAGACACGTCGTTCTTGGGAGTTTCATGGTCTGGAGCGTTATTCAAGGCGATGCTTCCGAAGCATCCGGCAGCAAAGGCGAACGCCTGGTGCCGGCAAGCTGTTCACAACTGGCTCCTTCATTTCAGCCTCCTGCTTGAGTGACCGTCAGAGTGAGATTAGCGCCTGCGTAATGACAGGCATATTACAAAATATGCATATATGTATTTTCGAATGAGTCGGGTGCGTTTGCTGGATGACATACTTATCACTTTTAGGATTGGAAGCCATCGTGCCAACGGTTTTCACATCGGTACTCTGAAATATCTCTTGGCCGTCGCTCCGTCAGGATGATGATGAGCCCTGACGTCAAATGTTCTTATATTTGTTTTATCGTATATATTGAAGCCGAATGAATGGCTGCTCCCGTCCTTGGTTTCTCGGCATCTACGTTGTGTTCAGTTGGGCTGCGCAGCTCACGGCACCGTTCAGTTCGGTGCACTTTTTTGAGGATTCTTCATCGTGCAACAGCATCCATACTCCGTTTTGCCCTTGGTGCAGTTCAAAGGCCAGCTGATCTTCACCCCTTGCCCTGGCACAAAGGGCACCCGGCCTTTCGAGGCGCTGCAAACGCTTAAAGACGCTGGTGCCTCGGCATTGCTGACGCTGATGCCAACCGAGGAGCTGCTTCAGAACGAGATCGACCTGCTGCCGGAAGAGTGCCAGATGCTCGACATCGAGTGGTTTCACCTACCGATAGAAGACGATCAAGCACCTGGTGAGGCTTTCAACGCCGCATGGGAGCAGCACGTCCCGCGACTCAAGCAACTGCTGACTGAAGGGAAAACCATCGCCATTCATTGCAAGGGCGGTTCGGGCCGTACCGGTTTGGTCGCCGCTCAATTGTTGATCGAGAGTGGTGTGCCGTTCAGCGATGCCATTCGTGATGTTCAGTCGTTGCGTCCGCGTGCCATTCAGCATCCAGCTCACATTGAATACATCGGCCAGTTCGACACCCAGTCGAACGCTCACTGACAACAGAGACAGAGCACGACAACATGACTATTAAAATTGGCATCAATGGTTTTGGCCGGATCGGTCGCCTTGCTCTACGAGCAGCCTGGAACTGGCCTGAGTTCGAGTTCGTGCAGATCAACGATCCAGCGGGGGATGCAGTAACCCATGCGCACCTGATCAACTTCGACTCGGTGCATGGCCGTTGGAGCAATGAGGCCACCGCCGACGGCGACAACGTCGTCATCGACGGAAAACGGATCAAAGTAACGGGCAACAAATCGATTGCCGAGACAGATTGGTCGGGCTGCGATCTGGTGATTGAGGCCAGCGGCAAGATGAAAACCGTGGCCGTGTTACAGGCCTACCTGGATCTGGGCGTCAAGCGTGTAGTGGTCTGCGCTCCAGTGAAAGAGCAGGGCGCTTTGAACGTCGTCATGGGCGTCAACCAGCACCTGTTCGATCCTGCACTGCACCGCATCGTCACCGCAGCTTCGTGCACCACCAACTGTTTGGCGCCCGTTGTGAAAGTCATCCACGAAAAGCTGGGCATTCGCCACGGCTCGATCACCACTATTCATGACCTGACCAACACCCAAAGCATCCTCGATCAGCCGCACAAGGATCTGCGTCGTGCGCGTGCTTCAGGCATGAGTTTGATTCCGACCAGCACGGGATCGGCCACCGCCATCGCCGAGATCTTCCCGGAGCTGCGTGGACGCCTGAATGGTCACGCCGTGCGCGTGCCGCTGGCCAATGCTTCTCTGACCGATTGTGTCTTTGAAGTCGAACGGGCTACTACTGTCGAAGAGGTCAATCAGCTCCTCAAGGACGCGTCCGAGAATGAATTGAAAGACATCCTCGGTTTCGAAGAGCGCCCCCTGGTGTCCATCGATTACCGTACCGATCCACGCTCATCGATCATCGATGCGCTGTCGACGATGGTTATCAATGGCACCCAGGTCAAACTCTATGCCTGGTACGACAACGAATGGGGTTATGCCAACCGCACCGTCGAATTGGCCAAACTGGTCGGTCTGGCAGTCTAGGGAGCGGTCATGAAAGCTTTGTCAGCCCTCGCTCCGGAAGTTCGGCAGTACCTGCTCGTGACGGGCAACTACTGGGCCTTCACCCTCACGGACGGCGCCCTGCGCATGTTGGTGGTGCTGCACTTTCATGCGTTGGGCTACAGCCCATTGCAAATCGCCGCGTTGTTTTTGTTCTACGAAATCTTTGGCGTGATCACCAACCTCGTAGGTGGTTACCTCGGCGCTCGACTGGGTCTTAACCGGACCATGAACATCGGGCTGGGCATCCAGGTCGCAGCATTGCTGATGCTTACGGTTCCGGTTGCCTGGCTGACCATCCCCTGGGTGATGGGTGCCCAGGCGTTGTCTGGGATTGCCAAGGACCTGAACAAGATGAGCGCCAAGAGCTCGATCAAGCTTCTGGTTCCCGATGGGCAGCAGGGCAAGCTCTACAAGTGGGTGGCGATCCTCACCGGCTCGAAGAATGCACTCAAGGGCGTCGGTTTCTTTCTTGGCGGAGCGTTACTGGCGCTCATCGGCTTCAAAGGCGCTTTGCTGGCCATGGCGGGCGTCCTGGCCGTCATCTGGATCAGCAGCGTGATGTTGTTGAAGAAGGACCTGGGCAAGGCAAAAGCCCAACCCAAGTTTCGTGACATTTTGTCCAAAAGCCGGGCAATCAACATTCTTTCGGCGGCGCGGATGTTCCTGTTCGGCGCCCGGGATGTCTGGTTCGTGGTGGCTTTGCCGGTGTACTTGAGCAGCGTCTTCGGCTGGGATTTCTGGCGGGTGGGCGGCTTCCTGGCGGCCTGGGTGATTGGCTACGGCATCGTGCAATCTTTCGCCCCCAGCATCACCGGCAAGAAGAGTGGGCATGTCCCGGATGGGCGTGCGGCTTTTGTGTGGGCACTTGCCCTGGCGGGGCTGCCAGCCTTGATTGCGCTTGGGCTCAACACCGGGTGGTCTCCACAGACAGTACTGCTGGGCGGCCTCATGGTTTTTGGTGTGCTGTTTGCGGTGAATTCGTCGCTGCACAGCTACCTAATTGTGTCCTACGCCAAGGAAGATGGCGTATCGCTGGACGTGGGCTTCTATTACATGTCGAACGCCATGGGACGACTGATTGGAACCGTGCTTTCCGGCTGGGTTTATCAGCTATATGGTCTGGAGGCGTGTTTGTGGATCTCGAGCGTATTCGTATTGCTGGCCGCCCTGATTTCCATTGGATTACCCAGGCATGCCCAGGCGATTTGAAGCCATTCTGATGTGGTTGGGGCCAGGAAAGCCGTTGGCATACGGTGAGCGCCGAGGAGCGATGGAGCTCTTGGGTAGCGGCGCTCAAGCGATCCCAGGAGAGGGTAAGGAAGTCGGTAGCTCGCCTTGGAATTGCTCTTGATGCACCCGAAAAACAAGTCCAGAATTAAGTCTTTTCCTGCCTCGGCAAGAAAAGAAACCCTTTAGATTTCAATGGGTCGGACGCTAGATACGAGTCTCGTTTCCCGCTCCAAGATTCAGAAAAAGCCACTCAGATGAGTGGCTTTTTTTTGTGCCTGGGAAATGTCTGCAAGCTGCTTTCGGCCAAAAGCTGCCGTTCGAGAAATGCAGCGTCTGACCCAATTACAGACATCGATTCACGGGCCACTGGAATAAATGAGCACAGCTATGAATGCTACGAATGGAGATAGCAAAATCAGTCCACCGACGACAACTGCCCAGCCCCAGGCAAAACCACTCTCACCCTTGAAGCGGCCGCCACTCAGCAAACCCAGCACAAAAACACCAATGCGATGAGCTATCAAATCGATCACGAAGTCCATTGCCCCTTTCTCCTTGTCGGTTTTCTCAGGAACGTCAGAACGTCCTCTTCTGGCCGATAGCCCCATAATGACAGGCAGAGCTCGACCAAAAGAGCGCTAGCCCTCGAAGAAGATTCTAAAGGCTCCAATCGCTTACTCGTTTCCATACGCACATTGCGCAGGCACGGTTTCCAAGTATGACGCGTACAGCGGCTCCGAAAGATAGCCGATCATAATCGAGCAACAGCGGGCGCCGTTTGAGCTAATCACTGCTGCTGCCCATAAGGATCCATCGTTGCTCCAAAGTGTGGATATCGAACGAAAATTCCCAAAACACTGGGTAGGCTGGGTGACCTTTTGCAAGCCAGAATGAGGCTACGTTTTCGGCCTGATTGAGATTCACTGATTGGAACAAGGCTTCGGCTAAAGACAGGATCTCCGAGCGCTTAGTCAACAGATCCAGTGGCCCATAACCGCCATCGCCCGTGTGAAGCAGCAGCTCCAGTACCTGGCTTCTGGCATCCTCCACAGACACTGAGGTCGTATTACCCACCACACAATCTTTGGAAACAGAACTACGAAGGGCCTCTTCGAGAGTTTGGTTTATACCAAGAGGGCCGTAGGTATTTATCCAGACGGTATAGTTGTATCCCTCCAAGAGATGTTCGAGCCTGAGAACATCATCTGGTCTGGTGTCTATCACTATTTTCATGCTGGAACCACAGGGGCGGCCTTGGGTGAGTACGCAGTTTACTGGGACCAATCCGGCGTGTTCGTGGTTGGTCTCTCCTGGGCCGAAAGCCGTCGTTTAAACGTTTGAGTTCAGCACCAAACAGGCTGCATGCCAAGTCTGGTATAGCTCCATACACGAGGCGTTTCGCCTTCGATCGAAAACGGGAGGTTGTGTTTTCTTAGCGTGGACAGCAACCAATCGAGCGAAACCGCTCTGAGTTCGATCCACTCGATTTCCGCTACCGGATGGATGTGGTAATGCCAATCGCCATCCCAGTCTGTGCAATAGCCGCTCGGCGCTAAAACACTGTGCAGTCTGAATTCTGGTTGCATTTGCGGTGAGCGAAGCATTGCCTCGATCAGCTCGGCCCATTTGGTCTTATTCATCACTGACAAAATTGTGCCGGCAGCCAACAGCTTGTGAAGCTTCACTTTAGCAGCATCGTCGGGCTCGGGAAGTTGCTGCTTAAAATTCGTGCCCCTCATTGACTCGGCGGTTCCTTCTGCAGTTTGTCGAACGTCTCCAGCGCTGCGCGGAACTCCTCCAGGGAAAAGCTTACCGGCTGGTTTTCCGCGTTCCAGCGAGTAGAAATACCCACTTCCAGCTTGCCGGAAGCGCTCCAGCCGAAACGCCGCCAATGCACGGTGTCGCCGTCGATAACCTGTTCGACCATCAGCACGGTGCAGTCGAAGTCCATATCATCGCTGCACACCAGCAGTGGTACAAGGGTGGAGCTGCCGTCCTCGCCGGGAATGAAGCGACGCCTGGCGAGGGCATCTTCTTCCTCATCCATCAACCACATTAAGGAAAGCCCAAGCAGGGCGACACTGGCGTCATTCAGGTGGGAGGCCAACCATTGCTCGATGGCCGCATCGTCAATGGTCAACCACGCGCAAATGCTGCGGGAGAAGGCCGCTTGATGGTAAGCGGCGTGGATGCGGTGATGCATGAACGAATCCGTCTGTTAATAGAGGAAGCCTGGCGAGCTATTGTGCCTATTTTTAATGCGCTCATGGGTAGCAATAATTTGGTTTTGAGCAGCCGTTAGTTGCCAGAAGCGTCGGGCCAATCTCGCAGAGAGATCGGGGGCAGACCACGGTTATAAAATTGTGGTCTGCCCCCGATTTTCACAAAGTATTCGACCCAGAGGAACTGACATTATTTTTTACGGCAAAAGACTTTCGGCATTTGCCATGGCTGGACCTTGTTTGACGAGTGACCGCTTAGCATTAGCCTTCTGAGAGGCAGCTTCTGGCCGATTCTGTTGAAAAAGTCGGTCCTTCCAGACTGACGGGCAGCAATCGGCCGAAAGTGGTCGCTGCTAGGGTTCCAACCCAGCCCGGAGGCATCGCAGCAAGTCCTCAATAAGCCGTCTAGACTCCATGCGCACTCATTCACTCTCAACCCAGCGCAGGTCGCCGAAGCCTCCTGCCTTGAAGGAGTCCGCCATGCGATATCGCATTTTCGGCAATACCGGCCTGCGGGTCTCTTCGCTCGCGCTGGGTACTGGCAATTTCGGTAAAGGATGGGGTTACGGGGCCGAGGTGGACGAGGCCCGTAAAATCTACGACGGTTACCGTGAGGCTGGGGGCAATTTCATCGATACGGCCGATCAATACCAATTTGGCCAATCGGAATCCATGCTCGGCGATTTCATGGCGACCGAGCGCGATGAAGTGGTGCTGGCTACCAAGTTCTCGCTGGGTGATTCACCCGGTGCCGGCGTCCTGCGCGCCGGTAACAGCCGCAAAGCCATGCGCAGCTCGGTGGAAGCCAGCCTCAAGCGCCTCAAGACGGATCACATTGATCTTTTGTGGGTGCACATGCCCGATGGCGTAACGCCTATCGACGAAATTGTGCGGGGGCTGGACGACCTGATCCGCTCTGGCAAAGTGCTCTACAGCGGACTGTCGAACTTCCCGGCTTGGCGTGTGGCAACGGCCGCCACCCTGGCCGATCTTCGAGGCTGGTCGGCGATATCGGCGTTGCAATTGGAGCACAGCCTGGTGGAGCGCTCGGCCGAACGCGAACTCCTGCCGATGGCCGCGGCATTCAATCTGGGAACCGTCGGATGGTCGCCGCTAGGCGGTGGTTTGCTGACCGGTAAATACCGCAAAGGAGAAACAGGTCGCGCCCAGGGTTTGGGGGCGGTGATCCACGATGAGGACAGCGAGCGCAAGACCTCGACGGTGGATGCCGTGTTAGCGATCGCCGAAGAGACCGGCCACACGCCGGGCCAGATCGCAATCGCCTGGGTGCTGGCCAAGGGAACACTGCCAATCATTGGCCCACGCACGCCGGAGCAGATGGCCGATAACCTGGCGTCAGTCGAGGTTCAGCTGACGGCGGATCAACTGGCACAGCTGGACGCTGCCAGCGCCATGCCCCTTGGATTCCCGCACGATAAGGTGGCTGCTTCAGCGCCTTCGCTTGCTGGAGGTAAGGCAGAGCTCATTGATGCAACGAACCGGGTTGTTCGATGAGTCGAGTTTCCAGGGAGTCCGCCCATTTGTCCGCAAACCGGTAGAGGGGCATGAATGCTTCCGATAGCTCCAAGCCAAGTGGCGTGAGGCTGTAGCCGCCGTCGACTCGCTCGACAATGCCCGCGTCGCGCAGCTCGTGGATTCTGCTTTGCAGCACGGTGGGAGAGATGTCTCCCGCCGCACTTCTCAGAGCCCTGGAACTCATCGCGCCATGGCGCAGTTCCCACAGGACCCTAAGCGCCCATTTTTGTCCGAGTAAGTCCAGGAGCGCCATGATTGGCCGGCGTCCCCTGAGTATTGATGAAGCGCACCGCTGGTTATCACTCATGGTTATTGCCCTTGTTTGCTACACATTCAGTAGCGACTATCCTTGCTACACATTTGATAGCGGAGGATACGCGATGCCACGAATCAAAGCACTCAATGAACCCTACCCAGCCGATATCAGGGCGGATTTCGACAAGATAATGGGCGTAGGAGTACCGCCACTCGTTCTATTCTCGACCATCGCAAGCAGCGATCGCGCATGGCGGAAATTCAAGGCAGGTTCGCTGCTGGATGGCGCGTTGCTGACACTTCGCCAGAGAGAATTGGTCATCGATAGGGTGTGTGCTCGCACAGGTTGTGAGTACGAGTGGGGGGTGCATGTGATGGCCTTCGCGAAGGCCGCCGGGCTCTCCAGGGAAGAGATTGCCGGCACGTTGGAATATCCGTTTCGCCCAGGGCAGTGGAAGGAGGAAGAGGCCGCGCTATTGACCGCGGTCGATGCGCTTCATGATCGAGCGACTTTAAGCGATGAAGCATTCTTTAACCTCAGAAAACACTTCGACGATGATCAGATCCTGGAGGTTCTGATGCTCGCGGGCTTTTACCGTACGGTTTCCTACATTGCGAATGGCCTCGCATTGCCGCTGGAGCAAAATGCAGCGAGCTTCAGTGAATATCGCAAAGGTGAGACAGCTGGGCATTGATTGCTTCTGGTCGAAGTTTTCCGGTCACTGACGCACCCCTGTGGGAGCGCTCGCGATAGCGGTGGGGCAGTTTGCATACCTCGCATCGCAGCGGCTTGACCTTGAAGTTGGCTTTAGGCTTAAAGTCGACTTCAAGGGCAACGGATTTTTCAGGGGGTGCTATGAGAATAGGCGAACTGGCGAAAATAAGCGGGTTGGCGCCGTCACGCATCCGGTTCTACGAAGCCAGCGGTCTGATCAAGTCCGTCGGACGCAAAGCCAATGGCTATCGGGATTACGCACCTGATACCGAGTGGGTTCTGGAACTCATTACTGGCGCACAGGCGGCCGGTTTCTCATTGGAGGAAATCCGCCAACTGATGCCGATGAATGCCGGCGGTTGGCAACACGATGAGTTGCTCAGTGGACTCAAGCAGAAGGTTGAGGAGATCGGCGTATTGCAGCAACGGCTGGCCCAGAACAAGGCGCAACTTTTGCTCGTCATCAAGGGCATCGAGGGTAAGCCCGAAGGCATGGCGTGTGCGGACAACGCGCAGTTACTGATCAATCGACTGCGTGAAGAAGGCGTTGTCCATTCTGCAGGCAAGCGTGCGACAGCGTCCTCCAAGAGAAAAAATACCCGTCAGGCTTCCGGGGCCTGACGGGCGTAAAAATTTCGATCCCGTCAAAAGCACGCAAAAAGAAAAAGCGATTGACCTTAAAGTGGACTTCAATCTTAAGGTGCCTCATACCCAGCTGAGGACCGCTCCATGAATGTGTTCGACACCCTGATGCTCCCCAACGGTTCGACCATCAAGAACCGAATCGCCAAAGCCGCCATGGAAGAAAACATGGCGGACGCCGACCAGGCGCCCTCCGAAGAACTGATGCGTCTTTACCAGGCGTGGGCCGACGGCGGTGCCGGCCTGCTCATCACCGGCAACGTGATGGTCGACGGCCGCGCCATGACCGGACCGGGTGGCGTGGTGTTGCAGGATGATCAGCCGCTGGACAAGTTCAAGCACTGGGCGCGTATAGGCCGATCCTGCGGTGCGCAGTTCTGGTTGCAGATCAACCACCCAGGTCGACAGATGCAAGCCAACCTCGGGCAAAAAACCTGGGCGCCGTCAGCTGTGCCGTTGGCACTGGGCAACATGTCCAAGCGTTTCGCCACGCCTCACGCCATGCCCCCTGGTTTGATTGAAGAGGTTATCCAGCGCTTCGCGAACACTGCACGCCTTGGCGAACAAGCCGGATTCACTGGCGTGGAAATCCACGCCGCCCATGGTTATTTGTTGAGTCAGTTCCTTTCGCCGCTGACCAATCAAAGGACGGACGAGTGGGGCGGCTCTCTGGAAAACCGGGCGCGGTTGTTGCTCGAAGTCGTCAAGGCGGTCAGGGCTGTGGTTTCGGCGGGATTTGCAGTAGCAGTCAAACTCAATTCCGCCGATTTCCAGCGCGGAGGGTTCACAGCCGATGACGCCAAAAGAGTGGTCGGGCTGCTCAACGACCTGGGGGTGGACCTGGTGGAATTATCTGGCGGCAGTTACGAAGCCCCCGCCATGCAGGGTGAGGCGCGTGATGGGCGTACCTTGGCCCGTGAGGCTTATTTTCTCGAGTTTGCCCGTGAGATCCAGACCGTCGCCAAAATGCCGGTGATGGTTACCGGTGGCATACGTCGACGTCCGGTTGCCGAAAGCGTCGTGCAAAGCGGTGTGGCCATGGTGGGCATCGGTACGGCGTTGGCCATCGATCCTCATCTGCCGCGTGACTGGCTGCAGGGCAAAGACAACGCCCCGCAATTGCCGCCGGTCACTTGGAAAAACAAGACCCTTGCGGCCTTGGCGAACATGGCGGTGGTGAAGTTTCAATTGCACAAACTGAGTCGGGCCAAACAGCCCGATCCGAGCGTGTCACCGTTGCGTGCGCTGATCCTGCAGCAGCTCGCCCTGGCATTTCGCACGCGTCAGTATCGGCGTTGGGTGGAGAAACGTTCGATGTGAGTTGATGTTTATTTAAAGCTTGATGAGCAAAGGTGGGAGGCCACTTTTGCTGGTGAATTGCAATGGGACGATTCTGGCCGGAAGCGTTTAGTCATGAAAGCTCCTATCGGCCCGAAGCGGACGGTCACTCTCAGCCGTATATCTCAGCTGTCTGTCAGGCGGTACAGTGCCTGGGCATGGGATGCCGTTAACCCGGCACGCTCGAGATTTCGGCGGCTCTGGGAGCTGGCCAGCGCGGTCGCAGCGATCCAATGATAGCCATGCTTCTTTGCTTGCTCTATTCGTTGAGAAATCAGCGCTCGGTGGTAGCCGTGGCCCCGGGCATCCTTTCGTGTTGCCGCCGTTCCGAGGTAGGCAACGCCATTGCTGGCCAGATACATCGAAGCCCCTGCTACCACTATCCCTTCCGCTTTCAATACGTAGATTTTCAGACGTCCGTCAGGCACCGGCCCTACAAAGGAAGCCTGATTCAGAAGCCGATGCTCCGGCTTGGTATGAAAGCTACCCGCATGCACTTCTGCGAATAGATCCAGAGTCTTCGACGTGACCTCTTCAATTTCGAATGAGTGACGACTCAAAACCACCTTTTCAATGGCACAAGCTAATTGCAAATGAGTCCAGCCCCTCAAACGCTCAAGCCGTGCTTCGCCCACAACAACGTATTGCTCCAACGCCGAAGATTTCCCAATAAGAGGAATTACAGTCGATCGCTCCGCTGACTCATTGAGCAGATTTAACACTGCCAAGGGATTGCTGGTGATGTCACCATAAATGCGGTTGAACATTGGGCTTGGCGATGCGTTCACCTGAAAACACGGAAAGTCCGCGTTGAAAAAAACACGCGCGCCATAAGGATTTCCGCTTATTTCTGCCAGGTTCTCAACGCGCGAACGTAGATACTCGCTTTCTGCGGCCTCAATCTTGTGAGCAAGCTCAACATCCATGTTCGTCATCCTTTTCTAAAAACTCCAAGAGAGGTGAAGCACGTCGAACAATACGCTTGCGTCCAGGTACGTACCAGTGCCTGGCTCAGTTTCACTGCTGCTTTGGGTCGATTACTGCCCTTCGTGACAGGCTGCAATCGGCCAGAAGCGGGCATTCGATTTCGCTATTCATCAATCTCCCGAGCGTGCGAAATTACTAGCCCTTCAATTTCTCTCAAAGGCAGGCTCATGACCTCCACCCTGGCAGTCTCGGATATTTTAGGTCCATGGAGTGGGGATGCCTCTACAGGACTAATTCAGCGTTGCAGGGAGGCATGGGACACACCTCTAGAGAGTTTGAATGATCTTATGGTCGCTACTTTTTTGAATCAGAACATCGCGACCAAACACCTGCTCATCGAGGCGAAGCGCCGCATGAAAGACCAGGAACGAGATGAAACCGAGTACTTCGACGGCCAGCTTCTCGAAGCTATCGAGCGCTTGCAATCCGGGGAGTAATTCATCCCGACGGTTTGTTGCGTTCGACACGGACTATCTATATTGGGTCGCATTCTGTCTCACGCGACTGGCAGAGAACGGCCAAAAGCGGTCACTCGCAGACCCTTTGGGGTAGTGTGTCGAATTGAACCATTGAAGCTTCACCACCCTTCACTTGAGGATCTCTAATGACAAATCAATCCGCTATTGTCGAGGTGGTTCAAGAAACCGATCCTGTGCTGCTCAGATCTTTGAATGACCTTCTCCCACAGCTTTCCAGAAACGCTCAAGCGATGACAATGGAAGATTTGGAGCAGATTGTGGATTCAGAGTGCTCCGATTTATTGGTAGTGAGAGCAGCAAGTGGAGGAAGCATTTTGGGGGCGCTGACCCTGATTCATTTTCGCATTCCGACAGGTATTCGTGCCTGGATCGAAGACGTCGTAGTAGATGCCAGTGCTCGAGGTCAAGGGGTCGGCAAAGCACTCATACAAGCAGCAATAGAAAAAAGCCGTGACCTCGGCGCGAGAACTCTGGATTTAACCTCCAATCCAGATCGTGAATCTGCCCATCGTTTATATGAGGGGGCCGGATTTTCGGTCCGTACAACAAAGGTCTACCGACATATCAAATGACTGATGGATAGTCCTTCAACGCATGGCGATCACTCTGGCGTGCAGGAGCGTCCGGAATGGCTACTTTCGGCCTGCGGATTTAACCAATCTGTTGCATCGACCGGTTGAATCCACAGCCCAAAAGCAGCCATTGGAATATCATCCCTGCCATGAGACAAAGACCGGGAGCCTTGCGAACCACCCACACAATCAAGGAGAGTTGCACATCATGGACGAAGCCCTTACCGAGCAGCAACGGTACAAGACGCATTGAGCATCTGTGAGTTAGGACAATTGCTTAACGCGGTGCACCACGCTGCCCGCCCCGATATTTACGCGGCTGCCACCCAAGACTTTTCGCGCGATCTTCCTCACTGGTCAGGTCTTTTCGAGAAACCGGGTCAGGTTGTATTCATCGCGAATGTCGGTCACCAGGCCGCAGCCTTCATTACTGCCAGCCTGTCAGCAAGCTCTGGGCCGCTGATGCAACCGCTGAATGTTGTTCGCATTGGATCGGTATGTGTTGCCGAGCAATTTTGGGGGAAAGGTATTGGACGTATGCTTATTCAGCTCGTTAAAAACTGGGCTATCGAAAATGACGCCCAGGACTTGAGGTTGTCCGTCTGGCCGTTCAATGCACGTGCTGCTCGCATGTACACAGAGTTCGGGTTTGAGACTCGTGCTTTCGAGATGGGAATGCGTCTGTAAAGGCGATCCCCCTAAAGGTCAAAAGAGGCTCGAGGGACTTCTGCTGGATCATTCATAACTGACAGCTTTCAGGCCGTTGTTGTCTGTCGCAGATTGACTGCTCACGGCCTAAAACAATTTGTGCAAACTGAAGAAACTCAGGAAAATAGAGTGCAGTCTCTGTCGAAAGGAATGACGAAATGCATAAAAACTGGTCGCAAATAAAAAAAATCTACATTGAAAGTAATCGTATATTTGGCTATGAACGGTTAAAAGTCTGTGGACGTAAGCGATACCTCCTACCGGCGTTGGTGACAATGCTGGTAATGATTACAATATCGACCACTCTTTACTGGTTCAAAAATCCTCTATGGCCGTTTATATGCATGACGGGAATGGCCGTTTCTATGATGGTGTTTTTTAAGTCAGTAGAGACGCTGCTAGCAAAGCTCTACCCTATTGAGTACGAGCAGTACGACATTGCTCAGCAACGATTGTCAGAGCGTACCGACATCTTGGCTTATGCTTTTTTTCTACAAAGAATCAAGCAGGTTAAATACACGCCAATGAAGCTTAAAGCTATCGCCGAATACTCCGAAACCCTAAGCCCGCCGTCTAAGCCTTTCCTGATCAACCAACACTTTATTACAGTAATACTCATATCAGCATTAGTAAGTCTTTTTACCGCATACCTTCAAAAAACTCCAGCTTGGCCCACGCAAGCTCTACTGTACATTCTAGCAATTGGATCTTTGGCCGTTGTGGTGTCCTTAGGACTTGATGGCTTTCGAACTGCTCAAACGCGAGACACCCGAATCCGTCGCTATCTCAAAAGAGCACAGATTGAGCTTGAGCAAGAGGCGAATTCTGAGAACACTGAAGTTTTCATAAATAATAACAGTGAAAAAACCATTATTTCGTAGGATCACCCGGAAGTCCGCTTTTGGCCGTTTACTGCCCGTTACCACCGGCAGCTTCTGGCTGATTGCTGCCTATCACGACCGACTGAAATCGTCCAAGTGGACACTCGCGAATGGGCGAAAACCAGTCGACTTTATTGAAAAAGGCAGTTTAGCCGCGAATCAGGATCGTTCCTGGATGAAGTCAGTTACGGTAGGCTTTTTCCCGCTCGCGATAGTACTCCGCTCTACGCTTGGCATCTTCCCGCTCCATCTCTTCATAATGCTTGCGCTCCTCCCGATCCATTTCTTCATGGAACTTGCGGTGCTCCCTGTCGTCCTCCATCCCTGCTTTATCCATTTCCCGCTGGTGTTCCCAATAGCGCTTGTTTGCCTCTCGATAATCTTTGTCCGGATCATCGGCAAATGCACTCATTGAGATGAAGCACAGCCAGGAGAGTGTAAAAGCGGCAGCCATTTTCATGTGGTCGTTTCTCTAGCGCGGATATGTGCAGGTGAGGCCATTTGTGGCTTCCGGTAGACCGCACAAATGGTCGAAAGTGCTGATTCTATGTGCAGGCTGACGACGCGTTCCAATTACTGAGTGTCCGTTTGTGGCCGATTGTTGCCAGTCACTAGAAGAGCCGTCCAAACGCGGACTGGCTCTTCTCAGCGCAAAGACTAGGATCCACTTTGGCAGAACCTAATTCGGTTGCCGAACGGGTCATGCACTTCCAGAACTTGCCCCAGCCCTGCTGAACATATCCGGGCGTCCGTATCCGTATCGTTTGCTCAGTAATTTGTCCCGGAGCACTTTGATGTTTTGCATCGGGACAAATATCGTCGACCCTGGGCTAGCCTGGCAAGTTAAAGAATAGACTGGCCATGTTCATAGTCAGTAGCGCCCCGTTGGCCGCTCTATTTTATTGCGTTGGAAAAATATTGTTCTAAGCTTGGCATTGCCTTCGCGGCTTCGTTTAGCTGATTGATATTTAACGTCAGTCGACCGCCTCCAGCACGGAATTGAAAAAAAATAAACTCCAGCACGCAATAACTTTTATTCTCTGAAAAATCGATAGACGCTAGCTCTGTCAATGTCATATGCATCATTTGGTCAATTTTGGTCTCGCTAGGTCGACTGACGCTTTTTGATCGTAGCCCGTGACATTCAAATATTCTTTTTGTAGTGCCAGTCATCGCCTTACCCTCATAATTTAGAAGATGCAGCACGTCGCGATTCAATACATCGGGAGGAGGGTGATTCAAATGAAAGCTGTACCCCGGATAATTATCAAGGTTGACCACTAATTTTTCTTCAGGCTTCACCGGTCGACCTTCGGCTGATTTTCTTTGACACTCAGCCAAATCATTGCAATTATTGATATTTCCAAATGCGATTACCACTGTAAAATATTCATGCTTATTTGGTTTTTCATCAATTTTCACGCCATAGGGGTACGCTTGTTTCCCATCCCATATAACTGCCCCTTCAAGATATTGGAGTCTGCATTCATCCTTATCTCGTCCCACAACGGCATGCAGGTTCCCAATGGAACGTTTTTCTATGCTTAGTCCAGATGCAAGTGGCAAGTAACTGAGCTCAGCCAGTTCCTCATTACAGTTTTTCTTTCCTTCCATTTCGCTCGGGTAGACATAGCCAGCAAGAGCCAGAAACCCAGCCACTAACAATGCTCGCGCCGACATTAATATTGACTTATAAAGCATTATGCGTACCTCAGAACGTAGTTATTCTTCAAAGCTATTTATGATAGTGCACCGTCATTAGAAAAAATTAAAAGCATTCGAACCAATGCCAGATATCGGCTCTACCGTAACGGTGCGAAGGGCCCCTTTTGCCGATAGCTGACCCTGGCGGTGGTCGTAATGACCTTCCCTTGCGTCAATACACCTCGCATCAATGCAATCCAACAGGCTTATGAACGCATAAACGCTCAGCCAGCTATGTATGGGATGGAACTCCAGTCTAGCCGGGTACGGGGTGGTGCCGGAAGCTAAAGATTTCGGCGCGTAGCCGGGCTCGCATCCTTCGCGTAGGCATGAAAATGCTTATAGCAGGCATCGCCAAACTGTCGATTCATCGACCATCTGTCGGCCATCCTGATTTATTTCCACCGCCCCCCTTGAAAATTTTTAAACGAGACGGAGTTCTTATATTTGAGAGCAAAAGAAAAGCAGGGTAGTCCTGACATCGCCGGCGGGCAGGCCACCACTGTTATGCTTCTGCTTTTAGCCTGTTGCTCCGCTTGTGATGTTGCTCTTGCTGTACTCGATTCTCGCCTTATGTGAAAGTTACGCGGTGCCCGGGCAGGGAGGTCGGCCTTCGGCGGCAAGGCCGCCGCCTTCTCTTTGGCTACAAATGAAAACTCTGAAGGAAAAAAATTCAGCGCCTAACCGAAGACGATACGATGACGGATAGCTACGGCTGTAATTTGTGTGAGATGGGAATGGATTATCGACTAGAGCGGCAGATCTGGACGCTGGCGCACCAGGGCCTGCCAAATGTTGAGTTCGACGCGCTGATCACGAAAGCGGTTCATAACTACAAACGACGTCCAGGTCTTCATCAGCTCGATCGCGTCTATGCCAAAGACATCGGCCTTAATGGCATGAAGCTTTAGGGGCTGTGCTGACCAACGCTGGGATCAGTGCATGGAGGAGGGGGGATACCTTCGTATCGCTGCGCGCTCCGTTGCGGGAGCACCTCTACGGCTGCTTGCAGCGGTTTCTTCTGAAGTCGACCGGGGCGACAGGAGTCATTGTAGATAATCAGATCGCGCGCGACCTGGGATTGTAAACATCACCTTAGCGCGAAAGCGTCCAGAGCCTGGCTTCTCGTTGGGCATCTGCCCCGCCACATGTTAACTAACTTTCTGACGTGTTAACTGCGCAGGTTTACACATCAGTAAACTGGTTAACAACGATGGGGCACACACAGGCCCGACAGACGATGCTCAAAATATCCTGATGACTGCTTCGGAGCGACACGTCGCCAGCAAGACGGGCAGGACAACCCAATTACCGAGCCGGTGAGGTTGACGTTGACCTCCATTCGCCGCTTTCAGCTAAGGACGAAGGAAATAAGCAGTGAACCTAGGCACGCTTGCTTTCAAAGAGCGAACTACAGCGACGTTTCATTTCACGGGTATCGCTGACCCCTAACCCAATTGTGGGCTTTGGTGTATCTTTAGGCGACTAACCACCTAGAGAATCAACATGTCCAAGCTCGCAGAATTTCGCCAACTCGAAAAACACCTCGCCGAGCAGCTCCAGGCCCTTGAGGCGCTCAAGGGTGATGCAGGCCTAAAGAAAGAAATCGAATTCGAAACGAAGCTGCGTGATTTGCTCGGGAAATACGGCTACAGCCTGAAGGATGTGATCAACCTGTTTGATCCACATGCAGGTCGTCGCGCTCAAGGTGCTGCGCTGAACACTCGTGCCCGGAAAGCTCGTCAGGTGAAGGTCTATAAAAACCCGCACACGGGCGAAATCATCGAAACGAAAGGTGGCAATCACAAAGGCTTGAAGGATTGGAAGGCTGAGCACGGTGCTGACACCGTTGAGTCCTGGCTGACCAAGTGATTTTGTTTGGCGTACAAGAGGGCCCGAAAGGGCCTTTTTATTTCATGATTGAGAAATAGTAAACGTCCGATTCTGGAGGATCGCGTACGCTTTGTTCGCGAGCTTGTTCAGTGATGGGCGCCGACAACGAGACCGTGTAAGCCAAAGTGGTCGTAGTACATCTGCGCATGTCGCCGTGCCAGCCGAATAAAGGTTCTGATGCATGATGTGTTGGCATTTGGCTTGCACTAACGCAACGCTAGGTACTTATTAACATAGCTTATAGCATGCTCTAATGTATAGTAGCCATTGTGATCTTCATCTAATAGCTTAAGCATGGGCTCAAGAGTCATCCGCTCTTCGCCATTTAATTGGGGGTGCCATACATCGACCAATAATATAACCCTCGATTGATCGCTATTGTTCCATACCTCATGCTCAAAGCTATCATCGAATACTAACGTTGAGCCAGGTGTCCAGGTTCTTATTTCATCACCCACGCGAATCTGACACTCTGTTGGAATGGATAAACCCAAATGAACAGTTAGCCTCGTATTCCAAGGGCCGCAGTGGGGAAGAATCTTGCCGCCTGCTTTAACAACTGAGAACATCGCCGTTTCTGCAGAATCCGAATCACTTAAAAGATCAGCCGTTTTAGGGTAGATTTGACATTGATCAGACTTAAAATCCCAGCTCTTTAGCAATGCTGCGCGCCATTCGGTACCGGTGATGAAGTCAACTCCATTTTGAACGTATGGTGATTCAGGGTCTGAGTTGGTTATCCCAAAGTATTCAGCCGCGATTTTCTGCGCGTTTTCTTCGAGCTTCGCGCAAAAGGGAACAGTCGTAGGATCGTGCCACGCGTTGTCAGACAGTCCAGGGAAATAATGCCGAGGACGCTGATAGGAATGCACTGATTGTAGTTGATTTCCAGAGATCAGCATGCCCAGCCATTCAAGTGGGCGATCGATATTAAGCTCGTTTGCAGATTGCTTAAGATAATTTTTGAATGCGATCAGGTTCTGAATTACGCATGGTTTAACTGTAGTCATATTGAATCTCCTTAAAGAGGGATGTTCATAGGTGGAATGGAAGGGCATTTAATGAATTGAGACTTTAGTTTAACTTTCGTGAAACGGTGCAGGATTTTTTGAATTATATCCAAAGCGCACGCAGCCACCGTTGATCCTGGGGTATAAATACCGCTAACTCCCGCGCTGAGCAATTCATCGTGGTCTGCGTGAGGAATGATGCCCCCTAAAAATACTATAGGGTGCATTTCTATAAGCTTAAGGTTTATGAAAAGATCTTGAATCAAACGTTTATGACCGCCTGCGAGCGAAGAAACGCCAATTGCATCTACATTCTCAAGTTTTGAAAAATGGGCAACCTCTTCAGGTGTTTTGAATAACGGCATTACAGTTATATGGAAGCCTAGATCGCTAAAAGCGGCCGAAAGCATTCTCATCCCACGGTCGTGGCCATCCTGACCCAGTTTAGTCATTAGAACATGGGGGGGGCGATTATGCCGTGATTGGAAAGAACTAATTTGCTGTTTGATATTCTGCCAGTCCGCATTTTGAGGGTGAGATGAGGCGTAAACACCTTCTGCTAAGTTGGGGGTGGCTTCATGACGCCCAAATATAGATGCTAGAGTTTCCGATACCTCCCCAACGGTGGCACGGGCACGCATGGCATCGATAGTCAGCGAAAGAAGGTTAGCGTCTGGCTCCTTAGCAGCTTCTCTTAAATTTAATAAGGCTTGGTTGACAGAAGTCGTATTGCGACGTAGTTTTATCTGCGCAAGAGAGTCAATTTGAGCTGCTAGCACATATCTAGAGCATACTTCACGATAAGGTGTTGAACTGTCAGAGTTTGTTTGATATTTATTGACGCCTACAAGGGTTTTTCTACCCGTATCGATATCGGCCTGCCTATGAGCCGCACATTTATCGATCTCTGTTCTTGCCCAGCCGCTGGCCACTGCTGCGGTCATGCCTCCATGATTTCTAACCTCGGAAATTATTTCTTTTGCTTTTTCTATTAACTCTTGTGTGAGACTTTCCATTAAGTAAGAGCCAGCCCAAGGATCTATCACATCGGGTATGCCTGTTTCTTCTTGGAGGATAAGTTGTGTGTTGCGCGCAATCCGCGAAGATTCGTCCGTTGGCAGTCCTATAGCTTCATCAAATGAGTTGGTGTGCAGAGACTGGGTGCCACCAAATACGGCGGACATAGCTTCGATTGTAGTACGAATTATATTGTTTAAAGGATCTTGGACGGTGAGCGAGACGCCTGATGTTTGCGTATGGACTCGCATTGCTCGAGATTTGTCCGTGCGCGCACCGAATTCCCCCATGATTTCGTACCACAAAACGCGAGCTGCTCTTAATTTCGCCACCTCCAGATAGAAGTCCATACCTGCTGCGAAGAAGAAAGAAATACGAGTTCCAAGAAGGTCGATATCGATGTTCTGGGTCTTGCATAACTCTAGATATTCGATGCCATCCGCAATGGTAAACGCTAACTCCATTGCTACCGATGCACCTGCCTCGTGCATATGGTAACCAGAAATGGAAATAGAATTAAACTTTGGCATATTTGCCGAGGTGTAGGACAAAATGTCGCGTACAACTCTCATAGAGGGTTCTGGCGGGTAAATATACGTATTTCTTACCAAGAACTCTTTTAAAATGTCATTTTGAATAGTTCCGCGGATATCATATAAGGATAAGCCTTGTTCTTGAGCGGCTACGATAAACGACGCGAGTATTGGTAGCACTGCTCCATTCATAGTCATCGACACAGAGATATTTTTGAGATCTATTCCGTTAAAAAGTAATTTCATGTCCTCAACAGTATCAATCGCTACTCCAGCTTTGCCCACATCGCCAGCAACTCGTGGATTGTCTGAGTCATATCCACGATGAGTAGCCAGGTCAAATGCTACGGAGATCCCTTGTTGGCCACCTTTTAATGCAGCCTTAAAAAAATTATTAGATTCGATCGCTGTTGAGAAGCCAGCATACTGACGGATCGTCCAAGGCTTCGATGCATACATAGTTGGGATGACGCCCCGCAAAAAGGGAGCAAATCCGGGAAGAGTTTTTAAATAGGGTATTCCCTTTAGATCCAGTGGGGTATATAGCGGCTTGACTTTAATTCCATCATACCTTTCCTTTTCCCCGCCGGATAAAGCGTGCTCTGAAATGTATTTTCTGGCAGCGGCTGACCATTCGTTAACCAAATCTTCATTGCAAGTCTTTAAGTCAGTGCTCATAAAGTTACCTTCGGCTATCGATGAGTAAATTTACTTATCCTGTCTCAGGCCATTTCAAATCTACGCCCAAGTCATTACCGCCGCTGCCGCAATCATCCCGGCTCCAGCTGACAAAAAAAGCACAGTATCTCCACTATTTATTTTTTCTTTTGCTGTGGCGTCACACAGAGCAATCGGAACTGTTCCAGAGACTGTGTTCGCGACGGATTCCATATTTGTATGGAATTTACTAAAAGGTATCCCCGCACTTATTGCGATCGATTGCAGCAGCTTTATTGATGGTTGGTGAGGGATCACAATATCTATATCTGATGGGTGCAGGCCGGCATTTTTTAGTACCCGTTCAATTGCAGAGGGTACTAAAGAAGACGCTGACTTGAATACTTGTTTCCCGTCCATTTCAAAAAAACTTGAGTTCTTAGGTATTTCGAAATGCGCTACACCAGTGACGTCTGATAACATACTTGACTCGAACACAGATGCCTCATCCCAGCTCGCTTCCAGAAGAACTGCTCCGGCTCCATCACCAAAGAACACACTGTCTTTTCGGTTCCAATCTGTAGACTTGCTGAAGCAATCTGCACCGACAACCAGTACACAATCATACATTCCAGATTTAATATATTGAGCTCCGGTTATCAGGCCGACCACAAAGCCTGAGCATACTGCAGCGATATCAAAAGATGGTATTCCGTTAGCCTCAAGCTTGCTAAGTGTTATCGTAGCAGTTGACGGTGCTTGCTGGTCTGGTGAGGAAGTTGCTAGAATTAGGAGATCCACGCTTGATAGCAATGTATCGCTCTTATTTTGGAACATGTTCTTTATACACGCCGCCGCCATATCGGACGCTAACTCATTAGGCGCGCTAATGTGGCGAGACTTTATTCCGAGATTATCGAACGCCCATTCTGGATGTTGTTTGTTTTTTTTGGATAACTCCATATTTGATACTGTGCGTGAAGGTAAATATGAGCTGAATTTTGTGATTTTTACGCCTCGACCCTTATATTTCATGATTGCTTCGCCTCGAATGCTCATAGGACTTTACAGCTGAATTAGTGTGTTAGGGCGGAAGTTGTGCTTTTTGCTACGTCACTTACAAGATGGTCTTCAAACTCTGATTCAAGCTGTTCTGCAGAAATGCGGTCTTTCGAAATGCACAAAAACTCAATGACACCCGACCGCTCGGTGTCATCAACTGTAATGATAATGCCGGATTTGCTGTCCGCGCTAAATGCAAGTCCATACTTCTTTAGCAGTTGTAACGCGCGCTCTAGGCTGGTTGCTGGGATTTTGTTATGCGCCATAATCACATGACGGTCGCCGTAACGGTGTCCAAGTAAATGCTCGCAAATTACATGTAAAATGCGAACATCCCCCTGCCCGAGCATTAATTTCATTGAAGATAATTTCCCCGTCTGTTGTGACGATACCGTCGACATCTAGCAGTCCTTGGAAACCCATATCTAAGCACATTCTTGCTAGCTCAGTTGCTCCGCTTGAGAACGTAGCAGCTTGGTACCCAGGTAACTCAGGTGGTATGACGAAACCTCTAAACAGCGGTTCCATCCGTTGTTCGCCCCAATTTAGAAATACTGGCTTTCTAAGTCTTTGATCAGCGTAGAACTCCATGTAAAGAATTTTTTCTACTTCGTAATAAGCCTCGACAATCAACGTAGCCGCCTCGGCGTATGACAGTCGGCACCAAGTTCTATTCGCGGCCTCTTTAATGTCGGAGTGGTCAATTATTTCACAGACTGATGAACCTTGTGTTGATTGCAGCGGCTTTATGCTCACTATCACATTTCCATCTGCGCTGGAGTTCTTATCCTGCTTTATAATCAGCGCTCCGGTCACTTCAATTAGCTGGCTAAATGCTGCCGTTAGCTGAGCTAGGCTGCCACATCGCTGGCCAAGGGCTAGATTTGTTCCTCTATTTGCTGCCATTGCGCGAAATAGCGCCTTATCGTTTAGGATTTCACCTCCACCCTCGGCCAGATAACCTATGCTAGAGTCTCCTTCTGATATGGACAACTCTCGCGCAAGTGCTGTAATAGTTCTATCAAACATGTAAGGTAGTAATGTCCAGTCTGCATTTTTGACCATCGCTTTTTTAATTTCGGTGATCATTGCTTTAGACAGTAATATTTCCTCAGTTAACGGCGTGAATTCCTGATCGCCCCATTGAGGCTGTATGAAGGTTATCGAGTTCGCACGCCGTCCTTTGATAAGATCCATGTATTCCTGCATTTCTGTATTCGGAATGAGGGGAAGAATAATAATATCGCCTTCCTCCGCAATCCACGCCAGACGCGACGCAGCCATTGCGGTACCGCATTTAAAGTCGTACGAAAGAAATGATCGGTCGCCGAGCATGCTTTCGTTATCAACGTTTCCAATGATAATTTTTGGCACTGTAAGAACTCGTGTAATGGTTTAAGTTTAAAAGCTCATGTGTTGAGAATTTTTTGAATGAATAGTTCTCGCTGGACTACAGCTCTTTTGTGAAAACCCTTAAACACTACGGTGTTGTTTTTGGTATCCTTAACTTCAGCTGAAAAGGTCAGCATTTTTTCGTCTGCCTCTACAAGCTTTACTATTATTTCTATCGCTCGACCGGTTGGTGTAGGCGCGAGATGCAGAAAATCGAATTTTACGCCTACTGTGGTTTCTTTTGCTTCAAGTTGATCGCAGATTAATTCTGCGCATAACATCTCAACGCTGCCAATTAACGCGGGGCTAGATAGAACGTGAAAGCTCCCGCCCCATGCTTCGTCTGTTTGCTCGTTTGTCACAATGATTGTTTTTTTTTGCTCGGCGCCGATCAATAGATGCATCATGTTGCCCTCAAGCGGTTTTATGAAGGGAAATCAGTTGGTTGAATATATTAACTTTCTGAATTTCGCTCGTGCCGCCTGCGATACGTGTTGCAATTGTATCTTTTATGACGTTGGTGATTTCCTCGGTTACGTAGCCGTAATGCCCATGGAGCTGAAGGAATTCATATGCCGACGTCCATAGACTCTCGCAGCCTACGTATTTGGCTGCGGAGGCCATGAGATTTGCTTCGGGATGGTTTTTGAGCATTCTGTCGAGCGCAGCATAGGCAAGAAGGCGAGAGTTCTCCATTGCAAGTTTTATATGAACAATTTTTTCTTGGACGTACTGATGCTCTTGCATTGGCCGCTTGAAGGATTGTCGTCCAGTTATTCGAGTAATGGCCGATGAGAGGATAGGTTCGAGGTAGCCCGCGCTGACCAATGAATAGAGAAGACGGTCTAACGTGAGCATACTGTATAGTTGTTGAAGGCCCTCCCCTGGAGGAGTGATGATGTTTTTGGAATCGATTACGACATTGTGGATCAAAATATCCCCGGTGGGGCTAGTCTCATTTCCGAACATCACTTCTGCTGGTGCGGTAGTGAGGCCTGAACTACTTCTATCCAGAATAAACAAAGTCATATCCCGTTTTTCGGGCAGCGAGGCAAGTCGACCTACGATGACAAAGATGTCCGCTATTGGAGCATTGGTGATATGCTTCTTAATGCCTTCGAGTGTGAGTTCATTTCCTTTTTCTGTTGCTTTGGTTTGAATGCGAGAAACGTCTGATCCTCCGCTTTCCTCTGTCGCTGCTGTAGCCGCAATCGTGCCCGCTGCGAGACGCGGCAAGTATGTCTGTTTTTGCTCCTCAGAGCCTTTTTCGGCTATGATCCTTATTGCTCCCATATGAGCAATAATGCTTAGCAAAAAACCAAGGTCGCCAGCCGTTGTAGATAGTCCCTCGAAGGCAGCTGCAAAGTCCCACCATCCGTTACCAGTGCCTCCATATTTTTTTGGCACTGCTAGCTTAAAGAAGCTTGTCGAGGCTAGTTCATCCCACGAGATATGATCGAATTGTCGCTCTCTTCTTGAGTTCGAAGCGCGGTCTGCTATGCGGTACCCAAAAGTTGCAAAATCAGCACGAATAGAAGCTTGATTTTCATTCCACGTAGTATCCATTTCGATTTCCTTTCAGTTGGATTTAGCTTCATGTATCTGCGATATTGTTTCATATAGTCTTGATGCTAAGTTGGCAAGTTCAGCGTCAGTAGTATTGAGAGGTGGGGCCACTATAATGGCATCGCCAAAAGTGGCATTTACTAGGCCGCGGCATGGATAAACAATAAGTCCATTCCTCTGTGCGGTTTTTATAATGAGATCGGTCAAGCCAGCGTCTTTGGGATAGGGTGTTCGATGGGGGGTTGGTTGGTTAAATTCAATTCCCCACAACATTCCTATTCCACGAATGTCACCCACCATGTCGAACTGGCTTCCTATTTCCTTCAAGGTTTTGCCGAGCTCCGCCCCCTTGATTCTTGATCGCTCTACAAGGTTATTTTTCTCGATTTCCTCTACCACTGCCAAAGCAATTGCCGTCGATAATGGATTCCCACTGTGTGTATGTCCGAATGAAACCTGTCTCGAGCCTGCTCTAATAGCTTCATGTACTCGTTCATTCAGCAGAATAGCTGAAAGGGGAGTAAAGCCAGCATTTAAACCCTTTCCCAGAATCGTGATGTCAGAACTTTGCTGCCAGTGATGCATTGCGAACCATTCGCCCGTTCGCCCTAGACCTGTAATGACTTCATCAACGATAAGTAATATATTGTATTTATCACAGATCTCCCTGATTCTTGCCATATATAGTTGATGAGGCACGATCGCACCGCCGCTCGCACCTATGATGGGTTCAGTGATGAAGGCCGCCACATTATCGGGCCCTGTTTGTAATATCGATTCTTCCAGAAGGTCGGCGCAGTCTACGTTGCAAGTGTTAGGGTTCAAGCCTTTCGGGCATCGATAGCAATAGCATGGCGGTACCGTAGGCTCAAATGCGGTTATGTCCAAAATAGCGTGCCTACGCGCATCGGCCGAGAGCGATAGTGCGCCCAACGTGTTGCCGTGATAGCTAATCTTTCTGGATAATATTTTCCGTTTTGTTGGAAGACCAACCTCCCGCCAATATTGGAGAGTTAATCTTACGGCTGCCTCTGTGGCTTCTGACCCTGAGCTGAGAAAAAATACCTTGGATTTATCTTTCGCAAGTGTAATCAATTTATCCGCTAAAGCTTCTGCTGGTGCGTTGGTAAACTGAGTTCGGTACGTATAGGCGATTTTCCTAATTTGGTTGCTGGCGGCTTCGGCGATCGTGTTATTGCCATGGCCTAAATTGGCAACCATGGCTCCGGAACTGCCATCGATATAGTTTTTCCCTTCTTCATCGAACAACGTGGCACCGTTGCCATGTGAAATTTCAGGTGGTATGACGTTATAATTTGAGCGCAGCAGTGATCCGTCCATGATAAGCCTCAATATTGGAATTAAGCTGGGTTTTTAGCCTTGCCAGATGCGGGCTCAGGCTTTTATTTAGGCTGCGCGAACTCGTTGCTTGATAGCAGTGCACGCTTAAAGTGATTTGACAATGCGAATCCGATGCCGGATATCACGCTTAATGTTAACCATGTGAAGAGGGCGGAGCTATTCATCACTAACCAGCTACCTACATAATATCCCACAGCGCCAACTATGGCGGATGCAGCGCTAACTATTCCGAAATAGGTGCTCTGGCTTTGGATCGGAGCTATTTCAGCGACAAGAGTTTCATTCATGGGTAGCATTAGCGTCTCAATCGCAGTGTAGAGGACTACAAAAACTAGAAACCATATAGGCAGTTGAGTCGCGGGAACCAAAGCATAGAAAACTGCAGCGACTGCGTACAAAATAGGTAGTGAGGTTGCTGGGCGAAGCTTATGGATGAACGCCATTGAAGCAAACATAAAAGCTATTCCTGCAATACCATTGACCAGGAAAATTGTTGGGGCTGAATTTTGGCCAGCGATTTCAGCGTAATAAAGCGGGAACGATACATAGAGTTGCGCGAAGAGGAAGTACCAAGGCGAACAAGTTATTATCAACCTTATCATTCGCGGGTCGCAAGCCGCCTTTTTCAAGTCCCGTACAATATTGCCGGCGGTGGATAGCGCTTTGCTCTCGACTTTTATTGCGCAGCTCGCCAAGGCTAGAGCCAGGAATAAAGCTGCACTGCAGATGAATGACAATCTGATGTCAATGTGGGCCGCAATAGCAGCTATAAGCGGCCCTACTATCACCCCCGCGTTCAGCATCTGATTATTTACGAGAAAAATTTGAGTACGCGATTCTTTGTTCTGTCGACCAAAGATAGCGTAAAGCCCCGAATCGTATAAAGCGACCCCCGTTCCCATGATGGTCGCTGCTAGCATTAGCATTCGCCAATCGCTTACGTATGCGAACACGATCAGACCAAAGCTCCGCATAGCTAATCCGCCGATGAGAAAACGTTTAGCATTGAAACGATCGGCGAGTGTGCCAGTAATGATTGGTAACACTTGGGCAGACAGTAGATTCGCCGCCATGACGGAGCCGACCTGAAAGGATGTCAGCGCCATGGTACTTGCCAAATAGACAGCCAGGAGCGGAACGACCATGAAATGCGACGCATTCATGACGAACTGAATTCCAAGGATGGGCCACATGTCTCTTGGCACCTTCCGGTAGTTCGAGGAGAGGCTTGCTATCATGTCGGTGGAACACTCCGCTTCGGCGCCAAATTTGGCGGGTGGGGCGCCTGTCATCGTTGCGTAACCGGCTAAGCCGACTAGGAGGTTAGCTTGGTCTCATTTTTTTGCAAAAATATTTCATTCGCAAGCTATCGGAAAAAAAATGACCACTGAGCTCGAAATTCTCAGGGCTGTAGCCAATACGTTCTCGATCTCTCATGAAACCCGTGAGTTTTATGACGAGCTTCCGGAGCTTTTGCTGTCTGACGACGCTTGGTCTAAGCGATTCGGGCGGTTTTCCAAGCTAAAGCGCAACGCTTCTATAGGAAATGAACTGACCCAAGTGCGAGATTCGTTGCGTTGTTTTATTTTGCGAGAGGAGGGGGCCGACGGCCGGCTAACCGAGCTACTCGTAGAGAAAGGGCTTCACATCGGCGTGATGTTCCATGGCTCTTCGGTAACGGCGGAGGCCATGGTGTCAAATGAGGGTGACGTTGCCGGTTATCTACTATGTGTAGCAGCGAACCTCATCATCAAAGGTGAGATTGTTAAGTTAAAAATTTGTCCGGATTGTCGTTGCGCATTTATTGATAAAACTCGTAACTCAAGCAAGCGCTGGTGTGGGATGACCAAAGGGGGCCCGCATGGTCGAGCTTGCGGAACGATCGCGAAAGTTAAGGCTTTCCGCAGCAGAAAAGCAGCGGCTAAACAGGCTTAGAGGCGGGTTATTACAGAATTGAGATGACAACCAACCGGAAATAGCTCACATCCGGTTTCGTCGTTCACGACTTGGACACGCATCATCAGTCATGGGCATCGGGTCTTTTCCAATTGTAAAGCCATTCGTCGCGCTGCGATGCAGGTTCGCATTAACGCTGAATCTCTGACATCGATTTTTGCCAGGCGTAACCCCACGCTGCTTTGCGGCTGGCGTCTTGGAGTCCTCCTGGACTGCTGGACTCGAACAGGTGACTTGCCCTAAGTGGGCCACTGTGGCTCTGGAAAACTGGGCGAGAGCACTAATTTCAGATCGAATCTGGTCACTCCGGAGTCATGAGCACTGCAAGGGTCATGTTGATGAATTCTTCATTCTTGCTGATGGTATCCAAAGCGCCCCGAACGTTGACAGCAACCTCCGCTGAACCGTGTCGTTCGACCCACAGCGTAAGCTCCATGATTGCCGCTTCGAGCGCTAGCTGGTTCTGATTGATCTTGTACAGAAGGGAAGGAGTAGGTCTGAGTTGGACATCGTGATTCCTCCGTGGGACAGTCAACAGGCGAATCCATGACTGAGTTTTTCAAGCTCAGCCTTTAGCAGCTTGTATCCCTCTTCAGTGTGAGCGAGCTCCAATGGTGTGCTGCCACCGAAGGTTTTTTTCGGTTGGGTCAGCCAATTGTCGGCTTTTGCTTTGTTGCCAAAGACGGCCTCGGCTTGGCGCTGAACCAATTCAACGTAGTTCATTTCTGGCTCTCACATTTGCAGGTGCGGGCATTGTGGCTATTGCTTGCATGGTTGCTTTTTCCCGCATGAGATTAGTGGCATAAAAATACCAGCAAAACCAGGCGACTTCAGGAATTTGGCCTGCTTCAGCCGAGACGATGGTTGTTGCAATAGGTTTCGAGCCCACTGCCGGAAGGAAACATTTAGCTGTCAAAAGCATCGCTCCGCGAAGTGGTGCTGGGGCAGCAGGTTACACAGCTAGCGTCTGCCCAAGGCAAGAACGGGAGCAGGCCACTAGACGCTCCCCGACACATCGGCAACCTTTTTCTCCAAAGCCGTGGCGTTGACCTCACAAAGCATGATGAAGATTAGAAAAATGAGGCAGACAAATGCCGCACAGCCCACCCCCATTCCGATCGCCCACTGCTCACCGATGATGTCCTCGATTTTCTGATTGGAATTGCCCAGCACCAGGTTGCAGACAACCTCTTTGTCCCACTGATCTTTGAAGGGCTCCAGGCCATCCGAGAACAGACAGTATTGATTGTCTACTGTCCACTGGGCAGAGCCACCCCACGGCAACCAGTTGCCGGTGCCATTGAAGGCGCCGTTTGGCTGAACCCAGAACGTAATATGAGTTTTTTTGACCGTGAGCAACGCGTACGGGGTCTGAGTGAACACGTAGGCTGCCAAGGACAGAAATGCCGCTACGAGCAGCATCATGGTTCGCACGGTTCTGCGCCGAAGCTTTGAGGGGATTTTGAAGGCAAGCTCGTTTGCATCGAAGTAGCGACGTGCTCGGCACAGCTCTTCGATAGTCAGTTCATGGCGACTCATCCAGGAAAGCAGCTTTGCCATATGTTTGGACGTCCTGAGTTGCAGTCCGAACCACAGGTTGAAGCGCTGCAAGTCTTCATGATCCGCCCACACACGCTGCGCAAATTTGCTGTTGAAGCCCTTTGTCGCTCCCAACAGTTGATGCCATCGGTAGACCACATAGAACATCGCGTTGGTTCTGAGCATCACGTAGATCATCAACGCAGCAGCTCCCAAATAGGGCAGTATTTTGATTGCAACGTCGATCCATTCCAGAGGAGATTTAACGAGCTGTTCGGACAAGGAGGAGTTTCCAACAAGATGGTGAATGGCAAGGAAGGGCTGGTGCGTTTCGCAACGTGATGCTGCTATCTCATGTACAGCTGCTTGGTTCGGGTCATCTTGATGACATAGCTGTCAGCGAAAAGGCCATTCGTTTCCAATACGACTTCGTCCTTTTTCATGCTGCGAATGTCATATCGCTGGGACTGAGCCAAGAGGAGACCTCGCTCAATCTCGGATTCCTCAGCACTTTGATGAGGTGAGGTGCCATGGACGTCGAAGCTCATGCCAGCTATCGATTTGGCGGTTATTCGCGTTTTCACATTCAGCAGTTTGATTACCAGTTCATCATCAGTGGCCTGCCACTCTCCATTGCCATCGAAGTTATAGCTTGTGGCGTATGGAAGGAATGGTACGGGCAAAAAGGTAGTGCTCTTCAGCAGACCAGTAATTCGGTATGTGCTGTTGCGAAAGTACTCAATAGTGCCCTCGAAGCCGACCACGCCATTGTGTTGAGCGTATTGGAATTTCTCATCCCACATGCCTAGCAATTTGGAGTTCAAACCGTCGGATGAGCTTGGGGGATTGATGTAGGGTGCCCAAGGCCCAAGGATGGTCGAAAAATCCTTGAAAAACGCGAGTAGAAGAACCACCACTGCGATGATGCTTTTCCGCCAGCCACCTCGAAACCTGCTCCACCTCATACTATGCTATCCATGTTGTAAAAAATTCCTGTTCCTTATATGACCAAGTGCCTAAGCGTTGGATTTTCCATGCCACAGGTCTTGCACTGTCTGCTTGGATAGTGGAATTGGTCAGCCATCACAGATCTCGCAATCCTGAACCTTTGGTAGGCTCTGCTGAGCGCCGCCCTCGAGGCATCATGACGCGTGATAGTTATAAGGTAAATCCCCTTCCTGGAGCCCGACAGCGGACGCAACGCGCCCTGAAACTGATCTGCGAAATATTAGATGTTTACAGGACAATGCTGCTCGCCGGCCGACCAAGAATTAAGCTGTAAACAATCTCATGGCTTGATTATCGGAACCAAGGGGACTTCAGTGCCAGTGCCGCTGAACTGTCGACCTCGGAATCCCCAGATCCCTAGAGACTTTTACCTGGGTTAGCCCCCGAGCTTTCACTTCTTGGACTTGCGAGCGTGTACGTGCAGCCCGCGAGCTGGTCGGGTGAGGGCTATCGGTGCTTTGCGCTGATGCTGGCGGAACTGTATCGATCAGCCCAAGACGCTCCAGGTCGTCAACTGCTTTCATCAGCACAGCTCTAGGCGTAGTCCCCAAATTGGAGGCGGCAGCGGCAGCCAGTAGCGCAGAAGGTGACAGGCCGAGTGCAAGGGCCAAATCTCCAGCGACCTTGACTGTCTGACTTGTTTTGCCGGCTTCGAGTTGACTGACGTGTGACGCAGCGAAAGTGGTGCTGACATCTTTTTGGGTCAGCCCTCTGGTCACCCGTATCCATCGCAACGCTGCAGCGCTCGCGCGTGACCTATCGACCAGTCAATAGCATTTTGCTGACCAACTGTGTGCATTCGACTTAACCAGCGCACGCGGTAATGATGGTCGGCATAGAACGGCTAACTGCTATCGATCCCGAGTGGCAGCGAATGGCCGATTGTTGCCTTTCGCCACCGGCAGCAATGGGTCGATAGCAGCCCTTCGTGACAGGCAGCTATCGGCCAAGAGCAGTCGTTCAGGACAGTGCAACGGCTGATCTTTGCCTCCGCGAAAGGAATGACTGAGGTATCTTGTCAAGCTGCCGATCCGCTTGAGACTCCAAGGAAGCCAATGCTCAGTTCACTCGTTTCAAATGGTCAGGTACAAGCGGCTGATCGCTCAGAACTGATGGCCCCCTGGTGGAGTTTCACGAAAACAGTCTTGGCTGCTACGGCCCTATCGTTGGTGCGTGACGGGCTGGTCGGATTGGACCACCCTGTTCTTGGTCAGCCTTTTACGCTACGCCAGTTACTACGGCATGAGGCCGGTCTGCCTGATTACGGAGAACTTGCGGAGTATCACTCCGCCGTTAAAAATAGTGAGCCAGCCTGGCCGGCCGTTGAAATGATGCAACGCCTTGACGGTGCTCGACTCCGATATAGTCCCGGAAACGGTTGGCGTTACTCGAATGTCGGCTACCTGCTTGTCGGCAGGCTAATTGAACGGCTGACTGATCTGAAGCTTGATGAAGCGGTAATTCAACGGACACTTTCTCCTCTGGGCTTATTGGGCGTTCGCTTTGCAAAAACGCGAGCAGACTTCCAAACGACCCACCTTGGAAGTTCCTCAAGTTATGATCCTGCCTGGGTTTACCACGGCTTGTTGATCGGCCACATTTCGCACGCAGCGTTATTTCTGGATCGACTCTTTTGTGCAGACCTGCTCCCCACGGACTTGCTTCAGGAAATGCAAAAAGCACGAACATTGGGCGGCCCGATTCCCGGTCGCCCTTGGATCACGCCGGGCTATGGCCTTGGCGTGATGCAAGGGTCGATTGATGGCGGGTATTCGCTATGCGGGCACACCGGGTGCGGACCGAGCAGTGTCATTGCTGTCTACCGTCTCTGCGACGGCGACGCATCGGCTTGTTGTGCTGCTTTTGACGTGGGGTCCAGTGAAGGCTTCGTCGAAGCCATCGTCGTCGAGCAGCTCATGCAAGTTCTGCGTCAGAAGAGCTGACTGCATTAAACGCCTTTTGGCGTCGGTCAAAGGATTTGCCGAATGACCGCCTTGGGTCGAAAGACGTCTTTCGGTAAAGACATCGGGACGTCGCTACGCCCCGCGCGGACCGGGTAGCAGAGTGGCGATGGGAGTCGCCTGATTCGTTGCGCGTTTGTTAGGTCATCGTCACTCTGGAAGCGACGATTTTTTGAGCAAATTGAAGTGGACATTGAGCGTCTGTTAAAAAAGCGGCAACTGAACGTGCAAGAGCAAAATGCTCTTGTGGCCCACAGACTCATGGTAACCGCCAAAGCTTGGTTGGCCAGAGGGATTCCCCTCGCCTTAAAAAACTATAGCGAGTCGAAAGGCATTAGATGGTCAGAAACCGTCGTATTAGATCTTGAGGTCGACTTTCCCGGTATGCCCAGCCTTTATGGTCTTTTGCTCACTCACGCAGAGCGGTTCATAGAGTTTGAAATTGATACCGATAACACTCACAGGTACGTGGAATCGGTGAGTCAATGGGAGGATGTTTCTGCTAATCAGGACTACGCGCCCCGCAAGCGCGGCACTGGAAAGGGCTTCGCAGCAATTGCTCTTCAGGTCAGGCGCGAACTCCTATGCGGCTTGTAGGTGTGGATCACAGAACCTGAGATTCGATTGTTGATCGGAAGCTGCTTTTGCGCCGATTTCTTCCGGCAACTGGTGTCCTCTTTGGGTCGGTAGCTGCCGCTTGCGTGCGCACAGTCCGCACATCAAGATCCCTAGCAACTCAGAAGCTTCGTACCCAATTAGGGAGGACTGACCGCCAATGGAGATTCAACGGGTTACGCACATGCCGTCACAAATTTATGCCCTTGAGAAAGAGGCTGTGGCAGAAGGTTTCAGGTTTATCACTCGGCTGACTTCGGAATGGTATTCAGGCACCAATTGCTTCGATGCGCCAGGCGAATGCCTAATGGCAGCGTATCTAGACCGGCAACTGGTGGGCGTTGGAGGTCTGTCTGTTGATCCGTTCACGCATACCCGCATAGGAAGGCTGCGGCGTGTTTATGTAACTCCTGCGTCACGGGGGCAACAGATTGGCAGGCGACTGGTTAGCGCCTTGCTTGCCCACGCCGCTTTGCACTTTCAAGGAGTGCGTCTTTACACCGAAACTTCTGAGGGAAGCACTTTTTACCTGCGCTGCGGCTTCACACGAACTCAAGACGCCCATGCGACTCACATCGTGCAGCAAAGAAGCCTCTGACTCTGGCAGCTTTCGGCCAAATGCAGCCACTCAGGTTCCGATGTTTTTCCAGCGCAACGTGCCCAAAAAACGGACACCGATCGCCACGTATTTGCCTAAGGCCTAGCCCCTGAGTAGAATGCGATTAATTATCAATCATGTACTTGCCGGGATTCCGATGCGCAGCGATGAAACGCTAGGTAACACAGATCTAGGGCTGCTCTATCGAACCCACCACTCGTGGTTACACGGCTGGCTTATCCGACGCATTGGATGTCGCGATAACGCAGCAGATTTGGCGCAGGACACCTTCGTACGTCTGCTCAAATCCCGCCAGTCCAGCCCCTTGCGCGAACCACGGGCCTATTTGAGCAGTATCGCCCGCGGACTGATGATCGATCAGTATCGTCGTCGTGAACTCGAACGTGCCTACCTGGAAAGCGTCACGTTGCTGCCTCAGCACGAGGTTCCCTCGGAAGAAAGCCGGCTGTTGATTCTCGATGCGCTCGAGCGCATAGACCGCATGCTCGGTATGCTGAAACCCAGAGTTCGCCAGGCATTTTTATTTGCCCGACTCGACGGTCTGACCTGCGCGCAAATAGCCGAAAAGCTGGGTGTTTCCCGTGCGACGGTGGAACGCGACCTGGCCACGGCCCTGCAGCACTGCTATCGCTTGCGTTATGTCGAGGCATGAGCCGCAGGCGCTCGATCCGGCCATTGTCGAGCAGGCGATCGAATGGCTGGTGCGCCTTCGCTTCAATCAAGCCGATGAACAAACACAGCGCACTTTCGAGCACTGGCTGCAGCAGTGCCCGGAGCATGTGTTGGCGTGGCAGCGTGTGGAAACGCTTGGGGATGAATTTGCGGGCGTGCCAGCTCAATTGGCCCGACAAACCCTTAGTGGTACCCATCATGGAATGCGGCGGCGGGAAAGCCTGAAGCTGCTGGGCCTATTGGCCACTGTTAGCACTGCAGCCTGGCTCGGCCGGGACTATACGCCCGTACCCGCCATGCTTGCGCAGCAGCGCAGCAGTACCGGCGAGCAACGACGCTTCCAACTCGATGATGGCAGCCTGATCCAGCTCAATAGCGATAGCGCCGTCGACAGCGATTTCGACGCCCAGCGACGCCTGATAATCCTGCGACGTGGTGAAATCATCGTGAATGTCGGCGCGGATCGACACTCGCCTCAAGCGCGACCGTTCTGGGTGCAGTCACGTGACGGGATCATGCGCGCTCAGAGTTCCCGCTTCCTGGCACGCGAGCTGGATGATGGCACTCTGGTCTCGGCTCAGGAAGGATCAGTCACGGTTTTCCTCGGCTCCAGTCAAACTCCTGCGAGCCGCAGCGTCCAGGCAGGAAGCCAGCTGCTGTTCTCATCAAGTGGCACCCGAATGTTCAGGGACAACGGCCTGGATCTATGGAGCTGGGGGGACGGGGTGATCAGTGCGTGCAATATGCGCCTCAATGATTTCATCGTGGAGTTGTCGCGTTATCGCCCCGGGGTGCTGCGCTGCGCCGAAGAGGTCGCTGATCTTCGCGTTTCCGGCACCTTCCAGCTCGCCGACAACGATCAGGTCCTGGCATTGGTCGCGCAGTCACTGCACTTGAACATTGATTATCGAACCCGTTATTGGGTGACCGTGACCGCTGCCACCTGAGCCCATCAAAAAATTTGTGCTAGCTGAAAAATAATGAGGTAGCTTCTCATTCTCGTTCGACCTCTAAGGAAGGCCGGAATACAGGCCAGTCTGCCGATGTCCTTTCTTGGAGCGAGAAAATGAGTTCGTCCCCTGTTTCACAGCGCCATCCATTAAATCGTGCCTTGCACGCTGCGATTTTGGGTTTGATCGTAAGCAGCTATGCATTGCCATCGCTGGCGCAAACATCGAGCGCTGACCACAGCAACCCAGTCAAGCAGTGGAACATCGCTGCCGGCCCACTGGCGCCAGCGCTTGACCGCTTTGCGCGCGAGGCTGGCATCAGTCTTTCCTTCGACGCGTCAAGTGTCGCGAACCGCACCACTGCTGGCGTGAATGGCACGCTCGATACGTCGGCAGCGCTGTCATCGTTGCTGCAGGGGAGCGAATTGCAAATCGAACAGCAAGGCCCGAATGCCTATCTACTGCTCCCTCAACCAAAGCCCGCCGGCCCGCTGGAGCTCGACGCAACGGACGTCGAGGAATACCGCCTGGCACCCCTCATCATCAATGCCAAGGTCAGGGTCAGCGCCGACGACGACGCCAACTCGGTAGTTGCCAAGGAGCTCTGGGTTGGCGGCAAGGTGGCAACCAGCATTCTCAATACGCCGGCATCGGTGTCGGTTGTTACCAACAAGGAAATGGAGCAACGTAGCGTCAGCACCACCGAAGAGGCGCTGCAATACACGCCGGGCGTGATCAGTGATTTCTATGGTACGGATGACCGCAACGACTATTTCCAGATCCGGGGCTTCCAGGCCACCACTTACCGTGACGGCTTGACCCTGAGTTCGATGCGCGGCGTACGCGAAGATCCGTTCGCTTATGAACGCATAGAGATTCTGCGTGGCGCCAACTCCACGCTGTTTGGCCCAGCGGACCCGGGCGGTTCGGTGAATTTCGTGACCAAACAGCCGCGCTTCGAGCAGTTTGGCCAAGGCTACGTGACCTACGGTTCGTTTGACCATGTGGAGACAGGCATCGATGTGGGGGATGCGCTGAACGACGAGAAAACCGTGGCTGGCCGCTTTACTGCCAAAGGCCAGAACAGCGACCGCGAGTACGACCACTCACAGGACGATAACCGGTTGGTGATGGGTGGCCTCACCTGGGCACCCACGGATTACACGTCAGCCACCGTGATTCTGGACTATCTGAAAACTGAAAGTTCGCCCAACAGTGGCGGCTATCCGCGGGACAAAGAGTACGACCGCAGCAAGTTTTATGGTGAGCCCAGCTACAACTTTCATGATGTCGAGCGCACCAGCCTCAGCGGTAACGTCACGCATGACTTCGACAACGGCTTCGTACTGCGCAGCAATCTGCGTTACAGCAAATTGACCGATGATTTCGGCTACGTTTACCTCAGCGACAGCGCCGGACGTGTCGGTACCACCGTTGACCGGTATTTGTTTGGAACGGACACTGAGGCCGACCAGTTCAACGGCAATCTGATGCTGCAATACGATGCCCGCTTCGAGAACATCGACAGCAGCAGCCTGGTGGGCGTGGAGTACCTCGATTCGACCACCAAGGAAAGCTCGGTCTACGCCCTGACGACCCCGATTGACATTAAAAATCCTGTGTTTACTGGCGTCCCAGGCTCAATCACGCCGTATGCCGTCAACAAGCGAGACGCGACCACCAAGGCTGTTTTCCTTCAGCAGAACCTGTCGTTCTACGAGCGTTTCATCGTCACCGCGGGTATGCGCAACGACTCGATGGACCTTACCAGCAAAGGCTTGCAATCCACTGAGAAGGACAACTTCTCCGAAACCTCCTACCGAGGTGCGTTGACTTATATCGTCAACGACGAGGTGTCCACCTATGTGAGCATGGTGGAATCCGTCTCGCCGCCGCAGGTTGGCGTAACCCCGCAGACGGGCACGCAGTACGAAGTGGGCGTGAAGTATGCGCCGATGGGAATGGACGCACTGTTCTCCGCAGCCGTCTATGACCTGACCCAGGAAAACGTCACCATCGCCGTGGTGCTGCCGAGCGGCATCATCGAGCAACAGACGGTGGGCGAATCGCGGGCGCGTGGCCTCGACCTGGAGGCCAAGGCGCAGGTGACGCAGAACATCAGCCTGATAGGCGGTTATTCCTATATGGAGTCCGAGGTACTGCGCGGTTCGTTGTACGACGGCAGCTCCCTGAAGGGTAATGAGTTCTCCACGGCGCCCAAGCATTCCGCTTCGCTCTGGAGTTATTACGACGTGCCCGGTACTGATGTCAGCGTTGGCTTGGGTGCGCGCTACGTCGGCTCTTATTACTTCGATGCAGCCAACTCCGGCAAAAGCGATGGCACCACGCTGTTCGACGCCGCCTTCAACTACGAGATCGCCAAGGGCACCGACCTTGCGGTGAACGTCAGCAACCTGCTGGATGAGCAGCACGTGGTCGGTTCCGGCACAGCGAACTTCTACAACCCGGGTCGCGAGATTACCGCCAAAGTGAGTTACAACTGGTAAGCAGGCGTGTAAGGCCTTCAGTCGCGATTGCGGTATTGGACGGGTACCCACTCATACCTGCCGGCTTCGCGCCTGATGTGGCCTATGCCCGGAAATGGCAAGTGAGCGACTGCTGACAACCGTTGCTCACTCGCGGCAGCCTCAAATTGTCGTAATCGCTGGGCGCGAGCGGCGTTCTGATTGACGTCGAAGGTTATTGTCACCTCCGGCCGCGAGAACTGGATGAGGCCGACATGCATGATGTCGCCCCAGAAATCGATGCTCTCGCCTTCGCTTGTGACCCGAAAAAAGCTGTGGCCCGGGGTATGTCCCGGCGTGGGAATGGCGGTGATACCCGGGAGGATTTCGGATTCGGCTGCGAATGGCTTCAGCTTTCCTTCGCGCTGGTACGGGCCAACCGTCTTCAGCGCTTGCTCCAGATAAGCCGGCGTTAACCCCTTGTCCAGGTTGGCGCGGTCCAGGAAGAAGTCGACGTCGGCCTGGCCGACGTGGATGGTCGCATTGGGAAACATCATCTGGCCGCCGCGTGTCAGGCCGCCGGAATGATCGGTATGGATGTGGGTAATCAGCACATCGGTGATCTGCGCCGGCTGGTAGCCCGCAGCCGCCAGGCTTTCGGGTAGCTTGCCGCCAACGTTACCGAACAATTCACCGGCACCGGTATCGATCAGTACTACATGTGAGCCAGTATCGACGAGGTAGGCATTGATAGACGTCTCCAGCGGGTTGCGAGCAAATCCGCGTTGCAGCATTGCGTCGATCTGCTTTGGGCTGATGCCTCTAAGCAGCGGATGTAGATCGAGGGGCAGCGTCCCGTCGCTTAGTGCGGTGATGCGGAACTTGCCCAGAGTGAAGGCGTAGATGCCCGCGAGTGCAGGTTTATGGGGCGGTGCCGTCGTTGCGGTCGACGTCTGTGACGCTAGCGCTGCGGTGGGCGACGGTGAGTAGGTTGCACCCGTGACTAGGGCGGCTGTCAGTAGGGCCGCAAGATGGAACCGCGCGTGGTTATGCATGATGAGTACCTTTGTGAGTGTAACCATCGGTGATCGCTGCGATAAAGGTAGATAAAGCGCGTTCAGTGTGAGGCACCGCGTACGCCTTAGCCGCTAGCCAGTACCGGCTGTATCTACGACATGCTTAGGCTTCATAGCGAAATATTATATGCGTGACGCATGCATTTTGCCAATAGCTGATATATGCTTCGAGCACATATCGGCAATCGGAGAATCTCATGCAGCACATCACGAGCGTCACCAGCAGCCAGGCTGCTCTCACTTCCAGCATTTCGAGACTCGAGAACGTAAGTCGGGCAATTGTCTTGTCCGGCGTTGTTCTTCCCCTGCTAATGATTGGTCTACTCAAGTTCACGCAGATCGAGGTGCAGGTACTCATACCCCTGATCAGTGGCACCCCATGGCTGGCCTGGCTTTATCCAGTTCTTGGCGAAGCCGGTACCTCGTACTTATTAGGTGTAGTCGAGATACTGACTGCATTGCTGCTCATCGCTTCACCCTGGTCTGCTCGAGCAGCTATCGCAGGTGGGTTGTTAGCATCGCTGACCTTCTTTACGACCATTTCCATGATGTTGGTATTGCCGATATGGGAGGCCGGATCGGGAGGTTTTCCATGGCTGAACTTCCTGGGCACATTCCTGATAAAAGACGTTGCGTTGTTAGGGGTGAGCCTGGTGATCCTCACCGAGGGGCTGCAGCGTATGTTGCCCACTCTAGCGGCTAATCAAAATAGGGTTCCAAAACACTCTCAATCCAAGTCATGAAGGCCCGGACGCGTTGGGAAAGGTTACGCCGATGCGCGACTACGAGCGACGCCGACAGCGGCTCTGGTCGTAGATCGGGCAGAATCTCCACCAGATCGCCGCTTTTGATGTGGTGCGCAAGGGCCAGATAACCGGCCTGAATCAGTCCAATCCCCGCCAGGCCCGCAGCATGATAGGTTTGCACGTTATTCACTTGCACCGCCCCTGGCAACGCAAGTGATGCGTAGCTGTCTCCCTCCGGATATTCCCAACCAGCGAGTCGCGCGCCGAGTGTCGGCGTGTAGTGAACCATCTGGTGACCCTGGATGAGGAGGTCATCGAGTGTTTGCGGTATGCCGTACTTTGCCAGATAGCCTGGACTCGCCACGTTCATCATGCGCAGTTTGCCGAGCGAGCGGGCGATCAGTCTGTCGTCCATGATCGGCCCGAGACGAATCACGCAATCAAACCCTTCTTGAACCAGATCGACACGGCGATCCGTGCTGGATAGTTCCAGCTCCAACTCAGGATTGGCCTTGAGTAGTTGCGGTAGAGCGGGAATCACGACGGTCTTTGCCAACTCAGTCGGCATATCTACGCGCAATCTCCCCCTCAGAGGGGCGCCGCTGTTCGCGAACATGGACTGCACGTCCTGAGCTTCGGCCAGCAGGTCACGCGCACGTGCATAAAAACTACGACCGTCTTCGGTCAATTGCACGCTGCGTGTTGTTCTGTGCAGGAGGGTCGCGCCCATGTCCCGTTCCAGCTCACGAATCACCGTCGACACCCGTCCCTTCTGGATTCCCAGGCTTTCAGCGGCACGCGTGAAGCTCATCATTTCCGCAACGCGGGCAAAAATCAAAAGTGCCTGAAGATTGGGCATTGTTCACCGATTGGATAACAGTGTGTTCGGATTCGGATGGTTTATAACTCATTTTGGACTCAGTAGAGTAACTCTCAGGTTGTCAACAACTCCAGAACTTGTAAGGGAGCACTCATGAACTCAACTTCCACGCCAATCCGAACGGTCATCATTTATCACTCAGGCTATGGCCACACCGTACGAATGGCAGCTGCCGTTGCCGAAGGCGCTGGCACCGACTCTGTATTGGTTGCAATCGACCCCGAGGGCAATCTCCCCGAGGATGCCTGGCAAATACTCGCAGACGCAGACGCAATCGTCTTCGGTTCGCCTACCTACATGGGCGGCCCTAGCTGGCAGTTCAAGAAATTCGCGGACGCCTCTTCCAAGCCCTGGTTCGAAGGCGCATGGCAAAACAAGATTTTTGGCGGCTTTACCAATAGCGCGAGCATCAACGGCGACAAGCTCAATACTCTTGAGTATTTCTTCCTGCTCTCTGGGCAGCACGCCGGGATCTGGGTTGGTCTGGACATCAAACCAGCGAACGTCAAGGCGTCGAAACGCGACGATTTGAACCGCATGGGTTCTTACATCGCGCCCATGGCGCAGACGCCTGCGGATGCCTCTCCTGACGAGATGTCATCGGGAGATCTGGAGACCGCGCGTCTGTATGGCGCGCGCGTCGCATTGATTGCCGGACAGTTCCGAGCCGGTAAATCTCAGTCTGTCTGATGTCCACTCGCGTCGACGATACTGGCCCGCTGCTGTGCTCATTTTCATCCATCGATCTCGAAGGAGAAGTCATGAAATACAAGCGACTTGGTCGTACGGGCCTGTATGTATCCGAGCTGTGCCTGGGCACGATGACGCTCGGTGGTAATGCCAACGCGGGTATGTGGTCTGCAATCGGCGCGGTTGAACAGGGCGAAGCCAACAGATTGATCGCCCACGCTCTGGCGCAAGGAATCAACTTCATGGACACCGCCGATATTTATTCTTTCGGTCAGTCGGAGCGTATGCCATTTCTTGCGCCCAAGAGCCCATGATCTGCTTTGGTTTTCAGCCCAATTGTTTGGATATAGCGCAAGGCCTGCTCGGCGAGCGTGCTCTTGTTGGCAGCGTGCAACTCGAAGAACTTGCGCCGCGCATGGGCCACACAGCCGATCTCGGTCACCCCGAGTTCGAAGCTGGCTTTGTAGCCACCAGAATCATCACAGACCAACTTGCCCTTCCAGTCTTAGAGATGGCCAGTGCAGGGATTTTCATTCAACGCATCTGCGACTGGACAATTCGTGCAAGACGCAGGGTCGCACAGTCTACAAACTGAATAGCCTTGATCGAGATCATTCACCAAGCCGTTGAGTAGCTTTTCGGTTATCCGTCCAAGGATTTCGCGCTCATCCGGATCAAGCACTTCCAAAGCACGAGCTATACGTTCATGGCGGACTGCTAGCACGGCAGCACAGTTCGCATTTCCTGCGGTAGTAAGGTGGAGCGCAACGGCACGCCGATCAGCGTCTGCTTGTCTCCGTTCCACTACACCCTGGGTGACAAGCCTATCAACCAGGCGCACGGCTCCAGGATGAGACAATCCCAATGCTCGCCTCAAACGCTCTATGGACATGCCTGGCTCGTGACCGAGCAAGGCAATAGCCGCAGCTGCCGGACCAACTTCCGGAGCTTGGTCTTGAGTGCCTTGGTGGATAGAGTCAGAAATCGCCAGCGACAGCGCCCCAACTATGTTTTCGAGTTTCATATCTTTCATGGGCTAAATATGTGTGCATCGCGCATGGAATGCAAGATTTTCGGATGAGAAGGGCCCGTCTTGGGGAAAAGCTACGGGTTCTTTCTTATCAGTAGCTCCATTGCTCAGCGACTTTTAGCTATCGCATCGACATTCTTGTTTCCAAGGACCGGCCTGGCCTTCGCATCGCCTTCTACGATGAAAAAAAATAGAACGGTCAGCCTTTCAGTTGTGACCGTCGGTTTTTCAAATTTATTACATCCTTGGAACGCTTCTTCCGGCACGGCCACTCAGGTGTGAGGATGCCGCCGCTCATACCGGGGTCATTCGCATTCATCTATCTGCCGATGCCAAGAGGACAACGCCATGGATACGATTAATGTAGGTACAAGCCGCGAGCTGACCCGTCCACCTGATGAGATACAGCAGGAAACAACACTGCGGGCCTCTCACTCTCCGGTCCTCGGTGATATCGGGGTAGCAATGCGCACGCGGCTTCATAACCATTTCGAGGCTCACCTTGAAACACAAGCTGACTCCGATCAACCCGCTGCCCCTGCTTCAAGCGCCCGCAACGCGGAGCTGAACGCCATTCGCGATGACCGTGCCCAACGGCTGGAGGCCGGGGGTTATACCGTCCATGACATGGAGAAGGCGGAAAAAAACGCAGCCAGGGCCGACAGATTGTTTGCGTCGATAAAGTCAGGGATGGGGGGGACACCCTTTGCGGCGCTGACCGAGGCCGGTAATTTCAAACCGTCGATCCTCCAGGTAGCGGGCCAGCATGCCAATACGGTACGCCAAGCGGCTATAGAGAACGCCATGTCATGCTTGTACGCCGGTATGGCGGATGCTGCCGGTAACAAGACGATCGCGGGCTTCAAGCCTGGTTATTACCTTAAGCCCGAGAGCAATACACTGCACCCGGCGCTTCAAGCATCGGTGGCGGAGAAGCTGCTGGCGTTGGACAAAGGTCCATTGCGCAATGCTTTCGACGAAGCTAATAAATGGCTTACCGGGTTTGCTGTACGTAACACTGCAATGTACGCATCAACGCTTGCCATGACGGCTGCTGGCAGAGAGGAACTGGATGCAATCCTGCAACCCGCCCTACGACCGGTCACGGCTATCATCGTGGGTATTGCAATCGAGCATTACAATGTGAGCCGTGATCGCAGTAACCATTTGGCTGACCCTGCAATGCTCTATGGTCGTCGAGATGCTGTACCGGAAGGGCAGGCTCATAAGCCTATTGATCAAGATACCGAATGGCTGGATGACTTCGAGACCTTAAAGGATCTCGATGCCACTGCCCTGGTCAAGATGGTCTCCACGCGGCTGGGTGAAGGCGCGGCCACGGCGCTGAATGCGGTCATCAGTGGCGATGCCTTGAAAGAGATAGTAGACCCGGTCAGTGTTGTAGGAAATGGTCTGCTGATTGGCGGTTTTTCTGCAATGGGCGCGGCTACAACCGCCACAGCCAACCTGGCGAAGTCCACGGAGCTGGGAAAAATGGCGGCTACCGCAGCCTCGGAGGGCGTAAAAAACGTATTGGGTACCCTGGCTTTCGGGCTGTGGGCAGCTGGCGCCTCGCTAGGTGGATCAGTGCCGAAAAAAGCCACCGCTGCTGTCGATGCCCATGTACCAAAAGCGGTAGAAGGGGGCGCAGATGCAGCGGGCAGGGTGGCGGTCAAAGGCGGTGAGCTTGCGCTCAAGACATCGCTCACCGGCGCCAGATTTGCCAAAGAGACAGCGGTGTCAGCGACCAACCACACAAAAAATGCAGCTCAAGCGGTAGGGGATGGAGTCACTAGCGTTGCCAGCGCCATTGGCACCACCTCCCAGTCAGCCTGGAATAAAAGCGTTGGAGCCCTGAGGCAACGCTCCGCGGCCACCCCTCAAAGCCAGGCCGCTCAGGGGCAGAGCATACCCATGCAGCCGCTCGCGGGTACGCAGGTCCAGGCATCTTCCTCAGCACCTGCGCGTCCGACTGCCCAGGATGACGGAGATATCGTTTAGCAGCCTTTCCTTGTCGCTCACTTCAGTTTTCCTTGATGTCCAGGGATCGGACATTTCAAATGATTACTTACGACCCAAAGCGAACGATCTCCCACGTCTACTTTCTATTGAACCTGAATGGCCTCGAATTCGAATTGGCGTTAGCATTTCATTCATCCGGCTTAAAAGCCTGTTTTTTTTAGATCAGGGTCACATTGTGGAAAAGCTAAAACGCCTTCAAAGCGGAATCGAAGGGCTCGACGCTCTGCTTAACGGAGGGCTGGTCGCGGGTGCTTCATACATAATTCAAGGTCGTCCAGGTTCGGGCAAGACGATCCTCGCCAATCAGCTTGGATTCCATCACGTGCGTAATGGAGGCCGTGTTTTAGTCGCCACACTGCTGGCCGAGTCGCATGACCGTCTCTTTCAGTTTCTCTCTACCCTGAGCTTTTTCGACTCATCCAAAGTGGGCGCTGAAATCCAGTTCGTCAGCGCATTCGATACGTTGGAAAACGAAGGTCTCGATGAAGTAGTAAAACTGCTTCGGCGTGAGATCAGTCGGCAGAAGGCTACGGTCATGGTCGTCGACGGTTTGCTCAATGCGCGCTCCAAAGCCGATTCGCCTATCGACACCAAGAAATTCATCCTGGAGTTGCAAGGCCACGCAGCGTTCGCCGGATGTACCGTACTGTTCCTCACCAGTTCACGGCTTGACGACGGTAGCCCAGAGCACACGATGGTTGATGGTGTGATCGAAATGGGAGAGGAGCTGTTCGGCACTCGTTCCGTACGACGTATACAACTACGCAAGACGCGAGGCAGCAGCGCACTGACCGGTCTTCACGAATGTGAAATCACTGATGACGGCCTGGTTGTCTATCCGCGTCTCGAGAGCCTGTACAGCCGTCCTTCCTCTTCCGACAGTGCGGACATGACGCGTATCGCCAGTGGGATTGATTCCCTCGACGATATATTGGGCGGAGGGCTACACAGCTCCAGTGTGTCTCTGGTCATGGGGCCCTCCGGGATCGGCAAGACCACGCTGGGTCTCAAATTCCTGGCCAAGTCCACACCTGATGCCCCAGGCTTGCATTTTGGGTTCTATGAAAGTCCACAGCGGCTGCGCCTGAAAGGATCCTCACTGGGCATCGACATCGAAGCCATGGAGGAGAGCGGGGCGTTGAGCATTGTCTGGCAGCCAACCACCGAAGGGCTGCTGGATGGACTCGGCTCAAGACTGCTGAGCATCGTCAAGGAGAAGGGTATCAAACGCCTGTTCATCGACAGTCTGAGCGGGATGACACGCGTTTCGACAAATCCGGGACGGATTACCGATTTCTACAGTGCGCTCATGAATGAGCTGCGCTCCAGAGGCGTTACGGTATTTGCATCCTGGGAAATGCGCGACCTGTTCGGTTCTGAGGTCAGCTCACCGAACTCCGACCTGTCGAGCATCGTCGACAACCTGATGCTGATGCGTTTCTTTGAGAGTCGCGCTGAACTAAGCAGGACGCTTTCCATTCTTAAGGTACGAGATAGCTCCTATGACCCCTCGCGATTCGAGGTGGTGATTCGTGATCAAGATGTTTTCCTGAAAAAGGCTTTGAGGAATGAACCTTCAGTTGCCACTGAGTCCTTGCCTGGTTCGATTTCATAAGTCTTTGAACAGGTTGAAAAATTAACATGACCACCATCCTGGTCGTCGACGACGAGTATCTGATCGCTGACATCCTCAGCTTCGCGCTGGAGGATGAAGGCTTCATGGTCGTAAAAGCCAGCAATGGTCGAAAGGGACTCGAAGTTCTCGAAAGGGAGCGTCCAGCGTTGATTGTTACCGACTTCATGATGCCCGTCATGGACGGCTTGGAGTTCGCCACGGCTGTGCGAGCACTTCCGTCCGTCAATCGTTTGCCAATCATCCTCATGAGCGGTGCCCAGGCGCACATAGGTATGCAGAGATCGGATTTGTTTGATGCAGTCCTGCCAAAGCCATTCGAGATAGGCGCCATCATCGCAGAAGTGAAAAAGCTCTTGTCTGCGCAGTAGTTCGTTCCGGTAGGCGTCACGAGAGCGAGTCTATCGAGTGCCCACCGATGCCCAGCGTGGGCTGCGTGATTTTTGAGGAGGGTGCTAGAGGACTTTCACGGCCCGGCCGATGAACTGCACCGGCCCTGTGGGTTTTCCGGTCGGCGAGCCATTGACACTTTCAAGAGTCAGTTCAAAAAGTTGATGGGGCTCCAACGGCGGTAATTTATCGAGCGGGACCGACAGCGTTTGTCCAGGCCGGACCAAACCCAGGGATACCGGCGCTTTCCAGTCGTCCGCCTTGGTCCAGAATTGCAATGCTTTATCGCTGGGGACCTGTGCCACCGCCAGCGGTATAAGTTGAATTTGCTTGGAGTCGGTCGCTTGGATGACCCATCCAGGTGCCTGGTTTTGCGGCGCTACCAGCACCACCAGGTAAGTGGTTGGGCTGACCGCGGTCGTGCGCGTCAGTAGCAGCGTTCCCAGCAGCAATGTTGCAACGATGCCTGCCCCGGCGAGCCCGCGCCATAACGGAAGAAAATTCCACAATGATCTCGACCGTGGGGCATTCGGCGCTCGCTGGCCATGACTGTCCAGGCTGTTCTGGATACGCCTCCAGACTAGGGGCCCAGGTGTTTGCGGTTCTGCCTGCTCAGTCAAGGCAGCCAGGCGCTGCTCCCAGGCATCGACCGCGTCGCGCAGGGCGGGTTCTTGCGCGAGACGCTGTCGAACCTGCTTGCGCTGATTGGCCGGCAATGTCCCCAACACATATTCGCTCGCCAGTTCTTCGATGTTTTCGGGAAGATCATCCTCTGCGCTCGTCGTCATCCCATGCACTCCCGCAACGCCACCAGACTACGTTTGATCCACGCCTTTACGGTTCCCAGCGGTGCGCCCACTTTTTTCGATATTTCGGAGTGTGAATAACCGTCCACGTACGCATGAAGTATGCAATTGCGCCGGGCCGGCTCCAATCGTTCAAGGCAGGTATAGATACGACCTGAACGAGTCAGGTACTCAAACGTGTCGCTGTTCGGCGCGTCAACGGACGCCAAAGCGTCCGAGGCCATTTCACTGTGCTCGTCGAGCTGAATTTGCCTGGCGTTGTCGCGCACGACATTGAGGGCCAGGTGTCGGGTTATGCTGAATATCCAGCCACGGGCCGAGCCTCTGGTCGGGTCGAAACTGGCGGCGCGAGTCCATATCTTGATAAAGACGTCATGGAGGATGTCTTCCGCCAACGCCTTATGGCGCACGATTCGCTGAGCAACGCCCATCACGCGTGCGCTTTCCTGATCGTATAAGGCGCGCAACGCCTGTTGGTCGCCTTGGGCGCATGCCGCAAGGTGGGCTTCATAATCGAAGTAAGGTTCGGGCAAGGACAGGTTTCCAGCCATTGGCAGCAACATGACCCCAAGCCCGGAGGCAAGGGGGTATTCATGGGAGAAGAGTAGCCGACTTTGCCCTGACCACTGGCCGTCGATCGTGATCTATTGGGCAGCCCAGAATATATAGTCGGCCTGATACTTCACTACCTCACGCTTGCCTTTGTTGGCACTGGAGCATTCGGTCATCGGCGCTACGCCACCCTTGACGGCTAGCCGCTGGATGTAACTGACTCCGCTCATTGCGCCTTTCCCTTCGGCGGGGTTGGCCTTGACCAGCTGCAAGGGGAGGTCTTTGGGGCTGACCGATGCGACCGCCAATTGGGTTCCGGTGATTTTGGAACCGTCGTTGGCTTGCCATGTTGCGGGTGGTCCGAAATAAGTGCCGATCGCCTTGCCGCTTCGGTCGTTCAGCAGCGCCTTCGGGCCGATGAAAAACCATTCTGTCTGCCCTGTGGCATTGGCCTTGTCACGACATTCATAAGTGATTTCTCCGACTCCTGCACTTTCGAGCGCGACCTTATGGCCGGCCGGGACCTTGATGCTTTCAGGCAAGTCTGCTTGCGCGTAAGCAGCAGGCATCGCGACGAACAGGCAACTGGCAGTCAATGCAGTACCGACAATGCAGAACAATCGTTTAGCGTTCATACAAGCTTCTCCTGAGGATTTGATCAGCGCAGCGGTTCATGGCCGCTACATGTACTACCCTCTGGAACGCGGACTGGATGCACTTGGCTGAATAAAAATATCAACGGCCGTTTCAGCGGGGCTCAAGGCCGGCAGTCGGTCATGTCGGGGCTGCCTGTTCAGGTTTTTGCTACGCGGTCGATACCTAGGTAAATGGGCGATCAGTGCGTGACTGCCGATGCCGCCATCAGGAGTCTCGTCACCAGGACGATTCACCCTCGTTTTCAATGGAATGGGCATGTCCAGGAATAACCCGCTTTTTGCACTGCTGTTACTGTTCGCGTGCCCTGTCGGGTGGGCGGGGGTGGCCAAGCTTGATGTGGCGATGCACGAAGGCACAGGCCAGCGGCTGCCCGACGCGGTGGTCACGCTGCAAGGCCCGATCGGTGCGCCGTTGGCGCCTCCCGCCGCCAATATGGATCAGCGCAACCAGCAATTTGCGCCCCATGTGCTGGCGGTGCACACCGGCACCCCGATCAAATTTCCCAACAGCGACAACATCCGCCACCAGGTCTACTCGTTTTCGCCAGCGAAGCGCTTTGAGTTGCGCTTGTACGAGGGCACCCCCTCCGAGCCGGTGCTGTTCGATAAGCCCGGCGTGGTGGTATTGGGCTGCAACATCCATGACCGGATGCTCGGCTACGTCTTTGTCACCGACGATCCGCGTTTTGCCGTCAGCGATGCCCAAGGCAATGTGGTGCTGAACGATTTGCCAGTCGGCGAGTACCGCGTGACGCTTTGGCATCCCCGGCTCAAGGGGATGCAACCGATCGATGCCGGTTCTGTGAAACTTCCTGCGACCGGCCTCAAGCAGAACTACACCCTGACGCTGGAGCCTTTACCTGAGCAGCCCGCAACCGCTCCGGCTTCGAGTGCCTTCGGCGACACATTCAAGCGAGCGGCTCGTGAAACTGCGCAATAGTTTCCAGGCGCAAGTCGCAGCGGTGATGATCCTGTTGTCGCTGGGGGTGATCGGCGTGTTGTATTTCAGCGTCAATGCAGCGACCCGTTCTGCGGTGCGTAGCCAGTCCGAGGCGCAGTTGGACGTCGGTACGCGCGTCTTCGAGCGGCTGCTGGAAGTGCAGGGCCGACGCTTGGCCGATGGCGTGCAGTTATTGGCGGCCGACTTCGGCTTTCGCGAAGCGGTAGCCAGCCGGGATGCTGCAACCATCCGTTCAGTGCTGGTCAACCATGGCAAGCGCATCAATGCCAGCGACATGATTCTGCTGAGCATGGACGGCGAGGTGCTCGCCAGTACCCTCGACAACATGCCGGAAGGTTCATTGTTCCAGTACGATGGCGCGCTGCGCCTGGCGCAACGTGCGCGCCAGGCCATGGTAATCGTACCGTTGCAGGGTAAACCGCATCTGTTGGTGGAAACGCCCGTACTCGCACCTCTGCCTGTTGCCAGGGTGGTGATGGGTTTCAGCATGGACAAGGCCTTTGCCAGTGAGTTGCGCTCACTCACCAACCTTGAGGTTTCGTTTCTTGCCGTTGATCACCAACGGCCTGGTGAGCTTGTCAGCACGCAACCAGACGTTCTGCGCGGGCCTGTCTCCAGCTTGATGCTCAACTCGTCCAACCGCAACAGCGCGGTACTGACGGAGCACCTGGATCGCAATTTCCTCAGTCAGTTTCTGCTGCTGGCTGACGGTTCGAACGAATACGATGGGCAAGTAATAGCACTCTTGCAGAGTCCGCTGGACGTGGCCATGCAAGCGTTTGCTCCGCTGGACGAAAAAATCCTGGCGATTACCCTGGTCGCACTGATCGCCTCGTTGGTCGGCGCTTTGCTATTGGCACGAGGTGTGTCGCGTCCGGTCAAGTCACTGGCGCTGGCGGCGGAGCGCATCGGTCAAGGCGATTACCAGACCCCCGTGGTATTGGAGCGGGAGGATGAACTCGGGGTGTTGGCCAAAGCCGTCAATTCGATGCAAAGCGGCATCGCCGAGCGGGAGCAGCAGCTGGCCCACAACGCCCTCCATGACCCCGTCACTGGCTTGCCCAACCGCGCATTGGCCATGGAGCGCCTGGGCAGTGCAATTGCCGCCAACCGGCCGATTGCCCTGATCTGCATGGGCATCCATAACCTGCGGGCCATCAACGAAACGGTCGACCCCGAAACGGTCGACCGGCTGCTCCGTCAGACCGGCCAGCAAACCCAAGCCCTGTTGCACCCTGGCGACACCGTGGCGCATCTGATCGCCGAGGAGTTCCTGGTTCTGCTCGATGGGATGGACAGCGATGCGGCGGTCGCCTTGGCGGACAGGTTGCAGCAAGTATTGCTCAAGCCCCAGCACATCAACGGCCACGACCTGGCCCTGGAATGCAGGCTTGGAATAGCGGCCTACCCGGCGGATGGGCAAAGCGCGCAGACCCTGCTGGAACGCGCCTCCATCGCCATGAAAGACGCGGCGCAGATGCCGGGTCATCTACAGATTTATCAGCACGGGCGTGATTTGGCTCACCGCCGCCAGATCGCCCTGATTCGAGACTTGCGCCACGCGGCGAACAACGGTGAGCTGCTCCTGCATTACCAGCCCAAGATGGACATTCTGAAGAGTCATGTCCGCCAGGCTGAAGGCCTGTTGCGCTGGCAGCATCCGCAACTGGGCCCGATCTCTCCAGCCGAATTCATTCCCTTGGCAGAACGGACCGGAAGCATTCAGGCGCTGACCCACTGGGTGATCAACGAGGGCATGCGCCAGCTCTCGGAGTGGAATGGGCGAGGGTTACGCTTGCAACTGTCATTGAATATATCCGCCGAAGACCTGATCAGCGACGATCTGCCTGGTCGGGTCGTGGTGTTGCTGCGCACGCATCGGCTGCCAGCCGAGCAGCTGGTGTTTGAAGTCACCGAGAGCGCTGTCATGCGCGAGCCCGAGCGGGCCTTGAAGAACCTCCATTTGTTGCGCGATTGCGGCATCAGTCTGTCGGTGGATGACTTCGGTACCGGCTATTCGTCCTTGGCGCACCTCAAGCGACTGCCGGTGCAAGAGTTGAAAATCGACCAGTCGTTCGTCCGAGACCTGCATGACACCAGCGAAGATGCGGTAATTGTCCGCTCGACCATCGAAATGAGTCATAACCTGGGGCTCAAGGTCGTTGCCGAAGGCGTTGAATATGAACACAGCCTGAGATTACTCGAGCGTTGGCATTGCGATACCGCGCAGGGCTACCTGATCAGCCGACCGCTGACCGCCGCGGCGTTCGAGGCCTGGGTGGCGTTGCCTTTGAATCTTCATTCTTCGCTGGTTCATTGAACATCATGAGTTCACGTTTGTGGCTATCGATCGCCTGTTGCACAGGACTCGCCCTTCAGGTTGTTTCTGCCGACGGCGGGCGTTTGATCGCGACCGGTGGCGCCAGCAGCCTGGAGGGTGCCGCCGGCGGCGGGATCACGCCTTGGGCAGTGCTGGCCGGTTACGGCGAAAAAAACGAATGGGGGGCGACTGCGTTCGCGACCTCGGTCAATCTGCCGGATTATCGGCTGGATGTCGCCGGGCTGGCCGTGGCCTACGACAACCGGGTCGAGCTGTCTTTTGCCCGGCAGCGTTTCGACCTGGGTTCGCTGGTGAACAAGCTGAACCTGCCCGACGATAACCTCGGCCAGGACATCTTTGCCATGAAGGTGCGTTTGTTCGGTGACGTGATCTACGACGATTTGCCGCAGGTTTCCCTTGGTCTGGAGTACAAACACCAGAACAACTTCCTGATCCCGAGCCTGGTCGGCGCCAGGCGGGACAGCGACACCGAAGGCTATCTGGCTGCCAGTCGGTTATTCATGGGCGGGGCGTTTGGCTACAACCTGCTGCTCAACGGCAGCCTGCGCTACAGCCGTGCCAATGAGCTGGGGTTGCTCGGGTTCGGCGGTGACCGTCGCGACACTCGTAGCGTGCTGAAGGAGGGCTCCCTGGCGGTGCTGCTCAATCCGCGCTGGGCACTGGGCGTCGAGTATCGGCAGAAACCGGACAACCTGTCCTTTGCCGGGGAAAGTGACTGGGCTGATCTGTTCGTCGGTTACTTTCCCAATAAACATCTGTCGGTGGTGCTGGCCTACGCGCGGCTGGGCGAAATCGCGACGCTCGACCGCCAGAACGGCACATATCTTTCGGTGCAGGGGAGTTTTTGATGCGCATTGTCCTGCTGGTGCTGATCGGGCTGTTGAGCGCCTGCGCACAATCCTTGCCCAGGGACGACTCGCTCTATCAAGACCTCGGCGCACAGGCCGGGATCACCCGGATCGTCGAGGGCATGCTGCTGAACATCGCGCGTGATGAACGTATCGTAGAGCGCTTTCGCAAGATTGATATCGAGCGGCTGCGCGACAAATTGATCGAGCAATTTTGCCTGGAAACCGGCGGCCCCTGCACCTACACCGGTGACAGCATGGCCGAGAGTCACAAGGGGCAGAACATCAGCCGCAGTGACTTTAATGCCTTGGTTGAAGACCTGATCGCTGCAATGGATGAACAGCGTGTTCCGGTGCCGGTGCAAAATCGGTTGATCGCACGGCTGGCACCGATGCGCGGCGAGATCATCGAGAAGTAAGGGGTTCAATCCGTGTTTTAAGCCAGACCTGTCTTGGGCTTTCGTCAGACGCAGGGAACGACCCGCTGCGCCTGTAAGTCTACCTGAATCTACTCATTGGCAAGGTACAGCGCAATGGATAAGACAATCACCGTGGATCAGCTGGCTACCACCGACCTTGGACCATTCAATGAGATATGGCTCGGTGGGACTCATACCCAGCTATGCCTATGGCGGGGTGCCCAGGTGTTCACCCACGAAATGCTCAGCGAGGGCACCCACGATCAGAATGTCCAGCGCCTGTGCTTGCAGTTGGTCGACCCTGACGATCAGGCCGCCGTGGCCAGCGTTGAGCTGATCGCCCGCGAACGGCTGAACAAGATCGGGAAGGAGGGCGAATTTTATCCGGCTGAGGAAGCGGACACCCATCAATAGTCACCCTGCAAGCTCGGCGTCATTAAATGTTACTGCGCACGTTCGTCCGGCAGGCGCTTCCTGCGGCCGGTGAGCATGGATAACGGCAAGTTGTCGCGGACCTGGATACTTTCAAAAACGGCTGCCAGCACATGCACACACACCAGACCGAGCAGCGTGTTGGCGGCGGTTTCGTGCAGTTGCAACGGCCAATCGGCGCCCCAGAGGGCATTGACTTCCTGCATCAGGAAGCCGCTGATTCCGATAGTCAGCAATGCCAGCAACATCGACAACATCACCAGCGCGCCAATTGGCGAATGGCCCAGGCGGTGTTGTGGCCGACCGTTGAGCAGCGAGCGCACGTGAGTACCCAGACGTTCTGGCGTGGGCCAGAAGTCCGCCCACCGTGCGCTGCGTGGTCCGACGAATCCCCAAACCGTTCGTACCAGCAGCCAGGCCATGGCGTAATAGCCCAGCCAGACGTGCCAGTCGTCGCCTGCTTCGTTGAAGAAGTAGTTGGCGACAAAGACCCCGGCGATAGACAGATGAAACAGTCTCACCAACGGGTCCCACAGGCGTAAGGATTCGCCTGGCATCAGCCTTTGATCTCGGTCTTCACGGCTTTTCCGGTGACCGGGTCATGGTAGATTTCGACCTTGCGCTTGTCCTTGTCGAAGCCGTAGATCTCGTAGCAGTTGCCATCGGTCACCTTGAACTTGCTGATCTCGTAGCCTTCGCTCTTGAGCTTGTCCTGGAAGGCTTTTTCGTCTTGCCATTGCGAACGCTCTGCGGTGGTGCATTGCGGACCGGCGACAGCCAGGGGGCTGGCGATAATCAGGGACAACAGGAGAATTTTGCGCATGGAAAAGCTCTCAGCGGATGTGGGAGATTGCACAGTGCAAAACCAACCTTAGGGCAACCTTAGTTGGCAACGAGTCGTAACATTTTGCTGAAATGCCCCCGGCCAGAACTCGGCATGATGCCGCCGATTCCTACAGAGATTTTGCCATGCGCCTGCTCCTTGTCGAAGATGACCGTGCCCTCGGCCAGGGAATTCGCGTAGCCCTGGGTGCCGAAGGCTACACGCTGGACTGGCTGCAGGATGGCGTCGCGGCCCTGCACGCCGTGCGCAGCGAAAGCTTTGACCTGTTGCTGCTCGACCTCGGCCTGCCACGCCTCGACGGCCTCGACCTGTTGCAACAACTGCGCGCCGAGCAGCACGATTTACCGGTGCTGGTGCTCACCGCCCGCGACGGCACCGCCGAACGCATCGCCGGGCTCGACGCTGGCGCCGACGACTATCTGGTGAAACCCTTCGACGTCGAAGAACTCAAGGCCCGCGTGCGCGCCTTGCTGCGCCGCAGCCAGGGCCGCGCGCAACCGATGCTTGAACACGCCGGCGTCAGCCTTGACCCGGCCACTCAGCAGGTGCGCTACCAGGATGCGGACGTCATCGTCACCCCCATGGAATACCAACTGCTCCACCAACTGATGGTGCGCCCCGGCAAAGTGGTGACCCGCGAGCGTCTGTCCCGCGCGCTGTATGGCTGGCAGGACCGCGTCGAGAGCAACACATTGGAAGTGTTGATCCACAACCTGCGAAAAAAGTTATCCAGCGAGCTGATCCGCACCGTGCGCGGTGTTGGCTACGTACTGGCGCTCAAACCATGACCTCCGTGCGGGCGCGCATCCTCATTCCTGTATTGGCCCTGATCCTGTTGGGTGACGCCCTGATCAGCTGGCTGGTGCTGCGCGATAGCCACCAGGAAATAGAAGAAGTCTACGACGCCCAACTGGCCCAAAGCGCGCGGCTGCTGCAAGGCGTGCTGCGCCAACGCGACCCCGGCGAAGCTGACTGGAACCGCCTGTACCAGGCCTTCGACCAGGCCATGAGTCGCGTCGGTGAAAACGGCGTTGCCCATCCTTATGAAACGCGCTTGACCTTCCAGGTGTGGCGCAGGGATGGTCAGCTACTGGTGCGCTCCGCCGGCGCACCGGTTCTCGATGCGTCGCTGGCCACCCTGGGTTCCCACGACATTGTCGATAACGGCAATGACTGGTGCGCCTTTCTCCTTGCCGACCCTGAACAGGACCTGCTGATCTGGGTGGGCGAGCGCGACGACATCCGCCAGGACCTGATCCAGCGCATCGTGCGTCATACCCTCTGGCCCAGCCTGATTGGAGTGCCGCTGCTGGCGCTGTTGATCTGGCTGGTCATCGGTTGGGGCCTCAGCCCCTTGCGGACCATGGCCCTTTCTATCCGTGGGCGCACCACCGAGACTTTGCAGCCGTTGCATCTCAAGCCTCTGCCCAGCGATCTTGAGCCCATGCAAACCGCGCTGAATCGCCTGCTGGAACAGGTCGATGGTCTATTGGCGCGCGAGCGTCGCTTCATCGCCGACGCCGCTCACGAGCTGCGTACACCCTTGGCGATCCTGCGCATCCATGCCCAGAACGCGCAAACCGCGTTGACTGAAGAACAGCGGCGCGAGGCGCTGCATTTCCTGGTCAACGGGGTCGATCGCGCCACCCGCATCGCCAGCCAGCTCTTGACCATGGCCCGCATCGAACCGCAACTGAACAACCCCGTGTATCAGCGCGTGCAACTCGCCGAACTGGTCCGTGAAGAATTGGCCGAACTCACGCCACTGGCCATGGAAAAGAACGTGGAATTGGTATTGGAGTGTGATGAAGCGTGTTGGCTGCAAACCGAACCGGTAGCACTGGCCATTGTCCTGCAGAACCTGGTGACCAATGCCCTCAACTTTTCTCCCCCAGGGAGCGAGGTGGCTGTGGTGGTGCGCAAGGACGAGGCGGGCAGGGTCTGCTTGAGGGTTGAAGACGCCGGCCCGGGGATCGATGAAGGGGAAATCGCAAGGCTGTTCGAGCGCTTTTACAGTCGCGGCAATGCCAATGGCGCGGGCCTGGGATTGGCCATCGTGCAGATGGTGACAAACAAGATCGGCTGCACGTTACGCCTTTACAACCTGGCGGGCGGTGGCGTTTGTGCGGAACTTTGTCTGAACAGTGACCTTGCAAGCCCGACCTCCAACGCTTGACTCAAGGGTTGGCTTCGCAGCATGCGGGCGTAGAAGTGTCAGGCGCGTATCAAGAGCCGATGCCAGTCATGGCATCGGTTCTTGTCTCTCGCTCAGGCGTGCCAGCGCCTAGGCCAAGCGTGTGTGGGCCAACTCATCGATCAAGTGCCGCTGAAACGCCGCAAGCGCCTCCTTCGGTTGCTGCAGTTGGACAAATTCCAGCATGGGATCGGTGACGGCAGTCCTCACGCCCGCCAGTTCCTCAAGGGTCGCCAGCCCGCAAAACGGTACATACGCTTCTGAGTATCCACCTTCGTGCACCAGCACGAGACGGCCCTGGCACAAGCGCTCGGCGGCTTTACGCACGAGGCAGGTCATCTGCCGGAACGAGTCGCTGTGCAACAGCATGCGGGCCAGCGGGTCGACGGCGTTGGCGTCGTAGCCGCAGGCGACAATGATCAATTCGGGCTCGAAGCGCTCCAGTGCCGGGATCACGATGCGTTCCATCGCGTACAGGTAAGCCTCATGGCCGCTGCCGGGCGGCAGTGGAATATTGATGTTCGCACCCAACCCCGCGCCACGGCCGCGATCAGCCTCACCGCCGTAACCTGCCGGGAAACAACCGTCCTGGTGCAGTGAGATAGTCAGCACGTCACCACGCTCTTCGAAGATGGATTGTGTGCCGTTGCCATGGTGTACGTCCCAGTCGATCACCGCGACGTTGCCCAGGCCACGGCGGGCTTTTGCGGCTTCAATGGCGATGGCAATGTTGGCCAGGAAGCAAAAGCCCATGGCGCTGTCGGCGAGGCAGTGATGGCCTGGCGGGCGCGACAGGGCGTATGCGTTGTCGGCTTCCCCGACGAGCACGGCATCGACCGCGGCGATGGCCAACCCGGCAGAGAGCTTGGCTATTTCATAACTACCAGGCCCGATGGGCGCGTGCGGCCCCAACTCACCGCCCCCGGCATCGCTCATCGTCTTGAAGCGTTGCAGGTAACCGGGCGTATGAACCCGCAGCAGATCTTCATCGGTCGCCGCATTAGCGCTGCGTACCTGCAAATGACGGGTCAGGCCGGAAACGTCCAGCAGGCTCTTCAGACGGCGTTTGGTTTCCGGCGATTCAGCGTGGCCCGCAGCGGCAGGTGGTTGTACCCATCCTCCCACCGGCAAGGTCAAGGCATGCAACCCGGCGCTGTGCCAGAGGCTGAGTTCGTCGAAGAAAAATGCACTTTTTCGGCTCATCGTCTTTCCATTTTCTTTGGGGGTAATAAGGCCACTCATGCGTTTGGGCGGCTGCCGAGCATCAACGCCAGGGAGAGCAGGGTGATGCACGTCCCGCCGATCAGCAGCGATTGGAAGCCGCCGCTGGCTTCGATCAGCCGGCCCGCCACTGTCGGGCCGATAGCCAGGCCACCGCCGATCACCAGGTTGGAGGCGTTCATCAGTTTCCCGGAGCGGTCGAGGTCGGCCAGACAGGCCAGAATCAGCGGCAGGATGAAGGTCCAGGTGAACTTGAACAGCAGCGCCGCCACGGCAAATTGCATTATTTCGGGTTGACCTCGCAGCAACAGCACTGAGCCGGCCATCAGTGCGTAGCCCAGCAGCAACAGCAGCAAGCGTGGCAGTCGGTCGCCGATCAGTGAGGCACAGCCCGCTCCGACAATGCCCATCACCGTGGCGAGGGCCAGAACCTTGCCACTGGACTCGGCGGAGATACCTGCCTGGGTGGCGATGGAGCCGATAAAGGTCCACACGCCGCCCAGGCAAATGTAGAAACTCAAGACCCCCAGAATGCCCAGCGCGGCTTTCCACAGCGAGGCGATGGCGACATGCTCGGCGGTTGTTTCAGCCGATGGGCTGCCTTGCGGAAAATAGCGGGCCAGTGGCAAAAAGACCGTCATCAACCCTGCGAGGATCACGTAGCACGCCGATAGCCCGAAGTGTTCGAAGAGCCGAGGCAGGATGCTCAAACCGATCGCCCCGACGACCAGTTGCCCCAGCACCCATAACCCATAGACGCGACCGGGATTGGCTGTTGACGCGGCGCTGGACAGGCAGATGATCATCAACGAACCGCCCGCCAGGGCACTGCAAAAGCGTAATGCCAGGAGTATCGAGTAGTCGGCAGCAAGCACTGATAAAAGGTTTGCTGCAATGAACACGACACCCGCTAGCAATGCGGCGCGGCGCCAGTCGATACGTTTCAGCCACCACAGGGCGGGCAGGGTGGCCAGGCTCATGGCGCCAAGTTCGGTGGAGAACAGATCGCCGATCTGTGACGGGCTCAACTGCCATTGAGTCGCCAGTTGCGCTGCGATGGCCGGTGCGGTCATGAGAATGGTCGGGGTGATGGCGGCGAACAGCACGATGGCTGCCAGCAGCGCCCGTTCAGATGATGCGCGCAAACGCTCATGCACCAGCGGTTGGGTCTGGGTGTTCATGGGGAAACTCCGGTGAATGAATTCAGAACACATGGACCAGACGCAGCAGTGCGTCGGTGCCGTGATAGCCGTTATCGGTAGCAACGTTCTGCGAAAGGCCGAACATCACCTGGTTCTGTTTATCCAGCCAGTGGCCGACCTCGAAGCCCACCTGGGTGTAGCGCTTGTGAGTGTCATCGATGCTCTGGTCATTGATCCGCAGCTCGCCGCCATCGGCGTGGATCAGTCGCAATGCGCCGTAGGTGCTTTGCGTAAAGTCGTAGGACGCGAAGGCCTGCAGGCGATACAGCGGGTCCTGTTTCAGCTCGCTGCCAAAGTAATCGTCGTTCTTGCCGTAGAGCTGGGCTTCGAGGTTCGCCTCCAATACCCATTTTTCGCCGATGCCCTGGGTGTAGTTGTAAACGAAGGTCGCGCCCCAGCGATTGGCACCGGGTGAGACATCAGGACTGTCGTCGTGGTATTCGCCAATCGGCAGGGTGACCAGGGTCAGCAAGCCGCTATAGGTGCGTGAAGCGGGGTCATTGATGATGAACAGCGTGCCGCCGACCTGAGGGTCGCCAAAGCCGCTTTCCCCGGTGTAATGGCTGGCACCTGGCAGGCGTGCGTTGATGTCGGCAAAGGGCACGATGAACTGCGGAGTGCACAGGGTGCCCCAGACGTCGGTGAAAAATACCTGACGGTAAGCCATGGCGTTGACCTTGAGGTCGGCCTTGCCGGTGCTGTCGGCCGGGCCGTGAAAGTCGTCAGCGCGGCTCGCCGGCAAATACACCACGCCCAGGTTGGTGCCTGAAGGCGCGCCGAAAAAATCCCGAGCATTGAGGTCGGCGGCACTGGCGTGCAGGTTCGACAATCCACCGATCAGGGCCAGTGCGGCATTGCGCGTGAAAGTCTTGGTCATTGGCATTGCATCTCTTCTTTGAGTTGTCGTGCGGCGAATGGCTCGCCTGTCGATGGCAGAGGGGCAAAAAAAGGACAAAGGCGTCCCGTGGCCGTCAAAACGACAGCGAAAAATTCAGCGCAAGTCAGCGGTGCGGATCAGTCGGGTGGGGCATGCAGTAGATGGGCGATACGGGCCTTGTCCTTGACACCGAGCTTGCTGTAGATCGCCCGGATGTGGTGGCGCACGGTGTTGGGGGACATGCCCAGGTCGCGGGCGACTTCCTTGTAGGTCTTGCCTTCGCCGAAACCCTGGGCTACGGCGTTTTCCCGTGGGCTCAGTTGCATCAGCACCGTGCGGCTGCGAGCGGCCAGCAGGAGCAGGTCGCCGACCGTCGATGCCTCGATCTGCAAGTGCTTGCCTTCATAGCCGTCAGCGTTCATCGCCACCGGCAGGCAAGGGCCGGTCCAGTCCGGCCACTCGCTCAACAGCAAGTCGACGAAGCCACGTTCCGCGCAGTGCAGGGTGCCGCGTTGGTCGCACACGGCGAGCGCGAGGTTGCGCGGATGCGTGAGGGCTTCGCGCATCGCCACCAGGGTGCGAATCTGATTGGCGGATACCGCCGCCACCAGGTGCAACATGAGATTGTTCAGCAACAGGCAGTCTTGCTCGGTGAAGCGTGCCGCGTCTGGGGCGCGATAGAGTGCGAGGTGGTCGCTGAGGTGGGTTTGCGGGTCGATGTACACCACGCACAGCAACTCGCCGATGGCGTACGTCTGGCCGAGCCAGTTAAGCCCGGAGCCGCTGGCAGGGTTGCGCATGTCGACGATGACCGCTCGCCCCGGAACATCGTGGGCCCTGGCGACAGTCACATCGATATGGCGAATCGACTGCCAGTCCGACAGGTAGCTGCGGGGCAGTTCATGTAGATAGGAGCTGTGTTCTTCAGGCAGTCCGTCAACCAACGCCCCGCGGCCCCACCAGGCGCTGTCGAAGGGCAACAGCTGGCTGATGCAGCTCAGCGCCGCTTCGTGGAAATGCTCGATGTCCTTGTCTTGCGCCAGGCGCTGGAGCTCCAGTGTCATTGCGCTGAAGGCCTCAAGGAGGCAGGCGTGACCATGATCATGACGGCTCATTCGTATGTACCTCTATGCGACGTTCTTATTGTTTTCGTCACGAAGTCATTGAGGGCCGGAACGTCGTTTGGACGTGGGCAGGGCCTGGGAGCGATTATTGGCCCACTAAAGCAAGACTGCCATCCTACAGATGCATGATAGTGCCTGGCGGGAGCTCTTCCTCCACTGGCAATTTAGTGAACTTTTACCCTGCGAATTTTTCCACTGCTCAGAGGTTATGCGAGGGCATGACGCTCGGATGAATCTTGCGAAAAAAATCCCCCTGGCAGAGCCTCGAATGACAGTGAACCGGTCACAACCCAAGCCCTCTTTGCGCCGCGCCATCACGGGGCCGATGCTGTTTCTGTTCATCCTGGGCGATGTACTGGGCGCTGGCGTTTATGCCCTTGCGGGTACCATCGCCGGAGAGGTAGGCGGGGCGATTTGGGTGCCGTTATTGATCGCGTTGTTCTTCGCCATGTTGACGGCAGGTTCGTACGCCGAACTTGTCTCGAAATATCCTCACGCGGGCGCGGCGTCGGTGTTTGCCGAAAAGGCTTTCAAGTCACCGCTGATATCGTTCCTGGTCGGTTTTTGCATGCTCGCCGCGGCGGTGACCAGCGCTGCCGGTCTCTCGCTGGCCTTCGCGGGGGACTATCTTGGCGCATTCATCCAGGTATCACCCCACGTTGCTGCGCTGATTTTCCTGCTGGCCATTGCCCTCTTGAATGCGCGAGGAATCAAGGAATCTCTGGGGGCGAATCTGCTGATGACCGTGATCGAGCTGTCAGGGCTGATATTGGTCATCGTTGCTGCGGGTTACTTTTTCAGTTCTGGCGAAGCTGAACTGGCAAGGGCGCTGGAGTTCAAGCCTGGGGTCAGTCCGATGCTGGCGGTATTGGGCGCGGCGTTGCTCGCGTTCTATTCGTTCGTCGGTTTTGAGACGTCCGCCAATCTCGCGGAAGAGATCAAGGATGTTCGCAAGGTATACCCACGGGCCTTGTTCGCGGCGCTGATTACCGCAGGGGTGGTTTACATGGCTGTTGGGGTCGCCGCGTCCTCAGTGTTGCCAACGGAAAAACTGCTTGCCACATCGGCCCCACTACTGGAAGTGGTTCGGGCTTCCGGGCTCGACATTTCGCCGCGCCTGTTCGCCTTTATCGCGCTCATCGCGGTGGCCAACGGAGCGCTGCTGACCATGATCATGGCCAGTCGACTCACTTATGGGATGGCCAATCTGGGGCTGTTGCCAGATGTCCTGGGACGGGTCCTGCCGCATAGGCGCACACCGTGGGCGGCGATTATTGCAACGACGCTCGTAGCCATCGCACTGACGCTGACAGGAACGTTGGCGACCTTGGCGCAAACCGTGGTGCTGCTTTTACTGTTCGTGTTCCTCAGTACCAACATGGCCGTGCTGGTGTTACGCAAGGACAAGGTTGCGGAAGAACATTTTCAGGTTCCAACCTGGGTACCCTGGCTGGCGATCCTGTCTTGCCTCTTATTGCTGAGTCAGCAAGACCTGGGTACGTGGCTGCGAGGCGGGGCACTTATCCTGGTGGGGATGCTGCTGTATGTCTTTGCCCGAATGGCTGTGCCGGCTGTTGTAAAACCAGACTAGACAACGGCCGCACCGCAAGCAGACGCGCCTCGTGCAGGAGTGGATCACCTACACCGATTGCGGACGAGGCTCCGATACGCTCGCTCTTGGCCACAGCAGCGCGGCCAGGCCAATGGCATAGACCACTGCAAACAACACGTAGGCGATTCGGCTGGAAAACAGCTGTGGCGTCTCTGTTGGCAGTGGCGATACACCGAGCCCGAACAGAATAACGAAGGTGATAAGCCCGCCGCCGAATATCTTGCCAGTGGCGTTGCCGATGGCGGCTTTGCCGGCAAACAGCAGGCTTACCAGCAACAGGATCAGCGCCACCAGCCACAGGGTCGGGCGCAGTTCAAACAGCGTGAAGGCCACGGATGCCGCCATCCCGCCTAGCAAGTTGACCAGCACCAGGCCAAGGGCGGTGCGGCTGCTCATGCCCAGGGAAAACTGGCTAAGCAACGAGGCCACCGTGATCGGTACGACGATCGCCGTGGCCAGCCGTGGGTCGCTCAGGCACAGCGCAACCATGGCCAGCAGAATTGTCGCGCTGGCCATGGCCTGGCGAATCACCAGCGTCTGCTCGTGCGGCTGGGCGGCTGCCTGCCTGGCATGTTCACCAGCAGGGTCGGGCAGCAGCGCATGGGCGCCCCAGGCCAGCAGCAAACCCAGGCCGACCGCCTTGACCAGTACCAGCACAATGGACTCGCCCAGATCGCTCTGCGCGATATCGAGCATCGGCACCACAATGGCGATCACCAGCATCAGCGCTGGTCCCGCGCCGCCAGGTTGCCGGCCTTGCGCGGTAAAACAGGCGAGATAAAACAGCCAAAGCAGCGGCAGCAATATCCATGGCCGCTCACCGAACATACCAGTCACACCCACCAGCAGCGCGCCGGTGAGCATACTCACCAGCAACGTTATCAACCCTTGAGATAGCGCTGGCGCGCGGCGGCTGGCCAAGAGGAACTGGACGGCGAACAAGGGCGCGAGAAACGGCAGGACGTCGCCCAGGACCAGACCCGCACACAAGCCCACGGTCACTGCCAGGGCGACACGCAATCCCTGGCGTTTGATCCGCAGCAGCTCAAGCTTGGCCTGCCCATCAATTGACATAGTTCAGCCAGGCGCCCAGGCGTGTCATGAATGCCCCCAGTGCGTTAGTCATGGGGTTGTCATCGGTATAGATCACCACGCTCACCTGCGAGCCGTAACGCGGGCCGATCGGGTGCGGTTCCTCCACTATCAGGCGTACCGGAAAGCGCTGCGGGTCGCGCACCCAACCACTCTGGTTGCGCACCGAGGGCAGGGCCGAGTTGCTGCTGCCCTGTTGCGCGACACCCCAGCCGACGCTTTCAACACGGCCTTTGAACACACGACCCGGCAATACATCGAACACCAGTTCCGCCGGATCGTCGGCCTGCACATGTTCCAGGCTGTTTTCCTTGAACGCGGCAGACACCCATACCGTGCCCCTGTCGATGAAGGTCAGTGCCGGTTGGCCGGCGCTGACGACCTGACCGACCGCTAGCTGGAGATGGGTGATCACGCCGTCGGCGGGTGCGATGACTTCGGTGCGCACCAGATCGAGCCGGGCTTTTTCCAGCGCGGCCAGGGCTTGCTTGAACTGCGGATTGTCGTTGCCTTTGGGCCCCAGTTGCTGGCGCGCCCGTTCCAGGTCGGCCTGGGCCTTGCTCACGGCCGCCTCGGCGGAGCCCAGCGAGGCTTTCGCTTCATCCTGGCGGGCGGCGGCAAACACGCCACGCTCCACCAGTTGATTCACCCGTCGGGCTTGCTCGCGAATGTTGTCGCGCTGCGCTCGCGCCGACACCAGCTGCGCCTGGGCGGCATCCACCGAGGCGGTGCTGGCGCCCACTGCCTGGCCGGCTTCCTCCAGCCGTGCCTCTGCCTCGCTGACGACAAGTCTGTAAGGCTGCGGGTCGATACGAAACAGCACCTGGCCGGCCTTCACCCGGGCATTGTCGATCACCGCTATTTCCGTCACACGGCCGCCCACTTCGGCAGCCATCTCCACCACATAGGCTTGCACCACGGCTTGCGACGTCGAGGGCGTGCGGCGCTCCATGAAAATCGAGAGGGTGAACAGCACGGCGATCAACACTGCAACGCCCAGGGCAATGCGCCTTAGCGGATTGGCTGGCGCAGGCTTTTCAGGAAGCGGTTCGGTTTGTAACTCAGGCTCGACGGAACTGGGCGAATCGGGCATATCGGCACCTGCAAGTCATGGCCATCCAAAAAACAGCTGACAGAGCGCCGGGGGCGGCGGCCCTGGTATCGGATCAGACCGCGTCGGCAGCGGTATTGACCCGTGCGGTGCGGATAAACAACGCGCGCAATTTCTCCCAGAAGTTACCACCCAGGACGAAGAAGCTGCCGATCAACAGGACATCGCCAAGCAGTTGCAACGCCCAGCTGTTGGGGCGAAAGCCGGGCGCGAAGGCATCGATATAAGGTTCAAGAAAAGAGCACAGCAACGGCAGGCAGAACATCACCAGGCCAATACGGTGGCGGGTGACGCTGACCTCCTGCTCGGCACTGGGTACAAGGCCCGACACATAACCGAACACCTTCTGCTTGAGCTCTTGAAAACCTGCCTTGCCCATCACCGCGATGACCAGCAGCAACAGCACCTTGTTGATGATGAACAGCGCGCCGGTGATCGCCGCAATGGTGGAGCGGGGTACATCCGCAGCCGCCGCCAGCGGCACCAGCAACCATAACGTGAGCATCAGGCAAAGAATCGCGATGCCTGCCTTGAAGCGCCATTTGGCGGACTTTGACGTGGTCGGAGGCGGTACCGTGCTCATGCTGCCTTACCTTTCTTTGAGTTGTTATGGCTTATGGTCTGGAGCGAAACTGAGCTTAGCAGCTGGATTGTCAACGCATTCAGCGCTGTCGGTATTTTCTGCGCAGGGGCCGAATCTGTTTATGCGTGAGATACAGCTCAACCTCACATCCGATGATGCTCCAGCAGAAAGTCCACAAACACCCGTACCCGCGCCGGCATCGCCGCACCCCCCACGAAGACGGCATGGATCGGCTCCCGGTCTCCCGGGTTCCAGGCATCCAGGAGCGATACCAGATCGCCGCGTTGCAGATCCTCGGCCACGCTGAACTCGCCGATACGGGCGATGCCAGCCCCTAACCGTGCGAACTGTGCCAGCGCCTCACCACTGCTGCATTCGATGTTGCCGCTGACCTTCAGGGAAAACTCTTTGCCGTCGCGGGTGAACGGCCAGTTGGGTTCGGCGCGACGGAAGTTGAAGCGCAGGCAGTTGTGCCGCAGCAGGTCTTCCGGTACCTCGAGGGTGCCGTGTCGTTGCAGATACTCGGGAGAAGCCACCACCACCTGGCCGGTGTCGCCGATCCTGCGCGCGGTCAGCGGGCTGTCGGGCAGGTGGCCAAACCGCACCGCCACATCGGCCTGGCCGCCGAGAATGTCGACCACTTCGTCGCCAAGGGTGAGGTCGACGACGATGTTCGGGTAGCGGGCGCTGAATGCGGCCACCAGAGGAACGATGGTCTGCCGCCCATGGCCGAGGGCGGCACTGACCCGCAAACGGCCCTTGGGCACGCCCTGGTCAGCGATGGCCTCTTCGACCTCAGCCATGTCGGCGAGGATACGCCGGGCTGCGCGCAGGTAAGCCTCGCCTTCGGCGGTGAAGGTGATCGAGCGGGTGGTGCGCAACAGCAGGCGGGTGCCAAGCCGTTGTTCGGTTCGCGCGATGATCCGACTGACCGCCGAAGGGGTCAGCCCCAATACACGCGCTGCGGCCGACAGGCTGCCTTCCTGCGCCACCGTGGCGAACATAGCCATTTCACCTGATCTGCCGTTGAAGTCCATTTGTGCTCCCCACGCAAAGGTGCTTGCCAGAAATGCTATCTACCGCTTGCAAAGGCCGAATCGTAGCATTTGCGGCATAGATAAGGAGGCTTCCCATGCGTATCAATCCACCGCTTGTCGCACTCGCCATTGGTGCCTTTGGCATCGGCGTTACCGAGTTTGCCCCCATGGGCATGTTGCCGGGCATCGCCGCGGATCTCGGCGTTTCCATTCCCGCCGCGGGTCTGTTGGTCAGTGCCTACGCTCTGGGCGTGCTGCTCGGCGCGCCGCTGATGACCTTGACCACCGGCAGAATTCCCCGGCGCTATCTGCTGATCGGGCTCATGGCGATTTTCACCCTGGGTAACCTGATGTCAGCGCTGGCGACCGATTACTACAGCCTGATGGTTGCCAGGGTGGTGACCTCACTGAACCACGGTGCGTTTTTTGGCGTTGGCTCCATCGTCGCCGCCAGCGTGGTCGCCCCGGAAAAACGTGCCGGGGCGGTCGCGGCCATGTTCATGGGCCTGACCCTGGCGACCATCGGCGGTGTGCCGTTGGCGGCCTGGTTTGGCGATTTGTTTGGCTGGCGCACCGCGTTCTGGGGAATTACCGGATTGGGCGTAATGGCAATGGCTGCGTTGTGGTTCGCGCTGCCCAACCTGCCGGCGCCGCAAAGCAGCGGGGTGCTGGCGGAAATCCGTGTACTGGGCCGCGGCCCGGTGCTCGGGGCGTTGGTCCTGACCGTAGTCGGCTCGGGCGCAATGTTCACGGTCTTCACCTACATCGCTCCGATCCTGACCAGCGAGACTCATGCCTCCAACGCCTTTATCACGGCCATGTTGGTGCTGTTCGGCGTGGGGCTGACGCTGGGCAATATGTGGGGCGGCAAGGCCGCGGATCGCTCGATAGACCGCACCCTGATCGTTTCGCTGAGCGTGCTGATTCTCGTCTTGCTGGCGTTCACGGTACTGATGCGCTGGCCGCTGCCGGCCGCGGTTGCCATCCTCATCTGGGGGATCGCCAGTTTTGCCTTGGTACCGCCACTGCAGATGCGCGTGATGGAAGCCGCCAAGGACGCGCCCAATCTGGCTTCGGCGGTGAATATCGGCGCCTTCAACTTCGGCAACGCGATTGGCGCGGCGCTGGGCGGCGCGGTGATCAACGCGGGGTTGGGTTACCCGGCGATTTCCCTGGCCGGCGCGGCAATGGCGGGTCTGGGGCTGCTGATGGTGCTGGCTTTTGCCTGGCGTGCCCGAGGGGTTGCGGCTGCGGCGGTGTGAAGGTGGCGCGATCAGGGGGCTCGGCTGGCTGAAATCCTCCGTGGCCGCGCGAAGCGGGCACGTTGGGACTATGCTCATTGCCACTACCGTCGTTGCACGGGTTTCAGTCGCCGCCAAGGAAAGGAGTCTGTACGTGTCTGATACTTCATGCCCGGTTCCATTATTGAAATGGCCCTTGATCCACAGCGTCCTTTGGCGCTTCGCCGGTTGCGTAACCGGGCTGGCGATGCTTGCCGCCCATCCAGCCCAAGCGGCCGACGGCGGTGTCGCCGGCGGCTCCACCGCAAGCTATAGCATTGCCTTCAGCAATTCCTACGCGGGCAGCGATTTTCGCAAGGTGATGGTGCGCAACTGGCAGGAAATTGCGTCCCAGGCGCAAAAGGACGGCTTGATCCGCGAGGCTCCGGTGGTCAGCGCCAACAACTCGGCGTCGGAACAAGCGGCCCATATCCAGGACATGATCGTCAATGGCGTGAACGCCATCGTCATCCTGGCCGCGTCCGACACGGCGCTGAACGGGGTGATCCGCGATGCCTGCAATGCCGGCATCGTGGTGGTGGTCATGGCCAGCCTGGTCAGCGAAAGTTGCGTCTATACCGTGGACTACAACTGGTCCGCCATGGGCCGCGTGGAGATGGATTACATCGCCGAGCGCCTCAAGGGCAACGGAACGCTGCTGGAGATCCGCGGCATTGCCGGCGATGCCACCGATAAAAACATCAGCGACGGCATTCGCAAGGCCGCCAGCGACTATCCGGGCCTGAAGTTCGCCAAGACCGTGTATGGGAACTGGACGGCTTCCGTCGCCCGCAAAGAGGTGGCGCTGGCGCTGCCGTCGCTGCCGAGCATCGATGCCGTGGCGACTCAAGGGGGCGACGGTTATGGCGCGGCCATGGCGTTCAAGGCGGCGGGACGGCCTCTACCGATCATCGTGATGGGCAATCGTCAGGACGAACTCGCCCTGTGGAAACAGGAGCGCGATGCCAATGGCTACGAGACCGTCTCTGTTTCTGCCTCCCCCAGCGTTTCGCAGGCAGGTTTCTGGGTCGCCCAGCAGATTCTGGCGGGCAAGCAGGTGCCGAAGTTCGTCGAAGTGCCGCTGGTGCGTATCGATGCGAAAGACCTGGACGCCTGGCTCGCGACCATGCCGGTGGGCGGCGCCGCCAATCCTTTTTACAGCCAGGCTTCCGTAGCCGCGATGATCGACGCGGCTAACAACAATACGGCGCCGCCGGCGACGCCTTTGCCGGAGGTTACGAAGCAGTAGTGGCGGGGGAGTGGGGAGGCGCAGCGCCATGGTGACATTCAAGCCCGTCACCGACAGGCCCATTGCCGTCAGGATCGGGCTGGCGGTCGCCGCGCTGGTGTTCCTGATGCTGGCGGTGTCGCTGGTGAACCTCTACGGCTTGCGAGGCATGGTCCGCGCGGTGGATTCCGCCAGCCATTCGGCGGAGATCCTGGCCTCGGTCAACGGCGCCACCGGGCGTGTGGAAAACTTCATCGCTACTCGCGATCCTGAGAGTCTGTCCCAGGCCGAAGGCATGGTGGCGACGGCGATCGCCGGCCTCAGCGCCATTCCGGCGGCCGAGGCGCAATCGCTCAAGGGCAGCCTGGAGCGGCTCGCCGCAGCGATCACTGCCTTGCGCGCGGCGACCCTGACCATGGATGGCGAAACGGAGAACATGACCGCCCACTACGGGCGGATGCGAGAGGCGACGATCCTCGTCGAACAGGGCATCGCCGATGGCCTGAAGGGGCTCGATGCCCGCACCGCCGGGCACGAGGCGCGGGTGAGCAACATCGAAAGCGCCCACCGCATCCTGGATGTCCTGCGCAACGGCGAACGGATCATCACCGGCTATATGGCCAAGATGTTGGTAACCGGGGATGCGGCGGCCGCCACCGCGGCGCGCAACGCCTGCGCGGCGCTCCTGCCGGTGGTCGAACAACTGCGCGAGGTGATGGTGGCGCCGCAGGAAACGGAGATCCTTGACCAGTTGGCGGCGGCGGTCGCTGCTGCCAGCGTCGCGGTAGAGCACCTTGGCGAGGCCCCCAGAGTTCAGGGAGACGAAGCTTTGCGGCAGCTCGCCGCCGTCGGGGATGCGGCCGGGCGCCTCGAGGCGATGCTGGCTGACGCGGATGGGCTCGTCGGCCACGACGCAAGCGACATTCAGGCAGCGACGGGGTTGCTGCACAACGCAGCCGCGTTATCCAAGCGTTTCGCCGAGCGTGTCGCCACGCTGGAAGCGCAGACCTTGTCGTTTCGCCTGTCACCGTCGGCCGAAACCGCCCGCTCTGTCGGCCTGATTCTTGACGAGCTCTCCCGTCTCGCCCGGGTTCTGCCTTCGTCCGTGGGACTGCAAGCCAAGGCGACGCCCCTGACGGTCAGTGATCAGATTGCCGGCTACCGGGCGGCCTTCGCCAGGTTCCATCAGGCGAGCAATGCCTTGAGCGCGGCGCGCGACGAGGTTCGCAACGAGGCACGGAGCGCCGGCCTGTTGGTTGCGCGCTTTGCCGGTGAAGCGCGCTCCGACGCCTTGGTCCATAACGATCGCGGCATGCTTGCGACGATAATTGCGGGCACCGTCGCCGTCCTGCTGGCCGGTGCCATCGCCTGGAGCACGTCACGATTTGTCGCGCAGCCCATCGTGGCCCTGGCCTCGGTCATGCGCCGGCTTGCGGCCGGCGACCTGAACGCCGAGATTGCCAGCGCCGCGCGCGGTGACGAGATTGGAATCATGACCCGCGCCGTACGGGTGTTCCAGGAGAATGCCCTGCGCATCCGGGTGCTGGAGGCCGAGGCCGAAGCCGAGCGACAGCAGGTGCAGGCCTCTTTGGAGCGAATGGTCGCCGAACGGACCGACACGTTGCACCAACAGACCGACATACTGGAGGCGCAGGCCGTCGAACTCATTCAGGCGCGCAACCAGGCCGAGACGGCCAACCAGGCAAAGAGCGATTTTGTCGCCACGGTCAGCCACGAACTGCGCACCCCCCTGACCCTCATCCTCGCCCCCCTGGAGCAGCTCTCGGCGGCGAACACCCCGCCGGCGGACTGGCGTGTGCAGGTCGAACGTGCCCAACGCAACGCATTGCGCTTGATGAACCGGGTGAACGACATCCTCGACTTTTCCAAGGCCGAAGCTGGCAAGTTCGAGCTGTGTCCCTCGCCGGTTGATTTGAACCAGGCGGTGGGGGTGCTGGCCGAGGACGCCGCCATGGTCGCCGAGGGCAAAGGCTGCACCTTGACTTGCAACATCGATCCCGCGCTCGGCACGGTGTTTCTGGACCCCCGGCACTTCGAAAAAATCCTCCTCAACCTGGTGAGCAATGCCATCAAGTTCACGCCCGGCGGCGGCACCGTACACCTGGCAGTGACGCCGATCGAAGGCGAGCGATTTGAATTAGCGGTGCAAGACTCGGGAATCGGCATAGCGCCGGACAAACTCCCGCTGTTGTTTCAGCGTTTTTCCCAGATCGACAACTCTGCCACGCGCCATTACAGCGGCACCGGCATCGGTCTCGCCCTGGTCAAGGACCTCGCCGAACTGATGGGCGGCGAAGTTGGCGTCAACAGCGAGCCTGGACGGGGTTCGCGCTTCTTTGTCCGGCTTCCGCTGGGGGCTGAGCAGAACACCCTGCCGACCGAAGTCAGCCATATGCTTGAGCAATCATCGGCGGGCACAACCAGTACGATGGAGCAGCGCCACCTGCGTTTTGACGATGGCCGCCAGGGCAGTCGCAACGACCTCGCTTCGACGCAAGGCGCAGACGACGAGCCGCATCCGGAACATGCCCTGCGATCCAGAGTGCTGGTGGTGGACGACAGCCCGGAAATGCTCAGTTATCTCAGCGAGCTTCTGCAAAACGACTACATCGTCGCCACCGCAACGGATGGAGAGCAGGCCTGGGCACTGCTGCAGCTTCGACCCATCGATGTGATCGTCTCGGATGTGATGATGCCCAAGCTCGACGGTTTCGGCCTGACCGCCAGGATCAAAGCCAGCGCCGGTTTTGCCCATTTACCGGTAATCCTGGTGACCGCCCGCGGCGGTAGCGAGGCCTGCATCTCCGGGCTGGAAAGTGGCGCCGACGACTATATCGCCAAACCCTTCTCGCCGCTGGAGCTCAAGGCTCGCGTACGCGCGGCGCTGCGCATGAGCCAGGTGCAAAGCGAACTGCAGGCAAAATCCCGCCAGGCGGGCATGGCCGAAATCGCCACGACTGTGCTGCACAACGTCGGTAACGTCCTCAACAGCGTGAACGTATCGGCAGAACTGGTCAGCAGCCAGATGCGCACCTCCAAGGCCCAGGGGCTGGGGAAAGTGGCGCGGCTGATGAACGAACACGTCCATGACCTGAGCGATTTTCTGACTACGGACAACAAGGGAAGGATGCTGCCCGATTATCTGCTCAAGCTGGCGCAAGTGGTGACGGAAGAGCAGCAGGGCATCATCGAAGAGCTCGGGCAACTCATCAAGGGCATCGACCACATCAAAACCATCGTCGCTGCCCAGCAGTCCTATGCCGTTGCTGTCAGCGTCGTCGAGACAGTACCGGTCCCGGAATTGATCAATGATGCCTTGCGCATGAGTGCCGGATCACTGGCACGCAAGGAGGTGACGGTGGTCAAGAACATTGCCGACTTGCCCTTGCTGTCGCTGGACCGGCACCGGATGCTGCTGATTCTGGTGAACCTGATCCGCAACGCCAGGCAGGCGCTGGATGGCGTGAGCGATCGCAGCCCCTGCATCACGTTCTGCGCGTCCCTTGTCGACGGATCAGTATTGCGTATCACGGTGGCCGACAACGGCAACGGGGTCGCGCCAGAGCACTTGGCGCGGATCTTTACCCATGGCTTCACTACTCGCAAGGATGGTCACGGTTTCGGCCTGCACAGCTGCGCGCTCGCCGCGCAGGAAATGGGCGGCAGCTTGAGCGTGCACAGCGACGGGGCCGGCCAGGGCGCGACCTTTATCCTTGATATTCCCGTTGATGCTGCGCTGAGCGGTGCTTGAACATCGCGTCGTCAACGACACCGATGCGGCGCTGTTCGCTACGGTTTCCAGACCTCGACGTCGTGCGCATCCACCGCCGATAGGCCCAGGACCTGAGCGGCGTTCCAGTGTGGGAGCGAGCTTGCTCGCGAAGGCGGAGTATCGGTCGATGAACGTATTGATGTGATGGTCTGTTCGAGATCCAGGCGGCCCCGCCCGGGCCACGGTCCAGAGAGTCCCGTTTGCGCTTCAAACTGAGAATCCGTGGCGAGGGAGCTTGCTCCCGCTGGGCTGCGAAGCGGCCCTAAAACCTGCCCAATACGGAGTATCAGGCACACCGCACCCCGCCGGTCACGACAGCTTGGTAGTAAACGCCTGCAGGCCCAGTTTCACTGCCGGCCATGACCGCGGGTTCGGACTGTTGTCATCAACTACCCTAAGCGGTTTTGAAAACCCCACTGAGAATAAACGCATAGCGCTCCGGCCGGATGTAGAACGTCGTGCGGTCGCAGCAGCGACCGTCGGCAAAATACGAGGTGCGCTCCATGACCAGCAGCGCCGCGCCGCGTTTGACCTGCAGCGCGTTGGCCAGGCTTTTGTCGGCTTCCTGCGCACGGATTGCCAGGTCGGCGCGGGTGACCGCGAGGCCAGTGATTGACTCGAGGATGGAATAGATCGGCTGGTGTTCGACTTCACTCCAGGCAACGTCGGCCAACTCCGCCGGTAAGTGACTGCGTCCCAGAGCAATGGGTTCGTCATCGACGAAGTGCAGGCGCTCCAGCAGCAGGCAGTCGTCTGCTGCTTCAAACAAACCCCGCATGAGTTCCGGAACAGGCAGCAGGGCATGGCTGAGCACCCGCATGCTCGGTTGCAGCCCTTGCAGCAACAACGCCTCATGAAAACTGCGCAACGCATCCAGGCCGTGGCGTACCTGTTTGGCTGCGACGAAGGTGCCTTTGCCTTGCTTGCGTTCCACCACGCCGTCGTCGCTGAGCTTGCCCACCGCCAGGCGAATCGTGACGCGGCTCACCCCGAACCGCTCGCCCAACTGCGCCTCGGACGGCAGCTTGCCGCTGGGTTCATAGTCGCCGCGCTGGATTTCCTCCAGCAGTTGATGGGCAATCTGTTCATAGAGTGAGGTGCTGCTGTCGCGAAGAATGGAGGTGGACACTGTCAGCTTCCATGGCCTTGAGTGGGGGCAGGGCGCCTTCACTTCTAAGGTTATAAAAATAGGTTATTGGGACTACTTGTATTAATACGTATTATGTCAGGCATTGCCATTGTAAACGACCTGACGACACTTGCCATGCTCAAAACCCTCCCGTGCCCACAGCTGCAAGCCGATGCCCTGACAGTTGCTGATATCAGCTTCCGTTACCCCAACGGGCATACAGTATTTTCCTCGTTCAGCCTGAACGCCAGGCCCGGTGAATTCGTCGCGATCCTCGGTCCATCCGGCTGCGGAAAAACCACGCTATTGAATCTGCTGTCGGGTTTCATGCAGCCGCAGGCTGGCCAGATCACCATCAACCAGACAGCGGTGCGGCCGGAGCGTTCGGAGCTGGGTTACGTGTTCCAGGCGCCGCAATTGTTTCCCTGGTTGAGCGCGTTGGAAAACGTCCGTTTCGGTCTGCGGATGAGCGCCAGCATCGACGCATCGCAGCAGCGCGAACGGGCCTTGCAGTACCTGCGCCTGGTCGATCTGGAGAGCGCGGCGCATCGGCTGCCGCACCAGCTTTCCGGCGGCATGCAACAGCGCGTCTCCCTGGCCCGGACCCTGGCCCTGGAACCCAGTGTGTTGCTGATGGACGAGCCGTTTGCCGCGCTCGACGCCATCAGCCGCAACAGCATGAACGAAGAGACGTTGCGCATCTGGGCCGAACTGGGCCAGACGGTGTTGTTCATCACCCACGACATCGACGAAGCGGTGTTCCTGGCCGATCGGGTCATCGTACTGAACATTGCCCCCGCAGGGATTCACAGCGAACTGGAGATCCAGCTGCCGCGCCCCCGAACGAACCTTAAGACCCGCCGCCTGCCGGCGTTCCTCGATTACCGCAATGAATTGATGACGCGCATCGCCCAGGTGATGAACACGGGCGACGCCACGGTTTACCCCACCCCTCGACTTGAGCTGACAGCATGATCAAACGTTCGCTGCTTGCCCTTACCTTGTCCGCCGCCACGTTGGCCGGCAGCGCATTCGCCGTGGCCGGCGAGGCGAAACCCTTGCGCGTGGGTTACGTCTTCGCCATGGCCAACGCTCCGGCGCTGATCGCTGAGAAACAGGGCTACTTCCGTGACGAGGGCTTGAATGTCGATCTCAAGGCGTTGGGCGATGGCCCGGTGATCCAACAGGCCCTGGCCGCCGGTGAACTGGACGTGGCTTATGTCGGCACCCCGCCGGTGTACCAGTGGTTTTCCCGTGGGCTGCAAAGCCGGATCCTGGCGAAGGTCAATTATGGCCAGGCCGCGGTGATTGTCGATGCCAAGAGTGCGATCACCCAGCTGGAAGCGCTCAAGGGGAAAAAGCTCGCCGGGGTCAAGAAGGGCAGCGGCATGGATGTGCTGCTGCGCGGATACGTCCTGAAGGAAAAGGCCGGGCTCGATCCTGACAAGGACCTGGACATCATCGACATGCCGCCGGGCAACATGAACGCCGCCCTGGAACGCGGCATCGTCGATGCGGCATTTTCCTGGGAGCCCTTCGTCAGCCAGTCAGTGTTGCGCGGTTCGAGCCGGATTTTGCTCGATGTCAACCAGGCGCTGCCCCAGTATCCATGGTACGTGGTGATCGCCTTGCCAAAAACCTTGCAGGAGCATCCGGACGACGTGGTGAAGCTGCTACGTGCCCACCGCAAGGCGATCGCCTTCCTCAATGAGCATCCCGCCGAATCGAACCGGCTTATCGCCGAGGCTTTCAAGCTGGAAGCGGTGCAGGGCATTGACGGCAAGACCATCACGCCGGAGGCCATCGTCGCCCAGGCGCGGACCCGGCTGGGCTGGTCGGCGGACTTGGAGGAGTCGGACATCCAGTTCATCCAGCGCCTGATGAATTACTCCCATGCCCTGGGTTTTATCGACACCACGCTCAAGACCGAACAGATCGTGGATACCTCCTACCTGGAAAAAGCCGCGTACTGAGCCCGTCATGTCCTTGCCAAAGCCGAATTGGGGATGGGCGTCGCTGCCATTCCTGTTGTTGATCTGGATCGCCCTGGCGAGCCGCTTTCCCACCTACATCCTGCCGCAGCCATGGGACGTTGCCCGTGAGGCGCTGCGCTGGCTGGGGGACCGTTCGCTGTGGCAGCACCTGCAGACCAGTGTGTTGGAAGAACTGGGTGGTTTTTGCGCGGCGGTAATCGTGGCGGTCTTGCTGGGGACGGCCGCTGGCCTGTCCTCGCATTTTCGCGATTTTATCTCACCGCTCAACAGCCTGTTCATGGCCATCCCGCCGATTGCCTGGGCGCCGCTGATCATGATCATTTTCGGCCTGGGCTATGTCTCCATCGTGCTGGTGATTTTCATTGCCGCGATGTTCCCCATGGCAGTGACGATCCAGGAGGGCGTGCAAAGCATTCGCGGCGGTGAAGTCCGTGCGGCGCGAACCTTGGGCGCCAACGCCTGGCAGCTGTTGGCCCACGTCTATCTGCCGGCCTCGTTGCCGTTCGTGACCGCCGCCTTGCGCATCGGCTTCAGCCAGGGCTGGCGGGCGCTGGTCGCGGCGGAAATGATCGGAGCCTCCCAAGGCATCGGCTGGATGGTCTCCACCGGCGGGCAGATCGGCAACAGCAGTCAGGTGCTGCTGGGCATCGTCGTGATCGGCCTGATCGCCTGGCTCATGGAAAGCTTCGTGTTCCGGCGCATCGAGCGTCACTACCAGAAATGGCGCGTGCAATAAGCATCGCCCCACGTATTCGAACCCTTCAGTGGACCACTGCACGAGGTGTCATGTGAGTAACGTTTTCGATCCACGCGAAGCCGGGCACTACATCGCCCCGCAAGGCCTGTACGAGCGCAACAAGAAACGTCCATTCCTGGGCAGCGTCCACTGCGACCGTGACACGCTGGTCGCCGGGCAGTGGGATGAAATCACCCTGGTCTATGAGGTCGGTGGCAGTGGCCTGGCCGACGGTGCGTGGCTCAAGTTGGCCTTCAAGTTCTACTCGGACTGGGCCTTGTTCCAGACCTCGAACCCGGCCGGTCCCAACTATGTCAGCGCCGAATACCAGGCCGGTGAGTTGGTCCCCGGCCAGAGCCAGGCCACGGTGCAGCACTTGAAAGTGCGCTTCGACCAGAAGGGGCATGAACGGCCGTTCCAGAAAGCGATCATCATCGACATCATCGACGGCTACCTGAACCCAGGAGATAAAGTCATCATCCGCCTGGGCGATCGACGCCAGGGCGGAGCAGGGACACGGGCGCAGAGTTTCGTCGAGAAGGACTTCCGTTTCCGCCTGTTCATCGACCCGTTGGGCAGCTCGAAATTTGCCGAGGTGCCGGGCGATCCCCTGCTGGACATCGTGCCGGGGCCGGCGCAGCGTGTGCAGGTGATCGTGCCGCGATTGGTCAGCGCCGGCGAGGCATTCGATGTCCTGTTGCGGGTGGACGATGCCTGGGGCAACACCTGCCGAAACCTGCCGCTCGAGGGTGTGCTGACCTTGGTTGACCCGGAGGGCGGCGAGAGCCAACAGCCGTTCACGCTGGCCTGCGAAGGTTGGGCGACGGCCCGTATCGAGGCGCTTGATCTCGGCGCCGTGGGTGAGTGGCGTCTGTCCGCCGAGGTGGCGGCACCTTTTGTCCACGGCGCCCAGGCCTTCGTCACTGTCGACCCGGCCGGTACTGCGCTGCGCCCGCTCTACGCCGACCTGCATGTGCACTCGGATGACACGGTGGGCACCAACGACACCCTGTACAACCTCAGCTACGGTCGCGATGTCGCCGGGCTCGATGTCCTCGGCTACACCGCCAACGACTTCAACATCACCGAGCAGCGCTGGGACCAGGCGGTCAAGCTGATCCATGAGCTCAATGAGCCAGGCCGATTCGTGTGTTATCCCGGTACGGAATGGTGCGGTAACTCCTGCGCCGGTGGCGACCGCAACGTCGTATTCCTTCACGACCGCAAACCCGAATTCCCCTTCGACAATCAGGGCCGACTGGTGCGCTCCTTCGAATGGAACGAGTTCACCGCCGGCACCATCAAGCCGGGTGCCTGGCCGGTGGACGAGTTGTATGCCGCCTATGCCAAGGACCCCGAAGGCCATTTGATGATGCCCCACGTCGGCGGCCGTCGGTGCAACCTCGACTGGCATCACCCGGAGCTCGAACGGCTGATCGAAGTCGGTTCGGCCTGGGGCCAGTTCCATTGGGTCTACGCCGAAGCGCTGCAGCGTGGCTATCGGGTCGGCGCCGCGGCGAACAGCGACGAGCATCAAGGCCGCTGCGGTGGTGGCGTTCCAGCGACGGCGGTGTTCGGCTCCCGTGGCGGGCTGACCGGCGTGGTCGCCGAGGCTTTCGACCGCGCCAATGTCGGCAAGGCCCTGCGCGCCCGTCGCACCTTCGCCACAACCGGCGAACGCTCGTTCGCCAGCCTGCGCCAGGGCAAGCACTTCATGGGCGAAGTCTTCACCGCCGATTCGAATGCCATTCTGGATTATCGACTATTGGGCGAGGCGGGCTGGGAGCAGGTCGATCTGTTCGACGGCGACCAACTGATCTGGTCACGCAACCTGCACCAGGAACTGGGCTACAGCACACAACGCATTCGCCTGCGCCTGGGCGGCGCACGGATCAAGGATCGCTATCGCGGCGCCTACTGGACCGGCGAAATCCGCATCACTGGCGCAGTCATCAACGGCTTTCGCGCCCTGGGCCTCGATCACCCCGAGCAGACCGTATGGCGCAAGGATGCAACGGTCCTGGCGTTTCGCACCGACACCAATGGCGATACCGACAGCATCGAAATCGACCTGTCGCAACTGGCCGGCGCCACGCTGCAGATCCACAGCCGTATCGACAATTACGTCAAGGTTGGCGACCCGTCCGAACCGCAACCTAACGTACACGCGCCGACAGTGGTCATGGAACTCTCCGGCGAACAATTGCTGACGCAATCGCAAGTGGTCGAAGTTTTGCCCGGCGCGGAATTGAAAATGTCCCTGGAACGGATGACCGCTGCGCCGTTGCCCCGTGAATTGCAGGGCAGCATCGAACTGGCGCGGTTGGGGCTTGAAGCAGGACGAGAGCACCCGTTGTTCATCTGCGCCCGGCAGCGCGACCAGTCACGGGTCTGGACGTCTGCGTTATTTCTTGGCCTGCAATAGCATGAACGGGCCCACTGCGGTGGGCCCGTTGAGTCAGTGCTGGACGCCTCCCTTGGCCTCAAGGGCACGGTAATAATCAATCTTGTCTTGCAGTGCAACGATAGCCTTTTGCATGGCAACCTCCCTTCTTCGAAGATTTCAAAAAAAAAGTCCCGCCGAAACTGGGCTTTTTTTAACGCGGTGTGCGGTTATCCAAAAAATCTCGTCTTAAACGATTGTTGAAAACGGAAATTTCGAAGAGCGAGAGTCGGGAGATACATCTAAAATCTTCCCGCCCACAGCCTCTGCTATCACTTTAGCGCGCATCGCTCCTGATTCAGGAAGATTGAGGTGGTCTATATATCCGGCGAACTCACCAGAAATCGTTACTGCACCGGATTTATAAATTGTGGCAACAACCTGATTGCCTTTCATAACCGTTTGAACCGCGTTCTCGGGGGCGTTGTCAGCAACAAAGTGAATTTCGCCTCGTTCCATCGCTTGCGCCTTGAGAACAAATTTTTGCCCCTCACTTAACACGCGGTCAAAATCACCAGTCGCTTTCGCTGGCGTAGGATTCATGTCTGCAATGCTGCGCGACATGTTTGTCGTTAAGCGTATGCCTTTGGAAATGTCCATGTAATATATCTCCTTCTGTTTATATGAGGTCTGCCACTGGCAAGTTACGCAAATGCCAAACTATGCGAAGAGGACTCGGTGTACGAAGTTTCGTCCGGAGTCAACAGTTGGGATAGGTCAAATCTGGCGCCGGTGCTATCCTTCATATATTCAATATTGGTGTTGTTATCATTCAAATAGAAGTCTTGAATGATAACGCCGTGCTGGATCGATCCATTTTCGTCCACGCCTGCCGATGTAAATAACAGAAGGTCATTACTGGAAGCGAGGTGCTGAAAATAGATATCGTTAAAAGTTGCGTTGGAAAATTCAAGCGTGTCGGTTCCGCCGCCGTAGCCCGCGATTCCGGCTGCCGTGAGACCATCATTGATGATATCAATCCCGGAGTTCACGGAATAAAGATAATTATCATTGCCGTAATTGCCATGTAAACGATCATTGCCGGCGCCACCAAATAGGAAGTCGTTTCCAGCTCCGGTAGCATCGAGGGTATTGTCTCCGACGATAAAATCGTCTCCATCCCCTCCATATAATCGGTCAGATCCCTCGTTGCCGATTACCATATCGTTCCCAGCATTGGCGTATATCACATCATTGCCAGTTCCTGCTTCAATGATGTCATTGAAATTACTTCCATTTATGGTGTCGTTTCCTCCAAAACCATACATGAAAGAAGCTTCGGTAGCCCACAAGTCGTCGTCGCTGTTGTCGCCCTCAACAATAGCCATAGCCATAGTTATCTCCTGAAAATATATAGGTTTCGTCCTTAAGCACTGTATGGAAGAAGATCCTGAGCGCCTACGAATGCTAGCATGTGACTTGCACATCGTGAAACTAAATTCCTCCAGCTACAAAGGTATTGCTGGGTATGCAACTTCTAGGGTCTGTAAGAAACTTCCGATAACCCCAATTGTTGTTCTTAAAATGCTGAGACTTGGTAGCGTTTGCACCATCAACGGAACGAAATTATGTAATGACAAAGTGTTACAAACTATCGGATGAGGCCTGGGAATGTAGGTCTCCGAACTCTTCATCGAAACCCATGGCAGGGGGCGGCCTCGCTTGAACGACCGATGGATGCTGACAGTAAAAGGCGGTAAGAGGGGACAGCCTTATCTTCAGCAAATGAATCTGTCGCTTTTTCTGCAACAGCAGCGTCTTTCAGCCCGGGCGTGATTTCAATGAGTAGGCTATGGTTCAAGCGGGCGCGTGTCTTGACGTGCGTGAATAGCAAATCAAAATAAGGATAGGTTATGCACTCATCCGCTATTTTTGGTGTGGCTGCGGCTGGTCGTTCGCTGCTTCTCTCGCTTGGTCTGCTCGCCGCAGGTATCACCGCGGGCGCGTGGGCTGAGGATTATCCCCACGCCCAGGAACCGATTGGCACCGTGGAGCAGATCTATGACGGCGCCATGCTCCCCGATCTGGCGGTCAGTACCTACCGCAACATCGACCGGCTGTTCCCTACCCACAGGATCAAAGCCGGCGATCACCCGTATGCGCTGCCGAAATCAGACAAACAGTTGCCCAACGTTCGCTTCACTGTCGGGGACAAAAAGTACGACCTGTATGACTTCGTCGCACTGGACAGTATTACGGCGATGCTTGTGCTCAAGGACGGCAAGATCGTGTTCGAGACCTACCAGCGAGGCAACACCGAGAAAACCCGATGGATGTCGATGTCGATAGCCAAGTCCATCACCTCTACGCTGGCGGCTGCAGCGATCAAGGACGGCCTTATCAAGAGCCTTGATGCGCAAGTGGTGGATTACGTTCCCGAGCTCAAGGGCAGCGCCTACGAAGGAGTGACCGTGCGCAACGTGCTGATGATGTCTTCGGGCGTGAAGTGGAACGAGACCTACACCGATCCGGCGTCCGATCGTCGCGCGCTACTCAAAGCGCAGATCTCGCAGAAACCGCATTCGGCCATGGCCTTGATGGCAAGCTTGCCGCGAGCGGCCGAGCCCGGCACGGCCAACACTTACAGCACTGGCGAAACGCAGGTACTCGGTGAGATCGTCCGTGGCGCTGTGAAAATGCCGCTGGCCGATTATCTATCGCAGAAGATCTGGCAGCCGTTCGGTATGGAGAGTGATGCCCGGTGGTGGCTCGATTCGCCTGACGGCGTGGAAATCGGTGGCAGTGGTATCAGTGCCACGCTGCGCGATTATGGACGCTTCGGGCTGTTTTTCATGAACGGCGGCAAGATCAATGGCACCTCGATTCTGCCCGAAGGCTGGGTCAAGGAGGCGACGCTGCCGACCACCCTCAAAGGCGGCAAGTCCCTGGACTACGGTTATATGTGGTGGACGGCGTGGACCGAGCCGTCGGTGAAAGACGGCGCCTATTCGGCGGTCGGAATCCAGGGCCAGAACATCTACGTCAACCCTGCCAATAACGTCGTGATTGTCACCTTCGGTGCCCAGCCCAAGCCGGTGGACAAAGAGCCGATCGACCCGATGGTATTCTTCGATGCCGTGGTGGCTGCGTTGAAGTAAATTCGCGCATCGAATGACGTTAAGCTTCGCGGCGCGGAAGAACAACTGCGGGGAGTAACGAAGAGCGGCCTGTTCCGTTGGATGACATCCCCGCGTCGAGTGCTAACTGCCTAAGACAAAACTATCCAGGCCTGCGTTTCACACTAGGGCGTCAGCCACTCCGATCAACTGAAAGAGGTCCTCCTCCAAGGGCTCGGCGAAGATGATGTTCAAGTCACGGTAACCGGAGTGATCCCCTGCCAGGCTCAACTCGAATCTGGCCCCGGACGCGTCGGCTTCGTAGCTCTTCAAGTAAGTCAGGTTCTTGGCCTCATTAAAAACCACGTCCAACGTGCCGTTGTAACCATTTCCCAATCGAGTAAAGCCCAAGGCGGACAAGTCGATCGTGTCTTCACCCGCGGTATAGTCAATCAGGCGATCAGTGTGGTTTTCGGTGGCGGTACGGTAGCTGTCGCTCAATGCGTCGAAGCGGAACACATCGTTGTTGCCGCCACCCGCCAATAGGTCCCGACCATTTCCGCCGGCCAATACATCATTCCCGAGTGCGCCATCAAGGCGATCATCGCCTGCGAATCCTTCGATGATTTCGCCGCGAGCGTTGCCTTGTAAACGATCAGCCCCTTCGGTGCCCATCAGTCTGGCTAGGTGAAACAGGACGTTGGTTTCATTCAGCGTCTGGCCCAGGTTACCGTCGAAGACCACTTCGAAGCGTTCCCCATCCGCGTTGGCCTCGAAACTCTTGAGGTAGGTCCGGGTCCCGCTTTCATTGACGCGTATCGCCAGCGTTCCGTCATATCCATTGCCCAGCCCGAGGAAGCCGAGGGAGGAGAGGTCGATCGTATCGGTGCTGGGGTCGAAGTCGGTGATTCGGTCGCTATGGGCCGTGGTTGCGGTTCGGTAGCTGTCTGCGGCTGACTGATAACGGAACGTATCGGCCCCGGTGCCACCCGTCAGCAGGTCACGACCTTGCTGGCCATCGAGCAGATCGTCACCGGCCCCGCCAGAGATCGCATCGTCGAACGAGGCGGTACCGAGCAGGAAGTCATCCTCGCGGCCACCGTCAAGGTGCTGATAGCCATCGTCCGGATTGCCAAAGCCGAGGTCCAGGCGACCGTCGGGGTTCAACTGAACCAAGGCGGCCAGATAACCGTCCGCGCTCGTCCCTTGGCTTCCGCCAATCAATAGCTTGCCGTTGGCCTGCACGATCATGTCGGCGACTGCGAAAGGAGCGCTTTGCGAGCCCCAACTCACCTTACCCTGATCACCGAAACCGGTGTCGAGCGAGCCGTCGGCATTGAGGCGGATGACGCTCGCCACGCCGCCCGAGGCGCCCGCCAGCAGGATTTTGCCGTCATCCTGAATGACGAGGGCGTCTGGGTGAACATCCAGAGCGAGGCTGCCCCCGTTCGCAAAACTGCTATCCAGAGTACCGTCCGGGTTGAGGCGGGTCAGGGTATCTCGCCCGGTGACCAATACCTTCCCGTCTCCCTGCAGCGAAACGTCGATCGCGCTGCCGGGGTGAATGCCCACGGACGCTGGCAGGTGCAGGACTCCAGCCTCGCCGAAAGACGAGACCAAAATCCCCGTCGCGTCGAAGCGGGCGATATGGATCTCCCCAGAGGGATACCCGGCGCTTGCGAAAAAGCTGCCGTCGCGTTGTACGGAGAACGACGCTTGCTGGCCTAGATCTTCATTCCAGTAGAAAGGCACCGTCGTGGTGCCGCCATTCCCGAAACTGGTATCGAGGCTGCCGTCAGCCAAGGTACGGCTTACACCTGAAACCCAGGCATCGCCCACTTTTACGTAGAGCGCCGCCAGGTAGCCCCCTCCCGGCTGCACCGCAGCGTTGCCACCGTCCTCGATATCGAGCGACACGGGGAGGAGGGACTTACCGTCTCCACTGAAGTTGCGATCCAGGCTACCGTCGGCATTGAACCGAACCAGGCTGCCGGTAAAGCCTGAATCTTCTTCGCCTCCTAATCCCAGGCGACTATAAGCGCCAAGCCAGATGGCACCGTCCGGATCGACCGTAATACCTGCGACGGTGTCCGAGCCCCATAAAGTCGTGATTACCATGCCGGTATTCCGCGCAGCTGAAGCGGCGGGCGAAATGCTCTGACTCATGTCCATGCCTCCGGTAGCTATCTGGCGCCGAAAACTATAGACAGGGCTCAATCAGGTTGCCAGGTGAGCTGCGCAATTGAACGTACCCCGAAGCGATCACCGGATGACGGCCAGCCTGTCCGTCAACCCGTCTTCATGACTGAATCTTCCCCTTGCGATTTTCAAGGGGCGGGCAACTTCTATCATCCCCAGTCTGCCCAACCGCTTTGCTGAGATTCACTACGAGCAGGCCGACAATAGTCAGGCTTGCGCCCAGTAGAAATCCGAAGCTCGTTTGCTCTCCGAGCCACAGATAACCCATCAGTACGCCAAACAGCGGACTCATGAAGGCCAGCACTCCAAGACGAGCTGCGAAGTAGCGGCGAAGCATCCAGAACCAGATCAAGTAGCTTGCCACTGACACGATTAATGTCTGGAAAACCAGGCTGGCCACTGCGCCGGTAGAGAAAGTCATCGAGCTTTGGCCTGCTACCAGGCTTAAAGGCAGCAGAAAGAGAAAGGCTCCTGCCAGTTGATAAAACAGGGTCTGGGTTGCCGGAGCTTCACTAAGGCGACTGGTACGCACCGCTACTGTCGTAAATCCCCAAGTAGCGCCCGCGCACAAGCCCAACAGGTCACCCAGAAGACTGTTTGAGTTGGTGATTTGAAGGGCTGTCCCGTCCCGTGGCATGAGGAAGGTGACGGCAATCCCTGCGAACGCCAGAGACATACCAGACCATTGAATCGCGCTAAGGCGCTCCTCCGGCAAGCGTAGATGCAGACCAATGGCGGCGAATAAGGGCGCTGTATAAAGGAAAACCGCCATATGTGAAGCACTTGTCCAGCGTAACCCTTGCGCGATAAACAGAAATTCGCTGGCGAACAGAACGGCCACGACCAACCCGGAGCGGCACCAGACACGTGGCAACCACATCTCCCGCATGATGCATTTTCCGATCAGCCAGACCAAGGCTGCAGCGACTCCGGAGCGAACGGCGACCTGCATGATAGGGGCCATGTCACCAGCAACCGCCTTCATTGCCACTTGCTGGGCACCCCAAATGAGGCACAGCACCACCATCACTGCCGTGGCAGCCCCGTCTACAGACTTCCTCACTTATTGGCACCTTTTATCGCTGATGATCTGGACAGCCATTTATTCCTCACTCGGTTGGGGCACAGCCGGCCATCTGCCGGACGATCGGCATTGGTTTTTCCTACGGAAATCGGAATTCGTTCTGCGCTGTAGCGAAATTCGATTGTGGGAAAGTACGCAAGCCGCTACAAATCATGTGTTTTCGATCTATAGAAGAGAAAAACTACGTCATGAGAGCTGACACGCCCCTCAGGGCTATCGCTTGCTTCGACGCGGTCATGCGCACTGGCAGCGTCAGCGTCGCTGCAAGCCAGTTGTTCGTGACGCCGGGAGCAGTCGGGCAACAGATTCGAAAACTGGAAGGTTGGCTAGGAACGCCACTGTTCGTACGCAGTGTGCGCAGGCTGCAACCAACGGCGGAAGCTCTGAGCTACTGGGAGCAGGTGAAGCCGGCTCTTCGCCAGCTGGAGACAGCCAACCTGGCTGTCCGGGGCCTTAGAGACAGGCAGGTACGGTTGAGTCTGCCGCCGGCGTTCGCCAAGTCCTGGTTCGCAAAACGGATGCCGTTGTTCACCGAGCGCTATCCAGAAGTGCAACTGCACCTGAGTGCATCTACCGATACCGTGGATTTTAACGACGCCGCCTGCGACCTGGCAGTGCGCCATTTCGATGGATATGCCAGTGACGTGCACGCAGAACTGCTCTTGCCGGACGAGGTAAGGGTCTACTGCAGCCCGGCCTACCGCGAACGGCTCCAGTTGCATGACCTTGATTGTTTGCCGGGAGCCACCTTGCTTTATACGACTTCTCATGCCCACTGGTCTCAATGGCTATCATCGGTCGGCATGTCCCCCGATAACTTCTCCAGCAGCCTCAAATTCGATCAGTCCGAGTTGGCAATCGACGCGGCGCGGCGCGATCAAGGTTTGGTGCTCACCAGCCCTTGGCTGGTTGAGGACGACATGGAGCAAGGCCTTCTAGTACCTGTCGTTGACGCTGTGCTGAAGACTGGCAAGGGCTATTATTTAGTGCAGGCCAAAGATGTGGTGCTGGGCGAGGCAGCCCAACTGTTGCGCCAGTGGCTATGTGAAGTAGCGCGGCGAGTTCAACAACACTGATAACCTGAGGGACTATTAGAGTTTTTCTTCAAGCGTTCTCTTCAATCCTGCGCACATCACCCAAGGAATCGCGCTGCATCGACTGCAGGTTCTTTTCGATGGTTTCGCACAGCGCATCCATCTGAATCTGATGTTCGCTGTGGCGGAACGGGCTTTGCAGATCGGTGCCGATGCGCTCGATGGCCAGCAGCATGAACCCAACCACGGTCGAAGCCAGCGGCGTGAACCAGCCCAGGGATTCCACCAGTCCAACCGGCACAATCAGGCAGAACAGCGAAATAAACAGCCGTGGAAAATACACATAGGGGTAGGGCAGCGGCGTATTCGCGATCCGCTCCATGCCGCCCTGACTGTTGGACAGGTCCACCAGCGTCGACTCAAGACGCGCCAGGCGAATACTGTCCAAGTGTCCGGCTTTGTATTCCCGCGCCAGCAACGTCGCCGAGCCGGTGAGGATATCGTTGGCAAAGTTATTGGTCGTGCCACTGCGGGCAAACTCTTCGTCCGGAATAAACGCCCGCACCTCCTCGGGACAAGGCTGGCCTTGCAGATGCGCGGCGAGGCAATTCACATAAGCGACGTGGCGACGCAACAGGGTCGACTTGACCGGATTCACCTCGCTGCCAGGGTCATCCAGCAGCGTCAGCACCTGACGGGCGAAGCTGCGTGAATTGTTGATCATCGTCCCCCACAGCGTCCGTGCTTCCCACCAGCGGTTGTAAGCACTGCTGTTGCGGAAGCTGATCAACACCACCAACGCCGAGCCGAGCAAGGTCAGCGGCATCAGCGGCAGGTTCAACTTGGCGTTGAGAAACAGCATGAAGTCCACCGTGACGGCGATGTCCCAGAGCAACAACCAGAACAAAGCCCAGCCCACGTAGCCCATGGTCTTGACGATCAGACGGTAATTTTTGACGATGGCAGCTTTCAAACGGAAACCTCGTGGCGAGCAGTTAGCTTAAACGCTTAAGCTCGGACGATGCTTGGGGGCAAAGGTTCGGTTGGCGCAGGAAGCATGACATTTTGGTCGGTTGATGAGATCGGCGAGAGCGGCCGCCTGTTCGGCTGTCCGAGCTGGTTTTGCTGAGGTTGAGGAGCCGAGCAAGGGACCTAAACAGGCCGTAGAACTCCGCGAGCATCCCATCAGCTGAACTTTGGAGATCTGCGGGATTCGGCGCTTCCAGAGTTTATAGGCTGCTATCAACCCAAAGCAGCCGTTGGACCTGCGCAACAATGAGCTGATAGGGTTGAATCTACCCACTAATGGTAATAGGTTGACCGAACTGTTTTTTGGAGCTTGATGATGGGTTTCTCCACAACGCTGTGGGAGTGGTACGGCCAAGATGAATACAAGCGAGTTGTCGCGGTGTGCGAGGCATCCCGGCTCTTGAGTTCCTGGCACTGACCTCGGACATGCAGCAGGAAACCATCCCGGATTGCCCTGCATGTGAAGCCTGGTCAGGTATGATCCTTCCGTTGAGCGAAGTTCTTTCAATCTGTGGCAGCGCGTTACCAGAGGAGATCAAGACACGGCTGCAAGGCATTTGGAAGCGATGCAATAGCCTTACTGAGGCTGCATTTCACTGTCATGATCGGCTGATATTTGATCATGACGAGTGGCAGCCGATCAGGACGGCCGCCGTAGAACTGCTGGATCTAATGGACTCGCTGGCAATCAATCCATTTCTGGATGACTTGCTATTGGATTGCATAAACCTTACTCGCGGAATAAAGCGTTGAGCATTTCTGCAATTCTATGATGGTGTTGAACGTACTCAGCCGCGTGCCCTAGAGATTTACCGCTTTTGGCCGATAGCTGTTGAAGCTATCGCTGCTACCATCCTTTCCCCGATCGAGTGCGCGACACATGCATTATCTGCTTTCAGGTGTTCTGGAGATATACTCACGATGACAGGGAACTCACTAATCTATAAAAATAATCATATTAAACTAATGAGGTTTCATATCGTTTTGGCATTGGTGTATTTTTTTCTTTGTTCACTTTTTGTTTGGTTAAGCTTTGCTGATAAGGATACTTCAATCTGGCTGCCTGTTTTTTGCGGCGGAGCAATTTGCGCTCATTTACTGCTGGCATATGGAAGCAAAAATAGACTTGAGTCTTCAAGGAAAGTATCAGAACTTATAGGCGTATTATTGATGTTAGGTTTTCCAGTAGGTACTTTTTTAGGATATTTCTTCTTGCAATGCACGATATGGCATGATCCAGAACAAAAACAATAACAGTCTATGTGAGGATAGGTATGTGTGAAGGAGGTCCTTTTATTGGATTGACTTACACCGAGTTATTGGCCAAAAGACCTCGCCCTCAGTGTAAGGCAACTGACTGCTTACGGCCGGCGGGCGACGATTTTGGCGCAAGACACCAGTACACTCAGCCGTGCCCAGGGCGTTAACTTGCACGGCGGCGAGGCGTAAGCTGCCCTTGGCATGGGGCGACTTGTACCGCAAGCTGCCTGTCGCGAATGGTTGCTTTTTGCTTTGATCCTAAGCGGGCGGTCGCGACAGCTGTTCGGCCTCATAATACCTTAAGTGATAGCCTTGTGACTGGATGCACTCTCTTGCCGGCGTCAGCTACGGTCGTCTTCTGCCCGTCGCGAGACGGAAGAAAACGACCCAATACAGCCGGTCGACACTGGCAGAAGTGGGCCAAAAGCGGAATTTATCTGCTATGACACCAATGACGAGCTGGTCTGTGAGGTAGGCTGTAAAAATATGATCACCACAGTGAGCCAAGATGATTGCTTAAGCTATTTCGTCGTCGTGCATGGCATTGACATTGAGACCTACGAACGACTGGCCGTTCACTTCGAATGTCGTCGTGGCGGCATGCGAGTGACGGACGGAAGCCGGTATATCTCTGTCCCAATCACGATGGCTACCTTAGAGGGCACCCTCGCTTGGGTCAAAACCGAACTCGGGGGGCGCTACTGTGAGCTGTATTTAATAGTGTGCGTCGCAACCAAATTGTCTTGGAGCGAGGTTGTCATCAACTCTGAGATAGCTTTGCTCGCTGGTCAAGCTGGTGCGGCGATTAAGTTTGCTTTTAAGCGAGCGTGATTTCATCTCTGCAGTATCCACATTGGGTCGGTAGCCGCGATTGGTGAACGGCTGCTTTTGGCCGCTAGCAGTCCTTATCAAAGGTCTGCATTGGGTCGAAAGCTGCCATTTGCGATGGGCTGCTCTCCGCCGGTAGCACGAAAGATTAATAAACGCGTGAATTGGCTATCGACCCTGCATGCAATGATGGCAATATGATCGCTCTAGGAGAAATAGCATTCGGCGCGAGGCAAAGCCGGATGTCATGCGCATAGGGATAGGGATAGGGATATGGCTTCGATTCTGGTGGATGGTGCGGACAAGACCGCAAAGATCAGCGATTGGGCGATTCGCTGGAACGACAAGCACGAAGCTCTGGAATTGACCTGTCACTTCCCCTCCAAGAAAAAATACACCCGCCCACTCAGTAACTGCCAAGTTTCGCCCACCCGCGAGTTGACTAATGTATTGCTGCACAAGCCCGGCAGCATGATCGTCACGCCCATTGCCAAAGCTATGATTTACGGCGAGCGATACGCCGTCGTGCACTACCCAGGCACCGAAAAGCCTTATGTCTACAAGATGGACGGTATCAACTTCACCGCCCCGACATCAATGAAAGACACTCCGGTCTTTCGCTATTTCACTACCGTGGCGAATGCCCGACAGGATCATGCTGAGTCGAAAACTGATCGTGAAATTGCCGAAAATGTGGTGCGCCAGCTTGGAAAACTGCCTGCCATCGCTGGTACTGCCTTGCAAGCCTATTGTACGGGGCGCAACGGCACGCTGGCGCCGGGTCAGGGGCTCATCTATCCGTTCGGGCTTAACGAGAGTCAGCTTCAGGCGGTCGAACGAGCGTTCAGTGCGCAAATCAGCGTGATCGAAGGCCCGCCAGGGACCGGCAAGACTCAGACGATCCTCAACATACTCGCCAATATTCTTTTACGTGGGCAGACGGTAGCGGTGCTGTCCAACAACAATGCTGCCGTGGAGAACGTTTACGAGAAGCTGGAGAAGTACGGCCTGGGCCACTTAGTCGCCAAGCTTGGCAGCCAGGACAAACGCGAGTCCTTCTTCGCCGACCTGCCTGAGTGGCCATCAAGCGCGCCCGAGCCTGCACCGTCCCTAGATGAGATCCAGGCCTTGCTGACCCGCTTGAAGCAGCACCTGAAAGACCACAACAGGGCGGCACAACTACAAATCGAGCTGGACGAGCTGGTCATCGAACGGCGCTACCTGCAGCAATGGCAGACAGAAAGTGATGTGCAGGGCACAGGCTCGCTCGATAAGTACGGCCTGACCCCCCGCAAGACTGCGGACCTCATGGCCTATTTGGCTTACCTCGGCGAGCAGCGCGTTAATTTCAAAGACCGCATTGAGCTACTGTTTAAATTCAAGATTTTCCGCACCAAGCCATTCGCCGAGGGCGAGGCGCGCATGGCCGTTTTTCATGCACTGCAAATGCATTACTACGACAAGTCGCTACGGGACAAGGAGGCGGAGCTGCGGGCGTGCCGTGAATCGATGGTACGCGCAAATTTCACGGCCCTGCTGAAAGAATTCTCAACAGCATCAATGCACCATCTGAAGCAGCATCTGCAACTTCAGGTACCGCCGTCGGACAGCTTTGATGCCAAAACTTACCGCAGGTATTTCGACGTTTTTATGAAGCGCTTCCCGATCCTGGGCAGCGGCACGCACTCCATCGTCAATTCGATCGCGCCGGGAGCGGTCCTCGACTACGTAATCATCGACGAAGCCTCTTTGCAAGACATCGTGCCGGGCATCCTGCCACTGGGCTGCGCAAAGAACCTGATCGTCGTGGGAGACAACCGACAGTTGCCGCATATCCCCGTGGCACTGGGGCTTCAAGCGCCCGCCGAGGTCTACGATTGCGAGCACTACAGCCTACTGGATTCGTGCATCGCTGTGTTCCAGGACGCTCTGCCCAGAACCCTGTTGAAAGAACATTACCGCTGCCACCCCAGGATCATCCAGTTCTGCAACCAGCAGTTCTACAACAACGCACTGGTGCCAATGACCGAGGACAAAGGCGAAGCCCCCCTGCGCCTAGTGGTGACAGCCAAGGGCAACCACGCCAGGAAGAACACCAACCTTCGGGAGTTGGATTCCCTGCTGAAGGTGCTTGAGGACGAGGGGCAGCCCGTCGGAGTGGACGGCGAAGGCCGTGGTTACATCGCCCCGTTTCGGGCGCAAGTCAATCTTTCCGACACGCACCTGCCGACGGATTTCGTTAAGGACACCGTGCATAAGTTTCAGGGGCGTGAGTGCGACGAGATTGTCTTCTCCACTGTGCTCGACAAGAAGCGCTACAACCAGGCGCAAACACGTCTGGATTTCGTCGATGACCCACGCATGGTCAACGTGGCAGTTTCGCGGGCCAGACATCGCTTCACGCTGGTGACCGGCGATGAGGTGTTCACTGATAATAATGGCCACATCGCCGCGCTGATCCGCTACATCAGCTATTACGCGCAGGACGAGCAGATCGTACGCGCGCCGGTGGTGTCGGCATTCGACTTGCTGTACCGCGAGTACGACAGGTCCCTGGCACGCTTGGACGCCCGCCTGCGATCAGAGGACTCACGCTACAAGTCCGAGCAGATCGTGGAACAGTTGCTGCGCGAAGCGCTGTCAGCCCCGGCGTACCAGGCATTGAAGTACCACACACAGATCCAGCTGGATAAGCTTGCATCACCGGGTAGCCTCGACTGGACGGGGCCCCAGCGGGAATTCATGAGGCGCGCCAGTTGCGATTTCGTGATCTATTTCAAAGTGGGCAAGAAACCGATAGGGGTGATCGAGGTCGATGGCGGGTACCACGACCGACCCGTGCAGGCAGCTCGGGACGCCAAGAAGAATGAGATTTTGGCTAAAAGCGGCATTCCTATTCTGCGGCTGCGGACGGTTGAGAGTGACATTGAGCGAAGAGTTGGCGACTTTATTGGGCGGTGGGCTAGTCCTGCGCATGGCGCATAAACCACTTGGAGGGCTAATTTATTAATACGCCTGTACCCCGAAATCTGTTTGCGGCACTCAAAAAACCAAACGACGTTGGGGTTACAGCCTTGGCGGTAATTGGCCTGGTGAGTACTGACCTAGAGGTGTGCTACCTCGTTATCAGGTACATCAACTATGAAACGGGCGCTGTTGATGGCGATCATCTTTATCTCTCCTTAGAGGAAGTGTTCGCCTCGACCGCGTCGGATTATGGGGTGGCAATAGATGACTGGCGGACGCTATCGGCCGCAGAGGTCGCTGTTATTAACGCGCAAATTCGGTGAGTGACTTGGGGTTCTTCCTCACCTGTGGTGCCTTTGGCAAAACTTTTCATCTGCGCTAATCGATTGGGATTGATAGCCCTTAAGGTCAGTGGCCCGGTGCCGGAAAGGAGGTTTGGCTCGTATGGAAGAGATTGGCTGGGCCGTGTGAGGCTAGCCATGGTGCGTTTGCAAACCAAGCGGCATCCGGTTTTTTCGCAAGGCTGGGCGCGCTTGCGGCGGCTTGCGAGATCCATCACTTCATATCGCTTTAGACCGCTCGGAAAGCCCAAGGCAAGGACTAACCAGGTTTACTTTTCACACCAAGGACTCAGCCACTCCGATCAATTGAAAGGCGTCTTTCTCCAAAGGCTCGGCGAAGATGATGTTCCAATCACGGTAACCGGAGTGATCCCCTACCAGGCTCAACTCGAATCGAGCCCCAGATGCATCGGTTTCGTAGCTTTTCAAGTAAGTCAGGTTCTTGGCTTCATTAAAAACCACGTCCACCGTGCTGTTGTAACCATTTCCCAGTCGGGTAAAGCCCAAGGCGGGCAAGTCGATCGTGTCTTCACCCGCGGTATAGGCGATCAGTGTGGTTTTCGGTGGCGGTACGGTAGCTGTCGCTCAATGCGTCGAAGCGGAACACATCGTTGTTACCGCCACCCGTCAATAGGTCCCGGCCATCTCCGCCAACCAATACATCATTCCCTAGCGCGCCATAAAGGCGATCATCGCCCGCGAAGCTTTCGATGATTTCGCCTCGAGCGTTGCCTTGTAAATGATCAGCCTCTTCGGTGCCCATCAACCTGGCTAGGTGAAACAGGATGTTGGTTTCATTCAGCGCTTGGCCCAAGTTACCGTCGAAGATCACTTCGAAGCGTTCCCCATCCGCGTTGGCCTCGAAACTCTTGAGGTAGGTCCGCGTCCCGCTGTCATTGACTCGTATCGCCAGTGTTCCATCATGTCCGTTGCCCAGCCCGAGGAAGCCGAGGGAGGAGAGGTCGAGCGTATCGGTGCTGGGGTCGAAGTCGGTGATTCGGTCGCTATGGGCCGTGGTTGCGGTTCGGTAGCTGTCTGCGGCTGACTGGTAACGGAACGTATCGGCCCCGGCGCCGCCTGTCAGCAGGTCACGACCTTGCTGGCCATCGAGCAGATCGTCACCGGCTCCGCCAGAGATCGCATCGTCGAACGAGGCGGTACCGAGCAGGAAGTCATCCTCGCGGCCACCGTCAAGGTGATGATAGCCATCGTCGGGATTGCCAAAGCCGAGGTCCAGGCGACCGTCGGGGTTCAACTGAACCAAGGCGGCCAGATAGCCGTCCGCGCTCGTCCCTTGGCTTCCGCCAATCAATAGCTTGCCGTTGGCCAGCACGATCATGTCAGCGACTGCGAAAGGAGCGCTTTGCGAGCCCCAACTCACCTTGTCCTGATCACCGAAACCGCTGTCGAGCGAGCCGTCGGCATTGAGGCGGATGACGCTCGCCACGCCGCCCGAGGCGCCCGCCAGCAGGATTTTGCCGTCATCCTGGATGACCAGGGCGTCTGGGTGAACATCCAGGGCGAGGCTGCCCCCGTTCGCAAAGCTGCTATCCAGAGTGCCGTCCGGATTGAGGCGAGTCAGGGTATCTCGCCCGGTGACCAATACCTTCCCGTCTCCCTGCAGCGAAACGTCGATCGCGCTGCCGGGTTGAATGCCCACGGACGCTGGCAGGTGCAGGACCCCAGCCTCGCCGAAAGACGAGACCAGGGTCCCCGTCGCGTCGAAGCGAGCGATATGGATCTCCCCGGACGGATACCCGGCGCTTGCGAAAAAAAAAGCTGCCGTCGCGTTGTACGGAGAACGACGCTTGCTGACCCCAGATCGTCATTCCAATAGAAAGGCACCGTTGCGGTGCCGCCATTCCCGAAACTGGTATCGAGGCTGCCGTTTGCCAAGGTACGGCTTACACCCGAAACCCAGGCATCGCCCACCTTCACGTAGAGCGCCGCCAGGTAGCCCCCTCCCGGCTGCTAGAGAGCCGACTGCCTCGACTGACGACTCAACCCAGGCGTCTTGCCCGTAACGCGCTTGAATGCGCGGCTGAAAGCGGCCTGGGAGGTGTAGCCCAGGCGTTGCGCCACTTCTTCGATTGGCAACCTTTCGAGCGTCAGCCACTGGCTCGCGAGCCGCATCCGCAGTTCGGTGACGTAGCGCAACGGGGCCATGCCGATAGTCGCCTGGAAACGGTCGGCGAAGACCGAGCGCGAGGTATTGCATTGCTTCGCCAACTGCGCAACGGTCCAGTCGCGGCCCGGTTGTTGATGGAGCGCGAGAAGTGCATTGGCCAGGCGCTGATCGCGCAATGCGGCGACCAGCCCAGAGGCATTGCCGCAGGCGCACTCCACCCAACCGCGAACGACCATGGCGGCCACCACGTCGGCCAGCCGCGCGAGAATGCCGGCGAAGCCGACACGTGCGGCGCTCGCTTCGCGTTCCATGGTGGTCAGGATCGGCATCAGTCCAGGGTAACGCTGGCCGCCGGCATCAATCAGCATCAGGCCCGGCATCAGCCTGCCCAGGCCATGGATGCTGCCCAGTTCAAACTCCATGCAGCCGCTGAACAGAATGGTCGTCGGCGTGGGGCTGGCATCGTTTCCGGTATCCACCGCGCTGACGGCATCGCCGAGGGGAGCGCCGTCCAGGCGATCGATGGCCTGAACCGGCGCGTCCACATGGGACAGCAGTTGGTGGACCGCCCCATGGGAAATGAACACGGCATTGCCGGCCGACAGCGCATAGGTGGTTCCGTCTTCCATCCGCAGCAGTGCATTGCCGACCGCCAGGAAGTGGAACCAGGCGTGTCCGGGTTTGTCAGCGAAGCCGAGGCCGAAGGCTGGACCGGCCTGGATACGCCGGTACTCGACGCCGCGCAGGCGCATGCCGCGCAACAACTCGTTGATGAGATCCGAGGAGAGGGCAAACTGATCGGTGGGCATGGCTCAGGTGTTTCGGTCAAAAAGTCGAGGTTTTCGATCATAGATCATCCGGTTTCGCGCGCCTAGACTGCGGGTCGCAATGAAATTCGGAGATCCGTGTAATGACTGACTGTGTGTGTAATGCCGGACCCGGCAGCCGTTCCGGCGTCGGGCCGGATGTGGAGCCGACAACCCCCGCGTGGATGGCCGTTTTCTCGCTGGCAATGGGCGTGTTCGGATTGCTGACCGCCGAGTACCTTCCGGCCAGCCTGTTGACGCCGATGGCGACCGACCTGGGAGTGTCCGAAGCGTTGGCTGGCCAGGCGGTAACGGTGACCGCCGTGGTCGCGTTGTTCGCTGGCCTGTTGGTGCCTGGCCTGACCCGCGGCATCGATCGCCGCTGGGTGCTGCTGGGTTTTTCCACGTTGATGATCGCATCCAATCTACTGGTCGCCGTGTCCTCCAGCCTCGCGGTGCTGTTGCTGATGCGGATCTTGCTGGGCATCGCCCTGGGCGGGTTCTGGAGCATGGCGGCAGCGGTGGCGATGCGCCTGGTACCGGCGGCTTTGTTGCCCCGAGCGCTCTCGATCATTTTCAGCGGCATTGCTATCGGGACGGTGGTTGCGGTCCCGCTGGGTAGCTACCTGGGCGGGCTGTATGGCTGGCGCAGCGCGTTCTTTGCAGCGGCGGCGGTAGGTGTGGTGACCCTGGCTTTCCAGTCGTTCACGCTGCCGCGCCTCGCGCCGCGCAGGCCGGCCCGCCTGCGCACCGTACTTGAAGTGTTGCGGCGCCCGGGCATCGCCATGGGCATGTTCGCTTGCGTGCTGGTGCACAGCGGCCATTTCGCGATGTTCACTTATGTCCGGCCATTTCTCGAAGGGACTACCGGCATCGACGCGCAAGGGCTGTCGCTGATGCTGCTGGGTTTCGGTGTGGCGAACTTCGCCGGCACGCTGTTGGCCGGGTGGCTGCTTGAGCGTCATCCGCTGGCCACCCTGGTATTGATGCCGGCGCTGGTAGGCGTTGCCGCACTGGCGTTGGTGCTGTTGCCGGCCTCGGTGCCAGGCCAGGCGGTGCTGCTGGCAATCTGGGGCCTGGCCTTTGGCGGTGTGCCGGTGGCGTGGTCGAACTGGGTCGCCAGCGCGGTGCCTGATCAGGCGGAAAGCGCCGGGGGCATGGTGGTGGCGTCCGTGCAGTCGGCCATCGCAACGGGCGCTGCCGGTGGCGGTGCGATGTTCAGCCTCGGTGGCAGCGTCGGCGTATTCGTCGCGGCGGCTGTGGTGATGCTGCTGGCTGCGTTGCTGATTGCGTTGCGGGTCCGGGTTCGTTCTGTCCATGGCAGTGCCCAGGCCACGACGGCGCCGCTCATTGCCAATCCGTCGCAACGGCAGTGAGCATTTCATGAATCAGTTGCCCGAACCGTTGTGTCAGCAAGCCTTGCGGCCTGTCTGCCGGTAGCAGCAGATAGGTCGAGAAGCGTATCTGTGGGCGAAAGGGGCGGATTTCGATGCCAGTATGCAGGTACTCCAGCGCCACGATCGGGCTGACGATGCTGACACCCAGGCCCAGACCCACCAACGAGCAGACCGTGGCGGCGTAGGGCGTTTCCAGGCTCAGTTTCCGGTGGCCCCGGTCCTCGGGGAATGCCCGGTCGACCCGGGCACGAGAGCCGTCGTTTTGCGACAGCGAAATGAATTCCTCGCCCTTGAGATCCTCCGGTCCGACGCAGGCCAGTGCGCTCAGGCGATGACCCTTGGGGAATATGCACACGCCTGGCACGTCGCAGATCAACCGGGTCGTCACCCCCGGCATGTCCTCGCCGACGTAGGACGCCAGCCCCAGATCGCAAAATTGCGAGGCAGTCCAATGGGCAACCATCGGTGAGTCATTGGTATGGAGCGAGATCGCGACGTCCGGGTTCTCCTGGCGAAAGCGTTGGATCACGCGAGGCAACACCGTCAGCGACAGGGAGGGGACCGCGGCGATACGCAAGCGCCCCGTGCCGACGCGGCGGATGTTCTGCGCGGCTTTCTCCAGGCTGTGCAGCCCGATGAACGCCCGCTCGACATCGGCGAACAGCGCGGCCCCTTCATCGGTGGGTAGCAAGCGTCCGGCGACCCGTTCGAACAGCTTGAAACCAGCGTTGCGCTCAAGTTGGGCAATCAAACGACTGATGTTGGGCTGGGAGGTATGCAGGGACTCGGCCGCGGCGGTCATCGAGCCACTCAACATGACCGCGCGAAAGGCTTCGACTTGTTTGAAGTTCATGGCGTCCCATATCAATTTGGTATGAATGACTGATGAATTGTCATTTGTTTGCATGAGCCACAGGCTTTATAAATCTTTCCATCGACGTGAGCGCGAACGCGGGAACGGCGATGCGGTTCGAGCATACGGCAGTCATAAGCATAAAAAAATGCCGCTCTTTATCTCATTTCTGCCCTTGTATTTTCACGGTGTCGTGCTGCCTCAGCCGCTCGATACCGATAGGTAAACCAGGAGGCATCATGTCGTTTTCATTCAAGATTCTTGGCAGTGCGCTGGCGTTCTCGGGCCTGACGCTGGGTGGCCTTGCCCAGGCCCAGGCAAGCGGATTGCCTGCGGTTCCCGATGAGATCAAGGAGGCCGGCCAGGTGCGTGCCGGCGTGCGTTGCGACCAACCGCCCTACGGTTTTCAGGACAGCAGTGGCCAGTTCGCCGGCGTCGAAGTGGAGATGGCCAGGCAGATCGCGCTGTGGTCGCTGGGCTCGAAAGACAAGGTGACGTTCACCTGCGTCACGGCGGAAAACCGCGTCCCGCAATTGCTCGGGCGCAAGGTCGATTTCCTGATCGCGACCTTGGGCGTCACCCCTGAACGCTTGCGCGTCATCGACTTCACCACGCCTTATCGTTGGGGCGCCAGCGACGTGGTGGTGAAGAAGGACAGCCCGATCAGGAAAATCGCCGACCTCAACGGCAAGACCCTCGCTACCCTCAAGGGCTCGGTGCAGGCCAAGTGGTTCGAAGACCACATGCCGGGGGTCAAGACCTTGCGCATGAACAGCGCCGCCGATGCGTTGCAGACCTTCCGCCAGGGCCGCGCCGATGCCTACACCCATGATGCGGCGACGCTTGTGGTGGTGGCGGACAATGACAAGGACGCGCGCCTGCTCAACGAGCCGTTCCAGATTTCCGATGCGGCGATCGGCGTGCGCAAGAACGACGAGGCATGGCGCGACTACCTCAGCGCCGCCATCGCGCGCATGCATGAGGAAAAACTGTTCCGTGGCTGGATCCAGCAGTTCGTGCCCCAGGGCATCCAGAGCTACTACATAAGCGTCTTCGAGCAGCCCAAGCCTGCCGAAGCCCTTTGAGCGGACGTCACCATGGACTTTGACTTCAACTATCTATTGGCCCAGTGGCCGGCGCTGCTCGATGGCGTGCAGATGACGTTGCGCGTGTCGGTGCTCGCCATCGGTTGCTCATTGCTCGTGGGTGTCCTCGGTGGCGCGGCGCGGGTGATGAAAGTGCCGGTGCTGGCGCAGGTCGTGGCGTTGTACGTGGAACTGATCCGCAACACGCCGATCCTGGTGCAGTTGTTCTTCATTTTCTATGGGTTGCCCGCCATCGGCATGGGGCTGTCGCTGTTCTGGTCGGGGGTGTTGTGCCTGTCGCTTTGGGCCGGGGCCTATCAGATCGAGAACGTGCGGGGAGGGCTGGCGACCGTGGAGCACGGCATGCGTGAAGCCAGCGTCGCGCTGAGCCTCAAGCCAAGTCATTACTTTTGCCTGGTGGCCTTGCCCATCGCTTTCAGGACCAGTTTGCCGGCGATGTTGAACACCGCCATTTCGTTGCTCAAGAACTCGTCCTACCTGCAGGCCATCGGCCTGGCCGAGCTGACGTTCGTCGCGGTGGACCGCATTGCCACGGATTTTCGTGCCATCGAAATGTTCAGCGCCATTTGCGTCATCTACCTGGCGCTGGTGGGGATCCTGGCGCTGTTGACGGGACGGCTCTCGGCCCGCTTGCAACGACCTTTCCAACACTGAGGCCGGTATGAATTTTCTGATCGAAAACTGGGCCTTCGTATGCAAGGGCCTGTGGATGACCTTGCGCCTGGCGTTGGTGGTGCTGCTGTTCACTACGCTGATCTCTGTCGTTCTCGGGGTGCTGGCGACGCTGAAGAATCGTCTGTTGCAGTTGGCGATCCACGGTTACGTCGAGCTGTTTCGTTCGATCCCGTTGATCGTCAATGTGTTCTTCATCTTTTTCGGTGCGCCGATGTTGGGCCTGGACTTGAGCCCGTTCGTGGCGGTGACCACCGGCCTGACCCTGTGGGGCAGTGCCAATGGCATCGAGATCGTGCGCGGTGGCCTGGAGTCGGTGGCGCGCCATCAATGGAAAAGCGCCTGGGCACTGGGCCTGCGGCCCTGGCAAATCTATCTCTACGTGATCGCGCCACAGTCGATGCGCGCCATCCTTCCGGCGTACACCGGCCTGCTGACCATGCTGGTACAGGCCACGTCCCTGGGCGCGCTGGTGGGTGTCGGCGAGTTCCTCAAGGTCGGCCAGATCATCATCGAACGGGACACCGTCATGACTGGTGTGAGCCCTGCGTTCACGGTCTACGGCCTGGTGTTGCTGGTGTATTTCGTCATCTGTTCCCTGCTGAGCTGGCTCAGCCGTTATCTCGAACGTCGGCTGGGTCGCCCAGTGACGCGTGCCACTCCTGAAGAGGTTTCAACATGCAAGCATCCAAAGTCAGCCGGCGTCTGAAGGAAGCCACCGCGCCGGAAGTCAACGAGTACATCTATCGGCCGCGCCTGCAGGGCTTCGCCGAGGGTTTCGAACTGTTGGGCAATATCAACAAGGCCCACATCGTGATGCTTGCCGAGCAAGGCCTGATCAAGGATGAGCACGCCGCCGTGTTGGCCAGGGGCGTGCTCGAAATGGAGGAGGCCGGGCCTGGCGAGGTGGCCCTCGACCCGTCCCGTGAGGATGCCTACTTCAACTACGAGGCCCACCTGATCGGGCAAATTGGCACCGACATCGGCGGGCGCCTGCACACCGGCCGCAGCCGCAACGACATCCTCGCCACGCTCGACCGGCTGCGCTGCCGTGAAGTGCTGATGGACCTGATCGAGGCATTGCTGGAAGTCCGCCAGACAGCTGTCAACAACGCCGAAGTGTTCGCCGACGTGGTGATGCCGGGTTATACCCATCTGCAACCGGCGCAGCCGATCACCTATGGCTATTACCTGTCTGCGGTGGAACAGGCGTTGGCACGCGATTGCAAGCGCCTGACCCAGACCCTGGAATCGATGAACCAGAGTCCGCTGGGCGCGGCGGCCTTCGCCGGGACGCCATTCAACATCAACCGGGGGCGCACGGCCGAGCTGCTGGGTTTCGACGGCTATCTGGACAACGCCCTGGACGCGGTCGGCTCCAGGGATTTCATTCTCGAAAGCCTGTCGCACCTGAGCCTGTTGGCGGTGTTCTGGAGCCGCGTGGCCCAGGATTATTTCGTCTGGAGCACTCACGAATTCAGCCTGATCGACTTTCCCGACAGCGTCGCCGCGACGTCGAGCATCATGCCCCAGAAGAAAAACCCCACGGTGCTGGAGTATCTCAAAGGCCGCAGCGGGCATATTGTCGGCCTGCTGATGGGGGCGAGTATCAGCATCAAGGGAAGCAATTTCTCCCATACCGGCGACGGTAATCGCGAGGGCATCCGTGGCTTCTGGGAGGCCGCCGAAGAAAGCCTGCGCTGCCTGAAACTGTTGGATCTGGTATTGCGCACCGCAACGCCGAATATCGAACTGGCGGTACGCCGCGCGGGAGAGGATTTTTCAACCGCCACCGGCCTGGCCGATCTGATCGTGCAGGAAGCGGACCTGTCGTTCCGCGAGGCCCATCATGTCGTCGGTGGGGTCGTACGCATGGCCATGGATGCGGGCATGCTGGCGCACCAGATCGATAGCGCGATGGTCGATGTCTGTGCCCTGGAGCAGTTGGGGTATGCGCTGAACCTGCCGGCCCAGAAGGTGCGCGACTGCCTTGATCCGACCGCCAACGTCCAGGCGCGGATTTCGGCGGGCGGCCCGTCGATGGCTTCACTCAAGCCGAGCCTGCTGCGCGCCAACGCCAGAATCGCCACCGAGCGCCAAGCCAACCAGGCTCGTCGTGATCGCTTGGCGGCTGCCCATGAGCGTCTGCAGGCGGCGACCCGGGCCCAGGCGGGGCTATGAAGAGCATGTTGACGGTACGTGGGTTGCACAAGCGGTTCGGTGACCATGAGGTGGTCAAGGGCGTGGACCTGGACGTTGCCGAAGGCGAAGTGGTGGTGATCATCGGTCCCAGCGGCTCCGGAAAATCCACCTTCATTCGCTGCCTCAACAGCCTCGAATTGCCCTCGGCTGGCAGTGTGGTGATCGGCAATGGCGAGTCGATCAAGGCGGGTGATCGCAAGGCACTGGCGAAGTTGCGGGAGGAGGTGGGCATGGTGTTCCAGGACTACACCTTGTTCCCGCACCTGTCGGTGATGGCCAATATGATCCTGGCGCCGGTCAAGCTCAAGCGCGCGTCCAAGGCCCAGGCGCAAAGCGCTGCGCTGGCACTGCTGGACCGCGTCGGACTTCGGCATAAGGCTGACGGGTACCCATCCGAACTGTCGGGGGGGCAGCAACAGCGCGTGGCGATCGTCCGTGCCTTGGCCATGAAGCCCAAGTTGCTGCTGTTCGATGAGCCCACCTCGGCGCTGGACCCGGAAACCGTTGGCGACGTGCTGAACGTGATGAAGGGTCTGGCCGCCGAAGGCATGACCATGATTGTCGTGACCCACGAAATGGGCTTTGCCCGGGAAGTGGCGGATCGGGTGATATTTTTCGACGCAGGGCGGATTGTCGAGATGGGGCCGCCGTCACAGATATTTACCGCGCCCCAGGAGGCTCGGACACGACAATTCCTGCAAGCGGTCCTTCATTGAAACGCAGATATTCAGGCCGTTGCTCGACATGAGCGGGCCTGCAGCATGGGAGTTTGTGATGAATGAAGTGATCACTGGGCCTGCGGGCGCCGACGGCATGATCCGCATGGAGGCTGTCCACAAATGGTACGGCCAGTTCCACGTGTTGAAAGACATCAACCTGAACGTCAGGCAGGGTGAGCGTATCGTCCTGTGCGGCCCTTCGGGTTCCGGCAAGTCCACCACCATCCGCTGCCTCAATCGCCTGGAAGAACACCAGCAGGGCCGCATCGTGGTCGACGGCGTCGAGCTGACCAACGACCTCAAGCAGATCGAAGCGATCCGCCGGGAAGTCGGCATGGTGTTCCAGCACTTCAACCTGTTCCCGCACCTGACCATCCTGCAGAACTGCACCCTGGCCCCGATGTGGGTGCGCAAGATGCCCAAGCGCAAGGCCGAGGAAATCGCCATGCATTACCTGGAGCGCGTGCGCATTCCGGAACAGGCGCACAAGTACCCGGGCCAGCTTTCTGGCGGTCAGCAGCAGCGCGTGGCGATTGCCCGCGCCCTGTGCATGAAACCGAAAATCATGCTGTTCGACGAACCGACCTCGGCCCTCGACCCGGAAATGGTGAAAGAGGTTCTGGACACCATGATCGGCCTGGCCGAAGACGGCATGACCATGCTCTGCGTGACCCACGAAATGGGTTTCGCCCGCACCGTGGCCAACCGCGTGATCTTCATGGACAAGGGCGAAATCGTCGAACAGGCCGCCCCGCACGACTTCTTCGACAACCCACAGAACGACCGCACCAAGCTGTTCCTGAGCCAAATCCTGCATTGATCGAGCTTGCTACGCTGGTCAGGTGATGCCGGCCACTGCTGGTTGAACGCCTGTTCAAATCACATGCGCACGCTGCAATTCAGTCAGGGCCAGCGCCTTGAGCTGCGCCAGCAATGGGTCGCGTCGATCCCGCGGATGGTCCAGCTGCACCGTCAGTTCCTGGCGGATGCTGCTGGGGCGGTTGTCCATCACCAAGACCCGGTCACTCAGGTACAACGCCTCGTCAACATCGTGGGTCACCAACAACAGGGCGATGGCGTGCCGCTCGGCCAGTTGCAGCAAGAGGTCCTGCAGTTTCATCCGGGTGAACGCGTCCACGGCACTGAAGGGTTCGTCCAGCAATAGCACTTGCGGTCGCGAGTACAGGCCGCGGGCAATCGCCACGCGTTGCGCCATGCCGCCGGACAAGGCCTTGGGCAAGGCGTCGGCAAAACCGTTGAGGCCAACTTCGTCGATCAACTGCGCGACCCAGGCCTTGTCGTAATCATCGTCATCACCGAAGCCGATGTTCTGTTGCACCGTCAGCCACGGCATCAGCCGTGCTTCCTGAAACACAAAGGCGAGCTGTTCGGTGTGGCTGAGCAGTTGTCCTTCGAAGTCTTTTTCCAGGCCTGCGACGATGCGCAGCAAAGTGCTTTTGCCACAGCCGCTGGGGCCCAGCAGGCTCACGGTTTCCCGGGGCTGCAGTTGCAGGTGGATATTATCGAGCACAGTGGTGGCGGCAAAGGTCTTGCGCTCGACGTGGATATCCAGCAGGGCTTGGGTCATGGCTCAATCCTCGCTGCCGTTGAAGGTGTCGCGCCAGGCCAGGAAGCGTTTTTCCAGGCCGGCAAGGATGCCGTCGCTGAGCTTGCCGAGCACGGCGAGTGCGATGATGGCCGCCAGGACGATGTCCGGCCGCGAGGTTTCGCGGCCATCGCTGAGCAGATAGCCCAAGCCTTTGGTGGCGGCGATCAGTTCGGCGGCCACCAGAAACATCCAGGCCAGGCTCATGCCGCTGCGCAACCCGGTGAACAGGCCGGGCAGGGCGGCGGGCAGGAGAATCCGCCGCACCAGGCGGCGGCGGTTGAACCCGTACATATGGCCGACTTCCACCAGCTTGCGGTCGATGTTGCGAATCGCTGCGACGCCATTGAGGTAAACGGGAAAGAACGCGCCGATGGCGATCAGCACCACTTTCGAGGTTTCGTCGATGCCCAGCCACAGCAGGAGCAACGGCACCCAGGCCAGGCTGGGAATCGAGCGCAGGCCGGCGAAGGTTGGTTCCAGATAGGCTTCGGCTTCGCGGCTCAAGCCAACCCAGGCGGCAAATACCAAGGCCAGGCCGGCGCCGATGGCGAAGCCCAGCAATACCCGCAACAGGCTGGCGCTGATGTGTTTCCACAGTGCCCCTTCGGCGAGGTCGCCGAGGGTCAGGGCGATCTCGCTCGGGGCCGGCATCTGGTAGGAGGGCAGCCAACCGATGCGCACGATGATTTCCAGGAATACGATGATCAGCACCGGCAGGGCCAGCCCCTTGAGACGCAGTCGCCAGTCGGCATTGAACAAGGGCGTCTTGCCCGCTGTGGGCAGGGCCAGGCGCGGGCTGGAAAGGTCTTTGCTGTTACTGCTCATGGCGGTTCTCCGGCAACGCCGAATCCGCGCCAGGCGCGGATCGGTTGTCGCCTGGGCAATGGTTATTCAAGGGCCACGGCCTGCTGGCGGCCGGTGTCGAGCAGCTGCTCGATCACCTCGTCCACATTCACCCCGCGCCGCACTAGTTCCTCGGAAACCAGGATCGGCGCGGCGGCCTTGGAAGCCACTACATCCTTGGCGCTCAGTTGTGGGTCGCCCAGGTCAGTGCGCGACAGTTGCAACCTGGCCACTTCCAGCGGCAGGCCCGATTCGTCGGCCAGCAGTTTGGCCAGCTCCTGCGGATGACCTAGCGCCCACTCACGGGCCTGTTCATAAGCGGCGAGTACGGTGTTGATGGTCTGCGGATGCTCCTTTGCATATTTTTCGGTGACGCTGACTACCCCGTAGCTGTTGAAGCCGGGGTTGCGATACAGCAGGCGCGATCCGGCCTGGACTTCACTGGCGGCCATGTGCGGGTCGAGGCCGGCCCAGGCGTCGACGTCACCTTTTTCCAGGGCGGTGCGCCCGTCCGGGTGCTGCAGGTGGACGAGTTCTACGTCGTCTTTGTCCAGCCCGGCCTGTTGCAGGCTGCGCAAGGTGAACAGGTAGGGATCGGTGCCCTTGGTGGCGGCGATTTTTTTGCCCTTGAGGTCGGCGACCGTCTGGTACGGCGAATCCTTGCGCACCACCAGGGCGGTCCATTCGGCACGGCTGTAGACGTACACCGACTTGATCGGGCTACCGTTGGCCCGACTCAGCACGGCGGCGAGGCTGGCGGACGAAGCGAAGTCGACGCCGCCGCTGTTGAGGTATTCCAGGGAACGGTTACTGCCCTGGCTCAAAACCCAGCTCACCTTGGTCTGGGGCAGGGCCTTTTCCAGATAGCCGAAGTGCTTGAGCACCAGGCTGACCGGCGAGTAATAGGCGTAGTCCAGATGCACTTCAGCCGGTGGGCTTTCTGCGGCCAGGGTCAGGGACGGGAGGCCCAGCACCAGGACGCAGGCGCTGAGCAGGGATCTGGCGCGGGCCAGGGAAAAGCGGAGGGCGGGTTTCATCGAGCGGCTCCAGGCAAGGCGGCAAGAAGGCAATGTTCTTATTTCCGAAAGATCGAAAGGCAGGAAAAAACCGCCGGATTGGAATATTGCAGGCTCTGTGCCATAGCCGGAAAACGCGCGGCTGGCGGGGCGCCAGGGGGTGGAAGTTTCGAGGGCAATGTTGCCCTGTCAACAGTCTGCTGCGGCGCTGTTGCACCGCAGACAGCGGTCGCAAGTGACTTATGAGCTTATGCCTTAAAAGAATTTCTGAGTTGAATTACAAGAGCGTTAAGTTCTAACAAATTCACTCAGGAGTCTTTCACGCAGCCCCGTCAATTCTTGCAACGTCTACTGCTCAGCACATTGTCTGCCGCACCGTTGGCCCAGGCCGCCGAGCCATTGGTACTGCATGTCGGCGACCAGAACTATTACAACGTACGGGCTTCGGTGGAGGCTTCGGGTGTGCTTGAGGGCGCCCCCTATCGCGTCGACTGGAAGCACTTCCAAGCGGCCGCGCCACTGGCCGAGGCGCTGAGTACCGGTGACCTGGACCTGGGTTTCCTCGGCGATTCGGGCTTTTTGTTCCTGGCAGCCAAACAGGCACCAGTGAAGTTGATCGGCGTCTCGCGGCAGAACCCTGACACCATCGCGCTGCTCGTGCCCAAGGACTCGCCGGTCAAGACCATCGCCGACCTCAAGGGCAAGAAGGTCGCCTATTGGCCCGGGGCGTGGAGTCAGCAACTGACACTGCGCGCCCTGGAACGGGCCGGCTTGCCGGAAGACCACGTCGACTTCATCAAGCTGATGCCCATTGATGCAGCCGCTGCCTTGCCCCAGGGCAGCATCGATGCCTTCCCGGTGTGGGAGCCCTACATCTCACAACAGATCCTCTTCTCCGGCGCCCGGCCGATCCTGACGGCGAAGGACCTCATGCCCGGCCTCAGCGCCATAGCCGCCTCGACGCCGGCCATCGACAGCAAGCGTGAAGCCATCGCCGACTTCCTCGGCCGCGTGAAACAAGCCCGCGCCTGGGTCGACAACCACACCGACCAATACGCCGACCTCTGGGCAAAGAAGGCCAATCTTGACCAGGACGTTTCGCGCCATTGGTTGCGCCAGGCCCACATGAGCGTTGGTCCGGTGGACCAGCAGTCCGCCGCCGACCTGCAGAGCACGGCGGACTTCCTGTTCAAGGTCAAGGCGCTATCGGCTCCGCTGGCCACTGCTGGCGTTATCGACACTTCCTTCAACCAAGCCTTCAGCCATTGAACATTGATGAGCGATGGCCGGTTCCGGACTAGGCCGTCGGCTGGGTGTTGGCAAACGGTCCCGAGCGAACGTCCGTACTGTTTGTTATCGAACAATTGATCAACACCGGTGTTGGGAGGCAGTCACCCTGATTGCCCGGTTGCGTGAGTAACCCACTGTAAATAAAGGAATTTACGAACTGGCATGAATCATGTTGAGACAGCAACGAGAAAGCGCCCGGATGGGGTGCTGAACCCATCGAGCAGGAGTTCCCATGCCACGTGAAATTCGTTTCAATGCCTTCGAGATGAACTGCGTCGGCCACCAGTCTCCAGGGCTCTGGCGACATCCCCTGGATCGTGCCTGGCAGTATAAAGACCTGGATTACTGGACCGACCTGGCCAAACTGCTGGAGCGCGGCAAGTTCGACGGCATCTTCATTGCCGATGTGATCGGTATCTACGATGTGCTCGGCGGCAATGGTGACGCCGCGATCCGCCAGGCGACCCAAGTCCCGGTCAATGATCCACTGGCGCTGATCACGCCGATGGCACTGGTGACCGAGCACCTGGGTTTCGGCCTGACCGCCTCGTTGACCTTCGAGCATCCCTATCCCTTTGCCCGCCGCCTGTCGACATTGGATCACCTGACCAAGGGGCGCATCGGTTGGAACATCGTCACGTCTTACCTCGACAGTGGCGCGCGTAACCTCGGCCAGAAGGCGCTGAGTGATCACGATGCACGCTACGACTACGCCGACGAATACCTCGAGGTGCTCTACAAACTGTTCGAAGGCAGTTGGGAGGAGGGCGCGGTGGTGCGCGACCGTGAGCGCGGCATCTTCAGCGACCCGGGCAAAGTCCATGAGATCCGTCACCAGGGCAAGCACTTCCAGGTGCCGGGTATCCACCTTTGCGAGCCGTCGCCGCAGCGCACGCCGGTGCTCTACCAGGCAGGGGCATCGAGCCGTGGCAAGGATTTCGCCGCCGGCCATGCGGAATGTGTATTCGTCGCGGCGCCGTCGAAGGTCATCCTGAAAAAGACCGTGGCCGATATCCGCCGACGTGCCGCAGAGGCCGGGCGTGATCCGCGCAAGGTGCTGATCTTCAACCTGCAAACGGTGATCGTCGACGAGACCGATGCCAAGGCACAGGCCAAGTGGCGGGAGCTGAAATCCTACAGCAGCTATGAGGGCGCGCTGGCGTTGGTTTCCGGCTGGACTGGCATCGACTTCAGCCAGTACCGACCCGACCAGGTGCTCAAGCACATCCATACCAACGCCATTCAATCGGCCGTGGAAACCTTCTCCACCGCCGACCCCGACAAACAATGGACAGTCCAGGAACTGGCCGATTGGGTCGGCATCGGCGGCTTTGGTCCGTTGATCGTCGGCGGCGCGCAAACCGTCGCCGACGAGTTGCAGGCCTGGGTCGAGGACACCGATGTGGACGGCTTCAACCTGGCCTACGCCCGGGCCCATGAGACCTTTCGCGACGTGGTCGAGCTGCTGGTGCCCGAACTCCAACAGCGCGGCGTGTACAAGAACGAATATCGCCCCGGCACCCTGCGCGAGAAGCTGTTCGGCGACGGCCCGCGCCTTCCCGCCAGCCACCCGGGCGCTGGTTATCGGGACTTGAATCGCCTGGCCCAGCGCGCTCGTGTCGCTGAGCCGGCCCTGGTTGAGGAGTAAGCGCATGAGTGTTTTCGAACTCAATGCTCCATTGCCCGAAAGCGTGACGGACAGCGCCCTCGTGGCGTTGCAGCGCTGGGCCAGGGAGCGTCCGACGCAGATCGCGATGCGTCATCGACGCCTCGGCGCCTGGAGGGCCTGGCGGTGGATCGATGTGCAACGCGAGGTCGAGCGGGTTTGCGATGGCCTGCGCCAACAAGGCTTCGTCCCTGGCGCGCGGTTGGCATTGAGCGGTGCCTTCGAGCCGAGCCTGCTGATCCTGACATTGGCGGCGCGCCAGCTGGGTGGACACAGCGTGGTCGTCGACCGCGACAGTCAGGGCGAGGATCTGCAACGCCAGTTACGTTTGATCCGCCCGGCGTTCGCCTTTGTCCAGCGCCGCGAAAGTGTCTCGCACTGGCTGCAGTGCGGCCTGGATGAAGAGTGGCCGCTGCGGCTGTATTCGGCCCAGGCCAGTGCGGCGCGTCGTGGCCTTTGGCAGGTGCAGTCACTGTCGGTGCTGTTCGTCACCGAGGCGCCGGCAGCGCAGCGCCAGGGCTGGGCCCAGGTCGCCAAGGACGCGGTGGTATGGATCGATGAGGGCACTGAATGGCGTGATGGGCTGACTCATCTGTTCCGTCGCTGGCTGGAGGGCGGTGAAGGCCTGGCCTTTCCGGAAGCTCGCGAATCGGCCAGCCGCGATCGCCGCGAGATTGCCCCGACGGCCTTGCTGTTGTCCGCTGCGCGAGTCGAATCGCTGGCGGCGGAAATCGAAGCCCGGCTGCCGATTGCGGGCAGTTGGCGGCGACGCCTCTGCGAATGGACCCTGGATGATCCGCGACGTGGCCTGCGCCGCTGGCTCAAGTCGCGGGTGCGGCGTCTGCTCGGGTTCCAGCGGCTGCGCCGGATCGAGGTGCCAAGCGCGCCCGCAGACGCCTTGTTGCAAGGCTCGGCGCGCCAGGCCTGGTTGCAGGAATATCTGGAGCGAGCCGCATGAATGCGCTGTTGGAGGTGCGTAATGTGTCGCTGTCGTTCAGGGGCGTGAAAGCGATTTCCGACCTCTCGTTCAGCGTCAGGCTTGGCGAGATCTGCGCGTTGATCGGGCCGAACGGTGCGGGCAAGAGTTCGCTGCTGAACATCCTCAACGGGGTCTACCGGGCCGATGCCGGCCAGGTGTTCTTCGCTGCCGAACCGTTGCGCCGTCCGCATCCATTGAAGGCGGCGCGGCTTGGTATCGGCCGGACGTTCCAGAACAACGCGCTGTTCAAGAAAATGAGCGTGGTGGACAACCTGCTCACTGGCCTGTCGCGCTTGCAGCGTACGTTTTTTCTCGAGCAGGCCTTGGGCTTGCCGCGCGCCCGGCGCGAGGCGCGGGCGTTCGCCGAGCGGGCCGAGCAGGTGCTGGAATTCCTCGAACTGCAGGCCTGGCGTGACGTCGCGGTGGGCAGCCTCGCCTACGGTTTGCAGAAACGCGTGGAGCTGGGCCGGGCACTGATCGCGCAGCCGACCCTGCTGTTGCTCGACGAACCGATGGCTGGCATGAACGCTGAAGAAAAACAGGAGATGAGCCGCTTCATCGTCGATATCAATCGCGACCTTGGCACCACGGTGATTCTCATTGAACACGACATTCCGGTGGTCATGGGGCTGTCCAGCCATGTGGTGGTGCTGGACTACGGACGCAAGGTCGGTGACGGCACGCCCGCGCAGGTGCAGGCCAACCCCGATGTGATCGCCGCTTACCTGGGGGCCTCGCACTCATGAATTTCTTTCTGGAAACCCTGGTTGGCGGGCTGCTGGCCGGCACTCTGTATTCACTGGTGGCCATCGGTTTCGTGCTGATCTACAAGGCCAGCGGCGTGTTCAATTTTGCTCAGGGCGCGATGCTGCTGTTCGCCGCGCTGACCTTCGTCAGCTTGCGTGAGCAGGGCCTGTCTTTTGCCCTCGCGTTGGTCCTGACGGTGCTGGTGATGATCGTCGGCGCATTGTTGATCGAGCGCCTGGTGCTACGGCCGTTGGTCAACCGATCGCAGATCACCCTGTTCATGGCCACCCTCGGCCTGTCGTTTATCATCGAGGGCCTGGCCCAAGGACTGATGGGCGCCCAGGTGCGTGCGCTGGACCTGGGCATCGAGGACGTCCCGCTGTTCGTAGGGGAGATCATGGTCAGCCAATTCGACTTGATGGCGGCGGCAGTGTCCGGACTGACGGTGGCGGTGCTGGCCTTGCTGTTCAACCAGACCCGCATCGGGATCGCCCTGCGCGCCGTGGCCGATGATACCCGTGCGGCGTTGTCGCTGGGCATCAACCTCAATCGCATCTGGCAGATTGTCTGGGCCGTGGCCGGGGTGGTCGGCCTGGTCGCCGGGTTGCTCTGGGGCGCGCGACAGGGCGTGCAGTTCTCGCTTTCGCTGGTGGTGCTAAAAGCGCTGCCGGTGCTGATCATCGGCGGCTTCACCTCGATCGGCGGGGCCATCGTCGGCGGGCTGATCGTCGGTGCGGCGGAGAATCTTGCCGAGGCTTACATCGGTCCGCTGATCGGCGGAGGCATCACGCCCTGGTTCGCCTATTTCCTCGCCTTGATCTTCCTCTACATCCGTCCGTCCGGCCTGTTCGGCGACCGGATCATTGAACGGGTATGACGCCATGACCGCTACTGTTGCGCGCCTCACTGCCAGCTTCGACGACTCACCCCTGACCCTGGTGCGCCGGCGTTGGCGGCCGGGCCTCTTGTTGCTGCTACTGGTGGCTTTTATCGGGTTGCCGTGGCTCGGTAATGACTATTGGCTCAACGCGATCCTGATTCCCTTCCTGGTGCTGTCGCTGGCAGGCGTGGGGCTGAACCTGTTGACCGGCTACACCGGCCAGACCTCGGTCGGCGCCGCCGGCTTCATGGCCGTGGGCGCGTTCGCCACTTACGGCCTGCTGCTGCGCGTGCCCGGGCTGCCGTTGCCACTGGCGCTGCTTGGCGGTGGAGTGATTACCGGGTTGGTCGGGCTGCTGTTCGGCATTCCAAGTTCTCGGATCAAGGGTTTTTACCTGATGGTCACCACGCTGGCCTCGCAGTTCTCCCTGGAATGGGTGTTTGCCAAATTCCCCTGGTTCTACAACTACGCCTCGTCCGGCACCATCAGCGCGCCACGCCTGGAGCTGTTCGGCCATAACCTCGGCACCCCGGTCGGTCGCTACCTGTTGACCCTCAGTTGCGTGGTGCTGTTGACCTGGGTGGCGGTCAACCTGGTGCGCAGCCAGATTGGCCGCAACTGGATGGCCATCCGGGACATGGACACCGCTGCCGCTGTCATCGGGATCGCCGTGGAGCGCGACAAGCGCATGGCCTTCGCCGTCAGTTCGTTCTACCTCGGAATCGCCGGGGCGCTCTGGGCGTTCGCGTACCTGGGGACGGCCAGTGCAGGCAGCTTCGACATCAATCGTTCGTTCCAGATTCTGTTCATCATCATTATCGGCGGCATGGGCAGCATTGCCGGCAGCTTCATCGGCGCGGCCTTCATCAGCCTCGTGCCGATCCTGCTCAGCCATGCCGGCCTATGGCTGTTCAACGGCAACGTCGACGCCGGGCAACTGCAGAACCTGCAGAAGGTGCTCTTCGGTGGCCTGATCATCTGGTTCCTGATCAAGGAACCGGAAGGGCTGGCACGCCTGCTCGGTGACCTGCGTGAACGCATCAAGGTCTGGCCGCTGCGGTTCTGAGCGCCTTCCCACAACCCAACGAACCTTGACCCTACCGAGGGAAAGGAGGTTTCCAACACTGCACAAGACCCCAATCGAGAAGACCAACATGCATGCAACTTTAAAACGCAGCCTCGCTGCCATCGGCCTGGCACTGGGTGCCTGCGCAACGCTGGTACCGGTTGCCCAGGCGGCCAACGAACAGTTCTTCCCCCTGGCCACCTACCGGGTCGGCGCCTATGCCTCCAGCGGCATTCCGGTGTGGGCCGGAATGATCGACTATCTGCGCTACATCAACGAGGTGGAAGGCGGGGTCAACGGCGTCAAGCTGGTCTGGCAGGAGTGCGAGACCGAATGGACGGCGGAAAAAGGCATCGAGTGCTACGAGCGCTTCAAGAACGGCCTCAACGGCGCGCCGGTGGCGGTCTACCAACCCAACGGTGCACCGGCGGCCTATGCCCTCGCGGACAAGGCCGAAGCCGACCGGATTCCGCTGATCACCCTCGGCTATGGTCGGACCGAGGCTACCGATGGCAGGGTGTTTCCCTACAATTTCCCGGCCATGCTGACGTTCTACAGCGAGGCTTCGGCATTCATCAATTACGTGGCTGAGCGCGAGGGCGGGCTGGACAGGCTCAAGGGCAAGAAGATCGCCACCGTCTACCATGACTCGGCCTATGGTCGGGAAACCCAGGGGCCGCTGGCCCTGCTGGCGCAGAAGTATGGCTTCGAGAACATCCAGATCGCGGTGGCGGATCCGGGCAACGAACAGGCCGGGCAGTGGCGCCAGGTGCGGCAGCTCAAGCCGGACTGGGTGTTCCTGCGTACCTGGGGTGTATCCACGCCGGTAGCGATCAAGACCGCGGCGCGTTTCGGCTACCCGGTGGAGCGCATCGTCGGTGACATCTGGGCCAGTTCCAACGAGGACGTGTTGCCGGCCGGCGAGGCCGGCAAGGGCTACCTGGCGTTGACACCCTATCCAGGCGGTGCCGATTTCGACATCCACCAACGCATTCGCCAGTACATCCTCGATACCGGCAAGAGCGATCTCAAGGATCCGAAGAGTTTCGGCAGCGTCTATTACAACTCCGGCCTGGTGAATGCCGCCATTGCCGTCGAGGCGATCCGCACCGGGCAGAAGAAGTTCGGCAATCGTCCGCTCAACGGTGAGGAAGGTCGCTGGGGCCTGGAGCATCTCGACCTCGATGACGCGCGTCTCAAGGAGATCGGTTTCCTTGGACTGATGCAGCCGCTGAAGCTGTCTTGCAGCGACCATGAAGGTGGCGGGGCAGCCAAGGTACAACAATGGGACGGCCAGCAATGGAAACTGATCACCGACTGGGTCCAGGCCGACCGCGCGACGTTGCGCCCATTGATCGACGCCAAGGCCGCCGAGTATGCGAAAGAAAAGGGCGTAACGGCCCGCGATTGCGCGGCGCAGTAGCCGTGCGCACGAGGAGGAAGAACCCATGACCATTGCGGCCCTTGCGGGCACCGCAAGCAGCGAGTTGCTGGCGGTGCACGACATCGAAGTCATCTACGACGGCGCGATCCTCGCCGTGGCCGGGGTTTCCCTGCGGGTCGGGCAGGGCGACATCGTTGCGCTGCTGGGCGCCAACGGGGCTGGCAAGAGCACCACGCTCAAGGCCATTTCCGGGTTGGTCCAGGCTGACCGTGCGCAAGTCAGCCGCGGCCGGATCACTTTCCAGGGGCGTGATACCGCCGGCGTCGCAGCCAACCTGCTGGCCCGCCAAGGCATTGTCCATGTGCTGGAGGGGCGCCACGTGTTCGCCCACCTGACCGTCGAGGACAACCTGCGTACCGGCGGTTTCCTGCGTAACCCGACGCGCCGGGAACTGGAACAGGATCTGGAGCGCATCTACGCCTGGTTCCCTCGTCTCAAGACCAAGCGCAAGACCCAGGCCGGGCTGACATCCGGCGGCGAGCAGCAAATGCTTGCCATCGGTCGGGCGCTGATGACCCGACCTCGGCTGGTATTGCTGGATGAACCTTCGATGGGGCTGGCGCCGATCCTCGTCGAGGAGATTTTTGCCATCGTCGCCCAGCTCAATGCCCAGGAAGGCATGAGCTTCCTGGTGGCCGAACAGAACATCAACGTTGCGCTGCGCCATGCCACCTACGCCTACGTCCTGGAAAACGGTCGGGTCGTGGGTGAGGGCAGCGGTGCGGAGTTGGCGGCGCGGGAAGACATCCAGCATTTCTATCTGGGCGGCAAGACCGGTTGAGTGCCGGTTTTCCGCTGTCTTGTGGGCAACAGTGAATCCGCAATTTGCTGTTGCAGGGGCTTTGTCCAGCCCGCTAATGGTTCACAACTCTTTGAAAAAAAAGGGTTTAGAGGGTTGGTACGGACTGTGCTCTGGCTGTTGATGAACCCGTTACGAAAGGAGCAACACATGAGCCATTCAGCGACTATTGATCCGTCCGAGCAGGTTCGTCCGGTGCCTCGGCGCCCGGCCCATCTCATTCGCAGCGACGCCGAGGCGATCGAGGTGGCGCACCGTGTGGCCGGGGATTTCGCTCGCGAGGCGGCAACCCGCGACCGCGACCGACGTCTGCCCTGGGAAGAACTCGAACGCTTTTCCGAAAGCGGGTTGTGGGCGATCAGCGTGCCGAAGGCCTACGGCGGCGCCGGGGTGTCCTATGTCACGCTGAGCGAAGTGATCGCCATCATTTCCGCAGCCGATTCCTCCCTCGGTCAGTTGCCGCAAAACCATTTCGGGGTACTCAGCAATCTTGGCTTGACCGGCAGCGAAGAGCAGAAACGGCGCTACTACGCCAGGGTGCTCGAGGGGTATCGCTTTGGTAACGCTTTTTCCGAAGCGCGAAGCCAATACGTCACCACGTTCCAGACGCAGATTCGCTTCGAGGGTGACACGGCCGTACTTGATGGAGAAAAGGCCTACTGCACCGGTGCATTGTTCGCTCATATCGTGCCGGTAGCCGCGGTGGACGAGGCGGGGCATGTGCATATCGCGCTGGTTCCGCGCGATGCCGCCGGATTGACGGTAATCGACAGTTGGGACGGTTTCGGCCAACGCATCACCGCCAGCGGCCAAGTGCGCATCGAAGGCGTACGCGTGCCTGCCCGCGACGTGGTACCTGCCTGGAAAGCCTATGACCAGCCCACTGCCGATGGCCCGATTTCGCAGATCATCCAGGCCGCGGTGGACACCGGCATTGCCCGGGGTGCCTTCGCCGAGACCCTGCGTGTCGCCCGCCAGGCGCGTCCTTGGGTCGACAGCGGCCTGCAACACGGTTGGCAGGATCCGCTAGGCCAAGCGCTGATCGGCGAGCTGGCCTGGCGGCTGCAAGCGGCCGAGGCGATTTTGCAGCGCGCGGCCCAAGCGGTCGATCTCGCGGTCGCCGAGCCCAGTGAGGAACGGGTCGCCGAAGCCTCTGTGGTCGTAGGCCAGGCCAAGGTGCTGTCCACCGAGATTGCCCTTGAGGCTTCCAGCCGCCTGCTGGAGCTGGGCGGCACGCGCAGCGTCTCGGCCAGCCAGGGCCTGGACCGGTTCTGGCGCAATGCGCGGACCCATACCCTGCATGACCCGGTGCGCTGGAAATATCACCTGGTCGGCAACCAGCTTCTCAACGAAATCAAGCCGCAACGTCACTCCTGGAACTGAGGTATCGAGCATGTCCCATTCACCCTCCCAGGGTCGCAGCGACCTCGCCCATGCCCGCCACGTCGAGGCGGCTCTGCTTGACTACCTGCGCGGGCAGAGCGCGCGACATGAAGCCCTGGTGGTCGCCGCGGTCGGTGACCTGCGTATCCGTATCGACGCTGCCGATGCGTTGCTCGAACGCGCCAACGCTTCCCAATCGTCCGCCATTGCCTTTCGTCTGGCTGCTGCCGAGGCGGCGCGTGTCGGTGCGCATCTATTCTTCGAGCTGGCCGGGCGCAGCTTGCCGCGGCCGTTGCCGGATGCAGCCGAGCCGGCGTTACTGACCCAGCGTCGGCTGCTGGGCGACCATTACCTCAACGGCGCGGCGCTGGCTGATGGACAGGGAGGGCAGGCATGACGGCTGCTCAAAAGTCCTTTCAACGCCCGGACGATATCTAGGGTCAATTGATCCGCGATGCGCCCTGGCACTTGGTCGAACATATGCGGGGCTCCAGGATAGACGTGGAGTTCCATGGCCACTCCGGCGCGAGACAACCGCATTGCAAAATCCACGTCCTCCTCAAGGAACAGGTCTTGAGAGCCGACGGCGATGAAGGTCGGCGGCAGGTTGCGCAGGTCGGGTTGCAGGGCCGGGGAAAACAGACCGACACGTTCATCGTCCAGGGCGTAGCCACCGCGCAGGCATGTCCAGCAGAACTGGTTGGGCTCCGGCAACCAACTGAACGTGCCTGTCTGCCCGCTGGGATAGGGTGATTGCGCTGAGCCTGTGCGGTGATCGAGCATGGGATAGATGAGGACCTGGCCGGCGAGCGGAAACCGGGCTCTGTCGCGGGCCATGATCGCCAATGCGGCGGCCAGCGCGCCGCCGGCGCTATGGCCCATCACGGCAATGCGCCGGGGATCCAGGCTCAGGTCCTGACTGTTTTCGAACAGCCAGGCGAGGGCGCTGTAGCAGTCGTCAAGGGGCGCTGGAAAGGAATGTTCTGGCGCCAGTCGATAATCCACCGCAACGATGAACGCACTCAGTTCGTCGGCCAGGTCGGCCAGGAAGTCATCGGCCATCTCGGGTCTTCCGAGTACGAAGCCACCGCCATGGATGGACAGGATCGCCGGAAGGCTTGCGTCTGGCCCGAGGCCTTTCGGCCGATAGAGGCACAGACGCAAGCGTGCGGTATCGGGGCCGGGGATCCAGCGTACTTCGCATCGTGCGCGATGCTCGGGTTTGAAGCCCGAATGGACTCGGGTGCGGATGGCCGGCAGCGTGTCCAGCGACCATTGTTCAGCACCCGAGGCGACAAGGCCGCGAAATGCGGGATCGAGCCATTGCTCAGGCATCAGGTTGCGCTCCCCTTTGTTTGAACCGCCGGGTACCTGTTGCCGGTACCCGGCGCTTTGCCGTTAAAGCCAGGCTTTGATTTGCGCGCAAACGGCCTGGGTGGAAATGCCGTAGCGATCATGCAGTGTCGGCAGCGCGCCCGCGTCGAGGAAGGCGTCTGGCAAGGCTATTTGCCTGAACGTCGGCGTCACGCCGTTGCGCAGCAGGACCCCGGCAACCGCTTCGCCGAGCCCGCCGATGACAGAGCTGTTTTCCGCGGTCACCACCAGTCGTCCCGGCTTTCTGGCCTCGGCAAGGAGGGTGTGTTCATCCAGCGGCTTGATGGTCGGCATGTGCAGTACCGCGACGTCGACGCCGTCTGCCTGCAATTGCTTGGCGGCTTCGAGAGCACGCATCGTCATCAACCCGGTGGAAACGATCAGCACATCGTTGCCGGTGCGCAGGGTCTTGGCTTTGCCGATTTCGAACGTGTAGCCGTACTCGTCCAGCACCAGGGGCACGTTACCGCGCAGCAAACGCATGTAGACCGGGCCTTGGTGCGCGGCAATGGCGGGCACGGCCTGTTCGATTTCCAGCGCGTCGCAGGGGTCGACGATCATCAGGTTGGGCATGGCGCGGAAGATCGCCAGGTCGTCCGTGGCCTGGTGGCTGGGGCCGTAACCCGTGGTAAGGCCCGGCAAGCCGCAGACGATTTTGACGTTGAGGTTTTCCTCGGCGATCGCCATGCAGATGAAGTCGTAGGCACGACGGGAAGCGAACACCGCGTAGGTCGTGGCAAACGGCACGAAACCTTCCCGGGCCATGCCAGCTGCTGCGCTCATCAGCAACTGCTCGGCCATGCCCATCTGATAGAAGCGATCCGGATGGGCCTTGGCGAAGATGTGCAGGTCGGTGTATTTGGACAGATCGGCGGACAGCCCGACGATGTCCGGGCGCTGGTCGGCCAATGCAGCCAGCGCATGTCCGAATGGTGCAGGTTTCGTGGCTTGGCCCTCGGCTGCAATCGAGGCGATCATCGCCGAGGTGGTGAGGCGTTTTTTGCCCGGTTCGCCCATCGCGTTCGGTGTGTTGGCGGCGTTGTTCATGGCTTTTTTCCTTCTGCAAGGTTGTTCAGCGCCAGGTCCCACTCGTGTTCTTCGACGCGGATGAAATGGGTCTTTTCGCGGTTTTCCAGGAATGGCACGCCCTTGCCCATGCGGGTATCGCAGATGATCACCCGGGGCTGTCCGGCGGGATGGTTGCGCGCGGCATCGAATGCCGCGACCAGCGCATCCAGATCGTTGCCGTCGACGCGCTGGGTAAACCAGCCAAAGGCTTGCCAGCGATCGACGATCGGCTCGAACGAGAGAATTTCGCTGGAGTATCCATCGGCCTGCTGGTTGTTGACGTCGACGATGGCGATCAGGTTGTCGAGTTTCCAGTGCGACGCCGACATCACCGCTTCCCAGGTTGAACCTTCGTTCAGTTCACCGTCCGAGAGCAGGTTGTAGACGAAGGCGGGCGAGCCTTTGCGCTTCAGCCCCAGGCAGGCGCCTACGGCGATGCCCAGGCCTTGGCCGAGGGAGCCGCCGGTGATTTCCATACCCGGCGTGTACGCCGCCATTCCCGACATGGGGAGGCGGCTGTCGTCCGCACCGTAGGTTTCCAACTCATCGAGCGGAACGATCCGGGCCTCGATCAATGCCGCGTACAGCGCAATCGCATAGTGGCCGATGGAGAGATAGAAGCGATCACGTTGTTCCCAGTCAGGGTCTTCGGGCCGATAGTTCATGGCGTGGAAGTACGCGACCGCCAGCAGGTCGGCGGCGCCCAGGGCCTGGCCAACGTAGCCTTGGCCCTGGACCTGACCCATGCGCAGCGCGTGATGACGGATATTGTGGGCGCGTTCGGTCAGGGACATGGATGAAGCAGAGGAAAGCGAGCGAGTCATGGTGAAACTCCGGTGAACTTAACGATTGACCAGGGCGGCGGGGATGCGCAGCACCAGCGAGGCGCCGCCCAGCAGCACGCCGGTGATCAGGTACATGCCGATGGCGCTGGAGCCGGTTTGCGTGGTGATCCAGCCAATCAGATAGGGAGAGCAGAAGCCGGCGAGGTTGGCGAAGCTGTTCACCGCCGCGATGCCTGCGGCGGCGGACACCCCGCCGAGGAGGGTCGTGGGCAGCATCCAGAACATCGAGGACGCGGAAAGGATGCCGGATGCCGCCAGGCACAGGCTCAGGATGGACAGCAGGATGTTGCCCCCCAGCAGCGCGGCGAGCGTCAGCCCGATGGCACCGGCGATCATCGGTACGATCAGGTGCCAGCGCCGCTCGCGATATCTGTCGCCGCTGCGGCCGATCAGCAACATGGCCGCGATCGCGCAGAGATAGGGCAGGCTGGTCAGGAAACCGATGTGCAGCGGATCGGAAACCCCGGCGTTGCGCACCAGCGTCGGCAGCCAGAAGGTGATGGCGTACTGGCCCATGACGACGCAAAAGTAGATACCTGCCAACAACCACAGGCGGCGGTCGCGGACGAACTCGCCCACCGAGGCATGGGTGACCTTCTGCTGGTTGTCCTCGGCCAGTTCACGGCTGACCAACGCCTTCTCTTCATCGTCCAGCCAGTGGGCCTGATGGACGCCGTCCTTGAGGTAACTCAGCACCAGCAAACCGACAATGACGGTGGGAATGGCTTCGAGCACGAACATCCACTGCCATCCGGCCCAGCCGTGCACGCCGGCGAAATGGTTCATGATCCAGCCCGAGAGCGGACCGCCCACCATGCCTGACAAAGGGATGGCGATGAACCAGAGCACAGTCATGCGCGCACGGCGATAGGATGGGAACCAGTAGGTCAGATAGAGCAGCAATCCCGGCGCGAGCCCTGCTTCGGCGACCCCGAGCAGAAACCGCAGGGCATAGAACTGCCAGGCCGTTTCGACGAAGGCGAACAGCGCCGAAATGATGCCCCAGGTAATCATGATCCGCGCGATCCACACGCGAGCGCCGACCTTGTGCAGAATGACGTTGCTGGGGACTTCGCAGAGGAAGTAGCCAATGAAGAACATCCCCGCACCCAGCCCGTAGACGGTTTCGCTGAGCGCCAGGTCGTTCATCATTTGCAGCTTGGCGAAGCCGACGTTGACCCGGTCCAGATAGGCGCACAAATAGCACAGCATCAGGAATGGCATCAGCCGCCAGGCCGTTTTCCGGTAGGCATTGGAGCGCACGGTCGAAACCGCTTCGAGCGACAAAGTAGTCATGATGGCCTGATCTCTTGTTTTTATTTACCGCCAGGCAAACAGCCCGGCTGGGGTCTTCGATCCAGAACCGCACGGGCCGGGTGGGCCCGTCCAGATACATCAATGAATCAGCATTCCACCGTTTACATCCAACGTGGTGCCCGTCAGGTACGAAGATAGATCGCTGGCGAGGAAGAGGGCGGCGTTAGCGACGTCCTGGGCCGCACCCAGGCGACCCAACGGAATACCTTCGATGATTGCGTGACGACGCTCGTCCTGCATGAGGCCGCCGGTGATGTCGGTGTGGATCAGACCTGGGGCGATGGAGTTGACCCGCACCTTGTCCGGGCCCAGTTCGCGCGCCATTGCCTTGGCCAGGCCCAGTACACCGGCCTTGGCGGCGCTGTAGTGTGGCCCACCGAATATGCCGCCACCGCGCTGGGCAGACACCGAAGACATGCAGACGATGCTGCCGCCTTGCTGCTCGCGCATCAGCGGGATCACGGCTTGTGACATGAGCAGGGTGCCGCGCAGGCTGACGTCCAATACCTTGTCGTAGTCCGACGGGCGAATGTCGAGGGTCTTGAGGGGTTGGGTGATGCCCGCGTTGTTGATGAGAATGTCGATTCGGCCGAAATGTTCGATGGCGCGGGCGACGGCCCGTTGGACCTGCGCTTCATCGGCGACATTGGCGGCGAGGCCGAGATGATTGTCGCCCAGGGCGCTGGCGGCATCGCGTGCGGCAGATTCATCCAGGTCGAGAATCACGACGCGGGCGCCGTGCCGGGCGAACGTCGTAGCGGTGGCGCGGCCAATGCCACGGGCAGATGCGGCGCCGGTAATGATTGCGACTTTGCCTTGAAGAAGCATGAAGGGATACCTCGGATTGTTTTTATTGGGTCGATTCGGCAAAAACCGATGACTCAGCTTCGTCCTGGTTCCCTGGCTGAGCAATGGCCTGAAAGTCATTCAGTGCTGAAAAAAATTCAGCACTCGCTGGCTTGCGGCTGGAACCTTTCACGGCGAAGCTCAACAATCATTAGAACTGTTATGCAGGGACCTGCCATGCGTACCGATGCCGATGCCCCTTTGATTCTTCCACCGCTGAAAGCAATTCAGGCTTTTGAGCAAACGGCCCGGTTCAGCAATGTCGCCAGGGCAGCGGAAGTGCTGGACCTGACACCCTCCGCGGTCAGCCATCAATTGGCGAAACTTGAAGCGATGATTGGCCGGCAACTGTTTGTGCGTGCCGCGCGGGGCGTCACGCTCACGCCTGTGGGGGAGCAATACCTCAAGGAGGTGTCCGGGTTGCTCCATAGCCTGGCCGTCGCCACCGAACGTGCGGCCAGCGACGTAAGCCTGGACTGCTTGCGCCTGCATTCGGCGCCCAGCTTCGGGTTGTTGTGGTTGATGCCGAGGCTGGAAGCTTTTCGGGCGTCCAACCCTGATATCCAGATCAATCTTTCCTGCTCTTACGAATCGCTGCATTTCAGTCGGGACAAGATTGACGTGGACATCCGCCACGGCACTGCAAACTGGCCCAGTTATGAAGTCCGCACCGTCCAGAACGAGACTTTCGCGGTGCTCGCTTCGCCAAAACTGCTCGCGCAATGCCCGATCCGCAACGCGTCCGATTTGTTGAATTGCGACCTGGTACTTTCGGAAGCCACGTTGCTCAAATGGCCGCAATGGTTTGCGCAACATGGCCTGGCGCGCCCGGAGAAGCCTTATGCCTTGAGCTTCGACCGGTCGTACATGTCGCTGGAGGCCGCCAGTCATGGCTTGGGGTTTGCCTTGGAAAGCACATTGCTGGCGAAGAAATATCTTGCCACCGGCAGCCTGGTCGAGGTGGCACCCGAGGCGCTCAGCGCACCGGTGGCTGCCCATCACCTGGTGTTTCCGAAGGCCCACTCGAGCTTCCCCCGCGTCCGGCGTTTTCTGGAGTGGATGGAAAGTGAGCTGGGGCAGGGTTTCGCCTATTGACCGAGCGGGTCTTCCTGGGCAGCGATCACTCAATGCCCCTGATTGTTCCTGATCAGCTCATAAGCCCGGCGCACCAGTGCGTTGATTATCGATGCGTTGCAGGTGTTCGGGTTGGGGGCGTCCTGGGGTGGGTTCGAGAGTCTGGTGACCGTTGCCGATACCCAGGATCGGCAGAGCGCCGAGGATCGGGCGTTGAACCCGGTGGTGCGATTGCATGTGGGACTGGAGGATGTCGAGGTGTTGATCGAGGACCTGCAGCGGGGCTTTGTGGCTGCCGGATGATTTACCAGACTTCTGGTTTCTCCAATGAGGCAGGCATGAGGTCTACCGCCGAAAAACGCTTGGCCCAGAGATGCGCCTGACGAAATTGCTGAACGGTGGCATGGTCGCTTTGACTGGCGAGCGCTGCAACGACGGTGTTGCGCAGGTCAGTCCCTTGATCCACGATCCAGACGCCCGGCTCCCGGTCGCGCAGGGCCATTTCACCGAAGCGGGTCGAGATGACAGGCAGGCCGAGGGCGCGGTACTCGTAGTATTTGATCGGGTCGACCGAGGCGGTCAGGCGGTTGAGCTTGAACGGAATCAGGCCTACCGAAAACGTTGCCATGGCCGTCATTGCATCGGCATGGGAACACTCGGGTAGCAGCTCGATGTTGGCGGGCAATACGCAGGGCGCCGGTGTGAAGACGGGGCCGATCAGCCGGATCCGGTTTCCAGGGTTGGCCTGGGCCAGCGCGGTGACCAGGTCCCAGTCGAACCAACGACCCAGGGTGCCGACATAACCAAGCACCTGTTGCATGGCGGCCAGGTCCAGGCTTTCGACCGGCGCCAGTCCGCGCACGTCACAGGCATTGAGGGCCAGTTCCACCTGGTCGGTCATGCCCAGGAGTTTATTGCGCAGGTGGCTGGAGGAGGCCAGCACTCTGTCTACCCGTCGAATAAGCTGCGCCTGGCGACGCTCCATGGACCGGCGTGACAGGCCCTGATAAAAGGCCGGGAAATCATCCATCGCGTCGTAGACGGCAGGGCTTGCAGGCATGCGTGCCAGCAGTTGCAAGGCCAGTTCGGAAGGTTTTCCGACACCTATCAGGCAGGGGCCGGCGGCGGCAAACGCCGCAATCTCCTTGAACAGGTTGCGCCACAGTTGCTTGAGCAGCATTGCCGAGCCTGGAAGCGGCTCAATGGGAAGGCTCCGGGGTTTGCAAACGTGCAACCAGGGGGGAACGGTAACGCTGTGCTGATCGGCAACAGGCGGCTTGGACCTGATGTCGTTCAACGTGGGCAAGCGCGTCGGATAGGGATCGATCCAGAGCACCTGTGCGTCAGTCTGGTGGTGATACCAGTTGACGAAATGATGAGGGCGCTGGCTGAAACTGGCCCATGGCACCGGGGACAGGTAGATCATTCTCATGACTGAAGGTGCTGGCGCAGGACGTCGGCAATACGCGTTGCGGCCCTGCCGTCGCCATAGGGGGAAACGCCCCGCGCCATGCCCTGATAGGCCTCAGGGTCATCCAGCAGATGCTGTGCCTGTTCAACGATGGTGTCCCGATTGGCGCCCACCAACTTGACTACGCCGAGGTCGACCGCTTCGGGGCGTTCGGTTTCTGTCCTGAGTACCAGCACCGGTTTACCCAGGGCAGGGGCTTCTTCCTGCACGCCCCCGGAATCGCTGATGATCAGGTATGAGCGCTTGATTGCCGCGACAAACGGAGCGTAGTCCAGCGGTGCGCAGAGGATGATGTTCGGGGTTCGGCCGAGCAGTTGATGGGCGACGTCCTTGACGTTCGGGTTGGGGTGGACGGGATAGAGGATCTGGATGTCCGGGTTCCGTTCGGCCAGGCACTTGAGTGCCTGGCAGATATCCTGGAACGGTTCGCCGAAGTTTTCCCGACGATGGCAGGTCACCAGCACCATGCGTCTGTGCGCATCGAGTGGGACGGTCAAGGCTGAGTCCTGTGCCGCGGTCATCAGCAAGGCATCGATCACGGTATTGCCGGTCAGGGTGATATCACTGGCGGCAACACCTTCGCCCAGCAGGTTGGCCACGGCGCCCTGGGTCGGCGCGAAATGCCAGCGGGCCAGCTTGCCGGCGATCACCCGGTTGGCCTCTTCGGGGAACGGATTGTACAGGTCCCCGGTACGCAGGCCCGCTTCGACATGGCCGAAGGGAATTCGCAGGTAGAAACACGCCAGTGCGGCGCTCATGACGGTGGTCGTGTCACCTTGAGCCAGTACGACATCCGGTTTCTCGGCTTGCAGGACGCCGTCGAGTTCACGCAGCAGGCGTGAGGTCAGCGCTGCCAGAGACTGGTTGGGACGCATGATGTCCAGGTCGAGGTCGGCATTGATCGCAAAGCCCTTCAGTATCTGGTCGAGCAGGCCGCGGTGCTGGGCGGTGGCGAGCACACGGCACTCGATGTTTTTCTCGGCCTTGAGAGCGTTGATCACCGGGGCCATCTTGATGGCTTCGGGGCGTGTACCGACGATGCAGAGTACTTTGCGGGTCATGACTGCTGATTTCCTATCATTGTTGTCAGAGAGCGTGCTATCCGGTCCGCGTTGGCCATCAGGGTCAACGTGTGCGATTTCTCGGTAAGGCTGGGCAGACAGGCGCCATCAACGACATGCACGCCGTCGAGGCCTGCGACCTGGCCAAGGCGATCGGTCTGGCCAATCTTCGGCTTCGAGTGCATGGGCAGGGTTCCCGCATAGTGGATATCTGCTCCCGGTCTGCCGACGGTGAAGCTCATGGGCATCAACAGCGCGCCCATCTTCCAATAGATCCGCCGCAGCCTGGTCTCGGCGGCTTTCATGAGCCCGGGGAGCTCGTGATGCACTTGGCCGGTGATGCTCAACGAACCGTCGGAGCGCAGCAGCGCCGTGTTGCTGGACAGCTGCCCGGGAAGGAAGATGTTGCCGACGACGCACGCGCTGAGCAGGTTCCTCAGCAATTCGATGCTGTAGCGTTTGCTCATGGGAATCCGGGTGACGAACTCGGTCATGGGCAAGCCCGTGGTGCTGAACGTCGAACCGAAAGCTGTGGCGCCGGACTTCAACTCCAGGGTGAACGAGAGCTGGCCCAGGCCAAATACCGGCACTCTCGGGGTGCCGAGCATTCTTGGCAACCATAGTAGGAAGGCCGCCGTCGGCGATGACAGCAGCGGTACCGGTGCCGAATGGTTCAGGCACTTGAGGACGAGCCGGGTCGAGGCCAGTGTGCCGGCCGCCAGCAACAGGCGCGCACCGCGCAAGCGCCGGGCGGAGCGATGATCGGTGATGGTCCATGCGTCGTCCTGTTTCAGCAGATCCTCCACCAGGAAATTCTGGACGTGCTGGAAACCAGGGTATTGCTTGAGTTTTCGCAGCTCTTGCGAGGCGCTGTACAAGGCTTGGTGGTGGCAGCCCCACAAGCAGTTTCCAGAAAGATCGCAGGCCTTGCGCTCGTCGAGGGGCTGGCTCAAGGCGGCGACCCTTGAACGGCCAAGGCGAAACCCCAGGTCGGGAAACACCGCTCGGCGCCGGGTGTAGCGGTCGAGCAAGCGCTGATGCAGGTTGTCCAGCGGCAGGGGTGGTTGCGACCACTCATCCAGACCGAAGTAGCTGGAGAGATCGTCGTCGAGCCGGCCACTGATGCCGATCCGGCGCGCAATCGTTTCGTAGGACGCCTGCATCTCGGAATAATCGATGGGCAGCCCGGCGAAGTCACTGGCACCCAGCGCTGCCACGCCGCAACCCCAGGCATTGGACAGGCCTCCGGTGGCCAGTGATCCGATGCCGATGAAGTTTTCGGTCTCGATGCGATTGCCGGCGCTGAACCCTTCGAAGACATGGGCGTGGGTCGGCGTCTTCAGCTTGGGCGATACGGCGTCCAGTTGGTCCAGGGCGTGGAAGTTTTCGCCGATCATCCATTTCCACTGATGCGCGTCGTTGGCCCTGGCACCGAGGAATGGCCGGGTTGGCGGCGCCGGTGAGTCGCTGTTGGCCTGGGCATCGACCATGAGCACTCGCAGGCCCGCCTTGACCAGCGGATAGGCCGCCGAAGTCCCGGCTGGGCCGCTGCCGACAATGATCACATCGAACTCAGGCTTCACGGTGGGCTTCACTTCCAAGCAGCAGCGGGCGGGCAAAAGCACGGCACGACAACGCCGCGATCTTCCACACCAACGCTTTGACCGAGGTGAGTCCCAACGCAGCCAGCGTGGCGACAAGGCTGCGCGGCCACCGGGTGCCGAGAAACACCTGCGCGCCTTGGGGGCTGGCTTCGGCGATACCGAGTGCAACCTGCAGGCGCCAGGCCAGTTCCTGGCCCTCGGGCGTGCCCAGGACGCCGGGGTTGTCCAGCAGCGTCAAGAGTATCGGCCAGCCCATCAGCAGGCGTGAGTGAATGACGGGACGGGTTTTGCCCGCACGCTCCAGTGCCCTTGCATAGCGCCTTACCAGGCTTTTTTGCGGCGGGCGCTTGAGCAGGTAGCCCAAGAGCACCGCCGCTTCCTGTAGCAGGCCTCGACGTTGCCCATGGCCGGAGCGATGCATGCCGTGGGCAAGGGGGCGCAACGCGATGCCGAGTTTTTCCAGGGAACGCTCGCTGTCCATGGGCGGCAGATGAATAAGGGAAAAGATCCGCTCCAGGCCCAGCTTTCTGCTCAAGGACCGTCCGAGTATCAGCCGCAACAGCCTGAGCAATGCCACCGGCAGAGGGATTGGCATGCGCACGGCGCGGACCCGGTGCGTCGCAATGGCGCTCAGGAAGCGCCCAAAGGCAATCGGTTTTACGGCACCCAGCGTGATGACCTCACCATGAACGTCGTCCCGCTCGGCGATGGCCAATATCGCGGCCGCGAGGTCGTCGACATGGATGGGCTGCACGCGAGGCGCTGGCATGAGGATCGGAATGAACGGGCTCCGGCGAACCAGCCCGGTCAACAGGCCAAAAAGCCCGCGTTCGGGGCCGCCGTACACTTGCCCGGGGCGGATCACGGTACCCCCGGCGGCGAGCACATGCTGCTCGATACGCCACTTGGTCCGGCCATAAACGCTCGGGGCCGTGGCCCCGGCGGTTTGGCTGGAAATGAAGATGAACCTGGCCGAGCCTTGTCGGGCGCAATCGATCAGCGCCAGGGCCGCGTTTATTTCAGCGTCCGCGTTAGTGTCAGTATCGGGTGACGTGTCGGCCGCCAGATGGATCAGCGCCTGAGTGCCGGCCGGGCATTCGGGCGCCGGGCCCCGCAGGTCATAAGGCAGCCAGGCATAGGGGGCAGGGCACGGCTTGCGGGTGGCGCAAATGACTTCGTGACCGCTTGCTGCCGCGAGGGCCGTCAAGCGTCGTCCGATGTAGCCGGTCGCGCCGGTAATCAGTAGCGTCATGGTCGTGCGCCTTCGGCTCGGTCAGCGGGAGCCGGCGGGTGCGTATCGGTACGAAACACGAACCGCTTGCTGATCCAGTAGGTCAGCGCTACGCAGATCACGTCGCTGACAAATTTCACCGGGACAGGGTTATCGATGAGGTACAGCCCCGCGCTGAGCAGCACCGAAGCGAGCGGAATATTGATGGCGAGCAACGAAAAATAGCGCAGCGCTTGAGCCTTGCTGCCGACGCGTGTCGACTGGAATGTGAAATGCCGATGCGAAAAGAACGCGAACGTCCCGGCCACGACTTTGCCAGCGACGTTGGCCAGCACGGGTTGGTTGTCGAATAGCGCGAGCAGCAACAAAAACGTCCCCATGTCCAACCCATAGGCCACAAGTTGGATGGCGCCGTATCGGATAAAGGTCAAGACGTCCTCCGGATCACCACGATGTGGTGCAAGGCCAGTATCCGGTGCAACGGATACAGCAGTTTTTCAATGACCTTGAGCACAGGGATGAATACGTCAGGCAACAGCTGGCGAAAGTTCAGGCCGCCGGAAATCAGGTAACGCAGGTAGCTGCCACAGATCTCCTGGTGGACGATCTCCAGGCCCGGGTACTTGTGCTCGAACGCCTGCCGGTCGCGAACGAAAACGATGTAGCTGAGGGCCTGGTTGGCACCGTTCATGGGGCCGGTTGACGGTGTATGCCAAGAAGGGAAGTGCATGTCGAAGCCTTCGGACTTGAACAGGCGCCTATAGAGGAACGCGGCAAAGGGGCCGTGAAAGGGCTCGATCAAAATGGCCCCGCCGCCGATCTTGAGCGTCCTTTCCAGCTCCGTGAAAAAACGCTCGGGGTGAGGAAAGTGGTGAAAACAATTCTGGCCGTAAAAGGCCCTCACCGAATCATCGTCCAGGCTCATTGCCTGGGCATCGAGCGCCATGTCGAGTTTCTCGCTGGCGACAACGTCCGTGGCCAGGACTTCAGGGTACGAATCGCGCATGGGCGCGATGCCCGCTCCCAACTCCACCTCAAGACCCCCGACCTGGAAATAGCGGTCTGCCAGTCGACGGAACGCGTGGTGGAATTCCACGAAGATTTCCCTGAGCATTTGCTTGCGTTCAAGCACCTTGCCGTGAAGTTCGAGGCGTTCGCAGCCATCGACATCCAGCGCCTTGAGCGACGGGTCCGATAAAAAATCTCTTAGCGCTTTAATGACTTTTCTTCCCGCAATGAAGTGGCCCTGCGCCTGGAATGCCGAGGCCTGTTGGGGACCGAGGCGATGTCGTAACCGAGAAACGCCATGATCAATTGCAGCCCCATGAGCATGGGCAATGCGCTGAGCATCACGGTGCCGGCTGGCGTCGCGACGCCATGCTGCGCCGACTCGAACCAGTGGTAACTGCCGAACAGGATGCCGAACACGAACATCAGGATTCCGATCGGCAGCTCGATCGAAGCCAGGGACATGTCGCGCAAGTAGTAGTTGTAGAGCACGCGCTTGGTGAAGTTGCGCAGGTGCTTGAAGAGAAATTCGCCGACGATTTTCGAGATCTTCAGGTGACTGACCTCATCGCCGTAGCGGGCTTCCATCGGTATGTCCACCACCACGGCGCGCACGGTGTTCAGGCGGAACAGAATGTCGGTCTCGAAAAAATAGCGTTGGCTGACCTTGTCCAGGGGCAGCAGCCTGGCGACGTCACGGTGAATCGCGGTATAGCCGTTGGTCGGGTCGAACAGATCCCAGTAACCCGTCGACAGTTTGGCCATCAACGACAACACGGCATTGCCGAACAGTCGAATTCGCGGCATCGACTGGACTTCCTCCAGGTCGAAAAACCGATTGCCCTTGGTGTAGTCGGCTTCACCCGCCAGGATCGGTTCGATGAACAGCGGAATCAGGGTCGGGTCCATCTGACCGTCGCCGTCGACCTTGACGATGATACTCGCGCCGTCAGCGAGGGCTGCTCGATAGCCGGTCATGACCGCACCCCCCACACCTTTGTTGATGTCATGGGGCAGCACCTTGACCCGAGGGTCGTTACAGGAGGCCAGGACATGCCCGCCCGAACCGTCCGGGCAGGCATCGTCAATGACATAGATGCGCCAGACCTCCGGCCCGATGGCGTCGATGACGCCGACGATGTGTGCGGTGACCCGATAGCTGGGGATGACGACGGCAACGCGTAGTTCATCCGTGAAAATCGTTGTTGTTGTGTTCATCGATTTGCCAACTATTGCCTGAATGAAAGTGATTTGAACTCCAGGGGAGTGTCGGTATGCCCGGACGCATAAATGACCGCGGACGTGGCATTAGCCGGGGCAATGACGCTCATCTCATGGGTCTCCCAGTGCGTGGTGCAATCAAACGTCTCGATGCTGGCGCTGATGAAGTCGCCTTGGTCGTCAATCCAGTTGGCCTGGATTCTTCCGGTAGTGGCTGCCTCCGCGCAGCGTGCGGACACACTGTTGATGTAGGTCAGCCCCGGCGTCACGTCGACGCGCTGTGTGGCGGGTGTGTTGACGTTGACGGTGAGGATCTTGCGCGAGGTGTCATAGGTCGAGGGTGACAGCAGGTTCCAGCCGTCGAGGCTGGACAGGTCCGGATTGAGCAGGAGCTCGTAGTGGGTGGCGTTGAGTTTGCGCAGGTCCAGGTTACCCAGCCTGGAATATGACGTGGACACGGCGAGCAGGCGGTCGAGTTGCGCCTGGGGAAGAGACTTGAGATCGATCACCAGCCAGTTCACCTGGCGCTGGCGCAAGCGCCGGGTAAGCTCCGCCGGCGAGGTCGCTGCGTCGAATTCGCCCTTCCACTTCAGGTTGTACCACGATGCGTAAAGGGCATCGCCATGCAAACCCGCCATCAAGGGCGACGCAAAAACCGCCACGGGTTGATAACCGCTGTTCAAGGCGTTGACGGTGTCGACCATTTTCCGGATCGGCAGGCGCTCCAGCAAAAAGGCCTCCCGACCGGCCTGGCTCAACAGTGCCGAGGGTTTGATTTCGCCATAGTAAGTCGCGGCCTGGATGAAGCGAGTGTTGGCCAGGACCAACACGGCACCGGCCGCGATGGCGAGGCTGCGGGGGAACGCCCTGGCGTCGGAAAAGGGCAGGGCGAGGATCACCGAGAACAGCGCAAAGGAGGGAAACACATAACGCAGGTAGGCCGTTGACTGGAACGTCATGAACATCGCGCCGGCGCCGACCAGGAGGATGCACAGGGCTTTTTTGTTGCCGCTCAACAGCACGGCGACGGCCGCAGTGGGTAGCAGCAGCCATTGGAAACCCGCCGCGCCGACCCGTCCCTCGATGAACTGCGGCGACTGGAAGACCATTCGATAGAGAGTGTCCCAGGTCATTCCGGTACCGAAAGTGGCGGGCGGTTCGAAGTTCATGTCCGGCCAGAGCGGCGAATGGAAAACCCCGTTGAAAAACGGGAACACCGGGTTACCGGTCAAGTACCCGGCGCAGACGTAAGGGGTAGCGCCCGCCAGCAGCAGGCCGGCGCTGCCGAGCATGAGGGTCTTGGCGATTCCTCGCACGGCCCAGGCCTTGTATTGCAGCAAGAGGACCAACAGCAGGACCGGCAGGACACTCAGGGTCACCGCCTTGGCCGCCATGGCGAAGCCCAGCAGGACACCGGCCAGGACCAGTTGCGACAGGCGTTCCCGAGGATCCGCAGTGAAGCCTGAGACCTTCAGGATTGCCAGGGTCCCGGCCAGCATGAAGGCGGTCCACGCCGACTCTATGTGCAGGCTGCTGCTTTCAGCAAAGGCGAGGGGCGTCGACAGGAAGATCAGGCTTGCCCCGCGAGCGCTCGTGGCGGAGCCCCCGGCCCAGAGGGTCATGTTGCGAATCTGCCACGCCACCAGCAAGGCGAATGCGCTATTGCTCAGGCGTGACGCCGTTTCGCCCGCCAGCATATAGACGATGCTATAGATCCAGTCGGCCAGCATGGGCATGACGGCCCACACATAGGTGTTTGCATCGAACGACCATTGGTGCCGCTGGGCCAGCTGTGAAGGGACGAAGAGGTGCATGGCCAAGGCGTCGTGGCCGACCTCCGGCATGAAGGCCACCAGCACATAAAGGCAGGCGAAGCCGCCAATCAATACATCGAGCCCGGTTTGCAGGGGCGTTTGTGCCGAGCGGGTGGCCTGGATTTGTGCCAGCAGTTCGCGACCTATCGACAGAACCTGTTTGCGCCCCAGTACAAGCGGCACTGCCAACATCGCGCCATACAGCCAGGGATAGTTGATCGGCATATACGCAGCCAGGCCTGTCAGCGTACCGAACGTGCCGGTGCCCATCAGTAAATGGATGCTCCAGTCGGCCGGATTTTCTTGCCTGAGCAGCCACCTGCCGAGCACGGTGGCAGACAGCGCGAAGACCGCGACGACAACCACCGGCCAGGTCTGCGCGCAGGCAATGGTCAGGCACGCCAGCAGGCCAAGGCAAAGAATGATCGGCGGCTTGCGAGTGAAAGCGGTAAGGGCCGCCAGGACTGCCACTGATAGCAGTACCGTGCGGCTACTGCTGTTCATGGACGCCAGTTCAAGCGTCGAAAAACCGTACACGCCGACCGCCGTACTCGCCAGTAAAACCAACAGCACCACTGCGTATTTCAGGCTGAATCTGGGCAAAATATTGTCTCGGCTGAAGGAACTTCGCTTAAGGCGTTTCTCGATTCATCGTGGCGAGGGAGCTTGCTCCCCTGGGCTGCGCAGCAGCCCCAAAAGCTGAATGCAACCTACCTGGCCCGCTGCGGTGGCCGGGTTCAGGGCCGCTTCGCAGCCCAGCGGGAGCAAGCTCCCTCGCCACGGTTGGTCAACGCTCGTAAACAGCGTTGCATCCCAGAGGGGCCTATACATCTCGGTACGTGTGCGGAACCCAGGATCCCCATTTGTTCTCGTAGATCGCCCGGTTCTTCTCGAAAAGTGCCTGTTTTTTCCTGGCACCCAAGGTGTTGAACGAGGCGGACAGGTGGTGATGGACGAAGACGTCTTCGGCGCAAGCCGCGCGCAGGCCGCGACGCTGCACGCGGCGGCAATAATCGTCATCCTCGAAGAACCCCAGGCCGTACTCCTCGCACAGGCCGCCGATCTGCTCGTAGGTCGAGCGCGGGAACATCACGCAGAAAAACGCCAGGGTGTTGATTTCGAACCACTCGCCCATGCGGGCACGGGTCATTTGCGCGGCTTCGGCGGGCATGTCCTCCATCCGGCCATAACGGGTGCGGACTTTGGCTTCGTTGCCGATGTTGTTGGTGACCGGACCGATGATGCCGATTTCCTCGTGGTCCTTCAGATGACGGATCAACCCCCTGATCCAGCCGGCGGTGACGACCGTGTCGTTGTTCAGGATGACGAGGTACTCGCCACTGGCTACCGCGAGCCCCTGGTTGTTCCCTGCGGCGAATCCCTTGTTATCCGGATTGAGGATGACGATCCGTTCGGGATGTCCCTTGGCCCAGGCAGTGAGATAGGCCGGGGTCTGGTCGCTGGAGCAGTTGTCGACCACGATGATTTCAAGGTTCGGGTACTGGCTCTGGGTCAACAGACTGTCGAGGCAAGCCTTGGTCAGTTCGAGGTTGTTGTAGGTCAACACCACGACGCTGACCTTGGGCAGGGGCAATGACTCGATGGCCTTGCGCAGGCTGGCGGCCCGATGCTGCCAGGTCTGGCCCTGGGCGAACGATTGACGCGCCCTTGGCGTTGCGCCGACCTCTGGCAGAGCGTCGAGTACGGCGCGTATGGCCGAGACGAACTCAGTCGGCTGTTCAACCGTCCAGACCAGTTTGCCGAACTGGCTCAACTCCGGCAGTTTCACCGACACTACCGGTTTTCCTGCGCTCAGGTATTCATAGACCTTGACCGGATTGGTGGCGAGCGTCAGGGGCATGACCTTGAACGGAAGCAGGCAAACGTCCATGGCGTAGAGGTAATAGGGCAGGGAGGCATACGGGACTTCGCCTTCCAGGACCACATTCGGGCAGGCCTTGAAATATTTTTTCGCCTGGACGATATCGCTGCCGATCAACAGGATCAGCTGCTGTGGGAAGGAGTGGGCGACGCGCTTGACCAGTTCCAAGTCGAACCATTCGGCGATGACGCCGTAGTAGCCGATGATCTTTCTGTTGGCCGGGTCCCGGTAGATCTTGTCGGGACGTTGGCTGAAAAAACCATATTCGCAGGCGTTGCGGATCACCTCTACGTTGCGGTTTTCCCGCTTGCCGTGTTGTTCGATCCAGTCGGACGTCGCCACCAGCAGATCGGCCCGGCGCATCAAGGCGATTTCCAGGTCGAGCAGTTCCTGGGCAACATTGCCGAAACCTTCGTGATGATCCATGCAGTCATAGACCAGCGTGGCGTTGGGGACACGTCTTGCCAGCGGGAACCAGTAGGCGTGCTGGACGATGCAATCCACGGCGGCGACGTTCGCCGCGTCCAGCAGCATGGCCAGGCCTTGGCGCAACTGGCTGATCGCGGCCGCTGAAGGCGGGGCATGATAAATGGCCGGAGCCCCGCGCACCTTGAAACGGATCTGGAACAGCCGCTCGGAGCCCTCCAGGCGCTCCGCCTCGAAGCCGGGAGCATCATCGTCGATAAAGTGGCTGGAAATATAAAACGTCGTTTGTCCCGCCCGCGCCAACTCCTTGGCCAGGTTTTGTGGGCGCTGGATGCGGAAGTGCCAATCGATCACGCCGAACATGAGGATCGTCGGCTGCCCGTGACCGGATGGCACGGCAAGGTCAATCGGTGGTAGCAGGGGTTGCAGCGGCGCGAGGCTTGGGGACGCCGATGATTCGCCGGCTGTCGCCCTGGTGCGTTTCAACCAGCTTCGAAGCCGCTGGGCCAGCCTGCTTTTCTGCTGTGCGGTGAGCGGCAACCAGGCGTAGATCCGGCGCGATAATTTATACAGCTGCTTGCGTATCGAATAACGCAGCGGTGCGCGTTCGATGGCGTTGCCCCAGTCGGAAAGCTTCAACAGCTCAGTCTGTTTCGCCGCCAATTGTGCGCGCAAATCCACCGCCCAATCGGACAGCTCCACCGCTTGGCGTTCTTTAGCGCGAAGTAATGCCTGGGTGTCTTTGAGGCGCCGTTCGGTCACTTGCAATTGCTCGCGCAGTCGCCCGGCCTTGCCTTCCTGAAGCGACAGGCGAGTGCGAAGCGCTTGTGAACCCAGGTTCAGTTGCTTGATCAGCCGATCCCGATTCTCGATTTCCTTGACCAGCTGCAAGGCTTCAATGGATCTGGACTGTGTTGAGCGAGTCAGTTTGTCAATGTGATCGACAAGACGGTTGATCTGATCCATGCGTTCTTCCAGTCCCTTGGACATTACGGCAACGCACCCCGGGTCGTTCAGGTTTGTTGTCGACTTCAATAACCAGGCAGGCCCAGGTTCCAGCCGTGCCATCCATCAGCATAGCGGCTGCTGGACGAGGCGCCACGTCAACAAACTCATATGACATCGGCAAAGCCTTTGCGTGTCCTCTGGAACCAGGCGAATCCGGCATAGGCAATCGACAAGGAAATTGCCGAATAAGTTGCCAGGTGCGCCCATTGCGGTGTCCTGCCCCAGAACAGTACGTCACGAACCATTTCCACCGGCAGCGTCAGGGGGTTCGCCTGCAACGCCGCCTGGTAGCTTTGCGGAAGTATCGAAAGGGGATAGAAAATCGGCGAGAGAAAGAGCATCGCCGTGATGACAATGCCGATGAACTGGCCGATATCGCGCAGGTATACGCTTATCGAGGCGAGGAACCAGGAAATACCCAGCGTCAACAACACCAACGGAAACAGCACCAACGGCAGCAGAAGGGCGGTTGCCGGAGGGGTTCCGAACAGCACGATATAGAAGAGCAGCCAGGCCAGGATGCTGATCGCCATGTGGAACAGCGCAGCGCCGAGCGACACCATCGGCAGGGTTTCCAGCGGGAACACGATCTTTTTGACGTAGTTGGTATTGGCCAGCACCAGGCCCGGCGCGCGGTTCAGGCATTCGGAAAACAGGTTGAACACCAGCAGGCCTGCGAACAGCACCAGGGCGAATTCGCTCTTGGACTCGCCGCCACCCGACCAGCGGGCCTTGAAGACCACGCTGAAGACGAACGTGTAGACCACCAGCATGAACGCCGGGGTGAAGAACGACCATAAGATACCGAGCATCGAGCCTTTATAACGACCGATGATCTCCCTGCGGATCAACACGTAGATAAGGATTCGATTGACCAGCACACTCTTGATCATGGCGGCAGGGGAAGTGCTGAACGACTGCATTGGTACTGGGGCCTCAAGACAAAAAAATCGGAACTCGGTGAATCGCATCCTCATGGAGGGTAGGCCAAGTTCAGGGCGTTCGAAGTTTTTTTCCCGTTTTGTGCTTAACTCATCGGCAGTGCCCAGCGAAGGAATGATTCAGTAGTGCCGCTAATGGAAGTGACTCATGGAAGGGCTTTGCCGATGTCTTTTGAAGTGGCCATCAGCGCCGAGAACCTGAGCAAGTGTTATCAGATCTACGATGCACCCAAGGACCGCCTGTTGCAGATGCTGGTGCGCGGCAGGAAACGTTTCTACCGCGAGTTCTGGGCCCTGGATGATGTTTCCCTGACCATCGCAAGGGGGGAGACCGTCGGCATCATCGGCCGTAACGGCAGTGGCAAATCCACCTTGTTGCAACTGATCTGCGGAACGTTGATGCCGACCCGGGGCAGTGTTCGCGGGCATGGCCGGATTGCGGCGTTGCTTGAGCTCGGGTCGGGCTTCAATCCGGAGTTCAGCGGCCGCGAGAACGTCTATGTGAACGCGGCGGTGCTGGGCTTGAGTCGCGCGGAAATCGATGCTCGTTTCGATGACATCATCGCCTTCGCCAACATCGGCGACTTCATCGAGCAGCCCACCAAAATCTATTCCAGCGGGATGCTGGTACGGCTGGCCTTCGCCGTTTCGGTCTGCGTGGAACCGGAGATCCTGATCGTCGACGAGGCCCTCTCCGTCGGCGATGCATCTTTTCAATTCAAATGCCTGAACCGCCTGGAAGAACTGGCTGCCAAAGGCACTACGCTGCTGTTCGTTTCCCATGACATGAGCATGGTCAAACGGTTTTGCCACCGGGTCATTTATCTGCGCGCAGGCCGCGTCGTTGCCAGCGGCTCGCCCGATGAAATGGCCGAGCTGCACTTGCTCGACATGCGTGACGAGCAACGTCGCTGGGCCAGTGGCGGGGCCATACCGGTTACACAAAAGTCTTTTATTGGCGGTCAGCAGGGGATGGCTTTTGGAACCGGGGAGGGACACATCAGCGCCGCCTGCTTCACCAACACCCGGCAGCTTTCGTCGAGTTACCTGTATGGCGACGACATCGAGATTCGCGTTGAAGCGTTACTGCATGAGTCGATCACTCAACCCAACATCAGCTTCACCATTCAAGAGGCGAGGCTGTTGGTGATCGGCGGGGGCAACTTTGCCCTGCAACCGGGGCCGGTCGAAGACGGCTGGCGGCGTACGGCCATCACGGTACGCTTCCCGGCTAACCTTGCCGAGGGGCGCTACCACGTCACGCTCAAGCTGTTGCATGGCGCGACGGAAGACACCTCGCAACTGATCGAGAAGCAAGTCGCGCCCTTGGCGTTCGACATGTTGCCCAGCCACAAGCATTTCCTCGGCATGGTTGACCTGGGATTGCAGAGCGTCGACCCGCGAGCGGCCGAGTCGCTTCCCAAGACCTGCGGGATTCAAGCAGAGGAGGACCTGGCGGAACACTTGGATAAGCGCACGTGGCAGGTGGCTATCTTCGGCACCTTCGACGTAGAAAACTATGGTGACCTGCTGTTCCCCATCATCGCCGAGGCAGAGCTGGCCCGGCGCTTGGGTTCGGTCAATCTGCAGCGGTTTTCCTATCATGGGAAAACCCCATCCGAATGGCCCTATGCGGTGACCTCGCTGACAGAGCTGCCCGCTGTAGCGGCAGGCCTGGACGGCGTGTTGATCGGCGGTGGTTTCCTGATCCGTTTCGATAAAGTCGTTGCCCATGGTTATGGTCCGACCACTGCCGACATCCATCACCCTACCGGTTATTGGCTGACCCCCGCGCTCATCGCGCTGCAGCATGCGGTTCCGGTCATGTGGAATGCACCGGGGATGCATTGCAATAGTATTCCCGATTGGGCCAGGCCGTTATTGACGATGGCCCTTGAGCAGAGCCGGTACGTGCGCGTCCGTGATGCCCTGTCGCGCGATACCCTCGGCGCGCTCAGCCAGCAAATCGAGATCGAAGTGCTGCCCGACACCGCGTTCGGCTTACCGCGCCTGATCGATGAGCAACGGCCCTCGGCCGAGTTTGTTCGGCTGCGCGAGCATGCCGGGCTGACCGGGCCCTACATCGTGATCCACGCCATTCATGTGGTGGAGTCCTTTGTAAAACTGTTCGAAGACCACCCCGAGGCGTTCCTGGGGTACCAGTTCCTGGTGGTGCCAATTGGACCGGTCCTGGGTGACGATCCGTCAGTGATTGCCGGGCGGCTGCCCGGGGCCATCACCTTGCCGTTCTGGCCGAAGCCGTTGCTCATGGCCGAAATTCTCAGCCAGGCCCAAGCGGTGATCGGCCATAGCTATCACCTGGCGATCACCGCTTTGGCGTTTGGCGTGCCGGTGTTTTGCTCGGCGGACCTGACCACGGGCAAGTACACGGCGCTGGCTGGGTTCGACACGCTGCATGCGTTGCCGAACGTCGCGACGGTCGATCCGCAATGGTTCCTCGCCCGCGTGGGCAAGACTCAGCCATCGCCCTTGGCGCGTGCGGCGGCGGATCAGTTGGTGGAGCATTGGGACCGGGTCGCTGAGATCATTCGCCAAGGTAAAACGGCGTCGCAGCCGGTGCTGGGAGCTTTTCTGCAGCACTTGCCCAATCTGCTCGAAGCCGCGGCCGAGACGTGCGACCCAGTGCCAGCTGAATCGCCGGTGAGCCCGGTCATCCCTGTGCCGCAGATCAAAGAACCCGCGCAGGACCTGGCAGCACGGGAGCTTGCCCAACAGCAACGGATCATCCAGCTCCGTGAGCAACTGGCTCGCAGCGATGCCAGGATGCGTGAGCTGCAGGACTCCAATTCATTCCGAATGACCGCGCCACTGCGTTCCATCGCCCGTGGTATCAGAAACCTGACAGCGAACAAGAACCGACAATGCTAGATCTCTCTCGTCTCACGCCAGCGGCGCTAAAGGATCAGCCGTTCTCATGGGCTGAAATCGGCAACCTGTACTCGGCCGAGGACGCCGCAGCGTTGGCGGCGACCTTTCCTCATGATCACTTCAAGACGGTGAGTGGTTATGGCGGTGAAAAAAACTATGACTACGAGGCACGAGCCTTGTTGGGCATGGGCGACGATACCATCGCTCATGCTCAGGAATTGAGCGAGGCATGGTTGCGGCTGGCTCGGGATCTTGGCTCGACTGGTTATCGCGAAGCCATGTCGCAAATGACTGGAATCGATCTGCGCAGCGTGCCGATGGAGGTCAATGTCTTTCATTACGGTCCGGGTGCGAGCCTGGGCGCCCATCCGGACCTGCCCGATAAACTGGTCACCCATATCCTCTATTTCAATGAGTCCTGGGACCGCAACGACGGCGGTTGCCTGAACATCCTGCACCGCAACGATCCCAGCGCAGTGGCGGCCGAGATCGAGCCCCTGGTGGGTAATTCGGCGATCCTGGTGCGCTCGGATAATTCCTGGCATGCCGTCACGCCCGTAGTCAATGGCTGCCATTCTTCCCGTCGTAGCCTGACCGCAACGTTCTACCGGCCGGGCTCGCGCAGTTCCATGTGGCCGCCGGATGACAGCACGCCGCTGCATCGGTACCCGCATGCTTAAGCCCGACAGCACCTTGATCGACCGGGACGCCGCCTTGGCTCAGCGAGATGCGGCCGTCAATGAGCGCGATACCGCGCTGGCGAAAGTCGACTTCCTGCAGAACACCCGTTCGTGGCGTTTCACCCGCCCACTGCGTACGCTGTTCCGGGTGCTGCGTTATGGATTTTCCGCCTACCGGGAGTTTCCCGAAACGGCTCCGGCAATCGTCTACCCGGCAGCGCCGGAACCGTTGCCGAACGTTGAGGTACAAGCGGATTTCGCCACCAGAGGGCAGCTGGATATTCTCTGCTTCGCCAATATCGACTGGGCTGCGCGCTTCCAGCGACCGCAGCAGTTGATGAGCCAGTTCGCGAGCAATGGTTATCGGGTGTTTTATATCGTTCCATCCAGTGTGCCGGAGCAGGGACAGCTTTATCGAGTGACGTCAGTGGCGTCCAACCTTTTCGAGGTGGCGCTGCATCGCGATGTGCAAATGGCCTATTACGAAAAGATAGTGACGCCTGAGAACCACCAGGCGTTGCTGCGTGCGATTGCTGCATTGGTCACTGACATGCAGATCAGAACCGCCCTCTCGGTGGTGCATATTGCCTACTGGAGCCCCGTGGTACTCAGCCTGCGCGCGCTGCATGGCTGGCGCATTCACTATGACTGCATGGACGACTGGGATGGTTTTCCGAACATCGGCGAACAGCTGCTGAGCGAGGAAAAGACCCTGATCGCCCAGGCCGATCTGGTGACCGTTTCCGCGGCGTTGCTTTACCAGAAATGGTGCGCCCATAACCCTCGCTGCGTACTGGTGCGAAACGCTGTGGATTTTGCTTTTTTCCACCAGCATTGTTTTACCAACGATGTGCTGAGCGGGCTGGTCGGCCCGGTGATTGGCTATTACGGCGCCTTGGCTGAATGGCTCGATTATCCACTGCTGGCGGCGTTGGCGGACCTGCGACCGACGTGGAATTTCATCCTGGTGGGGGATATTTTCGTCGAGGACCTGGCGGGGCTCGAGCACAAGCCCAATGTGCGGTTGTTGGGCCGCAAGCCGTACACCGAGATGCCGCTGTACCTGGATCATTTCGATGCGTGCCTGATTCCCTTCAGGCTCTACAACGTGACCCATGCGGTCGATCCGGTGAAGTTCTACGAGTACCTCAGCGCCGGCAAACCGGTGATTTCCACGCCATTGGCGGAAATCGCCCTCTACAAGGACCTGCTGTACTTCGCAACCGGAGTCGATGAGTTCATCGAGCAGATCGAGCGTGCCCTGGCCGAGCGCGATCTGGCCCTTTACAAGCGGCGTGTGGAGCTCGCTCGGGCCAACGATTGGAAGGATCGATTTAATAGCATGCAACTTGCCATCGTCGGGCTGTACGAGAAAGTCTCCATCGTGATCGTGACGTACAACAACCTCAATCTGACGATTCAGTGTGTAAACAGTGTTCTGCGTAATACCACCTGGCCCAATTATCAACTGATTGTCGTCGACAACGGCTCGGATGATGGTACGCAAGATTATCTTGAACGCCTGGGCCGTGAGGTACCGTTCACGAAGATCATCCTCAACCCGGACAACCGCGGCTTCGCTGCGGCGAACAACCAGGGTTTGCGAGAAGCCGACGGTGACGTCCTGCTACTGCTCAATAACGACACGGTGGTGCCGGGCGGTTGGCTCGATCCGCTGGTCAGGCATTTGCGTGATCCGAGCATCGGCCTGGTCGGGCCGGTCACGAATGCGGTAGGAAACGAAGCGAAGATCGAGATTTCCTATACCGACATCCGACAGATGCAAGCGTTTGCAGACCACTACACCGAAGCCCGTAAGGGGCAGTCGTTCGATATCTCCATGCTCGCAATGTTTTGTGTCGCCTTTCGCCGAACCACCTTCGATGAGGTGGGGTATCTGGATGAAACGTTCGGTATCGGGTTGTTCGAAGATGACGACTACAGTCGCCGCGTCCAGGCTGCCGGCTACCGGACGGTCTGCGCAGAAGATGCGTTTATCCATCACTACGGGCAGGCCTCGTTCAGCAAGCTGATCGCCAGCGGCGAATACCAGGCCCTCTGGGACAAAAACCAGGCGTATTTCGAAAGCAAATGGGGGGCGTGGCAAGCCCACGTACATCGCGACGAGCCCGGCGCGGAGGGGTAGGGCGCGATAAGGTCACCCCTCGGCATCCTCGTTGACAGTAACTCCGCCTTCGCGAGCAAGCTCGCTCCCACAGTTGGATTTTTTGGCAGCCGCAAAATGCATCTACGCCGAAGCCCCTCTGTGGGAGCGAGCCTGCTCGCGAAATGGCCGGCCCATCCAATATCTTCGTTGATTGACACTCCGCCTTCGCGAGCAAGCTCCCTCCCACATTGGATTTTCAGCAGCCGCAAAATGCATCTACGCAGCAGATCCCTGTGGGAGCGAGCCTGCTCGCGATGAGGCCAGTTCATTCAACATCTTCATCGACTGATACGCCGCCATCGCGAGCAGGCTCGCTCCCACATTGGATTTTCAGCAGCCGCAAAATGCATCTACGCAGCAGATTCCCTGTGGAAGCGAGCCTGCTCGCGATGAGGCCAGCTCATTCAACATCTTCATCGACTGATACGCCGCCTTCGCGAGCAGGCTCGCTCCCACATTGGATTTTCAGCAGCCGCAAAATGCATCTACGCAGCAGATTCCCTGTGGGAGCGAGCTTGCTCGCGAAATGGCCGGCCCATCCAATATCTTCGTTGATTGATACTCCGCCTTCGCGAGCAGGCTCGCTCCCACATTGGATTTTCGGCAGCCGCAAAATGCATCTACGCAGCAGATCCCCTGTGGGAGCGAGCCTGCTCGCGAAATGGCCGGCCCATCCAATATCTTCGTTGATTGACACTCCGCCTTCGCGAGCAGGCTCGCTCCCACATTGGATTTTCGGCAGCCGCAAAATGCATCCACGCAGCAGATCCCCTGTGGGAGCGAGCCTGCTCGCGAAATGGCCGGCCCATCCAATATCTTCGTTGATTGACACTCCGCCTTCGCGAGCAAGTTCGCTCCCACATTGGATGTTCGACAGGCAGACACAAAACATCCCACCCATCGCCAAGGCCGTTTCAGCGTCCAGGCAAATCCTCATCCAGCAACTGAAACGCCTTGGGGGCAAAGCCAAACCGTTGACTGGCCTGCGAGTGGTCGAACACCAGGTCCTGGTTCATCCGCGCCACCAGCGTGCTGGAAAGGTGCCGGTAGCGTGGCAGGCACCGCATGATCGAAACGCCCCAACCCAATGCCTTGGCTGGGAGGGGCACTGTTCGAACCGGGCGTCCCATGGCCTGGAAGATGCGTCGCACCATGGTGTGATACGGCAAGATTTCTCCCCCCGAGAGGTTGTAGCCACCACTGGGCAAGTCAGGCATGTTCATGGCCGACAGGCAAGCCTGGATAACATCATCACCATGCACTGGCTGGCGCAACCCGGTGCCGCCACCGATCAGTGGGAAAAATCCAAAGCGCTGGATGAAACGAGCTATTTCCGAAATATTCTTGTCGCCACCAAAGCCATAGATCAAGGTCGGTCGCAGAATCACCCATTCGATCTGCCGTTCGGTTGCCCACTGCTCAAGTTGTTCTTCTGCACGGATCAAGCGTTGCGCCACGTCTCTTTCCCGAGGGTCAGGCGATGCATGCTTGGCAAAACGGCTGGTGGAAGACAGGACGACAACGCGTTTGACCTGGGTGCTGGCAAGGCGCTCCAGATAGTCTGACAACACCCAGATGGGAGCGAAGGACAGCAGGGTGTCCAGCGTCAGTCCTTGCCAGTCGTCAGCCTCTCGCCAGGTCACTCCAGGGCAGGACGAAACCTTCGACAGGCTTCGGGTGAAGGCGCTTGTCGAATGACCGGTTTGTACCAGCAATGGCAGGAGGCGCTGGCCCAGGAAACTGGAGCCGCCCAATAGGCCTACCCGCAAATTGAAGTCTATTGTCATAGGTTCCATGCATTTTTAAACCGGGTCGTCGCGTAGCGAAGGACGATCAGGCCGAATCGAAACCAGACTCCGATCACCACGCTGATCCAAAGGGCGCCAGAGTATCTGCGACGGAAAAATTTGCGATAGAAACGCAAGAAGCCGAGGTGTTTATGCCATTCGACGAAATACGGACGATGCTGACTGCAGCCACCGAATACATGCATCACCTGGGCATCGGGTACGAACAGGACACGCCAGTCGGCCTGATGGAAGCGCATGCACCAATCCAGATCCTCGCAATGCAGGAAATAGTCTTCGTCCCACATTCCGACGCTCTCGATCGCTTCGCGCTTGACCAGCATGCAGGCCCCGGAAATGGCTTCAACGGCAATGGGCGTGCCGGGTAGGGGATCTTTGTGCAATAAAAAATCAGACAGAACCGAAGGGAAAAACTTCGAGAGCCGCGAAAATCCGAAGGCCCGCATGAAGGCACGCCTCGGAGTCGGAAAGACCCTGCGTCCACCGGCTTGCTCGCTGCCATCCGGATTGCACAGGAACCCTCCCACCATGCCGACTTCCGGCGCGCTGTGCAGCGCCAGGAGCAAGCGGTCCATGGCCTTGGCTGCCAAAACCGCGTCCGGGTTCAAGAAAAACAAATTGGTCGCCGCAGACAGGCGGGCACCCTGGTTACACGCCACCGCGAAGCCGAGGTTGGCGGCATTGCGCACGATTTCAAGCTTGTCGTTGCCGGCGTGGGTACGCTCCAGCCTCACCAGGCTGTCATCGTGAGAATTGTTATCCACCACGATCACTTTGGCAGCGCCGGCGGTAAACGCCGACGCCACACACGCCAGCAAAAGCTCACCAGCGTTGTAATTGACGACGATCACATCGCACTCGCCGCATAAGGATGAGGTGGCCGATTCATCGATAGCGCGCAGATCCATGGCTTTCAACTTCATTACTCCCTGCACAACCTGAATACATATGGAATCGCAACTACACAGGTGTGTATTTCAAGATAGCAGGTCCGCGCACTTCGACCAGTTTCTGGGCCGGTGTGCGCTTCGAGCCAGTCATATTCCACCGCGTCGAGTGTCGACTTTCGCTGTGTCAGGTCCGGCACAACTGTCGCGGCCAATGCGACAGCTGTCGCACGCCGACGCAATCGGCGGCCAGGAATGAGGGCCCCGTACTGCGGGGCCTGCAGCGATATTTATAACGGTGGCATGGGGGTTGCTCTTCTTCTGGTGCGCAGCGCAATGGCTTCGCTACTAATAAGAACCAGGAGTCTCTCATGACACAGATTGGCCTCGCCGTGCCTACTGCTTCTGCGAACGCGTCCCTGCGCGTTCCCTTCAAGACCTTGTTTATCGTGCTGGCGCTTACCCTCAATGCCGCCCCAGGCTGGGCGCAAGACATTCCGGCGAATGTCGATGGCAAGCGCATCATTGCCGCCGACCGGGAGCCCGGTAACTGGATGAGCACCGGCCGGACCTACGACGAGCAGCGCTACAGCCCCCTGAACAAAATCAGCGACCAGAACGTTGGCCAGCTGGGCCTCGCGTGGAGCTACAAGCTCGACCTGGATCGTGGTGTCGAGGCCACGCCGATCGTGGTCGATGGCGTGATGTACACCACCGGTCCGTTCTCCGTGGTCTACGCCCTGGATGCGCGCGACGGCAAGCTGATCTGGAAGTATGACCCCAAGTCTGACCGCAACCGCGCCGGCGAGGCCTGTTGCGATGCGGTCAACCGGGGTGTCGCGGTGTGGAAGGGCAATGTCTACGTGGGTGTGCTCGACGGACGCCTGGAGGCGATCGATGCCAAGACCGGCCAGCGCGCCTGGTCGGTGGACACCCGCGCCGATCACTCGCGCAGCTACACCATCACCGGGGCCCCGCGGGTGGTCAACGGCAAAGTGGTGATCGGCAACGGCGGCGCCGAGTTCGGCGTACGCGGTTATGTCACCGCCTACGACGCTGAAACCGGCAAGCAGGCCTGGCGCTTCTTCACGGTACCGGGTGACCCCAAGCTGCCACCGGAAGACAAGGCCATGGCCATCGCCGCCAAGACCTGGCACGGCGATGCCTATGTGGCTCAGGGCGGGGGCGGCACGGCCTGGGATTCTTTCGCTTTCGACCCGGACTTGAACCTGCTGTACATCGGCGTGGGCAATGGTTCGCTGTGGGACCCGAAATGGCGTAGCCAGGCCAAGGGCGACAACCTGTTCCTGTCATCCATCGTCGCGGTCAACGCCGACACCGGCGAGTACGCCTGGCACTACCAGACCACGCCAGGAGACGCCTGGGACTACACCGCCACCCAGCACATGATCCTGGCGGAACTGCCGATCAATGGAAAGCCGCGCAAGGTCCTGATGCAGGCGCCGAAGAACGGTTTTTTCTACGTGATCGACCGCGCCACGGGTGAGCTGCTGTCGGCCAAGGGGATCGTGCCGCAAAGCTGGACCAAGGGCATGGACATGAAGACCGGCCGGCCGATCGTCGACGACGAGAACGCTGCGTACTGGAAGGATGGCAAGCGCAAACTGGTCACGCCGGCGTTCTGGGGCGCCCACGACTGGCAGCCGATGTCCTACAACCCGAACACGGGCCTGGTGTATATCCCGGCGCACATCATGTCGGCCTACTACGAGCACATCCCCGAGGCGCCGAAGCGCAACCCGTTCAAGAGCATGTACCAGTTGGGCCTGCGCACCGGGATGATGCCGGAGGATGCCGACGGGCTGCTGGAAATGGCCAAGGGCTGGTCGGGCAAACTGATTGCCTGGGATCCGGTCAGGCAGCAACCGGCCTGGGAAGTGCCTTATGTGACGATCTTCAACGGCGGCACCTTGAGCACCGCCGGCAACCTGGTGTTCGAGGGCAGCGCCGATGGCCGGGTGATCGCCTACGCCGCCGACACCGGCAAGAAACTCTGGGAGCAGCCGGCGGCCAGTGGCGTCATGGCCGCGCCGATTACCTACAGCGTGGACGGTGAGCAATACGTCACCTTCATGGCCGGCTGGGGCGGAGCCTTCTCGACGTTTGCCGGGGCTTTGTCCCTGCGCGCCGGGGTGCGGCCGTTCTCCCAGGTGCTGACTTACAAACTGGGCGGCACCGCGAAACTCAACGAGCCGGCGCCGCTTGCCGACACGCCGAAACCGCCGCCACTGACCGCTGACATGGCGGCGGTGGACGCCGGCGGCAAGCTCTATGACGGCTACTGCTCGCAGTGCCACGGCATCCATGCCGTCAGCGGTGGCGTGCTGCCGGACCTGCGCAAGCTGACCAGCGAAAAACACCAGATGTTCCTCGGCATTCTTTATGGCGGCCGAGTACCTGACGGCATGCCGTCCTTTGCCGATGCCTTCACGCCGGAACAGGTCGAGCAGATTCATCAATACCTGATCAAGCGCGCCCACGACCTGCAGCAGGAAGGCGGCGTCTGGAAAACCTTCAGCGCCAAATGAACGCCCGCGACGCAGGGGCCGGTGCGCCTCTGCATCGCTTTCGACACTGACCGCGAGAGCAGACCCATGACCGAGATCATCGATTACCAGAACTTCATCGCCAACGCCTTTGTCCCCAGCGAACCGAGCATCGACGTGCACAACCCGGCCAACGGACGCTTGCTGGCGCGGGTGCCGCAAGCCAGCGGCGAACAGGTTGAAGCGGCCGTTGCCGCGGCGCGCAAGGCGCAGAAAGGCTGGGCGGCCCGCCCGGCCATCGAACGCGCTGGTTACCTGCGCAAGATCGCCAGCAAAGTGCGCGACAACGCCGAGCGCCTCGCCCATGTCATCACCGCCGAACAGGGCAAGGTGCTGGGGCTGGCGCGGGTAGAGGTCAACTTCACCGCCGACTATCTGGATTACATGGCGGAATGGGCGCGGCGCCTTGAAGGCGAGGTGCTGACCAGCGATCGCGCCGGCGAAAGCATCTTCCTGTTGCGCAAACCCCTGGGTGTGGTGGCCGGCATCCTGCCGTGGAACTTCCCGTTCTTCCTGATCGCACGCAAGATGGCGCCTGCGCTGGTGACCGGCAATACAATCGTGATCAAGCCCAGCGAAGAAACCCCGATCAACTGCTTCGAGTTCGCCCGCCTGGTCGCCGAGACCGACTTGCCGGCAGGCGTGTTCAACGTGGTCAGCGGCACCGGCGCAACGGTGGGGCATGACCTGACCCGCCATGCCGGCATCGACCTGATCAGCTTCACCGGCAGCGTCGGCACCGGCTCGCGAATCATGGCCGCGGCGGCGCCGAACATCACCAAGCTCAACCTGGAACTGGGCGGCAAGGCCCCGGCGATCGTGCTGGCGGACGCCGACCTGGCGCTGGCGGTCAAGGCGGTCACCGCGTCGCGTGTGATCAACAGCGGGCAAGTCTGCAATTGCGCCGAGCGGGTGTACGTCGAACGCAAGGTTGCGGATCAATTCATCGAGCAGATCGCCGCGTCGATGGCCGCGACCCGCTACGGCGACCCGCTGGCCGAAGACAATCTGGACATGGGCCCGCTGATCAACCAGGCGGCGCTGGACAAGGTCGCACAAATGGTCCGGACCGCCACGGGGCAGGGGGCCGAAGTGGTCACCGGCGGCGCGGTGGCCGACAAGGGCCAGGGCTTTCATTATCAGCCGACGGTGCTGGCCGGGTGTGGCAGCGATATGGCGATCATGCGCCAGGAGATTTTCGGCCCGGTGTTGCCGATCCAGATTGTCGATGACCTGGACGAAGCCATCGCCCTGGCCAACGACAGTGAATACGGCCTGACCTCATCGATCTATACCCGCAGCCTGAGTTCGGCCATGCGCGCCAGCCATGAACTGGATTTCGGCGAAACCTACATCAACCGGGAGAATTTCGAAGCGATGCAGGGTTTTCATGCGGGAGCGCGCAAATCCGGTATCGGCGGCGCGGATGGCAAGCACGGTTTGTATGAGTACACCCATACTCATGTGGTTTACATCCAAATCTGATCATCACCTGTGCTTGGAAAAATGCCGGCTCCCCGCCTGATGCTGTCAAAGGGAAACCGGGATCCAGTGGCGAGGGAGCTTGCTCCCGCTGGGTTGGAAGCGACCCCAAACCTGGCGAACGCGGAGCATCAGATGCACCGCAGCCGCTGGTTTACGACTGCTTCGCAGCCGAGCGGGAGCAAGCTCCCTCGCCACGGGGCTGTCGAAAGCCTTCGAGTAGCGTCAGGGCTGATCGTTAGGCGCGACGACGCCGTGCTTTTTCATCTTGCGGTACAGCGTCGAGCGCGAAACGCCGAGCTCGGTGGCGGCGGCGCTGATGTTCCAGCGCAGCCGACGCAAGGTGCCCAGCAGTTGACGGGCCTCTTCGCTCCCGAGTTGTTCACCCAGGTTGCTGGTCGACGGTTGGGCGCTGCCAGGCAACCGCAGCGCCTGCGGTGAGAGTAATTCGCCGGGCAGGCAATCCAGGTCGATCACGCCGTCTTCCGCCAGGGCCACCGCGTAGCGCAGGCTATTGAGCAACTGGCGAATGTTGCCAGGCCACGGGTAGTCGATCAGGCATTGGCGCGCATCGGCGTTCAGCCGTAACCCGCGGGCGCCAGGTTGGGCGGCGAGCAACTTGTCGATCAGCTCGGCCCGATCGCTGCGTTCGCGCAAGGCCGGCAGCGCCAGGTTCATGCCAGCGAGGCGATAGAACAGGTCTTCACGAAAGCGCTTATCGCCGATCATCGTCTGCAGGTCCTGGTGTGTAGCCGAAATCACCTGGACATCCAGGGTCACCGGCACCTCGGCCCCCAGAGGTGAGATTTCACGCTCCGCCAGCACCCGCAGCAAACGCGTCTGCAAATGGGCGGGCATGTCGCCGATTTCATCAAGGAACAGGGTTCCGCCGTTCGCCAGCTCCAGTTTGCCTTTCATGCCTTTGCGGTTGGCGCCGGTGAAACTGCCGGCGCGATAGCCGAACAGCTCGCTCTCGATCAACGTTTCCGGAATCGCCGCGCAGTTCAATGCCACGAAAGGCCCGGCGCGACGTAGGCTGGCCTGGTGGATGGCACGGGCAAAGGCCTCCTTGCCGGTGCCGGTCTCGCCGGTAATCAGGATCGGGATGCCCTTGTCGATCACCTTGCGCACGCGTCGCACGTTCTGTTGCAGCCGGGCGTCGAGACCGGCGAGTTGCTGCAGATCCGGGTGAGCCTCAGGGGCCGGGCGGGCGACGGGCAGCGGGCGGTGCCGTTCGGAAGGGATACGCAGGCCGACGTCCAGCAATGCTTCATCCTGACAACGGCGCAAGCGCACACCCTGGGCGCCGCCATTGGTGAGCCGGAGCAGTTCGTCCACCGTAGTCGGGAGCAGGCTGTCGATGAGCGTGCCGAGCAGTGCCGGCTGATCTGCCAGCTCCAGCGCGACAAACGCGGCACGGTTGGCGCCGATGACGCGACCACTTTCATCGAGCGCGAGCAGTTGCTCGTTGGCCAGGTCGGCAATTTCATCGATGGGTTTGAGGGACAGGGTCAAGCGGTCGCGATAGCGCTGGCGAAAGTCTGCGTTCTCGATCAGCCGCGCGTACATGATCACCAGTTGCAGCGTGAGGTACTGGCTTTCCCGAGGGCCCTCGTTGTTCATGCAGGTCGCATTCAGGCAGCCGCGTAGCAAGCCTTGGGCGTCGAAGATCGGCGCCACCGAGCAGCTCAGGCTGAAATTCGATGCCAGGAAGTGCTCCTCACGATGAATGATCAACGGCTGCGCCGCCGCCAGGGTGGTACCGATGCCGTTGGTGCCCACCACCGACTCGTCCCACTGCGCGCCCACTACCAGCCCCGATCGGGTGTAGATGTCGTGCTGGCTGGGGAGCCGGGAATCCAGGGTGATGCCATGCTCGTCGCTCAGCAGTACGGCAAAACCGGCTGGCACCACGCGCTGGGCCAGGCCGCTGACGCCCTGGCTGGCGATGGAAAGATATTGCTGGTGCTGTTCCTGATGACGCCGTATGGCGTCGGCGCTGAGGATATTCTTGCGGCTCGGCGCGCCAGGATCGAGCCGGTGCTCCACGACGCTGCGGTACCAGGATTGCGCAATGACCCCGTCCGGCCTGAGCCCGCGCCCGGAAAAGTGGTCGTTGACGAACGCCGCGAGTTCGCCGGGGATCGTCTGCGTGTCATGCAGGGTCATGAATTGCTCCATCAGGCGTGAGGCCCGCGAAGGGCCTTCACAGCGATCTTGTTATTGGACGATGGCCGCCGTTGCAAGTATCTACCATAGACGCTGGAGCGTGAATTTTCAGCCTCTGGAAATGTTCGCAATTGACGCCGGGGAAGTTTCGCCGCGTGAAATCACCTGGCGCCGGGGACCGGTGGGAGCAGGAACCCGAGCACCTCGTCAATCAGAAGCTCTGGCGCTTCCTCTGCAATGTAATGCCCCGACGGCAAGGCTTTTCCCCGGACGTCGCTAGCGACCTTTTGCCATTCGCCAAGCGGATCGAAGCAGCGACCCACAACGCCGTCGGATCCCCACAAGGCGAGTAGAGGCATAGAGAGTTTCCTGCCGGCTTGCAGGTCGCTCTTGTCGTGCTCCAGATCGATACTGGCACTGGCCCGGTAGTCCTCACACAGACCATGGGCTGCCCCCGGTAGTCTCAGGCAGCGCAGATACTCGGCCGATGCCGCTTCGGTGAAGGGCGCCATGCCCGCGCTGCGAGCACCCATGACGCTGCGCAGATACAGCTGCGGATCCGCTTCAATGAGCGTCTCGGGAAAAGGGGCTGGGCGAATCAGAAAGAACCAGTGCCAGTAGGCGCGGGCGAAAGCTTCATTGGTCTGCTCGTACATCGCCAGCGTCGGAGCGATATCCAGGATGATCAAGCGTTTTACTGCGTCCGGATGATCCATCGCCATCCGACAGGCCACTCGTGCGCCCCTGTCGTGAGCCAACACGTCGAACTTTATGAATCCCAGTTCGCGCATCAGCTCCACCCCGTCCAGCGCCATCTGCCGTTTGGAGTAGGCCAGGTGCTGCGCGTCGCTCGGCGGTTTTTCGCTATCACCGTAGCCCCGAAGATCCGCCGCCACCACGGTGAAATGTTGCGCCAGCGGCTCGGCGATCTTGTGCCACATCACGTGAGTCTGAGGGTGCCCGTGAAGCAGTAGCAAACCTTGGCCACTGCCGCCTTTGCGGTAGTTGACGGTGATATCGTTGACGTGGCATCGACCCGATTCAAATGAGGCAAACATCGCTCGAAACTCCTTTTGGTTGTTGCTCCCATTCTAGGGCGAGCGCGCTGTCGTACGAAGGTACGGCGTGTGAAAGCTTTCTTCACGAATCGTGAGTAACTGGACGCCATACACGCGATGGTTCAAAAAAATCGCCGCGGGCTGTCGATTTGCGTCATCGCCATTCGATTAGTCTGCAGAGCCGCCACACGGACGGCTTGATCCATCTATTCTGAGGAGCTATGAGCATGCGATTTATGGTGATCGTCAAAGCCAGTCCCGAATCCGAAGCCGGAGAAATGCCCAGCGCGCAGCTGCTGACCGCCATGGGCGCCTACAATGAAGAACTGGTCAAGGCCGGGGTGATGCTCGCCGGTGAAGGCCTGCATCCCAGTGCCAAGGGTGTTCGCGTACAGTTTTCCGGAAACAACCGGACCGTCGTCCAGGGCCCGTTTGCCCAAACAGGAGAATTGATCGCCGGCTTCTGGATCTTCCAGGTCCAGTCGTTGCAGGAAGCTGTCGACTGGGTCAAGCGCTGCCCCAACCCTATGGTCAGCGACAGTGAGATTGAAATTCGCCAGATCTTCGAGGCTGAGGATTTCGGCGAGTCTTTTACCACCGAGTTGCGCGAGCAGGAAGAACGTTTGCGAGCGCAGATATCCGATCAATCGTGAAACCGCAGACAGGAGAGCAGAACATGAAAATCATTCCCTACCTGACCTTCAACGGCCGCTGCAAGGAAGCCTTCGCGTTGTACCAGGAGGTGCTGGGCGGCGAGCTTTTTTCCATGTCCTTTGCCGAGGCGCCCGAGGACGTCGGCATGCCCAAGGATCCCAATCTGATCATGCACACCTGCCTGACCGTGGGCGGCTTCAGCCTGATGGCTTCCGACTGCGCGCCCGGCCAACCGTTCAGCAAGCCGCAAGGCGTGTCGGTGTCTCTCAATGTCGACAGCGCGGAGGAGGCCGAGCGGCTGTTCAATGGCCTGAGTGCCGGCGGCAGCGTGCAGATGCCCTTGGGCAAGACCTTCTGGGCGGAGCGCTTTGCGATGTTCGAAGACCGTTTCGGGGTCGCCTGGATGGTCAATTTCGAGGGGCGGCCATAAGTCGAACCGCCGGCACGGCCGCGCCAATTCTGACAGGAATGTCAGGAAGCGGTCAGCCTGCGGACACCTTCGGCCCGATACTCTGCTGGACGCTGTACCCGTCTGCCCGGGCCGCTTGAACATGCATGAGCGCCTGTACAGCGCACCCCTTTGCTGGAGGAAATATCCGATGCGGTTGCTCATCGTCGAGGACGAAGAAAAAACGTCTTCCTATGTCCATCGTGGCTTGAGCGAGCTTGGCTACATTGTCGATGTCGCGACCAATGGTATCGATGGCCTGCATTACGCGTTGGAAATGGATTACGACGTGGTGATCCTGGATGTGATGCTGCCGGGCAAGGACGGCTACGGCGTGTTGCAGGGCTTGCGCCTGCACAAGAAGACGCCGGTGATCATGTTGTCGGCCAGGGGCACGGTGGATGATCGGGTCCGAGGGCTGCGCGAGGGTGCTGACGACTACCTGGGCAAACCGTTTTCCTTCGCCGAGCTTGTTGCGCGGGTCCAGGCATTGATCCGACGGCGTGCCGATGACGCCGCCGACCCGACGCATTTGCGCATCGATGACCTGGAGGTCGATCTGCAGGCGCGCAAGGTAACCCGGGCCGGGCTGCGCCTGGACCTGACCGCCAAGGAGTTCTGCCTGTTGAGCCTGCTGGCGCGACACCAGGGTGAGATTCTCTCCAAGTTGATGATTGCCGAGCAGGTCTGGGACATGAATTTCGATAGCGACGCCAATGTGGTCGAAGTCGCGATCAAGCGGGTGCGGGCCAAGGTGGATGCGCCGTATCCGCGCAAGCTGCTGCATACCGTGCGCGGCATGGGTTATGTGCTGGAGAGCCGTGAACTCAGTGACAGGCAAGCGGGTACAGCGTGATGAAGGGATCGATAGCCAAGCGACTGGCGTTGATGTTCGCGCTTGCAGTCACGCTGATCACCGCGGTCAGTGCGACGCTGTTGCGCTGTTCGTTGAAGCAGTCGCTCGACGAGCAGATGCAGAACGAGCTGATCCTGCGCCACTCGGTGCTCGATCCGGTGCTCGCCAAATACGATTCGCCGGCGTTCTGGGTCGGCTTGCGACAAAAGCTCGATGGCCTGACGCCCGCGGATGAGCGCGTGCGTTATTGGGTGGTGGTCGACGACCCGGCCTATAGTTATGGCGGGCCGATGCCGGACGGCCTGGACTGGTCGAAGCGCCCGGATGGTTTCGCCACCCTCGATCTGCCCGACCGAGACCGCCCGATGGTGCTGATGGTCGAGACCATTGCGGCCATGGGCAGCCGTCCGGAATTGCGTTTTATCGTGGGATTGGATTCGACGCCGTTCATGAAGACACTGGATGATTTTACGCGGATATTAATTCTGACTTCTGCGCTGGGGGTCGTGCTGGTGGCGCTGCTCGGCTATTGGATCGCGCGTTTTGGCCTGGGCCCGGTCCGGCGCTTGAGCCGGCAGGCCAACAGTCTGCCGCCGGGGGATTCGAAGCAGCGACTCGACACGCAGGCGCTGCCTGGCGAATTGCAGGAGCTGGCGGTGTCGTTCAACGGCGCCCTGGCGCGCCAGGAAGCCGCCTGGTGCCAGCTCGAAGGGTTCAATGCCAATGTGGCCCATGAGCTGCGAACGCCGCTGACCAACCTGATCGGGCAGACCCAGGTCGCGTTGGCCCACGGGCGGGACGTGAATGAGCTTCAGGACCTGTTGCAGTCCAATCTCGAAGAACTGGAACGGATGGGCACCATCGTCAACGACATGCTGTTCCTGGCGGGCGCCGAAAGTGGCCAGCGGGCAACCGAGCTGAGCGATGTCTCGCTTTACGAGGAAGCGTCGAAGACCGTGGAATACCTGGAGCCGGTCCTGCACGACAAACAGTTGAGCGTGGTGATCCAGGGGGACATGCGCGTGTGCATCGATCGGCGTCTGTTCCACCGTTCCCTGGCCAATCTGCTGCAAAACGCGGCGCGCTACGCGGTGCCGGCGAGCACCATCACGGTGAGCCTGGAAGACCATGGCATGCAGGCCAGGGTGAGCGTTTCCAACGCCGGCGAACCGATCGAAAGCGTGCACCTGGAACATCTGTTCGAGCGCTTCTATCGAGCCGACGTCGCCAGGGCCCGAAGTGACGCGCACCATGGCCTGGGACTCTCCATCGTGCGGGCGGTGGCGTCGATGCACGGTGGGCGAGTGTTCGCCCACAGCCAGGACGGACTCAACACCTTCGGCTTTTCCCTGACGAGCCAGGCGGCGCGCTAGTCGCTGGCTCGCGAAGCTTCAACATCGCCGTAAGCCAAACTGGCGCTTTCGCGAGCAGGCTCGCTCCCACAGTGGATCCCCAGTAGCCGCAAAATTCAAGGTAAACCACCGATTTCTTGTGGGAGCGAGCCTGCTCGCGAAGAGGCCAGCACATCCATATCCCGTTGGCTGAGCCACCGCGTTTTTCCCGGCGCCGGCGTTTGACATGTTCCTGTCAGTCGCCAGTCACCTTGACGTCAGTGTCCCCCTCATAAAGTGCAACCACTATCCCGGTAAGGGCATTTGTGGAGACCACTATGAACATTCAGAACCTGTCGATCGCCAGTCTGTTGGCCGTCATCGCATTAGGCGGTGCGCCGCTCTATGCGAAAGAGCAAACCAATCCCCCTGCTTACGAATACGGCATGCCGCTGGACGTGGCCCAGGCCATTCGCATCGAGGCGCCGAGCCCGCCGGTGTGCGAGGTGGTGCGGGCAAAGATGACCTATGTCGATACCCAGGGTGAACTCCGGCACGTCAGCTTCCTGCAGCTGGCCGATGCGTGCTCCATCCAGTGAACACCGGCCATACCCCTTCATCACCCCCAACAGAGAAGCCAGTCATGTGGAATAGAACAACAATCCCCGCAATCGGACTTTCGCCCAACCTGGGCCGGATCATCACGCTGGCCCGGACGCTCGCTGCGGGCGTAGCGCTGTTCAGCGCCATCAGCGTCGAAGCATCGGCTCGCGTTGCACCCAAACCCGACTGGTCCACCAGCGACATACCGTCGCAGAAAGGCCGGATTGTCCTGATCACCGGCGGCACCAGCGGCATGGGTTATGAAGATGCGCTGGCATTGGCGCGTGCCGGTGCCGACGTCATTATCGCCGCCCGCAACCCGGAGCGCGGCGCCGAGGCCATCGCCCGTATCCGCGAGTCCGTGCCCGATGCCAAGGTGCAATTCGAGGCCGTGGACCTGGCCAATCTCTCATCGGTAAGCGCGCTGGCCCAGCGTCTCCAGAGCAAGCTGCCGCGCCTCGACGTGTTGATCAACAATGCCGCCATCATGGCGCCGCCAGAGCGCGGTACGTCTGCCGACGGTTTCGAACTGCAACTGGCGACCAATTACCTGGGGCACTTCGCGCTGACCGGCCTGCTGGTGCCGCTCTTGCGCCAGAGCCAGGACGCCCGAGTTGTGAGCCTTTCAAGTATTGCGGCGACGCGCGGCACGATGAATTTTGATGACCTGCAGTTCGAGCGCAAATACGACCCGTACGCGGCCTACGCGCAATCGAAACTGGCGGTGCTGCACTGGGCGTTTGCCTTGCAGCGGCGCAGTGATGCCGAAAACTGGGGTATTCGCAGCATGGCGGCGCACCCCGGGGTAGCGGTCACCGAGTTGGTCGCGCGCGGGCCCGGCCTCGAAAGCGAGTTCGGCCAGCGCTGGGCAAAGGATCGCGACGCGTACCACTCGGCGGCGCAAGGCGCGTTGCCCACGTTGTATGCCGCTACCGCTGTGCGAGCCGTGGGCGGGGCTTATTACGGCCCGACTGGGGACGATGAAAGGCGCGGTCCGTTGGGTTTCGCCAAGACGCCGCCTGCCGCGAACGCGCAGGCGGATGCCGAACGGCTCTGGGCCATCTCCGAGCAACTGACCGGCGTGACCTATCGCTGACGCAGCCTGGGCGCGGGCATTCGTTCCCGCGCTCGACCTCCGGCTTGTTGCCGTTTCCCAGGAGTTTCCATGAGTACCCCTTCCTATTTGCATCGGCTGAGCCTGGCCCTCAACGCCCGTGACGATGAACTGCGTCCGGCAATGTGCGGGTTCCTGTTGTTCCTCTGCCTGTTCACCGGCTACTTCATGTTGCGTCCGATCCGTGAGTCGATGGGGATCGCCGCGGGTGTGGAGAATCTGCAATGGCTGTTTACCGCGACCTTTCTCGTCATGCTGGTGGCCGTGCCGTTGTTCGCCTGGCTCAGCGCGCGAGTGCCGCGCCTGCGCCTCGTCGATTGGGTGTATGGCTTCTTCGTCTTGAACTTGCTGATGTTCGTCGAGCTGTTCCAGTTCGATTCGGACAACGTCTGGCTGGCGCGTACTTTTTACGTATGGATTTCGGTCTATAACCTGTTCGTCGTCTCCGTGGCCTGGAGCCTGATGGCCGATGTATTCGACAGCGAGCAGGCCAAGCGTCTGTTCGCCTTCATCGCGGCCGGCGCCAGCACCGGTGGCCTGCTCGGGCCGGCCTTGAGTGCGCTGCTGATCGACAGCCTCGGTGCCTCGGGGTTGATGTTCGTGGCAGCCGTGTTGCTGGGGGCCACGCTGGGATTGAAACGAACCTTGATGCGTTGGCGTGAAACCGGTGGGGCCGGGCGTCCCGGCGCGGCACCCACGCAAAGCCCGCAGCGGCCCCTGACTGGCAATCCGTTCAGCGGCATGACGGCGGTGTTCCGTTCGCCGTATCTGCTGGGGATCGCCGGTTTCGTCGTGCTGCTGGCAACGGTCAGCACCTTTCTCTACTTCGAGCAGGCACGTCTGGTGGCCGAGCTGTTTCCGGACCGCCAGGCCCAGGTACGGGTCTTCGGCACTATCGATTTTATTGTGCAGGCGGGCGCGCTACTGTCCCAGCTGTTCATCACCGGGCGCATCGCCCCGAAGCTCGGCATCGGTGCGTTATTGGCGATCGTCCCGCTGATCATGTGCATCGGCTTCGTCGGTCTGGCACTGGCGCCAAGCTTTGCGATCCTCGCGACATTGATGATTGTGCGAAGGATCGGCGAGTACGCGTTCGTGAGGCCGGGCCGGGAAATGCTGTTCACGCCGTTGGATGCGGAAAATAAGTACAAAGCCAAGAACTTTATCGACACGGTGGTCTATCGCGGCGGTGATGCGGTCAGCGGCTGGATCAAGACGGCGCTCGACATGCTGGGGCAGGGCGCCGGCCTGGTCGCGTTGATCGGCGCAGGGTGTGCGTTGCTGTGGGCCGGCCTTGGATGGCGGCTGGGACGGCAGGCTGACCATCGCCGTGATGAACTGGAGCTGGAAGCTGGCGTTGCCGAAACCTAGGCATGTTTCGAGTTGCCGGAGGGTTCAAAAGACCCTGTGGGAGCGAGCCTGCTCGCGAAGGGTTCGGCACATTCGGCATCTTTATCGGCTGTGGCTCCGCATTCGCGAGCAGGCTCGCTCCCACAGGATGAATAAACAGTCGTTCAAAGCGTGCCCGTGATCTTGTCCGATTCATCAGGCCGCAACGTCAGCACCGAAAAACCGGACGCCGTGACGGCCACGGTATGCTCGAACTGCGCGGAGAGCGCGCCGTCCCGGGTTACCACGGTCCAGCCGTCGGCTTCGGTCCTGACGTCCGATGTGCCCTGGTTGAGCATCGGCTCGATGGTGAAGACCATGCCCTCGCGCAGGACCAGGCCCGTTCCCGCTTTGCCGAAGTGCAACACCTGGGGTTCCTCGTGCATTTGCCGGCCGATGCCGTGGCCGCAATATTCACGGACCACCGAATAACCGTTGCGTGTCGCATGGCCTTGGATGGCCGAGCCGATGTCGCCCAGGCGAGCGCCCGGGCGGACGGCGCGGATGCCCTTCCACATGGCTTCATAAGTGACCTGGACCAGCTTCCTGGCGGCTGGGTCGACGTTGCCGATCAGGTACGTCTTGCTCGAATCCGCGATATAGCCGTTCTTTTCCAGGGTGATGTCCAGATTGACGATGTCACCGTCTTGAAGCACTCGCGAGCGCGAGGGCACACCATGGCAAACCACTTCGTTGATCGAGCAGTTGAGTACAAAACCGTACCCGTACTGTCCCTTGCTGGCGGGGCGCGCATGGAGGTCGCGGACGATGAAATCCTCGACCATTGCATCGATCTGCAGCGTTGACAGCCCCATCAAATTGGTTTGATCCAGCCGTTCGAACACCAAGGCGAGCAGTCGGCCGGACTCGGCCATCAGGGCCAGTTCTTCGGGTCGCTTGATCATTGCCAGTTCGCCTCCAACGGTTGCGCCGTAACGCCGGCGTCGCTGAGTTCGCGCTGGATGATCTCGTTGAAGCTGAGGGTAGGGTTGGTCTCGCACAGCATGCCGACCTTGATCCAGAAGGCCGCCTGCGCGTTGATCGAACGGCAGGAGACCTTGGTGGCCTTGCGTAGCTGGTCGTGAAGTTCGTCGTCGATGTTGACAATGCCCATGTGTGGCTCCATATGTTTCGTATATCTAGGATATACGTTTCATATGCTGTGGCGCCAGCACCATTTGGCAGCTAGCAGGTCACGCCTGTTCCTCGATACGCAGCAAGACCCTGGTTACCCGACGCTCTTCAACCTCCATGACGGTCATGCTCCATCCCTGCCAATTCAGGGTATCGCCAATCATCGGCAAGCGATCCAGCAAGCTCATCACCAGCCCGGCAAGGGTCTGGTAATCCTCCGTCGCGTACGCCTGGAAACCGATGTGTTCGCGAACCTGGCTGAGGTTCAGGGCCCCGCTGACGAGGAAACCGTCCTCTTGCGCAACAATATTCGGCCCGTCGATTTCACTGGCGTCGGGCAATTCGCCGGCAATGGATTCGAGGATGTCGGTCATCGTGAGCAGGCCGACGAAGTCACCGAATTCGTTCACCACGAAGGCGATGTGAGTCGATTCCTTGCGCATTTGCTCCAGCGCGTTGAGGATCGTGAAACTGTCGAGCAGGTTGATGGCTTTGCGCGCCATGGCTTCCAGATTCGGTTGATTGCCCGCCAGTATTTCCTTGAGCAGCTCCTTCTTGTGGACGAAACCCAACGGCTCATCCACGCGTCCGTCGCGAATCAACGGCAAGCGCGAATACGACGAGTGCATCAGCGTCGTACGGATGTCTTCCGGCGTGTTCGCCAGGTCGAGGTGGTCGATTTGCGCGCGAGGGGTCATCACACTGCGTATCGGGCGCTCCGCCAATTGCAGCACGCCACTGATCATGACCCGTTCGCGTCGATGGAAAACCTGCTCGGGCTCCTCGCCTTCCAGCAGGTCGGCGATTTCTTCGCCGACTTCATCGGCCCCCAGCTTTTGACCGCCCAGCAGGCGCAGCACCGCATGGGCGGTACGCTCGCGCATCGGCCGAAGACCTTGCAAACTTTTCTTGCGACGCGAGCGCGCCAACTGGTTGAACAGCTCGATCAGGATCGAGAAGCCAATCGCGGCGTACAGGTAACCTTTAGGAATGTGGAAACCCAGGCCCTCGGCGGTGAGGCTGAAGCCGATCATCATCAAAAAGCCCAGGCACAGCATGATGACGGTAGGGTGGCCGTTGACGAATTTTGTCAACGGCTTGCTCGCGATCATCATCAGGCCGATGGAGAAGATCACCGCGATCATCATCACTGACAGATGTTCAACCATGCCCACGGCGGTGATCACCGCATCCAGGGAAAAGACCGCATCCAGCACCACGATCTGCGCAACGATCGGCCAGAACAGCGCATAGGCGGCGTTGCCGGAACGTTGCGCCACGTGGCCCTCGAGTCGCTCATGCAACTCCATGGTTGCCTTGAACAACAGGAACACGCCGCCAAACAGCATGATCAAGTCGCGGCCCGAGAACGTCTTGCCGAACACTTCGAACAGCGGGTTGGTCAGGGTCACCATCCAGGAGATGCTCGCCAGCAGGCCCAGGCGCATCAGCAGCGCCAGGGACAGGCCGATGACTCGGGCACGGTCGCGCTGCGCGGGGGGGAGCTTGTCCGCCAGGATGGCGATGAATACGAGGTTATCGATGCCGAGCACCAGCTCCAGCACGATCAGGGTCAGCAGGCCGAGCCATGCCGTGGGGTCAACGATCCATTCCATGGGTTATTCGCTCCCTCGGGCGATCAATATGAGGGAAGAGGGCTGTAACCGCGATACAGGCGGCGCTGGAGCGGGGGAGACAGGGTTTTCTGAAAAGCTACTGGGAGGTTCCTGAAGGGTGTTCATACGGGTCTGGCAATAATTGGGGAAGAAATCCTACAACGGTTCCCAGCATTTCATACGAAGCGATTTATTACAGGATCTGACGAAGCCGCAATGTCTTGCGGTGCGTCATGGGGGAGAGGGCTTGTTTGTCATATCCCCCTGGGGGGGATATGATCCGGCGCATTCCATAGCGATCCGAGCCTCGTCCATGAGTGAACTCAACCACGATCATCCCCATGTCCACCAAAGCCATGAAGCGATCATCAAGCGCCTCAAGCGGGCGGACGGTCACCTGCGCAGCATCATCCTCATGATCGAGGAGGGTCGTGATTGCGTGGACATCGCCCAGCAGTTGCATGCGGTGGAGAAAGCCGTGTGCCAGGCCAAGCGCACACTGATCCAGGATCACATTGATCATTGCCTCGAAGATACCGTTTCGGCACTGGACAGGGGCGAGCGCGCGCCGCTGGAAGCCTTCAAACAAATCACCAAGTACCTCTAGGCCTCGACATGCCGAATTTTGCTGAACTGCTGCAACAGGGGGGTGCTCACGCCTGGCTGTATTTCCCCAGTGCGATCTTGCTGGGCGCTTTGCACGGGCTGGAACCTGGTCATTCGAAAACCATGATGGCGGCGTTCATCGTGGCCATTCGCGGCTCGGTCAAGCAGGCGGTGTTGCTGGGGTTGGCCGCGACGCTTTCGCACACCGCCGTGGTCTGGCTGGTGGCGATTGGCGGGATGTACCTGGGCCAGGGGCTGGACGCCGAGACTACGGAACCGTACTTCCAACTCGCCTCTGCGGTGCTGATCATTGCGATCGCGTTGTGGATGCTCTGGCGTACCTGGCGTGGCGAACAGATGTTCAAGCTTGAGAGCGGTGACGGGCATCGCCATGCTCATCACGATCACGATCACGATCACGATCACGATCACGATCACGATCACGATCACGATCACGATCACGATCATGCGCATCCGGAACTGGCGCTATCATCGGAGGGTTACCAGGACGCTCATGAACGGGCGCATGCCAACGACATCCGCAAGCGTTTCAGCAATCGAGACGTCACCACGGGCCAGATCATTGTGTTCGGCCTGACGGGTGGGCTGATCCCGTGTCCCGCGGCGATAACCGTCCTGCTCCTCTGCCTGCAGGTCAAGGAAGTTGCGCTCGGCGGCATGCTTGTCTTGTGTTTCAGCATCGGCCTGGCAATTACCCTGGTTACGGTGGGAGCGGCCGCGGCCCTTGGCGCTCGGCAGGCCTCCAATCGCTGGCCGTGGCTGGGCACTGTTGCCCGGCGCGCGCCTTATCTGTCGAGCGTGTTGATAATTGCAGTCGGCATGTATGTGGGTATCCACGGCTGGATCGGTTTGAGCGCATGAGAACCTTGATCGGCTGGGCCTCGGCTGCCCTGTGCAATGAGCGCTTTTCCCATTACGCTGAAAAGCTCCTGTCCAGGTAAAGAATCGCGCAGCGTGAAGAAGATAGTTCGAGTCGATGATCTACAGGTGTTCGTGACGACCACTGACGCCGGGAGTTTTTCCGCGGCGGCGCGCTTGCTGGATATTTCTCCGGCGCTGGCCAGCGTCGCGGTACAGCGACTTGAGGCAAGCCTGGGGGTGAGGCTGTTCGTGCGCTCTACGCGGCGGCTGCGTTTGTCGGATGATGGTGAGCGCTACCTGGCCCATGCCCGGCGGGCATTGGAGGTGCTGGAGGATGGCGAGCTCGCCCTGGCCGAGGGGCGTGACGAAGTGGCCGGGACGCTGCGCTTGTCGGTGCCCTCGGACATCGGGCGAAACCTGCTGCTGCCGTGGCTGGACGAGTTCCAGCAGATGCATCCCAAGGTACTGTTGCAGCTGCGGGTCAGCGACCAGGTCGCCGACCTGTTCGGGGAGCATCTCGATGCGAGCATTCGTTATGGTCAGTTGGCCGATTCGAGCCTCGTCTCCCTGATGCTGGCTCCATCCAACCGAAGGACCGTGTGTGCCTCACCCGACTACATCGCGCGGCACGGCCTGCCAAAGACGCCGGGTGAACTGAGCGGGCACAATTGCCTGCGTTACGTGATGGGTGAGCAAACCTACGAGCGTTGGATTTTCCAGACAGCGAATGGGCTGGAAACGGTTCAGGTCGCTGGCGATCGCATCAGCGATGATGCTGATATTGCCAGGCGTTGGGCCGTGGCGGGCCAGGGGATCGTCTACAAATCGAAGCTCGATGTAATGGACGATCTTCGCAGCGGTCGCCTGGTGGAGATTTTCCCAGCGGAGTATGGCCAGCCAGCGCCGCTGCAACTGGTGTGCGCTCATCGAACCTCGCTGACGCCGTCGGTCCAGGTGCTCAGGGCCTTCCTGTCTGCGCGCTGTGAACGTTACATCAACGAGTGAGCAGGGCGCTGGCGAGTGGCTGAAACAGTCCTCACGCCTGGCGATAATCGCTGGGCGTCAAGCCTATCTCTCGGCGAAAGACCTGGGAGAAATGGCTCGGGCTTGAGTAACCCACTTCCAATCCGATGTCGATGACGCTGCGGTCCGTTTCAAGCAGCAGCTGCCGGGCCCGGCTCATGCGCAGGCGAATGAAATACTGTGAAGGCGACAGGCCTGTGGCGCGCTTGAACATTCGGCTGAAGTGATACTCGCTCAGCTCCGCGACCTGGGCCAGGTGGGCAAGGCTGAAATCATCGGCGAGGCGCTGGTTCATCGTCTCGAGGACCCGACGCAATTTGTACGCCTGCAGCGCGTTGCTGCGCGAGGCTCCGCTGTGGGGCGCGAGGTAGGTACGCACCAGGTGCACCGCCAGTGCCTGGGCCAGGCTCTGTGCAAACAGTGGGCTGGGCTGGCGTTCGTCGACCAGCTCGTTGCGCAACTGATCCAGCATGAAGCTCACCCGCAGGTCCTGGGCTCCGGAGATATCGCGAAAGGTGACAGGACCGGCCCGTTCCCCGAGCACGTCGCGCGCGGCGCGCTCGATCAACGGCAAACCGAGATACAGGTGCATGACTTCGAAGATGTCGCAACCTTGCGTTTGCCAGCGCATCTCGTAAGGCTCGTTCGTGCTGGTGAGGTAGAAATCACCGGCCTGAACATCGACGGCTTCCCATTCGCCGCCCAGCGAACGTTCCTCGATCCGGGCGCCCCCGGTCAGCACCAGGACGAGCAGAGGCTCGACCACCGCGGGCACCAGGATCGGCTCGACTACCGTAGGGTGGCTGAACAGCTGCACCACCATTTCCTGGACCTGCGCACGCGTCGGCACGACTTGCGGCGTGCCCGGCATGAAATGCGCCATCGACTCGGCGCTGATGCGCTGGGGAGCGTTCTGCGGCGGTTCATCCGGTCCGGTCTGGCGCATGTGTTGCTCCATCAATGAAGTCCTTTTGCCTGCTGAATCCACGTCGAAAACAGTTTTGATATCGCTCAACTCGCTGCGGATTTTTCAAAGCGGCGAAGTTAGCGTTGGCGTAGTTATATGGACAAAATCTGTCCACTTGTCAACACCGTTGCAAGCCTTATCATCGCCTCAAAGAAGAAGTAAAAAAGAAGAGGGTTTTATGCGAACGGTATTTGAAGATTGTATAAAAGTCATTGTTCCCTGCGGTTCTTTGGGAGCGGGCGTTCGGGAACAGGAAATAGCCTATGGATTGGCCGCCGGTGCACAAGTTATCGCCACCGATGCCGGTTCAACCGACAGTGGCGCGGCTTATCTTGCACTGGGTAAATCGAAGAACAACCGAGGCGCGGTCAAGCGTGACTTGATGATATTAATGAAAGCCCAGGCGCAATCCGGAGTGCCGATCATTGTCGGTACCGCCGGTCAGGCCGGAGGCGATCTTAATTTGAACTGGACGCGTGATATCGCCTTGGAAATAGCCGAAGAGTTGGGCGTGGTGCCAAAGATTGCGCTCATTTATTGCGAGCAGGACAAGGACACGATAAAGAACTTGAACGCCGAGGGGCGTATAAAACCCTTGTCGCCACATACTGCGTTGGACGACGCAACGGTGGACGCTTGCGAACATATTGTCGCCGCGCTGGGGGTGGAGCCCTTTCTCGCTGCGCTGGAGGCCGGTGCCGATATCATATTGGCTGGCCGCTCCACCGATACCGCGGTCATCGCCTGTTATCCAATCTGGAAAGGCGCGCCTTGGGGGCCTTCGTGGCACGCTGGCAAGACCGGCGAATGCGGCGTGCAGTGTGCCGTCAATCCCACGCTAGGCTCGGGAATCCTGCTGAGTATCGATGCGAACGGCTTCGAAGTCGAGCCGTTGAGCCAGGACAACCGGTGCACGCCACATAGCGTTTCGGCCCACATGCTCTACGAAAACAGCGACCCGTTCCGGTTGGTCGAGCCCGGTGGCATCTTGAATGTAGCCGAGGCACGTTACACCGATCTCAATGGCCGTGCTGTCCGGGTCGAAGGTTCGCGCTGGGAGGAAATGCCCTACACCATGAAGTTGGAAGGCGCCGCGGCCGGTTTATATCAAACGATCATGCTGGTGGGCATTCAAGACCCCGATGTACTCAAGGATATCGACGGTTTCCATGATCGGTTACTTGAAGCGCTTTATACAAGAACCTGCCAATCCATCCCCGCCGAGGAACTGGGCGAGTTTCATATTTCCCTGCGCATGTATGGGTGGAACGGCGTCACCGGTGTAACGCCGCCTGCGGGAACATTACCGCCGCCGGAACTAGGCATGTTGTTTGTCGCAACTGCCGCAACCCAGGAAATCGCCAATACCATTGCCCACGCGTGTAATCCCTATTTCTTCCATTACCCGAGTGTCATGGGCAAGGAACTGCCGTCGTATGGATTTGCCTTTACCCCGGCTGATATACCGCGTGGGCAGATTTTCGAGTTCAAGTTGAATCACGTGGTGGAGCTTGAGGACCCCATGGAGTTGGTTCGCCTGGAGTGGATTGATTTATCGGCTAGCTCGGTAGCCAAGAAGGAGCTTGCACAATGACCAAGTTGCGTGATGTATGCCGGCATGTCCGATCCAAGCAAGCGGGGCCGTTCTGGATCACCTTCGATATCTTTTTCAACGGGCGGGAGAATTTCGAGCGTTATTCCGATTGCGCGGCACTTTCCCCGGCGCAATTCGCGAAGCTCTACGGCACTGATCCCGAGCGGGTCAAGCACATCCCGGTGGCGGACCTGGAAATGGTCAAGATTTCCTTTCCCCGCCCAACGCCCCAGGGCGGAATGGTCGAGCGCGACATGCATGCCGGCCAGCAATACGTCCGGCTGCTTGATGTGGTCATCGACTGAGGCCCGTTCGCGCCTTGCTCTGTTCGCCTCATGGACGAGGACTGACCCACCCATTTACCCGAGGTAATCATGACGGATTCCACCGTTGCGATGCGGCTGGCACGCTATGCCCACGCATTCAGGAAACAGCGCCTGCCCGACGAAATCATCCACCTGGTGCGCCAGCGCTTCATCGACAGCCTGGCCTGCGTGCTGGGCGCCTACGGGGCGGCCCCGGTAAAGGCTGCGCTGGGTTATGCCGCTGCCAACCCCGCGACCACCGCCGGCATATTCGGCTCGAACCTGCAAACGACAGCGGAAATCGCTGCCTTCGCCAACGGCCTGATGGTTCGTTTCCTCGATTACAACGATGGCTACATGGGCTTGGAGCCGGGCCATCCGAGTGACAACGTCCCGGCCTGCCTCGCCGTGGCGCAAGCCGAGAGCGCCACCGGCGCCGAACTGATTTCGGCCATCGTCCTGGCCTATGAGATCCAGATGCGCTTGCAGGATGCGGCAAGCTTGAACAGGCGTGGCTGGGACCACGTCAATTACATCAACGTCGCGATGGCAGCGGCGGCTTCCAACCTGATGAAGCTGGACGTCGCGCAGACCGAGCAAGCCATCAACATCGCCTTGAGCGGGCACTTGGCAATGCGCCAGGTGCGCAGTGGAACCTTGTCAGACTGGAAGGGCTGTTCGGCCGCCAATGCCGCGCGCAACGCGGTTTTTGCGGCTCAGCTGGCGCGCCATGGCATGACCGGGCCGTCGCCGGTCTTCGAGGGCGAGATGGGGTTCTTCAAGCTGGTTTCAGGGCCGTTCGAGCTGGACACTGATCGTTTTGCTACGCCCGACAATGACGACTATGCGATACGACGCTCGCTGACCAAGACATTCCCCACCAACGGCGAGCTGCACACCGCCGTCTGGGCCGCGCTGGATATCCGCAAGCGCATCGACAACGTGAATGACATCGCTGCCATTAGCATCGAAACGTCCGAATTCAACCGTCGTGTCCTCGCGGACACCGCGGAGAAATGGTTGCCGAAAACCCGCGAGACTGCGGACCACAGCCTGCCCTATAACGTCGCTCGGGCATTGCTCGACGGGGATATCACTATCGCTTCGTATTCCGCGGAAAAAATCGCCGACCCCGCGGCGATTGCCTTGATGGACAAGGTCAGCGTCACGGAGGATCCGGCGTTGACGGCGCTGTTTCCACGGCACCTTGCCAATCGTGTCAGTGTGACGCTGGTCTGTGGTGAACGGGTGGTGAGCGAGATGATCACCGGCCCCGGGTCAGTCGAAACGCCGATGACCGATGGGGATTTCGAGCGGAAATTCCGGCGCATGGCGATGCCGCATATCGACGCGTCGGCACAAGACCTGGTGCTTGGGTTCGTCGCCGGGCTTGAGCGGCAGACGCAGTTCAATTCGTTGTTTGCGGCGATGGCTGTCGCCCCCATTGCGGACCAGAAACCGGCTGCTCTGCGCGTTTGAGAAGCTTCGCGAGCAGGCTCGCGAAGAGGCCAGTCCATTCAACATCTCCATCGCCTGAAACGCCGCCATCGCGAGCAAGCTCGCTCCCACAGGTCATGTGCCGTGCTTGGATGCTCTGGATGGCGCAGATCTAAGGTGGGAGCGAGCCTGCTCGCGAAGAGGCCAGTCCATTCAACATCCCCATCGCCTGAAACGCCGCCATCGCGAGCAGGCTCGCTTGTATGGTAGGACTTGAAGGGAGGAGGAGGGACTAGGCTCGATTCTGACTGTTAGCCGCAGTACAGACCGTGGGAGATTTCACCCCTCCTCCTTTCACCCAAGCGCCGATAAAGAATGCATCTGGCCTAGACCGACGATAGGAACAAGCCTGCGCCTCTGGGTGAACCCTTCAAGTGTTCAAACCTTAGCCCGGAGGATTTTCAATGGCAATGCCCGTCGCCACCGCCCAGCCGATCGTAGGTGTGGATGTCGCCAAAGATGAGTTGGTGATTTATCACGCCCAATCCGATCGACTCGAAACGATCCCCAACACCAAAGCTGATATCAAAAAGTGGCTCAAGGCATTACCTGCGCCCGTGGATGTCGCCATCGAAGCCACGAATATCTATCACCAGGACTTCGCCGATCTGGCTTATGCGCATGGCTGTGTGATTTATATGATCGGCGGTTACGAACTCAGTCATTACCGCAAAGGTGTGAAAGTGCGCGCTAAAACCGATGCGCTGGATGCTCGGTTGTTGGCTCGCTACTTGAACAACGAAGGCCACCAGTTGCACCCTTGGTCCCCGCCATCGCCCCTGTATTGCAGGCTTATAAGCCTTTTCCGGCGACGGGCAGCCTTGGTTCAGGCGCGTGTCAGCCTCAAGCAAAGCTGGTCGAACGAACCGTTGCTCAAAACGGCCTTTGAGAACCAGATAAAGGCCATGCAAAGACTCGAAATTTTGCTTGAGAAAACAATCCAGACGCAGTTGGATGCAGCCGGTTTGGGCAGTCAGCTCAAGCGCTGCATGAAAGTCGAAGGCATCGGTCTGTTAAGCGGTGCCCGTTTGCTCACGTCGTTCCAGCGTGGAGATTTCAGAAATGCCGATGCCTTCATCGCTTTTCTGGGGCTGGACCTGCGCATATCGGACTCGGGAAAAAAGAAGGGACGCCGCTGCCTGTCTAAGCGAGGTGATCCGGAGGCACGCCGATTGATGCACAACGCCGCGATGTCGGCGAGTCGCACAGCGGCGTGGAAGGGATTTTACGAGGGTTTGAGGTCCCGAGGGCTCAGCACAACCGAGGCATTGGTAGCGCTGGCCCGCAAGCTTGCCCGAGTGGTATTCGCTCTGTTGAAGAACCAGAGCGAATACTTACCAAAAGGCATTTAGGGGCTAGTCCTGCACCATAGAATCTCCCACAGGGTGATGTGCCGCGCATGGATGTTCTGGATGGCATAGATCTATGGTGGGAGCGAGCTTGCTCGCGAAGAGGCCAGTCCATTCAACATCCCCATCGCCTGAAACGCCGCCATCGCGAGCAGGCTCGCTCCCACAGGGTGATGTGCCGCGCATGGATGTTCTGGATGGCGCAGATCTAAGGTGGGAGCGAGCTTGCTCGCGAAGAGGCCTCACAGGCAGGGAATATCTTTCGTCCGCAGGAGCGCCCGGAGCGGACTTCAACGGCGCCCAATGTCGGTCGCCGTTGGCAACGTCCCGGTATAACGAGCGCGAGGCCGGCTCTCGTGGTGCTGGTTGTATTGCTCGCTGGCATGGGCGATCCAGCCGATCGAGCGACCTACCCCAGCCAATGAAATTTCCTGTCCGCGCAGTCCCATTTTCCTGCCGATGAAACTCACCAGGAGAATGAATTCAGGCGGGTATGCAACGAGTTCCGAGGCCACCGAAAAGGCTTTCTGCAACCTGACGAATTCACTGTCGCCATCAAATACTGCGGTCAACGCGGCCATAAGGTTGCTGGCTCGCGGGTCGTTGAGCGAGTGCACATTGGGGCCGAACCCGACGATGTGTCCGTCCTGGTTGTAGCGCTGCAGGATCGGTCGAGTAGGGTCCGCGGCCGTACAGATTTCCTCGATCATCCGGCTGGCGGCTTCATTTCGTCCATAGGCGATCTTGTGGCCTCGCGCGGCGGCGAGCGCGGCGATGACCGCATAATAGGGGGTAGCGCCGGTGGTGGCGGCAACGCGGACGCTGTGAGTGGTGTGGTCCAGTTCATGATCGATGCTGAGAATCAGCAGGCGCCGGATTAGATCGGCATGCGCTGGCGGGGCGCCGCAAGCCTGGGTGATGAACTCATGCAAGGGCTGGTTGCTCGGTTCGGTCGCCCCCACGACCAACGCGGCAAACCAGCGCACGACATCGGCGCCGGTACGGGCGTAACTGTCAGGGGAAAGGTCGAAGGCCTTGGGATTTTCTCGTTGCACCAGGGGGAACAGGGCGATGGCTTTTTCCTGGGCGGACGTGTGTTCATAGATCTTCAACAGCTTGGCAGTGTCCTTCGGGGTGCGAGGCAGCGACGTGCCGAACGCCGAAGGCACCTGCCAGATCAACTCGGCGACTTCTTCGACGGTTGAACGATCAGCCAGCTCGACGACATTGTGGCCGCGATAAAACAGGCCATCGTCCGTTATCAGCGTAATCGCGCTGTCCGACGGCGTCGTACGCTTGGCAACGGGCTTGTCTTGCGCCGGTACTTTCACCAGTCGTTGGATGTCTTCTGCCCAGTAACGCCGCTTGGGCGAGCCGGCAATCTTGATGGAGCGGATATTTTTGCGGCTGACATAGGCGTACAGCGTCGGCAGGCTGACCCGGAGTATGGCTGCCGCCTCTTCTGCCGAGAGGTAAAGGCCTTCTTGTTCTGGCATGACCGGTCCAATCGAATTGATGGAGAGGTATACATGTTTATTGGATTTACCGTCCTGTAGTCAATGTGTATCGGCGCCGGGTTTCAACTTTGTTTTTTCTATCCAGGCTGCGTCTGACGAGCCTTATCCAGCAGGGATGTTGACGGAAAAAATCAAGATTTACAGCGTTTCGCCCCCTATGTAGATTTCGGCTGCGCAAGAGTTGTTCACATTGATTTTCGAAGATCGATAACAATAAAAACGAAAAGGTGAAACGCATGGCTTGGTTAGGTTTCGCAATGGTCGTCACGTTTATGGCATTGATCATAAGCAAACGACTTTCCGCTGTGACGGCACTCATTCTGGTCCCGGTCGCGTTTGGCCTGGCCAGTGGAGCAGGACCGGAACTGGGCGCGATGGTGATGAACGGCGTCAAGCAAGTAGCGCCCACCGCGCTGATGTTGATGTTTGCAATCCTCTATTTCGCAATCATGTTTGACGCGGGGCTCTTTGAACCCGCCGTACGAAAGATTCTGCGTTACGTGGGCAACGATCCTCTGCGCGTGGTCCTGGGCACTGCGCTGCTGGCCACGGTCATTTCTTTCGATGGTGATGGCGCAACGACGGTCTTGATTGTAACCACTGCGTTCCTGCCGCTTTACCTTCGCCTCGGCATGAACCCGCTGATCCTGGCGTTGATGCTGTTGTTGACCAATACCGTGGTCAATCTGATTCCCTGGGGAGGGCCGGTGGCCCGCGCCGCCAGTGCGCTTCACCTGGATGTAGCCGAGTTGTTCCTGGGGTTGGTGCCGGCCATGTTCGCGGGCCTTGCCTATGCGTTTGTCGTGGCGTTCTGGATCGGTCGCAGAGAGCGCCATCGCTTGGGCTGGACGGCCGCTGCCAAGGACGCCGCGCCGGAAGATGTCGTCTTGCCGACCACGCATTCCGAGACGCATCGGCCGAAGCTTTTCTGGGTCAATCTCGCGCTCACCGCTGGGCTCATGTATGCGATGGCGACAGGGCTGACGCCTTTGCCGATGTTGATGATGGTGGGGCTTTCCCTGGCGCTGCTTATCAACTATCCACGGCTGGCGGAACAGAAGGCCAGAGTCGCGGCGCACTCCGAAAGTGTCCTGATGGTCATCGCCCTGATATTTGCATCAGGTGCGTTTACCGGGATCTTGTCAGGTACCGGCATGGTTGATGGGATGTCCGAAAAGATTGTGCAATTGATTCCCGACGACCATGGCCAATATTTCAGCATCATTACCGCGCTCGTCGCCTTGCCACTCAACTTCCTGTTGTCCAATGACGCGTTTTTCTTTGGCATCTTGCCGGTACTGGGCGCGGCGGGCGTCGAATACGGTATTGACCCGATGCACATAGCGCGGGCCTCGGTGCTGGGCCAACCGGTTCACGCATTAAGCCCTTTGGTGGCGGCGGTTTATCTGATCAGCGGAATCATCAAGCGTGACATGGGCGACATGCAACGCTATTGCCTGCTCTGGGCGATCGGCAGCAGCCTTGTCTTGGTTGTAACCGCGGTCATTACCCGGGCGATTATCTGATTCATTAACGCGTAGCGCCGAAGTTTGAAGGACGCCGAGTTGCGTCTGCTCACGTCAAAATAAAAATAATAGATGAGGTGGTCGATGAAATCGATTAACGCCGTCGCTATGACGTTGCTGTCGACAATGTTTGTGTCTGAATTGGCTCTTTCAGCAACGATCAGTTATCCGGACCGGTTCCAACATGAAGGAAAGTTGAATGCTTATCTGCGCTCGGTTTATATCAATACTCGAATATCTAACGATTTGATCGAAGACCGTTTTGGCGGTTTTCCGGACGGCAACAAACTGGGCGGTACCGGAATCGGCGCAATTCTGGATTACAACTCAAGTTATTGGGCCGGCGTCGTAGGGTTTGACGCCTCGTTGTATGGCGTGGCAATGATCGATTCCAAAGATAACGGCCGGGACTTGTTCGATGACAGCGATGGCACGAATGGCGGTTTCGCAAAAGTCGGGCAGAGTTATTTCAAGCTGCGTTATGAGGGCGATGGCTGGAACGTCGATTCCCAGATGGGGCGGGGTCGGTTCGATGCGGGAACGCTGGTCACGCTCGACACGCGGATTGTCCCTGGGTCCTACCAGGGAGGTCGGGCTCATTTGAATTTCACCGAGATGGGCATTGGTCCGCTTCCCGGCACGCTGGGGTTCGAAACGGCCTATATCAACCGTACGTCGCCTCGGGACAGAGAAGAGTTCGAGCACTTGCTGAGTCAGTCGGGCGAGGAAATAAAAGACCTGTACACCTACGGCGTCAAATACGACCTGAAGGCCATCGAACTTGGCTACGACCATGGCGTATCGCGGGACTTCAATGAAAACACTCGATACGGACTCACGTTGAAAGCGCCTCTCGGCGATAAAGCCGGGATCGTACTGGACACTCAATATTATGAGTTCGAAAAGGCCGGACGTATCTGGGAGCGTGATTGGCAGGCCGGCCAGGCCGCTTATGACGATGATGCGAGCTGGTTGAATATCAACGTTGGTTTGTTGCTCGACAAACTTCGCCTGGGTGTTTCGTTTTCCGAGACCAAAGCCGAGTTGAGCAATGGACAACTCGGTTATGCCTACTTTGATCATGCGGACAATGTCGACGGCAGGATGGATGCCTGGACACGCTCCGGCAACGATTTCAATAACGATGGCGAGCGAACCTGGCAAATCGGCGCCGAATATGACTTGAGCGGACATTCTTTATTGGGGGCTTCGCTGGACGGTTTCAAAGTCATGACTATTTATAAGCAAGGTCAGTTTGACGCCACCGACCCATTCAGCGGCCGCCGCACCGATGTGACCGAGCGGCAGAATGAATACCGTCTTTATTATCGCTTTGATGAAAAGGAATACGCCGGGCTCTCAGTCGGCTTGATTTATATCGATTACCGCATTGACCAGGATTTTGTCGCCTTGATATCCGCACAACCCGACAACGTAGTCAGCGGCTCGGAGGCCAGGGTGTATCTGGATTACGCATTTTGAACGCTGGACGTTTCTATCAAGAGGTCCGTGATGCTTGATCATCGCCATAAAATAGTGGTTACACAGCGGTTTTTCGACGCCATGGCCAGCGACTTTCTGCAGAACCATGGCTGTGAGGTGGTTGTCGCGGAGCTGGCGCCCGGCCAAGCCGATGGTGACCTGAGTGAACGGCAGCTGATCGACCTGCTGGCAGACGCCGACGGTTGGATCGTCGGGCACGCGAATGTCACGTCCAGCCTGCTGGGTGCACTGCCGCGCCTGCAAGTCATCGCCCGTCGCGGCGTCGGTTATGAGCGGGTCGATACGGCAGCGGTGGCAGCGGCAGGGAAGGTGGCGACCATTGCTACTGGCGGCAACGATGCCAGCGTCGCCGACCACACCGTTGCGCTGATGCTCGCCGTCTGCCGTCAACTCAAGCGCTGCCAGATGGGCTTGTCGGGCAATGACTGGTCGATTCCCCTGGGCGGTGATCTGTACCGCAAGACGGTTGGCATCGTCGGGTTGGGCCGGATTGGCCGGGGTGTCCTGCAGCGCTTGTCCGGGTTTGAAGTCAGGCCGCTGATCTATACGCCTCATCCAGGCGGCGCCGAGGCCGACGGTGATTTTGTTGACCTGGATACGCTGCTCAGGCAAAGCGACTTCATTACCCTTCACGCGCCGCTCAATGCGCAAACCCAAGGACTGATCGATGAGCGCGCCCTGAACCTGATGAAGCGTTCCGCGGTGCTTATCAACACCGCGCGGGGCGGGTTGGTGCGCGATGCCGATCTGCTGCGGGCCCTGCGCGAAAAGCGAATCGCAGGGGCAGGGCTCGACGTCTTCGAAAGCGAGTCGGACCCCTCGCTCTTGCCGGTGACCGAACAACTGATTCAGCTACCGAACGTGATCGTGACGCCCCATGTCGGCGCGTCCACGGTGGAAGGGCTCAATCGCACCAATCTGATCGCCGCCCAATGCGCGGTGGCCGTCCTGGAAGGACGCAGCCCGCCCAGCCATTGCGTCATCGTGGACGGACGTCGAACTGTCGGCTGCGAGAGCCGCATGGATAACCGGCCATGAGTCGCGAGGAAAATCCGCCGGTGCATCCCGACCTGGCGGCCGTGGTCGACGCGCTCCGGAAGCAGGGATTGCTGCCCGTCGTTCATGGAGATGTGTACAGCGTCCGGGCGCATCTGGAACGGATCAATGCCTGGGCGGCGCAACGCAGCGTGCCGCTGTCCTACGAGCGCACCCTGGGCTTCGCCGTCGACGGGCGGACGGTGCCCTGCAAACTCTATTGGCCGGAGGGCGATGAGACGCCCTGCTTGATGTTCTACTGCCATGGCGGCGGATTCCGCCACGGTTCGCTCGCCGGCTGGGACGCACCTTTGCGCCAGTTGGTGCGCGACAGTGGCCTGGCGGTGCTCTCCATCGACTATGCGCTAGCGCCGGAACATCGCTTTCCGGTGGCGTTCAACGAGGTGGCGGTGATCATCAGCCGGGTCATCAAGCTCGGCGCTATCACCGACTGCCCGGTACGCGGCTATGCCCTGGGCGGCGATTCGGCAGGCGCCAATCTCGCCTTGGGCGTCGCCATTGCACTACGCGACGCGGGAATCGATGCGTTGCGGCAGCTATTGCTGTTCTACGGCAGCTACTCGCGGGACCTGACCTCCGATTCCTGGCAGCGACTTGGCGGCTACGGCGGCCAGAATCTGTCGGTCGAGACCATGCACGCTTACTGGGCCAGCTACCTGGCCAATGACGAGGCCGACTGGAGGGTGCAGCCGATCATTGGTGAATTGGCGGGCCTGCCGCCGGTGCGATTGGTGGTCGGTGAACTGGATCCGCTGGTGGACGAAAACCGTGAGCTGGCGAGTCGATTGCAAAGCGCGGGCGTGACAACAGATCTGCAAGTACTCGCGAACATGCCTCACGGGTTCATTCGCTTCAATGAGGTGGCTCCTGTCGCACGCAACGTCATCGCTGCGCAGGGCAACGCCTTGCGCAAGGCATTTTCCGGACGGGGAAACTTTCCATGAGTATCCGCCAAGCCTTCAGAGGAATTTGCGTGGGGGCGGTCATTGTCGTGGCAGCCAACGCGATGGCGGCCGGCACGCTTCCCGTCGGTCCCGCTGCCGGAGACATGCAGCTGTCGCCGTTTTATCGCTGGTCTGACGCGATGCCTGCGCAGCCTGGCGTGCTGCTGCGCAGCGAGGCCATGGCGGTTCAGGCTCAAATGCCTGCCGCCGCGCGGGCCTTGCGTCTGCTCTACAGCTCCATCGATCAGCGCTGGCGGTCCGGTCTCGTTCCGGTCAGCGGGGCGTTGTATCTGCCGGCAGGAAATCCTCCGGCCGGAGGCTGGCCGCTGCTGGCCTGGGCTCACGGCACGCTGGGCATCGCCGATGCCTGTGCGCCTTCCTGGGCGGGATTGCGTGAGCGTGACGCGGCGTATATCAATCGCTGGCTCGCGCGCGGCTTTGCGGTTGTGGTCAGCGATTATCAAGGCCTGGGAGGACCGGGACCTCATCCCTATACGTTCTGGCAGGCCGAGGGACGCTCGGTCCTGGACTCGATTCGCGCTGCCCAAGCCTTCAAGCCAGGCCTGATCGCCAATCGCGTGGTCCTGGCCGGACAATCCCAGGGCGGTGGGGCGGCGCTGGGCGCGGCGATCCTTGCTGGCACCTACGCACCGGAACTGCCCATTCTGGGCGCGGTGCTCACTGCACCGAACAGCACATTCCCCGAAGGCCCCATCAAGCTGCCGCCGCGCCAGTCCAATACGGTGTTCCTGGCAATGGCGTCAGGCGCGTTGCGTGAGGACGGGCCACCGATCGAAGGCATCCTGACGGCCAAGGGGCTCGAACTGTTGAGCGTCGCCCGGCAAGGCTGTACCCGTGATATTGGGCAAAAGTCCAAGGCGTTGCAGATTGGTTCGTTTGCCGAGCTGTTCACGATCACCCCAGAGGCGTTGAACGCTGCGCGCATTCCAACGACCGATATGCCCCAGGCGTCGATAGCCTTCCCGTTGTTCATTGCCACGGGCCAGGCGGACCATACCATTACGCCAGAGCGGCAATACGCGGTCGCGGCGGCGTTGTGTGCCGCTGGCAATCCTGTGACGTGGCGGACGTATGAAGGCCTGGGGCATGACGGGGTGTTGCATGGTTCGCTGGACGACATGTTTGCCTTTGTCGACGCGTGGTTCGATGGACAGAATCACGCTTCCAATTGCTCCAACCTGCAGAAACCCGGTGCGCCAGGAAAAAGAGACGTGGCAGCACCGTTCAACGACGACTGAGTCTATGGGAGCGAGCCTGCTGGCGAAGGCGGTAACGCAGGCTGTGGAACACGAGCCGCCACGCCAGAGCAGGTCCCCGTGGCGAGGGAGCTTGCTCCCGCTGGCCTGCGCAGCGGGCCCCGGCAGTCTTTCAGGCAGACCGCATCCACCGGTTTGCGACTGCTGCGCAGCCGAGCGGGAGCAAGCTCCCTCACCACGGGATTTCGAGGCGTCTGGGCTGGCGCGTTCGCGAGCAGGCTCGCTCCCACCTTGGTTCGGGTTCACCCATCGAATACCCACCGCTTCGTGCCTCAATGCAACGAATACCGGGCCAGAGCCTCATATGACTAATGAGCGGCGCCGCTGATGTCGGCAGCCGGTCCGGTTTTTTCTTCACGACAGGGATTTTTATGACGACGGCTGAGAAAAATCATGTCGACTGGCTGGTCGAACAATCGATGCTTCACGCGGCGCGGCAGCGGGCCAAGCTCTATTCGGGGCAAGGACGCTTGTGGCAGCAGCCCTATGCGCACACCCGGCCCCGTGATGCTTCAGCGCTTTCCTCAGTGTGGTTTACCGCATACCCAGCCTCCATCGTCACCCGGGAAAATGGCACGGTGCTCGAGGCGCTGGGCGACGAAACCTTGTGGCACGCCTTGTCGAAAATAGGCATCCAGGGCATCCACAACGGTCCGCTGAAAAGATCCGGCGGCCTGCGCGGCACTGACTACACCCCAACCATCGACGGCAATTTCGACCGTATCAGCTTCGACATCGACCCGGAACTGGGCACCGACGCTCAACTCCAGGCACTGACCCGCATGGCCGCTGCGCACAACGCGGTGGTCATCGACGACGTCATCCCGTCCCACACCGGCAAGGGCGCCGATTTTCGTCTGGCGGAGATGGCTTACGAAGACTATCCGGGGCTCTACCACATGGTGGAAATCCGCGAGGAAGACTGGCCGCTGCTGCCCGAGGTCGGGGAGGGGCGTGATGCCCAGAACCTCACCGCCCAGCAGGTGGATGCCCTGCGGGACAAGCACTACATCGTTGGCCAGTTGCAGCGGGTGATCTTCTTCGAGCCTGGCGTCAAGGAAACCGACTGGAGCGCGACGCCGATCATCATGGGCGTCGACGGCAAGCCACGGCGTTGGGTTTACCTGCACTATTTCAAGGAAGGGCAGCCGTCGCTGAACTGGCTGGACCCGACCTTTGCCGCGCAGCAGATGATCATTGGCGATGCGCTGCACGCCATCGATGTCATGGGGGCGAAAATCCTCCGGCTGGACGCCAACGGATTCCTCGGCGTGGAGCGCAAGCTCGATGGCACCGCCTGGTCCGAAAGCCATCCGCTGTCGATCACCGGCAATCAGTTGCTCGGCGGGGCGATTCGCAAGGCCGGCGGTTTCAGCTTCCAGGAATTGAACCTGACCCTCGACGACATTGCCGCCATGTCCCACGGCGGGGCGGACCTGTCTTACGACTTCATCACCCGACCGGCCTACCAGCACGCCCTGCTGATGGGCGACACCGAATTCCTGCGCTTGATGCTGCGCCAGATGCACAGCTTCGGCATCGACCCGGGCTCGCTGATCCACGCCTTGCAGAATCACGATGAACTGACCCTGGAGCTGGTGCACTTCTGGACCCTGCATGCCCACGACACCTACCTGTATCAAGGCCAGACGTTTCCCGGCAGCATCCTGCGCGAGCACATCCGCGAGCAGATGTACGAACGCTTGTCCGGCGAGCATGCGCCTTATAACCTGAAATTCGTCACCAACGGCGTGTCTTGCACCACGGCGAGCATCATCACCGCCGCCCTGGGCATTCGCGACCTCGACGCGATCACAGCGGCCGATATCCAGCAGATTCGCCAGGTGCACCTGCTACTAGTGATGTTCAACGCCATGCAACCGGGCGTGTTCGCCTTGTCTGGCTGGGATCTGGTGGGAGCGTTGCCGTTGCCGGCGGAACAGGTCGAGCACCTGATGCGCGACGGCGACACGCGCTGGATTCATCGCGGTGCCTACGACCTGGTCGACCTCAACCCGGAAGCGCCGCTGTCAGCCGGGCAGATGCCACGTCCAAAGACCTTGTACGGCAGCCTGCCGAGCCAGTTGAAAGATCCGGATTCGTTCGCCTCGCAACTGCGCAGGATCCTGGCCGCGCGCCGCGCCTACGACATCGCGGCGAGTCGCCAGATCCTCATCCCGGACGTCGAGCATCCGGGGCTGCTGATCATGGTTCACGAACTGCCGGCCGGCAAAGGCACGCAGATCACCGCGCTGAACTTCGGTTCGACGCCGATCACCGAAACCCTGCACCTGCCCGGTATCGCACCGGGGCCGGTGGTGGACATCATCAACGAGCGGGTCGAAGGGGATCTCACGCCCGAGGGTGAGTTCACCATTACTCTGGATGCGTTCGAGGGGTTGGCGCTGCGGGTGGTGAGCAGTTCGCCGATGATCTAGCCGGGCCCGGCAGGCTCAACGGGGCTTGGTCCAATATCGGCCGACGGCCCCCGGTGATCCCTGCACGGGGTCCCGATCAGGAAACGGTAGCGCGTCGATGTTTGCCAGTTGCGCCGCGCTCGGCGCTTCCCGGCAGATGTCGGCCTGCTGGCCCGGTGGATACGCTCCGACGACCAGGAAATCTTCGCTGGAACCCAGGTTGCAATGCCCGGTGCCAGCAGGCAGCAGCAACACGTCGCCTGCCTGGACGCCGATCACTTGGCCATCGGGGCCGCCGATCATCAAGCGCGCCTGACCGCTGGCGACGCCCAGAACTTCGTGGCCCTCCGTGTGGTAATGGTGGAAATCGTAGATTCCGTAGCGCCATTGCGGCGGCCAGCCGTTGCTGCGAAACATCTCTTCCAGCTGGGCGGCCAGATCACCTGCCTGGGCAGTCATCGCGTCACGGTAGATGATCACCGGCAGGCGCGGATGGTTGGGTACCCAATCGTTGCGTTCCAGCATCAGGGTCTGAATGGACTCCGATGCCGAGTTCAGTGTGCTCATCGATACATCTCCATCGCTGTAGCCGAACCCAGGAATGTGGGAGCGAGCCTGCTCGCGAATCGGTGTGACAGACGACATTGATGTCGAATGTGCCGCCGTCTTCGCGAGCAGGCTCGCTCCCACAGAATCTAATGGGCTAGACGATGTTTGCGATGCGAGAGTTCAACGTCGCTGACCGGTGCCGCTCGTCAACGCTTCTCCTTCATGATCCGCTCGACTTCGCCCGACGCCTTCAGCGCTTCGAAGGCGCGCTTGGCCCTGGCGACCGTCTCGTCCGGCGTGCTCAGGCTGAAAGCCAGGTAGACCCGGTGGGGCTGCTCGTCGAGGGCATAGACTTCCTCCAGCTGATTGAAATCCATCTGGGCATCCTGGCTCATCAGGCGTGCCGTGTTCTCCGGCATCGGCACCAGTTGGACCTGGCGGTTCAACAGTTTCTGGAAGTTGTCGTGGTTGTTCGCCGACACGACCAGACGACTGAAGCCACGTTCTTGCAGATAGATCTGCTTGGCGTCATTGCGTATCACGCCGATGCTGTACTGCTTGGCCTCTTCAAGGTTGCGGATAATGATGGGGTCTGTGTCTCGCAGCTTGTAGAGCCGGCTGGTGGAACGATGGATTTCACCGACCCACTTGAACAGCTGTTCCCGGGCCGGGGTGCGATCGAGTGGGAAAATCAGCACGTTGGGCTCGCGCAAGGCCATCTCATAAGCCCGCGCCCAGGGATACAGCGCCATGCGGAAATCGCTGAGGTTGGCCTGTTGCAGCGTGTCGGACGCAATATGGATACCGGGGCCGACGAGTTTGTCATCGCGCAGATACGCGTAAAGCGAATCCTCGGTCACGACCTCGATCGTTTCGGCCTGGCTTGTGAGGCTGATCAAGGCCAGGAGTACGCAGGAGCAGAGCAGCAGAGAGTGGCGCATACAGACCTCGACGTTGACGGATCTTCAGAGGGAGACGCGGTTGCGTCCCTGGTGCTTGGCCCGGTACAGCGCCTGGTCGGCGCGTTGCATCAGTGGATCGAAATGATCCATGGTCTCGGGGTCCAGCTCGGCGACGCCGATGCTCAGGGTGACGAAGGGCGAGACCGATGAGCCGCTGTGGGGCAGCTTGCGTTCGGCCAGGGCGGCGCGCAGCCTCTCGGCCGCCTCGCAGGCCTGCTGCGCGTCGATGTTGGGCAGCACGACGACGAACTCTTCGCCACCTACCCGTGCGGTCAGCTCGCCCGAGCGCCCGAATACGTCACGCAGGGTTTCGGCTATCTGTTGCAGGCACAGGTCGCCGTTCATGTGGCCGTAGGTGTCGTTGTAGATCTTGAAAAAATCCACGTCGCACATGAGCACCGCCAGCGGCGTCCTGTGACGCATGGCGCGGCGGAATTCGACTTCCTTCAGTTCGTCGAAGTGGCGACGGTTGGCCAGGCCGGTCAAGGCGTCGTGGCGGGACAAGGCTTCGAGGGCCTGGTTGGCGGCCTTGAGTTCCGCCGTGCGCGCCTCGACCAGTTCGACCAGTTGATCGCGGCTGGCGGCGATCGCCAGTTCGTCCGAACGCTGGCGTTCCAGGTGCGCGTGGAGATTGTCCTGCAGTTCGTTGACCTGGGTTTCGAGCAGGCTCAGTTCGTCCTGGCGGTTGACCGAGCGCTGCAATTTGAGGTGACGCTTGAGAGTTTGCGGAGCGAGCTCACCCAAATGCCGGGCGATATGCACAACATGGATGGTCACCAGGCGGTTGAACATGGTCATGACCAGCCCGGCCAGGAGCATCGATTGGATGATTTGCGTGATGACGATGGTGCGTGCTTCGCCCCACAGACGCTTCCAGAGCAGTTGGTTATCGCCCTCGATGATCAGCTCGCCGACTTTTTCATGGGCGCCGAGATAGGGTTGCGCGATGAGCTGGCGCTGCAATACCGGTGCCGAGCCGGCGTTACCGCTGGTGTAGCGGTTGAGTTCGATGATTTCCGGTGAGCGGCCGGGCCGCAGGACATTCAGGACCACGCGTCCGACCGGCGCTGCACTGGCGACACTGTAGAGCTGCTTGTCCAGGGACTCGCGATCCATTTCCCAGATGGCGTGGGCCAGGGTGTCCTGGAACACCTGGTCAATCAGCCCCAGCTCGGAATTCATCTCCGCCAGGTTGCTTTCCCAGGCCAGCCAGGTGCGCCATGTCACCATCGCCACGGTGAAAATCAGACAGAACAGCAGCGTCGCGAGCACCAGTCGACGCCCCAGGGAGCTGAGGGCCTTGGCCTGTGGTCGTTGAAAGGGCGCCGGGGCGAATTTGCCGTCCATCTCATAACCACTTGCGCGCGATGGCATCGTAGACGCCGTTGCGACGAATGGCCTCCAGGCCGGCGCGGAATTTCTCGACGGTTTGCGCCGGCGTGTTGCGGCTGAATGCCATGTTCAAGCCGTCGGCGCTGCTCAGTTCGGGCAGCGGCAATGACCGGATGAGGACTTTTTCCGGGTCTTCGCCATTCTGCCGAGTCAGGTACAGGGCGTTGAGTTCGTTGGAAATCCACAACTCCACATGGTCGACCTTGAGCTTGCGGTAGTTGTGTTCGTATCGTGTGCTCGATTGCAGATCTTCGCCGATGCGGAACCCCTTCGAGACCAGGTATTGCTCGCCGACGTCCTGATTGACGGTCGCGATCTGGTGCCCATGGGCGTCGGCCAGGGAGTTGAGCTTCACTGGCCGCTCAGCCAGGGAGTAGATGTACCACTGGGTCGGGGCGATGGCGCCGATCCACTGGAAAAGCGCTTCGCGTGCGGGCGTGCGGACGATCGAATAGATCAGGACATTGCTTTCATTGAGCGCCAACTCGTACGCGCGGGCCCAGGGCATGGGCTGGATCGACGCCTGGACGCCGATTTCCTTGAGCACGGCCTCGACGACCTCGGTGCTCATGCCGGTCACGCGTCCGTTCTGCGTCATGTTGTAGGGCGGCAACTCCTCCGTGACGATGCGCAGCGGCGGCTCAGCCGCGATGGCCAACGCCGACCCACCTGCAAGCAGGAGCATCAGGACGCCAGACATCAGTAAGCGGTTAAGCTGCAAAGCCATTGATCATCACCCTATGCGACCAGCAGAGCCTGACGAGGCCGGAGGGCCGCCGTCACACAGGTTATCGGCCAGGTGGAGGGCTGCTTGAGGAGAGCGTTCGATTGTCGGGCTGACGGCTCTATCCCGTGGTCGCCAGAACCATCGCCGGTGAACCTTGCGTCGATACAGCACTCACTTGTCAGGTAGTTACCTCGGCTGAGCCGACTGTTTTTTGCCGATAAGGAATTCGCATGGACCAGATTTCGAGCCCGCATGTCCTCCCCGTCGAACGCGAATTCAGCCCGCGCGCGGTCATCACGGGGATCGTGCTTGGCATCCTCCTGACGCCCTCTAATGTCTATGCCGGATTAAAAATCGGCTGGTCATTCAACATGTCGATCATTGCCTTGCTGGTCGGATACGGCATCTGGCAGGGCCTGGCCAAACGCTCGGCTGCGGCGCTGCCGTGGACGTTGCACGAAAGCAACATCAACCAGACCGTCGCGTCGGCAGCGGCGTCGATCATCTCCGGCGGGCTGGTCGCGCCCATTCCGGCGTACACCTTGCTGACCGGCCAGCAACTGGACCCGGTGCCGATGGTTGCCTGGGTGTTTTCGGTGAGCTTCCTGGGCATCTGGATTGCCTGGTACCTGCGGCCGTCATTGCTCAATGACAAGGCGCTGAGGTTTCCCGAAGGCATGGCGACCCTGGAAACCCTCCTGCACATCTACAACCATGGCCAGGAAGCCGCGACGCGGCTCAAGGTCCTGCTCGGCGCGGCGCTGCTGTCCGGGCTCGCCAAGTGGGTGGATACGTTTTGGTGGACCATCCCGCGTTGGTCGCCGAACGCCCAGTTGGAGCGCCTGACCTTTACCGCAGACCCTTCGTTGTTGCTGGTGGGGTTCGGCGGCATCATCGGCATCCGCGTCGGCTTGACCCTGCTGCTCGGCGCGCTGCTGGCGTGGGGCGGGTTGGCGCCGTGGCTGCTGGAAAATGGCCTGGTGCAGTTACCGCCCGGCAGCAGTGGACCGCAATTTGCGGTGCTGGTGGAGTGGCTGCTGTGGCCGGGGGTGAGCCTGATGGTCTGCTCGACGCTGGCTTCCCTGGCGATTCGCCTGTGGGCCTTGCACGGTTCCACCAAGGCCAGCGGCGCGGCGACCTGGGTGATTCCCAAGGCCGGCCCCGCCCTCGGTTTCCTGTTGGCGATCATTCTGGTGGTAAGCCTGCAAGCGCTGTTGTTCGGCATCAATCCGTGGATGGCGCTGCTGACCATCCCCTTGGCCATCTGCCTGGCGGCGGTGGCGGCCCGTGTGGTTGGCGCCACGGGTATTCCGCCTATCGGTGCCATCGGGCAATTGTCCCAGTTGAGTTTTGGCATCGTCGCCCCGGGCCAGGTGCCGATCAATCTGATGAGTGCCAATACCGCCGGCGGTTCGGCCGGGCAATGCACAGACTTGATGAACGATTTCAAGGTGGGCCGAGCGATCGGCGCCACGCCGCGCAAACAACTGCAGGCGCAGACCCTGGGAATCTTCATCGGCAGCATCGTCGGCGTGCTGGCTTATCTGGCGCTGATCCCGGACCCCCAGACCATGCTGCTCACCGAGGAGTGGCCGGCCCCGGCGGTCGCCACCTGGAAAGCCGTGGCACAGACCCTCACCCATGGCCTGGACTCACTGTCAGCCAGCATCCGCTGGGCGATTTTCATCGGCGCCATCGCCGGCTTGCTGCTGGGCATCCTTGACAGCCTTCTGCCGGCCCATCGGTCCCGCTACCTGCCAAGCACGGCGGCCTTGGGCCTGGCTTTTGTCCTGCCGGCCTCGGTATCGCTGATGATGGCCCTCGGCGCCGTACTCACCTGGCTGGTGAGCTGCCGCTGGCCAAGCCTCACGGAACGCTTCGCTATTACTGCGGCGGCGGGGTTGATTGCGGGGGAGAGCATTACCGGGGTAGGGGCGTCGTTGTGGGAGATGGTTGGGAATATGTGAGTAGGGGCATCTATGAGTGTGCAGTTTACATGTGCCTGCAACCCACCGTGGCGAGGGAGCTTGCTCCCGCTGGGCTGTGTAGCAGCCCCCTCTCAAAGCACTTCGGTGTGTCTGGCTGATCTCATAGACTGTTTTGGGGCCGCTTCGCGACCCAGCGGGAGCAAGCTCCCTCGCCACGGAGAGCGGTTTGGCGGTGCAGTGGGGGCTCGTGTTCTTTGGCTGGTATTCGTGGCCGTCCGAGGCTATTCAAAACTAATCCTCCAAACAATTTTACCAATCGGATGGGTCTTCAAGGGCGGCTTTTTGGATATCTTCTTTCCACTTTTCTTTTGCTAGCAGATAAATATCTTTGAAGAAACCTTTTGGATTTTTCAAGTTATACCACTCGCCACGAGGCCAGCTACCAGCGCAATCTTCCTCTACATCAAACACGCTTTGAAAATCAACAGTCGGATCATTGAGCTTTTCCTTAAGGAAGGATAGCAGCACATGTTTATGCCTGTAAGACAAGCAGTCCAGATCCAAACCATACTTACCAATAAGTTCTCGTCTGTCTTGGTCGTCGTCTGGATTGTAAGCTTCCAGCATTGCCCCGCGAGTCTCTTCGCGATCATATACGTCAAACTGCCCAAGAAACCACATTAGGTCAGGGATAAACTCTTCATTTAGAAATGGGTGTTTCAACATTATTTCTTCTCCGCAGGAAAACTAGTGTACGGCACGCCATTCTTGTCAAATTTAACTTCGAACCAGTTTAAATTTTCGCTCAGCTTAGGATTTTCTTTATCTTTTTTGTTTGGCTTATAGCCACGCCCAGCCCCCGGCAGTTCTTGCCTGACAACTCTATCTTTTTTATGATCCATGCCAGTAAATGGATCGAGCCCAAGCCTTTCCCGTGTCATGGCTTTGTTTAGCGCACTTAGATGAATTCGCCAGTTGCTGAACTGAGAGCTCAAGCTTCCAATAGCGCCTTTGGGAACCTCTCCTGTATGTGGATTCGCACCGTTAATGGCCCGCTGTTTCAGCGCAACGTCTGATATTTCCGCACTGTGCTTCTCAACAGTGTGCATGCTGTATTTTTTCTCCATAGCGACAACACGTCTCTTAGCGTTCGTCTCCCCTAATTCATCAATCCGCGCCCGACGCTGCTCCGCCGTCATCGGCAGCGCCGGCTCACCCTCATCCACCCCAACCTTAGCTGCCGGATCCTGCTCGCCAGCCGCCGGCTTCTTACACCCGTCGCCCGGACAGCCTTCCAACCCCAACGGATCCACCCACCCCGTCGGGTTCAGGGTGTACCGGTACCCATTCAACCCACCCGCTAGCTTGCTCGGGTCAGGCGTGAGATACCGCCCCGTGTCCGGATTGTAGTAGCGATGCCGGTTGTAGTGCAGGCCGCTTTCCAAGTCGTGGTATTGGCCTTGGAAACGCAGCGGTTGGGTCAGTTGTTTGTCGGCGCCGTGGGCGAGTTTGGTGAGTTTGCCGTAGCCGGTGTAGCGCGCCGCCCAGACGATTTCTCCCTGGTGGCTGGTCAGCTCCTGCGGTGTGCCGAGGTGGTCGTTGTGGTAGTAGAACGGCGTGGCGTTTTTCGGGCCTTGGCCTTCGAGCAGGGCGAGGGGGCGGAAGGTGCCGGGCTCGTAGACGTAGCTTTGGTAATGATGGTCGCTGCTTTCGGCGATGAGCTGGTCGCCTTGCCAGATGAATTCGGTGGTCTGGCCGTCCACGGTCTTTTCGATGCGTCGGCCGAAGGCGTCGTAGCGGTAGGACGTTTCGTTGCCGCCCGGGCTGGTGAGGCCGATCAGGCGGTGCTGGCTGTCGTAGCGGTATTCGGTGACCAGGCACTGGGCTTTGCCGCGGCGCTCGCGGACCAGGTTGCCGTAGGCGTCGTAGTCGTAGTGGCGGTCGCCCTCCATCAGCAGGCGGTTGCCCTTGAGCGTGGTCGGGCCGGGGCGGTCGTGCAGCAGCAGGTTGCCGGCCGGGTCGTGGGAAAAGTGCTCCGGGGGCTGGCTGTGGGCGTAGTCGATGCGCAGCAGGCGATCTTGCGGGTCGTAGTGGTAGGCGCGTCGGTTTCGGGTGTCGGACAGCGTGGCGAGGTTGCCGTTGGCGCTGTAGGAATAGTCGCGCCAGAACAATTGCTTCTGCTGGGTCTGCCATACGGTCTGGGCCTTGAGGCGGCCCTGTTCGTCGTAGCTGTAGTCGCTGAGCAGCAGGCCTTGCTGGCGCTGGCGTTCACGAGTGCCGGTGAAGCGGTGTTCGGTCAGGCACTGACCGTTGAGGTCGATGGCCAGCAGCGCGCCGCCGTAAAGATGGCGGTAATTGAGGGTGCTGCGGTCGGGCAGGCGGCAGTAGGTCAGCCGGCCGGCCTCGTCGTAGCGATAGTGCAGGGTGGCCCAGCCCTGGTGTTCGGCGACGAGGCGGTCCTGGTTGTCGTATTCGTAGGTCAGCGGCCAGTGGCCGTCGTCGACGCTGACCAGCCGGCCGAGGGCGTCGTAGCGGTACTCGACCGGTTTGCCGTCGGGCAAGATCTTGCGCAACAGGCGGCCGGCGCTGTCGCGCTGGTAAGCGGTGAGCCGCTGGCTGCCATCGGCACCGAACTCGGTCTTCTCCAGCAGGTGGCCGTTGAGGTCGTAGGCGTAGCCGGTGCGCTGGCCGTCGAAGCCGGTTTCCTGTCGGATCAATCCGTTGGGCGTGTAGGCCAGCTGATATTTTTCGCCGGATTCGTTCTCGATTTCGGTGAGTAACAGCCGCGCCGAGTCGTAGCGATACTTCAGTTCGCTGCCATCGGGATTGAGCCGCCGGCTGATCAGGTGCAGGTCGTCGGCGTATTCGTAGCGGGTGATGCGCCCCAGTTCGTCGCGTTCGGCGGTGACCTTGCCGTAGGCGTTGTAGCTCCAGGCGCGGGTGGCGCCGGTGGGCAGGGTGGTTTCCAGCAAGCGGCCGACGGCATCCCACTGGTAGTGGGAAATCGCGCCATGTTCGTCCTTGCGGGTCAGCAGCCGCCCCAACGTGTCGTAGGAAAAACTCCGCTGGCTGTCGTCGGGCAGGGTTTCTTCAGTCAGCTGGCCCTGGCTATTGCGGACAAAATGATGGGTGCCGCCGTCCGGATAGCGGATCGAGAGCAGTTGCCCCTGGGCGTCATAGGCGTACCGGGTGCTGTGACGATCCGGGTCGATGGCCTCGACCACATCGCCTTGGGCATTGCGCCGGTAGGTCCACACGGCTTTGCCGCGCTGTCGGGCGTGCAGGAAACCGTTGCGGTATTCGTAGGACGTCGGCTCGCCTTCAGGCGGAATCAGCGCCACCAGCCGTCCGGCTTCGTCGTAGCGGTATTCGGTGACCGCGCCCAGCGGATCCTGCTCGGCGGTCAGCCGGCCCTGCTCGTCATAGGCCTTGAGCTGTTCGCCACCAGCGGGATTGACCTGGCGCACCAGCCGCGCCCGGTCGTCGTGGACGTACACTTCCTGGCTGCCATCCTGATGCTGGACCGTGACGCTGCCGTCTTCGCCCCAGGCGTAGCGGCTGTCTATCTGCGCGAACGACGCCCAGTGCCGCACACAGCGCGCCGCCGGGCCGAGGCCTTGCCATTCCCAGTAGAAACTTGCGCCGCCGGCCAGTTGCCGCTGGAGGATGACGTGCTGGTCGTCGTAGTCGTAGCGCTCGCTTTCGCCAGCGGCATTGGTCGCCTCTATCAGTCGGAAGCGGCCGTCGTAGCGGTAGGTCACCAGCGTCTGTTCGGTGCGCCAGGCTTCGTCCGGATGCTGTTTCGGGTCAAAACTCTGATAGTCGATGGCGACCAGGTGGCGATGCTCGTAGCGCAACCGCAGGCCGCGTCGGGCGCCGTTGTCCAGGCGGCTGATGTCGCCGTAGATGTTGCGCTGGACGGTCAGGCGGTTGTCGTACCGATCGCTCAGCGCTGTCAGATGCCCGTCGCGAAAGTGCAGGAAAGGGGCGTCTTCGCCGGGCTGGGAGATGATCAGTTCGTCCGGCTCGCGGCTCAGGTAGATCGCCGCGCGGGCCAGGCTGTTGTGGATCGCCGGGCGTTGCAGGCTGGGGCGAGGAAAGCTGGTGCGGCGGTTTTCCTGGTCGATCCAGGTCACTTGTTCGCCTTCGATCACCAGGCGATGGGCCAGGCCATGGCTCCAGCCACGGCCGAGGCCGATGTCCAGCTCGGCGGCGCTGGTACGATAGAGACGGGTGAAGACGAAGGGCAAGCGCCCGTCGAGGGTGCCGTCCTCCAGGGTCAGCAGTTCTTCGCCGGTGACCATCGACACCGGGCAGCCGTCGGTGCGGGTCTGGGCGGCGCTGTCGGCGGGGTCGCCGTTGGGGTTTTTCGAGGGGGTGGGGGCGTCGTCGTGGGGTTCGTCTTTCTTCAGCGTGGTGTTGCGCTGCGCGTCCCAGCGCAATTGCATCCGGCCTTTTTTCACGCTGGCGGCGATGCCTCGCGCCGCCACGGTTTTGTAGCGGTCCACGTAGGCCATGAACCCGTTCACCACGGCGAAGATCGCCCGAATGAAACGCGTCATTGCGTCAAGTAGCCGGGCGCTGTGGCGGACCAGGCGCAGCGACAGGTAGGCAATCCCGGCGCCCGCCCCGGCAAAGGTCAGGACCACGCCGATCAGCAGGTCGATCACCAACTGCACGGCTACCATGGACAACGCTTTGGCCGTGCCGCCGGCCACTTCGCTGGGCGGCAGCATGTCCAGCCAGAGACTCGCGGTGCGCACCAGCAGGCACAGCGCCGCTTCGTCGCTGGCGAGCAACTGCAGCTTGGCCATGATCTGAGGGGACGACTGGGCAAGTTCGATCAGGTCCGCCGCACCGCTGCCCAATTGATCGCCAAACCGGCTCGGGTCCTTGAGGATCTCCGAGAGCAAGCTGATGCTGTCCCACACGCCCTCGATGGCCGCCCAACCGCCGGCGAGCAGGCCATTGCCCACCGCGGCCGCCGACGTCGTCGACGATTGCTGCGCCCATTGCGGCTTGAAAACCTGCCATTCGCTACGCAGCCAGTCCGTCAGATCAACAGTCAGGCCGTTGTAGGAAGAAAACAGGTCCTCGATCTGCCTGGGGGTGACTTCGCTTTGAACGTGAACCCGGTAGTAGCGACCCGCTTCGCCTTTGAAGGTCCCGACGCCCTGGGCATTCAGCTGGACGGGGGTGACCTCGCCGCTGTCCACCGACACTACATCCACCACGATGTCGCCGAGCGGAATGTCGTACACCGATTCGAGCTTGCTCTCGATCGTCAGGACCCCACCCTTGGGGCACCGGGCCACGGTCGAGTGGAAATCACTGTCGCGGCTGCTGACCGTCGTGGCGCTGCCACCAAAAAGAAGCACCCGTTCCATGCCCATCAGCGAAGGCAAGTCGGCCGCCTGGCTGGCCCGGTCCGCCGCACGGGCGTACCAGCGGTCGAGTTGTCCGCGGTAGAGGGAAAGGCTGTCTTTGAAACTGTCGAGTTCCGCCTCGATGCGGCGCACCTGATCCATCAGGAAGCGGCCTGATCAAGGGCCGGCAGGAAAAATCGGTCGAACATGGGCAGGCGTCTCGCGAAAAATCGGGGTGCGCGAGACTTTGCCGAGGAAGGCTAGGAAAATAAGTCAGACAAGGAGACGGGTGATGTAGGAGGCTTCTTTAAGTGCTCTCAAACGCCCGGCCACTCACGACCGGGCTAACTGAGTCAATGAGAATGCCGCGGCTCGCCACCGCGGGCGATTACCCGCAAATGCAACGTGGCCGGCTCCAGGCAGCCGCCGGTGGACAGCTGCCCGACCAGTTGCCGATAGAGTTCCTGCCAGGGCGTTTGCGAGGGCGGGATGTTCGGTGTCCATTCGCGACGGCGCCGTTCCATTTCGGCCTCGTCGACCAGAAGGTTGACGGTGCGGGTGTTCAGGTCCACTTGCAGCCGGTCGTTGGTTTGCAGCAGCGCCAGGCCGCCGCCCACCGCCGCTTCAGGGGACATGTTGAGGATCGACGGGCTCGCCGAGGTGCCGCTCTGGCGGCCGTCGCCCAGGCAGGGCAGGGAGTCGATACCGCGTTTGATCAGCGCTGCGGGCGGCGCCATGTTCACCACCTCGGCGCTGCCGGGATAACCCACGGTGCCAACGCCGCGAATGACCAGGATGCAGCGCTCGTCGATGTCCAGCGCCGGGTCGTCGATCCGCGCGTGGTAATCCTCCGGCCCTTCGAACACGATCGCCCGGGCTTCGAAGCTGTTTTCAGCGCCGGGCTCGGACAGGTAGGTCTTGCGAAACGCCTCCCCGACCACCGACATCTTCATGATCGCGCTGTCGAAAAAATTGCCGCTGAGCACGATGAATCCAGCGCGATGCTTGAGCGGGGTATCAAACGGGTAGATGACATCGGCGTTGCTGGTCAGGCTGCTGCTGACGATTTCGCCAATCGATTTGCCGCTGACCGTGGCGCAGTCTTCGTGCAGGCGTCCGGCCTTTTGCAGTTCATGCATGACTGCCGGCACGCCACCGGCGCGGTGGAAGCCTTCGCCGAGGTACTTGCCGGCCGGCATGCAGTTGACCAGCAGCGGCACGTCTTCGCCAATCCGCTGCCAGTCGTCCAGGCTCAGCTCGACGCCCATGTGCCGGGCGATGGCAATCAGGTGCGGCGGGCAGTTGCTCGATGCGCCGAGTGCCGAGGCGACGGCGATGGCGTTCTCGAACGCCTCCCGAGTCATGATCCGGGATGGGCGCACGTCCTGGCGCACCAGTTCGCAGATGCGCTTGCCGGTGGCGTAGGCCATCTGCCCGCGCTCGCGATAGGGCGCCGGAATGCTCGCGCAACCGGGCAGCGACATGCCCAGGGCTTCGGCCAGGGCGTTCATCGACAGCGCGGTGCCCATGGTGTTGCAGTGGCCCACCGAAGGCGATGCCGCCGTGGTCATTTCCATGAAGCCTTCGTAGTCGATTTCGCCGGCGGCCATCAGGTTGCGTGCGTGCCAGAGCACGGTGCCGGAGCCGATCAGTTCGCCCTTGTGATGGCCGTCGAGCATCGGCCCGCCGGAAAGCACGATGGCCGGCAGGTCGGTGGTCGCCGCCGCCATCAGGCAGGCCGGGGTGGTCTTGTCGCAGCCGGTGGTGAGCACCACGCCGTCCAACGGGTAGCCATGGAGGATTTCCACCAGGCCCAGGTAGGCCAGGTTGCGATCCAGGGCAGCAGTGGGCCGGCGCGACTGTTCGGCGATCGGGTGCACCGGGAATTCCATCGGGATGCCGCCAGCATCGCGGATGCCGGCCTTGACCCGTTGCGCCAGCTCCAGGTGATGACGATTGCAGGGTGTCAGGTCGCTGCCGGTCTGGGCGATGCCGATGATCGGCCGGCCCGATTGCAGCTCTTCGCGGGTCATCCCGTAGTTCATGTAGCGCTCGACATACAGGGCGGTCATGTCCGCGTGAGCCGGGTCGTTGAACCACTGCTCGCTGCGCAGGCGGCGTTTTGGCGTGTCACTCATGATTCATTTCTCTCTTGTAATTGGATGAATCGACGATCTGTCGGGCTCAGCGATCGAGCAGCCCCCGCGCGGCGAGATTACGCAGCAAGGCGCCGACGCCGAAGGTCCAGGGCGCGGCCTCGCAGCTGTGAGTCACCTGATTATGCAAACTGCCGAGCAACGGGCTGCTGATACTGACCCGGTCGCCCAGTTTGTGGGTGAAACCGCTGCCGGCGTGGTCGCGATCCTCGGTGGGGGCGAACAGGGTACCGAGAAACAGCAGGAAGCCATCCGGGTATTGGTGGTTGGCGTTGAGTGTCTGGCCTGCGAGGTCCTGCGGGTCGCGGCTGATCTGACTCATGGAGCTGCAGCCGTGCAGGCGGTAACCGTCTTCGCCGTGTACCTGGAGATCGACCTCGCAGGCCCGCACGTCGTCCAGGCTGAAGTGTTCATCGAACAGCCGAATGAACGGCCCGATGGCGCACGAGGCATTGTTGTCCTTGGCCTTGCTCAGCAACAACGCGCTGCGGCCTTCGATGTCCCGCAGGTTGACGTCGTTGCCCAGGGTGGCGCCGTGGATCTGGCCGCGGCTGTTCACCGCCAGCACCACTTCCGGTTCCGGGTTGTTCCATTGCGAGGCCGGATGGATGCCGATCTGGCTGCCGCTGCCGACGGCGGCCAGCACCGGCGCCTTGGTGAAGATTTCCGCGTCCGGCCCGATGCCGACCTCCAGGTATTGCGACCACATGCCCTGTTCGATAAGGAAGGCCTTGAGGCGCATGGCTTGCTCGGAGCCCGGGACGATCGAGCGCAGGTTGTCGCCAATAACGCTGTGCACCGTCGCGCGCACGGCTTCGGCCCGGGCCGCGTCACCGCCAGCCTGCTCCTCGATCACCCGCTCGATCATGCTCGCGGCGAAGGTTACGCCGGCGGCCTTGATCACTTGCAAGTCCAAGGGCGGCAGCAGGAAGGGCCTGGCCGGGTCCGCATGCATGCCGGTGTTGGCCAGCAGCGCGTCGACGCTGGCGATGAACGTGCCCGGCGTTTGCCTGACCGCTGTCAGCGGCGCGGGCGTTTCCAGCAAATCGCTCAAGGTCGCGAAACGCTCCGACAGGTCGAACACTCCGTCGCTGCGCAGCACGATTGGCGAAGGCCCGGCGATCCGCCCAGGGACCCAGGCACGACCAATCAGGGTGCCGGCCAGGCCATCGACCGGCAGCGTGTTCTCGGGGGTAAGCATCAGCGACATGGGCAGTCTTCCTGGTTCGTAAAGCTTTCAAGCTAGGGCGCGTAGGTGATGAACTCCAATGAGATATATTCAGTATCTGATAACGTCCGGTTATTGCATCGTGAGGGTTGCCCATGTCCGATCTGTCCTTTTCCAGCTTCTGCGGCTGGCTGAAATTCCGCCATCTGCTGCTGATCGATACCTTGGGCCGCACCTGCAACATGCACTTGGCGGCCGAACAGATGAACCTCAGCCAGCCGGCGGTGAGCAAGATGCTCAAGGAAATCGAGAGCCTGCTCGGCTTCGCCCTGTTCGAGCGGCGTCCGCGCAGCATGCCGCCCACCGCGCTGGGCGAGCATGTGCTGCGCTACGCACAGATCGCTTTGAATGACGCGCGCTCGTTCGTCGAGCAGATCAGCAGCCTGCGGGAGGGCGGCCATGGTTATCTCAAGGTCGGCGGGATCTTTGCCGCGACGGCGGTGGCCCTGCCCGAGGCGATCCTGCAGATCAAGCAGCGCTGGCCGTTGTTGTCCATCGAGGTGGTAGAGCAGACCAGCAATCACCTGATGAAGATGCTGGAGGAGAAGAAGCTCGACCTGGCCGTGGCGCGGTTTACCGAGCAGAGTCAGCAGCAGCGCTACGACTTCCAGCCCCTGGCTCCGGAACCGTTCTGCATCGTCGTCAACGACCGGCATCCGCTGGCAGACGCCGGGCCGATATCGCTGCAGCAACTGGTAGACCTGCCATGGATTCTCTACCCGGTCGGCACGCCGATCCGCGCCCGCATGGAACTGGCGTTCGCCGAAGCGGGCGTGCGGATGCCGCGCAACACCATCGATACGATTTCCATGCAGACCTTCCTCCAGGTGCTGAAACGCGGCCCGATGATCGGCATGTTGCCCAATGCGATGGTTGATCCGCTGCTGGAAAGCGGCCAGCTCAAGACCCTCGATACCCCGTTGCACCTGGTGCCGCAGGATTACGGCATCCTCACGCGAAAGGACGAGCCGCTGGTGGGCGCGGCGCTGGAGTTTGCCGAGATCCTCAAGGACAACGCCCGCCAGAGTGGTTGACAGTGCCGCCGCCTTCGCGAGCAGGCTCGCTCCCACAGTGGATTTTCTACTGAGGTAAATCACAACCCCGGTGGGAGCGAGCCTGCTCGCGAAGACATGGGTCCAGCCAGCACCAAACCCCGTGGCGAGGGAGCTTGCTCCCGCTGGGCTACGCAGTAGCCCCTCGGATTCCGATAACAACTGGTTATCAACTAATCCAAAAATGCCATTGGGAAAGAATCGATCCGCGACAGTAGAGTCCTCGTTCAATCGCCGGATGAGCCGCTCATCCGACGTGACCCAATAACAACAATCAGGGGTTACCTCATGCAAACCATCTCCGAGCCGTTGCCTGCCCAGGCGCAAGCCGGCGAACTGGATTTCGAAGACCGGACCTACCGCAAGGTGATCTGGCGGATCCTGCCAGTGCTGCTGTTGTGCTACATGGCGGCATACCTTGATCGGGTCAATATCGGCTTCGCCAAGCTCGACATGCTCGCCGAGTTGCAATTCAGCAACACCGTGTACGCCTTGGGCGCCAGTATGTTTTTCTGGGGCTATTTCCTGTTCGAGGTCCCCAGCAACCTGTTGCTGCATCGTCTGGGCGCGCGGTTCTGGATCGCCCGGATCATGCTCAGTTGGGCGGTGATCTCCATGGCCGTGGCCTACACGGTGCCGCTGGCAGCGTTCTTCCACGTCGAGTCGAGCACGATGTTTTATGTGCTGCGCTTCCTGTTGGGCATCTGTGAAGCAGGCTTTTTCCCCGGCGTGATCCTCTACCTCAACTACTGGTTCCCGACCCACCGGCAGAGCCGGGTGATGTCCGGGTTCCTGCTGGCGTTGCCGGTCAGCCTGACACTGGGCGGGATCCTGTCCGGGTGGCTGATGAACAGCATGCAAGGCGTGCAAGGCATGTCCGGCTGGCAGTGGATGCTGATCATCGAGGGCATCCCTTCGATCATCATGGCCTTCGTGGTGATCGTCTGCCTGGCCGATAACATCGACAAGGCCAAGTGGCTGTCGGCAGCGGAAAAGGCCTTGCTCAAGGCCAACCTGCAAACCGACAACCAGGGCAAGGCTTCGCGCCTGAGCGAAGTGTTCTTCAACCCTCGCGTCTGGTTGCTGGTGCTGATCCTGCTGACCTTCAACACCGGTTTCTACGGCCTGGCCTTCTGGATGCCGTCGATCATCAAGAGCACCGGCATCACCAACAGCCTGCACATCGGTTTGCTCACCGCCATTCCCTACTCGGTGGCAATCGTGGCGATGCTGCTCAATGCGCGGCACTCCAACCGCACCGGCGAACGGCGCCTGCACGCAGCCATCCCGGCATTCATTGGTGGCGCCGGGCTGATCCTCAGCGCGTTTTTCGCCGATAACCTGGTGTTGTCGGTGCTGTTCCTCAGCGTCTCCGCCTCGGGGATCCTCAGCCTGATGCCGATTTTCTGGACCTTGCCGGGCACTGTGCTGTCGGGCGTTGCCGCCGCAGCCGGGATCGGCATGATCAACGCGATCGGCAACCTGTCGGGCTTCACCGGTTCGATGATCACGGCCGTGGCGGAAACCCTGACGGGTAACATTAACAACGGTACGTACGTCCTGGCGCTGTGCCTGTTGGTCAGCGGCGGGTTGATCCTGGCCATCCCCGCCTCGATGCTCGGCAGGACGCCCAAGACCGCGCCCACGGCCGCGCAACTGGAGACCGCATGAACCTGCAAGGCAAGCGGGTGCTGGTGACGGCGGCGGGACAGGGCATCGGCCTGGCCAGCGCCGTGGCCTTCGCCCGGGCCGGCGCCGAGGTGTTCGCCAGTGACATCGATATTCGCGCGCTGGCGGGCATCGAGGGGGTCACGCCGATGCACCTGGATGTCACCTCGGCCAGCGCCATCGACGCTGCCCGCGAGCGGATTGGCGGGTTGGACGTGCTTTTCAACTGCGCCGGCTACGTGCACAGCGGCACCATTCTCGATTGCGACGAAGCCGCCTGGGCGCGCTCGATGGACCTCAATGTCAGCGCCATGTACCGCATGATCCGCGCGTTTCTGCCGGGTATGCTGGCGCGTGGCGGCGGGTCGATCATCAACATGTCGTCGGTAGCGTCCAGTATCAAGGGCGTGCCCAATCGTTTCGCCTATGCTGCCAGCAAGGCGGCGGTAGTGGGGCTGACCAAGTCCGTCGCCATCGACTTCGTCAGCCAGGGTATCCGTTGCAATGCGATATGCCCGGGCACCGTCGACTCGCCTTCGCTGCGCCAGCGCATTGCCGACCAGGCGGCGCAGCAGGGGGTCGAGGAGGAACAGGTCTACCGGCAGTTTCTCGACCGCCAGCCCATGGGGCGCATCGGCAACACCGAGGAGGTCGCGCAACTGGCGCTGTACCTGGGCAGCGACGCATCTGCCTACACCACCGGGACGGTGCACGTCATTGACGGTGGCATGAGCCTCTGAATTTACACTTGAGCAGGAGCACTTCATGAAACTGTTGCGTTACGGCGAAAAAGGTTCGGAAAAGCCCGGGCTGCTGGATGATGACAAGCAGATCCGTGACCTGTCGGGCCACGTGCCAGACATCGCCGGGCAAGCCCTGGCTCCTGAAAGCCTGGCAAGACTCGCCGCCATCGACCCGCGCAGCCTGCCGGTCGTGGGCGGCCAGCCGCGGATCGGCGCGTGCGTCGGGCAGGTCGGCAAGTTCATCTGCATCGGCCTGAACTACGCCGACCATGCCGCCGAATCGAACATGGAGGTGCCGAAAGAACCGATCATCTTCAACAAATGGACCAGCGCCATCTGCGGACCGAACGATGATGTCCAGATTCCCCGTGGCTCGCTCAAGACCGATTGGGAAGTCGAACTCGGCGTGGTCATTGGCAAGGGCGGGCGCTACATCGACGAAGCGAACGCCATGGAGCATGTCGCCGGTTATTGCGTCATCAACGATGTGTCGGAACGCGAGTGGCAACTCGAACGCGGCGGCACCTGGGACAAGGGCAAAGGCTTCGACACCTTCGGCCCGCTTGGACCCTGGCTGGTAACGAAGGACGAAATCGCCGATCCCCACGCGCTTGATCTGTGGCTGGAAGTCGACGGACATCGTTATCAGAACGGCAATACCCGGACGCTGATCTTCAGCGTGCCGCAACTGATTGCCTACCTGAGCCGGTGCATGAGCCTGCAGCCCGGCGACGTGATTTCGACCGGGACGCCACCGGGTGTCGGCCTGGGCATCAAGCCCAACCCGGTGTTCCTGCGCCCGGGCCAGACCATGCGCCTGGGCATTCAAGGTTTGGGTGAACAGCGTCAGGTGACGGTGCAGGCGGACTGATCACTGGCTTTACCGCCGTCTTCGCGACCAGGCTCGCTCCCAGAGAATCTCCGCCTCCCTGTGGGAGCGAGCCTGCTCGCGAAGACGCGGGTTCAGCCACACAGGAACGGGAACTCTGGAGAGACTGTTCGCGCAATCAAAAATCGCCGAAGATGCGCGACCGTTTCAAGAGAAATGACGCCTCCATGCGCGACGACGCCCACACGCAGTTCTTCCGCTTCCAGACCCCTGATCCAGCCATCGGGCCGCGTGAGCAGGCACCGATGCTTGCGCAGGAGCTGGCCTGGGCGCGGGACCGTGCGTCCATGCATGACTTCAGTTGGTTGGTCGTACTGCTGCCGCCATTGAGCATGGGCCCGGTGCTGCCGGGCGTGGTGTTCCTGGCGGGCCTGGGCCTGAGCCAGAAGTTGTTCGCCCCGGACCTGGACGTTGATCGGATCGTCGGCGACTCCTTGGGCTGGCTGGCGCTGGCGACGCTGCTTTTCGTGGCGGCGTGGATACTGTCCAATTACCTGCGCGATTCGCGCGACCCGACCAAGCACTATTGGCAATCGATGCCCGATCAAGGGCTGGTCGAGCTTGAGCGTCATACGCTGATCTCGGCCATCAGTCTGTGGGCCAACGACTTTGATCCCGATTGCAGCAGCCTGATGTTATGGAAAAACGACAAGCTGGAGCGGGTGCAAAGCTCCGGCGTGTCGCAGTGGATCCTGGCGATGACCACGGCCGGCCATTGGCTGGTGCTCAAGGAGGAATTTCCCGGCGATTTCTGCTACCGACGGGTAGGGCAGCTGCCCGCGCCGGAGAAGCAGATGCAACCCCGGCAGCAACTGGCGATTGCCTTCGCTCCCGGCACCCAGTTGGCGCTTGGCCGGCGTTTCGACGGTGCGCCTTTGCCAATGACGCAGACGTCTTACTGGATGTCTGCCGATGAGATCAAGCGACTCGCGCAGATTGCCCATCACTGGATGTTTTTCCCGCCGGACCGTTATGCGGTGGTCAATGCTGATGATGCCGGTTGGGTACGACGCCTGGCGGACAAAGCCCTGGCCAGCGTTGAGAGCCAGGCTGTGCCACAGGGCAATTAGCGTCGCCAGCCTCAACGCGTTTTGCTGCGCGCGACCCGCTTCATCACCACCACGAAAAACACCGGGACAAACACCACCGCCAGCGTGGCGCTGATCATCCCGCCGATCACGCCGGTACCAATCGCCTGCTGGCTCGCCGAGCTGGCCCCGGTGGCGATCGCCAACGGGACCACGCCGAGGATGAACGCCAGCGAGGTCATGATGATTGGCCGCAGGCGCAGGCGCGCGGCCTGGAGCGTGGCGTCGAGCAGGTCATGGCCATCGTCGTAGAGGCTTTTGGCGAATTCGATGATCAGGATGGCGTTCTTCGCTGACAGGCCGATGATGGTGATCAGGCCGATCTTGAAGAACACATCGTTGGGCATGCCACGCAACGACACCGCCATTACGGCGCCGAGCACGCCCAGCGGTACCACCAGCAACACCGAGGTCGGAATCGACCAGCTCTCGTACAGTGCCGCCAGGCACAGGAACACCACCAGCAGCGACAGGCCCAGCAGGATCGGTGCCTGGCTGCCGGACAAGCGCTCCTGCAAGGACAGGCCGGCCCATTCCTGGCCCATGCTCTTGGGCCCCTGGGCCACCAGCCGTTCGATCTCGGCCATGGCTTGCCCGGTGCTGTAGCCCGGCGCCGGTTCTCCGGAAATACTCACCGCCGGATAACCGTTGTAGCGAGTCAACTGTGCCGGCCCCTGGGTCCAGCGCGCCTGGACAAACGCCGACAACGGCACCATCTTCCCGCTGCTGTTGCGTACGTGAATCTTCAGCAGGTCCTCGACCTGGCTGCGCTGGTCACCCTCGGCCTGGACCACCACCCGTTGCATGCGGCCCTGGTTCGGGAAGTCATTGATGTAGGCTGAGCCCACCGCCGTGGACAACACACTGCCGACGTCGGCAAAGGAGATGCCCAAGGCATTCGCCTGTTTCCGATCCACTTCCAGTTGCACCTGCGGCGCTTCCGCCAGGGCGCTTTCGCGCACATTCATCAGCACCGGGCTTTTATCCGCGGCGGCGAGCAGATCGCTGCGGGCCTGCATCAGCGTGGCGTGGCCGAGGCCGCCGCGGTCCTGCAAGCGGAACTCGAAACCGCTGGAGGTGCCGAGACCGTCCACCGGCGGTGGCAGCACGGAAAACACCATGGCGTCCTTGATTCCACCGAAGGCCTGGTTGGCGCGATCGGCGATGGACGCCGCCGAATCGTCGCCACCGCGCTGCGACCAGTCTTTCAGCGTGGTAAATGCCAGGGCCGCATTCTGCCCGCTGCCGGAGAAGCTGAAGCCGAGGATGACCGTGCTGTCGCCGACCCCAGGCTCGCCGGCATTGTGCGCCTCGATCTGCTCCACCACCTGCACCGTACGATTCTTGCTGGCGCCCGGCGGCAGTTGGATGTCGGTGATGGTATAGCCCTGGTCTTCCACCGGCAGGAACGAGGAGGGCAGGCGGCTGAACAACAGGCCCATGCCCACCAGCAGCACGCCATAGATCAGCAGGTAGCGGCCGCTGCGTTTCATCGCGTAGGCGACCCAACCCTGATAGCGGTTGCCGAACCGGTCGAAGCCACGGTTGAACCAACCAAAGAAACCGCCCTTTGCGTGGTGATCGCCTTGGGTGATCGGTTTGAGCAAGGTCGCGCAAAGCGCCGGGGTCAAGGTCAGCGCGAGAAAGGCCGAGAACAGGATCGACGTCGCCATCGACAGCGAGAACTGCTGGTAGATCACGCCCACCGAACCCTGCATGAACGCCATCGGAATGAACACCGCCACCAGCACCAGGGTGATGCCGATGATCGCCCCGGTGATCTGGCCCATGGCCTTGCGCGTCGCTTCCTTGGGCGACAGGCCTTCCTCGGCCATGATCCGCTCGACGTTTTCCACCACCACGATGGCATCGTCCACCAGGATGCCGATGGCCAGCACCATGCCGAACATGGTCAGTACGTTGATCGAGAACCCCAGCGCGAGCATGGTCGCGAAGGTGCCCATCAGCGCCACCGGCACGACGAGGGTGGGGATCAGCGTGTAGCGGATGTTCTGCAGGAACAGGAACATCACCGCGAACACCAGCAACATCGCCTCGCCGAGGGTATAGACCACCTTGGTGATCGAGACCTTGACGAACGGCGACGTGTCGTAGGGAATCTTGTACTCCACGCCGGCCGGAAAGTAGCGCGACAGCTCGTCCATTTTCGCGCGCACCAGGGTGGCGGTGTTCAGCGCGTTGGCGCCCGGCGACAGCTGCACGGCCACGGCGGTGGAGGGTTTGCCGTTCAGGCGCGTGGAGAACTGATATTCCTGGCTGCCGATTTCCACCCGTGCGATATCCGCGATGCGCACCGTGGAACCGTCGGGGTTGGCCTTGAGCACAATGTCGGCAAATTCTTGCGGGGTCGAGAGCTGGCCCTTGACGACGATGGTCGCGGTGATTTCCTGGGTGCTGCGGCTCGGCAGGTCGCCGAGGCTGCCGGCCGAGACTTGGGCGTTCTGCGCCACGATGGCAGCGTTGACGTCGGCCGGGGTCAGGTTGAAACCCAGCAACTTCTGCGGGTCGATCCAGATCCGCATGGCCCGCTCGGCACCGTACAGCTGGGCCTTGCCGACACCGTCGAGGCGCTTGATCTCGTTCATCACGTTGCGCGCCAGGTAATCGCTGAGCGCCACGTCGTCGAGCTTGCCGTCGCTGGAGGTGAGGGTGATCAGCAGCAGGAAGCCGGCGGAAACCTTATCCACCTGCAAGCCCTGCTGGGTAACCGCCTGCGGCAGGCGCGACTCCACGGCCTTGAGGCGGTTCTGCACGTCGACCTGGGCCAGTTCCGGGTTCGTCCCCGGTTGAAAGGTCGCGGTAATCGTCGCGCTGCCGAGACTGCTCTGGGATTCGAAATACAACAGGTTGTCGGCGCCGTTGAGCTCCTCCTCGATCAGGCTGACCACGCTTTCGTCCACCGTCTGCGCCGAAGCGCCCGGGTACACCGCGTAGATCTCGATTTGCGGCGGAGCCACGACCGGGTACTGCGCCACCGGCAGTTGCGGAATGGCCAGGATCCCGGCTAGCAGGATGAACAGCGCGACGACCCAGGCGAAGACGGGGCGGTCGATGAAAAAATGCGGCATGGCTTAGTGTCCTGCCTGTGGCCCGGGAACCTGGGCGAGGGGGAGAGGGGCGTCGTCGACTCGGACCTGTTCACCGGGGCGGGCATGCTGCAGGCCTTCGACGACGATGCGATCGCCCGGTTTCAAGCCCTGCGTGACGATCCAGCGATCGCTCTGCGCCGCGCCCAGTTGCACCGGTTGCTGGCTGACCTTCTGCTCGGCGTCCAGCAGCAGCACCTGCGCGACGCCGGCGCTGTCGCGCAGGATCGCCCGTTGCGGCACGGTGATGCCCTGGCGGTTGACCGCCTGTTCCAGGCGCACGCGAATGAAGCTGCCGGGCAGCAGATCGAGGTCGGGGTTGGGAAACTCGCTACGCAGGGTGATCTGGCCGGTGCTCGGGTCGACGCTGAGGTCGGTGAACAGCAACTTGCCCGGCAGCGGATAAGGGCTGCCGTCGTCCTGGATCAAGGTGGCCTTGGCCTGGCCCTGGCCGACGGCTTGCAGCTGCCCCGCACGAAACGCCCGACGCAGCTCATTGAGTTCGCGGGTCGATTGGGTGAGGTCGGCGTGGATCGGGTCCAACTGCTGGATCAGCGCCAGTGGCGTGCTTTCGTTCTGCCCCACCAGCGCGCCTTCCGTCACCAGGGCCCGGCCGATGCGCCCGGAAATCGGTGCGGTCACCGTGGCGTAGCCCAGGTTCAGCTTCGCCCGTTCAACGGCGGCCTTGTTGGCGGCGACGTCGGCTGCGGTCTGGCGCACGGCGGCCCGGGCATTGTCATATTCCTGGCCGCTGATCGCCTGGTCATCGATCAACTGGGCATAACGCTGCGCCTGCAACCGGGCCTGGAACGCATTGGCCTCGGCCTTGCGCAACGTCGCCTCGGCGCTGTCCAGGTCGGCCTTGAACGGCGCCGGGTCGATGCGAAACAACACGTCGCCCTGCTTGACGTCGCGGCCTTCTCGAAACACTCGCTGCAAGACCACGCCGGCTACCCGTGCACGGACCTCGGCCACCCGTGGCGCGGCGATACGGCCACTCAGTTCGTTGCTGATCGACAGTGGCCCGGCCTGGACGGTCTCGATACGCACGCTTGCCAGCGGCGCGGATTCTTCCGGGGTCGAGGCGCTGTCACAGCCGCTCAGCAACGCCCCGACCAACAGGCCCAGTGTGACGAAAGGAATCTTGGACATGGTGCTTCCCCAATATTGAACCGCCCATGGTAGGGACCGGAGCCAAGGTCAGGGGTGAAGCTTTGTAGGCGCTATGTGAAATTGTGTAACCGCGCTAGATCCGAAAGTGCTCCACCAACTGCTGTTGATGGTTGGCCATGGCATGCAGCGAGTGGCTGGCCTCGGAGGCTTCGTGCATCTGGCCGCTCAAGGTTTCGCTGATGCCGCGAATGCCGCTCACCCGATGGCTGATGTCTTCCACCACCGAGCTTTGCTCCAGGGCTGCGCTGGCGATCTGCTGGTTCATCTGTTCGATCACTTCCACGGCCCGGGTGATACGTTGCAATGCCCCGTGGGTCTGCTCGACCTGGACCACGCTGCCCCTGGCCAGCTCGCGGCTCGACTGGGTGCTGTGCACCACGTCCTGGCTCAGTTGCTGCAACGCTTCGATCACCGTGCGTATCTGCTCGACCGAGTTCTGCGTGTTGCTCGCCAGATGCCGGACTTCGTCAGCCACCACCGCGAAGCCGCGCCCCTGTTCGCCGGCGCGGGCCGCTTCGATAGCGGCATTCAAGGCCAGCAGGTTGGTTTGCTGGGCAATTGCACAGATGACGTCGAGCACCTGGCTGATCTGCTGGCTGTTGTCCGCCAGTACTCTGACCTGCCCAAGCGTTGCCTCCAGGCGCTGGTCCAGGGCATCGATGCTGTTGACGGCACTGGCGAACATCTCCTGCCCCGATCGACTGGCATTTTCGGCCACCGTTGCGGCATCGGCGGCCTGGTGGGAATGGCGGGCAACTTCCTGGGCGCTGGCGCTCATTTCGTGCAAAGCCGTCGCCGCCAGCTCCACCTCCCGGTATTGCTGCTGCATGCCCGCGCTGACTTCGCGGGCAACCCGCGCCGAGGTGTCGGCGGTCTCCCGGGTGTCGAGGGAGGCTTGCTGGATATCCCGGATGATCGGTTGCAGTTTGTCGAGAAAGCGATTGAAGCCGTCGGCCAATCGACCCAGTTCATCGTGCCGCGTGTTCGGCAGCCGCTGGGTGAGGTCACCGTCGCCTTCGACAATCGCATCGAGCATATGCGCCACCCTCAGCAGTGGCCGGGTCACGCCGTATGCGCTGAGCCAGACAAGCAACAGGCCCAGTCCGGCGCAGAGCAACCCGAGGCTGAGGTTGAACCCGTTGGACTGGCGCTGCTTGTCGTCCAGTTGCGCCTGCATGTGCAAGGCGGGCGCCTGCACCAGTGCTTCCGGCACGCGTATCTGCAACTGCCAGGGATTGTTGGCCGGAGCGGTTTGCACCGTTTGCTGCACATCGACCGAAGCGCCCGCCACGGCGCCGCTGTGGCCGGCAATCTGCCCGGAGGGGGAGAGAATACTGATCTCGCTGTGGCCGGGGTACAAGTCATCGGCAAGGCTGGCGGCGAGTTGCTGAAGGGTATCCAGGCTGATGTCCATGCCGACGATACCGATGACTTTGCCCTCGTCCAGCAGCGGTATGGAAATGCTGCTCATCAGGGTCTTGCGGCCTTCGACTTCGATCGCGTAGGGCTCTGTCACGCATGTGCGCCCCTGGGTCTGCGGGCAGATGTACCAGGCGTTTGCCGGCTCGCTGCCCGGCGGCGCGGTGTTGGCGCTGATCTGGGCTTCGCTGAGCACTTCTTGCACCAGATGGCCGGGTTGGCTTTGCGACCAGTACAGGGCAAAGCGGCCGTTTTCGTTGCCGGCCAGGTCGCGCTGCCCGGCGAAACCGGCGTCTGGACCGGCCAGCGCGTCGGGAAGCAGCACCACGTAGAAACCGAGGACTTTTTCGCGATTCGCAAGGGCCTGGCGCGTTGCGGCGATCAGGTCCTGGCGCAATTGCCCTGGAGTCAGTCGCCCGTGCAATGCCTGGGTGCGCAGCTGAAGCACTTGTTGGGCAAAGCCTTCGCCATCAATCGCTGTTTCGCTGAAAAAACGCTCCACCCGCTGACCGTGTGCCAGGGCCTGTGCCCGCAGGCCTTCCAAGGCCGATTGCCCTAGCAGCTGGCTGCTTTGCTGCTTCAGCAGCGTCGCGCCTTGCTGGTTCTGGTACAGCGAGGCAGCGGTCAACGCCCCGACCACGGCGAGCAGGCACAGGCCACTCAACAGCGTGATCCGCCATTGGATAGAGAGACGAGCGAAGAACATGCTGAGGTTTCCTGCGCTTAGGGATTTTTATTGTTTTGGGCCCAACAGCGTTCGAACGGCGGGCCAGACTATCTTGCGGCAGGAAACGTCGGGCGGTTATCCCGAATCGGCAGCCGTTGTGCGTCGTCATCGGGCCAATACGCGTCACTCAAGAGCACGCTGAATTTGTAGTGAGGGGAGTTATCCCCGCTGGGCTGCGAAGCGGCCCCAAACCAGGCCGCTCTGTGTGCCAGGAAGATTGATTTCACTGCTTGAGGGCTGCTTCGCAGCCCAACGGGGATAAATCCCCTCGCCACAGGTCCACCATGTCCCCGGACCAAACAGGCTGAGCAGTTTTGGGGCGTCGCTTCGGATGCTGCCGTTTTGGGATAGCGCAGGGTTCTGGCGAGGGCATAGCATCGGTTCCAGCGTACAACCAGAACAATAAGCTTTTGGCGAACGGCGCCGTTGGCCGTCCCGATCCCGCAACACTGCCTCATACAATAAGGTCAAGAACAATGAGCGTATCTTTCCCGATCAATAGCTCGACGGAGTTGAAGCGCGGCGCCCTGGGTGTCGGCTTCATCATCTTCTTTGTGATTTCGGCGGCGAGCCCCCTGAGCGTGATCGCCGGTGGCTTTCCCATCGGCATCATGCTCGGCAACGGCGCCGGTACGCCCGCGCTGCTGCTTCTGGCGTTGTTGGTGTTGCTGGCTTTTTCGGCGGGATACACCGCGATGTCCCGGCACATGACCAATGCGGGCGGCTTCTACGCCTTTACCTCCCGTGGCCTCGGTGGGTTGGCGGGCGGGGCGGCAGGCGTGTTGGCGATGTTTGCCTACAACATTCTCCAGGTCGGCCTGTACGGGATGTTCGGCGGTGTGGTCAGTGGCACGATGGCCAGCATGTTCGGCCTGGAATTGCCGTGGTGGGCATATTCGCTGCTGGCGATGGCGAGCGTTGCGATTCTCGGCTATCGCAAGATCGACCTTTCGGCCCGTGTGTTGTCGGTAGTGGTCATCGCCGAATACCTGGCGATCCTGACGCTGGACTTCGCCATGCTCAAGTCCGGTGGCGACAGTGGCATCAACCTCGATTCGTTTGACCGCAGCCACGTATTCAGCGGCACGCCTTCGATCGGCCTGTTGTTCTGTTTTGCCGCCTTCATCGGCTTCGAGGCCACGACCATCTATGGGGAGGAGGCGAGGAACCCGCAGCGCACGATTCCCATTGCCACCTACGCGTCGGTGCTGTTGATCGGTGGTTTTTATGCGCTGTCGGTCTGGGCCATGGTCATCGGCGTCGGGGCCGACAAGATCGTCCCCACCCTGCAGGCGCTGCAGGATCCGACCACGTTCATCTATGGCCTGTCCGATCATTTTGTCGGCCCGCAGCTGACCCAGGTCATCCGCGTGCTGTTCATGGTCAGCATCTACGCCGGGCTGCTGGCGTTCCACAATGCCGCGGCGCGTTACTTCTACGCCATCGGCCGGGACGGGCTGCTGCATAGCCGGTTGGGGACGACCCATCGCGTACACCAGAGCCCACACATGGGCTCGGTCCTGCAAAGCCTGATTGCCGCGGTGGTGGTGCTGATTTTCGCCGCGCTGGACGCCGACCCGATCCTGCAACTGTTCGCCTGGTTCTCCAACCTGGCCACCCTCTGCGTCATCCTGCTCATGGCGCTCACTTCGGCTGCGGTGCTGGTCTATTTCCGCAAACACCCGGAACTGAAACTCGGGCTGTGGCGCGGTCGGATCCTTCCCGGCTTTTCATGCCTGGCGTTACTCGCGGTGCTAGTCCTTGCCGTGCTGCATTTCGATGTGCTGACCGGCGCCAGCCAGCTCTTGTCCTACGGCCTGTGCGCCGTCATTCCCATCGCGCTGATCGTCGGCGTGTTCCTCGCCGCCCGACTGCGCAAGGTCGCGCCCGAGCGATACAGCGCACTGGGTAGCCACAAGCTCTAGGGCGCCAACCCGGCAACGCCAGTCACCCAGAAAACCCGTTCGCTGCCGTTCCGCACGGTCCGGCAGTGCGTGAAAGGAAGGTTCCATGCACGATTATAAAATGCTCATCAATGGGCTCCCGGTCAACGGTGAAAATGGCCACTTCGATGTGCTCAATCCGGCCACCGGTACTGCGTTCGCCCGTTGCCCGGCCGGTTCCCTGGCCCAGTTGGACCTTGCTGTCGAAGCGGCCCAGTCGGCCTTTATCGAATGGCGACACAGCAGCCACGAAGACCGCCGCCGACGTTTGCTGGATATCGCCGATGATATCGAGCAGGAGGCCGACGCATTGGCCCGGCTCATCGTCCTGGAGCAGGGCAAGCCGCTGGCGCTGGCGTTCTCCGAAGTGATGGGCGCGGCGGCCTGGACCCGCTATGCCGCCGAGCAGCAGATTCCCGTCGAACTGGTGGAGGAGACCCCGACCCAGCGCATCGAGCTGCATCGCAAACCCTTGGGCGTGGTGGCCTCGATCACACCGTGGAACTGGCCGTTCATGATCGCCGTCTGGCACATCATGCCGGCGCTGCGGGCCGGCAACTGCGTGGTCAGCAAGCCTTCAAGCCTGACACCCTTGAGCACCCTGCGCCTGGTGGAAATCATCGCCGGTCATGTGCCTCATGGCGTGATCAATGTGGTGACCGGTGAACAAGGTTTTGGCCGCGCGATTACCTCTCACGCCGGCATCCAGAAGATTGTCTTCACCGGCTCGACCGCCACCGGCCAGAGTGTGATGCGCGGTGCCGCCGCCAACCTCAAGCGCCTGACCCTGGAGCTGGGCGGCAACGATGCTGCGATCGTGCTGCCCGGCACGCCGGTCGAGGCGGTGGCCGAGGATATTTTCCAGGCGGCCTTCCTCAACATGGGCCAGACCTGCGCCGCCCTCAAGCGTCTGTACGTCCATCAATCCCAATACGAGGCCTTTGCCGATGCGTTGACGGGCATTGCGGCGCGCCAGGTAGTGGGCGATGGCCTGGAGCCCGAGGTGACCTTCGGCCCGGTGCAGAACGCTGAACAATTGGCGCTGGTGGAGGCGCTGGTAGCCGACGCCCGTGGCCATGGCGGGCGGGTGCTGTGTGGCGGCGCGCGACTGGACCGGCCGGGCTTCTTCTACCCGCCAACCCTGGTCGCCGACGTCACCGATGGCCATCGCCTGGTGGACGAGGAACAGTTTGGCCCGGTGTTGCCATTGATCGCCTATCAGGACGTCGAGGATGTCCTGCGCCGCGCCAATGCCGGCGACATGGGCTTGGGTGGCTCGGTCTGGGGCAGCGATATCGAGCAGGCCCAAGCACTGGCCAGTCGCCTCGAAAGCGGCGTGGCCTGGGTCAACTGCCACGCGCAGATCCAGCCGAATACGCCGTTTGGCGGCAGCAAGATGTCCGGGTTCGGCGTCGAGTTCGGCCTTGAGGGGTTGCTGGAATTCACCGGCCAGCAACTGCTGTACGTACGCAAGCGTGAAACACAGTGAGGACTGCAACCATGTACGAGCACTACAAGACAGCGCAAAAGAAATTCTGGCATCCGATGAGTTCATCGGCCCCCGCGAACCGCTCGAAGACATTGGTCATTGCCCGGGGCGACGGCAACTACATCACCGACATCGAAGGTCATCGCATGCTCGACGGTGTCGGCGGCTTATGGAACGTGAACGTCGGCCATAACCGTGCTTCGGTGAAGGCGGCCATTGCCGCGCAGATGGATGAACTGGCGTATTACCAGACCTTCGACGGCATCGCGCATCCTCGGGTGTTCGATCTGGCCGAGCGGCTGACGTCGATGTTTGCCGAGGAAAACATGGAGCGGGTGCTGTTCAGTTCCGGTGGTTCCGACGCAGTCGAGACGGCGCTGAAAATGGCCCGCCAATACTGGATCGCCAGCGGCGAGCCCGGGCGCACGCGCTTCCTGTCGTTGCGTAACGGCTACCACGGCGTGCACATGGGCGGCACCTCGGTGGGTGGCAACGGCGTCTATCACTACAACCACGGGCCGCTGTTGGCCGGCTGCCATTTGCTCGACACGCCCTGGCTGTACCGCAACCCCTGGGACTGCCGCGACCCGCAGGAGCTCACCGCCCACTGCATTCGTCAGTTGGAGGACCAGATCGCCTTGCTCGGTGCGCAGACCATCGCCGCGCTGATCGCCGAGCCAGTGCAGGGCGCCGGCGGCGTGATCGTCCCGCCGGCCAACTACTGGAAGAGCCTGCGCGAGGTGTGCGATCGCCACGGCATCCTGCTGATCGCCGATGAAGTGGTGACCGGTTTCGGCCGCACCGGCTGCATGCTCGGCAGTCGTGGCTGGGGCGTCGCGCCAGACGTACTGTGCCTGGCCAAGGGCATCACGGCCGGCTACGTGCCCATGGGCGCTACCGTGTTCAACCGGCGTATCGTCGAGGCGATCGAGAACGGGCCGGGTTTCAGCAGCGTGATCATGCATGGCTACACCTACAGCGGACACCCGACCGCTTGCGCCGCGGCTTTGGCGGTGCTGGACATCGTCGAGGCCGAAGATTTGCCGCGCAACGCCGGCAAGGTCGGCGCCCAGTTGCTGGAGCAGCTGCAACCGTTGGCTGAGCGTCACGCGGTGGTCGGCGAAGCGCGCGGCAAGGGCTTGATGATTGCCCTCGACCTGTTGCGGACAAGGCCACCCGTGAACCGCTGGACCCGGCCACCGGGCTGGCCTCGCGCATCGCCGAGCATGCGCGCCGCGCCGGTGTGCTGGTGCGCCCGATCGGCAACAAGATCGTCCTTTCGCCGCCGCTGACCCTCACCTCCGATGAGGCCGGCTTGATGGTCGACGCGCTGGATGACGCGCTCGCCAATTGCCGCTGACCCGGCCCACCGGCGTAGCGTGCTGCGCCGGCTCTCCAAATAAAAAAACAGCCTGCAAAGGCGCACCACAAGGAGCTCAGCCATGCGGTCCCTAGCGCGTATGGAATTTTTCGGCAGCGGTCTTGCCTGCACGCTGGCGCTCTGCGCCGCGAGCCAGGTCCAGGCCTATGAGCTGTATGCCGATGACGACACGCACCTCAACGCCGACATGCTGGCGGTGTTCGGCCATTTCAACAGCCGCAAGAATTACGACGGCAGGTCCGGCGGTTCGACTTGGCGTGAGGGCTTCATCAAGTACGGATTAAGCGGCGACCAGGGTCTTGCCGGCCATGGCACCGCCTACGGTGCGTTCAATCTGGTCAGTTCGGCCACCTGGGGCGATGGCGACGCGGCCGGCAATACGCTGGGCAGCGAGCGCACGACGAAGATCGAAGACGCTTACCTGGGCTGGCGTTCAGCCGATCTGTTCCCGGTGCTGGGACGGGACGGTATCGATATCTCCGGCGGCCGCCAGGTGGTCAAGCTGGGCCGGGGATTCCTGATCAACGATGACGGGCCCAACCTGGGCAAAGGCCCGGCGGACGGACGTTTGAACCGTGGTGGCGCCTATTACCTGGCCGCCCGGCATGCGTTCGACCAAACCGCCGTGTTGCGCCTGGGCGGGCAGGATGGGCTGCATGGCAGCGTGCTGTGGCTCAAGTCCGACAACCGCGCCCAGGCCGAAACCGAACTGGCCGCCGGCACGCTGGACTACACCACCCAGGCCGGTACGCTGGGGCTGACCTGGGTGCATGGCATGGACGTGAACGACCGCTGGGCCAGTGATTTCCAGCGGCAGCGCAAGGGCATGGACGTCTACAGTGTTCGCGGCGAGGGCGATGCCGGCATCGAGAACGCCAGCCTGGCCTTCGAATACGCCTGGCAAGACAAGGACGCCGGCCCGCAGAGCGCCTGGTACGCCGAGGCCGGCTACACCTTTGCCGATATCGCCTGGACGCCGAAGCTGACCTACCGCTACACCCGTTATTCGCAGAAATGGGACTCGCTGTTCACCGGCCAGAGCACCGGTTACGGCACCTGGTTCCAGGGCGAAGTCGCGGGGAACTATGCCGGCCCGTTCAACAGTAATACCGGCATCCACCATCTCGGCCTGACCGCCAGGCCATCGGAGAACCTGACCCTCGGTGCGTTGTACTTCGACTTCAACACGGTGCGTAAGGACAACGCCCTGAACCTGGATGCCCGGGAGCTGGACCTGTACGCCGAGTGGGCGGTGAACGAGCATTTGATCGTCACGCCGCTGGTAGGCCTCTACAAGCCGGATCGGGATGCGACGACAGAGGGCAATCAGGTGAGCGGTAACGGCACCAACGTGTACAGCCAAGTGACGGTGGCAGTGCCGTTCTGAGGCAGGAGCTGTTCGCTAAACCCTGTGGCGAGGGAGCTTGCTCCCGCTGGGTCGCGCAGCGGCCCCTCTTTTTTGGGCCTGCTACGCCCGAAGCGTCGGACCGGTCCAGCGGGAGCAAGCTCCCTCGCCACAGGTTGGGTGTTTTTTTAAGTGGTCGGTATGGCGCAAGATCCCTTTCTAGCCCACAGCGGGCGGATTTTGCATCCGTTCGGCAATCCGCCGGGTGGTGTCCATGACCATTTCAATCACGGTTTCCTGGCGCAGCAGCTTGAAACTGTGGGTGCTGCCGACGGCCGAAAGGCTGCCCACCACTTCATCGAGCCCGGGATTGATGATCGGCGCCGCGATACCGGTCAGCCCTTGATTGAGCTCATCGTGCGTCAGGCAATAGCCGTCCTTGCGGATCTTTTTTGTCGCCTTGGAAAAGCCCGCCCAGTCGTAGGTGTTCGCAGGGTCGTTGGCCAGGTGCTCGTCGTACAGCCGCTGCAGCCGCCGACCTTTCTGGAAGGCAATCAATACCTTGGATTGGGCACCGCGAAAAAACGGCAGCGGGTGGCCGCGGCCGAATGAGAACTGGTAGGTGTCATTCGGGTCGGCGATGTAGGTATTGATGATGTGACCGTCATAAAAAACGCTGGCGAACACGGCGAGGCCGGTCTGTTCGGACAGCTCATGCATCAGCTCGCGCCCGGCGACGAGGATCGGGTCGTACTGACGCATCATCCAGTCAAGCTCGATGATGCGCGGCCCCAGGCCGTAGCTGCCGGCATCCACCCGGGTCAACAGGCCCGCATCACACAAGTCCTTGACGTAGCGGTACACGGTCGCCCGCGACAGGCCCATGCGTTCGGCAATGGTATCGGGGTCGATCTTCAGTCGATCCGGGCCGAAGAGGTCCAGGACGCTCAGCATTTTGCTCAGGCTGCTCATTTCGCTCCTAAAGGGGGAGTGGCGCGTAGGTGGCCGTTTGGGTGAGCACTATAGGTAGGCGCGTCGCTGATGAAAAGCCTGCGAGGTCGTCCATGCGTGCGCTGCCAAGGTAACCCAATACCTGAGAAATACAAGTCTCAAGGCCAGCGTTTAGGCTTTACAAAATAACATAAATCTCAAAATACGAGTTTAACGTTAAAAAATAACTTGTTTTGTCGATTTTCATGTGTGTAAATCTCAGCCACTGCAAACGCTCGATGAAGAGGGCTGGAAATGAATGGTGCGCAACTGATAGTGAAGGCGGCGGTGGCAAGCGGTATCGAGTACTGCTTCGCCAACCCCGGGACGACCGAGATTCCCCTGGTAGCGGCCATGGCCAGCGCGCCAGCCCTCAAGCCGGTGTTGTCGTTGTTCGAAGGGGTATGCACCGGTGCCGCCGATGGTTACGGCCGGATTGCCGGCAAGCCGGCGATGACCCTGACCCACCTCGGGCCGGGTTTTGCCAATGGCATCGCCAACCTGCACAACGCCCGTCGCGCCAACACGCCGATCGTCAACGTCATCGGCGACCACGCCTCATGGCACGTCAATTACGATCCGCCGCTGGCGAGTGATATCCAGGCGTTGGCCGGGAGCGTATCCGGCTGGGTGCGCACCTCGCGCACGGCAGCGGGCATTGGCGAAGATTTCCAGGAAGCGGTGCGCGCCGCCTGGCAAGCCAAGGGCCAGATCGCCAGCCTGATCCTGCCGATGGATCTGCAAGCCAGCCCGGTGCAGCGGGAAAAAGCCTTCAGCTCTTTGCAGGCCCCGGTCCGGCGCTTTGCCGGTGATCGGGTCGAGGCAGTAGCGCGGGCGCTGCGTGACGGTCGGCGGCTGGTGTTCATCGTTGGCGACCAGGGTCTCTCGGTCGCCGGCCTGGAAGCGGCGGGGCGCCTGGCCCGGTTGGCCGGCGTGCGGATGTTCGCCGAAACCTTCCCGCGCTTGAGCTATCGCGGCGGTGGCCTGCCGGACCTGGATCGCCTGCCTTATTTTCCCGAAGTGGCCATCGAAATCCTCGACCAATACGACGCCGTGGTCTGCGCCGGCGTCCCCGAGCCCATCAGCTATTTCGGCTACGAAGGCATTGCGTCGCGGCTGGCGGAGCGTGAGCGGCTGTTGTGTCTGGCCGAGGTGGGCGACGACGTTGCCGGAGCGCTCACCGCACTGGCCGATGCGCTTGAGGCGCCGGCGCATATACCTACGCCGATCGGGATCGAGCTGCCCGCCGCCGAGGCTGAACTGACGCCTCAGTCGGTCGGGCAGGTGCTGGCCGCGTCGCTGCCGGACGACAGTATCGTTTCCGTCGAAGGCGGCACGTGCGGTTATCCGTTTTTCACCGCCTCGGCCCATGCCGCGCGGCACCGCGTGTTGACCAATACCGGTGGCGCCATCGGCCAGGGGATTCCGGTGGGATTCGGCGCCGCCATGGCCGAGCGGGGCAACAAGGTGTTCTGCCTGCAATCGGACGGCAGCGCCCAGTACACCATCCAGACGTTATGGAGTATCGCTCGCGAACAATTGCCGGTGGTGATCCTGATCGCGGCCAACCATCGCTACGCGATCCTGCAGAACGAACTGCGCCGCTTCGGCATGACCGAGCTGGGCCCCGAGGCCTTGAGTCTGACGGTGCTGGACCGTCCACGCATCGACTGGAAAGCCCTGGCCAGAGGCTACGGCATGCCGGCCAGCACGGTGCATACCAATGGCGAGTTGCAGCGCGCCCTGGCAAACGCCAAGGCCGACGGCGGCCCGTGCCTGATCGAAATGGCGCTGTGAAGGAGCGGATATGAGCCAGATCCAATTGTTACCTGCCGTCGAGCAGTTCCTGTCGCAGCCGGGGCGCCTGTTCATTGGCGGCACCTGGCAGGACGCCGCCGGCGGCCGCCAGTTCGCCGTGGAAAACCCGGCCACCGAACAGACCCTGGCCGAAGTGGCCGAAGGCGCTGAGCGGGACGTAGACGCCGCCGTCGCTGCCGCCCGCGCAGCCTTCACCGGGAGTTGGGCGCAGCAGTCGCCGGCCCAGCGCGGCTTGTTGCTGTTTCGTCTGGCGGAGCTGCTCGATCAGCATCGCGAAGAGCTGGCGCAACTGATCACCCTGGAAAACGGCAAGCCGATTGCCACGGCCCGTGGAGAAGCGGCGAGCGCGGCCAACATCATTCGCTACTTCGCCGGCTGGCCGACCAAGATCGAAGGCAGCACGCTGCCAGTGTCGCCCGCCAGCGGCGCACCGATGCTCAACTACACCCTGCGCGAACCGGTGGGCGTCTGCGCATTGATCGTGCCGTGGAACTTCCCCCTGACCATGTGCGTGTGGAAGCTCGGCCCGGTATTGGCGACCGGTTGTGTCGCGGTGCTCAAGCCCGCCGAGCAGACGCCCCTGGTTGCGATTCGCCTGGTGCAGTTGATCGAGGCCGCCGGATTCCCGGCCGGCGTCGTCAACCTGCTCACCGGCCTCGGTGCCCAGACTGGCGCACCGCTGGCCGGGCATCCGGACGTCGACAAGATCGCCTTCACCGGCTCGACCCAGGTCGGCCGGCTGATCGCCCAGGCGGCCACCGGCAACATGAAGAAGGTCTCCCTGGAACTGGGTGGCAAGTCGCCGAACATCATCTTGCCGGACGCCGATATCGTCCGCGCCGCCAAGGGTGCCGCCGACGGCATCTTCTACAACCAGGGCCAGGTCTGCACCGCCGGCTCGCGTCTCTACGTACACGCCAGCGTCCTCGACCAAGTGCTTGAAGAACTCCAGCGCCACGCGGCCGCGCATGTCCTCGGGCCAGGCCTGGATCCGGCCAGCAGCATGGGCCCGCTGGTCTCGGCCCGGCAATTGGGCACGGTCCGTGGCTACCTGCAACGGGGCCAGGAGGAGGGTGCCGAACTGATCTGCGGCGGCGACCGGCCGGCCCACCTGGAGCAGGGCCACTTCATTCGCCCCAGCGTGTTTCTTGACCGTGCCGAGCGCGCCTGCGTCGCCCGGGAAGAAATCTTCGGCCCGGTGCTGACCGTCATGAGCTGGACCGAAATCGATGAACTGGTGCTGCGCGCCAACGACTCGCCGTACGGGCTGGCGGCCGGTCTCTGGACCCGTGACCTGCGTTCCGCCCATCGCGTGGCCGCGCAGTTGAAGGCCGGGTCGGTGTGGATCAACTGCTGGAACGTCGTCGACCCGGCGTCGCCCTTCGGTGGCTATAAGCAATCCGGTTGGGGACGGGAAATGAGCAAGAACGTGATCGATGCGTACACCGAAACCAAAAGTGTCTTTGTCGATCTGGCCTGAGCGAATAATCACAAGAGGAACTGTTATGGATCTGGAATTGCAAGGCCGCGTGGCAATCGTCACCGGCGGTGGGATGGGTATCGGCAAGGAAGTCGCGCGTTTTCTGTCCCAGGAGGGCTGCAAGGTGGTGATCTGCGCGCGGCGCATGGAGTATCTCCAGCAAGCCGCCGAGGAAATCAGCGCCGAAACCGGCAACGACGTGCTGCCGCTGTTCTGTGACACCAACCAGATGTCGGCCGTGTCCGACATGGTCCAGGCCGCGCACAAGCACTTCGGCCGGATCGACATCCTGGTCAACGGCGCCGCGGCCCCGTCCGGCGTGGTGCGCAACGACATCGAGCATGCCGGCGACGACGAATTGCTCTCGGACCTGAACACCAAGGTGATCGGCTATTTCCGCTGCGCCAAGGCCGTGACCCCGCACATGAAGGCCGGCGGCTTCGGTCGCATCATCAACATCGGTGGCCTGACCGGGCGCGGCAGCAAGGTGCTCTCGGGCATGCGTAACCTGGCCATCGCCCACATGACCAAGACCCTTTCCGATCAGTTGGGCCCATCCGGCATCACGGTCAACCTGATTCACCCCGGCGTGGTCGACACCCCGCACATCCAGGAGCTGTACGAGCGCGAAGGGGTCAAGCAGGGCAAGACGCCCGAGCAGGTGGAGCAGGGCTACATCGACGCGACGCCGATCCGGCGCACCCTGGCGCCGATCGAAATGGGCTGGCTGATCGGTTTCCTCGCGTCCCCCAAGGCCGGCGCGGTGACCGGCGAATCCATCGGCATCGATGGCGGCCTGACCCGTGGCATCTTCATTTGAGGAGCAGTTGTGATGAGTAACGGAACGCTTTTAGTCGCCACCGTAGGGCAAGCGGTCATCCGCAGCGCCGACGATGGCCGCACCTGGCATCGCCTGGGCCTGGGCCAGGACCTGGAATTCGATGCAATCACCCGGTCCCTGAGTTTCCACCCAGGCACTCCCGAAGTGATCTACGCCGGCACCGACGTCGGCCTGTGCATCAGCCGTGATGCAGGCGGCCACTGGCAGCGGGTGGATTCGCCGTTCAATGGCCAGACCGTCTGGAAGGTCGCGGTGGATCCGCAGGACGCACAACGCATTTTCGTCGGCACCGGCGCGCCTTCCCGGGCGGTGCTGTGGCGCACCCTCGACGGTGGCCAGAGCTGGGATCGTGCCCCGGTGGAGATCCCGGAGTTTTGCGACGGCGTCAGTCGTCCACGCTTGCTGGCCTTCGCCTACGACCCGACGGATCGCAACCAGCTCTGGTTCGGCCTGGAAGAGGGCGGGCTGTTCCATAGCCGCGATGGTGGTGACAGCTGGACCCGCGTCGATGACCGCTTGCTATGGGACTACAACTCGGATGTGCACAACATCCTGGTCCTGCCCAACCATGGGCAAAAAGTCATCGTGGTGGTCTGTGTCAATGCCGTCTACCGCAGCCTCGACGAGGGGCAGACCTGGACCGGCATCGTCGCCCGGGAAACCTTCGGCCTGTACTACGTGCGCGCCATGAATGCACCGCTGGGCAGCGAGGACACCCTGTACCTAAGTATTTCAGACGGCACGCCAGGCACCACCAGCAAGGTGCTGGTTTCCCGGGACGCAGCCTTGAGCTGGGAAGTGTTGCCGCTGTCGCAACAACCCAACTCGTGTGTCTGGGCGATTGCCTTCAACCCGGCTGATCCTCGACAGATCGTCGCCGGTACCAAGTACGGACACCTGTTCACCTCCGAGAACGGTGGTGACGGCTGGCAAAAGCAGTGGCGTGAATTCAGCGAAATCGCTGATGTGCTCTGGACGCCCGCCGTGGCGCAGATCAAGTCCGGGCATCAATCCATCGTCAAGAAAAACTGAGGTATCGCGCGATGAAAGTCGAGGTCGTTCGTACTCATCTGTCGCTGTTCGTGAGCGACCCTGAAGTGTCGGCGCGCTGGTATGCCGACGTGTTGGGCATGCATGAAAGTGCCCGCGGTGAAAGCTGGATCATGATGGCCTTCGGTGCCAAGCACCACGACATCGCCTTGATCCGCGCAGCACCGGGAGCCCATCAGGGCGGCCTGGGATTGCAGCACTACGGGCTGGAGATCGCGGGTGACATGACCACCCTGCGCCAGCTCTACGGCATGTTGCTGAACAAGGGCGTCGAGGTGGTGAAAATCACCGATCACGAGATCGGCAACGGCGTGTATTTCAACGACCCCGATGGCAATCGCATGGAATTTTTCCTCGAGTCCGAACACGACGACGAGCGCGGCAAGGCCCGCTTCAAGGCCGCTGGCGCGCCCAGCCGGCACTTCGATCTCGACCCACTTTGAAAGAGGCTTCCGTTATGAAAACCGCGAATTTCTCCAGCTACCACATCCGCAAATGGTACAGCTTCGTCGAGGAAACCCTGGCCAACGAAACCGGCCAGCTCGCCGATGGCGAGCCGTTGTTCAAATACGCCATCGGCGCGGTGATCGCCAATCCTTACGCCGGACGCTTCAGCGAGAGCCTGGCCGAGCTGATCGAACCGTCACCGTTGTTGGGCGAGGAATTCGGCCGGCGTATCCAGGCACTGGCGGGCGAGCGGCACATCATCAGCTACGGCAAGGCTTGCCTGGTGGGCAGCCAGGGTGAGTACGAACACGGCAATGCGCTACTGACCAACCCGGCGGCGGACCCGATTCGCCTGGCCTTGGGCGGCGGCAAATCCTGGGTGCCTTCCACCGGCAAGCGCGGTGGGCCGGGTACGACCATCGATGTACCGCTGGCCCACAAGGACGCGCTGTATGTGCGTTCGCACTACGACAGCATTTCGCTTTCGTTCGGTGACGGTCCTTCAGCGGACGAGTTGATCATCATCTGGGCCTTCGCCACGCGCGGACGTCTGCATGCGCGTCTGGGCGGCCTCCAGGCAGCGGACGTCAAGGGCAACGACGGCCTGTACTGAAGCGCGCTGATCGCGGGAGCAAACGTATGTCGGCAAACAGCCAGTTTTTCACCAATCGGACGGGGATGCGCCTGCGTTATGTGCGCTGGGGCAACCCGTCAGCAATTCCGCTGCTGCTGCTCCATGGGCTGCGCTCCTACGCCCAGACCTGGGCGCCGCTGGCCGCTGCGCTGGGCGAGCAGTATGCCTGCCATGCGCTGGATCAGCGCGGCCGTGGCGAGAGTGACTGGGCCGAGGCGTCCAGCTATCGCACCGAGAGTTATGTGAGCGACCTGGAAGATTGGGTGGCTCATCTGGGCCTGGAGCGTTTTGTCCTGGTGGGCCACTCCCTCGGCGGCACCAATGCGCTGGAATACGCCCGGCTCAACCCCGGGCGACTGCACGCGCTGGTAATCGAGGACATCGGCCCCGGTTCGTCGATCCGTGGCGAGGGCGCCGAACGTATCCGCCGCGAGATGAGCCAGACGCCGGTGGTGTTTCCCGACTGGGACAGCGCCGCGCAGTTCTGGCGGCAGTCGCGACCGGGTCTGTCGGCCGATGCGCTGGCGTCCCGATTGCGCTTTTCCATGAAGCAGACGCCGACGGGCATCGAATGGCGTCATGATCAGAAAGGCATTGCCGAGGCGCGCCTGAGCATCACGCCGACTGACTTGTGGCCAGCGGTGCGGGCGCTGGATTGCCCGACGCTATTCATTCGTGGCGCGCGTTCGGATTTTCTTCCGTTGGCAACCCTGGAGGCGATGCGCGAGGCCAATCCGCGGGTGCAGACAGCGGAAATCGCCGACGCCAGCCATTATGTCCATGACGATCAGGGCGACGTGTTCAACCGGGTCGTCGCGGATTACCTGCGTGATCAACTCTTGCAACTACAACAATAAAGCGGTGGATAGCGATGAAGCACGACAAAACCCAGGTTGTCATCGTGGGCGGCGGCCCGAACGGGATCACGGCGGCGCATTACATGGGGCTGTACGGCATCGACTGCATCGTCCTCGAATTGGCCGAGGGCATCCTGCCGTATCCCCGGGCGGTGGGCATGGACGATGAGGCGCTGCGCGTGCTGCAAGGCATCGGCATTGCCGAACTGGCCGCGCGGGACATGATCTGCAACGTGCCGCTGCGTTACTACAACGCGCGGGGCGTGTGTTTTGCCGAGGTCAAGCCGAGCACGGCCCATTATGGTTGGCCGATGCGCAATATCTTCATGCAGCAGTTGCTGGAAACGACCTTGCGCGCAGAGCTGGGTCGGCACGCGGGCGTCGAGCTGCGTCAAGGCCATGAAATGCTCGACCTGGAGCAGGATGAAGCGGGCGTGACCTTGCAGGTGCGCGATGCCCAGGGTGAGCTGTATCAGTTGAGCGCACAGTACGTGATCGGTGCCGACGGCGGCCGCTCCAGCGTGCGCAAGAAACTCGGTATCGAGCTGCTGGGGCTGACCCATCCGCGCAAATGGGTAGTGGTCGACACGGCCAACGACACCCTGGATGCGCCATACACAGCCCTGCATGCCGATCCCCAGCGGCCCTTCGTGTGCATCTATTTGCCGTACCAGCAACGACGTTGGGAGTTCATGCTGCTGGAAGGCGAGGACGAGGCCCGCATGTGCGAAGAAACAACGATCCGACAGTTGATCCGTGGTCATATCGGCGATGCGGTCGATCAGCTAGAGATCATCCGGATCCGCGCGTACACCCACAACTCGCGAGTGGCGGCGCGGTTTGTCGCCGGCCGCGTGGCGCTGGTGGGCGATGCTGCGCACATTTCTCCGCCCTGGGCCGGGCAGGGACTCAACTCGGGCCTGCGTGACGTGGTCAACGTGGCGTGGAAACTGGCGGCGATCCTCCAGGGCCGGGCATCACCGGCGATACTCGCCAGTTACGACCAGGAGCGCCGCGGCCATGCGACAGACCTCATCGCGCTGGCCGATAACATGGGCGCGGTCCTCGGCCTGACCAACCCACTGATGGCCGGCGTGCGGGACTGGTTGTTCCAGGCAGTGAACAGCGTCGACAACCTGCGCTCGCACTTGCTGGAGTTCAAGTTCAAACCCAAGGCGACCATCACCAAAGGCCTGGTCTACCACGAGCGCGCCGAGCTGCACGAGGATGACCTGGTCGGGCAGCTATTCATCCAGCCGTCGATCGAAGATGCCCAAGGGCAGCGTCGACAGCTGGATGAGGTGCTGGGGCATTCCTACGCGGTGCTCGGTTATCGGGTCAATCCGGCCGCGCACCTGGGCGAAGAAACCGCGGCCTGGTGGGCGCGCTGGGAGACGCGCTTCATCCAGATCAATCGTTCGCGCAGTGGCGTGGGGCGCAACCAGCCCTTGGCGGCCAACGGCGCCATAGGCATTGAAGACGTTGATAACCGTCTGGGCGAGTGGTTTGCCAGGGTGCGCGATTGCATCGTGGTGGTGCGGCCGGATCGGTTTGTCGCGGCGATCACCACGCCCGAGCGGCTCGAAGGCGTGTTGCGCAAACTGGCGGAGCAATTGTCATGAGGCGTGAAGATGATCTGTTGGTCCGGCTTCACGACGCCGCGCAGGCGGTACATGCCTTGCCTTCATTGGAATCACAGGCTTTCGATTTACCGAAGGGCTACGCCTTGCAGCGCGAGGCGTTGCGCCGACGCCAGGCCGGCGGTGAGCAGTTGAGCGGTTGGAAAGTCGCTTTCGCTGGTCGCGCGGCGCAGGAACGCTTCGGGCTCGATGAGCCGGTATTGGGCGGCTTGACCGATGCCATGGCCGTGGAGCCCGGCAGTGCGGTGGCGCTTGCACGGCTGATCCAGCCGAAGCTGGAAATCGAATTGGCGTTTGTCCTCGGGCGCGCGCTGGAGCCTGGTTTTCACAGCGACGAGGACATCCTCGCCGCCGTGTCGGAGGTCGCGCCAGCGTTCGAGATCGCCGATTGCCGCTGGCAGGGCTGGCGTTTCGGCGTCGGCGCGTTCCTGGCCGACAATGCCGCCGCGGGGCTTTACTGCCTGGGGCCACGGGTGAGGTTCAGTCCTGATCAATTGCCCCACGTAAACTACCGGCTGGAATGCGACGGGGTGGCATGCGGAGAACGAAACGTGCTGGCGCGCGAGGACACGCCGGTGTCGAATTTGTGTTGGCTGGTCAGGCGATTACTGGCCGATGGGCAGTGCGTTGAGGCGGGGCAGGTGGTGCTTTCCGGGTCGTTGTTGGCGCCGTTGGACATCAGGCCCGGCGAATATCGCTTGCACATGCTTGGCACGGAACTGGCTTTGGTTTTCCACCGATAAGAACAATTCTCTCAAGGACACCACGGGGTTTATCGATTTCTCTGGATATCAGCATCGGGCAATAAGCGCAGGGCCACCGAGGAACAACGACCATGTTCGCCGAAGTTCGTACCTTCAATGATCCTCAACAACACGCCGGTTCGATCCTCGGCTGGCATCAGGTCTATGACCAACTCGGCCGTGGCTGCCTTTCCAGCGAACTGCGGCAGGTGTGCGCCGAGCGCTTCCAGATCTTCCAGGAGGTGCTGGACAAACGCGTGGTCCAGCGTGGTAGCGCGCCGAAAGGGCGCTTGTGCATTGCCCTGTCGCTGGGCAATGCGCCGGTGGTCCAAGGGCACCAAGTCGGCGCCCACAGCGTCGTGCTGTTGCGCGACGGCGAAGACTTCATCTTGCACGCCCCGGAAGGCATGCATTTCTTCGCGGCGAATGTCGACACGGTGCGTTTTGCCAAGCTGGCGGCTTATGAGCTGGCGGACGAACAGCTCAAACGCCTGAAAAGCGTTTCGCAAATCAGCGTGGATGAAGCGGTGTTGTCGAGGGTCCAGCAGCAGATCCAACCGCTGTTTCGTCACCTTTTGGAACAAGCGGGCGCCGCCAATCCCACCGTGGAAAAAATCCTCGAAGACGTCCTGCTCAATGCTTTCCTCGATCTGTTCAGCCATGCCTCGGACGAGGTGCGTGGGCGTCGCGGCAACGTTGCCGTCAATGCCTACCTGGTCAAGCGCTGCCAGGAATTGGTCATGGCCAGCGCCGAAGTGCCGTTGAGCATCCTGGACCTGTGCGAACAATTGCGCGTGAGCCGCAGGACCTTGCAGAACAGCTTCCAGGCGGTCACCGGGATGCGTCCGGTGGAGTACTTGCGCAACCTGCGACTCAATGCGGTGCGTCGCCGTTTGATCAGCACCCATGCGACCGAGCTGAATGTCAGCGAGATCGCTGTGGCGATGGGTTTTTTCCACCTGAGCCACTTCGCCACCCATTACCGGGCACTGTTTGGTGAGTCGCCATCCGATACACCCCGGGCACCGGCTTGATGGGCCGCGGTGTTACCAAACCATCCCCCCTGCACCCATAAAAGGCAGCCTCTGAGCTGTTTGGTAGCACACCGGGTGCGACCCAGCCTGTAGCGCGCCCGTCGTTTTCCTCGACAACTTCCTCAAAATCAATCCCTTGCACAGCCAACGGTTCGCTTGGCACGCATTCTGCTTTTGTGAATACATGGATAATTGGATACAAAAATGCAGAAGGTGCTGCCATGCAGTTTGCCCCGACCTACGCTGAACGTCCGCCCATCACTGCCGAGGAAGAAGCCTACAACTTTCTGCTCGAAGCCATTTGCGGCGGTCGCCTGCGCAAAGGCGACCGGCTGATCGCCGAGGACATCGCCAACGAGATCGGCATGAGCCGCATGCCCGTGCGCGAGGCTTTCCGGCGTCTGGATGCCCAGGGCCTGGTGACCCTGCGGCCCAATCGCGGCGCGGTGGTCAGTGGCCTGGACATTGACGAATTGCACGAAGTCTTTGAAATGCGCAGCGCCCTCGAAGGCCTGGCGGTCCGCGTTGCCACGGCGAAAATCGGCGATCGTCAACTGGCCGCCCTGGAACGCCTGCTGGACGAGATGGACGACTATCGCGAGGAAAGCGCCGAGTGGGTCAGCCGCCATCGCGCGTTCCATGAATATCTATGCAGCCTCAGCGGTCGGCCGCGCTTGCTGAAGCAGATCAGCGCGCTTTATTCGCTGATCGAAGCGCCGATGCGCCTGTGGCTGCAGCACGTGGAAAAGCCCCTGAGTGCGCGCCAGGAGCACACGCTGATCCTCGATGCCCTGCGTGCAGGCGATGCGGGGAAGGCCGAGGCGGTGGTGCGTGCGCACATCGAGGGTACCGTTCCTGAGTTGATCGAGTTTCTGCAATCGAAAAAATAACGAGAGCAGGCTTTAAGCCTGCCCCGTGTTTTGACTTTGAGTACTGCCGTCATTTACTGAACTGGAGTGTCTGGTCATGCATAAGCCTCGCCTGTTGGTCGCCGCTTTATCCTTGGGTTTCTTCGCGCAATGGGCGGCGGCTGCGCCCGTTGTCCCGGAGCGTCTGCTCAAGGCCGATAAACTCGTCTACTGCTCGGGCATGGATTCGCCACCGCTGGTGTCCTTCGATGCGGCGCAGAAACCCAAGGGACTGACCGTGGACCTGGGGCTGGAAATCGCCAAGCGCCTGGGCGACAAGAAGGTCGAATGGCGGGTCATTCCGTTCGCGGGACTGCTCCCGGCGCTGCTGGCCCGGCAGTGCGACATGATCGTCGACCAGCTGTTCGACAAGCCCGAGCGCCGCGAGGTGATCGACATCGTCAACTACATGTATTCCAGCCAGGCGGTGGTGGTGCCCAAGGGCAATCCCAAGGGCCTGAAGACGCTGCAGAGTCTCTCCGGCCACAAGGTCGCGGTACTCAACGGTTCGACCATCAAGACCCTGCTCGACGCCGAAAACGAAACCCTGGCCAAGGCCGGCAAGCCGCCGATGAAGCTGGTGGTCTACAACACCGACACCGATGCCTTCCAGGCCTTGCGCATCAGCCAGGTCGACGCCTACGGCACTACGGTGGAAACCGCCGGTTACTACGCTGGCATGGCCCCTGACCTGTTCGAAGAAGGCGTACCGGCCTTCAGCCGGATTCTCACCGGCCTGGGTATTCGCAAGGACGATCCGCAACTGACCGCCGCCGTGCAGCAGGTGATCGGCGATATGCGCAGCGATGGCAGCTACAGCCAACTGCTCGGCAAATGGCATGTCGCCAGCGACACACTGGATTGAGGCGAACCGTCGATGAATTTCAATTGGGATGTGTTCTGGCAGTACCTGTTGCAGCCCAGTGAGGTGTACCTCACCGGGCTGTGGCTGACCTGCCTCATCAGCGTGCTGGCGATGCTGCTCGGTTGTGCCCTGGGGCTGGCGGCCGCGCTGCTGCGGTTGTCGAAGAACCCGTTGCTGCACCTGCCGGTGCGCTTCTACGTGTGGCTGATGCGCGGTACGCCATTGCTGGTGCAGATCGTCTTTCTCTACACCGCGCTGGCCGCTGGCGGGATTTTCCGCTTCGAAGACATCGAGCTGTTCGGGCTGGTGATTCCCGGCAATATCCAGGCGGCGATCATCGCCCTGGGCCTCAACGAGGGCGCCTACATGGCCGAGATCATTCGCGCCGGCATCGGTGCGGTGGACAAGGGCCAATACGAGGCCGGACGTTCCCTGGGCATGACCTTCGCCAAGCTGATGCGTCGCATTGTCTTGCCCCAGGCGTTCCGGGTCATCGTTCCGCCGCTGGGCAACGAGTTCAACGTGATGCTCAAGAACACCACGCTGGTCAGCGTGATCGGCGTGCAGGAACTGCTGCTCAGTACCCAGATGGTCACGTCGGCGACGTTCCGGGTGTTCGAGTTGTACCTGGTGGTGGCGATCTATTTCCTGCTGCTGACCACCCTGTGGGGCTTTTTCCAGCGCTGGCTGGAGGGCCGTTTCGGCCAGTCGGACCGCCCGTCGTCACCGCCACCGGCGTCGCTGCGGATGTTCGGTCGCAGCACCATGAACCTGTTGAGGGCACGTTGACCATGGCGCACAAGAGTGAAGAGCTGATCATCGAGGCGCTGGACGTGCACAAGTCCTTCGGTGAGTTGCAGATTCTCAAGGGCATCTCGCTGCAGGTGCGGCGCGGTGAAGTGGTGGTGCTGATCGGCGCGTCAGGCTCCGGCAAGACCACCTTCATCCGCTGCATCAATCTGCTCGAAGACATCCAGGGCGGACGCATTCGCGTCAATGGCCAGGCCATGGGTTACCGCGAGCGGGCCGACGGCAGCCTGGTGCGTGAGTCGGAGCGCAACATCGCCCGCCAGCGAAGGGACATCGGCATGGTGTTCCAGCGCTTCAATCTGTTCCCCCACATGACCGCCCTGGAGAACATCATCGAGGCGCCGATCCAGGTGCTCGGCGTGCCTCGCGCCGCTGCGCTGGAACAGGCTCGCGGCTTGCTGGAGCGGGTCGGCCTGGCGGACAAGGCTGATCACTACCCGTCGATGCTTTCCGGCGGTCAGCAGCAGCGGGTGGCGATTGCCCGCGCGCTGGCGATGAAACCCCAGGCCATGCTGTTCGACGAACCGACCAGCGCCCTCGACCCGGAAACCGTTGGCGAGGTCCTGCAGGTGATGAAGGAGTTGGCCGAGGAGGGCATGACCATGGTCGTGGTGACCCACGAGATGGGCTTTGCCCGCGAAGTGGCGGACCGCGTGGTAGTGCTCGATCAGGGCGAGCTCATCGAGCAAGGGCCGCCGGAGCAGATTTTCTGTCACCCCATCCACCCGCGCACCCGGGCCTTTCTCAGTCGCGTGCTGTGACCTTTCCCGGCCATGAATTCCCGTATTGAAGAGCCTTTGCCATGCTGAAATTTTCTGCCCACGAATACCCCTATCCGTCACAGCGCCAGAGCGTTTTTGCCCGTCGCGGCATGGTCGCCGCATCCCAGCCCCTGGCAGCCCAGGCGGGCATCGAGATCATGCAAAAAGGCGGCAACGCCATCGACGCCGCCATCGCCACGGCGGCGGCGCTGACGGTGGTGGAGCCCACCGGCTGCGGTATCGGCGGTGACGCCTTCGCGTTGGTCTGGTGCAAGGGCCAGTTGCATGGGCTCAACGGCAACGGCCATGCACCGGCGGCCTTGAGCATCGAGGCGGTCAGGGCGGCTGGCCATGAACAGATGCCGGTGTATGGCTGGACACCCGTCACCGTTCCCGGCTGCCCGTCGGCATGGGCCGAGCTGTCTCGGCGCTTCGGTAAGCTGCCTTTTGCCGAGTTGCTACAGCCGGCGATCAGCCTGGCGCGGGACGGTTTTGTAGTGTCGCCGGTGGTTGCCCATCAATGGCAGGTCGCGGTGAGCGAGCTCACGCCTCATCGCGATCCGGTCCTGGAGGCCTGGTTCGATACCTTTCTCATCGAAGGTCGCGCGCCACGGGCCGGGGAGATTTTCCGCAACCCGGCCCAGGCCCGCACGCTCCAGGAACTGGCCGACACGTGCTGCGAAAGCCTCTATCGCGGCGCACTGGCCGAGCGCCTGGATGCCCATTCCCGCGCTAGCGGCGGCTACCTGCGCGCCTCGGACCTGAGGGATTATCGCGCCCAGTGGGTCGACCCCATCCATGTCAATTACCGTGGTGTGGACGTCTGGGAGATCCCGCCGAGCGGGCAGGGCCTGGTGGCCTTGATGGCGTTGAAAATACTTGAAGGCTTCGACTTCGATCACCGTGACAGCCAACAGACCTGGCATCGCCAGTTGGAGGCGATGAAGCTCGCCTACAGCGACGGCCTGCACCACATCACCGACCCCCTGCACATGCGCGTGGCGGTGGCCGATTTGCTCAGTGATGACTACAGCGCCCGCCGTCGCGGACAGATCGGCGAGCAGGCCCAACCGCCGAAGCCCGGCGATCCCCACGCCAGCGGCACGGTGTACCTGGCGACCGCAGACGGCGAGGGCAATATGGTCTCGTTCATCCAGAGCAACTACCACGGGTTCGGCTCCGGCGTGGTGCTGCCCGACAGCGGAATCGCCCTGCAGAATCGCGGCCAGGAATTCAGCCTTGATCCGGCCCACGCCAATTGCCTGGCCCCAGGCAAGAAGACCTTCCATACCATCATTCCCGGGTTTCTTACCCGCGATGGCGAGGCCCTCGGTCCTTTCGGCGTGATGGGCGGCTACATGCAACCCCAGGGGCATGTGCAGATGGTCATGAACCTGGTGGATTTCGGCCTGAACCCGCAAGCGGCCCTGGATGCGCCGCGCTGGCAGTGGCTGGGCGAGATGAAAGTCGGCATCGAGCAGGGCGCTTCACGGGACCTGATCAATGCCCTGGCACGCCGCGGCCACGAGGTTCAGGTCGCCAGCGACCTGACCGATTACGGGCGCGGCCAGATCATCCTGCGCGATCCGGTCACTGGCGTCTTGTGTGGCGGGACCGAACCGCGGGCGGATTCGCATATCGCGGTCTGGTAGCCGCTGCAGAGGGCGTTATCCAACCCCACCGCCGGCCCGCTCTTGAATCAGTTCGGCCAAGGTCGCGACGGGGTCGGCAAGGCTCTGTCGCGATCGATGGATGAGGCCGATATCGCGGTGAAAAGTGTGCTGGCCCAAGTCGAGCGCCCGCACACCTTTCGGCCATGGCTGATGGGCCGATGTCTGCGGCACCAGGGCGACTCCGACGCCTTTTTCCACCAGTTTGATGATCGCGTCCAGTTCATCCAGCTCGCACACTTCGCGCAAGGTGAAGTGCATCTGCCGCAGGAAACGGTCGACCTGCCTGCCACCGAAGGACGACCGGTCATAGCGGATGAAAGGTTGGCTGGAAAGCAGCGCCGACCAGTCCTCGCCGAGCATTCCACGGGGGACGATCAACCGGTAGGGCTCAAGCGCCAGGGTCGTCCAGCGCAGGTCGCTTTGCAGCGAGAACGGCGGGCGGATCATCACCGCCAAATCGATTTCGCCGGCGTCCACCAGGTTGATCAACTCGACCGACAGGCCTGGCACCACACGCGTGCGGCATTGCGGACACTGCTGGTGGAACCTGGCGAGGGCGTCCGGCAGGTAGGAGCGCTGGACGGAGGCGATCGCGCCGATGTTCACCAGGACGCTGGCGGGTAGCCCGGGCAGGGTGGAACCGAGATTGTCGTAAAGACGGAGCAGCTCCTGGGCTTGCAGGAGTATCTGCTGGCCCCGTTTGTTGAGGTGGGCCGAGCGTCCCTTGCGGTCGAACAGCTCGAAGCCCAGTTCGGCTTCCAGACGCTGGATCTGCGCGCTGACCGCCGCCTGGGTGAGGCCGATCCTGTGCCCGGCAGCGGCAAAGGTGCCTTCGCGCGCCACCGCGATGAGGGTCTTGAGTTCTTTGATCATTCATCAAGAATAATTGTGATTCTGAGAAATTTATATTGATTTTATTGTTCAGTGGCCGCGCCTACGATAGGGCACGCCTTGATGAGCGTGCCCTTGAACAAGAATATTGTCATTTGGAGTCCTGATGAGCCTTTCACCCTTCCATCTCGCAATCCCGGTTTATGACCTCGCGGCAGCCCGAAGCTTTTATGGCCAGGTGTTCGGGCTGGAGGAGGGTCGTTCCAGTGATCAATGGGTCGACTTCAACTTCTACGGGCACCAGTTGGTGATCCACGAGCATCCGAAGACCGCTTCCCAGGAAAACGCGCACAGCAATGCCGTGGATGGGCACGACGTGCCGGTGCCGCACTTCGGCGTCGTGTTGGGCTGGGCGGAATGGGAAGCACTGGCCGAGCGATTGAAGTCGTTTGGTACCGAATTCGTGATCGAACCCTACGTGCGCTTCAAGGGCCAGGTCGGCGAGCAGGCGACGATGTTCCTGTTCGACCCTTGCGGCAATGCGCTGGAGTTCAAGGCGTTCAAGGACATGAGCCAGCTGTTCGCGAAATAACGGTTGGGCGTTAAAGACTGTGGAACCAAGCTGAATGCAAGGCTGAACACTCACTATCCCTGTGGGAGCGAGCCTGCTCGCGAAAGCGGAGGGTCAGCTTGTAGTGATGTTGGATGTGCCGACGTCTTCGCGAGCAGGCTCGCTCCCACAGGTAATGCAGTTCATTTGAGAGCAACGATGGTCCTGTGGCGAGGGAGCTTGCTCGCGCTGGACTGCGCAGCAGGCCCAAAAAAAGGGGCCGCTTTGCGACCCAGCGGGAGCAAGCTCCCTCGCCACGGGTTTGTCGTCGGATCTAGCGCTCAACGTGCATGCCAACCCAACTGAGCTGAAATCTGCTGCGTCGCCTGCATCAATTGCTTCACATAGTCCTGCTTCAATTCTTCCCGGAAGCGAAAGCACGGGAATGAAACGCTCATCCCGCCGATCACATGGCCGAAACGGTCGCGGATCGGTGCCGCCAGGCAGCGCATGTTGTCTTCGAATTCTTCGTGATCCTCGGCATAGCCCTGCTGGCGCACAATCTCCAACTCCTGCAGATACGCCTCGACACTGGTCAAGGTGTTGGCCGTACGGCGCTCGAAGCTTTCCTGCGCGAGATGCGCGAGCAGCTCTTCCTCTTCCAGCCACGCCATCAGCACCTTGCCGATGCCGGTGCAATACAACGGCGCCCGCCGGCCGATGCGCGAGTACATGCGCAGGTTGTATTTGGAGTCGATCTTGTGCACGTAGACGATGCTGCCTTCGTCGAGGATCCCCAGGTGCACGGTCTCGCCGGTCAGCTCGTTGATCCGGCGCATCCCCGGCTCCGCTTCGCGAACGATGTCCAGATGGGGCAGGGCCTGGGCGCCCAGTTCGAACAGCCGGACGCTGAGGCGATAACGGTCTTCGGCATCCTGCACCACATACCCGCGAGCCTTGAGTGACTGCAGGAAGCGATAAACCGTGGCCTTGGACATGTCCAGTTTGGTGGCGATTTCCGACACGCCGCTTTCTTCCGGATGCTCGGCCAGGGCTTCGAGCACGGCCATGGTCCGGCCAACCGCCGACACCAGATCGTTGTTGGGAATGACGCTGTTGTCCATGAAGGCTCCAACGTGAAAGTAAAACCCAAGGATATACGCAAGCAGAACAAAACGCTGTTTCATTTTTGCTTGACGAGGCCGGAAATCTGACTAGACTCGGGCCTTGAGATAAAAATGAAACGCCGTTTTAAAAACAAGAAAGGCGCGTAGTGATGGATTTGACACTCAACCATGGCCCGGACACCCGCTTCCCCCGACCGCTGAAGGTCGCGCTGGTGGGTGAGTGCATGATCGAGGTGCGCGGCGGGCCGGATGCCGAGATCACGCAGACCTTCGGTGGCGATACGCTTAACACCGCGGTCTACCTGGCCCGATTGAATCCACGTGGCGCCGTCGCCGTGGACTACATGACCGCGGTGGGCAACGACGCATTCAGCGCGGCCATGCGCCAGTCCTGGCTGGACGAAGGCATTGGCGATGCGCATGTCCGGGTGATCGAGGATGCGCTGCCGGGGTTGTACTTCATCCAGACCGATCCACACGGCGAGCGGCGGTTCCTCTACTGGCGCGGGGAAGCGGCGGCGCGGCGCATGTTCGAAGGCGCCGAGGCCGAGGCCATGATCGCTGCGCTGGCCGATTACGACTATGTCTACCTGAGCGGCATCACCCTGGCGATCCTCCTGCCGGAGGGGCGCGAGCGCCTGATCCATGCCTTGCATCGGGCTCGCCGGGCGGGCACGCGCATTGTCTTCGACAACAACTACCGTCCCCACCTTTGGCCCGACCCTGAAACGGCTCGGCAGGCCTATCGCGATCTGCTGCACCTGAGCGACCTGGCGCTGGTGACTTGGGAAGACGACGCGAGCCTGTTCGGCTACCACGACCCTGATGCCTTGTTCAGCGCCTACGCCGAGGCGGGAGTCCGCGAAGTCGCCCTCAAGCGTGGCGCGGCCAGTTGCCTGATCCAGTGTCCCGAGGGGCGTTTCGAAGTGCCCGCGCAGACCGTCGCGCAGGTCATCGACACCACCGCTGCCGGTGATTCGTTCAACGCTGCGTACCTGGCCTGCCATCTGCGCGGCGGTGATCCGCAGCAGGCCGCCCGCTGGGGCCATCGCCTGGCTGCCGAGGTCGTCCAGTACCGGGGCGCGCTGATTCCGCAGGCGGCCATGCCGAGCATGGGCACGTCCTCACTTCCTTTTGTCGAACAGGTCTGACTTATGAAAATCGTTGAAGCGCGTGTCATCGTTACCTGCCCGGGGCGCAACCTGGTCACGTTGAAGATTGTCACCGACGAAGGCATCTACGGCATCGGCGATGCCACGTTGAATGGCCGCGAACTGGCCGTCGTCGCCTATCTGGAAGAGCACGTTCTTCCGGCGTTGATCGGCCGCGATGCCCATCGCATCGAGGACATCTGGCAGTACCTCTATCGCGGCGCATACTGGCGTCGGGGGCCGGTGACCATGACGGCCATCGCCGCCGTCGACGTGGCGCTCTGGGACATCAAGGCCAAGGCCGCGAACATGCCGCTGTACCAATTGCTCGGCGGCAAGAGCCGTGAGCGGGTGATGGTCTACGGGCACGCCACCGGCAAGGACATCGAAGGCTGCCTGGACGAAGTCGCCCGTCACGTCGAGCTGGGCTACAAGGCCGTGCGGGTGCAATGCGGAGTCCCGGGCATTGCCACGACGTACGGGGTCGCCAAACGCAGTGGCGAACGTTATGAACCGGCCGACAGCGACCTGCCCGCGGAACACGTCTGGGACACCGCCAAATACCTCAACTATGTACCCAAGCTGTTTGCCGCCGTGCGCGAGCGTTTTGGCGATGACCTGCACATTCTCCACGACGTGCATCATCGCCTGACGCCCATCGAGGCCGGGCGTCTGGGCAAGGCGGTGGAACCGTACAACCTGTTCTGGCTGGAAGACTGCACGCCAGCGGAAAACCAGCAGAGCTTCCGCCTGATCCGCCAGCACACCACCACGCCGCTGGCGGTGGGCGAGGTGTTCAACTCGATCCATGACTGCCGCGAGCTGATCCAGGAACAGTTGATCGACTACATCCGCACGACGCTGGTGCATGCCGGCGGCATTACCCACGTGCGGCGAATTGCCGATTTCGCCGCGCTGTTCCAGGTGCGTACCGGTTTTCACGGGGCCACCGACCTGTCACCGGTGTGCATGGGCGCGGCCCTGCATTTCGATACGTGGGTGCCGAACTTCGGCATCCAGGAACACATGCCTCACGAAGACCGCATCGATGAGGTCTTCCCTCATGCGTATCGCTTCGAGGACGGCCATTTCACCCCGGGCGAAGCACCAGGGCATGGCGTCGATATCGATGAAGAGCTTGCCCGCCAATACCCCTACAAACGCGCCAGCCTGCCGGTAAACCGTCTTGAAGACGGCACGCTGTGGCATTGGTGAAACGGTTTCAACCCATTCAAGGAAACGGGACGAATGTCCCGCCAGGAGTCTTCCGATGAAAGCGTTCCAGGTAAGAGCACCCTTCGAGTTCGGCCTGGCCCAGGTCGACCGCCCCGAGGTCGCTCGTGGCGAGGTGCTGGTCGATGTGGCGTATGCCGGCATCTGTGGCTCGGACATGCACATCATTCACGGGCAGAACGCATTCGTGCGTTTCCCCAGGGTCACCGGCCATGAATTCTCCGGAGTGATCCGCCAGGTCGGTGAAGGTGTCGAGCACCTCCAGACAGGCGACCGGGTGTGCATCGATCCGGTGATCAGTTGCGGCACCTGTTATCCCTGCCGCATTGGGCGGCCGAACGTCTGCACGCGGCTGCAAGTGATCGGCGTGCATCGTGACGGCGGCTTCAGCGAGCAGGTCTGCGTCCCGGCCGAGAACGCCCACCGCTTGCCCGATTCGATGTCCCTCAGCCACGGCGCCCTGGTGGAGCCTTATTCCATTGCCCTGAACGTGCTCGATCGGATGCAGCCGCAGCCGGGTGACAGCGTGTTGATCTACGGCGCCGGCGTGATCGGCCTGACCCTGGTGCAAATGGCCCGGGCGCTGGGAATGACCGACATCACCGTGACCGATGTCATCGACAGTCGCCTGGAGACAGCGCGTGCGCTGGGCGCCAGTCGCACCCTCAACGGCCAGCAAGTCGATGTCGAAGCGCTGATGCGTGAGCACACCCAGGGCGAGGGCGTGCCGTTGATCGTCGACGCTGCCTGCATTCCGGCGCTGATGCCGCAGATGGTGCGCCTGGCCTCGCCGGCCGGGCGCATCGGATTGCTCGGCTTCAATGCCACGCCCAGCGATCTGGTGCAGTTGGAGATGATCAAGAAGGAATTGACTCTGGTCGGTTCCAGGCTCAACAACCGCAAGTTCCCCCAGGTGATCGAACTGATCGCCAGCGGCAAATTGCAGGTCCAGGACCTGATCAGCCATCGCGTCAGCTTCGATGAAATGCCCGGCGCCATCGACCTGATCGAGAAGCACCCCGAGCAAACCCGAAAAGTCCTGGTGGAGCTGACGAGCGCCCTTCACTGAGCCGTCTGCATCACCGGTTTCATCGTGCCTGTCATGGGCACCCTCACCGAATAAACACAACAAGCGGGAGGTTCCACCATGTTTGGTCAAGGACGTAGCTTAATCATCATCATGCTGTTCCTGGCCGGGGTGATCAATTACCTCGACCGGTCGGCATTGTCTGTGGCGGCGCCGTTCATCCAGAAGGACTACGGTCTGAGTACGGGTGAGATGGGCATGATCTTCAGCAGCTTTTTCGTCGGTTATGCCGCCTTCAACTTCATCGGTGGCTGGGCCGCCGACCGTTATGGCGCCAAGACCACGTTGCTGCTGGCCATGGTCCTGTGGTCGTTGTTCAGCGGCCTTACGGTGCTGACGGTGGGCTTCGCGTCGCTGGTGCTCATCCGGATCCTGTTCGGCATGGGCGAAGGTCCGCTGAGCGTCACCACCAGCAAGATGGTGAACAACTGGTACACCCCCAAGCGCCGGGCACGAGCCCTAGGTGCCTCGATGTCCGGCACGCCGCTGGGCGGGGCGATTTCCGGTCCGGTGGTGGGCTTCATTGCGGTCACCTACGGCTGGAAGGTGTCGTTCATCATCATCATGCTGGTCGGCCTGATCTGGGCGGCAATCTGGTACAAGTTCGTCAAGGAAAAGCCCGAGGGCGAGGGCGCCGAGGATATCCTGCGGGCGGAGGGGCAGAGCGAGCTGGCGTCGCAACCGGTATTCCCGCTGCGGTTCTACCTCAAGCAGCCGACGGTGCTGTTCACCTCCCTGGCGTTCTTTTCCTATAACTACACGCTGTTCTTCTTCCTGACCTGGTTCCCCAGTTATCTCACCATGGCCCACGGCCTGAACGTCAAGGACATGAGCATCGCCACGGTCATCCCCTGGCTGCTGGGCTTCCTGGGTCTGGCATTGGGTGGGTTCATTTCCGACTTCGTGTTCAAGAAGACCGGGCGGATCATGTTCTCGCGCAAAGTCGTGCTGGTGACTTGCCTGTTGGCCTGCGCCGGTTGCATCGGCGTCGCCGGGGTGGTGAAGACGCTATATCCGGCCGTCATCCTGGTGGCGCTGGCGGTGTTTTTCCTCTACCTCACCGGCGCGATCTATTGGGCGATCATCCAGGATACGGTGCCTGCGGCGCGTGTCGGCGGCGTCAGTGGTTTCATGCATTTCCTGGCCAACACCTCGGGCATCATCGGGCCGACCCTGACCGGGTTCATCGTCCAGTTCACCGGCTCGTTCACCAGCGCGTTCCTGCTGGCGGGCCTGCTGACTATCATCGGTGCGCTGTGCGTGGCGCGTTACGTCAAGCCGCTGGCGGTGGCAGGTGTCGCGCCGCAGGCCGATGCAGGCGTCCAGCCGCGTCCAGCCCTCGACCATCCCTGAAGGAGGATAGCCATGGCGCTCAACCAACGCGTTCCCGCCACTGGCCAGGCCCGCGAGATCGGCATCGTGCACCTGGGCCTGGGGGCCTTTCACCGGGCGCATCAGGCGGTGTACCTGCAACGCAATCTCAATCGCCACGGCGACAGCGACTGGGGCTTGTGCAGCGCCAACCTGCGCTCCAATCACGCTTTGGTCGAGCAATTGCGCGAGCAGGACGGTCGTTACCATGTGGCGGAGTATCGTGACCGCGAGCAGGTCACGCTGCGGGAAATCGGGGTATTGCGCGAGGCCTTGTATGCGGGCGAGGGCGGTCAGGAGCTGGAGCAGTTGTTGCAACGCATGGCCGCGCCGCAGACGCGGATCGTCACGCTCACCGTCACTGAAAAAGGCTACTGCCTGAGCCCTTCTTCAGGGCAGTTGCGCCGTGAGGATCCGACAATTGCCCATGACATCGCCCATCCGCAGGCGCCGCGCTCGGCGCCCGGCATCGTCCTGGAAGCCCTGCGCCGTCGTCGCGCCGCGGGCGTCCCGGCGTTTACCGTGTTGTGCTGTGACAACATGCCCGACAACGGCCAGCGCACCCGCCAGGCGGTAAGCGCATTGGCGGCGTTGCAGGATCAGGCGCTGGCGCAGTGGATCGAGCAACAGGTGGCGTTTCCCAGTTGCATGGTCGACCGCATCGTGCCGGCCATGGACGAGGAATCCTTCACCCGGCTGGAGCGACAATTGGACTGCCATGACCGCGCCGCCGTGGTCTGTGAAAGCTTCAGCCAGTGGGTGATCGAGGACCACTTTCCCCTTGGCCGACCGGACTGGGAAGCCGAAGGCGTGCAGATGGTCGACGATGTGCGCCCGTTCGAAACCATGAAATTGCGCATGCTCAACGGCAGCCATTCGTTGCTGGCCTATGTGGGGCTGCTGGCCGGGCATGAGTCAGTCTTCGAGGCCGTCAGCGATGTGAGGCTGGCGCATTTCATCGAGCGCTACATGACCGAGGAAGCCGCGCCTACGCTGGACATGCCGGCAGGGATCGACCTGTTGGTTTACGGTCGCGACCTGCTGGCGCGCTTCGCCAACGACAGCCTGCAACATCGCTTGCGCCAGATCGCCATGGACGGTTCGCAAAAACTGCCGCAACGCTGGTTGCTCGGCGCAGAGCAATTGCTCGACCACGGGCGCGGCATCGACTGCACCGCGTTGGGAATTGCCGCCTGGATTTATTACTGCACGCAGCCGTTGCCCGGCCGACCGGCGCATGTGGTTGACGACCCGCTGAGCGCAACCTTTGCCGACGTTGCGGGACGCTTCGACGGCGCATCGCGGGTCGATGCTTTTCTCGACCTTGAAGAAGTCTTCCCGCCGGCGCTGTCAGCTCGCGCCGCGTTTCGCGACGCCGTGCACCGCGCCTATGACGCCTTGACCCGCGATGGCGTCGACAGCCTGTTGCACACTTTTGCCACACCCAACTGATAACAAGGAGAAAAACATGGAACAGACATGGCGTTGGTTTGGCCCCAAAGATCCGATTTCCCTGGCGGACGTTCGCCAGACCGGTGCGACCGGCATCGTCACCGCGTTGCACGAGATTCCCAATGGCCAGGTCTGGCCGGTGGACGCCATCGCGGCGCGCAAGGCGCTGATCGAAGCCGCCGGCCTGACCTGGTCGGTGGTGGAAAGCATTCCGGTGCACGAAGACATCAAGCGCGGCTGCGGACGTCGTGACGAGTACATCGCCAACTACCAGCAAAGCGTGCGTAACCTGGCGAGCTGCGGTATCGATATCGTCTGCTACAACTTCATGCCGGTGCTGGACTGGACCCGTACCGACTTGACGTACGAACTGGCGGATGGCGGTTGGGCCTTGCGCTTCGACCAGACTGCGTTCGCCGCCTTCGACCTGTTCATCCTCCAGCGGCCGGGAGCGCAGGACGAGTACAGCGCCGAGGATATCCAGCAGGCCAAGGCCCATTTCGAACAACTGTCGCCGGCCGGGCGCGAAGCCTTGGTCGATACCCTGATCGCTGGATTGCCCGGCGCCGAAGAACACTACAGCCTGGACAAATTCCGCGAGTTGCTGCGTACCTACGCCGACATCGACGAGGCCAGGTTGCGTGAGCACCTGGGGTATTTTCTGCGCGCGGTGATTCCGGTCGCGGAGGAGGTGGGCGTGCGCATGGCGATCCATCCGGACGACCCGCCCCGGGCATTGCTCGGGCTGCCGCGCATCCTTTCTACCGCCGAAGATGCCCAATGGCTGCTGGATGCCGCGCCAAGCCCGGCCAATGGGCTGACATTCTGTACCGGCTCCTATGGCGTGCGCGAAGACAACGACCTGGTGGCGATGGCCAGGCACTTTGCGCCGTTCATCTACTTCACTCACCTGCGTTCGACCCGTCGGGAAGCCGATCCACGCAGCTTTCATGAAGCTCATCACCTGGCTGGGGACGTCGATATGGTCGGGGTCATCAGTGCCCTGGTGGCCGAAGAGCGCCGGCGCGAGCGCGAAGGCGGCCCGCGCTTGCCGCTGCGTCCAGATCATGGGCATCAGTTGCTCGACGACCAGCATCGCAAGAGCAATCCCGGCTACTCCCTGATCGGCCGCCTCAAGGGCCTGGCGGAAATCCGCGGCGTGGAACTGGCCGTGCGCCTACAACTGGACCAAACAGCACACTAAATCCCGAGCAACACCCCGTGGCGAGGGAGCTTGCTCCCGCTGGGCTGCGCAGCAGCACCTGAAACAGACACCTCGGTGCATCAGGCAAATCGCGTTCGACCGGTTTGGGGGCGCTGCGCACCCCAGCGGGAGCAAGCTCCCTCGCCACAAAAGCGGGTACCGGTAGGGAAACGAGGCAGGAGTGCAGACGCGTCGGTGCATACCATACCCAACTGCCTACACGAACCCGTGGCGAGGGAGCTTGCTCCCGCTGGGCTGCGCAGCAGCCCTGAAACAGGCACCTCGGTGCATCAGGCAAATCGCGTTCGACCGGTTTGGGGGCGCTGCGCACCCCAGCGGGAGCTAGCTCCCTCGCCACAAAAGCGGGTACCGGTAGGGAAACGAGGCAGGAGTGCAGGCGTGTCGGTGCATTCCATACCCAACTGCCTACACGAACCCGTGGCGAGGGAGCTTGCTCCCGCTGGGCTGCGCAGCAGTCCTGAACCCAGGCACCTCGGTGTATCAGGCAAGTCGTATTCAACCGGTTTGGGGTCGCTGCGCACCCCAGCGGGAGCAAGCTCCCTCGCCACAAAAGCGGGTACCGGTAGGGAAACGAGGCAGGAGTGCAGGCGTGTCGGTGCATTCCATACCCAACTGCCTACACGAACCCGTGGCGAGGGAGCTTGCTCCCGCTGGGCTGCGCAGCAGCCCCTGAAACAGACACCTCGGTGCATCAGGCCAATCGTATTCAACCGGTTTGGGGGCGCTGCGCACCCCAGCGGGAGCAAGCTCCCTCGCCACAAAAGCGGTACCAGCATCAATCGAGGCAAGCGTCAGGACGCCGGGGCTTTTGTGGCGAGGGGATTTATCCCCGCTGGGCTGCGCAGCAGCCCCTGAAACGGGCACCTCGGTGCATCAGGCTAATCGCGTTCAACCGGATTGGGGTCGCTGCGCACCCCAGCGGGAGCAAGCTCCCTCGCCACAAAAGCGGGTACCAGCATCAATCGAGGCAAGCGTCAGGACGCCGGGGCTTTTGTGGCGAGGGGATTTATCCCCGCTGGGCTGCGCAGCAGCCCTGAACCCAGGCACCTCGGTGCAGCAGGCAAATCGTATTCAACCGGATTGGGGGCGCTGCGCACCCCAGCGGGGATAAATCCCCTCGCCACAGGTTTTGTGTTCAGAGGATTGAATGTGTGGGCTAGCCGGCGGGGGCTTCAGGTTCGAGCGCCCGCAGCCAGCGGTTTTCCGAGCGGCTCAGGTGCTGGCGCATCGAGGTTTGTGCTCCGAGCACGTCCTTGGTAGACACGGCGTGCAGGATTGCTTCATGTTCGACGACTGCCGCCTCCCACGTCAGTGCGTTCTCCGCGTGTTTGCTCAGGTGCGCCGAAATCGGATTGTGACGTTCATCGAACAGGGCGGTGATGATCCGCACCAGGGCGGAGTTGCCGCTCATTTTCGCCAGGCGCTGATGAAATCTGCGGTCATCCTCCAACGGCGGCAGACCACTGGCGATGCTCGCGCGCATGGCATCGATGCATTCCTGCAGGTAGCGGTAGTCGCTTTTCTTGCCATGCAGACACGCCAGGATCACCGACTCGCCCTCGATCAAGGCACGAGCCTGCATGAGTTTCGAGGGACTCTCGCCCAAGGTCATGCTCGGTTTTTTTGCATCGCCGGACCTGGCCCGTACGTAAACGCCGGAGCCCATCTTGATCTCGATGTCGCCGTCGATTTCCAGGGCGATCAGCGCCTCGCGAAGGGACGGCCTGGAAACCCCGAGAAGCTGGGTCAAATCTCGCTCGGGGGGAAGTCTTGCGCCCGTCTTGAACTCCCCCTCGGCAATGTAGTTGCGCAGTTGATCAGCGATTTTCTGGTACGGCTTGCGTTCGGCGGGATTGATCGGTGAGACCATGGGTGGGCGTCCATCTGAGAGTCCGCAAAGGCTACCATAGCCGCTTGATCGTATTCATTCATGTGGGAAAGAGTGCAACGACTCACATCACCGCACCGATCTGCCAGGGCAGGAATTCGTTATCGCCCAGGCCGTTTTCCTCGCTGCGGGTGCGGCTTCCGGAAGCGGTCTGCAGCATCAACCGGAACAACCGTTCACCGGCCTCGGCCACCGACTCCACACCGTCGACAATGCCACCGGCGTTGAAATCCATGTCCAGCTCCATGTGCTGGAACAGGCGGGTGTTGGTGGCGATCTTCAAAGAGGGCGTGGGCTTGCAGCCGTAGGTCGAGCCGCGACCCGTGGTGAAGCAGATGAGATTGGCACCGCCCGCCACCTGGCCGGTCGCGGACACCGGGTCGTAGCCGGGGGTGTCCATGAACACCAGGCCCCGGGTATCGATTTTTTCAGCGTAATGATAGACCCCCATCAGCCCGGTCGAGCCGGCTTTTGCCACCGCGCCCAGGGATTTTTCCAGAATGGTGGTGATGCCTCCGGCCTTGTTGCCCGGTGAAGGGTTGTTGTTCATGTCGCCGTCGTTGTGTTGCACATAGGTTTCCCACCAATGGATGCGCTCCATCAGTTTCGCCGAGATGTCGGCGGACGCGGCGCGGGCTGTCAGCAGGTGCTCGGCGCCATAGATCTCCGGGGTTTCCGAAAGGATCGCGGTGCCGCCCTGTTGCACCAGCAGGTCCACGGCCGCGCCGAGCGCCGGGTTGGCCGTGATGCCTGAGTAGCCATCCGAGCCGCCACATTGCAGACCCACGCACAGGTGGCTGGCGGCGACGGCCGTGCGCCGGCATTGGTTGACGATGGGCAGCATCGTCTCAATAGCGGCAATACCCCGTTGCACGGCTTCGCGGGTTCCGCCTTCGTCCTGAATGATCAGGCTGGCCTTGAGTGCAGCGCGGCGATCACCCAGTTCATCCATGAGCGGGGTGAGTTGGTTGACCTCGCAACCGAGGCCGATCAACAGCACCCCGGCGAAATTGGCGTGATCGGCATACCCGCGCAAGGTGCGCTTGAGGATGTCGATGCCTTCACCCTTGGCCCCCATGCCACAGCCACTGCCATGGGTGATTGCGACGACACCGTCGACGTTGGGGAAGTCTTTCAGCCGCTCGGATGAAAAGGCCTTGGCGATGTGCTTGCAGACGGTCGCCGAGCAGTTGACGCTGGAAATCACGCCAATGTAGTTGCGCGTGCCGACGCGTCCATCGTCACGCAGATAACCTTCGAACGTAGCGGGGCGAGCGCTCGGCAATGTGGGCACATAGACGTTCCGGACGCTGTGTTCGGCATTGGTCGCAGACATGTCCAGGTTGTGCACGTGGACGTGATCGCCGGGCTCTATGTCTCGAGTTGCCTGGCCGATAGTCTGCCCGTATTTAAGTACCCGATGGCCGGCCGACACCGGGCGCAGGGCGATCTTGTGACCGGATGGAATCGGTTGTCGGGCGGTCAGCGTGACGCCATCGGCGCTGAGGCTTTGACCTTCGGGAATGTCGCCCCGGGCTACGGCAACATCGTCACCGGACGCCAGGACAAGCAAGGTGGAAGCAGGCGGGTTCATACGGTGTCCTCCGTTGCCTAGCACTCGATGATCGCCTTGACCACACCCTGGTTGGGGTCGAGCAATGTGGAGAAGGAGTGGGCCACGTCGCTCAGCAGCAGCCGATGGGTGTTCAGGGCTGCATCGGGAATCAAGCCCTGGCGCAAACATTGCTCGACGTACTGGAAATCTTCCCGGGTGGCGTTGCGGCTGCCCATCAGCGTGGCTTCACGCTTGTGAAATTCAGGATCGGAAAAAGTAATCGAGTCCCGTACCACCGAGATCATCACGTAGGTGCCACCGTGGGCGATGAATTCGAATCCGCGCTCCATCGCCCGGGCGTTGCCGGTGGCATCAAATACCACGTCGAAGAAGTCCCCCCCGGTCAGTTCGGCCAAGGCCTGCTTGTCGCCTTCGCCGATGTGCACGGCCGCGTAGATATCCAGATGTTCCTTGCAGAACGCCAGGCGATCCTGGCGGGTATCCAGTACGGTGACTTTCGCCCCGCGCAGGCTCGCGAAGATCGCCGCCGCCATGCCGATCGGGCCGGTGCCGACCACCAGGGCGTGTTTGTCTGCCTGGACGTTCGAGCGACGTACGGCGTGGGCTCCGATGGAAAGAAATTCAATCATCGCCGCCTGGTCCAGGGAAACCCCCACGGCCTTGTGCACGAACTCCTGGGGAACGCTCAGGTATTGAGTGAAGGCGCCGTCGCAATGGACGCCCAGTACCTGGATGCGGGTGCAGCAGTTGGTCTTGCCTTGACGGCAGGCAACGCAAGTGCCGCAGGAGAGATAGGGCATCACGTAGACGACATCACCGACAGCCAGGTCGCTGGAGGCGTCGCTGGCTTCGACAATTCCGGAGAACTCATGACCCATGACGCGCGGGTACTCGAGGAAGGGCTGGTTGCCGCTGAAAATATGCAGATCGGTGCCGCAGACGCCGACACGCTTGACTCGAATCAGGACCTCTCGCGGTTTCCTGACGGGCATTTCACGTTCGATGGCGGTTAGCGAGCCGGGTTCGTTACAGACGACAGTCAGCATGTTGATGCTCCTTGGCTGGCGCGCAAGCGGAGGCTGGCTGCACGCGGTAGGAGGGGAAGTGAGCGCACGGCTGCCGGGACCGGGACGCTCTTTCTTGTTGTAGGCGCGCAGTGAGCTGCGCCGCTGATGTTGGCTCGAAACTACACGGCGGAAAAAATATTGGCAAGACCAATCAGATAAAAAACTAGATTGGACAGACCAATAAAATTGAAACAGCGAGCTTGCTCGCGATAGCGATCTAGCGGCCTGGATAGATGTTGGATATGCCGCCGTCATCGCGAGCAAGCTCGCTCCCACAGGGATCTGAAGTGGCCTCGGGATCTATGCTCACTACATTCAACTGTGGGAGCGAGCTTGCTCGCGATGGGGCCGTCACATTCAACATCCCTGCTGGCTGCTACACCGCAATCTCGAGCGGGCTTCCCACAGGATCTGTGAATTAGTGGCCGTGAACCGTCACGCGATTGCGTCCGGTCTTTTTCGACGTGTACAGCGCCTGGTCGGCCCTGGCGATCAGTTCGGCGTGGTCGTTGGCGGGCTGGCTCAGGTCGGCCACGCCCAGGCTGACGGTGAAACTTATGTCCTGGCCGTTGTACTGCACCAGCGACTCTTCAACTGCCTTGCGCAGGCGCTCGGCGAAAATCTGCCCGCCGGCCGAGTCGGTGTCCGATAGCACCACGCCGAACTCTTCGCCGCCGTAACGCCCGGCGACGTCGGATTCGCGCACATGCTCGTGTAACAGTCGGGCGACTTGCTCGATGACCTTGTCGCCGGCCTGATGACCGTAGGTGTCGTTGACCCGCTTGAAGTGATCGATGTCGAGCATCACCAGGCTCAGCGCATTGCCGTAGCGTTGATGGCGGGCGTAGGCGGCTTTCAGGCTGGCTTCCCAATGACCACGGTTGTACAGGCCGGTCAGGCGATCGGTGCTGGACAGCAGTTGCAACTGTGCGTTGGCGGCCTGGATCTGATGGCGGTTGGTGGCGACGTCAGTGACGTCGTAGATCACCAGGCAGATGTGATTGATCCGGTTGTCGGGCGAGCGCAGCGGCAGCAGCGTGGTGTTCTGGTACATGAACTCTTCCTGGCCGGTGATCGGCTGGTAGCTCTTGAACCGCATCAGGTACGGGCGCTGCTCCCAGACCGTGAATGCCGGCGTGCCGAGGGTCGCGACGCTCTCGACCTTGCGGCTGAACCAGGGGCGATCGATTTCAGGAAACAGGCTGAAGAAGTTGCGGTTCTGGGCATCCTTGGGCTGCACGCCGGAGCGGTTCTCCATGAAGGTGTTCCAGACCTGTACGCGGTACTCGCGATCAAGTACCACCACGCCGACGTCGATGCTCTGAACGATGGCCAGCAACCAGTGGAATTCGTTCAGATCGATGGATTCGCTCATGGCTCAGTTCATCAGGTAGGCGAGTTTGTGGGTTAGCCGCTCGATGGAGTCTTCCGTGAACAGCAGCAACAGGTCGAAGCGGATATCCTGGCCTTCCAGGCCATAGCTGATTTCCACCGCCAGGGTCTTTTTCCAGTGGACGCGGTTGGCGCGGATCAATTCCTCGATTGCTGCATGCTGACCCAGAATCTGCGGATGCCCCTGGGAAAAAATCACGTCGATCTGTTCGGCGATGCTGCTCAGGCAAGCACCGATCAGGATGCTGGAAAGGTCCACCAGCATCTCCAGGTCCGAATAGTCGGCGCTCTCGCGCTGCATCAGTTGCCCGATGTCGGCGATCTCCGAGTCATGGAATATCAGCAGTGCTTCACCGGCGATGCCGCTGCCGATAAAGCCTTGGCAGATGGCCGTGAGTTGCTGGGAGCTGCCGACGTCGTTCAGCGCCATGTGCAGTTCCCCGACTTCGAGGATGTTCACGTTCGGCACCGGCAATTGCACGAAGACGCCCAGGACCTTGGCAATCAGCGCCGCGGCCTGGCCGATGGCAACGTTCACCGTCTCGCGGAACGCATCCTGGAAACTGATGGCCGCGTTCGGTACCGGTCGATTTTGCAGCGGTGCCTGGCCGGGTTGAGTCAGTAGACCCAGCCCGGTGAGCGTCTGGCGCAACTGGTTTTCGTCGAAAGGTTTTTTCAGGAACGCCAGTGCGCCCAGTTCATGCACCCGGCGTACCGCTTCGTCCTGGACGTCGCCGGAAATCACGATGACCTGCGCTTTCAAGCCCTCGGCGCGCAAGGCACTCAATACTTGATAACCATCCATCTCCGGCATGGTCAGGTCGAGCAGCACCACGTGGCCAAGGCCCTGGCGTATGGCATCCATCGCCTGGCGACCGTTGACCGCCTCGGTGACTGAAACCGGCCAATCTTGCGGCAGCGCACGCAACACCTGCTTGCGCGCCATGGTGGAGTCGTCGCACACAACCAGGGGGATCAGCGACACAGGCGCACCCAACAAGACTCAACGGCGCAGATTCTTCGTACATCGATCATAGGCGGCAGCGGTCCTCTGATTCACGAATGGGGTGTATCCAGCACAACGTCCGGTGAGATGCTGTCCTTGAAAACTGGACCATTAAGTCAAGGACGTCAAATGCATTTCGTCATTTGACGCAATTGCGCCGGACTCACACCAAGGCGCTGCTTGAACGTCGTTGTCATGTGCGCTTGTGAGCTGAAACCGCAGGCGAGGGCGATTTCTGGCAGTGTGGCCGAGCAATCGCGTATCAGCGCCCGGGCCTTGGCGAGGCGTCGGTCGATGAGGTAGCCATGGGGGCTCTTGCCTGTCGCGGCCTTGAACGCACGCATGAAGTAGCCCTCGGACAGCCCCAGCAGCTGCGCCATCGCCGGTACGGCCAATGGCTGATCGAGGCCTGCGTCGATGAATTCATCCAGCAAGCGCATCCGGCTGTCGGTGAGGGAACCTTGGGGCCTTGCCGACTTGGAGTTTTCCGCTGCCGCGCATTCGGCCAGTGCCAGGGCCCAAGCCTCCCAATCGTCGTCGATCGAACCGTGCAGGAGCGCGCGACGCATGCGCTGCGCGAGCGCAATGGCCCGAGGGTCGATGCGATTGTTGAAGGGGTGATCGCCTTCAAGCACGAAACCATCGGTGCGTATCAGGCGCAGGTATTCGCCGCCATGAGGTGACTGTGAATACACGTCGCACTGGGCCGGGACGAACGCCAGCCCGTTGGGCAGCGCATTGAAGGGCTGCACCCGGTCGCTGCCGATCGCATGCAAGCCGCGCTGGCTGTCGAACGCGAAACCGATCGCCGACTGGCTCGCGATGTAGCGCGCTGCATAGGCGCAGCCGGGGAGCAATTCGATCGCCCACGGCCCTGCCTCGATGCGACGGGTCGATTCAGTCTTGCGCGGCGGCTGTGGGCGGTTGCGATGGCTCATGATGTCCATAGTAGTGAAGCAGCGCAGGAAAAGTCAGGTCGGTTTTTTGAAAGCCGGGGCTCGGCGCCCCTGGCTAGACTGGACGAAATTCCAGGAGGCCATTCTCATGTACACACTGACGCTCGACGAGATTGAACAAGCGGCTCGGCAGGTCTATCAAGTCATGCCCGCCACCGCCCAGTACGCCTGGCCCTTGTTGGCGCAGCGGCTGGGATGCACGGTGTGGGTCAAGCACGAAAACCATACCCCCACCGGGGCTTTCAAGGTGCGTGGCGGCATTACCTTCATGCATTGGCTCAAGCGTGAGCACCCGCAAGCAAAGGGGATCGTCACCGCCACCCGTGGCAACCACGGACAGAGCCTGGCGTTGTCGGCCAGCGCCTCGGGACTGAGGGCGTTGATTGTGGTGCCGGAGGGTAACTCGATCGAAAAGAATAACGCCATGCGCGGCTTCGGTGGCGAAGTGATCGAATACGGCCGCGATTTCGATGAGGCCCGGGAGGAGGCGGCACGCCTGGCGCAAGCGCAGGGCCTGTTTCTCGTGCCGCCGTTTCATACCGAGCTGGTCAAGGGCGTCGCCACCTATGCCCTTGAGCTGTTCAAGGCTGTGCCCGACCTGGACACCGTCTACGTACCCATCGGCTGTGGCTCGGGGATTTGCGCAGTGATTGCCGCGCGTGATGCCCTGGGCTTGCAAACCCAGGTTGTAGGCGTGGTGTCTACCGAGGCAACGGCTGCAAAAATGTCATTTGAAACCGGAGAAATCTGCGAAACCGCTTCGGCCAACACCTTCGCCGACGGCCTTGCCGTGCGCAGGCCGATTCCCGAAGCCTTGGCCATCTACCGCGCCGCGGCGGCGCGGATCGTGGCGGTCAGTGACCAGCAGATTGCCGAGGCCATGCGCGTCTATTACACCGACACCCATAACCTCGCCGAAGGTGCTGGCGCTGCGGCACTGGCAGGGTTGATCCAGGAGCGTGGGTTGATGGAGGGGAAGAAGGTCGGGGTGGTGCTGTCCGGGGGCAATGTCGACAGGGCAGTGTATGCCGATGTGATTGGCTGACAGCCAAAGGATGGCCGGCCCGAAGGGGGGCGTTTGTGACTTTATTCCGGAAAGGTCATGAGTTGTCAGCGACCTTTCGGGTGCGTAAGCTGCCCCCATGAACCAGCCATCCATTACCTCGCCCAGCGCCCGCGGCCCCGTCGATCACGATATTCGCGATCAGATTGTCGCGGCCGCCAATGAACACTTCAGCCAGTACGGTTATGGCAAGACCACGGTGTCCGACCTGGCCAAGGCCATCGGTTTTTCCAAGGCGTACATCTATAAATTCTTCGATTCCAAGCAGGCGATCGGCGAGGCTATCTGCGCCAATTGCCTGTCGAAAATCGTTGCGGCCGTCGAAGCAGCCATCCAGGAAGAAGGGCTGTCGGCGACGGAGCGTTTTCGCCGGCTGGTCAAGACCGTGATCGCGACGGGCGTGGACCTGTTCTTCAATGAGCGCAAGCTCTACGACATCGCTGCGTTCTCGGCCTCGGAGCGCTGGCCCAGTTCACAAATCTACAACGAGCAGATCAAGAGCTTCGTGCTGCAGATCGTCCGGGAAGGTCGTGAGCTCGGCGAGTTTGAGCGCAAGACGCCGCTGGACGAAACCGTCGAAGCCATTCACCTGGCGCTGCGGCCGTTCGTCAATCCGTTGCTGCTGCAGTACAACCTCGATTTCGTCGAGGAAGCGCCTACGCTCACTTCCAACCTGATCCTGCGCAGTCTTATGCCCTGAGCCAGGGGCTCAGGGATGGGGCTGCTGTGCAGCCCAGCGGGAGCAAGCTCCCTCGCACCTCACGTGAATAGCCTTGCCTGATATCGCCAATTAGTGACCATTTCAAGGAATGATCACCGGGTTGCCACGGGCGTTTTCTCAGGCGGTTGCCAGCCACCGCCGAGCGCCCGAAAGGCCGCGACTGCCGCCCGTGCCGATTCCGTTCGCGCCTGCGCTCGGGTGTCGGACGTGCGCAGCAGTGTCTCATCGGCATTGAGCACATCGATCAGGCTGGCCGTACCTTTCCGGTAGGCGACAAATGTCGATTGACGAGCCTGGGTCAGCGACGTTTCCCCTTGAGCAAGAGTCGTCGCCTGGGCTTCGCGGTTCACCAGGGCGCTGAGGGCGTTTTCAACCTCCTCGGTGGCGCGCAACACCGACTGGCGATAAGCCGCCAGCGCTTCGGCTTCCTGGCCCTTGGCCTGTTCGATCTGCGCGTTGATGCGGGCGAAATCGAAGAGCCTCCAGCGCAGCCCCAGCACACCCGCCGACTGGCTGGCCCCGCCGCTGAAAAGATTGCCGCCGGACACCGCCGTGGCACTGCCGAGCAAGGCGCTGAGGGAGAACTTCGGATAATACTCGGCGACGGCCTCGCCGATCCGTGCGTTGGAGGCCGCCAGGCGGCGCTCGGCGACGATGAGGTCAGGTCGACGCCGAAGCAGGTCCGCAGGGGTTCCTGTCGTCGCCATCGGTGGCGCGAGAGGAATATCGCCCACCTGAGCCAATTGCGGGCGATGGGTGCCAGGTGGCGTGCCGAGCATCACATCCAGCGCATTCATGGCCGCGTCCAACCCGGCTTGCAAGACCGGCACGGTGGCCTGTACCTCTGACAATTGTCCCTCGGTCTGGCGGACCTGATAGCTGGCGGCCAGGCCTTTGCTGTAGAGCAATCGGACTTTTTCCAGCAGGTCCTGCTGCGTCCTGACCTGGCGGTTCGCGATGTCCAGCCGGGTCTGTAAACCCCGCACGGTGATGTAGACGTCGGCGACCTGCGCGGCAACGGCCAGACGCGTGGCGACGGCACCGGCCTCCGACGCCTGGTATTCGGCCAACGCCGCCTCGCGCCCGCGGCGCAGGCCACCGAAGGCGTCTATCTCCCAGCTGGCACCAAGGTTGAGCTCGTAGAAGTTTCCGTATCGGTCGTAGCCGGGCGTCGAGTCCAGCACCTGGCCGAGCGGGGTCTCGACCGATTGGTATGAGCGCGCGGCCTGGCCACTGATGTTGCCCGAGGGCAGCAAAGCGGCGTTGGCCGCGCCCAGGCCAGCCCGTGCCTGGGTGACGCGCGCCGACGCTTGCGCCAGGTCCAGGTTCTGTTCCAGGGCTTGTTGGATGAAGGCGGTGAGGGTGGGATCAGCGAAGCCTTCCCACCAGTTGACCAGCAGGGTCGGTGCGGCCGTGGAGCGCTGTTCGACCGCAGGCTGGCCCAGGTACCGGCTCGAAAGCGGCGCGGCGGCACGTTGGTAATCCGGGCCGACCGCGCAACCTGCCATGAGGCTGGCACTCATTAGAAGAGCAATAGGGCGCAGGGGAGGCATCGTATTTCCTTGAGTGGAGATTATTTGTGACCATACTAATTATTGGTCACTTAAAGTCAAATCATCTTGCTCTCAACGGTTTTTATCTTGTCATTTAGGCCAGAACGTACAGTGCTCAGAAGACGGGCGTCCGATCAATTGGTGTTTTAGTGACGATTGACAGAAATGGTCACAAGCATTGAGAATGCGCCTTCCATCCTAGCGTTCAAGTAAGGGACCCTATGCTCCGGCGCCGACCTGTCACCATTGCCGCTTGCTTGTTGCCGCTCGTTCTGACGGCGTGCGGCGATTCGTCCACCACCAAGGATCCGCGCACGCTGGCGCCGTTGGTGCGGGTGTCCGAGGTATCGGCGGCGTCCGATACCTCGCGCGCCTTCACCGGCGTGGTGACCGCCCGCGTCCAGAGCGATTTGGGTTTCCGGGTTTCCGGCAAGGTGCTCGAACGTCTGGTCGACACTGGCCAGACCGTCAAGCGGGGCCAGCCACTCATGCGCCTCGATCCCATCGACCTGGGCTTGCAGGCACGCGCGCGGCAGGAGGCCGTCGCCGCGGCCCGGGCGCGGGCCAGGCAGACCGCGGATGACGAGGCGCGGTATCGCGACCTGGTCGCTGCGGGCGCCATTTCCGCCTCGGGCTACGACCAGATCAAGGCCGCCGCCGACACCGCGAAAGCGCAACTCAGCGCCGCCCAGGCGCAGGCTGACGTAGCGCGCAATGCGTCCGGTTATGCGGTGCTGCTGGCTGATGCCGATGGCGTGGTGATGGAGACCCTGGCCGAGCCCGGGCAAGTCGTCAGCCCTGGCCAAATCGTCGTGCGACTGGCGCGTGCAGGCCAGCGCGAAGCCGCTGTGCAGTTGCCCGAGACCCTGCGGCCCGCCCCCGGCGCAACCGCGCAGGCGACGCTTTATGGCAACGCCGCCGCGACGGTTAACGCCAAGCTCAGGTGGCTGTCGGATTCCGCCGATCGGGTGACACGCACCTTTGAGGCACGTTATGTGTTGGAGGGCGCGCTGGCCAATGCCCCGCTGGGTTCGACGGTGACGCTGCGGATCAGTCCGGGCACCCGGTTGGGGCAGGCGCTGCAAGTGCCGATCGCCGCGCTGCACGACTCGGGCAAAGGCGCCGGCGTCTGGGTGATCGCCGGTGAACCGGCAAAAGTTTCCTGGCGTCCGCTCCAGCTACTGGGCCTGAGCGACGACACTGCGCAAGTCTCGGGCGAGCTGAAAGTCGGCGAGCGGATCGTCGCGCTTGGCGCCCATCTGCTACGCGACGGTGAAGAGGTGAGGCTGGCTCAACCGGGCGATGTGCAGGTTGCGGAGAATCGCCCATGAGCTTCAATCTCTCGGCGCTCGCCGTTCGCGAGCGCTCGATCACGATGTTCCTGTTGTTCCTGATTGCAGTCGCGGGTGTCCTGGCGTTCTTCCAGCTGGGCCGCGCGGAAGATCCGCCGTTCACCGTCAAGCAACTTACCGTCATCACCGCCTGGCCAGGGGCGACGGCCCAGGAGATGCAGGACCAGGTCGCCGAGCCGCTGGAAAAACGCCTGCAGGAATTGAAGTGGTACGACCGCACGGAAACCTATACGCGCCCGGGGCTCGCGTTCACCATGGTGTCGCTGGTCGACCGCACGCCGCCGTCCCAGGTCCAGGAGGAGTTCTACCAGGCGCGCAAGAAGCTCGCCGACGAGGCAATCAAGCTGCCGGCCGGCGTCATCGGGCCGATGGTCAACGACGAGTTTTCCGACGTGACCTTTGCGCTGTTCGCCCTGAAAGCCAAAGGCGAGCCGCAGCGATTGCTGGTGCGTGACGCCGAGGCGTTGCGCCAACGGCTGCTGCACGTGCCGGGCGTAAAAAAGGTCAACATCATTGGCGAGCAGGCCGAACGGATTTTTGTGTCCTTTTCCCATGATCGGTTGGCGACCCTGGGGGTTTCGCCGCAGGAAATCTTTGCCGCCCTCAACGGCCAGAACATGCTCACGCCAGCGGGGTCGATCGAAACCGTCGGGCCGCAGGTCTTCCTGCGCCTGGACGGCGCCTTCGACAAGTTGCAGAAGATTCGCGATACACCGGTGGTGGTACAAGGTCGCTCGCTGAAACTGTCGGACGTGGCGACCGTCGAGCGCGGCTACGAAGACCCGGCCACATTCCTGGTGCGCAACGGCGGCGAAGAGGCGCTGTTGCTGGGCGTGATCATGCGCGAGGGCTGGAACGGCCTCGACCTGGGCAAAGCGCTGGATGTGGAAACCAGCAATATCAATGCGGGCATGCCACTGGGTATGACGCTGACCAAGGTCACCGACCAATCGGTGAACATCGACTCGGCCGTCGGCGAGTTCATGGTCAAGTTCTTCGTCGCGCTGCTGGTGGTGATGCTTGTCTGCTTCCTGAGCATGGGCTGGCGCGTCGGGGTGGTGGTCGCGGCGGCGGTGCCGCTGACCCTGGCGGTGGTGTTCGTGGTCATGGCCGCCACCGGCAAGAACTTCGACCGCATTACCTTGGGGTCGCTGATCCTGGCGCTCGGGCTGCTGGTGGATGACGCCATCATTGCCATTGAAATGATGGTGGTGAAGATGGAGGAGGGCTACGACCGGATCAAGGCCTCCGCCTATGCCTGGAGCCACACGGCCGCGCCAATGCTTTCCGGCACCCTGGTAACCGCCATCGGCTTCATGCCCAATGGCTTCGCCCAATCGACCGCGGGCGAGTACACCAGCAACATGTTCTGGATCGTCGGTATTGCGCTGATCGCTTCCTGGGTGGTCGCGGTGGCGTTCACGCCGTACCTGGGTGTCAAGCTGTTGCCCGACATCAAGCCGGTCGAGGGTGGTCACGCGGCCATCTACAACACCCGCCATTACAACCGCTTCCGCCAGATACTGACCCGCGTCATCGCACGCAAGTGGTGGGTGGCCGGGACGGTGATCGCAACGTTCTTCGTGGCGATTGTGGGCATGGGCCTGGTGAAGAAGCAGTTCTTCCCGACCTCGGACCGCCCAGAGGTGCTGGTGGAAGTGCAGATGCCTTATGGCACCTCCATCGAGCAGACCAGCGCCACCACCGCGAAGGTCGAAGCCTGGCTGCAACAGCAGGAAGAGGCGAAGATCGTCACCGCCTATATCGGTCAAGGCGCGCCGCGTTTCTACCTGGCGATGGCGCCGGAGCTCCCCGACCCGTCCTTCGCCAAGATCGTGGTCCTGACCGACAGCCAGGAGGCACGCGAAGCCCTCAAGTTCCGTCTGCGTGAAGCGGTCGCCGAAGGGCTTGCCCCAGAGGCGCGGGTGCGGGTGACCCAACTGGTGTTTGGCCCGTACTCGCCGTTCCCCGTGGCCTATCGGGTGATGGGGCCGGATCCGGCGAAACTGCGCGAGATCGCCAGCCAGGTTGAGGGCATCATGCAGGCAAGCCCACTGATGAGGACCGTCAACACCGATTGGGGGCCGCTGGTGCCGACGCTGCATTTCAACCTCGACCAGGACCGCTTGCAGGCGGTGGGGCTGACGTCCAGCGCAGTCGCCCAGCAACTGCAGTTCCTGCTCACGGGCGTGCCGATCACGGCGGTCCGCGAGGACATCCGCTCGGTGCAGGTGGTCGGCCGCGCTGCCGGCGATATCCGCCTCGACCCCGCGAAAATAGACGGCTTTACCCTGGTGGGCGCGACGGGCCAGCGGATTCCGCTGTCCCAGGTGGGCGAAGTCGATGTGCGCATGGAGGACCCGATCCTGCGCCGACGTGATCGCACGCCGACCATGACCGTGCGCGGCGACATCGCCGAAGGCCTGCAACCTCCGGATGTCTCCAGCGCAATCATCAAGCAGCTGCAACCTGTGATCGACAGATTGCCCAGCGGCTACCGGATCGAGCAGGCGGGCGCGATCGAGGAGTCGGGCAAGGCCGGCAAGGCCATCGTGCCGCTGGTGCCGATCATGGTCGCCATGACGCTGCTGATCATCATCCTGCAAGTGCGTTCGGTCTCGGCGATGATCATGGTTTTCCTTACCGCACCGCTGGGCTTGATTGGCGTGGTGCCGACGCTGCTGATCTTCAATCAGCCGTTCGGCATCAACGCGCTGGTCGGGCTGATCGCGCTGTCGGGCATCCTGATGCGCAATACGTTGATCCTGATCGGGCAGATCCATCACAACGCCAATGAAGGCCTCGATCCGTTCCACGCGGTGATCGAAGCCACGGTGCAGCGAGCCAGGCCGGTGCTGCTCACGGCGCTGGCGGCGATCCTGGCGTTCATTCCGCTGACCCATTCGGTGTTCTGGGGAACGCTGGCCTACACCCTGATCGGCGGCACGTTCGTCGGCAGCATCATGACGCTGGTATTCCTGCCGGCGATGTATTCCATCTGGTTCAAGATCCGTCCCGAGACGAAGAGGGCAGCATGAAAAATCACCAAGGTCTGAAACGAATCGTCGTCACCGGTGTGGGCATGGTCGGGCCGCTGGGTTGCGTCGTGGATGAGGTGTGGCAGCGATTGCTGGCCGGGCATTCCGGCATTCGCAATCTGTCCGTCGACGTCACCGAAGGCACCGGCGTCGCGGTGGGTGGGCAGGTGCCGACCCTTGAAGAGGACGGCGTTGCCGGCTACGACCCGGAGCGCCTCATCGCGCCCAAGGATCGCAAGAAGATGGACCGCTTCATCGAGTTCGCCCTGGTGGCGGCTCACGAAGCCCTGGAGCAGGCCGGCTGGCATCCCGTCGAGGCCATCGATCAGGAGCGGACCGCCACGATCATTTCCTCGGGCGTGGGTGGTTTCGCCACGATTGCCGATGCCGTGCGCACCACGGACAGTCGTGGCCCGCGTCGTTTGTCGCCGTTCACCGCGCCGGCTTTCCTGGCCAACATGGCGGCCGGGCAGGTGTCGATCCGGCATGCGTTCAAAGGGCCGCTGGGCGCACCCGTCACGGCTTGCGCCGCCGGTGTGCAGGCCATCGGCGATGCGGCCCGGCTGATCAGGAGTGGCGAGGCGGACATTGCCATCTGCGGCGGTACCGAGGCGGCGATAGACCGCGTGACACTGGGCTGTTTCGCGGCAGCTCGCGCGCTGTCTACCGGGTTCGCCGAGCGCCCGCAAGAGGCCTCGCGGCCGTTTGATCGTGATCGCGACGGTTTTGTCATGGCCGAAGGCGCCGGTTTGCTGGTGATCGAGTCGCTGGAGCATGCGTTGGCACGTGGCGCCAAGCCCCTGGCTGAGCTGGTCGGTTATGGCACCAGTGCCGATGCCTATCACCTGACCGCAGGACCGGAGGATGGCAACGGTGCCCGCCGCGCCATGGAACAGGCGCTGCGCCAGGCCGGTATCAGCCCCGCCGAGGTGCAGCACATCAACGCTCACGCGACCTCCACCCAGGTTGGCGACGCGGGAGAGCTGGCGGCGATTCGCGCGGTGTTCGGCGTGGACTCCGGTGTGGCGATCACCTCGACAAAATCCGCCACCGGGCATCTGTTGGGCGCCGCCGGAGGCATCGAAGCCATCTTCACCGTCCTCGCGCTTCGTGATCAGATCGTGCCGCCGACGCTGAACCTGCTTCATCCGGATGAGGCGGCCAGCGGGCTCGATCTGGTTGGCCTGAAGTCGCGGAAGATGCCGATCACCCATGCGCTGTCGAATGGGTTCGGCTTTGGTGGCGTCAACGCCAGCGTGCTGTTCCGTCGCTGGGAAGACTGACGTCGGTTCAGCGGCGCAAGAAGAACAGCAGCGCGATCAGGCAGGTCAGCGCTTGGATCGCGCCCAGCGTGGTGATGGGCGAAAAGCTCAATACGGAGGCCAGCCAGGTGGTCAGCGCCGCCGCGCCCATGGACAAGAATCCCAACAACGCCGAGGCCATGCCGGCCTCCTTGCCGAAAGGCCCCATGGTGATGGCGGTGCCCAGCGGGTTCGCCAGGCCCATGCCCCAGAGAAACGTCACCATCGAGACGGCATACCAGCCCAGGCCTGGGTCAGCCGGCCCGACCACAAGCAGGCCACCGCCGAGCATGGCGCAGGCAATGCCCAGCAAGGCGATGGTGCGCGTGCCGTAGCGGTGCGCCAGGCGCGGGGCTGCCATGCCGGCGGCGAACACGACGAACACCGTCGAGGCGAAATACAGGCCGGCTTGCACTGACGTCAGGCCGATGCCTTTCATCAGGATCGCCGGGGCGGCCGCGAAAGAAGCGAACAAGCCGCTCAGCAGCAGGCTCATCGACAGGGCGGGGAGGATAAAGCGCTTGTCCCCCATCAGCCTTGCGTAAGCGCGCACGACGCTGCCGGTGGAGTGCGGCGCCCGGCGGTCAGCGGGATGGGTTTCACCGAGGTCGCGGACGTAGAAGAAGGCGAGTACGACTGCCGCCAATCCAACCAGGATAAACATCGCGCGCCACCCTAGCGTGACGGACAGCACGCTGCCCACCAAGGGCGAGAAACCTGGCGCGGCGGCGGTGGCAACCATCGTCAACGACAGGGCGCGGGACAACGTCTCGCCTTCGAACAGATCCCGAGCGATGGCGCGCGACAGCACCGAGGCAGCGCACACACCCAATGCCTGGACGATGCGCCCGGCGATCATGACATCGAGTGTGGTGGCGAGCCCTGCGATGACGGTCCCGACCATGAACACCGACAATCCGCCCAGCACCAGCTTCTTGCGCCCATAACGATCGGCCAGCGGCCCGACCACCAACTGGCCCAGGGCAAAGGTGACGAAGTAGCTGGAGAGTGTCAGGCCCAGTTCGCGGGCGGTCACGCCCAAGTCATCGCCAATGACCGGGAACGCTGGAAGGATGATGTTGGTGGAAAGCATGCCAATCGCCGCGAGGCCTGCGAGCAGGGCCACGACTCGACCGGTCAAGGCTGAACGCGATGCCTCTGGCTGCGCTTGCGCAATCGCTGATGCACTTCCAGTTTCCATGGATCAACCCTCTTGGCCGGTTATTGTCTGTCTTATGATGATCGTAATATGACGATCGACATCTGATGCGTCAAGTCAAAAGAGAATTCAGAGGGGCGGGTGCGATGAAGGGGGGCAGCGGGCTTGAAAAGGTTTTCGTTCTGCGCGAAATGGCTCGGTCGGCGCTTGTCGGCGCCGACCGAGCCAGGGTTTTACCAGCGGAAGTTGACGGAGGTCACCAGCTCGCGCTCGTCGCCGTAGCGGCAGATGGCTGCTTCGCAGTAAACGTATTTCTTGTTTGTCACGTTGTTCGCATTGAGGGAGACGTCCCAGTTCTTGTCGATCTGGTAGCTGGCCATGGCATCGAACAGGGTGTAGGCGGGCAATTGTGAATCGATGCCCGACGCCTGTGTGGTGCCTTTGTAGCGCGCGCCGCCGCCCACCTTCAGCTGTGGCACGCCGAAGAGCGCGAAGTTGTAATCAGCCCACAGCGCAGCCTGGTGGTAAGGCGTATCTTCGCTGCGCTGGCCGACTTCGCTCTGGACTACGCTTTTGGTGATGCGTGAATCGGTGTAAGCATACGTCGCGATGACTGTCAGTTGAGGCGTGACGTCGCTCTTGGCTTCCAGTTCGAGGCCACGGGAGCGCTGTTCGCCGATCTGCTGCGGGTTGTTACCGGCGAGGTCGCGCTTGACGACGTTTTCCTGGGTCAGCTCATAAACCGCTGCGCTCAACAGCGTATTGCTGCCAGGAGGCTGGTAGCGGATACCGATTTCATACTGCTTGCCTTCGGTCGGCTCGAACGTCTGGCCAGGAGCATCGGCAACCGCTACCGGGAAGAACGATTCGCTGTAGCTGATGTAAGGGGCCAAGCCGTTATCGGCCTCGTACACCAGGCCGGCGCGCCAGGTGGTGGATTCGTCGTCCTGGCTCAGCTTCTGGCCGGTGGCGAAGCCTTCCTGGTCCTGGTCGGCCCAGTCATGGCGACCGCCCAACAGCAGCAGCCAGTGATCATCGAACTTGATCTGGTCTTGCAGGTAGATGCCGGTCTGGAAGGTATCGATCTGCGAACCACGATCACGGTTCCGGCTCTTGTCTACAACAACTGGCTGGCCGTAGTTGTAGTCACCGATATTGATCGATGTCGAGTTGGCGCGGAAATTGTGCGAGTCATACGACGCATCATAGGTATCCGCGCCCACCAGGAAGGTGTTTTCAATACCGCCAATGTTCCAGCGCGTCTCGATGTTGGTGTCGCTGGCCAGCGCCCGGGAACGCTCGCGCCGGTCACTGTACTGACGACGAAGGACGCCGGTATTGGCTGCTCCGTTGATGGCTGCCGTGCTGGTCTGTGCCTGCATGTATTTCCACTTCACATCCGCTTCGTAGTAACGGAGCTTGTTGCTGATACGGGTGTGCTCATCGAAGCGGTGTTCGAACTCATAACCGATGGCGGACATCTCGCCATTCATGTCGTCGTAATCGGGCTCGCCGATAAAATCGTGGCGGCCGATGGTGACCGGCCCGTTGCCCACGCCCTTGACCAATTGATAGGGCAGCGGGGCGGAGAAACGGGTGTCGCTCTTCTGATAGAACGAGAGCAGGGTCAGCGACGTATCTTCATTGGGGCGCCAGGTCAGGGCCGGGGCGATATAGAGCTTGTCGTCGTTGATGTAGTCCTGCTGGGTGTCGCTGTCGCGCTTGAGCATGGTCAAGCGGTAGCTGAGGACTTCGCTGTCGCCGAGCGGCCCGCTGAAGTCGGCGGTCAGTTGCTTGCGATCATGGTTGCCGTATTGCATCCCCAGCTCGTGCTGTGGGGTTTCGGTCGGGCGTTTGCTCACGCCGTTGACGAAGCCACCGGGCGACAGTTGGCCGTACAACACCGAAGCCGCGCCGCGCACGACCTCCACGCGTTCCAGACCATAGGGTTCCTGCACACCGTCGTAAGAGTTGTACTGCAAGCGCATGCCGTCGCGTAGCGAACCGCCGGTGGCGGATTCGACGTCGAATCCGCGCATGCGGAACCGGTCGGAGGTGCGGTTGAAGCTACTTGGCTGGCTGGTGAAACCCGGGGTATAGCTCAGGGCATCTGCCAGAGTGTCGGACTTGCGATCACGCATTTCATCGGCGGTCACCACGGAAACCGATTGCGGCGTTTCGGTGATGGCTGCGTTGGATTTGGTGGCGCTGCCGTTACGCAAGGCGACTTTGCCGGCCAGCGGCGCCGTCGGGTTTTCCACCGCGGCGGCGTTGATGTTGATTTCGCCGAGTTGAAGAGGGGCCTTGTCGGCGGCCTCTTCTTGAGCGGCCATCGCCTGTGCTGAAAAAATGCTCCCCAAAGCCAGTGCCAGCGTGCTCAGGTGAAACGCAGGATGACGCGAGACGTAACGTTTTTCGGTGCCAACTATTGTTTTTCTGACGAGCATCGAGGAAGTCCTTGGGGTTGTTTTTGTCTTCGCAGGCCTGCTGTCCCGGTCCAGCGGCATCGGGCAGACGAACGAGGTTAGTGTCTACTGGCCATAATCTGACTGTGAATGATAAGGGTTTGCATTAATATTGTCAGGCTTGTAGCGAAATTATTTTGGTTTCGACATATTCTGTGCCCCACTTTTTTGGCCCTTGGTGGATTTCCCTGTGTTGTCAGGGGGAAATGATCCAGGGGGATCTGTACGATGGACGAAACGATCAGGCCCTCTAGGGCGTTGGAGGGACGGTCATGCTGAAAGCCAGCAACGTGCGGCTGAGCTATGGCGAGCAACAGATTCTCAACGGTGTCAGCCTGGATATTCCCGAGGGTTGCTTCACCGCGTTGATCGGGGCCAACGGCTGCGGCAAGACCACGCTGCTTAATGTACTGGCGCATATGTTGCGGCCGAGCGCGGGTGACGTGCATCTGGGCGGAAAATCGTTGGGACAGTACTCACGCCGCGCATTGGCGCAACGAATGGCGCTGTTGCCCCAGCGCACTACGTCGCCGGCCGGCATGAGCGTGCGGGAGCTGGTGATGCAGGGGCGCTTCCCCTGGCAGAGCTGGTGGCGCCAATGGTCCGACCAGGACCAGCAGGCGATTGATCGCGCCATCGAACTGGCGGGTATCGGGCCGTTGCTGGATCGTTCGCTGGCCACCCTGTCGGGCGGGCAGTTGCAGCGCTGCTGGATCGCCATGACCCTGGCCCAGGACACCCCGGTGATCCTGCTGGACGAACCGACGACCTTTCTCGACATCGCGCACCAGATCACGTTGCTCGAATTGCTGGTGGATCTGCGTGAGCAAGGCAAGACCATCGTGGCGGTGCTGCACGACCTCAACCAGGCCGCGCGTTACGCCGATCACCTGGTGATGATGCGCGAGGGTCGGTTGCTGGCCCAGGGCGCGCCTGCCGAGGTGTTCACCCGGGAGAATCTCAAGGCGGTCTTTGACCTGGACGCGCACATCATTACCGACCCTTATTCCGGCGATCCGTTATGTGTCCCGCAAACCACCCGTAGCCAGCCGTCGGCTGTGCGGGAGGCGATGTGATCCACGGTTTGCGCTTGCCGGTGTGGCTGGGCCTGCTGATTGCGATTGCCCTGGCCGCGCTGCTGCATCTGGCGGTGGGCGCCAAGAGCATCCCCTGGAGCGAGGCGTGGCAGGCCTTGGTCGCCTATTCGCCAGACAGCCCCGACCAGAGCGTCATTCGTGGCAGCCGCCTGCCCCGTCTGCTGGTGGCCATGCTGGTGGGCGCGAGTCTCGGCCTTGCCGGTGCGATCATGCAGGCGGTGGGCGACAACCCATTGGCCGACCCGGGGATTCTCGGCATCAACAGCGGCGCGGCATTGTTCGTCGTGTTCGGCTTGCTGGTGCTGCCGGGTCACGACCTGTCGATGATCCCGCTGTTTGCTTTCAGCGGCGCCCTGGTCGCCGCCGTTGGTGTCCTGCTGCTGGCGGGCAGGGGCCACAACCCGATTCGACTGACGTTGTCCGGGGCGATGATCGCGGCGTTATTCAGTGCTATCACTTCGATTTTACTGTTGCTCGATCAGCAGGGGCTGGACAGCCTGCGGCGCTGGCTCACCGGCTCGATCGGGGTGACCGGAGGCTCGATGCAGGCGTGGGTCTGGCCGTATGCCGTGTTGGGCATGTTCCTCTGCCTGGTCAACGTCCGCGCGCTGAACGCGCATCGGCTGGGTCCGCAAGCCGCCGCCGGCATGGGCGTCAACCTGTTGAAGATGCGTCTGTTCGGCCTGGCTTCGGTGGTTCTGCTGTCAGGCTGCGCCGTGGCCCTGGCGGGGCCGATCGGTTTTGTCGGGCTGGTGGTGCCTCACGCCGCGCGCCTGTTGTTCGGCGATGACTACCGTCGGTTGCTGCTGGCCGCGCCCTTGCTTGGCGCGCTCCTGCTGATCCTGGCGGACATCGCCGCCAGGACCGTGGTGCGTCCCTTCGAGCTCAATACCGGGATCGTCACGGCGCTGATCGGCGGGCCGATCTTCGTGGTACTGGTGTTGAGGAAAGTCCGATGATGCGCTTGGGGCTGACCCTGCCCAGAATGCTGCCGTTGCTGCCCTGGGTGGCCCGGCCGATCGACCTGATTTCGGTGCTGGTGTTGCTGCTCGCCTTGGTTGCGTTGGCCCTGTACGCACTGACCGTCGGCAGCTATTCACTGGATGTTGCCCAGGCCTGGCAAGCGCTGGCAGCCCCTGACCAGGCCAACCCGACGACGCGCAACCTGCTGTGGGAGTTGCGCCTGCCGCGGGTCTTGCTGGCGATCCTCGCCGGGGCGGCGATGTCGCTGGCCGGCCTGTTGATGCAATCGTTGACGCGCAATCCCCTGGCGGCGCCGGGCCTGGTAGGCGTGGAGTCGGGCGCCAGCGTCACCATGTTGTTGATCATCGTGCTCTGGCCCACGCTGCTGCCGCTGGAGCTGTATCCGTTGGCGGCACTGACCGGTGGGCTGGCCGTGGCGTTCTTCGTCGCGTTGCTGTCGTGGCGCCAGGGCATCTCGCCTCTGCGCTTGATCCTCGTCGGCGTCGGGCTGACCGCCATGCTCAGTGCGGTTGCCGACCTGCTCATCACCTACGGCAATATCGACCAGGTCGAGTCAGCCTTGATGTGGCTGGGTGGCAGCTTGCATCGGGCCGGCTGGGCCCAGGTCCATAGTCTCGCCGCCTGGTTGCTGCTGGCGGGGGCGCCGTTGCTGTTTTTTCATCGCCAGTTGAACCTGTTGCAGTTGGGTGAAAAAGTCGCCCTCAGCCGAGGCCTGAATGTGACGGGTGTCATGGCCTTCCTGTTGCTTTGCAGCGTCATGCTGACGGCGGCAGCGGTGGCGAATGTCGGCACCATGACCTTTGTCGGCCTGGTGGCCCCGCACCTGGCGCGCCAACTGGCGGGTGATCGCCACGGTGCCCTGATGCCTTTATCCGCGTTGATGGGGGCGCTGCTGGTGCTGGCGGGCGACACACTGGGGCGGGGGCTTTTCCCACCGTTGCAGTTACCGGCAGGGCTGGTGGTCGCGATCATCGGAGCGCCTTATCTGATCGTCTTGTTGGCGCGTCAACGCAGTCGCTGAGAACACAGCGACGCTCATATTGAAGTTATCTGGAGGCAAGCGCGTGCGGGGAAGGGTGAAGGGAATATTCCAAGGGTTGCTCGGCATGCTGTGTGTGTCGTTGGCATTGCTGTCCATGCCTGCTGGCGCGGCTGAAACCAAGGTGTTCGAGAACAGTTTCGGCCGGGTTGAAGTGCCCGTTTCGCCGCGTTGCATCGTGTCTTTGCATGATTTCAGCCTGACCACCCAGTTGCTGGAGTTGGGTATCAAGCCCTGCGGCTCGACAGGGCGCAAGAAGCTGTTTTCGGATGTGCTGTTTCGTGGCGCGCAGGAGCGCTTCGATGTGACGGGCATTCAATACATCGGCTCGCACCAGTCGCCTGACCTCGAAGCCATTGCGGCGTTGAAGCCTGACCTGATCATCGGCCTGTCCTATCACGCCGACCTCAAGGACAAGCTCAGCAAGATCGCCCCGGTCGTTCTGTTGCCGTCGCGAGAGAGCGATATCAAGACCTACGCCAAGGAACTCGCCGACCTGGTCGGCAAGCAACAGCGCTATGAAGAAATGCTTCGCGAATACCAATGGGTGGTCAGCGAGTTCAAGAAGCGCGTCAAGGACCCTGCGCGCATCACGGTCACCACGCTGGAAGTCTATACCGATGGTTTCCAGTTGATCGGCCGTGGCGGGATGGATGACGTTATCGCTGATTTCGGGCTGGGGCGTGTCGCCGCGTATCGTGAGGCGCGGCAGAATGTGCCCTACAGCCTGGAGCGAATCGGTGACTTCGACAGTGATTTCATTATCGACACCTACGAGGAGCTGCTCGATTCGGAAACCAGCACCGCAGCTTTCCGCCAGTCCCCTCAATGGCGGAACCTGTTCGCCGTGAAGAACCGTCAGTTTCTTTACCTGAACCGCAGTCGTTATGCCGATACGATGCAAGGCCTGCTGGGGTCCGCTTACCTGCTGATGTCCCATATCGCTGAGCGCGAGAGTGTGCTTCAGGGCAAGTGAATCGTAGCAGCTGTCATACTATCGTCATTAATGACAATCATTCTCTATTGCGGTTGTTACTCGTTTGTATTAGTTTGTGCTCTCGAAAAATACGCTCATCGGAATGGCGAGGGATTACAAATGGAAACTGGTTTGGCGCGTGCACAGGTTCAATCCATGGAAGGCGTACCGGGCAACGAGCAGACCTTGCCGTTCATTTTCGAAGCGCCAGCCACGGGGGCTCGCTGGCAAGATAGCCGAGCGCAGATCCTGCAGGCCGTCGAGGCCGAGTTGCCGCGTGTCGGCGGCATCCTTTTCCGCGGTTTTGCCTTCAACGGGGAAGCCGATTTCGAGGAGTTTGCCCGCGGTTTTGGCCATGAGCTGCTGACCTATGACTACGCCTCCACGCCGCGCACCAAGCTCAGCAACCGCGTATACACCTCCACTGAATACCCGGCCCACCAGGTCATCCCGCTGCACAACGAGCAGTCCTATTCGCTCAATTGGCCGATGAAGATCTGGTTCCACTGCGTACAGGCTTCTGCTGTGGGTGGTGAAACCCCAATCGCCGATAGCCGCAGGGTCTACCAGCAACTCGATCCGGCGATCCGCCAGCGCTTCGCCGAGAAACGCCTGATGTACGTGCGCAACTACGGCAACGGCCTCGACTTGCCCTGGCAGCAGGCGTTCAGCACCGAAGATCGCTCGCAGGTGGAACAATTCTGTCGCGCCAACCACATCCAGTTCCAATGGACGGACGACGGCGAGCTGTCCACGCGCCAGGTCTGCCAGGCCGTGGCCCGGCATCCGGTGACCGGGGAGTGGGTATGGTTCAACCAGGCGCATCTGTTTCATATCTCCAATCTCGCTGCGCCGGTACGCGAGACGCTGATTTCCATCGTTGGCGAAGAGGGTGTGCCACGTAACGTCTTCTACGGGGACGGTTCACCCATCGAGCTGGAAGCCCTGGAGCATGTGCGCGGCGTACTGCAGCGCTGCCAGGTGACTTTCCCCTGGCAGGCGGGCGACGTGCTGATGCTCGACAACATGCTGGTGGCCCACGGCCGCTCGACATTCCAGGGCGCGCGAAAGGTCGTGGTCGCCATGGCCGAGCCTGCTCCGGCGGGTTGAGCCCGCCGCTCTTGCATTAAGCCGCCGCATTGGCTGGCTTATTCCAAACAAGCAAAATGAAGGACATCAAATGCTCGATCGCCTGATGCATCGCTGCTGGCTGCGTGGAATTCGCCTATCGGAAGCCGAAGGTCAACTGGACATCGTTCCCGGGTCGCAAGGTGCTTTGACGGATGAACTTGAAGCTGAGCTCCGTTCGCGAGAGCACGAAGTGTTGCAATGGCTGGCCCTGCATCCCGATTATCTTGATGCGCGGCCACTGACCGACAATGAGCAGGCGCTCTGGTTTCTTCAGCGACTGGAACCCGACAGTTGTGCCTATAACCTTGCTTACGCAGGACGAATCAAGGCGCAGTTCGTAACGGAGGACTTGCCTCGGCGCCTACAAGACGCCTGGGCCACGATTCAGCGGCGTTACCCTGTGTTGAGCACGGCCTACGGTGAACGCAACGGCGACCTGGTGCAGTGGAGTCGTAGCGAAAATATCCAGCCGTTGCAGTGGGTTGCCTTGCAGGCGGCGGACACCGATACCTTGCAGCAACGCATTGCCGAACTGGCCGACCGGCCTTTCAATCTCCAGGCCGGTGAAATTAGCCGAGGTGTGGTGCTGAGCAACGCCCGGGACGGTCATACCGAGCTCACGCTGCTGCTGGTGATCCATCACATCGCTGCCGATCCGGCCACGTTCCATATCGTGCTCAACGAGCTGTTCGCACAGGTCGATGGTCAGCCGTTGCCTGCAATCAATCCTGATGCCTATCGCAACTACAACAGTGAGCTGCACGTGCGTAGCGAGGCGACCGAAGCTGCGGAGCTGGCATGGTGGCAGGCACAACTGAGCGAAGCTCCAACGCTGGAGTTGCCGACGGATTTCGCCTTTGGCGGTAACCGCTCATTCGAAGGGATGGAGCTGCCGGTTCGCTTCGATCCCGCCACCACGGCGAGGGCGAGGGCCCGGGCCCGTGAATGGGGCGTGACGCCTTACGTCTGGTGGTTCTCGCTGTTTCAACAGTTTCTCGGGGTGTTGTCCGGGCAAGACGATTTTGTGCTGGGTACGGCCGGCGGTCTGCGCTTGCGACGCGAACACCTCAATTTGCCGGGCTATCTGGTCAACTCGCTGCCGGTTCGCTGTCGCTTGCAGCCAGACCTTTCAAGTCGTGACTGGGCCCGTGAGGTAGACGCCACCGTCAAGCAGGCCCTCGCGCACCGACACTACCCGTTCTCGCGCCTGGTCAAGCAGTTGAACCTTGAGCGTCAGGCGGGCAAGGCGCCGCTGTTCCAGCACATGTTCACGCTCAACAAGGAACGTGCCGCGCCTTTTCACCAGTACGTGGACGCCGTGTTGTCGGAACAGCGTGGAGCGGCCCATGAACTGAACATGGTTGTGGTGGATGAGGAGGAGGGTTTCCTCTGTCGGTGGCGTTACAGCAAGGCTTTGTACCGTCACGAAACAGTCCAGGGTTATTGCGACCAGTTCGTTGCATTGGTCCACGCGGTCATCGACCAGCCGGACGTACCTTTTGCCCAGCTCGACTGGCTACCGTCCGTGCAACGATCGATCCTCAGTGGCGAGGACCTACCGGTCCCGGTCAGCAACGCCTGGCAGGCGTTCGCCCAGCAGTGCGCCCACAAGTCTGAGTCGATTGCCCTGCAAGACGAACAAGGCACATTGAGCTATGCCGAGCTGGGCCGAGCGGTGGTTGCCCGTGGCGAGCGGTTGCAGACAGGCGCGAACCTGGAGGGTGCTCGCATCGCCTTGTGCCTGCCCCGCAGCCGCGAGCTGGTGATGCACATGCTCGCGGCCTGGCAGTGCGGCGCCACGTACCTGGCCCTCGATCCGCAGTGGCCGCAGTCGCGTTTGCAGGACATCTGCGAGGATGCCACGCCCCGGGTCTGGGTGGGCGAGGGCCAGCGTCCCGAATGGCTGCCTGAACCGGTACGGTGGCTGTCGTTGCCAACCGCGTCGTTGTCCAGCGAATCGCCATTGCGCGCAGCCGTGGCCGCAGACCTGCCGGCTTACGTCGTCTATACCTCCGGCTCCACCGGACGGCCGAAGGGCGTGGCGGTCAGCCAGGCCAACCTGATTCATTACGTAACCGGGTGCATTGAACGCCTGGACCTGTCCGCCGATGCCAGCCTTGCAAGCCTGGCCAGTTGCGCCACCGACCTGGGGCACACGGCGTTGTTCGGTGCACTGCTCAGTGGTCGGCGCCTGCGCCTGCTGGCCGAGGAGCTGGCTTTCGATGCCGAGGAGCTGGCTGCGGTGCTTGAGCGCGAGCCCGTGGACCTGCTGAAAATCGTGCCGTCGCACCTCAACGCCTTGCTGGTCGCCAATGATCCGCAGCGCTTGTTGCCGCGCCAGTGCCTGGTGACCGGCGGCGAGGCCCTGGGCCAGGCGCTGGTTTCACGCTTGCGCGCCTTGCAGCCGGACTTGCGCATCGTCAACCACTACGGCCCCAGCGAAACCACCGTCGGGGTGTTGACCCATGAGGTCGATACCCGCGGCGCAGCGCCGCTGGGTCGACCCCTGCCGAATGTCCAGGTCAGCGTGCGTTCGCCCGCCGGCGCACTCTTGCCGAAAGGCGTCAGTGGCGAGCTGTACGTCGAGGGGGCGACCGTTGCGCTGGGCTACCTCAGCGCGACCGACGCAGACCGGGCCCGCTTTGGCCGGCACGGCTATCGCACCGGCGATCGGGTTCGACTCAATCATCAAGGGCAGGTGGAGTTTCTCGGTCGGCTCGATGAGCAGGTGAAGATCCGCGGTTACCGGGTAGAACCGGCCGAAGTCGCGGCTCGATTGCGCGCGATGCCGCAGGTCGGCGACGTGCAGGTGCTGAACAGCCCTTCGCCGTTGACCGGCAATCGCCTGGTGGCTTTTCTCGTCGCGCCAGCTGCCGCGCTGCCCGACATTCAAGCTGCCCTGCAAGCGCAACTGCCGGACTACATGCAACCGGCCCAATGGCATTGTCTCGAGGGTTTCGCCTTGCTGCCCAACGGCAAGGTCGATCGCCAGGCATTGCTGCGATGGGACGAGCAGGCGCCGGCCCAGGCGCCGGCGAAGACATCGCTTGATCAGCCGTTGGACGCGGTTGAAAGCGCATTGCTGGACATCTGGCGCGGGCTGCTCGGCAATTCCGACCTGGGGCCCGATGACAACTTCTTTGCCCTGGGCGGCGACTCGATCCTCGGCTTGCAGATCATTGCGCTGGCGCGCCAGCAGAACATCCTGATGACGCCCAAGCAGCTGTTCGCCGAACAGACCGTGCGCGCCTTGGCGCGAGTGGTGCAAACACCGCAGCGCAGTCTCGAACAGCGCTTGCTCGACATCGCTCGGGAAATTCTTAGTAACCCGGAGCTGCGGGTCGATGACAATTTTTTCAGCGTTGGTGGCGACTCGATCCTGAGTCTGCAAATCATCGCCCGGGCCAAGCAGCAGGGCCTGCAGCTCAAGCCCAAGCAGATTTTCGAGTTCCCGACCGTGCGCGGCTGGGCCGAACACGTGGTTGACCTTGGCGCGGCGAAGGAGGGTGCCAAGCCTCCCGTGCTCGAGCCCACCACGGCATTTGCCTTAACGCCGATCCAGCAATGGTTTTTCGCCCAGGAGCAAAACCAGCCCGGGTATTGGAACCAGTCGTTGCTGCTGGCGTTGGACCAGCCATTGGAACCGGCGCGGTTTACCCAGGCCGTGGGCGCGCTGTTGCAGCGTCACGCCAGCTTGCGCCTGGTCTTCGAAGCCTCGGCGCATGGTTGGCTACAACGTTACCAGGCGTTCTCTCAATCCCAAGTCAACGGGTTGTTCCATGTCGAGGAGCAACCCCTGAGCGAAGCGCTGTTGCAGCACTGGCAGCAAGGCTTCGATCTGGCAACGGCGCCGTTGATTCGCTGGGTGTATTTCTCCCAGAGCCGGGAGCTGCTGTGCACGGCGCATCACTTGCTCGTCGATGCAGTGTCGTGGCAGGTGCTGCTGGAGGAGCTGGAAAGTCTCTACCTGCAACCGGACCTGGCGTTGCCGGCCGTCTCGGCGGGTTTCCATGCGTGGAGCGAGGCCCTGCAGCAGCACCGCCGCGAGCCGGCCGTACTGGCCCAGGTTGATTACTGGCACGAACAACTGCGTGCAGAGGGCGTTGTCCCCGAACAGGCGAATACCTACGGCGCAAGCCGGACGCTGGACACGCAACTCTCATCGGCGCAGACGCAGTTGTTGCTGGGCGACTGCCACGCCGCCTATGGCACCCAGGTCCAGGATTTGCTGGTGGCGGCTTTGGCCGGCGTCATCGGCCAGTGGCAGGATCGCGAGCGCGTCACCCTTGAGCTGGAAAGCCATGGCCGCAGCGGCTGGGAGCAGGCCCCCGATTTGTCCCGCTCGATCGGTTGGCACACCAGCCGCTATCCACTGGCGGTCGACACTTCCTGGGATCTGGAGCCCTCGATCATCGCGGCCAAGGAAGCCCTGCGCCGCGTACCCGAGCAAGGCATCGGCTACGGTCTGTTGCGCCAGGATCCGGCGCACGGCCTGGCTGCGGCCTCGCTGTTGACGTTCAACTACCTGGGGCGGGTCGACCAATGGATCGGCGCTTCACGCCTCTGGCGCCTGGCGCGGCCGGTATGTCCAGGCATGCGCGCCGAGAGCACGCGCCGCACGCATTGGCTGGACGTGACGGCGCTGGTCAACGAAGGGCAGTTGCATGTGGAGTGGCGTTATGCGCCGCAGGTCCATGACCCGGCGCTGGTGAGCGAGTTGGCGCGGCAGTTCCAGCAGCGGCTCACAGCCTTGCTGGAACATTGCCAGGCGCCCTCGGTTGGCCGCGCCACGGCTTCGGATTTCGCCGACTCAGGCTTGTCCGACGATGAATTCCTGGGGCTGCTCGAACAACTCGAACAGTGAAACCTCTGCGTCCCCAAACATTACAGGTTCGGATACCGTCAGCATGAACGACAAGGTCAAAGCTCTTTCGCGCAACATCGAAGCTATTTACCCGCTGGCTCCCATGCAGCAAGGATTGCTGTTCCACAGCCTGATGCACCCGGGCAAGGGCATGTATCTGCTGCAATACCGGCACGTCATGGTCATGCCGAACCTCGACCTGGCGGCGTTCCGCCAGGCTTGGGCGCAAGTGGTGGAACGCCATGAACTGCTGCGCACCTCCTTCGTCTGGAAGCAGCAGAAGCGGCCGATGCAAGTGGTGCACAAGCAGGTCGAACTGCCGATCACTTATGAGGATTGGTCGCACCTGAGCGAAGCCGAACAGCACGCGCGTCTGGAGCAGTTGCTCAGCGCGGAACGCGCTGAAGGGCTGGACTTCACCAAGGCACCGCTCATGCGGGTCAGGCTGTACAAGTTGGCGCCCGACACCTATCAGTTCGTGCGCAGCTACCACCACATCCTGATGGATGCCTGGTGCTTCTCGATCATCATGATGGACTTCCTCAACGGTTACCGTGCCGCTCAGGAAGGCCGTCGATTGAACCTGCCGGCGCCCCGTCCCTATCGCGATTTCATTCGTTGGCTGGAAACCCAGAAGCCGGAGGACCACCAGGCCTTCTGGCAACAACGCCTGGCGGGTTTCGACACGCCAAACGAGTTCGGCTTCGGCCATGTCGGCCGCATCCAGGGCGCCAGTGAACCGGTCGAGGACTGTGTCGAGTTTCTGCAGCCTGAGCAGACCTTGGCGCTGCAAAACGTCGCGGCGCAGCACGGCCTGACCCTCAACACGCTGGTGCAGGGTGCCTGGGCTCTGTTGCTGGCGCGCTACAGCGGCGATCGCGATCTGGTGTTCGGTATCACCGTCGCCGGTCGTCCGGTCCACCTGCAAGGTATGGAAAGCATCGTCGGCCTGTTCATCAACAGCTTGCCGCTGCGCTGGAGCTGGCGCCCGGATGACGCGCTGGGCCCGTGGCTGAAAGCCTTGCAGACCGAGAACCTGAGCCTGCGTGAACACGAGAGTGTGTCCCTGGCCGACATCCAGCGCTGGAGCGACGTGCAGCGCCAGGACCTGTTCCAGAGTCTGTTCGTGTTCGAGAACGCGCCCATTGCCGCCGACGTGCGCCAGGGGCAGTTGGACTACCTGATCAGCGACATGGCCAACCGCACCCACACCAATTACCCGATCACGGTGGTCATCGTGCCGGGTGAACGCCTGCACCTGCAACTGACCTACCAGACCGACTGGTTCCTGCGTGAAGAAGTCGAGCAGATGCTGCGGCATTTCCGTGCCCTGCTGTTGAACATGGGCGAGGCCTTGGGCGCGAACTCCGCAACGCCTTTGCATCAACTGGCGATGCTCGATGAAAGTGAAATCCGCCATCAGCACCAGGTCTGGGCCGGTGGAGGCCTGGCGGCCGACGAACAACTGCTGCAACCGTTGTTCATCGAGCGCTTCCAGCAGCAGGTCCGCCAGAATCCAGGGCGCGTCGCCATAGTCCATGGCGAGCACAGCCTGACGTTCGATCAGTTGAACCGCGCCGCCAACCGGCTGGCCCGGCACCTGCGGGCACAAGGGGTAAGCAGCGACGATCTGATCGCGGTGTTCGATGAGCGCGGGCTGGACCTGGTGGTGATGATCGTCGCCACGCTCAAGGCCGGTGCCGGTTGGCTGCCGCTCGATCCACGCAACCCGGCCCAACGCCTGGCCCAGGTGCTGCGCCAGAGCCGCACGCCGTTGCTCGTGCACAGCGCGGGGCAGGGCGAGTTGGCCATGCAGGCACTGGATCTGCTCGAACAGCGGCCCAAGGCCGTGCGTTATGACCCCTCGGTGCTGAGCGGCTACAGCGATGAAAACCTGAACATCGCGGTGCACGGCGACTCGTTGGCCTATTGCATCTTCACCTCCGGCTCCACCGGCACGCCGAAGGGCGCCATGGTGGCCCAGGCGGGCATGCTCAACAATATTCTGGGCAAACTGCCGGGGCTGGGGCTCGATGCGAATGACGTGATCGCCCAGACCGCACCGCAGTGCTTCGACATCTCGGTCTGGCAAACCCTCGCGGGCCTGGTGCTGGGCGCACGCACGGTGATTCTCGGTGACTGTGTGGTACAGGACCCCGAGGCGCTGGCAACGGCCATCGGCCGGCATGGCGTCAGCATCCTCGAAGCGGTGCCGTCATTGATGCAAAGCCTGCTTGACGCCGGCCTGGAGACGTCGCCCCTGCGCTGGGTTCTTGCCACGGGTGAGGCCTTGCCGCCAGTCTTGGCGCGACGCTGGTTCGAGCGCTATCCGGCGATCCCGCTGGTGAACGCCTACGGTCCGGCCGAATGCTCCGATGACGTTGCCTTCCACCCGCTGCTGGAACGCTTGCCGGAACAACGCATCAACGTGCCGATCGGGCGCGCCACGCTGAACAATCGCCTGTATCTGCTCAATGCTGATCTGCAACCGATACCGGTTGGCGCAGTGGGCGAGATTTTCGTCGCCGGTGTCGGCGTCGGGCGCGGCTACATGGCCGACCCGGCGCGCACGGCGGCGGTGTTCCTGCCGGATCCGATCGCCAACGACGGTTCGCGTCTGTATCGCACCGGCGATCTGGCGCGCTTCCTGCCCAATGGGGATCTGGAATACGTCGGACGCACCGACCATCAGGTCAAGATTCGCGGCCACCGTATCGAACTGGACGAGATCGAAGCCTGCCTGACCCGTTACCCAGGGGTACGGGAAGCGGTGGTGGTGGCCCGCGACGACCAGCAGCGCTCCAAGGTGCTGGTGGCCTATGTCGTGGCTGAGGTCGCGTGCAGCATCGAGGCGTTGCGCGAGCATGTGCTGGGCAATCTGCCGGCCTACATGATCCCGAGTGCATTCGTGTTGCTGGAGCGTTTCCCGCTCAACGGCAACGGCAAGATCGATCGCAAATCCTTGCCCGCTCCGGATTTCGCCGCGCAAAGCCAGGCCCGCTATGTGGCACCCAGCAGCGCGTTGCAAGGCCAGTTGGTGGAAGCCTGGCAAAGCGTGCTCGGGCTCGAACAGGTGGGCGTCGAGGACAACTTCTTCGAACTCGGCGGCCATTCGCTGCTGGCCACTCAACTGATTGGCCTGATCGGCAAACTCACAGGCAAGGACTTGCCGTTGCGCGTGGTCTTCGAGCGCCCGACCATCACCGCCATGGCCGATTGGCTGGAAAGCCAGGCCGGTACGGTAAAACCGTCGCCAACCCTGCTGCCACGGCCGGAAAAGCTGCCGCTGTCGTTTGCCCAGCAACGTCTCTGGTTCTTGCAGCAACTCGATCCGCAGAGCCCGGCGTACAACCTGGCGGGCGCGGTACGCCTGACCGGCGAGCTGCATGTCGCTGATCTGCGTGCGGCGTTGCAAGCGGTAGTCGACCAGCACGAGGTGCTGCGCAGCGGCTTTGTCAGCGGGGCCGAAGGGCCGAGCCAGGTGATCCTGGCGCAGACCGAAGTTGATTTGCCGGTGATCGATGTGGCGAGCGAGGAAGCGCTGCACGATCGGCTGCGTCAGGATGCAATGACCCCGTTTGCGCTGGATGCGGCGCCGTTGCTGCGCGCCCGGCTGTATCGCCTGGCGCCGCAGGTGTCGGTTCTGTCGCTGAACTGCCATCACATCGTTGCCGATGGCTGGTCCCTGCAATTGATCATCGACGCTTTGTGCGAGCAATATCGCAACCGCCGCCAGGGCCAGTCGACTCAACAGCTCGCCCCGGCGATGCAATACGCTGACTACGCCGTCTGGCAGCACCAGTGGATGGGCAGCAAGGCGTGCGCGCAAGAGCTGGCCTACTGGCGCGAGCAACTGTCCGGTGAACTGCCAGTGCTCGACCTGGCGGCCGATTTTGCCCGACCTGCCCAGGCCAGCCAGGCCGGAGGGCGCGTCGAGCGACGCTTGCCCGAGGACCTGGCGGCCCGCCTGAAGGCGTTCAGCGCCCGCCACGGCTGGAGCAATTTCATCCCGATGCTGACCGCTTTCCAGTTGCTGTTGCGCAGTCGCAGCGGCGAAGACGACATTCTGGTCGGTGTTCCAGCGGCCAACCGGCACCATGCGGTGTTGCAGCCTCTGGTCGGTTGCTTCGTCAACACGCTGGTGTACCGCAGGAAACTTTCCGGCGAGCGCAGCCTGCTGCAACTGATGAGCGAATTGCAGGCGCTGTCCGTGTCGGTCCAGTCCCATCAGGATCTGCCGTTCGATTACCTGATCGAACAACTCGGCGTGGTTCGGCAGGTGAGTTACAACCCGCTGTTCCAGGTCATGTTCAACTATTTCCCGGGTAATGCCCTGGAGCGTTTCGACCTCACCGACGTCATTGCCGAACCGCTGGACAATCGTCCGGACAGCGCGCTGTGCGACCTGCACCTGGATGTGCGCGACAGCGAGCACGGCATCACCCTGAGCTTGCAGTACAGCAGCGACCTGTTCCGTGAACAGACCGTGCAAGCGATGGCCGCACAGTACCTGGCGTTGCTCGACGCGTTGATCGAGCAGTCCGATCAGCCGTTGGGTGAGCTGGCATGGCAGCCGGCCGAGCGGGATCTTGCGCGGATTGATGGTCGCGCGGTGAACGGTCATCAGGACATCCTCCAGGCCTTTGCGCTTCAGGTTGCCCGCCAGCCCGCGGCGATTGCCGTCGTGGCCGGCAACGAACAGCTGACCTACGCCGAACTGGATCAGGCCGCCGAGCGGCTGGCGGCGAAGTTGCAGGCCCAGGGCGTCGGTGTCGAAGACCGCGTTGCGCTGAGCCTGCCTCGCGACGCGCGCCTGCCAATGGCCATGTTGGCGGTGCTCAAGGCCGGCGCTGCGTATGTGCCCTTGGCCGAGGACACGCCACCGGAGCGTGGCCGCTACATTCTTCAAGCGGCCCGGCCCACGTTGTGCCTGGGCACGGCGGCGAGTCTCGGTGTGTTGGCGCAGTGGAACAGCGGCCTGCCGTTGCTCGACATTGATGCCAGCGCTTCAACCGACACCTTCAATGCAGTGGCCTGCGTCGCCGGTCAGCTCGCCTACGTGCTGTATACCTCGGGTTCCACCGGCCAGCCCAAAGGCGTGGCGATCAGCCGTGGCAACCTGATGAACCTGATGCTGGCCGTCGAGCAGGTCCTGCCGATGACGGCCCGGGACCGGGTCCTGGCGCTGACCACTGCGACGTTCGACATTGCCATCGTCGAGTTGCTCCTGCCCCTGGCCCGAGGCGCCAGTATTCTGCTGGCCGATCGCGAACAGGCGCGGGACCCGCAGGCCATCGACCAGTTGTTGCTGTCCGGACAACCCACCGTCATGCAGGCCACACCGGCCACCTGGCGGATGCTGGTGGCGCATACCTCGCGTAGCTGGCAAGGCGTGCGCGCCATCTCCGGTGGCGAGGCCTTGCCGTGCGCATTGGCCGAAGCCATCGAAGGCAGGGGAGCCGAGGTCATCAATGGCTACGGGCCGACGGAAGCGACCGTCTACAGTACCTTTGAAGTGCGCAGCGGCAACGAAACCGGCGCCGAGGTGCCGATCGGGCAGCCGGTGGCCAATACCGCCGCGTACATTCTCGATGCCGACTTGCAACCGGTGGCCGCCGGTGTTCCCGGTGAGCTGTACCTGGCCGGGGCCAACCTGGGCCGGGGTTATTTCGCCGCTGCGCGCCTGACCGCCGCGGCGTTCCTGCCGGATCCTTTCGTGGCCGGCGCGCGCATGTACCGTACCGGCGACCGGGTCAGGCGTAACAGCAATGGCAGCCTCGATTACCTGGGACGCCTGGATTTCCAGGTCAAGCTGCGGGGTTTCCGTATCGAACTGGGTGAGATCGAAGCGCTGTTGTCCCGCATCCATGGGGTTCGCGAGGCCGCTGTTGTGTTGTTGGGCAGCGGTGAGTCGGCGCGCCTGGTGGGCTATTACGCAGGCGATGCGCTGGATGAAGCGCTGCTGCGTGGCACCCTCGGCGCTCAGTTGCCGGACTACATGCTGCCCAGTCAGTTTGTGCGCCTCGACACGCTGCCGTTGAGCCCGAGCGGCAAGGTCGACCGCAAGGCCCTGCCGGCACCGCAGCAACGTGACGGCCAGCATGGCGCGCTGGCGGGTGAGTGGGAACTGACCTTGGCCGAGCTCTGGAAGGAGCTGTTGGGATGCACCGAGGTTGGCGCTGACGATAACTTTTTTGCCTTGGGCGGACACTCGCTCCTGGCGGCGCGGCTGGTCGCGCGGATCGCCGAACAGCATGGCCGACGCCTGCCATTGCGCAGCGTGTTCGAGCAACCGCTGCTGCGTGACCTGGCCGCTACGCTGGCCCAGGCAAGCACCGAGGCCGACGGCATCCTGCGTGCTTTCGAAGAGCCCTTGGCACCGTTGCATTTCACCCAGCAACGCTTGTGGTTCCTTGATCGCCTGCAGGGCGATACCCAGGCCTATCACTTGTCCCTGGCCCTGCGCCTGGCTGGCAACTTGCAACCGGCCGTGCTGGAGCAGGCGCTGGCGCAACTGGTTGCCCGTCAACACAGCCTGCAAACGCTGTTCAGCGAAACAGCCGAGGGTGCGCGCCAGCGTGTCGAGGCCCTCGACATCATGCCGCTGAGCTTCGAGCCACTGGAAAATGATGAGCAATCGAGCGCTTTCACCCAAAAACTGAGCCATGAGGCGCAGCGTCCGTTCGACCTCACCGCGCCGCCGCTGTGGCGCGTGCGTGTGTACCAAGGCCACGACCGCAGCGTGCTGCAAGTGACCGTGCATCACATCATCGCTGATGCACGCTCGCTGGAGATTCTCTTCAACGAACTGCAACTGATCTACCAGGCTTTGCTGGAAGGGGGCGACGCTTGCCTGCCACCGCTGCCGCTGCAATTCTCCGATATCGCGGCCAGCTGGCAGAGCCCGGCCGGGCAGGCACGAATCGAAGCGCAGCTCGGGTACTGGCGTGACGCCCTGGCGGGCGAGCCGCACGTGCTGAATCTGCCGACCGACATGCCGCGGCCCGCCGAGCAGGGCTACAACGGCCAGCGGCTGCGCTTCAACCTGCCGATTGCGCTGGTCCGGCGCCTGCGCGAAACGGCACAACGTCACGGCCTGACCGCTTTCCCGCCGTTGCTGGCGGCCTGGAAAACCTTGTTGGCCAGGCACTCGGGGCAGCGCGAAATCTGGGTCGGCCTGCCGGTCGCCCATCGCCATCAGGCCCACACGGATAACCTGATCGGTTACTTCGCCACCACTCAGGTCCTGCGTAGCCACATCGACCCGCAACAATCGGTCGAGCAGTTCTGGCAGCAATTGCAAGCCACTCACCTGGCGGCACAACAGCATGCCGACGTGCCTTTCGAGCGTTTGGTGGAAGCGTTGCAGGTGCGCCGCGATCTCAGCCACACGCCGCTGTTCCAGGCGTTGTTCAACCTGATTCAGCGGGATGCCAACGCAGCGCTCGAACAGCGCTTCGCCGGGTTGCCGGCACAGCGCCTGAACGTCGAAAGCGCCAGCGCCCTGGTGGACATCGGCCTGCATATCGAACAGCAGGGCGAGGATTGGCAGTGCGTGCTGGAGTACAACACGGACCTGTTCCTGGCACATACCGCGCAGCGTTACGCCGATGAGTTCCGTTACCTGCTCGAAGGCATGCTCGAGCAACCCGAGGCGCGCCTCTGGGACATCGACCTGGCGAATGCCGACCATGCGCTCGCCGAGCGGCCTTGGAACCGGCCCGCGCAATCCTTGACTGCCGCGGTGGACGTGATTGCCCGCTTCGAACGGCAAGCCGCCCTGACGCCTGAAGCGCTGGCCGTGGATTGCCAGGACCGGCAACTGAACTACGCGCAACTCAACGCCATCAGCAATCGATTGGCCCATTGGCTGCGTGCGCGCAATGTCGGCACTGATGATCTGGTTGCCGTTTGCCTGAGTCGCGGCCCGTGGTTGCTGCCAACCCTGTTGGCGATTCACAAGGCGGGCGCGGCGTACCTGCCGCTGGATCCGCAACACCCGAGTGAACGCCTGCGCTTCATCATCGATCACGCGCGTCCAGCCCTGGTGCTCGGCGAAAGTCTCTGCGCCGAGGCCTTGGCCGGCGTCGATCACGTCCTGCTCGATCAGTTGCCGCTGGATGCCAGCAGCGACGCCAACCTGACGCTGGCGGTGGACCCGCGGCAGCGCGCGTATGTGATCTACACCTCGGGCTCAACCGGCACACCAAAAGGCGTGCAGGTGACCCGTGGCAACCTGAGCAATCTGTTGGCCGGTCTCGATCGCTTGCTGCCGCTTGGTGCCGAGGATGTCTGGCTCGCCAGCACCACGTACGCCTTCGATATGTGCAAGCCGGAGCTGTTCCTGCCGCTGGTCAACGGCGCCGCGATCCTGCTGGCGCGGCGCGAGCAGGTGGTCGATGGGCACCAGCTGTTCGCGCTGCTGCGTCGGGCCACGGTGTTCCAGGCGACACCGGCCGGTTGGCAGATCCTTCTGGAGACCGGCCAGGCTGACTGGCCGCCGTTGCGTGGGCTGATCGGTGGCGAGGCGGTGCCCGGTGAACTGGTGAACGAATTGCGTGGCCGAGGCGTGGCGTTGATCAACGCTTATGGCCCGACGGAAACCACCGTCTGGTCGACCACCCAGGCGTTGCAAGACGTGCCGTCCGGCGTCGCCGACATCGGCGCGCCCTTGCTCAACACCCGTTGCTACGTGCTCGACGACATGCTCCGCCCGGTTCCGCTGGGCGCCACTGGCGAACTGTATATCGCCGGCTCCGGGGTCACCCGTGGTTATCAACACGCGCCCGCCATCACGGCGGCGGCGTACTTGCCCGACCCTTATGCCGGCGAACCCGGCAGCCGCATGTACCACACCGGCGACCTGGTGCGCCGACGCGACGACGGGCGACTGGCCTATGTCGGTCGCGGTGATTTCCAGGTCAAGGTACGCGGGTTCCGCATCGAACCGGGCGAAATCGAATCGCTGCTGCGCCGTTACCCAGGCGTCGAAGAAGCCGTGGTGATGATCGATTCGCGCAGCCAGAGCCTGTTCGCCTGGCTGCAAACGCCGAACCCGGTTGATCAGGCGGCGCTGCGTCGGTATCTCGAAGGTGTGCTGCCGGGCTACATGATTCCGGCCGGCTTCATCGAACAACCGCGTTTTGCCCTCAACGCCAACGGCAAGATCGACCGCAAGGCATTGCCGGCACCGCAGCCCGTGGCGATCCGGGGCGTGGCACCGCGCAATGAGCTGGAACAGCAACTGGCGGACATCTGGCAGAACCTGCTCGAGTTGCCGCAAGTCGGGGTGTTCACCAGCTTCTTCGAGCTGGGCGGGCATTCGTTGTTGGCGATGCGTTTGATGACCCAGGTCGAAAGCCGCTTCGGCGTCAAGCTTGAGCTGCGCAGCCTGTTCCAGAACCCGACGATCGCCGCGCTCGCCGAGCAGATCGAAAAGCCCCAGGGGCCTTCGACCGACGAAGCCTTGGACGAAATGCAGCGCCTGTTATCAGAGATGGAAGAGTAAGGATGAGTACGATGACGCAACAAGCTTTCCTGGAGATTGCGCAGCGGCTGGCATCCTTGCCCGCGGACAAGAAAAAAGTCTTTCGCCAGCGCCTGGCCGAGAAGGGCATCGACAGCTGGCGCCTGCCGATCGTCCCCGCCGTGCTCGGCGAAGGCGAGCACAGGCCGCTGGCGCAGGCGCAGCGGCGCTTCCTGTCGGCTGAAGCCCTGAGCAGCCGGGCCCTCTACAATCTGTGCTCGGTGCTGCGATTCGACGGGCGTCTGGACGGCGAGCGTCTGCAGCAGGCGATGCAGCAAGTCGTCGATCGCCACCAGATCCTGCGCACTCGCTACACCACGGATGCCAACGGGCAATTGCAGCCTCATTGCGCGCCGCAACAGGTCCGCTTGCCAGCCGTCGAGCGGCTGACGTTGGCGGCGTCTGACCAGGCGCAATGGTGCGCCGATGAGTACGCCCGCCAACTTGCCGAACCGTTCGACCTGGCTCAGTCGATGCCTTGGCGCTGGCAAGCGTTCAGTGACGCCCAGGAGCAATCCACCTGGCTGTTTTTCACCATCCATCACGTCGCCTATGACGCCTGGTCGGCCCAGCAACTCACCTTTGAACTGGCCGAGGCCTATCGGGCGCTCGCTTCGAACCAGCCTGCCGCACAACCCGAGTTGAGCATTCAATACGCCGATTACGCCGCGTGGGAACGCGAGTGGCTGGACAGCGACACTTGCCGGCAGCACATCGACTTCTGGCGCGACCAACTGGCGGACGCGCCGGCGCCCCTGGCGTTGCCACTGGACCGGCCGCGCCCTGCGGCCACCCAACGTCGCCACAGTGGCGCGATCCTGGCCCGGGAGCTATCGCCGCAACTGACCGCAACGGTGGAGGCGGCCATTCGCAACCAGGGGGTGACGCTGTATATCTACGGCCTGACGGCCTTTACCTGCCTGCTGTCGCGCTACAGCGGCGAGACCGATCTGTGCCTGGGCACGTCGGCGGCCCAACGTGACCGTCCGGAGCTGGTGCCGCTGATCGGCCCGTTGCTCAATACCCTGGTGATCCGCCAGCGTCTGCAGGACAACCCGGACTTCGGCAGCGCCTTGCTGCGGACCCGCGAAACGGTCGCGGCCGCATTCGACCATCAGCAGTTGCCCTTTGAAAATATCCTCGAAAGCCTTGAGCGTCCGCGTTCGAGCCCGCTGTTCCAGGTCATGTTCGTTCAGGTTGATCTACCCGAAAGCCGCACCCTGGCCTTGCCCGGTGTGGCGGTCGAGGTGCTCGACCCGCCGCAACGGCATGCGCGTTTCGACTTGACGCTGCGCATGGTACGTAGCGCTGACGCGCGACTGCGCTGCGAGCTGGAGTACAGCGACGAATTGTTTGATGCGGCGACGGTCGAGCAGATGCTCGACGACTTGCTGGCGATTCTGCACGAGGGCTCGGTGCATCCGCAGCGACGCCTGGCGGATCTGCAACTGGTTTCGCCGCCCAGCGAGTTGCATGGCCCCGCCCTGGATACGGCGCCGTTGCCGTTGGACCGGCAAGTGTTGCACTGGGCCAATCAGACGCCGTCCGCTGCGGCACTCTGCAGCGCTGGGCGGACCCTTGATTACGCCACGCTCGGCGCCGCCAGTCGGTCGATGGCCGCGCGGCTGGCCGGGCAGGGCATCGGACCTGGGCAGGTGGTTGCTCTGTGCATGCCACGCTGCGCTGAACAGCTGTTGGCGACCCTGGCTTGTTGGCAGCGTGGCGCGACCTGCCTGTTCCTCGACCCGGCGCAACCGCCGCAGCGCCTCGCGCAGTTACTGCAAGACAGCAGCGCGAGCCTGTGGGTGACGCTGGCGCACGCGCCTGAAGCCGGCGCTGGCCTCGCGCATCTGGTGATGAGCGACGCCGACTGGTCGGCCGATGCCAATGTCGGGCAGGGCGAAAGCCTCAGCCAGCCGCAGTTGCCTGCCTACCTGATCTATACCTCGGGCTCGACCGGCCAACCCAAAGGCGTGCTGGTCAGCCATGCCAACCTGGCGCATTACGCGAGCGCAGTCGGCCAGCGCTTGCACGCCTTACCCGGCAGCCGTTGGGCGACCCTGGCGACCGTCGCCGCGGACTTGGGGCTGACCTCGGTATTCGCCGCGCTCGCCGCTGGCGACCCGCTGGTCTTGCCGCCGGCGTCGTTGGCTTTCGATCCACCCGGCTGGGCTGACTTTCTTGATCAGAATCCCGTCGATTGCCTGAAGATCGCGCCTTCGCATCTGCGCGGCTTGCTGGCATTGGACGATGCCCGTCGGGTGTTGCCCAAGGACATACTGATCCTCGGCGGCGAGGGGTTCGATCAGGCCCTGTTCGCCAAGGTGCATGAACTGGCGCCGCAACTGCGTATCTTCAATCACTACGGCCCGTCGGAAACCACGGTTGGGGTGGTCTGCGGGGAAATCACCGGGTCCGACGCACTCGAAGCGGGTCAATACTTGCCGTTGGGCCAGCCTTTGTCCGGCTGCGAGTTGCGCATCGTTGATGGCAATGACAGAACCGTACCGCTCGGGGTTGCCGGTGAGCTGTTGATTGGCGGGCCCCAGGTTGCCCAGGGCTACCTCGGGCAACCCGGGTTGACGGCGCGCGCGTTCGGTTGCACGGCCCAGGGGCAGCGATTCTATCGCAGCGGTGACCGGGTGCGCCTGGATCGCAACGGGCGGCTGGTATTCCTCGGGCGCCAGGACGATCAGGTCAAGATCCGTGGTTTTCGTGTCGAACCGGGCGAGGTCAGTGCCTGGCTCAACGCCCAACCCCAGGTGCGCGAGGGGGCGGTGCTTGCCTGCGAAGTGAAAGGACGCACGCAACTGGTGGCCTACCTCACCCCCGGGATCGGCTCTTCGATGACCACCGAAGCCTTGGCGATGCTGCAAGCCGAGGCCAAGCGCCAACTGCCGGAACACATGTTGCCGGCCTATTGGCTGGCCCTGGAGACACTGCCGCTGACCGCCAACGGCAAGCTCGACCGGCGCGCATTGCCCGAGCCCGCAACGGATGAGCCGAGCGCTGAAACCGTCGAGCCACCGAGCGGTGCGACCGAACAGCGCCTGGCGCTACTGTGGTGCCAGATTCTCGGTTGCGCGCAAGTCGGGCGCGGGGATGATTTTTTCGCCCTCGGCGGCGACTCGATTCTCAGCCTGCAATTGATCGGCCTGGCTTCACGGGAAGGGTTCAGGCTGCAACCTCGCGATGTCTTGCAGCATCCGACATTGGTGGCCATGGCGCTGTGCATCGATTGCCGCGCCGAGCCGGCCTTGCTCACGGTGCTGACGGCCTTTCGCGAGCTGCTCGGCCAACCCGCGCTGGGCGCGGATGCGGATTTTTTTGCCATGGGCGGCGATTCGATCCTCAGCCTGCAACTGATCGCGCGCTTGCGTCAGGCCGAGCTGCGCCTGATGCCTCGGCAATTGTTGGAGAACCCAACCCCTCGGCAGTTGGCCAAGGCGCTGACGCCGGTCGTGGCGCCTGTCGTCGCGGCGGTCGAGCCGAGTGACGTGGCGAAGCAACCACAGCCGCTGTCCCACGCCCAGCAACGGGTGTGGTTCATGCAGCAGCTCGATCCGGCTGAAACCGCCTACAACGTCACCCAGTTGCTGGCCTTGCGCGGCGATCTGGATGTGCCGCGTCTGCAACGTGCCTGTCAGGCGCTGGTCGCCCGTCATGATGCGTTGCGCTGCCGCTTCTTCGAAGAGCAAGGGCAAGTATGGCAGCGCCTGGACGATACGCCCGCGGCGATCTTCAACGTCCACGATATCGGCGGCCTGACCGGGGCGGAGCAGGATGCGGCCATCGCCAGCGCGGCCAAGCGGGTGTTCGACCTCTCGCAGGGGCCCTTGCTGGCGGTCGATGTGTTTTGTGTCGCACCCGCTGACTACCGCTTGCTGTTCAATGTGCATCACATTGCCGTGGACGGTTGGTCCATGGGCCTGCTGGTCGAGGATCTGACGTCGCTCTATCAGGAGCGGACGCTGTCTTCAACAAGCGCTCTGCTGCCGTTGATCAATGCGCAGCGGCAACAGTTGGAAGGGGACCACGGCAAGACGCTGTTGGCTTATTGGCGGCAACGCCTGGAAGGCTTGGGCAACGAGCCTCTGGAACTGCCCGGACAACCCACTCGGCCGGCAGTGCAGGCGTACGCCGGAGCGCGGGACGAGTTCGCTTTGCCCGGTACGCTGAGTGCCGCTGTGGAGGCGCGGGCAAGGGCACTAGGCGTCACACCGTTCGTGGTGTATTTCGCTGCGTATCAATTGCTGCTCTGGCGTCATGGCGGACGCAGTGATTTCGCCGTCGGCGTTCCAGTGGCCGGACGCGAGTCGGCAGAGAGCCAGGCGCAAGTCGGCCTGTTCGTCAACACGCTGGCGCACCGGGTGCAGATCGATGCTCGCCAGAGCCTGCAATCGTTCGTCCAGGCCTTGAACGGCAGACTGAGCGAGGACCTGGCTCATCAGGCGCTGCCGTTCGAGCAATTGCTCGACGTGCTGAATATCGAGCGCAGCCTGGATCGCACGCCGGTGTTCCAGACGATGTTCAACTACCAGGTCGACCACCAGCAGTCCCGCAGCCTGAACCTGCCCGGCGTCAGCGCACAGGCCCTGGCATTGCCGGGCGGGGTGGTGAGCGCCAAGTTCGACCTGACCTTCAACCTGTTCACCCAAGGGCGTGGTGCCGAGGCCAGGACTTGGTTGATCGTCGAATACGCGACCGCGCTGCTGCAACCGGGCACCACCCGGCGGCTGGTGGAGGACTATCAGGGATTGCTCGCCAGCCTGGCGGGTATTGACCTTCAGACACGCTTGCCGGAAATCCCGCTGCGCTCCGTCGCGACCCTGGTGACTGCCGGTGAGCCGTTGCAATTGTCCGGCGAAGCGGATTTCGTGACGCGTTTCGAAGCGCAAGCCGCTGCGCATCCCGAGCGCATCGCGGTGTACTGCGCTGATCGGCAGATAAGCTACGGGACGCTGGATGCCCAGGCCAACCGCCTCGCTCATTGGCTATTGGCCCAAGGCGTGGGCACCGAATCGATGGTTGCCTTCTGCCTGCCTCGGGATGAGCGGTTGCTGGTGTGCATGCTGGGCATTCAGAAGGCCGGGGCGGCTTACCTGCCGCTCGATCCCGGCCATCCACCGGCTCGCCAGGCGCAAATCCTCGACCGGGCGCAGCCGCATCTGCTGCTCTGCGATTCGCCGAGCGTCGATCTGCCGGCGCCGTTGCGCGTGTGCCCATGGGCGGACCTGCCGCTGGGGCAATTCGCGGCCCAGGCGCCGGAATTGGCGGCCAACCTTGGGCAGCTGGCCTACACCCTCTATACCTCGGGCTCGACCGGCCAACCGAAGGGCGTGCAGATCAGTCGCGGCAACTTCGCCAACTTCCTGCTGGCCATGGAACAGGCGCTGCCCTTGGCGAATGTGCAGCGCTATCTGGCCTTGACCACGGTCACCTTCGACATCTGTGGCCTGGAGCTGTGCCTGCCGCTGGTGCGTGGCGGTGCGGTCGTCCTCGCCGACGATGACGAGCGCCAGGATCCGCTGCTGCTTGCGCGCTTGATCGAGGAAAAAAATGTCGACCTGATCCAGGCCACACCGGCGACCTGGGCGATGTTGCTGCAAGGCGATCGCCAGGTGCTCAAGGGGCGCGTGGCCCTGGCCGGTGGCGAGGCAGTGTCGGCCGAATTGGCCCACGAGCTGAAGCAGTGCGTGGCGCAACTGATCAACGTCTATGGCCCGACCGAGACCACGGTGTGGTCGACCCAGACGCCGATCGATGCGCTGCAACTGCCCGTCGCGCCGATTGGCCGACCGCTGCTGAACACGCGCTGTCATGTTCTCGACGAACACCTGTGCGAGGTGCCGCCTGGCTGCGTGGGCGAACTCTATATCGCCGGCGACGGCCTGGCCCGCGGTTATGCCGGGCAGCCGGGGCTGACCGCCGAGCGCTTCATTGCCGACCCGTTCGGGGGTAACGGCGGGCGTTTGTATCGCACTGGCGATCTGGCGCGCTGGCAGCCCGACGGCCAGCTGTACTACCTCGGGCGTACCGATGACCAGATAAAGTTGCGCGGGTACCGCATCGAACTGGGAGAAATCGAGGCGGTTCTGCTCAGCCATCCCCAACTGCTGCAGGCGGTCGTGGCCGTGCAAGGCGAGCACCTGGCGGCGTTCTGGGTGGCGGAGGCTGAAAACGCACCTGACGAGGCGGCTGTGCGCGACTATCTGCAGACACGTTTGCCGATCTACATGTTGCCGACGCACCTGCAAGCGCTGGAGCGGCTGCCGCTCAACACCAACGGCAAGGTCGATCGCAAGCAGCTGCCGCGCCTGCTCGCGGTGGTCGACAGTGCACCTGCTACCGAGCGCGCCTTGTCGGCGAGCGAGGCCTTGCTGATGCAGATCTGGACCTCGGTGTTGCACGTGCAACACGTGCCGGTTGATGGCCATTTCTTCCAAATGGGCGGGCATTCGCTGATGGCCGCTCAAGTGCGTGGGCGCTTGCGCGAGCAGGGGTTTGACGTGCCATTGCGCTGGCTGTTCGAAACGCCGGTGCTGGCGCAACTGGCTGAGCGAATCGAAGGGCTTGCGGGGCAGCAGGCCCCGGCTTCGCTGACGATCTCGCCGGTTGATCATGAGGTCGAGCAACCCTTGTCCTCGGCGCAACAGCGGGTCTGGTTGATGCAGCAGCTGGACCTTGCCGACAGCAGTTTCAACATGAGCAGTAATGTCCGTTTGCGCGGGCAATTCGACATTCAGGCCCTGGAGCGTTCATTGCAGCGGCTGGTAAGCCGCCACGCCATCCTGCGCACCACCTATCACCAGCGGGACGGCGAACCGCGCCAGCGCATCCACTCGCAATCGACAGTGGCCCTGGAAACCGTCGCGTCGACGCAAGCGCAGTGGCCGGTTGAAGCCCGGGACAGGGCACTGCGCCCCTTCGACCTGGTTCGCCAGGCTCCGCTGCGGGTGGTCCTGTATCGCCTCGGCGAACAGGATCATGTGCTGCAAATGATCATGCACCACATTGCCTCCGATGGCTGGTCCGGCGCTATTCTGGTCGATGAGCTGATCGAGGGCTACGAGCCCTATAGCACCGGCGTGCTACCGAGCCATGAAGCGTTGCCGATCCAGTACGTCGATTACGCCGTATGGCAAGGTTCGGCCGCGGTCCGATTGCGTCAGCGTGAAGGCCTGGACTTCTGGCGACGGACCCTGGCCGGCATTCCCGCGCAGGTGCCGCTGCCGTTCGATTTCCCGCGTCCGGAGCGTGACAGTGGCGCCGGGGCCGCAGTGGATTTCCAGTTGCCGCCCGCCATGGTCGGTCGGCTCAAGAGGTTCGCCCAGGACAGTGGCACGTCGCCGTTCATGGTGCTGCTGACTTGTTATGCCGCGGTTCTGCAACGCGAGACGCAGGGTCGCGATCTGGTGATCGGTACGGACGTTGCGAACCGCGACCATCCGGCCACCGAATCGCTGATCGGCTTCTTCGTCAACCTGCTGGCCTTGCGTGTCCGCCTGCAACCGGAGTTGAGTTTCCGTGAGCTGGCGCTCCAGGTGCGTGAGGTCTGCCTGCAAGCGTTTGCCTGGCAGGACACGCCGTTCGAACAGGTCGTGGAGTGCCTCGAGCTGCCGCGCGTCGCCAATGTCCACCCGCTGTTGCAGACCTTGTTCGTGCTCGACAACACACCACGCCAGCAGCGTCAGCTGGGCGATCTTCAGGTCGAGCCGCTGGCCGGCGAGCAACACCATTCCAAGTTCGACATGGCTCTGTTCGCCAGCGAAGACTCTGATGCCATCAGCCTGCGCTGGGTGTACCGCACCAGCCTGTTCCGCCAGGCCACCGTCGAGCGCTTGCGCCATGCCTTCGAGTCACTGCTGGAGCTGGCCCTCGGCGCGCCGGACAATCCCATCGATACCTTGATTCCGACTGTAAAGGGAGCCGCTGCAATGTCCACGGACAACCCGCTGCAACGCAAAATGAGCAAATTGGGCAAGATGCGCCAGAGCGGATCGGCGGCGACCCGTGAGCCCATCGAAGCCCGGCCGCTGCGAGAGGAGGCGAAATTTCCGCTGCTGGTCTCGCTGCGTGACCGTGAACTGGCCCCGGCTATCTGGGCCGAAGCCAACCGCGACAAGGTCGAAAACTGGCTGCGCGAGCATGGCGGTATCCTGTTCCGTGGGTTCGACCTGCCGACACCGGCGGATTTCGAGGCGTTCTGCCAGGCGCTGTGCCCGCAGTTGTATGGACAGTACGGCGACCTGCCGAAGAAAGAGGGTGGCAAGAACATCTACAAGTCCACGCCATACCCCAAGGACCGGATGATCCTGTTCCATAACGAGAGTGCGCACCAGCACCGTTGGCCGCGCCGCCAGTGGTTCTACTGCGAGACGCCAGCGACCTCCGGTGGCGCGACGCCGATCGTCGACAGCCGCCAGGTCTACCGCGAACTGCCGGCCTGGTTGCAGGCAAACCTGCGGCGCAAACAGCTGATGTACGTGCGCAATTTCAGCGCCAGCCTGGACGTCAGCTGGCAGCATTTCTTCCAGACCGAGGATCGGGCCGAGGTCGAGCGGATCTGCCGTGAGAGCAACATCGAATTCCAATGGCGCGGCGCCAACGAGCTGCACACCCGCCAGGTTTGCCCGGCGGTGATCCTGCATCCATTGACGGGCGAAGAGAGCTTCTTCAACCAGATCCAGCTGTACCACCCGGCGTTTCTCGATGCCGATATCCGCGAGCAGTTCCTGCGCGATGGCGAAGCCGCCATGCCCAGGCAGGTGTTCTACGGTGACGGCTCGGACCTTGAGCCGGCTGCCATCGATGCCATCAATGCCGCCTATGACCGCTGCGCCGTGCGTTTCGATTGGCAACAGGGCGATGTGGTCATGCTCGATAACATGCTGGCGGCGCATGCCCGGGATCCGTTCGAGGGCGAGCGCAAGATTGTCGTGGCCATGGGCGAGATCTATGGTCGTCACCAGGTAATGGCTGCCCCTGCGCAGACCGAAGAGCATTCCGCAGAGTTGACCCCATGATGGATCTTGGACTGACGCTTTCACCGCAACAGAAACAACTGGCCCAGGCCAATCCGCAAGCCTGGCGCTGGGTCCGCATGCGCTTGGCGGGCGTGCCCGAGGGCATCGTCGAGCAACGCTTGCGCGACGCCCTGGCGCAGCATCAGGCGTTGCGCCTGCGTTACGAGCGCCCACTGGGCGCCACCGGCCTGCGCCAGCGGGTTATCGAACCTGATGCACTGCGGCTGGACTGGCGCCAGGGGCGGGCAGCCGACGGTCACGATGGACAGTCGTGGCTGGAGGCGGCCCGGCGTCGTTGCGACGCCGAGCAACCCGACATTCTCGCCTGGCAGCTCGACGATCTGTTGCTGTTGGCAGTCCCGATCTATTCACTGGACCAGCGCAGCCTGATCGGCTTGCAGGAACACTTGCTCGGGCGTGCCGCAGCGCTGGACGACGAGCCCATGCAGTACGCCGACTATGTCGAGTGGATCAACGGCCTGCAACTGGATGAAGACGCCGAGCAGGGCGCGCAGTTCTGGCGCAACCTGGCCTTGCAGGACATTCCCGGCATGCGCCTGGTCGAGCGCTATGGCATCGCCAGCGGACGTCACGCAGTCGTCCGCCAGGAACTTGAGCAGCGCTTGCCAACGATGCTCACGGCACTGGCCGATCGTGAAGGCGTGGCCGTCGAGCAGTGGGTGCTGGCCGCCTGGGGTTCATTGCTCGGCAGGCTCAACGGGCAGCAGCAGGGGCAGTTGGGGTTGCAACACGATCCTCGCGACAACTACGAGGAATTGTCCGGCGCGTATGGGCTGTTCGAGCAGACTTTGCCGATGGTCTTGCAAGTGTCCGAACACAGCACGCTGACCAACCTGGCCCGGCAACTGGCCCGGCAATTGGAGAGTGCCGTGGACTGGCAGGAATATGTCGGCCAGGCACAGTTGTTGCCCGAGTGGCGGGCCAGCTTCCAGGCCGGCCTGCGGGTCTCGCCCGTGCCGCAACTGGACATGTCGCAGTGGCTGTCTTTCGACACACCGGTCGAACTGCAACTGCAATTGACGCTCGATGCCCAGGGCCACGGCGAGCTGGCGTTGGCATACGACCTCGGCCTGTATCGCGAGGGGCAGATGCAGACGCTGCTCAAGCGTTTTGCCCATTGGCTTGGCCAAGTGGTGCAATCGCCCGACGGGCTCATCGCAGACATTGATGCGCGCCTGCCTGAAGAACGGCTGGCCTCGGCGCAGCCTGCTGCCCTTGGACCGGACCTCGATATCATCGCGACCTTGCGCCGCCATGCCCAGGCACAACCGTCGCATCCGGCGCTGCGGTATGCCGAGCAGGTATTTTCCTACGCTGACCTGGATGCCCTGAGTGATCGTGTCGCCGGCAGCCTGAACCAGGCGGGCGTGGGCCGCGAGCAGGTCGTTGGGCTGTATCTGCCGCGTGGCGCGCAGATGCTGATTGCGATGCTGGCCTGCTTCAAGGTGGGGGCCGCGTATCTGCCGTTGGACCCACAGCAACCACCGCTGCGTCTGGCCGGCATACTCGACGACGCCCAACCGGCGTTGTTGCTGCACCTGGAAGGGCTGTTGCCCGAGACATCGGTGCGGACCCTGTGCTGGACGCAGGCGAGCAACGGGCCGGCGTTCGCCTCGCCAGTCTCCGGCACAGCGCAGGACCTGGCCTACGTGCTCTATACCTCGGGCACCAGCGGCAAGCCCAAGGGTGTGCAGATCGAACAAGGGCAACTGCGTCACTACGCCACCCAGGTGATCCACGCGTTGCAATTGCCCGAGGGCGGGCATTACGGGCTGGTGTCCTCGTTGCTCGCAGACCTGGGCAACACCGTGCTGTTCCCGGCGTGGCTGCGGGGCGGCTGCGTGCATGTCCTGGCGCAGACGACCGTGACCGATGCGCGGGCGTTTGCCGATGAGCTTCGGCGCTACCCACTGGACGTGCTCAAGATCGTACCTTCGCACCTCGAAGCACTGATGGGCGAGCAGGCCGCCGACGTCCTTCCACGCCAGGTCCTGGTGCTGGGCGGAGAGCCGATCGGCGAGGCGCTGTTGACCCGCCTGGCGCAGGCCGGACCGACCTGCCGTGTTTACAATCACTATGGTCCGACCGAGACCACGGTAGGGGTGTTGTGGCGGGCGATCGATCTGGAACAGGGGGTGAGTGGCTGCGCATTGGACCAGGTGTTGGGTGCCAACCGTATCCACCTGCTCGACGAGCGGCAGCGGCCGGTACCGTCAGGCCAGGCCGGCGAGTTGTGCATCAGCGGCGCCAGCGTTGGTCGGGGTTACGTCGGCAATGTCGGCGGCAACGCCTTTGCTGTCGAGCCTGCCACTGGTCATCGTCTGTACCGTACGGGTGACCTGGCCATGCGCCAGGCCGATGGGGCCGTGCGCATTCTGGGGCGCAACGATCAGCAGGTGAAAATCCGTGGGTTTCGCCTCGAGTTGGCCGAGGTCGAGCAGGCAATGCTGGCCCAGCCAGGCATCTCGCAGGCTGCTGTGCTGCTGGACGGCGAAGGTGACCACGCCCGATTGCTGGCCTTCGTGGTCACGGAGGAGGCGTATTCGCAAGGCACGGATCAGTTGCGCGCCAGCCTGGCCCGCCAGTTGCCGGACTACATGCTGCCCAGCGCTGTCCTGGCGCTGAAGGCCATGCCGTTGAACAACAATGGCAAGCTCGATCGCAAGAACCTGCTCGAACGCGCCCGGCAGCGTTTGCACAATACCCGCGTGGCACCGGTCGGCGAGCTGGAGGCGGCGACCCTCGCCATCTGGTGCGAAGTATTGGGAGTCGAGGACCTTGGCGTCACCGACAACTTCTTCAATGTCGGTGGGCATTCGCTGGCCGCGATCAAGGTGGTGTCGCTGATTCGTGAACGGTTGGGCCTCGACCTGCCGACCAACCTGCTGTTCGAACGCCACACCGTGCGTGACCTCGTCCAAGGCCTGGGCGAGATCGACAGTGGTCCGTGGAAGGTCCTGAACACTGCCGATCCGCAAGCCCCGGCGCTGTTGCTGGTGCATGGGGCGCAAGGGCATCTGCAGGCCTACCAGCCGCTGGTGGACAACCTGCGCGACGGCGTCGCGGTGTTTGGCCTCGCCGCGCTTGAAAGCGGCTGGGCCGAGGGCGACATGGATGCACTGCTGCGCCGATACGTGGCGAGTATCCCGGCGCAGCTCAAAGAGCGTCCGCTGGTACTGTTGGGCTGGAGCCTGGCCGCGCGCCTGGCGATGTTGCTGGTGCCGCATCTGCAAGCAAGTGGTTTCAGGGTCGCCGGGTTGGTGGTGCTTGATCACGATGCGCAGCGCAGCCTGGCCGGCGAGGGTGATGAAGCCGGCCAGTTGATTGCCGATTTCGCTTTTTATTGCCGCAGCCACGCCCAGCCGCTCGGCGAGTCGCTACGGGAACGGTTGACGGGCCTGTTGGCCGGCCTTGACTATGCCGAGGGTGTCGCCCGGCTACTGGACGACGAACAGGTGCGCGCGCATCTGCAATGGGAATCGGCCGACGCGGAATTGTTGGCGTTGATGGCGCAATATCGCGCGATCAAGACCCGCTTGTACCAGCAGGCCTTGCCGACTGTCGATGTGCCGGTGTGGCTCTGGCGCGGCAATGCCCACGGCGATTTGCGCGCGTCATGGCAACGCCATGCCTTGCAACCGGTCAGCCAGTGGACATTGGACGTGGGGCATCATGAAATGCTCGGCGAGCCGCGACTGGTCGAAAACCTGCTGCCTTTACTGTTGCAAAACTCTGCCAAGGTGGTGCCGGTCCCATGATGTTATTGAAAGAACTGCTGCATGATGCGCGATGGCGCATCTTCCTTGCGGTGCTGTGCAGTGCCTTGAGCGCGGCCACCAGTATCGGCCTGATCGGCTACATCAACCGTTGCCTGGAACAAGGCCTCGATGACCTCGGTCGGGGCTTGCTGCTGTTCGGTGGCCTGTTGGTGCTGTTGTTCATCAGCGGAGTCGTCTCGCAATGGTTGCTGGTGCAGATCGGTCATCGCCTGGTCTACCAGCTGCGCCTGCGACTGGTGGGCAAGGTGCTGGGCACCGCGCTCGAACGCGTCGAACGGCTGGGCAGCCCACGTATCTACAACGCGCTGACCAAGGATGTGACCACCGTCGCCACGGCGTTCAAGCAACTGCCGATCTCCTTGTACAACGGTTTGCTGCTGTTGGCGGGGCTGGCCTACATGGGCTGGTTGAGCTTGCCGTTCTTTTGCCTGACGCTGGCGGTGATCGCCGCTGGCGTTGGTTTCGATGTGTTGCTGGGGCGCAAGGTCAAGACCATGATGCAGGCTGTCCGGCAACAGGACGACCAATTGACCGAGCAGTTCGAAGCCACGATCCAGGGGCGCTGCGAGTTGGGCCTGAGCCGCGAGCGCCGGCATCTGCTTTATCAACACAAGCTGGAACCCATCGCGCGCGCCTCGCTGGACGCCTCGGTGCGCGCCGACACCCTCTGGGCGGTGAACCTCAATTGGACGACACTGCTGGTGTTCATGTTGATCGGCACCCTCTTTTTCCTCGGCCAGGGGCTGGGCTTGCTGGACCAGCAGGTGGTGGTCGGCTACGTGTTGGCGATCATGTTCCTGCGCACGCCCATCTCGATGATCCTCGACGCCATTCCCGCAGTGATCCGCGGTCATGTCGCGTTGCAGGCCATCGACGCGCTGGCGCTTGGCGAGACGGTGGAATTCAAGACGCCGGCGCAAGCGGCGCAGCCGTTTCGCGAACTGCGCCTGGCGAACGTGCATTACCGTTATTCCGGCAAGAACGAGGAGTTTGCATTTGAACTGGGTCCGATCGACCTGACGATTCGCCGTGGCGAGCTGATTTTCATCGTCGGTGGCAATGGCAGCGGCAAGTCGACCCTGGCCAAGCTGCTGACCGGCCTCTACGTGCCCGCTTCCGGGGAGGTGTCACTCAATGGCGTGGTACTGGATGCCACTACCAGTGAGTGGCACCGGGAGCATTTCGCCGCGATCTTCGCCGACTTCTATCTATTCGCCGATGTGCTGGGCGAGGCGGGAGACCATGAAGGGCTCGAAGCCCGGGTGGACCATTATCTGGAGCGCCTGGGGCTGGCCCACAAGGTCGAATTCGCCGCCGGGCGCCTGTCCACCACTGCCTTGTCCCAGGGGCAGCGCAAACGCCTCGCGTTGCTGTTGCTGATGATGGAAGGCCGGGAAGTGTTCCTGCTGGATGAGTGGGCGGCGGACCAGGACCCGGTCTTCCGCCATGTGTTCTACAACGAGTTGCTGCCCGAGCTGAAGGCCGCCGGCAAAACTGTCATCGCGATCACTCACGATGATCGTTATTTCGATGTGGCGGACCGGGTCTATCGCCTCGACTACGGCCACCTCGTCGATTACGACCGGGCCACGGAGAACCCTTTTCAGCTGGTGAAATAACGGCTGCGCTCAGGCGCCTTGAACCTGGCGCCTGGATTCATCGAGGGGGCAGCTGCTGCAATAGCCAACGCCGGGGAGGCGGTAGCGAATGCAGCAGATGCGCCTCAGGCGCTGCGGCTCGTCCTCGCCGATGTCGTGGTAACGCACGGGCGCGAACAGAGGGTTGCGCCGGCCGTCGGGGCGCAGCCGGGCAGTGAGGATCTCCCTGGCCGGCAGGGTGCTGGAGGCATCAGCCAGGGGGTGCAGTTCGATCCGCGTGGTGACAAATTCGAAGGTGTTGGCGGCGTTGCTCCAGAACAACCGGGGCGATGCCCGGCTGACACTGGCAAGAATCTCGATGACCGGTTCCAGATGGCATTCGACGAGCGTATGGAACCGCTCGAAGGCCGTGCACCGGGGGAGTATCTGGCCATCGTCGCGCAAATGCAGGGCCTGGGGCCTGGCGTCATCGCCGAGTTTCAAGCCGACATCAGCCAGGGCGAGCGGCAGCTCGCGTTGCTGGAGCAGGTTGGCGGCCATGACTGGCGCCAGGAAGGTACTGAAATACCACTTGGACCACAGCGACACCAGGGCCAGGCGCTCATCGGTCTTGTAGCGTGCCAGCAGATCGTCGACGAATGCACTGAACGTCTCATGCTGGAAGAACACGGCGGCCGGCAGATCGGTGCGCGGGAGGCTGCGCAGTTGCAGTTTCTCTTCAAAGGCTGCGAGCGGCCCGATGAACAGCGGAGCAAGGCTGGGAATCATTGACTCATCCGTGACCGCGAATCGAGAGAGGTTATCGTTCAGGGGCGAAGTATAAACAGCGTACTGCTGTCTTGCGACTGCTCGCCAGCAATGAAATATGTGCGCAACGTAAGATTTTTATAATATTAATGAGAATCGCTACCATTAGTATTGTATCGTAGCGATCTTTTCCGTCATGCCAGTCAAAGGAGCAAGCAATGAGTTTGGATAGCCCGGATACGCGGTTTCTGGTTGTCGTCAACGAAGAGGAGCAGTACTCGATCTGGCCGGACTACCGCAGCGTGCCCGACGGCTGGCGCACCGTGGACATGCAGGGCAGCAAGGAAGAGTGTCTGGCCTACATCGAGAAAGTCTGGACCGACATGCGCCCGCTGAGCCTGCGTCAGGCCATGCAGGTACAAGGACAGGGCTGATCGCCCACAACCGAGTGGTTACTCAGGGAGTCAAAATGGAAAGTGTCCAGCCCCGTTCATCCTCCAACGCAACCTTCACGCTGGAGCAGTTTCGCCAGCAAGCGCCGCGTGAACTGAACACCAACCCGTATCTGCAACGCCAGGCGGCCCGGGAGTCGAACGCCCGTTCTTACCCGCGGCGCATTCCGTTGGCCTTGCAAGAAGCCCATGGTATTTATGTGCGCGATACTCAAGGACAATTGTTCATGGACTGCCTCGCGGGTGCGGGGACTTTGGCGCTGGGCCATAACCATCCGGTGGCCATCGCGGCCATGCGCCAGACACTCGATTCCGGCCTGCCCTTGCACACCCTGGACCTGACGACACCGGTCAAGGATCGTTTCGTCGAGGACCTGTTCAACGCCTTGCCGGAAAACTTTGCCCGTCACGCGCGCATCCAGTTCTGCGGACCGACCGGTGCCGACGGTATCGAGGCGGCCCTGAAGCTGGCGCGGATCGCCACCGGGCGCAAACCGATCCTGACGTTCTCCGGCGGTTACCACGGCATGACCCTGGGGACACTGAGCCTGATGGGCAACCTGGGGCCGAAACAGGGGCTGGGCTCGTTGATGGCCGACGTGCAGTTCCTGCCGTACCCCTATGACTACCGCTGTCCGTTCGGCATCGGCGGCGAAGCCGGCATCGATGCCGGGCTGCACTTTATCGAACAACTGTTGAGCGACCCGGAGTCGGGTGTGCTGCCACCGGCAGCGGTGGTCGTGGAAGTCGTGCAGGGCGAGGGTGGGGTGATCCCGGCACCGGTCCGTTGGCTCCAGGGCTTGCGCCAATTGACCCGCAAACACGGCGTGGCACTGATCATCGATGAAGTACAGACCGGCCTGGGACGTACCGGCAAGCTGTTTGCTTTCCAGCACGCCGACATCGAGCCGGACATTCTGGTCTTGTCCAAAGCTATCGGCGGCGGTCTGCCGCTGGCGGTGATGGTGTATCGCGAAGAACTGGACACCTGGAAACCCGGTGCCCATGCCGGCACGTTCCGTGGCAACCAGATGGCGATGGCAGCGGGGGGCGCGACGTTGCGTCATATCATCAGCGAACACCTGCCAGCGCACGCTGACATCATGGGGCAACGCCTGATGGAGCAGCTGCGTCAGTTGCAGGGCGATTACCCTTGCCTGGGCCAGGTGCGTGGTCGTGGCTTGATGGTGGGCGTAGAGGTTGTCAGCGATACGCCGAGCGATGCCCGTGTGCCCGCCGCGGATACGGCACTGGCCCAGGCCATCCAGCGCCAGTGCCTGCGCTTGGGCGTCATCCTCGAGTTGGGCGGGCGCCATGGCGCCGTTGTGCGATTCCTGCCACCGCTGATCATCCAGGCTGAGGAAATCGATGTGCTGGTCGAGCTGTTCCGGGTGGCCTTGAACAATGCCATCGCCGAGACCAAGGGCAGGGCGTTGCACATCGCCTGAGCAGGTGCTGGCTGTTGACGTGAGGCAATCGACCCGTGGCGAGGGAGCTTGCTCCCGCTGGGCTGCGCAGCGGCCCCAAAAGTCTTGCGGCTGCTACGCAACCGAGCGGGAGCAAGCTCCCTCGCCACGAGGCCATCATTTTTCTCAGGTGATTACTGCTACTTGTAGCGCTGCTCAAACACCGCCAGTTGCTCAGGCTTGATCAACTGGAACGGCACCCAGACCTCCGGTTCAACCGGCTCGCCCTTGATCATCTTGAGCGCCGCCTGCACCGCGCTGGTCGCTTGGGCCTTGGGGTCCTGGAATACCGAGGCGACCAGCATCCCACGCTTGATCGCCGCCAGGCCATCAGGCAAACCGTCGATGCCGACAATCGAAATCTCGCCCTTGGCTTTGCCGGCTTGCTGCAAGGCCATGGCCGCACCGATGGCCATCTCGTCATTGTTGGCGACGATGGCATCGAAACGGCTGCCGGCGAGCAGCCAGTTGCTGGTCAGGTCCATCCCTTTGCTGCGCTGCCACTCGGCGCTCTGCTGCTCGACGACCCTGATCTGGGGGAAGTCCTTGAGCACCTGCTTGACCCCTTCGGTGCGGTCATGGGTGGCGTTTTGCGCGAGGTCGCCCATGATGATCGCGAGATTGCCCTTGCCGCCGAGTTTTTCCGCCAGGTAGCGCATCTGCAGTTGGCCGGCCTCGATGTCGTTGGACGCCACCGTAACTACGCCTTTGGGCAAGGTGCGCTCGTCCGGGTGGCGGTTGACGTAGACCAGCGGCGTCTTGGCTTCGACCGCGGCGCGGGTGATGTTGGCGGTGGCGGAAGTGTCTACCGGCAGGACAATGACCGCATCGACTTTCTGGTTGATGAAGCCCTGGACCTGATTGAGCTGGCGGACCACGTCGCCCTGGGCATCTTCGAACTGGATCTGGACGTTATCCTTTCTGGCGGCCTCGTCCAGGCCGTTACGCACGTAGGTCATGAAGTTGTCGTCAACCCTGGCGATGCTGACACCGATGCGATAATCGGCGGAGGCCCATTGGCTGAACAGCACCAGCAATGTGGCGAAAAGCAGTGTGCAACGACGCATGATGGTTTTCCTTTTGTTGTTATGGAGTGAACGTCATCAAGTGATGGAAATTTTGCCGCGCGTCTGGCGTCCGCGAGGCGCTCACCCATCCAGGGTGAAAGCCTGTCTGAAACGCTCCAGTGCTGTTTCGCTGTCACCGCTGGCCCAGCCTTCAAGGCCGACGACACCGCGGTATCCCGTGCCGAACAGCGCCCGGGCAATGGCCGGATAGTGAATTTCACCGGTGCCGGGCTCCATGCGACCCGGAACATCGGCGACCTGGATTTCGCCGATGGCGTCACCGGCGCGCTGGATCAGCTCGATCAGGTTTCCTTCGCCGATTTGCGCGTGATAAAGGTCCAGGTTCATTTTCAGGTGCGGGCTGCCCACGGCTTCGATCAGCGCCAGGGTATCGTCGGCGCGGGCGAACGGTGTGCCGGGATGGTCGACTTCGGTGTTGAGATTTTCCAGCAGGAATACCCGGCCGGCGTCTTCGCCCAGGCGGGCGATTTTTTCCAGGGTCTTGCAGGCGCTCAACCACATGCGTCCGGTGGTTCGGGCTACCGGTTTGACCGGCAAGCCCAGATCACCCAGGCCGGTGCCGTGCAGGTTCAGGCTCGGGCAGTTCAACCGGGCTGCGACGGCCAAGGATTCCCCGGCGCTGTCGAGCAGTTGCCGGACGGCCTCGGGATCGGTCAGGTTGCCCGAGATGTAACCTGTCATCGAGGTGAAATCCGCGCCAGTCGCCGCGAGGGCCTGGATGTCCTTGCTCGTCCAGTTCCATATCTCGACGCTGAAACCCTGCGCGTGGATGCGTTTGACCCGTTCGACAAAGGGCAGGTCAAGAAAGACCATCTCGGCGCTGACCGCCAGTTTGAAGGGGATGAAACTCATGACGAGGCTCCTTGCACACGTACCGCTTTACCCTGCTGGAAGGACTCGATGCAAGCCCGTGCAATGGCCAGGGCGGCCCGGGCATCTTCACCGCTGGCCAGCGGTTTCTCGCCGCTGCGCACGCAACTGACGAAGTGATTCAGCTCGGCCACGTACGCATCACGCAGCAAGTCGGTGTCCAGGCGTTGGGTATCGGCCTGGACCCCATTGGCCAGATAGCGCAGCAAGTCGGAGTCGTTGACGCTGCCCATGGTCAGCATGCCGGCACTGCCGAACACTTCGCCCCGGACGTCGTAGCCATAGACGGCCTGGAAGTTGGCCTCCGCGGTGGCAATGGCGCCATTGTCGAAACGGATCGTGACCACTGCCGTGTCGAGGAAACCGTTCTCCTTGTAGGCGGGTGCAATCAAGGCATCGGCCATCACGAATACCTCGACCGCCTCGGCGCCCGGATTCAGGTAGCGCAGGGTATCGAAGTCATGGATCAGCGTTTCCAGGAAGATCACCCATTGCGGCGAGGCGGCGGGGTTGTTCAGCGCCGGGTCGCGGGTCAGCGAGCGCAGCAGTTGGGGTGTGCCGATCCGGCCGGCGACCACGTCCAGATGAGCTGTGCGGAAACTCCTGGCGAAGCGCCGGTTGAAACCGACCTGGAGCGTCACCCGGGCATCGGCAGCGGCGGCGATGGCGCGGTCGGCTTCGTCCAGCGTGATCGCCATGGGTTTTTCACAGAACACCCCTTTGCCGGCCCGGGCCGCGCTGATCACCAGCTCGGCATGGCTGCGTGCCGGGGCGGCGATCAGCACGGCGTCGATGTCCGGGTCGTCCAGCAGTTGCTGCGGGTCGGCGTAGGTCTTGCGCACATCCAGCTCCGCCGCCAGGCGCGCGGCCTGGCCGGGAGTAGGGTCGGCGATGGCGGCGAGGCAGGCGCCGGGGATGTGCCGGGCGGCGGTCAGGCCGTGAAAACTGCCCATGCGGCCAGCGCCGATAAGACCCAGGCGAATGGTTTTCGAGGTGCTCATGAAATGACTCCCTTTTATTGTTGTTCGCGACTCGCTGGCTGGAACGCCGGTGTCGCTATACAGCGGGGAGCAACTGCTGTGCCAATATTCAACGAGCTGAATTTAAAGGTTTTTTCCTGCGATCTTGAAAGAGGGATGTTCATTTCATGGACATGTCTACACTGACATGTCGAAAACCTGAACATAGAGCCGACAATGAATGCACAACCCATGGCCCTGAGCGTTGAAGACCGGGACTATCTGACCGCCCTCGGCCCCGCGTCGTTGAATGGAGGATCAAACGCTGCGCTGGAAGAGGCCTGGCGAGCATGCCTGAACGCCAGCACCGAGCGTCCCGCCGGTGTCAGGCAAGTGATCTGGAATTCCTGGCGGCGCAGCGTCGATGCCGGGCTGGATCCGGAGGACGGCGAGTACCGTTTTGTCGCGCCCGCCGTGCTGACCGCCACGCTGACGGCGAATCGCCTGTTGATCGCCGCCGCCGCACAGGTCATGCGCGGCTTGCTCGCCTACAACCCCAACGGGCATATCAACCTGACCGATGCCGAAGGCACGACCCTGTATTTCTGCGGGCTGGACCTCACGCCCATCGGCAGCCGATTGCTCGAATCGGTGCAGGGCACCAATTGCACCGGGCTGGCGCTGGTTGAAGACCGGCTGGTGTATGTGCTGGCCGAGGAAAATTTCGGCATAGGCCTGCGCCAGCGGCGTATGCATTGTGCCGCCGCGCCTATCCGCGATGCTCATGGGCGGACCCTGGCGATGCTGACCCTGACCGCCGAGCCCGGCTGGTTTCACTTCCATACCCTGGGCACCGTCCAGGCCGCGGCTGAAGCGGTCTCCCGGCAAATGGCGCTGCAGGCACTGCTGGAAGAACAACAGACAGTCCTTGAAGTGCTCAACGAGGGCTTGGTGGTACTCGATGAAACGGGTTGCATCAAGGCTCTCAACCATTACGCCCGGCAATTGTTCCGCGTCGACCGTGACTGGTTGGGCAAGCCGTTCCAAAGCCTTGGGCAGACCGAGCTGAGCGGCGAAATCCTGCGAGGGGATGGCGAAGGGGCAAGGGACCTGGATTGCACCTTTGAGCTACATGACGGCAGTCATCTGGCCTGCCTGGTATCTGTCTGCCCTCTGGAGCAGGGCGGTCGTATCGTTTCGCTGCGCGAGAATCGGCGCATCCGTGAGATTACCCGGCGCCTCATCGGCACCCAGGCCAGCTACACGTTCGAGATCATCCAGGGTCGTTCACGGGCGATTCAGGACGCCTTGCAACTGGGCCGGATCGCCAGTCGCAGTGACTCGACCACGCTGATTCTCGGTGAGAGTGGCACCGGAAAGGAGCTGTTTGCCCAGGCCATCCATAACGCCAGCGAGCGCAGTGGCGGTCCGTTCGTGGCGGTCAATTGCGGGGCCATTCCCCGGGATCTGGTGCAGAGCGAACTGTTCGGCCATGTCGAAGGTGCGTTCACCGGATCGGCTCGCGGCGGCTCGGCGGGCAAATTCGAACTGGCCGATGGCGGGACGATCTTCCTCGACGAGATCGGTGACATGGCCTTTGGTGCGCAGGTCAGCCTGCTGCGCGTCCTGCAGGAAGGCGAAGTGACGCGGGTGGGGGCGAAAAAATCGCTGCGGGTCAACGTGCGCATCATTGCCGCCACTCACCGCAACCTGAGCCAGGCCGTCGCCGACGGGGCCTTTCGCGAGGACCTTTATTACCGTCTCAATGTGCTGAGCCTGACGGTGCCGCCGCTGCGGATGCGGCGGGAGGACGTGCCCTTGCTGGCGCGGCATTTCCTCGCGCGGTGTGCCCGGTCGCTGCGAAAGCCGATACGTGACCTGTCACCACAGGCGCTGGAGGTTCTCGATGCCTATCATTGGCCGGGGAACGTCCGTGAGCTGGAAAACGTCATTGAGCGCGCGACCAACCTGGCAACCACCGAACTCATCCAGGCGAATGACCTGGCCCTGGAAATCAGGCAGGGCGGGCGGCCCTCGGCCCGCCAAGCTACTCCTGAACCCAGGGCGGCCCTCGATCTGGGCACGCACGAAATGAACGCAATCATCGCCGCCCTGCGGGACACGCGCGGCAATATCCGTCTGGCCGCCCAACGGTTGAACGTGTCCCGGGGCGGCCTGTACAACAAGATGAGCCGGTTCGGGCTCAACGTCGAAGCGTTCCGCTCGGCGCAGGACTGACCCGATCGCCTCGCTGTGCGGTCACCTGCGGTCACGCTCCCGACCCAATGCCACCAGGCACCCGCCAAGCAACAGCGCCGCGCCCGCCACCAGCACGGGCGATGGCCGTCGCGCAGGCTTGCGCCAGCCGCCTTCGATTTTACGCGGCCCGCTGGGCGGGTTGAACAGGTTGCCCGAGGATGACGCCAACGCCGGGCTGCGGTTCAGGCCCAGACGCGTCAACCAGCCGGACAGTTGCGGGAAACCGGGCACCAGGAAATGCGCGACTCTCGCCAGTACCGCCGCGCTGCCCACGGTGGTGCTGGGCTTGGGGTTGAGCGCACAGCTGACCATCGCTTCGGCAACCCGCTGCGGGTCGTAGACGGGAGGCGGTGGCTTGAGCGCATGGCCGGTGTAATTGGCGCCGTCGCGAAAGCCCGGCGTGTCGATGACGGCGGGGTAGATGTCGCAGACATGGATGTCCCGGTATTCGCCGAGTTCACCGCGCAAGGCTTCGGACAAGCCGCGCAAGCCGTATTTGCTTGCCGAGTAGGCAGCGGCATAGGGCTGGGCGACCCAACTGCCCAGCGACAGGGTGTTGATCAGGATTCCACGCTTCTGCGCCTTGAAGTAGGGCCATGCCACATAGGCGCCCCGCAGGTAGCCGAGCAGGTCGGTTTGCAGAACCTGTTCATGTACCTCAAGCGGCGTTTGCTCGAAACTGCCCACCGCGCCGACGCCGGCATTGTTGATCCAGATATCGATGCGGCCGTCGCCAAACGCGGCGGCCTCGGCGGCTAGCGCCTGCATCTGTTCGCTGCGGGTGACATCGGTGCACACCGCCAATGCGGCGACGCCCTGGGCCTGGCATTCGTCGACAACTTCGGCGAGCGCCTCCCGATCACGTGCCGCCAGCACCAGGCGCGCCCGTTGCCGGGCAAACGCCAGGGCGGTGGCACGGCCGATTCCGCTGGACGCTCCGGTGATAACCACGAGTTTTTCCGCCAAGGGATACGACTTTGTCTGAGCGGCGGTAGCGGCGGGGCCCGTGGGCCGGTCGATGTCGGGCTGCAAGGGGGTCAGCTTGAGGCGCACGCCATCGGCCATTATCAGCGTCAGGTCCTCGATGGTGCCGGCCACTCTGCCGGGGTACACCGGCTCGCCCTCGGGGTCGAGCTGGTCGTAGAGGAATGTCTGGCCTTCCAGCCAGCCCACCGCCGTATTCAATTCAGGGCCCAGGTAATACTTTCCATCAAGGAAGAAACCCGGGAAGTGAGGCGCGCGCTCGATGCTTTCAACGGCGTAACGCTCACCGTGCCGCATGCCGGTTGCTGGGGCAATCATGATCAACACCTCCGTCCTGTTGGTCCTGCGATAGAGAGCAGGGGTCAGGCAGGGGTTCCGTCGAGGTGAGGAAAGGCATTTCGAGTGAACCGCGCTCCACCTCGTTCTGTCACTCGTTGGTCAGGAACGACAAATAATGGAGCCGCCGATGCGACCACTGTATTTCCCCAGCCTGTCTCTCGCTGCCGTGCTGTGCACGGCCTGTTCAAGCCAACCTCCCGCCATGTGGGGTTATGCCGACGCCCGGGACCGGGCCAATCAGCCGCCCGACCAGATGTACCCCGAGCTGTTCGAAGCCGTGCAGCGTCAGCAGGTATTCACCGACCAGAAGCATTTCGTCGATGCGTTGCCCAAGCGTGACCCGGCGAAGATCCGTGCCGATTACCTGGCCCGTCGGGAGGGCGCCGATTTCGATCTCGATGCCTTCATAAAAGACAACTTCATCGAATCCGGCCAGGCTGAAAGTCCTGCCCCCGAACCGGGTGCGCCGATCAAGGAGCACATCGATAATCTCTGGCCCGTGCTCAGCCGAACCTACACCCAGGTGCCACCCTACAGCAGCCTGCTGCCGTTGCCGCAACCGTATGTAGTCCCGGGCGGACGTTTCCGCGAAATGTATTACTGGGACTCGTATTTCACCATGCTCGGTCTGGAGCAAAGCGGCGACAAGACGCAGGTTCGCCAGATGACCGACAATTTTGCCTACATGATCGACACCTACGGCCATATCCCCAATGGCAACCGCAGCTACTACCTGAGCCGCTCGCAGCCACCGTTCTTTGCTTACATGGTCGAGTTGCAGGCGCACATCGAAGGCGAGCAGGCCTACGGGCGCTACCTTCCCCAGTTGCAAAAGGAATATGCCTACTGGATGGACGGCGCGCAGGCCCTCAAGGCCGGTGAGGCGGTGCAGCATGTCGTCAAGCTCGCCGATGGCAGTGTGCTCAACCGTTATTGGGATGCCAGCGCTACGCCTCGGCAGGAGTCATGGCTGCAAGACACGAAGACCGCCGAACAGGCGCCACAGCGACCCAAGGAGGAGGTCTGGCGCGACTTGCGCGCCGGGGCCGAAAGCGGCTGGGATTTCAGCTCCCGCTGGCTGGGGGACGGCAAGAACCTGGCGACCATCCGAACCACGTCGATTGTGCCGGTGGACCTGAACGCCCTGATGTTCCACCTGGAGCGCACCATCGCCAAGGCCTGTGAGACGGTGGCGAACACGCCTTGCGTCCAGGCCTATGGGCAACGTGCCGAGCAACGCCAGCGCGCCATCGAGACGCACTTGTGGAACGCCGAAGGTGGTTATTACGTGGACTACGACTGGCAGCAGAACCGGCAACGGCCGGGATTGACTGCCGCAACGCTGTTCCCGCTCTTCACCGGCCTGGCCTCTGCCGAACGCGCCGATCGTACCGCCGATGCGGTGCGTCGAGGTTTGTTGCGTCCTGGCGGCATCGCCACCACCCAGGTCAATAACGGCCAGCAGTGGGACGAGCCGAATGGCTGGGCGCCGTTGCAATGGGTGGCGGTCGAAGGATTGGACCGCTACGGACAAACGGAACTGGCCCGGGATGTTGGCAACCGCTTTCTGAAGCAGGTCCAAGACCTTTATCTCAAAGAGGACAAATTGGTCGAGAAGTACGACGTGTCCGGACAGGGCGACGGCGGTGGGGGCGGCGAATACGAACTGCAGGACGGCTTCGGCTGGACGAACGGGGTAACGCTGAAGCTGATGAATAAATACGGCGGTTGAGCCGGGCGGGATCGATGCTATTCTTCGCAAAATCTGCGAAGAATAGCGCTGCCGTGGGGCTTATGAACACGAGTCGTGATCAGTTTCCATTACCGGAGGACCTGAAGGTCTTTCTCACCGTCGTTCGAAAAAACGGCTTTGCCAGTGCCGCGCAAGCGCTGGGTTATTCACCGGCCTATATCAGCAAGCGCATTTCGGTACTGGAAGCAACGCTCGCCACGCGCTTGCTGCACCGTACCACCCGGCGCATCGCCCTGACCGACGATGGCGAGCGCGTGCGGGTCTGGGCCGAAAAGCTATTGGGGGATTTCGAGGAGTTTGTCGGTGAAATCGCCCAGGCGCGACATCAGCCCAGCGGCGCTCTGCACATCTGCAGCAGTTTCGGTTTTGGCCGCAACCACGTCGCACCGGCCATCGGCAAACTGTCGCAGGCGTACCCCCGGCTCGACATCCGCCTGGACGTATTCGATCGCGTCGTCGATATCGTCGGCGAAGGCTTCGACCTGGAGATCCGCGTCGGTGATGACCTGCCGGACCAACACCTGGGGCGCAAGCTGGCGAGCAATCGGCGGATACTCTGCGCAAGCCCGGAGTATCTGCAACGGCGGGGCATCCCGCATTTGCTGGAAGAGCTTGACGCCCATGATTGCCTGGTGCTCAAAGAGCGCAATAACGCGTTCGGCCTATGGACGCTGACCCGGGATGGCGAGGAGGCAACGGTACGCGTCGGCGGCCCGTTATCATCCAACAGTGGCGAGATCGTTCTGGAGTGGGCGTTGAGCGGCGGCGGGATCCTGCTGCGCTCGATGTGGGACGTCAAGCCGCTGCTGGAGCAGGGGCGGCTGGTCCAGGTGCTGCCAGACTATTCGCAAAGCGCCAACGTCTGGGCCGTATACCCGACCCGGCTCAGCCAGTCGGCCAAATTGCGGGTATGTGTCGAGTTTCTCGAGGAGTGCTTCCGGGATTTGTCGGTTGGTCAGACGTAGCGGCGTTCTCTGTGGGAGCGAGCCTGCTCGCGAAGGGGCCAGCCTATCCAACATCTTCGGTGGCTGACACGCCGCCTTCGCGAGCAGGCTCGCTCCCACATTGGATTTCGACAGGCGCAGATTTCACAACCCACAGGGGGTGCCCGGACCTACCAAAACCAGGTCAAACCCAACCCCTACAACCAAGGATTCTCGGCCAGATGCCGACGCTCGAACCGGCGAATCTGCTCGGCACGCTGGAGCGTTGCGCCAATGGCGTCCAACCCCAGCAGCAACGACTCCTTGCGCAGTCCGTCGATCTCGAACGCCATAACGCTGCCGTCCGCCAGCTCAAGGCACTGCTCGGGAAGGTTGACGCTGATAGCGGCCGTATCCGAACGGCCAACGAGCTCGGTAATCTTTTTCCACTGGACCTCGGCAAGCTCAATCAGCAGCACCCCGTTTCGCTGGCAATTGTCGTAGAAGATCCCGGCGAAGCTTGTGCCAATCAGCGCCCTGATACCTACCTGCTTCAAGCCCCAGACCGCATGCTCACGGCTTGAGCCACAGCCGAAGTTTTCACCCACCACCAAGAACGTCGCATCGCGCCAGCCAGGTTGATTGAGCACGAAATCCGGATTGGCAACGCCGGGCTCGCGCCATCTCAGGTCAAAGAACAGGCCCCGGTCCAGCCCCTGGCGGTCAATGCCCTTGAGGAACTGCTTGGGCATGATGACGTCGGTGTCGATGTTGGCGGCCAGCAGCGGGGCGGCGATGCCGGTTACGATGTCAAAGGGTTGCATCTTCAGGCCTCCGGGAGCAGTGAGCGGACGTCGGTCAGGTGACCGGTTATCGCGGCGGCGGCCACCATGGCCGGACTCATCAGGTGAGTGCGCGCGCCTGCGCCCTGGCGTCCTTCGAAATTGCGATTGGTGCTGGATGCGCAGCGATCACCTGGCGCAAGCACGTCGTCGTTCATCGCCAGGCACATCGAGCAGCCGGACTGGCGCCATTCGAAACCGGCGTCACGGAAGATCGCAGCCAGTCCTTCCTCTTCGGCCTGGTCGCGCACCGCGGTGGAGCCGGGCACGATCATCGCCCGCACATGGGCCGCGACCCGCTTGCCGCGGACGACCCGTGCCGCGTCGCGCAGGTCTTCGATGCGCGCATTGGTGCAGGAGCCGATGAAGGCATGGCTGATCTGCACTTCGCCAAGGGGCATCCCTGGCGTCAGCCCCATGTAGTCCAGCGCCCGCTGCAGGCCCTGGCGCAGGATCGGGTCGGGCTGCGCCGCCGGATCCGGTACCTGGCCGCCAATCGGCGCTGCCTGGTCGGGGCTGGTGCCCCAGGTCACCATCGGCTCCAGCGCAGCGACATCGAGGCTCACTTCCCGATCGAATACCGCGCCCTCATCGCTGCGCAAGTCTCGCCACTTGGCCACGGCCTGTTCCCACAACTCGCCCCGAGGCGCACGGGGTTTGCTTTGCAAGTAGTTAAAGACCTTGTCATCGGGGGCCATGAACGCGCCTCTCGCACCCGCTTCCACGGCCATGTTGCAGATGGTCATCCGCGCTTCGACGCTCAGTGCGCTGATGACCGGGCCGGTGAATTCGATTGCATAGCCCGTAGCGCCCGAGGCGCCGATTTTTTCGATCAGCGCCATGATGACGTCCTTGGCGGTGACGCCCGCGCCGAGGGCGCCATTGACCGTGACGCGCAGGGTTTTCAGACGCTTGTAGACCAGCGTCTGGGTGGCCAGCAAATGTTCGATTTCAGAAGTGCCGATGCCGAAACCGAACGCCCCGAGCGCACCGTAGGTGGTGGTATGGCTGTCGCCAGCGGCGATGACCATGCCCGGCAGGATGAAGCCTTGCTCGGGCGCGACGACGTGCTCGATGCCCTGGCGCTTGTCGAGCACATCGAACAGTTCGATGCCGAAGTCTCGGCAGTTTTCGGCGAAGTAGGACACCTGCCGGGCGCCGCCCGCATCCGGCATGGCCGCGATACGCTCGGGCGTGGTCGGGTTTACGTGGTCAACCACCGCGAGAGTCGCGCTGGGGCGCCAGACGCTGCGGTGGGCTTCGCGCAGGCCGCTGAACGCTTGTGGGCTGGTGTATTCGTTGGCGACCTGACGGTCGATGTACAGCAGCACGTGGCCCTGATCATCCAGCGGGCAAACGGTATGACTGTCGATATGTTTCTGATAAAGCGTTCTCGGGCTGTTCATTTTCGCGCGCTTCTTGTCCTGGCGGGGCTTGCTGTGAACAGCATATGCCCCGCCCTGAAAGCATCAAGCGCGCAAAAGTAAAGGCGTTGCACACGAGTCGTGATCAATCACCCAAGGGGCGGCCATCAACGTCGTCCAGTCCGGGTGCTGACGTCTACCCAGACGGCCAGGACCAGAATGCTGCCTTTGACAATCATCTGCCAGTAGCTGTCGACGTCGAGCATCGACATGCCGTTGTCCAGGCTGGTGATGACCAGCGCGCCGAGCAGCGCACCGTATACCGTCCCGGAGCCGCCGCGCATGGAGGTGCCGCCGATGAAACAGGCAGCGATGGCGTCCAGTTCGCCCATGTTGCCGGCCGAGGGGGAGCCGGCCGCCAGGCGCGCGGTGTTGACCATGCCGGCGAGGGCGCACATCACGCCCATGATGCCGAAGATCCAGAGTTTTACCGCTTGCACGTTGATGCCGGACAGGCGGGTGGCTTCCATGTTGCTGCCCACGGAATAGACACGCCGGCCGAACACGGTCTGGCTGGTCACGTAGCTGAACACCCCCAGCAGGACCAACAGCAGCAGCACCGGAACCGGAATCCCGTCGTAGCTGTTCAGCGTGTAGACGAAGCCGGCGAGCACTGCGCCGATCAACACCACCCGCACCACGTCGCGCACCAGTGAATGGGCGGCCAGGCCGTGCAAGGCGCGATTGCGGCGTTGTTTCCAGGTCAGGAACAACGTCAGGGCAAACAGCACCACGCCAAGGCCCGTGCCGACCGCATGGGGCAGATAACCCTGGCCGACATAAACCAGCTCCGGCGATACCGGGGCGATCGTGGTGCCGCCGGTGATGCCCAGCAGAATTCCGCGAAACGCCAGCATGCCGCCCAAGCCGACGATGAACGAGGGGATGCGCAGGTAGGCGGTCATGTAGCCGTTGGCGAGGCCGATGACCAGCCCGCACAGGGCGACCAGGCTCAGGTTCGCCAGTAGCGGAATGTGATAGACCACATCGAGAATCGCCGCGAGCCCGCCGAGCAAGCCCAGCAGCGAGCCCACCGACAGGTCGATCTCGCCGCTGATGATCACCAGCACCATGCCGCAGGCCAGGATTCCGGTAATGGACATCTGCCGCAGCAGGTTGGAGAGGTTGCGCGGAGTCAGGAATCCGCCCTCGGTCTGCCAGCTGAAGAACAGCCAGATGACTGCCACGGCAATCACCAGGGCGAGCATTTTGTAGCGGGTGAACACTTGTTTGACCTGATTCATCTACGCGGATTTCCGATCATTGTTGTCAGGGGCTTCGGGATGGCTGAGCGCGGCCGCAAGCACCTGCTCCTGGGTCAGTTCACAATTGACGAAATCGCCGCGCAACTGGCCGTCGCCAATCACCAGCACGCGGTCGGACACCCCGAGCACTTCGGCCAGCTCCGAGGACACCATGATGATCGACACGCCTTCGGCCGCCAGCGCGCCCATCAGCTTGTAGATCTCGTACTTGGCACCCACATCCACGCCTCGGGTGGGCTCGTCGAGAATCAACACCCGGGGCTTGGTCAGGAGCATCTTCGCCAACACGGCTTTCTGCTGGTTGCCGCCGGACAGGCTGGTGATCGGCAGGAACGGGCTTGCGGTCTTCAGGTGCATGCGCGAGATCTCCCGGTCGATGCTGCCCAGTTCGGCCTCGGCATCGATCCGGGTCATCTTCGAGAAGTTCTCCAGCACCGCCAGGGTGATGTTCTGGCCGACGCCAAGGTCCGGGATGATGCCTTGGCGCTTGCGGTCTTCGGGGACCATGCACAGGCCGGCGCGGATCGACTTGAGCGGCGTGCTGCTGTCGATCCGCTGGCCGTCCAGCCAGACTTCGCCTTCATGGCGTCCGGGGTAGGCGCCGAACAGGGCCGACACCAGTTCCGTGCGACCGGCACCCACCAGCCCGGCGATGCCGAGTATTTCCCCGCGCTTGAGGACAAACGAAATATCGTCGACCCGTTTGCGCCTGGGGTTGTCGACGTCGTAGCAGCTGATGTGGCGCGCCTCGAAAATCACCTCGCCGATCTCGTGGGGTTCGGTGGGGTAGAGGTTGCTCATCTCCCGTCCGACCATCTGGGTGATGATCTTCGGGATATCCATGTCGGCCATGGCGGTGGTCGCGATGAGTTTGCCATCGCGGATGACGGAAATGGTGTCGCACACCGCCGCCACTTCATCGAGCTTGTGGGAGATATACACGCAGGCCACGCCCTTGGCCTTGAGGTCGCGGATGATGTCCAGCAGCACCTCGATTTCCGAACGGGTCAGGGCCGAGGAGGGCTCGTCGAGGATCAGCAGGCGCGCCTGTTTGTTCAGCGCCTTGGCGATCTCGACCAGTTGCTGGTAGCCACCGCCGTACTGCGAGACCGGCAGCGAGACGTTCATGTCCGGCACTTTGAGTTCACGCATCAGGGCTTCGGCGCGATGGATCATCGCCGGATAGTTCATGCGCCCGCCGGGCAGGGTCAGCTCGTGGCCCATGAAGATGTTTTCGGCCACTGACAGGTCGGGGACCAGCGTCAGTTCCTGATGGATGATGACGATCCCGGCGGCCTCGGTTTCGCTGATCGATTGGGCTTTCAGCGGCTGGCCGTCCCAGAGGATTTCGCCCTCCCAGGTGCCATAGGGGTAGACCGCCGAGAGGACTTTCATCAACGTGGATTTGCCCGCGCCGTTTTCACCGCACAGGCCGACACATTCCCCGGGCCGGACCTTGATGTCGATGCCGTTGAGGGCTTTGACACCGCCAAAGGTCTTGACGATGCCGTTCATTTGCAACAGGTATTCGGACATGGCGAGGGCTCGTAAAAAAGGGCTCACACAACATAAAACCTGTGGGAGCGAGCCTGCTCGCGAAGAGGCCGGCACACCCTGCATCATCATCGGCTGTGACGCCGTCTTCGCGAGCAGGCTCGCTCCCACAAGGATTTTTGCTTAACCAAAGAGCTGCGCTTTGGTCACTGCCCGGCAATCTGCGCCTTGGTGTAGAACCCGTCCTTTTCCAGCAGGTCGATGTTGTCCTTGGTCAGTGCGGTGGGCGTGAGCAGGATGGTGTCGACCTTCTTGTTGCCGTTGTCGTACTGAGAGCTGTAGGTGGGCTTCTCGTTGCGCGCCAGTTGTACCGAGAGCTTGGCGGCTTCGGAAGCGATCAGTTTCAGCGGCTTGTAGACCGTCATGGTCTGCGTGCCGTCGATCACGCGCTTGACCGCCGCCAGGTCGGCGTCCTGGCCCGAGATCGGTACCTTGCCGGCCAGCTTCTGCGCGGCCAGGGCCTGGATGGCGCCGCCGGCGGTGGCGTCGTTGGAGGCGACAATGCCATCGATCTTGTTGTTGTTCCGGGTCAGGGCGTTTTCAACGATGCTCAGGGCTTCGGTGGGGTTCCATTCCTTCACCCATTGCTGGCCGACAATCTTGATGTCGCCCTTGTCGATGGCCGGTTGCAACACCTTCATCTGGCCCTCGCGCAGGATCTTGGCGTTGTTGTCCGTAGGGGCGCCGCCCAGCAGGAAGTAGTTACCCTTCGGCGCTGCCTTCAGAACACCGCCGGCCTGCATCTCGCCGACTTTTTCGTTATCGAAGGAAATGTAGGCGTCGATGTCGGCGTTGAGGATCAGCCGGTCATAGGACATCACCTTGATCCCGGCCTTCTTGGCTTCGGCGACGGCGTTGGTCAGCACGGTAGCGTTGAACGGCACGATGACGATCACATCGACGCCCCGGGAAATGAGGTTTTCGATCTGGGAAATCTGCTTCTGCTCGTTGGCGTCCGCCGATTGCACGTAGACCTTGGCGTCGAGTTTTTCCGCCGCCGCGACAAAGTAGTCACGGTCGCGCGACCAGCGCTCCAGGCGCAGGTCGTCAATGGAAAAACCGATTTTCGGGTGGGTCGCGTCGGCCATGGCCGGAAGCGACAGCAGGGCGAGGGCGCCGGCGAGCAGGGTACGTTTGAAGTTTTTCATGGTGGTGCGTCCTTTTATTGTTTTTTGAAAGACACTGCCTGACGATGAACATGATGCCGGTAGAACTGTAGAGACTTGTTCGGCGTTCCGGGCGCAGATTTGTCGCGCGAATGTAACAACCTCCTGCGCCCACGAAGGTTGCCTGCCGTCAGGGGTAGATGAACCGGTTGACGACGTTTTCGAGCATCTCCTGCCGACCGCTGACGGCCTGCGGATTCAGCTCGTTGGTGAATGCATGCTCGGCCAGTGATTCGAGACTGAAGTCCCCCGCCAGAACCGCCTTGCCGAACGGCTGTTGCCAGCCGGCGTAGCGCTGGTCCTTGAATTTTTGCAGTTGATCGTTCTGCACCATGGCCGCCGCGCGCTCCAGGGACAGGGCGAGCACGTCCATGGCGGCAACATGACCGTGGAACAGATCGACGTCGTCGACGCTCTGGCGGCGGACCTTGGAGTCGAAGTTGAACCCGCCGTTGCCGAAGCCCCCGGCCTTGAGGATTTCATAGGTGGCGAGGGTCATTTCCTCGACGCTGTTGGGAAACTGGTCGGTGTCCCAGCCGTTCTGCGGATCGCCACGGTTGGCATCGATGCTGCCGAAGATTCCCAGGGAGACCGCCGTGGCGATTTCATGATGGAAACTGTGCCCGGCCAGGGTCGCGTGGTTGGCCTCGATGTTGACCTTGATTTCGTTCTCCAGGCCGAACTGTTGCAGGAAGCCGAACACGGTGGCGCTGTCGTAATCGTATTGGTGCTTGGTCGGCTCCTGGGGCTTGGGCTCGATCAGCAGGTCGCCCTTGAAGCCGATCTTGTGCTTGTGCTCGACCACCATGCGCATGAAGCGGCCCAACTGTTCGCGTTCGCGCGCAAGGTCGGTATTGAGCAGGGTTTCATAGCCTTCACGGCCGCCCCACAATACGTAGTTGGAGCCCTTCAAACGCTGAGTGGCGTTCATGGCGCTGAACACCTGGGCGGCGGCGCAGGCGAAGACCTGTGGGTCCGGGTTGCTGGCGGCGCCGGCGGCAAAACGCGGGTTGCTGAAGCAATTGGCGGTGCCCCACAACAGCTTGATTCCGCTTTGTTCCTGATGGCGCTCAAGGTGATCGACCATCTGCGCGAAGTTGTTGCGATATTCCTTCAGCGATTGTCCTTCCGGCGCGACGTCGGTGTCATGGAAGCAGTAGTAGTCGATGCCCAGCTTGGAGAAGAACTCGAACGCCGCCTCGGCCTTGCCGATCGCCAGTTCCAGCGGATCCCCGGCGTGCTGCCACGGGCGCTTGAAGGTCCCGGCACCGAACACATCGGACCCTGGCCAGACAAACGTATGCCAATAGCAGACGGCCATGCGCAGGTGCTCGCGCATGGGTTTGCCGAGCACCAGCTTGTTGGCGTCGTAATGGCGGAAGGCGAGCGGCGAGTCGCTGCCGGGGCCTTCATAACAAATCGGCTCGACATCGGGAAAGTACGACATGGGCGGGTTTCCTTTTTATTCTTGGCGGTGTCCCGATACTACCGCCGGCCCGCAGGCTGCTGATTATGAAAATCACCAATCGGCAGTTCGATTTTGAGTATTGAGATTCGCCGTTCGCGCGCCTAGTCTGTGTCCATCGGCCCAGGATAAAAACAATGAAAATCGTCCCGCCCGTTCACCGCATCGCCCTGCTGTTCAACGGCAGCAAGATCTACGACCGCGGCATCATCAGCGGCATCGGCAACTACCTGAGCAGCACGCGCGCGTCCTGGGACCTGTTTCTCGAGGAGGATTTTCACTGCCGGTTGAAAGGGATCGAGCGCTGGCAGGGCGATGGAATCATCGCCGACTTCGATGACCCGCTGATCGGCGAGGCGCTGGCCGGGATCAAGCTGCCCGTGGTGGCGGTGGGGGGCTCGTATCAGGACGAGCGCGCCTATCCGAAGGGCATTCCATATGTCGCTACGGATAATCACGCGCTGATCAAGTTGGCCTACGCGCATCTGATCGAAGCCGGGTTGACGCAATTCGCCTGTTTCAGCCTGCCCGAAGCCCAGGCCAATCGCTGGGCCCAGGAACGGGAAAAGGCCTTCCGCCAGTTGATGCAGCGCGATGGCCTGCCGGCGCAGGTGTACCGGGGCATGGGCACCAGCGCGCCGCTTTGGGACAGCGCGGTCGAGCAGCAGATCGCCTGGCTGCAGAGCCTGCCCAAACCCATCGGCATCATCGCGGTCAGCGACGCGCGGGCCCGGCAGTTGTTGCAAGCTTGCCTGACAGCCGGGATCGCCGTGCCGGAGCAAGTCGCGTTGATCGGCATCGACAACGACCCGCTGACCCGCAGCCTGACCCGGGTGCCGCTCAGTTCGGTGGTGCAGGGCACCGAAACCATGGGCCGGACCGCCGCGCGCCTGCTTCACCAGATGCTGCACGGCATGCCTGCCACCGGCACCCAGGTGTTGATCCCGCCCGAGGCGATCAACGTGCAAGCGTCGAGCCTGCACCAGCCACTGGGCAATCCTTACGTCATGCAGGCTTTGTTGTTCATTCGCCAATACGCCTGCCAGGGCATCAAGACCGCGCAAGTGGCGGCGTATGTCGGCGTGTCGCGTTCATCCCTGGAGTCGCATTTTCGCAAGGAGCGTGGTTGCAGCGTTCACGACGAGATCCTGCGCTTCAAGCTGGCGGCGGCGGCCAGCGGGTTGGAGAACACCGAGCTGGCGATTGCCGATATCGCCCGCGATTGCGGCTTCAAGTCGGCGCAGTACCTGCACACGGTGTTTCGTCGCGAATTCGGCTGTACGCCTCGGGGATTTCGCCAATCAGTCGGATAGCCAGGTACTCATCACCCGCCGATCCAGTTCCTCCCAGTCCGCCATGCCCAACACCCGGGTAGTGTTCAACCCCCGCAGATAACCGCGCAGTTGATTGGCCGTGTCGCGCTTGAGCTGGGGGGCGATGTCGGCATTGCTCAACAGCACGCTTTCGTACTGGACCAGGTACTCAGCCACCCGCTCACGAAAGTCGGGCAGTACCGCGTCACGAATCAAGTCAAACGTTCTCATCCGTTCCTCATCATCATCCGGCTTGCAACTATTGCTATGAGTAATAGTGACCATTAGCAAATGCAAGTTCTGCTTTGCGGGCAATCATTGGAAAATCAGCGCCATCGAGACGCAGCCCAACGTTTTTATTTTCAGGACCGATCCATGCGCCCTTTATTTCTACTGTCCCTGGCGTTTTCCCCCCTGTTATTGGCAGGATGTGCCTCGGCACCGAACGATCCGACCCTGACCTTGCAGACCAGCAAGACCCCGGCCGAATACGCTGAATGCGTCGTGCCGAAGTTGCAAGGCAGCGCTTTGCACCCGATGGTCTCGCAGAGCCAGCGCAGCTACCGCATCGTCGTGCCAAGCAAGATTTCGGCGGACAACGTGCTGGAAGCCTACAAGGCCGGCAGTGGCGGCAAGGTGTTTGTCTACGAGCGCCACCTGCTGGCGTCCAATCTCCTGCCTTCGAGTTTCGAGCGCGCCGCACAGGAATGCATCTGACCGGCCCGTAAACGCTTTTCTCCGTGCTCCTTTGGTTGGCCGCAACCAACCAATTCCCTTGCCCCGCACCGTCTTCGGTCGCGGGGCTTTTTTTGTCCGGGGACCTCACATACCTTGGTGTGAGAGGATGGCGGACGCAAATCCGCCGCAGAAAAAAGGACTGAAATGACCACGCTCCCAGCGTACTCCGCGCCATTCGCCCTGGCGCTTGCAGCCTTTTGCGCACCGGCGCAGGCCGCGACGTGGCAGATCTGCGATATCCAGCTGCACGTCACCGAAGTGGTGAAACGGCCCACGCCGGAGCTCCAGGCCCAAGTCCTGAAGGCGCGCCCGGCCTCGCCCAGTGTGGAATGCCCGGAAGAGGGCGCGGTGATCAGCTTCATTCCGGAAACCGCCGACTACCAGGCCACGCTGCCACGCCGCAAATGGCCCGGGAAAGGCCAGGCGATCCGGATCAAGTACCGCTATCTGGATGGAATCTGCAAGGGCGACGGCAACGACTATCCTTGCCGTATCGAGCATTATCCGTTTGTAGCTCGATGAAAAAGTCGCTCATCGGACGTCCAGAACTACCGGGGCTGGATTAAAAGCGAATACCAATGATGCTGCCCGTTGGCCTCCGGCTGGGTAGGCTCCACCACAAAACCACAACGATCGAGCACTTTCACCGAGCCGGCATTTTGTACATAGACTTCGGCGAGCAACCGTTCGAGTCGCCAGTGTGACCGGGCCTGCTCGATCAAGTGCTTCACTGCCAGCGTCGCCAGTCCCTTGCCACAAGCGTGTTGGGCGATTCGATAGCCGACCTGCGCGGTTCGCTCGCTGGTGTCGATGTCCTTGAGGTTCGCTCGCCCGATAATCGTTCCGCCGGCGTCCTCGATGACAAATGGGTGCCAGGTCCCGGCGGCGAAGCCGGACAGGTAATCGCCAATGTGCTCGCTGACTCCCCGCAACGAATAAAACGCCGAGGCGCGCGCATCGATGTGCCGCTCGAACCACTGGCGATTATCCACTTCAAACGCCAGCAACGCCTCGGTGTCGGCGAGTTGCAGGGTACGAATCCTGATGGCTTCCTTGTCCACGTTTCCCATCCTTGTCAGTCGAAGCATTCACAACGCCAGGTCCGGGTCGGAATCGCTGTTTTTCTGCCCCACGGGATCGCTGTTGGTCGGGGCCTTCGATTCGGCGTTTCCACGGATGTCCGGCGGCGGCGCCAGTTTTAGCACATCGCTGGTGTATTTCCATTCCTCATAGACACGATCAGGATCATCGTTTAGCCGTGTCCCATAGCTGGGAACGATCTGGTGCAGTTTTTCCTGCCAGGCCGGCGAGGCCACCTTGTCCTTGAAGACCCGCTGCATCACTTCAAGCATGATTGGCGCCGCCGTCGAGGCACCAGGGGACGCGCCCAGCAGGCCGGCAATGCTGCCATCCTGGGAGGCGACCACTTCAGTGCCCAGTTTGAGCACGCCACCTTTTTCTTCGTCGCGCTTGATGACCTGCACGCGCTGGCCGGCTTGCCAGAGGCGCCAGTCTTCCTTCCTGGCCTGGGGAAAATATTCCTGCAGGGCCTTGAACCGATCATCGTCGGAAAGCATCAGTTGGCCGGCCAGGTATTCAACCAGCGGGTATTGTTCGATGCCTACTTTGGTCATCGGCCAGATATTGTGCGGGGTCATGCTGGTGAAAAGGTCGAAGTACGAGCCTTCCTTGAGGAATTTGGTGGAGAAGGTCGCAAACGGACCAAAGAGGATGACGCGCTTGCCATCCAGCACGCGGGTGTCCAGGTGCGGCACCGACATCGGTGGCGCGCCAGTGGAAGCGATGCCGTACGCCTTGGCCATGTGTCGCTCGGCAATGCCAGGGTTCTCGGCGACCAGGAACGAGCCGCCGACCGGGAACCCGGCGTAGTCGTCTGCCTCCGGGATGCCCGATTCCTGGAGCAGATGCAGTGCACCGCCGCCGGCGCCAATGAATACGAACCTGGCATCGGTGGTGGTCGTTTCGCCGTCCTTGAGGTTCTTGTATTCCACGCGCCAGGTACCGTCGTCGTTGCGGGTGATGTCGCGCACCTCGCTGGAAAGCTTCAGGCTGAAGTTGGGCCGGCTCTGCAAGTAGCTGACGTACTGGCGGGTGATTTCGCCAAAATTCACATCGGTGCCGATCGGCGTCCAGGTGGCCGCGAGCTTCTGGTTCGGATCGCGGCCTTCCATCATCAAGGGTACCCACTTCCTGATCTGCTCCGGGTCCTCTGAATACTGCATCGGCCGGAATAACGGGCTCGCTTGCAACGCCTCGTAGCGTTTTTTCAGGAATTTGATGTTGTCGTCACCCCAGACAAAACTCATGTGCGGGGTGGAATTGATAAATGACGGCGGATTCTTCAACACGTTGTTGCGCACCTGCCAGGCCAGGAACTGGCGAGTGATCTGGAAGGCTTCGTTGATCTCGATGGCCTTGGAAATGTTCACGTTGCCCTGGTCATCCATCGGCGTGTAATTGAGCTCCGCCAGTGCCGAATGCCCGGTGCCGGCGTTATTCCAGCCGTTGGAGCTTTCTTCGGCCACCGCATCCAGGCGTTCGACCATCTCCATCGACCAGCCAGGCTCAAGCTCGTTGAGCCAGATGCCCAGCGTCGAACTCATGATGCCGCCGCCTACCAGCAGCACGTCGACCTTCTTCGTTTCCGCCGCCTGGGCCCCGTTGGCGCCTGATAAGAGCGCAGCGCCCAGCAGGACCGCGATAATGATTCTGTTCATAGTTCCATCCTCGGCGACCCGAGGAGTCGCTCGTTGACCAATTGACGCTACCGACCTTGTGTTGACCTGCGTGAAGAAAAGACTGTTCAGCGACCTGGCGGCAGAGAGTGACGAAAGGCAGCCTTGCCCTTGGGCAACGTCGAGGGTTTGACGACCCGAGGGAGACGCGGCATATTGTGCTCGGTTATGTATATTCATGCTCGTTTATGCAGGTTCAGCTGTCATGAGTGCTACCCACGAAGTGTTTCCCGGCGAACGCCAACGCTTGATCAGCGAGCGGCTTGCCCTGTATGGCCGGGTCATCGCGGCTGATCTGGCGATTGAATTCAACGTCTCTGAACATTCGATACGCCGAGACCTGGGCACATTGGCGGCGGCGGGCTTGTGCAAGCGCGTCTATGGCGGCGCGATTCGCCTGCCGGCCGCCGAAGCGCCGATCGATGTGCGGATCCACCAGGATCCAGCGCGCAAGGATAATCTTGGCCAGGCGGCAGCCGCGCTGCTTAGCGCAGGCCAGCATGTATTCCTGGATGCCGGCTCGACCAACCTGGCCATTGCCCGTGCCATCGACCCGGGGCTGCAACTGACGCTCAGCACCAACTCCCCGCTGATCGCGGTGGAACTGATGAAGCTGCCCCGCGCCGAGGTCATCCTGCTCGGCGGTCGCATGAACCGCGTCGCGGGCGGGGCGATCGGACTGGCCGCCGTCCAGCAATTGCGCCAGTTCAATTTCGACTTGTGCTTTGTCGGGGCCTGCGCCATCGACCCGGACAATGGCGTCACGGCGTTTGGCCTGGACGACGCCGAGTTCAAGCGCGCGGTGGTCGCGGCCAGCGGTCAGGTGGTGGTGGCGGTGACCAACCAGAAGCTGTCCAGCGTCGCTCATTATCAAGTGGCTTCTTGTGAAGAGGTGACCACGCTGGTGGTGGAGCAGGACGCGCCGCAAGAGCGACTCGGCCCCTTTTTCGAGCGAATCTCCAAAGTCGTGAGGGCGGTCGAACAGCAATAACGCAAGGCAAGGGGATTCGACCCATTGTCCGCCAGACGATTTACGTCTAGTTTGCTGGCCCATCATAAGTACAAAAGTCAGGAGTCATCGATGCAACCGATTCGTCTCGGCCTGGTGGGCTACGGCAAGATCGCCCAGGATCAACACGTTCCCGCCATCCAGGCCAACCCCGCGTTCGAACTGGTAGCGGTCGCCACGCAAGGCAAGCCCTGCGCCGGTGTGGAGAATTTCCAGTCCCTGGGCGAGTTGCTGGAAAACGGCCCGCACGTCGATGCAATTGCCTTTTGCACGCCGCCACAAGGGCGATTCGGTCTGGTCCGGCAAGCGCTGGCGGCCGGCAAGCATGTGCTGGTGGAGAAACCGCCCTGTGCCACCCTGGGCGAAGCGATGGCGCTGGTGGAGCAGGCGAGCGAGCAAGGCGTCAGCGGCCTGTTCGCCTGGCATTCGCGTTACGCCCCGGGCATCGAGGTTGCCCGGGACTGGCTCGCCAGCCGCACGCTGCAAAGCGTCCGGATCGACTGGAAGGAAGACGTGCGCAAATGGCACCCCGGCCAGGCGTGGATCTGGCAACCGGGCGGCCTCGGGGTCTTTGATCCGGGCATCAATGCCCTGTCGATCGTCACCCATCTGCTGCCGCTGTCGCTGTTCGTCGAGTCGGCCGAGCTGCGCGTTCCAGACAATTGCCAGTCACCGATCGCCGCGAGCATCAGGATGTCGGATGCCCGCCATCTCGATATCCGCGCCGAATTCGATTTCGACCACGGTCATGATGAGCTCTGGAGCATCGAGATTCGCTGCGCCGAAGGCGTGTTGCGACTGGACAACGGTGGTGCGTTGTTAAGCATCGACGGCGTGCGCCAGTCGGTGTCGGAGGAAGGCGAGTACGCGGCGGTGTACCGGCACTTCCAGCAGTTGATCGGTAACAAGGCCAGTGACCTGGACCTGCAACCGCTGCGCCTGGTTGCGGACAGCTTTTTCGTCGGCAGCCGGACCTTGGTCGAGCCGTTCTACGACTGAATGGCGAGCGGGCCCATCCTCATGGGGGATGGGCCCGCGGCCTGCCTATTGATGTATTTCGGCAACCGACATGGTGAAGATCAGCTTCGACTTGCCGGCGTTGGAATACGTGTGCGCCACGTCGGTTTTCGCGACCGCCGAGCTACCGGCGGGGACGACCAGTTCCGTTTCTCCCACCACACATTTCAGTGTGCCTTTTTCTACATGGAACAGCTCAAGCGTACCTTGAGGGTGTCCGGCCGAGGCGAAGGTTTCGCCGGGAAACATTTCCCAGCGCCACAGCTCGATCATGTTCGGGCCTGGCGTGCCGGCCAGCAGGCGCGCGCTGCCTCCCAACTCTCCGGTCCAGAGCGTGGGAATGTCCTGGCTGTCGATGACATGGGCCGAGGGCGCTTCTGCCACATTGACGATATCGGCTACCGAAAGGCCCAGCGCCGCGGCGATCTTGCACAGGATGCCGATGCTCGGGTTGGCCGTGCATTTCTCGATTTCCACTACCATCCCTTTGCTCACGCCCGAGCGTCGGGACAGTTCGTCCAGCGTGATTTTCTGAGCCTTGCGCGCCTGCTTGAGCGTGCGCGCAACGGCCAGGCTCACCGCGTGGGCGTCCGCGCCAGGGACGGTCGATAGAGGGCTGTTCAGGGGCATCACCAAGGTCGCGATAAATGTGCCAGGGATTCTCGGCGTTTGCCGGGGACGGCGTCAATCGGCCATCGCAGTTTGATGACTAAAAAGTCGATATATTGACTTTGACGACCGGCGGTGACTAGCATGAAAACCGATTTTGAATTGCTGGAGAATGCTGATGCTGTCGGTACAGCCGTTGATCGACCAAGCCGTTGCCGAGCTGGCGCCGGGGTTCAGGGCCCTGAGCATCGTCGCACAGGCTGCGCCGCTCACCGATCCCGACGTCGCCCGCGCGGCGCTGGAGCGGGCCTGTCAATCGGTGCTGGCGGGCGGGCCGGCTTGGGCGGAGGCCCATTTGCAGCAGTGGGCCCAAACGTTCCGACTGTTCGGTGCCAAGCCGCAACGCACGCCATGTTCAGCCGAAGCGTTGCGCAAGCGGGTGCTGCGCGACGGCGGCTTACCGAGCCTTGATCCCGTCGTTGACCTCTACAACGCCATCAGTCTCGAATATGCGATCCCGGTGGGCGGGGAAAATATCGAGGCGTACACAGGCTCGCCGCGACTGGTGATTGCCGAGGGTGGCGAACCGTTCGATACGATGAAAGAGGGCGCGCCTGCCCTTGAATATCCCGACGCCGGCGAAGTGGTCTGGCGCGACGACCAGGGCGTGACGTGCCGTCGCTGGAACTGGCGCCAGGGCGTCAGGACCCGCTTGGACGCGGATGCCAGGCAGATGTGGTTCATCCTCGAAAGCCTGCCGGCGATGCCGCTCGAAGCGCTGACCGAAGCGGGCGACAGGCTGATAGAAGGCTTGCAGTCGATGATGCCCGGCGTGCAGATCGAGAGCGTGCTGATCGGGCCCGGAAGCTAACGCGCTGGCGGAAGCTCTTGTGGCGAGGGAGCTTGCTCCCGCTGGTCTGCGCAGCAGACCCAACCCAGCCAACGCAGTCATTCAGGCATATCGCATTGACCGGCTGACGACTGCTGCGAAGCCGAGCGGGAGCAAGCTCCCTCACCACGAGGGGGTGTCAGTCAGTCCAGGTCTTGCGCGCTATGCCGCTCCGGCACCTGGCTCGTTTCGTCGCCCCAGGTCCGGTTGACACGCTGTCCGCGCACCACGGCGGGACGCTTGGCGATTTCCTCCGCCCAACGCTGCACGTGGGTGTATTCGTGGGCCGCCAGGAACTCGGCCGCCGAGTACACGTTGTTCCGCACCAACTGGCCATACCAGGGCCAGACCGCGATATCGGCAATGGTGTACTGGTCGCCTGCCAGGTAACGGTTTTCAGCCAGGCGACGATCCAGCACATCCAGTTGGCGCTTGGCTTCCATGGTGAAGCGATTGATCGGGTATTCCAGTTTCTCCGGCGCGTAGGCGTAGAAATGTCCGAAGCCGCCACCCAGGTAAGGCGCCGAGCCCATCTGCCAGAACAGCCAGTTCAAGGTTTCGGTGCGCCCGGCCGGATCGGTCGGCAGCAGCGCAGCGAATTTTTCCGCCAGGTACAGCAGGATCGAACCGGACTCGAACACCCGGATCGCAGGTTCGACGCTGCGGTCCAGCAGAGCCGGGATCTTGGAATTCGGATTGACCTCGACGAAACCGCTGGAAAACTGGTCGCCTTCGCCGATGCGAATTAGCCAGGCGTCATATTCCGCGCCGGTGTGCCCGAGCGCCAGTAGTTCCTCAAGCAGGATGGTCACTTTCACGCCATTGGGCGTTGCCAGCGAATAGAGCTGCAACGGGTGCTCGCCGGTCGGCAGGGTTTTTTCATGGGTCGGCCCGGCGACAGGGCGGTTGATGCTGGCGAAGTGGCCGCCCGAGGGGGCTTCGTGCTTCCAGACTTTGGGCGGGACGTAAGACGCTTGGCTCATGGGACGTACCTTATCGTTTGAATGCGCTGATCCTGAAGCGAAGCCATAGCACATTTGCGCTATGGCTCAGGTCGGGGACATGGACTCTAATCTATGGGCGCTCTGTCAGGCAGACAAGGGCCGTCGAAAATAATGCCGAGGGTCAACGGTCATTTCATTTGATGAAACAATGGATTTCAATCCGTGCGTATTCTTGCGCCGGCGCATTGGGCAGAAGATGACTCCACCCGCCCACACACCCGATCAAGAGGGTGACGGACGAACCCTGACCGTAGCGCACTGGCCCAGGCAGCAATGCCGGGGGTGCAAGGAGTGATCGATGAACGAAGCCTCGAAAGTAGCCCCTTCGCCCTGGCATGAAGGCGAGTTGGCCTTGCAGCGCACCGTCGGGGCAGTAGAAATGATGGCGGGTGTCGGCCAGCGGCAACTGGCGCGTAGCTGGATGCCGGATCAGCACCGCGAGTTCTACGCTCAGTTGCCTTTCGTGGTGCTGGGCGCGGTGGATCGCCAGGGTGATGTCTGGGCGACCCTGCGCACCGGGCAGCCCGGCTTCATGAATTCACCGGACCCGGAAACGCTGCACATCCATTTCGACCCTGAGCCCGAAGACCCGGCCGAGCAAGGTATGGGCGAGGGCGATGCCATCGGCATGCTCGGCATCGAGTTGCATACCCGTCGCCGCAACCGCATGAACGGTGTCGTCCGGCGTCGGCTTGAGCGCGGGCTGGAGATCTCGGTGAGCCAGGCCTATGGCAACTGCCCACGCTACATCAACCTGCGCCAGTACCGTTTCGTCGATGAGCAGCCCGCCGAATCGCGCCAACTGGAGGCGGCCGACCCGTTGGTCCGGCAGTTGGTCACGGCGGCCGATTCGTTCTACATCGCCACCTACGTGGTACGCGACGGCGAGCGGCAAGTCGATGCGTCCCATCGCGGCGGCAAGTCAGGTTTTGTGCGCATGGACGAGGACGGCACACTGACCATTCCGGATTTCTCTGGAAACCTGTTCTTTAATACGCTGGGCAATATCCTGCTGAACCCGCGTGCGGGCCTGGTCTTCGTTGATTTCCAAACGGGTGATTTGCTGCAGATGAGCGGATCGGCGCAAGTGTTGCTGGACGATCCGCAGATCGCCGCGTTCCAGGGCGCCGAGCGGCTGTTGCAGTTTACTCCGCAGCGCATTGTCCATCGTCCGGCGGCGCTGCCGTTGCGCTGGAAGGACCAGGACGAGGGTGACTCGCCCAATTCATTGATGACCGGCAGCTGGGAGCAGACCGCCGAGCGCTTGCAGGCCGAGGCCCTGCGCAGCCAATGGCGGGCGCTGCAGGTCACCCGGGTGGTGGACGAAAGTCACGACATTCGGTCCTTCTACCTGCAAACCAACGACGGCGTCGGTTTACCCCGGTTCGAAGCCGGGCAGCATCTACCTGTACGGATAACGCTGGAAGGACAGCAAGTGCCATCGATCCGGACCTATAGCGTGTCCAGCGCGCCGTCGGACGATTTTCTGCGCATCAGCGTCAAGCGTGACGGCGCGGTATCTTCGCACCTGCATGAGCAGATCCAGGCGTCCCACCAGATCGACGCCCGGGCGCCTCAGGGTCATTTCACGGTGAATCCGACTGAGCGCCGGCCTTTGGTACTGTTGGCGGCGGGCGTCGGTATCACACCGCTGTTGTCGATGCTGCGCGAAGTGGTCTACCAGGGGAAACGCATCAGCCGGATGCGCCCGGTCTGGCTGGTGCAAAGCGCTCGCCACGTGGCCGACCTGGCCTTTCGCGAGGAGATCGATGAATTGGTGGCCCGTGCCGGTGACAAGTTGCGAGTGCTGCGCATGGTCAGCCAGCCGCCCACCGACGGGACGGTCGGGCAAGGCTACGACGTGGCCGGCAGAATCGAAGTGACGCTGCTCAAGCAACTGTTGCCCCTCGATGATTACGATTACTACCTGTGCGGGCCGGGCAGCTTTACCCAGGCGTTGTACGACGGCTTGCGCAAGCTGCGCATTCCCGATGATCGCATTCACGCCGAAACCTTCGGTCCGTCCACGCTGGTGCGTGACATCGAAGTCAGCATACCGGCGGCCGAGCAAGTGCCGGCGGCCACCGAAGCGGTAAAGGTGCTGTTCGCCGGTTCGGCCAAGGAGGCCCGCTGGGAACCGGAAAGCGGGACGCTGCTGGAATTGGCCGAGGCGCGGGGTCTGAATCCGGAGTTCAGTTGCCGCGGTGGATCCTGCGGCACCTGCAAGACCCGCATGACCCAGGGCCAGGTGCATTACCTGACCCAGCCGGCCGAGCCCGTGGCCGCTGGCGAAGTGCTGATCTGCTGCGCCGTACCGGCCCAGGGCAGCGAGCCTTTGGTGCTGGAGGTCTAGCGTGCGGCGCTGGCGCTTGTTCCTTCGCCAGCACATCCAATATCCTCATCGCCTGACACTCCGCCTTCGCGAGCAAGCTCGCTCCCACATGGGGCCTGCGGCGCATATACATCCAACGCCTGGCCCATTCCAGTGTGGGAGCGAGCCTGCTCGCGAAGAGGCCAGTCCATCCAACATCTTCATCGCCTGACACTCCGCCTTCGCGAGCAGGCTCGCTCCCACATGAGTCCTGCGGCGCATACACATCCAACGCCGGGCCCGTTCCAGTGTGGGAGCGAGCTTGCTCGCGAAGAGGCCAGTCCATCCAACATCTTCATCGCCTGACACTCCGCCTTCGCGAGCAGGCTCGCTCCCACATGGAGCCTGCGGCGCATATACAGCCAACGCCTGGCCCATTCCCGTGTGGGAGCGAGCCTGCTCGCGAAGGGGCCTGTGTGTTCAACACCCAAGACAGTGAATTTATTCCTCAGCCGGTCTCATATGAAAAATGGTGTAAGGCAGGATCAGCGTATCGGCGACGAAGCTGAGGGGTAGATCGATGACTGCGAACGGCGCCAGTGCGCGCGCGATGGTCGCGTTATCTTCGGTCGTCGCCTTGAGCACCTGGAGGTCGACGGACACGCCGCAATAAGGATGAATACCGCAAAGCTGCCCGGTGCCAAAGGTTTCGTTGGCCGTCGCGCACCCTGTCAGCAGTGCGATGGTCAAAGCAATTCCCACGATGCGCATGGCGGTCCCTCGTAATTGGTGCGCGACTGTAGCACTGTGATCGGGCTCAAATTGACTTATCCGCCTGACTCAGTGCGCTCGCGATGACTCCTGCCGATTTTCAGTACGTCGCGTCTCTCGGCTTTCGTCACGCACCACCAGCCAGATCCCGATGGCGGAAACCGCCATCCCCAGTGCCATCTGCCATGAAAGCGGTTCGTCGAACATCGCCCAGGCCCACAGCATCGTGATCGGTGGGCTCAGGTACAGGACGCTGGCGACGCGGGTGGTGGACGCCCGGCGCAGACACAGCCAATAGAGCCCGTAACCGCCCATCGTCGACAAACCTGCCGTCCACAACACACTCAGCGCGAACCCGGTACTCGGTATCGGCGCCAGGCTGCCTTGCGTGCCCTCGATCATGGCGAATGCCAAGCCAGAGACACCACATTGCAGCCAGAGGTTGGGCAGCAGGCCGAGCGATTGCGAGGCAGGCAGCCGCTTTTGCCAGAGGGTCGCGATAGCCAGCGAAAACATTCCCAGCAATGGCAGCCCGTACGCCCACAGTGGCGCGTGGCCCCAAGCCAGCGCGCCGTGGGTGCCAAGCGCAACGCCGATCAGGCCGACGATCAGCCCGGCCCAGACTCGCGGCGCCAAGCGCTGGCCCAGTGCACCGGCGCCCAGCAACGCCAGGCCTATCGGCAACAGGTCGGCGAACAACGCCGCCAGCCCGGCCGGCACGCCCAAGGCGATGCCCTGAGTGATACCAGCCAGGTACCCAGCCATCGCGAGCAGGCCGATGCCGGCGTTTTTCAACAAAGTGACTCGCGAGGCTCGCCGCAACTGCCCGGCGACAAAAGGAAACAGCACCAGTGTGACTACCAGGCAGCGCCAGAACACCACCAGCAGTGGCGGCGCGTAATCAATGGAGAATCGCGCACCGACAAACCCGGAGCTCCAGGCCAGAAGCAGGGCGGCCTCCAGCAAAGGCAAGGGGATCAGCCAATAAACGCTGGACGGCAAAGGGCAAGTGATCGATTTGGGCAGGTTCATGGTCACAGGCTACGAAAGCAGCCTAATCTAATAAATCAAAATATCTTGCAGCAGTCGTTCAGGAAAGATGAATCATGCCCGCCATTTTGGATATCGAGCTGATACGGACCTTTCACGCCGTCGCGCGCATCGGCAAATTCAGCGCCGCAGCCGAGCAGCTGCACAAAAGCCCGGCGGCGGTGAGCGTGCATATCCAGCGATTGGAAGCGGTCGCTGGCGGCCGTTTGCTGAACCGCGACAATCAGGCGGTATCCCTGACCGCGCTGGGCAAACGCTTGCTGCTTTCCACCACCGAGTTGCTCACCACCCACGATCGGGTGCTGGCCGACCTGCACGGCACGCGGCTGGCGGGTCGCATCACGTTAGGCGTGCCGGACGAGTACGCCGACCACGTCATCCGCGACATCCTGCCGACATTCACCGCAGCCTGGCCTAACGTGATCCTCGAGCTCAGGACGGCCCCCAGTTATGCCCTGCGTGAGCAGGTGCAGCGCGGGAAACTGCAAGCGGCCGTGCTCGCTCAGCCGATGGATCAGCCAAGGGAGGAAACCGAGGTGTTGACTACCACGACGCCGGTCTGGGTCGGCGCGATTCACGCGATGGCCAACCCGGCGCAGCCGCTCGCGTTGGCTGTGCATGCAGCGCAGTGCCCTTATCGGCAAGCCATGATGCAGGCGCTCAGGGAGAGCGGTTACCGGCTGCGTGTCGTCCTGGAAAGCCCGTCCAACCAGGCCGTCAAGGCCTGTATCGAAGCCGGCCTGGCGATCAGCCTGATCGACCGTGCGCGCGTGACCGAGCACATGCGGATTCTCGATGGCCTGCCGGTGATCGCCGACCATGCAGTGGTGTTCATGCGCTCCCAGGCTTCACGCGGCAATGAAGCGGTAGACCTGCTTGGCCAGGCCATGCAGCAGCGTTTTCGACTGTAGGCGGTCTGGTTCAGGTGGCGTTGGCCTTGCAGGTCGAGGCCTGGTCGGGCTGCGCCGAGAGCGGAACATCAAACACCCGGTCGAATGCCCACTGAAAAACCAGGGCGTAGAAAAAGAAAAACACGAAGAGCCCCAGGTTTGTCGCCAATGCCTGCCACAGGCTGATATCCAGCCACGCGGCAATCACTGGCGTGAGGATCAGCGTCAGGCCGCCTTCGAATCCCAGCGAATGCCCCAGACGCCGCCGCCAGTTGCGCTGGCGATTGTCCTGGCGCCGCTCCCAGGCTTCGAACACACCATTGAACAGCATGTTCCAGGCCAGCGCGACGAAAGAAATCAGCAACGACAGCAGGGTCGAATAACCCATGCCTTGCTGGTAGATCAGCGCCAGTGCGGGGGCCACGAACAGCACGCCGCCGGCTTCGTAGAGGATGGCTTGAAGAATTTTTCGAGGTGCGCCTTGCATCGGTGGTCTCCTGGAAACGGGGCAGGACCACAGCCTGGCGAGTTGAGCGACGGCGCACAATTGAGCTAAATTGAGCCTCGCTCAACCTGAGTAATGCTTGCCGCCATGTTTGCCAGACAGCCCCTTACCGCCTTGCGCGGCTTCGAGTCCGCCGCACGGCTGGGCAGCTTCAAGGCGGCGGCCCAAGAGCTGAGTATCAGCGCCGCGGCGATCTCCCATCAGATCAAGAGCCTTGAAGCGTTTCTGGGGGTGCGGTTGTTCGAACGCTCCAGCCAAAGCGTACGCCTGAGCCCCGATGGCGAGCGGCTTTATCCGCATATCCACCGGGCCTTGGCGGAGATCCAGCACGGCTTGCAGACATTGGCGCCGCCTTGTGTCGCGCAATCACTGGTGGTGAGCACGACGCCGGCCTTCGCCAGCCTGTGGCTGATCCCGCGGCTCGGTGATTTTTATCGAGCGCACCCGGACATCAGCGTCCGACTGCACAGCAGCAATGACGTCGTCGACCTGCAGCGTGACGCCAGCATCGACCTGGCGATTCGCGCTGTGTTCACCTCGGATCCGCTACTGTTCGAGCAGCCATTGCTGGATGAATATTTTGCCGTCTACTGCCACCCCGGCTGGCAGCCGCCCGCAACGGGGGCTCCCGTCGAGTTGATCGACGTGCCGTGGCTGAGCAGTTCCGATGTCGCGGTCGATTGGCCGGCCTGGTGCGCCCGGGCCGGCACTTCGGTCTGGCTGGATAATGCCCGCGTGCGAGGCTATGACGAAGAGCAACACGCCCTGCAGGCGGCAATCGTCGGACACGGTCTGGTGCTCGCCAGCCAGGTCCTGGTTGCAGAGGCCGTGGCCCGTGGGCAGTTAGTGCCTTATCGGCCGGAGGTTCGCCTGGCGGGTGCGCGCTATACCCTGGTGTGCGTACCGGGACGGGAGCGGCAGCCAGCGGTACGGGCGTTTAGCGAATGGTTGCTGGGGCAGGGCGCCTGCTGAAACGAGGCGTCAAACGGCTGGGCCAGGGAAAACCCGATTGGCGCGGGAACAGGTTCGAGGTCAAGGCTGTCCCTGGACTTTGGTCGAGACGAGACTCTCGTAACTTTCCGGATGCGGCGCCTCGGTGAAAATCACGTTGGAACGCTCGCTGCGGCACTTGAACTTCACGCCCTTGCGCGGCGTCATCTCCCGGGTCGTCTCCAGGCAGATCTGCCTTGAAGCGTAGGTCGGCCCCGGTCTGCGTTCTTCAACGCAGCCCTCGAAGCCACTGCAAATCGTCATAACGACAAAATATACGGTCATCATCCTTGTATTGCTCCGCTGGGCGATGCGATTGACTACCTCTGCGCCTGCCCCTGTTCAGTTGAACAGGCAGGGCCGATGAGGCGGATGATGAGCGCTTCATCGAACCTTCAGCAATGGCACGTCAGTGCCATTTGTCGGAATATTGTCGCTTTTTCGAATGTTTTTAAAACTTCCGTTTCTGTCGCCAATATATTGGCGAAAGCGCCGTTATCGATAGTTTTTGCCAGGGGTTGAAAAGGCTAACTCCGCGCCGAGAAATACCATGCAACCAGCGCCGCGAGGCTGATCGAGGCGCCCAGTAAACTCACCGCCTGCCAGCCCCAAAGCGCATACACCTGAGTGGCAGCTGCCGCCCCCAGCGCGCTGCCGACCGAGTAGCAACACATGTACGCGCCAACCATGCGGCTCTGGGCGTCGGGCCGCGCGGCGAAAAGAAAACTCTGGTTGGTCACATGCACCGCCTGCACGGCGAAATCGAGCAGGATCACCCCCACGACCAGCGCGATCAACGACGACTCGGCAAAGGCGATGGGTACCCAGGAAAGCGCCAGCAGCCCCAGGGAAAGGCCGGTCACCCGTCGCCCCCAGCCTCGGTCAGCCCAACGGCCAGCCCTCCTGGCGGCGAGCGCCCCGGCAACGCCGGCCAGGCCGAACAGGCCGATAGCGCTGTGTGAAAGCGACAGCGGCGCGGCACTGAGGGGCAACACCATGGCGGTCCATAGCACGGAAAAAGTCGCGAAGATCAGCAGGGCGAACAGGCCTCTGCTGCGCAGGACCGGTTCAGTCAGGAACAGTTTGAACAGTGATCGAATGAGCGCTGGGTAGGTATGCTGGTTACGTAGCGGTTTGGCGGGTGGCGCTATTTTCCATAACACTGCCGCGATCGTCAGCATCAGTCCTGACGAAACGAAATAAACCGCACGCCAGCCCGCCAGGTCGGCGATCAGCCCTGAAGTGAACCGAGCCATGAGAATGCCCAGCACAATCGCGCTGGTCAGGGCTCCCACGGCCTGCCCGCGTTGGGCCGGTGGAGACAGCAGCGCGGCGTAGGCGACCAGTACCTGCACGACCACCGCCATCAAGCCCGTCAGGCTCATGGCTGCCAACAGGACCAGCCAGTGCCGGGAGGCACCGACGGCCGCCAGCGCCAGCACCGATAACGTCACGAGCGTGAGGATCAGCCGCCTGCTGTCGACCTTGTCGCCCAACGGCACGATGAACAGCAACCCCAGCGCGTATCCAGCCTGAGTGGCCGTCACCACGATGCCGATCGATCCGGACGTCACGCCAAGGCTTTGTGCGATGGAGGCGAGTAACGGCTGGGCAAAATAGACATTGGCAACGGCCAGTGCGCAAGTCACCGAAAACAATAACGTCAGCGTTTTGGACAAGCCTCGTTCCAGGGGGGTAAATGCGCTCATGTTCCTCTCCGTGGGTTATTCTGGTTTCAATTAAAAACCTGTTTGAGATTTATGCGGGATTGGGTTTTAAATTGCAACCACATGGGCGAGACTGACCGACGAGTAAACGGCGTACCGCAGCCCCGTCCGAAGGTAAACAAGATGGTTGAGAACGATGTGTCGCATAACCGCGAATGCCCCGTGGCACGCACGCTGGAAGTCATCGGTGATCGCTGGTCGCTGATGATCATCCGCGACGCCTTCGATGGGCTCCGCCGCTTCAGCGAGTTTCAGAAGAACCTGGGGGTGGCCAAGAACATCCTGGCGTCGCGACTCAAGGCCCTGGTCGAGGTCGGCGTGTTCGAGGTGCGACCCGCCTCGGATGGGAGCGCCTACAAGGAGTACGTCCTGACGGAAAAAGGCCAGGCGACTTTTGCGCTGGTGGTCAGCTTGAGGCAGTGGGGCGAAAGGTTCCTGTTCACCCCGCAGGAAACAAGGTCGCTGTTGGTAGACAACGAGTCGGGGCAGCCGCTGATGCCGATCGAGGTTCGCTCATCGGGCGGCCGGAAACTCGAACCGTGGGATTGTCACCGGGTCAGGCGGGTTGCCGGCGCGTCGTGAAGCCGATGTGCTTCAGCGTCCGGCAGGTTGCTCGTAGCGTTGCTGGATGCGCGCCAGTTCACCGGACCGGCGCAGTTGCTCAAGCGCGCTGGCCCACTTGGCAATCACCTGCTCGTCGCTGTCGACGCTGAAGGCGATGTACAGCGAGGAGCGGTAGAGTTCGATGGGAATCCTGCGCAATGTTCCGGCGGGTATTTTCAACTGGCGGCTGTAATACGCCACTCCCGCATCGGTATCGCCGACGATGATATTCGTCCGCCCGGCCAGCAACATGCGGTAGAGCAGCTTGCTCTCGGTGGCGCTCTTGTCCAGGTTGTTGAAGCCCAGCGATTTCAGCATCTGGGGCACCAGGCCGGCATGGCGGGTGGTGATTTGCGGGGCGCGCAGCAGTTGTTCCAGCGAAGTGATCGGCGGCGCGTCAGCCAATTGATAGGCGTGGATGGATTCTTCGACGATCGGCCCGACCCACTTGTACAACGGCTCGCGCTCCGGCGTGCGGAACAGCGAGTACATGATGGTCTTGGGCCGGGTCCGCAATATTTGCGTGGCCCGCATGCTGGGCTGCAGCACGACTTCGAAGTCGTCCCCGGTCTGGGCCATGATGGCTCGGACGATTTCCGTGGTCATACCGGTGAGCTGACTGTTTTCGACGTAGTTGTAGGGTGCCCATTCCTCGGTCACGACCTGATATGGCTCAGCCGCGGCCCCTGAACCGAGCAATAGACAGAGCAGCGCTGCGGCAGGCATCGAATGCTTCACATGTTCTCCTGATAGGCGGTTCGCCGTTCCTGAGCGAACCCAAGACAAGCATAGACCCAAACACGTGGCTGACGACGGCTGCGGCTCCGTTATGAGAACGATCCCTCAGTTGCGTGCCGTGCCGGGCCGGCTGCGCGAGGGTTCACAAGCCTGACTGCCTCCGTCGCTGGTACAGTGTCGCGCCTGACCGTGGCTACAGACGCCGGGCCTGCCTGGCGAGAATAGGACTGGAAGTTTGAACGAACAGACATTATCCATGCGCCTGGAGCGTGTGGCAGCGCTTGTGCCGGCGGGTGCCCGGCTTGCCGATATCGGCTCCGATCACGGCTACCTGCCGGTGGCATTGCTACGTCGTGGTGTGATCAGCGCAGCTGTGGCCGGGGAGGTGGCGTTGACGCCGTTCCGCTCGGCCGAACGCACGGTGCGCGAAAGCGGCCTGGAACACACGATTGCCGTGCGCCTGGCCAGCGGCCTGGGGGCGATCGAACCCGGCGACGGTATAACGGCGATCAGCCTGTGCGGCATGGGGGGCGAGACGATTCGCGACATTCTCGAGGCCGGCAAGTCCCGCCTGAACGGCCGGGAACGGCTGATCCTGCAGCCCAACGGCGGCGAGCAGCCACTGCGCCAATGGTTGGTGGCCCACGACTACCGCATCCTTCATGAGGAAATGCTGCGGGAAAACCGCTTCTACTACGAAATCATCGTCGCCGAGCGCGATGGGCCGGTGACGTACAGCGCCGAGGAACTGTACTTCGGCCCGCTGCAGATGCAGGCTCGCAGCCCGGTATTCCTGGACAAGTGGGAGCGCATGCTGCGCTTCAAACACAAAAACCTGGCTAACCTCACCCGGGCGCAGCAGGGCGTAGCGCAGGAAAAGGTGCAGGAGATCGCACGGCAAATTCGCTGGATCAGCGAATTGTTGGCGTGAGCCGCTCGAGCTGTTCCGCGACTGGCTGACAAGGCGCATCCGCCGCCGTTACGTCGAATGGCGGATGCGCTTTTACTTCAACGTTGCGCTGCACCGCGCTCGACCATCGCTCGCCACTGCTGGACGCTGGGTCTTGCCTGCATCTTCGAATGCCATGCCAGCAACGCCTGGCATTCCTCGGGCACTGGCAACTTGACCAGCGAGGCGAAGATCATGCCGCCCAATACCGCGATGTCTGCCATCGAAAAACGCTCGCCTGCAACAAAAGGGCGTTGGCCCAGCAGGTCGTTGAAATAACGCATGCCCCTGACCGCCTTGTCGCGCATGCGCATGCCCCACTCAGCGTTCTGGTACAACTCGACTTCCGGCCCTAGACCCGGGGTGGCATGGTGGAAGTACACGCTGACCGCATCGAGGAATTCTATTTCGGCGCGCTTGGTCATCATCTGGATCAGGCCTTTCTCCAAAGGCGTTTCACCGGTCAGGGCAGGGGGGCCAACCAAGGCGTCCAGGTACTGCGTGATTGCCGTGCATTCGGCAATGAGCGTGCCGTCTTCCAGCTCCAATACCGGCAGCGTTCCCGAATAATTGATCGCGAGGAACGCCGGCTTCTTGTGTTCGCCCGTCCATAGATTGACCGAGACGAATTCGATTTTCGAGAGTAGACCTTTCTCTGCCAGGGCGATGCGTACTCGCGCCGGATAGGGCCCGTCAAACCAGTCATGGATTTTCATCATTGGGAGTTCGGAAACGTCGTGATGGGAATGGGTGAGAGTCATGATCAAGTTACCTGCCTGTCAATTGGTAGGTAAAAGATTGGGCGACAATTCTCGCACTGTCAACCCCTACCTGTCACTTGGCAGGTTAACTGGCTGCGGGTACAATCAGCCCGGTTTCAGCCATTCAGAATGAGGAACGGGACGTGAGCGAAAACGCTCGGGAAGCCATCCTGGCAGCCGCTAAAAGCGCTGCGCAGACCCATGGCTACAGCGGAATCAACTTTCGAAGCATTGCCGAAGCGGTGGGGATCAAGAACGCGAGTATCTACTACCACTTCCCCAGCAAGGCCGACCTGGGCGCGGCGGTAGCTGAACGCTACTGGCAGGACGCGGCCGCCGTTCTGAAGACGATCCGTGAGGAGAACCCCGACCCCCATGGTTGCTTGCGGCTGTACCCCTCGATCTTTCGCAAGTCACTGGAAGATGGCAACAGACTCTGCCTGTCCAGCTTCATGGCGGCCGAACACGAAGACTTGCCTGAGCCGGTGAAGCGCGAGGTCAAGGCCTTCGCCGACGCCAACGTGGCGTGGCTGGCCGAGGTGCTGGCAGCCGCCGGCACGGGCAGCGTGGAAAAGTGTGAACGCCGCGCCCTGGCCATTTACACCGCTGTCGCCGGTGCCCAGTTGATCGCCCGGACGCGGCTCGACATCAACCTGTTCGACGAACTGATCCTCAGCTACCAGGAAGCCGGACTGATCCCGGCTTGAGCTACTGTTTCAGCACCAGCAATCGATAAGTGCCCGCTTCGCTTTCAATTCCATGGGTGTCATGGGTGAACCCGGGGAACGATCGGTCAAAGCTTTCCAGCGCCTTGAGGTAGGTCAGCACCGGTCCTTCCGAAGGCCCTGCGTTTTCTCCCGGCATCAGCAAGGGAATCCCTGGTGGGTACGGCACGATACCCGTCGCGGCGATGCGTCCGGCCGCTTCTTCGAGGGTGACTTGCTCGATCTCGTTCTTGACCAGTTTCTCGTACGCCTCCACCGGGCTGAAGTGCGCCTCAGGCAGTGTGCCGAACGCCTGGGCCATGGCGGCAGTGGTCCTGGTTTGTTTCATGGCGGCGAAAATTTCCTCGGCGAGGTCCTTGAGCCCCATGCCGGAATAACGTTGCTGGTTGGCGCTCAACAGGTCGGGGAGGCAGAGTTCCAGTTCCAGGTTGGCGTCGTAGTCGCGCTTGAAGTCGAGCAACGCGTTGACCAGCGTGCCCCACTTGCCCTTGGTGATGCCGATGGAAAACAGGAACAGGATGGTGAAATCGGTGGTCTTTTCCACCACGATGCCTTGCGTGCCCAGGTAGGCACTGAGCACACACGCCGGAATACCGAAGTCCAGCAGGTTGCCGTCGTCGCCCATGCCGGGGCTGAGGATCGAGACCTTGATCGGGTCGAGCATGCAGTAGCCGTCTTCAATGTCACCGAAGCCGTGCCAGACCTCATTGGGGGGCAGGACCCAGCAGCCTGGGTCGACCTTGAGCCTGGCCGGGTCGACTTCGTGGAACGCAATCGACAACCCGTCGACCTGCACTGACGGCGGCTGCCAGCAGGAAAAGAACCAGTCGTCATGGCTGCGCATTTCGTTCTGCATATGCGAGATGACCTGACGGAAAGCGATGGCTTCCTCGATCGCCTCGCTGGTGAGGATCTGCCCGCTGGGCGCCTCCATCATCGCCGAGCTGACGTCGCAGGAGGCCATGATTGCGTAATTCGGCGAAGTCGAGGCGTGCATCATGTACGACTCGTTGAAGCGCCCGTGGGGAATCGGATTGCGGCCATTGCGCACATGGATCATCGAGGCCTGGGACAGCGCCGCCAACAGCTTATGCGTGGACTGGGTGGCGAACACGGTCGGTTTCGACGGGTCGTGATCGTCCGGGCTGCCATGCATCGCAAAGCGATCCTTGTACAGCGGATTAAAACGCGCGTAGCCATACCAGGCTTCGTCGAAATGCAGGCGGTCGACGCTTTGCCCCAACAACTCTTCGACGCGAGTGACGTTGTAGGTCAGGCCGTCGTAGGTGGAGTTGGTGATGATCGCATGCACCGGCGTCGGGTCGATGTGACTCTTGACCAGCGGGTTGCTCGCGATGGCGGCCTTCACCCCCTCGGCACTGAGGGTCCGCGGCAGGATCGGGCCGATGATGCCGAAGCGGTTGCGGGTCGGCACCAGGTAGGTCGGAATGGCCCCGGAGAGGGTCATCGCATGCTCGGCGGATTTGTGGCAGTTGCGGTCGCACAATGCGATCTGGTCGCGGGTCACACTGGCCATCAGGATGACGCGGTTGGACATCGATGAGCCGTTGGTGACGTAATAGGTGCGGTGCGCGCCGAACACTTTGGCGGCATAACGCTCGCCCTGTCCGATGGGGCCGCTGTGGTCGAGCAGGGAGCCTAGCTCGCCGACGGAAATCGACAGGTCCGAACGCAGCAGGTTCTCCCCGAAAAATTCATAGAATGCCCGGCCGGCGGTGCTTTTCAAGAACGCCGTGCCGCCCGCATGGCCCGGTGTGTGCCAGGAATATTCGTAGCTGCGGGCAAACTTCAGCAGCGCGCCGAACATCGGCGGCAGCACCGCCTGGCGATAGCGCTCGATAGCCGCCAGTATCCGCCCGCTGAGGAAACGGCTGGTGTCTTCAGGCAACCAGATGAAGTCATCGGCATGTTGCATGACGATCAACGGCACATTGGACGCCGTGCTGCGATCGCTGATCAGGAACACCGGTACGCGGGTGTTGCGCTCGCGTAGCGCGGTGAGCAGGTCGATGCATTCGCGGTGGTCGTCGCTGGTGTCGATTTCCCAACTGAGCAACACGCATTGGATGGCCGGGTCGGAACTCAGGATCGACTTGGCATCACTCAGGGTTTCGGAGGTCAGCACGCTCACGGCGCGGTCCTCCACGTCGCTGATCAGCTGGATCAGGGCACGACCGAATACGCTGCGTTTGTCGGGCGCATTGGAGACCAGCAAGGCCAGCATCCCCAACAGATTTCGATGTTCCGTCATGGCAAGGGCTCCAGGTTAGCTGCCTTCAGGTGGTTGACGGGAATGGGCTCGCCAACGATGTGCTGCCCCGCGACGGTCTGGGTCGGTACGCTGTTGTTCATGGCCTCCAGGCGGATCAGGCGGGTGTTGACGAAACCGAACAGCGTATAGCCGAAGATCACCGCGACGCCGCCGAGCATCAAGGCTTGTTCGCCCGAGCTGTAGAGGGCCAGGTAGCTGTAGGCCGCGGCGATGCCCGCGACGATATTGGTGACCAGGGCTTTGTTCGCCGGGACATTCGAAACCTTTTGCAGGGTCACCAGTGTCGCCATGGAGAGAATGTAGGGCACCAGGTTGGTCACCACGGCGAGATTCACCAGCGTATCGAACTGCTTGGCCAGGTCCGGGCTGATGGTCAGCAGCGCCATGGTTGTCTGCATCGCCAGCAGGATCAGCATGCTGATGATCGGCACGCCATGCTTGTTGGCCTTGGCGAAGATCGGCAGGAAATAGCCGGTATCCGCCGAACTCTTGAAGACCTGTGCCACGGTGAATTGCCAGCCGAGCAACGAGCCGATGCAGGCCAGCACCATCAGGCCCATGACGATGTCACCCACCAGCGGCGTGAACATCTTGGCGAACACCAGGCCGAACGGCGCGGTGGAGGAGACCAGCTCGGCGTTGTCGACGATACCGGCGATGACGTTGGTGGAAACGATATAGATCACCGCGGCGCCGAGGGTCCCGCCGAGGACCGCGATCGGCACGTTCTTCTCGGGATTTTCCACCGCGTCACCGTTGGCGCAGGCCGATTCGAGCCCGAGGAATGCCCAGAGCGTGATCGCCACCGAAGCGCCTGCCGCTTCGTACCAGGTCTTGTCGTGAGGGTTCCAGCCGGCGGCATAAACGCTGCTGTCGAACCAGAACCAACCGACGGTGGAAACCAGCACCACCGGGGCAATGACTCCCCACACCGTCACGGCGCCGATCTTGCCGGTGATGCCTGCGCCGCCGAAATTGGCGAAGGTGGTCAGCCACAACAAAGCGATGGTCGCCAGGCCGACTTGCAGGGAATCCAGCTTGATATCGAACAACGTCTGGATATAACCGACCGCGGTAATGCTGATCGCCACGTTGGCAATCAACAGCGAAAGGCCGTAGGTGTAGTTGGTGATGTAGTTGCCGGATTTGCCAAAGGTATATTCGGCGTAACCGCCCATGCCGCCGGTCTTGCGGCTGAGCATGCCGCAGCGGGCAAACGCGTAGGCCAATGCCAGCGAGCCCGTGGCGGTGATCAGCCAGGACAGAATGGAGATGCCGCCGACTTCGGCGAGTTTGGTCGGCAACAATATGATGCCGGACCCCAGCATGTTGACGGCGGTCAGCATGGTCAGCTGGCTCACACTCATCTTCTTGGCGATTGACATTCCCTTGCCTCACATGCATGAAGTGAAGGGCTTAAGCTATAGCAGAGGATTTGCAGTAAGCCAGAATATCGCAGCGGGATTTGGCGCCGCTGGTCAAGAATCGGATCGAAAACGTGCTGGGGTGGCACGGGGGACGAATGTCCCCGATGCCGTTGCTGGTAAAAAGCCCTGCCTGATCAGCCGTCGAGCAAGGTCATCACCTCGGCGCTGTAGCGTTCGCCGGCCACCGCGCCTTGGGCGCCGAAAATCGCATCCAGGTGAGCCAGCTCCTCGGCGCTCAGGAAGACGCTGGCGGCGGCGACGTTGCTTTCCAGGTACTTGCGCTGCTTGGTGCCCGGGATCGGAATCACATTGCTGCCCTGGGCCAGGACCCAGCCCAAGGCCAGTTGCGAGGCGCTGATCTGCTTCTGCTCAGCCAACGCCTTGACCCGTTCGACCAAGGCCAGGTTGCGCTGGAAATTGTCGGCGAGGAAACGCGGGTTGAAGCGGCGGTAGTCGTCTGCGGCAAAATCATCAGGGGTCTTCAGCTCGCCCGTCAGGAAGCCGCGGCCCAAGGGGCTGTAGGCGACAAAGGCGATGCCCAGGCGCCGGCACGTGTCGAGCACGCCGTTGTGTTCCGGCTCCCTGGACCACAGCGAATATTCGCTTTGCACCGCTGCCAACGGATGCACGGCATGGGCCCGCTGGATGGTCTCGGCGCTGGCCTCTGAGATCCCGATGTGGCGGACCTTGCCGGCCTTGACCAGCTCGGCCATGGCGCCGATGGTTTCTTCGACGGGTACCTGTGGGTCGATGCGATGCTGATAGTAGAGGTCGAGGTAATCGGTACCCAGGCGCTTGAGGCTGCCATCGATCGACTGCCGGACGTATTCGGGGTGACCATTGACGCCCCGGGCATGCGGGTCATCGCTGCGCACCAGGCCGAACTTGCTCGCCAGGTAAATGCCTTCACGCTTGCCGCGCAAGGCGCGTCCGAGCAGCTCTTCGTTGGTGTGCGGCCCGTACATGTCGGCCGTGTCGAACAAGGTCACGCCCAGCTCGACGGCGCGGTGGAGCGTGGCGATGGATTCACGCTCGTCGGTGCCCGTGGTGTAGAAATCCGACATGCCCATGCAGCCCAGGCCGATGGCGCTGACGTGTGGACCTAGGTGGCCAAGTTGACGAGTGATCATGAGGTTGTTCCTTTGGGTTGAAGTGACGTGATCAGTCTCCGTAAAACGGTTTTCTGGATAAAGCCGCTGTTTTTGGTTTAACTATTCGCGATTTCTGAATAGTGAGTAGAACCATGGATCGATTACAGGCAATGCAGGTGTTCCGGCGCATCGTCGAACTGGGCGGTTTCGGCAAGGCGGCCGACGATCTGGGTTTGCCCCGGGCTACCGTCAGCCTGCTGATCCAGCAACTGGAGGGGCATCTGGGGGTGCAACTGCTACAGCGCACCACGCGGCAGGTGCGCGCAACCCTGGATGGCGAAGCCTATTACCAGCGCTGCGGCCAGTTGCTGGATGAACTGGACGACTTGGAAACCTCGCTGTCCGCGCAACGCAGCCAACCTCGCGGCACCCTGCGCGTGGACATGCCCATCGCCTTCGGCTGTACATGGATCGTGCCGAACCTGGCGGACTTCTATCGGCGCTATCCGCAATTGAAACTGGACCTGGGGTTTCATGACCGGTTGGTTCATCTGCAGCGTGAAGGGGTGGATTGCGCCATCCGGGCCGGCGCCATCAGCGACCAGGCGCTGGTGGCGCGACCGATCGTGCGGTTGTGCCAAGTGACTTGCGCCAGTCCCGACTACCTGGCTCGCTTGGGTACGCCCGTGGCGCTGGAGGATCTGGCGGAGCACCGCGCCATCGGTTTCGCGTCGGGCAACGGACGCTTTTTTCCGTTCGAGTTCCAAGTGGCGGGGCAGGTGCGCGAATTGCACATGTCATCCGAACTGACCGTGAACAACGCCGACGGCTACGTGACGGCTTGCGAGGCGGGATTCGGCCTGATCCAGGCGCCGCGTTACCACGTGCAACGGCAACTGGCCGAGGGGCGGTTGGTCGAGGTACTGAGCGATCATCCGGTGCCGTCATGGCCGATTTCAGTGGTCTACCCGCCTCATCGACAGCTGTCGCCGAGGGTGAGGGTGTTCATCGATTGGCTGATCGAGTTGCTGCATGGCGCGGCGGATGCGGACGAGGCCCTGATGGTGCGGGTTTAACACGAACCATCCTGCACACCAGTACCTCGTGGCGAGCCCCTTGTCCTGTGGCGAGGGGATTTATCCCCGCTGGGCTGCGCAGCGGCCCCCAAAACCTGACTGGCAATAGCCTGATACACCGCAATGACGGTTTGGGGCCGCTACGCAGCCCAGCGGGGATAAATCCCCTCGCCACAAAGCGCTGGGAACTGCCGCCTTACCCCAAGCGAAAAATCGGAACTATCGCTTTGGCTGCACGATCATTTCCCTAGGCGTTAATCAACGCGGCCCCGACGGCCCGGATCTCACGGAAACCGCTACGGGACGCTGAACGATAAGGAGCTGTCATGACCGTTACCACCCATCCCCTCTACCGAAGCACGCCAGGTCCGCTTCACGCGGTCCTGCTCGCCGGTAGCGTTCCGTTGTTTCTCGGGGCGCTGCTCAATGACATCGCGTACTACAAGACCTACCAGATCCAATGGAGCAATTTCGCCTCCTGGCTGATTGCCGGCGGACTGCTGTTCTGTGGGTTGGCATTGCTGTTTGCGCTGGTCAATCTGATCCGTGCGGAGCGCAAGGGCGGGCGTCCCGTGGTGTATTTCCTGCTGTTGCTGGTGACTTGGGTACTCGGGCTGATCAATGCCTTCGAACATGCCAAAGACGCCTGGGCCATCATGCCCCAGGGCCTGGTTCTGTCGGTCGCGGTCACCGTGTTGGCCTGCGCTGCGGCGTGGGTCGGGCTGACCAATCTGCGTTCCGGAGGTGAGCAATGAAATCGCGCATCGCATTGACAGCCCTGAGCATGGCGTTGTTGCTGAGCGCCTGCGGAGGAGAAGGGGACGCCACTCAGGCACGCGGTCCGGACCCCAAATTGCCGGAGCCCCAGCGCGGGTTGTTGCCCAGCATGAAAATCGCCGAGCCGGTGCCCTGGGGCGAGCAGAAACCGACGGTGCCGCAAGGCTACGACATCACCGCTATCGCCACCGACCTGAAGATTCCGCGCCAGACCCTGGTGTTGCCCAACGGCGATATCCTGGTGGCCGAAGGCCGTGGCGGAAACGCCGCGAAGCTCAAGCCCAAGGATGTAATTGCCAGTGTCATCAAGGCCAAGGGCAACACCCAGGTCAAGGGCGGCAATCGCCTGACGCTGTTGCGCGACGCTGACGGTGATGGCACCTACGAGCTCAAGACGGTCTTCGCCGAAAACCTCAACGCACCCTATGGCCTGGCGTTTGCCGACGGCAAGCTGTACGTCGCCAACCAGGACGCACTGGTGCGCTTCGATTATGAAGAGGGCCAGACCAAGGCCAGCGGGCCACCCACAAAAGTCACCGACCTGCCGTCCGAGATCAACCACCACTGGACCAAGGCGCTGGCGATCAGTCCCGACGGACGCTCGCTGTACGTGGGCATCGGTTCGAACAGCAACGTCACCGAACGCGGCATGGAAGTCGAAATCGACCGGGCCATGGTCTGGCAGATCGACGCCGAGACGGGCGCCCACAAACCCTATGCGACCGGTCTGCGCAACCCGACGGCGTTGAAGGTCGAGCCTGGCTCCGGACAGTTGTGGGCGGTGGTCAACGAGCGCGACGAGTTGGGTCCCGACCTGGTGCCGGATTACCTGACATCGGTGCGCGAAGGTGCGTTTTATGGCTGGCCCTATAGCTATTGGGGGCAGAACGTCGATCCGCGCGCACAACCGCAGGATCCGCAAAAAGTCGCCGCTGCGGTCAAACCCGACTACAGCCTCGGGTCCCACGTCGCGGCACTCGGTGTCGATTTCTCCATCCCGGCCATGGGCGAGCAATTTGCCGAAGGCGCCTTCGTGGGTGAGCACGGCAGTTGGAACCGCGACCAGCCGGTGGGCTACAAGGTCATTTTCGTGCCGTTTCGCAACGGTCGTCCCGCTGGTGAGCCGGTGGACTTCGCCACGGGTTTCCGCGGCGACGATGGCAAGACCCGTGGGCGGCCCGTGGGTGTGACCGTTGATCCGCGCGGTGCGTTGATCATCGCCGATGACCTGGCGAACACCGTGTGGCGGGTGACTCGCAAGCCATGAACCCGATGCCCGGGACGCGCTGCCGTCCCGGGTAATCCCGCCGGTTTTGCACGTTCGCGCAAAACCCCGACAGTCCCCGCAACATCACCAAAGCCCGGTAACCCTCGTTGCGCGACAGTGAAGCCGTCAATCACGACAGCGCACCGGCGAATGTCTCGTCGGTCGGTCAACGAGGAGAGCTACCATGAGCGATATCAAACACAACATTCCCCACGAAGTCGAAGGCAAGGTCGCCCTGGTCACCGGCGCCGCCAGCGGTATCGGCAAGGCCATTTCCCTGTTGCTGCATGCCCGTGGCGCCAAGGTGATCGCCGAGGACATCAACCCCGCCGTCAACGAGCTGGCCCGCCCGGGACTGGTGCCGCTGGTGGCTGACATTACCGAGGACGGCGCCGCCGAGCGCGCGGTGGGCCTGGCGGTCGAGCAGTTCGGCCGGTTGGACATCCTGGTCAATAACGCCGGCATCATCATCAACAAACTGGTGGTCGACATGACGCGCCAGGACTGGGAACGCATCCAGGCCGTCAACGCCACCGCGGCGTTCCTGCATTCACGCGAAGCGGTCAAGGCGATGATGCCCAACAAGTCCGGGGCCATCGTCAACATCGCCTCCTATGCGTCCTATTTCGCTTTCCCGACCATCGCCGCCTACACCGCGTCCAAGGGCGCTCTGGCGCAGTTGACCCGCACGCTGGCGCTGGAAGCCATCGAGCATGGCATCCGAGTCAATGCGGTCGGCGTTGGCGATGTGGTCACCAATATCCTCAACGACGTGGTCGAGGATGGCCCGCAGTTTCTCGCCCAGCACGGCGAAGCCGCCCCCATCGGCCGGGCCGCGCAACCTGAAGAAATCGCCGAGGTGGTCGCCTTCCTGGCCTCGGACCGTGCCAGCTTCATGGTCGGCTCGGTGGTCATGGCTGATGGCGGCATGACAGTCACCGCCGGCTGAGCCAACAGAGGAGAACCGTCATGAGCAATCGTAAAACCTGGCTGGTCACCGGCTGTTCCACTGGTTTTGGTCGATACATTGCCGAGCATCTGCTCAAGCAGGGTGAGCGCGTGGTCGTCACCGCCCGCAAAGTCGAGCAAGTGCAGGACCTGGGCCGCCTCGGCGAAGCTCTGGTGCTGCCGCTCGATGTCACTGACCCACAGCAGGCCCGCGACGCAGTGGCCGCCACCGAGCGAGTCTTTGGTAAGGTCGACGTGTTGATCAACAACGCCGGTATCGGTTACTTCGCCGCCGTCGAGGAGACCGATCCGCAGGCAGCGCGTCGGCTCCTGGAGGTCAACCTGGTCGGTACCGCGAACATGATCCACGCGGTGCTGCCTGGCATGCGCCGGCGGCGGCAGGGGATGATCGTCAACCTGACGTCCATCGGCGGGCTCGCCGGCTTTCCTGCGGTGGGTTATTACTGCGCGAGCAAGTTTGCTGTGGAAGGGCTCAGCGATGCCTTGCGGGCCGAAGTCGAACCGCTCGGCATCCGGGTCATGACCGTGCAACCCAGCGCGTTTCGCACCGAGTGGGCCGGCTCGGCAGCCGAGGTAAGCGAGTCGATCGACGACTACGACGCCACCGCAGGCGCCGCACGCCGCGCTTATCACGTCTCGGTCGGCAGGCAGGAAGGCGACCCGGCGCGTGCGGCCGCGGCGATCTATACCGCGGTCAATGCCGAGCAGCCGCCTCAGCGGTTGCTGTTGGGCAATCGCGCATTCGAAGTGGCGATGGCCAAGCTGTCCGCCATGCAGGAAGAGTTTCGCGCGTGGGAGGCCACGGCGCGTGGAGCTGATTTTCCTGGTCAGGAGCGCTGATAGCCCGACCGGCGTCCGTTGTACCGGGCGCCGGCCGGTCCGTTTTACAGAAGGATATCTTCGGGCCCGCGGATGGCCGCTTCAATCCGTGTTCCGGTCAAGCGTTCCTCGTTCGAGAAACCGTCGTAGTTGGCCAGATCACCAAAACGAACACCCGTCAGCGTTTCGATCTGATCAACGCTGTGTCGGTAGGTCTTTAGCGCTCCGAACAGGAGTTCCAGTTTTCCCAGTTCCCGGCGTTGGTCAATCATGTAGGCGCTGGCCGAGGGCTTGCCGTCGTCACCGAGGAATGCCACGACTTTCCAGAACGCGGTGGGGATCTGCACGCCCCGATAGGTCGGATCATCTTCGCGCAGCAACGGCCCGGTGAATACCGTCGCCCGGGCTTTCCAGCGGCGAGTGTTGTCGAGGATATAGTCCTCGAGCTCCAGCCAGGTTTTCTGGTTGAACGCGGCCATCTGTGGCGAGCAGTTGGTGAAGTGGAAGGTGTCGGTGTTGGCCGTGTGCGCCTCCTGGCCCCAGTTGGGGTCCTGGCGCCTCACCAGATGGCCGCGATCGAGCAGGTTGTCGGCATAGAGCTCTTCGCCGAGCTGCGCATCGCTGGGCAGTCGCCCGTCATAGGCCCAGGCATCGCGCCCGCGATCGACTTCGACACTGCTGGCGCCATCGATATTGACACCCGCCACGAGCGCCAACCGTCGACTCCGAGACAGGGTGATGGAGAAATGGGTGTAATCCAGACGGTTCATGGCTGCGCCCGTCGGGTGGACGTCCTCTGCCTGGGCTGAATCCAGGGACGGCCAGGGCACGATGAAATCGCCAAGGAAGTCGCTGCGATAACCCTCTCGATTTTCCAGCTGTGTTGCCGGAGTGATCCTGGGTTCCGCCTGTCTGCGCAGGGCAGCGGGAGTTGCCCGCAAGGATTGGACAAGCGGTTTGAGATCCGCAAGCCTTGGTCGGTGAGAGACGTTCGTCGCTAGTCCTGATGACGGCATGGCGCTTCCTCGCTGGGCTCGATGCCAACTATCATGCCGTCAGCAGCGTGAAGGTTTGATGATGCGTCTTTTCAGAACGGCCCGAGCTTCAGCGGGTACTGGAGGACGACGTACAGCCTGTCAATATCATCGCCGGCCTGGGCGCTGTTGGCGCGGTGGGTGACGTGGGACAGTTGCAGCGACAGGTCCTTGGCCGGCCCTGATTGCACGACGTAATGCAGGTCCAGGTCGCGCTCCCAATGACGGCCGCCGTCCCCCTGCTGCGGGCTGTAGGTTCCGGTGTCGCTGTCGAACGGGTTGTAGGCGCCGCCCCTTGGCGCATGGCTGCCATCTATCCCGTTGCCGGTTACATAGCGGGCCATGAAACTCAAGCCGGGGATGCCCAAGGTGCCCAGGTCTAGGTCGTAGCGAGCTTGCCAGGAGCGCTCGCCCGGGCCATTGAAATCAGCGTATTTGATCGAGTTGGCCAGGTAGATGGAGTCACCACCAACGAAATCGAAAGGCGTGTCGCCGTTGATTTTCTGGTACGCCAAGGTGAATGCCTGGGCTTCATGTCGATATTTGCCGGACAGGCTGAAGGCCGTGTTGTCGATGGCGCCTGCGCTGGCCTGGCCATGGTCGCGGGTGTAGTAGACGTTACCGTCGAGGAACAGCTGGCCCAGCGTCGAATGCAGATTGGCGTAGTACTGGCGCCAGGTGTCGCTCAGCTCGGAAGCATAGAGCGCGCCGCCCACCGTGCGGCCGCTGAACAGGTCGGCACCGATGAAGTCGATACTGCCGTGGCGGGTACTTGCCCCATAACCGGAGAAATCGCCTTTGGCGGTGGAGGCATCCTGATTCTTGAAGGCGTTGAAATGACCCGCCTGCAAATCGACCTCATCGATTTCCTGGCTCGACAACAACACGCCGCTGGCGTATTCCGGTTGCAGGCGCTTGTCAGCCGTATCGAATACCGGTGTCGCGACGGTCATTTCGCCCAGCGCCAAGGTGGTTCGTGAGGTCTTGAATTTCAGCGCAGCGCCGGCGCTGGAGTATTCGTCCTCACTGCGCCCGTCGTCGTCCAGTGGCAGCAGTCCCGTCCCCGAGTGGCCCTTGCCGCCGTCCAGTTTCAAACCGACGAACCCATGGGCGTCGACACCTGCACCGACGATGCCGGGCGTGAAGCCGGACTCGAACGTGGCGATGAAGCCCTGGGCCCATTCCGCCTTGTAGCTCTTGCCCGCCGGGGTAGGGGACCGATAGTCATTGTTGAGGTAGAAGTTGCGGCTCAACACCTCAAATGTCGCCCCTTGCAGGAGACCCTCGGCGGTTTGTCCTGCCAGCGCGGGTGCGCTTCCCGCCAGCAAAGCCAGCAGCCAGATCGGCTTCAGGGCGACCGGTGCTGGCCCAGGGACAATCATGTTTGTGGATGCGAGCGACATGCGTCTTTTCCGTGTGAACCAAGGCCTGGACAGAGCGACATTCTTGGTGAGGCCGCGCGCAGGGGCGAGTTAAACGTTGTTAATTGCGTAACGCGGGCCCGACCGCACTCCAGAAAGCGCGACCCGTGCCGATTCAAGGGACATTGCCTGTAGTTTCTGCAACACAGGGACACCCGCTGCCGCGACGGAACACTGATATGACCGCATCCTCTTCTCCTCAAACGTTCAAATCCCTTGGTTGCGCCGAGTGTCGCGACCATTCGGCATTGGGATTTGATTTCACCATGGCGTTCCAACCGATCTTCAATGTCCGCACGCGCACGGCCTTTGCCTATGAGGCACTGGTCAGAGGCGTAAACGGCGAATCGGCAGGTTATATCCTCGGGCTTGTGAATGACGGCAACCGCTACCGGTTCGACCAGGCCTGCCGAGTAAAAGCGATCGAGGAGGCTGCCAGGCTGGGTATCCTCGACATTCCCGGTTGCCTGCTGAGCATCAACTTCCTGCCCAACGCCGTGTACCGGGCCGAGACCTGTATACGGGCGACATTGGAGGCTGCGCGTCAAAGCCGCTTTCCGCCGGACAGGCTCATGTTCGAGGTCACGGAAGGCGAAAGGGTGGACGACCCCGAGCACCTCAAGTCGATCTTCCTGGAATACGAGCGCCAGGGTTTCACTACCGCAATAGATGATTTCGGTTCTGGCTACTCGGGGCTCAATCTGCTGGCGCTGTTCCAACCCCAGGTGCTGAAGATCGACATGGCGTTGACCCGAGGCATCGACCAGGACCCGGTCAGACGCGCGATTGTCGAGGGGATCATCCTGGTTGCCGGCCGGCTGGGTATTACCGTCATCGCCGAGGGCGTCGAGACGCGAGAAGAAAGCGCGACGCTGCTGGAGTTGGGCATCGAGCTGATGCAAGGGTATCTCTATGCGCGGCCCGAGACGGGTCGGCTTGCGGTGGGCAGATTCGATTAGCCAGCAGCAGGCGCTGATGACGCAGGCCTCACAGCTATTGAAGCGGTGAGCCTGCTTTCCTGTTTCATGTACCCGCCGCGATCACGCGCGCGGATGGTCACCAGACAACGGCGGAGTGCGCGGCGGGATCATCCGTTTCGAGCCCGTCGACTCGAATGCCGAGGCCAGCTGCAGCAGTTTCGAATCGTCATAGGCACGGCCCGCGAACGTCAGCCCGACCGGCATGCCGATGTCCGCCATGACGCCCATCGGCACGGTGACGGTTGGCACGCCGAGGTGGCGGATGGCGAGGTTGCCGTTGGCGACCCATACGCCATTGCTCCAGGCAATGTCGGCTGACTCCGGGTTGACGTCCGCGTCGGCGGGCCCGACGTCCGCCACGGTTGGGAAGATCACCGCGTCCAGGCCAAGCCGCTCCATCCAGTCCTCGAGATCGATCCGGCGTGTCTCTTCGAGGCCGCGCAAGCCATCGGGCAAGGTCGGGATCTGGTCCCACGGCGTGATGCCGCGTTGGGCCATCTTCACATATTCGTCCATGCCGGCGGCAAGATCATCCTCGCGATTGGGCAGGGTGCCCGGGTCGTGAGGGAAAATCAGCGGTCCGTCGACGTCGGCCAGGCGATTGAGTTTCGGATCGCCGTTGGCCCGCAGGAAATCGTCGAACGCCCAGGCCGACAGGTCCCAGAGTTCATGGTGCAGGAACTCCTTGGACACCAGGCCGCGGGTGAACACCGTCGGCGCGCCAGGGCGATCGCCCTCGCAGTTGGACACCAGCGGGAAATCCACCTCGATCACTTCGGCGCCCTGGGCCTCCAAGGTTTGGCGCGCGGCTTCCCAGAGGGCGATCACCGACGGGCGAGTGATGATCCGTTGCCCGGTCGGGCCGCCAATGCCTGGCTTTTCAGCGGTGCCCGCCTCGGGGTCGGCATTGATGTACATGCGCGGCACGCCGAAACGGATGCCGGCCAGCGCTTCGGGATTGGCGGCAAGGCTCGGGTACGAGGCGGGACGGACCGAATCGACGGACGGAATCGGCACCCAGGGTTGCAGGCGCCACAGGTCGCCACGGGGGTCGGGGTCGTTCGCCACCACCACTTCCAGCACTTCCAGCAGGTCGGCCATGGTCCTGGCATAGGGCACGACAACGTCCATCGTCGGCGTCAACGGCCAGTTGCCGCGCACCGAGATCACCCCGCGCGAGGGCGTGTAGGCACACAAGCCATTGTTGGAAGCCGGGCCGCGTCCGCTGGACCAGGTTTCTTCAGCGAGGCCGAAGGCGGCGAAACTGGCAGCGGTGGCAGTGCCCGCGCCGTTCGACGAACCGGAGGCAAAAGGCGCGGTGAGGTAATCCGCGTTATAAGGGCTTTCGGCGCGGCCATAAACACCGCGCTGCATGCCGCCGTTCGCCATCGGCGGCATATTGGTCTTGCCCAGGCAGATCGCCCCGGCGGCACGCAGGCGTTCGATAGTGAAGGCGTCGCGATGGGCAACCAGGTCCTTGAAGGCCGGGCTTCCAGACGCAGCGGTCAGCCCCTTCACCAGATAACTGTCCTTGGCGGTATAAGGAATGCCATCGAGGGGGCCCAGAGTCTGGCCTTTGGCCCGCCGGGCATCGGACGCGTTGGCCTCGTCCAGCGCAGCGGGGTTGCGAACCACTACCGCGTTGAGGGCGGTGGGCGTGTCGGGGCCGTCATAGGCGTCGATCCGGGCGAGATAGGCCTGGACCAGCTCGACCGCCGTGGTCTGGCCGGATTCCAGCGCAGCCCGGAGCTGGGCAATGGAGACTTCGGTGATTTCAATCATGCTGTTACCGCTTCGGCTGACGAAGAACATGAGGTGCGGGTCTGTTCAAGCAAAATTCCCGGACACCTGATGTCCTTCAAATTGGGGCTGATATCGGGTGCAGACTGTACTACGAGAGCGTGATCGGAACACTCTCCCTTCTGAAATAACAACGGACTCCGTGGCGAGGGAGCAAGCTCCCTCGCCACGGGGATGCGCCACTTTCGATTTCCTCTTGTATCCGGAAAAACATATATTCGACTGAACACAGATAGACGGCCCCCTTCAAAATGACGATCAAAGTAGGCATCAACGGTTTCGGACGCATAGGTCGCCTTGCCTTGCGCGCAGCCTGGGGCTGGCCGGATTTCGAGTTCGTGCAGGTCAACGATCCGGCGGGCGACGCGGCGACCCATGCGCATCTATTGAACTTCGATTCGGTGCACGGCCGCTGGAACCGCCAGGCCGACGCCGATGGCGCCAGCATGATCATCGAGGGGCAGCGCATCAAGGTCACAGCCAACAAAGCGATCGCCGACACCGACTGGTCGGGCTGCGATGTGGTGATCGAGGCCAGCGGCAAGATGAAGACGGTAGCGGTGCTCCAGGCGTATCTCGATCAGGGCGTGAAGCGCGTGGTGGTCAGTGCCCCGGTGAAAGAGCAAGGCGCCTTGAATATCGTCATGGGGGTCAATCACCAGCAGTTCGAGCCGGACCGGCATCGCATCGTGACGGCGGCTTCCTGCACCACCAACTGCCTGGCACCCGTGGTCAAGGTAATCCACGAGAAGCTCGGCATCCGTCACGGCTCGATCACCACGATCCATGACCTGACCAATACCCAGAGCATCCTCGACCAGCCGCACAAGGACCTGCGCCGCGCCCGGGCGTCGGGCATGAGCCTGATTCCCACCAGCACCGGCTCGGCCACCGCTATCGCCGAAATCTTTCCCGAGCTGCGCGGGCGCCTCAATGGCCATGCCGTGCGGGTGCCGTTGGCCAATGCGTCGCTGACCGATTGCGTGTTCGAGGTCGAGCGAGCCACCACGGTCGAACAAGTGAACGGTTTTCTCAAGGACGCAGCCGAGCACGAGCTCAAGGACATCCTCGGTTTCGAGGAGCGCCCTCTGGTGTCCATCGACTACCGCACCGATCCGCGCTCGTCGATCATCGATGCGCTGTCGACCCTGGTTGTCAACGGCACCCAGGTCAAGCTTTATGCCTGGTACGACAACGAATGGGGCTACGCCAACCGCACCGTCGAACTGGCCCGGATGGTTGGCCTGGCCGGCTGAGGAATCGTGATGAGTGCCTTGTCAGCCATAGCGCCGCAAGTGCGACAGTACCTGCTCGTCACCGGTAATTACTGGGCTTTTACCCTGACCGACGGCGCCCTGCGCATGCTGGTGGTGTTGCACTTCCACGCGTTGGGCTACAGCCCGTTGCAGATTGCCGCGCTGTTCCTGTTTTACGAACTCTTCGGCGTGGTCACCAACCTGCTGGGCGGCTACCTCGGTGCCCGGCTGGGCCTGAATCGGACGATGAACATCGGCCTGGGCCTGCAAGTGGTGGCGCTGCTGATGCTGACGGTTCCGTCCGCCTGGCTGACCATCGCCTGGGTGATGATGGCCCAGGCGCTTTCGGGAATCGCCAAGGACCTGAACAAGATGAGCGCCAAGAGCTCCATCAAGCTTCTGGTGCCTGACGGTGAGCAGGGCAGGCTTTATCGCTGGATAGCGATCCTCACCGGCTCGAAGAACGCGCTCAAAGGCGTCGGCTTTTTTCTCGGCGGGGCGCTGCTCGCATGGATCGGTTTCCAGGGCGCATTGTTGGCGATGGCCGTCGTGTTGGCACTGATCTGGGGCGGTAGCCTGATCCTGCTGAAGAAGGACCTGGGCAAGGCCAAGGCCAAGCCCAGATTTCGCGACATCCTTTCCAAGAGCCGGGCGATCAATATTTTGTCGGCCGCGCGAATGTTCCTGTTCGGCGCCCGGGACGTCTGGTTCGTGGTGGCCCTGCCGGTGTACCTGAGCAGTGTCTACGGCTGGAATTTCTCGACCGTGGGCGGATTTCTCGCCGCGTGGGTCATCGGCTACGGCATCGTGCAATCCCTGGCGCCGAACATCACCGGCAAGAGACGCGGGCAGGTGCCGGATGGACGCGCCGCGTGCCTCTGGGCGCTGGCGTTGGCGGGCTTGCCGGCGGCGATGGCCCTGGGGCTGTCACAACAGGCGATGCTGTTGGGCGGGCTGATGGTATTTGGCGGGCTGTTCGCGGTGAATTCTTCCCTGCACAGTTATCTGATCGTGTCGTACGCCAAGGAGGACGGCGTGTCGCTGGACGTGGGTTTCTATTACATGTCCAACGCCATCGGCCGGCTGGCCGGGACGCTGCTTTCCGGTTGGGTCTACCAAGGGTACGGGCTGGCGGCGTGCCTGTGGATTTCCAGTGCATTCGTGTTGCTCGCTGCCCTGATTTCGTTGGCGTTGCCTCGTCACGCAACGCACTGATTCGCTGCGCTTACTGTTTCCGTTGGTCTGCAAAGTATCAGGCCCCGTCTTGACAACACGGCGGGTCGAAGCAAATACTCGGCTCAAATTCATATAGATGACTAGATAACAAGGTGAATATAGTCCTATGAACGCCCTGTCCAGCGACGCCCGCCTGCCGCTTTATCAACGTTTGCGTGACCAGTTGGCGGAGCAGATCGCCAATAATCGCTGGCGTCCGGGAGAGGCGATTCCTACCGAGGCGGCGTTGTCAGCCGAATACCAGCTGTCCACCGGAACCGTGCGCAAGGCAATTGATGCCTTGGTCAGCGAGGGCATCCTGGAGCGCCAGCAAGGGCGGGGCACCTTCATTCGTCGTCCGCAGTTCCAGTCATCGTTGTTTCGTTTCTTTCGCTTTCAGTCGGCGTCCGGTGAACGCCGGGTTCCGCAGAGTCGCATCCTGTCTGTCGAGCCGGTGGCGGCGCCATCGGCGGTCGCACAGGCCTTGGGGTTGCCGGTCGATGCGCCGGTGATCCGCATCGTCCGGGTGCGTCTGCTGGAAGTCGAGCCGGTGCTCGCCGAAGAAATCTGGCTGCCACGTGGCCGATTCCAGCCGTTGCTGGAGATCGACCTGAACCAGAAAGGGCCGTTGCTTTATCCCATCTACGAGGAAATCTGCGGGCAGGTGGTTGCCTATGCGCAGGAAACCCTCACGGCCGAATCGGTCAACGAGGTGCACGCGCGCTTGTTGCAGGTTCCGGTCAACAGCCCGGTGGTGGTGATCGAGCGTCTGGCCCGCGATTACGCCGGCACCCCGCTGGAATGGCGCCGTTCGCGCGGGCATGCCGAGCATTTCCGCTACAGCGTCGAAATCCGCTGACTTCGGCGGGCTAGCGGCGTCTCGAATGCCGCTGCCCTTGCCCTATGTGTTTTTCCTGACTGGCCCTGTAGCGGCGCGGTTCGCTCTCGGCTGCCCTTTGTTTCACTCATAAGGATAAGAATCATGTTCAGTTGGTATCGCCAGATCACTTCGCGGGAGCGCAAGACGTTTTGGGCGTGTTTTGGCGGCTGGTCGCTCGACGCGCTGGAAGTCCAGATGTTCGGCCTGGCGATACCGGCGTTGATCGCCGCGTTCGCCTTGTCCAAGGGCGATGCGGGGCTGATCAGCGGCGTTACGCTGGTGACCTCGGCCCTGGGTGGCTGGGTCGGCGGGACGCTATCCGACCGTTATGGCCGGGTGCGCACGCTGCAATGGATGATCCTGTGGTTCTCGTTCTTCACCTTCCTGTCGGCGTTCGTCACGGGCTTTCACCAACTGTTGATCGTCAAGGCATTGCAGGGCTTTGGCATTGGCGGAGAGTGGGCCGCCGGCGCGGTGCTGATGGCCGAGACGATCAATCCGAAATACCGCGGCAAGGTCATGGGCACGGTCCAGAGCGCCTGGGCGGTGGGTTGGGGGCTGGCCGTCGGGGTCTTTACGCTGATCTACTCCCTGGTGCCGCAGGACATGGCCTGGCGGGTGATGTTCATCGTCGGCCTGCTGCCGTCGTTCCTGATCATCTGGGTGCGCCGCAACGTCGAGGAGCCGGACAGTTTCCAGCGGCTGCAAAAGGAACAGGCGATCCCGCAGAGTTTCTTCAAATCCCTGGGCGGCATTTTTCGCCCCGAACTGATTCGCGTGACCCTGTTCGGCGGTTTGCTCGGGTTGGGTGCCCACGGCGGTTATCACGCGGTGATGACCTGGCTGCCGACCTTCCTCAAGACCGAGCGCAACCTGTCGGTGCTCAATTCCGGCGGCTACCTGGCGGTGATCATCTTTGCCTTCTGGTGCGGTTGTGTCGTCAGTGGCTTGCTGATCGATCGCATCGGCCGGCGCAAGAACATCCTGTTGTTCGCGCTGTGCTGTGTGGTGACCGTGCAGTGCTACGTATTCCTGCCGTTGAGCAATACGCAGATGTTGTTCCTGGGCTTCCCGCTCGGCTTTTTCGCAGCCGGCATTCCGGCCAGCCTCGGGGCGTTCTTCAACGAGTTGTACCCGGCGGATGTACGCGGTGCCGGCGTCGGTTTCTGCTACAACTTCGGCCGGGTGCTGTCGGCGGTATTCCCGTTCCTGGTGGGGCACATGAGCGATTCCATGTCCCTGGGATCAGCCATCGGCATTGATGCGGGCATCGCCTACGGCGTGGCTGTGCTCGCGGCGCTTTGCCTGCCGGAAACCCGAGGCCGTAGCCTTGAGGCATCTGCGTCACCGGCGCCCGCCGTGGCATCAGCCAGCGAGAGCGCCCGCGCCTGATCCTTTAATTTTGATAGATGAGAACCATGGTTGATTCCTGTACTACGTCGATGACCGGCATCGACTGCCATGCCCACGTGTTCAGCCGTGAGCTGGAGCTGGCTGCCGTGCGGCGTTACACACCGGACTATGACGCTACGCTTGCGCAATACCTGAACCATCTGCAGACCCATGGCTTGAGCCATGGGGTTCTGGTCCAGCCGAGCTTTCTCGGCACCGATAACCGCTACCTGCTCGCCGCGCTGGAACAGGCGCCGGAGCAACTGCGCGGGGTCGTGGTGGTGGAACCGGATATCAGCCGAGTCGAGCTGGAGGAGATGGCGCGGCTGGGCGTGGTCGGCGTTCGCTTGAACCTGATGGGCACGGCCTCGCCCGACTTTCGCGAAATCCTGTGGAAAGACTTCCTTGGCCACCTTGCCGAATTGGATTGGCATGTTGAATTGCATGCCCCGGTAGAACATGTGCCGGGACTGATTCGCCAGTTGATGCCGTTCGGCGTGCGCTTGGTGGTCGACCACTTCGGTCGCCCCGATGCGCGTTCGGGCCTTGATCAACCGGGATATCCCGAGCTGATGACGCTGGGCGCCAGTGGGCAAGTCTGGATGAAAGTTTCCGGCATCTATCGGCTGGCGGGCACCGAGCAGCAGAATCTGGCATTCGCCAGGTCCGCATTGGGCCTGCTGGAGCAGAGTTTCGGCGCCCATCGCCTGGTATGGGGGAGTGACTGGCCGCATACACAACACGAGGCAGTCATCGGCTTCGATACGGTGATGCGCCAGTTGCAGGATTTGCAGATTTCTTTGCCGTTTATGCGCGCGCTTATGGTAGAAACGCCCCGCGCGTTGTTCCGATTTTGAGACTGGCGTGCCATGTCGCCGAATTTTCCTGAACTCGCAGGTTGAATAAGGATCTAGTATCCATTGCAGCTGCATGAAAAAATCCGCTCCGGCATGTAAAGGAATAGTCCGGGCTGGGATCGCCGACTCAGGGGATACCGAGTCGTTGTGTAGCAGGCGCATTCAGCCAGGCGGATTGGGGATAGAAATGTCGAATATTGAAGCGTTTCCCAGGGAGACGCGTACACCGAGCGAGTACGAAGGACTTTTGGCGATGGGCGCGAATGCGCTCGACGCCATTCCTGGCGCGGTGTATCTGTGTGATCACAACGGCTGGCTGGTCCGCTACAACAGCGAGGCGGCCACGTTGTGGGGACGAGCGCCGGTATTGGGAGAGGGCGGCGACCGTTTCTGCGGTTCCTATCGCCTGTTCCTGGCCGACGGTACGCCGTTGGCATTGGAGGACTGCCCGATGGCCTGGGCGCTGGAGTCGGGTACGGCGACGCGCAACCAGGAAGTATTCATCGAGCGTCCGGACGGCTCGCGGATCGTCGCGCTGGTGAACATCCGGGCCCTGAGGGATGAGCAGGGCACTATCCAAGGGGCGATCAACTGTTTTCAGGACGTCTCGGCGCACCACGCGATGGCCGACGAGCTACGGCGCAAGAATGCCGACCTGGAAGACTTCTTCGAAAACAGTGCGGTGGGCCTGCACATCGTCAGCGGCGAAGGCACCATTGTGCGTGCCAACAAGGCTGAATTGGCCTTGCTCGGTTATTCGGCGCAGGAGTACATCGGCCGCCATATCACCGAGTTCCATGTCGATGAGCCTGTCATCGGCGACATCCTGAGCAAATTGAGCAACGGCGAATGCCTGGAAGACTATCCGGCTCGCCTTCGAGCCAAGGATGGTTCGATCAAGCATGTCACCATCACCTCCAACGGGCGGTTCGAGGACGGCAAGCTTTTCAACACCCGGTGCTTCACCGTGGACGTGACCTCGGTCCATGCGGCCGAGACGGCACGCCAGGAGAGCGACGATCGGTTGTCCGCGACCTACGAGGCGGCGACGATCGGCATTGCCGAAGCCGGGGCGGATGGCCGTCTGTTGCGGGTCAACGATGCGCTCTGCAACATGCTCGGGCGCTCGCGCGAAGAACTGCTGAACATGACTTTCCTGGGGTATACCCACTCCGACAGCACCGACGAAGACGCCGCGCTGTATGCTCGCCAGGTGGCGGGCGAGCTGGATAACTACGTGCTGCGCAAACGCGCCTTCAAGCCTGACGGCGAAACCGTCTACCTGGACATCCACAGCTCATCGGTCCGGGACTCCCAAGGCGTGTTTCGTTATGGCGTGCGGGTTATCCAGGACGTCACGCAGGCGCGGCGCATGGAAAACCAGATCCTCGAAAGCGAACGGCACATGCGCAACCTGCTCGAGGCGCTGCCCGCGGCGGTCTATACCACGGACGCGCAAGGCCGGATCAATTTTTTCAACCGGGCAGCGGTCGAGTTGTCGGGGCGTACGCCTGAACTGGGCGACCTTTGGTGCGTGACCTGGAAACTGTTCACCACCGATGGCAATTTCCTGCCCCACGACCAGTGCCCGATGGCAGTGGCCTTGAAGGAAAACCGGCCGATACGCGGGGTCGAGGCAGTCGCGGAGCGTCCCGACGGCAGCCGGGTCCCGTTCGCGCCTTATCCCACGCCGCTACACGACGCGGAGGGCAACCTGGTTGGCGCCATCAACATGCTGGTGGACATCTCCGAGCGCAAGCAGGCCGAAGACCGGCAGAAAACCCTGATTGATGAGCTCAACCACCGGGTCAAGAATACCCTGGCCACGGTGCAATCCCTGGCAGCCCAGACCGCCCGCAATGCGGTGGATGCCAAGGATGGTTACAATCGTTTCGAAGCCCGGCTTCTCGCGTTGTCCCGCGCCCACGATCTGCTGACGAGGCGGCATTGGGGCCAAACCCCGCTGGCCTCCCTGGCCCGGGAAGTGCTGGTGCCGATATTCGGGGCCGACCCTGGCCGTATCACCTTCGAGGGTGATGCCATCGACGTCGATACCCGGGTCGCGCTCGGCCTGACCATGACCCTCAACGAACTGGCGATCAATGCGCTCAAGTACGGCGCGATGTCGGTCGAGACGGGCAGGCTTTCGCTGAACTGGAACGTCCAGCCGCAATCGAACGGCACCTTGCTGACCTTGGATTGGCGCGAGCAGGGCGGCCCCCCGGTGTTTCCGCCGGAACGGGAAGGGCTCGGTTCGCGATTGATGAAGCGCTGTATCGAGCGCGATCTTGGCGGAATTTTTGTCCTGACTTTTGCACCTGAGGGCGTTCTCTGTCGCTTCTCGTTCATGGTCGTTGAGCAATCTGCATGACCCGGTTTGCTGGTATCAGGGTTCTGCTTGTCGAGGACGAAGGCGCGGTCGCCATGCTGATCGAGGAAATGCTCGAAGAGCTGGGCTGCACGGTGGTGGCGTCAGTCCCACGACTCGCCCAGGCTCGGGAAAAAGCGGACACCCTGGAAGTTGACCTGGCAATCCTGGACGTCAATCTGGCTGGTGAACGGGTGTTCCCGGTGGCTGATATCCTGCGCGCTCGTAACGTTCCTTTCCTGTTCAGCACCGGATACGGCGTCAGCGGCCTGCCCGCTGACTTCGCCCAGTGTCCGGTTCTGCACAAGCCCTTTTCCGAAAACGAATTGCAGCTGAAGATAGCGCTGACGCTGAAAAGTTGAAGTATTTGCGAGGAGCAACCATGAGCTTGTACGGCCAATACGATCCGCAGAACATCTTTGCGCTGATTCTTCGCGGCGAAGCGCCCTGCTATAAAATCTACGAAGACGCTGATGTACTGGCCTTCCTCGATATTTTTCCGCAGTCGCGCGGTCATGTGCTCGTCATCCCAAAGGCGGCCCAGGCGCGCAATATTCTTGATGTCGACCCCGCGGTGCTGGGCAAGATGATGTCGGCGACGCAACGCCTCACTCGCATCCTCGTCGACGAGCTGCAGCCGGATGGCGTGCAGATCGCGCAGTTTAACGGGGCGCCCGCCGGGCAAACGGTCTTCCATATCCACGTCCACATCATCCCGCGCTGGGACGGCGCCGCGCCTGAGGCTCATGGACGGGGCAAGGCTGATCCGCAGGAGCTTGAAGCGTTGCAGGCGCGGCTGGTGGAGCGTATTCGTTCGCAAGAGTGATGGCTTGGTCTTCCAAGGGGGGCACCGAGTGTGCGCCCCACCGCAAAACCCATGACAAATCGTCACCAACCTCCAGTCCAGACGCTAATATCCGCGCCAATCCTTGGACATCGCGGACCCACCTTATGAAATTGCGCCTGCTGACCGCTGCCTTGTTTTTCATCTGCACCCTGGCTCAAGCCGAAGAACCGAAACCCATTCCGCAAGCCTTGGAGGCACAGATCGGGCATCTGGTGGCGCTGCTCAAGGACAGCTATGCCACCGGCTACCCCGACGCGGCGCTGGTGCAAACGCTCGATACCGGCGAGGACAGCCAGGTCACGCTCGCGGTCTTCACTATCGAGGGCTTTGGGATGGGCAACAATTACAGTCAGTACCTGGCGGCCTTTACCCCTGAGGAGAACGAAGAGGGCGTGCCGCATTACAGCCTGCTGGATGTGATGCGAATCGGCGGAGACAGCTGGCGAGCGATCGATAAGATGGACGCCAGGCTGGTCAGCGACCCGGCGGGTGAGCAGACCCTGATCGACATCGCGGCAATGGAAAACACCGACGACGATGCGCCGAACTTCCCTAGCAGAGCGGCAGTTATTCATCTGTCCTTGGCTGGTGCACAATCCCTGCGGTTGGTAGAGATAAAGTAGGGCGCTTTCGGTAGCGGGCGTTTATCCGCTATTGCAGCGGGACATACACATCGGTTTGCCATTGATCCTGTGGCGTCTCGGGATAGGCGCTCAGGTAGTGGAAAAACAGTGGCTGATCACGCAGCTCCTCACCGCTCGCGGGGAGCCAGTCGCGGTAGATCGGGTAGATCGTCTCGCCGATATGATCGGGCGACCCCGCATGGCGTACCACGACGTAGCGGCCGCCGGGAATGACGAGTGGGCCTACGCCGAACTCATTCGGCGTCACGTCTTCGTGAATCTCACCGCAGATCGCAAATCGGAAGGCGTGCGCAGGTGTCGTATCGGGATTGCCATAAGGAATACCGAACGTGCGGCTTGATGCCACCGGCGACTGCCCGCTGCGCATCCGCCACTCGATGAACTGGCGGACGCTCGCATTGACGAGCCCGGGCGGCCCGCGGTGCTCAAGGGCCGCTACGTTGATTTCAGTGAGTTCGATAATGCGTACTTGCATGAGAAGAGTCCTGGAAAAATGTGGGACGGCGAATACCGTGTTCCAGACCTGCCAGTTTGCATTCTTCCTGAACGCGCTTGGCGCGGCGCCGAACGCCCGGCTGAACGCCCTGGAGAACGCCTCGGGGCTCCTGAAGCCCGCATCCAGCGCGGCGTCCAGTACCGAATAATCGGCAACTGCGACCAGGCGATGTGCCGCGCGTCGTAGCCGCATCAGCTGGACGTAGCGCGAAACAGGCACGCCCATGAACGCCGTGAACTGGCGATGGAAGTGAAACGGCGAGAAGTTCGCCACATGACTTAACGTCCTCACCGACAGATCATCTTCCAGATTGGCATCGATATACGCCAGTACAGCGTCGAAGCGTTTTTTGTAGGCGTAATCGTTTGGTAGCTCAGGCACGGGGGAAGGCTCTTGGAGGTGCGGTCGGCGTCAGAGTCGACTATACGCGCAGAGCATGCCTAGCCGCGTTTGCTTAAAAGCGCGCAGTCAGGCCTCATACTGGCTGCCGCTGTCGGCCCCGGGGCTGAGTCTCCGATGCCAATACACCCACCGTGGCGAGGGAGCTTGCTCCCGCTCGGTGGCGCAGCCGCCGCAAAACCGAGCAATGCGGTGTGCCTGGTAAAACGGAGATGCCGATTCAGGGCCGCTTCGCCCGAAGTGCCGGGCCGGCCCAGCGGGAGCAAGCTCCCTCTCCACGGTGGCTGCGTTCGTCTCGTTAGATAGCGCAGACCGACGCCTTTGGTACTTTCTGTTCTATTCAATCAAGACGCGATACCTGATATCCCGGTCAAACGGGTCTTCCGGGTTCTCGTAGGTCTCAAGCATTTCAAGGAACCCCGCGCGCTCAAGACTGGCCAGATCCTCCAGGGTCCAATCGGCAGGAAAGTCGCCGGAAAAATCCTTTCCTTGATGTACAACCCATCGAAAAACCGGGAAGGGCATGTAACCGAGCCACTCAGAGCGATAGGTAATCTCGTCAGAATCGCTGGTTGCTACTGCGGCGCGGATCTTGTTCTTGATGGCTTCCTGGTATTCATCCATGGTGTTTTGCTCCTGGTTAGATCATGCCGTGCCACTCGCTTGTGAGTCGAAAATGATGCGCACCTCCGGACTTTGAAGCAAGCTTTCCGGGGTGACGGTACGACGTTGCCAAGGAATTCGGCCGAAGAACCACAGCCGCCAGAAGGCGAGATTCGGCTCGGCGTTATCTTGTAGTAACGTCGCGAACGTTTCCACTTTGCCGACCTGGATGTTCGTCGCTTCATCGATGACTTCACGAACGAAACGGGAGCAGAACTGGCGTCGCGAGGCCAGGTTGAAGCCTGTGTCGTAAAATCGGCCCAGCCGATGATCAGCGGCATTCTGAAGTGCCTTTTTCCGTTGATTAATGCTCGAAAGGCTGCCTGCTATAGCAAAATACGATGTACATGAAAGCAAAACATTCTAAAGAACTGTCAATCTTTACAGGTTCAGTGATTGTGTTGTTGGACCATCCTCTGATCAGCGCTGAGGTTCTTTGTCAGTACTGACCCATCGGCAGGAGGCTGATGATCTTCATACGGTCGAAGTCATTACAGGCCAGTGTTCTTGTGCGCTATTGACTGCGTGCCTTTTGGGCCGTTCTTTAGCAGGGCTGAGATCTGATGATCTGACCTAATCCGTTGCTAACCGGTTGACAGTCTACCGCCGTTGGCACAAATATCTAGAGGGCAATAGAATGAATTTTTCTAGGTTATGCGTTGCGTCGTTTTCTCTTCTTGCGTTGCAATTTAATTTTGCCGAGGCAGCGCATGATGCTGAATGCCAAGCCGCATGGAGCAAGTCGTCTGCCTATAAGACTTGCACCGGAGATAGTTGGACTGCTCAGTCTCCAGCTGGCACTTGCCAGCTTTACCAAACTTGTTTGGGGACGGGACCTCACACAGCTAAAGGCCTCACTTCGTCTAGTAAGGTTGTTTACGAGGATCGGACACGTCAAGCAATTAGTCTCCCACTCGGCGACGTGAAAGTATTAAATAATTGTAAAGGCACACTAACGTTGGATCCCTGTTAGGGACTCTGAATAGTCTGATTGATGGCTTCGCTGGGGCCCGGTAGAGATAATCAGTTCAGGTTGCACTTTTGCGCTTCGACAAATACTTATAGTGCAACCTGAACGCTCGACGTGGTCCTGTCTGTCGAGCGCGTTGTAATCGGCCTATTCACCCGTTATGAGTTTCTCCTTCGCTTCGGTTAACCCCTCCATTAGTGATTCGCATGCCTACAATCTAAGTCAGGGCAGCCCATTTCCTTGGACGAAATTGTTCGCACCCCGGTCGCTTTCAGAACACGTTTCGTCGTCCACGTACAATCGCCGCCCCCCGGGAGTGGCAAGCTGTGAAGATGCCCCGGACCAGGTGCGCCAAAGACACCTGGCCGGAGAGCAAGAATGGCGACCGGATTGCCACGCTACCGTGACGTGGGCCGCACGCCCTAGCCAAGACTCCGAACGACTACCGCCACGCGGCGGTGTCGTTCGAGATGCCGAGGTACGTTTATGCCTGATGAGACGCTCCACCTGCCTCTGATTCACAGCGTGCTGGCGCGCAAGAAGGACACCCCCGGTGCCCTGTTGCCCATCCTTCATGCCATCCAGGAAGGTTGCGGGTACATTCCCGACGCCGCGGTCCCTGAAATCGCCCATGCCCTCAATCTCAGCCAGGCTGAAGTGCGCGGGGTAATCAGCTTCTACCATGACTTTCGCACCACGCCGCCGGCGCGCCATACCCTGCGCCTGTGCCGGGCCGAGTCGTGCCAGAGCATGGGGGCCGAAGGCCTGGCTGCGCAGTTGCGCGAACAACTTGCGCTTGACGATCACGGCACCAGTGCCGACGGGGCGATCAGCCTGCGGCCGGTCTATTGCCTGGGCGCCTGTGTGTGCTCGCCGGCCCTGGAGCTGGACGGGGAGTTGCACGCACGGCTGACCCCCGAACGCCTGCGCCAGTTGGTGAACGGTTGCCTGGAGGATGGCCCATGCTGACCCTCTGCATTCCCCGTGATTCAGTGGCCCGCGCCGTCGGTGCGGACAAGGTGGCGGATGCGCTGGTGCGCGAGGCCGAGCGTCGTCAACTGCCGCTTGAGGTGCTGCGCACCAGCTCTCGCGGGCTGTATTGGCTGGAACCCCTGGTAGAGCTTGAAACGCCCGAAGGGCGGTTGGGGTTTGGCCCGATCACCGCGCAAGATGTGCCAGGCCTGCTCGATGCGCTTGGCCACGACCCGGGCGGTCATCCTTCGGCCTTGGGACTGGTGGAGAACATTGCGTATCTGAAAAGCCAGCAGCGCCTGTTGTTTGCGCGTGCCGGCATCACCCGGCCCTTGTCCCTCGACGACTATCGGGCCAAAGGCGGGTTCCTCGGCCTGGCCCGGGCGATCCGGATGGACGGCGCCGAGGTGGTTGCCCAAGTGCTGGATTCCGGCCTGCGCGGCCGGGGCGGCGCGGCATTCCCGGCGGGCATCAAGTGGCGCACCGTGCGCGACGCGCAGGGCCCGCAAAAATACGTGGTCTGCAATGCCGACGAAGGCGACTCCGGCACGTTCGCCGACCGTATGTTGATGGAAGGCGATCCGTTCCTGCTGATCGAAGGCATGGTTATCGCCGGGATCTGCGTTGGCGCCACCATGGGCTACATCTATGTGCGCTCGGAATACCCCGACGCCGTCAGCACGCTGAACGAAGCGCTGCACATCGCCCGCGAAGCCGGTTACCTGGGCGCCGATGTCGGCGGCAGTGGCCGCGCCTTCGAGCTGGAAGTGCGAGTGGGCGCCGGCGCCTATATCTGTGGCGAAGAAACAGCGCTGCTGGAATCTCTCGAAGGCAAGCGCGGGATGGTGCGTGCCAAGCCGCCGCTGCCGGCGTTGCAGGGCCTGTTCGGCTTGCCGACGCTGGTTCATAACGTGGTGACCCTGGCCTCGGTGCCGGTAATTCTGGAGAAGGGCGCGCAGTTCTACCGGGACTTCGGCATGGGCCGTTCACTGGGCACCATGCCGTTCCAGCTGGCCGGCAACGTTCGTCGCGGTGGGCTGGTGGAGCGGGCATTTGGCCTGAGCCTGCGCGAGTTGGTGGAGGAGTATGGCGGCGGCACCGCCAGCGGTCGTCCGTTGAAGGCCGCGCAAGTCGGCGGCCCGCTGGGCGCGTGGGTCCCACCCGCGCAGTTCGACACGCCGCTGGACTACGAAGCGTTCGCCGCCATGGGCGCGATGCTCGGGCACGGTGGCGTGGTGGTTGCCGACGACAGCCTGGACATGGCCCGGATGGCCCGGTTCGCCTTGCAATTCTGCGCCGAGGAATCCTGCGGCAAATGCACGCCGTGTCGCATCGGCTCGACCCGTGGCGTCGAGGTGGTGGATCGCTTGATCGCCAGCACCGATGCCAGTGCCCGCCAGGAACAGGCGGCGCTGTTGCAAGACCTTTGCGACACCCTGCAATACGGCTCGCTCTGTGCCCTCGGTGGGATGACGTCCTACCCCGTCGCCAGCGCCCTCAAGTACTTCCCCGCCGACTTCGGTCTGGCGACCACGGAGGCCGACCAATGATCAACATCTTCGATCCAGCCAGCGACATCGACCTGGGCACCCCGGCCCGAGTAAGCGACGTGCAGGTCAGCCTGACCATCGATGGCCGTGAAATCAGCGTTCCCTCCGGCACGTCGGTGATGCGCGCGGCGGCCTTGCTCGGTACCACCATCCCGAAACTGTGCGCCACCGACAGCATGGAAGCCTTCGGCTCCTGCCGTATGTGCCTGGTGGAGATCGACGGGATGCGCGGTTACCCGGCCTCGTGCACCACGCCGGTGACCGACGGCATGGTGGTCCGCACCCAGACCTCAAAGCTCGCCACGCTGCGTCGCAACGTGATGGAACTGTACATCTCCGATCACCCGCTGGACTGCCTGACATGCCCGGCCAACGGCAACTGCGAATTGCAGACCGTAGCAGGGCAGGTGGGCTTGCGCGAGGTGCGCTACGGCTACGAAGGCGCCAATCACCTGGCCGAAGCCAAGGACGTCTCCAACCCTTATTTCGACTACGACCCGAGCAAGTGCATCGTTTGCAGCCGCTGCGTGCGTGCCTGCGAGGAAATCCAGGGCACCTTCGCCCTGACCATCAGCGGAGGCGGCTTTGATTCCCGTGTCGAAGCGGCCGGCGGTGACAACTTCCTCGACTCCGAATGCGTGTCCTGCGGCGCCTGCGTCCAGGCCTGCCCGACAGCGACGCTGATCGACAAGAGCGTCGTCGAAATCGGCCAGCCGGAGCGCAGCGTCGTCACCACCTGCGCCTATTGCGGCGTGGGCTGCTCGTTCCGCGCCGAGATGAAAGGCGAACAATTGGTGCGCATGGTCCCGGACAAGAACGGCCAGGCCAACCACGGCCACTCGTGCGTCAAGGGCCGCTTCGCCTGGGGCTACGCGACGCACCCGGACCGCATCACCAAGCCGATGATCCGCAAGCACATCGACGACCCGTGGCAGGAAGTCAGCTGGGAGGAGGCGGTCACCTACGCCGCCAGCGAACTGCGGCGCATCCAGCTCAAGTACGGGCGCGATTCCATCGGCGGTATCACCTCCAGCCGCTGCACCAACGAAGAAACCTACCTGGTGCAGAAACTGGTGCGCACGGCGTTCGGCAACAACAATGTCGACACCTGCGCGCGGGTCTGCCATTCGCCGACCGGTTATGGCCTCAAGCAAACGCTCGGCGAGTCGGCCGGTACGCAGAATTTCGACTCGGTGATGAAAGCCGACGTGATCATGGTGATGGGCGCCAACCCCACCGATGCGCACCCGGTGTTCGGCTCCCAGCTCAAGCGCCGCCTGCGCCAAGGCGCGCGGTTGATTGTCATCGACCCGCGGCGCATCGACTTGGTGGATTCGCCTCACGCCCGTGCCGAGCTGCATCTACAGCTGCGTCCGGGCACCAACGTGGCGATGCTCAACGCGCTGGCCCACGTGATTGTCACCGAGGGGCTGGTTGATGAGCCTTTCGTCAAAGAGCGTTGCGAGGCGACAGATTTCGCCCGTTGGCGCGACTTCATCAGCTTGCCGGAAAATGCCCCCGAAATCCTCGGCCCGGTGTGCGGCGTGCCCGCCGAGCAGATCCGCGCCGCCGCGCGGCTCTACGCCACCGGCGGCAACGCGGCCATCTACTACGGCCTCGGTGTCACCGAACACAGCCAGGGCAGCACCTCGGTGATGGGCATCGCCAACCTCGCCATGGCCACCGGCAATATCGGCCGCGAGGGCGTCGGGGTGAACCCGCTGCGTGGGCAGAACAACGTCCAGGGTTCCTGCGACATGGGCTCGTTCCCCCATGAGCTGCCGGGCTATCGGCACATCTCCAATGAAGCGGTGCGGGCCCAGTTCGAGCAGGCCTGGAACGTGACGTTGCAACCCGACCCGGGCCTGCGCATCCCGAACATGTTCGAGGCGGCGCTGGACGGCACTTTCAAGGCGCTTTACTGCCAGGGCGAGGACATCGCCCAGAGCGATCCCAATACCCAGCATGTGACTGCGGCGCTGACCGCTTTGGAATGCGTGATCGTGCAGGACATCTTCCTCAACGAAACGGCCAAGTTTGCCCATGTGTTCCTGCCGGGCAGCTCGTTCCTGGAGAAGGACGGTACCTTCACCAACGCCGAACGCCGTATCTCCCGTGTTCGCAAGGTCATGGACCCGTTGGCGGGCAAGGCCGATTGGGAAGCCACCATCGCCCTGGCAGATGCCCTGGGCTACAAGATGCACTACAACCACCCTTCGGAAATCATGGATGAAATCGCCCGCCTGACGCCGACCTTCAGCCGCGTCAGCTACGCCGAACTGGAGCGTCACGGCAGCCTGCAATGGCCGTGCAACGATGCCGCGCCGGACGGTACGCCGACCATGCACATCGACCAATTCGTGCGCGGCAAAGGGCGCTTCATGCTCACCGGCTATGTGCCCACCGAGGAGAAGGTCAATGGCCGTTATCCGCTGTTGCTGACCACCGGACGGATCCTCAGCCAGTACAACGTCGGCGCGCAGACCCGGCGCACCGACAACGTGGCGTGGCACGAGGAGGATCGCCTGGAAATCCACCCGACCGACGCTGAGAATCGCGGCATCGCCGAGGACGATTGGGTCGGTATCAGCAGTCGCGCGGGGCAGACGGTGCTGCGCGCCAAGGTCACCGAGCGGGTGGCGCCGGGGGTGGTCTACACCACCTTCCACTTTCCCGAGTCCGGGGCCAACGTGATCACCACCGACAACTCGGACTGGGCCACCAACTGCCCGGAATACAAAGTCACGGCGGTGGAAATCGTGCGGGTCACCCAGCCTTCGGAATGGCAGAAGCGTTATCAGGCCTTCAGCGACGAACAGCGGCGCCTGCTGAAGGAACGTCGTCACGCCGAGAAAGCCGAGGTGCGCCGATGAGCTCGCAGAACCTGATCAAGATGGCCAACGAGATTGCCCGCTACTTCGCCACGGAGCCTGATCAGTCGCTGGCGGTGAGCGGCATCCGCCAGCACATCAAGAACTTCTGGACGCCGGGCATGCGCAGGGATTTGCAGGGTTGGGAGGAGAAGCATCCGGATGCGGTTTTGCATCCGTTGGTGTTGGCGGCGTTGAAGGAGCCGGAGGGGGTTACCTGATTTCTTTTTGATCGAGTGCATATCCGTTTCTTTGGTGACGGCTGCTAATGGTTTCGCTTTTACAGCGAGTCACTTTCGAAAGGCACGAAAGTAACCAAAGTGCCTTTGCCCCACCACTCGGTGCCTCGCCTGGGCTCGGCATGCCTGAACGAAGGCATTGCTCCGTGGGCCCGCCGCGAAGGGCCGTCCCTGGCCCAGCGCGGCTAACCCGGCATCCATGCCGGGTTACCCACTCCACAACACCTTCGTTCAGCCAGCGTGGTTAACGGGGCGCCCGAGATCAACGTCCCCCGCGAGGCGGCCTTCGAGCCGACCTGGTTCTTGCTGTCGTACTCCGACCCAACTGGACTGACCCCAAACTGTGGGAGCGAGCTTGCTCGCGATGGCGGTATGTCAGGCAATGAAGATGTTGGATGTGCTGGCCTCTTCGCGGGCAAGCCCGCTCCCACAGGATTCTATGTGTGCCGTTAGATCTATATCCGCCGAAAATCCAGTGTGGGAGCGAGCTTGCTCGCGATGGCGGACTATCAGCCAATTAAGATGCTGAATGTGCCGGCCCCTTCGCGAGCAGGCTCGCTCCCACAGGAGAAACGCGATTCGCCAAAAAACAGGTCGGCTCGAAGGCCGCCTCGTGGGGGACGTGGATTTCGGCGCCCCGTTAACCACGCTGGCCGAACGCAGGCATTGTGGAGGGGGCACCTCGGCATGGATGCCGAGGTAGCCGCGCTGGGCCATGGAAGGCCCTTCGCGGCGTGCCCCCGGAGCAATGCCGGAGTGAGGGCATGCCGAGCCTAGGCGAGGCACCGAGTGGTGGGGCAAAAGCGCTTTGGTTACTTTCGCGCTTTTCGAAAGTGACTCGCTGTAAAAGCGAAACCATTCGCAGCCGTTACCGCAGGAATGGATATGCACTCAGTGCCAGCCTATACCGCGAGCAAGCTCGCTTCCACAGTGGGTCAGCCTTCGAGACCGCGTCGTTCAATGACGCCGAACACGTCGGCCACGTCCTGCACGAGGATCCGGGCAACGTTGGTCAGAGTGTTGATATCACTGGTGGATGAGTCCCGCAGGCTGGAGCAGGCCACCAGCGTCAGGTAATCGAGCGTGGCGTGCAGGCGCTCGCTGACACAGGCGTGGAGTTCGGGCAGTGGCGCGTGAGTGTCGATCAGCAGGACAGGGTAGGTGGTAGCGATCGGGGTTAGGGGGGTGTAGCGGGCAGATGCATGATTAGCGGTCATAAGGTTACTTCCTTCAAGAAAAAAGAAATGCCACCTTTTCGCTGCGAAACAAACGGGTGGCAGTTGCGCGCGGGTTCGCAGACCGAGGAAGGAAAACCCGGCAGACCCGAAGATCTCCCGCGCGCAACCGCCATAAAATGAACGCGGGCAAGTTTGCCTGAATTTCATTCGACGGTGCATTTCCTTTGCAGTCGGGCTGCGAAACCCAGCCACCAGCCAAAACCAGTGACGCCCCAACTATAGAAGTCGCACCCAGCCCCCACAACCGACCTGTAGGACGCCCCGATCCCCCGTGGCGAGGGAGCTTGCTCCCGCTCGGTGGCGCAGCCGCCGCAAAACCAGGCGATGCGGCGTGCCTGACGAAATGGCGTAGCTGATTTGGGGCCGCTTCGCAGCCCAGCGGGAGCAAGCTCCCTCGCCACGGGTTGCGAATTCCTACATGATTTTCGGAACACTAAAGACGGAAAAACTCATCGCAAATCCCGAAAGAACGCCCGAATATCCTCCGCCAGCAACTCCGGCTGCTCCAGCGCAGCAAAATGACCACCGCGCGGCATCGGCGTCCAGCGCTTGACGTTATAACCACGCTCCACCCAACTGCGTGGCGGCAGCGGCAGTTCCCTGGGAAACAGCGCGACCCCAAGTGGTGGTTTCACCCGCTCGCCGCTGTTGAACAGCAAGGGCCGCTTGCTGCCTTCCACATACGGGCGAAACGACGAACCGATGCAGTTCGTCAGCCAATAGAGCGTCACATTGGTCAGCAGCCATTCATGACTGATGGCGGGGCTCGTATCACACCACGACAGAATTTTTTCTCCCATCCAGGCCAGCAACCCCGCCGGAGAGTCGCTGAGGCCCACGGCCAGGGTTTGCGGTTTGGTCCGTTGGATGTGCGCATAGGCGCCTTCGGCTTCGCTGAAGGCGCCTATGCGTTGCAGGTAAGCGGTTTCTTCTTCGCTCAAAGGTGGGTCGGTTTCGCCCAGGGGCGGGCGGTAGGCGCCGGGAATGTAGTTGAGGTGGATGCCGGTCAGTCGCTCGGGAAAGCGCATGCCCAACCAACTGGTGACAGCCGCGCCGACATCGCCGCCCTGGGCACCGAACCGCTCATAACCGAGCCCGCTCATCAGCTCGTTCCACAAATCGGCAACCTCGAAAGGCCCATGGCCCGCCTGTTTGAACGGCGCGGAAAAGGTATAGCCCGGCAAGGATGGCACCACCACATCGAACGCATCGGCTGGATCACCGCCATGGCTCGCGGGATCCGTCAGCAGTTCGATGATGCGCTGCATCTCGATGAACGACCCGGGCCAGCCGTGGGTGAGCACAAGCGGCATCGGATTGGGCCCGACGCCGCGCTGATGGACGAAGTGCACCTGCTGCCCGCCCACGGTGGCGACAAATTGCGGCAGACGATTGAGCGCGGCTTCCTGCGTACGCCAATCGAAGGTTGTCGACCACTGGAGGAGGAGTTCCCCAAGCACGTCCATGTCCATGCCTTCGCTCCAGCCCTGGCCGGCCAGTGGCACCGGTAGTCGAGTGTTTTGCAGGCGATGGCGCAGGTCATCAAGTGCGCTTTCAGGAATGTCGATGGAAAAAGGTCTGGCGAACATTTCTTGCTCCCAAGTGGGTGGCAACTGCCCTCCCAGTCATGGGCCTAGCGTAGGCGAATTGTCGGATTCGCGGCAATTGATCTGGCCCCAGGCCCAGCGCTCAACCTTCCTTCCTGATACAAGTGCCCCGAACGCGTTGAATTTTTACCAAGGCCAGCGAGTCTTTGAAGAAGGACATGGCAATGAATCGCAGCCAACCGCTGCCTGTCATGCTCGTCCCTCGACAACCGCCCCCAGCCAAGGACGCTCAATGACCTTCTTTATTTTCCTCCTCGCCTGCTGCGCTGCGGCAAGCACCGGTGTCATTTTCAAACCGGGCCAGTGGTACGAATCCCTCGTCAAACCCCGCTTCACACCTCCCAATTGGCTGTTTCCCGTGGCCTGGACTGTCATCTACCTGCTGCTTGCCTGGGCCGGATATCGCTTGAGCCTGATCCCGGGGAGCCAATTTGTATTGGCATTATGGGCGGCGCAGATTGCGCTCAATACTCTGTGGACTCCGGTGTTTTTCGGCGCCCATCAGGTCCTGGCCGGTATGGTGGTGATCACGCTGCTCTGGCTGGTCGTGGCCGTGATGGTGGTGTTGGCGTTGCGCCTGGACGTGATCACCGGTTTGATTCTGTTTCCTTACCTGGCGTGGCTTTGCGTAGCAGCTGCCTTGAACTTCTCGATCCTGCGCAATAACCGCTGATGAGCAGTCGCCCGTTGAATACCGCAAAGCTATGGCCAGCGGACGAAAATGAGCTGGCGCAGGTGCGCAGTTTCAACAGGAAACTGGCGTGGCTGCCACGCTTTCGCATCCGCAATCGTGTCACCCCGCGCCTCATTCAAGCGCTGTTGCGTGCCAGTCAGATCAACGGCGACGGCAAGTTGAACAAGCATGGGCTGCTGGCTGAAAAACGCCGGATTGGCAAGGGCGACGTCGCGGTGCCGGTGCGGATAATCCGGCCGAAAGGAAAAGCCAGAGGCGTCGTGCTGGATTTCCACGGTGGCGGCTGGGTCATCGGCAATGCCCAGATGAATGACCCGTTCAACATCGCCATGGTGCAAGAGTGCGGGGTGGCGGTGGTCTCGGTGGATTATCGGCTCGCGGTCAGCACACCGGTGGAAGGCCTGATGGAGGATTGCCTCTCAGCAGCGCGTTGGCTATTGGGCGAGGAGGAGGAATTCGCCGATCTGCCGGTGATCGTTGTGGGTGAATCGGCTGGAGGCCACTTGGCCGTGGCAACGCTGCTGGCGCTCAAGCAATGGCCGGATTTGCTTGGGCGCATACGCGGTGCGGTGCTGTACTACGGCGTCTACGATCTGGCCGGGACCCCCAGCGTCCACGCCGCCGGCCCTGAGACGCTGGTGTTGGACGGGGCCGGTATGGTCGATGCCCTGCGCCTGCTGACGCCGGGCCTGAGCGATGAGGAGCGACGCCAGGCGCCGCTGTCGCCGCTCTATGGTGACTTCACGGGGATGCCAGCGGCGCTGCTGTTCACTGGCGAGTTGGACCCGCTCAGGGACGACACGCTTGGCCTGGCTGAGTTGTGGGGCAGGGCCGCTACGGTTGAAGCGCATCTTCTACCGTCCTGCCCCCACGGGTTCATTCATTTCCCGACGACGATCGCCGAGCGCGTGCTCAAGCACAGTCGGGACTGGATCACGGCCCGGCTCAACGCTGCTTCGAACCCCCACCAATCTGCCAGACATACGGCGGCTCCGTCCCGTTGATTTCCCAGTCGCCGATGATGCGTTCCTTGTAGATCAGCGGGTTGTGCGAAGCCGCCGTCCGGGCGTTACGCCAGTGGCGATCGAGGGCTTTGCTGGTGCTGGTGGCGGAAGCACCCAGTGCGTTGAACAGGTCGCTGGTGGCGCGCAGTGTCAGGTCGGCGACCGCCACCTGGGCCTGGGCCGATTCCAGTTCGGCGAGGAGGTTAGCGGTGTGTTCCTTCTCGGCGTCCAGGTCGAAGCGACTTTGATAGGCCCGCTGCGAGGCATCGGCGGCGCGCAGGGTGGTGGCTTCGGCGGCGTAGACCTGGGCCGAGGCCCTGCCGATGACTTGCTGGACTTGCACATCCTGGCTCACTTCACTGGCGTTGCCGGTGCTGAACACCCGCGTGCGCTGGCGCACCTGTTCGCTGATGTCGCGGACGGCGGCGCGCCCGGCGCCGGTCTGCACGGCGAGCAATACCAACTGGTAAAACGCGGTCTGGTATTTGAAGCGAGTGGAGAAGTCGATGAGGTTTTCGTCTTCTACCACGGCGTTTTCGAATACTGACGTGCCGCTGCCCGTGGTCCGTTGACCAAAACCATCCCAGTCATCGCTTTGCCTGACGCCCGGCTGATGAACGCTGACGGCGGCGATCACGTCGGCGCCGGTGTCGTCGCGTTGGGCATACAGGTCGATCCAGTCGGCAAAGATGCTGCCGGTGCTGTAGTACTTGGTGCCGTTGACCACCCATTGGTCACCCTGGCGGGAAACCCGGGTGATGACCTGGCCAAGTTTCACCGCGCCGATTTCGGTCCAGGCGTTGCCCACCAGGTCACCGTCGACGAAGCGCTTGAACCAGACGTCCTGCGGGCGGGTGGCATGGGCGTTGAGGCGATCCTCGACAAAGGCGAAGTGCCCGCGCAGCGCCTGGGGCAGGTTGGAGTCGGCTTCGGCCAGTTCGATCAGCAGTTGCAACAATTGCGGCAGCGAGGCGCCGGCGCCACCATATTCGACCGGCACCCTTATGGCGCCAAAACCCGCTTCCTTGAGCCATTTCACCTGTTCGAAAGGCAGGCTGCGGGTCTGTTCGCGTTCCAGCGCCCCGGCCTGGATACGCGCGAAAATCGGCCGGAAGCGCTCGGCCAGGGCTTCGTAGTGGGTGCCGGTGGAAAGGACATGTGGCAGGTATTGTTGCTGTGCGGTCATGGCGGTGTTCCTTCTGAGGAAAAGAGGGCGGGCAAGGCCAAGGCCTGCCGTTGTCGACAGCCATTGCACGCTCCATGCCGCTGCTCGAAGCCAATGAAAACAAGGGGTTCGCCGGGTTTTCCGGCATAAATGCTGTCGTCCCGCGAGCAATCTGTCCGGCGACTGTTCGACAGGCAACAGTCCACCTTTTGCGCGGCAGTACGCCGGGTGTTGGCTGTGCAACAGCGATCCAGCAGCTTGCTCGCCGCACGACAGTCGAAAAACTGAGTAGGCGAATTAACTGACTGAAAATAAAGGAAAAATCCAAGTGGCACGGTTGCTGCTCTAGCCGTTGTACAAAGGCGACGACGCCTATATCTCAACGAGCCGGGAGTACACGCAATGAGCCAGGACACGATCAAGTTTGCCTACTGGGTGCCCAATGTCAGCGGCGGGCTGGTGGTCAGCAACATCCCGCAGCGCACCGACTGGGGGATCGATTACAACCGCAAGCTGGCGCAGATTGCCGAGGATGCCGGCTTCGACTATGCCCTGACCCAGATCCGTTTTACCGCCGGTTATGGCGCCGAATACCAGCACGAATCGGTGGCGTTCAGTCACGCGTTGCTGGCGGCCACCACGCGCCTGAAAGTCATCGCGGCGGTCTTGCCAGGGCCGTGGACGCCTTCGGTGCTGGGCAAGCAGATCGCAACCATCGATCAGCTCACTGGCGGCCGCGTGGCGATCAACGTGGTGTCCGGCTGGTTCAAGGGCGAATTCACCGCCATCGGCGAGCCCTGGCTGGAGCACGATGAACGCTATCGCCGTTCCGAGGAATTCATCACCACGCTCAAGGGCATCTGGACCACCGACAACTACACCTTCGCCGGTGATTTCTATCGCTTTCGCGACTACACGCTCAAGCCCAAGCCGCTGCAGCAGCATCCGGAAATTTTCCAGGGCGGCAGCTCACGGGCCGCGCGGGACATGGCTGCGCGGGTGTCCGACTGGTACTTCACCAACGGCAACACAGTGGAAGGGGTCAAGGCCCAGGTCGATGACCTGCGGACCAAAGCGGCGGCCAACAACCACAAGGTGAAGGTCGGCGTGAACGCCTTCATCATTGCCCGCGATACCGAGGAAGAGGCCCGCGCGGTGCTGGCCCAGATCATCGACCAGGCCGACCCGGAAGCCGTCAACGCTTTTGGCGACGCGGCAAAACAGGCCGGCAAGGCCAGCCCCGAAGGCGAGGGTAACTGGGCCAAGTCCAGCTTCGAAGACCTGGTGCAATACAACGATGGTTTCAAGACCAACCTGATCGGCACACCCCGGCAGATTGCCGAGCGCATCGTCGCCTTGAAAGCCGTGGGAGTGGACCTGGTACTGGCCGCGTTCCTGCACTTTCAGGAGGAAGTCGAGTATTTCGGCAAGCGGGTCCTGCCGCTGGTGCGCGAGCTGGAGCAGGGGAAAGTGACGGTCAAGACGGCGGCGGTCGCTTAGGCGGGGAGGCAGCATGGGCACGCTCATTGAATCCTTCGACACGTTGCCTCATTGGCTGCATCGACAGGCGCTGGAGCACGGTACGGACGTCGCCCTGCGCCACAAGCACCTGGGGGTCTGGCAGGTGCGGACCTGGCGGCAGCTGGCCGATGAGGTGCAGCGTCTGGCGAGTGCCCTGCAAGCTCGGGGATTCTCGGTGGGCGCGACCCTGACGATCATCAGTCGCCCGACACCACAGGCGATCGTGGCGGCGTTGGCGGCGCAATGGCTGGGTGGTGCGGCGAGCCTGTTCGATCCGTTGGACCGAGTCGCGGGGCAGGTCGAACTGCTCGGCGAATTGCAGCCGGATTTTGTCCTGGCCGAGGGGTACGAAGAATTGTCGCGTCTAGGCGCGGCGCAGGTGGCCCCCCGCGTGGTGATCTACCTGGACAAGCGCGGACTGTCAGGCTCGGTCGCGTTTGATCAGGCGCTGGATTACGCCACATTGATCGAGGCGAAGACGCTCGATGAACGCGTCCCGCTGGCACATGCGCAGCAAACGGCGTTCGTTTTCTATCGCCGGGGGCCACAAGCCATCGAGCAACAACGCATCAGCCACGCCGAGCTGTTGCAACACGGGCAGCAACTGGTACAGCGCGAAGGACTGCGACGGCAGGAGGAAGCATTGGCGGCGCGCGGTTTCGCCTCGGGCGGCCAGGCGCGGTATCTGCTCGCGCCCTGGCTGATCGCCGGTTTCCGCTTGAACTTCCCGGAAAACCTGGCGACCCGTGACCGCGACCGACGTGAGTTGGGCCCGACGCTGGTGGCCGGCACCCGGGAAACCTACGAGCGTCTGCACGGCTATGTGCTGGAGCGCCTACCGGCACCGGGCGATGGGGCACGCAGACTGGTGGATTGGGCCCTGGCGGCACGTCCGGGGCCGTTGCGAAGGTTCATCGGTCATTGGCTGGTGCGCCGGCCTCTGCGCGACGTGCTTGGGTTTTCACGAATCCACGCACCGTTGCTGGTGGGTGATGCGCTAAAGCCTGAGACCCAGGCATTTTTTGACACCTTGGGTATCAACGTCCGCCAGTGGGAGAGTGCGGCCCATTGGGAGGTGCCGACGATTTCGTTGGCGTCCACTACCAATGAACGGGACGAACGCCAATCACAACGCGCCTGGAAGGAGGCGACCACATGACCCGAACGGCCGCCACGCAGCTCCTCGAGCTGGACAATATCTCGCTGTCGTTCAAAGGCGTCAAAGCGATCACCGACATCAGCTTCAGCGTTGCCGCCGGCGAGATCTGCGCCTTGATCGGCCCCAACGGCGCCGGCAAGAGTTCATTGCTCAACATCATCAGCGGGGTCTACCAACCCCAGCAAGGGCGCATACGTTTCGACAATCGCGAGCGCCGCGGCATGCGCGCCCACGACGTGGCGGTGCGGGGCGTCGCCCGGACGTTCCAGAACATCGCGCTGTTCAAGGGCATGAGCGTGCTCGACAACGTGCTCACCGGGCGCAACCTCAAGCGTCGCAGTACCTGGATCGAGCAGGCGTTGCGTATTGGGCGGGCCGGTAAGGAGGACGACCGCCAGCGCGAAGCGGCCGAGCGGGTCATCGAGTTCTTGCGTTTGCAGCCGTGGCGCGACGCATGGGTGGGCACCTTGCCTTACGGTCTGCAGAAGCGCGTGGAGCTGGCCCGCGCCCTGGCAGCGGAGCCGCGGTTGTTATTGCTGGACGAACCCATGGCAGGCATGAACGCCGAGGAGAAACAGCAGATGAGCCGTTTCATCGTCGATATCAATCGTGAGCTTGGCACCACGGTGGTGTTGATCGAGCACGACATTGGCGTGGTCATGGACATCAGCGACCACGTGGTGGTGCTCGACTACGGTCGCAAGATCGGCGACGGCGCCCCGGATGCGGTACGGCAGAACCCCGAGGTCATTTCGGCTTACCTCGGCACCCGACACTGATTTTTGCAATTCGACGCCTTTCCGTCAGGAAGGGTCGGCAAGCTGCGCCCGCAAAACAGGAAACGCTATGGAATTTTTCTTTGAAGTATTGATTGGCGGGCTGTTGGCCGGGGTGATGTACGCCTTGGTGGCTATCGGTTTTGTGCTGATCTACAAGGCCTCCGGGGTGTTCAACTTTGCCCAGGGCGCGATGGTGCTGTTCTCGGCGCTGACCTTCGTCAGCCTGCTGGAGCGCGGCGTGCCGTTCTGGCTGGCGTTTCTCATCAGCCTGGTGGCGATGCTGCTGATCGCCGTGGCGGTGGAGCGTGTGGTGTTGCGCCCGTTGGTCAATCGATCGCCGATCACGCTGTTCATGGCCACCCTTGGGCTTTCCTATGTCATCGAAGGTTTCGCCCAGGCGTTGTGGGGTGCCCAGGTGCATGGCCTGAATCTGGGCATCAGTGATGAACCGTTGGAATTGGGTGGAATGCTGCTGTCGCAGTTCGACATTTTCGCCGCGCTGACCGCCGCGTCGCTGGTGGCGTTGCTGTCCTGGCTGTTCAACAAGACCCGCTTGGGGCTGGCGCTGCGGGCGGTGGCGGATGATCCGTTGGCGGCGTTGGCCGTGGGTATTCGCTTGCAGCGGGTCTGGGTGGTGGTGTGGACGGTGGCGGGGTTCGTCGGGCTGGTCGCCGGCCTGCTCTGGGGCGCTCGCCTGGGGGTGCAGTTCTCGCTGTCGCTGGTGGTGCTCAAGGCCTTGCCAGTGTTGATCATCGGCGGGTTTACCTCGATCAGCGGGGCGATTGTCGGTGGGTTGATCATCGGAGCTTCGGAAAAATTGGCGGAGGTGTATCTCGGGCCGTTCATCGGCAGCGGCATCGAAAACTGGTTTCCCTACGCGCTGGCGCTGCTGTTCCTGCTGGTGCGTCCGGCCGGGCTGTTTGGCGAACGCGCCATCGAACGGGTCTAGGAGAGCAGCATGTTTTATCGAGAAGCAGGCCAGTTCAACACACGTTATGCCGAGGACCGCCGGGTCTTTGCCTTGCGCCAGGATCGCCACGGGCTGGCGGCGCTACTGCTGGTTGCGTTCGTCGTGGTGCCGTGGCTGGGCAATGACTATTGGCTCAGCGCGATATTGATTCCGTTTCTGGTGCTGTCCCTGGCCGGGTTGGGGCTCAATCTGCTCACCGGTTACGCCGGGCAGTTGTCCCTGGGCTCTGCGGCGTTCATGGCCGTGGGGGCGTTCGCCACGTACAACCTTGAAGTGCGTGTCAACGGTTTGCCGTTGGTGTTCAGCATTGCCCTGGGCGGGCTGACGGCGGCGTTGGTGTCGCTCCTGTTCGGCCTGCCAAGCCTGCGCATCAAGGGCTTCTATCTGCTGGTCTCGACACTGGCGGCGCAATTCTTCGTGACCTGGACGCTGACCCGCTTTGGCTGGTTTTCCAACGACAGCGCGTCGGGGGTGATCAGCGCGCCGCGCCTGGATGTTTTCGGCGTGAACCTGGACGCGCCGGCCGGCCGCTATCTGCTGACCCTGACGGTGGTGGTGGCGCTGTTCTGGCTGGGCAAGAACCTGGTGCGCAGCGAATTGGGGCGCCAGTGGATGGCCGTGCGCGACATGGACACGGCAGCGGCGGTGATCGGCATTCCCCTGGCGAAAACCAAGTTGCTGGCCTTTGCCATCAGCGGGTTTTACCTCGGCGTGGCCGGCGCGCTCTGGGCCTTCGCCTACCTGGGCACCGTCGAACCCCACGGCTTTGATCTCAATCGCTCATTCCAGATCCTGTTCATCATCATTATCGGCGGGCTTGGCAGCCTGCTGGGCAACTTCCTCGGGGCGGCTTTCATCGTGCTGTTTCCGGTGCTGCTTTCCAACCTGGTGTCGCTGCTGCCCGGCGGGCTGATCGATGCCGGCCAGGTGGAAAACCTGCAAAAAATGTTTTTCGGCGCGCTGATCATCCTGTTCCTGATCAAGGAACCGGAGGGCCTTGCGCGCCTCTGGCAACGACTTCGCCAGCGTGCGCGGTTGTGGCCGCTGCGCTACTGAACAGTTCCATTACGTTAGTTCTCCAGGGCTTCATAACAAGGAAAATCCGATGTTCAAACGATCATTCGCCAGCACCCTCGCGCTGGCCCTGAGCCTCACCGCCGCTGCGTTCACCGTGCAGGCGGACAACGAACAGTACTTCCCGCTGCAAAGCTATCGCGTCGGTCCCTATGCGGCCGGCGGCACGGGATTTTTTGGCGGCTTCATCGACTACCTCAAGTACGTCAACGCCAACGGCGGCGTGAACGGGGTGAAGCTGACCTGGAGCGAATGCGAAACCGAGTACGTGGTGGAGAAGGGCATCGAGTGCTACGAGCGACTGAAGAAAGGTCTGAACGGCGCGCCGGCGGCTGCCACAAACCCGCTGTCGGTGGGCATCGCCTACGCCACGCTGGAGCGCTCCACGGCTGACAAGCTGCCGCTGATCACCATCAACCACGGCCGCACCGATTCCACCGATGGCAGCGTGTTCCCCTATGTCTTCCCGCTGCAATTGAACCCGTACTCCGAAGTGTCGGCGATCATCAACTACATCGGCCAGCGCGCTGGCGGCCTGGACAAGCTCAAGGGGCAGAAAATCGTCACCCTGTATCACGGCTCGCCGTACGGTAAGGAAACCAACGAGGTGTTGCAGACCCTGGCGGATAAATACGGCTTTTCGCTGACCTTGCTCGAAGTGCCGCATCCGGGCAACGAGCAACAGTCGCAGTGGCTGAATATCCGTCGGGAAAAACCCGATTGGGTGATCCTGCGCGGCTGGGGCGTGATGAATCCGGTGGCGCTGAAAACCGCGCAGAAAGTCGGGTTCCCGGCCGACCACATCATCGGCAATATCTGGAGCAACTCCGAGGATGACGCCGCGCCGGCCGGTGCCGCGGCCAAGGGGTTCATCGCGATCACCACGCACCCGTCGGGCACCGGTTTCCCGGTGCTGCAAGGCATCAAGAAGGACGTGGTCGACGCCGGCCATGGCGACCTGGCGGACCCCAAGCGTTTCGGCACGGTGTATTACAACCTGGGCGTGGTCAACGGCATCCTCAACGTCGAGGCGCTGCGCATTGCCCAGCAGAAGTTCGGCCAGCAACCGTTGACCGGCGAGCAGGTTCGGTGGGGCTTTGAGAATCTCAAGCTCGATGATGCACGTCTCAAGGAGCTGGGGGCGCTGGGGTTGGTGCAGCCGTTGCAATTGTCCTGCTCGGACCACGAGGGCGGCGGCGCGGTGCGCTTCCAGCAGTGGGACGGCACGCAGTGGAAGCTGATCAGTGACTGGGTGCAGGCCGACCGCGCGTTGCTGCGGCCGATCATCGAAGCGTCTTCGCTGCAATACGCCAAGGAAAAAGGCATCACGCCGCGCGATTGCAGCAAGGAATCCTGACGACTTGGGTCGCTTTTGCGAAAGCCGCCCGGCGTGGTGATGGCCTTTCGTCCAGACAGCGAACCCGTGGCGAGGGAGCTTGCTCCCGCTGGGGCGCATAGCGCCCCCAATGCAGCTGATTGAGTGGATCTGACATCACAGCGACAGGTTGGGGCTGCTTCGCAGCCCAGCGGGAGCAAGCTCCCTCGCCACAGGTGAACGTTGGCTCAGGTTGAAAGGTTGACCACCCGACCATCGCGCGTACTCAGCGCCGGGCGCCGTTTGTTGACCGCCAGCTCGCCGATCCGGATCAGCAGGCTGCGGGTGACGTTGCGGCTCAGGCCCAACAGGCTTGCGGTGTGGACCTGATTGCAACTGGCGTAGCGGTAGGCGGTGCGCAGCAGGGCAGCTTCGACTTTTTCATAGACATCGCCGTGCGCTTGCTCAAGCAGTTGCTCGAAGGCTTTTTCCAGCAGTGCCTCGGTGGTTTGCGGCGTGTTGTCCTGGGACGCGTCCTGGCGCTCGATGCGAAAGTTCGACAGGTGCAGATCCTGCACGCCGATCACCTTGTTGCGGCAGATCAGCAAGGTGTGATGGATGACGTTTTCCAGTTCGCGAATATTTCCCGGCCACGAGTAGTCGAGCAGTTTGCGCTGGGCCTGGGCATCCAGCGTCACCTCGCCATGACCGAGCCTGCGGCTGTACTCGGCGATGAAATGGCGAATCAGCGGCAGGATGTCGCCGGGACGCTCGCGCAACGGCTTGAGCACCAGGCTGACCACACTCAGTCGGTAATACAGGTCTTCGCGAAAATGCCCGGCGTTGATGGCTTTTTCCAGTTGCACGTTGGTGGCCGCCAGCACCCGCACATTGATCCTGATGGGCTTGCGCGAGCCGAGGCGGACCACTTCACGTTCTTGTAGAACGCGCAGCAGCTTGACCTGGATCGGCAATGGCAGGTCACCGATTTCATCGAGGAACAGCGTGCCGCCGTCGGCTTCTTCGAACCACCCGGCCTTGGCGGTCAAGGCGCCGGTGAACGCGCCTTTTTCATGGCCGAACAACTCGGCCTCCACCAGCGTCTCGGAAAACGCTCCGCAGTTCACCGCCACGAACGGTTTGTCGCGTCGAGCACTGAGGTTATGGACGTGGCGGGCGACCAGCTCCTTGCCAGTACCGGTCTGGCCAATGATCAACACGCTGGCGTCACTGGGCGCGACTTGCTGCAAGTGCGTCAGCAGTGCCTGGGAGCTGGGATCGGCGAACACTTGGGCCGTGGCGCGGATCGAGGTAGCCAGGCCGGGGGAGGGAGGAAGCGTAAGAAGCTGCATGACGGTGGCCCGTTTATGAGAGTGCGGTGATGATTGGGTGAGGACCAACGCTCCTTGGTGGTATCACCGTGCGAAGCCATTGGGCTTAAGGCTTAATCTAAATGATCTAAAAAAAATAAAACAAATAACATAGAGTTATATGCTTAAGGCGATGAGCCGCCTTCGTCGTCAGCCGCAGAGCCTCTACGCAGGACCGGGTTTGGCGAGATCAGGCAAAAAGGCGGCGCTCACAGGTAACTAACTCGGGAGTGTAGGCGGGTAACGTGGCTCAACTTTACTGCAGAGCCCAATTCGCGAGGGACGGATCAGACATCCAGGGTGTGCCGCTTTGAGGAGGAGCGAAACCAGCAGCACCGACGGTCCCTCGACACGCCTCAATGTCGACAAGAGAATAAAAAACCATGACCAGCCCGAGCTTCAAGGATTCGAACGGCCACTTGGCGCAGGGCTTCAAGCCTCGTCACGTCACCATGCTTTCAATCGCCGGGATCATCGGCGCCGGCCTGTTTGTCGGCTCGGGCCATGCGATCGCCGCTGCCGGTCCGGCCGTCATGTTGGCTTATCTTTTTTCCGGTCTGCTGGTGGTGCTCGTCATGCGCATGCTTGGCGAAATGGCGGTAGCCCGGCCAGACACCGGCTCGTTCTCCACCTACGCCGATCAGGCGATCGGGCGCTGGGCAGGCTTCACCATCGGTTGGTTGTACTGGTGGTTCTGGGTGCTGGTGATTCCCATCGAGGCGCTGGCCGCCGGTCATGTACTCAACCAGTGGTTTCCATCCGTTGATGCCTGGCTGTTTGCCTCGGTCTCGATCATTGCCCTGGCCGTGACCAATCTGTTCAGCGTGTCCAAATACGGCGAGTTCGAGTTCTGGTTCGCCATGGCCAAGGTGATCGCGATCATCGGTTTCATCTCCCTGGGATTCGCCGTGCTGATGGGCTGGATTCCCGAGCGCGAAGCCAGCGGCTTGAGTCGCTTGATGGAGGAGCATGGCGGGTTCGCGCCCAATGGCTTGTCCGCCGTGGTCGGGGCCTTCATCACCATCATGTTCAGTTTCATTGGTACGGAGGCGGTGACGATTGCCGCCGCCGAATCCAGCAACCCGGCACAGAACATCGCCAAGGCCACGCGCTCGGTGATCTGGCGCATCGGCGTGTTTTATCTGCTGTCGATCTTCGTGGTGATTTCCGTGGTGCCCTGGGACGATCCGCTCCTGGCCTCGGTGGGCTCCTACCAGCGGGCACTGGAGTTGATGAACATTCCCCACGCCAAATTCATGGTGGACGTGGTGGTATTGATTGCCGTGGCCAGTTGCATGAACTCCTCCATCTACATTGCTTCACGCATGCTCTATTCCCTCGGCCGGCGTGGTGATGCGCCGAGGGTGGTGGAAGTGACTTCGTCCGCTGGCGTGCCCCGGGCAGCGGTGATAGCCAGTACGGTACTGGGCTTGGGCATCACCTTGTTCAGCTACTTCATGCCGGCCGGGTTGTTCCAGTTCCTGCTCGCCAGCTCCGGCGCCATCGCCTTGCTGGTGTACCTGGCGATCGCCGTGTCCCAGTTGCGTATGCGCCGCAAGCTGCTTCGCCAAGGCGTCGAGCTGGGCTTTCGCATGTGGCTGTTTCCCTGGCTCACCTGGGCGGTGATCGTGTTTATCTGCGCGGCCTTGGCCGTGATGATGGTGACTCCTGAGCACCGCAGCGAAGTGAGCACCACCCTAGGCCTGGCCTTGGTCATTTCCTTTGTCGGCCTGGTGACTTCGCGGCAATCTCCGCAGCCTGAAGAGGCGGTTTCCTCGGCTAGCCTCCATAGACCCTCGGCCTAAGACATTCCCGTGGCGAGGGAGCTTGCTCCCGCTGGGCTGCGTAGCAGCCCCTTCCTTTACTGATCGCCTAAAAAACCCCAAACTCCCCCCAGCAACTAACCCCTGCTTACGCTGTCAGTACTTGGCGCCCGTAGCGCCGACGTTCGCCACCGATGGCGACAATGTCAGCTACATGGCGCTTTTTTTCTGACGCCTCAAGGCAAATAGCTCGCAATGGATTGCGCCGGGACCGTTTATTCCTTTTGCGGGTTGATTCTCTATGGGTTTTTTTCTTGATCCTCGGCATGACATCGACGCCGCTTTGTTGAGTTATCGCCGGGTATTCTGGTCGCTGGCCCTCTTCAGCGGCGTGATCAATCTGCTGGTGCTGGTGCCATCGCTGTACATGATGCAGGTCTACGATCGGGTCCTCACCAGTCGCAACGAAACCACGCTGTTCATGCTCACCTTGATCGCTCTCGGGCTGTTCATGTTCAGTGCGTTGATCGAGTGGGTGCGTGGCGAAGTGATGATCCGCATGAGCGCCGGGCTGGACGATGCCTTGGGCGAGCGGATTTTCGATGCAGCGTTCGCCCGCAGCCTGCGCGAGCACAACGCCAACCCGGCGCAGGTGCTGAGTGACCTGGCCACCTTGCGCCAACTGATTACCGGCCAGGGGCTGATCGCCTTGCTCGATGCACCGTGGTTGCCGATTTTCCTGCTGGTGGCGTTCATCATCCACCCCTGGTTCGGCGTGCTGACCCTGATCCTCGCAGCGTTGCTGGTCGGCCTGGCACTGTGGGGCGAGCTGGCGACCCGCACGCGCCTGGGGGAGGCCAATCGGCTGGGCGTGCAATCGTCGATCTACGTCAACAGCACCCTGCAGAATGCCGAGGTCATCCAGGCCCTGGGCATGCTCGGGCCGCTGCGCCAGCGCTGGAGCCTGCTGCAGCAACGGATCATCGCGGCGCAGGCGCATGCCAGTGATCGCGGTGCGCGTATCACCTCGGCGACCCGTTTCGTGCGGATTTCCGGCCAGTCCCTGGCCTTGGGGCTGGGGGCGCTGCTGGTACTCGAAGGGCAATTGTCGGCGGGCATGATGATTGCCATGTCGTTGTTGCTGGGGCGTGCCCTGGCGCCGGTGGAAATCGCCATTGGTTCGTGGAAGCAATTCAACGCCGGTCGCCAGAGTTACCAGCGTCTGAGCCAGTTGCTCGCGCAACATCCTCGCGATCGCCTGCGTATGCCATTGCCACCGCCAACGGGCGCGGTGCGCCTGGAGCAGCTCTACGTCGGGCCACCCGCTGCGACGCAGCCGCTCCTGCGTGGCATCAATTTCAGCCTGGACAAGGGCGAGGTACTGGCGGTGGTCGGGCCCAGCGCCAGCGGCAAATCGACCTTGGCTCGGGCATTGGTTGGCGTGTGGCCGGCCATGGGTGGCTCGGTGCGGCTGGACGATGCCGAGATCAGCCAGTGGTCCCATGACGCCTTGGGCCCGTACCTCGGTTATCTGCCCCAGGACATCGAACTGTTCGATGGCAGTGTCGCTGACAACATTGCTCGTTTCGGCGAGCAGGACGCCGACAAGATCATCGCCGCCAGTCGTCACGCGGGCATTCACGAAATGATCCTGCGATTTCCCAAGGGTTACGACACGCCGCTGGGTCCCGGCGGGCTTGGCCTGTCCGGCGGACAGAAGCAACGCCTGGGCCTGGCCCGTGCGCTTTATGGCAGCCCTTCGCTGATCGTTCTCGACGAGCCCAACTCCAATCTCGATGAAGCCGGCGAACTCGCGCTGGTACAAGCCATCGGCGTGCTCAAGGCCGCCGGCAGCACGGTGGTGTTGATCACTCACCGGCCCAACGTGTTAGCGGTGGTTGATCACATCCTGGTGCTGAAGGACGGTACCCAGCAGGCGTTTGGCCCGCGCGACCGGGTGCTCAAGGCGCTGATGCCAGGCCCGAGGCCGACGGCCGTGCGGGAGGCGGGTAAAGATGCGTGATTTGAAACCGGCGACTCCGGCCCACGGCGACCACGGCTTGAGCGTGCTCAGCAGCAACACGCTACCCAGCGCCAGTACCGATGCCGGCGGCGCGGCGCGCTACGGCGTGGTCTTCCTGGCCCTGACCTTGGGCGGTTTCCTGCTTTGGGCGTGCCTCGCGCCGCTCGACCAGGGTGTGGTCGGCAGCGGCACCGTGGTGGTGGCGGGCGAGCGCAAGGCTGTGCAATCGCTGGTGGGCGGGGTCGTGGAAAAGCTGCTGGTCAGCGACGGCGACCGCGTCAGCCAGGGCCAGTTGCTGGTGCAGCTCAACACGGTGCAGGCCCAAGCGCAGTTGGACGTGACCCTGGGCAAGCTGCTCAATGACCGCAGCATCGAGGCGCGCTTGATGGCCGAGCGCCTCGGCGCCGAGGAAATCCAGTGGCCGGCGCAATTGCTGGAGCGCGCCGAGGAGCCGCGCGTCAAGGCGGCCATGGCGCTGCAGAAGCAACTGTTCCTGACACGCCGTGCCGAACTGGGCAGCCGCCTGCAGATCATCGAACATGAAGTCGGCGCCTTGCAGCAACAGTTGCAGGGCTATGAAGGGGTCAAGCGCAACTACGACGCGCAGATGCGTTTTCAGCAGCAAGAGCTTGAAGGTTTGCGCGAATTGGCTCGGGAAGGCTACGTGCCGCGCAACAAACTCTTCGAGGCCGAGCGCAACGCGGCGCAACTGGCCGGGCAGATCGCTTCCGGCATTGGCGATGTCGGCCGCACGCGCCAGGCAATCAACGAAAGCCGGCTCAAGGCCTTGCAGGCGCAGCAGGAATTCCGGCGCGATGCCGAAACCCAACTCAGCGAGGTCTCGGCCGAGGCCGCCGGTTATGCCGATCAGATCCGCGCCTTGCAGTTTGAAGTGGATAACGGGGCGATCCGCGCGCCGGTGGCGGGGCAGGTCATGGACGTGTCGATCCATACCGTCGGCGGCGTCGCCCAGGCCGGGCAGACGCTGATGCAGGTAGTGCCGCTGGATGCGCCGATGGCGATCACCGCGCGTTTTGATCCGCTGATGGCCAACAAACTCAGCCCGGGTCTGCCCGTGCACGTGCATTTCACTGCGTTGCAACGGGTGGACACGCCGATGGTAACCGGCACGATCACCACCGTGTCGGCGGACCAGTTGATCGACCAGCAGACCCACCAGCCCTATTTCTCCGCCAAGGTCGAGATTCCCGCCGACACCGTCGTTTCGCTGCAGAGCGCCGGGCTGCTGGTGCGCCCCGGCATGCTTGCCGATGTCACCGTGGTGACCGGCGAGCGGACCTTGATGAACTACCTGATGAAACCTTTGCGCGAACGCTTGCTGGCGGCCTTCAAAGAGGAATGAGCATGACCGACCGTTGCCGTTATGGCGTCCGTGTGCTGTTGAGCCTGTGCACCAGTTGGGCGGTGATCGGCCCCGTCTGGGCGGCGGAGGGCGGGCTGAGCCTGATCGCCGCTTACGATGCCTCGCGCCTCAACGATCCGACCTTGCAGGCGGCGACCCACGCCTACGATGCGTCGCGGCAGGAGGAGGCGATCGGCCGTGGCGGTCTTTATCCGCAAGTGTCGCTGTCGTCGCGTTATGGCTATGGCGGGCGTACCGATGGCGGCGACGACAGCAGTTACGTCAACAGCAACGATTACCAGGCGAACAGTGTGACCCTGGCCGCGCAGCAGGCGCTCTATGACAAGGGGCGTTGGGCGGCCTATCAGGAAGGCAAGGCGCGGGGGGCGCTGGGTAGCCAACAATTCGATGTGGCCGGCCAGACCCTGTTCGATCGGGTCGCCAAGGGCTATTTCGACGTAGCCCGGGCCGAGAACGAACTCAAGCTGATCGCCCAGCAGAAAACCGCTATCAGTGGCTTGGTCCTCCAGAGCAAAAAGCTCTATGCGGGCGGCCAGGGAGCGATCACCGATATCGACGAGGCCCAGGCCCGGCTCGATCTGGTCGAGGCTCAGGAAACCGAAGCCCAGGCCCGCCGCGTGGCTGCGCTGCGAGCACTGTCGGGGCGGGCCAGCGTGCCGATCGACGACATCCAGGCGATGCGCGAAGAACTCCCCGCCGGCAGCCCGATCCCGCCGGAGCAGGATCTGCCGTATTGGACAACGATTGCCCGTGAGGCCAGTCCGGAGCTGGCGGCGCGGTTGGCGGCGGTAAAAGTCGCCGAGGCCCAGGCCGACAGCCAGCGCGCCGGGCATTATCCGACGTTGTCGCTCACCACTCAGTTGACCCGTCGGGAAACCCGCCAGTACCAGGAGCTCGACCCGCGCCAGGACACTTACTACGTCGGGGTGCAGCTGGATATCCCGTTGTATCGCGGCGGCGCGGTGCGTGCATCGGTGGCCAAGGCCGAGGCCCAGCTGGCCGGGGCCCAGTCCGATTACGATGTGCAGCGTCAGGAACTGGCCGAGGCTATCGAAACCGACTACCTGGGCGTGGTGGCGGGCTTCGCCAAGAGCAAGGCCATGCTACGAGCGGTGGAATCCAACCAGCGGGCGCTGACGTCGACCGAGAAGGGCTTCCAGGGCGGCGTGCGCTCGACGGTCGACATTCTTGATGCTCAGCAACGCCTGTTCCAGGCACGCCGGGACCTGCTCGATACCAAGCTGGACATGCTCGAAAGTTATGTAAGCCTGCACACCCACACCGGCCAGATGAACCGCGCGGTGCTGGAACAGGTGCAAAGCCTGTTCTAAGGAACCGGCCGAGCCGCATCGCTTCTGTGGCGAGGGAGCTTGCTCCCGCTGGGGTGCGAAGCGCCCCCAAAGCCAATCACCGCGCTGTGTCAGGCTGGACCCCCATCAACCTTTTTGGGGCTGCTGCGCACCCCAGCGGGAGCAAGCTCCCTCGCCACGGAAGCACCGTGTGGGAGCGAGCTTGCTCGCGATGACGGCAGTTCATTCAACGCCGTTCAGCCTGGCACACCGCTTTCGCGAGCAGGCTCGCTCCCACAGGGGACACTGCCCTGGGCCCCAATGCTTCCTGCCCACAGGGTTTGCTCATCAGTGCTGTTGTGGCGAGGGAGCTTGCTCCCGCTGGGCTGCGCAGCAGCCCCCTCGTTCACTCAGGCGGTGAAGTCGCTGGCGTGCAGCTCCTTGACGCCCACCAGTTCGAACTCGAACTCGGCGGAGGCGTCGGCATTGACGCTGCCGTAGAGGATGCCATCGACAAAACGCAATTGGCCGGTGGCATTGGTGGCGTCGAAGGCGTTGCTGCCGATGAAGGTAAAGGCATCGACGCTGGCGGTCAGCGGGTTGGCGTCCAGGCCGGTGAAGTCCAGTTTGTCCAGCTCCGCCGTCTTGAAACCGTTGATCACATCCCGCGCGGTGCCGACGCCCATGTCCGACAATGCAGTAAACGCGTAGGTATCCGCGCCAGTGCCACCGGTGAGGTTGTCGGTGCCGGCGCCGCCGATCAGCCGGTCATCGCCCGAGCCGCCCACCAGCGTGTCATTGCCGGCACCGCCGTTGAGGATGTTCCCGGCACTGTTGCCCGACAGCGTATCCGCGTAGGCACTGCCCGTCAGGTTCTCGATGAACTTCAGCGTGTCGAGTCCGGAACCGACGGTGTTCTGCTGTGCGGACGTCGACAGGTTCACGGTCACCCCGGCCAGGGCCCGGTCGTAGGAGGCGGTGTCGTTGCCATCGCGTCCGTCCAGGACGTTGTCGCCCACGCCGGCGAACAGCGTGTTGTTCAGCGCATTACCGATCCCGTTTGCGGCCCCGGCGCTGTCGACGTACAGATTCTCCACGTTGTTGCCCAACGTGTAGGTAGCGAGGCTGCTGTGGACGCCGTCGATGCCGCCGGACACCGGGTTGCTGCTGGTCTCGATCACGGTATCGCTGGCGTTGTCGACGTAGTAGGTGTCGTTGCCGTCGCCGCCGCTCATGCTGTCCGCTCCCACCGCGCCATCGAGCACGTTTTTGGCGGCATTACCGGTGATGAAGTTGCGCCGTTCGTTACCGGTGCCGTCGATGTCCGACACGCCGGTCAGCACCAGGTTTTCCAGGTTGGCGCCCAGGGTCCAACTGACCGAGGCCTGTACCGTATCGATCTGCGAAGTCGAGGTGTTGGTTTCCACCACGCTGTCGAACGCGTTGTCGACGACGTAGATGTCGTTACCATCGCCGCCGGTCAACGAGTCGGCACCCAGGTCACCGTCCAGTATGTCGTTGCCGGAGCTGCCCACCAGGGTGTCGGCCTGGTCGGTGCCGGAAATCTTCCCGCCCTCATTCTGCGCGCCATCGAAAATATCCTGCACGCTGTTGTTGTCGTTGGGGTTGCCCTGGAAGCCAAGGTCATTGGCGATGTAGTCCGCCAGGCGCTGCCCGACGATTTCCGCTGACTCCTCGTGCAGGTGCCAGACATCGTCGGGATACACCAACGGATCGACTTCATAACGCAAGGGCAGGTCGTTGTAGTCCACCGCCAGTTTCACATCGGCGCGCTCGGCGGCGATGGCTTCCTGGACGGCGCGGACGAAGCCCACCCCCTCGACGATGGAAGCAATCTTTTCCTCCGAGTAACCACGGGCACGCGCGGCGTCCTGCTCGTAGTGACCGGTTTCCATCAGGTACACGTTGAAGTTGCCGAGTTGGGCGTGCAGGTAATCGAAGACCTTCAGCGTCGACGCCTTGTAGGCCGCCGCAGCCGCTGCCTTGTCGGTGGAGCGGGCGATTTCCTGGGCGGCTTCCTCGCCCTGGCCCCAGATGATCCCCATGGTCACGTTGTCGATGGCCTTGAGTTCGGTGAGCTGGTCGCGCAACAACGTCACGGCGCGCAGCAATGCCGGCCCGGGTTGGTTGGTGTCGGTCAGCCACCAGCACAACTTCAGCTCCTCGGCGCCGAGGGTCGACAAGCCGTTGACCGTACTGCCACCCACTGCGATGTCAATGCCGTTGCCGTCGGCGTCGCTGAACTGGCTGCGCACGTCATAGGTGGTGTATTTGTTCAGGTCGTTGACCAGCATCGAAGTGCCGGACTGATCGTCATCCTCGCTCATGCGCAGCAGACGTGCGTTGGATTGGCCGAGCGTCGGCAGATAGAGGATGTCCTGCTGGGCGCGTTCGCCGAAGACGAAATCACTGGCGGTCAGGGTGTTGAGGTAGTTGCCGTTCAGGGCGATCTCGAAACGGTTGCCATCGGCATCAGCCTGGCTGGACTTGACATAGGTCTTGTCGCCGGCCGCATTCAACGTCATGTAGAGCGTGCCGTTGCTACCGTCGCCGAGGCCGAGGAAACCCAGCCCGGAGACGTCGATCTTGTCGACGCCGACGGTGAAGTCATAAATCGTGTCCGTGGCCGTGACGCCACCGGTGTCGTAGTCCCGGTAGCTGTCGGACAGGTTGCTGTAGCGGAACGTGTCGGCGCCGGCGTCGCCATACAGCGAGTCCCTTCCGGCGCCACCGTCGATGATGTCGGCACCGGTCCCAGCCTTGATGGTGTCGTTGCCACCCAGGCCGAGGATCAGGTCGGCGCCTGCCGTACCGTTGAGGCTTTCGGCATTGGCCGTGCCGGTGATGGTGTTGGCGGGCGCATCGGCCACCACCAGGGCAAAGCTGTCGCTGACCGATGCGCCGGACGGATCGGTGGCCTTGACCAGCACGTCGTAGTTGCCGGATGCAGTGCTGGTAGGCGTGCCGCTGAAAGTCAGCGTGCTGGCGTTAAAGCTCAGCCATGAGGGCAGGGCGCTGCCATTGGCTAGGGTCGCGGTGTAGGTCAGCACGTCCTGGTTGGCGTCGCTGAAGCTGTTGTTGGCCACCGTGTAGCTGAACGGCGTGCTTTCGCTGGCGTTCTGGTCGAGCAGCGGAGTGACCACCACCGGCGCCACGTTGGTCGGGGTGTTCTGGTCGGCAAAGACAAAGTGATTGGCGGTCAGGCTGCTGACGAAATTTCCCGCCAGGGAGATTTCAAAGCGGTTGCCGTTGGCATCGACCGTGAGGTCCTTCAGGTACGTGCGGTTGGTTGACGAGCTGTAACTGACTTGCAGCGTCCCGTTGAGCCCGTTGCCCAGGCCGGTGTAGCCCAGCGCCGCGACATCGATCTTGTCGGCGGCCACGTCGAAATCGAGGATCTGGTCACTGGCGCTGGTGGAACCGGTGCGGTAGCTGTCGAGCTTGGAGGTGTAGCGAAACACATCGGCGCCCGTGCCGCCGGTGAGTTTGTCCACGCCCGTGCCGCCCACCAGGATGTCGTTGCCCGCTGCGCCATTGAGGGTGTCGTTGCCCGCGCCACCGAAAATCTGTTCGTTGGCGACGGTGCCGGTCAGCGTGTCGTTGTTTGGTGTGCCGTTGATCACCACCGAGCCGGGCACGTCCTGCACCGCCAGGGTAAAGCTGTCGCTGACGGTGGCGTTGCTGCCGTCGGTCGCGGTGACCTGGATCGAGTAAGTGCCCGATGCGGTGTCGGGTGGGGTGCCGCTGAAGGTGCGCGTGGCGGCGTCGAACGTCAGCCAGCTGGGCAGGGCGCTGCCATCGGCCAGCTTGGCGGTGTAGCTGAGGCTGTCATTGTCCGGATCGGTGAAACTGGTGGCCGGCACCACGTAGCTGAAGGGCGTCTTTTCACTGGCGTTCTGGTCCAGCAATGGCGTGGCCAGCACCGGTGCCTGGTTGGTCGGCGATGTTGTCGCGAAGACGAAGTTGGCGCTGGTCAGGGTGTTGAGGTAATTGCCGTCCAGTGCCACTTCGAAGCGGTTGCCGTTGGCATCGGCCTCCAGGGATTTGATGTAGGTCTTGGTGCCGGCGCTGTTGAGCACCAGGTAGACGGTATTGTTCTTGCCGTCGCCCAGGCCGGTGAAGCCCATGGCGGAGAGGTCGATCTTGTCGGCAGCGATGTTGAAGTCGGTGATCAAATCGCCCAGGTTGGCGCCACCGGTGTTGTAGTTGCGGTAGCTGTCCAGCCGGTTGGCGAACACGAAGGTGTCCGCCCCGGCGCCGCCCGTGAGGGTGTCCATGCCGGCGCCGCCGTCGAGCTTGTCGTCGCCCGCGCCACCGCTGAGGCTGTCGTTGCCGGCCAGGCCGAGCAAGGTATCGGCGGCGTCGCTGCCCAACAAAGAGTCGCTGCCGGTGGTGCCGGTGATGACCCGATTGAAGATGAAGTTGCTCGCCATCAGGGTGCTCGCCAGGTTGCCCGAGAGAATCAGTTCGAAGCGATTGCCGCTGGCATCGGCGTCGTAGTCCTTGATATAGGTGCGGTCGCTGCTGGCGTTGTAACTGACTTGCAGGGTGCCGCCACGCCCATTGCCCAGGCCGGTGAAGCCGAGGCCAGCAAGATCGATCTTGTCCTGGGTTACGTCGAAATCGGTGATGGTGTCGTCGAAGCTCGCCGTTGCATTGCGATAGCTGTCGGACTGACTGGTGAAGCGGAACGTATCGGCGCCCGTGCCACCAGTGAGTTTGTCGACGCCCGCGCCGCCCACCAGGATATCGCTCCCGGCCGCGCCATTGATGGTGTCGTTGCCGGCCGCGCCGTAGAAAATTTCGCTGGCGGCGGTGCCCGTGAGGACGTCGTTGCCCGCCGTGCCTTGCACGGTGGTCATCGGCACGGTGGCGCTGACATAGCTGCCATCGCCATAGACCAGCGTGGCGCCCTTGCTGGTGTGGCTGATGGTGTTGGCGATGATCGCGTTGCGATCGGTGCCGTCTTCGTTGCGCTCGGCGACGCCGTAGGTGGACAGGTTGCTGCCGCTGATGACGTTGCCCTGGATCAGGTTGTCGCTGCCGTTGAAGTACTTGCCGGACACACCGAGGGTGTCGTCGTAGGACTGGATGATGATTTCCGGCACCGCGCCGCCCAACGAGTTGTTGTTGAGGGTGTTGTCGATGACCTCGACATGGTTGCTGCCGTAGATGCGGATCCCGGCGCTGGCGTTGTCATGGATATCGACGCCGGTGACGGTCACGTCGCTGGACAGCTTGACCAGCACGCCCTCGGCGCCGTTGCCGTACACCTCGCCACCGGTGATGGTGATGTTGCTGGGAGAGGGGATATCTTCGCTGCCGCGCTGCACCACGATGCCGTTGCCGCCGTTGTTGTAGGCGACGTTGTTGGTCATGGTGAAATCGTGGGTGCTGGTGACGACGTTGAAACCGTGGCGGTCGTTGTCGTAGGCAATATTGTTTTCGAAGGTGCTGTCGCTGAGGAAGTCGGCGACGAAGCCATCCAGGCCGTTGCCGTGGGACACGCTGTTCTTGATGACCATGTTGACGGTCTGCTCATGCGGGTCGAAGCCGTACCCGGAGCAGTCCTTGATCTCGACGCTGTCGAGGGTGACGTTGGAGTCGTAGCCTTCCTCGCCGGGAATATAACCGTTGAACCAGCCATCCACCTTGCCGGTGGTGGCGTCGCGGTTACCGTCGATGGTGAGGTTGCTGACGCCGAAGTCGTGGGTTTCCTCGCCATAGGCCGAGCGGATGATGCCGGTGATCTTGGTGTCCGATCCGTCGGCCAGCTTGACCGTGGTGTCGCCCATGCCGTCGCCGTACAGGTAGACGTTGCTTTTGAGCATCAGGCAGCCATCGGAGGGTTCCTCACCTCCCGAAACGATGTAGGTGCCGGTGGGCATGTACACCTGGCCACCGCCTGCGGCCGCTGCCGCATCGATCGCGCTTTGAATGGCCGCCGTGTCGTCGGTGACGCCATCTCCTTTGGCGCCAAAATCTTGTACGTTGAAAATCATGGACTTATCTCCGTATCAGGCTAAAAACCTAAGTGACTGCCAATATTCCATCGGCGACCACCGTGTTATGACCCAGCGGAGCGAAAAAGTTGTGACCGCATATCGGCGAAGTGTCAAAAAACTGATAAACGGTTGTGTGGATTGTCGACGTGTAACGTTTCATTGACGCTTTTATGGCTTGGCGAAATAACTGTGGGTGAATGCGGCTGAGGCGCTAGCTGCGCCATGTGAAGAGTGCTTTCGTGGCGAGGGAGCTTGCTCCCGCTCGGTGGCGCAGCCGCCGCAAACCAGGCGCTGCGGTGTGCCTGGCGAAATGAAGTGATTGCCTGTGGGGCTGCTTTGCAGCCCAGCGGGAGCAAGCTCCCTCGCCACGGTTCATCGTGCGGGTTGCAAAGCTCTTTTCAGGAACGGCGCGGTGCGGCTTTCGTCACAGTCTGCAACGACCTCTGGCGCACCGCACACCACCACGTTCCCGCCCTGTGTCCCGGCTCCCGGGCCGATGTCGATGACCCAGTCGCTCTGCGCCACCACGCGCATGTCGTGTTCCACCACAACCACCGTATGGCCTTCGTCCACCAGGCGATTCAACTGCACCAGCAGGCGATCCACGTCCTGGGGGTGCAGACCGTTGGTAGGCTCATCCAATACGTAAAGGGTCGCGCCCCGAGCCTTGCGTTGCAGCTCGGTGGCCAGCTTGATCCGCTGCGCCTCGCCGCCGGACAGCTCGGTGGCCGGTTGGCCAAGGCGCAGATAACCCAGGCCGATGTCTTGCAAGACTTGCAACGAGCGCCTGGCCGACGCTTGTTCGGCGAACACTTCTAGAGCCTGGTTCACCGTCAGTTGCAGCACTTGGGAAATGTCCAGCCCCTGCCAGGTCACGTCCAGGGTCTGCGGGTTGTAGCGGGCCCCATGACAGGTCGGGCAGGGCGCATACACGCTAGGCATGAACAACAGCTCGACGCTGACGAAGCCTTCGCCTTCACAGGTTTCACAACGACCCTTGGCGACGTTGAAGGAAAACCGTCCGGCATCGAATCCCAGCGCCTGCGCCTGTTCGGTAGCGGCGAAGAGTTTGCGCACGTGGTCGAACAGCCCCGTGTAGGTGGCGAGGTTGGAGCGCGGCGTGCGGCCGATGGGTTTCTGGTCGACCTGGACCAGTCGCTTGATTGCGTCGAGCCCGGCGCTGACCCGGCCGCCACTGGTTTGCACCGGTTCGTCTTCCAGGCTCTGCTCCTCGGCTTCCGCGTTGGGGTTGGCCTGGCCCAGATGGGCACCGACCAGGTCCAGCAGGGCCTGGCTGACCAGGCTGGACTTGCCCGACCCGGAAATGCCGGTCACCGCCGTGAAGCAACCGAGTGGAAACGCTGCGCTCAGGTTGTCGAGGTTGTTGCGGGTGATGCCTTCCAGGCGCAGCCAATCCTGGGGTTCACGGGGGATGCGCGCGGTGGCGCGGTCTTCGGCGAACAGGTAGGCGCGGGTCCGGGACTCGGGCACTTGACCGAGGCCATCGGGTGGTCCGCTGTAGAGGACCTTGCCGCCTTGCTCACCGGCGTCCGGGCCGACGTCGATCAGCCAGTCGGCGCGACGCATGGTGTCGAGGTCGTGTTCGACCACGAACACGGAATTGCCCGCGGCCTTCAGGCGTTGCAAGGCGCCGAACAGCGCCTCGCTGTCGGCCGGGTGCAGGCCGGCGGAAGGTTCGTCCAGGACATAGATGACCCCGAACAGCTGGGAATTGAGCTGGGTGGCCAGGCGCAGGCGCTGCAATTCGCCGGAAGACAGCGTCGGCGTGCTGCGCTCCAGGGCCAGGTAGCCAAGGCCCAGGTCAATCAGCGTGACGATCCGCTCCAACAATTCGGCGGCGATGCGTTGGGCCGCCAGGCGCTTTTCGAGGGACAGGTTCGGCGTGTGGCGCGCATCCGGTCCGCCGGCGTGCGGGTTGTCGCCGCGGGCGGCGCGTTGCTCGCGGGCCTCTCGGGTCTGGCTGTGGCTGAGCACGTCGCCCGGCTCTTCGGGTTGCTCCAGATAGTCGGGGGCCGCGACGGTCTTGAGCACTTCGGCCAGTTCCAGCAGCGCCAGGTTGGACAACTGCGCTATGTCCAGGCCCGCGAAGGTGACGGTCAATGCCTGACGCTTTAGGCGTTTGCCTTCGCACATCGGGCAGGGGCTGGCGCGCATGTATTGCGCCACGCGCTTGCGCATCTGCGCGCTTTGCGAATGCATGAAGGTATGCAACAGATAGCGTCGGGCACCGCTGAAGGTGCCTTGATAGCTGGGTTCGAGCTTGCGCTTGAGCGCTTCGCGGGTCTGGGCTGGGGTCAGCCCTGCATATACCGGGACGGTGGGGGTCTCTTCGGTAAACAGAATCCAGTCGCGCTGCTTTTTCGGCAGGTCGCGCCAGGGAACGTCGACGTCATAACCCAGGGTCACCAGGATGTCGCGAAGGTTCTGGCCTTGCCAGGCCATGGGCCAGGCCGCCACGGCGCGTTCGCGGATGGTCAGCGACGGATCGGGCACCATGGAGGCCTCGGTCACCTCATGGACCCGTCCCAGGCCGTGGCACTTCGGGCAGGCGCCCTGCGGGGTGTTGGGCGAGAAGTCCTCGGCATACAGCATCGGCTGGTCCGCCGGATAGCTGCCAGCGCGGGAGTAGAGCATGCGGATCAGGCTCGACAGCGTGGTGACGCTGCCCACCGAGGAACGTGCGCTGGGCGTGCCGCGTTGCTGTTGCAAGGCAACCGCCGGCGGCAGGCCCTCGATGCTGTCCACGTCCGGCACGCCCACCTGGTCGATCAAACGCCGCGCGTAAGGCGCGACCGACTCGAAATAGCGGCGCTGGGCTTCGGCATAAACCGTGGAGAAGGCCAGCGATGACTTGCCGGAACCCGACACGCCGGTGAACACCACCAGGGCATCGCGGGGGATGTCCACGTCGACGTTCTTGAGGTTGTGTTCGCGGGCGCCACGCACCCGGACAAAACCGGCGCCTTCGGGCAAAGCCGCAGTTGAAGCAGGGGCGGAGCGTGGGGGCATCGGGCATTCCTTGTGTACGTCGGTGGTGCCCTTCGGGGCGTTGTGGCGTGGAGAGTGGACTGGATCACAGCGCTGACCATTATGCGACCGGGCGCGACGCTTCTTGTGCAATAAAATTTACTCCGGGCTCGAGAGATGAAAGCTCTTGACCGCTTTCGTGGCGAGGGAGCTTGCTCCCGCTGGGCTGCGCAGCGGCCCCAAGGAGGCTTACCGCGATGAACCTGACACACCGAGAGCAGAGGTTTTGGGACTGCTTCGCAGCCCAGCGGGAGCAAGCTCCCTCGCCACGGGATTTTAGGAGGACGCAAATCGAGCGGTTGAGCCCACAGTATTCAATCGAGTTGTTTTCAGTTGCGTAATTGATCGCGGCTTACCAGCAGGTGGGCGTTTTCCGTAGGAAAACAGGTAATCAGCCTGAATTTCTCCCTGCGTGCGCTGCAAATCAGAAACGCCCTACAACATGAAACAGTCCATCCGCACTAGCATTTCCAGCAGTTTCTGAACCCTCTATTCCACTCTCCATTTTCACCGGACCGGCACTAGCCGTGGATCCGGCGAGCGCGGCTTCTGCTGCCCGGGCATCTGCTTCAGGCACAGTAACTGCGGGCCAGGATTCGTTGAACAGAGCCCCTGAAAGGAAATGTTTTGATAATGACCAGACTCACCATTGCCCAGCGAATCGTCATGGGTTTTTCCATTGCGCCCATCGCTTTGATCGCCGTGGCGTTGTACGCCTTGTACGACCTGCGGATATTGCGCGACCAGGCCGAAGTGGTCGCCCAGCGAGACTGGCCGAAAATCGCCCCGATCATGGCCATCGCCACGGGGGTGCGGGATAACGCCAGCCACATTCGCGAACTGTTGATCGACAGGAACGATCCCCTGGCCCAGACGTCCATCGACAACACGCGGCAACGCATCGACAAAGCGCTGGCAACGCTCGGGCCGTTGCTTGATCGAAGGCCCGAAGGCAAGGCGGCTTTAGCGGCCCTGAAAAAGAATGGCGAGGTCTACCAGGCCGCTTTTTCGCAAATGCAGGGCTTGATTCACCGGAACGTGCCCCATGAGGCGGTGCTGCAGCTGGAGCAATCCGTAACCCCGGCGGAGCAGGCGATGTACCAGAGCCTGGACGGACTGATGGCGATGCAGGACCGTCTTTTTGACGAGCGTGAGCGCGGGGCCCAGACACGCTACCAGGACGCGCAACTGCATTTGCTGATGATGGTGCTGGCGTGCCTGGCCCTGGTGGCGACGGTCGCGGTGCTGGTGACCCGCAGCGTTACCCGGCCACTGGGCGGTGAGCCCGGTGATGCGGCGCGGATGCTGGGCCATATCGCCCAAGGCGACCTGACCATTGAGGTGCCCGTGGGGGCGGGCTCGGGCGATAGCATGATGAGTAACATGCACGAGATGCAGCAGAGCCTCCACTCCATGGTCCGGCAGATCGCGACCTCGGTGGATCGGGTCGCCAGTTCCTCCGAGGAGTTGAGCGCCGTGAGCAGCCAGACCAGCAGTTCCTTGCAACTGCAGGGAATTGAAATCGAACAGGCGGCGGCAGCCGTGAACCAGATGACCGCCGCGGTGGACGATGTGGCGCGCAATGCCATGAGCACCAGCGAAGCATCGCGGATTTCCGAGCAGACGGCCCTGGATGGTCGTGAGCAGGTCCAGGAGACGGTAGCGTCCATTTCCGTGCTGGCCGACGGCGTGAGCGAAGCCGCGGAGCGTATTCAGCAACTGGCCGGGCGGGTCCAGGACATCAGTTCGGTGCTTGACGTGATCCGCAGCATCGCCGAGCAGACCAACCTGCTGGCCTTGAATGCCGCCATCGAAGCGGCCCGGGCAGGCGATGCCGGCCGCGGCTTCGCGGTCGTCGCCGATGAGGTAAGGGCGCTGGCCCACCGCACCCAGGAGTCAACCCGGGAAATCGAGGAAATGATCGGCACGATCCGCCGCGAAAGCGGGGACGCGGTAACCGCGATGCAAAGCAGCAGCGAACTGGTACAGGCGACGTTGCTAGTAGCCCGGCGCTCCGGCGAAGCCTTGGACGCGATTGCCTGCTCAATCTCGCAGATCAACGAGCGCAACCTGATGATTGCCAGTGCCACCGAACAACAGGCGCTGGTGGCCCGGGAGGTGGACCGCAACCTGGTCAGCATCCGCAACCTGTCCGAGCAGGTCTTGCAGGGAGCCCAGCATACCGATACGGCGGGGCAGGACCTGGCACACATGGCGGAGTCGCTGCATCAGACGGTGGCGCGGTTCAAGGTGTAACTAACGGTTATCTGTCCCCTCTGGATGCCATGAGCCCCGCGATCCCCTGTGGGAGCGAGCCCCGTGGCGAGGGAGCTTGCTCCCGCTGGGCTGCGCAGCAGCCCCAAAAATCTTGCGGTCGCTGCGCAACCGAGCGGGAGCAAGCTCCCTCGCCACGGGGGGGGGCGTGCAGTTTTAGAGCTTCGGCAACTGCCCGATCCGCCCCATCATCTCGGTCACGACCTGCAGGTCCAGCAGGAACTGCTCAACGGTCTTGAACTCGTTATCGTTGTGCCCGGTGTACTTGACGTCGGGCATGGCCAGGCCGAACTGCACGCCGTTGGGCAGATCATGAACCGAGGTGGCGCCTGCAGACGTGCCGAACTTGTGTTCCATGCCGAGATTCTCGGTGGCAACGGCGAGCAGAGCCTTGACCCATTCACCTTCGGGATTGCGGTACATCGGCTCATCGATGGAGTTTTCGAAGGCCACGGCAACCTTGGATTTCTTCGCCCAGGCCGAAAGTCTGTCGTCAATTTCAGTCTTCAGCGCTTGCGTCGGCTTGCCCACGGGCACCCGCAGGTTGACCGCGAGCTTGAAGGCCTTGTCATCCATCCCGACGTAGGTCAGCGAGGCGGTCAGCGGACCCATGAACGCGTCGGAAAAACCGATACCGAGTTTTTTCCCCAGGTAATCCAGACCCCAGTTGTCGGCGGCATAGCGCGCGGCGTCGGTGATGTGATTGTGCTTGAGTCCAACGGTGCCGTTCAGGCCATTGATGAATACCAGCATCCTGGCGACCGGGTTGACGCCTGACTCGGGCTCGGAGGAGTGTGCCGAAACGCCGGTGAAGGTCAGCTTGACTGTGTTATCGACGACCTCGCTGGCCACTTGAAAGTCGCCGCCATTGGCCTTGGCAAAGTCGGTGCCCGCCTTGACCAGGCTGGCAGCCATCTCGGCGGGCTTGTCCGTGGTAAAGGTTGCCACAGAAGTCGACGGGATCTGGTTGGTCGCCATGCCGCCCGTCAACGCCGTGATCTCGGCACCTTGACCCTGTGCCGCCCGGCGCGGGAAATTCGCCATGACCGTGCCATAGCCTTTCTCGGCAATCACCACCGGGTAGCTGCCGTCCAGCGCCAGGTTGTAGTTCGGGGTCGGGTTACGCTCGAAGTAATAAGGAATAGCGTCGCCGGTGGTTTCCTCGGTGGTATCGACCAGCAGCTTGAAGTTGCGCGCCAGTGGCAGTTTTTCTTCCTTGATGATTTTCATGGCGTAGAGCGCCACGACGATGCCGTTCTTGTCGTCTTCGGTGCCGCGGCCATACATGCGATCACCCACCAGGGTGACCTTGAAGGGATCAAGCTTGGTGCCATCCTTGAGCACCCAGTTTTCCGGCGTGACCGGCACTACATCGGCATGGGCGTGAATGCCCACCACTTCGTCACCCGAGCCTTCGAGGGATATCTCGTAGACGCGGTTGTCGATGTTGCGAAAGTTCAGGTTGAAGGACTCGGCCAGGCTCTTGATCTTGTCGGCGATCTTGAGAAATTCAGGATTTTCATGCTGGGTAACGCCGTCCTTGCGATAGGTCGGGATTTCCACCAATTGGCGCAAGGTTTCGGTGGCGGCTTTGCCGTACTTTACCCGGGCGTAGATACCCAGCAGGCGATGAATTTCGTTCTGCTGTTCCGCCGACAGGGTCTTGTTGCCCTGGAAGGCGCTGATGGCCGGGCCGAGGTTGGCGGTTTTTGCAACTTCGCTATTGGCGACGCTTGCGAGGAACTGGCGGAAATCGTTGACCGAGCTATCAGTGAAATTTTTGACCAGGGTCGCGCTCTGTTGCGCGGAAATGTTGGCGTAGGCCGACATCGAGAAAGACGACAGGCTGGACAGGACGAGGGTGGCGATAGCGAGACGCTTGAACGGGAAGTTCATGGTGGGGGGCATTCCTTTGCAGGGAAAAAGTGACGGTATGAAACAATCACTTACAACCTAGCATCATGAATGCGCGATAGGGGAGCCCTTTGAACGGAATCTGTCGCCCGACAAAGCGAAAACGGCGCAGAAATGAAAATCCCCTGTGGGAGCGTAAAGCTGTTCACTTAAGAAAAAATGATGGACCTGTGGCGAGGGAGCTTGCTCCCGCTCGGCTGCGAAGCAGTCGTAAAGCCGGCGGGTGCGGTGTGTCTGATGCTCCGCATTTGGCAGGTTTTGGGGCCGCTTCGCGGCCCAGCGGGAGCAAGCTCCCTCGCCACGGGTTTGTGAACAGCGTTACTTGTGGGAGCGAGCCTGCTCGCGAAGAGGACAGCACAGTCAATCGAGATCCATCTGACTCAATGCGCTCCACGCGGGATCGTCTTGAGCAAGTCTTCCGGACTGATATGACCGACCACCGGCTGCGCCGTGCTACCGGGCAACGGCAGGTCAAGGATGTGCCCCTTGATCTTGCCCACCACATGCATCTCGCAGGGTTTGCAGTCGAACTTCAGCGTCAGCACTTCATCACCATGGATCAACTGCATCGGCGCAACCTTGGTGCGTACGCCGGTGACGCCCTTGGCCTGCTTGGGGCAAAGGTTGAAGGAAAACCGCAGGCAGTGCTTGGTGATCATCACCGGGACTTCGCCGGTTTCCTCATGGGCTTCGAACGCCGCGTCGATCAGCTTGACCCCGTGGCGGTGGTAGAAGTCCCGGGCCTTCTGGTTGTAGACGTTGGCCAGGAATGACAAATGCGACTCCGGGTATACCGGCGGCGGCGTGGTCTCGGCCTTGCGTCCGCCCCGTGGGTGCGCCGCGACACGCGCTACGGTCAAAGCTTCGATGACTTCGCGGCGCAACGCCTTGAGCTGGGAGTTGGGAATGAAATAAGCCTGGGGTGCATCCAGTTTGATCGATGTGGCGTGGTATTCGGTGGTGCCCAACTGGCCGAGCAGGTCTTGCAACTGCTCCAGGGCCTGCTCCGGCTTGTTCGCCAGGCCGAAGGGACCGTCCAGGGCGACGCTGGCGCTGATGCCTTCCTCGCTGGTGGCGGTCAACTCCAGGCGATCTTCGCGCAAGCGAGCGACCCAGGCCAGGCCGACGCGACGCTCGGCGGAGGTCTTGAGCAGTGCTTGCTGCCAGTTGTGATCGAGGTTGCGGCTCAGCGCATGGTTGGGGCGCAACTGGTACAGGCCGGCCGGCATCTCGTTGGGTTCGACGCGGTAGCGGTAGCGCTGCTTGCCGTCCTCGTCGAGGAATTCACCCTTGGGTTCGGCGATGTTGGCCCGGAAGCCAACCACTTCGCGCTTGACCAGCACGTTGAGGCCGTCACCATTGGACAGCGGATCAAAGGTCACCACTTGCAGGTCGCGCTTGCCGACTTTTTCCACCACGCCCACCGGCACGCCGGTGAACGTCGGGGAGTCGAAGGCGCCGATGTCGATCTTGCGCTCGCTGACGAAGTAGTCGGTGCTGCCTCGGTGGAAGGTCTTGTCCGGGTCCGGCACGAAGAAATGCGCGGTGCGGCCGCTGGAGGCGCGGGCCAGGTCCGGGCGGTCTTCGAGGACATCATCGAGGCGCTGGCGATAGTAGGCGGTGATGTTCTTCACATAGCCCATGTCCTTGTAGCGACCTTCGATCTTGAACGAGCGCACGCCCGCTTCGACCAGGGCGCGGATGTTCGCGCTCTGGTTGTTGTCCTTCATCGACAGCAGGTGTTTTTCATAGGCGACAACCCGGCCCTGGTCATCCTTGAGGGTGTAGGGCAGGCGGCAGGCCTGGGAGCAATCGCCACGGTTGGCGCTGCGCCCGTTCTGGGCATGGGAAATGTTGCACTGGCCGGAAAACGCCACGCACAGCGCGCCGTGAATGAAGAACTCGATGGCCGCATCGGTCTCGTCGGCAATGGCGCGGATTTCCTGCAGGTTCAGCTCGCGGGCCAATACCAGCTGCGAGAAACCGGCCTGGTCGAGAAACTTTGCCCGGGCCAGGGTGCGGATGTCGGTCTGGGTGCTGGCGTGCAGCTCGATCGGCGGAATGTCCAGCTCCATGACGCCCAGGTCCTGGACGATCAGCGCATCGACGCCGGCGTCGTAGAGCTGATGGATCAACTGGCGGGCCGGCTCCAGCTCGTTGTCGTGCAGGATCGTGTTGATCGTGGTGAACACCCGGGCGTGGTAGCGATGGGCGAATTCCACCAGCCCGGCGATATCGCTCACCTCGTTGCAGGCGTTGTGACGCGCGCCGAAACTCGGGCCGCCGATGTACACGGCATCGGCGCCATGCAGAATGGCCTCGCGGGCGATGGTCACGTCGCGGGCGGGGCTGAGCAATTCCAGATGATGTTTAGGCAAGGACATGTTTTTTTAGTCAGGCTGGTCACGGTCGAAGCGCGCATTGTAGCCGCCAGGCGCCGGATCGGCACCTGTGCAGGCCAGTGTTGGCTGAAATCAACCGATATGCGGTCAGGCCTGGGAGGCGCCGGCGCTGCACCAGCGGTTTCGCCCGGTGTTCTTCGCCAGGTACAGGAAGGCGTCGGCGGCCTTGATCAGCATCGCAGGGCTGACGTCCTCGCTGCTCGGCTGGCAGGTGGTGATGCCGGCACTGATCGTCACGATCCCCAGCGGGTGGTCGCCGTGCTCAATGTTCAAGGCCCTGACGGATTCAAGGATTTGCTGCGCCACTTTGGCCGCACCTGCGCTATCCGTGTTCGGTAGCAGCACGGTGAACTCTTCACCGCCGTAGCGGACGGCCAGGTCTCCCGGTCGCTTGATGGTCTGCCCGATCGCGCCCGCAATCGCCCGCAGGCAATCGTCGCCAGCGGCATGGCCGTATTTGTCGTTGTAGCGTTTGAAGTAGTCGACGTCGAGCATGATCAGGGCCAGGGACGAGCCTTGGCGCTTGGCCAGGCGCAGCTCGTCGGCCAAAGCGATGTCCAGCCGCCGGCGATTGCCCAGCCCGGTCAGGCTGTCGGTCAACGCCATGTCGCGCATGGCCTGGTGGGCGCTGCGAATCTCCGTTTCCATGGTCATGCGGTAGCGCAACTGGCTCAGGACGATGAGCCCGAACCCGACCAGAATCGCGATCAGGAATACCAGTACCAGGCCGGTCTTGAGCAGGTCACGACGCCACGGGGCAATGATCGATTCCCGCGACAGGCCGGCTTCCACCACCAGCGGGTAGGTGGTCAGCGCCCGGTAGCCATACAGACGCTCGGTGTCGTCGACGACGGCCCTGGCTTCGGCGACGCCCTGGTTGGAAGTCGGCAGATGCTCCCGGAAGATCACGCTGTTGACGAGGCTCTTGCCGATCACCGCCGCGACGAAAGGCCGGCGGACCAGGATCGTACCGCTGCGCTTGGCCAGGACCAGCGCGCCTTTGCCGTCGATCTTGAAGTCGCCGTAGTAGTCGACGAAATAACTGACCTTGACCGTCCCGAGCATCACCCCGGCGAACGAGCCATCGGGGTTGTTCAAGCGGCGGGAGATGGGGATGATCAGGTCGTTGGTGGATCGGCTCTTGACCACATCGCCAATACGTACGCCTCGATCCTCGTGGGTGCGGTGGTACTGGAAGTAGTCGCGGTCGGCGTTGTTCGCCATTTCCGGAATCACTTCCTTGTCCGTCACCAGCCATTGGCCGTCCGGGCCGTAGATGAACAGTCCGTGCAACTGCGGCATGATCGCGGCCTGCTGCACCAGCAGCCGATGAATGCGCGGGATGTCCATGTTCTGCAGGCCGTCGCCTTCCACGCGTTCGGCGAGGGCGGCGGTGACCACGTCCACTTGTCGGATGGTGTCTTCGGCGTGTTGGGCCGTCGCCCGCGCCAGGTTCGTCACCGAATCGCGGGCAGACGCAAAAGCCGCCCGATAGTCTCGCCAGGTGCGCCAGCCTTCGACCGCCAGGAAAGCCACGATCACCACGAGCATGAAACTCACGGTCAGCCGAAATGCAGCCCCGGCCCGCACAGCTTGCGGGGAAAAGGCTTGATCGGGGCTTTCAATCCTGGGCTCCGGCCGTTTGCGTCCGAGCATTGATATATCCTTCTACACGACAGGGCTTGGCGCTTCAGCGCGCAGCCTATCCTATTCGATTTCAGCACGTTAGCTAACTGCGACGAGGCAGCTAAAGCTGACGACACACCGTAGGGGAGGAAGGTTTCATGAAAGTGGGCGTGATTTCAGATACCCATGGCCTGCTGCGCCCCGAAGCAATGGCCGCGCTGCAAGGCTGCGAGCGGATTATTCATGCCGGTGATATCGGCAGCCCGGAGATCCTCGAGACGTTGGCCGCCATTGGCGAGCTGCACGTAGTGCGGGGCAACAACGACCTCGGCGCCGATTGGGCAGGGGATATCGCCGACAGCCTGCGATTCGAAATCGGCGGGTGGCAGGTGCTGTTGGTCCACGACATTGCCGATGTGCCGGCGCTGCTCGATGCCGATGTGAGGCTGGTGATCACCGGCCATTCGCACAAACCCTTGATCGAATGGCGCGGCGAGCGGCTTTACCTCAACCCTGGCAGCGCCGGCCGGCGGCGGTTCAAGCTGCCGGTGACGCTGGCATTGCTGGAAGTAAGCGGACAGGCGATCGAGCCGCGTATCGTGCCGTTGCTCGCCTGACCGGCACGGACTACTTGAAGTACTTGTCCACGTACGCCTGGATTTCCTGGCGCATGAATCGCCCCGAGTCATCCGCGCGTTCTTCCCAGCCGAACACGCACGCTGTGACGATGCCATCGAAGCCGGTCTTGGCCAACTCGCCGAAAAACAGGTCCCAGTCGATCTCGCCCTGGTGCATGTCCATGTGCTGGTGCACGGTCACTTTCGCTCCGGGCGGGTTGACGATGTAGCGCAGCCCCGACGAAGCCTTGTGATTGTAGGTATCAGCGATGTGGACATGGGCGATCATCGATCCGGCTTCGGCGATCATGGCTTTCATGTCGTCGCCGAAATAGAACGTGTGCGGCGTGCAATAGAGGAACTTCACGTTGTTCGAGCCGAGGGTCTTGAGCATGTCCAGGGCCGGGTGCAGCGTCTCGCACCAGTCTTCCGGATGAGGCTCGACGTTCAATGTGACCCCCTCCGATTCCAGGATCGGCACCAATTCTTCCATGGAGCGCCACCAGGCCGCTTCGCTGGACTCATGGCTGTGTACGCCGCCGCAACAACTGACCTTGTGCCCGCGATCCGGCGACGGTCCGCGCCCGAACTCCGAGTTCATCGTCGTGCACCCCATCTCCACGGCGACCTGGATCGCTTCCTTCCAGTAGTTCACTGCGGCCCGGCGTTCGTCCTCGTGGGGGCTGGCCCAGCGGTACATCGGCAGCAGCGAAGCCAGTTGCAGATCATGGTCGCGCAAGGCTTTCTTGAATTCGGCGATGCGCTCCTTGTGGGCGCGTGGGCGGACCCACCACGGCAGGAAGTCTTCCCGGGGCGACAGTTCAAGGTATTCGAAGCCGAGCTCGGCGGTCTTGCGGCACAGGTCCGGCAGGCTCAGGTGACGGTGCATGTAGGGATCGAGGGCGATTTTCATTGTTGTTCTCCATTAGGCAACACTGATTCAGCTGTGGTGAGGGAATCAATAGGCAACCCAGGCTGAATCCTGGTTGGCTGATTCCACGCAGCGTTCGACCCAGCGCACGCCGTCCACGCCGGCGTCGATGCCGGGGTAGCGCAGGGCGGCGAGCGCCTCGGCGTCGCCACGGTCGGCGGCGTCCATGGCCAGGGCGAACCGCCGATAAAGGTTCGACCAGGCCTCGAACAATCCTTCGGGATGGCCGCCGCCGATACGGTCATCCAGCAGGGCATCGGGGTGCAGGTAGCCCATGCCGCGCTCCAGGGTTTGCACGGGTTGGCCCTGGACTTCGAAGCTGAGCTGGTTGGGCCGCTCGTCCCACCATTCCAGGCTCGCCCGCGAGCCGATCACGCGAATCTTCTGGCCGTGCATGGAGCCGGCATTGACCGCACTCGACCAGACCATGCCCATGGCGCCGCCTTCGTATTCCATCAAGGTGTAGGCATTGTCTTCCAGTGGCGCGCGGCTGGCGACGAAGCTTTGCCGGCTGCACATCAGGCGCTTGATCCTGAGCTCGGGCAGCATCACCTTCGCCAGGTACAGCGGATGAGTGCCGACATCCCCCAGCACATAGCTGGGCCCGGCCTGGCGCGGGTCGACGCGCCACTGGGTCGCCGGGTTCCGCGCCTCCACCGGTGCGCTGTGAAAACCGTGGGCGAACTGCATGTGCACCATGCGAATTTCACCCAGCTCCTGTGCGGCGATCAGCGCCCGGGCCTGTTCGATCAACTGGTGCCCGGCGTATCCATAGGTGAGGCCGACGATGCGTCCTCTGGATCGCGCCAGGGTTCGCAACGCTTCGGCCTCTTCCAGGGTAAAGCACAGCGGTTTCTCGCAGACCACGTGCAAACCGGCTTCAAGCGCGGCGCGAGTGATGGCGTAATGCGTGCCGTTGGGTGTGGCGATCGATACCGCCTGGATGCCATCGGGCCGTTGCGCCTCAAGTTCGAACAGGCTCAGGTAGTCGGCGTAGCAGCGCGCTGGGTCGATGCCTAACTGTTCGCCAAAGGCCCGGCCACGGTCGGGGTCGATGTCCAGCGCGGCGGCAACCAGCTCGAAGTGGCGATCGCGCAGGGCGGCCGAGCGGTGGATGTAGCCGATCTGGCTGTGCTCGCCGCCGCCGACCATGGCCCAGCGGATAGGCCGTGCAAGGGTTTTGCTGCCGTTGATCATGAGAAAAGTCCTTATGCGGGTCAGAAGCCGATGTTGGCGAGGTAGGCGCGACTGGCTGCCACGTCGTCCAGGCTCGCCGCGGCGTCGCGCGGGTCGCGTTCCTGTTCGACGGTGATGCAGCCGTGGTAACCCAGCTCCTGCACCAGGCTGTGCAACGCCGGGTAATCGATGACGCCACGCCCGATGGGGCACATCACGCCACGGGCGCAGGCGGCAAAAAAACGGATGTGTTCGTTCAGCACCTGATCGAAAACCGTCGGGTCGATATCCTTGAAGTGCAGGTAGTCCAGGCGATGGGCGTAGGTGCGCAGCGATGCAACCGGGTCCATTCCTGCGTAATAGAGATGACCGGTATCCAGGCACAGCCCGGCGGTTTCGTGGGGAATGTCATCCACCAGGCGCGCCAGTTCATCGGCAAATTCGATATGGCCGCCAGCGTGAGGATGGATGACGGCACGGATGCCGTAGGTGTGCCAGGCGACCTCGGCGATGGCGCGAATGTGCGTCATCATTGCGCTCCAGCGGGCATCGTCCAGGCGGGGCGCGCGGTCCGAGTGGCCGGCGGCGTAGTCGCGCGCGTCGTGGCCCCAATCGATGATCACCAGGTAGGGACCGGCAAAGCGCTGGCCCGCTTGCTGCTTTATCGGCGGCAATTGTTTGAGCAGCGTGCAGATGCCATGGGTCTGGCGCAGCAGTTCGGGCAGGTTGGCCGGGCTCACCAGATCATCGAAAATCGTTCCCGCGACCACTTGCAAGCCAGTCTTGGACAAGGCTGGTTCGAGGATGCCGGTGTCCAGCGGCAGAAATCCGTAGGGCCCAAGCTCGATACCGCGATAACCGGCCTCGGCGGCCTCGTCGAGCACGCGTTGCCATGGCGGCAGGAACGGGTTGTTGACGTCGTCGACGCCCCAGCAGCAAGGCGCGGTGCAGATGTGGATCGTCATGGAGCACTCCGGCGATGTTGTTTTTATTGGCTTGGCCCTGATGCTATTGGGTTGCCGGAAGGGCGGCCATGGGGGCGTGGCTTAATCTGTCAAAACCCCTCATGATGCCGGGCAGAGGTGTCAAGACATGTCAGAAAATCCACGGCGCAAACTGCGTCCCACCATGGCCGATGTCGCTCGCGAAGCCGGGGTCAGCCTGTCTACCGTCGACCGGGTGCTGAATCTGCGTGCCGATGTGCGGGCCGATACCGCCCAACGCATCGCCACCGCCGCCGCACGACTGGGCTTCCATGCCAAGGGCGTGATCGAGCAGCGTGTGCTCAACGACCGTCCCACGTTGCGTCTGGGGTTCTTGTTGCAAAAAAGCGGCGTGCCCTTTTACCAGGGGCTGGCTCACGCGCTGTCAAACGCCGCCGCGATTTGCACCCGCGCGAGGATTCGCGTGGTCATCGGTTATCTCGACGATCTCGACCCGGTCAACGTGGCGCAACGCATCCTGGCGCTGCGCGATCAGGTGGACGGCCTGGGGGTGGTGGCAGTCGACCATCCTCGGGTACGCGAGGCCGTTGGCCAACTGCGCGAGACGGGCATTGCGGTGGTTGCGCTGCTGTCGGAATTGTCGAGTACCGCCGGCACCGGTTATGCCGGTCTCGACAATCGCCTCACCGGCCGTACGGCGGGCTGGTTCATCAGCCGCCTCGCCAGGCAGCCCGGACCGGCGGTGGTCATGCTCAGCAGCCAGCGCTTCCAGTGCCAGGAGCTCTGCGAGCTGAGCTTTCGCAGCTATCTGGTGGAGCATTCCAGCGAATGGGAACTGCTAGCTTCGCGCCTGACCCTGGAAGACGATGAATTCGCCTATGGCAACACCCTCGATCTGCTCACGGCTGAGCCCGATCTGGCGGGGCTTTATGTGGCGGGCGGCGGCATTGCCGGAGTGCTGCGGGCTTTGCGCAGCTTCCAGGCACAGCAACAGCGCCTGCCCGTCGTGGTGTGTCATGACCTCACGCCGCTCACGCGCGAAGCGTTGAAAACCGGCTTGGTCCAGGCAGTGTTGTCACACCCGGTGGTGACGCTGGCCGAACAGGCTGTCGATGCCTTGGTCGAGGCCGCAACAACCGCGCCGGCAGGGCCGGTGACCAGGAGAGTGGTTCCGCTTCAGGTTGATGTGCAGGAAAGCGTTTAGCGAAGCGTCCTACAATTTTTATACAGTATCTGTACAAGTGGTGCATTTTGTACAATTATCGGAGGCCTTTGAGAATCCGGAAATTCGTCGATGCACAGCTTTTTCGCAGCCGACAGAGGGCTGCTCGCTATCGTCAGTCTCGCCTTGGCGTTGTGCGCCAACCCCGCCGCCGCGGATTGGCGGGCTGAGTTGCCCCAAGCCCGTCTGGTCGGTGAGGCGGAGTTTCGCTGGTATGGTTTTGATCTCTATCAGGCCCGGCTCTGGAGCGCGGCGCCTACGCCCAGCCTGGACACTCCTTTTGCCTTGGAACTGGTTTACCGACGCACGATCCCCCGGCACGCCCTGGTTGAAACCAGTCTCGAAGAAATCCAGCGCGTCAGCGCTACGCCCCTCGGGGCGCAACGCCTGGACGCCTGGGCGGCGCATATGCGGCGGGCCTTTGTCGACGTCAAGCCTGGCACCCGAATCACCGGGCTGAACGTGCCTGGCAAAGGGGCACGCTTTTATGTCGATGGGCGCCAGTCTCACGAGGTCAACGATCCGCTGTTTGCCCGACATTTTTTTGCCATCTGGCTTGATCCTCGTACCCGTGAACCGGAGATGCGCCAGCGTTTGCTCGGGCTTGATCCAACCCGCAACAAGAGCAGTACGCCATGACTCTCAAGGAGTTGGTCGAGCTGGCTGTTGAGGGACGGGTCGTCGGGCTGGAACTGCTGTCCCTGGAGGGCGGGATCTATCTGCTGCGAGCGCGGCTGGACCGAGAAACACGCACATTGCTCGATGAGTCAGGGCGTACGTTGCGTGTGCGCTCCACGACCCATCTGCGGGAGCTGCTGCGTGACGTTCCGCGCTTGCCTTGCATGCTGGTGCAGCAGGTCGTCCACGATGAAATGTGCGGCCAGCGTGAAGAGCCCATCACGCCGTTACGGTTGCCGATTTTCCTCGATGAGCCTTGGTAAAACCGCCGCACCGGATCAGCGCGGGTCGGCCAGACGCACGGCCAATGGCAGCCACATCGCCCATAACGGTGCCAGGATCAACGCGGTGCCGGTTACGCCCAGCGGCAGCGTCACGCCAGCCAGCGGAGCGCCGGCACAATAGGCGAGAGGGCCACCAAGCATGCCGGCCAGGGCGCCACGCCATACGGGGCTGCCTGCCCAGGCCAGGCTATGCCGCAAACCCGTGGCGAAGACCAGCCAGAGCAGGGCCAGCCACAAGGGCAAGGGGCTCTCGTTGAACCCGAACAGGCCCAGGGCGCCGAGGCTCCCGTCCAACAGCATCCCGCTTGCCCCGACACGCAACAGCGCCTGGCACTCGCTTTTCGGATCGGGACACAACCCCAGGTGGACGCCTAACCCGGCGACGACCGCCAGCAGCCATGCGGGCTGTTGCGCTCCCAATACGCAGCCCCACCAGCCCAATTGCAGCCAGAGCGCATTGCCTATCAGCCAGCTGCGGCTCTTCATCTTTGCAGGTGTTCCTGCAAGGGCACGGGGCGAGCCGCTGGCGCAGCGAACAGCAGTTGCGCGACACCGATCGCACGCTCCTGGAATCCGCCCTCGCAGTAGCACAGGTAGAACTCCCACAGGCGCCGGAACGTCTCGTCATAGCCCAGCTCCAGCAAGGCCTGGCGCGATTGCCGGAAGTTGTCGTGCCAGTGCCGTAGCGTGCGCGCGTAGTGCTCGCCGAAGTCCTCCAGGTGCAACAGGTTGAGCGGCGTCTGGGAGCTGGCGGTCTGCAACAACACCGACAGCGAGGGCAACGCACCCCCTGGAAAGATGTGGCGCTGGATGAAATCCACCGAGCGGCGGGCCTGCTCGTAGCGTTGGTCACGGATGGTGATGGCTTGCAACAGCATCAACCCGTCGTCCTTGAGCAGCGCGGCGCAGCAGCGGAAGTATTCGGGCAGGTAGCGATGGCCGACCGCTTCGATCATCTCGATCGACACCAGTTTGTCGAAGCGTCCCTCCAGGTCGCGGTAGTCCTTGCGCAGCACTTCGATGCGCTGTTGCAGGCCGAGCGCCTCGACACGTTGGCACGTATGCGCGTACTGCTCCTCGGAAAGCGTCGTGGTAGTGACCCGACAGCCGTAGTGGGTGGCGGCATGGATAGCCAGGCTGCCCCAACCGGTGCCGATCTCCAACAGATGGTCACCTGGGCGCAGGTCGAGCTTGCGACAAATGCGTTGGAGTTTGTTGATCTGCGCCTGTTCGAGGCTCTGGTCGGGATTTTCGAACATGGCCGCCGAATACATCATGGTCGGGTCGAGCAAGCGTTCGAACAGGCTGTTGCCCAAGTCGTAGTGGGCCATGATGTTGCGCCGCGAGCCTTTGCGACTGTTGCGGTTGAGCCAGTGCAATCCGCGCAGCAACGGCCGCCCCAGGCGAGCGAGGCCGCTGTCCATCGCGTCGAGCACGCTGAGATTGGCGACGAACAGGCGAGTGACGGCAGTCAAGTCATTGCTGCGCCAGTAACCCTGAATGTAGGCGTCGGCGGCACCGATCGAACCGTTGCCAGCGACCATGCCCCAAACGGCATTGTCGAGTATCTCGATGTCGGCCACCAATGGGCTGGTCGCGTCGCCGAAGCTCAGGGGCTCGCCCTCCAGCATCAGGCGCAGGTGGCCATGACGCAAACGGCGCAGTTGCGCGAGTACGGCCTGTTTGAACAGACCGCCGCTCAATGGGCAGATACCGCCGGCCTTAGTGACGCTCAGGGTGGGTTCGGACATCGTCAGGATCCTCATGGACAGGTTCGCCGACACTCAGGTCGCCATGGCTGGCCTGGTGGTCGTGCAGGGGCGTGCGTTTGAAAAGCAGGCGCAGCGCCTGCCAGTAAATGGCGCTAACGGTGCGCAGGCTCATCCACGGGAAGGCCAGGAAATAACGACGCAATGCCGGCGCGTTCAGGGGCGCACGTTGCAAGGCAAGGTCGGCCTCGAACACCTTGTGGCCGGCACGCCAGTTCTCCATGCGTATGCGGATGCGGGTGTCCTGGATCAAAAAGCGCATGCGGTAATCCATGTCCCGTGGCAGGAAGGGTGAGACATGGAACGCCTTGGCGACCTGGAGCGCATGGGGCTCGCCAGGGCTTACCGGCAACACATAATGGTGGCGCTCGCGCCAGGGGGTGTTGCGCACTTCGCAGAGAATTGCCGCCAGGCGCCCGTCGGCTTCGTGGCAGAAATAGAAGCTCACCGGGTTGAACGACAGGCCCCAGCTGCGCGGTTGGGTCAGCAGGTGGATCGCGCCTTTGGGCGCTGATCCCAGAGCCTGCTCGAGGATCGTCCGCACCGCTTGGATCAGCGGAATACCTTCACGGGTCAGGGCCGGCAGGTAATCACGTTCACGCCAGCACAACGGGGCCATGCGCCACGGGCGCAGCAAGCGCGACAGGCCGAGCACCTGTTCCTGCTCGGCGAGGTCCAGGTAAAGCATGCCGATCGGGTAGCGGAACGCGTGCACCCGTGGCGTCTGGCGCCGGTGGCCGATCCAGCCGTGACACAGACTGCTGTTCAAAGGGTTTCTCCGAAATGCCGCGCCACCGCAAGCGCGCTGACCACGCCATCCTCATGAAAACCGTTGGCCCAGTAGGCACCGCAGAAATAGCTGTGCTGGCGTCCTTGCAGATCGCCCTGGCGTGCCTGTGCGGCCACGCCGGCGAGGCTGTATTGGGGATGGGCGTAGTCGAAGCGCGCGAGTACCTGGGCCGGGTCCACCGACTCGCTTTGGTTGAGGCTCACGCAAAACGTCACGGGGGCATCCAGGCCCTGGAGGATGTTCATGTTGTAGGTCAGCGCGGCAGGCGCCTCGGGCGGGCCGCCAAGCCGATAGTTCCAGCTCGCCCAAGCCTTCCGGCGCTGCGGCAACAGGCGGGTATCGGTATGCAGCAGCACCTCGTTGCGGGCGTAGGCCAGCGCACCGAGCACCTCGGCTTCAGCGACGCTGGGCGTTTCCAGCAAAGCCAGGGCCTGGTCGCTGTGGCAGGCGAACACCACCTTGTCGAACCGCTCGATACCACGACGGCTGTGCACGGTGACCCCATCGGCGTCGCGGTTTACCCGGCGCACCGGGCAATCGAGGTGGATATGCTCGCGCAAACCCGCGCACAACGGCTCGATATAGCCGCGCGATCCGCCTTCGATCACCCGCCATTGCGGACGCTGATCAACCGACAGCAGGCCGTGGTTGTGACAGAAACGCAGGAAAAACTGCAGCGGGAATTCCATCATCCCAGCCGGTGACATCGACCAGATCGCCGACCCCATGGGGAGGATGTATTGCTCGATGAAACGTCGGCCGTAACCTTGCGCGTGCAGGTAATCTCCCAGCCGGGTCGAGGCATCGATGCGCTGCGCCAGCAGGTCTGCGGTCGCCTGCCGGTTGAACCTGAGGATATCCAGGAGCATGCCCCAGAACCCCGGCGACAACAGGTTGCGTCGTTGGGCGAACAGGCTGCCCAGGGTGTGGCCCTTGTATTCCAGGCCGCTGGCCGGGTCATGCACCGAAAAGCTCATCTCCGTCGGGCGCGAAGCCACGCCCAACTGGTCCATCAGGCGAATGAAGTTGGGGTAGGTCCAGTCGTTGTACACGATGAAGCCGGTGTCTACGCCATAGCGCTGGCCCGCCCATTCGACATCCACCGTATGGGTATGCCCGCCGATCCGGTTGTCGGCTTCGAACAGACTGACCTGATGCTGGCGAGACAATAGATAGGCGCAGGTGAGGCCCGAGATACCGCTGCCGATAATTGCGATGCGCATGCTTCAAGCCTCCCCGGATTTGCGCGCCAGGCGCCGGCCGAGCGCCAGCCGCCAGCGTGCGGGCAGATGCCCGAGCAGACGCATGACCACGATGAACAACCCCGGAAACGCGATTTCCAGAGGGCGGGCAGGCAGTCGCCGTGCGATGTGCCGGGCCGCGCGTTCGGCCGGCCAGCACATGGGCATCGCGAAGTCATTGCGCTGGGTCAGCGGCGTATCAACGAATCCGGGGCTGACCAGCGTGACGTCGATGCCCTCGTCGGCCAGGTCGATGCGCAACGATTCAAACAGGTAGCGCAACGCGGCCTTGGATGCGCCGTAGGCACCGGCGCGCGGCAGGGCCAGCCAGGTCACTGCGCTGCACACCGCGACCAGATGCGGGTTCTGGCCTCGACGCAACAAGGGCAGGGCGACGTCCAGGCAGTGGCAGGTGCCCAGCAGGTTGGTATTGAGCACCCGTTCCACCAGGCGCGCGTCGAAGTGTCCCGGCTCCAGGTATTCGCACGTGCCGGCGTTGAGAATCACCTGATCGAGGGCGCCCCATTCCCGGTCGATGTGCTGGATGATCGCGACTACCTGATCCCGGTCGGTCAAGTCGCCCGGGAGCACCAGGACCTGATCCTGATAACGCTCGGCCAATGCTTGCAGCGGGCCGGCTTGCCGCGCGCTCAACGCCAGGCGATGACCTTGTTCAAGCAACACCTTCGCCAGTTCTGCACCGATGCCGCTGCTGGCGCCGGTCAGCCAGATGCGGCTCATGCCAGCCTCCGCTTGAGCCAGCGAATGAGCGGCCCGAACACGGGCAAGTGCTCGTAGAGCAGGGCGCCGGCATCAAAGAAGTCCTGGTGCGAATAGACCCGATCATTCCAGCGCAGGTAGCTGCAGCCGGGCAATTCGACCGGCGCGCCGGCGTTCAAGCGTGGGTGCCGATAACGCAGGGTCCAGCGCAGGTAACCTTCGCCGGGAGCGGTTTCGTCATATCCATGGAAGTCGTAGTGCAGGTCGCTGACATTGGCGTAGAGCTGCGCGAAATATTCGCGCAGGGCAGGCAGGCCTTCGATCCGGTGCAACGGATCCTGGAACAGCACGTCGGCGCTGTAGAGCCTGTCGAGCTGGTCCAGGCGACTGGCGTCCAGCGCGGCGAAGGCGTGGGCGAAACCCTTGAGGAATGCGGACATGTCAGGCTCCGAAAGTTGTACATAATGTTGTTCATGTACAAGTTTTCGGAGCGTACTGCATGAGTTGTACGAGTTAAAGAGTTTTGTATAAGTATTTTACGATTTTGTACAATTTACTCGGGCGTGGCTGGATACCCAGCCGTTTCAACGCCAACACGAGAAATTTGAGATCAAGGCGTTTGCGGCTCGACCGGTCTGAATGCACCGTTAAAGCGCTTTTATCTGCCCGTTTTTGCCCGCGCCGCCCTTGCTTGGCGCAGTTTTTTGCCTGCCAGTTTTTTCCTTCCCAGCCGCAATAAAAAGCCTCGTTTCGCAAATCCCCACCTGCCAACACAATCGCCTCGACAGCTCGTTTCGAACAATAAGAAACCAGAACCCGAGGCGGCGCCATGCCGACCTGAACCAGACCCTCTGCCGGAAGTGCCCAGACATGCCCGTTGAAACCCTACTTATCGATACGCTTGTAATAGGCGCCGGCCAGGCCGGTGTCGCCATGAGTGAACATTTGAGCCGCCAGGGCGTGCCGCATCTGGTGGTGGAGCGCAACCGCATTGCCGAAGCCTGGCGCACGGCGCGCTGGGATTCGCTGGTTGCCAATGGCCCGGCCTGGCATGACCGCTTTCCAGGACTGGAATTCGAAGGGCTCGATCCGGACGCCTTTGCTTCCAAGGACCAGGTGGCCGAGTACTTCGAAGCCTATGCGCGCAAATTCGACGCACCGATCCGCACCGGCGTGGAGGTGCGCAGCGTCGAGCGCAATGCCGGTCGCCCGGGCTTCGCCATTGAAACGTCGGACGGCCGGATCGAGGCTACCAACGTGGTGGTCGCCACCGGGCCTTTTCAGCGGCCCGTCATCCCGCCCATCGCGCCTGACATGGCTACGGTGACGCAGATTCATTCGGCGCAATATCGCAACCCCGCGCAGTTGGCCGAAGGCGCCGTGCTGGTGGTCGGCGCCGGGTCGTCGGGGGTGCAGATCGCCGATGAATTGCAGCGCGCCGGCAAGCGGGTCTACCTCTCGGTGGGCGCCCATGATCGTCCGCCGCGGGCCTATCGCAACCGCGATTTCTGCTGGTGGCTGGGGGTGCTGGGCGAGTGGGACGCCGAAGCGGTCAAGCCGGGCAAGGAGCACGTGACCATCGCCGTGAGTGGCGCGCGGGGCGGGCACACCGTGGATTTCCGGCGGCTGGCCCATGAGGGCATCACGCTGGTGGGACTGACCCGGGCGTTCAACGGCAGCACGGTGAGTTTCGAACCCAACCTCAATGAAAACATTGCCCGTGGCGATGAAAACTACCTGGCATTGCTTGACGCCGCCGATGCCTACATCGCGCGCAACGGCCTGGATCTGCCGCCAGAGCCCGAGGCACGTCGGCTATTGCCCGACCCGGAATGCATGACCCAGCCGATCCTGGAACTGGATCTGACCGAGGCGGGCATCAGCACCATCATCTGGGCCACCGGGTATTCGGTGGATTACAGCTGGCTGAAAGTCGATGCGTTCAAAGCCAACGGCAAGCCACGGCATCAGCGCGGGGTCTGCAGCGAGCCGGACCTCTATTTTGTCGGCCTGCCATGGCTGTCGCGGCGGGGCTCGGCGTTCATCTGGGGCGTGTGGCACGACGCCCGGCACATCAGCGACCACATCATCAAGCAGCGCACGTATCTCGATTACCGGGATGCCTCCCAGCGCCAGTCGCAACCTTCGAAAACCAGCCTCATGGGAGTCCGTTGATGCCTACTCATACTCGCATCCGCATGTTCAACACCAAAGACACCTATCCGAACCAGACGCTGGACAACGACCTGTGCCAGGCGGTTCGCGCCGGCAATACCGTGTACGTGCGCGGTCAGGTCGGCACCGACTTCAACGGTCAACTGGTGGGCCTCGGCGACCCACGGGCCCAGGCCGAACAGGCCATGCGCAACGTCAAGCAACTGCTGGAGGAAGCCGGCAGCGACCTGAGCCATATCGTCAAGACCACCACCTACCTGATCGACCCGCGCTACCGCGAGCCGGTGTACCAGGAGGTCGGCAAATGGCTCAAGGGCGTGTTCCCGATTTCCACCGGGCTGGTGGTCAGCGCCCTCGGCCAGCCGCAGTGGCTGATGGAAATCGACGTGATTGCGGTCATTCCCGAATAAGGAGCACGACATGACGTTTTCCATCGTCGGACGCTGCGCCGAGACCGGCCAGCTGGGCATCGCCATCAGCTCATCGAGCATCGCCGTCGGCGCCCGTTGCCCCTGGCTGCGGGCCGGTGCTGGTGCCGTGTCGAGCCAGAACATCACCTTGCCGGCCCTGGGGCCGCTGATTCTTGATGAACTGGCCGCCGGCCAGGCGGCGCAAGAGGCGCTGGATCATGCCTTGGCGCGTAACGGCTACAGCGAATATCGCCAGGTCGCGGTGGTGGATGCCCAGGGACGTACGGCGGTCTTCAGCGGTCGCCACGCGTTGGGTGTTCATGGCGCCCAGCCAGGTGAGCAGTGTGTGGCGGCCGGCAATCTACTGGCGAGCGACGGAGTCATCGCGGCCATGATCGCGGCGTTCGAGCAGGGCGAGGGCAGTCTCGCGTCACGCCTGCTTGGGGCGTTGCAGGCTGGGCAGGCCGCAGGTGGGGAGGCCGGTGCGGTGCATTCGGCAGCGCTGTCGGTGGTGGATGACCTGACCTGGCCAATCGTCGATCTACGGGTGGACTGGGCCGACGAGAATCCCATCGGCGAACTGGAAAAACTCTGGCTCGCCTATCAACCGCAACTGCAGGACTACCTGACCCGCGCGCTCAACCCGACCCTGGCGCCGAGCTACGGGGTGCCAGGCGATGAGTGAGTTGCGCAGTCGCGCACTGCTCGCCGAGCTGGTGGGCTTTGCCACGGTCAGTCGTGATTCGAACCTGGCGCTGATCGAGTTCGTGGGCGATTACCTGCAAGGCCTGGGAGTAAGCAGCGAGCTGATCTACAACGCCGAGCGCACCAAGGCCAACCTGTTGGCAAGCATCGGCCCGTCGGTGCCTGGCGGTGTGGTGTTGTCCGGGCATACCGACGTAGTGCCGGTGGACGGCCAGGCCTGGACGGTTGATCCGTTCTGCCTGAGCGAGATGGACGGCAAGCTGTTCGGGCGCGGTACGGCGGACATGAAAGGCTACCTGGCCTCGGTGCTGGCGGCGGTGCCGACATTCCTGTCCAGCCCGCTCAGACGGCCGCTGCACCTGGCGTTTTCCTATGACGAAGAAGTTGGGTGCCTGGGCGTGCGCAGTCTGCTGGAGGTGCTGCCGCAACGCATCCCTCAGCCGGCCTTGTGCCTGATCGGTGAGCCCACCGAGCTGCAACCGGTGCTCGGTCATAAAGGCAAATTGGCGATGCGCTGCCACGTCCGAGGCGCACCGTGTCACTCGGCCTACGCGCCTTATGGGGTCAACGCCATCGAGCAGGCGGCGCGCCTGATCGGTCGCCTGGGAGAGATCGGTGCGGAGCTGGCCGAACCGTCGCGACACGATGGGCGCTTTGATCCGGCTTACTCGACCGTGCAGGTCGGCGTGATCCAGGGCGGGACCGCACTGAACATCGTTCCGGCCGACTGCCGCTTCGATTTCGAGGTGCGCGCCTTGCCGGATTTTGCCCCGCAGGGGGTGGTCGAGAAATTGCAGGATTACGCCGAACAGGCGCTGCTGCCGAGGATGCGCGCGGTTAGCGCCGACACCGCGATTCGTTTCGAACACCTGTCCGCCTACCCGGGCCTGGCGACTGCGCCGGACAGCGAAGCCGCGCGTCTCATAGCCCGGCTGTGCGGCAGCGAGGCCTTCGGCACCGTGGCGTTCGGCACCGAAGGTGGGCTGTTTGATCAGGCCGGTATCCCGACGGTGGTTTGCGGGCCCGGCAGCATGGACCAGGGGCACAAGCCCGACGAATACGTGAGCGTTGAGCAAATGGCTGCCTGCGACCGGTTGATGGACCGCCTGGCGAAGCATTTGAGCGAACCCGATGGCCTGTGACCGAAAAAAGGAGTCCAGGATGAACGATTTTGCTATCGCTGTAGACCGCACCGCCCGCGCTTACGGTCGCCTCTGAGCCCCATCGCCGGCTCGTGCGGGCGAGCCGGCATTTTCGAGGAACCGCTTCATGTCCATATCCTTGCGTTGCAACATTGCGTGTGCCCTGGCGTTGCTGAGCAGCAGCGTCCTGGCCGCGCCACCAAGCCTGACCGTGATCTCATTCGGCGGCGCCACCAAGTTGGCCCAGGACAAGGCCTACTTCCAACCTTTCAACGCCAGCGGTGCAGGAAACATCGTCGCCGGCGAATATAACGGCGAGCTGTCGAAGATCAAGGCGATGGTCGCGGCCGGGCACACCAGTTGGGATGTGGTCGAGGTGGAAAGTCCCGAGCTGCTGCGCGGTTGTGAGGAGGGTCTGTTCGAAAAACTCGACCCGGCGGCGATCGGAAAAGCTGCGGATTTTGTTCCGGGTGCGCTTACCGAATGCGGCGTGGCGACGTATGTCTGGTCGATGGTTCTGGCCTACGACCAGAGCAAACTCGCCAAGGCGCCCCAATCCTGGGCGGATTTCTGGAACGTGAGCGAGTACCCGGGTAAACGCGGATTGCGCAAGGGTGCCAAGTACACCCTGGAAATCGCCTTGCTGGCGGATGGCGTCAAGGCCGAGGATCTGTACAAGGTGCTGAACACGCCGGAAGGGGTGACACGTGCTTTCGCCGAGCTCGATCAGATCAAGCCGAACATCCAGTGGTGGGAGGCGGGTGCGCAGCCGGCGCAATGGCTGGTGGCCGGGGACGTTGCCATGAGCGCCGCCTACAACGGGCGCATCGCCTCGGCGCAGAAGGAAGGCATGAAACTGAGCATCGTCTGGCCACAAAGCCTGTATGACCCAGAGTACTGGGCGGTGGTCAAAGGTACGCCGAACAAGGCCCTGGCGGAGAAATTCATTGCCTTTGCCAGCCAGCCGCAGACGCAGAAAGTCTTCTCGGAAAACATTCCCTACGGACCGGTGCATCGCCAGACGCTGGCCTTGCTGCCCGCCGAAATACGCGAGCAACTGCCCACCGCCGAGGCCAACCTGGCGCAAGCGCGAGCGGTGGATGCCGAGTTCTGGGTGGACCATGGTGAAGAGCTTGAGCAGCGCTTCAATGCCTGGGCGGCTCGCTAGGCACTGAAACCCCTGGCGAACCGCTCTTGTGGCGAGGGAGCTTGCTCCCGCTGGGGTGCGCAGCAGCCCCTTTGTTTGAGCCTGTGGTGTAACAGGGTGGACCCTGTCAGGCTTTTTTGGGGCTGCTGCGCAGCCCAGCGGGAGCAAGCTCCCTCGCCACGCAAGGGTGGGCTATGCCAGCCACTCGCCGAACTGCTCCTTGCAATAATCCACGAACAGCTGCGCCGGCTTGGTCAAGTGCGCGCGCTTGAGCCAGCCGGCCACCAGCGCTGAACCTGTCACGTCTTCGGCGATGTTGACGCACACCACTCGCTGCCCGTCGTAGGTGCAGCTCGATTGCGGTCGCGTGACCAGCACGGCGAAGCCGAATCCCTGGCCGACCATGCCGCGCACCATCTCGATGGAGGGCGAACTGAAGACAATGTTCGGCGTCAGGCCCAGTTCTTCGAAGATACTCACGAAATAGGTCCGGCTGGGCTGCACGTCCAACAGGATCATCGGTTCGAGCGCCAGGTCCCGCAACGACACCTGGCCTTGATCGGCGAAGCGATGCCCCTCCGGCAGCAACGCATAGGGCCGCTGCGGCGCGGTGAGCGCTTCGGTTTCGATGGTGCTGTCGAGATCGTGCTCATAAAAAATCGCCAGGTCGAAACGTCCCCCCGTCAGGCCCTGGACCAGCTCCTGCTGTTCGCCATCCTGTACGCGGATTTCCACCCCGGGAAAACGCTCTCGGAACCCGGCGATCAGCCGTGGCAAGTAGAGCGGGGCGACGGTCTCGAAGCAGCCGATGTCGATCTGCCCGCTGACCACATCGTTGTCCGCCAGCGCGTTCTGTTCGAACTCCCGGGCCATGCGCAGCAGTTCCTGGGCCTTGCGATAGAAACGCGCACCGGCGGGCGTCAGTGATACGCCCTGGGCGTGATGGCGTATCAGCAATTGCACGCCGAAACTGTCCTCCAGGCCTTTTACCGCCGTGGCAATCGATGGCTGGGCGATGTACAGCTTGCGCGAGGCTTCGGCGACGCTGCCGCATTCCACGGTGGTCACGAAGTACTTCAACTGACGCAGGGAGTAGGACGCCACGACACACCTCGATCCGGATTTTTGCCTACCTTACCGTGTGTCGCTCATGCAGGGCGATGGACGTTGCAACGGATTTTGCTGGGCAGTGGCGATATGCAGGCTGGCTTGCCGCGCGGGTAGAAAAAACGCCCGCCGAAACAAACTTGGCAGGCGTCTGGGAAAGACCGGCGCAGAAGGACTGGCCGGGCCGGGCGCGTGAATCAGGCGAGAGGAATCAGGCTACGGGAATCAATGGATCGGCTGCGGCCAGGGCGGTTGCCCGATCGGCGGCGGGCGGGTAGATCCAGACCGAATTGATCTGGGTCTTGAGCTCCTTGGCTTCCTCGCCAACCAATTTGAGCTGGCGGTCCCAACCTTCGGTGTACACCGCGCCCCAGGCGCCCAGGTCCAGGCACGTCACGTACTTGGGCTGGCTGTAGGTCATCGGCGCGACGCCGAGCAGGTCGGCGGCAACGTTGTTGCCCGCATAACGACCCAGGGCGATGGCATGCTGGCAGGACATGACCGCGTAGTTGCCCAAGTCGTCGGTGGCGGCATAGGTCACGTCGCCGCTGGCGTAGATATCGTTCTGCCCGAGCACCTTCAAATGCCCGTCGACATGCAGCCGGCCCTGGCGGTCGCGGGTTGCGGGCACCTGTTCGGTGAGAGGGCTCGCGCGAAAGCCTACGGTCCAGATAACGGTGCTGGACTCGATGCGCTGGCCATCCGAGAGGGTGACACCGCCGGCATCCACCGATTCGACCGAGGCATTGAGGATCCACTCGATGCCCAGGTGCTCGGACGCTTCGATGATCGAAGGGCTGATTCCCTCACCCAGTGCCGCACCGATTTTCGGGCCGCGGTCGACCACGATCACGCGGACATCGGCATCGCTGCCGAGGACGGCGCGCAGGCGGGCGGGCATTTCGGTGGCGGTTTCGATGCCGGTGAAACCACCGCCTGCGACGACGACGGTATTGCGTGCGGGACTGTCCGGCAGGTTCCCGAGCGAATTGAGGTGGGCTTCGAGGCGTGTTGCCTGTTCGATCTCATCGACATCGAACGCGTGTTCAAGCATGCCTTGCAGGTCAGGGCGAACCAGCTTGCTGCCCGCTGCCAGTACCAGTCGGTCGTAGCCCAGCGTCGCGAGGCTGCCGGACACGTCGCGGTAGCTGATCTGCTTGCGGCTGACATCGATGTTCTCGGCCACGCCCTGGACGAAGTTCACGCCGACCGCATCGAACAGCGCGCCCAACGGCGCCATCATGGTATGGACGTTCGGCTCGTAGAACCGCGGGCGGATACGCAGTTCCGCCTGGGGGGCCAGGACGCTGATCTGTACGTCGTTGCGATCATGCTGGTCGAGCAGGCGGGCGGCGCTGAGTGCGCTCCATACACCGCCGAAACCGGCGCCGACAATCAAGATGTGCTGTTTCATGATGAGCTCCCGAAGGCGAAAATCGATACGTTGAATTGTTGAGTTTTCAGCGTGACCGTGTTGCGAGGTACCCGAAGGTGTGGGGCCTGATGGTTGAAATCATCGGGCGTATTCAGCTTCGGTTCGCTGTGGGAGATGGTAGGGGGTGGATTTGGGTTAGACACTTCTACATAGGGTCAGTGGGGGTATGCGTGGGTGTGAGGGGGGTATACGGAGGTATGTGTGCATATCCGTTCCTGCAGTCGCGGCCACTTAGGGTTCCGCCCTTACGGCGGCTCACTTTTGAGAAGCGCAAAAGTAAGCAAAACGCTCTTGCCCCACCACTCGGTGCCTCGCCTAGGCTCGGCATGCCCTCACTCCGGCATTGCTCCGTGGGCCGCCGCGAAGGGCCATCCATGGCCCAGCGCGGCTAACCCGGCATCCATGCCGGGTTGCCCACTGCGCAATGCCTGCGTTCGGCCAGCGTGGTTAATGGGGCGCTGAGATCAAAGTCAAAAGCAGAGCAAGAGCAAGAGCAAGAGCAAGAGCAAGAGCAAGAGCGGGGCACATGCTGGCAGTTATGCAACTGACCCATCGCCTTCGCGAGCAGGCTCGCTCCCACATTGGATTTTCGACAAACACAGATTTCATGTCCCACATTGGATTTTTGGCAAACGCTGATTCATGGCATACAGAAAACCCCGGTGGGAGCGAGCCTGCTCGCGAAGGGGCCAGCCCATCCAACACTTCATTGGCTGACCTACTGCCATCGCGGGATATACACACCAATCTAAACCGACCGTTCAAGAATCGACTCGATGCAAGCAACCAACTCCCCACACCTGAACGGCTTGGGGAAAACCGCCACGGGACCGCAACCCCCCGGTATGGCCAGCGCGGGCACAACAGGCAGGCCCGTGATGAAAACAAGCGGAATGTCGATCCCTCGGGCATAGAGCTCATCGCACAACTGAATGCCCGTCATGCCCGGCATTTGTATGTCCGACAGCACGCATGCGGTGTGTTCAAACCCGGCTGAAGACAGGAAGGCGACGGCACTGGCATAAGTCCTGACGCGATACCCGTGAGAGCGCAGCAAACCATCCAATGCAACTCGAACCGAGTCATCGTCATCGATAACAGAAATTAGTGCAGTGTCGGACATTTCGAAACCTGGCAGTAATATCAGGTCGCTATTAAAGCGCCCCTATCACTGCAAGATACGCGGTCCAAAAGCCGCGCCTAGTATACGTGGGTATGAACTTTCAACGATCGCGGCCCGGTTCCAGGGCCTGGGCCATGCGCACCAGGTCGGCAAACGAACGCGCAGCCATCTTGCGCATGGCCTGGCCTCGGTGGATCTTGACGGTGATCTCGCTCAGGCCTATTTGCCCGGCGATCTGTTTGTTCATCAGGCCCGACGCTGCCAGTGCCATCACCTGGCGCTCCCGGGCGGTCAACGTGGCGTAACGGTCCTGAAGCGCCTGCTGGCCACGCTCGGCTTCGCGGCGCAGTCGGTCGCGCTGATGGGCAGCGGACACCGCATCGATCAGGTCCTGTTCGCGAAACGGCTTGGTCAGGAAATCCACCGCGCCAGCCTTCATGGCCCGCACGGTCATGGCAATGTCGCCATACCCGGTCATGAATACGATCGGCAGATGAATTCCGGCATTCGCCAACTGCTGTTGGAAGTCCAGTCCGCTGGTGCCGCGAAGGCGCACATCGAGCAACAGGCAACTGGGTGCGTCGGGACGTGGATGGCCCATGAAGTCCGTCACCGAGTCGAACAGTTCGACCAACAGGCCAATGGAACGCAGCAGACTGCGAAGGGCTTCGCGTAACGATGCGTCGTCGTCGACCACGTAGACAATCGGTTCATGGGCGAGGGCAGGGGGCATGGCGTGGCTTGGGTTCATGGCAGGAGTCCGCAACAAGTCAGGCTTTGGCTAACAACGGCAACGAAAAGGTAAACGAGGTGCCTTGGCCTGCCTCGCTGGTAGCCCAGATCCTGCCGTCATGGAAATCGATGATCGAGCGACAGATCGACAGGCCTATGCCAAGGCCGTTTTCCCTGGTGGTAAAAAACGGGTTGAACAATGAGGGCAGTGTCTCGGCCGTGATGCCGATTCCCCGGTCCGTCACCGCCAGCAGCACGTCGTGCGCGTGCGTCCAGGTGCGCACATAAAGGATTCGGCCGCGCACCGGGAGCGTTTCCATGGCGTGGCAAGCGTTGGAGACCAGGTTGATGATCACCTGCTGCAGCTGGACCCGATCGGCGTCGACCAGGCTTGCCGCCGTCAGGTCTACCTTCAGGCTGACTTGGTGCTGAGCCAGCTGGTGGCGCACCAGATCCAGTGTTTCGCTGACGATTTCGTCCAGTCGTTCGGGCCGACGCAGAGGGTCGCATTTGCGCGCCATCGCCCGGGTCCGATTGATGACTTCACTGGCGCGGCACGCGTTGGCGACGATCCGGTCCAGCGAGTCGAGGGCCTCCTTGAGGTCGGGCACCGGACGGTCCAGCCAGCGGCGACAGGCTTCGCCGCTGCTGGTAATGGCCGTCAACGGCTGGTTCACTTCATGGGCGATGGAGGCGGCCATTTCCCCCAGGGACGTCAGCCGCGTGGCATGGGCCAACTGCGCCTGGGCTTCGATCAGGTAGGCCTGGTTATGCCGCAGGCGGTCCGAGGCATGCTTGCTGCGCAGTGCGAGAAACGCGATGGCTGACAGGGCCGTCAGGCAACGGAAGAACCCGGTGATCGATTCCCAGCGGTGGTAACCGCCGTTGTACAGGAACATCGCCGTCAGCAGGAACATGCACAGCAGCGCAACGGTGATCACCAGGTTGATTGAAAACAGGTTGGCCGCCATCAGCAGCAAGGTGATGTACAGCAGCGTCGGTGCCAGGTCGGAATGGGTTTCGGAATTGATGATGACAATCCCGCAGGCCACGACCAGACCAACCGCCCAGCCCAGGGCGTTGACCAGCGGATGAGGGCTGATGCCCATTGAAGGCCCAGGCGCCTTCGGCGACGGGTGATACCGAAGGCTGTCGTAGATGCTTTTGAACATCATGGCGGGTGTGGGCACGCTGCAACCTTTCTTTTGTCTTGTCGGTCCGGTCCCGGTGGCGGTGGACACGGGGGCATCGTCTTGAATCTTAAAAGCTGCCCCTCGCCTCGGGGTAGGACATAAAACCCTGAAATCCTGCCAGACCGGGCACTCGTCCTGAGGCACTTCCCATAATGACCCGGGAGAACGCTGGCTCCGTTCACGCTGCTGTGCGTTCATCGGTGAGCAGGCCGAAGCACAGGCTCAAGCCAGGCGCGTAGCCTGACGCGACAGCGCGGTTCAAGCTCAGCGGGAGAACCGGTTGCGATAGTCCCGTGGCGAAATCGAGAGGTGGCGTTGGAAGGTGTAGCGCATCCGTTCCTCGTCGCCGAAACCGCACGAACGGGCAATCTGATCGATGTTGCGCTCGGAGTCCTCCAGCAGTCGTCTGGCCGCTTCGAGCCGGAACATCTCGACGGCCTTGGCCGGGGTGCGTCCGGTCTGGCGCTTGTAGACCCGGGCGAAGTTGCGCGGGCTCATGCGCGCTTGCCGGGCCAGGCGCTCGATGCTCAGGTCGGCCTCATCCAGGTGTTCGGCGAGCCAGGCGTGCAGTTCATCGAATCCGGCGCTGTCCTGGGTCTGTGCCAGCAGCAACTGGCTGAACTGCGCCTGCCCACCGGGGCGCTTGAGAAACACCACCAGTTCCCGGGCCACTTGCAGCGCGACATCGCGACCACAATCGGCTTCCACCAAGGCCAGGGCCATGTCGATGCCGGCGCTGACGCCCGCCGAGGTCCAGACGCTGTCCTGCTGGATAAAAATCGCGTCGAGGTCCACTTCGATCAAGGGGAAGCCACTCTTGAGCATTTCGCACATGGCCCAATGCGTGGCGGCGCGGCGGCCGTCGAGCAAGCCGGCCTGGGCCATGAGGAAGGTCCCGCTGCACACCGAAGCAGTGCGGCGGGCCTTGGTCGAGGCCGCGCGCAGCCAGTCCACCAGCTCGACGCAGTCGATCATCGCCTGACGGATGTTCGGCGCGCCAGGCACGATCAGCGTGTCGATGACGGCGTTGTCGAACTCGCCCAGGGCGCAGGTTTGCACGACCAGCCCTTCGGCGGTCTGCATCAGACCGCCTTCAAGGCTGGCGGTGTGCATCCGGTAGCCGGGCAAGCCACGTTCGGTCATGGCTTTGGTGGCCGCCCAGAACACCGTCTGGGCGCCGGTCAGGTCGAGCAGGCCCATCTGCGGATAGGCGAGGAACACCAGCGCGCGCGGTTGGGATACGGACTCGGCGGCAATGCGGATGTCACAGGTCATCTCGTTCATGGTCGCGCGGCTCGTTTCAAGAATGGGCGGGTTCGGAGGGGGCAGCGGCTGCGCCTCCGTGTCCCTGGGTGATTAATCCTCCGCCCGGACAATGTCAAGTCGGCCGCGTTGAATCTTCAGGTGCTATCTTTATGCGATACAGGTATTTAAATTTTATTTTTTATAGCTTTAAAGTCGGTGCCTGAATTTATCCATAAGAGGCCACGGCCATGGCGTTCAAGCGTCCCGTATTTTTTCTTTCCCTGGCGGCGAGCCTGCTAATCGGGCCGCTGGCCCATGCCGAAGGCAAGATCAGCATCGCCCAGCAATTCGGCATCGGTTATCTGATCCTGGACGTCGTGCGTGACCAGCAGCTCATCGAGAAACATGGCAAGGCCCAGGGCCTGGATATCAAGGTGGACTGGAACAGCATCTCCGGCGCCACCGCCATGAACGAAGCGTTGCTCACCGGCGCCCTCGACGTGGTGTCGGCCGGGGTGCCGCCGATGCTGACGATCTGGGATCGGACCCGGGGCAAGCAGAACGTCAAGGCCATTGCTTCGCTGGGCTCGATGCCCAACTACCTGTTGACCAACAACCCCGGGATCAAGACGCTCAAGGACTTCACCGACAAGGACCGGATCGCGGTCCCGGCGGCGGGTGTCGGCTTCCAGTCGCGCACATTGCAGATCGAGACGGCCAAGGTGTTCGGCAACGAGCGCTACAAGAAATTCGACGACATCTCGGTCAGCCTCCCGCACCCGGACGCAACGGCCGCGTTGATCGCGGGCAAGTCGGAAATCAATTCGCACTTTTCCAGCCCGCCGTTCCAGTACCAGGCGTTGCAGAACCCCAACGTGCACAAAGTCCTCAGCTCCTATGACGTGCTCGGCGGGCCGGCCACGTTCAACGTGCTCTACACCACGGAGAAATTCCACGACGAAAACCCGAAGACCTACAAGGCGTTCTACGCCGCGCTGGTCGAAGCCCAGAACATCATCAAGGCCGATAAACCTGCCGCCGCCCAGACGTACATCCGGGTAGAGCAATCCAAGCTGCCATTGCCCCTGGTGGAGAAGATCGTCAGCGACCCGGAAATCGATTTCACCGTGGTCCCGCAACGCACCTATATCTACGCCGACAAACTGCATGAGCTGGGTGTATTGAAGAACAAGGCCGACAGCTGGAAGGACTACTTCTTTGAAGAAGCCCACGGCGGCGCAGGCAGCTGACTAGCCGTTTTCGGCACAATCGAGCGAGTCACCCGGGAGACGGAATGGAACTTGCCTGATCTTCGATCCATAACCCTGGAATCAGCGAAGGTCGGGTGAATGAACGACGACATGGCGGACGGGTTGCCGACGCGGCCGATCAATCGGTTCCGCACCGGCGACATCGACGAGCACGCGCGGAACATGGGCGGCTGGCAGGTGAGCTACGACCAACTGACGCCAGGACGCTTCGAAGGCGAGTTGATCGAGTTCCGTGCAGATTGGATGCAACTGGTGCGCGACCGCTCTAATCAGGCCATGACCAAGCGCGGCATGGCGTGGGAGGGCGCGATTACCTTCAGCGTACCGTTGCGCGCTGACGGGCCGGTGTTCTGCTGCGGGCACCCGATTGTCGAGCCGAGCCTGATGGTCGCCCACGGCCGCAACCTGCCGGACCTGCGCACACCCCAGCACTTGGACCTGCTCGGCGTCGCCGTCAAGGAGCAGGCCCTGGAGCACCTGCTGGAGCGCCAGGGCAGCGACTTTCGAATTACCGATCTTCCCAAGTGTTACCGTCTCGGCGATTCGACCTTGCCCGCTGAGCTGGCGGCACTCTTCGACGAACTCGAAGGGGGCGGCCAGGGGCATGAGTCATTGTTGGGCTTCGAGTCGATCCGCCGTGGCCTGCGCGATACGGTGATGCTGCACCTGCTGGAGCTGGTGGCGCCCGACCAGGCGCCGCCGCTGACCCCGACGGCCCGCAAGCGCATGGTCGACCGGGCCCGGGAATATGCCCTGGCCCATGTCGACGAGCCGCTGTCGATCCTCGACCTGTGCAACCACATTGGCGCCAGCCGGCGTAAATTGCAGTACTGCTTCCAGGAAACCCTGGGCATCAACCCGGTGGCCTATTTAAGGGCGCTGCGCCTCAATGCCGTGCGCCGGGAGCTGCGCGCTGGCGACCAGGCCAGGGGCGTGCAGGAGGTGGCGGCACGCTGGGGCTTCTGGCACCTGAGCCGTTTCTCCAGCGACTATCGGACCCTGTTCGGCGAAACCCCTTCACAAACCCTGCGGCGCACGCATCTGTGCTGAAAACGGATAACGGCTGGCGGACCGGCTCCCTAGGATGACCCCATCACCACATGGTTGGGATGGGGCATTCGATGAATCAGAATAAAAAGAAAAACCTGCAACGTAATGCGTGGATCACCGTGGGGCTGATCGGCGCCTGCGCCATGGCCAATGCCACTGAAAGTGGCGCGCCGACCACCGCGGTGGGGGTCTACGATTTCGGCGCTGGCATGATGCCGCCGGCCACGCCCTTCGGCACGGTCGGGCTGCGTACGGCGTTCTATTCGGCCAACGTGCAGAAAGATCGCCACGGCAATTCCCGCGACAACAATCTTTCCCTCGACGTGCTGTCCATCGGCGTGGCTTACATGCACATGACCGATTACACCGTGCTTGGCGCCCAGTACGGTTATGGCGCGGTGGTGCCGTTCTTCAAGATGGACGCTTCGGTACGGGTGCAGACGCCGGTCGGTCCGCTGGACCTTGAAGCCGATCCGTTTCGCCTGGCGGATATCCAGGTGCTGCCGGTGATCCTGCAATGGACGCTGTCGCCGAACCTGTTCGTCAATGCCCAGTTCCAGATCCAGGCACCGACCGGCGACTACGACGAGGACCGCCTGATCTCGCCGGGCCTGAACCACTGGACATTCTCGCCGATCCTCAACGCGACCTATATCTCCGACACCGGCTTCGAGGTGTCCTCCAGTTTCGAAGTCGACGTGAACACCCGCAACCCCGCCACCGACTACAAAAGCGGCGTCGAGTATCGCCATGAATTCGCCGTTGGCCAGCATGTCGGCCCCTGGACGCTGGGTGTGGGCGGCTACTACTACCGCCAGTTCACAGACGACGATGCTCCGGGGCTTGAGGCAGGCAATCGCGCGCGGGTTATCGCGGCGGGGCCGGCGGTGGGCTATTTCAAACCGGGCGTGCCGCCGGTCTGGCTGCACGTCTACAAGGAATTCGACGCGCGAAACCGCGCCGAGGGCTACACCACGGCCCTGCGCATTTCTCACAGTTTCTGAAGGGGACGTCATGAACTCATCAAATTCCATTTCAACGGCGTCGCCGCGTCAGGCAGTTGGCCGGCGCGAAGGGTTGGTGCTGATGCTCGGCAGCAGCCTGACCATCATGGGCTCGGTAATGGTCACGCCGATTCTTCCTCGGCTGGCCGCCGAGTTCGGCCCCGTCGAGCCTCGCGCCGATTTGTTGGTGCCGCTGGCAATCACCGGGCCCGCCCTGGCGATTGCCCTCTGCGCGCCGTTGGCCGGCTGGTTGGCCGACCGGGTCGGACGCAAGGCCTTGCTGGTGATCGCCACCTTGCTCTATGCGGTGCTCGGCGCGTTGCCGGCGCTGCTCGACAACTTGCCGGCGATTGTCGGCGCGCGCTTGCTGTTTGGCTGTGCCGAGGCGGCGGTCATGACCTGTTGCGCGACCTTGATTGCCGACTATTGGCACGGCGAGGAACGCTTGCGCTACGTCAACCGGCAAGTGGTGACCATCGGCCTGGTGGGGGCGCTGTTCTTCGTCGTCGGCGGGGCCCTCGGGGAACATTCGTGGCGCTCGCCGTTCCTGCTGTACCTGCTGCCGTTGTTGCTGGTGCCGGCCATGATGAAAATCCTCTGGGAGCCGCCGGTGGCCAAGCTGCGGACGGTCGACGCGCGCCCCGATGAATCGGCGCCGGGCAAAGTCGCGTTGCTGCAGCTGGTGGTGGGCTACCTGATGATCGTGAGCGGCATGGTCCTGACCTTCGTCATGCCGATCCAGGCCCCCACGCTGTTGGTCGGCCTGGGCGTGACCTCCAGCACTCTGATCGGCCTGGCGGCGGGGTTGAGCCTGTTGGCGACACTCGTTGGCTCGTTGACGTGGCCGTTGCTGCGCCGACGCTTGGGCATTGCCGGTTGCAACGCGCTGTTGCTCGCCCTGATGGGCCTCGGGCTGTGCCTGCTGGTGCGCGCGCAAAGCTACAACGCGGTGCTGTTGGCGGTGTTTGTCCAAGGGTTAGGCGCCGGGTTGCTGGTGCCCAACGTGATGGCGCCGGTGATGAATGCGCTGACCGCCACCACCCGTGGCCGAGGCCTGGGCGGGTTCACCTCGTTTCTCTACATCGGCCAGTTCATCAGTCCGTTGGTGGTGGCATTCGTCGGTGCCTTTGCCGGTGACCTTCGTCAGTCCATCCAATGGCTGGCCTTCGCCAGTCTCGCGGCGGCACTGCTCTGGGTGGCGGTCGGATTACGCACGCGCGGCCATCGACAGGCGGACGTCGCCGGATCTCGTCAATCGTCATGAACAAGGAATCTGAAACCATGAGTCTGCAAGACATCCACCAATTGATGGACAGCGAAGACGGGACCGCCCTGGCCGAGTGGGTCAGGCGCGGTGAGGTCCAGCCCGGCGAGCTGCTGGAGACGGCTATCGAGCGCCTGGAACGGGTCGAACCGCAGCTTAACGCCGTGGCGGAACGGCTTTACGATTCGGCCCGGGAGGCGGCGCGTGCGCCTCAGGCCGGGCAGGGCCTGTTTGCCGGCGTTCCAACCTTGATCAAGGATCTGTTTTCGCCGGTCCAGGGCGCGGCGATGACCAACGGCTCCCGCTCGCTGGGCGCCTGCCGCGCGGATTTTGAAGCGGAAGTGGTGACGCGCCTGAGAAATGCCGGATGCCAGGTGTTGGGGACCAGCACGTCGCCTGAGTTCGGCACGTCTTACTCCACCGAATCGGCGCGCTTCGGCGCCACGCGCAACCCGTGGAGTACCGAGCGCAGCGCCGGCGGCTCCAGCGGCGGCGCGGCCGCATTGGTGGCGGCCCGGGTCGTGCCGTTCGCCCACGGCAACGATGGCGGCGGTTCGTTGCGGGTGCCGGCGTCGTGCTGCGGGGTGTTCGGCTTCAAGCCCAGCCGCGGATTGCTGCCGTCGGGGCCGATGATCGGCGAAGGCTGGGCAGGGATGGGCACGCCCCATGCAATCACCCTGTCGGTGCGCGACAGCGCTGCGTTGCTGGATTCCACCGCCGGGATTGATCCGGGCGCGCCGTATGCCGCGCCGCTTCAGGCGCAGCCTTACGTGACGGCGCTGCAGCGCGATCCGAAGCCGTTGCGCATTGCCCTGGTCGAGCAATTCGGCCCCTGGGGCACCTCCGCGCAAAGCCTACAGGCGGTGGGCGAGGTCGCCAGGTTGTGTGAAACCTTGGGCCATCGCGTCGAACCGGTGAGCTTGCCGGTGGTGTTGCCGGAGTTTCTTGATCAGGTCTTCACCATCATTGGTGCGAGTACCCGCCATTACGTCGACCTGCTCGGCCAGATGCGCGGGGCCGCGGTGCAGGCTGAGGAACTGGAAGTGCGCACCCGGATCATCCTGCGGGACAAAGGCAACGTCAGCGGCGCCCAGTACGTCGGCGCGGTGGAATGGATTCATGCGCTGGGCCGCCAATTGGCGGTGTTCATGCAGGATTACGACGTGATCCTTTCTCCGGTCCTGACCCGCGAACCGGTGATGATTGGCGAGCTCAACGTTGAGGACGTCTGCATGAGCCTTGAGGCACTCATCGAGCGATTCCACAGCTACTCGCCGTTCACGGCGCTGTTCAATGCCAGCGGCCAGCCGGCGATGTCGGTACCGTTGTCCTGGAGCGCAAACGGCCTGCCGCTGGGCGCGCATTTTGCCGGGCGGTTCGGCGAAGAAAGCACCTTGCTGGCCCTGGCCGCCCAACTGGAACGCGCCCAGCCGTGGCGCGGGCGTGTACCGCCGGTCAATGCCCACCGGATAAAAAACTGACGCAAAACCTACCGTGGCGAGGGAGCTTGCTCCCGCTGGACTGCGCAGCAGGCCCAAGCTTGCGGTCGCTACGCAACCGAGCGGGAGCAAGCTCCCTCGCCACGGGTATATGCGTCTGTTGGGCGCCGGATTCTATCCGGTGCCCAACATACTCAATACCGAATCATCACCGACTTCAGCTCGGTGTAGTCATCGATGAACGCGCTGCCGAACTCCCTGCCGATACCCGAGGACTTGCTCCCGCCGAATGGCACGGCGGGGTCGAGCAGGGTGTGCATGTTCACCCAGACGGTGCCGGCTTCAATGGCGGGCACCATGCGCAGGGCCTTGCCCAGGTCGTTGGTCCAAAGGCTGGCGCTCAGCCCGTAGGGCGAGTCGTTCATCAGGTCGAGCAGTTCCTCCTCGGTGTCGTAGGGCAGGAAGGTGGCGATCGGGCCGAAGGTTTCTTCATTGAGCAGCGCATCATCTCGATGGTTGGCGAGGATGATGGTCGGCTCGACATAGCAGCCAGGCCTGTCGATCAGCTTGCCGCCGTGAACAATCGTGTTGTTCTGTGCCCGCGCCCTGGCGAAATACTCGCCGAGTTTCTGCTGATGCTGACGGTTGGTCACCGGACCGAATTGCGTGGCTTCATCCAGCGGCGAGCCGATGCTGAGCTGACTGAGGCGTTCGGCGAGCTTGCGCATGATCGGTTCGATCTGCGAGCGGTGGACAAAGAACCGCTCGGCCGCCGCGCAAATCTGCCCGGAGTGCAGGAAACCCGCCTCGATGATGCCATTGACCGCCACCTCAGGATCCACATCAGGCAGGAATCCCGCAGCGTTCTTGCCACCCAGTTCCAGTGTCGCCCGGGTCAGCCCAGCGTTCATCGCCGCCTGGCCCACGGCGATGCCGGTAGGCACCGAGCCGGTGAACGACACCTTGTTGGTGCCTGGATGCTCGATCAAGCCCTTGCCCACCAGGCCGCTACCCGTCACCACGTTCAACGCGCCCGCCGGCAGACCGGCCTCCATGGCCAGTTCAGCGATGCGCAGGATAGTCAGCGGAGTGAACTCGCTGGGCTTGATGATAATGCTGCAACCGGTCACCAACGCCGAGGCGAGTTTCCAGATGGCGATCATCGTCGAAAAATTCCACGGCACGATGCCGACCACCACGCCCACCGGTTCGCGCAGGGTGAACGCCGTGTAGCGTTCACCGGCGAAGGAGGGCAGCGACGGGGTAATGGTCTGGCCGCTGATCTTGGTCGCCCAGCCGGCGTAGTAGCGCAAGAAGTGCGCAGCCTGGTCGACTTCGAAAGCGCGGGAGATATGGATGATCTTGCCGGATTGGCAGGTTTCGATCTGTGCCAGCTCCTCGCGGTGTTGCTCCATCAGGTCCGCCAGTTTCAGCAATACATGCCCGCGGACCGCCGGGGCGGCCTGGGACCACTGCTTGAAACCGCGCCGGGACGACTCGACCGCCGCATCGATATCGCCAGGAACGGCGTCACAGACCTGGGCGATGACCTGGCCCGTGGCCGGGTTGATCACATCCAGCGTCTGTCGGCTCTGGCTTTCGACATAAGCACCGTCGATGAACAGCGCGTGATGTCGGCCAAGGAAGGCTTGGACCTCGGGCAGCAGGGCAATATCGCTCATGGGAAGTTCCTGTTCGCAGGCAAGGGAAAGCCCCGAGACTAACCCTTGGGAGGCCGGGCGGGCTTGACCGTGCCTGCCGCGTCGCATGTCTGTGGCTGCCAATTCCGGGGCTGACGCTCAGAACGGAACCGCCACCACCAACTGGCTGTAGACATTGGTGCCGTTGCCACCCACCTGGTTGCCTCCGTTGCTGGCGTCTTTCTCTGGCTTGTACAGGCCCAGCAGCGGCGTGATGATCAGGTGCTCGTTGGCTGCCCACTCGACGTACAGGTCCAGCTCACGACCGTCGAGGTTCAGCGCTTGCGCGGTGTGCAAGGTCTTGTAGTCGAAAAACAATGCGCCGATCGTCACGGTCTCGGTTGGCTTGAGCTTGAGGCCGACGTGCTGGATGGCCGTGTTGCTGTTGAACGGGCCGGCATAATTGCCCGCCACTTCGCCTTGGAACCAGGTGCCATGACCTCGGTTGGTGCCTGTGAACATCGAGTCCCAGTTTTTCGAATAACGGCTGTAGCGATAGGTCAGGTCGGGGCTCCAGGGCAGCTCGGCGAAGGTATAACCGGCTTCGGTGTACCAGGCTTTCTGAGGACCGGCGTCCTTGTCTTGCCAGGCGTATTCGAAGGAGAAGTGCGCGTTTTCGATACCGGCATCGCCCGCGCCGCGCAGGCTGTAGATGTCCATGCCGTCGCGTTGTTTCTGCAAGTCACTGGCGTAGTGCTCATCCACGTCGATGCCATGGATGTAGGTCAGCCCGAGGGTGCCGGGTGCTGCGGTGTATTCCAGGGTGCCGGCGGCCATCTCGGTGTTGGCTTGGGCGCGATTGTCGGACTTGAACCACAACAGGCTCCCATGCACGCCGTCCTTGTCGCCCAGGCGCAGCACCGCGGTCTTGTCGAAGGCGTGCCGGGCGGCGAGGTAATAGGCGCCGCCGCGATTGAGTTCGCCATCGGCCACGCCCTTGCCGACGTTCAGGCCGTCGTCGTTGATGATGAAACCGTCGCCAAGGGTAATCACCTGGCGACCGAAGGACAGGTCGACGCCATCCTTGCCCAACAGCGGGAACAGATCGCCGGAGCGCCAACCGGCGAAGGCCTCGTCGAATTTCGTGGTGCGTTCTGAGCCGTCGCTCAGGCCCGCCGCATCGCCATCGCCCCAGGTGCCGGAGCTGACCAGGTTGGCGGTCCCGTAGAGGTTCCCGCGGCCGTCGAGTGTCTGCTCGATACTCAGGCCATACTTGATGAAACCTTCGCGCCAGCTCGAACCGCCGGCGCTGCTGTCGTAGTTCTTGCGGCTGTTGAACAGACCGTAGACCGCGAGAAAGTTGCCGCTGACGGTGGTGTCATCGTCCGCGTAAAGCTCGATGGCCTGGGCCGATGAGCCTGCCGCCAGCAAGGCGATGCCCAGGCCGATGGCCTGGCGTGGCAGGCGTGATTGACGAGTGTGCTCCATGGTGTTTTCCCCAGTGCGATAGGACAGCGGAGCGCGCATTAGGGAGAGCCTGGGCTGCGAAGTCTTTCACCAGCCTGCCAAGGTATTGATCCTGGCCGCCATGGCTGTGGCAGTGGCAGGCAGCTACAAGACCGGCGGCAGGCATGGGCAAGACGCTCGGGGCGAGGGCGGCGCACAGTGATCCTGCACGCAACGCCGTTTTAATCAGGGACTGGCTGGGGAAGGCTTGAACGCCAGTGCCCGGACGGCGGTAGCACCCATACTAAAAGTCCGTTTTTCGAGGATCCGCACCATGTCGATCAATGACAGGCTCACCGAGCATCTGAACCGGGGTACGGTGGGTTTTCCCACTGCGTTGGCCAGCACCATTGGCCTGATCATGGCCAGCCCGGTCATCCTGACCGCCACCATGGGGTTCGGCATCGGTGGCAGCGCCTTCGCCATGGCGATGTTGATCGCGGTGGTGATGATGCTGGCCCAGGCGACGACGTTCGCCGAAGCCGCATCGATCTTGCCGACCACCGGCTCGGTCTACGATTACATCAACTGCGGCATGGGGCGCTTCTTCGCGATTACCGGCACTTTGTCGGCGTACCTGATCGTCCATGTGTTTGCCGGAACGGCGGAAACCATCCTGGCCGGGGTCATGGCCCTGGTGAACTTCGAACACCTCAATACCCTGGTCGAATCGGCCGGCGGTTCCTGGCTGCTGGGCGTGGGTTTCGTGGTGGTGTTTGGTGTACTCAATGCATTCGGCGTCAGTGCTTTTGGCCGCGCCGAAATCATCCTGACCTTCGGCATGTGGACGACTCTGATGGTGTTCGGCGTGTTGGGGCTGATCGCCGCGCCGGCGGTGGAACTCGAGGGCTGGTTCGGCGCGTCCGTGGTCGGGACCGACCTGGTCACGGTGCTGTCGCTGGTGGGCATGGCAATGTTCATGTTCGTCGGGTGCGAATTCGTCACGCCACTGGCGCCGGACCTGCGCCAGTCAGCCAGGACCATGCCGAGGGCAATGATGCTGGGCCTGTTCAGCGTCGCGGCCTGCATGTTCATCTATGGCGCGGCGATGAAGCGCCAGGTGGAAAACGTGCTGCTCGATGCCACCAGCGGCGTGCACCTGCTGGACACGCCCATGGCAATTCCGCGCTTCGCCGAGCAGGTGATGGGCGACATCGGGCCGATGTGGCTGGGGATCGGCTTCCTGTTTGCCGGCGCCGCGACCATCAATACGCTGATGGCCGGCGTACCGCGCATCCTTTATGGCATGGCAGTGGACGGCGCACTGCCCAAGGTTTTCACCTACCTGCATCCTCGTTTCAAGACGCCGTTGCTGTGCATCCTGGTGGCGATGCTGATCCCTTGCCTGCATGCGCTGTGGCTCGGCGGTAACACCGATAACATCATGCATCTGGTACTGGCGGCGGTGTGCGCCTGGAGTTTTGCCTATCTGCTGGTGACGATTTCGGTGATCAGCCTGCGCGTCCGCCGTCCCGATTTGCCCCGGGCCTACCGCTCGCCGTTTTTCCCGCTGCCACAGATCCTGTCCAGCGTCGGCATCGTCCTGGGCATGTGGTTCATCACGCCGCCGGGCATGAAGCCGGCGGACATTTATGTGCCCTTCGCCGTGATGCTTGGCGGTACCGCGGCCTACGCCCTGTTCTGGACCCTGGTGGTGCAGAAGGTCAATCCATTCAAGCCGGCGACCGTCGAAGACGTGCTGGCCAAGGAGTTTTCCCATGAGCCAGGGCAACCTGTCGGCGAGTTTATCGAGCCTGCTGCAAAAGCTGTCTGAGCTGTTCAGCGCCCGTCGCGCCCCGGCCGGTTATCGACCCGGGGTAACGCTGGAGCATTTGCGACGCAACCTCGCACTGGCGCGGTTTGAAGTGTCGATGCCGGGGGCGGCGGCGATGGTCACCGACGATGGGAGCCTGCAACTGGAGATCGTCGAGCGCACCGAGTCGCAGTTGCTGATGCACGTGGTAACGACCGAGTTCGTGTTGCACGTACCTGCGTCGAGAGAGGGCAACGCGCGCCTGCAATTGCACCATGGCGGAGCCATTCGGCGCAGCGGCATTCGTTGCCGCCAGTTGAAGGGAGGTGACGCGTTGTCGGTCCGGCTGCGGACGGCCATCGAAGGTGATCGTGCGCTTTACGCCGCCCTGATGCCGCTGGACTTCAAGCGCCTGGACATCGAGCTGCAAGGCCGGCAATGGTCTGTGCGACTGGAGCATGTGGGCGGCAGCGAGGTGGTCAACCGGATGCCCTCGTTCCGCCGCTACATCGCGCTGAGCCCGTTGCAACGCGATGCCTTGTTCGCAACGCTGGGTGGGCTGCGGAGGGTACTCTCGACGTTCTGAGTTTTCGTTTTGCCTGGCATCATTCCTGCTACTGCTCTGGCGATCAGGGACTTGTTGCGCGCATTTAGATAACATGTTAACTATTGCCGCACAAAAACAATAAGCCATTGTGGAGAGCGCCATGAGCATGCAACAGGCTGGGCAAGGCGGGCTGGACACCTGGAATCGGGACCTGCGCGCGACATGCGGCCATTTCGAGACGGAGCTGGCCTTCAATCGCGCGTTGTTCATTGGCGAAGTGTCGACCTTTCAGCGCGGCGGCCTCTCACTCGCCAACCTGCGCACCAATGCCGGTACCATCAGGCGCCAGCTATGCAAACCGGATCACGATGATGACCAGGACTGTTTCCTGGTCAGCCAGCGCAGCGGTTATTCGCGTATCACCCAAAATGGCACGAGCATCCAGCTGGCTCCCGGCGAGCTGTTGCTGATGGATTCGGTGGGTTCCCTTGAAATCAGCCCGTTCGGCCTGATCGAGCATGCCGTGTTGTCGTTATCTCGGCGGGACGTCGCCAGGCGACTGGGCGGCGACAGCAAGACCTTCGGCAAGATTTCTTCAAGCAAGGCTTGCGGAAGAATGCTGCACGTATTGGTGGACCAGCTCTGCAAGGACACCCTGGACGGCGAAAGCAGCGCCGGGGAGGGCGAAGCCCTGCAGAACGCCTTTGTCTCGCTGTTGGGATCGGCGCTGGAGCATGAAACCGACCTGTGCGGCGACAGCGTCGGGTTGCAAGGCAGTCATCTGCGCAGCTACGTACAGAAAGTCATTGATGAATGCCTGACCCAACCCGGTCTCAGCCCGGTCGGCCTGGCCAACCGCTTGAACATCTCGGTGCGACACCTGTACCGCTTGTTCGAAGAGCAGGATGACAGCGTGTGCCGCTACATCCAGCGCGCCCGCCTCAAGCGCAGCGCCGATGACTTGGCCAATCCTTTCTTGCGGGACGAGTCGATCACCTCGATTGCCTACAAATGGGGCTTCACCGATTCGGCGCACTTCAGCCGTTCGTTCAAGAAACAATTCGAACAGTCGCCCAAGGCGTTCCGCTCCAGCCAGTTGCAGCAGGCGCAAGGGGTGGCTTGACCATCGCCTTCGCGAGCAGGCTCGCTCCCACAGGTGACCGGGTTGACTCCGGATCAAGTGATCAACACAAAACAGTGTGGGAGCGAGCTTGCTCGCGAAGGCGGCGGTTGGTCCAGCAACGATGCCAACTGAGCCACCGCTATCGCGAACAGGGCTCAAACCTCAGGCAACGTCGAGCCGCCATCGACGATCAAGGTCTGGCCGGTGACGTAGGCGGCCAGGTCCGAGGCCAGGAACAGCATGGCTCCGGCGATGTCCGACGGTTTGCCGAGTCGCCCCAGCGGTACTCGGCGGGCGATGTCGTGGTTGACTTGGGCGTCCCCCAGGTTGGCCATGGCTGGTGTTGCGATCATCCCCGGTTCGACGCCATTGACGCGGATATTCTCCGCCGCCAGCTCCAACGCCGCATTGCGGATGAAGCCGTTGACCCCGGCCTTGGACGCCGCATAGTGGCTGAGGCCCGGGTAGGCTACGCGCGGGCCGGTCACCGAAGAGGTCACCAGCACGCAGCCCTGACCCTGGCGACGGAACATCGGCAGTGCGGCCTGGGTCAGCCAGAACAACGCTGACAGATTCACCGCCAGCGTTCGCTCCAGCACCGCTGGCGTGATTTCGGCGAAGGGCGTCAGGGGGAAATAGCCGGCGTTGTGCACCAGCACATCCAGCCTGCCGGTGCGTTGTTCCAGCTTGGCGATCATTTGCGTAATGGCCGTGGCGTCGGCCAGGTCGACGCCCATGGCATCCACCGGGTAAGCGCTGGCGCGCAGGTCGCTGGATACAGCCTCGGCCCCCGCCAGATCCAGGTCGGCAATGACCACTCGCGCCCCACGCCAGGCAAACCCTTCAACGATGGCCCGGCCGATGCCTTGCGCGCCGCCGGTCACCAGCACCGTCTTGCCGGAGAAATCCAGATCATCAGGCATTTGCTTGCTCCATTCGGCTGAAGGCCAGCGTCGGCACATCGACGATGCTGGATCCGCCATCGGCCACCAGCGTCGCGCCGGTGATGATCGAAGCATCCGGCGAGGCCAGGAAACGACAAGCCCGGGCGATTTCCTCGGCGCTCGCGGCCCTGCCCAGCGGCACATCGGCGCAGACCCGGGCATAGGCCTGTTGCAGATTCTCACCGTGGAACTGCATCAAGGCCTGCATCTCTTCATCGGCCATCGGCGTGCGTACCCAACCAGGGCAAACCGCGTTGACGCGCACACCGCGTGGTCCGTAGTCCCGCGCCAGCGAGCGATTGAGGCCGAGCAGCGCATGTTTGGCGGTGGTGTAGCCGCAGACCTGCGGTCCGGCTGCCAGGGAGGCGATGGAGGCGACCAACACGATATTGCCGGCGCTTTCCATCAGCAGCGGCAGGCAGGCACGAGCGCTGTAAAAGGCGCTGTCCAGGTTGCTGCGTAGCGCCGCTTCCCACGCCGACGGGCTGGTGTCGGTGGCGCTGCCCTGGCCCAGCCCGCCGGCGCAAGCCAGCAGCACGTCAAGTCGGCCAAAGCGTTGGCGTATCTGTGCGACGAAACCGTCCCACGTCGCCGGGCACGCCGCGTCGCCCACCAGCACCAGGCCGCCGATTTCCTCTGACAGTTGCTCCAGCGGCTCGCGGCGCCGGCCGATCAGCACCAGGTTGGCGCCCTCGGCGGCGTACAGGCGGGCGCAAGCGGCACCGATACCGGTGCCGGCACCCGTGATCACCACAGTGCTTGGCTCAGGCATCGGGGTACTCCGTCTGGTTGAGTACCTGGCAATAGGAGCTGACCGGGAAGTTCGAGAACTCGTCGAAGGATGCGCCGGCGTAACCGAAAATCTTGCCGTCACTACGGTGCTGCTGCAGGTCGATCAGCACCAGGCCCAGGGTCGGGATGATCTTCTCCCGCCAGACGAACAGGTACAGCTGATCGGCAATCTTGTAGGTGTCGCAGCGGTCGGTGTCGCACAGGCCTTGTTCAACGCCCTTGAGGCACTGCCAGGAATAAAAACGCTGGTTGAGGTAGATGTGTTCGTAGACTTCACTCGGGCTGTAGCGATACAGGTTGCGCAGCCCCACCAGTTCGCTCGTCGGTGCGTGAGGGCAGAGGCCCGGTTGCCATGGACGATCCAGCGTGCCGTGGAGGAACTCGACTTCCACCGAGGTCAGCGGTTTGCCGGCCAATGCGCGGCTGTAGAGGCCTTCGAGGGTTTGCGCCTCGGCGGGCATGCGCCCGATCACGGCGGTGAACGCGGCGCTGACGGTATCGAGCACCAGGCTCACCGACCACGTCTGGCCATCTTCGCGTTTGATGAAGTCGACGAGGTACAAGCCCGGACGCACCGACGTGGCTCGATACGGCGCGGTGCCGGTGGAATGTCCGTCGGCTGCTGCCCAGCTCAGCGCGTCCTGTTCGAAGCGATGTTCGATCTGCCAGCCATTGGCAAAGTGCAGGGTAAAGGTCTTGCCGTCCAGGTCGGCGAGGTTCGGCAGGATGAAGGCTTCGGGGGCAAAGCCATCGGCCAGGGCGCCGACGGTGATCCAGTCTGAAGAAGTACTCATTGCAAGGCTCCGGTGGTTGAATGTGCCACTCGGATCATGGCGCCTGGCAGAGCGTCGGCCTATCAACCAAAGGGTTGAGCAAAGCTCTTGTGGCGAGGGAGCTTGCTCCCGCTGGGCCGCGTAGCGGTCCTGAAATCGGTTATCGCGATTTTTCAAATAGACCGAGTCGCCTTTTCTGGGGCCGCTGCGCAGCCCAGCGGGAGCAAGCTCCCTCGCCACGGGGCGGTGCCACAGGCTCGGTGTTACAGGAAAAGGCTGCTGACCAGCTCGGTACGATTGCTCACGCCGGTCTTGCGGAACAGGTTGATCAGGTGGGTCTTGACTGTCGGCAGGCCGATGTCGAGTGCTCGGGCCAGTTGTTTGTTACTGGCGCCCTCGCGCAGCAACAGCGCAATCTGCCGCTCCTTGGGCGTTAGCTGGCTGAGACCGTCGTCCGCGCTGGGCAACTGGGCCACCGCCAGGTGCAGCAACGTTTGCAGCGCGCTGAGCTGGCTCAATTGCTGGCCGGTGAACGCGCCTTGTTCGGCGGTGCGCAGCATTGAAATCGCCGCTTGCGGCTGGCCGGCGCGGTGGACGAACACTTCCACGACATCCACCACGCCATAGCGCTGCAGGAAACGCTGGTAGCAATGATTGTCGCGGACCGGTTGGCGGGCCATGGCCAGGCTCAGCGGGACGACGCTCGGACTGGAGAGACAGTTTCGCGGGCGCAGCGGATCGAACGCGCAGTAATGGTCGAGATAGTCCTGGTGCATCTCGCCACTCATGCCGTGCAAGCTGAAGTCGTAGGCCTGCAAATGCCGGTCTACGCGATAGAACGCCGCCCGGCTGGCGGGAATGAGTTGCGTGAAGGCGTTCAGGCAATGACTTGCGATGTCTTGTACAGCGATGACATTCATTTTCCAGACTCCGCCAGGAGGCTGCCGACGGGGGCCGGCAGCCGGAATCGGTCAGGCTACCGCGAAGTAGTGTTTCACGAAACTTTCGCTGACCACTTCCCACAGGACGGGCGTGCCCTTGGTCACGAACCAGCTGTCGCCGGCCTTGTAGCGGGTGCTCTGGCCGGTGGCTTCGTCGGTGAGGACCACTTCGCCGGTGACCACGGTGGCCTGTTCGGCGAACGGATAGACCATGCGGAACTTGCCTTGTGTGGTGCCGAAGTAGGCGCTGCTGACCGGGTCGGTGGGCGCACCGAAGGTCATCTTGCCGAAGGCTTTGACTTCGCCTTCGAGAATCTGCGAACCGAGGTCGGCAACGGTGCCCCAGGCGTCCAGGTCGGACAGTTGGATGTTTTTTTCGAGGGTGGTAAGCGGCATGGGATATCTCCTGATAAAAGTCGGGGTGTATGTTCAATCCGGGTCAAGCGTGCCCTCTGTGGGAGCGAGCCTGCTCGCGAAAGCGTTGAGTCAGGCAACATCAATGTCGACTGTCGTACTGTTTTCGCGAGCAGGCTCGCTCCCACAGTGGCTGTATCAGGGTGTTGTCAACGACGACCATTCCAGTAACCCGACAACTGATGCCAGGACTTGCCGGCGGTCAGCAATAGCGGACGGATCGCGTCCTTGCCGATGATGGTCGGACGGTTGATCGAGCTGACCAGGTCGTAGCGCGCCGAGCCTTCGCTCATGCCTTCGGCCAGCACCTTGCAGATGATGTGGCTCGGCGTGACGCCGAAACCCGAGTAGCCCTGGACGAAAAACGCATTGCTGCGGCCGGGCAGGGTGCCGACCTGGGGGAACAGGTTCGGGCTGCACGCCATGGGGCCGCCCCAGGCCAGGTCGATCTTCACATCCTTCAGGTAAGGGAAAATCTTCAGCATCAGGCGCCGGTTCCACGCCTTCAGATCCTGCGGGATATGCTCGACCAACGGCGTTGCCGCGCCGAACAGCAGGCGGTTCTCGTTGGTGACGCGGTAGTAGTCGATCACCGGCCGGATGTCGCTGTAGGCGCCGCGAATCGGGCTGATGCGCTGGATCAGCTCATCCGACAGCGGCTCGGTCATCATCTGGAACGCATAGGTGTTGATGGTCGAGCGATGCAGCTCCGGTTCGAGCTTGTTCAGGAAGCTGTCGCAGGCCCACAACAGCTTGCTGGCCCTGACCGAGCCACGGCCGGTGCGCACGGTGATGCGTTCGCCATAACTGACCTCCAGCGCCGGGCTGTTCTCGAAGATCCGCACGCCGTGGCTGACGAGTGCCTTGGCTTCGCCCAACAGCAGGTTCAGCGAGTGCACATGCCCACCGCCCATGTGCAGCAATGCGCTGCCGTACGCGTTGGACCCAATGATCTGCCGGACGTCGGAGCCGCCGAGAAAGCGGATCTCGTGCTTGCTGTTGATCGACTTGAAATCTTTTTCCCAGGCCCGCAGGGTCTTTTCCTGGCGGGCGTTGAAACCCATGTAGCCATAGCCATGGCAAAAGTCCGCATCGATATCGTATTTGGCAATGCGGTCCTTGATGATGTCGGCGCCCAGGTCGCTGATTTCGAAGACCTGGCGCAGACCCTCTTCACCGACGTCCTTCTTGATTTTTTCCAGGTCATGACCAATGCCGGCCATGATCTGGCCGCCGTTGCGTCCGGTGCCGCCGAAGCCCAGGTAACGCGCCTCCAGCACCACGATGTTGGTAATGCCTTTCTCCGCCAGCTCCAACGCGGTGTTGATGCCGGAGAAACCGCCACCGATGACCACAACGTCGGCTTCCACGTCCTGTTCCAGGGTCGCAAAACTGAGGTTGTATTTCTTGGTGGCCGTGTAATAGGTGGGCGTTTCGATATTGATCATGACGCAACCTGACAAAGTGAAGGAAAGCTCCGCTTGCAGGGCCTGAGCCAGGCGCTGCGAGGGATGGCTCTATTAAGGGGCCTGGCAGGGGCGGCTGTCTTGATCATCCGTGCCGGCTATTTGACCGAGCGCGCCATCGCGGTATCGCGCACCATGAAAAGTACAATCTTGGATCTGGAAGGTGCATTTTTCAGCGGCTCCGGTGAACCCATACTGGACCGGCCTTAATCATTGATCCCGCTGTTTGCGTAGCCGCCTGGCCGGCGGGCAAAGGCGGGATCGGCAGACGCCAGATAATAAAAGAGCCCGTCCATGAAAAAGCCAAACCCGCTGCTCGAAGACCTCAAGCCAATCCTGCCGGTCATCGCCGCCAACGCCTTCCAGGCCGAGAAGGACCGTACCGTTCCCGTCGAGAACATTGCTCTGCTCAAGAGCATAGGCATGCACCGGGCCTTCCAGCCGAAAAAATACGGTGGCATGGAGATTTCCTTGCCGCAGTTCGCCGATTGCATCGCCCTGCTGGCCGGCGCTTGCGCAAGCACCGCCTGGGCCATGAGCCTGTTGTGCACCCACAGTCATCAGTTGGCATTGTTTCCGGCCCAGACCCAGGAGGAGGTCTGGGGTGACGACCCCGACGCCACCGCCAGCAGCAGCATCGCGCCTTTCGGCCGCACCGAGGAAGTCGAGGGCGGCGTGACGTTCAGCGGCGAAATGGGCTGGAGCAGCGGTTGCGACCACGCCGAATGGGCCATTGTCGGTTTCCGCCGAAAGAATGCCGAAGGCACCCAGGATTATTGCTTTGCGGTGTTGCCTCGTCGCGATTATGAGATCCGCGATGACTGGTACGCGGTCGGCATGCGCGGCAGCGGCAGCAAGACCCTGATCATCAATAACGCCTTTGTGCCGGAACACCGGATCCAGAAAGCCAAGGACATGATGGAGGGCAAGTCCGGCGGCTTTGGCCTGTACCCCGACAGCAAGATTTTCTACGCGCCGTATCGTCCGTATTTCGCCAGCGGCTTCTCTACCGTCAGCCTGGGCGTCGCCGAGCGCATGCTGGAGGTCTTTCGCGAGAAGACCCGGACCCGCGTGCGGGCCTACACCGGTGCCGCGGTCGGCGCCGCCACGCCAGCGCTGATGCGCCTGGCCGAGTCCACCCACCAGGTGGCCGCGGCTCGGGCTTTCCTCGAAAAAACCTGGGAAGACCACGCCGAGCACAGCGAGCGGCATCAATACCCGAGCCGCGAGACCCTGGCGTTCTGGCGGACCAACCAGGGTTATGCGACCAGGATGTGCATCCAGGCGGTGGACCGCCTGATGGAAGCCGCGGGCGGCGGCGCGTGGTTCGAAACCAATGAACTGCAACGGCTGTTTCGCGATGCGCACCTGACCGGCGCCCATGCCTACACGGACTATGACGTCTGTGCGCAGATCCTGGGCCGGGAATTGATGGGCCTGGAGCCCGATCCCAGCATGGTTTGATCGTCTGCCCGGCAAACCCGGTTCCAATAACAACAATCGAGGCCGTCGACTGAGGCGGCCGGGAGTCTTGCATGTCCGATATCTGTGAAACTGCTTTCGACACCCGCGCGTTCCGCCGGGCCCTGGGCAACTTTGCCACCGGCGTGACCGTGGTCACCGCCGCGACCGAGGATGGGCGCAAAGTCGGCGTGACAGCCAACAGCTTTAATTCGGTATCCCTCGACCCGCCGCTGATTCTCTGGAGCATCGACAAGCGTTCCAGCAGCCACGGTGTATTCGAAGCCGCGAGCCATTTCGCCGTCAACGTGCTGGCCGCCGACCAGATCGACCTGTCGAACAACTTCGCCCGGCCCAAGGATGACCGCTTCGCCGAAATCCAGTTCGAGGCCGGCGAAGGGGGCGCGCCGGTGTTCGTCGATTGCTCGGCGCGTTTCCATTGCGAGAAGTTCCAGCAGGTCGATGGCGGTGATCATTGGATCATGATCGGCAAAGTCGTCGCGTTCGATGATTTCGGGCGCTCGCCGTTGCTCTACCATCAGGGCGCCTATTCGATGGTCCTGCCGCATACGCGCATGACCCAGCGCGGCGAAGGCCAGCCGCCGAGCAGTCATTTCCAGGGTCGCTTGAGCCATAACCTGTATTACCTGATGACCCAGGCTCTACGGGCCTACCAGGCCAGTTACCAGCCGCGCCAGTTGTCTACCGGACTGCGCACCAGCGAGGCGCGGATGTTGATGGTGCTGGAGAACGACGCCGGCCTGAACATGGCCGATCTGCAGCGCGAAGTGGCGATGCCGGTGCGTGAGATCGAAGAGGCGGTGGCCAATCTGCGACGCAAGGGGCTGGTTACCGATGAAGGCGATCGCGTGCGCCTTACCGTCAAGGGCATCGATGAAACCGAAGGCCTCTGGGCGATTGCCAAGGAGCAGCAGGACAAGGTGTTCGGCCAGTTCAGCGATGAGCAACTCGAGAGTTTCAAGACGATGCTCAAGGGCATCATCCAGGGCGCCTGAGCTGCGCCGGGCCAAAAGCCCGGCACAGTCGCGGCGGCGGTCAGTCTTTCAACGGGATCAGCACCGCTTCGTCCTTGCCCATCACCATGAACACCAACAGTTTCGCCGGTTGGGTGGCGCTGGCGTTCTTCGACACCAGGTGCTCGGAGCCGGCGGCTTCGTACCAGAACTCACCGGCCTTGTAGGTGATCGCCGGTTCGCCCTTGACCTGGGAGGTGATGGCGCCCTCAAGCACATAGGCCATGGCCGTGCCGTCATGCTTGTGGGCGATGGAAGACTGGCCCGGCGCATAGTCGACGGTCAGCATCATGGCTTTTTTGTCGGGCAGGTTTTTCAGCAGTTTCTCTTGCAACACCTGGATCTTTTCCGCAGGCGCGGTTTCATGAGCGTAGAGCGGGGCGACGGGAAGCAGGCCAAGGGCAGCGATCAAGTAGAGGGTTTTCATCGAGGCGGGTCCTTTGTGGTGGGAGTGGGTTCGCGCTGTGGCGATGGCTCCACCCTAAGCCCCGAGGCGTTGTGGAAAAACGTCCAATCTTTCGGAAGACAGGTAGACCAATGAGTGCCTCACGCGGAGGGCTCCCTCGCCACGAAAGCTTTCAGTGCCACAGGGAGAAGGGATTCACACCAGCGGAAAACTGTTGAAGTCGACGCTGCGAGCCAGGCGGCTTTCGATCAGGCTGATGAAACCCTGGACTTCGGGGCAATTGAAATGGGCCTGCATGGCCGCCTCCGATTGCCAGCGGGCGCTGACGTTCCAGCGGTCGTTGTGCTCCGGGCAACGATCGACCATGTAAGCATCGCAGCCCGGCAAGGCGCGCAGGGTTTCGACGATTTGCTGCAACTGCCGGCCGAGTTCTTCCGAGCGCCCGGCGGCGGCTTGCACCTGTACGGTGTTGATCACTTGGCGAGACATTGTCCTGGCTCCTGAATCAAGTCGAACGGGAGTGCTTCCGATACGTGATGACACCCAAGCAGGATAGGCCTGCCGGCACCCGGCTAAAACAGCCAATGGGCGGATAAATCCCCAGTCCAATCGATCAGGCGACCTGCTGGAGAATGTCGCGCAAACGGTCGAGGGCGACGTCGATTTCGAGCAGTTCGATGGCGCCAAAGCCTAGCATCAGGCCGGAGCGTACCGGTGCGGCATGAAAAAAACCGTCGAGGCTGTAGAGCCCGACCTCGGCTTTTTTCGCCAGCTCGATCACCAGCGGCAGGTCGATTGGCACCTTGCACAACACCGCCATATGAAAACCCGCGGTCGTCGGCACGGCCTCGAACCAAGGCGCCAGATCGTCGCCCATGCGGGCCAGGATTCGCTCGCGCCGGCCTGCGTACAGGGCGTGGCAACGGCGGATGTGCTTGAGCAGGCAACCCTCGGCGATGAATTTGGCCAGCGCCCATTGGGGCAGGGTGGAGGTGTGCTGGTCGGTGAGGCGCTTGGCGAGGATCACTGCTTCGAGGATCGCCGGTGGCAGGATTGCATAACCGAGCCGCAGCTCCGGCAACAAGGTCTTGGAGAACGTCCCGACGTAGGCGACGATCCCGCGCTCATCCATGCTTTGCAGCGAGTCGGTGGGCCGGCCTTCATAGCGAAATTCACTGTCGTAGTCGTCTTCTATGATGATCGCCCCCAGTTCATAGGCCCGCGACAGCAAGGCCTCGCGCCGGGGCTGACTCATGGGCATGCCCAGGGGGAACTGGTGGGAGGGTGTCACGTAGATCAGCCGTGTGCCATCGGGAATCAAGTCCACGCGCATGCCTTGCTCATCCACCGGCACCCCGGCCACCGTGGCGCCATGGGAACCAAACAGCAGGCGTGCCGGCGGATACCCGGGATCTTCCATGGCCACCAGGCTGCCGGGGCGGGTCAGCACCCGTGAAATCAGATCCAGCGCCTGCTGCGCGCCGTTGCACACCACCACGTCTTCGTCCTGGCAGTTGACCCCACGAGAGAACGCGATATGCCGGGCGATGGCATTGCGCAGCGCCGCCAACCCTTCGGGCTGGCTGTAGAAACCCTTGGCGTTGGCGATCTGACGCAGGGCATGGGCCGTACACCGGCGCCAGTCATCCAGGGGAAACTGGCCCTTGCCGGTAGCGCCGCCGATGAAGTCATAGCGCAACGCACTTTCGGCAAGCGGGTGACGCAGCAGGTCCGGCATGTTGCGCCAGGTCTCGACGACGTCCGCCCCGGCGAGCTCGCGGTGGCTTTGCTTGCGCACGATGTTGGCCGGTCGGGCGTTGACATAGGTGCCCTTGCCAATGACGCCGGTGAGGAAGTTTTCGTAGGTCAGCTGGGCGTAGGTGTCGGAGACCGTCTTGCGCGAGATGCAAAGTTGCTCGGCCAGCAGACGGCTGGGCGGCAGCTGCGTGCCGGCCGCCAGGCGACCACCTTCGATGGCGCTGCGAAGTTGTCGGTACAACTGGCCCGTCAGGTCCTTGCGGCCGTTGATGACGACATGAAGTTCCATACCCGCGGGCTCCTGGGTGATCGTTTGCGGCAAGGGGAGAACGCGAGATTACTCGCAATGCGCTGTGGCGGAGAAGTTGCGTGGGCGTTTTTCGGCGGATTGGACCTGTCACGCGCGGCCTCGACGGCCTACGGTGGATGCATCGATCACTACGGAGCCCGCCATGAGCCCGCGTCTGGATTACTACAGTGCGTCCCCCGCGGCGATGAGAGCCATGATTGGCCTGGAGGCGCTGACCAGCCGGCTGAGTATAGAACCGGCGTTATTGCAACTGATCAGGATCCGCGCCTCGCAGCTCAACGGCTGCGCGTTCTGTACCGACATGCACTCGGTGGATGCCCGTCGCCAGGGCGAGACCGAGCGGCGCCTCTACGCGGTGGCGGTGTGGCGCGACAGCGGGTTTTTCAACCTGCGCGAACGAGCCGCCCTGGCCTGGACCGAAGCCGTCACGCTGCTGGCCGAAAGCCAAGTGCCAGACGACGTCTACGCCCTGGCCCGCGCCAGTTTCAGCGAAGAAGAACTGGTTGACCTGACCCTCGCGATCAGCACCATCAATAGCTGGAACCGCCTCGCGGTGAGCTTTCGCCAGAGCCCCGGGGGTTAAGCGGCTATTCATGCGGCGGCCGTCAGACCGTCTTCGCGAGCAGGCTCGCTTGTATGGTAGGACTTGAAGGGAGGAGGAGGGACTAGGCTCGATTCTGACTGTTAGCCGCAGTACAGACCGTGGGAGATTTCGCCCCTCCTCCTTTCACCCAAGCGCCGATAAAGAATGCATCTGGCCTAGACCGACGATAGGAACAAGCCTGCGCCTCTGGGTGAACCCTTCAAGTGTTCAAACCTTAGCCCGGAGGATTTTCAATGGCAATGCCCGTCGCCACCGCCCAGCCGATCGTAGGTGTGGATGTCGCCAAAGATGAGTTGGTGATTTATCACGCCCAATCCGATCGACTCGAAACGATCCCCAACACCAAAGCTGATATCAAGAAGTGGCTCAAGGCATTACCTGCGCCAGTGGATGTCGCCATCGAAGCCACGAATATCTATCACCAGGACTTCGCCGATCTGGCTTATGCGCATGGCTGTGTGATTTATATGATCGGCGGTTACGAACTCAGTCATTACCGCAAAGGGGTGAAAGTGCGCGCTAAAACCGATGCGCTGGATGCTCGGTTGTTGGCTCGCTACTTGAACAACGAAGGCCACCAGTTGCACCCTTGGTCCCCGCCATCGCCCCTGTATTGCAGGCTTATAAGCCTTTTCCGGCGACGGGCAGCCTTGGTTCAGGCGCGTGTCAGCCTCAAGCAAAGCTGGTCGAACGAACCGTTGCTCAAAACGGCCTTTGAGAACCAGATAAAGGCCATGCAAAGACTCGAAATTTTGCTTGAGAAAACAATCCAGACGCAGTTGGATGCAGCCGGTTTGGGCAGTCAGCTCAAGCGCTGCATGAAAGTCGAAGGCATCGGTCTGTTAAGCGGTGCCCGTTTGCTCACGTCGTTTCAACGTGGAGATTTCAGAAATGCCGATGCCTTCATCGCTTTTCTGGGTCTGGACCTGCGCATATCGGACTCGGGAAAAAAGAAGGGACGCCGCTGCCTGTCTAAGCGAGGTGATCCGGAGGCACGCCGATTGATGCACAACGCCGCGATGTCGGCGAGTCGCACAGCGGCGTGGAAGGGATTTTACGAGGGTTTGAGGTCCCGAGGGCTCAGCACAACCGAGGCATTGGTAGCGCTGGCCCGCAAGCTTGCCCGAGTGGTATTCGCTCTGTTGAAGAACCAGAGCGAATACTTACCAAAAGGCATTTAGGGGCTAGTCCTGCACCATAGAATCTCCCACAGGGGGCGCAGTGTTGCGAATGTAGATGCAATGAACACCGGAGACCGAGGTGGGAGCGAGCCTGCTCGCGAAAGCGGTGGGTCAGTTTGCATCAGCATTGAATGTGCCGCCGCCTTCGCGAGCAGGCTCGCTCCCACAATGGGATTGGAATACAACCGAAGAACCAGGTCGGCTACCAGGCCGCCTCGCGGTGGACGTTGATCTCGGGCGCCCCGTTAACCACGCTGGCCGAACGCAGGCGTTGCGCAGTGGGCATCCCGGCATGGATGCCGGGATAGCCGCGCTGGGCCAGGGACGGCCCTTCGCGGCGGGCCCACGGAGCAATGCCGGAGTGAGGGCACACCGAGCCTAAGCGAGGTGCCGAGTGGTGGGGCAAAGGCGTTTTGCTTACTTTTACGCCTCATAAAAGTGAGCCGCTGTAAAAGCGGAACCATAAGCCGCCATTACCGCAGCAACGGATATGTACCCGACCAAAAAAATCCCGGCCGGTTATCAGGCTCGCTCCCACACAGGCATTGCAGATACTACAGCCAGCGAGGCGTGGTAAAGAATGAGGCCATTTCCGAGCGGGCCAGGGCTGCGCCGAAATACGGGCCTTGCACATGATCGCAAGCCACGCTGCGCAATTGGCTGAACTGCACGGCGTTCTCGATACCTTCGGCCGTCACCATCAACCCGACGCTGCGACTCAACCGAATCATCGCCAGCACGCCTTCCTGGTCATGTTCCAGGCCCAGTTGCGCCAGGATATTACGATCGAAGCGAATGCCGTCGAACGGCTGGTCGAGCACTTCCCGGAGGGACGCTATGTTGGTGCCGAACTTGTCGATATTGATCCGCACGCCCAGCGCCTTTAAAGCATGAAGGGTTCTGGCGAGCGTCTTATGGTCAGTCAGCAGGACGCCTTCGGCCACTTCCAGGGTCAACCGTTGGGCGGGCAGGCCGCTTGTTTCCAGAGCCTTGTGCACCTGATTGAACAGGAAACTGCTGCTGAACCAGCGAGGCGAGACGGCGATGGAGACATTGAGCGGGGTAGGCCAGCTCATTGCCTCGTCACAGGCGTTGATCAGCATCCAGCTGCCCAGGTCCTCCAATTGACCGGATGCTTCGGCGACCGGGATGAAGTCGATCCCGCCCAGCTCACCGCGCTCAGGATGGTGCCAGAAGGCCTGGGCTTCAAAACCATACAGCTGCTCGGCGCCCACATCGAAACGGGGCAGGTAGCGCAGTTCGAGCTGGCCCTGCTGCATCGCATCGCGCAACTGCTGCTCATAACGTCGACGGTCGCGGGCCACATTGCCCATGGCCTCTTCGTATACGCGCCAGGTATTGCGTCCCGCGGCCTTGGCCGCGTACAGGGCAATGTCGGCCTGGCGCAACAGCTCTTCGGCACGCTGCTCAGCGGGCTGCGACCAGGCAACCCCGATACTCACGCCCAGGTACAGCGTATTGCCGTCCAGGTGCATGGGCCGTTGCATGCATTCGATCAGGCGCGAGCACAATTGGTCGAGATCACTGGCGCCGCCCGGGCTCGGCAGGATGATGACGAATTCATCGCCACCCAGGCGCGCCACCAGGTCGCTGCCGCGCACGTTCTGTTGCAGGATATGGGCAACTTCCTTCAGCACCTTGTCGCCGACGGCATGGCCCAGCGAGTCGTTGACCGGTTTGAACCGGTCCATGTCCAGGTTCAGTATCGCCAGTGGCGTATCTCGCACCTGGTCGAGGTGCTGGCTGAGGCAATCGAACAGGCGGTTGCGGTTGGCTAGCCCGGTCAGCGGATCGTGCAGCGACAGGTGCTTGATCTGCGCCAGCGCCCGCAACTCTTCGGTAATGTCGGTGGCGGTGCCACGAAAACCCAGGGCGCCGGCTTCAATGGCCCGTACCGAGAGTTTGCAGGTGCGTATGCGCTGGTTGCGCGCGGTGTATTCGCAAAGGAGCGGCGCAGAGGAGGCGCTGTTGGCACCGGCGAGCAGCCAATGGGCGATCGAGATCGATCCGTTGTGCGGATGCAACAGCCGGTGCAACGGCTTGCCCAACCACTCGCTGGGGTTGAAGCCCGTGACCTGCTCGAAGCGTTCCGACAGATAGGTCAATGTTCCGTTCGAGTCGACCTCCCACAGCCAGTCGGACGAGACCTCGGCGATGTCCCGGAAGCGCTCCTCGCTGCGCTCCAGCGCCTTGCGGTGTGCGAGGAGGCTGGCGTATTGCTGCTCCTGGGCGCGGAGCATGATCAGCGCATGACGCAACACCGCCAGGGCCATGACGGCAAGAAACAGCAATGCGAGCGCGAGCAAGGGCAGCAGCACTTTGCGCAGGTCCTTGCCGGGAGTCGCGGGGCGCCAGGCCAAAGCTTCGCGGGTCAGGTCGTTGAGCAAGACTTGGGCGGTGTCCTTGGGACCTGGCGTGCGGGCAATATGCGCGTCGGGCAGGGCGAAGTCCCGGGACAGGCTTTGCAGCGCGCCACGATCCAGGACTTTGACAAATAACAGCAGGCTGGGCGGCCCCGGAATTTCGGCCACGCTGTTGTCCGTGCCGGTGGTAATCGCCGAGACGGCGACGAAGGCGGGCGCGTCCTCGTGATGCAACAGCTCGACGATCACTTCATCGCGGTTTTCCGCCGCCCTGGCCTTGCTGGCGAGTGCGCGCAGGTCACCTGTCAACCACGTGTCGGCCGCCACGTGGCTCATCTCGCCATCGATGACCGAATAAACCGTCTTGCCGGCTGGAGAAATGACGAACACGGCCTGGTAGCCATAGAGTGAAAACACGCTGCTGCCGACATTTTCCTGGTCGTAGGCCCAGTCTTTGTCGACCTTTACGTGCAGATGGCGATAAGCGTCGCTCCATTTGGAGTAGTCGCTCAGATCACGACCGATGCCCGTGCGCATGCCTTCGATGGCCCGCTGGGCAAAAAACACGCTTTGTTCTCGGGCCTGCTCGTCCTGGGTCTGGGTAACGTTGAGCAGCACCGCGATGGCCAAAGCGGACATGATGAACAGCAACAGCATGATGGCCGGGAAAGTGCGGCGGGTGAAACTTCGGGTTGGCCGCTCGCCGGAAATCACGGAGGAGCCATTGCCAGCATCTTCAATCATAAAAACAAGCCATCAGCTGAACGCGAGAATACCCCGCACTGGCTTTGTATCGGCTGACTGCCTGATTAACTTAATAAAAGTGAGAAAATGCTGACCAGTTGCACCATTTTTTCCGAGGACCGGTCCCTTTCACGTGCTGGCTTTCTTGCGCAGTGCCCATTCCAGGGCAAAGTCCCGTTGCTGGAAATAATTGACCGCGGCGGCGGCTACCAGCGTCAAGCACGCCGCCAAGCCCGCCAGCGCCATGTCCTTTTGCGAGTCCCACGGGTCCTGTTGCGCGCCGACGAAGGCCTTGGCGGTGTCGCCGCCCATATAGGCGCCGCCGATCCATTCGATCAGCTCATAGATGGCCGATGATGAGAGGATCAGGTTCCACGCCAGGAAATAACCCGCGAAACCCCGGGCCGGAATCACCCGCAGCAGCGCCTCGCGTACCGGATAGGCCAGCAGCAGGCCATAGCTGAAGTGCACCAGGCGATCGAACTGGTTGCGCTGGAAACCCAGGAGCTGGTCCAGCGGCTGGCCACCGGTCAGGACTTGCCACCATTGGTTGTAGGGGACTTTTGCGTAGGTGTAGTGAGCGCCGACCTCATGGATGCAGAGGAATACGAACACCAGCGTCGCCGACAGACGCGAGAAGCTGAACCGCCGATGGACCGCCACCAGGACGATCAGCAGCGCAAACACCAGCAGATTTTCCGCCAGCCAGTCGCTGCGCTTGACCGGCGCGATAGCCAGCCCCGTCCATAGGGCGATAAAACTTCCCAGCAGGATCAACTCGTAACGGCTTGCTCGGATCGGCATGCTTACTCTTTATCCTTGCGCTGGCCGGGCAGCAGTGCGCCGAGCACCTGTTTGGCGGTCTCGACCACGATGCCCCGTTCGTTCGGGTCGCCCTGGAGCAGGGTCGAGGCAAATTTTTTCGCCTGTTCCAGCTTGATGTGTGGCGGCAGCGGCGGCACGTCGGGGTCGGTGCGGAATTCGATCAGCACCGGGCGTTCGGCGGCAAGTGCCTGTTCCCAGGCGCTGGCCACGTCGCTTTCCTGATCGACGAGGATGCCCTTGAGGCCAATGGATTCGGCGAACAGGTGGTAGGGCACGTCGGGAATGTTCTGCGAGGCCTCGAATTTCGGATCGCCCTCCATGACCCGCTGTTCCCAGGTCACCTGGTTCAAATCCTGATTATTGAACACCGCGCAGATCCAGGTGCTGTCCGTCCAGCTGCGCCAATACTTGGCGACGGTAATCAGCTCGGCCATGTTGTTCATCTGCATGGCACCGTCGCCCACCAGGGCGATGACCGGCCGATCCGGATGGCAGAACTTGGCCGCAATGGCGTAGGGCACGGCGGCGCCCATGGAGGCGAGGCCACCGGACAGCGAACACAGCATGCCCCGGCGGATCTGCAGGTCCCGGGCATACCAGTTGGCGCAGGAGCCGGAATCACAGGTGATGATGGCGCGGTCCGGCAACCGTGGCGACAGTTCGAACGTGACCCGTTGCGGATTGATCGGCTTGGCCGCGACCAGCGCGCGTTTTTCCAGGGTCTTGTCCCAGTCCGCACGCCAGTGTTCGATTTTTTTGCGCCAGGCGCGGTCGGTCTTTTCTTCGATCAGCGGCAACAAGGCTCGCAGGGTGTCGGCGCTGTCACCCTGCAGGTTGACTTCCATGGGGTAGCGCAGGCTGAGCATGTCGGGCTGCAGGTCGATCTGCACGCCACGCGCATGGCCCTCTCGGGGCAGAAACTCGGCATAGGGGAAGCCGGACCCGATCATCAGCAGCGTGTCGCAACCGGCCATGAGGTTGTCACTGGGTTCGGTGCCCAACAGGCCGATGGCGCCGGTGACCCACGGCAACTCGTCGGGCACCGCGGCTTTGCCAAGCAAGGCCTTGGCGACGCCGGCACCGAGCTTGTCAGCGATGGCAATCACTTCATCCGTGGCATGCAGCGCCCCGGCGCCCACCAGGATGGCGACCTTCTTGCCAGCGTTGAGGACTTCGGCGGCCCGCTGCAGGTCTTCCTCGTAAGGCACGACCTTGGGTTTGCGATAACCGACGCCAGAATGCAACGTGCCGTGCTTATGGGGCGGCGCCGTGTATTCCATGTCCTGCAAGTCGTTGGGCAGGATCAGCGCGGTGACCCGGCGCTCGCCCACCGCCGTGCGCACGGCGCGGTCGAGGAGATGGCGCACCTGCGCCGGTGCGCTGGCCTGCTGGACGAACGCGCCGGCTACATCCTTGAACAGGCTGACCAGGTCGAGTTCCTGCTGATAATGGCCGCCAAGCGCATTTCGCGCTTGTTGGCCGCAGATGGCCAGGACCGGCATATGGTCCATTCGCGCGTCATACAGGCCGGTGATCAGGTGCGACGCCCCTGGCCCCGAAGTGGCGATACAGACCCCCAGCTCGCCGGTGAACTTGGCATGGGCGCAGGCCATGAATGCGGCCATTTCCTCGTGACGCGCCTGAATGAACCGGATCTTGCCCTTGGCCCGGTTCAAGGCGCCAAACACGCCGTTGATGCCATCGCCCGGGTAGCCGTAGATACGGCGAACCCCCCACTCGTAAAGGCGCTCAACCAGAAAATCGCCGACGGTCATGCTCATGTCTGTTCCTCGTCCTGATGGGCTGTCGTGTCGGGCTGCGACCCTGGGCAGCGGTACGCAGCGCCGTGGCTCATACAGGACTGGACCGACGCAAGCCGCTCAAGGTTTCGATTTTTTTACCGATTGCAGCGTCTTCAGCAAGGCATCCACACTCATTTTCCCGGCGCCCTGCAACAGCAACGGCAGCAGCGCCACCAGGTAAATCAATGGCAGCTTGAAGTTGCCAAAGCCTTTGTTGGTGATGGCGTATCCCTGGGCCAGTTCGCTCAGGCTCGACCAATCCGCCGGCCAGTGCACGGCCGCCGTCGCGACCACCGTGACGATCATCAGCACCAGCGCCGAAACACGTGTGCCCAGGCCCACCAGCAGGGCGATGGCGCAGATCAGCTCCGCCCACATCGACAGTTCCCAGTTCCAACTGGCCGGCACATGGTTGAAAGGGAACGGGAAGGCCGCCTGGATTTCGGCGAACCAGTTCTGGCCGTGCCATTTTTCCAGGCCCGACTCGAAGAACTCCCAGGCCAGGAACAGGCGCAGCCCCAGCGGTGCGAGCCATGAGCCGGCGTGGTCGAGGTTGAGGTGCAGGCCGTTCAAGGCTTTCGAAAAAGACGCGTACATGTTTGATCTCCCTTACTCAGGCTGCACGTTGCAGGGCGTGGCGCTTGTTGGCCTGGGCGAGCTTGCCCACCAGGCGGACCGCCGTGGCGGCGCAGATCAGGCCGAAGGGCAGCACGTACCAGGCGCTCATCGGAATGCGCTTGAAGTTGGAGTAGGCAAAGATCGCCGCCAATACCCACATGCCGGTGGTGTGCAGGCGTTTCCAGGCGGTGGCGCCGATCAGCCGCGTGGTGCTTTTGAACGAGGTCAGGGCCAGCAGCAGGATGAACACATAACCCACACTGCCGGGCAGATTGCCGACGGTAGTGCGGCCGGGCCAGAACTCGGTGTTGAGCTGGCCGTACCAATAGATCAACACCGCGTGCACCAGATGCGAAAAAGCAAAGGCCAAGCCGATGAAGCGCCGTTCGCGCACCAGGGACTTGCTCCAGGGCGAGGGCACCAGTACGGCAAACGCCGAAGCGGTGAAGGCCAGCAGGAACAGGGCAAAGGATGACCGGGCGGTGGCGCGAATGGCGCTGCGCACGCCTTCGGTGAGGTCCGGGTTGACTGCCAGGGTCAGCGCGGTCATCAACAGCACCAGGGCGGCAATCAGGCTGAACAGCGACCAGCCCTGGAAACGGAAAGCAGGTGGCGTTGCGGTGGTGGCAGGCATGGGTAGGCTCCTTGGATTCATGGCCCGGCCGTCAGGGTGGCCGGGGACACAAGGAGTCTTTCAAGCGGGTGTAAGCGGGGTGTGTCTGGAATGACGCTGGTGTGCAAGTTTGTGTATGTCATGTGCCCGCTGACACACTGATATACAAACCCAACATCAAGCCGAATGCCGAACCCTGTGGGAGCGAGCCTGCTCGCGAAGGCGTCAGGTCAGCCAACAGTGATGTCGACTCGCAAAGCGTTTTCGCGAGCAGGCTCGCTCCCACAGGGAAATACTGTTCACTTAAGGCAATCCACAGGGGCTTGATCAGCTTCCGGATGGGGTATTGCAAGCCAACCGCAACTCGGCACACAACCCGCCGCCATCGCGATTGCTCAAGGTCAGCGAGCCGCCCATGGCACTCGCCAGTTGTTGGGCAATGGCTAGTCCCAGGCCCGTGCCGCCGGTTTCCCGATTGCGCGAGCTCTCCACCCGGTAGAACGGCTTGAGCACTTCGGCCAGTTCTGCCTCGCTGATGCCGGGCCCGCGATCCAGCACCTGGATCGCCAGTTGCCCATGGGTGGCAGGCTGGACCTGGATCTGCGCCGCGCCGCCGAATTTCAGCGCGTTGTCCACCAGATTGACCAACACCCGCCGCAGCGCATGGGGACGGGTGTCGATTACGGCGGCGTTCTTGCCCGACAACTGCACGTCCTGGCCGGTGTCCTGGTAGTCGAACACCAAACTGTCGAGAAACGCATCCAGGCTGATCCGGCAACTGGCCTCGGTGGCGCCATGGATGCTGCGAGCGTAGGCCACGCCCTCACGCACGAGGTGTTCCATCTCGCTCAGATCGCTGCACAGTTTGTCCTTTTCGATGCCGTCGTCCATGAATTCTGCGCGCAGTTTCATGCGGGTGATGGGCGTCTGCAAGTCATGGGAAATCGCCGCCAGCAGTTGCATGCGCTCCTTGAGGTAGGCGGCAATGCGGTCCTGCATGGCATTGAACGCCTTTGCCGCGTGTACTACTTCAGTCGGGCCTTTTTCGTCCAGGCGCACGCCGTGGGCGTTGGGGTCGAGGGTTTCCACGGCCTGGGCCAGCCGGGTCAGCGGGCTGACAGCGATGCGCACGGCCAGCCACGTGCAGCCGATCAACAGCGCTAGTTGCCCGAGCAGCACCGCGGGCAGCCAGGGCGAAAGTGGCGCCATTGCCGGACGCACATCGATGGTCAGCGGGTTGCCGTCTTTCAGGCGCAGGTGCGCCTGGTAGTGCATCTTCGGGCCAGGGATCTGGTTATAGGTCAGCGCATAGGCTTCGCCCAGGGCCTGCTGGATCGAACTGACCGATATCGGTGCGTTGTCGGGCAACATCGGCATGCCAGGTTCGCCTTCGTCGAGCACGTAGCCGTAGTTGCGCCGGGCCAGTTTCGGCAGCCAGGCCTCGCGCTCGCCGGCCGGCAGGCGATCGAGGATGGCGACGGACGTCGAGACGTCGGTCTCGAGGTTGCCGAGCATGGTGTTCTTCGCGCTCTCGTAGCGTTCGTAATACTGGACGCCAAACGACAGGCCTTGGGCCAGGACCAGGCCGATCAGGAAGATCAACGACAAGCGCGAGGCGAGGGTACGAGGCCAGCGCAGCGACAGCTTCATACCGACGCCTCGAGGATCTCCACCGGCAGCGAGAACACGTAGCCTTCGCTGCGTACGGTCTTGATGTAGGCCGGTTCACGGGCATCGTCCAGCAGGCGCTGGCGCAAGCGGCTCACCAGCAGGTCGATGGAACGATCGAACAGATCGGCGTCGCGGCCTTGGGTCAGGTTCAGCAACTGGTCGCGGTTGAGTACCCGCTGCGGATGATCGAGGAACACCCGCAACAGACGGTACTCCGCGCCGCTCAGGGCGACCATGGTGCCGTCGCTGTCCAGCAGGTGGCGGGCGGTGGTGTCCAGCCGCCAGCGACCGAACGCCAGCAGGCGTCCGCTCTCGGTGACCACCAGATTGGGCGGCAACATCCGGGTGCGGCGCAGCACGGCGTTGATTCGGGCGAGCAGCTCGCGAGCGGCGAAAGGCTTGACCAGATAGTCGTCGGCGCCCATTTCCAGGCCGATGATGCGGTCGGTTTCGTCGTTGCGGGCGGTGAGCATCAGCACCGGCGTGGCCTTGTGCTTGCCGGCGCGCAGTTCCCGACACAACACCAGGCCATCATCGCCGGGCATCATGATATCCAGCACGATCAGGTCCACCGGGGTGGTTTCCAGGAAGGCCCGCATCTGCCGGCCATCGGCGACCACGGTGGTGCGCAGGCCGTTCTTTTTCAGGTAGTTGCCCACCAGCTCTCGAATCTCGCGATCGTCATCGACGATCAACACATGATCGACATGATCCATGCTGTTCTGCCCCTTGGCGTTTTGTTGTTGACCAGTCTACAGGCACCAGCCGGCCTGGCCCGCGACGGTTTGTATTGCAGTGTATCTGGCGCGCGGCGGATACACAGCGATGCAAAAAGCCCCTTGCCCGATACAGGCGCGATACCTGGGCGGCATTCAATGGCATCCATCGAGGCAACACAACGGGCCTCTGCGATAAACCATTGAATCGAGGACATCGTCATGAACACCAAAGCCATCTACGCCGCCTGCCTGTTTGCCGCGCTGAACATCTGCACCTTGTCGGCGCGGGCCGAAAGCGACGTTCAGCCGCAGACCTATAGCTACGGCAGCCACCTGGACGTGCGCAAAGTGCTGTCCCTGACCGAAGACCCGCAACCGGCCTGTGGCGTGGTCAATGCCCACATGACCTATCTGGATTCCGCGGGACACGAGCAGGCACTGGACTATCGCAAGTTTTCTGATCACTGCACCAACCAGAACTGACGTTCTCTCGTGGCGAGGGAGCTTGCTCCCGCTGGGCCGCGAAGCGGCCCCAAAAACGCATTGACCATTCGGTGTGTCAGGCAGATACGAGGGGGCGCTCCGCGCCCAGCGGGAGCAAGCTCCCTCGCCACGGGTTCTTCCGCCAACTTTCATTTTGAGGTGTTGCCATGCTTCTGATCGCTTTTCTCGGCGGGGTCCTGACGATCCTCAGCCCTTGCATCCTGCCCGTGGTGCCATTCCTGTTCGCCCGCGCCAATCAATCGCGCGGCTCGGTGCTGCTGACTCTGGCCGGCATGGCGCTGACCTTCGCCCTGGTGTCGAGCCTGGCGGTGGTCAGCAGCGAGTGGGTCATCCGCGCCAGCAGCGTCGGCCGGCAAGTCGCCTTGGTGGTGATGGTGCTGTTTGCCTTGTCGCTGATGTTCAGCCGGGTCGGCACGTGGCTCGCGCGGCCGCTGGTCAGCCTGGGCAATCGCCTCGACGCCGGAGCTGGACGGATGGCTGGGCCGCTGGCGTCGCTGCTGATCGGCGTCGCCACTGGGCTGCTCTGGGCGCCGTGCGCCGGGCCGATCCTTGGAGTGATCCTGACCGGGGCGATGCTGCAAGGCGCCAGCGCGCAGACCAGCCTGTTGCTGCTTGCCTACGGCCTGGGCAGCGCCTTGTCGCTGGGTACGCTGATCCTGGCCGGGCGTGGCCTGATCGGTCGGCTGAAACCGTCGCTGCCAATCACCGCGTGGCTGCGTCGGGCGACGGGCGGGCTGGTGTTGCTGGCGGCCGTGGCGATCGGCAGCGGGGCAGATGACCGGTTGTTGGCGGCGACGTCCTCCGAACAGTCCGCCAGCCTGGAAAAAAGCCTGCTGGAGAACGTGCCCAAGGCCATCGATTACGTGGTCAGCAAGGCTGACGCCAGCAGCCTGCCGCCCCTGGATGCCCAGGGCGCGATGCCTTCGCTGGCAGGCGCGGTGCAGTGGCTCAACTCGCCGCCGCTGGACAGCGAGTCACTGCGGGGCAAAGTGGTGCTGGTGGATTTCTGGACCTATGACTGCATCAACTGCCAGCACACGCTGCCGTACGTGAATGGTTGGGCGAAGAAATACGAGAAGGACGGGCTGGTGGTGATCGGCGTGCATACGCCGGAATACGGCTACGAGAAGATCATCGATAACGTTCGCGAACAGGTGCGCAAGCTCGACATCCATTACCCGGTGGCCATCGACAACCAATATTCGATCTGGCGCGCCTTCAACAACCAGTACTGGCCGGCCCATTACTTCATCGATGCCAAGGGGCAGGTGCGCTACAGCCACTTTGGCGAAGGGAGTTATGCAGAGCAGGAGCAAGTGATTCAACAACTGCTGCAAGAAGCGAAGGCCAGCAACTGACCCGTGGCGAGGGAGCTTGCTGTGGTGAGGGGATTTATCCCCGCTGGGTCGCGAAGCGGCCCCTTTGACCTACCTGATAAACCAAGTTGCCAGGTGTTGGGGCTGCTTTGCAGCCCAGCGGGGATAAATCCCCTCGCCACGGTAGAAAGTAATTAAAAATAATGGCTTGAGAAATAATCCTATAGTTATTTCTAGGTTGCGCCGCAAAGGCCTGGGGCAAAATGAAAATGCTGGCCCCTTGCTCATTCACACCAAGTCAAACTTCTTTCATTTCAGAATGTTGGACGACAAACCTATGCGCGTTTCTATATGGATCGCGGCGGCTGTGGTGCTGACCGCTGTCTCGCTTGAAGCCCAGGCCAGGGCGCTTACCTCGAACCAGCAGTCGGTGTGTCGCTGGGGTTCGGACATTGCGGCGGGCGCCCAGGCGTCGAAGCTGTCCGGTGTCAGCCTGTATGGGGCGCGCAAGAAGCTGCAGGTGCGCAAGTTTGCGCGGCCATGGATGCGCATGACTGCCTTGGGCATTACCGAGCAGACCTACAACAGCGCATCGCGGCTCAAGCCTGCCGCCGTCGAGCAGACCTATTACGAACAATGCGTGCGTCATGCGTTGGCGCGACGCTAGCCCCTCAGCGGCAATCGCATTTTTCAAGGTGTAAGTTCAGGTGTACGCCAGCAATCGACCGCAGAGAATCACCGCGATCCATAGCGCGATCGATACCAGTGCCTGGACACGTGCCAGCCCGGGGGCCTTCTGGCCGGTATTCCATTGTTCGACCGAACGGTAGGTTCCGACATGAAACAGCAGGGCGTTGATGCCCGCCGCCGCAATCAGACCGAGCTTGAGGATAAAGACGTTATTGCCGGCGAAATCCTGCGGGTGCGCGCTGAACATCATCAGCCCGGCCGGTACGATCAGCAGCAGGGCCCCGACGGCCCAGGTCAGCAGGTGCCGGGCGAGGGCGGTCACGGCGATGGCCTTGGACAGGCCGAGGACGCGCAAGTCGAACATCACCACCGCGCCCACCAGTACTGAAAAGCCGATGATGTGCAGCACCTCCACCAGCGGGTACAGCCATAGCTCGTCGCGCATGGCCAATGCCAGCGACGAGTCGGCCAGCCGGTCCATCCAGCCTTGCGCGGCCGGACCCGTGGCCTGCATCAGCGCAACTCGGTGGTCTTGTCATCAATGGTGATGCGCTCGGCGCGCAGTTCATCGGGTTTGTTGCGGTTGGCATAGCCGACCACGGTGGCTGAGTTACCCGCCTTGAGCATGTCCTTGGTCAGCCCGCGGCTTTCCATGCGTGAGGGCGGCGCCAGCACTACGGTCCAGGTCTTGTCGGTGGTTTGCAGGCGCACGGTGCCGTGGGGATGGGAATACCCGGATTGCTTTATCGTGCCTTCCAGCGTCAAGGGGTTGCTGGCGTCGTATTCGCTCCAGCCATGGTGGGCAAACGCCGCCGTGGCGACCAGCAACGACGATAAACCAATGCAGCGAAGGGTGAGGTTCATGACAAGCTCTCCGGTTCAATTGGGATGATATTCGCTCCAGACCCGCTGCCCGTCGAGTTGAAGCAGCTGTTCCTCGACCTCGCGGAAACGTCGGTCGCAGTCGAGAAAGAATTCATCGAGTTGCGGCGGCTCGACGTGGGTGGCGCTGAGCATGGTATGGACTTGGCCGCGGTGGTGGATCTGGTGCTCGAACAGGTGCAACAGCAACCGGTCGATCCGCTCGCAGACCCTGCCGTCGGCGCGCACCAGGTCGATGGAGCGGGCAAGGTCCGTTTCCCGCAGGGTTTCGCAGAAAGCCACCAGCCGCTGGTCGGTCTTGCCCTGGTTTTCCTTGAGCTCAGCGAAAGCCAGGGTCCGGAAGAAATCCCGTTCCTGGCCGTCAACATCGCCTTCCAGGGCAGTCAGGTAATAACGGTCAACCTCAAGGATATGGCACAGCGTGGCTTGGATGGAGGGGAAAAAACTGGTGCGGTAGGCTTCGTATTCGGCCGTGTTCAGTTGCGCGCAGGCGCCCAGCAGCCGGTGGTTGGCCCATTGGTTGTTCAGGGCCTGGGCCAGGAAATAGTTCATGGAACGCCTCCCGTTCGCGTCGTTGCGCCGGGCGAAAGCGTAGCAAAGACTGGCGGTGGCGACGTGTTGCTGGTCGGTTGGCCCTACGAACAGAGTGCAACCTTTGTGGGAGCGAGCCTGCTCGCGAAGACGGCGGCACATCCAGCACCTTCGAATCAGGCAGACCGCTTTCGCGAGCAGGCTCGCTCCCACAGGGTCTTCATCGGCTGCGGCTTTACAGCCCCACATCCGGCAACGCCGGCCGATTGGCCAGGGCCTTGGCCATGATCTGCTCCACGTACACCCGGTCTTCTTCCGGCAAGGCCAGGCGCGGTGGGCGGGTGAGGGCGCTGCCACGACCGGCGATGGCTTCGCACAGCTTGATGCATTGGACCAGGTCGGCGCGGGCGTCCAGGTGCAGGATCGGCATCAGCCATTCGTAGATCGGCATGGCTTCGGCGAACCGTCCGGCGCGGGCCAGGCGGAAGATGGTTTCGCCTTCTTTCGGGAACACGTTGGACATGCCCGAGACCCAGCCCTCGGCGCCGACGGCGAGGCTTTCCAGGACCACATCATCGAGACCGGCAAACAGCACGAAGCGATCACCGACTTCGTTGCGCACATCGATGAAGCGGCGGGTGTCGCCGGAGGAATCCTTGAAACACACCACGTTGTCGCAGTCGGCCAGGGAAATCAGGATGTCCGGGGTGACATCGTTCTTGTAGATCGGCGGGTTGTTGTAGACCATCAGCGGCACGTCGGCATGCCGGGCCACGTAGCGGAAATGTTCGGCGGTCTCGAACGGCTTGGAGCCGTAGACCAGCGCCGGCATCAGCATGACCCCGTCGACACCGACCTTGCGCACTGCGTTGGCGACCTTGGCGGCCTGCACGCTGGTGAACTCGGCCACGCCGCAGATCACCGGCACCCGGCCACGGGAGGCGTCCACCGCCACTTCGGTCACGGCGATTTTTTCCTCGGCGCTCAAGGAGGTGTTTTCCCCCACGGAACCACAGACCACCAGGCCGGAAACGCCATCGCGGATGACGTTGGAAATGACCTGGTGGGTTTTTTCCAGGTTGATGGAAAAGTCTTCGTTGAATTGGGTGGTGACAGCGGGGAATACGCCGCTCCAGTTGATGCGTTTGCTCATGAGTTGTCTCCGTTTTTGATAGGCTTTTGTGGCGAGGGAGCTTGCTCCCGCTGGGTCGCGAAGCGGCCCCCAGGATCTGACTGACACACCGAGTTATCAGCCTTCAGGACTGCTTCGCAGTCCAGCGGGAGCAAGCTCCCTCGCCACAAGGGTTTTGGGTGAAGCTGGAAATCATGCCCCCGGCCAGGTATCCGAAAGCCGATAGCCCTGCGGCCACGGATCGCTTGGGTCGAGCAACAACTGGTGGGTACCGGTAATCCACGCCCGTCCGGCAATGCACGGGTAGATCGCCGGGCGTCCGGCCACGTCGGTCAGTGAATCGATCCGGCAGTGAAATTCGGAGCCGATGATCGAGCGGCCGATAAACCGTTCGCCCACTTGCATCAAGCCTTTGGCGTGCAGCACCGCCATGCGCGCCGAGCAGCCGGTGCCAGTGGGGGAGCGGTCGATCTTGCCGGGCTGGATGACGACGGCGTTGGCGCCGGTGGCGATGCCGTTTTCCGTCACGAGGGGCGCCGCGATCTGGCAGAAAGAAATGTGCGACCAGTCGGAATTCAACGGGTGCACGAAGCCCAATTGCTCGTTCGCCGCGCGGGTAATTTTCAGCCCCACGGCCACCAGCTCGGCGGCCTCGTCAGGCCGGATGGCAAAGCCCAGGCGCTGGGCGTCGACGATGACAAAGCTGTCGCCACCGTAGGCCGTGTCCACCTGCAGCGAACCCAGGCCCTCGACTTCGATCCAGGCATCGAGGCGGTCGGCGAACGAGGGTACGTTCTTGATCTCGACCCGCTGCACCTTGCCGTCGCGGCAGTCGGCCACGGCTTCGATCAGGCCACCCGGTGCTTCCAGCACCAACCGCGTCTGGGGTTCGCTCATCGGCAGGATGCCGCTGTCCAGCAGCACGGTGGCGACGCACAGCGAGTTGGAGCCGGACATCGGCGGCGTGTCGGCCGGCTCCATGATGATCCAGGCCATTTGCGCCCGCGGGTCCTTGGCCGGCACCAGCAGATTGACGTGGCGAAACACACCGCCCCGGGGTTCGTTGAGGACGAAGTTGCGCAGGGTCTGGTCCTGGGCGATCCAGCGTGACTGTTCCCACACGGTGGCGCCGGGTGGCGGCGCGACGCCGCCGACGATCACATCGCCGACTTCGCCTTCGGCGTGGCAGCTGACTACATGGATGATTTTTGATGAGCGCATGGATCAGATCCTTGTGTTGTCTGGTCGGGCCTCTTCGCGAGCAGGCTCGCTCCCACAGGGTTCAATGGTGTACACGAGTCCGTGTGGGAGCGAGCCTGCTCGCGAAAGGGCCATTCGCTATTTCACCGATTTCAGAAACGCCGCCGTCTCCGGCTGCTGCGGATTGCCGATCACTTGGTCCGGCGGCCCGATCTCATGAACTCGACCATTGCAAAAGAACGCCACCCGGTCGGAGACGTCGCGGGCGAAGCGGATCTCGTGCGTCACCAGCACCATGGTCATGCCGTCCTCGGCGAGCATGCGCATGGTGTCCAGCACCTCACCCACCAGTTGCGGGTCCAGCGCCGAGGTGGCTTCGTCGAACAGCATGTAGTCGGGTGACATCGCCAGCGCCCGGGCGATGGCCATGCGTTGCTGCTGGCCGCCGGACAGCTTGCCGGGGAAGGCCTTGAGCTTGTCGCCCAGGCCGACGTGCTCAAGCTGGCGCACCGCCAGCGCCTCGGCGTCCTGTTTGCTCTTGCCCAGTACCTTGCGCGGCGCGAGCATGACGTTTTCCAGCACGGTGAGGTGGGGAAAGGCGTTCCATTGCTGGAAGACAATGCCGATCTTCTGTCGCAAGCGATTGAGGTCGGTGGCGCTGTCGTGGACCTCCACGCCGTCCACGCGGATGCTGCCTTTCTGGATCGGCTCCAGGCCATTGATGCACATCAGCAGGGTCGATTTGCCGGAGCCGGAGCCGCCGATGATCGAGACGACTTCGCCCTTGTCCACCGTCAGGCTGACACCCTTGACCACCTCCAGGTTGCCGAATGATTTGTGCACGTTTTCGATCTCAATCATTTTCCTGCCACCTTCTTTCCAGGCGCGCGCCGAGGCGGGCGACCACCAGGCTCATGACGTAGTAGATGAGGCCCGCGATGCACAGCACCAGCAGGGGTTCTTGAATCCGCGTGACAATGGTCTGCGAGGCGCGGAGCAATTCGACGATGCCGATCCACATCACCAGGGCGGTGTCTTTCATCACCCCCAGCACCAGGTTCAACCAGCCAGGGAAGGCCACCCGCGTGGCGATCGGCAGGACGATGAAGCGCAAGTCCTGGAGGTAGCTCAGGCCCAGGGAACGACTGGCCCGCCGGGTGCTCAGCGGCACCGCCAGCACGCCACCGCGGACGATCTCGGTGAAGTACGCGGCGGCATAGACGCCGAGCACGATACAACCGACGGCGAAGGCACTGAGGTCCAGGCCGACGATGCTCTTGAGGGAGTTGAACAGCACGAACTGGATCAACAACGGCACACTGCGAAACACGTCCAATACCCAGGCCAACGGCAGGCTGGCGCGGGGCAGCAACGCCCGTAGCAAACCGAACAGCAACCCGGCGAGGGTGCCCAGCAGGATCGACCAGGCGGTCAATTGCACCGTGACCCAGGCACCCTCGAGCAGGTACAGCACGTCATTAACGGTAAGGCTTGTAGAAAACATGACCAGCCCTCAATAACGAAACAGCCGCCAGGACAACAGCCGGGCCAGCCCGACGATCAGCTTGGCGATCAGGTAGTAGAGCAGCGCCGCGAGGGCGAAGTATTCGAAGGTGCGGAAGGTCTTGACGTTGTATTCCTGGGTCACGCCGGTGAGGTCGTTGTTCAAGCCGACCACCACGCCCAGGGATGTCATCAGCACCGCCCAGACCATCTGGTTGGTCAGGGGGTAGAAGACGATCCGCAGCAACTGCGGGACGATGATCATCCGGTAGGCCTGGAACGCGCTCATGCCCAGGGAACGGGCCGCGCGCATCTGCGTGCCCGGCACCGCCTTGAGGCCGCCGCGAAAGTTCTCCGCCAGATAGCCGGCGTTGTTGAAGGTGATACCGGCCAGCAAGGCGAACCATGAACTGACGTGCAGGCCGAGAGAGCCGAGACCGAAATAGAGGATGTAGATCTGGAACAACGACGGCGTGTTGCGGGCGATCGATACCCAGCCGTTGGCAACGCCGCGCAACAACGGATGACGGGCCTGGCGCATCACGGTCAGGAGTAGGGCGATCAGCACGCCGAAAATCATCGACAGGGCGGCCGTTTCGAAGGTCACCCAGGCGCCGGCAAGCATATCGGGCAGCGCGCGCAGGGCCGGGCGCCATTGGAAGCTGTAGTCAAACATGGCTCGGGTTTCCCTTGCGTGCGATAGGTTGCAACCACTGCGGCGGCTGGCCGCTGGCCGTGGCGGTACAGGCGGCCTCGACGCAATCCCCAAGGCTGGCGAAGTGCACGCTGCGCCCCACCAGGCCGGGTGCGTAGTGGGCGTACTTGCCGGAATTGGTCATCAGGGTCGTGGCGGCCGGAGGGATCACCGGTTCACCCAGCATGCACCAGCAGGTGTCGGTGACCAGCGTCGCGCCGAAAGCCTCGATGGGCTCCAGGTAACCGGCCTGGCGAGCCTGCTCCAGCACGGCGCGACCGCAGGTGATCGCCACTACCACGTCGGAGTGCCTGGTTCGTCCCGCACAAATGTTCGCCAGGGTGGCGAATTCGCTCAGGGAGAAGTGCGGGTTACCCAGGGAAACCACATCCACATGGCGGTGCCGGGCGCTGTTGAGTTCGCGCCAACTGGCGAGCAGTCCCGTCGCGTCCACGGTTTTCACCGATAACACGGCGTCGTGATCCAGCACCTGGGCCGGGTCCATGGCCTCCGGCGTCACCCCGGCGATGTGGAACAACGGCGCCGCGCTGGTGGTGGCGAACGCGGCGCCGAAGGCTTTCAGGTCGTCCAGGGTCGGCGCGGCGTCTTCCAGGCCTCGGATCAGCGGGATACGCCGCCCCGTGAGGCTGCCAATGTGATAGCCGAGCAGCGGGTAGAAGCTGTCATCCGCTGATTCTGTCCTCGGCACCTCGACGATCAGGCCGGCCTTGCGCTGGTCATCGAGATGACAACCGGCCAGCGGCGCTCGGCCACACAAGGCAATGCAGATATCGAGGAAGTCCGGGTACTTCTGCGTCCGCGCACCGAGCACGCTGTTGGCATAGACCACCGCGTTGGACTCGGCCCAGACGATCTGTTCACCCGCCGTCGGCGCGGTGTCGAGCAGGTAGGGTGCACAGGTGAAACTCAATTGCGCGCCCATCGCCATGTAGGCGTCGCCCAAGGCACTGGCCGGCTCGCCCAGGGCCGGATCGACGCCGAGCTCACGCCAGCGGCGCTGGTCCACGGAAATCGAATTGAGGGTGGTGGGCACGCATACCTTTGCGCCCCACTGCACCAGTTGTTCGGCAAAACGCAGGCTGGCCGGGCCGGTATAAATGCAGCCGTCGATGTGGGCCTGGGTAATGTCCAGCAACTGTCCGGCGCCCTGGATGTCGGCCATGCGCAGGACGATTTGCATCGCCACCTGGGCAGCCTTGCCATGGGCCCCGTCAAGCAGCGCCTGGTCCCGTTCGTTCAGGCTGACGGTGGAGGGCCGGAACGGCTGCGCGCAAGTATTTTCCCCACGCCATTGGTCGTTGGGCCGACGCCCGGACAAGGTCAGGCGGTTGCCCTCGACACGCCCGAAGCCCTGGCCGCGCAAAGCGCTGAATGCCTCGCTGCCGATGCACAGCACCGGCAGCGAGCGCTGGAAAACCACCTCGGCGACAAGCACGCCCAGGGTCAGGATTTCATCGGCTTCGGCCAGCACCAGTGCCGCCGGTGCATGGCCGTTGCTGATCAGTTCCATCAACACGCTGCTGCCCGTGCAGGAGCCGCGCCCGCTGGGAATCGCCAGCACGCGCCCGGCCAAGCGCTCGCCACTGAGCGGGTGGTGTCGGTCGATGACTTCGCCCGTGGCCGGATCAACCCCGCCCCAAAAGCTCAGGCCGACATCGGCGAACAACAGGCTGCCCTCGGCGGCACCCTCGACCAGGCTGCGGCCCTGCAGGCGGATAGGCGTGCTCGGCATGCCGCGATCCTCAGTAATAAACCTGCGGCACGGTCAGGTTGGCCGGCGGTATGTCGCTGCCGACCCACTTTACGAAGAGCTCCTTGTAGCGGCCGGTCCGCACCTGCTGGTTGACGAACAGGTTGAGGTAATTGAGCAGGCCGTATTCGTTGCGTTTGGCGCCGAGGGATACGTAGTCGATGACGTAAGGCGCGTCCCCGGCGATCTTCAGACCCTTGTACTTGCCCGACTTGATGGTCGCGGCAGCGACGGTGTTGGTCACCACGGTGGCATCGATGTGGCCCTGGGCGACGGCCAGCAGTGTGTCGTTCTGCGATTGATAGGCGCGGAAACTGCCGCTGCCCCAGCTCTTCTGGTCTTTCTCCAGAGCGATGGCTTCATAGGTGCTGCTGGTGTTGCCGAGCTTCTTGCCCTTGAGGTCGGCGTAGCCGTTGATGCCCGTGTCGTCGCGGGTCAGCACGACCATCTGGAAAGCGAAGTAGGGCACGGTCAGGCCGACGGTCTTGGCTCGCTCCAGGGTGTCTGAAGTGGAGGCGACGATGACATCGGCGCGGCCCGAGAGCAGCGCGGGGATTCGGTCGGAGAATGGCGTTTCCACAACCTCCGCGTCGACGCCGAGAACCTTCGCCAGATCGTGGCAATAGTCCACGTCGAATCCTGCCGGTTTGTTGCTTTCATCGCGAAAGCCCATCGGTGGGAAGTCCAGTGTCACGGCGCAGCGCAGTTTTCCCGAGCCGATGATGTCGTCGAGTTTGTCGGCGTGGGCGGGAAGGATGAGCAGGGGAAACAGGGCCACGCCGAGGGCTACGGCCAATCCAGGGTTTTTCATAAATGCCTCGCTGTCGAATAAGTGCTGGGAAATATCGTATTGAGGATTTCGTATACGATATTAAATAAGCAATCGACGTGCCTGTTTTTGTTTTCCCGATAAATCGTCGGTAAGCGCTTGATATACCGAGGGTTGCCGATGCTGCTTGCTGACGTTGGCGAGCAGGCGCGTCAGGTGCGGTGTTACAGATCGGAGCAGTGGTACTCGCGCACGCCCGATAAAGGAACAGCAATCAGCGCTGGTTTTCCCGGTATTGGCTGGGAGACAGGCTGGTCAGGGCGCGGAACTGGCGACTGAACGCGCTGTGATCGGTGTAGCCGCAGCGCAGGGCGATCTCGGTGATGGGCAAGTCCTGCTCCAGCAGCAAGCGCGAGGCTTCTTCCAGGCGCGCCTTGTGAATCATTTGCCGGGGCGTGAGCTGGAAGATGCGCTTGCAGTGTCGCGCCAGTTGCGCCACCGACAACCCGGCGATGGCGGTCAGCTCGGCCAGGCTGATGGTACGGGCGAAGTGGCGCTTGATGTGTGCATCCACCGCCGCCAGCTTCTGGAACGCCGGGTGGCTCGATTGTGGCAGTTGCAGGTCACGTGAGATTCCGGCCAGGCCGACGATCCGGCCAGTGAGGTCGTGCAGGGCCAGTTTGTGGGTCAGGCACCACACTGGCTGGTTGCCGTAATACAGGTGCAGTTCGAGTTGGTCGGCCAGTTCTCTTCCGCTGGCGAGCACTCGGCGGTCCTGTTCGGTGTACAGCGGGCCGAAGCGTTCCGGGAATACTTGTTCGGCGGTGAGGCCGAGCAGGTCGTTGCGCTCTTTGAAGCCGCAGCGTCGGGCCAGGGTCTGGTTGACGAAGGCATAGCGGGCCAGGTTGTCCTTGATGAAGAACACTGTGTCGGTGAGGGTGTCGAGCAGCGGCGCGATGGGTTGCAGGCTCTGGAGCAGGGTGTCGAGGTCGCAGGGGGGCAGGGAGGCGAGTGAGGGGTACATGGGCGGTGTCGTTTTTTTGTGAGGCAGGGAGTGTCGGATGGAAGTGAGGTGCTTGTCACGTGCTCCGTCTTATCTGTCTCGGGCTGTCTATTGGTGTGTATATCCGTTGCTGCGGTCACGGCGTCGTCTGGCTTTATCTGTCTTGGGCTGTCTATTGGTGTGTATATCCGTTGCTGTGGTAACGGCCACTTTGGGTTCCGCCCTTACGGCGGCTCACTTTTGAGAAGCGCAAAAGTAAGCAAAACGCTCTTGCCCCACCACTCGGCACCTCGCCTAGGCTCGGTGTGCCCTCACTCCGGCATTGCTCCGTGGGCCGCCGCGAAGGGCCATCCATGGCCCAGCGCGGCTAACCCGGCATCCATGCCGGGTTGCCCACTGCGCAATGCCTGCGTTCGGCCAGCGTGGTTAATGGGGCGCTGAGATCACAGTCAAAAGCAGGGCAAGAGCAAGAGCAAGAGCGAGAGCGAGAGCGGGGCAGGAACCAGGCCGTTCGTCGGGTGCTTGGATGCAAGCGCCTCCGGTCGATTGCTTTGAACTCGGCCACGGCAATCATTTCTACATGCACCCCCATTCAAGCCGAGGCACTATCCGCGCAATGCCCAGAATTCTGACTCACCCTACGCCCGAAGAAGATCTGACCGAGCACAATGCCAAGCTGTTTGGCTCACCCAAGGAGCGGCTGGATTTCTATCGGCGGGAAATCCAGTACGAAACCAGTATTCTCGCCAATCGAACCGACGCGTATCTGGCCGCACAGTCTTTCCTGGTGATTGCCTTTGCGTCGTGCATGGCCAACCTGAATCCGGAGTGGGGCAAGCTTTTCACGCTGATCGTGCCGCCATTCCTGGCGCTGCTCGGTTTCCTGAGTTCGCTCAACGCCTGGCCGGGGATTCGGGCTGCCTACGAGATCATCGACCATTGGCATTTCAAACAAAGCGAACTGCTGCGCAGTGAACCGTTGATGGGCCTGGCCTACGATGATTCGCCGCTGTTCAGCGAGCGTGAATCGACCCACAAGGGCTATCGCAAGTCGCTGCTGTTTTCGGTGCGCACGCCGTGGATCTTCGCGGCGTTCTGGGTGTTGCTGGGGGTGTATTCGGTGTTCATCCAAGTGACCGACCCGGGTGGCTGACCGTCACTTTTTTCGGCGCTCATACCACGCCAGTGCGGGTTGGGTGCTGACGCCGTGCACCAGGATGCTCAGCGCCACCACCGACAGCGTGAGGTCGATGCATAGCTGCGCCACTTCGGGTTGCAGGTGATGGTTCAAGGCGTAGAACAGGTAAAACAGGCTGCCGATGCCGCGTATGCCGAACCAGCCGATCAATAACCGTTGCGGCCCATCCAGCAATCTCCCCCAAGGCATCGCCAGCACGCTCAACGGGCGGATCACCGCGAACAGCAAGGCACCGATGGCCAGGGCCCGCCAATCCCAGTGATGGGCAAGGACCACGCCGAGCAGTGTGACCAGGAACACTTCCATGGAGCGCTCCACCAGGCTGCCGAACGCCAGCATGTCGCTCATCATCACCCCGGCCGCCACCTGGCCGTCGTCCAGGGCCTGGGTGTCGCCGTGCACGGCCTGCTCCGGTTCTACCGCTTCATGGCCCACCAGCGGTTGCACCAGATGCTCGGCCGGCGGCGCGTTTTCATCGGTGGACTCGACTTCCGCCTGGCGCAATCCCAGGCCGGCGGCGAACACCGAAAGAAAGCCATAAGCCTGCACCGACTCCGCCGCCACGTAGGCCAGTGCGATCAGGGCCAGGGCCAGGTAATCGTTTGGCGACAGGGTACTGTCGGCGTTCTTGATGCGCATCGACAAGGTCAGCCGGCCGATGCCACGCCCCAGCCAGTAGCCGATCAGCAGCCCCGCCGGTACGGCCCACAAGACGTTGCGCAAGGCCCACTCGCCGAGGAATCCGCTGCCGTCTTCCTGCAGCATGAGCAAGCCAAGGATGACAAAGGGAAATGCAGTGCCGTCGTTCAGCCCGGCTTCCCCGGACAAGCCGAATCGCACGCGATCATCGTCGCGGGCATCATTGACCTGCACCAGTGCCGCCAGCACCGGGTCGGTGGGTGCGAGCATCGCGCCGATCAGCATGGACACGCCCCATCCGAGCCCAAACAGGTAGTGCAAGGTCAGGCACAGGCCGACGATGGTCAGGATCATCACCGGACCGGCCAGCCCGTAGGCCACGCGCCAGCTGCGGTTCTTCAATGGCAGGCGCAGCTTGAGGCCGCTGACGAACAGCGAGAACACCACGGCAACTTCGGTCAGATGCTCCATCCAGCCTGACGAATCGTCGACCCCCAGCCGCAGCAGTCCCAGCCCCGCCGGGCCAATGACGACGCCCAGCACCAGGCACACGGCCGAGGTGGTGACCGGCATCCAGCGCAGGTAGGACGACGTCAGGGCCAGGGTCAGCAACACGGCACCGAGCACCGCTACCCACACTGTGAAAATCATCGTTGCTCCTTGGATTGTGACCACTCATTTCCTTGTGGCGAGGGAGCTTGCTCCCGCTGGCCGCGCAGCGGCCTTTCTTTGGGGGCCGCTGTGCACTGGAGCGCCAGCCCGGCCCAGCGGGAGCAAGCTCCCTCGCCACGAAAAACCGCCTTGCCTAGCGTTCGAGGGTGTTAGCGAAGCGAGGGTTCCCCGGCATATCGGCAGGCTCCCGTTTATCCGGGCGCTTTTCGATCCAGGGGAATTTTTTCCCGTGCGCGAGGCTCTGCAATGGAAGAGACGTGCTGATCGAGCGTCCCGTCGAGAAACCCAAGAGGCCTTTATGACTGCGCTGACATCCCTCCAATCCAGGCCTGCCACCGCGCAGCCGTTCACCACTGCGGGCAACGTTCGTCAATGCTACGAGCGGCTGCTGCAGGGCCCCGACGACAGCGACAAGCAAGCCGATGCCCAAGCCTTCCTCCAGCCTTTGCTGGAGCAGGCCGCGGCGTTGCCCCAGGAAATGCCCGACGATCCGGCGGCGCTGCTTGCCTGGGTAGAACAGCACAGCGCCGGCGTGGCCCGGCAGTACGCCGACTACCTGGAGCGACGCAAGAGCGGCGGTCGTCGGGAGTTCTTCCACAGCAAGGCCCAGGCTTTGTACTTCCTGCAGGCCGTGGCGCCGACCAAACTGGTGGATGGCGCCTGGTTGTACGGCGTGCTCAGGCACTGGCATGACCACCGTTTCGAAGGGCTGCTGTGTACCTATCTGGAAGAGCTCGGCGATGGTGTGCCGGCCCAGAACCATGTGGTGCTCTACCGCAAGCTGCTGGCCGAACACGGCCTGTCGGACATGCCCGACATCCACGACGACCGCTATCTGCAAGGTGCGGTGCAACTGGCTTTGGGTTATGCCGGCGACGAGTATCTGCCCGAGGTCATCGGCTACAACCTTGGCTACGAACAACTGCCACTGCATTTGCTGATCAGTGCCTACGAGCTGAGCGAACTCGATATCGACCCGTATTATTTCACTCTCCATGTGACCATCGACAACGCCAGCACCGGCCATGCCCACAAGGCTGTGCAATCGCTGCTGCAACTGATGCCGATGGAGGCGGATCGCGAATCCTTCTGGCGTCGGGTCACCCTGGGCTATCGCCTCAACGACCTGGGGCAGGGCAGCCGGGCGGTCATCGAGTCGTTTGACCTGGAACGTGAAGTCCTCGACATGCTTGAGCGCAAGCGCCCGTTTGGCCAACACATGCATTCCGATTACTGCAAATTCGAAGGCAAGACTGTCAACCAATGGCTGGCGGAGCCGGGGCAGCTGGAAGGTTTCCTCAAGGCCATGCAAGGCAAAGGCTGGATCCGGCGCCACGAAGATCCGCAGAACAGCCGCTTCTGGACCCTCATCGAAGGCGCAGGCGCGGCGATGTTCGGGGTCTTCAGCCCTTACGAAAAGCAGCTGTTGCACGATTGGATCGCCGGCGACTGGTTGGAGGAGCGCGGTCGCTCCGGTGCGCGCCGCAGCCTTGGCGCGGCGCAGGATACCCAGGCACCGACGCAGGATCCGGACGTGCAGAACCTGCAGCAATTACTGCGGGGCAAGGCGCCCGATGCGCAGATGCAGATCCTCATGCCCTGGCTTTCGCCGCGCGCCCATAGCCATCCGGCCGGGCTGCTGGCGACCCGCCGGTTCATCGAACTCAAATCCGCCCTTCGTTAGGAGCCCTGCATGAATCAGGAAGATCGCCTGTCCGAACCCGACCTGGCGCTGCTGCAACTGGGTCGCCGCCTGCACGCCGACGGCTACCGTTTCATCACCCCGACACCGTTGACCCATGAGCGGGTCAATAAACGGCCCGGCAACGAGCGCTCGAAGACCCTGCGGGACGTTTTCGGCTGGTCGCGGCCGTTCGCGCCTGGGCTGATTTCCGCCGATGAGCAGCGTCAGTTGCAGGAGGCGCAGGTGCTGGAGGAACGTGACGGCCTGTTGTACAGCCGCGTGCGCTGGTCGAGCCTGGACGGCATGCTGTTCGCCCATTCGCAGTTTCCCACCCAGGCCAATGACGCCGTGTTTTTTGGCCCGGACAGCTATCGGTTCGCCCATCTGATCCATACCCACCTGCAACAGAACTTCACCGCGGTGCATCGGGCCGTGGACATCGGCTGCGGTGCCGGTGTCGGGGCCATGGTGATTGCCCGCGCCCGGCGCGAGGCCGAGGTTCTCGCCGTGGACATCAATCCCCTGGCCCTGCGCCTGTGCGCGGTCAACGCCGCGCTGGCCGAGGTCGCCAACGTCGAGGTCGCCCACAGTGATGTTCTCCGGGACGTCGAGGGCAGCTTTGACCTGATCGTTGCCAACCCACCGTACATGGCCGACCCGGCCGAGCGTGCCTATCGCCATGGTGGCGGCGCGCTGGGCGCCGGCCTGTCGCTGCGTATCGTCGAGCAGGCGTTGCCCCGGCTTACGCCTGGTGGCTCGCTGGTGCTCTACACCGGCGTGGCGATGGTCGACGGTCGCGATCCGTTCCTGGAGGCGCTTGGCCCTTGGCGCGATTCGGCGCAGTACGCCTGGACTTACCGGGAACTGGACCCGGATGTCTTCGGCGAGGAATTGCTGACCCCGGGTTATCAGGACGTGGAACGGATCGCCGTGGTGGCGTTGGTTGTCACCCGCACGGGTGCGGGTATCGGAGGGAACATCGATGAACAGGCGTCTGAAGTTCGGCATTGAAGAGGAATATTTCGTCACCGACCTGCAAACCCGGCACATGCCCGACCAGCCGCCCGCGGCGGCGATTGCGGCATGCCGGGAGGAGCTGGGTGAGCATTTCGCCCACGAGATGTTCCTGAGCCAGGTGGAGATGGCTTCGCCCATCTTCGAGAACCTGGCGGAGGCCGCCGATTACCTGGCCCAGGTGCGTAGCGGTCTGACGCGGCGCCTGGCACCCCACGGCCTGGGATTATTGAGCGCCGGCTCACATCCGATGACCACGGTCGGCTTGCAGCCCACCGACGAGCTGCACTTCCAGCAATTGTTCGACGACTACCAGCGGGTGGCGCGCCGCAGCGTGTTATCGGGCCTGCATGTACACGTGGAAGTACCGGGCGATCTGGACCGGGTCAAGGTCATGAACGAAGTGTTGCCGTGGCTGCCGATGTTGTTGGCGCTGAGTGCGTCTTCGCCGTTCTGGAACGGCGGCTACAGCGGCTTCAGCAGTTATCGCCAGGTGGCCTGCGATGAATGGCCGCGGATGGGCGTGCCGGAGTTCTTCGCCGACGAGGCCGCGTTCAACGGCTACGTCGACATGCTCACGCGCACCGGCTCCATTCGCCAGCCCAGCGATTGCTGGTGGGTGCTCAGGCCGTCGTCGCGTTACCCGACGCTGGAGCTGCGTATCTGCGATGCCTGCCCGCGGATCGACGACGTTCTGTGCCTGGTTTCGCTGTTTCGCCTGATGGTTGCCCATGCCTGCGCCCAGCCCAAGCCTGGGGCCAATTACAGCCTGATGTCGCAGTGGATCCTCAAGGAAAACCGCTACCGGGCCAAGCGCCACGGCATCCTGGCGGAGTTCATCATCGAGGGGCAGGAACAACCCTTGCTCATTGGCGAATGGCTGAACCTGGCCGAGCAGACCTTCGCCGACACCGCAACAGCGCTGGGTGTACAGGACGTGTTCAAGCAGGCCCGCCGGATCGTTCAGGAGGGCACCAGTGCTGATCGCCAGGTCGTGCTTTATGAACAAGGCTTGCTGCTGGGAGACTCCATCGAACAGGCCTTGAGCCGGGTGGTTGATCAGTTGCTCTCGGAAACCGCCGGCATGCCGGTGGCCGATCCTACCCTTGCGCAAGTTGCAGGTGGCCCATGACCAGCAAAACCCTTGAAGACTACAACCGCATGCGCGACTTCGCCGCCACCCCGGAACCGGCGGCGAAACGCTCGCGCAAAGCGGCGAAAACCGCCCATGCCCTGCAGTACTGCATCCAGAAGCACGATGCCACGCGGCTGCATTACGATTTTCGCCTGGAGCTGGACGGCGCGCTCAAGAGCTGGGCAGTGCCCAAGGGACCGTCCCTGGATCCGAAGGTCAAGCGCCTGGCCGTGCATGTCGAAGACCATCCGCTCGATTACGCGACCTTCGAGGGCAGCATTCCCGAAGGGCACTACGGCGCCGGCGATGTCATTGTCTGGGACCGGGGCGTGTGGATTCCCCAGGGCGACGTACACGAAGCCTACGAAAAGGGCCGCCTCAAGTTCGAGCTGCGCGGGGAGAAACTCGCCGGCCTGTGGAACCTGGTGCGCACCCATATGCCCGGTAAACAGGAGCAATGGTTCCTGATCAAGCATCAGGACGACGCAGCCCGTCCGGAGAGCGAGTACGACGTGGTCCAGGCCGAGCCGGACAGCGTGCTCAGCGACCGCACGATCGTGCCCAAGCGCCGAGGCAAGGCCGCTGCTGCCAAAGCCGTAAAACAACCGGAAAAAGCCGCGCCGCCGAAATCGTCAAAAAAAACCGCGAAGACCACCCTCAGCGGCGCCGTTGCCGGCCCGATTCCCGAAACCCTCAAGCCGGAACTGGCGACGCTGGTGGACAGCGCGCCCGAGGGCGACTGGCTCTACGAGATCAAGTTCGACGGCTACCGGGTCATGGCGCGTATCGACAACGGCGATGTGCGCTTGATCACCCGCAACGGCCATGACTGGACCCACAAACTGCCGAAACAGGCCGAGGCCTTGGCCGGGCTCGGATTGGAATCGGCCTGGCTCGACGGCGAGATGGTCGTCGCCAATGAGCAAGGCGTGCCGGACTTCCAGGCCCTGCAAAACGCCTTTGATGCCGGCAGCAGCGGCAAGATCGCCTATTACCTGTTCGATTTGCCCTACCTCAACGGCATGGATCTGCGCAAAGTGCCGGTGGAGGAGCGTCGGGCCGCGCTGGCAGCGGTGCTTGAGGCGAATGAAGATCCGTTGCTGCGTTTTTCCGACGCCTTCGAGGAAACCCCCGAAGCACTGCTCAACAGCGCTTGCCAGATGCGCATGGAAGGACTGATCGGCAAACGCCAGGGCAGCGCCTATGTGTCCCGGCGCAGCAGCGACTGGATCAAGCTCAAATGCAAGAATCGCCAGGAGTTTGTCGTGGTCGGCTTCAGCGAGCCCAAGGGCTCGCGCAGCGCGTTCGGTGCCTTGTTGCTGGGCCTGCATGACGTAGACAGCGGTGAGCTGCGGTATGCCGGCAAGGTCGGCACCGGTTTCAACGAGACGACGCTCAAAAGCATCTACCAGCAGCTGTTGCCCCTGGAAACGAAAAAAGCCGCCGTGGTCAACCCCCCCACTGGTTACGAGGCCAAGGGCGTGCACTGGCTCAAGCCGGAATTACTGGCCGAGGTGGCATTTGCTGAAATGACCAAGGAAGGTTCGGTACGCCACGCGGTGTTCCATGGCTTGCGCAACGACAAGCCGGCCAAGGCGATTACCCAGGAACTGCCGAAACCGATAGAGAAGCCCGCCAGGAAAAAAACCGCCGCCAAGGAGGAGCCGGCACCGGCCAAGCCCAAGACCAAAGCCAAGGCCAAGACCACCCAGGCACCGACCCTGGACGGCAAGGTGCGCATTACCCACCCGGACCGGATCATCGATGCCAGCAGTGGCACGACCAAGATGCAACTGGCCGAGTACTACGCCAGCGTTGCCGAATTCATCCTGCCGGAACTGGCCGACCGTCCGGTGGCCCTGGTGCGCGCGCCGGACGGCATCGCCGGCGAGCTGTTCTTCCAGAAGAACCCCGAGCGCCTGGCGATTCCCGGCATCACCAGCCTGGACAAGGACCTGACCGGACAACCGGTGATGATCATCAACAACGCCGAAGCGCTCATCGGTGCGGTGCAGATGAGTACCGTGGAGCTGCACACCTGGAACGCCACTTCGGTAGACCTGGACAAACCCGACCGTTTTGTCCTCGACCTTGACCCGGACCCGGCGCTGCCGTGGAAAAGCATGGTGGAAGCCACGCAACTGACCTTGTCGGTGCTGGATGAGCTGGGCCTGAAGGCGTTTCTCAAGACCAGCGGCGGCAAGGGTATCCACGTGGTGGTGCCGCTGACCCGCAAGTTGGGCTGGGACGAGGTCAAGGGCTTCAGCCACGCCATTGTCAGCCACATGGCCAAGCTGTTGCCCGATCGCTTCTCGGCGGTATCGGGACCGAAAAACCGGGTGGGGCGGATTTTCATCGATTACCTGCGCAACGGCCTGGGCGCCACGACCATTTGTGCCTATGCCGCCCGCACCCGTGAAGGGCTGCCAGTGTCGGTGCCGATTTATCGCGAAGAAGTGGCCGAGCTCAAGGGCGCCAACCTGTGGAACGTGCACAACGTGCATGAGCGGTTGGCGGAGGTGGGGCATGAGCCTTGGGCGGACCTGAAGAAAACCCGCCAGGGCATCACGGCCGAAATGCGTCGGCGGATCGGGATGAAGACCACCTCCAAGTAGCTGGAGCCCGGATACTCAGCCGGAGCCAGACCGCTTTTGTGGCGAGGGAGCTTGCTCCCGCTCGGTTGCGCAGCGACCGCAAAAAGCTCAGGGCTGCTGCGCACCCCAGCGGGAGCAAGCTCCCTCGCCACGAAAGCAGTTCCCACTGGAGAACCCCTCTGTCTACAAAAGAAATTATCCAGCTGGAAGGCCCAACCCTGGCCAGCCGCCTCTCTAATAAACCAGCGCCCGCCGCAATTGCTCGATCGCTTCGATCAACTCGTCATAGGACACCGGTTTGCCAATGTGCTGGTCAAAACCCGATTGCTGCGACTTGTGCATGTCGACAGACGCACCGTACCCGGTCAGGGCGATGGCCGGGATGTTTTTGATGTGGGGCAACTCGCGCAGCGCCTGCATCAGTTCATGGCCATTCATCACCGGCATGCCCAGGTCCGAGATCACCACGTCGTAACGGGCGTCCCGGGCCGCTTCCAGCGCTTGCAACGGTTGATCGAACGCAACGACGTTGGCGTCCTCCATTTCCAGCAGCAGCTTGAGGGTATCGAGCACGTCGGGGGAATCGTCCACCAACAACACCGTCAAGCCGCTCAGGCGTCCGGATTGCTCTTCGCAGGCTTGCGGCTTGGGCGCCAGCTCGGCGCTGCTCAAGGGTAGGCGGATGGTGAACGTACAGCCTTTGCCCAGCCCTTCGGACTTGACCTCGACGCTGCCGCCGTGGGCTTCGGTCAACTGCCGTACCAGCGACAGGCCGATTCCCAGCCCTTCGCGCTGATGGGTCGCATGCTGGGTCTCGGCCTGGCCGAACAGGTCGAACACTTCGCTCAAGTGTTCCGCGGCAATACCGACGCCTGAATCCTTGACGTCCAGGCGAGCCATGCGCCCGTCCTGGCTGGCGATCAACTGCACGCGGCCGCCGTTCGGGGTGAATTTCAGCGCGTTGTTCACCAGGTTCCAGATGATCTGCTCCAGCCGGGTCGGATCGGCGTTGACAATCAGTTCGCTGCCGGGCCCTTCGGGGAGTTCCAGGGTGACCTTGTTCGGGTGGTTGTCGTTGATGACCACGGTGTAGATGTCTTGCAGCACGCGCCCGAGATCGACCGCCAGGCGCTTGAGCTTGAGCTTGCCGGTGCGTACCCGGGCCACGTCCAGCAGGTCGTCGATGATGCGCGCCTGGCTGGTGACCGCGTCGCAGATGGTATTCACGGCCCTGGCCGCCGCGGTGACTGTCTTGGTCACCGGCAGGCGGCGCAGCAACTCGGCATTGAGCTGAATCAGGTTCAACGGGTGCTTGAGCTCGTGGGACATGACCGCGAAGAACTCGTCCTTCAGATGGTTGGTGTTCTGGGTTTCCATCAGCCGCTGGGTCTGTTCTTCGTGCAGGCGCTTATGCCCGGTGAGATCACGGGCAATCTTCACATAGCCCTGCAAGTAGTCGCCACTGAGCAGCGTGACTTCGCCGCTGCAGAAGAAGCGGCTGCCGTCCTTGCGTTGATGCCAGCGCTCGTCTTCGCAACGGCCTTTGGTGCGAGCGGTGCTCAGTTCGGTTTCAGGAGCGCCAAAGCTACGGTCTTCCGGGGTAAAGAGGAAGTCGTAATAAGCGCCTTCGGCTTCGGCCTTGGTATGGCCGAAAATCAGCTGCGCGCCGGTGTTCCAACTGGTGATCACGCCATGTTCGTCGAGCAGGATGATCGCGTAGTCGCGGGTGCTTTCGGCCACCAGGCGCATGCGCTCTTCGCCCAGGCGCAACTCTTCTTCAGCGGCCCGGCGCTTGGTGATGTCGATGAAGGTCAACACCGTGCCGTCGATGTGGTCTTCGCTGGAGCGATAGGGCAGCAGGCGGGCGATGTACCAGCGGTCATCGTTGCTGCTGATTTCGCGCTCGATCATGTTCAGCGATTCGAAAACCTGGGTGGCGTCGGCGGCCATGTGCGGATAGTCGAGGCGGTGGGTGATGTCGAGCAGTGAACGCCCGGTGTCCACCGGGAGCATGCTGAAGATTTCCGTGGCCCGCGGGGTGAACCATTTGATGCGCATGCTGCGGTCGACGAATACGGTGGCGATGTCGGTGGAGGCAATAAGGTTGGTGAGGTAGTCGTTGATCTTGTCGGTTTCCTCGACCTTGGTCTTGAGCTCGTAGTTGACCGTCAGCAACTCTTCGTTGATCGATTGCAGCTCTTCCTTGCTGGTCTCCAGCTCCTCGGTGGCCGAGCGCAACTCCTCGTTGATGGCCTGCATTTCTTCGTTGGAGGCCTTGAGTTCCTCACTGGAGACCTCAGCCTGCTCGATAGTGTCCTGCAGGTGCGACTTGGTCCGCTGTAGCTCGCGCTCCAGGTTGGCCAGCACCTGGTTTTCGGTCTGGTTGGTGATGGTAGCCATCTGTTGGCTGGGATCGACTTCCTCCTCCTCGAACACGACAAGGACAAACTCGCCATCGGATTCGTCGTCGCGATACGGCTGGACCAGCAGGTCCACCAGGAAGCGTTTGCCATCGCGCTCCATATTGACCTGGCGGGACTTGACCGGCTGGCCGTTCTGGTTCACCTGGAACAAGGCGGTGCGGATTTCCAGGCGCAGCTGCGGGTTGATCAGCGTCAGCAGGTTGCGCGACATCTCGCCGCCAACGTGGCGCAGATAGCGGCCGGCGGTTTCGATCATGTGCAGGATGTCGCCATTGCTGTCGACAATTATGCTCGGTGGCGCGGCCCGTTCGATGGCACGCAAGTGGATATCGGCAAACGACACCTTGCGCGGCGCGATGATCTGCGGCGCGGCCAGGGACGAGGTGCTGCGCACGTAGCCGCCACGGGGCATGGTCGGGGTGCGGCGGCTGGCGGCAGTGCCGTACTTGGCTTTGAAGATCCGGTTGCGCTTGTCCACCGGACTGAACAGCTCGCCGCAGGCATCGGCCGACTCTGACGAACCGAGGAACAGGTAGCCACCCGGGCGCAGGGCAAAGTGGAACATCTGCAGGATTTCCCGCTGCACCTCGCGGTCGAGGTAGATCAGCAGGTTGCGGCAGACGATCAGGTCGATCTGCGAGAAGGGCGGGTCCGACAGCAGGCTGTGTTTGGCAAACAGCACGCGCTCGCGGATTTCCTTGCGCACACGGTAAGTCGCGTTTTCCTTGAGGAAATACTGACGCAGGCGGGTAGGCGGCACGTCGGTGACAATCGCCTCCGGGTAGGCGCCATTGCGCCCGACGGTAATGGCGCGTTCGTCGATGTCGGTGGCGAATATCTGCAGCTTGGCGTTGCTCGAATCGTGCTGTAGCTGATCGCTGAGCAACATGGCCAGGGTATAGGCCTCTTCGCCGGTGGAGCAGCCGGCCGACCAGACCCTGATTTCCTCAGGCGGCACGCTACCCGGCTCGACCGGCTTCAACAGGTTGGGCAGGACGTCGCGCTCCAGGGCTTCGAAGGCTTCGCGATCGCGGAAGAAATTGGTCACCCCGATCAGCAGGTCGCCCAGCAGCGCCTTGGTTTCTTCGGGATGACTCTGCAGATACGCGTAGTAGGCGCCCAGATCTGGCTGGGCGGTGACCTGCATGCGCCGTTCGATGCGCCGCAACACGGTGGCCCGCTTGTAATGCTTGAAATCATGCCCGGTGCCGGCGCGCAGCTGCACCAGGATGTCATGCAGCGATTGCTCGGCGGCGACTGCTTCGCGCTCGGAGGTTGGCGGTTGGGTCTTGATTTCCGGGTCGTTGGCCGTCGGCAGACGAATATTTTGGGAATTGCGCCACAGCTCCAGGAGCTTTTGTGGCATCTCCACCACGGGAAGTACCAAGTCGACCATCTGGGTGTCGATGGCGGCTTGGGGCATGCCGTCGAATTCGGCGTCCTGGGGCGATTGGGCGATGGTCACGCCGCCCTGTTCCTTGATGCGCGACAGGCCCACGGCACCGTCGGAGCCGGTGCCCGACAGCACCAGGCAGAATGCCCGCTCCTTGTGTACGTCGGCCAGGTCACGGAAAAACAGGTCGATAGCCACATGCCCGCCGAGGCGCGGCTCGGCCGGCCTGACCTTCAGATATCCGTCGTTCATCGACAAATTATGGGCGGGGGAAATGACATAGACATGGTTTTTCTGGATCGGGACCGTCTCGCTCACCTGGAGCACCGGCATCTTGGTCGATTCCTGGATGATCCTGTCGGCGATGCTCTGATGATCTGGAGCCAGGTGCAGGACGATCACGAACGCCATGCCGTTGTCCTTGGGCATGTGCTCGAAAAACTGCTTGATGGCCTGCAAGCCGCCCGCGGAGGCGCCGATTCCTACTACCGGAAAATCGAGGCTGCTGGGGCTCAGCTCTCGTCGCTGTGGCACGTTAGGAGAGCGTTTGCTTGATGAAGACATATGACATTGGCCTTAGGAAGGGCGGCGCAGCGGTCCAGCGCTGTCGCCTCGATGTTCAGGATGCAAAAACTCGCAGGATAGTCGGGTTAGGCGAAGATTGCGAAGCGGATGTCCGCCCAACCGCTGCTACCGTCATTGTGCGCCTCGACGCGGGCTCAGCCCACTGGCACGCGAAGGTATTCCGGCTGCAGGTAGTTGAACCACAGCAGGATCATTTCCACCAGGGTCGTGACCAGCACCAGCAAACCAACGCCCCAGACGCTCGCCGAGTACAACAGCCCTTGTTCTTTCTTCAGGCCCATGAATTTTGGCAGGCCGACGAACAGCAGGAACGTCGAGTAGGCCGAAGCGAGCAACAGGACCGCTACCGCCAGCCAGCGGCTGGGGTACAGCCCGAAGATGCCGGCCAGGAAGTACGGGGTTGCGGTGTAGGCGGCGAAACCGATGCACTGGTTGACCGTGGGCCGAGCCTCGAAGGTGCGCGACATCCAGCGAATGAACAGCCCCATCAGCGTGACGCCGACGACAATGGTCAGGTAGAGCAGGGCGCACAGTTGCAAGGCGCTGGCCTGACTCAACCTGACGGTCTCGTTTTCGGCCAGGCTCCAGCCGGTCCAGGTGGTGCCGACGAACAGGCACACCGCCGGAATCAGCGCGAGCAACAGCAGATGGGCCAGGTAATGGTGAGGGTGAGCCTGCTCCTGCTCGCGAATGTCCCCCCAGGCAAATTCCGGATGGGTGAACAGCTTGACGAAAAGCACAGACATGACGACCTCCTGATCAGGACAGCCTCTGCATGAGGCTCATACCGTTATGAGGTACGGGATCGGCCAGGGGTTTCATTTATTTGGCGTGTCCGGGCGACGGCGCGATAAAGGGAATGATTCGAAACCGCGGGGGTCAACCCATCAGCATCCATGAAGGACTGAATGCCATGACTGTTGCCCAATCCCTGGTTGATTATCTGCAAGACCATGAACTGCGCCTGACCACCGCCGAATCCTGCACCGCCGGGCTGATCGTCACCCTGTTGGCCGAAGTGCCGGGCAGTGGCTCGCTGATCGAAAGCGGCTACGTGGTGTATTCCCCCGAAGCCAAGCAGCGCTTGCTCGGCGTCAAGCCGCGCACCATCGATACGTTCAATCTCACCAGTCGCGAAGTCGCCGAAGAAATGGCCTTGGGCGCGCTACGCGACGCCAACGCCAACGTGGCGGTCGCCACGACCGGCCTGCTCGGGCCGGACGACAAGGACGGCATACCCGCCGGCACGGTCTGTTTTGCCTGGGCGTTCGAGGTGAATGGCCAGCGTGCGCTGTTCAGCCGCCGGGAGCGGTTCTTTGGCGACCGACGCCAGGTGCAGTTGCTCTCCAGCGAGTACGCCTTGCGGCAATTGCCCGGCTATCACCAGCGCGCTTTGGCCGGTGAACTTCGATAGGAGCGGCCCCATGATCGATCAGCGCGAACAGGACGACCACCGCAGCCGCCAGTTCCCGGTGGAAGAGGACATGGCATTCCAGCACAAGGTCTGGCGCTTCGAGCGGGTCGGCTGGTACGTATTGGTGCTGTTGGTGATCCTGACCCTGCTCGGGCTGTTTTCCCGTGGTCCGCTGAGCAGTCGCGAAGCGCAAAGCGCGGACGGCAGCATCGGCGTCGAATACGAGATGTTTCATCGCAACGGCTCGGTCAATCCGCTGGTCATCCGTCTGCAGGGACCGTCCAACGCGGTGCTGGAGGTGGAACTCGGCGGCGATTGGCTGGAGGGGTTCGATGTGCAGAGCGTGCAACCGCAGCCAGTGCGTTCGGCCGCCGCGGGGCAGGGTATGAAGGTCTGGGTCCGGGCCGACGGGCAGGGGCGGGCCAACCTGCACTTGTCACTGCTCGGTGAAGGCCTCGGTAACTATAAAAGCCGCATCGCAACGCCCAATGGCGCCGAGGTCAGGTTCAATCAATTCATCTTTCCATAGGTGACGTATGGATTCGGTATTGCGAGCCGCCGCGATGTACGCGGTATTGCTGGTGTTGTTCAAGATCGCCGGGCGACGTTCGCTGGCGGAGATCACCACCTTCGATTTCGTCCTGTTGATGATTATCGGCGAGGCGACCCAGCAGGCGTTGTTGGGGGACGATTTCTCGATGACCAATTCGTTCATGGTCATCGTCACGCTGATTGCCATCGACGTCGGGTTTTCCCTGCTCAAGCTGCGCTCCGACTGGGTTTCGCGGCTGATCGATGGTGGCCCGACCGTCATCGTCGAGGACGGGCGCATCTTGCAGGCACGCATGCGTCACGCTCGGCTGATAGAGGCAGACATCATGGAAGCGGCGCGCTCGAGCCAGGGCATCGAGACCCTGGATCAGATCAAGTTCGCGATCATCGAACGCAACGGGAAGATATCGGTGATTGCCAAGGAGTGATCCTTGGTAGTGGCGGGGCTTTTTGTGGCGAGGGAGCTTGCTCCCGCTGGGCTGCGAAGCGGCCCTGAAATCTTGCGGTCGCTACGCAACCGAGCGGGAGCAAGCTCCCTCGCCACAGAGTCAAAAGCCCGGAGCCCGGAGCCCGGAGCCCGGGGACCACAGGTCCGCGGGATTGCGACGAGCTTTAAAGGATCGGCTTGCCCCCGGTCACCGCATACCGCGAGCCGGAAATGTAGCTGGACTCATCCGAGGCCAGCAGCACGAAGATCGGCGCCACTTCCACGGGCTGGCCGGGGCGCCCCAGTGGGGTCTGCGAACCGAAGTTCTGCACTTCTTCCTCGGGCATCGTGGCAACGATCAGCGGTGTCCAGATCGGCCCTGGCGCGACGCTGTTCACCCGGATGCCCTTGGGCCCGAGCATCTGCGCCAGGCCGCCGGTGAAGTTGGCGATGGCGCCTTTGGTCGTGGCATAGGCCAGCAGTGTCGGCTTGGGCATGTCCGAGTTGACCGAAGTGGTGTTTATGATCGATCCGCCGGCCTTCATGTGCGGCACCGCGGCCTGGCAGATCCTGAACATTGCGGTGATGTTGATATCGAACGTGCGCACCCATTCTTCGTCCGGAATCTCTTCCAGGGTTTCGTGAGTCATCTGGAACGCGGCGTTGTTGACGAGGACGTCGATGCGGCCGAAGCGCGCCACGGTTTCATCGACGACCTTGCGGCATTGGGCCTTGTCCGCCAGGTCGCCGGGCAGCAACAGGCATTGCCGGCCGGCCTGTTCGACCCAGCGAGCGGTCTCCTTGGCATCCTCGTGCTCGTTCAGGTAGGAAATGGCCACGTCAGCGCCTTCGCGGGCGAAGGCAATGGCTACCGCGCGCCCGATGCCGCTGTCGGCGCCGGTGATCAGGGCAATCTTGTTCGCCAGGCGACCGGAACCCTTGTAGCTTTGTTCACCGCAGTCTGGATACGGGTCCATTTTCTGCTGGCTGCCGGGGACGGGCTGGCTTTGTTTGGGGAAGGGTGGGGTTGGGTAATCGGCCATTTTCGTTCTCCATGGCAGTTGGTTGCGATGGAGGGTGGACTGTGAGGTTTCGGGCGGAGTTCGGTCGGATTTCCCGTCGGTCGATGAGCGTGCCCGCCAAGCGTTTCGTCGATCGTGCTCATGTTCGGCTGAACGTGGGCACGGTCATGCTCTCCAATGGCAACAAGACTGCATAAGGAGAAGGGCATGTTCAGTCACATTCAGATTGGTGCGCGTGATCTACCGAAAATGGTCGCGTTCTACGATGCCGTCCTGGGGTGCCTGGGGTTGGTGCGCATGGACAGCGAGGACGACTCGGGCCCGCCTGGGGAAGGCTGGCATCAACCCGGCAGGCATTGGCCGCAGGTGTTCGTCCAGGTGCCGATCAATGGTCTGCCCGCGACCTGGGGCAATGGCATGCAAGTGAGCTTCGCCGCCGATTCGCCGCAGACCGTGCGCGCCGCCTGGGACATGGCCCTGGCGATGGGCGGTTTCGACGAAGGCGCGCCGGGCCCGAGGCCGCAGTATTCTAAGGATTACTTCGGGGCTTATTGCCGGGATCCGGAGGGCAATAAGTTGTGCTTTGTGCATACGCCGGATATGTATGACTGACCCGATCTGGAGGTGATCTGCTCCTGGGGTGATCCGCTCGTGAGGTCATCCGCTCTTGAGATGATCCGCTGTTGTGGCGAGGGAGCTTGCTCCCGCTGGGCTGCGTAGCAGCCCCAAAATCTTGCGGTCGCTACGCAACCGAGCGGGAGCAAGCTCCCTCGCCACGGGGGGATCTGCTCAGCCTCGGGTCTTCAGGCTCCGCTCCATCCGCGCAAGGCCTTCCTCCAGCAAGGCCCTCGGGCAACCGAAGTTCAGCCGCACGAATTGCCCGGCATCATCGCCAAAATCCATCCCGGCGCTCAAGCCGACCTTGGCTTCCTTCAGAAAAAACGCTTGCGGATCGTCCAGCCCCAGCGCGGAGCAATCCAGCCAAGCCAGGTAGGTCCCCTGGGGCACGGTCATGGTCACGCCCGGCAAGCGGTTCTTCACCGCGTCGACCAGGTAATCCCGGTTGGCTTGCAGGTAGGCCTTCAATGCCTCCAGCCACGGACCCGCTTCGCTGTAGGCGGCACGAGTCGCCTCCAGGCCCAGCGCATTGACGCTGTCGACCATGCCCGCCCTGGCGCTGTTGACCCGCTCGCGCAGCCTGGCGTTCTGGATGATCGCAAAGGAGGTTTTCAGCCCCGCGATGTTGTAGGCCTTGCTGGCCGACATCAGCGTGATGGTACGCTCGGCAATCTCCGCGCCGAGGCTGGCGGTGGGGATGTGCACGCGGCCATCGAAGCACAGTTCGGCATGGATCTCGTCGGAAATGATCCAGGCGTCCTGCTCGATACAAATGTCCGCCACGGCCTTGAGTTCGTCGCGCCCGAACACTTTGCCCAGCGGGTTGTGTGGATTGCTCAGCAGCAGCGCGCCGCCGCCCTGCAAGGCGTCGCGCAATGCGCCCAGGGGTGTGTGGAACTCTCCGTCGAGCGGGGTGAAGGGCAACTCCACCTTGTTCAGGTTCCAATGGCCCGGCGCATGACGCAGCGGTGGGTAGTTGGGCACCTGCACCACGACGTTCTGCTGCGGCTCGACCAACGCATGCAAAGCCATGTTGAAACCTGGCTCGACCCCTGGCAGGAACAGGATCTGCTGGGGCTCGACGCGCCAGCCATACTTGCTCCAGAGATCGGCGACGATGGCGGCGCGCAGGCTGTCCTGGGCCACGCTGTAGCCCAGCATCGGATGCTCAAGGCGCTTGTGCAGCGCATCGATCACCATTGGCGGGGCGGCAAAATCCATGTCGGCCACCCACATCGGCAATACCTCGGCCGGGTAACGGCTCCATTTGGTGCTGCCGGTGCCTTGGCGTTCGAACACCTGGTCGAAATCGAAAGTCATGGGAGTTCCATCAGTCAGGGATACAGAATCGCGCCATCATAAAGCAAAGAGGCTGGACAAAAAGATTGGTAGCTAATTGCCATTAATTTGTTTCAATGCGCTACAGTTTCGTCCCGAGACGTCGATACGCCGCCGACGGACGCCCCGTTCATGACAAGGACAGCCCGATGAAATCGCCCCTGCGCTTTAACGATCACTACCGCAAAGCCGATCGCATCATGCTCGGGCTGCTCTGGCTCACGCTCTTGTATTCGCTGGGCCTGGCATTTCTCCATTCGACCTTCACCCAGGCGCTGCTGATCGGCGCACCGACATGCCTGCTGGCTACGCTGCTCTACCGGGGCATCGGCGGCACCCGTGCGATGCGCTGCATCATCGCCATGGCGCTGATGGTCATGGCCGCGCTACACATCAACCAGACCCGAGGCGTGATCGAGTTCCACTTCGGCATCTTCGTGCTGCTGGCGGTGTTGACGTTCTATCGCGACTGGCTGCCAATCGTCGTGGCCGCCGGTACCATCGCCGTTCACCACGTCGGGTTTCATTGGCTCCAGCATCAGGGCTACCCGGTATTCGTGATGGATGCCCACGGCGGCTGGACGATGATTTTTGTGCATGCCTTTTATGTTGTCGTCGAAAGCGTGATTCTGATCTACCTGGCGAACCAGAGCCTGGCTGATGCAACGGACAACCAGGACGTGCTCGACAAGGTGCTGGCCGCCGCCGCGCAGTTGAGTCGTGACACCGACACACAACGCAGCCAGGGCGTGAAAGTCTCATCCGGCGAGCGTTTCGACCATTTCCTCCTGCAAGTGACCAACCTGGTGGACGGTGTGGTGCGCGACACCCGTGACCTGTCGGACCTCGGCCAGGACCTGTCCCAGGTCGGTCAGACCCTGGAAAATGGTGCCCGGCACCAGTTGGACGAAGTGGCACAGATGAGCGGCGCGATCGGCCAGCTGATGCAGGCCATGGAGAGTATTACCGGCCACGTCGGCCAGACGCTGCAACGCGCCGGGCAGGCCAACGAGCAAGTCAACCGGGGGCGCACCACGGTTGACCAGACCCGGGAAGAAATTCTCGAACTGGCGGGACGGATCAACCTGACCAATGAAACCGTGCAACTGCTGGCCGAGCAGGCGCAGCAGATCGGCCAGGTGCTGGACGTGATCAACAGCATCGCCGAACAGACCAACCTGCTGGCCCTCAACGCGGCCATCGAGGCGGCCCGGGCCGGCGAGCAGGGGCGTGGGTTCGCCGTGGTGGCCGACGAGGTCCGGACGCTGTCCCAACGGACCTCGACTTCCACCACGGAAATCCAGCAGATCATCGCCAAGCTGCAACAGGGCAGCCGTCAGGCTGCGATCGCCATGCAAGACAGCCGTGAAGGGGTCGAGCGTTGCGTATCCGCCAGCCAGCAGGCCTCGCAACTGTTGCATGCTGTCGTCGAAGACATCGCGGTGATCAACCATTTCAACGACCTGATCGCCAGCACGACCCAGCAACAGTGCGCGGCGTCGATGGGTATCAATGAGCGCTTGCAAACGGTCCAGGCCGTGGCCGAGCGCAACGCCGACAACATCGGTGTGCTGACCCGCAGCAGCCAATGCCTGCCGCCTTTGGCGGAGCGGCTGGCGGCGCTGGGGCAGGCGTTTCATGGGACCGACCGGCAGCTTCAGCGAAAATAGCGTCGATTCAAATGTATCGCTGTGTATCCAGCCCCGCTGTCGATACGAACTGATTCCTTCAAGCCCGTTGCTGACACATCTGGGATACCTCGCCGGCGTCAAATGAGCCCCATCGAGACAGCATAAGCCGTCTCAGGACCTCACTCAAACGCCGGAGACATCACCATGAACCTGAAGAACCTCAGCCTCGCTTCACTGTTTGCCGTCCTCAGCCTCGGCGCCCTGACCGCCAACGCCCAGGACAGCGTCAAGCCACACACCTACATGTACGGCGATCATCTGGACATCGCCAAGGTGCTGTCGGTCAAGCAAGGGTCGGGCTCGGGCTGCGGCGTCGTCGAATCGCGGATGACCTATCTGGACTCCACCGGGACGATCCGGGCGCTGGACTACAGCGCTCTGGCCCAGGGGTGCGACCAGGATAATTGATCGCCGATCACCGCTAACTGTGGCGAGGGAGCTTGCTCCCGCTCGGTTGCGCAGCGACCGCAAAACTTGGGGCCGCTACGCAGCCGAGCGGGAGCAAGCTCCCTCGCCACGGGCTGTCACTTGCTGGCGGTTACGCCAGGTTGAACGGCAACTGCCGCAGCGGTTTGCCCGTCAGGCTGGCGATCGCATTGGCAAACGCCGGGGCCAGTGCGGGCAGGCCGGGTTCGCCCATGCCGGTTGGCGGTTCGGCGCTGGGAACGATGTGCACGGCGATCTGTGGCATGTCGGTGATGCGCGGCACGCTGAAGTCGGCGAAGTTGCTCTGCTGCACGACACCGTCTTTCAGCGTGACGGCACCGCCCGGCAGGCACATCGACAGGCCCATCAGGGCCGCGCCTTGAACCTGGGCTTCGACGCTGCGCGGATTGACCACCAGGTTGCAATGGACCCCGGCGGTCACGTTGTGCAGCACCGCACGCCCGTCCTGCACCGAGGCCTCCACCACATAAGCCACCACCGAACTGAACGACTCGTGGACCGCCACGCCCCAGGCCTGGCCGGCGGGCAGTTGACGCTTGCCGTATTCGCTCTTGTCCACCGCCAGTTGCAGCGCGGCGCGATGGCGTGGGCTCTGATCGCCGAACAGGTTCATGCGATACGCCACCGGGTCCTGTTTCGTCGCGCGGGCGATTTCGTCGATCAGCGTTTCCATCACAAAGGCCGTATGGGTGGAACCCACGCTGCGCCACCACAACACCGGCACGTTGAGCTTGGGATGATGCACGGACAATCGCATCGGCAGCGGGTAGGGATCGCGCATGCCTTCGGTCGCGGTGGGGTCGATGCCGTTTTTCATCTGCCCACCGAACAGCGTGCCGGTGAGGATGGATTGCCCGACCAGGGCGTGGTCCCAGGCCAGGACTTTGCCGCTGTCGTCAAAACCGATGCGCGCACGGTGCAGGTGCATCGGGCGGTAGTAGCCACCCTTGATGTCATCTTCTCGACTCCACAGCGTGCGCACCGGCGCATCGATGCCGGCAGCACGGGCGGCCTTGGCCACTTCACAAGCCTGCACGACGAAATCATTGCTGGGCACACCACGCCGGCCGAAGCCGCCGCCCGCCGTCTGTACATTGACCTGGACTTGCTCGGGCTTGAGATTCAACACCTTGGCCGCCGCCGCGCCATCGCCGCCGGGGAATTGCGTGCCGACCCACAACTGGGCGCGACCCTCGGACAACTGGACGGTGCAGTTCAGCGGTTCCATGGGCGCGTGGGCCAGGTAAGGGAAAATGAACTCGGCCTCCAGCTGATGCGGCGCCGTGGCAAGTGGTTTCATGTCGGCATCAAAGTGGACCAGGCCAGGCTTGCCGGCCAGTTCCCGGTACTGAGCCAGCTGTTTTTCCGTGTCCACTTTCTCGACTTTGGCCACGTCCCACTCGACTTTAAGCGCATCGCGCCCCAGCTTCGCCGGCCAGTAACCGTCGGCAACCACCGCAACGCCTTCGGCGCCGCCGTCCAGCGGCACGCGCAAAACGGCTTTCACGCCTTTGGTCGCCCGTGCGGCGCTGTCGTCCAGGGACGCGATCCGGGCACCGAACACCGGTGGCCGGGCGACCACGGCGGTCAGTTGCCCCGGTAGATTCACATCAATGCCGAAATCCTGCTGGCCGCTGCTCTTGGCCTTCGCATCGAGGCGGGTGGTGGCCTGGCCGATGATGCGAAAATCCTTCGGATCCTTGAGCGTGACCTTCTCCGGAACGGGCAATGCCATGGCCGCTTCGGCGAGCTCGCCGTAACTGGCCTTGCGGCCGCCAGGCCCCAACACCGTGCCGTTTTGCGTGGTCAGGCTCGCCGCATCGACGTTCCAGCGCGCGGCGGCAGCGCTGAGCAGCATGGCGCGAGCGCGGGCGCCCAGTTCGCGGTATTGCGTGTAGCTGTTCTTGATCGAATTGGAGCCACCGGTGAGGTGAATGCCAAACGCCGGGTCCATGTAGGCCGAGTCGTTGCTGCCGTTGCGCGTGCGCACCAGACTCCAGTCGGCGTCGAGCTCTTCGGCGAGGATCATCGGCAGGCCGGTCTGGACACCCTGGCCGAACTCCAGGCGGTTGATCGTTACGGTGACTTCGCCAGTCGGCGCGATCTGCACGAAGGCCGAAGGTTGTTGAGTCGGCTTGAGCGCGCCGTCGCCAGCGCCGTTGGCCTGTTGCCCCAAGGCCAGGTGAGGAAACGCGCCCAAGGCCAGGCCGCCGATACCGATGATCTTGAGAAAGCTGCGCCGGGGCAGGGTGGCGGGGCCGTCGCTGTCGTCGCGTTCAAGCAGGTGCTGCAAGGCGCGCGGAAACTCGTTGGGAAAAATCTCGTTCAGCATGGCGAGCTCCTGTCAGGCGAGGGTCTTGGCGGCATCGGCCACCGCGGCGCGAATACGGGCGTAGGTGCCACAGCGGCAGATATTGCCGGCCATGGCCGAGTCGATCTCGGCTGGCGTGGGTTGCTTGCCCTTGGGCTGCGCCTTGAGGAACGCCGTGGCGCTCATGATCTGGCCGCTCTGGCAGTAACCGCATTGCGCCACGTCATGTTTGACCCAGGCGTCATGCACGGCGCTACCGACCGGGTCGCTGCCGTCGGTGGCCGCCTCGATGGTGGTGATCTTCTTGCCAAGCGCCGCGGCCACCGGGGTCACGCAGGAGCGAATGGCCTGGCCATCCAGGTGGACGGTACAGGCGCCACACAGGGCTGCGCCGCAGCCGAACTTGGTGCCGGTCATGCCCAGCGTGTCGCGCAGGGCCCAGAGAATCGGGGTGCCGGGATCTACGTCAACCGTGTGTTCACGGCCGTTGATATTGAGGGCGCTCATAGTCGGACCAGCTCCAGATGGTTTGGCACCGATTACTATAGAAAGCATCGGCGGGGAAAGCTTGCACGATCCGGTCCGATGATTGCCCAATCTTGCAAATCCACCGTCCTTTCGTTTGAAACCCTCAGATCTCACGGCTCACACCAAACCCCTGTGGGAGCGAGCCTGCTCGCGAAGGGGCCCGCCCATTCAACATCATCATTGGCTGACATTCCGCCATCGCGAGCAAGCTCGCTCCCACTCTGGAACCACGACAGACGCAGATTTCACGGCTCACACCAAACCCCTGTGGGAGCGAGCCTGCTCGCGAAGGGGCCTGCACATTCAATATATCCACTGGCTGACAGCCTGCCTTCGCGAGCAGGCTCGCTCCCACACTGGATCCTCGGCAGCCGCAGATTTCACGGTTCACATGGACCCCCTGTGGGAGCGAGCCTGCTCGCGAAGGGGCCCGCCCATTCAACATCATCATTGGCTGACATTCCGCCATCGCGAGCAAGCTCGCTCCCACTCTGGAACCACGACAGACGCAGATTTCACGGTTCACATGGACCCCCTGTGGGAGCGAGCTTGCTCGCGAAGGGGCCCCGCCCATTCAACATCTTCATTGGCTGACACGCCGCCTTCGCGAGCAAGCTCGCTCCCACACTGGATCCTCTACAGACGCAGATTTCACGGTTCAGCGAGACAAACAAAACGACAACCCGGGCTCCGCTCTGCGCGCAATCAAGGTCCACCCGTGCGCCCGGGCAATCTCCTGGCAGATCGTCAGGCCCAGCCCGGCGCCATGATCGCGGCGATGAGCCCCGCGCCAGAAACGGGTGAATATCTGCACCATTTGCTCCTGCGTCACGCCAGGGCCCCAGTCGCGCACAGTCAGCGTATCGGCGCCGAGCTCCAGCAACACCTGGGTACCACGAGGCGCATGCTGAATGGCATTTTCCAGGAGATTTTTCAGCAGGGTAAACAAGGCGCTACGATCGGCCTGCCAAGGCTCGGCCACAGCCGTCGGGCCAGCCAGGACGAGGCGCACATCGGCCGCGTCGGCCATGCGTTGCAGATAACCTGCCGCTTGCCGCGCAACCTCCATGACATCCACGGCGGCGAAACTGTAGTTATGCGCCTCGCTGGTCTCGGCCAGCAGCAACAGTTGCTGAACCTGGCGTGCCATGTGCTCGGCATCGTTGAGCAACGAGTCGCGGCCTTTGTCTGGCGCCATCAGTTCGAGCTGTGCGCGGATCAGCGCCAGTGGCGTCTTCAGTTCGTGCGCGGCGGTTGCTAGAAATTCCTGCTGGACCCGGTAGCCGTGTTCCAGGCGCTCAAGCGCGCTGTTGAAGCTGGTCACCAGCGGCGCTACCTCGGACGGCACGGTTCTGACATCCAGCCGTGAGTGCAGGGAGCGAGGGGAGATGGCCGCCGCCGACTCCGAGACCTCGCGTAGCGGTTTGAGCGTGTAGCCCAGCGTGAAATAGGCGCAGGTGCCAAAGACGAAGAGCAGCACCAGGCTGAACAGGACGATCCCGGCGCCCATGAAAGGCCAGGCAAAGCCCTTGTGCAGCAGGTTCATCAGGCGTTCGCTGACGGCGAATTGCAGGTACAAGGTGTGGTCGACCTGCTCCACCGGAGCGGTCGCGGCGTACATCGTGATGCCTTTGCGCTCGAACTTGAAGCGCCCCTGTTCCGCGGGGCGAACCGTTGCGGCCGAAGCCCAGAAAGCCTCGTCAGTGGAAGCCAGGAGGACGTTTGCCTCTGAATCCAGGACCCGATAGCCGATTTCCTCGCCCAGGCTGTTGAAGGTCCAGACGCGATCGCCCTCGCTGTTGTCGAACCCGGTGGGTCGGCCCGCCGCGTCGAACTGCAGCTTGCCGGCCAGCTCATGGGTGCGCTCGGCGACGTCGGTGGTCAGCAGGATATCGCTCTTGGACGTGATGAGCGCGAACGCGCCCAGTGCAATCAGCAGGATGCTCAAGCCCACGCCCGCGACGTAGGCGACCAGTACCTTGAAGCTGATGCTATTGCGCCAGATCGTCTTGCCGAAGGGCATAACCCAGGCCTCTGAGGTTGACTATCCGTTGGTGGGAACCGATCGCCAGCAGCTTGCGGCGAATCCGATGCAGGGCCACGTCCAGGGCATTCGGCGTCACGGCTTCACTCAAGCCCCATGCCGCCGCCTCGATGGCGCTGCGCCGGACGATTTCGCCAGGTTTGCGCAGCAGCAACAGCATGATCTGCATCTCCGCCGGCGCTAGCGGAATGCTACCTTCGACGCTGCACATGAGGCCTGTGTCGGGCTGCACACTGAGGTCGCCATGGGAAGGCGCCAACGAACGCCGCTCTGCGGGGCGACGCAGCAGGGCTCGCACGCGCGCGACCATTTCGTCCATGGCGAACGGCTTGGGCAGGTAATCATCCGCTCCTGCATCGAGGCCTTCGATCCGGTCATGCAGCGCGTCACGCGCGGTCAGGACCAGGCACGGCAGGCCCAGCCCGGCATTACGCAAACGCGCCAGCAACAGCAGCCCATCGCCGTCCGGCAGGCCGCGATCAAGCACCAGCGCCTGGTAAGGCACTTGCTGGATTGCCGCCCACGCCGCGTCGATGCGGCTGATCACATCGACGGCGATGCCGGCGCTCGCCAGGCCTTTGCACACCAGTTGCGCGAGGCGTTCGTGGTCCTCGACCAGCAGGATGCGGCTCATCAGAAACGGTACAGGTAGCCGAACAGCACGCTGTTCTCGGTGGACTGGTCGACCAGCGGGCTGTCCTTGATTTCATTGGCAAGGCTCGTCGCCTTGAGGTCCAGGAACACTGAGTGATGGTCATCGAACATATAGTTTCCACGTACGCCAAATTCGGTGTTGATGCCGGACTTGCCATCATAGGCCGCCCGATCGATGCGAGCTTCATTTTCCCGAACGCCAAAGTAGTAATCGATGTATTTTTCGTCCTGCCAGATGGCCGCCAGCCGTGGCGTCAGCATGATGTGTTCACCGATCCGCCAGGATCGCTCCAGGCCCAGGGTGAAACGCTGGCCCTTGCTGTTGCCCGAAACGTCGCCCAGCCACTCGGCGCTGACATCGGCCAGGTCATTGCGCCATTCGATCTTGGCGCCCGCCCAGAATCCGCCTTTGCGATCGCTCATGCCCTCCAGGATTCGCGCGTCGTCGTCATCGTAGCCACTGAAATCGTATTCGCCGACGAGGCTGAAATCGAGCTGCTGGGTGTCGCTGATCTCCAGGCCCGGCAGCTTGATTTCGGCGGTGGGGCCGAAGACACGAAGGTATTCATTCTCGAAATAGATCAGCGGCAGGACCTCGCTGTCACGGTCGATGCCTTCGTACGGCTGTTGGCTGCTGACCGCACCCACGCCGAGCCCCCAGGCGGAGCCTTCAGGCTGGTCGGCACTGGCCGCCATCGACGCGCACACGCCCAGCACGAACGCCGTGCCGGCGGTGGTCAACCGGATCGCAATTGCAGTTTTCGAAATGGACAGGGGCATGGAAGTCTCCGGATCAATGGGATGAAAGCGTCCCTATCGTTGAGAACTTCTTCTTACTGAACACTTACGGTTCGGCCTGGGTAAGCGCCTTTTTGCCGGTAAGACTTGCGCAAGGTTTCCTGGCGGATAGTTGCCGCCTCAAGCAAACGCGGCTTCTTGCGCAGGAATACGAACCCTATGAAAAGAAAAACACGGCATGTCGTGCTGTTTGTCGTGACCATGGCCTGCGCCATCGCCGTCGGGATGATCGCTGTTTCGCCCGGCCCTCGCCAGGCCAAGGTCGAGGTGCCCGCCAGGCCGGCATTGACGGTGGCCGTCACCCGACTGCAATCGTCCATGTTGCCGATCCGTATCCAGGCGAACGGCAACATTGTCGCCTGGCAGGAAGCCAGTGTCGGCACCGAGGCCGATGGCCTGCGGTTGGCCGAGGTCATGGTCAACGTCGGCGATGTGGTCCGGCGCGGCCAGGTACTTGCCACGTTCAGCGCCGAGACGATGACCGCTGAACTCGCCCAGCGTCGCGCCGCCACCGCCGAAGCGCAAGCGACGCTTGCCGAGGCGCGAGCCAATGCGCAGCGCGCCCGTCAATTGCAGTCGAGCGGGGCGCTCTCGAAGCAGGAGGTTCACCAACAGCTGACGGCCGAACGCACGGCTCAGGCGCGGCTGGAGGCGGGCAGGGCGCTGGAGCGTATCCAGCACCTGCGTCTGGCCCAGACCCAGGTCCTGGCCCCCGATGACGGGGTGATTTCGGCGCGCAGTGCCACGGTAGGCGCGGTACTGCCCGCTGGCCAGGAGCTGTTTCGCTTGATTCGTAACGGACGGCTCGAATGGCGCGCCGAAGTCGCGGCCCCCGACCTTGTCAAGTTCAGCCCCGGCCAGCTCGCGCAGGTAACTCCGGTCAATGGCGGGGCGATAGAGGGCCGGGTGCGCAGGGTTGCGCCGACGGTCGACCTGCAGACTCGCAACGGCCTGGTCTATGTCGATTTGCCCACGGGCACGGCGGCGCGTGCCGGAATGTTTGCCCGGGGCGAGTTCGAAGTGGCCGCCGAACGGATGATGACGCTGCCCCAAAGCGCCGTGCTGCAGCGTGACGGTTTTAATTACGTGCTGCAGGTAGGACCGCACTTGAAGGTGAGCCAGGTCAAGGTGACGGTCGGCCGCCGCGTTGGCGACCGTATCGAGATAACCGCGGGTGTCGACGCTGGCGCCGCAGTGGTCGAAACCGGCGGTGGTTTTCTTGCCGAGGGTGACCTCGTCCGGGTTGTCCAGGCGCGCACCGACCCAATGAACAACCACCCAGCACCTGGGAGTGCGAAATGAGCCTCAACTTGTCGTCCTGGTCGATCCGCAATCCGACGCCTTCGGTCCTGTTGTTCATCCTGCTGACCTTCGCCGGCTTGATGGGCTTCTGGAAGATGAAGGTGCAGAACTTCCCTGACGTCGATCTGCCGATGGTCAGCGTGTCGGCCGAGCTGCCCGGGGCTTCGCCCGCGCAACTGGAAAATGACGTGGCCCGCAAGCTCGAGGATTCGCTCGCAACCGTGCAGGGCGTCAAGCATATCCAGAGCATCCTGACCGACGGCAACGCCGCTATCTCGATCGAGTTCCACCTCGACAAGCCCACCCAGGAAGCGCTGGATGACGTGCGTGATGCGGTGTCACGGGTCCGGGCCGACTTGCCCGCCGACTTGCGCGACCCGGTGGTCCGCAAGATCGAACTCGCCGGTTCGCCGATCCTGACCTACACGGTTTCGGCCAAGCGGATGGACGACGAAGCGCTGTCCTGGTTTGTCGATAACAACGTCAGCAAGGCCTTGCTGGCGGTGCCTGGCGTGGGGGCCGTCACTCGGGTCGGTGGGGTGGCCCGGGAGATTCGCATCGACCTCGATCCCGCGCGTCTGCTGGCGCTGAACACCTCGGCCCTGGACGTCTCTCGCCAGCTGCGCCTGATCCAGCAAGAGGCATCGGGCGGACGCGTTGACCTTGGCGGCGCCGAGCAGACGGTGCGCACCCTCGCCACGGTGCAGTCGGCCGCGGAAATCGCCTTGCTTGACGTGACCTTGAGCGACGGCCGGCGTGTCCGGCTCGACCAGCTGGCAACGGTCTTCGATACCGTCGGCGAACCCCGGTCGGCGGCGTTCCTCGACGGTAAGCCAGTGGTCGGCTTTGAAATCACCCGGGCCAGAGGGGCCGGCGAAATCGAGGTGGATGAAGGCGTACGCGCCGCCCTGGAGTTGCTCAAGACCCGTCACCCCGAAATCACCGTCACCCAGGCTTTCAACTTCGTCGACCCAGTGATCGAGAATTATCGGGGCTCCATGCACCTGCTTTATGAAGGCGCGGCGCTCGCGGTGCTGGTGGTGTTCCTGTTTCTGCCGGATTGGCGCGCGACCTTCGTTTCGGCCGTCGCGTTGCCGCTGTCGGCGATACCGACGTTCGCCGTAATGCACTGGATGGGGTTCACCCTCAACACCGTGACGCTATTGTCGCTGTCGCTGGTCATCGGCGTGCTGGTGGACGACGCCATCGTCGAGGTCGAGAACATCGGGCGCCATTTGCAGATGGGCAAGAAACCTTATCAAGCCGCCATGGATGCTTCCGATGAAATCGGCCTGGCGGTGGTCGCCACGGCATTCACGCTGATCGCGGTGTTCCTGCCCACGGCTTTCATGAGCGGTACGGTCGGCAAGTTCTTCGTCCAGTTTGGCTGGACGGCGGCAACCGCAGTGTTTTTCTCCCTCGTCGTCGCCCGCTTGCTGACGCCCATGATGGCGGCCTACCTGATGCGCGCGCCGAAAAGGCCGGCCCAGGATGCGCCCGGGTTGATAAACCGCTACCTGTCCTGGGCGCGCTGGTGCTTGCGCCATCGCGTGGTGACCACGCTCGGCGCGGTGGCTTTTTTCGCCGGGGGGCTGATGCTCGCCACCGTTTTGCCGGGCACCTTCATTCCGCCGGATGACGACTGGCAGACCCAGGTCACCCTCACGCTTGCGCCCGGCAGCAAACTGGGCGACACGCTGGCGTTGGCTGAGCAAGCGCGGCAGATAATCACGCAAAATCAGCACGTCAGAAAGGTCTACACCGCGGTGGGGGATGGCAGCGCCGGCGCGGACCTGATCGAACCGGCCGGCAGCGATGTCGCGAATGTCCGCACGGCGGTGCTGACGCTTAACCTGACGCACCGCAACGAGCGTCCCGGACTGACCCGGCAGCAGCTCGAAAACCAGCTACGCGAAGCGCTCGCCGTGTTGCCTGGCGCGCGTATCAAGGTCGGTATGGGAGAGTCGGAAAGCTACGTGCTGGTGCTCGCGGGTGAGGACGCTAGCTTGCTCACCCGGCATGCGCAGCAGGTGGAACGAGAGCTGCGTAGCGTGCCGGGCGTGGGGGCGGTGATCTCGACCGCCAGCCTGATGCGCCCTGAACTGGTGGTTCGGCCGGATTTCGCCAGGGCCGCCGACCTGGGCGTGACCGCCAGCGCGATTGCCGACACGCTCCGCGTGGCCACCCTGGGAGATTACGACCAGGAGCTTGCCAAGCTCAATTTCAGCGACCGCCAGGTGCCCATCGTCGTGCGGCTGAGCGACACCGCCCGCGAGGACTTCGAGACGCTGAAACGTCTGCCGGTGCCCGGCGCGCGGGGTCCGGTTGCGCTGGAGAACGTGGCGACGCTGGAAATCAGCAGTGGCCCGACGCAAATCGAACGGTTCGACCGCATGCGCAATGTCAACATCGAGATCGAGACGAACGGCCAACCGTTGGGCGACATCGAGCAAGCTGTCCTTGCCTTGCCAAGCTTGCAGAATCTGCCGCCAGGCCTGGTGCGAACCTCGGTAGGCGATGCCGAGGCCATGGGCGAACTGGCCTCCGGATTCGGCGTGGCGATGCTGACCGGGGTGTTGTGCATCTACATGGTCCTGGTGCTGCTGCTCAAGGATTTCCTGCAACCGCTGACGATCCTTGCCGCCCTGGTTCTCTCGGTGCCTGGGGCCTTCGTGGCGCTGTTCGTGACTGGCTCGACATTGTCCATGCCCTCGATGATCGGCCTGATCATGCTGATGGGCATCGCGACGAAAAATTCGATCCTGCTGGTCGACTACATCATCCTCGCGCGTCGACGCGACGGCCTGAGCCGCCAGGAAGCGATCCTCGACGCCTGCGGCAAACGCGCCCGGCCGATTGTCATGACGACAATCGCGATGGGCGCAGGCATGATGCCAATCGCCCTGGGCCTGGGGGCCGACCCGAGCTTTCGCGCACCGATGGCCATCGTCCTGATTGGCGGGCTTGTCACGTCAACGCTGTTGAGCCTGCTGGTCATACCCGTGGTGTTTTCCTATGTGGACGATGGGGCGCAGTGGTTGTACAAACGCACCGGTAACGTTTCTCGCAGCGAAGCGCTGGAGTGATCAATTGATGATGTCAGCAAAGATCAGGAATGTGACGTCGCCTTGGCGCCGGCTCATGCTGGGAGTCGTCGCGACCTTGGCATGCCTTGTAACGGCGGCAGGCTGCGCGCGGCAACCCAGCGCGGCCGATGCCATGACCGAAGCGGAAAATTTCCAGGCGTATGCCCAGGCATCCCGCGCCTGGATCGAGGAAAAGCGCCTGTTCCAGACCGAAAATCGCGCCGATGAGCTGGCCTGGAACGCGCCTTATGAAGTGCGCCCCGATGTTCCTTCCACCAAGGCCATTCTCTTGCTGCATGGCTTGGGGGATTCACCCTGGTCCTTCGTCGACATCGCCCGGGATCTGGCTGCGCAAGGCTACGTGGTGCGCGTCGCATTGCTGCCCGGGCATGGCACCAAGCCGGCCGACTTGATCGATGTGCAACTGGAACAGTGGCAACAGTTGGTCGAGCAGCAGGTTGCGTTGCTGCACAAGGAGTTCGCGAACGTCTACCTGGGCGGCTTCTCGACCGGTGCCAATCTGGCGCTGGCCTATGCCGCCAGGGACCCGGACATCAAGGGCCTGGTGCTGTTTTCCCCGGCCTTTCGCTCGAGCGAGTCCTACGACTGGGCCACGCCCTGGCTGGCGCATTTCAAGACCTGGATCCTTGCGCCCGACAACTCCCGGCCGCAGCAGTCGCCCGTGCGCTACCACAATGTCCCCACCAACGGCTTTGCCCAGTTCTACCGCAGCAGCGTAGCGGTTCGCCGGCTCATCGAGCAGCAAGACTTCGATCGGCCGGTGGTTATCGTGCTGACCGAGCAGGATTCAGTCGTCGACGTGCGCTACGTGCGGGAGCTGTTCCAACGGCGCTTCACCCATGCCGCGAGCCGGTTGATCTGGTATGGCCAGGCGCAGCCGACCGGCGCCAGGGACGCTGCGCAGCAACAGCGCATCCTGACGCGCAGCGACCGCATCGCCGATGAACGCATCAGCCAGTTCTCCCACATGGGCATCCTCTTCTCGCCAGCCAACCCGCTCTACGGTCGTTCGGGCACCTTGCGGTTCTGCCGCAACAGCCGCAATGCCGACGAAGTGGCCCGGTGCGAAGCGGGGGAAGAGGTCTGGTATTCGGACTGGGGGTACAGCGAGCCGGGGAAGATCCACGCCCGGCTGACTTACAATCCTTATTTCGAATGGCAGTCCGGGGTGATTCGTGGGGTTCTACAGGTGGCAGAGCAGGGCAGTTGAATCGCCCTGACCCTTCAGCCTGCCCTACTTCTAGCGTCCCGTGCTCCCGATATGTCGTATGGATACCGCGTTTCGCCGTACTATCATTTCTGATAGTAGGCGTTATAAAGGTAGTGGAGTAATTTCAGGGGGAGATTTTTTATATGAATTGAAAAACGAGGGTGGGGTTGATGAATAAAAAATTTGCCTTGGCGATGTCCTTTTGCGTAATGGCTGGGTGTGGCTCGGCGATCGAACATCAGCCAGCATATTCCACCCCAACTGCTGCTGCGAGTACAGGGGCTGTAGATTTCACCAAACCGCGAGGAAGTTACGCTAACCCGATGTACTGGAGTGAGGCTGGGAAGGCAGGGGATATACACCGCTCAGGTAGCTCGGGACCCTTTTTTGAGGCGCGCTTCGACAATAGCAATCAAGCTAACTTCCCACAAGTAGGCTTTGATAATGATTATTGGCTTTACCGAGGGAGATATGCTGGGACATTTGCTGATCCTATAAGTGGAGCAGATATAACGTATATTGGCGCTGTTCACCTTAACAGGGAAAATAGGCTCCTGTTCAAATCTAAAGTGGCATCGCGCTATTCGCGTGGTTTTCCAGCGGGTGCTGTGGATGATGAAAATTGGTCCTATCAAGGTGAACATGCAGGTACGTTTTCAGATCCTAAACGTTTAGGGTCGCCTGCATATGTGGGTGCGATATATTCAGACTACCTCGGGAGTCAATATAATCTGTATGCCTCTAGAATCGATGGCCCCACAAGTGCTTCAGGGGAGACACCTTTTCCTCCTCCTGGAGGGGAGAATACTTGGTGGAAAGCGGCTGCCAAAGGTTGCTCATTAGCCAATCCAATAGTTAGCACGCCAACTTCTACCAACGAGTTCAATGAACGAATTCCCGCAGGTCGCTATCTGGATATCCAATCGTTGATTAGCAGAGTACCTTCCATCAAAACCGGTGTGCTGTTGTCGGAGGTACGCGCACCGCTGCTTGAACTGCGTTCGAAGGAGGGGAACTATGTCGTCAGAAGCGCTAACCTTCTGGAGGAAAAACGAGGCGATATTGTCGGAGACATGGTGTTGGTTACGCGTAATGATGGTGCTGCATGGTCTCTTATCAATACACCAACGCATAAAGGCATGTTGATCGGCGACGTAAAAGGTGAGCAGCGATGGATTGAACATAAGGATGATGAGGTTGATAAGGTTGATTCAATAAAATCGCCCGATGAACCTGTACCAGCAAATGCGTCAGCCGATGCTACCACGGATTGTGCAGGAAATTATATTGTCCATGTACTTGCAGGGTATTCAAGATCCGCACAGGCTTTTGTTGTCGATCCAATAGCTCATGCTTTGGCTCAGATGGAAAGCTCGAATCTGGGACTAAGAAACTCTAATATTGGTGTGCGTTTAAGGCTGGCAGCCACAGAAACGATTGACCAGGACTATGGGATTACTACCGAGACACTGGCCTTGGTGCAGTCTCTCTTTTTAACCGCTGCAAATCAGTCTTCTGCTGACGTTGTTGCGGCTTATTTTTATCCGCACGCTGGCAGCAGTGCCGCGGGATGGGGTTATGTGCCCGGGCAGTTTAGCGTGAACTCGGCTGATGTTTCTTACGTGTTTAGGCACGAAGTCGCCCACAACGCTGGTGGCAGCCATTGTTCTAAAGGTGTTGTAGGGGCATATAAATTCGGTTATGGCAAAAGTTTTTTGTGCGGCAACTCCATCCCTTTTTATTCTGCTCCTCGGATACTGGATGAGAGTGGCAATCCGCGCGGCGATGCACGCACAGCGGATATGGCAAGGACCTGGAGTGAGCGGGCTCCTGCAATGTCCGGCTATAGAAAGGCGATATATTATCCAGAGGGGACCGTTCCTTGATACCCATGTTGTTGCTTCTGATAAGGCCCGCCTCTGAATCCACAAGAGGGTTTTGAATTGATGTCCGGCCTGTTTCGAGTGACACTTCCGGGTAATTCGTGGGGTTCACAGGTGGCAGAGCAGGGCAGTTGAATCGCCCTGACCCTTCAGCCTGTTCCAGAACTCCTCTGCCGCTGCGCTGATCGGCGCGGTTGGGCGGGTGAGATGGATTTCCAATGGAATATCCCAGCTTTCATCCAGGGCCCGGACCAGGCGCCCGTCGGCCATTTCCTGTTCTGTCAGGCTTTTGGGCAGCCACGCGACGCCCTTGCTTTCCAGTGCCATGGACATCAGCACCGCGGCGAGATGGCTGCTGAAAAGCGGCTTGAGGTGCAGGTATTCCTCCTTGCCGTGGAGTCGGTGAGCGACGATACGCCCGAGTCCCGATTCCTGGGTGTAGGCCAGGTAAGGCAACGTCGCCGGTGAGGTACCGAAAGTGGCCGAGGCACTCGCCAAGGGTATCAGGACGTCCTCGCCGACCTTTTTTCCGCTGAATTGATCAGGCGCCAACAGTGGCGGTACGTCGGGGTGCCGATGGCAGAGCAGGAACTGCACCTGACCGTGAATCAGCATCTGCTCGCACACCGCCATGCTGTCGGAGTGCAGGCGCACGGCATCTATCGGCGCGCCATTCTCGGCGCTTCTCAGCCAACGCGGAAAAAACGTGAACGACAGCGAATGCGTGGCTGCGAATTGCAGCGTCTTGGCGGCCACTCCGGCGACTTCCTGGGCCTCGGTGCGCAGCCTGTAGAGGCGCCTCGCAGCCTCCTGGGCGCCAGGCAGAATCTGCCTTCCAGCCTCGGTCAGCGTCGCGCCTTGAGGCGTGCGCACAAACAGATCCACGCCCATCCAGTTTTCCAGCGAACGGACCCTGCGACTGAAAGCCGGCTGCGTAACGTGGCGCGCTTCGGCGGCGCGAACGAAGCTGCCGTACTCTGCAAGTGCTGAAAAATCTTCTAGCCAGACGAGTTCCAAGGGCAATGCCTCCTGTGCATAGGGCGCGGCATTAATAGCATTGGGCGGGTTTCGTCGCAAAGCATAACGTGGGGTCAACCACAACAAGAGGAACCCCTCATGCGTATCGTCGACATCCGCGAAAAAACCGTTTCCATCGCCTCTCCGATTGCCAATGCCTATATCGATTTTTCGAAAATGACCTGCTCGGTCGTGGCGGTTGTCACCGATGTGATTCGCGATGGCAAACCGGTGATCGGTTACGGTTTCAACTCCAACGGTCGCTACGGCCAGGGCGCGCTGATGCGTGATCGATTCCTGGCGCGAGTCACCGAGGCCGACCCGGAAACGCTGATCGACAAGGAACATGCCAACCTGGATCCGTTCGCCATCTGGAAAACCCTGATGACCAACGAGAAACCGGGTGGCCACGGTGAGCGTTCAGTGGCCGTCGGCACCATCGACATGGCCGTGTGGGACGCTGTCGCCAAGATCGAAGGCAAGCCGCTGTACCGCCTGTTGGCCGACCGTTATCGCGGTGGCGTGGCGGATGACAAGGTCTGGGTCTATGCGGCGGGTGGTTATTACTATCCCGGCAAGGACCAGAGCAAGCTCAAGGCAGAAATGCAGGGCTATCTGGATCGTGGCTATGACGTGGTCAAGATGAAGATCGGCGCGGTGCCACTGGATGAAGACATCCGGCGCATCGAAGCGGTGCTTGAAGTGGTCGGGGACGGGCGGCGACTGGCGGTTGATGCCAACGGCCGCTTCGATCTGGAGACCGGTATCGCGTACGCCGAAGCCATCAAGCAGTACAACCTCTTCTGGTACGAGGAAGTCGGCGATCCGTTGGACTACGCGCTCCAGGCCGAGCTCGCCAATCACTATGAACTGCCGATGGCGACCGGCGAGAACCTGTTCTCCCATCAGGACGCGCGCAACCTGCTGCGACACGGCGGCATGCGCCCGGATCGCGATTACCTGCAGTTCGATTGCGCCCTGTCCTACGGGCTCGTGGAGTACATGCGCACCCTGAAAGTCATGGAAGAGATGGGTTGGTCTTCGCGCCGCGTGGTGCCCCACGGCGGCCATCAGATGTCCCTGAACATCGCTGCTGGTTTGCACCTGGGCGGCAACGAGTCATACCCCGATGTGTTCCAGCCGTTCGGTGGTTTTGCTGACGGCATCCGCGTGGAAAACAGCTACGTCGGCCTGCCGGACATTCCTGGCGTCGGTTTCGAAGCCAAGTCCGCCCTGTACGCGGTCATGCGCGAGTTGGGCGAGGGCTGATCGTCCTCATCGTCGCGGCCTCCAACGAGGCTGCGGCATCGGGCGTCGCGCAGACGCCTGCCACATGCCCATCACAACAATAAAATGAGGTGCTCTCGTGGAAATCTCCAAGTCTCGCTGGTACAGCCAGCTGTATGTGCAGGTACTGATCGGCATCGTGATCGGCGCAGCGATCGGTTACTTCATCCCGAATGTCGGGGCCAAGCTCCAGCCCTTCGCCGATGGCTTTATCAAACTCATCAAGATGCTCTTGGCGCCGATCATCTTCGGCACGGTGGTCGTGGGTATCGCCAAGATGGGCAGCATCAAGGAGGTCGGACGGATTGGTGTGAAGGCGCTGATTTACTTCGAGATCCTTTCGACCATTGCGCTGGTCGTCGGCCTGGTCGTGGTCAACGTCGTCAAGCCTGGCGTCGGGATGAACATCAATGCCAACTCCCTTGATGGCAGCTCCATCAGCAAGTACAGCCAGGCGGCGAGTGAGCAGGGTGGTACCGTCGAGTTCTTTCTCAACATCATCCCGCAGACGTTCGTCGGCGCATTCTCCAATGGCGTCATGCTCCAGGTGATTCTGCTGTCGGTGCTGATGGGTGTCGCCCTGGTGCAAATGGGCGAGACCAGCAAGCCGCTGATCAACACCATCGATCTGTTCCTGCAGGGGCTGTTCAGGATAGTCGCGATGGTCATGCGACTGGCGCCGATTGGCGCGGGTGCCGGCATGGCATTCACCATCGGCAAATACGGCATCGGCACCTTGCTGTCCCTGGGCCAGTTGCTGGTCGCTCTGTATGTCACGACGCTGATTTTCATCGTCGTCGTGCTGGGCGCGGTCGCCCGATGGTCGGGGATGCCGCTGATGCAGTTCCTTCGTTATTTCAAGGACGAGATCCTCATCACGCTGGGGACCTGCTCGACCGAAGCGGTGCTTCCGCGAATGATGGTCAAGCTGGAAAAACTCGGCTGCAGAAAGTCAGTCGTGGGCATGGTCTTGCCCACCGGGTACACCTTCAATGCCGATGGCACCTGCATCTACCTGACGATGGCGGCGATTTTCATCGCCCAGGCCACCAATACGCCGCTGACGTTCATGGACCAGATGATCCTGCTGGGTGTGTTCCTGCTCACATCAAAAGGCTCGGCGGGTGTCGCCGGAGCCGGTTTCGTGACCCTCGCCGCGACACTCACCACGATTCATTCCATCCCCTTGGTCGGGTTGGTGCTGCTGCTCGGGATCGACCGATTCCTCAATGAAGCACGGGCCGTGACCAACCTGATCGGCAATGGCATCGGCACCCTCGCCATTGCCAAGTGGGACAACTCCTTCGACGTGCAAGCCTGCGAGCGTGAGATCGCGGCGATGAAGCAAGAGAAGGCCGATCGAAAGGCGCTGTTGGCGCCTAAATGACGACGTCGACCGGTCATGCGGTCAGTCCAGTGACCGGTCCGGCGCCTTGTTCTCGACCAGGCAGTTGCCGCCGTCCACCACCATCACTTCACCGGTGATGTAGCTCGCTTCGGCAGAGGCGAGGAAGGCAACCAGCGCGGCGACTTCCTCCGGGCGACCGGCCCGGCGCATCGGGGTGTAGCGCGCGGCATTGGCTTCCTCGGCGGTGGTCGAGCCGGTGGCGATCCAGCCGGGTGCGACGCAGTTCACCGTGATTCCCTGCCGGGCCACCTCCAGCGCCAGGCCCATGCTCATGCCCACCATGGCGGCTTTCGCGGCGCTGTAGGCCGCCTCGCCAGGGTTGCTGCACCGGGTGCCGGTGGTGGAACTGATGTTGACGATGCGCCCGTAATTGCGCGACTGCATGCCGGGCAGGACGGCGCGGGTCAGCAGGAAAGCCGTGGTCACATTTCGCGCCAGCGACAGGTTCCACAGCGCCAGGTCCATGGTTGCCACATCGGAGAAAGACTCCGGGCTGCCTTGCATGGCCATGCCGGCGTTGTTCACCAGGATGTCGATCCGGCCCCAGACGGATTCTGCCCACGACCCGAACTCGCGTACCTGGTTTTCATCGGTGAGGTCGAGGGGCTGCCCTGCGACTTGAAACCCTTCGGCGCGCAGTTCCTCGATGCGCGCTTCGATGCGCGCGCTGCTGGCGGTAACGATCAGCCTGGCGCCGGCGGCACCGAGCCTGCGGGCGATCGCCATGCCGATGCCCGTCTCGCTGCCAACGCCGCTGATGAGCGCCACAGGGTTAAGTCCGATTGCGTTTGGCATGGCAGTCTTCCAAGGATGGTGGTCAGCCAGTATGGCATCGATTTACCGGGGCAAAGAGCGCTCTACTGCGGCCACTGCTCCAGCAGGATCGAGACAAATTTTTCTGCGGCAGGCGACAGCGAAGCGCCCCGTCGATAAACCAGGCCCAGGGATCGGTTCACCACGGGTTCAATCAGCGGCACGCTGACCAGCGTCGGATGGTCCCCCGCAGGCATTGCCAGGCTGGGCATCGCCGACACCCCGAGGCCGGCCTCGACCAGGCCCAGTGACGTGGAGAGATGTTGCACTTCGTAGAACCACTGCGGGCGCCAGCTCAGGCCAGACAGAGCGTGATCGAGCAACATGCGGTTGCCGCTCAGGCGCCCGACGCCGATCAATCGATAGTCGCTGAGTTCCGACCAGGTCACGGCGCTGCGTCCTGCCAGTTCATGGTCGCGCCGGCAAGCCAATACAAAGGGTTCGTTGACCAGCGGCACGAATTCGATGTCCGGGTGCTGGCCGCTCATCATGTTGATGCCGAAATCGGCTTCGCCGCGCAGTACCGCCTCCAGTCCTTCGTTTGCGCTGAGGTCCAGCAGGCGGATGCGGATTTTCGGGTAGCGCTCGTTGTAGAGCCGGATCACCGAGGGCAGGAAGTAGAACGCCGCCGTCGGGATGCAGGCCAGGGTCACTCGGCCGATCTGTCGTTCCGCCAACTCGCGGATGTTGAGGATCGAGTCGTCGAAATCATCCAGCAGGCGTCGCGCCTTGGGCAGGAAATCCCGCCCGACGCTGGTCAGGCTGACCTTGCGCGTGGTGCGATCAAGCAGGGCCGTTCCCAGGCCTTCCTCTAGTTTTTTCATGCGCCGGCTCAGGGCTGGCTGGGACAGATGCAGCGCATCGGCAGCCTCATGAAAACTCCCCAGTTCGGCGATCTTCACGAAAGATCGGATGTCCTGCAGTTCGTATTCCATGTTTTATCTCGCTGGGAGGGGCTTGAACACGCCCCGGATCGTAGAATAATTCTTTTGTGAAACGCAATAATGGCTCCGATCTTTGCATTGGAATCACTTTTTAAACCCTGCCACTCTTGTGTCCAGAACATCAATTATCCAGATTGATCAACAAGAGTTAGTGGTCATGCAACGAATTCCTTGTGTACTCATGCGTGGCGGCACGTCCAAAGGTCCGGTATTTCTCGCCTGGGATTTGCCTGCGGTGATCGCCGAACGAGACGAGCTGCTGCTCAACCTGATGGGTTCCGGTCACGAGCTGGAAATCGATGGCATCGGCGGTGGCAGTCCGCAGACCAGCAAAGTGGCGATCGTCAGTCCTTCGCTGCATCCGGAGGCCGATGTGGATTACCTGTTTGTGCAGGTCATGGTGTCCCAGCGGCGGGTCGATACCGCGCCCAACTGCGGCAACATGCTCTGCGCCGTCGGCCCGTTCGCCATCGAGCAGGGCTTGGTCAAGGCGACAGGCGAGCTGACCCGGGTGCGTATCCGCAACCTCAACACCGGCACCTTCGTCAACGCCGAGGTGCAGACTCCGCAAGGCAAGGTCAGCTATGAGGGCGACACCGCCATCGATGGCGTGCCCGGCACGGCGGCGCCAGTGCAACTGACTTTCCTCGACGCCGCGGGCAGCAAGACCGGCAAACTCTTCCCGACCGGGCAACCCCTTGACCTGATCGACGGCGTCCCGGTGACCTGTATCGACATGGCCATGCCGATGCTGATCATCGAGGCCAGCCAACTGGGCAAGCGTGGCGACGAGAGCCCGGCCGAACTGGACGCCGACAAGGCCTTCCTGCAACGCCTGGAGTCGTTGCGACTGAAGGCCGGGCTCGCGATGGGCTTGGGCGATGTCAGCGACAAGGTCATCCCCAAGCCGGTGCTGGTGTCCGCGGCCAAGAATGGCGGGACCATTCAAGTGCGCTACTTCATGCCGCACAACTGCCACCGCGCCCTGGCGATTACAGGCTCGATCGGCCTGGCGACGGCGTGCGTGACCGACGGCAGCGTGGTCGCCAACCTGCTCGGCGGCGTCAGCGAGCCGCGCTTGCAGCGGGTGCGCATCGAGCACCCCAGCGGCGGCATCGACGTGGTGTTGTCCTACACCGGCGAAAAGGGTGAGACCATCCGTGCGTCGGTGGTCCGCACCGCCCGCCGGCTCTTCTCGGGTTTCGTCTACGCCACGGTTTCCCGGCGCCTGGCCGGATAGTCCAGGCCGTTTTTGTCATTGCATCAGCGACTCAATAACAACAAGAGATCTGACATATGCTCGCTTTACTTGGCTTGGCCATGGTGGTGGTCTTTACCTTCCTGATAATGACCAAACGGCTGTCGCCGATCGTCGCCCTGACAATCGTGCCGATCGTCTTCGCGATACTGGGCGGGTTTGGCGGAACCACCGGCAAGATGATGCTGGACGGCCTGAAGATGGTCGCGCCGTCGGCGGCGCTGCTGCTGTTCGCGATCCTGTTTTTTGGCCTGATGATCGACGCCGGCCTGTTCGACCCACTGATCCGCAAGATCCTCAAGCGCGTCAACGGCGATCCGATGAAGATCGCCGTGGGCACCGCACTGTTGTCGCTGCTGGTGGCGCTGGACGGTGACGGCACGACGACCTACATGATCACCTGCGCGGCGATGCTGCCGCTGTACAAGCGCATCGGCATGAATCCGATGATCCTGGCGACCGTCTCGATGCTGTCGCTGAGCATCATGAGCGGCATGACGCCCTGGGGTGGCCCGGCGACCCGCGCCATCGCGGCATTGGGCCTGGATGCTGGCGAGTATTTCGTGCCGCTGCTGCCGACCATGATCGGCGGCGCCGCCTGGGTGGTGTTCACCGCGTTCCTGCTGGGCCGCGCCGAGCGCAAGCGCATCGGCAATATCCAGCTGCAAAGCGGTGGCGGCGACTGCTACATCAAGGCGATTCTTGAAGACACGCCGCACAAGCGTCCGAAGCTGGCCTACGTCAACCTGCTGCTGGTGATTGCGGTGATGGTCGCGCTGGTGATGGGGCTCATGCATTCGGCGATCCTGTTCCTGATCGGTTTTGTCCTGGCGCTGGTGATCAACTATCCGCAGCTGGATATCCAGAAGGAGCGCATCCTCGCTCATTCGGGCAACGCCATGACCGTGGTCTTGCTGGTGTTCGCGGCGGGCATTTTTGCCGGGATTTTCTCCGGGACCAAAATGGTCGATGCCCTGGCGCAGACCCTGGTCGACTGGATCCCGCCATCCTGGGGCCATCTGTTCCCGCTGGTGGTGGCGATTACCAGCATGCCGCTGACCTTCGTGCTGTCCAACGATGCCTACTACTTCGGTGTGGTGCCGATCCTCGCCAACGCCGCTGCCGCCTACGGCATTCATCCGGTGGAAATCGCCCGGGCGTCGATTCTCGGCCAGCCGGTGCACTTGATGAGTCCGCTAGTGGCCTCGACCCTGTTGCTGGTGGGCATGGTTGACCGCGACCTCGGCGACTTCCAGAAAGCCACCCTCAAATGGGCGGTGCTCACCTCCCTGGTGATTACCGCGTTGGCCCTGCTGACCGGGGCGCTGACGCTGTTCTCCTGAATCACCCGACAACCTTGTTGCTTGCCTGACGCTCCCCACTCGGGGAGTGCGCTGGCCTGCGCGCCAAATAACAACAATGAGAAATCCGACATGAGCAATTACCTGACCCGAGCGGCCTGGTTTCCGATCCTCGGCCTGTTGCCGCTGTCCACGGCCAGCGCCGAAGGTTTCATCGACGACAGCAAGTTGAAGTTGCAAGTGCGCAACGTCTACTTCAACGAAAACTTTCGCGACGAACATGGCATGAGCGCGCGGGCCGCGAGGACCGCCAAGAGCGAGCGAACCGAATGGGCCCAGGGTTTCCTGTTGGATTACCAGTCAGGTTATACCCCGGGTACCGTCGGTTTCGGCGTCGATGCCCTGGGCCTGCTGGGGGTCAAGCTTGATTCCGGGCGCGGGCGCAGCGGCACGGGCCTGCTACCGGTGCATGACGACGGGCGCGCCGCCGACGAGTTTGCCAGCGCCGGCATGACCGCGAAGGCCCGGGTGGCCAAGACCACCCTCAAGCACGGCACCCTGTTGCCGAAGAACCCGGTGCTGATCTACAACGACGCGCGCCTGTTGCCGCAGTCCTACCAGGGAACCCAGCTCAGCAGCAGCGACATCGACAATCTCAGCCTGACTGGCGGGTATCTGCAGCGTTTCAAACTGCGCGATTCAAGCGACAGCATGCCGATCGTGCCCGACGGTTATGGTGGCGATCAGTCAGGCGACTTCAGCTACGCCGGCGCCGACTACAAGTTGGGCAAGACCCTGCGCCTGAGCTACTTCTATGGCGAGCTGGAGAACTTCTATCGACAGAGCTTCGCTGGCATCCAGCACGATCTGCCGCTTGGCCCCGGGGTTCTCACCAGCGATCTGCGCTATTTCAACAGCGCCGATTCCGGCTCGGCCTACGGCGGGAACATCGATAACGACATGCTCAGCGGGCTGCTGTCCTATGCCGTCGTGGGCCACACCTTCAGCGCCGGCTACCAGAAACTCAGCGGGGAAGGGGGCTTGCCTTATATCAGCGGGGCGACGGTCTACTCCTTCAGCAATGCCGGCATCGGCAAATTCATCGAGGAAGACGAGAAAACCTGGATGCTCGGTTACGGCTACGACTTCGCGCGCCTCGGCATTCCCGGCCTGACGTTTTCCAGTCGTTACCTCAGCGGTGACGATGGCAAGTCCAACAGCGCGGTGAAGGAATGGGAGCGTGATGCGGAAGTGGCCTATGTCGTGCAGCAGGGCACGTTCAAAGGACTGGGTGTGAAACTGCGCAACTATGTCTATCGCGCGGATTTTGCCAGGGGCCGTGACAGTAATCGTCTCTACCTGACCTACGATGTTGCGCTTTGGTAGTGGCTTGGCCTGCGCCGCGGGCGGAAATGGGACATGACGAAATCATGGCGTTCCCTACACCCGCTTGAACGTCTCCCTCAACGCAGCCTCTGACACTATTACAGGGCGCACGCACGTCGCCCATTCACCGCGCGGAGGATAGGTTCACATGAAGATTCTAATGGTCCTTACATCTCACGATCAGTTGGGCGAAACCGGCAAGAAAACCGGCTTCTGGCTGGAAGAATTCGCCGCTCCCTATTACGTGTTCGTCGATGCCGAGGCCACGGTCACGCTTGCGTCGCCGAAGGGCGGGCAACCACCGCTGGACCCCAAGAGCGATGAAGAGGACGCCCAGACTGATGCAACCCGTCGCTTTGGCGCCGACACCCAGGCCCAAGCGGCGTTGGCCAACACCTTGCCGCTGGGCGAGGTCGACCCCTATGACTTCGATGCGGTGTTTTATCCCGGCGGTCATGGCCCCCTGTGGGATCTCGCCGAAGACACCGACTCCAAGACCCTCATCGAAGCGTTTTACGCAGCGAATAAACCCATCGCGGCCGTCTGCCACGCGCCCGGAGTCTTCAAGAACGTCAACGCCCCGGACGGCCAGCCCGTGGTCAAGGGTAAAACAGTCACCGGTTTCACCAATTCCGAAGAAGAGGCGGTGGGGCTGACCCAAGTGGTCCCGTTCCTGGTGGAGGACATGCTCAAGGCCAAGGGCGGCGAGTATTCCAAAGGGGCGGACTGGGGCAGCCATGTGGTCGAGGACGGGCATCTGATCACCGGGCAGAACCCCGCCTCATCCGAAGCGGCCGCCAAGGCGTTGCTCAAGCGGTTGGAGGCGGAACAGGCGGGTTGAGTCAGGTTCACTCCGCCGCCTGTGAGGCAATCGACAAACCCGTGGCGAGGGAGCTTGCTCCCGCTCGGCTGCGCAGCAGTCGTGAATCGGTGGGCACGGTGACTCCGATATTCCGCATTCGGCAGGTTTTGGGGCCGCTTCGCGACCCAGCGGGAGCAAGCTCCCTCGCCACGGGGTCTTTTTTTCTTGAATAAACTGTCGTACTGAAACCATTCGGGCGACGGTATAGGGCAATCAGCCGAACCCGACGATCGCCTTGGTTTCCAGATATTCCTCAAGCCCGAAGACGCCGTACTCACGCCCGTTTCCCGATCGCTTGTAACCACCGAAGGGCGCCATGGGATTCCAGGCGGGGTAGTTCAGGAGCACTTGCCCGGCGCGGATCCTAGAAGCCACCGCGCGCGCCAGGTCAAGTTCCTGTGACTGGACGTGGGCGCCCAGCCCATAGACCGTATCGTTCGCAATAGCCACCGCCTCGTCGATCGTTTCATAGGCAATGATGCACAACACCGGCCCGAAGATTTCCTCCTGGGCGATGCGCATGGCGTTATCCACCTCGGAGAACACTGTCGGGCGGGTGAAGTAGCCCTTTTCAAAACCGGGCACGCGTCCAAGTCCGCCGCAAAGCAGTTTTGCGCCTTCGTGCAGGCCGGTCTCGATCATCGCCTGCACGCGATTGAACTGGGCTTGATTGGCAATCGGGCCGAGTACCGTTTCCGGCGATTGCGGATCACCAACGATGATCGCGTTGGCGGTTGCGGCCGCCAGCGCTTCGACTTCAGCCAGTCGGTCCTTCGGAACGATCATGCGGGTCGGGGCGCTGCAGGATTGTCCGACGTTGCGCAGCGCCGCCAGCACGCCGGCCGGGACGGCTTTGGCAAAGTCCGCATCGGGAAGCAATATGTTCGGCGATTTGCCGCCCAGTTCCTGGCCGACCCGCTTCGCCGTCGGGGCGGCCGCCTGTGCCACCAGCGTGCCCGCGCGGTTTGAGCCGGTGATCGAAATCATGTCGATATCAGCGTGTGCGGCCATCGCGGCGCCGACCACATGGCCGCTGCCGTTCACCAGGTTGAAGACCCCCGGTGGCAGGCCCGCGTCATGCACCACCTGTGCAAACAGCAGGGCGCTCAGCGGTGACAGCTCACTGGGCTTGAGCACCACCGTGCATCCGGCCGCCAGTGCCGGGGCGACTTTTGCTGTGATCTGGTAAAGCGGCCAGTTCCAGGGCGTGATCAAGCCGCAGACGCCTATGGGTTCGCGTCGGATCGCGGTCGTGCCCTCGAGCGTCTGGAAATGATAGGTGGACAGCAGATCGCGCGCGACCCGAACGTGTTCGGCCGCCAGGGGCACCTGCATTGCACGTGCGGCAGCGATGGCCGAGCCCATTTCCAGGGAGATCGCCTGGGCAAACGCTTCTTTTCGCTCAAGGATAAGCTCATGGATCTTGCCCAGCAGCAGCGCGCGCGAAGCCGTGGAGGTGGCAGACCAACCGGCAAACGCGGCGCGCGCCGCCGCTACCGCACGATCGATATCCTCGGCAGAGCCGCTGGCGACCTGGGCGACCACTTCTTCGGTCGCCGGGTTGACCACCGCCAGGCTGGCCGGGCTGGCCGGCGCAGACCAACCGCCGTTGATATAAAACCGCTGAGCCGATTGCGGATCAACACTGTAGCGATTCGAAGATTGAGTAGTCATCCAAGGCGTTCCTTTAGGGCGGCATGTCGAGTCTGCTCAATAAGCTAACAAAGCGGCCCGGACAAAATATGCCGTTGTTCAAGTGCCCAAAGGAGAATCTGCCGTATCTGCCAGGCTAACTTCCCATTAACCATGGCCTGCCAGGCTCTGACGCTTCCGACCGCAACGCCCGGGTTCGGAGCGTCCCGCAAAGTCTGCTGAACAGGTCGCGCAAAACGGTGCTTTGTACCAGGCGGCCTATACTTTTAGCCGTTCATGCACGGTTTCATGGTGTTGTAATAACGCCACCGCTCACCGCCCTTCAATGGACATCCCAAAATGCCTGCACCGTTAACTTCCGTAGAGACGAATTCTGAACTGCCGACGCACGCTGACGTTGTCGTGATCGGCGGCGGCATTATCGGAACCTTCACGGCCTATTACCTGGCCAAGCGCGGCCTGAAGGTCGCGCTGGTGGAGAAGGGGCGCGTGGGGGCGGAGCAGTCGAGTCGAAACTGGGGCTGGTGCCGTCAGCAGAATCGGGACGCTCGTGAGCTGCCGCTGTCAACCAAGAGCCTCGAACTTTGGGAACAGTTCGCCGCGGAGACCGGCGAGGACACCGGATTCAGAAGGTGTGGCTTGCTCTATCTGAGCAACAACGAGAAAGAACTGGCGGGTTGGGCAAAGTGGGGTGAGTTTGCCCGTACCGTCAATGTCACAACGCACATGCTGACGGCGGAACAGGCTGCAGAACATGGCCGGGTGACTGGCAAGTCCTGGAAAGGCGGGGTCTTCTCGCCGACCGACGGTACGGCGGACCCGTCCCGTGCCGCCCCGGCGGTTGCGCGGGCGATCATCAAGCTGGGCGGCACGGTGCATCAGGGCTGCGCTGCCCGTGGCGTCGAGACCGAAGGCGGCCGGCTATCGGCGGTCGTTACCGAAAAGGGCACCATTCGCACCAGGCTCGCGGTGCTGGCCGGTGGCGCATGGGCGTCCTCGTTCTGCCGTCAGTACGGCATCCGGTTTCCCCAGGCGTCCATTCGCCAGACGATACTGTCGGTCTCCAAGGGCGCCGAAGAGATACCGGACGCACTCCACACGGACGAGGTCTCCATGACCCGTCGCTCTGATGGCGGTTTCACGCTGGCCATCAGTGGCAGAGGGCGCGTTGACCCGACCCCGCAGCTGTTGCGGTTCGCTCCGCAGTTCCTGCCGATGTTCCAGCGGCGCTGGCGCAAGCTGGCGCCCGGTGGTCTGCAAGGCTTCCAGTCGGGGCATGAAGGCCTGGGCCGCTGGCGGTTGGACCAGCCAACCCCGATGGAGCGGATGCGCATCCTCGATCCTGCAGCCGATGCATCGGTTGTCGAGCTGACTTACAAGCGCGCGGTCGACCTGATCCCGATGCTGAAAAACTCGTCAGTCACCGCTGCCTGGGCGGGTTATGTGGACAGCACGCCTGATGGCGTCCCGGGCATTGGCGAAATAGCGAGCCTGCCTGGCCTGGTGCTGGCGGCGGGGTTCAGCGGCCATGGCTTCGGCATCGGCCCTGGCGCGGGCCACTTGATCGCCGACATTGTCAGCGACATGCCTCCCCTGGTTGACCCGCGTCCCTATCACCCGGATCGATTCCAGTCTTCAGCCTGGGGCAAAGTCGCGGAGTTCTGAGGCCAGTACAAATCTCACCGGCAACACAAGCAACGGGCGCATCCTCAGGGAATGCGCCCGTTCTCGTTGGCGGGGTGGATTCTGCCGCTGGCGGCGGTTCGACTGGTTTTTTGCGCACCATAAATGGCCGCGAACACCCTGAAAAAGGTGCAGATGCCCGGGCTTGGCGCATCCCGCACAGTCTGCTGAGCGGGCCCCGAAAAACGGTGGTTTGTGCCAAGCGGCCTATACTTTTAACCGTTTATGCGCGGTCTCATGATGCTGTAATAAAACCGTGATGCAGCGTTGCAGCCAGGCTTCAAGAACGAGCAACCGCTTGCCCCTCATGACCTCAACCATCACTCAGGACCGCACTCATGAGCTTCCTTCGCCCCAAGTTCATTACCTTTGACTGCTATGGCACGTTGACCAACTTTCAGATGGGGACCATGACGCGCGAGCTGTTCGCCGATCGGGTCCCAGCCGAGCAGATGGATCAGTTCGTCAAGGATTTCTCGGCTTACCGGCTGGACCAGGTGATGGGCGACTGGCGGCCCTATGATGAAATTCTCAAGACTGCCCTGGCCCGGGTCTGCAAGCGTTGGGGTGTCGAATACAAAGGCGAAGGCCAGCTCTATTACGACGCCGTACCGACCTGGGGCCCACATGCCGACGTACCGGCAGGCCTGTCGAAAATCGCCGACAAGATTCCACTGGTGATTTTCTCCAATGCGATGGACGAGCAGATCATGTCCAACGTCGACAAGCTCGGCGCACCTTTTCATAAAGTCTTCACGGCTCAACAGGCCCAAGCCTACAAGCCACGTCTGGCGGCCTTCGAGTACATGCTCGATAACCTCGGCTGCGGGCCGGAGGATGTCCTGCATGTGTCTTCGAGCTTTCGCTACGACCTGATGTCGGCCCACGACATGAAGATCAAGCACAAAGCGTTCGTGGCCCGGGGTCATGAACAACCGGCGAACACGGCCTTTGGTTACCACCAGATCCCGGACATCGGCGGGTTGGCCGGGCTGGTCGGTCTTTGAGTCTCATTGCACGCTTCAAGGCATAAGGGGTTAGACATGGGCAGTGAGTCTTATTGGCTCGATACCGCACCGGCATTTACCGGTGCCCAGCTCGGTGCGTTGCCCGGGCAGGTCGATGTGGCCATCGTCGGTGGCGGTTTCACTGGCCTGGCCGCCGCCCGGTCCCTGGCCTTGAAGGGCGCCAATGTGGTGGTGCTGGAAGGCGGGCGGGTCATTGGCGAGGCTTCGGGGCGCAATGGCGGCCAGTGCAACACCGGCGTCGCCCAGGACTACGCGTCATTGAGTGCCAGCCTCGGCGCCGACAAGGCGCGCGCCTATTACCAGGCCTATGAAAGCGCCGTGCAGAGTGTCGTCTCGCTGGTGGAGCAAGAGCAGATTGCCTGCGACTTCAAGCGCAATGGCAAGCTCAAGCTGGCGGCCAAGCCCCTGCACTACGAGGGGTTGGCCCGTACTTGCGAGTTGATTCGGCGCGAGGTCGATGCCGAGGTCGAGTTGCTGTCTGCGCAGGAAGCTCGGGCTGAAGTGAACTCGGCCCAGTTCCATGGCGGCTTGCTGCAGCGTAACGGCGTGCAGATGCATGTCGGACGCTTCGGGGTCGGATTGGCCGAGGCCGCGGCCCGTCACGGCGCGCTGATTTTCCAAGGCGTATCGGTAACGGACTGGAAAACCAGCGCCGGTGGTTATCGGGTCAATACCACCAAGGGTTCGCTACAGGCCACGCAGATCCTGCTGGCCACGGGAACCTGCCAGCAGGGTGGGTTGGGTTGGTATCGGCGGCGGATCGTGCCGGTGGGCAGTTTTGTGATCGCCACCGAGGTGTTGCCGCAGGCCCTGATCGACAGTTTGCTGCCGGCACACCGCTCCTATGTCACCAGCCGGATGATCGGCAACTACTTTCGGATCACCCCGGACAACCGCTTGCTGTTTGGCGGGCGGGCGCGGTTCGCCATGTCCGACAGTGTGTCCGATGCCAAGAGCGGCAAAGTCCTGCACGCGGCGATGGTGCAGATGTTTCCGCAACTGGCCCACGTGAAGGTCGAGTATTGCTGGGGCGGATTGGTCGACATGACCTCCGATCGGCTGCCCCGGGCCGGCCAGCACGGCGGCGTCTATCACTCCATGGGCTACAGCGGCCATGGCGTGCAGATGTCGGTGCACATGGGCCAGGTCATGGCCGACGTCATGGCCGGGAAAGTCGAGGCCAACCCTTGGCGCGAACTCGACTGGCCGGCCATCCCCGGACATTTTGGCAAGCCCTGGTTCCTGCCGCTGGTAGGTGCGTATTACCGCCTTCAAGACTATTTGCACTGAGTGGCGAGGGACGCTTCAGGTTTCATCACATTGCGTATAGCGCGAGCAATCGAGCCTTATCATTTGCGAAAGGTAGAACCGACATGACTGACAAAAAAAACAGTATCGATACCCAGCTGATAACAGGTACGGAAAGTCTGCGCGTTTTCGAAGGGCTCAATCGCGGCATGTCCCGCCGCAATGCATTGCAGATGCTCGGGTTGGCCGGGGTGGCCGCGGCGGGCGCCGGTAGCCTGTTCGGCACCGCCGGCAAGCTGTTCGCCGATGAGGATGCCGCCAGCCCAGGCAAAGGCAAGCCGGGCGGGCGGATCCGCGTCGCCGGCTCGACCAGTTCCACCGCCGACACCCTGGACCCGGCCAAAGGTTCGTCGTCCACCGACTACGTACGCCACTACATGTTCTACAACGGGCTGACGCGTTTTGACAGCCACATGGTGCCGCAACTGGAACTGGCCGAGCGTATCGAGACCACGGACGCCACGCTCTGGGTGATCAGCCTGCGCAAGGAAGTGACCTTCCATAACGGCAAGGCATTGACCGCCGCCGACGTGGTGTTCTCGCTGTTGCGTCACAAGGACCCGATCACCGGCTCCAAGGTCCTGCCGCTGGCGTCGCAGTTCGCCGACGTCAAAGCCATCGGCACCCATGAAGTGCAGATTCAGTTGAGCGGCCCCAACGCTGAACTGCCCTCGGTCCTTGCCGTCTCGCATATGTTGATCGTTCCGGAAGGCACCAGCGATTTCAGCCAGGGCATCGGTACCGGTCCGTTCAAGGTCAAGGAGTTCAAGCCCGGGGTGCGCTCCGTCGGCGTGCGCAACAGCAATTACTGGAAGCCCGGCTTGCCGTACCTGGACGAGATCGAATTCATCGGCATTGCCGACGAATCGTCACGGATCAACGCCCTGCTGTCAGGGGACGTGCACATCGTCAACGAGGTCAACCCGCGTTCGACGACCCGCATCAAGGCCAGCGCCCGGCATCGGGTCATCGACTCACCGTCGGGCAACTACACTGACCTGATCATCCGTCAGGACCAGATGCCCGGCAAAAGCCCGGAGTTCACCCAGGCGATGAAGCTGTTGCTGGACCGGGAACAGATCAAGTCGGCGATTTTCCGTGGCTATGCGCGGGTCGGCAACGACCATCCGATCGCGCCCGGAGCACGCTTCTTCAACGCCGATTTGCCGCAACGGGCTTACGATCCTGAACAGGCCAGGTCGTTGTTGAAGAAGGCCGGCATGGAAAGCATCAGCATGCCGCTGATGTGCTCGCCCGCGGCGACCGGTTCGGTGGACATCGCGGTGCTGCTGCAGCAGTCCGCCAAGGAAGCCGGGCTCAAGCTCAACGTCAACCGCCTGCCGAGCGATGGCTACTGGTCCAACCATTGGGCCAAGCACCCGCTGAGCTTTGGCAACATCAATCCGCGACCGAATGCCGACATGCTGTTCTCGCAGTTCTTCCAGTCGAGCGCGCCCTGGAACGAATCAGGCTGGAAAAACGAGCAGTTCGACCAATTGTTGATACAGGCCCGCGGTGAAACCGACGAGGCCAAGCGCGGCAAGATGTACGCCGACATGCAAGTGCTGGTGCATGAGCACGGAGGCATCGGCGTACCGGTGTTCATCAGCAACATCGACGGTGCCGACCAGCGTGTAAAAGGCTACGGCGCCAATCCCCTGGGCGGTTTCATGGGCTACATGTTTGCCGAGCAGATCTGGCTGGATGCCTGATGAAGGTCGGTTTGGGCCACATTGCACGAGGGTCGGATGATGAATAGCAACACACTGTGGTTGATCGGCCGCCGTCTGGGGGCGGCGGTCGTGACCTTGTTGATTGTCTCGATGGTGGTGTTCGCCATCACGGCGGTGCTGCCGGGGGACGCGGCGCAGCAGGCGCTGGGACAGTTTGCCACGCCGGAACAGGTGGCGGCCCTGCGGACCAAAATGGGCCTGGACCAGCCCGGTGTGTTGCGTTACCTGCATTGGCTGACGAGCCTGCTCAGCGGTGACCTGGGGATGTCGATGTCCAACGCCACGCCGGTGATCGAGCTGATGGCCGGCCGGGTTCCCAACACCTTGATGCTCGCCGCTGCCACGGCCCTGGTGTCGGTGCCCGTGGCGTTGACCCTGGGTATCGGCTCGGCCATGGGCCGAGGCGGGCGCCTCGACAGCTTCCTGAGTTTTTTCACCTTGACCATGGTGGCCGTGCCGGAGTTTCTGGTCGCCACCTTGGCGGTGCTGATATTCGCCGTGAACCTGGGTTGGTTATCGGCGCTGTCCTATGCCAGTGACATCACGTCCCCCTGGCAATTCATGCGCACCTACGCATTGCCGGTGATGACGCTGTGCTGCGTGATTGTCGCGCAAATGTCACGCATGACCCGCGCAGCCGTGATCGATCAGCTCGACAGCCCTTACGTGGAAATGGCCCGGCTCAAGGGCGTGAGCAATATCCGTATCGTGCTCCGGCATGCCTTGCCCAATGCCATCGGCCCCATTGCCAATGCCATCGCCCTGAGCTTGTCCTACCTGTTGGGCGGGGTGGTGATCGTCGAAACGATCTTCAACTATCCCGGCATTGCCAGCTTGATGGTCGATGCCGTGACCAACCGCGACATGGCCCTGGTTCAAGCCTGCACCATGTTGTTCTGTACGGCGTATCTGGCGTTGGTGTTGATCGCCGACCTGTGCGCGATTCTTTCCAATCCGAGGCTGAGAAACCAATGAACAACCTCATTGTGAAATCGCCGACGGCGGCCGCTGCGCTGGGGTTGGGCAAAGACGCTCACGCAAAGTCCTGGCTTGGCCTGGCCGGCGCCGCGATGTGTGTGATCTGGTTGCTGGTGGCGATTTTCGGCCCGTGGCTGGCGCCGCATCCGGTGGGCGAAGTGGTCTCCGACAACGTCTTCGACAGCCTCAGCGCGACGTACCCGTTCGGCACCGATTACCTGGGCCGCGACATGCTCAGCCGGGTTCTTGTCGGCGCGCGTTTCACTGTCGGCCTGGCGTTGGTGGCCGCGGTGCTGTCGAGCACCCTGGGAACCAGTCTGGCGCTGTTGTCGGTGGTGTCGCCAAAGTGGCTGGATGAGCTGATCAGTCGCCTGATGGACGCGTTCATTTCGATCCCGAGCAAGATGCTGGCGCTGATCATGGTCTCGGCCTTCGGCTCCTCGGTCACCTTGCTGATCTGCACGGCGGTGTTGAGCTACACCCCCGGTGCCTTCCGCATCGCCCGCAGCATGGCGGTGAATATCGAAGCGCTGGAGTACGTGCAAGTGGCCCGTACCCGGGGTGAACGCCGGCTGTACATCGCCTGCGTGGAAATCCTGCCGAACATCCTCAATCCGGTGCTGGCGGACCTGGGCCTGCGTTTTGGTTTCATCGTGCTGCTGCTCAGTGGCATGAGTTTCCTCGGGCTGGGCGTGCAACCGCCGGATGCCGACCTTGGCTCGCTGGTGCGCGAGAACATCGGCGGCCTCAATCAGGGGGCGCCGGCCATCGTGATTCCTGCCCTGGCCATCGGCACCCTGACCATCGGCGTGAATCTGTTCATCGACCGGTTGTCGTCGCGACGTAGCCGACGTACGGGAGGTCATTGAAATGAGCGAATTGATTCGGGTACAGGACCTGCGCGTGGTCGCCTGCGGCGAGCGCGAGGAGGTGGACATCGTCAAGGGGGTCAGCTTCTCCCTGCAAAAAGGCGAAGTATTGGCGTTGATCGGTGAGTCCGGTTCCGGCAAGACCACCATTGCCCTGGCATTGCTCGGTTATGCCCGACGCGGTTGCCGGCTGGCGGGCGGCGTGGTGCAAATCGGCGACGACGACATGCTGGCTTTGAGCGAGAGCCAGTTGCAGAAGTTGCGCGGCAACCGCGTGTCCTATATCGCCCAGAGCGCCGCAGCGGCGTTCAACCCGGCGAAAAAACTCATCGACCAGGTAGTGGAAGGCGCGCTGATTCATGGCCTGGGTAGCCGGGCGGTGCTTGAGGCGAAGGCCATCGAGCTGTTCCGTGACCTGGCCCTGCCAGACCCGGAGCGCATCGGCCAGCGCTATCCTCATCAGGTGTCCGGCGGGCAGCTGCAACGGGTGATGGCGGCCATGGCGCTGATCAGCGATCCATTGCTGGTGGTGCTCGACGAGCCGACCACGGCCCTTGATGTGACGACCCAGATCGATGTGCTGCGGGCCTTCAAACGGGTAGTCCGCGAGCGTGGGGCCACGGCCGTCTATGTGTCCCACGACCTGGCGGTCGTGGCGCAGATGGCTGATCAGATCGTGGTGCTCAATGGCGGCGAGATCTTCGAACACAGCGCCACGGCACCTTTGCTCAAGGGCCCGGCCCACGAATACACCCGCAGCCTGTTGGCGGCGGCGCGGCCGGACACGACGATCCGTCCGCCCAGCGACATTGCACAGGACACGCCGTTGCTGACCATCCAGGGGTTGACCGCCGGCTACGGCAACAAGAATGCCCAGGGCATGCCAGCGATTCGCGTGCTGGAAGGCATCGACTTGACGGTTCGCCGAGGCCAGGCCATCGGCGTCATCGGTGAGTCGGGCTCGGGCAAATCGACCCTCGCACGGGTGGTGGCCGGGTTGTTGCAGCCAGCCCTTGGCGGGTTGTCCTTCGATGGCCAACCCCTGGGCGGCAGCCTGTCGTCGCGTACCCAGGAGCAGTTCCGACGCATACAGATGGTCTTCCAGAATGCCGACACCGCACTCAATCCGATGCACAGCGTCAGCACGATCCTGAGCCGCCCGCTGAAGATGTATTTCGGCCTCAAGGGCGCGGCGTTGCGCGAGCGTATCGGCGAGCTGCTGGACCTGGTGCGTTTGCCCCGGACGATGGCGGACCGGCGTCCGAACGAACTGTCCGGCGGACAGAAGCAACGGATCAACCTGGCCCGGGCCTTGGCGGCCAAGCCAGACCTGATTCTCTGCGACGAGGTGACCTCGGCGCTGGATACAGTGGTCGGTGCGGCGATTCTCGAATTGCTGCGCGATTTGCGCCAGGAGCTGGGAGTGTCCTATCTGTTCATCAGCCATGACATCTCCACCGTGCGCGCCTTGTGTGACGACATCGTGGTGATGTACAGCGGGCACAAGGTCCAGGCCGGGACGCGTCAATCCTATGCCGAGGCTCCGTTCCATCCGTATACCGATCTGTTGATCCACTCCGTACCGGAACTGCGCCAGGGCTGGCTGGAAAGCTGCGGAGCAACGACCTGCCAGACGCTGCCGCCGATTGGCCCGAAAGCCGCTGTGCCAGGGCTGTGCACCTTCCTGAGTCGCTGCCCGGTGCGGGTCGACGGGCTGTGCAACCGCGTCGCGCCGGACCGGCGGATGTTAGTCGGTGGCAGCGAAATCCTTTGCCACCACGACAGCGCCGAACTGATGAAAACCCAGCAACCAAACAATCCGACCGTGGCGGCGTACGCATGAAATCCCGTGTATTGGAGATTCTCAAACGGCTGATGGCCTTCGACACCGTCTCTTCGGAATCGAATATGGCCTTGATCGAATACGTGCGCGATCTGCTCATGACCAAGGGCATCGAGTCCTTGATCGTGCGGGACGACAGCGGCAACAAAGCCAACCTGTTTGCCAGTACCGGTCCAAGGGATGTGCCGGGGATCCTGCTGTCGGGTCATACCGACGTGGTCCCGGCGGCGGGGCAGGCCTGGACCTTCCCGGCATTTGCGGCGACGGTGCGGGACGGACGGATCTATGGCCGCGGCAGTTGCGATATGAAGGGCTTTATCGCCCTGGCAATCGACGCCATGCTCGATGCCGCCGGGCAGCCATTGAGCAGGCCGCTGCAGCTGGCGCTGTCCCATGACGAGGAGATCGGCTGCGTGGGGGTACGGCGTTTGCTTGACGTGCTGCACCTGGCACCGGTCCGGCCGTTTCTGTGCGTCATCGGCGAGCCAACCAACATGCAGTTCGTCCTTGGGCACAAGGGCAAGGGTTCCTACCGTACGTACTGTCGTGGCCTGGAGGCGCACTCATCATTGGCGCCACGCTCGGTCAATGCGATTCATGTGGCCTGCGATTTCATCGCCGCGCTGCGGCTGAGCCAACAGCAGTTGCAAGAGCAGGGTGCCCGGGATACCGATTACGATGTGCCCTACAGCACCGTGCATGTCGGGCAGATTGTCGGCGGCAAGGCGCTGAACATCGTGCCCAACCTGTGCACTCTTGATTTCGAAGTGCGTAACTTGCCGGCGGACGACCTGGACGGCTTCCTCGAGCAGATGCGCGAGCGGGCCGAACTGATCGTGCGTGAAGCGCAGAAGCTTTCCAGCGTGGCTGCGATTGAAATCGAGACCCTGAACGTCTACCCGGGTCTCGACACCCATCCGAGCGTCGAAGCAGTACGGTTCCTGAAAAACTTTGCCGCCCCGGACACTGGCACCGCGAAAGTCTCGTTCGGCACCGAGGGTGGTTTGTTCAAGCAACGCCTGGATGTACCGGTGGTGGTCTGCGGCCCGGGTTCGATCGAACAGGCGCACAAGCCTGACGAGTTCATCGAGATCAGCCAGATGGAGGCGGGCGAGTGCTTTCTGCAAGGGTTGCTGGGCTCGATGCGCATTTGATCGTGCAACAGTAAAGCCTGCCGTCGCAGGTAATGCTGTTCACTTAACAAAATGACGTACCCGTGGCGAGGGAGCTTGCTCCCGCTCGGCTGCGAAGCAGTCGTAAACCGGCGGATGCGGTGTGTCTGATACTAAGTGTTTGGCAGGTTTTGGGGCCGCTTCGCGGCCCAGCGGGAGCAAGCTCCCTCGCCACGGGTTCCCCGATTGCCTTAATGAACAGCATTATGCCGTCGAAGGCTGATTTTCAGCATTCAAGGCTGCAGGGCCGGCGTTTTCAGCATCCTCGTCCAGGGCGACTCAATAGACTGAAGGCTGTCTCAGAACAGGACCCGACGTCATGCTCAAGAATCGCCTGAAAGACCCCAGCCTGCTGGTAGAACTCGCTTACATCGACGGCCAGTGGGTCGGCGCCGACAACGCCGCCACCCTGGACGTGATCAACCCGGCCACCGGCGAGGTGCTTGCCCGGGTACCGGCGATACACGGCAGCGAAACCCGGCGCGCCGTCGAAGCTGCCGACCGTGCCTGGCCGGCCTGGCGTGCACGTCCGGCGGCGGAACGGGCGGCGCTGCTCGATCGCTGGTACCAGGCGATGATCGACAACCTCGACGACCTGGCGTTGATCCTTACCCTTGAGCAGGGCAAGCCGCTGGCGGAAGCCAAGGGCGAGATCCGCTACGGTGTCAGCTTCGTCAAATGGTTTGCCGAAGAAGCTCGACGCATCTACGGCGAAACCATCCCGGCCCCCAGCGGTGATCGGCGCTTGATGACCCTCAAACAGCCGGTGGGCGTTTGCGCCGCGATCACCCCGTGGAATTTCCCCAATGCGATGATCACCCGCAAGTGCGCGCCGGCCCTGGCCGCGGGCTGCACGATCGTGGTCAAGCCGTCGGACCTGACCCCGCTGTCGGCCCTGGCCCTGGCGGTGCTGGCCGAGCGGGTCGGGATTCCGGCCGGGGTGTTCAACGTCGTGACCGGCATGCCCGCCGGCATTGGTGAAGAGCTGACCGGCAACCCGACGGTGCGCAAGCTTTCCTTTACCGGCTCTACCGCTGTCGGACGCCTGCTGATGCGTCAGAGCTCGGAACACATCAAGCGCTTGAGCCTGGAGCTGGGCGGTAACGCTCCGTTCATCGTGTTTGACGACGCGGACCTGGAGCAGGCCGTGACCGGCATCATCCTCAGCAAATTCCGCAACGCCGGGCAGACCTGCGTCTGCGCCAACCGCATTCTGGTGCAGGATGGGATCTACGAGCGCTTCGCCCAGCGCCTGGTGGAGGAGGTGGGCAAGCTCAAGGTTGGCGACGGCCTCGAGGCCGAGGTGAACATCGGTCCGCTGATCAACGCGGCGGCGGTCAGCAAGGTCGCTCGACACATCGACGAGGCGTTGAGCCAGGGCGCTCGCCTGCTTTGTGGCGAAATCCCCACGGGCGACAGCCGGTTCGTCCAGCCGACGGTGCTCGGGGAGACGCATGCCGGGATGCTGCTGGCCAACGAAGAAACCTTCGGTCCGGTTGCTCCGCTGATGCGCTTCAGCACGGAAGAACAGGCGCTCGCCTTGGCCAACGCTACGCCCTATGGCTTGGCGGCATATTTTTTCACCCAGGATCTGCGCCGCTCATGGCGGTTCGGCGAGGCCCTGGAGTTCGGCATGGTTGGCCTCAATACCGGGCTCATTTCCATGGACGTCGCGCCCTTCGGCGGCATCAAGCAATCGGGCCTGGGGCGTGAAGGCAGCAAGTATGGCCTGGATGAATTTCTTGAAGTCAAAGCCTTCCACGTCGGCGGGCTGTGATGCGTTCAGCGATTTGAAGAGGAGGCACGGTTGATGAGCAAACCATTCAGAATCGCCGCGATTGCTGGCGACGGTATCGGTAAGGAAGTCTTGCCGGAGGGGCTGCGGGTATTGGAGCAGGCGGCGAAGAAATGGCAATTGGATCTGAGCATCGAAGTGCTCGACTGGGCCCACTGCGATTACTACCTGGAACACGGGCAGATGATGCCCGCCGACTGGTTCGAACAGCTCCAGGGCTTCGATGCGATCTATTTTGGCGCCGTGGGCTGGCCGGACAAGGTGCCGGATCACATTTCCCTGTGGGGTTCGCTGCTGAAGTTTCGCCGGGACTTCGACCAGTACGTGAACATCCGTCCGGTGCGGCTGTTTCCCGGCGTGCCGTGTCCGTTGGCCGGACGTGAAGCCGGGGACATCGACTTCGTGGTGATCCGCGAAAACACCGAGGGCGAGTACTCCTCGGTCGGCGGCAAGATGTTCGAAGGCACCGAGCACGAGTTCGTGCTGCAGGAGTCGGTATTTACCCGACGCGGTGTGGACCGGATTCTCAAGTTCGCCTTCGACCTGGCCCAGACCCGGCCGCGCAAACGCCTGACGGCGGCGACCAAGTCCAACGGCATTTCCATCAGTATGCCGTACTGGGACGAACGCACGGCGCTCATGGCGCAGCAGTACCCGGACGTCACCTGGGACAAGCAACACATCGATATCCTGTGTGCGCGCTTTGTGCTTCAGCCAGACCGTTTTGATGTGGTCGTGGCGTCGAATCTGTTCGGTGACATCCTGTCCGACCTCGGACCTGCCTGCGCTGGCACCATCGGCATCGCCCCTTCGGCCAACCTTGATCCACAGCGACGATTTCCCTCGTTGTTCGAACCGGTCCATGGCTCGGCGCCAGATATCTATGGACAGAACATCGCCAACCCGATCGCGATGATCTGGTCCGGTGCCTTGATGCTCGACTTCCTGGGTAATGGCGATGAACGCTATCGCGCGGCCCATGACGGGATTCTCAGGGCCATCGAGCGGGTTATTGCAGAGGGCCCGATTACGCCTGATCTTGGCGGGCAGGCGTCGACTCAGGAGGTTGGCCTGGCTATTGCGGGGGCGCTTTGAACTGGGCGTTGCGCTTTTTTTGGTGTGTATATCCGTTGCTGCGGTAACGGCTGCTTAGGGTTCCGCCTTTACGGCGGGTCACTTTTGCGCGCAAAAGTAACCAAAACGCTTTTGCCCCACCACTCGGTGCCTCGCTTAGGCTCGGCATGCCTGAACGAAGGCCTTGCTCCGTGGGCCCGCCGCGAAGGGCCATCCATGGCCCAGCGCAGCTATCCCGGCATCCATGCCGGGATGCCCACTGCGCAACCCCTTCGTTCAGCCAGCGTGGTTAACGGGGCGCCGAGATCAACGTCCCCCGCGAGGCGGCCTGATAGCCGACCTGGCTCTTCAGGTCCCACTCCGATCCAACTGTGGGAGCGAGCCTGCTCGCGAAGGCGGTGTATCAGCCGATGAAGATATTGAATGAACTGGCCCCTTCGCGAGCAAGCTCGCTCCCACAGGGTTCCTCGGTATGCCGTGAGGCCTGCGTCTGCCGCTGATCCAATGTGGGAGCGAGCCTGCTCGCGAAGGCGGTGTGTCAGTCAATGAAGATTTTGAATGGACCGGCCCCTTCGCGAGCAGGCTCGCTCCCACAGGGATTTCATGTGTGCCGTGAACCTGCGTCTGTAGAAGACCCAATGTGTGCGAGCTTGCTCGCGATGGCGGTGTGTCAGCCGATGAAGATGTTGAATGAGCTGGCCTCTTCGAGCAGGCTCGCTCCCACAGGAGAAGCGCGGTTCACCAAAAAACAGGTCGGCTCGAAGGCCGCCTCGCGGCGGACGTTGATCTCGGCGCCCCATTAACCACGCTGGCCGAACGTAGGCATTGTGGAGTGGGCAACCCGGCATGGATGCCGGGTTAGCCGCGCTGGGCCATGGATGGCCCTTCGCGGCGGGCCCACGGAGCAATGCCGGAGTGCGGGCACACCGAGCCTAGGCGAGGTGCCGAGTGGTGGGGCAAAAGCGCTTTGGTTACTTTCGCGCTTTTCGAAAGTGACCCGCCGTAAGGGCGGAACCCTAAGCTGCCGTGACCGAAACAACGGATATTCACACCAAAAAAGCTCCGTCAGACATCACTTGCAAACATAAAACTTGCGCACATAGACGCTGCTCTTCCAGGCGCAAGGAGCCCCCTTGGGCACAAACACCGTATCGCCAGTATTCACCGCCAGCGCCGATCCATCGCCGAGCTGGAGAATGATGCTGCCCTCGATCAGGTGCATCAGTTCGTGCATCGTGTGCGGTCTTGTCCTGCGGGTATAGGGCGTCGAATCCCAGACGCCGATGCGCAGGTTTGTCGTGTCCTCGACGAACAGATTGTTCGAGCGACATTGCGGGGTCGGGCTCAGCAGGAATTCTTCACTCGGTGGCGTCGAGGGCGCGAGGAGGGTGTGCCGGGGGAGAGCGGTCACTCCGACGTTGCCCGCTTCAACAGGCTGGGTATCGGCGCAGAATGCCCAGAGCGAGCCAGGTTGCGCCTCGATCCGAATCGATGTGCCGCGGGCAATTACCGCGCTGTCACCCGGATCAAGTTGCAGCGAGTGTTCCTCGCTTTGCAGAATGACCTGTCCGGCGTGGACCACGATCGTTTCACTGTAGGGATATGCATCGACGCTGAACTGTCCGCTCGCCTGGACGATACCGGCAGCAATGTCATGGGTCCCGAGATAGGCAATCTGCCTGTCGAACGGATCGTTGGCTCCCAATGAGCCGCCGGTGAATGCGGTTGACGCGGGAGTGCCGTTGGCGTGGGCCAACAGCACGGCAGTGGGCTCTAGCATGAGGGTGTTTCTCCGGGAAAGTAGAGGATGTAGCGGTGTCAGCCGATGGCCTGGGTCACCAGTGCAAACTGCTTTACGCCGCCCCTGGCCTGGGGCGGGGAGCCACGGACCATCTGGGCGACGGTGTCGACCTGCTTCAGCCCGGCTTCTTCCAGCCAGGGACCCAGGCCGCTGTCGGACGGTACATCCATGCGGACGAAAGCATCCGGCACTTGAGCCAACAGCACCGCGATCAAGTGCTTGGCCTGCTGTGGGTTTTCTGCAACGACCGGGCCGATGTAACGACCACGACCGAATGGACGCAGGATGGCGAACGCGCGCAGTTGACCATCGCGCTCGATGCCCACGACGTCTTCGACACTGTCGAACAGATCATTGAGCACGGCATGCCTGTCCAGGCCGCTGCCGGCGCTGGCGAGTTCGATCACGTTGTTTCGATCCGCTTCGGTCAGGCGGCGCAGGCGCTCACCGGATGGCAGGTCCTTGGGGGCCGGGGGCGATACGTTCCCCTGATGTTGTTGGATATGACCAAAGTCAACGAATCCCTGGCTGGCATAAAGAGGCGCCCCGGCCAGCGTCGCGTTGAGCATGGCGGTCTGCGTTCCACACGCTTGGAGTGCCAGTTCCATCAGTTTGCGACCGATGCCCTGGCCCTGGTATTCGTCACTGACGATCACCAGGCCGATCGTGGCGTAATCACCCTGCGGGCAGGTGAACGCGGTGCCGATCAGGCGGCCGTGGTCCTCGGCGACAAAACCCTGCGAGACGCGCTGCAGCATGGCCCAGTCCTCCAGGCGATGGGGCCACTTCAACTGCACGGACAAGGCATGGGCCGCTGCCACATCGGCAGCGGTCATGGGGCGATAGGCATACGTCGGGCGTTGCGAACTGGACATGAACATCTCCGTATTCAAGGGAGCGTGACCGGGCGGATTTTTCCGCCGAAAGGATTGATATCTCACCTGCCGCGAGACCTGACAAGAGGCGCAGATCGATTCGGTAGATTGCATCAGTTGCGGCTTCACGCACCGCAGTTATTGCTCAAATCGACAGCAGGCCCAGCAGCAAATATCAGCGGATTTTTCGCCGGTGCTTTCGTAGCTGCGTGAGCAAGCACCGCTCAATAACGTCGCTGGCGGTCAATCTGGCCAAGCATCGATTCACCGCGCTGATGCCGACGGATGTTGTCCAGCAACACGCCGAAGGCACTTTCGGGTTGAGTCATCGCCGCGATATGCGGCGTCAGCAGTATCTGCGGATGCTGCCAGAACGGGTGATCCGGCGCTGCCGGCTCCTGTTGCAGGACGTCAAGCACCGCCGCGCTGAGTTGGCCGCTGGCCAGGGCCTCGAGCAGATCCTCTTCTATCAGGTGGCCACCACGGCCCATGTTGACCAGGGCAGCACCCTCGGGCAGATGTCTGAATAATTGACGGCTGAGAATCCCTTGGGTCTGCTCGGTCAATGGCAGGACGCAAATCACGATGTCGCATTGGCCGAGGAAGGCCGGGAGCTGTTCGTCACCGGCAAAGCAATTCACCCCGGCGATGTGATGCTCGCTGCGTGCCCAACCTGACAAGGCGAAGCCAAAGGTCTGCAAGGTGGCCAGAATCTGCCGGGCCTGCATGCCGAGCCCCATGACCCCGACCCGACGCTGGGCCGCCGGTTGCAGCAAGTGCGCCTGCCACCATCGGGCAATCTGTTGCTGGCGATAACGGAGCATATCCCGGTGCAGGCTGAGCACGGCGAAGCTGGCGTACTCGCACATGCCCCGGGTAATGCCGGGATCGAGGAGACGGACCACCGGCAGGGAGGTGGGCAAGCGATCAAGATCAAGCTGATCGACCCCGGCCGACAAAGCGAACAGCACTTGCAGGTTCGGCAAGAGTGTTTCGAGGTCATCCGGCGCCTGCCAGGCGGCGAGGAAGCGAATGTCCTTCGGGTCGCCGATGTCCGGCCAGGCGCGCCATTCGATGTCCGGAGCGTGCTCGGCGAATAGACGCTTCCATTGTTCACCGCGTACCGGGTCGGCTTTATACAACAGGGCCATGGGTAACTTCTCGTACAAGATAGGGAACATCCAGCATGCCCGAGTGGCAAAGCAGGATGTATCGAAACAGCCTGCGTAATCGCCGGACACTGCTTTGTACAGGGCGTCTGCCGGCAGATTCCATGGGGCTGGAGTCGGCTGAAGGATTCTGCTGTTTGCCGGGGTGAAAACAGTCGATCCGAATTTCCCAGAGGCCAAGTTCGGCTTAGACAATTGTGTCGAACGCTTAACCTGTGGAACACATCGCAGCCGTTTCCCGGTTGCCTGGTTCACTGTGGGAGATGCCATGAACAGTAAAGTCGAAGAAACCCCGAGCCTGCTCCTTCAACGCGATCAATTCGTGCCACGAGGGTTGGTCACCGCGCATCCGCTGGTCATCGACCGGGCCCAGGGGGCAGAGGTGTGGGACGTGGACGGGGCGCGCTATCTGGACTTCGTCGGCGGCATCGGCGTGTTGAACATCGGTCATAATCACCCGAAGGTGATCGCGGCAGTGCAGGCTCAATTGCAGAAGGTCAGCCACGCGTGTTTCCAAGTGGTGGCCTACAAACCGTACATCGATCTGGTCAAGCGCCTGTGTGCCTTGGTGGGTGGGCAGCAAGCCTGCAAGGCGGCGCTGTTCACTTCCGGCGCGGAAGCGGTGGAGAACGCGGTGAAGATCGCCCGCGCGCATACCAATCGTCCCGCCGTCATTGCCTTCCGGGGCGGTTTCCATGGGCGTACCTTACTGGGTACGACGCTGACGGGCATGAGCCAGCCCTACAAGCAGAACTTCGGACCTCTGGCGCCGGAGGTCTTCCATACGCCATATCCGAATGCCTATCGCGGTTTCAGCAGTGAGATGGCGTTGCAGGCACTCAACGAATTGCTGGCGACCCAAGTCGCGCCGGATCGGGTCGCGGCGATTATCATCGAGCCGGTGCAGGGCGATGGAGGCTTCCTCAGCGCTCCACCAGAATTTCTCCAGGCGCTGCGAGCCTTGACCGAGCAGCACGGCATCGTGCTCATCCTCGATGAAATCCAGACCGGCTTCGGTCGTACCGGCAAATGGTTCGGTTTCCAGCACGCCGGCATCCAGCCGGACCTGGTCACCGTCGCCAAAAGCCTGGCCGGAGGCCTGCCCATCTCGGGCGTGGTGGGGCGCGCGCACATCATGGACGCGCCACTGCCCGGCGGCCTTGGCGGCACCTACGGCGGTAACGCCCTGGCGTGTGCCGCGGCATTGGCGGTGATCGAGGCTTATGAGCAGGAGCATCTGCTCGAGCGTGGCCTGGTCCTGGGGGAGCGGCTGCGTCAGGGCCTGCTGCGCTTGCAGGCCCGCCACCCGCGCATCGGTGATGTGCGCGGCACCGGCTTCATGCTGGCAATCGAATTGATCAAGGATGATCACGCCCGCAGCCCGGATGCCGAGCTCACCCAGCGCCTGATCGATCAGGCAAGGATTGGCGGGCTGCTGGTGATCAAATGCGGGGTGTACCGAAATGTCCTGCGCTTCCTCGCTCCCCTGGTCACCGAAGAAAGTCAGATCGACGAAGCACTGGCCATCCTTGAAGCCGCATTGCAACGGGTAATGGATTAATCTCAGGTCTCGGTCGGCAAGTTGGCGATTTTGTCGACCGAGGCAGCCAGGCATAAGGATTGATAAACGCACCATGGGAGGCGACACATGCACCTGACTGATTATCGTGCGCTGCTGATCGATTGCGACGAAGTCCTGGTCGATCGGGATTCCGGTGTCTGGACGGCCCTGCAACCCTTGCTCGAAAACCGTCCGGGCATGCCCGGCAAGGAACAGGTATTGGCGGAATTCGACGAGGCGGTACGCGGGCTCTATCCACGCTTTTCCGATCTCGGCTTCAGCGGCTTGTTGTGTTTTGCCCATCGCCAGTTGGCGGAGCGCCTGGGGCTCAAGGTCAGCTGGGAAGAGGGCATGAGCTTTGCCCGTTCGGCCTGCAACTGGTCGCTGTTCGAGGACGCACCGGGTGCCATGTTGTATCTGCGCAAATTCTACCGGTTATTGGTTTACTGCGATCGTGATGCCGAGGATCGCGACCAGCTCTGCGAGCGCTTGGGAATTCCACCCGAGGACCTGCATTCGCGAGCCAGCAATCCACTGGAGGATGAGGCATGGTTGCTGCAGAACCAACTCGAGCCTGGAACGATCATGCAAGTGTCCAGACCGCCCGCACAACCGCCAAAATCGGCTGGCCTGTGCCTGATCCGCCGTGGCCATGAGCCTGAAAATCAAGAATATTCCGCCGATTTCTACATCACCAGCATGGCCGACCTCGTCGCTCAGCATCAGCTATCTTTGCGCCGTTGAATTTGCTAAAACCACTGTCAGCCTGAAGACGACCGAGGGGTACCCGATGGAAGGTTTAATAAAACTAGACCGAATTGATATCAGTATCCTTGTTGAACTTCAAAAGGACGGTCGGATGACCAATGTCAGCCTCGCCGATGCCGTGGGACTGTCCTCCAGCCCTTGTCTGCAGCGGGTCAAGCGCCTCGAATCAGCCGGTTATATCTCCGGGTACAGGGCGCATCTGAACCTCGCAAAGATCACCGACTCGGTCACGGTATTTACCGAAATCACCCTCAGCGACCATAAACGGGAAGACTTCGCCAAGTTTGAATCGAATATTCGTCTGGTCGACGAAGTACTTGAGTGCCACTTGATCAGCGGCGGTTACGATTATCTGGTGCGCTTCATGACGTGCAGCATCCAGCATTATCAGGAAGTGGTCGAAGGGTTGCTGGACAAGAACATCGGTATCTCCAAATACTTCAGTTACATCGTCATCAAATCGCCGGTGCTCAAGGATGGAGTGCCGTTGCGCCGACTACTGCGCCATTGAGCCCACCGCTGACCCGTGGGAGCGAGCCTGCTCGCGAAGAGGCCAGCGCATTCAACCTCTTCATCGGCTGTGATAACGCTATCGCGAGCAGGCTCGCTCCTACACTGGATCTTCAGCAAAGTCAGATAGTCTGCCCGCCGGAAACTTCGATGCGCTGCCCGGTAACCCAGCGGTTGTCCTCCGCCAGCAGACTCGCAACCATTGGCCCGATATCGTCCGGGACGCCAACCCGGCCAAGGGCAGTCATGCCAGCGAATTGCGCATTCAGATCCGGCATGTCGCGCACTGCGCCACCCAGGAAGTCCGTGGCAATCGCGCCAGGGGCCACCGTATTTACCGTGACTCCACGGCCGCCCAGCTCTCTGGCCATATAGACCGTGAGGGTTTCGATCGCGCCTTTAGCGGCGGCATACGCCGAGAAACCGGGAAAGGAAACACGCGTCAGCCCGGATGAATAGTTGACGATGCGACCGCCATCGATGATCAGTGGCAAGAGCGCCTGCGTCAGGAAAAAAACACCTTTGACGTGCACATTGAACAGCTCATCGAATTGCTCTTCGGTGGTCTCGGCAAACGCCGCCATCGCGCCGTGACCCGCGTTGTTGAGGAGGAAGTCGAAGTCGGCTCGACCCCAGTCTTGCTGGAGGGCGTCGGAAAGCGTGGCGACGAATGTGCCGAAGCTGGAAACGTCGCTCACGTCGAGTTTCAACGCAACGGCTTTGCGCCCGAGCCGTTCGATTTCGCCGACCACGTCCCGGGCTTGGGCCTCGCCGTTGCGATAGGTGAGGATGACGTCGTTGCCCTTTTCAGCGATGGCAATAGCGGCATTGCGGCCCAGGCCACGGTTGGCGCCGGTAATGAGTGCAATCTTGTTCATTGGAAAGACCTCTTGGTGAGTTGGAATAACCTGCGATTTCGCGAGCGGCTTTTTGTCGATAGCCGATGAGCATGGCAAACCACGGCGATGGGCTTGCCCCGCGCTGAGGGATTCTGTTATCTGTCGGGCAGACTGTAGGCAAACCGCAGACGCTTTAAAAAGACTTTGTATGCTCGAACCCATGCCTTAGAGGTATCGCTTGATGGAGCTGCGTCACCTTCGTTACTTCGTTGCCGTTGCCGAAGAGGGCAACCTGACCTCTGCCGCGACCAAACGTCTTCATACCGCGCAACCATCCCTTAGCCGCCAGCTGCGCGATCTGGAGTTGGAGGTTGGCGCGCAGCTGTTTGTCCGCAAGGCCAGGGGCATCGAACTGACGCCGGCCGGAATAGCGTTCCTGGATCAGGCCAGGCTTGCGCTCAGTCATGCTGAAGAAGCCGTGGCGGCGGCTAGGCGAGCGGCAAGGCCGGCGAAGAAGGTGTTCTCGGTGGGTTTCCTGACGGGGCAGGAGGTGGACTGGCTGCCCAGCGTGACGCGTTTGCTTCGGCATGAGCTGCCCAACATCGAATTCAAGGTCATCAGCTTGCAATCGCCCTCGCTGGCCGACGCTATTCAACGCGGCGACGTCGACCTGGGCTTTCTGCGCGTGGAGCCGCGGCCGGATGTCAGTTATGAGGTTGTCGCGAAAGAGCCATTGCTGGTCATCATGCCGAACGACCATCGCCTGGCGTCGATGGGCGATATCGATCCGGCCGAGTTGGCGAGCGAGACGTTCATCGGCTGTTCGGAGATTCCCCACGTACTACGCGATGTCATCGCGCAGTACTTCGCCAGTTGTAACGTGCAGGTCAACGCCTCCTACTGGCTGGACGACTACGGCACCGGGATCTCTCTGATCAGCTCCACGCGGGGCGTTGCCATCCTGCCAGCCTACGTGGAGCCGCTGCTGCCCTGGACGATCGTCAGCAGGCCGCTCAAGGGAAAACAGCCTGGCATCGACCTGGCGGTGGGGTACCGGACCGATAATCCATCACCCATCCTGAAAACGTTCCTAGAGAGCATCGATCAGATCAGGGCCGCGGGGCCGGCGGGCAATCGGCGCAGGGCGGACGCCGGTTACTGATCCACCGAACGGCTGTTCAGCCGCAATCCGCAAGCCAGTGCCTGGAAACTCTCGATGGCTTTTTCGCAGGCCGCCAGCGGATCCTCGGCATGCGCAATCCACAAGGACGCGCCGAGCAGGGCGCCCATGATCAGGCGCGCGGTCGCTTCAGGATCGACGCTGCGGATCGTGCCCTCATCGATCAGCTTTTCCAGGCTGCCCTGGGTGCTGCGGATGCAAGCGTTCTGGCTCGGCCACTGCGATGGATCGCCCAGCACCGCCGGCCCGTCGAGGAACACGATGCGCTGGATTTCCGGCTCCAGGGACATCTTGATGTAGGCGATCGATTCATCGATAAAACCGTCCCATGTCGTGTTCGCTTCGTCGATGATTACCGACAGACGCTCCATCATCTCGTCGTCAATCTGGGCAATAACAGCCTGCAGCAAGCCCTTCTTGTCGCCAAAGTGGTGGTACAGCGCACCACGAGTGAGACCCGCCTGAGCGGTCAAATCGTCCATCGAACTGTCCGCGTACCCCTTCGCGGCAAAAGCTTCTCGCGCTGCCTTGATCAGCTTGCCGCGGGTCTGCGCAATCATGTCCGCACGCTTCTGCGCCATTAATCCTGTTCCTTCTGAAAATTTGACATTCGCTGCGTATGTGAATTGACATACGCTGCGTATGTCGTATTGTGTTTGACATACGAGGCGTATGCAACTGCCTGGATATTGCGTTCCCCGGCTCCGGAGGTCGCTGATGAGCACAGGATACCGATCAATGCGCGAGCAGCGTGATTGCGATGTTTCATTTCATGACCCAGCCCTTGGGAAAACGCTTGGGTTTATCGTCAACCCTGTCGCCGGCATGGGCGGCCCCGTGGGTTTGAAGGGCACCGACGGAGTCGAGGTCTTGCTTGAAGCAAAACGCCGCGGGGCGCGCCCGGTTTCAAGCGAGAGGGCTTTGCTTGCGCTCCGGCGGCTGGCAACTTCGACGGCGCCATTTCGGCTGCTGACCGGCTCTGGCGAGCTGGGTGAAGATGTCGCACGGGCCGCCGGCCTCGACCCGATCGTCGTGTACTCGTCTGTGCCCGGATCGAGTCGCCCTGATGACACACGGAGCGCGGCGTTGGTCATGGCATACGCAGCGGTTGACCTGTTGCTGTTCGCCGGCGGTGATGGCACGGCGCGGGATGTGCTGGGCATGGTCGGTGATCGTGTGCCCATCCTGGGAATCCCGACGGGTGTAAAGATGTATTCCGCAGTGTTTGGTACCAATCCGCAGAACGCCGGGAATCTTGCGGCACGCTTCGTTGCGGCAGAACCTTCGGTGCGTTTTCGCGAGGCCGAGGTGATGGACATCGATGAGGCTGCGATGCGCAGCGACCGGGTGTCGGCACGGCTCTACGGCTACGCACGCAGCCCGCACGAGCGCCACCTGACGCAAAACGCCAAGGCAGGTTCCGCCGCCAACGAAAATATCTCCCTCGACGCGGTGTCCCGGCAGGTTGTCAGGGAGATGCAACCCGGCTGCCTGTACCTGCTGGGTCCCGGCACGACGACACGGCGGATCATGGCCGAGCTCGGCCTACCTTCGACGCTGCTCGGGGTGGACGCGGTGAAGGATGGAGCGCTGATGGGCGCCGACCTCAATGAACACCAGTTGATCCGCCTGATGGAGGGCCATGAGACCCGCGTCATCGTCGGCGTTCTCGGCGGTCATGGCAGTTTGTTCGGTCGTGGCAATCAGCAGATCAGCGCCGAAGTCATCCGCCGGGCAGGGCGCGACAACATCATCGTCGTCGCCTCGATGGACAAGCTGCTTGCCCTTGATGCCGGCTGCCTGCGCGTCGACACGGGAGACGCCGAAGTCGACGCCATGCTCAGCGGATATCTGCGCGTGCACACGGGACCTGACCGGTCCGTCTTCTTCAGGGTTCGATCCTGATCATTTGCCACCTGAAAAACGAGGATACCCCCATGAGTCATCATGTCGCTCACCCCTATATGGCGAACTCCGTTCCCGCGCTAAAACGGGAGATGCTCGATTCGATTGGTGTCGACAGCATCGAGGCGTTGTTCCAACAGATACCCGAGGAACATCGACTGCAACGTCCGATTGATTTGCCGCCGGCTCTCAATGAGAGCGAGCTGCGTCGGCACTTGGTCAGCATATTATCGAAGAACCGGACCTGCGAGCAGAACCTGAATTTCCTCGGTGCCGGCTGTTGGCAACATCACGTTCCGGCGGCGTGCGACGAGGTAGTGCGCCGCAACGAGTGGCTGACCTCGGTTTTTGGCGAGCCGAGTTCCGACCACGGCCGTAATCAGGCCTGGTTCGAATTCTGCAGCCAGCTCGGCGAACTGCTGAACATGGATCTGGTCGGCCTGCCGGTGCGCAGCTGGGGTTGCGCCGCGGGCCACGCCATTCGCATGGCGACGCGCATTACCGGGCGCAGCGAAGTGGCGGTGGTACGTGCGATTGACCCGGAGCGGTTGTCGATCATCCGCAACTATTGCGAACCCGTGGAGATGCCCGGGCACATCGCTGTGCGATTGATCGACTACGACCCGAAAACCGGTTTGCTCGATCTCGAACACCTGCGCGCGTCGATCGGGGCGCAAACGGCCGCTGTCTATTTCGAGACGCCGTCGTACTTCGGCGTGATCGAGCGGCAAGGTGCCGAGATCGCGGCGATGGCCCATGCTGTCGGCGCGGAGGTCATTGTCGGCGTCGATCCGATTTCCCTGGGTGTGCTCGCCGCACCGATTGATTTTGGTGCCGACATCGTCGTGGGCACCACCCAGCCGCTTGGCGTGCACATGAACTGTGGCGGTGGTGTCAGCGGTTTCATTGCCTCGCGTGACGAAGAACTGTACGCCCATCAATACCCGACGTTGTTTATCAGCATCGCCGAAACTATCCAGCCTGGCGAATACGGTTTTGGCCTGAGCCTGTTCGAACAATCGTCCTACGGCCTGCGTGACAAGGGTAACGACTGGACCGGCCACTCGGTGTACATGTGGGCCATCGCCAACGCCGTCTACATGGCGATGATGGGGCCGAAGGGTTTTGAGGATGTCGGCAAGCTCATCCTGCAACGTGCTCACTACGCAGCCAGGCTGCTGGCTGAAATTCCAGGCGTGCAAGTGACCTTTCCCTGCGGCTTCTTCAAGGAGTTCGTGGTGAATTTCGACGCCACCGGGCTGAGGGTGAAGGACATCAACAAGCGGCTGCTCGCACTCGGGATCTTCGGGGGCAAAGACCTGACGCAAGACTTCCCGGCACTCGGCGCCAGCGCGCTGTACTGCGTCACCGAGATCCACACCCAGGCCGACATCCAGCGCCTGAGCGCTGCACTCAAGAAGGTAATCTCGCAATGAACACGCCACTCAAGCAATACCATGCTCCGGTCTGGAGCGAGCCGGTGATCCTCGAAATGGGCTACCCCGGCCGTCGTGGGGTGATTTTTTCCGACGCCGAGGCTGACGTCCAGGCGGCTGTCGGCCGCGCCGATGATCTGGTTCCGGCGAACATGCGACGCACGCGCAAACCGGCGCTGCCGGAGATGTCCGAACCCGAGGTGCTGTATCACTACCTGCGCCTGTCGCAGCAGACCCTGGGTATGATGAATATCAGCCTGTTCGGCACCTGCACCATGAAGTACAACGCCCAGATCAACGAGGCGATGGCCTGGCGCCCGGAAATCACCCATGTGCATCCCCATCAGGACGAAGATACCCTGCAAGGCGCGTTGCAAGTGGTCCATGGCATGGACCTGATACTGCGCGAGTTGTCCGGGATGGATCAGTTCGTTTTCCAGGCCGGCGGCGGTGCCGACGCCGCGTACACCAGTTGCGCCGTGACCCGAGCCTATCACGCGTCCCGTGGCGAACTGGAGCAGCGCAATGAAATCATCACCACGATCCAGACTCACCCGAGCAGCGCCGCGACTGCCGCTGCCGCAGGGTTCAAGGTGATCACCCTGATGATTGAGGAGAACGGCTATCCGTCGCTTGAGTCTCTCAAGGCCGCCGTGTCCCATCGCACCGCGGCGCTGATGGTGAACAATCCCGACGACATGGGCGTGTACAACCCGCACATCCGAGAGTGGGTACAGGTGGTACATGACGCGGGTGGCTTGTGTTTCTACGACCACGCCAATTTCAACGGCGCCATGACCAGGATTCGTGCGCGAGAGCTGGGTTTCGATGCGTGCATGTTCATGTTGCACAAGACCTTTGGCGCACCGAAAAGTGGAGTAGGGGGGCCTGCGGTGGGGGCCTATGGTTGTTCGGCAGAACTTGCGCCGTTCCTGCCGGCGCCGCTGGTGGCCTTCGACGGCGAGCGCTACAGCCTTGATTTCGATCGTCCGCAAAGTTGCGGCAAGATCCGCGAGTTCTGGGGCAACGTCCCGGTGATTCTCAAAGCTTACGCCTGGTCCCGTGCCATGGGCGCGAAGGGGATGGCAGAGGCAGCGGATATCTCGGTGCTGGCCAACAACTACATGGAAAAAGGCCTGTTGGCGATACGCGGCGTGACCCGCTCGCATCCTGAGGCCACGAGCCCGCGCATGGAAATGACACGCTACAGCCTGGAGCGACTCAAGGAGGACACCGGAGTCGATGTCCACGACGTGCAGAACCGCATGAGCGATTTCGGCATTGACCCGATGTGGAGCAGCCATCACCCCTGGCTGGTGCCGGAACCTTTCACGCCCGAGCCGGGCGAGATGTACGGCAAGGAGGCCCTGGACACCTGGATCGCAGTGCTCGCCCACATATCCGAGGAGGCCTATTCGAACCCGGAGATCGTCAAGACTTCGCCGCATAACCAGGCGATCCACCGGTTGCAGAGCGCACCGCTGGAGGACTCGGCACACTGGGCGATGACCTGGCGCGCATACTTGCGAAAGCACCCGCGGCAGACTGCTTGAGCTAGCGTTTGGCGAAGTACCGGTCCCATGATCAAGCGGGCCGTTTTTTTAAACCTGAACAGAGCTAACAATCAGCCATCGGAGCTTTCCAGCACAGCAAGACAGGCTGGCAGGCTCCCTACAGGATAACCTCATGTCGATTTTCGAAACGGGCCTGGCGCCCTCGGCCGTCAATCATATCGCCCTGTCGCCGTTGAGCTTCATTGAGCGTACGGCCTCGGTGTACGGCGAACATCCCGCCGTGATCCACGGCTCCATCCGGCGCAACTGGCAGCAGACTTATGCGCGTTGCCGACGCCTGGCCGGTGCGTTGAGCGCACGAGGTATTGGCAAAGGTGATACGGTGGCGGTCATGCTGCCCAATATCCCGGCCATGCTCGAAGCCCACTTTGGCGTGCCGATGATCGGCGCGGTCCTCAACACCCTGAATGTCCGTCTGGACGCGCGGGCCATTGCCTTCATGCTCGAACACGGCGAAGCCAAGGTGCTGATTGCCGATCGGGAATTCAACGCCGTTATTGATGAAGCCTTGGGCTTGCTGTCGCGGCCGCTGCTGGTGATCGATGTGAACGACCCGGAGTACGGCGAAGGCTGCGCGGTCAGCCCTCTGGACTATGAAGCCTTCCTCGCTGAAGGCGATCCGCAGTTCGCCTGGCACTGGCCGGAAGACGAATGGCAAGCCATCTCGCTCAACTACACATCCGGCACCACGGGTAACCCAAAAGGGGTTGTCTACCACCACCGCGGCGCCTATCTCAATTCGTTGGGTAACCAGATGACCTGGGCCATGGGTCATCATCCGGTGTATCTGTGGACGTTACCGATGTTTCATTGCAACGGCTGGTGCTATCCGTGGACCGTCACCGCGCTGGCCGGGACGCACGTGTTCCTGCGCCGGGTCGATCCGCAGAAGATTCTGGCGCTGATAAACCAATATCAAGTCACTCACTTGTGCGCCGCACCGATTGTCCTCAATGGCCTGGCCAACCTGCCTGACGCGACCAGGCTCACCCTCGATCACCCGGTCGACGCCATGCTGGCCGGCGCGGCACCACCGGCCAAGGTCATCGGTGCGGTTGAGGCGATGGGTATCAAGGTCACTCATGTCTATGGCCTGACCGAGGTATACGGTCCGGTGACCGTTTGTGCCTGGCATGCGCAATGGGACGAGCGGCCCCTGGACGAGCGGGCGCGGATAAAGGCACGCCAGGGCGTGCGCTATCCGACCCTGGAAGGGCTGATGGTTGCCGATCCGGCAACCCTCGATCCGGTCGCCTCGGACGGTCAGAGCATTGGCGAAATCTTCATGCGCGGAAACACGGTCATGAAGGGCTATCTGAAGAACCCCGAAGCGACGCGCGAAGCTTTCGAAGGTGGCTGGTTCCATACCGGCGACCTGGCGGTCCGTCACGCTGACGGCTATATCGAAATCAAGGATCGTCTCAAGGACATCATCATTTCGGGCGGGGAGAACATCTCCACCATCGAGCTCGAAGACGTGCTCTACCGTCACCCGGCGATACTCGAGGCGGCAGTGGTCGCTCGACCGGACGGGAAATGGGGTGAAACCCCTTGTGCCTTCGTCCATCTAAAGGACGAACATCAAGGCATTCGGGAAGCCGACATCATCCTGTTCTGCCGAGAGCATCTGGCCGGCTTCAAGGTGCCCAGGACCGTGGTATTCAGCGAGTTGCCGAAGACCTCGACAGGCAAGATCCAGAAATATCTGTTGCGCGAATGGGTCAAGGCGCTCTGAAAAAAAGGGGTAGAGGAGAAGAATCATGGGCGACATCTACCACCTGTCCCGCTTCGTCGAGGCCCAGAACCCGGTGTTCGATCGAGTCATGGACGAGTTGCGCGCAGGCCGCAAGACGAGCCACTGGATGTGGTTCATCTTTCCCCAGTTGCAGGGCCTCGGGCGTTCCGAAATGGCCGCGCGCTTCGCCATCTCCGGCATTGCCGAGGCCCGTGCTTACGTTCAGCACGACGTGCTCGGCCCGCGACTGGAGGGTTGTGTGGAAACAGTTCTGCTGCATCACGGGAAGAGTGCCGGGCAGATCTTTGGCTCACCCGACGACCTCAAGTTTCGTTCCTGCCTGACATTGTTCAGGAGCGTCCAACCGGGATCGTCCCTGTTCCAACAGGCGCTAGACCGGTTTTATTCGGGCGAGCCGGATCGCAAGACACTGCTGCTGCTTGAGCAACCGAGGTGACGTGGCGAGACGACCTGCCGCGGGTTGTCCAGCCATTTCACTTGCCGATTTTCTGCTCCGCCAGAATCGATGCGGTGAGGGGGCTTCGCGTCTTTGCAAACCACCACCACGCCGCGGCTCCCAGGAGCGTCGCCAGCACGGCCAAAATCAGGATCACCGGTTGCGTGCCCAAGGGCGCCGCCAGCACTGCTACCAACAAGCCGGCCAACGGCTGCGAGAGGTTGTTGAGCAAAGTGATCACGCCCACCGTCTTGCCGAAATCCTTGGGCGGAATCACCTGTTGCCGGATCGTGCGCATGTAGACGTTGAACATCTTGTCGAAGCCGACGATCAGCAGGAAGCCCACGACGTAGCCGACCAGGTTCGGGCTCAGGGCACTGATGAAGCCTCCCGCGGCGATCATCGAATAGCCGACGCCTCCCGAGACGCGCAGAGGCAGGGCGACCCGGGCAAGAAAGAACAGGATCACGATCGTTGTCACCGCGCCAGCCGCCTGCAGGCCCGCATAGTCGTCCTTGCCGGCGCTGTACTCGCCAAGCACCATTGCCGCCGAGGTGGCCAAGGTGACACCCACGATCAGGTTGACGCCTACCGCCAGGGTGATGATTTTCTTCAGCTCCGCCAGGTTACGGATATGCCCGAAGGCAATCCGCAGCGGCTGCAACCAGATGTCCTGATGCTGCTCGAAAACCTCAAGCGTGATACGGCTGAGGCGTTGCCAGACCAGCATGCTCAGATCGGCCAGCAGGAACAACCCGGCGATCCACAGCACCACCCAATGCCAGGCCCACACTTCCAGCATCAGGGCCGCCACCAATGGCCCGAGCACCAGCCCGGTCTGGTCGGCGATCTGCGAGTAAGACAAGGTCTTGGTGTAGCTGTAGTGCTGGAAGATGTGCGGCATCAGCACTTCGCGCGCCATGATGCCTTGCGTCGTCAGTACCCCGCACACCGCTGACAGCACGACGACCCAGGCGATACCACCAAAGACCCCATGCAGCGCCATCGCCAGGACACACAGCAGGGCCCGGTAGACCTGGCTGATGTGCAGGATCCTGATGGGCGAATACTTGTCGCACAGGGCGCCACACAACGGAAACGCCAGGAATCGCGGCAGCGACTCGACGAAAAACGCCAGCCCGGCCCAGGATGCGCTGTTGGTCGTCTGGAACACTACCAGCGGTACGATGAACAGCAGGATCTGATCCGCCAGCCGCGACAGAAACAACGAAATGAAAAAAGCGAGGTAATCCTTACGCATGGAAACCTCCTGCGGATAAGCGCCGGGGCGTGGCGGCGAAGAAAATCATCAGTAGGCCGACCCCGAACTGTCGTTGAGATTGTGTCGTTCGTCACCGCGCAGTGGCGGATTGAAGACGCTGACCAGGATCAGGTCCTGGCCCTTGCCTCCGCGCAGGAAATGCCGGTCATGCTGATCGAGCACGTAGACATCGCCAGGCCGGATCGCAAAGACATTGCCGTGCATGTCTTCGACTTCACCTTCTCCGGCAATGCAATAACAGGCCTCCAGGTGATTGCGGTATTGCAACAGCGACTCTGTACCCGCACGCACGACGGTATGGCACAGCGTGAAGCCCATGGCGTCACGTTCAGTGAGCAAGCGATGACTCGTGCCGGCGCCCCACTCGACGAAATAAGGGGTTTGCTCTACCTCGGATATGTTGCGAATGAACATGGGGGACCTCTTTGAAATAGTCGATGGAAAACAAATCAGCTCTTTGCAGTGCCGGCGGCGACGGGCCGCAGCAGCGCATCGCCGCTGGCCAGCATCGCCTCGTTCCAGGCAACGTCTCGATGCGCGGCCATGGCCTGGATATCACGCCAGTGGCGCTGGAGCGGGTTGCCGGCGACCAGGGACGACGCACCGAGCCTTTCCACCACACGGCGCACGGCCTGCACGCACTGGCCCGCCAGATAGGCGCGGTCGCGCTTGAGTTGAAGCAGTTGTCGCGTATCTGGCGGCCGGTCATTCATACCGGCGTCATGCAGTCGGGTGATCAGCGAGTCATACAACAACCCCGCGCTGTACAGCTGTGCTGCCGAGTGGGCGGCCTGTTCGGCGATCCGCGGATCGCTCACCGCCAACGATCCGTTGAGCCCAGTGACAAACGCGCCAAGAGCACCCTCGGCGCACCCCAGCAGCGGACCGATGATCGACGTGGTGAGGTAAGGCACCAGGGGCATGCGATCGATGTAGTCGGCCGCCGGTGCATGCGTGGCCTGCGCAAACACTTCATGCAGCGCGAATACACGAGCATGCGGCACCAGCAATTGGCGGGTCAGTACGTCATGGGAGCCGGTCGCCGCCATACCACAGCTGTCCCAACTGTCGAGTCTTTCGACTTCATCGGCGGCGACCAGCACCAGGAAACGTGGGGTGTGAGCCGCGTCCGGGTGGTTGGGGCAGGGGGCGTTGAGCATCAGCCATGTCGCGTCCTCGATCCCTGAACCAAAGCGCCAGCGCCCATCGATCCGTACCCCGGCGGATTCAAAGGTCAACCGGCTATCGGCACTGACGGAGGCTGAGGCGAAGAGCTGTCGTGGGCCATCGGTGTAGAGCTGGTCCGTGCAGGCAGGCGGCAGTCGTCGGGCGATGGCGCCGTGGCCGCCCACCAACGCGAGCATCCAGCCCGTGGAGGCGCACGCCCGCGCGGCGATCCGCGCGCTTTCCACCAGTGTGGGCCAGTGTCCGCTGCTCGTCACCGGCGCGCGCAGCGTCAACAGATCCAGCCAGCCGCCGGCAAACAATTCGTCAAAGGTGCGGTTGCTCAGCCGTCGATTCGCTTCAGCCGTGGCGGCCCGCTCGCGCCAGCCGGGCAAGTGCTCGACGGCCCGCTGACACAGCGAGGGCTGTGCGGCCGGATGGAACGCCTGCTCGGCTAGTTCAAGCATTGTCTTGCCCCCCGGCACTGCGCAGCGTCGCCACCGCGCCCAGGCGCGAGCCCTCGAAACAGAAGTCCGCAGGTTGCACCACCGGGCCCAACAGCCGAACCAATCGCTCGATTTGCTGTGGATCGTCGGAGGCGACGAACTCACAGAAATTGCTGCTGTTCCACAACAGATGGACGCACTTGAACCGGGCGCACAGGGCGCCTGCCAATTCTTCGAAGGTGACCTGGCCATTCTGCATTTGCTCAAGCATCTGCTGGCGTTTCCAGTGGATTTCTTCCTCGCTGAAATAGCGGGTCTTGAATTGCTCATCCTTGACCCGTTCCCTGCGCAGGTATTCCTCCGGGTCCGGGTGGTTAAGCTTTTCAAGGAAAAACACCAGGCCGCCAGGCTTGAGAAATTGCTGGATATGGGCGATCTGGCGGTCACGGTCGCGGCTGTAGAACTGGAACGCGGCCATCTCGTAAATGAAGTCGAAGCCCTGGCTGAAAAGCCTGTACTCGGGTTGCTGCAGCAGGTCCGGTGTCACCTTGAACACCGAGTGCGGATAGAACCGCGACCGCGCGGGGTCGGCATACCGGTCGAAGGCAACCTGGTTGGCCCGATTCGGCGATGAGGTGAAACTGCGGATCAGTCCATTGGAATGGCCAGCAACGGCGCGGCCGTTACTGCCATCAAAGGCATCCACTTCGAAGAGACTGAAGGTCTGGCCTGTTTCTCGGGTATCGGCCTCGGCCAGGCGGGTCAGGGCTACGCCGATCCTGGACAACTCCTCGAGAATGTACGGCACGCTGGCGAGAAAGTGGGAGAACAACGGTCCTGCCCCTTCGATCAGGCGATCGTGGTAATCGAGAACCAGCGGATCCTGGATCTCGGCGCGCAAGTGGCTGCCAAGAGACTGCATGGGCACCTGGCTGGCGCCTGTCGCCAGACTGTGGAAATGCCCGGCGAGCTTGAGCATGGCGCTTTTTTGCAGGTCCCGGTCGAGGTCGGTGTCATCCATGAATTGCGGGGGAGTTTTCATGACATGGCGCTCCTGCTGTCAGATCAGTCCTTTGGTGGTGAACTTGCCCGAATCGGTTTTCGGCAAGGTCTTGAGGAATGCCCACTGGGCCGGGACCATGTGCCAGTCCAGATGCGCCTTGCAGTGATCGAGCAATGCCTGTTCGCTGGTCTGGCCATGATCGGCATCAAGCACGATGCAAGCCTTGGGCACGTGCCCGGCCGACTCGTCGGCAACCGGAACCACGAGGACCTCGGCGACCGCTGGATGCGCGGCCAGGCACTGCTCGATTTCTCGCGGATTGACGTTCCAGATATTGCGCGCGAAGACGTCGTCCTTGCGGGCGACGTAGTAGAGGTAGCCTTCGGCGTCCTGCTTGAACAGGTCCCCGGTGCGATACAGTCGTGAATGGCCGAAGGCATCATGGACGAAGGCGCGGGCATTGGCTTCGGGCATGTTCCAGTACTCGAGCATCAGGTAGTCGCTGGTCACCAGCAACTCGCCTATTTGTCCAGGCTGCTCGATACGCAGGCCTTGTTCGTCTACCAGGTACACGCTGACTCCCGGCAAAGGCTTACCCACCGAGGTCGGTCGTTGGTCGATTTCTTCGGGCGGCAGGTAGCTCACGCGCTTGCACTCGGTGAGCCCGTAGTTGGAAAAAATCCGCACCGCGGGCAGGGCTTCGCGGATCCGCTGGATATGACGACTGTAGAGGGCCTGCCCGCTGCTGGAGATGTAGCGCAAGCCAGGCACGCGCGCCTGCCAGTGCGGGCCCGTATTGGCCAACAGGAAGAACACCGGGGGGAATACATGCATTGCTGTGGCCCCCTCGCGTTCGACCACCGCGAGCACCTCCTCGGCGCTGCTGGCCGGCCGGCTCTCGATGACACTGGTGGCCCCGGCATACAGCGGCATCATCACGTTGTACACCCCATAGTCGGATGCCAGCGTGGAATAGCTGAGGACACGATCATCGGGGCTGATTTGCAAATACGCAGTAACCCGGCTACAGGCCGCCAACATGATGCGGTGATTGACGAGCACGCCTTTCGGATTGAAGGATGACCCCGAGGTATAAAAGATCGAGGTGGGGCGTTCAGGGTCAGCGGGCAACGGAGAGGAGGGCGCGGGCGTCTTTCCTCCGAGCGCAGCGACGGCATCGGCAAGCTGCATGACCTTGGGCACCGCAACCTGGGCTGGAACGGTAAGCAGGACCAGTTCCAGGCCAGCCTCGTCAATCAGGCCAGGCAAGTCATCCGTGCAGTCGGTGATCAGTACCCGGGCGCCCGAGTGCTTGAGCTGGTGGATCAGCTTGGTACGACTCAAGGTATGGTGCGTCGCTGCGCTGATCACTCCAGCCTGCAGCAGGCCCAGATAACCTGCGATCAAATCGACGGAAATGGGCGCGTACAGGCCCACCCGGTCACCGGGAGCAATGCCGAGCAGGGGGAGCACCGAGGCAATGTCATCCGCGCGCTGCTGCAGTTGCTGATAGGAAGTCGCTTGCCCGTCGAGGATGATGGCTGGCTTGGACGGGTATTTTCTTGCATTGCTGGCGATAACCTGATGGAAAAGCTGCATGGCTCAATATCCTTTTCAAGCTGAATGTCGCAAAGTCATTTACGTTTTCGCGCACACACCGAGACGTAGGTGCCTTGCCAGGTATAGGGAGCTATTGGCAAGTTTGCCGAATCGCTTAATGGCCAACTTTGCTTATCAAAGAAATGCCGCGACGCATAAATGTCGAAATCACCCAGCCAGGCATCAAATAACCCTTCGCTGTCCTGGACAGACAAGCCCGCTTCCTTGTCCCAGATGAAGGGTTCTCCGCTCGCTTGAAAGTACCGCGACAGGTCCGATAACAGATCAAGGAAAATATATCCGCCAGGCTTTACCGCACCGATAATCTTGGCCATTACCGTCTGAAGTTCATCTTGATTGAAGAAATGCAGAACTTCGGAACAGACCAGTACGTCGTAACCTTCACGCAACGGCTCGTACGTCAGAATGTCAGCCTGCTGGAAATTCAGATCCTTTAGCCAGGGATTGAGCTTGCGACTCTGTACCGTGCTGTCGACCATGTCCACGCCGCTCAGGCTATAGCCCTTGCGCGCCAGGGCGGTAAGGTTGCGACCGTCTCCGCAGCCGAGTTCAAGGGCATCGCCGGGGCCGTCAGGCAGGGTGGATAAAAACTGTTTGAACTCCTCGCGTAGTTCACCAAATAAAGCACCGTTATTACAGGCGCTGTATTCGCTGTCATACCATTCCTTCAGAACCGAACTGTCTACTATTTTCATGGTTATCCTCTGCCGACGATGATGGGCATTGCACAACAGTCCCTTCAGCGCCACGGCGCCAAAATAGAGTGATTAGTTGGGAAACGAGGAACTGAAGGAGAGTGACGGGATAACCGATGGAACTGTACTGAGGAAAACCATCATGAACTCCATTTGATTATTCTATGGCATCCGCGCCAAATGATGATTGAAGCTGAACCGTAGCGGAGGGAAATATTTCATCGGCTCCATTAGCCTGTCAAGGCGATTCCAGGAATTGGATCCAAGATTTTTGTCACCGTCGAGTGACATAGCTGAGTATCTGTAGGCAATTGCTTATTGCTGGATCATGAACATTTATTCAGGCGGACTCAACACGCCGCGAATCAACGCGGCGAACGCTTCAATCACTTCATCCTGGGCATGTCGCCCCCGCACCAGGGCGCCGGCAAGTGCTTCCCCCGCACCGACCAGACCGGTGCAGCAGCGCTCAAGTTCTGCGCTTGCCAACGTCGTGTGAGGCTCAAGTACGCTCACGAACATCCGTACGCAGTTGTCGAGCAGCTCCTGGAAAACCGCCGCCTTCTCTTCACTGCCGGCCAGGGCTGCGCCGACCGCATGGAATTCGTCGGTGTTGTTTGCTGCGCACTGAATATAGGCGCTGGCCAGGACCTGAGCGGTTTCCTCCGGGCTTCGCGCAGTCCTGCTCATGGCCTCGCGAAAAGCGCGGACCCGCTCGGTATCAATCCATTTGTACAGCTCGATCAACAGCGCCGAGCGGGTGGCGAAATGATCGTACACCACCGGTTTGGACACGCCCGCGCGGACGGCCAGGCGGCCGAGGGTCAAGCTGTCGGCGTTTTCCTCGCGCACGATCAATAACGCAGTGTCCAACAGCTGCCGGCGCCGTTCGGCTTTCGAGAGTCGGCGGGAAGGGGAGTTGCCTGTAGCGGTTTCGATGGGTTTTTGCACGGTGGCGCATCCAGTTCAATAAAACCTACCAATGGTAGGTGACAAGGCGTGAGAGCGTGATAGTTTACCTACTAACAGTAGGTTTTAGTCCAGAAACGAGGAGAACTCACGATGTCACTTGATCCTATCTTGTTCATGGGTGGTTCCGGCGCCATTGGTCACCAGACTGCCCGAGCGCTGCGCGCCGCTCATCCCGACGTACCGCTGTTGATCGGCGGCCGTGACCTTGCCAAGGCTCGGCAGGCCGCTGAGGAAATTGGCGGGGCGCAGGGTGTGGTGATCGATTCCACTGCGGACGATCTGGGACTTGGCGCTCGCCCGGTCAGCGGGGTTGTGGTCTTTTATATGGACCACGCGATGGCAGGATTGCGCTATGCACAAAAGCGCGGGGTGCCGCACCTCAGCATTTCTTCCGGCATTTTCGAGATCGCGCCGGAAATCGCCACGTACATGCACATGCCCGATGCTTCGCCCATAGTCCTGGGCTACGAATGGATGGCGGGCGCGACGACGGTGGCTACATTGAGCTGTGCCCAGGCGTTCAGCCGAGTCCAGGAGATCAGCATCAACGCGCTGGTCGATGAACAGGACACCGGCGGGCCGACCGTCGCCAGCGACTTTGAACACCTGAACAAAATGTTGCCCGCCGCGCTGACGCGACGCGACGGGGTGTTCGTCTGGCGCGAAGGCGACGACTCCAAGGTCAGCTTCCACGCTGTGGATGGTACGCAGATCGAGGCCTCAGGCTTTTCGTCGATTGATGTCGCCGGCCTGGCCACCGCTACAGGTGCGCCTGATGTTCAATTCAATATTGGCATCGGGGTCAGCTCAACCCGACGCCAGGGCAGGCCGATGTCCACCGAGATCCTCATCGAACTTGCTGGCGAAGACCTCAAGGGCAAACCGCTGCGCACCCGTCATGCCGTCGTCCACCCAGCGGGTACTGCACCGCTGACCGGGCTCAGTGTGGCAATGCTCCTGGAGCGTCTGCTCGGTCTGGACGGCCAACCATCGCCGCCGCCAGGGCTTTATTTCCCTTATCAACTGCTGGACGCCACTGTGTATCTGCGGCGCCTGGAGCAGGAGGGGGGTGAGCTTCGTCAGCTGCAATGATGTGGCTTGATCAGCATGGCTCCCTCGCCACGGGGTCACGGGGTAATTTTCAAGAGTCTTTGTTGCCGCAACACCGGTGCACTGGTTGGAAAGAGCACTTCATCCAGCCGAAAGCGGGCGAGGCCGCAGGCGGCGGCCACGCGTTGGCGTTGCTGGCCCCGGACGAGTGCTTGCTCAAAGCTGCGTTCGCTGTGGGCCAGCCCTAGCATGTAACGAGTCCCCGCCTGGAATTGTCCGCCATTGGCCTGCCACCAGGCTTCGATTGCCGACGGGGCGGGCCAGGGCAGGTTTTCATCGGGGTCCATGGCGACATTCGAGTCCTCAGGGTCATCGTTCGGCCCTGCGGCGAAGTCCGGTGAGCTGCGCAACTCCAGGTCGAGCAGCGCCAGGTCGGCGCCGGTGATCAGGCTGAAAGCTTCGCCAGCGACCCGAGCGTAAGGCAGGTCGTTCATCTGCTGGATCAACCACGGGATGCTGACCGGATCGCCCAGCAGTCCCAGGGCCTGGATGCCGAAGCGCCTATCTCTGGGATCCTGAACGCACTGGCGTATCCAGGCGATGCTGGGTTCGCGGTCCTGCCAGGCCAACAATACGCAGAGCGCGCGATACTGAAACTCGCCCGGTTGCTCGGCAAATTGACGCAGAGGCTCAAGCGCCTGCTGATCGCCCATCTGGGCGGTAGCCCAATTTGCCCAGAAGCGCGTGGCCGCGTCCTCATGCAGACGGTGGGCGCGAATTTCCGGCAGCAGGTCCCGACGTCGCAGCTCGCCAGCCGTGCGCACGGCACGCGCCAGCACGCTTGGCTCAGCCTCGGACAGTCCGGCAAGCAGGGCCGGGCCAGGATCGCGGCGATGCATGCCGCAGGCGGCCAGGCCGAGACGACGGAACAGCGGCTCCGGAGCGGCGAGCATGCGCTCGATCCAGGGCGATAGCTGTTGCCAGTCCAGCCACCCCAGGGCCATCAGATAACCACGCTCGGTTTCCACCGCACTGCGCAGATGCTCGCTGAGCCGCGACAGCACCTTGGCCTCGGCCGCCTCGAAGGCCAGCACCACGCTGGCGAACATCTCGCCGATAGCGTCGGGACCGAGCTGAGCCAGCAGAATTTCCAGGCCGGTTGGCCCGGCGATACGCAAGCCATCGAGGTGAGCGTCGATGCGCTCCTCCAGTTTGCCCAGGTCGTCGAGGTCATAGTGGGGGGCGCGTAATGCGTAGTCGCGCAGGATCGCGAGGAACGCGGCTTCCTCGACGTGCAGGTCAAGGACGACGGGCAATGTCTTCATCATGAAGTGCTGCCGATGCGTGGGCCGGTCGGGTCAGTCAATTTGCAGGCACCGTTTCCAGTTTGTACCGTCGAACTCCATCACGTCCTTGGGCCCGATGGACCACATGATCCCGTCGGCTGCACTCAGGTGATAACAGGTGCGCGGCGTGTCATCGCCGAAATCGACGGGGATGAGCTTGTCATCTTCCAGGCGATAGACGAAATGGGTGGAGGACACGTACAACTGACCGTCGAAATACTCCATGCCCCAGAGGTCTTCCCGGGTGCTTTCGTGATCGATCACTTCCCATTGGTCATTGCGCCCGCGCAGCAAGGTCCCGAGTTGGCCGCAGGCATAGGCAAAACCGTCCGGCGCGCAGCGAACCTTGTAGAGCGCCAGGTTGGTCGGGCTGTTCCGTTGGGTGAAAACGGAGCCGTCGTATTCCCAGATTTCGCCTTCCCAACCGACGGTATAGATTTCCTGTTCGCTGAACCCGTCGATGGATTCGAAGCTGGTGTCGGTGATGGGCGTGTCGCCGACCTGGGCGCTCTGGTCGATGCAACGCCACTGGTCTTCGCCGTCGCGAACGTAGGCTTGGCGGCAGGTGCCTACGGCGTAGGCGCGGCCTTTGGCGATGCCACGGATTTCGCGCAGAGGGCCGCGTTTTTTTGGGTCGACTCCGCAGGTTGCGATGGGGGCCTCTTCTTTGATGGATCCTCCGCCACTGGCTCGTACAGAGCCATCGTTGCCCAGCACCAGATAACGTTCGGCCGGCACATGGCAGACCGTTCCGGAGCAGGCAAGCCATGGGACCGTGCCGGCGCCCCAGGTTCCCCGATACAGAGTGAACAGTATCGACCCTGTATAACCCTCACTGATAGAGGTGTCGTTCGTGGTAACCAAGTAACTCAGGTCGCAATAACGAACGACTCCAGTACCAATGCTGAGTCCACTGAAACGTGGGTCTAGAGGGTCCATCTCAATCTCCTGATATGAATGACTTAAACGCTACACTCGTCATCAAACATTTCACGCGCAGCTTTATCGCGTTCATGTTGATTGCTGGTCATGGAAGCGCTCGCGTTGATCGGTTTCTCCTCACCTTTGTCCTTTGCTTTGTCGTGATACGCGTTCAACTGGCCTTCCAGGCACTCCTGAGAACATTCGGAGTCCGGGAAGGTTTTTCTGGCAGCTTTTGCCCCAGTCTCCGTGGCCTTGGCCCTTGACCATTCACCTTTGGAGTCTGCCTCGCGCAAGGCCACCACGCCACGGCGGGTGTGCATCTGCCCGTGGGTGGCGGTGGTCTGATTGGGGCCCTCGACGCACATTACCGGGGCCTTGTCGGTCTTGTAGTTGCTCCAGCCATCCTTCGTCGGGTGCTGGTTCCTGGACTGACCTGCGGAGTCCGGCCCGGTGGTAAAGGAGGCCGAATCGATGAGGTGGTCACCGGTCTGTCCCGGGCAACACCTGTTGGGCTTGTAGGGGGCAAGGAAACAGCGCAGCGCCCTTTGACAAGCATTGGCGTTGATCGATGTCGCCAAGGACGAGTATTCATTTTTGACTCCCTTGTGTGCCGCCCGATAGGCTGGGTCCGTTTTAAAGCCTTCGCCTGCGGTTTTTTTTGCAGCGCTACGGGCTTTGATGGCGTTTTTCAGGCTTTCGGTGTCCGGGCAGCTCGTTTCCTTGTTGGTGCCCTTGCAAGCCTCGTTTGCCTGCGCTCTTTCGCTTTCACATTGCCCCAGCTTCTCGGCGAGCGCCATTCGGTCAGCATAAGGCCAAGGCACCGTATTCCCAGGCTGAGAAGCATGGTTATGAGTAGTCAGATCCATGTGCCGAACAACATTCTTGCCTTCATACTTCACATCCATCGACCAGGACGTGAAATACACCTTGCCCTTGTTCCGGCTGGTGACGATGCCTTTTTTGGGCGCATTTCCAGCCTCGTCTCCATAACTGGTCTTGAAGAAGCTCTTGTCCTTGAGCATCACTTCCTTGCCGCTGATCTTCACCGTTCGACTGCCCTTGGTCGTGTCCTTGGCCATGCCGGTGTTGGGATAGGGGATGGGAACGCCGAGCGGGGTGGGCGGGGCCTGCGGGGGGGTGAAGCAGACATCCGGGAAACAGGCGATCGACTTGCCGTCGGCTGCCTTGCAGGAAACTTCCATGTTGTTGGCAAAGACTTCGTTGGCCATCAGGCAGCCCTCACAATCCGGTAGCTGAACAGTGCGGCCGCGCGCTCGCCGGCGTCGTTGCCCAGGTGGCAGAAAATATTCGGCCCTTCGCCGTAGCCCTTGCGACTGGCAGCCAGGGCCACGGCGAGCATCGCCGGACCGATGGCGGCACCGACTTCGCCGATGCAATCCGCCGGATGCCAGAGATGGAAGAACTCCTTGCGTACCCGCAGGCTGCGACTCAGGGCCAGGGAAGCCTCCTTGAAGTAGTACTGTTCGCCGGAAATATCCGTCAGGCGATAATCCATCTGCTCCAGGCCGCAACCCGCTTCGTTCAGCGCTGCGCGTACAGCCTGGGTCAGGCCTTCGGCACGCAGCGGCAGGTCTTCGGATTCCACGGTGGCCTGTTCCAGGCCGAAACCCAGGCCGATGCAGGTTAACTGCGGCGTTTCGCTGGCGACCGGGGCGGCCAGCACCACGGCCGCGGCGCCTTCGCCGGGAATGAAACCGTTTGAGTTCTGGCTGGTGAGCAGGCGCTCCCGCGCTTCGAAGACGGTCAACGTCGCTCCACTCAGGAACGAATCGACGCCGGCAACCAGTACGTGGCGACGACCGCCCTGGTAGATCAGCGAGCGCGCATCGAGCAGGGCCACGGCAGCACTGACCCGTCCCCGGGCAATGACGCTGGAGTCAGGATGGAAGCGCAGCCCCAGCTCCGTTTCGATGGCCTGCAACAGCCCCTTATCCAGGCCGCTCAGGCGTCCGGGACGCTCGGCTTCCGCCACGCACAGCAACAGCGGCGTCTTTTCCGGATCGACGCCGGGAATGCTCTGCAATGCTTCGCCAATGGCACCGGCAGCCATCTTGATCAGCTTGGTGCGGCCGCGCCAGGGCTGTTCCAAAGGAACGCTGGCACCAATGATCCATTCGCCGCCGCGGTCGATGAAGCGGGTTTCCTGGAAGTTGTCGATGGCGCAGCGGATCGCCGCGCAGCTGGCCGGTGCGCTGAGGCCAACAGCGCTGACCATCCCCGAACCGATGATGCACAGAGCGCTCATCAATCGGTTTCCTCGGGAGCACGTTTGGCTTTGACCAGGGCGCCCAGCGACGGGTAGTACTCCTTGCCCAATTCACGCGCACGCCACCAAGCCGTGGACATCGTCCCGACCAGCACCTGGGCAATCTCGAAAATGTTGCGCCGTAGCGGCCGGGAAATTCGCCAGGTCAGTTGCACCTGGCGGGCGTCAGTGTCGATCAGCAAGGTGTCGATCACCGCCGAGACCGTTTCATGGCCGCCTTTTTTCATAAAAAAAGTCACCGGCACAGCCATTTCGGGAATGCGAAAGCCTGCCCGCTCTCGGGGAGTGAGGTTCAGCAACAACACTTCTTCGCCGCCACGCAGGTAATCGGTTTGCTGGTCTTCAGGCGCGGCCTGGAAATAGCGGTTGTCGAAATCCCCAGGCAGAAACGGAAAGCAATCGGCCAGCCAGGCATCGTCGTAAGTACCGGCGAAGCGTGCGCGTTGCGGCCAACTGCGACCCATTGGACCGAGGGCCATGGGGCGGAAATCGCCAGAAGGGCTGTCGATCGGCTTGCCCGGCTCTTCGGTGTTCGGCATCGGCCGGCCGACGATGCCGGCGTCATCGCAACTGTCTGGATACCAGCCGCAACCGCTCGGGTTGTCCTGGTAGCAATCACGCATGTCGGGGATCTTCTCCATGGGATGAGAACCGCCGAAAGCCTGGGCATAGGAAATAGTCTGCGTGGTGAAAGGCTGCGGTGAGCCGGCATGAATACCTGAGATTCCCGGTTGCCACTGCCGGGGACCGAACACTGAAAAAGCCTTGCTCACCCGACCGACACGAATACCGGCGGTCAACTGCGTCACCGGCCGACCACCCGGTGCATAAGCTTTTCCCGATACCAGCACGTCGCAGAATGGCTTGAAAGGCGCGAAGTCCATTTCCTCTCGTGGCGCGCTGAGGCCCGGCTCGCCGAAGAAAGTGTCAGCCATCAGCAGCGGTTGCTGGATGTCTGCGAGGGTCGCGGCACGCCCGTCCAGCGGTAGATCGAAGGTGCCCTTGGCCACGACGACCAGGGATTCGCGGCCGTCGCTCGCCATACCCAGGGTATAGGCAGCCTGCAGTTTGCTGGCGTTGAGCAGTTCCATGAGGCGACTTACCTGTCAGTTGATTTGCACCGAGCCGCCCTTGATGCGGTTGACCCCGCTGGAGCGGCTGGAAAGGTAGGTGCCCCGGATGATCACCTTGCCCGCGCGGGTCAGGGTGATGCTGGCCTTGCCGCAACGCAGGACGATCTCCTGTTTCGCGCTGAACTCCAGCCGCTCGCCATCGACGTGGGCGACCGTTGGCGTTGCGCTTGCCGGCAGGCGCTGGATGCGGCCGATCACCAGCGGCCGGGCCGGGTCACCGGCCTCGAACATCAGCGCGACCTGGGCGCCGATGTCGTCACGACAGAGCGCGGTGGTGGTGCGCGCGGCGAGGCCGGTTTCGCCGGGGCAGCCGGGGAAGGCCACCACCGGTGCGTCCGGCGTGGGTACGTCCAGCAGCACCCCGATCACGACGCCATCCACGCGCGTCGGTGTGGCGGTGGAAGATACGGGGAGATGATATTCAACGGTCATGACGCCTGCTCCGTGGCTCAGTTCTGCAGAATTTTCTGGCCTTTGACGACCACATTCTTGTTGGCCTTGATGTTGATGGCCCCAGAGCCGTCGATGGTGATGTTCTTGCCGCTGATGACGATGCTGCCGTCCTTCTTCATGGTGATGCTGGCGGCGCCGGTAGTCAGGCTGATCGAATCGCCGGCGTTTAGCACGAAATGCTTGCCGACATCCAGGCTGTCGTTCTGTTTGATGCCCGTGCTGCGGTTCTGGGCAACGTCGCGGGATTCGTTCTGGCCGATCCGGGTGCTCTGGTTGCCGTTGATCTCGATTCCTTCGTTGCCCTGCACCGTTTCATTACGGTTGCCCGCGATGTCGATGGTCTCGTTGCCGCCGACATCCTCGGTGCGGTTGCTGGCGACGCTGATTTTTTCGTTCGCGCCGACTTTTTCCGTGCGGTCCGCGCCGATGGTGATGGTTTCGTTGCTGCCGACCCGTTCGGTGCGATTCGCGCCGATGCTGATCTTTTCATTGCTGCCGACATCCTCGGTGCGGTCGACGCCGATGGAAATGGTTTCGTTATTGCCTACCGTTTCGGTGCGGTCGTGTTTGACCTGCACGGTTTCATCGTTGTCGACGGTCTTGCTGCGATCATGGCCGACCCAATGGGTTTCGTCGTTCTCGACCTCGATGTCCTGGTTCTTCTCGGCGTGAATGAACAGCTGCTCCGCGCCTTTTTTGTCTTCCATGCGGATTTCATTGAAGTTGGCCTGCGTGCCGTCCTTGCTCGATCGGCTTTTCATGCCGCTCTGAGTGGCGTTGGCCGGCAGTTGGTAAGGCACGGTCTGTTCAGCGTTGTAGACGCGGCCAGTGATGATCGGCCGGTCCGGGTCGCCTTCGAGGAAGCTGACGATGACTTCCTGGCCGATTCGAGGAATCTGCACCGAGCCCCAGTTCTTGCCGGCCCAGGCCTGTGAGACGCGAATCCAGCAGGAGCTGTTTTCGTTGGACTGATCATGGCGATCCCAATGGAAATGCACCTTGACCCGACCATACTGGTCGGTCCATATCTCCTCGCCACTGGGACCCACCACCACCGCGGTCTGTGGACCGCGGACAATCGGCATGGGTGTGACGGGGAGGGGGCGAAACGCCTGGCTGGCATCCATGCAGTCCAACTCGCTGACGAACTGTTCAGCCTGTTCCTGTTGCCCGCTTTCGTAGGCTTCCTGTCGGATCTGGTAGCGTGCGACGACGATCAGGTATTCGCGGTTCTGGTCCGCGCGGTCATAACCGGTCAGCGTGAACAAATGGCCGGAACCCAGCCCGCGAGCGCGGCCACGCAGCTGCACGCGCTCGAACTGGCTATGGATGGCTTCGATGCGGGTTCGCGCATAGTGGTCGCCATCGTTGCTCTGGACGTACTCACCGGGGTAGTCGAAGAGCGGGTATTCGCCGTTGCTGTGGTTGCGCGGCACACTGGAGCGCACCTCAAGGCTGGCGCGCGGCCGCAGGAAGTCATAGTCGTTCAGCGCCAGCGAGCCGGGTTGCACTTCACGAGCCATTTGCCAATCGTAGAAATGGTCGCGCTCGCGCATCTGCCGATCGGGCGGATAGAAGGGCACCGACGCGTAGTCCGCCGCCGTGGAGTGAGCGCCGTAGGCATCGGCCAGCACCAGTACATGGCGAGACTTCTCATGGCGGAAGTAGTAATAGATGCCTTCCTGCTCCATCAGCCGACTGACGAAATCGAAGCTGGTCTCACGGTACTGCACGCAATATTCCCACTCGCGGTAGCTGCCGCTCAGGCTGTCTTCGAAGTCGGAGAAGCCGAGGTCGCGAAATACCTGCTTGATGATGTCCGGCACGGTCTTGTTCTGGAAGATCCGGCAATCCGAGGTGCGGGTGAGCAGCCAGAACCAGGGCCGGAGGCTGACGCGATACCCGGCGAACTGTCCGTGCCCGGTCAGCTGTCGGCAGGTGGCGACAATGCCGTGGAAATAACGTTTGCCTCCGTCATAGAGCTCGAGGGTCAGGCCCATCGGCTTGCCCAGCAACTGGTCGAACTTGATCGCCCGGTCTTCGGAAGTGAGGTCCAGCTCGTAATGGAACAACCGCCCCAGCTCTTCGCTGCCGTCCATGCTTTGCAGCAGCAGGACATCGCCGCCGAGGGGACTGTCGACCTGCACCAACCGGTTGTTTTGCGTGATTGCCATTACGGCGTCCCCTGGCTCACGTGCGAGCGGCAGTCAGCCGTTCAGGAGACTGGGCAGCGTCCTCAGCCAGGCAGGCAGAATCAAGGGGTGTGGCGCTTTGCTCAGATAGTTGTACATACACCACAGGGGGATCTCCATATCGGCCTTGAATCTATCCAGCCAAAGCGAACGCGCAATGGATCCTTTTACGCGAATCATCCAAACCTCCACCGCATCGATAAGTGGAAGGCTATCCATTTAGTCTTATTGGTTATAGCAGCCATTCTGAATAACGCACATAGGACAGCTGTTCTATGCGTATGGCGACTCGTGGCGTCGCGGCCACACCGAGCGCAAGCAAACTGTCGCTTCAGAAAAAGCGTTTATCTGGGCAGCGGCGAACCAGGTACGGGAGCAGGCGGTCGCTGGGGCTTGACCGACGTGCCAAACGTGTTGCCCATGCGCACACCGGTTGCTGCCGGCGTCGCGAGGCCGACACTGTTCGGTGCGCGTTTGTCGACCGGCACATCCAGCCTGTCCTGTGCGTGTTGCGCAGCGGCCGCGGCTTCGGGGTCGTTGCCCATCTGGCGGCTCAGGCAGTTGTAATCCGGGGTCTTGTAACCGCCGACAGTCACCTCGATACAGGCCGGGGCTTCTTCGCCCTGGACCCCGGGCAAAGTCATCAGCAAGCCGATTCCGGCTGTCATGCTCATCCACTGTTTCATCGTTGACCTCCTGGCCCGCCACGGTGGTGGCTCATCGTTTCGGCACCAGTCTAGTGCCGCGCGCGGGATTTGTGTCGGGTGTCATACGACATTCATAAACACCCATCAGGATGACGTTTTTCAACGGATACGTCAGTCGTGCAGCAGGGCATAACCGGGGGCGGACGCAGGCGTGGATTGGCCAGGGCGCCCTTGGGGTGGCTGATGGTGACGTGGTGTCTGCTGGCCGGGCCGGCCCAGGCGGTCGGCGTGGTGGACCTGGACATTGCGCCTCAGGAACTGGCCCCGGCACTGGAGCAATTCAGTCGGGCCACAGGCATGGCGGTGCTGGTGGATCACGCCTTGTCGAACCGGCGCCAGACGATGGGCGTCCAGGGGCTGTTTACGCCTGCCCAAGGGCTGACTGTTCTGCTCAGTGGTACCGGGCTGGCGGCGCAGTATGCCCGTGCGGATGCATTCACCTTGCAACCGGTACAGGTTCGCGAGGTGCCATTACCGCCGGGCGCCACTGCCGGATTGAGCGACAGCAACTATGCGGCAACGATCCAGGCGGTCATCCAGCGCAACCTGTGCCGTTCGCCATTGACCCGCCCGGGCAGTTTTCGCGCGTTGTTGCAAGTGTGGATCGGACGCGACGGCGTGGTGCAAAACAGTCGGCTGGTCAGTTCCACGGGTGATGTGTTGCGTGACAAAGCCTTGGTCAACAGTTTGCAGAACCTCAGGATCGACCGTCCGGCGCCCAGTTCGCTGCGCCAGCCGGTGACCCTGCTTTTGTTACCCGATTCATCAGGAAAAAGCATGGAATGCACAGCAGGGGAAGAGGTGTTCGGGCAATGAAAGACGCTGGCCGCAGCCCGATGGTCAAGCTGTTCCTCACCTCCTACGAGGATTTCAAGGTGCGCCTGCGCAGGCGCCTGGGGTCCGAGGAACTGGCCAACGATGTCCTGCATGAAACCTACCTGCGGGTCGACCGCATGGGCGACACGCCGGAGATCGTCCAGCCTAACGCCTACCTCTATCGCATGGCCCTGAACATTGCCGCCGACCGCCGGCAGTCCGATGCTCGTCTGCTCACCGGCAGCGAGATCGAAGAGCTGCTGCAAATCTGCGACGAAGCGCTGGACCCGGCTCGGGTGGTGGGTGGCCAGAAAGAGTTGCAGACCCTGCTTAAGGCCTTGTACGAGTTGCCGGCGCGGCGCCGCAGGATTTTCATTGCCGCGCGCCTGGAAGAGGCCCCGCACCTGGAGATATCACAGCGTTTCGGTATCTCCACGCGCATGGTGGAGAAGGAAATCAAGGCTGCGTTGGGGCATTGCGCCCTGCGCCTGGAAAGAAAAGTCATTCAGCGGTTCGGTCCCGGCGCGGGAAAACCGTCTTGAGAGTAGAGACCCGACCCATTCATGAGTGTGTGTGCGCTTGAACATCTTCAGCATCGCGTCCCCTGACGATACGCCCGAGGCCCGACTGGCCAGCGAGGCCCGTGACTGGTTGATCCTGCTGACCTCGGGACGCGCCACCGTCGCCGATGCCCGTGCCTTGCGCCAATGGTGCGGGCAGAGCGCCGAACATGCGCAGGCGTTCGAGCAGGCCAAGGCGCTGTGGCATGGCTTGCAACCCGCCGCCGCGGCGGCGCAGGGACCTCGGCATTTTGGCCGTCGGGCTTTGCTGGGAGGGGCGCTTGCCGCCTCGGTGGGGTTCCTGCTGATCCGCGCCACGGTGCCGGGTGGGGTTTCCGGGCTTGGCGCGGACTACGTCACCGAAGTGGGCGAACAGCGCCGGGTCGAGCTGGGCGATGGCGTGAGCCTGGAACTCAATACCCAGACTCGCCTCAGCCGCCTGCCGCTGGCCGAGGGCGGGCAGGGCCTGGAATTGCTCGCCGGCGAAGTCGAAGTGTCCGGCAGCAGCACCACGACGATCAACGTCCAGGCCGGCTCCGGCTGGATCAGCGCCGCGCGGGCGCGGTTCAATCTTCGCTACATCGACCAGAGCGTCTGCGCGACCTGCCTGGAGGGCGTCGTGCAAGTCCAAGTGCAGGGCCGAGAGTTTCGCCTCGAGCCGGGCATGCAATTGACCTACGACACTCGCCAGGTCGGCAGCCCACAGGCGGCCGATGTATCCGCCGCCGTTGGATGGCGCGAACAGGTGCTGGTGTTCAACGATGCGACCCTGGCCAGCGTCATCGACGAGATCAACCGTTATCGGCCGGGCATGTTGCTGTTACTCAACCGCGAGCTGGGCTTGCGCAAGGTCCAGGCCCGTTTCCGCCTCGATCAACTGGCTGGGGTGGCGCTGCTGATTCGCGATGCCTATGGCGCCAAGTGCACCGAGTTGCCGGGTGGGGTGGTGGTGTTGAGTTAGTTCAGCGGCGCCTGGGCTGGCCTCTTCGCGAGCAGGCTCGCTCCCACATTTGGCACCGCGCTCGACTGCGGACTTGTAGGCACACTAACCTGTGGGAGCGAGCCTGCTCGCGAAGGCGGTGGCATGGTCGATGAAGATGTGGATTGTGCCGGCCTCTTCGCGAGCAGGCTCGCTCCCACAGTTAGATCGGGGTAAAGCTGAAGAGGCAGGCTGCCTACCGGACCGCCTCGCTCTTGATCTTGATCCTGATCTTGATCCTGATCTTGATCTGAGACGCCCCGTTAACCACGCTGGCCGAACGCAGGCATTGTGCAGTGGGCATCCCGGCATGGATGCCGGGATAGCCGCGCTGGGCCATGGATGGCCCTTCGCGGCGGGCCCACGGAGCAATGCCGGAGTGAGGGCATGCCGAGCCTTGGCGAGGCACCGAGTGGTGGGGCAAAGCCTTTTGGGTTACTTTTTTGGCGTCTGAAAAAAGTGACCCGCCGTAAGGGCGGAACCCCAAGCAGCCGTTACCGCAGCAACGGATATGTACCCAGTCAGGCTCTCAGGCCGCCATCGCGAGCAACCCCGCTCCCACAGTCTTGAAGGGCGGGCTACTCCAACGGCCCCAGCACCTGCCGATACTTCTCCGGCCCTTGCGGTGTCTGCCGGGTCAGGCTGATCTCGATGCCCGGCGGATCCTCCTGCCGGTTGCCGCTGAGTTTGCGCCAGCCCTTTTCCCTGTCCCAGAATCGCAGCCCCGCATCGCTGACCTCACTCAACACAGCCACGCCCGCGCCGGGTGCTGGTAGAGGGTAGTGGCTGCGGGCCTGGCCTTGGGCGCGATAGAGCGTGTCGCCCTTGAGCCACCAGCGTACCCGTTGCAAGCCACCGCCCTGATCGGCGGCCTCACGGATAACGTCAAGGCGAAAACCCTGGCCTTCGGTGCTGCGCAGGGTGAGGGCGGGCGGGGCGGTCGAGGGCTCGCTGTCGACCCCTGGCTTGAGCGGTTCGCTCAACTCGACGCCGGCCCGCAGGGCCACATCGCGCTCCAGTTGGTTAAGCACCCGGAGCAAGGCTTCGGTCTGCTCGGTGCTGGCCTGCAAGTGGCTGTCGGCTCGGGTCACGCTGTCCAGCCCGCGCCACGCGATCAGGCTGATCACCGCCATCAGCAGGATCGCCACCATGACTTCAAGCAAGGTGAAGCCTGTCTCCCGGCCGCTCATTGAACCCATACCCGACCGGCGGCGCTGCGTTGCAAGGTGAAGCTGTTCTGGCCGTCGGACAAGCGGATCTGTAGCGGCACGCCGATCCATTCGGCATTGAGCACCACGCGTTGCCGGGGTTCCACACGTACCTCCATGGACGGGCTTTGCCACCGTCGCGGGCGCAGCTGCGGGTCTTCCTTGAAGCGGTCCAGTCCTGCGCCCTGGTCCGGGCGGCGGCTGAAGCCGAAACCCTTGGCGTCCCAGCGCCAGGTGATCGGTCGCCCGTCGGCACGGGCTTCCGTCTGGGCCAGTTGCAGCAGCTGGGCCAGCCGTTCGGCATCCTGGCGCAGCAGCTTCGCCGGGTCCGGCTTGATGCTCAGGCTCACGGCCGCGCTGGCGATGCCGACGATTACCAGCACCACCATCAATTCGATCAGGGTAAAACCGCGTTGCTTGCCGTGCATCCGGGCGCGCTCCTTTGCGTGGGTGATCATCGTGCACGCTGAAGATGATAAGGATGTGAAATAAAACGGAGAGAATTGACGCGTACGCTGGACGCTGGAATCAAACAAGGAGATCAGGACATGACGTTCACGGAACGAGTCTCCCCAGCGCATATCGTCCAGGCGCTGGGACTGGTGGCAGCGTTGGCCGGAGTGGCGACCTGGTCTTCTCTGCTGCTGACATCCGCCGAGTCGCGTACCCCGGACGTGGCCCCGCAACGCCTGGCCGAGCGTTCCGACAGTCCCGCGTTGCAGTGGTTTTCCAACCAACCGGCGGCGGTGGATATCAAGGTCAGCGGGGTGATGGCCGGTGCCCGCGGCGCGGTGGCGATCCTGAGTCTCAACGACGGGCCGCCGCGCAGTTTCCTGGCCGGCGAGCGGGTAGCCCAAGGGGTAAGGCTGGTAGCGATCGAGGCGCAGGCCGTGGTGATCGAACGCGGCAGCGAACAGACCCGGTTGGAACTGGCGCGGCTGCCGGATTCAGTGAGTTTGCCGTCGCTGACGCGCCCCTGACCGCATCTGTTGTGAGGGCTCTTGTGGCGAGGGAGCTTGCTCCCGCTGGGTCGCGCAGCGGCCCCGGAATCTTGCGGGCGCTGCGCAACCCAGCGGGAGCAAGCTCCCTCGCCACGGGGGAACATTTGCATCCGGTTATTTTTCCCGACTGAGCAGGGTCTCCAGCCGAGCCAAGGGCGGCGCCTCGCGGCTGCGGTCGGATACGCTCAGCTCGACCCGCAGCATCCGCCCGTTTCCCGCCGGGCGCAGGTTCTGCTCGCAACGCAGCAGCAAGCGACCCTGATCGCATTCAAAAACTTTCATCCCCGGCGTCGCGTGTCCTTCCAGGCGTAATTGCGCCAATTGGCTGCGTGCCGTCAGCAAGGCGATGGACTTGTCTCGCAGCAAGCCGTTGCTCTGGGTCATCACCGCCGCCACGCGCACCGCGGCCGACATGGCCACGGCAATGATCGCCAGGGCCACCAGCACTTCAATCAGGGTGAAACCGGCTTGTGGGGCTGGGCGTGACATCGGTCGGCTCGAAGGGGCGAAAGCAGTACCCAAGCCTGAGCAATGTTCTTTACAGATTGACGACGCAAGCTCCTGAGCAATTTCAATATCGCTGACATATTTTCTTGCAACACTGCGCCTCGAATCGAATCCAGGAAGGACCGTCGAGATGCACATCGCCCCTTGTTACGCCCGTTCCCGAGGCCCACGCGGGCAGCGGGGCTTCACCCTGATCGAGATCATGGTCGTGGTGGTCATCCTCGGCATTCTCGCGGCGATGGTAGTGCCCAAGGTTCTTGATCGACCTGACCAGGCCCGTGCCACGGCGGCGAAGCAGGACATCGGCGGGCTGATGCAGGCCCTGAAGCTTTATCGCCTCGATCACGGCAGCTATCCCAGCATGAACCAGGGCCTCAAGGTGCTGGTGGAGCGGCCGGCCGATGCCAAGAACAGCACCTGGCGTTCCTACCTGGACCGCTTGCCCAATGATCCATGGGGCCGCCCCTACAACTACCTCAATCCTGGCGCGAACGGCGAGGTTGATATCTTTTCCCTCGGTGCCGACGGCCAGCCTGACGGCGACGGTGTGAACGCCGACATCGGCTCCTGGCAGTTATAAGGGCCGTGATGCGCACGAATTCGCCGACAGCGGCGAAGCAGCGCGGCATGGCGGTGATCAGTGCCTTGCTGATTGCTGCCGTGGTGGCCGTCATTGCCGGCGGCATGCTCACCCGCCAGACCTTGTTCACCCGCAGCCTGGAAGCCGAGCAACTGCGCATCCAGGGCGCGGCGCGGTTGCAAGGCGGCCTGCAGGTGAGTCGCCAGTTGCTCTGGGATGTTCGCCAGCGCGATCCCTTGACGCGCTTCGGCCAGCCTTGGGCGAAACCTATCCTGATGCCGGGCTCCGGGCAGGTCGACACGCCATTCGAAGGGCAACTGGAGGATGAACAGGGCAAGTTCAACCTGCGCAATCTGGTGGTCGATGACCAGGTGGACCAGGAACAGTTGCGCGCCTTTGAGCGGCTGTGCGAGCAGTTGGGTGTCGCCGCCACGGTACGGGCGCGTATCGTCGAGCGGGTGATTGCTGGCTACCCGCGCCTGTTGAATCCGCCGCGGGCGGGCCAGGCGTCCACGAGCAGCACGTTCGACAGCGGCCGCAGCACCTCGCCGGACGCCTCCGACATGCTGGCGCCGACCCGCCCAATGCTGCGCACCTTGCAGGACCTGCTCAGTGTCAAGGGCGTCACCCCGGCACTGCTGGAAACGCTGGCCCCTTACGTCACGATCCTGCCGGCCAATACCTGGCTCAACGGCAACACCGCCAGCGCCGCGGTGCTCGCCGCCTACGTGCCGGGATTGTCGTTGCAACGCGCCCAGGCGCTGATCAATGAACGCGACGGTGGCCACTGGTTCATCAATCGCGGGGATTTCGTCAACCGCCTGCGCATGCCCGAACTGGACGTCAGCACCGTCAAGGTCGGCATCGCCAGCGACTGGTTCCGCCTGCGGGGCCAGGTGCGCAGCGGCCAACGGCGGGTCGAACTGGATGCCTTGCTCCAATGCAGCCAGGACCGCTTGCCTCAGGTGATCTGGTCGCGGGTGGGTGTATGAGCCGTTTGCGCATTGCCCTGGCGCCGCTGGATCGCCTTGGCCTCGACAGCCCTGTGGCATTTGCCTGGCTGGATCGCCAAGGGCAAGTGCGTGATGCCGGTCTCAGCACACTCCGGGCGCTTGGCCAGGGCACGAAGAAGCAGGCGGTCGAATGCTTCCTGCATCCGCGTGACAGCTTGCTGACGCGCCTGGAGCTGCCGCCGTTGTCCGCGGCGAAGGCCACCGCCGCCGTGACCTGCGCGGCCCAGGCGCTGATGCTCGGTGCCACTGAACAGATGCAAGTGGCCCACGGCCCGCGCGATGCGGACGGGCAGGTAGCGGTCGCCTGGCTGGACCGTGCGTCGCTGAACCTATTGGGTCAGATCCTGCTGCAGGCCGGCCTCAAGTTGCGCGGCCTGTATCCGGCCGCCTACGCCTTGCCGGTGTTGTCGGGGCCAGTGGCGTGTATCGAAGACGGGCACTTGCTGGTGCGCCATAGCTTGCAGCACGCGGTGGTCCAGCCGTTACTGGAAGATGCGCTGGACGAGTGGCTTGTGGAAATGGGCAGCGGCCTGCATTGGGTGGGCGAGTCACCGCCGCAAGTGACGACTGACAGGTTGCCCGTCACCCAGCGCTGGAGCGGTGTCGCGCCGGGCTGGGGCCTGCATGCCGGGTTGACGCAGGGGCGTTCCGGGCGCGGCGGCTGGGGGCGGGCGGCGGGCATCTGCGCGCTGGCGGTGGCGGTGTGGGTGGTCGGGCTCAATCTGTATGCCAGCCGTGAAGCGGCCCAGGGGCAGCGGCTCAAGGCGCAGATGAGCCAACGGGTTAAGCAGGCGTTCCCTCAGTTACCGGTGATTCTCAATCCCTTGCAGCAGGCCCGTCAGCAAATCGCCGCGCGCCAGAGCGGTTCGCTGGCGGAGCCTGGGCAACGCTTCGCCAGCCTGGTAAGGCAGGCGGGCAGCGCCATGCCGTTCATGAGCGGCAATGTGCAGGAACTGGTGTTCGAAAACGCTGAGTTGCGCCTCAAGCTCGTCGCCGAAGCGCAGAAAGTCGCGGCGGGCGACGACTGGAAAATGCCCCTGGCGCAGGCCGGCATCGAGGTCGCCGCCATTGACCAGGGTTGGACGTTGCGCGTGGCTCCGGCCGGGCAGGAAGCGCAAGACAGCCCCGACGAAAACCAGGAAGCGAACGATGAATAAGCTGACCGCGGCACAGCTGAAGGCGCGTTGGCAAAACCTTCGCACGGCTTGGCAGGGCCTGGCCGCCCGCGAGCAACGTGCCGTGGCCCTGGCGGCGTTGGTGCTCGGTAGCGGCCTGGTCTGGCTGGCGTTGATCGAGCCGGCGTTGAAAACCATCGCTTACTGGCAGGCCGAAACCCCGAAGCTGCGCTCGCAGACCGAAGCCCTCGAAGTGCTGCTGCGCGACGTTGGCGGACCTGCCCGGGGCCAATCCCTTGAAGCCGCCCTGCGCCAGACCCTGGATGCCAGCGGCCTGGGCGAGCACTACCAGTTACAACCGCCGGGCACCGAGGCGCCTGGCGCGTGGCAACTCACTTTCACCGACGCGCCGGCGGACGGGGTGATCGATTGGCTGCTCGGCAGTCCACCACAATTTTCCCTGGAAGTGATCGAGGCCCGCTTGCAGCGCACGGCCCCGGCCAGTTCCGACCCAACCCCCGGCACTCTGTCCGGAACCGTTCGCATGAACCACGCGTCAAGCGCTAAGGAAGCTTCATGAAGGGGTCCAGATACCCGCGACATTGGCGCAAGGCCGCGCCGCTGCTGTTGCTTGCTTTGGGCGCGTGCACCAGCACGCCACCGGCCTCGCAGCCACCGTTGCTGGTGGACAGCGAACTGGGCATCCCGCTGGGCAGTACCCAGCGCAGCGGTGACGCGTTGCTGGACCGGCAACGGGCCCAGGCGTCGCGCGAGCAGAAACCCCCGGTGCGCCATCAGGTCGACCTGACGGCCCGCGCCCGCGCACCGCGCAACGATGCCCCTGCGAGCAATCCGTTGGGTGATCAACCGGTGACGCTGAATTTTGTCGAGGCCGATATCCAGGCGGTGGTGCGCGCCTTGTCGCGTTCCACCGGTCAACAGTTCCTGGTCGACCCGCGAGTCAAAGGCAACCTGACCCTGGTCTCCGAAGGCCAGGTGCCGGCCCGCCAGGCCTATGAAATGCTGCTCGCGGCCTTGCGCATGCAGGGCTTCAGCGTGGTCGATGTCGGCGGTGTCGCCCAAGTGGTCCCGGAAGCCGATGCCAAGTTGCTGGGTGGGCCGATCTACAATGCTGACAAACCGGCCGGCAACGGCATGCTGACCCGCACCTTTCGCCTGCAATACGAGAACGCGGTCAACCTGATCCCGGTGCTGCGCCCGATCGTCTCACCGAACAACCCGATCAACGCGTACCCCGGCAACAACACGATTGTGGTGACCGATTACGCCGAGAACCTCTCTCGCGTCGCGCAGCTCATCGAGGGCATCGACACTCCAAGTGCTATCGATACCGATGTGGTGCCGATCCAGAACGGCATCGCCGTGGACATCGCCCAGATGGTTTCCGACCTGCTGGAGACCCAGGGCGGCGACCAGACGCAGAAGATCAATGTGATCGGCGACCCGCGCTCCAACTCCATCATCATCCGCGCCGGCAGCCCGGAGCGGACCGAGCTGGCGCGCAACCTGATCTACAAGCTCGACAACGCGCAGAACAACCCGAGCAACCTGCACGTGGTGTACCTGCGCAACGCCCAGGCCGCCAAACTCGCCCAGGCCCTGCGCGGCTTGCTCACCGGGGAAAGCGAAGGCGAGGGCAACGACAATTCGCGCTCGGTGCTCAGCAGCATGGGCGCCAGCACCAACGGCCAGAGCGGGCAGGGCAACGAAAGCGCAGCCAGCCCCGTGAGTAGCACTGCCTCGGGCAACGGCAGCGGCTATGGCCAAGGCCAAGGCAGCAGCGGGCAAACCTCCAGTACGACGCAGAGCGAGCAGAACACCGCCTTCAGCGCCGGTGGCGTGACCATCCAGGCCGATGCCACCACCAACACCTTGCTGATTTCCGCGCCGGACCCGCTGTATCGCAACCTGCGCGAGGTCATCGACCTGCTCGACCAGCGCCGCGCCCAGGTGGTGATCGAGAGCCTGATCGTCGAAGTCGGCGAGGACGATGCCAGCGAGTTCGGCGTGCAATGGCAGACCGGCAACCTCGGTGGCAGCGGCGTGATTGGCGGGGTCAACCTCGGCGGCACCGGGCTCAACCTCAACGGCAAGACCAGCATCGACGTGTTGCCCCAGGGCCTGAACCTGGGCCTGGTCAACGGCACCGTGGACATCCCCGGCATCGGCAAGATCCTCGACCTCAAGGTGTTGGCCCGGGCCTTGAAGAGCAAGGGCGGCACCAACGTCTTGTCGACGCCGAACCTGCTGACCCTGGACAACGAAGCGGCGAGTATCTTCGTCGGCCAGACCATCCCGTTCGTCAGCGGCAGCTACGTCACCGGTGGCGGCGGCACCAGCAACAACCCGTTCCAGACCGTCACCCGTGAGGAGGTCGGCCTGAAGCTCAACGTCCGGCCGCAGATTTCCGAGGGCGGTACGGTCAAGCTCGACATCTATCAAGAGGTCAGCAGTGTCGACAACCGCGCCTCCAGCACCACCGGGATCGTCACCAACAAACGAGCGATCGACACCAGCATCCTGCTGGACGACGGGCAGATCATGGTCCTCGGCGGGCTGCTGCAGGACGGCTACAGCCAGAGCAATGATGCGGTGCCGTGGCTGTCGACGATCCCCGGCATTGGCGCGCTGTTTCGCAACGAGCGGCGCCAGGTCACCAAGACCAACCTGATGGTCTTCCTGCGGCCCTACATCATCCGCGACACGGCGGCGGGTCGCGGGATCACCCTGAACCGCTACGACTTCATGCGCCGCGCCCAAGGCCTGCTGCAACCGGAGCGCAGCTGGGCGCTGCCGGACGTGCAGGCGCCGCAACTGCCGGCCTCGGCCCGGGCGATTCCAGGCGCCACGCCCGCCGGGTTGCAAACGCCGAGGGCGGTGATCAAGGCGGTGCCTACAACGGAGCCGGTCGGACGATGAATACCGTGGCGAGGGAGCTTGCTCCCGCTGGGTTGCGAAGCAGCCCCACTCAGGTTCAACACCTTCTGCCTGAACCACCGCGGCGCTGGGTTTTGGGGCTGCTGCGCAGCCCAGCGGGAGCAAGCTCCCTCGCCACGGGGATGTCAGCGATAGGAGGAGGCTCATGAACACCCTCCCATACGCCTGGGCCAAGGCCCAGCGCCTGGTATTGCGCCAGTCCAGGGAGGAGGCGGTGCTGATGGTCTGCCCCTCAACGCCGGGCTGGTCGATCAGTGAAGTCCGTCGCCAGTTCGGCGAGGTCCGGCTGGAACGGGTGCGTGACGAGGAGCTCGACGGCCTGCTCAATACCGCCTACGCCGACACCGGCAGTGCTGCCGCCGTGGTCGGCGCGGCGGAAAACGAGGTGGACCTCGACCGGTTGATGCAGGACATTCCCGAGATCACCGACCTGCTGGACACCCAGGACGGCGCGCCGGTGATCCGCATGATCAACGCGCTGCTGACCCAGGCCGCCCGGGACGAGGCCAGCGACATCCACATCGAACCCTACGAGAGCCATTCGGTGGTGCGCTATCGGGTCGACGGCACGCTGCGTGACGTGGTCTCGCCGCGCAAGGCCTTGCACGGCGCGCTGGTGTCGCGGATCAAGATCATGGCCCAGCTCGACATCGCCGAAAAACGCCTGCCCCAGGACGGCCGCATCGCCCTGCGTGTCGCCGGGCGGCCGATCGACATCCGCGTATCCACCGTGCCCACTGGCCACGGCGAACGGGTGGTGATGCGCCTGCTGGACAAACAGGCCGGACGCTTGCGACTGGAAACCTTGGGGATGGACCCGGACGTGCTCGGCAAGCTCGACCACCTGATCCGCCAGCCCCACGGCATTGTGTTGGTCACCGGCCCTACGGGCAGCGGCAAGACCACCAGCCTGTATGCCGCCCTGGCGCGGCTGGACGCCAGCGTGCACAACATCCTCACCGTCGAAGACCCGGTGGAATACGACCTGCCGGGCATCAGCCAGATCCAGGTCAATGCGAAAATCGACATGACCTTCGCCCTGGCCCTGCGGGCGATCCTGCGCCAGGACCCGGACATCATCATGATCGGTGAAATCCGCGACCTGGAGACCGCGCAGATTGCCGTGCAGGCCTCGCTCACCGGTCACCTGGTGCTGGCAACGTTGCACACCAACGACGCGGTGTCGGCGATCAACCGTCTGATCGACATGGGCGTCGAACCCTTCCTGCTGGCCTCGTCGATGCTCGGCGTGCTGGCCCAGCGGCTGGTGCGCAGGCTCTGTCCGCACTGCAAACAAGCCGAACCGGCCACGCCCGGCACCTGGCGCCCGGTGGGTTGCCCGAGTTGCAACCAGACCGGCTACAGCGGCCGCACCGGCATTCATGAACTGTTCTGCATCGACGACGACATCCGCACGCTGATCCATCAGGGGGCAGGGGAGCAGGCACTGCGCGCCGCCGCCCGCCAGGCCGGCATGTTCAGCATGCGCGAAGACGGCGAACGCTGGGTGCGCAGTGGTGCCACCGCGCCTGAAGAAATCCTTCGCGTAACACGGGACGCCTGATGAACCGCTACCGTTTCGAAGCCGCCGACGCCCAGGGCAAGATCGAATCCGGGCACTTGGAAGCCGACAGCCAGGGCGCTGCCTTCAGCCTGCTGCGCAGTCGCGGGCTGACGGCGTTGCAGGTGCAGCTCGAGCGCAACACGGCGCAGGCCAACGGCGGCGGTCTGTTCAGTGCCAAACTCTCGGACAACGACCTGGCCTGGGCCACCCGGCAACTGGCGAGCCTGCTCGGGGCGAGCCTGCCGCTGGAGGCGGCGCTGAGTGCGACGGTGGAGCAGGCCGAACGCAAGCACATCGCCCAGACGCTCAGCGCGGTCCGCGCCGACGTGCGCAGTGGCATGCGCCTGGCCGAAGCCTTGGCGGCGCGGCCGCGGGATTTTCCGGAGATCTACCGGGCGCTGATTGCAGCCGGCGAAGAGTCCGGCGACCTGGCCCAGGTGATGGAACGGTTGGCGGACTACATCGAAGAGCGCAACAACCTGCGCGGCAAGATCCTCACGGCGTTTATCTATCCCGGCGTGGTGGGACTGGTGTCGGTCGCCATCGTGATTTTCCTGCTCAGCTACGTGGTGCCGCAGGTGGTCAGCGCGTTCTCCCAGGCCCGCCAGGACTTGCCCGGGCTGACCTTGGCGATGCTCACCGCCAGCGACTTCATCCGGGCCTGGGGCTGGCTGTGTTTTTGCGTCCTGGCCGGGGGTTTCTGGAGTTGGCGTCTGTACCTGCGCCAGCCGGCGGCGCGGTTGAACTGGCATGCGCGGGTGCTGCGCCTGCCGCTGATCGGGCGATTTGTGCTGGGCCTCAATACCGCGCGTTTCGCCTCGACCCTGGCGATCCTCGGCGGTGCCGGGGTGCCTTTGCTGCGAGCACTGGAGGCCGCGCGCCAGACCCTCTCCAACGACCGCCTGAGCCTGAGCGTCAGCGATGCCACCGCAAAGGTCCGCGAAGGGGTCAACCTGGCGGCGGCGCTACGGGTGGAAAAAGTCTTTCCGCCAGTACTGATCCACCTGATCGCCAGCGGCGAAAAAACCGGCTGCCTGCCACCCATGCTCGAACGCGCCGCACAAACCCTGTCCCGCGACATCGAACGCCGCGCCATGGGCATGACGGCGCTGCTGGAGCCGTTGATGATTGTGGTCATGGGCGGGGTGGTGCTGGTCATCGTCATGGCCGTGCTGCTGCCGATCATCGAGATCAATCAGTTGGTGCAGTAGCAAGGCGCGCAGTAACCCGTGGCGAGGGAGGTTGCTCCCGCTGGGTCGGTCCGGCGTCTCGGGCGCAGCAGCTCCAAAACCTGACACCCCGGTACATCAGATGGATCGCGCTCGACCTGTTTGGGGTCGCTGCGCAACCCAGCGGGAGCAAGCTCCCTCGCCACAAAAGCTGCGAATATTTTTGCACTGCCACAACACCTCCCGTGTCATGCCCGCGCCAAACTCGGGTTCCTCGTTCTGTCATGTTTCCCCCCCGCACGACCGCCTGCCGCCGACTTCGCTGGCAACCCTTGCCGTATCCCCGCAAAACCAGCCCGGACCCTCAACCCAGAGCCCTCGAACACCCGAGGAAAAAACTCGAAAAACAGCCCTCAGCTCCCGAGGTTTTTTCCTCTATCTGTCACCGGAAGCTGCGAATTTCTAACCCATGGCCTCACCCCATCGCCACCGGCACAGGACCGAGCGCCATGACGGCAAGCACGCGTCACCCAACCTACGTACGAACACGATGAAAGGAGATTCTTCATGTTTAAGCGCAACGTTCTCGCGGTATCCCTGACCCTCGCCGGCCTCTGCGCCGCTCAGGCCGCCATGGCTGATGTCAACGGCGGTGGTGCAACCTTGCCTCAGCCTCTGTACCAGACTTCCGGTGTTCTGACCGCCGGTTTTGCCCCCTACATCGGCGTGGGCAGCGGCAACGGCAAACTGGCTTTCCTGAACAACGACTACACCAAGTTCGTGGCTGGCAACACCAGCAAGAACGTGCACTGGGCTGGCAGCGATTCGAAGCTCAGCACCACTGAGCTGAACAACTACGTCACTGCCCACGGCGCTGCCTGGGGCCCACTGATCCAGGTGCCTTCGGTTGCCACCTCGGTAGCCATTCCGTTCAACAAGACTGGCACTGCCAACGTTAACCTCAGCGTCGCTCAGTTGTGCGGCGTGTTCGCCGGCACACTGACTGACTGGAGCCAGATCACCGGTTCGGGCCGTACTGGCACGATCACTGTGGCTTACCGTGCAGAGAGCAGCGGTACCACGGAACTGTTCACCCGTTTCCTGAACGCCAAGTGCGGTACAAGTGTCCCAGGCACTTTCTCCATCACCACCAACTTCGCTTCCAGCTACAGCGGTGGCCTGCCAGCCGGCGCCGTGGCCGCCACTGGTAGCCAGGCCGTGATGACTGCGTTGAATGCTGCCCAAGGTCGCATCACCTACATGAGCCCGGATTACGCTGCTACCACCCTGGCCGGCCTGGATGACGCCACCAAAGTTGCTCGCATTGCCGGTGTTTCCCCAGCACCTGCCAACGTGTCGGCCGCCATTGGCTCCGTAGCCGTTCCAGCTGCTGCCAACCGCGCCAACCCGAACGCCTGGGTACCAGTGTTCGCTGCAGCTGCCAACCCTAACGATCCAAGCGTCGTGCCTTACCCTACTACCGGCTACCCGATCCTGGGCTTCACCAACGTGATCTTCAGCCAGTGCTATGCCGATGCTGCACAAACCACGCAGGTTCGTGACTTCTTCACCCGTCACTACAATGCTACTGCGGCCAGTAGCAACGATGCTGCCATCACTGCAAACCGCTTCGTGCCGCTGCCAGCGGCCTGGAAGCAAGCCGTTCGTAGCAGCTTCCTCACCAGCACCAACGCTCTCAGCATTGGTAACACCAACGTTTGCAACGGCATTGGTCGTCCGCTGTAACACCACGTCTGAGCGACACGCAACACCGATCAGCAACGGCGAAAGCCGTTGCTGATTTCTTTGTAGTTAACGGTTGTTGTTTCACACCCTTCAGCTGCGCTTACGGTCGATGCACTCGGGTAAGGCGCCGCTTCTCAAGACAGGAGTCTTGTCATGTTCAATCGTTTATCCAAGGCTGTTGCATTGCTGTGCAGCGGTATATGCGCGCCGTTGGCAATGGCGGATGTCAACGGTGGCGGCGCTACCTTGCCCCAGCCGCTTTACCAAACGCCTGGCATGTTGACGGCCGGTTTCGCTCCCTACATCGGTGTGGGTAGCGGCAATGGCAAACAGGCTTTCCTGAGCAATGACTACACCAGATCCGTGGCAGGCGACACCAGCAAGAACGTTCACTGGGCCGCCAGCGATTCGAAGCTCACGTCGACTGAGTTGAGCTACTACAACTCTACTCACAGTACCACTTGGGGGCCATTGATCCAGGTGCCCTCGGCAGCGACCTCAGTTGCCATTCCGTTCAATAAGGCCGGCACCGCCAATGTCGATCTGAGCGTTAACCAACTGTGCGGGATCTTCTCCGGTCGCCTGACCGACTGGAGCCAGATCAACGGCTCTGGCCGTACCGGTCCAATCACTGTGGTTTACCGTGCCGAGAGCAGCGGAACCACGGAATTGTTCACCCGCTTCCTGCGCGCAAAGTGCGCGGAAACAGGCAGCTTCTCTGTCACCACCCACTTCGCCTCCAGCTACAGCGGCGGGCCGCCGGCCCGTGCGCTAGCGGCCGTTCATAGTGAAGGCGCCATGTATGCAATGAATGCGACTCAAGGTGCTATCACTTATATGAGCCCGGCGTATGCAGCATCGACCTTGGTTGGCCTGGATGACGCCACAAAGGTGGCCCGGGTTGCCGGTGTGTCTCCTGCGCCATCGAATATTTCGGCAGCTATAGCCGCAATCGCTGTCCCTGCCACCGGTAAACGCTCGAATCCAAATGCCTGGGTGCCGGTATTCGGCGCAACTACCGACACATTTGACCCAAGCGTGGTGCCTTTCCCAACCACCGGCTACCCCATTCTTGGCTTCACCAACGTGATCTTCAGTCAGTGCTATGCCGATATCGGCCAGAGTGCACAGGTGCGTACCTTCTTTGTCCGTCACTACAACGCTTCCTCTGCCGTCAATCACGACGCGGCTATCAGCGCCAATCGTCTGCTGCCGTTACCAGTTGCCTGGAAAGCCGCAATCCGCAACAGCTTCCTGACGGCTGCCGACACCTTGAGCATCGGTAACCCTAACGTATGCAATGGCATAGGTCGTCCGCTGTAAAACCATGCCGGGAGCAACCCAGGATATCGATCAGCACGGTGCAGTCGTTGCTGATCTTTGCCCAACACCCGTACCGACACAGCCACATGAAATTTTCATGACAACCGTTCGGTCCCGAGCGGCTGTAACCGCCTATCCCCTATAACCAACGCTGGCAGCTTGATAGCACTGCGTTGCGCCCCCTTAGAGCGAACCCGAAAGGATGAGTAGGATGCTGCGCTGCAAACCCCGGACGAACCTGAATGCCCCACGTCGCGATGGCGAGTTGTCGATGTTGCGACTCAAGCCGCTGGCCCAGGCCATTGCCCTGTTGATGGTGGCCGGCAATGCCCACGCAGCGACGGCGTTCAGTTCGGCCTGGTTTGCCGCCAAGGGCGCGCCTCAGGCCGGCGGTGCGGGGCGGCCTGCAACGGCGCAGCCAGGCATGCCGCCACCCTTGGCGCAACAGCAACGGGCCAATGCGCAGTTGCAGCGTTCGCTGACCAACCTCAACAACACCGTGGCCGCCATCGCGGCTCAGCAGGCGGCCCAGGCCGCCGGGCGCCAAGCCGCGTTCGGCCAGGTACAGGTCGTGCCTGACGGCTTGGGCGAGGGCGGGCTCAAGGTCGATAACAGCCTGACCCAGGGCTGGCTCAACGCCAAGGGACCGCAGCAGACCCAGGCCGGTGGCAAGACCACCGTGAAGATCGAGCAGACCGCTGACAAGGCGATTCTCAACTGGGAAACCTTCAACGTCGGCCGTAACACCACGGTGGATTTCCAGCAGCAGTCGGACTGGGCCGTGCTCAACCGGGTCAATGACCCACAGGCGCGAGCGAGCCAGATCCAGGGCCAGATCAAGGGCAACGGCACGGTGATGCTGGTCAACCGCAACGGCATCATTTTCAGCGGCAGCAGCCAGGTCAACGTGCGCAACCTGGCGGCGGTGGCGGCGAACATCAGCGATGAGCAGTTCAGCCAGCGCGGGTTGTACGTCGATGCCACCGGCACCCAGCCAACCTTCACCGATGCCGCCGGCAAGGTCGAAGTGCAACGCGGTGCGCAAATTGAAACCCACCGCGCCGCCACTTCAACCGCAGGCGGTGGCTATGCCTTGCTGCTGGGTTCGGAAGTGGAGAACGCCGGCTCCATCATCACCGCCAAGGGCCAGACCACCCTGGCGGCGGGCGACAGCTTCTACATCCGCCGGGGCCAGGGCACCAGCGGCAACTTGCGCTCCACCACCCGTGGCAACGAGGTCGCGACGTCACTCAATTCAGGCAGCAGCGCCGGCACCGTGATCAACAGTGGCCTGATCCAGGCCAGCACCGGCGACATCACCCTCACTGGACATCACGTGCAGCAGAACGGCGTGGCGGTCGCGAGCAGTTCGGTGGATACGCGCGGCACCGTGCACCTACTCAACGCCGCGAGCGACAGCAGCGGCAGCGTGGCCCTGGGGCAGAGCAGCGCCACGGCGGTGCTGCTCGACGCCGCGGGCGGCAGTGCCCTGGACAGTCAGCGCAGTGCCGGACCCGCCGGCCTGGACGGCACGCCGAACAACCTGATCAGCGGCCAGTTCAACAACCTCAGCAGCGTGGTCGACCGCACCGACCAGTCACGGGTCGAGATCGTCAGTGGCGGCAGCGTCGACTTCCAGAACGGCTCCATCACCCTGGCCACCGGCGGCCAGGTTGCGGTCAGCGCTGCCGGTCGCAGCCTGGTGCGCGATGGCGCGGTGATCGACGTGTCCGGCGCCATCGGTGTCAAGGTGGCGATGGAGTCCAATTCCATCAAGGTCAACGTCCAAGGTAACGAACAACGGGATGCGCCGATCAACCGCGAAGGCGGTAAGTTGACCAACAACGATGTGTGGGTGGACGTGCGCGACCTGGTCTACGTCCCGGCGGGCACCAACGGCTACGCCACTGACCGCTGGTACACGGCGGGAGGTCTGTTGGAGGTTGGCGGTTATCTTGGCACCCGTGGGCACAGCGTCGGGGAGTGGGCGGCCCAGGGCGGTACCCTGACGTTCACTGGCAACGACGTGGTGACCCAGCAGGCGGCTCAGTTGAACCTGTCCGGCGGTACCCTGGATGTACAGAGTGGGTACTTGCGCCAATCCTGGCTCAAGGGCGCCGATGGTCGTCTGTATGAGCTGTCCAAGGCCCCGGGCGACATCCTCTACACCGGCATCTACAAGGGTTACGAAGACCACAGCCAGCGCTGGGGCCAGACCGATTACTACTACAACCCGCTCATTGCCCCTCGCGAACGTTTTGAAGCCGGTTACACCGTCGGGCGCGATGCCGGCAAGCTGGTGGTGTCGACCCGCAACGCCGTGCTGGACGGCCAGATCGTCGGCGAGGTCTACCAGGGCGAACGCCAGACCCAGGCGCCCAACCTCAACCTCGACGGCTACCAGCAATCGCAAAACGCCGTGGCCCGTCGGGCGCAATTATGGGTGGGCAGCTACACGCCGATCTATGACAAGGCCAGTGGCGTGATCAACAGTGGCCTGAACCCCACCTTCGATCAGGTCACCCTTGGCAAGGTGAGCGACAAGCTTGCTGCGGGGCTGGACCTGACCTCGGCGGTCGGCACTGACCGGCAAGGCACGCTGGTGCTGGACAATGCGTTGCTCAATGGCTTCCAGCTCGGCGCGGTCAAGGTAGCGGCGGCTGAAGGCATCAAGGTCGATGGGGCACTCAAGGTCGCCGATGGCGGCGATATCACGCTTTATGCACCGCAGGTCGAGGTGAATGCCGACCTGACGGCCCGCAGCGGTCGCATTGCCTTGGGTAACGTGCTCAAACAGGTCAGGACGGATAATTTCCAGATGGCAGACGTCACACTTTCACCCGCCACGGGACAGCGGGCGACGGTCACCTTGGGCGAAGGCGTCAAGCTGAACACCGCCGGGCGCTGGAGCAATCTGCTGCTCGACGGCAACGACCGCCAAGGCCTGCCGTTCATCAACGGCGGCAGCGTGTCCGTGCGCAGCAGTGGCGATATTGATGTGCAGCAGGGCAGCCTGATTGACGTCAGCTCCGGTGCTGCCGTGATGGCCGATGGCAAGACTCGCGGCGGCAAGGGCGGTGACCTGACCTTGACCGCGAGTACCGGTGCATCGTCCGGTAACGGTGACTTGAACCTCGAAGGTGAACTGCGCGGTACCAGCGTGAGCGGCGGCGGGACCTTGAAGTTGGCGGCCAGCAAAGTGCTGATCGGCAACAGCGGCACCCCCCTCGAACCTGGCACTCTGCAACTGGGCGGCGATTTCTTCGACAAGGGTTTCTCCGCCTATGACATCACCGGCAACGAAGGCCTCACTGTGGCCGACGGGACCCGGGTCGATGTGACGATGCCGGTGTACCGTTTTGGTGAGCAGGCGTTGAACACCGGCAGCGACGCGGAGCCGGCCGCTGCCTTGCAGCGCTGGACGCCGGAGCTGTATCAGGAAGATGCGGTCAAAGGTGTCCTGACCCAGCGTCGTGGTGCGAGCCTGAGCCTCACCGCTGGCACCGCGAATTCCAGCGCCGCCGACATGGCGCGCACGGTATTGAGCTTGGGCAAGGGCAGTGTGATTACCGTTGATCCAGGCCAGGGCATCGATGTCCGGAGCAGCGGGCAATTGACCGCCAACGGCACGCTTAACGCCTGGGGCGGGCGGGTCAGCCTTACCGAGTTGAGCGTTGATGATGCGGTTCGCGATCAGGTCAATGCCCAGGGCCACGGTCGTTCCATCTGGCTGGGCGAGCAGGCGCTGATCGATGTATCGAGCCGGGCAATGACCGCTCAGGATATGCGCGGCCAGACCTATGGCCTGGTGCGCGATGGCGGGCAGATTGTCATCGGTGGCCAGATTGATGCCGCGAAAGGATCGACGTCTGCCTCCGAGCTGTTTGTGGTGGTGCGTGACGGTGCCCGTCTGCAAGCGGATGGCAGCCAGGCCGTGCTGGATGTCGCTGGTCAGGGGCGCACGTCAGTGGCGAGCAACGGCGGCAGCATTTCCCTGGCGTCGGCCAATGGCTTGTATCTGGACGGCGCATTAAGCGCCCGTTCGGGAGGTGCCGGGGCGGCGGGGGGCAGCCTGTCGGTGGCGCTGGAAACTCCCTACTACCTGAAAAGCGCAGTCGATGGCCGGGTGTTGAACGTGCGTGAACTGGTGTTGGAACAGGTGGCTCAGGCACATCGGCTTGGCGACACGGCTGAAACATCGGCGGATTCGCTGGTCTACGGACACGGTCGGCTAGGCGTCGATCAAGTCCAGGCTGGTGGTTTCGACAATTTGTCCTTGTTGAGCAACGGACTGATGAGCGTCGATGGCAACCTGTCGATGTCCCTCGGACAAAGCCTGAGCCTGTACGCCCGCAGCTTTGGATTGAGTGCAACCGCGCCAGCCAATACCCGGGTCGAGTTCAATGCACCCCATGTGTTGCTGTCTACTGCGACAGGGCTGGCGACCACTCGACCGAGTTTTGAGCCTTACACCCGGCCAGTGGTCGATGGTGGCGGGGTGTCTCTATCGGCGAACAAGGCGGTGTTTTCCGTCAACGCCGATCTGCTGGATGTGCAAGGCAATGTGATGTTCAGCAGCAAAGGCACAGTGAGGCAGGCCGATGGCAGCACAGTGGGACTTGAGCGCGCAGGTTTCGATCAGGTCCAGCTGAGCAGCCGGGGTGATTTGCGATTCCTGGCCGGGTTCTCGAGCGCCGATATGCCTACGGGTTTTACCACTCAGTTGCTGACCCCTTCGGATATGCTGTTGCAAGCGGCCCAGTTGTATCCGGCGACCGGGGTTGGGGCTCGGGTATTGGCGGGGTATGGGTGGGGCACATCTAACGGCACCTCTCTTTACGATCCGACGCGCAGCCTGGTTATCGGGCGAACCACCAAGGCCATACCACAAGTGCCTTATTCGGCATTCGGTCACTTGCAACTGGGCAGTGCGCAGATCAAGCAGGGTGGGGTCGTTCGGGCGCCGTTGGGATTAATTGAAATCGGCACCAATGACATCACTGGCGTCACTGCCCGGGTGGATTTGCTGCCCAACAGTCTCACTTCAGTCAGTGGCCTCGGTCTGGTGCTGCCTTATGGCGGTACCGTCGATGGTCAGAGTTATGAGTACGCGGGCAAGAAGGTGGTGTTCCTGGGGCAAGGGGCTATGCCGTCTGCCAACGGTGATCTGAACATCGGCGTAATTCTGGGCGGAAAGTCTGTAATGGCCCAGGAAGGCTCGGTACTCGATCTTTCCGGTGGCGGTGATCTGCTCGGCGCCGGTTTCATCTCCGGCCGTGGTGGTTCCACCGATGCGCGCTTCAACCCGCTGGTGCAAATCGGTGCCAACGGCGGCTTTACGTTGCCTGGCCTGTCCAGCAACCCGGTCTATGCCATTGTGCCGGGTAATCAAAGTCCATACGCGCCAGTGGCGCCCGAGGGCGGCGCCGTCGACCCGAGGGTCGGCCAGCAAATCACCATCGGTGCCGGTGTGCCGGGGCTGGCCGCGGGTACCTATACACTGATGCCGTCCACCTATGCCTTGTTGCCTGGGGCGTTCCGGGTGGAGGTCAACGGCCTCGCGGGTCAGGGTTCCACGACGGGTGCGTTGCAGATGCGCAACGGCTCCTGGACCACCGCCGGGGTGCTGTCGGTGGCCAATTCCGAGCATCGCAACCGTCTGGCCAGCCAGATCATCCTGACTTCAGGCGATGTGCTGCGTCGCTATTCGCAGTACAACGAAACTAGCTATGCCCAGTTCGCTGTAGCCGACGCCGCACGCCTGGGCGTGCCTCGGGCCCTATTGCCGGTGGACGCCAAGACCTTGAAGTTGAAGCTGGCCCCAGGGGCGGGAGACCAAGCGTTCTCCTTCAAGGGCATTGGTAAGTTCGCGCCTCAGAAAGGTGGCTACGGCGGCACTGTCACGGTAGTGGGTAATGTGGGGGGCGCGCTGGAGGTAGTGGCTGATGGACGCGGGGCTACGGCTGGCTTCGAGGGTGTGACACTCAATGCCGAAAGCCTCAATGCGTTGAACGCATCGCGTCAGGTGATTGGCGGCCAGTTCTATACGCTCTATGGTCAGGGCGGAAATTACATCACGCCGACATTTGCAGCGTCGTCCAGGGTGATCTTGCGTGAAGGCGCGACGCTAGCGGCACCGGAAGTTTTCCTGCTGGCCAACGGCGAGTTGTCGATGGAACAAGGCGCGGCCATCAACACCATCGGCCGTGGCGCGGCGGCCTACGATGCCCGTGACGGTTTTGTCTATGACCTCAATGTGAACGGCCAGAATTTGAGCTTGCTGGCCGCCTCCAACGGCTTGCTCAACGTGCTGGCACCCTCATCGGGCAGCAACGGCACGATCAACATCGGTGGATGCAGCCTGACGCCCTGCAGTGGCGTCACCCGGATTCATTCCGAAGGCAGCATCGCCGCCGCTACCGGGGGCAGCCTGGAACTGGATGATGGAGTGCGCTATGGCACCCGCCACCTGACGCTGGCCCTGAGCAATATCAATGTCGGTACCTCCCCGGCATTGAGCGACGCAGCGGCGCGTAATGTCTTGCCGGCCGGTCTGACCCTGAGCCAGACGGTACTCGATCGCCTGTTGCGCGGGGACACCGAATACGGTGCCCCGGCCCTGGAAACTCTTGAACTGTCGGCTCGTGAGGCGTTGAACTTCTACGGCACTGTCAGTCTCGACACCTATGACTCGGCGACGGGCAAGTCGCGGTTGGCCAACCTGATGCTCAGCACCCCGGCCATTTATGGCGCAGGCGGTGCCAGCGACGTAGCGACCATCCGCACTGCCAACCTGATCTGGAACGGTGCCATCGGCGCGCCGGGTTCGGTCATCGCCGGCGGGGCCGGCACCGGCGCCGGTCGCCTGGATATCCAGGCCCAGCGCATCGAGTTTGGCTACGGTGAATTCGCCCAGCCGAGCTCGGTCACTTCCCTGGACCGTCTGGCCCTGGGCTTTGCCAACGTCAACTTCAGCGCCAGCGAGCGTCTGACCGCCAATCACAAAGGCAGCCTGGCGGTCTATCAGACCCAGGGTGCATACGACCCGAAAACAGGTTTCGCCTACAGCGGCGGCAACCTGAATATCCTCACTCCGTTATTGACCGGGGAAGCCGGTTCGATCAACCGCATCAGCGCGGGTGGGGCGATCAACGTGGCGGGCGCGGGCGCCAAGCCGGGCGCTGTCTCCGGGCTCGGCGGCGAGCTATCTCTCAAGGGCGCGAGCGTCAATCTGGCCAGTGCGGTGGTGTTGCCGAGCGGCAAGCTCACCCTGAGCGCGACCCGCGACCTGACCCTGGCCGATGAGGCGCTGATCGATGTGGCGGGTCGCACGGTGACCTTCAACGATGTGACGCGTTACAGCGCCGGTGGCGAGGTGATTCTGCAAAGCCAGGACGGCGACATCCGCCAGGCCGATGGCTCGACCATCGACTTCTCGGCCCGCAACAACCAGGCCGGCCGACTCAGCGCCGTGGCGCTGGACGGGGCGGCGGGCGTGGTGGACCTGCAAGGGCGGATTCTCGGCAGCAGCACGGGCGAATACGACGCCGGCGGCACCGCCATGCCGTACCTGGCCGGCAGTGTGGAGATCCAGGCCCAGCGCCTGGACGACAGCGGCAGCCTCAGCGAGCAGTTCGCGGCGCTGAACCAGCGGTTGAACGATGGGCAGGTGTTCGGCGCCCGTGGGTTCCAGCTCAAGCAGGGCGACCTGGTGATCGGCAACGGGCTCAAGGCTTCGTCGATCAATGTGTCGGTGGATAATGGCAGCCTGTTGGTCAACGGTAAGGTGGACGCCAGCGGTGAGCGTGTTGGCAGTATTTATCTGGCCGCCGGCAATGCCCTGACCCTGGGCAGCACGGCGGTGCTTGATGCCCATGGCCGACGCCTGCGGGTGGACAGCTACGGCAAGATCATCGACTCACCGAACCGCGCCATCGTGGACCTGACCGCGCGGCAAGGGCTGCTGACCCTGGGCAATGGTGCCCGTATCGACCTGCGCCATGGCACCGAGGTGGCGCAGGGCAGTAAGCCGGGCATGAATGACGGTCGCGCCCGCGGCACATTGCAACTCAACGCACCACGACTGGGCGGGGTTTCAGGCGGTGACGTGGCAATCGATGCCAGCGGCGCCGTGGATGTCCAAGGCGCCCGTTCGATCGCGCTGGTGGCCATGTGGCAATACGACGATGCACCGCTGTTCAACGTACCGGCAGCCAGCGGCAAGCCTTATCAGGTCATCAATCAAGCGTGGCTGGATGATGTGCATGACGACAACACCGCGTTCATCACTCAGGCCCACGACAACGACGATCTGTTGCAGCGCAAACTTGCCGGACTGAACAACAGCCGCTATCGCGATGTATTCCATCTGCGCCCTGGAGTGGAGGTGGTGAGCGCGACGGCCGATGGCGACCTGGTGGTCCAAGGCGACCTGGACCTGTCGCGCTATCGCTATGAGAGCCTCAATCCGCATAACCAACTGGACAATGTCTATGGCTCCGGCGAATCCGCGAGCCTGACGTTGCGCGCTGGGGGTGATCTGAATATCTATGGCAGCATCACCGACGGTTTCGCCCAGCCGCCGGCCAGCAACGACGACAAGGGCTGGGTGCTGTTGCCGGGTATTGATTTTGCGGCGGGCGATATCGTCGTGCCCGGTACCGGCGTGACCCTGGCGGAGGACACGGCGTTTCCGGCCGGCTCGGTGCTCAACTTCGACGTGCCGCTCAAGGGCGCCACTCTGGCGGCGGGGACGCGGCTGCCGGTAGCCGCTACGCTTGATCAACCTTTAGTAATGCCGGCGGGCACGGTGCTTGCCGCGGCGGTGCATGACGCCTTGGGTAATCTGTTGTTCGCCGCCGGCACTTTGTTGGCTTCGACTCAGACCCTTGATGCGGGCACAGTGCTGGGGGCTGGGAGCCTGCTGGGCAGCAGCGCAACCATTGGCAGCCTGATCTGGCCTAAAGGCGTTGCACTGCCAGGCATTGCGGACGCGACCCATGGCTTGACCAACGTCGTGCGTCTCAGCGGTCCCCTGGCATTGAATGTCGGTTCGAAAATTCCTTCAGGTACCGACATCAAGCTGCCGGCGGGTGTCGAGTCGGTGCAGCTGCGTCCGGAAGTGGCGGGCAGCAACTGGGCTATTGCGCCAATGCTGGCCGAGGGGTCGCAGTCCTGGTCGTTGCGCCTGGTGGCGGGTGCCGACACGCAGGCGGCGGACAGCCGGGTCGTGAAGCCTGTGACGGCTGGCGGGGATCTTCATTTGGCGGATAGTCATTACGGTATGTTTGGTGTGCCTAAGGCTGGCGAGATATTGTGGACCGAAGCAGGGTCATTGGATTTTTTTGGCGACACCAGCATGGCAGGCCAACCGATTGACTTCGAGGCGATTGGTTACCCAGGGCTATGTACTGATTTACCGGATTTTTGTAAGGCCAGCAGTGGATATATCTGGACTGAAGTAGGGGCTATCGAATGGGGGGACCCGAGTCTCGCCGGCCAACCGATTGATTTTGGTGCCATCGGGTATCCGGAATTGTGTACCGAAAATCCCTCTTATTGCCAAGCAGTCGGACAAGCCGATTACAAAGCTGGCAGCCAACGCTGGAGCGTGATTCGTACCGGAGCAGCAGACCTTGAGCTGTTTTCGGCAGGCGATCTGAAAATGGATTCGCTATACGGCGTCTATACCGCCGGTAGCTCGGCGAGCACGACTTTTGCCAATGATCCTTACAACCAGCCCAAGGCGCTGGGGGCAGCGGATAAGGTGCTTAACGATCCACTCGGTGAAAACGAGCAATTTGTCGATGGCGGTAGCAACAGTCTTTACCGCGCCTGGTACCCGGATTTTGGCGGCAACCTGACTCTGAATGTTGGCGGTAGTCTGACCGGCAATACAATGGACGTGGTGACTAGCAGCGGTAATACGCGACCCAATCCCGGCGATTTGGGTTATGACACTGCGAATGTCGGAAACTGGCTGTGGCGCCAAGGCAACGGTTCGGTTTATACCGGTACCCAGGCACAACCCACTGCCTGGTGGATCAATTTCGGGAGCTATACCGCAGCACAGGATGGCAAGGCTGACTTGATGGTTGGATTTACGGGATTTGGTACCTTGGGCGGCGGTAACCTGAATGTCCAGGTCGCGGGCGATGCCGGGGTGATCAATCAGATGGCAGGGAGTCGTCTTGAGACTCGCGGCAACGGTCGCAGTCAAGGATTGGTGCTTGCCGTAGGCAGTACCGGGCGTGTGGGGGCCGATGGCAGTCTGCAATTGACCGGCGGCGGCGATCTCAATCTGCATGTGGGCGGTGCTTTGAATCCCAGGAGTTTGTTCGTAGACGGGCATCTCAACGGTGCGGTCATCAACCTGCGAGGTCACGCACAGATCGATAGCGGTGCCCTCGGTCGTATTGACCTTCAATACGGTAACGCTACCTCGGCGCAATCCCCAGGAGAAACGCGGGCCTACGATTCCTTCAAGTCCACACGAGGATTCGCTACCGGTGGCCTGACCCTCATGCCGGGCGATGCCACCTTCGATTTGACAACGTCGGGCGACCTTGTCGTGATGGATGTTGCCGACCCGGGCCGGGCGCCGATGATGAGCGCCTCTCGCTTCAAGGACGATGACAGTAACGGATCGGGACTGAGCTGGTTCACGCTATGGACGGCCAATACTGCGATCGACTTGTGGTCGTCCGGAGGTAACCTGACGCCGTTCACCTCCAGTACCGCAACGGATCTGGCGGTGGTCTACCCGTCTATCCTCAGAGCGGTGGCGGCCGGTGGCAGCCTTTATTATGGGAAGTCTTCAGCAGTATATGAAGCAGGCTACAGCGGAGATAATCGCCCAGCCCTGCTGCTTGCTCCCGGCATCAATAGCGAATTGCAATTCCTCGCCGGCGATTCCATTTACGGCGGCGACATGTCGGTCAGTCGTTCCGGTGCCGCATCGACCGCTTTGGCGACGCCATTGCGGCCAGCCTATGTCGCTTCTGTCGATAACGGCATCAGTATCAAAGTCAGCAATCTTTCGGCCGATGGTAATCCCGTGCGCCTTAGTTCAAACATGCTGCCGCTGCTTGCCTTCGACACCAGCAGCGCTTCCAGCGAATGGGCCCTCAATGCCGATCCTGCTCGCTTCTATGCACTTGAAGGCGATTTGCTGGCAGTCACCACCGGGCGGTCAATGACCTCGGTTTCCACGGCCAGATGGCCGGGGCGAATTGCATATGAAGGCGCTGGAGCTGTCCGGATGATGGCTGGGCGAGATATCGTCAGCAGCGGGATACCGCTGACCGGATCGCGCAGTGATAACGCTGAAGCGGGGGACTACACCAGCGCCGGCAACCTCTTCATCCACAACAACCCCACCGACATCTCCATCGTGTCAGCCGGGCGCGACATCCTCTACAGCAACTTCAACGTCGCCGGCCCCGGCCTACTGGAGATCACTGCCGGGCGCAACATCCTGATGGACGATAAGGTCAGCATCACCAGTATCGGCGCCGTGGTGCCGGGGGATTCGCGCGCTGGGGCAAGCCTGGTACTGCAAGCCGGCGCGGGCCTCGACGGTGCGGATTACCAGCGCTTCGTCAAGGCGTACCTGGACCCGGCGAACCAGGCCCTGTCCGGTATTCCCCTGGCGGACCAGGATGGCAAGGTCGCCAAGACCTACGAAGCGGAGCTGGTGAAGTGGCTCAAGGAGCGCTTCGGCTTCAGCGGCGACACCGAGCAGGCCCGCAGTTTCTTCGCCGCGTTGCCGGCCGAGCAGCAACGGGTGTTCGCCCGCGACGTGTACTTTGCCGAGCTCAAGGCCGGTGGCCGTGAGTACAACGAAGTCGGCGGCGTGCGCCAGGGCAGCTATCTGCGCGGTCGGGAAGCGATCGACTTGTTGTTCCCGACCAAGGACGTGGCGGGCAATGCGATCACCTACAAGGGCGATATCACCCTGTTTGGCGGGGCAGGGGTGCACACCGATTTCGGCGGCAGCATCCAGATGCTTACCCCAGGCGGCGGGCAGACGTTCGGCATCGAGGGCAACGCGCCGCCGTCCACCGCCGGGGTCATTACCCAGGGCGAGGGCGATATCCAGTTGTATGCGAAAAACAGCATCCTGCTAGGGCAGAGCCGGATCATGACCACTTTTGGTGGCTCGATCCTCGGCTGGTCAGCACAAGGCGACATCAACGCCGGTCGTGGTTCGAAGACCACCGTGGTGTACACGCCGCCCAAGCGCCTGTACGACACCTGGGGCAACGTGACCCTGTCGCCGTCGGTGCCGAGCACGGGGGCTGGTATCGCCACTCTCAACCCGATTCCAGAGGTAGCGCCGGGGGACATCGACCTGATCGCGCCGCTGGGCACCATCGATGCTGGCGAGGCGGGGATCCGGGTCTCGGGCAACGTCAACATCGCGGCGTTGACCGTGGTCAACGCTTCCAACATCCAGACCCAGGGCAAATCCACCGGCGTGCCGCTGGCGGCTTCGGTGAACACCGGGGCGATCACCTCGGCCAGTTCGGCGGCGTCCTCGGCCACGCAAGCGGCGGAAGACGTGGCGCGCCAGCAGCAGAATGCGGCGCGGCAGAACCAGGCCTCGGTGTTTACCGTGCAGGTGGTGAGTTTCGGCTCCGAGCAACTGGCGCCTTCGCGTGACGGGGCCAGCCGTGAGGCGCCACGCACCTATGATCCGGCCAGTCCGGTGCAGGTGCTGGGCGCCGGTCCGTTGGACGAGCAGGCGCGGCAGCGGTTGACCGAGGAGGAGCGGGGGCGGTTGAGCTTGTAGTGCCGGGCTTAGAACCGAGTCGTTGCCATCGCGAGCAGGCTCGCTCCCACAGGGTAGTTGGACACTCAGCTACCCTTGTGGCGAGGGGATTTATCCCCGCTGGGCTGCGTAGCGGCCCCCAACCAGACAACTCGGTGTGCCAGTAAGATCAAGGTCGTTGCTTTGGGGCTGCTGCGCAGCCCAACGGGGATAAATCCCCTCGCCACAAGAACCTGTTCCCTGCGCGACGGCGCAGCGTCGAAGACGCGGCGGGAACTCCCTCGCCACAACAGCTGCGGTGCTCTCTCAAATGAAGCTTTCATGACAAAAGTTCGGTAGCACATCGCCATTCCCGTCATGCCTGTGTGACGTGTTCGAGGGGACCTTTCAGGTCGTTTGGAGCCGGGGCGCGAAGCCGGGAGTGAGGCAATGGGGACTATGGAACGTTATTCGAAAGTGGGCATGCAGGAGCTGGACCAGCGGCTATCGAAGATCGTCGAGGCGGCGCGCAAGCAGCCGGTCTCGGTGTATCGCTACGGTGCGCCGTGGGTCTGGATCGTTTCCCAGGATGACTGGCAGGGCGCGCTCAAGGAAGTGTCCAGCTACATCCCCCAGGGTCACTCCCTGGTGCTGTTACGGCCGCAGATCGACGACCTGCTGGCCGAACACCGCGACGTGCTGCAGGGCCTCAACGCCGATGCCGGCATGCTCATCGCGCCGCAGACGGCCATGCACATCCTGCTGCTGCAACTGCTCTATTCGGTGCCCAGCGAGCAGCAACTCTACGAACAACTCAATTACAACCTGCTGTTCCGCTGGTTCGTCGGCCTGGACCTGAACCAGAAGGTCTGGAGCTTCAACGTGCTGAGCAAGGACCTCGCCACGCTGCTGGGCGATGCGCGGGCGGTGCGGCTTATCCAGAAAATCATCGGTGAAGTGTTCTGTGGCGCCTTGCTGCAAATGCCCGAGTTCTCCTTGAACTTCGCGCTGCTGCACACCTGGCTGGCCCGGCACGCCACGACATCGACCGCAAGCAATTGAGCCGTACTTTGAATTCAGGGGGTGGTGTGGAGCATTTTTTCAAATCGCGGCCGGCGCTGTGGGGCTGGCTGCTGTTGGCGGTCGGGGGGCCGTCGGCATTCGCGGCAGAAGGAGCGCCGGAAGCCGAAGCGGCGCCGGCTCGCCTGGTGGACGTCAACGAGTACTTCGTGCGCGGCAACACTGTGCTGGATGCTCGCGCGATCGAGGAAGCGGTGTATCCGTTCCTTGGCCCGCAAAAGACTCTGAATGACATCGAAGGCGCCCGCCAGGCGCTGCAAAAGGTCTATCAGGCTCGCGGCTACCAATCGGTGTTCGTCGAGTTGCCGGAGCAGAAAGTCGAAGACGGCATCGTCTACCTGCAGGTCAGCGAGACCAAGATCGGCCGCGTGCGGGTGGTCGGCGCCAAGCACTATTCGCCGGTGGAAATCCGCGAAGATGTGCCGGCGCTCAAGGAAGGCGAGGTACCAGACTTCGCCCAGGTCCAGACTGAGCTGGCGCAGCTGAACAAGACCCCGGGACGCCAGGTCATGCCGCTGGTGCGCGAAGGCCAGCGGCCCGGCACCATGGACGTGGACTTGCAGGTCGAGGACCAGGACCCCTGGCAAGCCAGCCTGGGCCTGAACAACGACTACAGCGCCGACACCGAGAAGCTGCGCACGGTCGCCAGCCTCGGCTACAACAACCTCTGGCAACTGGGTCACAGTATTTCGCTGACCTTTTTCACCGCGCCCCAGGACACCGAAAACGCCAAGGTCTGGTCGGGTTCCTACACCGCGCCACTGAGCGAGCGCTGGAGCGTGCAGTTCTCCGGTTACCAGTCCGACAGCAACGTGGCGACCGTCGGCGGCAGCAACGTGCTGGGCAAAGGTCATTCCTACGGCGTGTCGGCGATCTACAGCCTGCCGTCCAGTGGCGCATGGGCCAACAGCTTTTCGGTCGGGGTGGATTTCAAGGATTTCGACGAAGAACTCAACCTGGGCGGCGCCAGCGACAAGGCACCGCTCAAGTACGCGCCGTTCACCTTCGCCTACAACGGTTTCCGCTACACCGAAACCAGTCAGTTGGGCCTGGGCCTGAGCCTGGTGGCAGGCACCCGTAGCCTGCTGGGTTATGGCAGCGACGACGAGGAATTCGACTACAAGCGCTACCGCGCCAGCCCAAGCTTTGCGGTGCTCAAGGGCGACGGCAATTACACCTTCACGTTCGGCAACGACTGGCAGACCGCCTCGAAGGCCGCCTTCCAACTGGCCTCCGGGCCGCTGGTCTCCAACGAACAGTTCTCCGCCGGCGGTGCCACGTCGGTTCGCGGCTACCTGGCCGCCGAGCGCACCGGTGACGACGGCTACCTGTTGTCCCAGGAGCTGCGCACGCCGTCGCTGGCCAGGTTTCTCGGCAGCTATGTCCAGGAGTGGCGCTTCTATGCCTTCGCCGAGGGTGCGCAGCTGTACCTGCGCGACGAGCTGCCCGACCAGGATCCAGATTACAGCCTCGCCAGCGTCGGCCTCGGCACCCGCGCAAGCCTGAGCAAATGGCTGTCCGGGAGCCTCGACTGGGGCTTTCCGCTGCTCGACGGGCCGAACACCACGAAACAGGAATCGCGCCTGCACTTCAACCTGCAAGCGACGTTTTGAACCCAGGAGTCATGTCCATGCAACGCTTATTCATACCGCTGTTGATCTGCCTGGGGCTGCTGCTTCCGGCGACCGCCAACGCCTGGTGGCAGGACGATTGGCACTACCGCAAACAGATTTCGGTGGACACCACGCCGCAAGGCGCGGCCATCGCCCAGGCCTTGGGTCGCACGGCGTTGCTGGTACGCCTGCACACCGGCAACTTCACCTTCGACGGCGTCAAGGAGGATGGTTCGGACCTGCGCTTCGTCAGTGCCGACGACAAGACCGTGCTCAATCACCAGATCGAAAGCTTCGACCCGTTGATGGGCATGGCCCTGATCTGGGTCGATGTGCCGAACGTCGAGGGTAGCCAGCGCCAGGATCTGTGGATGTATTACGGCAACCAGAAAGCCCCGGCCACCGCCAGCGGCCAACTGGCCTTCGATCCGGACTACACCGCGCTGTATCACTTCGACGGTGCCACCGGAATTCCGCCACGGGACACCACGGCCTATGGCAACAACGCCCAGGGCGCGGCTGGCGTGAGCATCGACGGCGTGATCGGCCGGGCCCTGCAATTCAACGGTCAGCCACTGTTGCTACCGGCCAGCCCGTCGCTGCAACACACCGCCGGCGCCGCGTTCACCTTCAGCACCTGGCTGCGCCAGGACCAGGCCAGCGGCGAGCAAATCGTCATGGCCCGTCGCGAAGCTGCCGCCAGTCTGTTGGTTGGGGTCAACCAAGGGGTGCCGTTCGTAGCGATCAATGATCAGCGTGCGGTCTCGACCCAGCCGCTGAACCCCGGCCAATGGCAGCACCTGGCATTGACCGCCTCGGGTGATCGAGTCGTGCTGTACGTCAATGGCCGCGAAGCCGCGAGCCTGGCGCTGGCAATGCCGGCGTTCAATTCGCCGATCGCCTTGGGGGCAGACGTTGCCGCCGGCGCCTTCGCACCGTTCAGCGGGGCCATGGACGAGGCGCGCCTGTCCAAGGTCGCCCGGCCCGCGCCGCTGCTCCTGGCCGATGCCAACGCTCAGGGCGCCGAATCGAAACTGGTGGCCTACGGTGTTGACGAAGAACAGTCCGGCTTCGGTTTTGGCAGCCTCGGTTTCCTGCTCAACGCGGTGCCGCTGGACGCCTGGGTGATCATTGCCGTGCTGGTGCTGATGATGTTCCAGTCGTGGGTCATCATGATCCGCAAGAACCGCATGGTCAGTCGCCTCAGTGCCGCCAACGAAGCGTTCCGCGAGCAGTTCGCCCGGATCGGCACGCGCCTGGAAATGTTCGCCGACGACCAGGAACTTGCCCAGCGCCTGCAACACTCGTCGCTGTGGCGCCTGTACCTGGTGGCGGTCAAGGAGATCCGTACCCGCCGCGAGCAGGGCGCCGACACCTCGACCGTTTCGGCCGCTACCATCGAGGCGATCCGCTGCTCCATGGACGGCGTGCGTACCCGCGAAAACCAGGCGCTGAGCTCGAAACTCTCGACACTGTCCAACGCCATCGCCGGCGGCCCGTACATCGGCCTGCTCGGCACCGTGCTGGGGATCATGGTGGTGTTCCTCGGCACGGCCATGGCCGGTGACGTCAACATCAACGCCATCGCCCCGGGCATGGCCGCCGCGTTGCTGGCCACCGCCATGGGCCTGTTCGTCGCGATCCCGGCGCTGTTTGGCTACAACCGCCTGATCACCCGCAACAAGGAAGTCAGCGCCGATATGCGCGTATTCGTCGACGAGTTCATCACGCGCCTGGCGGAGATGCACGGCGAAGGCCAGTCCGGCGAAGCGGCTCATCGCCGTGACCATCACGTCCAATCGTCCGTACCGGCCTGAGGAGCATCGCCATGGCTAGCGTAAATACCTCACACGATGACGACGATGATGCAGCGGTCGACAGCATCAACGTCACGCCGCTGGTGGATGTGCTCATGGTGGTGCTGGTGATGTTCATCCTCACCGCCACGGCGCAGGTCTCGGGCATCCAGATCAACCTGCCCAAGGCCAGCGCCTCGGTGTCGTTGTCGGAGGCCAAGACCAAGGCGATTTCGGTAAATGACGGTGGTCAGGTATTCCTCGATGCCTACCCGGTGACCCTGGCCGAGCTGGAGGAGCGCCTGCGCATCGAGAAAGCGCAGAGCCCGGACTTCCCGGTGATCGTGCGCGGCGACGCCACCGTGCAGTACCAGAAAGTCATCGAAGTGCTGGACCTGTTGCGGCGCCTGGAACTGTCCCAAGTCGGTCTGGTGACCGGCAAACCGAGCCAGGGCTGATCATGACCGCCAGACTTCCCGTCAACCCGCCCCCCGTGAAGCGCTCGCCGCTGCGCCTGCTCAAATGGGCCGCCGGCCTGGCGCTGGCTGGCCTGGCGGCGTGGCTGCTGTGGCAATGGGCCAACGACATGAGCGGCGTGCGCCGTGAAGCGCCGAAGGTGCCGACCATCATCCCGCTGCCGCCACCACCGCCGCCGCCCCCGGAAAAACCCAAGGAGCCGGAACCCAAGGTCGAGGAAAAAGTGCCCGAGCCCGAACCGACCCCGGAACCCGAAGAGGTCAAGCCCGAGGAAGAAGCACCGCCGTCGCCGGTGGATGACCTGGCCAACCCGATGCAGATGGATGGTGATGCCCAGGCCGGCAACGACGCCTTCAACATTGGCGCGGGCAAGGGCGGCGGCATGGCCGGGGCAGGGGGCGGACGCCTCGGTAATGGCACCTACAGCCAGTTTCTGGCGTTCACTTTCCAGCGCTTGCTGCGGGAGAACCCGGACTTGCGCAGCCTGGCGTTTTCGCTGCAGGCCGACGTCTGGCTCAGCGCGGTCGGGGAGATCACCCGTGTCGAGCTGGTCAAGTCCAGCGGCAACCCGCAAGTGGATGAGCAAGTGATCGCCGCCCTGCGTGCCGCGCCGCATTTGAGTGAACGGCCTCCGGCCTCCCTGACCTTGCCCGTGCGCCTGTCCTTGCAGGGACGGCGTCCGGGCTAACCCGAATTCTAGAAAGTTTGCCAACAGGAGTTGTGTGCAGATGATTGCCAATGTGAATCGATTGTCGTGGGCGGTCGGCCTGGTTGTCTTGAGCCTGGCCGGGCACGCGTCGGCAGCCCCGGCGCCTTCGGAAAACGCCACGATCAATCTGATCCGCCTGCTGGTGCAGCAGGGCGTACTGAAGCAGGACCAGGCCGATGGCCTGATCGCCCAGGCCGAGCGCGAAGCCGTGCAGGCCCGTCAGGCTGCCACTGCCGTTGCTGCCGCACCCGCCGGTGCGCCGGGGGATGTGCGGGTGCAGTACGTACCGAACATCGTGCGTGAGCAGATCCGCGACCAGGTCAAGGCCGAAGTCATGGCCACGGCCAAACAGGAAAACTGGGCGCAACCCAACACCTTTCCGGATTGGGTCTCGCGCATCAGTTTTGATGGCGATATCCGTCTGCGGGACGAATCGCGCTACTACTCGGGCACCAACAGCAACCAGATCGTCGACTTCGCTCGCCTCAACGACCGCGGCCCCTACGATGTCAACCCCAACAGCAGCTCGAACCTGCCGCCCTTGCTCAATACCCGCGAGGACCGCGAAAACCTCTTCCGCCTGCGCGCGCGCCTGGGCATGAAGGCGGTGATCGCGCCCGAGTGGACCGCGGGCATCCGTATCGGCACCGGCTCGGACAACAATCCGGTGTCCACCACCCAGACCCTCGGTGGCGGCTTCGGCAAGAAAGACATCTGGCTCGACCAGGGTTACCTGACCTGGAAGCCCTCGGATGAGTTGACCCTGACCGGCGGGCGTATCGCCAACCCGTTCTACTCCACTGACCTGCTGTACTCCGGCGACCTGAACTTCGATGGCGTGGCGGCGATTTTCAACCGCAAGCTCAGCCAGGACTTCGGCCTGTTCGGCACCGTCGGCGCGTTCCCGGTGGAGTACACCAACGACACCAGTACCAGCAACGGCACCGACAAGGAAGAGAGCGACAACAAGTGGCTGTACGGCGCGCAACTGGGCGCCAACTGGGCAATCAACGACGGCAACCGCGTCAAGGGTGCGCTGGCCTATTACCGCTTCGACGACATCGAAGGCCAGCGCTCGTCGCCATGCGAGCCCTGGGCCGGTGACCCGGGCTGCGACACCGACGGCTCGCGCGTGGCGTTCATGCAGAAGGGCAACACCGTGTTCCTGCTGCGCGACATCACGCCCAACCCGCTCAATCCGTCTGCCACGCCCCAGCCGCAATACGTCGGCCTGGCCTCGGAGTTCAACCTGCTGGACCTGAACCTGGCGTGGGACACCGATCTGCCGGAAGACCTGAAGCTGCGCAGCCAGGCGCATTACGTGCACAACCTCGGTTATGACGAAGGTGACATGCGCAAACGTTCGGAAGGGCAGTTCGCCAACAACCTCGATGAGAACGGCGAGGTGGAGAGCGGAGCTAACGCCTGGATGCTCCAGTTCACCCTGGGTAACTCCCTGGAGCTCAAGCGCCAGGGCGACTGGAACATGTTCGCCGGCTACAAATATATCCAGCCGGACGCCTTGCCGGACGGCTTCAACGATTCCTCGTTCCACTTGGGCGGCACCAACGCCAAGGGCTATTTCCTGGGCGGCAACTACGGCCTGGCGAGCAATGTCTTCGCCACCGGTCGCTGGCTGAGTTCCGAAGCGGTGTACGGCGCGCCGTACGACATCGATGTCTTGCAGCTTGAAATCAACACGCGCTTCTAAGCGCCGGGAGGCCTCATGAAAAGGCGAGCCATCAACCCTTGTCCTGCCGCGTTGCTGCTGGGCCTGCTGCTCAGTCCGTTATTGATCGGCAGCGCCCACGGCGAAGGCCTGGAAGAACGCCTGCGCACGCAACTGCGCAGCACCACCGCCCAATTGCAGACGTTGCAGAGCGAACAGGCCCAGGCCAGCGTCGCCCGCCAGGCGGCGGAAAACCGCGCCAAGGAAGCCGAGGCGCAGGTCAAGCGCCTGGCCGCCGAGCTGGCCAAGGCGCAAGGCCTGGCCGAACAACTGGCCGGGCGCCAGGAAAGCCTGCAAAGCCAGGCCCAGGCCCAGGCCGCGGCCAGCCACGAGCAGATCGGCAAGTTCAAGAAGGCCTACGACGAGCTACTGGTAATGGCCCGGGGCAAGGAAACCGAACGGGCCCGTCTCGAAGCCCGGTTGCATGAACGTGACACACAAGTGCAGCAATGTTCGGTCAAGAATCAGCAGATGTACGACGTCGCCAAGGAACTGCTGCACGCCTACGAAACCATCGACGTGACCGACGTCATGAAGATCCGCCAGCCCTTCGCCGGCAAGGCCCGGGTACGTTTCGAAGAGTTGGCCCAGGGTTTTGGCGATGATCTCTACAAGAACCGTTTCGATGCGCCCCAGGCCTCGATCACCCATTGATAGCGCAAGGAAGAACCAACATGACTTCATTGATTGAACACGTCACGCCGGCGTCCCTCACCGAGGTGTTGCAAGCCGTCGGTTATCGGGTCAACGAAACGGAGCAGAACGGTATCGTGCAACTGCTCAGCGCCAGCCAAGGCATCGGTTATGCCGTGCGCTTCGGCAATCCGACACCGACGCCGGGCCAATACCTGGACTTCACCTTCAGCTGTGCCTTGCGCGTGCAGGGTGAGCTGCCGGCCGGGCTGGCGGAGCTGTGGAACGCCTCGCGACGCTTTGCCCGGTTGTCGGTACAGGGCGAATTCCTGGTGATGGAAATGGACGTGGTGGTGGCGGCCGGCGTCAGCGCCGAGCACCTGCGCAGCAACCTGGAACTGTGGGACCGGTTGCTTCAGGAATTCATCGTCTACCTGCGCGAGTTCAGCCAGAACGCCGCCCGCCTGCACACCGGCGCCGAGCCCGCTGAGGCCGCGCCGGAGGAGGCCGCCGCACTGTGAAAAAGCCAACGTTTGTCATCAGCGCTGCGGCGCTGGGCCTGGTCGCCGTGGCTGTTGCCCTCGGCTTGCGTCCCGGCAACGATCCGGTGGCGGCGGTGCAATCGGTCAGCGTGGCGACAAGCGAGTCGCCGAGCCTGGCGCGGTTGGGCAGCCAGCAGGTCAGCCCGGAAGAACTCAAGGCGTTGCTAGCGGCGCTTGCCCCCGAGGTACGCCAGCAGATGCGCGGCAACCGCGCCGCACTGGAGGGCTGGATCCGCGCAAGACTGGCGGAAAAAGCCGTGCTGGAGCAGGCCGATGCCCAAGGCTGGCGTCAGCGCCCGGAAGTGGAGCGCCAGATGCGCGCTGCGACCGAGCAGATTGTCTTTCGGGATTATCTGCAGTCGGTCAGCCAGGTGCCGGCCGGCTATCCCAGCGAGGATGAACTGAAACAGGCCTACGAAGCGGGAAAAGCCAACTGGACGGCGCCGGCGCTGTACCGGGTGAGCCAGATTTTCCTCGCGGCGACCGAGCCACAGACCGTCGAGGCGGTGCGCCGCCAAGCCGTGGAACTGAGCAAAAAGGCCCAGGCCGCGCCGGCTGAATTCGCCGCGCTGGCCAGCCGTTATTCCCAGGACCGCGCCAGTGCCGAGCGCGGTGGCGACAGCGGCTTCCAGCCGTTGCAGCAACTGGTGCCCACGGTGCGCGAGACGGTGGTGCGATTGAAGGTAGGCGCGGTATCGGACCCGGTGCAGAGCGCGGCGGGCTTCCATGTGATCAAGCTCACCGAGCAGCAACCGGCGCGGGAAGCGACCCTGGATGAAGTCCGCGAGCGCCTGACCCAGGCCTTGCGTGCCCAGCGCCAGGAGCAGATCGCCAAGGCCTACCTGGACGGCATGCTCGACACCGCGACGTTGAGCATTGATGGCGCGCAGTTGAGCAAGGTGCTGGAGGAGGTTCGGTAGCTGGTTTATCGGGACTGCTGCGCAGTCCAGCGGGAGCAAGCTCCCTCGCCACGCTTATCGGTTTTTAAATGACAGGGAGTCACTCATGTCTTTCATAGAGCCCGCAGGACGCCAGGCTGTCACCGCATACCGCGCGCCCTTGCGCGCGCCTGAGCCGTGGTTGGCCTTGGCCGCTGGCATCGAGCCCCAGGTAGCGCAGTGTTTTTTGGTCAGCGCCCGTTGCGGCTGTTTCATGCAGGCGTCCCGCAGCCTGAACGTCAAGGCCACCTGGCTGCGCAAGCAGTTGGCCCAACTGGAAGCTCGCCTGCAGCGATCACTGTTCAGCTTCCAGGGCAGCACCCTGGCGCTTACCCGCGAAGGACGGCAATTGCAGGCGCGCTTGCTCACCCTGGGCGAGGACGGTCCGCCAGCGCTGGCCGATCAACCGTTGATTCGCCTTGCAGTGGCCGAGTCGATCCTGCATGACCTTCTGGGTCGTGACCTGATCTCATTGCTGCGCCGCAACGCCAGCGTGCGCTTGCAAATCATCACGCTGGACAGCGAACTGGCGCTGCAGGCGGTCAGTGCCGACCTGGTGCTGTGGCTGAGTGACGGGCAGGAATCGACGCCGGTGCCGAGCGTTGCGTCACAGCCGCCGGAGCGGCTGGCGCGGCTGGACTATCTGCCCTACATCGCCAAGCGTTATTCCCGCCCGGCCAGCCGTCCGCGCCGGTTGGAAGAGCTGGACGACTACATGTTGGTGCAATGGCAGGCCGACAGCCAGGTGGGCAGTTTCACGCCTTGGAATACCCTCGTCGAGCAACGTCGCGCCGGCGTGGTGCAAGTGCAATCCTATGAGTTGATGCTGGAAATGATCCGCTGCTGCGCCTGCATTGGCCTGTTGCCGCAATACATGAGCCATTTCGATCGCGGCCTGGTCGCCTTGCCGGGGTTGTTTGAGCAGCCGATGCAGCGCCACCTGTGGATGGCGGCGAGCACCGAGGCCCGGCCAGTGCCGCAGGTGCAGATGCTCATCGAACTGATCCGCCACACGCTGGATGAGCGCAGGGAATGGTTCCGGGCTTGATTCACTTGGATTCGGGCGAAAGCAGCTTCAAGAGATTGGGACGGCCCGAGCGAATACCATCCTCGACCGCCCCGGCGCTTTCGCTGATATCGGTATGCCGGCTAAAACTGGCGATACGACTTGCCTGCCCTATTGCGTAATGCGATAAACCGTTTTCCGGTTCTGTTTCGTTACATATTTTCTTCATCAGGCCGACATCGTTTGATATCCAAGAGCGCAATCGTCAATGCCTGATCGTAAAGCCAGCCTTCTTTTTGCCGCCGCCACCGCGACTGCCGTCATGGCCGTCACCGCGGCGGTGGGGCCGATCACGTTGTTCTGGACCAATGAGACACGTCTGGAGCGAAACGTGGTCGAGTCGCAGATCGAGCGTATCCGCAATGTCCAGGGGTTTCTGGTCGACGCGGAGACCGGCGAGCGTGGCTACGCCTTGACGGAAAAGGACGACTTTCTACAGCCGTACTATGTCGCCGTGTCTCACTTGCCTCCTGCCATCAAAAGCCTGCGAATTGCCTACCAAGGGGATCCGGCCGAAGAGATTGCGCGTGTCGAAGCATTCATCCGGCACGCCGAGCTGAAAATGGTCCACCTGGACAGGGTCGTGAAGCTGGTCAGCCATAACGGCAATGATGCGGCAGAGGCCGAGATCGCCGCTGGTGGCGGCAAGGAACTGATGGACACCGTGCGCGCCTTGACTGCGGAGCTCATTGCTGACGAAACAGAGGAGCTTGTGGCGCTCGAACGGCAGCTTTTGAGCAACATTCGTTGGGCGGTCGCGATTTCCATCCTCAGCTTTATCGTTACCCTGGGGTTAGGACGTTTCATCTACCTGTCCATGCGCAGCAGTGTCCGCCGTCAATCGGAGTCTGCCGTGGCGGCCAACCTGGCCAGCGATCAACTGAGCCTGAGCCTGGCGCGTTTGAAACGCCGAAATGGCGAGATTGGGCTTCTCGCGGAAATGGCCAGGCTGATGCAGACGGAGTTGTCCCAGAAGGAAACGCTTCAGTTGGCCAGTACTTACTGCCAAAAGTTGATACCTGCAAGCGAGGGGGAGTTCTTCCTCTATCGCAACTCGGCTGATGTCCTGCAACACGCCGCAGCGTGGGGACAGGCCGAGGAAAAGGGCATCGATGCGATACTCAACCCCAAGGATTGCTGGGCGATCAGGCGGGGACGCTGGCATTTGTCGGTGCACAACCACGATCTTCGCTGCCCTCATTACCCAGCAGCGTCTGGCACTGACCCAGTGACTGATTGTTGTCTTCCGTTGATGGCTTACGGTGAAATCCTCGGCCTGTTGCATATCCGTCAAGTCGGCTTGCGCGACCTGTCCGAGGAGGGCCTGCAGATCGCTGAAGCCGTGGCGGAACAAACGGCACTGGCGTTGGCGAATGGCCGCATGCGCCAGGTGTTGGAAACCCAGTCCATAAAGGACCCGCTGACCGGGCTGTACAACCGCCGCTTCATGGACGAGACGCTCAACCGCGAGCTGGTGCGCGCCGAGCGCAACGGGGCGTGCCTGAGTGTCGTGATGATCGACCTCGATAACTTCAAGCAGTTGAATGACTCTTATGGCCACTCAGCAGGCGACGCCGTGCTGCGTGCGGCTTCCGCCTTGATAGTGCAATCGCTGAGATCCTCCGACATTGCCTGCCGATTTGGCGGGGAAGAGCTGATCATCATCCTTCCGGACTGTCCGCCCGAAGGTGCTGTGGCCCGAGCCGAATCCATACGGGTGTCTCTGGAAGAGATGAGTCTGGTTGATCACGGCCAGACGCTCACTGCGACTGCTTCTTTCGGAGTGTCCTCCACACAAACCTGCGGGGCCAATCAAAACGCACTGTTGAAGGCCGCTGACTCGGCGCTTTACGCGGCCAAGCGTTCTGGAAAGAACCGGGTTGAATCCTGGCCCTTGTCAAAAAGGTGAGCCGCAAAGCTTGCGTCAGCGTCGAGGCTTATAGCTCACAGGTGGCGCGGATAGCTTCCACGGCCCGCTCACCGATCACGACGCAGGGCGCCATCGTGTTGCCGCTCGTGACATGGGGCAGGATGGACGCATCGGCAATGCGCAGGCCCTGGATTCCGTAGACGCGTAATTGACTGTCCACCACGGACATCGCGTCCCGGCCCATCTTTGCCGTACCGCACTGGTGCCAGTAGGTCACCGCAGCGTTGCGAGCATAGTCTTCCAACGCTTGGGTGTGCAGTTTTCCAGGCAGGCTTTCGCCCTTTACCAAGCCCTTGAACGGCGTCTGGGCGCCCAGTTCCTGGACGAAACGAATGTTTTCCAGGGCGTTGCGCCGATCGGTCGGGTGCGACAGGGTGTTGGGCTGAATGATCGGAGCATCGCTCACACCCGGGCCGCTGAGCGTGATCCGCCCGCGACTTTGCGGGTGGGCAAGGCCAGCGAACATCGTCCAGCCATGGGCGGGAACACCGAGTGCGGCGGTCTCTGCGCTGGGCACTGGAAATTCAACCTGGCAGTGGAACATGTCCGGAAGATGCAAGACGCTTTCGCTGCTCCAGTAGAGCGTCGCCTCCGAGCCGCCGTAACCCACCGGTTGCGGCTTCGCGTATTCGAAGATAACCGCAAAGGACACGTGGTCCTGATGGTTGGCGCCGACGCCGGGCAGGTGCTGGACGAGCGCAATGCCATGGCGCTGCAATTCATCCTCCGGCCCCACGCCGGATTGCATCAGGACCTTGGGCGTGTTGACCGCACCCAGCGAAAGAATGACTTCGTGTTCGGCGTAGAAGCACTCGGCCTGGCCATTGCTGATGGTCTGCACGCCGATGGCGCGTTGGTCGCTGAAGAGCACCCGGCTGACAAGCGTATCGGTCAGGACGGTGAGGTTGGGCTGGCCGCAGCGTGGAGCGACGTAGGCGCGGTAGATCGAATGACGCCGGCCATCCTTGACGATGAGATCGTTCAAGGCCGCACCTCCGCGGCCCTCCATCATGGCGCCGTTGGGATTTTCAAAGGTGGGGATACCCACTGCGGCAGCTGCACTGAGCATGGCGTTGGCAATCGGTTGGGCGTCCCGGACAGGCGCAACATGAACCGGTCCGCCGTTGCCGCGACGCAGCGGATCGGCGATGCCCCGATAGTCTTCCACGCGTTGATAGATCTTCAGGACCGAGGCGTAGCCCCAAGCAGGATCGCCGCTGTCGGCGGCGAAGTCTTCCCAGTCGTTCTTGTGACCTCGGGCCCACAGCATGACATTGACGCTGGACCCGCCGCCCAACCCGCGTCCCATGTTCAGCGGCATCTTCCTGTCGTTGAGGTGAGGGTTGGCTGCACCGACGAAGTTCCAATCGCGCTCGCTGCCCAGGTTCAACGGCCAATGCTGCGGTTCCAGCACATGTGGATGCTCATCGCCGCCGCCGGCCTCGATGAGCAATACCTGGACCTCGGGATTCTCGGCCAGCCGTCCTGCAACGACGGAACCGGCAGTCCCCGCCCCGCAGACAATAAAGTCGTAATGGTGCTTCTTCAGGGCGGGATTCACGGGCATGAGCGGGCTTCCTTTGCAGGCTAATTGTTGTCGAGTTCAGCGCAGCAGCGGCTTGGGTTACTGGCTCTTCTGTACAGCCTGGATAATGACTTTTGCGACGTCTGCCGGGCGTGATTGCTGTGGCACGTGGCTGGCTTCGATTTCGCTGACCTTGGCACCGATCTTCTTGGCGAAAGCCCTTTGCAGGTCCGGCTGGATCATCCGGTCTTCCTTGGCCACGACGTACCAGGTCGGCTTGCCTTTCCAGGCAGCGGCGCTGGTCTTGTCATCGAAGGCCGAGGCGCGGATCGGCCCTTGCGTCGCGGCCATTACCGCGGTTTGTGCTGGGGGAAGGTCCTGGGCAAAACCGCGAGCCATGCCCTCGGTGGTCATGTAGAGGAAGCCGTTCTTGTCGGCGGCGATGTCTTTCACGCCGGATGGAGCCGGGTATTCCTTGCCCAGATCCTTGACGGCTTGACCGGCATCCGGAGCAAACGCGGCGACGTACACCAGGCTGCGAACTTTCTTGTCGGTGCCGGCCTCGCTGATGACAGTGCCGCCCCAGGAATGGCCGACCAACACGACGTCGCTCTCCTGGTTGTTCAGTACACGCTGCGTGGCGGCGACATCGTCAGCCAGCGAAGTCAGCGGGTTTTGTACGACGGTGACCTTGATGCCTTCCGCCTGCAGCAGCGGGACGACCTTGCCCCAGTCGGAGCCGTCGGCGAAAGCGCCATGGACGATCACGACTGAAGGCTGTTGTGGCGCGGCATGGACGGCGCCGCCGAACAATGAACCGGTCATGGCGAGTGTGAGGGCAAGGGCCTTGGGTTTGAACATGATGCGATCTCCTGTTTGGGGTGAGCGCAGTTTCGGCGATACTCGGCGGCCCGGGTATCGGTCGTTTATCCGAGGCCATCAACATTCAATCAGATACATGGAGGTAACGAGATGACGACAGCTGACTGTATCGGGGTGGAAGACGCCATCCTGGCGTTGTCCATGGTCGGCGACCTGAGCATGGGCCAGCCGTTCGATCAGTCGCGTCGCACCGCCCGCTTGGTGCAGATGCTCGCGCAGACTTGCAACGGTGCTGGCGAGCACACCGAGACCGGACGCCAGGTGGCCTTGCTGCGCTGGTCAGGCTGCACCGCCAATGCCGAGGGCTTCACCCGGCTGCTGGGCGATGACGTCGAGGGCCGCAACGCAATGCTGACGCATACCCTCAGCGAAGCGGGACAGCGGGCGATGCGCCGGTCGACGCCGCTGGCACAGATTCATTGCGAAGTGTCCGGTGATATCGCTCACACATTGGGATTGAAGACCGAAGTCGAACAGGGTCTGCGTCATGTGTTCGAGCAATACGACGGTGAGGGAAGGCCATCCGGCCTGCGACATCCGCAGGTGCCGGAGGTGGTTTATCAGGTGTTGCTGGCGGGGGATCTGGAGATTCTGTCCCGTACGCATGGGCTGGAGAGCGCATTGCAATGGATTGCCAGCAAGCGCGATCGCCGTTATCCGACAGCGCTTGCCACTGAAATGCTGCAAAACGCCGAAGACTGGCTGGATCAACTGCGCACGCCGCAGTCAGTTGATTCGCAGGTCGCCACGGCACAGGTGCCGTTGAGCCTGGTTGCTGATGTGATCGATCTCAAGCTGCCGTGGCTGGCGGGGTACTCGCGACGTGCCTCGGAGCTGGTTCGAGAGGCCGCCAGGCTTTCTGGGCTGTCGGCGCCGGCCATTGACCATCTCGGTCAAGCGGCGCTGATCCATGGCATCGGCCGCGCGGCGGTGCCCAATCGCCTCTGGAATACACCGGGAGCCTTGCTCGACGGGGATCTTGAGCAAGTGCGGTTGGTGCCTTACTGGACATCGCGAGCCTGTGGCCAGATACCCGCCCTGGCGGTGCCGGGTCAGCTGGCGGCGCATGCCTATGAGCGCCTGGATGGCAGCGGTTATTTCCGCAGCTTGGGCGGCGACACGTTGCAAACCGAACATCGTTTGCTCGCCGCGGCCCTGGCTTGGCAGGCGATGCTCAGCGAGCGGCCGTGGCGGCCGGCCTTGAGTCACGACGAAGCGAGTTGCCTGTTGTTGGCCGAGGCGGATCAGGGACGGTTCGATCATCGGGCCTGCCAGGCGGTAATGGCGGCATCACGCGGGGAGACCACAATGACAGCCTGCAAGCCGGGCGGTGGACTGCTCTCCGAGCGTGAAACCGAGATTCTTCGGCGCATCAGTACCGGGGGAAGCAACAAAGAGGTGGCGCGCCAGCTGGGTATCAGCCCGAGCACGGTGCGCACCCATGTCGAAAGCGTGTTCCGCAAGCTTCAATGCACCACCCGGGCGGCGGCGACGCTGAAGGCCCTGACGCTGGGTTTGATTTGAAGCCGGCAGTGACTTAACGTCCGCCCGTTCTTTCGAGCAACCGGCTTCTGAACGGCAAATCGCTGGTGCGGTTGGCCGAGGCTTTGCCGATTGCATTGCACAAGGCCCGGACGACGGGTACGTAGCTCACCTGGCTGGGCTGCCGGGCCTGGAGCACACCCGTGGGGTTGATCAGGTGTACCGCGATGTGCCCTGGCAACCATGAGACGAGTGGCCAGCGGGGCCGCTGCGCGAGGGTCGGGCACAGATCAGCGGCCGTCGCGCCAAATTCAGCAGAGGCCACGAACGCGACGCCCATCAGGCACGCGCCTTCCAGCTGAGCGCGCAGGCGGCCGGGGTTTTCTACAGCGCCCAGGTCCGCGACAAACACCGTGTCATGCACAATCAGGCGACCCTCGTCGCTCAGCTCGACATCGAGTACCGCGGCCATGTAGCTCTGCGCATCGTAGTGGGCGGCGATGCCCTGCGTTCGGCGACCTCCTGAAGGCTTGCCCCAATGGCTTTTCGTGGCCGCTTCGCTGATGACATTACGCATTCGCTGGGCGTCGAAGCCTGAACGGTGCTCAGCGCCATGGTTCAGTGTCGGGGCCGAATCGATCAGTGAAAGCAGGTAGTCTCGTTGGTCGCGCCTGCACACAGGGTCCTGTGCGGCCATGAGTTGCTGTTCAGCGCCCAGGCGAAGCAACAGGTCTCTGCGGCTCAGAATGCCGTCTGGCGTCATCGGCCAGACGAAGTGGTCAAGTGCGCTGTCGTGCCCGTCAGGGTGGTTCATTGCGTGTCTCCTTCCGGCTGATGACAAGGGCTCCAGCAAAAGAACAACGGCGGATTCAAATCCTTGCTCAAGCCAGGACCCCGTGGGAGTGAGCCCGCTCGCGAAAGCGCCGGTCCAGCTTGCATCGCTATGGGATGTGCTGACGTCTTCGCGAGCAGGCTCGCTCCCACAGGTTGGCGCTGGCGCCGCAGGAACAATCCTGGCGTTACTTTAGGCGGGACGATCTGACGTCAGGGTGACGGGAGGCTGACAGGAACATGTCAGGCGATAGAAGGGGGCGCCCGGCGCAGGGCACCCCATCCGGTTATCTCAATAAACCTGAGGAACGACGATTTCCGGCGGCGTCGGACTGCGGAAGTAGTCTTCCTGCCTGACGCGTTCCGGTAGCTCGATCACCGGGAGCTCGACTTCTTCATAGGGCATCTGGCCGAGCAGGTGGTGGATACAGTTGAGTCGCGCTTTTTTCTTGTCGTCGGCTTGCACGACCCACCATGGCGCCTCGGCGATATGGGTGCGCTCCAGCATGATCTCCTTGGCCTTTGTGTACGCCTCCCAGCGCCGCCGGGACTCCAGGTCCATGGGGCTCAGTTTCCATTGCTTGAGCGGGTCATGGATACGACTGAGAAAGCGCAGGTGCTGTTCCTGGTCGGAAATGGAGAACCAGTACTTGATCAGCTGGATGCCTGAGCGGGCCAGCATGCGTTCAAACTCGGGCACGGTCCGGAAGAATTCTTCGTACTGATCGTCGTTGCAAAAGCCCATGACCTGTTCGACGCCGGCGCGGTTGTACCAGCTGCGGTCGAACAGGACGATTTCACCGGCGGCCGGCAAGTGTGAAACGTAGCGCTGGAAATACCATTGGGTGCGTTCGCGGTCGTTCGGGGCGGGCAGGGCGGCCACCCGGCAGACCCGAGGGTTGAGGCGCTGGGTGATACGTTTGATGACTCCGCCTTTGCCGGCAGCGTCGCGCCCTTCGAAGAGGATCACCACCTTGTGGCCCGTCTTGACCACCCAGCTTTGCAACTTCACCAGTTCGCCTTGCAGGCGGAACAGTTCGCTGAAATAGATTCTCCGGGCTTCTTTTTCTGACCCTTCTGGAGCCTGTCCATCGAACAGGGCATCCAGGTCGTGTCCGTCTTCGGCCAGCTCCAACTCCAGTTCTTCATCGCTGTGATCGAGCAGTTCACGGTGGATGCGCTGTATCAAGGTGTCGTCTGTCGAGGACATGGTTGTGGGCTCGCGTCGTAGGAGATGGCGAAGTGTTAGTCGTAATTTGTTACGAGGCGATTACAACCGCCGCCATGGTGTAGGCGATATCTGAAGGACATAAGTGCACTTTGCCACTGCGCATTCATAAAACCGTAACAAGAATGTTGCAGAGTTCCCCGGCCCGTCATCACAAGGAATTTCTTTTAATGAAAAGTTTGATGAAGTCTGCTGCGCTCGCCGTTACGGTTTCTCTTTGTGCCACCTCGGCGTCCTTCGCTGCAGAGAACGTCCGTCTGACGGGGTCTGGGGCGAGTTTTCCAGCTCCGATCTACCTGACTTGGTTCAAGGATTTCAGCAAGAAATCCGACGGTGTCACCGTGGATTACCAATCCAAGGGCAGCGGTGCGGGCGTACAGGACTTTCTGAACAAGACCGTTGATTTCGCCGCCAGTGACTCGGCGATGAAAGAGGAAGACATCGCCAAGGTTGCCGAAGGCGTGCAGTTGTTGCCGATGACCGCCGGTGAAATCGTGCTGGCCTACAACCTGCCGGGCAATCCCAAGGGCCTCAAGCTGCCACGCGATGTGTACTCGAACATCTTCCTGGGCAAGATCACCAAATGGAACGATCCGCAGATCGCTGCCGCCAACCCGGACCTGAAACTCACCGATACGCCGATCACCGTCGTTGTACGTGCGGACTCCAGCGGTACCACCGCGGTGTTCACCAAGCACCTGGCAACCATCAACCCGGAGTTCAAGACGGCGCTGGGCGAGGGCAACACCGTCAACTGGCCGGCCAGTGACAAGTTCATCAAGTCGCCGAAAAACGATGGCGTGACCGCGACTGTGCGTCAGACCCCAGGCGCGATTGGCTATATCGAATACGGCTTCGCCAAGCTCGCCAAGGTCGACTTCGCCCAACTGCAGAACAAGGCCGGCAATTACGTCGTGCCGAACGCCGAGAGCGGTGCAGAGGCGCTGGCGGCGGTGAAGATGCCGGAAAACCTGGTGGCCTGGCTGCCGGATCCGGACGGCGCCAAGTCCTACCCGATCACGTCCTACACCTGGATGATCTTCCGCAAGGACAACGGCAACCCGGCCAAGGCCAAGGCCATGCGTGAAATGGTCGAATACAGCCTGACCGAGGGGCAGAAGATTGCCGATTCGATGGGTTACATCCCATTGCCGGCGTCGGTCGTCGAGCAGGTTCGCAAGGCATCCGCCAACATTCAGTAACACCGTGAGGTCTCTCTCGGTGTGTGCCTCCGCGCCACGCCGGGAGAGTTTTCCCCCTGTTCCGGACTTAGCCCATGAACAAACCTTTTGTCGTACCGGTTAATCCGGACTCTGCCTGCCAGCCACCCTCGACGAAGGATTTCCTGGTTGATCGCACTTTCCGTGCGCTAGCGCGCATCGGCGTGGTGCTGATTCTGGCGCTGGTATTTGCGCTGGTGTTCGAGGTGGGACGCAAGGCAATTCCCGGCATGGAGAAACACGGTTTCGACGTGCTCCTGGGCAGCGTCTGGGACGTCAACCAGGGCAAATACGGCATCCTGCCGGCTATCTGGGGCACGCTCTACAGCGCCTTGATCGCGCTGTTGATCGCCGGATTTTTCGGCGTCAGCATGGCAATTTTTCTGACCCAGGATTTCCTGCCGCCCAAGCTCGCGGCGATTTTCCGCACCATCGTCGAACTGCTCGCGGCCATCCCCAGCGTGGTCTATGGCCTGTGGGGGATCTACGTGGTGATCCCGGCGATCCGACCGCTGACAACCTGGCTGAACAGCGAACTCGGCTGGATACCTTTTTTCGGCACGTCCCTGAGCGGGCCCGGGCTGCTGCCGGCGGCGCTGGTGCTTGCGATCATGATTCTGCCAACCATCGCCGCCGTTTCGCAGGATGCGCTCACCGGCGTACCGATGAAAACCAAGCAGGCCGCCTACGGCATGGGGACGACTCACTGGGAAGCGATTCTCAAGGTGATGGTGCCTTCTGCCGCCACCGGCATATTCGGTTCCCTGGTGCTGGGCCTCGGGCGCGCCCTGGGCGAGACGATGGCGCTGGCCATGCTGGTCGGCAACGCCAACAACATTTCCCTCTCGCTGTTTGCTCCGGCCAACACGCTTGCTGCCCTGCTGGCGTTGAACTTCCCCGAGGCCGGGCCGAACGAGATCGAGGTGTTGATGTATGCGGCCCTGGTATTGATGTTGATTACGCTGATCGTGAACATTTTTGGTTCGATGATCATGATGTATGCCCAACGGGGTAATAAGTGATGACAGACCTCACTGCAGCAACAGACTTGACCGCGCCAGCGGGCGCGATGCCCAGCTTGCAGCGCAAGTTCGAAGGCCGCGCACTGCGCAGCCTGATCCTGACCACCCTGGTCTGGGCGGGCGCGCTGCTTGCCAGCGTGCCGCTGATTTCCGTGCTCTACATGCTGATCACCCGTGGTGGCGCGCGCCTGAACCTGGAAGTCTTTACCGAACTGCCACCGACCGGCTTCGAGATGGGTGGCGGCTTCGGCAACGCCATGGCCGGTACCTTCGTGATGGTCGGTATCGCGGCAGCCATCGCGGTGCCGATCGGCATCATGGCCGCCGTCTTCCTGGCTGAGCTGGGGCCGGACAGCAAGTTGGGGAACGCCGCGCGGTTTGCCGCGAAGATGCTCACCGGCCTGCCGTCGATCCTGGCCGGGGTATTCGCCTACGCCCTGGTGGTGATGACCACCGGTACGTATTCGGCGCCGGCGGGCGGCGTGGCACTGGCCGTGCTGATGCTGCCGATCGTCGTGCTGACGGCGGAAGAGTCGATGCGAATGGTGCCCAAGATCATGAAGGATGCCGCCTATGGCATGGGCTGCACCCGCTCCCAGGTGATCTGGAAAATCGTCTTGCCGACCGGCATGCCGGCCATCCTCACCGGCGTCATGCTGGCCGTGGCACGTGCCGCGGGCGAGACCGCGCCGCTGCTGTTTACCGCGCTGTTCAGCAACTACTGGATTTACCACCAGGGCAATCTCGAGGTCATGAACCCGACGGCCTCGCTGGCGGTGCTGATCTACAACTTCTCCGGGATGCCTTTCGACAACCAGCTCGAGCTCGCATGGGCGGCCTCACTGGTGCTGGTGATGATCGTGCTGTTCGTGAACATCATCAGCCGTATTTTCGGCAAGCCCAAGTATTAAGAACGGGAGCATCTGATCTTGAACGTATCCACTGCGCAAATAGCCGCTCCGTTTGTCACCCAGGCACCTGTAGTCATGGACTGCAAACTGGACAAGATTTTTTATGGCAACTTCATGGCGGTCCGTGACAGCCATGTGCCGATCGAGAAAAACAAGATCACCGGGTTCATCGGTCCTTCCGGCTGTGGCAAGAGCACCGTGCTGCGCAGCCTCAACCGGATGAACGACCTGGTGAAAGGGTTCCGTTTCGAAGGCCACGTGCATTTCCTCGGACAGGACGTCTACGGCAAGGGTGTTGACCCGGTGGTCGTGCGCCGTTACATCGGCATGGTATTCCAGCAGCCGAACCCGTTTTCGATGAGCATTTTCGACAACGTCGCGTTCGGCCTGCGCCTCAACCGCTACAAGGGCGACATCGGTGACCGGGTCAAGCATGCGCTGCAAGGCGCCGCGCTGTGGGACGAAGTCAAGGACAAGCTCAAGGTCAGCGGCCTGTCGCTCTCCGGCGGCCAGCAACAGCGCCTGTGCATTGCCCGCGCCATCGCTACCGAGCCGGAAGTGCTGCTGTTGGATGAACCGTGTTCGGCACTCGACCCGATCGCTACCCGGCGGGTCGAGGAGCTGATGGTCGAGTTGAAGAAGGACTACACCATCGCCCTGGTGACCCACAACATGCAGCAGGCCATCCGCGTGGCTGACACCACGGCGTTTTTCTCGGTGGATATTTCCCAGGGCACGCGCACCGGTTATCTGGTCGAGATGGGCCCGACGACGCAGATTTTCGACAACCCGCGTGAACAGATGACCGGCGATTACATCAGCGGCAAGTTCAGCTAAGCCACACATCAGGTCAAGGCCGCATCCCTGCAGAAGCCAAATGGATTTGGCGGGCATCCGGTAGACATTTACCAAGCGTTTTCCAAGGAGCACCAATGCCTGCTACGCATCGCCTTGATTTGCCAGCGATTGAACGCGCACTACGGGAAGTGCAGGACCGCTTCGCCCAGCTCAGCCGGCACTTCACCGAGCCGCGTGACCCGTTGACCGATGAAGTGCTGCAGAATGTGCTTGAAGGTTATGCGTTGGTTGACGAATATGTTGCCCGCGGCGTCGACCTGTTCGATCTGCAGCAACTGAACCTGATGCTGGAGATCAACGCCACGGTGCTCTGCGGCCGGGACCCGGCGCGCCGGTTGGAATACGCCCATCACCTGGCAGCGACCGAGGCGCATTTCTTCAACAATGTTGAAGGAGGCATCAAGGATTTGTACAACTGGTATTGTGCCTATCGCAGCGAGTCGGTGTGGAAGCGCGCGGCAGGCGTCTATGTACGGATTCTCAGCAAGCCACAGTTGTTCATCGAAGGTAACAACCGCAGTGGGTCGCTTATTGTCAGCTATCTGCTGATGCGCGCGGGCTTGCCGCCGTTTGTGCTGACACTGGAAAATGCCGAAGGCTATTTCAACCCATCCTCGGTGATACGCAACTCTGCCAAGCATGGCGTCAAGGCGTTGTACGAATTGCCCAAGATCAAGAAAAAATACGCAGCGTTTTTGGAAGAACAGGCACCCGACCCAATGAAGTTTTTTCTCAAAGGCGAGTCTTTGCCGCTTTCCCAAGGTGGCCATTGATGGACGTCAAATGCAGAACATTCAGCAGCCGGGTAGGGCAGGCCATCCGCGGCGCATTGCCGACGCAGCTGTTCAAGCGCCAGCGCATACGGATTTCGTTTGATATCGATGACACACTCGCCTGCCAACTCCACCATTGCGAAGTCGAGCAAAGCCGGCTTCCGGCCTGCATTCACCGTTGGCTGGGTGAGCCGCTGCGCAGGGGCACCCGCTCGCTGATCCGGGAACTGCGCCGCCAGGATTGCAGTATCTGGGTCTACACCTCGTCCGGCCGCACGCCGTCCTATATCCGCCGTTGGCTGCTGCTGTACGGCATCCGCGTCGACGGTGTGGTCAACAGCGTCCTGCACAACCGTGCCCTGACGGTGCATGGGCTGGAGAACTCACCCTCCAAGTACCCGCCGGCATTCGATATCGACTTGCATGTCGATGACTCGGAAGGCGTGCAGCTCGAAGGCGATGACCATGGCTTTCGTGTTGTCGTGGTGCATCCGCAGGACGAGGGCTGGGCACAGAAGGTGCTGGAGGCAGTGGCTGTTGTCCAGGCGCAGCTTGAGTGGCAGCAGATGTTCAGGCCCAAAGGAGCCGCGCAGCAACGCGCGGAAGCCTCTTTGTCTTGATGCGATGCGGCCTGCCCGCAAAAAGGCGCCATGGTGGCGCCTCAGTGGTTCAGGCGATCTTGATTACAACCTTTCCAAATGCTCCTTTTGCCAGGTGCTCGTAAGCTTCCCGGGCTTTCTCGAACGGATACACCTGATCGATCACTGGGCGAATCCTGTGTTGGTTGAGAAATGCATTCATCCGCTCGAACGATGAGCGCGGCGCCACCGCAATACCGCGAATGGTTGTCTGGCGAAAGATAAGAGGCATCAGTTCGAGTTCCGCAGTCTGGCCGGTCAAAAAGCCGATCTGCGCAATCCGCCCGGATGCCTTGGTCGCTGCGATCGATTGATTGATGCCGCTGCCTCCGGCCACATCCAGCAGCAGATCCACGCCTTTACCCTCGGTCAGCTTCAGCACTTCGTCTGCCCAGTTTGGCGTAGTCCTGTAGTTCACGCCTGCTACGGCCCCCAATCCCTTCACAGCTTGCAGATTTTCGTCGCTGCTCGACGTTGCGATCACCTTGGCGCCGAGCGCAGTTGCGATCTGCACGGCAAATATCGACACACCGCCAGTGCCTTGGACCAATACGGTTTGTCCAGGCTCAATCTGCCCGAAGTCCACCAGTGAATACCATGCCGTGAGCGCGGCAATCGGCAGCGTAGCGGCCTCTTCATCGCTCATGTTGTCGGGCGCACCCACGGCGCTTTCCTGATGGATGATCATGTATTCGGCCAAGCCACCGGGCAATGGTGATCCAAAACAGTAATCCGGCTCATTGGGTCCGGGCTCGCCATCCAGCCAACGGGAGTAGAGGTGCGAGTTGACCCGATCACCGATCTTGAAGCGCGTCACACCATCGCCAAGTGCGACCACTGTTCCGGCCGCATCACTTACGGGAATGAGGGGCTTGGGCACCTTATGCGGCTCATAAATGCCGTCAACGATGGCCTTGTCGCGAAAATTGAGCGAGACAGCGCCAACCTTGACCAGCAATTCGCCGGGCCCCGGGCGTGGGGTAGCCGTCTCTTCCAGTTGCAGATTGTCGAGTCCGAAGTCTTTCAATAGCCAGGCTTTCATTGTGAATCTCCAAACGAGTCAGTGACGGCAAACCGCAGAGGGTTCGCCTTGTGTACATGGTTCGCTTTTGGAGCGGCGCAATAAATGCGTGAAAAAAGACATGATTGTTATATTCTGCGGCAACAATAGCGTTCGCCAGGACCTGACATCATGGAATTGCTGCAATCAATGCGTCTATTCGCCAGGCTTGCCGAACTCGGCAGCTTCACAAAAACTGCCGAGTCGCTGGATATAGGGCGGCCGCAGGTCACCCGTTCCATTCAGGAGCTGGAGACATCATTGGGTGTGCGCCTTTTCCAGCGCACGACCAGAAAGGTGGCGCTCACCGCCGAGGGCGAGCGATTCTATGGGCGGGTACAGGAGATTCTTGCGGACATTTCTTCCGCAACTTCGATGTTCGACCGCACCGGGGCAAAGCTTACGGGCCGACTTCGCGTCGATATCCCGACCGCTTTCGCGCAAATGGATTTCATCAGAAGCCTGAAAGCGTTCACCAGCACCTTCCCTGGCATCAACGTGATACTGGGCGTGACCGACCGAGCCGTTGACTTGATAGGAGAGGGCATAGACTGTGCGTTGCGCATAGGCGATCTACCGGACTCGACATTAGTCGCTCGCCCCGTTGCATGGGCGACAATGGTGACGTGCGCGGCGCCCGAATATCTTGCCAGGCACGGCGAACCCGAGACACTTGGCGACTTGGTCGCCCATCGAGGCGTGAACTTCTTGTCCGGTCAGAGCAGCAGGCCATTGCCCTGGCATTTCATGGTGGAAGGCCAGGATCGAGCGTTTGTAAGCAACCCCGCCATCACCGTCACTGAATCGAATGCGTACGTGCAGTGCGGTGTGTCGGGCTTCGGAATAATCCAGGCGCCGGGCATCGCTGTGGCCGGGTATCTGGAAAGCGGCGCTTTGGTGGAGATTCTAAGACCCTTTCGACCAGCTCCTCGCCCAGTGTCGTTGCTATACCCAAGCCGGACGCACCTGGCGCCGCAAGTGCAGGTTCTTCTCGAATGGCTGCAAGCGCACTTTGTTCAGCTTCATCCCGAGTGGTTGGAACGATAGAGCGGCCAGGAACATCTTGAGCCCTGCCAGGACATACGAGACAGTCAGGCTGTCATGGCGCGATTCAAGGCAACGATTTGTTCATGTGAAAGCTGACTGCCGGGCGCCATGAACCTGGCGATCAACGCGTCGCGGTTTTGCGCCGCCCGGGTTTTGTCAGCCGCGTCCAGCGCCAATTTCAACGCCGGCAATGTCAACTCGGTGCAGTAAGCCGGTGTACCTGGCTGCTGACGCCAAGAGTCATCAAGGTTGCCAGCGGCAAATGCGCTAAAGCCGGTGTCCTCGACGAGATCCTGCGCAACCGCCAAAGCGGCGGGATCGCTCCCTGCCACAGGTAACGCTATGCGTGTTGAGGCCCCGGCTGGCTGGCCTTTGTCGGCGAGCGTGGCGGCGAGCAGGGCGTTCCAGGCCTTGATGACCGGGCGGCCAAGCTGTTCGCTGACCCAGATGCTCTCGGGCTTGCCGGCATCGACGTCCTTGATCGCCCCGTCATGGCCTGGATAGTAATTGGAGGTGTCGATGACGACGGTCTTTTCAGGGACGTTACTGAATGCCTGCCCGAGTTCGGGGTGTTTTGCGAACGGGATCGAGAGGATAACCGCGTCCACCCCAGACACAGCCTCTTCCCTGGTCACTGCCTTTACACCGATTTCGCTGGCGAGTTTCTGTAGGCTTTCAGGGCCCTTCGAGTTCGCCAGCTTGATTTCATGGCCGCACGCAGCGAGCTTGCGGGCAAGGGTGGCTCCAATGTTTCCCGCGCCGATAATTCCGATCTTCATTTCGATGGCCTCGCATAAAAAGTTATCAAAATTTCATCATTCAGCTGGCGCTTTGTATCCCGCCAGCATTTTCAGAACCTCGTCATGTGTACCATCCGCTTCGGCAAACCGTAATGGCTTGGCGCGCTCGACGACAAGTTCCTGTGGCGTCGGGGTGATGGCGAGGAGTTCGAAGATTTCATCCAGGAACTGCTCCAGGGGCATGGCGTGTTCGTCGTTTTCCTGCCCAAGCAAAGTGGTACGCACACCCGGCGGCGCAAGCTCGATGACTTCGACCGAAGACGCCTCCAGCTGTACTCGAAGACTTTGAGTAAAGGAGTGCACGGCCGCTTTGGTTGCGCTGTAGGTCGGCGTCGCCGGCAGCGGGACGAATGCCAGGGCGGAGCTGACATTCACAATCGTTGCGCTGGGCTGTTTGATCAGATGCGGCGTAAACGCGTACACCATGCGAATCGTGCCGAGCAGGTTGGTGGTCACGATATCTTCGGCGGTGCTCAGATTGTCCGGCGCAGTCAGGTCCTCCCATTGCATGATGCCTGCGTTGTTGATCAGGACGTTCAGGTTCGGATGGCTGATCGCAAGGGTTTCGCTGGCATGCAGGATGGATTGTGGATCGCAGACATCCAGCAATATCGATTCGATACCCGGATGTTCCGACACGACTTTATCGAGCAGCGCCTTGCGACGTCCCGCGATAATCACTTTGTTTCCCGCCTCGTGAAGCCTGAGCGCAAGGCCAAGGCCTATGCCTGAAGTGCCGCCAGTGACCAGGATCGTGTTGCCAGTGCGGTTCATAGTAAACTCCAGTGATGTTATTCAAGCGGACAGCTGTCCACTTACGCAACGTACCGGACAGCTGTCCGCTTAGCAATGCATTCAAGGAAAATTGTTGCTTATGCCTGACGAATTGGTGATGCGCGCCGACGCCAAGAAAAACCGTGAACGGATACTGGAGGTGGCCGTGACAGAGCTGACCCTCGATCCCGCGGTCCCGCTGAGCACGATTGCGAAGAAAGCCGGGGTAGGCCAGGGCACGTTCTATCGTCACTTCGCCACCCGCGAAAAATTGGTATTCGAGGTCTATCAATTCGAAATGCAGCAGGTGGCTTCGTTGGCGGAACAACTGCTCGCCACGAAACCGCCGAAGGAAGCCCTCCGGGAATGGATGGACTGCCTCGCCGAATATGCGATGACCAAGGCCGGACTTGCGAGTGCGATACGCCAGGCCGCTTCTGCCTATGAGTTTCCGGGGAAGTCGGGATACGCGCCGATGCTGGCGGCGGCAGAATTGCTCTTGAGGGCTAACGAAAAGGCTGGAACGATTCGTAGCGGAGTGACCAGCGACGACTTTTTCCTGGCCACTGCCGGAATCTGGCAAATGGATTGCCAGAGCGAATGGCACCCGCGTTTCTCCAGGTTGATGGACCTGGTCATGGATGGCCTGTGCGCGGGCAGCCCTGAAAGCCTGAAGAGGGACAATGACTAGTTTCCAAACCTCAAGGCGTCGGCAAACCCGTGGGGAGGGAGGGGCTGGCGTTCCAATGTGCGGCGCTCACAAAAGGGCCGCTACGCAGCCCAGCGGGAGCAAGCTCCCTCGCCACGGTTCATGAATCAGTAGAGTCAGAACGCCGGGGCCGCTTCCTCGCGTTCAACTGTGGATGGGGAATACCGCGGGTAGTCGGTGAATCCTTGTTCATTACCGCCGTACAGTCCGGTGGCATCAAGAGCGTTGAGCGGCCAACCATTGGCGATACGCTGGGGCAGGTCGGGGTTGGCGATAAACGGCCGGCCGAATGCGACCAGATCGGCCAGGCCCGACTCGATCAGGCGCGCCCCGCGGCCAGCGGTGTACAGCCCGGCATAGATGATGCGGCCGGTGAAGGTGCTTCGCACCTCGCGCCGAAACACCTCGGGCAGGTCCGGCGCATTCGGCCAGTCGGCTTCGGCGATCGACAGGTAGGCGATGCCTGCCTGCTCAAGCACCTTGATGGCTTCGATGTAGGTCTGGTGCGGGTCGTCCTCGACGAAGCCGATGTACACGCGGTCTTCTTCAGTGCTGGTGAACAGCGGCGTGAAGCGCACGCCCACGCGGTCGGGCCCGACCACGGCGCTGACGGCCCGGACCACTTCGCGCAGGAACCGCAGGCGATTGTGCAGCGAGCCGCCGTATTCATCGGTGCGCTGGTTGGCATGGGCGGAAATGAACTGATTGACCAGATAACCGTTGGCCGCGTGGATCTCGATGCCATCGAAACCGGCCGCCAGGGCGTTGCGTGCGGCCTGGGCATAGAGTTCGACCAGCGCCTTGATCTCGGCGACGCTCAGCTCGCGCGGAGTGGAGGGTTCGACCAGCGTGCCGGTGCCGGGACCGGTTTCGATAAAGGCTTTGACCTTTTTCGCCTGGATCGCCGACGGTGCGACAGGGGCGGCGTTCTCCGGTTGCAGTGCGCTGTGTGACACGCGACCGACATGCCAGAGCTGGGCAAAAATCACCCCGCCCTCAGCGTGAACCGCCTCGGTGACGGTGAGCCAGCCATCGATCTGCGCCTGGCTGTAAATGCCCGGCGTCCAGGCATAACCCTTGCCACGGGGTTCGATTTGGGTGCCTTCGCTGATGATCAGGCCGGCACTCGCGCGCTGTTGGTAATAGCGGGCCATGAGGGCTGTGGGCACGTCACCGGGCTGGCCGCTGCGTTGACGGGTCAGGGGCGGCATGACGATGCGATTTTTCAGCGTCAGTGGGCCTAGCGAGGTGTGTTCGAACAGCGAGCTGTATTTCATAACAATATCCCTTGGTGCCGAGCTATCGGCGCGATAAGGGCGGGAGACTTGCGACGTCTCCCGCGGCAACAGGCTCAAGCCTCGTTCAGCAGATCGATAAGGACCTGCGCGGCTTCGCTTGACGAACCCGGGTTCTGACCGGTGATCAGCAGACCGTCACGCACCACGTAGGAGGACCAGTCGGCGCCTTTCGAATACAGGCCGCCGTTGGCCTTGAGCATGTCCTCGACCAGGAACGGCACGACATTGGTCAGGCCTACCGCCGCTTCTTCGGTATTGGTGAAGCCGGCAACTTTTTTGCCTTGGACCAGCGGAGTACCGTCAGGCTTTTTCACGTGGCGCAGCACGCCAGGCGCGTGGCACACCAAGGCGACAGGCTTGCCGGCGGCCTGGAAAGACTCGATCAAGCGGATCGAGACCAGGTCTTCGGCCAGGTCCCACAGCGGGCCGTGGCCGCCTGGGTAGAAAACCGCATCGAAATCGTCTGGCGAGACGCTGTCCAGGCGCACGGTGCTGGCAAGCAAGGCGGTCGCTTCAGGATCGGCTTCGAAACGGCGGGTCAGGTCAGTCTGAAAGGACGGCTCGTTACTCTTCGGATCAAGCGGTGGCTGCCCACCCTCAGGCGAAGCCAGAACGATCTCGGCCTTGGCGTCGAGGAAGGCGTAGTAGGGCGCCGCCAGCTCTTCGAGCCAGAAGCCGGTCTTGCGGCCGGTGTTGCCGAGGGTGTCGTGCGAGGTCAGTACCATGAGAACTTTCATTTCGATTTTCCTGTTTGAGAGTGTGCTGCATTAGCTTGAATAGACCAGTCGTCTAGCACCTGGGCAAAAAATCAAGCTGCAAAAGGCGTCACCCAAACCTCAGAGTGGTTAGCTTTCACGAGCTGCTGCTTTGCGATGCTTAGAACGTGTGGTTACCTTAATTTCAAATTAGACCAGTCGTCTAGTAATATTTTTATTTTTTCGCATCACGGTTTTTTTGGAGGGGGGCAGGATAGGCAGATTTTGATGAAGGAGGCAGCGGTACCGATCAGGTAAGGCTGAGAATCTGGCGAGTCGTCGTCATCGCCGTCTCGAAAGGCTGGACACTCTTGGTGATCTTGACCATGACACTGGCACCGACCCACAGCTGATAGAGACTTTGCGCGACCGCATGAGGCTCGGCAACGGACGCCAGGGAGCCTTCGGCGATGCCGGTCTCGATCGCCACGGCCAGGCGGTCAGTGATACCCGCTGTGCCGCGCTTGAGCACCGCGCGCATCGCCTCTGAAAGGTCGGCGACTTCCACGCCCAGCTTCACCGCCAGGCATTTGCCCTGGCAATCCTGGAACGATTGAGTCTGTTGCCAGATGTCCCAATACTTCATCAGACGCTGAGCCATCGTCAGGCCAGGCAGCGCGAGCACCTCGTCCAGCTCCGCCAGATAGCTCGCGAAATAGCTTTCAAGCAATGCCTCGCCGAAGGCGTCTTTTGAGCCGAAGTAGTGGTAGAAGGATCCTTTTGGCACACCCGCAGTGGCCAGGATTTCATTCAGGCCCACGGCAGAATAGCCTTTGGCGGCCATGATTCGTTGGCCTACATCAAGGATTTCCTGGCGGACGTCGGAGGTTTCGCGGGTCTTTGGGCTGCTCATGGGGCGATCTTATTCGCTACTAGACGATCAGTCTACTATTGCTAATCCGCTTGATCGTTTGCCGCCATCGGACGGCCCATGCGTTGCGCGTCCCAGACCGTCATGACCTGCGTAACCGCGGCGTCCAGGGTCTCAAGGGAGGCGCCGTCCCGCGCCAATACCGACAGGCCCAACAGGAAACTGTCGAACACCGCGGCCAGCGCTTCCGAGGCCACTGTTGCCGGCAGCTCTCCGGCGGCGATGGCGCGTTCTACACAGGCCTTGATTCCGGCACGGTTGGCGGTTCTTGTCTCAGCGAGCGGCCGGGAGATGGCTTTGCTTTCTTCCGAGCAGGCACTCAGATAACCCAGTGACACCAGGCAGCCTTTGGGATGGTCTGTCTCGCATTGCATTTTCGCCGAGCGGCGCAGCGTGCATTCGATCGCCTCCCTGGGGGGCAGGGTGGTGTCGAACAGACTCTCCATCACCCTGCCATGGGTAGTCAGGTAGCGTTCCATCACTTCGTTGAACAACGCCTGCTTGGAGCCAAACGCTGCATAAAAGCTCGGTGCGGTGATGCCGCCACCGATGTTGGCCTTGAGCTGGCTGAGCGACGTCGCGTCGTAGCCATGCTCCCAGAACAGATGCAGTGCCTGCGTGATTGCCACGTCACGGTCAAACGTGCGCGGCCGTCCCATCTGAGCCATGAAAAATCCTCCTCTCGAGTCACATAAATACTAATCGATACAAAAGTGATTGACCAGCGGAGCAATGGCTCCCTAGTATTTATATCGATCGATATATAACTCGGGAGCATCGAATGTTTACCAATGAACAACAGGGCGCGAAGCTGCCCTATGGAGCACTGCTGGCGCTGGCAATGACCGGATTCATCTGCATCGTGACGGAGACGCTGCCGGCAGGTCTGCTGCCTGAGATTGGCGGTGGCCTGGGCGTCTCACCGTCCCTGGCCGGGCAGATGGTGACGGTGTATGCGCTCGGCTCACTACTGGCAGCCATCCCGCTGACCATCGCTACCCAAACCTGGCGCCGCAGGACGGTGCTGCTTCTCACCGTGGTCGGTTTCCTGGTTTTTAACTCCATCACCGCGCTGTCTTCCGTTTACTGGCTGACTCTGATCGCACGTTTTTTTGCCGGTGTTTCGGCGGGGTTGGCCTGGAGCCTCATCGCGGGTTACGCACGGCGCATGGTCGTCCCGGCCTTGCAGGGGCGCGCCTTGGCGGTAGCGATGGTCGGCACGCCCATCGCGTTGTCGCTGGGCGTGCCCCTGGGAACCTGGCTTGGCGGGGCGATAGGGTGGCGCTTGTCGTTTGGTCTGATGTCCGGATTGACCCTGGTGTTGATCGCTTGGGTGCTGATCAAAGTGCCGGATTACCCAGGTCAATCCTCCTCCCAGCGTCTGGGCTTGCGTCAGGTCTTGTTCACGCCTGGCGTGCGCGCCGTGCTCGGCGTTGTGCTGACCTGGATGCTGGCCCACAACATTCTCTATACGTACATCGCGCCATTTGTCTCCGGCGCAGGGCTGGGCCGGCATGTCGATGTGGTCCTGCTGGTCTTCGGTGTCGCGGCGCTGGCTGGCATCTGGATCTCCGGGCGGTTGGTCGATCGCCATCTGCGAGCGGCGGTTGTGGTCAGCCTTGCCACCTTCGCTGCCGTGGCGGTCTTTCTCGGAATGTTTTCAGCTTCTGGCGCAGCGGTCTGTCTCGGCGTTTTTATCTGGGGCCTGACCTTCGGCGGCGCCGCAACGTTGCTGCAAACGGCCTTGGCCGACGCAGCAGGCGAGGGCGCCGACGTTGCGCTGTCGATGAACGTGGTGGTGTGGAACAGCGCAATCGCCGGGGGCGGGTTATTGGGTGGAGTACTGCTCGGCCAATGGGGCGTCAGCATTTTTCCCTGGGTGCTGTTGATGTTGCTGCTCGCCAGCCTGGCGCTCGCGTTTCGAGCGCGGGTGCATGGCTTTCCGCAGGGCGAAAGATATACTGGTCATGGCGCAGCCGCGCATTGATTGGAATGAACTCGATAGAGTCGAATAAAAAAACCACTCGATGAGTGGTTTTTTTACATCCCTACGTTCAAAAGGCGACGGGATAAGACGTTTCGTTCAGCACAGTCGCTTTTGATCCAAAGGTGAGGTGAATCAGTTTCCTTGGCTTCGGGTCCCAACAGAAGAACCGACCCACGGAGCGCATCTGCGCAAGGTCCACGACGATAACCGACTCCACAGGCATGACCGTTTCGGTCCAGAACAACACGTAGAGGTCATCGGCGACATCGAAATAAGCGCACCGCTCGACGTCGGCCAGACCTTTCTCAGCCCCGTTCACGCAGTGCCAGGCCATGGTTTGCGCGCCGAAGTAGACGTGCTCGTACCAATCGTCCGCGCTGTAGCGGTACAGCACGCGCTTACCGACCAGGCCGGCCCCTTGAACGATGGGCGCGCCCCCAGGCTCGCCATCGACCACGGCAGTCACGAAATCTGTACGCGTACGTTTTTCGCCTCCTCTGTCATAAAAAAGGGAGACAGCCGCCAGTACATCACCGGTTTCGTATTTCCAGACCAGGGTGGCCGACTCCTGGTGTTCGGGCTTGAGGAAGTCGATGAAAAAGATACCGGGGCGAACCTCCACCGCTTCGTAGGTTTCTGTTTCGGATTCACCGGTGCCTTCGCCCTCCAGGATGGTCCAGGTCAACGTATTCCCATCAACAAAATGGTGCTCGATCAGCCAACCGTTGGCAAAGCGAAGGTTGGCTTTTTTTCCTGCCAGAAATAGGGACGGAGCGTATTTGTACTCATTAAAACCGTCGGCCATTTCCTCAAGCGTCGGCCATTGCTCTTCAGGCACGAATGGTTGGTTCTTCAGTTCTTGTTCGATCTGATAGCTCACGATGTCTCCTCGTTTACGGCCGGTTCCGATTGAGGTTTCATCCTAGGAGCGGGCGCAATCAATGTCTTGGCGCCGAGCGCCATCGCTTGTGCTGGAGTGACACATTTCCAACAAGCCGGAGGGTCAATTGCATTCGGTTGAAAACTGATGGCGATAGTCGCGGGGAGAAATGCCGAATCGCAGCTTGAACGCCTTGGAAAAATGGCTCACATCATTGAAGCCCCAGGCGTAGGCGATGGCGGTGATTTTTTCATGGGCGGCTGCCTGGCTGATGGTCTCGGCACAGCGTTGCAGTCGCTGTTCCAATATGTGCCGGCCGATGGTGGTGCCTTGCTGGGCGAAGAGCCGATGCAGGTTTCTGACCGATGTACCGATGGCTTCTGCCAGACGCTCGGCACACAACTCGCTATCGCAAAGATGCCGTTCGATCAGGATTTTTGCCTTGATCAGTTTCTGCGCCTGGCCGCTGGAGTCTCCGCCCTCGATTGCACTGCTCACCCCAGGGCGCAACAGCATCAGCAATGCGTCGAACAATGCCGCACTCTCTTGCGGTAGCAGGTTCGAAGAATCGAATAGCCGTTGGGTCATCAGGCCGGCCATGCCCCCCAAAGCGCTGCTGGCAACCAAGGGACGGTTGAATATCAATTGCCTCTGCCCCAAGCGTTGGTGCAGCGCTTGGCGGGGAATGATCAGCGACATCTGGTCGCTCAGGGCATCGAAGTAAAAATCGCAAGGCTGCGTGATGTCCAGCAACACTAGGTCGCCCTTGTCCAGGCGGGCGCGATTGTCAGCCTGGCACATCAATGCGCTACCACCGACTTGCAGCACCAGGTAGAAAAAATCTTTGTCATCGGCCCGAATATCGCTGCGGGCGCGGTGCAAGTGCTGGCAATTGCTGATGATGCGCGAGCCATCCAACGCGGAATCTGTGCCCGTCAGATTTTTCATCGCGCCGGTAAAGCTCGCGAGGCCGGGCCCGGAAGGCGGCTCGGCGTGAAAGGTTCCGCATTTCTGACCGAGGTCGTGTTGCCAGGCCTCGAAGCCCTGGGCGCCCGTATAGAGCGGTTCTGTTTGCCAAGTGTTGTACATCGTTACCTCGGCTGCCGGCTGCACGCCGGTTTTGTTTTTATATTGGATCGGCCGTCGACACGCTTCCGACACCGGCAGTATTTAGTAGCACGCATGTTGAAAAGACAAGTATCTCCCTATCGATGGCAGTGACAGACATGTGCACGACATTCTCAACCATGTTCCCGGCCAGCCAGGGAGGCGTCTAATGGGATTGTGCTTCTTACCCGGCTGGAGTCTGTTCCCGTGGATACAACCAATAACAATACCTGTGCCTCGGCTTCGCATCTGCAGAAAACCTTGCGCTGGAGCGATGCATTCGCACTGTCAATGGCGGTGTCAGGCTCGATCTTCGCTTCTTTCGGCTTCGCCCTCGGTGCACTCGGTCCGGTAGCCGCGCTAATGCTCTGGGTGGGCTCGGCAGCCATCGGGGCCTGTCAGAACTGGATTTTCCTGGAAGTCAGCGCAATGTTTCCGGATAAACCTGGCGGCATCGCAATGATCGCGGCCGAAGGTTGGCGCAAACGCTGTGCCTGGGTCGGTCCCTTGGCCGCCTTTGGTTACTGGCTTGGCTGGTCGGCGGTGTTGTCGATCATCGGCGTGAGCGCCGGAGCGTTGATTCAGGCGCAGTGGTTTCCCTCGCAAACCTGGAGCTTCGATACAGGTCTGGCCAACATTGGCCTGGCCCAGATGATCGGAGCGGGTTTGATCGTGCTTTTCTGGCAATTCAATCGTCGCGGCATCCATCTGGCCGCATCGGTCTCCAAATACATGGGGGCGCTGCTGCTGGTGCCGATCCTGGTGTTGGCAGTGGCGCCTTTGCTGGCTCATGGCTGGAGCATGGAGCGCTTCGCATCGGCCTGGCAGGCGCGCGAGGCGTTCGGTTGGGAGTCGTTGCGCACCGCGTTGGTCTGGATGTTCCTGGTCAGCTGGAGCGCCTATGGCACCGAAATGTGCGCAGCCTTCGGGCCCGAATATCGCAGCGAGCGGGACATGCGCCTGGCGTTGATGAGTTCAGGTGGCTACACCGTGCTGGTGTTTGCCGCAGTAGCTTTCGGCCTGGGCGGCTTGGTGGATCCGCAAGCGGCCCTGGAGAACCCCAGCGGTTTCTACATTGCGGCCTTCAACGCGGTGCTGGGCACGGGCTGGAGCAGCTTTTTCGTGATTGCTTTGTTGGTGGGGCTGTTCATGGGGTTGAACGCGGCATTGGCCGATGGCTCGCGGGCGTTGTACGGCACGGCGCTGGAAGGACTGACCATCAAACAACTGGGTGTGCTCAACAAACACCAGGTACCCGGACGTTGCATGAGCGTGGCGGTGGCGGTGAACCTGGCGATGATCTTTTTCCTGTCATCGCCCCTGGCAATTCTGGTGACGGCCAATATTGGTTATCTGACCGCCATCTTCTTCGCGCTTTCGGGCTTCATCTTGCTGCGCAAGGACGCACCGTTGCACCCGCGTCCGGTGCGTCTGGGACGCGGCTGGCTGCCGGTGGCCTGGCTGCTGAGCGTGTTCACTGGCGTAGTGGTCGTGGTCGGGGCCGCATCTGCCGAGCTGGCCGGTTATGGCGGAGCGAAGGAGGTGCTGATCGCCTTGGGCATCCTGATGTTTTCACTACTGCTGTATGCCTATCGACGACTCGTGCAAGACCGCGCCCCGGCCTTGCCATCGGTCTCCCCACACTGAGCTGCATTTACAACAACAAGAAAACTGACCAAGAGGTGCAGGCATGCTGTCCGTTGAAACACCAACGACCTATTACACCGCCACTCGCAAATATGACTTGAAGTTCAATGACCTGGAGCACGATGTCGAGGCCGAAGTCGTCGTTATCGGAGGTGGATTTTCCGGTATCAATACTGCGTTGGAACTCGCCGAGCGCGGATTCACCGACGTGGTCGTGCTGGAAGCCCGTTACCTGGGTTTCGGCGGCTCGGGGCGCAATGGCGGTCATGTGATGGCCGGGATCGGACACGATCTGGAGAAGATTCGCAAAAGCGTCGGCGAGGAGGGGCTCAAAGCGATTTTCGAGATCAGCGACTTGGGCGCCTCGATTATCCAGAACCGCATCCAGCGTTATCAAATTGATGCGGATTTCTGCCACGGCTACGGCTATCTCGGTTTCAACAAGCGCCAGGGTCGGCTGCTACAAGCATGGGAAAAAGAATACAAACAGCTCAATCCGGATCACGAAATTGCCTACCTGGAGGGCGCCGAGGTCCAAAGCATCGTCGGCTCGGACGTATACAGCTGCGCCTTGAAGCACATGGGCAACGGTCATATCCATTCGTTGAACATGCTCCTGGGGTCGGCCAAGGCCTTGGTGGGCCTGGGTGGACGCATTTATGAAAATACCCCCGTGCTGGAGGTGACCTATGGCGACACCATTACCTTGCGTACGGCGAAAGGTTCGGTTCGGGCGAAGAAGATCCTCTGGTCCTGCGGCGCGTTTCTGGACCGGCTCGAGCCTGAATTGCACAAGACGATGGTGAGCACTTACGCCTTCCAATTAGTGACGGAGCCGCTTCCCCCTGCGCTGATCGAACAGATCAGTCCGATACGAGGTGCCTTCAGCGATATTCGTCCGGTGATCGAGTACTACCGGGTGACCAATGAAAACCGTCTGCTCTTCGGTTCGGCGACGCGCCTGCTCGAGTACATTCCCAACGATCTGAAGGCGTGGAACCGAAATCTGATGCTCCAGGTTTTCCCCTACCTCGATCACGTGAAAATCGACCTGGCCTGGGGCGGGCCGATGGAGTGCAGCGCTAATCTGTTCCCACAGATCGGTACCTTGCCCGGGCGCGACAACGCCTATTTCGTCCAGGGTTACTCGGGCTTCGGCGTGACGCCGAGTCATGTGGTCAGCCGTGTCATTGCCGATGGCATGACCGGCGGTTCACGGCATTGGGATGTGATGAGTGCGATCCCGCGTACGCGTATTCCCGGCAAGGATCATTGGCGCAACCTGATCTGCACCCTTGGAAAGGCCAGCCACCAGCTGGCGGGCTACCGCAACGGTCGCCGCTGATATCGCCTTACCCATGACCTGACTGGCGCTGACTGACGGCGCCACTGCTTCTCCTTTCGCATATCGGAGTACGGCCCATGCTCGCCTGTAAAAAAACAATAATCGCGCTTTCGTTCGCCTGCGTCTGTGTTCCAGCAGCAGCGCAGCCGCTGTACAAGGATGAAGCCACGGAAGTCGATGCGCGCTTGCTCGCGTTGGCTGGCGCCTTCCATAGCCGGGAAAACTACTCGCAATCGGGAACACGTAGAGAGGGGGCCAGCCGGTGGCAAGAGGCGGTCCTGCAATACGGTTTCGACCTGCGCCATAGTCTCGACGCCGGGTCGCAACTGTACGGTTCATTGAATTGGGTAAGCTCCGCCACCTTTGGCGATGGCGACCCGGCCGGCTGGTCTTCAGGTGATGAGCGCACCACGAAAATCGAGGACGCTTTCGTGGGTTGGCGCTCCGGCACACGGTTCGATGTCATGGACGAGAACGGCGTGGACATATCGTTCGGGCGGCAAAACATCGTGATCGGCGACGGCTTTCTGGTCAGTGGCGATGCCTTGAATCTCGGCAAGGAGTTTGTCGACGGCAAAGCCAATCGGGGCGGGGGATACTACCTGACCGGCCGCAAGGCTTTTGATCGCACGGCCGTACTGCGCCTGGGTGGCCAGCAAGGCTGGCGGGGTGATCTTATGTGGCTCAAGTCCGACAACCCGGCCCAGGCCAGGCCGGAATTGGCACTGGGTACGCTGGAGCATGTCAGCGAGCAGGGCACCCTGGGCCTGACTTATCTGAAAGTCACCGATACCGACCAGGCCATGGCGGACCTGTTGTTTCCCGAGCGCAAGGGTATGCAGCTCTACAGCGTTCGCGGACAGGGTAATGCAGGGGTTTCCGGGCTGTTCCTGGCCGGTGAGTACGCTTGGGAGCAGAAAGATAACGCCAGGGAAAACGCCTGGTATCTTGAAGCCGGTTGGACGTTTGACGATGTTCCCGGCACGCCTTCGATCAACTACCGATACAGTCGTTTCTCCGAAGGCTACGACCCGCTTTTCTATGGCAATGGCCGCGCGCTCGGTACCTGGTTCCAAGGTGAAGTCGCTGCCAACTATGCGGGCCCGTTCAACAGCAACGCCACTGTGCAGCATGTGGGATTGAAACTCGCTCCCGCAGAGGATCTCAAGCTAGGCATCTTGCTTTACACCTTCCGCACCCTCGACGCGAGCCGTAACCAACTGGATGCCGACGAGGCGGACCTCTACGCCGAATGGTCGATTGACCCGCATTGGACCCTCATGCCCTTGGTGGGCCTCTACAAGCCGAAGCAAAGTGCCGCAAATGGCGGGACGCAAGTCGGCAACAGCGCCACCAATCTCTACGGGCAGGTTTTGTTGGCGTGGTCGTTCTAGGTTGGAGGCGGTTCCCGAAGGTCAAGGCTTCAGCACCACCTTCACGCAGCCGTCTTTCTTGTCCCGGAAAGTCTTGTACATCTGCGGGCCGTCTTGAAGACTCACGGTGTGAGTGATGACGAAACTTGGGTCGATCTGCCCTTCCTGGATGCGCTGGAGCAGATCATCGGTCCAGCGGTTCACATGGGTCTGGCCCATCTTGAAGGTCAGACCCTTGTTCATGGCGGCGCCGAACGGAATCTTGTCGATCAAGCCGCCATAGACGCCGGGGATCGACAACGTGCCGGCGGGGCGGCAGACGTACATCATTTCCCGCAGTACGTGGGGGCGGTCCGACTCGAGCATTACCGCTTGCTTGACCCGATCATAGATGGAGTCGAACGAGCGGGTTGCGTGGGACTCCATGCCTACCGCGTCGATGCATTTCTCCGGCCCCTTGCCTCCCGTCAGCTCGGCCAGGCGGTCCAGCACGCTTTCTTCATCAAAATTGATGGTGATGGCGCCACCGGCCTTGGCCATGGCCAGGCGCTCGGGCACGTTGTCGATGCACACCACTTGTCTGGCCCCGAGGATCACCGCGCTGCGCACCGTGAACTGGCCTACCGGGCCAGCGCCCCAGATAGCCACGGTGTCGGTTGGCTGGATATCGCATTGCACGGCGGCTTGCCAGCCGGTGGGGAAGATGTCGCCAAGAAACAGCACTTGCTCATCGGTAAGGCCATCCGGGATGACCACCGGGGTGAAGTCCGCGTAAGGCACGCGCACGTATTCGGCCTGGCCGCCGGGGTAACCACCGGTAAGGTGGGTATAGCCAAACAAGCCCGCCGTGGTATGGCCGAAGGCCTTGTCGGCCAGGTCCTTGTTGCGGTTGCTGCGCTCGCACACAGAGAAATTACCCCGCCGGCATTGATCGCATTCACCGCAGCAAATGGTGAAGGGGACCACCACCCGATCACCAATCTTCAACTTCTTGTTGGCCGAACCAACTTCCACCACTTCGCCCATGAACTCGTGGCCCATGATGTCGCCATGCTTCATACCGGGCATGAAACCGTCATACAAGTGCAGGTCCGAGCCGCAAATGGCGCACGAAGTGACTTTGATAATCGCGTCTCGCGGATGTTCTATCATCGGGTCGGGGATATGGTCATCACAGCGAATATCCTTTTTTCCATGCCAGCGTAACGCTTTCATTTGATCTACCTCCGGGGTGGGGTCGGTACGCTAGCCACCAAGTCATCTCGTTGCGCACCTGTTGATGTTTTCGGTTAAAAGAAAACCCCACAAGTTCAAATCTTGTTTGCACGGATCAACAGGAACGCGATAAACGGCGAGGCATGTCAGGTAAGTGAGAGGCGTGAGAACCACAAGCGAGCCGAGGCGTCAGATACGCAGAGACGGCTGCCTTGGGGGGTTGAATCCAGGCTGGCGGATTTGAAGTAAACGGCTACGTTGTAGAAGGCAAAATTCTCGGGGAATCCCATCGACACTGTGAGGCTCAGCATGACCAGCTCAAACATCAGCGTTGGCGCGGCGCTACGTGCCGGTACCGGCAAAACCTTCGTGGACCTGGACGGTTATAACGACACCGCCAAGATAGCCGTGGGGCCGGACGGCAAGATCTGGCTTGCCGGGATGACCTGGGTGGAAACTGGTCAGTGGGAGTACGAAGGCTACAGGACTTCTTTGGTACGCCTTAACGCCGACGGCACGCTCGACAGCACTTTCAACGACGATGGTAAAACCCTGCTGCCTCGCGACATCTACCCGGGCGAAGGTTATAGCGCAGCCGTACAGGCCGACGGAAAGTACCTGATCGTCTATCCACATTTTTCTGCGCCGAGCATCGTCATGATCCGCCTGAACACCGACGGTTCGGTGGATCAGAGCTTCGGCGTCAATGGAACGGCCACCGCTCCGGCAGCATGGGGTGATTCCGCCAGCGCGACCGTACAGCCTGACGGCAAGATCCTCGTGGCGAATCATGACTCTTATGACCAGATTTTTTCCGTCAATCGTTTCAACCCCGACGGTACGGTCGATTCCAGTTTCAACGGCGGCACCGCCGTGGAGTTCACTGTTCCGGGCCTCAGCACATTGGAAGGCTTTGGCCTGACGCTGCAGGCCGATGGAAAAATCCTCGTGCCCGGCTACAACGGCGCGTTTGTGGTCGCGCGGTTGAATCCTGACGGGTCCCTCGACACAGGTTTTGGCACCGACGGCACGGCCGACATTGAAGTAGCTGGCATGGCGAAATCGATTACCGTGCAGGCCGACGGCAAGATACTGGTAGCGGGTTACAACGAGGAGGAGGGAACCGGATTCGACTTCAAGATCATCAGGCTGAACCAGGACGGAACCTTCGACGCAGGTTTTGGCAACAATGGCATCGCTGTACTCGACCTGGCCGGCGGCAGGGATACGGCCCGGGACATCACCGTGCTTGCGGACGGTAAGATCCTGGTAGCCGGGCAGAGCAATTATTTTGGTAACGATGACTTCAGCATCATCAGGCTCAATCCTGACGGAACCTTGGACACCACCTTCGGCGCGCTGGCCGGTGTGTTGCCGCAAATTGATGGAAGCGCGGGCGACGATGTTCTTTATGGCTCCTACGTCCCGGAACTGCTCACCGGTCATGAGGGCAATGACGTGCTCGATGGAGGAGGGCAGCGCGATGTTCTCCATGGTGGCGGCGGCGCCGATGTGTTCCGAATCAACTCCATCGGTGACAGCTACCGCACCGACTCTCAGGCCGTCAGTGATCGCATCGTTGATTTCGACCCCGGCCAGGACCTTATCGACCTGTCCTCCTTGGGCTTCAGCGGACTGGGCAACGGGCTCGATGGGACCCTGGCGGTCTCTGTCAATGACAGCGGAACCCGCACCTATCTGAAAAGCTTTGAAGCGGACGGGCAGGGCCATCGTTTCGAACTGGCACTCAACGGCGATCTCTCTCAAGTTCTCAACGAAACCAACGTAGTGTTGAGTCGCACGCTGATCCAGGGAACGGAGTCGGCCGATCGCCTGAAGGGCTCGGCGGCGGGCGACGTGCTCATCGCCGGCGGCGGCGACGATGTCGTCTCGGGCGGCTTTGGGCACGATTTTATTGATGGAGGATCGGGGCGAGACGTGCTCACAGGGGGTGAGGGGGCCGATGTGTTCCGCTATGGATCCCTGGAGGACAGCTTCCGTACGGCGGATGGAAATTTCCAGGACCGGATTGTCGACTTCGACCCGGATACCGACAAGATAGACGTCTCTGCGTTAGGCTTCACCGAGCTAGGGAACGGCTACAACGCGACGCTGGCGGCCGTGCTGAGTGAGGATGGCCAGCGAACCTTCCTGAAAAGCTACAGCGCCGACGAACAGGGGCGTCGGTTCGAAATCACGTTGCAAGGCGATGTGGTGGCGCAACTTGGAGACGATGATTTTATCTTCGCTTCGGGTGACGAGCCTTTTACCGAGCTGCAACTTCTTGGGGTCGCTGCGCCTGAGCAGTTTGGGTGATCCTCCCCTCGACAGTCTGAACCACCTCTGTTGAACTTTCCCGAGAACAAAACCGGCCCCTGCCACGGGGCCGGAACCGCTCTCGCCGATATCCAGATGAACCAACGCAAGGAAAGGCGCTCAATGGATTGCATCATCCGAAAGGCAACGAGTACCGACGCCACGGCAATTAGCCTGGTCGTCGCAGCGGCGCTGCGCGAATCCAACGTTCAAGATTATTCGCCAGAGATCATCGAGCAGGTGCAGCAGAACTTTTCACCCGCAGCGATCCTGAACTTTCTCGGCCAGCGAGAGGTATATGTCGCAAGCAGTAACGGTGAGGTTGTCGCAACAGCGAGTCTTGATGGAAACGTCATCCGAAGCGTGTTCGTTGCGCCTGCCTGTCAGGGCAGAGGCATAGGGCATCAGCTGATGGCAACGATTGAGGCGGGGGCCGTGCGCGGTGGTGTGGAGCGGCTACGAGTTCCTTCCTCGATCACCGCGCAAGGCTTTTATTCTTCTCTGGGTTTCGAAAAAGTCCGGGACGAGTTTCACGGCGCGGAGCGCACGATCATCATGGAAAAAAAACTGGGCAGATAATCCTGCGCTCATCAAAAAAACCTCAAAGCAACTCTTAGATGCCAGAATCTCCTGGTTAGATCGTTCTGGAGATCCCCATGCTTCACGCATTCGAACAACGGCTCGACCCTTTTCCGCCTGACGAAGTCCCACCGCCACCAGACGGCCTGGCGCGGTTTTTGTGGGCCTGCACGCGGGGCGCCCGCGGCTACATCCTCGCTTTCGCGCTGCTCAGTGCCGCCGTGTCGATCTACGAAGCCTGGCTTTTTTCGTTTCTCGGACAGGTCGTCGACCTGCTCTCGACCTGGCAGGCTGGCGGCGATGCGGCGGGGCAGGAGAGTCGCGTGCTGTGGGGCATCGGCATCATGCTGGTGACCAGCATCGGCCTGGTCGCGTTGCGCACGATGGTGCAGCACCAGGTATTGGCGATCAACCTGCCGTTGCGGCTGCGCTGGGACTTTCATCGGCTGATGCTGCGGCAGAGCCTTTCATTTTTTTCGGATGAGTTCTCCGGCCGGGTCACCACCAAGGTGATGCAAACGGCGCTGTCGGTGCGCGAGGTGCTGTTCACCCTCATCGAGATCGTCCCCGGGATCGGCGTGTATTTCATCGCAATCATCGCCCTGGCCGGCGGCTTTGACCTGAAGCTGATGCTGCCTTTCATTGCCTGGGTGGCGTTGTTTGGCCTGGCCATGCGCTACTTCGTGCCGCGCCTGGAGAAAGTGGGGCAGGAGCAGGCCAACGCGCGCTCATCAATGACCGGGCGGGTCTCGGATGCCTATACCAACATCACCACCGTGAAGCTGTTCTCCCACTCGAAACGCGAAGCACACTTCGCCCGCGCGGCCATGGAAGACTTCAAGCAAACCGGCTTTCGCCAGATGCGCCTGGTCAGCCAGTTCGAAATCGTCAATCAGGCACTGGTGGTTGCCTTGATCCTCGGGGCCGGCGGTTACGCCCTGTGGTTATGGCATCAAGGCGAAGTAGGCACCGGCGCCGTGGCGGCAATTACCGCCATGGCGTTGCGTATCAACGGGATGTCGCATTGGATCATGTGGCAAATGACCTCGCTGTTCGAAAACATCGGCACTCTGCAGGACGGCATGGAGACCTTGACGCGCGGGCCCAAGGTTCAGGATGCGCCGGACGCCAGCGTGCTCGTTACCACCGGTGGTGCGGTGACCTTCGACAATGTCAGCTTCAATTACAATGGCGAACGCCAGGTGCTCGATGGCCTGGGCCTGAACATCCGGCCGGGCGAAAAAATCGGCCTGGTAGGCCGCTCCGGTGCCGGCAAATCCACGCTGATCAATCTGCTGCTGCGCTTCTATGACGTGGACAGCGGTGAGATTCGAATCGATGGGCAGAACATCGCGCATGTCACGCAAGACAGCCTGCGCAGCGCCATCGGCATGGTTACCCAGGACACGTCCCTGTTGCACCGGTCCATCCGCGACAACATTGCCTACGGCCGCCCCGACGCCACCGATGAGGAAATACGCAGTGCCGCAGCCAGCGCCCAGGCCGATGGGTTCATCAATCAACTGAGCGACAAGCAAGGCCATAGCGGTTACGACACCCTGGTGGGAGAGCGCGGCATCAAGCTTTCGGGCGGCCAGCGCCAGCGCATCGCCATTGCCCGGGTCATGCTCAAAAACGCCCCGATCCTATTACTGGACGAGGCCACCAGCGCACTCGATTCTGAAGTCGAAGTGGCCATCCAGGAAAGCCTCGATGAAATGATGCAGGGCAAGACCGTGATCGCCATCGCCCATCGGCTGTCCACGATCGCGGCGATGGACAGGCTCATCGTCATGGATGAAGGGCGGATCATCGAGCAAGGCACCCACGCCGAATTGCTCGGGAAGAACGGCACCTATGCTCGGCTGTGGCATCACCAGAGCGGCGGGTTCCTGGGCGAGGATCAGGGGGTGGTCGAGGCGGTGGAGTAGACGAGGGCGATGGCCCTATTCATTGGAACAGCCGACGCATCACTTCTGCACGCCAGCCACCCGACGACCGCTCATGAAACACAAGAATCCACCCATGGCGGTCAGTGCACTCAAGGCGTAGAACATCGTCGGTGCCGGGGTTTGCAGCAGCAAATACCCGCAGATCACCGGGCTCAGGGCTCCACCAAGGGCCGCCAGGTTTTGTGCGCCATAGTAGCTGCCACGAAGTTCTTCCGGGGCCAGGGTATCGACGAAGAGGAATTCGGCCGGGTAGATGATCATTTCCCCGAGGGTGAAAATGAACATCGCCACGCACCAACTGAGCATGTCGTCCGCCAGGCTGAAGCCGATCAGGCCGACAATGAACAGGCTGGTGCCTGCGGCAATCCAGTAGCGCAGCTTTTCGCGATCCAGGAACCGGCCGATCTGGTACTGCAGCAGGATCACGGTGATCGCGTTGCAGGCGAGCAGGGCGGCCATGATTTCCAGCGCGCGTCTGGAGTCATGGGTCACCAGCAGGTATTGCGACAGGTAAAGCGTGAAACGTCCGTGCACCACCGTGCTCAAGAGGCAGCCGCACGTGAACATGATCAGGGTGCGGTCGTTTTTCAGGGTGATCAGCGTTTTGAGAAAGCTTGGCGCTGGGCCAATGGCCGGTGTCGCTGCCCTGGGGATGCCGGTCATCAGGAAGATGCTGAAAAACGCGATGCCGCCAGCAATGAGGAATGGGGCGATCGGGTAGACACCGGCAATCACCACGCCGAGCATCGGGCCGGTGGCGTAGCCGATATTGGTCAGCGTGTAGCGCAGGGAAAAAGCCTTGGCGCGCTGGCCGATGGGCAGGTTCTCGCTGAGGATGGCTTTGGAGCCGATCAGGAACAGCGCTGACGCTGTCTCGGTGATCACCACGGTCAGCGTGGTCAGGTAGAGGTTTTCGGCAAAGGTCAGCAGTACGAAACCGACGGCGCTGGAAAGCATCGCCAGGATCAGCAGTCGGCGCTTCTCCAGGCGGTCGATGACATAGCCGCCATAGAGGGCCAGCAAGGTGGCGATGAACACCGCGATGCCGAGCAGCAAACCGACGTCCTGTTGGTTGAGGCCCAGCTTGTTGCTCAAAAATAGCGTGAGCAACGGGCTGGTAATGGCGCGACTGACCACGATGGTCAGGGAAACCATCATCAGGCGCCGAATAACGAGTGAGTAAGTGGCCACGGTGGTGCAAATATCCTTATTCAGATCAAACGTGATCCCGATAATGCCGTTCATAAACCGCTGCGGGATGATCCTCGGCGACTGGCCCCGCGGTATCTGACCACCATTGCGCGACCTCGGCGCCGGTGGCGATCCATACGTCATTGTGCCGCTGGATGCCCTCGATCAGTTCGCGCAACACGCCTATCCGTCCCGGCGTGGCGATGATTTCCGGGTGCAGGCGCAGCACGTAGCAGAGGCCGAACCGATGAAAGCCGGCGAAGTCCATCTGCAGGTTGCCCAAGGTGTGGCTATAGGACGCGATCCGCGATTGTGCGGGTGGCACTGCCGGGCTCAAGTTGAAGGCGAAGTAAGGCTCGTCCTCCAGCTCATAGTGCAGCGGTACTTCAATGACACTGGGTGCGGTCGGGTGAGCGAATGGCAGGTCATCGCCGCGCCACGACGACGACCAGCGAATGCCCTGATCCCTCAAGGCTTCGATGAAACCCGGAGCACCGTTGCCCGCCGGGATTCGAAAGCCGGTCGGGCGCTGGCCGGTCAGCCGGGCCAGGGTCTCGCAGCCTTTGGCGATGTCGCCGCTTTGGGCGGCCAGGTTCAGTCTGTCGTAGTCCTGATGGCGATAGCCAGCGCAGGCGATTTCATGGCCGTCGGCCTGGATCGCCTGAATGTGCGCGGGGTTTTCCTCGGCAACGATACCGGGGACAAACCAGCTGGCCGACACCCCGAGCTGCTTGAACAGGCCGAGCAATCGCTCGACGCCACGTTGGGTGCCGTAGCGCCATACCGACAGGGTCTTGTCGCGCCCGGCGACCTCCGGGGCCTGGGTGAGGATGCCGTGGATGTCGTTGTAGTCGACAGTCAGTACCACCGCGCAGCGATAGCCTTTCGGCCAGAGAGGGGAGTCAGCCATGGTGATGCTCCTTCAGCCACCACTGGGCAACGTCGCGGCAGGTGGCGAACCACACGTCGTCGCGCGTGCGCATGTGCTCGAAGAGTTTTTCCAGTAGCAGGATGCGTCCCGGCTTACCGGTAATCTTGGGGTGGAAGAGGGTGGTCAAACATAATCCCTCGTCCATTGCGCCGTCGTATTCGCGGCACCAGTTGTCCAGGGTCAGCGCGTAGCTGGCTGTGCGGTCCAGCCCGGAAGGGAAGTTCGGCGCGCGGGTGTAGGCGAGGGAGGCGTAGTCGTCCATTTCCCAGCGGCCGGGAATTTCCACCAGTGGCGTGTCGAACCCCGGCACGTTCACCAGGTATGGCCGGTCATCGCCGCGCATGCTGCTGGAATAGCGCACGCCGGCTTCCACCAGCATCGCCGGGGTTTCGGCGCGCCAGTCGCCGGACGGCGTACGAAAGCCTTCGGCGCGGATGTTCAGATGCTTCCAGAACACCTCGCGGCAGATATTCATCACGTCCTTTTGCTGATCCAGCGTCAGGGCATAAAAGGACTCGTGCCTGTAGCCGTGATAAGCCACCTCATGCCCACGCTCGACGATCGCCTGGCACTGTCTTGGCCAGTTCTCCACGACCCAGGCCGGGACGAAGAATGTCGTCGGAATCCGGAACTCGTCGAGCAGGTCGAGCAGCCGCGGCAGCGCCCGATAAGGGCCATAGCCGCCGAAACCGAAGTACTCGGGCTTGCGCCAGATCGAGCCGTTGAGCATGGCATCACCGGTCGGACCATCCAGATCGAAGGCCAGGGCCAGACAAGCCTTGTGCGGGCCGGGCCAGGTGGGTTGGTGTGAGGAGGACATCTGTAGTGCTCCGATAATCTTCAAGTAAACCGACAGCCTCTGTGGGAGCGAGCCTGCTCGCGAATGCGGTGGTTCAGCCAACACTGATGTCGAATGAGATACTGCTTTCGCGAGCAGGCTCGCTCCCACAGGGAATTGAGGTTGTCTGTGCGATTACTTCCCGGCGTTGATAGTCACGGTCTTGATCGCACCCAGTTCCAGGTCCCATTTCTTGAGGATCGCCTGGTAACTGCCGTCATCGATCATGCTCTGCAGCGCAACCTTCACCGCTTCACTGAGCTCAGGTTTTTTCTTGCTTACGCCCATACCGGTGAACTGCTCGGAGATCGGCAGGCCCACGGTCTTGTACATGTCCTTTTCCTGGGTCTTGAGGTAGGGCAGGGTTTCGCTGCCCTGCATGGCCGCATCGATGCGGCTCTGGCGCAGTTGCGCCCGGGCATCGGCCGAACCCTCGGTGCCGACCACGTTGATCGCAGGCTTGCCGGCGGCTTCACAGTTGGCTTTGCTCCACTCGGCGATCTCCGCCGGGAACGTGGTGCGGCGGCTGGTGCCGACCTTCTTGCCACACAGGTCGATGATCGCGTTGGTGTCTTTGTTTTTCTGCAGGGTGTAGAACTGCGGCCCGCTGGTGAAATAGTCGACGAAGGTCACGCTGGCCTGACGTTCGGCGGTGTCGGTCATGCCCGACAGCACCATGTCCACGCGGTCGGTGGTCAACGCATTGATCATTTGCTCGAAGCCGGTCTCCTGCCATTTGATCTTCACGCCCAGGCGTTCGGCCAGGGCATTGCCCAGGTCGTAGTCAAAGCCGGTGAGGGTGTTGGTGGCCGGGTCCTTGAAATCCATCGGCGGGTAGTTCGGCATGATCGCTACGACGATTTCGCCCTTGGCCTTGATGCTGGCCGGCAATTCGGCGGCGAAGGAAAAACCGGATGCCATAACGCCTGCGAGTACTGCTGGAATAACGAAGTTCTTCATGGTCGTTCTCTTATGAGTGTTGTGAGCGCCAACGGGCGCCTAGGTTCGAACGGCAGAAATGAAGCTCTGGGTGCGAGGGTTTTGCGGACTTATTAGTATTTCTTCGGGGCTTCCAGCCTCCACGATCTGCCCGCCGTCCATGAACACCATGCGGTTGGAAACCTCGCGGGCGAAGCCCAGTTCATGGGTGACGACGATCATGGTCATGCCGGTCTGCGCCAGATCGCGCATCACCGAAAGCACCTCACCGACCAGTTCCGGGTCGAGTGCCGAAGTGGGTTCATCGAACAGCATCAGCTTGGGGCGCATGGCCAACGCACGCGCAATGGCGACACGTTGCTGCTGACCACCCGACAGCTCGATCGGGTAGCTGTGGTGCTTGTCGGCCAGGCCGACGCGGGCCAGCAGCTCCAGGGCTTCTTCATGGGCCTCCTTGGGGGAACGCTTGAGCACCTGGCACGGGCCTTCGATGATGTTTTGCAACACGGTCATGTGCGGGAACAGGTTGAACCGTTGGAACACCATGCCGGTGGCCAGACGCTGGCGGGCGATCTGCGTTTCGTTGAGTTCGTGCAGCTTGTTGCCAACGATTCGGTAACCCACCAGCTCGCCATCGACCCACAGGCCGCCCTTATCGATTTTTTCCAGCTGGTTGACGCAGCGCAGCAAGGTGCTCTTGCCCGAGCCGGACGGGCCGATAATGCACAGCACTTCGCCTTGCTCGACCTCGATGTTGATGTCCTTCAGGGCGTGGAACTGGTCGTAGTATTTGTTCAGGCTCACGGCCTTGACGATGCTTCTCATGTGCGGCTCCTCAAGAACGCTTGCCGGCGCCGCGAGCGAAACGACGCTCCAGCCGGCTTTGGCCAAAGGACAGGACGGTGACCGTGGCCAGGTACCAGATCCCGGCGACGATCAGCAGCTCCATCACGCGGGCGTTGGCGTAGTAGATGTTCTGGGCGTTGTAGAGCAGTTCCGAGTACTGGATCACGCTCGCCAGCGAGGTCATTTTCACCATGCCGATGAACTCGTTGCCCACTGGAGGGATGATGATCCGCATGGCCTGGGGCAGGATGATCCGGCGCAGCGCTTGCAGGCGTGGCATGCCGATCGACTTGGCGGCTTCATACTGCCCGGTGTCCACCGAGAGCAGGCCGGCGCGGACCACTTCGGCGGTGTAGGCACCCTGGTTGATGCTCAAGCCAAACAGGGCGGCCACGAACGGAGTCATCAGGCTCACGGTGTCCATTTCGAACACGCCGGGGATACCGATGGTGGGGAAGATCAGCGCCAGGTTGAACCACAACAGCAACTGCAGAATCAGCGGCGTACCGCGAAACAGCCAGGTGTAGGTCAGTGCCACGTAGCGCAGGATCGGGTTGGCCGACATGCGCATGATCGCGGTGATCACGCCGAACACGATACCCAGCGCCATCGCCAGCACCGCCATGACGATGGTGTTGAGCAGCCCCCACATGATCGCCTCGGAGGTGAGGAACTGGCCGATGTACGACCATTCGATCTTGCCTTCGGCGAAGGCGCGCACCAGGCCGATGAGCGCGATGACGATCACCGTGGCGAAGAAGATCCGCCCGTAATAACGCCGGGGCACATGGTCGTACTGGGTAATGTCGAACTGGTTTTCCGCCAGCTTGCGCTCCGCCTGGAGTCGTTCTGCCTGTGTCTGGCTCATGTTGGTTCTCCGTACTCGGTTTCTTTGCTATCTCTGTGGGAGCGAGCTTGCTCGCGATAGCGGTGGGTCAGTTCACATTGATGTTGAAGGTGAAACCGTAATCGCGAGCAAGCTCGCTCCCACAGGTTTGACCGCGACTCAAAGGCGAAAGCCCTGATAGTCCTCGGTCCAGCGCCGCTGAGCGGCGAGGGCGCTTTTCAGCCGGCCAAGCTGTTCACGCACCTGTTCTGGCGCGGTGCCGCCCCAGCCATTGCGGGCGGCGATGGCAGCTTCCAGGGTCAGGCTTTCGCGTACTTCGGGGGTGAGACGCGGGTCGATTTCCGCCAGCAGTGCCGGGGAGGCTTCCCACAGTTCGATAGCGTGTTTCTCGCAAGCCTGGACCAGCGCACCGGTAATCTCGTGAGCTTCCTTGAACGGCACGCCGCGCACCGCCAGCCAGTCGGCGACTTCGGTGGCAAGGGTAAAACCCAGCGGTGCCTGGCGACGCAACTCTTCGACGTCGACCTTCATCGTCGCCACCATTCCGGCCATGGCCGGCAGCACCAGCAGCAAGGTGTCGACGCTGTCGAGAACGCCGTGCTTGTCTTCGCTCAGGTCGCGGTTGTAGGACAGTGGCAAGGACTTGAGCGTGGACAGCAGCCCGGTCAGGTTGCCGATCAGGCGACCCGCCTTGCCCCGTGCCAGTTCGGCGATGTCGGGATTTTTTTTCTGCGGCATGATCGAGCTGCCGGTGGCGTAGGCATCGTCCAGCGCGATCCAGCGAAACTGCCGCGACGACCACAGGCAGAATTCTTCGGCGAGGCGCGAAATGTTGATGCCGAGCATGCTGGCGATGAACAGGAACTCGGCGACGTGATCGCGGCTGGCCACGGCATCGATGGAGTTCTCGCATACACCGCTGTAGCCCATTTCCTTCGCCGACTGCTGAGGTAAACGAGCGATCGCCGAACCGGCCATGGCCGCCGCACCGAGTGGCGACAGCGAAGTGCGCGCGTCCCAGTCCACCAGGCGCTGCACGTCGCGCAGCATCGATTGGGCATGGGCCAGCAGGTGATGGGCAAACACGATCGGCTGTGCCTGCTGCAGGTGAGTGAAACCGGGGCAGATGCTCTCGATGTGCTGCTCGGCCTGGTTCACCAGCGCTTGCTGCAAGCCCAGCACTTCAACGGCCAGGGTGCGTACGTGGTCACGCAGGAACAGCCGCAGATCGTTAGCCGTCTGGTCGTTGCGCGAACGCCCGGCCCGCAGCTTGCCACCGAGCGCACCGAGGCGTTCGGTCAGCAGCCGCTCGATGAACGTGTGGACGTCTTCATCGTCCAGGGTCGGGGCGATGATGCCAGCGCGGTAGTCCGTGCCGATGCGCTCCAACGCGTCGAGCATCGTCAGGGTTTCTTGCTCGTTCAGCAGTCCGGCACGCTGTAATTCCCGGGCATGGGCCTTAGAGCCGGCGAGGTCGTACGGGGTGAGCCGAAAGTAGCGTTCAGGGCAACGGGAGAGGGCCGCCAAGGCTTCGGAAGGGCCGCTTTTGAAACGCGCCCCCCAGAGACGGTCGGTGGGTTGGGACATTGTTGTTTTCCTCGTCGGTAACGCGAACTGAAACGGGTACTCCAGGCCGCAACATCGCCACAAAACAAGCGAACGAAGTCAGGCCAGAGCAGTTTTCAAGAGGGCAGTTGCATCGGTGCGAGTGCTGATCGAAGTGTCAGCTTTTAATGTTTTGCGATCAGCGCCTTGGCACTGATGTTCTGGATTTATTGGCGGTTGCCAAGCCTGGTTTTCTGTGTTCATTATTATTAGGCCAGCGTGTTTTTGTTGTGGGCACAGGTTGTTGAATTGGGCGTCAGAGGTAAATAAGCATTATGGAAACCCCACTTTCCAATTCCGGAAACCCGCCGCCGAAAATGCCGCAACGGGCACCGCTAGCCCTCAGCGGGCTGGACTTCAAACTGCTCAAAGTGTTCAAGGCCGTGGTCGAGGCAGGGGGCTTCAGTGCCGCGCAAAATGAGCTGAATGTGGGATTGGCTGCCATCAGCAAGCAGATTTCCGACCTGGAAATCCGCATAGGCATGCGCCTCTGCACACGCGGTCGCGAGGGCTTTCACCTGACGGAAGAGGGGCGCCTGGTGTATCAGGCGTCAATCGATTTATTTGCCTCGGTCGACAACTTTCGCGATCGCCTTAGTTCAGCGCAAAACGAACTTGTCGGTGACCTGGGCGTGGGCGTTATTGATAATACGATCTCTGACGAAAACTCCCCGTTAGTTGCCGCGCTCAGGCGCATGAACGAACAATCGCCGAAGGTCAGGTTTCAACTTCAGGCCAGCCAACTCGACGAGGTTGAAAGAGGCGTCGTCGAGGGGCGGCTGGTGGCGGGAATCGTGCCGATCTATCAAAAACGCGAGGAGTTCGACTACTACGAGCTGTACGAAGAACGCTCGGAAGTCTATTGCGCCCTCGGCCACCCGTTATTCAGCATGGCAGAGGCGGACATGGGCGAGGATGTGCTCAAGGCCCACGAGTGCATCAACCATCGTTACGCGATTCATCGCGACAAACTGAAGTTTGCTCACTACGACAGTTTTTCTGCCTCGGCCACCCAGGTAGAGGCCGTTGCGCTGCTGATCAAAACGGGGCGTTTTTTGGGATTCCTGCCCCAGCATTACGCCGCGCCGATGGTGGCGCGGGGCGAGTTTCGCGCGGTACGGCCGGATCTGATCAACATCGTCACCCCGTTCAGTCTGATCCTGCGTCACAACACAGTGCGCAGCCCGCTGGTCAAGGCGTTTGCCCAAGCACTGGGCGTGGATTTGAAGGCTCCGGTCTGACTGCTCTAGGCGCCTGGGCTGATCTCGACTCGAACAACTTTGATGCCTTCAGAACGCTGCATGGTTTCCGGAACCCCAACCCATAACAGCAAAAATGCCGCTCCGGCGACCCCGGCAAGTGTCAGGAATGCCGCATCGTATCCCGCCGCTTCAACCACAAATCCCGCCAGACCGTTGCTCAACGCCGCACCGAGGCCAAACACAGTTGTGAGTGCGCCGAGGCTGATATTGAAATGGCCGGAACCGAGCGTGAGGTCCTTGACCATAACCGGGAACAACGCGCCGAAAAGACCGGCGCCGACACCGTCGAGCAGCTGTACCGCCACCAGCCAGTACGGATCATCCGCCAAGGTATAGAGCAGACCACGCAACGGCAGGATCAGAAAACCCGCCAACAGCAGCGGCTTGCGCCCCCACTGATCGGCTTTGGCCCCAGCCAACAGCGCCATCGGCACCATGACCAGCTGCGCCGCGACGATGCAGGCGGAGGTGAGCGGGGTGGCCATGTGCAGATTGGCTTGCGCAAGCTTTTGGCTCACCAGCGGCAGCATGGCGGCATTTGCCAGGTGGAACAGCGCGCAGCAAACCGCAAACATCAACAACGGCCGGTGGCTGAGCAACACGGCAAACCCGGAGGGCTGAGGGTGATCGGTGCCAAGAGGTTCGAGACCGCGAGCCAGATCATGGTCGATGGCTTCAGCCGAGACGAACGCGACGGCACACACGCTTGCCAGCGCCATGACCGCCATCAGGTAAAACACCGCCACCGGACCGAACAGGTAAGCAGACAAACCGGCCAGCAACGCCGCGCAGGCGTTGCCGGCATGGTTGAAGGTCTCGTTGCGCCCGGTTCGCCGAGTGAAAGCGCGAGGACCGGTGATGCCCAGGGTAATCGCCGAAATGGCCGGGGCAAAAATCGATGCTGCCACCGCACTCAAGGCCTGCGTAAGCGCCACCAGGCTGAATGACGAGACGAAGGGCAACACCAGGCAACTGGCGGTCACGACCAGCGCGGCCATCACAATCAACGCGCGCTTGGCACGGCTGCTGTCGACCAGCGCTCCAGCGGGCGTTTGCGTGATCAGGGCCGCGACGCCAGCAATCGTCATCACCACGCCGATGCTCGCCGGGTCCCATTGATGCACCGCCAGCAAGTAAATCGCCAGATACGGCCCGAGGCCGTCGCGCACGTCGGCGAGAAAGAAGTTGAGGCTGTCCAGCGACAGGTTGTTGCGGCGATCCAGATGAGCAGTCACGGGGGGAGTCTTTACGATGTGAGGTTCGGCGAAATTGACTCAACCTCGGCGAGGTTAGAGACCGGTGCGGTGGGGATTAGTTGCAGGGGGGGCGGAACCGGATTCTAAACGCCGGACGTAAACATCTCGTTTAACATAATATACATTATGCGTAACAACATGTTTCGCCTTGGCGGCCATGCCGGGCTCCTTTTCAGTACTCACGGCAGCTCTGGCTTTCCCCGGAACCTGAACCCGGACCGTCTGGCTCAAGACGCTCCGCAAAAGACGGCCTGCCAACGCTTCACGCTGATCGCCGACTGCCTGACCAGCTTGCATTCCTACAATGGCTCCGCCGTTTCAATGAGCGAATTGAGCACCAGTTTGATTTCCGCCGCTGGATCTTTATGTCCTTGCAATATCAAACCCTCCGACAGCGCCGTGAAAGTCTTCGCGAGTGCTGCGTGCGCCAACGGAGGTTTCTTGCCGGCATGGTTGAAAATGATAGTGATCAGCTTGCCCAGCGCCTCGCTGTTTTCTTCATGCAGATCGTAGTAATGCTTTGCGAACTCTTCATCGCGTAACGCGATCAGTTGCATTTCGGCGTCGAGGATGGCGCAGTTCGTATTGTTTTTAAGTGTATCGATGTAGGCGTTCAATCCGTGCGCGAGTTGCTCTGCGGTATAACCCGCGGCCAACGTCTCGCCCAAGCGGTCTATTTCAACCCGTTTGAAACGCTGGGTCAGTTGCAGGAGCAGTTCCGACTTGCTTGAGAAGTTGGAAAAGAACGCACCTTTCGAATAACCTGCCTCTTCAGAGATAATATTGACACTGGCGGCGTGAAAGCCTTTTTTGATCATGAGGTCAGTGGCGGTATCAAATAACTTGTCTCGTGTTATTTGTTGGCTTTCCTCGCGACCTAATCTTTTTTTAATCACGCCCTCGGCTCCTTTGGCCCAATATGTTTGTTTGTAACTAGATGAAACAGTTCAGTGAATCAGATGTTTGCACCTTACCATCCGTACCCGTCCTTTGCATTTAAAGTTTTAAATCTGGCATGTAATCGCCGCCTATTTTTGGCTGGATCGGACGAAAGCAAGGTGACGGTTTTCATCGAAATGCAACGGATTCAGAGCGACCACTGCCCTGCCCCCTTTGGGGAAAAAACCGCCCACATGCCGGAAAAATGGCGTCATCAGCCTGGCGAACTCATTGAGACATTGCGTCTCAGGCCCGTCCCAGAAACCTCGGCTATCACTCGATAGTGAAATACCGCTTGATTTCCAGATACCGAATGGTTTTTACTGGCGCCGTTGGGTCATCCAACGCCTGTTCAGCGACGAAGCTGCACGAGCAGGCTATCTCACAGGAGCTGGATTTTAATGGAATATGCCTTTGTTACAGGTGCTACAGGCCTGCTTGGGAACAATGTCGTCCATGCACTTTTAAAACGAGACATCAAAGTAAAGGCGCTGGTACGTTCCATTGAAAAAGCCAAGAAGCAATTCGACGGCCTGCCCGTCGAACTTGTCCAGGGCGATATGCTTGATGTTGATGCATTCAGCCATGCCCTTGAAGGCTGTGATGCCTTGTTTCATACAGCGGCCTATTTTCGCGACAGCTATAAAGGCGGAAAGCATTGGCAAAAGCTTTACGACACCAATGTAACCGGCACCGAGCGGTTGTTGCAGGCCGCCTATGCCGCGGGCATTCGCCGTGCGGTCCACACTTCCTCCATCGCGGTACTGAAGGGAAACCGCGATCAGGTAATCGACGAGACCATGTCGCGCGACGAGTCCGAGGCAGACGATTACTACCTGAGCAAGATCCTGTCTGAACAGAAGGTCCAGGAGTTCTTATCGCTGCATCCGGACATGTTCGTGGCGATGGTTTTACCCGGTTGGATGTTTGGCCCAGGCGACATCGGTCCTACCTCGTCAGGTCAGTTCCTGCTGGATTTCGTAGGACAAAAGTTGCCGGGGGTTCTTCCCGGGAGTTTTTCAGTCGTGGACGCCCGTGACGTGGCGGAACATCAAATCGCAGCGATAACACGTGGCCGATCGGGAGAGCGTTATCTGGCTGCCGGCAATCATATGGACATGAAGACTATCTTTCGGGCACTGGCCAACGTCAGCGGGATAAAGGCACCGGAACGGCCTGTTCCGTTGTTCATGCTGCGTCTTATTGCTTTCGCCTATGAAATTTATTACCGGGTTACTAAAAAGCCGGTGCTTATCAGTACTTCCACGGTCAAGCTCATTGAGCAGGAACAAGGGCGGACTCATTTCAGCCACAGCAAAAGTTCAAGTGAACTGAAATGCGCGTTCCGCCCGGTTACTGAAACCCTGACCGATACGCTGGACTGGTATCGGAACAACAACTACATAAAGCTCAACTGAAAAATTAGCCTGCCTCTGCAGTACTTATTTATCTGGCCATGACTTCAAGGATTGAGAGGTTGGTGGAATGAAAAGCCTTACCTGTAAAGAAGGTTTCCTGCATCGCTTTGTCGGTTTTTCGGATTTGCACCCCGACGCCATAGCTATCAGGAATCTCGATGCGGAAGAAACCTTCACGTACCGCGACTTGCTGAACAAGGCCGAAGCGTGCAACGGTTTGCTCCATGCCCTTGGGGTGTCGTCCGCAGAGAAAGTTGCGCTTGTCTTGCCCAATGGGGTGGATTTCATCGCGTATTATTTGGCGATCATTGGCCATGGTGCTATCCCCGTCATCCTTAACCACAAGCTGACGACGTACGAACTGAGCAACGTGCTGGGCCTCGCCGGGCCCGCATTGACCGTCACGACCGATTCGTTGTTCGAGCAACACCGCGAAGTCTTTCAGTCGGTCCGTTGCCTCGTCGTCCGCACCGCCGATGAGCAACCGTTGTCGTTGCCCGAAAACGCAACGGCCGCCTCTGATCTTCCGCATCAGCTCTGGCCCTTGCCGCTGCCTGAAGGCAACCCGGTCGTTTCGGTACAGTTCACGTATCGGGGCGTTGGCATGCCGCTGGCTGTTTCTCATCGTTATCTGGACCTGACGCAGTCAAGCGACGGCTTGCACGAGCAGTTTCACCCTCAAGGCCTTGGGTCGGTCCACTTGGTGACCCTGCCGCTGTACGCGATCTTCGGCCTCTCCGTGATGATGGTTTTCCCGCTCAGCATCGGCGCTACGCTGCTGATGACCAACAGCCTGCTCAACAGGGACCTGGCGCAAGTCTTGTCCGAGCACCAGGTGTCCTTTGCCTGCCTGGTGCCGGATGTCATCCGCTACTTCAATACCCGACTGGCCAAACGCAAGGGCCCACGGCTGCCGCTGCATCCGCAACTGATGATTTATTCCGGCGGCAGCCATCTGCCGGCGGATGAAGCGCAAAAGCTTGGCGATTTGCTGGGGTGCGGCCCTGTATTGCAGGGCTACGGACTGACGGAAAGCATGCCGGTGATTGTCCAGAGTTCGGTCGGCGAGGTGCATCGCGGTGCGATGGGCCAACCGATCAGTGGTGTCGAGTTGCGAATTGTCGATGGTCAGGGGCGCGACGTGGCCGTGGGACGTATCGGCGAGCTGCTGGTACGCGGCCCAATGGTTATCCCGGGCTATGACGATGCGCCGCAGGTAAATGCGCGGTTTTTCCGTGACGGCTGGTTCCACACCGGCGACCTGGTCTGGCAGGACGACGACGGGCACGTATTTTTCTGCTGCCAGCGCCTGCGTATCTCGAAAATCAAAGCGCAGATGATCGACCTGGAAGAAATCGAGTCCATTGCCCTCAAGCATCCCGGTGCAGTGCGGGCAAAGGCCTACATCGTCCCGGACCATAAAGCCATCAACGTACTGCACTTGTCTGTGGAAGGTAGCGCAGAGCTTAGCCAGAACAGCGTATCCACCCTGCTCGCCCGTTACCTTTCCGCCTTCAAACTACCCAGGAACATAGAGATTGTCCCGCTCAAGGAAGAGATTCATGCACGCTGATCACACGCGACCGGTGCTGGCCGTTTTCGATTTCGACGGCACATTGACCGACAGGCATACCTTCTGGCGCTACATGCGTTTTATCGTCGGAACCCGGCCCTTCTGGCTCAGGATCATCCCCCTGCTGCCAAAAATGCTCAGCGTGATCCTGGGAATCACACCGCTGATGCAGGCGCGACTGGCGTTTATCGCCTGCTATCTGGGAGGCCTGAGCGTCGAGCAGGAGCGCGAACATGCCAGGTACTTCATCAGCGAACAGCTGCCGCTCTGGCTCAGGCCCGAAGCGCTGCGTCGGCTGAAATGGCATCAATCCATGGGACACGTCACGGCGCTGGTCAGCAATTCGCCAGAGAACTACCTGATCCCATGGGGGCAGGCAGTTGGTTTCGACTACGTGTGCGGCACGCGCCTGGCGACGGCCCGGAACAAGCTGACCGGGGGCATATCGGGAGCCAACTGTGTCGATGGGGAGAAAGTCAGGCGCCTGGAAGGCTGCGTTGGCAACCTTGAAGATTTCTTCATCTACGCCTATGGCGACTCGTCAGGCGACGAGGCCCTGCTCAGCGTTGCCAACTCTCCCTTCTATAGAAACTGGTACTGACAGATGAATACTCTGAGCACTTTCGTCCCCGCGCATTACAAACAGCCGGGCAAGGCGCCGGCGGTAATGATCGTAGGCGCCGGCCCTATCGGCTTGTCGCTGGCGATCATGTTGCAGAAATGGGGCGTCGCTTTTCGCATCATCGAAAAAAACGCCGGTCCCTCCACCGCGACCAAGGCGATGGCGATCCATTCCAGGACCCTGGAAATTTTCCGCGACCTCGGCGTCGCCGACCAGGCCATCAACAATGGTTTTACCATCAATCAGTTTTCGGTGCAGTCCAACGCCCGACGGGTACTTAATTACAACTTTTCCTGCCTGGATGCTACCTATCCCATGCTCCTCAGCCTGCCGCAGCCGCAAACGGAAAAGATCCTGCTGGAACGATTGACTGAGCTGGGCGTGGAAGTCGAATGGAACACCGAGCTGGTGGACATCGAGAACCAGCCCGAGTCCGTACAGGTCACGCTGCGTCATGGCGACGGTCGCGAGGAATCTTGCGCCAGCCGCTGGGCAGTGGCCTGTGACGGTGCTCGCAGCAACATCCGAAAACGCCTGGAGATGACTTTCGAGGGATCGTCCTACGATCGTTTTTTCATGCTCGCCGACGCTGACATCGAGTGGTCCGGCAGCAAGGACGAAGGCGCTTTTTTTCTTGGCGCGCAGGATGGGTACGTGGCGGTTGCGCCGATCAGCGCACAATCGCGTTATCGGCTGTTCATCGAGATGCCCTACGACTTGCCACCGGAAGGCGAGCGCCCCTCCTTGAGCCTGGAGAACTTCCAGCGGCTGTGCGAGGGACGTGGGCAGAACATGACCCTGTCGAACATCTCCTCCACCACCATTGCCTCTTTCCAGCATCGCCGGGTGCAGTCATTGCAGCAGGGCTCGGTGTTCCTGGTCGGCGATTCTGCGCATATCGGCAGCCCGATCGGCGGCCAATGGATGAACCTGGGAATCTCCGAGGCCTACAACCTGGCGTGGAAGATCGCCTATGTCGATCAAGGCCTGGCGGATCCGTCACTGCTCGACAGCTACAACGAGGAACGTTATCCGGTGGCCCTGGAAGTCGAGAAGACCGCGCATCGGTTGACCGGGTTGATCACCGTAAGGCAACGGGCCCTGGTGTGGCTGCGAGATAACGTCCTGCCACTGCTGAGCAGCAGGCCCAAGGTCCAGCGCAAACTGCCCTCGATGATCTCCGGCCATCAGTATCATTACGCCAAAAGTGACTGCATCCAGGAGGCGCTGACGAAAAAGCAACGCCGCAACTGGGCCAGGAAAGGAGCCCGGACGGCGTTCCAGCCGCCGGTGCCTCGCGCGGGGCAACTGGCACCCGATGTCGAGCTTTGGCAACAGCAAGGGGCGCTGCCGGCGCGCTTGATCGACCTGTTCCACGGGACGTACACGTTGTTGATCTTCACCGCGGCGGATCAATTTTCTCCCATCTTGCCAGGCCACTATGCACTGGCCGAGTCAGTAGAAAAAGATTATCCGGGCATCAAGGCCTACTGCGTGGTCGACGCCCTCAACAGCGCGGAACTGCCGGCATGGCACTCGACATTGCTCGACCCCGACTGGAGGCTGCACAAGCGTTATCACGCCAGCGAAGGCACGCTGATGCTGATTCGTCCTGACGGGTACATCGCGTTCCAGGGCGCCGACGCGATGACACTCGTGACGTACCTGAGCGTAAGGTCCGGATTGCTCAAGGCCCCAAGGGAAACCGCCTCCCCGACAAGCGAGGCAGTGCAAATCCAGCGGCCAGTCGCAACCGCTCACTGATTGCTTGACGGCGCCCTGCCCGGGCCCACGACTTTCGATGCTCGTCTAAAACACCTACCGATTTACGGTTAAGGAGAACCTCATGCGCTTGCAACTCAATGAAGTTGTGCAGGAATTCATCGTGTCCAACGGGAAAATAGCCCATAGCTATTTCTCCCTCTCGGAAAAAATCATCGATTCACTCTGCGAATCCAACATGGCGAAGGAATCGATCCTGATGCGCCTGCTGGAACAGGCTGAATCGGTCACCGCCCATTATTTCAATGCCCACCAGCAGGTGCTGGAAGGCGTCTATGCCCATGGCATCGAGGCGGCTGCTGGTAGAAGCGTCGCAACGCTGGAGCCCGTGCCTGCACACTCGACCGTGTTGGCCGCCGCCCCCTCGACGGAGGAACCTGTCGCCCTCAGCTATGAGCAATGGTTGCGCGCCGAGATCAGTTCGGTCACTGGCTTCAAAAACGAGCAAATCGACTTCGAACGAAGTTTCGAAAGCCTGGGCATCGACTCGCTAGGGCTGGTTGATATTTTCGAGTCGTTGGCCCAGCACTTCCCGGACAAGAAAGAACAGACCTCGGAACTCTTCGACGCCCTCACCCCTACGGCCCTGCTGGCCAGGCTTGAAACCGATCCGAAGCCGCCTGCCGCACCTTCCGAGGCGCCGCTGCCTGGCTCCGCCGATGCGCAGACGCAGCTCGGCGCGGTGCTGTTCAACGCTCTCTCACCGCTGGTTTCGGACGCACCGCAGTCACTGGACGTCAACACCCCTTTTACCGATTTGGGACTCAACGGTTTCGACCGGCAAGCCCTTTGCCAATCAATGGCGCAAGAGTGCCCCGTCAGTGAGTTTGCTGGTGAGGCATTGATGTCGCGTCGTACCCCGGAAGACGCACTGGCGCTTCTGGCAAGAATGGGCTGAGCCCCGACGGCACACGCTGCCCGCACATGGAATGGACACCGGGTGATCGCCAGGTCACCCCGCTTTTAGGCAATCAGGAGACAGGGTATGAGTGGCGCGGTAACGATAGCGGGCGAGTTGTGCTTCAGCGCAATGGCCGGCGAATTTCCAGGGGCGTCGTCCACCGACGCACTTTGGCACTTGCTCTCGCAGGGCGGCATAGCGCCCATCCAGGCAATGCCGGCGCGCTGGGGGTTGCAGAAGGCGTCGATATTTTCGAGCAAGGCCGGCGAAAAGGATCGTGTCTACCTGGACAGCGCATTCTGCCTTTCAGATGACCCATCGACGCCTTCCCGTCATGAAGGTCGGCAGGTCGCGATCGGCAAGAACGTGCTCCAGACGCTTTTTGCCGAACTCGCGGCGCAAGGCACGGTATTGAATACCGAGCGAACCGCATTGGTGGTCGCGACGTCCTGGAGCGATGAAAGTTATTTCGCCACGGCAGTGCCCGGCGGTACCGACACGCCATCCGGTTTCACGCCGGGTGAACAGGTAGCCGGGCTGGCGCGCGCTTTTGCCTTGGGCGGCCCGGCCTTATCGGTGGACACCGCTTGCAGTTCGTTCCCCTATGCCATCGACATGGCCAAGGCTCTGCTCAACAGTTGCCAGGCGGACAAGGCGATCATCATGGCGCTCAACACCGTTCTGCCCCCGGCATTGTTCCTCGGTTTCTCCCAGCTGACGGCTTTTTCCGCCCGGGCCAGCATGCAGGCGTTCGGCGAGGATGCCGACGGTATTGTGCCGGGCGAATGCGCCACGGCGTTTCTGGTCGAGCCCGTGGCCGATGCCCTGAAGGCCCGACGCCGGCCGCTGGGCGTGCTGAGAGGGTTGGGGCTTTCCGCCGATGGTGCCGAAGGGTCGGTGTTTGCACCGGGCAGGCAGGCCCAGTATCGCGCCTATCAACGGGCTTACATGGACCTTGATCCAGGCCGCGTGGATTACATCGAAACCCACGGCACCGGCACCCCGTTAGGGGATGCGACCGAACTGGCCTCGCTGAACAGCTTCTTCGCTGCCCATCGCAGCGCCGACGAAAAAATCGCCATCGGTTCGATCAAGTCCGTTATCGGCCATCCCTTGGCTGCGGCGGGAGGCGCTTCGCTGGCCAAGGCGTTGATGATCCTGCGCCACAAGGGCATCCCACCCCAGCCGGACTACCGTCCCAGTCTGAAAGTCGACGACACCTGCCTGCGCCTGGCGACACAGCGAGTCCAGCCACTGGAGGATCGTCAATCGCCGATCCGCATAGGCATTTCCAGCTTCGGCTTCGGTGGCGCCAACGCCCATCTGGTGGTGGATGAATATGTGCCCGATGGCCTCCCTGCCCGCGCGCTGGTGGCTTCAGGCGTGCAGATCCTGGACCTGGCGATAGTCGAGGCGGAAGCCGCACTGGGCGGTTGCGATTCACTGCACTCGTTCAAACGGCGGCTTGAGCAACCGGCTAGCCCACCGGTCACTTTCCCTTACGGGCGTTTCGTCGATGGCAAGGGGGCCTCGGCCGGGCCCTTGTCGGGAAGATTCCTAGCTCAGGACCGCGTCATCGATATCGACGGTTTTGGCATGGGGCCAAAGCCCCTGGCCCACGTCGATCCCTTCAAACTGTTGATCACCGACCGCGTCAATCACCTGTTGCGGCGCCTGCCAGGCGTTGCCGGATCGGCCGGTACGGCAATGGTCATGTGCTGCAACATGGGCGGGGAGCGGTTCAGCAATGCCTACAGTAGTGCAGAGCAATTCTATTCACGGGCCCAAGGCAGCCCGCCGGGCGTGGAAGTGACCGACGTGGCAACCATGTTGCCAAACATGTTGTCCGGCTACCCGGCGCAGATTTTCGATTTCAAGGGTTTCCATCAGACCCTGGCCGGCTCACCAGGACTGTTCTGGCAAACCCTGCTGGCATCTCGGCAATGGTTCGAGGACGGCATCACGACGCTGCTGCTCGGAGCCGGCCGCTTCATCAGCGGCGAAATCGAGGTCGACCGTGCTCGCCGCAGCGCTACGCCGCAAGGTGAAGGGCTCGGGCTGCTTGCGCTGCGTCCTTATCGAGCGGGTTCAACGGACACGCCCCTGCTGGTGATTCGCGCAGCGGTCCTCGCCCATGCCGCGGCTTCGCTGGACGAAGCGTGCCGATTGGCCGGCGAGGAGCGCGCCCAGTACGCGGTGGTAGAGGTTTGTGAGCTGCAGCCCGATAACGTCCCTGTGGACGGGTCGTTGCAGGAGATGACCGGTTTTCTGGCTGAAGCCTGCGGCATCGAAACGCTCTTGTCGGTGACGATGAGCTCGGCGGCTCACACGGTGATCGAGGTGCGTGAGGCCGGTAAGGTTGTGATGTGGCTGTTCACTGAAAAACTGCGCGAATGGAACCCCGCGACGGCGAGCCCCGCCCCTGCGATCAAACACCCGTTCACGTTGCGCTTTGCCCACGAGCCCCATGAACTGCAGCAGGTCATCACGCCGGTGCATGCCGGCGAAATCGTCCGCGAACCACAACACGACGGCGTCGATGTGTTGCAACTCAGCGACATGCTGACCAGCACGGTTCTGGCCGGGTTGCGGGTGCGAGTCCGGGCCATGGAGGGGCTGTTCGCCCTGCACCGGGGGGCTCGTACCCAGCGCCCGGCGCCCTGGCAGCGTCGAGCGGAACACGTGGTGATTTCCCACATCCAGCGCGAGCCGCGTTCGCTGCGGGCACGGCTGGTGGTAGACGAAGGTCACCCGTATTTCTTCGACCATCCGCTGGATCACATCCCCGGCATCCTGTTGCTCGAAGGGGTGATGCAACTGATCGAACTGGCCATGCCCCCGCTGAATGGTCGCGTCGCCTACGTGAAGACGCTCAGCATCAAGTTCCAGCAATACGTCCAGAAGGAGGACGTGATCGACCTGCGCCTGGAGCAAGGCCACGATGGCCAGGAATTTCAGGCAACCGTCATGCAGGCTGGAAAAGTCATGTGTACCTGCGTTCTGGGCATGGCCTACAGCTCGGCCTTCGAGACCTCGCCGGCGGCTGAGTTCACGGCCGCGCGCTGTGTCGACAAGGCCCTGCTGCACAAGGCTCGGGAGGAAAATGTCATCGTCAGCGCCATGAGCAGCCTCGCCCAGGGGCTGAGCGTGGACACGGTCAGCCTGCCGGATGGGCATTTTTTCCACGAGGGCGATCCCGAGCATTTCTCGATGGTGTATTTCCTCGAGGTTGCCCGCCAGTGCTACATGCAGATTGCCCACGGTCATCTGCGTATTCCGCTCAACACCCCGATGAACCTGCTGGCCCTGAGTTTCACCCTGGACCGGCCAATTCCGCGGAACAGCCCGTTGTCACTCGCTCCGCAAGCGAGCCTCGGGACGCAGCTTCAATCATTCAAGACCAACCGTATCCATATCGACCTGTTCAACCGGGGCGAAAAGATCGGCCAAGCCAATATCACCGCTCAAGTATTGAGCCAGGCCGCGCCTGCTGCCTGAGGCCGGGCGTTGATCAAACTCAGGGGCACAAGTGTGCCCGCAACAGACAGGGTGTCGCCGTGAACGATGTCAAGGTTCAACTCATAGTCAAATCACCACCGTCGGAAATCTGGAAGATCTGGAGCAATTTCCAGGAAGCCCCGCTCTGGGATACCGACGTCAGCCATTGTCAACTCGAGGGCCCGTTCCAGGCGGGAACCGCGGGTCAGTGTGTACTCAGGAATGGCTTGAAAATGCCGTTGAGGCTACTGGCCGTGGAACCGCAGGAAAGCTATCGCAACAGCGCGAGACTGCTTTGGATACGGCTCGAATTCGACCACCGGATGCGCAGGCTGTCTCCGGACGAAACCCAGGTCATCCATAGCGCCAGGATCTCCGGCCCGTTGAGCTTCGTGTACCGCGGCCTCCTGCGCAAAATGCTGACGACGGCAATGACCACGGCGCTGGGCAATCTCAGAGCCCTTACCGAACAACGCGCCAACGCTGTCGACGCCCCGGAGCGCGACAAAGCGCAAGCACATCTGCACCTCGTATGACCTGTTCGCGACGTCAGCGCCGCGCGCGCCGGCTCTCGCAATCTTTTGAATAACGGCACACTTCGGACCGAGCATGAACTTACTGAAAAACACTCAATACCTGGTGATGGGCATCATCGGCATGGGCGCTGTCGCCCCGACGTCCACCTTCGCCGACACGCTGGGCCCCTACGCCAGCCTCATGGGCGGCCTGAACTGGGTATCGGCGCAGGACCTCAACCAGAACAACCTGGATTTCGTCGAGATGGAATTCAACCAGCCGCTCCATTCCGGCTACGCCACCGGCCTGGCGTTAGGCTGGCGTTTCCCGGTCGGGCTGCGCCCGGAGGTGGAACTCGGTTATCGCGAAAATACCCTGACCCAGTTCAACAACCGGGTCTATGAGGGCGGCGGGAGCATCGATGGCGAAGGCGAAGAGAAAGCGGCCAGCCTGATGGTCAACCTCTGGTACGACGTCTTGAACCTGCCCGCGCCTTTCAACCGGTTTACCCCTTACCTGGGCGGCGGCCTGGGTTACGCCACCCTCACGGTCAGCGGTCTGGAAGCCGGTGGCGTGGAGTTCGGCGGTACTCACCGCGACACCGTCTCGGCCTACCAACTGGGTGCCGGGGTGGGTTATGAGCTGAACGAAAACTGGTCGATGTCCCTGGATTACCGCTGCCTGAAAACGCGCGAGGCGCACTTCGGCGACATCGAACGGCTGCCCCAAGGCGATGTCAGCACCGAATATGAAGCCCAATCGGTGATGCTGGGCCTGCGTTACTGGCTCTGAATCGGCAGCCAGACCGGCGCCTTGCCTCGACGAGGCGCCCTCCTCGGCGACGTCAAGCCGCCGAGCTTTGCCACGGCCCCTCCCCCAGCGCTGCGGCGATCGTCCGTTCGCCCAGCGCCAGTCCCACGCTCATGCCCAAGCCGGTATGCATCAGCACTGCCGTGACGCCCTGCGCAGCCGAAAACACGCTGAAAGGTCCCGGCCCCCGCGCGCCATACACACCCTGCCAGCGTTCCAGTACATCGATCTCGCCGCCCAGGGTGTGCTGCGCCAGGTTAATCAGGATGCGGTCCACCTGCTCGGCGTTAAACGGTGAGATGTCGCTGCCGTAGACGTGGGAATCGCCGATGATCAGGTCACCGTGGGGGGTTGGACTGATGAGCAGATGGATGCCATGGGCTTCGAGCTCTGGCTGGTGCGTGCGGATCTGCGTGCGGATGGCCTGCGCTTCAGGCAGGTCGGCAAAGGCGCCGTAGTGCACGCAGCTCAGCCCCGTGAGCAACGCGTGGCGTAACGCCAGGGGCTGGCGCGGCCGTACGCGGAGCATTTGCAAGCCGCACACTTGCGGGTTGAGCCCGGCGATTTGCTCGGCCAGCAGCGTCTGATAGTCATGGCCCGAGCACACCACAATGTGCCGCGCGGTAAAGCGTCCGGCGCTGGTGAGCGCACGGTGGGATTCGACATCGCGGACCAGCGTCGAAAAATGGAATTCGACGCCCAATGCCCGGGCCAGGTAATCGACGATCTGCGGCAGTGCCTCGCGGGAATACAACTGTTGATCGTCGAGGCCGAGCAATGCCGCGCGGTGATGGGCAAAACGGCCATCGTAAAGCGCCGCCAACGCGTCGCCACGCAACAGCTCGGTGCGATAACCAAATGCTGCGCCCCGCCCGCTCACGAACGCTTCGAGCAGCGCTTCTTCGGCTTCCGTACGGGCGAACAGCAGCGAGCCTTGCTGATGCATGTGCAGCCCGGCAGCCTGGCCCAGCGTTTTCCACAAACCGTTCGCCTGGCGTGCCAGGTCGAGCATGACACCCGGCGCCTGGCCGCCGACCAGGGCCTGCCCGAAGTTGCGTACCGAGGCGCCCAGGGGTGTATGGCTACGCTCGAACACCTTGACCTTGAGGCCGCGCCTGGCGCCAGCCCAGGCGTGGGCCAGGCCGAGAATGCCGGCGCCGACAATCAGCAGGTCACAGTCGTGCTCAGACATGAAAACTCCTTGAAAACCATCAACGGATAAGGCCCGGCTCGACACAGCCGAGCCTGTGAACAGTACAGAACAGAGCTTATTTGGCGACCGGCTCGGACTTGCCGTCGTAACGCTTGCGCCACTCGGCCAGCACCTTGTCGCGGTTCTCCGACGCCCAGGCGAAATCATTGCGGATCAAGCGTTGTTCGTAGTCCGTCGGCAGCTCGGGCAGGCGTTCGGCGATGCCCGGTTGCGCCAGGACCGCGAAGTTCGCTTTGTATAACTGCATCGCCTCGGAGCTGGCGGAGAAGTCAGCGAGTTTTCTGGCAGCCGCCAGCTTCGGCGTGCCTTTGATGATGGCGGTGGCTTCGATTTCCCAGCCCAGGCCTTCGGCAGGCAGGACGATGTCCAGCGGCGCGCCTTTGCGCTTGAGCTGGATGGCTGGGTATTCGAACGAAATGCCGATGGGGAACTCGCCGGCGGCGGCCAGCTTGCAGGGCTTGGAGCCGGAGTGCGTGTACTGGCCGATGTTCGCGTGCAGCTTGTCCATGTAGGCCCAGCCCTTGGTCTCGCCGAAGGTCTGCAGCCAGGCACTGACGTCCAGGTAACCGGTGCCGGACGACGCCGGATTGGGCATGACGATCTTGCCTTGGTACACGGGGTTGGCAAGGTCTTCCCAGCGGGTGGGCTTGGGCAGGCCGAGCTTTTTCGCTTCCACCGTATTAAAGCAGATGGCGGCGGCCCAGACGTCCATGCCGACCCAGGTGGGCGGCGTGTCGGCGTCGCGGTATTGGGCGGAAATCTGGCCGAGGTTCGCCGGGCTGTAGGCGTCCAGCAGGCCCTGCTGCTTGAGAATCGCCAGGCTCGAGCCTGCCAGACCCCAGACCGCATCGGCTTGGGGGCGATCCTTTTCCGCCAGCAGCTTGGCGGTGACGATGCCGGTGGAATCGCGCACCCACTTGATCTCGATGTCCGGGTTTTGCTGCTCGAAGGCCTGTTTGTAGGCCTTGAGCTGCTCGACTTCGAGGGCCGTGTAGACGGTCAGTTCGGTATTGGCATGGGCCTGCAGAACACAGGCGGCAAGCAGGCCGGCGGCCCAGGCAGTGCGTTTGGACATGGTACGGCTCCGTGTCAGTCAGTGAAGTTTTTCAGGCATGGGACGGCAATACGCCGCGGGCCAGTTGCGTGTTGATGTGGTCGATCACGGCGGGCAGTTCGGCAATCGTGTCGATCAGGTAATGCGGACGGCTTGCGGCAAACAAGCCGTCGATGCGCTCGCGCTCGGCCGCCAGCTGCGGCGCCGACAGAGCCTGGAACTGCTCCCAGTCGAGGCCGAGAAAATTGCCGGAAAACCTCAGTGCCACGGTCCACATCCCTGCCCTGCGGCCTTCGAGGATGCCGGGCTCGGTGTCATCGACTTTCACGCAGGCGGCGACATCGTCCAGGCCCAGGGCGATCACGTTGGCCAATGCCTGCGCCGGGCTTGGCCGGCCTTTGGGCACGTCGTCGGTGGCGACCACATGATCGGGGCTGTAACCCTTGGCGGCGGCCAGTTCGACAACCTTGTCCATCACCTGCCGCGGATAGCCTGAGCAACTGCCGATCCTGAGGCCGCGCTGGCGCAGGACGGCGATGCTCTCCAGTGCGCCGGGAATCAGGTCCGAGTGGTCGGCGACCCTGGCGATCTGCAGCGGCATGAAGCGCTCATAGATAGCAGTCACGTCGTCATCGCTCGGTGCGCGCCCGAACCGGCGCGCAAACCGTTCCGCCACGCCCGGTTGGTTGCACAAAGTGCGGATGTGGTCCCATTTGCCCATGCCCATCGGGCCACGGGCTTCCTCCAGGCTGATCTCGATGTCGAAGCTGGCGAAGGCTTCAACGAAAATCCGCGTCGGCGCGAACGAACCGAAGTCCACCACGGTCCCGGCCCAATCGAGAATCGCTGCCTGCAGGCGAGTTGGTGTTTGGTAGTGCATCAGAATCTCCAAAAAAAGTTTTCAAAGACCCGGCGCCGGCTGGCGCCAGGCCTGGGAGCGGCGCAGCAGGCGGCGCGACAGCATTGCCAGCAGCAGCGATACGCTGGCCGAGGTCAGCAGGATCAGCGTCGCCATCGCGGCGGCCCCGCCGACGTTGCCGGCGTCGTCCATGTTCAGCACGGCCACCGCAGCCAGGACGCTGTCAGGGCTGTAGAGAAAAATCGCCGCTGAGACCGTGGTCATCGCCGACACGAACAGGTAACGAACGATGTCGAGCAACGCCGGCAGGCAAATGGGCAGCGTCACCCGCAGGAAGTGACGAACCAGCGGGACTTTCAGCGCCAGGGCGGCGGCCTCGAACTCATCGTCGAGCTGGCGCAAGGCGGTACTGGCCGTCATATGCGCGGTGGTCAGGAAGTGCGCGACCGTACAGACCACCAACAAAGCCAGGCTGCCGTAGAGGCTGCCGAGCGGATTGCCCGGCAGATTGAAAAAGAACACGTAGCCCAGGCCCAGCACCAGCCCGGGCACAGCCATCGGGACGAAGCTGAGCAGCCGCAGAGTGCGCGTCAATGCGCTCTGCCGGGTCTTCTCGATCAGGTAGGCACCGGTGAAGATCGCCAGGCTACCGAACACCGCGCTGCACACCGCCAGCAGCAGGCTGTTGCGATAGGCCAGCCAGCCGCCGGGCAGTTCGGAGAAGGCATAGTTGTCCAAGGACAGGGACAGGTCGTACGGCCAGAACTGCACGAGCGATGCGTACACTGCCATGCCGAACACGCCGAGCAGAACGCCGCCGATAAGTGCCGTGACGCTCAGGAACGCTGCATCCCGCCCCCGCGACGGTTGCGGGTGATACACCTGGGCGCGGCCGCCCATGGCGTCGCGTTGAGTACGGCGCAGCCACATGTCCACGGCGAAACTGAGCAATGCGGGCAGCAGCAGAATCATGCCGATCAGCGCGCCGCGACCAAACTGCTGCTGGCCAACGACAGACTTGTAGGCTTCCAGCGCCAGCACCTGATAGTCGCCGCCGACCGTGACCGGCACGCCGAAGTCGGTGATGCACAAGGTGAACACCAGGCAGAAAGCCGCGAACACCCCTTGCCGGCTGCCGGGCCAGGTGATGGTGCGAAATGCCCGCCATGGCGAGGCGCCCATGCTTGAGGCCGCGTCGAACAGCCGTGCGTCCGCCAGCGCCAGCGCCGACATCAGCACCATCATGGCATGGGGAAAGGTGTAGATCGCCTGCCCCAGGACAATGCCCCAGAAACCATAGATGTTGCCGGCGCTGAAATCGCGCAGCAGCCCCTGGTTGCCGAACAGATAGATCAGCGCAATGCCGGGCAGCATCGAGGGAGCCAGCAGCGGCAGCAGCGAGATGCCCCGCCACACCGGCTTTGCGACGATGCAGGTGCGCTGCAATGCGTAGGCGAACGCATAGGCCAGCGGCACGACGATAAGCGCGACGGTCATTGAAACCGTCAGGCTGTTGCCCAGCAGCCAGCGAAAATTAGCGCTGGCCAGCAGCGTCAACGTCGCTTGCAGGCCGCCACCCTGGCCGGCATCACCGCTGAAGGCGCGCCACAGCATGGCGAGCAATGGCAGCAATACCGCCAGCACCAGCAACACCAGCAGCAGCCACTGACCGCCGCGTATGAACAATCGGTCTGCGAGGTCACCGGGCACCTGAGGTGCCTGCACTGCGGTCGGCTTGAGGATCATCGTGTTTTGCATATCAATTGAACACCTGCAGGCTATGGGCCGGCAGCGCGATTTTCAGCCGCGCCTGGGGCAACCCGGGCATGGCCTGCGGCTCCAGCTCGGCGAGCAGGGTGTGGCCGGGCAATGCGTCCAGCTCGAAGCTCAGCCGGCAGCGGTTGCCGAGGAACGTCAGCTCGCGCAGTTGCGCATCGAACAGGTTGGCTTCGGGCGTCAACGGGTTGATCCGGATGGCTTCCGGACGGCAGAAAAGTCGACCGCTGCGCCCCACGTCAGCGGCCTCCACGCTGAGGCTGAGCCCGCCGACGCGAACCTGTCCGTCGTGCCCGCGCTTGAAAGGCAGCCAGTTGCCCTGGCCGACGAAATCAGCCACAAAGGCGCTCGCCGGCGCGCGGTAGATCTGTTGCGCACTGGCGAACTGTTCCACGCGGCCCTGATTGATCACCGCGATGCGATCGGCCATCAGCATCGCCTCGTCCTGGTTGTGGGTGACCATCAACGTCGTAATCCCCAGGCGTTTCTGCAGCTGACGCAACTCGCCGCACAGGTGCTCGCGCACCCGGGCATCGAGGGCCGACATCGGTTCATCGAGCAGCAACAGCGAGGGCGCCGGAGCCAGGGCGCGGGCCAACGCCACCCGCTGCTGCTGGCCGCCGGAGAGCTGGCCGGGATATTTTTTCTCGCTGCCACACAGCCCGACCAGTTCCAGCATCTCACCCACCCGGCTGCGGATCGTCTCGCGGTGGTTGCCCGCCAATCCGTAGCCGATGTTCTGCTCCACGGTCAGGTTGGGAAACAGCGCATAGGACTGGAACAGAATGCCGTAGTCGCGAGCCTGCGGTGCCAGGGCGGAGACATCCCGCGCGCCGATCATGATCGTGCCGCGGTCTTGCCGTTCCAGGCCCGCTATGCAGCGCAACAAGGTGGTCTTGCCGCAGCCGGAAGGCCCAAGCAGGCACACCAGCTCACCGGCGGCGATTTCCAGCGATACCCCGTCCAACGCCTTGAAGGCGCCGAAGCCTTTATGGATGTCGCGTATCTGCAGGTCTACGGAAGGTGTTCTTGTCATGACATAACCTCGATGAGCTGTCAGCTCGACGAGGGTCATGGTAGGCAGGCAGTACGAAGGCTTGATTGCAGTTGGCTAAAAGCTGCCGATAGTGACATCAGCGGATTTGTGTAGCGAATTCAGGATGCGCTGGTCTCTCGTGCCAGGCCGAGGAATGCCGACGGCAGCCGGGCCTGGCGGCGCTCCTTGAGGCAGTACAGATATTCGGCGATCAGCGGCGCGCCTTCCAGCTCAACCACCTTGAGCTGTGGATTCTCCGGCACTTCGTGACGGGCAATGATGCTGATGCCGATGTTGCGCAGGACCGCTTCGCGAATCGACTCGCGACTGCCGATCTCCAGCAGCGGCCCGGTCGCCACCCCAGCCTCGCGCAGCAGCGTTGTGGTGAGCGCGCGGGTGGTGGAACCGGTTTCGCGCATCAGCAGGCAATGCCCGGCCAGGTCGCTCGGCGCGACCCGGTCGTGGCTGGCCAATGGGTGCTCGCGATGTACCGCCAGCACCATTGGATCGTGCCCCAGCACCAGCCGGGTCAGGCGCGCATCCTCGACCAGTTGCGAGGACGCGGCCAGGTCCACGCGATACTCCTCCAGCGCCTCGATGACCTGAAGTGAGTTGCCGATTTCCAGGGTCACTTCGCACAGCGCAAACTGCTCGCGAAAAGCCTTGATGATATCCAGCACGTAATACGGCGCGGTGGCGCCGATACGCAACGTGCCTTGCACCTGGCCGCTGTTGCGCAGGAAAAACTCGATGTCGGCCTCCTGCTGCAACAGTTTCTGCACCATCGGCAACAGCTGCGCGCCCTGGTCACTGAGTGTCAGGCGGCGCCCGCCGCGATAGAACAGTTCGACGCCGTACTGGGCTTCCAGGCTGCGGATCTGCGTGGTCACCGTCGGCTGGCTGAGCCCGAGTTTCTTGGCCGCCTGGGTGACGCTGGCCAGGCGAGCGACCATGTGGAAAGACTTCAGCTCGGCGCTGAGCATGTTGTGACGCTCCAGAAAAGTGACGGGACAATCTACTTGAGAAAAATGATCTATTTGTGGCGAGGGAGCTTGCTCCCGCTCGGCTGCGAAGCAGTCGTAAAGCGCCGGGTGCGGTGTGTCTGATACTCCGATCTGGCAGGTTTTGGGGCCGCATCTCGGCCCAACGGGAGCAAGCTCCCTCGCCACGGGTTTGTCGATTGCCTTGGTTGAACAGCATTACGCTTGCATCGCGGCGTTGACCTTGTAGCATCCCGGCATCGAAACGGGCCAGGATTTACCTGGTCGGCAGAAACGATCAAGATTGCACCTGTTCGTCTACCCTCACAATGCGCCAGGCCAACGCGGCTCCTCAAAGCGTGCCTGGCGCTTGAACACTCACGCCCTACATGCACCGGAGATTTACATGCTCAAGCGTACCCTGGCACTGGCCGTCGGTTTGACCCTGTCCCTGAGCTCCCTTCTGACGCAGGCGGCGGATACCTTGAAGGTCAGCGCCATTCCCGATGAAGCGCCGACCGAACTGCTGCGCAAGTTCAAGCCGCTGGGGGCGTACCTGGAGCAGAAAATCGGCATGAAAGTCGAGTTCGTACCGGTGAGCGATTACCCCGCCGTGGTCGAGGCGCTGGCCACCGACCGGATCGACCTGGCCTGGCTGGGCGGTTTCACCTTCGTGCAGGCCCGCCTGAAGACGGGTAACGCCATTCCGCTGGTGCAGCGCGAACAGGATGCCCAGTTCACCAGTAAATTCATCACCGCCGACCCTGCAGTCAAATCCCTGGCCGACCTCAAGGGCAAAAGCTTTGCCTTCGGTTCGATCTCTTCCACCTCGGGCAGCCTGATGCCGCGTTATTTCATGCTCAAGGACGGCATCAAGCCGGAAACCTATTTCAGCCGCGTCGGCTACTCGGGCGCCCATGATGCGACGGCGGCCTGGGTCCAGGCGGGCAAGGTCGATGCCGGTGTGCTCAACGCCAGCGTCTGGGACAAACTGGTGGCGGCCGGCAAGGTCGACACCAGCAAGGTCAAGGTGTTCGCGACTACCCCGGCCTACTTCGATTACAACTGGACCGTGCGCGGCACGCTCGACCCGGCACTGGCTGCCAAGATCAAGGCGGCGTTCCTGGACCTCGATCCGGCGAACCCGAAGGACAAGGAAATCCTTGACCTGCAGGCCGCCAGCCGCTTCATCGAGACCAAGCCCGAGAACTACAAAGGCATCGAAGAAGCCGCACGCGCCGCCGAACTGCTGAAATGACATTACGTCTGACCCGAGCCAGCGTCATCCACACCAACGGTGCGCAGGCGCTGCGTGGCGTGGATCTGCACATTGGCGCGGGGGAGCAGGTCGCCATCATCGGCCCGTCCGGCGCGGGCAAGTCGAGCCTGCTCAATGTGCTCGCAACCGCCCTGCGGCCGGGCGCTGGCGAGGTGCAGGTACTGGGCGAGCCAGTCTGGCAATTGTCCGCGCGCCGGCGGCAGCGTCTGCGCGCGCGCATCGGCCTGGTCCACCAGGCGCCTCCCCTGCCGCCGCGCCAACGGGTGGTCACCGCAGTGCTGGCCGGCAAGCTCGGCCAGTGGGGCCTGGGCAAGAGCCTGCTGAACCTGCTGCACCCGCTGGACATTCCCGGGGCTCGGGCGGCGTTGGTCCGGCTGGACCTGGGCGACAAGCTGTTCGCGCAATGCCAGCAGTTGTCCGGCGGGCAGTTGCAACGTGTCGGCATTGCCCGCGTGTTGTACCAGGCGCCCGAGGTATTGCTTGCGGACGAGCCGGTATCGGCGATGGACCCGGTGTTGGCCGAGCACACACTTGCGGTGCTCTGCCAGCATGCCCGGGAGCACCGCGTGACCCTGGTCACCAGCCTGCACGCGGTGGAGCTGGCGCTGGCGCATTTTTCCCGGATCATCGGTCTGCGTGACGGGCAGATTCTGTTCGACTTGCCGACCGAAGCGGTCGACCGCCAACTGCTCGACACGCTTTATGCCAACGAGCAATTGGAGTCCATGTCGAGCCCTCCACTCCCTACGAGCGTGCAGATTCCGCGATGCTGAAGCGTGACGCCCGGGACCCCGCCACCCGCCCTCGCCTGCTCCTGACCCTGTTGGCCCTGGCCCTGCTGTGGCCGGGCATTCGGTTCAGCGAGGTCGACCTCGGCGTGCTGCTGGCCAGCGACAGCCAGAGTGAGATGGGCCGGTTCGTCGCGGCGTTCTGGCCACCGGCCCATGACGAAACGTTTGTCGACCTGCTGCTGCAAGCCACCCTGCAGACATTGGCGATTGCCACCGCCGGCATGGCCCTGGCGCTGCTGGTGGCGGTCCCCGCCAGCCTGCTGGCCAGTCGCGCATTGTCGTTGTCGGCCGCCTACCGCTCCGGCAGGCCTGGCAATCTCGGTCAATGGTTGCGTTGGCCAGTACGCGGCCTGTTGATCTTCCTGCGCAGCGTCCCGGAAATCGTCTGGGCCTTGCTCTTCGTGCGCGCTGTCGGCCTGGGTCCGACGGCCGGGGTGCTGGCGATCGCCATCACGTACAGCGGCATGCTGGGCAAGGTCTATGCGGAAATCTTCGAATCGGTCGACCAGCGCCCGGCACACGCATTGATGCAGGCCGGCAGCGGCCGGCTCGCGGCGTTCTGCTACGGGATCCTGCCCAACGTCGCCGCCGAGCTGCTGTCGTACACCGTGTATCGCTGGGAATGCGCCATCCGCGCGTCAGTGGTGATGGGTTTTGTCGGCGCGGGTGGCCTGGGCCAGCAGATGGACCTGTCGTTGCGCATGTTCGCCGGCGGTGAAGTGGCCAGCCTGCTGCTGACCTTCCTGGTGCTGGTGATGTTCGCCGATCAGCTCAGCCGCCTGCTGCGCTGGAGACTGGCATGAATCGGCTGCTCAACGTGCTATTGCTGCTGGGCATTTGTGCGGCGGTCGTCGCTTCGTTCGGCTATCTGGGCATCGACCTGGGCGCGTTGGGTGACAGCGCGAGCCTCAAGCAGATGGCCGCTTATGCGCAACGCTTCCTCAGTCCGGACCTGAGCCCGGCGTACCTCAAGGCGATCGGCCACGGCGCGCTGGAAACCATCGCCATGTCCGCCATCGGCACATTGCTCGCGGCGGTGCTGGGGCTGGCACTGGCACTGCCGGCCGCCGGGCGTCTGGGCTGGCCGTTGCAAAGTGCGTCGCGCCTGGTGTTGAACGCGTTGCGCGCGGTTCCGGAACTGGTGTGGGCGGCGCTGATGGTGTTTGCCGCCGGGCTCGGCCCCAATGCCGGCACGCTGGCACTGACCCTGCACACCATCGGCGTGCTCGGCCGGCTGTTCGCCGAGGCGCTGGAAAACACCCCGTCGCAGCCCGCCGATGCGATCCGTTTGCAAGGTGGCAGCGCGCTCGCGGCTTTCTGCTACGGCACCCTGCCCAACCTGATGCCGCAGCTGCTCGCCTACACCCTCTACCGCTGGGAGAACAACATTCGTATGGCCAGTGTGCTGGGCTTCGTCGGCGCCGGCGGCCTGGGCCAGATGCTCTATGTCAGCCTCAGCCTGTTCCAGGAAGCCCAAGGCAGCACGGTGATCCTGGCCATGCTGTTGCTGGTCTTCATAGTCGATACCCTGAGCAGTTGGAGCCGCCAGCGCTGGGTCAAGGCCTGACGGCCGCCCGGCGCGCCGTCACCACAGCGCCATCGAGTAACTGACGATCAGGCGATTTTCGTCCAGGTCATTGCCGAAGTTCGAGCGCACCGAGGCATTGCGCCATTTGAGCCCCAGCCCCTTCAACGTGCCGTCCTGGATCACATAGGCGATATCGCTGTTGCGCTCCCATTCCTTGCCTTCACCCGGCGCGCTGCGTTGCACGTTGTCGCCACTGATGTAGCGGGTCATGAACGTCAGTCCCGGCACGCCGAGGCCGGCAAAGTTGTAATCGTAACGGGCCTGCCAGGAGCGCTCGTCGACATTGGCAAAATCACCGATCTGGACGAAGTTGACCAGATACGGATCGCTGCGCGAAATGTAGGGAAATGGGTCGTCGCCGCTCATGCGTTGGTAACCCAGGCCCAGAGCGTGCCCATCGAGGCTATAGGTGAACATCGCGCCGAACGCCTGGTTGTCGATAGCGCGGAAGCTGCCGTCCTCGGTGCTGCGGGAATAACGCACGTCGCTTTTCAATGATTGCCCCGCGCCCAGGTCCAGGCTATGGACCAAGCCCAGGTAGTTCTGCTGGTAGATGTCCTCCAGTTTGCCGTAGCGGTATTGCGCCGTGAGATTCGGCAGGAACTGGTAGTCCGCTCCGGCGAACTGGAAGTGGTCGCTGATGCCTCCAATGCGGTTGGCCGTCATGTCCTGATAGTGGGTGGAGTCGACGAAGTTGATCTGTGTAAGCTGCCCGGCAGTCAGCTTCAGACGGTCGATTTCCTGCACGCTCAACAGCCCACCCTTGAAGGTCCCGGGGAGCAGGCGCGTATCGTTGGAATTGACCACCGGGTCCTTGATTTGCAGGGTGCCCACTTTCAGGGTGCTGTTGGACAAGCGTGCCTTCGCGGTCAGGCCAAGTTCGCCGTAGCGGTCCTGGGAACCCCCGGACGAGTCCGCCGGCAACAGATTGGTGCCTGCCGTGCCGCCGCCCGAATCCAGTTTGAAACCGGCCATGGCCAACGTATCCAGCCCGAACCCCAGGGTCCCGGCGGTGTAGCCCGACTCGATGCGCAACAGAAAGCCTTGCGCCCACTCCTCGGCCTTGTCCCGCGCGCCCTTCTGCCGAAAATCGCGGTTGAAGTAAAAGTTGCGGGCTTCCAGGCTGGCCTTGCTGTCGCTGATGAAATCGGCGTGAGCACTCGATGCGCTCAGCAGACCTAGGCCGAGCAAAGTGCCCACGGGTTTACGGTTGAAGTGATTAGCGATGAAACGGTACATGGCGTGCTCCTTTTTTATGGGCGCGAGTGTTCCCGTCGGGGACGGCTGGCGCGCCTCGCTTATTGTTTGGGGCAGTGTCTTGAACGTCGCCCATGGAGGCGGCGTGACGTTCTCGCAAGAGAGACGATGAACCCGTGGCGAGGGAGCTTGCTCCCGCTGGGCTGCGCAGCAGACCCATTTTATGAACGCTTCGCGCTCAAGCGGGAGCAAGCTCCCTCGCCACGGGATATCAATCGTTCAAGCGAACAACATTGACGTCGGGGCAGATTCTTCCCACCGGCGCCGGACAGCGTCAAACGGGAAAAAAGCCGGCTCGGGCATAAGAAAATCTGATGCATGGCGGGTCGCAGCTGGTCTGACTTCGCTGCCTCGAGCGTCGGATAACTTTTTGTTGTCAGGGGGTACCAGTTTTCCTTGTTGGACGCCGTCGTCCGGGGCTTCTACAAAGGAGCTCTAACAAAAAACCAATGGAGATCCCAGATGCCGCCGTCCGCCCTGACATTCGAACAACTGCAGCAGTGTTCACCCCAGGCCTTGCGCCAGAACATCGCGGCCGGCCGCTACCATGGCCATACCAGCGGCCTGGGCCAGGGCCGGGTGCAAGCCAACATCGTGATCCTGCCGGGTGACTGGGCCGACGAATTCCTGCGCTACTGCACGCTCAACCGTCAGGCGTGTCCGGTCCTGGACGTGAGCGAACCGGGGGATCCGTTCCTGCGCAACCTCGGCGCGCCCATCGATATCCGCCACGAAGTGCCGCGCTATCGGGTCTTTCGTCACGGCGAGTTGAGCGAAGAGCCGATGGACATCGAACACCTGTGGCAGGACGACATGGTGACCTTCGCTCTCGGCTGCTCGTTCTCGTTCGAGCAACCCCTGCTGGAGGCCGGTATACGCCTGAGACACATCGACCTGGGGCGCAACGTCGCCATGTTTCGCACCAACATCGACACGCGCGCCACCGCGCGCCTGTCTGGCAAAATGGTCGTGAGCATGCGCCCGATGAAGGCCGCCGCGGCGATCCAGGCGATCCAGATCACCGGACGCATGCCCAGCGTCCATGGCGCCCCGGTCCACATCGGTGATCCGTCGTTGATCGGCATTCATTCTTTGGACACGCCGGACTATGGCGACGCGGTGCCGGTGGAAGCCGACGAGATCCCGGTGTTCTGGGCCTGTGGCGTGACGCCGCAATCGGTGGTGCAGGCTTCGCGACCGCCGCTGTGCATCACTCACGCGCCGGGTTGTATGCTGGTGACCGACGTCTTGAACAGCGCGTTGTGATACCCGACCTGAAATGGAGATCTGATGAACAGCCCGCAGCGATCAATCGAACATTACATCCGCGCCAAGGACGGCAACCGCCCTCACCTGCTGGATCAGGCCTTCATCCAGGACGCAGTCCTGGACATGGTGGTCCGCACCGGCTCCATCGCCTTCCCGGAGCATGTCGCAGGTCGTGGCGCGATCGGTGACGTGCTGGTAAGCCGGTTCAACCAGGCGTTCGAAAACGTCTACACGTTCTGCCTGGGCAACCCTCCTCATGCCAACGTCCGCACCTACGAGTGCAAATGGTTGGTCGCGATGTCGGATAAACACAGCGGTGAGGTCAGGGTCGGTTGTGGCCGCTACGACTGGCGATTCAGCTCCGAGTCCGGGCTGTCCGAGGGGCTCACGATAACCATCGAACACATGAAGACCCTGCCGGCAGCCGAGCTTACGGAAGTCATGGCCTGGGTGTCGGGTCTGGAATATCCGTGGTGCGACGCCGCTGCGGTCCTCGGCGAGGTGCCGGATTCAAGGGCGCTTGAAGACGTGGTCCAATACCTCTCGTCCAGGGATTGCAGGACCGGTTGATCACCGCCGCTCCCGGACAATCCAATACCTTGCCCCGCCCGTTTCAGGAGCCGCCGCCCATGAATATCAAGTTTCTGGAAACCTTCGTCTGGGTCGCCCGCCTGAAGAGTTTTCGCCTCACGGCGGAAAAGCTGTTCACCACCCAGGCGTCGATTTCCAGCCGGATTGCAGCCCTGGAAGACGAGTTGGGCGTGCGTCTTTTCGTGCGTGATTCCAAGGGCGTGTCATTGACTTCCGAAGGCCAGCGGGTGCTGGAGTACGCCGAGCGCATCATGGACACCATGCACAGCATGAAAGCCGTGATCAAGGACCCGCGCCAGGTACGCGGGCGGATTCGCATCGGCGCGATGGACACGGTGATCCATACCTGGCTCAGCCCGTTGGTCACGCGCCTGATGGAATGCTACCCGGCGCTGGAAATCGAACTGTCGGCCGACACCGCGAGCAACCTGTGCACGCAACTGGAGAAAGGCTACCAGGACATCATTTTCCAGACCGACATCCTGCGCCTCGACAGCGTACGCAATGCGCTCCTGACGCGTTACCCGATGCACTGGGTGGTACGCACCGGCTCATCCTATGACCGCCACTATGCATCGCTGGACGAACTGTCCCAGGAGCGCATCGTGACCTTCTCGCGCAACTCCCGGCCCCACCAGGATCTCCTGAACATGCTGCACTCGGCCAACATCGTCTCGCCGCGGATCAATTGCGTGAACTCCGCCTCGGCGATCACCCGCCTGGTTCGCGACGGCTTTGGTATCGGCGCCATGCCGGCGGCGCTGGTGGTAGGCGAATTGAACCAGGGCAGCTTGACGCTGGTGGACGGCGTGCCGCTGCCATCGGTGATGGACATCGTCGCCAGTTGGCGGACCGGCGCGGGCATGGAGCGGGTCGAAGACATCGTCAGCCTGACGCGGGAGGTGGTGGACGACTACGTGGGGCAACTGCCGGCGCCGTACCGGTTGGTGGTAAGCGAGGCCCCGTCTAACTGTCAGTGAACTGCAACATCCCGGACTTATTCTCGGATGAGCACGCCGCGGCGAACCGCTGCCGGCGCCCGCTCGGGATGGTCCAGGGAGTCCGCCATGAAAATCAGTGTGTTCGGCAGTGGTTACGTTGGATTGGTGCAAGCCGTCGTGTTGGCCGAGGTCGGTCATGACGTGGTGTGCATGGACATCGATGAGCAGAAGATCGAGCTCTTGCGTCAGGGCCAGGTGAGCATTTTCGAACCGGGCCTGGCGACGCTGGTGCGCGAGGGGCTCGAAGCCGGGCGCTTGCGCTTTACCTGTGATGAACAGGTTGCGGTGCAGCATGGGCAGGTCCTGTTTATTGCCGTGGGAACACCCTCCAGGGAGGACGGCTCGGCGGATCTGCGCCAGGTCCTCGCCGTTGGTGAGGCGGTCGCCCGCCATCGCGAACAGCCAATTGTTGTCGTGGAGAAGTCCACCGTGCCGGTGGGCACCGGCGACATCCTGCGGGCGCACATCGATCGATGCCTGCTCAAGGCAGGGCGCTTGCTGCAGTTCGATATTGTCTCCAACCCCGAATTTCTCAAGGAAGGCTCGGCGGTCGCCGATTGCCGCCGCCCGGATCGCATCGTGATCGGCTGCGAGCGTGAGGAGGTACGCGAAACCATGCGCGACCTGTATGCGCCGTTCAACCGCAACCACGACCGTATCCTGTTCATGGACGTGCGCAGCGCTGAGCTGACCAAATACGCCGCCAACGGCATGCTGGCGACCAAGATCAGCTTCATCAACCAGATCGCCGAACTGGCCGAACACCTGGGCGCCGATATCGAGTCGGTGCGCCAGGGTATCGGCGCCGACTCGCGCATCGGCTATCACTTCATCTACCCAGGCTGCGGCTATGGCGGTTCATGTTTCCCCAAGGACATGCGCGCCTTGATCCACACGGCCGAGCAGGCGCGTTGCTCCAGCGATCTGCTGCAAGCGGTGGAAACCATCAACCAGCGGCAGAAACACAAGTTGTTCGAACGCATCCAGGCCTTCTACCAGGGTGACCTGCGGGGCAAGACCTTTGCACTGTGGGGCCTGGCCTTCAAGCCCAACACCGACGACATGCGCGACGCGCCCAGTCGCACCCTGTTGGAAGCGCTGTGGTCCGCCGGGGCCAGCGTCCGGGCGTTTGATCCGGAGGCCATGCAACAGACCCAGCTGCTCTATCCCAATGAAGCGAAACTGATGCTCATGGGCACACCGGAATCGGTGCTGGCCGGGGCCGACGCGTTGATCATCTGCACCGAATGGCAGTCGTTCAAGGCGCCGGACTTCCAGTTGATCCAGCAACGCCTCAAGGCGCCGGTGATTTTTGACGGGCGCAACCTCTACGACCCGGATCGCATGGCCGACAGGGGCTTCAGCTATTTCCCGATGGGCCGGGGGCAATCCTGCGAATTACCCATCGCGCAGCAGTCGTGGCCGCGAGCCAGAAGTGCCTGACGTTCATTGCTTCAAAATAAATGCACTCAACCAGCATTAATATGAATTTGTAAGCGGGGTTGGCGAGCGGCACACTGTGCATCGTTCCTCCCCCAATTGTTGGAACACTTAAAGGGCTTTCAGGGATTCTCCCGTAAGCCCCTTTTTTTGTTCGTTTTTTGGATGTTTGCTTGATGCTTGCTCGCTGGTTCCCCGCTGCTATCAATACCCGCCCCACCGAATGGAGCCGCGCCGCCATCGGCATGGCCCTTGGAACAATGTTCAGTGTCTGGCTCTGTGGCCAGGTATTCGGTCTTGAAGTGGCGCAACACCTGATCGGCCCGCTCGGCGCCTCGGCCGTGCTGTTGTTTGCGGTGTCATCGGGTGCCCTGGCCCAACCCTGGTCGATCTTCGGTGGTTATCTGTGCGCATCGGTCGTGGCGTTGCTGGTCGCCCATGTGCTCGGCCGCACGCTGGGTAGCGCATGCCTGGCGGCCGGCATGGCGCTGGTGCTGATGTGCTGGCTGCGTTGCCTGCATCCACCGGCCGGTGCCCTGGCGGCAACGCTGGTGCTGGCGGACGCAACCATCATCGCCCTCGACTGGCAGGCGCTTGGCGCCGCCATGCTGGCCGGCTCCGGCCTGCTCGTCTTCGCGCTGGCCTACAACAACCTCACGCGGGTGCGCTATCCCAAGCGTGCCAGCGAGCCGGTAGCGGTGATTCCCGCCGACCATCCCCCCATCGATCGCCAGGCGATCACCGCCGAAGACTTGAAACTTGCGCTTGAGGAAATGGAAGCATTCTTCGACGTAACCCCCGAAGATCTCGAACAATTGATCCACGCCAGCGAGCGGCATGCCAAGCGTCGCAGCATCACCGAGGTGCTGTCGGGTCGCGGCTGAGCCTGTGGCTGCTATAAATATGCAGACAGGACCTGCACGTATCCCGGTTGTGCAATGCAAATTTGCGCTGTTACGATCCCGACCGGGTACGCGCTTAAAAATTTATAAAGAACAATAAAAGCAGGGAGTTAGCGATGACAGTTCAGGTTTCATCCCAAGCTGCGGGCAGCATCGAAACCGCGCCCTACGAGGTGTTGGTCGACGTTCGCAACCACATCGGCCACCTGACCCTGAACCGCCCCGCCGGCCTGAACGCCCTTACCCTGGGCATGGTGCGCAGCTTGCAGCAGCAACTCGATAGCTGGGCCACCGATTCGCAGATCCGCGCCGTTGTCTTGCGCGGAGCCGGCGACAAGGCGTTTTGTGCGGGCGGCGATATCCGCTCGCTGTACGACAGCCACAAGCAGGGCGACACGCTGCACGAAGACTTCTTCGTCGAGGAATACGCCCTCGACCTGACTATCCACCATTACCGCAAACCGATCCTCGCCTTGATGGACGGCTTCGTACTGGGCGGCGGCATGGGTCTGGTGCAAGGCGCCGACCTGCGGGTGGTGACCGAGCGTAGCCGACTGGGCATGCCCGAGGTCGGCATTGGCTATTTCCCGGATGTCGGCGGCAGCTATTTCCTGCCGCGCATTCCCGGTGAACTGGGTATCTACCTGGGCGTCAGTGGGGTGCAGATCCGCGCTGCCGACGCGCTGTACTGCGGGCTGGCCGACTGGTATCTCGACAGCCAGAAAATCACCCAGCTCGATGAACGTCTCGACCGCCTGGACTGGCGCGATTCACCGCTCAAGGACCTGCAAAGCCTGCTGGCGAAAATGGCGGTCCAACAGTTGCCTGCCCCGCCCCTGGCCGACTTGCGGCCGGCCATCGATCATTTCTTCGCCCTGCCGGATGTACCGAGCATGGTCGAGCAGTTGCGCCAGGTCACGGTCGCCAACAGCCACGAGTGGGCGCTAAAGACCGCCGAGCTGCTGGAAACCCGCTCGCCCCTGGCGATGGCGGTGACCCTCGAAATGCTGCGACGCGGCCGGCACCTGAGCCTGGAAGACTGTTTTGCCCTGGAGCTGCACCTGGACCGGCAATGGTTCGCGCGCGGCGACCTGATCGAAGGCGTACGTGCCCTGCTGATCGATAAAGACAAGAACCCGCGCTGGAACCCACCGACCCTGGAGGCGCTGGACGCCGACCATGTGGCGAGTTTCTTCGACGGCTTCGACTACCACGGGAATTGAACATGCACGACCTTGAGCTGACCGAAGAACAAGTGATGATCCGCGACATGGCCCGTGATTTCGCCCGGGGTGAAATCGCGCCCCACGCCCAGGCCTGGGAAAAAGCCGGCTGGATCGACGATGGGCTGGTGGCAAAAATGGGCGAACTGGGCCTGCTGGGCATGGTGGTGCCCGAGGAATGGGGCGGTACCTATGTCGACTACGTGGCCTACGCCCTGGCGGTGGAGGAAATCTCGGCAGGTGACGGTGCTACCGGAGCACTGATGAGCATCCACAACTCCGTAGGTTGCGGGCCGGTACTCAATTTCGGCAGCGATGAGCAGAAACAGACCTGGCTGGCGGATCTCGCCAGCGGCCAGGCCATCGGCTGCTTCTGCCTGACCGAACCACAGGCCGGCTCCGAGGCGCACAACCTGCGTACGCGGGCGGAACTGAAAGATGGTCAATGGGTAATCAACGGCGCGAAGCAGTTCGTCAGCAATGGCAAGCGCGCCAAGCTGGCGATCGTGTTTGCCGTGACGGATGCGGACCTTGGCAAGAAAGGCATTTCGGCATTCCTGGTGCCCACCGACACGCCCGGTTTCATCGTTGACCGCACCGAACACAAGATGGGTATTCGAGCCTCGGATACCTGTGCCGTCACGCTGAGCAACTGCACCATTCCCGAAGCCAACCTGCTGGGCGCACGGGGCAAAGGCCTGGCCATCGCCCTGTCCAACCTCGAAGGCGGGCGCATCGGCATCGCCGCCCAGGCCCTGGGCATCGCCCGTGCGGCATTCGAAGCGGCCCTGGCCTATTCCCGGGATCGGGTGCAGTTCGACAAACCGATCATCGGACACCAGAGCATCGCCAATCTGCTGGCCGACATGCACACCCGCCTGAACGCCGCTCGCCTGCTGATCCTGCATGCCGCGCGGCTGCGCAGCGCCGGCAAGCCGTGCCTGTCGGAGGCGTCGCAAGCCAAGCTGTTCGCCTCGGAAATGGCCGAGAAAGTCTGCTCCTCGGCGATTCAGATCCATGGCGGCTATGGCTATCTTGAGGATTACCCGGTGGAGCGCTATTACCGCGACGCGCGGATCACCCAGATCTACGAAGGGTCGAGCGAGATTCAGCGGATGGTGATTGCTCGGGAGCTCAGGCACTACCTGGTGTGATGCCAGAAGCTTCGCGAGCAGGCTCGCTCCCACAGGGCTCAGGGGCAGCGTCAGCCTGGAGACCATCCCCTGTGGCGAGGGAGCTTGCTCCCGCTGGCCTGCGAAGCGGGCCCCTGCATTTCTCCAGGTGAATCGCATTGACCGGTTTTGCGACTGCTGCGCAGCCGAGCGGGAGCAAGCTCCCTCGCCACGGAAGATCAGTTCAGTATCGCAATGCTGTGAGGGCGGGCTTGTGTGAGGGCGGGCTTGTGTGGGAGCGGGCTTGCTCGCGAACTCGGTATGTCTGTCCCGGCGATGCTGAATGTACTGGCCCCATCGCGAGCAGGCTCGCTCCCACAGGGCTCAGGGGCAGCGTCAGCCTGGAGACCATCCCCTGTGGCGAGGGAGCTTGCTCCCGCTGGCCTGCGAAGCGGGCCCCTGCATTTCTCCAGGTGAATCGCATTGACCGGTTTTGCGACTGCTGCGCAGCCGAGCGGGAGCAAGCTCCCTCGCCACGGAGGATCGGTTCAAAGTCGCATTATTTGTCCTGAAACTCCGCCGCGCGTTTGGCCACGAACGCCGCCATGCCTTCTTTCTGATCCAGCGTGGCGAACGCCGCATGGAATACCCGGCGTTCAAAACGCACGCCCTCGGACAGGCTGACTTCGAAGGCGCGGTTGACGCTCTCTTTGACCATCATGCTGATGGGCACCGATTTGGAGGCGATCAAGGCCGCGGTTTTCAGGGCTTCGTCCAGCAACTCGTCAGCTGGAACGATGCGCGCCACGATGCCGCAGCGCTCGGCTTCCACCGCGTCGATGAAGCGCCCGGTCAGGCACATTTCCATGGCCTTGGCCTTGCCCACCGCACGGGTCAGGCGTTGGGTGCCACCCATGCCCGGCAGCACGCCGAGATTGATTTCCGGCTGACCGAACCTGGCGTTGTCACCGGCCAGGATGAAGTCGCACATCAGGGCCAGTTCGCAGCCGCCGCCCAAGGCAAAACCGTTCACCGCCGCGATGATCGGCTTGCGGCGATTGGCAACCCGGTCGCTGTCGCTGAACAGATCGTCCAGGTAGATCTGCGGATAGGTCAGTTCGGCCATCTCCTTGATATCGGCGCCGGCGGCAAAGGCTTTTTTCGAGCCGGTCAGGACGATGCAGCCGATCTTCGGATCCGCCTCCAGGCGGTCCAGTGCCTGGTTCAGCTCGCTGACGATCTGCGCATTCAGGGCGTTCAGCGCCTGGGGACGGTTGAGAGTGATCAGGCCAACACGGTCCTTGATCTCCAATAAAATCGTTTCGTAGCTCATGCGGGACTCCTGTTCAAAGGTTGCGCGAAATGACCATGCGCTGAATGTCGCTGGTGCCTTCGTAGATCTGACAGACCCGCACGTCGCGGTAGATGCGCTCCAGCGGGAAATCGTTGAGGTAACCGTAGCCACCGAGGGTTTGCAGGGCCGTGGAGCAGACCTTCTCGGCCATTTCCGAGGCGAACAGCTTGGCCATGGACGCTTCTACCAACGCCGGCTGGCCGGCATCGCGCAGCGCGGCGGCGTAGTGCACCATCTGCCGCGCCACGGCGATCTGGGTCGCCATGTCGGCCAGGCGGAACGCCACCGCCTGATGCTCGATGATCGGCTTGCCGAAGCTCTGGCGCTCACGGGCATAGTCGCGAGCGGCTTCGAACGCCGCGCGGGCCATGCCCACCGACTGCGCCGCGATGCCGACTCGCCCGCCTTCGAGGTTCGCCAGGGCGATCCTGTAGCCGTCACCCTCCTCCCCGAGGCGATTGGCCACCGGCACCTTCAGGTCCTCGAAAAGGATCTGGCAGGTATCGGAAGCATGCTGGCCGAGTTTGTCCTCGACCCGCGCTACGCTGTAGCCCGGCGAATCGGTGGGCACAATGAACGCACTGATGCCACGCTTGCCGGCGCTTGGGTCGGTGACAGCAAACACGATCACCACCCCGGCGTTCTGCCCGGACGTGATGAACTGTTTGCAACCGTTGAGCACGTAATGGTCGCCCTCCAGCCGCGCCCGCGTCTTCAGGCTGCTGGCGTCGGAGCCAGCCTGGGGCTCGGTCAGGGCGAAAGCGCCGAGCATCGCGCCACTGGCCAGCGGCGTGAGGAACCGGGCCTTTTGCTCGTCGGTGCCGAATTTGAGTATCGGCACGCAGCCCACCGAGTTGTGCACGCTCATGATGGTCGAGCAGGCACCGTCGCCGGCAGCGATTTCCTCCAGGGTCATCGCATAGGCCAGGTAACCCGTGTCACAGCCGCCCCACTGCTCCGGCACCAGCATGCCGAAAAAGCCCAGTTCGGCCATTTCAGCGATGGCCTCCTTGGGGAAGCGGTGCTCACGGTCCCATTCGGCGGCGAACGGCTTCAGGCGCTCCTGGGCGAATTGCCGGGCCATGTCGCGGATCTGGGTCTGTTCTTCAGTCGCAAGCATTGTGATTCCTCAGTACAGGCATTCGACGGCCATGGCGGTGGCTTCGCCGCCGCCGATGCAGATCGCCGCGACGCCGCGCTTGAGGCCTTTCTGGCGCAGGGCCGAGAGCAGCGTCACGAGGATTCGCGCGCCGGATGCGCCGATCGGGTGGCCCAGGGCACAGGCGCCGCCGTGGACGTTCACCTTGTCCTGGGGGATTTCCAGCTTGTCCATGGTCACCAGGCCGACCACGGCGAAAGCTTCGTTGACTTCGAACAGATCGACGTCGCCCAGCGACCAGCCGGTCTTGCTCATCAGTTTTTTCACCGCACCAATCGGTGCCGTGGGAAACATGCCCGGGGCGTCGGCGAACGCGGCGTGGCCGTGAATCACCGCCAGCGGTTTCAGACCGCGCTGCTGCGCCTGGCTCTGGCGCATCAGTACCAGGGCGGCGGCGCCATCGGAAATCGAGCTGGCGTTGGCCGCCGTCACCGTACCACCGTCGCGGAACGCCGGCTTGAGTGTGGCGATCTTGTCGATCCGCGCCTTGGGCGGCTGCTCGTCGTGACGGATGGTGACCTGTTCCTTGCCGACCATGACCTGCACCGGCACGATCTCGGCGTCAAAGCTGCCGTCCTTGATCGCCTGCTGGGCACGGGTGGTGGACGCGATGGCGAAGGCATCCTGGGCCTCACGGCTATAGCCGTTGGTCTCGGCGCAGTCTTCGGCGAAAGTGCCCATCAGGCGGCCCTTGTCGTAGGCGTCTTCGAGGCCGTCGAGGAACATATGGTCGAGCACCTTGCCATGGCCCATGCGCAAGCCGCTGCGGGCACGATCGAGCAGGTACGGCGCGTTGGACATGCTTTCCATTCCGCCAGCCACCACCACTTCGGCGCTGCCCGCGACGAGCATGTCGTGGGCGAGGATTGCCGCTTCCATGCCTGAACCGCACATCTTGTTGAGCGTGGTGCAGCGGGTCGATTTATCGAGCCCGGCGCCCAGCGCCGCTTGGCGTGCCGGCGCCTGGCCCTGCCCTGCGGCAAGCACACAACCGAACAGCACCTCTTCAACCGCCTGTGGCGAAACGCCGGCCCGCTCTACGGCGGCCTTGATGGCGGCGGCACCCAGCTGCGGCGCGCTGAGGCTTTTCAGTTCGCCCTGGAAGCCGCCCATCGGGGTGCGGACGGCGCTGACAATGACAATCGGATCGTTGGACATGACAAATCCTCCTATTTGGCGGCCATGCGCAAGGCACCGTCGAGACGGATCACCTCGCCGTTGAGCATGCTGTTTTCAATGATATGCCGGACCAGCGCGGCGTACTCGGCGGGTTTGCCCAGGCGCGGCGGGAACGGCACGCCGGCGGCCAGGGAGTCACGTACTTCCGGCGTCATGCCGGCCATCATCGGGGTTTCGAAGATCCCTGGAGCGATGGTCATTACGCGGATACCGAAGCGCGCCAGTTCACGGGCGGCTGGCAGCGTCAGGCTGGCAATCGCGCCCTTGGACGCCGCGTAGGCAGCTTGGCCGATCTGACCGTCGAAGGCCGCTACCGAGGCGGTATTGATGATCACGCCGCGTTCGCCGTCGGCGTTGGCCTCGGTTTCGGCAATGGCCGCTGCAGCCAGGCGCAGCAGGTTGAAGCTGCCGATCAGGTTGACGTTGATCACCTGGCTGAAGCTTTCGAGTGCGTGCGGGCCGTTCTTGCCGAGGATCTTCTCGCCGCGCACGATGCCGGCGCAATTGACCAGACCGTTCAAGCCACCGAACGCGTCCACCGTGGCCTTGACTGCCGCTTCGGCGGCCGCTTCGTTACTGATGTCGGCGACCACGCTCCGGCAACCGAGCTTTTGCGCCTGGGCGGCCACCGCATCGGCGTTGAGGTCGACCAGCATCACCTTGGCGCCGGCCTTGACGAGCATTTCGCCGGTGGCCGCGCCGAGGCCGGAAGCACCGCCGCTGACGAGAAAAATCTTGTTGTCGATCTGCATCATGGTTTCCTTGGATTCAAGCTGAAACGTTCTGCGCCAAGGCCTCTTGAGCCTTGGCGATCTCCTGGTTGCGCAAGATAAAGCGCTGCAACTTGCCGCTGGGGGTCTTCGGCAAGTCGCTGACAAATTCGATTTCACGGGGGTACGCATGGGCCGCCAGGCGCTTGCGCACATGCTGGCGCAATTCTTCGGCCAGCTCCGGCGCTGCGCGGTACTGAGCGCTGAGCACCACAAAAGCTTTTACCAGCTCGGTGCGCTCAGGGTCGGGTTTGCCGATGACCGCGGCTTCCACCACGGCCGGATGCTCGATCAGCGCGCTTTCCACGTCGAACGGGCCAACGCGATAGCCGGACGTGGTGATCACGTCATCGCTGCGGCCGACGAAGCTGATGCTGCCGTCGGGGTTGGATTCGACGGTATCGCCACTCAAGTAATAATCGCCGACGAACGCCTTGGTCGGCCCGCCTTCGTAACCGGCGAACCAGCACATCGGCGACTGGCTGCGATCGACGGCAAGAATGCCTGGCTGCCCTACCCCCAACTCCCGTTGATTTTCATCCAGCACCACGATGCGGTGGCCCGGCGAGGCAAAACCGGCCGCGCCCAAATGCACCGGGTGGTCGAGGCCGTGGTGGTTGCACAGCACCATGCCCAGCTCGGTCTGGCCGTAATGGTCATGGATCACCACGTTCAGGTTGTCGGCAAACCAGCGGATCACTTCCGGGTTCAGCGGCTCGCCGGCGCTGCTGACAATGCGCAGCTTGCCGTTGATCGACCGAGCGAACTGCTCGCCGCCAGCAATCAACAGACGATAGGCCGTCGGTGAGCCCGCCAGGTTGCTGATGGCGTATTTGTTGATCACCCGGCAGGTGCTTTCCAACGTGAAGGGACCATCGTAGAAGGTGATCGGATGCCCCAGCGCCAGAGGCCCGGTCACGCCGAAATAGATGCCATAGGCCCAGCCCGGGTCAGCGACGTTCCAGAACGCGTCTTCGGGGCGCAAGTCCACGGCGTCACGCATGTAGCTCTGGAACGCGACGATGGCCTTGAGCGGAACCGACAGCGCCTTGGCCGGCCCGGTGGTGCCGGAGGTGAACATCAGCAGGAACGGATCTTCGCCGGTCAGCATCAGCGGTTCGCACTGGTCGGAATGGTTGGCCAGTTCGGCCCAGAAACTGTAGTCGCCGCGGACGATGCCCTGGCCCTTCGCCCCGCCGACCGTAACGATGGTGGGGCACCCGAGCACTTCGTTGAGCTTGGGCCGGTTGCTGGCGTCGGTGACCACCACACGCGCGCCGGAGCTGCCGAGGCGGTGCTCGATGGCCTTGGGTCCGAATGCGGTGAACAGGGGCTGGTAAACCGCGCCGATACGCCAGGTGGCGAGCACCACGATCAGCAGCTCGGCGTTGCGCGGCAGCAGGCCGGCGACCTTGTCACCCTTGCCAACACCTTGGGCGCGCAGGAAGTTGGCGAAACGCGCCGCGTTGTCCTGCAGGTCACGGTAAGTCCACGTCGCATCGCTGCCGTCACGCCCCTCCCAGAACAAGGCAATGCGCCCCGGCAAGGCATGCCGGTCGCAACATTCCACGCAGGCGTTGAGCGCCTCGAGCGAACCGTGCAAAGCGGCATTGGCGGTGTGCAGGTAATCGAACTGCGACGTGGCGGACGAATAATCGCGCATGACCAGAATCCCTCTGTACTTTTTATTGGTGGGGGAACCGTGAATAGCAGGGAAATACTCGCGCCGAAGGGGCTGCGGGGCAATGGTCAAAGCTTTCAAGTTGCTTGACTGGTTTGGCCATGGTTTTTGTTGAAGGAATCGGTTGTTTGTAAGGCCGCCATCGCGAGCAAGCTCGCTCCCACAGGTTTTGTAAACGACACTCCCCTGTGGGAGCGAGCTTGCTCGCGATGGCAATAGCCCAGTCAACAACAAATCCGGATCAGTCAGCCTCGTTGAGAATCAGGCTGCGATAGTGCCCGGGATTGGACCCGGACCACTTGCGAAACGCCTTGTAGAACGAGCTGGCATCGGCAAAACCCAGCCGCGCGGCGATTTCGACGAAGCTGATGGAGGGCTCGGCCAGCCAGGCGATCGCCAGTTCCTTGCGCACACTGTCTTTCAGGCCCTGGTAAGTCTGGCCCTCATCCGCCAGGCGGCGGCGCAGGGTCGATGCGGAAACGCAGAGTTGTTGAGCCAGGGCCTCGGTTTCCGGCCACTGCTCGGCGGGCAGCTGGCGCAGATCATGGCGGATACGGCTGGCGAGGCTTTGCGGGTCGCGGTATTTCACCAGGATGTTCGCCGGGGCCTGGGCCAGGAAGCGCTTGAGCTCCTCCGGACTGCGGCGGATGGGCAGGTCCAGGCAGTCGGCGGAGAAGATCATCCGCGTACGGGGCCGGTCGAAGCGCAGGTTCTGCGAGAACATCACGCGATAGTCGTCGCAGAAATCCGGCGCCGGGCAACGCAACTCGACGGACAGGATTGGAATGCGCCGCCCGGCGAGCCAGCAGGCCACGCCATGGACGATCATCCAATAGGTGAAATAGGTAAAGGCCCGGCGCGGGTCCTGGTCGTCTTCGAGCAGGACGATTTCCGCCAGGCTTTGCTGGCGAACCCACTGCGCCGGCAGGTGTTCAAGCATCAAGGAGAGGAAACCCAGCCCCGCCGTCAACCCGGTCGCCAACGTCGGCTGGGCCATGGCGCACTGGCACAGGAAGGCCAGGCTGCCGGACTTTAGCTTGCGCGGGTCCATGCCGAAGAACTCGTCATCCAGCCGCCTTGCCAGCAGGCGCCAGAGTCGCGCATAGGCGTGGGCCGGCACGCGCGCCTGGGGCTCGTCGAGCCATGCGGGGTCGATACCGACCTTGCTCAGGACTTCTTCGGTGGCGGCTCCAGGGGCGCAGCTTTGCAGCAGCGCCTCGCGCACCAGCTGGATGGAGATGGTGTCTTTTTCCGACATGGCGCGGCGGTTCACAGGATCCGGTAAAGCAGTCGCTCTATTCGCACCCGGCTGACCCGTTTCAGGAACTTGCTCACCGCGGCGGGATAGTCCGGCAGGGTCTCCAGGTCCAGGTAGCGTTCGATCCGCCGGGTGTGTTGATAGATCCGCTCCAGCTCAGCCTGCCGCGGCCCCAGCAACTCCCCTTTGGGATCGTCGAGCAACAGGGCGTTTTCCAGATCCAGGCGAAACGCCCGCGGGTTGAGGTTGTTGCCGGTGAGCAAGGTGTAGCGCTCGTCGACCCACATGCCTTTGAGGTGGTAGGTGTTATCGCCGTCGCGCCACAAACGCATGTTCAACTGGCCGCTGTCGATGTAGCGCTGATGCCGCTTGGCGAAGCGGCGCAGGCTGATCTCGTACAGATAGGGCAACGCCGCAATGATCTTGAACGGCTCGCTGGGCGGTATATAAAAATCGTTGGCGGTCTTGTCGCCGACGATGATGTCGATCCGTACCCCGCGCGCCAGGGCACGGTTGATGTCCCGGGTCACGGCCAGCGGCAGGTTGAAATAGGGCGTGCAGATGGTCAGTTGCTGACGGCTGCTGGCGATCAGCTCGCTGATCACCTTGCTCAGCGGATTATTCTTGCCGACGCCCAGCAGCGGGCTCACCGACAGGCCGTCCTTGTCGAGGCTGCCAGCCGTGGTGTCATAGGTTGCATATTTGAGGCGGCTGCGCAGGTCGCCGATGTCCTTGCGCAAGCTGCGGGTGCTGGGCAGGTTCGGCAGGTCAAGGCGATGCACCGCCCTGGATGCGATCAGGCCATGTTGCACCAGATGATGCATCGAATCGGCCAGCGCGCTGTTCTGCAGCAGGTGATATCGGTCGTAGCGGTATTTGTCGAACTTGTGCAGGTAGACGTTGTTCAGGCTCGCGCCGCTGTAGAGCACACAATCATCGATCACAAAGCCTTTCAAGTGCAGCACGCCGAACAGCTCGCGAGTCTGCACCGGCACGCCGTAGATCGGCACTTCGCTGTCATGGACGCGGGTCTGCTGCTGGTACCACGCCGAGTTGCCCGGCTGCTTCTTGGCGCCGATCAGGCCGCGCTGGGCCCGTAGCCAGTCCACCACCACGGCGATGTCCAGCTCGGGGCGCGCGGCTTTGGCGGCATGCAAGGCGTCAAGGATTTCCTGGCCAGCCTCGTCCTCTTGCAAGTAGAGCGCGACGATGTAGATGCGCTGGGTCGCCTGGGCAATTTTCTCCAGCAGGCAACGGCGAAACTCGGCGGCGCCGTCGAGGATGGTCACAGCCTCGGCGGTGAGTGGAAAGCTGCGCAGCTTGGGCAGCAGGGAGCGTTTGAAAAGCGACGGCATAGGGCTCGCAAAAGGTCGAATCCGAAGAACGGATGAGCTTACACCATGACGCGCGGGTTTGGGCCTCCCCTTCGCGACGAAAAAACATTTGACCAAGGAGAACGATCGTTCTACTGTTCGATCCATGAACGAAATCACTAGCAATGAAACACGCGACATCATCCTCGATGTCGCCGAAAAGTTGATCTACAAAAGTGGCATCGCCGCGACCGGCATGGATCTCCTGGTGAAAACCGCCGGCGTCTCGAGGAAAAGCATCTACCGCTACTTCGCCAACAAGGAGGACCTGGTTGTCGCCGCCCTCAAGCGCCGCGATGAACGCTGGATGCACTGGTTCTGCAGCGAAGTGGACAAGGCGCCGACGCCGCTCGCGCGGTTGCTGAACCTGTTTCCGGTGCTCAAGGGCTGGTTCGACAGCGAAGGTTTTCGCGGTTGCGCCTTCATCAATACCAGCGGCGAAACCGGTGACCCGCAGGACCCGGTCCGCCAGGTGGCAAAGATGCATAAACAGAAGCTGCTCGACTATGTAACCCGCCTGTGCAGCGATCAAGGCATCGAGCAACCGCAAGTGCTGGCGGGGAAGCTGCTTATCCTGATCGATGGGGCCATCACCGTTGCACTGGTCATGGGCGATCACAATGCAGCCGATCAGGCACAGCACGTTCTGAAAACCCTGCTGGCTATCGAATAAGCAACACGCGTATCGCAAGACCGTCGTTGAGACAGACTGCCGTTGAGACAGACAATAGTGCAATTCATCATTCATTTATCGGGAGCTTAACCATGTCGTCCTCTGCTGAAGTTCGCCCGCCGCTGCCGCCGTTCACACGTGAAACAGCGATCGAGAAAGTTCGCCTGGCCGAAGACGGCTGGAACTCTCGCGATCCGCAGAAGGTATCGCTGGCCTACACCCTCGACACCCAGTGGCGTAACCGCGCCGAGTTCGTCCATAGCCGGGAAGAAGCCAAGGCCTTCCTGGCCCGCAAATGGGCCAAGGAGCTGGACTACCGGCTGATCAAGGAACTCTGGACGTTCACCGACAACCGCATCGCCGTGCGTTATGCCTATGAATGGCACGACGACTCAGGCAACTGGTTCCGCTCCTACGGCAACGAAAACTGGGAGTTCGACGAGAACGGCTTGATGTGCAATCGCTACGCCTGCATCAACGACCTGCCGATCAAGGAAAGCGAGCGTAAATTCCATTGGCCGCTGGGTCGTCGTCCGAATGATCATCCGGGGCTGTCCGAATTGGGCCTGTAACACAAGCCCCTGTGGGAGCGAGCTTGCTCGCGATGGGATGGCACAGTCGATATTTCCGTTGGCTGACCCACCGCTATCGCGAGCAAGCTCGCTCCCACATTGGCAAATGGTGTGTCAGTCGTGGCCGCGATCCAGCAGGAATTCCAGCAACGTTACCGCGCAGGCCTCGATACTTCCTTCCAGAATCAGCTCGTAACCGTGGGTGTTTTCAGTCGGAATGGCGATGCAGCCACCCTGGGCCGACACGCCGCTGCTCATGATTGCGCTGGCGTCACTGGCAAAATCCACCAGCAGCGCGAACTGAGGCGTCAACCCGCGACGTTTGCCGGCCTGGTACAGCTGGTCGACGATCTCGCGGTTGTAGCAACCGTTTTTATCGCCAGTGTTGATGATCGGATCGACGCTCAGTCGGGTAGCGTACTCGGAAATGATCGGGCCCACCTCAACCGCTACCGTGGCATCCCCCGGCAGATGGCTGGCGGCATAAAGCGCTCCGGCATTGGACTCTTCCTCTTGTGTGGTGAAGACGAAATAGACGTCGTTTGCCAGTTCTTCGCGGCGCTCAGCCAATAACCTTGCGGCTTGCAGTGTCGCGACCATCGGCGCGCGGTCGTCGAGGAAATGCGCCGCGATGGCATCGCCGACCCGGAACGGACGTCGCCAATGCTGGCTCAGCACTACCCGGGTACCGGGCCGCACTCCGTGCGTTTGCAGCTGCTCACCGGAGCACCGGGTGATCACATGGACATCGCCCCAATTGACGTTCCCCGACAGCACATCGGCGCCCTGATGGGTTTCACCGGTGCTGTGCATCGATCCGAACGACAGTACGCCGGGAATGAAATCCCGGTCGCCGAGAATGTCCACCGGGCACACCCCGAAATTGATCGGATTGGCGCCGCCCAGGGCCACCACGCGCAATGTGCCGTCCGGCTCGATGCGTTTGACCAGCATGGCGATTTCGTCCAGGTGCGCCATGATCCGGATGGGCTGGTTCGCCTCGCCGCTCGGGTGTGTGCCCTTGATCAGGCCGATGACATTACCGGCCGGGTCGACCCGGGTCTCGTCGCAATGCGGCCGCAGTTCCCGCAGGCAGATGTCGCGCACTTCATGCTCCTGCCCGCCGGGCCCACGGGCCATCAGCAATTCTTCCAGCAGCGGTAAGGTGGACGGATCGGGTTGCATACGATGGGTTCTCCTTTTTCCAGGAGCGGCCCAGCTATCGGAGCGAGCCGCGACGTGTTTGTCTTCTTGAGCCCGCGCGGTGCTGAAAAATTTGATCGGATTGCGGCAAAACAGACGAGCGGCCCCTATCCGGACGCGGACAAGCGGCCCCTGTGGAGGGTTGACCAGCGCGCCGCGAGGCATCACATTGCCGGGGTCGTCCCTACGCCCAAAGGCGGTTTTGTTGTGTCGCAGAACTTGTGGAGCCCATGACCGCGTCGATGCCGATCCGTCCCCCCTGCCCGCCCGGCGTCTGTGATTGCGGGCGTGATGCGTTGCTGCAAACGCCAGGCAGCGATTTGCGCATCCTTTGCCTGAATCGCCAGGAAGAAAAACGCCTGCTTGAGCGACTGGAAAACATCCAGAGCCTGGACGAGCTTGAACGCTTGCAGCAGCGGCTGTATGAAAACCTCGGCGTACGGGTAACCATCGAGCCGGGTTACAACGAAGTGCGGACCATGCGCGGCATTGCTATCGAATTCCAGGACCAGCCAGGCCTGTGCCGCAAGATCCGCCAGTCGATTCCGGCGGCGATTCGTCGGGGGTTGGAGAAACGGCCTGAAATCGCCTGGCGGCTGCTGGATGCCCACGACCTGTTTCGCGACGGCTGACATTGCCTTTTTAAAAGGCCAATGCATCCCCCTGGCGACCTGAATATTATGGCCGCCCAAGATCCCTGTGGGAGCGAGCCTGCTCGCGAAAGCGGTAGCACATTCAATGAAGATGTTGAACGTGCCGGCCTCTTCGCGAGCAGGCTCGCTCCCACAGTTGGATTGGGCGACCAGAATTTCATGGCTGATCGCTCCCACAGGATAAACAGCAACTCCGGTCAGAAATCGACAGTCGCCGACACCAGGTAAGTGCGCGGCGTCGCCAGGGTCAGCCCCGGCTCGCTGTCGTCCGAAGCCCCGGCCGAACTCCAATAGCGCTTGTCCGCCACGTTCTCGATATTGGCGCGCAAGGTGATGTGCTTGTCATCGACCTTGAAGGCATACCGCGCACCGACGTCGAACCGCTCCCAGGAATCGATTTCCTTGGTGTTGGACGGGTCCAGGTATTGCGAGCTGGAATAGATGCCGCGGCTGGTCAGGGTCAACCCCTGCACAGTCGGCACGTCCCATTCGGCACCCAGGTTGACGTTGTACTCCGGTGTCGCCGGCGCGCGGTTGCCGTCAAACGCTGGGTTGGTGGTATCGGTCAGTTCGCTGTCGATGTACATCACGCCACCGAGCAGGCGCAATCCCTTGACCGGTTCACCGAATACGCTGATTTCCGCGCCGGTGTTCTCGCGCTTGCCGTTCGGGCCGAAGACGTTGGTCGTGGCGTCGGTGGCATAGGCCGGTTGCTTGATCCGGAACACCGCGGCGGTAACGGCCAGCGCGCCGGCATCGTACTTGGCCCCGACCTCGACCTGGCGGCTGATAAACGGCGGGAAGATTTCATCGCTGTTGTCCGAGGACGTCGGCGCGATCTTGCCCTGGCTCAAGCCTTCCATGTAGTTGGCATAGAGGGACAGCTTGTCGGTGGCCTTGAACAGGATGCCGCCCGACGGCGAGACTTTTTCCTCGTCATAGGCGGTGGGACCCTTGACCCCATCGGACCAGTCGTCAACTTCCACCCGCTGCCAGCGGGCGCCCAGGGTCAGCAGCAGGCGGTCATCGAAGAAACCCAGGGTGTCGGACAGCGCCACGCCGCTGAAGTGGTTCTCGGTGTAGACCTTCGGGTCCGGCCGTGTGGGGGTGTTCGGCGTCGGTGTCGGCACCGGGTCATAGAGGTTGCTGCGCCCGTTGGCATAACGGGCGCCGCCGTTCTCGAAATCCATGTAGAAATAACTGGCCGCCAGGTTCAGCTCATGGCTCACCGGGCCGGTTTGGAACCAGTTGCGCACCCCGCCATTGGCCGTCCGCACATTCTCGTCCCGGGTAAAGTCGCGGGGCGACACGGTGAAATCGCCAGCCGCATTAGTGACCGACACGTTGTGCCGCAGAAAGTCGTGGTTGCTTTTACGCGCCCCGACACCGCCGTAGAGCATGACCGAATCGCTGGCGTCGAATTCGCCGTTCACAGCGCCGAAGGTGTCCTCGGTACGCGCCTTGCTCCAATGCTGCGCGTAATTGCGTCGCACATCGCTGGCGTGCGGCACCGGCGCGGCGGCGCCGACCTGGACGCGCTCCTGCGGTGCGTCGGTGTCACGCTCGGTGTGGCCTATATCGGTAGAAAGACGCAGGCGCTCGCCACGAAAGTCCAGGCCCAGCACGGCCATCTGGCGATCCACGCGCTGATGATCCCAGTCGGTGTCGCCGGCCTGCTTGACGCCGTTGAAACGCACACCGAACTGGTTGTCCTCGCCAAAACGACGGCCGACATCCACGGCAGCGCCGGGCTGGCTGTCGGAGGCATAGCTGCCGGTCAGGGATGTGATCGGCTTATCGGTGGCCCGCTTGGGCACTATGTTGATCCCGCCGCCGACGCTGCCTCGCGGCGAGATCCCGTTGATCAGTTGGGTCGGGCCCTTGAGGATGTCGACACGATCGGCCATCTCCATGTCGATTGTATAAGTCGGCAGCACGCCATAAAGGCCGTTGTAGGCCACGTCACTGTTGAACAGGCTCAAGCCACGAATGGTGAATTGCTCATAGCGCCCGCCCGCCGGGTTGGTGGCGCGCACCGAGGGGTCGCTGGCGACCAGGTCACCGAGGGTCCGGGCTTGCAGATTCTTGACCGTCTCCCCCGTGTAGGTGGTCATGCTGAACGGCGTTTCCATGAAGTCACGGGAGCCGAGCAAGCCCTGGGATCCACGCCGTGCCACCTGCCCCCCTGCGTAGGGATCGCCTTGCGTCGCGCCGGTGGCGCCGAAAATCGAGGTCGGCGCCAGTTGCAGGCTGCTGCCTTGCGCCGCAGGAGTGAGCATGTAGGCCTGTTCCCCTACTGGCTGCAGCTGCAGGCCAGAACCCTGCAGCAGCCGGGCAAAGCCCTCCTCCACGCCAAACTCGCCAGCGAGCCCGGCACTGTTGCGACCGCTCACCAGGGCCGGGTCCACCGAGAGGTTGACGCCAGCCTGGCCGGCGAACCGGGTCAGCGCGGCGCCGAGGCTGCCGGCGGGAACCTGATAGCTGCGCCGGGCGCTTTCCTCGGCCTGGCTGGGCGAGATGAAAAACGCACCGGAGCTCAGGCTCAGCATGAGGCTCAGGTTCAGCAACGGGCGCCAGCCAGCAAGGGCCGGACGAAAACGTAAAGATACTGCTGCGGGCATTGGAGCAACTCTCGTTTTTTGTTCAGTTGCCTTGAATGACAAGCGAGACAAAAAAAGGGGACAGGCTTCAGGCGATATTTTTTCGCGGCGTCAAGGTGACCCAATAGCGGGTACGCATGTGCACCTCAAGCGGCAGGCTGGCCGAGAGCAGCGCGAGGATCCGGTCGGTGTTTTCCAGGCGGAAGCTGCCGGTGACGCGGAGCGCTTCCAGCCCTTCGTCCCAGCGCAACACGCCGGGGCGATAGCGGTCCAGCTCCCGAAGGAAATCCCCCAGCGGCTGGTTCTGCGCCACGAGCACGCCTTCACGCCAGCCCATCTGCCCGGCGTCGAACGTGCTGGTCGCAGCCGCGCCAGTGGCACTTAGGTTGACCTGTTGGCCTTCTTCGAGCCTCAGCGCTTGCCCTTGCGCAGGCTGCAGTTGCACCGCGCCGCTGACTACCGAAACCCGGCAGCTGCGTTGATCAAGGCGAATACAGACTTCGCCTCGGCCGACGCTCACCTCACCGTAGGGCAGCTGGACCGCCAAGGGGACGTCGACGACTTTCAGGGCGATCTCGCCGTGCAGCAGCATCAGGCGGCGCGCCCCAAGGTCAAGGTCCACAGCGCTGTCGGTGTTCAACTGCAAAACGTTGCCACCGGCCAGCGTCCACCGACGGCGTTCCCCGGTGGCGGTGTGCAGGTCGGCGCGCCAGGCCTCCAGCGGCAGTTCACGTCCCAGCAACCACGCGGTCGGTACCAGCGCGGCGACACCCAACGCGCGCTTGAGTACGCTGCGACGGGCCAGTGCGGGACGATCCAGGGTGGCCAGGCCCAACGATGACGGCACCTCGGCAAACCGCTGGCGCAGGCGCTGGGCTTTCTGCCAGGCCGCTTCATGCTCGGCCTTGCTTTCGCGCCAGCGCTGCAACGCGCCATGATCGAATTCATCGGCGCCTGACTCGATCAGCGCCAGCCAGCGGGCCGCCGCCCGGGCGACTTCACGGGCATCGGCCGACGGAGCCTGGCGCATCAGAAGTCCACCAACAGGCAATATTCGTAGGCCTGGGCCATATAACGCTTCACGGTGCGTTCGGAGACTTGCAGGCGCTCGGCGATCTCGCGATAACCGAGGCCTTCGAGCTGGCTCCACAGGAACGCCCGACGCACCATCGGCGGCAGGCCATCGAGCAACTCGTCCAGGGCCTGCAGGGTTTCCAGCAGCAGCCACCGCTGCTCTGGAGACGGCACGCATTCGGCGGGGAGGCTGGCCAACGCGTCGAGATAAGCCTGTTCCAGATGGCGGCGCGTGTAGAAATTGCTCAACAAGCGCTTGCCCACCGTCAACAGGTAGGCGCGCGGTTCATGCAGGTCCGCCAGCGACTGGGCGCTGGACAGTACGCGCAGGAACGTATCCTGGCGCAGGTCGGCGGCATCCCAGGCATTGCCCATGCGCCGTCGCAGCCAGCCTTCCAGCCAACCGCCATGGTCACGGTATAACGCGTCGAGGGCGTGCTCCGCCGGCTTAGCTGCATCAAGCATGTGAAGTGGCCCTGGGCAAGAATGTCTTAAATGAGACTGATTCTAATTAATGTTCCCAGGTGAATCCAAGGCTTTAATTCATCGACGGTCAAAACGTCTGGCGAAGCAGGCGCCCTTGGACACCCAGGGCGCGCCGTATATTGCCTGCCGTCAGTGGCTGGCCTGCAGGGTCTTCGGTACTTCCGGCATGGCCGACGAGTGATGGTTGATGATTTTCCACTGGCCGTCGAGTCGCTCGTAAAGGAAGGTATAGCGCGCCTGCACTTCCCGCTTGGAACCGTCGGCCTGGGTCAGCGTAAAGGTATAGACTCCGCTGTCCATCGCCGCGTCAGGCCCCAGGTGACGGATTTCCCGGTAGTTGATCACCCCGACCGGCTTGGCCGCCAGGAAGTGCACGAAATAGTCCTGGATCTGCGCCGGGGTACTGCGCACCTTGTTGGAGACGGTCGGTTGCAGAATCGCATCCGGGGCGTACAGGCTGGTGACCGCGACGGCGCTGCCGGTCTTCAACGCAGCGTTCCAGCGGTCGAACAGCCCGGCGATTTCACGGTCGTTGACGTTCTGCGGCTGCTCGGCCACGGTGCTGTAGACAAACGGCGTGGTCTCCAGCGCTTGGGCAAGGGGTGCGCCCAGCAGGAGAAAAGCGGCAATGGCACAGGTTTTCATTTTCATCGTAGCGTTCCTTTGGGTTTCAATGAGCCCACTGTGCCGGCCTTCGCGAGCCTCGCCATCGGCCAACCGGTGCCGATCGCCTATGCCATTCGGCAGATAGGCCGGGTGTCGATCACAGGGTTTAATGAAACCATCACCAACCGCGCCGGTTTCCCCTTCCACGCTGGAGTTCCCCATGCAAAGCCCACCCCATGACCCTGGCAGCGCCTTGGCGATCCGCACCCAGTACCGCCAGTCGCAAAGCCGGGCGGCGCGCCTGGGCCTGTTGTTGGGCACCGGGCACGAACTGACCCGCTTGCCGTTGGCGCAGATGCGCCAACGCGCGGTGGAACGTGCGTGCGCGTTCGTCGCCATGGATCACGGTCTGTTGCTGGAATGGAACGCTGACAGCCTGTTGCAGACCGTCGCCAGCCACGGCAGCGGCGAGCGCCTCGAGCTGCTCGCCGAGCTGGCCCAACCGCCCTCGCCCGCTTCGCAGTGGATGGATCGCCCCGGCACGCCGTTGCCGCAGATCCTGCGGATCCCTCTGCGCGGGTCCGACGGCGTTGCGTTCGGCGCGCTGCTATTAGGCAACAGCGTGCCCTTGGGCGCCCCTGACAATGAAGACATCGAATCGCTGCAATTGCTGGCCACGCTGTTGGCGGCGCACCTGGAGAACAGCCGCCTGCTGCAAACGCTCCAGGCCCGCGAGCGGACCATGTCCGAGCTGGTCCATCGATTGTTCAGCGCCCAAGAGGACGAGCGCAAGCGCGTCGCCTACGACCTGCACGATGGCCTCGCGCAGAACCTCGCTGGATTGCATCAACGCCTCCAGGGCTTCGCCGGTCGCTGCCCGCCTTTACCGGCGGCGCTGGCCGATGAACTGCGGGGCATTCTCGAACTGGCCCAGGGCTGCGTCGGCGAAGGTCGGCAACTGATCGGCGGCCTGCGTCCGCATGTCCTCGACGATTTCGGCTTGTACAAAGCCGTCGACAAGGAGGCCGATCGTCTGCGTGACGCCGGGCTCCGGGTCGATTGGGTCGAGCACAGCATCGCGCGCCTGCCGGGCAATACCGAGATTGCGCTGTTTCGCATCGCCCAGGAAGGCATCAACAACATTCTCAAGCACGCCCAGGCCAATCAGGTTTCCCTCGGGCTGGCGCTGCGAGACGGCCAGGCTTGGCTGCGGGTCGAGGACGATGGCTGCGGCTTCGCCCTGGAACAACCCATCGAGACCAATGGCACCCGCCACCTCGGCCTGGCCGCCATGCAGGAGCGCGCGAGCCTGCTGGGCGGCCAACTGGACTGTCGTAGCGCACCCGCCCGCGGCACTCGATTGCTGGCCAGCGTGCCGTTGCCAGCCCACGGAGCACAGCCATGAGTCGTCCCTTGCGCCTGATGTTGGCCGATGATCACGAAGTGACCCGCACCGGGTTCATTTCCATGCTCGCCGGTACCGAAGGGTTCGAAGTCGTCGGCCAGGCCTGCGACGGCCAGGAAGCGCTCGACCTGTGCGAGCGGCTACAGCCGGACATCGCCATCCTCGATATCCGCATGCCCGTACTCAACGGCCTCGGCGCGGCGCGCATCCTGCAACAACGCCAGCCGCAGATCAAAGTGATGATCTTCACCATGGACGACAGCCCCGACCACCTCGAAGCGGCCATCGGTGCGGGTGCCGTCGGCTATCTGCTCAAGGATGCCAGCCGCGAGGAAATGCTCCAGGCCCTCAGGCGGGTCGCCCAGGGAGAAGAGGCACTGAACAGTTCGGTCAGCGCCCGCCTGTTGCGCCGCATGGCCGAACGCAGCGCCAACGGTGCAACGCCCGTCCAGGCCCTGACCGCGCGCGAACGCCAGGTACTCGGGCTGGTGGCCGGTGGGTTCAGTAATCGCGAGATCGGCGAAAAGCTCGGCATCGCCCCCGGCACGGCCAAAGCGCATGTGGAGCGGGTCATCGGCAAGCTCGGCGCCGCCGACCGGACCCAGGCGGCGGTGCGCGGCGTTGCCCTGGGCCTGGTGGCGCAACCCAGCGGACAATGGCCATGAGGTTTCTGGCCGCCCGGAGATGGGCCGACTTGCCGTTGCGGGGCAAGGCGCTGGTGGTGATCTCGCTGCCGTTGGTGGTCCTGCTGCTGTCGCTGGTGCTGATCTACATCACCGAACGCCAGACGGCCCGTGCCGAAGAGGATGTGCGCCGGGTGCTGCTGGTCCAGGGCGACATCCAGGCCGTGCACACATTGCTGGCCGAGGCCGCGGCCAGCGTGCGCGGTTACCTGCTGACCCGGCGTGAAGATTTCCTGCCCGGCTACGAACAGGCCACCCCGAGGATCCAGGCTGCATTGCAACGCCTGGATCACAATATCCGTGACGCGAGGATGCGCGAGCACCTCAAGACCATTACCCCGCTAATTACCGAAAAGCTTGCCGGGTTGCAGGCGTTGCGCACCGGCAAGGCCGACGACACCGCGGCCATCACCGCGATCCTGATCGAAAACAAACAGGTGCTCGACGTACTGCGCGAGCAGATCAGCGCCATGCGCATCCGCGAGGATGCCCTGCTCGCCGACCGCAGCGCCGCCGCGTCGGCCACGCGCATGCGGCTGCTGTTCGCGACGTTGCTGGCGGCGGTGTGCGGGCTGTTCGGGGCGATCGTCGCGGTGCTGTTCCTGTCCAAGGGCATTGTCGCCCGGGTCCAGCAGGTGCAAGGCAACGCCCAGCGCCTGGCGCTGGGCCAGCCATTGTTGCCGCAACCGCCGGAGAAAGACGAAATCGGCCAGTTGGGCACTCGCCTGGTGGAAGCCGGGCAGTTGCTCGCCGAACGCGAGCGCGCCCTGCGCGATAACGAGGAACGCCTGCGGCTGATCATCGATGGCGTCAAGGACTACGGCATTTTTGCCCTCGACGCCAAGGGCCATGTGATCACCTGGAATGCCGGGGCCGAGCGGATCAAGGGCTATACCGAACAGGAGGTACTCGGCCGGCATTTCTCGCTGTTCTACCTGGCCGAAGAGTGCCCGGCCCACCCCGAAATGGCCCTGCGCGAGGCCACCCGTGACGGCCATTACATGGAAGAAGGCTGGCGTTGCCGCAAGGACGGCAGTCGCTTCTGGGCCAGCGTGGTCATCACCACTCAATACGACAGCACCGGCGCGCTGCGTGGCTTTTCCAAGATCACCCGCGACATCACCGACCGGCGCACCGCTGAAATCGCCCTGCGTACCGCCCGCGAGGAAGCGGAAAGCGCGAGCCGGGCCAAGAGCGAATTTCTTTCGCGCATGAGTCATGAGTTGCGCACGCCGCTGAACGCCATCCTCGGCTTCGCGCAATTGCTAGACATGGACTCGGTCGCCGGCCAGCGCCCGCAGGTCAGCCACATCCTGCGCGCCGGCCAGCATTTGCTCGCGTTGATCAACGAAGTGCTCGACATCGCCCGGATCGAAGCCGGCCGGCTGCCCCTGAACATCGAGCCAATCGCCCTGCCGACCGTGCTGCACGAAGCCTTGACGCTGGTGTCGCCGATGGCCGCGGATTCAGGAATTCATCTGGCCGCCCTGCCCGCGCTGCCCGAAGGCAGTGGCGTGCTTGCCGATCGCCAGCGCCTGGTCCAGGTGCTGCTCAACCTGCTCTCCAATGCCATCAAGTACAACCGGCCCGGCGGCGAGGTGCGTATCGAAGTGAGCGTCGAGGGCCAACAGGTGGGCATTGCCGTCAGCGACACCGGGCACGGCATCGCCCCCGAACAGTTGGACCAGTTGTTCAAGCCGTTCGAACGCCTCGGCGCCGACCCGCAGGTCGAAGGCACGGGCCTGGGACTGTCCCTGAGCAAAAGCTTGCTGGAGATGATGCAGGGTAGCCTTCAGGTACTTAGCGAACCGGGACAAGGCTGCTGCTTCACCTTGCGTTTGCCTGCTGCCCAGGTGTCCGGCGCCCAGCTGCCGCCATTGGCGGCGTTGGAAACCACCCGCCCGCGCACCGAGTTCGACGGCAAGGTCCTGTGCATCGAAGACAACCTGTCGAGCCTCGCCTTGATCGAAACCCTGATGCAGCGTCGCCCGGGCATCCAGCTGCTATCAAGCATGCAAGGCCAGTTGGGCCTGGACCTGGCGCGCCAGCACGCGCCGCAGTTGATCCTGCTGGACGTGACATTGCCGGACCTGGAGGGGCTGGAAGTCCTGCGTCGCTTGCGCCAGTCTGCAGCGACCGCGTCCACGCCCGTGCTGATGATCACCGCGGATGCCAGCGACCTCACTCACCGCGCCCTGCGCGAGGCCGGCGCCACGGCGATCCTGACCAAGCCCATTCATATCCAGGCCTTCCTCGGCCACCTTGAACGTTATTTACCGGAGTCCGCATGAATCGCGATCTGCGCATCCTGATTATCGACGATCAGCGCCCCAACCTTGAGTTGATGGAACAGCTGCTGGCCCGTGAAGGGCTGCACAACGTGCTGAGCAGCACCGAGCCGTTGCGCACACTCGACCTGTTCAACAGTTTTGAGCCGGACCTGGTCATCCTCGACCTGCACATGCCGGCCTTCGACGGGTTTGCCGTGCTGGAGCAGCTCAACCGGCGCATCCCGGCCAATGACTACCTGCCGATCCTGGTACTGACCGCCGACGCCACCCGCGACACCCGCCTGCGGGCCCTGGCATTAGGCGCCCGGGACTTCATCAGCAAGCCCCTCGACGCCCTGGAAACCATGCTGCGGGTCTGGAATCTGCTGGAAACCCGAGCCCTGTACAAATCGCTGCGTACATTGATTCCCGCCGAGCAGATCGAATTGTTGCGCCAGCATCGAGGGACGTCTGACCAGCGCATCGAGCCGTCAGCGTAGCGTGGCGTAATCGCGGCTATTAATCCGCGTTGGGGTGAAGTTGCAGACCTAGTGTGGCGAGGGAGCTTGCTCCCGCTGGGCTGCGTAGCGGCCCCAAAAATCTTACGGTCGCTGCGCACTGGAGCGCCAGCCCGGCCGAGCGGGAGCAAGCTCCCTGGTCACAAGAGCTGTGCCTCCCTGCAACGGGTGGGTTCAGTGGCCGCGGATGTAATGCTCCAGCTGGCGGATCAGGTCCGCCTGCTCGACCAGCGCTTCCTTCACCAGGTCGCCGATGGACAGCAGGCCGATCAACTCGCCGTCATCCAGCACCGGCAGATGGCGCAGGTGGCTCTCGGTCATGACTTCCATACAGCGTTCGATGCTCTGCTGGCTGCTGGCGGTGATGACCGGCGCGCTCATGATGGTGCGTACCGTGGTGCCCACTGACGAACGCCCCTTGAGCACCATCTTGCGCGCGTAGTCCCGCTCGCTGAACACCCCCACCACCTCGCCGGCCTCGATCATCGGTAGCGCGCCGACGTTTTTCTCGGCCATGATCTGCAGCGCTTCGAGCACGGTCTGGTCCGGCGCGATGCTGTGGACCTGCCGGTTCTGCACACTCTTGAGCTTTACCAGTTGAGCGGCGGTTTTCATGACTAATCCCCAAACTTGAAAAAAACCCGCTGTCGTGGCGAGGGAGCTTGCTCCCGCTCGGCCGGGCTGGCGCTCCAGTGCGCAGCGACCGCAAGATTTTAGGACCGCTGCGCGGTCCAGCGGGAGCAAGCTCCCTCGCCACAAAAGCACCACTAAGGCGGCCTTAGCACGGATCAGTCCGCGCCAATCTCCACCACATCCCCGTTCAACCGCACCGGCCAGACCCGCAGGCGCTGTTCGGGATATTCAAGGCAATGGCCGTCTTCCAAGCGAAAATGCTGTTTGTACATCGGCGAGGCGATCACCAGTTCGCCCTTGATGCTGCCCAGCAGACCACGACCGATGACGTTCGCGCCGGACTTGGGGTCGCGGTTGTCGACGGCGTACAGCGGCTTGTCTGTATGCTCCGGCAGGTAGAGCAGCGCCACTTGGCGGCCGTCATGCCAGGCAACCACGCCGGAATTGGGCACCAGGTCCTCGCGGCTGCACAGGGTGCGCCATTGGACGGGTTCTTGAGCGATACGAACGACGTTTGACTGGCTCATCAGAGCACCTCCTCGGTGACGGGAATCAGGTGAAGTTCGCCGGCATGCACCGGCCGGCGCTGGCCGCGTTCGCGGACAAAGTGGACGTCCGGATCGCCGCGCTTGTCGTTGACGAAGGTCCGGAAGCGCTTGAGTTTTTCCGGATCCTTCAGAGCGTTGGCCCATTCGCACTCGTAGCGGTCGACCACCAGTTGCATCTGCGCTTCGAGCTCGGCGCCCAGGCCCAGGCTGTCGTGGATGATCACGTCCTTGAGGTAGTCCAGGCCGCCTTCCAGGCTCTCGCGCCAGACCGAGGTGCGTTGCAACTTGTCGGCGGTGCGGATGTAGAACATCAGGAACCGGTCGATGTAGCGGATCAGCGTGGCGTCATCCAGGTCGGTGGCGAACAGCTCGGCGTGGCGTGGACGCATGCCGCCGTTGCCGGCTACGTAGAGGTTCCAGCCCTTCTCCGTGGCGATCACACCCACGTCCTTGCTCTGCGCCTCGGCGCATTCACGGGTGCAACCGGACACCGCGAACTTGAGCTTGTGCGGCGAGCGCAGGCCCTTGTAACGGTCCTCGATGGTCAGGGCCATCTGCACGCTGTCCTGCACGCCGTAGCGGCACCAGGTGCTGCCGACGCAGGACTTCACCGTACGCGTCGATTTGCCGTAGGCGTGGCCGGTCTCGAAACCGGCTTCGATCAGCTCGGCCCAGATGTCCGGCAACTGGTGCAACTGCGCGCCGAACAGGTCGATGCGCTGGCCACCAGTGATCTTGGTGTAGAGGTCATATTTCTTCGCGACCACGCCAATGGCGATCAATTTGTCCGCGGTGATCTCACCGCCGGCGATACGCGGCACCACCGAGTAGGTGCCGTTTTTCTGCATATTCGCCATGAAGGTATCGTTGGTGTCCTGCAGCGGCACCAGGTGCGCGTCCATGATCGGCTGGTTCCAGCACGACGCCAGGATCGAACCCACCGCCGGCTTGCACAGGTCGCAACCGGTATGCCCGCGACCGTGTTTGGCCAGCAGCTCTTCGAAACTGATAATCCCCTCCACCCGCACCAGTGCGTAGAGCTCCTGGCGGGTGTAGGCGAAGTGTTCGCACAGGCTCTTGTCGACGCTGACGCCACGGGCGATCAGCTCGTGTTCGAATACCTGCTTGACCAAGGCCGCGCAGCCGCCGCAACCGGTACCGGCCTTGGTGTCGCACTTGAGCTGGCCGAGATCGCTGCAGCCGCCGTCGATGGCCGCGCAGATCGAGCCCTTGGTGACGTTGTGGCACGAGCAGATGGTCGCCGCTTCGGGCAGCGCCGCCGGGCCCAGTGTCGGAGCGCCCTCGGACGATGGCAGGATCAGGCTGGCGGCGTCCTTGGGCAAGGCGATGCCGTTCTGCATGTATTGCAGCAGGGTGTCGTAATAGCTGTTGTCGCCCACCAGCACCGCGCCGATCACGCGCTTGCCGTCGGCGTCCACTACCAGGCGCCGATAGCTGGCGCTGGTTTCGTCGATGAATTGGAAGCTGCGCGCACCCGGCGTGTTGCCATGGGCGTCGCCGATGGAACCGACGTCCACGCCCAACAGTTTGAGCTTGGTGGACATGTCTGCGCCGGTGAACGCCTCGCCAGCCTCGCCGCACAGGCGCGCCGCGACATTGCGGGCCATCTGGTAGCCCGGCGCGACCAGGCCGAAGATGCTGCCATTCCAGGCGGCGCATTCGCCAATAGCATAGATGTCCGGGTCGCTGCTCTGGCAATGGTCGTCAATCACCACGCCACCGCGCGGGCCGATCTGCAGGTCGCACTGGCGAGCCAGGGCATCCTGGGCGCGGATACCGGCGGAAAACACGATCAGGTCGGTTTCCAGGAAGTCGTCGGTGGCGAAGTTCATCCGGTAACGGTATTGCTCACCGGCGCTGATGGATTGGGTGCCCTTGGACAGGTGCACGCCGACACCGAGTTTTTCGATGCGCGCCTTGAGGGCCAGGCCGCCCTGCTCGTCCAGTTGCACCGGCATCAGCCGTGGGGCGAATTCCACCACGTGAGCTTCCAGGCCAAGGGTCTTGAGGGCATTGGCCGCTTCCAGGCCCAGCAGGCCGCCACCGACGACCACGCCACGCCGGGAATTGTTCGCGGCGGCGCGGATGGCGTCGAGGTCTTCAAGGGTGCGGTAGACCAGGCACGAATCACCTTCGGCGCCCTGGATCGGCGGCACGAAGGGGTACGAACCGGTGGCGAGCACCAGCTTGTCGTAGCCGAGGCGCTCGGTGGCGGTGACAACCTGGCGCGCCTGGCGATCGATTTCCAGCACCGGCACGCCCAGGTGCAGCGTGACGCCGGGCGTCTGGTACAACGAGGCTTCGCCCAGGGCCAGCGACTCGGCATCGCGGCCCGAGAAATACTCGGACAAATGCACACGGTCGTAGGCACGCATCGGCTCTTCGCTGAACACATGCACGCGGTAATGATTGAGGGCACCGCGCTCGATCAGTTGCTCGACGCAGTGATGGCCGACCATGCCATTGCCGATCACGATCAGCGTTTGCAGCTTGTTCAGGGAAGCAACGTTGGAATTCATAAAAAGCACCCGACAAAAGCCCATCACGGTTTTTTGAAAGCAAAAAAAAGACGCCTGAAACCTTGCGGTTCCAGGCGTCTTTGCCTGTTCTGTGCGGTATCGATCCGGCGACTGCGCCCTGACCTACCGTAATATCCCCCGGCCTGCTGGCGCTCGATCTTCGTTGACCGACGGGGCTGCCCACTCGATTGTGTTCGCGGTGGGCCTGCCAAGCCTCTTGCAGCGAGCGTGCCAGACTTCATTTTTGCCCGCCCTCCGTCTTCGGTCCTGTGCCCGCAACCCCTTGTGGGAGCGGGCTTGCCCGCGAAGAGGCCGGCCCAGTCACAAGAAGCCGACCTGCATCAGCTCCGTCCACAGCAGCACCACTCATTGCCTTGCGATGGTGCGATCCCCCGCCACGGGCTTCATAAAAGTGCAGGTCCTGATGCCCGCCGGCAAAAATCCTGAACCATCGCCGACGCGGATTTTCACAATTAATGCAAACCGGGCCAGGCGCCAGACCCTGCCTTTGGCCATCCCAGCGAAACCATAAGCGCCCCAGGCGCAGCAATTGATCGGATGAACGCAATGGATGAGCGAAACCCACCTGTCGTTGTGATCTGCGGCGCCACTGCCGGCGTCGGCCGCGCGACCGCCCAGCGGTTTGCCGCGTCCGGCTATCGGGTCGGGCTGTTGGCCCGGGGCGAACAAGCGTTGGCGGCGACGCAAGAAGAACTCAAGCAACTGGGCGCGACGAGCCTGGCGATCAGCGTCGATGTCGCGGACGCCGATGCGGTATTCGAGGCAGCGCAACGGATGGAGCGCGAGCTGGGGCCCGTCGGCGTCTGGATCAATTGCGCGATGGTCACGGTGTTGTCGCCAATCCGCCAGTTGACCGCCGAAGAAATCCACCGGGTCACCAAGGTCACGTACCTGGGCACGGTGCATGGCACGCTCGCGGCGCTGGACCTGATGGGGCCGCGCAATCGCGGGGTGATCATCCAGGTCGGTTCGGCGCTGGCCTACCGGGCCATTCCGCTGCAGGCGGCCTATTGCGCGGCCAAGTTCGCGGTGCGTGGTTTCACCGATTCCTTGCGCTGCGAACTGCTCCACGAACACAGCGACATCAAGGTCTGCATGGTGCAACTGCCGGCGATCAACACGCCACAGTTCGATTGGGCCCGCAACAAGCTCGGCAAGCGCCCGCAACCGGTTCCGCCGATCCACGACCCGGACGTTGCCGCCCGGGCGATTTTCAGCGTAGTGAAACGTACTCCCCGGGAATTGTGGCTGGGCGTCGCCTCGCTCAAGGCGATCGTCGGCACTTGCCTGATGCCGGGCCTGCTCGATCGTCTGTTGGCCCGCAGCGCTTACGCCGGGCAAATGACCGACGAAGACGACGACAGCCAGCGCCCGGACAATCTGTTCGAACCGCAGGAGCCCTTGCATCGTACCCGCGGGCGGTTCAATGGCCGCTCGAAGGATTCAGCGCTGGCTTTCAGCTCGACCCAGGTGTCCGCGTTGCTGCTGGCCACCGGTGGGTTGCTGGCTGTGGTGCTGCTACTGTTTTGAGCCGGTGCGCCGGAACCAGCGATAACCGTATCCATGCAATGTCAGGCTGGCTGCGGTCGAGGCCGGATACGCGCGGTCCGAGAGGACTTCCTCGAACCCCTGCAAATCCACTTCCCGCAACTGCACAGTGACTGTCTCGGGGCTGAGGTTCGCCAGCATCACCGAGGTCGCGTCGCACTCATGGGCGATGGCGAAGACTGCACGATGGTCGACCGTCAGCAGTTGCGCCTTGCCGTCGCCAACCTCGCGCAAGCGCCTGCGCGCCAGCAGCAGCCGGCGAGTCCGAGCCAGCAGCGAATCGGGATCGTCCTGTTGGCCCTCGACGTTCAACTGCGTGTAGGCAAACGGTCCTTCATCGATCACCGGCGCGGCGAGGCGTTGAGCGGTTGAAAAGCCGGCGTTGGCTTCATCGCTCCATTGCATGGGCGTGCGCACCGACAGGCGTTCGGGACGGGACAGGTCATCGCCCATGCCGATTTCTTCGCCGTAGCGCACGATGGGTGTTCCGGGCAGTGACAGCAGCAGCGCCTGGGCCAGCGCCTGGCGATGCACATCACCGTCGAGCATCGGCGCCAGGCGCCGGCGGATACCGCGGCCATACAGGCGCATGTTCTGGTCCGGGGCGAAGGCCTGCATCACCTCCTCACGCTCCTGCTCGGTCAAGCGTTCAAGATCGAGTTCGTCATGGTTGCGCAGCCACACCGCATAGTTGGCGCCGTCAGGCGGTGCCGGGCGGCGGCCAATGGCCCGTTGCAGAGGCTCGGCTTCGCCTCGGGCCAAGGCCAGGAACAGATGATTATTGACCCAGAAATCCAGCACCAGGCCCAGGCGTTCGCCGGTGCCGAAATAATGGCTGTAGCGCTCGGGCTCGACATCCACTTCGCCCATCAGCACGCCTTCCGGGTTGATGCGGGTCATGTGCTTGAACAGCCGTTCCAATAACCACACGCCTTGCTCTTCATCGCCGCCACCGGCCTGCTCAACCAGGTGCGAAGCGGCATCGAGACGAAAACCGGCGATCCCCAGTTCGAGCCAGTGATCCATGATCCGCTCGATCTCTTCGACCACCCGCGGGTTCGCCAGATTGAGGTCCGGCTCATGGCGATAGAACAGATGCCGAAAGTACTGCCCGGCCTGTTCGTCCCACTGCCAGATGCTGTCTTCCACCGACGGAAAGATCGGTTGGTTGCCGTCGTCCACCGGCGTGTCGGACCACAGGTAATAATCCCGGTAGACGCTGTCCTTGTCGCGCCGCGCCCGCAGGAACCAGGGATGCTGGTCGCTGGTGTGCTGCACCACCAGTTCGAGGATGACCCGGATGCCACGCTCTCCGGCCTGGACGATTAACTGGCGCAAGTCCTCTTCGCTGCCAAAGCGCGGGTCCAGCGCCATGAAATCGCTGACGTCGTAACCGGCGTCCTTGAACGGAGACCGGTACAAAGGCATCAGCCAGAGTGCGCCGACGCCCAGCGCTTGCAGATAATCGAGCTGACGAATGATGCCCTTCAGGTCGCCACGGCCATCGCCGTTGCTGTCGTAGAACAGCGAGGGGTCGATCTGGTAGATCAAGGTATTTCGGTGCCAGTTGGCTTTCATCGGTCACTCCTTATCGACAGAGGTTATCGACACAGGATCAGGGCCTGTTCGGCAGCCAGACGCCCGCTGAACGGCTGGCCTTCATCCGCGCCATCGCTGGCGATTTCAACTCGCCAGGGGTCGGCCAGCGGAAAGGTGTGCTCGCTGTCGGCGAAATTGATGCAGACCAGGCGTTCGTCGCCCTCGCAAGAGCGACGATAAGCCAGCACCTGCGGGTGCGAGGGCAGTTCCTCCCAGCCGCCCAGGCGCAGCGCCAGGCTATTGCGCCGACACGCCAGCAACCGTCGGTAAAGCGCCAGCACGGAATCGGCGTCGCGCTCTTGGGTCTCCACCGACAACCGGCCGGCATCCGCAGCGAAAGGCAGCCATGGCGCCCGACCCGACCAACCGTGAGGCGCCTGTTCCGTCCAGGGGATCGGCGCCCGGCTGCCGTCCCGTCCGCCGGGGTCGACGCGGGTCTGGGCGGTCACTTGCGTATCCTCCAGGCCCAGCTCCTCGCCCTGATAGATGAACGGCGTGCCGCGCAGCGTCAGCAGCATCACCGCCGCGGCCCGCGCCCGGCGCAATGAGCCGCCGTAGCGACTGCGGTGGCGGCTGTTGTCATGGTTGGACAGCACCCAGGTCGGCCAGGCCTGCAACGGGCCGAGGTCGTTTTCCACCTCGCGTACGCACATACGGAACACCACCGGGTCCCACGGTGCATCCAGCGGCGGGAAGTTGAACGACATGTGCAGTTCGTCACTGGCGCCGTAATAGGCCGCCACCTGGGCCGTGGAACGGATGTTGACCTCGCCGATCAGCACCCGCTCACCGGGGTAGCTGTCGACCAGGCGCCGCAGCCCGCGGAGCACTTCATGGCTGTAGGGCTGATCGTTGATCTTGACCATGGTTTCACCGGCCATGCAGCGCGGGTCATCGGCAAAGCTCTGGTCCTTGCCGACGCAATGCACCACGTCGACACGAAACCCGTCCACGCCACGCTCCAGCCAGAAGTGCAGCACTTGATGCATGGCCGCAACGACTTGCGGGTTATGCCAGTTCAGATCCGGTTGCTCGGGCAGGAAGAAGTGCAGGTAGTACTGCTGGCTGGTTTCGTCCCAGGTCCAGGCGCTGCCGCCGTCAATCGAGGCTCGCCAGTTGTTCGGCTGGTCACGCCAGATGTACCAGTCGCGCTTGGGGTTGTCGCGGCTGGAGCGCGACTCGATGAACCAGGGATGCTGGTCAGAAGTGTGGTTCGGGACAAAGTCGAGCAAGACCTTCAAGCCCCGTTCGTGAGCCTTGGCGATCAACGCATCGAGGTCGGCCAGGTTGCCGAACAGCGGATCGACGTCGGTGTAGTCGCAGATGTCGTAGCCTGCGTCGCACATGGGCGAGCGAAACACTGGCGAGAGCCACAACGCATCGATGCCAAGGCGTTGCAGATGGTCCAGGCGTGCTGTCAAACCGGGAAGATCGCCGACGCCATCGCCGTTGGCATCGGCGAAGGAGCGAGGGTAAACCTGGTAGATCACGGCGTTCTTCCACCAGGGCGAAGGGAAGGAGTTGGGCATGTCGCCTCCTCTGATCGCAGTGTGTGGTGGGCAAGACCGCAGCCCCGCCTGCTGTCCTTTCATCAAGGCACATCAGTTAAGAACCGGAAAAGGGGCTTGGGGTTCGTTTTTTCTTGATGGGGAGTGAATCAGCGGAAGAGATGTTGGATGTGCCGCCGTCATCGTCGGATCGCCGCCCGGAGCAAGCTCGCTCCCACAGGGGACAGGCTTCACAAAGGTCCATTGTGGGAGGGAGCCTGCTCGCGAAAGCGTCAGCCTGACCAACTCAGAACCCGTGGCGAGGGAGCTTGCTCCCGCTCGGCTGCGCAGCAGTCGCAAACCGGCGGATACAGTCTGCCTGAAAGGTTGCTGGGGCCCGCTTCGCAGGCCAGCGGGAGCAAGCTCCCTCGCCACGCTAACCTGCTCCGGCGCGACAAATATCAAGTCAGACCGATGTCCCTGCCTCAGGATCGGGCCGCTCATGTGGGAGCGAGCCTGCTCGCGAATCGCCCGATCAGTTGGAGGCGATGCCAGCGGCCCGGTTGACCATCGCCACAATGCTGACGAACAGCTCCTGCTTGGCCTCGTCCGCGCTGATTTCGCCGTTGGCCGCCGCATCGGACAACGCTTCCGCGGCCCCGAGCATCGCGCGCAGGCTCGCTTGGGACAGGCCCCGGCTATCGGCGAACGGCTCCAGCACCGCCCGGCATTTATCCAGGAACAGCCTTTCATACTCCCTTTTGATGCTCTCCAGTTCAGGTGAACTGGAGAGCGCCGCACTGACGCCCGGAATCTCCCGGCCCTGAAGCAGGACGCATTCGACGAACGCTTCGGCAATCACCCGCGAACGGCTCTGCAACGTGGGTTCGCTGGCGTCGAGCGCAGCGTCCATGAGAGCCGTCTGGCGAGCATCGAAATCCTGGTAGAGCGCCGCCAGCAGCCCCGATCGGGTAATGAAATGGTCGTAGACGATGGGTTTGGTGACGCCTGCCTGGTCGGCCAGCCGGGCCAGGGTCAACGCTTCGCTGCCCTCCTCCCGAACCAGGCGCCAGGCGACATCCAGCAATTGCCGTTGCCGATCGGCGCGGGAAAGTCGGCGACGAGGCGCGGCAATGGGCGGTGCATTTTCATCTGTGCTTGACATGCTAACTTTACCAACCGTAGCTTACTAACCGTAACTTAACCCAGCATACTCGCTTGACCTCGGGTAATGCCAGAAGGAGATTCGCCATGCACGCCCTTATCGTGGTTGCTCATCATGACCCCCGCTCCCTGACCCATGCGCTTGCCCAGGCCATTGGCAATGGAATTCTCCAGGCCAATCCCAGCGATACCTTCGAAATCGCCGACCTGGCCGCTGAAGGCTTCGATCCACGCTTCGGCTTTGCCGACCATGCCGTCCACCACCGTGAGGCCTTGCCACCTGCCGACGTGCTGGCCGAGCAGGCCAGGATCGAACGGGCCGACGCCCTGGTGCTGGTCTACCCGATCTACTGGTGGTCGATGCCGGCGTTGCTCAAGGGCTGGATTGATCGGGTGTTCTCCAATGGCTGGGCATTCGACTTCAAGCTCGACGAGTTCTTTGTGCAGAAACTGCAGCATTTGCGGGTCCATCTGGTCGCCCTCGGTGGAGCCGACGCCGACAGTTTTCAACGCCACGGCTACGACCAGGCGATGGTCACGCAGATCGACCACGGGATCTTCGGCTACTGCGGTGCCCGCGTGGTGAGCTCCGAGCGCTTGCTGGACTCGGAGACCCTTGATCCGGACGTACATCTGCAAACGGCCCGAGCCCTCGGCCAGCGGGTGCTCTCGGCCATCGAGCAGACCACGCCCGTAGAAGCCAACGCCGCGTGTGCATGATCAGAGTGCTCGACGGTCGGCGGCAGACAGGGGCACATCGCGCTGATAGATATCCGGGATATACACCGCCCGCCCCTGGCTGTCCGCTTGCACTGTCCAGTATCCAAGCAGGATCGGCATGGGCTTGGCCAGCCTGAATTCATGGGTCAACTCGCTTGCCAGCAAGGTGTCGGTGCGCGTGCGTTCGGCCGGTGTCACCAGCAGATCGCGCAGATGCATGACTTGCTCGATGCGTACGCAACCTGAGCTGAACGCCCGCGGACCTTTGCTGAAAAGTGCCTGGCTGGGCGTGTCGTGCAGGTATACCGAAAACGGGTTGGGGAAGCGCACGACCAGTTTACCCAAGGGGTTTTTCGAGCCGGCGTCCTGGCGCAGCATCAGATTGCCAGGGTGATCCCAGTCGATATTTTCCACCGCCAGGGGCAAGCCATCGCGATCGATCACCTTGAGGTTGTGTCGGGTGAGAAACTCCGGGTCGCGGCGGATCTCGGGGAGTTTGTCCTCGCGCATGATCGTCGGCGGAATAGTCCACGTCGGGTTCAGCGTCAGTCGGGTGATACGCGACTTGATCAACGGTGTCTGGCGTTCGGCGCGGCCAACCTGGGTCCGGGTCTGCCATACCGGGGCGCCAGCCTGGTAGACCGTCAGCTGCGCCGCCGCCACGTTGACCAGCACGCTGTCGGGCTCCAGATCCTGAGCCAGCCAGCGCATGCGCTCCAGGTTGATCCGCAATTGCTCGCGGCGCATGGCCGGGCTGACGTTCAGCTCGGTAACCGTCCACGGCCCCACTACCCCATCGGCTTGCAGTGAATGGTGGAGCTGGAAGCTTTTCATCGCCTCCACGAGGCTCGGGCTGTAGTGCTCATCGGCTTCCAGCGGAGGCACGCTCAGGTAGCCTTCGTTGAACAGGCGCCGGGCCAGCGCGGGCACGCGGGCGTCACGTTTGTCGGGTTGCAGCAATGGGCCGGCCGGCACTGACTGCCAATCAGCCAGTGGTAGCTGGCGTTGCCGGGCGTAGAGTTCGCGCAGGTTGCGATACAGGTCCAAGGGCGGCCGCGCCTGTTCGAACGCCTCGGCGGGGTCGTGCAAGCCGGCGACGGCGAAGTGCAGCACCATGGCCTGACGGTCCGGCAACTGCGGATTGGCCTTCCAGATCGGCTCCAGGCGGTTCTGCGGCAGGTAGCCGAAACGCAGCTCATGCAGCGCTTGCAGGTAGCGCTGGCTGATGGCGATGTCGGTACAGGCCGCATTGGCATAGGCGCCTTCGCCGGGCAGGCGGTAGCGGTTCGGATCCAGGCCATCGTCGGCCAGTTGTTGCAATTGGACTTGCAAGGCCTGCAACCGCTCATCGTCCGCCCAGATGGCCTGGCCTGCGTTTTGCTGGTACAAGGCCTGCAAGCTCAGCACCGTCGAAAAATCGACGCCCGCGGCCAGTTCCGGGCAGTTGACCGACAGTTGTGCCAAGGTCGATTGCGCGTGCGCGGGGTCGCCCCCCTCGGCTGTCGCGACCAATGGCGCAACGAGCAATAAAAGGCTCAGGTAACATGCGGGCTTTTTGAACAACTGCTTTACTCCAATCCATGGCCGTCTCGTTGACGGTGAATTTTTTGCGACAGGTACGACCCGCCATCATGCAGACAAACAAAACCGGACGGGATGCCGCAAACGAACGCCAGCGTCAGCTTTTTTCGCCCGTATCGCGCTCAGTCGCGCGCCTGCTGCGCCGACTCTGCCTGGTCATGGCCGGCCTGGGCGTCATATCCGGCCCGGCACTGGCGCAAAAGCCCGGTTCCCAGCCGCTTTACAACAGCCTCGCCCACGCGGCGCCGGAACTCAATCCCCTAGCGCTTAAAAGTGCCTTGGGCGCGATGCAATGCGCTGTCGCCAACGGCGCTCGCCCGGCCCGTCACCTGGCGGTGATCGACTATTCGCAGCCCTCCACGGCACGGCGCCTGTGGATCTTCGACCTGCGCCAGAAGAAGCTGGTGTTGCGCGACCTGGTGGCACACGGGCAGAAATCCGGGGAAAACTTCGCCACGCAATTTTCCAATCGCCTGGGCAGCTACCAATCCAGCCTGGGACTGTTCCGCACCCAGGAAAGCTATCAGGGCGCCCATGGTTATTCGCTGCGCATGGACGGCCTGGAGCCCGGCTTCAATGACCAGGCGCGCGACCGGGCGATCGTCATCCACGCCGCCGACTATGTGAATCCGTTGTGGAGCGTGCGCCAGGGCCGCATCGGCCGCAGCCAGGGCTGCCCGGCCGTGCGCCCGCAAGTAGCGCGCCAGGTGATCGACAAGCTCAAGGGCGGGCAATTCATGTTTTCCTGGTACCCGGATCCGGCGTGGCTCAAGCGTTCGGCCTATCTCAATTGCCAGGCGCAGCAGGTGGCGAGCATTCTGTCGACCCGCGGCGGATAGTAAAGCGGCCGCTAAGCGCCCGAGCGGGAGCAAGCTCCCTCGCCACGGGTATCGTGCAAATCTCCTGGCCAGCGATTGCGTCAGGTGGGTTCGTGGTTAAAATGCCGGCCTTTCGAATTGCTGGCGTTTTTTCTGATGAACCCTGAAGCCCTCCAAACCTTGCAGAGCCATTTATCGACGGCGCTGGAGTCGGTGCCTGACGAAACCCGTCGGCTGTTCCACGGGCGCGGACGCTGCTGGGCGGGGCTGGAACAGATTACCGTGGATTGGCTGCAAGGCGTGGTCCTGGTCTCGCTGTTCAAGGAACCCGAGCCGGCGCAACTGGACGATCTGCTCGCGATGTTACGCGACCTTGTCGCCTCACCCGTCTGGCAGCGCAGCGCCGCCCATACGCTGGCCCTGCAGCATCGATACCTGCCCGATAGCCTTACCCAGTGGCTGGAGGGCGAGCCGATCGATGAGTGGACCCTGACCGAAGGCGGCCTGCGCTACCGGATCGACCTGGGCAAGAAGCAGAACAACGGCCTGTTCCTCGACATGCGCTACGGGCGCGACTGGGTCCGCGCCCATGCCCGTGGCAAGCGCGTGCTGAATCTGTTCGCCTACACCTGCGGTTTTTCGGTGGCGGCGATCGCCGGCGGCGCGCAACACGTGGTCAACCTGGACATGTCCCGCGCGGCTTTAAGCCGTGGTCGCGACAACCACCGGTTGAACGGCCACGACCTGGGCCAGGTGAGTTTCCTTGGCCACGACCTGTTCAAGTCGTGGGGCAAGGTGATCAACAGCGGCCCCTACGATCTGGTCATCATCGACCCGCCAACGTTCCAGAAAGGCAGCTTCCTTTTGGCCAAGGATTACCAGCGTGTGCTGCGCCGCCTGCCGGAGCTGCTGACCGCCCACGGCGCGGTACTGGCCTGTAGCAACGACCCGGCGACCGGTCCGGATTTCCTCATTGGCGGCGTCATGCGTGAAGCACCGGGCCTGCGATTCGAACAGCGATTGGCAAATCCGCCGGAATTTCCGGATGCCGACCCGGCCTGCGGCCTCAAGGCCTTGGTGTTCACACGCGACGATCCGGCCAGCTCACAGGTATAGCCGCAACTACACCACCAACGTCAACCACGCCGACACCAGTAGCAACACCGCCATGACGCGATTGAAGCGCCCCATCGCCACGGCGGAACGGCAGAACTTCGCCGCGCCACGCCCCAGGTAGGCCCAGGCGGTCATGCAGGGAATGGAGATGGCAAAGAACGCCAGGGACAGCCAGAGCACCCGCACCGTACGGTCTGCCTCGGCGCCGGCGAATACGCTGACCACCGCCAGGGCCATCATCCAGGTCTTCGGGTTCACCAGTTGCAACCCGGCGGCGCCCGCCAGGCCGAGCCGTGGGCCTTCGACCGGGCGGTCTGGATCGATGGCCTCGGCCGGCGCGCTGAAAATCTGCCAGGCCATCCAGCTCAGCCAGGCGATGCCGGCCCAGGACAGCGCCGTTTGGATCGCCGCATGTCGCGCCAGCAGGTCGCCCAGCCCGGTGCCCACCAACAACACCAGCAACGCGGCAGCCGCGCAGGCGCCGAGGATGATCGGCCAGGTGGTCGCCAGGCCGAAGCGCGAGCTATGGCTCAGCACCAGGATATTGGTCGGACCCGGGGTGATGGAGGCGACAAACGCAAACAAGGCAAACGGCAACAACTGATCCATGGCGCAACTTCTCGATGAATGATCGTGGACTTGATCATCCCGTTGCAGCCGGGCTCAGTCTGGAACAATTGAGCAGCGCTTGCGGTAGTCCGCCGGGCTCATGCGATAGGCGCGCTGGAACCAGCGGCCGAGGTGACTCTGGTCGGCGAAGCCGAGCATGGCGGCCACCGCCACGGCGCTCTCGCCACGGGCCAGCAGACGCCGCGCCCGGGCCAGGCGCAGCTGGATCAGATACGCGTGGGGCGCCAGGCCGAAGGCCGCCTTGAACGCACGACTCAGGCGAAAACGATCCACGCCGGTGACGCGCGCCAGGTCGTCCAGGCTGATGTCCTCGCTCAGGTGGCCGTGCAAATAATCCCGGGCCTGCTGGGCGACCAGTGGCAGACGCGGGTCGGGATTGATCCGTGTTCGCCAATGCAGGTGTTGAGTGAGGTTCGACAGCAGCGTGTCGAGGGCGGTCTGGCGGACGATCAGGATGTCCTGTTCGTGCAGGCTCTGGAAAGCCGCGGCGGTAGCCCTTGCCAGCCGCGCGTCATCGTTCAGCGTGACGGCAAAGCCCAGTTGCGCGTTGTCTGGCGCATCCTCGAACAACGAGCGCAGTTCGCGCTCCAGCCATTGCGGCTCCAGGTACAAGGTGCGATAGGTAAACCCGTTTTCGTGCGGCGCGTTACCGTCATGCAGCTCCCCCGGTTCAAGCAGGAACACCTTGCCTGGCGTGCTGTTGTGTTGCTGCTGACGGCAATGGAACTGCTGCACGCCCTGCTCCGTCACGCCCACCAGATAGGCATCGTGCCAGTGCGGATCGTAGGCGTGCCCCTCGAAATGCGCGCGCACGGTCTCGATGCCGGACGTGGCGTCCTGCTTGAGATCGATCCAGTTGCGCGCTGTCATGGGCTAATCCGTTTAGTGAACGTGCTCTGTCAGATTATCGGCTGATGTCATGAGTGTCTGGAAGATTTGTGCAGCTTGGGTGGGAGCGGGCTTGCTCGCGAAGACGGTGTATCAGTCCATATATGAGCTGGCTGACATACCGCTTTCGCGAGCAAGCCCGCTCCCACAAAAGCTCCACAGGCTCCCACAGGCCCTCAGGCATCCGGCGTGATCACCGGCAACACCGTCTCCACCGCCAATCGCGCCAGCTCCGCATCTTCCTCGGCCTTGACCCCGGACACGCCGATAGCACCGATGCACTGACCGTCGTGACGGATCGCCACGCCACCCTCAAGCATGCCTTGCAAGTGCGGCGCACTGAGGAAGGCGATGCGGCCACCATTGATCATGTCTTCAAAAACCTTGCTGTCCCGCCGGCCCATGGCGGCGGTGCGGGCTTTTTCGGTGGCGATGTAGGCGGACAATGGCGAGGCCCCGTCCAGGCGCAACAGCCCCAAGGGATGCCCGCCATCGTCGACCACACAGACCGATACGGCCCATTGACGCTGGTGGGCCAGCTCTTTGGCTGCTACCAGCAACTGGGCAACGTCCTGTTCGGTGAGTACCGCTTTGGTTTTCATGAGTCACTCCGTGCTGTGCAGCGTGAGGCCCGTCAGCCGACGCTGCGGGCGATGGACACGGCGATGGTCATTCGCCATAGATATCAAAATCGAAGTACTTCTGGCGAATCCGCTCGTAGGTGCCGTTGGCGCGAAGGGTCGCCAGCGCCTGGTTGAAACGGCCCGCCAGCGGATCATTCTTGCGCACGGCGATTCCAATGCCCGTGCCGAAGTATTGTTCTTCGACGAAGTTTGGGCCAACAAATTCGAAATCCTTGCCTTCAGGACGCTTGAGCAGGCTTTCGTCGATGGCCACCGAACTGGCCATCGTCGCGTCCAGGCGTCCGCCCAGCAGGTCGAGGAAGACTTCGTTTTGCGAGCCATAACGGATCACCTCGGCCCCGGCCGGGGCAAATTTGTCGGTAACGTAACGATCGAAGTTGGTCGCCCGCTGCACGCCGATCCGCTTGCCTTTGAGCTGCGCGGGAATATCCTGGATGCCACTGCCCTTGCGAAACACCAGCCGCGCCGGAATCCGATAATAACGGTCGGTGAAGTCCACCGACTTCATCCGCTCCGGGGTGATCGACATGGAAGAAATCACCGCGTCGACTTTTTTCACCTTGAGCGCCGGGATCAAGCCGTCGAACTCCTGCTCCTGCCAGACGCAACGAACCTTCATCTCGGCGCAAAGCGCCTGGCCGATGTCATAGTCGAAGCCGACGATGGCGTTGTCCGGGGTTTTCGAGGCGAAGGGTGGGTATGCCGCCTCGATGCCGATGCGCAGCGAGGTTTCGGCGGCGTGCAGATTGGCGCCGAATGCCAGCAGCGAGACGAAGCCCAGCTTGAGTGCAATGCGTTTAACGTTCATTCATTAGCTCCGGATGCGATGTTATTGATTTCGGACGCTCCACGGGAAGTCGTCCGTTATGGCAGCAGCAATCTGAACAGGCGCGGGCGACCACTCTGGCGGTGGTCTTGCCCGATAGCGGCACAGCGGCGTCCGGCGGTCCTACACCGCCGCGGTCACGATCAGTTCCAGCAGGATCTGCGGGTCATCGAACGCCACCTGTGCGGTGGCTCGCGCCGGGGTGTGCGCGGCGTCGACCCAGTCGCTCCAGATCGCGTTCATCGCAGCGAAATCGCGGCCCATGTCTTTCATCCAGATCTGCACGCTGAGCAGGCGGCGCTTGTCGCTGCCCGACGCGGCGAGCAATTCGTCGATCCGCTGCAGCACCTGGCGGGTCTGGCCCTGGATGTCCTGGTTGCAATCGGCGGCGACAATGCCGCTGAGCCAGGCCACGCCGTTGTGCACGACGCTGCGGCTCAGGCGCGGGTTGCTTTCGATACGTTGAATGGTCATGACGGTTCCTCGACGCAGTGACGTTCGCCGGCCAGTTGGGCCAGCGTGATGGGTTTGAGGGGGGGACGGATGCGGTAGTAACCGACTTCAGCGGGCGAAACGCGGCGCTGGGCGGCGATGATCTGGGTGACGCTCAAGCCGCATTGGCGCCCTTGGCACGGACCCATGCCGCAACGGCTGAAGGCTTTGGTCTGGTTGGGACCCAGGCAGCCGAGGTCGACGTAACGGCGGATAGCGCCAGCCGTGACTTCTTCGCAGCGACACACGATGACGTCGTCGGGTGGGACGCAACTTTCTGCCGGGGGGCGATACAACGCATCGATCAAGGGCCGCGCAGCACGAGCACGACGCAGGCCTTTCTCAAGGCCGCGTGCTCCACGGGAAACACCGGCAATCGCCATCGCAGCGAGTCGCCCTTCCAGGCGCGCCACCTGCGCGCCGCCAATCGCAGCGCCGTCACCGGCGATGAAAATGCCCGGCGCACTGGTTTGGCCAAAGCCATCGCGCCGTGGAATCCAGCACAGTTGCGCCTCGCTCCAGTCATGCTCCAGGCGCAACGACCAACTGATCTGCGTGTGCGGCACCACGCCCTGGTGCAATAAAATCAATCCTGCGGGCACTCGCACGTGCTGCCCTCCACTGTCGAAGCTCAGTGCGCTGGCGCAGTCCTCACCGTCGACGCACAGATTGCGGGCACCGCGATAATGGCGGATGCCGCCACGCTTCAACTCAGCCAGCAGCCCCACGCCCTTGAACAAGTCGCGCCAGCCGCGCAACGCACCGGGAATCAGTCGCCAGGCCCGCAGCAGCTCGCGACGGTGGCTGGTATCGACCAGCGCCTCGACGGCAATGCCGGCGCGCAGGTACTGCGCCGCCAGCAGGTACAACAGCGGACCGCAACCCGCCAGGACCACCGGCCCAGCCGGTACCAGCGTCGCGCTCTTGAGCAGGATCTGCCCCGCACCGGCCGTCATGACCCCAGGCAAGGTCCAGCCGGGAATTGGCATCGGCCGTTCGAAGGCGCCCGTGGCGATCAGCAGATGGCGCCCGCGCAAAACCTCTGCGCAGCCGTCGATCAGGTAGTGCACCTCACGCTGGGGGGTGACTTGCCAGATCGCCGCGTTGGGCAGGTAACGAGCCCCGCATTGGAGAAAATCCGCCGCCAGCTGCGCACCGGCGCTGTAGTCTTCGCCCAGCACCGCGCGGCTGCGGGCATCGGCTTGAAGCACTTGGCGATAAATCTGCCCGCCAGGACTGGCCTGCTCATCCAGCACCACGACCGACAATCCATGGTCCCTGGCCTCGATGGCGGCGCTCATGCCGGCCGGTCCGGCACCGATGATGATCAAGTCGATCACGGCGTTACTCATCGGTCCCCTCCTCGTTCGGCGCCAGGCTGACGGCGCCGCGTTGGCGTTGCACACGCATGCCCGGGCGCACCGCCACCAGGCACGACTGGACGTTGGCCTGGCCGTCCACTTGCACCAGGCATTCGAAGCACACGCCCATCAGGCAGTACGGCGCAGCGGGCCTGCCGCTGACAGCGCTTTCACGGGTGTGCCGGACTCCGCTGGCGAGCAGCGCCGCCGCAAGGCAGACATCACCCGGCACGCTCAAGGGCTTGCCGTCGAACTCGATCAATACCTGGTTCTGCGAGACGGCCAAAGGCCGGAACAGGCTTTCAGCCGACATGACGCACCTCGGTTGGCGAATTGAAGCGCTGCAGGCCGAATGGCTTGACGGCTGGGTCATCGAACTCGCCGGCAATCCACGGGGCCAGGCGCAGGGCGTGAACAGCGGCCAAGGTCACGCCGCTGTGGCAACTGACGACCGCCAGGCCCGGGCAGCCTTGGGGCATTTCGTAAATCGGAAACCCGTCGGCGCTCATCACCCGCAACGCGCCCCAGGCCCGTACCAGGCGTACGTCACCCAGCAGTGGGAAACACTGCACGGCGCGTCGGGCGATCGCGGCCATGACCTGGCTGCCGGTGCTGTCGTCGAAGCCGGCCGACTCATGGGAGTCGCCCAGTTGCACGGTGCCCTCGTCGGTCTGGCGCACATACGTCGTGGGGTAATGGAGAAACGGCTTGAGTCGTTCGGTCACCAGGATCTGCCCGCGATTGGGTTGCACGGGCACGTCCAATCCGACCCTTTCGCCCAATGCTCGATTGCCCAGGCCCGCGGCCAGGACAACCTGCGCGGCAGACCAGCGCTGATCGGCGGCGCGCAGTTGCAAACCCGTGGCGTGCGGTTCGATGGCCTCGACGCGGTGACCATTGATCAACGTCACGCCACGCGCTTTGCAGGCCGCATGCAGCGAACGCAACAGCTTGAGCGGATTGACGTGACCATCCATGGGCGAGAAACAGCCGCCCACCACGTCGGGGCCGATACCCGGCAGACGGCCGCGCAGTTGTGCTCTGTCCAGCAGCTCATAGGGATAATCCCCGTCGAGGGCCTCGCGCAGCCAGGCCAGGCGCGCGGCCTCCTCGGTCATTTCCGCATCGCTCAGGCACAACTGGAAACCGCCCTGCTGGCGCAGATGGATATCGATACCCGTATCGGCTTGCAGCGCTTCGGCGAAGCGCGGCCACAGCGCCACCGAATCACGGGTCCATTGTGCATACGGGCTCATTCCATAGCCCTTGCCCTGGACCCAGAGCAAACCGAAGTTGCCACGGGCGGCGCGAATCGCGTCGTCGCCCTCGTCGAGCACGCTCACCTTGCGCCCGAGCAGGGCCAGGCCATAGGCAATGGACATACCCACCAGGCCGCCACCTACGATGATCACATCAGTTTTTTGCATGACTGCTATATCGCTGTTCCAAAGGCCTTGAAGTACGGCGAAGCGCCGATTCATGGCCGGGCAAGTTCATGCGATCGATCCTAGGACGCTGCCACGCTCATTAAAAATGCTTTATTTTTGATAGCTCATGTCTTTTTGTTATGGGTGAGCATCCTTATGAACCTCCGCCAGCTGGAAGCGTTTCGCGCGGTGATCCTCGGCCAGACGGTGACCCGCGCCGCTGAAATGCTGCACATCTCGCAACCCGCCGCGACCCGGCTGATTGCCAGCCTGGAAGAAGACATCGGCTTCAGCCTGTTCGACCGTATCAAGGGCCGGCTGCAACCGACCGCCGAGGCCATGACGCTGTATCAGGAGGTGCAGCGCTCGCTGCTGGGAGTGGAGCGGATCGCGCGCACGGCCCAGGACATCCGCAACCTCAAGCGCGGTTCACTGCACATTGCCTGCGCGCCGGCCATGGGCTTGTCGTTCCTGCCGCGGGCGATTGCCGCGTTCATGGCCGAGCATGAGCAGGTGCAGATCTCGCTGGTGGTGCATTCCTCGCGGGAAGTCGTCGACCTGGTGGTAGGCCAGCGCTGTGACCTGGGCCTGATCGTCCTGCCCAATACCTACCCGAGTCCCCGCGCCGAAAAGCTGCTGGCTACGCGCATGCTCTGCGCGCTGCCCGCCGGCCATCGGCTACAGGACCGCGCGTCCATCAAGCCGGAAGACCTGCAGGGCGAACGGTTCATTTCCTATCCGCAATCCATCGGCTCCCGGCAACACATCGACGCGATTTTCGCCGCTCACGGCGTCGAGCGTGAGCTGCGCCTGGAAACCCAATTGTCCCAACCGATGTGCACTTTTGTTGAGCAAGGCCTGGGCGTCGCCCTGGTGGACGCCATCAGTGCCGTTGAATACCGCGGCAACGGCATCGTCTTCCGTGCCTTCGAACCGGCCATTGAAATGGACTTCAGCATGCTGCTGCCGATCCATGGACCGCTGTCGAAACTGCAGGCGCGCTTCCTCGAACACATGCAGCGATTCATCGAGGCGCAAGTGCCGGCGGCCTATCGGTTTTAAAGCCGTCAATGGATCCATTGATAAACACCGATCATCTGCGCAACCACCAAAATCGTTGACAAGCAAATTAGTTAAGAGAGTTAATGGATCCACAGATAAAAACAAAACCAGCCTGGAGATCCCTCTCATGTACCCCAAGAACGCCTGGTACGTTGCCTGCACCCCGGACGAGATTGCCGACAAGCCGCTGGGTCGGCAGATCTGTGGCGAGAAAATGGTTTTCTACCGCGGGCAAGCCGGCAAAGCCGCCGCCGTCGAGGACTTCTGTCCCCATCGAGGCGCACCGCTCTCGCTCGGTTATGTCGAGAATGGCAACTTGGTCTGTGGCTACCATGGGCTGGTCATGGGCGACGATGGCAAGACTGTCGAGATGCCCGGGCAACGGGTTCGGGGATTTCCTTGCAACAAGACCTTTGCCGTGCAGGAGCGCTACGGGTTTATCTGGGTCTGGCCGGGTGAACAGGCATTGGCCGACCCCTCGCTGATCCATCCTCTGGAATGGGCGGAGAACCAGGAATGGGCGTATGGCGGCGGCCTCTTCCATATCCACTGCGACTATCGCCTGATGATCGACAACCTGATGGATTTGACCCACGAAACCTACGTGCATGCCTCGAGCATCGGCCAGAAGGAAATCGACGAGGCACCGCCAGTGACCACGGTCGAAGGCGACGAGGTAGTCACTGCCCGCCACATGGAAAACATCATGGCTCCGCCCTTCTGGCGCATGGCGCTGCGCGGCAACAACCTGGCCGACGACGTGCCGGTGGATCGCTGGCAGATCTGCCGATTCACCCCGCCCAGCCACGTAATGATCGAAGTCGGCGTGGCCCATGCCGGCCACGGTGGCTATCACGCCGCGCCGCAATACAAGGCGTCGAGCATCGTCGTCGATTTCATCACGCCGGAAACCGAGACCTCCATCTGGTACTTCTGGGGCATGGCCCGCCATTTCCAGCCTCAGGACGACGCGCTGACCGCGAGTATTCGCGAGGGCCAGGGCAAGATCTTCAGCGAAGACCTGGAGATGCTCGAACGCCAGCAGCGCAACCTGCTGGACCATCCGCAACGCAATCTGCTCAAGCTCAACATCGATGCCGGCGGCGTGCAGTCGCGTCGGGTACTGGAACGCTGGATCGCCCGCGAGCGTGAGCAAGAGGCCGCCCTGATCGCCAGTACCCGGCAGCCGCAACACGCGGAGCAACGGCCATGATCGAAGTCCAGGTCGCGGCACGCACTATTGAAACCCCGGACATCTGCAGCTACGAGCTGACCAGCATCGACGGTCAGCCACTGCCGGCGTTTACCGCCGGCGCCCATATCGACGTGCATTTGCCCGACGGGCTGGTTCGCCAGTACTCGCTGTGCAACCACCCGGAGGAACGGCATCGCTACCTCATCGGCGTGCTCAGGGATCCCTCGTCGCGAGGTGGCTCACGCAGCCTGCATGAACAGATCCAGCCGGGCGCACGGCTGCTGATCAGCGAACCGCGCAACCTGTTTGCCCTGGCACCTGCGGCCCGGGGCAGCCTGCTGTTTGCCGGCGGCATCGGCATCACGCCGATCCTGTGCATGGCCGAGCACCTGGCCCAGAGCGGCGCTGCGTTCGCATTGCACTACTGTGCCCGGTCCCGGGACCGCGCCGCTTTTGTCGAACGCCTGGAGCAGTCGCCTTACGCCGACCGGGTATTCCTGCATTTCGATGAAGAACCCGTCACGGCACTGGATGCCATTCGGGTACTGGCTTCGCCCAGCGCCGACCTGCACCTGTATGTCTGTGGTCCCGGCGGGTTCATGCAGCGCATCCTCGACACCGCCAAGGCCCAGGGCTGGCAGGAACCCAATCTGCACCGGGAATACTTCGCCGCGGCGCCGATCGACACCACGGCCGATGGCCGCTTCTCGGTGAAGCTTGCCAGCAGCGGCCAGGTTTTCGAGGTGCCGGCGGACCGCAGCGTGGTCCAGGTGTTGGAAAGCCATGGCATCGAGGTTCCGATTTCCTGCGAGCAAGGCGTCTGCGGCACCTGCCTGACCCGCGTGCTGGAAGGCGTGCCGGACCATCGGGACATGTTCCTGACCGAAGCCGAGCAAGCCTGCAACGACCAGTTCACGCCGTGCTGTTCGAGGTCGAGGACGCCGTTGTTGGTGCTGGATCTGTGAGTACCAATCCTATGCGGGGTCTCTAAAACACCCTAATACCTTGTGGGAGCGAGCCTGCTCGCGAAAGCGGTCTGTCAGAAAACAGTGATGTTTCTGAACTGACGCTTTCGCGAGCAGGCTCGCTCCCACATTAAAAGGTCATTCAGTTCTAAGGATCACCTTCATCCGATCATCCGCCAGCGTCGAGCCAAACACCTCGGCGTAGCGCAGGGTCGCGTTGGCGTGCTCGCGCATGATCGCCTCGGCCCGGGCGCCCTGGCGATTGACCAGCGCATCGAACACCGAATGATGCTGCATGTGGGCATAGTTGAAGCGCCGGTATTCGCCGGCCATGTTCTGGCGGTCGACCGCCAGGGCCGTGACCGAGGCGAACGGCAGGTGATCGTTGCGCGCCAGGGCGTCGGCGATGGCCGGGTTGTGGCTGCCCTCGACGATTACCTGGTGAAAACGCATGTTGAGGTCGTGATAGACCTCCAGGTCCTCTTCGGTCACATAACCTTTGGCGAACAGTTCATCGCCATCGACCAGACATTGCTCAAGCGCCCGGCGAGCCTCCTCGGACAAGCCGCGTTCGGCGGTTTGCCGGGCAGCCAGGCCCTCCAGCACCCCACGCACTTCCACCGCGCCGGCAATCTCCTCGGCGCTGACCGAGCGCACCTGGAAACCCCGCCCGCCAAAACGCACCAGCAGCCCTTCCTGCTCCAGGGTGCGAAACGCCATGCGCACCGGCATCCGCGAGACGCCGAACAATTGCGCCGTTGGAATTTCCATCAAGCGCTCCCCCGCCGCCAGTTCGCCTGAAGCGATCATTCGACGCAACGCGACCAGCACCGTTTGGCCGGGCTTACTCATTCAGGTGATATCCAGAGAAGAGAGAGCCGCCATAGTAATTGCAATCAAATGTGGGAGCGAGCCTGCTCGCGAAAGCGGTGGTTCAGCAATATCCAATTCTCGCTGATACACCGCATTCGCGAGCAGGCTCGCTCCCACAGGGTTTGGTGTTAATTGCCGGCGCGCAGGACCGTTGGGTCTTCTCCCCGATACAGCGCCTCGACCTTCGCCGCGCGCCATTGCAACACGGCGCGCTGGTTGATCGAGCCCTTGTCGGTGATTTCGCCACGGTCGATGGAAGCGGGTTCGTCGAGCAGTGCGATCCACTCCACACGACTGGCGTTGCCGTTGGCTTCGCGGTTCAGGCGCTGCAACCAGTCGGCAAACCACTGGCGCACCGGCGGGCTGGCCAGGACCTCGGCGTCGCTGGCGTCCTGCGCCAGGCCCGAGAGGCGCCGGCAGTCATTCAGGCGCGGGAATACCAGCGCACCCAGGTGCGGGCGGTCCGGCGCCGTCACCACCAGGTCCTGGACGTACGGCGTGCCCTCCAGCACCGCGCGGTTGCGCAACGGCCCGACGCTGACGAACACGCCGGAGGACAATTTGAAGTCTTCGGCGATGCGCCCGTCGAACATCAGCCCCAACTGCGGGTTGGCGGCATCGGCCAGCTTGATGGCGTCGCCCGAACAATAGAAACCGGCCTCGTCGAACACCTCGGCGGTCTGCTGCGGCGACCGCCAGTAGCCGGGCATGATGTGTGGCCCGCGAAAGCGCCCTTCGAACTTGCCGTCCACCGGCACCATCCGCACTTCGCAACCTGGCGCCGGCAAGCCGATGTAGCCGGCCATGGACAGCGGCCCGGTGGTGAAGGTGCAGGACGGCGACGCTTCGGTCATGCCCAGGCCGGCCATCATGCGGATGCGCTCGCCGCAATGCTGCTCGGCCACCTTGTCGAGGCGATCCCAGGTGCTCTGCGAAAGCCCCGCCGCAGCGAAGAAGAACAAACTGATGCGTTTGAAGAAGCGCTCGCGCAACTCAGCGTCCTGTTCCAGCGCGCTGACCAATTCTTCCCAGCCCTTGGGCACGGTCAGGTAAGCGGTTGGGGAAATTTCCTTGAGATTGCGCAGGGTTTCGGCGAAGCCCTGGACGGTGGGTTTGCCATCGTCCAGATAGAAGGTGCCGCCGTTGTACAGCACGATACCGACGTTATGGCTGCCACCAAACGTATGGTTCCAGGGCAGCCAATCCACCAGCACTGGTGGTTCCTCGCCAAACACCGGGAAGGTCTGCAAGAGCATCTGCTGGTTGGCGCAAAGCATGCGTTGGGTGGTGATCACCGCCTTCGGCAGCTTGGTGGAGCCGGAGGTGAACAGGAACTTGGCGATGCTGTCCGGGCCGGTGGTGGTGAAGGCCCGCTCGGCCTCGCTGCCGCCCGGCTGCGCCAGCAGGCTGGCGAAGCTTGTCCTGGCGCGGCCGGGTATTTCTCCGCGCACGCTGACCAGGGGGATATCCATAGGCAATACCGCATTGATCGCGCGCTCGAACGGCGCGGCCTCGCTGACAAATACCAGCCCCGGCTGCAACAGGTCGCAGACGTGCCGCAGCTTGGCGAAATCCTGGGACAGCAACGAATAGGCCGGCGACACCGGGCAATAGGGAATCCCGGCGTACATCGCGCCCAAGGCCATTTGCAAATGCTCGATGTCGTTACCCGAGAGCAGCGCCAGGGGTTTTTCGGCCGACAGGCCATAACGAAGCAGGCCTTGGGCAATGGCCCGCACGCTGTCGAGCATTTCGGCATAGCTGACGTGACGCCAATCGCCTTGGTTTTCGCGAGCGGCAATGAACGTCTGGTCCGGTCGCACCCGGGCCCAGTGCACCAGGCGATCGAGCAGGCGCGACGGCAACGGCGCCAAGGGCTCCAGGGAGCGCATCTGCAGGATGCCCTGCTCTTCCTTCACTTCAACGGCTGGATGCCCGATCGACACCTGGCGATAGCGCGCAGGTTCGGGCCGGGAGGATGATCTGAACTCGGAACTCACGGTGCATCTCCTCCATCAAGGCACACTCGGGTCGCTTGACGCGAGCGGAGCGTGGCAGCGTCTGGCTGCGGCCTTGTGATTGTCATGTCTGGCCTGCATCGGGCGATGGCTCGGGCGGCCCATCGCCGGCGATGCGACGGATTTTCAGATCGGGTAATGCCGTGGGCCGTTCTGCATCGTCACCCAGCGCAACTGGGTGAAATGCTCGATGGCGGCCTTGCCGCCAAAGCTGCCGTAGCCGCTGGACTTGACCCCGCCGAAGGGCATTTGCGCCTCGTCGTGCACGGTCGGGCCATTGATGTGGCAGATGCCGGATTCGATTCGTTGGGCCAGCGCCAGGGCGCGACTGGTATCGCGGCTGAAAATCGCCGCCGACAGGCCGAACTCGGAATCGTTGGCCAGGCGCAGCAACGCTTCGTCACCGTCGCCGCGCAGCAACACCGCTACCGGGCCGAAGGACTCTTCACGGTACAGGCGCATGTCCGGGGTGACCCCGTCGAGCAAGGTCGGCTGAAGGATGCTGCCGTCCAGTTGGCCGCCGGCGACTAGTCTGGCGCCTTTGGCCAGGGCATCGTCGATCAGGCCTTTGATGCGCAGTCCGGCGCTGGTGTCCACCAGCGAGCCCAGCACCGAATCACCCGCGGCAGGATCGCCGGCGCGCAGGGTCGCGATCTTCGCGGTCAGTCGGGCGACAAAGGCATCGGCCACGCTCGCGTCTACGATCAGGCGCTCGGTGGACATGCAGATCTGGCCCTGGTTGAAGTAGGCCCCAAACGCCGCCGCCTGCACCGCTGCGTCAAGATCGGCGTCAGCGAGCACCAGCAGCGGTGCCTTGCCGCCCAGCTCCAGCAATGCCGGCTTGAGATGACGCGCCGACAGTTCGCCGACGATGCGGCCGACGTGGGTCGAGCCCGTGAAGTTGACCCGCCGTACCGCCGGGTTGGCGATCAGGCGCTCGACAATGGCCGGCGCATCCGTGGGCGCATTGCAGATGACATTGACCACACCATCGCCCAGGCCGGCGTCCTGCAGCACCTGGCCGATCAGGCGGTGCACGGCCGGGCTGACTTCCGAGGCCTTGAGTACCACAGTGTTGCCGCACGCCAGGGGCATGGCGATTGCGCGGGTGGCGAGAATGACCGGGGCGTTCCACGGCGCGATGCCCAACACCACGCCACAGGGCTGACGCAAGGCCATGGCGAAGCTGCCGGGCACGTCCGAAGGGATGACTTCGCCATTGATTTGCGTGGTCATGGAGGCGGCTTCGCGCAGCATGTTTGCCGCCAGATGCACATTGAAGCCGTACCAGTTGGCCATGGCGCCGGTTTCGCCAGCGGCGGCAATGAATTCGCCGCTGCGCGCCTGCAACTGCTCGGCCGCGCGCAACAGGCGGTTGCGACGTTCATTGGGCGCCAGCGCGGCCCAGGCCGGGAAGGCAGCGTGTGCGGAGGCCACGGCGGCGTCGGCATCTTCCAGCGTGGCGGCGGCCACGCGGGACACCACTTCACCGGTCACCGGGTTGCAGCGCTCGAAGGTCCGGCCATCGCGGGCCGGGCACGACTGGCCGCCAATCAACAGGGGCACGTCCAGCATGGTGATTCCTCTTTATTGTCTTTATCGGGAACACGTTCACAGTAGCGCCGAGGGCCTTGGACGAACAACCTGCGGGCCCACGATGGCGCCCGCCGCGCTGTCGTCTCAGCGTTTGTAGGTTTGCAGGCCCGGCTTGATGCTCTTGTCGTCCAGGAACTGCTTCATGCCCTGCTCGCGGCCGCCCTCGGTGTCGAGCAGGCGCGACTGGTCCAGCTTGGCGTAGAGGTAGTCCTCGTTCTGCTCCCAGGTCAGCTCGCGGCAACGCTTGAAACCATGCTTGGCCGCGCGCAGCACCACCGGGTTTTTCTCCAGCAGGTTGCGCGCCAGCTCCACGGTGACCTCACGCAGCTGTGCCAGGGGTACGCTTTCATTGACCAGGCCCATCTCCGCGGCTTTTTTCCCGCCGAAGGTCTTGCCGGTCATGATGTAGTACAGGGATTGGCGATGGCCCACGGTATCGGCCATGGCTTTGCTCACGAGGTTGCCGGGCGGGATGCCCCAGTTGATTTCCGAAAGGCCGAAGGTGGCTTCGTCGGCGCAGATCGCCAGGTCGCACGCCACCAGCGGGCTGAAGCCGCCGCCGAAGCACCAGCCGTTGACCATGGCAATGGTCGGCTTGGCGTACATGCGCAGCAGTTTCCATTGCCATTGCGAGGCTTCGCGACGGATTTTTTCCTGGAGGATTTCCGGCCCGGCATCCACTTCGCGGAAATATTCCTTGAGGTCCATGCCGGCGGTCCAGGCCTCCCCCGCACCGGTCAGCACCAGCACGCCAGCGGCGGGATCCTGTTCCAGGGTCTCCAGCACATCGATCATCTCGCGGTTGAGGGTCGGGCTCATGGCGTTGCGTTTTTCCGGGCGATTGAGGGTTACCCAGGCGATGCCTTCCTCGATGTCGACCTTGACCGTTGTCCAGCGACCTTCGTAGTTGCTCATGGCGCGTGCTCTCTTGTTCTTGGCTGAAGATGGAGAAAAACTAACCTTGAATATTAGTTATGTCAATTAACTATTAATCGATTTATCTGTATTTTCCTGACGGCCCGGATCCAGAGCTGGAGAACAAAAATACCGGCGACCGTAGCCACCGCGCGGCAACCCCGGCAAACTGGATAGCCTTGTTAATCACTGACCTTGAGGATGCACCTTTCGATGGCCAAGTCTTCCAAGCTTGCCGAAGCCGCCGCCGCGCCCCTGGCCGACGGTACCGACACGCAGGCGCCGCTGGATTCCGCGCTGGATGACCTGATCGGTTACGCCTTGCGTCGCGCGCAGTTGAAACTGTTCCAGAACCTGATCAGCCGTCTTGCTGTCCACGACCTGCGACCGGCCCAGTTCTCGGCCCTGGCGATCATCGACCAGAACCCCGGCCTGATGCAGGCAGACCTCGCCAAGGCGCTGGCCATCGAGCCACCGCAAGTGGTGCCCTTGTTGAACAAACTGGAAAGCCGCGCCCTGGCCGTACGGGTGCGCTGCAAGCCGGACAAGCGCTCCTACGGGATTTTCCTGAGCAAGACCGGCGAAACCCTGCTCAAGGAGCTCAAGCAGATCGCCGCCCAGAGCGACCTGGACTCCACCGCCGCCCTCAATGGTGCCGAGCGCGAGGAACTGCTGCGGTTGCTGAAGAAGGTTTACCAGTAAGGAACCTCACTCCTCCCTGTGGCGAGGGAGCTTGCTCCCGCTGGGTTGCGCAGCGACCCCAACACAGTGGACGCGGTTTGCCTGAAGCGCCGCGGCCAATAGCTTGGGGCTGCTGCGCAGCCCAGCGGGAGCAAGCTCCCTCGCCACGAAAGCTCGTCAATGACGGCTTCACTGGCTTCACCAGATCGGCACGCTGTACGTCACCAGGAACCGGGTCTGGTTTTCATCGCGAAACGCCGCCGTTCCCGGAAAGTCGTTTCGGTAGATCGACTTGCGCGCCAGCAGGCCGACGTTTTTCAGCGGGCCGCTCTGGATCACATAACCCAACTCCATCTGGAACTCACGCTCCTTGCGATCCTCGGCATTGAGGGCCGCCAGCTCGATATGGTCGCCACGCACGTAACGCAACCGGGTCCGCAAGCCAGGCACGCCAACGGCGGCGAAGTCGTAATCGTGGATCGCTTGCCAGGTGCGCTCCTTGGCATTAAGAAAGTCCGAACTCATGGTCATTTCACTCAAACCCATCAGCTCGGTGCCGGACACATAGGGCGTGGCCGTATCGCCGCTCGAATGCATGTAGCCCAGGCTGACGCGATGCCCGCCCAGGCGATAACCGACCAGCGCCGAGACGTTGCGGTTATCCACCTTGCCAGCCTTGGCGGCGCCCTCCTCGCTGCTGAAAAAACTCCGTAGATCGGTGGTCAGCACGCCATCACCCAATGGCAGGTTGTGCAGCAATGCCAAGGTATTCTGCTGGTACAGATCGGCAACTTCGGCGTGGTAGATGCGCAGGCCCAGATCCTTGTTGACCTGATAATCGCCTCCCACGTACGCCATGTGCGACGAGGTCGCCGCGCCGTTGAAACGACGATTGGGCGAGGCGATGCTCATGGGCTGGTAATCGGTGGAATCGCGCCGGGCGATGCGATCGATGTAACCGGTGTTCAGCGTCAATCCGTCGATGTCCTTGGAGCTCAGGGTTGTCCCGCGAAAGGTCTGCGGCAATAGCCGCGACGGACTGGCGAAGGCAAACGGCAGGAAAATCGAGACATCGCCGGTCTTTACCGTGGTTTGGCCGAAACGCAACTTGCCGGTCACGCCCAGCCGCGAGTACTCATCCGCCGCGCGCTTGTCGCTGCTCGACACCGGCAACAGTTCGGTGCCGCTGCGGTCCGGCGAGGAGTCGAGCTTGATGCCCAGCAGCCCCCTCACATCCAGGCCAAATCCGAGCGTACCCGGGGTGAATCCCGACTCGACGTTCATGAACACGCCTTGGGCCCACTCCCGGGCCGCAGTCTTGGCGCCGTCGTCCTTGTAATCGCGATCCATGTAGTAATTTCGCAGGGTCAACGTGCCGTGGCTGTCGTCGATGAAACCTTCGGCCAGCGCCACGCTGCAAAGAAGACTCAGCCCGGTTCCGGCCAACCAGTGAACGAGCGGTGAAACAGGGATCGCCGCCTGGGCGTCCCGGATAATATCTGGCATGTTCGATGTCCGCTTTTTTGTTGTTGTTTTCTATCGAGGCAACCCCGAGTGGAGGGCTGTGCGGACAGAGAATGGAAACGGCCCGGTACTTCGTCAATCGACAATGTCCGATAATCGAACGTTAATATGATTAACCAATATGACGACTGTTTGTCCTATAGATACCAAACTGCTGAATTTCCAAGAGAAACCAAAGATTTCGCGGGTTTGCTCCTCGCGATTCATTTTTTAGTTAGCTTTGTTAATCTTAATCCCGCGCTGCGGGGTTCCCTTCGAGCCGCAGTCCCGACAAAAACAATAAGAGGATTCGCCATGAACCATCCGCCGCGTCGTGCGACGTTGACCATTGCCCTGTGTTTCATCGTCGCGCTGATCGAAGGCTTTGATCTTCAATCGGCCGGCACCGCCGCTGCCGGCTTGCGACAGACCTTCGCCCTGGACCCGAAGATGATGGGCTGGGTCTTCAGCGCGGGGATCATCGGCCTGCTGCCAGGTGCGTTTTTCGGCGGCTGGATTGCCGATCGCATCGGCCGCAAGAAAATCCTGATTGCCGCTGTCCTGCTGTTCGGCGTGTTTTCCCTCGGCACCGCGTTTGTCGAGCAATTCTCCAGCCTGCTGCTGGTGCGCTTCATGACCGGCCTGGGACTGGGCGCCGCCCTGCCCAACCTCATCGCCCTGTGCGCTGAAGCCGTGGGCGAACAACGCCGTGGTACCGCCATCAGTGTCATGTACGCCGGGGTTCCGCTGGGTGGCGCGCTGGCGGCAGTGGTCGCCATGACCTTTGGCGAGCACTGGCAAATGACGTTCTTCATCGGTGGCCTGGCGCCCTTGCTGGTAGTGCCGTTGATGCTGTTGTGGCTGCCGGAGTCCAGTGCTTTCAAGCAGATACGACACGTCGCGGGCGAAGTCCGTGGTTCGACCGGTCAGGCGCTGTTCGGCGAAGGCCGGGGGCTGACAACGTTGGGCCTCTGGTTGAGTTATTTTTTCACCCTGACGGTGATGTACATGCTGCTCAACTGGCTGCCTTCTTTGCTGGTGGAACAGGGTTTCAGCAAACCCCAGGCCGGCCTGGTGCAGATGCTATTCAACATCGGCGGGGCCCTGGGATCGTTGATCGGTGGGCTGTTGCTTGACCGTTTCAACGCCGTCAAGGTAGTGCTGTTTGTCTATGCCGGCCTGCTGAGCGCCCTGGCCGGGGTCGGTTTGTCGGTGGGCATCATGCCGATGGGCATCGCCGGGTTTGCCGCCGGGCTGTTTGTCATGGCGGCGCAACTGGTGCTTTATGCCTCGGCGCCGCCCTCCTACCCTACGGCGGTGCGCGCAACCGGCGTCGGTGCAGCCGTTGCCATCGGGCGCCTGGGCTCGGTGGCCGGGCCTTTGGCCGCCGGCCAGATCCTCGCGGCCGGCGGCGGGACCACTGCGGTATTGCTGGCGACCTCCCCTGGATTGGTGGTGGCGACGTTGGCCATCCTCAGCGTGATCCGCCGTTCGGCCGGGCCACGGTTGGCCACGGCAGAGCCGGTGGCGCAGGAATCCTGACGGGGCTATTGCTCCCACATCGGACTTTCGGCGGTCATGACAAAGGTCTACGCCAAGTTCCCTTGTGGGAGCGAGCCTGCTCGCGAAAGGGCCTGCACGCTCAGCCTGTTCACCGACTGACGCTCCGCTTTCGCGAGCAGGCTCGCTCCCACAGGATCACCGTTTCAGCCCCTCACCCAGCGCTCCCGCCGGCTCAGTTCAGGCTTCTTTTCAAACACCTTCCGCGGCAACAGCCACCATGCCAGGGCCGGCAGCAGGATCAGGGCGCCAAGCATGTTCACCAGGAACATGAAGGCCAGCAAAATCCCCATGTCGGCCTGGAACTTGATCGGCGAAAAAGCCCAGGTCGACACCGCCACCGCCAATGTCATGCCCGTCAGCAACACCACTTTGCCGGTGAACAACAGCGCCTGGTAGTACGCCTGGGCCAGGGTGTCGCCGGCACGCATGCGCGCCAGGATCACACTGAGCACATAGAGCGCGTAATCGACGCCGATGCCCACGCCCAGGGCGATGACCGGCAGCGTCGCGACTTTCACGCCCATGCCCAGCCCCACCATCAGCGCCTCGCACAGAATCGAGGTGAGCATCAGCGGCAGCATCGCGCAGAGGGTGGCGCGCCAGCTGCGGAACGTCAGCAGGCATAACAGGCTGACCGCGCCGTAGACCCAGAAGAGCATCTCGCGCATGGATTTCTTCACGACGATATTGGTCGCCGCTTCAATCCCCGCACTGCCGGCCGCCAGCATGAACTTGACCTCTGGCAGCTGATGTCCGGCGATGAACTGCTCGCTGGCCTCCACCACGCGGTTCAAGGTGTCAGCCTTGTGATCGGCCAGGTAGACGTACAGCGACAGCATCGAGCAGCCCTGGTTGAACAGCTCTCGCGGCGCGCGGGTTTGCACGGCGCCCAGCGCGCCGTCGTTGGGGATCAGTTCATACCATTTGAAATTGCCCTCGTTATACCCGGCCGTGGCGATCTTGCTCAGCGCCGCCATCGAGGTGGTCGATTCCACGCCGGGCAATTGCTCCAGTTGCCAGGCCAGCGCGTCGACCGCGGACAGGCTGGCGTAACGGGTGCACTGATCCTCCGGGGTCTTGATCATGACCACGAAGATGTCCGAGCTGGCCGCATAGTTTTGCGTCATGAACAGCGCATCGCGGTTGTAGCGCGAGTCGGCACGCAGCTCCGGAGCCCCGGGGTCCAGGTCGCCGATTTTCAGGTGCAGGCTCACGGCAAAACCAGACGCCGCCAGCAGCAAGCCAGCCAGCATGGCGCCAATGGCCCAGCGCCGCTGGGTGAACAGATCAAGCACGCGCCACAGCGGATGTTTGATCTGCGCTTGCTGTTCGGTGGTTTCCGCACTCAGGCTGCGTTGCGCCGCTGCCGGGCTGACGCCGATGTAGCTGAGCAGGATCGGCAAGAGGATCAGGTTGGTGAAGATCAGCACCGCCACCCCGAGGCTGGCGGTGACCGCCAGGTCCTGGATCACCCGGATGTTGATCAGCAGCAACACCGCAAAGCCCACCGCATCACAGAGCAAGGCGGTGATGCCGGCGGCGAACAGCCGGCGGAAGGTATAACGCGCGGCAACCACCCGGTGGGTGCCCCGGCCGATGTCCTGCATGATGCCGTTCATCTTCTGCGCGCCGTGGCTCATGCCGATGGCGAACACCAGGAACGGCACCAGTGCCGAGTATGGGTCCAGCTCGTAACCGAGCAGTGCCAGCAGCCCCAGTTGCCAAAGCACGGCGGCCAGCGAACAGGTCACCACCACCAGGGTGCTGCGCGCACAACGGGTGTAGCCAAACAGCACCATCACCGTCACCAGTACCGCCACCACGAAAAACAGCAGGACCTGGGTCATTCCCTCGATCAGGTCGCCGACGATCTTGGTAAAGCCGGTGATATGGATCCGCAGGTCGTCGGTCTGGTATTTGTCTCGCAACGCCTCCAGTTGCCGGGAAAACTCACCATAGTCCAGCGCCTTGCCCGTCTGCGGGTTGATCTCCAGCAGCGGCACGAAGATCACACTGGACTTGTAGTTGCCGGCGATCAACTGGCCGACTTCACCGGAACGGCCCACGTTGGTGCGCACCTGTTCGATGCTGCTGGCCGAGCCGTCGTAATCGTCAGGGATCACCGTGCCGCCATCGAGCCCCTCCTCCGTCACGGCGGTCCAGCGGGTGGTCGGGGTCCATAACGATTTCATATAGGGGCGGTCGACGCCCGGTAGCAGATAGAGCTCATCATTGAGCCTGGCCAGAGTATCGAGATAGTCCTTGGTGAAAATGCTGCCCTGCCTGACCTCCACGGCGATACGCAGCGAATTGCCCAGGCCACTCAACTCACTGCGATTCTCCAGGAAGTTGGCGACGTAGGGATGCCCGGTGGGAATGGTCTTCTCGTAACTGGCATTGATACCGATGCGCGTGGCTTGCCAGCCCAGCACCAGGGTCACCAGCAGGCACAGCAGGATTACCAGCGGCCGATGGTTAAAAATCGCCCGCTCGGCGAAATTGCCCGACGCCCGGTCGAAGTCTTCCTGGCGGCCGATCACGGTTTGGATTCTGTCGTCTTTCAAGTTTGACTCCTGTTGCACGAGCCGTGGCCCATAGCGCTACACCGTGAAGTTTCAAGGTTTACTGGAGCCTCGCGGATCCTGGTCGGCGGCCACGCCGCTCAAACCGACGCTGGCGAGGCTGCCATCGACCGCCTGTTGCACGGCGGCAACCGTGCCACCGCTGCGGCTCTGACGCTTGTCAAAGCTGCGGCCCTGGTCATGGCTGAATAAAAACTCACCGCCCTGGCTGGCCAACAACAGGCTGCCGTCGCGCAGCTCAAGCGCTGCCGCCAGCGTCGACTCGATAGCGGTCTCAAGGCGTCGCCAACTGTTGCCTCGATCGTCCGACCACCAGGCATTGCCACGCAGACCGTAGGCAATCAAGGCCCCATCGCGGGTGCCGAGCAGGCCAAAAAAACTGCCTTCATAAGGTGACTTCAAGGCGTGGAACGACTGTCCGCCATCGCTCGAACGCAACAGCAGGCCGCGCTCTCCCGCCAGCAGCAGGTCCTTGCCCACGCCGCGGACGCCATACAGATTCAAGCCCTGCGGGTTGTCGACATGACGCATCCACGGCTGCCAGCTACGCCCACCGTCGTCGGTACGGTAGATCTGGTTGTAGGCCCCCACGACGTAGCCGTGCAGGCGATCGATGAAGTACAGGTCAAGGAACGGTTTATCCGGCCCGTCGGCGAGCATATGCCGAGCCTGCGTCAACTGGCTGGCACCGCCGGGTTCATTGGCATCGCGCTCTGCAACCTGCATCGCGAGGGCGATCGCACGCTCACCGTCGAGTTGCTTTTCCCAGGTTTCGCCGCCGTCCCGGGTGTGCAGCACCACGCCCAGATGACCGACCGCCCAGCCCTGTTCGGCATCGACAAATTGCACCGCCGTCAGGCTGACGCTGACCGGCACCTTGGCCTGGCGCCAATTCATTCCGGCATCGTCGGAAAGCAGCACGATCCCGCGCTCACCGACCGCCACCAGGCGCTCACCGGCCCGGGCCAGCCCGAGCAATACCGCGCGCGGCGCCTTGGCCGTTGGCAGCGCCGGTTGCTGCAGTACGGCCAAGGTCGTGGCCTGCGCGACCCAAGGCACGCCCGCCCACAGGCAACTCACCAGGGCACAAACTGCCCATAGCGGACCGCGGTTCGCGAAGATTTTTTCAACGTTCATATCATCATCCCGCCTGGAAAATCGTCAATGGCCGCGCCGAACTCCCTCGTCACGGCCACCACTGGTTCAACGCATGTTTTCGTTGGCCATGGCATCCGGCGTGAAATAGGACGCTGAAGGCTTCGCGACCTTCTGGTATTGGACTGTCAGGTCGTTGCTCGACGAATTGAGGAAGTAGGCCCCGGTGTCGAGGTTGTAGCTGCCCCACATGACCTGTGCGGTAAGGGCCGGCAGGTCCGGTGCCAGCAGCGTCAGCGAATACATTTGCCGACCGAGCTTACCCTGGGCGTCATAACCGTCGGCCATCAGGATCTGCCAGGAGTCTTCGTCGACGTAGTAAGTGCGACGCGGCACGACATGGCGCTTGCCAGACTTGAGCGTGGCCTCGACGACCCAGACCCGATGTTTCTCCCAGCGCACCAGGTCAGGATTGAGGAAGCCGACCTTGACCAGCTCGTCGCTCTTGGCCAGCGCGGCGCGGTTATTGTTGTAGGGGACGATCAGTTCTTTTTTACCCACCAGCTTGAGGTCATAACGATCGGTGGGCCCGAACAGCATGAACGCCTCGTCGAACAGGCCGACGCCGGAGGTCACGAAGTCCGGTGTGTCGTAGGCAATGTTCGGTGCACGACGAACCCGGCGTTGACCGACCAGGTACTGCCAGGCCGCACGATTGGCCGGGTCCAGGTCCCAATGGGTCATCAGGCCCTCGCCAGCCTTGGACGATGGCAATTCGGTGAACAGCTTGCCCAGCAGGTACTTGCCCGAATAGTTTTCCAGGCTGCCGCCTTCGACGTAGTAGGGAAACTGATAGGTGTACTGGGCCCGGGTCGCCTGGACTTTCTTGCCACCGGCGGTCATCAGCCAGGTATCGAACGGCGAGCTGATGGTGTCGCCGCCCTGCCAGGACAACCGATAGTTCCACAGCACCTGCGCACCGTTCTCAGGGATCGGGAACGGGATGCCGCCATAGGCGTTGGAGACTTTTTCGCTGTCCACGTCCAGTGCGGCGCGCGTGGCATTCTTGCTGGTGTTGTCGTACACCCATTGCGGCGCGGCGGCCGAGCGATGAGTCGGGTACACATCCAGGCGATAGTCCGGATATTTTTTCAGCAGCAGCTGGGTGCCCTCGGCCAGTTGGCCGGCGTACTGCGTCATGTTCGAGGCCTTGATCGAGTACAGCGGTTTCTCGCCGGCGAATGGATCGGGGCGCTTGTCACCCGGTTTGTAGCCGGGCGCGACCTGGGTATAACCGCCCTGCCAGGCCGGGATGCTGCCATCGGCGTTGCCGGCGCGCTCACCACCGAAGGGGGTCAGATCGGTTTTCAAGCGCGCGGCCTGCTCAGGCGATACCGCCGCCTGCGCCAGGCTCATGCCGGCCAAGGCAAGGGCGAGGACGCAGGTGTTCAGGAATGCTGGGTTCTGCATGGCGAATCCACCTTGTTAGAATGAGGTTTTCACATAGAGCGAGACGAAGTCGCGGTCGGCCAACGACTGGCCGTAACTGAAATTGCCGTCCTCGCGCAGCCCGGCCTTGGGTGCGCCGAAGAAGTTCACGTAATTGAGGCCGACATCCCAGCGCTGCAGGTAGGTGGCTTTGAGGCCGACGCTCCAGTCGCCGGAATGGGTATTGCCGAAGCCGGATTTGTTCACTGCCGATGAACGTCCATCAAGCACGATCCCCATGCCGACCGGCACGGTGAGGTCGATCCCGTCGACGATCTGGAAGTACGCCGGTTCCATCAATACTCGCAACGCCGTGGCATCCCGGGTGGTATTGGAATCCAGCGCCGCTGCGTTCTCGGTCACGCTCAGGGTGCGGTTCCAGGCCAGCTCGGCCAGGGCCGAGCCGCCATCCCAGAAAGCGGTGGGCGACAACAGGTAGATCGCCGACAGATTGACGTGCGCGGTCTTGCCTCGGGCGAACAGCGCATCGTCGCCGCCATCGGCCTGCATACCGGGGGTCACTACTTGCAGGTTGCTCACCAGCGGCGCGTTCCAGCGCACCGACGATTCACCGGCAAAGTTGAACGGACCGTAAGCGGTAGAAAAGCTGACGCCGGCGGTCTTGATGTCTTCGGCGTAGACCTGGCGATAGGAGCCGAGGATCGGCAGTCCGCTGGCCGCAGCCGCCGGACCGTCCAGGTAGGCATACAACCCGATCGGCGCCTTGTCGTGATACTGGGCCGCGTAGAAACCCAGCTCCAGCTCTGTGCCGGCCGGCTTGAAGCGGATCTGCATACCGCCCTGCCCCGAATTGCGCGGTTTCAGGTCGCCGCCATTCACCGTGTCGTTGCCGAATACCTCACGCAGCGGACCGCTGCCGTAACCGATGGCGTCGGCGTCGCTCAGGTAGCTGCCAGCGCCGGGCAGGTTGGAACGTTCCCACTCGAACTGATAGTAGGCGCCCACCGACAGCTGCGGGTTGATCTGCAACTGCCCGGAAATCTGATTGACCGGACGCAGGATCTCCTTGAACTGTGTGCCCGGCACGCTGAGCAACTTGACCACATCGGTCGGCCCCTGGGCATTGGCAATGCCGTTGCCGCCGTAGAACAGGCTTTCGCCGTAGATCAGGCTGTGGCGTCCAAGACGCGCCACGCCTTGGGAGTTATCCCCGAGGTCTCCGCGCAGGAACACGAAGGCATCGAGAATCTCAGCGTCGCGTCCATGCAGCTCGCGGGTTTCGCTGAGGAAATGTGGCTGCTCGCTGCTGTCGGTGTCCTGGTTGTAGATATCGTCGTACCAGGCCGCGCCGCTGACCCGCAGCCCGTAGTTTTGCCGGCTGAGGTCCATTTCGGAAAACAGGTCGAGACGGTTGGAGACCAGGCCGCGACTGAAGTTCTTGTCGCCCTGGCTCTGGATCGAGGGGTACAGGCCATTGGCGGTCGGCGCGTTGACCAGACGGCTGTCCTGTCCGTGCAGGCGCCAGGCCTGGCTGTACTTGATGGTGTTGTCCCAGCGCAGTTTCCAGTCGGAGTCACCCAGGTCCATTTGCATGGCCTCGGCCCTCTCGCCCATCACACCGCTGCTGCAAAGCGCCAGGAATAGCGCGCAATGCTTGAAACCAAAGCTGTCTTTGAGGTTATCCATGGGGTGCTCTCATTATTGTTATTGTTTGGCATGGCTTTGCTGCAACCCGCTCGGGTGGCGGCTTGGGTTCTCACACGTAGGTGGAGGCCAATCCACCATCGACGGGCAGGTTGACGCCGTTGATCCAGCGCGACTCGTCGGCACACAGGAAGGCGATCACCGCCGCTACCTCATCGGCGTAGGCGGGACGTTTCATGCGATGGGCATCGGCCTGGGTCCGAGCCTCGCCGAGCATGCTCACGAAGTCGTCGAGGATGGGCGTGAAGACCGGCCCCGGCGCGACACAGTTCATGCGCACCGAATGCTCCAGGAACCAGGGTTGGGCCTGCAGGTAGGTCCAGACGATCAAGGCTTCCTTGAAATACTGGTAGCAGGTCTGGTCCGGCACCGGGTGGTCAGCCAGCCAGGCTTGCCCGGCGGCAAACCCTTCGCTGCGCGCCAGCGCCTTGTGCTGCTCTACGCGTAGCGGCCATTCGGCGCCAAGGATCGAGGCGATATTGACAATGCTGCCGCCCGCATTGATGCGTGGCAGCAACGCCTGGCTGAAGTGGCGCAATCCGAGGTAGTTGACCCGCGCCAGCAGTTGCGGATTGGCGGTGCCCGGCACCCCGGCAATATTGCACAGGCTATCGAACCGTGCGGGTAGCTGCGGCAGCAGGCGGTCGATGTTCTCGGCGCTGCTCAGGTCCCCCTGTACAAAACCGTCCAGGGTCTGGTGCGGCGCCTTGAGGTCCACGCCGATTACCTCGGCGCCGTGGGCACGCAGCAGGCTCGCCGTGGCGGCACCGATGCCCGACGAGACGCCGGTTACCAGTACAATCTTGTTGTCGAGTTTCATGTTGAGTCCTCTTGTTATTTTTATCTGCCCCGTTGAAACCGACCGGTCAGAACGGATAGACAGGCGCCTTGTCCTTGACCGTGACCCACTGCCACTGGGTGTACTCGTCCCAGTCCGCCGGGCCGCCGACGCTGCCGCCATTGCCCGAAGCGCCGCGCCCACCGAACGGGTTGATGCACTCGTCGGCGACAGTCTGGTCATTGATGTGCAGCATGCCGCACATCAACCGCTCCCCAATGGCCATGGCCCGGCCCACCGACGGTGAAATGACCGCCGCCGACAGGCCGTACTCGCTGCGATTGGCCAGCTCGATGGCTTCCTCGTCGCTGGCGAAACTGACCACGCTCGCCACCGGACCGAAGACTTCATCCTCGAAGGCACGCATGCCCGGCTTCACGCCGCTGAGCACGGTCGGTTGATAAAACAAACGGTCGTAGTTACCGCCGGTTTCCAGCCTCGCCCCGGCGCGCACGCTGTCATTGACGATGTCGTGCACGCGCTGCAACTGGCGTTGGTTGATCAACGGTCCGAGCGCGGCTTCCTCGCGGGCGGCGTTGCCGACGGTCAACGCCTGGGCTTTATCCACCAGTTTCTGAGTGAGGGCCTGAGCAATCGACTCATGGGCGAGGATCAACCCGGTGGCCATGCAGATCTGCCCCTGATGCAACCAGGCGCCCCAGGCCGCGTTGCGGGCCGCGAGGTCCAGGTCGGCGTCTTCGAGGACAATCAACGGGTTTTTGCCGCCCAGCTCCAGCGCGACTTTCTTGAGGTTGCGCCCGGCCACTTCGGCCACCTTGCGACCGGCGCCGGTGGAACCGGTGAAGGCGATCATCTTGACGTTGGGATCACGGCACAGCGCTTCCCCGGCGTCGGCCGCACCGGGCAATACCTGCAACAAGCCTTTGGGCAGGCCTGCGGCTTCGAAGAGACGGGCAATCAGAAAACCGCCACTGACCGGCGTTTGCGGATCCGGCTTGAGCACCACCGCATTGCCCGCCGCCAGGGCCGGCGCCACGGAGCGCATCGACAATACCAGGGGAAAGTTGAACGGCGAGATCACTCCGATCACACCATGGGGCAAGCGCCGCGCATAAGACAGGCGCCCTGCCTCGCTGGGCAGCACCACGCCATGGGCCTGAGACAGCATGCCGGCGGCCTGATGCAACAGGACGATCGCCTCGCGCACCTCGTGTTGGCCCTTGAACAATGCCGCGCCGGTTTCCCGTGCGACGTACAGCGCCAGTTCCGCGAAGGAGCGTTCGGCGACGTCAGCCGCCTTGCGAAAGATCGCCGCCCGTTCCCGTGGACCGAGGGCGGCCCAGGCCGGTTGCGCCAGGGCCGCATCGCGACTGGCCTTGGCGATATCGGCAGCATCGGCCGAAGCACTGCGCATCAGCGCCTCACCGGTGGCCGGCTCGATGATAGTCAGCAACGGGCCCGAGGCAGGCACCCAATTCCCGTTGAAGACACATTCGGACGCGATCACCTGGGCTAGCAGGTGGTTTTCGGATGCAGACATTTAAAGCTCCCGGCTCTTTGTTGTTGTCATCGTTTGCCACGCCTTGCCGACGCTGGCGCAAACGCCGTAGGAGTGGCTGAGCAAGCCGTGTGCCGAATTCACCCGCGGTCCTGCACAAACTTGGCGCAAGGCTCTGGATCAAGGCTCTCCGGCTGGCAAAGGGCAGCGTTGCTGGCGTCGAACCAGCCGCTGGCCGATCGCCACTTGTTCATTTGATAAAGTTATGCTTAATAACTATCTGACCAGGTGTTCATTTCGACTACCACCTCAGGGGCAATAACAATGAATAATCCCCACTGTCCGCTGCCGGAGCGGATCGCTGCCGAGCCTTTTCGTCCACGCGGCGATAGCAAGGAACTGAGCGACAGCAGCTCGCCAACCCCGGCAGAACTGACCAACTGCCTGTTTTTCTCTCCCGATGACGGGCGTATCTGGCTCAACGACCAACGCATGTTGTTGCTGCACAGTTCGTCCTTCGGCGCGTTGCGTCGGGAAATCATCGAGCGCCAGGGACTGGAGCAGGCCCGAGGCATGCTCACCCGCACCGGCTATTGCTCCGGCGCCCGGGACGCCCGGCTGATTCGTGAACGCTGGCCCCACGCCGACGCAGCCGCGGTGTTTCGCGCAGGCACGCACCTGCATACTCTCGAAGGCATGACCAAGGTCGAGCCGCTGCATTTCAAGTTCGATGCGGAATCGGGGTTTTACGAGGGGGAGTTTCTCTGGCACCACTCCTGCGAAGCCGACGAACATATCGCCGCCTATGGCACCGGGCAGGATCCGGTGTGCTGGACCGAGCTGGGTTACGCGATCGGCTTCGTCAGCGGGTTGTTCGGGCAACTGGTGGTCTTTCGCGAAGTGGAATGCCGGGGCATGGGGCATGAGCGCTGTCGTGTCGTCGGCAAGACCGCCGAGCAATGGGGCGATATCGAGCGCGACCTGAGCTACCTCAATGCCTCGCAACCGGCTGCGCCTTTACCGTCCGGCGCCAGGCCCGATCCCATGACTGCCAGCGACCCGCTGCCTGACAGCGAACAACCGCTGATTGGCGCCAGTGCGGCGTTCAACGCGGCGACGCTGGCTCTGCAGCGGGTCGCCCTGACACCGGCCACTGTACTGGTCACCGGCGAGTCTGGCGTGGGCAAGGAAATGTTCGCCCGTCAGTTGCACCAACTGAGCCGGCGCCGCCAAGGGCCGTTCATCGCCCTCAACTGCGCGGCAATACCGGACAACCTGATCGAAGCCGAACTGTTCGGCGTCGAGCGCGGTGCCTATACCGGCGCCACCCATTCACGCCCCGGCCGTTTCGAGCGGGCCGATGGCGGTACGTTGTTCCTCGATGAAATCACCTGCCTGAGCCTGGCCGGCCAAGGCAAGCTATTGCGCGCGTTGCAGGAGCGGGAAATCGAGCGGGTCGGTGGCGGCCATGCCATCAAGGTCGACGTGCGAGTGGTCGCGGCGACCAACCTCGACCTGCGCAAAGCCGTGGCCCAAGGCGAGTTTCGCGAGGACCTGTTCTATCGGCTCAATGTCTACCCCATCGCCCTCCCGCCCCTGCGCGATCGCCGCGATGACATACCGTTGCTGATCAATGCCTTCCTCAAGCGCTTCTGCCTGGAATACGGCCGTACACCGGTGGGCCTGACCATGCGCGCCTTGAAGATGCTGCTGCGCTACGACTTCCCTGGCAACGTGCGGGAACTGCAGAACCTCATCGAACGCGGCTTGATTGCCAGCGAAGAAGGCCAGGCCATTGACCTGGTGCATCTGTTTCGTGACGAGCGATTGCCGGCGGATGCGTATTCGGTGGACGGCAATGGCGGGCTCACGTCATTGGCGCCGGCCGCGAGCGACGCTACGGCGAAGGCGCCGTTGTTGCCGTCCCTGAGCCAATGGGACGCGGACTTCTCCATCGATGGCCTGGAGTCGCGCCTGATCAACGAAGCCCTGCAACTGAACAGCGGCAACCTGGCGGCGGCAGCCAGGTCGCTGGGCTTGAGCCGGGCGCAGTTCGCCTATCGGTTGAAGAAACACCAACGCAATATCGACGAATAAACACAGAACCCGTGGGAGCGAGCCTGCTCGCGAAGACCTCGGCCACCATAAACCCCGTGGCGAGGGAGCTTGCTCCCGCTGGCCTGCGCAGCAGGCCCCTGCATTTCTTCAGGCAGACCGCAGTAGCCTGTTTACGACTGCTGCGCAGCCGAGCGGGAGCAAGCTCCCTCGCCACGGGGGCTGCGTCCGCCTAATCCGTCGTGCTCGCCGCCAGCACACCCAGGGTCCGGCGCTCGGGATTCCAGATGCTCAGGCACCACACCCCCCACCACTCCAGGCCATCATCGAAATAGTCGCTCCAGGGATCCGGGGCGGGATCGGGCTCGTCGCTGGCCAATCCGTTGAAGTTGAAGTTGTCGACCCAGTCCAGCACCATCACGCCGCTATCCGGCACAAGTCCGAGCAGTTCAAGCCACTCTTTGAACAGCGCCTGGGGCGTGTCGTTGTTGAAGCGGGTGCTGTAGGGCGGCTCGCAAAACGCGTCGTACAAGGCATAGGCTTGCGGGTTGCGTTCAGTCTTTCCCGCGCGCATGAGGCGAATGACCTGATCCTGACTCAGCGCCTTGGGAACGGCCTTGCTCAGGTCCCAGCGCATGCTCGGTGGGGCGATATCGGCATAGCGCGGATCAAGGCGCAGTTGGCGATCTCGCTCAAGCCATTGTGCCTCGATGTGCTGGAACAGTCCGTCCACGGCCTGGCGGTGCAGCGACTGATCGACGATTACACCCGCCTCGGGAGCAAGTACCAGGAATTCGAAAGCACAACCGGCCGCCTCCATTCGCTGGCGCAACGCTTCACTGGCTGCCTGCTCGACAATGCTCAACATGCTGGCTCCGCTAACCTTTCACGCACACGACCTGACGCAGCGTATGCAGCACTTCGACAAGTTCACGTTGTGCATGCATTACCTTGTCTATGTCTTTGTATGCCATTGGAATTTCATCAATCACCGCAGCGTCTTTCCGGCATTCCACATGGGCAGTGGCGCGGACCTGATCCTCGACGCTGAAACGCTTTTTCGCCTCGGTCCGGCTCATGACCCGGCCGGCACCGTGGCTGCACGAACAAAACGATTGCTCGTTGCCCAGGCCGCGCACGATAAAACTCCTGGCGCCCATCGAACCGGGGATGATACCCAACTCGCCTTTCCTGGCCGACACCGCGCCCTTGCGTGTTACCAGTACGTCGTGTCCGAAGTGTCGCTCTTTCTGCACATAGTTGTGATGACAATTCACCGCTTCCAGCGCCACTTCGAACGGTTTGCCGATGACCTGCCGGGCGGCGCGTATCACCGCGTCCATCATCAAGGCCCGGTTCTGCCGGGCGAAATCCTGGGCCCAGCCCACCGCTTCGACATAGTCGTCGAAATGCCGGCTGCCCTCCTCGAAGTAGGCCAGGTCACGGTCTGGCAGATTGGCGAGGTGCTGGCGCATGTCGGCCTGGGCCAACTGGATGAACAGATTGCCGATGGCATTGCCCACGCCCCGGGAGCCGCTGTGCAACATGAACCAGACCCGGTTGGCCTCATCCAGGCACACTTCGATGAAATGATTGCCGCTGCCCAGCGTACCCAGATGCTGCCGGTTGTTGGTGCGGGCCAGCTTCGGGTATTTGTCGGTAATCGCCTTGAAGCGCGCGGCCAGCGCGACCCACGCCTGGTCAGCCTCGCGTGGGACATTGCTCCAGGCGCCCTTGTCGCGTCCGCCATGGCTGAGGCTGCGCCCATGGGGCACGGCTTTTTCGATAGCACTGCGCAGGGCCTGGAGGCTGTCCGGCAAATCGGCGGCATCGAGCGAAGTGCGCGCGGCGATCATGCCGCAACCAATATCCACCCCCACCGCCGCCGGAATGATCGCGCCTACGGTGGGGATGACACTGCCGATGGTCGACCCCTTGCCCAGGTGCACATCGGGCATCACCGCCAGGTATTTGAAAATGAACGGCATTTTTGCCGTGTTCAGCAATTGCTGGCGGGCTTCGGCCTCCACCGGCACGCCCTGGGTCCAGAGTTTGATGGGCTTGCCGTTGGCGACTTCCAGCAGTTCGTAGGTTTTCTCGTGCATGGTCGCGGTTCTGTTCAATGACGAGCCGCGCTTGATTGCCGGCTCACAATTTCGACACTGGGCATGAACGCAGATTCAGCGAGGATTTGTCGAATGCGGTTGCGTGTCTGGATGTGGCGAGCCGGAAATAACGCCCCGGCGATAGTCGCTGGGCGTCTGGTTCATCTCAATGCGGAAATGCCGATTGAAGTTGGACAGGTTGTTGTAGCCCACCTCAAAACAGATGTCAGTCACCGCCATTTCGCTCTGCGAAAGCAGCCGGCAGGCGCGCTGGACCCGGAGCTTGCGCATCAGGTCGATGAATCCGTGGCCGGTGATGCGCTTGAAGAAGCGCGAAAAACCAGGTTCGCTCATGCCCAGTTGCCGGGCGATCACCGACAGACGCAGGTCGCCGGTCAATTCGGCTTGCAAATATTCGAAGGCTTTCTGGATGCGCGCCGAGGTGCGCTCATCGAGCGTCGGCGCGTAGCAAGGGCTGGCCAGGCAGAAGACATCGCTTTCGCAGGCGCGGCCAAGGGTGTCGAGCAGTTGGAAAAACAGCGCCAGCCGCGCCAGCCCCTGGGCCGGGCCGATCGCTTCGAGCAGGTGCGCCGCGTGCCGCGCGGTGTCGCCGCTAAAGGCCAGGCCACGGCGTGCCTGGTCGAACAGGCGTTGCAGGTTTCCCAGTTCCGGCAGTGTCTGACGCAGGGCCATCAGGGTTGCTCCGTCAAACTGCAACACCACGTCGCGCCCAGCCAGATGCTCGCCAGGCGCCAGGTCGCCCATCCAGTCGTGGGGCAGGTCCGGACCGATCATCGCCACATGGCCGGGCCCAAACGGGCCGATGTAGTCACCCGCCAACAGCTTGCCACTGCCCCGACGGATCAAGTGAATTTCAAACTCCGGGTGGTGATTCCAGCGCGCCATGGGATAAGGATAGTCATGCTCGTACCAGCGGAAGCTGTTCTCCGGCTCCGGCAGGATGACTTCCAGCTCGGGCGGCTGCTGGCCGTAAAGGAGCGCTCGGTGATCAGGCATGTTGCGCCTCTCTTATCGTTATGGACCGCACCATACGCCGGCTGCCCAGCGGTCGCCAGCTTCGCCTTGACGCGCCACCGATACTTTTTTAACCGACCGGCTGGAAGGTTAAAAAAGTATCACGCGACGATCCTCTGCGTGTTTGTCGACCTTCGGTGGCACTGCTGTAATCCCCATCGACAACGACGGATCCGTCCTGCTGCCCAAGCAATGACGGTTCATCCAATACCCGTGGCGAGGGAGCTTGCTCCCGCTCGGCTGCGCAGCAGTCGTAAAACCGATGAATGCGGTTGACCTGACGAAACGCATTGGCCGTTTTTGGGGTTGCTGCGCAACCCAGCGGGAGCAAGCTCCCTCGCCACAAGGGTTCACCGAACCTCATTTTTATTATCAGAACAGGACCATCCCCCATGAAACGACTGCAAGGAAAAAGCGCACTGATAACCGGTGCCGCCCGTGGCATCGGCAGGACATTCGCCCAGGCCTATATCGACGAAGGCGCGACCGTGGCGATTGCCGATATCGATCTGGACCGGGCCCAGGCCACGGCCAGCGAACTGGGCGACAACGCTTACGCGATAAAAATGGACGTGACGGACCAGGTCTCGATCGACCAGGCGATCGACGCAGTCGTCGCCCGGACGGGAAAGCTGGACATCCTGATCAACAACGCGGCGCTGTTCGATCTGGCGCCCATCGTCGAAATCACCCGGCAGAGCTATGAGCGGCTGTTCTCCATCAACGTGGCCGGCGCCCTGTTCACGCTGCAAGCCGCCGCCCGGCAGATGATCCGCCAGGGCCACGGCGGCAGGATCATCAACATGGCGAGCCAGGCCGGCCGGCGTGGCGAGGCCTTGGTGGCGGTCTATTGCGCCTCGAAGGCGGCGGTGATCAGCCTGACCCAGTCCGCCGGGCTGGACTTGATCAAGCATCGGATAAACGTCAACGCCATCGCTCCTGGCGTGGTGGATGGCGAGCACTGGGACGGCGTCGACGCGCTGTTTGCGCGCCACGAGAACCTGCCCCTGGGGGAAAAGAAGCGTCAGGTCGCTCAGCAGGTCCCCTATGGCCGGATGGGTACTGCCCAGGACCTCGTCGGCATGGCGGTTTTCCTGGCCTCGGCTGACAGCGAATACGTGGTGGCGCAGACCTATAACGTCGACGGCGGTAACTGGATGAGCTGACGCATCGCAGGTTTTACGGCCTTGAGACGATGAAAATGGACCTATTCGCCTGAAAATTGATCCCACTACTTGAGGAGCGTCCCGAACGGTACCAAACGGTGCCGTCCCTGGGATTTCAAAAGAGCGTGAATACCGTTGCCCCAGCGGGGCAAAAATTGCGCATCATAGGCGCCGTCCGCTCAAGGGAGATTTACATGCGTGCGATTTTTTCCGTCATGCGTCTTGCCGCGCTGTCGCTGGGGCTGACGTTCGCCGTCAGTGCGGTAGCCACCGAAGAGACGAAACTGGTCGAGTCCATCAACCTCTACCGCAGCCAGTCCCAGAGCTGCGCCGGCCAGGCGTCCCTGGAGCTGCCGCCGCTGGCGATGGATTCGCGGTTGATCCTGTCGGCCAATGGCATCGGCGATCTGCAACAGGCGTTGGCCCGGGCGGCCTATCCGATGGTCAACGTGCAAGCGATCAGCCTGTCCGGGCCGCGCGACGCGCAAGCGGCGATGAAGGCCGTGCAGGAAAGTTTCTGCCAGGTCGTGCTGGACCCGCAGTTCATTGACGTCGGTGTCAGCCGACTGGACCGCGAATGGCGCATCGTCCTGGCTCGCCCGCTGTTGTCGGCGCGACTGGGCGATTGGCAAGCCGAGGGCCAGAAACTGCTCAAACTCATCAACAGCGCCCGCGCGCAACCGCGCCGCTGCGGCACCGAGGCCTACACCGCGACCACTCCGCTGGCCTGGAACGCCACCCTGGCCCTGGCGGCGGTGAATCACACCCGAGCCATGGCCAACAACAACTTCTTCGACCACAAGGACCGCGATGGCCGCACACCCGGCGACCGCGCCGAACTGGCCGGCTACCTGGGCCAGGCCATCGGCGAAAACATCGCCGCCGGGCAAGACACGGCTTTGAAAGTGGTGGACGGCTGGCTGGCCAGCCCCGGGCATTGCGCCAACCTGATGAACCCGCAATTTCGCGAACTGGGCGCCGGGTATGCGGTGGACCCGAAAAGTGATGCGGGGATCTACTGGACGGCGATGTTTGGTACGCAATGACCGGTGCTGACCGGGCTTGCGCCTTCGCGAGCAGGCTCGCTCGCACATTGATCGCGGCGTACCCTATGACGCTTCAGGGGCTCTTCTGTAGGAGCGAGCCTGCTCGCGAAGGCGGCAGACCGCCCCACATCAAGCGCCCGCCTCATCCTCCCGTAAAACCCGCCGCACATGTCCCATGAACTGGCTCAACGACGGCGATTGTGCCACCGGCTTGCGCTGCAACAGCCCGATCGAGCGCTTGGCCGGCTGATCGATTGGGGTTACAGCGCACTGTTCGCCGATGTTGAACACCGCCGTGCAACTGGCCGGCAATAAAGAGAATCCCAGCCCCTCCCGTACCAGCGCCGTGGCCGTGCTCATATGCGCCACCTCCCAGGCTGGGATTGCATCCACGTTCAAATAGCGCAGCGCCGCGTCAGCCAAGGGCCGGATGCTCGTGTCAGGCGTCAGGGCAATGTAGGGCTGCTGCGTCCACTCCTCCTGGCCGTCACCCTGCGAGGGCTTGTGGCTCAGCAGTACCAGATTGTCATCCAGCAGGCGCTCGAAGCTCAGCCCAGCCAGGTCGTCAGGCAGCGAACTGATGCCGGCGTCTACCTCGCCGCGCTGCACCCAGCCGAGGATTTCTCCGGCGCGGCCATCCAGCAGGCTCACCGTCACACCGGGGTTTTCACGCTGGAAAGCAGCCATGGCGATCGGCAGAAACGACGCGGCAGCCGTGGGCAAGGCCGCGAGCCGAAGCGTGCCGCGACTCAGGCTCAAGGTGTCGCGAGCATCGCGCACGGCATCGTCCATGTCCCGCAGCATGCGCCTGGCCTGGGGCAGGAAGTGCTCGCCGGCTGGCGTCAACTCGACGCTGCGGGTATTACGCGCAAGCAGCTGCAACCCCATGCTCTCTTCCAGTTTGCGGATGCTGTAGCTCAGCGCCGGTTGTGACAGATGCAGCTGTTCCGCGGTGCGGGTGAAGCTTGAAGTCTCGGCGATGAGGATGAAGGCTCGAAGCTGTCGGAAAGAAACGTTCATGACCGGCTCATAAAATTACTGGATCAATTGATTCTATCTTTAAAATTCACAGATTAATTCTGTCTCTCCACTATGGGGCCACCCTTCAGTGGAACACGAACATGACAAAAACAATTCTCGTCGGGTGTGGCGCAGGTTTTGCCAATGATCGGCCCGACGCCGCGCTACGCCTGGCCCAGGACCTGGCGCAACGCAGCGGCCAGCGCTACATCATGCTGGAGCTGCTGGCTGAACGGACCCTCGCCGAGGCGCAATTGCGCAAGCGCCTCGATCGACGGTCGGGCTATTCAGCGCGTCTGTTCGACTTCCTCGAACCCATGCTGGACATTTGCATCGAAGCCGGCATTGCGATCATCACCAACGGCGGCGCAGCCAACCCCAGGGCCGCCGCGCAACGGTTGCGCGACGAATTGGCCGGCCGTTTCCCGGCGCTGAAAATCGCCTGCGTACTGGGCGACGACCTGCTCGAAGAAACGCCTCCGCGCTATGAACGATGGCTGTCGTCGAGTGCCGATGAACAGCCTGTTTCGGTGAACGTCTACACCGGGGCCGACGGCATCGTCCAGGCATTGGCCGAGGGCGCTGGCATCGTGCTGTGTGGCCGGGTTGCGGATCCGTCCCTGGCGGTAGGCGCGATCCGCCATGGGTTGGGTTGGAAGGCCGACGATTGGCAAAAAATGGCCGTCGCGACCGCCGCCGGACACCTGCTGGAATGCTGTGCCCAGGTCACTGGCGGCTATTTCGCCCATCCCGGAATGAAAGACATCCCGGATCCGGCCAACCTCGGCTGCCCGATCGCCGAAATTCACCAGGACGGCCGCTTGATCATCGGCAAGACGCGCAACAGCGGCGGACGAGTCAGCGAGCAGACCGTCAAGGAGCAATTGCTTTACGAAGTCCATGACCCGCGACGTTATCTGACGCCGGACGTCGTGCTGGATCTGGGCGCCGCCCACGTACAGGACCTGGGGAACGACCGGGTGGAAGTCACTGGCGTGATCGGCCATCCGCGCCCCGACACCCTCAAGGGCTTGGCGGGGATGCGCGGACTCTGGTTCGGCGAGGCCGAGATTTCCTATGCAGGCCCCGGTGCCGTGGCGCGTGCCGCCCTGGCGCGCGACATCCTGCTGCAGCGTTTCGATCGTTTGGCGCCAGGTGTACAGCCCTGGATCGACCTGTCGGGAGTCGCCAGCCTGTTCAACGACCAGGGTGGCCGTTATCTGCAAAAACAACTGGCCCAGGCGCCTTTGCTGGAGGACGTGCGGGTGCGTATCGGCCTGACCCACACTGACCGATCGCTGCTCGAAACCCTCTTGGCAGAGGTCGAGTCGCTCTACACCAACGGACCGGCTGGCGGCGGTGGCGTCCGGCGCCACCTCGCAGAAACCGTTACCACCCGCAGCTTCCTGCTGCCGCGTGATGAAATCCATACAGCCCTGGAGTGGTACTGATGAGCCTGGTCACCCTCGCCGACTTCGCCCACGCCCGTGCCGGCGACAAAGGCAACATCCTCAGCATCGCGGTATTTCCCCACGACCCGGCCCATTATCCCTGGCTGCTTCGGGTGCTGACCTGCGAGCTCGTCGCCGAGCAGTTCGCGACGCGCCAGCCCTCCAGGGTGCATCGCTATGAACTGCCGAACCTGAATGCGTTGAACTTTGTGCTCGAGGACGCCCTGGAAGGCGGCGTGAATCGAAGCTGCGGTCTCGACCGCCATGGAAAAAGCCTGAGCTACCTGCTCCTGGCCTTGCGCCTGCCGGGACCGGAAGACTGACCGACTCGCCGCCTGCAACACCATCCGACAACAATAAAAAGAGAGGCTGCAACATGATTACAACCCTGGGTTTCCTGATGATGCTTGCCATTATCGGGCTGATATTGCTGCGCCGGATCAGTCCGGTGGTGGCGTTCACCACCCTTCCCGTGGTCGTCTGCCTGCTCGCCGGCTTCAACCTCGCGCAGATCGGCGAGTTCATCAAGGCCGGCCTGGTCACCGTCGCGCCGACCGCCGCGCTGTTTCTGTTTGCCATCCTGTTCTTCGGCATCATGCGCGACCGTGGGTTGTTCGATCCGCTGGTCAACCTGTTGATCCGCAGCACGGGCGGCAAGCCCCTGGCGGTGGCGCTGGTTACCGTTCTGGTGACTTCAGTGGTGCATCTGGATGGCGTCGGCGCCGCGACGTTCCTGCTGACGATCCCGGCACTGCTGCCCTTGTACAAGCGCCTGAACATGAGCCCGACGATGCTGTTGTGCCTGGTGGGCACCACGGCCGGGGTCATCAACATGGTGCCTTGGGGCGGAACGACTGCGCGGGCCGCTGCCGTGTCGGGGCTCGATGCCACCGAGCTGTGGCTGGGGTTGCTGCCGGTGCAGATGGTGGGCCTGGTGTGCATGCTCGGGGTGGCGACGATACTGGGGTCGCGCGCCCAGCGGCGCCAACCGATGTCGCTGGGTGCGGCCGCGACGCGTGACATGGACGACCTGCAAATGCAAAGCCGCGAATTCAGTCTCTCTCCCCGGCAGCTGCGCTACTGGCTGAATGTGGCCCTGACCGGCGGCATTCTGCTGTGCCTGTTTACCGGTATCTTTCCGCTGTACGCCTGTTTCATGGTCGGATTGGGCATCGCCCTGCCCTTGAACTTCCCATCCCTCGACGCCCAGGCCGAACGCCTCAAGGCCCATGCGTCCGATGCGTTGCAGATGGTTCTGGTGATGATGGCCGCCGCCGTGCTGCTGGGCGTGCTCTCCGGAGCGAAGATGTCAGACGGCATGGCCTTGGCGCTGATCGACATCCTGCCCGCCGGTGCTGCCCAATACCTGCATGTGATTGTCGGGTTCTTCGGCGTCCCGCTTGGAATGATCTTCTCGCCGGACGCCTACTATTTCGCCCTGCTGCCAGTGATCAAGGACGTCGCCATCGCCGCTGGCGTTCCTCTCGAAGCGGTGGCCCGGGCCATGCTGATCGGTGAGAACACCGGCTTCTCCATCAGCCCGGTGGTACCCAGCGTGTATCTGGCCCTGGCACTGTCCGGCGTAGAGTTGCGCAAGCACATGGCCTACACGTTTTTCTGGGCCTGGGGCGTCAGCCTGTTAATGCTCGCCTTTGCCGTGGCAACCGGGGCTGTTCAAGTGTGAAACTCAAGGGTGGGCTTGGAAGATCAGCGACCGATGTACCCCCGAGCCCGCCCTCACCCCATCGCCAACGGCCAGCGCGACCGAGCCGAACGGCATGGCCGCATCGCCGCAGGCAAATATGCCCGGCACGCTGGTTTCCCGGGTCATCGGGTCACTCTGGATGAACGCGCCAAGCGGACCCTCTTCAAACGCGCAGCCCAGGGCTGCCGCGAGTGGACTGGCAACCCGCGTACGCGGCAAGACGAACAGGCCGTCGATGGCGACCACCCGACCGTTGGCCAGTACCACGTCGGCCCGCTCGCCTTCGATACGCGCCACTCGCTCGGTCACTACGGTGACGCCACGCTGATCGAGGCTCGCCTGTTGCTCCGGATCAAGCGCCAGCACGCCATTGGTGAAGAACGTCGTCGGCCCCCAGTCGGGCAGCATCTGGGCGTGGTGCAGTGACATCGGCGAGGTTGCGAGAACGCCGATCGGCCCTTGGTCCAACTCGTAGCCATGGCAATACGGGCAATGGAAGACGCTTTTGCCCCAGCGCTCAGTCAGCCCGTGCACGTCGGGCAAGTCATCAATCACGCCTGTGGCCAGCAACAGCCGGCGAGAACGGTAACGCAGGCCGTTTGCGGTCTCGACAATAAAAGCCTCGGCATCCCTGCTGGCTTGGGTCGCGGTGTCGCGAACCCATTCAACCGTCGGGTACGCCATGAGCTGAACATGGGCGTCGCCGGCTATATCGCCTGGGGCACGACCGTCCTGCCCGAGAAAACCATGGGATGTCGCGGCGAAGCGGTTGCGACGCTCACCCGCGTCGATCACCAGCACCTTGCGCCGGGCGCGGGCCAGTTGCAAACCCGCGGACATACCGGCATAGCTGCCGCCTGTAATGATGACGTCGTATTCCATGGGCGATCTCCAAGAGTGGTTTCGATGGCACGGCAAGTCTCGACACATCGTAAGTTTCTTGAAAAGCCACTGTCAACAGTCTCGTAACTTTTGCGATTACGGGTAATACTCACCCCCGCCCCAGTCATGGAATCTGTCAGCCCGATGAGAAACGACACACGCCTGTCCCGCATGCTCCATGTATTGATCCACATGGACCGCCACCAGCAATCCGCCACCTCCGACACCCTCGCGCAGATGCTCGGCACCAACCCGGTGGTCGTGCGCCGGACCATGGCATTGCTCAAGGAACAGGGTTACGTCACATCGGAAAAGGGCCATCGCGGGGGTTGGGCCCTGGCCAAGCCACTCTCGGAGATGACGCTGCTGGATATTCATCAAGCGTTGGGCAGCACATCGATCTTTGCGCTTGGCCTGTCGACCGACCACCCGCAATGCCTGGTGGAACAAGCGGTGAATGCGGCGCTGACAGACGCCTTCGACGAGGCCCAGGCGTTGCTGCTCAAGCGTCTGGGCAGCATTACCCTGGCGCAGTTGGCCGAGGATTTTGATGCGCGGTTTCGGGGCGCCCACGAGGTCGAGCCTCACCACTGATCCCTGTGGGAGCGAGCCTGCTCGCGAAGACGGCAGCACATTCGACATTTAAGTAAACTGACACAACGCTTTCGCGAGCAGGCGCTCCCACAGGGAGGGCGAGCCTGCAAATGAAAACGCCGCTCAATGAGCGGCGTTTTTGTACCTCACCAGACAGCGTCCGGTTTACAGCGCCATGTCGGCCGCTGGGTTGGCCTCGCGAGGAGCAGCCGGTTGGGCCGGTGCTACCGCGGTGCCTGGCTTGCCGATAGCCGGAGGCGGATCCAGTTGCAGGAGTTCGCTGGTGTAGGCCCATTCCTGTGCGACGCGCTCAGGATTGTCGTTCAGCTTGGTGCCGTAGCTCGGTACGATCTGGCGCAGTTTTTCCTGCCAGGCCGGGGTGGCTACCTTGTCCTTGAAGACCTTCTCAAGCACGGTCAGCATGATCGGTGCAGCGGTCGAGGCGCCTGGCGAGGCACCCAGCAGACCGGCGATGCTGCCGTCCTGGGAAGCGACGACTTCGGTACCGAGTTTCAGCACGCCGCCCTTCTCTTCGTCACGCTTGATGATCTGCACGCGCTGGCCGGCTTGCCACAGGCGCCAGTCTTCCTGCTTGGCGTCCGGGAAGTATTCCTTCAGCGCGTTGAAGCGGTCGTCATCCGACAGCATCAGCTGGCCGGCAAGGTATTCAACCAGTGGGTACTGTTCGATACCGACCTTGGTCATCGGCCACACGTTGTGGGTCGTGGTGCTGGTCAGCAGGTCGAAGTACGAACCGTTCTTCAGGAACTTGGTGGAGAACGTGGCGAATGGGCCAAACAGGATCACGCGCTTGCCGTCGAGCACGCGGGTGTCCAGGTGCGGAACCGACATCGGTGGCGCGCCAACCGAAGCCTTGCCGTACGCCTTGGCCAGGTGCATCTGGGCGACGGTCGGGTTTTCGGTTACCAGGAACGAACCGCCCACCGGGAAACCGGCGTATTCACGGGCTTCCGGAATGTCCGACATCTGCAGCAGGTGCAGCGCGCCGCCACCGGCACCGATGAACACGAACTTGGCGTCGGTCTCGGTTTCGGTACCGTCTTTCAGGTTCTTGTACGAAACGCGCCAGGAGCCATCCTCGTTGCGAGTGATGTTTTCCACTTCGCTGGACAGCTTGAGCGAGAAGTTCGGCTTGGTTTGCAGGTGGGCAGCGAACTGGCGGGTGATTTCGCCGAAGTTCACGTCAGTACCCAGCGGGCTCCAGGTAGCCGCGACTTTCTGGCTCGGGTCACGCCCTTGCATCATCAGCGGAACCCACTTGCTGATCTGCGCAGGATCTTCGGAATACTGCATGCCGGCGAACAGCGGGCTGGCCTGGAGAGCGTCGTAACGCTTCTTCAGGAAGGCGATGTTCTCGTCACCCCACAGGAAACTCATGTGCGGGGTGGAGTTGATGAACGAGCGCGGGTTCTTCAGCACGCCGTTCTTGACCTGCCAGGACCAGAACTGACGGGAAATCTGGAAGGCTTCGTTGATTTCGATAGCCTTGGAGATGTCGACCTTGCCGTTCTTGTCTTCCGGCGTGTAGTTCAGCTCGGCCAGGGCGGAGTGCCCGGTACCGGCGTTGTTCCAGCCATTGGAGCTCTCTTCGGCAACACCGTCCAGGCGCTCGACCATTTCCATGGTCCAGCCCGGCTCCAGCTCATTGAGCCAGACGCCGAGGGTCGAACTCATGATGCCGCCGCCAATGAGCAAGACATCCACTTTTTTCGGCTCGGCGGCGTGCGTGGTCGCAAGACCCATCGCCATCGCCAGGCCCAGCAGCGCCGTATGTGTTTTCTTCAACATGTGTGTATCCCTAGGGTGGAACGCCATTCCGTCCCCCAATCCTGTTCGAGCAGAGTCCGCACCCATGCCGGCATGGCCAGCGGGCGGGGATCGATGGACTGGAGGAAGGACCTACAGGGGCCGAGCAATATCGGCCTCACATTTATGTCTCTCCGGCGCTGACTTCTTGTAGGTCTTGGCTTCAGCTGGGTGAGGGACACTGCAAAACGGTCTGGATCGGGCCTGCCAAGGCCGTGCCCGATTGTCGCAGCGGGGGGAGTTTACAGAAGGAAATAAGCAGACCGAAGCGCATTTTTGCATTCGAGGTAAAAACGCCGACCAAATGACGGCGTTTTAATGGCTCGGTTGCGCGCCGTGAATACGCGCTCCGCCCCGAAATCAGAGGTACTTGAGGATCGCGATGTCGCGCCGACGTTGTTTCAACGCTGCGAACCAACGCGTTGGAAAAAACAGGACGACACTCAACAACACGCTCCACAACCAGACCATCGGCAAGTGGTCGAAGCCGAAATAAGCGCCCTGATTGGTGCCCCAAATAAACACCGCCACCAGGTACATGGCCTTCAGCACGTACAGGTGCAGCAGGTAGAAGAACATCGGCGCGCCGCCATAGATGGCCAGAATCGCGATGCCGCCCTTCTCCTGGGCTTTTTCGAAAAGCGCCAGCAGGATCAGGCCCACCGCCAGCGTCGGCATCAGGAACATCAGTGACGGCGGGTACTTGGTCGCGCTCATGAAACTCATGAAGGTGCGCAGTGCATCTCCGGCCTGGACCCAGGGTTTGTCACCGTAGACGTTGAGATAACGGATAAACACGAACGCCACCAGCAAGCCGATGCCTACCTTGAGCAGGCGCCGCACTCGCGTGGCCGCTTCGATGTCCTTGCCGAACCATGGCCCGATCGCCCAACCCAGCAGGATCACGCCGATCCATGGCAACACCGGGTAGGTGGTGCGTGCCCGGGTGAACTCGGTGATCTCGATGAACGACCGCTGATGAAGAATCGACCACGGCACAAAAAACGGCGAGTCCGGCCCCAGCACCACACCATCCAACAGGTTATGCCCGGCAACGATGGCCACGCCCAGCACGATCAGCCAGCTGCGTTTGAAGTGCAGCAACGCCGCCAGGGCGATCATGCAGATGCCGATGCACCAGATGACCTGCAGCCACAAAGTCTTCGGCGGAAACTCGGCGTTCCAGGCGAAACAGACGAACGTGAGCTCCAGGAACACCAGGAACAGACCGCGCTTGAGCAGGAACACCGAAGTCTCGCTGGCGGTGTGTTTCTGGCTGTAGAGCCAGGCCGACAAACCGGTAAGGAAGATGAACACCGGCGCACAGAGCGTACTGAGCAGACGAGTGAAAAACAGGTCCGGGGTCACGCTCAATGCATCGATCGGGTCAGTGACCTGGCGGTGCAGCAGGAAGGTTTCGCGGACGTGGTCGACCAGCATCAGCAACATGACAAAACCCCGCAAGGCATCGATGGCGAGCAGGCGCGTCGCGGTTGTTGCGGTACTGGAGGCGAAGGTTGGAGCGATGACAGCGGACGGGCTTGTCGCGCTTGGGGATAGGCTCATGGCGATACTCAGGAGTCGGGGGCTTTGCAGGATCAGGAATGAGAATTCCTGCCAAAAGAAAGAGGATAACATAACACGATTGTTATCCATTCCGATGCCTTTGTGGGAGCGAGCTTGCTCGCGATGGCGGTGGGTCAACCGGAACATGTTTGCCTGACACTCCGCTATCGCGAGCAAGCTCGCTCCCACAGGTTTAATTGAAGACCGACTACCCCAACAACTGGCTCAACACCGCCCGCAACTTGCCCGGCTTGACCGGTTTGTTGAGCAGCGGCGCATTCAGCTTGCGCAAGGCACGGCGGCACTGGTCGCTGCGGTCGGCGGTGATGATCACAGCGGGGATCGCTTGCTGGAAATGTTCGCGCAGGTGCTTGACCACCTCGCAGCCGACCACCCCATGGTCGAGGTGAAAATCCGCCAGGATCAGCTCCGGTGCGCGGCCTTGCAGCACATCGAAGGCGCCCGCTTCGTCGGTGGCGGTCAGCACTTCGCACCCCCACTGCCCCAGTAGTGCCGCCATGCTCTGCAAAATGCTCAGCTCATTGTCGATGACCAGTAACCGGCGCCCAGGCAACGGGTTTCCGGCGACGGCCTGAGCAGGCGCGTGGGTCAGGGGCAGTGGCTTTTCGGCAGACAATGGCACCTCGATGCTGAACACCGAGCCGCGTCCCGGCCGCGAACGCACCCGCACCCGGTAGCCGAGGATATGAGCGATACGCTCGACGATCGCCAGCCCCAGGCCGACGCCCTTGCGGTCCGCCGCGCGGCCGACATCCAGTTGGTTGAACTCGAGGAAAATCGATTCCAGACAATCGGCGGCAATGCCTCTGCCCGTGTCCCAGACCTCCAGGCTCAAGCGCCCTCCCCGTCGCCGCGCCGCCAGGAGGATGCCGCCCTGGTCGGTGTAGCGACAGGCGTTGCTCAGCAGATTGCGCAGGATGCGGGTCATCAACCGCAGGTCGGTCAGCACCGCCTCATCGGCGAATCGCACGCGCAATTCCAGGCCCGCGGCGCCGGCCACCGATTGGAATTCCGAAACCAGCGGCGCGAGCAGCTCATCCAGCCGATACGGCGCCGGGTCGGGTTTTACGGCGGCCTGGTCGAGCCGGGAAATATCCAGCAGGTCGGTGAGCAGGTCCTCGGCGCCTTCGAGCGCCTGGTGCGTGCGTTCCACCAGCAGATGCTCGGCGGCTGGCATCTGGCGTTCACGCAATGTAGCAATCAGCAACCGAGCGGCGTTGAGCGGTTGCAGCAGATCGTGGCTGGCGGCGGCCAGGTATTTGTCCTTGCTGCGGTTCGCGGCCTGGGCGGCGTCCCGGGCATCGCGCAGCTGTTGCTCAACCAACTCGCGCTGGGCGATCTGCTGTTGCAGGTTGTGGTTGGCCTCCAGCAACGCATCGGTGCGCTCCGCCACCCGTTGCTCCAGTTGGTCGTTGAGTTGCTGCAGATGCTGGCGGGCCTGTTCCAGTTCGGCGAGACGCGCCGCCAGCTCCGGGTAATGGCTCTTGCGCGTCGAATGATTGCCCAGTCCAAGCAGCCCGGCGAGGGCCTTTTGCTGTTCGTCAGAGGGCTTCGCCATAGACGACCTCGACATCCCGCTGGCTCGACTCGCGTGGATTGGTGAGGATGCACGGGTCATGCATCGCGTGTTGCGACAGGAACGGGATATCCGAGGTACTCACCCCATGCAAGCCGAGGGTTTCGTGGAAACCGATGGTGTGCTTGAGGGCAATCAGGTGTTCCACCAGCCGCGTGCGGATCTGTCGATGGTTGAGCCCGCGACAATCAATGCCCAGGGTTTCGGCAATCACCTTGAAACGCTCCGGCGCCGAGTTGTAGTTGAACGCCACCACATGCTCCACCAGCACCGCGTTGCATAAGCCATGGGGCAGGTCGAGGAAGCCACCGAGGCTGTGGGACATGGCATGCACCGCGCCGAGGATCGCGTTGGAAAACGCCAGCCCGGCCTGCATGCTGCCGAGCATGATTTTCTCGCGCAGGGCGACGTCGGCCGGGTTGGCGATCATCTGCACCAGATGGGTGTTGATCAGGCGCATCGCCTCCAGCGCGTGAGGATCAGTCAACGGCCCGTGGCCGGTGGAGACGAACGCCTCGATGGCATGCACCAGCGCGTCGATACCGGTGCAGGCCGAGAGGAACGGGTCCATGCTCAAGGTCGTCTCCGGATCGATCAACGACACATCCGGCACCGCCGCCTTGCTGACAATGGAAAACTTCATGCGCTCCTGCTGGTTCGAGATGATCACGAACTGCGACACATCGGCCGAGGTGCCGGCCGTGGTCGGGATCAGGATCAGCGGCGGGCTGGGTACCTGCAGGGTGTCGACGCCTTCGAATTCGAGGATGCTGCGACCGTGGGCGACGACGATGCCGATCGCCTTGCCACAGTCCATCGGGCTGCCACCACCGACCGCGACGATCACGTCGCAGTGGTTTTCACGGTACGTCTCGGCGCCGAGCATGACTTCCTCGACCCGTGGGTTGGGCGAAACGTCGCTGTAGATGCAGTAATCGATGCCCAGGGCTTGCAGGCTGGCTTCGACATCACCGACCCAACCGGCGGCGATGACCCCGGGGTCAGTGACCACCAGCACCTTGCGGGCGCCGAAGGTCTTGGCGTAGTTGCCGACATTGTGCCGGCAGCCGGCACCGAACATGATTTCAGGAGAAACGAACTTGCGCAGCGGGCTGAGGCTCATTTTTTCAGGGGGGCTCATCGGTAAGCCTGTTGTTATTGTCGTGGGATACCTTGAGCCTAAAGCATCGCGCCGTGAATGCAATCCGACCAATGGGTAGCCCGGCCCGAACGCGTCAGGCCGGGCCGGCACTCATCGGTTGGCGAAGTACATCGTCACTTCAAAGCCGATACGCAGGTCGGTGTACGCGGGTTTAGTCCACATGGGTCTTTCCTCTTCTTGTACCGGGCGATTCCGGCAGGTTCATTAATGCACGGGGGCGGCCTGGGGCCGAATGCTACTTTCGAAGGAGTGCACGGGGTGCGTTGGTATTAGCAACAGCGATTGCCGTGGCGAGGGAGCTTGCTCCCGCTGGGCTGCGCAGCAGCCCCAAAAATAGCCGCTACACAGTCAATGCTTTGCCTTGAAGAAGGGGGCCGCTTCCGCGGCCCAGCGGGAGCAAGCTCCCTCGCCACAGGGCTCAGTCAATGGATGCGGCGAGGATCAGAAGAACCCCAACGGATTGACGTCATAGCTCACCAGCAGGTTCTTGGTCTGCTGATAATGGTCGAGCATCATCTTGTGCGTCTCACGCCCGACGCCGGACTTCTTGTAGCCACCAAACGCCGCATGCGCCGGGTACAGGTGGTAGCAGTTGGTCCAGACGCGTCCGGCCTTGATTGCCCGGCCCATGCGGTAGGCGCGGTTGATGTCGCGGGTCCAGAGGCCGGCGCCGAGGCCGAACTCGGTGTCGTTGGCGATGGCCAGGGCTTCGGCTTCGTCCTTGAAGGTGGTCACGCCCACCACCGGCCCGAAGATTTCTTCCTGGAACACGCGCATCTTGTTGTGGCCCTTGAGCAGGGTCGGCTGGATGTAATAGCCGCTCGACAGGTCGCCTTCAAGGCGTTCCGCCGCGCCGCCGGTGAGCAATTCGGCACCCTCTTCCCGGGCGATGTCCAGGTACGAAAGGATCTTGTCGTACTGCTGTTCGGACGCCTGGGCGCCGACCATGGTTTCGGTGTCCAGCGGGTTGCCGCGCTTGATCTGCTGGATCTTCTTCAGCACCACTTGCATGAATTCGTCGTAGATCGACTCCTGGACCAGCGCCCGGGATGGGCAGGTGCAGACTTCACCCTGGTTGAAGAACGCCAGCACCAGGCCTTCGGCAGCTTTTTCGATGAACGCCGGTTCGGCCTGCATGATGTCTTCGAAGAAGATGTTCGGCGACTTGCCTCCCAGTTCCACGGTGGACGGGATGATGTTTTCGGCGGCGCATTTCATGATGTGCGAGCCGACCGGGGTGGAACCGGTGAAGGCGATCTTGGCGATGCGTTTGCTGGTGGCCAGGGCTTCACCGGCTTCGCGGCCGAAGCCGTGGACGATGTTCAGGACGCCGGCTGGTAGCAGGTCGGCGATCAGCTCGGCGAACACGGTGATCGACAGCGGCGTCTGCTCCGCCGGCTTGAGCACGATGCAGTTGCCGGCGGCCAGGGCCGGGGCGAGTTTCCAGGCGGCCATCAACAACGGGAAGTTCCACGGGATGATCTGCCCGACCACGCCCAGCGGTTCATGGAAATGGTAGGCCGTGGTCAGTTCGTTGATTTCGGCGGCCCCGCCTTCCTGGGCGCGGATGCAGCCGGCGAAATAACGGAAATGGTCAGCCGCGAGCGGTACGTCGGCATTGAGGGTTTCGCGCACGGCCTTGCCGTTGTCCCAGGTCTCGCTGACCGCGAGGAGTTCCAGGTTCTGCTCGATACGGTCAGCGATTTTCAACAGCACCAGGGAGCGATCCTGGACCGAGGTTTTGCCCCAGGCGTCGGCAGCGGCATGGGCGGCGTCCAGGGCCTTGTCGATGTCGGTGGCGCTGGAGCGCGGAAACTCGCCGATGACTTCGCCGTTGACCGGCGACGTGTTGGTGAAGTACTCAGCGTGGACCGGCGGAACGAATTCGCCGCCGATGAAATTGCCATAGCGCGGCTTGAAGGAAACGACGGCGCCTGGGGTTCCGGGTTGTGCGTAAATCATGATGGGCCTCTGCCTGGTCGATGCCTGTCGCGGGACAGGCGATAGGCCGATGGTAGAGAGCCCCGCGCGGTGGACGAATGCGTCATTGGCAGGGGGCGCTCTCGTTATTTGGTCGTAGGTTTGTGGACTTTCCGAAAGAACGGGAACGAGCGCTGCTCTTGTGGCGAGGGGATTTATCCCCGCTCGAGTGCGCAGCACTCGCAGAAGTTTTGGAGCCGCTTCGCAGCCCAGCGGGGATAAATCCCCTCGCCACAAAGGCAGCACTTTACTCAATGACAACTCAGCGCTTGGCCACCAGCTCTTTCGGCAACTTGAACGTCCAGAGCATGCCGCCCTGGTTGAAGTCCTTCACGCGCTTGGCCACTTCGCCGCCCCACAGCGGTACCGCGCCGCCCCAGCCGGAGACCACCGAGACGTACTGCTCGCCGTCCATCTCCCAGGTAATCGGCGAGCCGAGCACGCCGGAACCGGTCTGGAACTCCCAGACTTTTTCCCCGGTCTTCGCGTTGAAGGCTTGCAGGAAACCTTCAGGCGTACCGGTGAATACCAGGTTGCCCTTGGTGGTCAGCACCCCGCCCCACAGCGGCGCGAAGTTCTTGTGGCGCCAGACTTCCTTGCCGGTCTTCGGGTCGATGGCCCGCAGCACGCCGATGTAATCCTCGTTCAGTGGCTTGATGGTGAACCCGGCCCCGAGAAACGCCGCGCCTTTCTTGTAGGCGATGCCCTCGTTCCAGATGTCCATGCCCCACTCGTTGGACGGCACGTAGAACAGACCGGTGTCCTGGTTATAGGCCATCGGCATCCAGTTCTTCGCGCCGAGGAACGCCGGGGCGACAAACACCGAACTCCCCTTGGCTTCGCTACCCGGTGCGCCCGGACGGCTCGACTCCACGTAGATCGGTCGCCCGTCCTTGTCCAGGCCGGAGGCCCAGGTGATTTTGTCCACGAACGGGAAACCACGGATGAACTTGCCGTTGGTGCGGTCGAGGACGTAGAAGAAACCATTACGGTCGGCCGTCGCCGCCGCCTTGATCTCCTTGCCACCCTCTTTGTAGTTGAACGAGATCAGCTCATTGACGCCGTCGTAGTCCCAACCATCATGTGGCGTGCTCTGGAAGTGCCACTTGATGGTGCCGTCGTCCGGGTTCAACGCCAGGCGCGACGAGGAATAGAGGTTGTCGCCAGGGCGCAGGTGGGAGTTCCACGGTGCCGGGTTGCCGGTACCGAACAATAGGAGATTGGTTTCCGGATCGTAGTAACCGCCCAGCCAAGGCGCGGCACCGCCGGTTTTCCATAGATCGCCGGGCCAGGTCTTGCCGGCCTCGCCGCCGGAGATACCATTCTCCACGGCCTTGCCGTCCTTGTAGACGTAGCCCATGTGGCCTTCCACGGTAGGCCGGGTCCAGAGCAGTTCGCCGTTTTTCGGGTCGAAGGCGCTGATCTGCCCAACCACGCCGAACTCGCCGCCCGCCACGCCGGTGATGAGCTTGCCATTGACGACCATGGGCGCGGCGCTGATGGAATAACCTTCCTTGTGGTCGGCAACTTTCTTGCTCCACACCACCTTGCCGGTGTCCTTGTTCAAGGCCACCAGCTTGGCGTCCAGCGTGCCGAAGAACACCAGGTCGCCGTACAGCGCCACGCCACGGTTGATCACGTCGCAGCAGGGACGGATGTCATCGGGCAAGCGCGCATCGTATTGCCAGAGTTTCTTGCCGGTGCGTGCGTCCACCGCGAACACCCGTGAATAGGAGCCGGTGAGGTACATCACCCCGTCCTTGATCATCGGCTGGGCTTGCTGGCCGCGCTGTTTTTCGCCGCCGAAGGAAAACGCCCAGACCGGCCGCAGGTCCTTGACGTTGTTCACGTTGAGGGTGTCGAGCGGGCTATAGCGCTGGCCCTGCACACCGAGGCCGTTGGTCACGATTTGCTGTGGGTTTTTCGGGTCCTGGAGAATTTCCTGGTCGGTCACGGCGGCCAAGGCCGAGCCGGACAGCAGCATGGCACTGAGCAGCAGGCTCGCGGCGAAGGATTGGCGACGTGCGGGATGAGTCATGACGGCTACCTCTGCGGTTATTGTTATACCCGGGAAATTTTCCCGGTCTGCCACAGATTCTTGGGCTCGGCGCCGTCGCCAACAATTGCCCGCAATGTTGAGTTTTCTAGTTCCTTGGTACATGTGGAGTAAACAAATACCCCCGTGGCGAGGGAGCTTGCTCCCGCTGGGGCGCGCAGCGGCCCTAAGATAGCCGGTCAACATTGATAACCAGGGTGACAACAGAAGGGCTGCTGCGCAGCCCAGCGGGAGCAAGCTCCCTCGCCACGGGGATGAGTGATCAGTCAGGGTTTTGGGTGTCCACCCGCCTCATCCCCGCCCGCTCGTAACGCGGGTAAAGATGGCTGACGCTGCGAATCAATTCATACCGGCTCAGGCTGATCGCGGCGAAGCGCTCGGGGATAGGGCTGCGGATCATCTCGGCCATGTCGTCGCCCCGGGCCGCGCCGTCGCGCATCAGTTGGTCGAGCCAGCCGAGGTAGTCGCGCATCTGCGCGAATGGCCGGGCATCCGCCGCCAGCGGACCATGTCCGGGCACGATCTGCTTCCACGGCAGCCCCTCCAACATATCCAGATCCTTGAGCCATACCTCCAGGCCGGGGCTGTTCGGGGTGGTCAGCGCTCGCTCATAAAACACCAGGTCGCCGGCAAACAGCACGCCCGTGGTTTCATCAAGGATCGCCAGGTCCGCCCTGGTATGCCCGGCCAGCGCCAGCAAGCGCAACGAATGCTCACCCACCTGCAGCGTGCCGGGGCTCAACGCCTGCGTCGGCAGCACCACCTCGGTGCCGCGCATCCAGTCGCCCACCAGCCGGTACATGTTTTCCGCCATCGCGTCGCCCTGCTGTCGCAGCAGATCGGTGGTGCCGGGCAGCGCCCCGATGGGCACATCGCTGAAGGCCTGGTTGCCCAATACATGGTCAGGGTGATGATGAGTCAGCAGCACCTGAGCCACCGGCTTGTCAGTCGTTGCGGCGATGGCCTGGCGCAGCGCCTCGCCGTAGCGCTTCGACGGTCCGGTGTCGATGACCACCACGCCGGCCTCGGTGACGATGAACGCGGTATTGACGATATTGCCGCCGTTGGCCTTGGCAAAATTATCCGTGCTGCCTTCCAGCAGCCACGTGCCCTCGGCGATCTGCCGTGGCTTGAGCGAATACTCGGTGTCGGACCAGGCCGGCAGGCACAGCCCAAGACAGATCAGCAACAACCAGCGCATGGCGTGCTCCTTGTGGTCAGGGAATGGCAGCTTCGAACTCGTTGCCGCTGTTGTCGCGCAGCAACAGGCGGGTCTGTCCCGGGCCCTGGATGTCGAAGCCCAGGGAGGGGTTTTCGCTGACCGCCGGAAACAGCTCCAGGCGCGCCAACAGCTTGCCGTCGGCATCCAGCAGCCGAGCCTGGTTGATGAAAAACTCCGGGATGCCGCTGACCAGGCCGTTGTCCATGGGGTGGGCAACCTGCAGACGCAGGCGACTCGAATCGCCCCGCGGGTAGCGACCGCCCAGCACTTCGCCCAAGTGCTCCTCCCAACCCGGTTGGGTGCGCACGACGCTGGGCGCGGTGCAGCCGCCACCCGCCGCGTCGATCAGCGTCGAACCGACGTGCCACAGCCCGTCGCGGGTCTGCACCGCCGCACGCAATGGAGTGGCTTGCTCGATGCGAATACGGATCGACAGCCAGGGCAGCACCCGTTCCGAGGGCTGGAAGTCGACAATCTTCGGCAGCGGGTTCAATTCGGCCCAGGCCAATATACGCACGACGTCACCGGTAAAGGCGCGGGCATCGATTTCCAGCGGCACCTGGCGCGCGTCTTCGGCAAACGGTGGCGCCAGCAGCCGGACTCGCTCGTCGAACACGAACGGCGCGTCCGCCAGCAGTTGCTTGTGATAGAAAGCCCACATCACGGAAGGCACCGGGTCCTTTCCCGGCTCGATAGCGCTCGCCATCAACGGCAGGCAACACCACAGCAGGCCCCACGCTCGCCAGTTCATCGCTGCGCTCCTATTGATACATGTCCGGCACTTCGTAGCGCAGGCCATAGCGGGCATACACGGCCTTGAGGCTGCCGTCGCGGATCAACGCTTCCAAGGCTTCCTCCACCGCATAGGCCAGTTGCCGGTTGCTTTCGTGCACGGCCATGCCGATTTCCCAGCGCTGCTTGCCCATGTTCGGATAAGCGTTCTCCGCCAGGGCCAATTGCGGATCAGCCGTCCGGTGCACTTGCCAGTCGATTTCCCCGCGCATCGCCATGACCGCATCGACCGCCCCGGCCTGCATGGCGCCGAAGGCCTTGGCAACGCTGGGGTAATGGCGGGTCTTGGCACTGAGCATGCCGTTGAACACGGACGTCAGGTAGAACGACGGCACGCTGTCGACTTCAACGCCAATGGGGTGTTGCTGGAACACCGCAACGCTGCCCACCGAGTCCAGTCGACGCCGGTCGTACGCCACTTGCCAGCATTCCTGCTGATACGGACCGAACATCACGACCTGGGCGTTCTCCAGCTCGCCAACGTCGTTGCGCCTTTGCACATAGTCATGGTCATAAGGCACTCGCATCATCAGATCGGCCAGTTGTCGATCGTGCAGCGGACTGCTGCGCCAGATGTAGTCGCGCAAGTCGTCGTCGAGCTTTTCGCCGGGCGGTGCCCAGAGCAATTTCAGCCGTACCCCCAGGGCCTTGGCCAGGGCCTGCGCCAGCTCCACGTCAACGCCCCGCGGCTGGCCCTGGTCTTCAAAGCTGTAGGGGGCAAAATCCTTGTAGACCGCGACCTTCAATTCACCGGCGGCAATCATCTGGTCATAGCTGCGCACCTGCGCCTGCACCGCCTGGCCACATAACAGCAGGCTGCACATCACCCACGCGAACAGGCGCATGACAATCACTCCTCGACGTGCACGCTGTCCAGGTAGGTACGCACCGCCCACAGCGCTTCCTGGCTCAGGTAATCGGCCATTTTTGGCATATACACCCGGCCATCGCGCACCGCGCCATGGCGCACGCGTTCGACAAACCATTCATCGCCAGCCTCGGCGGCGTCAAGCATGCGCAAATCCGGGGCGATACCGCCGGACTTGGCCTCAAGGCCATGGCAGGCCGCGCAGTTCTGGTTGTAGGCCGAGGCGCCGATCTCCACGGCTTTTTCGCGTTCGGGAGAATTGCGATACGGGTTCTGTGCCGCCCAGCCGTCGGCATCCAACGGCAGGTTGGTGTCCTTGATCGGCGTCAGCCCTTGGGTTTCCACTGCCTGGGGCACTACGTTGCCATGGGCCCATGCCGAGCCTGCGCCAGTCAGCCCTATCAGCAATGCGCTAGCGATGATGGCGTTGCGTTTTGTTGTCATTGTTATGCCCTCGAAATTGCACGCAAGACCTCTTCACAGAGGCCGTGCCGTCATCTTAGGAAGCGCCCGCCGCCGGCCGAATGCTGCTTTGGTGGCCGGGGTCTAGTTCCTTGGTAGCGGGCCATACGACGCAAGTCGCAAAGACAGGCGCTTTGGGAAGTCTTCCCGGCAAGGGCGGGACTTTTTCCGTATCGGACAAAGCTTGCGAGACCGACCCTAGTCAGGCCAAAACCTCACTGGGAAATCCCACCATGACAATAAAAACGCTACCTGCCCTCTCCTCCCTGAGCGTTGCCTTGCTGCTCGCCGGCGGCCTGTCCCTGGGGCCGCAGGCGCACGCCGCCGTGACCTGGGAAGACATTGCCAACGATCACCTGACGACGAAGGACGTGCTGCAATACGGCATGGGCACCAACGCCCAGCGCTGGAGTCCGCTAGCCCAGGTCAACGACAAGAACGTGTTCAAGCTCACCCCGGCCTGGTCCTACTCGTTCGGTGACGAAAAACAACGCGGCCAGGAATCCCAGGCGATCGTCAGCGACGGCGTGGTGTATGTCACCGGCTCCTACTCCCGGGTGTTCGCCCTCGACGCCCGGACCGGCAAACGCCTGTGGACCTACAACCACCGCCTGCCGGACAACATCCGGCCCTGCTGCGATGTGGTGAACCGTGGTGCGGCCATTTATGGCGACAAGATCTACTTCGGGACTCTGGACGCACGGGTGGTTGCCCTGGACAAGAACACCGGCAAGGTGGTCTGGAACAAGAAATTCGGCGACCACGCCGGCGGCTACACCATGACCGGCGCCCCGGTGCTGATCAAAGACAAGGCCAGCGGCAAGGTCCTGCTGATCCACGGCAGCTCCGGCGACGAGTTCGGTGTCGTCGGGCAACTGTTCGCCCGCGACCCGGACACTGGTGAAGAAGTCTGGATGCGGCCGTTTGTCGAAGGCCACATGGGCCGCCTCAACGGCAAGGACAGCACGCCGACCGGCGACGTCAAGGCGCCCTCCTGGCCTGACGACAAAACCACCGAGACCGGCAAGGTCGAGGCCTGGAGCCACGGTGGCGGCGCGCCTTGGCAGAGCGCCAGTTTCGACCCCGAGACCAACACCATCATCGTTGGCGCGGGCAACCCCGGCCCGTGGAACACCTGGGCGCGCACCGCCAAGGACGGCAACCCGCATGACTACGACAGTCTCTACACTTCGGGCCAGGTGGGAGTCGATCCAAGCACTGGCGAAGTGAAGTGGTTCTACCAGCACACGCCCAACGATGCCTGGGACTTCTCCGGCAACAACGAGCTGGTGCTGTTCGACTACAAGGACAAGGACGGCAAACAGGTGAAGGCCACCGCCCACGCCGACCGCAACGGGTTTTTCTACGTGGTGGATCGCAACAACGGCAAGCTGCAGAACGCTTTCCCCTTCGTCGACAACATCACCTGGGCCAGCCACATCGACCTGAAGACCGGTCGGCCCGTGGAAAACCCCGGCCAACGTCCGGCCAAGCCGTTGCCAGGCGAAACCAAGGGTAAACCGGTGGAGGTTTCGCCGCCGTTCCTGGGTGGGAAAAACTGGAACCCCATGGCGTACAGCCAGGACACCGGGCTGTTCTATGTGCCAGGCAACCAGTGGAAGGAGGAGTACTGGACCGAGGAGGTCAGCTACAAAAAAGGCTCGGCCTACCTGGGCATGGGTTTTCGCATCAAGCGCATGTACGACGATCACGTCGGCAGCCTGCGGGCGATGAACCCCACCACCGGCAAGGTGGTGTGGGAGCACAAGGAGCCGCTGCCGTTGTGGGCCGGTGTGCTGGCAACCAAGGGCAACCTGGTGTTCACCGGCACTGGTGACGGTTTCTTCAAGGCCTTCGACGCGAAAACCGGCAAGGAGCTGTGGAAGTTCCAGACCGGCAGCGGCATCGTCTCCCCGCCCATCACCTGGGAACAGGACGGCGAGCAGTACATCGGCGTGACCGTCGGTTATGGCGGCGCCGTGCCGTTGTGGGGCGGCGACATGGCCGAACTGACCAAACCGGTGGCCCAGGGCGGGTCGTTCTGGGTGTTCAAGATTCCGAGTTGGGATAAAGCGACGGCGCAGAAATAACCCTGACCCAACCTGAGCCCTGCCCCCACCACAACCCCTGTGGGAGCGAGCTTGCTCGCGATGGCGGTCGTTCAGTCGATATTTATGTTGACTGACACTGCGCTATCGCGAGCAAGCTCGCTCCCACACTTGCCCGAGTGTAGGCCATGAAACCACTGCCCTTGCTGCTTCTGCTCCTCGCCGCCGGTGCCAACGCCGACGACACCCCTCTGACCATCAACGGCTGCCTCATCGCCGAATCCAGTCAATGCCCTGGCGCTAACCTGCGGGGCGCCAACCTGGCGAGCCAGGACCTGCGCAAGATGAATCTCGCCGGTGCCGACTTGCGCGAGGCCGACCTGCGTCATGCGCGGCTGGACCTGGCCAACCTTGAAAAGGCGCAGCTCCAGGGCGCCAACCTGAACCGTGCCAGCCTGCAACAGAGCAACCTGCGCCTGGCGGATTTCAGCGGCGCCACGCTCAAGGCAATCCAGGGATGGGGGCTGTTCGCCCAGGGCGCACAGTTCCAGCGGGCCGACCTGAGCGGTGCCTACCTACAGTTCGCCCGTTTGTCCGGGGCTCGCCTGCACGAGGCCAACCTGCAAGCCGCCGACCTGGAGATGGCCTGGCTGAGCAAGGCCGACCTCAAGGGCGCCGACCTGCGCGATGCCAACCTGCAAGAGGTCAAGCTCGCTGAAAGCAACCTGGAACAGGCCAACCTGAATGGCTCGCGCCAGCATTACGGGAATTTCCAGGATGCGAATATGCAGGACTGCATCGATTGCCCCACAAGTTGGGATCACTGAGACCGTGGCGAGGGAGCTTGCTCCCGCTGGGGTGCGAAGCGCCCCCAAAACCAGACACCTCGGAATGTCAGGCCCGTTGAATGGATCTTGTTAGGGCCGCTTCGCAGCCCAGCGGGAGCAAGCTCCCTCGCCACGGGGACCAGCATTTCACCCAGCCACGCGCACCACGCCCATATCGATTCCCAGGTGGACCAGTTCGGCATGGGAGCTGACCTGCAGCTTGCTCTTGAGCAGCGTCAGATGGTTGGACACGGTCTTGGCGCTGATGCACAGCTGTTCGGCGATGGTCCGCGCCGGGGTGCCCCTGGCGAGCATGACGAAGATCTCCAGTTCGCGCTGGGTCATCGATTGCAGGCGCGGGTCCGCATCGGGCCGGGTGCTGGCGCAGGCCAGTTGGGTCGCCAGGGTCTGCTCGATATAGGCATGGCCGGCCAGCACCCGGCGCACCGCCTCCAGCAATATCTGCGGTGCCGAGTTTTTGGTCAGGTAACCCGCTGCGCCGGCGTCCAGCGCCTGGCGCACGAATGGCAGTTCGTCGTGCATGCTGAAAAACAGCACGCGCAGTTGCGGCAAGCGTTGACGCAGGCGGCGGGTGGTTTCCAGGCCGCTGATGCCCGGCAGGCTGAAGTCCATGATCACCAGGTTCGGCACCTGTTCCTGCACCTGGCTCAACGCTTCTTCGCCCGAGGCCGCTTCGCGCACCAGCAGTTCCGGCATCAACGCTCGCAACAGGCTGGCGTAACCTTGCCGAACCACAGCGTGATCGTCCACCAACAAGATGTTCATGAAGCCTCCAGGGGAATGTTCAAGGCCAGCGCCCACCCGGCGCCGGGCTGGCTGATGATGCGCAGCTCACCACCAAGGCTGCGGGCCCGTTCGGCCATCGAATGCAGGCCGACACCCGCCCGGGCCGGTTGCTGCGCGCCACGTCCGTTATCGCGCACCAGCAGGCGCAGGCGGCCGCTGCGGTGCTGCAAGCGAATCCGTACCTGACTGGCGTTGGCGTGCCGGGCGATGTTGGTCAGTGCTTCCTGCAACAGGCGATAAAGGTGGGCCTTGTCAGGCCCGGTTATCGACGGCGACGCTCCATCGACTCGCAACTGACAGGCGATCCCGTGTCTGTCCTGCCACTGCCTCGCGAGCAGCCCGATTGCCTCGCACAACGGCAGGTGCTGCAGCACCACGGGATACAAGTCGTGGACCAACGCGCGAAAGCCTTGTTGCAGGTGATCGCAGTGTTCTTCCAGTTCGTTTGCCGTCTGCTCCAAGGCTGGCGGCTGATGGATGAGCAGGCGCAGCAGACAGGCCCGTGCGCGAATACCGGCCACGTATTGGCCAAGGTCATCATGCAGTGTCTGCGCCAGGCGCGTGCGCTCCTGTTCCTGCACGGCCAGCAGTGCCTGGGTCAGCCGGGTGTTGTCCGCGCGGGTCTGGGCCAGGGCGGCGGTCATCCGATTGAAATGCTCCGCCAACTGCTGGGCTTCCGAAACGCCTTCGGTGCGCAGGCTGACCTGCAAGTCCCCGGCGGATACCTGGCGCATTGCGTGGAGCAATTCATCCAGCAAACACACGCCCCGGCGCACCGCCCAGCGAATCACCAGCAAACTGACGAGGAGTGCCATCAGGCAGACGCCGAACAGTTGCGCCAGGGAATCGAGGATCTCGTCGATTTCATCCCATGGGTCGACAGCGATCCAGGCCCGACGTCCATCCTGCAGGACCACCATCTGCGCAGCCGGGCCTTCGGCCAACAGTTGGCGACCCAGCCAGGCCTGCAATCCGGGATCGTTCGCCGGGGCATTCTCCCCAGGCGCCAGCCAATGCACCCGCACGTGACGCAGGCTGCCGGTGAGCCGCGATTGAAGGCTGGTCGGGTCGCGCTCGGCGGTTTCGCGCAGGTAATGCACCACCGACTCGGCCGATTGCAGTTCGCGCTGCACATCGGCGGTGGCCTGGTGCAGCAGCAGCGTCGCGCAGGCCACGGCGACCAGGGCAAAGAACACCGTGACCCAGAGGTTGATTCGCCAGAGGGCGGACATGGCTAGCGCCCCGATCCCTGGTCTACACCGGGCCCCTGTGGGACACCGGACCTCTGTGGGACACCGACACCCTGTGGGAGCGAGCTTGCTCGCGATAGCGGCGGCGCATCCAACATCAAGGTCGGCTGAACCACCGCTATCGCGAGCAAGCTCGCTCCCACAGGGATGGTCTTATGCCTGTCAACCCCGATCAGGCTCAGGATCAGCAACAACGGCAACAGCAGCGTCTTGAGTATCCGCACGATCCGTCCGCTCCCTGATGAATCACGATATCGCCATCCTAAAACCCCGACGCCCGCGCCGAGCTACTACCTTGGTACTGCCCCGGCGGTACTTTCTGCATATTTCCCCGCAACCCTGGCCTTCCTATGCTGGCGCTACCTGCAATGGAGGATGTCATGCGCCGGCTCGCACGTTTTGCCCTGGTTTATCTGCTGGCTACGACCACCGCTCAGGCCGGCGATGCCGTGGCGTTGCAAGTGCGCATCGGCTACCTGGGTTATCGTCCCGATCCCGGCCCGCTGCTGTCCAATGTGATTGCCGAACCCACCGATGCCGGGCTGCGCGGCGCCGAGCTGGCGATTGTCGACAGCAACAGCACCGGACGTTTTCTCAAGCACGACTACCGCCTCGAAAGCGCCACCGTAGACAGCCCCGAAGCGCTGCTCCAGGCCGCCCGCGCCCAGCACGATCGGGGCCTGCGGCTGTTCGTGGTGAATGCACCCGCTACCAGCCTGCGCCAGCTCAGCGCCGCCCTGCCCGACAGCCTGCTGTTCAACGCCGGCAGCCCCGACGACAGCCTGCGCACCAGCGACTGCCTGGGCAACGTGCTGCACACCCTGCCTGATCGGGCGACACTCGCCGATGCGCTGATCCAGTTCAGCGTCGTCCGCAAATGGCAGCGCGCCTTGCTGATCGTCGGCCAGACACCCGCAGACCAGGCCTACGCCGCCGCACTGCGCCGGGCGATGAAGCGTTTCGGCATGAAGATCGTCGCCGAGAAACCCTGGCAGTTCGACAACGACCAGCGCCGCAGTGCCCAGGCCGACATGCCGCTGTTCACCCAGACCGCCGAATACGACGTGGTGCTGGTGGCCGACGAGCGCGGCGATTTTGGCGAGTACGTGCCCTACCAGACGTGGTACCCGCGCCCCGTAGCCGGCACCCAGGGACTGACCCCGACCGGCTGGCACAAGACCGTCGAGACCTACGGTGCGGCGCAGTTGCAAAAGCGCTTCGAAGCCTTGGCCGGGCGCTGGATGAACGACCGCGACTTCGCCGCCTGGATCGCCGTGCGCAGCATCGCCGCCGCCGTCGGCAAACTGCGTCGGGATGACCCGTTCGCCATCCGCCAACTGGCCCTCGGCGACCAACTGCCGCTCGACGGTTTCAAGGGCCGCAAGCTCAGCTATCGCCCCTGGAACGGCCAATTGCGTCAACCGATTGCGCTGGTCCAGCCACGCGCCCTGGTCAGTACCTCGCCCCAGGACGGGTTCCTGCACCCCAGCAATGAAATGGACAGCCTGGGCTACGACCGGCCCGAAGTCAGCTGCCGCTACCCCTGATCAATAACAACAACAAGGAAAACGCCATGCGCCGCTCCCTGCTTTGCCAGATCCTAGCCTTCGGCGCTGCGTTGATCGCGGCGGGCCCTGCCGTCGCCGCCATCGCCTGGGTCTCCAACGAGAAAGACAACAGTCTGAGCCTGATCGATATGCAGAGCCTGGAAGTCGTCGACACCCTGCCGGTGGGCCAGCGCCCTCGGGGCTTGCTGCTGTCCCATGACAATCGCCTGCTGTACATCTGCGCCAGCGATTCGGATCGCGTCCAGGTGATGGACGTTGCCACCCGCAAGATCATCAAGGAGTTGCCCTCCGGCAAGGACCCGGAACAGTTCGCTCTGCACCCCAACGATCGCTGGCTCTATGTCTCCAACGAAGACGATGCCCTGGTCACGGTGATCGACACCGAAACCTCCGAAGTACTCGGCCAGATCGCTGTGGGCGTCGAGCCCGAAGGCATGGCCGTCAGTCCCGATGGCAAGTGGGCGGTCAATACCAGCGAGACCACCAACATGCTGCACTGGATCGACACCAGCACCCAGACATTGGCCGACAACACCCTCGTGGACCAGCGGCCGCGCTTCGTCGAATTCAACCGCGACGGTACGCAGCTCTGGACCTCGGCCGAGATCGGCGGCACCTTGAGCATTCTCGACGTCGCCACCCGCCAGGTACTCAAGACCCTGACCTTCCAGATCAAGGGCGTGCACCCGGATAAGGTCCAACCGGTGGGCATCAAGCTCAGCGCCGACGGCAAGCTGGCATTCGTCGCCCTGGGCCCGGCCAACCATGTCGCGGTGATCGACGCGCAAACCTTCGAAGTGCTGGATTACCTGCTGGTGGGTCGACGGGTCTGGCAGTTGGCATTCACCCCGGACCAGAAGCAACTGCTGGCGACCAATGGCGTCAGCGGCGATGTCTCGGTGATCGACGTGCAGAGCCGCAAGGTGCTCAAGTCGGTGAAAGTCGGACGTTATCCGTGGGGCGTGGTGGTCACGCCATGAACGCCTTGGAGGTCAGCGACCTGAGCTTTGCCTACGGCGCGCGCGAAGCCCTGCGCCAGATCAGCTTCAGCCTGCCCGCCGGACGCTTCGCCGCGCTGCTCGGGCCCAACGGTGCCGGCAAGTCGACGCTGATTGCCTTGCTGACGCGCCTGTACGACGTGCAACGCGGCGAGATCCGGGTCGGCGGTCACTCGTTGCAGGGTGCGCCACGCCAGGCCTTGCGCCAGTTGGGGGTGGTGTTCCAGCAAAGCACCCTGGACCTGGACCTGAGCGTCGAACAGAACCTGCGTTATCACCTCGCGCTGCACGGCTTTGCCCGGCGCCAGGCCGACGTCCGGATTGAGCTCGAACTGGCTCGCCAGCACCTGACCGAACGGCGTCACGAGCGGGTGCGCAACCTCAACGGCGGGCATCGGCGCCGGGTGGAAATTGCCCGCGCGCTGCTCCATGAGCCGCGCCTGTTATTGCTCGATGAGCCGAGTGTCGGCCTCGATCCGGCCAGCCGTCAGGCCCTTGGAGAGCATATCCGCCAACTGTGCCGCGAACAGAGCATCAGTGTGCTCTGGACCACGCACCTGCTGGACGAAGTGCAGCCTCGCGATGACTTGCTGATCGTGCATGAAGGGCGGCTGGTCGCCAGCGGTCGCGCCGAGACGGTGAGCCTGGAACATGGCGGCAGCCTCGGCTCGGCCTTCCATCGATTGACCACCCCGGGGGTGGCCGCATGAATGCGTATTGGCAATGTTTCAGCGGCATGGTGATGCGCGAATGGCTGCGCTTCGTGTTGCAACGCACGCGGTTGCTCAGTGCCCTGGTACGGCCGTTGTTATGGCTGCTGGTGTTCGCCGCCGGCTTCCGGGCCGCCCTGGGCATTGCGATCATCGCGCCCTACGACACCTACATTCCTTATGAGGTGTACATCGTGCCGGGGCTGGCCTGCATGATCCTGCTGTTCAACGGCATGCAGGGCTCACTGTCGATGGTCTATGACCGGGAAATGGGCAGCATGCGCGTACTGCTCACCAGCCCCCTGCCCCGGGCCTTCCTGTTGGCGAGCAAGTTGCTCGCGACTTCGCTGATCTCGCTGTTGCAGGTCTATGCCTTTCTCGCTATCGCCTGGTTGTATGGCGTCCAGCCTCCGGCCACGGGCCTGCTGCTGGCGCTTCCGGCGTTGCTGCTGGTGGCCTTGATGCTCAGTGCCCTCGGCTTGTTGCTGTCCAATGCGATCCGCCAGTTGGAGAACTTCGCCGGGGTGATGAACTTCGTCATCTTCCCGATGTTTTTCCTGTCTTCGGCGCTGTACCCGCTGTGGAAAATGCTCGAGGCCAGTCCGTGGTTGTACTGGCTGTGCGCGGTGAACCCGTTCACCCACGGCGTGGAGCTGGTGCGCTTCGCCCTGTATGGGCAATTCAACCTGCTGGCAATGTCGGTGTGCGTGGGTCTGAGCCTGGTGTTTGCGTTGCTGGCGGCGTGGACGTTCAATCCGCAGCATGCGGCATTACGCAAGGCGAGTTGAGCAGCCGATACGCACGACCCCTTGTGGGAGCGAGCTTGCTCGCGATGGCGACGGTTCATTCAATAACGACATTGACTGATAAACCGCTATCGCGAGCAAGCTCGCTCCCACAGGGTCTGGGTGGGTACATCCGTTGGAAATTACTACTTTAGTACCGGTTTTCCTGTCTATGGTCGCATTCACAAGACCTCGACCGTGACATGTAATGGGCGCATAACAAGAAGGATAAAACCTATGCCCCGTTTGCTCGCGATCGTCTTGCTGGGCCTGTCGCTGAATGTCGCGCAGGCCGACACCTCGCTGTTTTCCCCGCAGGGCTTTCGCATCACTCAATACCGCAGCCCGACGCCCGCCTCCGCAGACAGCGCGCAAACCGTCGACACCGAAGCCTTGCAGCGCCTGCTAAAGCAAACGCCCGCGCCAGTGCTGATCGACGTCTACCGCCGGCCCTGGGTCCAGGGCCGGTTCATCGACACCGAACCCCATGCCAACCTGCCCGGCAGCTTGTGGCTGGCCAACACCGGCGACGGCGAACTGGACGCGACCTGGCAGGACTACTTCACGTTTTACCTGCGCAAAGCCACCGCCGGCCAGGCCGATCAACCGCTGGTCTTTTACTGCCGCTCCGATTGCTGGTTGAGCTGGAACGCGGTAAAACGCGCCGCCGCCTTGGGCTATAAACATCTGTATTGGTACCGCGACGGCCTGGATGCCTGGGAGGCGGCCAACCTGCCCCTGCAAGCGGCCCGCCCCGAACCCTTGCCCTGAATGGCCGAGAGCCGTGCAACTGCCCCAACACGACAATAACGAGGTGAATGGCCATGTATAAAATCCTGATAGCCGACGATCACCCACTGTTTCGCGAAGCCATCCACAACGTCATCAGCGACGGTTTCGCCGGGAGCGAGGTGATGGAAACCGCTGACCTGGACAGCGCCCTGGCGCTGACTCGCGAACACGATGACCTCGACCTGATCCTGCTCGACCTGAACATGCCCGGCATGCACGGCCTCAATGGCCTGATCAACTTGCGCAACGAGGCACCGACCATCCCGGTGGTGATCGTGTCCGCCGAGCAGGACAAGCAGATCGTCCTGCAGGCCATCACCTATGGCGCGGTGGGTTTTATCACCAAGTCGTCGCCGCGCGCGCAGATGACCGACGCCATCGAGCAGATCCTCAATGGCAACGTGTACCTGCCGCCAGACATCATCCGCACCCAGAAGAGCCCGACGGGCCGGCGCCTGAACGAGACCCCGGCGTTCCCGCCGGAACTGCTCCAGGCCTTGACCCGCAAGCAATTGCTGGTGCTCGAACGCATGACCAAAGGCGAGTCGAACAAGCAGATCGCCTACACGCTGGACATCGCCGAAACCACGGTCAAGGCCCACGTCTCGGCGATCCTGCGCAAGCTCAACGTGCATAACCGGGTGCAGGCGATTCTCAGTGCGGGGGATATCGATTTCGGGGCTTACCTGCGGCGTTGAACCGCGCTCTGGAGAAGATCGCCCGTGGCGAGGGAGCTTGCTCCCGCTGGGCTGCGCAGCGGCCCCAAACCCAGGCAACGCGGTGTGTCAGTCTGGTTGATTTGAATGGATGGGAGCTGCTGCGCAGCCCAGCGGGAGCAAGCTCCCTCGCCACAAAAAGCGGTTCTTCTCAACGGCTGGTTGCCTGGCCCAACAAATGACTCATCGCAATCTTCAGCTTCATCGGCCGCACCGGCTTGTGCATCAGCGTGTGCCCGCGCTCGCGGATCTGCTGCTTGAGTTCGTTGCTGTAGTTGGCCGTGATCATCATGGCCGGGATCGGTGAGGTGCGGCAGGCGTTGATCCGGGCCACCGCGTCCATGCCATTCTGATCGTGGTCCAGGTGATAGTCGGCAATCAGCAAATCCGCCTCGGCGCGGCAATCGTCCACCTGGCGTGCCAGGTCCTGTTCCGACAGTGCAGTCACCACGCGGCAGCCCCAACCTTCGAGCAAGGTGCGCATGCCGGCACAGATCGCCGCGTCGTTATCCAGCACCCAGACCCGCGCGCCACGCAGGCGTTCGAGCATCGGCTCGCTCATATCCAGGCACGCCAGCGGCTTGGGCGCGGTGGCGCTGAGCGGAACCTCGATGGCAAACACCGAGCCCTGGCCCGGCCAGGAGCGGACCTTGATCGGATGCCCGAGGATCCCGGCGATCTTCTCGACAATCGCCAACCCCAGGCCGAGTCCGCGATCCTGGTCCGGGCGCTGGACGTCCCCACGCTTGAACTCCTGGAAGATTTCCTCCAGCCGATCCTGGGCAATGCCGATACCGGAATCCCAGACTTCGATCGAGACACGGTTACCGTGACGTCGGCAACCCAGGACCACCCGCCCGTTGGGGGTGTAGCGAATGGCGTTGCTCAACAGGTTGCGCAGGATCCGCGCCAGCAACTGGATGTCGCTGCGCACCAGCACCGAACAAGGCACGAAGCGCAACGCCAGGCCCTCGCTACGCGCAACCTGAAGGTATTCCGCGGCCAGGGTGTCGAGCAGCTCACTGAGGGCGAACGGCGCCACGTCGGCCTTGATCACCCCGGCATCCAGCTTGGAAATATCGACCAGGGTGCCCAACAGGTTTTCCACGTCCTGCAGCGAATTGCTGACGTTGCGCACCAGTTGCGCGTTCGCCACCGGTTCGCGGCGTTCGAGCAAGGCGCTGGTGAACAGCCGCGCCGCGTTCAACGGTTGCAGCAGGTCATGGCTGACCGCGGCGAGGAATTTGGTTTTCGACAGGTTGGCCCGCTCGGCCTCGCGCTTGGCTTCGCGCAGGCGCAGCTCGACCCGGCTGCGTTCGTCGATCTCGCGTAGCAACTGGTCGTTGAGCGTGGTCAGCTCGACCGTGCGCTCCTGCACGCGCTGCTCCAGGTTCTGGTAGGCCTGATGCAGGGCCTCGGCGGTGCGGCGACGTTCGGTGATGTCGCGGATCAGCACGAAGATGCCCACCACCTCGCCGTTGGCCAGCCGATTGGGCACGTAGGAGCGCAGCATGTAGCGCTCCTGGTTGTTGATGTTGGTCTCGGCGAATTCGAAGGTCACGCTCTCCCCGGCCAACGCTCGGGCCACGTAGGCTTCCAGGCGCTGGTAATGCTGCTCGCTGTGGGCTTCGCGCAGGCTTTGGCCGAGCATCACTCCCCGCGGCCAGCAATACCACTGCTCATAGACCTTGTTGGTGAATTCGTAGACCAGGTCGGCGTTGAGGTAGGCGATCAGTGCCGGTACGTGATCCGTGATCAAGCGGATCCAGCGCTCGCTTTCGCTCAGTGCCTCGGCATGCTGGTAGCGCTCGGTAATGTCAGTGAAGGTATTGACGTAGCCGCCGGTCGGCAGCGGATGGGTCCGGATCTCCAGGACCCGGCCATCGGACAGGCGCTGTTCGCACTCCTGGATCAACCGCCCATTGCCGTCGCGACTGGCCGGCGTCAGCAGTTGCAGCTCACTGTCGGCGATCACCTCGTTGAATGGCCGATGAGCCGCCACCGGCGCCAGGCCGCTGAGTTCCAGGAAGCGCCGGTTCCACAATTCCAATACGCCCTGGGCATTGACCATCGCTACGCCCTGGGACAGGTTGTCCACCGCGCGCTGCAGCAAGTGGGATTTCTGCGCGATGGCTTGCTCACGGCGTACGGTTTCGCTGAGTTTGACGTCAGTGATATCGGTAAACAGGAACACCCGTCCGCCCTCCTGGGTCGGCCGTTCGCTGACCTGCAGCCAGCGGCCGTTCTGTAATCGGTACAGCACCGGCTCATCGGGCTGGCCGCGGGTTTCTTCGCTGAACAGGCCATTGGCGGTCATCAGGCGCTTGACCTCGCCAAGGCGCATCCCCGCGATGATCCGCACCCGGCTGTGGGCCCAGAACGCCTTGAAACGGCTGTTGAAGAGGACAATGCGTTGCTGTTCGTCGAACAGCACGAACGCATCGGAAATGCTCTCGATCGCATCGATCAGATGGCGATGGGCGGTTTCCGCCCGCAGCCGGGCTTCGCCCAGCAGATGGTTGCCGGCCTTGAGCTCGGCCATCGCCTGGTTCAAGGCGTCGGTGCGCTCGCGGACCTGTTCGGCCAGCACCACCGAATGCTGGAACGCTGCGTACGGGTCGCTGCCACGGGTCACGCCGGATTCGACCCGCTCGATCAGCGCCGCGTTGATGCGCCGCAGCTTGTGGTTGTCGTGTTGCAGGGCGGCGATCTGTGCCTGCAGTTCAGCGATGACCGGGGACGCGATGACGGGCAATGGCAACTCCGGTGAAGGTCTGGTTGATGTGCATGCCATTGAACTGTTCTCCATAGGTGTTGAACCCCATCACCCGTTGTTCGCGCAGGAACTGGCCGATCTGCTCCAGGCCAGCGCTGTCTTCCAGCTCAAGGCGCCTGAGGAAGCAGTCGCAGCCGATGGTCAATAACAAGTCACCCAGGCGCTCCTGCAAGCCGTCAAACAGCGCTTGCAGGTTTTGCAGCAGAGGCCCCGGGCGCATGGCCGTGAGCACGATGCCGTTCTCTACGGCGCAATAAAAACTCAGGCTCAGGTCCGAGTGGACTTGCTGGATCGCCCGCACGTAGTACTGATCGTTGATGCGCACGGCCAATGGGTGGGCGGCAAATATCCGGTAATTCAGCGCGCTGACCGGCACACCGATATGCCGGGCGTATTCTTCGGCGGCGGGTTCGGCATTGAGCTCGTAGACCCGCCGCGAGGCGCTGTCGGCGCCGGTCACCACCAGCTTCTCCTGGCGAGGCAGGATGTGATGGGTGGTGAACACCTCGAACTCCAGCCAGGTATTGATCAGCACCACCACGGCGGCGCCGCTGTGGAACTGGCCTTCAAAGTAGACGTGGGTGTGGGTCAGGTAATTGTCATCGCCGGCCGAGCCACCGAAATGCGGGATGTCGCCCAAGGCTGCGCTCAACGCGGCCAGTACCATTTCCTCGCGACTGGACAGGCCGTCGAGCAAGGTCAAGGCAAAACTGTGGCCCTTGATCGGCGCCAGGACGTTGCTGCGACAGCCACCGGCCAGTCGCTCGACCATCTGCTGGGCGTCGATCAGGCTGAAGTGCTCCATCTCGCCGATCAGCTCGGCGGCAATGGAAAAATGCCGATGATCGAACCCCACCGCCGTCACGCAGTTACGACCGTAGCCCTGCGGGGTGATTTCCCCGGCGCTGGTGCAACCGACCAGGCGAATCCCGCCGAAACTGCGAGACAGCGCCTGGCCCAGGGCCGGCAAGTTGTATTCGGCGGAACAGAAAAACAGCACGAAACCCAGGTACGGGTGCAACAGCTGTCGCGCCAGTTCCTGGGCCACTTGCTCGACATCCGTTGCCTGGGACATGGCGCTGACCACACCTTCGCTCTGGGCCTGCTGCATCTGCGCCTCCGACGGTGCGTGATAGAGCCCTGAGTGTACGAACCCGCGCCCGGCGGACGAATGCTACTTGGGTAGCGGGTGGACACTTCCATGGGAGGAGAACCGTGGCGGCCCCGACCGCGATGCGCACGGCAGGGGCTGCCACGAAAACCTGGATTGATGCTTTTGTGGCGAGGGAGCTTGCTCCCGCTGGGGTGCGAAGCAGCCCCGAAAATCTGACTGAATGAGCCTGATATACCTCAATCCCAGTTCAAGGGGCTGCTGCGCACCCCAGCGGGAGCAAGCTCCCTCGCCACGTGCCTTACCAGGTCAGCACGGCCCCCACCGCAAAGGTGTCGGTGTCTTCGTTCTGCGCGCTGGTGTCGTGGCCGTTGATTTCGAACTGGTTGTATTCGGCGACGAGCTTGAGGTTGTCGTTGATGTCATGAAACAGCGCGACACCGCGAGTCTCGTAGTCGGCACCGCTGCCGACCACTCCGTTGCCGTCGTCCTCGGTCTTGCCGTAGGACAGCGCCAGGCGATTCTTGCCGAGCTTGTAGGAGCCTTGCAGCAGGTAGCCCTTGCTGTCGACGTTGCGCAGCGTGGCCTCGCCGGCGTTATTGGTGAAAAACGGGTTGATGCCCTTGGCCTGGAACCCGGAGCCGGTGAGCGAGAGCCCGCCCATCTTCGCTTGCACGCCATAACCCAGGCCTTTGGAGGTGACCGATTCGACACTGGTATCGGTGTTATCCGAGGTCTGGTAACTGCCGTTCAGCCAGCTGTAGATTTTCGCCCCGCCGAGATCGAACTGATAGGTGACCTCGCTCTCGGTACGCGGGTTTTCCTGGTAGGCCTTGCCGGTGGCGCTGCTGTCGTTGGTGTCCACCGGGTCCATGATGCCCACCGCCACACGCAACCCGTCCATCACCGGAGTACGATAGGTGATCTGCGAAGTCGGGAACGGGTATGGGTAGCCGCTGCCGATATTGCCGAACGACACCCCGCCGCCGTCCACCAGGCCGAGGGTGTCGCTGACCTGGCCGTAACCGGCGAGCAACTCATCAAGCAAGATGTTGGAACGGGCAAACAGGCCGAAGTCCTTGCCGATCAGCACCTCGCCCCACTCCGGATTGGCGACGGTGCCGTAGAACTGCCGCACGTCGATGGCGGTGTCGGTGCCGTTGGTTTCGCTGTCGTTGATGGTTACCCAGAACGAGGCACGGGCGCCGAGCTTGAGGTCTTCGACCTGCTTGCCCATGTTGAAGCCCAGGTAGTTGGGCAAAAAGCCCATCTTGACCCGCGACTGGCGTCGGTCGAACTGCTCCCCCGCCCGGTCCACGTCGCTGTTGACGTAGAAGGCGTTGATGTAGCCATCGGTGGAGAAAGTGGTCTGGTCCTTGTCGTACAGCATGATTTCGGCTTGCGCCCAGGGCGTCAGGCCCAGGCTCGACAGGCCGGCGATGACCGCAGGCAAAAAACGCAGGCAGGTATTCTTATTGTTGTGCATGGCGCGCTCCGCAACAGGGGACGGGATGTCGGAGGCGATTATCGAAAGGCACCCGGGCGGGTCATACGCTGCCTTGGAGGGGATTGCCGGCTGCTTTGGCAGCGCCGGCACGGCGCAGCAGTTTGGGTGTAAGACGGCGAGGCTGGCGGGCGCGGTACTTTGGGTGGGGGCCGCTGGGTGGTCTGAGCGATCAGTTCATTGGGCAATGGTACCGAGTTGTCTGGTCTAGGGGCTGCTACGCAGCCCAGCGGGAGCAAGCTCCCTCGCCACGGGATTGCGCCCGTCCTCAAGCTTGAAGCCATACCCAGCTCTTGTGGCGAGGGAGCTTGCTCCCGCTGGCCTGCGCAGCAGGCCCCCCTTGGGAAATGTTAGAACCGCGGTTTGACCGTGGTCCAGTCCGGCCGGTAGCGCCGCATCTGCCGCACATCGTCGCGCTGGCGAATGCCGCAACTGAGGAACTGCTCATGCAGCTTGCCCAGTTGATCGCGGTCCAGCTCCAGGCCAAGGCCCGGCGCCCGGGTGATCTTCACGCAACCGTCGACAAATGCCAGCTTGCCGCCCTTGATCACTTCTTCATCCGGTTCCTGCCAGGGGTAATGGGTATCGCAGGCGTAGTCCAGGTTCGGCACCGAAGCCGCCACGTGGGCCATGGCCATGAGGCTGATGCCCAGGTGCGAGTTGGAGTGCATCGACACGCCCAGACCAAAGGTCTCGCACATCTTCGCGAGCATCTGGGTATCGCGCAGCCCGCCCCAGTAATGGTGGTCAGCCAGGACAATCTGCACGCTGTCCTGCGCCACGCTGCGGCGGAATTCGTCGAAGTCGGTGACCACCATATTCGTCGCCAGCGGCAGGCCCGTGCGCTTGTGCAGCGCGGCCATCCCTTCGAGCCCGGGCGTGGGGTCTTCGTAATATTGCAGGTCATCACCGAGCAGCTCGGCCATGCGGATAGAGGTCTCCAGCGACCAGTTGCCATTGGGATCGATGCGCAGCGGCAAGCCAGGAAAAGCCTGTTTCAAGGCCTTGATGCAGGCCACTTCATGCTCCGGCTCCAATGCCCCGGCCTTGAGCTTGATGCTCTTGAAACCGTACTCCTCGATCATCCGTCGGGCCTGGGCGACGATCTGCTGCTCGTTCAGCGCTTCACCCCAACTGTCCGCGGGATACGGTGAATCGATGTGCTCGGCGTATTTGAAAAACAGGTAGGCGCTGAACGGCACTTCGTCGCGGATCGCACCGCCCAGCAAATCCACCAGCGGCACATTCAGGTAATGCGCCTGCAAGTCCAGGCAAGCGACTTCGAAAGCGGAATAGGCATTGCTCACTGCCTTGCTCGCATGGGAGCCCGGCGCCAGTTCCGCCCCGGCGATGCTCGCCGGTTTGTGGGCAGCCACGGTGGCCTGGACGATAGCGCGCAACTGGTTGAGATTGAACGGGTCGAGGCCGATCAACTGGTTCTGTACCTGCTGCTGGATCGCCAGGGCCGGCGCATCGCCGTAGCTCTCGCCGAGGCCAATGTAACCGTTGTCGCTTTCGATCTCGATGATCGAGCGCAGCGCGAACGGCTCATGAATGCCGCTGGCGTTGAGCAAAGGTGGGTCGCGAAAAGCGATGGGGGTCACGGTAACGCGTTTGATCTTCATGCAGCGGCTCCCGATGGGCCAGGTTTCAGGGCTTGAGATTTGTTCAGCAGGTCAGCTTCGATCGAGTCTTCAAGCTGGCCGGACAGCGCGCCAGGTTTGCCGCGCCCCGGTTGGGTCCGGGCGAAAAAGATCACCACGGCGGCAACCAGCGAGGTGATCGCCAACCCATACAGGCCGCCTTCGATGGAACCGGTGGTCTGCTCCAGGAATCCGAAGGCCGTCGGGGCGACGAAGCCGCCGAGGTTGCCGATGGAATTGATCAGGGCAATCACCGCCGCCGCGATGCGGGCGTCGAGATAGCCTTGGGGGATCGGCCAGAACAGCGCCGAGGCGGCCTTGAAGCCAATGGCCGCGAAACAGATGGCGACGAAGGCAAAGATCGGCCCGCCGGTGGTGGACATGAACATGCCGAACGCGGCGATCACCAGCGTCACCGCGACCCAGGCCTGCTGGAACTTCCACTTGCCGGCCAGGGCAGCGAAGCCGTACATCGCGACGATGGAGATGATCCACGGAATCGAGTTGAGCAAGCCGACCTGGAAATCCCCCAGGTTGCCCATCTTCTTGATCATGCTCGGCAGCCAGAACGTGGCGCCATAAATGGTCAGGGCAATGGAAAAATAAATGAAGCAGAACAGCACGATCTGCCGGTCGGCGAGCAATTTGAACATTGAAGGCTTGATGACCTGGGCGGCTTCCCGCGCCCGCTGCTCTTCGGCGATGGCGGCGATCAACACGGTTTTTTCTTCAGCGGTCAGCCATTTGGCCTGGCTGGGGTGCGATTGCAGCCAGAACCAGACAAACCCGCACAGCACGATGGACGCGCCCCCTTCGATCAGGAACATCCATTGCCAGCCATGCAGGCCCAGCCCGCTGATGTGCAGCAAGGCGCCGGATACCGGCCCGGAAATCACCGAGGCGATCGCCGAACCGCTGAGGAAGATCGCCATCGCCTTGCCGCGCTCGTTGGCCGGCAACCATTGGGTGAAGTAATAGATGATGCCGGGGAAGAAGCCCGCCTCCGCCGCGCCCAGAATGAAGCGCAACACATAAAAACTGGTTTCGCCACGCACGAACGCCATGGCCATGGCCGCCGCGCCCCAGGTGAACATGATTCGCGTCAGCCAGGCCCGGGCGCCGTAGCGCTGCAAGAGCATGTTGGACGGCACCTCGAACAGCGCGTAGCCGATGAAGAACAGCCCGGCACCGAGGCCATAGGCTGCTGCGCCAATGCCCAGGTCGGTTTCCAGATGGCTGCGGACGAAGCCGATGTTGACGCGGTCGATGTAGTTGACGATGAACATCACCACCACCAACGGCAGGACGTGACGTTTGACCTTGGCCGCGGCGGTGGCCAGGGTCGAGTCCGATACGTGATTCAAGGGTGCCTCCCAATCTTGTTTTTGTGGGGCTTTGTGCTTTTGCGAGGAGCGGATTGATGATGGACGCGAGGGATTGTTCCCGTCTAATCTAACTTGGCACTTGATTGATACCAGGATTGAATCAATGTTTGAACTGGCCCAACTGCGCTGCTTCACCACAGTGGCAACCGAACTGAATTTCCGCAGGGCCGCCGAACGCCTGAACATGACCCAGCCGCCCTTGAGTCGACAGATCCAGTTGCTGGAGCATCACCTCGGCGTCGAGCTGTTTACCCGCAGCACCCGCAGCGTCGCCCTCACCGCAGCCGGCCGGGCATTTTTCATCGAAGCGCAGAACCTGCTGCAACAGGCGCAACAAGCCGCCGAGGCCGCCAAGCGTTTTGCCCAGGGCGATATCGGCTCGGTCACCATCAGCTTCGTCGGCAGCGCGGTGTATGAATTCCTGCCCAAAGTCATTGCCGAGGCGCGGCTCAAACAGCCACAGGTCAAGATCGTCCTCGCGGAGATGAACACCTACCAGCAGCACGAAGCCTTGCGCGCCCGGCGCATCGACCTCGGCATCGTTCGTTCGCCGTTGCTGGAAACCGGCTACGCGACCGAATGCCTGGTACGCGAGCCGTTCGTCCTGGCCGTGCCGGCCGGCCATCCGCTGGCCAGCGCCGAGTCTGTCAGCGTGCAGGATCTGGACGGGCAACCGTTCCTCATGTACTCCCACTCCGCCTACCCACCCTTCAACGAACTGCTCACCGGCATGCTGCGCTCGGCCCGCGTCGCCCCGCAGTTCGTGCAATGGCTCGGTTCATCGCTGACCATCCTGGCACTGGTCAACGCCGGCATGGGCGTGGCGCTGGTGCCCCGGTGCGCGACCAGCGTGGTGTTCAAGCAAGTGGTGTTTCGCGAGATCGACCTGGGCGAAGGCGTGCAAAGCGAACTGCATCTGGTGTGGCGGGAGGATAACGACAATCCGGCGTTCACGATGCTGTTGGAGGGGATTCGCGGGGCGGTTCGGGAGGGGTTGTAAGAACATTTACGGGACCACGTGGCTATTCCAGTCTTTCCTGACAAGTTGTACGATGACCGACGAGAGCTCACGCCTCGTTCCTGCATACCTACAACAACAAGGAAATTCTCATGAAAAAAGCGCTATCGGTCATCGGCTTCCTGTGCCTGTTCAGCGGCTACGCCGCAGCCGCCCCCGCCTCGGCTGAAAAAGAGGTTGCCGAAGCGGTCGACCACCTGACCCAGGCCATGCTGCACAAGGACATTCCCCAGCTTCAGGCGCTCGCCGGCGAGAACCTGACCTACGGCCATTCCAGCGGCAACATCCAGGACAAGAAAGCCTTCATCGCCGACATCGAAACCGGAAAAAGCGCGTTCAAGACCCTGGAGATGAAGAATCAGAAAATCACCCTGTCAGGCGATGTGGCCCTGGTGCGCAATCATTTTTCCGCGCAAGCACTCAAGGGCACCGAAGTGATCCCGACGGAAATCGAGAACTTCCAGATCTGGCAGAAGCAGAATGGGAAGTGGCTGCTGATCGGGCGTCAGGCGTTTCGGTTCTGATCGCGAGTAGCGTTATTTGAAATATTGGTGATCCATCGTGGCGAGGGAGCCCGCTCCCTCGCCACGGGGAATCCGGCCAGGCCGGGCGCCTGCTTCAGCCCTCGGCCCATTGCTGCCGATACCCCAACAGAAAATCCACAAACGCCCGCACTCGCTGCGGCACGTAACGGCCGTGGGGGTACAGCAAGGTGAACGGGCGCGAGCGTCCCGCGAACGGCGCCAGCACCTCCACCAGTTGCCCGTTCGCCAATTCCTTTTCCACGATGAATCTGTAGGTCTGGAACAATCCCGCGCCATGCCTGGCCAGCGTTACGCCGCCCAGCACATCATCGGAGCAGCAATACCCGCCCTGCCCGAACACCTCCTTCTCCTTGCCCTCGACATTGAACAGCCAGGAGATACGCCGCCCGCTGCTGGGCAGTTCGAACTGGATGCATTCGTGTAAGTCGAGGTCTTCCAGGGTGAGCGGCGTGCCGGCCCGTTGCAGGTACTCCGGGGACGCAACCACCACCAACCCGGCGTCCTCCAGCAACCGGGCGATCATCGAAGAATCCGGCTGGGCGCGTACCCGTATCGCCAGGTCATAACCTTCGGCAACGAAGTCAATGTTGCGGTTGCTCAGGTGGACATCCACGCTGACCTGCGGGTACAACGCGCGAAATGCCGGCAGCAGCGGCAGGATGCGATGATGACCGTAAGTCGTGGGCACGCTGATGCGCAGTTGCCCGGACGGCACCGTTTGCGCGCCCATCACTTCCTGTTGCGCCTCGACCAGTTGCGTCAACGCCTGGCGACATTGCTCAAAAAAGGTCCGGCCGGCATCGGTCAGCCGGATGCTTCGAGTGGTACGCACGAACAGCCGCGAACCCAGGCGCTCCTCCAGGCGAAAGATTGACCGGCTCACCGCCGCCGGAGTCACCCCGGCCACCTGGGCGGCCGCCGTGAAGCTGCCCGCCTCGGCCGCCAGGCAGAACAATTCGATGCTGCCCAACTGCAAATCTTCGAAATGCCGCTTCATGATTCATTACACCGCGTATCAACAGAAGATTCCCGATGCCTGTTTATCAGCCCGTGACGTATAAATACAGTGGTCATCGATTGCGCGGCATCTGCTGCGCACGTTCCTCAACTGGAGTGCATCATGCCTTTCGTCAATGTTCGTATCACCCGCGACGGCGTTACCCGCGAGCAGAAAGCCCAGGTCATCAGCGAAATCACCGAGACCCTGCAGCGCGTGCTGGGCAAGGACCCGCACCTGACCCATATCGTGATCGAGGAAGTCGACACGGATAACTGGGGTTACGCGGGCATGACGACAACCGAGTATCGAAGCAAGCCCAAGGAATGACGCTTCATCCCTGACGAGCCCGGTCCGAATGACCGGGCTTTTTTCTGCCCACAAATATCCAATTGTGGGAGCGGGCTTGCTCGCGAAAGCGGTGGGTCTGTCAAAGCGATGTTGGATGTACCGCCGCCTTCGCGGGCAAGCCCGCTCCCACACAGGCTCGCTCCCACAGGGAAAGTTGCGCCAATCGCGGCCATTGATTACACCAAGTATCAACTCAAGTACCAGAACCCCCATTTATCAAACCCGAGCGCATCAATAACCTGATCTCAACCCCCGCCAACCCAGGCGCAGCGGTTCTAACCCAACGTGATCAGGAGTCAACATCATGAGCAATCGGAAAACCGTCATCATCACCGGCGCGTCCAGCGGCATCGGCCTTGGCCTGGTCAAGGCGTTCCTCGCTCGCGGCTATAACGTGGTGGGCAATGCCCGCTCGCAATCGGGCCTGGACGACGCGGCCGGCCAGCTCGGTCACCCGGCGGGCTTCATCGGCGTGGCCGGTGACATTGCCGCCCCGGCAACCTCTACCGCCCTCGTCGGCAAAGCCATCGAAGTCTTCGGCGCGGTGGACGGGCTGGTGAACAATGCCGGGTTCTTCCTGCCAAAACCCTTCATCGAATACAGCCCCCAAGACCTCGAATCGCTGTTGGACACCAACCTCAAGGGGCTCGTCTACGCCAGCCAGGCTGCTGCCGCACACATGATCAGTCGCCGCCAGGGTTTCATCATCAACATCTCCGCCTCGGTGGCCCTGCAACCGAACATCCAGGTGCCGGCAGCGCTGCCGGTGCTGATCAAGGGCGGCGTCAACCAGATGACCCGTGCCCTGGCGCTCGAACTGTCGCCACACAACATCAAGGTCAACGCGGTAGCGCCTGGCATCATCGACACGCCGATGCATGACCCGGCCAATCGTGACTTCCTCAACAACCTGGCCCCGGCCGGTCGGGTAGGCACCATCGACGAGATTGCCGAAGCGGTCCTGTACCTGGCCGGTGCCGATTTCACCACTGGCGCGATCCTGCCGGTGGACGGTGGGATGAGCACCGGCAAGTGGTAAAAAACAAAACCCCGAAGGCGAAACCTTCGGGGTTTTTCGTGCAGCTTGGCCTGGTCGCTACAGCGTGTAGGAAATACCTGCCTGCACGGTGCGCGGCGCGCCCGGATAGGCGTACACACCACCAAACGCGCCCTCCTCGTAATCCGCATCGAACAGGTTCTTGAGGTCGAGGTTGAGGCGAATGCGCTCGTTGACCTTGTAGTAGCCGAGCAGGTCAACCACCGTGTAATCGTCCATGGTGAAGGTGGTGGCCGCGGTGTTGCCGGCCCGCTCGTCGACGTACCTGGCGCCCAGGCCAAGGCCCAGTCCCTTGAGGCCGCCGTCCTGGAACTCGTAGACGTTCAACAGGCTGACGGAGTTCTTCGGCACGTTGAGCAAGCGCGTCCCCGTCGGGATGCTGACGTCCTTGGTCACTTCGGCATCCACATAGGCGTAGCCGCCAATCACGCGCCACTCCGGCGTCAGGTTGCCCGCCACGTTCAGGTCGAAACCACGGCTGCGCACCTCGCCGGCCGCCACGCTGAAGGTCGAATCCAGCGGATCGGGTGTCAGCACGTTGCGTTTTTCGATCTGGTATATCGCCGCATCGACGCTCAACTGACGATCCAGCGCCTCCCATTTGATGCCCATTTCGTAAGACTTGCCTTCCTCCGGCTTGAACCCGCCCCCTTCGCGGCTGGCGCCGTTGTTGGGTTTGAACGAACGGGCGGTGTTGGCATAGACGGCGACCGTGTCGGTCAGGTCATAGATCACGCCCAGGCGTGGGGTGACGGCGTTGTCGGTGACGTCCCAGTTGCGGCTGCCGGGACGCGCCTGGGGAACGAAGGTTTCGTACTCATGCTCGAACCGCTCGAACCGCGCACCGGCCAGCATCTTGAGACGCTCGGTCAACGCCACTTGGTCCTGGATGAAAAAGCCGAAGGTCTTGAGGTTTTCCTGGTCATTGGTGGGCGTGCGGGTCAATGCCGGGCGCGGCTGCCCATACACCGGATCGAAGATGTCGATCGGATACGCACCGGCACCGGCAGCAGAGCGCTGGATGATCGACTTATAGTCGTAGTCTTCATACTCGACGCCGGTCAACAGCGTGTGCTCGAACCCGCCGGTGGAGAAATGCCCGGTGAGATTGAGCTGCGTATCGCGGTCAGTCCATTCCAGTTTGCGATAGTTGAAGTTGCGCCCCAGGGTCCGCCCATCGGCGCCGATGCCGTTGGCTTCGACGGCGTTGCCCTGCAACGTGCCGTCGAGCCACTGGGTGCCGCCGGCGAGGGTCCAGTCGTCGTTGAGCATGTGCTCGAAACGCACCTGCAGCATGCTGTTGTCATTGTGCAGCTTGCCGGCGTCTTTCTCACCGAAGAAGGTATCGCGGGACGCCGTGCCGCGCTGGCCGGGATAATGGGTCAAGCCACGGTCCAGCGGATGATTGTTGCGCATGAAATCGCCTTCGAACGTCAGGCGCGTGGTGTCGTTGACCTGCCAGGTGACCACCGGGGCGATGCCATAACGCTCGGTCTCGACGTGATCGCGAAACGTATCGCCGCCCTCGCCGATCACGTTCAGGCGATAAGCCAGGCGCCCTTCTTCATCCAGCGGCCCCGACGCATCCAGGGTGCCGCGACGCATGCCCTGGTCAGTGACCTGGCTGCCCAGGGTCACCGTGCGCTCGGCCAGCGGTTGCTTGGATACGATATTGAACGTGCCACCCGGGTCGCCACGGCCATAGAGCATCGTCGCCGGGCCGCGCAGTACCTCCAGCCGCTCGATGGTGTTGGCATCCGGCATGTTCGGATAGCCGCGGTTGATCGGAAAACCGTTACGGTAGAACTCGCCCGTGGTAAAGCCGCGCACCGTAAAGGTGGTCAGGCCCTGGCCGCCGAAGTTGTTGGCCCTGCCGACGCCACCGGCGTAATCAAGGGCATCCTGAAGACGCGTGGCGCTGAGGTCCTCCACCACATCGCGGGATACGACGGAGATCGATTGTGGGGTTTCATGAATCGCGGTGTCGGTACGCGTGGCACTGGCCGAACGGGTCGCGTGGTAGCCCTTCACCGGCCCCTGCGCGGTCTCGAAGTCCGAGGTGCCGACGATATCGGTGGCTTGCAGCTCCAAAGGCGCCCTGTCCGTCGTGCCGGGTTCTTCTGCCCAGGTGGAAATGGAATAAGCCTGAAGCACACACAGAGAAACGAGTATCCGACGCATCGACACACAATCCTAACGAAAGAACGCCAGCCTGGAGACCGGCAGGAATAGGTCGCGAAAGATACAGCAACTCATTCCTATTTGACATCTATTCCCATTAGCACTGCCGTTCCAACAGTCGATTCCTGTTCAATTTCGCGGAAAAAAGCCTGGGCACGAGCATCCTGGGTATACGCCACGTTCAGGCGCAACCAGTCACTGCCCTCCCCGTTCGGCAAGAACGTCGCCCCCTGGGACAACTGCACCTGTAATTGCTCGGCGATCCGTTGCACGCGCGCCGCCGGCACATGCCGGGGTCGCGCCCAGATGAACAGGCCACCCGAGGGCTCGGCAAACACTTCCCAAAGGGCCGGCTCAAGCTGGCGCAACGTGCTTGCCATCTGCTTGTTCAAACGCAGGCGCAAGCGCTGGATCAACTTGCGATAAGCGCCGTTGGCCAACAGCGTCGCCACGACGTTTTCCGCCAGCAATGAACAGCCGATGCCGGTCACCATCTTGATTTCAGCCAGGCGGTTGATGATTTCCGGCTGGGCCACTACGTAGCCGACGCGTAATGAACTGGACAAGGTCTTGGAAAAACTCGCCAAGTAGATCACCCGGTCCAGGGCATCGAGGGAAGCCAGGCGTGAGGTCGGACCGTTCTGGAAGTCGGCGTAGATGTCGTCCTCGATGATGCGAAAGTCATGCAGCGTCGCCAGTTGCAGCAGGCGATAAGCAACGCTCGGCGCCAGGCTGGTGCCGGTGGGGTTCTGGTACATGCTGTTGACGAAGAAGTACTTCGGCTCATGCGCGCCGAGCAAGCGCTCCAGGCTCGCGACGTCCGGGCCCTGCGCGGTCCTCCGCACCGCCAACGTCTTGACCCCGTGCAGCTTCAGCAGGTTGAACAGGTTGTAGTAACCGGGGCTTTCCACCAGTACCAGGTCGCCGGGTTTGAGCAACGTGCGCACCAGCAGGTCGAGGCCATGACTGGCGCCCTGGGTCGTGATGATTTGCGCCTGGTCGACGTGAATATCGATCAGGCCCAGGCGCTTCTGGATCTGCAGGCGCAGAGGAGCGGAGCCCAGCGGGGTGCTGTAGTTGAACAACGCATGACTGTCGCAGCGCACCACCTGGCGGATCGCCTGGCCCAGGTCGCTGTCGTCGCGCCAGGCGTCCGGCAGCCAGCCGCACCCCAGCTTGAGTTGGGTCGATGGGTTATCGAACAGTTTCCAGGCGACAGCCTCCTCGGCTTCCGGGGCCAACGCCTCGGGGCGGCGTTGCGCCACGAAAAACCCTGACCCATGCCGGGATTCCAGTACACCGCTGGCGACCAGTTGGTCGTAGGCCTTGATCACGCTCGACAGGCTCAAGCCATTTTCCGTCGCCAGTTGGCGAATCGAAGGCATGCGGGCGCCAGGGCGAATGCCGTGGACGTTTATCCAGTCGCTGACGCTGGCGACGAGTTGCCGGACCAGGGACCCCGTAGCGTTGCGATTGATGTTCAGGTCCATGACACGGGCTCTCTGCAAGTGTTCTTGAATTTCGCGAAAACAGTTAAACATAAAAGGCCTCCGTCTGTTCCTTGTTTGCCTGCGGGACGGCCGCGATAGTTCGCCGAGACTCCGCACTCTCAAGGAACGCTCTTGAACGCATCGCAACGACACTCATGGGGCCTGGCATTCGGACTGTGCCTGATCACCCTGGCGGTCAATCTCCAGGCGCCGCTATACACCACCTATGCGCAGCTTTCCGGCTATGGAGCCGGCGCCACGGCGGTGGCGTTCTCCGGTTATGTGCTGGGGGTGTTGCCGGTGCTGCTGGCCTTCGGCGGCTTGGCCGACCGGGTGGGCCGCAAACCGTTGATCATCGCGGCGCTTGCCCTGTCGATGCTGGCGACGCTGGTCACCGTGTTCTGGCCCAACCTGATCGCCCTGGGTGTGGCGCGCCTGATGATGGGGGTCGGGACCGGGCTGGCCTCGGCGACCGCGACCGCCTATATGACGGAACTGCTGGCAACCGCCGACAGCCGTTCACCGGCCAACCGGGTCACGGCCAGCACCTCCCTGGGTTTTGGCCTGGGCGCGGCGCTGACCAGCCTGTTTCTTTTCGCCTGTCCCAGCGTTACCCCTGGCAGTTTCTGGCTGCAGTTGGTGCTGGCTGGCCTGGCGCTGATCGTGGTCTGGCGGCTGCCCGACCCCGCCGTGCGAATCGAGCAGGCGCCGCTGCTGCGCCTGCCGCTGTTTCCCGCCGGCAGCCTGCCCTACAGCTTTTCCATGCTGCTGGCCTGGGCCACTTCCGGGCTGGTGATCGCGATCCTGCCGTCGGTGCTCGCCAGCCACGATTTGCAGCGTTGGTCGGGATTGTCGACGTTTACCGTCATCAGCTGCGGCCTGCTCTTCCAGCCCTGGGTGCGACGCATGCAACCGGCCAGAGCTACCGGCTTGGGCTTGTTGGTCTTGCCGTTGAGCTATGCATTGCTCGCCTGGGGCGCGAGCATCGGCTCCCTGGCCGCGGTGCTGTTCGGGGCCCTGGGCGCCAGTAGTGCGTGCTACGGCTTTTTGTACCTCGGCGGGTTGTCGGCCGTGACCGCCATGGCCGGTGCGCAGAAAGCCCGGGGCAGCGCCGGTTTTTTCCTGTTCGCCTACGTCGGATTCAGCATCCCGGTGGTGGTGACCGGGTTGCTGGCCGATCGTTTCGGCGCTGACATGGCGCTGCTGGTGTTCGGCCTGGCACTGCTGGCGGGCGCAGCGGTCACCGGGTTGCTGATCGTTCGCAGCGAAGCTTTCATCGCTCAGCCATGCCATGGCTGATCTCGCCACACCAGCGCTCGACATCGCCGCAGGCAAAGTCGTATACCATATCCCCAAATCAGCCCGAACGACCTGCCGCCGTGACATTATCCAAGTTCAACCTGCCCGACCTGGGCAACACCCCTTCCACTTCGGAAATCATCACCCGTCACCTGCGCGATGCCATTGTGGCCGGGCATTTTGCCGAAGACGAGCCGATTCGCCAGGACGACATCGCCCGGCAGTTCAATGTCAGCAAGATCCCCGTGCGCGAGGCCCTCAAGCGCCTGGAGGCCGAAGGCCTGGTGATGTTCCAGCGCAACCGCGGGGCGATGGTCACGCGGATTTCCGAAGCGGAACTGGCGCAGATGTTCGAGGTGCGGATGCTGCTCGAAGATAAGGTCCTGCGCCTGGCCATTCCCAACATGACCGAAGCGACCTTTGCCCGCGCCGACAGCATCTGTCGCGAGTTCATCGGCGAAGATGACGTCGGCCGCTGGGCCGAGCTCAACTGGCAACTGCACGCCTGCCTCTACGAACCGGCGCAACGGCCGTTCATGGTCGGGCTGATCCGCTCGGTCCACGACAAGCTGGAACGTTACCTGCGCATGCAGATGAGCCTGTCGGCGGGCAAGGAGCGCGCCGACCACGAGCACCGGGAAATACTCGACGCCTGCCGGGCCGGTGATGTCGAACGCGCGGTGAAGCTGCTGGACGAACACATCGCCGGAGTCTGCCAGACCCTGTTCGAATTCCTGCCGTCGAGCCGATGATGCCTTCGCGCTGTGCCGATTTCGTCACGAGCGACAGATAAAACCCTCAAGCCGCCAACCCTCGGCGCGGGCCACGCTTGCGTTCACTCACCTGAACGGACGTGGCGCCATGAAACGCATCACTGTGATCGACTCCCACACCGGCGGCGAACCGACCCGATTGGTCACCGCCGGTTTCCCTGACCTGGGCCAGGGCAGCATGGCCGAGCGCAGGCAGCGCCTGGCCGAACAGCATGATGCCTGGCGCACCGCGTGCGTGCTGGAACCCAGGGGCAGCGATGTGCTGGTGGGCGCCCTGCTGTGTGAACCGGTGGACCCGACGGCCTGTGCCGGAGTGATCTTTTTCAACAACAGCGGTTACCTGGGCATGTGCGGCCACGGCACCATCGGCCTGGTGGTGTCATTGGCGCACCTGGGCCGGATCGGCCCCGGCGTGCATAACATCGAGACGCCGGTGGGCACGGTGCAGGCCACTCTGCACGAAGATCGTTCGGTCAGCGTGCGCAACGTGCCGGCCTACCGTTATCGCCAGGCGTTGCGCCTGGAAGTGCCCGGCATCGGTCCGGTGGTGGGCGACGTGGCCTGGGGCGGCAATTGGTTTTTCCTGATCGCCGACCACGGCCAGCGGGTGGCGGGCGACAATCTCGATGCCTTGACCGCCTACACGTTCGCGGTCCAGCAGGCTCTGGAACAGCAGGGCTTTCGGGGCGAGGACGGCGGGCTGATCGATCACATCGAACTGTTCGCCGATGATCCCGATGCCGACAGTCGCAACTTCGTGCTCTGCCCCGGCAAGGCCTATGACCGCTCCCCTTGCGGCACCGGCACCAGCGCCAAACTGGCGTGCCTGGCCGCCGACGGCAAGTTGCAACCGGGACAGATCTGGCGTCAGGCCAGTGTCATCGGCAGTGAATTCGAAGGCTCCTACGAGCGTTCAGGCGAGCGCATCGTCCCGACCATCCGCGGCCGCGCCTACATCAGCGCCGAAACTACGTTGATCATCGATCCGGACGACCCGTTCGCCTGGGGCATTCGTCCGTGAGCGAGGGTCCTGTCGCCGATGTCATCGTCATTGGCGCCGGCATCATCGGCGCGGCCTGCGCCCGGAGCTTGGCCCTGCGTGGCTTGCGGGTGCTGGTGCTGGACGCCGGCTGGCACGGCGCCACGGCGGCCGGCATGGGGCATCTGCTGGTGCTCGACGACAACCCGGCGGAGCTGGCCCTGAGTCAATATTCCCTGCGGAGATGGCGCGAGTTGGCCCCCGCCTTGCCTGAGGGCTGCGCCTGGCGCAATAACGGCACACTGTGGCTGGCCGCCAACGCCGAAGAGATGGCCGTGGCCCACGACAAGTACCTGAATCTGATGGCCCACGGCGAAGCCTGCGAACTGCTTGGCCGGGCCGCTTTGCAGCAGCGCGAACCGGAACTGCGGACGGGACTGGAAGGCGGGCTGCTGATCAAGGGCGACGGCATTCTCTATGCGCCCGCCGCCGCCCGCTGGATGCTCGATCACGACAACATTCGCCAGCAACGTGCCGAGGTCAGCGAAGTGGACGGCCTCCGCGTACGACTCAGTGACGGTCATTGGCTGAGTGCCGAAGCGGTGGTGCTCGCCAACGGCATCCAGGCCACCGACTTGTGCCCGGAGCTCCCGATCGAACCCAAGAAAGGCCACCTGTTGATTACCGATCGCTACCCCGCCACTGTCACCCACACCCTGGTCGAACTGGGTTATGTCACCAGCGCCCACAACGCCAGCGGGCCATCGGTGGCCTGCAACATCCAGCCGCGCCCGACCGGACAACTGTTCATTGGCGCCTCTCGGCAATTTGGCAACATCGATCCGCAGGTCGAGGGCTGGATGCTGGCGAAAATGCTCAAGCGCGCCGTCGATTACATGCCTGGCCTGGCGCATCTCAACGGCATCCGCGCCTGGACCGGTTTTCGCGCGGCGAGCCCCGACGGCCTGCCGCTGGTGGGCCAGCATCCGCAACGCAAGGGCTTGTGGCTGGCGGTGGGTCACGAAGGACTCGGCGTCACCACCGCGCCGGCGACGGCCGACCTGCTGGTCGCGCAACTGTTCAACGAAACCGCGCCGCTGGCCGCACAACCTTATCTGCCGCAACGTTTCCTGGGAGAAGCTGCCCATGCCTGAAGCCCTGAACCTCTCTCCCGTGGCGAGGGAGCTTGCTCCCGCTGGACTGCGCAGCGGTCCCAATACGTTGCTAGCAGGTTACCCAGGCACACCGCGTGTACTGGTTTTGCGGCGGCTACGCCACCGAGCGGGAGCAAGTTCCCTCGCCACGGTGGGTTGCTCCAGGCTCTATCTGGCTGAAGGGTAAGAGACCATGCTTGAACTCTGCATTGATGGACGCAAACTCTCGATCGCTGAAGGCTCCACCGTCGCCGCGGCTTTGGCCTTGGGCTCCGATGGCTGCAGCCGAACCTCGGTGACCGGCCAGCGACGCGCGCCCTTGTGCGGCATGGGCATCTGCCAGGAATGCCGGGTGCTGATCGACAGTCGTCGGCGCCTGGCCTGCCAGACGCTGTGCCGTGATGGCATGCAAGTGGACACCCGGGCATGAATGAATCCACTGACATTCTGATCATCGGTGCCGGCCCTGCCGGAATGGCGGCGGCGCTGGCGGCGTCCAGCAGCGGCGCGCGCATTGTGCTGCTCGACGACAACCCGGTCCCCGGCGGACAGATCTGGCGCGACGGGCCCCAGGCCAACCTGCCCAAGCAGGCACGGCGCTTGCGGGAACGTGTGCGCGCTTGCACCAATGTGTCCTGGCGCATGGGCGCCCGAGTGATCGCCAGCGCCGCCGATAAAACCCTGCTGGTAGAAGACGCCGAGCAGGGTTGGCTGATCGCTTATGACCGCTTGATCCTGTGCACCGGAGCCCGTGAACTGCTGCTGCCCTTCCCTGGCTGGACGCTGCCCGGTGTCACCGGCGCCGGCGGCCTGCAGGCGTTGATCAAGGGCGGCCTGCCGGTGCGTGGCGAACGTTTGGTGATCGCCGGCAGCGGGCCGCTGCTACTTGCCAGTGCGGCCACGGCGAAACATCACGGGGCGCAACTGCTGCGAATCGCCGAGCAAGCCAACCGCGCCGCCGTGGCGGGTTTCGCCGCGAATCTGCCGCGCTGGCCGGGCAAATTGTTGCAGGCGTTCAGCCTGTTTGATGCGCACTACCGCACCGGCAGCCACATGTTGGAGGCATTGGGGAAGGACAGACTCGAAGGCGTGCGGCTGTTGCAACACGGCAAAACCGTTGAGCTGGCCTGCGACCGGTTGGCCTGTGGCTTCGGCCTTATTCCCAATACCCAGCTGGGCCAGGCTTTAGGCTGTGGCCTTGATGGACAAGCGCTTGCGGTCGATGCCTGGCAAGCCACGACTCGCGTTGATCATTACGCCGCAGGTGAATGCACCGGTTTCGGCGGCAGCGAACTGGCCCTGGTGGAAGGCGCCATCGCTGGCCACGCCGCTGTCGGCGATACCCCGGCCGCCGAGCGTCTGTGGCCTGGTCGTGCACGCTGGCAAGGTTTTGCCCGGGCCTTGAACACTGCCTTTGCCCTTGATGCCCATTTGAAGAACCTGCCCCAACGCGACACCTTGGTCTGCCGTTGTGAAGACGTGGCCTATGGTGAGCTGAGCGATTTTGAGAACTGGCGTGAGGCAAAACTGGCGAGTCGTTGCGGCATGGGGGCGTGTCAGGGCCGGGTCTGCGGTGCGGCGCTGGAGCATCTGCTTGGCTGGACGCCGCCTGCTCCTCGCCCGCCTTTCAGTCCGGCGCGGATTGAAACGTTGCTGAGGTTGGAAGATCTCCCGTTCAGTCGAGAACGGCCCTGTGCTTGAAAAAAAAGAATTCCACGCCCGTGCCAAGGTCTGTAGAGCATCAACGGCAAGAGGAAGAAATGCGTGGATTATCTGGGATGGGTCCAATGGCCCGCGATGGCGGTAACGGTATTGGCCGCATGGCTGATCGGCTCACGCCAACCCCGCCGGCGGGTCGCTGGGTTCAGTTGTTTTATCGTCAGTAACATTCTCTGGGTGGTGTGGGGTCTGCACACCGATGCCTATGCGCTGATCGTCCTGCAGTTCTGCCTGTGTGCGATGAACCTGCGGGGCTTCAAGAAAAATACCCAGTAGCTGCGCAAGTCGTTTTGCTGGCGAGGGAGCTTGCTCGCGATGGGTTGCGCAGCGACCCCAAGACGGTTTATTTCATCGTCTGCCCAATCACCTGCACCAGATCAATCTGCTTGAACGGCTTGGTCAGCCGTGGCAACTGCGTGGCGAAGCCTTCCAGGCGCTCGGCGTAGCCAGTCGCCAGGATGATCGGCAGCGTCGGCTGACGGTCGCGCAGCAGTTTCGCCAACTGCGCACCGTCCATCTGGGGCATGGCCATGTCGGTGATCACCAGGTCGATATCCGGGTTGCGCTCATACAACTCCAGCGCCTGGGGGCCCGACAGCGCGCAAAGCACCCGGTGGCCCAGGTCTTCGATCAGCAACCGCGTGCTGGTCATCACCAGGCTGTCATCGTCGACCACCAATACCAGCAGCGCGTGGACAGGTGGCGTAGCTGTCTCTACTGCGGGCGGCTTGTCCGTGGTCGACTCATCAGCCACCGGCAACCACAGCTCGGCGGTGGTACCGACGCCTTTTTCGCTCTTGAGGATCAGCCGTCCGCCCAGTTGCTCGGCCAGACCATGCACCATGGACAATCCCAGGCCGGTGCCCTTGCCCACGCCCTTGGTAGTGAAAAAAGGATCCACGGCCGAGGCCAGCGTCATTTCGTCCATGCCATCGCCTTCGTCGGTGAGCGACAGGCAAATGTATCGCTCGTTGCCCAACGGCCTTCCTGGACCACCGGCCTGGCTACCCAGCCGCTCCTGCGCCTCGATCAAGATCCTGCCGCCCTGGGGCATGGCATCCCGGGCATTGGTCGCCAGGTTGAGGATCGCCAGTTCGAGCTGGTTGACGTCGGCCAGCACCGGCGACAACGCCTCGGCAAATCGGGTCTGGATATGAATCGACGGGCCCATCGAGCTTTGCAGCAGGCCGCTGATGCCTTGCACCAGCGTCGCCAGCTCCACTGGTTCGGAGCTGAGCTTCTGCCGACGGGCGAACGCCAGCATGCGCTGGGTCAGGGAAACACCGCGAAGCGCCCCCTGGACGGCGTTGTCCAGCAGTTGGGTGAGTTTTGGTTCGCTGGGCATGCGCTTGCGCATGATTTCCAGGTTGCCGAGGATCACTGTCAGCAGATTGTTGAAATCGTGGGCGATGCCGCCGGTGAGCTGGCCGATCGCTTGCAGTTTCTGCGCTTGAAACAGTGCCTCGCGAGCCTGCTCCAAGGCCTGTTGCGCCTGCGTGGCATCGGTAATGTCGCGGGTGATCTTGGCAAATCCCAGGAGTGTGCCGGTATCGCTGCGAATCGCATCGATAACCACATGAGCCATGAAGCGCGTGCCATCCCTGCGCACGCGCCACCCCTTCTTTTCAAAACGGCCGACGCTGGCGGCGATGCTCAGGGCCCGCTGCGGCTCACCGGCCTCCCGGTCTTCGGGGGTGTAAAACATCGAGAAGTGCTGGCCGATCGCTTGGGCCGGCAGGTAGCCCTTGATCCGCTGCGCACCCTGGTTCCAGTTGGTCACCTGCCCGTCCGGATCAAGCATGTAGATGGCGTAGTCGGTGACGCTTTGCACCAGCAGGCGGAACTGTTGCTCGCTCTGCTTGAGGGTTTCCTCGGCCATCTTGCGATCGGTCAGGTCCCGGGTGATCTTGGCGAAACCGAGCAGTTCGCCGCTCTGGCTGTCGATGATCGGGTCGATGACCACATGGGACCAGAACAGCGTGCCGTCCTTGCGCACCCGCCAGCCTTCGCCTTCGAAACGCCCCTCGCGCACCGCCGTATCGAGGGCTAGTTGCGGCAGCCCGGCGGCACGGTCCTGATCGGTGTAGAACCGGGAAAAGTGCTGGCCGAGGATCTCGGATTCCTCGTAGCCCTTGAAGCGTCGAGCGCCAGAGTTCCAGCTGGTGATGATGCCGGACGGGTCGGTCATGTAAATGGCGTAGTCGACCACGGCATCGATAAGCAGCCGAAAGCGCTGTTCTTCGTTGATGCGGGTAGTCTTTGGGTTGTTCTCAAGCATGTTGGCCGAGGGATCAGAGGGATTTGTGCGGAGTATGGAACAACTGCAGCCCGAGTAAAAACCTGATTTATGTGGGGCTATGCAGACCCTTGTGGGAGCGAGCCTGCTCGCGAAGCGGTTGAGCCAGCCTGCGAAGGTGCAAGAGGGTCCGACGCCTTCGCGAGCAGGCTCGCTCCCACAGCTGGAGTATCTCGTTCCTGCCTGACGGTCCACCACTGCGGCAATAATCGTTGCACCTTGGCCTCGCCAAAGCGGTCGTCGATCAGCATCACCACGCCGCGATCCTGCTGGGTTCGGATGACCCGGCCAGCGGCCTGCACGACTTTTTGCAGGCCGGGATACAGGTAGGTGTAGTCATAGCCGTCGCCAAAGATCGTCGCCATGCGCTGCTTGATCTGTTCATTGACCGGGTTGAACTGCGCCAGCCCGAGGGTGGCGATGAACGCTCCGATCAGCCGCGAGCCTGGCAGGTCGATGCCCTCGCCGAACGCGCCGCCCAGCACCGCGAAGCCAATGCCCTGGCTGTGCTCCATGAAGCGTTCGAGGAACGCCTGCCGCGGCGCCTCGCCCATGCCGCGCGATTGCGTCCAGGTCGCAATATGCGGATGTCGCTCGGCCAACAATCCGGCCACCTGTTGCAAGTAATCGAAGCTGCTGAAGAACGCCAGGTAGTTGCCGGGACGCTCGGCGAACTGGCGAGCCATCAGCGCGACGATCGGTTCAAGGGAGCCCTGGCGATGGGCGAAGCGGGTGGAGATCCGGCTGACCACCTGGACATCCAGCTGTTCGGCCTGGAACGGCGACTCGACATCGATCCATACCGTGTCCGCGGGTGTCCCCAGCAAATCGGCGTAATAGCGCCGCGGGCTCAGCGTCGCGGAGAACAGTACGCTGCTGCGCGACGCCGTGAACCTGGGTCGCAGGAAACCGGCCGGCACCACGTTGCGCAGGCACAGCGTCGACAGGCTGCGCTGGCGGCTGGATTCGCGCTTGTGAATATCGAACAGGAAATGCTCATCAAATGCCTCCGCCACGCGACCGAACTGCAACGCATCGAAATAAAACGCTTGCAGCTGACTGTCCAGCCCTTGGGGATGGTCATTGAGGTAATCGCCGATGGCGCTGGTGCACGTTCCCAGTGCCTGAAGCAGTTTCTCCGGTGGTTTTTCATACGCCTGGTAGGCGGCAATTTGCGGCTCGTGCAAGGCGTTCCACTGACGGCTGACCTTGCGCAACGCTTTCTTCAAAGGCTCCGGCGCCGTTTTCAGCACCGTCGCCAGCGCAAGCTGGTCCAGGCTCGCGCTGTACATCTGGCGCCCTCGCTCCACCAGGTTGTGGGCTTCGTCCACCAGGGTCGCGACGGTCCAGCCATTGGCCTGGGCGAGGCCGAAGAGCAAGGCGCTGAAATCGAAGTAGTAGTTGTAATCCGCCACCACCACGTCGGCCCAACGGGCCATCTCCTGGCTCAGATAGTACGGACAGACTTCGTGGCTCAAGGCGATGTCGCGCAACGCCGCCTGGTCGAGCAGCGTGACCTGGCTCGCCGCAGCCCGGGCCTGCGGCAGGCGATCATAAAACCCCCGGGCCAGCGGGCATGATTCGCCGTGGCAGGCTTTGTCCGGATGTTCGCAGGCCTTGTCCCGCGCGATCATTTCCAATACCCGCAGCGGCATCGCCGGGGCGTTGTTGGTGATCAGCCGGGCCGCATCCAGGGCCAGCCTGCGTCCGGGGGTTTTTGCCGTGAGAAAGAACACCTTGTCCAGACGCTGCGGCGCCAAGGCCTTGAGCATGGGGAACAAGGTGCCGACGGTCTTGCCGATGCCGGTGGGCGCCTGGGCCATCAGGCAGCGCCCGGTGCTGACCGCCTTGAATACCGATTCAGCCAGGTGCCGTTGCCCTGGCCGAAAGCCGGCGTGGGGAAACGTCAGCGCCTGGGCGCCCAGGTTACGCGCCTGGCGATGGCGCATTTCCTGTTCGGCCCACGCCAGGAACCGAGCACACTGCTGCTCGAAGAACGCCTGGAGCTGCGAAGCTTCGCAGCTTTGGGTCAGGCAGGTCTCCTTTTCACTGACGATGTCGAAATAGACCAAGGCAACGTCTATGCGCGGCAACTGCAACTTGTCGCACAGCAGCCAGCCATAGATTTTCGCCTGGGCCCAATGCAATTGGCGGTGGTTGTCCGGTTGCTTGCTCAGGTCGCCCCGATAGGTCTTCACTTCCTCCAGGCGATTGCGGGCCGGGTCGTAGCCGTCGGCCCGCCCCTTGACCTTCAAGGTCTGGTAGACGCCTTCCAGGCTGACTTCGGCCTGATAGCCCTCCTGGCGCCGTGATGCCACGGTACGGTGGCCGACGATACCTTCCAGGGCGGTGGGTGACGGCGTGAAACGCAGGTCGAGATCGCCGACCTTCGCGGTGAACTCGCATAACGCCCGCACGGCAATACTGTAGCCCGGCATCTCGGTCACGCGCCCTGCTCCGCCCATTGAACATAACAGACGGCGACGGGCATCCGGTGTTCGTGGCAGAACTCCAGCCAGCGCAGTTGGTTATCCTGCAGGCGATCGCCGGGGCCTTTGACTTCGATCATGCGGTAGGTCTTGTGCTGCGGCCAGAACTGGATCAGGTCGGGCATGCCGGCGCGATTGGCCTTGATGTCCAGCAGCAGACGGCCGAACCAGTGCTTGAGGTGTTCGGCCGGCAGACAGTCAAGCGCCTGGTCCAGCAGGTCTTCGGACAGTGCGCCCCAGAACACGAACGGTGACTGCACGCCCCATTTTTCCGCGTAACGTTGACGGATGGTCTGCCGATAGCGCCCGTCGTCCAGCTCGGCGAAACAGGCCGCGAACAGTTCGGCGCGACGGTCATGGAAATCTTCGTTCAGCAGGTCCACCGGCCCGCGCTGGAACGGGTGGAAAAAAGCCCCCGGCAGCGGCGCGAAAATCGCCGGCCAGCACAACAGGCCGAACAGCGAATTGACCAGGCTGTTCTCGACGTAATGCACCGGGGCGGCTTCGTCATGCAGATGAGCCTGGACGTAATATTCCACCGACAACGTCGGGTCGACACGCGGCAGATGCAAGTCCAGTCGCTCGACCTCCCTGGCCACGGCACGGGCCACCGGCGGCCCGCCCAGTTTGCGCCGCAACCGGGGCACGATCCGCAGCAAGGCCTGGCGCTCGGCAGCGCTTTGGGGCGCCTGTGCCGCGGCTTCACCCAGTTCGAGGGCCAGGGCATATTCGCCGATGCGCTCCAGCACGCGGATCATTCGCAGTCGCGCGCCGGGGTAAGTACAGCCGCGATAAAGACTCAGGGCCTGGGCAAAATCACCGATGCGTTCGCAATGCTGGCCGATCTGGAACAACAGCTTGCCCCGGCGCCGCTCAAGCCAGGGATTGTCCAGCTCCAGGGCATTGACCCGGGCGATGATCGGTTCGAGCGGTTCGCCGGCGTCGAAGCGTTGCTGGCATTCATGCAGGAAGACACAGGCATCGATGTCCTCGCGGCTGCGCAGCCCCCGGGACTCGGCGCTGAACTCAACGGCTTCATAGACAAAGATACCCAGGTCCGCCAGCACGAACTCCGACCAGTCCTGATAGAGATTGCCGAAGAACATCAACCGCAAACGGTCGCACAGCCCCATCACCGTGAGGCTGTACAGCCGCTCTTCGAGCTGCGGGCACCAGGCGCGAAACGGCTGCGGCTGGCCGTCCTGATCACTCAGGGTCTGCAGCCATTCGGATTTGCGTGCCTTGGGTTGCTCGATCAGATGCCCCAGGCACAGAAGTATTTCCGGCTTGAGCAGCACCTCGAACAGTTCGACAAAGCTCAGGCACGCCTGCTCTTCGACCCAGCCCAGCGCCAACAACGGCGCCACGGCGTCGGCGATGTCGCCAATTTCCGCGTAGCGCAGTTTGGTGTGACGAAAGTGCAGGCCCTTGCGCATCACCATCCGCACCAGCAAGCCTTGGGCCGGACGCGGCAAAGCGATGAAATCATCGATAAACCGCTGCTCTTCGACACTCAATACGTCGGCATAGCGTTGCGTCAACCAGGCGAGGACCCGCTGGAAGTTGTTCAGGTAATAAAAGGGGTCGTCAAGGGGATTGGCTGTCACGAAAAAAAGCGCCACGCATGCTGAAACACTGGTTATGCGTACAGATATCAGCTACTCGCGGCCCAGGCAACTGCAAAAGATGAGCGGTCGCCTATATTTAAAGGAGAAATCCTTCCCTGTGCGATGAACTTTCCTACAACAAGCGAGACCAATGGCGGTTAACTCAGTGATGGCCCGGTCGAATCAGCCGGGCTGCGTCCTTTCGAAAGAGGTTATGGATATGAACATCAGGTTTCTCGGCCTGCCCTTGGTCGTCACCGCGCTGCTGGCGCTGGCCGGCTGCGCCTCTCCGACCGTGGTGACCTTGCAGAACGGTACCCAGTATTTGACCGAGGACACGCCGAACACCCGCACCGCCGATGGCTTCTACGAATTCGAAGACATTTCTGGCCGCAAAGTCCGGGTCCGCGCCGATGAAGTGGCGACGATTCGCAAGGAAGACTGAACCGTTTCCTCCAGGCTTATTGCCCCCCAGGTTTTTTGCGCGCGTATTGATCCGCGCAAACCTCTCTCATGCAACCTCTTAACCAGCGATGCACCGGATCGGCATCCATACGCGGGTGCCAGAGCATCGCGATAGTGAACCCCGGCAGCGCAAACGGCAGCGCGAAACTGTGCATGCCGGTGCGCAAGCGGGTGGTGTAGCGCTCCGGCACGCTGGCGATGAGGTCGCTGGACCGGGCGAGCCCCAGCGCAGCGGAAAACCCCGGGACGCTGGTGATGATTTCACGGGACAGACCCAATGCCCCCAATGCCTGATCCATCGGTCCATGATCGAGGTCGTGCAGGGACACGCCGATGTGCGCGCCCATCGCATAATCGGCAGCGCTCACCTCGATCTGGCTCAGCGGATGCCCCGGGCGAACCACGCCGATGAGGCGGTCTCGAAACAACGCCTGCGTGCGCAACTCCGGACGGGTGCGCTCATCCACCACGGCGGTTTCCAGATCCACACTGCCCTCGCGCAGCGCGGCGCTGTCCTTATCGGCCTTGTCGACGAAACACAGCCGAACCCCTGGCGCCTGTTCGCTGACTCGGGCAATCAGCTCCAGCGCGAAATTCTCCACGAAGCCTTGCCGGGTACCCAGCGTGAAGGTTCGGTTCACTCGACGCAGATCCGGCGCCTGCTCCGGGCGCAGCGCGGCCTGGGCGTCCTGGACCAGTTGACTGACCTGCTCGCGCAACGCCAGCGCGCGCGGAGTTGGCACCAGACCCCGCCCGGCACGCACCAGCAACGGGTCGCCAGTGGCCTGGCGCAACCGCGCCAATGCCCGGCTCATGGCCGAAGGACTGAGGCGCAGCCGGCGCGCCGCACCAGCCACGCTGCCTTCGGACAGCAGCACATCCAGGGTGAGGAGCAAATTCAAATCGGGTGCGGACATTGACGGGACTCGATCACAGGTGGCGTTGTGTGCAGCTATAACATGCAACTGCTGCGTCTTCCGCCATGTTATGCCTCGGCGTACCGTTCTGACAGCTGCGCCGAAGGAGCCGCAGACAGAGAGGACACGATGAAACCCGTTACTGCAGATCAGCCGTCAACAAATGCCGACAATCCACCGCAGCGCAAGGCACATGGGGCCATGGCCAGCCTTGCACTGGCAACGCTGCTCGCATCCCTGGGCGCCAGCGTCGCCAGCGTCGGCTTGCCGGTGCTGGCCCAGGCATTCGATGCGTCCTTCCAACTGGTCCAGTGGGTGGTCCTCGCCTATCTGCTGGCGATCACCACGCTGATCGTCAGCCTCGGACGCTTGGGCGACCTGATCGGGCGCCGCAAGCTGCTGCTGGCGGGCATCGCGCTGTTCACGCTGGCTTCGGCCCTGTGTGGCCTGGCGCCGTCGTTGTGGCTGCTGATCGCTGCCAGGGCCCTGCAAGGCGTGGGCGCGGCCATCATGATGACGTTGACCCTGGCCCTCGTCGGCGAAACGGTCGACAAAGCCAGGACCGGCAGCGCCATGGGTCTGCTCGCCACGCTGTCAGCGGTCGGCACCGCCCTCGGGCCGACCCTTGGCGGCATATTGATCAGCGGGTTCGGCTGGCAGGCGTTGTTTCTGATCAACGTTCCTCTCGGGTTACTGACGCTGTTGCTGGCCTGGCGCTTTTTGCCTGCCGGATACCCGGCGCAAAAGACCGGGCGCGTGGGTTTCGATGGCCTGGGCACGCTCCTGCTGGCTTTCACACTGGGCGCTTATGCCCTGGCCATGACACTCGGACGTGGGAGCTTTGGCGCACTGAATATCGGCCTGTTGCTGGCGGCGGTCCTGAGCGGCGGATGGTTCGTCCGGACGCAGCAACGACTCGCGTCGCCGCTGATCCCGCTGCCGATGTTTCGCGACCGCCTGCTCGTCTCGAGCCTGGCTGCAAGCGCGCTGGTCGCCGCGATCATGATGGCGACCCTGCTGGTCGGCCCGTTCTATCTCGCCATCGCCCTCGGGTTGCCTCCGACAACGGTGGGCCTGGTGTTGGCGGCAGGGCCGTGTGTCGCCGCCCTCGCCGGCATGCCCGCCGGGCGGCTGACGGACCGTTTCGGCGTGCGCCTCTTGCGTCTTGTCGGGCTGACGACCCTGGTGTTCGGCTGTCTGCTGCTGTCGCTGGTTCCTCCCGCCTTGGGCATAGCCGGTTATGCCGCGGCCATTGTAGTCACGACACTTGGCTATGCGATGTTCCAGACGGCCAACAATACATCGGTCATGGCCGAGCTCCCCGCCCATCAGCGGGGGGCCATTGCCGGCTTGCTCAACTTGTCGCGCAACCTGGGATTCCTTACTGGCGCATCGGTGCTAGGTGCAGTCTTCGCCAGCGCTTTGCCGACGAACGGTATCGGCGCTACAACACCCGAGACTGCGGCCCACGGCTTGCACGTCACCTTCGCCATTGCCCTCGCAATAGCGGGCCTGGCACTGCTGATAGCGCTGAAATACCGCGATCCAGAGCCGTCGTCCCAACGGCAATAAACTTCACGCAACCGATGATGGCATTCTGAACATTCCCGGTTAAGTCATGATCCAGATCAAAAAAACTGAACCAATCGCCAAACGGACTGAAAAAATCCACATCAGCTTCATTTTCCGGTGCTATTTTAATTCTCACTGGTAGGGCCATGATGGCTCTTCCTTCCTGACATGAGCAAACGGAAGCGCTTGATGAAGAAGGCGGGCTACAGATGAATAAAGGATCTTTCAGCAAGGTTACGTTCCCCAACGCCTGCCAATTGATGCGCTGGCATTTCCATCCCATGGGCTTCGAGGCCAGCATGGATGCGCCGGGCAGCATGGTTGCCCGGCTGTTCGACCGTGCCAGCGGCGAAACCATGATCGCGATTGCAGGCATCCCCTGCGCCACCGTGATGAACGCGCCCGATGTGGAGCGGATCATCGAAGCGGTGGAAGCCGAGCTTGAAGCCTTCGTACCGCCGGTTGGCTTGCGACGATTCGCTTCCTGAACAAAAAGCCCACATTCACTGATGCGGTTCATTCAAGGCAATCGACAAACCCGTGGCGAGGGAGCTTGCTCCCGCTGGGCTGCAAAGCGGCCCCAAAACCTGCCAATGCGGAGTATCAGGCACACCGCACCCGTAGGTTTACGACTGCTCCGCAGCCGAGCGGGAGCAAGCTCCCTCGCCACGGGCTTTTTTGTGGCTATCGGGCAACTGACACGTATCAGCCGCGCGCACGGCGATGATCGACAAAGAATGGCTTGCCCGCCGCGACACGGTCCGAGGCTCTGGGCGCGTTGGCGGCTTGACTGTCCTGGCCGTCCACATACCAGTAGCAATGCTGCACCGCCCGCGTGATCCCCACGTATGCCAAGCGCAGAATCTCATCTTTTTGCGCCGTGTCGTACGGTTCGGTGTCGCCGTCCTGGCCCAGCCCGGCCATCCGGTAGACCTGGTTCTTGTACGGCGAACTGGTTAGATGCTGGCAGTCACCCAGCAGGAATACCGCATCCGCCTCAAGGCCTTTCGCGCTGTGATAAGTCATTTGCCTGAAGCGCCTCATTGGCATCGGCAAGCTAGAATCAACATTAACTATTGGCTGAATATGCTTTTCCAACAGTGACTTATCGCTACTTCTTCGATACAGCATCAAGATCGAATCACCCTTCCGGTAATGCTCATCAAGCCGCCGCGCCAACCCCTCGTCATCCCGATCCAGCACATTGACCGGACTTGGCGTTCGTGACACGCCGCTGGCCTTGGCTTTTTTGCCAGGCATGGCCTCCGCCGCGCGCACGACATGCTCGGCGGCGTCGATGATGTATTGATGGCTGCGGTAGTTTTCGGTGAGCATCACCCGCGTGCTGGCCGGGGACGGGAATTGCTTGTTGAAAGCCATGAAAAAACTTGGCGAACTGCCGCGCCAGCCATAGATCGATTGCCAGTCGTCACCCACGCACAACAGCGAAGAACGCTGGGCGGCGCGCCCCACGTGCAGGGCAGTACCGCGCCTGCGCACTTCGCGCAGGCTCGCTCGGATCCAGGAGACGATCTGCGGCGAAACATCCTGGAACTCGTCGATCATCAAGTGGGCCATCGGCCGCAACAGCGCGTCATCGAGCAGCTTGAAGTTTTCCTCTGAATGCTCGCTGAACAGCGCAAACATGCGGTTGTAGGTCATGACCGGCGGCGACTGGTCGAGCAGATGATCCTCGAAAGCGCGCCAGAAGCGGCTCAACGCTTCGAAGAAATACCGATCGGGATCGTCATGGGAGAAACTCATCTGGCCCACGGCATCAGGGACATCCAGGCCGAGATTCTCGATGAACCCTGCCGCCGCGACAAAACAGTCCAGCAAAGGGGCGGAGCCCAGCTCTCCCTTGACCTTGTAATCGAACCCCGGACCGGCACTGGCCTCCCCGGCCAACGAGGCCAATACGCGCCTGGACTCCTCATAACTATCTAGCCATATCAAAGGTTTACGGCAGAAAGCTTGAAACAGGGTCCGCTTTACAGCCCATTCCGCGCGCAGGCTCAGCTTGGCGCCGGGCCGGCTGAGCTGAGAATCCTCACGTGGATCGAAACCCAGCATTACCCAGGCGTCCAGCGACGGAACGTAACCGTGGCAATGAAACCTGGAACCATTGACTTCGAAGGCCTGGCGTTTCGGCTCGATCCCCTTGAGTGGCCAGGCGCCCGCCTTGAACCAGAGATCCTCGATCGCGTCGCACAGTGCTTCGTCGCGCTGGGCCGCCAGTTCAGTCACGGCTATCCGCTTCTGCACATCCGGGTGATCGCGCTCCAGCGTCTTGAGCTGCAAGGCGTGCCGGGAAAGCGGCTTGATCAGCTCGCGGAAACGCTCGTCACGCTTGTAGAGGCTGTGATAACAGGCGTTGAGGTGCTGGCGCTGGACCTCGTTGATGCGCAAGTCGAATGGGCTGGCCAAGGCGCCATCGTCATTTGGCCCGGCGCGAAGGCTCAGCGCCTCGAAGGCCTGGAGCCGTTCGAATCCAGGCAGGCTGCGCACCATGGGCAGGATTCGTGAGTGGAACGTGCGCACCAGCTCGCGTGCCTGCGCCAGGCTGATCGCATGCCCCCAAAGCGCAAACATGTCGATGAGCTTCTGCATGAAGTCCTTGCGCGATTCGCGAGTAAACGTGACCACGGTCATCGAATCCAGCTCGAACCCCAAGTAATGACAGAGCAGCACGATGCGCAGTACCAGCGTTGTGGACTTGCCTGCGCCTGCTCCCGCGACGACCGACGTCGCCGGGGTATCGCTGAAAATCATCTTCCACTGCGCGCTGCTGGGTTGCGCGTGCGCCGGTAGCAGGCGCGCGACGTCGGCCTTGATGCGCTTTTTCAGTTCGGCGGTAAGCGGCAGGCGCCAGTCATCGAACAACAGATCGTCGACTTTAGGCTCCGGATGCTCGGTGCTGCGCGAATCCCTGATGAGCAGGACCTGACGCCCCTCTTCCAGGCCTTCGGCCTTGCCTTCCTTGAAACCATAATCAAAACCCGCGGTGTGCCCGCTACGAAAGCCATCGGCTTGGCCATGCAACCAGGACGCCCGATGCTGGGCGCGCAGGCGCGTCAGGCCATGACCAAAAAATCGCGCAGCCAGGCGCTTGAGCCAGGGCATCTGGGCCAGTGGCAGGAGTTCGGGAGGAAGATCGGGAGTGTGTTGCGACACGCTGAAGGACTCCGGTGTTCAGAACCATGAGGGCTATGGTGTCTGGATTTGCAGCCGGATTCCAGCCAAAAGCTTTGCTGTCAGCCATTTAGACGATGAAATGAAAGTGATATGGCAGGTTGGTATTGCGCTATTTCAGGGGACTATGCCCTTCGCGAGCAGGCTCGCTCCCACAGTCAGATTACCTGTGGGAGCGAGCCTGCTCGCGAAAAGGACTCGATCACTGCCCGGAAATCGCGCCATCCACGAGCGCCTGGGCCTCGACCACCAGCTGTTTCAGGTGCTCGTCGCCAATAAAGCTTTCGGCGTAGATTTTGTAGATGTCCTCGGTGCCGGACGGACGCGCGGCAAACCAGCCATTTTCGGTCATGACTTTCAGGCCGCCGATGGCCTGGTCGTTACCCGGGGCGTGGCTGAGGATGCTCTGGATCGTTTCGCCCGCCAGTTCAGTGGACTGGACCTGATCCGGCGACAGCTTGCTCAGCAGCGCTTTCTGCTGCGGGCTGGCCTTGGCATCGACACGTACCGAGAACGGCTCGCCCAGCTCGTCCGTCAGGGCGCGATAGGCCTGGCTTGGGTCGCGACCGGTGCGAGCCGTCATTTCAGCGGCCAACAAGGCCGGGATCAGCCCATCCTTGTCGGTGCTCCATACGCCGCCATCCTTGCGCAGGAACGAGGCTCCGGCGCTTTCTTCGCCGCCAAAGCCAAGGGAACCATCGAACAGGCCGTCGGCGAACCACTTGAAGCCCACCGGCACCTCATAGAGGCGGCGGCCCAGGCGCTTGGCCACGCGGTCGATCAGGCCGCTGCTGACCACGGTCTTGCCGACCGCCGCATCGGCACGCCATTGCGGCCGATTCTGGAACAGGTAATCGATGGAGACCGCCAGGTAATTGTTCGGCGCCAGCAAGCCGCCACTCGGCGTCACGATGCCGTGGCGGTCATGGTCCGGGTCGCAGGCGAAGGCCACGTCGAAGCGCTCCTTCAAACCGATCAACCCTTGCATGGCGTGGCTGGAGGACGGGTCCATGCGGATCTGCCCGTCCCAATCGACCGTCATGAAGCGGAAGGTGGAATCCACCTGGGTGTTGACCACTTCCAGGTCCAGTCGATAGTGCTCGGCGATGGCGGGCCAGTAGCGCACGCCAGCGCCGCCCAGCGGGTCTACGCCCAGGCGCAGCCCTGCACCACGGATCGCGTCGAAATCGATGACGTTGCCGAGGTCTGCCACGTAGGTATTGAGGTAATCGTGACGGTGAGTGGTTTGGGCCTTGAGTGCCTGTTCGTAGCTGATGCGCTTGACGCCGGCCAACTGGTTGGCCAACAGCTCGTTGGCCTTGGCTTCAATCCATTTGGTGATATGGGTATCGGCCGGACCGCCATTGGTGGGGTTGTATTTGTAGCCGCCACTTTGTGGCGGATTGTGCGACGGCGTAATGACGATGCCGTCAGCCAGCCCAGTGGTCCGGCCACGGTTGTAGCACAGGATGGCGTGGGAAATCGCTGGCGTCGGGGTGTACTCGTCACCCTCGGCGATCATCACGGTCACGCCATTGGCGGCCAGCACTTCCAACGCGCTGGCTCCCGCCGGAGTCGACAGTGCATGAGTGTCGATACCGACAAACAGCGGTCCGTCGATGCCCTGGGCTTCACGGTACAGGCAGATCGCCTGACTGATGGCCAGTACGTGCCATTCGTTGAACCCCAGATCGAACGAACTGCCACGATGCCCGGAAGTGCCGAACGCGACACGCTGGGTCGCAATCGAGGCGTCGGGCCGGCCGGTGTAATACGCCGTCACCAGTCGCGGGATATCGATCAACAACTCTGCCGGCGCCGGCTTGCCCGCAAATGGACTGACTGTCATGCAAAACCTCGGAATGGAGTGGCTCGGAAAAATGAAGGCAGTTTACTGACAGTTCGACCATCACGCGACGGGTTCGATCCATCGCCCCGCGATCAGGATTGTTCGAGCCTCAAGGCCTCGGCCAATGCGCTGAAGGCCGCTTCCCGGCCGCCCACGCCGTCGAGAGCATGAGCCAACCGAAAATGCTGGTCATATCGTCCTTGGGTGCTGAACAGCTCTCCCGGCGCGATGACGATTCGCCGGGCGAGCAGCCGTTGGAAAACCCGCCGCAGATCGACCTGGCGTGAAGAGCGTACCCAGATTGTTGCGCCGCCCTCGGGCTCCTCCCATTGCAGGCAGTCTCCGACTCGCTCGCGCAACAGTTGCGTCGCCGACGCGGCGCTTTCGCGTAGCAGGCGTCGCAATACCAGTAGATGCTGGTCGATCCGGCCATTGTTGTATAAACGCGCAATCGCTTTCTGGCGAATCGGCGAAAGACGAAATGCGCGCAACAGGAAATGACGCTGCAACATCAGCGTCAGCTGGCGCGACAGCACATAACCGTAGGGCGCCTCGGGCCCTATGGTTGTCTCGAAGGTGGAATACACGATCAGCCGGTCCGGGTCGAGCCACTCTCGAAAAGGCAACGCGCCGGGCTCGAATACCAACTCCGTATGGCTGTCGTTCTCCAGTACCCACGTGCCGTACTGCTCCAGCAGACGCGCCAGTGCCCGCCGGTCGGCTGCACTTTTCAACCTGCCCCTGGGCATGCTCAACACCGAAGACACCACCATCAGGCATACCGTTTCATTCGCCAGCAACCGCTCCAACTGTTCAATATCGATTTCCCCCTCGGCCAGCAAGGGCAGCTCGATAACGCGGATATCGGCCGCTTGCAACAAACGCAGGACGGTCCATTCGCAGGGCGACTCCACGAGCACCGTGTTGCCCTTGAGTGCCAGCACCGCAATCAGGATTTCCAGAACGCCGCGCAAGTCAGCGCCGATGTAGACGTCATCGGCACTCCAGCATCGCGACGGTGAAGAGGTGTAGCGTGCCGCCAGTGCGGTTCGCAACTCCTGCTCTCCCCAGGGCTGCAGGGGATGTTGTGAAGCGCGCGGGTACTGGCGCAGGAGCTCGCGTTCAAGCAACAGAAGCGGACTGTCGAGCGGCTGCAACGAAGCCGGTTCATCACCGCTGAGCACCAGCATGCCTGGGCGACGCGCGTTGACGTACAGGGTCTCCAGCAAATCATCGCCATCGCCAAGAGTGGACACGCTGACCATCGGCAATGCGTAGTATCCGGACTTGGCAATCGAATAGACCCGCCCTTCCTTTTCCAGCAGGGAATAAGCGTACTGGATGGTGGATATGGAGACATTGAGGCGCTCGGCCAACTGCCGCAGTGACGGCAGACGCACCCGAGCATCAGCGCCCAGCTCATTGATCAGGTTCGTCAGGTACCGATAAACCGCCTGGTAGGTGAAGTCTGTTTCACGGTGGCCCTTCATAAGACCGGTCCACCGAACCGAACCCTCACCAACCGGGCCTGGGTGTTCACGACAAAATACGTCAAACCCCGTCCCTCAGCGCCGCGCTGCACGTTCGCCGGGATCATCGGCGCCTTGCCCGCCCTGGTCCGTATCAGCGCGTTCCATGGCCGTTTGCAGGTCCGCCCGGATGATCTCCGGCTCCGGCGTGGTGATTCGGGCCCGGTACAACTTGCACAGCATCGCAACGGGCAGGCCACTGACATCGACCATCCAATGCGCCACCTGATCCGTGACCGGGCCGCCCCGCAACGCCCTGTGCAGGTCGGGCATGCCCACCAGCATGCCGGGATGACAGCACCGCAGAAAATGCTCCAGGCCGGCGCCCTTTTCAACGAAGGGCGCAAACAGCATGCACACCAGTTGCGTTTCGTTCAGATTCAGATTTTTTTCCGTTTCCAGGGCGATCACGGTTCGACGCTCGGGAATCTCCGACGGTGAACCCAACAGCCCCTGGACCTGCTGGCAGACGGGCTCCGGCATACGCTTGCGGTGCATGACCATGATCATGCGTTGCACGTAATCGGTGTAGCCAGCCGCATAGCCGCGCTCCTGCTGATGACAGGCCTGCAAGCCACATAGATGGGCCGAGAGGTACGGGCTCAGGTATTCATGCTCGAGCGATGGCGCAACCAGCTCATCGGAGCTGACGCCGAGGAATTCGCTGAACAACGCCCAGTTGCTCTCCTCCAGCCGCTCGGTGATCAGATCATCAATACGGATGTGCCCTACTTGCCGGCAGGCCTCCAGCCGCCCTTCGGGTTGCCAGACACCCAGGTGCTCCTGGCCATAAAAACGCCGGAACAGGTCACTGCCCAGGAAATCGAGTTGGGCAAACAGGCCGTCGAATCCACCCACGGGCTCAAACACCAGACCGATCTTGCGGGTCGCCCGGCGCAACCCGGACAGGAACTGCTTTTGCTGGCGTGGCGTGTCGCAACTGACCCATGAATCCACGCCCGCATCCCAGCGAGCCATGTTCTTGTAGAACTCCGCCATCGCCAGGTAGCCTTCGTCGCCCACGCCCAGGAGACTGTCGGAGGAACGCAGGTGCCCAAGCATCAGCATGTCAGTGCGATTGGCCTCGCGCCCTTGCGCCGATAACGGCTTGGAGCGATCAAACGGCACCACCTCTCGATTGTCCGCCATCAGCAGCTCTACCCGTGGATCGTCGTAGAGGAACAGAGCGCTGTAGCAACAGTGAATATTCTCCAGGGTGGCCTGGGTCATCTCGCCCAGGCGTGGCGTGGCGACGCGCAGGTCGAAAGTCGTCGGATGCCGGCCAGCAATGCTCAACTGCGCGGCGCGCAGGGCCGTCAGCGCATAGAACCCCTCCCGACTGCCATCCTGGGCCACCAGCACCCGATAGGTGCCAATTCGTTCAATACCGCCAGCGGCGACGATCAATCGCTGGACCAGAAGCTGCAGTGCGGTCCGTTCCGCACGGGAATAAAATTCCAACAAGCGTTGCAATACCTGTTGATATACGTAAGTCATTGCTTGTTGATGAATTGCACTCATAACTTTTACCTAAAATCCGTTTATCGACGTCGCACCCACACCACGTTGATTGCTCGACGCGCCAGTCGGGTGAATGCCTTTGCCATTTATTAAGAGTATTGACGATACACTTTGCTTTCGCGCGATGTAATTAATCTACACAAGTATGGATCGTGCCCCCTGTTTTTTTCTTCTCGCCAAAAGCACCCGTATTCATTGGTCTTAGCCCACCTATCAAACCGTCCTAGGAGATTTCTTACAGCGTCCCACAGACAATGGAGACAGAAAATAAGGAACATGCCGAGCCAAGATATCTTCTTCAAGTCAGCAGGCGACCAAGAGTAAACAACACCCCGGACACTTTAAATAGGAACAAGAAACAGCAGACGGCCGCGCAAACGAGTGCTGCGCAGCAATTCCTCCTTGAGTTCGAAAGTCAGTATTCAATTATCAAGACTTGAGTAATGATTAAAAGATACAGATTGGCGGCAAAAACCAGTTCAGTTGCTTTTTGCAAGATGCCGCCTTTCGACAGCCGGGAGTAAACGGCGTCGTTGATTCGTGCGCAGCCATGCGCAGGCCTGCTGAAGGACAGACACACAGAACGGTCAAGAAGACTGGCCAGGGCGGCCGAAAACAGCGCAAGAGTCGAAACGATGACTCTTGCGCAAGAGAGGAAATCAGGCGGGATCGACTACCTGGAGGGCAACGCGTTCACGGCAAGGGCATTCGCCCATGTAACGATGGGCCTCGACGAACTCGGAGAACGGGAACACCCGAGTCTTGAGGGGCAACAGGACACGGTCGGCGGTCAATTGGTTGATATCACGCAACGCCCGCTGCAACGCGACCTGGTCCTGAAGAATACCCAGCTCCGGCTTGCCGGTGAAATTGCCGATGCAGTGGACAAAGAACTGGATGTTCTTCTGGAACGCCGCGCAGGCTGGAAACGGCGTCTGGTTGCCGCCCTGCAAGCCATACAGCACCAGGCTGCCACGGGGCGCCAGGACATCGCCAAGCAGCGACATCTGTGGCCCGCCCAAGCCGTCGAACACCACATCGACGCCACGGCTGTCGGTGAGCTTGTTGATTTGCATCAACAAGTCCTGCTCTTCGGTGACGATGACTTTTTCGGCGCCCAGCGACAGCAGGTATTCACGCTCTTCAGCCGTCTTGGTGGCGGCGATCACCCGCACGCCCAACGCCTTGCCAAGTTGCACGAAGGAAGGACCGGCGCAATGGCTGGCATCGGTCACCAGCGCAAACTGCCCGGGCTTGACCCTTGCCAGGTCCATGTAGGCGAAATAGGCGATCAGCAGCGGCGTGTAATGGACCGCGGCCTCGATCGGGCTGAGCACGTCGGGATAGCGGGTCAAAGCGGTGCGCGGCAGGACGATGACCTCACCGTACACCGGATAATCGTTCGGGCTCTCGGCGGGGAAGCTGGCGACTTTGTCGCCCACGGCCAAGTCATCGATCCCGTCGCCGACGGCTGTCACCACGCCGGCCATTTCATGGCCCAGGCCTGAAGGCAGGCGCGCCTGGGACGATGCCAGGTTCTGGCGCCACAGGGTGTCGTACCAACTGATGCCGATCGCTTCGACGCGGACCTGCACTTCTCCTGGCGCAGGAAGAGCCGCCGCATGCTCTTCGCATTTGAGCACCTCGGCACCACCAAACTTGTGAAAACGGATCGTGCGGGACATCGCAAACCTCGTCAAAGTAACCTCTAATGCCATGAACTCTATCCGGGCTTTGTAGCCAAGACCATCAGTGGCTATTAATAGTCGACATGCCTGTCATTGATTCCGCAGCAAGAAAACTGAACCGGCCCTGTAGGACCCCGCCCTGAAAAATGCAATTAGCCGGTGCAGAGTACCAGCCTTTCCCCGTAAGATTCATGCCGGCCATTGTTCCCATCTGGCCGCCCACGTCAAGCTTGCCGAATCTGCCAGGACCCCAGATGAATCGTAATGACCTGCGTCGTGTCGACCTGAACCTGTTGATCGTGTTCGAAACATTGATGCATGAGCGCAGTGTGACCCGCGCCGCCGAGAAATTGTTCCTCGGCCAACCGGCCATCAGCGCCGCGCTATCGCGCCTGCGCAGCCTGTTCGACGATCCGCTGTTCGTGCGCACCGGGCGCAGCATGGAGCCCACCGCGCGGGCGGTGGAAATCTTCGCCCTGCTCTCTCCGGCCCTGGATTCGATTTCCACGGCGGTCAGCCGGGCGGCGGAATTCGATCCGGCCACCAGCACCTCGGTCTTTCGCATCGGCCTGTCGGATGACGCCGAGTTCGCCCTGCTGCCGATGCTGCTCAAGCGCCTGCGGGCCGAAGCGCCAGGCATCGTGCTGGTGGTGCGCCGGGTCAATTACATCCTGATGCCGGGCTTGCTGGCCTCTGGCGAAATCTCCATCGGCGTCAGCTACACCGACGACCTGCCGGCCAACGCCAAGCGCAAGGTCTTGCGGCGCAGCTCGCCGAAAGTGCTGCGCGCCGACACCGCACCGGGACGTCTGACGATAGACGAATTCTGCGCCCGCCCCCATGCGTTGGTGTCCTTTGCCGGCGACTTGAGCGGGTTCATTGATGAAGAGTTGGAAAAGCTCGACCGCAAGCGCCATGTGGTATTGGCCGTACCGCAGTTCAACGGCCTGAGCACGCTGTTGTCGGGCACCGACATCATCGCCACCGTGCCCGACTACACCGCCGAAGCACTGACCGCTGCCGGCGGCGTGCGCGCCGAAGACCCACCGATCCCGGTGCGCAGCTTCGAACTGCACATGGCCTGGCGCGGCTCCCAGGACAACGACCCGGGCGAACGCTGGTTGAGATCGCGGATTCAGATGTTTTTCGGCGACCCTGACAGTCTTTAGCTTTCGTCAGGCAGGCTGTTCATCTGATCATTTCCGCCTTTCCACACACCATGGAGCTCCATTCACTTCCAGTTGATTGCTTCGTTGGGGGCACATCTGAGGGCATGCTTTGGATGTTTGAAAAGGATGCCCCCAGCCCCGAGATGGCCCAGCTCCGCGAACAATTGGGCTTCTTGGTAATTCTGACGTGTGCCTGGCGGTGTCCTTTTGGTTTTCCGCGATATCACGGAACCGAAACATAAGAAATCAAGAGGCCACCCGCCTCAACGGCTGACCTTACAAGTTTTATGGCGACAGACTTGGACGTTGGTGTGAAGGTTCGATGCCCGTAACTGTCCAATGGGACAAGTGGGTTGGTCTCGGGATAATAAGCAGCGGCCTGGCCTGGAGGTATGTCGTATGCGATGAGTGTAAAACCGGTCACCCGACGCTCTCGCTTATCCGGCCACAGCGAGACAATATCGACCTGTTCTCCCGGTTCAAATCCTAGCCGAGTGATATCTTCAGCGTTTACGAATATGACTTGTCGAGTACCGTGAACACCGCGATAACGGTCATCGAGCCCATAAACAGTCGTGTTGTATTGGTCGTGAGAACGAAGGGTTTGCAGAAGAAGGTCTGCCCGATCGCCGGTTTTTTCTGCGAGAGAAATAATCTGGTCGCCCGGCAACCGGTTCGAAATGAAGCGCGCCCTGGATGTCGAAGTGCGCCAGATACGCAGAGCAACGTCGTTGCCTAAGTGAAATCCGCCACGCGCTTTAAGTCGCTCGTTGAAACCAACGAACCCGGGAATGACGTCGGTAATCAGCGCACGAATCCGACCGTAATCCTCTATCACCCAACTCCAATCTATTGGATGCGTGCCTAATACCGCTTTCGCCAGTCCCGCAACTATCGCCGGTTCGGACTTGAGTTCAGACGACTGGGGGCGCAAAGGACCGTGAGATAGATGAACCATGCTGAACGTATCTTCGACCGTGACGCCCTGTGGACCCGATGCCTGCATGTCGGTTTCAGTCCGCCCCAGGCAAGGCAGGATAAAAGCGTGTTTGCCAGTAACCAGATGACTGCGATTGAGCTTTGTGGAGATGTGCACGGTTAATTCGCAGCGCCTGAGCGCTGCATGAGTACGAGGCGTGTCCGGCGTTGCCTGCGCAAAATTTCCGCCCAGACCAATAAAGACTTTCGACTTGCCTTCCTCGAACGCCTTGATGGCGGCCACCGTGTTATGCCCTGAATGACGCGGTACCTTGAAATGAAAGCGAGCTTCAATGGCATCCAGCAGCCATTCAGGTGGAAGCTCATTGATCCCCATCGTGCGATCGCCCTGGACGTTGCTATGGCCACGCACAGGACATACGCCAGCGCCTGGGCGTCCCATGTTCCCGGTCAGCAGTTGCAGGTTGATCACCTCCTGGATGATGGCGACCGAATGGGCATGCTGCGTCAAGCCCATGGCCCAACAAACGATCACATTGCTCGCCTTCCGGTAGACGCGCGCAGCCGCCTCTATGTCCTCCAGCGTCATGCCCGACAACGCTAGAATCTCGTCCCACTGCGTCGACTCTACGGTCTCCACATACTCTTCCAGACCCGAGGTATGTTCTTCGATGAAGCGCTGATCAAACACCGGCTCTGCGCCGTTCGCTTGCGCTAACCTTTCCCACTGCAAAAGGAATTTCGCCATCCCGCGCATAGCCGCCATATCACCGCCCAAGGCTGGACGAAAATACGCTGTACTGGTCGGCTTCGATCCATTACTCAACATTTCCAGCGGATGCTGAGGATGCTGGAATCGTTCGAGGCCGCGCTCCTTCAGGGGATTGAACACGACAACCTGAGCACCTCGATTAACCGCTTCGCGCAGGGTCTCCAGCATCCGCGGGTGATTGGTTCCGGGATTCTGCCCCATCACGATAATCGCATCGGCCTTGGCGAAGTCCTCTAGGGTCACCGTCCCCTTCCCCACGCCCAAAGATTCATACATTCCAATGGCGCTGGCTTCATGGCACATGTTGGAGCAGTCCGGGAAGTTGTTCGTGCCATAGGCCCGGACGAACAGCTGGTACAGAAATGCGGCTTCATTACTGGCCCGGCCCGACGTATAAAACTCGGCCTGGTCTGGGGACTCCAGCTGATTTAGCTGTTGGGCGATGAAGGCAAACGCCTCATCCCAGCTCACTTCAACGTAGTGACCGGAAGCCGCATCGAACTGCATCGGGTGCGTCAAGCGCCCTTGGTGCTCCAGCCAGTAATCGCTTTGGCCGGATAACCAGGAAACGCTATACCTTCTGAAAAATGCCGGTCCCGCGTGCCGGGTTGTTGCCTCCCAGTTCACCGCCTTCGCACCGTTTTCGCAGAATTTGACTGGGCCCTTTTCAGGGCTCTCGCCCCAGGCGCAACCGGGGCAATCAAAACCGTTTCCTTGATTGACCTTCAGAAGCGCGCGGACATTCCTCATCGCGTTACCGCTTCGCACCCAGTATTTCGCAACGGATACCAGTGCTCCCCATCCTGCTGCGGGGCCGAGGTAAGGTTGATAGCGCTTTTCGAGGCTCATGCCATTTTTCCTCCCGGATGTGTGACGCTCAGATGTTCTCTGTCTCGGGGTGCAAAATCTGCCCTTCGCTGCAGATGATCAATGAGGCACTTTGCTGAATAAGGCATTTGAAAAGAACTTGAATTTGCTCACCGCAGTAATGACGATTGCGGTCTTCCTCATTAGTCCATACACCGGCAATGGACCATTGAAATGCATTTTGCTGCCAATACGTTAAAGCGTAATCAATGCATCCGGGAAGCAATGCGAGGCGATCAAGGGCACCTTGTACTTCCAGGCAAGGCAGAGATGGGCACACATGGAAGTGCACCCTGATTTGATTGTAACTTTCGAAACCTTGCTCTTCCGATGGCTGACTCATTAAACACCTCACAGATTTTCTCAACGCATTCAATTGACAATAAGCCGCTGCAGAAGGATCACTCTGCAGGTTGGTCAGTGAGTGAACCCTTTCGTCGTTGAATCATATTTGCGCGTCGCCGAAAAGAGAACGCACGCCGACATTTAGGACTTACACGAATTTAGCGCGAATACCGCCGGCCCTTCAAAACCGGGGCGCTAATTGATTTGCATCCTTGGGGTGTAGGTCCTAATCCGCAGCGCACCTGTATTTTCAACTTCGACTAGTTGATGCTCATTACAGGCCTGCAACCGGTGCAGTGACTGACAGGTAAAGGCGATAGCCCATCTGCACCTGTTTCTTATCCGACATCTCTAATTAGCCGCGTTGCCAGGATCCACTATGAAAAATTTAGCGATCATTATTCCGCCAAGACGGATTGACGCGCCGATGCTCATGTCGTGTCTGGGTGTATGGCGCAAAGAATACAACCTGAGGATCTTTTCCGTCGACGTCCGTAATACGGACGGAATGGCCTTTGAAAACATTAAGGCGCATGACCTCGAAGAAATGCATAGCGAATGTTTCGATGCCATCGCTGTTATGGACGGAGCTGGAACTAAAGAGTACCTATGGGACAACATCGATGTTATCGCCCAGCTACAGAAATTCGATAAAGCCCGCAAGTTGGTTGCCGGGATTGGTCTGGGCTCGATAGTGCTCGCACAAGCAGGAGTTCTGGTTGGCAAAGAGGCAACCACCGGCAATTCGGTGGAATTGGTGATTAAGCTGAAAAGCTACGGCACGATATTTATTCCCGATGATGTTGTGACATTGAAATGGGTCATTACCGGTAACGGAAAAGATGTGGCAGCTTTTGCACACGCCGTATCGATCTGGCTCCGAACGTCCCTTCGGCAGACTATTAAGTAGCGTCGGCCAGACTTCAAAACATACACCACCCGCAATCAGCATGAGGATTGAGACATGAGCTCTATTATATCTACGCAGGGCGCCATAACCGGAGATTTAGCAGGCAAGAACATTGTTGTCTTTGGCGGGACCTCCGGCATTGGCTTGGCTGCAGCGACTCAGGCCAAGGCCCGCGGTGCAAAAGTCATTGTCCTGGGTATCGATCCGCAGCGCGCAGAGCAAGCCGCCCAGACCCATGAGTTCGACGGCTGGCGTTCGGCAGATATCACCCAACCCGAACAAATCCGCGCCGCTCTGGCAGACATCCCGAAGGTCGATCACCTGGTGCTGTTGGCCGGTACCTTCGTCGCCGGCAAAGTGCTTGAAGCGGACATCCCGTATTTGCAGCGCGCTTTTGACGAGCGAATCTGGGCATCGATCCATGCCTTGCGGGCGCTCGGTGATCGCCTTTCCAAACAGGGTTCCGTGACGTTCATTTCAGGTGCATTAGCCGATCGACCAAACGCTTACGGCACCGCGGTGCTCGCTGCTGCATCAGCGGCCATGGAAGCACTAGCCCGCGGCCTCGCTTTGGAACTGGCGCCCATTCGGGTCAATACCCTGTCTCCGGGTCCGACAAACACGCCGATTCTCACGAAAACCTTGGGCGATGCCCGCGATGGCTATGTCGCCGCGTTGGAACAAGCCCTGCCGCTGCATCGCCTCGGCACGGCGGACGAAGCAGGTGCAGCCGTTGTGTTTTTGATGAGCAACGGCTTTATGAACGGCGCCACGATCAATGTCGATGGCGGTTCGCGGTTGGTTTGACGTCGAGAGACCCCACGCGCTGCGTCGTGCTGACGTCGCCATGTCGTATTAGAAAGAGGAAACCATGATGAGTAATGTCGTTCTTGTGACCGGAGCATTAACCGGAATTGGTCGAGCCGTCTGCCTCGCATTCGCCCGCAACGGTGCATCAATCGTGGCGACCGGCAGGCGAGCCGAAGCTGGCGAATCGTTGCGTAAAGAACTGCTCGAGGCAGGGGCGGCAGATGCTGACTTCGTTAACGTCGATGTTCGATTCGAGAACAACGTGGTGACGGCTGTGGAATTTGTAGACGCCAAATACGGGCGCCTGGATGTTGCCGTAAACAACGCTGGCATCGAAGGTACGTTCACTGACATCGACCAGATCACCACAGAGATCTACCGCGAGGTGTTCGATACCAATGTGCTGGGGCTGGCGCTCAGCATGAAGCACGAGTTGATCGCCATGAAACGGCAGGGCTTTGGCAGCGTCGTCAACTTGTCGTCAATCGGCGGAAGTGTCGGCTTTCCCGGCAGCGCCCTCTATGCAGCCAGCAAACACGCAGTGGAGGGACTGACCAAGTCTGCCGCGCTGGAGGTCGCCGCGACCGGCATTCGAGTCAACTGCGTAGCTCCCGGCCCTACGAACACGCCAATGCTTCACAGGTTGGCCGAGGTGGGTCTCACCGAAGAAGCATTGAGCGGCCTGATACCTGCCAAACGTCTTGGGACCACTGAGGAGGTGGCTCAGACGATCCTGTTCCTCGCCTCCGGCGCAGCCAGCTTCGTAACGGGACAGAGTCTAGCCGTAGATGGCGGCTATCTCGCCCAGTAACCCATCCACATAAGACTGAGTGGGCGACGCCGATAGCCGCCCTCCTCCTTACACACTTCATATAAACCAATAGCTTCAGGAGGCAACATGAAACACGTAGCGAAAGCAGTGCCGGCGATGATCGCCCTATCGGTTGGGTCCGCAATGGCCGCTGTAACCCCAGTACCGGAACATCAAACCCAAGCCTTTCTGAATGCACTGGCGGCAGGAGGAGGAAAACCTCTGGAGCAGTTGAGCCCCAAAGAAGCCCGCGCGGTTCTTACGGGAGCACAAAACTCGGTAAAGGTCGATATGTCGGGCGTTGAGGTGAGTGACAAGACCATCACCGCCGATGGCAAAACCATCAAACTGACGGTGGTGCGGCCTGAAAAAGTAAAAGGCGAGCTTCCAGCCTTCATGTTCTTTCATGGTGGAGGCTGGGTTCTGGGGGATTACCCAACGCATGCGCGTCTGATTCGTGATCTGGTCGTCTCTTCCGGCGCCGTTGCGGTGTACGTCGATTACACACCGTCCCCTGAAGCACATTATCCTACTGCCATTAACCAGGCTTACGCCGCCACCAAGTGGGTGGCCGAAAACGGCAAACAGATCAACGTGGATGGCAAGCGCCTGGCGGTGGCCGGCAACAGTGTCGGCGGTAACATGGCCGCCGTCGTGAGCCTGATGGCTAAAGAAAAAGCCACCCCAAAAATTCGGTTCCAGTTGCTCCTCTGGCCGGTCACCGACTCCAACTTCGAGACGGACACCTACAAGCAGTTCGCTGAAGGCCATTTTCTGACCAAGAACATGATGACCTGGTTCTGGGACAGCTACACAACCGACCTGAATGCCCGGGCCGAGATTCATGCCTCCCCGCTTAGGGCCAGCATCGATCAGTTGAAAGGACTTCCACCTGCCCTGGTGCAAACCGCGGGACTGGATGTCCTGCGCGACGAAGGCGAAGCCTACGCGCAGAAGCTGGACGCGGCCGGAGTCGATGTCACGGCGGTTCGCTACAACGGCATGATCCATGACTATGGCCTGCTGAACCCATTGAGCCAGGTGCCTGAAGTCAAGGCGGCCATGAGGCAGGCGGGTACAGAACTCAAGGCTCATCTGAACTAAGCCTCCGGCATGTCGCTCACCCTGATGGGTGCGGCATGCATCAAATTGCAAACCCGCCCTGTCCTAGACCCGAAAGGCCTCTGGCAGGACGGGACAAAAAAGGCACTCGCCATGACAAACCTGACGCACAAACGCGCCACCGTTAACGGTGTACGACTTAACTACGTTGTTGCCGGAAAAGGCCCGGTAGTCCTCTGCATGCATGGGTGGCCACAAAACCATAGAGAGTTCATGCCTGTCATCGACAGGCTTGCCCAACATTACACGTTCATCGCCCCTGATCTGCGTGGTTTCGCCGACAGCGATAAGCCTTACCAGGGTTACGACCCCATCAATATCGCCAAAGATATGCTCGGCCTGCTGGACGTCGAAAAGGTCAATAGCTTCCACATTCTGAGTCACGACCTGGGAGGTCCACCCTCGGTCGCCCTGGCCTACCTGGCGTCTGAACGTGCCTTGTCACTGGCAACCATCGAGACACCTTTTTTCGGCCTGGATTTTCCAGGGTATGTCGATCCTCGGGTGCCTTATTGGCATCTGAGCATGCACATGAACATGGACATCACCCGGGCGCTTATTGAAGGCCGGGAAGATATCTATCTGCGGCATTTTTTCAGGGATTTTGCCTACAACCCAACGGCGATGCCCGAGAGCGACATTGACTATTACGTTATGCAGATGCGGCAGCCGGGCAATCTCCGCGCGAGCCTGAACCATTATGGGTATATCCCCGAAATGGCAGAACAGACCGCGCAATTGACCCGGGAAAAACTGAAGATTCCGATGTTGGCCTGGGGTGGCGAAGTCTCTTTTGGTGACCATTGCCATACCTGCGCTCAACACATCGCTTCCTCTGCAAAAGGTGGCGTTATAGAGAAGTGCGGACATTGGGTATTCGAAGAGCAGCCTGAATTTATCAGCGCCGAGCTCCACCAATTCTGGCGGGGCGTAGCCACTTGACCACCTGTTTCACAGCGCAGGTGAAAGCGCGAATACACCACCGGCCTGGAGGACCACGTCGTGAACATTGAATGGCTGTGCGCCCTCCTCGGGGCGATATTAATCGCGGATATCATTGGTTGGTGGGTTGTTCCCCGAAGGCTGCCCGGTCTGCGCGTGGGCATTGGCATTTGTCTCTACACCGGTTACAGCGCATCCATCCTTCTTTCAGGCTACTCACCGCTGCAACCGGTACGCGACGCTGATTCCGGCTCCTGGCAGTTAACTGCTTCACTGTTGATGATCGCCTGGTGGTTTTTAAGCGCCCGGATGCTGACGCAATTGCTCGGTGCAATTCTGATATCCAGGACCGAAGGCGGAGGGCGCCTAATCAGGGAAGTGCTCGGCGCCCTGATTTTCCTGGTCGCCACCGTTGCGGCTGCAGCCTATGTACTGGAATTACCCGTAAAAGGGCTGCTGGCCACTTCTGGTGCGCTGGCCATTATTGTCGGCCTGGCGTTACAAAGCACACTCAGCGATGTGTTTAGCGGGATCGTCCTGAATGCCACTCGGCCCTATCAAGTGGGCGACTGGATTCAAATCGATGGCATGGAAGGCCGGGTCACCGATATCGATTGGCGGGCGACGTTGTTGCTGACCTCCCAAGGCAGCACCGTAGTCATCCCAAACTCGGTTGCGGCGAAAACCAAAATACAAAACATGAGCCGGCCTGAAGACCAACACGGGGTGACGATAAGCCTGCATCTGCCCCTTCGATTTCGGCCTGAGCGCATCCAGGACATATTGGAGCAGGCGCTGCTGGGTTATTCCGCGCTACTGCCAGCTCCTGCGCCAAAGGTAATCCTCAAAGGCATCACCGAAGGCTTACTGGAGTATGAAGTCATCGGTTTTGTCGGCACGCCTGCCGAAAAAATCACCGCACGCAATCGCCTTTACGACATCACTTATAGGCATTTGCGTGCATCCGGAATTGATATTGCCGACGCCACGGAGATCCCTGCACCCAAGATCACGCGCTTCGTCCTGGACGACGTGCGCATCTTCGCAAGCTTCACGACAGAGGACAAAGATCGTCTGGCAATGAACCTGCAATCATCTCATCTGGCGGCCGGCGATTTTGTGTTGAAAGCCGATGAGATCAGTGAACAGCTATTGGTCATCGGCAGTGGTGTGGTGTCCGTCCAGTTACGCAGTGGGAACAACTGGGTCGAAGTCGCGCGAATGGGACCAGGAGAAGTATTGGGTGAAGAAGGCGTCATGGATAACAAGCCAAACGGAGCCCAGTTCATCGCGCTCTCAGTCGTCAAGGTCCTTCAACTGCATCGGGATGAGGTGCGTCAGTGCATGGGTGAGAGATCGCAACTACGCACGTCTCTGACCCGCCTGCAAATGGTACGTCATCAGCATGCCCGCTCCATTCTTTTGCAGAAAGCACCGACGGCGATGCCCGGAGGTTTTCTGAAATGGTTGAGGCTCCACTGAGCCATTTCGTGAGCGATGGAATAACAGGCGCCCTGCTACGTCTTCCTTATCGAGACTTAACTGGAGAAATCAACGTGTCGATGTTTGAAAAGAAACTGCTGTGTTGTCTCGCCCTGGCGTTTACTGGCTGCATTTTAAAAGTGCACGCCCATGAGCTCCACGAGCCGCTGCAGGACAGCGCAGTAACAGCTGAAGCCTCATTCATTGCAGAGAATAATACTGCCATGGAAAAGATGATGGCAGACATGGGCGCAACGCCCACTGGCAACATTGATCGTGACTTTGTCACCAGCATGTCTGCCCATCATCAAGGCGCCATCGACATGGCAGTGACCCTGCTCAAGTACGGCCAAAACGAACAACTCAAGCGCATGGCGCAGGAAATCATCGTCGACCAACAACAGGAAATTGCGGCGATGCGCCAGGCTTTGGGAGATCCCCTGCCACCTTCAGTGGCGTCGCCTACACAACCATTGGTTTCCAAACCGTAATCCTCTGTTAACGGCCATAAAGGTACTCACATGAGACTACCCACTGCGTTCATCGCCGGTGCATTGCTTACCGGCCCGGCATTCGTGTTTGCAGGCCAAGCCCCCGGCCAAGCATCTTCGAAAGACATTCCAATCAGCCATCAAGATCGCGTTTACGCAGCAGAGCAATTTTCCAACACGCTGTCGGTCACCGATCCAGTTGATAACAAGTTACTCGGGGTCATCAGCCTGGGTGATATGCAGCCAGGCAACTTAAGCCCGCTCTATCGCGGTGAAGTATTGGTACACGGCTTAGGGTTTTCGCCGGATCATAAAACGCTGGCGGTGGTATCCATCGGCACCAACTCAGTCTCGTTCATCGATACCCGCACCAACACCGTGAAGCACAAAACCTACGTAGGCCGGGCGCCGCACGAAGCCTTCTTTACACCAGATGGCAAGGAAGTCTGGGTGACCGTGCGCGGCGAAGACTATGTGGCGGTCCTGGACGCTCACACCTATAAAGAGAAACTGCGCATCCAGACGCCGGCCGGCCCCGGCATGCAGATTTTTTCGCCCGATGGTAAGTACGGCTATGTTTGCTCGTCATTCAATCCTGAAACAGTAGTGGTCTCGGTAGAGACTCACAAGATCGTCGGTCATGTCGAACAAGCAAGCCCGTTCTGCCCGAACATCGCGGCATCGCCGGACGGCAAGCAAGTCTGGTTCACGCTCAAGGATGTCGGCAAAGCGCAGGTATTCGAGGCAACACCACCGTTTCGGCTCATCAAGACATTGGACATCGGCCCAATCGCCAACCACGTCAACCTGGTGACGAATGCCAATGGATCCTTCGCTTACATCACCGTAGGCGGGCTGAACGAGGTGCAGGTATATCGCACCGACACCTTTGAAAAGGTCGCGACGATTGCAGTGGGAAATCTGCCTCACGGCATCTGGCCATCGGGGGATGGAACTCGCATCTATGTGGGGTTGGAGAACGCCGACGCATTCGCAGTTATCGATACGCTGCAAAACACTGTCATTGCGACCATCCCGATTGGCCAGGCGCCACAAGCCGTCGCCTATGTTCCGAATGCAGTGACGCAAGGTCAGGGCACGGACAATCTCAAGCCTTTGGGTACAGCCGGTCAGGCCACGCACCTGACGCTTGGTTCGGTGAGCAGCCCTGCAGACAAGGCGCCTACAAGTGTGACGCTGTTCAACCAGGGCCTGACCCAGGTATTGCAAGCAGCGGTGACAGGCCTTGAACCAAAACAACCCTATACCCTGGCGTTGGCTGAAAAGCCCGACGGTGGCGGCAGGCTGCAACCGCTCGCAATGTTCATGACCAATCTGGCTGGCTCCGCCATCGTGAACACCACCGGTCCTATTCGCCAGATCGTGCAGGACGATGCGCAAGAGCAGCGCCGCTTCCTGGTAATTCTGGCCGGCAAACCGGACCAACCTGGTCCATTGGCGCAAGTGCAAACCAGCGTCACTCAATAAACTTCCAGCGACCTGCATGCCGTTCCCACGGCAACGTCATGCAGTCGCAGATAGCGGCTTTCATATTGTCAGCAGCCATCACACCTGGACACTAACGCATCGAGAGAGCGACATGATAAAGCACCCATCCTGGCCGCCACTTACAGAGCTGCCGAAAAACACCATTACGCCGGTTGAATATAGCTACGAACAATTGAAGCGCAGCGATATCGAGCTTTTATGCGAACTGATCAAGTCGTGGTACCCGGACATCAGTGTGGGCTCGGGGAAAAAGTACATTGACCCCAAATTTTACGGAACAAAAGTCTACTTTCCAGGTGAAGAAACAAAGGACGTCATCGTCTACATCGGTCGACACGCCGAGGAAATTGTTTGTGCCTTGTGTCTGGAAGTGGATCGAGACGCGCTGACCCTGCATAGCCGCTATGGCGTGTGTGCTCCACAGCATCGGGGCACTGGCGCGACACTTTTTGCGGCTTACATTGTGGACGCCCTGGCTCAACCGATGGGAATCGCAATGGCGTATTCGTACGTAACAATGAAGTCAAAAGCGATGCAACAATTTACCGAGCGTGCAGGGTTCGAGCCTGTTGGCATCCTGCGATTTTCCGATGTCGAGCTGGATGAACGCGGCGAAACCCAGCATGTCACTGAAGCGGTTTACGCCAAATACTTCAAAGAAATCGAAACACTCCAGAGCGTATCTGAAGCGAACATGACGCCCAAGCTGAAACGGCTTTGGGATGTGCTTTATGCCTGAGCAAGCTCAAGGTCTTCGGCCTCCCCTTAACGCTGGGCATTGGCAGCTGATTCGACTATCAAATCCCAGGGAGCAGGCGTTGGAAACACGTCCTGGAGAAAGTCTACAAAGGCCTTCACGTTTGGATTGCCCCTTCGGCTTTCGGGCCAAAGAGCGGTGATCATGAACCTGTCCACCGCATATTCGGGAAACACAGGTACCAGCTCACCACGCTGCACATAAGGTGCGGCAACGTACGTCGGAGAGATACCAATACCGCCGCCTGCCGCGAGCGCCATTCCCACGGCATCGCTCACATCAATGGTCATGGTGGCGTCGGGGGTGATCTCGACGACTCGCTCCCCCACCTGGAACGGCCAGCGCAGCGCCTGCCCCGAACTCTGGTAACGAAAATTGATGCAATCATGGTTTACGAGATCATCGATGTTGCGAGGCTTACCCTTTCTGGCGAGGTACCCGGGCGATGCAAAGGCGCAAATTCGATGAGGTCCCAGAGGCTTGGAAACGAGTCGGGAGTCAGCCAGATTGCCGACCCTGATCGCAACATCTATCCCCTGCTCGATTATGTCGGAGAATTGATCGCCGAGTCGCAGGTCCACCACCACCTTCGGGTAACGCTCACGAAAGGCCGGAAGCGCCGGAGCGAGGATATTGACCCCTATGGGAAGCGGCGCAGTCACCTTCAAGGTTCCTGACGGCTCACCTCTGGACGCAACCGCAGCCTGCTCGATGTCCTCGATTTCCCGGATCACGCGCAACGCACGCTCGTACAGCTCGCGCCCCTCGGGGGTCAAGGTCAGCGAGCGGGTGGTACGACTGAAGAGGCGCAGGCCAAAATGCTCTTCCAGTCGCTGAACACTTTTGCTGACGGCCGACGGCGACACGGAGAGATCCCGTGCAGCGGCTGTATAGCTGCCTAGCGATGCCGTGCGGGCAAACGCAATAAGACCTGTCAGGCGGTCCAAGCCTATTTGTGCTTTCATGGCACAAGAGTAACCACTTAAGACCCTATTATCAACCTGAATGGATGCGCATACGCTGTTCTCCACAGCATCAATTCGATGCCCAGAGGAGCAACAGCGATGTCTGACATTTCCAGCACTGGCCCTATCGACGTACAACCCCACACCCTGCGCAATCGCACCGTGGTTATCGTCGGCGGCACATCCGGTATCGGCCTATCAACTGCCATTCAGGCCAAGGCGGCCGGTGCAAAGGTCTTCGTGATCGGTTCCAACCCGGAACGGGCGCGGCAAGCCGCCCATACCCATGAGCTGGATGGCTGGCGTGCGGCTGATGTCACCCAGCCCGAACACATCCAGGCTGCTCTGGCCGACATTCCAAAGGTCGACCACCTGGTGCTACTGGCCGGTACTTTCGTCGCCGGCAAAATCCTCGAAGCGGACGTTGCCTATTTGCATCGCGCGTTCGACGAGCGAATCTGGGCCTCGGTACATGCGTTGAGGGCCCTTGGCGACCGCCTTTCCAAAGACGGCTCCGTGACTTTTATTTCCGGTTCACTGGCAGACCGCCCCAATGCATATGGCACAGCGGTGCTCGCCGCCGCGTCAGCGGCCATGGAAGCGTTCGCCCGTGGCCTCGCCCTGGAATTGGCGCCTGTGCGGGTCAACACCCTGTCTCCAGGCCCTATCGACACGCCCATCCTCGCCAAAGCCATGGGTGAGGCGCGTGATGGTTTTGTCGCCGCACTTGAGCAAACCCTGCCGCTGCATCGCCTGGGCACCGCCGACGAAGCGGCTGCAGCGGTGCTTTTCCTGATGACCAACGGTTTCATGAACGGCGCCACGATTAACGTCGATGGCGGCGCACGCCTGGTTTAAACCCGACAATTTTCGTTAGCCAAAAGGAGGTCACATGACCACACTATTCGAGCCGCTTCGCCTGGGTGCTCTTACCCTGCCCAACCGCATCATCATGGCGCCGATGACCCGGGCCAGGGGAACCCAGAATCACGTTCCTACCCCCATCATGATCGACTACTACAGCCAGCGAGCGACTGCGGGCCTTATCATCAGCGAGGCGATAGGCATCAGCCAGCAAGGGCTGGGGTGGGCCTACGCAACGGGCATCTGGTCCGCCGAACAAATTGCCGGGTGGCGGCTCATCACTGACGCGGTGCACGCTGCCGGGGGCCGGATAATCGCTCAGCTGTGGCACATGGGCCGGGTGGTTCATCCCAGCTTCCTCGATGGTGCCCAACCCATAGCCCCCTCGGTGACAACAGCGCCTGGGCTGGCCCATACCTACGCAGGGAAACAACCGTACTCCCAGGCTCGAGCTTTACCGCTCGAAGAGATACCATCGCTGATTGGCGATTTCGCCCAGGCAGGCCGGAACGCCTTGCTGGCCGGGTTTGATGGCGTACAGATTCACGCCGCCAACGGCTATCTGATCGATCAGTTTTTACGCGACAGCGGCAACTTTCGCACCGACGCTTACGGAGGATCGATTGAAAACAGGGTCAGGCTGCTCAAGGAGGTCACGCAAGCGGTCGCCGACGTCGTAGGCGCAGATCGGACCGGCGTTCGATTGACGCCCAGCAGTCATGACCAGGGCGTGAGGGACAGTAATCCTGTGCCTCTGTTTATCCACGCCGCTGAAGTATTATCCGAGATTGGCATCGCCCATCTCGAGCTTCGCGAGCCGCCGGCTGACGGGAGTTTCGGTGTGTCGGAATACCCGCCAAGCGCCGCCGTCATTCGTAATGCCTTCAAAGGCTCGCTTATCCTTAACTCCGATTACGATTCGGCTCGTGCCCAGGCAGTTGTGGAAGCGGGTGTTGCCGATGCGGTCGCGTTCGGACGTCCATTTATCGCTAATCCCCAGCTGCCAGAGGTACTTCGCCGTCGCTTGCCACTGAGGCAAGAGGATCGTTCAACGTGGTTCAGCCAAGGGAAGGAAGGGTACACCGACTATCCCGGGCTTGGTGACTGGCCAAGTGGAGCATGACCAGGCGGCCATGGGGTATCGAGCGATTGCCGGCGCACGCCTAGGCGTGCGTCACTAGAAGTGCCTCGCACTTTTCTTTCAGGTACGCGTAAAGCAACCGAAGAGCCGGGGTAAACTGCTTCCTGTGTGGGCAGACGAAACTTAAAGGATAAAGCTCACCTGAAACCTCAGGGAGTAATACCTCCAAGTGGCCTGCCTTTACGTCTTCACATACGTCCATCCATGACTTATACAAGATCCCCTCACCGGCGATGGCGCAACGTCGAATGACATCTGCGTCATCACTGAGAACAGGACCGTTGACAATAACAACATCATTCTCCGGCACCTTGGGAAATATCCATCTGTCGTACAGTTTTCCATTCATATGGAAGCGAAGACACGCATGGTTTCTAAGGTCTTCCACGCACTCGGGGCGGCCGTGTAGCGCTATGTAAGCCGGCGAGGCAGCCAATACACGGCGATTGGTCGGCACCAATGGCAACGAAATGAAGTCGGCGTTTTGCACCGTGCCATACCTGACGGCCACGTCGATAGGATCGCGAAAGATGTCCGAGACGCTATCGGACAACATCACTCGGAGCACCAGACCAGGGTTGTCTCGTCGAAAATCGATCAGCCAGGGAAGCAACACATTTCTCCCGAAGTCCGAGGCACTGGCGATCTGCAAAACCCCATGGAGTTTCAGATCGTCCTGCTGTAACCCGGCTCTCCCCTCGCTGAGCGTATTCAGCACATCCCGAGCATAAGGCAGATAACGCTCGCCCTCTGCGGTAAGGCGCAGACTTCGTGTTGATCTCGCAAACAGGCGCGTATCAAGTTCGCACTCCAAGCGCTTGATAGCGGCGCTGATTTGAGCAGGAAAGAGATCCATCTCCCTGGCCACGGCGGAAAAACTGTCAACTGTTGCAACACGCACAAAAATGGCTAGGTCGTTAAATCTGATCATTACTGCGCTCTCTTAATATGAAACCTATAGACATTTAATTAAAAGTCCATATAAGACGGCAGAACAAAAATGGGTATTCCACGTGAGGCATAATTTTTTGATCATTTGCTTTAATCAATTCATGCACGTTAACCGGATATTCAATTTACGAGGCAGCGCGCAACGTCGTCACAGCCTGTATGCGCACTCCACATCCGGACGCCAAGCGTTTCGCAGGGTTGATCAACAGTAGTCGCGCGCTACTTGAAGAACATCTCTCTTCCATCAATCACATGCGTAGGCGTCTAAATTAGGGGTTTCTGGAAGCCAGGGAAATGCGACCAGATGGAATTTCAGACATGCCGCGATGGCACAAATGGGTTCGGTCACCGGTCCTGCCCGCCGCAGACGGTGTAAGCTATTTGGCACTAACGCTGATCTAACATGCCGAGGAATGCGGGTTCGGCTTCTGGAAAGCGCGTCGCCCACTGCGGCGAGCCACTTGTGTAAGTGCTTAAAAGCCTTGTCGGGGACCAAGGCAACAAGTAGGCATGGCTGCTAGCAAGCGCGCAGCGCCAGAGTTAGCAGCACGCTCGAACTTCCTTATCCAGAAGAGCTTCCATAGGCCAAACGTATCACCCCCTGGCTCTCAACTGGTTGACCAACGCTTCCACCAGCGGATTCGGACGCAGCGTATTCCAGGCCACGGCAGTCGTGACGACATTGAGTTTCTGGCTCAGCGGGCGCAATACCACGTTGCTGGGCGCCAGTTTTTTCAGCGACGCCGGTACCAACGCAATACCCTGGCCACAACTGACGAACGCGATTTGCGATGCCACCGAACGGACTTCGTGCAGGACTCGCGGAGAAAATCCGCTGGCGCGGCAGGTGGCAATCAGACTGTCGAAATACACCGGGCTGACCTTGCGAGAAAACATCACTAACGGTTCGGTAGCCAGGCTGGCCAGGCTGATTCGCTTGCGTGATGCCAATGGATGATCGACGGGCAGCGCGACCATCAGGCGATCTTCCGTTAATGGAAATGATTGGATCGACGCGCCAAAGTCACCGTCGAGGCGAGCAAAGGCCAGATCGATGTCTCCCGCTTCCAGCGCCGGAATCGCCTCGACGCTGTCGATTTCCCGAACGGATACGGTGAGCTGCGGATACTGGGTTTTCAGTTGCTCGATAACGCCAGGCAGAACATCGAACATCGCCGTGGAAATCGCGCCGATGGTCAGCATTGCGGACTGCCCCGCCACCGCCTCTTCCACCGCGAGCTCCAAACGCTGCAGTTGGTCGGCAAATTTGCGCACGGCTGGCAGAATCGCAGCGCCGACCGGGGTCAACCTGGCACCACGGCGCGAACGTTCGAACAGCGTGACTTTGAGTGCTTGTTCAAGGATCTGGATTTGCTCGCTCAACGGTGGCTGCGACATGCCAAGGCGTTTGGCGGCGCGGCCGAAATTCTGTTCCTCGGCCACTGCCAGAAACAACCACAGATGACGAATCAGGCGAAAGTTGATCATGGGATTCCATAGGTTCAACGTATGTAATACATCCGTGATTCGTAATATACCTATCAAATCCTCTCGCTGACACTGGGCTCCTCCGCTATCAAGGGGCTCCTCCATGAATCAAGCTCATTTACTCCAACGCCTGGCATTGCTGGACACCAACACCGTGTCCGATGCACTCGATTTCCTCGGTTTGCCCGGCGCCACCGTCGGGCTGCGCCCGCTCTGGAGCTGCCCGAAGATCGTCGGCCGCGCCAGCACCGTGCTGCTGGCGGCAAAGACCGACAACGCCCCGACGGTGCACCTGATCACCCCGGTTATCGAACGGATCGACAGCGAAGACCGGATTTTGGTGATCGCCGGCGGGCTTGACGGTGTGTCCTGCTGGGGCGACATCCTCGCCAACGCGGCGGTGGGCAAGCAGATACGCGGCACGGTGATCGATGGCTACAGCCGTGACATCGACGGCAGCGCGACGATTGGGTATCCGGTGTATGGCCGGGGCGTGACCATGGTCAGCGCGCGCAATCGGGTTATCCAGATCGATTCGGCCGTGACCCTCGACATCGCCGGCGTGCCTGTCAGCGAGGACGACTTTGTCATCGCCGACAGTTGCGGGACCGTCTTCGTGCCCCAGGCCCATATCGAAAAAGTGCTCGACCTGGGCGAACGCATCGCCCGCCGGCAGGACGGTATGGTCGAGGCCGTCCGGGGCGGCCGCTCGGTCGCCGAGGTCATGCATGACCGCCAGTTCGAAGCCATCCAGGTGGAGCACGCACGATGAATGTCACAAACGAGGCAGTCGACGTGAACATCGATATCCAACGCTTGAATCCACGTCTGGCGAGTGCCCAGCCTTCAGCGACCTACCGCATCATGGATCGGGTGGCGGAACGCCGGGCGCAAGGCGCGAACATTATCTCCCTGTGCGCCGGCGAGCCGGATTTCGATACGCCAGAGCACATTCGCCAAGCGGCGATCAAGGCAATTGAGCATGGCCACACTCGCTACACCCAGGTGGCCGGCGTACGCTCATTGCGTGAAGCGGTGGCCGCCAAGTTCCGCCGCGAAAATGGCTTGGACGTTGACTGGCAAGACACCCTGGTCTGCAACGGCGGCAAGCAGGTGATCTACAACGCGCTGGCCGCAACGCTGGACGAGGGCGATCAAGTCATCGTGCCGGCGCCCTATTGGGTCAGTTATCCCGAAATGGTCCAGTTGTGCGGTGGCGAGCCGCGGATCGTGACGTGCCACGCCGACAGCGGCTTCAAGCTGACGCCTGCGGCATTGGCCGAGGCGATCACGCCAAAGACGCGATGGCTGCTCCTCAATTCACCGTCCAACCCGACCGGGGCCGTGTACAGCCGCGACGAGTTGCTCGCCTTGGCGCAAGTGCTACTGGCCCATCCCCACGTACTGATACTCGCGGATGACATCTATGAGCACCTGATCTTCGACGATCAGGTCTTCCATACGCTGGCAGCGGTGGAACCGCGACTGGCCCCGCGAACCCTGACCATGAACGGCGTTTCCAAAGCCTACGCCATGACCGGCTGGCGCATCGGTTTTGTCACCGGGCCGCGCTGGCTGCTGCAAGCCATGGAGAAGCTCCAGGGCCAGCAAACCTCGGGGGCCTGCTCCATTTCCCAGCAAGCGGCACTGGCCGCGCTGACCGGCCCGAAGGATTTCATCCACCTAAGCCGCGCCGCGTTCCAGGGACGTCGCGACATGATGGTCGCGCTGCTCGATGCCACGCCGGGCCTGGAATGCGCCAGCCCTGGCGGCGCGTTTTATGCGTTCGCCTCCTGCGCCGGCCTGATTGGTCGCACCACGCCTGCAGGACGGCGGTTGGTCACGGATGAGGATGTCGCCCACGCCTTGCTCGATGAAGCGAACGTGGCGGTGGTCCATGGCAGCGCGTTCGGCCTCGGCCCCTACCTTCGCATCGCCTACGCCCTGGATGATGCGTCCTTGCGCCGGGCCTGCGAGGCGATCCGGTGCTTTTGCGAGGCCTTGCGCTGACAGGGCCGGACGAACAGACTCGGCGGATCGGCATCGAATCACTTCCAACGGGTCTGACTGCGCATGATTACCTTCAAACAACTGGAAGCGATCTATTGGATCGTCGAGCTGGGCAATTTCGAGTCGGCGGCCATGAAGCTGAACATGTCCCAGTCGGCCATCTCCAAGCGTATCCAGGAACTGGAGGAGGTTTTCGACATGCCCATCTTCGACCGTTCCAGGCGCAGCGCCCGGCTCACCGAGAAAGGCGCCGAGCTGTTCGAGGAAGCGTCGCAGATCCTGCGCCAGCGCGACTTTCTGCTTGAGCGCATCAGCGCCAAGGAAGTGCTGGTCAGGCGCTTTCGTATCGGCGTGACCGAACTGACCGCCATCACCTGGTTGCCGGCGCTGATCGAAGCCATTCGCAGCGCCTACCCGAAAGTGGTGCTGGAACCTTCGGTGGAGCTCAGCACTGAACTGGTGGCCAAGCTGGAGAACGATCAGCTCGACTTGATTATCGTGCCCGACATTTTCGCCGACGCGCGCTTCGTCAGCACGCCGCTCAGCTCGGTGGAAAACGCCTGGATGTGTGCGCCCTCGCTGCACCAGGGCGGCGCCAGCGTGAACATGCAGACCCTGTCGTCGTACACCGTGCTCACCCAAGGCGGCAGCTCCGGCACGGGATTGATCTACGATCGCTGGCTCGCCCAGAACGACGTGCGCCTGAACCGCACCCTCAAGAGCAACTACCTGATCGCCCAGTTGGGCCTGACCCTCTCCGGCGTCGGCATCAGCTATTTGCCGCGCCAATGCCTCTCGCCGCTGGTCGATCAGGGACGGTTGCAGGTGATCGAAACCGAGCCCGGGTTGCCGCCGATCCACTACATCGCCGCACACCGTGCCGACCGGCTCCAGGGCCTGAGCGTCGAAGTCGCGCGCCTGGCCGCCGAGCTCTGTGATTTCAGCAAGATGGTCTGGTAATCCCGCACCCGAAAGGAGAAAAAAAGTGATGGGGTTGCATAGATAAATATCGCTAATCCTGGCCAACGACCTTTCTTAAGATGCGCTTATCGCCCGCCAGGGTTATCCGTAAGTGAGGTCGCCATGTCATTGCCCGGTTCACGCATCCACCCTTCTCCACCCCAGGCTCCGGACTCGTTACTGGATGCCTTCCGGTCCGTTGTCACGCCCCATATCAGCGACAACCTGGGACGCCACATCGGCGCTCGGGGCCTGACGCGCTACAACCTCACCGGCAAGCTGGTGGGCACCGCGCTCACGGTGAAAACCCGCCCTGGCGACAACCTGTACATCTACAAGGCATTAACCCTGATCGAACCGGGCCATGTGCTGGTGATCGACGCCCAGGGAGACGCCACCAACGCCGTGATCGGTGAGCTGATCAAGCTCTACGCGCAGCAGCGCGGCTGTGTCGGCTTCGTCGTCGATGGCGCCATTCGCGACGTCGCCAGCTTCCAGGACACCCCTTGCTATGCGCGCAGCGTGGTGCATTGCGGCCCTTACAAAAGCGGCCCCGGCGAGATCAATGTGCCGGTCTCGATCGGCGGGATGATCGTCAACCCCGGCGACATCCTGGTCGGCGACGAAGACGGCCTGGTGGCGTTTTCTCCAGACGTCGCCGAGGAGCTCCTGCGCAAGGCCCATGAACACGACGCCCATGAACAGGAAGTCAAAGCCGAAATCGCCACCGGGGCGATCGATCAGTCCTGGCTGGACAAGGTGCTGGAAAAAGCCGGGCTGGCGAACTGACGCCCGGTTTACCGGTGCGCTGGCGATGACCCCAGCCGCACCAAGAACCGCTTGACCAGACAACCGATAAAAACAAGGTCCGCTTCCATGTCCATGCCCGAAGTCTTGAAGCCTGCGGTGCGCAGCAGATACCGCTGGGTCGTTGCCGCGCTGATTTTCCTGATCTACACCATTGCCGCCGCCGACCGCGCCAACCTCGGCGTGGCGCTGCCTTTCATCCGTAAGGAATTCGAGATGAGCAACGCCGAAGCGGGCGGCCTGATGAGCCTGTTCCTGCTGGCTTATGCCATGGCACAGATTCCTTCCGGTTTCGCCTTCGGACGGTTTGGCGTCAGCAAGATTCTCCCAGGCGCGATGATCCTGACCTCGGTGATGACCGGTCTGGTCGGCACCGCTGGTTCGTTGCTGGCGTTGAAACTGTATCGCCTGGGCCTCGGCCTGGCTGAAGGTCCATTGCCGATCAGCATGACGACCACCATCAACAACTGGTTCCCACCACGGGAAAAAGGCACGGCGTCGGGCATCTTCCTGTCTGCCGTCAAATTCGGCCCGGTGATCGTGCCGCCACTTTGCGCAGTGATCATCTCCGTCTGGGGCTGGCGAGAGATCTTCTACTTCTTCGCCATACCGGGCATCGTCCTCGCCGTGGTCTGGTATTTCATGGTGGCGGACCATCCGTCCCGCAGTCGCTTCGTCAACGAAGCCGAACTCAACTACATCGCCGACGACAAACCCGTCGCCCAGGCCGCCGAGGCCGTGCGGCCACCGGAACCGCCGGCGTGGGTCAAGAAACTCGATCGGTTCATTCGCACCCGTGATGTGGTTGCCCTTGAAACCAACCGGCAGGTGTTCAAGTCGTGGAATATCTGGGGCTGCGCCACCAGCTATTGTTTCCAGCTCGGCGTCTCGAGCGTGCTACTGGCCTGGATTCCGACCTACTTGATGACCGTCAAACAGTTCTCGATCATGAACATGGGACTGGTGTCGGCCGCACCGTGGGTAGGCGCCGTGCTAGGCAACCTGCTCGGCGGCCTCTGCTCGGACCGGTTGATGGGCGGTCGGCGCAAACCCGGCATGCTCCTGTCAGCGCTGGGCACCTCGGTGATGATGTACCTGCTGATCAACTCTCCCGCCGAGCCCCTGCCCTATGGGCTGCTGCTGATGCTGACCGGCGTGGTCCTCAGCCTCGGGTTTTCCTCCTACATGGTTTACCCGATGGGGCTTACCACCAAGAAAACGTTCCCCATTTCCAACGCCGTGGTGAACATGATCGGGCAACTGGGCGCGGCCGCGACGCCGTTCATTACCGGCCTGTTGCTGGACAACTATGGTTGGAACTATGTGTTCGCCTGGTTGGCGATCGGCTCGTTCATCAGCTTCATCATCCTGCTGACCATCGCCGAGCCAAGGCCCGCCGCCGCCCGTGCCGATTGACGCATCCAACCACCCGTGCGCAGCGCCTTGAGCTGCGCTGATTTGAAGAACAAGAGGAATTATTTATGTCTCCCGAAGACCAGGAACTGGTTGCCCTGTTTGAAGGCCTGGATACGCCCGGTGTGTCCGACGCCCTGGATAAACTCGATCTGCCCGGACAGTGTCTCGGGGTCATGCCGCTGGATAACTACCGTCAGGTGGTGATCGGCCCGGCATTCACCGTGCGCTACGTCAGCGCCAGTAGCCCGCCGGGAACGGTCGGCGACTTTATCGAGGATGTCGCCGAAGGCGATGTCGTGGTCATCGACAACGACGGGCGCACCGACTGCACAGTCTGGGGCGACATCATGACCCAATATGCCAGCAGCAAACGCATCGCCGCGACGGTGATCGATGGTGTGTGCCGGGACGTCAGCAAGGCTTTGGGCGACGGGTATCCGGTCTTCAGCAAAGGCCGGTTCATGCGCACCGGCAAGGATCGGGTCGAAGTCGCCTCGGTCAATCAGCCGGTGTCCATCGGCCAGGCCCGGGTCTGCGCCAGGGACATCGTAGTCGCCGACGCCAACGGCGTGGTGATCGTTCCTCGAGAAAGGGCCCGTGAAGTGGCCGCCTGCGCCCGCTCGATCGAAGAAGTGGAATCGCGTATTCGTGCCTTGCTCGCTGAAGGCAAATCTCTCAAGGACGCCAGAACAGCACTGAATTACCACACCTTGCAGCGCAAATCCTGACCCCGCCCGGACGTCTTCCCTGTTGCCCTCACGGCCTGCCCACGACAGTGCAGTGTGAGGGCTATTTATATTGCCGCCATATGACTCAATCTCGGAAAAAACGCAGAGCCTCCAGGGCATCAGCCAGGCGTGGTGGCCAACAACAAAGAGTCTCTGCGTTAAACCTAACCTAGTTCACGGCTGAGTTGCTCACGATCCAGAGCCCCATCCCAGCGGGCAATGAACAGCGTGGCGACACCGTTACCGATCACATTGATCAGCGCGCCGCCTTCGGAGATAAACCGGTAGACGCCTAGCACCAGTACCAGGCCTGCCGCCGGTATTACATCGATCGAACCGAGGGTTGCCGCCAGGGTGATGAACGCGCCTCCGGTCACACTCGCGGCGCCCTTGGACGTCAGCAACAGGATCAGTAACAGCGTTACTTGATGATAAAGAGACACGTCGATGTCCAGGGCCTGGGCAATGAAGATCGCCAGCACCGTCATGTTGATGCAACTGCCGTCAAGATTGAAGCAGTAGCCGGAAGGTACCACGAGGCCGACGGTGGACTTCTCGCAGCCGAGCTTCTCCAGCTTGCCCATCAGGCGCGGCAACGCCGACTCCGACGAGGAAGTGCCGAGCACCAGTACCAGCTCTTCGCGGATGTATTTGAGGAACTTCCACAGGCTGAAACCAGCCAGCCGCGCCACCAGATTCAGCACCACGAATACGAATACCAGCCCGGTAAGGTAGTAACACACCAGCAGGTTCACATAGGCCCCGAGCGATTGCACGCCGTACTTGCCCACCGTGAAAGCCATGCCGCCGAAGGCTCCCAGGGGAGCCAGGTACATGACGATCTTGAGCATGCGAAAGAACGCCTTGGCCACCAGGTCGATGGTATTGAGCAGCGGCTTGCCAGTCTCGCCCAACAATTGCAGGCCGAAGGCGAACAGCACCGAGATGAATAGCACTTGGAGGATATCGCCCTCAGTAAACGCGCCGAACACCGTGGTCGGCACAATGTGCGTGAGGAACCCGACCACGCTTTGATCATGGGCCGCCTTGGTGTAGCCCGCGATAGCCGAAGCGTCGAGGCTGGCCGGGTCGATGTGCATGCCGATACCTGGCTTGAGCAGGTTCACCCCGATCAAGCCGATCACCAGGGCTATGGTGGTCAGCACCTCAAAGTAAATCAGAGACTTGAAACCGATACGCCCGATGCGCTTAAGGTCCTGCATGCCGGCGATACCGCTGACCACCGTGCAAAATATGATCGGTGCTATCAGCATCTTGATCAGCTTGATGAACGTATCGCCCAAGGGTTTCATCTGCTCACCGAGACCGGGGCTGAAGTGACCGAGGATCACCCCCAGCACGATCGCTGCGAGGACTTGCACGTAGAGGTGCTGGTAAAACGCTTTGCGCCGTGGAAGCGGTTCATCCACGGATTCGACTGACGAGCTGATTATTTTTGTCATGGCTCTGCCTTATGGGGCTGTAATTGGGGGAGCTGAAGGTTCAAGTCACCACGTTGATCGGTTGATGGGCGGCGAACGCCGCTATATTGGCTGCCAGCACGGCTTTGAGCCGCTCGACACTGCTTTGGCTGGCCCAAGCGACGTGGGGCGTAACCAGCAAATTGGGATGTTCGCAGTGCAGCAAGGGATGGTCGGATTGGGGTGGTTCCACCTGGAGTACGTCCAGTGCAGCCCCGCCCAATCGGCCGCAGGCGAGCCCGTCGAGTACGGCGTTTTCATCTACCAGTGCACCGCGTGCGGTGTTGATGAGCAAGGCACCGGATTTCATCCGTGCGATCTCGGCGGAACCGATCAGATTACGGGTCTGCGGCGTCAATGGACAATGCAAGGTCAGCGCATCGGCGTTGGCCAATACCGTGTCGAACGCCGTGTAGCCTTCCCTCACCCGCGACGCGCCACGGTGTTCTGCAAACAGCACGGTGATGTCCAAGGCCTTGGCCAGGCGCGCCACGCGGCTGCCGATATCACCACGGCCGATGATACCCAGGGTCGAGCCTTGCAGGTCTTGGACCGGCGCTGCATGCACGCAGAAGTGGGACGACTGTGGCCACAACGTGGTCGACGCCGCACGATACGCCATGAGGTGACGACGTAGCGCAAACAGCGAACCGATCACCGCTTCAGCCACGCTGACCGCGCTGTATGCCGGCACGTTGCACACCGTCACGCCTTGATCACGGCAAGCGGCAATATCGATGCAGTCGTAGCCAGTCGCAGCCACACAGATTAGCTTCAAGCGTGGCAGTTGCCCCAGGGTAGCTCGGTCGATGCGTACCTTGTTGGTAATGGCCACATCGGCTTCGGCCAACGCTTGCACAACCTGGTCGGGAGTGGTTTTTTCTCGTTCAGTCCACGCGCTGGCCTGGGCCGGGCGCGCCAATGGCGACGGCAAGCTTGCACCGTCGAGAAACACGATATTCATACGAGCACCTGTTCAGAAATTTCGATGAGGTTCAGGTCCGGGTCGCGCACATACACCGAACGAATCGGCCCAGTGGCGCCTGTACGCGGCACCGGGCCTTCGATGATCGGCCAGGCCTGGGCCTGCAGATGGGAGATCACTTCCTCCAGCGAGGTGCTAGTGACAAAACACAGATCCAGCGCACCGGGCACCGGCAGATGGGCCTTGGGCTCGAATTCTTGTCCACGCTCATGCACATTGATTTTCTGGTTGCCGAAGCGGAACGCGAGTCGGCCGTTGCCAAAGCTCTCCAGGTGCATGCCCATGACGCGAATGTAAAAGTCTTTGCAGGCTGCTACGTCGATCGTGGTAAGAACCAGATGGTCTAGATGATCAATCATGGGGTGCGCTCCAGTTCAGCGTTGGCCACTTGCTTGCTTAGGCTGTGTACGTGATCGGGGATGGGATGCAGGTCCAGGCGTTTGCCGGCTTTGAGGATCTGGCTGGGGATGTCATGACCAATCAGACCGGGCAACTGGGCGGACGCCGCCAGTACGCGGTCCAGGTTCATGCCGGTGTCGTAACCCATCAGGTCCAGCATGTGCACCAGGTCCTCCATGCACACATTACCGCTGGCACCTGGGGTATACGGGCAACCGCCCAAGCCGCCCAGGGATGCATCAAAGCGGTCGATGCCGGCCTGCAACGCCGCCAGGGTATTGGCCAGGGCCATGCCACGCGTGTTATGAAAATGCAAAGTCAGTTGCAACTCAGGAAAGCGCTCGCGCACCTGGCGCGACAACGCCTCCACTTGCGAGGGATAGGCCATGCCGGTGGTGTCACACAAGGTGACGCCACGCACGCCCAATTCGGCGAAACGCCCGACCCAACCCAATACATCGTCGGCCGGCACGTCGCCCTGCATCGGGCAGCCAAATACCGTGGACAGCGACACGTTGACCGCCACCGGCCCGCGCCCAATTACCCCCACCACATCTCTGAGCTGGGCGAACGACTGTTCACGCGTCATGCGCAGGTTGGAGCGGTTATGCGGTTCGCTCACCGACATCACCAGGTTGGCTTCGTCGATTCCACACCCCAGCGCTCTTTCTGCCCCCCGAATGTTGGGCACTAGCACCGTGTATTCCACATCTTTATGCCGCTGAATCGCGGCCATCACGGCCTCGGCGTCGCGCAACGCGGGAATGGCCTTGGGCGAAGTGAAGGAAGTCACTTCGATCTTGGCGTAGCCGCACTGGCTCAGCGCATCGATCAAGGCGATTTTCTTTTCGGTGTCGATAAAGGTCTTTTCGTTCTGGAAGCCGTCACGAGTCGCGACTTCCTGCAGGTATAAGCGTTTCATTGAGGTACTCCTGGTTTCAGATGAGGCCGCGAGCACGCCAGGCTCTACGGGTCGGCGCATCGATACCGATGCTCTCAAGCACCGCATCTGTGTGTTGTCCAAGACTCGGCGCACGCGAACGCACACGGCCGGGCGTGGCCGTCAACTTGGGAACGATGCCGGGCAAGGTGACGGCAGTGCCGTCGTCCAACTGGCTGGCGAGTAGCATGTCGCGTGCCTGGTAATGGGAGTCGGAGGCAATGTCGGCGGCGTCATAGATCTTGCCGGAGGGGATGTTGGCGTCCTTCAACGCGGCGAGCGCATCATCAAGGTTCCGCTCGGCCGTCCACGTGGAAATTGCCGCATCAATGCGCGCCACATGGCGCACACGGCCATCGTTCTGCGCCAGTTCCGGGTCCTCGGCCAAGTCCGGGCGTTCGATCTTTTCCATCAGGCGGCGGTAGATGCTGTCGCCGTTGCCCGCGATCAATGCGTACTTTCCATCCTTGCAACGGTAGGCATTGGTAGGCGCAATACCCGGAAGGCTGCTACCGGCCGGCTCGCGCACCGTGCCAAACACCGAATACTCAGGAATCAGGCTTTCCATCATGTTGAAAACCGACTCATACAAAGCCACATCCACCTGCTGGCCAACACCGCGATTTTGTTCGCGATGGCGTAGTGCAAGCAGCACTCCGATCACACCATGGAGTGCGGACAACGAGTCGCCTATCGACACCCCGACCCGCACCGGGGTGCGTCCTAGCTCGCCGGATAGGTGACGCAAACCGCCCATGGCTTCTCCGATAACGCCGAAGCCTGGCAAGTCGCGATAAGGCCCGGTCTGGCCGTAGCCGGACACCCGCAGCATCACCAGGCCAGGGTTGATAGCGAACAGCTCATCCCAGCCCAACCCCCATTTTTCCAGTGTTCCAGGACGGAAGTTCTCGATCAGGATGTCGGCGCCCTTGACCAGCCGCTTGACCACCTCCCGGGCTTCGGCCTGACGAAGATCGAGGGTGACAGATTGCTTGTTGCGCGACTGGGCCGCCCACCAAACTGACGTACCGTTGTGCAGCAAGCGCCATTTGCGCAGGGGGTCGCCGGTGACCGGCGGTTCGATCTTGATAACTTCAGCGCCGAACTCGGCGAGGATCTTGGCGGCGAAAGGCCCGGCAATCAGTTGGCCCATTTCGACCACCTTGATGCCTTCTAGCGGTAGGCTCATGACGTTTTCCGTTCTTGTTGGAGGTGATGGTCGGATAATCCACTCAAACGCACGGCGTGAGAATTTCAAAGATTTCCACTACTCTTTCCAAACTGGAAACACAGAGGTGGATATGTTCAATTTGTTGCAGCTCGATTTGGTGTCGCTACGCCTGTTGGTATTGACCGCCAAGACGGAGAACCTGACCCAGGCCGCAAACAGTGCGCACATGACCGTTTCCGCAGCGAGCAAGCGGCTAGCTGAACTTGAAAGGGTGACCCACTGCACCTTGTTCACCCGCATGGCCCGAGGACTGCAGCTCACTCCCGCTGGGCGCGGCCTGGCAGAACATGCGCGGGCCATCCTCGACGTCGCACAGCAGATGGCCCACGACGCCACCGACTACGCGAATGGTGTTCGCGGCCATGTGCGGTTGTTTGCCAATACCTCGGCAGTGATCCAATTCCTGCCGCATGACCTGGCGATATTTCTGGCGGCCAACCCCCACGTACGTATCGAGCTTGCGGAAGCGCTCAGCGACAGCACCATCCATGCGGTGGAAAGCGGCCAGGCCGAGATAGGAATCTTTGCCGACAATGCGCCTGCTCCCGGGCTGCAAATGCAGCCCTATCGACGCGACCGCCTCGTGGTGCTGGTGCCCCAAGCCCACGAGTTGGCGCAGCGTGCCGCCGTGACCCTGGCTGACACGCTGGACTTTGATTACGTGGCTTTGAATCAGGGGAGCTCACTGCTGCGTCGCATCAACGACGCCGCTGCCAGCACTGGGAGGCTGCTGAAAGTACGGATTCAAGTCAGCAGTTTTGACGGTATCTGCCGCATGATCGAGGCTGGATTGGGCATTGGCATTCTGCCGCTCGGGTCGGTCCATCCCGAACTGCTCGAATCGAAGCTACGAGCGATACCGCTGGAGGGGGCCTGGGCGACGCGTACGTTATATGTCGGCGTGGCTGACGCCTCGCGTCTGTCACCGGAAGCAATGAACTTATATAACTACCTCGGGAGTCTGGAGTAGGAAATAGAGTTGACCGAAATCGGAGTTAAACGCTATCCCTTCTGGCGCCGTCTTGATTGACCATGCAGCGAGCTTGTGTCAGTTGCTTTTCCTTAGCGGTCTCCGCAGTCGGTAGCTGGCGCCTGGTTGCGTGGTGTCAATCATTGTCAGCGGCTTCAGGCGCAATACGATCTGGTTACTCAGGGCCTCAGCGGCAGGAGTCGTCACTCGCGATCACTCGCACACTCGGTTCGAATTGGGGCAAAACTGGGGGCACAAGTCGATTTTTTCAGGCTGTAACTACTAGAGCAAGTCAAAATGTTTTTTGGCTTGCCTGAGAGTCTTTAGACGTCGTCTGGCAGGCTGTTCGGCTGATCATTTCTGCCTTTCCACAAACCATGGAGCTCCATTCACTTCCAGTGGATGGCTACATTGGGGGCACATCTGAGGGCATGCTTTGGATGGTTTGAAAAGGATGCCCCCAGCCTAAGGCCAAGTGGGCTATTGATGAGGATACCTCCCACCGGACACTCTGCGATTCGATAGGCCGGCCTGAAGCTATCAGCGGAACGGCGGGCACTGATCTGCAGGTCGCTTTATTACGGGCGGATGACTTTGAACCTTGCTGATTGGCGCCGAGTCAGCCATCACCTGATCGCCGGATATCGGCCCCAAGCTATTCCCCTGAGCGAAGATGGCATAATATGCCAACAATCAAAAGTACCTGTTTGCATAGAACTGGAGCTAGTTATGGCGACGCGAAACGTTGTGCTCACCCCTCACCAGGAACAGGTTATCCATGACTTGGTGCAGTCCGGTCGTTATCAGAATGCCAGCGAAGTGATGCGAGAAGGTTTACGTTTATTGGAGCAGCGCGTCGCCGAAGACACCGCCAAAATTGAGGCCCTGCGTCAGGCGACCTCAATCGGCATCATGGATCTTGAGCACGGGCGCGTTACTCAGGTGAACGAAGGGGATCTGGAGCACTACCTCGAGGGCTTGAGCCTGGAGGCAACCCTCCCTGCGCGCGAGAAACACTGAGCATGCCGCAGTTTCGGATTTCCAACCCGGCGCGCGCCGACATTGTCGACATTCTCAGGCTTTCGCAGACGCAGTTCGGCGATCAAGCTCGTCAGCGCTACCAAGCGCTGATCCTCGCGGCGCTGCAAGCGCTTGCCGACACGCCTTATCGCATCGGCAGCCACGACCGCGATGAGCTTGCACCGGGCCTTCGCAGCTATCACCTCATCTATTCACGCCTGCAGGCCAAACAAACCCATGGAACGGTCAAAAGCCCACGCCATATCGTGTTCTATCGTGTGGCAAACGACGACGTGATCGAGGTCGTCAGGCTCCTTCATGACGCCATGGAAGTGCAGTTGCACTTGCCTAACGATTGATCAGCAACCTGGCCCAACGGCTTAACTGGCCGGGAATAGCGAACTATCCGGAAACCTGCGGTTTACTTGCCCAGAATGTTCTTCAACGCAGCGGTGTGGCCGGCCGGGTCGTTTACGCTGGACATCACTTCGATGATAGTGATGTTCTGATCGTTCATTGTCATCAACGAGGCCATCAGTAGTTTCAGGCCGTTGAAATCGTCGGTGCCGTCCAGGCGGTACATCTTCAAGCCGTTCACCTGAATGGTCTTCTCGCCAGTCATGCGAAAGTTGGCTGACGCGGCCTGCTGCTTTTCCTTCACGGTATCCACGGCAAGGCGAAACGCGGCGTCCGGGGTGGTGCCCGCAGTCGGCGCCGGACCTTCGGTAACGATGATGGCCCGCTCGCTTTTCGGATCGAAGTACATCGTGCCGCCGTTGTCGCTGTTCAAGGTACGGGCCTCGACGCCGTTCAGCACGAACTTCAGCTTGCCGCCTGCAAGGGACACCGCTTGCGTGTCCGATGCCGCCGTAGCGGTTTCTTCAGGCGAGGCAGCAACGGCCATGGTGGCCACGCCGCTCAAGGCAGCAAGCACGCACAAGGAACGGGTCCAGCCCAACAGCAAATGCTTCGACATTCATAGCGCCTTTGTTTTCAGGCCGTCGAATACCGACTACCTGTCGTGCGAACAGCCTAACTTACTTGCCTGCTCATTTGCCCAGGATGTCGCTCTCAGCCCTGGCTCATATCGCTCTACTGCTCAAGACTCGCCGGAGGCGCCAAGCGCGCCCTGCCATGTCGCATGCTGCAAGATACAGCGGTCCATCAGTCGAATTTGACCAGATCTTTGAAGATCAGTTTGCCCCAGCTATTTCCACGCGCTTGTACAAGCAGTCCTCCTTCCGAAAGCCCACCCAGCCTGATGGGGGCGAATCCGAGGTTTTCCGCAAGCGCACCCACCTCCTCCGCTGCGTCCTCATCGTCGCTGGCCAGGAACACGACTCTCCTGCCGCCCTGTACCGTCGGATTCTGCTCGAGGACAGTGGCGATCAAATGGTTGAATCCCTTCACCAGCCTGGCTCCCTCGAAGGCATGTTCGACCACCTTGGAAGAAGGCAGGCCCCCGAGTTCTTCAGGGGATACACCATAGGCATTCGTCACATCGATAATCGTCTTGCCCTCCCAGCTCGGCAGCGCCTTCGCAACGTCCCGGTGCGACTCGTAGCGAACAGCCAAAAAGATGATGTCCGCCTTGACTGCCTCCGCCAGTCGTTTGGGAATGATCCCCGGGCCAATCGCGGCCGCATCGGATGCAAAGCTTTCAGGGGCACGGGTGGTTGCAACAGAAACCTCGATGCCGCTTCGGGCGAATGCATTGGCAAGCGCCTGGCCGATCTTGCCGAAGCCGATAATTGCGTAGCTCATGGTTTTTCCTCAGGTGACTGCGCCCTGCGGGCTCCGAATCTGGAATGGAGCGACTGGCCGGGCGCGAACAATCAGATTTGCGCCAAGCCGCCGTCAACGGCAACTTCGCTGGCGGTCATGAAGCTGCTGTCTGCTGATGCCAGGAACGCAGCGGCTGCGCCGATTTCTGCTGGATCGGCCATGCGCTGGAGCGGATTCATCGAGGCGAAGACCTTCATGCCCTCCTCGCCCAACGCTTCCTCCGCCAGTTCGGTCGCCGTCGGCCCAGGCGACAGCACGTTGACCCGGATGCCAGTGCCCTTGAGGTCCTCCGCCCAGGTCCGAGCGAGGTTGCGCACGGCCGCCTTGCTCGCGCTGTAGACGCTGAATGCCGGAGCCCCGGTGGTGCCGGCGCTCGAGCCGGTCAGGATGATCGAGCCACCCTCGCCCATCAATGGCAGCGCCTTCTGGACCGTGAAGATCGCTCCCTTGACGTTGGTTTCGAAGATTTCGTCAATGTGCTCGGCGGTGATCTGGCCGAGAGCCTGTGGGCTTCCCGCCCCGGCATTGGCGAAGACGATGTCGAGGGTCCCGCGTTCGGCCTTCACTGTCGCGTAGAGTCGGTCGAGATCGGTCGGATCGGAAACCGACCCCTTGACTGCGCGGGCATTCGGGCCAAGCTCGGCCACGGCGGCGTCCAGCGCTGACTGGCGGCGGCCAAAGATGAAGACAAAGGCGCCCTCCTCAATGAAGCGCTTGGCGGCAGCTCGACCGATGCCGGTAGCGCCGCCGGTGATCACTGCGGTCTTTCCATTCAGTCTGGTCATGTCGTGTCTCCTCGTAGGCGTTGTACGCAAGCAGGAAAACTGATTGCTTGAGAACGAGGATGAAGCCCTGATAACCTAAGGACAAGTATGCACCTTTTGGTAAGTATCAAAAAATGACGACGTCTCCTGAAATCTGCGACACCGGATGCGGGCTCAATGCCACGCTACGCATCATCTCGGGCAAGTGGAAACCGCTGGTCCTGTTTTTTCTGCGCAACGGCCCGAAGCGCTACGGCGAACTCAAGCGCCTGATCCCAGGCGTCAGCGACAAAGTGCTGATCCAGCAATTGAAAGACCTGGAAGCCGACCGCGTCCTGGCACGGACCGACTACAAGGAAGTGCCGCCACGGGTGGACTACGCACTGACTCCGCTGGGTGGCAGCCTGGCCGAAGCAATCATCCCTCTGTGCACATGGGGGACCGAACATGCGGCGGAAATGGCAAGCATCTTCGCCGAACGCGACGCGTTACCTTCGCAAGAACCTCAGGAATCGCCAGATCGACAAACTGCCTGACAGCCATCATCTGCGGCTGTTCCAGGAGGCGTGGCGGTCGTTACTTCCCGATCCCCATCAACAGGTCGAAAAGCAATTGCGCCACCGGAGACAACGTTCGTCCACGACGCGATATCAGCCCCAGGGTTCGGCTGATCGCCGGATTCGTCAGCGGGCGCGTGACCAGGGTCGCATGCCCTTCCGCCGGCATGGCCAGCTTGGGCACCACACCCACGCCCAGCCCCGCCTCTACCAGGCTGACAAGCGCCGGAACGTGCTTCACCTCACAAAACGACCGGGGCCGGATATCGCGGTTGGCGAGCGCCTGGTCGATGAGGAAACGGTTGCCGCTGCCCTGCGCCAGGCTGATGTAGTCCACCGTTGTCAGGTCGTCCCAAGTCAGTGATTCGCGCTCGGTCAGCGGATGGCCGACTTGCAAGGCAACGACAAACGATTCCTCCAGCAACGGCTGGAACACCACGTCGGCATCCTGGGTACCTATGTAGGTCAGGCCAAAATCCGCCTCTCCCCTGGCCACCACCGTCAGGATCGCAGACGACGACTCATCGATGACCCGCACCCGGATTCCCGGGTATTTGGCGTGGTATTGCCGAATGACATCCGGCAGGAAATACGCCACCGCCGAGGGTACGCAGGCGATGGTGACTTCTCCGGAAAGTCGGTAGGCCAGGTCGTGAAAACCGATCAGCGCATTTTCCAGTTCGTTCAGCACATTCCGCGCGCGGGGCAGAAAACCACGGCCGATGGTAGAGAGTTCCACTCGACGGGTGGTGCGCTCGAACAACTGCACCCCCAGGGCCAATTCAAGTTTGTCGACCCGACGCGACAGTGCGGATTGCGACAAATGCAGCGCCTGGGCAGCCGCGCTGAAACTGCCCAGATCCGCTACAGCGAGAAAACCGCGCAGATCCGCGAGATCGAAATTCATGCGCTTCCCTCATAGATCGAACTTTTATTTGCATTTCTCTTTTTAATCAGCGACCGGCAACCTGTCAACTCAGTCGAATCCATGAGCCATTTCCATGCACAACAAAAACGAATCCACTGATGTTGCCCTTGCAGATCTCCGCCAATTGGGGCGCCTTGCCTTCCAAGGCCTGGGGCTTACGCCAGAAGCCGCCGAACAGGTCTGTGAGGTGTTGGTGCTTGCCGACTTGTTCGGTTTGACCACCCACGGCCTGAGCCGCATCGAGTCCTATGGCGAGCGCCTCGAGTCCGGCGGCATAAGCGCCGCAGCCGAGCCGACCGTGGAAGCGCTTGCCTCTGCGATCGCACGGGTCGACGGGCGCAATGCCGTCGGCCCGTTGGTCGGCATGACAGCGCTGGAGGCCGGAATGAAGATCGCCCGGCAGTTCGGCATTGGCCTGGTCCTGGCGCGAGGCAGTAATCATTTCGGCCCGGTCTCGCCCTACTCCTACATCGCGGCCGAGCAAGGCTTCGCCAGCATCATCGGCAGCAATGCGACCACCACGATCGCGCCTTCGGGCGGCAGCGATGCACGCCTGGGCAACAGTCCTCTGGGGTTCGGCGTACCAAATCCGGATGGCAATCATTTCATGCTGGACATGGCCATGAGCGTGGTCGCGCGGGCCAAGATCCGCAACGCCCTCACCCGCCAGGAAAGCATTCCGGACAACTGGGCAACGGACGTCAACGGCAGGCCCACCACTGATCCCCGCGCAGCCTTGGAAGGCTTCCTGTTACCCATCGGCGGCCACAAGGGCTACGGGCTCGCGTTGGTAGTTGACCTGCTGGCGGGGCTGCTCTCGAACGCGGCCTATCTGACCCATGTGAAATCCTGGGTCGATGCGCCGGATGAGCCACAGAACCTGGGGCACTTCTTCATCCTCATCGATACGGCACGCCTTGGCTCCGCTGACTGGCTGCAGGAGCGCATGAGCGACTTCGCATCGATCCTTCATCAAAGCCCCCCCATCGAACCCGCGTCGCCGGTCATCGTTCCCGGGGAGATCGAACTGAAGAAGATGCGGCGCCATTTGCAGGAGGGCGTCCCGGTGGATGCCGCCACCTGGCGGCTGTTGGATCAATACGCAAGTCGGGTGGCCTGAGATGACTTCATCAACGGACAACCTTGCGGCCATCTTCAGCCCCACTGGCGTGCTGCGCGCATCGATCAACGTGGGCAACCCCATCCTCGCGCGGCTGGACGAAGCCGGGAACGCGGTCGGTGTTTCGGTCGATCTGGCCGCAGCCTTCGCCGACGAGCTCGGGCTGCCGCTTGAGCTGCGCGTATTCAAAAGCGCGGGGGAATCCGTCGCGGCGGTTTCCGAGGGCCGAGCCGACTTCGGCTTCTTCGCGATCGACCCACTTCGCGCCGAACAACTGGCCTTTACCGAACCCTATGTGCTGATCGAGGGCTGCTACCTGGTCAGGGAAGACTCGCCTTTGAGCGACATCAACCAAGTGGACCAGCCAGGCCTGGCGCTGGTCGTCGGCAAAGGCAGCGCCTATGACCTGCACCTGACGCGGGAGCTCAAGCACGCCACGATTATCCGCTCACCGACTTCACCGACCGTGGTCGATATCTTCCTCGCCGAGCATGCCGATGTGGCGGCAGGCGTAAAGCAACAGCTTGAGTTCGATACCACACGCTTCCCCGGCCTGCGCCTGTTGTCGGGGCGTTTCATGGAGATTCGCCAGGCCATGGGAGTTCCCCATGCCTATGGCAAGGACGCCGCCGAATGCTTGCGACGATTTGTCGAGCGGGCCAAGGCCAGCGGCTTCGTGGCCGAGGCCATCAAGCGCCACGGCATCGTTGGCGCCACGGTCCCCGGCTGACTACCCCCCAAACGTCTTGCGTCCTATCCAATAAAAACAAGAGTAACTGACATGTTGGCATTCCTTGGCTTATCGATGGTCGTGGTATTTACCTACCTGATCATGGCGAAGCGACTTTCGCCCATCGTTGCGCTGATCGTCGTACCGGTGGTCTTTTCGATCCTCGCGGGGTTCGCGCTCACCACCGACAAGATGATGCTCGACGGCATCAAGATGGTTGCCCCATCGGCAGCGCTGTTACTGTTCGCGATCCTGTTCTTCGGCGTGTTGTTCGATGCCGGACTGTTCGACCCGATGATCAAGACGATCCTGCGTGTTGTGAATGGCAATCCGGTCAAGATTGCCGTCGGTACGGCCATTCTCTCGTTGACCACCGCACTGGATGGCGACGGCACGACCACCTACATGATCACTTGTGCAGCGATGCTGCCGTTGTACAAACGCATCCAGATGAACCCGATGATTCTCGCCAGTATCTGCGTGCTTTCGCTGAGCGTGATGGGCGGGATGACACCGTGGGGCGGGCCGGCGACTCGGGTCATCGCGGTGCTCGGGCTGGACGCCGCGGAGTTCTTCATTCCGCTGTTGCCGACCATGGCCATCGGCGCCGCCGGGGTGCTTTACATCGCGTATGTACTGGGACGGCGCGAGGTTCGGCGGATCGGTGTGGTGACGCTGGCCAGCGGTGGAGATGACTGTTACATAGATTCCATCGTCGGCCAGGGTGAGCATAAAAAACCGAAGAACGTGGTGCCCAACCTGATACTGGTATCGATGGTGATGGTCTGCCTGGTCACCGGACTGCTGAATTCGGTGATCAGTTTCCTGCTGGGATTCGTGATCGCCCTAGTCATGAATTACCCGAATCTGAACCTGCAAAAAGAGCGAATGCTCGCCCATGCTGGCAATGCCATGGTCGTTGTCTTGCTTGTATTCGCAGCGGGGGTGTTCGCGGGCATTTTCTCGGGCACAAAGATGGTCGATGCGATCGCACAGTTGATGGTGAACACCATCCCGGCTTCCTGGGCGCATCTGTTCCCGCTCGTGGTGGCGATTACCAGCATGCCGCTGACCTTTTTATTGTCCAACGACGCGTATTACTTTGGTGTCGTGCCCATTCTGGCCAACGCCGCAGCGGCATACGGCATCAGCCCCATGGAAATCGCCCGTGCTTCGGTACTGGGCCAACCTGTGCATCAGATCAGTCCGCTGGTGGCATCGACTTTATTGCTGGTCGGCATGATTGATCGGGACCTTGGAGACTTCCAAAAGAGCACCATCAAATGGGCGGTATTACTCTCGCTCCTGATGACATTCGCCTCATTACTGACGGGAGCGATCACGCTGTTTACTTGAGAGCAAGGGCAGCCTGCCAAGGAAGTCAACCACCGAGGCTCAAGATCCCGTCAGCAAATTTTCCTGGCGCCTCTTGAGGCACGTTGTGGCCAATGTCTTCCAGGATTTCCCGGCGATACGACCCGGTAAAATGACGGGCGAATGGGTCCTCCTCGGCAGGCGGATCAACCGCATCAGCGCCACCCTCCAGAACCAATGAAGGCACCCCGATCCCGGGTTGTGCGGCAAGCCGGGATTCTATGTCCCGATAGGCTGGATCTCCCTCGACCAATCCGAAACGATGACGGTACGAGTGTGTTACCACGTCAACAAAGTCGTCGTTCTCAAACGCTGCAGCGGTCGTTTCGAACGCCTCCTGGGTGAACCTCCAGGTGGGCGACCACATGCGCCATAACAAGCGGCAGAAATCCTTTCTGTTCGAGGTCAATCCAGCGCGACCACGGCTACCGTGAAGATAGTACTGATACCAGAGGAGGTGCTCAGCCTCGGGAGAAACAGGCTGGTGCGCTTCAGCGATATTCTGAATACTGTAGCCACCACAGCTGACCAAACCGCTTACCCGTTCCGGCCATAGCGCGGCGACGATGCAAGCCGCTCTTCCGCCCCAGTCATAACCCGCAAGTACAGCTTTTTCGATTTTCAGTGCGTCGAGAAAAGCCAACAGGTCGGCTCCTATTGCCGCCTGCTCTCCAGAGCGCATTGTCTGCTCATCCAGGAATCGGGTGGGGCCGTAGCCACGAAGGTAAGGCGTCAAGCATCGCTTTCCAGCTGAAGCCAGGATCCTGGCGACTTCATCGTAGGCATGCACGTCATAGGGGAAGCCGTGGAGCAACACCACGGGGGCCCCGTCGACCGGACCGACCTCCAGATAGGCGATTTCCAGAACACCGGCTTTAACAGTTTTCAACATTGCCTCCTGCGTGGCACCTGCGATCGAAAAATCGGACCAGGAAAAACACGCCCATGCTCAATGAATCGATAACCTCGCCTTCCATCAGAAGCGAGAAGCGTCCCGCCCGGAATCGACGCCAGCGCACCGCCGATTGCGCCAGGAGAACCTTCAGGCATGGGCGCAATCAGGAATGGCGGCGCGGGCAGTATGGGAGGGCAATTCCGCGAACAGCTCCTGATACTCCGCGGCAAAATGGCTGAGGTGATAAAAACCCCATTGGGCGGCGGCGTCGCCGATCGACAGATGGGACGCCCGGGTAGACATCAAGGTCCGGCGCACACCGTTGAGCCTGACGGAGCGCAGATAGTTGATTGGCGTGGTCTCGGCAACCGAGCGGAAGCTGTTCTGCACGGTACGCCGGCTCACCTGGAGGCGCTGGCAGAGGTCGTCCACGCTGGGCACGTTGTTCAGTTCCGCGGTCGCCAGACGGTGGCATTTTTCGACAATGTAACTGCGCGTCGAGCTTGGCGTGCGCTGCTGCTTGTCGCAGGCCGGATCGGTCATCAGTTGCAGCAACTCGCCGAGCATGGCCTGTTCCAGCGCCAGCTCGCGATCTTGCGTCGGGTCGAGCTCTTCGCTTGAGAGAGCCAGGGAGAATGCCGCCAGCATGCGACGGCGGGCGTCGGCATAACGTTGAGTGGGCAGCCTGATGACCGGCTGCCACAGCAATTGACCGATTTCCTTTGCCGAGGTGGTTTGTGCCAGCGCCTGCTCGAACCATTCGCGCTCGAAGGTAATGGCCAGCAGCTCCATGCCCATCGGCATATGGAACATGAACTCCTCGCCCCCGTGCAGGAAGAACAGGCTGCTGTCGTCGACCTCCCGCCCTTGCATCCGGATCGAACCCGGAACCGTGATGGGCACGGCGAAACACATCTTGCCCCGGGGCGCAACGCCGTGCTGCACGACACGCTGGTTGATCTTCTCGCGAAATACGTGGCAGCGCGCGGTGCTCAGCTGTATGAGCGAGCTCTCGGCCGAGCCGGCGGTCAGTTGGTTGTAATCCTGATTCCACTCCTGGACGGTAGCGGCGTGGACATGAATATCGCGGAAATGGCTGATGTTGTGGTTTTTCATGATGACAAAAGCCTCTGCCGATATTCTTGTTTTTGGGATCGTCTTTGTGCGCAATATTCTCACGATAGGAGAATTCTGCAAATTTATTTGATTAGCTGTCAGCACTCATGCCGGAACGCTTGTGGCGGCCAGCCAATGTGCCGATTCGGGCTACCGGCCGCGCACGGGCGACGGGGATGATCGGGACACTGAAACCGACATCCTGAGAGACCGTCATGAGTGAAGCCAAACTTGAATCCCTGCATTTTGCGGATGCCCCGCGGATCACCTCCGCCATTCCCGGCCCCAGGACCATCGAGGCCCTGGCGTTATCGGCGCGTACCGAGTCGATGGCGCGCGGCGGCGGACGCATGCCCGTGGCCATGGACCGGGCTTTTGGCGCGACCTTCAAGGACCCCGATGGCAACACCTATATCGATCTGTCCGCCGGCGTGGGCGTCAGCAGCGTAGGCCGCTGCCATCCGAAGGTGGTGCAAGCGATCCGTGAACAGTCCGAAGTGCTGATGCACGCCCTGGAAGTGAACAGTACCCGGCGCACCGAACTGGCGGCGAAGATTGCCGAAATCGGCCCTGACGGCTTGCGCGGCGATTGCATAACGTTCTTCACGCAAAGCGGCAGCGACGCGCTGGAAGCCGCGGTCAAGTTCGCCAAGCGCATTACCGGGCGGCATCAGATCATCGCTTTCCACGGTGGCTATCACGGCGTCTGGAACGCCTCGGGCGCGCTGACCACTGGCACGGCCTACCGCAAGGGCTACGGTGCCCAGATGGGCGGGGTCATTCATGCGCCCTACCCCTACGCCTATCGTTTTCCCTTCGACACCACGCACAAAAGCGCCGAGCAGATCGCCGGCGAATACGTGGATTACTTGCTGAACACCCCTTACACAGCGGCCGATGACGTGGCCGCGGTGATCGTCGAACCGGTCCAGGGCGAAGGCGGCTACGTGCCCCCGTCGCCAGAGTTTCTGCAATTGTTGCGCAAGGCCTGCGACCGCAGTGGCGCGTTGCTGATCGTCGATGAAGTGCAGTCCGGCGCGGGACGCACCGGCAAGATGTGGGCGGTCGAACATTCAGGCGTGAAGCCCGACATGCTCACCTTCGGCAAGGGCATCGGCAGCGACCTGCCGATGGCGGGCCTGATCATGCGCTCGGACCTGGCGGCGGCGATTCCTGACGGCTCGGTGCCCAATACCTTTGCCGCCAACTCACTCTCGGCGGCCGTGGCGCTGACCAATATCAGCATCCTCCAGGACCCCGAGCTCGACCTGCTCAACCGCGCCCACACGCTCGGGCTGGAAGCACAGGAACGCATCCGCGGTTTCGACAGCCCGTTCATCGGCGAGGTACGCGGTCGCGGCCTGATGATCGGCATCGAGCTGGTCGAGGACCCGGTCACCAAGGCGCCGCTGGCGCCGGCCAGGATCGGTCAACTGATGGGCTACCTGCTGAACCACGGCGTACTGATGATTCCCTGCGGTCGCTACAGCAACGTGATGCGGGTGATGCCGTCGCTGACGATCCCACGCTCGCTGTTCTTCAAGGCCCTGGACATTTTTGGCGACGCCCTGGCCACCCTCAAGGCATGACCGTCCACTTCACTTTATTACGGACTGCAAAATGACCCAGCACTTCAAACACTTCATCGAAGGCGCGGCCGTCGAAGCCTCCGACGGTCGCCGCATCCCCCTCGTCGACCCCGTGACGGAACAGGCCTACGGCAGCTCCGCACGCGGCACCGCCGAGGACGTCGACCGTGCGGTGAACGCTGCGCTCGACCAACTTGAGCGTGGCGCCTGGAGTCGGCTCGACGGCGCCCAGCGCGCGCGACTGCTGTCGAAACTGGCTGACCTGGTCGAGCGCGACACCGAACAGCTCGCCGACCTCGACGCCAATGCCATCGGCCGCTCCCCCCTCGAACCCCGCCGAATGGACATCCCCAACGCCGTTGCGAATCTGCGCGCCGCCGCCGGCTGGGCCAATCAGCTGGAGGGCCGGACCATCCCCTCCGGCGGCTATTTCGGCACCAGGACCCTGTCGTATACGGTGCGCGAGCCGGTGGGCGTGGTCGGCGCCATCGTCCCCTGGAACTCGCCGCTGATGATCACCGTCTGGAAGCTCGCCGCGTTACTCGCGGCAGGCTGCACGGTGGTCATCAAACCTTCGGAAGAAACCCCGCAATCGGCCCTGCACCTGGCGGCGCTGGCCCAGGAAGCGGGCTTCCCAGACGGGGTGATCAACGTGGTGACCGGTTACGGCGATGAAGTCGGCCGTGCCCTGTGCGAACATCCCCACGTCGCCAAGATCAGCTTCACCGGCAGCCCCGAAGCGGGTCGCGAGATCCAGCGCACCGCCGGTGTGCTGTTCAAGCGCGTCGCCCTGGAGCTGGGCGGCAAGAGTCCGCAGATTGTCTTCGATGACGCACCCTTCGACGATGCGCTGCATGGCTGCTCGCTCGGCCTGTTCGTCAACCAGGGACAGATCTGCGCGGCCGGCTCGCGCATCCTGGTCCAGCGCGGCATCGCCGAGCGCTTCGCCGCGGCGCTTGCCGATGCGGCACGAGCGGTCAAGGTCGGCGATCCTCGGCAAGCTGACATACAGATGGGCCCCGTGGCCAAAAAGGCCCAGTTCGAGCGCGTCAACCGGTACATCCAACTGGGCATCGAGCAAGGTGCCACGCTGTTGGCTGGCGGCGTATCGACGCCAGAACGGGGCTGGTTTGTCCAACCGACCATCTTTGCCAATGCACGCAATGACATGGCGATCGCCCGGGACGAGATCTTCGGCCCGGTCGGCACCGTGATCACTTTCGACAGCGAAGAAGAGGCTCTTGCCTTGGCCAACGATTCGGCCTACGGCCTCGCGGCGACGGTCTGGACCAACGACCTGGCAAAAGCGCATCGCGTGGCTGGCGCGGTGAAGGCCGGCGCCGTGGGCGTCAACTGCTGGAGCCCGCAGGACGCCAACCTGCCTTGGGGCGGGGTGAAAGCCAGCGGCATTGGCCGGGAAGGCGGATTTGCCGGCGCGTTGGCCTACACCGAAGAAAAAGTCATCACCGTATTGCTGCCCACCTGATAGCCATCCCTGCACTGACCGAGCGACCCTCGATGCGCTGATTACCCGAGGGTCGCTCAGGTGCATTTTTGTTACCGATGGAGAGACCGTGATGAATCCGGTAAATCAAACACCTGTTGATCGGTATCCTACGTCCCTGCGACTCCTGCATTGGGCGCGCGCCGTGCTCATAGCAGGCCTGCTCTGGGCAGGCTGGCACATGACCGGGCTGGATGACGAAGTCGCGAGCAAATACGAGCTTTATTATCCGTGGCACAAATCGTTCGGGGTGTTGGCATTCTTGCTGGTCCTGGTCCAGATCGTCTTGCGCGTGCGAACCCCCAGGCTGCCGCAGCCGCCGGAATCATTGGCGCGCTATGAACGGGTTTCCTCAAGACTCGCCCACCGTACCTTGTATGCGCTGCTGGTGATCGTGCCGTTGATGGGCTATTCGATGTCGAGCACCTACACGATGAGCGACGGGGTGTTCTTCTTTGGCGTGAACCTCCCGGAGCTGCTTGGAAAAAATGACGATTGGTTCGTCGTTTTCCAATGGCTGCACAAGGTGCTCGCCTACACGCTGCTCGGCCTGATCCTGCTGCACGTTGCCGGCGCGCTCAAGCACCGGTTCCTCGACCGCGATCCCCGAAGCGACGTGCTGCGCCGCATGCTCTGACGGCTTTCAAACCCTCGTCGGACACCGCGGGAGGCCTTGATTATGCGTTCACATCCACGACCGTACGCCCGCGCACCTTTCCTTCCAGCACTTGAGCGGCGACCTGCGGAACCTGCGCCAGGCCGACGACCTGGGTGGTCCGGGCGAGCTTGTTCACATCGAGATCCCGGGCCAGTCGCGACCATGCCTGCAGGCGTACGTCTTGCGGAGCGTTCACCGAATCGATACCGGCAAGGGTCACGTTGCGCAGGATGAAGGGCAGCACCGAGCCGGGCAGATCCGCCCCCTGCGCCAGGCCGAAAGCGGCGACAACGCCACGATATCGAGTCTGTGCCAAGGCATTGACCAGGGTATGGCTACCGACCGAATCGATGACGCCGGCCCAGCGCTCCTTGGCAACCGGAGCACCCGGCTCGGACAAGGTGTGGCGATCGATAATCTCGCAGGCGCCTAGATCGCGCAGATAATCGGCTTCTTCCGGGCGGCCGGTCGAGGCAATCACCCGATAGCCCAGGCCTGAGAGCAGCGCGATCGCCACCGAGCCCGCTCCACCATTGGCGCCGGTCACCAGAACGTCGCCACGCTCAGGCGTCAGGCCACCGTGCTCCAGGGCCAACACACTGAGCATCGCGGTGTAGCCGGCGGTGCCGATGGCCATGGCCTGGCGGGTCGAAAAAACCTCCGGAACCTTCACCAGCCAGTCGCCGCTCACGCGCGCCTTCTGGGCAAAGCCGCCGTGGTGGGTCTGGCTCAGCCCCCAGCCGTTGAGCAGCACCCGATCGCCAGCCTGGAAACCGGCATGACTGGAACTCTCGACAACGCCGGCAAAGTCGATGCCGGGAATCAGCGGAAATTGGCGGATCACTGGTGTGCGACCGCTAAGCGCCAAGGCGTCCTTGTAATTGACGGTGGAGTACTCGATCGCGACGGTGACGTCGCCGGCCATCAGGTCCTCATCCTTGAAGTCGACCAGGCTGGTGGAAATCACATCAGCGGTTTTGGTGCAAAGCAGCGCTTTGAAGGTCATTGTTGTTTTCCTCTTCATTCTGAGCGGGTCGGGGCCAACGCAGCGAATGCGGGCGCTGGCCCAGCTGGCAGTTCACGCGAGCTGCAGGGCCTTGCGGATGCCCGTGTCCAGCACGCCAGCCGGCGCGAAGCGACGCATGAACTGCAACTGCGCGGCTGTCTTGCCGGCGGTGTAACGCAGCTTCGGCCGCTCGGCGCGAGCAGCCTTGAGCACCACGTCAGCCACCACGTCGGGGCCCTCGGCGGTCGCCATTGCCTGGTTGACGACCTTCGTTACCTTAACCCGAATGTCCTCATACACGTCCAGCTTGGCGTCGGCCTGCAGGCTGTTGCTTTCGAATGCCGTGCGCGTATAGCCGGGCTCGATGACGACCACCCGGATGCCATGGGTGCGCAACTCGTGGTCCAGCGCTTGGGAATAGCCATCCACCGCATGTTTGCTGGCCACGTAGAGCGCCACATAAGGTACGGATACGACACCAAGAATGGAGCCGATGTTGATGATTCGACCGCTGCCCTGACGTCGCATGTGGGGCACAACGGCGCGGGTCATGCGCACGACACCGAGAAAATTGGTATCGAAGACGGCCTTGGCCTGCTCGATCGAGCTTTCTTCCGCCGCGGCCGGAGCAAGCCCGAAGCCGGCATTGTTGACCAGCAAATCGATACGCCCTTCCCGGCGCAGCAGCTCGGCGACAGCGGCGTGGACGCTGGCGTCGTCGGTCACGTCCAGCGCCAGCATCGAAAATGCCTGATGAAGCGCCGGTGTACCTCGCCGGCTAGTGCCATATACGGAGTAGCCAGCCGCCGCGAGTCTGTTCGCAATGGCCTCCCCGATGCCGGACGAAGCGCCGGTCACCAACGCTACGGGTTTAATGGTGGTCATACAGTGTTCCTCTGGCTGCCTGGCGGGATCCGGCATCAACGCGTGTCGGGAAACTCTATGATGATGATCATAATTATAGACGTCAATACTTTTGATTTCGACTGACATCTAATTTACGAGAGCGACAGGCGGGCATAATCACCAGCGGCAGATCGACGCGGTGCAGTGCGTTGAGGGAGAATCGTCGTCGGCCCGCGCCGCTAGGCGCTTGGAAACGCAGGGTGATGGTGAGGGGAGGACCGCTGGCTCGATGGAGAGGCATGCGCCCCTCCACCTCAGCCGTTTACTCTCGCGCTTGTATCAAGCCAGCAGATCGTTCGAGCTCAAGGAATTGACGCCTAGCAACTGAATCTCGAAATCCGCGTTCAGGTCGCCATTGACGTTGCCATAAAGCACATGGTCGACGAAGCGTAATTGCCCGGCCCCGGTAAAATCAGCCGAGTCGATAAAGCTGAACGTGTCGTTCAGCGCGGTCAGTGTGTCGGCATCCAATCCCGAAAGATCGATTTTATCGCCCTGCAGAGCGCTGAAATCAAAAATGACATCACGCGCGCTACCGCTGCCCAGGTCATCGAGCGCAGTGAAAACAAACTGGTCGGCTCCATCGCCACCGATGAGGGTGTCTGTTCCAATCCCGCCGATCAGTATGTCATTGCCAGCGCCGCCTTCGAGCTGGTCGTTGCCGGCACCACCTTCCAGGGTGTCCGCACCACCAAGGCCATCGAGTACGTTGGCTGCGCTGTTACCGGTCAGTCTGTTGTCCAGCCCGTTGCCGATAAGCGTGAGGGAGTCGGTATAGAGCAACTGGCCGTCTTCGATATTGGCTGACAAGGTGTAGTCCACGGAGGTGCGGATCAGGTCATGACCTTCGTCGGCAAGCTCGACGACCGTGTCGCCAGCATTGTCGACCACGTAGTTGTCATCCCCCAGGCCGCCTATCAGCGTGTCTTGCCCCGCCCCACCATTGACGACGTTGTTGCCGGCGTTGCCGGTCAGCACGTTGGACAGTTCGTTGCCGCCGGCATTGACGTTGGCGTTGCCGGTCAACGTCAGGTTTTCCAGGTTGTTGCCCAGTCGCCAGGCCACCGATGAAACGACCGTGTCGATTTCATCGGCCACGGTGCTCGCTTCATTGACGACATCCCCGACGTTGTCGACCACGTAAGTATCAGCACCGGCGCCCCCTTCCAGGGTATCCGCACCAGCAAGGCCATCGAGTACGTTGGCGGCGCTGTTACCGGTCAGCTTGTTGTCCAGCGCGTTGCCGATAAGCGTGAGGGAGTCGGTATAGAGCAACTGGCCGTCTTCGATATTGGCCGACAAGGTGTAGTTCACCGACGTACGGATCAGATCATGACCCTCGTCGGCAAGCTCGACGACCGTGTCGCCAGCATTGTCGACCACGTAATTGTCATCCCCCAGGCCGCCTATCAGCGTGTCCTGCCCCGTTCCACCGTTGACGACGTTGTTGCCGGCGTTGCCGGTCAGCACGTTGGACAGTTCGTTGCCGCCGGCGTTGACGTTGGCGTTGCCGATCAACGTCAGGTTTTCCAGGTTGTTGCCCAGTCGCCAGGCCACCGATGAACGAACGGTGTCGATTTCATCGGCCACGGTGCTGGCTTCGTTGATGACATCGCCAATGTCGTCGACGAGGTAGGTGTCACCACCAGCGCCGCCGGTCAGGGTATCCGCACCACTGCCGCCGTCGAGGATATTGGCCTCGGCGTTCCCGGTGATGCGGTTGTTCAGCGCGTTGCCGGTTGCATTCAGGTTGCCGCTGCCGATCAGCTTCAGGTTCTCGAAGTTGGCACCCAGGGTATAGCTGACGGTTGAAAGAACACTGTCGATCTCCGTGAGCGAAGCATCTCGCTCGATGATCGTGTCGGACAGGCTGTCGATGTAATAACTGTCGTTGCCGGCACCGCCGTCGAGGATGTCCGCACCGCCGAGGCCGTTGAGCACGTTGGCGGCACTGTTACCGGTCAGTCTGTTGTCCAGCGCGTTGCCGATAAGCGTGAGGGAATCGTTATAGAGCAACTGGCCGTCTTCGATATTGGCCGACAAGGTGTAGTTCACCGAGGTACGGATCAGGTCATGACCTTCGTCGGCAAGCTCGACGACCGTGTCGCCAGCATTGTCGACCACGTAGTTGTCGTCCCCCAGGCCGCCTATCAGCGTATCTTGCCCCGTTCCACCGTTGACGACGTTGTTGCCGGCGTTGCCGGTCAGCACGTTGGACAGTTCGTTGCCGGCGGCGTTGACGTTGGCGTCGCCGGTCAACGTCAGGTTTTCCAGGTTGTTGCCCAGTCGCCAGGCCACCGATGAACGAACGGTGTCGATTTCATCGGCCACGGTGCTGGCTTCGTTGATGACATCCCCGACGTTGTCGACGAGGTAGGTGTCACCACCAGCGCCGCCGGTCAGGGTATCCGCACCACTGCCGCCGTCGAGGATATTGGCCTCGGCGTTCCCGGTGATGCGGTTGTTCAGCGCGTTGCCGGTTGCATTCAGGTTGCCGCTGCCGATCAACTTCAGGTTTTCGAAGTTGGCACCCAGGGTATAGCTGACGGCTGAAAGGACACTGTCGATCTGCGTGAGCGAAGCATCTCGCTCGATGATCGTGTCGGACAGGCTGTCGATGTAATAACTGTCGTTACCGGCGCCGCCGTCGAGGGTGTCCGCACCACCTAGGCCGTTGAGTACGTTGCCCAGTTCGTTACCGATCAGCGTGTCATCGTAGGCTGAACCGACCGCATTCTCGATTTTTGCGCCATAGGCAATCGCCAACCCTTCGTTGAAGAGAGACAGTGTGTTGACGTTCAGGAACGCCTGGCCGATCTTGCTGAACGCGCCCTCATTCAGATTGATGCGTACCGCTGCCTCCTGATTACTCGCGTCGATGGTGTCATTGCCACCCGCATCCCAGATCGTCTCGAAAACCGACTGGCCAGCAGCCCAGCTATAGGTGTTATTCCCGGTCTGCCATTGGTTATTCGCCCCATAAAGGCTCTGTATGGCGGCGATGTCGAGCAGCATCGGCGTGGTCGGTTCATAGAGGTACGGGTCGTTGTAACTCATGACCGTGTAACGTACGTCGTCGAACTCGGTAGCAAGCACGGTGGGGTTGAAGCCGCTAGTGGAAAACGGATGTTTGAGGCCCAGCGCGTGCCCGATCTCATGCACAAAGGTCAAGTAGTCGTAGGAGCCTTTGACGGGCGCTGGATCATTCGTCGACGGGCCAATCCAGACATCGCCGGCAGTAGGGCTGGTGCCAGGCATATAAGCCCAGGCGGCGACGCCGTCATCCATCCCTTGGTAACCACCAAATCGCAAGTCACCGACATTGCTGAAGGATTCGCCAACCTGCGTGAACTGAATGTTGGCAACCGAACTCCACGCACCCAGCGCGCTGACGACGCTGTTCTGCTGGGCCGGGGTCAGGACATAGGTGGCCAGGTCCTCGTTGTTGTTGCTGTAATCGAAGGTGAAACGTGAATTATCGGTAATGAAGCTGTACGTCAATGAGGTAACGGGCATGCCATTGTTCGTTGAATTGCCTGACCAATAAGTGCCGTAAAGCAAACTATCGACTTGCGCATTGCCGGTCAGGCTGGCAGACGAAACAGATGAATAACCGAAAAATGGACTGGGCATGGGAGCTTCCTGTGGGCAATCTGCGGTCTATCCTGGATGCGACCGCTACAAAGGGATCATTTTGCATCAGAAACTGACGCATTAATATCATTTAGCCATTATTGTGCCGAACGGTCTGACCAAGGCGCAACCAGCCAGTCATTGGCCTTGCGGATATCCTCGTCTGCCAATCTTCCACTCCAGCGATGCAGCACGAGCAGACTGGTCACGAAGCGGTATTGGGACTGATAGAAATCGCGTCGTGCGCGAAACTCTTCCTGGATACTATCCAGCACGTCCACGGCATGCTTGACGCCGTAGTTGAAGGCTTTCTCGGTAGCTATTCTGGACTTTTCCGCGGACTCCAGGGCGCGTCGGGTCGCCTTGATACGGCTGAGTTCGGCCGTCATGCCCAGATAGGCAGTGCGAGTTTCCTTGATGACCTGGCGGCGCAAGGCCTCCAGTTCCTGCTGGGCGACCTCCTTGTCACTTTCCGAACTGGACACCCGCGCGCGGGTGGAGCCGCCACTGTAGAGGGGCACTTGCAAATCAAGGGAAGCGACCAGGTTATCCGTGCGGGGAGTCAAGGCACCTTCGTAGCCGATGTCACTGCGTTGCGCCGTGAGATTCAGGCCCAGCCTGGGCAGATGACCGGCCCTGGCTTCACCAACAGCCGCCTCGGCTGCAAGGATACTGTGTTCGCGGGCATGCAGTGCCGGGTTGCTATCGAGCGCTGCATGCACCCAATAGTCCTGTGCTTGCGCCGGCAGGCTGAAGGCAGGATTCTCTGCGATGCGCTTGAACGGCTCATGGACATCACGCCCCACCAGCTCGGAAATAGCCTCACGACTGATCGCGACCTTGTTGCTGGCTTCGATCTCGTCTGCCTTGAGCGTATCCACGCGGGCCTCGAGATCAAGCCTGTCGGTTACCATCGCCATCTGGCGCGCATACAAGGCATTTATTCGCTTGAGGTTGCGCTCGGTTGCGTCCAGTTCACTGCGCACCAGAGACAGTTCATCCTCGGCCGCGAGAACGGCAAAGTAGCGTTCAGACAAATCGATACTGGCCTGCACCTGGGTGTCGTCGGATTCGTATTCACTCTGCCGGGCCAACTCCACATATTTGCGGTAGCTGCGCCAGACCTGCGGATCGTAGATTACTTGGTTGAGCACCACGGCCATGCGCTTGCCGTTGTACTGGATGCGGCTGACATCATCGTCACGCCGGCTGCGATTGACGCTACCGCTGGCGTTGAGCTGCGGCAGCAGTTGGCCGAACGCGGCGCGCTCGTTGCCCTTCCCGCTGCGAATCAAGGCCTGTGCTCGCAGAACGCGTGGATCGGCGCCCTGTGCTTCCTGATGCAATTGCCACAGATCCACGTGGGAAGACGTTGGCGCGCTGTCCGCAAGGGCGCCGAGCGGCGCGAGGATCGCGCACAGGATGATCAGAGATCTCATGTCAATCCTCGATCATCGAACGGGCGAAAGCATTGCTGGCAGGCTGCATCAGGTACTCCAACAACGTCCGCGCCCCTGTGTTGATCAGCACTTCGACCGGCATCCCCGGCACCAGGGCACGATTGCCCAGCGCCTGGCGCCCCTTGTCGGTCAACGCTACACGCGCCAGGTAATAAGCAGTGCCGGTGTCCTGGTTGACCAGACGATCCGCCGATATCTGCACCAGTTGCCCTTCGATGACAGGCGTGGTGCTGCTCTTGAACGCGCTGAAGCGAATGTCCGCCAGCCTGCCCGGCGCGATACGGTCGATGTCCACGGTCGAAACCTGCGCCTCGACAATCAGCTCTTCATTGGCCGGGACAATGTCCAACAGGGCGGTCCCAGGGCTGACCACGGCGCCCAGGGTGTGCACGGTCATCCCTATGACCCGGCCTGACTCCGGGGCGAGGATGTCGGTGCGCTGGTCGCGATCCTGCAAGGTGGCCAGTCGTTCGCGCAACTCGTAGGCCTTGCTTCGCGCTTCACCCAGCAAACCTGCCACTTCACTGGCGAAGGTTTTTTTCAGCTGGAGAATCTTCAGTTGCGCTTCGTCCGCATGGACGCGCGCTCGTGCGCTCTCCGACTGGCTTTCGGCTATTTCGGCCTGCAAGCGCGACAGGCTGCGCTCCTGCTCGCGCAGACGTTGTTTATCCACGTAGCCTTCGGCCAACAATGCACGCAGGTCGGCAATCTCTTCTTCATAAGACGTGGCCAGCGCTTGCTTGCTCGCGACGATGGCCTTATAGCCTCGAATCTGCTCTTCGATCTGGCCGATGGACTTCTCCTGCAAGGCAATTTCGCCCTGCAGCGAGGTCCTTCGGGCCTGGAAGATCCGCGCTTCACTGTCGCGGGCTTCGTGAACGCGCGGGTCGGCGGGGTCGAGGGTGGACACGGCCAGCGGCTCCGGCAACGCGTCACGCTCCGCCACCAGTCGGGCTTCGAGTTCGAGCGCAGCAATCAATTGGCTGCGCATCGCCTCCATCTCCGAACGGGCCTGGGTATTGTCGAGCACCAGCAGCACATCGCCCGCTTTCACCAGGTCACCCTCACGCACACGTAGCTCGCGCACGATGCCGCCTTCCAGATGCTGCACAGTCTTGCGATAGCTTTTTACCGTGACCACACCCGGCGCGAGGGCCGCGCTGTCCAGCGGCGCCAGGGCCGCCCAGCCGCCAAACAGGCCAAAGGTGACCAGCAGCAAGGAGTAACCGATGCGCCGTACCGGCCTGTCATCTATGGCCAACCCGGCCACATCAACGGAAAACTGCTTACTGTTTTGCATAACGCTGCCCATCCGCATCCTGCGGCTCAATGGCTCCAGCCTGGCGAGCCGCAGGCGTAGCGCCCTGCAGCCGCGCCATGACACTGTCGCGAGGCCCGAACAGGCTCCTTTCGCCATGGTTGAGAACCAGTAATTTATCCACCTGGGCCAATATCCCGGATCGATGGGTAATGACAAACACCGTGGCCCGGCTCTGCCTGAGCTTTCGCAGCGCCTCGGCGAGCATCTTTTCTCCGGCGTCGTCCAGGTTGGAATTCGGCTCATCGAGCACTACCAGGCGCGGTTCGCCGTACAAGGCGCGGGCCAGCCCGACACGCTGGCGCTGCCCGCCGGACAGTCCACCGCCGTTGGCACCAATCAGCGTGTCGTAGCCATCGGGCAATTGCAGCACCATCTCATGCACCCCGGCCATGCGTGCGGCGGCGACCACCGCAGACGCGTCCATCGGGCCGAAACGCGAAATGTTCTGGCTGATGGTGCCTTCGAACAGTTCGATGTCCTGCGGCAAGTAACCGATATACGCACCCAGCTCCTCCCGGCGCCATTGGCTGATGTCCGCGCCGTCCAGGCGCACGGTGCCGGTCAGGCTTGGCCAGATTCCCAGCAACGCCCTGGCCAGCGTCGATTTGCCTGCCCCACTGGGGCCAATGATGCCCACTGCTTCTCCAGCAGCTACGTTGAAGTCCAGGCCACGGATAATCGGTTTACGACTGCCCGGAGAACCGACCGAAAGGCCCTCGACGCGGACCGTGCCCTCCGGCGCAGGCAGTGACATGCGCTCCGGATCCGCGGCGTGCCTGGCCAGCAACTCATGCAGTCGCGCGTATTGCGAGCGTGCGCCCAGGAAGTTTTTCCACACACCAATCAACTGGTCGATAGGGGCCAGCGCCCGGCCCAGCAAAATGGAGCCGGCGATCATCAGTCCGGGCGTGATTTCATGATTGATCGTCAAGTAAGCGCCCAGGCCCAACACCAGCGATTGCACAATCTGGCGGAACGTCCTGGATATCGCCGCAACGGTCGTGGCGCGGTCGCTGGCCAGGCTTTGCAGGGATAACACTGTATGGACCCGCCTGCTCCAGTGTTCGCGAAGGCTGGCAAGCATGCCCATCGACTCGACCACCTCGGCATTGCGCAAGCTTTTGTTGGTAAAAGCGGTGGCGGCCATCTGCTCGCGATTGGCATCCTGCAGCGGCACTTGCGTGAGCTTTTCGTTGACGAAGGCCAACGCCCCCAGCAGGACCGCGCTCAACAACCCCATCCAACCGTACCAGGGATGGAAGATGAACATGACGGCCAGATAGATTGGAATCCATGGCGTATCGAAAAACGCAAAGAGACCGTTGCCGGTCAGGAACTGGCGCAACGCGTTCAGGTCGCTCAATGGCTGTGCTGTGGCGTCCATGCCGCTGGTATTGAGTGCCTGCCTGAAACTGGCGTCGAACAGACGCTGCCCCAGCAGCGTGTCGAGGCGCGTGCTGATTCGTACCATGATCCGCGAACGAACCCATTCCAGGCCGCCCATCGTGCTCATCAACAGCAACATGATCAGCGTCAGCATCAACAGGGTGGACAGGCTGGCGCTGGCTACCGCGCGGTCATACACCTGCAACATGTAGAACGAGGGGACCAACATCAGCAAATTGACGAAAAAACTGAAAAAGGCCACGGAAAGAAAGCTGCCCTTGCATGCGGCAAGCGCGCCTTCCAACTCGGTCCGGGTGTGGGCTGACATGGTTCATTCCCTGAGGTCCGCTTATGTTCAAACCTGCGAGGATCGTAGGGAGTACAGATACACGAACGCCTTCAAAAACAGTCGCAGGACAGGTCGCAAAGGCCTGCGCGACAAAGATTATGTGCGCTGTATCGGCAAACACGAGCAGTTCTGTAGGGAAACTTTTCAGCTGCAACAACCGGCTATTAATTACGAGCCCGCAGGCTTTCGCCGGCAGGATGATCTATACCTACAGGTGTACGCACCCGGGCTACACGACAATAAAGACATGCCCGGGAAGCACGGCCGAACCGCAAGGGAAACACCGCCCTCCCCGGCACTGGCCTGAACGATAATGTTCCCTGCGCCGCGCATGTAGAATGGCGGCCCTTTTTTCAATGCCTGAAGTATCGACCATGAGCCGGATTCCACGCGTATTGAATGGTCGTCCCAAGGCACTCTGGCGGCTCTGCTTTGCGCTCTTGTCATTGGTTATCCTTCATGCGCACGGTGAGCCACAAGTCATCGAGCTGCACATCCCGGACGCACCTCCGCTGACGTTCATCAACGACCCCAGGGGGTACGGCATCGTCGGTGACGTCGCGGTGCAGGCGATTACCCGGGCCGGGTATACGCCAAAGATCCACCTGCTGCCTTGGGCAAGGGCACAAAAACATGTCAGCGAAGAACACGACTACCTGATAGCTCCCTTGTCGCGCATTCCTGTGCGCGAGGATCGCTTCACCTGGATCGCTTCGATCATGCCCATGGAGCGCGCCTTCTTCAGCCTCGACCGGCAGGTCACCAGTTTCGCCCAGGCGAAAGCAACCTACCGCAAGATCGGCGTCGGCCTGGGCAGTGCACAAGAGGACATCCTGCGCGCCGAAGGCTTCAGCGACGAACAGATCTATCCGCTGGCCATCGGTGACAACCCTGCCCAGATGCTGCTGATGGGGCGTATCGATGCCTGGTTCAACGGTGTTCCGGAGAGTCGCTATATCTGGCCGAAGGTGTCCAGCCGCACACTGCTGATGAGCCCGGTTGGCAGCAGCGCCGACCTCTATCTGGCGTGTTCCAGGCGCTGCTCCGAAAAAATCGTCGAAGACTTGCGTGGGGCCGTCGAGGCGCTGCGCAAGGACGGCACGATCAAGCGGATACGTGAGGTATATCTGCCTGACTAAGTAGCCGGCTGGCACCGATCCACTGCACAGTTGCCGTATGCCATGGCTCATCAATGACTTATATCATTCCGAATGATAGTTACCTTTGCTTCATTCGATTCGTTCCTTTCAGCCTTGCCACGCATCATCCGCCCATCTCAATACACTTGGCGGATGCTATCCATGGAACATTCACTTTCTAAATTGCGCTTTCCCCTGGCACTGTTGGCAGTGCTGGTGATCAGCGCGTGCGGCAAGACCCCCGACACGGCAGCTTCGATGCCGGCGGCCAAAGTCAGTGTGGCCAAGGTACTGGAGCAACCCGTCAACGAATGGGACGAGTTCACCGGGCGCCTCGAAGCGCCGGAAACCGTCGAGATCCGCCCGCGGGTTTCCGGGCAGATCGATGAAGTGGCCTTCACCGAAGGCGCGCTGGTCAAGAAAGGCGACCTGCTGTTCCAGATCGACCCGCGCCCGTTCCAGGCTGAAGTGCGTCGTCTCGAAGCCCAGCTGGCCCAGGCTCGCGCCACCGCGACGCGCAGCGAGAACGAGGCCCAGCGTGGCGAACGCCTGCGCTTGAGCAATGCGATTTCAGCTGAACTGGCGGATTCGCGCACCACCGCAGCCCAAGAAGCCCGCGCCGCCGTGGCCGGCATCCAGGCGCAACTGGACCTGGCCAAGCTGAACCTCAGCTTCACCCGGGTCACCTCGCCCATCAACGGCCGTGTCAGCCGGGCGGAAATCACCGCCGGCAACCTGGTGACCGCCGACGTCACGCCGCTGACCAGCGTGGTCTCCACCGACAAGGTCTACGCCTACTTCGACGCCGACGAGCGCGTCTTCCTCAAGTACACCCAACTCGCCCGCCAGGGCCAGCGCGGCCAGGCCACGCCGGTCTACATGGGCCTGTCCAACGAGGAAGGCAACCCGCACCTGGGCCAGATGAACTTCGTCGACAACCAGGTCAACCCGCAGACCGGCACCATCCGTGGCCGCGCGGTGTTCGACAACAAGGACGGCGCCTACACCCCTGGCCTGTACGCCCGACTGAAACTGGTGGGCAGCGGCACCTACTCCGCCGTGCTGATCAACGACGAAGCCGTCGGCACCGACCTGGGCAAGAAATTCGTGCTGGTGATGGACGCCGACAACAAGCCGGCGTACCGCGCCGTCGAGCTGGGGCCGAAGATCGAAGGCCTGCGTATCGTGCGCAACGGCCTGAGCAAGGACGACACCATTATCGTCAAGGGACTGCAACGGGCCCGTCCGGGTTCGCCGGTCACGCCTGAAACCGTGCCGATGGCCAGCGAGCAGACACTCGCCGCCCTGGCACAACAACGTAAAGCGCTCGAAGCCAGCAACCTGCCCCAGGTCGCGCCCAACAAGGCAGCGTCCGGCTCCGCAGGCAAACTGGCCTCTGCGTCCCCACGCGGCTAAGGGACTGAACTCAAGATGAAATTTTCCCAGTTCTTCATTTCGCGGCCGATCTTCGCAGCGGTGCTCTCGCTGCTGATCCTGATCGCCGGTGCGATCTCGTTGTTCCAGCTGCCGATCAGCGAATACCCCGAAGTCGTGCCGCCGACCGTGGTCGTGCGCGCCAACTTCCCCGGTGCCAACCCCAAGGTCATCGGTGAAACCGTAGCCGCGCCTCTGGAACAAGCCATCACCGGCGTCGAGAACATGCTCTACATGTCCTCGCAGTCCACCGCCGACGGCAAGATCACCCTGACCATCACCTTCGCCCTGGGCACCGACCTGGACAACGCCCAGGTGCAGGTACAGAACCGCGTCACCCGCACCGAGCCCAAGTTGCCGGAGGAAGTGACCCGGATCGGCATCACGGTGGACAAGGCGTCGCCCGACCTGACGATGGTCGTGCACTTGACCTCGCCGGACAAACGCTACGATATGCTTTATCTGTCCAACTACGCCTTGCTCAACATCAAGGATGAGCTGGCGCGCCTCGGCGGCGTCGGTGATGTGCAGTTGTTCGGCATGGGTGATTATTCGCTGCGGGTCTGGCTGGATCCGAACAAGACTGCGTCGCGCAACTTGACCGCTACCGACGTTGTCACGGCGATCCGCGAGCAGAACCGCCAGGTTGCCGCCGGTGCCCTGGGTGCGCCTCCAGCGCCGAATGCCCAGGCGTTCCAACTCTCGGTCAACACCCAGGGTCGCCTGGTCAGCGAGGAAGAGTTCGAGAACATCATCATCCGTTCCGGCGCCAATGGTGAAATCACTCGCCTGAAAGACATCGCACGGGTGGAGCTGGGCTCCAGCCAATACGCCCTGCGTTCGCTGCTCGACAACCAGCCGGCGGTGGCGATCCCGATCTTCCAGCGCCCGGGTTCCAACGCCATCCAGATTTCCAACGATGTGCGCGAGAAAATGGATGAGCTGAAAAAAGGCTTCCCGGCCGGCATGGACTACAGCATCGTCTACGACCCGACGATCTTTGTGCGCGGCTCCATCGAAGCGGTAGTGCATACCCTGTTCGAAGCGCTGATCCTCGTGGTGCTGGTGGTGATCCTGTTCCTGCAGACCTGGCGCGCCTCGATCATCCCGCTGGTGGCGGTGCCGGTGTCACTGATCGGTACATTCGCGGTCATGCACCTGTTCGGCTTCTCGCTCAACGCCCTGTCGCTGTTCGGGCTGGTACTGGCCATCGGTATCGTCGTGGATGACGCCATCGTGGTGGTGGAGAACGTCGAACGAAACATCGGCCTCGGGCTTACGCCGGTGGAAGCCACCAAGCGCGCCATGGGTGAAGTGACCGGCCCGATCATCGCCACGGCGCTGGTGCTCTGCGCGGTGTTCGTTCCCGCCGCCTTCATCAGTGGCTTGACCGGGCAGTTCTACAAGCAGTTTGCCTTGACCATTGCCATCTCGACGGTGATCTCGGCCTTCAACTCCTTGACCCTGTCGCCAGCCCTGGCCGCGGTATTGCTCAAGAGCCATGACGCGCCCAAGGACCGTTTCTCGCGGCTCCTCGACAAGATCTTCGGCGGCTGGCTGTTCCGTCCGTTCAACCGCTTCTTCGACCGTGCCAGCCACAGCTATGTAGGCGCCGTCGGCCGCGTGATCCGCAGCAGCGGCATTGCCCTGATCCTTTACGCAGGCTTGATGGTGCTGACCTTCTTCGGTTTCTCCAACACGCCAACCGGTTTCGTGCCTGGCCAGGACAAGCAATACCTGGTGGCCTTCGCGCAACTGCCGGACGCCGCCAGCCTGGACCGCACCGAAGACGTGATCAAGCGCATGTCCGAAATGGCCCTCAAGCAGCCGGGCGTTGAAAGCGCGGTGGCCTTCCCGGGCCTGTCGATCAACGGCTTCACCAACAGCCCGAACGCCGGCATCGTCTTCGTGACCCTCAAGCCTTTTGATGAGCGCAAGGACGCGAGTATGTCGGCCGGTGCCATCGCCGGTGCGTTGAACGGCCAGTATTCGGAGATCCAGGAAGCCTACATGGCGATCTTCCCGCCGCCGCCGGTACAGGGCCTGGGCACGATCGGTGGTTTCCGCCTGCAAATCGAAGACCGGGGCAACCTGGGCTACGACGAGCTGTACAAAGAGACGATGAACATCATCACCAAGAGCCACAACGTGCCGGAACTGGCCGGGTTGTTCACCAGCTACACGGTGAACGTGCCTCAGGTCGATGCCGCCATCGACCGTGAGAAAGCCAAGACCCACGGCGTAGCGGTCAGCGACATCTTCGACACCTTGCAGATCTACCTGGGCTCGCTGTATGCCAACGACTTCAACCGCTTCGGCCGTACCTACCAGGTCAACGTCCAGGCCGAGCAGCAGTTCCGCCTCGAGTCGGACCAGATTGGCCAGCTCAAGGTGCGCAACAACCGTGGCGAGATGATCCCGCTGGCGACCTTCATCAAGGTCAGCGACACCTCGGGGCCGGACCGCGTGATGCACTACAACGGCTTCATCACCGCTGAAATCAACGGTGCCGCCGCCCCGGGCTACAGCTCCGGCCAGGCTGAAAAAGCCATCGAGAAACTGCTCAAGGACGAATTGCCCAACGGCATGACGTACGAGTGGACCGACCTGACGTACCAGCAGATTCTTTCGGGCAACACCGCGTTGTTCGTGTTCCCGCTCTGCGTATTGCTGGCGTTCCTGGTGCTCGCGGCCCAATACGAAAGCTGGAGCCTGCCTCTGGCGGTGATCCTGATCGTACCGATGACGCTGCTGTCGGCGATTACCGGGGTGATTCTCTCCGGTGGCGACAACAACATCTTCACCCAGATCGGCTTGATCGTACTGGTCGGACTGGCCTGTAAGAACGCGATTCTGATCGTCGAGTTCGCCAAGGATAAACAGCTCGAAGGCATGACCCCGCTGGCTGCGGTACTGGAAGCTTGCCGCCTGCGTCTGCGGCCGATCCTGATGACCTCCTTCGCCTTCATCATGGGCGTGGTGCCCCTGGTGCTCTCCAGCGGCGCCGGTGCGGAAATGCGCCACGCCATGGGTGTCGCGGTGTTCTCGGGCATGCTTGGGGTAACCTTCTTCGGCCTGCTGCTGACCCCGGTGTTCTACGTATTGATCCGTAACTTCGTCGAGCGCAGCGAGGCCCGCAAAGCGGCCCGGGCCTTGAAACTGGAGGCGCAACAATGAGTTTGAAAGCGTTCGTGCCAAGCCTGCTGGTCCTGGCGTTAAGCGCCTGCGCCGTGGGCCCGGACTACCAGGCACCGAAAACGGAGGCGGCCAACATCACCGCCGCCACCGACGGCGCCGCCGGCCAGAAGAACTTCGACCGCGCGCGGTTCGAAGGTATCTGGTGGCAGCAGTTCGACGACCCGACCCTCAACGCGTTGGTGACTCGCTCCCTGGACGGCAACCGCGAGTTGCGCGTGGCCTTCGCCCGCCTGCGGGCCGCCCGGGCGATTCGCGACGACGCCAGCAATGATGCAATGCCGACCATCACCAGCCGCGCCAGTAGCGAGCTGGGCAAAGGCCAGAACCCGATGGGGCAGACCGACGACCGGGTCAACTCCGAGCGTTATGACCTGGGCCTGGACATGGCCTGGGAACTGGACCTGTTCGGCCGCATCCAGCGCAACCTGGAAGCGACCGATGCCGACCAGCAGGCCGCCGAGGCCGATCTCTATCAGTTGCAGGTGAGCATGATCGCCGAACTGGTGGACGCCTACGGCCAGCTGCGCGGCGCCCAACTGCGTGAAAAAATCGCCCTGGCCAACCTGCAGAACCAGCAGGAGTCGCGCAAGATCACCGAAAGCCTGCGTGATGCCGGCGTCGGCGATCAGCTCGACGTGGTGCGTGCCGACGCGCGCCTGGCCGCGGTGGAAGCCAGCGTGCCGCAACTGCAAGCCGAACAGGCGCGCCAGCGCAACCGCATCGCGACATTGCTGGGCGAGCGTCCGGACAAGCTGAGCGTGGACCTGAGCCCTAAACAGCTGCCGGCGATTGCCAAGGCACTGCCGATTGGCGACCCCGGTCAACTGCTGCAACGCCGTCCGGATGTCCTGAGTGCCGAGCGTCAACTGGCGGCTGCCACGGCGCGCATCGGCGTGGCCAAGGCCGACCTGTTCCCAAGGGTCAGCCTCAGCGGTTTCCTCGGTTTCACCGCCGGACGCGGTTCGCAGATCGGTTCCTCGGCGGCCAATGCCTGGGCGCTGGGTCCAAGCATTACCTGGGCTGCGTTCGACCTGGGCAGTGTGCGAGCGCGCTTGCGCGGTGCTAGCGCCGAGGCTGATGGCGCCCTGGCGAACTATGAACAGCAGGTGCTGCTGGCCCTGGAAGAGTCGGAAAACGCCTTCAGCGATTACGGCAAACGCCAACAGCGGCTGATCTCGCTGATCCGCCAGAGCGAATCGAGCCGCGCGGCCGCCGACTTGGCCGAGATCCGTTATCGCGAAGGCACCGAGGACTTCCTCGTGCTGCTCGACGCCCAGCGCGAACGCCTCGCTGCCGAGGACAGCCAGGCCCAGGCCGAAGTGGATCTGTATCGCGGCATCGTCGCGATCTACAAGGCCCTGGGCGGCGGCTGGCAACCGGAAACCGTCGCCAGCAACTGAGCCCTCCCCAACCGAGCTCCTTTGGTTGGCCGCAACCAACCAATCCCTTTGCCCCGCGTCTCATTCGGTCGCGGGGCTTTTTTGTTCATCGACCAGCGCTTTTGGAAAAGCCTGTTGTGGGAGCGAGCCTGCTCGCGATGAGGCCAGCCCAGATACCCCGTGGCGAGGGAGCTCGCTCCCGCTCGGCTGCGCAGCAGTCGCAAAACCGGCTGACGCGGTCTGCCTGAAGACAGCCAGGGCCGGCTTTGCCGGCCAGCGGGAGCAAGCTCCCTCGCCACAGGGTTGTCTGATATATCGGGTCCCTGGCGATGAAATGTCATTGCCTGTCCCACCGCCATCGCGAGCAGGCTCGCTCCCACAGATCCCCCACCGCTATTCAGGTTTGACTCAAGCCCGGACCTGACCGAAGCTTGCGACACTTCACGCTTCTGGTTACGGATTACCTGAATGTCCTCGTCTCGTCGCTACCTCCTTCTCAGCCTTGCCGTCGTCCTGGCCATCGGTCTCGTCGCGATATGGCTACGCAGCACCGCGCCGCAAATCCCCGAAGCAATCAAACGTGGTTACAGTGAGGCCCTGGACAACGCCCGCAACGGGCAGCCCGGCGCGGCGCGGATGCTTTACCAGCAACTGGGACGCCCGGACCTTTCACCCAAGCGCCGCGTACGCTTGCACGCCGAGCTGCCCAACTACCCGAGCCCCCAGGCCCTGAAACTGGCGCAAGCGGACTTGCACAGCGAATCGCCGCAGGTGCGCCGCGCGGCCATCGACAGCATCGTCGGGCTGGTGCCGAACGCTCAGCGCAGCCTGTTGCTCGGCCCGCTCCTGGAGGACAACGAGCCGGACGTCCGGTTTGCCGCCGTGAATGCCCTGCTGGGTCTTTCGCCAGATGAACTGGGCCTGTATTTCGGCGCGATGCAGATCGCCGCCGACACCTGGAAGCAAGTGCTCAACGACGCTCCACCCACCACCGAGTCCCTGTATCAGCTTGCCCGGCTGTACCTGCATAACGCTGATCTGGAAAAAGCCCAGCAGGCGCTGGAGCAGGCCCTGCGCCTGCAGCCGGACAACCTGCCGGCGCTGGTCATGCAGGTCGATGTGCTGGACCGACAAGGCCAGGCCGAAGCTGCACGCCAACTGCTCGCCCGGCAGTTGCAAACCCAGCCGGCATCGGCTTATCTGCAACATGCGCTGGGCATGTGGCTGCTCCAGCACGGGCAGACCGAATACGCCGTGCTTGGCCTGGCCAAGGCGGTGGAGCTTGAGCCTGAGAACCGGCACTACCGCTATGACCTGGCGACCACTTTGCACGCCGAGCAGGAGGTGGAAGCCGCGCAGAAACAGCTACAGGAAATCGTCCAGCGCTACCCCGCCGATCGCAAGGCGCGGGTATTGCTGATCAATTATTGGAAGGAGACCGGTCAGTTGCAGCATGTCCAGGTTTTATTGGCCCAACTGGAACAACTGAACCCCGACGACCCAGCGATACAACAAGGCCTGTAGGCCCATTCGCGCGGGTGGAAAGTTGTGCAGCAGTGCGCGTTTTGTCAAAGGAAGCGGAACCGCCATCACTGCCAAAGGTCAAGTGTTCAGGCAGTTCATTTTCAGGCGATACCCCGCCTGCTGCCCACTTCCCTAGTCATGAGAGGGTTATTTTTGATTACATCTAACGAGTCGATCAGCGCAAAAGCCGCCACCGGGATCGAAGGGCTGGACGATGTCCTTTCCGGTGGTTTGTCCCGGGGTCACGTGTTTCTCCTGGAGGGAGAGCCGGGCACCGGTAAAACCACGGTCGCGTTGCATTTCCTGATGGCCGGCGCCAAGGCCGGCGAACGCTCGTTGTATATCACGCTGTCGGAAACCGAGCGTGAATTGCGTCAGGGCGCGGCCTCCCATGGATGGACGCTCGATGAGAGCATCCACATCTTCGAGCTGACCCCGCCCGAGAGCCTGCTCAACGCCGATCAGCAGCAGAGCCTGCTGTATTCCTCCGACCTGGAACTGGGGGAAGCGACCCGGCAGATCTTCGAAGTGGTGGAGCGCATCAAGCCGACCCGGGTCGTGCTGGACAGTCTTTCGGAGATCCGCCTGCTGGCGCAAAGCTCTCTGCGCTACCGTCGGCAGATCCTCGCGATCAAACACTACTTCGTGCGTTATGACGCCACGGTCCTGCTCCTGGATGACCTGACCACTGAATCCCTGGACAAGACCGTGCACAGCGTGGCCCACGGCGTCATCCGCCTCGAGGAACTGACCCCCAACTACGGTGCCGAACGGCGCCGGCTGCGGGTGGTCAAGTATCGCGGGCAGAAATACCGTGGCGGCTACCACGATTTCACCATCATGAGCGACGGCCTGCACGTCTTCCCTCGCCTGGTGGCCGCCGAGCATCGCGGCCAGTACCTGCGTCAGCAGCTGTCCAGCGGCATCGGCGAAATGGACGCCCTGTTGGGCGGTGGCATCGAGACCGGCTCCAGCACGCTGATTCTCGGTCCGGCCGGTACCGGCAAATCGCTGATCTCGTTGATCTTTGCTGCAGCTGCCGTACGCCGCGGAGAAAAAGCCGCGCTGTTCATCTTCGACGAAGAGCTGGGGCTGCTGTTCGAGCGCATGAAAAACATCGGCATCGATCTGCACGAATTGCAAAAAACCGGCAACCTGCTGATCGAGCAGGTCGATGCCGCGGAGCTGTCTCCGGGTGAGTTTTCCCATCGTGTGCGGCGTTGCGTCAGTGACGGCAACATCAAAACCGTGGTGATCGACAGCATCAACGGCTACCAGGCCGCCATGCCGGAAGAAAATGCCCTGGTCTTGCATATGCATGAGCTGTTGCTCTACCTCAACCGCAAAGGCGCGGCGACCTTCATGACCGTCGCGCAGCATGGTCTGGTGGGCGACATGCAGGCGCCAGTGGACATTACCTACCTCGCCGACACCGTCATCCTGCTGCGTTACTTCGAAGCGCTGGGCAAGGTTCGCCGGGCGGTTTCCGTTATCAAGAAGCGCACCGGCGCCCATGAGTCGACTATCCGTGAATATCGCATCAGCAAGCTGGGCATGACCATCGGCCAACCGCTGGAAGCATTCCAGGGCGTGTTGCGTGGCGTACCGACCTATATGGGTGCGGACAACCCATTGCTTGAGGATGGCACTCCGTGACGTCGGCCGAGCCACTGTCCGAGCGGGCGCTGATTCTCGCGCCGCTCGGACGGGACAGCCAGATTGCCCTGATGATTCTGAAGGAAGCCGGTTTCAACGGCCTCGTTTGCAGTCATCTGGGCCATTTATGCGAAGAATTGGGGCAAGGCGCAGGCCTTTTGGTGATTTCATCGGAAGCCCTGGTCGGGCCGGATCTGGAAACCCTGTTCCAGCACATCGAACAGCAGCCGGCCTGGTCCGACTTGCCGATTGTCCTGCTGACTCATCACGGTGGCCCGGAGCAGAACCCGGTGGCACGCATCGGCGTCCAGCTGGGCAACGTGACGTTCCTGGAGCGTCCGTTCCATCCGGTGACGCTCGTCAGCCTGGTGACCACCGCGCTACGCGGACGCCGCAGGCAATACGAAGCGCGGGACCGGCTGATCGACCTGAGCAACAGCGAGCTGCGCCTGCAAACAACCCTCGAAACCCTGGAACAACAGGTCGAGGAGCGCACCGCCCAGCTGCGACATAACGAAGAAGCCCTGCGCCAGTCGCAGAAAATGGAAGCAGTCGGCCAATTGACCGGCGGCATTGCCCATGACTTCAACAACATGCTCACCGGCATCATCGGCAGCCTCGAATTGCTGCGCCGACGCCTGGCGCGCGGCCGCACCGAAGACCTGGACAGCCTGATCGACCTGGGCGTGACCTCGGCCAATCGCGCGGCAGGCCTGACGCATCGGCTCCTGGCCTTCTCCCGGCGGCAATCGCTGGACTCCAAGGCTGTGCAAATGAACACGCTCGTATTGTCCATGGGCGAGTTGCTGCAGCGTAGCCTCAACGAGAGCATCCGCCTGGAAATGCAACTGGACGAGCAACTCTGGATCGCCGAAGCCGACCCCAATCAACTTGAAAGCGCCCTGCTCAACCTGGTACTCAACGCCCGCGATGCAATGCCGGGTGGCGGCAAACTGCTGGTGCAGACGTTCAATCGATACCTGGACACCGGCTTCACCGACGCCTACACCAACCTGGAGCCCGGGGACTACGTGGTATTAAGCGTGCAGGATAGCGGATGCGGCATGCCGGAATCGGTGATGCACCGTGCGTTCGATCCGTTCTTCACGACCAAGCCGATCGGCCAGGGCACCGGCCTCGGCCTTTCGATGATCTATGGCTTCAGCAAGCAGTCCCGTGGCCACGTGACCATCGACAGCGAGGTCGACAAAGGCACCACCGTGAGCCTTTATCTGCCGCGCTTTGTGGGCGAGGAGATACACGAACCAGCCGCCGTCACCCAGCAGGCGCCTTACGCGCAGAATGGCGAAACCGTGCTCATCGTCGAAGATGATGCGGCGGTGCGGGTGTTGGTCAGCGCGGTGCTGAGCGAGTTGGGCTACGCCTTCGTCGAGGCCGGCGACGCAAACGCGGCGATGCCGATCCTGCAATCGAACCAGCGCATCGACTTGTTGATCAGCGATGTGGGCCTGCCCGGCATGAATGGGCGGCAACTGGCGGAAATCGGCCGGCAGATCCGCCCCGATCTGAAAGTGCTGTTCATCACCGGTTACGCCGAACACGCGGCGGTGCGCGGTGGTTTCCTCGACCCAGGCATGCAGATGATCACCAAGCCGTTCACGTTTGATCTGTTGACGGCGAAGGTGCGGGAGATGATCAAGGTTTGACCCCTTCGCGAGCAGGCTCGCTCCCACAGGGATTGCTGTGTGCCGTGAGGCCTGTGTCTGCCCGAAATCCAATGTGGGAGCGAGCCTGCTCGCGAAGACTGAGTGTCAGTCAATGCAGATGTTGGCTGGACTGGCCCCTTCGCGAGCAGGCTCGCTCCCACAGGGATTGCTGTGTGCCGTGAGGCCTGTGTCTGCCCAAAATCCAACGTGGGAGCGAGCCTGCTCGCGAAGACTGAGTGTCAGTCAATACAGATGTTGGATGGACTGGCCCCTTCGCGAGCAGGCTCGCTCCCACAGGTATTGCTGTGTGCCGTGAGGCCTGTGCCTGCCCAAAATCCAACGTGGGAGCGAGCCTGCTCGCGAAGACTGAGTGTCAGTCAATGCAGATGTTGGATGGACTGGACCCTTCGCGAGCAAGCTCGCTCCCACAGGTATTGCTGTGTGCCGTGAGGCCTGTGTCTGCCCAAAATCCAATGTGGGAGCGAGCCTGCTCGCGATAGCGGTGGGTCAGCTACGCAAATGCTTGCATGTGCCCGCTGTTGCTCTTGCTCTTGCTGTGCTTTTGATCTTGATCTCAGCGCCCCGTTAACCACGCTGGCCGAACGCAGGCATTGTGCAGTGGGCATCCCGGCATGGATGCCGGGATAGCCGCGCTGGGCCAGGGACGGCCCTTCGCGGCGGGCCCACGGAGCAATGCCGGAGTGAGGGCACACCGAGCCTGGGCGAGGTGCCGAGTGGTGGGGCAAAGCCTTTTTGGTTACTTTTTTGGCGTCTGAAAAAAGTGACCCGCCGTAAGGGCGGAACCCTAAGCGGCCGTCACGCAAAAAATGGATATACACCCAAGCCCAACAGCGAACCGCCCGGCTGAACTACGACAACATCCCCTGCATGATCTTCTGCAACACATCCAGATCAAACGGCTTGTCCAGAATCGGCGCCTTGCGCGTGATGGGGCTATCGGTCTCGCGCACTTCCTGAGCATACCCACTGATAAAGATGACCTTCAGGTCCGGACGCAACCTCACCGCAGGCTCAGCGATCTGCACCCCGGAAATCCCCCCCGGCAGACGGAAGTCGGTAATCATCATGTCCAGGTGAGGCTTGCTCGCCAGAATCTCGAACGCCTGCTCGCCGTTTTCAGCCTGGAGCACCCGGTACCCTTCGCCAGACAGGTAGGCCGACAGCACCATCAGGATCGACGGATCATCCTCGACAATCAGTACAACGTCTTGCGCATCTTCACTCATGAGAAGCCTTTGTTGGATCAATCGCTGCTGATACGACCTTGGGGCCACTCAGAGGTTGCGTCCGTTCGCCAGTTTTCTGAAAAGGCAGACAAACGCGAAACAACGCCCCTTCGTTGAGGCGGCTATTGACCGTGATGATACCGCCATGGGCGGTGACAATCTGCTCGGAGATGAACAAGCCCAGCCCCAGGCCAGCGGTGGCGGCCTTGGACGATACCCGCTCGAACTGCTGGAAGATGCGCTTCTGGTTCTCTTCGCTGATGCCGATACCGTGATCCTGCACTTCGATGCAGGCGTGGTCGGGCGTCTGGTAGACGCGCACTTCGATCGGGCTCTTGCTGCCATAACGCAACGCATTGGTCAGCAGGTTCGAGACCACCTGCTCGATGCGAAACTCATCCCAGTGCCCTTCCACCATAGGCTCGGCGGTACAACTCACGGAGCATTCGGCGGCAGCGATCTGCGGCTGGAAGTTGCGCAGCAGGTTCTCCACCAGCGCCGTCAGGTTGAAGCGGGTCGGACGGATGGACAACTTCCCGGTGCGAATCCGGGACACGTCCAGCATGTCCTCGATCAAGCGGATCAGGCTCTTGATCTGGCGCTCATCGCGTTCAACCATCGCCTTGATCTTGTCCAGGGTGAACGCCGAGGCGTTGTCGCGCGCCAAGTGCATCTTGCGCAACTGCGTTTCCAGGATCAGGCCGTTAAGCGGCGTGCGAACCTCATGGGCGACGATCGACATGAAATCGTCCCGCATGCGCACCGCCTGCTCGAGCTCGCCACGGGTGGCTTGCAACTGCTGGAGCAATTGCTCCTGCTCCCGGCGACTCTGCTCGAGAGCGAGCACCTGCTCCTTCATCGCCTTGCGCTGGCGATAGAGCTCGACGAACACGCTGACCTTGCTTTTGACCGCGTGGGTGTCCAGCGGCTTATGCAGGAAATCCACCGCGCCGCTTTCATAGCCGGTGAATGCATAGTTGCGCTCGCGGCCGGCGGCGCTGACAAAAATGATCGGGATGCTGCGGGTCTTTTCCGTGCCGCGCATCAGCTCGGCCAGTTCGAATCCGTTCATGCCCGGCATCTGCACATCAATGATCGCCAGGGCAAAGTCGTGTTGCAAAAGCAGCGACAGCGCTTCATCCGCCGACAAGGCCTTGAGGACCTCGCGGTCTTCGCGCTTGATCAGCGCTTCCAGGGCCAACAGATTCTCAGGCAGATCGTCGACGATCAGCAGTTTGGCTTGAATATCTCTTGGCATGTGGTTCATTCCAGCCCGGCCAGCAACTGGCCGATGCCCTGTAAAGTTAGGATATGGTCGGGCTCATGCAACGTAAGCGCCGCTTCGGGCATGGTGGAAACCTGTGCCTCCTTCGGGTCCTGGACGACGGTGATGCCGCCCAGCTCTTTCACTCTGGCCAGCCCCCTGGCGCCGTCACTGTTGGCACCGGTCAGGACCACTGCCAGCAGACCAGGACCATAGACATCGGCGGCCGACTCGAACAACACGTCGATCGATGGCCGCGAATGGTGCACCGGCGCTTCAAGGCTCAGTGACAGGCTGCGATCAGCCTCGATCGACAGGTGATAACCGGGCGTTGCGACATACAACGTGCCCGGGCGTATGTCCTGCTTGTCCTGGACTTCTTCGACGGGTATCGCCAGGCGATGACGAAACACCTGGGCCAACTGGCTGTTACGTTCGTCGGGCAAATGCAGCACCACGAGGACAGGCAGGCTGAAGCCCTTGCGCAGCGGCGTGAAGATGTTGAGCAGCGCCTCGACGCCTCCGGCGGAAGCGCCGACTACGATGGCCTCGATCAGGGGCCTGGATCTGTCCGTCATTGGGCTCATAACTTGCGATAGATCCGTTCCTGTTTGACCAACGGCTCGAACTGCTTGCCGAAAGCCGAAAAATCCAGTGTTTCCTTACTGCCCAGCACCAGGAAACCACGATGGCAGAGGGACTCATGAAACAATCCAAATGCGCGATCTTGCAGCTTTTTATTAAAATAAATCAATACGTTACGACAGGAAATCAATTGAGTTTCGGAAAACACACTGTCCGTCGCCAGGCTGTGATCGGCAAAGGTCACGTTCTGACGCAGGGTTTTGTCGAACATGGCGTAATCGTAGGCGGCCGTGTAGTAGTCGGCAAACGAACGCCGGCCTCCGGCGAGCTGGTAATTCTGGGTGTAGGCCCGGACATTCTCCAGGGAAAAAATGCCTTGCTTGGCTTTCTCCAGTGAACGCGGGTTGATATCCGTGGCGTAGATCAACGTGCGGTCCAACAGCCCTTCTTCGTGCAGCAGGATCGCCATCGAGTAGACCTCTTCACCGGTGCTGCAACCGGCGATCCAGATCTTGATCGAAGGATAGGTCTTGAGCAGCGGCACCACTTCCTCGCGAATGGCCAGGAAGTGCGCAGGGTCGCGAAACATCTCGCTGACCGGAATCGTCAGCAGTTGGAGCAATTGCATGAACGCGCTCGGGTCGTGCAGTACGCGCTCTTGCAGGGCCGAGATGGTCTTGCATTCGAACTGATTCAACGCATGCAGGACCCGGCGCTTGATGGAGGCGCCGGAATAGTCACGAAAGTCGTAGCTGTACTTCAAATAGATCGCTTCGATCAACAAACGAAGTTCGATGTCAGTGTTTCGTTCCACTAGATTCTTTCCATATTCGGCAACCACACGCGAATCAGTGAGAACAGGCGATCCAGGTCGATCGGCTTGGCCAGGTAATCGTTGGAGCCCGCCGCCAGGCAACGCTCCTGGTCATCCTTCATGGCCTTGGCGGTCACGGCGATGATCGGCAACTTGCGCCAGCGCGGGTCCTTGCGGATCAGCGCGGTGGCTTCAAAGCCGTCCATCTCGGGCATCATCACGTCCATCAGCACCAGATCGATATCCTCGACTTCGTTCAGGCGTTCGATCGCTTCGTAACCGTTACGGCCGATGACCACGACGGCGCCTTTCGCCTCCAGGGCGCTGGTCAGGGCGAAAATGTTGCGCACATCGTCGTCCACCAGCAGCACCTTGCGGCCTTCGAAAACCTTGTCGCGGCTGCGGGCGGTCTGCAGCATCCGCTGTCGTTCATGGGACAACCGCGATTCGACTTTGTGCAGAAAGAGTGTGACTTCGTCCAGCAAGCGTTCTGGCGAACGCGCGCCCTTGATGATGATCGAGCGCGAGTATTTGCGCAGTTCGGCTTCTTCATCACGGGTCAGGTTGCGCCCGGTGTAGACGATCACTGGCGGAAACGAGCAGATCTCCTCGCTGGACATGCGCTTGAGCAAGTCATTGCCGAGCATATCCGGCAGCTTGAGGTCGATGATCATGCAGTCATAGACATGCGTGCGCAGCAGGTCCAGCGCCTGCTGAGCCAGGCCGACCGCGGTGATCTCGATGTCATCGTCGCCGATCAGCCGGGTAATGCTGTCGCGCTGCAAGTCATCGTCTTCCACCAGCAGCACGCGCTTGACCTTCTGGGTCAGCTTGGCTTCCAGGCGCGCGAAAACGTCCTTGAGCTCTTCTCGGGTCGTCGGTTTGACGGCATAACCGATCGCGCCCATGTGCATCGCCGCTTCGACGCGGTCCTCGACGGAAATGACGTGCACCGGGATGTGCCGGGTCTGGGCCTGCTCCTTGAGCCGCTGCAACACAGTCAGCCCGGAATGGTCCGGCAAACGCATGTCCAGCAGGATCGCGTCCGGGCTCAGTTGCAAGGCCAGGTCAAAGCCTTCGTCAGCGCCATGGGCGACCAGGCACTGATAGCCCAGTTCATGGGCCAGATCGAACAGGATACGGGCGAACTTCGGTTCGTCTTCGATAACCAGAATGCAACGGGTAGCGAAAGGCGCCTTGTCCCGGTCATCGGCAAATTGCGGCACAGGGGTTTCCACCTCGGCGACCAGTGTCGGAGCCGGCACATGGGCCGGGGCAGTGGTCGTCGGGGTGAACGCCATCGGTTCGACAGGCGCCTCCCCTGGCTCGACATAACGCCCAGGCATCACCAGCACACTGCCCTGCCCCGGCTCGCTGGAGACCGAGATCGAGCCGCCGAGCAACGTCGCCAGGTCGCGGGAAATCGACAGCCCCAGGCCGGTGCCGCCGTAACGCCGATTGGTGGTGCCGTCGGCCTGGCGGAACGCCTCGAAAATACTCTGCTGCTGGTCGGCGGCAATGCCGATCCCCGAGTCGCGCACCATGAACGCGATACCCGCGCCGGGCTGGCCGGTGACAGTCAGGCAGACGGAACCCTGCTCGGTGAACTTCACCGCATTGGACAAAAGGTTCTTGAGTACCTGCTCCAGGCGCTGGCGATCGGTATACAGCATGGACGGAGCGTCAGGCTGCAACTGCACCTCGAAACTCAGGCCCTTGTCTGCCGCCAGCGGCTTGAACATGTCCCGCAGCCCTTCGACCAGGCGAGGCACGCTGGTGTTTTCCGGGCGCACCTCGAGTTTTCCGGCCTCGACCTTGGAAATGTCCAGGATGTCGTTGATCAGGTTCAGCAAGTCATTGCCGGCGGAGTAGATCGACTCGGCAAACTTGACCTGTTCGTCGCTGAGGTTCCTCTGCGGGTTTTCCGCCAGCAGCTTGGACAGGATCAACGAACTGTTCAACGGCGTGCGCAGCTCATGGGACATATTGGCGAGAAATTCGGACTTGTACTTGCTCGAACGCTGCAGCTCTTCGGCGCGCTCCTGCAATTGGATCTGGGCCAGGTTCAACTCGCTGTTCTTCTGGTCCATGGCGTCGCGCTGCTCGGCCAACTGCTCGTTGGTCTGCTCCAGTTCCTGCTGCTGGGCTTCCAGGTGGGCCTGGGATTCCTTGAGGATGCGCGACTGTTCCTCGAGTTCTTCGTTGGCTGTCTTGAGTTCTTCCTGCTGCACCTGCAACTCTTCGTTAAGCTGCTGGGTTTCGGCCAGTACTTCCTGCAGACGCTGACGGTAACGGGCCGCTTCGATGGAGGTGCCGATATTGCCGGCCACCAGTTCCAGCAACTCGATGTCCCGCCCGGTCAGGGGACGCAGGAAGCCCAGCTCGATGACACCATTGATGCGGTCGTCGTCACGGGTCGGCACCACCATCACGCAGTTGGGCAACCCTTGGCCCAGCCCTGAGCTGACCTTGAGGTAATCGCGTGGCACGTCATCCAGACGGATGAGCCGCCCTTGGCGCACGGCCTGCCCGACGATGCCTTCGCCGTCCATGACCATCTGGTGCTGTTCGTCGTCTTCCCGGGACATGCCATAGGTGGCGATGCGCTTGAGCACGCCGTTTTCTTCCCGCGCATACAGTGCGGCAACAACGCTGCCCAGGTACTGGGCGCAGAATTGCAGGATGTTGCGCCCCAACAGATTCAGCGTCAGTTGGCCGAGCACCTGCTCGGCCAGTTGAGTCTGGCCGTTGCGCAACCACGCCTGCTTTTCCAGATGCAGGGCGCTTTCTTGCTGGACTTTCAGGCTCGCGCTGTAGTTGCTCGACAGGGCCAACAGATCGCGCCGCCCCACGTAGGCCAGCAACCCGCTGATGGCCGCGACGAAGAGCAAATACAGGGCAATGCTCCAGAGCGTGGTGGTACGCACCTGCTCGTTGCGCTCGGCGCGCAACTGCTGCTCGGTTTCGACGATGTCTTCGAAGGTCGTGCGGATCTCGTCCGTCAACCGTTTGCCACGCCCCTTCTTCACCGCGCCGCGGTAATCACCGCTGCTGCGCTGCAGGTCGATCATGCCCTGGGCATAGTTGGCCCATTCTGTCTGCAGTGCCTGGACCTTACGCAGGCGATCGGTCTGGACGGGATTGTCGGCTGTCAGTTCCAACAATGTATCCAGGGCCACGGCGATGCGCGGCTTGGCCACCTCGTAAGGGTCGAGGAAATGCTCGTCGCCGCTCAGCAGGTAACCGCGCATGCCGGTTTCCAGATCAACGCTCAGCTTCAGCGCTTCATTGGCATTGTTGATGACGCGATCGGTGTGCCCGACCCACTGGATCACCGACAGCAAATAAGTGATCAACACGATGAAAAACACCGCGCTGAGTGCACCCATGCCCAGCGGCAGGCTGATATTGCGGCTCAGGAGCTTGCGAAAACTTTGTTCGTCGACCGAAGACGAAGGAGTCATGGAAAAGGCCTTGGTGGACAGTTGAAGACGATGGAGTTTGCCCAAAAATACGGGTTGGATCCACACATCTGACAAGGCAATGCCACAATTTCCTGACGGTACGACCGGGTCATAAGGATGCGACTATCCTTGTCAGCTCTTGTACTATAGATCCTTTCTTGTACAACCTCGGGAACTTGTACCGCTTCGCTACTTACTCATGCATACGGCTATTTTTTGCCGCGCCCCTACCGATTCCATCTTCCGAGAAGTCTATTATGTCCGTCCCCGCTTCTGGCACCCCCTCCACCATCCTGGTAGTCGAAGACGACAACATCGTGCGCATGTTGATTGTCGATGTGCTGGAAGAACTGGAATACAAGGTTTTGGAAGCTGACGGCTGCGAGCAGGCACTTGAGTTTCTGAACGATGACGCTCAGCCCATCGCCCTGATGATGACGGACGTCGGCCTGCCGGTCATGGACGGCCGCGAACTGGCGAAACGGGCCCAACTGGCCAGGCCAGGGCTGCCGATCCTGTTCGCCAGCGGTTATGCCGAAAGCATCGATGTGCCCGAAGGCATGAACGTGATCGGCAAACCCTTCTCCATCGACCAACTGCGCGACAAGGTGAAAAAGATTCTTTCTTGAGCCCAGGCGCATTCTTGGTCACTATCGGCGCCCCGCGCGCCGACCGCGCCTGACCCGCCTCAAGGAATGTCCCTCATGTCTCATCCCACCGCCACCAAAGTCCTGGTGATCGGCTATGTCTGGCCCGAGCCACGCTCATCGGCGGCCGGTGGGCATGTCATGCAGTTATTGGAGGCTTTTCTCGGGCAAGGCTGGGACATCACTTTCAGCAGCCCCGCCAGGCCCGGGGAAAACCGCGCCGACCTGATCGCCCTGGGCATCCGCGAGGTACCGATCGAGCTCAATAGCAGCAGTTTTGACGCATTCGTCAGCGAACTCGCGCCCGATGTCGTCCTGTTCGACCAGTACATGATGGAAGAACAGTTTGGCTGGCGAGTCGAGAAGCACTGCCCCGACGCCCTGCGCGTGCTGGAAACTTCCGATCTGCAAAGCCTGCGCCACGCGCGGCATCAGCGCTTGAAGGATCGCTTGAAAGCCGATGAAACCTGTGAGGATTTCAGCGACCTGTTCGCCCCCGCCCTGCGCGAAGAATTCGAGCTGATGGCCGACACCGACCTGGCCAAGCGCGAGATTGCCGCTCTGTATCGATGCGATCTGAACCTGATGGTGTCCGAAGTCGAGATCGAACTGTTGGTGGAGCACTTCAAGGTGCCCCGTGAGCTGTTGCTCTGGTGCCCATTGATGCTCGACCTGCATGAGCAAGCCTTCGTGCCTTTCGAAGAACGGGCGCACTTCCTCAGCATCGGCAATTTCCGCCATGCACCGAACTGGGACGCCGTACTCTGGATGAAAAATGCCGTGTGGCCGCTGATTCGCCAGCGACTGCCCGGTGCACAGCTGCACCTGTATGGCGCCTATACCCCGCCCAAGGCCGCAGCGCTGCATAACCCGGCCCAAGGCTTTTACATCATGAACTGGGCGGAGGATGCCTTGCAGGTCATGTCCGCGGCGCGCATCTGCCTGGCCCCCCTGCGTTTCGGCGCCGGTATCAAGGGCAAACTGATCGAAGCCATGCTCTGCGGCACGCCCAGCGTCACCACGCCCATCGGTGCCGAAGCCATGCACGCCGGCATGCCCTGGCCCGGTGTCATCGCGCAGAGCGCCGAGGACATCGCCAACGCCGCCGTACAGCTGTATAGCGATCAGGCACGCTGGGCCGATGCCCAGGACGCCGGGCTGGCTTTGCTGGCGGCGCGCTTTCGCCGGCAGGTGCACGGCCCGGCGCTGATCGAGAGCATCAATGCCTGTCGTGCCGATCTGGCGCGCCGGCGCCGGGACAACTTCACCGGCAGCATGCTGCGCCATCACCAGCACAAGAGCACCCAGTACATGTCGCAGTGGATCGAAGAGAAGAACCGCAACAGCTGACAGGCCTTCGTCCCGGGGCTGGAACCTGCGCGGCGAAGGGGGCATTATCCAGCGGCGATAACAATAAAAGCGCCAGGCCCATGACCCGAACAGCCAGAGTCACCGACCCTTCCTACGAGTTGATGGACGACCACAACGGGCTGTCCATCATCTATCGCCAGCACGGCTTTCCTTGCCCGCTGGTGCGCTGGCATTTCCACAAGGAATACGAGCTGCACCTGATCGTCGCCAGTTCGGGCAAAGTCTTCATCGGCGACTACATCGGCAATTTTTCTCCGCAGTCGCTGTTCCTTACCGGCCCCAACCTGCCCCACAACTGGATCAGCCAGGTGGCCGAGGACGAAGTGGTGCCCAAGCGCGACATGCTGGTGAATTTCACCGATGAGCTGTTTGAAAGCGGCAATCAGGTGTTCGCCGAGCTCAAGACCCTCGCACCGCTGCTGGAGCGTGCCCAGCACGGCATCGAATTTCGCTGTAAGCGCACCATCCGCCAGGCCATGACGTTGATGCAACGCATCGCCGACGCCCAGGGCATGAGCCGGCTGGGCTACTTTTTTATCCTGATGGAGCTGCTGGCGGCCTGCGACGACTTCCAGCTGCTTTCGGGCGCCACCACACCACACGCGGCGGACGAGCACAGCATCGACCGCACCAACCGCGCGGTGGATTACATCTTTGCCCATTACGCCAGGGAGTTGCCCCTGGAAGAAGTCGCCGAGCACCTGGGCATGAAACCCACCTACTTCAGCCGGGTTTTCAAGCAAGCCACGGGGCGTTGCTTCATCGAATTCGTCAATCGCCTGCGCATCAGCAAATCTTGCGAGCTACTGGCCGATGGCGACAAACCAGTGACCGATGTGTGCTTCGAGTCGGGCTTCAACAATATTTCCAACTTCAACCGACGCTTCCAGCAACTCAAGGGCATGACCCCGTCGCACTACCGGCGGCTGGCGGTGCAGCGGTTGACCGAGCAGAACCAGGCCTGATCTCTACCTTGCCTGCTCTTGAGTGCAAAAAAGTATCAGTAAAAGTGCGACGAATGATTTGTCATGCAATCCATTGAGGGCTGTAATCAGCGCACATTCTTCCTCTCATCTGGAAGACACAAAAACAATAACTGTCCTTCTGCAGCCCGTGGGCGCGGAAAAGGAGTGCGCGATGAAACCTTCGGTAAAAGCTCTGCTTGTCTCCACCTGCATGACCCTCAGCAGCGTCAGTTTCGGCGCGCAAACCCTGACCATTGCCACCGTCAACAACAGCGACATGATCCGCATGCAAAAGCTTTCGAAGACTTTCGAGGCCGAGCACCCGGACATCACGCTGAACTGGGTGGTGCTCGAAGAAAACGTCCTGCGCCAGCGCCTGACCACGGACATCGCCACCCAGGGTGGACAGTTCGACGTGCTGACCATTGGCATGTACGAAGCCGCACTGTGGGGAGCCAAGGGCTGGCTGGAGCCGATGAAGGACCTGCCGGCGTCCTACGACCTGGAAGACGTCTTCCCTTCCGTGCGCGATGGCTTGTCGGTCAAGGGCTCGTTGTACGCCCTGCCGTTCTATGCCGAAAGCTCGATCACCTATTACCGCACGGACCTGTTCAAGAACGCCGGGCTGAGCATGCCTGAGCACCCGACCTGGACCCAGATCGGTGAATTCGCGCAAAAGCTCACCGACAAGTCCAAGGAACAGTATGGCCTGTGCCTGCGGGGCAAGGCCGGTTGGGGCGAGAACATGGCGCTGATCACGACCCTGGCCAACGGTTTTGGCGCGCGCTGGTTCGATGAGAAGTGGCAGCCGGAGTTCAATGGGCCTGAGTGGAAGGATGCCCTGAACTTCTACGTCGACAACATGAAGAAATCCGGCCCGCCGGGCGCGTCCAGCAACGGCTTCAACGAGAACCTGGCCCTGTTCAACAGCGGCAAGTGCGCGATTTGGGTCGATGCCAGCGTCGCCGGCTCGTTCGTGACCGACAAGACCCAGAGCAAGGTGGCCGATCACGTCGGGTTCACCTTCGCCCCCCACGAAAAAACCGACAAGGGCACTTCGTGGATGTACTCCTGGTCGCTGGCCATCCCGACCAGTTCCAAAGCCAAGGACGCCGCCAAAGTCTTCACCACTTGGGCAACGTCCAAGGAATACGGCCAACTGGTCGCCAAGACCGACGGCATTGCCAACGTACCGCCAGGCACCCGCGCCTCGACCTACAGCGACGAGTACATGAAGGCCGCGCCGTTTGCCAAGGTGACGCTGGAGTCGTTGAAAGTCGCCGACCCGAAAGCACCGACGCTCAAGCCCGTGCCTTACATCGGCATCCAACTGGTGACCATTCCTGAATTCCAGGCCATCGGCACCCAGGTCGGCAAGTTCTTCTCCGGCGCGCTGACCGGCCAGCAGAGCGTGGACCAGGCATTGACCGCCGCGCAGTCCACCACCGAGCGCGAGATGAAACGCGCCGGGTATCCCAAGTAAAGACTTGTAAATATCCATTTGTGGCGAGGGAGCTTGCTCCCGCTGGCGGGCAAAGCCCGCCCTGGCGATCAGAAAGATTGCCTATCGGCATGGGCCCGCTGCGCGGTCCAGCGGGAGCAAGCTCCCTCGCCACAGGGAATGTGTCGCATAAGAGTAAGCGCTCATGAATAGCTCAACGACAACAGTCAAAGCTCCCATCGAAATAGCTCCGCCAGCCCGCAAGATCCGCCTGGCCAACCCCGGCTGGTTCCTGGTCAGCCCGTCGGTCGCCTTGTTACTGCTGTGGATGATCGTGCCGCTGGGCATGACCGTCTATTTCTCGATGATCCGTTACAACCTGCTCTACCCCGGTGAAAACGAATTCGTCGGGCTGGAGAACTTCACTTATTTCCTGACCGATTCGGGCTTCATGCCCGGCGCCACCAATACCCTGCTGCTGGTGGGCAGCGTGCTGCTGATCAGCATCGTGCTCGGCGTGTTGATCAGCGCGTTGCTGGAGGCCAGCGAGTTTTTCGGTCGCGGCATCGTGCGGGTGTTGCTGATCTCGCCGTTTTTCATCATGCCCACCGTCGGTGCGCTGATCTGGAAGAACCTGATCTTTCATCCGGTCTCCGGCATCCTCGCCTCGGTGTGGAAGCTCTTCGGTGCGCAGCCGGTGGACTGGCTGGCGCATTACCCGTTGCTGTCGATCATCATCATCGTGTCGTGGCAATGGCTGCCCTTCGCGATCCTGATCCTGATGACCGCCATGCAGTCCCTCGACCAGGAACAGAAAGAAGCCGCGCGCCTGGACGGTGCCGGACCGATCGCGATTTTCTGGCACCTGACCCTGCCACACCTGGCGCGTCCGATTGCCGTGGTGCTGATGATCGAGACGATTTTCCTGCTGTCGGTGTTCGCCGAGATCTTCACCACCACCAACGGTGGCCCTGGCTACGCCTCCACTAACCTCGCCTACCTGATCTACAACCAGGCGCTGGTGCAGTTCGACGTCGGCATGGCGTCAGCCGGTGGCCTGATCGCCGTGGTGATCGCCAACATCGCCGCCATCATCCTGGTCCGGATGATCGGCAAAAACCTCACCGACAAGCATTGAGGCCGTCGCCATGACTCTTCAACAATCCCGTCGCCTGCAAAGCCTGCTGCTGGGCACGTTGGCCTGGGCCATCGCGATCCTGATCTTCTTTCCGATCTTCTGGATGGTGCTGACCAGCTTCAAGACTGAAATCGACGCCTTCGCCACGCCGCCGCAGTTCATCTTCGCGCCGACGCTGGAGAACTACCTGCACATCAACGAGCGCAGCAACTACTTCAGCTTCGCCTGGAACTCGGTGGTGATTTCCTTCAGCGCCACCGCCCTGTGCCTGCTGATCGCGGTGCCGGCGGCCTACTCCATGGCGTTCTACGAAACCCAGCGCACCAAAGGCACGCTGCTGTGGATGCTCTCCACCAAAATGCTGCCGCCGGTGGGCGTGCTGATGCCGATCTATCTGCTGGCCAAGCAGTTCGGCCTGCTGGACACGCGCCTCGCGCTGATCATCATCTACACGCTGATCAACCTGCCCATCGTGGTCTGGATGATTTACACCTACTTCAAGGACATCCCGCGCGACATCCTAGAAGCCGCGCGCCTGGACGGTGCCACCCTGTGGCAGGAAATGGTCCGCGTGCTGCTGCCGATCGCCAAGGGCGGCCTCGCGTCAACGGTGCTGCTGTCGCTGATCCTGTGCTGGAACGAGGCGTTCTGGTCGCTCAACCTGACCTCATCCAAAGCCGCGCCGCTGACAGCACTGATCGCCTCGTATTCCAGCCCCGAGGGCCTGTTCTGGGCCAAGTTGTCCGCCGTCTCGACCCTGGCCTGCGCGCCGATCCTGATTTTCGGCTGGATCAGCCAGAAACAGCTGGTGCGCGGTTTGTCCTTCGGCGCGGTGAAGTAACGCGCCCTACACAGTCATCAGAAGTGGAGGCCCATCATCATGGCCAACCTGAAAATCAAGAATCTGCAAAAAGGCTTCGAAGGCTTTTCCATCATCAAGGGCATCGACCTTGAAGTGAACGACCGCGAATTCGTGGTCTTCGTCGGCCCCTCGGGCTGCGGCAAGTCCACGCTGCTGCGGCTGATCGCCGGCCTGGAAGAAGTCAGCGACGGCACCATCGAGCTGGACGGCCGTGACATCACCGAAGTCAGCCCGGCCAAGCGCGACCTGGCGATGGTGTTCCAGACCTATGCCCTGTACCCGCACATGAGCGTGCGCAAGAACATGTCCTTCGCCCTCGACCTCGCCGGTGTGCCCAAGGCCGAGGTGGAAAAGAAAGTCAACGAAGCGGCGCGCATCCTCGAACTGGGGCCGATGCTGGAGCGCAAGCCCAAGCAGCTGTCCGGCGGCCAGCGCCAGCGCGTGGCGATCGGCCGGGCCATCGTGCGCAACCCGAAAATCTTCCTCTTCGACGAGCCCTTGTCGAACCTCGACGCCGCCCTGCGCGTGCAGATGCGCCTGGAACTGGCGCGCCTGCATAAAGAGTTGCAAGCAACCATGATCTACGTGACCCACGACCAGGTCGAAGCCATGACCCTGGCCGACAAGGTGGTGGTGCTCAACGGCGGGCGCATCGAGCAGGTCGGCTCGCCGCTGGAGCTGTATCACCAGCCGGCCAACCTGTTCGTCGCCGGGTTCCTCGGCACGCCGAAGATGGGTTTTCTCAAGGGCAAGGTCACCGGCCTGGACGGCCAGGGTTGTGAAGTGCTGCTGGACGCCGGCACCCGCATCAGCCTGCCGCGCAGCGGTGCCAACCTGAGCGTCGGCGGCGCGGTAACCCTGGGGATTCGTCCGGAACACCTGAACCTGGCGCAACCGGGTGATTGCACGCTGCGGGTCACCGCCGATGTCAGCGAACGCCTGGGCAGCGACACCTTCTGCCATGTCGTCACCGCCTCCGGCGAAGCCCTGACCATGCGCGTGCGGGGTGACCTGGCGAGCCGTTTCGGCGAGCAGCTGGAGCTGCACCTGGACGCCGAACACTGCCACCTATTCGATGCCGAAGGCGTGGCGGTCTCCCGCGCGCTGCGCGCTGCCGCCTGATTGCCGAGATTTGCGATGAAACTCAACCGACAGAACCTGCACAACCTCAACGCCGAGGTCGCCCTGCCCGCTTACAACCTGGGCGACCGCCGCCAGGGCATCGCCCACATCGGCGTCGGCGGTTTCCACCGTGCGCACCAGGCGTATTACACCGATGCGTTGATGAACACCGGCGAAGGCCTCGACTGGGCGATCTGCGGCGTCGGCCTGCGGGCCGAAGATCGCCGGGCCCGGGATGATCTGGCTGGCCAGGACTACCTGTTCACCCTCTATGAACTGGGCGACACCGATGACACCGAAGTCCGGGTCATCGGCGCGATCGACGACATGCTGTTGGCCGAGGATGGCGCCCAGGCGTTGATCGACAAACTGGCCGACCCGCAGATCCGCATCGTCTCGCTGACGATCACCGAGGGTGGTTATTGCATTGACGACAGCAACGGCGAGTTCATGGCCCATCTGCCGCAGATCCAGCACGACCTGGCCCATCCGGACGAACCGCAGACCGTGTTCGGCTTCCTCTGCGCCGCGCTGGCCAAACGCCGGGCTACGGGGACGCCGGCGTTCACCCTGATGTCCTGCGATAACCTGCCCCACAACGGCGCCGTCACGCGCAAGGCGCTGCTGGCGTTTGCCGCGTTGCGAGACCCCGAACTGAGACATTGGATCGAGCAGAACGTGAGCTTTCCCAACGCCATGGTCGATCGCATCACCCCGATGACCAGCAGCGCCCACCGCTTGCAGCTGCACGACGAGCATGGCATCGACGACGCTTGGCCAGTGGTCTGCGAACCCTTTGTGCAATGGGTGCTGGAGGACAAGTTCGTCAATGGTCGCCCGGCCTGGGAGAAGGTCGGCGTGCAGTTCACCGATGACGTTTCGCCCTATGAAGAGATGAAGATCAAGCTGCTCAACGGCAGCCATCTCGCGTTGACGTACCTGGGTTTCCTCAAGGGGTATCGTTTCGTCCACGAAACCATGAACGACCCGTTGTTCGTGCGCTACATCCGCGCCTACATGGACCTGGACGTGACGCCACAACTGGCGCCCGTGCCGGGCATCGACCTGACGGAATACAAGGACACCCTGGTGGAGCGCTTCTCCAACCAGGCCATCGCCGACCAGTTGGAACGGGTGTGTTCGGATGGCTCGTCGAAATTTCCCAAATTCACCGTGCCGACCATCAACCGCCTGATCGCCGACGGCGGCCAGACCCGCCGCGCGGCGCTGGTGGTGGCGGCCTGGGCTGTTTACCTCAAAGGGGTAGATGAAAATGGCACGACCTATTCGATCCCCGATCCACGCGCGGCGTTCTCCCAGGCGCTGGTGGCTGACGACGCGCTGGTGACCCAGAGAATGCTTGCAGTGGAAGAAATTTTTGGCACGGCCATCCCCAGTTCGCCCGAGTTCGTGGCAGCATTCGAATGGTGCTGCAACAGCTTGCGCGAGCAAGGGGTGACACGAACACTAGAGCGGATTCTTGCTGACGCGGACTGAGCGGGCACACTCCGCTTTTGTGGCGAGGGAGCTTGCTCCCGCTGGGTTGCGAAGCGACCCCCTGAGTTTGTCAGGCTCACCGCGCTGCCAGGATTGGGGCTGCTGCGCAGCCCAGCGGGAGCAAGCTCCCTCGCCACAGGTACTCCATGATCCTGACCATATGTCCCTGACCATAACGTAATCAAGCTGCTGATCCGAGGATTTCCATGGCAAACCAACAGCTGTTCCTGGGCATCGACTGCGGCACCCAAGGCACCAAGGCGCTGATCCTCGACTCGATCAGCGGCCAGGTACTCGGCCAGGGCGCCGCCGCCCACGACATGATCAGCGGTGCCAACGGCCGCCGGGAACAAGACACCCGGCAATGGCTCGACGCGTTCACCCAGGCCACTCGCCAAGCGCTGGCGGATGCAAAGGTCGATGGCCAGTCGATTCTCGGCATCGGCGTCTCCGGCCAGCAGCACGGCCTGGTATTGCTCGATGAGCAGGGCCAGGTCCTGCGCCCGGCAAAACTGTGGTGCGATACCGAGACGACCGCGGAAAACGATCGTCTCCTGGCGCATCTCGGCGGTGAAGAAGGCAGCCTGGAACGCCTCGGCGTGGTGATTGCGCCGGGCTACACGGTGTCCAAACTGCTCTGGACCCGGGAACAGCACCCGCAGGTTTTCGAGCGGACCGCCAGCATCCTGCTGCCCCACGACTTCCTCAACTACTGGCTTACCGGGCGCCATTGCAGCGAGTATGGCGATGCCTCGGGCACCGGCTACTTCAACGTCCGTACCCGCCAATGGGATCGCGCGCTGCTGCGCCATATCGACCCCAGCGGCCGGCTGGAATCGGCCTTGCCCGAGCTGATCGAGGCCCATCAGCCAGTCGGCAGGATTCTGCCCGAGATCGCCGCACACCTGGGCCTCAACCCCGACGCGGTGGTCGCCAGTGGCGGCGGCGACAACATGATGGGCGCCATCGGCACCGGCAACATCCAGCCCGGCGTGATTACCATGAGCCTCGGTTCCTCCGGCACGGTGTATGCGTATGCCGCCGAGCCCGTGGTCAGCCCGCAAGCATCCGTGGCGACGTTCTGTTCGTCGAGCGGCGGCTGGCTGCCGTTGATTTGCACCATGAACCTGACCAACGCCACCGGAGCGCTGCGCGAGCTGCTGGAACTGGACATCGATACGTTCAATACCCTCGTGACCCAGGCACCGATCGGTGCCGAGGGCGTGTGCATGCTGCCGTTCCTCAATGGCGAACGCGTCCCCGCCCTGCCCCATGCCACCGGCAGCCTGCTGGGCCTGACGACCACCAACCTGACCCGGGCCAACCTCTGCCGCGCGGTGGTCGAAGGCACGACCTTCGGCCTGCGCTATGGCCTCGACCTGCTCCGTGCCAACGGGCTCAAGGCCCAGAGCATTCGCCTGATCGGCGGCGGCTCGAAGAGCCCGGTCTGGCGACAGATCGTCGCCGACAGCATGGACACCACCGTCATTTGCACCGAACAGAGCGAAGCCGCTGCCCTGGGCGGGGCGATCCAGGCGGCTTGGTGTCATGGCGCCGGGCAAACATCCCTGGCCGACCTGTGCGAGCGCTGCGTCAAACTCGACCCGGCCAGCGAAACCCGGCCCGTCGCCGCGCACGTCGCGGCGTCACAACAAGCCTACGAACGTTACCGGCAACACGTCGCAACCCTTTGAGAGCAGGCAATTATGTATCTGGTATGTGGTGAAGCGCTGTTTGATTTCTTCAGCGCAAACGAAGCGCAGACTCCGGCTTCGCAAGTGAACTTCAAGGCGCTCGCCGGTGGTTCACCGTTCAACGTGGCGGTGGGCTTGCGTCGACTGGGGATCGAGTCGGCGCTGTTTACCGGGCTGTCCACCGACTATCTGGGCCGGCGCTTGAAACAGGTGCTGGTGGACGAAGGCGTCAGCACTCAGTTTGCCCAGGACTTCGAGGCCCCCACCACCCTGGCCATGGTCGCTGTCGGCGCCAACGGCTCGCCCCACTACAGCTTCCGTGGCGAAAGCTGCGCAGACCGGCAATTGCGCGTGGAGCATTTGCCGACGCTGGGCCCGCAAGTGCGCGGCCTGCATGTGGGTTCGTTCTCATTGGTGGTGCAACCGGTGGGCGATACGCTGCTGGCACTGGTACAACGCGAAAGCGGCCGACGCCTGATCAGCCTCGACCCGAACGTGCGGCTCAATCCGCAGCCAGACATCGAGTTGTGGCGTTCACGCATCGCGACGCTGGTGGAATACGCCGACCTGATCAAGGTCAGCGATGAGGACCTGAGCCTGCTCTACCCTGACCAGGACCCACACGAAGTAATTGGGGGCTGGCTGGAGCACCGCTGTCAGTTGGCCTTCCTCACCCGTGGCGGCCAGGGCGCAACGGTGTTCAGCCGTCAGCATGGCGTATGGTCGCTTCCCGCCTGCCCGGTCCAGATTGCCGATACGGTGGGCGCGGGCGACACGTTCCAGGCTGCGCTGATCGCTTGGCTGACAGAGCAGCAGTTGGATGATGTGCAGGGTTTGCATTCGCTGAGCGCGGAGCAGATCGGGGAGATGCTCCATTTCGCCATGCGCGCCGCGGCACTGACGTGCGGTAAAGTCGGGCCAGACCTGCCCTATCGGCAGCAATTGGTCTGAGAAAAATCGAAAGCTGGACGCCGGGTTCGAACAACATCGGACCCGGTCGTCAGGTTTGCAAAGGTCGGGCGGTGCTTAACGCCCGCTCATCCGGTGTTGCTGGTGGAAATAGTTCCCGTGGCCGTGACCCTGGCCACGGTCGAGTTCGGTACGCAGTTCCGCAATCAGATCGTTGATGGCGCGGCAGCCGGTGAGCTTGGTGGCGTCAATATCGCTCTTGACCAACGCCACGCGGTCGGTCTGGTGGTCGTCGTAGATTTTAACGGTCATGGACAGATCAGGTGACAAGGTGCATTGCGAGCGTTTGGGCAGCAGGCTGCTTTCAATGATGTTTCGCATTTCGAGGGCAGATAAAAACATGGCAACTCTCTCCTTTTGAGGCAGCCAATTCATGTTCACGACGGCGGTATTTTCGTCCGATTCTTCCCTGCGGACAGGACTTCGAATGCCGTGCCGTTCGTTCATTTTGGCGTTTTCTGGTGTTGGAGCCCGTCATCGGACTCGGGTATCAACTCGCAAAAAATATGCCCGTAAATCAGTACAGCGACACCGTTACAAATCAATTACTTAGCAGTCAGGTCCAACGCAACGGCCATGCAAAATGCAAGGAAACGGTGTTTTATCCATGCAAACTGCATCGCGCCGCTCAACTTGCCAGGCTGGAGATTAGCCACTATTTCGACTTCACGGGCGGGCACCCGTCGGCTACTTCAAAAAACATGATGCGCGGGAGCACCTCAAGACGCAGCCACTGCCGCGCGCTCTGCCACGTGGCCCAAGCTGTCGAAGTTGATGTTTGCGCCAGAGTTGATCGCCACCAGTGTCTGGCCCTGCGCTCCGCTGTCCGTCACGTAGCGCTTGATCCCCGCCACCGCCAGGGCGCCGGACGGCTCGGTGATCGAGCGGGTGTCGTCATAGATATCCCGGATCGCGGCGCAGAGCTGGTCGTTGCTGACGGTGATCACTTCATCGACACAGAAACGACAGATATCGAAGCCATGGGCGCCGATCTGCGCGACGGCCACGCCGTCGGCGAACGTGCCGACGCTCGCTAGCGTCACCCGCTTCCCTGCTGCCAGTGCGGCCTGGAGGCATGCGGAGTGTTCCGACTCGACGCCAATGATGCGCACCTCCGGACGCAGGTATTTGACGTAAGCCGCCACCCCGGCAATCAAGCCGCCACCGCCGACCGGAACAAAGATGGCATCCAGCTGACCTGGATGCTGGCGCAGGATCTCCATCGCGACGGTTCCCTGCCCGGCGATGACTTGCGGGTCATCGAACGGCGAGACGAATTCCCGCCCGGTCTGCCGAGCCAGGTCCAGGGCGAATTCCAGGGCGAATGGAAAACTCTCACCGTGCAGCAACGCTTCGGCCCCGCGACTGCGCACGCCCAGTACTTTCAGTTGGGGCGTCGTGCGCGGCATGACGATGCACGCCGAGATACCCAACGCTTGAGCCGCCAGCGCCACGCCTTGGGCGTGGTTGCCCGCCGATGCGGTGATCACGCCACGGCTGCGTTGCTCGGGGGTCAGTTGCACGAGCTTGTTATAAGCGCCGCGGATCTTGAACGAGAACGTCGGTTGCAGGTCCTCGCGCTTGAGCAGAATTCGATTGCCCAAGGCCTGGGACAGCGCCGCAGCCGCTTGCAGCGGCGTGGGCACCGCCAGTTCGTACACCGCAGCGGCAAGGATCTTCTTGACGTAGTGCTCCAGCAGCGTCTGCTCGGGGCTGGTTGGGGTCATGGCTGTCTCCTGGTCGGGTAAGGCCCTGGAGACAGAAAGAAAAAACCCGCCTCTAGGGCGGGTTGGGTGCAGTCGTCAGCTAGCCCGCCAGATAAGGAATGGCGGTAATAATGCTTGGCTGGCTGCGCAGTGCGGTGGAAGTCATGGCTGGAAACTAGCCGCGAGGGGCCGGGAAGTCAATGGAAATCCCCGGCCTCCGTGATCCTTTGACGCTTTTGATCCTGTGGCGAGGGAGCTTGCTCCCGCTGGGTTGCGAAGCAACCCCAAGATCGGACACTCGGTGTGTCAGGCTCATCGCGTTGCCTGCATGGGGCTGCCACGCAGCCCAGCGGGAGCAAGCTCCCTTGCCACAAAAAGCTTCATAACATGCTTATTGCTTCAGCCCGACCTTGTACAGCGCACCGTCATCGTCGTCTGTCAGCACATAGAGGAAACCATCCGGCCCCTGGCGAACGTCGCGGATCCGCTCCTTGAGCTCGCCGAGCAAGCGTTCTTCATGGACAACCTTGTCGCCGTCGAACTCCAGGCGAATCAGGTCCCTGGAAACCAGCGCCCCGACAAACGCGTTGCGTTGCCAGGCCTTGAACCGGTCATTGTCGTAGAACGCCATGCCGCTGAGCCCTGGCGATACCTGCCAGACGTGATGGGGACCGACGGTACCCTTCGCGGTCTTGCCTTGGGCCTCGGGAATCGGCGCGCCGGAATAGTTGTCGCCATGAGTCGCCAACGGCCAGCCATAGTTCTTGCCGCGCTCGATGATGTTCAGCTCGTCACCGCCCTTGGGGCCATGCTCATTCTCCCAGAGCGTGCCATTCCAGGGATTGAGCGCGGCGCCTTGGGGATTGCGCAAGCCGTAGGACCAGATCTCGGGACGGACGTTTTTCTGCCCCACGAAGGGGTTGTCGTCCGGCACCTTGCCGTCGGGATAGATCCGCACGATCTTGCCTTGCAGCTTGTCAAGGTCCTGTGCGGTCGGACGGTCGTTGTTTTCGCCCAGGGTGATGAACAGATAGCCGTCCCGGTCAAATACCAGGCGCGAACCGAAATGGTTGCCCGTCGAGAGCTTGGGTTGCTGGCGGAAAATTACATCGAAGTTGTCCAGGCGCGTCATGTCGCTGGACAACTGGCCACGGCCCACCGCCGTGCCGGCCTTGCCATCCTCGCCCGCCTCGGCATACGACAGGTAGACGGTGCGATCCTGTTTGAAGTCTGGAGACAGCACAACATCCAGCAAACCACCCTGCCCCTTGGCCCAGACCTCGGGAACACCGCTCAACGGTGCAGACAATTTCCCGTCGGCCTTCACCCATCGCAGGTTACCGGGACGCTCCGTGACCAGCATGCCCTGCTGCTCCGGCAGGAACGCCACGGACCAGGGCCGCTCCAGCCCCCGGGTGACCGTGGTGACTTCGACGGTGCCATCCTCGGCCTTGAATTGCTGGACTGGCGCGGCAGAGGCCGGCGCTGAAAGGGCCAGGACAGCGCTGGCGCAAAGTGTTGCCAGGAATGTTTTACGCAACATGCACACTTCCTTCTGTGGTGGTGTTGATCGGCACGGTGTCTCAACGATTGCCGTTATTGGTGTGCCGGGGAGGCGTCGGCGCCTCGATGGTGGGGCGTGGCGAACCCGATGGCGGCCCGGAACGCGGGTAGCCGTTGCCGATGCCGCCATTCTCCAGGGTCGGCGGTCGGGGAACCGGAACCGTCGGGTTGTTCCGTATGCCTGGCACGTTGGGCTGGGTGCCCTGCATGCTGTTCGGGTTGGCCCGGCGAATCGGGCTGTTGTAGGGATTGTTGTTGCCCGGCAGGTTCTGCGCCACAAGTACTGGATCCGCACCGGGCGCAGCCGCTTGGGCAGTGGCCGCCGTCAGCAGCACCGAGATGGCGAGTATCAGCCTGTTCATCGAGACCTTCCTGATTTCATGGGTACGGCACCCGCATTTCGAAAACACGCTACGCCGCAGGTTCGCGGTTGTTAAGCAAAATATCCTCATGAAGATGTAACCAGGCGTCTCCAACTCAGCGCCCCTGGAGGACCCCAACCGCAGCCAGCCGGCGCCCGGTGGAAACTTTTCCAGAGACCCAAGGGTCACCAGAGAGACTATTCACCGGCAAGGAAACTCCACCATGGCACGGGCTATCTGGAAAGGCGCAATCAGTTTCGGGCTGGTCCACATTCCCGTGGCCCTGGTGTCAGCCACCGCGTCCCAAGGCGTGGATTTCGACTGGCTGGACAAACGCAGCATGGACCCGGTGGGCTACAAGCGGGTCAACAAGGTTACTGGCAAGGAGGTGACCAAGGACGACATCGTCAAAGGCGTGGAATACCAGAAAGGCCAATACGTGCTGATCAGCGAAGAGGAGATTCGCGCCGCCCACCCCAAGTCCACCCAGACCATCGACATCTTTTCCTTCGTCGACAGCGAGAAGATCCCGCTGCAGAACATCGAAAAGCCGTATTTCCTCGCACCTGACAAACGTGGTGGCAAAGTCTACGCCCTGCTGCGCGAAACCCTGCTCAAGACCAACAAGGTCGCGCTGGCGAATGTGGTGATGCACACCCGCCAGCACCTGGCGGCGCTGATGCCCCTGGAATCGGCGCTGGTGCTGGTGCTGCTGCGCTGGCCCGCCGAAGTCCGCGAACTCGACGTCCTGGAACTGGGCGACGAAGTCACCAACCCGACGCTGGCGAAGGGCGAACTGGACATGGCCAAACGGCTGGTGGAAGACATGAGTGGCGACTGGGAACCCCAGGCGTATCGCGACAGTTTCCAGGAAAAGATCATGGAACTGGTGGAGAAAAAAGCCACCGAAGGCCGGCTCGAAGCGGTGGAAACCGACCCCGGCGAAGAACAGCGCAAAACCGCCGACGTTATCGACCTCACCGAACTGCTCAAGCGCAGCCTCGGCGGCAAGGGCAAGACGGCGGAAAAGCCTGCCGAAAAGCCTGCGGCAAAATCGACCAAGACGCGCAAATCCGCTCCTGCTAAAAAAGCCACCAAGGCCTCCCGGGGCTAACCCCCGGGCGCCTGTAATACAAGGGAATCTGTCATGGCCAAGGCCGAGAGTGAATATGCCCGCCTGTCCGCCGTGGAGGCGGATGAACCAGCGACTCGTAGCCGTACCCGCCGGAATGCGCAGGCCGACACGGAGCGAATCCCCGAACGTCTGTCGCCGCAGTTGGCGACACCGGTGGAGCAACCGCCGGCCGGTGAGTGGCGCTATGAAGTGCAGTTTCATGGCTACCGGTTGATGGCGCGCATCCAGAACGGCGAGGTCCGGCTGTTCAATCGCCACCATGCAGACTGGACCGATCGCCTCGCGCTGCACGCCGATGCCCTGGCCCAGTTGAATCTGGGCGACAGCTGGCTCGACGGCGAACTGGTGCTGCTCGATGAGACCGGGCATTCCGACTTCCCTGCCCTGCGCCAGGCCTTCGAGATCGGCCGCAGCGTCGACATGCTGTATTTCCTTTTCGACGCACCGTTTCTCAATGGCGTCGACCTGCGCGACAAACCGGTTGAAGAACGCCGCGCAGCCTTGAAAAATGCGCTCAAGAGCAACCCCAGCAAGCGCCTGCGGTTCTCCGAGGCGTTTTCCGCCAGCCAGCATGACATCTTCGAAAGCGCCAGCGCCCTGTCACTGGACAGCGTGGTTGGCAAGCGTCTGGGCAGCCCTTATGCCTCGGGACGGAACGCCGATTGGGTCAAACTCAAATGTCGGCTGCGCCAATGCTTCGTCATCGTCGGGTTCACCCGCCCGCAAGGCACGCGCAACGGCTTCGGCGCACTGTTGCTAGCGGTCAACGGGCCGTCGGGGCTGGTCTATGCCGGCCGGGTCGGCACGGGCTTCAGCCAATCCCAACTCAAACAACTGCATGAACAGCTATGTGCCTTGGAACGTGAAACGTCGCCACTCGACCAGCCGCTCAAAGGCGCACCGGCGCGCGGCGTGCATTGGGTCGAGCCGACGCAGGTCTGCGAAATCGAATTTGCCGAATGGACCCGCGACGGGCTGGTGCGTCAGGCGGTGTTCCTCGATCTGCCCGGCGACCGGCAGGTCAGTCGGGTGACGCGTGAACAACCCATGCCCATCAAAGCCACACCGCCCAAGCCCAAACGCCGCGGCAAGGCCGACACCGCGAAAGTCGACGGCGTGGTCATCACCCACCCGGACCGCGTCGTCGACAGCGTCAGCGGTGTGCAGAAAGCCGAACTGGCCCAGTATTACCTGGACATCGCCCCCTGGATCCTGCCGCATCTCAAGTTGCGGCCGGTCTCCCTTGTGCGGGCGCCGGAAGGGATTGGCGAGGAGCTGTTTTTTCAGAAGCACGCCGATCGCCTGGAAATCCCCCATATCAGGCAACTCGATCCGGCGCTGGACCCGGGCCATGCCGCTTTGATGGAAATCGACAGCATCCATGCCTTGGTCGGCGCGGCGCAGATGGGCGCGGTGGAACTGCACACCTGGACGGCGACCCATGACCGGATCGAGACGCCCGATCTGTTTGTGCTGGACCTGGACCCGGATCCGTCATTGCCCTGGAACGCCATGCTCGACGCGACGCGCATGACCCTGTCAGTACTCGACGAACTGGGTTTGCAGGGGTTTCTCAAGACCAGCGGCGGCAAAGGCATGCACGTCATCGTGCCACTGGCGCGAAGCGAGGGGTGGGACGTCACCAAGGCCTTTGCCAAGGCCATATCGCAGTTCCTGACCCGGCAGATGCCGCAACGGATCACCGCGACCATGGGCCCGAAAAACCGCGTGGGCAAGGTCTTTATCGACTACCTGCGCAACGCCCGTGGTGCCAGTACCGTCGCCGCTTATTCGGTGCGTGCCCGGCCGGGCCTGCCGGTTTCGGTACCGATCGCCCGGGACGAACTCGCCGGCCTGCGCAACGCGCAGCAATGGGATATCCATACCGCGCTGGAACGGGCCAAGGGCCTGGGCGTCGATCCGTGGGAAGGCTACAACCATCGCCAACGGATCACGGCGAAGATGTGGGAACAGTTGGAGGCTGAAAAACCGGGCGGCTGAACCGTTCAGATCCAGATGAAGATCGCCAGCAGGCCGCCAAAGAACGCCCATTTCTGCAGGTAATACAGCTTGCGATTGCGCTTTTTCAGCGCTTTGCCTTGCAGGCGGATCTTGTACAGCCGGGAAAACGCCCGGTTCAGGCCACCGGTCCGGTCCCCGGCGTCATTCGGCGCGCCAGCAGCGGCCATCACGGTACGGCTGAACCAGCGATTGAAGGCGGTGGCCCAACGAAATCTCATCGGCCGCTCCACGTCGCAGAACAGGATGATGCGGTTCTGTGCCGTGGTGTTCTCGGCGTAATGGATGAATGTTTCGTCGAACACCACCGCCTCGCCGTCGCGCCAGTGATAGGCCTCGCCGTCGACATTGATGTAGCAGCCGGCGTCGTTGGGTGTCTGCAGGCCCAGGTGGTAGCGATAAGACCCGGCATACGGATCACGATGACGCACCAGCTTCGAACCCGGCGGCAGCTCGGCGAACATCGCGGCCTTGATCGAGCCGATGCTCTGCACCAGTTCGGTGGTGCGCGGGCACAGCTTCATCGCCGAGGGATGGCTGTCGCCATACCACTTCAGGTAGAAGCGCTTCCAGCCAGTCTTGAAAAACGAGTTGAAGCCCACGTCGTCATATTGATCGGAGCGCTTGATCTCCCCCGCTTGCAGCAGGCTCTGGCCTTCGGCGCGGATCTCTTCCCAATGGGCCTGCAAGGGGCTCAGGTCGGGAAATTGGGCCGGGCTCAGGAAAGGCCTGTTGGGCAGTTTCGAACACAGGTAGAGCAGGCAATTGATCGGCGCAAGGAAGGATGAGTGATCGCTCAACTGGCGCCCGAATTTATGCCGCACGCGCCCGCGCAGGTGCACATAGCCAATGGAAAGTACGTAGATTGCGACAATAATGAGCTTCACGGATTCGGTCAGGGTCCAGAAGTGAACAGGCTGCTTCTCCGGGGCCAGCCAAGCGGCAAGGGAGATGGCGTCGAGTGAGATGGCATTTTAGCCACAGTTGCCGATTTAAAGTTATCCCTGCGTTGTGAAAAACTGTCTTGCCTGGGTTACACCCTATCGTTAACGCGGCCAGATCAGTACAATCGCCGCCAACTATCAAGCGCCCCCTCTGGCTGACACCGGCAATCCCGGCTTCGGCGCATATCCACTCGGGCCAGGCGCTCCGTATGCAGCTGTCCTCTATATGCCGGATGGACCCTTGCGCCAGTGACCGCCAAGCTGCTTGAGCGGTCGGGACTTGCGCAAACAGGTACTGAACAGGTACTGCCGCACCCTTAGCTACTCTGAATGTTCCGCAGGATAAACCTTTGATCTCTACAGCTAACATCACGATGCAGTTCGGCGCCAAGCCACTGTTCGAAAACGTCTCTGTCAAATTTGGCGCGGGTAACCGCTACGGCCTGATCGGCGCCAACGGTTGCGGCAAGTCGACCTTCATGAAAATCCTCGGCGGCGACCTCGAGCCGTCCGGCGGCCAAGTGATGCTCGAACCGAACGTGCGCCTGGGTAAACTTCGCCAGGATCAGTTCGCCTACGAAGAATTCACCGTGATCGACACCGTGATCATGGGTCACGAAGAGCTGTGGAAGGTCAAGGCCGAGCGCGACCGCATCTATTCGCTGCCGGAAATGACCGAAGAAGACGGCATGGCCGTGGCTGAGCTGGAAACCGAATTTGCCGAGATGGACGGCTACACCGCCGAATCTCGCGCCGGTGAACTGCTGTTGGGCCTGGGGATTGGCATCGAGCAGCATTTCGGTCCGATGAGCGAAGTGTCGCCAGGCTGGAAACTGCGTGTGCTGCTGGCCCAGGCGCTGTTCTCCGACCCGGAAGTGCTGCTGCTCGACGAGCCGACCAACCACTTGGATATCAACACCATCCGCTGGCTGGAAAACGTGCTGACCCAGCGTTCGAGCCTGATGATCATCATCTCCCACGACCGTCACTTCCTGAACAGTGTCTGCACCCACATGGCGGACCTGGACTACGGCGAGCTGCGCCTGTTCCCGGGCAACTACGACGAATACATGACCGTGGCGACCCAGTCCCGCGAGCAACTGCTGTCGGACAACGCCAAGAAGAAAGCACAGATTTCCGAACTGCAATCGTTCGTCAGCCGCTTCTCGGCCAACGCCTCGAAAGCCAAGCAGGCCACCTCGCGCGCCAAGCAGATCGACAAGATCCAGCTGGCCGAGGTCAAGCCATCGAGCCGCGTCAGTCCGTTCATCCGTTTCGAGCAGACCAAGAAGCTGCACCGCCAGGCGGTCATCGTCGAACGCATGGCCAAGGGCTTCGACGGCAAGCCGCTGTTCAAGGATTTCAGCTTCACCGTCGAAGCCGGCGAGCGCGTGGCGATCATTGGCCCGAACGGCATCGGCAAGACCACCTTGCTGCGCACCCTGGTCAATGAACTGGAACCGGATGCCGGTACCGTGAAATGGACCGACGCCGCGGAACTGGGCTACTACGCCCAGGACCACGCCCATGACTTCGAAGATGACGTCAACCTGTTCGACTGGATGGGCCAGTGGACCCAGGGTGGCGAGCAGTTGGTTCGTGGCACCTTGGGCCGCATGCTGTTTTCCAACGACGAGATCCTCAAGTCGGTCAAGGTCATCTCCGGTGGTGAACAAGGCCGCATGCTGTTCGGCAAGCTGATCCTGCAAAAGCCGAACGTGCTGGTGATGGACGAACCGACCAACCACCTGGACATGGAATCCATCGAAGCGCTGAACCTGGCGCTGGAAAACTATCCGGGCACGTTGATCTTCGTCAGCCACGACCGTGAGTTCGTATCGTCCCTGGCAACCCGCATCATCGAGCTCAGCGCCGACGGCGTGGTCGATTTCAGCGGCACCTATGACGACTACCTGCGCAGCCAGGGCGTGTTGTTCTAAAACAACTGCAAGCTGAAAGTAAAAGCCCTGTCCATGTGATGGGGCTTTTTCATTCCAACGGCACAGAACCGGATGCCCCTGTGGCGAGGGAGCTTGCTCCCGCTTGAGTGCGAAGCGCTCACCAAAAGGGCCGCTACGCAGCCCAGCGGGAGCAAGCTCCCTCGCCACGGGAACCACAACACACGAGAACCGTTAGCCTGCTTCCTTTTCTCCCCCGCACGCGCCATGATGAAGCACTCTTACCGCTGCCCGCGAACGAGCCGCCATGCCAACGCCCCAGCCCGCTCCCAGTTCCCTGTCGATCACCTTGCAGATCGTCTCCATCGTTTTTTATACCTTCATCGCCTTCCTCTGCATCGGCCTGCCGATTGCCGTGTTGCCTGGGTATGTCCATGAGCAACTGGGCTTCAGCGCGGTGGTGGCCGGGCTGACCATTGGCTCGCAGTATCTGGCGACCTTGCTCAGCCGGCCCATGGCCGGGCGACTGTCGGACAATGTCGGCACCAAGCGGGCGATCGTCTACGGTCTGGTGGGCATCCTGCTCAGTGGCGTGCTGACGCTGTTGTCGACGCTGCTGCAAAGCTTTCCGTTGCCCAGCCTGTTGATCCTGATTGCCGGGCGTTTGCTGCTCGGGGTCGCCCAAGGCTTGATCGGGGTCGGCACCATCAGTTGGTGCATGGGACAGGTCGGCGTGGAGCACACCGCCCGTTCGATCTCCTGGAACGGCATCGCTTCCTATGGCGCCATCGCCATCGGCGCACCGCTGGGCGTGGTCATGGTCGGCGGCCTGGGCTTCGCCAGCCTGGGCATCGCCTTGTCGTTATTGGCCGGCGGCGCATTGCTGCTGATTCGCAACAAACCCTCGGTGCCGGTCGTTCGCGGCGAGCGCCTGCCCTTCTGGGCCGTGTTCGGACGCATTGCACCGTTCGGGACAAGCCTGTGCCTGGCCTCGATCGGCTATGGCACCCTGACCACCTTCATCACCCTGTTCTACCTCAGCCGAGGCTGGACCGGCGCCGCCTGGTGCCTGACCGTTTTCGGCGTTTGCTTCATCCTGTCACGGTTGCTGTTCATCTCCAGCATTGCCCGTTTCGGTGGCTTCAATTCGGCCATCGTCTGCATGAGCATCGAGACCCTGGGCCTGGTGCTGCTGTGGCTGGCGCCGTCCACCGCATTCGCCTTGCTCGGCGCGGGGCTGGCGGGCTTCGGGTTGTCGCTGGTGTACCCGGCGCTGGGCGTGGAGGCCATCAAGCAGGTGCCCAACAGCAGCCGCGGCGCCGGCTTGAGTGCCTATGCGGTGTTCTTTGACCTGGCACTGGCGATTGCCGGACCGTTGATGGGCGCGGTGGCATTGAACCTGGGCTACTCGTCGATATTTTTCTTCGCCGCCTTGCTGTCGATCATCGGCCTGGGCCTGACGCTCGTGTTGCGTCGGCGAGCCGAAAGCCCGCATCACTGATCGGCTGTCCGCAGGCCCGCGCGGGTCGGTTTTCCCAGCGCCTGGCTGAAGAAGCGACTGGCTTCGGTAATCATCGTGCGGTGGATGTCCTTGCGATCAACGCCGTCGGCATCGGTGCACAGCGCCGGCATCGCCGCGATCTGCTCGTCCGTACAGGGCGCCATGAAAACAAAGTGCCCGGCCCCGGCCAACGTCTTGAAATCCGGCGCGGTAGGCAGCTTGCGCGCCAAGGCCGCGGCGTTCTTGTCGAAAGCCACCAGTTTGTCGCCGTCGCCGCTGTAGAGCAGCACCGGCACATGGACATCGGCCAACGTGTGCCGACCGAACTTCAAACTCAACGGCGCCATCAGCAACAGCGCGCGGACCCTGGGATCGGCCACCGGATACAGGTCATCACGGTCGGCAATCAGCTCACCCTGGGTATTGCAGGCGTCACGGTCATCCGGTCGCTCCTGGCAATAACGGCGCAGGCGATTGAGGTCCGGCGTGGCGCCAGACAGGATCAGCGCGGTTTCGCCACCGGCCGAATAGCCGATCACGCCGACCTGCCCGGCGTTGACGAAGGGCGCCAGCATCGGGTCGTTCAGCGTCGCGGTGATGGCTTCGGAGATCTGGATCGGCCGCCCGTACAAGTTACTCAGCGTACCGAGCCGGCTGTGATCCTGGGCGTTATCGCCGGGATGAATCACCGCCACCACGACGAAGCCCTTGCGGGCCAGCGACGTGGCCAGATCGTGCAGGGCCAGCGGCGTGCCGGTATTGCCATGGGACAGCATCAGCAGCGGAAACCGCCCGATGGCGATCTGTGCATCCGCCGCCGCATCGATCTGGTAGCCGCCCAACAGACTGGATTGCTCCTTCGCGGTGGAGGGGTAAAAGGCGATGGCATGCATCGGCTGGTGGTCCAGCGGATCAGGAAAATCCAGCTCATGAAAGCCCGCGCTCCAATGCGGATGTGGCGCCGGCGCGGCCTGCACCGAACCGAGACCGCTCACCCAGCAAAACAGCAGCAGCGCACCAAGACGCATCATCGAATAGTCCACCTTCACCCACCCACCAGGAGCCACGTCGCTCGCCGCTCCGGCCATGCACGACCTGCGCCATGTTTCCCAGCGCCAAATGCAGGAAAACCCTGCACCCCAGCCATCCGATGACGACGAGAATACAGGGTTTTCCGGAGGTTGCCCGTAGAGCTTGATGCCTCGATGCAAGCCTTACGCAGCGGCGAACTGCTGGCTGATCTGCAGCTTGGCCTCGCTGATGGCCTTGGTGCGCATGTCGTCACCGTAGGCCAGGCCTTCGGCGCGAACAAATTCGATGTCGGTGATGCCGAGGAAACCGAACATCAACCTCAGGTATTGTTCATGCCCCACGCTGCTCGGTTGACCGGCGTGCAGGCCGCCCGAGGTGGAAACGATGACCAGCTTCTTGTCGCCACACAGGCCTTCCGGGCCGGCTTCGGTGTAGCGGAAGGTCTGGCCGGCCACGGCGATACGGTCGATCCAGGCTTTGAGTTGGGTCGGGATGCTGAAGTTGTACATCGGTGCTGCGATCACCACCGCGTCGGCGGCGAGGAACTCGGCCAGGGTCGACGCGCTGAGGTCAGCTTCGTGCTGTTGAGCGGCATCGCGCAATTCGGCGCTGGTGCCGGCAGCGACCAGGGTCTGCGCAGAAAAGTGGCTGATGGCGTCAGCGGCCAGGTCACGATAGGTGACGTTGATAGCTGGCTCGGCGGTTTTCCAGGCTTGCACCAGTTCACGGCTCAGTTGGCGCGAAGCGGAGTTATCGCCGAGGATGCTCGAATCGATGTGCAACAGTTTCATGTGAATGCTCTCCAAGTGAGGATCGCAACCAGGCGATCAATTGAGAACAATCCTATCGATGAAGCCAATCCGAGATAAGTCTGCAAGAATGTGATGGTTCGTTCCACTGACAGGACAATCGATTCGCCATGCAAGACCTTAATAACCTGTATTACTTTGCCAAGGTGGTTGAAGCCGGTGGCTTCGCGGCCGCCGGGCGCTTGCTGGGCATCCCCAAGTCACGCTTGTCACGGCGAATCGCCGAGCTCGAAGAGCGCCTTGACGCCCGACTGCTGCAACGCACCACCCGCCAGTTGAAGCTGACCGCCGTGGGTGAACGTTACCTGCGTCATTGCCAGGCCATGTTGCTGGAAGCGGAAATGGCCGACGAAGCGGTGGCGAGCATGTCCAGCGAGCCCCGTGGGCGTTTGCGGGTGTCGAGCCCGGTGGGCCTGGCGCACCAGTTCCTGCCGGTGATCATCGAAAGCTTCCTGGCGAAATACCCCCAGGTGCAGTTGGAAATGATCCTGCTCAACCGGCGCGTGGATCTGATCAGCGAGGGCATCGACGTGGCGTTGCGCGTCCGTGACCTGGGCGACGAAGACCCGCTGCTGATGACTCGGCGCTTGCGCCAGGCGCGCCTTACCCTGGTTGCCAGCCCGGTGCTCATTGAAGGGCGGCGGATCGAAACTCCGGACGACCTCAGGCAATTGCCGGTGCTGGGAGCGCTGGAGGCGGACCGTCTGGTGCATGTGCGCTTGCTCAGTACCGCAGGGCAAAGCGTCGAGCTGGCCTTGGAGGCGCGCCTGGGCATCGACGACTTTATCGTGCGGCGCGCCTGCACCCTGACGGGTCTGGGCTTTACCCTGTTGCCGAGCATGTATTGCGAAGAAGAACTGCGCGACGGTCGACTGGTGGAGCTGTTGCCAGGATGGTCATCACCGGATGGCTGGCTCCAGGCGGTCTATCCTCACCGGCGCGGCATGCTGCCGGCGGTGCGCGCGTGGATCGATCATCTGGTGGAAGCTTTTGCACAATGTGGAGACAGGACGATATGAGCTTGAGCGAAGAGGACGTCGCGCAATTCTGCCTGGGCTTGCCGGGCGCCCGGGAAGACTATAAATGGGGCGGCGTGCGGGTATTCTCGATCGCCGGCAACAAGATGTTCGCCTTGCAGAACCTGCGGGGGAATTCGTTGGCGTTCAAGGTCGACAAGGACCTGTTTCTCGGCCATTGCGACCGCCCCGGCATTCATCCGGCGCCGTACCTGGCCAGGGCCCAATGGGTCATCATGCAAGTGCCCTACCCGCTGGGCGAGGAGGAGCTGCGCAGTTTGTTGCGACGTTCCCATCAGTTGGTGGTCAGCAAGTTGCCCAAGCGCACGCAGGTTGGGTTGTTGCTGTAGCGGCTCAGCCGGGGTGCAGCCGCTGCATACCAATGTGGGAGCGAGCTTGCTCGCGATAGCGGTGCCACAGCCAGTGAAGATGTTGGATGTACCGGCGTCATCGCGAGCAAGCTCGCTCCCACAGGGAACGCATACCGATCAGAACAACGCCAACAGACGGCCACCCAGGAACAACTGGTCGATCCAGAATCCCTGGTGCAACACCACGATGAACCAGAACACCACTTGAAACGACACTTTGCGGGTCTTGTGGCGAAACACCTGCTGGGCCAGCAGTGCGCCCGGCCAGCCACCGGCGAGTTCGACCGCGTGCAGGATGTTTTCCGGCGTGCGCCAGGCATCGGCGCGTGCCTTGCGCTTGTCGCTCCAGTAAAGCAGGAACGCCACGGCACTGACGACTCCGTAAGCCGTCATGGGCACCCACGACTCGCCCCGCAATCCGAGCAGCAGCGAGCCAAACAGCGGCAACGCGCACAGAATCGCAAATACCGTCAACTTGAGGCGCAGGTTCTGCACGGCCCCGCCGGTGTTACGTGCGACTCGCCTGGCCGATTCGTTCAAGGCCGGGCAGCCGTCCAGTCGACCCAGCCGAATTGCCAGGTCGCCAGGATCAACAGGCCGAACGCAATCCGGTACCAGGCGAACACCGCATAACTGTGGCTGGCGATGAAGCGCAGCAGGCCCTTGACCGCGATCATGGCGAAGATGAACGCGGTGCTGAAACCGATGGCAAACACCGGGAAATCCGCCGGGACAAACAGCTCGCGGTATTTATAACCCGAGTAGACCGCCGCGCCGACCATGGTTGGCATGGCCAGGAAGAACGAGAATTCGGTGGCGGTCTTGCGCGACAGGCCGAACAGCAGGCCGCCAATGATGGTTGCACCGGAGCGAGAGGTGCCGGGAATCATCGCGATGCACTGGGCCAGGCCGACTTTCAGCGCATCCTTCCAGGTCATGTCATCCACGGTTTCGGCGTGCACCGTGTGCTGGCGCCTCTCGGCCCAGAGCATCACCAGACCACCCAATACCAGCGCGGTGGCGACCGTGATCGGGTTGAACAGGTAATGGTGGATCCAGTCGGCCAGCAGTACGCCCAGTATCACCGCAGGGAAAAACGCGATCAGCAGGTTGGCGGTGAAGCGGCGAGCGCCGGGCTGGGTCGGCAGGCCCAGCACCACGTCGAAGATCTTGCGCCGAAACTCCCAGACCACCGCCAGGATCGCACCGAGCTGGATGATGATGTTGAACGCCATCGAGCGCTCCCCACCGAATTCGAGCAAGTCGGCGACGACGATCTGGTGCCCCGTACTGGAAATCGGCAGGAACTCCGTCAGCCCTTCTACCACGCCAAGAATCAATGCCGAAAAGGCCGTCCACAAATCCATTCATCCCCCAAAAAAGCCTGTCGTTTCAGGCCTTGTCGCTATTCAAATGTTACGCAGGTGCACGCAGCGGCTGCACGATAACCGCGACCTTGCAAAAAAAACCAATGAAAAATCAGAAGCGACTCAGGTTTTGCGCTGCGGGGCCGAAATCCTATCAGACAAGCCCTGATAACGCTGCCGCGTTATGACCCAGGTCAATCGCGCGTAGACGTCGAGCGTTAAAGTGCCGCCGTCGTTAATGACAAGAATAAAAACCGGAGTGACAGCGTATGAATAGCTTGCGCAGTGTATCGATCAGCCGACGCCTGTGGCTCATCCTGGTCGTGGCCATCGTGATGTTGTTCACGCTGGGCGCGTTCATGCTAAAGCAGATCCACATCGATCTGTATCAGGCCAAGGTGCAGAAAACCCAACATGTGGTGCAGACCGCCAGCGGCGTACTGAGCTATTACCATGGCCTGGAGACCGCCGGTACCCTGACGCGCGAGGCGGCGCAGAAGCAGGCGCTCAGCGCGGTGCGCGGCCTGCGTTATGACCACAATGACTACTTCTGGATCAATGACCTGGCGCCGGTCATGGTCATGCACCCGACCAACCCGAAACTTGAAGGGCAGAACCTCTCGGCCATTCGCGATCCGAACGGTTTTGCGCTGTTCAACGAAATGGTCGCCATTGCCAAGGCCAAGGGTGCGGGCATGGTCGATTACCTTTGGCCCAAGCCCGGCGCCGAGGCACCGGTGGGGAAAACGTCCTATGTGAAGCTGTTCGAGCCTTGGGGCTGGATCATCGGTTCGGGCGTGTACGTGGATGATGTACAGGCGGAATTCCAGTCCCAGTTGATCAAGGCTTGCTTGATCGGCTTGGCGATCACCTTGTTCATGGGCCTGCTGTTGACCCTGATCGTCCGCAGCATCGTCCGGCCCTTGCAGGAGACAGTCAATGCCATGGCCAACATCGCCAGCGGCGAGAGCGACCTGACCCGCACCCTCGATACCCATGGCCAGGACGAAGTCACGCAATTGGCCAGGCACTTCAATGCCTTCACCGCCAAGCTGCGCCAGGTGGTGGGTCAGTTGCAGGTCTCAGCCAGTGAGTTGGGGCAATCGTCCAGCGACCTGGGCAACGACGCCGCCCAGGCCCAGCAGCGCAGCCAGCAGCAATCGCAACAGATGGAACTGGTAGCGACCGCCATCAACGAAGTGACTTATGGCGTGCAGGATGTGGCGAAGAATGCCGAACACGCCGCCAGCGAAATGCGCGACGCCGAATCCCAGGCCCAGCAGGGCCAGGTGAACATCGACGGCAGCCTGCAGCAGATCGACCGGCTCTCCCAGACCATCGACCAGGCCGTGGAAGTGATCCGCACCCTGGCCAGCGAAAGCACCCAGATCGGCAGCGTGCTGGAAGTGATCCGTTCGATTGCCGAGCAGACCAACCTGCTGGCCCTCAACGCCGCCATTGAAGCCGCCCGCGCCGGCGAGCAAGGTCGCGGTTTTGCCGTTGTGGCCGACGAGGTGCGCCTGCTGGCCCAGCGTACGCAGAAGTCCACCGCTGAAATCCAGGCGATGATCGAGCGCCTGCAAAATCATTCCGAAGCCGCGGTGAAAGTCATCAGCGACAGCAGCCGTGCCTCGCAGCTGACCATCGAGCAGGCCGGACTGGCCGGCGCCAGCCTCAATGCCATCGGCCAGGCCCTGCGCAACCTCAACAGCCTGAACGCCTCCATCGCCAGCGCCACCCTGCAACAGGCGCATGTGGTGGAAGACATCAACCAGAACGTCACCCAGGCCGCTGGCCTGTCCCACAGCACCGCCATGGCCGCGGAACAGTCCAGCGTGGCAAGCGCCCGCCTCAAAGGCCTGAGCGAACAACTGAACGGCCTGCTCAAGCAGTTTCGAGTCTGAGGCTGGTGGTCCCACAGTGGTTTTGTGTTGGCCCCAGATTTGGTGCCCACCACAAAATTCCCTGTGGGAGCGAGCCTGCTCGCGAATGCAATAGCATATTCAGCACTGATGCAAGCTGACCCGCCACCTTCGCGAGCAGGCTCGCTCCCACATTGGTTTTTGTGTTGGCCCTGGATTTAGTGCCCACCGCAAATCCCCTGTGGGAGCGAGCCTGCTCGCGAAGGCGATAGCACAGCCAGCACCAGGATTGGAGCTCCGCCCGCCATAACGTTTACAATCCCTGCCCCCTTCGTCTTCCCCAAGGAACCGCCATGTCCGGGCTTGAACTGTTTGCCGCAGCCCTCGGCGTGATCGCTGTCTGGTTGACCGTCAAGCAGAATCCCTGGTGCTGGCCGATCGGCCTGGTCATGGTGCTGCTGTACAGCTGGTTCTTCTTCGACGTGAAGTTGTACTCCGACATGCTCTTGCAGATGGTCTACGCCGTCCTGCAACTGTATGGCTGGTGGCAGTGGACCCGCGCCGGACACAATCACCATGGTCGGCAGGTGACGTATCTGGGTACGCCGTCAGTACTGTTCAGCCTCGCCATCGGTGCGACGGGCAGTCTGATGCTCGGGGCGGCCATGGCGCATTGGACCGACGCCGCCCAACCCTGGCTCGACGCGGCGCTGACCGGTTTCAGCCTGGTGGCCCAGTGGTGGATGGCGCAAAAGCGTGTGCAGTGCTGGCCGCTGTGGATCGTCCTGGATGTGATTTTCGTCGGCCTGTTCGTCTACAAGGGCCTGTACCTGACCGCCGCGCTTTATGCGCTGTTCACTCTGCTGGCGGTGCAAGGCTGGCGGGAATGGCGCGCCGACCCGGCCCTGCGCACATGAAAGTAGTGGTACTGACCGGCCCGGAATCCAGCGGCAAAAGCTGGCTGGCCGGGCAACTGCAGGCGCATTTTGGTGGTTTGCGGGTGGACGAATACGTGCGCCACTTCATGGAGCAAACCCAGCGTGATACCTGCCTGGCCGACATCACCCATATCGCTACCGGGCAACTCGCCTGGGAAGACGCGACTCGCGCCCGGCAGCCGGCGCTGCTGATCCTCGATACCCATCTGTTGAGCAATATCCTCTGGAGCCAGACCCTGTTCGATGATTGCCCGGATTGGCTCGAACCCGCCTTACTGGCGCGCCATTACGATTTGCATCTGCTGCTCAGCCCCGAGCAGGTCGAATGGGTCGGCGATGGCCTGCGCTGCCAGCCAGCGCTGACGGAACGGCTGGCGTTTTTCGAGGCGATCGAGCACTGGCTGATGCGCCATCGGCAAGCGTTCCTCAAAGTCGAGGGCGACTGGGCGCAGCGGCGCGAGCAGGTGTTTGCAGCGGTTTCGCAGCTCCTCCAGGCTCGATGATGTTTCATCCCTGAAACATCACGACTGCCTCAAACCCGGATCCAGGGCCACCTCGCGGCGTTCCGGCCCTGACTGTCAAGTCACTGAAACACCGTGCCCCAGGGCTCAAATCATAGCCAAACGACAGCAGATGGCCCTTTGCAGCCCATGAGGCTGTCTCAACGATGAAACAGGTTTCGCGATGGAAACCTTACCCATCAGCCAAGCCATTGAATCCATTGGTTTTCCAGAATCCGGCACAACACCTGCTCTTTCCCTTCGCAACGCTGACTAGGGCCAGCGTCCAGTGAACAAGGAAATGATGTCATGGGGACTTTCAACAGAAGCTTGACCTGTCTGTTAGTGATTGGCTGCGCCGCCGGTGCGACGCTCAGCTTACCGGCCCAGGCCGAGGGTAACGGCGTCATCGTACTCGACCGCGACGTGCAACCGGTTCATTTCGGTCGCAATGGCGGCAAAGACCCCTACCCGACCACCGTCAATGCCAATCCGTCCGTCCGGATCAACCAGGCGACCGCCAGTACCGAGCTCAGCGACGGCGAATTTGCCGGTGTCGCCAGCGGCTCGACAATCCGCAACACCATCACCCCGAACACCGGCGTGCAGGGCGTCAATGTCGTGACCAACCCCAACGGCATGCCGGGCATGAGTGCCGGCCACGGTGGCGGCAGCGGTGGCGGCAGCGGTGGCGCCATCTCGGGCACCATCAACCGCTCGCTGAGTTCCGGCCTGGCCCCTCTGGGTCGGTTGGCGGGAGGCCAGTGAGATGAATCCAACCTGGCTCATGGTTGCCCTGCTCGGCAGCTCCACCGTGCTCGCCGCCCCGGGCGTGGCGGTGGTCAACCAGGCCGACCTGGAAAATTCCGGCGGTCGTTACACCGGTAATTTCAACGTCAACCAGGCGGCCGGCGACCAGACCCAGCAGACCAACACCCGCGCCATCGCCATCGGCACCGATGCCCACGCAAGCACCGTCGTGCACCAGCGCCTCGATACGCCGGCCAAGCCGGGGATGAACGCGAGCGCGCGTATCGGCGGCAATTCTTTCACCAATGGCAACGGCGTACTGGGCGTCAACCAGTCCGCCGGGGCCAACAACCAGATGGCCAATGTCATGCGAGTGGGCATCAGCGCCCACCCGCAGAGCATGGACGACAGTGCCCTTTCCCAACAGAACGTGGCGCTGGTACCGAACTCGGGAGCAACTGACACCCCAACCGGCAGTCGCCAGGTCGCCACCAGCGACCAGGCCTTCACCGGCAGCCGAGGGGTGATCCAGGTGAACCAGAGTGCCGGGGTGGGGAACCGCATGGCCAACACCCTGAGCATCCGGGTCGCAGACTGATCCGGCGCAGTGGATAAGAACGTACCGACACTTAACCAACGACACGCAAGGAGAAACACCATGAAACCTACAATGGCGCTCAAACCATTGGTTTTCGCTCTCGCCGCTGTCATGGCAATGGCTGCGCAGGCCGGCGGAAACGGCCACGGCAACGGTCATGGCAACCACGGCCCTCAAGGGCCAACGCTGGATCAATTGCTTTCCATCAGCGCCGGCGCTGGGGCCACGGTGCTGGACGAGCAGAACAGCGATGGCAACGTGGTAACCAACCAGGCCACCCGCAACACCGCTGAAGCCACTGATTCGCTCAACGGCAGCAACGGCAACATGGGCGCCAACATCGCCGCCGGCGACGGCAACCAGCAAGACAATGCCGCCGCCCTGGCCACCGCCGACGAGAGCTTCATCTTCGGCGCGGCTGTCGCAGCGTCCAGCGCCACACAAGTCAATAACAACAACTATGTGAAGAACAACTCGACGCAGAACAACGCCTCGCTCACCAGCGCGGGCAACAACGGCTCCGGCAACATCGGCATCAACGTGACCGCCGGCAACTTCAACCAGCAGAAAAACAACCTGGCCATCGCCGTATCGGGCGGCCGCGTCGCCCAGGCTTCCGCCGCGGCCGACCAGTCCTCCACCGGCCTTGTCGTCGACAACAAAGGCGTGCGGACCTACAAGACCGACACCCTCACCAGCACCTCCGAGGCTTCCGGCACCTTCAAGGCCAAAGGCACCGGTACCGTCGAGGATGACGGCGGCTGGGGCAACAAGGGCGGCTACGGTGGTGGTCACGATGACGACAAGTTCAAGTTCTCCGCCGTGGGCACTTTCGAACTGGCCGGCAGCAATACCCAACAGGTGCTGACTCGCGACGGTTGGAAAAATCCGGTCTACAACAACGCCACCATGACCAACTCCATGAACGGCTTCTCCGGTAACGGCGGCGCCAACGTGTCGGCGGGCGTGGGCAACCAGCAAAGCAACTCGCTGTCGATTGCTGCCGGCTGCAAGGCTTGCATGTAAAAAAGTACCACTGTGGGAGCGAGCCCTGCTCGCGAAGGCATTGGATCAGTGACCTTGGTGTTGCCTGACACACTGCTATCGCGAGCAGGCTCGCTCCCACAGGGGCTTTTCCCTGGGTATCACTAGGCGTATCGACCATGCGTGCGACTGCCCTTTGCCTGTTGGTTTTGCTTGCCGGCGTGACCGAAGCCGCGCAGATGCCGGTCGCCGCCCTGCTTGGCGGCATGCTGGTCTACAAACCCGTGCAAAGCGTACGCGAGCGCAAGTTCAGCGACATCGTCGAGCAGAAGACCGATTTCAGTTGTGGCGCCGCGGCGCTGGCCACTGTGTTGCGCCAGGCCTATTGGCTGGACGTCGACGAAGAGCATGTCATCAAGGGCATGCTGGTTAATGCCGACCAGGATCTGGTCCGCACCCAGGGTTTCTCCATGCTGGACATGAAGCGCTACGTGGAAACCATCGGCATGCGCGCCCGCGGCTATCGGATACCACCGGAAAAACTCGCCGCGGTGACGATCCCGGTCGTGGTCCTGATGGAAATTCGCGGCTACAAGCACTTCGTGGTATTGCAGCGAGCGGACAAGCGATGGGTGTATATCGCCGACCCGGTGCTTGGCCACAAACGCTACGCCCATGACGAATTCGTTAAAGGCTGGAACGGCATTGTCTTCGCCATCGTCGGCCCCGGCTATGACAAGACCAACGCCTTGCGCAGCCCTCCGCAACCTCTGACAGCGCGCAACAAGCTGGACGGTTTTAATCCGGTCAAGGACGCGGAACTGATGGATTTCGGCTTCATCCAGAGCGACTTTTTCTAATCGCCGAACAACTGCCAATAAAAAACAAAAGGAGCAGGACGCTCCGGGAGCAACAGATGAAACGCTCATACTGGCTCACGCTGGCCTGCCTGGCCGCAACGACGTCGGGTCTTGCCCACGCCGGTTTCAAACCGATCGAAGTCCAGGACCAGGAGCTCGCCGAGCTGCGCGGTCGCTACGTCATGCCCGGACGAGTCATCAGTTTTGGCATCGTCATGAGCAGCACCTGGCGCAACGCCAGTGGCGACCTGATCGGCGCTTCCAGTTCCATGCAGATCCAGGCTGCAACGGTCAAACCGCAGTTCTACGTCTCCACGATCAAGCAGACCGGCAACGGCAGCGCCCCGGAACAGGGTGGCGGCACAATCACCGGCGGCGCCGGTCTCGGCTCGGGCCAGGGCGTAACCCAGAGCGTGCGCGCCGCCGGCGACAGCAACAGCGCGTACAACAATGTCAGCATCAACGTAAAAGAAAGCAGCCAGGCACCTGCCCTGGCGCCCGCCCAAGGCCAATTGCTCGACAAGGGCCAGACCATCAGCGGCAGCAACGCCGCCGGCAGCGTGGCGGTCACCGCCACCGGCAGCGGTGTGCAGATGGCAATCCAGGCCAACCACAACCAGGGCAGCACCCTGCAACAGGTTGCCCAGGGCGGCTTGCTGCAAAACACCCGCCTGCTGGGCAACGGCAACCTGGTCAACAACATGACCCAGCTCAACGTGGTGCTGAACAGCAACGGCCCCAGCGCCGGGGCATTGGACTGCAACCTGACGCAGCTGCGTGGCCTTCGAAACCTCGGATATTGAACTACGCTGATCTCCGATCATTGGGCTAACTAGGGACGGCATATTTCATGTATCGATCCGTATCGTTGCGCGCTGTGATGTGTTTAAGCACGATGTTTCCGGCGACCGTGCTGCAAGCGGCACCCGACGCGGACATCGAGGCCCTGAAGCAAGAACTTCTCGAGCTCAAGCAACGCTACGAGGTCCAGCAAAAAGCCCTGGCGGTACTCGAACAACGAGTCCGCCAGGTCGAGGATCAACCCGCCGCCCCGCCGCCCAAGCGCCTGGCCAAATCTCCCGCCGACATGAAAGGCAACCAAGGCGTGGCCGGCAGCGGCGCGGCAACGGCGGGTGGCAGTGGTTACGGGCAATCCCTGGCCGACGACTCGCAACCGGCCCAGAGCGTCTCCAACCTGTATGACGAAGCCAGCGGCTTTTTCGGCGGCGGCAAATTCAGCTTCGAAACCGGCGTGACCTACTCGCGCTACGACACCCGGCAACTGATTCTCAACGGCTTCCTGGCCCTGGATTCGATTTTCCTTGGCAACATCAACCTGGACCGGATCAAGGCGGACACCTGGACCCTGGACCTTACCGGTCGCTACAACTTCGACAATCGCTGGCAGTTCGACCTCAACGTGCCGGTGATCTACCGCGAGTCCACCTACCAGTCCGGTGGCGCCAACCAGGGCGCGGCCGGCGTCACCAGCGAAGAAACGGTGACCCGCGACCCCACCATCGGCGACGTCAATTTCGGCATTGCGTACAAGTTCATGGATGAATCGGTCAACAGCCCGGACGCGGTGGTGACTCTGCGCGTCAAGGCACCCACCGGCAAGGATCCGTTCGGCATCAAGCTGCGCCAGTCCCAGGCCAACACCAACCTGTTCGTGCCGGAAGACCTGCCCACCGGTAACGGCGTGTGGTCGATCACGCCCGGGATATCCCTGGTCAAGACCTTCGACCCGGCAGTACTGTTCGGCAGCCTGTCCTACACCCACAACTTCGAAGAGTCGTTCGACGACATCAGTTCCACCGTCAACCAGGAAGTGCCAGGCAAGGTGCGCATCGGCGACAGCTTCCAGATCGGCGCGGGCATCGCCTTTGCCCTGAACGAGAAGATGAGCATGTCGTTCTCGGTCTCGGACCTGATCCAGAAGAAAAGCAAGCTCAAGCAGGACGGCGGGGACTGGGAATCGGTGGTCTCCAGCGACGCCAACGCCGGGTACTTCAACATCGGCATGACGGTGGCCGCCAGCGACAACCTGACCATCGTGCCCAACCTGTCCATCGGGCTGACCGACGATGCGCCGGACTTCACCTTCAGCCTGAAATTGCCGTATTACTTCTAAGGCAGGTCCCATGTGGGAGCGAGCTTGCTCGCGATGAAGCCCTCTCAGCCAGCATTAATGTTGACTGGAGGACCGCTATCGCGAGCAAGCTCGCTCCCACAGGTTTTGCGCAGGCGCGGCTCTAACGAATCTGATGCTTGTGCAACAGCCGATAGAACGTCGGCCGCGACACGCCCAGTACGCGGGCCGCCACGCTGAGGTTATCGCTGTGGCGGTTGAGCACATCGCTCAACGCCTGGCGCTCGGCGCGGGTCTTGTAGTCTTCCAGGGTCCCCATCGGTGCGGCGACGCCCTGCTGGCCGACAAGGCCAAGGTCGCGAGCCTCGATCTGCCGTCCTTCGGCCAGCACCAGGCCGCGACGGACGCGGTTGGCCAGCTCCCGCACATTGCCGGGCCAGTCGTGCATGCCCATCGCCACTAGCGCGTCCTCGCTGAAACTGCGCGGCCGGCGACCGGTTTCGTGACTATAGAAATGGGCAAAGTGGCTGGCCAGCATCGACAGGTCGCCATGGCGATCGCGCAGCGGTGCCATGACCACTTGCAAGACGTTGAGGCGGTAATACAGGTCCTCACGAAAACGCCGATGCTCGATGGCCGCCTCCAGGTCGACATGCGTCGCCGCCAGCACCCTCACATCGACGGCAATCGGTTGGCTGCCGCCTACACGCTCGATGTGCTTTTCCTGCAAAAAGCGCAGCAGGTTGGCCTGCAGCTCCAACGGCAGATCGCCGATCTCATCGAGAAACAACGTGCCGCCATGAGCGGCTTCGATCCGTCCGATCTTGCGTTGATGAGCGCCGGTGAAAGCGCCCTTCTCGTGGCCGAACAGCTCGGACTGGATCAGGTGCTCGGGGATCGCGCCACAATTTATGGCAATGAACGGCTTGTTACGCCGGTGCGATTGGCAATGCAGGGTGCGCGCGACCAGCTCCTTGCCCGTGCCGCTTTCACCACGAATCAATACCGGCGACTCGGCGGGGGCCAGCTTGCCCAATAATTTGCGCAGTTCGCGAATCGGCTTGCTGTCGCCCAGCAGCTCATGTTCAGGCTGATTGATGTGAACCGCGCCCCGGCCCCTCAACCGCGCCATGCCGAACGCCCGGCCCAATGTCACCTGGACGCGGGAGACATCGAACGGCAAGGTATGGAAGTCAAAAAACCATTCGCAGACAAAATCGCCGACGTTTTGCAGGCGCAGCACTTCCTGACTGAGCACGGCGATCCACTCGGCGCCGCTGCGGCGAATCAATTCCTTGACGGCCTCGGGACGCTCCAGGTGAAAAGGCTGCAGGCGCAACAAGCCGACGTCACACGTCCGGTCGCTGGCGTGTTCCAGGGAGCAGCTGTCGACGTCCCAACCGATGTCGCGCAGGCCCGGTAACAGGCGATAGCAATCATCGCAAGGATCGACCACGAGCAGACGACGCAACGCACTGGTTTCAATCACGACTGATCCTTGGCGCCAAAATAAGGAAATATGATTAGAAACAGGCGTTTGGCGAACCTGCATGTAACAGTAGCAAGAACTTGACACTTGCTTGTATCGATTAGTTATCAGGACATCAGAGAACCGGTTATAAGCGAGCGTTTCGTTAGTTCACCTCGCTGCGAATCTTTCATCCCCCTTTCAAACAAAAGTCCGAAAGCCTGGTCTGAAAGAAAATCGAAATTTATTCATCGATTGTGTGACCTGCTCCCGGGTTCGGGACATCAGTACAAGTAACCAGCCGCACGGTACGCCCAACCGACGGCAGATCATTTGATTGGGCACTATTGAGAGATAACGCCATGAACGCCCCGCTCCGTATCAACGAAGCTCTTTTGATTGCCGACCGCGCATTCCGTCCTTTCCAATGCGTGGCCTGGGCCCCACAAGACGGTAACGGCGAACTCAGCCTGACCGTCATCGACCGCACCAACACCCACATCGGCCGGACCCAGATCCCCAGCAGTGCCTATACGGACCCGGCGCAACTTGCCGACCTGCTCAAGCAGGCCCGTGCCGAGCTGAGCCAGGAAGGCTATAAACTGCAATCGTGGTCGATGCCGGAATAACTTTCCTGCAAGAAAGACCGGGTCTTTCTTGAACACAAAAAACGGCGCTTTCCATTTCTGGACAAGCGCCGTTTTTTTGTAGATGACATTACCCTATGCTGCGGGCTTGTTTCTTCATGCCTTGGAAGAAGCGCAGAACCGCAGCACCAGAATGCCCGCGAGCGCGGCCAGGGTGGAACCGGCCAATACGCCAACCTTCACCTCATCAATCAGTAACTGCGCGCCGGGGAACGCCAGGTTGCCGATAAACAGGCTCATCGTGAACCCTATCCCGCACAACAACGCCACGCCGTACACCTGCCGCCACGAACTGTGGGTCGGCATTTGCGCCAGGCCTGTCTTGATCGCAATCAGCGCGAAGGTGAATACACCCAGCTGTTTGCCCAGCAACAATCCCGCAGCGACCCCCAATGGCACCGGTTCAAGCAGAGTGCTTAATGACACACCCGCCAGGGAGACGCCAGCGTTGGCGAAGCCGAAAACCGGCATGATGAGGAAAGCCACCCACGGCGATAAGCGCTGTTCAAGCCTGAGGGAGGGAGAATCCGCTTCATCGGCGTCTTTGTTCAGCGGGATGCAAAAGGCAAGTGCGACGCCTGCCAGTGTTGCATGTACACCTGATTTGAGAACCAGTACCCACAACACCACGCCTAAAACCAGATAGGGCAGCAGTCTCGTGACTCCGGCCTTGTTCATGACCAGCAATACCGCAATGACCCCAGCGGAGGCCGCTAACATGGTCACGTCCAGGCCGCCGGTATAAAACACCGCAATGATAGCGACCGCGCCCAGGTCATCCAGAATGGCAAGCGCAGAGAGGAAGACCTTCAGGGAGAGCGGCACTCGATTGCCCAGCAACGAGAGCACGCCCAGCGCAAATGCAATGTCGGTTGCCGCGGGAATGGCCCAACCGGCCAGCGTTTCGGAGGAGTTCCTGTTGATCCAGGCGTAAATGAGGGCGGGGACGATCATGCCCCCCAGCGCAGCGAAACCCGGCAACGCCCTCTGGCTCCATTTGGCCAACTCGCCTATCTGCATCTCACGCTTGATTTCGAGGCCGACCAACAGGAAGAATATCGCCATCAATGCGTCGTTGACCCAGTGCTCCACGGACATACCCAGAAAAGAGGCATGCAGCGCGCTGGTGTAACTGGCGAACAGTGGGCTGTTTGCTACGATCAGCGCGGCGAGCGCTGAAAACATGAGCACGATGCCGCCCGAAGACTCCGATTGCATGAAGCGTTCCAGTGGCGTGGCCATGCGCGTATCACCGCCCTGATTTGAGCTATTCCCCATTGTTTCCTCCCGTAATCCGATCAGCGTCGGATTCTACTCAATACTTGAGCCACCGGGGCAGTTGTCTTACAACTTGGCGAAAACAATATTCAGCTCAGGGGTGGAGATGTCAGCGCGGCAGGATGTACCGCTCGATCGCCAGTGCCGCGCCGTCCTCGGTATTGGCGGCGGTGATCACGTCAGCCTGACGCTTGATCGCCTCTTCCGCCTGCCCCATGGCAATCGACAGCCCCGCGCGATGGAACATCGCCGGGTCGTTGCCACCGTCCCCCATCGCAGCGGTCTGTTCCAGCGGCACGCCGAGGAATTGCGCCAGGGTCGACAGGGCTTCCCCTTTGTTCGCTTTCATCGCCGTCACGTCCAGGTAGATCGGCTGCGAACGCGAGACCTGGGCCTGGCCCTTGAGCAGCGGATGCAAGCGAGCCTCCAGTTCGACCAGGAGATCGGTATTGGCGCTGGTCGCAACGATTTTGTCGATGCGCTCAAGGTAAGGCTCGAAGCTTTCCACTTCCAAAGGTGGATAACCCAGGCCACGGGTTTCAACCGGCACCATCGGCCCGTGGGCATCGCGCACCAGCCACTCGCCATCGGCGAACACCCAGACCTCGATGCCCGGCTGATCGGCGTACAGGGCCAGGGTGCTCAACGCCGCTTCAGGCGGCAAGTAATGAACGGCGAGAAAACTGCCATCGGGGTGCACCAGCGTACCGCCGTTGAACGCCGCCGTGGGCAGGTCGACGCCCAGGGCTTCGATCTGCTGCAACATCGCCCGGGGCGGACGCCCGGTGGCGAGGCTGAACAGCACGCCGGCCTCGCGCAAGGAGCGGACGGCTTCGATGGTGCGCTGGCTGAGGCTGTGGTCAGGAAGCAACAACGTGCCGTCCATGTCACTGAGCAGGAAGCGGATAGGACGTTTCAACTGATCAGTCATCCGAGGCCATGCCAGACGCGACCATCGCGAGTCAACAGGTCGTGGGCGGCCGCCGGGCCATCCTCGCCAGCCTGGTACGGCTGGACGGTTGCATCCTCTCGCCAGGCATCAAGGAACGGCTGCACCGCGCGCCAGCCGTTCTCAATATTGTCGGCACGCTGGAACAGCGTCTGGTCGCCCGTCAGGCAATCGTAGATCAGGGTTTCGTAACCCGTTGACGGCTGCATTTCAAAGAAGTCCTTGTAGGCAAAGCCCAATTCGATATTCGCCATGTCGAGTGCCGGCCCGGGCCGCTTGGCCAGCAGGTCGAACCACATGCCTTCGTTGGGCTGAATCTGGATTCTCAGGTACGTAGGTTGCAGTTCGTCGACCTCGGTGTCACGAAACTGCGCGTAAGGCGCCGGCTTGAAGCAAATGACGATTTCCGTGTCACGCACGCTCATGCGCTTGCCGGTGCGCAGGTAGAACGGCACGCCTACCCAACGCCAGTTATCGATCATGACCTTGAGGGCAACGTAGGTTTCGGTGCTGCTGTCGGGCGCTACGTTGGTTTCCTCGCGGTAACCGCTGACGGGGTTGCCGTTGATCTCGCCCGCCGTGTACTGGCCGCGCACCGAGTTGGCCCGCGCCTGCTCGACCGACCAGGGCCGGATTGCGCCCACCACCTTGGCCTTTTCGCCTCGCACCGCGTCGGCGCCGAACGCGGCCGGCGGCTCCATCGCAACCATCGCCAGCAACTGGAACAGGTGATTGGGCACCATGTCCCGCAGGGCACCGGTATGTTCATAAAAGCTGCCACGGGTTTCCACGCCGACGGTCTCGGCGGCGGTAATCTGTACGTGGTCGATGTAGTGATTGTTCCAGAACGCCTCGAACAGGCTGTTGGAGAAACGGCTGACGAGAATGTTCTGCACCGTCTCCTTGCCCAGGTAATGGTCGATCCGGTAGATCTGTTTTTCACTCATCACCTTGAGCAGGCAGGCGTTGAGCGCCTCGGCGGTTTGCAGGTCGGAGCCGAACGGCTTTTCGATCACCACGCGCCGGAAGGCGTCATCCTGCTCTTGAAGCAGCCCGGCCGCGCCGAGGCGGCGAACCACTTCACTGAAAAAGCGTGGCGCGGTCGCCAGGTAGAAGACCGCATTGCCGGTGCCGCTGGCGGCGATCTTCGCCGCCAGCGCTTCGTAAGTACTGTCATCGAGAAAATCACCCTGGACGTAACTGATGCCCCGGGCCAGCTTGGCCCAGAGCACCGGATCGAGCGCGTGGTCGGGGTCGCCGCCCTTGCTCGCCGCTTCGTTACGGATGAAATCCTCGAGTTTTTTTGCAAAATCCACGTCGCTGATGGCGTTGTGGTCGACACCGATGATCTGCAGGCCATCCCCCAACAGCCCGTCACGACTCAGGTGGTAAAGCGCCGGCATGAGCAAGCGCTTGACCAGGTCTCCATGAGCACCGAACAGGAACAGCGTGGTCGGTGGCGCGGGTTCTGCCTTGGACTTCCTGCCGATCGAGGTCATTTTTTCGGCGTCTCCACGTGGCCACCGAAGCCAAAGCGCATCGCCGAGAGCATCTTGTCGCCATACGTGGCTTGCTGGCGTGAACGGAAACGGGCGAACAGCGAACTGGACAGCACCGGCACCGGCACCGCTTGTTCGATGGCCGCTTCGATGGTCCAGCGCCCTTCCCCGCTATCGGCGACTTCGCCGGAGAAGCCATCCAGCTTCGGATCGCTGGCCAACGCATCCGCGGTCAGGTCCAGCAGCCAGGACGAAACCACGCTGCCACGCCGCCAGACTTCGGCGATATCGGCCAGGTTCAGGTCGAAGCGCTGCTCCGGTGGCAGGCTTTCGCTGGATTTGGTCTTGAGGATGTCGAAGCCCTCGGCGAAGGCCTGCATCATTCCGTATTCGATGCCGTTGTGGATCATCTTGACGAAATGACCGGAACCGGCCGGGCCCGCATGGATGTAGCCGCGTTCGGCGCGGTCGTCGTCAGACTTGCGGTCACGGGTCCGCGGGATATCGCCCATGCCCGGCGCCAGGCTTTCAAACAACGGGTCCAGGCGCCGCACGACTTCGGTGTCGCCGCCAATCATCATGCAATAGCCGCGCTCAAGGCCCCAGACGCCGCCGGAGGTACCGACGTCGATGTAGTTCAAGCCTTTTTCCGACAGCGCCTGGGCGCGTCGGATGTCGTCCTTGTAGTACGTGTTGCCGCCATCGATGATGACGTCCCCTGGCTCGAGCAGTTCGCCAAGCACGTTGATGGTGTCTTCGGTGGGTGCGCCGGCGGGCAGCATGACCCAGACAGCCCGAGGCTTCTGCAGCCCGGCGACCAGCGCCGGCAGATCCGCGACGCCCGTCGCGCCTTCCTGGCTCAGGTTTTCGACAAAAGCGGCATTGCGGTCATAGACGACGGTGGTGTGCCCATTGAGCATCAGGCGCCGCGCAATATTGCCGCCCATGCGGCCCAGTCCAATGATCCCGAGTTGCATGTGCTGATGCTCCCTACTACAAATAAAGGTGTGTCAAAGGTTTAGCTCAAGGTGACTTGTGGAGGTTAGTCCAGAGCATTGCCGCATAGTTTCCGGGTAAATCGCCCGATCACAAAGGATAACGTTCAAAAACCGGTCGAAGACACGCCGACCATGAAAAATAAAAAAGTTCCATCAACGGGCAAAAGTATTCAGAATTGGTGCCGATAAAGAATTGTCGCCAAGAAACTGACGACATCTCTCTAGTTGATGTAGCCATTTGCGAGGTGAGCAATGGGCCCTGTCGTTACCGCACGTCCTCCACAAACCCTTTATGTGACCATTCGTCGCGACGAATTACGCCTGCTGAAGGAAGAGCGTGATCTGCTGCTTGATGAAGTGACGCAGTTGCGCATGCAGTTGCAACACGCACAGCTCTCACACCAGGGCCAGGCTTTGGCTCGCTGATCCTGTCCTCCGGGCAAGACACTTTGGTGACGCCGGGCAAACCGGTGTCACGCTGACAAAAACACCGCACAACCTGTGGTGAGGAAGCTTGTTCCCCATCACAGAATCGCCCCTGCAACCCCGCCCCCAGGTGCGCGCGACCTTTTGTAGCTGAAAAACTCACGAAGTTTTCACACCTGGTCCGTAATAATCCTGCAATCACAAATAGTTACGGCGATGGCCCGTGCGCACCAGTCCGGTGCCGGCAGTCTCGTCGGTGAACGCTGGAGCGCTTGATGAGTGTGTTCAAACGCAGCAAAACGACTGCGAAAGGTTTCGATTGGGCCGGGTTCGGCTGGCTGTTTCTGTTCTTCTGGTATTTTTCCGGCATCACCCAACTGCTGATCCTGTCGAGCGGCACCGCCGGGTTCGCCGGGTTTCGCCAGGCCTTCGTGATGAGTGCGTTGTGGTTGGCACCGCTGCTGCTCTTCCCTGCCCGCACCCGCCTGCTCGCCGCGATCATCGGGATCGTGCTCTGGGCTTGCTCCATGGCCAGCCTGGGCTATTTCTTCATCTACCAGCAGGAATTTTCCCAAAGCGTCATCTTCATCATGTTCGAGTCGAACGTGTCCGAAGCTGGCGAATACATGACCCAGTATTTCGCCTGGTGGATGGTGCCGGCGTTCCTGGCGCATACCCTGGTCGGTTACTTCCTCTGGACGCGCCTGCGCCCGGTCTACCTGCCACGCAGCCAGGCCTGGGCGGCAGCGCTGGTCATCATGGTGGCCGTGGTCGGCTACCCGCTGACCAAGCAGACCCTGCGCACTGGCAGCCTGGCCAAGGGCTTCGAGAAGTTCGAGAGCCGCGTCGAGCCGGCGGTGCCCTGGCAGATGCTGGTAGCGTACCGCCGCTACACCGAACAGCTGGAAAACATGCAGGGCATGCTCCACAGCACCAGCAAGATTGCGCCCCTGCGCAACCTTCAGGACACCATGGCCAATGAGCCGGCCACCCTGGTGCTGGTCATCGGCGAATCGACCAACCGTCAGCGCATGAGCCTGTACGGCTATCCGAGAGAAACCACGCCAGAACTGGACAAGCTCAAGGACCAGCTCTCGGTCTTTGACAATGTCATTACCCCGCGCCCCTATACCATCGAGGCCCTGCAGCAGGTACTGACGTTCGCCGACGAGGAGAATCCGGACCTTTATCTCAGCACGCCCTCGCTGGTGAGCATGATGAAACAGGCCGGCTACAAGACGTTCTGGATCACCAACCAGCAGACCATGACCAAGCGCAACACCATGCTCACGACGTTTTCGCAACAGGCCGATGAGCAGGTCTACCTGAACAACAACCGCAACCAGAACGCCGCACAGTACGACGGCGACGTGATCGAGCCCTTCAACAAAGCCTTGGCCGACACCGCGCCGCGCAAGCTGATCGTGGTGCACCTGCTCGGCACTCACATGAGTTATCAGTACCGGTATCCGCCGACCTTCAACAAATTCACCGACCGCCAAGGCGTGCCTGCCGGGGTGCGTGACGATCAGGTGCCGACCTACAACAGCTACGACAACGCGGTGCTGTACAACGACTTCGTGGTGTCCAGCCTGATCAAGGACTACGCCAAGAGCGACCCCAACGGCTTCCTGCTGTATCTGTCGGACCACGGCGAAGACGTCTTCGATTCACCGGGCCATGGCACCCTGGGCCGCAACGAGGCCAAGCCAACAGCGCCGATGTACACCATCCCGTTCATGGCGTGGGCCTCGCCGAAGTGGCGCGAAACCCATGACTGGAATTTCGCTGGCGACCTGTCGCGGCCCTACAGCAGCTCGCACCTGATTCACACCTGGGCGGACATGGCGGGCTTGAGCTTTGATGAGCTCGATCGCAGCAAGAGCCTGGTCAACGATGACTTCAAGGCGCGGCCGCTGTTGATCGGCAACCCCTACCAGGACCAGCGCAAGGGGCTGATCGATTTCAGCCTGATGCAGCCCAAGGGCCCTGCTGGCCAGGTCGTGCAGAAGTAGTCGAAAAGCCACAGCCCGCATCTGGAGTAATGCGGTTCACTTGAGGCAATCCCGTGGCGAGGGAGCTTGCTCCCTCGCCACGGGTTCTTAAGTGAACCTCATGACGCCCCTAGAGGGGCTTGATCCAGAACAGCATGCGCCCGTGGGCCGGGTCGAACATGCCGGCGGCAAAGCCGAACTTGGCATAACTGGCCTGGGCCACGGCGTTGCCTTCCAGCACTTCCAGGGTGATCTTGCAGCACCCGCGCTGGCGGGCGATGTCTTCGACTTTCTGCAGCATCTTCTGGCTCAGGCCCAATCCACGAAACGCCGGCATCACGGCAACATCATGGACATTCACCAAAGGCCGGCAAGCGAAGGTCGAAAACCCCTCGAAACAGTTGACCAACCCCGCCGGCTCGCCATTGACGAACGCCAGCACACTGAACGCGTGGGAACGCTTGGCCAGCTCTTCAGGCAGATGGGCCAGCACCTCGGCCGGCAGCGAGTGCCCTCCGCCCATCGGATCCTCGGCATAACCGTTGAGCACATGGCAGATCGCTTCGGCGTGGACCGGGTTGGTGTAGCTGGCTTGCAGTACAAGGATATCCTTGGCTTCTTCCATGATCTTCCATCTCGTTTCGATAAGGCCGACGGCTTGGCGTCGGCAGGGTCGGGTCAGGCGGGCTGACCAAAACGTTGCAGTTGCATTTCCTGAAGGCGACTGAGAGTACGGCGAAACGGGAATTGCAGATAGCCCTGCGTGTACAACTGGTCCATCGGCACCTGGGCCGACAGGTACAACGGCACTTTGCGGTCATAACATTCGTCGACCAAAGCAATGAAACGCCGTACGCCGTCGTCATGAATCGACAGCTGCGGCAGCTCGCGATCACCGGCCTCGACCCGCTCGACCCCGTCTTCGGTGCCTCGGGCAATACGCCCTTCGCGTTGTTCGGCGCTCAGACAGGGTACGTCACTGAGCAGAATGGCCTTGAAACGATCGCACAGCGCCATGAAATCCAGCGCCGAGAACGGCTGCTCGCAAAGATCGGGGTAACGGCTCCACAGCACTGTATCGCTGGCCTGGACCGGAACGATCTGGCGATGGCCGACCTCAAGCGCCTGGTTGCGGGTTTTCTGCCCGGCGCTCAACTGGGCGAAAACCTCCGCCAACGGATCAGGCTGGGCCGGGTCACGCAGCCAATAACGCTGCTGCAAGGCGCCCGGGTGCTGGCGATGATCCTGCCAGCCATTCACCGGCACGACCTGCATGTACTGCTTGATGGCCGTGATGGTCGGCAGGAAGCGCTCACGGTTGTGACCGCTGGCGTACAGCTCATCCGGCGGCAGGTTGGACGTGCTGACCACCACCATGCCCAGCTCGAACATCACCTGGAACAGGCGGCCGAGGATGATCGCATCGCCGATGTCGGTCACGAACAACTCGTCGAAGCACAACACCCGCACCTCTCGGCTCAGCTCCCGAGCCAGGGCCTGCAACGGATCTGGCGTGCCGGTGAGCTGGAACGAGCGCTGATGCACCCAGGCCATGAAATGATGGAAATGCTGGCGACGGGCCGGAACCTCGAGGCTTTCATAAAAGCGATCCATGAGCCACGTCTTGCCCCGCCCGACCGGTCCCCACAGGTAAACACCCTTGATTGCCTTGCGGCCTTGGTGCAGCGCCTGGTGGCACTGCTCCAATGCCATGATTGCCAGCTCCTGGGCTTCGTCCTGGACGAATCCGTGGTGTTCGATGGCATGCTGCCAGGCGCTCAAGGGGGAAGTGAAAGTCATGCGACCCGGGTCCGGAAGGCGAAGGTCTGGAGTATGCCATGCAGCAGGATCCGAGAAGTATTTCATGATTCACCACAGATCCCGTGGCGAGGGAGCTTGCTCCCGCTGGGTTGCGTAGCAGCCCCAAGCTTTGCGGTCGCTGCGCAACCGAGCGGGAGCAAGCTCCCTCGCCACAAAAGTCAGGCGGAAATATCCAGCCGACTGATCTTCCCCTGCTCATCGAGCCGGAAGGTGTAGCGCAACTCCAGTGGACTGCCGGGAAAGGTTCCGGAGATCAGGTTATGGACCAGCACCTTTCCGGTGCGTTGCTGCACGTTGAGGACTTCGACCCGCGGTTGGTAACGGCGCGCGGTATCTTCCATCCATTGGGCGATGGCCTGGGTACCGACCCGGTGGTTGCCTTCATCGAACACATTGGCATCCTCGGCGAAGAAACGCGTCACCGCCGAGCTGTCGCGAGCATTCGCGGCAGCGATGTAGCCGGCGATGGCCGGGGCCAGGGAAGAGACGGGATTGGACATGTCAGGGGGCTCCTTGTTGTATCGATCCGGAGCCATCCTAGAACAGCGCTGTGTCAGTTTTTGTCAGGAGTAAAACGCCCCGCCTCATCGAGATTCATCAGCGCCAACCAGGCTCGCAGCAAGTCGCTGCGCCTGCCGGGGTAGCGCTCGCCCTGGACGCTGGCTGAGGCAATCCGGTCGGTACGAAACGTCCGATAGGCACCGCGTAGTTCGCACCAGGCCACCACCACCCGCGCCTCATTGAAAAAGCCCAGGGCCAACGGCCAGATCAACCGCTGGCTGGGGGTCTTGTTGACGTCGGCGTAATCGATGTGCAACTTGGCTTGAGTGCGAATGGCCTGGCGGTAGACATTCAGCTCGACGGCGTTCTGCGGATAACCGTAACCCGGTGGGCCGGGCAATACCGTGGGGTTGTGCAAGGCATCGCGCAAACCAGGGGCCAACACCGCCTCGACCTTTGCCAAAGCGTCGGCGGCGGCCTTGCCCAACACCTCATCGCCACGCTGGTCGACGTAGCGCAAGCCCAGCACGATGGCCTCGATTTCATCGGCGGTGAACATCAGCGGCGGGAGGAACAGGCCGCTGCGCAGCACATAACCTATGCCCGCCTCGCCCTGGATCGGCGCGCCCAGGGCAGTCAGTTCGGCTATATCGCGATAAAGCGTGCGCTCGGACACCTTCAGCTCGGCCGCCAGCGTCGCGGCGGTAACCGGGCAGCGCTTGCCCCGCAAGACTTGCAACAAGGTCAGCAGCCGAGTGGTTCGCGACACGATGGCGGATCCAGGGAAAAGATGAAGCAGATTAGCAGAGGCTGGTGTCAGAAACTGTCAGCAGCCGTACCGCCGTGACATCAATCCCTGTGGCGAGGGAGCTTGCTCCCGCTCGGTTTCGTAGCAGCCGCAAAAAAAACGGGGCCGCTGCGCAGCCCAGCGGGAGCAAGCTCCCTCGCCACAGGGATTCATGCGTCGCCAGGTGATAGGGTTGTAACCAATAATCCACATGCGAGAACGTCCATGCGCAGAATCCTCGGCTTGCCCCTCATCCTGATACTGCTCAGCCTGAGTGCCTGTGCCCTCTTCCCGCACCGCGACCCGCTGAATATCAACGTGGTCGGTATCGAGCCACTGCCCAGCGAGGGTCTGGAGATGCGCTTCGCGGTGAAACTGCGCTTGCAGAATCCCAACGAAACCGCCATCGACTACAGCGGTGCGGCATTGGATCTGGAGGTCAATGGCCGCACGTTGGCGACCGGCGTCAGTGACCAGAGCGGCTCGATCCCACGCTTTTCCGAAGCAATCCTGAGCATACCGGTGAGCATCTCGGCGTTTTCAGTGATCCGCCAGACCCTGGGCCTGAGCCAGACCCAGAGCCTGGACAACCTGCCCTACGTGCTCAAGGGCAAACTCGCCGGCGGCTTGTTCGGCACCCTGCGCTTCGTCGATCGCGGAACCCTTGATCTGCCAAATTCCGCAGCCACCTGGTGAATCATGCAATGAAACGCACGCCCGGCTTGGCTCGCTCATCCACCACCAGCTCGAATACATCGGGCCGGGCGTAGTGCCCGACCACGTCATAGTCGTAACGCGCCCGTACCAGCTCATCGGTATCGATTTCAGCAGTCAGCAATCCGACGACCCCCTTCAACGGCCCGGCCAGCACGTCGCCCATGGGCCCGACAATCACGCTGCCGCCCGCGATCAACGGCCGCTCCGCCGGCCAGTTCGCCACCTCGATACCCAGCTCTGCCGGCGAGGCCTGGACCTGGCAGGCACTGACCACAAAGCAACGCCCTTCATGAGCGATATGCCGCATGCTCACCTGCCACATCTCCCGCTCATCCACCGTCGGCGCGCACCAGACGTCCACGCCCTTGGCATACATCGCGGTGCGCAGCAGCGGCATCATGTTTTCCCAGCACACCGCCGCGCCCACGCGCCCGACCTGGCTGTCGATCACCGGTAACGTCGAACCGTCGCCCTTGCCCCAGATTAGCCGCTCAGTGCCGGTGGGCATCAGTTTGCGATGCCTGGCGACCAGGCCGGCGTCCGGTTCAAAGTACAGCGCGGTGCAGTACAGCGTATTGCCGGCGCGCTCGATGACGCCCAACACCAGGCTTGCCCCGGTTCGCGCCGAAAGACCCGCCAGCGCCTCGGTTTCCGCACCGGGCACGTCGATGGCGTTGGCAAAGTAGCGGGCAAACGCTTCGCGCCCTTCCGGTAGCCGATAGCCGAGCTGGGTGCCAAAAGTCTCGCCCTTGGGGTAACCGCCCAGCAGCGCCTCGGGCATGACCACCAGGCGTGCACCGGCCTCACGAATGGCATCTTCGTAGGAAAGAATCTGCGCGAGGGTTTCACCCTTGCCGCCTGGCAGCGAGCCAATCTGCAGGGCAGCCACAATGGATTTGGGCATGGTCTTCAACTCCGTGATTTCAAGTGTTGCTGATTCTCAGGCGCCGACGGATCATGAATAAAGCCCTGTCCGCTGCTAAAAGATATGAAGCAAATGAATATCGTCGATGTAGACCTGAACCTGCTGAAGACCTTCGAAGCCCTGCACGACGAATCCAGTGCAAGCCGCGCCGCCCTGCGCCTGGGCGTCACTCAATCGGCCATCAGCGCGGCGCTGCGAAGGCTGCGAAGCGTGTACGACGATCAATTGTTCGTGCGCACCGGCCGCGGCCTGGCGCCGACATTGCGGGCCAACCAACTGAAACCGGTGATCAGCGAAGCGTTGGACAAATGCCGCCAGAGCCTGGCGATGATCGATCCGGGCGCCAGCCACTACGAGGGCCGTTCAGTCATCGTCGGGCTGTCGGATGATTTTGAAATTGCCTATGGCCGGCGATTGATCGAGGAAGTTGCGCGACGAGCGCCGGGGCTGCGCTTGATCTTTCGCCAGACCCACAGCCAGATCGTCGGTCGCGCCTTGATGGAGCGCAGCCTGGACCTGGCGATCACAGCGGGGGGATTTGCCGAACGGCTATTGAGTCGCCAGGTCCTCGGCGAAGGCGGCTACGCCTGCCTGGTGGACCCTGCCAGCCTGACGGAGGAGCAGCAACGCCTGAGCCTGGAAGCGTTCGTGACGCGGGAGCATCTGCTGGTTTCATCGGGCGGTTTCATCGGCATCACTGATGAAGGACTGGCCGCACTCGGCCTGCGCCGGCGGGTGGGCGCCTCGACCACTCACTTCGCCGCGCTGCCGTTCCTGCTCAAGGGCAGCCAGGCCGTGGCGACCATTCCGGACCATGCCGCCACGGCCATTGCGGCGCTCAGCGGCCTGTCGCTGTTGCCCTGCCCGCTGGCGTTGCCGCGCTACCCGATCGAGCTAGGGTGGCGGACCCATGCGCAGCGGGACCCGGCCGCGGACAAAGTGCGCGAGGCGATCATTGCAACGTTCAGTTGAGGTTTATTTGTTCGCGGCCATCAGCCGATTGACCTCGCTGCGTACCATGTTGGCGTACTCCGGAGGCGACATGCCGTCCAGCTCGGCGCGCACCCACTCGGCCCATTTGCCCTTGCGCTTGGAGCGTTCGCCAAACAACCGCGCAGCGTCACCCTTGGCCTTGCCCAGGTTGTTTTGCCACAGCTCGAAAAGTCGGGATTTTTCATCTTCCAGCGCCGCGCGCTCGGCCAGCGGCTTGTCAGCCAGATTGAAACTCATGGGGAATTTCCTGTTGCGTAAATAGGCGCCATCTTACACCTTGCACAGAAACGTCTTAACCATGATTTTTGCCAGCGGCCTTGGGCCATGCCAACTGCTGCAACTTTTGCCCAAGCGCAACACTCCATTGTTCACTGCCATCAACCTCAAGGAGTACTTCAATGGCTCGCACAAGCGCCGCGCAAGCGAACGGAGAGCAAATCAAGGATCAAGCCTTCAGCGAACTGAAAGCGTTGATCGAGGAGTCGGAGAAGCTGCTCAAGAGCGGTGCCGCCCTGGTTGGCGAGGACGCGGAGAACCTGCGCGAGCAGATTTCACAGAAACTGCGCCAAGCCCTGGATTCGGTCGCCAGCGCTCGGGAACGCACGCGCCCGATGGTTGATGCCACGCAGGCTTACATCGGCGGCCATCCCTGGCAGACCGTAGCGATTTCCGCGGGTTTCGGGCTCGTGGTGGGCTTGTTGCTGGGACGCCGTTAAGCCCCAGCCAAAAAAGCCTATAGCCCCGCCAACTCGCGCAGTTGGCCCAGTGTCTGCTCGTCCAGCACAATCCCTTGTTCGCTGGACTTGCTGCGCTCACGGTGTCGGCGATCCCCTGGCAACCGACGCAATCCGACACCGTGCATCTGCCTGACCAATTCTTCGCTGCGTGAAGCGAAATCCTGGCCGGCGGCCTTGCTCGGATCGATCACGATCAACAACTGTCCGGTCCAGGGAGTCTTGGCTCCGGGATGGTTGTGCCAGTCGAACTCGAACGAAAAGTTGCCTCCCGTCAGCGCGGCCGCCAGCAGTTCCACCATCATCGACAAGGCCGACCCCTTGTGACCGCCAAACGGCAGTAGCGCGCCGCCCTCCAGAATCGCCTTCGGATCACAGGTCGGCTGACCGAGGCTGTCCACCCCCATGCCGGGAGGCAATCGCTCACCTTTGCGCGCGGCAATCTGCACGTCGCCATGGGCGATGGCGCTGGTAGCGAGGTCGAAAACAATCGGCTCGCCGCCGTTGCGTGGGGCGGCGAAAGCAATGGGATTGGTACCGAACAATGGCCGATCCGCGCCATGGGGCACCACACAGGTCATGCTGTTGACCACGCTCAAGGCCACCAGGCCTTCATAGGCGAACGGCTCGACATCCGGCCACAGCGCGGCGAAGTGGTGAGAGTTGCGTATCGCCAGCACCGCAATACCGGCGCTGCGAGCCTTTTCCACCAGCAACGGGCGGGCGGCGGCCAGGGCGGGCTGGGCAAAGCCGTTGCAGGCATCGACCCGGACGAACCCGGACGCAACATCCTCGACGATCGGCACGGCCTGGCCGTTGACCCAGCCGCTGTTCAACGTCGAAACATACCCGGGCATGCGGAACACCCCATGGCTGTGGGCGCCATCGCGTTCGGCGCCGGCGCAGTTCTCGGCCAGGGTGCGGGCGACATCGGTCGAGGTGCCATGACGCAGGAAAATCTGCTCCAGCAAGCTCACCAACGCTTCATAGGACAATGTGCAAGGACCGGCAGGATCGGGTAGCGCGGGCATCTGAAGCTCCAGAATGATTATTGGAGGTAGCAACAGCGTGAAGAGGCGAGCTCGCTGATTACCGCTTCATGGCCGCCATGTCAACCGTGCAACGCCCGCGCCATGGTCCGACAGGCCTGCAGCTTGCGTGCGGTAACTATGTACCACCTTCGCCCGTTCTTCGTTGCCTACTCTGGCCCCTCACTGATGGCCGTATCGCCTTGAGGCGCCTGATCGAGAAGCAACGATGACTAGTGCAAACCCGCCCCTGCTATTTCCTGAAATATTCAAAGCCCGGCGCCTGAATGAATTGACCGCGCCCCACCGGTTGACCCAGGCAGATCTTGACTGGCTGCATCACGCTGCCCTGCCCAACTACACGCAACGCGGCGAGCAGTCACCCGCAATGACGATCGAAACAATTACCCTGGATGTCCAGGGCAAACCCTTTATCCCGCTCGCCGGTTGCCTGGTGCTCAGCGCGCAGGGCGATCACCCTGCGTTCCTCTATACACCGTACGGCGGCATTACAAAGTTCGATAGCCCGGAGACCCTCGAGCAAAAGCTTGATGAAATGCTGGCGACACCGCTGGAACGGGATGAGCTGTTTTGCCTCCTTTCGCTCTCCCAGCGCAACGAACTCTATGGAGCATCCTTTCAGAAAACCCGCCGAACAGTCTACGGAGATCCGCTCGAGACACGATTGGCATCGATCAGCAATGCCCAGGAAGTCAACGCCCAGGCAATGGTGCATGAGTTGCTCCAGGTTCCGTCGTTGGCAGCGATGCTTGACCAGATATTGCAGGAGCTGTTGGACAACTTCGATCATAAGCAGGCACGCGTCTCGCTCAGTCTCATCAAGGGCGCGGACGTCCCGTTACAGCAGTGGACCCGGAACATGCCACTGAGTGATGCAGTGCTGGTCTACTTCCATCATCAAGGCTGGCCTGACGGATACGAGGCGGCTTTCACTCACCCCTCCACCGAGGAATCGCCCGCAAACGCCTTGCACTGGCAAACCATGGTAAAGCTCACCGCAAGGAATCTGGTGCGCCACCTCACTGATCGTCTCGAGGCCTACTGGGACGCTGCGAGTGTCCTGAACATTTCACGGCGACAGTTTCTGTCCCGTGTCATCGACGACAAGCTACGGTCAGCGATCGTTATCGAACGCGAAAAAGGCCAACTGACAGAAGCACAAAGCAGCGAGCTGCATCGTCTGTTCCGGCCATCTCGCCACGACGAGAGGCTGATGTTCATCGAAACGATTCGCCTCTGGGAACATGAAACCCATAGCGTCGAACTGGCGGGCTCGTTGATGATCAGCGCGAATGGGCACTACCTTTACACCCCTGGCAAAGGCATTCAGCAAGTTGACCATCATCTGGGCTTCAGGGATACGTTGCTGGGCCCGCCCACCGCGGCCCCGCAAATGGACGCCCTTTATGGACTGCTGAGCCTTGAGGAACGCAACCGTCTTCTGCGCTTCGACGCTCCGCAGGTCTCCGGCAAGGAGGTGAGCTTGCCCGTAGCCGAGTCCCTGGGCCAGGCGATCATTGCCAAACAGCTGGACAATATTTATTTCGCACTGGAAATGTCCCGCCAGGGCGAGGTCGATATCCATGCGCTGTTGGACAAGGCGCTCGATATACGCACCCTGATCGACAACGGCCTGCTCGACCAGAAGGTCGACGGACACTGGGGCGCGCGCGCTGCGTTTTATGGAAACCTGCGCCCCTCCAATTTCATCGCCGATGTGCTGCACAGAAAGCTCAAGACCTATGACAGCGTGCAAAAAGCTTTCGATAGCGAGTTCACAGAGTTACCCCATTCAAGCGAATCGGAGCTCCTCGACAGTGAGCTGAGGAAGCTGCTTCCCAAGCTATGCAGCACTTTTTCCCTGGGCATCCGGGAGGAGGCTGAGCTGCGGCAGCTCAACGGGACGCTGTCGACCGACGCCCACAAGCTCATCAACAGCGTGTTTGCCTTCGACGCAAACTACCCCGACCGCGAACAACGCCCCAGCGTCAAAGGTTTCCGCCCGGACGTATATTCGCTGAAGTTGACCTGCACAACGGAAGGCGCCACGACCGCCGTTTCTCCGGCCAGTTGCTTCCTGCTGACCGAGCGTGGCGGGCTGGATACGCCTTTTTCCGGCATGGCAATCCTGTGGTTCCCCACTTGCGGACTCAAGGTTTTTCCGTCCGTCGCCCTTGCCAGCCAACAGTTGAATCAATACCTGTCCAACTCCCGGTCGCGTTTCGATGTGCTGACCAATCTCACGCCCACGCAACGCAATCCCCATGCCCGCTACCAGCTCGAGGCATTTGAACTGATCGAAGGCAATGTGCTGGTGAATCGGATGACTTCGTTCAGCGAACACTTTGCGGCCGAACACGCGTATTTGCGTGCATTACAGATAGGTGACTGGCGACTGACCGAACCGGCAATGCTCGAAAGCCTGAAAGCACTGTTGGACAAGGGCGCCGCTACCAACCTGCCAGTTGCCGAGCGCATCGCCCATGCCTACCGGTTCCAGCAAAAGCTTCCCGCCTGGTTGGGTGCCGCCTCGCTCGAGGACCAACGACAGCACATCGAACTGCTTGAACAATATCGAAACAGCGTAACCGAGGACAAAGACTACCTGGACGGCATAGAACCTCTACGTAACTACGTCGACAGAACCTTGAAGGCGCTGTTGGAAACACGTTTTCCCGATACGGGCCTTGACCCTGCCACACTGCTGATTTCGCCCCATCTTGCGCTGGCAGGCCCGGCAAGCAGCCTGACCGATTTCGCCCTGAATCATCTCGACAGTCGCCAGCGACCCGGCTTCACGATTTCGTCGGTGCTCTCGCAAAAACTACCCGACCACTTGAACGAAGCCGCTCTCAGGCAAATGTTGCTGTCGTTGGGTACGTCAACCCGCTACAGGGCGCATGTGCTGGACAAGCTGTCCGACAGCGCAGAGGGCATAGAGCAAAGGAAAAGTCGATTTTATCAACAACTACCCTGGCAACTGCTGCAACACGCCCACGCCAGATATCTGCAACAGAATCTCTCTTCGCTTGCCTTCAGCTTGATCAGCCAAGTGTTCGATATGCCGGACAGCATCGCCCGGCTGGAAGCAGACGGGGCCGAGGCAATCATCCGCCCGATGGAACTGATCAAGACGCAAGGCGCCGAAGCCGTCAAGGCTACCGGGCTCTATCTGATCGGGTCGAGTGTCGATGCAAAAGCCCCGCATATCCTGTATTCCCCTTACCACGAAGGGAATGTTTTCACCGAGTTCGAGAACGAAACGAAGGTCATCGCTGCATTCAATGCGCCAGGGGTGCTTCAGGACATGCTGATTCACCGGCTCCCCGAAAGCCAGCAAGCCACGTTCCGAAATCTGTTCGCGTCCACGGCAGGAAAACTCTCGGAGATAACCCTGGCTTCGAACCCGATTGCCAACCTGCTCGGTACGTTGTTCAACGACAACACCTCATTACTGGCAGGCATGCTGAAAACCCACACCGATGGCACACGCCAGTTCGACTGGCAAACCGTGGTGCATTTGTTCAGTACCGGCATCAAGGCCCTTGGCCGGGAACTGCCTGGCAAACTGGCGTTGATCGAGACTCTCAAAGACGCCTATGAGGATTTCAAGGCGTCTTCCGAGGATTTCCAGCAGGGCAATTGGGGGGCAGGCTTGCATGATTTCATCTGTGGCGCAGCGGAAATGGTCTCCCTGGGCTGGCTCAATCGGGACGATACCTTCGGTCTGCTCGATCCGGTGGGTCCCGCCGCCCTGCCTCGCCCCGCGGTAAAAGCATCTCACTGGCGGCATCTGACCAGCGCAGCGCGTACAGACCTGCAGCCATTCGAAGCCCTCAAGGTCAGCCTGGCCGACCTCAAGAAACACCCGTTCGATGGAACCTACGAAGCCCTGGCGTCCGGCAAGCACTACGCACCGGTGTTCGGCAAAGTCTTTCAGGTAGCAAAAGCTGCCCATGACTGGCGCATCACCCATGGCCACGCCGAGGGGCCAGTGCTCAAGCGCTCGTCTGAGTCCGGGCAGTGGTTGATCGATCCAGACTCGCGGCACATTCGCTACGGAAAAGTGATGTCAACCTTGACCGATATGCATAGCGACTTCAATGCGAAGGAAGTCATCAATATTGAAGCACGGGGTATGAAGCAGATACGCCGGATGTCCCCCTCCCGCGCGAACATGATCGAGCAAGCCCTGGAAACGGCACGGCATTACTCCCGCAACGCGCTGCAAAATCTTGAGCAGGTCAAAGGCGGCATGCCTGCCGGGTCCCGACTGGACACCTTCCTGACGACTTTTCTCGGCGTCAGGGTGATCGACGCGCGCCTTGTAGAAAAAATACACACCGCCATCGCCCCGATCTGCCAGACGCTGGCGGATCCGTTGTGGCTTCATAAAAACGGCAGTCGCATCGTTATCGGCATCGCCAAAAGCGCCAACTATGATGCGAGTGCCTTCGTATTCGAGGCCGGCAAGGGCGGCAGGATTTATCTCACCCAGGAGTTTTTCGCCATGGTGCCGCATTGGTACAACAGTGCCGTGCCCGATACATTCAATGTCGACGCGCACGCCCAAGGCTCAACCTTCATTCACGAACTGTCCCATCTGCTGTGCGACACACTGGATATCGTCTACCTGGGCGCCTACTTACCATTCCACGACCTCATTTCAACAGTGACTCAACTGGCACAAAAAAAAGCCGATGAACAAAAGGACCTGCAACTCAACGGTTTTTCGTGGACCACGCCGCGCGCACGCCTGTTCACGGATTGGGACCGTGCAACCCACTCGTTCAAGAGCCTCGACCTCCTGCCCAAGCACAAAGATACCGTCAGAAAAATCCTGCAAATCACCAGCACTGCAAATCTGGAGCAAGCCCGCGACGCATTTCTGGACCTGAACTCAGCGGATCGACGGATCGACGTCATGTTTAAAAATGCCGACTCTATAGCGCTGCTCATTTGTGAGCTGGGGCGACAATTGGATCCGCCTCCGGTGGCTACGCCATAGCATCATCGCTGGAACGCGTTTGATCTTTTTTTCACGCCGTTTGTGCGACGGTACGGCCATACGGGGCAACGCCCGATTTTATCACATGAAAAACAAGGGTATTTGATGCTTAATCGCCATGTCGGTTGTTCTCGGCAGCTGCCGTCGAAGGTTAGAATGCGGCAAACCAGGAACAGCCAATGACCGAACGAATACTCTCGGAAGCCGAATACGACGCCATCAGCGATGCGGCCGCGCATTGGTGCATGCGTTTGCACGCTGATGACTGCACCGATGCCGACCGATTGGCGTTCAAGCAATGGCATGACGCCGACCCTCTGCACGCTTTCGAATACCAGGCCATGCTGGAAATCTGGGGCGTGGCCGAGCATCTGCCGCGTGTCGAATCCGCGCCGACCCTGCCAGCCCGGCGGCCACGGCCGCGCTGGAGCCGTCTGGCTGTCGCCGCCGCGGTGATCGCGCTGGGCTTGCCCTTGGCCGCGATTACCAGTTGGAACATGGGGTGGCTGCCTGACTCGTACCAGCGCCTGGAAGCCGGCGCGAGCGTACGTCATGTCACGCTGGGCGATGGCAGCCAGGTGGAGCTCAATCTTGGCAGCGAACTGGTGTTCGCCAACTACAAGCATGAGCGTCGGGTCACGCTGAAAAAAGGCGAGGCGTTCTTCGATGTGAGTCACGACACCCGGCATCCTTTCGTCGTTCGGGCGGGCCAGGGCCAGGTGCGTGTGACAGGCACCCGTTTCAACGTGTGGATGTATCAGGACCAGGTTCGGGTCACATTGGTGGAAGGCTCGGTATGGGTGACCAGCAACATGAACGCCACTGCGGGCGGCTCGCAACTGTCACCGGGAATGCAGGCAAGCTACAAGGCGGGCGACTACCAGCCGCAGGTACGCGAGATCGAACCCGGCGACAGCTCCCTGGCCTGGCGCAACGGCAAGCTGGTGCTGAATGACCTGGCTCTTTCCGATGCATTGCCATTGATCAATCGCTACCTCGAACGTCCCGTCATGCTCGCCGACTATGCTACCGGCACCCTGCGTGTCGGCGGCATCTACAACCTCAACGAAGTGAAGAACCTCGTGCCCTCGCTGCCCAAGGTCCTGCCGATCTATCTGACCCAGAACCAGGACGGCAACCTGGTCCTCAATTCCATCGGTCATCATCCGGCCAAACATTAAAAAAGCCGCGCCCATTCGGGTCGCGGCTTTTCTTCACGACAAAGCTGCCTTACTGCGTCGCGACCCTGCCCGCCTCATCACGCTCGCGGATGACCTTGGCCTGGTAGTTCGGATCGGCCTTGATCTGCTGCTCGGTAAAGGGCAGCGTGCTCCACTGCCGCTTCGAGAATGCCTGGGTCTGGTCCGCCGAGTAAGGCGAGGCCGGGTCACTGGAAATGGAAAACGCCAGCAGTCCCTGGGCCTGCGGGCCGCTGCCATCGAATGTCACCGTTTGCAGATAGCTGGTGCCGCTGACCACTTCCCGCTTGCCGTTCGCCCCCGGCACACTCTGGATCGCGTTATAGATTCCAAGCTCCGCCGGGCCGCCGTGGATCGGCGTCTGCCGACCGCCCTGGCTGGCAACCTGGATGTCCCGCCAGCGGCTGTCCGCTGCCAGCCCTGCCGATTTCACCGACTCCCGTGAAGCCAGCATGGCCTGGCGCAGCGCCTCGGCCACCGCAGGCCGCTCGATTGCCAGGCCCCGCGGAGTGTGTTGCGGATCCTTCGGATCGAACGCGACGCGCCAGGTATCAGGCACGGCTTGCAGCGCCTTCATGATCTGCTGGAAATGCACGAAGCCGACGCCGCTGTCCAGGCTCGCCGTGCGATCCCAGGCCTTCAGGCGGGTGCATACTTCAGTCAGAGCGGCGGCATCAGCCTTCAGGTCCCCGGCGCAGAAGGCCAGCAGGTCCGGCATCAACTGTTCCGCCAGGTAAACCTGGTCGTCCATGACCATGCGCTGCAACTCATCCACTTGCACCGGCCCGTCTTTGCCCAACTGGCCCAGTCGATCCAGCGCGAAACGTGCGCGCAACCCCAGCGGTTGGTCCTGCTGGCTGATCAGTGGCGAATAACCGGACAAGGGCTGAGCGGGATTGACCATCCAGGCCGAATCGTTGGAGTTCTGCACGTAATCACGACGCGACAATTGCGGCAGTTTGTCGGCGGCATAGATGCCCTTTTGCGCGGCCTTGGGGTCCACGCTCCAGTTGCATTCGCTGCGCGAGCCATCCAGCACGATCAGTTTCAGCCCGGCCCTCGGATCACTGCACCGCGCCAGCTTGGCCGCGTCAACGTTGGGCACCACCGAAACGTTCATGTAGAGACTTTGTCCCTGGTCGTCCACCGCCAGGGTATTGACCCAGGGAATTCCGTGGATCCGCTGGACCGACGCCTGCAGATCCTTGAGCGTGACGGCCTGATTCATGGCGTACCACTGCGCCAGCACCCGATCGTTCTCCAGGTTCGCGTCCCGCAGGCTGTAGGCGAAGCGGTTGTCCCAGTCCAGCTTGCCAGGCCATTGCACAACCGGCCCGAATTGCGAGCCGTACACCACCCGCGAAACCGGCTTGACCTGCCCGTCGGCCTGCTTGACGTCCACCGTGACCACCTGTTGGCTCATCGGCACTGACTTGCCGTCCAGCAGATAGCGGGTCGGGTCCTTCGGGTCGAGCTGCAAGCGGTACAGGGTGAAATGCTTGGAGGTGTCGACGGTATGGGTCCAGGCCAGGTGCTGGCTGAAACCGATATTGATCATCGGCAAGCCGGGCAACGCGGCGCCCATGACATCCAGCTTGCCGGGAATGGTCAGGTGCATCTGATAAAAGCGCATGCCGCCCACCCAGGGAAAATGGGGATTGGCGAGTAACATGCCGCGACCGTTGAACGAACGTTCGCTGCCGATTGCCACGGCGTTGCTGCCGCGGTCGAGGGCGAAGCGCTGCTGGCGGGTCGCGGCGACTTCGAAGCCGGACATCGAGGTGTCGGCCTGTGTGGTCGCCTTGGGCGGCTGCGCGCCCGCCACGGCCTCGGCGAACTGGCCGACGCCACCTTCCACCAACAGGCGCCGGGTCAGTTTGACCAGGTCCAGCTCCGTGATTGGCCGCACCCATTCGCTGGCGCACTGTGCGGGCAGGCCCTGTGCCTTGCGCTCGGCCAGTGCGCGGTTGTAACCGGCCACGTAGCCTTCGACCAGTTGCTGCACCTGGGGCGTCTGGGCCTGCCAGAAACCGGATACGGCCTGAGGCGTGTTGAGCCAGCTGAAGAACAGGTCGCTGGCCCGGTTGGACCGCTGCTCCAGGGTGACCTGTTCGGGGCCGAAGTAACGCGAGCGCTGGCCGTTGACCGTCACGATCTCATTGGCCAGCAGGCAAAGATTATCCTGGGCATACGCGTACCCGATGCCGTAGCCCAATCCACGCTCATCCTGGGCGCGTATGTGCGGCACGCCAAAACTGGTGCGGCGAATCTCGACGGTGGCCTGCTCCACCTCTCCTCGCGCGCTGACAACGGTACTGACACCCAGGGCCATCCCCAGCAACGCACCCGCAAGGCAAAACCTCGATAACTGCCCGGACATTCTCACGCTCACTCCTGATCGAAAACCAATACGCCTCCCTTGGGAACGAACCGGATGAAAAAAATTTAACCGCAGACAGCCGCCTGACTGCGGGGCTTTGCTGATTTCCAGGCATTTTTTTCACATCGCCCCCTTCATGATTCGTCCTCCTCGTTCGTCTTATAGAGGAGAGCATTTCATGACCTTTTCTGATCAGGCTGTTAAGGAGTCTTTACATGCATAACGCACCAATGCCCATGGAGGGCAAGCCAGGATCGGCACGTGTGTCAATGAGCACCAACAACAACGTCTTCGCCAAACCAACGGAACGCGGCGGCAATGAGCACATCAGGCGCCTGCTCAAGAGCTACGGGCTGCGAACGAGCCTGATCCGCCTGAAGGTGATCGATGCACTGCTCAAGGCCGCCGAAGAGAATCGGCAGCTGGGGGTGCGGGGCGTGCATAGCCAGTTGCTGGGGCTGGACATTCCCTTGTCCTTCCTGAGTGTGCGCGAGGTGCTCAAGCGCCTGTGCAGCGAGGGGGTCGTCAGCCTCCATCCGGATAAAAGCTACAGCTTGCACCCGAGTGCGGTGGCCGTGCTCAACGCCAAGCAGTAGCCGAGGCTCAAGGCTTGACCTTGCGCCTCATCACCCCGTTGATCACCACCACGATGACCGCCACGGCAATAGCAATGTATTGAAACAGCTGCTCGCTGATCATGCCTTTACCTTGCATCCATGACAGCCCGAGCATGATTGCCAGGACAACGAGGACCACCAGGATCGAGTATTTCAAACGTTGCGAATGAGTCATTTGCCAATTTCCTGAATGTATTCGTGCTGTTTCCGCGCGCCTGCCAGGCTCTTGCCCGGTGCGATGACGAGGCCGCAAACGGATGCCCATGGTACAGCCGTCGGAGCGTTTTTGGCGCAGTTACGACGGGTCCTGAACCAACAAAGTGCGCCATGGAGTTCAAGACCGCTGGCGATAGGCCGATAAAGACAAGTACGTCCGTTCTACTTGTCTCTAGAAAGCCGCCATCGTGCAAGGAATCTCTACATGCCCGCATTCCGCACCATTCAAGCCCGCTATACGCTGTTCCTGGTTCTGTTCATCCTGGTGCTGTCCATCCTGACGGTGGTCGGTATCAGCTATCTGGTCGCGCCAAAGCTGCGCCAGACCGAGGAACAAGTGGCGCTGAACCGCATCGAAGAGGTCGCGGAACAGATCCAGGGCGAGCTGAACAAGGTGCAGGCGCAGCAGCGGAGCATCACCCAGACCATCCCGCTGCTCGACAGCGACGCCATCGACAAGGTATTGCCTGGCCTGGTGGATCAATACGGCGAATTGAAGGTGTTCGGCGGCGGGATCTGGCCACTGCCCAACCAGCGCGCCGAGGGTCGCAGCAAGTTCAGCACGTTCTGGCACCGCGACGCATCCGGCAAACTGGCGGTCAACACCTTCTGGAACAGCGACGCTGCGCCGAACTATTTCGAACAACCGTGGCACAAGGGCGGCATGGCCACCCCTCCCGGCAAATGCGCCTGGGCCGCTGCCTACAAGGACGACGCCAGCGCCGAGCCACGGACCAACTGCGCCATGGCGATCCAGAAGAACGGCGCGCCTTACGGCGTTTCCACCATTGACGTGACCCTGGGCTTTTTCAACGATCTGATCGCGCGCAAGGAAGCGGAACTGAGCGCCGAGATGCTGATCGTCGAAGCCGACGGCAAGATCATCAGCAACAGCTCGCGTATCAGCGGGCCGATCGTGCTGAAAAACATCAGCGAACTGGCGGCTACCTCGCCGTTCGCCGCCCAGGTCAAGGCAGGCCTGGCCAACCGTGACCAGCCGTTGCAACGACTCGAGTTCGACAACAAGGGTGAGGCCAGCACGTTTTTCATGCGCCCCATCGAAGGCTCCCCATGGTTCCTCGCCACTGCCCTGCCGACCCGCCTGATCACCGCCCAGCGTGACGACGTGTTGAGCACGCTGAGCCTGCTGCAGATTCCGCTGGTGATCCTGTTGGTGCTGATGCAGTTGTACGCCATCCGCCAACTGACCCACCGCATGAAGGTCCTCAAAGGCAATATCGACGCGCTGTCCACTGGTGATGCCGACCTGACCCGACGCATCACCATCCGTGCCGAAGACGAACTGGGCGCCATTGGCCATTCGGTCAACCGGTTCATCGCCTATCTGCAAGACATGATCGGCGAAGTCACCCAGGCCACCGGCGCCATGGCCTCGGGCCTGGACAGCCTGCAGCGGAGTTCGGCCCACACCAGCGAAATCCTGATGCGCCACGCCTCGGAAACCGACCAGACCGTGACAGCCATCACCGAGATGAGCTCCACCGCTGAAAGCGTGGCGCAAAACGCCGCCGAGACGGCAGCATTCACCCAGCGCGCCAATGAGCATGCCGATCGTTCGCGGGTCGTGGTCGGTGAAGCGTCCAACAGCGTCGTGGCGCTGATCGATGAAGTCGCCAGCGCCACGCGCAAAGTCGAAGACATGCAGCAAGACGCGCAACGCATCACCGAGATTCTCGGCGTGATCGGCGCCATCGCCGGGCAGACCAACCTGTTGGCCCTCAACGCCGCCATCGAAGCGGCCCGGGCCGGCGAGCAGGGCCGTGGCTTCGCGGTAGTCGCCGACGAAGTCCGCGCCCTCGCCGCCCGCACCCAGGCCAGCACCTCGGAAATCAATGAGATGCTGACCCGCCTGACCCAGGGCGTAACCTCGTCGGTCGCGGCCATGGAAAACACCCAGGCCAGTTGCCAATCGGCGGCCGACGCCACGTCCCGGGTCAACTCGGGCCTGGATGAAATGGCCGGCTCCGTCAGCCAGATCAACAGCCTGAGCACCCAGATCGCCACCGCCGCCGAACAGCAGAGCGCAGTGACCGAGGAAATCAACCGCAGCATGGTGCAGATCCGCCATATGGTCGAGGAACTGGTGGAAAGCGGCCTGGCCAGCCAGAACAACACCCGCCAGCTGCTGGAAGCCAACAGCCGGGTGAATGCGATCATGGGGCGGTTCAAGGTTCGTTGAATCTATCCCACCGTGGCGAGGGAGCTTGCTCCCGCTGGGCTTGCGCAGCAGCCCCTCTGGGCCTCGCCTCGGTGTGTCAGGCTGATCGAATAAAGCAAATTTGGGGCCGCTTCGCGGCCCAGCGGGAGCAAGCTCCCTCGCCACGAGAGTTGCGTTCCCGAGCTGACAATTCTGTAATCCGCGCCTCAGCCTCGTGTCAGCCGCTCGCCGCTACTCTGTTATCCTCCTTCCAAACTGTTCGCTACGAGACCATACACATGGCCCATCCCCTGCACCTGCTCGCCTTGAGTACCTTGCTCATTTCCGCCCTGGCCCAGGCCGCCGAACCGGCGACCATCGATGTGCACCGCGATGCCAATTGCGGTTGCTGCAAGAAGTGGATATCCCACTTGCAGGAGAACGGTTTCAAGGTCAACGACCATGTCGAGGCCGACATGAGCGCGGTCAAGCAACGCCTTGGCGTCGCGCCCAACCTGCGTTCCTGCCACACCGCCGAAATCAACGGTAAATTCGTCGAGGGCCACGTTCCGGCCGAACAGGTGCTGGCATTGAGCAAACGCGACGACCTGCTTGGCGTGGCCGCGCCCGGCATGCCGATGGGCTCGCCGGGCATGGAAATGGATGGCATGAGCGATGCTTACCAAGTGATCGGGCTGAAAAAAGACGGGACGCAAGCCGTGGTGGCGGACTATCCGGCCCATTGATGGGCGAAGCGTATATCGGGCTGTTCTTTGCAGCGTTTGGCGCGGCGACCCTGCTGCCGTTGCAATCCGAGGCCCTGCTGGTGGGCCTGCTACTCAGCGAACGTTACGCCATCTGGCTGCTGCTGGCGGTGGCAACCCTGGGCAACGTCCTCGGTTCGCTGGTGAACTGGTGGCTGGGCACACGCCTGGAACAGTTCAAGGATCGCCGCTGGTTTCCGGTCAGCCCGTCCCTTCTGGACAAGGCCCGTCGGCACTACCAGCGCTATGGCTACTGGTCGCTGCTGCTCAGTTGGCTGCCCATCATCGGCGATCCGCTGACTTTGGTCGCCGGCGTGATGGGTGAACCCTGGCGGCGCTTCCTGTTGATCGTGACGCTCGCCAAAGGCCTGCGTTATGGCGTGCTCACCTGGGCGACCCTCGGCTGGATGGGTTGAACGTTCCTGCGCTTGGGTTGCCTGTGGTTAATGTCGCCATAATCGAGCCGTTCCAGGATCGGCCGGTTGCCTCAAGGAGATTGCCCATGTCGCGTTTGACCGCCCGCTGGCTGCCCAGCCTGTTCCTCACCGCTGCCTTGCCAATGCTCGCCCAGGCCGCGAACCCACCTGAAGGCCCGGCCTATGGCCCGCAGCTTGAGGGTTTCGAGTACCCCTATACGCTCAAGCATTTTGCCTTGCAGTCCCAGGGTAAATCGCTGCAGATGGGCTATATGGACGTGCCCGCCCAAGGCAAGGCCAACGGCCGGACGGTGATGCTGATGCATGGCAAGAATTTCTGCGCCGCCACCTGGGGCGATTCGATCAAGGCGCTCAGTGACGCCGGTTACCGGGTCATCGCCCCGGACCAGATCGGTTTTTGCACGTCGAGCAAGCCGGACCATTACCAGTACAGTTTCCAGCAGTTGGCGATCAACACCCAGGCCCTGCTCAAGGCCCTCGGCGTACAGAAGGCCATCGTGCTGGGCCACTCCACCGGTGGCATGCTTGCCACCCGCTATGCCTTGCAGTTCCCCGACCAGGTCGAACGCCTGGCGATGGTCAACCCCATCGGTCTGGAGGACTGGAAAGCCCTTGGCGTGCCTTACCGCACCGTGGACCAATGGTACGAGCGCGAGCTGAAACTCAACGCCGAGGGCATTCGCAACTACGAGCGCAACACCTATTACGGCGGGCGCTGGAAACCGGAGTTCGAGCGTTGGGTCGACATGCTCGCCGGCTTGAACAAGGGTCCGGGACATACACAAGTAGCGTGGAATTCGGCGCTGATCTACGACATGATCTTCACCCAGCCGGTCTATTACGAGTTCAAGGACCTGAAGGTCCCCACGCTGCTGTTGATCGGGACCTCCGACACCACCGCCATCGGCAGTGACATTGCCCCACCGGCCGTGAAAGCCCGGCTGGGCCGTTACGAGGTGCTAGGCAAACAGGTCGCCGGACTGATCCCGCAGTCGACCCTGGTGGAATTCCCCAACCTGGGGCATGCGCCGCAAATGGAAGAGCCGGCGCGGTTCCACCAGGCGCTGCTCGGCTGGCTGGACAAACCCATTCCCTGATAGAGGTGTTCCATGGCGGTGCAAATAGCAGTCATCGACGATTGGCAAGACGTCGCCAGGGACGTGGTGGACTGGTCGGTGCTCGATAGCATTGGTGAAGTGACCTTCCTGCACGATTACCCCGCCGACCGCGACACCCTCACCGAGCGCCTGCAACGCTTCGACGTCATCTGCGTGATGCGCGAGCGCACCCGCTTCGACGAAGAACTGCTGCGCCGCCTGCCCAACCTGAAGCTGTTGCTGACCGGCGGCATGCGCAACGCCGCCCTCGACCTCAAGGCTGCCGCGACACTGGGCATCCAGGTCTGCGGCACCGAGAGCTACAAGCACGCTGCGCCGGAACTGACCTGGGCGCTGATCATGGCCCTGAGCCGCAATCTTGTACCGGAAGCCAACGCCCTGCGCGCCGGACTGTGGCAACAGGGCCTGGGCGGTGATTTGTACGGCAAGACCCTGGCGATCCTGGGCCTGGGCAGCATCGGCACGCGCGTGGCTCAGTTCGGCCAGGTGTTCGGCATGCGTGTGATCGCCTGGAGCGAAAACCTGACCGCCGAGCGAGCCGCCGCAGCCGGCGTGCAATACGTGAGCAAACAAGCGCTGTTCGAGCAGGCTGATATCCTCTCGATCCACCTGGTGCTCAGCGAGCGCAGCCGGGGCCTGGTGGACGCCCAGGCCCTGGGCTGGATGAAACCCGAGGCGCTGCTGGTCAATACCGCGCGCGGGCCGATTGTCGACGAGGCGGCCCTCATCGACGCACTCCGGCACAAACGCCTGGCAGGCGCCGCGCTGGACGTATTCGCCGAGGAACCGTTGCCGCCCGAGCACCCGTTCCGGACTCTCGACAACGTGTTGGCCACACCCCACGTGGGTTATGTGAGCCGGCAGAATTATCAGCAGTTCTACGGCCAGATGATCGAGGACCTGCAGGCCTGGGCGGCCGGCAAGCCGATCCGGATACTGACCGCGGCTTCGTGAAATTTTCCTGGTAGCCCCATGTGGGAGCGAGCCTGCTCGCGAAAGCGGTGTGTCAGTCGCGGATTTTGAGTCTGATCCACCGCTTTCGCGAGCAGGCTCGCTCCCACATTTGGGGCCGTCACCGCCATACTGAAGCCATCAAAACGCCTCCATCCAGCCCGCCCCCTTATGGTGCGGAGCGCTGTTGAACCGCGCACGCGATTGAACCATCGCGCCCTTCCTACACCCTGAATGTTTCAAACAACCTGCACTTCGTCGGTTCGTATTCCCCTGCTTCGTGTAAGACATTGCCGACAATCGACGTGATTGTCGGACAATTCGACGAACCGAACCGCAGCGCTCTAGCTTCTGACCTAGACTGCCTTTCCGTGGGGAAAACCGACCGGTCATCCGAAGGAAAAAAAGTCGAAACTTTTCACAACGGCGACAGGTCAGGTTAGAGGAAGGGCAACAACTGCTGGAGCATTCCTTGCAACGGCCCCCTCACCTGATTCGCTTCGCCGCATTGGGCAGCGCTTTGCTCTCCTTGCGTAGCGCTCGTGCGCCTGGCCGCAGGATTCGGCCAATGAAACAACAGCTCTGGCGCTTGCCGGAAACAGATCGAGAAATAGGAGTTATTTATGATCAGTGCTGCCTTGGAACCACAGCAAGTCCGCTCTCAATTACCGCCGGCGGCTGAATCGCCGACGGCACCGGTGCTGGCCACCGGAGGCAAGGCACTGCTCCCTGTCGTTCGACAGAACCCCAACCGCAAGAAGATCCTGTTCGTGACCTCGGAAATCGCCGACCTGGTCAAGACCGGTGGCCTGGGCGACGTTTCTTCCGCCCTGCCCCGGGCCATGGCCGGCCTGCATGATGTCCGGGTGCTGATCCCCGGGTATCCGCAAGTCATGAACAGCGGCAATCCGATCCATATCATCGGCGAACTGGGCGGCCACGCAGCGCTGCCGCCGTGCAAGATCGGCCGCATGGACATGGCCGACGGTCTGGTGATCTACGTCCTGATCTGTCCCGAACTGTATGCCCGCGAAGGCTCGCCCTACGGCGCCAACAATGGCCGCGACTGGCCGGACAACCACATCCGCTTCGCCCGCCTGGGCCTGGCCGCAGCCGACATCGCCGCCAACCTGGCACAGATCCACTGGTGCCCCGACCTGGTCCATGCCCACGACTGGCCGGCCGGCCTGGCCCCCGCCTATATGCACTGGCGCGGCCAACGTACCCCGACCCTGTTCACCATCCACAACCTGGCGTACCAGGGCGTGGTCAGCCTGGCTTCCTGCCCGGAGCTGGGCATCCCGGAGCACGCGCTGCAACAGGAAGGCATGGAGTTCTACGGCAAGCTGTCGTTCCTCAAGGCCGGCATGGCCTATTCCAGCCACATCACCACGGTCAGCGCTACCTACGCCCAGGAAATCACCACCCCGGCGTTCGGCTGCGGGCTTGACGGGTTCCTCGCCGCCAAAACCCAGCAAGGCCTGCTCAGCGGGATCCCCAACGGCATTGACGAAAGCTGGGATTCGGCGACCGACTCTCATCTCCAGCGCCAGTTCTCCATTGGCGACTGGGAAGGCAAGGCGGTCAACGCCGCCCACGTACGCAACCTGTTCGGCCTGGATGACACCACCGGCCCGCTGTTCGCCGTGGTATCTCGTTTGGTGTATCAGAAAGGCCTGGACCTGACCGAGGCCGTCGCCGAATTCATCGTCGAATCCGGCGGACAGATCGCGATCATTGGCCGCGGCGAACCGGAAGAAGAACAGGCCATGCGTGAACTGGCGCTGCGCTTCCCCGGCAAGATCGGCGTGCGCATCGGCTTCAACGAAACCGATGCCCGGCGGATGTTCGCCGGTAGCGATTTCCTGCTGATGCCATCGCGCTACGAACCGTGCGGCTTGAGCCAGATGTACGCCCAGCGCTTCGGCTCGCTGCCGGTGGCGCGCAATACCGGCGGCCTGGCGGACACCATCGAGGACGGCATCACCGGGTTCCTGTTCGACGAATCCACCGTGGAAAGCTACCAGCAGGCCCTGAGCCGGGCTTTCAAGGTATTCGAGTTTCCCGAGCTGCTCAATGCCATGCGTTGCCGGGCGATGTCAGCCCCCTTCAATTGGTCCAAGGCCGTAGAGCCCTATGCCGAACTTTATGAACAACTGGTAGCTAAATCGCTGGGAAAATCGGCCAGACAATGAGGTAACCGATGCCGTCAAGGACGCCTGATACCTGGACCCATGGCGCGGTCTTGCTCGATTCCGAGCACACCCGCTTCGCGCTATGGGCCCCGGATGCCTTTTACGTCAGTGTCGAACTCGACACTGGAGAATCCATACCGATGCTGCCCCAGGCCAACGGCTGGTTCATGATCCAGGCCCGTTGCCCCGCTGGCACTCGTTACCGCTTCAACATCGATGGCGAGCTGGAGGTGCCCGATCCAGCCTCCCGCGCCCAGGACGGTGATATCGATCGCCACAGCGTGGTGGTCGACCCCCACGCCTACCAATGGCGACACACCAACTGGTCCGGTCGCCCCTGGTACGACGCCGTCATTTACGAACTGCACGTTGGCGCCCTCGGAGGTTTCGAAGGCGTCGAACAACAATTGGCACGCCTGGCCGGGCTTGGCGTGACCGCCATCGAACTGATGCCCCTGGCGCAGTTTCCCGGCGATCGCAATTGGGGCTACGACGGTGTATTGCCCTACGCTCCCCATGCCTCCTATGGCACGCCGGACCAGCTCAAGCATCTGATCGACAGCGCCCACGGCCATGGCTTGGCGGTCATTATCGACGTGGTCTACAACCACTTCGGCCCCGATGGCAACTACCTGCACCGCTACGCCAAGGGTTTCTTTCGCGAAGACAAGCACACACCCTGGGGCGCGGCGATCGACTTCCGGCGCCGCGAGGTCCGCGACTTCTTCATCGAAAACGCACTGATGTGGTTGCTCGAATACCGTTTCGACGGCCTGCGCCTGGACGCCGTGCATGCGATCGAAGACCCGGACTTCCTCCAGGAGCTCGCCACCACGGTGCGCCAACAGGTCGACCCGACGCGCTACGTCTGGTTGACCGTCGAGAACGAACACAACCAGGCCAGCCTGCTGGAGCACGGCTACGACGCCCAGTGGAACGATGACGGGCACAACGCCTTGCACGTGCTGCTGACCGGCGAGACCGATGCCTATTACGCCGACTATGCCGAGCAGACCACGGAAAAGCTCGCGCGCTGCCTGAGCCAGGGGTTTGTTTTCCAGGGCCATACCAACCGCCACGGTGAATCCCGCGGCGAGGCCAGCGGTCACCTGCCGCCCAGCGCTTTCGTCTTGTTCCTGCAAAACCACGACCAGATCGGCAACCGGGCCTTGGGCGAGCGCCTGCACCAGCTGGCCCCGCCACAGGCGCTGCAAGCCGCAACCGCCTTGTTGCTGCTGTCACCGATGATCCCGCTGTTGTTCATGGGCGATGAAGTGGTCGCCGAACAACCGTTCCTGTTTTTCACCAGCCACCATGGCGAACTGGCGGAGTTGGTGCGCGAAGGTCGACGCAACGAGTTCAAGGCCTTTGCAGCCTTTGCCGACCCCGAGAAACGCGAACGGATTCCCGACCCGAACGCGGCCGGCACGTTCGACGCTTCACGGCCCAACCTGGAAGCCCATCAACCGGAACAACTGGCCAGCGAAACCCTGTATCGCCAGTTATTGAAGATCCGCCGTGAGGAAATCGTCCCGCGCCTGCCCGCCGCCCATGCCCTGGGCGCGGATGTGCTGGGCCATGGCGCCGTCAGCGCGCGCTGGCAGATGGGCGACGGCAGCGTGTTGCGCATCGACCTGAACCTCAGCGACAAGCCGGTCGAACACAGCGCACCGCAAGATGCGCAGATTCTTTTCGAACATCCACCGCAGGCCATGGGTCTGTTGCAACAAGGGGTGCTCACGCCCCACAGCGCGCTGGTCAGTCTGACGCAAGCGACAACCTTGCCCAATATCACTGGAGAGCGCCTATGAGCGATGCGCAACTGGAAATCCTCGCTGGCCGAGCGGGCCTGGCGGTGGACTGGATCGATGCCAATGGCCGTGCCCAGAAAGTTTCACCCGCGGTGTTGCGCTCGGTCCTCACCGGCCTGGGGCATCCCGCCGGCACTGCCCAGGAAATCGACGCCAGCCTGTTGCAGTTGCAGGAAGACCAACAGAACCACCGCCTGCCGCCGCTGCTTACCGCAGACGCAGGCGTGAATGTCGACCTGAGCCGCTATTTCGAACCCGCGACCCCGTGCGAGATCCAGCTTGAAGACGGCGCGACGCTGAATCTGAAACTTGACGCCGACGCGACGCTCCCGGGGATCGTCCCGGTGGGCTATCAGCAGGTCAGCATCCAGGGCCAGCATTTCACCCTGGCGGTGGCGCCCGCCCGTTGCTACAGCGTGGCGGATGCGGTGGACGACCCGATCCCCAGGGTCTGGGGCCTGAGCGCGCAACTCTATTCCCTGCGCCGCCCTGGCGATGGCGGCTTCGGCGACACCCAGGCCCTGGAAGAACTGGCCCGGGTGGCCGGCGAACGTGGTGCCGACGCCCTGGCCATCAGCCCGATGCATGCCATGTTCAGCAGCGATACCGGGCGCTACAGCCCTTATTCGCCCTCCAGCCGGCTTTTTCTCAACAGCCTGTACGCCGCGCCCGGCACCATCCTCGGCGAGCGTGCGTTGCGCACGGCCATCGACGCCACCGGCTTGACCAACCAGTTGCGCAGCCTCGAAGAGCAGCCGCTGATCGACTGGCCGGTGGCTGCCGAAGCCAAGCAGCGGGTTCTTCGCGCGCTGTACGACGGCTTCAGCCAGGGCGAACATCCGCTGCATGAGGATTTCAGCAGTTTCCGCCACAGCAGCGGCGAGGCCCTGGAAAACCATTGCCGCTTCGAAGCCCTCCAGGCCGATCGCGCCGCTCGGGGCGAAAGCCTTGACTGGCGCCAGTGGCCGCAAGAATGGCGCGATCCGCGCAGCGCCGCGCTGGCCCGTTTCGCCGAAGAGAACGCGGATGAAATCGGCTTCTACGCCTTCTGCCAATGGTTGATTGCCCGCTGCCTGGAGCGCGCCCAGAGCGCGGCGAAGTCCAGTGGCATGGGCATCGGCCTGATCGCCGATCTCGCCGTGGGCGCTGACGGCGCCGGCAGTCAGGCCTGGAGCCGCCAGGATGAATTGCTCGCCTCGCTCACCGTCGGCGCACCGCCGGACATTCTCAACCGCTCCGGACAGGGCTGGGGTATCTCGGCGTTCTCACCAGAGGGGCTGGTACGCAACGGTTTCCGCGCGTTCATAGAAATGTTGCGGGCCAATTTCGCCCACGCCGGCGGCTTGCGCATCGACCACATCATGGGTCTGCAACGATTGTGGGTGATCCCCAACGATGCCCCGCCCACCGATGGCGCCTACCTCTATTACCCGATCGATGATCTGCTGCGGCTGCTGGCCCTGGAATCCCATCGCCACCGGGCCATCGTGCTCGGCGAGGACCTTGGCACCGTGCCCGAAGGCCTGCGGGAAAAACTCGCGGCCCGCGCCATCCTCGGTATGCGCGTGCTGTTGTTCGAACAGGACAATACCCACTTCAAGCCGATCCTCGATTGGCCGGACGACGCCCTGGCCACCACCAGCACGCATGACCTGCCGACGCTGAACGGTTGGTGGCACGGTCACGACATCGACTGGAACGCCCGGCTGGACCTGATCGACTCCCACACCGAGATGGACTGGCGCCGGCACCGCCAACGCGAGCGTGACGGGTTACGCAATGCATTGAACCAGGACCCGCAGAATTTTCGCGAAGAACACCGCGAAACCGACCAGGTGCTGGACGCCAGCGTGCGCTTCCTCGGCCATACCCGCGCGCCGCTGGTGCTGTTGCCCCTGGAAGATGCCCTGGGTATCGATGAACAGGCCAACCTGCCCGGCACCACCGACACTCACCCCAACTGGCGGCGGCGCCTGGCTTTGGAAAGCCGCGCGCTGCTGGATGACCCGGACGCCGCACGGCGTCTGGAAATACTCGCCTGCGCGAGACTTCAGGCGAACGAGCGTGACCGATGAACCAGACACTGATCCAACCGCTGCAGGCCACCTTGCGCCTGCAATTTCATAAAGGCTTCACCCTCGACGATGCCGTAGCGCAAGTGCCGTATTTCGCAGCGCTGGGCATCAGCCACATCTATGCGTCTCCCCTGCTCAAGGCACGGGCCGGATCCATGCACGGCTACGACGTGGTCGACCCGACCCAGGTCAACCCGGAGCTGGGCGGAGAGGCTGCGCTCAAGCGCCTGGTCGCCACCTTGCGCGAGCACCGGATGGGCCTGATTCTCGACATCGTGTCCAACCACATGGCCGTTGGCGGCAACGACAACCCCTGGTGGCTGGACCTGCTGGAGTGGGGACGCTTGAGCCCTTATGGCGAATTCTTCGACATCCAGTGGCATTCCCCCGACCCGCTGATGGAAGGCCAGTTGCTGCTGCCATTCCTGGGCAGCGACTACGGTGTGGCGTTGCAGGAAGGCACGTTGAAACTGCGTTTTGATTCCGCGCAAGGCAGCTTCCATGTCGAGCATTACGAGCACCGCTTCCCCATCTGCCCGATGCAATACGGTGAGCTGCTCAAGCCTGCGGACGCTCTGGAGCCCGAGCAGATCGACGCGCTCAAGGCGCTGGCCGAGCGTTTCACCACGCTGAACTACCAGACCGACGCCCACTCCCTCGCCCGCCCGCTCCAGCAAGAGCTGCGCGATCTGGCCACGCAAACGAGCATCCTCAGCGCCATTGAGGACACCCTGCGCGGCTACGATTCCACCGAGCCCGCGGGTTTCGAGCGCCTGCACCAACTGCTCGAGCGCCAGAGCTACCGGCTCGCCAGCTGGCGCACGGCGGCGGACGATATCAACTGGCGACGCTTCTTTGATGTCAACGAACTGGGCGGCCTGCGGGTCGAGCGGCCGGCGGTGTTCGAGGCGACCCACGCCAAGATCTTCGAGCTGATCGCCGCAGGGCTGGTGGACGGCCTGCGGATCGACCACATCGACGGCCTGGCCGATCCTCGCGGTTACTGCCGCAAGCTGCGCCGTCGCGTCGACTCGCTCTCGCCCTCGCGGCACCTGCCGATTTTCGTCGAGAAAATCCTCGGCGACGGCGAAACCCTGCGCCGCGACTGGAACATCAATGGCAGCACCGGTTACGAATTCATGAACCAGATATCGCTGCTGCAGCACGACCCGGCCGGCGCCGAGCCCCTCGCCGAGTTCTGGAGCCGGCACAGTGAGCGCCCGGCGCACTTCATCGAAGAGGCCCGCCTGGCCCGCCAGCAGATTCTCAACGGCTCTCTTGCCGGAGATTTCGAAAGCGTCGCACAGGCCCTGCTGCAAGTCGCGCGGGACGATGTGATGACCCGCGACTTGACCCTGGGGGCGATTCGTCGGGCGTTGCAGGAGCTGATCGTGCATTTCCCGGTGTATCGCACATACATCAATCCTCTGGGGCGCTCCGCCGAGGACGAAGTGTTCTTCCAGAAAGCCCTGGAAGGCGCCCGGCAAACCCTGAGCGAAGCCGATTGGCCAGTGCTCGACTGCCTCGCCGACTGGCTCGGTGGCATGCCATGGCGCAAGCGGCCTCGCGGCAGTGAGCGCAAACGCCTGCGCCATGCCTGCGTACGCTTCCAGCAACTGACTTCGCCGGCAGCGGCCAAGGCTGTCGAGGACACCGCACTGTATCGCTCGGCGGTACTGCTTTCGCGCAATGACGTGGGCTACAACACCGAGCGCTTCAGTGCCCCGGCCGAGGAATTCCATGAAGCGTGCCGGGAACGGCTCGAACACTTTCCCGACAACCTCGTCACCACCGCGACCCACGACCACAAGCGCGGCGAAGACACCCGAGCCCGGCTGGCAGTGATCAGCGAACGCCCGGACTGGTACACGGCGTGCGTGGAGCAATGGCGCATCCTCTCGCCGTCGCTGCACAGCGACCCGGCGGCCCCATCGGCCGGTGATGAACTGATCCTCTACCAGGCCCTGCTCGGCAGCTGGCCGCTGGACCTCGACCTGCAGGACCCCAAAGCCTTGGCGGACTACAGCGAACGCCTCTGGCAATGGCAACGCAAGGCCCTGCGCGAAGCCAAGCTGCAAAGCAGTTGGGCGGCGGTCAACGATGCCTATGAGCAAGCCACCCAGATGTTCCTTGAGCGGTTGCTGCTGTGCGACGAGGGCCTGCCGTTGCGCAGCGCCATCGCCGAGGCGGTCCAGGCCATCGCTCCGGCGGGCGCCCTCAACAGTCTGGCGCAAACCTTGCTGCGCATGACCGTACCCGGCGTCCCGGACCTGTACCAGGGCAACGAGTTCTGGGATTTCAGCCTGGTGGATCCGGACAACCGTCGCCCGGTGGATTTTAATGCTCGCCGTGAGGCGGTACAGGGCGACAGCTCACCGGCGACGCTGGTACGCGACTGGCGCGACGGTCGGGTCAAGCAGGCACTGATAGCGCGGACGCTGGCCTTGCGCGCCGAATACCCGCAGCTGTTTCGCCAAGGCAGCTATCAACCGCTGCTGGTGCTTGGCGAACACGCCGGGAGGGTGTTGGCGTTCATGCGTGAATACCAGCAGCAGCGGGCGATTGTGGTGGTCCCGGTGCACGCCGCCCGCCTGCTGGAAAACGGTGCCTTGCCCCACGTGGCTGCATCGGACTGGGGCGATACCCGGGTGTCGTTACCGTTCGCCGCCGAGGATGGAAAACTGAAGGGACTTTTTGCAAGCGCAGCAGTCACACCCCAAAGGGAGCTGATGGTCAGCGCCGCGCTGGGGGATTTCCCGGTCAATGTCTTTATTGAATCTTGAGTTTAGTCAGGAGCACTGCGATGAGTACCGACGATAAACGCATTCGTGAATTTGCCTATCAGATCTGGGAGTCCGAGGGTAAGCCCGCCGGGCAGGAAAAACGTCACTGGGAAATGGCGCGCAAACTGGCTGAAGCCGAGGCACTGGCGCCTAGCAAGCCGCCAAAAGCAGCGAGCAAGACCGCCGCCAGCAAGACTGACGGCACCAAGCCGGCACCCGCCAAGAGCGCTGCGACCAAGACCGCTGCGAAGAACACCACACCCAAGGCCAAGCCTGCGGCCAAACCCTCCGCGGCGACTGCCGCAGTGGTCCCGCCCGCCGACAAGGCGGCCGCGAAGAAGCCACGAGCGGTGCGCAAACCACCGGCGGTCTGATCCAGCGAACTCATCGTTCTCAAGCCCGTGCTCCTTCCAGCGAAGGGGCCTGCTTGTGGCATGACGCTTTATCGTCTCGCCACAAGCGCAAGGCACGCAGTCCTGCGTGCGTCGCATCACCGAATCTGTCTTTTGCAGGAGCAACTATGACCCGTCCAAAAAACACCACGCCGCCGCCGGTTATCGAGGCTTCGCGGATTCGTGAAGGGCTGCCGTTTCCGCTTGGCGCGACCTGGGATGGCCTGGGGGTCAATTTTGCGTTGTTCTCAGCCAACGCCACCAAGGTCGAACTGTGTATTTTTGATGACACCGGCGAAGTCGAACTCGAACGCATCGAGTTGCCGGAGTACACCGACGAGATTTACCACGGCTATCTGCCCGATGCCCATCCGGGGCTGATCTACGGCTACCGTGTCTATGGCCCTTACGATCCGGAGAATGGCCACCGCTTCAACCCCAACAAGCTGCTCATCGATCCCTACGCGAAACAGCTGGTGGGAGAGCTGAAATGGTCCGAGGCCTTGTTCGGCTACACCATCGGTCACCCTGACGGCGACCTCAGTTTCGATGAACGCGACAGCGCCCCTTTCGTGCCCAAGTGCAAGGTTATCGACCCGGCCCACACCTGGGGCAACGACCATCGCGTCAGCGTGCCGTGGGACAAGACCATCCTCTACGAGACCCATGTGCGCGGCATCACCATGCGCCATCCCGCGGTGCCTGAGAACCTGCGTGGCACCTTCGGCGGCCTGATGGTCGACGATGTACTCGAACATATCCGCAAGCTGGGGGTTTCTTCGGTCGAACTGATGCCCGTCCATGCGTTCGTCAATGACCAGCACCTGCTGCACAAAGGCATGACCAATTACTGGGGCTACAACAGCATCGCCTTTTTCGCCCCGGACCCGCGTTACCTGGCCAGCGGCAAGATCGCCGAGTTCAAGGAAATGGTCGCGCACATGCACGAGGCCAATCTTGAAGTGATTCTCGACGTGGTCTACAACCACACCGCCGAGGGCAACGAACAGGGCCCGACCCTGTCCATGCGCGGGATCGACAATGCCTCGTACTACCGGCTCATGCCCGACGACAAGCGCTATTACATCAACGACTCGGGCACCGGCAACACCCTCGACCTGAGCCACCCGTGCGTGCTGCAGATGGTCACCGACTCCCTGCGCTACTGGGCCACGGAAATGCACGTCGATGGCTTCCGCTTCGACCTGGCGACGATCCTGGGTCGTTACCATGACGGTTTCGATGAGCGCCACAGCTTCCTCGTCGCCTGTCGCCAGGATCCGGTGCTGCGCCAGGTGAAACTGATCGCCGAGCCTTGGGATTGCGGGCCTGGAGGTTACCAGGTCGGAGGGTTCCCGCCGGGCTGGGTCGAATGGAACGACAAGTTCCGCGATACCGTGCGCGCCTTCTGGAAAGGCGACGACGGCCAACTCGCCGACTTCGCCAGCCGCATGACCGCTTCGGGCGAAATGTTCAACCAGCGCGGTCGACGCCCTTATGCCTCGGTGAACTTCGTCACCGCCCACGACGGTTTTACCTTGCACGACCTGGTGTCGTACAACGACAAGCACAACGAAGCCAACGACGAAAACAACCAGGACGGCAGCAACAACAACCTGTCCTGGAACCATGGCGTCGAAGGTCCGACGGATGATCCCGAGATCAACGCGCTGCGCCACCGGCAGATGCGTAACTTCTTCGCAACGCTGTTGCTCGCCCAAGGCACGCCGATGATCGTCGCGGGCGACGAGTTCGCCCGCACCCAGCATGGCAACAACAATGCCTATTGCCAGGACAGCGAGATCGGCTGGGTCAACTGGGACCTGAGCGAGGATGGCGCGGCGCTGCTCAAGTTCGTCAAGCGTCTGATCAAGCTGCGTCTGACTTACCCGATCCTGCGGCGCGGACGCTTCCTGGTGGGCAATTACAACGAGGACATCGGCGTCAAGGATGTCACCTGGTTGGCCCCGGATGGCAACGAGATGACCATTGAACACTGGCAGGACGGCCAGAACCGCTGCCTGGGCATGCTGATGGACGGGCGCGCCCAGGAAACCGGTATCCGCCGCAAGGGGGCCGACGCTACCTTGTTGCTGGTCGTCAACGCACACCATGACATCGTCAACTTCCGCTTGCCGGAAGTGCCGGAAGGCAGTTTCTGGACGTGCATGGTGGACACCAACCAGCCGACGGTGCGCGGCCAGGAGCGCTTCGATTTTGATGCCGAGTACTCCGTGACCGGCCGCTCGTTGCTGTTGTTCGAGCTGCAACGCGACGAAGAGGAATAAGACGGCAAATCGACAAAACCGCAGGGACGCGGTTTTTCTGGTCGCTCACACGACGCAGTTCGAATAAAAAAAAGCGGATCAGATACGCAATCTGACGCGACGAAACCGCCAGCATAGTCAATACTTCGCGTACGGCGGTTCCAGGACTCGGAGCGCCGCGAATCACAGTCAGCCCTGCGGGGCGACGCCGGGCAGTCGGTCCGGTGCATGACTGAACGATTGAACAGCACAAGGACGTAGCCTCTATGAAACCCGCCTCCCGCTTGCAAGGCCGGCAGCATCCCCAGATATGGAACAGCGCGCCGCAACTGGCCGACATTCCCATCATCAGCACCCAGACACTTATACCCGCCGGCTCCCGCGCGGTCATCCTTGCCCCGCACCCGGGCGACGAGGTCGGTGCCTGCGGCGGACTGCTCCAGTTGTTGAGCAACCTGGACCATCCCATGCTACTGATCTCCGTCACCGACGGCAGCCTCGGCCACCCGGGTTCGCCATTATGGAACGATGAGCGGCTGCGCACGTTCCGCCCCCACCCCCAGGAAAGCGTCGACGCCCTTCATCGCCTGGGTGTGCCGCCCAACGGCCTGCAATGGGTGCGCGGCGGCTTTCCAGAAAAGAGCCTGGCCGAGCACGAGGAGCCACTGGCTGCGTTCATCGGTCATCATCTTCGCCCCGGTGACGTGGTATTCAGCACTTGGCGCCAGGACGGCGACAGCGATCACGACACTGTCGGACGCGCCGGGGCCCAGGCAGTCGAAGCGATCGGCGCGGTGTTCAACGAACTGCCGGTATGGGCATGGCATTGGCACGTCCGCGAACAGAAGAGGATCCCCTGGCATCGAGCTCGCAAACTGCGTCTGGATGTCTGGACCACCGCTCGCAAGCGCCACGCCATGCATGCTTACTCCAGCCAGCTCAACGGTGAACCGGCCAGCGGTATCGCACCGCTGGTACCGCGGGTGATTCTCGACCGCATGGGCATGCCGTACGAAATTGTTTTCATCTGATCAGTTCCCAGTGTTCATGGGTTCGCGGCACACAATCTTGTGGGAGCGAGCTTGCTCGCGATGACGGGCTGACGGTTGGCAGGGATTGTTGGGTACATATCCTTTGCTGCGGTGATGGCCACTTAGGGTTCCGCCCTTACGGCGGCTCACTTTTGGAAGAGCGCCAAAAGTAAGCAAAAACGCTTTGCCCCACCACTCGGCACCTCGCCTGGGCTCGGTGTGCCCTCACTCCGGCATTGCTCCGTGGGCCCGCCGCGAAGGGCCATCCATGGCCCAGCGCGGCTATCCCGGCATCCATGCCGGGATGCCCACTGCGCAATGCCTGCGTTCGGCCAGCGTGGCTAACGGGGCGCCCCAGATCAAGATCAAGATCAAGATCAAGATCAAGGTCAAGGTCAAGGTCAAGGTCTAAAGCGATGCTCCGGATGGCGCAGCTCCACTGTGGGAGCGGGCCTGCCCGCGAAGAGGCCGGTCCATTCAGCATCTTCATCGCCTGAAACACCGCCATCGCGAGCAAGCCCGCTCCCACAGGATTTTGTGTTGTGCCTGGAGCTCCGGATGGCGCAGCTCCACTGTGGGAGCGAGCCTGCTCGCGAAGAGGCCAGTCCATTCAGCATCTTCATCGCCTGAAACACCGCCATCGCGAGCAGGCTCGCTCCCACAGGATTTTGTGTTGTGCCTGGGTGCTCCGGATGGCGCGGACTCCACATTCAACAATTCCGGAACTGCCGCAGCCGCCGTCAGTCGCATGAACACATATGTCTGATTCAGGAGCGAACGTGACTGGCGATTCCAACTGGCAGGCCGAGCAACCCGCGGCGGCGGATGCATCTGCGGCGGTTCATCGGCTGCAGGTCCTGACGGTCAATACGCATAAGGGGTTTACCGCCCTCAACCGCCGCTTCATCCTGCCCGAACTGCGCGAAGCGGTACGCAGCACGGGAGCCGACCTGGTATTTCTCCAGGAAGTGCTGGGTGAACACGACCGCCACGCGTCACGCTATGACAATTGGCCCCAGACCTCGCAGTACGAGTTCCTCGCCGACAGCATGTGGAGCGATTTCGCCTATGGCCGGAACGCGGTCTACCCCGACGGCCACCATGGCAATGCCCTGCTCTCAAAATATCCAATCCGCCAGTTCCGCAATCTCGACGTGTCCATCACCGGCCCGGAGCGGCGCGGGTTGCTGCACTGTGTACTGGACGTGCCAGGGCACGCCGAAGTCCATGGGATCTGCGTTCACCTGAGCCTGCTCGAAAGCCATCGCCAACTGCAGCTTCAATTGCTCTGCAAGCTACTCGATTCGCTGCCCGAAAACGCGCCCGTCATCATTGCGGGGGATTTTAATGACTGGCAGTTGCGCGGCAACATCACCCTCGCCCGCCGCCGCTACCTGCACGAAGCCTTCGAACACCACCATGGCCGCCCGGCCAGGACCTATCCGGCGCGTTTTCCCCTGCTGCGCCTGGACCGCATCTATCTGCGCAACGCCACCAGCCATGCTCCGCAGATTCTCGGCAACCGACCTTGGACACACTTGAGTGACCATTTGCCGCTGTCGGTAGAGGTGCACCTGTAGCCACGGTCACCGACGCTGACCTGTAAGATCTGACAGTAGCGACCCTCATCGTCCGTTGTTAGCGTGCCCCACATACAGCAAGCGTTGCCAGGCCCGTGAGCCTTCTGTAGAGCAACCGAGGCTGGATTGCGGCATGCCACGGATGCCGATGCTGAGGGAAAGCAGATGAGCTTGCGCAATCATGGCGTCAACCGGCTGTTCAATGCCTTGTGGCTGACTACACCGCTGTTGCTGGACGCATCGCCCGTCATGGCGGCATGCACCCTGACGCCGACGGCAGGCAATGACAGTTATGTCTGCGACAGCGGCACCAGCCCCGGATTGAGCGACCTGTCGGGAGATAACCGCCTGACGATGCCGGCCCATGGCAGCGGTGTGATCCAGGGAGACATCACCTTCGGCGCCGGAGCCGATTACGTCGAGGTCAATCCCGACGGCATCGTGGCAGGGGACGTGCGACAAGGCTCGGGCACCGATGATTTTGTCATGCGCGGCGGCAGCATCCAGTCACTGGCCCAGGGCGATGGGCTCGATACGTTCCTGATGACCGGCGGCACCATCGTCGGCGCGTTCGAAGACGGAGACCAAGCGACAATGACCGGCGGCACCATCGGCCGGGTCGACATGAAACTCGACGATAATATTTTCGACATGTCAGGTGGGCAGATTCTTGGCAATCTGGTGACCGGCTTTGGTCGGGACACCATTATAGTTAGTGCGGGACGCATCGGCGGAAACGTCAGTGTCAGTGGCGGTGACGACCGTATTGCCGTGAGCGGGGGCGAGATCGTCGGCGAGGTTCGAGCCAGTTTCGGTAATGACCAGTTGCAGTGGAGCGGCGGCCTCATCCGTTCCGCCATCCTGATGGGCGAAGGCAACGACACGGCGCTGTTGAGCAACCTGGATAAAACCCTGTTCGCCACCACACCCAGCCTGGATGGGGGGTTGGGCCAGGACACACTGGCTTTTGTGGCCAGCACGACCGGCGATGGCGCCCGTTACCTCAACTGGGAATCGGTCAGCCTCACCCAAGGCTCGCGCCTGGACTTGGGCGACACGCTGGTCTTGGGCGACGGTATCACCGGCACCGGCACGCTGAACATCGACGCAAGCAGCCTGTTGACGACCAGCCAGGGCAGCATTCGCCCGTTCACTGCTGGCCAGATGGCGACGCTTGAAAATGCCGGAACCATCGACCTCGGCGCAGGCAACACCCGCACCAGCGACACCCTTACCGTACAAGGCAACTACGTCGGCAATGGCGGCCAGTTGCGCCTGCAGACGCTGCTCGGTGCTGACGACTCGCCGAGCGACAAGCTGATAGTCAACGCCGGCACGCTCGGCGGCAGCACGGCCATCACCGTCACGAACATCGGCGGTGCAGGTGCCTTGACTGCCCGCGACGGCATCGAGCTGGTCCAGGCTCAGGGCGGCGCCGTCAGCGACAGCGGGGCTTTTTCACTGGCGCGTTCGGTGTCGGCCGGCGCGTTTGATTACCGTTTGTTCAAGGGCGGCGTGACCGGTAATGAAAACAGCTGGTATCTGCGCTCGACCGTGGTCGCCGGTCCGATCGCCGTGGCCAGCCCCACGCTGCCGGCCTTGCCCGTCGCCGTGCCGGGCGCAGCGCCCATTGCGCTGTACCGTCCGGAAGTACCCGTCTGGTCGGCGTTGCCTCCCGTCGCCGCCCAACTGACCCTGATGGCCCTGGGCACGTTCCATGATCGCCAGGGCGACCAACGCCTGCTGACGGAAACCGGCGCCTTCGGGGCCGGTTGGGGCCGAGTCTACGGCAAGGACCTCGATCAGACCTGGGCCGGCACGGTGACACCGAGGTTCGACGGCTCCATCAAGGGCTTCCAGGTGGGCAACGACCTTTACAGCGCGCCGGTCTTCGACGGCCAGACCCAGCGCATCGGTTTTTTCGTTGGCCATAGCGAATTGAACGGCAACGTCGACGGCTACAACCTGGGGTTCGAAGGGCGGCGCGCCGGCAAGGTTGAACTCGACGGCGACAGTTATGGCTTGTACTGGACGCTGACCGCTCCCTCCGGTGGTTACATCGACACGGTGGTCATGGGCACCCGGTTGAATGGGGACAACCGCTCCGAACGCGGACTCAAGCTGGATAATCGCGGGCATGCGCTGACCCTTTCGGCGGAAGCCGGCTACCCATTTGCCGTGGGCAGTGGCTGGGTCGTCGAGCCACAGGCACAGATCATCCATCAGAAAATCTCCCTGGACACCCAGGATGATGGGATTTCCAGAGTCGAATTCGATTCCGACAGCGCCTGGACCGGCCGGCTCGGTGCCCGTCTCAAGGGTCGCTACCTGATCAGCGACACGCCGGTAGAGCCGTACCTGAGGGCCAATGTCTGGCACACGTTTTCCGGCACCGACACGGTGACATTCGACGACGCCCAACGGATCGAGACCCAACAACGCAGCTCAACCGCCGACCTGGGCGCGGGCGTCATCGTCAGCCTTGCGCCTACGGTCAGCGCCTACGCCGGGGTGGACTACGGCAATAACCTCGACAGCAACCAGCAACGCAGCGTGGCCGGAAATGTCGGCGTGCGAATCAGTTGGTGATCGAAGATGGCGACTAATTGACGCCTGATAAGAGTCAAAAATAACCAACTGTAATCAGCCATTTACTGGCCACTGATTTCAGCGTGCCACTGGTCGGCCATTTTCTTGACGCACCCGCATCAGTCCTCTTGACTACAACGTACTACCCCCGGAAACACAGTCAGGGGCAGGCCTCTGGAACCCCGTTACGACGGGCTGCCAGAGGCTTGCCCCAACCCATTCGGTCGCCCCTCATTCGGGGTAGGAGAGACGCCCTGAGCGAGAGATACATGCGATTGCAAGGCAGGCCCCCATGAAAACGTCCCAGCGCCCCCAAGCTCTTCAAGCTACCCTCTGCACCGTCTCCACTTCGTTATTGCTGTGCTCCTCCATGGAGCTCCAGGCCGAGCCCGCCGGGCGGCCGGCTTCCCTTTGGTATGACCGAATGCCAGCCGACGGCCAGACGGACAACGACGCCGTAACGGGCAGGAGCCCCGCCCTGCTTACCCTGTGAAACGACAGCGGTCACACCCAACGGATGGGTTTGATCAGCGCTCGACACCAGATCACTGCCAACCATGGCGGACTGCTGGTGACACCGGCCATGAGCGACTCCGGCAAGGATGCGCTGAACCTGCAGGGCCCCAGCCTCGGCGCCTACTGGAGCCTGACCGGTCCGACAGGCTGGCACCTGGATTTGAGCGCGAGCGGCGGACGCGCCAATGGTTACAGCCTGACCGAACAAGGCCAGCGCCAGGCCACCGAGGGCAACGCCGTCACGCTGTCGGTCGAGGGCGGATTTCCCATCGGCATCAGCGATAACTGGATCGTCGAACCCCAGGCCCAACTGATCAACCAGCGCATCACACTCGACACACCGAATGCCGGCAATGGCAACAACAAACTCAACAGCTGGAGCGGCCGCGTCGGCGCCCAACTCAAAGGTACGTACCAGGTCAACGGCCTGGGCGTGGAGCCTTACGTGCGCACGAACCTGTGGCACACGGTCCAGAGCGCCGACACCCTGAGCCTGGACAAGGTCGAAAAAATCAGCAGCAGCCGCAAGGCTTCTACCGTTGAGGTGGGCCTGGGGCTGGTGGCCCGGGTGACGCCGGTGGTAAGCCTTTATGTCAGCGCTGACTACAGCAGCGACGTCGACGACAACGACCTCAATGGCGTCATTGCCAGCCTCGGCGTGCGGATGCGCTGGTAAGTGCTCGCCGTTCAAAGCCGCTCCCTCGTGGCGAGAAACCGGCATCTTCGCCACGCGGGCATTGCGCTCGGCGGAGTGAATGGCATGGCCTCGCGTCCCGGCACACTTAAAAAACACCTCCATTAAGGCGTATAACGCTAAAAGCGATTCATGCCTGCCGCAGCCCATGGCTCATTTCATTGATGGAGTAACGACATGACCACAGCCAACTTCCTCGCCAATCTGTTCCCCGGTGCCGCCGACATCCCGCCAGCCTACCGCCTCGAAGGCCAGGTGGAGCAGCGTGAATACCTGGTCGATGGCGTCCTGAAGACCTGGCAGGGTCCGCTCGCCACGGTGCGCAGCCCGGTGTACCTGGCCGGCGCCGATGGCGATGAGCAGGTCATTCTCGGCAGCACGCCATTGCTGGATGCCGAGACCGCCCTCACGGCCCTTGACGCTGCCGTCCGGGCCTATGATCGCGGCCAGGGCCAATGGCCGACCATGCGCGTCGCTGAACGCATCCGTCATGTCGAGACTTTCCTGGCGCGGATGCGCGAACAGCGTGAGGCGGTGGTCAAGCTGCTGATGTGGGAGATCGGCAAAAACCTCAAGGATTCCCAGAAGGAATTCGACCGCACCTGCGACTACATCGTCGACACCATCAATGCCCTCAAGGAACTGGACCGTCGATCCAGCCGCTTCGAGCTGGAACAGGACACCCTCGGACAGATCCGTCGCGTGCCATTGGGCGTGGCCCTGTGCATGGGCCCTTACAACTATCCGCTGAACGAAACCTTCACCACGCTGATTCCGGCGCTGATCATGGGCAACACGGTGGTGTTCAAGCCGGCCAAGCTTGGCGTACTGCTGGTTCGTCCGCTGCTGGAAGCCTTTCGCGACAGCTTCCCCGCCGGCGTGATCAACGTGATCTACGGCAGCGGCCGGGAAACCGTCAGCGCGCTGATGGCCAGCGGCAAGATCGACATATTCGCCTTCATCGGCACCAACAAGGCCGCCAGCGACCTGAAGAAACTCCATCCGCGCCCGCATCGCCTGCGCGCCGCTCTGGGGCTGGACGCGAAAAATCCCGGCCTGGTGCTGCCCGACGTCGACCTGGACAATGCCGTCAGCGAGGCGCTGACCGGTTCGCTGTCCTTCAACGGCCAGCGCTGCACCGCGTTGAAGATCCTCTTCGTCCACGAAGACATCGCTCCGGCGTTCATCGAGAAATTCAACGCAAAGCTTGCTGCGCTGAAACCCGGCATGCCATGGGAAGACGGCGTCGCACTGACGCCATTGCCCGAAGCGGGCAAGGTCGATTACCTGCATTCGCTGGTAGCCGATGCGATCGCCAAGGGTGCCGGCGTCATGAACCAGCACGGCGGCGAATCCCGGGCTTCGTTTTTCTACCCGGCGGTACTCTATCCAGTAAATACCGCCATGCGGGTCTATCACGAAGAACAGTTCGGCCCGGTCGTACCCATCGTGCCGTACCGCGACGTCAATACCGTAATCGATTACGTCCTCGAGTCCGACTTTGGTCAGCAACTGAGCATTTTCGGCACCCACCCGGCCACAGTCGGCAGGCTGGTGGACACCTTCGCCAACCAGGTCGGACGCATCAATATCAACGCCCAATGCCAGCGTGGCCCGGACACCTTCCCGTTCAACGGCCGGAAAAACTCCGCCGAGGGCACATTGTCGGTTCACGACGCACTGCGGACCTTTTCAATCCGCACGCTGGTCGCGACCAAGTTCCAGGACAACAACAAGGCGCTGATCAGCGACATCATTCGTGAGCGGGATTCGAACTTCCTGACCACCGATTACATCTTCTGATCAGCACCGACCCTCAGCTCAGGGCTGGGCGGCGCGACTTGATGCCCCAGCCCTGTTGCATGCCGGCAGCCGCCAGCAGGATCGCCGCCACACCCAGCCATTGCAGCGGCTCGAGGCGATGGCCGAAGGCAAACCAGTCAACGAAGATCGCCGCGATCGGGTAAATAAAGGATAGAGCGCCCGTCACGGCAGTCGGCAAGCGTTGGATCGCGCTGTACAGCAGTACATACATCACGCCGGTGTGAATCATGCCGAGGGTCAGCAGGCTGGCCCAGGCCTCGGGTTGCTGCGGCAAGGCCGAGAAATTCGCCCATGGTGCCAACAAGAGGATACCGGTGGCGACCTGGATCAACGCGATCAAGTGCGGCGGCGTGCCGGTCAGGCGCTTGATGATCAACGCCGCAACGGCATACAGGAATGCCGCCCCCAGCGCCAGGGCGATGCCCACCAGGTAATCCTCGCCTCCCTGCCCCTGCTCGCCGTGGGCGCTGACAATGGCCAGCATCCCGAGAAACGACACCGCCAGCCAGAACAGCTTCTGCGCAGTGATTTTCTCTCCCAGGAACAGCGCGGCCAGCCCCACCAGCATGAAGGGCTGGACGTTGTACACTGCGGTGCCGATGGCGATCGAAGCGCGGGAGTATGAAGCGAACAACAACACCCAGTTACCGACGATCGCAACACCACTGAGCACCGCCAGCAGGAAGGTCGTGCGGGTCAGGATATCCCGGCGCAGGAAACCGAAACCGGCGCAGATCAGCAACAACGTGCCGGCGCCAAACACGCAGCGCCAGAACACCACATCCAGCACCGGCAGACCGGACACCAGCACGAACCAGCCGATGGTTCCGGAAATCAGCATGGCGGCGGTCATTTCGAGCGAACCACGGCGTAGGGTCTTGTCCATCTTCAGCCTCCTTCAGTGAATGGACACAGTATGCCGACCCGCCTGGGTGCTTCTCCATGGTTTGAAAAAGGCTAGAATGGCTTTCGACCTTTTTTATCAAGGCAACTTCGAGTATTTGCCTAACGGAGCGAAAATGACTGACGACATCGACCAGATCCTCATCAGCGCCTTGATGGAAGACTCACGACGTTCCCTGAAGGCCTTGGCGAGCCTGAGCGGCCTTTCATCCCCCAGCGTTGCCGAACGCCTGCGCCGGCTGGAGGAACGTGGCGTGCTCAAGGGTTACACCGTCGAGGTCGATCCAAAGTGCTTTGGTTATCAACTTCAGGCCATCGTGCGCATCCGTCCGTTACCGGGGCAGTTGCAGGAAGTGGAGCGGCAGATCCAGGCCATAGGCGAATTCACCGAATGCGACAAGGTGACAGGGGAAGACTGTTTCATTGCGCGACTGCACGTGCGCTCGATGGAGCAGTTGGATGTGCTGTTGGACAAGCTGAATGTGCTTGCCGAAACCAATACGGCGATCGTCAAGAAGACACCGGTCAAGCGGCGCTTGCCGCCGATGGAGTGAGGGCTTTTGAAGTGACCGCATTTCTGTGGGAGCGAGCCTGCTCGCGAAAGCAATATCACAGTCGATGAAGATGTTGGATATGCTGGCCTCTTCGCGAGCAGGCTCGCTCCCACAGGGCCGATATCCGAGTACAAAAAAACGGCGCCTTCCCTTTCGGGAAAGCGCCGTTTTTTTAATTGAACAGCTCAGGCCATAACAGCCATCACTGCCCTATCAGTCGTCGCGACCCATCAACCCGAACAGCTGCAGCAGGCTGACAAACAGGTTGTAGATCGATACATACAGGCTGACGGTTGCCATGATGTAGTTGCGCTCGCCGCCGTGGATGATGGCGCTGGTCTGGTAGAGGATGCAAACCGACGAGAACAGCACGAAGCCGGCGCTGATCGCCAGTTGCAGGCCGCTGATCTGGAAGAAGAAGCTGGCCACCACCGCACCCAGCAACACGAAGAAACCGGCGGTGATGAAACCGCTCAGGAAGCTCATGTCCTTGCGCGAGATCAGCACGTAGGCCGACAGACCGCCGAACACCAACGCCGTCATGGCGAAAGCCGAGCTGACCACTTCGGCGCCGCCCTGCATGCCCAGGTAGCGGTTGAGGATCGGGCCGAGCAGGAAGCCCATGAAACCGGTCAGGGCGAAGGCCGAAACCAGGCCCCAGGCCGAATCGCGGAGCTTGTTGGTGAGGAAGAAAAGGCCGTAGAAACCGATCAGCACGACAAAGATGTTCGGGTAACCGACACGCATCTGTTGTGCGACGAAGGCCATCACACCGCTGAAAGCAAGCGTGAGAGCCAGCAAGCCATAAGTGTTGCGCAGGACGCGGCTAACCTCTAGCTGCTCAGCCTGCACGCTGTTGTTCACTGCGTAATCCTGTTCGCGCATGGCGACACTCCTCCGGGTTTGAAACATTCAGTGGCAAGGATAATAACAGACGCTCTGTAACAAGCTACGTAGAGAGTTTGACAGTGTGTTTCATTCGGGTATTATGGCGCCCGCAACGCAGTACGGAGGTGTGGCCGAGTGGTTTAAGGCAACGGTCTTGAAAACCGTCGACTGTAACAGGTCCATGAGTTCGAATCCCATCGCCTCCGCCATCTTCTAACGTTAAAGCCCTGATCATTCAGGGCTTTTTCGTGTCTGGCGTTTGAAAAAACAGTGACGGTCTTCACAAAGGAAACAGTGCATGCCATCCCCTACCCCACTCAAGGAAAGTAAAGTGACCAGTAAAACCATCGGTTCGATCGTCGCGGCAATTATCGGCGTGGTCCTGTTATGCGTGTTCTTTGGCAGCTGGTACACGGTTGATGAAACCGAGCGTGGCGTGCTTTTGCGCAACGGCGCCCTGGTTGGGGTGGTTGAACCGGGCCTGTCGTTCAAGACGCCTTTCATCGAGTCGGTCCGCCTGATCAGCACACAGAGCCAGGTGACGTCCTATGACGACCTGCAGGCGTACAGCAAGGACCAGCAATCGGCCGAGCTCAAGGTGTCCGTGTCCTGGCATATCGCGCCTTCCGATGTGGCGAAGGTCTATACCCAGTTCAAGGACCTGGAAGGCATTCGCGACCGGATGATCAGCCGCCAGGTGCCGACTCAGGTGGAAAACGTGTTCGGCAAGTTCAACGCCGTCGCCGCCGTGCAGAACCGCGTGCAACTGGTCAATGATATTTCGGCGGCGATCAAGGCAACGATCACCGGGCCGGTGATCATCGACAGCGTCCAGGTTGAAAACATCGATTTCAGCGACGCCTACGAAAAAGCCATCGAAGCGCGCATGGCCGCTGAAGTGCAGGTCAAGACTCGTGAGCAGCAGCTCGCCACCGAGCAGGTCCAGGCTCAGATTCGGGTGACCCAGGCCCAGGCGGAAGCCGATTCGCAAGTTGCCCAGGCCAAGGCCGACGCGCTGGCCACCGAGCTGCGCGGCAAGGCCGAAGCCGAGGCGATCAAGGCTCGTGCCCAGGCGCTGGCAAGCAACCAGAACCTGGTGGAGCTGACCAAGGCCGAGCGTTGGAACGGTGAACTGCCCACCACCATGCTGCCCAACACTGCGCTGCCCTTCATCGATCTCAACAAGTAATGCCCCTCGGCGCGGCCAGTCCTGGCCGCGCTTCCTCGCAGCGCAGTGTGCCCGGAGCACATCCGTCCGCCTCGTTGGCGCTACACTCTGCTCACTGACGCATCCGACGTTTGAACGTTAGCAGGGAGCTCGACGTGTACCCAGGCCAAAGCAGCTCGACGAAACACCCCGTCTCCCTTATCAAGAAATACAAATGGCCCGCCCTGTTGGCCACCGCGCTGGTTGTGTTTTCAGCCCTGATATTCTTCCTGATCAAGTCCTACACGGGCGACACCGCGACCTTCTTCGAATCACGCGACTTCATTCGTCAGCTCAAACAAGCCGACGCCAACTGGAACGTGAAGATTCTCAGGAAAAAAATAGGCGTCAGCAACAACCTGTCACTCGCTCCGCCAGCCGACGCGCAAAGCCGATGGGAGCAATTGGAGCAACTGAACAGTTCCGGTCCACTGGCTGCACTTTGGGCGTCGAGACGCAACGGCTACATGGACGCGGTCAGGAACAAGACCCTGTTGGTGGAACAGTTCGAGCAGCACAATGCCAATCTGCGCGCCTCTCTGGATGCACTTCCGACAGTAGAGGATGAAATTCAGACGCTGCTGCAACAGATGAAGGATGACGGAGAAATTGCTCGGCTGACGGCAGCCTCCAACGTTCTCGACCTGGCGCTGACCACACTGGAATACGCGCTTTATGTCACCTCGGACAAAGCCAGCGAACTGCAAGAACAGCTAAGCGAACTCGAACATCGGATCGACCAGTTGCCCTCATCCTATCGGCCGGCTTTCACCTCACTGACCCGGCACGTCAAGACCGTCATCCAGGAACAGCCGGTGGTCAACGATCTGCTGGATCGCATCAGCGTCATTCCCGTCGCCCAGGAACTGGACAGCATCAACGAGCTGCTCAACGAAACGCAGCGCAGGACGGCCGCGACCGATCGCAAATATCATATGTACCTGGCCGTCTGCGCCAGTCTGATGGCGCTCTTGATGATCTACCTCGCCGTACGGCTGGTGCGCAGTTCTTCGCTCATCAACCAGATCAACCATGCGCTGCAAACGTCCAACGACAAGCTGGAGCAACGCGTGCAGGAGCGTACGCGCGAGTTGAAGGAGGCCGAGCGTGAGCTGGTGGACGCCGCGCGCATGGCAGGCATGGCCGAGATCGCCACGAACGTGTTGCACAACGTTGGCAATGTCCTCAACAGCGTCAACATCTCAGCCGAGCTGGTGACGCGCAAGTTGAAGAACAGCAAGACGCAAGGGCTGGGCAAAGCGGTAAGGATGATGAATGAACATGCCATGGACCTGGGTCAGTTCATCACCGAGGATGAAAAAGGCAAGTTGTTGCCCCGGTATTTCAATGAACTGGTGGATTCCATCGCCACCGAACAGGGATTGCTGATTGAAGAACTCGCACAACTGACCAAAAGCATCGACCACATCAAGGAGATCGTCACGACTCAGCAGACCTATGCCGGGGCTGCGCGGCTGATCGAGCCGCTGAATGTGGCCGACCTGTTCGAAGATGCATTGCGCATGAATTCGGGGGCGCTCAGCCGACACCAGGTCAGCGTGATCAAGGATTATCAGGATATTCCGGTGATCATGGGCGACAAACATCGCCTGCTGCTGATCCTGATCAATCTGATCAGCAATGCCAAGGCCGCCATGTCCAACGTCGAGCCGCCACGGGAAATGACCCTGGGGGTCCGCATCGTCGACCAGACAACGCTCTGCGTCAGCGTCAGGGATCGTGGCGAAGGGATCGCGCCTGAAAATCAGGCGAGGATCTTCAACCACGGATTCACCACCCGCAAGGATGGCCACGGTTTTGGCCTGCACAGCTGTGCCTTGGCGGCGGTGGAGATGAACGGTCGCCTGCAGGTTCAAAGCGACGGACCGGGGCAAGGCGCCCTGTTCACTCTGGAAATCCCGCTGGAACTGGCAACTTCATGAGACAGGTTGACTTCGCGGCGAGCGTCTACACTCGCCGCGAAGTCAACGGAACGTCTGGTTACCTGACGTTCGCGGACGCAGCGCTGCGGCGTCTCCTGGCGGGCAACGCGGCGGCATAGGCCAACGCTTCCTCGCGCGATGCAAAGGACCCCAACCGATCCGCCTGGGTGCAGACCCTCCAGGGCCCGCTGTTCACGCTGAGCACGTCATAACCGTTGATGTGCATTTTGGTCAGCATCGCAGTACTCATGGTCGTCACCTCCTCAAGAAAACGGGGTTACCGTGCCTACCTTACTCCCGGTGCGCCCATAAGGGCCAACCGAGCGTCGCCACGCTGGCTCGTCAATGCCCGTCAGTCAGGATCGCGCTTCCATAACCAATCCCACAGACCGGGCAGGCGCACCGACTGGGTGGCGTCCTTGAGGGTCCGGGCCATCGCTGCGCGCTCCAGCGCCTGGCGATCGTCATAGAAAGGTTTCGCGTAAGTCTTCAATCCGGTGGCCTGGGCGCTGTCGATCAGGATTTGCAGATACTCCCGCGCATGACGGGCGGTATAGCGGTTGAGGTCATGGAAGGTCACTACCACCGGAATCACTCCATCCACCACAGGCAACTGCCCGGCGGCGATGCGCTCACGCACCTCCGAGAGCTGGCGTAGCAGGTTTATTCGCCGGCGAGGACTCAGGGTAATGCCCCAGACCTTGCCATCGTTGGCGCTCAGGTCAGTCAGCAAAACATGCATGCCATGCCGTTGGTAGGCGGCGAAGGTGCGCTGGTCATAGCTCCAGAATGGCGGCCGGACCAGGGTCGGTGGTGCGCCGGTAACCGCGGCGATGTCGGCTGCACCGTGGGCAAGCGAAAGCTCCAGCTCATCGGGATCGAGGGATCGATGGTTGGTGTGCCAATGGGTAGCCGTGTGAAAACCCAGGACATGCCCCTCGCGCTGCTCACGCTGCAGCACCGAGCGACCGATGTCGCTGCCACCGGCCCGTGGCGCTCGCGTCTGGACAAAAAACAGCGCCTTGATTCCCGGCTGCACCGGATTGTCTGCAAGGGCGTCGAGCACGTCCAGGCTCGGGTTCCAGAAGGGTGAGGCGCTGGGACCGTCATCGAATGTCAGGAGGAAACGGATCGGCGGCTGGACGCGCAAGCGTTGCTCGGTTTGCGCGGTCAGCTCGATGGGCGGGCCGATGCATCCCGACAGGCCGTTGGCAAGCAGCACCACAAGCAGTGACTTGGCGATTTTATTCATGTCCTGCCTTTCCTCAGTGCCAAACCTGCGTCGCCTTCGATCCCTGGCACCGGTGTTGAAGCCGTCCTTGGAGAAGGTTAACCGGGTTTGGTTCCTCACCATAAGCGCCTTCATTGGCGGCGTGTGACACATCTCACGCGGCAGCCCTGCCCGCCCCGGTTTTGACCGTCCGGAAATTCGATGGAATTTTCCGAACGCCTCCGTATCCATCCGTATAGGATCAATTAGGGAGGATTTATGGGCGGTCCATCGCTTTACATCATCGACTACGTGCTCCATGGCGAGCCCAAGTCTTTCATCATTCGTGCAGAAGTGATGAATAACTCCGAAGCTTGGCACTGGGCCAGTTGCGATGCGGGTGTCGGACGTATACCCAAATTCGGCAGGGAAAAAGTCAAGCGGGTCTCCAAACCCATGGCAGAAAAATATGGCATTACCGATGTGCGCTGGCGAGCTTCCGTCGCGCCGTCCTGGGTCAGGGAGTCAGGCTGAAACAGACATGAACACGTCCGGCGTACCGATTGTCCAGTCGTGCGCCGGATATCGACCGATCAGAAATATCTCAACTACGCTTAACTGCAGCATGGCCCGCCGTCACTGGCGGGTTTTGTGCTGCCCCATCCTGACCTTTAACGGAGGTGTGACATGTCTGAAAAAGAGTCCATCACCACCCTGTTGACCTTACTGGAATCGCGCCAGGCGCGTCTGACAGCCGCCTGCAAGGAAATTGCCGACTGGGTCGACCACCAGGGCGGGCACCCCGCCGCCGTACGAATCCGCGACCGACTCAATGATATCGAGAAGGACGCCCCCACGATCCAGAGCGCACTGTCCTCATTGAAGCCCGCGGAACCGCCCCTGCCGAAGTTCCGTTAGCCGTCGCCCCAGGCAGGCCTCCCCCGTTCCATGGTTGAAAAACAATGGAACGAGCACGTTTTTTGCGCCTCGATATCGTTAGGTATCGGTGCAAAATCGTCTTGAAAGGGAGAACATCATGAATGCCAAGGTCCTGCTTCTGATCGCCTGCGCCAGCCCTGCGACTGTCCTGGCGCAAGGTTGTGACGTCATCACCCGGTCCCAGAGCCAAGCGGTGCCGGAAATCGAAACCCGCAGTTGTTATGAGTACAAGGGTGTTCCTGCCGAAGCCATCGGCTGGTCGTGCAGTAACGAAAGCAAAGGCACGCTCAGCACCGAGAAGAAACCCGTCGAACGCTGCGCCGAGGGTTATGTAGCCACCTGCCAGGCGAGGCTGACCCAAGAGGCCCTGGCCAACCCCCGTTCCACCAGCAAGGACCGCAGTGGCAGCTCGGCGAATCTTCCAGACAATGCCCAGGTCACCCGGTACTACTACGGCGCAGAACAGCTTCAGCAAGCGAAAAAGGACTGCGAAACCACCGGCGGCCACTGGAAAAACCGTTGACCGGGGTGGCCCGCATGTCCCGATGTCAGCCCTTGCTGTGCTCGGGCGACGAAGGCGGATTCTTCATGCCTCGCGGCCCGGCCACACCCCAGATAATCAAGCCCAGCACCGGCAGGATGACCAGCAGCAATGCCCAGCCTGCCTTGGTCCCGGCCGATTTGTCGCTGCGAAAGACGCTGACGATCGCCCACAGATCCAATAGCAACACGATTACCGCAACCGCGATCCAGAAATAACTGGCTAGTTCAGACATGGCCTTATCCTCTTGTCAGTCTATGGATTAGGCATGACCGCTGCGGGACCGTTCAAAGAATCTGCCTGTTACCTGCGGCGAAAGGCGATGCGGCTACGCGCGTTCATTCAGATAGGCGACCCATTGCTCATAGGCCTCATGTTGGCGCCGGACGGCCTCATCCCAGGCAGTCCCGGACATTTGATGGACACAGATCAGCGCCATCATTTCTGAGGTCGCTGTGTCGAGCTCGACTAAAAGTTCGTGGGATTTGATTTTGAAGTCTTCAACGGTGGTCATCTCTTCTCGCTCCCCCATTACCGGGACCGGATCGTCCACCCAACATTGATACGTTTTTCCGGCGCTGATTCATTTTTTGCGATGACCGGTCGATGCCGCGCAACACCGACAGCCATTGGTGAAATAAACGCAGCCTTTCATCGCTGCCCACGGTCCCAGCGGTATGAGCCGAAATACTTTTTGAACGCGCGAATGACGCAAGGCTCAAATATTGCAGTTATATTGCAATTCAATGACAGTCGGTGAGTGGGCAAGGTTATGAAAATTCGAGCGACCGTCATCTGTGAAGAGGAGCGCCACATCCTCCTGGTTCGTAAGCCCAAGAGCCGCTGGGCCTTGCCTGGCGGCACCGTCGAGCGTGGCGAGACGCATGCCGATGCTGCCTTGAGAGAACTGGCGGAAGAAACCGGACTGAGCGCCGAAAACCTGCTCTACCTGATGCGGGTCAGCGATGGCGACACCGAACATCACGTCTTTGAGGCTTCGGTCAACGACTCGAAGGACGCCAGGCCGCAGAATGAAATCAGCGACTGCCTGTGGCATCCCTTGGATGCCCTCGCCCAATTGCAGATGAAAAAGGGCATGCGGGAAATACTCGAGGCGTTTCGGCGCAGGTTGTAAAAACCCGGCACAGCGGCCGGGTCCTGTGAAGCCCTTTGCAAACTACTTCGCCCCGCCATTCTGGCGGTTCGTCTGGGCGTCCTGATCGGAACCGGGGTTTCCCGGCGGCGGATTCCAGTCTTCCGGCCTCTCGCCAGTGCCCTGCTTTGGCTCAGACTCAGCTTGTTCAAGACCGGAATCATGACCTTCGCCAGTCTCAGGCGTCTTTTCATCAGGTCCCGGGTATGGCGCTTCCGGACCGTTGTTGTCGATTACCATGATGTGTCTCCCGTTCTGGAGCGCAGGATCTGCGCCTACCTGTGAGAGGGCCCGCTCGGGCAGGAAGTGCTATGGCGTCGACGAGCGGATGAAAAACGGCTGGTCGGCCTGATGCTGCTCACTCTCAATGGAAACGACAGACCCGTGGCGAGGGAGCTTGCTCCCGCTCGGCTGCGAAGCAGTCGTAAACCAGCGGATGCGGTGTGTCTGATGCTCGTTGTTCAGCAGGTTTTGGGGCCGCTTCGCGGCCCAGCGGGAGCAAGCTCCCTCGCCACGGGATTCGTGGTGAACAGCACTGGCTGATCAGCCGGGCGTCTTTTTACGGTTCCCAGAAACGAAAAAGGGCTTGCCTCAGCTTTCGCTCGTAAACTCTTGATCTTGGTGCCCGAAGCCGAAATCGCCAGAATCAACCAATAAGCGCTGGCCGCGCCTCTACTGCCTGAACGTGATTCTGGGTGCGTCCAGCCAGGACGAGTTGGACGAAACGATGGCGGAACATCATCGGGCATAAGCCGAACCTTATGCCCGAGAGTGTTCGGGATCGCTGCACCACGGCTCATGAATACACTTCCCTCCTGAGCAAGACCACCAAGTATTACCACGACCAGTCAGCAATTTTTAGGTCCTGCTCGCCCGACCTGATCCGGATTTGCGTTTTGGCCGGAGCTACCCGCAGCGGAATGGTACTTGACCTAGTCGGCGGAGCCGAAACCACGAAGGCGTTCGCCATTCAAGTGGGTCGCAAGCCGATCCTCTGCGAATTCAATTCAGAATACGTGCCTATGGCTGAGCGCCGGATCGCAGCGGTCTGGCTCGACGGCGCAGCGTAGATGGACGTATCTCACGACTTCCAAGAAATGATGAATTAAGAAGACGCGCCGCGAGCAATACTATCCCACGGCGCAGGTGAGCAAAGATAAACAATGGTTGTTATGCTGAAAAAATGTCAATCACTTCGGCGATAGTATCTTTTGTCACTGCGAGAGAGCCAGGTTGAAATCCTTTCTGAGTGCAGTCGAACCTGTATCCAATCAGCTTAATATTTGCAATTTCCTCAATCAAGATCGTTAGATCCTGCTCAAGTAGTTGAAGGGCGTCACCACTACGCACAGCTTGCCTGACTGATGTTCCAGTGATATCAGGAACGATGCGCACATGATTTTTTTTGCCGTTAACAATTAAGTCGAATGCATGGTATATCCCGAAGTAGCGCTCCTCCGGGCCAGGTAAAACGAGATTGACTTTTAGATCTTTATATAGGCCTTCTGCACCTGTCGGAGTAGCGTGAACTTGGAAGCCATTTGCTTCTAAGTAGCCACGGAAATTGCTAGTCACTTCTTCATTGATTTTTTTTCGGAAACCATCATGCAGCAACCCCAGCTTTTTCGCCGCCGCATCCACCTGTTCCCTTACCTCTGCCATTTTTTTTTGCTTGCTGTAACGACATGCTCGTTTTCTCCGTGATGAACGCACGCCAATCATGATGGCCTTCTGATTCTGCACCACTCCGTCTCATCAATCTACCCCGCCACCCGGACATGCCCCGGCAAGAACATGCCCATGTCCGCAGAATACAGACAGGCCGAACCGCTGCGCATTGAGCGGTCGACCGTCACGAAGCTGTTCATCATTGGCGCAGAGGCTAGATCCGATGATGATGTTCTGTCGGAGTCCTGGCACCAAGCGGAACGGTAATCTTACAAATTCCGGTAATTCCCTATTGAGGCAAAGAGGTCGGCCAATAAGTAGCAAGAAGCTGAAAGGTAATGGTCAGGGCGGAGGCATACGCCGCCCGTGCGTTCCACTTGGCAGTGACGTGCAGATAACGAGCTAAGGCAATCGATCTCACGCGTGCCGAAACGACCCAGAACATCGCAGAAGCAACACCGCTTACCAATCCAAGTGCCAACCATATGTCTTTCATCTGCTTCTCCTCCTAAGCGACCGGTGATCCTACTTGAGAAAACTTATGATTACAGCGATTGATTTGTCCCCGGTCTCGGCGGATGGTCTTCAGGTGCCAGAGATGCGGGAGTGATCGTATGGAGCTATCGGCCACTGATCGGCCGCCGTTTAATGGCACAGCGCCAACTACCCTGAACCGCAGCATGTCTGCCAGAACCTACATCAGGCTGATTAGTTGAACTGTTCCAGCGCACAGCATTTTGCTTGCTTCGCCCGGCTGCCGAGGCGACTCTAAAGCACGAGAGAAGAAGAAGGCTAGCAACGCCAAGCACGACGCCTCGTGCTCTACAACTGGGCAGTTGCGTCCGCCCCTGAGTACCATCGACCAGAGGTCGCGCTGGTCGAGAATAATGTCAAAGAACTTACGAACTGGACTTTATATCCCGCCTGAGCCGCAGGGATGGTGGCGCTCGGCTACATGCCCGCTCCCGACGTCGTTGATTGCGCTGACATCAGGGCGCTCCAACATCTGGTTTGCACTCGCAGCAACGCGCCACTAAACCTGCAACTCCATCAGCATGCGCCCACCTTGTCGTTCATTTGACTTCGATACTGGAAAGTGGAGCAAGATTGATGAACCCGGTCGCGTCGAGTCACACTGATGCGCGTGAATGGGCGATAGCATTTCGGAGAGCGCTTTATCATGCGCTACGGATCGGGCTCAGGCCTGACGCCGCCGGCATCGAATCAGCCAGTCGATGGTTCGGAAGATCAGTTCGATAACGGTGGCCACGTTGCGCAGGAGATTCGATTTAGCCAGGGAAGCGGCCGGGGGCGCGAAATCTGATGAGGGATCTGGGGGGAAACGCCGGCACCGACAAGGCCGAATCCACCGGTGATATTCTTCAGGCGAGAGATCAACTTGGGCATACGACGGTCGTGATGACCGAACAGTACATTCGCAACCGGATAGGCAAAGGTATCGCCCACCAAGTAATTGCGGACCATCGTCAAAAATTGCGGACCATAAACGCACAAGGGTTTGCATCAGCTTTCGCTCGCAAACCCTTGATCTTGGATGGTGCCCGAAGCCGGAATCGAACCGGCACGCCCTTACGAGCGGGGGATTTTAAGTCCCATGCGTCTACCAGTTTCGCCATTCGGGCGGTAGCGCGGTCAAGCCGTGTGAAACTGGCAAATGTGTATCTGACAGGATCTAGGCTGGTGCAACAGAGCGTGGAATATATACATCCGTCCCCAGCGAAGCAAGGTTGCATTCGTCCTTTTCGAGACAAAATCTTCCTCGTACCGTAAATAAAAAAGCTCTGTAGATCATTGACCTACACAGCGTACCGCCGCCGCGGTAGGCATATCCATCACATGCCACACCGCCCCTGGCTTTAACGAAGCTCCCGAAAGCAGCGTGGGTAGCCATGCTCAACAGAAACAAGCAGCCATCTAGGATGATGGTGAGATGATCCCTGTCGAACTCAACAGCCCTCTATGGGAACCGCTGGGCCACATCGAATGGGCCACCGACGATCTGGAGCCGTTGATGATGTCTGGAATACGGTAATGAAGAGGCTGACCAAGGGTACGAAGACGCTATGAACTAGCCTACTCAGGGGCCAACGCCCCGGCCAAATATTGAAAGCCTCGAATATAGACATCAGTAACAGCTTTTTATGAGAGAGCAGGAAAAGCCAGGAAACCGCTGCGTATCCGGCTGCATGACCTACGGCTCACGTCCTTCTCGATGAACTACTCAACCGCATAGCGGCGGCTATCACGACCTCGAAGAAGGTAGCACATACAACCTCTGCACAAACTGAACCACAGCTTCGCGAGCAGGCTCGCTCCCACATTGGATTTGTGGTGTTGCCGGGTACTGTGACCGCCGCCGATCCCTGTGGGAGCGAGCCTGCTCGCGAAGGCGGCCGCATCCTGATGACGAATAGGAAAGGGCAGCGTATGAGCCACGCCGACTTGGCGAAACAGTAAAACTAAAAAATAATAGCTCCGTGTTCGTCGCGCATAACGCTCAGCAGTCGCGTTAAGCAGGTATGCTGGCGCTCTTTGCCCACTCAATAAATGGATAATTTATGACTCATTCGGACGTTACTACGGTGGACTTGGATATTGATGCACTTTCTCGATCCGACATTTTAATCGCCGCTGCGGAAACTGACGATGAAATCGGCTGCGTATTGCGTATTCACTTAATGGTCGAACAGTTCCTGACGGTTTATGTTAGAGAGAAGCGACAACCAGAACTCAAGGCATTCGTAAGTAGCCCCCGAGAGTTTGGGCAGAAGCTTGCCTATTCGACCGCTTTTGGGTTGCCACTTCCTATTGCGGCGGTCGCTCATCAGATCAACAACATCCGAAACAAAATGGCTCATAACATGGACCAAAGCTTCAATGACGGAGACATTCAACAGCTAGCAAGGCTCGTCAATCAAATGTCAGATGTTGATTTATCGTTCACCCCCGTCGAGAAAAGGACTATTTCGTTATCACTCAAGCGCCCAGGCGAGACGCTGACCTACACAACCGAAGGCAACAGAATCAAATTTCTAATATCGAGCCTCAGCTTTTGGGGGACAGCACTTAGATGGCTCATAGAGGACGCGGCTCGAACCAAGATTGCCCTGGGCCTGGCAAAAACCAAATAAAATCTGGTGAGCTGGGGAATCCCGGCGCGGTTTGCATCTGAACAATGAATTGCGGAACGATTCCAAAAACTTGCGGAACACATCCCCTAGAAACAAGCACAAAAAAACCCCGTAACTCATTGAGCTACGGGGTTTTGGATAGTGGAGGCCGAAGTCGGAATCGAACCGGCGTAGGTGGATTTGCAATCCACTGCATAACCATTTTGCTATTCGGCCTCAAGACGCCTGATGCACTACAACCACATCAACCGCATACAAACTGTATCGGAGCCCAGCTCGCTTACAGCGCGCTATCTCCTTGAAAACATTGAAGTTTTTTTACACTCCGATGCATTCGATGGGCGCAATTATGTACTCATTTGCCCAGGCTGACAACCCCTTGATTTCAAAAAAAATTTACCTGACGGCCAGGCCAGAGCGGCTTTCCACGGGGTAGCGCAACGAGCCGGAATCCTTCTCCTCCTGCTCATCGGGAAACCATCGACTTAAACGGAACAACCTCCTTCACCCTCGGTTCATTCGTTATGTCGTCCTTGAATCAGTAAAGGAGAACCATCATGACTGAACGCCCACAACTGGTGGCGAGCCGGGCTCCGGTGCCCACGCCTTCGCATCCCAATCTCGGCAAGCCGGAGCGCCTGATGTCGCTGGCGGCCGGTTCATTGTTGATCGCCAACGGCCTGCGCCAAGGCGGCCTCAAGGGCTGGCCGCAGGTATTGCTTGGCGCGTGTGCTGCCTGGCGTGCCTATTCCGGCACGTGCCGGGTCAAGCGGGCGCTGACTCATAGTCCGTTCGAGCAAACCTTCGAACAGGATCGTGACTGGGGCGGAAGCAAGGTGATTTCCCGCAGCATCACGGTCGGCAAGCCCAGGGAGGAAGTGTTCGCGTTCTGTCGCGACCCGGCCAATCTGGGTGCGCTGATGCCCTGGATCGACGCCATCGAGCAGACCGGCGAACGCACTTATCGCTGGGTCGCCCATGGCCCGATGGACAAGACGTTGCACTGCGACCTCGAACAGTGCGAGCCCAAGGAAGACCGCAAGCTGCACTGGATCGCCGGGCCGGACACACGATTCAAGCACGATATCCAGATGCATTTCAGCGATGCTCCGGGGGGGCGCGGTACGCAGATCAAAGTCATTGTCGCTTGCCAGACGCCGCTCGGCGCGGCTGGCTACGCGCTGGCGGCGGCGATTTCCCGGTTCTCGGACAAAGCCTTGTTGAATGTGCTGCGCAGCATCAAGCAGCAGCTTGAAACTGGAGAAGTCAGCACGAACAGGATGCGCCCGGAACAGACGCAGGATTTCCTCTTCGTGCACCCCGCCACACACGCGACTCAGGCACCCGCCAATGACTCATCCACTGCAAAATCCGAACTCAATGGAGGAACCGTCTGATGCGCGCATTGACTTGGCAAGGCCCCAACAAGCTTCAGGTCGAGACGGTCGACGACCCCTCCATCCTCAACCCGCGTGACGCCATCGTGCGGGTGATCCTGTCGTCGGTGTGCGGCTCGGATCTGCACCTGCTGGGCGGTTACGTGCCGACCATGCAGGCCGGTGACATCATTGGTCACGAGTTCATGGGCGAGGTGGTGGAGACCGGCTCGGCCGTCACGCAATTCAAAAAGGGCGACCGGGTTGTCACGGTGTCGATTGTCGGCTGTGGAGAATGCGAGCACTGCCAGCGCTCGGACTTTTCCTGCTGTGACAACTCCAATCCGAACCCCACGGCGACAGACATTGCCTACGGCCAACCGGCGTGCGGCATCATCGGCTACAGCCATGCCTTCGGCGGTTATGCCGGCAGTCATGCGACCTATATCCGCGTGCCCTACGCCGACGTCAATCTGTTCAGCATTCCCGAAGGCGTCAGCGATGAGCAGGCAGTGTTTGTCTCCGACGCAGTGCCTACCGGCTATTTCGCCGCCGACAACGCCGACATTCAGCGCGGCGATACGGTAGCGGTCTGGGGCTGCGGCGGGGTCGGTCTGATGGCAATCACCAGCGCCTACCTGCTGGGCGCCGAACGGGTGATCGCCATCGACCGCTTTGCCGATCGCTTGCGCCTGGCCGAGGAAAAAGCCGGGGCCATCACCCTCAACTACGAGACCACCGATGTGCATGCCGCCTTGCTGGAGCTGACCGGCGGCCGTGGTCCGGATCGCTGCATCGATTGCGTCGGCATGGAGGCCCACGGCACCGAAGTCGATTATTTCTACGACAAGACCAAGCAGATGCTGCGCCTGCACACCGAGCGCGGAACCGTGCTGCGCCAGTCGATCCGCGCCTGTCGCAAAGGCGGGACGGTGTCGGTGGTCGGGGTCTATGGCGGCTTGCTGGACAAATTCCCGATGGGCGCGATCGTCAACAAATTCCTGACCCTGCGTTCCGGCCAGCAACCGGGGCAGCGCTACGTGAAGCGCTTGTTCGAACACATCCAGAACGGTGAGCTCGACCCCTCCTACCTGCTGACCCATCCCATGGGGCTTGAGCAGTCGGTGGAAGGCTATGCGATGTTCAAGGAAAAACGCCAGGATTGTATACGGGCGGTATTTCGGCCGGAGTGAAGCTCCTCGTGGCGAGGGAGCTTGCTCCCGCTCGGCTGCGCAGCAGTCGTAGACCGGCGGGCGCGGTTTGCCTGATGCACCGTGTCGGGCAATCTGGGGCCGCTGCGCAGCCCAGCGGGAGCAAGCTCCCTCGCCACGAAAGCGGATGCGCAGCCGCGCGATTTCCTCACGGAGCATTTTCCCCTTGCCCCGATCGACGCACTGGTGGATAAGACACAGCTTTGTCGCCCTGCGAATGTGTCCATGCCCCGTATAGGTCTCCCCCAGGCTTCCAGTGTGCGCCTGCTCGTCTTCCTGCTGTTCTCCATCCAGCTGGTTTCCATGGGCGCGATGGAAATGAGCGGGCCGTTCTGGCCTGTGCATTTGCGCCAACTGACCAGCAACGACGCGCTGTTCAGCTTTGCCAGCACGGCGGTGTACGTCGGCCCGATGCTGGGCATCATTCTGACCAGTGCCTTCTGGGGCCGGATCGGTGATCGTCACGGTCACAAGCTGATGATGATCCGTGCGCTGGCGGGGCTCTCCTTGACCCAGCTCGGGCTGGCATTGAGCAGCGATATCTGGGTAATCCTGCTCCTGCGTTTCCTGCAAGGCGCCTTTGCCGGTTATATCGCGCCGGCCCAGGCCTATGGGGTGAGCATCGAGGCACCGTCGCGGCGGGCCAGGCTGTTTGCGATCCTGCAGATTTCCACCAACGTCGGTTCGTTGCTCGGGGCGGTGGTCGGCGGGCTGATTCTCGATCATGCGACGTTTTTCTGGATCAACATTGTCGCCTCGGGCCTCTGCGCCGTATGTACCGTCGTCGCGGCGCTGGCGTTGCCCAACGTGGCGCCAGTAAAAAAAGCACCGCTGGCAGGCAAGCCTCCCCTGGCGCCCAGGCTGTTGAACCCGGCTATCAGCTGGCTGCTGGGCATCATGGGCCTCCTGCTGCTGGCGCGAATGCTGCCACAGACTTCGTTTTCCTTGTACGTGGGGGCGACCTTCGAGGTCAGCAATGCCATGGTCGGGCTTTGCTACGGCTTGCTAGCCCTGGGCTTCATTCTTTGTGCGACGTCCTGGTCGCGCTACTTCGAACGGCGCAACCCGGCGCAAACGCTGCAGGCCATGGCGAGCATCGTCATCGGCCTGGTCATCGTCACCGCCGTGGCCGGCCTGACGCGCCAGCCGGTCGTCTTCGCCCTCGCCTATTTCATCTGGGGCCTGCTGCTGGGCGCAACCACGCCAGTGCTGACGGCGCTTATCTCCAGAAGCGTCGACAACAGTCGCCAAGGCCAGGTGCTGGGGTTGGCCCAGGGCGTTTCACAGACGGCATCGATCATTGGCATCTCCCTTGGCGCATTGCTCAGCCAGGTGTATGGCCTGGAGCACATTTTCCTTTATGTCTGCCTCGCCTACGCAATCGCACTGGTGCCCTTGATGCTACTGCGCCACAAACCACTCGGAATCGCCGACAGGGCTGGCGAATAGCGACACAAACCGAAAATGCCCGTCTATCAACCTTGCGCGGCACTGAGCGCCTCCACTACTATTGGGAATAATTCTCACTATCAAAAAAATACAACAGCCATGAGCGATCCAGGGTCAGCAGTCAACGATTGTCACCTGCGCACCGTCGCAGACCTCTACAGCGGACACCATGGCTGGTTGTACGCCAGGCTTTATCGAAAACTGGGCAATGCGCTGGACGCCGCCGACCTGGCCCATGACACGTTCATTCGCATCCTCGCCTCGAAGGTGGCGGTGATCGAGGAACCGCGTGCGTACCTGAGCTGCGTCGCCGGGGGCATCCTGGTCAACTGGTTCCAGCGCAAGGCACTCGAACACGCCTACCTCCAGGCACTGGCGACATTGCCCGAGCCCGAGGCGCCATCGCCCGAACGACGCTTGCTGGTGCTCGAGACACTGCATGAAATCGACGCCATGCTCGACACCCTGCCGTCCCTGGTAAAGCGTGCGTTCCTGCTGTCGCAGATCAATGGCCTGAAATATGACGACATCGCCACGCAACTCGGCGTTTCGCTGATCACCGTCAAGCGCTACATGAAACAGGCTTTCCTGCACTGCCTGATGCTGGTGGACTGAATGCCTGCCCATGACCGCCACGCCCTCGACCCGGCCATTCTCAACGAAGCCGCCGATTGGCTGATGCGCCTAAGCGAAGGCAGCGTCAACGACGCCGAACGCCTGGAGTGGGAACGCTGGCGTACCAGCAGCCCGGCCCACCGCCAGGCCTGGGCGCGGGCCGAACTGCTGCTGAGCAAGCTGCAAGGCTTGCCGCCCGCGCTGGCGATGCCGGCGCTGGACCGCCCGAGCAATCCGGCGCGCCGTGCCGCCATGGGCAAGCTGGCCGCTCTGCTCGCCCTGGCGCCATTGGCCTGGGGCAGCTGGAAGCTCAACGACTGGCAACAGTGGACCGCCGATTACCGCGCTCCGGTGGGCGAGCGGCGCGACCTGACCCTGACCGACGGCAGCCGCCTGACGTTGAACACCGACACCGCAATCGATGTGTTTTTCGACGAACATCAGCGCCTGCTGCTGTTGCGCCGAGGCGAAATACTGGTCCAGACCGCAGCGGACCCAGCAGCGCTCGCCCGGCCGTTCCGGGTGCAGACCGACGAAGGCCGGATGCAGGCGCTCGGGACGCGCTTCAGCGTTCGCGAAGACACCGGCCATACTCGCCTCGTCGTGCTGGAAGGCGCGGTGCGCATCGAGGTCAAGGGCATCGGCGAGCAAGTGGTCGGGGCTGGCCAGAGCAGCGGTTTTACTGCCCGGGGCATCGACGCCCTGAAACCTGTCGACAAGTCGGTGCTGGCCTGGACCCAGGGCATGCTGATGGCGGACAACATGCGCCTGGCGGATTTCGTCAACGAACTGAGCCGTTATCGCAACGGCGTCCTGCGTTGCGACCCGGCGATCGCCAACCTACGGATATCCGGCGCCTTTCCCCTGAACGACAGCCGGCAGACCCTGACCATGCTCGCCCGAACCTACCCCATCCGCGTCACATCCCGCCTGGGCGATTACTGGGTCATGCTGGCGCCGGCTTGAGCCCTGAAAAAATAATCGGGCGGGGCTGATACTTTTTTCAATCCTGGCTGGCTTAGAGAGCAAACCCTCTGCATAGGATCACCCCGCCATGCCCGTTGCCCGCCCCCTGCGTTCGGATCGCACGCTGAATCTGGCGATTCGCAGTGCCATGCTCAGCGTTGCACTTTCCACCTTGAGCCCGTGCACTTGGGCGGCACCGGGCGCGCCGCTGGACAACGTTGCCAGCCAGTCCTACAACATCCAGCCAGGTCCTTTGGGTGCCACGTTGTCGGCGTTCGCCGTGCAGGCCGGCATCGCATTATCGTTTGAACCCTCCCTGACCCAAGGCTTGAACAGCCCGGGCCTTTCAGGCCAGTTCACCGCGCGTGAAGCGTTTACCCGATTGCTGGCCGGCAGCGGCCTGGAACTGGTCGCCCGCGACGATGGCAGCTACACCTTGGAAAAATCCGCCGGCGACGGGGGGCTGGCCCTGGCGCCAACCACCATCAATGCCGCCGAGGTGCGCCCCGGGGATTTGCCGGCGGCCTACAGCGGTGGCCAGGTGGCCCGTGGCGGCCGGGTTGGCCTGCTGGGTAACAAGGACCTGATGGACACGCCATTCAGCGTCAGCAACTACACCTCGACCCTGATGAAAGACCAACAGGCCGTAACCGCCGCCGACGTGCTGGAGCGCGACTCCTCGGTGCGCTCCACCGGCCAGACCGGCGGCATCGTCGATTCGTTCTTCATTCGCGGTTTCCCGGTGGGCGAAGGCAACCTGGGTGAGCTGGCGTTCGACGGCGTGTACGGCGTGGCGCCGAACTACCGGGTGTTCACTGAATACGCCGAGCGCATCGAGGTCATCAAGGGCCCGGCTGCGCTGCTGTACGGCATGTCGCCCAACAGCGGCGTCGGTGGCGTGATCAACATCGTGCCCAAGCGCTCGCTGGACCAGGACCTGACTCGCGTTACCGCCAGCTACGCCATGGACACCCAGGCAGGCGGGCATGTCGACATCAGCCGCCGCTTCGGCGAGGAACGCCGCTTCGGTGTGCGCATCAACGGCAGCCTGCAGGGTGGCGACACCGCGATCGACAAGCAGTCCCGGGATGTCGGCATCGGTGCGATCTCCCTGGATTACCAGGGCGACCGGTTCAGGACCAGCCTGGACCTGATCAGCCAGGAAGAACAGTGGGACGCACCCTCCCGGCCGTTTGCCATCGCCAGCGGTGTCGAGGTGCCTTCGGCGGCCAACGGGCGCAGCAACGTGACCCAGGAATGGGGCTGGTCCGAAACCCGCGACAAGTCGGCGCTGCTCAGTGGCGAATATGACCTGAGCGACAACCTGACGGTATTCGGCCACGCCGGGGGCGGCAAGTCCGATGTGGCACGACTGTCGGACCAGACCCCGACGATCCTCAACAGCGCCGGCGACACCCGCTCGATACCGGGCTACTACAAGTTCGAGGTGGAGCGTTACACCGTCGATGCCGGTGCCCGTGCCCGCTTCGAAACCGGTCCGGTCAGCCACAGCGCCACCTTGCAGGCCAGCCGCTATCGCGATGAATTGCGCCGAGGAATCAATTCCGGCGCCCCGGTCTTTTCGAATATCTATCACCCGGTGGCGCGCGACAAACCGTCCATCGCATCGCCCGATGTGGCGAAGGTCTCCGATACCGAACTGTCCGGCGTGGCCCTGGCCGATACTCTGTCGATCCTCGATGAACGGGTCCAGGTAACGCTTGGCCTGCGCAAGCAGAGCATTGAATCAAACAACTACAACACCCTCGGGAATGTCACCAGCGCCTATGACGAAAGCGAAACCACGCCTTTGTTCGGCGCGGTGGTCAAGCCCTGGGAACATGTGTCGTTCTACTACAACTACATCGAAGGCCTGAGCAAGGGCGACACCGCGCCGGCCACTGCGAGCAACTCGGGCGAAATCTTCAAGCCCTACATCTCTCGCCAGCAGGAGGTCGGGGTCAAGGTCGACTACGGCACGTTCACCTCGACCCTGGCGCTGTTCCAGATCAAGAAGCCCGCCGGCGAATTGACCAACGGCACGGCCGGTGGCGTGTATTCGGTCCAGGGCGAGCAGCGCAACCGCGGCATCGAACTGAACATGTTCGGCGAATTGCGCGAGGGCACGCGCCTGCTCGGTGGTGTCACCTTGCTCGACGGCGAACTCACCAAAAGCGGGACCGCCGCCAATCGCGGCAACAAACCGGTGGGCGTGCCCGAAGTGCAGGCCAACCTCTGGGCCGAATGGGACACCCCCTGGGTCCAGGGCCTGACGTTGACCAGTGGAGCGATCTACACCGGCAGCCAATACGTCAACCAGGCCAATACCCAAGAGCTCGATCCGTGGACACGCTTTGATGCCGGCGCCCGCTACAGCACGGTGCTCGATGGCCGGCCGACCACGTTGCGCGCCACGGTGCAGAACGTGTTCGACCGCGAATACTGGTCCGGCGTGGCCTCCTACGGCGCGTTCTCCCAAGGCGCGCCACGCACCCTGTTGCTTTCAGCGACGGTCGACTTCTGATTGCGCCTCGCCCCGACAGCGCGTGCACCGCTGGCGGGGCGATCCCTGACAAGGTTCCAACCATGCAGATTCCACCTCTGACGCGCTCATCGCTCACCGCCTGGCTGCTGGGTGCTGCCACCCTGTTGCTGAGCGGCCTTTGCTTTTCAGGCACATCACCTGTCACCACGACCACCGTCACCGACTTGCTCGGCCGCCAGGTCCAGGTGCGCATTCCGGTGCAACGGGTGATCCTCGGCGAAGGTCGCCAGTTGTACCTCGTCGCGGCACTCGACACCGACAACCCGATCCGCCGCATCGTCGGTTGGCGCAAGGACCTGATCCAGTCCGACCCGGACACCTACGGCGCCTACCTGCGGCGGTATCCGGCAATTGCCCGGATTCCGACCTTCGGCGGTTTCGAAGACGGCACCTTCGACATCGAGCAAGCGATCAGCCAGCAACCGGACGTGATCGTCCTCAACATCGAGGCCCAGCACGCCACCGAAGACGCGCGCTACATCGAGAAACTCGATGCGCTGGGCATTCCGGTGGTCTACGTCGACTTTCGCAACAACCCGATGCAGAACACCGAACCGACCATGCGCCTGTTTGGCCAGCTGTTCGGCGAAGAGGCACGCGCCGAGGCGTTCATCGCCTTTCGCAACCAGCAGATCCGTCGCGTCACCGATGTGATCCAGGCCCGCCAGCCGCCCCGCCCGAAAGTGTTCATCGAACGCATCGGTGGCTACACCGACGATTGCTGCCTGAGTTTCGGCAACGAAAATTTCGGCCGTTTCGTCGAGCTGGCCGGGGGCCGCAACATTGCCAGCGCAATCATTCCCAACACCTTTGGCCAGTTGAACGCGGAACAGGTGATCGTCGCCAACCCGGAACAGGTGGTGGTCACCAGCGCCAACTGGGAGGCCTTTGCGCCGGGTGGGCACTGGGTCGGTGTCGGGCCCGGTGCCGATCTGGCCGAGGCGCGGCGCAAATTGCAGTGGTACACCGCCCGCCCGGCCTATGCCGGAATCAAGGCTCAGCAAACCCAGGGCTTTCATGCTATCTGGCATCAGTTCTACAACAGCCCCTACCAGTTCATCGCCATCCAGCAACTGGCCAAGTGGTTCCATCCGGAGCTGTTCACCGACCTGGACCCCGACGCGACGTTTCGCGAGTTCCACCAGCGCTTCTTGCCCGTGCCCTATGAGCCAGGCTATTTCGTCAGCCTCAAGCCCGCGCAGGCCCAACCATGAATGGCCGTATCGAGGGGATCGCCCTGGGCACGATTTACCGCGAGCAGGTCTGGCGCAAACGCTTGATCCTGATCGGCCTGGCCCTGTTGCTGTTGTTCAGCGTGCTGCTCGACCTGGCCCTCGGCCCGGCCAGCTACAGCCTGGATGAAGTGCTGGGCGCGCTGTTCTCTCCGGATGCCGCGGCGCCGCAAGTGCGGGTGGTGATGTGGGATATCCGCCTACCGGTGGCGCTGATGGCCGTGGCCGTGGGCGCCGCGTTGTCCCTGGCCGGCGCGCAGATGCAGACCATCCTCAACAACCCGCTGGCGAGCCCATTCACCTTGGGCATCTCGGCGGCAGCCAGTTTCGGCGCGGCCCTGGGCTTGGCATTCGGCGTGGCCCTGGTGCCGGTGATCGCCCAATACATGGTGCCGCTCAATGCCTTTGTCATGGCGATGCTCTCGGCGCTGCTGATCCATGTCCTGAGCCTGCGCCGGGGCATGACCAGCGAAACCATCGTGCTGCTCGGTATCGCCCTGGTCTTCACCTTCAATGCACTGTTGGCGCTGGTGCAGTTCTTCGCCACCGAGCAGGCCGTGGCCGCCGTGGTGTTCTGGACGATGGGCAGCCTGACCAAGGCCACCTGGCCGAAACTCGGCGTGATCTGCCTGGTGATCCTGGTCACCTTGCCGATTTTTGCCCGCCGCGCCTGGGCCATGACCGCCCTGCGCCTGGGGGATGAAAAAGCCGCGAGTTTCGGCATCAACGTGCGCAAGTTGCGCTTGCAGACGCTGGTCATGGTCAGCCTGCTGGCCGCGTTTCCAGTGGCATTTGTCGGCACCATCGGCTTCATCGGCCTGGTGGGGCCGCACATCGCCAGGATGCTGATCGGCGAGGACCAGCGTTTCTTCCTGCCGGCCTCACTGCTGACCGGCGCGCTGATCCTGTCGGCCAGTTCGGTGGTGAGCAAGACCCTGATACCCGGGGCGATCTTCCCGATCGGCGTGGTCACGTCGCTGATCGGCGTGCCGTTCTTCATTTCTCTCATTCTGGGCGGCAGGAAACAGTCATGGTGACGATCGAGCTGCAAGGTGTCGGCGCTCGTTATGGTCGTCGGTCGATACTGGACGGGATCACTACGCCGGTGCTCACGGGTGGCGAGGTGGTGGCGGTGGTGGGGCCCAACGCGGCCGGAAAATCGACCCTGTTCAAACGCATCGCCGGCCTCATCGACGGCCCCGGCCATGTTCGCCTGGAAGGCTCGCGCAGGGGCCAGCAGGGCATTTGCTACATGCCGCAGAACCTCAACGCCAACGCCCGGCTGACGGTCTACGAATCGGTGCTGCTCGCGCGCAAACAGCAGGCGCCCGGCTGGACAGTGCAAGCTGATGAGCTGGAAATGGTGGACCGCATCCTCGCGTCCCTGGGCATCAGTGATTTGTCGTTTCGCAACCTCGGTGAACTGAGCGGTGGGCAACAGCAACTGGTGTCCATCGCCCAGACGCTGGTGCGCGAGCCCGAAGTCCTGTTGATGGACGAACCCACCAGCGCCCTGGACATGCACCGCCAGGTCCAGGTACTGAGCTTCATGCGCGCCCTCGCCCGCCAACATTCGATCATCGTGTTCATTGCCATTCACGACCTGAACCAGGCGTTGCGCTTTGCCGACCAGGTGCTGGTCATCGCCGAGGGCACCCTGCAAGGCTGCGGTCGAAGTGAAGAAGTGATCACCGAGCAGATGCTGCGCAACGTGTACCGGGTCCAGGCCCGGATCGAACGCTGTTCAAGGGATGAGCGGCACATCATCGTGGACGACGTGGTTTGAGTGGGTAGCGTGGCGAGGGAGCTTGCTCCCGCTCGGCTGCGCAGCAGTCGTAGACCGGCGGGCGCGGTTTGCCTGATATGCCGTGTGCGGCAATCTGGGGCCGCTGCGCAGCCCAGCGGGAGCAAGCTCCCTCGCCACGAGAGCGGGTGTGCACCCGTGTATCTTCGCAGCTTGCGCCACCGCTGCTTTCTGCAGGATCAAATTCGCTACAGTCGATCCACGCTGGCAAATACAACGCATCACCGTGGCGAGGGAGCTTGCTCCCGCTCGGCTGCGCAGCAGTCGTAGACCGGCGGGCGCGGTTTGCCTGATATGCCGTGTGCGGCAATTGGGGCCGCTGCGCAGCCCAGCGGGAGCAAGCTCCCTCGCCACGAGAGCGGGTGTGCACCGTGTATCTTCGCAGCTTGCGCCGCCGCTGTTTTCTGCGGGGTAAAATTCGCCAGAGTCGATCCACGCTGGCAAATACAACCCATCACCGTGGCGAGGGAGCTTGCTCCCGCTCGGCTGCGCAGCAGTCGTAGACCGGCGGGCGCGGTTTGCCTGATATGCCGTGTGCGGCAATTGGGGCCGCTGCGCAGCCCAGCGGGAGCAAGCTCCCTCGCCACGAGAGCGGGTGTGCACCCGTGTATCTTCGCAGCTTGCGCCGCCGCTGCTTTCTGCAGGATCAAATTCGCTACAGTCGATCCACGCTGGCAAATACAACGCATCACCGTGGCGAGGGAGCTTGCTCCCGCTCGGCTGCGCAGCAGTCGTAGACCGGCGGGTCCGGTTTGCCTGATATGCCGTGTGCGGCAATTGGGGCCGCTGCGCAGCCCAGCGGGAGCAAGCTCCCTCGCCACGATTTGAGGCAGTCGCGGCCCGGCGTTGTTATGGGTAACATAGCGGCCTTTCCCGCAGTCTTTCTGCGCCCTGCCGAATAAGCCCCATTCCATGCCTTTTGAACTCAGCGTCGACCTTTCTACCCTCGCTATCCTTGCCGTCGTCGCGTTCATCGCCGGCTTCATCGACGCCATTGCCGGCGGTGGCGGGCTGCTGACCACGCCAGCCCTGCTCACCGCCGGCCTGCCACCGCACCTGGTGCTGGGCACCAACAAGCTCAGCTCGACCTTCGGCTCAGCCACGGCCAGTTTCACCTTTTACAAGCGCAAGCTGTTTCACCCACGGCAATGGACCCACGCCCTCGTCGGCACGCTGGTCGGTGCCTTGGTCGGCGCCGTCGTTGCTCATTACCTGCCCGCCGAGTGGCTGAACAAGATGCTGCCGGTGATCGTCTTTGCCTGTGGCCTGTACCTGTTGTTCGGCGGCACGCCCAAGGCGCCGCTGGACAGCAATGCGCCGATCAAGAAGACGTGGCAGTCATCCCAGGGTTTCACCTTGGGTTTCTACGACGGCGTGGCCGGCCCGGGCACCGGTGCGTTCTGGACCGTCAGCAGCCTGCTGCTCTACCCCATCGACCTGGTCAAGGCCAGCGGCGTGGCCCGCAGCATGAACTTCGTCAGCAACATCGCGGCGCTGTCGGTGTTCATCTTTTCGGGCCAGGTGGATTGGATCATCGGCCTGAGCATGGGCCTGTCGGTGATGGTCGGCGCGTTCTTCGGCGCGCGCACCGCCATCAGCGGCGGCGCGAAGTTCATCCGCCCGGTGTTCATCACCGTGGTGCTGGGCCTGACCGTGCGCCTAGCCTGGCAGCACTGGTTCAGCGTGGCCTAGACGGCGGGCGACATACAGGTCGATCAGGTAGCGGGCGATGGAGCGCGAGGCCGGCAACGGCGGCAGGTCATGGACGCTGAACCATTGGGCGTCCTCGATCTCGTCTTCCTGGGGCACGATCTCACCGCCGGCATACTCGGCATGAAAACCCAGCATCATCGAATGGGGAAACGGCCAGCACTGGCTGCCCACGTACTGGATGTTCTTCACTTCGATGCTGACCTCCTCGCGCACCTCCCGGATCAGGCAATCCTCGGCCGACTCGCCCGGCTCGGCAAACCCGGCCAGGGTGCTGTAGACACCGGTGACAAAGCGCGGCGAACGCGCCAGCAAGACCTCATCGCCACGGGTAATCAGCACGATCATGCTCGGCGAGATTCGCGGGTAATGCCGCAGATCGCATGCCTCACAGTACATCGCCCGCTCTCGCGGCACCTGGATCATGCGCTGGCCGCAACTGCCACAAAAGCGATGTTCGCGAGCCCAGGTGCCGATCTGCGCCGCATAACCCAGCACCTTGAACAGCGTGTGGTCGTCCTCGAGCATGAAGGCCCGCAGGCCTTTCCAGTTGCAGCCGGGAATCTCCAGCGAGCTATGCAGTTCCAGCAGGTAGACCGGCTCGCCGTCGAGATGGCCAATGCCGTGCTCGGCGAGAATCGACACATCCTGGCGCTTGAGCCACTCGCGGGGAAACAGTGCGCCGTTGTCGTCGTAGAGAAAGCCCTCCGGGCTGCGGGCCACGGCCCAGCCGCCCGCGAGGTCGGTGTCGAGTACTGCGGTGGTCCAGCGTGAAATCATGATCGATCAATCCAGAAATTCGGGTTTCTGTTTGCTCATATGGGCGGCCATGGCCACGCGCAGGTCATTCGATTGCAGCATGGCGGCATTCCACGTGGCGACGTATTCCAGCCCGTCGTCGATGCCGTGATCACGCATGTAGCCAATCATTTCCTTGGTGCCGGCTATGGCGATCGGCGACTTGGCGGCGATTTCCCGGGCGATGCCCATCACTCCGTCAAGCAGGCTGGCGGTATCGCTGTAGACACGATTGACCAGACCAATGCTGCGCGCTTCGTCGGCACCAAAGGTGCGCCCCGTATAAGCGAGTTCACGCAGCATGCCGTCCCCGATGATCCGGGGCAAGCGTTGCAATGTGCCAACATCGGCCGCCATGCCGATGTCGATTTCCTTGATGGAGAACTGCGCATCCTCGGCCGCGTAGCGCATGTCGCAGGCAGAAATCAGGTCGATGGCACCGCCCAGGCAATACCCCTGGATCGCCGCGAGAACCGGCTTGCGGCAATTGTCCACGGCGTTGAACGAGGCTTGCAGTTCGAGGATCTTGCGCCGCAGCACACGGGCATTGCGGCCGACGTCCTTGCCCAGTTCGTTCGCCACGCCGGCCAGCATCATCAGGTCGATGCCGGACGAAAAATGCTTGCCGGCACCGCTCAGGACCACCACCCGCACTTCGTCGGTATCGTCGATCCACTGGAAGATCTCGATGATCTCGCTCCAGAACGCGGCGTTCATGGCATTGATCTTGTCGGGGCGATTGATCTGCACATGGGCGATTTTGTCTGCAAGTTCGACGTGGAACGCTTGGTATTGCGACATAGCAGTGATCCTTTACCGGTTGAAAAGAGGCCTGAACTATACCAAGCCATCGTCAAGGGACGTAGGCAGCGCATCGGCCAAAAGCGGGACTGATGGCCTGCGAATCCCCGTGGCGAGGGAGCTTGCTCCCGCTGGGCTGCGCAGCGGCCCCAAAAAGCTGAACGCTAGCTGACTGACACACCGAGGTGGCAGATCCAGTGGCCGCTGCGCAGCCCAGCGGGAGCAAGCTCCCTCGCCACAAAAGTCTGGCGCGATTATGGTTTGTCGCTCGCCTGCAACTGCCCATCCCACCCGCCGCCCAGCGCCGCGATCAGTTGCACGCTGGCGATCAACCGGCTCTGTTGCAGGCTCAGCATGCTGCGTTCGTTGCTCAGGGCGGTGGCCTGGACGGTCACCACGTCGAGGTAGCCGATCAAGCCGGCCCGGTACTGGTTCTGGGTCAGGCGCAGGGACTCGCGGGCGGCGTCGAGGGCTTCCTGGCGCACGCGGGCTTCGTCTTCGAGCACCTTGAGCTGGATCATGTAGTTCTCGACTTCGCGAAAACCGTCGAGCACGGTCTGCCGATAGGTCGCCACGGTCTGGTCGTACGCCGCGACGCTGCGGTCGACTTCCGCCGAGCGCTGGCCGCCGTCGAACAGCGTCATCGCCAGCTGTGGCCCGACCGACCAGAAGCGGTTCGGCACGCTTATCCAGTTATCGTAGGTACTGCTGCTGTAGCCGCCACTCAGGCTCAGGGTCAGGTCCGGATAATAGGCCGCCTTCGCCACGCCGATGTTGGCGTTGGCGGCCATCACCGAGCGTTCCGCTGAAGCGATGTCCGGACGCCGCTCAAGCAACTGCGAGGGTACCGCCACCGGGACCTGCGGCAGCGCCGGGACGTCCTCGGTTTCGGCCAGGCTGAATTCAGCGGGAGGCAGGCCGATCAGCACGGCGATGGCATTTTCGAACTGCGCCCGCTGCCAGATCAGGTCGATCAGGTCGCCCTGGGTGGTCTTGAGCTGGTTCTGCGCCTGGGCCACCGCGTCCTTGCCCGACACCCCGGCGCGGTACTGGTTTTCGGTCATTTTTAATGAGCGCTGATAGTTATCGACCGTGGTCTGCAACAAGCGCTTCTGTTGGTCGATGACCCGTAACTGCAAGTAGTTCTGCACCAGCTCCGACTGCTGGCTCAGGCGCATCGCCGCCAGGTCGGCAAAGCTGGCTTGCGCGCTGGCTTCATCGGCTTCCAGGGTGCGGCGCAACTTGCCCCAGACATCCGCTTCCCAACTCACCCCGGCCTGGGCGCTGTAGGTGTCGCGAATGCCGCTGGAAGAACTGCTCAGGCTCGAACTGCTGCTGCCGGTGCCTTGGCTGGAGCGGTTCTTGCCAACGGTCAGGTCGACCGTTGGGAAAAAAGCTCCCCGCGCACTGCGCGCCAACGCCTGGGCCTGACGATACTGGGCTTCGGCCTGGGCCACGGTCTGGTTGGATGCGTTGAGCTTTGCCACCAGCTCATTCAGCCGGGCGTCGCTGTACAGCTCCCACCAGGCGCCCCGGGCCAAGGCGTCGCTGGGGTTGGCCTGGCGCCACCCTTGGGCTTCCTTGTACTGCACCGGCGCAGCGGCCTCCGGGCGCTGGTAATCCGGGCCGATCGCGCAAGCACTGAGCAGCGCCACGCACAGCGCCAGGCTCAATACCCGCGAGCCACGGGCGGCTGCCAGCGGTGCGGCAAGGTTGAAAAGCGAACGGTCGGTCATAGCGGAGTTTCCAGGGCAGCATCGGTGCGCACCCCACGCCAGCGGTTGAAGCGGTGGCGCAGGTTATCGAGATAAAGGTAAACCACCGGCGTGGTGTAGAGCGTCAGGACCTGGCTGAACACCAGGCCGCCGATGATGGTCAGGCCCAGCGGCTGGCGCATCTCCGAACCTTCGGCACCGCCGAGCAACAGCGGCAAGGCACCGAGGATCGCCGCCACCGTCGTCATCAGGATCGGCCGCAAGCGCAACAGGCAAGCACTGCGGATCGACTCCAACGGCGTCTGGCCGGCGCGCTCCAGTTGCAGCGCGAGGTCGATCATCAGGATCGCGTTTTTCTTCACCACGCCAATCAGCAGGAATAGCCCCAGCAGCGAGATCAGGCTGAACTCGCTGCCCAACACGTAGATCGACAGCAACGCGCCAACGCCGGCCGAAGGCAACGTGGACAGGATGGTCAACGGGTGGATGTAGCTTTCATACAGCACGCCCAGCACCAGATACACCGCCAGCAGCGCCCCGAGCACCATGAACGGCTGGCTTTTCTGAGTGGCGGCGAAAGCGTCGGCGGTCCCGGCCATTTTCGCGATGACGTCTTCGGGCATCCCCAGCTTGGCGATCGCCCGTTCAATGGCGGCCGTGCCCTGCTCCACGGTTACGCCTTCGGCCATGTCGAAGGAGATGCCCTCGGAAGCGAACTGGCCTTCATGGCTGACCCGGTCGTCTTCCAGGCTGTTCTCGTAATGGGCAATCGCGGACAGCGGGACCCGTGCGCCATCGGCGGTAATCACCTGGACCTGTTCGAGGGTATTGGGGTCCTGGGCGTATTTGGGATTGACCTCCATGACTACCTGATACTGGTTGAGGCTGTCGTAGATGGTTGATATCTGCCGCTGGCTGTAGGCGTTGTTCAATACCGATGTGACCATGTCCATGTCGATGCCCAGGCGCTTGGCCTGGTCGCGGTCCACAATCAGGGTTACCTGCTGTGCCCCGCCACCGTCACGGGCATCGATGGCGGTTAGCTCCGGCAAGGCGCGGAACGCAGCGACGACCTTGGGGTACCACTCGCGCAGCGACGCCAGGTCGGCGCTCTGCAGGATGTAGGAATATTGCGAGGTGGTCTGCTCGCGGCCGCCACCAAATTGCAGGTCCTGGTCGGCCATCAGCATCAACTGGCCGCCGGGCACCTTGGGCATTTCCTTGCGCAGGCGCTCGATGACTTTCTGCGCGGAAATCCCGCGCTCGTTGATCGGCTTGAGGCGCACCAGCATGAAGGCATTGTTGGTGCCGTTGTTGCCGCCGATAAAACCGGCCACGCTCTGTACGGCCTCGTCCTTGAGCACCGCGCGACGGAAGATCTCCATCTTCGGTTGCATCACGTTGAACGACAGCCCGTCGTCACCGCGCACGAAGCCGATCAACTGGCCGGTGTCCTGCTGGGGCATGAAGGTTTTCGGCACCACCACATACAACGCGATGTTCACGCCGATGGTCACCAGCAGACTGAGCAAGGTCAGGCGCCGATGGCGCAGTACCCAGTCCAGCGTGCGCGCATAGCCACGGACCATTCTTTCGTTGGCGCGCTGGCTCCAACGCTGCAAGCGGTTCTCCTGCCCTGGCACGTGAGGCTTGAGCCAGCGCGCACAGAGCATCGGCGTAAGCGTCAGGGACACGATAAGCGAGACGACGATGGCCGCCGCCAGGGTGATGGAAAACTCACGGAACAGGCTCTCGACGATCCCGCCCATGAACAGGATCGACAGGAACACCGCCACCAGCGAGGCGTTCATCGACAGCAGCGTGAAGCCCACCTCCTCCGCTCCCAGGTACGCGGCCTTTAGCGGCGGCACGCCCTCATCGATGTGCCGGGAGATGTTTTCCAGCACCACGATGGCGTCGTCCACCACCAGCCCGGTGGCGAGGATCAACGCCATCAGCGACAGATTGTTGAGCGAGAAACCGTACAGATACATCACCGCGAACGTGCCCACCAGCGACACCGGCACCGCCAGGGTCGGGATCAGCGAGGCGCGGAAATTGCCGAGAAACAGGAACACCACCAGTACCACGAGGGCGACGGCGATCAGCAAGGTCATTTCCGCTTCGTGCAGGGTCGCCTTGATCACCGGCGAGCGATCCATCGCCAGGTTCAGCTTGACGCTGGCGGGCAACACGGCCTGCAAGGCCGGCAACTGGGCCTTGATCTCGTTGACGGTCTCGATGATGTTGGCGCCGGCCTGGCGATTGATCACCAGCAACACGGCGGCATCGTCGTTGAAGAAACCGCTGTTGTAGCGATCCTCGACGCCGTCGCTGACCTTGGCCACGTCCTTGAGCCGCAATACCGAGCCATCCTGGTAGCGGATGATCAGTGTTTCGTAATCCTTGGCCTTTTCCAGCTGGTCGTTGGCCTGGACTTGCCACATCCGCTGGTCGTCCTCGACCGAGCCCTTGGGCCGGCGCACGTTGCTGTTGGCAATCGCCGTTCGCACGTCGTCCAGCGCCACGCCGTACTGATTGAGCAATTGCGGCTCCAGTTCGATGCGCACCGCCGGCAGCGAACTGCCGCCGATCTGTACCTCGCCCACGCCCGACACCTGGGACAGGCTCTGGGACAGGATGGTCGAGGCCAGGTCGTAGAGCTGGCCTTTCTCCAGCACATCCGAGGTCAGCGACAGCACCATGATCGGCGCCTGGGACGGGTTGACCTTCTTGTAGGTCGGCATGCTGCGCATCCCGCTGGGCAGCAGGTTGCGTGAGGCATTGATAGCCGCCTGCACCTCCCGGGCCGCACCGTTGATGTCGCGGTCCAGGTCGAATTGCAGGATCACCCGGGTCGAACCCTGGCTGGACCGACTGCTCATGGTGTTGACCCCGGCGATCGCGCCGAAGGAACGCTCCAGCGGCGTCGCCACGGTAGAAGCCATCACCTCGGGACTCGCCCCCGGCAGGTTGGCCTGGACCACGATCACCGGGAAATCCATCTGCGGCAGCGGCGACACCGGCAGCAAGCCAAAGCACACACCGCCGAGCAGCATGATGGCGAAGCTCAGCAGCATGGTCGCTACCGGGCGGCGGATGAAGGGGCCGGAGAGGTTCACTGGTCGCCGCTCCAGCTTTCAACGAACAGGCTTTTGTGGCGAGGGAGCTTGCTCCCGCTGGGTCGCGCAGCGGCCCCTTTTGTGAGCGCTGCGCACTCAAGCGGGAGCAAGCTCCCTCGCCACGGAAAGCACCCACGGAGTCCGGACGTCATACCCGCACCTCTTTCTCCTCAGGCCGGGCAAACCGTCGGCCCAGACGATCGAAGTACAGGTAGATCACCGGGGTGGTGAACAAGGTCAACACCTGGCTCACCAGCAACCCGCCCACCATCACCAGGCCCAACGGCTGGCGCAACTCGGCGCCGGAGCCAGTGGCGAGCATCAGGGGCACCGCGCCAAACAGCGCCGCCAGCGTGGTCATCAGGATTGGCCGGAAGCGCAGTAACGCGGCCTGGTAGATGGCCGTCTGCGGATCCAGGCCCTGGTTGCGTTCGGCGTCCAGGGCGAAGTCGATCATCATGATCGCGTTTTTCTTGACGATGCCGATCAGCAGGATAATGCCGATGATCGCAATCATGCCCAGGTCATTGCCGGTGAGGATCAACGCCAGCAAAGCGCCGATGGCCGCAGAAGGCAAGGTGGACAGGATGGTGATCGGATGGATGTAACTTTCGTACAAGACCCCCAGCACGATGTACATGGTCACCACCGCAGCCAGGACCAGCAGCAAAGTGCTCGACAACGATGCCTGGAACGCCTGCGCCGCGCCCTGGAACTCGGTTTGCACGCCCACTGGCATGCCGATGTCCTGCTGGACCTTTTCGATCACCTCCACCGCATGCCCGAGGGCCACGCCCGGCGCCAGGTTGAACGACATCATCACCGCCGGGAACTGGCCGATGTGGGCGATTGCCAGTTGCGCCTGACGCTCTTCGACACGGGCCAGGCTCGACAATCGGACCTGGCCGCCGTCAGTGGTCTTGACGTGGATCTGGTCCAGCGCCTGCGGCCCGAGCTTTTCCCCGGCCTGGGCCTGAAGCACCACACGGTATTGGCTGGCCTGGGTATAGATGGTGGAGATCTGCCGCTGGCCGAAAGCGTCGTACAGCGCATCGGTGATGTTCGACACCGACACGCCCAGGCGTGAGGCGGCGTCGCGATCGATGACCAGGTAGACCTGCAAGCCCTTGTCCTGCAGGTCACTGGCGACATCGGTCAGTTCCGGCTGTTGGGCCAGGGCCTCGACCAGGCGACCGCTCCAGAGGCTGAGCAACTCGGCGTCCGGCGATGACAGGCTGAACTGGTACTGGGTGCGGCTGACCCGGTCTTCGATGGTCAGGTCCTGCACCGGCTGCATGAACAGGCGAATGCCCACCAGCCGGTCGAGCTGCGGTTGCAAGCGGGTGATGATCTCGCTGGCGCTGTCGTCCCGCTCGCTGTGGGGCTTGAGGTTGATCAGCAGGCGTCCGCTGTTGAGCGTGGCGTTGTCGCCGTCGACACCGATGTAAGAGGACAGGCTCTGCACCGCCGGGTCGGCGAGGATGACCTTGGCCAGCTGCTGCTGGCGCTCGCTCATGGCGGCGAAGGAAATTGACTGCGGCGCTTCGGAAATGCCCTGGATCACGCCCGTGTCCTGCACCGGGAAAAAGCCCTTGGGCACGGCCAGGTACAACACCACCGTCAGCACCAGGCTGCCCACCGCCACCAGCAGGGTCAGCGGTTGATGCTTGAGCACCCATTGCAACTTGCGCCCGTAGGCAGCGATCAACCAGTCGATCCAGGCACCGCTGGCCCGATAGAAGCGGCCCTGCTCCTGTTCCTTGGGCTCGCGCTTGAGCAAGCGGGCGCACATCATCGGCGTCAGGGTCAGGGACACCACCAAAGAAATCAGGATCGCCACCGCCAGGGTGATGGCGAACTCGCGGAACAATCGGCCGACCACGTCCGCCATGAACAACAGCGGGATCAGCACCGCGATCAACGACAGCGTCAGGGAAATCAGCGTGAAACCGATCTGCCTGGCGCCCTTGAGCGCGGCTTGCATCGGGCTGTCGCCCTCCTCGATGAAGCGCGCAATGTTCTCCAGCATGACGATGGCATCGTCCACCACAAAACCGGTGGCGATGGTTAGCGCCATCAGGGTCAGGTTGTTGACGGAAAACCCGGCCAGGTACATCACGCCGAATGTACCGATCAACGACAGCGGCACGGCCACCGACGGAATGATCGTGGCGCTGACCCGCCGCAGGAACAGGAACGTCACCATCACCACCAGGGCAATCGCGATCAGCAGTTCGTGCTGCACATCGGTGACGGAGGCGCGGATGGTCTGGGTGCGGTCGGTCAGCACGGTCACGTCGAGGCCGGCCGGCAGGTTATCGGTGATGCTCGGCAGCAGGGCCTTGATCCGGTCCACCACCTCGATGACGTTGGCCCCGGGCTGGCGCTGGATGTTCAGTAGCACGGCCTGGTTTTCGTTGGCCCAGGCGGCGAGGCGTTCGTTCTCCGCGCCGTCGACGATCTGTGCCACGTCCTTGAGCCGCAATGGCGCGCCGTTGGCGTAGGCCAGGATCAGTTCGGCGTAGTCCTTGGGCGAGGTCAGCTGATCGTTGGCGTCGAGCATCGAGACCCGCGTCGGGCCGTCGAAGTTGCCCTTGGGCTGGTTGACGTTGGAAGCGCCGATCAGGGTCCGTACATCGGCCAGGTTCAGCCCGGCGGCCGCAAGTGCCTCCGGGTTGACCTTGATCCGCACGGCCTGGCGCTGGCCGCCGGCGATGGTCACCATGCCAACGCCGCTGATCTGGGCGATCTTCTGCGCCATGCGCGTGTCCACCAGGTCATTGAGCTTGGGCAGCAGCATGGTCTTGGAGGTGATCGCCAGCGTCAGCACCGGGGTGTCCGCCGGGTTGACCTTGTTGTACACCGGCGGCGCCGGCAGGTCGGTAGGCAACAGATTGGTCGCGGCATTGATCGCGGCCTGCACTTGCTGCTCGGCGACATCCATGTTGATGTCCAGATTGAAACGCAGGGTGATCACCGACGCACCACCGGAACTGGTGGAAGCCATTTGGGTGAGGCCCGGCATCTGCCCGAACTGCCGCTCCAGGGGCGCGGTCACGGCGCTGGTCATGACATCGGGACTGGCGCCCGGGTACAGCGTCATCACGCGGATGGTCGGGTAGTCGACCTGAGGGAGTGCCGACACCGGCAGCAGCCGATAGGCAATCAGGCCGGCCAGGACAATCGCCAGCATGCTCAACGTGGTGGCGACCGGGCGAAGGATGAACAGCCGCGAAAGATTCATGCGCCGCCCTTTTTCGCCTTGTCGGCCGCGGTCGGCTCAGTCGGGGCCGCGGCCGTCTTGCCTTGCAGGTGTTCGGTCGGCGTGGTCGGCACCTCCTGGCTGTCGTTGACCACTTCCACCTCGCTGCCCTCCTTCAAGCGGTCGGTGCCTTCGAGCACCACCCTGTCGCCGGCGGCCAGGCCCTCGGTGACAATGGTTTTTTCGCCATCGCTGGCACCGATCTTGAGCTTCCTGATGGTGACTTTCCTGTCGCCATCAAGGGCGTAGACGAAGGTGCCGTTGGTGCCGAACTGGATGGCTGCGGTCGGCGCCAGGACCACGCCCTTGAGGGTGTCGGCCAGCAAGCGCACGTTGACGAACTGGTTGGGAAACAGCGACTGGTCGCGGTTTTCGTAGCGCGCCTTGAATTTCAAGGTGCCGGTGGTGATGTCGATCTGGTTGTCCAGGCTTTGCAGAACACCGCTGGCCTGGAGTTTCACATCGCCACGGTCCCAGGCCTCGACCGGTAGTTTCGCTCCGCTGCGATAGCGGGCGAGCACGGTTTCGAGGTTGTTTTCCGGCAGGGTGAACACGACGCTGATGGGCTGGGTCTGGGTGATGACGGCCAGGGCCGTGGTGTCGTTGGCGGCCACCAGGTTGCCGATGTCCAGTTGACGCAAACCTACGCGGCCGCTGATCGGCGCGCGGATCCTGGTGAATTCCAGGTTGAGCTTGGCGTCGTTGACCGCCGCCTGGTTGGTCTTGACCGTACCCTGGTACTGGCCCACCAGCGCAGCGGCGGTATCGAGGGTCTGCTTGGCGATACTGTCTTCGGCGTACAGGCCGCGATAGCGTTCCAGGTCGACCTGGGCATTTTTCAGTTGGGCCTGGTTTTGCAGCAGCGTGCCTTCGGCCTGGAGCAAGGCATTCTGGTAAGGACGTGGGTCGATTTCCGCCAGCAGGTCGCCGGCCTTGACCATCTGCCCTTCTTCAAAGGCGATCTTCACCAACTCGCCGCCGACCCGGCTGCGAACGTTGATCGTATTGAGCGCGGTGACCGTGCCCAGCGCCTTGTAATACAGGGGAAAATCCCCGGTGACCGCTGGCGCCACCCGAACCGGAATCGGCCCCGCCGCACCGCCAAACCCCGGCCGCATGCCGCCCGAGCGCCCCGCATGGCCAGCCGCGGCTTTCTGCTCTGCGCCGTTTTTCGGGTCGGTACTGGCGGGCCAGAACTTCCAGGCCAGCAACGCGATGACCAGTACGACAAACAGGCCGAACAGCCAGCGACGGGATTTGCGGGAAACAGAGGATTGCATGGAGTGGTCAACCATTGGGCGCGTGAGCTTCTTTTACAGGAGGCTGAACGATAAGCACTGGCGGATATTTAGCAAAGCGCCTTTACCGGCAATTTACCTTGGGCTTACATTCCGCCCGGTTAGCTAAAGCCTTGAAACACAAATGAAAACGGCCTGGTCAGGCCAGGCCGTTAACAATTGTAATAAATACTTTATTTCAGAGCAGTTATTTCAAAGCACTTACTTCAGGACAGCCAGCGCCGCGTCGTAGTTCGGCTCTTCGGCGATTTCCTTGACCAGCTCGCTGTGCAGCACGGTGTCGTTTTCATCCAGCACCACCACGGCACGGGCGGTCAGGCCTTTGAGCGGGCCGTCGGCAATGGCAACGCCGTAGTTCTCAATGAACTCGGCACCGCGCAGGGTCGACAGGTTCTGCACGTTTTCCAGGCCTTCGGCACCACAGAAACGGGCCTGGGCGAACGGCAGGTCGGCGGAGATGCACAGCACTACGGTGTTGTTCAGATCGTTGGCCTGGGCGTTGAACTTGCGCACGGAAGTGGCGCAGGTCGGCGTGTCGACGCATGGGAAAATGTTCAGCACTTTGCGCTTGCCGGCGAAATCCTTCAGGGAAACGTCCGACAGATTGCCGGCAACCAGGGAAAAGGCTGGCGCCTTGGAACCGGCTTGGGGCAACTGGCCGTTGACTTGGACAGGGTTGCCTTTGAGAGTGACTTGAGCCATGAACGGATTCCTTCTGACAGGTTTGAAAATGGTGAGGCCGGAGTTAACCATGAAATGGTGCTCCGACCTATGCCTGCACACAAAAAGTCACGAGTGACCGGGCCTGCTATTTAGCCTTGAGCTGCAAATATGACTGATGCAGATCCGCCGCCCAGCCATCGATGACTCCTTTGACATCATCGGGCTTCATGACCTGGGACTCGTTCGACAACGGTTTACCCGTGCCCTTGCGCACCACCTGGGCGATTACCGCATTATTGCCGCCGTCGAGAAACACCGCTTCGGTGCCCAGGGTGGTTTCCTGGTCACGAATGCCGCTGGCGGTACTGACCGCGGCGGCCACCAGGGCGATCGGAATCACTTCGTAGGGTTTCAGGCCCTCGGTCTTGCTGCTGACCGCGGTGATCGCCGCCCGCACCACCAGGACACCCGGGCCAGGGCTGGTCGCCAGCGGCAGGGACTTGCCGGCTTCACGCTTGAGCGCCTGGTCGTAGTAGCTGGTGATGCCGGCCAACGTTGCCGACGGGATTTTCACCGTCGCTTGCGGCTTGGGGTACAGCTGGGTCGGTTCGATATAGATGCGGGAGTACTTCGCCAGATCGATCTTCGGATCGACCCAGCGCATCACCTCGGCCCCCGACGGCGATTTTTCTTCCTTGAGCCGGCTGTAGTCCCCCAGGAACCCGGAATACTCGTCCGGCTGGGTGACTTTGCTGGAGCAGCCCGCGAGCGCGAGCGAGGCGATGCAAACGGTGCCGATCATGGAGGCGAACTTCATGCTGTTACTCCTGTAAGCCACACCCGACGGGGGGCGGAACTACAGGTATAGCCAATGCGCGGGGTTTTGCCCGGCCAAGCGTATTCAGCTTCGCTCGCGCGGTATAAGACTCTGCAACTGCTGGGCGAGGAAATTTGCATCGAAGACGTAGGTGTCCGGATCTTTCAGCCCGTTGGTCCTGCGCCATTGCCACTGCGTTGATGGCGGCTGGCAAACCAGGGAAATGCTGCCGTGGCGAGTGGCGGTCAGGCCGATGATCGACAAGGAAATCAACCCGCCCGCGCCCATCACATCCGGCACAAACTCAACCGGTTTACCGGTAATGGACAACGTCAGTTTCTCCGTCTTGAAAGTCGACGTCTCGGCAGGAACACTCGGCCCATGGGCGACATACGCGCCACGGCTCAACTCCAGCAGGTTCGGCGCCAGGACCGGCGCCAACCATTGCTCGATCTGCCCGTACAACGCCTCGATCCGCTCAGCCCATACTGCCGAGTGGGCCTGGTGCTGCTGCTTCTTGTGCGCTTCGCTGTCGGCGTAGTGACGGAGCATCTCGCCCAATTGCTGTAAATCGTCCATGGCGCTGTTCCTTTATCAAGGGGGTGTTGCGAAGCGCGATGATGACAGGTTCGCACGGCTGCGTACGCAAAAGAACCGTGTCGCCACCTTCGCGAGCAGGCTCGCTCCCACAATGGACCGAAGGCACCGACGATCATGCCCTCCTGCCTCGATTGCCCAGCTTTTGTGGCGAGGGAGCTTGCTCCCGCTGGGTTGCGAAGCAGCCCCAATTGTCGAATGCGTTCTGCCTGATGCACCGAGGTGCTTGGTTTCAGGGCTGCTGCGCAGCCCAGCGGGAGCAAGCTCCCTCGCCACGGTTTTGGGATGGCTGCGCAGTACGTGACTCCGTGTCCCTGTGGGAGCGAGCCTGCTCGCGAAGGGGCCTCAGGCTTTATTGGATCAATTACTGATGCTGCACCTGCACCATTGAGCTCACCTGCACCCGCGCGTGCATCTGCTCCGCCCCGCCGCCCCGGCGCATGCCGCGCACCGGGCAGGCGTCGAGGTAGTCCAGGCCGATCGCCAGTTTCAGGTGGCGATCGGGACGGGTCAGGCGATTGGTTACGTCGAAACTGTACCAGCCATCCCCCAGCCAGGCTTCAGCCCAGGCATGGCTCGCCAGGTGGTTTTCGTCTTCGGTGCACAGATAGCCGGACACATACCGCGCCGGCACGCCCAGGCTGCGGGCACACGCCACGAATGCATGGGCGTGGTCCTGGCAGACGCCGGCACCGCCGGCAAACGCCTCGGCCGCCGTGCTGCTGACCGCAGTGGTGCCCGGAAGGTAGGCCATGCGATCGGCAAGGCCATTCATCAAGTCGGCCAGCGCCGAACGATCACGCCGTGCCCCGCACCGGGCCACGGCGAAAGCGCTGAGGCTCTCATCGGCCTGGCTGAGACGGCTGGTGCGCAGGAACGGCAGCGGTGACTGGCTGTCAGGCTCCATCTCCACGGTCTGGTCGATCTGTACTTCACCGTAAGCGGTCAGTACCAGAGCCCCATGAGGCTCGTCCATGGTCATGACATGCAGGATGTTGCCGTAAGGATCGAGCTGGCTGCGCACCAGGCGTGGCAGCTCCAGGTGCCATTGCAGAATGCGCTGGCGCGGGCTGTCCTTGGGCGTCAGGCGCAGGAACTGGATGCTGGTGCAGACTTCGTCGGCATAGCTGTAGGTCGTGTCGTGGCGAATGGACAATTTCATACCACCTCCAGGTAGGCATCGTGGACGGTCTGGCCCAGGTGGCGGATCTGGCCGATGAGTTCGGTCAGCCATTGATGCAGGCCCGACGCGAGGATCTCGTCGATGCCGGAATAACGCAGGCGCGCATTCAATTCCGCGGCCAGGCGCTGGGCCGGACGACCGTTGTTGCCAGGCAGGCTGGCGAGGATATGGTCCAGTTCTTCGATGCACGCATGCAGCGAGCGCGGCACGTCGGCCCGCAGCAGCAACATCTCCGAGACCTGCTCGGCGTTGGGCGCGTTACGGTAGATCTCGTTGAACGCCTCGAACGAAGACAGCGCCCGCAACAAGGCACTCCATTGGTAATAGCCGCGCGCCGAGTTGTCGCTGACCTCCTCCGACTCCTCGCCGAACATCTCGTAGCGCGCGTCCAGCAGGCGCAAGGTGTTGTCGGCGCGCTCGATGAAGGTTCCCAGGCGAATGAAACTGTAGGCGTCGTTGCGCATGATCGTGCCCGACGTCGCGCCGCGGAACAGGTGCGAACGCTCCTTGACCCATTCGCAGAAATGGCTGATGCCGTAGCGGCCCAGGCCGTTACTGGCGATGTTGCGCATCTCCAGCCAGGTCGCGTTGATGTTTTCCCACATGTCGGCGGTGATGCGTCCGCGCACGGCGTGGGCATTGGTGCGCGCGGCACGCAGGCAGCTATAGATACTGCCGGGGTTGGCTTCATCCAGAGCAAAGAAATGCAGCATGCGCTCGCTGTTGAGCGCGTCATAACGGGCGTTGTAATCGTCCAGCGTACCGGCCGCCAGCAGCGACATCGCCAGCTCGGCATGCCCGTCGCTGCGCCCGGCCTGGGGCATCAACGACAGCGAATAACTGACTTCGAGCATGCGCGCCAGGTTCTCGGCGCGCTCCAGGTAGCGGGACATCCAATAGAGGTCCGAAGCGGTTCTTGAAAGCATGTCTTAGTCCTCCACTACCCAAGTGTCCTTGGTGCCGCCACCCTGGGACGAGTTCACCACCAGCGAGCCTTCGCGCAGCGCCACGCGGGTCAGGCCGCCGGGCACCAGGCGGGTTTCCTTGCCGGACAGCACGAAGGGACGCAGGTCGATGTGGCGCGGGGCGATGCCGCTTTCGACAAAAGTCGGGCACGTGGACAGGCTCAAGGTCGGCTGGGCGATGTAGGCCTCCGGCCGGGCCTTGAGACGGGCACGGAAATCCTCGATTTCCGCTGCGGTGGCGGCCGGCCCCACCAGCATGCCGTAGCCGCCGGAACCCTGGGTTTCCTTGACCACCAGGTCCGGCAGGTTCGCCAGTACATGGGACAGGTCCTGGGGTTTGCGGCACTGCCAGGTGGGCACGTTCTTCAGGATCGGCTCTTCGGTGAGGTAGAAGCGGATCATCTCGTCGACATAGGGGTAGATCGACTTGTCGTCCGCCACGCCAGTGCCGACGGCGTTTGCCAGAACCACGTTGCCGGAACGATAGACCGCGACCAGCCCGGGCACGCCGAGCATCGAATCGGGATTGAACGACAGCGGATCGAGATAGGCGTCGTCAAGGCGACGGTAAATCACATCCACCTGCTGGGGGCCGGCGGTGGTGCGCATATAGACGTGGTCGTCACGCACGAACAAGTCGGCGCCCTCTACCAGCTCCACGCCCATTTCCCGGGCCAGGAACGCATGTTCGAAATAGGCACTGTTGAAACGCCCCGGGGTCAGCACCACGGCAGTAGGGTTGTCGAGTGGACTTGAGCTTTTGAGGGTATCGAGCAGCAGGTTCGGATAGTGGTCGATGGGCGCCACGCGCTGGGCGGCGAACAGCTCGGGGAACAGACGCATCATCATCTTGCGGTCTTCGAGCATGTAGCTCACGCCGCTGGGCGTGCGCAGGTTGTCCTCCAGCACGTAGTAGCTGCCGTCGCCGTCGCGAACCAGGTCGACACCGGCAATGTGCGCGTAGATGCCACGGTGCAGGTCCAGGCCCTGCATTGCGATCTGGTAGCCCTCGTTAGCCAGCACTTGCTCGGCCGGAATGATGCCTTCCTTGAGGATGCGTTGCCCGTGGTAGATATCGGCCAGGAACATGTTCAGGGCCTGGACCCGCTGGATGCAGCCACGCTCGACCGTCTGCCATTCGCTGGCCTTGATGCTGCGGGGGATGATGTCGAAGGGGATCAGGCGCTCGGTGCCCTGCTCGTCGCCGTAGAGGGTGAACGTGATGCCCGCGCGATGGAACAGCAGGTCGGCTTCGCGACGGCGTTGCTCCAACAGCTCCAGCGGCGTTTCCGCCAGCCAGCGCGAGAAGGCTTGGTAATGCGGGCGGCAGTCACCCTGTGCGTCATACATTTCATTGAAAAAAGCGTGGGGCATAGCCAACTCCCAGCCGTGTCGTACACGGCATTTCTTATGACTTCGTCATTTCACCAGTCTGGCCTTGCCTTGTTTGATGAGCCTGTTCCTTGGAGCACCTCTTGGTTCTTGCGTCTTTGAGCCGTAGCAAACGCTGTGCCTAAGCGCGGGGGGCATCCACACAATGCTGGAAAAAACGGCGCGCAACGCTGAAAAAGCGAAATTTCTTTTCTATTTGACGGCAAAAATCGGTTTGCTGGCTGAAACGTTTATTTCAGTGCCCGGCGTCGATACCACAAACGGGTCGAATCGGTGCAGTCGGGCGGGAAGTTGGCCTCGGATGCCCTGAAAAGGGGAAATTTATACCCACCGGCAAAAATGGCCGGGTTTACCCAACGATAGCTCAAGCGCCGAGATTTCGCGGGAAAGCACTTCGTGGCGAGGGAGCTTGCTCCCGCTGGGGCGCGAAGCGGCCCCATCACCGGCAGCCTTCACCTGTTAAACCGAATAGGCTTCTTTGCGGCGACTGCGTCGCCGAGCGGGAGCAAGCTCCCTCGCCACGGGGTTCCCTGGCATCCTCAAGACCTCCTGCCCGCCCCCAGCCTTCCGTCGCCTTCCCTCGCACAAATCCCAAGCCGCCACTTGCACCAACAGTATTATGGTATACCATCATACGCACAGACACTTTCTCCCACGGAGCAGCTCATGAGTTTCGAAATTCGCAAGATCGTCAGCTATGTCGAAGAAACCTTCATCGAAGGAGGCAAGGCCACCGACAAGCCGGTGACCATGGTCGGGCTGGCGGTGGTCATGAAGAACCCTTGGCTGGGCCGTGGTTTTGTCGAAGACCTGAAACCCGAGATCCGCGCCAATTGCTCCGATCTCGGCGCGCTGATGGTCGAGCGCCTGGTGGGCATCATTGGCGGTGCGCAAAAGATCGAAGCCTATGGCAAGGCCGCGGTCGTCGGTGCCGACGGAGAGATCGAGCACGCCTCCGCCGTGATCCATACCCTGCGCTTCGGCAACCATTACCGCGAGGCGGTCAAGGCCAAGAGCTACCTGAGCTTCACCAACAAGCGCGGCGGCCCCGGCACCTCGATCCAGATCCCGATGATGCACAAGGACGACGAAGGCCTGCGCTCGCATTACATCACCCTGGAAATGCAGATCGAAGACGCTCCACGCGCCGACGAAATCGTCGTGGTGCTGGGCTGCGCCGATGGCGGGCGCCTGCATCCACGCATCGGCAATCGTTACATCGACCTGGAAGAGCTGGCCGCCGAACAGGCCCAGTGATCCCACCGGGGCAACCACAATAAAAAAGGCATGCAGGAGCGCTCCATGATTCGGCTCACCGCTGAACTCACCCCGGCCGGCACCAGTTACCTGGCAACCGGCCAAGGCCAGCCCGTGGTCCTGATCCACGGCGTGGGCCTGAACAAAGAAATGTGGGGCGGCCAAGTCGTTGGCCTGGCCACGAAGTATCGCGTCATCGCCTACGACATGCTCGGCCATGGCGCCAGCCCGCGCCCTGCCACTGGCACTGGTCTGCTCGGGTACGCCGATCAGCTGCTGGAGTTGCTGGACCACTTGCAACTGCCCCAGGCCAGCGTCATCGGCTTTTCCATGGGCGGCCTGGTGGCACGCGCCTTCGCCTTGCATTACCCGCAGCGCCTGCAAGGCCTGGTGGTGCTCAACAGCGTATTCAACCGCAGCGCCGAACAACGCGCGGGGGTCATCGCCCGCACCGCCCAGGCCGCCGAGCATGGCCCGGACGCCAACGCCGAAGCCGCGCTGTCGCGCTGGTTCAGCCGCGAATACCAAGCGGCCAATCCGGCGCAGATCGCCGCGCTGCGCCAGACCCTGGCGCAGAACGATCCCCAGGGTTACCTGACCACCTATGAGCTGTTCGCCACCCAGGACATGTACCGCGCCGACGACCTGGGCAGCATCCAGGCGCCGACGTTGATTGCCACCGGCGAACTGGACCCCGGCTCGACCCCGGAAATGGCCCGGCAACTGGCCGAGCGGATTCCCGGCGCCACGGTTGCCGTGCTCGCCGAGCAACGGCATATGATGCCGGTAGAGTCGCCGCGCCTGGTCAACCAGTTGTTGCTGGAATTCCTCGACACGGCCAATACCCGACAAAATCCAATAAAGGGGATCGTTGCATGACACTCGCACGCTTTTCGATGTGCATCGGCGGTGAATGGGTCGATGCGCTGTCCGGCAAGACCTTCGAGAGCCTGAACCCGGCGCTGGCCGAGCCCTGGGCCGAGCTGCCCGATGCCGACGAAGCCGATGTCGATCGCGCCGTACAAGCCGCACAAACGGCTTTTGACAGCCCGGCCTGGCGCGGACTGACCGCCACTGCTCGGGGCAAACTGCTGCGCCGTCTCGGTGACCTGATCGCCGAAAACAAGGAAAAACTGGCCCAGCTCGAAAGCCGCGACAACGGCAAGCTGATCCGTGAAACCCGTGGCCAGGTCGGCTACCTGCCGGAGTTTTTCCACTACACCGCAGGCCTCGCCGACAAGCTCGAGGGCGGCACCCTGCCCCTCGACAAGCCGGACCTGTTCGCCTACACCGTGCACGAAGCCATGGGTGTGGTCGCCGCGATCATCCCCTGGAACAGCCCGCTCTACCTCACCGCCATCAAGCTCGCCCCGGCGCTGGCGGCCGGCAACACCATCGTGATCAAGCCGTCCGAGCACGCCTCGGCGACGATCCTGGAACTCGCCCGCCTGGCCTTGGAGGCTGGGATTCCGCCGGGCGTGGTCAACGTGATTACCGGCTACGGCCCCAGCACCGGCGCCGCCCTCACCCGCCATCCGCTGGTGCGCAAGATCGCCTTCACCGGTGGTGCCGCCACGGCCCGGCATGTGGTGCGCAGCAGCGCCGAGAACTTCGCCAAGCTGTCACTGGAGCTGGGCGGCAAGTCGCCCAACATCATCTTTGCCGACGCCGACCTCGACAGCGCCATCAACGGTGCGATTGCCGGGATCTACGCCGCCTCCGGCCAGAGCTGCGTGTCCGGATCGCGATTGCTGGTACAGGACGAAATCTACGACGAGTTTGTCTCGCGACTGGTGGAGCGCGCCCAGCGCATTCGCATCGGCAATCCTCAGGAAGACGCCAGCGAAATGGGCCCCATGGCCACCGCGCAGCAACTGGCCGTGGTCGAGGGCCTGGTGGCCGACGCGATTGCCGAAGGCGCGCGCCTGCGCCTGGGCGGCAAGCGCCCGCAGAACCTGGGCGCTGGCTGGTTCTACGAGCCGACGCTGTTCGAATGCGATCGCAATTCGATGAAGATCATGCAGGAAGAAGTCTTCGGCCCGGTGGCCTCGGTCATTCGTTTCAAGGACGAAGCCGAAGCCCTGGCGATCGCCAACGACTCGCAGTTCGGCCTCGCCGCCGGCATCTGGACCCGTGACCTGGGCCGCGCCCATCGCCTGGCCCGGGACGTGCGATCCGGGATCATCTGGGTCAACACCTACCGCGCGGTCTCGGCCATGGCGCCGATCGGCGGGTTCAAGAACAGCGGCTACGGACGCGAAAGCGGCATCGATTCAGTGCTGGCCTATACCGAGCTGAAAACGGTGTGGATCAACCTTTCCCAGGCACCCATGCCTGACCCGTTCGTGATGCGCTAGGAGTCCTGAGAAATGATCGAACCCGGCATCTACAAAGAAGTCATGAGCTCCTTCCCGTCCGGCGTCACGGTGGTCACCACCCTGGACCCGGAGGGCAATATCGTCGGCATCACCGCCAGCGCTTTCAGCGCCTTGTCCATCGACCCGGCGCTGGTGCTGTTCTGTCCCAACTATGCCTCCGATACGTACCCGATCCTGCGCGACAGCAAGCAGTTCGCGATCCACTTGCTGTCCGCCGACCAGACCGCCGAAGCCTACGCCTTCGCCGGCAAAGGCAAGGACAAGGCCAAAGGCATCGACTGGCACCTGAGCGACCTGGGCAATCCGTTGCTGGGTAAAGCCACGGCGATCATCGAGTGCGAGCTGTGGCGCGAATACGACGGTGGCGATCACGCGATCATCGTCGGCGCGGTGAAGAACCTGATCCTGCCCGCGCAACCGGTCACGCCGATGATCTACCACAAAGGCAAGCTGGGCCCGCTGCCCGCGCTGGCTTGAGGTTGTACACAGAACCCTGTGGGAGCGAGCTTGCTCGCGATGACGGCTGCACATTCAACATTAATGTGACTGATCCACCGCTATCGCGAGCAAGCTCGCTCCCACAGGTTCAGCACTTTTTTCAGAAGCCGGTATCAGCCCGGTCGACGATTTCGGGAGCACACCGCGATGAGCAACGAAAAATACCAGCAAGGCCTGAAGATCCGCACCCAGGTGCTGGGCCAGGACTACGTCAACCGCGCCATCGAGAACGCCGACGATTTCACCCGGCCGCTGCAGGAAATGGTCACGGAATATTGCTGGGGCCATGTCTGGGGCCGCGAGGGTTTGTCGCTCAAGGAGCGCAGCATGATCAACCTGGCGATGATCTCGGCGCTCAATCGTCCGCACGAACTCAAGCTGCATGTGCGCGGCGCCTTGCGTAACGGACTGAGTCGTGAGCAAATACGCGAAATTCTGCTTCAGGTCGGCATTTATCGCGGCGTCCCCGCTGCCGTAGACAGTTTCCGGCTTGCCCGCGAAGCCTTCGCCGAAGCCGACGCCGAGGCCTCCAGTCAACCCTCGGCTGTTTGAACTGAACGAGCATGGATGTTTGCCCGTTTTGCATGGACAGCCACATCACAGAGCGGACCCCATGAAACGCCTGCCACTCGACGACAGCTTCAAGGTCAATCGCAACCCCGTTACCCTGCGCGAAATCGTGCTGGATAAACTGCGAAGCGCCATCATGAACTTCCAGCTGCTGCCGGGCGATCGCCTGGTTGAACGCGACCTGTGCGACCGCCTGGGCGTGAGCCGTACGTCGGTGCGTGAAGCCCTGCGTCACCTCGAATCCGAAGGCCTGGTGGAGTTCGCCGATGCCAAGGGTCCACGGGTGGCGATCATCACCCTGGCCGACGCCGGTGATATCTATGAGCTGCGGTGCGTGCTCGAAGGCTTGATCGTCCAGTTGTTCACCCTGCGGGCCAAGGCCAAGGACATCAAGGCCCTGGAAAAAGCCCTCGAGGAAAACCGCAAGGCCCTCAAGGACGGCGAGCTGCAGCAGGTGCTGGATTCGGTCCAGGGTTTCTACGACGTACTGCTTGAAGGTTCCGGCAATCATGTTGCCGCCACCCAGTTGCGCCAGTTGCAGGCGCGCATCAGCTACCTGCGGGCGACGTCGGTGTCCCAGGAAAACCGCCGTGGCAGCAGCAACCAGGAAATGGAACGCATGGTCGAGGCGATCAAGAGTGGCGATCCGCTGGTGGCCCACCAGGCCTGCGTCGACCACGTACGCGCCGCCGCCAAGGTCGCGCTGGAATACCTCAAGCGCCAGCAGGAAGAGACCGGCAACATCCCGGAAATCACCGCGCCCATCGCGTTGAAAGAACCGCGCATAGGACGCTGATCATGTTCAGCCCGAGCTTTTGTCCAAAGTGTGGCGGCACTGACTTGAGCCAGCGCCTGCCAGCGGGCGATACCCATGAGCGGCTGATGTGCGGCGGCTGCGGCTACATCCACTACGTGAACCCGAAGATCATCGCCGGCTGCATCATCGAACAGGACGGCAAGTACCTGTTGTGCCAACGCGCCATCCCGCCACGCCTCGGCACCTGGACACTGCCGGCCGGCTTCATGGAAGGCAACGAGACCACCGAGCAGGCGGCCCTGCGCGAAGTCTGGGAAGAGACCGGCGTGCGCGCCGAAATCATCTCGCCCTACTCGATTTTCAGCGTGCCGAAAATCAGCGAGGTGTACATCATCTTCCGCGCCATCGCGCTGGAGATCACCGGCGAGTTCGGCGCGGAAACCCTCGCCTGCCAATTCTTCGCTGCCGAAGACATTCCATGGGACAGCATCTATTACCCGGCCATCCGGCAGATCCTCGAACGTTACATCGAGGAACGCCAGGCCGGGGTCTACGGCATCTACATGGGCAACGACGACAGCGGCAAGATTCACTTCATCCGCTGACACCTGCGGTCAGGGCGCCACGCCCTCGACGATGATCACCTCGGCCCGCGCCACACCTTCACGGTGCTTCTTCGCCTGCTGATACTCCTCGCAGTGATAGCAGGCCAGCGCCTGTTCGTAGGAATCGAATTCGATCACCACGCTGCGCTGCGGCGTGGCCCTGCCTTCCATCGCTTCGCTGCGTCCGCCCCGGGCGAGCATCCGTCCGCCATACAAGGCAAACGCCGCTGGCGCGCGCTGGGTGTATTGGCTGTATTGATCGGGGTCGCTGACATCCACATGAGCAATCCAGTACGCCTTCATAGTGACCTCTGTGTTTGTTTTGTATTATGGTATACCACAAGCTGTTTCCATCCTGCACCCTCCAAAACAAAGAGAGCCCGCCATGGCCTTTAACAGCATTGAGGAAATCATCGAAGACTACCGCCTGGGCAAGATGGTGTTGCTGGTGGATGACGAAGATCGGGAAAACGAAGGCGACTTGCTGCTCGCCGCCGATTGTTGCAATGCCCAGGCGATCAGCTTCATGGCCCGCGAAGCACGCGGGCTGATCTGCCTGACCCTGACCGATGAGCACTGCCAACGCCTGGGCCTCGAACAGATGGTGCCAAGCAACGGCAGTGTGTTCAGCACCGCTTTCACGGTGTCCATCGAGGCCGCCACGGGCGTGACCACCGGTATCTCCGCCGCTGACCGGGCGCGCACCGTCGCCGCCGCTGTTGCTCGTGACGCGGGGCCGGCCGACATTGTGCAACCGGGGCATATCTTCCCGCTACGCGCCAAGGAAGGCGGCGTGCTGACCCGCGCCGGGCATACGGAAGCCGGATGCGACCTGGCGCGCCTGGCAGGCTTCACGCCGGCGTCGGTGATCGTCGAAGTCATGAACGATGACGGCACAATGGCGCGCCGGCCGGACCTGGAAATTTTCGCCCGAAAGCACGGCATCAAGATCGGCACCATCGCCGACCTGATCCATTACCGCCTGAGCACCGAGCACACCGTCGTGCGCATCGGCGAACGGGAACTGCCTACGGTGCATGGTACGTTCCGCCTGTTCACCTTTGAAGATCGCATCGAAGGCGGCGTGCACATGGCGATGGTCATGGGCGACATCCGCCGGGAAGAGCCGACGCTGGTGCGCGTGCATGTGATCGATCCACTGCGGGACCTGGTGGGTGCCGAGTACAACGGGCCCTCCAACTGGACCCTGTGGGCGGCGCTGCAACGGGTCGCCGAGGAAGGTCGTGGCGTGGTGGTGGTGCTGGCCAACCACGAGTCATCCCAGGCGTTGCTCGAGCGTGTGCCGCAGCTCACCCAGCCGCCCCGCCAGTTCAGCCGTTCCCAATCGCGCATCTATTCTGAGGTGGGGACTGGCGCGCAGATTCTGCAGGACCTGGGCGTTGGCAAGCTGCGGCATCTGGGGCCACCGCTCAAGTATGCCGGGTTGACCGGGTATGACCTGGAGGTGGTGGATAGCATTTCTTTTACCGGGTAGGCCTGTGCCCCATTTCCTGTGGGAGCGAGCTTGCTCGCGATGACAATGGACCTGTCGACATCAATGGCGACTGACAAACCGCTATCGCGAGCAAGCTCGCTCCCACAAGGTTCATGGACATAGGAAAAATCCGCGCCAGGCAGATAGCCGGTACGGCAAAACCCTTGCAGAAAGTTTGGAATACCATAATATGATATTCCATCGACCGAACGCTTCTGCCTACCCTGGCGCGGTCACCTGCAAGACCCGCTTGACCCAAAGCTCCCGATAAGTGGGCGAACAGAAGCCCACTCAATAAACACAACAATGAGGGCGTGAACATGGTGTTGAAGAAAAGTGCAGCCGCAATGCTTTTTGCCGGCCTGCTGAGTGTCACCAGCCAGGCGACGATGGCCGCTGAAAGCGTCAACTTCGTCAGTTGGGGCGGCAGCACCCAGGACGCGCAGAAGCAGGCCTGGGCCGATCCGTTCAGCAAGGCCAGCGGCATCACCGTGGTCCAGGATGGCCCGACCGACTACGGCAAACTCAAGGCCATGGTCGAAAGCGGCAACGTGCAATGGGACGTGGTCGATGTCGAGGCCGACTTTGCCCTGCGTGCCGCCGCCGAAGGCCTGCTCGAACCTCTCGATTTCTCGGTCATCCAGCGCGACAAGATCGACCCGCGCTTCGTCTCCGACCACGGTGTCGGCTCGTTCTATTTCTCCTTCGTGCTCGGCTACAACGAAGGCAAGCTCGGTTCGGGCAAGCCAACGGATTGGTCCGCGCTGTTCGACACCAAGACCTACCCCGGCAAACGCGCCCTCTACAAATGGCCAAGCCCTGGCGTGCTGGAACTGGCCCTGCTGGCCGATGGCGTGGCGCAGGACAAGCTCTATCCGCTGGACCTGGACCGCGCCTTCAAGAAACTCGACACCATCAAGAAAGACATCGTCTGGTGGGGCGGCGGCGCCCAGTCCCAGCAATTGCTGGCGTCCGGCGAGGCCAGCATCGGCCAGTTCTGGAACGGTCGGATCTATGCCTTGCAACAGGACGGCGCGCCCGTCGGCGTGAGCTGGAAGCAGAATCTGGTCATGGCCGACATCCTGGTTATCCCGAAAGGTGCGAAAAACAAGGCCGCCGCCATGAAGTTCCTGGCCAACGCCAGCAGCGCCAAGGGCCAGGCCGATTTTTCCAACCTGACCGCCTACGCCCCCGTCAACGTTGACAGCATCGCGCGCCTGGATTCGGTGCTCGCCCCCAACCTGCCGACCGCCTACGCCAAGGATCAGATCACGCTGGATTTTGCGTACTGGGCCAAGAACGGTCAGGACATCGCGACACGGTGGAATGAATGGCTGGTCAAATGAAAATGGCGGCAGCGGCAACCCCTCGCACCGGGAGCGCCGTCGGCGCTGCCGGTTCGGCCGTGGCGCGCAAGCAGACGCCGTCGTTGATGCAACGCTGGCGCGGCGCCGGCAACCTGATTCCTGCGCTGCTGTTCCTCGGCCTGTTCTTCCTGGCGCCACTGATCGGCCTGCTGCTGCGCGGCGTGCTGGAACCCGTGCCGGGCCTGGGCAACTACGAGCAGCTGTTCGCCAACTCGGCTTACGCCCGGGTGCTGTTCAACACCTTTTCGGTGGCCGGGCTGGTGACGTTGTTCAGCCTGCTGCTGGGCTTCCCGCTGGCCTGGGCCATCACCCTGGTGCCCCGTGGCTGGGGCCGCTGGATGCTGAACATCGTGCTGCTGTCGATGTGGACGAGCCTGCTGGCCCGCACCTATTCCTGGCTGGTGCTGTTGCAGGCCTCGGGCGTGGTGAACAAGGCATTGATGGCCCTGGGCATCATCGACCAACCGCTGGAGATGGTGCACAACCTCACCGGCGTGGTGATCGGCATGAGCTACATCATGATCCCGTTCATCGTCCTGCCGTTGCAGGCGACCATGCAGGCCATCGACCCGATGATCCTGCAGGCCGGTTCCATCTGCGGCGCCAGCCCCTGGACCAACTTCTTCCGGGTGTTCCTGCCGCTGTGCCGGCCGGGGCTGTTTTCCGGCGGGCTGATGGTCTTCGTCATGTCTCTCGGTTACTACGTGACCCCGGCGCTGCTGGGCGGCGCGCAGAACATGATGCTGCCGGAATTCATCATCCAGCAGGTGCAGTCGTTCCTCAACTGGGGCCTGGCCAGCGCCGGTGCCGCCTTGTTGGTGGCGATCACCCTGGTGTTGTTCTACTTCTACCTGAAGCTCCAGCCGGAATCCCCGGTGGGCGCCAGCAACGCGAGGTAAGCCGCCATGCTCCTGACTCCCAATGCCATGAGCCGACGCATGCGGTTCGGCCTGTACTTCACCACCGGCCTGATCGCCTTGTTCCTGCTGCTGCCGATCGTGTTCATCGTGCTGTTGTCGTTCGGATCGTCCCAGTGGCTGGTCTTTCCACCACCGGGCTGGACGTTCAAGTGGTACGGCCAGTTCTTTTCCAACCCAGACTGGATGAGCGCGGCGTTGACCAGCCTCAAGGTCGCGGTGCTGACCACCGTCTGCGCCGTGGCCCTGGGCTTGCCCACCGCGTTTGCCCTGGTGCGCGGGCGTTTTCCGGGCCGGGAAATGCTCTACGGCCTGTTCACCCTGCCGATGATCGTGCCGCTGGTGATCATTGCGGTAGCGGTGTATGCACTGTTTCTTAAACTCGGCTACACCGGGACGATGTTTGCCTTCGTGGTCAGCCATGTGATCGTCGCGCTACCGTTCACCATCATCTCGATCATCAACTCGCTCAAGCTGTTCGACCAATCCATCGAGGATGCGGCAGTGATCTGCGGTGCCTCGCGCCTGCAAGCGGTGTTCAAGGTGACGTTTCCGGCGATTCGCCCGGGCATGGTCGCCGGCGCCTTGTTCGCGTTCCTGGTGTCGTGGGACGAGGTGGTGCTGAGCGTGATGATGGCCAGCCCGACCCTGCAGACCTTGCCGGTAAAAATGTGGACCACTTTGCGCCAGGACCTGACGCCTGTGATCGCCGTCGCTTCGACGCTGCTGATCGGTCTCTCGGTGCTGGTAATGGTGATCGCCGCCGCCCTGCGCCGGCGCAACGAAATCAGCGCTTGAGCGCCTAGGAGAACACGATGAGTGCCGTCAAAGACCCCGCACAGCAGAACAACAAGACCCTGGTCAGCCTGCGCAACCTGAACAAGCACTACGGCGACTTTGCCGCCGTGGACGATATATCCCTGGAGATCCAGGACGGTGAATTCCTGACCTTCCTCGGCTCCAGCGGCTCGGGCAAGAGCACCACCCTGTCGATGCTGGCCGGTTTCGAAACCCCCAGCAGCGGCGAGATCCTGGTGGATGGCAAATCCCTGGTCAACGTGCCGCCGCACAAGCGCGACATCGGCATGGTGTTCCAGCGCTATTCGTTGTTCCCTCATCTGTCGGTGCGCGACAACATCGCCTTCCCGCTGGCGATCCGCAAACTGGCCAGCGCCGAGCGCGAGCGCCGGGTCGATGCCATGCTCAAGCTGGTGCAATTGGGAGAGTTCGCCCATCGGCGCCCTTCGCAACTGTCCGGCGGACAACAACAGCGCGTGGCAATTGCCCGGGCGCTGGTCTATGAACCGCGCATCCTGCTGATGGACGAACCTCTCGGCGCGCTGGACAAAAAGCTGCGCGAAGATTTGCAGGACGAACTGCGCCAGTTGCACCGCCGGCTGGGCATCACCATCGTCTACGTCACCCACGACCAGGAAGAAGCCATGCGCCTGTCCCAGCGCATCGCGATCTTCAGCCACGGCAAGATCGTCGGCCTGGGCAGTGGCTACGACCTCTATCAGAACCCGCCGAACGCCTTTGTCGCGTCATTCCTGGGCAACTCCAACTTCCTCAAGCTCAAGGCCCAGGGCAATGCTGCGGCGACGTTCGAAGGCCAATCGCTGTCGATCCGCCTGACCGCCGGCCTGCAATCCGAGCAGGATGTGTTGCTGATGGTGCGTCCGGAAAAAGCCCTGGCCCTGAGTGTCGAGCAGGCGACCCAGGACACCCTGCCCGCCGGCTGGAACGAAGTCTCGGCCAAGGTCGTGGAGGTGCTTTTTCTTGGCGAAAGCCAGACCTGCAGCGTGGTGACGTCCGGCGGCACTCACATGACCGTCAAGGCGCTGTCCGCCGCCGGCATGCCGCTCAAGGCCGGCGACCCGGTGCGGGTGCGCTGGGCCGCCGCCGATGCCTGCGTCTACACCCAATGGGCCGAGAGCGACCTGAACAAGGCCGCCGGCGCCCACTGAGAACACTGCGTCATAACCGCCTGCGAGCGAGGACTGCGAAATGATCGATGCCAACCTCTACAAACAAGTCATGGGTTCGTTCCCGTCCGGGGTGACGGTGATCACCACGCTGGACGATGACGGACAAATCGTCGGGTTGACCGCCAGCGCCTTCAGTTCATTGTCGATGGACCCGGCCCTGGTGCTGTTCTGCCCCAACTACAGCTCCGATTCCTATCCGCTGCTGATCCGGAACAAACGCTTCGCCATCCACGTGCTTTCCGGCGGCCAGCAGAACGAAGCCTACGCGTTCGCCCGCAAAGGCAAGGACAAGGCCCAGGGCATCGAATGGACCTTGAGCGAGCTGGGCAATCCGTTGTTGAGCAACGCCACCGCCATCATCGAATGCGAACTGTGGCGTGAATACGAGGGTGGCGACCACGCCATCATGGTCGGCGCCGTGAAGAACCTGATCGTGCCGCAACACACACCGGGGCCGCTGGTTTATTGCCACGGCAAGATGGGCGCCCTGCCCGTCCTCGCCTGAACCGATCGTCAACAATAAAGAGAAAGCGCCATGAAATTTTCCCTGTTCGTACACATGGAGCGCTGGGACGAAAGCGTCAGCCATCGCCAGTTGTTCGAAGACCTCAGCGAGCTGACGCTGATGGCCGAAGCCGGCGGTTTCAGTACCGTGTGGATCGGCGAACACCACGCCATGGAATACACCATTTCGCCAAGCCCGATGCCGCTGCTGGCGTACCTGGCCGGCAAGACCACGACCATTCACCTCGGCGCCGGCACCATCATCGCGCCGTTCTGGCACCCGCTGCGAGTGGCTGGCGAATGCGCGTTGCTCGACGTTATCAGCAACGGCCGCATGGAAGTCGGGCTGGCCCGGGGTGCCTATCAGGTGGAGTTCGATCGCATGGCCGGTGGCATGCCAGCCTCTTCCGGCGGCCAGGCATTGCGGGAAATGGTCCCGGTGGTGCGCGCCCTGTGGCAAGGCGACTACGCCCACGACGGCGAGATCTGGAAATTCCCCACTTCCACCTGCGTGCCCAAGCCCATCCGCAAGCCTCATCCGCCGATGTGGATCGCCGCCCGCGACCCTGACTCGCACAACTTCGCCGTCGCCAATGGCTGCAACGTGATGGTCACGCCTTTGATGAAAGGCGATGAAGAAGTCCTCGACCTGAAGAACAAATTCCAGGCCGCCCTGGACAACAATCCCGACGTGCCACGTCCGCAATTGATGGTGCTGCGCCACACCCATGTGCACGCCGAGGACGATCCCGAGGGCTGGAAGATCGGTGCCCAGGCAATCTCGAAGTTCTATCGCACCTTCGACGCCTGGTTCGGCAACAAGCAGGTGCCGGTCAACGGTTTCCTGGCGCCAAGCCCGGAAGAAAAATTCGCCGAGCGCCCGGAGTTCCAGCTGGAGAACATCCGCAAGAACACCATGATCGGCACCCCGCAGGAAATCATCGAGCGGATCAAGTACTACCAGGAACTGGGCGTGGACGAGTTCAGTTTCTGGTGCGACAACAGCTTGCCGCATGCCGAGAAGAAAAAATCCCTGGAGTTGTTCATCCAGCAGGTGGTGCCGGCGTTTCGCTGATCCTGTGGGAGCGGGCTTGCTCGCGAAAGCGTAGTGTCAGTCAGTATCAATGTTGAATGTGCCACCGTCTTCGCGAGCAGGCTCGCTCCCACAGGGTCTGGAACACCCGCAGCCTATGTGGGAGCGAGCCTGCTCGCGAAGGCGGATTGAAGCTGAAAAAAAATGCCCGGACATTTGATGCCCGGGCATTTTTATTCAAGCACTGCGATCAAAACGTCACGCTGGCGCTCAATCTGGCAGTACGCGGCTCGCCGACGTTGACCTGCAACTGGCTCCCGGTAGACGACGGGTAGTACTGCTTGTCGAACAGGTTGTCGACGTTCAACTGCAACGAGGTCTTTTGTCCGAACACCGGCGACTCCCAGCGCAAGAACGCGTCGGCGACGGTGTAGCTGCTGAGCCCGAAATCGTTGGCGTTGTTGGCGGCGCGTTCGCCGACATACCGCGCTCCGGCCCCGGCGTGCCAGGCGCCGAATTCGGCCGGCACGTTCAGATGGTGGCTCAGGTACAGGCTGGCGGTGTGCTTGGGAGCATCGGCCAGACGGTGACCTTCGTTTCTTGGATCATCCAGTATTTCGGTGTGGGTGTAGGCGTAGGTGCCGATCAAGTCCCACCGCTCGGCCAAACGTCCGGTGATGTCCAGCTCAACGCCTTGGGAGCCGACCTTGCCGGCGGCTTCGGCGATGTTCTGCCCGCCGATCAGGGTGGTAGTGACCACGTTCTTTTTGACGATATCGAACAACGCCAGATTGATGTTCAGCCCCGGCAACGGATCGTACTTGGCCCCGATTTCGTAACTGCGACCCTCCTCCGGCTTGAAGGTGCTGAGGTTGTCATCCACGGTATCGTTGGGCTTGAACGAATGACTGTAGTTGCCATACAGCGACAGGTCCTCGGTGGCCTTGTAGACCAGGCCCAGGAACGGCACAAAGGCATCGCCGTTGTCGTCGCGAACCGGCACGCTCGTGATCGACCCTTGCTTGCTGAACTGATCGTAGTGTTGATAACGCCCACCAAAGACCAGGATCCAGCGATCATCCAAGTGCCAGTTATCCTTCAGGTACACCGAGCTGGACGTCAGCTGGTTACTCAGGTTGCTCTGGGCGGGGTTGATGACGCTGGGCTGCGCCAAACCTCCGTACACCGGCGCCGTGATATCGAAGCCGCCCCGCACTGGCCCGCGGTAGGTCTTGCCACGGTACTGGTCAGACACCTGATTATCGGCACCGACCAGCAGGTCATGGCGCTGGCCGAACAGCTCCTGCTTGCCGATGAAATCCCAACTGGCGTAACGGGTTTCATCATCGTAGTGAGCGCCGTTGGCGGCTCGCCGCAGGGTATTGCCGACCAGCGAGTTGGGCTGGGCAATCGCAAGACTGTAGCGGTCATTGTTCCAGCCGTAGGTCACCCGGGTTTTCCACGCTTCGCTCAACTCGTACTCGAACCGCGCGGTGGCCGTCTCGCGGATCCCGACGCTCTTGGCCCAAGGCTCGTCCAGGCGCTTGTCATAGTCGATGTCGGCCGGATGCCCATTCTTGAACACCGTGCCACGGTCAAACGGATTGGAATATTCGTTGTACTCATAACTCAGGTTCAACGAAGCACTCTCGCCGGTCCAGGCCAGCGATGGCGCCACCAGCGTGCTCTCGTTGACGCCGTAGTTGCGCCAGTAATCCTCATGGCCGCGTTCGGCGATCAGGCGATAGGCCAACCCGGTGTCGCCCAACGGCCCGGTGGTGTCCAGGGCCATGGTGCCGCCGCCCTCGCTGTAGGCGGAGCCGCTCAGCGTGGTGCTCTGGGTGTATTCGGGCTTCTTGCTGATGACGTTGATCAGGCCACCCGGTTCCAGCGCGCCGTACAACATAGAGGCCGGGCCTTTTAGCACTTCGACTCGCTCAGTGGTGGCGCTGAAGTTGTGGCCCAGGTTCGAACGCACACCATCGCGCAGGATCGAACCGTCATCGTTGGTACCAAAACCGCGCTTGACCAGCGAGTCCCGGGAGCCCCCCAGGGTGTTGCCCTGGCTGACGCCGCTGACGAACTTCATCGCGTCGTCAAGCGAGCGCACCTGGTAGTCCGCCAGGGTCTGCTGGGTCACCACGTTGATCGACTGCGCCTCTTCCTTGATCGGTACATCGCTCTTGCTCGCCGTGCTGGCTTGCGTCGCCGTGTAGCCTTCGTCCTGAATGATCCGACTGCCTTTCACATCCGTGGTGGGCAGTTCAAGGGTGTCCTGGGCCTTCAAGGGGCTTGCCATGAAACAGCAGGACAGCGCAGGTAAAACACATTTGACGAGGGCATTGCGGTAAGCGAGGGGGGTGGAACGATTCAAGACGCTGCACTCATGGGGGGATGTGAATGAGAGCGAATATACTTTGAGAATAATTCCCAGTAAATCTTTTGTATCAAATTGATAGCGCTATCCCCCTGTGGGAGCGAGCTTGCTCGCGATGAGGGCGGTACGTTCACCTTCGATGTAACAGGTCCACCGATATCGCGAGCAAGCTCGCTCCCACAGTTTTTTGCAGTGAGTCAGGTCAAATGGTGGAAAGTGATATCAAATCGCCCTGCTACCCTAAAGCTTTGGCGTCAGCGGTCGAATGTATTCCATTCAGTGATTTTTTTGCCCAGGAGCAGCGGCATGCAGACGTTAAAGGCCTTGTACGAGTCTATCGAGATGCAATTCTTCGATACCCTCACCAAAAAGCTTTCAAGCCTTTTCCTGCTGGTCGTCGTCAGTGGCCTGCTGTACTGGGTCGCCGTCAGTGCCCGGGCCGATATTCTCGTGCAGTTGCGCACGGCCCAACTGGACGCCGCGCTGCTGGGCCAGATCGAAGATCGTCTCGACAGCCTCACCCATGCCCTGCTCTTCGGCGCGCTCCTGACGTTCGGCATGATCAGCTTCATGGTCTGGTATTTCCGCCACCTCATCGTGCGCCCCGTCACTGTGATGACCAAGGCGCTGGAAGAGATCGCCAACGGCGAGGGCGACTTGTCCAAGGACTTGCCGCTGGTCACCCATGACGAGATCCGCACGCTGGCCGCCACCTGCAACCGCTTCCTGGCCAAGCAACGCGAGATCATCAGCAACGTCCAGGCCTTGACGGTGCACATTGCCGTGGAGTCGGCCCGTTCATTGAAGAACATCAGCGACTCCAGCGACAGCGCGACCCACCAGGCGCGCTTCGCCAAGGAAGTGATGGACCAGAGCAACACCGCCGTGGGCCGTATCGAAGAAGTCTCGCGCCAGACCCAGGGCATCTCCAGCACCACCGCGCAGAACCTGAACATGGCCCGCGACTCCTATGCCGAGTTGCTGGAAGTGACCGGCAACATCAGCGAGATTTCCAGCAGCCTGGGTGAATTCGCCACGCTGGTGGACGCGCTGAACCAGCGTTCGTCGAGCATCAAATCCATCGTCGGGCTGATCCAGCAGATTTCCGCCCAGACCAACCTGCTGGCACTCAACGCCGCCATCGAAGCGGCGCGCGCCGGGGAAAGTGGCCGTGGCTTCGCCGTGGTCGCCGATGAAGTGCGCACCCTGGCGCAGAACGTCAGCCGGGCTACCGATGATATTTCGCGCAACATCGACGCGATGCTCCAGGAGGTCAGCTCCACCCACGAGCAGACCACCCAGATCAGCCACAGCGCCCGGGAAACCCAGAAGGTAGTGGAACGCGCCTCTGGCCATTTCGAGAGCATGATCGTCGACTTCGAGTCCACCAACGGCAAACTGGCGGATATCGCCGACCACATCCAGCAGTTCGCCGACTCCAACACCGGTATCAACGAACGCGTCACCCAGATCCATGCCGACAGCCAGTCGATCGACCAGCGCATGCAGCAGTCGGCGACCGCCACCCGCGATCTGTCCGGTGTTGCCGAGAAGGTCCAGACGCTGCTGGGCCGCTTCGTGCTCGGCCACGGCAAGCTGGACGCCGCCATCACCCGCGCCAGCGAATGCCGCGACACGCTGCAGGTTCAGCTGCAGGCGCTACAGGAACAAGGCGTCAACCTGTTCGACCAGAATTACCAGCTGATCCCGGGTACCGATCCCAAGCAATACATGACCAGCTACACCGAACGCTTCGCCCGGGTCTGCCAGGAAGAATGCGACAAGCTGACCCGCAGCACGCCGGGCGGCAAGGTCTCGTTCATCGTCGATACGAAGGGCTATTGCCCGGTCAACAACAGCTGGGTGTCCAAGCAACCCACCGGCGACCGCGCGGTCGACCTGCCGGTGTGCCGCAACAAGCGGATCTTCAACGACCCGATCGGCCTGCGCGCGGCGGGCAATGTCCAGCGCTTCCTGCTCCAGACCTACCTGCGCGACACCGGGGAAATCATGACCGAGATCGACGTACCGTTCTTCTTTGGCGGCCGTCACTGGGGCAACCTGCGGGTGGGGTTTGATGCGGCGGTGTTGCTGGCTGAATGATCAAAGGATCAAGCCAGACAATGTGGCGAGGGAGCTTGCTCCCGCTCGGCTGCGCAGCAGTCGCAAGACGGGCGATGCGGTCAGCCTGAAGAACCGCCGGGGCCTGCTGCGCACGCCAGCGGGAGCAAGCTCCCTCGCCACATTTGCCTTTCTGCGCACATACAATCCTGAGTCTACCCCACAAGGGCATCTGTGGCGTATGCAAATCCTGGGGCCAACCCAAAACAACTGTGGGAGCGAGCCTGCTCGCGAAGGCGTCAGGTCAGTCGACATCATCCTTGACTGACACTCCGCTATCGCGAGCAAGCTCGCTCCCACAGGGGATTACTTCAGTTCAACAGCATTTGGGGCCACCCTTGCCACCGTAGCGGGCTTCCTGGCGTTCTCGGAAGAACGCCTCGTAGTCCATCATCGGTTTGTCGGGGTGCTTGGTTTGCATGTGCTCGACGTAGTTGTCGTAGTCGGGCATGCCGACCATCAGGCGGGCGGCCTGACCGAGGTATTTACCGAGGCGACTCAAGTCATTGAACATCGTTGCAATCCCCTATCAAGCGTCCGGCAGCGCCTGGAAGGGCGCTTCCTTGTCCGTGCGTTCTTTCGTGCCCCAGGCGGCGATGCCGACCTTGAGCGCGTAGAACAGGATGCTGAAGACCACGAACAGGAACAACACCGTCAGCGTCGCGTTGGTGTAGGCGTTGAACACCACGTGCTGCATCTGCTCGATGCTCTTGGCCGGGGCCAGGATCTGGCCGGCGGCCAGGGCATCGTTGTACTTGCGCGCCAGGGCCAGGAAGCCGATCGCCGGGTTGGCGTCGAACAGCTTGATCAGGCCCGCGGTGGTGGTGCAGATCAGCAGCCAGCTGGCCGGCAGCAGCGTGACCCAGACGTAGCGCTGGCGCTTCATCTTGATCAGCACCACGGTGGCGAGCATCAGCGCGATACCGGCCAGCATCTGGTTGGAGATGCCGAACAGCGGCCACAAGGTGTTGATGCCGCCCAGCGGATCGATTACGCCCTGGTACAGCAGGTAACCCCACAGCGCGACGCAGCCCGCGGTGGCGATCAGGTTGGCGGTCCACGATTCGGTGCGCTTGAGGGCCGGCACGAACGAGCCGAGCAGGTCCTGCAGCATGAACCGCCCGGCACGGGTGCCGGCGTCTACCGCGGTGAGGATGAACAGCGCTTCGAACAGGATCGCGAAGTGGTACCAGAACGCCATGGTGTTCTCACCCGGCAGCACCGAGTGGAGGATCTGCGCGATACCCACCGCCAGGGTCGGCGCACCGCCGGCACGGGCCAGGATGGTGGTCTCGCCGATGTCCTTGGCCACCGCTTGCAGCGCGTCGGGGGTGATTGCAAAACCCCAACTGCTGACGGTCTGGGCCACGGCCACCACGTCGGTGCCGACGATCGCCGCCGGGCTGTTCATGGCGAAGTACACGCCCGGCTCGATCACCGAGGCCGCGACCATCGCCATGATCGCCACGAACGACTCCATCAGCATGCCGCCGTAACCGATGTAGCGGGCGTTGGTTTCGTTATCCAGCAGCTTGGGCGTGGTGCCCGAGGAGATCAGCGCGTGGAAACCCGAGACCGCGCCGCAGGCGATGGTGATGAACAGGAACGGGAACAGACCGCCCTTCCACACCGGTCCGGTGCCGTCGGTGAACTGGGTCAGCGCCGGCATTTTCAGCTCGGGCATGGTCACCAGGATGCCGATCGCCAGGGCGATGATGGTGCCGATCTTGAGGAAGGTGGACAGGTAGTCCCGTGGCGCCAGGATCAGCCACACCGGCAGCACCGCGGCGACAAAACCGTAGCCGATCAGCATCCAGGTGATCTGGATCCCGGTGAAGGTGAAGGCCTTGGCCCAGACCGGGTCGGCGGCGATCTGCCCGCCCAGCCAGATCGAACCGAGCAGCAACAGCACGCCGATGAGCGAGATTTCACCGATGCGGCCCGGGCGGATGTAGCGCATGTAGATGCCCATGAACATCGCGATCGGGATGGTCGCCATCACCGTGAAGATGCCCCACGGGCTCTCGGCCAGGGCCTTGACCACGATCAGCGCCAGCACCGCGAGGATGATGATCATGATCAGGAAGCAGCCGAACAGCGCGATGGTGCCGGGGATGCGGCCCATTTCCTCGCGCACCATGTCGCCCAGGGAGCGACCGTTGCGGCGGGTCGACAGGAACAGGACCATGAAGTCCTGCACCGCACCGGCCAGCACCACGCCGGCGATCAGCCAGAGCGTGCCGGGCAGATAGCCCATCTGCGCCGCCAGCACCGGCCCGACCAGCGGCCCCGCGCCGGCAATGGCCGCGAAGTGGTGGCCGAAAAGAATGTGTTTGTTGGTCGGGACGTAGTCCAGGCCATCGTTGTTGAGCACGGCGGGCGTGGCCCGGCGCGCATCGAGTTGCATCACGTTGTTGGCGATGAAGAGGCTGTAGTAGCGGTAGGCGACCAGGTAGATGGCCACGGCCGCGACGACGATCCAGAGGGCGTTGATCGGCTCTCCGCGGCGCAGGGCCACGACGCTCAGCGCACACGCTCCCAGAACAGCCACGGCAAACCAGGCGAGGTGTTTAACCAGACGGGTTGTCATTGCATGTCTCCTGCCGATATCCAATGGATTGCGGCGATTGTTTTTATAGTGTGGCCCCGGCAATTCGGAGCTGGCCCAATATCCCTGCTGGCCGTCAATAAATAAATCCGTAGTACTACGTAGATGCCCCTTCCTCCCTGTGGGAGCGAGCCTGCTCCCACACGGGCTCGCTCCCACAGGTTTTATGTTTCGCCCATGGGTTTGGCATATGATGCCGCCATTCGCCTCCCCGCCGGATCCGGACAGGAGTACAGATGCTGCTCAAACACAAGATCGTCGCTCTCGGGATCCTGCCACTGGTCCTGGCGATTGCCGTTATTGGTGCCTTGGTCATCTCGCTCAATCGCCAGTTGGGTGACCAACAGGCGCAGCTGATCGAAGACAGTATCCTGGCCAGTAAACGCGCCGAGCTGAAGAACTACGTAGAGATGGCGCAGAGCCTGATCGCCCCGTTGTACAACGACGGCCAGGGAGATGCGCGGGCACAACAGCAGGTGCTGGAAGAACTGCGCAAGCTCAGCTTTGGCATCAATGGTTATTTTTTCGTCTACGACCGCCAGGGTCGCAGCCTGATGCATGCCCGCCAGTCGGAGCTGGTGGGGCAATATCTCTGGGACATGAAGGATCCTCAAGGCCTGCCCGTCATCCAGGCCTTGCTCAAGAGCGCCGAATCAGGCGAAGGCTTTCAGCGCTATGCCTGGAACAAGCCCTCCTCCGGCCAGGTAACCGACAAGCTCGCCTACGTCGTGATGCTCGATCGTTGGGGCTGGATGCTGGGCACCGGGATCTACCTGGAAGACGTCGAACGCGCCACCCAGCAGGCTCGCGCCGAAGTGGCCCAGGGCATCCACACCACCATGCAGGCCATCGCCGCCATCGCGTTGGTCGCGGTGCTGCTGGTGTTTGCCGGCGGCATCACCCTCAATGTCAGCGAGCATCGCCTGGCCGACAAGAAACTGCAGCGCTTGAACCAGCGTATAGTCAGCTTGCAGGAGGAAGAGCGCTCACGGGTGTCTCGCGAACTCCACGACGGCATCAGCCAGCTGTTGGTTTCGATCAAGTTCCAGTTCGAACTGGCCAGCCATGTGATCGAGAACGGCCAGGAAAATGGCCTCGGCATCTTGAAGAATGCCACCGATCGACTGGGCGAAGCGATCGGTGAGATCCGCAGTATTTCCCATGATTTGCGTTCCTCGTTGCTCGATACCCTGGGCCTGCCCGCCGCCATCGGCCAGCTCGCGGCCGAATTCGAACAGCGCAGTGGCCTGGAAGTGTCCTACCGAAGCAACGAATTCGACTGTCGCCTGGAAAACGGCGCCCCGGTCTCGCTGTTCCGGATTGCCCAGGAGGCGCTGACCAACATCGAGCGACACGCCGGGGCGAAACGAGTCGCCATCACCCTGTTCGGTTCGGGTCAATCCCTGCGCCTGACCGTGGTGGATGACGGGATGGGCTTCAACGTCCCGCAGGTCGAGCGTGGTCACACCGGCATCGGCCTGCGTAATATCCGCGAACGGGTCGAGCATTTTGGCGGGCGCCTGGAAATGACCTCGGTTCCGGGACGAAGCGAACTGGATATCCTGTTGCCCATGACCCTGTCGGCCACGGAAAGTTGATGCGCGTTCATTTCCACAAGAGCACCTGCCCATGACCCTGCCCCCCGCCATACGCGTCGCCCTGGTCGACGATCACTCGCTGGTTCGTGACGGCATTCGCGCGCTGCTGTCCGTCATGCCCCGCCTGGACGTGGTCGGCGAAGCGGAGAACGGCGCGCAAGCGATCGACATGGTCGGGCGCTGCCAGCCGGACCTGCTGCTGATGGACATCGGCCTGAAGGACATGAACGGCCTCGAGCTGACCCGGCTGCTGGGCAAGCAATACCCCGGCTTGAAGATCCTCATCCTGAGCATGTACGACAATCATGAGTACATCAGTGAATCCGTGCGCGCCGGTGCCAGCGGTTACGTCCTGAAGAATTCACCTTCCAAGGAGATCATTGCCGCCATCGAAGCCATCATCGGCGGCGGCACCTTCTACAGCGCCGAGATCGCCCAGCGCCTCGCCACCGACCCGAACACCGACAGCGAACTGACGCCGCGCGAGAGCCAGGTCCTGGCGAAAATGGTCGAGGGGCTCAACAACAAGGAAATGGCCCGTGAACTGGACATCAGCGTACGTACCGTCGAAACCCACCGCCTGAGCATCCGCCGCAAACTCAATATCGACAAGCCTGCGGCGCTGGTGAAATACGCGATCGATCACGGACTTGTATCCCGCTAGCGAGGGAGCTTGCCTGGCTGCCTTCCGAGCAACACCAAAGCCACTACAAACGACAGCGCCACGGCGATAGCGCCGCCCAGGTAAACCGCACCAATGCCCCAGCCACTCGCCAACAGGCCGGCCAGCGGGCTGGTGATGCCCAAGGCAATATCGAGAAAGGCGACATAGGCGCCCATGGCGAGACCGCGAGCCTGCGGTGGTGCACGCCGCACCGCTTCCACGCCAAAGCCGGGAAACGCCAGGGAATAACCGAAACCGGTGAGTGCCGCCCCCAGGTAGGCGCTGGTCGCGCTGTCGGCGCTCCAGATCAGCAGCAGCCCAACGCTTTCGATCAACACACAGACCAGTGCCACACGGGCGCCACCAATCTTGTCCGGAAGGTGCCCGAACAGCAGCCGCGCACCGATGAACGCCACGCCGAACGCGGTGAACGCCAACGAGGCGTTGCCCCACTCCCGGGCCGCGAACAACAGGGCGATAAACGCCGTGAGAACACCAAAACCGACGCTGCAGAACGCCAACCCCAGGCCGGGAACCCAGACAGCGCCGAGCATCTTGTAGAACGGTGTACGCCGGGTCGCCGTAGGGGCGACGGCGCGCACGCCGGCGACAATCGCCAAGGCCAGCAGCGGCACGAACATCGAGGCCAGGACGATACCCACGAAGCCCCAACCGGCATTCAACGCAACACCGAGCGGCGCACCCAGTGCGTAGGAGCCGTACATGGCGATGCCGTTCCAGGCCATGACCTTGCCGGCATGCTGCGGCCCCACCAGACCGATGCCCCAGCCCATCGCTCCGGTAACGATGAGGCTTTCCCCGATCGCCAGCAGCACGCGGCCGCCCGACAAAAGCCAGACCGACGTAACCGGCGCGGCAACGAACGCCAGGGAAAGCAGGTAGACCAGCCCGGAAACGGCGGCCGTCACCAGACCGGCCATGACCGCGCGCTTGCCGCCACGCAGGTCGGCAAAATTGCCGGCCCAGGCCCGTGACAGCAGCGCCGCGGCGAACTGTGCCCCGACCACTAGGCCAATCACCAGCGTGCCCATGCCCAGCGTGTCATGCAGGTGCAGCGGCAAGACCGGCAATTGCATGCCGATGGTGAGGAAACCGACAAACACGGTCAGTGTGAGCGGCAACAGCTTGAGCGCCGGATTGGCCTCGACGGTTGCCCCGAGCGCCGATGCGGCGCCGTGATGAAGATTTTGAGTCATGACCCTACCCATGGAAAGGAAGCGAAGTGAAGTTGAACGGCGTCTGTGCAGCCGACTAGAATGCGATCAATTAGTCGCATTCAAGATACGAATAATCCGTCGCATTGCCTATTCGCATTCCTTTCGAGGTGCATGAACTTCATGTCCGAACGCCCAAGCCCGCAGATTTCCTCGCGCAAACAGCCGAAACAGGCCCGCTCCACCGAACTCGTGGCGGCCGTCCTGGAGGCGGCTGTTCAGGTTCTGGCAAGCCACGGCGCCCCGCGTTTCACCGTGGCTCGTGTGGCGGAGCGCGCGGGCGTCAGCGTCGGGTCGGTGTATCAATACTTCCCGAACAAGGCGGCGATCCTGTTCCGGTTGCAGAGTGACGAGTGGCAACAAACCACCGCCATGCTGCGGGACATTCTCGAGGACCAGGGCAAGCCGCCTCTGCAGCGATTGAGGGATCTGGTGCAGGCGTTCATCCAGTCCGAATGCGACGAGGCGCAGATACGCATCGCCCTCAATGACGCCGCCCCGCTCTACCGCGATGCCCCCGAACATCAGACGGCGCGAATCTCGGTGCAGCAATCGGTGGACGCTTTCATGCAACAAGTGCTGCCGGAAGCCAGCGCGCAGACCCGCGCCCTGGCCGGTGACCTGATCATCACCACGCTCGGTTCCGTGGGTAAGCGATTTTCGGCAACGCCACGCTCCGGCGAGGAAATCCGGGCCTATGCCGATGCCATGGCCGATATGTTCTGTGCCTATCTGGAGAGTCTGCGGCAGAAAGCCGCCGGGATCGCGCCAGGCTGACTGCTCGTCCCGACGATCCGGTGACAGCCCGCCGACACTTTTACTACACTCGCCCGTCTTGTCCCTCCCTTTGCGAGACGTCCGATCCATGAAAACCATAACAAGCACGATGACGTTCTGTGGCCTGCTGGCGCTCTGCGGCAGCGCCCTGGCCGAGCCAACCCCTTCGCACCTGGACAAGGTCCTGCAACAAGGTGAACTGCGGGTGTGCACGACAGGCGACTACAAGCCCTATACCTACAAGGCCGCATCGGGTGAATACGAGGGCATCGACATCGACATGGCCCGTTCCCTCGCCAGCAGCCTCGGCGTCAAGGTGCAATGGGTCCAGACCACCTGGAAAACCCTGATGCCAGACATGTTGGCCGGCAAATGTGACCTCGGCATGGGCGGGATTTCGGTGACCCTGGAACGGCAGAAAAAAGCCTATTTCAGCAGCACCCTGGACGTTGACGGCAAGATCCCCCTGGTGCGTTGCGAAGACCAGTCGCGCTACCAGACCATCGAGCAGATGAACCAGCCTTCGGTGCGTCTTGTCGAGCCGGCCGGGGGCACCAACGAAGCCTTCGTGCGGGCATTCCTGCCCAAGGGCCAGCTGGCTTTCCATGACAACGTGACCATCTTCCAGGAGCTTCTGGAAAAACGCGCCGACGTAATGATCACCGACGCCTCCGAAGCGCTCTACCAGCAGAAACTCAAGCCGGGCCTGTGCGCCGTCAACCCGACCCAGTACCTGCAATACGGCGAGAAGGCCTACCTGCTGCCGCGCGATGACCACACCTGGAAAATGTACGTCGACCAGTGGCTGCACCTGAGCAAGGCCAATGGCAGCTACCAGAAAGTGATCGGACAGTGGCTGGCCGTCCCCGGCGCCCAGTGATGTATCTGCAAATATAAAACCTGTGGGAGCGAGCCTGCTCGCGAAGGCGTCCGCTCAGTCGACATCTCCATTGACTGACACACCGCTATCGCGAGCAAGCCCGCTCCCACAAGAGCATCTTTCGCGCACGCAGATCCTGAATCCAACCCAAAACCACTGTAGGAGCGAGCCTGCTCGCGATGGCGCCAGGTCAGTCGATATCATCATTGACTGACACCCCGCTTTCGCGAGCAGGCTCGCTCCCACAAGAGCATCTGTGGCGCATGCAGATCCTGAATTCAACCCAAAACCACTGTGGGAGCGAGCCTGCTCGCGAAGGCGCCAGATCAGTCGACATTTCATCAACTGACACTCCGCTATCGCGAGCAAGCTCGCTCCCACAGTTCAGGGTCTCTAAAGGGGTCTCACTGCCCCGCCCGCACCTTGGCGATTTCGGCGTACATCATCTTTACCAGCTCACCGTCCAGGGATCTGGCGAATTTATCGATCACCGGCTGCACGCGTTCGCGGAAACGATCTTTCTCGGCCGGGGTGATTTCGTTGACGGTCATGGCGCCCGCCAGCGTCGCCTTGGCCTTGTCCATGCTCGCCGCGGTGACTTCACGCTGGAACTTCTGCGCCTCGCTCGCGGCCTCGCGGATCAGCGCCTTTTCATCGTCGTTGAGGCGGTTCCAGGTTTTCTGGCTGATGATCAACGACTGCGGATTGAAGATGTGGCCTGTCACCGAAAGGTACTTCTGCACCTCGTAGAATTTGTTGCCTTCGATCACCGTGAACGGGTTTTCCTGACCATCAATAGTGTGTTGCTCCAGGCCGGTATAGACCTCCGGGAAAGCCATCGGCACCGGGTTGGCGCCCAGGGCACTGAAGGTTTCCAGATAGATCGGCGACTGGATGACACGAACCTTCAAGCCCTGCATGTCTTCAAGTTTCGCCACCGGATGCTTGCTGTTGGTCAGGTGACGAAACCCCAGGTCCCAGTAACCCAGGCCGACCAGGCCCTTGCTGTCCAACTGCGCCGCGAGTTTCTGGCCGACCGGCCCGTCGATGACCGCGTGGGCTTCCTCGGCGTTGTTGAACAGGAACGGGAAATCGAGCATGGCGAAATCCGCGGCCTGGGCAGCGAGGATGCCGGAGTTCAGCACCGTGATATCCAGCGTGCCGCCTTGCAGGGCCGAGACGGTCTGCACATCGCCGCCCAGGGTTCCGCCAGGGAACAGACGAACCTTGAGCTTGCCGCCGCTCTTTTCACTGAGCAGGTCGGCAAACTTCTGCGCGCCCTGCCCTTGCGGATGTTCCTTGACGTTCTGGAAGGCAAAACGCAGGGTGCGCTCGCGGATCTCAGCGGCGTGGCCGGCCACGCTGCCGAGCAGCAAGCCTGTTGCGCAGGCCCCGGCCAGCAGGGTTTTCATCAGTTTTTGCATGTCAGTCTCCGATCTTTATTGTTGTTGGTTTCGAGCTGCTACGGATTGCACCGGCATCAACCGGTGAAGAACTTCAACGGTCCCAGGACGAGCTGAGGGAACAGCACCAGCAGGAACAGCACCGCAAATTGCGCAAGCATGAACGGCCACACGCCACGCACGATTTCCTCGAATTCCAGCTTCGCCACGCCGCAGACCACGTTGAGCACCGTGCCCACCGGCGGCGTGATCAGGCCAATCGCGGTGTTGATCAGAAACAGCACGCCGAAGTACACCGGGTCGATGCCCGCCTGGATCACCGCGGGCATCAGCACCGGCGTGAGGATGAGGATGGTCGGGGTCATGTCCATCACCGTGCCGACCAGGATGATCAGCGCCATCATCACCAGCAGCAGGAGGGTCTGGTTGTCCATGAACGGCGCCAGCAGGTCGGCCAACTGGCCCGGCAGGTCGGCGATGGTCACCAGCCACGACGAGACCATCGCGGCCGCCACCAGCAACATCACCACCGAGGTGGTCCTGGCCGATGACAGGATCACTTCGTACAGCTGGCTGATCTTCATTTCCCGGTAGATCACCAACGACACGAACAGCGAATAGACCGCCGCGACCACCGCCGCTTCCGTGGGGGTGAAGATGCCGAACTTGAGGCCGAGGATGATGATCAGCGGCAGGCCCATCGCCCAACTGCCGTCCAGCAATGTGCGCAGTACCTCGGCACGGGAGCGCTTGGGCGCCGTCTCGACATTCTCGCGGCGGGAGATGAACCACCAGGCGATGGCGAGCCCGGCACCGAGCATGAGCCCGGGCACAATTCCGGCCAGGAACAGCTTGGAGATCGATACCCCGGAGGCCACGCCAAAAACGATGAAACCGATGCTCGGCGGAATGACCGGCGCGATGGTGCTGCCAGCGGCGATCAGCCCGGCCGAACGCCCTCGGTTGTGCCCGGCCAGCACCATCATCGGCACCAGCAGCGCTGCCAGTGCCGCGGCATCAGCCACCGCCGAACCGGATAGCGACGCCAACAGGCAGGAGGCGATGATCGCGACATAACCCAGGCCTCCGCGCTTGTGCCCCACCAGCGCCATGGCAATGTTGACGATACGCTTGGACAGGCCGCCGACATTCATGACCTCACCGGCAAGCATGAAGAACGGCACGGCCATCAACGGAAAGCTATCAGCGCCATTGAGCAGGTTCTGCGCGATGATCTGGGCATCGAACAGGTCCAGGTAGAACATCAGCGCGACGCTGACCACCAGCAAGGCAAAGGCAATCGGCATACCCAGCGCCATGCTGCCCATCAACGACCCGAGGAAAATGGCCAAGGTCATGGGCGGCTACCTTTGAGGGTGTCGTGGTTGGTTGCCGAAGGATCGCTGGCTTCGACCATCACCAGCTCGTCATCCGCGAGTTTACCGAACAGCGCCAGGTACAGTTCATACAGCAGAATGACGGTGGCGCTGACGCCGAACACCAGGCCGGCGGCGTAGAACAACGCCATCGACAGACCCGAAGCCGGCGCGACCACGTCCAGGTTGATCACCGCCTGTTGCCAGCTGCCGCTGACGATCAAGCCGCAGATATACAGCATCAGCAGATGGCTGATGACCAGGCAGGCACGCTTGCCGGCGGGCGGCAAGCGCTTGACCAGGCTGTTCATGCCCAGATGGGCGCGGTCCTTGAGCGCCACCAGGGCGCCGAGGAAAATCATCCAGACGAAGAACCAGCGCGACAGTTCTTCCGAAACGCTGATGCCGGAGTTGAACGCATAGCGCAGCACGACGTTGCCAAACACCAGCACGATCATCGCGACCATGCACAGGACAATCAGCAGCTTCAGCAGCTTGAAATACAGATCGACGACTTTTGTCATCTTGAAGACCTCACAGGTTGACCGAGCGCCGACATGCATCCGGCGCGACAGAGCGCAAACGCGTGCGCTATCGGATCGAAACTGAAACGTCCCGGCAGATACCGGAGCTGGAGGCGTGGGACGGGGCGAAAGCCATTGGACGGGAGCGCATGAGGACCTCTGTTTTTTATTATGGCCTTGCCTGGGCATGGCGAGGCTGAGTGCCAGCTAAAATGTACTACCCAGTTAATCCGGTCAATAACCTTGCAACGCCTCAGCACGGATCAAGACGGAACTAGCGTGCGATTATCGATCACTGGTCAGCGGATTACGGGTCTGACCCGCTGGTCACGGCGGGATTTGTATCGCTGTGTATATGGGCAGCGAATTGATACGAATTCGCCGATTTCACGCCTTACCGGCACACATCGCCGATACACCTGCGCGTTTAACTGCACACACCGGACAGCAGCACACAGGCGCTGCCACGGCCCACTCAATAACGCGCAAGGAGAATCACCATGTTCAATTTCTCGAAACTTTCATCCCTCGCAATCGCCCTGACGCTGGTTGGCGGTGTCGGCTTGTCAACGGCGGCCTCGGCCAAGAGCTCCCCTTCCCATGGCCATGCTGCGCAGCAGCTGGCTGAGGGTGGCTCTGATCGTCTGATTCAGAATCGCGTGGCCGAAGGCGGGGCTGATCGGTTGCAGGAGCTGCGTGAACGCAGCACCGCATGAAAGCGCTGTTGTGGCGAGGGAGCTTGCTCCCGCTCGGCTGCGCAGCAGTCGTCAATCTGCCAGCCGGTTTTTCCTGGAGAACCGGGTTGAATGGTTTTGGGGCTGCTGCGCAGCCCAGCGGGAGCAAGCTCCCTCGCCACGAAAAGCTCTAAGGGCAAAGGCTCAAGGTTCAGGGCTTGATGTTTTTCAACTCATTGAGCAAACCCAGCAGCTGCTGCATTTTTTCTTCGCCGAACTGTTCCTCGATCCGCCGGTAGTTGCTTTCCATGCCTTCGCTCATGGACACGAAACACTGCTGGCCGCGCTCGGTCAGGCCAACGAAAACCCGACGCTGGTCCTGGCTGGATTTCTGCCGCCGCACCAGCCCGTCGCGCTCCAGGCGAGTGAGCACGCCGGTCATGCTGGGCTTGAGGATGCAGGCCTGATGGGCGAGCTGGTGGCTCTCCAACTCACCCTGCTGGTGCAGAATGCGGATCACTCGCCACTGCTGCTCCGTAAGATCATGCTGGTTCAGCGCCGGACGAAAAAAAGCCATCGCCGCTTCGCGGGCTTGCAGCAGAGTCAGCGTCAGTGAGGGTCTCGGGTTGGCCATGTTCTAACTGTATGGATGGGCGAGTCGGCAGCTTAGTGTCGCTATCACAGCGCTGCAAGAGCAACCGTGGCGAGGGGATTTAGCGAAACGTCGCACCGCCCCGCTGGGGCGCGAAGCGACCCTAAAGCCTGACAACTCGGTACATCAACAGGAATCAGGGGGGCTGCTTCGCAGCCCAGCGGGGATAAATCCCCTCGCCACGGTTGATGTGAGTTCCCCTCAACGCAATCCCGACTGCCGCTGCCGATACTCCCCCGGTGTCAGCCTGGCGTAACGCTGGAAGAACCGGCTGAAATACGCGGGGTCCTTGAAGCCGAGCTGGTAGCAGATTTCATTGGCAGAGCTGCCGGTGAACAACAGCAGCCGCTTGGCCTCCTGCATCAGGCGCTCCATGATCAAGCGCTTGGAAGGCAGGTCGGCGATTCGTCGACACACGTCGTTGAGGCGCGCCTCGGTCACGCCAATGTCCGCGGCATAACGCGACAGGGGCCAGTGCTGGAAATAATGCGCTTCGATCAACTCATTAAAACGGTGGAAGATCTTCAGGTCTTCATGCCGCGCCGGCCTGGCTTCCAGGGAGTTGGAGCACAGCCGCAGCAGGCTGATCATGATCAGCCGCGTCAAGCCGTCCAGCGCCGCGCTGCGCCCCGGCCGCCCGGCCGTCACCTCTTCGCTCAATTCCTCGAACAGGCAGTCCAGCCGCCGCACCTCCCCCGCCTGTTCCGGCCCCAACTGCGCCAGCGCGACGCAGGACGCCGGCATCTGCACGCCCGCCGGCGCCAGGCTCGGATCGGCATCGATCAATTGCCACACCAGTTGCTGACGCACCGTCAGTACGTGTCCGTCGCTGTCGGCTTCGGTAACAAAAGCGTGGGGAATGGTCGGCGGCGTGAGAAAAAACATCGGCCCTGATTCGACGTATTGCCGATCATCCAGATACACCCGCACGGTGCCGCTCTTGACGTAGTGAACCTGGAAGAACCGGTCATGCCGATGGACCGGCATGTTGCGCCCAAAAAAGCCGGCCAGGTTGGCGAGCCGGTCGTAATGCACTTCGGCATCTCTGTAGCGCTGGTCGTACACCTGGCCAATGTTGATGTTCGGGATCGGCTGCCGGTCGGTCATCACGCATTACTCGTTTTTATTCTGATTCAGGCCACTGCCTGCGCTCATGCTGCGCCGAAATCGGCAGGGCAACCAGTGCCGGAAGATTCTGCCACGCTTGACGATAGTTAACATCTTAATTATAACTGTTAACACGTTAACAATATCCGCAGAGCACTGGTCTCTGCCATCCCAGGAGACAAGCATGAGCCGTGCCCTGCATGACGTCGCGACCGGCACCCTGTTCGGGGTCGCGCTGAACTACCAGGGGCTGCTGAAGCAGCGCCTCGCCGAGTTCGAGCAAGCGCCTTACCAGAAGCCGCCGCTCAAGCCCGTGCTGTTCATCAAGACGCCGAACACCCGCAACCAGCACGAAGCCGAGGTGATTCATCCAGGCCAGGGCGAGCGCCTGCAACCCGGGCCGGCGTTGGGTGTGGTGATGGGCAAGTCCGCCAGCCGCGTCAGCGCCGACGAGGCGCTGAACTACGTGGCCGGCTACACCGTGGTCAATGAATTCAGCCTGCCGGAGGACAGCTACTACCGCCCCGCCGTCAAGGCCAAGTGCCGGGATGGCTTTTGCGCCATCGGTCCCGACCTGGTGCCCAGCGCCGACGTGGCCGACCCCCACAGCCTGGCGGTCACGCTGTACGTCAACGGCGAGGTTCGCCAGCAGAACAACACGGCCAATTTCGTTCGCGACATCCCCCGCTTGATCGCCGAGATCAGCGAGTTCATGACCCTGCATGCCGGCGATGTCTTGATCACCGGCACGCCCGAGGGCCGGGTCGATGTACTGCCCGGCGATCGCGTCGAAGTGGACATCAGCGGCATCGGCCGACTCGTCAATACCATCGTGGCCGAGGAAACAGGAGCCGCCTCATGAAACGCGCACGCATTCACTTTGAAGGCCGGGTCCACGCCGTCACGGTCGAGAACGATAACGCCGTGCGCCTGGCCAACGGTCGGCTGCTGGCCGAGAACCAGGTGCAGTGGCTGCCACCGGCCACCGGCAGCATGTTCGCCCTGGGCCTGAACTATGCCGATCACGCTGCGGAGTTGGCGTTCAAGCCGCCGACCGAACCGCTGGCCTTCATCAAATCCCCCGGCACCTACACCGGCCACAACCAGATCACCTGGCGCCCCGACAACGTTGCCTACATGCACTACGAGTGCGAGCTGGTGGCGGTCATCGGCAAACCGGCGCGCAACGTCAAGCGTGAGGACGCGCTGGACTACCTGGCCGGCTACACCGTCTGCAACGACTACGCGATCCGCGACTACCTGGAAAACTACTACCGCCCCAACCTGCGGGTGAAGAACCGCGACGCCACGACACCGGTCGGCCCATACATCGTCGACGTTGCCGATGTTGCCGACCCCGGCAACCTGACCTTGCGCACCTGGATCAATGGCGAGTTGCGCCAGCAAGGCAGCACCAAGGACATGATCTTCGACATTCCCTACCTCATCGAATACCTGTCCAGCTTCATGACCCTGCAACCCGGCGACATGATCGCCACCGGCACGCCCGAAGGCCTGGCCGATGTGGTGCCGGGCGATGAAGTGGTCGTGGAAGTGGAAGGCGTCGGTCGCCTGGTCAACACAATCGTCAGCGAAGCCGAGTTCTTCGCGTCCCGGAAAGAGGCTTGAGCAGCATGATCAAACACTGGATCGATGGCCGTGAGGTCGAGAGCAAAGACGTCTTCGTCAACTACAACCCCGCCACCGGCGAGGCCATTGGCGAAGTCGCCAGCGGCGGCGCCGAGGAAGTCGCCCAGGCAGTCGCGGCGGCCAAGGCAGCGTTTCCGAAATGGGCCAACACCCCGGCGAAAGAACGGGCCCGGCTGATGCGCAAACTCGGCGAGCTGATCGAACAGAACGTGCCGAAACTGGCCGAACTGGAAACCCTCGACACCGGCTTGCCAATCCACCAGACCAGGAACGTGCTGATCCCAAGGGCTTCTCACAACTTCGATTTCTTCGCCGAAGTCTGCACCCGGATGGACGGTCACACCTACCCGGTCGACGACCAGATGCTCAACTACACCCTGTACCAGCCGGTGGGTGTCTGCGCCTTGGTCTCGCCGTGGAACGTGCCGTTCATGACCGCGACCTGGAAGACCGCGCCGTGCCTGGCACTGGGCAATACCGCCGTGCTGAAAATGTCCGAGCTGTCGCCGCTGACCGCCAACGAACTCGGGCGCCTGGCCGTCGAGGCCGGCATTCCCAACGGGGTGCTCAACGTGATCCAGGGCTACGGCGCCACGGCCGGCGATGCGTTGGTGCGTCACCCGGACGTGCGAGCGATTTCTTTCACCGGCGGCACCGCCACCGGCAAGAAAATCATGCAGACCGCGGGCCTTAAAAAGTACTCGATGGAACTGGGCGGCAAGTCACCGGTACTGATTTTCGAAGACGCCGATCTTGACCGTGCCCTCGACGCGGCACTGTTCACCATCTTCTCGTTGAACGGCGAGCGCTGCACCGCCGGCAGCCGGATCTTCATCCAGGAAAGTGTCTACCCACAATTCGTAGCCGAGTTCGCCGCCCGCGCCAGACGCCTGATCGTCGGCGACCCGCAGGACCCCAAGACCCAGGTCGGCTCGATGATCACCCAGGCCCATTACGACAAGGTCACCGGCTACATCAGGATCGGTCTCGAAGAAGGCGCCACCCTGCTCGCCGGTGGCCTGGAGCGTCCGGCCAACCTGCCGGCGCATCTGAGTCGCGGCCAGTTCATCCAGCCGACGGTGTTCGCCGACGTGAACAACAACATGCGCATCGCCCAGGAAGAAATCTTCGGCCCGGTGGTGTGCCTGATTCCGTTCAAGGACGAGGCCGAAGCCTTGCGGTTGGCCAACGCTACCGAATATGGCCTGGCCTCCTATATTTGGACCCAGGACATCGGCAAGGCCCATCGCCTGGCTCACGGCATCGAGGCCGGCATGGTGTTCATCAACAGCCAGAACGTGCGCGACCTGCGCCAGCCTTTCGGTGGCGTAAAGGGTTCCGGAACCGGCCGCGAAGGCGGACAGTACAGCTTCGAAGTCTTCGCCGAGATCAAGAACGTGTGCATCTCCATGGGCAGCCATCATATTCCGCGGTGGGGGGTGTAGCCCAAGCCTCTTTGGCGACGATGGCCCCGTGGCGAGGGAGCTTGCTCCCGCTCGATTGCGCAGCGATCGCAAAAAAAATGGGGCCGCTTCGCCCGAAGCGTCGGACCGTCCCAGCGGGAGCAAGCTCCCTCGCCACGAGAGCTCATCGGCAAGACCTGATTCAGCATTTTGAAGATTAACAAGAACAATTTTTCAGGAGAATCATCATGGGCGAAGTCGTCCTGGCTGCGAAGATCTGCCACGTTCCCTCGATGTACCTGTCCGAGCTGCCCGGCAAGCATCATGGCTGCCGCGCGGCAGCGATCGCCGGGCACAAGGAAATCGGCCGTCGCGCCCGTAAACTCGGCGCCGATACCGCCGTGGTGTTCGACGTGCACTGGCTGGTCAACAGCGCTTATCACGTCAACAGCGGCGCGCATTTCAAAGGCATCTACACCAGCAACGAACTGCCGCACTTCATCAAGAACATGGAGTACGAATACCCGGGTTGCCCGGAGCTGGGCGAGTTGATCGCCGCCGAAGCCAATGCCGCCGATATCAGGACCCTGGCCCACAACATCCCCAGCCTCGAGCTGGAATACGGCACCTTGGTGCCGATGCGCTACATGCACATGGATGTACCGGCGGAGCAGAAATTCAACGTGGTGTCGATTGCCGCCTGGTGCGCCTGGCACCGCCTGCAGGACAGTTTCGCCTTCGGCGCCGCCGTGCGCCGGGCCATCGAGAAGAGCGACCGCAAGGTCCTGGTCCTGGCCTCCGGCTCGCTGTCCCACCGTTTCTCCGACGACCGCAACGCCGAAGCCAACATCCACAACTGGACGCGGGAATTCGACAAGCAGGTCGATCTGCACGTCGTGAAGTTGTGGCGCGAAGGCCGCTGGAAAGAGTTCTGCGCCATGCTGCCGGACTACGCCGAACATTGCTTCGGCGAAGGCAAGATGCACGACACGGCGATGCTGCTGGGGCTGCTCGGCGGGCCGGATTACGCCAAACCCGCCGAAATCATCACCGAACCCTTCGGCAGCTCCGGCACCGGCCAGATCAACGCGATTTTTCCAGTCTGAACAGTAGCTGCAGGAGGCTCCCATGCCCCATTTCATCGCCGAGTACACCGATAACATCGAGCAGCAGGCCGACCTGCCCGGCCTGTTTGAAAAGGTCCACCTCTTGCTGGGCGACAGCGGCGTGTTTCCCTTGGGCGGCATCCGCAGCCGTGGCGTACGCCTGGACACCTGGCGCATGGCCGACGGCAAGCACGATTACGCCTTTGTCCATATGACGCTCAAGGTCGGCCATGGTCGCGACCTGGCTACCCGGCAAAAGGTCGCGGAAAAACTCTTCGAACTGATCACCACGCACTTCGCCGACTTGCAGGCGCAACGCCTGCTGGCGTTGTCATTCGAGATGATCGAGCTGCACGAGCAGCTCAACTTCAAGGCCAACAACGTCCACGCCTTTCTCAAGGGCCAGCCCAGCTAGCCCGTTCGCCCCATCGGCCTCTCAGACAAAAAGTACAAGATCATGAGCACAGCCAATACTGCCGACACCGCCGACACCGCCGGCACCCTCGCGCACGACCGCACCCATGCCAGCATCACCTGGCGGCTGATGCCGCTGTTGCTGGTCTGCTACCTCTTTGCCCACCTGGACCGCATCAACATCGGCTTCGCCAAGATGCAGATGAGCGCCGACTTGCAGTTCAGCGACACGGTCTATGGCTTCGGCGCCGGCCTGTTCTTCATCGCCTATGCGCTGTTCGGCGTGCCGAGCAACATGGCCCTGGACCGGGTCGGCCCACGTCGCTGGATCGCCACGCTGATGGTGGTCTGGGGCGCGTTGTCGACCGGCATGTTCCTCATCGAAAGCGCCAGCGGATTCTACGTGTTGCGCTTTCTGCTGGGCGTGGCCGAGGCCGGGTTCTTCCCGGGCATCCTGGTCTTTCTCAACCGCTGGTACCCGGCGCGGCGCCGGGCCCAGGTCACGGCGCTGTTTGCCATTGCCGTGCCGATGGCGGGCGTGATCGGCGGGCCGTTGTCGGGCGGCATACTCGAACATTTCCATGACTTCGGCGGCCTGCGCGGCTGGCAATGGATGTTCATCATCGAAGGCTTGCCGGTGATCCTGCTCGGCCTGGTGGTGCTCAAGTGCCTGCCCGACAGCTTCGAGACGGTCAACTGGCTCAGCGTCGACGCCAAGCAGCAACTGCGCGAGCAACTGAGCCACGAAGAACAGCGCAAATCCATTACCTCGTTCTCGGCCATCCTCGGCAACCCGCAAGTCTGGCTGCTGGTGGCGGTGTATTTCGCGGTGATGCTGGCGGTCAACACCCTGGCGTTCTGGATGCCCACCTTGATCCATGGCGCCGGCATCGGCAGCGATGGCAAGGTCGGGCTGCTCAGCGCCGTGCCTTACCTGGCTGGCTGTTTCTTCATGATCGGTTGCGGACGCTCGTCCGATCACCACCGCGAACGCCGCTGGCACCTGTGCGTGCCGCTGTTGATGGCGGCGGCCGGCATTGCCGTCGCCGGGCTTTCCCCGGCCAATCCGACCCTGGTGCTGGGCGGCCTGATCCTCGCCGGCATGGGCGCCAGTGCCGCGTTGCCGATGTTCTGGCAACTGCCACCGGCGTTCCTGTCCAACAGCACCCAGGCCGCCGGCATCGCACTGATCAGTTCCTTCGGCAGCATCGCTTCGTTCTTCGCGCCCTACCTGATCGGCTGGATGCGCGACACCACCCAGAGCGCCAGCCTGGCCCTTTACGTCCTGGCACTGCTCATCGCCCTGGGTGGTCTGTTGGTGCTGCGCACCCGGGCGGCCATCGTCAATCCACAATAGAGACCCTTGTCATGCTCGATCAAAGCCTCATCCAGCAAGCCGCCGCGCGCCTTGACCAAGCCGAACGCTCCCGTGAACAGGTGCGGCAATTTTCCCTCGACCATCCAGGCATCACCATTGATGACGCCTACGCTATCCAGCGCGCCTGGGTCGCGCAAAAAATCAACGACGGGCGCAAGCTGGTCGGCCACAAGATCGGCCTGACTTCCCGCGCGATGCAGATATCGTCGAATATCACCGAACCGGATTATGGCGCGCTGCTGGACGACATGTTTTTCGATGAAGGCAGCGACATTCCGTTCGAGCGCTTCATCGTGCCGCGCGTGGAAGTCGAGCTGGCGTTCATTCTCGGCAAGCCGCTCAAAGGCCCGAACGTGACGCTGTTCGACGTGCTTGGTGCCACCGAATGGGTGATTCCGGCGCTGGAAATCATCGATGCGCGTATCCAGCAGATCGACCCGCAGACCAAGGTCACCCGCAAGGTCTTCGATACCATTTCCGACAACGCCGCCAATGCCGGCGTGGTCATGGGCGGCCGTGCCGTGCGGCCCACCGAGATCGACCTGCGCAAAGTGCCGGCAGTGCTCTATCGCAACGGCGTGATCGAGGAGTCCGGCGTGTCGGCGGCGGTGCTCAATCACCCGGCCAAGGGCGTGGCCTGGCTGGCGAACAAACTGGCGGCCTACGACGTCACGCTGCAGCCGGGCCAGATCATCCTGGGCGGCTCTTTCACCCGCCCGGTGGCGGCCAATCCGGGCGATACCTTCCATGTCGATTACGACATGCTCGGCTCCATCGCCTGCCGTTTCGTCTGACCGGAGACTTCACATGGACATGCCCGTCAATACCTTCAAGCAACGCCTGCGCAGCGGTGAAGCACAAATCGGCCTGTGGCTGGGCCTGGCCGACGCCTACTGCGCGGAGCTGGCAGCCAACGCCGGATTCGATTGGTTGCTGATCGACGGTGAACACGCGCCCAACGATCTGCGCACCCTGCTCGGCCAGCTCCAGGCCATCGCGCCCTACCCCGGCCAACCGGTGATTCGCCCGGTGATCGGCGACACGGCGCTGATCAAGCAACTGCTCGATATCGGCGCGCAAACGCTGCTGGTGCCGATGGTGGAAAGCGCCGCCCAAGCCAGCGAACTGGTGCGCGCCATGCATTACCCGCCCCACGGTGTACGCGGCGTCGGCAGCGCACTGGCCCGGGCCTCGCGCTGGAACAGCATTGCCGGCTACCTCGACCAGGCCGATGAGCAGATGTGCCTGCTGGTGCAGATCGAGAGCTGCGAGGGACTCGCCAACCTGGACGCCATCGCCGCCGTCGAGGGCGTCGACGGGGTGTTCATCGGCCCAGCGGACTTGAGCGCATCGATGGGCCATCGCGGCAATCCCGGCCACCCGCAAGTGCAAGCCGCCATCGAGGACGCCATCGCGCGCATTCGCCAGGCGGGCAAAGCGGCCGGGATCCTCAGCGCCGACGAGACACTCGCCCGACGCTACATCGAACTCGGCGCAGCCTTTGTCGCCGTGGGCGTGGACACGACGGTGCTGATGCGCGGGTTACAAACCTTGGCCGCGACGTTCAAGAACACCCCAAAACCATCGACCGGCGGCGTCTATTGACTCAGCGCTCTCCTGTGGTGAGGGGATTTATCCCCGTTGGGCTGCGCAGCAGCCCTGGATCAGCCATCGGGATGAACCAGACACTCCGAGGTGGCAGTTCGAGGGGACTGCTACGCAGTCCAGCGGGGATAAATCCCCTCACCACAAAAGCCCGCTTGTCTGGAGCGGCTTCTAGCGTTTGATCGTTTTGAGGTCGTTCAGTAACCCCAACAACGTCTGCAATTTCTCCTCCCCCAACCGCCCCTGCAGACGTTGGTAGTTTTCCTCCATGCTCTGGCTCATCGAGTCGAAGCATGCCTGGCCCTGGGGTGCCAGGCGCACCAGCACGCGGCGCTGGTCCTGTTCGGCCTTGCGCCGCACGACCATGCCCGCTGCTTCCATGCGCACCAGTACGCCGGTCATGCTCGGCTTGAGGATGCAGGCCAGTTCGGCCAGGCGATTGATTTCCAGCTCGTCATGCTGGCTGAGGATGCGGATGACCCGCCACTGTTGCTCGGTCAACCCGTGCTGGTTCAGCGATGGACGGAAAAAAGCCATGGCCGCTTCACGGGCCTGCAGCAGGGTCAAGGTCAGGGATTGCCGGGGTTTGGGCATGAAATGTTTTCGCGGAAAATAGTTAATGAGTTAACCAAATCTTATCAGCTTCACGCTGGAACACTCAGCTTTGTGCGAACTGTTTGAAAACCCATAAAAAAGCCCCGCTTCTCTCGAGGCGGGGCTTCTTCATTCAGCGGTGTATCAGTTGGCCGTGACGACCGCCTGACCGCTCAACGCCAGGTCGAGCAGCTCGCGGTTGGCGACTGCGTACATGGCGTAGTCGGTACCACTGGCGGCACGGATGTCCACCAGCATGGCGCGCCAGCGCTCGACCATCTCGCGGTGCTGCTCCAGCCACAGCGCCAGACGGGTTTCCACGTCCTGGCTACCGTCGCCTTCCTGCAGGACCGAGATGGTGATCGCCCGCTGCTGCCAGTCGATGTCATCGCGGAACGCTTCACGGGCCAGGGCCTGCCAGTTGTTTTCAACCGGCAAGGCGCTGATCTGTTGCAGGTACCAAGTGATGTCCAGCGCACTGCCCACGGCGAAGTAGGCCTTGGCCACATCGGCGGCGTTCTGGCCGGTGACGTCGGACGCCTCGATGATCGGCAGCAAGGTGTACAGGTGCGTGGTGCCGGCAACCATGCGCGCCAGCAACTCCGGCACGCCAGCGGCCACGTAGGCCTGGTAGCGGGTCTGCCAGCCTTCGCGGGTCGGGCCTTCCAGCAGTTCGTCGAGCTTGAGGCCCAACGCCGCCAGGTGCGGACCGAAGTGAGCGACGTCACGGGCAGCATTCTGCTCGTTGCGGCGGCTGCGCAGGAACCAGCGCGTGGCGCGACGGCCCAGGCGCATCAGCTCGTCCATCAGCTCCAGTTGCACGTCGGCGGAAACCTGGTGGTCCAAGGCTTCAATCTGACGGAACCAGTGCGGGAGATGGAAGATGTCCCGAACGATTACATAAGCACCGGCCACGTTCGCCGGGCTCATGCCGGTCGACTCTTTCAACCGCTGGACGAACGTGATGCCCATGTGGTTGACCAGGTCGTTGGCGATCTGGGTGCTGACGATCTCGCGCTTCAAGCGATGGCGACGCATCGCTTCGGAGAACTTGCTCACCAGCGTTGGCGGGAAAGCCGTCTCCATGTCGCGGGTCAGGTAGTCATCGTCCGGCACCAGGGAGTTGAGCAGCGCTTCCTTGAGGTCGATCTTGCTGTAGGAGATCAGTACCGAAAGCTCGGCACGGGTCAGGCCCTGGCCTGCCGCGACACGTTCGGCCAGTTGGTCTTCGGTCGGCAGGAACTCGATGGCACGGTCCAGCTTGCCGCGAGCTTCCAGGTCGTTCATCAGACGCTTGTATTCGGCGATCCGCACAAAGGCGCGACGCGCCGCCAGGGACAGGGCCTGGGTCTGCTTGTAGTTGTTGCCCAACACCAGGCCGCCGACTTCGTCGGTCATGCTCGCCAGCAACTGGTTGCGTTGCTTGTCGGTCATGTCGCCGGCCTGCACCACTTCGTTGAGCAGGATCTTGATGTTCACTTCGTGGTCGGAGCAGTCCACGCCACCGGCGTTGTCGATGAAGTCAGTGTTGGTGGCGCCGCCATGCAGGCCGAACTCGACGCGACCGAGCTGGGTCATGCCCAGGTTGCCGCCCTCGCCCACCACCTTGCAGCGCAGCTCGTTACCGTTCACGCGCAGCGCATCGTTGGCCTTGTCGCCGACATCGGCGTGGCTTTCGGTGCTGGCCTTGACGTAGGTGCCGATACCGCCGTTCCACAACAGGTCCACCGGCGCCTTGAGCAAGGCGTTCAGCAGTTCGGTCGGGGTCAGCTTGTCGGCCTTGATGTCGAAGCGCTCTTTCATCTGCGGCGAAATCGCGATGCTCTTCGCGCTACGCGAGAAGATACCGCCACCTTCGGACATGATGCTGGTGTCGTAGTCGGTCCAGGCCGAACGCGGCAGATCGAACAGACGCTTGCGCTCGGCGAAACTGCTGGCCGGCTCCGGGTTCGGGTCGATGAAGATGTGCAGGTGGTTGAAGGCCGCGACCAGTTGCAGCTTGTCGGACATCAGCAAGCCGTTGCCGAACACGTCGCCGGCCATGTCGCCGACGCCCACCACGGTGATGCTGTCTTCCTGCACGTTGATGCCGCGCTCGCGGAAGTGACGCTGTACGCCAACCCACGCGCCTTTGGCGGTGATACCCATTTTCTTGTGGTCGTAGCCGGCCGAACCGCCGGAGGCGAACGCGTCACCCAGCCAGAAGCCGTAGTCGATGGCGATGCCGTTGGCGATGTCGGAGAAGGTCGCGGTGCCTTTGTCCGCCGCCACCACCAGGTACGGGTCATCATCGTCATGCCGCACGACGTTGGCCGGCGGCACCAGGGCGCCGTCCTTCAGGTTGTCGGTGATGTCCAGCAGACCCGAAATGAAGATGCGGTAGCAGGCGATGCCCTCGGCCGCGATCTCGTCCCGGCTGCCACCCAGTGGCAGGCGACGCGGCAGGAAACCGCCCTTGGCGCCCACGGGCACGATCACCGAGTTCTTCACTTGCTGGGCTTTTACCAGGCCGAGCACTTCGGTGCGGTAGTCTTCCTCGCGGTCGGACCAGCGCAGGCCACCGCGAGCGACGTTGCCGAAACGCAAGTGCACGCCTTCGACCCGTGGCGAGTAGACGAAGATCTCGAACTTGGGCACCGGCTTCGGCAGTTCCGGAATCAGGTGCGGGTTGAACTTGAAGCTGAAGTACGACTTGTTATGGCCGTTGGCGTCGGTCTGGTAGAAGTTGGTCCGCAGGGTCGCCTTGATCAGGTCCAGGTAACGACGCAGGATGCGGTCTTCATTGAGCACCTGCACATCGTCGAGGGCCGTGAGGATCGCCTGTTCCAGACGCTGTTGCTTGTCTTCCAGGTCATCGCCGCTGAGCTTGCGCGCCAGGTAGAAACGCGTCTTGAACAACCGGGTCAGCTCGCGCGCGATATCGGTGTGGTTGTTCAGGGTGCTGGCGATGTAGCCGAGGTCGAAGCCCAGGCGGATCTGCTTCAGGTAACGGGCGTAGGCACGCAGCAACGCCACGTCGCGCCATGGCAGGCCGGCAGTCAGCACCAGGCGGTTGAACGCATCGTTCTCGGCATCGCCACGGACGATGTGGACAAAGGCGTCCTGCAGGGTGTCGTTGAGCTGCTGGATGTCGAGGTCGAGGCCTTCGGCGGCGGTGAACGCGAAATCGTGAATCCAGAACTCGCGGCCGTTGGTGTGGCGCAGGCGATACGGGAACTCGCCCAGCACGCGCAGGCCGAGGTTCTCCAGGATCGGCAGCACGTCGGACAGCGCCAGCGGCGTGTCGGCGTGATACAGCTTGCAGTGCAGCTCACGCTGGCCGGACACCTGGCCCAACGGCTGGTAGAAGCTCATCACCAGCGGATTGGTTTCATTCAGGCTCAGCAGGTGTTGCATGTCCACTACGGCCGAGTGCGCGGCAAAACGCTCGCGGTAGCCGGCCGGGAAGCCTTTCGGGAAATCCGACAGCACGTTGGTGCCCTGGGCTTCGCCGAAGCTCTCGATCACCAGGCTGGCGTAGTCGTCCTTCCAGCTGCGGCAGGCCTGCACGACTTCTTTTTCCAGCAGGACCGGGTCGATGTCGAGACGGTTTTTCGGGTCCACGCGCAGGATCAGTTGCACGCGGGCCAGTACGGACTCGGAGAAGAACGTCCAGAACTCGCAGTCCGAGGCCTTCAGGCGATCCATCAGCACTTGCTGGATCTTCTGGCGCACTTCGGTGGAATAGATGTCGCGCGGCACATAGGCCAGGCAGTAGCAGAAACGACCGTACGGGTCCTTGCGCAGGAACACGCGGATCTTGTTGCGTTCCTGGATCTGGACGATGGACATCACCGTGCTGAACAGCTCGTCCACCGGGGTCTGGAACAGGTCGTCACGGGGCAGCACTTCGACCACCTGGGCCAGTTCCTTGCCCAGGTGCGCCTTGGCCTGGAAGCCCGAACGACGTTCGATTTCCTCGACCTTGCGACGGATATACGGAATGACCCGCACGCTTTCGCCGTACACCGAAGAGGTGTACAGGCCCATGAAACGGCATTCCTTGATGACCTTGCCGTTGGCGTCGATTTCACGGATCGACACGTAGTCCGGGTAGGCCGGACGGTGCACGCGGCTTGGGTGCGCGGCCTTGGCGAACGACAACACGGTCGGTTCGCGCAGGTAATTGACCGCGTAGTCTTCGATGCGCAGGTCTTCGGCGGTCAGGCCGGCGCGCAGCAATTTGGTCAGGCCGAGGAACGATTCAGGATCGTATTCGATGTGGCCGCCGTCGGCTTCATCGCGAACCACGAACTCTTCGTAGCCGAGGAAAGTGAAGTGGTTGCCCACCAGCCATTCCAGGAAGCTCTTGATTTCGGCTTTTTCGTCGGCATCGGTGGTGTAGGCGCTGTTGTCCAGGCTCGCGAGGATTTCCCGGACCTTGGCTTTCATCGGCTCGAAATCGGCCACGGCCACGCGCACTTCGCCCAGCACCTGCTCAAGTTCCTTGCTCAGGACATTGAGTTCAGCGGCATTGGCGCAGCGGTCGATCTCCAGGTACATCAACGACTCTTGCAGCACGTCGTCGCCCTGGGTGCCTTTGGGCAGGATTTCCAGCAACTCGCCCTTGCTGCCGCGACGCACGCTCAGGACGGTGGTTTGCAGGGTATGGATGCTGTAGCCGCGACGGTTCAGCTCGGTGCGGACCGAGTCCACCAGGAACGGCAGGTCGTGGTGCAGCACTTCGACGGCGGTGTGGGTCGACTGCCAGCCGTGACGTTCATAATCGGGGTTGTAGACACGCACCTGCGGTTGCGCGTGGTCAAAGCGCTCAAGCAGGCGCCAGGCGGACAGGGTGCAGCCGGCGAGGTCGGACAACCGGCGCTGGGTGAGTTCATCGAGGGAAATGATGCCGAAGAATTGTTCAGCGAACAGCGCCACTTGTGGCAGTGCCTGTTCACTGATGTGCTGCGCCAGTGCCGCTTGCAGTTGGTGCTGGAAGTCGGCTTTGCTGGCTGCGGTGAAGAACGCCATCTGTGGTACTCCGCTTGGGCTTGTTATTGATGGTAGCGTCGCGTGCAACCCCTTTCGGGGCCGTCGGCCATCCTGTTCCTGATTCTCGGGCAGAGGAAACAGGATGACAGGTGGGTGAAGCTGGACGAGACCCGCAGGTCACATCCTTTTCCATGTAATTCCATGTCATGGACACCTGCAAAAAACACCCTCGGGTGGCCTTTGCAGGTGCACATCCGTTGCGCAGCTTAACGAGTGCGACAATGTGCCTGCTTGCAACGCTGCGACATATTCGGTCATCGGCTAGCGTTATGACCGCTCTGCATCGAACAACCCTAGCAGCCTGGAGCCCAAACGGCACCCGAAGGTGGTAATCCTGCAGAAAATCGTCCGGACTGGCAGAATTCCCTTTTTCGCCCCCGCAAGGCTCATCGAGCCAGGAGCCCTCCCCCATGCAAATGACCACCGCCCTGCTGATCGCCAACCCGTGCGACGAAGAAGAGGACAACATGGCCATGCTGTGCTGCCACAGCAACCAGGGCGACATGTTCCTGATGACCCGCTATCCCGACGAAGACGAACTGGAGATCACCCTCGACGGCGAGCCTTCGACGTTGGAAGGCGTCAAGGTCACTCTCAGCCCAACCTTGTTGAAAATCGAAATCGCCGCGGCGGATGCCGATGCACTCAACGGCGATGACGTGCTGGAGATAACCTACGACGCAAACGTGACGGATCTGGCGGAAGTGGAACTGACGTTGCAGAACATTCTCAAGGGAACCGGTACTTACCTCAGCCAGCTCTGAGATCCCCGTGGCGAGGGAGCTTGCTCCCGCTGGGTTGCGCAGCAACCCCAAAACCAGGCACCACAAATCCGGCAGGCAAACCGCGCCGGCCGGTTTGCGACTGCTGCGCAGCCGAGCGGGAGCAAGCTCCCTCGCCACAGGGGGGGGCGGCTTTATTCGCCGTCCTTCACGAGATTGCCATCCGCGTCATACACCAGATATTCATCGCTATCACCCGGTCCCCTTACATAATAACGGGCCTCATTGCCGTTATCCGGCACCTTCATGCTGGTGTAGGAGCCCAGTTTCTTGAACAGTTTGTTGTCTTGGCTGATCAACACCAGGGCAGAACCACCACCGGCCCGGGTGGCGGCTGCGTAGCGGGTCTGGAAGGCGTTGAGCCGGTCATACTCCAGCGGCACCTTCAGCCTGCCGGCCAGGTCGATGGCGCCGTAGCTGCCATCGCGCCCGACCACCGCCATGCCGTTGGAAAACGGCTCCACCTCGTCATAGGGCAACTTGATAGGCAATCGCGCGCCCTGGCGATTGATAAACGCGAACTTCTTGCTTTTAACCTCCTGCACGAGCAGCGGTTGCTGTCCCACGAAGCGACCTGACGTGTTGTATCCCTCGGGGTTGATCCGCTTGCCGTCCAGGTTGTAGACATCCTGCCGGGTCCGATCGGCGGAACTGGCGTAGAGGTAACCCTCGCTGTGCTCGATGCCGGAAAACTGCGCTGGCAGGATTTCCTTACCCTCCAGGGAATAGGCGCCGTACAGGCCTTCCATGAGATCGGTGCGCTTGCCGAGACGGGCAATGAACACCTTGCCGGCCACGGTGGGGTTGACGAATTTCATCGGCAAGATGAAACGATGCTTCCTGGCATCGTAGAGCCCATAAGGGCCGTTGGTTTCTCGCTCCACCAGCAGGAGGCCATCGCTCAATGCCTCGGCGATGTACTCGAATGGCAGATCGACGAGCTTGTTGCTGCCTGCGGGAAAATAGGCGAACTGGCTGCGCAACGCCTGCCCGTCCGACTCCGGGTCGCTGGGCTTAGCCGCTGAAAACAGCGTGTAGGCATCCGCCATCAGGCTGTCCTGTATCTGTACCCAACGGGGCTTGATCAGCCACTGGCCGGCCTCATCGATGAAGCCGTAGCGCTCGGTGTCTCGGTCAAGAGCGATGTAACGCGCCTGTGGCGCAAGGACGTTGTCGACCTGGCCGAACTCAACGCTGTTGTCTTCCAGCGGCTCGAGCACATGAATGACGATACGTTGCGGGGTGGCCTCGAACTGGTACTCGACCTCGGTGTTTTTCAACGGCCCCACCTGGGCGACAAGCGCTTCGGTCAGGCGCTCCAGCTGTTGTTGCACCGCCTGGCCGGTCTTGAGTTGCTTGAGATCATCCTTGGTCTGCTGCAGCGCTTGGTAATAATCCTGCAACGCTGCGATATCGCTCTCGGAGGGAAACGTCCGCGAACTGCTGCCGTTGCTGTAGAGCGCCTTGCCCGTCCCGTCCAGGCCCTGCACGACGAAGGTCGACGACTTCGGCGTGCTCAAGCGCACGGAGGCGCTCGCGTCGCCCAAGGCGGTGAGCTGGAAGGATTGGCCGTCGTCCAGCGTTACTTTCGGCTGATCCTTGTCCAGTTGCACTTTCCTGAACGCCGGATAGCTGCGGTAAGCAACCGTCAGGCCGATACTCGCCAGTGGCTTGTTGACATCGATCCGGAAGGCGTCATGGGACGCGATCATGTCGTCAGACTCGATCTCGGGGGGTGCCTTGAGTTCGGCGAAGGCTTTTTCGCTGCCATCACGAAAGCGCAGGCGTTGCGGCAGGTACCGCTCGGCCACTGGCTCATCCGGGGTGGCGGCGCGCTTCCAGAGCGGATCGAGGCGGCTGGTGTCGAGCCTTGCTTCGGAGCCATCGGCAAACAGCCTCTGGGCAAAACGCAGGCCTTGGATCGTCGCCAGTTCAGCTTTCAGCTGCGCGCTGGTGGACGGGACAAACAGCGGCTCGTATTGCAACGACTGCTCGCCGGCAGACTCGCTCGTTTCGATGGACAAGCTCAGTTGCGCATCACTGACCAACTCCAGGGACCGCAGGGTTTGCCCGGTGTCCTGAAGCAAATAGTTGAGGCGCTTTTCCACCTCGGGCAACGCCAGCGTGCCGATGTCTTCCACGCCCCCTTCGTTGAGTTCCCCGGCGACAAAACCTTCGTCTTGCGGCGCGCCGCTGTGACGAAACAGGGTGTAGGACGTACCGCCTACCACCAATACGATCACACTCAATATCGACAGCAATCTCAAACGAGGCTGGGTAAGGTTCATGGTGGCTTCGGCAGTCAAGGGGCTGGGAACGTCAGGCAGCTAAACACAAGGCCTGGCGCGCTGCAAATCGCCTGCCTGGCCCGGTTCTGACAAGACCTGCCTGAAGCGCAGCCACGGCCCCGCGGCTGCGAAGCACCGTTGGTCGCTCCTGTGACGCGCCGCCCTTGACGCCCGATGAGCTTCTGGTGTTTCCTGAAACCGGTTTCAGAACCGCTAATAAATCCAATAAGCAGGTTTAAATCCGTGACTTCTTTCTCCGCCGCCCAGCGCAGCCGCGTGACCATGCTTGATGTTGCCGAGCGCGCCGGGGTCTCCAAGGCCAGTGTCTCGCGCTTCATTGGCGAAGACCGCGCCCTGCTTTCCGAAGCCATCGCCCGGCGCATCGAGCAGGCGATCGACGAGCTGGGCTACCGGCCCAACCAGATGGCCCGCGGCCTCAAGCGCGGGCGCACCCGCCTGATCGGCATGCTCGTGGCCGATATCCGCAACCCTTATTCGATTGCCGTGATGCATGGCGTGGAAACCGCTTGCCGTCGCCACGGCTACAGCCTGGTGGTGTGCAACACCGACCGTGATGACGAGCAGGAACGCCAGCACCTGGCGCTGTTGCGCGCCTACAACATCGAAGGGCTGATCGTGAACACCCTGGGTCATCACCGCGACGAACTATTCGAGCTGCGCAGCGAAATGCCCATGGTGCTGGTGGATCGCAAGGTCGACCGGCTCGACACCGACCTGGTCGGGCTGGACAATCCGGCGGCCGTCGAGATGGCCCTCGACCACCTTGACCAGCGAGGCTACCGCGACCTGCTGCTGGTGACCGAGCCATTCGATGGCACCAGCTCGCGGATCGAACGGGTCGAGAGTTTCAAGACCGGCATCCAACGGCGTCCAGCCCTGGCCGGGGCCGTGGTGGAAACCGGCGATCAACTCCTCCCGCGCATCAAGACCTTTCTCGCCCAGCCGGACCGGGGCCCCAAGGCGCTGTTCTGCGCCAACGGCATCGCCGCACTGGCCGCCACTGAGGTGCTGCGCGACCTCGGTTGCCATTTGTTCAAGGACATCGGCCTGATCGCCCTGGATGACCTGGATTGGTACCCCTTGGTGGGCAGCGGCATCACCGCCCTCGCCCAACCCACCGCCGAAATCGGCGCCCGTGCATTCGAATGCCTGCTCAAGCGCTTGCGCGGTGACAACGGGCCAGTGCAGACCCTTGATTTTGCGGCGCGGTTGATTGAGCGCGGATCGACACGGGGAAATTTGCGGTGATCGGGCTGGCCCTTTCGCGAGCAGGCTCGCTCCCACACTGGATCGGCGTCGCACTGGTGATCCCTGTGGGAGCGAGCCTGCTCGCGAAAGAGGCCCTAAAGCAAAACCCTTTTTTTGAACAGAACTGAAACCGGTTTCAGAGGTACAACAACAATGACCAGACCACACGTTTCCATCAGCCTATCCAGCTTCGGCGCCGACCTCGTGCGCCAACGCGGCCAAGGCAGCTTCGTCGAACTGCTGGCCGCCGCCGGTGCTTCGCGCATCGAATGGCGCGAGGAACTGTTCACCCACGAACAGCCCGACGAGCTGGCTGCTGGCGCCCGGGCTCAAGGGCTGGCAAGCATCTATTCATCGCCACTCGAACTCTGGCTGCCCGGCCAACCCAGGCCCAATCCCGCTCTGCTGGTCGCCTTACAACGTTGCGAGGCGTTCGGCTCGTCCTGGCTGAAAGTGTCCCTCGGCCACTTCACCGATTCCCATGATCTCTCGGCCCTGGCGCCAATATTGGCGACCAGCCCGGTGCAACTGCTGGTGGAAAACGACCAGACCCTGCAGGGCGGACGGATCGAACCCCTGCAGCGTTTTTTCACGGCAGTTGAAGCACAGGGGTTGCCCGTCGCGATGACCTTCGACATTGGCAACTGGCAGTGGCAGGACCAATCGGCCACCGTGGCGGCGCGCCAGCTCGGACGACATGTGGCGTATGTGCACTGCAAGGCCGTGGCCCGACGTGACGACGGCAAGCTGATCGCCGTGCCTCCGGCGCTGGCAGACCTGCACCTTTGGGAGCAATTGCTCAAGCACATGCCCGTCGGCGTGATGCGCGCCGCCGAGTATCCGCTGCAAGGCGACGACCTGGCGCAACTGACCGCTGAACATGTCGCCACCCTGTCCCGCCTCGGACAATCGCGCCGGGAGAGTGCTCATGCCTGAGTTCGATGTATTGTCGTTCGGCGAAACCATGGCGATGCTGGTGGCCGACCAGAGCGGCGACCTGGCCAGCGTCGACCAGTTTCACAAACGCATCGCCGGGGCCGACAGCAATGTCGCCATCGGCTTGGCGCGGCTGGGTTTCCAGGTGGCCTGGCTCAGCCGGGTCGGCGCCGATTCCCTGGGACGTTTCGTGGTGCAGACGCTGGAGAAAGAAGGCCTGGATTGTCGCCACGTGGCGGTCGATCCGGCGCACCCCACCGGATTCCAGTTCAAGTCCCGCACCGATGACGGCAGCGATCCGCAGGTCGAGTACTTCCGTCGCGGCTCGGCGGCCAGTCACCTGTCGATCGATTCCATCGCACCGCCCCTGCTCCGCGCCCGTCATCTGCACGCTACCGGCATCGTCCCGGCGCTGTCGGACACAGCCCGCGCGATGTCCTTCGAACTGATGAGCCGCATGCGCGAGGCCGGCCGCAGCCTGTCGTTCGACCCCAACCTGCGCCCGAGCCTGTGGGCCAGCGAAGCGTTGATGATCAGCGAGATCAACCGCCATGCCGCCCTCGCCCACTGGGTCTTGCCGGGCCTCGGCGAAGGTCGGTTGCTGACCGGTTTTGACGACCCGGCCGACATTGCTGCCTTTTACCTGGACCAAGGTGCCGAAGTCGTGGTGATCAAGCTTGGCCCGGACGGCGCCTACTACCGCACCCAGCTGGACCAGGGATTTGTCGCCGGCGTGCCGGTGTCCAGAGTAGTGGACACGGTGGGCGCCGGCGATGGCTTTGCCGTCGGCCTGATCAGCGCATTGCTCGAAGGCCGCGACGTCAGCGAGGCGGTACAGCGCGCCAACTGGATCGGCAGCCGCGCGGTGCAGAGCCGCGGGGACATGGAAGGCTTGCCGACACGCCAAGAATTACTGGCCGAATTTGAAACTGCCGATCGCGAGCAGGCTCGCTTCCACAAGGGCCGCCGCTGACCCTGTGGGAGCGAGCCCGCTCGCGAAAAAAGCCACCGCAAACGCACCTGCTGAACAAAAACAACAAGCTCAGGAGTCACAACATGCAAACGCTCAATCTCGCCGCCCGCCGCTGGTGGTACATCATGCCCATCGTGTTCATCACCTACAGCCTGGCCTACCTCGACCGCGCCAACTATGGCTTCGCCGCCGCGTCGGGCATGGCCGAGGACCTAATGATCACCCCGGGGCTGTCCTCGTTGCTCGGCGCACTGTTTTTCCTCGGCTATTTTTTCTTCCAGGTGCCGGGAGCGATCTACGCGCAAAAGCACAGCGTCAAGAAGCTGATCTTCGTCAGCCTGATCCTCTGGGGCTCGCTGGCGACCCTCACCGGGGTGGTGTCCAACGCGTACTGGCTGATCGTGATCCGCTTCATGCTCGGCGTGGTGGAAGCCGCCGTGATGCCGGCGATGCTAGTCTATCTGTGTCACTGGTTCACCCGGGCCGAACGCTCGCGCGCCAACACTTTCCTGATCCTCGGCAACCCGGTGACCATGTTGTGGATGTCAGTGGTCTCAGGCTATCTGGTGGAGCAATTCGACTGGCGCTGGATGTTCATCATCGAGGGACTGCCGGCGGTGCTCTGGGCCTTTGTCTGGTGGCGCCTTGCCGATGATCGCCCGGCCCAGGCCAAGTGGCTCAGCGACCAGGAAAAACAAGACCTGGAAACCGTGCTGGCGGCCGAACAGGTCGGCATCAAGGCAGTGAAAAACTATGCCGAGGCCTTCCGCTCGCCCATGGTGATCATCCTGGCCCTGCAGTTTTTCTGCTGGAGCATCGGCGTCTACGGATTTGTGCTGTGGTTGCCGTCGATCCTCAAGGCCGGCCTGAAAATGAACATGGTCGAGGCCGGGTGGCTGTCATCGCTGCCTTATCTGGCGGCGGTGATCGCCATGCTGATCGTCTCCTGGGCGTCGGACAAGGTGCAGAAGCGCAAGCGTTTTGTCTGGCCGCCGCTGCTGATCGCCTCCATCGCCTTCTACGCCTCCTATTTGCTCGGGGCGGAACATTTCTGGTGGTCCTACGCCTTGCTGGTGCTTGCCGGCGCGTGCATGTACGCGCCCTACGGTCCGTTTTTCGCCATCGTTCCGGAAATCCTCCCGGCCAACGTCGCCGGCGGCGCCATGGCGCTGATCAACAGCATGGGCGCGCTGGGCTCGTTCGGCGGCTCGTATCTGGTGGGTTACCTCAACGGCTCCACCGGCTCCACCGGCATGTCCTTCCTGCTGATGAGTGGCGCGTTGCTGCTATCGGTGGTGCTGACCCTAGCCCTCAAGCCCGGCGCCAGCGACCGGGTCGTGTCCAAAACCGCGACGCCAAACCCGGCGCCAGCACGTTCCTGAATGAGGCTTCCCATGAAAAAACACGTGGTGTTGTACAAAACGCTGTCAGCGCAACTGATGGAGCGCCTGCAAGCGCAGGCCCAGGTCACCCTCATCGAACGCCTCGACGCCCAGGGTCTTGCGCAATTGCGCGAGGCCCTGCCCAGTGCGCATGGCTTGCTGGGCGCGAGCCTGAGGCTCGATGCGCCGCTGCTGGACCTGGCGCCTGACCTTGAGGCCATCGCCAGCGTTTCGGTCGGGGTCGACAATTACGACATCGATTACCTGACCGAACGCCGGATCCTGCTCACCAACACGCCGGATGTACTGACCGAAACCACCGCCGATACCGGGTTCGCCTTGATCCTGGCTACGGCCCGACGCGTCGTCGAACTGGCCAATCTGGTTCGGGCCGGCCAATGGCAGCAAAGCATCGGCCCGCGGCATTTCGGCAGTGATGTCCATGGCAAGACCCTGGGCATCGTCGGCATGGGCCGCATTGGCGAAGCCCTGGCCCAGCGCGGCCACTTCGGCTTTGGCATGCCGGTGCTCTATCACAGTCACTCGCCCAAGCCTGCGGTGGAACAATGTTTTAATGCGCGCTACTGCGACCTCGATACACTGCTGCACGAAGCCGATTTCATCTGCCTGACCTTGCCCCTGACTGCTGAGACCCAAGGGCTTATCGATGCGCAGGCATTTGCACGGATGCGGCCCGAAAGCATCTTCATCAATATTTCCCGGGGCAAGGTCGTGGACGAAGCGGCGATGATCGAAGCCCTGCGCAGCGGGCAGATCCGTGGCGCCGGGCTGGATGTGTTCGAACACGAGCCCTTGAGCCCGGACTCGCCACTGTTGCAGATGGACAACGTGGTCGCGACGCCGCACATGGGCTCGGCGACCCACGAGACACGCGAGGCCATGGCGCGCTGCGCCGTGGACAACCTGCTGGCGGCGTTGGCGGGTGAGCGGCCGATGAATCTGGTGAATCCGGGGGTTTGGAAAGGCTGAGCGGTTTTTTCCACGTGGCGAGGCGCTCGTTTCCTCGCCACCGTTCCACCTATGCCGAATATTGATGACTGACTGGCGTTGCTCAGGCCTAAATCACCTAATTAATCTCGCACCCTCTCCTTTTGAGAATGAGTAAACATCTCAACCCATTGAATTGGACAAGCAAAAAGAACAGTTTCAACAGAAAACCGGTTTCTTACAGGCGCGTCCTACTGCTTACCAAGACCAAACCTACGCAAGCATCGGAAGTTGCACCCTAGCCCATCCATAAGCCTACTGTTATTAATTATGCACTTGCACATAACCGTGCAAGTCAGGTGATCGCGACGCGACACTGAGTCATCAACAGAGGAGTAAAACGATATGGCAGTAAACGCTCTGAAATAAATACCTTTGACGGCCTTCCGCAAGCCATGGGCTTTTCCAAAGGACTTCTGGTAACTGAAGCAAACTTTTTCGCCTCTCTGACCAACTTAAGTCATTGATCGATAAAGTGCCCTAAACAGCGCCGAAAGGCTTATACCTTTCGGCGCTCAGCAAACCAGAGGTTGCCATGTCTGAACGAGAACTAACAGCTCCCGAAGCCTTATTCAACATCATGTCCACCCTTCACGCGCTCGATTTCCGAGCCGAGGCACGATATACAACTCCGTCAAGACTGGTAGCAACAGCGGAGATTTTTGATGGCGACAACAATTTCATTCAGTCAGGCGCGGGCAAAGGGCCGGACTCATTAATAGGCGCGCTGGCTGAAAGCATTGAGCACTTCAGCACCTTTCAAACCAATGAATCAACATGGCACCAGACCGACGATATTGTCACTCAGGAGGCAACTTCACACGACGGGTTCTTTATCGGACTCCCCCGCAGCGAGGAGCCGATAGACTGTTTCACCCTCACCTCACTGGACAGAAAAGAAAAGCTGATCGTTCCAAGTGCTCTGCTATGCCCCGCGGTGGCCCAAAACATCTCCGATCACGCTAGCCCTACCCTACAATTCCTGTCTCGCTACTCATCCAATTCAGGCATTGCTTTCGGTTGTACAGAAAACGAAGCGCTACTGCATGGTATTCAAGAAGTAATCGAACGACATGTGTTATCCCTTTTCTTCATGGCGGTATGCGGAATCGGCCCCGATATGCAACTGTACAATCCGTCGAAGGGTTTGCTGGCCAAGGCGCTGTTAAACAACGCATCCGCCATGGAGTCTGCCGATGAGCTTCAGATTATTATCGTGAAGGACGTATTATCCGTTTACTTTGCCGTTGCATTTCCCAAAGCAGGTCCAGGGGACCAGCACCTTTCGCCAATTGGCTCAGGCTGCTCGCTGGACATTTGCATCGCCATTCAAAGAGCGGTGACAGAACAATTCCAATCCAGCGACCTGTACGACGTTTTTGAAGAATCATCGGATAGAAGAACTTCCAGCATGCTGTCACGCTCAGACAAGCTCAAAAACCTGATTGACTTGGCTCCGGTTAAAACCTTAAAGCTCCCTGAGCTTGATTGCCCGTCACATGACCACACCGACTCCGTCTCAGTACAAATGGAAACCTTACATAAGTTACTATCAAGCTCTGGCAAGAAAATATTCCATAGAACTGTAGCGCGCTACTCAAACAACAGCATCGTCACTCAAGCCTACATCCCAGGATTAGAGCGCTTCAACATCATTCGAAATGGGCGCCTTGTAGTGCCCCAACACATATTGCGCAACTGCTGATCCTCGAACCCTCTAAACAACCCGCAGATGGTCGTACGCACCCTATGCAAACATTTATTAGAACAGCCTGCAAAAAACATACGACACTTCTGTTAACGACCATCGCAACAATAATAACCCTCAAGTTAGTAGCACTCGCCCCGCCCCTGCTTCTAGGGACCATCATCGACACGTTATATGGCAAAAGTGATGCAACGGCGAACACATTGCTCATGCTAACGGCGGGCCTTGTCGCCGCCGGATGCGCCCAAGCGATTATCAGCCCACTGCAAATCCATTTTCTATCAAAACTGGTTCAACAGGCTGTCATGGCCGCGTCTATTGAGTGGCTGACAAACCTGATGCGAAAGGAGTTTGCTCGATTCAACTCATGGCGAATAGGCCACTTCATAAAATCAGTCGAGCGTGGGATTAACGCTCACGAGCAACTATTGACATTTTTTGTCACCGTGGGACTGCCGTTGTGCCTGGAATTCCTGATTGTTGGCGGTGCGTTTTTTTACATGGGTGGCAGTGAAGTTTTTGCGGGAATGACCGGTTTAGGAATCATCTATCTAGCTGCTACCCACAGGATTATCAGATGGCGCAGAAAACACATTGATGCCGTCAACGAGCAGGAAGATGAATTGAGCGCTCATTTGTACAACACCCTCAATGCCGGCAAAGCAATAAAGCTGGAAAATGCCGAGCCCACCGCGATACAACCGTTAAACGAGGCTTTTAAAGGCTACGCCGACGCTGCGGTGGGCGCGGCAACCTCGGGTGGTTTTCTGAGTGCCGCCAAGATTCTGTTCGTTAGCCTCTCCACGGGTGGATTGCTGGGATGGGGGGTTATTGATCAGCTTTCGATCCAGCCCAGTATCAGTGTCGGTCAACTGGTCGCCATTTTTTCAATCGCCGGCAGCTATTTATTGAATATCGCAGCGTTGACGGAGGGCTATCGAGTAACGGATCAGTTTCTTGCCGATCAGCGTCGACTTCAGAGCCTGCTTTCGCTTCCGAACTTTGACCATTGCGATCGGAAATCGGAGGTCTCTTTTCGGGAGTCATCGACACTGACTCTGCTGCCATGCGGACTCACCGAAAACGACGACGTACGCCTGTCGATTACGCAAGCGCTGACTTTCATTCAGAATCAATCAGTGGCAATCATCGGTCAGAGCGGTGCAGGCAAGTCTACGTTATTGGAAGTTCTTGCCGGTCTGGACCTGGAAACGCGAAGTCAGCTCAGTATCGATGGCACCCCGATTTCCCTATTGAACCCTCGCGTTCATTTGAATGCGTTGAGGTACTGCCCTCAACAACCGCGTTTTTTGGAAGGTCGCTTTGAACGCTCCGTTCTATTCGGCGCTAAATCGTCGCCTCGCCTCGACCGGGCAATACGGCGACTGCAGCTTCAAACAATCGTTTCTGACCGGACCATCGGTGAGCACGCATCGAATATTTCCGGAGGTGAAGCCAAGCGTCTGTCGCTGCTGCGTCTTATCAACAAGCCTGGACGATTCAACTTGTTCGACGAGCCTAGTGCATCAATCGAGCCCGGGCTGACCAATGCCTTATGGGACCTGCTGTTTGATATTTTCTCAAAACGCGGGTTGATCTGTGTCACCCATGATCTTGATCATCTGTTGCGCTTTGATCGGGTGATTGTCCTGCACAACGGTGCGATCGTTGACGACGGACACTGGCGGGAGCTGGTCAACAGGCCAGCAATCAAATTGTTGCTTGATGACATCAAGACCGGACCCTAGCCGAAATACGGGAAATAGACCTGAACTCCAGCTTTCTCTAGAAGCTCGGCTCCCTCGTATTAGCGGTGGTTCAGGCGACATGGAGGCTGAATGGTCGGCCGTCTTCGCGAGCAGGCTCGCTCCCACAGTGGGATCGGAGTATGCCGCGACAAACAGGTCGGCTGAATAAACCATCCAGGGCAGTTGTTTCCACACCAGACCGAAGCCGATCACAAATCCGCACGCTCCATCAAAATCCCGTTAGTCGCCACCCCCCGCCATGCATTAAAGTATCGCCCCCAGCCCCGGCGTTATCGGAACGCCTGGGCCACCCTATCCAGGAACAGTCACCGATGGAACATCGTGAAGCGCTGCTGGCGCTGCGAACCTTTCTTTCAACGCAGATCCTCGGCCAGGAAAAACTCATCGAGCGCCTGCTCATCGCCCTGCTCGCCGACGGCCACATGCTGGTGGAAGGCGCGCCCGGGCTGGCCAAGACCAAGGCGATCAAAGAGCTGGCCGAGGGCATCGAAGCGCAGTTCCATCGCATCCAGTTCACCCCCGACCTGTTGCCCGCCGACATCACCGGCACCGAGATCTATCGCCCGGAAACCGGCAGCTTCGTGTTCCAGCAAGGGCCGATCTTCCACAACCTGGTGCTGGCGGACGAAATCAACCGTGCCCCGGCCAAGGTCCAGTCGGCCCTTCTCGAAGCGATGGCCGAGCGGCAGGTCAGCGTCGGGCGCAGTACTTATGAGCTGTCGCCACTGTTCCTGGTGATGGCCACGCAGAACCCGATCGAGCAGGAAGGCACCTACCCGCTGCCCGAAGCCCAGCTCGACCGGTTCCTGATGCACGTCAAGATCGGGTTTCCGGACGCGGCGGTCGAGCGCCGGATCCTGCAGCAGGCACGCGGTGAGGCGTTGAATGGCGAAACCAAGCCTGAACGTCGCGTCAGCCAGCAGGCAATTTTTTCGGCGCGCAAGGAGATCCTCGGGCTGTACATGGCCGACGCCGTGGAGGAGTACCTGGTGCAACTGATCATGGCCACTCGCAACCCGGCCAAGTTCGACCCGGAGATGGCCGAGTGGATCGCCTACGGCGCCAGCCCGCGGGGCTCGATTGCCCTGGACCGCTGCGCCCGGGCCCACGCCTGGCTGGCCGGACGCGACTTCGTCAGCCCGGAAGACATCCAGGCCGTGCTGTTCGACGTGCTGCGCCATCGCATCATCCTGTCGTTCGAAGCCGAAGCCGCCGGCATCGACCAGGACCGGGTCGTGCAGCGGATTCTCGACGTCGTCGCTGTCGCTTGAGCATGAATCATGAATAACCCACTGGCGCCCGTCCCGGGCATCCGCGTCAGCCTCTCGGAGCTGATCGAGATGCGCCATCGCGTGCGCGAAGTGCAGTTGTTCTCCACCCCTGGCCAGCGCAGCCCGCTGATCGGCTTGCACCATTCCAAGCTGCGCGGGCGCGGAGTGGACTTCGATCAGGTGCGGGTCTACCAGGCCGGCGACGACGTGAGGACCATCGACTGGCGCGTCACCGCCCGAACCCAGGAGCCCCACACCAAACTGTTCCATGAAGAACGCGAACGGCCGATCTTCATCATGATCGAGCAAAGCCACCGCCTGTTCTTCGGTTCCGGGCAGGTCTTCAAGTCGGTACTCGCCGCCCAGGCCGCCAGCCTGATCGGCTGGGCCGCGCTGGGGCACAATGACCGGGTCGGCGGCCTGGTGTTCGGCAATAACAGCCACTACGAGGTCAAGCCTCGGCGCAGCAAACAAAGCCTGCTGCAACTGCTCAACCGCCTGGTGCGCGTCAATCAGTCGTTGCACACCGAAGGCGAGTCGGACCGCGATTCCTTCGGTGTCGCCTTGCGCCGGGCCCGGGAAGTCCTGCGGCCCGGCAGCCTGGCGATCGTGATCTGTGACGAGCGCGCCCTCTCCGACGGCGCCGAGCAGCAGTTGAGCCTGCTGTCGCGTCATTGCGACCTGTTGCTGCTGCCGCTGTCCGACCCGCTGGACCACGCCCTGCCCGCCGCCGGCCTGCTGCGGTTTGCCCAGCGCGGTGAGCAATTGGAGCTCGACACGCTGAACCTGGAACTGCGCCAGACCTACCGCGCCCAGGCCGAGGCGCGCCTGGAGCGCTGGGAACTGCTGGCGCAAAAGCTGCGGATCCTGATGCTGCCCTTGAGCACTCAAGGCGACATGGTTGAACAACTGCGCGAGTACCTGAACCCCAAGCGCCCAGGAAAAACCCGATGAGCAGCCTTGATCAGCTGCAACCGCTGATGGCGCCGCCGCCCATCGGTTTCTGGCCGCCCGCGCCGGGCTGGTGGATGTTGTTGGTGTTATTGCCATTGCTGGGCCTGGGCTTGTGGCAGTTGCGCCGTTTCATTCCCGCCAAGCGCACCCACGACCGCGCCGAACAACCCCTGGATCCGGTGCGCCTGGCCGCGCTGGCCGAGCTGGCGTTGTTACCCAAACCCTACGACGGCGCGCCGGCCGGGGCCTGGCTGCAACAACTCAACGGGCTGCTCAAGCGCCTGTGCCGCAACCATTATCCCTACAGCCAGAGCCATACTCTCAACGGGCGCAAATGGCTGGCCTTCCTCGACAACCGCTGCCCGGCCGCCGGTCTGACCCGCTGGATGATCCTTGTAGAAGGTGCCTACAAGCCCGAATGCAAGCTTGACGACAAAGCCATCGCCGGCCTGACGCAAGCGGTCGAGACGTGGATTCGCAAACATGTTTGAGTTCGCCTGGCCGTGGATTTTCATCCTGCTGCCGCTGCCCTGGCTGATGCGCATGGTGCTGCCCGCGGCGGACAGTGGCGAACCGGCACTCAAAGTGAGTTTCCTCGAAGACCTCGAAGGGCTGGTCGGGCGCCGGGCCCGGGCCAATCTGCCGACATGGCGCCAGCAGGCGCCTTTCATCCTGCTTTGGTTGTTGCTGCTGATCGCCGCAGCCCGCCCGCAGTGGCTGGGCGAGCCGTTGCCGATTGCCGCCAGCGGTCGCGACCTGCTGGTGGCGGTGGATGTCTCCGGGTCCATGGATTTTCCTGACATGCAGTGGAAAGACGAGGACATCAGTCGCCTGGCGCTGGTCCAGCACATGCTCGGGGATTTTCTCGAAGGTCGGGAAGGTGACCGGGTCGGCCTGATTCTGTTTGGCAGCCAGGCCTACCTGCAGGCGCCGCTGACCTTCGATCGCCGCACCGTACGCCACTGGCTCGACGAGGCGCGCATCGGCATCGCCGGCAAGAACACGGCGATCGGCGATGCGATTGGCCTGGCCCTCAAACGCCTGCGGCAACGCCCGGCCAACAGCCGCGTGCTGATCCTGGTGACCGATGGCGCCAATAACGGCGGCGAAATCGACCCGCTGACTGCCGCCCAGCTGGCTGCCGACGAAAGCGTGAAAATCTACCCGATCGGCGTGGGTGCCGATCCGGAGCAAAGTGGCACGGCGGGATTTCTCGGCGTCAACCCCAGCCTGGATCTCGACGAAGCGACACTCAGGGAAATCGCTCAGATCACCGGCGGCCGGTATTTCCGCGCCCAGGATGGCGAGCAGTTGCTGGCGATCAAGACCACCCTCGACCAACTCGAACCGGTGACCCAGCAGCCGACCCAGGCCCGTCCCGCCCAGGCGCTTTATCATTGGCCGCTGGCCGTTGCCTTGCTGTTGAGCATGTTGCTGGTGGTTCGTGAGCGCTGGCCGGACAACCCCTTGCAACGCCTGTTCACCCAGCCGCTGTTTCAACCCTCGCAAACCTCTGAATGGCGCCAGCGGCTCAAGCGCCTGCGACTGCGGAGGCGCCGATGATCGCGCTCTGGCCGCATTGGCTGCGTCCCGCTTTTATCTTGCTGCTGCCCCTGTTGGGCTGGCTGCTCTGGCAACTGTGGCACCGACAGAAACGCGTGGGCCGCTGGCAGATGATCCTGCCGCCGGCGTTCCATGCCGTGCTGCTCACCGGTGGCAGTGGTCGCGAAAGCAAGCTGCCGTGGATCGCCCTCGGGCTGGGCTGGCTGCTGGTGGTGCTGGCCTTGCTCGGCCCCAGCTGGACGCGGGTCGAACAGACCAGCCAGAAACCCGCCGATCCGCTGGTGGTTATTCTCGAACTGACGCCAGAGATGCTCGCCACCGACGTCCCGCCCACGCGCCTGGAACAGGCCCGGCGCAAAGTGCTCGACGTGCTGCAGAACCGCAGCGACGCGCAGACCGCAATCATCGTCTATGCCGGCAGCGCTCATACGCTGGTGCCGCTGTCCGACGACCTGGCCACCAGCGCCAACCTGCTCGAAGCCCTGGCGCCATCGATCATGCCGCAAGGCGGCCACCGTGCCGACCTGGCCGTCAACAAGGCCATGGCATTGCTGGACCAGGCCGGGCTCGGCCACGGCCGGATCCTGTTGATCGGTTCATCCCTGAACGAGCAGGAACGCCTTGGCATAAGCCAGAGGCTCGACGGCTCCGCCACACGTTTGCTGATGCTCGGCATCGGTACGCGTGAAGGTGCGCCCGTGGCCCAGGAAGACGGCAGTTACCTGAAGGATGCCCAAGGCGCGATCCTGGTGCCGCGCCTGGACAGCCCAAGCCTCAAGTCATTTCTCGATGAGCTGGACGGCCGTTACCGTCCCGCGCACCTGGACGACAGCGACCTGCGCAGCCTGGGCCTGCTGGACGGTCCGCGCCGCCTGCGCAGCGATGGCCAGAAACTACGCCTGGACACCTGGGCCGACCAGGGTTATTGGCTGCTGTTGCCGCTCCTGCTGCTGGCCGCCTGCGCCGGGCGTAGGGGCTGGCTGTTCTGCCTGCCGCTGCTGTTTGCGCTGCCGCAGACCAGCCATGCCTTCGAATTCGAGGACCTGTGGCTGCGCCCCGATCAACAGGGCCAGCACCTGCTCAAGCAGAAACGCCCGGCCGAGGCCGCCACTCGCTTCGAGGACAGCCAATGGCAAGGTGTCGCCCTCTACGAGGCCGGCCAGTACAGCGAGGCCGCCCGGCGTTTCGCTGAAGGCAACGATGCCCGCGCGCATTACAATCGCGGCAATGCTCTGGCCCGCAGCGGCGAACTGGAGGCCGCGATCGATGCCTATGAGCAAGCGCTGGAATTACAGCCGGACCTGCGCCCGGCGCAGACCAACAAGGCCTTGGTGGAAAGCCTGCTGAAGGAGCAGGCTGCGCCACCGGACACCGCCAAGCCTGACGAAAACCAGGACCCCGCGCCCACCGAGCAATCGCCGGATAGCGATACCCCGAATCAGTCTTCCGAGCCGGGCCAGCCTTCTTCCGAGGCGCCAGCGACGCCGGAGCAGTCCCCGGCGTCCCAGGCGCCACCGACCCGCGCCGAGGACGTGCCCGGCAGCGAACTGCCCGACGAGCAGACCACCACCCCGCCGCTGCGCCCGGCCGCGGGCCAGCGCAATGCCGAAGAACAGCGCCAGGCATTGGAACAATGGCTGCGCCAGATCCCGGACAACCCGGGCGAACTGCTCAGGCGAAAATTCTGGTATGAACAGCAAAGCCACCAGGCTCAGGAAAAACACCAATGACCCGCTTCACCGCCTATCTCCTCGTCTTGCTGCTCTGGGCTGCCGGGTCCCAGGCCGCGCAGCTGACTGCCAGCGTGGACCGCAGTCGCCTGAACTCCGGTGAGACCGTCGAGCTGACGCTGGAGTCCAACGATGCCACGCTGTTCGGCAAACCTGACCTGAGCCCGCTCCAGGCACTGTTTGATGTGCGCGGTACCCGCCAGGTCAACCAGTTGACCACCCTTGACGGCGAAAATCGCGCCACTACCCGCTGGATCGTCACGCTGCTGCCGCGTCAGAGCGGCACGGTGGTGATCCCGCCGCTGCAACTGGGCGAAGTCAGCAGCCAGCCGATCACTTTGCAGGTGATCGAAAGCGAAACCCGCAACGCCTCCGGCACCCTCGCGCCGGTGTTTATCGAAGCCAGCCTCGACCAGCGCGAGGTGTATGTGCAGGCCCAGGCCATCCTGACGCTGCGCATCTACCATTCGGTGTCGCTGTACGACGACAGCAGCCTGACACCGCTGCACATTACCGATGCGCGCACCGAGCAACTGGGCGAATCGCGCACCTACGAAAAAGTCATCAACGATGTGCGCCACGGCGTCATCGAATTGCGTTACGGCATCTACCCGCAGCGCAGCGGCGAACTGGCGATCCCGGCCCAGACCTTCAGCGCCACGCTGGCTGAACCCACGGCCCAGGGCACCGCAGCACCGGGCGCCAAACCCGGCCAGTTGATGCGCGTCAGTTCCACGCAACTGCAACTGACCGTCAAGCCCAAGCCCGCCAGTTACCCGGCCGACCTCCCATGGCTGCCGGCGCGCAGCTTGTCCTTGAGCGAAAGCTGGAGCCCGGAACCGACTCACAGCCAGGTCGGCGATTCGCTCACCCGCAGCCTGACCCTGGAGGCGGAAGGCTTGACCAGCGCCCAGTTACCGCCGCTTCCGCCTACCGAAATCAATGGCCTGCGGCGCTACCCCGACCAGCCGGTGCTGAGCAGCCGCAGCAGCGAGCGCGGCCTGGTTGGCAGCCGCGAAGACCGCGAAGCCCTGGTGCCCAATCGTAGCGGCACCATCGAGCTGCCGCCCGTGGAAGTGGTCTGGTGGAACACCCTGGAAGACCACCTGGACCGCACCAGCCTGCCGGCCCGGACCCTGCAAGTGGCGAACAACCCGAGCCTGATGGTCGATACACCGGCAGGCACCACTCAGATCGTCACCACTGTCGACAGCGAAACCCTTTGGTACTGGCAACTCAGTACTTTAATCCTGGCCTGCACGACGTTGCTCGGCTTCGGCCTGTGGTGGCGCGCGCGCTGGCAACCGGCGATCCTGCGCTCGGCCCAGGCCGGGCCGAGCCCACGCACACTGCTGGATGACCTCAAGCGCGCCTGCCTGGCCAACGACTCGCACGCCACCCGCCAGGCGCTGGATGCCTGGGCTCGACAGCAACCGGAAACCCTGGCCGACATGGCGGCGCGTTTCGTGCCACTGTCCGACGCTCTCGATGGCTTGAACGGCGCGCTCTACAGCGAAACCGGTCAGTATTGGCAAGGCGAAGACCTGTGGCGGGCGATCCGGACCATTCCGCCTCTGGAAGGAACGCCGGACGCTGCCAGTGATTCGAGCCTGCCGCCGCTCTATCCCAAATAACCCGGTTTTGTTGCGCAGGGCTGTTGTGGCAAGGGAGCAAGCTCCCTCGCCACAACAGCCGCGCAGGTCCATCCGACAAAGTTGGGCAGCCCCTGCCCCGCGTTTCCCAGTAAACTCTGCATTTTTGCGCCGCCTCTCCTCCCGCGGCCACCGTCTGTTTTCTGGAGTCTGCCTTGCGTCTGTTTCACACCTCCGACTGGCACCTTGGGCAAAATCTCCACGGCCAGGATCGCGACTTCGAGCACGCCTGTTTCCTTGATTGGCTGCTGCGTCAGCTGGGCAGCGAAAAGCCCGATGTGCTGCTGATCGCTGGCGATATCTTCGACACCGTCAACCCGCCGGTCAAAGCCCAGGAGCGGCTGTACGACTTCATCGTCAGCGCCCACGAACAAAACGCCAACCTGACCATCGTCATGATCGCCGGCAACCACGACTCCGGCTCGCGCATCGAACTGCCGGCACCGTTGATGCGGCGCTTGCGCACCCATGCCCTGGGTCGGGTGCTGTGGCTGGATGATGGACAACTGGACGTCGAGCGCCTGTTGCTGCCACTGCCCGACGCCAAGGGTAAGGTCCGCGCCTGGTGCCTGGCGCTGCCGTTCCTGCGGCCGGCGGAAGTCACCGGCGCGCAGTTGGGGGATGATTACCTGCGCGGCATCGGCCAGGTCCATGAATGGCTGATCGCCGCTGCCAACGACAAACGCAAGAAAGGCCAGGCACTGATCGCCGTCAGCCATGCGCACATGGCCGGCGGCTCGGTATCGGAGGACTCCGAGCGCAGCCTGATCATCGGCAATGCCGAAGCGCTGCCCGCCAGCCTCTTCGGCCCGAGCATCAGCTACGTCGCCCTCGGCCACCTGCACAAGCCGCAGAAGGTCAATGGTGAAGAGCGCATCCGCTACAGCGGCTCGCCGATCCCGCTGTCGTTCTCCGAGATCGGCTATCGGCACCAGATCCTCGACGTCACCCTGGACGGCGAAACCCTGGTGAACGTCGAACCCCGGCTGATTCCCCGCGCCGTCAACCTGCAGCGCCTGGGCCCGGCGCCGCTGGCCGATATTCTGCTGCAACTGAAAGACCTGCCGGACATCGACCTGCTGGCGGACGTGCAGCGCCAGCCCTGGCTGGAGGTTCGAGTGCGCCTCGACGAGCCGCAGCCCGACTTGCGCCATCAAGTGGAGACGGCGCTGCAAGGCAAAGCCGTGCGCCTGGTGCGCATCGCCGCCGAGTACGCCGGCACTGGCGGCTCCAGCGGTGTCGAGGATGGCACCGCGCTGGTCGAACTGGACCAGTTGAGCCCGCAGGAATTGTTCAGCCGTGCCTGGCAGGACACCTACGGCAACGAAGTGGACGAACAGACCCTCAAGGATTTTGCCGTGCTGTTGCAAGACGTGCAGATGGAGAGCGAGCAGCCATGAAGATCCTCGCGATTCGCCTGAAGAACCTCGCCTCCCTCGCCGGGCCGTTTGAAATCGATTTCACCGCCGAGCCGTTGGCCAGCGCCGGCTTGTTCGCCATCACCGGCCCCACCGGCGCCGGCAAGAGCACGCTGCTGGATGCCTTGTGCCTGGCGCTTTTTGGTGCGGTGCCGCGCCTGAACAACACCGGTCGTGACGCCAAGGTGCCGGACGCCGACGGCGAGATCGCCACGGGCGATCCGCGCACGCTGCTGCGCCGTGGCACCGGCGACGGTTATGCCGAAGTGGATTTTCGCGGTATCGACGGGCGCCGCTACCGCGCTCGCTGGGAGGCCAATCGCGCCCGGGAAAAGGCCGGCGGCAAATTGCAGGCCAGCCGCCAGAGCCTGCGCGACCTGGACAATGACCAACTGCTGGCCAGCCAGAAAGGCGAATACAAGACCCAGCTCGAAACCGCCTTGGGCCTGAATTTCGAGCAGTTCACCCGCGCCGTGCTGCTGGCCCAGAGCGAGTTCAGCGCCTTTCTCAAGGCCGACGACAACGACCGCAGCGAGCTGCTGGAAAAGCTCACCGACACGGCCCTGTATACGCGTCTGGGCCGCCGCGCCTTCGACAAGGCCAAGCAGGCCAGGGAAACCCACAAGCAGTTGCAGGACCAGGCCACCGGCGTCACGCCGCTGGCCGCCGAAGCCCGCGCCGAGCTGGACCAACGCTTCAACGACGCCCAGCAACTGCTCAAGACCCAGCAGGCACAGCTCAAGCAATTGGAACAGCAGCACACTTGGCTCAGGGACCTGCGCCAGTTGCAGGACGAACAGGCCAGCGCCGCTGAACAACTGCAACAGGCCCAGGCCGATTGGGCTGCGCTGGCCGACGAGCGCCTGAAACTGACACGCCTGGAACAACTGGCGCCCCAGCGGCACCAGTTCATCCGCCAGGCGGAATTGAACCGCCAGCTGGAGCCGCTGGCAGTCAGGATCCAGCAACTGACCCAGCAGCAAGTCGAATTGCATGAACAACAGGCCGAACTGGAGAAAGGCCTGGGCGTGGCGCAATTGGCCTTGGCCGCCGCCCGCCAGCAGAGCGCCGACAACGCACCGCTGCTACGCCAGGCATTCGATGAACAGAGCAGCCTCGCCCGCCTGGCCAAGGAAACCGGCCAAGGTACCGAACAGTTGCAACAGGTCCAACAGGCTTGCACCGACGGCCAGCGCAGCATCGACACCCTGCTCGAACAGCAACGGCAGGTTGGTGAGCGCCTGCAACGGATCGCCGGCGAACTGGAACAAAGTACCGATCTCGCACCGCTGGGCGACGCCTGGTCCGCCTACCGCGATCGCCTGCAACAGTTGATGTTGATCGGCAACCGGCTGAACAAGGGCCAGGACGAACTCGCGCTGCTGGAACAAAGCGCCACTCGCGCCGCCGATGACCTGGCAACCCGCCAGCAAAACCTCGAAGTGCTCTACAAGGAAGCCGGGGCCGAACCGCAAGCGGTGGCGGAACAGATCCAGTTGCTCGGCAACCTGCTGCAAGACAATCGCAAGCAACTGCGCGCCTTCGAAGAACTGACTCGGCTTTGGGCCAGCCAGCAAGACCTGGACAAACGCAGCGCGGAGCTGGAGCGACGCCAGCAGCAAGCCTTGCAAGAGCGCGACCGGCTGGTGCGCGAAGGCGGCGAAGCCAAGGCCGAGCTGACCATTGCCGAACAGACCCTGACTGTCACCCGTGAACTGCTGGAACGCCAGCGCCTGGCTCGCAGCGAAAGCGTCGAGCAACTGCGCGAACAGTTGCAGGACAACCAGCCGTGCCCGGTCTGCGGCAGCGTCGAACACCCCTACCATCAGCCCGAAGCGCTGCTGCAAAGCCTCGGCCGATTCGATGAAAGCGAAGAGGCCAATGCGCGCAGAGCCGTTGACCTGCTCAATGAAAAAGTCATCGATCTGCGAGCGCAATACAGTGGGGTCATTGCCCAGCTCAAGGAATTCAAACAGCAACAGGAACAACTCGCCGCCCAGCAACAAGGCCTCGCGCCAAGCCTCGAAGCCCATCCATTGTCGGAGCAACTGCTGGGTCAGGCTCCAGGCCAGCGCGACGCCTGGCTGGCCCAGCAAAACAGCCAGTTGAACCTGCGCATCAGCCAGGACGAACAACGCCAGGCCGCCCTGCTCACCCTGCAACAGGACGCCATGCGCCTGGCGCAGCAACTGCGCGAAGCGGAAACCGCCAGCCAGCAGGCGTCACTGCACCTGGGCAACCAGCAACAGGAAATGGCTCGCGACCGCCAGCGCCTGGACGAAGAGCTCGGGCATTTCAGTGCGCTGCTGCCGGCCGATACCTTGCAGGCCCTGCGCAGCGATCCCGCCGCGACGTTCATGCGACTCGACCAGCGGATCACCCAGCGCCTGGCGCAACTGGAACAGCAACGCGAAGAACTTGGCGAACAACTTCAACGCCAGCAGGTCCTGGAGAAAGAGCAGGACCGCCAGCAGACCCGCGTGCAGCAACTCGAAGCGGCGCAGCAGCAATTCAACGCACTGAATGAACAACAGCAGACCTGCCAACAAAAGCTCACGCAACTGCTGGGCGAACATTCCAGTGCCGAACAATGGCAGCAACAGCTCGACCAGGCCCTGGAACAGGCCCGCCATGCCGAGGCAGCGGCCGGTCAGCAGTTACAGGAGTTGCGCAATACCCTTGTGCAACTGGCTGCCGAGCTCCAGGCCCGGCATGAGCAGGCCCAGTCGCTTGAGGCCGAACAGCAGACGCTCGCCGCCGGCATCGCCCAATGGCGCGCTTCTCATCCGGAACTCGACGACACCGCGCTCGATGCCCTGCTCGGCCTCGACGAGCAACAGGTCAGTCAACTGCGGCAACGCCTGCTCACCAGCGAAAAAGCCATCGAGCAGGCCCGCGTACTGCTCACCGAACGCGAGCAGCGCTTGCACAACCACCAGGCCCAACACAACGGCAACCTGCCGCCTGAAGAACTGACCCAAGCCCTGGCGGTACTGCAGGATCAGTTCGCCGCCAGCGAACAGCGCTGCGCCGAGTTGCGGGCCGAACAGGCTGAAGACCAACGTCGGCAGCATGCCAACCAGGCCCTGGCTCGGCAGATCGAGCAGGCCTATACCGAATACCAGCGCTGGGCGCGCCTCGACGCCTTGATTGGCTCGGCCACCGGCGACCGCTTCCGCAAACTGGCCCAGGCGTACAACCTCGACTTGCTGGTCCACCATGCCAACGCCCAGTTGCGCCAACTGGTTCGCCGTTACCGGCTCAAGCGCGGCGGCAGCATGCTTGGCCTGCTGGTGATGGACACGGAAATGGGCGATGAACTGCGCTCGGTGCATTCGTTGTCCGGCGGCGAGACCTTCCTGGTCTCCCTTGCCCTGGCGCTGGGCCTGGCTTCGATGGCGTCCAGCACGCTGAGAATCGAATCGTTGTTCATCGACGAAGGCTTCGGCAGCCTCGACCCCGAATCGCTGCAACTGGCGATGGACGCCCTAGATGGCTTGCAGGCCCAGGGCCGCAAGGTCGCGGTCATCTCCCATGTGCAGGAAATGCACGAGCGGATCCCGGTGCAGATCCAGGTCCGTCGCCAGGGCAATGGGCTTAGCACGCTGGAGGTGAAATGAGCCGCGCCACGCTGTACTCCTTCCGTCGCTGCCCCTATGCCATGCGCGCACGCATGGCGTTGCGTTACAGCGCGGTCGAACTGACGATCATCGAAGTCAGCCTGAAGGCCAAGCCCGCCGAGATGCTTGCGCTCTCGAGCAAAGGCACGGTGCCGGTGTTGCAGGTCGATGGCCGGGTGATCGACGAAAGCCTGGAGATCATCAACTGGGCCTTGGCCCAACACGATCCGCAGGACTGGCAGCTACGGGACGATGCCAAGGCCCAGGCGTTGACGGCAGCGTTGATCGAGGAAAACGACCTGGTATTCAAGCTTCACCTGAACCGCTACAAATACCCGGAGCGGCATCCCGAATACACGCAGGAACACTACCGCAGCGAAGGCGAAGTTTTTCTGCGCAAACTGGAAGGACTGCTTGAAACCCGGCCGTTCCTGGCGGCCGAACATCAGAGCCTGGCCGACGTGGCGGTGATGCCCTTCGTACGCCAGTTCGCCCATGTCGATCGCGACTGGTTTGCCGAGGCGCCCTATCCGCGATTGCAAGGTTGGTTGCAGAAACTCCTGGATTCCGAGCTGTTCGTAGCGATCATGGCCAAGTGAGCTACGTCGCCGTTGTGGCGAGGGGATTTATCCCCGCTGGGCTGCAGAGCAGCCCCCTGAAACCCAGCAACGGTCTTTCGGGTAAATAAAGTCAGATATTTGGGACTGCTTCGCAGTCAGCGGGGATAAATCCCCTCGCCACAAAGACCTCATACTACTGCGCCACAAGCACGCCCCTGATCGCAATCAACCTGAAACGGCCCAAACTCAGCCACCCTCGGCGTCGACGGCGGATTACCCACCAATACGCCCAATGCCCTGGCGGTGAGGATGTTATGGGCGATGTTGTGGTTGCACTCGATCGTCCGCGCCAACGACCCCGCCGACGCCTGCCCCAATCCAAGCAACGAAAACCCGTTGGTGATAAACGCCAGGAAGGCAATCACCCAGAACCTGCATCTGCTCATGCGCCGACAGCCCCTTTGCCTGCGCCGCGTTCGGCGGCGACAGTGGCAACCGACGCATGCAGCGACGAATCAACGAAGCCTTGGTATTGGGCGCCGACGCTGACCACCAGCACCAATGCGACGTACAGGCCGATGGCGATGTAAGCGCCGTGTCTGGCGGAAGAAAGGATTGCGCGGGCCATGGGGTTCTCCGTGGGCATGTTTCGATGCCCACAGAATCAATCAAATAAACCGTTATGAATAGCGACGATTATGCATAGTCACCATCAGGTTTATTGATTGATGAAACCCTGAAATCAGTCGTTGACCAAGCTCAACAATCGCTCGCGAGCCACTTCCAGCTCTCCGGGAATTGGCTGGGCCGCCGAGACAATCGGAGTGGAGTAGAGAAACAGCAGCATCACTGCCAGACGCATCGCCATGGTGTCGATCCTTATTGGTAAGGAGTCAATTAACTAGCGTCAAATTTAAACACATGGCTATGTGATATCACAACGGGATTTTCTGCCCACGCACGAAGCCTGCGATCTTTTCTCTCCGCTGGCATCCAGCAGGAAATGAAAGATCGCAGGCTTCAGGGGTCAGCGTGATTCAGTGTTGGGTCTTGTGATCCAGTGCGGCGTAGAAGTTGGCGCTCTGTTGCAGGTATTTCTCGGTGTAGCTCTGGGTGCGGTTTTTCTTGTCGCTGATTTCGATGCTGGCACTGGCTGGCAATGCCACGGTGGCAGAGATAGCGGAAGCGGCAATAACGGAGAAGAGATTCAGATTCATGGCGGTAGTCCTCGGATTCAGTTTGCTGATTTGCCCGGTGGGGCCGTGAAGCAAACTTACGCGCCGAGGCGTCTCGTCTTGAAATGCTTTGTAATACTAGCGACTATCAGTCTCGTTGATACAACGGCGAAGGCCCCGTGAATCGGGGCCTTCAGCTTATTGACGAACCATGAATTTCAAGTCGCTCGGCGCATCCATCGCCAGCTTCTGGACGGTTTTACCCAGCAGGCCGGTCTTCGGATCACGCTCGATGACGACGATCTGGTTGCTCTTCTGGTTGGCCACCAGGACAAATTTTTCACTCGGGTCGAGGCTGAATTCCCGAGGGTGGTCGCCCTCGACAGAGCGCCGCTGAAGCTCTTTCAGCGTGCCAGCCGCCGGGTCGATGGCAAATACCACCAGTTCGTTGGTGGTGCCCCGATTGCTGACGTACAGGAACTTGCCGTCCCTGGACGCATGCAGCGCTGCCGCCGCTTTACCCGGCTGGGGCTTGCCGACGGCGAGGTCGACCAGTTGACGCTGGGTAAGGCGACCATCCTGGTAATCGAACACCGCAACCTGGGCGGTCATCTCCATGGTCAGCCAGGCGTGCTTGCCATCGTTGCTGAACAGCAGGTGACGCGGCCCGCTGCCCGGCGGCAACTGCACGAATGCCGGATCGGCAGGCGTCAGCGGCAGCTCGGGGTTGGCTTTCGGGTCGTAGCGGTAGACGAATACCTTGTCCGCCCCCAGGTCGTTGGCAAACACATACTTGCCGTCCGGCGAAGGCACCGCCGAATGCACATGCCCCGACTTCTGCCGCTCAGGGTTGACCCGACTCGGCTGATGACTGCCCGACTGCACCACCGGCGCGAGCTTGCCGTCCGCCCCCACTGGCAGCACGACCAAGGTACCGCCCGGGTTCTCCAGAACGGAATAATTACTCACCAGCAGATGCTGGCCGTCATGGCTCAGGCTGGAATGAGTCGGCTCGTTGCCCAGGGACTGGACCTGATTGATCAGGCTCAGTTCATGGGTCTTGGGGTTAACGGCGTAACTGCTGACCTTGCCCACCGGGTCTTTCTGGCCCGGGCCGTTTTCGTTGACCACGAACAGCCGGCTCAGGTCCTTGGAAAGGGTCAACCAAGAGGGGTTGTCCGTCTTGATCACCTGCAGTGGCTTGGCGTCGAGCTGGCCGGTCCGGCTGTCGAACTGCATGCGGTAGATGCCCTGGCTCTGGTCCGCCGTGTAGGAGCCCACCAGCAATTGATAGTGCTCGGTGGTTTCTGCCTGGACGCCCATGGCGCCCACGCTGCCGGCCATCAGCAATGGCCAGAAACTACGCATCTTCATGCTCGGAGTCCTCGTCGTCGTGGCCGCTGGTCGCCTCCACGCATTCCAGATGGTGATCGCCCGAATCACTGGTGATGACCCAATGTTTCGAGGCTGTGTCGAAAGTCGCGGCCTGCATCTGTGCCGGCGTGAAACGCCAATGCTCGAGGGTGCGGCCGTTCATGCATTCGACGTGCAGTTGGTCCTGCTCGTCGAGGGAAAAATCGAAAGCGTGCAGCCCGTCGATGATCAGCATGTCGCAGTGTTCGAGGGCGTGCAGCAGAGTGTCGGTCGGGGCAGTCATAGCGATCAGTCAGTCATTGGGAAAAGCGGCATGATAACCCAATGTCAGAGTGGAGCTTGGGCCATAAGGTTCGAAAGCGGTGCTGGCCGACCTATCGCTTTCGCGAGCAGGCTCGCTCCCACAACGGATTCATACCCACCAGAAATCCCCTGTGGGAGCGAGCCTGCTCGCGAAAAGGCCGGCGCATTCAACATGAATGCAACGGCCTGTTCAGCTCCTCAGAGCGCCTCGCGCCCCGGCACGCCATCTACCAGCCGCAGGATCCCCAGCGGGTTGGCGTTCTTCAACGGCTCTGGCAACAGGTTGTCGGGGTAGTTCTGGAAGCACACCGGACGCAGGAACCGATCGATCGCCAGCGTGCCGACCGAAGTGCCACGCGCATCGGACGTCGCCGGGTAGGGCCCGCCATGGACCATCGAATCGCAGACCTCCACACCAGTTGGATAACCGTTGAGCAAGATGCGGCCGACCTTCTGCTCCAGCAGCGGCGTCAGTTCGCCGAACCGTTCGAAGTCTGCCGGTTCGCCAATGATCGTGGCGGTGAGCTGGCCGTGCAGGCCATGCAGCGCAGCGCTCAATTGCGCCTGGTCCGCCACTTCGACAAATACCGTGGTCGGGCCGAAGACCTCTTCCTGCAACGCCTCGTCACCGTTGATCAACAGGCTGGCGTCAGCCTTGAACAATTGCGGTTGCGCCTGGTTGCCTTGCTGCTCGCGACCGGCCAGGTGTTCGATGCCTGGGTGGGCCAGCAATTTTTGCAGGCCTTTGCCGTAGCTTTGCAGCGTGCCGGCATTGAGCATGGTTTGCGGCGCCTGGTCGCCGATCAGCGCAGCCACCTGCTGGGTGAAGGCAGTGAACTCAGGTGAGCGGATACCGATCACCAGGCCAGGGTTGGTGCAGAACTGACCGCAGCCTTGCACCACCGAGGCGGTCAGGTCGCGAGCGACACTTTCGGCGCGCGCTTGCAACGCTTGCGGGAGGACGATCACCGGGTTGATGCTCGACATCTCGGCGAAGACCGGAATCGGCTGGGGCCGCGCGGCCGCCATGTCGCACAGGGCACGCCCGCCTTTCAGGGAACCGGTGAAGCCGACGGCCTGGATCGCCGGATGCTTGACCAGCCATTCGCCGACGCCACCGCCGTAGATCATGTTGAACACACCGGCCGGCATCGAAGTCTTTTCAGCCGCGCGAATGATCGCATCGGCCACATGCTCGGCGGTGGCCATGTGGCCACTGTGGGCCTTGAATACCACCGGGCAACCGGCGGCCAGCGCGGCAGCGGTGTCACCGCCAGCGGTGGAGAATGCCAATGGGAAGTTGCTGGCGCCAAACACGGCCACCGGACCGAGACCAATGCGGTACTGGCGCAGGTCCGGGCGCGGCAGCGGCGTACGCTCCGGCAAGGCCCGGTCGATGCGCGCGCCGTAGAAATCGCCACGGCGCAAGACCTTGGCGAACAGGCGCATCTGCCCGCTGGTGCGGCCGCGCTCGCCCTGGATCCGTGCGGCTGGCAACGCGGTTTCGCGGCAGACCACGGCGACGAACTCATCACCCAAGGCGTCCAGCTCATCGGCGATGGCATCGAGAAATTCGGCCCGGCGCGCCGCGCTCAGGCTGCGGTAGGCTGGATAAGCCGCCGCGGCGGCCTTGGCGGCGGCGTCGACTTCTTCCGCCGTGGCCTGGACGAAATCATGCGGCAAGGCCTCGCCGGTGCTGGCGTCGAAACTTTGCAGGCGAGTCTGGCCGGCCGCGCTGCGTGCGCCGCCGATGTAGTTGTGGCCAAGGATCTGGTTCATCGCAAGTCTCCTTTTAAAGTGTGCCGATAGTACCTGGGTTGAACACCGCGTCTACCGGAGCAATGCCGTTGATCAGCGGTGCGCCGAATTCGGCCTGGCTGATTTCGAACACGTCCCCCGGCTGGGTGCGGATGCCGTCGGCGAACGACAGCGTCGCGGTGCCGAAGAAGTGAACGTGCACGTCCCCGGGGCGCAGGAACTGACTGTACTTGAAATGGTGGAACTCGAGGTTCTCGAGGCTGTGGCACATGTTCGCCTCGCCGCTGAGGAATTCGTTCTGCCACAGCACTTCGCCGTTGCGCAGGATACGACTGGTCCCGGACAGATGTTGAGGCAGTTCGCCCACGCGAAGTTCCGGGCCGAAGCTGCAACTGCGCAGTTTCGAATGGGCCAGGTACAGATAATTCTTGCGTTCCATGACGTGATCGGAAAATTCGTTGCCCACCGCGAAGCCGAGCCGATATGGCTTGCCGTCGTGACCGATGACATACAGGCCGCTGATTTCCGGCTCCTCGCCAGCGTCTTCGGCAAAGGGCGGCAGCGGGAACGGATGGCCGGGACGGACGACGATGCTGCCGTCGCCCTTGTAGAACCATTCCGGCTGAACGCCAGCCTGCCCGGCGGCGGGTTTGCCGCCCTCCACGCCCCATTTGAAGATGCGCATGGTGTCGGTCATGGCGCTCTCGTCGCCAGCCTGTTGGTGCATCTTGTCCCGGGCCGAGGCGCTGCCCAGGTGAGTCAGGCCGGTACCGCTGACCAGCAGGTGAGCCGGGTCCGGGTGATCCAGCGGCGGCAGGATGCGCAATTCGCTCAGCAGTTGCGCATAGTCATGGCTCGCTCCCAGGCCCAGGCCGTCGACCTGTTGCTCAAGCTTGACGCCCGCCTCGATGGCGGCCAGCGCCAGGTCGCGCACCGTCGTGGCGCCCTGCACTTCGCGCACCTGCTCGCCGTCAACCACACCGACGCGGCGTTCGCCGTTACTCAATTCGAACTGAACTAAACGCATGGGTTTCTCCCTGTAAACAAAACTTGAATATGAACGCCGAATCGCTTTGCAGGCTTTTTGTGGCGAGGGAGCTTGCTCCCGCTGGGGGGCGAAGCCCCCCTACTTTCAGGCGCCGAGTTCATTCAGGCAAAACACATCGCCCATATTGCGACTGCTGCGCAGTCGAGCGGGAGCAAGCTCCCTCGCCACAAAAGCTGCAACAACTCAGCTACGCGTCGCCCCGCGGGCGCTTGCCGCGAACTGGTCAGCCGGCAATACGTGCTTGCGTTCGAGCAAGCGATAGACCACCCCGGTCAATACCAGGCCGAACACCATCACGCACGACAGGAAGTACAGCCCGGACGCCAGGTTACCGGTGTATTCCTTCAAGGCGCCGATCACGAACGGGCCGATATAGCCGCCCAGGTTGCCTACCGAGTTGATCAAGGCAATGCCCGCCGCCGCGCTGGCACCGGCGAAAAACCGCCCCGGCAAGGTCCAGAACACCGCCGTGCAGGAAAACAGTGCAAACGCCACCAGGCACAACGCCGCCAGTTGCAGCACCGGCACGGTCAACCAGGCGCTGAGGAACAGACCGATGGCGCCCAATACATACAACACGGCCAGGTGACCGTAACGGTCGTTCAGGCGGTCGGAGCTGCGAGGAATGATCAGCAGGCCAATGATGCCGAAGATATACGGCACGGAAGAGACAAAGCCGGTCACCAGGTCACTGCCGCCGAACTGCTTGATCAGCGTCGGCAGCCACAGCCCCAGGCCGTAGATGCTCAGGGTCACCGGCAGGTAGAACAGCGCCAGCAGCAGGACGCGCTTGTCCTTGAGCGCATGCAGCGGGTTGCCATGACGGGTCTGGCCGTATTCCTCCAGGTCCTTTTTCAGCTCACCGGTCAGCCAGTCCTTCTCGGACTGGTCCATCCATTTGACCTGTTGCGGGCCGTCCGGCAGATAACGCAGCACCGGCCAGGTCAACAGCACCGCCGGCAGACCGATGACGATGAACAACCACTGCCAGCCGTGCAGGCCGAGGATGCCGTCCATGCCCAGCAAGCCACCGGAAACTGGGCCGGTGATCATCATCGCAATGGGTTGGGAAAGAATGAACAGCCCGAGGATCTTGCCGCGATGGCGCACCGGGAACCACTGGGTGATGTAATACAGCACGCCCGGAAAGAACCCGGCTTCGGCCGCGCCCAGCAGAAAGCGCATCACGTAGAAACTATAGGGCCCCTGCACAAAAGCCATGCCGATGGTGATTGCGCCCCAGGTGATCATGATCCGGGCAAACCAGCGCCGCGCACCGAAGCGCTCCAGCATCAGGTTGCTGGGAATCTCCAGGAGGAAATAACCGATGAAGAACAGGCCCGCGCCGAGGCCGTAGGCGGCGTCGCCGATGCCGATGTCCGCGCCCATGTGCAGCTTGGCGAAGCCCACGGCGGAGCGATCCACGTACGCGATCAGGTAAAGCAGGATCAGGAAGGGAATCAGTTTGAGTGTGATGCGACGTATAAGCCGCAATTCCTGGCTCATGGGACCGGTCTCCGATTGTTGTTGTTATAGAACCTCGGGGGATTTCTCTCGCGAATGACCGCCAGGACAACCCCTCCGTTAAATCGGACTATATAGTAATACTATTTACCCAACAACACTTCCAAACGGCGTAAATTGCGCTTATGTTACGCTTCAGCTCGAACAATATAGTCATACAATAAGAGAATCGATCATGTCTGATAAGAAACCCTCCCTGCGCTCGGCCCAATGGTTTGGCACCGCCGACAAAAACGGCTTCATGTACCGCAGCTGGATGAAAAATCAGGGCATCGCCGACCACCAGTTCCATGGCAAGCCGATCATCGGTATCTGCAACACCTGGTCGGAGCTGACACCGTGCAACGCGCATTTCCGGCAGATCGCCGAGCACGTCAAGCGCGGCGTGATCGAGGCCGGGGGCTTTCCGGTGGAATTCCCGGTGTTTTCCAACGGCGAATCGAACCTGCGCCCCACCGCCATGCTGACCCGCAACCTGGCGAGCATGGACGTGGAAGAGGCGATTCGCGGCAACCCGATTGATGGCGTGGTACTGCTCACCGGTTGCGACAAGACCACTCCGGCCCTGCTGATGGGCGCCGCCAGTTGCGACGTGCCGGCCATCGTCGTCACCGGCGGGCCGATGCTCAACGGCAAGCACAAGGGCCAGGACATCGGCTCGGGCACCGTGGTCTGGCAGCTGAGCGAACAGGTCAAGGCCGGCACCATCACCATCGATGACTTCCTCGCGGCCGAGGGCGGCATGTCCCGCTCGGCCGGTACCTGCAACACCATGGGCACGGCGTCGACCATGGCCTGCATGGCCGAGGCGCTTGGCACTTCGCTGCCCCATAACGCGGCGATCCCGGCGGTGGATGCGCGCCGTTATGTGCTGGCCCACATGTCCGGCATGCGCGCGGTGGAAATGGTCCGCGAAGACCTGAAGCTGTCGAAGATCCTGACCAAGGAAGCTTTCGAAAACGCCATCCGCGTCAACGCCGCCATCGGCGGTTCGACCAACGCGGTGATTCACCTCAAGGCCATCGCCGGGCGCATCGGCGTGCAACTGGACCTGGACGACTGGACCCGCATCGGTCGCGGCATGCCGACCATCGTCGACCTGCAACCGTCCGGACGCTTCCTGATGGAGGAGTTCTACTACGCCGGCGGCCTGCCTGCCGTGCTGCGTCGCCTCGGCGAAGCCAACCTGATCCCCCACCCGAACGCACTGACGGTGAACGGCAAGAGCCTCGGCGAAAACACCAAGGACGCGCCGATCTATGGCCAGGACGAAGTCATTCGCACCCTCGACAACCCGATCCGCGCCGACGGCGGCATCTGCGTACTGCGCGGCAACCTGGCGCCATTGGGCGCAGTGCTCAAGCCGTCCGCGGCCACCGCCGAACTGATGCAGCATCGCGGTCGCGCGGTGGTGTTCGAGAACTTCGACGAGTACAAGGCGCGGATCAACGATCCGGAGCTCGACGTGGATGCCGACTCGATCCTGGTCATGAAGAACTGCGGGCCGAAGGGTTATCCGGGCATGGCCGAAGTCGGCAACATGGGCTTGCCAGCCAAACTGCTGGCCCAGGGCGTGACGGACATGGTGCGTATTTCCGACGCACGCATGAGCGGCACCGCCTACGGCACCGTGGTGCTGCATGTGGCACCGGAAGCGGCGGCCGGTGGGCCTTTGGCCGCGGTGAAAGAAGGTGACTGGATCGAACTCGATTGCGCCAGCGGCCGCCTGCACCTGGACATCCCCGACGCCGAACTTGCCGCGCGCCTGGCCGACCTGGCGCCACCGCAGCAATTGCTGGTCGGTGGCTACCGCCAGCTGTACATCGACCATGTGCTGCAAGCCGACCAGGGTTGCGACTTCGACTTCCTGGTGGGCTGCCGCGGCGCCGAGGTGCCGCGTCACTCCCATTGACGCCCCATCCCCCTGTGGGAGCGAGCTTGCTCGCGATGGCGTCGGATCAGCTGGTATCACTGCTGACTGATCCACCGCTATCGCGAGCAAGCTCGCTCCCACAAGGGGGTTGAGTCTGCATTGAAAATCGCACTAGCGACCCGCCCTCGCCGCGCCTGCTATCATGCGCAGCACCCCTCGCACACAGGATCGCGCCGCTCCCCATGGATTACCGCAAACCCTCCGACCGCAAGAGCATGCACGCGCGCATCGTCCAGGAACTGGGCATGCAGATCGTCTCTGGCCGCTTCAAGCCCGACGACAAACTGCCCGCCGAAGCCTTGCTGTGCGAAGAATATGCCGTCAGCCGCCCGGTGCTGCGCGAAGCCACGCGCGTGCTGGTCGCCAAGGGCCTGGTGTATTCGCGGCCGCGAGTGGGCACGGTGGTCAAGCCGCGTCGGGAATGGCATATGCTCGACCCCGATGTGCTGCACTGGCTGATGCAGAGCAGCCCGCAGAACGAGTTCTTCGGACTGCTCACCAGCGTGCGCAGCATCATTGAGCCGGCCGCCGCCGCCCTCGCCGCGCAATTCGCCACCGACGCCGACATCGCCGCCATCAGCGAAGCCTACCAGCGCATGGAAGCTGCCCCGACCCCGGAAGCCCTCCTGCAACCGGACCTGGACTTTCACAGCCGCATAGCAGACGCCACCCACAACGACCTGCTCGCCAACCTGTGCAACATGCTGTCGGTGGCCATCGCCGAAGCGCTCAAGCACTCCAACCAACGGCCCAACCTGCACGAGCTGGCGATGCCACGGCACAAGGCGATCCTCACCGCCATCGAGAACCGCGATGCCCTCGGCGCCCGCCATGCCACGCTGGTGCAACTGGATGACGCCCGCAGTGCGCTGAATGTCGTGCTGGGCAGCGATCCCGCCTGATTCACCGCCGATTTTACTGAAGCCCTTCACAAACCTGCACGCCTGGCGTTCAAGCGTGCGGTACCTATGTACCGCACACCTGGGACAGTCATGGCGATACTGCGCGAGTCGTCATCCTGACGACCATGGGTTTATGAAAAGGAACTTCACATGGCATCGCCTTCCCCGGCTGACAACGCCAACACACAGGCACAGAACGTCAGCCTGCAATTTGCCGGTCGCCCCACCTTCGAACAGGTTGTGCTGAGCGTATTCGAGCATGCCATTAAAAGCAGATACGGCTGGCGGATGTTAAACCTCAACCTCTCCAAGGTTGTATTGGCAACTCCAGACAAGACCTCTAACGGCTGGACGACCGCCCCCTTCATGACGCTCGTCCTCGATTACCTGGCTACCGGCACGTCCATCGACTTCAAGGAGTGGAGCGAGCGTGGCTGTTTCTTTTCCGAAACGATGCCGCACCGTCTCAAGCTGGACGCGCAGGACATGCTCAAGCTGGAAAAGCTGCTACTTGAACTGCCTTGGACAGTACCGATCGGATTCGAGGATGCGCTGGTCCGCTACTGGAATGCCGACATTGATCCCCATCAAGGCACCAGCCGCTGGAACTGGCTCAGCGGTGCACTGCGAAACCTGTTGCAGACCCGTGGCTTGCAGCAACCAGGGCTCAGCGACCCGGCACGTGAGATGCTCGACCAGATCACCCGCCGGCCTGTCAGCAAGCAACACTTGCGCGCCGACGGTCAGGCCAGCGTCTACGCCTACAGCCTGGAAAGCACCCTCGTTAAAGGCGCTTCCCGTTCGGTCCTATACGGTAGCGAGATCCTACTGACCCGCACCACCGAAGGTGAGACCCTCCTGCTGCTGTGCAGCCCTGGCAGCGCCGTCAAACCCTTTGAATCGCTGGAAGACTTTCACCGTCACTGGAGTGAACTCATCGCCAGCCGGTACCTTGTCGACACCGTCACTTGCACACGCACCGAGATCGCTGGCAACGTGTTCGAGACCCAGGCAGCACTGATCCTGGAGCAACAGCTGGCCGACCTCCGGGCGGTGGAATTGCCTTCCCGCGTCGGCTCACAGCACCTGCGTGCGCTGTATCACGAATTGAGCGACCCGGCCCGCTACCTGCTTGACACCCCATACCCCTCTCCTCAGATGTCGAAGCTCATTGCACCGCTGGTGCCCGAATGGTTGAAGGAAGCGTCCGTTGTCGATCAGACCAGACACCAGCATTACTGCCTGACGTTGGCCAGCGCCAAAAAACGCAGCCCAGGCCAAACCTTCCTCAACGATATCAAGGATATCAAGACATTCACGTCCCAAGCCCTGCTTGAGCGCATGGGTCGAACAAACGATAGCTCGTCGACCAAGGCCCAACCCTCCCGCTACAATCCCGACGACGTGCTACTGACTTTCACCGTGGCGGCAGGCCTCCCCGGTACGATCGGGATTGTCGAGAAAAAATCGATGAAACTGAGCGAACTGGCCATCCGCAATCTCGTCGCCCGCCCCAGTGGAGACCCGATCCTCAGCCATCGCCTGGGCCTGACCCTGCCCGAATGGTTGACCCCGGACTACATCACCCGCCAGGGCGGGCTGATTGAACAGGTCGACATCGGCACCGCCTACCCCCGATATCTGCAGCACAAGCTGTTTGACGATTTGCCTACCCTGCGTCAACAGAGATTCGCCGACCAGGTCCCGACAGAGCTGCTTCTCGAAGCGCTCAAGCAAAAGCTCGACCACCAGAACAGCATGACCCGTCAAGGCCTGGACCTTCTCGAAGCCGCCCTTCAAGCCGATGTCGAGGAACAACAGATCGACGGTCGTCCGGTGGTGATTCGTCCCCTGGCCTTTCTGCGTAAGCCGAAGGCCCGACCGGATGTTGTGACGAATATGTTCATCATCGAACCGCAAGCCGTCGAAACGGGACCACACCTGCTGTATCGCCCGCTTCACTCGCCATCGTTGATTGAGTTCCCGACACGCCAGGCGCTGTTGACTGCCATTGGCCTGGACGGCGAACTGCAGACCAGCGTCTTGACCTGGTTATCGGATACCGCGCGTCCGGTGTACGCCAATGGGGGGTTCCTGGAGCCACACATCGTGCGCTTTCTTCCAGGCGATGAATTCGCCCCTTTCGAAAAGCCGACCCCGGCGACACTCGCAATCGAGGGTGACAACGACGAGTTGTTGCAATTCCTGCACAACGGCAAGCTGATGGAGTATCTCTACGGCAGTAACGCCCGAGCCCTGGTCGCGCAGGCCGACAGGGATTCGGTGTCCAACGCCGAGAGCCGCTGGGCTACCCTTCTCGAGGGTGGCGGACTGCTGTTCAACACACTGTTGGTGCCTATCCTGCGTGGCCCGCTGATAAGCGTCGCCTGGTTATGGAACGTGATCGCTGTTGCCGGTCAAGATATCCCGGCCATGCAGAGCGAGGATCCGACCACACGGGAGCTCGCTACCGTCGACTTTCTCTTGAACTTCGCCATGCTCGGACATCAGGCGTTGTCCCTCGACGAGCCTGTTCGCAAGCCACTGCCCCACGAACTGGAAGACCAGGCGATGCGTGCGCCTGCGCCGCGCATCGTTCCCGAGCAATGGCCCAAGCCGGCCCTGCCAGACGTCATCGAAGGCCCCGTCTACCTGCCCGGGGAACACGCCCAAGCTGCTTTTGAGCACCTCGACTTCAGTTTCGCCAGCGCCCGTCGGCGCCTGACGCTGGAGCAACGCACCCGCTTGCAGCGCCTGACAGTGCAGCGTCCCGCAGTGATGCCCGCTGCCCTTCCCTCTGGCCCTTATACCGGCCTTTATCTGATCAATAAAAAATGGCATGCCGTGGTTGAGGGCGAGTTGTATCAAGTCGACACATGGGACAGCACCGTACAGATCGTCGACCCGCACGACCCGGCACGCAGGGGGCCGGCGCTGCTATCGGACGGCCACGGCAACTGGTCCTTGGACCTGGGCCTGGGCCTGCGTGGCGGGATGCCGCCCAAGCGCGTGGAGGAACAACGTCGCTTCAACGAAAAAAGAAAAGCGGAAATCGCGGCGGAAACCAGGGAGTTCTTCGAAAAAAGTGCCGAGCGGAAAAAGAAGCTGGATATCACACACGACCTGCTGAGCTTATTGGAGATCGGTACGCCCCCTGATGAGAAGCGGATGGCCCCCATACGTAAAAGCTTTCATGAACAGTTAAAGGAGCAGGCCGAAGCCGATCTGAAGATACTGGGGAACGAGCTCGAATCCATCAAGCTGAATAGCCCAATTTCCCCCGGGAATATTTCCCAGATCACTGAATCGTTGATCGAATGTTGTCGTACAGCCATTGCCGTTGTCGTAAAGGATATACAAGCTCTGAATGCTGCCCATTCCTCATTCGTGGGACCGTCTGCGTCTGACATTCTGGAGGCAGTTGAACATGATCCGCAGGGCTATTTGAGGTTCGCCGCGCAGTTATTTGAGCTCAATGAGCGCTCGATCCATTGGCTGGAGCTTGAACACCGCACGCTTGATACGTTATTGAACCGGGGCAGCAAGGGCCGGGAAATGTTCGATCGCCTGACCCATGACCGACCGGTGGCGAAAACCGCTTCGTTGGCTGGCCAAGAGCTCCAGACGACGTTGGCCACAGTGCTCGCTTCGCGCGGCGAGAGCGAGTCGAGGGAGCACCTGCGAACCATCAGCAAGCCGCTAAAGGAACAAATACAATCTCACGCTACGTTGTGGACGTACGACTTCTCGGAACGGCTCGAGGTATTGGAGAGCTTGTCCGAACACTATGGCAAGGCGCTGGATGCCCTACAGATCGTGAAAGTACTTCACGCCGATGAGATGGACCTGCCTTATTTCGACAAGCTGGTCACCTTGGTCGAAGAATTGTATGAGGAGGTCTCCCAGGAACTGGCCACGGAAATAAAACCCGAACCGAAACCGCGCGCGCGCGCTTCCAAACGCACCGGAACATCCGCCGGACGCCCTCAGAAAAAAGTGATCCGAACCCGCCACAATGGTGTATTGGTTGGCGATCTGAGACCTGCCGGTACAACCTTGGAGATTGATGTCGTCGAGCTGCGCTCCGAAAACGATAACCAGTTGCTAGGCACCTATTCCCGTCATGAAGACGCCTGGGACCTCGTCAAGGAAGAGCGACCGGCCGCGCCGCTGAAAACGAGACCTGTCAGTGAAATCAAAGGCGCCGCACGAAAACTGCTCGGGCAACTGGAAAGACTTCTGAAAAGGGCAAAAAGCTATAAAGCCCAGTGCCGTTACCCGCAGGAAATCGAGGAGGTCATGAACAACGAGGCGGATCGTTTTCGCAAAATTGCCGAGGAGCTTGAACAAGCCGTCAAGGCTTCCCCAACAGAGCCCGGCCCGCGAGACCAGACCTTAATCGAGGAACTGACAAAGGCCGCCACCCGCCTTGCAGCACAGGGCGGCTACCTGCGCACCGAGCTGAGCCTGAAACTGCCACCCACCGACGGCAATCTCCGCTATCTGTTTGCAAAAGAATTAATCCAGGTCAGCAAGTACGGCGACCGCACAGCCATGAGCGGAGTCCGCAAGGACTTCATTCAGGAATATGCAATCAACGACCGTAACGGCTTCCCCCTCTGGTATGCCCATTTTCACTATGAAAAGGCCGACACCCCGAAAGCCGACTACAGCGTTGCACACGTGAAAACCAAGGAACAACGGAAGGAAAGCTACTATTCAATGCTGTCCAAAGCTGAAGGCCCCTACGCCGTCGTGAACGTGCATCGCGGCCAGATCGGCAAACCTCTGGCGCAACGCTGGTTCTTGCCCCTGGACCAATAATCGCTGAGCTATCGGCACGCTTGTCCGAAGCCGGATGCAAAAAGCCGCAACCTCAGGTTGCGGCTTTTTCGGTCCAGCGTCCGGTCAGTGAGCAAACAACGAATTACCCTTCTGCCCCGCCAGCTTTTCCGGCTTGATCAGGAAACGCGCCAGTGCGGGCAGCAGCCACAGCGCACCGAACATGTTCCACAACAACATGAACGTCAGCATCAGGCCCATGTCCGCCTGGAACTTGATCGCCGAGAAGATCCAGGTGCAGACGCCGATGGCCAGGCACAAGCCGGTAAACAGCACCGCCTTGCCAGTGGATTTCAGCGTCTGGTAATACGCCTCCTGCAACGGCAACCCGGCCCGCAGGAAACTTTCCAGGCGGCTGTAGATGTAGATGCCGTAGTCCACGCCGATCCCTACGCCGAGGGCTACCACCGGCAATGTCGCGACTTTCACGCCGATGCCCATGAACGCCATCAGCGCGTTGCCCAGCACCGAGGTCAGCACCAGTGGCAGCACGATGCACAGCGTCGCTGCCCAGGAACGGAAGGTGATCATGCACATCGTCGCCACGCAGATATACACGAGGATCAGGATGGTCAGTTCCGACTCCTTGATCACCTCGTTGGTGGCCGCCTCGATCCCGGCGTTACCGGCGGCGAGGATGAACTCCAGGCCATCGCGGTTGTGCTCCTTGGCGAAGTCCTGCACCGCCGTCACGGCGCGGTCGAGCGTCTCGGCCTTGTGGTCGTTGAGGAACACCAGCACCGGCGCCAGGGAACAGCTGTTGTTGTACAGGCCGTCGGCCCGGGCAATGGAGCTGTTCAGTACATCAGGGTTGCGCGACAGGGTTTCCCATTTCAGGTTGCCCTCGTTCATGCCCTTGATCATCTGCTTGGACACAGTCACCAGGGAAATCGCCGACTGCACGCCCTCGGTGTTCTGCATCTTCCACATCAGCTCGTCGATGGGCGCCATGGCTTCGTAGCGCGAACAGCCTTCGGCCTTGGTCTTGACCATCACTACCAGCACATCGGAGCTGGTGGAATAGTTGCTGATGATGAAGTTGTTGTCCTGGTTGTAGCGCGAGTCCGGACGCAGTTCCGGGGCACCCTGGTCGAGGTCGCCGATCTTCAGGTTCTGGCTGTACCAGAGGCCGCCGCCAAACGCGAGCACGGCCAGGGCAATCGATACCGGCGCGACCTTGGCGCTGGCAAAGTTCGACAGCAGGCGCCAGAACGGATGTTCGCGGGTCGCGTCTTTCTTGCTGCGCTCGACCGCGCGCTTGCTGATACCGACGTAGGAAATCGCCACCGGCAGCAGGATCAGGTTGGTGAACACAATCACCGCCACGCCGATGGACGCGCCGATGGCCAGTTCGCGAATCACGCCGATGTCGATGATCAGCAAGGTAATGAAGCCGACGGCATCGGCCAGGATCGCGATCATCCCCGGCAGGAATAACTGGCGGAAGGTCCGCCGCGCCGCCGTCAAGGCGTTGTCCGCCTCGCTGGACTGCAAGGCGATGCCGTTGATTTTCTGTACGCCGTGGGAAATGCCGATGGCGAAGATCAGGAACGGCACCAGCATCGAATACGGATCCAGGCCGAAACCGGCCGCGTGCATCAACCCCAGCTGCCAGACCACCGCCACCAGGGTGGTGCTCAATACCGCAACGGTGCTGCGCATGCAGTTGGTGAACCAGTACAGCAGGATCAGGGTGATGACGAAGGCGACGCCGAAGAACAGCACCACCATGACCAGGCCATCGATCAGGTCGCCGACCTTCTTGGCGAAGCCGACGATGTGAATCTGCACATTCGGGTTCTGCGCTTCGAACTTGTTGCGGATCTTGTCTTCAAGCTCGTGGGAAAACTTCCGATAATCGAGGGCGAGCAATTTGCCTTGGTCTTGTGGGTCGGGATAGGACTCCAGCAGCGGGATATCGATGATGCTCGATTTGAAATCGTTCGCCACCAGGCGCCCGACCTGGCCGGACTTGAGCACGTTGTTGCGCAGCAGGTCGAGGCTGTCGGCCGAACCGTTGTAACTCTGCGGGATCACCTCGCCACCGGCGAAGCCCTCCTCCGTCACTTCGGTCCAGCGCACGCTCGGGCTCCACAGCGACTTCAGGCCGGAGCGGTCGACGCCGGAGATGTAGAAGACCTCGTCGTGGATCTGGCGCAGGGTCTCCATGTACTCCTTGGAGAAAATGTCGCCGTTGGTAGCTTCCACGGAAATCCGTACCGTGTTGCCCAGGTTCGCCAAGTCATTGCGGTGTTCGAGCATCTTCTCGATGAACGGATGCTCGAGGGGAATCATTTTTTCGAAACTGGTGGACGGTCGGATCAGCGTGGCCTGCCAGAACAGGAAAATGCTGACCAGCAGGCAAATGATGATCACTGCCGGGCGGTTGTTGAAAATCAGGCGTTCGAGGAACGTCGCCTTGTCTTGGTGATGACTGCTCATGGGGTCCGCCTTCTTGTTATTGTGCCCGTCTGACAGGCCCGGCTCATTTGCTCAGTTCGGCGCCAGTGGGCGTGGTAGCGCGTACGCCACCCTGTCCCGCCAGGATCAGGTTGCCGTTGCCCGCCGCCGTGACGGCCGCCACGGAAATGCGATCCGGACGGTTGAACACGCTGAAGGTCACGCCATCATCGGTGCTGCGAATCACGCTGCCGCCGTTGCCGACGATCACGATCGAGCCATCCGGCAACAGCGTCGCCCCCGACAAGCCGAATTCCAGCGCGCCACGGGCCGCCTTCAGCTCGACCTGCTCCCAGCTGTCGCCGAAATCCGTGGAGCGATAGAGATTGCCGCGCAGGCCGTAGGCCAACAGGGTCGAAGGCTGGGCGGTGCCGATGGCGCCGAACAGCGAGCCTTCGTACGGACCTTCGAGTTTTTCCCAGGTCTGCCCCCAGTCGGCGGAGCGGAACATGCTGCCTGCCTCGCCGACGATGAACAGCCCGGCGTCTTTTACCGCGGTGATAGCGTTGAGGTGATATTGGTCTTCATTCTCGAGCCGGTCGCTGGCCTGCTCCCAGTGCTTGCCGCCATCGGTGGTCGCGTACAGCGCACCGTAGGCGCCCACGGCCAGGCCATTGCTGGCGTCCTTGAACCAGACGTCGAGCAGCGGTGCTTCACGGGTGAGGTCTTCGAACTGCTTGGTCCAGGTGGTGCCGCCGTCCTCGCTGGCGAGGATCTGCGCGTCGTGCCCCACGGCCCAACCGTGCTTGTCATCGACAAAGAAGACCGCAGTGAGCAGTTGGCGGGTCGGCACCTTGGCCTGGGTCCAGGATTTGCCCTGGTCATCGGAAAAGACGATATGCCCACGGTCGCCGACCGCGACCAGGCGCTGGCCGGCATGGACCACATCGAGCATGAGGGTTTTGCTGGCCTTGGCCGATTCGACGGAATAGATGACATCGGCCGTCGACGCTGCAACCGCCAGCACCGGCGCCGACAAAACGGCAGAGCCCAGCAGCGAGAGCGCCGAGACCAGCAGCGCAACTCTGCGCAGCACTGGCGGGCGGCAGCGGCCCACAGCCATGACAGGCTCACTCATAGACCTTTCCCCCATTTATTATTGTTATGGCTTGGTACGTTGCAGTCCTGAAGCATAGTCCTGAAACCTGCAATCTAGAGCCACTTCGCAAGCTGGACCTATCCTATCGGGCTTTCGAAAGGTCTGACAATCGACGCCACGTTATCTTTTGTTAACCGGGGGGATATCGGCCAAGGGTGAATCAGAAGACATTCGCGAGGGTGATGGATGTGGCGAGGGAGCTTGCTCCCGCTGGCCTGCGAAGCAGGCCTGATCTTGATTCGTTTCGCCAGTGAAGGCAGGTAAACCAAGAAAAGGGAGTCCTTCGGCCTCCAGCGGGAGCAAGCTCCCTCGCCACAAAAGGCAATGCGAAGCCTGGTCAAGCCAGGCTCTTGCTCACCACTTCAAACACATCGGCCGACAGCCCACCGGACGCCAGGATGCGCTCCAGCTCGCCCTTCATCAGAGCCTGGCGGGCGCTGTCGTATTTGCGCCAGCGGGTCAGTGGCGCCAGCTGCCGCGAGGCGATCTGCGGGTTGAAGGCGTTGAGCTGGATCACCAGGTCCGCCAGGAAGCGATAACCGGAACCGTCGGCGGCGTGGAAGTTGATCAGGTTCTGCCCGGCGAACGCGCCGACCAGTGCCCGCACCTTGTTCGGGTTCTTGATGTTGAACGCCGGGTGCTCCATCAACGCCTTGACCCGCGCCAGCCCGCCCGGCAGCGGGCTACCGGCCTGGACGCTGAACCATTGGTCCATGACCAGCGGGTTGCCCTTGAAGTTCTCCGCGAACACTTCCAGGGCCTTGGCCTTTTCGGTCTCGAACGGCGAGTTGACCAGCACCGCCAGCGCCGTGAGGCGCTCGGTCATGTTGTCGGCGGTGTCGAACTGCTCAAGGGTGGCGCTCAGCACTTCGGGTTTGTCGGTCAGCATCAGGTAGGACAGCGCGATGTTCTGCAACGCACGCCGCGCGAAGTGCTCGGCCTCGGCCACGTACGGCGTGCGCCGGGACAGGTCGCGGTTGGCCTCGTAGCGCAGCCACAGGGCTTCGAACAGGTTTTCGGCCAACTGCCGACGAGCGAATTCGCGGGCGGCGTGGATCGCCTCGACGTCCGCCACTTCGCTGATTTCGGTCAGGTAGGCTTCGCTTGGCAGCGAGAGCATTTCCGCGACCATCGCCTGATCCAGGGATTCATCCGACAGCACGCTGCGCAACGCGCTGACCAGCCGAGGGTCAAGCACCAGGCTTTCGCCTTTCTGGTGCTGGCCGATCAGTTCCTGCAAGACCTGCACCGACAATTGCTGGCCGGCATCCCAACGGTTGAAGCCGTCGCTGTCGTGTTGCATGAGGAACATCAGTTGATCACGGTCGTACGGGAAGCTCAGCTTCACCGGCGCCGAGAAGCCGCGCAGCAACGAAGGCAGGGGCTTTTCAGCGATATCGACGAAGGTGAAGGTCTGCTCGGCCTCGGTCACCGAGATCACCCGGGTCGTGCCACTCGCCGCCGCTTCGCCGCTCAGGCGCAGTGGATTTTCGGCGCCATTGCTGTCCAGCAGGCCCAACTCGACCGGAATCACGAAGGGCAGTTTCTCGGCCTTGTCCGGCGTCGGCGGGCAGCTCTGGCGGAACGTCAGGCTGTAAGTCTTCGCCGCAGCGTCGTAGGACTCGCTCAACGCCAGCCGTGGCGTACCGGCCTGGCTGTACCAGCGTTTGAACTGGCTCAGGTCGACGCCATTGGCATCCTCCATGGCCTTGATGAAATCGTCGCAGGTCACGGCCTGGCCATCGTGGCGCTCGAAGTACAGGTCGCTGCCCTTGCGGAAGCCTTCGGCGCCCAACAGGGTATGGATCATGCCGACGACTTCCGAGCCCTTTTCGTACACGGTCAGGGTGTAGAAGTTGGAAATCTCGATGAAGCTGTCCGGGCGCACCGGGTGAGCCATTGGGCCGGCGTCTTCAGCGAACTGGTGGGTACGCAGGTACGCCACGTCCTGGATGCGCTTGACCGTGGCCGAGTTCATGTCCGCCGAGAACCCAGCGTCGCGGAACACCGTGAAACCTTCCTTGAGCGACAGCTGGAACCAGTCGCGGCAGGTCACGCGGTTGCCCGACCAGTTATGGAAGTATTCGTGGGCGACGATCGCCTCGACTCGCTGGTGCGCGGCGTCGGTGGCGGTTTCGGCGCGGGCCAGTACGGCGCTGGAGTTGAAGATGTTGAGACCCTTGTTCTCCATCGCGCCCATGTTGAAATCGTTGACCGCGACAATCATGAAGATGTCCAGGTCGTATTCGCGCCCGTACACCTCTTCGTCCCAGCGCATCGACTTCTTCAGGCTGGTCATGGCGTGCTGGCACTTATCGATATTTTCCGGCTCGACGTAGATGCGCAGCGCCACGGTGCGCTCGGTCATGGTGGTGAAGGTGTCTTCGACGCACCACAGGTCACCGGCGACCAGGGCGAACAGGTAGGCCGGCTTCTTGAACGGGTCTTCCCAGGTCGCCCAGTGCCGGCCGTCTTCCCCAGGGCCGCTGGCAATCGGGTTGCCGTTGGAGAGCAGCACCGGGTAGCTGTGCTGTTCGGCGACCACGGTGGTGGTGAACTTGCTCATCACGTCGGGGCGGTCGAGGTAATAGGTGATCTTGCGAAAGCCTTCGGCCTCGCACTGGGTGCAGAACATGCTGCCGGATTTGTACAGGCCTTCCAGGGCCGTGTTGGTTTCCGGATGGATGCGCACGGTGGTATCGACGGTGAACACCTGGGCCTTGGGCTGCAAGGTCAGGTGGCTGTCATCCAGTTGGTAGTCGCCCTGCCCCAGGTCGGCGTCGTCGAGCTTGATCGAGAGCAATTCCAGCTGCTGGCCATCGAGCACCAGCGGCGGCAATCCGGCGCCGCGCTCGGGGTTGCGGCGCATCACCAGTTGCGCATGGACCAGGCTGTGGTCCTCGAACAACTCGAAGGTCAGGTGCGTCTCGTCGATCAGGTATTCGGGAGCCTGATAGTCCTTCAGGTAGATCATCTTCGGTTGTTCGGTGCGCATGGGTCGAATCCTTCTACTGATGCACGGCGAGCTGGTAGGCCGTGTATTTACGAATATTGATCACGCCGGTGTCGAAAATCAGGTACTGGCCCTTGATTCCCAGCAGCGTGCCTTCGGCGATCGGGTCCTTGTCCAGATTGAAGCTGACGATCTTCGCCGGGTACTGCTGCACCGGGTAACGGATCTCGATCGGTTCGACGTCCGCTATGGTCTGGATCGCCTGCAAGCCGAATCGTTCCTGCAAACCCTGCAGGCCCTGGGCGCAGCTTTCAAACAGTGAATCACGGATCTGCCGCAAGTCCACCGCCGCAGCGTCGCCCTTGAGCAAGGCGCGCCAGTTGGTCTTGTCCGCCACCTGGCTGCGGAACAGGTCCTCGACGAAACCCGACTGCTGCCGGGTGGCGACCCGCAGGATCGGCAGCGCCTGGCTCGCGCCCTGGTCGAGCCAGCGGGTCGGCAGTTGCGTGGCGCGGGTGATGCCGACTTTCACGCCCGATGAGTTGGCCAGGTAGACCACATGATCGGTCATGCAGAACTGCTCGCCCCAGGCCGGGTCGCGACAGGTACCCGCCTCGAAATGGCAACGCTCGGGGCTCATGATGCAGAGGTCGCATTGGGCCAGTCTGGTCATGCACGGGTAGCAATAACCCTGGCTGAAACTGGTCTTGGTTCGCCGTCCGCAATGGGTACAGTGGATCGCACCGAGGTATTCCAGGCGGATCCTGCTGCCGATCAACGGATTGACCGGCACCTCGACATCGCCCAGGCGAAAGGCGTATTGAACGGTCGGCCCGTCAAGGCGTGCCGACATCTTGCTGATTGCACCGCGGCCAATCTCGATCAATGGATGGCGTCCGACTTGAACAGGATATTCGGCACGACGGTGGCTTTCGACTGGCATTCCTGCGGGCCCATATAGCCGGTGCGCTCTTCTTCGGGCAGGTTCTGGATTTCCCAGGCGATCATCGCTTGCAGCGACAGCTCGCGCTGCTCGGCGGTGAGCTTGTTGCCGTCGGCCCATTTACCGATTTCCACGGCCAGTTTCAGGCTGCGGTAGATGTCTGGGGTGATGTTGTTGATCATTTCGTTGAAGGAAGACATGGGTTCTCCGCGCAATTGCGCATTCTCAAAAGGCACAGGCGCCGGTCAAAGGGCCATTTTACGGCGAGCGAACAGCCCGCCCAACAAGCCCGTGAAGCAGCCGACGAGCAGCCCGCCGACGTGGGCTGCGTTGGCGATCTCGCCGAAACCGATCAGCGAAACCAGCCCGGACAGGCACAGCAGCAACCACACCAGCATCATCACCAGCACCCCACGGGGCAAGTGATAGGCCGGGTTCGGCGCGAGCAACTGGTAGATCCAGCAATGGCCCAGCAGGCCGTACAGCACTCCGGATAGCCCGCCGAACAGGGTCGCGCCGCTGAACAGGTACTGGGCGAAATTGGACACGAGGCTGAACAGCAGCGTCAGCCCCAGCAGGTTGATCCCGCCCTGGCGCGCTTCGATCCGGCGTCCCAGTTCCCAGTACCACATGCCATTCATGGCGATGTGCAGGAAGCCGAAGTGAACCAGCATTGGCGTCACCAGCCGCCACCACTGCCCCGCCGCGAGGCTGTCGGCCAACGGCGTGAACTGGATGTAGTCGCCGACGACGCGAAACTCGAGGAAGGTCAACCAGCGCAGGGTTTGAAGATTTTCCCCCAGCAGCGTCACGGCACTGACGATCAGGCTCAGCAGCAATATCAGGGCCGTCACCGGACTGCGGGCCAGTTGCTGGACGAACCCTGCCCGCCGGGACGTGCTGCCGGTGTCAGGCAGTTCCAGCTGTTGCTCGGGATCGCCGGCGGGAAAACGCTCGTACAACGAACGCACGTTTTCGCTGATTTCATCCGGCACCCAGAGCACCTGCTCGCCCGCCTCTTCGCTGACGCGATGAGGCACCTGCATGCGCTGCAGCAGCTTGACGAAACCGCTCAGGTCCACTGCCAGGGGCAGGCGCAGGACGGCGACGACGCTCATCGCCCCATCTCCGGCCGCTCGACATCGACCCAGACGAACTTGTGCGGGTCCAGACGGGTTTCCTGGTCGAGCCGATAGGCGACCAGCTTGCCGTAGAGCACCGCGCTGTAGTCCAGGCAGGCCAGGTTCGGGCGGATCGGCGCCGGTTTGCCGCTGCGCCAATAGTGGCCGACGAACAACATCGGCTCATCGACGCCATACCGCAGCAGATTGTTTTTTTCGTCCGGTGACAACGGTGTGCGGGCCACCGGCTCCGGCAATGCGTCGGGCTGGAAGACGATATCGCCGTAGGTCTGCGGGTTGTCTTCCCAGAATTTGGTGCGGAAGAACGCGCGGGTCAGGCCGTCGCCACCCGTCAGGGTCATGCCATGGGGCAGGCGCATGTCGGTGCCGCGCAACAGGCGATCGAACACTGTGCAGGCAAAACTGCCCGATTCGGCCGAAGCCTGGAGAAAATGCTCGTCGATGCAGCCTTCCGGGAACAAGCCGCGCAATGGCTCGATCAGGCCCGCGTCCCAGCAGGCGTGGACGACCCGGAAGCGCCCGGCGTCGATAAACAGCGGCAGCTCGTAGAACCACTTGAGGAAATCACGCCATTCAACCGGGTGCTGATCGAACTGGGTCAGGGTTTCGTTGAGCAAGCGGGCATGGCGCGGCGTGTGTTCGCGCACGTAGCGCTGGCCGCTGCCCGGCAATGCCGGGGTGCTCCAACCCAAGGCATTGAATTCGTGGTTGCCCATGATGCACAGCGCCTGGCCGGCCACGACCATGTCGTGGACGATGTGCAGCGCCTCGCGAATCCGCGGGCCCCGGTCGATGATGTCGCCGAGGAATACCGCCATGCGCGAAGGATGTCGCCAGACCCCGGCCTGCTTGCGGTAACCGAGTCGGTCGAGCAGGTGTTCCAGGGTCAAGGCGCATCCGTGCACATCGCCGATCAGATCGTAACTGCGCGCGGGATCGAGCATCAGTCGCCTCCACCCCCCAAACGACTGCCCCAGCCGAGCTTGGTCCGGCAGACTTCGTAGTAGTTGTGATCCAGCGGATGGATCAGGCGCAGCTTTTGCGCCTTCTTGCTGACGGTGATGGTGTCGCCCGGCGCGCAGGTGAAATGGTTCTGGCCGTCACAGGACACTTGCGGGTAGATCTGCATATCCTTGGACACGACGATTTTCAGCTCACTGTTGCCATCGACCACGATGGGTCGCCCAGACAAGGTATGGGGGTACATGGGCACAATCACAATAGCGTCGAGCTTGGGATGCATGATCGGGCCACCGGCCGACAGCGCGTAGGCGGTGGAACCGGTCGGGGTGGCGACGATCAGGCCGTCGGCCTTTTGGCTGCAGACAAACTGGCCGTCGATGTACAGCTCGAATTCGATCATGCGCGTGGATTTGCCAGGGTGCAGCACCACGTCATTGAGCGCATCGCCCTGGCCGATGGCCTCGGCGTGACGGCGCACCTCGGCTTGCAGCAGGAAGCGGTTTTCCACCAGGTAATGGCCGTCCAGCACCTCGGCGACCTTGATCTCCAGCTCGTCAGGGCGGATATCGGTGAGGAAGCCCAGGCTGCCACGGTTGATCCCCAGCACCGGGATGTTGTGCCGCGCCAGGGCCCGGGCGGCGCCCAGCAGGCTGCCGTCGCCACCGACCACGATGACCATGTCGCAGACTTCGCCGAGCATCTTGCGCGACGACGTCTGCAGGCCGTGGCCCGGCAGCACTTCGGCGATGGTATCTTCGAGGATCACGTGCAGGTGCCGCTCCAGGAGGAAGCGCTTGAGACGGCGAACGGTGTCCAACACCTGGGAACTGCCCAGGCGACCGATGATGCCGATATTGCGAAATTGCTCCATGAGGCTCCTGCGAGGTCTGCGACGGGCGAAAAACCCGATTATGGGCGAAACCGCGCCGTAGACAAAATCCTTTAAGCCTTCAGCGCAACGGCTATGCTCGCAACATGATCCTGTTTCCCGAATTGCTCGACCTGCCCCGCCGCCTGCGCCATCCCGAAGTACGGGACCTGGCGTGGGTGATCGTCGCCCCGCCGATGCTCATCGACACGCCTTGGCCCCAGCGTCATCCGCTGGCGGGCAGCGGCTGGGTGCAGCAGCCCCATCGCCTGGAACACTGGTTGCGCGAACTGGACCGCGACAGCTATCCGTTGTTGCAGTGCCTGTCCCAGGGGCGCACGCGGCGCCTGGGACTGTATTACGAAAGGCTCTGGCAGTTTGCCGTGCAGCATGCGCCGGGCATCGAACTGATCGCGGCGAACCTGCCGATCCGGCGCGACGGCCATACGCTGGGCGAATTGGACCTGCTGCTACGCGATAATGAAGGCGTGCATCACCTGGAGCTGGCGATCAAGTTGTACCTGGGCCCGCAGCAAGGCAACGGGCGAGATACCGCGCAATGGCTTGGGCCCGGCTGCCATGACCGACTCGACCGCAAGCTGACGCATCTGCGTGAGCACCAACTGCCGATCTCGGCACGCCCGGAAAGTCGCGAGGCCTTGGCAGCGCTGGGCATCGAGTCGTTTCGCTCGCACCTTTGGCTCGGCGGCTATCTGCTCTATCCCTGGCCGGGCGAGGCCGAACCGCCGAGCGGTGCGCACCCCCGGCATTTACGCGGCCGCTGGTTGCACCAGCGGGACTGGCCCGGATTCGTCACCCAGCGCCCGCCGGGGCGCTGGCAGCCCCTGCCCCGCGCGGCCTGGCTGGCCCCGGCCCATTACCCGGTTGACCAGGTCTGGACTGCCGGACAACTGGAGGCCTGGCGAACCGCCCTTGATCCCATGGCACCGGCGCAACTGATGGTGCGCCTGACCGAAAATGCCGAGGGCGAATGGGAAGAAGCCGAGCGGGCGTTCCTGGTGGCGGATCTTTGGCCGGATGTGCCGGGTAATGGTTGAGGTTTGGGGGGCTGTCAGGGCCCCTTCGCGAGCAGGCTCGCTCCCACATCTGGAATGCAGTGCCCTTGGAGGAATCAATTCCCCTGTGGGAGCGAGCCTGCTCGCGAAGGCGTCGCCACGGCCTAGAGCGACAACCGCACCGCCAGCGCCGCCAACGTCACCAGCAACACCGGCACCGTCAGCACAATCCCGACCTTGAAGTAATAACCCCAACCGATGCGGATATCCTTGCGCGCCAGCACATGCAGCCAAAGCAAGGTTGCCAGGCTGCCGATCGGCGTGATTTTCGGCCCGAGGTCACTGCCGATGACGTTGGCGTAGATCATCGCCTCCTTGACCACGCCAGTGGCCTGGCTGGCATCGATGGACAAAGCGCCGATCAGCACCGTCGGCAGATTGTTCATCACCGATGAAAGCAGCGCGGTCAACAGCCCGGTCCCCATGGCCGCGCCCCACACCCCATAACCGGCGAAGCCATCGAGCCAGGCGGCGAGGTAGCCGGTGAGGCCGGCGTTGCGCAGGCCATAGACCACCAGGTACATGCCGAGGGAAAAGATCACGATCTGCCAGGGCGCTTCTTTCATCGCCTTGCGCGTGGAGATCTTGTGCCCTCGAGCCGCCACCGCCAACAGCAGTGCAGCGCAGACCGCCGAAATCGCGCTGATGGGAATGCCCAGCGGCTCCAGGGCAAAGCAGCCCAGCAAAAGGATCGCCAACACCACCCAACCGGCATAAAAAGTTGCCGTATCGTGGATGGCGCTTGCCGGGTCGTCCAGCTGCTGCGGGTCATAGTCGCGCGGGATATCGCGACGAAACATCCACAGCAGTATCGCCAGGCTGGCCGCAACGCTGACCAGGTTCACCGGCACCATGACCGAAGCGTAGCGGTTGAAGCCGATGCCGAAGAAATCCGCGGAAACGATGTTCACCAGGTTCGATACCACCAGAGGCAGGCTGGCGGTATCGGCGATGAAACCGGCGCCCATCACGAACGCCAGGGTCGCCGCCGGCGAGAACCGCAGGGCCAGCAACATGGAAATCACGATAGGCGTCAGGATCAGCGCCGCTCCGTCGTTGGCGAACAATGCCGAGACCAGCGCCCCGAGCAACACCATGAACGCAAACAGCTTGCGGCCGCTGCCTCGCCCCCAACGGGCCACATGCAACGCGGCCCAGGCAAAGAACCCGGCCTCGTCCAGCAACAGGCTGATGATGATCAACGCGACGAACGTACCGGTGGCATTCCAGATGATCTGCCACACCAGGGCAATGTCCCCGACCTGTACCACGCCGCTCAGCAAGGCCAACAGTGCACCAAGGGTGGCACTCCAGCCGACGCCCAACCCCTTGGGCTGCCAGATCACCAGCGTTATGGTCAGCAGGAAAATCAATGACGCGGTGAGCATGCGTTACAGCCTTAAAAGGAAAAGAAAAAACCAGCAGCAGGACGCCACGGCGCCAGCGAACGGCGAACGGCGAACGGCGAACGGCGAACGGCGAACGGCGAAGATAGGGAGTTTCGGATATTCGGTAAAGCAGGAATTGAACGGCTTATGCGGTCATGGATGCACTTGTGGCGAGGGAGCAAGCTCCCTGGCCACGGGTTTCACGGAGATATCAAACCTTCTTGTGCTGCTCCACCCACTTGCCATAGGCATCGATGAACTTCTGCAAAAACGGCCGCACCGATTCCGACAGGTTGCCCGCCTCGTCGAACGCCGTTCCCGCACCGCTCAGGTAGGCTTCCGGTTGTTGCATGCAAGGCACGTCGAGAAAAACCAGGGATTGGCGCAAATGGTGGTTGGCGCCAAAACCGCCGATGGCACCGGGTGAGGCGCTGATCACTGCGCCCGGCTTGCCGCTCAGGCAACTCTGACCGTAGGGGCGCGAGCCGACATCAATGGCATTCTTCAGCGGGGCCGGCACCGAGCGGTTGTATTCCGGTGTCACGAACAACAACGCATCCGCCGCGCCGACCTTCTGGCGAAACGCGGTATAGGCCGCCGGCGGCGAGACGTCGATGTCTTCGTTATAGAGTGGCAACTCGCCGATTTCGACGATTTCCAGTTTCAGGTTGGACGGCGCCAGGTCCGCCAGGGCCAACGCGACCTTTCGGTTGATCGAGGCTTTGCGCAGGCTGCCCACTAAAACCGCCACTGTGTAGACATTACTCATGAGAGGCTTCTCGACTATCGGCTCAAAGGGAGCCTGTAGTTATAGATGATCGGCACCACAATTGGACCAGTGGATCACCTAAAACCTGCCAACCGGACTATTTTTTTACTGTAGGAAAACTTACCGCGCTTGACCAAGGTCTACAGAACCGCAAATCGAGTGATCTATTTTCAGAGGTTCCAAGCAATGGCAGCAGTACTTGTCGGACAATTTCATGCACGGGACGCCGAAGGTCGCGTCTATTCGGTGCATGAATTCCAAGAATCAGACCCGTCGCAGGACGGCATTGGCAAGGATGTCATCACTTATAAGCTGGCCATTGGAGATCGGGTCAACAAAGTCGACGAGGACACGTTCCTCCTGGTGCAATCCGGCATCCACCTGACCCGCGAACCTGAAACGCCACGGCAGCCTCAGGCGCAAGTCGAAACGCAGATCGCTCTGTAACTGTTTGCATGAGCAGAAGTCGCACCCGTAATTGGGTTAGGATTCAGCCACTCAATGGCTTACCTGCCTAATACGGACCTCTTGCATGCGTTTACGCCACATCGAAGTGATCCAGGCGCTGCTGCAGACTGGCCACCTGGGTACCGCGGCCGAATGGCTGCAATTGCCGGTGGCCGAAGTCGAGTCGATCCTGCGCGATGCGGAGGCCCAGCTCGGTTTCATGCTGTTCGCCAGCGTGCGCGGACGCTTGCAGGCGACGCGGGAAACCCTGGAATTACGCGAAGGCATCACGCGGCTGTACGACACCCTCGAACCGATACAGCGAATGGCCGCCAGCCTGAAACATTATCAGGCGCCGCCCCTGCGCATCATCTGCACCCCACCACTGGCCCAACAGCTATTACCCCTGAGCATTGCCGCCCTGCGTCGGCGCCATCCGGATGCGCCGTGCACTCTGCTCAGCCAGCCGACCCGGGAAATCGTCAGAAGCCTGCTGCTGCGTGAAAGCGACTTGGGCCTGAGCCTGCACGATCCAGAACACCCCGACATCGATTGCCAGATGATCGCCCAAGGCAAACTGCAACTGCTGGCGCCCCATGGCTGGCTGCAACCACGACAGAAATACGTGTCGGTTCAGGATCTGGCGGGCCAGTCGCTGGTCGGGCTGGAGGGGCATGATCCGCTGAGCCCGGCGTTCGACCACAAGCTTGGCGCACTGCGCCCGGCGCCGGTGGTGCAGATACGCGTGCAGACTCATCAGATGATGCGGGCAATGGTCGAGGCCGGCGAAGGCCTGGCGATTGTCGACCCGTTTACCGCCTCGGGGGCCAGGGGCGGCGACCTGGACATCTGTCCGGTATCGCCGGCCGTGCCCATCTGCCTCTATGCATTGAGCCTGAACGGTGCCACGCCTTCACCGGCGGTCCAGTCGTTGCTGGAACGGATCACGGAACAAGCCGAGGCGTTGCTGAACCACTGACCGTCATGCCCAGCGGATCGTCGAACAACCGGTACCAGAACAGCGCCACCTCGGCGGTGTGCCGGTCAATGCCGCGATAGCGCAGGTGATCGATGCCGCCGAGCACATAGCCGCAGCGCTCGTAAAGCCGGCAGGCGCCCAGGTTGTTGTTCTGGGTTTCCAGCATGATGCCCGGCAGTTTTTTCTTGCGGCTCCAGAACTGGGCCACGTCGAGCAAGGCCTTGGCCACCCCATGCCGGCGAGCCGGTGCATGCACCGCCAGCTCGTCGATATGGGCATACCCGTTCCAATTGGTGCTGACGACCAGATGGCCGACCGGTTGATCGTCCAGGTAGGCCATGAAGATTTCGCTGTCCGGGGCATCGCGAAAACTGCCGAACTCTTCAGGGTCGATGCCGTAGCACTTGCGGTAGGGAAGGATCGGCGTCACCGGCCACTGGCTCACCGGCCGGCCGATCTGCGCCGCGCCATAGACGCTGACTTCGAAACTGAAATCGCTGCCCCAGATATAAGCGGCGAAGCCGTCATCGGCGACGCGCACCGACAGGCCGGGGTGCTTGGGATTCATGACCGGTTGCATACTGGGGAAGGTCCTCATTCCTTGAGACAACCAACGGCGCGAAGCCATCCATTGCCCTTGCTTGTCGAATCTTCACACGTCACGCGGATAACCATGGCCTGCCTTTACTTTAAATTGGAAAGTATTGGCGATTGCGCCGAAAACTGCATGAGGAAAGCTCTTGTGGGAGCGAGCCTGCTCGCGAAGGCGTAGGCACATTCGACAGTTGCCAATTGACCCAGCGCTTTCGCGAGCAGGCTCGCTCCCACAGATATCTCATCAACTCGCGGCAGCCTGCGCCTCGACCAATTGCGTCCACAATGCCGGGGCACCGGCGGACTTGGCGATGGCTTCCAGACGCGCGGCATGTTCGGCCAGGTCGCTTTCGCTGGCGCGGATGATCCGGGCCGGCTTGCGGTCTGCCGGCAAACGCCGGATCTCGCTCGCCTGGTTACCCGAACCTTCGCCGGTGCCATTGCCGTCAGACGCATTGCCGGCCAGGGACAGACTGGTCTGACCGCCAGTCATGGTCAGGTAGACGTCGGCGAGGATCTCGGAGTCGAGCAAGGCGCCGTGCAGCTCACGACCGGAGTTGTCGACCCCGTAGCGCTTGCACAAGGCATCAAGGCTGTTGCGCTGGCCCGGATGCCGCTCCCGCGCCATCATCAAGGTATCGAGGATAGTGCAATGCCGGGTGATGTCGGCCCGGTCGTGCTGGCCCATCAGGGCGAATTCATTGTTGATGAACCCGACGTCGAACGCCGCGTTATGGATGATCAACTGCGCGCCCTGGATGAATTCGAAGAACTCATCGGCTACCTCGGCGAAACGCGGCTTGCCTACCAGGAATTCGTTGGTGATGCCGTGCACGCCAATGGCACCCTCGTCGCTTTCGCGGTCCGGTTGCAGGTAAACGTGGAAATGACGACCGGTCAGGCGTCGACCGATCAGCTCGACACAGCCGATTTCGATAATCCGGTGACCGTCGGTCACCGGCATGCCGGTGGTTTCGGTATCCAGTACTACAGATCTGTTGGCCATCAGTGTTCAGCTCTCAAACGGGCAGTCTTGCAAAAGCGCGAATGTTAGCACGCTATTCGGTGGGATAAGCCCGGGACCGCTTTTGGATCAAGCCTGCTTATACCCCCGTACCTCATCGACCCCACGATTGGCCAACTGGTCGGCCCGCTCGTTGCCGTGGTGGCCGATGTGCCCGCGCACCCATTTCCAGGTGACGTTGTGGCGGTTGACCTGCTCGTCCAGCAGCTTCCAGAGATCAGCGTTCTTGACCGGTTCCTTCGCCGCCGTTTTCCAGCCGCGCTTCTTCCAGTTGGCCATCCACTCGTTGATGCCTTTCATTACATATTGCGAGTCGGTCACCAGCAGCACATCGCATGGCCGCTTGAGTTCTTCCAGGCCGCGAATGGCGCCCATCAGCTCCATGCGATTGTTGGTGGTATTGGCTTCGCCGCCCCAGAGCTCCTTTTCCACGCCCTTGCACACCAGCAACGCACCCCAGCCACCCGGGCCCGGATTGCCCTTGCAGGCGCCATCAGTGAAAAGTTCTACGCTATCGCTCATGCCAATCTATCCAGAAAAAATGCAAAGGCCCACCGGCCGGGACCGCTCGACGCCCGAAACCGAATGCCGGCCAGAACCATTGGAAATAAAAGTTACGGCTCGATGTGACGTCGATTGACCTTGGCCATCGGCAAGGGAATCAGCTTGCCCACCGGCTCGCGCCGCGCCTGGCGTACCGGGCGCAAGCCGACCACGATCTTGCGCGCCACCAACAGATAGAAGCCGCCGCCGGACAATTGCCAGTCACTGGCCTTGCGCTCCCAGCCGGCCAGACGGGCCTGCCACTTGGGCGACGCAAGCGGCGGACGATAGCACCCGAAGCGGCGTTTCTCCAGCGCGAAGCCCAGCAGGTTAAGCCAGTCGCCCACTCGCGAAGCCGAGATGCAACGGGCCTGGCGCAGCGCGTCGCCGGCGAATACATGACGCAGCCCCCAGCTGCTCCAGGGGTTGATGCCGATAATCAACAAATGGCCACCGGGACGCACGCTGCTGGCGGCTTCGCGCAACAGGCCATGGGGCGACAGGCAGAAATCCAGGCCGTGCTGCATGACCACCACGTCGGCGGCATGCTCGCTCAACGGCCAGGCCTGCTCCTCGCAGACGATCTCCACGCCAGGCAACGGCGCGCCCAGGCGTACGTTGCGCTGCACCTGCGGCGCCGACGGTGGGGTCTGCGCCGAGGGGCCGTAATGCACCAGGTAGCCGCCGAAGAACCGGCCCAACTCGTCTTCGAGCATGCGCCGTTCTTCTTCCAGCAGGAATTGCCCGACAGGGCCGGACAGCCATTCACGGGCGGAACTGATCAATGCCAGCCATTCAGGATCAGCCTGAGCGAACGCTTCATCGGTCATTGCATTCTCCAACGCGCCAGGAAGTTCTAAGATGCGCCTTTGTTTTGAGCTTGGCGAATTCAGCGATGATACAGATCAGTGCCCTGCCCGCGTTTACCGATAACTACATCTGGTTGTTACAGGATCACTCGACCCAGCGCTGCGCCGTGGTCGACCCGGGCGACGCCGCCCCCGTACGGGCCTGGCTCGACGCCCATCCGGGCTGGGTCCTGAGCGACATCCTGGTCACTCATCACCACCATGACCATGTCGGCGGTGTCGCGGCGCTGAAAAGCGCGACGAACGCCACCGTCTACGGGCCGGCCAGCGAAAACATCCCGGCGCGGGACATCGCGCTGGAGGACAACGCCAAGGTCAACGTGCTGGGCCTGGACTTCGATATTCACGCCGTGCCCGGACACACCCTTGGGCATATCGCCTACTACCATCGCGGCCTGCTGTTCTGCGGCGACACGCTGTTCGCCGCCGGTTGCGGCCGGCTCTTCGAGGGCACGCCCGAACAGATGCACCACTCCTTGAGCCGCCTCGCCGCACTGCCCGACGATACGCTCGTCTACTGCACCCATGAATATACTCTGAGCAACCTGAAGTTTGCCGTCGCGGTCGAGCCGACCAACCCGGACATTGCCGCGCGCCTGGAGAAAGTCACCGAGCAGCGCAGCCAGGGTGTCATCACCCTGCCGTCGACCCTGGCCCTGGAAAAGCTCACCAACCCGTTTTTGCGCACCTCTGAAACATCCGTTAAAGAAAAAGCAGACGAACGGAACGGCCAGCGTAACCAGACGGCGAGTGAGGTTTTTGCGGCCTTGAGGGCCTGGAAAGATAAGTTCTAAGCCAGCTACCAATTGATACAAAAATTCTGAATGGTTGACCTGTTGGGGTGCGCTTCCTAGAATCGGCCGACATTTTTGCCCGGAACTTACTTCCAGCCAATGTCGTCATCTATTCGCAGGTCCGTCCAGTCAGACACATTGACCCGCTTGGCTCAAGCCATCGCGGTGGCTGTGTCCGCCACGCTGGCCGGCTGCCAGAGCACCAGCCAGGTGCCGCAGGCCGATGTCGCGCATACGCCGAATATCGCCGCGCGAGCCAAGCAAAAACCCGTCTGGCTGACGGAAAAACCCAGCCCGCAAGTGCCCCAGGACGTCTGGGAACGCATGCGCCAGGGCTTCCAGCTGCAGGAAACCGCCGGGGTCAACCCGCGCATCGAGCAGCAGCGCCTGTGGTTCGCCAGCAATCCGTCCTTCCTGGAAAACGCCGGCGAGCGCGGCAGCCTGTACATCCACTACATCGTCGAGCGCCTGGAAGAGCGCAACATGCCGCTGGAGCTGGCGCTGTTGCCGGTGATCGAAAGCGCCTACAACCCGATGGCCTATTCCCGCGCCAACGCGGTGGGCCTGTGGCAGTTCATCCCCTCCACCGGGCGTTATTTCAACCTGCGCCAGACGCGTTTCTACGACGGACGTCGCGACATCACTGCGTCGACCACGGCCGCCATGGATTACCTGACGCGCCTGCATGACATGTTCAATGGCGACTGGCTGCTGGCGCTGGCGGCGTACAACGCCGGTGAAGGCACGGTCAGCCGGGCCATCGAGCGCAACGAAAAGCTCGGCCTGCCCACCGACTACTGGAACCTGCCTCTACCCAGCGAAACCCAGGCCTACGTGCCGAAGCTGTTGGCGCTGTCCCAAGTGGTACTGGCCCCCGATGCCTACGGCGTGAACCTCAACCCGATCGCCAACGAACCCTATTTCCAGGTCGTCGAGATCAACCAGCGCATGGACCTCTCCAAGGTCGCAGCGGTGGCGAACATCGACGAAGACGAGCTGTTCCAGCTCAACCCGGCGTTCAAGCAGCGCACCACCATCGACGGCCCGCAACACTTGCTGGTCCCGACCTCCAAGGCACAGTTGCTGACCGCCAGCCTGTCGACCATGCGCCCGGAAGAACTGATCAGCCCGCGCTCACTCAAGCCGGTCTTCGAAAACGCCGATGACAGCGAAGTGGAAGGCGTACGGCGCAGCTACCGGGTCAAGCGCGGCGACAACCTGGCCCAGATCGCCAAGGCCAACAACGTCCAGACCAAGGACCTGCAACGCTGGAACAAGCTCAGCGGCAACAAGCTCAAGGTCGGCCAGACCCTGGTCATGCAAGACGTCAAGGCCACCAAGGCAACCAAGGCCAGCGGCAAACGCATCAACACTGTCGTAGCCGCCAAGAGCAACGAACAGAAGAAGCAGACCCAATACAAGGTCAAGCAAGGCGACTCGCTTTACGTCGTTGCCAAGCGCTTCAACGTCGAAATGCAGCACCTCAAGCGCTGGAACCCGCGCATGGGCAAGGCGCTCAAGCCTGGACAGATGCTGACGGTCTATTCCCCACACTGACACCGGGGCTCCGGCGAGGAGCTTGTTGTGGCGAGGGAGCTTGCTCCCGCTGGGCTGCACAGCAGCCCCAAAAGCAGCGACTCAATTCACCTGTCACACCGAGGTGCCAGGTTCACGGGTTGCTTCGCAACCCAGCGGGAGCAAGCTCCCTCGCCACAAAGGCACTCTCGCCATGGATCCAGGTAATCCAGCGCTTTGAGCCCCCGCCTTTTTCCTGCCGATACAAGCTGTTACTGTACAGGCCATAAAAGCCCAAGCCGCCTGGATCGGATCTCAGACTTGATACGTCCCCTCCTCCTGTTCCTGATCAGCCTGGCCTTGAGCTCCCCCGCCGGCGCCACCATCAGCGAAAGCCATGGCTATGCGCAGTTCGGCACGCTCAAGTACCCGGCCAGATTCACCCACTTCGACTGGGTCAACCCGCAAGCGCCCAAGGGCGGCACCTTGCGGGTCATGGCATTTGGCACCTTCGACACACTCAATCCGTATACCTTCAAGGGCAGCAGCCCGGTTTCAACGGCAAATTTCCTGCAATACGGCATCAATGAATTGAACGAGCCGTTGATGGTTGGCACCGGCCAGTACGCACCGTCCGGCGACGAACCGACGTCGAGCTACGGCTTGATCGCCCGATCCGTGGAATACAGCGAGGACCGTAGCTGGGTGGTGTTCAACCTGCGGCCGGAGGCGCGGTTCCATGACGACGTGCCGATCACCGCTTATGACGTGGCGTTTTCCTACAGGACGCTGCTCAAGGAAGGTCATCCGCAATACCGCACCAACCTGCAGGAAGTGCTGCGGGTCGATATCCTCAATCCGCTGAAAATCCGCTTTGTCTTCAAGCGTGCGGGCAATCCCTTGCTGATCCTGCGCCTGGGGGAACTGCCGGTGCTGCCCCAGCACTACTGGAAAGACCGCGACTTCAAGGCGACCACCTTCGAGCCTCCCCTGGGCAGCGGTCCTTACCGCATCACCAAGGTGCAGCCCGGTCGTCAGCTGGTCTTCGAACGGGTCAAGGACTACTGGGGCAAGGACCTGCCGGTCAATCGCGGCAAATACAACTACGACCGCATGGTCGTGGAGTTCTACCGCGACAGCGAGGTGGCTTTCGAAGCATTCAAGGCCGGTGAATTCGATATCTACATCGAACACCAGGCCAAGAACTGGGCCAACGGCTACAACTTCCCGGCGATCAACCGTGGCGATGTGATCAAGGCGCAGATTCCCCATCAGATTCCGACCCAGACCCAGGGCCTGTTCATGAACACCCGGCGCAGCACCTTCGCCGAGGTCAGGGTGCGCGAAGCCCTGGGATTGATGTTCGATTTCGAATGGACCAACCGCACGCTGTTCAGCGGTGCCTACAAACGCACACTCAGCTATTACCCCAACAGTGAGTTTTCGGCCACGGGCCTGCCCGTGGGCCACGAATGGCTGCTGCTCAAGCCCTATCGTGAACAATTGCCGCCCCGGTTGCTGACCGAACCCTTCAGCCTGCCTCGCACCGACGGTCGCGGCGTTCCGCGCGAGACACTGCGCAAGGCCCTGGGTCTGTTGAAAGAAGCCGGATGGACCCTCCACGGCCAGCACTTGCTGAACGCCGACAAGCAGCCCTTGCGCTTCGAAATCCTGTTGGTGAATCCGAACCTGGAGCGCATCCTCCAGCCCTACGTCGAGAACCTCGCCAGCATCGGCGTCCAGGCCCGTCTACGCACGGTGGACCGCGCCCAGTACAAGCAGCGCCTGGACCAGTTCGATTTCGACATGATCCTGCTGACCCTGAGCCAGACCCTCAGCCCAGGCCTTGAGCAATGGCAGTATTTCCACTCCAGCCAGGTCGGGATCAAGGGCAGTAAAAACTATGCGGGCATCGCCAACCCCGTGGTCGACCACCTGCTGGAGAAGCTGCTCGCCGCCCAGACTCGCGACGAACAGGTCGCCGCCGGCAAGGCCCTGGATCGCGTGCTGCTATGGCAGCATTACTGCATTCCCAACTGGTATCTCAATTATCATCGCCTGGCGTACCGCAACCGGTTCGCCTTCGTCACTACGCCGCCCTACACCCTGGGCCTGAGCGCATGGTGGCTGAAATCTTCGGAGAAAGATCAATGAAGCCTTTACGCGCCCTGCTCCTGCAGGCCAGCGGCCTGTTATTCGCCGGGCTGGCCTGTGCCGCGCCGCAACACGCCTTGACGTTGTATAACGAGCCGCCGAAGTACCCGGCCGACTTCAAGCATTTCGACTACGTGAACCCGGATGCCCCCAAGGGCGGGATATTCCGTCAGGGCGGGTTTGGCGGCTTCGACAGCCTCAACCCGTTTATCAGCAAGGGCGTACCGGCCGAGGACATCGGCCTGATCTACGACACCCTGGCCAAGCAAGGCCTCGACGAGCCCTTTACCGAGTACGGCCTGATCGCCGAAAAGATCGAGAAGGCCCCGGACAATGGCTGGGTGCGCTTCTACCTGCGCCCCGAAGCCCGCTTCAACGACGGCCATCCGGTGCGCGCCGAAGACGTCGTGTTCAGCTTCGAGACCCTGACCAGGGACGGCGCACCGATGTTTCGCGGTTATTACAACGACGTCGCCGAAGTCGTCGCCGAGATGCCACTCAAGGTCCTGTTCAAGTTCAAGCACACCAATAACCGCGAGCTGCCGCTGATCCTCGGCCAATTGCCGGTATTGCCCAAGCACTGGTGGGCCAACCGCGACTTCAACAAGGGCAACCTGGAGATCCCCCTCGGCAGTGGCCCCTACCGGGTCACCGAAGTGAAGGCGGGGCGCTCGATCCGCTACGAGCGCGTCAAGGACTACTGGGGCAAGGACCTGGCGGTCAACCGCGGCTTCTACAATTTCGACGTACTGACCACCGATTACTACCGCGACAACACCGTGGCGGTAGAGGCGTTGAAAGCCGGGCAATTCGATTTCTGGCTGGAGATGGCTGCCAAGAACTGGGCCAACGCCTACAACATTCCCGCCGTCAGCGAAGGCCGCCTGATCAAGGAACAGATCCCCAACGGCAACCCCACCGGCATGCAGGGTTTTGTCTTCAACCTGCGCCGCCCGATCTTCCAGGACGTGCGGGTGCGCCAGGCGTTGAGCCTGTTGCTGGACTTCGAATGGACCAACAAGCAGTTGTTCCACGGTGCCTACGCCCGCACCCGCAGCTATTTCGAGAACTCGGAAATGGCCGCGACCGGCCTGCCCGGCGAAGACGAAATGAAGATTCTCGAACCGCTGCGCGGCAAGGTTCCGGAACAGGTCTTCAGCGAAACCTTCCAGCCGACGGTCTGCGACGGCAGCGGCATGATCCGCGACCAGCAGCGCAAGGCCTACCAATTGCTACAGGAGGCCGGCTGGCGCATCGTCGACGACAAGATGGTCGACGCCCAGGGCAAACCGGTGGTGCTGGAATTCCTCCTGGCCCAGACCGAATTCGAGCGGGTGCTGCTGCCCTTCAAGCGCAACCTGAGCGACCTCGGCATCGAGCTGGTGATTCGCCGCGTCGACGTGTCCCAGTACATCAACCGCGTGCGCTCCCGGGACTTCGATCTGGTGGTGGGCAGCTTCCCGCAGTCCAGCTCGCCGGGTAACGAGCAGCGCGAGTTCTGGATGTCGGCTGCCGCGGACAAGCCTGGCAGCCGCAATACCATGGGCCTGAAGGACCCGGCCGTCGACCAGTTGGTGGAACAGTTGATCAACGCCGATTCGCGCAAAAGCCTGGTAGCCCATGCCCGGGCGCTGGACCGGGTGTTGCAGTGGGGCTACTACGTGATCCCCAACTGGCACATCAAGACCTGGCGCGTGGCTTACTGGAACCACATCGGCCACCCTGAAATCACCCCGACCTACGACATCGGCACTACCACGTGGTGGGTCAAACCGGACATCAAGCCGGCCGAAGAAGTGGAAAAACAAGTGATCGAGCAGCAAGTCGCCGCCCCTGTGAGCGTGGAGTAACCCGATGCTGGCTTATATTTTTCGGCGCCTGCTGCTCATCATCCCGACCCTGTTCGGCATCCTGTTGATCAACTTCGTGATCATCCAGGCCGCGCCCGGTGGGCCGGTGGAACAGATGATCGCCAAGCTCGAAGGTTTCGAAGGCGCTACCAGCCGCATCGCCGGCGGCGGCGCGGAAGTGTCGGTGGCCGGCTCCTCCTACCGCGGCGCCCAAGGCCTGGATCCGGCACTGGTCAAGGAAATCGAGCGCATGTACGGGTTCGACAAGTCGGCTCCCGAACGCCTGTGGATCATGATCAAGAACTACGCCCGCCTGGACTTTGGCGACAGCTTTTTCCGCGACGCCAAGGTCATCGACCTGATCAAGGAAAAGATGCCGGTGTCGATCTCCCTCGGGTTGTGGAGCACGCTGATCATGTACCTTGTGTCAATCCCACTGGGAATTGCCAAGGCCACGCGGCACGGCAGCCATTTCGACGTGTGGACCAGCTCGGCGATCATCATCGGCTACGCGATCCCATCGTTCCTGTTCGCCATCCTGCTGATCGTGGTGTTTGCCGGCGGCAGCTATTTCGACTGGTTTCCATTACGGGGCCTGACATCGAACAATTTCGAGGAGCTGAGCCCGGGCGGCAAGATCCTCGATTATTTCTGGCACCTGGCCTTGCCCGTCACCGCCCTGGTGATCGGCAACTTTGCCACCATGACGCTGCTGACCAAGAACAGTTTCCTCGATGAAATCAACAAGCAGTACGTGGTCACCGCCAAGGCCAAGGGGCTGACGCGCAACCGGGTGCTCTACGGGCATGTATTTCGCAACGCCATGCTGCTGGTGATTGCCGGTTTCCCTTCGGCGTTCATCGGGATCTTCTTTACCGGCTCGCTGCTGGTGGAAGTGATCTTCTCCCTCGACGGCCTTGGCTTGATGAGCTTCGAAGCCGCCATCAACCGTGATTATCCAGTGGTCTTCGGCACACTGTTCATCTTTACCCTGCTGGGGCTGGTAGTGAAACTGATCGGCGACCTGACCTATACCTTCGTCGATCCGCGTATCGACTTCGAAAGCCGGGAGCATTGAGATGAACCTCTCCCCTCTCAATCGTCGCCGTTTCGAACTGTTCAAGGCCAACAAGCGTGGCTGGTGGTCGTTGTGGCTGTTTCTGTTCTTGTTCGTGCTCAGCCTGGGCGCCGAGCTTATTGCCAACGACAAGCCACTGGTGGTGCACTACGACGACGGCTGGTACTTCCCGGCCCTGAAGCGTTACCCGGAAACGACGTTCGGCGGCGAATTCCCGTTGGAGGCCAACTACAAGAGCCCATATATCCGCGAGTTGCTCGCCGCCAAGGACGCCTGGGTCGTGTGGGCACCGATTCCATTCAGCTACCAGAGCATCAACTACGACTTGAAGGTCCCGGCCCCGGCACCGCCCTCGTCGGTGAACTGGCTGGGCACCGATGACCAGGGCCGCGACGTGCTGGCGCGGGTCATCTATGGCTTTCGCATCTCGGTGCTGTTCGCGCTCACGCTGACGGTGCTCAGCTCGATCATCGGGGTGATCGCCGGTGCGTTGCAGGGCTTCTATGGCGGCTGGGTAGACCTGGCCGGCCAGCGTTTCCTGGAAATCTGGTCCGGGCTGCCGGTGCTCTATCTGCTGATCATTCTCGCCAGCTTCGTCCAGCCGAACTTCTGGTGGCTGCTGGGCATCATGTTGCTGTTTTCCTGGATGAGCCTGGTGGATGTAGTGCGCGCCGAGTTCCTGCGCGGGCGCAACCTCGAATACGTGCGCGCCGCGCGAGCGCTGGGCATGCAAAATGGCGCGATCATGTTCCGCCACATCCTGCCCAACGCCATGGTCTCGACCATGACCTTCATGCCGTTCATCCTCACCGGCGCCATCGGCACCCTCACCGCCCTGGATTTTCTCGGTTTCGGCCTCCCGGCCGGAGCACCATCCCTCGGCGAGCTGGTGGCCCAGGGCAAGTCCAATCTGCAGGCGCCCTGGCTGGGCATCAGCGCATTCGCCGTGCTGGCGATCATGCTGAGCCTGTTGGTGTTCATCGGCGAGTCCGCTCGCGATGCCTTCGATCCGAGGAAGTGAAATGAACCAGGACAATCTGATCGAAGTACGCGACCTGGCGGTGGAATTCATCGTTGGCGAACGCCGCCAGCGCGTGGTAGAGGGTGTCAGCTTCGACATCAAGCGCGGCGAAACCCTCGCGCTGGTGGGTGAAAGCGGCTCGGGCAAGTCGGTGACGGCCCATTCGATCCTGCGCTTGCTGCCCTACCCGCTGGCCCACCACCCGACCGGGACCATCCAGTACGCCGGCCAGAATCTGCTGGGCCTCAAGGAAAAGACCATCCGCCATATCCGTGGCAACCGGATCGCGATGATTTTCCAGGAGCCGATGACTTCCCTGAACCCGCTGCACTGCATTGAAAAACAGCTCAATGAAGTGCTCGGCATCCACAAGGGCCTGACCGGCAAGGTCGCCACCCGTCGCTCCCTCGAGCTGCTGGAACTGGTCGGCATCCCCGAACCACACAAACGGCTCAAGGCGTTGCCCCACGAACTGTCCGGTGGCCAGCGTCAGCGGGTAATGATCGCCATGGCCCTGGCCAACGAGCCGGAACTGCTGATAGCCGACGAACCGACCACCGCGCTGGACGTCACCGTGCAGTTGAAAATCCTCGATCTGCTCAAGGATTTGCAGGCGCGCCTGGGCATGTCGCTGCTGCTGATCAGCCACGATTTGAACCTGGTGCGAAGAATTGCGCATCGCGTATGTGTCATGCAGCGCGGTTGCATCGTCGAACAGGCATCGTGCGCAGAGTTGTTCCGCGCGCCGCAACATCCGTACACTCGGGAATTGCTGGCCGCCGAGCCCAGCGGCAACCCGGCGACCAACGTGGTCGGCCCGCCGCTGCTGGAGGTCGAGGACCTGAAAGTCTGGTTCCCGATCAAGAAAGGCCTGTTCAAGCGCACGACGGATTACATCAAGGCGGTGGACGGAATCCGCTTCAGCCTGCCCCAGGGCCAGACCTTGGGCATCGTCGGCGAGAGCGGTTCCGGCAAGTCCACGCTGGGGCTGGCGATCTTGCGGTTGATCGGCAGCCAGGGCGGGATCCGCTTCGAGGGCAAGCAGCTCGACAGCCTGTCGCAGCAGCAGGTCCGGCCGTTGCGCCGGGAGATGCAAGTGGTGTTTCAGGACCCGTTCGGCAGCCTGAGCCCGCGGATGTGTGTGAGCCAGATCGTCGGCGAAGGACTGCGGATCCACAAGATCGGCACCGAAGCCGAACAGGAACAAGCGATAATCGCGGCATTGAAGGAGGTAGGCCTGGACCCGGAAACCCGGAACCGCTACCCCCACGAATTTTCCGGAGGGCAACGGCAGCGCATCGCCATTGCCCGGGCCCTGGTGCTCAAGCCGGCGTTGATTCTGCTGGACGAACCAACGTCGGCCCTGGACCGTACCGTGCAACGCCAGGTGGTGGAGCTGTTGCGGTCATTGCAAACCAAGTACAACCTGACGTACCTGTTTATCAGCCATGACCTGGCTGTCGTCAAAGCGCTGAGCCACCAGTTGATGGTGGTCAAGCATGGCCAAGTGGTCGAACAAGGTGATGCCCGCAGCATATTCGCCGCGCCGCAACACCCCTATACACAGCAGTTGCTGGAGGCCGCTTTCCTGGCCCCGACAACTGCCGAATAACCTGAAAGAGGAGCAACACATGGGTTTTCTCGCCGGTAAGCGCGTACTGATCGTCGGTGTCGCCAGCAAGCTGTCCATCGCATCCGGCATCGCTGCCGCCATGCATCGCGAGGGCGCTGAGCTTGCCTTCACTTATCAGAACGACAAACTCAAGGGTCGTGTCGAAGAGTTCGCGCAAGGCTGGGGTTCGAGCCCTGAGCTGTGCTTCCCGTGCGACGTCGCCAGCGATGAAGAAATCGCCAAGGTCTTCGAAGAACTGAGCAAGAAGTGGGATGGCCTCGACTGCATCGTGCACTCCGTGGGCTTCGCCCCGGGCGACCAACTGGATGGCGACTTCACCGAAGCCACCACCCGTGAAGGTTTCCGCATTGCCCACGACATCAGCGCCTACAGCTTCGTGGCCCTGGCCAAGGCTGGTCGCGAGATGATGAAAGGCCGCAACGGCAGCCTGCTGACCCTGTCGTACCTGGGCGCCGAGCGGACCATGCCGAACTACAACGTCATGGGCATGGCCAAGGCCTCCCTGGAAGCTGGCGTTCGCTACCTGGCCGGCTCCCTGGGCCCGGACGGCACCCGCGTGAACTGCGTATCGGCCGGCCCGATCCGCACCCTCGCCGCTTCCGGCATCAAGAACTTCCGCAAGATGCTGGCCGCCAACGAAGCGCAAACCCCGCTGCGTCGCAACGTCACCATCGAAGAAGTCGGCAACGCCGGCGCCTTCCTGTGCTCGGACCTCGCGTCGGGCATCAGCGGTGAAATCATGTACGTGGATGGCGGCTTCAACACCACCGCCATGGGCAACATCGAAGAGTAAATCTTCACGTTGCAATAAAACGCCGCTTGCCCTGGAAAGGCCAAGCGGCGTTTTTTATTGCGGCTTTGGGGGGATGGCCAACAACACGAAGGCAAAGGCGAGCAGGAACAACAACGCCGCTATTAATCCGGACACGGCGTCATACAGGTAGACCAAGGAGACCAACACCCCCAGGAGCGACGTTAAAACAAGGGGAATATTGGCAAGCACATACACGCTGATACGCAGTCTGAAAGACCGGCGCCTGAGAAACCGCTGGGCGATACTGCCTATTCCGGTCAGGGCCAATGATGCCGAGGTCAATATGATCAACAAGACCAGGTAGATCGAAACAGCGGGCACACCCCGGGTGTCGTTGAGATCTCCGGGATTCTCCACCACGCTGTCTACGGGAAAGAAAAACAGCAGTGCACAGGCCGCCAATAGGCAAAGGATAGCGGCGCCCAGTCTTTTCTCGCTGCGTATCATGGTGGGTCACCTTGAAAAATTGATCGGAAGCTCGCCGGTAATTCGTATTTCATAGTCCTGCGCTCGGGCAACGCGCCCCACTTGATGCAGTGCCGTGGTCGCTTTTTCATCAAATACCGAACGATGATTGCTGGCATTTGCATCATAACGATCCGAAAAAGCCTTGGCAGTCCCTGTAAACGACAGGCTACCTGAGGTGTTACGGATCACCTGACCGGTTATTTGAAGCGTGATGTTTCCAAGGTAGATCCTTGCGATATTCGAATCCTGAGCCGTGGAATAGGGAACCCTCATATTGACACTGGTTACCCCTACTCCCGCGGTATTGATAATCGCCATCAGGTCGGGAATCTTGTTCGGTGCTGGGCTGATTCCAATTCTGTCGAGTCGAACGCTTGCAGGTTTGCCCTTGCCAAGTAACCAATGACCGATAGCTTTGAAGGGTGTGAATACGCCTCCGGAAAACTCCTGCTCGACCGCCAGCTGTTCAATGGCAGTTATCTTGGTTCCTTCTTTAACTCCCAGCTTCCAAGCGTCTGCAGTGCCAAGCCCGGGATTCTTCAGCATTAACAGATCAGAACCATGGGCAACCTTCAAATCACCAATGATGAAGCCGTCCAAGCCATAACGAACCGGTCGATTATTGCGCATGGCTACGAGATGACGTCCAAGCATCTGAGGCCAATGACCCCGTTCGTAAGCCACGTTGCGCTCTTGGATCATTTTTCCAATCATCGCCAGCGGCGCAGGGAATGGGAGCCCCCTTCCACTTCCGCGTGACGTGCCAAATTCTTCGGGATAAACAAATGTCAGGGGCAATTCGTTATTCATAAGGGGTACCAGTCAGATGGAGGTAAGGCTGCGGTCATGGGTCTGCAAACATGATGCAAAGCTCATTCTGCGTACCTCCGCTCCCCCTTGTGCGGTACATATATATAGCGTCGCGTCGGCTACCTGCATCACTGCTGAATGCATCCAAAGTGGAGCTGGACCATTCATCCCACAATGCATTTGCGCCATCCGAAGCATCCAGGAAAAACACAAAATCCTGTGGGAGCGAGCCTGCTCGCGAAGGCAGTTTTTCAGTCGCCATAGATGCTGAATGGGCTGGCCTCTTCGCGAGCAAGCTCGCTCCCACAATGGAGCTGCGCCACTAGGAGCATCCAGGCACAACACAAAATCCTGTGGGAGTGGGCTTGCTCACGAAAGCGGTGGATCAGTCGACGGGGATGCTGGATGGGCTGGCCTCTTCGCGGGCAAGCCCGCTCCCACAGTGGTTCTGCGCCATCCGGAGTGTCAGGCACAACTCGAGACCGTGTGGGAGCGAGCTTGCTCGCGAAGACGGTGGGTCAGTTGAGGGTGATGTCGAGGGGCAGCTCAATCAGTTTGGGCTATTGCGCCGTCCCTGCTTCTGCGCATACATCGCCGCATCCGCCTCTGCCAGCAGGCTGTCGATCGACTCATGCCGCTCGGGGTCGTATTCGATCTGGCCCACGCTGAAATCGATGTCGTAGCCGCGCTGCAACGTTATGTTGCGCTCGTCGAGCATTTCCCTGAGCCGTGCCATGATCGCCGTCGTCTCGACATGGGAAGCGCCGGTGAGCAAGGCGACGAACTCGTCTCCGCCCATGCGACCGATCACGTCGCTTTCACGAAAGGCAATACGCAATACGTCGGCGAATGTCTTCAGCGCGCCGTCGCCTTCCGCATGCCCGAAGCGATCGTTGATCGGCTTGAAGTCGTTGAGATCGAAAAACAGCAGTGTCGCCGGCCGCGAAAGACGGCTGCAGACACTCAGCGCGTGCTGGGCGAGCGTCATGAAGCCGCGCCGATTGGACAGCAGCGTCAATTCATCCATGCTGGCCATCTGCACGGCAACCAGCTCCTGCTCGGCCATGCTCGCCAGATCGCGCAGCAGCTCGCGTTCGTCGTCGTTGAGGGTGCGCGGCCGGGTGTCCAACAAGCACAGGGTGCCCATCTTGCTGCCATCATCCAGCCCCAGCGGATGGCCGGCATAGAAGCGGATGCCAGGTTGGCCCTTGACCAACGGATTATCGTGGAACCGCACGTCCTGTTCCGCGTCGCAAATCTCCAGGATCTCGTCCTGCAAGATCGCATGCCCGCAGAACGACACCTCGCGCGGGGTCTCACTGGCTTCCAGGCCGGCGCTTGACTTGAACCATTGCCGATTGGCGTCCACCAGCGACACCAAGGCGATCGGCACGTTGAACAGACGCCGGGCAAGACGGGTCAGGCGGTCAAACCGCTCCTCGGGTGGGGTATCGAGCAGCTTGAGCGACTGCAATTGTTTGAGGCGAACGGCTTCGTTGTCAGGTTTGCCTGGCGCAAGCATCGGTAACTCCGTTGGCGGAACTCATCAGAGTCTAGCGCAGACCGGAGCAAACTCGAACGGGCATTTTCCGGCACGGACGCATACACTCAGGCACAGCCAATAAAACAGGACATTGCCTGATGAAGCCCGCCAACCACGACGCCGCCCCACGCTTCTGGCGCGACGCGGCGCTGCCTTTCATCGAGGCCCGGGCCATCGCCGATGGGCGCAAGGTCTGTTATTCGCGGCATTCCCATGATCACTTTTCCATCGGCGCGATCACCGCCGGACGCAGCACCTACCTGCACGAACAATCGCGGTTCCAGGTCCAGAGCGGCACGGTAGTGCTGATGAATCCCGGCGACGTCCATGCTTGCAATCCGATCGACGATCAGCCCTGGTCTTATGTGATGCTGTATGTCGACACCCAATGGCTGCGGGATCTGCAACGCCGTATCGGCTTTGACCCCTCGCTGGACTTCCAGGCATTCGGCACAACCCATAGCCGTGATGTCGCGCTTTTCTCCGGCCTGTGCGGGCTCTACGAAACGCTGGTGGCTGAACATATCGATACCAGTGGCAAGCAAGTCGCCGCCGAAGTGTTTTTCACCGATCTCCAGCATCGACTCAACCCGGCCGGACGCCCGGAGCGTGGCAGCCACCCGGCGCTGATGCGGGCGGCGCAGTTCATTCACGACCATTGCACCGAAGCCCTCAAGCTTGAGGATATCTGCGCCTTCGCGCAGCTTTCGCCATCCTATTTGAGCCGGGCTTTCAAGCGTCACTACGGCATGACACCGCATGCCTTCCTGATCAACCGGCGCATCCAGTTCGCCCGCCGTCAACTGCGCGAGGGCAAGCTGATTGCCGATGTGGCGCTGGACAGCGGGTTTGCCGATCAGGCGCACTTCCAACGGGCGTTCAAGCAACACCTGGCGGCTACCCCCGGGCAATACCGCGGCTGATAAGGCCCCTCGCCACAACAGCGCTCCAACCGCAAGGACGGGTTGACTCAAGGCAACAACAGATACACCGCGCTCGCCACCAACAACGCCGCCATCAGTCGATTGAACAGGCGCATGGTCGCCGGGTTACCCAGCCACGTGCGCAGAAAGCTGCCCGCATAGGCCCAGCAACCCACCGAGACATAGCAGATGACCAGGTAGATCGCCGCAAACTGCCACACCAGCCGCGCCTCGCCGTCGGCCACGAAGGCGCCCATCCCCGCCACGCAAGCCAGCCACGCCTTGGGGTTGAGCCACTGCATCAACGCGCCATGGAACATCGAAGGCGCGCGCCCCTCGTCCCGGTCACCCAGCTCGCCGTTGTCCACCGCCAGTTTCCAGGCCATGTACAACAGGAACGCCACGCCAGCCAGTTGCACCACACGCGTGAGCCCAGGCCAGCGCTGCAATACTTCATGCAACCCCAATCCCATCAAGACCAGCAGCAGGACGAACCCGAGGGTGGCGCCGGCGACATGGCGCAAGGTTGCGCGAAATCCATATCGGGCACCGGAGCTGAGGGCGACGATATTGACCGGGCCCGGAGTAATGGAAGCCACCAGGGCAAAGGTGGCCATGGAAAATATCAAGCTCATCACATATCTTCTTCAGTTCAGGAAAGAGGCCCCAAGGTAATGGGGTCGCCTGCTCGGGTATTGAAGAAAACTGCCTTGGTCGTCGAGCACTTCCGCTTCATTTTTTTACGCAAATTTTACGCGGTAAGCGATTCACCGAATCGATACTGGGCAGCTCTTTGAATCAGGCGTCATCCATGTCTATAGCGGTTCTGCGTCTCATCGGTTTCATCCTCGGGATTTTCCTGATCACCCTTGCGATCAGCATGGCGATTCCGCTGTTTACGCTGATGTTCTACGAGCGCAACGATGACTTGTCGGCGTTTCTATGGTCGAGCCTGATCACCTTCGTCTGCGGTGTGGCACTGGTGGCCCGTGGAAGGCCGGACCACGTCCAGATGCGTCCCAGGGAAATGTACCTGCTCACCACCGCCAGTTGGGTAATTGTCTGCGCATTCGCCGCCCTGCCGATGGTATTCATCCAGCACATTAGCTACACCGATGCATTTTTCGAGACCATGTCGGGCATCACCACAACCGGCTCGACCATCCTGACCGGGTTGGATAGCGCATCGCCCGGCCTGTTGATCTGGCGGTCGATGTTGCACTGGCTCGGCGGAATCGGCTTTATCGGCATGGCCGTGGCGGTCCTGCCGCTGCTGCGGGTCGGCGGCATGCGGCTGTTCCAGACCGAATCTTCGGACTGGTCGGAGAAAGTCACGCCGCGCTCTCACGTCGCGGCCAATTACATCCTGTGGATCTACATCGGCTTGACCGCCCTCTCGACGTTGGGGCTGTGGCTTGCGGGAATGACGCCTTTCGAGGCGATCAACCATGCGATGTCGCTGATTTCCACCGGAGGCTTTTCCACCTCCGATTCATCCCTGGCGCACTGGCCGCAACCGGCGGTTCATTGGGTGTCAGTGGTCGTCATGATGGCCGGATCGCTGCCCTTCACGCTGTATGTCGCGACATTGCGGGGCCATCGGCGCGCCCTGCTCAAGGACCAGCAGGTCAGGGGCTTCATCGGCTTCCTGGTCGTTACATGGCTGCTGGTGGGTACCTGGCTGAGCCTTAACAGCGATCACGCGTGGTGGGACGCGGTCCGTATCGTGGCGGTCAACGTCACTTCAGTCGTCACGACCACTGGCGTGGCGCTGGGTGACTACACGCTGTGGGGCAGCTTTGCCCTGTTGCTGTTCTTTTACCTCACGTTCGTCGGCGGCTGTTCGGGATCCACGGCCGGGGGCCTGAAGATTTTTCGCTTTCAAGTCGCCAGGGTGCTGCTGATGGGCAGTTTGAAGCAGCTGATCCATCCCCGGGCGGTGATCCAGAAGAAATACAACAACCATCCCATCGACGAGGAAATCGTTCGCTCGCTGCTGACGTTCTCGTTCTTCTTCACCATCACGATCGGCGCCATCGCCCTGGGTCTGGCCCTGATCGGCCTGGACTGGACGACCGCCTTGACCGGTGCCGCCACTGCCGTCTGCAACGTGGGTCCGGGCTTGGGCAACATCATCGGCCCGGCCGGCAACTTCTCGACCTTGCCGGATGCGGCAAAATGGCTGCTGACCATCGGCATGCTGCTGGGACGGCTGGAAATCCTGACGGTGCTGGTGCTGTTCACGCCGGTGTTCTGGAAGTACTGACTCGTCGAACAGGACTGAACGCCAGACGAAAAAAAAAATCGCGAGGCCCGGAAACAGGCCTCGCGATTTCATTCAAGCAATCAGCGGTCGTTCTTCATCGATGAACGGGTCGCGTTGCTCAAGGCCTTGGTGTTATGGGTGCCCGGCGTAGCGGCGGAAATCGCCGAGGCCTTGGTCAAGCCGCGAGTATCACGGTCCTTGGCAATGGCGGACGTCGCCGACGCCTTGCTGGTGCGATCGGTGCGGGTGGCGCCGGTGTGCTTGCCGCTCAGGCCATGATCGCGAGTCCGGGTACCGGCGTGATCACTGGCCAGTCCTTTGCCGTGGCCGCTGGAGTCGCTGGACTTGCCACCGTTGCCATTGCCTTGCCCGCCGCCCACGCCGCCACCGTGGCCGCCGCCATTCCCTCCGCCATTGCCGCCACCGCCTCCATTACCGCCGCCACCGCCGTTGCCACCGCCCGCGGCATAGCTCGAACCGATAGGTGACAGGTCGGCAGGCAACAAAGCCGAGGCGCCGAACGCCAAGGCACAGACAGCTACGGCGATGAGGGATTTCTTGTGTTTGGACATGATGTCTCCGAAAGACAAAAACAGCGGGTGAACCTCTAAGACTTGAAGGTTCAATTTTTGTTCGCGGGCATCCGACCAAATGATCATGAATTCATTGTCGATTTTTCGGTGGAGTCGTCCCGGCCACGGTTCTATGCTCTGCCCATGAACCTACATCACTCGCTGCTTCCGCCTCACGCCGAGATGGTCCGCGCCATGCTTGAACGAGACACCACCTACGAGGGGGTCTTCTTCACCGCGGTCAAGACCACCGGTATTTTCTGTCGCCCCAGCTGCACGGCACGCAAGCCAAAGCCGGAGAACGTCGAGTTCTTTGCCCACGCCGACGAGGCGATGTCGGCCGGTTATCGGGCCTGCCTGCGTTGCAAGCCGCTGGATGCCGCCGCCATTGCCCCGGACTGGATCCAGGCATTGCTCAAAGCCGTCGACGCCGAACCAGACCTGCGCTGGACCGACGCCCTGCTGCTGGAACAAGGCATCGAACCGCTGAAACTGCGCCGCTGGTTCAAACAGCATTTCGGCATGACCTTCCACGCCTACCTTCGCACCCGGCGCCTGGGCATCGCCCTGGGCGGAATCAAGGAAGGCGCCTCGATCGACAATGCGGCGTTCGACTCCGGCTATGAATCGCTGAGCGGGTTTCGTGATGCCTTCGTCAAATCCTTCCACATCACCCCCGGCCGCGCCGGCCTCAGCGAACCCTTGCTGTTTACTCGCCTGACCACGCCATTGGGGCCGATGCTGGCCATGGCCGAACGTCGCGGCCTGGTATTGCTGGAGTTTCTCGATCGCCCGGCCTTGACCAGGGAGCTGGAGGAACTGCAGCAACGCTACGGCTACACGGTTGCGCCGGGCCACAATGCGCATCTGCAACAGATCGAAAGCGAGCTGGCCGACTATTTCGCCGGCAAGCTCACGGTTTTCAACGTCCCGTTGCACATGCCTGGCAGCGCCTTCGCGGCCAGGGTCTGGGCCGAGCTGCAGAAAATCCCCTACGGCGAAACCCGCAGCTACGGCGCCGTCGCCAACATACTGGGCAGCCCTGGCGCCAGCCGCGCCGTGGGCCTGGCCAATGGACAGAACCGCCTGGCCATCGTCATCCCTTGTCACCGGGTGATTGGGGCGGATGGCTCCTTGACCGGCTATGGCGGCGGTCAGCCGCGCAAGGCGTTTCTATTACGGTTGGAGCGAGCCGCGGTGCAGGTTTCGTTGCCTTTGGCGTTTTGACTGATGGCGGCGCCTTATCAGCAAGCGAGCACTTTCCTGGCAGGCCTGGACGAAGACTGGCGGCGCCATATCGAGTCGATCGGTCCTTGCCTTCTGCAACCCAAACCGGCCCGGGATCCGTATGAGGCGCTGATGCGGGCGATTGCCTATCAGCAACTGCACGCCAAGGCCGGGGATGCGATCATTGGCCGGCTGCTCGGGCTGTACCCATCGGGGACGTTTCCCGGGCCTGAGCAAATACTGGCAACTGATGCAGCGCAATTGCGCGGTTGTGGATTTTCAGCCAGCAAGATCGCCACTCTCCAGGGTATCGCCCAGGCCACGCTGGACGGCATCGTGCCGGATTACGCCACGGCGCAGGCCATGGACGATGAGGCACTGATCAAGCGCCTGGTCACCCTGCGCGGCGTCGGACACTGGACCGTGGAGATGCTATTGATCTATAGCCTGGAACGGCCGGATATCCTGCCTGCGGATGATTTTGGGGTTCGCGAGGGTTATCGGCGGCTCAAAGGGCAGGAAATCCAACCGAGCTCCAGACAGATGAGCGAAATCGGCCGGGCCTGGAGCCCTTATCGGACGGTGGCGGCGTGGTACCTGTGGCGGGTGCCCAAGTGATGTTGGCTTGCAGGGATGCTTTCGCGAGCAGGCTCGCTCCCACAGGGGATTTGTGGACTTCCCGATTCCAATGTGGGAGCGAGCTTGCTCGCGAAGGCGTCCGCACATTCAACATAAATCCAACCGGCAAAAAACGCCGACCGTCTAGGCTGTACTGAACCATTTCCAATCCACCGGAGGTTCCCATGCACCTCGAAGGATCCTGCCACTGCGGCGCCGTATCGTTCAGCCTGGACAGCAGTCACCCCCACCCTTACCAACGTTGCTATTGCTCGATCTGCCGCAAGACCCAGGGCGGCGGTGGTTTTGCGATCAACCTGGGGGGAGACGCCACGAGCCTGAAGGTGCAGGGTCGCAAGCACATCTCGATCTACCATGCGCGGCTCAAGGACGAGGGCGACAAACGCGCCCACCGCAGCAGCGCCGAGCGGCATTTCTGCTCGCTGTGCGGCTCGGGATTATGGTTGTTCAGCCCTGAATGGCCGGAATTGATCCACCCATTTGCTTCCGCCATCGATACGCCGCTGCCGGTGCCGCCGGAACACACCCATCTAATGCTGGGCTCCAAGGCGCCATGGGTAGAGGTCGAGGCGCGCTCGGGCGACCAGCAGTTCGACGTGTATCCCGAAGAATCGATTGCCCAGTGGCATGAACGCCTGGGTTTGACCCGTTGAGATGCAGCGCGGCTTTGGGCCCTATCGCGAGCAAGCTCGCTCCCACAGGGGATTCGGGATGGACTCAGGATTTGTGTTCAAAGAGAGTCCAATGTGGGAGCGAGCTTGCTCGCGATGGCGCCGTCATGAACACCACAGTTCCTAAAGCGCAGGCACACCACTGTGGAACCGAAACTCCACATCCACTGATTCGATCAACTCGCGCTCCGCCTCGCGGACCTTCTCAATGACCTGGGCAATATCCTTGGCGTCGCCATACTGGTAGGCCAGTTTCAGGTAACCCTGAAAATGCCGGGCCTCGCTTTTCAGCAGGCCGAAATAGAACTTGCCCAGCTCCTCGTCCAGATGCGGCACCAGGGCCTCGAAACGCTCACAACTGCGGGCTTCGATAAAAGCGCCGACCACCAGGGTGTCCACCAGTTTCACCGGTTCGTGGCTGCGCACCACTTTACGCAGGCCCGAAGCGTAGCGCCCGGCAGAGAGCTGGCGCAGGGCGACCTTGCGTTTTTTCATCAGGCGCATGACCTGCTCGTGATGCACCAGTTCTTCCCGGGCCAGGCGCGACATCATATTGATCAGGTCGACATGGGAGTGATATTTGGCAATCAGGCTCAAGGCAGTGCTGGCGGCCTTGAATTCACAGTTCTTGTGGTCGATCAGCAACGTTTCCTGGTCGGCCAGCGCCGCCTGGACCCAGGCATCGGGGGTGCGGCAGCCGAGGAATTCGTGGATTTCGGGAAGGATCATGAGACTCACGGGCAAAGGTAGTCGAGCGAAGGGCGCCGATTATACCGGCCTGCCCCCAGACCACCAGCCACCGGCGTTGATATGCATCAAGTCGACGGGTCGTCCAGAACAACTATAGTTGAGCAACGCCGTGCCTTTTCATTGCTGGAGACGCCGATCATGCAAGCCATTCGCAGCATCCTCGTGGTCATCGAACCCGAACATTCGGAAAGCCTGGCACTCAAGCGCGCCAAACTGATCGCCGGCGTGACCCAGGCCCATTTGCACTTGCTGGTCTGCGACAAACACCATGACCATGCCGGGATGCTCAGCGTCCTGAAGGCCGCGCTGGCGGCCGACGGCTACAGCGTGACCACCGAGCAGGCCTGGAACGAAAGTCTCTACGAAACCATCATCGACGTGCAGCAGGCCGAAGGCTGTGGCCTGGTCATCAAGCAGCACTTCCCCGACAGCCCCTTGAAGAAAGCCCTGCTGACCCCGGCCGACTGGAAACTGCTGCGCCATTGCCCGACTCCGGTGCTGCTGGTCAAGACATCGGGGTCCTGGAAAGACCGGGTGATCCTGGCCGCCGTCGACGTGGGCAATGCCGATGGCGAGCACCGCCACTTGCACTCGACGATTATCGACCATGGCTACGACATCGCCCTCCTCGCCAAGGCGCACCTGCATGTCATCAGCGCCCACCCGTCGCCGATGCTCTCGTCCGCCGACCCGACCTACCAGCTCAAGGAAACCATCGAGGCGCGCTACCGTGAGCAATGCCGGGCGTTCCAGGCCGAATTCGACATTGATGACGAGCACCTGCATATCCAGGAAGGCCCGGCGGACGTCTTGATTCCATACATGGCCCACAAGCTCCAGGCCGCTGTCACCGTGATCGGCACCGTGGCCCGCTCGGGTTTGTCAGGAGTGCTGATCGGCAACACCGCCGAAGCCGTGCTCGATACGCTGGAAAGCGATGTGCTGGTGCTCAAGCCGCAGGAGGTGGAGGACCATCTGGTGGAGATGGCGGCAAAAGAATAAAAAGGCTTGGGCGATCAAGCTCTTGTGGCGAGGGAGCTTGCTCCCGCTCGGCTGCGCAGCAGACGCCTGGGTTTTTCAGGTTCAAAAATTATTCGGATCAAGAGCGAGGGTCGCTTCGCAACCCAGCGGGAGCAAGCTCCCTCGCCACAAGAGCTACTGGGTACAAAGCAACTTGCCACACATAGGGCCTGTCAGCCGCCAATCGCATCCTTCAAGAACCCCGGCGCGATGTAGCGCTGGTAATGCGCTTCGGACAGGAGGAAAAATTCCCGATCAATGGCATCGCGCAGGTCGGGCAGTTCCCAGTCGCGAAATTCCGGCAGCAGCACCATTCCGTACGCTTCCAGGTTATTGATCACCCGTGCGCCCCGGGCGATCAACTGATAGGCCCAGCAATATTCCGACTGGTGCGGCACGAAGCGGATCTTGCGCGATTCCAGTTGCTGGCGCAGCAGCTGCGGGTCGAAAACCTCCAGCTTGGCCACCATCACCTGCACCAGCAGCTGCTCGAGCCGCAACCACACCGCGCGCTTTTCCTCTTCGTTGTAGCCGTTCCAGTGAATCACTTCATGGTGGAACCGCTTGCAGCCACGGCACACCAGGTCACCGTAGACAGTGGAACAGAGGCCGACGCAGGGGGTCTTGATGAGCTGGTTGGGCATAAGGCAACGCACACGCAAAAACAGGACAGGCCGGCATGTTAGCCCTTTGTCTAAGATTGATCACCCCTCAAACTTCCAGGCTCAACTTACCTTTAATTTTTTTTTCCCGTAGAATCAGCCAGCCTTTTAAGGCGCCAATGTCCGTTAGAAGCTGTTTTCAAAGCGTCACGAGCACAGTCGTTCCTTCAGAGCGGTGTTGGCGAAGGGTCTTTCCAGCGGGGAAAGCCCAACGCCAACCCTCATCAGCTCCCGTTCTGCAGGCGTAAAACTTTGAAAGCAGCTTCTGTGAGGAACTCCGGCAATTCTGGCGTGGAGGCCCAAAAAGCCCCCTGACGCGCATGAGTGCCGTGAGTTTCTGGATGAGCGTCCCGGACACCCATTTGGGACCACTGATGAGGGTAATAACTGTGCTTGAAGCCTACCGCAAACATATCGAAGAGCGCGCAGCACTGGGTATCGTTCCCCAGCCGCTTAACGCCGAACAAACCGCAGGCCTGATCGAGCTGCTGAAGAATCCCCCGGCTGGCGAAGAAGCTTTCCTCGTTGACCTGATCACCAATCGCGTTCCGCCTGGAGTCGACGAAGCCGCCTACGTCAAGGCCGGTTTCCTGTCCGCCCTGGCCAAGGGCGAAGCCCAATCCCCTCTGATCGACAAGAAGCGCGCTGTAGAACTGCTCGGCACCATGCAGGGCGGCTACAACATCGTGACCCTGGTAGACCTGCTGGACGACGCCGAGCTGGCTCCGGTCGCCGCCGAAGAACTCAAGCACACGCTGCTGATGTTCGATGCCTTCCACGATGTGGCGGAAAAAGCCAAGAACGGCAACGTCCACGCCAAGGCCGTCCTGCAATCCTGGGCCGACGGCGAGTGGTTCAAGAACCGCCCGGTGCTGGCCGACAAGATCAGCCTGCGGGTCTTCAAGGTCACCGGCGAAACCAACACCGACGACCTGTCCCCTGCCCCTGACGCCTGGTCCCGCCCGGACATCCCGCTGCACGCCCTGGCCATGCTGAAAATGGCTCGCGACGGCATCGTGCCCGATGAGCAAGGCAAGACCGGCCCGATGAAGCAGATCGAAGAGATGCGTGGCCAAGGTTTCCCGATCGCCTACGTCGGTGACGTGGTCGGTACCGGTTCCTCGCGTAAATCCGCCACCAACTCGGTGCTGTGGTTCTTCGGCGACGACGTCCCGTATGTTCCGAACAAGCGCGCCGGTGGTTTCTGCTTCGGCAGCAAGATCGCGCCGATTTTCTACAACACCATGGAAGACGCCGGCGCCCTGCCGATCGAATTCGATGTGTCGAACATGCACATGGGCGACGTGATCGACCTGTACCCGCATGCCGGCAAAGTCTGCAAGCACGGCACCGATGAAGTCCTGACCACCTTCGAAATGAAGACGCCGGTCCTGCTTGACGAAGTCCGTGCCGGCGGTCGTATTCCGCTGATCATCGGCCGTGGCCTGACCGAAAAAGCCCGCGCCGAGCTGGGCCTGCCGCCTTCGGACCTGTTCAAGAAGCCTGAAGCGCCGGCCGAAAGCACCAAGGGCTTCACCCTGGCGCAGAAAATGGTCGGCAAGGCCTGTGGCGTGACCGGCGTTCGCCCGGGCACCTACTGCGAGCCGAAGATGACCACCGTCGGCTCCCAGGACACCACCGGTCCGATGACCCGTGACGAACTGAAAGACCTGGCGTGCCTGGGCTTCTCGACCGACCTGGTGATGCAGTCCTTCTGCCACACCGCGGCGTATCCGAAGCCGATCGACGTCACCACCCACCACACCCTGCCAGACTTCATCATGACCCGTGGCGGCGTGTCCCTGCGTCCGGGCGACGGCATCATCCACAGCTGGCTGAACCGCATGCTGCTGCCGGACACCGTCGGCACCGGTGGTGACTCCCACACCCGTTTCCCGATCGGCATCTCGTTCCCGGCCGGTTCCGGCCTGGTCGCCTTCGCCGCCGCCACCGGCGTGATGCCGCTGGACATGCCCGAGTCGATCCTGGTGCGTTTCAAGGGCAAGCTGCAACCGGGCGTCACCCTGCGTGACCTGGTTCATGCGATCCCTTACTACGCGATCCAGAAAGGCTTGTTGACTGTCGAGAAGAAAGGCAAGAAAAACGCCTTCTCCGGCCGCATCCTGGAAATCGAAGGCCTGGAAACCCTGACCGTCGAGCAGGCTTTCGAACTGTCCGATGCCTCGGCAGAACGTTCGGCCGCAGGTTGCACCATCAAGCTGTCCAAGGAATCGATTGCCGAGTACCTGAAGTCGAACATCACCCTGCTGCGCTGGATGATCGGCGAAGGCTACGGCGATGCCCGCACCCTGGAGCGTCGTGCCCAGGCGATGGAAGCCTGGCTGGCCAACCCGGAACTGCTGGAAGCCGACAAGGACGCCGAGTACGCGGAAATCATCGAAATCGACCTGGCCGACGTCAAGGAGCCTGTGCTCTGCGCGCCGAACGACCCGGACGACGCCCGCCTGCTCTCCAGCGTTGCTGGCGAGAAGATCGACGAAGTGTTCATCGGTTCCTGCATGACCAACATCGGTCACTTCCGCGCTGCCGGCAAGTTGCTCGATCAGGTCAAGGGTCAGCTGCCAACCCGTCTGTGGCTGTCGCCGCCGACCAAGATGGACGCTCACCAGCTCACCGAAGAAGGCTACTACGGCATCTACGGCAAGGCCGGTGCACGGATGGAAATGCCGGGCTGCTCGCTGTGCATGGGTAACCAGGCACGCGTGGAACCGAACTCCACCGTGGTCTCCACTTCGACCCGTAACTTCCCGAACCGTCTGGGTGACGGCGCGAATGTCTACCTGGCTTCGGCTGAGCTGGCATCCGTGGCGTCGATCCTGGGTCGCCTGCCGACCGTCGAGGAGTACATGGAATACGCCGGCAAGATCGACAGCATGGCAGCGGACGTGTACCGCTACCTGAGCTTCGACCAGATCGCCGAGTTCCGTGAAGCGGCTGCCAACGCCAACATCCCGGTCGTTCAAGCGTAAAGCTTAAAACGCCCGACAAAAAACGCCGCCCTTCTTGCGAGGGGCGGCGTTTTTTTATGCCTGGATCTTGATACAAGCTGACAGACCGCTTTCGCGAGCAGGCTCGCTCCCACATAAACGCAGGCCAGGCCATGAGGGAATAGACCAACGCAGTGATCGCCACCAAGCCCACCGACACCACAAAGACATTCGACGCCGGACCACGATAGCGGGCCATGGCCGGGACTTTGCGGATGGCGTACATCGGCATCAGGAACAGGATGGCCGCGATGACCGGACCGCCCAGGGTTTCGATCATGCCAAGGATGCTCGGGTTGAGGGTGGCGACGATCCAGCACACCACCAGCATGAACGCTGCGGTCAGCCGATCGAGGGTCTTGGGTGCCGGGCGGCGGCCGCTCTTGACGACCAGGCCCTTGAGGCCCTCGCTGGCGCCGATGTAGTGCCCCAGGAACGACTTGGAGATCGCCACGAAGGCAATCAGCGGTGCCGCGAAGGCGATGGTCGGGTTGCTGAAATGGTTCGCCAGGTACGACAGGATCGACAGGTTCTGCGCCTTGGCCTCGGCCAGTTGCGCCGGGGACAGGGTCAGCACGCAACTGAACACGAAGAACAGCACCATCACCACCATCAGCACATGGGCACGCGACAGGATCTGCGCGCTGCGTTCCTCGGCGTTGGCACCGTAGCGACGCTTCTGGTCCACCGCGAATGCCGAGATGATCGGCGAATGGTTGAACGAGAAGACCATCACCGGAATCGCCAGCCACAAGGTGTGCAGCAGGGCCGAAGGTTCAGGCACCGTGGACGCCGTGGTGAGGATGCCGCCGTTCCAGTGCGGGATCAGGAATACCGCCAGGAACAGCAGCGCCACGATGAACGGGTAGACCATCAGGCTCATGGCCTTGACGATCGCTTGTTCGCCGCAGCGCACCACTGCCAGCAGACCGAGGATCAGCACCAGTGACAACACGGCCCGGGGCGGCGGCTGGATCTGCAACTGATGCTCCAGGAAACTGCCCACCGTATTGGTCAACGCCACGCTGTAGATCAGCAGGATCGGAAAAATGGCGAAGAAGTACAACAGCGTGATCAACGCGCCGGCCTTGATACCGAAATGCTCTTCCACGACCTCGGTAATGTCCGCGCCGTCACGGCCGGACAACACGAAGCGGGTCAGTCCACGATGGGCGTAGAAGGTCATGGGAAACGCCAGCACAGCCAGGATCAGCAGCGGCCAGAAACCACCGAGGCCGGCATTGATCGGCAGGAACAACGTGCCGGCACCGATGGCGGTGCCAAACAGGCCCAGCATCCAGGTCGTGTCATGGCGACTCCATTCGCCGAGGGTGGCGGGGGCTGTCGTTTCAAAGCGCTCTTCAACGCTGTTGGCCTGATCATTCATCCGGTCGGATCTCCGCATTCCGGTCATATGCACCCGGCCGGGACGAGTCGGAAAAATCCGACAGGCAGCGCCCCTGGCCGAAACAGGGGCGCGATTGTCCGGGATTCATGAACAGAAGCAAAGACTTAGCTGAGGAATGGTTATCCGGAGCAGATCATGGACAAAAAAATTGTCCCCCACATTCCTTGTGGGAGCGAGCCTGCTCGCGAAGAGGCCCCTTCCTGTGAAACCTCACTGCCTGAACCAGCGTCTTCGCGAGCAGGCTCGCTCCCACAGGGAATGTGCCAGCCAAAAATGAAATACAAAAAGCCCAAGCTACACCTCCCTGCGGCCCCTACAATCAGGTTGAATATCAAAATCGCCCGCGCCCACAGGAGCACAGCATGACTGCAACCGTTCTGGTACTGGTTGAAACCGTTAACGAATACCTGCCGATCCTGGAGCGCCAAGGCTATCACTTGGAACTCGCGCCCACGCCCGCCGAACGCAAGGCAGCGGTTTTCGAACACGGTGAACGGTTCAGCGCGGTGTTGACCCGCGGCCCCTTGGGCTTGACTGCCGAGGAAATGGCCGCCCTGCCCAACCTGAAGATCATCTGCGTGATCGGCGCCGGTTATGAACAAGTGGACCTGCAAGCCGCCAGCGACCGAGGCATCGTCGTCACCAACGGTGCCGGGGTCAACGCTTCATCTGTGGCCGACCATGCCATGGCGCTGCTGCTGGCGCTGGTGCGGGACGTGCCTCGGTCCGACGCCGCCCTGCGCCGTGGCGAGTGGCCGCGCCAGATGCGTCCCTCCCTGGCGGGCAAGCACCTGGGCGTGCTGGGACTCGGCGCCGTGGGCATGGCGATCGCCAAGCGTGCCGCCCTGGGTTTCGACATGAGCATCAGCTACCACAATCGGCGGGTTCGCAGCGATGTCCCGTATACCTTTTGCGCCACGCCAACGGAATTGGCCCGGGTCTCGGACTTCCTCATCGTTGCCACGCCTGGCGGCCTGGACACTCGGCAATTGATCACCCGACAAGTCCTCGATGCCCTCGGTCCCAATGGCTATCTGGTCAACATCGCCCGGGCCAGCGTAGTCGCCACCGCCGATCTCGTCAGCGCCCTTGAACAGCGGCGAATTGCCGGGGCGGCACTCGATGTGTTCGACCACGAACCGGAGGTGCCCGATGCCTTGAAAAGCCTGCCAAACGTGGTCCTGACGCCGCATGTGGCCGGGTTGTCGCCGGAAGCGAACCGGGCGATGGTGGAGCTAGTGGGCCAGAACCTGACCGCGTTCTTTGCCGGCGAACCGGTATTGACCCCGGTGCCACTGCCTGACAGGCAACGTTGACTCGACCGATACGAACCCCGCATCCACGGCGGCAGCTCATCAGGTCCGCTGATTACCCAGCAACACGCTAACCTATAAGACCCCGGCGTGCTTGTGACGCCTCCCACGCGCCATTAGATTAGCCAATGATCGATGGCCTCCAAAATAAGCAGAAGGGATAAGCATGGCAGTGACTGATCAGTCCACCCGCGTGCGCGACGGTGAAGAACTCGATGCCAACCTGATCGACCCGTACCTCAAGGCCCACATCCCTGGCTTGACCGGCACGCCGGTGATCAGCCAGTTTCCCGGTGGCGCGTCGAACCTGACGTACCTGCTGGAATATCCCGAGCAGGAGTTCGTCCTGCGGCGTCCGCCGTTCGGCCACAAGGCCAAGTCGGCCCACGACATGGGCCGTGAGTTCCGCATCCTCAATCAGTTGCGCGAAGGTTTCCCGTACTGCCCGAAAGCCTACGTGCATTGCACCGACGAGGCGGTGATGGGTGCCGAGTTCTACGTGATGGAACGGGTCAAGGGCATTATCCTGCGCGCCGAGCTGCCACCGGAACTGGGCTTCGACGCCGCCCGCACCGAAGCACTGTGCAAGAGCTTCATCGACCGGCTCGTCGAGCTGCACCGCGTCGATTATAACGCTTGCGGCCTGGCCGACCTGGGCAAACCCGAAGGCTACGTGGCGCGGCAGATCCGTGGTTGGAGCGAGCGCTACGAAAAAGCCCTGACCCCGGATGCGCCCAAGTGGGAGACGGTCAAGGCCTGGCTCAACGACAAGATGCCTGCCGACCATCCAACGTCGAGCATCGTCCACAACGACTACCGCTTCGACAACGTGATCCTCGACCCGGACAACCCGATGCAGATCATCGGGGTGCTGGATTGGGAGCTGACCACCCTTGGCGACCCGTTGATGGATTTGGGCAACAGCCTCGCCTACTGGATCGAGGCCGGCGATCCGGCACCGGTGCAATTGATGCGCCGTCAGCCAAGCCACGCGCCGGGCATGCTGACTCGCCGCGAATTCGTCGATTACTACGCCGAGCGCGCCGGGATCCGCATCGACAACTTCGACTTCTATTACACCTATGGGCTGTTCCGCCTGGCCGGTATCGTCCAGCAGATCTACTACCGCTTCTTCCATGGCCAGACCCAGGACAAACGCTTCGCGCAGTTCGTTCAGATGAACAAGCTGCTGGAGCAGATGAGCCTGCAAGTCATCAGCAAATCCACGCTCTGAGCGCACCTATAACAAGGAAACAGCATGTCCAAGACCCAGTTGTTCGACCTCGACGGTAAGATCGCTTTCGTTTCCGGCGCCAGCCGCGGCATCGGCGAAGCCATCGCCAAACTGCTGGCCCAGCAAGGCGCGCATGTGATCGTTTCGAGCCGCAAGCTCGACGGCTGCCAGCACGTCGCCGATGCGATCATCGCCGCTGGCGGCAAGGCCACCGCGATCGCTTGCCACATCGGCGAAATGGAGCAGATCAGCCAGGTGTTCGCCGGGATTCGCGAGCAGTTCGGGCGCCTGGACATCCTGGTGAACAATGCGGCCACCAACCCGCAGTTCTGCAATGTGCTGGATACTGACCTGGGCGCGTTCCAGAAAACCGTCGATGTGAACATCCGCGGCTATTTCTTCATGTCGGTGGAAGCCGGCAAGCTGATGCGCGAGAACGGCGGCGGCAGCATCATCAACGTGGCGTCGATCAACGGCATCTCGCCGGGCATTTTCCAGGGCATCTATTCGGTGACCAAGGCCGCGGTGATCAACATGACCAAGGTCTTTGCCAAGGAGTGCGCGCAGTTCGGCATCCGTTGCAATGCCCTGTTGCCGGGCCTGACCGACACCAAGTTCGCCTCGGCGCTGGTCAAGAACGACGCCATCCTGAAGACCGCCCTGGCGCAGATCCCCCTCAAGCGCGTGGCCGACCCGAGCGAAATGGCCGGCGCGGTGTTGTACCTGGCCAGCGATGCGTCGAGCTACACCACGGGTGTGGCGTTGAATGTGGATGGTGGGTTCTTGTCCTGAGGATATTTCCCTTGTGGGAGCGAGCCTGCTCGCGAAGGCGTCAGGTCAGTCGACCTCGATGTTGACTGAACTATTGTCTTCGCGAGCAGGCTCGCTCCCACAGGAATCAGTACCGAGAATAAAATGAATATTTATTCCAGTATTTGCAATTAGAGAATATTTATTCCATAAAGAGTCTTCTGAAAATAACAATTCAAAGGGCTCTTTCTCATGCGCGAACTCGGCATCGGTCTGATTGGCACCGGCTTCATGGGCCGTGCCCATGCTTTGGCATTCCATAACGCCAAGGCGGTGTTCGACCTTCCCCTGAACTTGAAACTGGCGGCCCTGGCCGACGCCGATCCGCTACGTGCGCGCCAATGTGCACAGAGTTGGGGCTTCGAGACGGCTCACAGCGACTGGCAACAACTGATCGACAACCCGAACGTCCAGTTGATCGCCATTACCACGCCCAACCATCTGCACTTTCCGATGGCCATGGCCGCGTTGGCGGCGGGCAAACCGGTCTATTGCGAAAAACCGCTGGCGGTCTCCCTGGAACAGGCCGAGCGGATGCGCCAGGCCGCCAAGGCGGCCGGGGTGGTGACACGCGTCGGCTACAACTATCAGCACAACCCGATCATCCGGTTGGCGCGGGAAATGATCCAGCGCGGCGAGCTGGGGCAGATCGTCAGCTTCCAAGGCGAATTCAGCGAGGACTTCATGGCCGACCCGACCTCCCCATGGTCCTGGCGCTGCGAAGCCGAGCATGCCGGCGGCGCCCTGGCTGACCTGGGCAGTCATTTGCTGGCCATGGCTCGCTACCTGCTGGGCGCTGTCGATTCGGTGTGTGCCGACAGCCAGACCGTCCACAACCGGCGTCCGGCCAGCGCCGGCGCGATTGAACAACGGGTCATTGCGGTTGACGATCAGGTCCAGGCGCTGCTGCGCTTCACCAGCGGCGCCCGGGGCACGGTGAGCAGCAGTTGGCTCAAGCACGGCTACAAGAACCACTTGAGCTTCGAGATCAGCGGCACCCTCGGGACGCTGGCCTTCGATCAGGAACGACTGAATGAATTGCACCTGTGCCGCGCCGGCCAGGCAGGTTTCCAGAGACTATTGGCCGGCCCCGACCTGCCGGGCTACGCCGCCTTCAGCCCGGCGGCCGGGCACCAGCTGGGGTACAACGAATTGAAGACATTGGAAGTCCAGGAGCTGGTCATGGCCCTCTCTGGCGATGGCGGCAACGGGACGGATTTCGAAGAAGCCTGGGAAGTCGAGCGCTTGGCGGCAGCGATCCGCGTGGCGGCGCGGGAGGAGCGCTGGGTGAAGGTCAGGGAGCTCTAATCATCGACTTCCACACCTTGGAAATACTCTGTGGCGAGGGGATTCATCCCCGCTGGGGTGCGAAGCGCCCCTGAAACTGACGCCTCGGTGTGTCAGGAGATCCTTTGGGGCCGCTACGCGGCCCAACGGGGATGAATCCCCTCGCCACAGGGGGTATGTTCAGTCTGAATTTTTTTGGGTTTGTAACTCAACCAAGCGCGCCGCCAACGCCTTGGCCTGGCTCGCCACATCCCTCACTGCAGTGCTTTCCCACCACATCCCGCGCAATGGCGGGCCCATGGCGAACAGGCGGGTGGCCGGCTCGCCATGGACGTCCAGCACCGCGCCGTCGGCACGCGCGGCGATACCCAGCGCCAAGGGACCGGGCTGGACCAGACCTCGGGCCAGCAACTGTTGCGGCAGGGCGAGCGCGACACGGCGCCAGTCATATTCGATGCCGCTGGAGTTGATCAATGCGGCACCCTGCACCACTGTCAAGGCGGTCTCGCCGCGGCGGCGGATGCTGATGCCTACCGATCCTCCGGAAGCCGGAACAAGCCCCTTGAACGACGCAGCCTGGATTCGCAGTCGCCCTTCCCCGTGCAGACGCGCCACCAACTGGGCACTCAACGGTGGCGAACGATGGTGGTGGCTTTCCCACCACGGCCGCACATGCCGGACGAACTGTCGACGTTGCACGTCGCTGGCCTGGTTCCACAAACGACCGATGTGCGCGCGCACGGTATCCAGTGGCGCCTGCCAATCAATCCCCTGGGCTTGCGCCTGACGGCATTGCTCGCGCAGCGCCCGCATCAGCTGCAATGGCGAACGCAGGTCATGATCTTCGGCCAGGAAATCCACCCAGGCCGGAGGTTGCCGGCGCACATGGGGTAACAGCCCATGGCGTGAGAACACCTCGATGGGCCCACGATGCCCGGCCTGCTCCAGCGACACCACGGCATCAACCATGGTCAGCCCGGAACCGATGATCAGCACCGTGGACTGCGGATCGAGTTGGCGCATGGCCGTCACGTCCCAAGGATCCAGCGCCGTAGCGTTCACGCCGCTGGATTCGGTCTGCGGAGTGCGCGCCGCGGCAAACATGCCCGTGGCCAGCACCGCGAAACGGCCCTGCAAGACCCGACCATCCGCCAGCGTCACTCGCACGCTGTCGTCGCGGGTCTGAACGTCGACGGCCTCCCCGCGAACATGCTCCGCCACGGACCCATCCCGGGCTCCCGCCGCCCGTGCCTCGGCCAGGCGTTGTTGCACATAGAGGCCAAACATCCCTCGCGGAGGAAACAGCTCACTGACCGGCACATGCTGCCGGTCCGACTCGGGCCAGCCGCCGGCCTCGATGAACTCGGCAAGCCATTGCGTGAGGTCATCGGCGTTATCCGGATCAACGCTCATGCGCGCCGCGTTGCCGTTAAGGGTGTGGCCCAGCTCTACGGCGCTGTAGGCCTCGCCCCGGCCCAACTCGCTACGCGGTTCGACAACCAGGACTTCGCGCCGGCCAGGCAGGCGCATCAATTGCGCCGCGAGAATGGCGCCGCTCAAGCCGCCGCCAATGACTACAATGTCGGCCTCGCGGATGGTGCCGCTCACAGGTTGATCCAGCGCTGCATCCATACCGCTCTCCACTCCATAATCAAATCACCACATTGCGTACGAATCGCGCGGCTACCAGGCCGTCATTGCGATAGCCATGGGGTTGGTTGCTGGCAAACATGAAAAATTCCCCGGCCCCGACTCGACGCTCTTCGCTGCCCAGCAGCAGCGTCAGGCAGCCTTCGAAGACATAAAGCTGTTCGCTCCAACCGTCGGCGTCGGGCTCCGAATGGTAATGCTCGCCGGGCTCAAGGCGCCACTCCCAAAGCTCCACCTCGCGGCTGGCGGTGGCTTTGGCCAGCAACACCGCTTTGCTGCCGGCAATCGCACCGGCCCAGGCCAGCTCATTGATACGGCTCGGATCGCGCGCGTCGGGGGCTTGAATAAGATCGCTGAAGGCCACGTCCAACGCTTCGGCGACGCGGTCCAGGGTGGTCAGGCTGACATTTTTCTCCCCGGCCTCGATGGCCACCAGCATCCGCCGGCTGACCCCGGACAGCTCGGCCAGCGCCGTCTGGCTGAGCTGCGCCGCATGCCTCAGACGGCGGACGTTCTGGCTGACGTGTTGCAGGACGGAGGCCCGCTGGCCATTATCTTTGTGCACTATATTGCTCATCTGCCGGGGTTGCGCATTATACTGCCCAACTTATTCGTTCGGGCGCATTGTGCGTCCACCTCAAGTGGCGCGCAAGATCATGGCATTGGTGAACTCCCCGCAAGCTTCCTCCCGTTTCTCACGGTTCAGCAAGGCCGAATGCGTGCTGGTGCTGATCACCATGATCTGGGGCGGGACATTCCTGCTGGTCCAGCACGCGATGACCGTCAGCGGACCGATGTTTTTCGTCGGCCTGCGCTTTGCCGCTGCGGCGGCATTCGTTGCGCTGTTCTCCTGGCGGCACCTGCGCGACCTGACCTGGTTCGAACTCAAGGCCGGAGCCTTCATCGGTGTGGCGATCATGCTCGGCTATGGCCTGCAGACGGTCGGCCTGCAAACCATCCCCAGCAGCCAATCGGCCTTCATCACCGCCCTCTACGTACCCTTCGTGCCGTTGTTGCAATGGCTGGTGCTGGGCCGCCGGCCAGGGTTGATGCCGAGCATCGGGATCATGCTCGCGTTCACCGGGCTGATGCTGGTGTCCGGCCCGGCCGGCGCGTCACTGAATTTCAGTCCGGGGGAAATCGCCACCCTGATCAGCGCCATCGCGATCGCCGCCGAGATCATCCTGATCAGCGCCTATGCCGGCCAGGTGGATGTGCGCCGGGTGACCGTGGTGCAACTGGCAAGCACGGCGGTGCTGGCATTTTTGCTGGTGGTGCCGACCCGGGAAGTGATGCCCGGCTTTTCCTGGCTGCTGCTGATCAGTGCAGTCGGCCTGGGCGCCGCCAGCGCGGCGATCCAGGTGGCAATGAACTGGGCCCAGAAAAGCGTCTCGCCGACCCGCGCCACGCTGATCTATGCCGGCGAGCCGGTGTGGGCGGGTATTGCCGGGCGCCTGGCCGGCGAACGGTTGCCGGCGATCGCCCTGGTGGGCGCCGGGTTGATTGTGGCGGCGGTGATCGTCAGTGAGCTGAAGACTCGAAACAAAGGTGTTGTCGAGGTGGACAAGCTGTTTGAGCGGGAGCAGTGAGCCTTCGTAGCTTTTACCGGTCACAAGCGTGTGATGCCGGTCAACAACAAATATCGGCGAGCAAAAAACTCTGTGGCGAGGGGATTTATCCCCGCTGGTCTGCGCAGCAGACCCAAAGCAGGAGACTCCATTGACCTGACACACCACGTCGGCAGATTTCGGGGCCGCTACGCGACCCAGCGGGGATAAATCCCCTCGCCACAGGTTATAGGTAGAGCTAAAAAGTCAGGAAAATCCACCTACCTTGTAGGATTCTGCGACACCCTGGCGGTTGGTGATCCGGAATACGCCACGTATGATCCCGGACATCCCTTGCCGAATAGAAGCCTATGTCACTGATAGTTCTATTGCTTTTGCCCTTTATCGGCAGCTGTGTCGCGGCGCTGTTACCTCATAACGCCCGTAACGCCGAATCGCTGCTGGCCGGCCTCGTAGCCCTGGCCGGCACTGTTCAGGTGGCCTTGTGGTACCCGCAGATCGCCGATGGCGGCGTAATCCGTGAACAATATGATTGGCTGCCGAGCCTGGGCCTGAATTTCGTGCTGCGCCTGGATGGCTTTGCCTGGCTGTTTTCGTTATTGGTGCTGGGCATCGGCACGCTGGTGTCGTTGTACGCCCGCTATTACATGTCGCCGGACGATCCGGTGCCACGTTTCTTCGCATTTTTCCTGGCGTTCATGGGCGCGATGCTCGGGCTGGTGATCTCCGGCAACCTGATCCAGATGGTGTTCTTCTGGGAACTGACCAGTCTGTTCTCGTTCTTGCTGATCGGCTATTGGCATCACCGCGCCGACGCCCGACGCGGCGCCTACATGGCGTTGATGGTGACCGGTGCCGGCGGGCTGTGCCTGTTGGCCGGGGTGATGCTGCTCGGCCATGTGGTGGGCAGCTATGACCTGGACAGGGTCCTGGCCGCCGGCAACCTGATTCGTGACCACGCCCTCTACCCGATCCTGCTGCCGCTGATCCTGATCGGCGCCTTGAGCAAAAGTGCTCAGTTCCCCTTCCACTTCTGGCTTCCCCACGCCATGGCCGCACCCACACCAGTGTCGGCGTACCTGCACTCGGCAACCATGGTCAAGGCCGGTGTCTTCCTGTTGGCGCGGCTGTGGCCGTCATTGTCGGGCAGCGAGCAATGGTTCTATATCGTCGGCGGCGCGGGGGCCTGCACCCTGGTGCTGGGCGCCTACTGCGCGATGTTCCAGAACGACCTCAAGGGCCTGCTCGCCTACTCGACCATCAGCCACCTCGGGCTGATCACCCTGCTGCTGGGTCTCAACAGTCCGCTGGCGGCGGTGGCGGCGGTGTTTCATATCCTCAACCACGCCACGTTCAAGGCCTCGCTGTTCATGGCCGCCGGAATCATCGACCACGAAAGCGGCACCCGGGATATCCGCAGGCTCAGCGGCCTGGTGCGACTGATTCCGTTCACCGCCACCCTGGCGATGGTCGCCAGCGCGGCGATGGCCGGGGTGCCGTTGCTCAATGGTTTCCTGTCCAAGGAGATGTTCTTCGCCGAGACGGTGTTTATCTCGGCCACCGCCTGGGTCGAACTGGCGTTGCCGATCATCGCGACCATCGCCGGCACCTTCAGCGTCGCCTACTCCCTGCGCTTTACCGTGGACGTGTTCTTCGGCCCCACCGCCACCGACCTGCCTCACACGCCCCATGAACCGCCACGCTGGATGCGCGCGCCGGTCGAGCTGCTGGTATTCACCTGCCTGCTGGTGGGGATTTTCCCGGCCCAGGTGGTCGGCTCGTTGCTGGCCGCCGCCGCACTCCCCGTGGTGGGCGGCCCGCTGCCCGAATACAGCCTGGCAATCTGGCACGGGCTGAACGCGCCCATGCTCATGAGCCTGGTGGCGATGGCCGCGGGCATCGTCCTGTACCTGCTGCTGCGCAAGCAATTCAAGCAAGGCCAAATCAAGCATCCGCCGCTGATCGGCCGCCTCAGCGGCAAGCGACTGTTCGAACGCTGCCTGGTGCTGATGATGCGCCACGGCCGCCGGCTGGAGCGCAAGATCAGCACTCGGCGCCTGCAGGCGCAATTGTTCCTGCTGGTACTGGCGGCGCTCCTGGCCGGGTTGATCCCGATGTTGCACAGCACACTGGTCTGGGGCGACCGGCCGAAGATTCCCGGCTCCGCGGTGTTCGTCACCCTGTGGGTACTGGCAATCGCCTGCGCCCTGGGCGCGGCCTGGCAAGCCAAGTATCACCGTCTCGCGGCGCTGACGATGGTCAGTGTCTGCGGCCTGATGACCTGCGTGACCTTCGTCTGGTTCTCGGCACCGGACCTGGCCTTGACGCAACTGGTGGTGGAGGTGGTCACCACGGTGCTGATCCTGCTAGGGCTGCGCTGGTTGCCCCGACGGATCGAGGACGTATCGCCCCGGCCCAACAGCGAGCGGCGCGCGCGCATCCGGCGCCTGCGGGACCTGCTGCTGTCCGGCGCGGTGGGCGGCGGCATGGCGCTGCTGTCCTATGCCATGCTGACGCGCCAGACCCCCAACGACATTTCCTCGTTCTACCTCAGCCGCGCGCTGCCTGAAGGCGGCGGCAGCAATGTGGTGAACGTCATGCTGGTGGACTTCCGCGGCTTCGACACCCTGGGGGAAATCACCGTGCTCGCGGCGGTGGCCCTGGCGGTGTTCGCCCTGCTGCGGCGCTTCCGTCCACCGAAGGAAAGCATGCAACTGCCGGCGCAACAACGCCTGCTGGCGCCGGACGTGGTCACCGACCTGGTCAACCCGCGCCACGCCAGCGATACCGCGCTGGGCTTCATGATGGTGCCGTCGGTGCTGGTTCGCCTGTTGCTGCCGATTGCCCTGGTGGTGTCGTTCTATCTGTTCATGCGCGGCCACAATCAACCCGGCGGCGGCTTCGTGGCCGGGCTGGTGATGTCGGTGGCGTTCATCCTGCAATACATGGTCGCCGGCACCCAGTGGGTCGAGGCGCAAATGAGCCTGCGGCCGCTGCGCTGGATGGGCACCGGGCTGCTGTTCGCTAGCGCCACGGGGTTGGGCGCGCTGGCGGCGGGTTATCCGTTCCTGACCACGCACACCTGGCATTTCGAATTGCCGCTGCTGGGGGACATTCACCTGGCCAGCGCGCTGTTCTTCGACATCGGCGTCTATGCCGTGGTGGTCGGTTCGACCCTGCTGATTCTCACTGCCCTGGCCCACCAGTCGGTGCGCGCCCACAAGCCGGGCCTGCACGCCAAACCCGTCGCCCCTCTCAAAGGAGCCAACGCCTGATGGAAGAAGTCATCGCAATCGCAATCGGCGTATTGGCCGCCTCCGGTGTCTGGCTGGTGCTACGGCCGCGGACCTTTCAAGTGGTCATGGGCCTGTGCCTGCTGTCATATGGCGTCAACCTGTTCATCTTCAGCATGGGCAGCCTGTTCATCGGCAAGGAGCCGATCATCAAGGACGGCGTACCCCAGGACCTGCTGCACTACACCGATCCGTTGCCCCAGGCCCTGGTGCTGACCGCCATTGTGATCAGCTTCGCCATGACTGCGTTGTTCCTGGTAGTCCTGCTCGCGTCCCGGGGCCTGACCGGCACCGACCATGTGGACGGTCGGGAGCCGAAGGAATGACGTTGACGCCACACTTGATCGCCGCGCCCATCCTGCTTCCGTTGCTGACCGCCGCGGTGATGCTGATGCTCGGCGAGAAGCACCGCCCGCTCAAGGCGCGGATCAATCTGTTCTCCAGCCTACTGGGCCTGGGCATTGCCGTGCTGTTGTTGCACTGGACCCAGGAGCAGGCGCTGCCCGCTTCCATTGGCGTCTATCTGCCCGGTAACTGGCAGGCACCGTTCGGCATCGTGCTGGTGGTCGATCGCCTGTCGGCGCTGATGCTGGTGCTGACCGGGATCATCGGCGTCTGCGCGCTGCTGTTCGCCATGGCCCGTTGGGACCGGGCCGGGGCGAGCTTCCATGCGTTGTTCCAGATCCAGCTGATGGGGCTTTATGGGGCCTTCCTCACGGCGGACCTGTTCAACCTGTTCGTGTTTTTCGAGGTGCTGCTGGCGGCGTCCTACGGCCTGATGTTGCATGGATCGGGCCGGGCGCGGGTGTCGTCGGGGCTGCACTACATTTCCATCAACCTGCTGGCCTCGTCCCTGTTCCTGATTGGCGCGGCCCTGATCTACGGCGTTACAGGGACCCTGAATATGGCCGACCTGGCCCTGAAGGTGCCCCTCGTGCCGGAAGCCGACCGCGGCCTGCTGCACGCCGGCGCGGCGATCCTGGCGGTGGCGTTCCTGGCCAAGGCCGGCATGTGGCCGCTGAATTTCTGGCTGGTGCCGGCCTACAGTGCAGCCAGTGCGCCGGTGGCGGCACTGTTTGCGATCATGACCAAGGTTGGCGTCTACACCATCCTGCGGCTGTGGACCTTGCTGTTTTCCGGGCAGGCCGGCGCCTCGGCCTATTTTGGCGCTGACTGGCTGGTCTACGGCGGCCTGGCGACTATCGCCTGCGCGGCCATCGCCATCCTCGCGGCCCAACGCCTGGAGCGCATGGCCAGCCTGAGTATCCTGGTCTCGGCCGGCATCCTGCTGTCAGCCATCGGCTTTGCCCAGCCAAACCTGGTGGGGGCTGCGCTGTTTTACCTGGTGAGCTCGACCCTGGCGCTGTGCGCGCTGTTCTTGCTGGCCGAGTTGATCGAGCGTTCACGCTCGGCCAATGATCTGCCGCTGGAAGACGATCTCGACAGCCTTCCGCGCCCACTGGAATCGCTGCAGCCGCCCAAAGGCATCAACCTCGACGACGAACAGAAAGCCGTAGTCGGCCAAGTGATCCCCTGGACCATGGCCTTCCTCGGCCTGAGCTTCATCGCCTGTGCGCTGCTGATTATCGGCATGCCACCGCTTTCGGGCTTCATCGCAAAACTCGGGCTGCTCAACGCGTTGCTCAACCCCCAAGGACTCGGAGCAAGTACCGACACGCCCGTCTCTGCCGCCGCCTGGGGCCTGTTGGCGCTCTTGATCCTGTCCGGGCTCGCCGCGCTGATCGCCTTCTCGCGCCTGGGCATCCAGCGCTTCTGGACGCCACAGGAGCGGCCGTCGCCACTGTTGCGGCCGTTCGAATGCGTGCCGATCATCGCGCTGCTCGGCCTCGGAATCGCCCTGACCTTCAAGGCCGAGCCGCTGCTGCGCTACACCCAGTCCGCCGCCGATGCGCTGAACACACCTGAACATTATGTGATGGCGGTGCTTGCCACCCGCGCGGTCCCCAATCCCCAAGTCGACACCGCAGTGCAGGCGGTGCAACCATGAAGCGCCTGTTTCCCGCACCCTGGTTGTCGCTGGCGTTGTGGCTGCTCTGGCTGCTGTTGAACCTGTCCGCCAGCGCCGGCCATCTGCTGCTGGGCGCGGCGCTGGGCTTCCTGGCGCCATTGATGATGCGTCCACTGCGGCCGCGGCCCATTCGCATCCGCCGGCCCTGGGTCATGCTGCGGCTGTTCCTGCTGGTGGGGCGCGATGTGCTGGTGTCCAACCTGGCCGTCGCCTGGGGCGTACTGAATGCCGGACGCCGCCCGCCTCGCTCGCTTTTCGTCAAGGTGCCGCTGGACCTGCACGATGCCAATGGCCTGGCGGTGCTGTCTATGATCACCACGGTGATTCCCGGGACGGTCTGGTCGGAGCTGGCGCTGGACCGCAGCATCCTGTTGATGCACGTGTTCGATCTGGAGGACGAAGGCGCATTCATAGCGCACTTCAAGGCCACCTACGAGCGCCCGTTGATGGAGATTTTCGAATGAGCCCGTTGCTGTCCAATGCCATCCTGCTGAGCCTGTTCCTGTTCTCCCTGACCATGGTCCTGACCCTGGTGCGCCTGTTCAAAGGCCCCTCGGCGCAGGACCGGGTCCTGGCCCTCGACTACCTGTACATCGTCGCGATGCTGATGATGCTGGTGCTGGGCATCCGTTATGCCAGTGACACCTACTTCGAGGCCGCGCTGCTGATCGCCCTGTTCGGCTTTGTCGGCTCGTTTGCCCTGGCCAAGTTCCTTTTGCGTGGCGAGGTGATCGAATGAACATCGAGCTGTCGATGTGGGTGGAAATCTCAGTGGCGATCTTGCTGGTGGCCAGCAGCGTGTTCGCCCTGCTCGGGGCAATCGGGCTCGTACGGTTGAAGGATTATTTCCAGCGCATGCACCCCCCTGCCCTGGCGTCGACGCTGGGCGCCTGGTGCGTTGCCCTTGCCTCGATCATCTACTTTTCCGCGATCAAGTCCGGGCCGGTGCTACATGCGTGGTTGATACCAATCCTGCTGTCCATCACGGTGCCGGTGACCACCCTGCTGCTGGCCCGGGCGGCGTTGTTCCGCAAGCGTATGGCCGGCGATGACGTGCCGGCGGAGGTAAGTAGTCGCAAGAACGACTGACAAACCGGCTTTCGTGGCGAGGGAGCTTGCTCCCGCTGGGGTGCGCAGCAGCCCCTGGATCTATCACCTCGGTGAGTCAGGCTGATTGGTGTTCAGTCTTTTTTGGGGCTGCTGCGCACCCCAGCGGGAGCAAGCTCCCTCGCCACGGGGTTGTGGTTGTATTCAAGCCCACGCCACCGTCAGCAACCCCGCCCCCAGCACGACACACAACGGCGAATAGACCCAGGTGTCGAGCCGGGCAAACGTCGAGCCCTTGACCTCCTTGAAGAAGCCCACCAGGTTCGACTCGCCAATGGCCCGGGCGAACATCAGCAAGGCAATCGCACTGATCAGCCATTGCAAGGCGCGATGAGTGACGGGCGGCGAAATCAGCCCGACCCGCAGGCACACCAGCAGCGCAATCATCAACAGCGCCAGGGCCACCAGCAGCGTCAGCCATCCCGACGGGTTGAACGCCGGTCGCAGCGTGTCGCCCTGCTTCACCGGAACCTGCGGTACCACCGCCAGGGCTGCCCAGCGCCCACCCAGGGCCCAATACAAATGAAACAAGCTGATGGTCGCAAACACTGCGACCAGCGACCGAGCCAATAAAAGCGTCATTCGCCAGCCTCCTGAAAAAGGTTGAACAATCATCCTAGCTTGAATCTGACATTTCGCTGGACGGGCTCAGGTTGCCAGGTTCCAGCGAATGACGATTTGTCCGGGATCAACTGTTCAACAGGCTGGCATCACAAAGTTCTACAGCCCCGCCGCGACTTTATCGGCGACGTCCTTGGGCAACCAGGCCTGCCAGACCTGTGGGTGGGCCTTGAGGAACGCCTCGGCGGCTTCGCGGGGCGGCGTGCGTTTCTCGCTCATGTCGGCCAGGGCCTTGTTCAGCGGCTCGATGGGCAGGTCGACCTTGCCGAAGAACTCGGCGATGTCCGAATGCTGCTTCTGGAACGGCACGGACACACCGATCGACAGCTTCGAGGCCAGGGAGCGAGTCGGTTTCGGATTCGGATTGTCGGCGTCGGTCAGAGTCTTCCAGGCCTCGGCATCGAATGGCGGTTCTTGCAGTTGCACCAGTTTGAAACGCCCCAGCAACGGCGTGGGCGACCAGTAGTAAAACAGGATCGGCTTGCCACGGCGGATCGAAGAAGTAATTTCCGCATCAAGCGCGGCCCCGGAACCGCTGCGGAAATTCACGTAGCCGTCGGAAAGACCATAAGCCTTGAGTTTCTGCTTGTTGACGACTTCAGACGTCCAGCCGATGGGGCTGTTGAGGAAGCGCCCCTTGTCGGGGCTTTCAGGATCCTTGAACACATGCTTGTAGCGCGTCAGGTCCTCGACGCTGCGCAGGTCCGGCGCCAGCGGCTTGATCCCCTTGGCCGGGTCGCCCTTGATGACGTATTCCGGCACCCACCAACCTTCGGTCGCGCCCTTGACCGTATCGCCCAGGGCAACCACCTTGCCCTCGGCCTCGGCCTTGACCCACACCGGGCTGCGCCCCGCCCACTCTTCACCGATCACCTGAATATCGTTGTTGGCCAGGGCGGTTTCCAGGGTAATGGTGGTGCCCGGTAACGTGTCGGTCGATAACCCGTAGCCTTTTTCGACGATGATCCGCAGGATGTCGGTGATCAGGCTGCCACTTTCCCAGTTCAGGTCGGCAAAGTGGATCGGCGCCGAAGCAGCAGCGGATGCCGGAAGTGGCGAAACCAACACAGCGAGGGTGGTGGCGCAGGCAGCCAGCCACTGTCGAACTCGTTTCATGCTTGATACCTCATGCCGGACACAGCAATAACCGAACGGCGTTGCGAAGCGAACGCAAGCCTGTGAATAGTTCAGTCATTTGACTGTAGCCAAGGTTCCAGCAACAGCCTTTTAAAAAACTGTTAAAGGTATGAGGAGGCCGAAAAAGATTCAGACCCATGCGCCATTTCCCAATGGGCGCGGACTGACTATTCGCTGGCCTTGAACGTCACGAGTTCGCCCTTGCGCCATTTGGCGGCCTTGGCGGTGACCGCTTTCAGCGTCTTGGTCAAACCTTCCTGCAACTGTTCGTGGGCCGCGAAGACGGTCAACACGCTGTGGCCTTCCTTGAACAGAATTGCATGGCCATCGGCAGTCGTGACGAAGGCATAGTCACCGAGGCCATAGACCGTCAACTTGATTTCACGAAAACGGATTTCAAACTTGCCACCCTCGCGACTTGGCAATACCGCCGCGCGAAAATGATCACCGACCTTGAGTTCAAGCCGAGGTTTGTCATCAACCACCAGCGCCGATTCCGTATCGAGTTCGGCAACATAGATGCCTTCGGCGGTTTGTTCGGTGATATAGACAAAACGTGACTGGAATTGCTTGACCAGCTTTGCCCGAAGGTCACCCAGTACAAATAACGCGTGCATGTCGAGATTACTTACTGCCAAGGAAACATCCCCATCTTTGAATGACCCGCCCTGAAAGACGGACCACGAGAACCCGCAAGGTCGCAATGACCTGTAGTTGAATTCGAATTGAACGACGCGCCCAGACCCGAGCGAGAGAAGACTAATGGATTGCCACTCTCGCTGCCTTTCCCCGCGATCGTCAGAGGCTGAAGGAAAACGCCACTCTGCGCATCGGAAAAGGTGGGACTACTAACTTTAGGGAAATTTCTCAGTTAAAAAAGCATTTTTCTGACATCGAGGGCAAAAAAAATTGCTTTAGATAGGCACAGCCGTCCACACGGCGCCGTCGATTCTAGAGCAGCCGATGGCGCGCAGACTACTCGAAACAACCGGCAATTCGTCGGTAAACCATGAAAAGGAATTCCCATGGGTACTTCCCCAACGTTGCTCCGCCCCCTTGATTCGCGTATTGCCCAAGCATATGAGCGCCCTGGTGCCGAGAACCACCTCGCAACGGCCCTGATCCTGCCGCGATACCGAGTCGTCCTGGCCGGGACGTGTTTTTTCCATATCGAAGAAACGGCGACTGGACGTGTAAGAGGTTTCCGCGCCGATCATAACGAAGCCTGCTACCTGGCCAGACGCCTCGAACAGAGCGCTTGCGTTTTATCCGCACCCCGTCCATGACTTAACTCAGCCGCCGACCGGCAACTGCTGCCATACTGGCCGCCCAGCGCAGGCCGCCATCGATTGGCGGCCTGCGCACAATAAAATGACTTTGAAGGGAAGGCGCGACGTGACGGAATTGGATATCGGCGAATTTTTCATCCGGGGCGAAGCCAGAGAGGTCGAAGGCGAGTTCCAGGCCGTCATTGTGATGCGCGCCAAATCACCTTCCAACGCTGTCACTTACCACCAGGTGGAGAAGGATCGCTGGTTCAAGACTACGGAGATTGCTGCCGAAGCCGCCAGGGATGCGGCAAAGGCATTGAAGCTCGCCGTGGATGAAGGTGCGTTGAAAGCTTGAAATCGATCGAACTCCTGACGACTGCCTGGCCTCAGATAAGGGAAGCAACCGAGGCGCCATGACGGCGGCAGTCCAGAGGAGTCCTGCAACATGGAACAACCATCACACGAACTCAAAACCTTGTTTGATCAATTGGGCCTGCCTTCGGAAGGCAGTGCCATCGACGACTTCATCATGGCACACCCGCTGGATCCGAACACCAAATTGGTCGATGCGCCTTTCTGGTCGGACCAGCAAAGAGACCTGCTGCGCGAATGGCTACTCGCCGACGGTGAGGAAGCAGTGCTGGTGGATCAACTGAATGTGCGCTTGCACGACGGTAAATAACCCAAGAACATCGCCAGACCGCTCTCGTGGCGAGGGAGCTTGCTCCCGCTGGCCTGCGCAGCAGGCCCTGATTTGCGACTGCTGCGCAGCCGAGCGGGAGCAAGCTCCCTCGCCACAACAGCTCTTCGCACCGTTGCGTCGAGGCTCAGCGCGGCTTCTCAGGCTTGTAACCCAACCGCAATCCCCCCCAGTGACGCCCCTTGAGCATGATCGGCACCGACAGGTCATGCATCAGTTCCCCGGTGTCACGCGTATAGGTTTGCAGCAACACCGGCTGTTGGTGGCTGCCGCAGCGAATCCCGGTTCGATCGGAAAACTTGCGCTTGGTGCGGTTGCTCAGCGTGTCCACCTGGGGATCGCCGGTCAGCGGCTGGCAGAAGGCGTTGTTGTGGGTCGGCACATAGCCTTGCTGGGTACAGGCAATCGCAAACACCAGGCCTTCATGCCGGGCGAGTAGCGGTTCTTGGATGACCGGCAGTACCTGATCGGTGTAGCGGTCAAAACGGGTCTGGAACTTGGCCGGGTGGGTATTGGGGATGGGCTGGTAGTTGCGGTCGAACAGGTCTTCGAGGCTGATACGGCCCTGATCGACATCCGCTTCGAACTGCGCGGCAATCCGGCTGGCGCCTTCGCGGGCCAGGTCATAGACCCGCTGGTGGTAATCATCGAGGCCCACCTCGGCCAAACGCTCGCTGATGGTTTCGGCCTGGCCTTCCATCTGTACGGCCGCCTCGGCCAGGCGCTGGGTCTGTTGATCGCTGATCGCCAGATCGCTGCGCATCTGCTCGATGGCATGGAACAGACTGTCGAGTTGCTCGCGGTTGGTATCGGTGCCTTGGGCGATAGCGCTGACCTGGGTTTCGACACCCGCGGCGAGCCGGGCAATGTTTTCCAGGTGCTGGCCGGTGTGCTCGACTTGCTGCACGCCGCTGTCCAGGTCGCCAGCCAGTTGCCGGATCTGTTCAACCACCTGCGCAGTGCGCTGCTGGATGTCCGCCACCATCACCCCGACCTCACCGGTTGCCGCGGCCGTGCGCCCGGCCAGGCCGCGGACCTCGTCGGCCACTACCGCGAATCCGCGGCCATGCTCACCGGCCCGGGCCGCTTCGATGGCGGCATTGAGCGCCAACAGGTTGGTCTGGCTGGCGATCGATTGAATCACCAGGCTCACGCGCTGGATTTCGTCGCTGCGCACGCTCAGCGCTTCGATCAACTCACGGCTGTCATTGGCGCGTTGGCTGAGCTGATGCATGCGGCTGATGGATTCCACCAGTTCGCTGCGCCCGGCGACACTGCTGCGATGGGCCTCGCTGGCCGCGCCCAGCGCCTGCTGGCTGAGCTGCGAGGTGGCCTGCTCGGTCGCGATCATCGCCTCGGCATTGCTGACGATCTGCGCCGCGGCGCCCAGCTGCGACTGGACCTTGCCGGCCAATTGCTTGACCGAATAGGCCACCCCCGCCGCCGACAGAGCGTTATGGCTGGTGGTGTAGGAAAGATCGCGGGTCAGCTCGGCCAGGCTGTCGCTCGCCGCCGGCGCGGGAGTACTGGCCAGGCGCGAGCGCAGACGTGGCAACCAGACGATGAGCAGCGCCAGCGGCAGGCCCAGATACAACGACCAACCGCCCAATGTCATGCCGCAAAGCAGCAAAACCAGCGCGACGCTTTGCAAAGTCGGCGCAACCCAGCGCGCCGTGCCACCCGCCGCGGGCACCGAGGCCGACGCTGTCGCCGCCAGAGATCCGTCTGTCGCCATGTTTGTCACCCACATTTCTCATTGTTATGCACGCATTAAACGCCACTACAAGGCCATTATCCATGGTCCATTAGTCGTGTTTTTTGCATCAGCTCAATGAGCATAGGCGAACAGGCGAAAGCAAAAAGATCGCAGCCTCCGAAAGAAGGCTGCGATCTTTTTCTGGAACGGAATCAGGCCTGACGCTGGTGCTTGTCGATCTGTTCGTGACGTTCCTGGGCTTCGATGCAGTACTTGGTGGTCGGGCTGATCAGCAGGCGCTTGAGGCCGATCGGCTCGCCGCTGTCGTCGCACCAGCCGAAGCTTTGGTCGTTGATGCGGTCCAGGGCCTGCTCCAGTTGCGGCAGCATGCGTTGGTCGCGATCGATGGCGTTGACCAGCCAGGTGCGCTCTTCTTCCACGGAAGCGGCGTCCGCCGGGTCGGCCGGGGTGTCCAGGCTCTCAATGGCGATTCGGTTCTGTTCGATGCGCTCGTGGGTTTCGACCTTCATGTTCTGCAACAGCTTGGTGAAGTAAGCCAGTTGCTCGGCATTCATGTAGTCATCCGCCGGCATGGCCAGCAACTTTTCCTTTGTCATTGATATCTCTATAAAAAAACGTGCATTAAGGCGAATTATGGAGCGTCCCGCACCGGACTTGGTACGAAAGGCGCCTGCGTGACTTCTCGTACCCGTCCTGAGCCGCCACGCTCATCGGGAAGGCGCCGTTTATTCCAAGCGCCACCCGGCACTCAATTTACGAGGGGCGGCAGTCTAAGGCCGAGTTGGGGCGTCAGCAACCGAAAACATGGGGAAAATGTCCGACAACCGCTTCAAATGCTGCCTCGACAGGCTTCTACCGGCCATCGGAGTGCGTTTATAACAAGAAATTCGCTGCAATGGCTGTATTTAGAAGACAAATGGCAACGCCACGCGGTCAGGCGTGGCGCTTTGTCGCATCGGCAGTGACCTAGCGCTTGAGTTTGCGCTTGTTGCGGTATTGGTCGATGACCACAGCGACCACGATGATCAGCCCCTTGATGATGTCCTGGATATAGGCGTCGACACCGACAAAGGTAAAGCCGCTGGCCATCACCCCGAGGATCAGCGCGCCGATCACCGTCCCGGTGATGCGCCCCACCCCGCCGGCCAGGCTGGTGCCGCCGATCACCGCCGCGGCAATCGCGTCCAGCTCATAAGACATGCCCATGCCCGCCTGTCCGGTCGCCGCACGCGCCGAAGCCACCACGCCGGCGAGTCCCGCCAGCAGCCCGGCGATGCTGTAGACGATCACCAGATGACGCTTGACGTTGATGCCCGAGGTCCGTGCCGCCTGCATGTTGCCGCCGATGGCATAGGTGTATTTGCCGTACTTGGTGTAGCGCAAGGCGATGTGGAAGATCACCGCCACCACCAGGAAGATGATCACCGGCATCGCGCCATGACCGATGGCCGTATAGGAATCAGACAGCATGCTCACCGGCTGGCCTTCAGTGTAGTACCGCGCCAGGCCTCGCGCCGAGACCATCATGCCGAGGGTGGCGATGAACGGCGGGATGCCGGTAAGGGCGATGATGCTGCCGTTGATTGCGCCGGCCAGCAAACCGACCCCCAGCCCCGCCACCACCGGGATCCACACCGGCAAGTCGGTCAGCGAGGGAAACACCGCCCGGGCGAAATCCGAGGTCTGGGCCAGGCTGGCGGCAATCATCGCCGACAGCGCCAGTACCGAGCCGGATGACAGGTCGATGCCAGTGGTGATGATCACCTGGGTCACGCCGATGGCCAGCAGGCCGATGATCGACACCTGCAGGATCATCAGCACCAGGCGCTGCGAATTCATCAGGAAACTCTGGTCGCGCATGATCCAGCCGAACATCTCGAACACCAGCCCGATGCCGATCAGCACCAGGAAAATGCTCAGTTCCGTCGGCAACCGTCGACGCGTCCTGGCCGGTGCGGCCGCGGGTTTGTTTTCCAGTATCGCGTTCATAGCCATTTACCTTCGTTATCTGGGCGGACGGGCAATCAGGACAGGCCCGACGCCAGTTGCATGACTCGTTCCTGGGTCGCTTCGCTACGGTCGAGGGTGCCCATCAGGTCACCTTCGTGCATCACCATGACCCGGTCGCTCATGCCCAGCACTTCGGGCAGTTCCGAGGAAATCATGATGACCGCCATGCCTTCGCTGGCGAGGTAGGAAATGAGTCGGTAGATTTCCGCCTTGGCGCCAACATCGATGCCGCGGGTCGGCTCGTCGAGGATCAGGATGCGCGGGTTGGTCATCAGCCAGCGGGCCAGCAACGCTTTCTGCTGGTTGCCGCCGGACAAGGTGTCGATGCACTGCTCGAGGGACGGCGTCTTGACCCGCAGTTTCTTGCACATTTCTTCGCACAGCGCGCGCAGGGCTTTTTGCTGGATGAAGCCGTTGCCGACGTAATGGGGCAACACCGCCATCTCCATGTTTTCCAGCACCGACAGGCAGGGAAACAGGCCGCTGAGCTTGCGGTCTTCGGTCAACAGGGCGAAGCCCTTCTCGATCGCCATGTGCGGATCGGTGATGCGCACCGGCTCGCCGTCCAGCAGGATCTCGCCACCGGTGGCCGGGGTCACGCCAAAGATGGCCTCGGCGACATTGGTCCGGCCCGAGCCCATCAACCCGGCGATGCCGAGGATTTCGCCGGCATGCAGGTCGAACGACACGCCTTTGAAGATACCGTCCAGGCTCAGGTCGCGTACCGACAGCACCTGATCGCCGATGGGCTTGTCCCGCTCGGGAAACAACTGGCTCAACTCGCGCCCGACCATCATCGAAATAAGGCTGTCGCCGTCCATGCTGTCGGCCCGTTGCAGACCGATGTAGGCACCGTCACGGAACACCGCCACCTCATCGGCGATGGCGAACACTTCATTCATCTTGTGGGTGATATAGATGATGCCCTTACCCTGGGCCTTGAGGTCGGCGATGATCGAAAACAGATGCGCGACTTCCGTCTCGGTGATGGCCGAGGTCGGTTCGTCCATGATCAGGATGTCCGAGTCATACGAAACGGCCTTGGCGATCTCCACCATCTGCCGTTCGGCGATGCTCAGGTTACCCACCTGCTCCTCGGGGTCGAGCTTGATTCGCAGGCGCTCCAGCAAGCGCGCGGTGCAGCGGTGCATCTCACCGTGGTCGATCATGTGCAGGCCGTTGAGCTGCTCACGGCCGATCCAGATGTTCTCGGCGATGCTCATGTGCGGCATCAGGTTCAGTTCCTGGTGGATCATCGCGATCCCGGCCTGCAAGGCCGCCAGCGGGGTGTCGAACGTGATCGGCTTGCCGCGCAGGCGTAGCTCACCGGCATCCGGCTGGTAGATGCCGGCGATGATTTTCATCAGCGTGGATTTGCCTGCGCCGTTTTCGCCCATCAAGGCCAGCACCGAGCCGGGGCGCACCCGCAGTTGCACGTCGGACAGGGCCACCACGCCGGGAAAACCCTTGCTGACGTTGACGACTTCCAACAGGTACGGTTCGTCAGGTAATGCGCCCGGCTGGAAAGTCGCCGCCGGGGCGCTCGTAGCAGTCGCTGATGCGAACATGGTCAGGTACTCCCTCGGCAAGATCGGCGCGGCGACCTTGCCTGTTTATTGTTGTGATGGAACGGGTGGGACGTCACTTGAACTGATCGACGTTCTCCGGCGTGATCAGGCGATAGGGCACCACGACGGATTGCATCTTCTCGCCCTTGGCCATTTTCACCGCCGTGTCGATGGAGCCATCGGCCTGGCCCTTGGCGTCCTGGAACACCGAGACCGCCATCTCGCCTTTCTTGATGGCGTTCAAGCCGTCCGGCGTACCGTCGACTCCAGCTATCAGGACACTGCCCTTCTTGGTGCCCGCTTGCTTGAGGGCCATGGCGGCGCCGATGGCCATCTCGTCGTTGTTGGACACCACAGCCTGGAACTCGCGGCCCTGGGTCAGCCAGTCATTGACCAGGGTCATGCCCTTGTCCCGCGACCAGATGCCGGTCTGTTCCTGTTCGATCTTGATGCCCGGGTACTTGGCCAGCACTTCCTTGACGCCCTTGGTGCGGTTGGTGGTGGAGTTGTTGGCCAGGTCGCCCAGCAGGATCACGATGTCGCCCTTGCCGTCCATCTTGTCGGCCAGGTATTGCATCTGCATGCGCCCGGCTTCCAGGTCATCGGAGGCCACGGTGACCACCCCTTCCGGCAACTTCAGATCGTCCGGGCGGCGGTTGACGTACACCAGCGGGATGCCCGCGGCCACCGCGGCCTTGGTGATGCGCTGGGTCGCGGCGGTGTCAACGGGGTTGACGATGAGCGCGTCGACCTTCTGGCTGATGAAGCTTTCCACCTGGCTGAGCTGCTTGACCACGTCACTGCGCGCATCTTCGAATTGCAGGGTGACGCCGTCCGGCAGGGACTTGGCTTTCTTGTCCATGGATTCGCGCAGGTAGGTCAACCAGGTGTCATCGAACTGGGACATGCTGACGCCGATCTTCAGGTCTGCCAGGGCAACGCCGCTGGCGAACATCAATGACAGGGCCAGCGAGGCAATACGGGTCTTGGTCTTCATGAACGGTCTTTCTCCACATTTTTGTTGGTCTTATGGATAAGGCGTGACGGACTTCAGGAACGCGGCAAACGCACGATCGGTGCGCCGGGCATGCAGCACACCACGGCGCCCTTGCGCTGGATGCACAGGGATTCGAAAAAAGGAAGGATTGCGGACAGGCGCAAGGGCAGTGGCAGGTGAAACGCAGAGCGGTTGAAGGTTTTCATCGACGGTACCTGGCTGTGTTTCTTGTTTTTGTTTAGTTCGTCGTTCATTCAAGCCGGGCCTGGATAAACGCGAACAGGGTTGTCGGTCACCTGGAATCGACTTTATTGGAAAATATTTTCCATATCAACTGATTTTAGAATTTTATTCGTTTTTTGTTCCATGACCAACGGGCGTGGATAAATACACCACGTTGCCCTGCTCCGCGCTTTGCCTTGCAGCGTCCAAGACACGGGTCGTGGCCAAGGCGTCGCGAGCGGCGACCGGCAGCGGCCCGTCGCCCTGCAAGGCGGCCTGGAGACGCTGGTAGAACGCCAGCCAGCAACCGCGTTCCGAAGCCACGCGCTCACGCTCGGCACCGTGTTCGAACCAGCCCCAGCGCCGGTGCTCCTCGGCGCCCCAGCGCTCGCCTGCGATGGCCGGGCTCAATCCCGCCAACGCCTGGGCTTCCTGCCCATCGAGGCCTTCGACGGTATAGCAGCCTTCGCTGCCACTGACCCGAAAGCGTGGGCGCGGCGCGTCCTGCAGGCAACTGCCGCGCAAGTGCGACACTACGCCGTTGGCGTGGGCCAGCGACATGAAGAAGCCGTTGTCGTAGGCCTGGTCCGGCCGTCGATAATCCAGCTCGGCGTAAACCCGCAGCACCGGGCCAAACAATTGCAGTGCCTGGTCCACCAGATGGCTGCCCAGGTCCCGCAGGAATCCCCCGCCGCTGACCTTGCCCACCGAGGACGGTGAGTAACGTTCGACGCTGGATTCAAAGCGAATCACCTGCCCCAGTGCGCCGGATCCGAGCAACTTGCGCACGGTCAGGAAATCCGAATCCCAGCGCCGGTTCTGGTACACGCTCAACGGCACATTGCGCCGTTCGGCGGCCAGCACCATCGTTTCGGCCAAGGCGGCGTCAAGGGCGAAAGGCTTGTCGCTGACCACCGCCACGCCGAGTTCGATGGCTTCCAGCACCAGCGCCGGGCGCGCTTCCAGCGGCGTGGACACCGCCACCGCATCGACGCCGGCCGCCACCAGTTGCGCAAGGCTGTCGAACGCTTGGGCCTGTGGATGCTCGCTTGCCAATTGCTGGCGCCGCTCGGCGGAGCGGGTTACCACGCCGACGAAAGTAGCCCCCGGCAGGCTGCTGATCAGCGGCGCATGGAAAAAACGCCCGCCCTTGCCGTAGCCTACTAATCCGATTCGCATGAAAGCCCCTTATGTAGATGCAACTCCTGTGGGAGCGAGCCTGCTCGCGAAAGCGTCAGGCCCGCCAGCATTAATATCGCCTGACCCACCGCCTTCGCGAGCAAGCTCGCTCCCACAATTTGACCGAGTACCTTCAGGGTAAACGAGGTCGACTGTGGGAGCGGGCTTGCTCGCGAAGGCGGCGGTAATTTCAACATTGATGTCGACTGACACTACGCCTTCGCGAGCAAGCCCGCTCCCACGGGAAAATGGTGCTCAGCCGTAGAATCGTGGCCGTTCGGGCAGTTCGACCTTGACGATCTGCCCGCTCTGCTGCGCTTCGATACACGCGTCCGCCGCCACCGCCGCAGCGAACCCATCCCAGGCCGAGGGGCCGCCCACCTGGCCGGCGCGCACGCCGTCGATGAAGGCCTGCAGTTCGACGTCGTAAGCGCCGATGAACCGATCTTTCCAGTCCATCAGGATCGCATTGGAAAGCTTGGCGCCGCTGCGCAGTTGCACCTGGGACGGTTCTGGCAGCCTGGCGATGCCGGTCTCCCCCACCACTTCGCACTGGATGTCGTAGCCGTACTGGCAATTGACGAACACTTCGACGTCGATGCGCGTGCCCTTGGCGGTCTCCAGCAGGACGATCTGTGGATCGCGCAAGTGCGCCAGGGCCTTGCTGGTCTTGCGTGGAAACACCACCTGCACCGAGACGTAGTCGTCGGCCAGCAACCAGCGCAACACATCCAGCTCGTGAATCAAGGTGTCGGTGATGGCCATGTCGGTCTTGTAGTTTTCGCCCACGCTGGGGTTGCGGTGGGCACAGTGCAGCATCAACGGCTCGCCGATCTGTCCGCTGTCGATCACCGACTTGAGCGCCCGATAACCTTCATCGTAGGGGCGCATGAACCCGACCTGTACCAGGCGCTTGCCGTGGGCCACTTCGGCTTCGACGATACGGCGGCAACCTTCGGCGGTAACGGCCAACGGCTTCTCACAGAACACCGGCTTGCCGGCGGCGATGGCCGCCAGCACGAATTCTTCATGACTCGGGCCCCAGGACGTGACGAGGATCGCCTCGACGTCCGGCGCCTTGACCAGTGCATGGCCGTCGGGATAGACCTCGGCGGTCAACTTCAGGTCGGCCACCACTTTCGCCGCTTGCACCAGGTTGATGTCGGTCACCGCGACGACCTGGCTGTTGAGCAACGTCTGGCTGCAACGACGGATATGGTCCTGGCCGATGGCCCCGGTGCCGATGACGCCCAGCTTCAAAGACATGTGGAACTCCTTTCGTAGGGTTGGGGCAATCAGTATTGACGGGCCTTGGCCAGTCGTTCGTTGAGGGTCTTGGCGACGGCATCGGTACGGGCGCTGGTAGAGACTTGCGCCACGCCGACCCGCCACCACGACAGGTACTTGTGGATCATGGTCTTGGGCAGGACCTTGATGTCGATCAGCGTCGAGACCGTCTGGAGTCGAGCGTCGGCCAGCGCGGCGTGCAGTTCCTCCAGTGTCTTGACCTTATAGGTCTTGCAACCGTAGGCCGCCGCGCTCATGGCGAAATCCACCGGCACGAAGGCGCCGTCGAGCTTGCCCGTCTCGGGGTTGCGAAAGCGGAACTCGGTGCCGAAGCTGTCCATGCCGTGTTCCATCTGCAGGTTGTTGATGCATCCGAACGTCATGTTGTCCAGCAGCACCACATTGATCTTGCGGCGCTCCTGGATCGAGGTGGCAAGTTCGGAGTGCAGCATCATGTAGGAGCCATCGCCCACCAGCGCGTAGACCTCTTTGTCCGGCTCGGCGAGCTTCACGCCCAGGGCGGCATTGACCTCGTAGCCCATGCACGAATAGCCATATTCGACGTGGTAGGTATTCACGCCCTTGCTGCGCCAGCTGCGCTGCAAATCACCCGGCAGGCTGCCGGCGGCGGCGACGATGACGGCATCATCGGCCAGGGTTTCGTTGAGAGTGCCTAGCACGCGGCTCTGGGTCAGGCAGGAGCCGGTGAGCTCGATGAACTCGCGAAACACCGCCGGGTCCATGTGGTCGTTGATTTCCGGGACGAAATCCTTGGCCTGGTAATCCGCCTGGTAGACCCGGTCCACTTCGGCGTCGAGTTGGGCCTTGGCATCGGCTATCTGCCCGCCCCATTCGGCGCGATAATCCCCCATCGCGGCCGACAAGGCCTCCAGGCCCGAACGGGCGTCGGCCAACAGTTGCACGCCGTCGAGTTTCAAGGCATCGCATGGGCTGATGTTGAGGTTGAGAAACTGCACCTCGGGATGCTGGAACAGCCATTTCGACGCCGTGGTGAAATCACTGTAGCGGGTGCCAACGCCGATGATCAGGTCCGCTTCCTTGGCCAGCAGGTTCGCCGCCAGGCAACCGGTTTCGCCGACGCCGCCGACGTTCAATGGATGACTGGAGACCACGGCGCTTTTGCCCGCCTGGGTTTCGGCGAAGGGGATGTCGAAACGCTCGGCAAAGGCCTGCAACGCGGCGTTGGCCCCGGAATACCTGACGCCACCACCGCAGATGATCAACGGCCGGCGCTTGCCCTTGAGCAGCGCCAAGGCATCGCCGAGCATCGCCTCGGTGGCCGGGCGACGGTCGATGCGATGGACACGTTTTTGCAGGAAATAATCCGGGTAATCGTAGGCCTCGGCCTGTACATCCTGGGGCAGCGCCAGCGTCACCGCGCCGGTTTCAGCCGGGTCGGTCAGCACCCGCATCGCATGGATCGCGGCGGTCATCAATTGCTCAGGACGGTTGATGCGGTCCCAGTATTTGCTCACGGCCTTGAAGGCATCGTTGGTGCTGATGCTCAGGTCGTGGAACTGCTCAATCTGTTGCAACACCGGGTCCGGCTGGCGACTGGCATAGACGTCGCCGGGCAACAGCAACAACGGAATGCGATTGGCCGTGGCGGTGGCCGCGGCGGTCAGCATGTTCGCCGCGCCAGGGCCGACCGAGGAACTGCAGGCGTAGATCCTGCGCCGCAGATGCTGTTTGGCAAACCCGATGGCGGCATGGGCCATGCCCTGCTCGTTGCGGCCCTGATGGACCACCAGGTCGCCGCTGTCCTGTTCCAGCGCCTGGCCCAGGCCCAGCACGTTGCCGTGGCCGAAAATGGTAAAGACCCCGGCGACGAACTTGCTCTGGACGCCATCGACCTCGATGTACTGGTTATCGAGGAATTTCACCAGGGCCTGGGCCATGGTCAGTCGTGTTGTGGTCATGCTTGCACCTTTTCAAACGCAACTCGGTCAAGTGTGGGAGCGAGCTTGCTCGTGATAGCGGTGTATCAGGCAACTGATGTGTTGAATGGGCTACCGTCATCGCGAGCAAGCTCGCTCCCACAGGGGTTCTCCATCGTTTTGAGATCAGGTCAGGCCTGCGAGCTTTGCAGGTGGCTCATACTCGCCCCCAGCGCCTGGCGGATATCGGCCAGTTCATGGACGCTTTCGGCAAACGGCTCGAAGGACAGGTAGCCTTCATAACCGCCCGCGCGCAGCGCCTCGATCTGCGCGGCATTGCCAAGGATGTCGGCGTCGCCCACCAGCACCCGGTGGCCGTCGCGAATGCTCGCCAACGGAGCCTGCGCATCCTCGACGCCGGAGATGTGCACCAGCCCGGTCAGCTCGGGAAAAAATTCCTCCTCGCCAGCCAGGTGGTGATGAAAGGTGTCATGCACCAGGCGGAACACATCCAGCCCGCCGATGGCCTTGATCGCCTCCACCGCCGCGCGTTTGCGCCGCAACGAGCACTCCTCGAACCCCAGGGGTTCGATAAAACCGTAGATGCCGAAGGCGCGCAGGATCGGCGCCAACTCACTGAGCGCGGTGCGTAGCCCCGCCGCGCGTTCGGCGGCGTTGCGCGGGTCGGCGCGGTCGTTGAGCGGGCACATCACCAGGCCCTCGGCGCCACACTCGCGGGCGTAATCGGCCAGGCGCACGGCCTGGGCGCGGCGCTCTTCATTCCATACGTCGAACGGGTACAGGGCGTTGATCGACAGCACCTTGACGCCGCGTTCGTCGCACAGCTCACGGACCCGGGCGGGCGGCATGCCGTCTTCGATTTCGACACCCTTGAGGTCATTGCGGATTTCGATGGCATCGGTTTTCAACGCCAGCGCCAGGTCGATGAAAGCGGGCAGCGACAGGCGTGGGGCAACCATTCGGTTCAAGGCAAAACGCAGGGGCTTGTTCATTGTTGTTCTCCCTCCGGCATTCATGGAAATAGGTTATTGAGCAGTGGGCATGCTGAATTCGGGACCCTTGGCGATGCTGTCCGGCCAGCGCTGCATCACGCTCTTGTAGCGACTGTAGAAGCGCAGGCCTTCCTCGCCATAAGCGTGGTGGTCACCGAACAGCGAGCGCTTCCAGCCGCCAAAGGAGTGCCAGGCCATGGGCACCGGAATCGGTACGTTGATACCGACCATGCCGACCTTGATGCTGCGGGCGAATGCCCGGGCGATGCCGCCGTCACGGGTAAAACACGACACGCCGTTGCCGAATTCATGGGCGTTGATCAGCGCGACCGCCGTGGCGAAATCCGGCACACGAACGATCCCGAGTACCGGGCCGAAAATCTCCTGCTGGTAGATGCTCATTTCGGCAGTGACCTGGTCGAACAGCGTCGCCCCGACAAAGAACCCCTGCTCGGCCCCGGGCACCTTGAAGCCCCTCCCGTCGACGATCAGCCGCGCGCCCTCGGCTACGCCGGAATCGATGAAACCTTCAACCTTGGCCTTGTGCTCGGCAGTCACCAGCGGCCCCATGTCGGTGCCGGGCTGCTGGCCATTGCCGACCTTCAACTGGTCGATGCGTGGCAACAATCGCGCGATCAGCTCATCGCCGACGTCACCCACCGCCACGGCGATAGAGATCGCCATGCAGCGCTCACCGGCCGAGCCGTAAGCCGCTCCGATCAGCGCATCCGCCGCCTGGTCGAGGTCGGCGTCGGGCATGACGATCATGTGGTTTTTCGCCCCGCCCAGGGCCTGCACGCGCTTGCCGTTCGCGGTGCCCTGCTGGTGGATGTATTCGGCGATGGGCGTGGAGCCGACAAAGGAGATCGCCTCGATGTCCGGGTGCTGCAACAGCGCATCCACCGCCGTCTTGTCGCCCTGGACCACGTTGAACACGCCATCCGGCAACCCGGCCTCGGTCAATAACCGAGCCATCAGCAGACTGGCGGACGGGTCGCGCTCCGAAGGCTTGAGGATGAAGCAGTTGCCCGCCACCAGCGCCAGGGGAATCATCCACAGCGGCACCATCACCGGGAAGTTGAATGGCGTGACCCCGGCACAGACGCCCAGGGGCTGGCGCAGGTTCCAATTGTCGATGCCACCGCCGATGTTGTCGCTGAAATCGGTCTTGAGCAGGCTCGGCGCACCGCAGGCGTACTCGACGATCTCGATGCCCCGGGTGACTTCGCCGTGGGCGTCGGAGAGTACCTTGCCGTGCTCGCGGCTGATGATCTGCGCCAACTCGTCGTGGTGGCGGTCAAGCAGTTCCTTGAACTTGAACATCACCCGGGAACGGCGCAACGACGACTGCTCGGACCAGCCGGGAAAGGCCGCCAGCGCCGAAGCCACCGCTGCCTCGACGGTACCCGGTTCGGCCAGCGCCACCCGGGCCTGTACCGTGCCGGTAGCGGGATTGAAGACGTTGCTGAACCGCGCGGAGTCGTTGCTGTGCTCCTGACCGTTGATGTAATGGCCTATTACCGGGGTGTCGCTCATTGTCCTGGTCTCCGTTGGAATGTTCGAATTCAGAGGTCGAGCAGCCAGCTATGCTGCGGATCGTTATGGAATTGCCAGACCCGCTTCGGACCGGCCATGACGTTCAGGTAATACGACTCGTACCCGTAGGGCACGCTGACCGGGTGGTAACCCTTGGGCACCACGACCAGATCGCTGTTTTCCACGGCCATGGCCTGGTCGATGCTGCGATCGTCGGTGTAGACCCGCTGGAACACGAAGCCCTGGGGGGGGTTGACCTGGTGGTAATAGGTCTCTTCGAGAAAGCTCTGGTGCGGCAAATCGTCGGTGTCGTGCTTGTGCGGCGGATAGCTGGACGAATGTCCCGACGGCGTGCGCACTTCCACCACCAGCAGCGAATGGGCCGGCTCGCTGTCCGGCAGGATGTCGCAGACGTAGCGGGTATTGGCGCCCTTGCCGCGCACGCTGCGCTTCATGCTCTCGGGACGGATCAGCCGTGGGCCGTACGCATTCGGGGCGCCGCCCGGCGCGGCGCACACCGCCACTTGCACATCGCTCAACGCGGTGATCTGGGCCTGGCTGCCGGGCGGCAGATACGCGGCGTAAGGGGATTTGTCCTCGAATACCGACTGGCGATCCCCGAGGTTGTCCCAATCGAAGGCGCCCTGCCCCGGTGCTTCGCCCTTGAGGTTGATGCGGCCGCTGAGCAGTACCACGCACAATTCCCGGTCTGCGGCGGCCACCGGCAGGCTTTCGCCAAGGCTCAAGCGGTAGGCGGCAAAACCGACGTATTCCAGCGCGTCGCGTGGCAGTTCAACCATGGTCCGGTCGCTGGGATTGCTCTTGATCAGCAGGCTCATGGCGCAGTTCTCTCCTGCAACAGGGCACGCAGGGTGTCGTAGCCCTTCTTGGCATAGATATAACTCGGCGCCACCGCCGGGTCCTGCTCGGCCTCCACCACCAGCCAGCCCTGATAATCGGCAGCCAGCAGGACATCGAGCAACGCGGCGAAGTCGATATCGCCATCTCCAGGCACGGTGAACGTGCCGTTGATGATGCAGTCGGGAAAGCTCCAGAGGTTGTTGCGCGCCAACTGCACCACGGGTTTGCGCACGTCCTTGAAGTGCACATGGCAGATGCGCTCGATGTGTTTGCGCAGCACCTGCAGCGGTTCGCCGCCGCCCATGTAGCAATGGCCCGAATCGAACAACAGGCCGACCTCGCTGCCGGTCAGCGCCATCAGCTTGTCGATGTCCGAAGGCGATTCAACGTAGGCGCCCATGTGGTGGTGGTAGGCCAGGCGCACGCCTTGGGACAAGGTGAAGCGGGCCAGCTCGGTGAGCTTGTCGGCATAGGCCTGCCAGGCCTCGTCAGTGTGAAAGCGTGGCCGCTCGATCAACGGAATGCGCTGGCCCTGGATCGAATCGGCCACTTCGCCATAGACCAGCACCGTTGCGCCGTTCTGCGCCAACAGCTCGACATGGCTGGCGATGGCGTCGATCTCCTCGGCCGCCGAACGACGCGCCAAGCGACTGGAATACCAGCCGGAGACCAGCGCCAGGTCGTAAGGGCGCAACACGTCGCCGACGCCCTTGGCGTCCTTGGGAAACTTGCCATTGAGCTCGAAACCTTCATAGCCGATTTCCTTGCCTTCGCTCAACGCCGTGCTCAACGGCGTCTCGCCGCCCAACGATGGCAAGTCGTCGTTGCTCCAGGAAATCGGGTTGATGCCAATTCGAATAGCGGGCATGGCTGCACCTATTGTTGTTTTCTCTAATGTCCAACCGATCACCTGTGGCGAGGGAGCTTGCTCCCGCTCGGCTGCGAAGCAGACGCAAAAACCAGTGGCTACGGTTTACCTGTCGCATCGGGGTAGCTGACTTCGGGACTGCTTCGCAGTCCAGCGGGAGCAAGCTCCCTCGCCACAAAAGCCCTGTATCTCAGGCACGCGCAGCGCGCCAGGCCTCGATCAATTCCACAAACCGGCCCTGCACATTCCGGATCAGCGTTTCATCATCGATCTCCCCGGCCAGCCAGGCGCGGCTCGGTTCCTGGAAGATCGTCCGGCCCACGGCAAACCCTCTGCAAGTGCTGCTCTGGCTGGCCTGGCGAAAGCCTTCGGCCAACGCGGCCGCAGGGGCGTTGAGGCCCAGCAGCACCACGCCACGGCAATACGGATCGCGCTGCTGGATCAGCTCATCAAGTTGTTTCCACTCATCGCAGGTCTGCGCCTCGATTTTCCACCACGCCGGGAAAATACCCAGGTTGTAGAGCCGCTTGAGCGCCCGATACAGCACATCCGGATGGGCCGATGGATGATCCTTGGGCGGAATGACCTCCAGCAGCAATTCATGACCGCTGACCTGGGACGCCTTGTACAAGCCCAACAACTGCGCTTCCTGCTCCAGGCGCAGCAGCGGCTCATCGTCAGGATGAAATTGCACCAGGCATTTGATGATCTGCTCTTGTGGCCAGGCAATCAGGTTGCTGCCGATGGAACGGCCGTGTTCGAACGCCAGCGGCCGCGAGCCCTGCACTTCCACCGGCCGCGCGACCCACCAGCCGCGCCCGGTGGCCGCATTCAGGGAATCCTGGCCGAAACGCTGGTCGGCCAGCAGACCGACATCCGCCTCGATGCCCTGGCGTTGCAGGTCAGCCTCGACCCGCTCCACGGCCTGGATGAACAGTTGCTTGAGCTCGCCGATGCTGTCGAGGCCACGACCGCCCCGCTGGGCCAGTTCCACCAACTGCCAGCGATGGTCAAAGGCAAAGATGAACAGCTGTTTCCAGACCCTGCGCGGCACGCTGACCTGATGCAGCCGTTGCAGCACGACATCCTGGTCAGGGCGGGTGATCGGCACCGGGCTGGCAAACAGGTAATCGAGCTCGGCCCGGGTCGGCATCGCCGGGGCGCAGGCATGACGCGACACCACCAACCCGCCACAGGCGTTGGCCAACTGGCAGCAGCGTTCATCACTGGCGTCTTCCAGCCAACCGGCGAGAAAACCCGACATGAACGCGTCGCCCGCACCCAGCACATTCAACACCTCGACCCGCACGCCGGGGTAGATGGCGCCGTCTTCCAGGCGGTTCGGGATATCGCCGTGGATCACCGTGCAACCTTGCGGGCCAAGCTTCACCACCAGGGTCGCCGCCGTCAGCGAGCGCACGGTACGCAGCGCGGCCAGCAGATCCTCGCTGCCACCAGCGATCAAAAACTCTTCTTCGGTGCCGACGATCAGGTCGAAACGCGCCAGGATGCCTTGTACGTGCTGGCTGACCTTGCGGTCGGCGACAAAACGGGTTTCGCCATCGGCCTTGGGCGCCAGGCCCCAGAGTACCGGGCGGTAGTCGATATCGAGGATACGTTTGACCTGGTGCGTCTGCGCGTAGTCCAGCGCCTGGATGCTGGCCTGGTAGACGCTGTCGGTGGAGAAATGCGTGCCGGTGATCAACAGCGCCTTGCTGGAGGCGATGAAAGCTTCGTCGATGTCCTCGGCCCGTAGCGCCATGTCCGCGCAATTTTCACGGTAGAACACCAAGGGGAAGGTCTCGCGGTCCTTGATGCCGAGCAGCACCATGGCCGTCAGGCGTTCAGGGTCGACCTTGATGCCGCTGACGTCGCAGCCTTCTCGCATCAGGGACTCCACCAAAAAGCGCCCCATATGGTCATCGCCCACCCGGCTCAGCATCGCCGACCGGAGCCCGAGGCGGGCCGTGCCAAAGGCGATGTTGGCAGATGAGCCACCGAGGTACTTGGCGAAGCTCGAGACATCTTCAAGCCGCGCGCCGACCTGCTGCGCGTAAAGATCGACGCCCAGGCGCCCCAGGCAGATCACATCCAATTGACGTCCACTGGCAAAACGAGTCTGGCCCATGCTGGCTCCTGTTATTTTTATCAGCCTGCGCTTGCCGCCGGAACCGACGCCAACGCTTTGGTGAATGCAGACTAAAACGAGCGAACGGCAATAATCAATATTTTTTCCATAAATTTTTATTGTGGAATATTTTTTCCAATAGACTGTTACTTGACCGGACCAGACGCAGTGCATCGTTTCAGCAGGGCTTCCAACTGCGCGCGCTCATGATTTTCCCCGCGCCTACGCTGTAGACTGCGACCAGCCAACCTATTGTCGAGGACCGGCCCGTTTCCCAGGGCGTCCTATAAGAACAAGCCAGAAGGATTTCCTATGACCCGCCCCGATCTGCCGGTGCCGTCCGAGAGCGCGTCCGAACCCGCCCTCCCCAGCCCACCGATCAACGCCGAGCGGCTGTTGCAACTGATTACCGAGGAATACGAAGGCCTGCCTCGCCAGCTCAAACGCATTGCCAGCTACATGAGCCAGCAAAGCGACCGGATCATGGTCGATCGCATCAGCGACATCGCCCGGGAGTGCGAGGTACACCCGTCGGCCATCGTGCGTTTTTCCCAGCGCTTCGGCTTCAGCGGGTTCAGCGAAATGCAGGCGCTGTTTCGCGAGGCGTACACCCACAAGACCACGCCGGTGCAGAACTACCAGCAACGCATTCGCAGCATGATCGCCAACAAGTCGCAGAAGGCCAGCGCCGGCGACCTCGCCCGCGAATGCGTCAACGCTACCCTGTCGGGCATCGAGCGCCTGGGGCTGGAACTCGACGACGAGGCTTTCGAGAAAGCCGTCGACCTGGTGGTCAACGCCGACAACATCTACGTCGTTGGCGTGCGGCGTTCGTTCGCCGTGGCCGATTACCTGGTCTATAACCTTCAGCACACCAACAAGCGCATTCACCTGGTGTCCGGCCTGGGCGGCAGTTATCGCGAGCAGATGCGCAGCGTGAGGGCCAACGACCTGGTCATTGCCATCAGCTTTACCCCGTACGGCAAGGAAACCCAGCACTGCCTGCGCATCGCCCAGCATCACCAGGCCAAGACGCTGATCATCACCGACAGCAACCTGTCGCCCCTGGCCAAGCGGGCCAATGCGGTGCTGCTGGTGAACGAAGGCAGCTCGTTCGCCTTTCGCTCGTTGAGCGCCACCCTGTGCCTGTGCCAGGCGCTGTTCATCGCCGTGGCCTACCGGCTTGAACTCAAGGTTGATGAAATCCACGAACAGGTCGGATTCGAGGACTGACCCGGCCTGTAAAAACCGCTGAAGGAGAAGCCATGAAACTGATCGGCATGCTGGACTCGCCCTACGTGCGACGCGTCGCCATTTCCGCCAAGCGCCTGGGGATCGCCCTGGAACACCAATCGGTGTCGGTGTTCAGGCATTTCGAGCAATTCCAGCGCATCAACCCGGTGGTCAAGGCCCCAACCCTGGTGCTGGACGATGGCTCGGTGCTGATGGACTCGAGCTTGATCATCGATTATCTGGAAACCCTGGCCGGGCCCGCGAAAAGCCTGATGCCGAGCGATACGGGGCAACGGTTGCAATCGTTGCAACTGATCGGGTTGGCATTGGCGGCGTGCGAAAAATCGGTGCAGATCTATTACGAACGCACTTTGCGACCAGCGCAAATCCAGCATGCGCCATGGCTCGAAAGGGTCTCGGGCCAGCTGCTGGCGGCATATGGCGAGTTGGAGCAGGCATTGGTGAAACAACCATTGCCCACCGGTGGCTCGCTCGACCAGGCCGGCATCAGCGTCGCGGTGGCATGGACCTTCACCAACCTGTTGGTGGCCGATCAGGTGCAAGGCAAGGCCTTCCCACAGATCAGCGCGTTTACCGCTTATGCCGAAGGCCTGGAAGCGTTTGTCAGTACACCGGTGGAATAACGCTCCCACAGTACAAAACTGTGGGAGCGAGCTTGACGAAAAACCTGCGACCGACCAAAAAACAATGTGGGAGCGAGCCTGCTCGCGAAGGCGCCAGCGCATCGACATTGACGTCGACTGGCACGCCGCTTTCGCGAGCAGGCTCGCTCCCACACTGGGTTTCGACCCGGCTTTCAGGCCGGTTGCATTTTCCTGGGTTCTACGACCGTCAGCACTTCAAACCGATCCGCCAGGAACGGCGTGATATCCAGCGGCAACGGTTCGTCGTTCACCAGTTTGTCCAGCAATACCCCGGTGATGGCCGAGGTCAGGATGCCGGTGCGAAAATGCCCGCAGGCGTTGAGGTAGCCCTCCACGCCGCGCATCGGCCCGAGGATCGGCAATTCGTCCGGTGAGCCGGGACGCAGGCCGGCCCAGGTGCGTTTCAGGTTGATGTCGGCCAGTTGCGGGATACACCGCACCGCACCTTGCACCAAACCCTCGATCTCAGGGTAAGTGGTGGTCACGTCGAACCCTTTGTCTTCCGTGGTGCTGCCGATCAGGATTTCGCCGTTGTCCTTCTGCGCGATATAACAATCGCTGGTGGTCAGGCAGCCCCTGAGGATTTTCGGCATGCGCTCGGTCAGCAGGATCTGCCCCTTGACCGGCTTGACCGGAATCCGCACGCCCGTCGCCTGCTCGCTCAAGTCCGCCGCCCAGGCGCCGGCGGCATTGATCAGCGTCCGGCAAGTGAACGTGCCGGCTTCGGCGGTTTTCACACCGGCCACCCGACTGCCATTGCGCAACACCTCTGTCACGTTGGTGTTGAAGAACAGATCAACGCCATTCTGCCGCGCGCCCTCGGTATAGGCGTCGGCCAGGCGGAACGGGCTGACCTGGTGGTCGCAGAGAAACTCCAGCGCGCCCTGGGCCTCGTGGCTGACACTCGGTTCGGCCTCGCGCAACGCCGCCTGGTCGAGCCAGCGCACCTGATCAGCCAGGTGCGGAATGCAGGCGACAATGTGTTCGGCGTAGGAGCGGTCCTCATCGTCATAGATCACGAACTTCAGCCCGGTCTCTTCAAACTTGAAATCCATGCCATGACGCTTGATCAGTTCCCTGTGCAACTGCGGATACATCGCGTTGGACTGCAAGGCGAAATCGAAAAACGAGTCGGGCAGGATATGCGGCGTGCTGGCATCCACCGCCACGGCGGCGCCTTGTGTATGCCGCTTGCGGTTGGCCGACATCATGCGGAAAAAAATCACCCCGCAGCCCAGGCCCACCGACTCGCCGATGGCCCACAGGCCGCCGGCCGACGCGCGGGTGGCGTTGCCTGGACGCTTGGCATCGATCAGGGCGACTTTCAGGTGCTTGCGCTTGGACAGTTGATAGGCGCAGGACGCCCCGATCACCCCACCACCGGCGATCACCACGTCATAGTGCCTGATCATGGGAAACCACCTTCGTGTCGACGTTCTGGAACGCTGAGAAAGGAACCGGATCAATCGGAAAACGTGGTCGCAGCCAACCCACATCGGTGCGTCCGGTGGCTTCGCGCAAGCGGTCGGTGCAGTAGCCGACACACAGGCGGCCCTGGCAATCACCCATGCTCACGCGGGTGCGCATTTTCAGGCTGGCCATGTCTTGCACACCCTGTTCAAGGGCGCGGTCGATGTCCGCGCGGGTGGCGTGTTCGCAACGGCAGATCACTGTATCGGCGGCTGGCAGCGCGGTTTGCCCGGCGCCGCGCCGGGTGTAGCGATCAACGGCGGCGCGAAAACGAATGATCCGGTCCAATCGGACCTGATAGCGCCTGCGGCGCTCCTGCGCCGTGGCCTCATCCAGGACATTACGCTGCAGCAGGACCGACAGCGCCGCGATGCGTCCGCTCAACATGGCCGCTTCACCGCCGCGAATCCCGCCCATGTCGCCCGCCAGGTGGATATGCGCTTCGCTGCTGCGCTGCCAGGCATCGGACACGGCGCGCAGGTAGCCGTCCTCGCTGAAGCCATGGCCAAGCCCCATCTGCTGGCTCAACTGCGTGCGCGGGATAAACCCGTAGCCGACCGCCAGCGTCTCGGCAGGCAGCTGTTCAGCCCGTTCAAGGTCCGGCTTCCAGTCGGCGCAATAAGGCGCAACGGTCACGCTGCCCAATTCACTCTCACCCTCGGCGCGGACCACGCCCCAACCATAACGCACCGGGATGCCGTGCCGCTTGAGGTACGCCAGCATGCCCAGGCCATCGAGGAACAGTTGCGGCTTGTTCAGCAACGCCAGGCTTTCCTTGGCGATCCTGCCGAAGGCACAGGCTTCGTAGATGCCCGCCACGGTGACGCCCGAGGCGTGCAACTGGCAGGCCACCAAGGGCAGCAACGGGCCGGTGCCGGCAATCACCACCGGGCTCGGCGGCTTGACCACGCCACTCTTGATCTGCAATTGCAGGCCACCGAGCATCATCACCCCCGGCAGTGTCCAGCCGGGGAACGGCACACTGCGTTCATGACAACCGGCTGCCAGGATCAACTGGGAATAGGCCACCTCGCGCAGGCGCTCGTCGGCGTCCAGCAGCATCAGCGCGCGGAATCCCTCGGCACCGATGACCCGACTGCCCAATCGCACATCAATCAGGCCGGCGTTGCGCTGGAATTCCCCATGGAGCTTTGCCAGGGCCTCACTGTAACGCGCCCCCAGGTAGTCCAGGCTCACGCCATCGCGCAACGGCCCGCGGTACACCACGCCGCCCAGGCGTGGCGCTTCTTCGAGCAGCGTGCAACGCAGACCATTGGCGGCCAGCTCGATGGCCGCCGCCATCCCCGCCGGCCCGCCGCCAACAATCACCGGATCGAGGTTCATGGCGCCTCCGTTGTGGCGATGCGATTGGCCCGGGTTTCGATCTGCATGCCCGGTCGCACCAGCGTCTGGCAGGCCCGTCGCTTGTGGCGGCCATCGATCCTGACGAGGCAGCATTGGCAAATGCCCATGCCGCAATAGGCCCCGCTGATCTGATTGTGGTCGTTGCGGGCCACCTGGCGTTGGCCCAGGGCCTGGATGACGGTGAGGACGGTCTCACCCTCGGCGGTGTCAACAGCCTGGCCGTCCAGGCGTACGGTCATGTCGGCCCGTTTCAGCGGTTGAATATCGAATTTTCGGCGTAGAACATCCTGGGGATCGATCATGCGACTCTTCCTTAAGGTTCAGTAGGTCTCGGCTCCTTGCGCCACTTGCCATCAGCTTCCCACCAGAGCCCGCCAGCGATAGCGCGGCAGGACACAGCGAGGGACGCAGCATGATGGTGCGTGCCGGAATATGTTAGGGATTATTTGTGACGAAGTATTGATCCAGGCCAGTGAATGCATTTGCCGGCGCCCATGAACTTTTTTTCAGAAAGCCGACAGGTAATCTTTGGCAGAATGCTGCGCAATGGCTCCATTTCCCAACCGGTAACGCCCATGAACCGTATCCTGACCATCGAAGACGACGCCGTGACCGCCCGTGAAATCGTCGCCGAACTGACCCGCAACGGCCTCGACGTCGACTGGGTCGACAACGGCCGCGAGGGCCTGGAGCGGGCGGTCAGCGGTGACTATGACCTGATCACCCTCGACCGCATGCTGCCCGAACTCGACGGCCTGGTGATCGTCACCCAGCTGCGCAGCATGGGCGTGGCCACGCCGATCCTGATGATCAGCGCCCTCTCCGATGTCGACGAGCGGGTGCGTGGCTTGCGGGCCGGTGGCGACGATTACCTGACCAAGCCGTTCGCCACCGACGAAATGGCCGCCCGGGTCGAAGTGCTGCTGCGCCGCAACAACGGCGCCCGCGAACCGGAAACCGTGCTGCGGGTGGCGGACCTGGAGCTGAACCTGATCAGCCGCGAGGCCAGCCGCAACGGCCAGTTGCTGAGCCTGCTGCCCACCGAATACAAGTTGCTGGAATTTCTGATGCGCAACAGTGGCCAGATCCTCTCGCGCATGATGATTTTCGAAGAAGTCTGGGGTTATCACTTCGACCCGGGCACCAACCTGATCGACGTCCACATCGGTCGCCTGCGCAAGAAGATCGACCCGCCGGGCCTGGAACCGCTGATTCGCACGGTACGAGGTTCCGGTTATGTCATTGCTGAACCCCGCTAAGGGCTGGCGCTCCTCCAGCAGCCGCCTGCTGGCGCTGTACAGCTCGCTGTTCGTGATCTGGAGCGCGATCCTGATGGGGGTGATGTATTACGAGGTGTTCGGCTACCTCGACAGCCTCGCCAAGCATTCGCTGATGCAGCGCCAGCACCTGTTCGCGCGCATCCATGGCGAACAGCTGGAAGACGCGCTCATGGCCAGCCTGTCGCTGGATGAGCGCGGCGTCGACGCCTACGGTCTGTTCGACCCGCAATTGCGCCATCTGAGCGGACCGATCCAGCGCATCCCCGCCGACCTGCCGCTGGACGGCAAGATCCATATGCTCGGTGGCTGCGTCGATTCCGACGACCCGATGATCCCCTCCGACAGTTGCGACGCGGTCGCGACCCGCACCCAGGACGGGCGCTGGCTGGTACTGGCGCGGGACAACGGTTCGCTGTTCGCCGTGACCCGCATCATCCTGCACGCGCTGCTCTGGGGTGTCTCGTTGACCATCCTGCCGGGCATCGCCGGCTGGCATCTGTTGCGGCGCCGACCGCTGCGGCGTATCCGCGCCTTGCAGGCCAGCGCGGAAGCGATCGTCGCCGGCGACCTGACCCATCGTCTGCCGTTGTCGAGCCGTCGCGATGAACTGGACATGCTGGCAGCCATCGTCAATGCCATGCTCGATCGCATCGAACGGCTGATGAATGAGGTCAAGGGCGTCTGCGACAACATCGCCCATGACTTGCGTACCCCGCTGACGCGCCTGCGTGCCCAGCTCTATCGCATCCAGCAGGAGGCCGCGGACGGCTCTCCGGAAGCGTTGCAGATGGATCAGGTGATCGCCGAAACCGATACGCTGATGGCGAGGTTTCGCGGTCTGTTGCGGATTTCGGAACTGGAGGACCAGCAGCGCCGCTCCGGTTTCGTGCGTCTCGATCCGTTGCAGCTATTGCAGGAATTGCATGACTTCTACCTGCCGCTGGCCGAAGAGCGCGAGCTGGTCTTCACGCTCGAAGTGCCCGACAGCCTGCCCTTGCTCAACGGAGACCGGGCGTTGCTGTTCGAGGCCGTGTCGAACCTGTTGAGCAACTCGATCAAGTTCACCCCGCCGGGCGGCGAGGTGATCCTGCGGGGCGTCGACCAGGGCGACAGCAGCCGCATCGAAGTGCTCGACTCCGGCCCTGGCATCCCCGAGGCGGAACGCAAGGCGGTGTTCCGGCGCTTCTATCGCGCCGAGGGCAGCAGCCAGCACGGCGGCTTCGGCCTGGGCCTGTCGATCGTCGCGGCGATTGTCACGCTGCACGGGTTTACGCTGGAGGTGGATCGCAGCGAGCTGGGCGGGGCGCGGTTGGCGCTCGATTGTCGGGCGACGCTGCTTTGATTACGCAGTCCCATTGATGACGCGGTCTTCCGTGGCGAGGGAGCTTGCTCCCGCTCGGCTGCGCAGCAGCCGCAAGCTGTTAGACGCGATGTGCCTGGGGACTGCCGATTCGACAGGTTTGGGATCGCTGCGCGATCCAGCGGGAGCAAGCTCCCTCGCCACGGGGGATCGCGTCGGTCTTATGGGTCAGGCCGGATCGCTGCGATGCAGCGGCGTGTTGTACAGCTCATAGCGCAGTTCATCGATCAGCTTGTTCAAGCCTTCCTCGGAGCGGATGCTGTCGACGCTCATGCCGCTCACTACCAGATCGACCTCGCCGCTTTCCTGGCGGTACAGGCGAATGGTCAGGGTGCCGTCGCCGTTGAGGCTGCATTCACAGGCCAGTGGCGCAAAGCTTTGCTCGAGACGGGTACGTAACGGAGCCAGATGGGTCATCTATGCACCTCAGCTTCGAAGTCGCAAATGACCGGTGGCCGGCCTCCTGGCTCCCATAGACGTCCTGTCGATCTCACACTTGAAGGGTTTGCTGCACATCGGGGCGTATTCCTTGATTGTTTCGTGGGGACGCGGCGTTCAACAGCAATGCCGCACCCCTCCAGCCTAAGGAGGTTATAGCGTGCGCAGAACCTGAATTTGCACCAGAACACCAGGTGCATTTGCACTGGCTATCATGGTGCCTTTATCCGCCATTCGTTCGCGAACAAGCCCCGCTCCCGCGCCCAGACAATCGCCTCGCTACGACTATGGACGTCGAGTTTCGAATACAGCGTCGCCACGTGATTGCGCACGGTGTTGGGGGCCAGTTTCAAGCGCGCGGCAATTTCCTTGTCCGCCAGACCCTCGCAAATCAGCCCTAGTACGTCACGTTCGCGGGCCGTCAGCTCAGTGAACGACGTCGTCGGGGTCTGCGCGTTGATGCTCTTCACATTGGCCAGCTTTTCGATCAGGGTGCGGCTGAACCACGACGCGTCCTTCATCACTTCTTCGATGGCCGCTACCAGCTCCAGCTCCGAGCGCTTGCGTTCGGTGATATTCATCAGCACCAGCAGGAAACATGGCTTGTCCTGGATGATGACGGTATCGGCCGCCACTTCGCAGTCGATCTGCTCCCCGCCTTTCTTGTGCACCTTGACGTCGACCCTGGACACGGTGGCAGTCTTTTCCAGGCGCCCGAACAACGTCGCCGCCGCTTCCTTCTCGAGGAAGCCGATCTCCTCCACGGTCTTGCCCAACAGCTCTTCGCTGGCATAACCCGTCGCCTGGAGGAAGGCCTCGTTGATTTCCGCCAGTTGCAGCTCGGCGCTACAGATCAGCGTCGGCACCGGTGACAGCCGGAACGACTTGGCAAAACGCTCCTCGCTCTGGCGCAGCGCCGTTTCGGCCTTGCGCCGCGGCTCCATGTCCATGAACGAAAACAGCATGCAATCTTCATCGTGGAGGTCCAGCGGCTGGCCAGCGACGATCACCTGTTTGTTGGTGCCATCGGGCAAGCGCAGTTCGGCCTGCATCTGCGGGATGGTCGCGCCCTGCCCCAGGCGCTCGACGGCCAGATCGCGCTTTTCGGCAGCCTCGAGCACATCCAGTTCATACACCGAACGCCCAATCACCTCTTCGCGGCTGTAGCCGGTCATTTCCAGGAAACCCGCGTTGACCTTGATATAGCGCAAATCGCTGAGACGGCAGATCACCGCTGGTGCCGGGTTGGCGCCAAAGGTTTTCTCGAAGCGCTGTTCGGCGCTGGCCCATTCCGTGGCATCGCTGAGAATCAGCACCAGGTATTCCGGCTCGTCGTTGCGGTCGGTCAGCACCATGCTGCGGATGCGGTGCACCCAGGTGCGGTCCGGATCGGCCACGGGCGTGACCTCCACCAGCACATCGCTGAATTCGTCGCCGCGGGCGACACGGGCGATGGGATAGTTGTCTTCGGGGAGCGAATGGTTGTTGCGATAACGCAAATTGAAACGCCGGGCGTACTCCTTGGCGTTGGTGCCCAACTCGCCAAGCTCCTCGACTCCGTGCATGGTCAAGGCCGCTTCGTTGGCCCAGGCAATCGTCTGGTCGACTTCGATCAGCATCACGCCATCCGATAGCCCGGCGATGATCTGCAGCAGTTGGCGGCGATTGGTATCGGTGCTCGGGACTTCCAGATTCATTGGATCTCCGTGGGGGTCAGAAACGCATGGAGGTTACGACTCCTGCACGAGTGACGCGTTCCCTGTGCAGGAAACGGCTTTCTTCTGCGGGTCATTGCTGTTCGGCGGCCGTGTCGATGCTCACCACCACCGACATCCCTGGCCGCAGGCGTTCACTTTCGGGTTGGTCCGGATCCACGGCGATGCGAACCGGAACGCGCTGGGCAATCTTGACAAAATTGCCGGTGGCGTTGTCGGCCTGCAGCAGGCTGAACTCGGAACCGGTGGCCGGGGAAATGCGTTCGACATGCCCCTGGAAGCGGCGATGGCCGAGGGCATCCACGGTGAAGCTTGCCGGCTGGCCGACCCGTACCTTGTCCATCTGGGTTTCCTTGAGGTTGGCGATCACCCACTTCTGGTTCGGCACCAGCGCCATCAACTGCGCTCCGGAATTGACGTAGGCGCCCAGACGCACGCCTATCTGCCCCAGCTGACCGTCCCGTGGCGCCAACACGCGCGTGTTGGACAGGTCGATGCGCGCCAGTTGCACCGCCGCCTCGGCGCTGGCGACAGCGGCTTCCAGGGAGCCGCGGTTGACGATGACGGTTTGCCGGTCCTGACGGGCAATTTCCAGGCTGGCCTGGGCCTGGGCGACGGCCGCGGTGGCTTGGGCGCTGGCGGCGCGACTGATATCCAGTTCACGCCTGGACACCGAACCGTCCTTTATCAACGCCTCGTTGCGGCGCAGGTCGGCGGCGGCTTTGTGGGCCTGGGCCTGGCTGTCGGCCAGCGCGGCCTGGCGCAGCTTGATGCTCGCCTCGGCGCTGTTGCGCTGCTGTACGACGTTGGCCAGGGCCGCCTGTTGCACCGCCAGTTGCGCCAGCGCCTGGTCGAGCCGTTGCCGGTAGATGCGGTCATCCAGGCGCACCAGCAGATCGCCGGCCTTGACGAACTGGAAGTCCTGCACCGGGACTTCATGGACATAACCACTGAGCTGCGGCCCGATGATCGTCACCTGCCCGCGCACCAAGGCATTCTCGGTGGTTTCCACGGCGCTGCTGAACGGCGGCAATTGCCAGGCGTAAAGCACCACCAGCACGCCGACAATCGCCACTGCGGCGAATCCGAGGGATGAAAGTACCCGCACTCGCAGGGAGCGCGGTTTTGTCGCCGGAGCGGCAGGAGGCGCCTGGTCTTCCGGCGTATCGGCGATGGCGTTGGTGGTCGTGGTGGTCGGCTCGGTCATGAAGAAGTGGCACCGCTGGGTTGTGGCGAAGGAGCAGGCGCTGCGGCGGCGGGCTGGGTGGTGCTCATCAGCCACAGGGCACGAATGGAAATCCAGATCATGGTCAGCACGGCGATCACCGCGATCAGCATGAACACATCGTTATAGGCGAGTATGTTGGCTTCGCGGGTAGCGGCCGTGGCGAGGCTGCGAAGGCCTTGCAGGTGACGCAGGCCCGGATCGGCAATCAGCGAACTCACCGCCGAACCGCCGCTGTCCACCCGCGCGGCGACGCGAGGGTCGAACTGACTCAGGTTCTCCACCAGATGGCTGGAATGGAATTTCTCGCGCACCACCTGGAACGTGCCGAGCACCGCGGCCCCTACCAGGCCGCCGAGGCTCTGGCAGATCCCGAACAGCACGGAAAAACTCACCAGGTTTCGCGGGTTGGTCAGCACATTGCGCACGCCCAGGATCATCGTCGGCCCGAGGAAGAACGTGCTGCCGAATGCCAGCAGGAACTGGCTGAAATACATGTTTTGCGGACGGCTCAGGTTGTTCGAATAACTGTCCATCGCCGACCCCGTGGCCATCAACGCCAGGGAAATGATCAGCGGCATGAACAGGTGCGCCGGGTTGATGGTCAGCGCGCTGGTCACCAGCCCGGCAATACTGCCGATCAGCATCACCACGTAAAGGCTGTGCATCTGCTGGCTGCTCATGTTCAGCGCCTGCAGGAAACCCACCGCCCCGGTGGACTGTTCCGAGGTCACCATGCGGATCAGAATCACCGCCAGGGCCAGACGGATCATTACCCCGCTGCCGAGCCAACGCGTCATCAGCATCGGATTGCTGCGGTTATGTTCGATCGCCAGGCCCGCCATGATCAGCACGATGGAAGCCGCCGAGGCCACGCCGATCCATGGCGCTTCCAACCACCAGTCAATGCGCCCCAGCGACAACACCGCGCACAGCAAGGCGACGCCGCTGGCGAGCACGGTGAAGGTCAGGAAGTCGAGTTTTTCAAAGGTCTTGAAGCGATCGCCCGGCGGCAACTTGAGCAGCAGCACGCAGCCCAGCGACAGCAGCGCCATGCCCAGTTCGAACAGGTACAAGCCGCGCCATTCGGCGATTTGCAGCAGGTCTTCAGAGAACAGCCGGGCCATTGGCAAGGCCAATTGCGAAGTGCCCAGGCCCAACACCAGCGCCTTTAGCCGCCACTTGGCCGGGAAAGCCTGGACCATGTAATACAGGCCCAGGGAACTGAGGGCCGCCCCCACCATGCCATGGGCCGCACGCACGGCGATCGCCGAGTTCAGGTCGTTGACGAACAGGTGGCCGAAGGTCACCAGGGCGTAGAGCGCCAGGAACACTTCGGTGAACGCGCGCAAGCCGAACTGCTGGCGAAATTTCACCAGCAGCAGGTTCATCGAGACATTGGTCATGACGTAGGCCGCGGGCAACCAGGCCATCTCCGCCGTGGTGGCGCCCAGGGACCCTTGCAGATAGGGCAGATTGGCGATCACCAGCGAATTGCCCAAACCCCCGGTCAACGCCACCAGCACGCCAACCAGCGCGTAGGCAAGCCGCTTGGGCGTGGGATGCAACGGCGTCGAGGGCGAACCGGGCAGAGTCGGCCGTTCGTGCGGCTGCCAGGCGCGCGGGGTGTAGTGATCCATTCAAAAACCTTGCGGGAACATAGCGACAATAGGCCGCTGGAAACTTTCCAGATGCCTGTTCGACGACAAGGAACGCCAAGAAGTGCCGCAGTTGCTTTCATGGCGAGGGAGCTTGCTCCCTCGCGACGGATCGAGATGGTTCAGGCGTCGCTGGCAGGGCCTGCCGCTTTCGAGCGGGCGCGATCCTTGGCGGCCTTGGCCTCGGCGGCCAGGCACTCCAGGCAGAACTGCTCGGCGTAAGACATGAGAATTTCGGTGGTGTCGCCCTTGATCGTACGCGAGCCCGCGAGAATGTAGCGCATGCGTTTTTCAGTGACGCCGATGCGCAAGGCAATCCAGGCCGGCGTCTGGCCGATGCGGTCGACCAGTTTGTTGGCGTACTCGGTGGAGTGGTTGTAGCGCTCGGCATTGGGGAACATAGGGGGTCCATGAAGAGTTGAGGCAGAGCGGCAGGTTACTCCTTTTCGTGCGGCGGGCTTGTTTTTAACCCAACCTTGAGCCGCCTGCGAGCAGCCACAAGGTTGGATATGCCTGAATGCAGGGCTGCGACGCAAGGGTCTATGGGCCAACCCATCTATCCCTGACTGTCCCAGCTTGTCCGAGGACATTGACTTGGCAAAGGGTGATGTAATATCCGTGACTTGGCTCTAGATTTTTAAATGTGTATTGGGCATAGGTAATGGGAAGTAACGTTGATTCTAGTGCTGAGCCAACAGGTTTGCCTTTGTTGTCAGCTTTATAAATACAGACTTCATAATTTACGCCGTGAGGCGTTCTTTTCGTCCAGCCGACCGTTATGCTGTCCTTCCCGCTGAAACCAGAGCGTTCCGAACCAACAAAACTTGGCGCACCAGGAACAGGGGCCGCACCTGTATTGCCAGAGAACAGCGCACTTTTCGACTTCAGCCCTATACTATCTACCGCATAAACCGATCCTTTGAAAGCTCTATCAAAGCCCAACTTAAAAGAAACGTGCGGCCACACCACATACCTGTCCTGATGGTGTGCTGTTTTAGTTTCTCCGTTGACGACGGCGACATAATGGGAAACTGCAAAATTATCGGTAGACTTAAAGGACACGACCAAAGATCGACTGTCCGGGTAGTATTTACTCCCCACCACTGGCGTAGAAGGAGGGGTGAGTGATGCCTTTCTTATATTGGACTCGATGCAATTCTGTACGATATTTGTAACTTCAAAAAAATCGACATTGATAATATTGGCTTTTTTTAGCCACTCCGAATCTGCGGAGAACCATTCGTTAATGGCCGATCCGAGTTTTTCCGGGCCGTAGAGCTTGGAATACTTGACAACTTGCAGTGAGCGCAAATGATCCGGCGGGTAAAGGCTGTGTATTGTCTTCCCAATATATTCCCTTACCTCAGCCAAGCGGGGCAGGTCCTTACCGACCCAATCACGGCGGACATGACCCCAGAACATAGGGCCGCTCACCTCTCCCCAAGCAAGAATGATATTTCTTCCAGGATACCGCAGATTTATTTCTCTAAGAGTCAGATCCTTGGCTGCGGGGGGAATCAATAGGTCTGACAAGCCATCCACGAGCTCACTTTTTATGGCCTCCCACCAAAATTCGCCAAGTTGGGAGTCTGTGTGATTGAGATCAAAAATAATGATTTCATTATTTCGAGCACCCCCCTCGGTTAAAAACATTCGGCAATCGTAAATTAGATTTTTTAGGGTTCTACTTGACTCGATAGGCCCGTGATAGAAGTTGAATGCAACGGCATCATGGTACCGGTGCATACGCAGGCGCAAGTCCAACACGCGAATACCACGCTTTAGCTGGTAATAAAAGGAGTCTTCTTGACAGGCAACCCATCCCTCTTCAAAGCCGCCCACTCCTTTTTTATCCACTCCCGCGTTATGCGCAGAAGGAAGTGCCAACTGATGAAGTTTAAGGGTACCGAGCACCCCCCTGTTGTCGGTCATCCAAGTATCTGTTCTGTACATGCCTATACCCTCTTTGCGGCGATTAAAGTTAGTCCCCCCCTATTACAGACTCCCATAAAATTGGTAACTGTCGAGTGGACAGGCATCCAATCTAAGCGCAATGCCGCAGGAGCGATACCGTTAGACATAAGCTGATTTCATTTTAATATTCCAGGACTTATTGCGAGTCCATTAAGTGCGGGTATACATTTTCCAACAAGTGCATACGGTCGTTTTCCGCGAGATACAAATGCGGTGGCGAGGGAGCTTGCTCCCGCTGGCTGCGTAGCAGCCCTGGAAGATATGGCAATGAGGATCGCGTAGCCATGTTGGGGCTGCTGCGCCGCCCAGCGGGAGCAAGCTCCCTCGCCACGGATGCTCCCACCGCGCGGCCATTCGACTAATGTCTTAGACCGGTCATCGCACAACCAGCTCGCTCAGCGGAGCCTTTCCAGGCCAAGGCAGCATGCCCTTAAACGTCAGAGACACCCACTATCACCGGCTACCGGCAAGAAAAATCGCAGTAATGGCCAGTTGACAAGAATCACCCGCCACCAAATAATCCCTGCCATGTTGTACGACGACGTATAACAGATAAAAACAACAAAAAAGCAAGGGAGCGTCAGAGTGAGCACACGTGTCCGTTTTTCGCCCAAGAACCGTCCAACCCGTCCTTTTTCCCCATCGAATGTCGCCCTGGGCCTGATCAGTTGCAGCAGCCTGGCCATGTTCCTGCCCATGACTGCCAGCGCCGCAGGTTTTGTCGATGACGCCAAAGCCACGCTGAATCTGCGCAACGCCTATTTCAACCGCAACTTCGTCAACGACGCCGCCGCCCAAGGCAAGGCCGAGGAATGGACTCAAAGCTTCATCCTCGACGCCAAGTCCGGTTTCACCCAGGGCACGGTCGGTTTCGGCGTGGACGTGCTCGGCCTGTACTCGGTCAAGCTCGACGGCGGTCGTGGCACCGCCGGCACGCAGTTGCTGCCGGTGCACGACGACGGTCGTCCGGCCGATGACTTTGGTCGTTTGGGCGTGGCCCTCAAGGCCAAAGTCTCGAAGACTGAATTGAAAGTCGGCGAGTGGATGCCGGTGCTGCCGATCCTGCGTTCCGACGATGGCCGCTCCCTGCCGCAAACCTTCCAGGGCGGCCAAGTCACTTCCACCGAGATCAACGGCCTGAGCCTCTATGGCGGTCAGTTCCGTGGCAACAGCCCGCGTAACGACGCGAGCATGGAAGACATGTCGATGAACGGCCGCAGCGCCTTCACTTCCGACCGTTTCAACTTCGGCGGCGGCGAATACGCCTTCAACGAAAAACGCACCCAGGTCGGTGTCTGGTACGCGGAACTGTCCGACATCTACCAGCAGCAATATTTCAACCTGACCCACAGCCAACCCATGGGCGACTGGACCCTGGGCGCCAACCTGGGCTACTTCACCGGCAAGGAAGACGGCAGTGCCCTGGCCGGCGATCTCGACAACAAGACCGCGTTCGCCATGCTCTCGGCCAAATACGGTGGCAACACCTTCTACGTCGGCCTGCAGAAAGTCGGCGGCGATGACGCCTGGATGCGCGTCAACGGCACCAGCGGCGGGACCCTGGCGAACGACAGCTACAACTCCAGCTACGACAACGCCAAGGAAAAATCCTGGCAGCTGCGCCACGACTTCAACTTCGCCGCCGTCGGCGTGCCGGGCCTGACCCTGATGAACCGCTACATCAGCGGTGACAACGTGCACACCGCCACCGTCGATGACGGCAAGGAATGGGGCCGCGAGACCGAGCTGGCTTATACCGTGCAGAGCGGTGCGCTGAAGAGCCTTAACGTAAAATGGCGTAACGCATCGATTCGTCGCGACTTCAGCACCAACGAATTCGAGGAGAACCGGATCTTCATCAGCTACCCGATTTCGCTGCTGTAACGGAAGGATTCAGCCTGGGCGCATCCCATGGCAATCTACGGCAAGGACGCCGTTCCAGAGCGGTTCGTCGATCAAACGTTGACAAGGCAGCAGAAGGATAAGGATATTCGCCCTCGGTCGTACGACAACTTATAACAACTGTACCTCTCACTGTTTGCTCAGGTAATGCCATGACCACGACACAGATTCGCCACCCTTTCAATCGCTTGCTGTTGACCGGCGCCGCCGGCGGCCTTGGCAAAGTCTTGCGCGAACGTCTCAAGCCTTACGCCCGCCATATTCGACTGTCGGACATTGCCAACATGGCACCGGCCATCGACGAAAGCGAAGAAGTGGTGCCCTGCGACCTGTCGGATAAACAGGCCGTGCACCAATTGGTGGAAGGCGTCGACGCCATCCTGCATTTTGGCGGTGTGTCGGTCGAGCGTCCGTTCGAAGAGATCCTCGGCGCCAACATCAGCGGCGTGTTCCATATTTATGAAGCCGCGCGCAAACACGGCGTCAAGCGCGTGATCTTCGCCAGTTCCAACCACGTCATCGGCTTCTACAAGCAGGACCAGGCCCTCGACGCCCTCTCCCCTCGCCGTCCGGATGGCTACTACGGCCTGTCCAAGTCCTACGGCGAAGACATGGCCAGTTTCTACTTCGATCGCTACGGCATCGAGACCGTGAGCATCCGCATCGGCTCGTCATTCCCGGAACCACAGAACCGCCGGATGATGAGCACCTGGCTGAGCTTCGACGACCTCACCCAACTGATCGAATGCTCGCTCTACACCCCGAAAGTCGGCCACACCGTGGTCTACGGCATGTCCGCCAACCGCGACGTCTGGTGGGACAACAGCCATGCCGCGCACCTGGGCTACCAGCCCAAGGACACGTCGGAAATCTTCCGCGCCAAAGTCGAAGCCCAGCCGATGCCGGCCGAGGATGACCCGGCCAGGATCTACCAGGGCGGCGCCTTTGTTGCTGCCGGCCCGTTCGACAACTGATTCGCCTGTTTCATGGGATACACACGAACCAAGGAATCGCCATGCAAGCCGAATTGATTGTCGACGCACGCAATGCCGTCGGGGAAAGCCCCGTGTGGGTTCCCGAGGAAAATGCCCTCTATTGGGTGAACATCCCCAGCGGCGGCCTGCAACGCTGGAACGCCAGCACTGGAAAAATCCAGGGCTGGGAAGCACCGGAAATGCTCGCCTGCATTGCCCGTCACCAGGACGGCGGCTGGGTCGCGGGCATGGAAAGCGGTTTCTTCCGTCTGCAGCCCAATGACGATGGCAGCCTGGACAGCGAGCTGTGCGCCAGCGTCGAGCACAGCCGTACCGACATGCGCCTCAACGATGGCCGCTGTGATCGCCAGGGCCGTTTCTGGGCCGGCAGCATGGTGCTGAACATGGGCGCCAACGCCGACGAAGGCCGGATGTACCGTTTTGACGCCGGGCAAAGCAGCCCGGTCGAGCCACAGCTCAGCGGTTTCATCGTACCCAACGGCCTAGGCTTCAGCCCCGACGGACGGACGATGTACCTCTCCGATTCGCACCCGTTGATCCAGCAGATCTGGGCCTTCGACTACGACATCGACAGCGGCACCCCGTCCAACCGGCGGCTGTTCGTCGACATGATGCCCCTGGCAGGACGGCCGGACGGCGCAGCGGTGGATGCCGATGGTTGCTACTGGATCTGCGCCAATGACGCCGGGCTGATTCACCGCTTCACCCCGGACGGACGCCTCGACCGTTCGCTGGAAGTGCCGGTGAAAAAACCGACCATGTGCGCCTTCGGCGGCAGCCAGCTCGATACCCTCTTCGTCACCTCGATCCGTCCGGGTGACGACAATGATCCGCAATCCCTGGCCGGCGGCGTGTTCGCCCTCAATCCCGGCGTCAAGGGCCTGGCTGAACCTGCTTTCGGAGGACGGAAACACTCCGCGAACTGATCTGCTTTGCCGCTTCACATCGATAGACATAAAAACAACAACACTGGAGATTGACCATGAATTTCAAACGCACGCTTCTGATCGCGGCCCTGCCCCTGGCCTTCCTGGCGCAGGCGGCACACGCACTCGATATCAAGATCGCCGACATCCACCCCAAGGGCTACCCGACCGTGGTAGCCGAGGAATCCATGGGTAAAACCCTGGAAAAGGAGAGCAACGGCGAACTGAAGTTCAAGTACTTCCCTGGCGGCGTACTCGGCTCCGAAAAGGAAGTCATCGAGCAGATGCAAGCCGGCGCGATCCAGATGTCCCGCGTCAGCCTGGGCATCGTCGGCCCTGTGGTGCCGGACGTGAACGTGTTCAACATGCCATTCATCTTCCGCGACCAGGCGCACATGCGCGCCGTCATCGACGGTGAGGTCGGCGATGCGATCCTCGACCGGATCACCAACTCCGAATTCGGCCTGGTGGCCCTGGCATGGATGGACGGCGGCACCCGCAACCTCTACACCAAGAAGCCGGTGCGCACGCCCGAAGACCTCAAGGGCATGAAAATCCGCGTCCAAGGCAACCCGATGTTCATTGAGATGATGAACGCCATGGGCGGCAACGGCATCGCGATGGACACTGGCGAGATCTTCAGCGCCTTGCAGACCGGCGTGATCGACGGCGCGGAAAACAACCCGCCGACCATGCTCGAGCACAACCACTACCAGAACGCCAAGTTCTACAGCCTGACCGGTCACCTGATCCTGCCTGAGCCGATCGTGATGTCGAAAATCACCTGGAACAAGCTCACCCCAGAGCAGCAGGACATGGTGAAAAAAGCGGCCAAGGCTGCCCAGGCTGAAGAGCGCGTGCTGTGGGACAAGAAGTCCGCCGCCAGTGAAGAAAAACTCAAGGCCGCCGGCGTCGAGTTCATCACCGTCGACAAGAAACCTTTCTACGACGCCACCGCGCCGGTCCGGGCCAAGTACGGTGCTCCGTATGCCGACCTGATCAAGCGCATCGAAGCTGTCCAGTAAGGCCTCTCAATCTGTATTCATGAAACGGCTGGGCGCGCCTGCGGTTAAAAGGCGCGCCCGGTTACGGTGGAACCCGATGAAGAATTTGCTGCTGCGTATCAACGACACGATTTACATGACTTGCATCTGGGTCGCCGGCCTGTCTGTCCTCGCCGTTGCGCTGATGATCCCTTGGGGCGTGTTCGCCCGCTACGTCCTCGGCACCGGCTCAAGCTGGCCGGAGCCCACCGCGATCTTGCTGATGATCGTATTTACCTTCATTGGTGCTGCTGCCAGCTACCGCTCCGGCTCGCACATGGCCGTGGACATGGTCACCAGCCGCATGCCCCCGCACCTGCAAACCCTGGCTTCGGTGTTCACCCAGCTGTTGATGGCGGCGGTATGCATTTTCATGACTGTCTGGGGCGCCAAGCTGTGCATGACCACCTGGAACCAGTTCATGAGCGCCATCCCTACCCTGCGCGTTGGCATCACTTACATGCCGATCCCGATCGGTGGGTTCCTGACCCTTATTTTTGTCCTGGAAAAACTCTTGCTGGGTGATCAAAGCAAGCGTCGGGTCGTGCAGTTCGACCTGGTTGAAGAAAACGAAGGTGCCGTTTAATGGACGCTCTGATTCTGCTGGGCAGTTTTTTGCTGTTGATCCTGATCGGCATGCCGGTCGCCTACGCGCTGGGCGCTGCCGCCCTGATCGGGGCATGGTGGATCGATATTCCGTTCCAGGCCATGATGATTCAGGTAACGGGCGGGGTGAACAAGTTCTCGCTGCTGGCCATTCCGTTCTTCGTCCTGGCCGGCGCGATCATGGCCGAGGGCGGCATGTCCCGCCGATTGGTGGCATTCGCCAGTGTGTTGGTAGGCTTCGTGCGCGGTGGCCTGTCTTTGGTCAACCTCGTGGCCTCGAGTTTTTTTGGCGCGATCTCCGGCTCCTCGGTGGCCGATACCGCCTCGGTCGGCTCGGTGCTGATCCCGGAAATGACACGCCAGGGCTACCCGCGTGAGTACGCCACCGCCGTCACCGTCAGTGGTTCGGTACAAGCGCTGCTGACGCCGCCAAGCCACAACGCGGTGCTGTACTCGCTCGCCGCTGGCGGCACCGTCTCCATTGGTTCGCTGTTCATGGCCGGCATCGTCCCCGGCATCATGATGAACCTGTGCCTAATGGCGCTGTGCCTGGTTTTTGCGAAAAAGCGCAATTACCCGAAGGGCGAAGTGATTCCGCTCAAGCAAGCGTTGAAGATCTGCAAGGAAGCCATGTGGGGCATGATGACCCTGTTCATCATCCTTGGCGGCATTCTCTCGGGTGTGTTCACCGCCACCGAATCGGCCGCGATTGCCGTGGTGTGGGCATTCTTCGTCACCATGTGCATCTATCGCGACTACAAGTGGAGCGAGTTGCCAAAACTGATGCACCGTACGGTACGCACCATCTCCATCGTGATGATCCTGATCGGCTTCGCCGCCAGCTTCGGCTACATCATGACGCTGATGGAAATCCCGGCGAAGATCACCACCGCGTTCCTGACCCTTTCGGACAACCGCTACGTGATCCTGATGTGCATCAACGTGATGTTGCTGCTGTTGGGCACCGTGATGGACATGGCACCGCTGATCCTGATCCTGACACCGATCCTGATGCCAGTGATCGTCGGCATCGGCGTGGACCCGGTGCAGTTCGGCATGATCATGCTGGTGAACCTAGGTATCGGCCTGATCACACCTCCGGTGGGCGCGGTACTGTTCGTCGGTTCCGCCATCGGCAAGGTGAGCATCGAAAGCACCGTCAAGGCCCTGCTGCCGTTCTACGCCATGCTGTTCCTGGTCCTGCTGTTGGTGACCTACGTTCCTGCCATTTCGCTGTGGCTGCCGAATCTGGTGTTGTAACCCCAACAGTGAGCAAGCCCCCTTGTGGCGAGGGAGCTTGCTCCCGCTGGACTGCGCAGCAGGCCCCTCCGGTGTCAATCGGGGCGTCTGCTTCGCAGCCGAGCGGGAGCAAGCTCCCTCGCCACAAAAGCTTTCAGCCCTTACAAAAAAGACGCCGCCATGACACCACCTCTCCTTCATCTCGAAGACGAACTCACCCGACTTACCCTGGCCCCGCACCTTGGCGCCAGTCTGGTTGAATGGACATTGCGCAGCACCGGTGCGCCGTTGCTGCGCCCGCCCGCACCACAAGCGCTGGAAAACCGCCTGCCAGGAAAACTCGGCTGCTTCCCGTTGATCCCCTGGTCGAACCGGATCGCCCAAGGCGGTTTCGACTGCCCGGGCGGCTGGCTCGCCCTGGAAGCCAATAGCCCCAACGATCCCTTTCCGATCCATGGCAGTGCCTGGCAGCAGCCCTGGCAGGTCACAGAACGGACCGACCAGGAAGTCTTGCTGCAGCTGGACAGCCAAACCCCGTTCGCCTATTGCGCCAGCCTGCGGATCCGCTTGAGCGGCGGCCAACTGCAAATCGCCCTGCACGTCACCCACATGGCCGAACAGGCTGCCTGGCACGGGTTGGGGCTGCATCCGTACTTCCCGCGCACTGCCCGCACCCGTCTGCAAACCCGCGCCAGCGATGTGTGGATGTGCGATGCCTCGAAACTGCCAACGGAACTGAGGGACATTCCCTCGGAGTGGGATTTCCAGCAACTTCGGTCATTGCCCGACACCCTCGTCGACAACGGCTTCGGCGGCTGGGACGGACAATGCCTGATCCAGCAACCGGACCTGGGTTATGAACTGGAATGTCGCGCCAGCGGCAGCGAATATTTCCTGTTGTACTGCCCCGTCGGTCTGGATTTTTTCTGCATCGAACCGGTCAGCCATCCGGTCAACGCGCATCACCTGCCAGGACGGCCGGGGTTGCGCTTGCTGGAGCAAGGGCAGTCGGTGGCGTTGGGGTTTTCGATGCAGTGCCGGGAGTTATAAGCACCACGCGATCTACGTGGCGAGGGAGCTTGCTCCCGCTGGCCCGGTCCGACGCCTCGGGCGAAGCAGGCCCATCCATTATCAAGCCTGGCGTCTGCTTCGCAGCCGAGCGGGAGCAAGCTCCCTCGCCACAAAAGCCTTCTCCTCCGCTAAGCCCGTAGCAACATGAACCCCGCCACCGCCAGACACACCCCGGCAAACCCCACCTGCAACGCCCGCGCTGGAACCTTCGCCGAGAAGCGTCGCCCCAAAGTCATTCCGACGATGCTCGCCGCAATGAACGCCGCCCCGACCCGGTCGATGCTGACCCCGGCATGAAACGCGCCCACCACGCCGATCAACGAAATCAGGCTGATGACCATCAAGGAGGTGGCGACAATGCCGCGCATCTGCACGTCGGTCAGTTGCTTGAACGCCGGGACTATCAGGAAACCGCCACCCACCCCCAGCAGGCCCGAAACCATGCCCGTGACCGCGCCCAACGCCGACAGCGTGGCGGTGCAGCGGGCGGTCCAGGCCAGGCGCCCGGTCTGCTGATCCAGCATGCAGTTCTTCTGGCCCCAACTTGCCGCGCCGTGGTCGCTGGGTCCCGGCTGCGGGGTTTCCCGGCGCAGCATTCGCGCCGCCACCAGCACCATCAGCAGGCTGAACAGAATCATCAGGATTTTTTCTGAAAGCTGGTGGGCGAAATAGACACCCACCGGCGAGAACACCGCGCCCAGCAGCGCGATGAGCAAGGCCGCGCGGTAACGCACCAGCCCATGGCGCAACCCATCGATGGCGCCGACAGCTGCGGCGCTGCCCACCGCAAACAACGCCACCGGCGCGGCCTGGGTCATGCTCCAACCCAGGCCCAACACCAACGCCGGCACGGCCAGAATTCCGCCGCCCGCCCCTGTCAGGCCAAGGATCAGGCCCATGATCACACCAAAAAAACTTGCCAGTAACATAACCGTCTCTCAAGCCGCGCACGCCTGTTGTCAGGTGTGATCGCATTTGCAGGACGCGGTGGCCCTCACTTAAGCTGCGGACCATATGTTGTAAGTCCCAAACGTTGCAACCCGCTATTCATAGATTGGTATAGGACGAGCGAGCTTGCTCCCGCTGGGCCGCGTAGCAGCCCCTTTCATGAGTTCTTCCCGCACAGGTTCGTTGTCATGCCCGCGCAGATCCAAAGCTTCCTCGACCCCGCTTCAAAGACCTATACCTACGTGGTGTATGAACACGCTGGCGGGTCCTGTGCGGTGGTCGACCCGGTGCTCGACTACGACCCGGCATCAGGCCGCAGCGGCACGGAGCAGGCCGATCGGGTGATCGCTTTCGTGGCTGAACACCAGTTGACAGTGCAATGGCTACTGGAAACCCACGCCCATGCCGATCACTTGTCCGCCGCTCCTTACCTGCGGGGGAAACTGGGCGGCAAGATCGCCATCGGCGAATCCATCCATCAGGTACAGAGTGTCTTCAAGACGCTCTTCAATCTCGAAGCGCAATTTGCCGTGGATGGTTCACAGTTCGATCACCTGTTCGCGGCCGACGAATCTTTTTTTATCGGCAACCTCAAGGCCACCGCGCTGCACGTTCCCGGCCACACCCCGGCGGACATGGCCTACCTGATCGATGGCGATGTGATCCTGGTGGGTGACACGCTGTTCATGCCTGACGTGGGCACTGCCCGCTGCGACTTCCCTGGCGGCGATGCCCGTCAGCTCTACGCTTCGATCCGCAAGCTGCTGGCCTTCCCTGCCGGCGTGCGGCTGTACGTGTGCCACGATTATCCGCCGGAGGGCCGCGAGCCCCAGTGCATGAGCACCGTGGGCGAGCAGCGCCAGCACAACATCCATGTTCGCGACGGCATCGACGAGAACGCGTTCGTGGCCATGCGCACCCAGCGCGACAAGACCCTGGGCATGCCGACGCTGCTGTTGCCGGCGATCCAGGTGAATGTGCGGGCAGGCCATTTGCCGCCGGCGGAGGGTAATGGCGTGACCTATCTGAAGATTCCAATCAATCAGCTCTAGATCACCCCATATCCAATGTGGGAGCGAGCCTGCTCGCGAAGGCGGTGGGTCAGCTTGCATTGATGTCGGATGTAATGGCCTCATCGCGAGCAAGCTCGCTCCCACAGGGATCGGCGGCAGTCACATTGCCCGGTCACACCATAAATCCAATGTAGGGGCGCAGCCTTTCAGGTACCCAGCGTCAACCCGTTGGCCGGCAGCGGCAACGCGGTCTTGTAGCGCACCTGCTTGAGGGCGAAGCTTGAGCGGATGTTTGCCACCCCGGGGACTTTGGTCAGGAAATCCATCATGAACCGCTCCAGCGACTGGATGGTCGGCACCAGCACACGGATCAGGTAATCCGGGTCGCCCGCCATCAGGTAGCACTCCATCACTTCCGGCCGGTCGGAGATCGCCTCTTCGAAGTGCTGCAGCGCCTCTTCCACCTGTTTCTCCAGGCTGACATGGATAAACACGTTGACGTGCAGGCCGAGCAGGTCGGCATCCAGCAGGGTGACCTGCTCACGAATCACTCCCAGTTCCTCCATCGCCCGGACCCGATTGAAGCACGGCGTCGGCGACAGGTTGACCGAACGGGCAAGGTCGGCATTGGTGATGCGAGCGTTTTCCTGAAGGCTGTTGAGAATGCCGATGTCGGTGCGATCCAATTTGCGCATGAGACAAAATTTCCTGTTTCTTATCGTTGTGCAGATTTTTTATCTGCAAATCATCTAAACAGCAAGCCAACAGAGAAAAAAATTCTTCTACGTCGAGCCTATGATTGTTGTAGGACAATTTCCCACCTACCCAGGGAAATTCGTCAGCTAGCGCGCCCACTACAAGAAATTCACAAGATCGAGCGTAGAAAGCCATGAACCCAGCGTACGAACCGCTACGCCTGCACGTCCCCGAACCTTCGGGCCGTCCCGGCTGCAAGACCGACTTCTCCTACCTGCATCTGACGGATGCCGGCACGGTGCGCAAACCTCCCATCGACGTCGAACCCGCCGACACCGCCGACCTGGCGCGCAGCCTGATCCGCGTGCTCGACGACCAAGGCAACGCCTTGGGCGAGTGGGCCGAGAATGTCCCTGTCGAGATTCTGCGCAAGGGCATGCGCGCCATGCTCAAGACACGCATCTACGACAACCGCATGGTCGTCGCCCAGCGCCAGAAAAAAATGTCGTTCTACATGCAGAGCCTTGGCGAGGAAGCCATCGGCAGCGCCCAGGCCCTGGCCTTGAACATCGACGACATGTGCTTCCCCACCTACCGCCAGCAAAGCATCCTGATGGCCCGCGAAGTGCCGCTGGTGGACCTGATCTGCCAACTGCTGTCCAACGAGCGCGATCCGCTCAAGGGCCGGCAGTTGCCGATCATGTATTCGGTCAAGGATGCCGGTTTCTTCACCATTTCCGGCAACCTCGCCACCCAGTTCATCCAGGGCGTGGGCTGGGGCATGGCCTCGGCGATCAAGGGCGACACCAAGATCGCCTCGGCCTGGATCGGCGACGGCGCCACTGCCGAATCGGACTTCCACACCGCCCTCACCTTCGCCCACGTCTACCGCGCCCCGGTGATCCTCAACGTGGTCAACAATCAGTGGGCGATTTCCACCTTCCAGGCGATTGCCGGCGGTGAAGCCACCACTTTCGCCGGACGCGGCGTCGGCTGCGGCATCGCCTCGCTGCGGGTCGATGGCAACGATTTCATCGCCGTCTACGCCGCGTCGCGCTGGGCCGCCGAACGGGCTCGCCGCAACCTCGGTCCGGCCCTGATCGAATGGGTCACCTACCGCGCCGGCCCGCACTCCACATCTGACGATCCTTCGAAATACCGCCCCGCCGATGACTGGAGCCACTTCCCGTTGGGCGACCCGATTGTGCGCCTCAAGCAGCACCTGGTGAAGATCGGCCAGTGGTCCGAAGAGGAACACGCCGCCGTCACCGCCGAACTCGAAGCCGAGGTGATCGCCGCGCAGAAAGAAGCCGAGCAGTACGGCACCCTCGCCGGCGGGCAGATTCCGAGCGCCGCGACCATGTTCGAGGACGTCTACAAAGAGATGCCGGAGCACTTGAAGCGCCAGCGTCAGCAGTTGGGGATCTGACATGAACGATCACAACAACAATATTGCGTTGGACACCGCCATGACCACTACCACCATGACCATGATCCAGGCGCTGCGCTCGGCCATGGACGTGATGCTCGAGCGCGACGACAACGTCGTGGTGTTCGGCCAGGACGTCGGTTACTTCGGCGGCGTGTTCCGCTGCACCGAAGGCCTGCAGAACAAGTACGGCACCTCGCGAGTGTTCGACGCGCCGATTTCCGAAAGCGGCATCGTCGGCGTGGCCGTGGGCATGGGCGCCTATGGGCTGCGGCCGGTGGCCGAGATCCAGTTCGCCGACTACGTCTACCCGGCGTCGGACCAGATCATTTCCGAAGCCGCGCGCCTGCGCTATCGCTCGGCCGGCGAGTTCACCGCGCCGATGACCCTGCGCATGCCCTGCGGCGGCGGCATCTATGGCGGCCAGACGCACAGCCAGAGCATCGAGGCGATGTTCACCCAGGTTTGCGGGCTGCGCACCGTCATGCCGTCCAACCCCTACGACGCCAAGGGCCTGCTGATCGCCTCCATCGAAAACGATGACCCGGTGATCTTCCTTGAACCCAAGCGCCTGTATAACGGCCCGTTCGACGGTCACCATGACCGTCCGGTAACGCCGTGGTCCAAACACCCGCAGGCGCAAGTGCCCGACGGCTACTACACCGTGCCGCTGGACGTCGCCGCCATCACCCGTCCGGGCAAGGACGTGACGGTGCTCACCTACGGCACCACGGTCTACGTCTCCCAGGTAGCAGCCGAAGAAACCGGGATCGACGCCGAAGTCATCGACCTGCGCAGCCTGTGGCCGCTGGACCTGGACACCATCGTCAAATCGGTGAAGAAGACCGGCCGCTGCGTGGTGGTCCATGAGGCCACCCGCACTTGCGGTTTCGGCGCCGAACTGGTGTCGCTGGTGCAAGAACATTGCTTCCACCACCTGGAAGCGCCCATCGAGCGTGTCACCGGTTGGGACACCCCCTACCCGCATGCGCAGGAGTGGGCGTATTTCCCTGGGCCGTCCCGTGTGGGCGCGGCGTTGAAACGGGTCATGGAGGTCTGAATGGGCACGCACGTTATCAAGATGCCGGACATCGGCGAAGGCATCGCGGAAGTTGAATTGTCGGTGTGGCACGTCAAGGTTGGCGACATGGTGGTCGAGGACCAAGTGTTGGCTGATGTCATGACTGACAAGGCGATGGTGGATATCCCTTCGCCGGTGCACGGCCGGGTCATTGCCCTGGGCGGTGAGCCGGGTGAGGTCATGGCGGTGGGCAGCGAGCTGATCCGCATTGAAGTGGAAGGCGCCGGCAACCTGAAGGAGTCGGCGCAATCGGCGGCACCGGTGGCCAAGCCTGAGCCCGTCGCGAAGCCTGAACAGGCTTCCAGACCCGAGCCTGTGACGGAAAAACCCGTCGCCGCTCCCCGCCCGGCCCAAGCGGCACAGGCGCCGGTGGCCCGCGATCCCGACGAGCGCCCGCTAGCCTCGCCGGCCGTGCGCAAACACGCGCTGGACCTGGGTATCCAACTGCGCCTGGTCCAGGGCAGCGGCCCCGCCGGGCGAATTCTGCATGAAGACCTGGAGGCTTATCTGGCCCAGGGCCCATCGTCCCAGGCCAAGGGCGGTTCGGGTTATGCCGAACGTCACGACGAACAGCAGATCCCGGTGATCGGCATGCGCCGCAAGATCGCCCAGCGCATGCAGGAAGCGACCCAGCGCGCCGCCCATTTCAGCTACGTCGAGGAAATCGACGTCACCGCCCTGGAAGAATTGCGTGTTCATCTGAATGAAAAACACGGCGCCAGTCGCGGCAAGTTGACGTTGCTGCCGTTCCTGGTGCGCGCCCTGGTCGTGGCGCTGCGGGATTTCCCACAAATGAACGCCCGTTACGATGATGAAGCCCAGGTCATTCACCGCTCCGGCGCCGTGCATGTCGGCGTCGCCACTCAGAGTGACGTCGGCCTGATGGTGCCGGTGGTACGCCACGCCGAGGCCCGCAGCCTGTGGGACAGCGCGGCGGAAATCTCGCGCCTGGCGGCAGCGGCCCGCAACGGCAAGGCCAGTCGCGACGAATTGTCCGGCTCGACCATCACCCTGACCAGCCTTGGCGCGTTGGGCGGCATCGTCAGCACGCCGGTGCTGAACCTGCCTGAAGTGGCGATCGTCGGCGTCAACAAAATCGTCGAGCGGCCCGTGGTGATCAAGGGCCAGATCGTGATCCGCAAGATGATGAACCTTTCCAGCTCCTTCGATCACCGGGTGGTCGACGGCATGGATGCGGCGCAATTCATCCAGGCCCTGCGTGGCCTGCTCGAACAACCCGCCACGTTGTTTGTGGACTAATCATCAATGGAGCAGGCCATGCAGACTCAGAAAACCAAGCTGCTGATCATCGGCGGCGGTCCTGGCGGTTACGTGGCGGCGATCCGCGCCGGCCAACTGGGCATTGACACGATCCTGGTGGAAGGCCAGGCGTTGGGCGGGACTTGCCTGAACATCGGCTGCATTCCGTCCAAGGCGTTGATCCATGTGGCCGAGCAGTTCCACCAGACCCGCCATCACAGCCAGGGCTCGGCCTTGGGCATCACCGTGGCGGCGCCGAGCCTGGACATCGGCAAGAGTGTGGAATGGAAGGATGGCATCGTCGATCGCCTGACCACCGGCGTCGCGGCGTTGCTGAAAAAGCACAAGGTCCAGGTCATTCACGGCTGGGCCAAGGTGATCGATGGCAAGACCGTTGAAGTCGGTGACACCCGCATCCAGTGCGAACACCTGCTGCTGGCCACCGGCTCGAAAAGTGTCGAGCTGCCGATGCTGCCGATTGGCGGGCCGATCATTTCGTCCACCGAAGCCCTCGCCCCCACCTCGGTGCCCAAGCATCTGGTGGTGGTCGGCGGCGGCTACATCGGCCTGGAACTGGGCATTGCCTATCGTAAGTTGGGTGCTGAGGTCAGCGTGGTCGAGGCCCAGGAGCGGGTCCTGCCGGCCTACGACGGCGAGCTGACGCAACCGGTGCACGAGGCGCTCAAGCAACTGGGCGTGAAGCTGTACCTCAAGCACAGCGTCGAAGGCTTCGATGCCCAGGCCAGCACCTTGCAAGTGCGCGATCCCAACGGCGACACGCTGAACCTGGAGACCGACCGCGTGCTGGTGGCGGTCGGGCGCAAACCCAACACCCAGGGTTGGAACCTCGAAGCGCTGGACCTGGCGATGAACGGCTCGGCGCTGAAAATCGACAACCGGTGCCAGACCAGCATGCGCAATGTCTGGGCCATCGGTGACCTGAGCGGCGAACCGATGCTCGCCCACCGGGCCATGGCCCAGGGCGAAATGGTCGCCGAGCTGATTGCTGGCGAGCATCGGGAATTCAACCCGATGGCCATCGCGGCAGTGTGCTTCACCGATCCGGAGGTGGTCGTGGTCGGCAAGACGCCGGACGAGGCCAAGGCCGCCGGAGTCGATTGCATCGTGTCGAGCTTCCCGTTCGCCGCCAATGGCCGGGCCATGACTCTGGAATCGAAAAGCGGTTTCGTCCGGGTCGTGGCCCGCCGGGACAATCATCTGATTATCGGTTGGCAAGCGGTCGGTGTCGGCGTGTCGGAGCTGTCCACGGCGTTTGGCCAATCCCTGGAGATGGGCGCGCGGCTGGAAGACATCGCCGGCACCATCCACGCCCACCCGACGCTGGGCGAGGCCGTGCAGGAAGCGGCGTTGCGGGCATTGGGGCATGCGTTGCATTGTTAACGGCAGTTATCCCCGTGGCGAGGGAGCTTGCTCCCGCTGGGCTGCGAAGCGGCCCCGATCCAAGCGACGGGATTGTTCAGTCACACCGCGTTGACCGGGTTACGACTGCTTCGCAGCCGAGCGGGAGCAAGCTCCCTCGCCACGGGGAGTCGGCAGAAAATCTGCCTGTTGCCTATCTCTCAGGCTGCGAAACACCCCCGGAATGAAGTATTGTTGTCCCCATTAAAAAACGTCAGAAGCCTTGAACCGTTTCGACGGTTGTCAGGAAATAGAGGGTGTCATGGGTAACGAGAGCATCAATTGGGACAAACTGGGCTTTGACTACATCAAGACCGACAAGCGCTATCTGTCGCACTGGCGCGACGGCGCCTGGGACGCGGGCACCCTGACCGACGACAATGTGCTGCACATCAGCGAGGGTTCCACTGCTCTGCATTACGGCCAGCAATGCTTCGAAGGCCTGAAGGCCTATCGTTGCAAGGACGGTTCGATCAACCTGTTCCGCCCGGACCAGAACGCCGCCCGCATGCAACGCAGCTGCGCCCGCCTGCTGATGCCACATGTCGACACCGAGCAGTTCGTCGAAGCCTGCAAGCAAGTGGTTCGCGCCAACGAGCGCTTCATCCCGCCGTATGGCACCGGCGGTGCGCTGTACCTGCGCCCGTTCGTGATCGGCGTGGGTGACAACATCGGCGTGCGCACCGCGCCCGAGTTTATCTTCTCGATCTTCTGCATCCCGGTCGGCGCTTATTTCAAGGGCGGCCTGACCCCGCACAACTTCCTGATCTCCAGCTTCGACCGCGCGGCCCCGCAAGGCACCGGCGCGGCCAAGGTCGGTGGCAACTACGCCGCCAGCCTGATGCCCGGCTCGCAGGCCAAGAAGGCCAGTTTCGCCGACTGCATCTACCTGGACCCGCTGACCCATTCGAAAATCGAGGAAGTCGGCTCGGCCAACTTCTTCGGCATCACCCACGACAACAAATTCATCACCCCCAACTCCCCTTCGGTATTGCCCGGCATCACCCGCCTGTCGCTGATCGAACTGGCCAAATCGCGCCTGGGCCTGGAAGTGATCGAAGGCGACGTGTTCATCGACAAGCTGTCGGAGTTCAAGGAAGCCGGCGCCTGCGGTACCGCAGCCGTGATCACGCCGATCGGTGGTATCAGCTACAAGGACAAGCTGCATGTGTTCCACAGCGAAACCGAAGTCGGCCCGATCACCCAGAAGCTCTACAAAGAGCTGACCGGCGTACAGACCGGCGACGTGGAAGCACCCGCGGGCTGGATCGTCAAAGTCTGACCTAGACACCTCGGTAGCAAAGGCTCGCTCCCACAGGGATTGCCGGTATCCAGAAATCCTGGATTTCACCTCAGGTCCAATGTGGGAGCGAGCCTGCTCGCGAAAGCGGTGGGTCAGCTTGCAGATATGCCGGATGTGCAGGCCCCTTCGCGAGCAGGCTCGCTCCCACAGGGATTGCCGGTATCCAGAAATCTTGGATTCACCTCAAATCCACTGTGGAAGCGAGCTTGCTCGCGATGGCGGTGGGTCAGCTTGCAGATATGCTGGATGTGCAGGCCCCTTCGCGAGCAGGCTCGCTCCCACAGGGATTGCCGGTGCCCAGAAATCCTGGATTCACCTCAGGTCCACTGTGGGAGCGAGCTTGCTCGCGATGGCGCCTGTGGGTACGACATCGACTTCTCCATTGACCCCGAACCGCCCCGCCATTTCCCTGCGTCCGCAGGCCGTCAATGTCAGGGCCCGGCTGTCCAGGTCCTGCCGCACCCATTTGCGCTTGATCGCCAGTTGCAACAACGCCGCGCCCAAGGCTCCGCCCAGGTGCGGTCGGCGCATGCTCCAGTCCAGGCACGGGCAGGCGAACCGGCGTCGTTGAATCATCAGCGTAGAAATGTCCATGCCCAGCCCTTCAAACAGCGCTTCGCCGGATTCACTGAGCCGATAGCCCCGCCCCTCCACTTCCACCAGCCACCCGGCTTCCAGCAAGCGATCATGCAGCCGCACCGCCAGCGTACCGGCCATGTGGTCGTAGCAAGTGCGGGCGAACTGCAGGCGATCCGGCGTGCGCGGCGTGAAGGTCGGCCTGGCGCCCTGGCCAATCATCATCAACGCCTCCAGAGCCTCGGCTACGCGCTGGTCGGCGAGGCTGTAGTAACGATGGCGCCCCTGGACGTGCAAACGCACCAAGGCGAGGTCCTTGAGCTTCGCCAAATGCGCACTCGCGGTGGAAGCGCTGACCTCGGCAATCGCCGCCAACTCCGTGCTGGTGCGGGCGTGGCCGTCCATCAGCGCGCAGAGCATTCGGGTGCGGGCCGGTTCGGCAATCGCTGCGGCCACCTGGGACACGCCCATGTCATGGTGTTCTGCGTTCATATTTCGCTCCCGGACGAATCAAGCCATGCATCGACTGGAGATAGTAGCAACACTTTCTCCACCACGAACGAGGCTGCGCTTAATGGACCCGATCACCGCCGCGACTCACGCTGATCCCTACCCTTACTACGCCAGCCTGCGAGCCAACGGAGGATTCGGTTTCGACGCGCATCTGAAACTCTGGGTCGCCAGCAGCGCCGAGGCGGTGTGCGCGGTACTGCATCATCCCGATTGCCATGTGCGCCCTGCTGACGAGCCGGTGCCCAAGGCAATTGCCGATGGCCCCGCCGGCCAAGTGTTCGCACACCTGATGCGCATGAACGAAGGCGAACGGCAGCGCTGTCCGAGGGCGGCGATTGCCCCGCGGTTGCAGGACATCGATCCGCGCCAGGTCGAGGCATTGGTCAGGGCACGCTTGCTCAGGGAGGGCGCCGCAGGTCTGCACCAGGCGCAGTTCGTCGGGCCGGCCAGCGTGGTGGCGGCATTGCTGGGTTTCAACCCGGCGGAGAGCCGCCTGATCAGCGAATTGACCGCAGACTTCGTCGCCTGCCTGTCACCCCTGAGCCAGGTGAAGCAGCTTGAAGCCGCGCACCGGGCCAGCGGGCAACTGATGAGCCTTTTCCAGGAGCGGATCGAGGCACAGGACGCTCCGTTGCTGAGCCTAATGTGCCAGGGTTTTGAAGGCGCCGCCCCGGACAGCCGGATCGCCAACCTGATCGGCCTGCTCTCGCAAACCTACGAAGCCACGGCGGGCTTGATCGGCAATGGACTATTGGCGTTAGCTCGCGACCCCGCTTTACATCAGCAAGTTCGGGACGATCCCAAACAGATCGGCGCGTTGCTGGCTGAAGTGCAGCGCTTCGACCCGGCGGTGCAGAACACTCGGCGCTTCATCGCCATGCCCTGCGAAATCCTTGGCACTGCGCTAGAACCGAGAGATGTGGTACTGGTCCTGCTGGCTTCAGCCAACCGCGACCCGCAGCTCAACCCGCAACCGGACGCCTTGCTGTTGGATCGCGCCAACCGCCGCAGTTTCAGCTTTGGCAGCGGCCGCCATGAATGCCCAGGCCAAGACTTGGCCATGAATATCGCTCGGGCCACCATGGAAACAATCCTTGAGCGCAATCCACGCCTGGATCGGTTGAGCTGGTGCTATCGCCCCTCGGTCAACGGGCGCATCCCGCTGTTCAGCAATCGGTGATGAAAAAAGGCGCCATCAATCGTCGCGGGTCAGCACTTCCAGCAGCTCGATTTCAAAAACCAGGTTGCTGTTGGGCTTGATGTGAGCGCCCATGGAGCGCTCACCATAGGCCAGATGGGCCGGCACCAGCAGCTTGCGCTTGCCGCCGACTTTCATCCCCATCAGGCCGATATCCCAGCCCCTGATCACGCGACCGGTGCCAATCACGCATTGAAAGGGCTTGCCACGACTGTAGGACGAATCGAACTCGGTGCCGTCCTCGAGAGTGCCGCGATATTGAGTGGTAATCAGCGCGCCTTTGACTACGCTTTTGCCGTCGCCCTGTTCCAGGTCGATGATTTGCAGCTCTTCATTCATGGCGTTATTCCCGTGTGATCCAGGCGCGGGGTTTTCGCAGAAATCCGCGCGACAGGCAACCTTTTGCGGCAAAGGGGAACCGCAACGGCCACTTCGGTTCACATGGGTATCGACCCTGCATTTTCAGATAAGGACTTTCTGATGATCGACTCTCGCCCGCTCCACGGTTTCATTCCGCCTTATATCCTCAATCGCATCATTGCCCATGGCTCAGAACAGCAACGTTCCAGCGCCCTCGGCACCCTGACCCACGTCAAGAATCTGCGCCACAACCCTGGCCCGCCGAGCAATCCACCCGCCACGGCGAAACTGCCCAGACCCGGCAAGGCCGGTCATCCACAGCGCAGCGTGCACGACGCGCAGAACAGCATGGAACTGCCCGGCCAACCGGTGCGCCTGGAGGGCCAGGCGGCCAGCGGCGACCCGGCGGTGGACGAAGCCTATGACGCCCTCGGCGCCACCTATGAGTTTTTCTGGAAAGTGCTCGGGCGCGACTCCATCGATAACAAGGGTTTTGCATTGGTCGGCAGCGTGCATTACGGCCAAGGTTATGAGAATGCCTTCTGGAACGGCGCGCAGATGGTGTTCGGTGACGGTGATGGCGAGATCTTCCAGCGTTTCACCCGCTCCCTGGACGTGGTGGCCCATGAACTGGCCCATGGCGTCACCGAAAGCGAAGCCGGCCTGATCTATGCCAACCAGTCCGGGGCGTTGAACGAGTCGATCTCCGACGTGTTCGGCGTGTTGGTCAAGCAATTCGTATTGGGCCAGACCGCCGACCAGGCCGACTGGCTGATCGGCGCCGACCTGCTCACCGACAGGATCAACGGTGACGGCCTGCGCAGCATGTCCAACCCTGGCACCGCCTACGATGACCCGCTGCTGGGCAAGGACCCGCAACCCGGGCATATGCGCGAATTCGTCATCACCCGTGAAGACAACGGCGGCGTGCACATCAATTCCGGCATTCCCAACCGGGCCTTTTATCTGGTGGCAACAACCCTGGGCGGATTTGCCTGGGAAAAGGCCGGGCGAATCTGGTATGACACCTTGTGCGACAGACAACTGGCCAACGACGCCTCCTTCAGTGCGTTCGCCCGCCTGACCGTCGAGCATGCCCGCCAGCGTTTCGGTGAGCAGGAAGTGCAAGCGGTGCAGGATGGCTGGGCGCAGGTGGGCGTCGACCTGAACGAGGAGAACGGATGAAAACCCTTCCAGACCTTGATGATAAAGCCGTGGTCAAGCTGTCACGCCAAGGTGGCGTGGCGGCCATCCATGCCCTGACCCGCCCCCGGGAAATAGAATTCGCCCAGTGCGATATCAACCAGCGCTCGCGCATCTGCTCGGTGCTGGAGGGCTGCCTGCCGCTCACGTCCTCCACGCCGGGTCGGGGCGACCAAAGGTATTTCCAGATCGAGGTACGTTATCGGGCGAACGATCAGGATGACGAGATGGTGCTGCAGGTGCCCGAGGACCGGGCACCTGGCGAGCTGGTCCACTTGTGGGACAAGGGCGAAGTGCTTTGAGGGTCTAGCGTGTGGCGGGAACGATCTTGACGATGGCGCCGGACACGGTTTCGATCAGCAGGTACTTGTCGTCGATCTGCACCCATTGCTGCTCGTCGGTCGGCTGCTCGAGTTTCTTCTGCTTCCAGTCCTTCATGGCCCTGTCCGCGCGCTGATAGTCTGCCGGTACCCGGTCATTTTCCACCAGCCGGCGGCCATTGCTCGGCGAATGCTCAAGGGCGTCTCCGGTTTTCTCGACCGCTTGCGCAACGGGCCCAAAGGCTCCGAGGCCGGCGATCAGGACCAGACTGGCGATCAAGGTTGGTTTACGCATAAAAAACTCCAGTTATTCAAGGTACTGAATCTGGGACTGCACTGGCGGCGAATCATTCCGTTTACTGTTGCTTCAGAAGGCCCCCATTCCCATGTGGCGAGGGAGCTTGCTCCCGCTGGGTTGCGCAGCGACCCCAATCCAGGCAACGCGATCATTCAGTGATACCGCATTCCCCGGGTTTACGACTGCTGCGCCCGAGGCGTCGGACCGGCCGAGCGGGAGCAAGCTCCCTCGCCACGGGTCTGGCATGGCATAGTGGCGAGCCTTGACCCAACACCCGCCGGACGGACCCAACATGAGCACCACCACCTCTTCCCCCGCCCTCAAGGAAATCTTCAACGCCGCGCGCCTTGAACACATCGCCAGCGAAATGCGCGCGGTGTACCCGGCCTTCGATGCGAAAGCATTCTTGAACCTGGCCAATGACGGGCTGGCCGACCTGTCGGTGATGCAGCGCATGGCGCGGGTCAGCGAGTGCCTGCATGAGGTCCTGCCGCTGAGTTACGAAGCCTCGCTGGAGGTGCTGCGAGCCGTGGCCCCGCGTGTGAACAGCATGTTCGTCAGCATGTTCCTGCCGCACTACGTCGCCTCCTACGGTCGGCACACCTTCGAGCTGTCAATGGACGCGCTCAAGTATTTCACCCGGTTTGGCTCCGCTGAGTTTGCCGTGCGGCATTTCCTGCGCGACGACCTGACACGCACCCTCGGGGTCATGCATGACTGGGCGCTGGACGCCAACGAGCACGTCCGCCGCCTTGCCAGCGAAGGCAGCCGGCCGCGCTTGCCTTGGTCGTTTCACCTGGAGCCGATCCAGGCCAACCCGGAACTCGCCGCCGGAATCCTTGATGCGCTCAAGGCCGACGACAGCCTGTACGTGCGCAAATCCGTCGCCAATCACCTGAACGACGTGACCAAGCAGCATCCCGATTGGGTCCTGGAGCGGATCGAAGGCTGGCCATTACACGAGCGCCATAGCGCATGGATTGCCCGACACGCGCTGCGCAGCCTGATCAAGCAAGGCAATCCGCGGGCGCTGGCGGTTATCGGCGCGGGCGCCAGGGCGCAGGTGGAAGTTTCCGAGCTGCAAGTGACGCCAGCGGTGATTCGCCTGGGCGAGCCCATCACCTTGTCGTTCAAGGTGCAGTCCACGGCCGGACAAAGCCAGCGCCTGGTGATCGATTATGCGATCGACTATGTGAAAGCATCCGGCGGCACGTCAGCCAAAGTGTTCAAGCTGAAGACCTTCGACCTGCCCGCCCTGGCTTCTGCCAGTCTCAGCCGTTCCCAGCAGATTCGCGAGCTGACCACCCGCCGGCACTACGCGGGCCGGCATGCGGTCCATCTGCTGATCAATGGCGAACGGCTGGGCAGTACCGCGTTCGAGATCGTTCCCTGAACGATCGCCTCAGGCCATCTCGACGCGTCGGGCCTGACGAATGTCCCTCAGGAAGTGTTCGGCCGGCTGCGGGTGCCCCAGCAGATACCCCTGCAGCGAATCGCAGCCCAACTGGGTGAGGAAGTCCTGTTGCACATCGGTCTCCACGCCTTCGGCAACGATCCGCAGGCCCAAGGCCTGGCCGAGGGCGACGATGGCCGAGACGATAGCCGCGTCGTCACTGTCGTGCTCAAGGTCTCGCACGAAACCGCGGTCGATCTTCAGCTCGTTGGCCGGCAGGCGCTTGAGGTACATCAGGCTCGAATAACCGGTGCCGAAGTCGTCGATGGACAGGTCCACGCCCATGTCCGAGAGCTGTTGCAGCACCGTCATGCTCGCGTCCGCGTCGCTCATGGCAGTGGTCTCGGTGATTTCCAGGGTCAGGCTGTTGGCCGGCAAGTGGTGCGTCTCCAATGCCTTGGCCACGCTCTGCACCAGGCCCGTATGGCAGAACTGCAACGCCGACAGGTTCACCGCGATACGCCAGTCGGTGTAGCCCAACACGTACCATTCGCGCATCTGCCGGCAGGCTTCGTTCAGCACCCATTCGCCGATCGGGATGATCAGCCCGGTCTTTTCCGCCAGGTCGATGAAGGTATCGGGCATCAGCAGGCCCTGGGTCGGATGGTTCCAGCGCAACAGCGCTTCGGCGCCCACCGGGCGGCCTTTCGCTGCGTCGAATTTGGGCTGGTAATGGAGGCTGAACTGGCGCTGTTCGACCGCGATGCGCAAATCCTGCAGCAGTTGCAGTTGCCGGCGGGCGTTGCTGTTCATCGAGGCGTCGAAAAAGCTGTAGCCATTCTTGCCGGCACCCTTGGCGTGGTACATCGCCGCATCGGCATTCATCAGCAATTCATCGGCGCTCTGGCCATTGCCAGGGTACAGCGCGATGCCGACGCTGGCGGAAATCTGCAGGTCATGGTCGGCGACCCGGAACGTGCGACCGATCAGCCCGACCTGACGCGCGGCCAGGCGCAAGGCGTCGTCCGGCTCGGCGAGTTGCACCAGCAGGACAAACTCGTCACCACCAATCCGCGCCAGGGTGTCCTGGCTGCGCAGGTCTTCACGCAGACGCAGCGCGACGTCCCGCAGCAACAAGTCACCCATGTGGTGGCCAAAGGCATCGTTGACCGGTTTGAAGCCGTCCAGATCGATGAACATCAGGGCGAAACAACCGCCCTGCTCTTGCACCCGGTGCATCGCCTGGCCGATGCGATCCGCCAGCAAGACCCGGTTGGGCAGGCCGGTCAGGGGGTCGTGCAGGGCCAGTTGGGTCAGTTCGCGATTGGCCTGGGTCAAGGACTTGGCCAGTTCCGCGGTACGGGCTTCCAGGCGCGCATCGAGGATCGAAGTCAGCAAGGCAATCGCCAGCACCGCCAAGGTGGTGATCAGCACCAGGTTATCCAGGCCCTTACCGCTCAAACCGTCCAGGGAGCCGCAGAAACTGCCTTCGCTGAACTGCGCCGCGGCCATGCCGGTGTAATGCATGCCGACGATGGCAGCGCCCATCACCACGGCGGCACCGGCGCGAGCGAGACGTACATGAGGGGTGTTCTGGCGCAGGTGAAAGGCGATCCATAACGCCGCCGCGCACGCCACCACGGCTATTACCAACGAGGCGCCGAACAGCGTCGGGTCATAATCGATGCCCGGCTGCATCCGCAGGGCCGCCATACCGGTGTAGTGCATGGCGCTGATGCCAGTGCCCATCACCAGCGCGCCGAACACCAGTTGCCAGGCCCGCAGTTGTGGCTGGCTGACCAGCCAGAGGGCAAAGCCGCTGGAAAGGATGGCGATCAGCAGCGACAACGCAGTAATCGCCACATCGTAGCCAAGCTCCACCGGCAAGCTGAACGCGAGCATGCCGATGAAATGCATGGACCAGATGCCCACCCCCATCGCCAAGGCACCACCCGCCATCCAGAAATGCACGGCCCGACCCTGGGCAGTGGCAATGCGTCCGGTCAGGTCCAGCGCGGTATAGGACGCCAGGATCGCGACAAACAGGGAAATCGAAACAAGGGCGGGGGAATAGCTGCCGATGAGCATGGATTTTTCTCGTGGCCAAAAGGCCGAACTGCTTCCATGCCTGGTTGAAAAGTCGGCGATTGTACACAATTGGTACGGCGGTGCACGAACCAAGCATCAAAAAGCCATCATCGGCGGAATATTTGCGACGAAAGACACCTCGTCATCACGATCAAGCTCGTCCATACACAAATTCATGTGGGAGCGAGCCTGCTCGCGAAGGCGGCAGTCGCCGCAAATGAAGAACCCGAGCCTGACTGCTTCGGCTAAGATCTGATTCATACTCCCCGGCATTCCCCCGCCACAGTGAGCTCTCATGCCCCGCCTCACCCGCACTCACCCGCGTCTTTCCTACGCCACGGTCATCGGCCTGGCGGCGGGCCTGCTGATCCCCGCGGATTCGATCATCGGCAAGGTCCTGATCGGCTGGAACGTCGGGGTCTGGACCTACCTGGCGCTGATGTTCTGGCTGACGGTGCGAGCCAAGGCACCTGACGTCAAGCGCATCGCCGAAATCGAAGACGAGAACGCCGGGCTGGTCCTGCTGATGGTTTGCATCGCGGCCTTGGCGAGCCTGGCGACCATCACCTTCGAACTGGCCGGCAGCCGCGACCTGCAAACCGCAGGCAAGCTGCTGCATTACGGTTTCACGGCATTGACCGTGATCGGTTCATGGCTACTGATCGGGGTGATTTTCAGCGTGCACTACGCCCGCCTGTATTACACCTGGTCCGGCAAGGAGCCCGCCCTGCGTTTTGCCGAGGGCCTGACCACGCCGAACTACTGGGACTTTCTGTACTTCTCTTTCACCATCGGCGTGGCGGTGCAGACTTCGGACGTGGGTGTTGCGACGCGGCAGTTGCGCAAGATCGTGTTGGCGCAGTCGTTGATCGGGTTTGTGTTCAACACCGCGATCCTGGGGTTTTCGATCAATATTGCGGCGGGGTTGTTTGGCTGAAGAGGGGCCACTTTGTGGCCCAGCGGGAGCAACTCCCTCGCCACAGGAGGTGATCAGCAGGTTGGGGGTAGCCAGAGCCGGAAGCGTGCCCCGCCCAGCGGCGAGGCTTCGACCGTCAGGGTGCCGCCCTGGGCTTGCAGGGCGCGGCGGCTGATCGCCAGGCCGAGGCCGAAGCCGCCCGTGGCGCGATCACGGCTGCGGTCCAGCCGGTAGAACGGCTCGAATACCCGCTCACGCTCGCTGTCGGGAATGCCGATGCCGTCATCGTCGACCCAGATTTCGCAGCCTTGCTCGCTGACCAGCACCCCCACCTGGATGCGCCTTTCGCAATAGCGCATCGCATTGCGCAGCAGGTTCTGCAAGGCCCTGGCGGTGAGGCGCGGGTCGAGCTCGAAACGCTCCAGCGCCCCGTGCAGCAAAACGTCGATCACCACCTCCGGCGCCGCCAGGTCTTCATCGAGGCTGCCGAGGATGCTGTCGATGAACTCGTCCAGCGGCACTTCGACTCGCTCCGGCAGGCGCTCGGGGTTCTGCAGGCGGCTATAGGACAACAGCTCCAGCACCAACTCATCCAACTCACGAATGTGCGCCACCAACCCTTGCAGACGCTCGCGGCTGGGCGCCGGCAAATCCTCGGACAAGGCCAGTGCCAGGCCGAAATCGAGCCGGGTCAACGGCGTGCGCAGCTCATGGGAGACGGCATTGAGCAGGTCGCGCTGCTGATTGAGCAGGTTCTCGATATCGCCCGCCATGGTGTCGAAAACATGGGCCAGGCTGCCGATGTTGGAGCGCGGCGCGATATGCGTGCGCTCACCCAGGTGGCCCTTGCCGAAACGCTCGGCGGTGCGCTTGAGCCGCTCCAGATCGCGCCAGTGCGGCCGCAGCCAGAGCAGCAGACAGCCAAGCATCGTCGCGCCGATCAGCACGTTGATGCTCCAGTACAGCCAGCTGACATCCGCCGGATCCGGGGGAACGATCATCTTGACCGCGGTACGCCCATCCAGCGGCGCGGCCGCCAGGGTTCGCCAACCCCAGTCGCCGATGCGCACCACATTCTCACCGCGCTGCAGACGCGCCTGCTCGGCGGCGGTGAAATCCGCATCATCGGTGGCGGCGAGCTCGATGTGCAGCGGCTCGAACTCCTTGTCCATCTGCGCTGCCAGCGCCGGCCATTGCGCGCTGGGCACGGCGCGAAACTGCTTGGCCATCAAGGTTTGCAGGCCACGGGAATAGTCGAGGTTGTAAGTCTGGAAGCGCTCATGGAACAGGCGGATCACCAGGTCCGGCATCAGGTAGATCGCCGCGCTGTAGGAGACAATGGTCACGAGATAGAGACGAATCAGCAGTTTCCACATCGATCAGCATTCCCACTCGGAACGGCTGAACAGGTAACCCTTGCCCCACACGGTCTTGATCTTGCGCGCCTCGCCGGCGTTGTCGTCGAATTTGCGCCGCAACTTGGAAATGGCCACGTCCACCGAGCGATCGGTGCCGTTGAATTCGATGCCGCGCAAGCGCTGCAAGATCTGGTCGCGGCTGAGCACCTCTCCGGAATGCCGGGCCAGCACCACCAGCAGGTTGTACTCGCCGCTGGACAGCTCCACCGGTTGCCCACGCCAGGTGACAGTGCGCTCGGACAGATCGATGCACAGGTTGCCCATGACAATACGGTCGTTGACCGTTTGCGGTTCAGTGAGGCTACTGCGCCGCAGCAGGGTGCGTACCCGCGCCAGCAATACCCGCGGCTCGCAGGGCTTGGTGACGTAGTCATCGGCGCCCATTTCCAGGCCCAGCACCTGGTCGTGGCTGTCGTCCCGGGCGGTGAGCATCAGGATCGGCAGGGTCGCCGAATCGGCGCGCAGCAGGCGGCAGACTTGCAAGCCATCCAGGCCCGGCAGCATCAGGTCGAGGATCACCAGATCCGGCGGATTGGCCCGTGCCCGCTCACGGACGTGATCGCCACGGTTGAGGACGCTGACCTGATAGCCGTTGCGCTCCAGGTAGCTGGAGATCAGTTCGCAAAGGGCGGCGTCGTCTTCGACGAGGAGGATGTTGGGCATGGGGTGGTCCAGAAAATACGGTGGCGCCTGGGCGGGACTCATCGCGAGCAAGCTCGCTCCCACACGGTTTTTGCTGCGTACCGAAACCCCTGTGGGAGCGAGCTTGCTCGCGATAGCTGTCCCACAGGCGCAAGAAATCTCAAGCCGCAAGGATATACGCCGGCGCCCGTGGTCGAGCAAAACCCTTACACAATTTCACACAGCCTCTACAAAACTTTACCAATCGGCCTGCAACAGGGCCGCCGCACACTCGACGATCCGCCGGCACGCATCCGCCAATTGCACTTGCTCGACCACCAGGCCGATCCGGATATGCCCCGCCGCGCTCGGCCCGAACGCCTCGCCCGCGAGCACCGACACGCCATAGCCGTCCAGCAGGCGCTCGGCAAATGCCTGGGCGGCGAGACCCGTCTGGCACACGTCGACCATCACGAACATCCCGCCATCAGGCCGTACCGGCCTGAGGCCCGCACGCCCCTCCAGCGCCGCGCACACCAGATCACGGCGCTGGCGATATTCCTCGCGCATCCGCGCCACTTCAGGCAGATCCCGCTCAAGGGCAACCTGGGCGGCGCGCTGGACGAAGTCCGGCAGGCCGAACAGCATGCACAGCGACAGGTTGGCCAGATGCCCGGCAAGGGGCTCGGGGCCGATGGCCCAGCCGATGCGCCAGCCCGTCATGGCGTGGGATTTGGACAGGCTGTTGAGGGTGGCGGTGCGCTCGGCCATGCCCGGCAGGCTGGCCGGGCTGATATGTTCGCCGTCGTAGAGCAAGTCGCTGTAGACCTCATCGCTGATCAGCCACAGGTCATGCTCGATGCACAGTTGCGCCAACGCTTGCCAGGTAGCTAGCGGCAGGCTGGCGCCGGAGGGATTGTTGGGGCTGTTGAGCAGCATCGCGCGGGTACGCGGCGTGATCAGCCGGGCCACGTCGGCCGGCTCTACCCGAAAAGCGTTTTCCGGACGCACCGCCACCGGGACCACTTTCGCCCCGCAGGCGCCAAAGACCGCTTCGTAGGTGACGTACATCGGTTCGGCGACAATCACCTCGTCGCCGGGGTCGAGCAGGCATTGCGCGACCGCGAAGACCGCACACTGGGCGCCGGGCAGCACCGTAACGTGCCCGGCGCCCACCGGTTGGCCGCAACGTTGCTGGTGGCGCCGGGCGATGCTGGCGCGCAACGCATGCAGGCCACGGGTATCCGAGTAATGCGTATCCCCCGCCCGCAGGCTGGCGACGGCGGCCTCGACAATGGCCGGTGGCGTGTCGAAATCCGGATCGCCCACCGACAGCAACAGCACCTCCCTGCCCTGTTCGCGCATGGCCAGCGCCCGGTCATGGATCTGCCAGGCGGCGGCGCCGTCGCCGGTGATGCGTTGGGTCAAGGCTGAAAAGCGCATGCATTGCTCCTGTTCGCGCGGTATCCAGCTTCAACCCTATCTCAAATAACGAAGCGCGCCACCGTCGCATTCAAACCCACCGCCAGGCGCGACAGTTCGTGAGTGGCGTCGCTGGTCTGTTGCGCGCCGCTGGCCGATTGGGTCGCCAGGTCACGGATGTTCATCAGGTTGCGGTCCACTTCGCGGGAGACCTGGGCCTGTTCTTCGGACGCGCTGGCAATGACCAGGTTGCGCTCGTTGATCTGGTGGATCGACTGGGTGATCTGTTCCAGCGCCACGCCGGCGCCACGGGCCAGTTCCAGGGTGCTTTGGGTGCGCTGGTTGCTTTGCTGCATCGACTGCACGGCCTCGCCGGTGCCGTTCTGGATGCCGGCGACCATTTTTTCGATTTCCTGGGTCGATTGCGCGGTGCGATGGGCCAAGGCGCGGACTTCATCGGCCACCACCGCGAAACCACGTCCGGCCTCCCCGGCCCTGGCGGCTTCGATGGCCGCGTTAAGGGCCAGCAGGTTGGTCTGTTCTGCGATGGCGCGGATCACGTCCAGCACCTTGCCGATGTCGCGGCCCTGGACTGCCAGGCCCTCGATCATCGCGGCGGTGGCTTGCACGTCGTGGGTCATGGTCTGGATCGCATCGACGGTCTCCACCACTCGCGTGCGCCCTTCCCGGGCCGCCTGGGTGGACTGGTTCGAGGCTTCGGAAGTGGACACCGCGTTGCGGGCAACCTCCTCGACCGCGGCGGTCATCTCATTGACGGCGGTGGCCGCCTGCTCGATTTCGCTGTGCTGCCGTTGCAAGCCACGGGAAGATTCCTGGGTGACGGCACTCAACTCTTCAGCGGCGGCGCCCAGCTGGGTGGCGGAACCGGCAATCTGCTCGATGGTCTGGCGCAGACTGCCCTGCATGGCGCCCAAGGCCTGGAGCAATCGCGCAGGTTCGTCCTTGCCGTCGTCGACGATGACGGTGACCAGATTGCCGCTGGCAATGGTCCGGGCTGCTTCGAGCGCTCGATTCAGCGGCGTGACAATGCTGCGGGTCAGGAGCAAGGCCAGCAACACGGTCGCCAGCGCGGCGATGACCGAGACGACGATGATGCCGGTGATGGCGCTGCTGTAGTAGCCGTCAGCCTTGGCCGATGCTTCGCCGGCGCTGGTCACGTTGAACTCGATGAGTTTGTTGAGCTGTTCGCCCATCAGGTCGGTGCCTTCCTTGATCCGCGTATTGATATGGGCGCGCAGTTGATCAAGCTTGTCCTGACGCGACAGCTGGAGCATTTCCTGCTGGGCCTCGAGATACTTTGCAAGCGTCGCGGAAAAAGTCTTGTACAGCTCGGCCTCTTGCGGGGTGGCCGGCAGCGCCGCATAGCTGTTATTGGCCTTGTGCAGTTTTTCCACCAGCACACCGACGCGCCCGTCGGCCTCGTTCAGGCTGGCCGGGTCACGGTTCACCAGTATGCGAAACGAGAGGATGCGCATGCGCAAGACGCTTTCCATCACACTGGCCAGATGGCTGACGCTGGGCACCTGGGTCTGCTCCATGTCCACCGAAGCCTGGCGGATGACCGACATGCGATTGGCGGCGAACACGCCGAGGACGACGACAAGCAGTGCGATGACAGTGAAGCCGAGAAAGGCTCTGGGGGCGATATTCAAGCTGCGTAGGGACATGGGAAGACCTCGGATGGTGGTCGAGCGTCCATGCCGCCGGCGTATTGTTTGGGATAATTGTGGGTACGCCTGCCTCGTTATCGGCCCGACTTGAGGCTTTTGCAGGGGGAGATGGAAAATATTCCGTGATGTCAGCGGCGCGAAGCCGCGATTGACGCCCCGGCCTCGCCCATGGTCTCCTGTCGGCCTAGTTACGGGTGCCCTTCACAGGGTGAAACGGGAAACCGGTGAATCGTGTGCTTTACTCCAAGGCCACGTCAGTCCGGTGCTGCCCCCGCAACGGTAAGCGAGCGAAGCGTCGAATCCACTGTGCCTTGGCATGGGAAGGTGACGCTTGCAGGCAAGGCTTCGGCCCAGCCCCTCGCGAGCCCGGAGACCGGCCCATGACTCAAGCTCAACAAACCCGCGGTGGGCGGGCGCTGTTCGAATTCTGGCGAGCCCTCGCCCGGATTTTCATTGCGCTCGCTTCCCCGCCGACAAACCCGAGGGAAGCGCCATGTCGACCATCAGCAGCACCGCCCGCACCACCAGCAGCACTGTCACCCTGAGCCAGCGCCTGAGCGCGGCGGTCCTCGCCTCGATCCTCGGTGCGGGCCTGGTCTACTTCGCCGGTTTCTCCCACATCGAAGCGGTGCACAACGCGGCCCACGACACCCGGCATAGCGCCGCGTTCCCGTGCCACTGAGACCTGACGACATGATCAAGCGTATCGCTCGGACTGCCGGTTTCAGTGGGCTGCTGGCCGCCCTGCTGTTGACTCTTCTACAAAGCCTGTGGGTCTCGCCGTTGATTCAGCAAGCCGAAACCTACGAAAAGGCCCCGGCCAGCGAAGTCCATGAGCATGTTTCGGGCGCTGCCCACAGCCATGACGACGAAGCCTGGGAGCCGCAAGACGGCTGGCAACGCCTGCTCGCCACCACGGGCGGCAACCTGGTGGTCGCGGTGGGTTTCGCCCTGATGCTGGCGGGCCTGTACACCTTGCGCGAGCCGACGCGTACGTCCCAGGGCTTGCTTTGGGGCCTGGCCGGTTACGCCACCTTCGTCCTCGCGCCAACGCTTGGCCTGCCACCGGAACTGCCTGGCACGGCGGCGGCTGAGCTGGCCCAGCGGCAGATGTGGTGGATTGGCACGGCGGCGTCCACGGCGGTAGGCATAGCCCTGATTGCCTTCGGCCGGCAGTGGCTGCTGAAGCTGCTGGGTGTCGCGACCTTGGTCGTTCCTCATGTCATCGGCGCGCCGCAGCCTGAAGTCCATTCGATGCTGGCTCCCGAGGCGCTGGAAAGCCAGTTCAAGATCGCCGCGCAACTGACCAATGTCGCGTTCTGGCTCGCCCTGGGCCTGATCAGCGCCTGGCTGTTTCGCCGTGGCGCCCAGGCTCGCCACGACGCATGAGTAGCGGGCCGCTCCTGGTGGTCGGCCTGGGCTGCCAACGCGGTTGCCCGGCCAGTGCGTTGCGGGCATTGCTTGAGCAGACGCTGTTGGCCCACGGCATTGCGCTCGATGACGTACAGGCCGTGGCCAGTATCGATCTCAAGCACGACGAACCAGGCCTGCTGGAGCTGGCCGAGCAATTGGCGCTGCCACTGACCTGCTTCACTGCCGAGCAGTTGGCGGGTTATCAAACGCAGCTCAGCCAGCGTTCCCGGATCGCCTTCGAGCGTACGGGCTGCCACGGCGTCGCCGAAAGCGCCGCCCTTGCCCTGGCCGATCAACTGGGCGATTCACCCGCGAGGCTGCTGATTACCCGCCAGAAAAGCGCGCAAGCCACTCTGGCATTGGCGACAGCTTCGTAACCCTCGATAATCGCCGCCGGAATCATGAGCGCCGCTCATGCAAGGCCCTTTTCTACAGGAACCGGTCATGACCGTTTACTTCATCGGTGCCGGCCCCGGCGACCCGGAACTGATCACCGTGAAAGGCCAGCGCCTGATCCACCGTTGCCCGGTGATCATCTATGCCGGCTCCCTGGTGCCGGCGGCCGTGCTCGAAGGCCACAGCGCCGAACAGGTGGTCAACAGCGCAGAGCTGCACCTGGAACAGATCGTCGAACTGATCAGGATCGCGCATCTGAACGGCCAGGACGTGGCCCGGGTGCACTCCGGCGATCCGAGTCTGTATGGCGCAATCGGCGAGCAGATCCGCTGCCTGCGGGAGCTGGACATCCCTTTCGAAATCGTTCCGGGCGTCACCGCCACCTCAGCCTGCGCGGCCCTGCTCGGCGCCGAGCTGACGCTACCGGACGTGTCCCAGAGCGTGATCCTGACCCGTTACGCGGACAAGACCGCGATGCCCTCCGGTGAAGAACTCGCCAGCCTGGCACAGCATGGCGCAACCATGGCGATTCACCTGGGCGTCAATCACCTGGAAAAAATAGTCGCCGAACTGCTGCCCCACTACGGCGCGGATTGTCCGATCGCGGTGATTCACCGGGCCACGTGGCCGGATCAGGATTGGGTGGTGGGTACGCTGGAGGATATCGCCGGGAAGGTCCAAGCCAAGGGCTTTCGACGTACGGCGCTGATACTGGTGGGGCGTGTGTTGGGCAATGATGTGTTCAGCGAATCATCGCTGTATCGCGCCGGCCATGCGCATCTGTACAGGCCCTGACTCGTCGATATGGCTCAACCGGAATCCCTTGTGGGAGCGAGCCTGCTCGCGAAAGCGGCGGATCAGCCGGCAACGATGTCGAATGTGCCGGCCCCTTCGCGAGCAGGCCCGCTCCCACACGACTGGTGGTGCCCGCCGGAATCGTGACCCTGACCCGGATCCTGTGGGAGCGAGCTTGCTCGCGATGACCATGGGACGTTCAACATCAACGCAAGCTGACCCACCGCTATCGCGAGCAAGCTCGCTTCCACAGGGATCGGCGGCGCCTTTAAGATGGCATGCTGATCACAGAAGCTTTTGTGGCGAGGGAGCTTGCTCCCGCTGGACCGCGAAGCGGTCCCCTGGCGACTCACGCGTCAATCACGGAAGACGCGCGGGTTGCCTTGCGATTGCTACGCAATCGAGCGGGAGCAAGCTCCCTCGCCACAGTGTTCTGCGCGCAGCTAGCACCTATCAGTAGTAGGCGTTTTCTTTCTGCGTGTGGTCGGTCACGTCGCGTACGCCCTTGAGTTCCGGGATGCGCTCGAGCAAGGTGCGCTCGATGCCTTCCTTCAAGGTCACGTCAGCCTGGCCGCAGCCCTGGCAACCGCCGCCGAACTGGAGCACGGCGATGCCGTCTTCCACCACGTCGATCAGCGACACCTGGCCGCCGTGGCTGGCCAGCCCCGGGTTGATCTCGGTTTGCAGGTAATAGTTGATGCGCTCGTTGACCGGACTGTCGGCGTTGACCATCGGTACCTTGGCGTTCGGCGCCTTGATGGTCAGCTGGCCGCCCATGCGGTCGGTGGCGTAGTCGACCACCGCATCGTCCAGGAAAGCTTCGCTGAACGAGTCGATGTACGCGGTGAAGCTCTTGAGCCCCAGCGCGGTATCTTCGGGTTTTTCTTCTCCCGGCTTGCAGTAGGCAATGCACGTCTCTGCGTACTGGGTGCCGGGCTGGGTGATGAAGATGCGGATCCCGATACCCGGGGTGTTCTGCTTGGACAGCAGGTCGGCCAGGTAATCGTGGGCGGCATCGGTAATGGTAATGGCGGTCATGGAAACTCCTCGCAGGCTTGCCGGCAGTTTACGCCAATCATCGCGCCGGACAAAGTCCCAGTATTTTTGTCAGGAAAGCAGCCGACCGCGCAAGGGCGCGAAGCAGCAACTGCCGGGCGAGGTCGCGCTTGATCCGCGCCATCTTCGCTGCGCTCAAGCCATAGGTGATGTGGGTCTTGTGCACGATCCCCCCTGCACCGGCCAGAGCCGGTAATAGATCGGGCCGGTACCGCTTGCGAACATGAGCTAAATTCATGCAAAAGCCCTCCATGATCAAATCCTGCACAGGTTTGCTATCATTCCGGCCTTCGTAATGGTCTTTTTTCCAGGTAGTCCTATGTCTGATCGCAGCGCTCGCCTTTATCTTCTCCAGCAGGCCCTCAAGGAACGCATCCTGATCCTCGACGGCGGCATGGGCACGATGATCCAGAGCTACAAGCTGGAAGAGCAGGACTACCGTGGCAAACGCTTCGCCGACTGGCCGAGCGACGTCAAGGGCAACAACGACTTGCTCGTGCTGACCCGCCCCGACGTGATTGGCGCTATCGAAAAGGCCTACCTGGATGCCGGCGCCGACATCCTCGAAACCAACACCTTCAACGCCACCCAGGTGTCCCAGGCCGACTACGGCATGCAGGGCCTGGCCTACGAGCTGAACCTGGAAGGCGCGCGCCTGGCCCGCAAGGTGGCCGACGCCAAGACCCTCGAAACCCCGGACAAGCCGCGCTTCGTCGCCGGCGTGCTCGGCCCGACCAGCCGCACCTGCTCGCTGTCGCCGGATGTGAACAACCCCGGCTACCGCAACGTGACCTTCGACGAGCTGGTGGAGAACTACACCGAAGCCACCAAGGGCCTGATCGAAGGCGGCGCCGACCTGATCCTGATCGAGACCATTTTCGACACGCTCAATGCCAAGGCCGCGATCTTCGCCGTGCAAGGCGTCTATGAAGAGCTGGGCATCGAGTTGCCGATCATGATTTCCGGCACCATCACCGACGCCTCCGGCCGCACCCTCTCCGGCCAGACCACCGAAGCCTTCTGGAACTCGGTGGCCCACGCCAAGCCGATCTCCGTCGGCCTGAACTGCGCCCTCGGCGCCAGCGAACTGCGCCCGTACCTGGAAGAACTGTCGAACAAGGCCAGCACCCATGTGTCGGCGCACCCCAACGCCGGCCTGCCCAACGAATTCGGCGAATACGACGAGCTGCCGGTGGACACCGCCAAGGTCATTGAAGAATTTGCCCAGAGCGGCTTCCTCAATATCGTCGGCGGTTGCTGCGGCACCACCCCGGCACACATCGAAGCTATCGCCAAGGCCGTCGCTGGTTATGCTCCGCGGCAGATTCCCGAGATTCCCCGGGCGTGCCGCCTGTCGGGCCTGGAACCGTTCACCATCGATCGCAGCTCGTTGTTCGTCAACGTCGGCGAGCGGACCAACATCACCGGCTCCGCCAAATTCGCCCGGCTGATCCGCGAAGACAACTACACCGAAGCCCTGGAAGTGGCACTGCAACAGGTCGAGGCCGGCGCCCAGGTGATCGACATCAACATGGACGAGGGCATGCTCGATTCGAAGAAGGCCATGGTGACCTTCTTCAATCTGATCGCCGGCGAACCGGACATTTCCCGCGTGCCGATCATGATCGACTCCTCCAAGTGGGAAGTCATCGAAGCTGGCCTCAAGTGCATCCAGGGCAAGGGCATCGTCAACTCCATCAGCATGAAGGAAGGCGTCGAGCAGTTCATCCACCACGCCAAGCTGTGCAAGCGCTACGGCGCCGCCGTGGTGGTGATGGCCTTCGACGAAGCCGGCCAGGCCGACACCGAGGCGCGCAAGAAGGAAATCTGCAAGCGCTCCTACGATATCCTGGTCAACGAGGTTGGCTTCCCGCCGGAAGACATCATCTTCGACCCGAACATCTTCGCCGTCGCCACCGGTATCGAAGAGCACAACAACTATGCCGTGGATTTCATCAACGCCTGCGCCTACATCCGCGACGAACTGCCCTACGCGCTGACCTCCGGTGGCGTGTCCAACGTGTCGTTCTCGTTCCGTGGCAACAACCCGGTGCGCGAGGCGATCCACTCGGTGTTCCTGCTGCACGCGATCCGCGCGGGCCTGACCATGGGCATCGTCAACGCCGGCCAACTGGAGATCTACGACCAGATCCCGGTGGAACTGCGCGACGCGGTGGAAGACGTGATCCTCAACCGTACACCCGAAGGCACCGACGCCCTCCTCGCGATCGCCGACAAGTACAAGGGCGACGGCAGCGTCAAGGAAGCGGAAACCGAAGAATGGCGCGGCTGGGAAGTGAACAAGCGCCTGGAGCACGCGCTGGTCAAGGGCATCACCACCCACATCGTCGAGGACACCGAGGAATCGCGCCTGTCCTTCGCCCGCCCGATCGAAGTGATCGAAGGCCCGCTGATGGCCGGCATGAACATCGTCGGCGACCTGTTTGGCGCCGGCAAGATGTTCCTGCCCCAGGTGGTCAAGTCCGCCCGCGTGATGAAGCAGGCCGTGGCGCACCTGATTCCGTTCATCGAAGCGGAAAAAGGCGACAAGCCAGAGGCCAAGGGCAAGATCCTGATGGCCACGGTCAAGGGCGACGTCCACGACATCGGCAAGAACATTGTCGGCGTGGTGCTGGGGTGCAACGGCTACGACGTGGTCGACCTCGGCGTGATGGTGCCGGCGGAGAAAATCCTTCAGGTGGCCAAAGATGAGAAGTGCGACATCATCGGCCTGTCCGGCCTGATCACACCGTCCCTGGATGAAATGGTGCATGTGGCGCGGGAGATGCAGCGCCAGGACTTCCACCTGCCGCTGATGATCGGTGGCGCCACGACCTCCAAGGCCCATACCGCCGTGAAGATCGAACCCAAGTACAGCAATGATGCAGTGATTTACGTCACCGACGCCTCCCGCGCCGTGGGCGTGGCGACGCAGTTGCTGTCCAAGGAGCTCAAGCCGGCGTTTGTCGAGAAGACCCGCCTGGACTACATAGACGTGCGCGAGCGCACCTCCAACCGCAGCGCCCGCACCGAGCGCCTGAGCTACCCGGCGGCGGTGGCGAAGAAGCCGCAGTTCGACTGGAGCAGCTACCAGCCGGTCAAGCCGACTTTCACCGGCGCACGGGTGCTGGACGATATCGACCTGAACGTTCTGGCCGAGTACATCGACTGGACGCCGTTTTTCATTTCCTGGGACCTGGCCGGCAAATACCCGCGCATCCTCACCGACGAAGTGGTCGGCGAAGCGGCCACCGCGCTGTACGCCGATGCCCGGGCGATGCTGCGCAAGCTGATCGACGAGAAACTCATCAGCGCCCGTGCCGTGTTCGGCTTCTGGCCGGCCAACCAAGTGCATGACGACGACCTGGAAGTCTATGGCGACGACGGCAAGCCACTGGCGCGCCTGCATCACCTGCGCCAGCAGATCATCAAGACCGACGGCAAGCCGAACTTCTCCCTGGCCGACTTCGTCGCACCCAAGGACAGCGGCGTGACCGACTATGTCGGTGGCTTCATCACCACCGCCGGCATCGGTGCCGAAGAAGTCGCCAAGGCCTACCAGAACGCCGGCGACGACTACAACTCGATCATGGTCAAGGCCCTGGCCGACCGATTGGCCGAAGCTTGCGCCGAATGGCTGCACCAGCAGGTGCGCAAGGAGTATTGGGGCTATGCCAAGGATGAGCGCCTGGACAACGAGGCGCTGATCAAGGAGCAATACACCGGCATCCGCCCTGCCCCCGGATACCCGGCCTGCCCGGATCACACCGAGAAAGCCACCCTGTTCCGCCTGCTCGACCCCGAGGCCAGCGAACTGAAAGCCGGACGCAGCGGCGTGTTCCTCACCGAACACTACGCGATGTTCCCGGCGGCGGCGGTCAGCGGCTGGTACTTCGCCCATCCCCAGGCGCAGTATTTCGCCGTGGGCAAGATCGACAAGGACCAGGTCCAGAGCTACACCGCGCGCAAGGGCCAGGACCTGAGCGTGACCGAGCGCTGGCTGGCGCCGAACCTGGGCTACGACAACTGATCAGGCGTTTCTGAAAAGATCGCAGCCGAGGCGCGCTGCGATCTTTTCCCTGGGGTTGTCTATGCTTGTCCCAAACCCATGGCAGACGAGGGATTTATGGACGATCCAGTCGACAACAAGCCGCCGACCCTGTTGCAGATGATGCACAGCGTGCTGGCCGCCGCTTTCGGCGTGCAGAGCGGCAAGAACCGCGCCCGGGATTTCACCCACGGTAAGCCGAGTCACTTCGTGATACTGGGAATCGCGTTCACGGTGATCTTCGCCTTGACCCTGTTCGGCATCGTCAAGCTGGTGGTGCATCTGGCGGGGTTGTGACGCCCTTCAACATCACACACTTACCCCTGTGGGAGCGAGCCCGCTCGCGAAAACGATAGTCCAGTCGATGATGATGATGTCGACTGACACATCGCTTTCGCGAGCAGGCTCGCTCCCTCAATGGGTTATGCGTGGATTGGGACGTTATTGATGACTGACCCAGAACACCGCCGTGCCCACCACCAGGATAATCAGGAACAGAATGGCCCAGGCATCAACGGTACTGTCGCTTTTCCTTGCTTTGGTCGGATTACTCATTGCATCGCCTCTTGTCGGTTTTGTAGGTGATTGCATAGGGACTCGACCACAGTTAAGACGATGATTGCCCGTACGACAAATGTGGGTTAGCCAATAATCGAAGGCATTAGTCGATTTGGTTCTTTACATATACTCAAACATCACTTTTGCGCATAACTCAAAACAGGTATCTTGCACCGGCTCCTCTAGGAGTGCGCGGCCGTGCGCGCAGAATTGCCGAGGCAGAACCCGATTTCAGCGAGCCAACCTGCAGCTGTTTCTGATCGGCCCAAGCCTGAGAACGAGACTTATATGTACGTATATGACGAGTACGATCAGCGGATCATCGAGGACCGCGTCAAGCAGTTCCGTGATCAGACCCGACGCTATCTGGCAGGCGAGCTGAGCGAAGAAGAATTCCGCCCTCTGCGCTTGCAGAATGGCCTGTATATCCAGCGCTTCGCCCCGATGCTGCGCGTGGCGGTGCCTTATGGCCAACTGACCTCGCGCCAGGTGCGCAAGCTGGCCCAGATTGCCCGCGACTATGACAAGGGCTACGCCCACATCAGTACCCGGCAGAACGTCCAGTACAACTGGCCTGCCCTGGAAGACGTGCCCGAGATCCTGGCGGAACTGGCCACCGTGCAGATGCACGCGATCCAGACCAGCGGCAACTGCCTGCGCAACGTGACCACCGATCAGTTTGCCGGCGTCGCGGCCGACGAACTGATCGACCCGCGCCCATGGTGCGAGATCGTTCGCCAATGGACCACGTTCCACCCGGAATTCGCCTACCTGCCGCGCAAGTTCAAGATCGCCATCAATGGCTCGACCTCGGACCGCGCGGCCATCGAAGTCCATGACATCGGCCTCGAAGCGGTCTACAACGCCGCCGGCGAGCTGGGCTTCCGCGTGCTGGTAGGCGGCGGCCTGGGCCGTACGCCGGTGGTCGGCGCGTTCATCAACGAGTTCCTGCCATGGCAGGACCTGCTGAGCTACCTCGACGCCATCCTGCGGGTGTACAACCGCTACGGGCGTCGCGACAACAAATACAAGGCGCGGATCAAGATCCTGGTCAAGGCCCTGACGCCTGAAGTGTTCGCCGAAAAGGTCGAGGCCGAAATGGTCCACCTGCGCGGCGGCCAGACCACCCTGACCGAAGCCGAAGTCCATCGCGTGGCCAAGCATTTCGTCGACCCGGCCTACAAGGCCCTGGACAACCAGGACGCCGAACTGGCCGCCCTCGACAAGGAACACCCGGGCTTCGCGCGCTGGCGGACACGCAACACCCTCAAGCACAAGAAACCGGGCTACGTCGCGGTGACCCTGTCGCTGAAGCCGACCGGTGTCGCACCGGGCGATATCACCGACAAGCAGATGGACGCCGTGGCCGACCTGGCCGACCGCTACAGCTTTGGCCAGCTGCGCACGTCCCACGAGCAGAACATCATCCTGGCGGACGTTGAACAGAGCCAGTTGTTCACCTTGTGGGGCGAGCTGCGCGAGCAAGGCTTCGCCACGCCGAACATCGGCCTGCTGACCGACATGATCTGCTGCCCGGGCGGGGATTTCTGCTCGCTGGCGAACGCCAAATCGATCCCGATCGCCGAGTCGATCCAGCGCCGCTTCGACGACCTCGACTACCTGTTCGACATCGGCGAGCTGGACCTGAACATTTCCGGCTGCATGAATGCCTGCGGTCACCACCACGTCGGTCACATCGGCATCCTCGGCGTGGACAAGAAAGGCGAGGAGTTCTACCAGGTCTCCCTCGGTGGCAGCGGCAGCCGCGACGCCAGCCTGGGCAAGATCCTCGGCCCGTCGTTTGCCCAGGATGACATGCCGGATGTGATCGAGAAGCTGATCGACGTGTACATCGAACAACGTACCGAAGACGAGCGTTTCATCGACACTTATCAACGTATCGGCATCGACCTCTTCAAGGAACGCGTCTATGCAGCGAATCATTAAGAACAACGAGGTCATCGACGAAACCTGGCACTTGCTGCCCAAGGACGCGACCTTCGATGGCATTTCCAACTGCGACGACCTGATCGTGCCCCTCGCCCTTTGGCGCGACCATGCCCATGCGCTCAAAGCCCGTGATGGCGGCCTGGGCGTGTGGCTGGATGCCGACGAAGAAGCGGAAGAAATCGGCGATGACGCCAATCAGCTCCAAGTCATCGCACTGAACTTCCCGGCCTTCACCGACGGGCGCAGCTACTCCAACGCGCGCCTGTTGCGCGAACGATATGGCTTCAAGGGCGAATTGCGCGCCATTGGCGATGTGCTGCGCGACCAGTTGTTCTACATGCGCCGCTGCGGTTTTGACGCCTTTGCCCTGCGTGCCGACAAAGACCCCTATGAAGCCCTCGAAAGCCTCAAGGACTTTTCGGTGACCTACCAGGCGGCCACTGACGAACCGTTGCCACTGTTTCGCCGCCGCTGATAGTTGAAGTATGAAAAAGCCCTGATCCGGGTGTACCGGGTCAGGGCTTTTTTGTTGGTCTCGACTTCGAAACCTCTGTGGGAGCGAGCCTGCTCGCGAAAGCGGTGGATCAGCTTGCATCCATGGCGAATGCACCGCCGTCTTCGCGAGCAGGCTCGCTCCCACAGGGGACAATGTTGGTGCGACTTCAGTGGATTACCAGAACCGCTGCTGCGTCAGGCGGCTCCACCAGCTCAGCAGCACCCGGTCCACCGAACCGCTGGCCGCCATGCCGATGCGCTCCTGCAGGCTTTTGCGTTCGGCATAGTGCAGGTGATAGAGCTCGGCACCCTTGGCCCGTTCGGCCAGGTATTCATCGCTGGTCTTGAGCTCGTCCACCAGGCGTTTCTCCAGCGCGGCGACACCGAGCCAGACCTCGCCGGTTGCCACTTCATCGATAGCCAGCTGCGGGCGGTAGTTGGACACGAAGTTCTTGAACAACTCATGGGTGATGTCCAGGTCCTCCTGGAATTTTTCCCGGCCCTTCTCGGTATTCTCGCCAAACACCGTCAATGTGCGTTTGTACTCGCCGGCGGTCAGCACTTCGAAATCGATGTCGTGTTTCTTCAGCAGGCGATTGACGTTGGGCAATTGGGCCACGACGCCGATGGAGCCGAGGATCGCGAACGGGGCGCTGATGATCTTCTCGCCGATGCACGCCATCATGTAGCCGCCGCTGGCTGCAACCTTGTCGATGCACACCGTCAGCGGCACGCCGGCCTGACGGATCCGCGCCAGTTGCGACGAGGCCAGGCCGTAGCTGTGGACCATGCCGCCACCGCTTTCCAGGCGCAGGACCACTTCGTCCTTCGGGGTCGCCAGGGTCAGCAGCGCGGTAATTTCGTGACGCAGGCTCTCGGTGGCGGAAGCCTTGATATCGCCATCGAAGTCCAGCACGAACACCCGGGGCTTGGCCGCCGGTTTGTCTTTCTGTTTCTTCCCGGCTTTTTCAGCCTTGCCTTCGCTCTTGCGCAGCGCCTTGAGCTGGTCCTTGTCCAGCAGCGTCTGCTCCAGACGCTCACGCAAGCCCTTGTAGAAATCGTTGAGCTTGCTGACTTGCAACTGCCCGGCCGACTTGCGCCGTCCCTTGCTGCGCAACGCAGCAAAACTGGCCATGACCACCAGAATGGCGATCACCAGCGTCACCGTCTTGGCCAGAAAACCGGCGTATTCGACAAAAAACTCCACAGCGACTCCTTAAATGCAATGCGCCACTGAACGCAGGCGCGTAACGGTCCCAGCATACCCATGCGCCTGCCCCGCTGCCAGCCATGAAACCTGCTGTTACCGTAACGCGGGTGAGTCCGGACGGGCCTGTAACGGTCATTTCAAACGAGCGTATGTTTTTTCGTTGACAGCCCTCCGCCATCCTCATAACCTCGCCAAACCTTCAACGTACCGGGATGACGCGGACGTGGGCAGCATTTATCTGATACGACATGGCCAGGCCTCCTTTGGTGCGGATGACTACGATGTCCTTTCGCCCAATGGCATACGCCAGGCCCAAGTGCTCGGCGGCCACCTGGCGGAGCTCGGCGTCGTGTTCGATCGCTGCCTCTCGGGCGACCTGCGTCGCCAGCAGGACACCGCTATCGGCACGCTGGGCGCGATGTCCGCTGTCGGGCTGCCGGTTCCCGAGGTGGAAATCGACGCGGCGTTCAACGAATTCGATGCCGACGCGGTGATCCGCGCGCTGCTCCCGGACATGCTGCCCCAGGAGCCCGAAGCGCTGCACATCCTGCGCAACGCGGCGCAGAACCGCGGAGAGTTCCAGCGCATTTTTGCCTTGATCGTCGAACGCTGGCTCAGCGGCCAGTATGACCCGCCCGGGCTGGAGAGCTGGCTGGGTTTTGTCGAGCGGGTCCAGGCCGGCCTGCACCGCATCCTCGAAAAGGCCGACAAGACCCACAAGATCGCCGTGTTCACCTCCGGCGGGACCATCACCGCCCTGCTTCACCTGATCACCCAGATGCCTGCCCGGCAAGCTTTCGAGCTGAACTGGCAGATCGTCAACACCTCGCTCAACCAACTGAAATTCAGAGGCCGCGAGGTGGCCCTGGCTTCCTTCAACAGTCATGCGCATCTGCAACTGCTGAAGACCCCGGACCTCATCACCTTCCGCTGAGGCCGGATTACTTGCAGACCCTTGCTGTACCACTCAAATAAGGATCGAAACAATGACCTCCGTAGCCGACGCCGTAAAAGCCATGCAAGCCAAGTTCAACCCAGCCGCCGCTGCCGGCCTGGACCTGGTATTTGGTTTCAATATCACTGACGAAGACAAGCAGTACGCCCTGATCGTCAAGGATGGCACCTGCGACATCCAGGAAGGCGAACACCCAGACGCCAACTGCACGCTGATCCTGGACAGCGAAACCCTCAAAGGCATCGTCAGCGGCGAGACCGACGGCATGCAAGCGTTCATGGGCGGCAAGCTGCGCGTTGAAGGCGACATGATGCTGTCGATGAAACTGGCCGAACTGTTCCCTTCCTGAGATTGAGCTCGCGTTCCTCGCAAGCCTTTTGATCGCTGACGAATCCCGCCCCCGTGGCGGGATTCGTGTTTCTTGCCTTGAATCTCTTGTTGAACGCCCCCCCTGCCATCGTCGAAACACCTACAATGCCCGCTCCACCCGCTTCGGCCCGACCATGGACATCGACCTCGCCCGTACCTTCCTGGAAATCGTCCGCCACGGCAGCCTCGCCGCTGCGGCGCAAAAACTGCACGTCACCCAGACGGCGATAACCGCCCGAGTCCAGAAGCTCGAAAGCCAGCTCGGCTGCGCGCTGTTCGTGCGTAACCGTGCCGGTGCGCGATTGACCGCCGATGGCGAAGCCTTCGTGGTCTACGCCAACCAGCTCGTACAGACGTGGGAGGCCGCCCGCCGGGACCTGCCGCTGCCTGAGGGTTATCGCAACGTCTTGCATCTCGGTGGCGAGGTCAGCTTGTGCAATCCCCTGATGCTTGCCTGGGCGGGGGAGCTGCGCCAGAAAATCCCCGGCCATGCCCTGCGCATGGACATCCGCGACGGTGAAAAACTCTTGCAGCAACTGGAGCTGGGTCTGCTGGATGCGGCGGTGGTCTATCAGCCCGAATACTGGCCGCGATTGCAGGTGGAGCAGTTGCTGGAGGAAAAACTCATCCTGGTGCGCCTGGCCGCTCGCCCCGAGCCCTACGTGTACATCGACTGGAGCGCGGACTTCCGGCGCCAGCACGACACGGCGCTTCCGGACAAGGCCAAGGCCGCCGTGACCTTCAATCTCGGTCCACTGGCGCTGCAATATATTCTGGAAAACGGCGGTAGCGGCTACTTCCGCACCCGGGTCGTGCAGAGCTACCTGGACAGCGGCATTCTGGAGCGGGTGCCCAAGGCGCCGGAGTTCAACTACCCGACCTACCTGGTGTATTCCAGGGACCGCGATTCGGCGGCATTGCAACAGGCGTTCGAGGTGCTGCGGGGGATCGTCAAGGCTGGCAGTGACTGGTCCCAGCGTTGGGATCCGCTGGGCTGATGCCCGGTTATCTGTGGCGAGGGGATTTATCCCCGTTGGGCTGCGCAGCAGTCCCTCGCAACTTCAAATGGGGCCGCTTCGCGACCCAACGGGGATAAATCCCCTCGCCACAACGGTTCCTAGCTGATCGCTATGCGCCTTCTATATCCGCGCGGCGATCTTGTCCTTGGTCTGCAAGCGTTCTTTCTTGAGTGTCTCCAAAGCAGGATCGGACAGCGTGACGGGCGGCTTCTCGGCATTCACGACCTCGGCGTCGATTCGCGCATACTTCTTGAGCAATTCGTCGAGCGTCGGATCCTCGCTACGCTTCTGCTGGATGTGGTCTTTTGTGCAATCAAGATCCTGGCAAAGATCATGGGACACCGGCATGGAGCACCTCCTTTGGTTGGTTCGGTGGCGAGTGCTTTTCATGGCACTGCCTGTCACCAGCATGGCCTTGCCGGTCGGCTTCTGTCGACCGCCAATCCGACCAGCGGTGACCGTTCGTCGTGCCGCGCCGCGCCCCGATCAAACCTTCGGCCCCTTCCCGCTCTCCATTGAACAGTGACCACAAGAACACTCGTACAACCTGTGTGGAGACTTACCTATGGACAGATTTACCCTGCGTCAACTCGGCCTTGCAGTTGCCCTGAGTACCAGCATGGGCATGGCATGGGCCGCGACGTCCAACGACTTTGTCGATAACGCGGCGGCCAACGGCATAGCGGAAATCGAAACCAGCAAACTGGCGCTGCAAAAAAGCCAATCGGCGGACATCAAGGAGTTCGCCAACAAGATGATCACCGACCACACCAAAGCCAACGAAGAGCTGAAGGCGCTGGCGCAAAAACACGACATCGAAGTACCGGATGACACCACGTTGATGAAAAAGGCCAAGGCCAAGATTCTCGATGTGCGTGACGAGTCCTTCGATCCAGCCTTCGCCAATAACCAGGTGATGGCCCATGAAGAAACCATCGCCCTGTTCAAGAAGGAAGCCGAGACCGTCACCGACGACAAGAAGCCCGGCAATACCGAACTCAAGGCGTTTGCCCAGAAAATGCTGCCCGACCTGCAGCATCACCTGGAAATGGCCAAGAAGCTCCAGGCCGCGCATCCTAGTAAATAACTCAAAGCAATGCATGAAAAAGCCCGACTATCGAGTCGGGCTTTTTGTTGGCTAGCTGTCGGCGGTATCGATGTCGGCGTCGGTCTTGTCGCCGGGGCCAGGTCGATCCGGCTCTGGCTTGAAGCCAGGGCTGTAGGTGTTGTCGTTGTCCTGGTGATGTTGTTTCTGATCGACCTCGCTGGCAGCGCTGTGAGCCTGGTGCGTTCCAGCCGGACCGGCGGGCGGGTTGCCCGGCGCTTGGGGATCGACGGCCGGATCGTTACGCGAAGACTGGGTCTGCGTCTGGCCTTGTTGCTGGGTATTTGCAGGATCGCTCATTGGACACCTCGTTCATGACAGGGCCGGTTCAATCGACGGCCTTGGTTATTCGAAGGTGGCAAGGCGGCTGGGTTCCATTCTTTTGCAGCATGCTCAGCCGCCCAGTACCGACCTGACCATCCGGGTTAGCGCATCCGGGCTATAGGGTTTGCTCAGCAGATGGGTGTCCGGGCTCAACTGATGATTGCGCGAGATGATGTCGCGGGTGTGCCCGGACGTGAACAACACCGGCACCGGCGGGGACTGGACCTTGGCCCAGGCGGCCAGGTCGGAGCTCTTGATCAGCCCGGGCATGACCACGTCGGTGAAGATCAGGTCGACCGCGATGCCCTCCAGCAACAGTTTCATGGCCTCGTCGCCATTCGCTGCGGTCAGGGTCCGATAACCCGACAGCTCGAGCAATTCCACCGAGGCACCGCGCACGTCATCGTTGTCCTCGACCACCAGGACAGTTTCCTGCAAGCCCGACTGATTCGCGCGGTGGTGCGTCTGCTCCTCCGACTCGGGCCTATGGCTGCGCGGGAAGTACATGTGCACCTGGGTGCCTTCTCCCGGATGACTGGAAATCTCGATATGGCCGCCGCTCTGCTTGACGAACCCGAACACCATGCTCAAGCCGAGCCCGGTACCGTGGCCGTCGGTCTTGGTGGTGAAGAACGGCTCGAAAACCTGCTTGAGGACTTCAGGCGCCATGCCCGCGCCACAATCGGTCACCGACAGCCGTACGTAATCGCCAGCCGCAACACCTTTACCGGCGCATGATGACTCATCCAGTGCGATGTTCTCGCCGATCAGGCAGATGGTCCCTTCGCCGCCCATGGCATCGCGGGCGTTGATCGCCAGGTTCAACAGGGCGTTTTCCAATTGGTTGCGGTCGACATGGATGCACCAAGGCTCATCCGGCAACGCCACGTCGATCCGGATGGTTTCCCCCAGTGCCCGTTGCAACAACTCGCCCAGGCCATCGTAGATGCGCCGTGGATTGTAGACGGCCGGGGACAAGGGCTGGCGCCGGGCAAAAGCCAATAGTTGCGATGACAGCTTGGCGCCTCGCTCTACGGCTTCGATGGACGCCCCGACCCGCCGTTGCACGTTGGGATTGTCGGGTTCGTGGCGAGCCAGCAGATGCAGGTTTCCACCGATCACCTGGAGCAGATTGTTGAAGTCGTGGGCCACGCCCCCCGTAAGCCCGCCGATGGCCTCGAGCTTCTGCGATTGGCGCAACTGTTCTTCAGCCGCCAGCCGCGCCTGTACTTCATCGGCGACCCGTTGTTCCAGCTCGCGGGTGAACTTGAGCAACGACGCTTCGGCAGTCTTGCGCTCATTGATGTCGATCAGCACACCGGGAAAACGCAGGGGCTTGCCCAACGCATCGAACTCGCAGCGGCCGCTGGCCAGCACCCAGAGGTATTCGTCCTCACCACGGCGCACACGGTATTCAGCGCTGTAGGGCGCGCCCGTGCGCACCGTCAGGTCGACACGTTGCTCCACGTCGGCAAGATCATCCGGATGGATGCGCTGGCGAGCGATCTCGATGGGCAGTGCATCCAACGAACATTCGGGCGGATAGCCGAACGTACGGGCGAAACGCTCGTCGCCGGACAGTGTGTCGGCCGGGATATCCCAGACAAACGAGCCCAGCAACGGCCCGGCCGAAAGCGCCAACTGAATACGCTCGTTGACCGCACGGTAGCTGCGTTCCGCCTCTTGTCGGGCCCGCTCGCTGAGCACCAGTTCGGTGGTTTCCACGACGATCGCCAGGACGCCAGCCGGCGAATGATCATCGTCGGGCACCGGGCTGTAATAGAGGTCCATCCAGACGTCTTCGGGCTTGCCGTCGCGCAGCAATACCAGTTCCTTGCTGCGGTAGGACAAGGTGCCGCCCGCCAGGCACACGTCGAGTACATGGCGATTGAATTCAGCGACTTCCGGCCAACCCAGCTCCACCGCGCGCCCCAACAGGTACGGGTGACGGCCGCCGGCAAACTCGGCATAGGCATCGTTATAAATCATGAAGCCCTGGCGGCCCCACAACATGACCATCGGCAAGGGCGAAGCCAGCATCAACTGGACAGCGCTGCGCAGGCTGGCGGACCAGTGCTCGATCGCACCCAGTTCGGTGCGACTCCAATCGTAGGCCCGGATACGTCGGGCCATCTCACCGTCCCAACCGGGACACCCGTTACTCTGGGATAAGAACTTCATGGAACGACTCTCACCTCAAACTACCAGCAGGGAAGCGGCATACCACAAGTCCCTTGTGCTAGTGCTTCGAGCGCGGGGTTGGCAATTGGTTCATGCCGAAGCCCCTGCGCCGGTCCTGCCTGGTCCGGGGGACAGGGTGGACACCGTGGCGAGGGAGCTTGCTCCCGCTCGGCTGCGCAGCAGTCGTAAAAAACCCGCTGTTATCCAGATGTATCCTGCTGAATGGTTTTGGGGCTGCTGCGCAGCCCAGCGGGAGCAAGCTCCCTCGCCACAGGGTGCTGTTCAGCGGAAATCGCGACTGCGCACATTGATGCCCGCCAGCAATCCAGTCAGGTCGCTCAGGCGCCCGGCGATCAGGTGGCGGACCTCGCCGACACTCTCCCAGCGCCCGTCCACCCGAAGCAATTGCGAACCCACCAGGACCTTGCGTTGACGCTCGGCCAGGTCGCGCCAGACCACCACGTTGAGATTGCCGAATTCATCTTCCAGGGTGACGAAGGTCACGCCACTGGCCGTGCCCGGGCGCTGGCGGCCGGTGACCAGTCCGGCGACGCTGACGTTGCGACCGTGTTCCACCGCTTGCAATTCCCGCGAACTGCGGCAGCGCCGGGCGCGCAATTCGGGACGCAACAAGGCCAGCGGATGCGGCCCCAGCGTGGTGCCCAACGTGGCGTAGTCGGCGAACAGGTTCTCCCCCACCGTGGGCGTCGGCAAGACCACGGGCGGTTCCTCCTCGTTGGGCAAGCCGGCGAACAGGCCCAGTTGTTTTTGCACCCCGGCGATTTCCCAGCGGGCACGGTGACGATCGCCAGCCATACCGCGCAATGCGCCGGCGTCGGCCAGTTGTTCCATGGCCCGGGCATCGAGTCGAGCCCGTTCGGCAAGGTCCGCCACATCGTTGAAAGGCCGCTGTCTACGAGCCGCCTCGATACGGCGGGCATCGTCTTCACGAAAGCCCTTGATCAGGCGCAAGCCCATGCGGATCGCCGGTTGCCGGCCCTCCTGGGGTTCGAGGCTGGATTCCCAGTCGCTGGCGCGCACGTCCGTCGCACGGATCTGCAAGTGATGCCGGCGGGCATCCTGGAGGATCTGGTCCGGGCTATAGAAACCCATGGGCCAACTGTTGATCAGGGCGCAGGCGAACGCCGCCGGTTCGTGGCATTTGAGCCAACTGCTGGCGTAGGTCAGCAAGGCGAAACTGGCGGCATGGGATTCCGGAAAGCCATAGTTGCCGAAGCCCTTGATCTGCTCGAAGATCTGCGCGGCGAACTCGGGCGTGTAGCCGTTGTTCTTCATACCTTCCGCCAGGCGCTCGCGATGCGGCTCAAGGCCGCCGTGGCGTTTCCACGCGGCCATCGAGCGACGCAACTGATCCGCCTCGCCGGGCGTGTAGTCCGCCGCGACAATGGCGATCTGCATTACCTGTTCCTGGAACAACGGAATGCCCAAGGTGCGACCCAGCACTTTTTTCAGTTTTTCCGAAGGATAAGTGACGGGCTCTTCGCCATTTCGTCGCCGTAGATACGGGTGCACCATGCCGCCCTGGATCGGTCCCGGCCGCACGATTGCCACTTCGATCACCAGGTCGTAATACTTTCTGGGCTTGAGCCGGGGCAACATCGCCATCTGCGCCCGGGATTCGATCTGGAACACCCCGATGGTGTCGGCGCGGCTGATCATCTCGAACGTCGCCCGATCGTCCTTGGGCAACGATGCCAGGGTATGCCGCACGCCTCGGTAGTGCGCGATCAGGTCGAAACAGCGACGGATAGCGCTGAGCATGCCCAGGGCAAGGATATCCACCTTGAGCAGCCCGACCGCATCAAGGTCGTCCTTGTCCCACTGGATGATGGTGCGCTCGGCCATCGCGGCGTTTTCCACCGGCACCAGGGTGTCCAGCGGTTGCTGGGAAATCACGAAACCGCCGGGGTGTTGGGACAGGTGCCGGGGGAAGCCGATCAGTTGCCGGGTCAGGCTCAGCACCCGGCGCAACACCGGGCTGTCCGGGTCGAAACCACCTTCGCGCAAGCGGTCCAGGGGCGGCGCTTCATCGCTCCAGCGCCCGCAGCAATCGGCCAGCGCATTGACCTGATCCGGCGGCAGGCCCAAGGCCTTGGCCACATCGCGCACCGCCCCGGCGCCGTGGTAACTGCTGACCACCGCCGTCAACGCCGCGCGATGCCGGCCGTAACGCTGGAACACATACTGCAAGACTTCTTCGCGGCGCTCGTGTTCGAAATCGACGTCGATGTCCGGCGGCTCATTGCGCTCGCGGGACAGGAAGCGTTCGAACAACATGTCCGTCTGGCTCGGATCGATTTCGGTGATGCCCAGGGCGTAGCACACCGCCGAGTTGGCCGCCGAGCCTCGACCCTGGCAGAGAATGTGGCGGCTGCGGGCGAAACTGACGATGTCCTGCACGGTGAGGAAGTAGCTGTCGTAGCCCAGTTCGGCGATCAGCTTCAATTCCTTGTCGATCTGCACGCGCACCTTGTCTGTCACGCCGTTCTCCCAGCGCTCGCGCAGGCCGCGCTCGGTCAATTCCCGCAGCCAGGACGCCGGATCGTGGCCATCAGGCACCAGCTCGCGGGGGTATTCGTAGCGCAACTGGCCGAGGTCGAACGTACAACGCCGGGCGATTTCCAGGGTTTCATCGAGCAAGGCCTGCGGGTAGAGATCGGCCAAGGCCTGCAAGCTGCGCAGATGGCGTTCGCCGTTGGGGTGCAGGCGCTGGCCGGCCTCGGCCACGGTGACGTGGTGACGGATGGCGGTCATGGTGTCTTGCAAGGCACGCCGACCACGCACATGCATGTGCACATCCCCCGTGGCGACGGCGGGAAGGCCAAGGTGTCCGGCCAATGCGAGCAAGTCCGCCAGCCGCTGGCGATCGTCCTGGCTGCAATGCAATTGCACGGCCAGCCATAGTCGCGTTTTGAAGACATGTTGGAGCCAGCGCCCCTGCTCCTCGGGCGCCTTGCCTTCGGGGATCCACAGCGCCAGCAAACCCGGCAGAAGTTCGTCGAAGTCTTCCCGGACGATGCGATAACAGCCTTTCTCGCTACGCCGCCGGGCGCGGGTGATCAGCCGGCACAAGGTCTGGTAACCCTCGAGGTTCTCCACCAGCAGCACCAGTTTCGGGCCGTCCTCGACCTGGATTTCGCTGCCGACGATCAGTTGCAGTCCAAGCTCCCTGGCCGCCTGCCAGGCCCGGACGATCCCGGCCAGGGTGCATTCATCGGTAATCGCCAGGGCCGCATAACCCTGCTCCTTGGCGCGGCGACACAATTCCAGGGCGCTGGAGGCGCCGCGCTGGAAACTGAAGTTCGACAGGCAATGCAGCTCGGCGTATTCGATGCTCATGCGAACCAGCCCTGCAGCCACAACGGCCCGCCCTCGCCCACCGGTCGGTAGGCCCAGCCGCGTTGCCCGGCGCGGGTTTCGATCAGGTAATAATCGCGGCGCACGTCGGCTCCGTCCCACCAGCCGGACTCGATGCGCTCCGGCCCCATGAGGATTCGCGCCTGGCCCTCAGGTAACGCCTGGGGCTCGCCGAGCAGCCAGCCGGGACGCTGGATTTCCTCGCGCAGCGGGCATGCCTGTTGCCGCGGCTGGGGAATCATCTGCCAGGCGCACTCGGGTCGATGATCGTCTCCGAATCCCAGCCCCAGCACGGCGTCATCCCCCAGGCGCGCCCGCAGCCGTTCGCGCAGTTGTTCCCAGGGCAAGGACTGTTGAGGACGCTCGTCGAACAACTCCAGGCGCTGGGGCACGAAGCTCGGCAGGTTGTCGGCACACAAGCGAAATCCGCGCACTGGCGCCTCGACCTGTACCTGTTCAAGACGACCACGAGCCAGTTCGAACAGCATCGAAGGCTCTCGCTCGGCGCTGAGCAGGCCGACCTTGATCACCGTGTCCGGCAGACCGGCGTGTTCCAGATGCAAGTCGAAACGCTGCACACCGCTGTCGCGCCCACACAGGAAAGCCGACAGGTCACCGGTCAACCGGCGCAGCGGAAACAGCAGTGCCTGATGGGACTGCACGTCGTAATTGAGTTCGATGCGCACATCAAAACGGTCCGGAGGCAGGTAGAACGACAGCGCCAGGGTACGACTGCCCGTCAGCGCGTCGAGGTGCTTGAGCACATCGGCCTCGAAGCGCCGCGCCAGGGTGTGCCGAGGCAAGGCCCGGATCTGATCCAGGCGGCGCAGGCCCATGCGCGACAGTGCCGTGGCGACGTCGGCGGCCAGGCCGATGCGGTCCACCGGCATTTGCCCCAGGTACGCTTGCAAGGTTTCGCCATCGGGCACGACCAGGGCGTCATGGGCATTGGCCAACATCCGCGCCGCCACGGGGTTGGGGGCGGCGACGATGCGATGACGGAAGCCCAGTTCAGTCAGCTCGGCCCGCAACCGAGCCTCGAACACCGGCCAGGGCCCGAAGAGCCCCAGGCTCGATTCGATCTCGAACAGCACCGTGCGCGGGTAATGCACGCTGACCTGGGAACTGAAGCGGTAGGCCCAGGCCGCCAGGAATTGTTGCCAGTGCTCGATCTGCGCCGCGTCGTATTCGGCCGTGGCGAACCCTTTGCTCAGGGCCTGGGCGGCGGTCATGGTCTGGCCGGGCCGCAAGCCCAGGGCGCGCGCCGGCTCATTGACCGCTTGCAACACCCGGCGCTGGGCCGGACCGGTCAGCAGCGCCAGGGGCTCGTCGGGATCGGGGCGCTGGCGCAGCGCGGCGTCCAGCGCCAATTGCGGGAAGAGGATACAGACCCAGCGCATTGCAACCTCAATGCCCCGTGTGCGTGGTGAACGCAATCGGCGCCGAACGGGCCAGTCCGCCCCGGGACTTGAGCACCCGCAATTGTGCCGGGCGGGCATCGATGGCGATGCGCAAGGCCGCCGGGGATGGGTTGATCGCTTCCTGGATCGAGCGCCAGGCGAACGCCAGGGTCTGGCCGGTTTCCGCCGCGACCTGCAAGCGACGCAGGGCCCGGTCATCCGCTTGGCGGGGCCAGCACAGCACCGCGCCGCAACTGCCCGAACGCAGGCATTGTTCGGTGGCCCACAAGGCATCCCCTGGGTCGGCCTGGATGATCGACAACTGGCGCAGGTCCACCCCGGCATTTCGCCAGGCCTGGGGATAGGGCACGAACGGCGGCGCCACCAGCACGATGCGTTCCCCCGCCGCCGACAGCCGCGCCAGGGTCGGCCACACCAGTTGCAACTCGCCCACGCCCGGCGCGCCGATGAGGATTTCCGTCAACGCCGCGTCCGGCCAGCCACCACTGGGCAATGCCGCGTCCAACGCCGCATGACCGGTGGGCTGCGGGCTGGCGGCCGGCGGCGCAGGCCGGCCCCTCCAGACCTGGCCGCCATTGAACAGCGTGTCCAGCGCAACGACGGCGCCCATCAGCCTTGTCTCACCAGGCCACAGAACACGCCTTCGATCGCCAGGTCCTGGTCGGCTTCGACGATGATCGGCTGGTAGGCCGGGTTGCGTGGCAACAGGCGCACGCGCTCGCCGACTCGCTCGAAGCGCTTGATGGTCACTTCACCGTCCAGGCGCGCCACGACGATCTGCCCGTTGGCGGCCTGGGGCGTACGTTGTACACCGACCAGATCGCCATCGAGGATACCGTCCTCGATCATCGAATCGCCCTGGACCCGCAACAGGTAATCCGGCGCCTTGGTGAAAATCGCCGGGTCCAGCAACAAGCGGCTGTGGACCTCGGCATCGGCGCCGATCGGCAGGCCGGCAGCCACCCGACCCAACACCGGCACGTCCAGCAGCTCGGGGCGCGGCGGCTGGTTCAGCAGCCGGATGCCTCGGGCCTGGTGCGGATTGACTTCGATGAAACCGGCTTCGGTCAACGCCAGCACATGCTTGCGCGCCACGCTGCGGGAGGCAAAACCGAACGCCTCGCTGATTTCAGCGAGGCTGGGAGGCTGGCCCTGCTCGGCGATGCGTTCGCGGATGAAGGTCAGGATGGCGGTACGGCGGGGAGTGAGAGTCGTCATGGAGTACATTTGTACTCCTGTCGGTTTTGCCTGACAAGCGCCGCCAGTCAGTTCATGGGGTGGCTGACGGGCCTGATTTTGGTGGGTTTTGCATTTCCCTACGGGAGCGAGCCTGCTCGCGAAGGCGGTGGGTCAGCTTGCATGGATATTTGAAGGTGAACACCTTTCACAAGGAAATACTCTTTCCCCAAGAAAAGGATAAACCCGTGGCGAGGGAGCTTGCTCCCGCTCGGCTGCGCAGCAGTCGTAAAAAACCTGCTGTTGTCCGGATGAATCCTGCTGAATGGTTTTGGGGCTGCTGCGCAGCCCAGCGGGAGCAAGCTCCCTCGCCACGGGGTTCATCGTCGTCTTTGAACAACACTCCTCCCGAGTAGGAGAATTTTTGCGAGGGCTTCAACACATTCAACATCCATGCGAGCAGTCCCACCGCCTTCGCGAGCAAGCTCGCTCCCACAAAGAATCTCCTACAAAGAATCCGCGAACAGTTGGATTCAACTAAAACCCGCCAGATAAGCCCAGGGAAAAATCCCCCGCTCGTGCCCATCACTGAACACCAGCTGAACCCCATACCCCTGGGCATTGACCTCAACCACCCGCACCCGGGCATCGACCTGAACCGTCAGCCCTTGCAGGCGAAACGCCCGGCATTGGGAACATGGACATTGCCTGCGTAGCTCGACATGCTCCAGCCGTTGCTCGCGACCATCGGGCCAACTCAGCCGCAACTGGCCCTTGTCCCGAGAATTGCCGATCGTCAACGGACTCATTGCAACTGGCCCAAGGCGATGCGCACGGCCTTGCGCACTTCAGGGTCGCCATCGTCCCGGGCTGCCTGCAAGGCGGGGATCGCTCCCGGATCGTTCAACTCGCCCAACGCCAAGGCCGCTTCCTTGCGCAGATTGCTGATGCGATGGCCCAGGGTTTCGATCAGTGCCGGCAACGCCTGGACATAACGCAAGCGGCCAAGACTGCGGGTGGCGCGCAGGCGCACTTGCCAGTAATCATCATCCAGGGCATCGATCAGGGCCGGGCCGGCGTCGGCGTGACCCACTTTGCCCAGCGTGGTGGCGGCCTCTTCACGCACCGTCCAGGCCGGGTCGCGCAGGGCCTGGCGCAGCGCCGGCAAGACTTGCGCATCCGCAGCCAGGCCCAGGGCGCCGGTGGCCGCGCGGCGCACTTCGCTGTCCGGGTCGGCGCTGGCGAGCCGGGCCAGGGCCGGCAGAGCCTCAAGCTGCTTGAGCCAGCCCAGCACGCCAACCGCCTCGCGACGCACGCCGGCATCGGCGTCGACCAGGGCCGCGATCGCAGCCGGTGCGGCAGCGCCCAGGCGCAACTCGCGCAAGGCCCGGAACGCAGCGATGCGCACGCTGGCATCCGCGTGGGTGGTCCAAGGCAATATCACCTCCCCCGCCGCCTCGCTTTTGAGCAGGCTCAGGCTCTGGGCAGCCGCGGCCTGCACGGTCGGGGCGGTATCGGTCAGGGCCTGGCACAGGGCCGCGACCACTGGCGCGTCCTCCCAGGCTTCGAGCAAGCGCGCGGCTTCGGCCCGCACCTCGGCGCTGGGATCCCGGACCAGACGGTCGACGAGCCACAGCAGGCCTTCGGGTTCCTCCAGGTCAGCCAGTTCGATCAGGGCGATGCGGCGCACCCCGGCGTCGTCGTCCGTCAGGCGTGGTTGCAGGGCAAGAATGTCATCGTTATCGGTGTTTTCGAATAGAGAAGTCATAGGGCAAATCGCGGCAACGAGGTTTCAGGAGGAAGCCCGAGGGGATTGAGGCGCGGCAATTGCCGGCCGTCTTCATGGCGCAGCAGCTCGAGGCAATGGCGTTTCAATCGGGAAAACTCAGGGCGGGTGACCAGGTCGGTGGTTCGTGGCCGCGGGAAATCCAGGCGCAAGTCCTCGATGATCCGGCCCGGGCGCGGGCTCATCACCAGCAAGCGATCAGCGAGGAACAACGCCTCGTCGATGTCGTGGGTGACGAAGACAACGGTGGTGCGGATCCGCGTCCAGATGTCCAGCAGCAGCTCCTGCATGTTCAACCGGGTCAACGCATCCAGCGCGCCGAAGGGTTCGTCCATCAGCAACAAACGCGGGCGGTTGACCAGCACCCGGGCGATCTCCACCCGTTGCTGCATGCCGCCGGACAGTTGGTCCGGCCAGTGCCCGGCGAAACCTTCCAGGCCCACCAGGGCAAGGATTTCATCGGCAGCCCGGTATCGTTCAAGCTTGCCCTGGCCGCGCATCTTCAAGCCGAAAGCGACGTTGTCGCGCACACTGCGCCACGGAAACAGGGTGTGCTGCTGGAACACCATGCCGCGCTGGGGCGACGGGCCGGCCACCGGCAGCGCATCGACATTCAGCGTGCCGGCACTGGGTTGCAGGTGCCCGGCAAGCGCGCCGAGCAACGTCGATTTGCCGCAGCCGGACGGCCCGAGGATGCAGACGAACTGACCGGCCTCGATCTGGCAATCCAGCCCCTGCACTGCTTCGAAGGCCTGGGCACCCTGGCCCAGGACAATGGATAACTGGCGGATATCGATCCGCCCTTCAGGGGTTTGCATCGCGCTCATCAGGCTTTTCCTCGGGGTCGGTGCCAAGGCGTGAACAGCCCGCCCAGGCGCTTGATCAACAAACTGCTGCCCATGCCCAGCACGCCGATCAGCAACATGCCGACGACGATGTCGGGGTAGTTCTGCACGGTGTAGGACGCCCAGGTGTAGTAGCCGATGCCGTACTGGCCGGCGATCATTTCCGCCGTCACCAGGCAGAACCAGGACGTGCCCATGCCGATAGCGAGGCCGGTGATGATGCTCGGCGCGGCGCCCGGCAGGATCACCTCCAGCAGGATCGCCCGGCGCCCTGCCCCCAGGCTTTTCGCCGATGCGACCAGGCGCCGGTCCACCCCTTCGACGCCGTGCACGGTGTTGAGCAGGATCGGGAACAGCGCACCGGTGAAGGTGATGAACACCATCGACAGTTCCGACGAGGGAAACATCAGGATCGCCAGCGGGATCCAGGCCACCGCCGGAATCGGCCGCAGCACTTCCAGCGGTGGCAGCAACAGGTCCTCGGCCCACCGGGAACGGCCGATGGCCAGGCCCAGCGCCACGCCCACCAGCAACGCCGCGCCATACCCGGCAAAGACCCGGCCCAGGCTGCTGCCCAAGTGCCGAACGAGATTGCCCGACTCGCCCAGGCCGAGCGCGGCCTCGATCACTGCCAGCGGGGCCGGGACGTTGGCGAAGGTCACCAGGCCGAGGTCCCAGTGGCCGTTGGCGGCGAGCTGCCAGAACAGCAGGCAGAGCAACAAGGAAGCGGCTCGCAGGAGCCAGCGTTTGGGTGATGGGTACACAAATCTATCCTCCGCAATGGACCCTGTGGGAGCGAGCTTGCTCGCGATAGCGGTTTATCAGGCACTTCAACTTCAACTGACCTGACGCCATCGCGAGCAAGCTCGCTCCCACAGGGGTCGGTGTCAGGTTTATCGGGCGGCGACTGCCTGGGTGGTGGCTTCGGTAAAATCCAGGACCTTGCCGCCCTCGGCCGTGGCAAATTGCTCAGCCTGCCCTTTCAACAGGAACGCGCTGAGTTGACCCTTGGCATCGCTGGCGAACCACGCCTGCTCGGCCAGCAGCTTGATCCCGCTGTCGCTGGCCTGGGCGTAGACGGCGCGGATGCCCTTGCCTTCCTGTTTGAGATTCGCCAGCGCGGTGAAGGCTGATTGCGCCGAGGCGTAATGACGCACTGTCGGCTCGCCGCGTACCCAGATCTGCGCCACATGGCGGGGATCGGTGATGGGCTGGCCGGTCAAGGCATCGGGGTTGCCAAGTGGCGTCTGGGCGTAGTTGCCCAGTTGCGCGGCGTAATCGAGGTTCGACGCCTTGAACGCGGCGCGGATGTACTGATCATCGATGAAGGTGTTGAGGTCCAGGCCGCGATCAGCCTTTTTCAGCAATTTGAGGGTGTCGATCGCGGTGCCGACGGCTTGCCGATATTCGGGTTTCCAGGACAGGTCGCGGGTCTGTACGCCCAGCGGCCCGTGGAACAGATAATTGACCTCGGCATCCACCCCGGTGACCTTGGCGATCAGCTCACTGTATTTCTCAGGCTCGGCGGCCAGCAACTGATTGGCCTCGATGGTCGCGCGCAAATAAGCGACGACGATTTCCGGGTACTTTCTGGCATAGGCCTGATCCACCAGTGCGCCGTGGAAAGTCGGCGTCCTGGCCTGGGCACCGTCATAGATCTTGCGGGCGAAACCGCGACTGGGGAACAGTTCGGCGAACGGTACGAAATCGGCGTGGGCGTCGATCTTGCCGGCCTGCAGCGCCGAGCCGGCGACCTCCGGCGGCTGGGCGATGATGTTCACGTCCTTGAGTGGATCCCAGCCCTGGGCCGCGACGGCTCGCAGCAACATGCCATGGGCGGTGGAAGCAAACGGTACGGAAACCGTCTTGCCCTTGAGCTCGGCGAGGGACTGCACGCCCGAAGCGCTGGGCACGACAATGCCGTTGCCGCTGCCCTGGGTGCTGCCCGACAACACGCTGATGAACAGGCTGTGCTTGCCGGCGGTCTCGAACGCCACGCCGTTGAAAGCCCCGGGGAAGTCGGCCATGGCGCCGAAGTCGAGTTTGCCAGCAACCATCTCGTTGGTCAGCGGCGCGCCGCTGGTGAAGTTTTTCCACTGGATGTCGTACTCGGCGTCCTTGTACGCGCCGTCGTGGGGCAGGTATTTGTCCAGCAGGCCGAGCTCGCGGATCAACAACCCGCCGGCGGCGCAGTTGATGGTGGTGTCCTGGGTGCCGATGGCAATGCGGATGATTTCTGCCTGGGCAGGCAAGGTCAATGAAGCCAGTACCAGACCGGCCAGCGCTGCACGCAATAACATGGGTGTGTCCCCTCGATTCATTGATTGGATGTTCGTCTCCGCCACGATCAGGGCGCGGTGGGAAACGAGGGGTGTTCTGAATGGTGCGTCCGGGGGTGACCGGATGGCTTTTGTGGTGCTAGGGCGGGCCTCATCGCGAGCAAGCTCGCTCCCACAGGTTCAGGGGTGTACATAGCAACCGCGACTGGCCTCGATCCCCAGTGGGAGCGAGCTTGCTCGCGATGGCGTCCGCTCGGTCACCGCAGCAAATAAGGAATCTCCACTTTCACCGCCCCCGTCGGGCAGTCCTTTTCACAGGGCATGCAATACCAGCATTCATCGAACGCCATGTAGGCCTTCTGGGTGGCCGGGTTGATCGCCAACAGGTCCATCGGGCAGACATCGACGCAGACCGTGCAGCCCTTGTGGGCGATGCATTTGTCCTCGTCCACGGTGACGGGGGCATTGGAGCGGAAGAAGATTTCCTGGGGTTGATAGGCCATGGGCATTCTCTCTGGGTGTAGGGCTCACGCCGCGTCGGCACCGAGCCGAAGCCGGTCGTAGGCCTGCAGTTCGTCGGCATCGAGGGCGATGATGTAGGGCTCGACGGCTTTCTTGAACGAGGTCATCGCGCCGTCCTCGCCTTTCTTCAAATGGCAATGGCAGAACCAGTCGCTGTCGTTGCGTTGCGGATGATCGACCCGGTAGTGGTACAACCCCCAACGGCTTTCGGCGCGAAACAGCGAGGCGCGAGCGGCCATCTCGGCGCAATCGCGGATCACGCTGACTTCCATGGCGCGCATCAGTTCGTGGGCGTTGTGGGCCTTGAGCTGATCAAGGTCGCGCTGGATATCGCTGAAGCGTTGCAGGCCGATCTGCATTTTTTTGCTGACCTTCGGCGGTTGCAGGTAATCGTTGACGAAGCGGCGCAGCTTGTATTCCACCTGGGCCGGCGGCAGGCCATGCGCACGGTCGAGCGGCGCGTAGACGCGGTTTTGTTCCTGCTCGATCTGCTGAGTATCCAGTGCCGAAAAATCCTTGCCAGCGACAAAGTCCGCCGCGTTCTGGCCGGCAAACCAGCCGTAGGTGAACGCGCCGAGCATGTAGTTATGCGGCACTGCCGCCATGTCGCCCGCCGAGTACAAACCCTTGACCGAGGTCTCGGCCCGCTCGTTGACCCACACTCCAGAAGCCGAATGACCGCTGCAGAAGCCGATCTCGGAAATGTGCATCTCCACCATCTGCGTGCGGTAATCGGTGCCCCGATTGGCGTGGAACTGCCCGCGACTGGGGCGCTCGTTGCTGTGCAGGATTTCCTCGATGTTCTGGATGGTTTCCTCGGCCAGGTGATCGAGCTTGAGGAACACCGGACCGTTGCCGCCTTCGAGCTCCTGATGGAACTCCCACATCATCTGCCCGCTCCAGTAGTCGCACTCGATAAAGCGCTCGCCCTTGTTGTTGGCGGTGTACCCGCCCAGCGGGCCGGTCACGTAGGCGCACGCCGGGCCGTTGTAATCCTTGATCAACGGGTTGATCTGGAAGCACTCCAGGTTCGCCAGCTCGGCCCCGGCGTGATAGGCCATCGCATAACCGTCGCCGGCATTGGTCGGGTTCTCATAGGTGCCCATCAGGTAGCCGGAGGCCGGCAACCCCAGGCGCCCCGCCGCGCCGCAGCAGAGGATGACGGCCTTGGCCTTGATCACATGGAAGTCGGCGGTGCGGCAGTCAAAACCCATCACACCGTTCACCGCGCCCTCCCCGTCGGTCAGCAACCGGGTGCAGACCAGCCGGTTGGTGATGCTGACTCGCGCCCGTTTCAACTGGCGATAGAGGACTTTCTTGATGTCGTGACCTTCCGGCATCGGCAGCACATAAGCGCCCATGTGGTGAACCTTTTTCACCGCGTAATCGCCGGTTTCGTCCTTCTCGAACTTCACGCCCCAGCGGTCCAGTTGCTCGATCGTTTCGAAGCTGTGGGTGGCGTAGGCGTACACCGCCGCCTGGTTGACGATGCCGTCGTTGGCGATGGTGATTTCCTTGGTGTACTGCTCGGGCGTCGAATGGCCCGGGATAATCGCGTTGTTGAGCCCGTCCATGCCCATGCTGATGGCGCCGCTGCGCTTGACGTTGGCCTTGTCGACCAGCAACACGCGCAGGTCGCGGTTGCGCTCCTTGGCCTTGATCGCCGCCATGGGGCCGGCGGTGCCGCCGCCGATGACGACGATGTCGTATTCCTGTTCGAGGATATTCCTGGAGCTCTGGGTCATGCCTGCGTCCCTTTTTGCCGGTCGATCCGCAAGCGATACTGGAAGGCATCGCCACGGTAGTAGAGGTATTCGAAGTCCAGCGGCTGGCCGCCGGCGTCATGGGTCAGCCGTTCGATGCGCATGACCGGCGAGCCAGGCTCGACGTCGAGTGCCTGGCACAAGTCGCTGTCGGCCAGCACCGCATCGATGGCAAGGTCGGCGTGACCGAGGGCCAGGCCACAATCGTTTTCCAGGATCAGGAAGATGTCGCGGGTCACCAGGTCGGCTTTTTCCAGACGCTCGCCGAGGGCCTTGGGCAGGTAGGTGATTTCCAGGGAAACCGGCTCGCGGTTGATCAGCCGCACCCGCTTGATCTGCGTTACCACGTCGCCTTCCGCCAGTTTCAGTCGCTCGGCCACCGACTTGTCCGCCGGGATGAACTTGAAACTGCGCAGGCGGTTGATCACCTCGTAGCCGCGACCGGTCATGGACTCGGCCAGGCCCTGCAGTGTGCTGACGTTCTGGAAGGTCTTGGGCTTGGCGACGAACGTGCCTTTGCCATGGATCTTGAAAATCAGCCCTTCCTTTTGCAGGTCGCCCAAGGCCTGGCGCACGGTGATGCGGCTGACGCGAAACAGCGCGCCCAGCTCGCTTTCCGAGGGCATCTGGCTGCCTTGCGGGTATTCACCGTCAAGAATGCGCGCGCGCAGCACGTCGCGCAGTTGGGTGTGCAGCGGCACGCTGCTGAGGGAAAGAAGGTTGTCGGGCATGGGTCGCAAGTCACTTGTCATAACGAGTTATGACGTGATCTTAGGGAAAGCACTCGATGCTTGAGAAATACCGTTTGGACATAACCTTAGAGCAGGGTCAGGGCAACAGCAGCCCTTGCTCGCGCTCGCACAACTGCACCACGTAATCCCACAACACCCGCAACCGGACGGACTTGTGCAGCTCGCGGCGAGTGCTGATCCAATAGCTGCGGCGGATGGTTTCGTCCGGCAGCAGCGGCACCAGCGTCGGATCGCTGCTGGCCATGTAGCACGGCAGCACGGCGATCCCAAGGCCCGAGCGCGCGGCCTGTTGCTGGGCAATGACGCTGGTGCTGTGGAACACCACGCGAGGGTTTCGGCAAAAGCTGTTGAGGAACATCAGCTCCTGGCTGAACAGCAGGTCATCGACGTAGCCGATCCAGGCATGGCGGGCCAGATCCTCGCGACTGCGTAACGATGGCGAACGGTCCAGGTAAGCCTGGCTGGCGTAGAGCGCCAGGCTGTAGTCGGTGAGCTTGCGGGTCACCAGCAGGTCGGCCGCCGGGCGTTCGAGGTGAATGCTGATTTCCGCCTCGCGGTTGAGGATGCTGACAAATCGCGGCACGGCCACCAGTTCCACTTCGAGCCCCGGATAGCGCTGGAACAAGCCGTCCATGCGACTGGCGAGGAACATGATGCCCAGCCCTTCCGTCACGCCGAGGCGGATCTTGCCCAGCGGCGCGCTGGATTGGGTGATGTCTTCCTGGGCCAGCAACGCGACGTTCTCCATGGCCTCGGCATGCTTGAGCAGCGCTTCTCCGGCCGGAGTCAATTCATACCCTTGGGCGTGCTGGACAAACAATGCAGTGCCGAGGCTTTTCTCGATCGCTTCGATGTGCCGCGCCACCGTGGCATGGGTGGTGTTGAGCCGTCGCGCGGCCGTCAGCAGGCGGCCGCTGCGTTGCAGTTCGAGGAAGTAGCGCAGGTCATTCCAATCGAACATGAGCCATCCTTGAATCGCCTGAAGTCATGACTGTTCATAAACGCACAGCCGCTGCGCAAAAACTAACATTCTTTTGACGAAAACTAACAACTAGGATGAGTCCCACAAGAACAAAAAATGAGGTCGCGAATGCAACCTGTCGTCGATGAATACGATTATGTGATCGTGGGCGCCGGCCCTGCCGGCTGCCTGCTGGCGAACCGGCTTTCGGCCAATCCGCAACACCGGGTGCTGTTGCTCGAAGCCGGCGGGCGGGACAATTATCCGTGGATCCACATCCCGGTCGGCTACCTGTTCTGCATCGGTAACCCACGCACCGACTGGTGCTTCAAGACCGAAGCGCAACCCGGCCTGCAAGGGCGCGCCTTGAGTTATCCGCGCGGCAAGGTGTTGGGCGGCTGTTCGTCCATCAACGGCATGATCTACATGCGTGGCCAGGCGGCGGACTACGACGGCTGGGCCGCCGAAGGCAATGTCGGCTGGGGCTGGAAGGATGTGTTGCCGCTGTTCCGGCAGAGCGAAAATCACTTCGCGGGGGATTCCGAGCTTCACGGCGCAGCCGGGGAATGGCGAGTCGAACGCCAGCGCCTGTCATGGCCGATTCTCGATGCCTTCCGCACCGCCGCCGAACAGAGCGGCATCCCCAGCGTCGAGGATTTCAACGGTGGCGACAATGAAGGTTGCGGTTACTTCCAGGTCAACCAGAAAGCCGGGGTGCGCTGGAACGCGGCCAAGGCCTTTCTCAAACCGATTGGCAATCGCCCCAACCTGACGGTGCTGACCGACGTCGAGGTTGATCGTGTGTTGCTGCGTGACAACCGCGCCGACGCCGTCAGCGCCCGCTGGCAGGGCAAGAACATGAGCTTCAAGGCGCGCAGGGAAATCGTCCTGTGCGCCGGCGCCGTCGGCTCGCCGGGCATCTTGCAGCGCTCTGGGATCGGCCCGCGCAGCCTGTTGCAACGCCTGGGCATCGGCGTGCTGCATGAACTGCCCGGCGTCGGTGGCAACTTGCAGGACCACTTGCAACTGCGGCTGATCTATCAGCTGGAAAACGCCCGCACCCTGAACCAGATCGCCGGCACCCTGTGGGGCAAGATGGGCATGGGCCTGCGTTACCTGTACGACCGCAGTGGCCCGCTGTCCATGGCCCCCAGCCAACTCGGCGCGTTCGCCCGCTCGGGGCCGGAACAGGCCTCGGCCAACCTCGAATACCACGTACAACCGTTGTCCCTGGAACGTTTCGGCGAACCGCTGCACAGCTTCCCGGCGTTCACCGCGTCGGTGTGTGACCTGCGCCCGATGAGCCGTGGTCGCGTGGACATCCGCTCGGCCGATCCTCATGAGGCGCCGTCGATCCAACCCAATTACCTGAGCCATCCCGAGGACCTGCGGGTCGCCGCCGACGCCATCCGCCTGACCCGCAGAATTGTCGCCGCGCCGGCCCTGAGTGCTTTCAAACCGGTGGAATATCTGCCAGGCCCGAGCCTGCAGACCGAGGAAGAACTGCATCAGGCCGCCGCCCGCATCGGCACGACGATTTTTCATCCGGTGGGCACCTGTCGCATGGGCCAGGACGGCGAGGCGGTGGTGGATGCGCAACTGCGCGTCCACGGCATCAAGGGCCTGCGCATCGCCGACGCCTCGATCATGCCGCGCATCACCTCGGGCAACACCTGCTCGCCGACGCTGATGATCGCCGAGAAGGCCGCGCGGATGATGCTTGAGCCGGCCGCCGTGGGCGCTACGCTGCAGAAGGAGCCCGCCACGGTCTGAAATCGCCAAGTCTCTCTGTGGGAGCGAGCCTGCTCGCGAAGGCGTTATGTCAGTTGAACAATATTGACTGATACACCGCCTTCGCGAGCAGGCTCGCTCCCACAGGTTGAAAGGAGTGTGATCCAAGGAAGTGTGTCAAATCAGGAGACGCCCCAACCCGGCGTCGACAGTGGAACAACAAAAACAATCACTGTGAGGGATACCGCTATGTCTGAACATGTTCAGCCCCTGGAAGCCACGCGCAGCGCAGGCACCAGCCAGGAAACCCAGAAAGTCATCTTCGCCTCGTCCTTGGGGACGGTGTTCGAGTGGTACGACTTTTTCCTCTACGGCGCCCTCGCGGCGGTGATCAGCAAGCAATTCTTCGCCGGGGTGAACGACACCACGGCGTTCATTTTCGCCCTGATGGCTTTCGCCGCCGGTTTCATCGTGCGGCCCTTCGGGGCGCTGGTGTTTGGGCGGCTGGGGGACATGATCGGGCGCAAGTACACGTTCCTGGCAACCATCGTGCTCATGGGCCTGGCGACCTTCTGCGTCGGCCTGCTGCCCAACTACGCGAGCATCGGCATCGCCGCGCCCATCATCCTGGTGGTATTGCGCATGCTCCAGGGCTTGGCCCTGGGCGGTGAATACGGTGGCGCGGCGACCTATGTGGCCGAGCATGCACCGATGGGCAAGCGCGGCTTTCATACCAGCTGGATTCAGTCCACCGCGACACTGGGCCTGTTGCTCTCGCTACTGGTGGTGCTCGGTTGCCGTTACTTCACCGGTGACCAGTTCGAAGTCTGGGGCTGGCGCATTCCGTTCCTGCTGTCGATCCTGCTGCTGGGCATCTCCACCTGGATCCGCCTGAGCCTGCACGAGTCGCCGGCCTTCCTGAAAATGAAAGAAGAAGGCAAGTGCTGCAAGGCGCCGATCCGCGAGTCCTTCGGCAAGTGGGAAAACCTGAAGGTGGTGCTGATCGCCCTGTTCAGCATCAATGCCGGGCAAGCGGTGACCTTCTATGCCGCGCAATTCTACGTGCTGTTCTTCCTCACCCAGTTCCTCAAGATGGACCCGGCCCTTGCCAATAGCCTGTTGATTGTCAGCGTGGTGATCGGCGCGCCGTTCTTCATCTTCTTTGGCTGGCTGTCGGACAAGGTCGGGCGCAAACCGGTGCTGATGATCGGCCTGCTGCTGGCGACGGCGTTGTACTTTCCGATCTTCAAGACGCTCGCCCATTACGCCAACCCGGCCATCGACCTGGCGAGCCGCCAGGCGCCGATCACTGTCGTCGCCGACCCGGCCACCTGCACCTTCCAGTTCGACCCGGTGGGCAAGGCGCGTTTCGACAGCCCTTGCGACAAGGTCAAGACCTTCCTGGTCAAGCAAGGCCTGCCCTACACCAGCGTCGCGGCACCGGCCGGCAGCACCGTGCAGGTCAGCGTCGGCGACGTGAAACTCGAAGGCTACGACGAAGCCGCCCTGCGCGGCGCGGTGACCCTGGCGGGCTATCCGCAACAAGCCGACGCCCAGCAGATCAACCGGCCGATGATCGTCGCCCTGATCGTGGCGCTGATCATCATTTCAGCGATGTGCTACGGCCCGCTGGCGGCGCTGATGGTCGAGCTGTTCCCGACCCGCATTCGGTATACGTCGATGTCCCTTCCGTACCACATCGGCAACGGCTGGTTCGGCGGTTTCCTGCCAACCGTGTCGTTCGCCCTCGTGGTCTACACCGGGGATATTTTCTACGGCCTGTGGTACCCGGTGGTGATCACCGGCGTGAGCCTGGTGGTGGGGATGATCTGCCTGCGGGAAACCCGCAACGTCGATCTGGATACCAACTGAAAACCGCCCGTGGCGAGGGGCAGGCCCCCTCGCCACGGCACTCAGAAGCGCGCCTTCACCGTCGCGGTGAAATTGCGCGGCTCACCGTAATAGTTACCGAAGCTTTCGGTGCCGATGGTGGTGTAGTAGCGCTTGTCGAACAGGTTGTTGCCGTTGAGCGCCACCGACCAGGTGTCATCTATGCGGTAGCCGATCCGACCGTTCCACACCGCATAACCGGCCTGGGTGATCTTTTCACCGCTAAGCGGCGATACGCGGAAATTATCGCTCTGCGCATTGACCCCGGCGCCGACGCTGAACCGCTCGAAGGCGCCACCGAGGGCGTAATCGCCCCAAAGGCGCAGCACGTGGCGCGGCACATAGCTGTTGAACGAACCGCCATTGAGGCTGCTGTCAATGTCGTCCAGAGTCTTGGTCTGGGTGTAGGTATATCCGGCGAGCAGTTGCAGGCGCTCGATGACTTCGCCGCTGATCTCGGCCTCGAAGCCCTGGGCGCGGACCTTGCCAGCGTTCTCGTAGCAGTAGCCGTCCGATGAGGCGCAGGTGGAGTTGTAATCCGTCTGAGCCTGATCCTTCTGCACGGTGCGAAACAGGTTGAATGCCGTGTTCAGGCGCCCTTCGAACCACTCGCCCTTGATCCCCAGTTCATAACTTTCGCCCACCAGCGGCTTGAGCGCCGAGCCGCTTTGCGAGCGGTAGTCGCCTTGGGGCGTGAAGATGTCCGAGTAACTGGCGTAGGCGGTCAGGTGTTCGTTGAGATCGAGCAACACGCCGGCAAATGGCGTGACCTGGCCGGTCTCGGTGCTCCTGGCGTGTTCCGTACCGCCGGTGAGAAATACCGAGTCGCTCTTGGAGCTGTACCAACTCACCCGACCGCCGACAACGAAGGTCAACGGATCCGCCAGTTTCAGGCGCAACGTGGAATACACGCCCTGCTGTTCGGTGAGGGTCTTGACCGGCCCGCCGCGGGTCGAGTTATCAATGAAGTAGCTGTCGTCCGGCTCCGGGATGTGCCGATCCGGGTCGAAGACGTTCTGCTTCTGCGGCAACAAAGCGACCGAATAGAAATCATCCTTGTCCGAACGACTGGCGTTGGCCCCGAAGATCATTTCATGTTGCTGGCCGAAGGCTTCGAACTTGCCGTCCAGGTAGGCGTCGAGGCCGTAGTCGACCTGATCGTAGTCATACAGGCTGCCCAACAGGTTGGTGGTAGAGCCCCCCGGCGTCACCGCACCCGATGCAAACGCGTATTTGGTGTCCTGGGTGTTTTTTGTATAGACGCCTGCGACTTTCACGGCCCAGTCATCGTTGAGCTGATGTCGAAGGTCGCCGAAGACCGTGGTCCGTTGGCTGCGCCAGGTGTTCCACGACGGGTCCAGGCAAGTGGAACGGCCGAGTTTCAGGTCGCTGCCATTGCGGTAGCGTGGCAGCCCGCCCCAGCAAGGGCTCGCGTCGACATCCTCGTACGCCACGCCCAGGCCGAGCGTGGTGTCGGGTGCAAGGTCCATATCCAGAGCGCCGTAATAGACCTGATCCGTACGCCGGGCATCGTCGTAGAAATAGCGCCGGCTCTGCTCGGCGATCACCGCCCTGCCCCGCACGGTGCCGGCGTCGTTCAACGGGCCACCGGTATCGACCTGCCCGCGATAATTGTCCCAGGTGCCGCCCGAGAGGCTGAGTTCAGTCTGCGCCGTGGCCTGGCCGCGCTTGCGGACGAAATTGACGCCACCGGACGTACCGCCGGATCCCTTCATCATGCCGGCAGCGCCGCGCAGGACTTCGACCCGGTCGTAATAGGCCATGTCACTGCTGAAGCTGTCGGCCTGGACATAGCTGTTGCCCATGTCCAGCGGCACGCCGTCGTACTGGTATTGGCCGGACATCCGGAACCCGCGGGAATAGAAATACTTGCCGCCCATGGTCGAGTCGTAGACGGTGATACCCGGGGTCTTTTCCATCACCTGCTCGATGGTGTTCAGGTTCTGATCGTCGAGCATCTTGCGGGTGATCACGGTGACCGATTGCGGCGTTTCGCGCAGCGAATGCTCGCCTTTGCCGATGGTCACCGCCCCAGTGGTATAGGACCCGCTGTTTTCGGTGGTTGCCGTGAGCAGTTGGCCGTCGATGGTCGTGGTGCCGAGCTCCAGCGCCGAGCCGGGCGCAGGTGCGGTACGCAGCCGGTAGGTCCCGTTGGCCTGGGGTTCGACTTGCAGGCCGCTACTGCCGAGGATGCGCGCGAAACCTTCGGCCACGCCAAAGGAGCCTTTCAAGCCTGGCGACCGCATCCCCTGCATTTGTGCGGCATCGAACGAAATCGCGACGCCGGCGAGGCTGGAGAAACGCGTCAGCACATCCACCAGGGTGCCAGCGCCGATATCGTAGGCCTGCGCCGAGTGTTGTGGCACCGAAGCCTGCGCAACCGGACTGGCGTACGCCGCCCAGGCGCCGAAAGACGTGGCGGCCAGAAAACCGATTTTCATTGCGATTGCCAGACGACCTGGCGTGTTCACGCGAGACATGTGTCCCCTCCCCCCAAAACAGTCAAGAAAACTCACTGAGGGATGAGCCGAACGATGCCGAGGAAAAGTGCAAAGACATTTCAACCGGACCAACGGGAGCGCGTCGGCCTTGTCAGGCACGCGACACCTGGACCCAGAACCGGCTGTAGCGAGTCACTCGCAACGAGAAACCGGTTTCGAGTGCCGCCAGGGCAAGATCGGTATTGTCGATGGGGAAAACGCCGGAGACTTTCAAGTCGCCGATGGCCGGGTCGCAGCGCAATATTCCCGTGCGATAGCGGGAAAGTTCCACCAGCAAGGCCGACAGCGGGCGGTCGATGGCGATGATGCTGCCCTGTTGCCAGGCACCCACCGATACATCATTGGCGCGCAACGCACCCAGCGACCGACCGGTGAAGCCCAGGCGATCACCCGCGTCGACCCGCTGGGCTGGCCCGCCGCTGCGCAAACTGACTTGCACGGCCTTCTCCAGCACCGCCACCTCACCGCCGTCGTCCTGAGCGCGGACGATGAATCGCGTCCCCAGGGCCAGCACTTCGACTTGGCCAGTGACGACCTTGAATGGCCGCTGCAAGGGATCGACCCCGGTCGTTACGAGAATTTCGCCCCACAACAGCGTCAATGTCCGCTGGCGGCCATCGAAACGGACGTTTACCGAGGTGTCGGTGTTGAGCAGCAGCGTGCTGCCGTCCACCAACTGGAACTCACGCCGCTCGCCCACGCCGGTCCGGTAATCGCAAAGCAGGTTCTGCGCGGTCTCGCTGCGCCAGCCCAGCCATCCCAGGCAGCCGGCGGAGGTCAGCAGCAAGGCGCTGCGCAGCACCTCTCGACGAGGTCGGCCAGGGTGGGCAATCAAGGTTGGCGCAGCCAATGCGCCCGGCACGCTGGCCATCTGTTCCGACACCGCCGCCATGCGTTGCCAGGCCTGCTCGTTCAGCGGATCCGCGGCCAGCCAGGCCCGCCACCCTTCGCGCTCCGCGTCAGTTGTGGTGCCGGAGTGAAGCCGGGCATACCATTGCGCCGCGACACGGATGGCCTGCAATTGCTCGGGCGACACGTTCATTCGAGCTGCAACTGGATTTGCATCAGACAGCAGTGTTCCATGGCCTTGGCCATGTGGTTGTTGACCGTACGTACGCTAATGCCGAGGCGCTCGGCGATCTGCGGGTAGGTCAAGCCGTTGAACTGCGAGAGGATGAATGCTTGCTTGACCTTGGGGCCCAGGCCTTGCAGCAGCCGATCGATTTCCATCAGGGCGTGGAACAGGATCGCCTGCTCTTCCAGCGATGGCTGCTGCGCTTCAGGCATCGCGGCCAGCGCTTCGAGGTACGACTGCTCAAGGGAACGGCGGCGAAAGAGATCGATCAGCAGCCCTTTGGCGATCATCGACAGATAGGGCCGCGGCTCGCGGATATCCAGTGCCGAGCGCGCCTTGATCACCCGAACGAAGGTATCTTGGGCCAGGTCCGCCGCATCGAAGGTATTGCCGAGGCGCTTGCGCAGCCACCCCTGAAGCCAACCATGATGGTCGCAATACAGATCGTTGACGGCGCTGCGTAGGGACAGATCGTGGGCGGACATGACAATGGAATAATTCGCGACTGATAATGACTCGCATTGTCATCGTAGCGACCGCCGTATTGCAACCGGATGTGAGCGAAAAACCCTGCCGTGGCTTCAGCCGAATCAGTGAACCGAATGGCTTTTCACCGTGCTCTCCACCAGATCGAGCATCTGTCCCAGCGCCCACGGCTTGGCGATGAACGAGGCCTGGTGCTTGATCCCCGCGCTTTCCGGCGTCTCGAAGCCCGACATGATCAGCAGCGGTATCTGCGGCCAGCGGTCCCCGGTCAGGTTGGCCAGGTCCGCTCCGTCCATCGCCCCGGGCATGGTGATATCGGTCAGCAGCAGGTCCACATAGTCGGCGCTCTCCTCCAGGAACGTCAGCGCTGAATCCGCGCTTTCCCGAGGCTCGACGACAAACCCTTCCTCTTCCAGGATTTCACACAGAAACTCCAGGATGGTCGGATCATCCTCAACGACGAGAATCAAACGTGTGGTCGCCTGTCCGTTGCCCTTCGGCATCGAATTCATGAAAGTGACTCTCCTTGATTCCATTAGCTTGCTTTGCGGTTTCAGCCGCTCTGCAAGTTATGAGCGACGCCCTTGCGAGAAATTCATTCTGCTTGTGCAGACAACCGCCGGGCGTTGCGCCAAACGGCCCGCTGCAACGCAGCGCAACGTTCTATCTGTATATCCATACAGATAAAGCTTGCCGCGACGCCGATCCCTGACCATGCTAGCGCCCCATGAAACCTGCTTAGGAAGAGGCGCTATGCGGCTGTACCTGTGTGAAAAACCGTCCCAGGCCAAGGATATCGCCGCGGTGCTGGGCGCCACGCGACGCGGCGACGGCTGCTGGCTGGGCGTAAACGTCACGGTCACCTGGTGCATCGGCCACCTCCTGGAGACGGCCCCGCCCGACGCCTACGATGCCCGCTACAAGCGCTGGGTACTGGCCGACCTGCCTATCGTGCCGGCGCAATGGAAGATGACCGTCAAACCGAAGACCGCCAGCCAGTACAAAGCGGTCAAGCGCCTACTGGGCGAAGCAACGGAACTGGTCATCGCTACCGACGCCGACCGCGAGGGCGAAATGATCGCCCGCGAGCTGGTCGAGCATTGCCGCTATCGTGGGCCCATCCAGCGCCTGTGGCTGTCGGCGCTGGACGAAGCATCGATCCGCAAGGCCCTGGCCGCCCTCAAGCCCGGAGCGGAAACCTTCAACCTCTACCACTCGGCCCTGGGCCGCTCTCGGGCCGACTGGCTGATCGGCATGAACATGAGTCGCCTGTTCACGCTCCTTGGGCGTCAGTCAGGCTATCAGGGCGTGCTGCCGGTAGGCCGCGTGCAGACACCGACCTTGCGGCTGGTGGTAGATCGCGACCGTAGCATTGCCGATTTCGTCCCGGTCGCCTACTGGGCCATCGACGTGCGACTGAGCCACGCCGGCACGGCCTTCACCGCCCAGTGGCGCGCCGATCCGGATGCCTGCGACGACCAGGAGCGCTGCCTGAACCAGGCCCTCGCCCGCGATGCGGCGCAAGCCATGGGCAATGCCGCTACCGCCAGGGTGATCAAGGTCCGCACCGAACGGCTGCGTGAGGCCGCGCCGCTGCCGTTCGACCTGGGCACGCTGCAGGAGGTCTGCTCGAAGAAGCTCGGCCTTGGCGCTCAGGAAACCCTGGACATTGCCCAGTCGCTCTACGAAACCTACAAGCTCATCACCTATCCGCGCAGCGATTGCGGTTTCCTGCCCTTGAGCCAGCACGGCGAAGCACCCGCCATTCTCGCCGCCCTCGCCCAGGCCGACCCGGGGCTTGCGCCGCTGCGCGAGCACCTGCAACCGCAACGCAAATCCCGCGCCTGGAACGATGCCAAGGTCAGCGCGCACCACGGCATCATTCCCACGGCCGCGGCGAAGAACCTCGACAAGCTCGCCGGCAAGCAACGGGCCGTCTATACGCTGATTCGCGCGCGCTACCTGGCGCAATTCCTGCCCAACCATGAATACGACCGGACCCAGGCCGACTTCGATTGTGCCGGCCAGGCCCTGCGGGCCGTCGGCAAGCAGATCATCGAACCCGGCTGGAAACGCGCCCTGCCCGAAGCACTGGCACCCACACGCGGCCGCGAAGCCCCCGCGCCACAAACCCTGCCGCCGCTCGCCGAAGGCCGCGATTGCAATGTGGACGAGGTGATTCCCAAGGACCTGTGGACCCAGCCGCCCAAGCCGTTTACCGAGGGCGACCTGATCAAGGCGATGAAGAATGTCGCCAAGCTGGTGGAGGACCCGCTGCTCAAGCAGAAGCTCAAGGACACCACCGGCATCGGCACCGAAGCAACCCGAGCCTCGATCATCCAGGGTCTGCTCGATCGTGGTTACCTGGTGAAAAACGGCAAGGCCCTGTCCGCCACTCCAGCGGCGTTCAGCCTGATCGACGCGGTGCCTCGGGCGATCGCCGACCCCGGCACCACCGCCATCTGGGAACAGGCCCTGGACATGGTGCAGAGCGGTGAGATGAGCCTGGAAGAATTCGTCACGCGACAAGCCGCCTGGATGAGCAAGCACGTCGCCCGCTGCCAAGGCATGAGCCTGACCATCAACGGCCCGGCCAGCCCCGCCGGACGTGGCGCGGCGCCGTGGAAGAAAAAACGCAAGCCGGCCAAGCGCAAGGCCGACGGCGCACCACGCAAAGCGGGCAAGGCCAAGGCCACCTGAACCCACTGAGTCCCTTCGTGGCGAGGGAGCTTGCTCCCGCTGGGCTGCGTAGCAGCCCCAAGGAACCACACGCGCTATACCTGATACATCGCATGTGCCTTTTTGAGGGCCGCTTCGCACCCCAGCGGGAGCAAGCTCCCTCGCCACGGCAAACCAATCGCAGCCGGTTTTTCATACCCAAACCATTTTGTCCGACAATATGTAGTGACCAAAAATAATCACTACAAAACCGTTGACGCCTCCGATTTGCCCTTGCATGATGCAGACGTCTCCCCGATCGGGAGTACGGTAAATGTTTGAGCAAGCTCGTCTGACCGCCGAGCTGTTTTTTTCGATAAGGGACTGCCCACAAGGCAGATTGAAGGTGCTGACCTGGCAAGACCGTCCGGTAACAAGGACGAGAAACGCTGGCGATCAATCCTCATGACGCATGGGCTCGACTGTCGAAAGTCGACACTGACCTGAAGATTCTTCGCTGTTTCTCATCGTTGTAGCGCATTTGCGTAGCAGCCCTTCGATAACACTACACAACCGATGCACGACCCCGTCGGATTCGACGGACGAGCGCTGACGACCTGTTTTCGGTAGCAGACAGGCAATTACCGAACAGCGAAGTTTTGCGAACCACCAGACAGATCAACCAAATGGTCAAGGGGCTTACACATGAATCTGAATAATCAACCATCTATTGATGAACTGGCTCGCATGTTCGCAGCACACAAGGACACCCTGGATAGCCATATCCTGTGGATCAGCAAGACTGGCCAGGTCCATATGGACTGCCTCTCGCCTTTCACCCAGGAAGAAGAATTCGAGAAGAGCCAGGAAGACCTGTGTGCCCGGCTGAAGATGTACCGTCGCGGCCAAGGCTACGTCGGCAAGAAAGCCGCCGCTGACAAGGACTTCATGGGCCGCGTGCTGCAAACGCTGACCCACGCCTGGCAATCGGTGCAGAACTCTGCCGAGGTCCGGGTCATCGACCGCCTCTGCTGACATTCCACAAATATAAAGGGCCCGCTCCTGCGTCAGGAGCGGGCCTTTTTTTTGGCTTCTAGAAAACCGACCAGCCGATCCGTTGGCTGAGCAGTTCCAGCGCGGCCATGCCGGCCAGGGAGTTGCCGGCGGTATTGAGTTCCGGCGACCAGACGCAGACGCTGAACTGCCCGGGCACCACGGCCACAATCCCGCCGCCCACGCCGCTCTTGCCAGGCAGGCCGACGCGATAGGCGAAGTTGCCGGCCTCATCGTACAAACCGCTGGTGGCCATGATGGAGTTGACTTGCTGGGTCTGGCGAGCGCTGAGGATCTGCTCACCGCTGTGCTTGCAGAAACCATCGTTGGCCAGGAAGCAGAACGCCCGAGCCAGGTCGATGCAGTTCATTCGCAGCGCGCAATGGCTGAAATAGCTGCGCAACACCGCTTCCACGTCGTTATGGAAATTGCCGAAGGACTGCATCAGATAAGCCATCGCCGCGTTGCGGGCGCGGTGCTGGTATTCCGACTCGGCAACCTTGCCGTCTACCATCACCTGGGGATTGCCCGACAACCGTCGGACGAAATCGCGCATCGACAACGCCGGGGCGGCGAAGCGTGACTGGTTGATATCGCAGATCACCAAGGCACCGGCGTTGATGAACGGATTACGCGGCCGCCCGCGCTCGAATTCCAGTTGCACCAGGGAATTGAAGGGCTGGCCAGAGGGCTCATGGCCCAAGCGCTCCCAGATGGCTTCGCCGGAATGCTCGATGGCCTGCACCAGGCTGAAAACCTTGGAAATACTCTGCACCGAGAACGGCGTCTCGGCATCGCCCGCGCAATAGATCTCGCCATCGTTGCTGTACACGGCAATACCGAGTTGATTGGCCGCCACGGTGCCGAGGGCGGGAATGTAGTCGGCCACCTTGCCCTGACCAATCAGGGGGCGAACCGCATCGAGGATCTCGTTCAACAGTGCTTGCATGTGCGCAGGGGTCCGGTCATTCCCCGTTCGAGTGCGGGGATACAGACGCTAGACGCTGGTGGGTGGGGTCAGAGCACACTGATTATCTACCTTCAGGCACTCAACCCTTGTGGCGAGGGGATAAATCCCCTCGCCACAAAAGCCTCGCACAGTGCTTGAGCTGTGTGGGCGCTTGTCGTGAAATCCTGCGGTCTATAGTCAAGGATCAACCCGCAGGAGGTAACCGATGCGCCAGATCATGCAAAAGGAACCCTGGTGGGCCGCGCCGCCCCGGCCTGGGCAGGATGAAAGTGAATTGGAATGGGGCTGGCTGGTGGTCTACAGCGAAGGCGAGCCGCGTTTCGAGTTCATCAAGGAGCGCCCCACGGACGAACAGATCCGTCAGCGCAAAGGCTGCCGGGTCACACTCGGGTCCGAGTGACCGCGCTCATGGTTCGATGACAGGCAGGAACACCGGTCGGTTGCTCAGGTCTGCCGCCACCAGGCTATCGTCGATTTGCCCAGCCAGGTAGTACACCGCCGCCATGACGCCGCTGAGGGGATGCTTGAGCGATTTGAACCACGCTTCGTCGAACGCCGCGCTCAAGCTTTTACGGATCTGCGCTTCCATTTCCGGCCGTTCGCCCTCATGGATGATCGCCCGGATGCCCGCCACGCCTACCGAAATCAGCGCCCCTGCCGCCTTCCCGGCGACGGCCGCCGCCGCACCGGTCGCTCCTCGCGTGGCGAACTGCGCCTCGATTTTTTCACTGGTACGTTGCGCCACCGCGGCAATCACGGCGTCCGACGGACCGGAACCGGTGTCGGCGGCTTTGTCGACATGATCGATCAGCGCCGCATAGGCCGGCAGTGTATTGAGCGGTTCAGTGTGGATCATCTCGTACAACGTTGCGTTGCGCGTCGCTGGCGGTCCCAGGTTGATGGCCGTAATTGCGTGCAGACGTCGGTTCATCAGTTCGGTCGGGATTCGATGCCGTTGCGCAATGACCTGGACCTGTTGGTTGAGCAGGCGCAGGTAATACCCCGTCGCATTGGCCCGGATCGCCTCGGGATCGATTTCCACCGCCACCGGCTCCAGCACCTGCTCGCGATATTGTTCCTGCAGATAACCCGCCAGGCGCCTGGACGACGAGTCCGCCTCGCCCTTGGCGCTTGCCGAATACCAACTGACCTTCACGGCCAGCCACTCCTGGGTCCAGTAGCTGCTGAACCAGGGGATGAATGCAGCCTCGGTGCGCTCGTAGACCAGCACTCGCCAATGTTCCATCGATCCGCGCGCATAGAGTTCGGCTTGCTCGGTGGCGCTTTTCGACGCGGCGATGATCTGCCGGTCCGCCTGCCGCCAGGTGTCCGGCGCAATCACCACCGGGGCGACCTGTTGGCCGCGCTGCGACGTGGCGCACCCCGCCAGAACGAGCATCACGGCCAGCATCAGCGAACGCCGCACGATTGCGCCACCTTGGATTTTTCTCGACCATGGATTGAGTGTAGGCCGTCAGACAAGTCAATGTGGGAGGAGCTTGCTCGCGATGGCGGCGTATCAGTCGATGTCAACTTTGCTGACACACCGCTATCGGGAGCAAGCTCGCTCCCACAGGGTCTGCCACAAGCTCCCTCGCCACGAGTCGCGGTCGTGTCAGTTAAAACCGGGTGAAGTGCTCGAATTGCCAAGCATCCGCAGCGCCATCCTCGGACGGTTCATGCGAAGTGCCACTCGGCGTCCACTCGGTGCGCTGCCCCACCAGAGTGCCGAGGTAGGGCCTGGCGACCTCCAGCACCCGCTCGTGGTCCAGCTGTTCCGGCTCGACGATGCCGCGATCCGGATGCTCAACCGCCCAGACGATGCCAGACAGCACGCCTGCCGCCACCTGCAGGGTAGTGGCACTGTTGAAAGGCACCAGCGCGCGGGCTTCGTCAATGCTCAGCACCGAGCCAAACCAGTAGGCATTCAGCTCATGCCCCATGAACAACACCCCCAGCGCATCCGCACCGCCGCTGTCGATTTCGCCGTTGAGGATGCGCTGCCGGGCTTGGGTTTGCCAGCCGCGACCGATCAGCTCGTGGACCGAGAGCAAGGCGTCGTTGCAGGGGTGGTAGGCGTAATGCAGGGTCGGTCGATAGATCAGTCGACGCTGGTCCTTCACGGTAAGCAGGTCGGCTGTGGAAGCGGTTTCATGATGGGTGATCATCAGCCCCAGGCATGGCCCGCCCAACGGCGTCCAGGTCTTGACCAGCACGCTGGCGCTCTGGCGTGCCAGGTAGATCGCATTGCGACTGCCGAAGCGATGGCGCCGGGCAGACGCTGGCCAGGTTCGCTCATGGCTGCCCCATGCCAGCTCCGCCGGTTGGCTGCCTTCACTGATGAAGCCCTCCACTGACCAGGTGTTGACGAACTCGTCGTCCTCCTTGGGTTGCCGGGAACGCTGGGTATCACGCTCGGCAAAATGAATCACCTTGATCCCCAATTCCATGCATAACCTGGCCCAATCGACACCGGCGCGGCGCTGAGGTATCGGATGCTCCAACTGCACCGCCAGCTCCACCAGGCCGGCCTTCAGCAAGTGGGTGATCAAACCGGGATTGGCCCCGTGAGCGACCACCGCCGTCGGCCCTCCGGCCAATTTCTTGCGCAGGCTCAGGACCTGATAACGCAGCGCGTAATTGGTGCGATGGGAAAAATCCAGGTGCGGATCGTCATATCCGCCGGCCCACGGTTCGACACAGGTATCCAGGTACAGGGCGCCCTTGGCGCAGGCATATTCGATAATGGCCAGGGAACTGACTTCCACCGAAAGATTGACGATGAAGTCACCGGGTTTGACCCAGCGATCCAGCGTCTGCGCGAAGGTTTGCTCGGTCAATGCCTTGCGGACAAAACGGATCCCCCGATCCTTGAACCAGAGGTTCTGGTCGATCACCGGCGCGATCACGGTAATTTGCCTGACCTCGATATGGTCCTGCCCCAGTACCAATGGCAACGTGGCCCGGGCGATGGAGCCGAAGCCGATGAAGACCAGGTGGCCGCTGAACGGAACCTGATGGTTCATGTGCCGCCTCCTTGAGGGTTTACCGCGCCTGGAAATAACCAAGGCTGCCGTGAATCCCGACAGATACGGCGCGGGTCTCCCCGCGCCGCATCATTGCCGATTTACGATGTCCCCAGGCCGCCAGACAGATCCGCGCCGGAATGCGCGTGCCCGGTGGCCGGCGCAGCGCTTGGCTCGTCACGGTGCTCGGTGGTCTTGCTCACCGTATCGCGGACCGTTTCGTAGCCGTCGCGGGCCTTTTGCTTGGCCTTGTCGGCCAGGCCGGCGCTGGTCTTGCCCATTACCCGCTGTTCGGTCGACGTGCTGGGTAGGGCTGCTCCGAGCATGGCGCCCAAGGCGATACCCGCTGCCGCCATCATCAGCGGTTGCTCCTTGAGCAGGCGGCTGAACTGATCGCCCAGATCCTGGGAACCGTGGGCCAGACGGTCGCCTGTCTGCGTGGCGCTATGCCGTGCATTACGGGCGCTCGCCCCCAGGCCATCAGCCAGATGCGACGCCTTGTCCTTGAGCTGATGAAACCCTTCGCGCAAGGAGTTGGTGGTGTCATGCAGATGACCGCGGGCGCTGTCCAGGCCACCGGACAGTCCCTCGCTCCAGCCATTGGTGTCCTGGTCGGGGCCAACGCGATAACCGACCCGGGGCGGGTGGTTCTGGCCGAGCATCAGCCAGCACAAGCCGACCGTGGTCAGCACGGTTGGCACCGGATTGTTGCGCACCGTCGTGCCCAGGTTGCCGAAAAATTCGGCGCCATTGCCTTTCACCATGCCCAAGGCCTGATCAAGCATCTGCCCCGGCGTGAACTTGCTGCCCAAGGCATCGACGATGTGGCTGATATGGGCGCGCTGTTCGTCGATCTCGCGCTCGATGGTCTCCGGGCTCTTCTCCGCTTCAGTCTTCAATTCATCCTTCATGAGGCTTTCCTCCGCAGGGCTTCCTGGTCTTTGTGCATGGCATCGAGCGTTCGGTCAGGCTTGAAATGGGAAGGCTCGAATTGCTTCTTGCCGGACTGGACCATGACAAAACCGATGATCATCACCACCACGCCGACAATCAGCGCGGCCAGCCACGGCGCCATCATCGTGCTCAGGCCATACACCACTGCCATCAGGAGGATGATGAAGCCGGCCATCAGCACCATGGCGCCCCCGGCCACTGCGGCGATACCTGCCTTCAGGGTGTTGAGGCTCGCCTGGAATTCAGCCTTGGCCAGCGCCAGCTCCTTGGTAAAGAGCGAGGGGACTTCGTGGGTCAGTTGCCGCAGCAAGCCCATGACCGAGGCATCGTTTTCGGGCGTCGAGGCGCCGGCGGAACGCTGGATATCCGGGTCTGGTCGATTCATCACAATTCTCCTCTGGTATTGGCCGAACCCGGCAGCGAGCCGGTGGCGGAATCACTGGGATGGTCCTGAACGCTGGGTGAAGTCGGGGTTACGCCGGTGGCGAGGCCGCCGCTTGTTGCTGCTCCCGGACCGATGGGATCAGGCACGGGGTCAAAGGGTTGCGCGTCGAAGGGCTGGGCGCCGAAACCTTCGGCGGCTGGATCCGACTCCGTGGAGGCAGGGCTTTGCACTTCGGTGGTGATCGGCGAGGTGCCAGCCTTGAGGAAACGCGACAGCCCGAACCCCACCGCGATACTGCCGGCGAGGAACAGGCCGGGGTTATCCCGCGCCAGGCGAGAGCCATCGTGCAGCAGCTCTTCAGCGCTCTTGTTGCGCAGTTTGCTGGCCAGGCCGCTCATGCTGTCGGCCATGTCCGCCAGATAATGCGACAAGCCAAGGGTGTCGTTGGCTTCAAGCTCGGACATCGCGGACTTCGCGCCACGCGCCAGTGCATCGATCTGGTCCGCCGCGGTATCGCGGTACTGGCCGAAATGCGCATCGGCCTTTTCGCGGGCGCTGCCGATGGCTTCGTTAACGTCCTCCTTGATGTGGTTCAGGGATTCTTCAGGTCGTCCCTGGTTTGCGTTACCGCTTTGTCGCTCGGTGTTGTTGTCCGGGATAGTCATGTCTGTCCATCGCCTCCGTGATGAAAAACTCAACATCAGGCAAGCGCCGAAACGTTGCCTGGATAAGTGCCTCTCAGAACAAGTGACGGGACGCGCGGGAGCGTAGTTCCAACGAGTTTTATTGTCAGACGCTGTGCGGTCGTTGGGGGCGTTTGGCTGGGTTTCGCTTAAAAAAAAGGCATTGGGGATGAACTCCAATGCCCGATTCAACACTGCACCCGTGGCGAGGGAGCTTGCTCCCTCGCCATGAGAGCTCGTCAATTCAACCTCAGGTTTCCATCGTCGCCGCCTGGTTCCCGCCCTGCTCGGCGATTTTCGAAAGTTTCTCGTCGGTGGCTTTTTCTTCCTTGAGCGTCGCCAGCAACAAACCGACCACTTCGTCGCCCAGGTTCAAGTGCTTGGCCATGGCGATCAGCGTGCCGTAGCTGGCGATTTCGTAGTGCTCGATCTTCTGCTGGGCACCGATCAGCCCTGCATCGAGCACTGCGCCTTTTTCGATTTCTTCGATCAGCTCCTTGGACTCTTCCACCAGCCCTTCCATGGCAATGCATTTCATGCGCTTGAGCTTGATACCCGCCACTTCGACAAGGGTGTCGATGCGTTCGATCTGGCCTTGGGTTTCTTCAAGGTGATCGTTGAAGGCTTGCGCCAGCAAGGGGTTGGTGGTGGCTCGGGCCATGCGTGGCAAGGCACGAGTGATCTGTTTTTCGGCGCTGTAGACATCGGACAGTTCGTGAATGAACAGGTCCGTCACGGTTTTTCTGGCCATCTCGGCATCCTCCTTCGGGTTGAAGTGGTGAAGCGCCGCTTCACCTGTCATCAACACTGACCCGGAGCAAAATGCGGATGTTCAAGAAAATCCATGCACGCCTGGACAGAGGGTTCCGGGTGCGCTTTAACCCAGCGCAGTGTCGAGGAACATCATCACCGCAAAGCCCATCATCAGGCCCAGGGTCGCGGGTGTCTCGTGGCCGTTGCGATGGGTTTCCGGAATGACTTCATGGGAGACCACGAAGATCATCGCCCCCGCCGCCAGCCCGAGGCTGATGGGGTAAGCCACGGCCACGCCCGAGGACATGCCCAGGCCGATCACCGCGCCCAGCGGTTCCATCAATCCCGAACCGACCGCGATAAGTGCGGCCCGCAGGGTGCTGATCCCGGTCACACGCAGCGCCATGGCAATGGCCAGGCCTTCGGGGATGTCCTGGATCGCGATAGCGGTGGTCAGGGGCAGGCCGACCTTGAGGTCGCCATTGGCAAAGCTGACGCCGATGGCCATGCCCTCCGGCAGGTTGTGCAGGGTGATCGCGAGGACGAACAACCAGACCCGGTTGATGCGCTTGGCCTCGGGACCGCGGCGCCCACTCAGCTCATGTTCGTGGGGCACGAAGCGGTCGAGCCCGACCATCAGCGCGACGCCCAGCGCCAGGCCGATAACGACCACCAAGGCAGCAAGCAACTGGTTGCCGCAAATGATCTGCGCAGCCTCGATCCCCGGCAATATCAGCGAAAAAGAGCTGGCCGCGAGCATCATCCCGGCAGCGAAACCGAGCATGATGTCCTGGGTCCGCGATGAGATATCGCGTAGCACCACCGCCATCATCGCCCCCAGCGCGGTAGCGGCAAAACCGGATATCCCACCCAATGCCGCATAGCCGAGGTGTTGGCGATCGGCCCCCACCAGGGCGTTGTAGCCGCTATACAGCAGCAGTACGGCGACCAGTGCCAATCCCAGCCAGAAGCTCACGCCCAGCAGCAGGTTGTTTTGCACAGGATCAAGCCAGGTACGCCAGGGCGATCGGATCCGGGAGGTGGGCTGGTCCATCAAAGGTCCTTGTTGATTTGGCCGTGCAATACCCGACCGCCGAGCGCATTGGCAGAACGATCAGGCGGAATTTTCGGGCGGGGGGGCAAGGCCCCCTCGCCAACTTCTTACAGTTTGTCACCTTGCATCCCCGAACCCAAATCGGCGCCCGTGGTGGGATTGCTTTCAGGATTGGACATCGTCCGCGCCTTCATGTCCATCAACAGTGCCTCGTCCTTTTCACTCAACTGCACGCTGGCCAGGCCATCGCCGCCGTCGACCGCTGGCGTCGGATTCTCGACGTACTCCCAATCGTCGCCCTGGTTCCATGGACCGCGCACGGTAGGTTCACCCTGGGACATGTTGAAGTACACGTTGGTGAACTCCGGCATGCCTGGCAGTTTACCTTGCGGGAAGTTGGGCTGGATGGAATGCAGGGCTTTTTCGAACGACAGCTGGTGGGCGATTTCCCGGGTCATCAAGAAGCCCAGGGCTTCTTTCACACCAGGATCGTCCGTCACGTTCATCAGCCGCTCATAAACGATCTTCGCCCGGGCCTCGGCGGCGATGTTCGAACGCATGTCCGCCGTCGGTTCGCCGATCGTATCGATGTAGGCGGCGGTCCATGGCACACCGGCCGAGTTGGTCAACGGCGAGCCGGCGCCATACAGCACACTGGTGATGTGCGAGTCATTGCCGGCCCCGTTGATTTCCCGGTACAGCTGGCCCTCCTGCTCGACGCCTTCAGCCATCTTGCCCTTTGCCCCCTTGTTCAGCATGACGATGATGGAACCGATCACCTCCAGATGGCTGAGCTCTTCGGTGGCAATGTCCATCAGCAGGTCCTTGCGGCCCGGATCATCTTCGGACAAGGCCTGGGTGAAATAGCGCGACGCCGCCGCCAACTCGCCCTGGGCGCCGCCAAACTGTTCAAGCAACAGATTGGCCAGTCCTGGATTGGGCTCAGCGACACGCACGGTATATTGCAGTCGTTTGTTATGTACGAACATGGTAGAACTCCTCGATCAGGACACTCATGAGAACACTGCCGGCGGCAGGCCCATGAAAGTCAGAAGAAGTTAAACGGATAAGATTTGTTTTTTATTCAAGACAGAAGACGAATGGTAGTTTCAATCAACAGAAACTCATCCACGTCTTAATATAAGTGAACAAACGGAGCCGGGCATGACATGACCGACGCTATTTAAATCGATAGTGGCCGAAACAGACCCCATGCCAACGGCATGGGGCCTGCAGAGACCACGGGACATTACGATTTGCGACCGCCACCGTGGCTGTTTTCACCGCCTTTCTTACCGGCTTCAGAAGCTTTTTCCCGGTCGTTGGCAAAGTTGCCACCCGACGCCTGGCCACCTTTGCGGCCCGCTTCAGAAGCCCGTTCAGGGTCATTGGCAAAGTTGCCACCCGAGGCTTGACCACCTTTGCGGCCGGCCTCTGCGGCACGTTCCGGATCGTTGGCAAAATTGCCACCCGACATATGGCCACCCTTACGGCCGGCCTCGGCTGCGCGTTCCGGATCGTTGGCGAAGTTGCCACCCGATGCCTGGCCGCCTTTCTTGCCGGCTTCCGATGCTTTCTCACGATCGTTAGCGAAATTGCCAGGGTTGTTATTGCCTGTATTTGCCATTTCATTCACCTCGTTAGTTGCTATTTGCGAACCCCGTTGGCTCGTACTTATTCGGAAAACCTGAACCGCTCAAGGTTTGAAGAAAGTGCTTCAAACGGCGACGAACGGTCATCGTCTTATTTATATACCGCTGCGCTTGGCATGTATTGAAATCGGCTATCGCACAAGCGGCGATCAATTAGCACTATCAAATGTGAAACCATGTGGGAGCGAGCCTGCTCGCGAACGCAATTTATCAGTCGCTACTAATGTTGAACTTCCTATTGCATTCGCGAGCAGGCTCGCTCCCACGAGACCTCATTTCAAGCAGGTAAAAACAGTGCGTGTCTTTCCACGCTGTCCGCCAAGGGCCGGATGGCGCCAGCACCCCATTGCACCGGTCTCGTCACCCAGGCCGCGCGCCGTTCCAGGAAGCCAAAACTCGCGAGCTGCCGGTGTTGTCTTGCACCACCGCACTGACCGGCTTGCGGTGTCCGGGCACCCTGTCGCCGATGCCCGGATAAAGCGATGTTCAGGGTGAAATCGGATCGCTGGCCGGGAACGTTTCCTCCAGCGCTTCATCCAGTTGGTTGTTGGTAATGTCCCGCTCGCCGACCTTGCCACTTTGTTCGCAATGACAATCCGCCGCCGGACATGGCTCGCCATTCGGGTGTTGTTCCGCGCAGGCCTGGCTGCAATAGGCCTCGCCGTCATGATTGAACACCCGTTCAGGATCTACCTCGCAATGGCAGCCGGGGCAGCCACACTGCAGTTCGCTCATGTTTGTCCTCCAGGGGTCCGGTGTCGTCAGGATCCCACCAGTAATTGAACTTCAAGGTTGGCCGCCGCGACGCCGTGCTTCGCTACATACACTTCGTCGGTCCAGCCTTTGGTCAGGTTGCGATACGTCTGCATGCCAAGGGCCGCTCCGCTGTTCCATTCAATGACATCGCCAATGTCGACATCATTGGCGGGCCCTAGCTCAAGCACCGTGTGGCCGTCTTCTTCCGCCACATAGACGCCCACCCTGGCACTCTGTCGATTGATGGCTCTAACCTCACCGGTGGTCTGCTTCATACCTGTCCTCTTTGCGGTTGATGGCAGGTTTGGCGCGGCCGAACCGTGCCGGGCCGCGCCTCGCATTGCACCTCAGCGCTTGGCTTCGGTATGCGGATTGGCCGAACGCTCAAGGAACGCCTGGGTGATTTCCGGCAGATGATCGCGCAGCCATTCAGCCATGGCGATTTCCTGCGGCAGAATCTGCTCGCAGGCCTTTTGCGTTTCCACGTCACCGGCCACTTTCGCCGCTTCGATCAGCACCGTGTACGAAGCAATTTCCAGGTTCTCGAAGACGTAGCCACTCATGGCGCCCTTGACCACTTCGTCGCTCATCGCCATGCCACCCATGGCTTGACCGAACGCCATCAGCTTGCCGGCCATGTCCTTGAGCATCGACGGGCTACCGCCCAGGCGCTGGATGCATTGTTCCACCAGCTTCTGCTGGCCGAGCGTCTCTTCGATGTGCTGTTCGATCCGCGCCTTGAGCACGGGGTAGTGCTCCAGCCGCTCGGCCTGGGCCTTGAGCATTTTCTCCGCTTGCTGTTCCATGGCATGAGCGTCGTTGAGCCAATCCAGCAGGTTCTCTTTAGGGGTTGCCATTTACCTTCTCCTTAATCAGTGTTCATCGACGCACCGCAGTGCGAGAGCGCTGAAATACCGCACATAAGGTGGATGTCGCGCGCGCCGGGAAAGTTTGAACAATCACCTTCGGCGGGCGACGAAAGGCGCTTGGCGAAGCCGATGCTACCCTCAAGGAATCCAGGCCAGCGGAGTACACCCATGCCCGACGATCTTCACCGTGACCCCGTCGAACAATTGCAGGAATACCTGACCGGGCGGCGCTTCCTGGTGCTGACCGGAGCGGGCATCAGCACGCCGTCCGGCATACCCGATTACCGGGATAGCGACGGCGTGCGACGGGGCAGGCAACCGATGATGTACCAGGAATTCCTCGCCAGGCCCGAAGCGCGACGGCGCTACTGGGCGCGAGCGATGCTGGGCTGGCCACGCTTGCGCCAGGCACGGCCGAACCAGGCCCATGAGGCCTTGGCGGCGTTGCAGGGCCAGGCGCGCATCAGCGGCTTGATTACCCAGAATGTCGACGCCTTGCATGACCGGGCCGGGAGCCGCGATGTCATCGAGTTGCACGGCAGCCTGCATCGGGTACTGTGCCTGGACTGCGGCCAGCCGAGCGAGCGGCAGCAGATCCAGTTGTTGATGGAGGACCAGAACCCGTACCTGGCCGGTGTCGATGCGGTGCAAGCGCCCGACGGCGATACCTTGCTGGACCCGGCCTTCGAGGCCCGCTTTCAAATCCCCCGTTGCCCGCATTGCGATGGCGAACGCTTGAAACCCGACGTGGTGTTCTTTGGCGAAAACGTCGCCGCCGCTACCGCGACTCGCGCCACCGAGGCAGTCGGGCAAGCGGATGGATTGCTGGTGGTGGGTTCATCGCTGATGGCGTATTCGGCCTTTCGCCTATGTCGGGCGATCAAGGATCAGGGCAAGCCGCTGCTGGCGATCAACCGCGGCAAGACCCGCGCCGATGAGCTGTTGGATCTGAAGGTTGAAGTGGCTTGCGAAGACTTGTTGCCATTGCTGATCTAACACCGCCATCCACTGTGGGAGCGAGCTTGCTCGCGATAGCATTGGATCAGTTGCATCAATGTTGGCAGACACACCGCTATCGCGAGCAAGCTCGCTCCCACAGGGATTGGGTTATGCCGAAGGTAACTGCGCGCCCATATCCTGATCCCTGAGCGTATCGAACATCGCCTGGGCCGCGGCCGACAATTCATGACCCGGCTTGGTCAGCACGCCAATGGCCCGTTCTATTACCGGATCGCTGAGGGTGATGCAGCGGGCCCCCAGCTCGTGCATCTGGCCGACACACAGGGCTGGCACGGCGCTCACGCCCAGGCCGCTGGCAACCATCCGTCCGACAGTCGCCAATTGATGGCTTTCAAACTCGACCGGCAATTTCATGCCGCGAGCGTGCAGATGCTCTTCGAGCATCACCCGTACCGTCGAGGGTCGTTGCAAGGTGATGAACGGCTGCTCCAGCAGCATTTGCCAACGGATCTCGCCGAGCTTGGCCAGCGGCGAATCCAGCGGCACCACCGCGACGAAGCGATCGAGGTACAACGGCGTGAACGCCAGCGATGAACTTTGCATCGGCTCGAACGCAACGCCCAGTTCCACGTGACGATCACGGACCATTTCCAGCACCTGCTCGTTGATCACGTCGTTGACCGTGACGTTGACATTCGGGAACCGGGCGCGGAAGGTTTTGAGGATCGGCGGCAGCAGGTTGCCGGCAAACGAGGGCATCGCCGCCAGCGTCACGCGGCCGCGCTGCAAGGTGAAGCGCTGGCGCATTTCATCCTCGGCGTTTTCCCAGTCGGCCACCAGGCGGCGTGCCAATGGCAGCAGTGATTCACCTTCGGGCGTCAACGCTACGTTACGGGTGTTACGACTGAACAGGCGACCGCCGAGCCCTTCCTCCAGGGCCTTGATCGTCAGGCTCAGGGCCGATTGGGACAGATGCAGCCGCTCGCCGGCGACGGCGAAGCTCAGGCTCTGGGCCACGGCGAGGAAGGCGCGGATTTGCTTGAGGGTCATGGTCGCTGCGCTCCCAGCGGCAAGCAGTGAGTTTCAAGCTGCAAGTGAAGGGCAGCAACTATTGAGTTTTATCAATCAATCGCACGTAAAAATCAACTTAACAAATATATGACTTGGCGCAACACTGCATTTCATTGCGACCCCACTCAAGAATAAAAGAGGTGTCTATGGCAGGTTTCAACAAACGCGTGAGCTCCTATGAGGAAGCGCTTGAGGGCTTGAAGGACGGCATGACTGTCATTGCCGGCGGCTTCGGCCTGTGCGGTATCCCGGAAAACCTGATCGCCGAGATCAAGCGCAAGGGCACCCGCGATCTCATCGTGGTTTCCAACAACTGCGGCGTCGACGGTTTCGGCCTCGGCGTGCTGCTGGAAGACCGGCAGATCCGCAAGGTAGTCGCCTCCTACGTTGGCGAAAACGCCCTGTTCGAGCAGCAACTTTTGAGTGGCGAAATCGAAGTCGTGCTCACCCCTCAAGGCACCCTCGCGGAAAAAATGCGTGCGGGTGGCGCTGGCATCCCGGCCTTCTTCACCGCCACCGGCGTCGGCACGCCAGTGGCCGAAGGCAAGGAAGTGCGTGAGTTCCATGGCCGCCAGTACCTGATGGAAGAGTCCATCACCGGTGACTTTGCCATCGTCAAAGGCTGGAAGGCAGACCATTTCGGTAATGTGGTCTATCGCCATACCGCGCAGAACTTCAATCCGCTGGCCGCCACGGCGGGCAAGATCACCGTGGTCGAAGTCGAGGAAATCGTCGAGCCCGGCGAGTTGGACCCGGCGCACATCCATACGCCCGGCATCTACGTCGACCGGGTCATTTGCGGCACGTTCGAAAAGCGCATCGAACAGCGCACCGTGCGTAAGTGATCCCCTGCCCCCGGCCCGAATGAAGGAATAACACCATGGCACTTTCCCGCGAACAAATGGCTCAGCGCGTCGCCCGCGAAATGCAGGACGGCTACTACGTGAACCTCGGTATCGGCATCCCGACCCTGGTCGCCAACTACATTCCCGAAGGCATGGAAGTCATGCTGCAATCGGAAAACGGCTTGCTCGGCATGGGCGCGTTCCCCACCGAAGCCGAAGTCGATGCGGACATGATCAACGCCGGCAAACAGACGGTCACCGCGCGCATCGGCGCTTCGATCTTTTCTTCGGCCGAATCCTTCGCCATGATCCGTGGCGGCCACATCGACCTGACCGTACTCGGCGCGTTCGAAGTCGACGTCGAGGGCAACATCGCGTCGTGGATGATTCCCGGCAAGCTGGTCAAGGGCATGGGTGGCGCGATGGACCTGGTGGCCGGTGCCGAGAATATCATCGTCACCATGACCCATGCGTCCAAGGACGGTGAGTCGAAACTGCTGCCGCGCTGCAGCCTGCCGCTGACCGGCGCCGGTTGCATCAAGCGCGTACTGACTGACCTCGCCTACCTGGAAATCCAGGACGGCGCCTTTATTCTCAAGGAACGTGCCCCAGGCGTAAGCGTCGAGGAAATCGTCGCCAAGACCGCCGGCAAGCTGATCGTGCCGGACCACGTACCTGAAATGCAGTTCGCTGCCCAGTGAGGAGAGATTCGATGCAAGAAGTCGTGATTGTCGCCGCTACCCGTACCGCCATCGGCAGCTTCCAGGGTTCGCTGGCTGCCATTCCCGCGCCGGAACTTGGCGCCGCGGTGATCCGTCGCTTGCTGGAACAGACCGGTCTTTCCGGCGAGCAGGTCGATGAAGTGATCCTCGGCCAGGTATTGACTGCTGGTTCCGGACAGAACCCGGCGCGCCAGGCGTCGATCCTCGCCGGCCTGCCCCATGCCGTGCCAGCACTGACTCTGAACAAGGTCTGCGGCTCGGGTCTCAAGGCGCTGCACCTGGGCGCCCAGGCGATTCGCTGCGGTGATGCCGAAGTCATCATCGCCGGCGGCATGGAGAACATGAGCCTGGCCCCGTACGTGTTGCCAGCGGCCCGCACCGGTTTGCGCATGGGTCACGCGAAGATGATCGACAGCATGATCACCGATGGCCTGTGGGACGCGTTCAACGATTACCACATGGGCATCACCGCCGAGAACCTGGTGGACAAATACGGCATCAGCCGCGAGGCGCAGGATGCTTTCGCCGCGGCGTCCCAACAGAAAGCCGTCGCCGCCATCGAAGGCGGTCGTTTCGCCGATGAGATCACGCCGATCCTGATTCCCCAGCGCAAGGGCGATCCGGTGGCCTTTGCTACTGACGAGCAGCCCCGCGCCGGTACTACCGCTGAATCCTTGGCCAAGCTCAAGCCGGCCTTCAAGAAAGACGGCAGCGTCACTGCGGGCAATGCGTCCTCGCTCAACGATGGCGCCGCCGCCGTGATCCTGATGAGCGCGGAAAAAGCCAAGGCGCTGGGCTTGCCGGTATTGGCAAAAATCAGTGCCTACGCCAACGCCGGTGTCGACCCGGCCATCATGGGCATCGGCCCGGTCTCGGCCACCCGTCGCTGCCTGGACAAGGCCGGCTGGTCGCTGGATCAACTCGACCTGATCGAAGCCAACGAAGCCTTCGCCGCCCAATCCCTGGCTGTCGCCAAAGAACTGGAATGGGACATGGACAAGGTCAACGTCAACGGCGGCGCCATTGCCCTGGGCCATCCGATCGGGGCATCGGGTTGCCGGGTGCTGGTGACGCTGTTGCATGAAATGATCAAGCGCGACGCCAGGAAAGGCCTCGCGACACTGTGTATCGGCGGTGGCCAGGGCGTAGCTCTCGCGCTGGAACGGGCGTAACCGGCAACAGGCAAAACGGTGGCTGCGCGGACCCACGATATCCGCGCGATCACTGGCAGCAGACCGGCGCAACTTTGGTTGCGCCGGTTTTTTTTGCCTGCACCGGCCCCGTGGCGCCGAATTCGGCAGCGCCTGCGATCGAATGTGGGAGCGAGCCTGCTCGCGAAGGCGGTGGGTCAGTTTGCATCGATGTTGAATGTGCCGGCCTCTTCGCGAGCGGGCTCGCTCCCACCAGGTTCTGCGACAGCTCGGAACTCGATAACATCCAAGATCCATGTGGGAGCGAGCCTGCTCGCGAAGGCGACAGACCAGGCGACGCGGATCCTTCAGGTCCCTGCGCCAAACCGGTCGCGGCTGTTGGTCAGGTGCAGCCACATGGCGGCGCGGGCGGCGTCGGGGTCCTGGCGCTGGATGGCGTTGAAAATCGCCTCGTGCTCCAGGTTCGCAAACTGCGCCAGCTTGCCCAGGTCCGCCTGGCCGCGTTCGGCCATGTTCACCCGTGTGCGGGGAATCATCGCACTGCCCAGGTGCTGCATGATTTCGACAAAACAGCTGTTGTCCGTGGCCTCAGCGATCAGCAAATGAAAACGCCGGTCAGCCTCGACGCAGCTGTCGTTGTTGTTGAGCAAGCGCTGGTAGTCATCCAGCGCCTGACGCATCTGCTGCAATTGCTCCTCACTGCGGCGCTGGGCCGCCAGCGCCGCAGCCTGGGTTTCCAGGCCCAGGCGCAATTCGAGAATCCCGCGCACGCCCGCTGCAGTATCGACGTTGAGCCTCAGCCCCTGCTCTCCCGTCTGCTCCAGCACAAAAGTACCGATGCCATGGCGAGTCTCCACCAACCCCGAGGCCTGCAATTTGGAGATCGCCTCGCGCACCACCGTGCGGCTGACCCCATGCTCGCGCACGAAAGCACCCTCCGACGGCAATTTCTCTCCGGGCTTCAACTGCCCCAGCAGGATGCTCTGGCTCAACTTCGCCACCAGGTCATGGGCCAGGTTGTGGGTGCGCTTGCGCAGAGGCGTTTGAGTGTCTTGCTGCATGTGCCACGGGTTCCTTGAAAACAGGCTCGTCGATCCTACCATCCGCCGCGTCGGAGTTGTTTGCGGATGCAGGCCAACTTGTATGACAACGGCCAATATCACGCTGGCTTAATCCTGAAAAGCTCACCAGGCGTTTGGTGTCTCAACGCCTGACCAATCCGGCCACAACCTCATAAAAGCCAACAAACACAGTATAAGGATGGCCACTTCCAATCCAATCGTGCTCAAAAACTGCTTGTCAGACAAAAAAATCAACTTGTATGATGTCTATCAACATCGACACCTGCACGATGCCCCGCATAAAAATAAACAGTGGGAGAAAATCCAGTGAACTCATCCAGCCTCAAGGCAGATGCCGGCGCGGATCCGGTGCTGTCCTCGGCCATATCCAAGGTCAAGCGCCACATCCTGCCGCTGTTCGTCATCATGTTCATCGTCAACTACATCGACCGTGTGAACATCGGCTTCGTCCGTTCCCATATGGAGCACGACCTGGGCATCGGCGCAGCCGCCTATGGTTTTGGCGCCGGCCTGTTCTTCATCGGCTACGCGCTGTTCGAAGTCCCGTCCAACATCCTCCTGCAACGCATCGGCGCCCGTATCTGGCTGACACGCATCATGCTCACCTGGGGCCTGGTGGCGGCAGGCATGGCCTTCATCCAGAACGAAACCCACTTCTACATCCTGCGTTTCCTGCTGGGTGTGGCCGAAGCCGGTTTCTTTCCCGGCGTGATCTACTACTTCACGCGGTGGCTGCCCGGCGTCGAGCGCGGCAAGGCCATCGCGATTTTCCTCAGCGGCTCGGCGATCGCTTCGCTGATCTCCGGCCCGCTGTCGGGGCTGCTTTTGCAGATCAACGGCCTGGGCATGCACGGCTGGCAGTGGATGTACTTCATCGAGGGGATGTTTTCGGTCTGCCTCTGTGTGTTCGTCTGGTTCTGGCTGGACTCCAAGCCTCACGACGCCAAGTGGCTCAGTCGCGACGAGCAGGATGCGCTGGTCAAGGCCATCGACGATGAACAGTCGGCCCGTGAAGCGGCGACGCCGATCAAACTGTCGATCGGCCAATTGCTCAAGGACCGCCAGATCATCCTGTTCTGCCTGATCTATTTCTTTATCCAACTGACCATCTACGCGGCGACCTTCTGGCTGCCGAGCATCATCAAGAAGATGGGCGAGCTCAGCGACCTTCAGGTAGGGCTGTTCAATTCGATTCCCTGGTTGCTGTCGATCGTCGGCATGTACGCCTTCGCCTCGCTGTCGGCCAAATGGAAGTTCCAGCAGGCCTGGGTTGCCGCTGCCCTGTTGATCGCTGCGGCAGGCATGTTCATGTCCACCACCGGCGGGCCGATCTTCGCTTTCGTTGCGATCTGCTTCGCGGCCCTGGGTTTCAAGTCCGCCTCTTCGCTGTTCTGGCCGATTCCCCAGGCCTACCTGGACGCACGGATCGCCGCCGGTGTCATCGCGCTGATCAATTCGGTGGGCAACCTCGGCGGATTCGTCGCCCCGACTACTTTCGGCCTGCTTGAGCAGCACACCGGCTCGATCCAGGGCGGGCTCTATGGCCTGGCGGCCACATCGATCATTGCCGCGATCATCGTGTTTGCCGCGCGCAATACGCCCAGGCCGAAAACCATCAAGCCTTCCACCGACCCGGCTACCAGTCACGCCTGACCACAACAATAACTCAAGGATCCGTACACGATGACTACCCAAGAAACCAGCAAAGCCCCGATCATCACCAGCATGCAAGTCGTGCCCGTGGCTGGCCACGACGGCATGTTGCTCAACCTCAGCGGTGCCCATGGCCCGTTTTTCACCCGCAACATCGTGATTCTCAAGGACAACGCCGGGCATACTGGCGTGGGCGAAGTGCCCGGCGGTGAGCGCATTCGCCAGACCCTCGAAGATGCTCGCTCACTGGTGGTCGGCAGCCCCATCGGCACCTACCAGAAAATCCTCAACAGCGTACGCCAGGCCTTTGCCGATCGTGATGCCGGCGGTCGCGGCCTGCAGACCTTCGACCTGCGTATCACCATCCACGCCGTCACCGGCCTGGAAGCTGCGTTGCTCGACCTGCTCGGCCAGCACCTGGATGTGCCGGTCGCCGCCCTGCTCGGCGAAGGCCAGCAGCGCGATGAAGTGAAGATGCTCGGCTACCTGTTCTACGTCGGTGATCGCCAGCAGACCGACCTGCCCTACCGCAGCGAACCGCAGGCTGAAAATGACTGGTTCCGCGTACGCCACGAAAAAGCCCTGGATGCTGACGCGGTGGTGCGTCTGGCCGAGGCGGCCCACGCGCACTATGGCTTCGAGGATTTCAAGCTCAAGGGCGGCGTGCTCAGGGGCGATGAAGAGATCGAAGCGGTGACGGCGTTGGCCGAGCGTTTCCCCCAGGCGCGCATCACCCTGGACCCGAACGGCGCCTGGTCACTCAAGGAGGCCATCCGCCTGTGCCGTGATCAGCACAAGGTGCTGGCCTATGCCGAAGACCCTTGCGGCGCCGAGAATGGTTATTCGGGTCGTGAAGTCATGGCTGAATTCCGTCGCGCCACAGGCCTCAAGACCGCCACCAACATGATTGCCACCGACTGGCGCGAAATGGGTCACGCGATTACGTTGCAGTCGGTCGACATTCCCTTGGCCGATCCACATTTCTGGACGATGCAGGGTTCGGTGCGGGTGGCGCAAATGTGCAATGAATGGGGCCTGACCTGGGGCTCTCACTCCAACAACCACTTCGATATTTCCCTGGCGATGTTCACCCACGTCGCGGCCGCCGCGCCGGGCGACATCACCGCCATCGACACTCACTGGATCTGGCAGGACGGCCAACGGCTGACCAAGGCGCCCTTGCAGATCCGCGGTGGCTGCGTGCAGGTGCCGAAGAAACCGGGGCTGGGGATCGAATTGGACATGGACCAGCTGGCCAAGGCTCATGAGTTGTACAAAGGCATGGGACTTGGGGCGCGGGATGATTCGGTGGCGATGCAGTATCTGATCCCGGGCTGGACATTCAACAACAAGCAGCCGTGCCTGGTTCGCTGAGAAGTATAAAACCTTGTGGGAGTGAGCCCGCTCGCGATTGCGGTGGTTCAGTCACATCGATGTAGACTGACCCTCCGCTATCGCGAGCAGGCTCGCTCCCACAATGGCCCGGTGTAAATCTGGCTTGATTCCCACCGCTGTTCCCGTGGCGAGGGAGCTTGCTCCCGCTCGGTTGCGCAGCGACCGCAAAATCCTGGGGCCGCTGCGCAGCCCAGCGGGAGCAAGCTCCCTCGCCACGGTCATCACTGCTTTGATACCTCGGCGAGTAGTTATCCCTCCGGCCGCAGGATCAGCACCGCCAGCGGCGGCAGGTTCAGTTCCAGCGACAGCGCCTGGCCATGGCTGGGGATCGCCTCGGTGGAGGCACCGCCGCCGTTGCCATAGTTGGAACCGGCATAGGTGTCGGCATCGCTGTTGAGCAATTCCACCCAGCGTCCGCCAAACGGCACGCCGACCCGATACGCCTCGCGCGGCACCGGCGTGAAGTTGGCGACTACCAGCACCGGCCGGCCATCCTTGCTCCAGCGCAGCCATGCATAGACACTGTTGACCGCATCGTCACCAATCAGCCATTGGAAGCCTTGCGGCGCATCGTCCTGGTCATGCAGCGCCGGTTCTTCGCGATAGAGCCGGTTCAGGTCGCTCACCAGTTTCTGCACGCCCCGGTGCTCCGGGTATTGCAGCAGGTACCAGTCCAATTGCTGGTCGTGGTTCCACTCGCGCCATTGGCCAAACTCGCAGCCCATGAACAACAGTTTCTTGCCGGGATGGCCCCACATGAAGCTCAGGTAGGCGCGCAGGTTGGCGAATTTCTGCCAGCGATCACCGGGCATCTTGTCGATCAGCGAGCGTTTGCCGTGGACCACTTCGTCATGGGAAATCGGCAAGACAAAACGCTCGGACCAGGCGTAAACCAGGCCGAAGCTCAGTTCGTTGTGGTGATGAGCGCGGTACACCGGGTCCTGCTGGATGTAATGCAGCGAATCGTGCATCCAGCCCATGTTCCATTTGTAGGCGAAACCCAGGCCGCCCTGTTGCGTGCTCTGGCTGACACCCGGCCATGCCGTGGACTCCTCGGCGATTACCAGCGCGCCGGGCGTCTCCAGTGCAACCACGTCGTTGAGGTGGCGCAGGAAGTCGATGGCTTCCAGGTTCTCCCGTCCGCCGTGGCGGTTGGGTACCCACTCGCCGGCCTTGCGCGAATAGTCGCGATACAGCATCGAGGCCACCGCATCGACCCGCAGGCCGTCGACGTGGAAATGCTTGAGCCAATGCAACGCCGAGGCCAGCATGAACCCATGGACTTCGGTGCGCCCGAGGTTGTAGATCAGCGTGTCCCAATCCTGGTGGAAGCCTTCCAGCGGGTTGCCGTATTCATACAGCGCGGTCCCGTCGAACTGGGCCAGGCCGTGGGTATCGGTCGGGAAATGCGCCGGCACCCAATCGAGGATCACGCCGATATTGGCCTGGTGGCAGGCGTTGACGAACGCGGCGAAATCATCGGGCGAACCGAAACGCGCGGTTGGGGCAAATTGCGACAGCGGTTGATAGCCCCACGAGCCGCCAAACGGGTGTTCCATGATCGGCATCAGTTCGATGTGGGTGAAGCCCAGGTCCTTGACGTAGGGAATCAACCGCTCGGCCATTTCATGCCAGTTGTACTGCCGGGAAACCTCCCCCGCCTCGTCGATTTCGCACTGCCAGGAACCGGCGTGCAACTCGTAGATCGACAGCGGCGCGCCTGGTAGCTGGCGCTCGCGTCGGCTTTGCATCCACTCGTCGTCCTGCCACTCGATTTTCAACGGCGCGGCGACCTTGGATGCCGTGTCCGGCGGCATCTGGGTGGCCAGGGCCACCGGGTCGGCCTTGAGCGGCAGGATACCGTGGGCGCCAAGGATTTCGTATTTGTAGCCTTCGCCCGGACCGAGCCGCGGGATGAAGATCTCCCACACGCCGGACGGATAACGGATGCGCATTGGATGCCGGCGCCCGTCCCAGACGTTGAAGTCCCCCACCACCGACACCCGGCGCGCGTTCGGCGCCCAGACCGCGAAGCGCACACCGTCGACGCCATCGACCGTCTTCAGTTGCGCACCGAGGCACGCGCTGAGGTCGCGGTGATTGCCCTCGGCGAACAGGTAAAGATCCATCTCCCCCAGCAGCGGGCCGAAGCTGTAGGGGTCTTCGGCAACCTGCTCGCCGCCCGCCCAACGGGTGCGCAGCAGGTACGGCTGTGCGCGGTCGAAATGGCCGACGAACAGGCCTGGCGTTTCGGTAGCCTGCAATTCGCCCAGCTCCTCGCCGCCGTCACGGGCGAGCACATTCACGCTCAACGCACCGGGCAGGTACGCGCGGATAAATTGCCCGCCCGCCCCGTCGCCATGCGGGCCCAGGATCGAGAACGGATCTTGGTGTTCGGCGCGCACCAGCGCGTCGATGTCGTGGGGGGCCGGCAACAATGCCTCTTTGGCCTGCCCCTGGGTTTCCTTGTTCGAGACGCTCATGATTCTCTCCACTAAATCGGTCCGGCTAAATCGGAAAAGGGTTGCAGCCCACTCAACAGCCCGTACAGACCGTGCAACGGCACGGGCAGCCAGGCGGGGCGATTCTCGGCTTCATAAGCCACTTCATAGGCCGCCTTCTCCAGGCCGAACAACGCCAGCGCGGCGTCCTCGCCTTCAGCATCCTTCCATTCATGGGCAAGACTAGCTGCCGCCAGCCGATACGCCTCGACAAATGCCTGGCGGGCCTCAATCAAATAGCGGTCGGCGACCCGTTTGCGTGCCGCATCGGCGTCGGCTGTGGTGTCCACGGTGTGCAGTTGGACAGCCATCGCTGCCGCGTAATCGAAGGAACGCAGCACGCCGCTGACGTCCTTGTACGGGCTGTGCTTGCCACGCCGCTCACGCAACGGCCGCGCCGGCTCACCCTCGAAGTCGATCAGGTAGGCGTCGCCCTTGATCACCAGCACCTGCCCCAGGTGCAGGTCGCCATGCACCCGGATACGCAAGCCACCGGCCGCCTTGCCGGCCAGTTCCTGGACATGGGCCAGCACGGTTTTCCTGTGTTCCAGCAAGCGTGCGACCATGGCTTGGTCCGCCGGGTTCAATTGCCCCTGGTTCTGCTTGAGCAGACGCAAGGCGTTTTCCACCTGGGCGACGACGTCCTTGCCGATCGCCTGGGCCTCTTTGGCGCTGGTGGCCTGCGGCGCGAAGCCCGGGTTGTCGGTGGGCTGGGCAAGCACCTTGTGCATTTCCCCCAGACGCTGGCCGAGCATGCCGGCGAAGTCCTTCAGCTCACCCAGGGCGTTGTAGTGCTGTTCCTGTTCGGACACCGCGTCCGCCAGTTCGTCGCGCAAGGCGCGCTCGAGGTTGTTCTGGGTCCATTCCCACGCATCACCCTGATTGCTCAGGTAACCCTGGGCGATCATCAGCAGCGCATCCTCGCCCCGGGCGTCGCGGCGAATCACCGAACCTAGCAGCGGCGAAATATTGCTGAAGCCGGCAGCGGTCAGGTAAGCACTCATCTCCAGTTCCGGATGCACGCCCGACGCGACCTTGCGGATCAGCTTGAGCACCAGGCTGCCGCCAACCACCACCGAACTGTTGGACTGCTCGGCGGACAGGTAGCGCACCTCCGGCTCGGCGCCAAGGTTCAGCGCCGCCAGGCCTGCGGTGGGTTCAAACCGCAACTCGCCATCGGCGCACGGCAATACGGTGTTGGCCTGGATGCCTTGCATCACGGCTCGCACGAAGCTCTCCAGGGTGAACGCATCGGTAATCAGCCCGACCTGACGCCCCCGGCGGACCCGCGATAAGGCCAGTTGCTGGGGCAGCGCCGGGCCCACCTGGTCCTCGGCCAACAGACCGAATGGCAGTTGATAGCGCAACGTCTGACCGGCGCTGGTCACGTCGATTTCGCTCAACAGCACAGGCCGTTGCGGATCTCCGAAGCGCACGCCATAGACGATGTCGACTTTCTCGATGGCGCTGTCCTTGCCGGCGAACCAGCGACGGTTCTGCAGCCAGCTTGGCAGAATGCTCTGCTCTAACGTTGTGCGTGACGGCGCCTCAAGCAATTCTTCCAGGCGCTTTTTCAGTACCAGCGTGGTGAAGTCCGGCAGGCTCTGGGCAGGTTCCACATGCCAGCTCGGCATCTGGTTTTCCGCCGCCAGGGCGAACCAGTAGAAGCCGTACGGCGCCAGGGTCAGGAGGAAATTCAACTGGCCGATGGGCGGGAAGGCATTACCCCCGAGCATTTCCACCGGGACCATGCCGGCATAGGCCGAGAGGTCCAGCTCCGCCGCCTGGGCGCTACGTGAAACGTTGGCGACGCAGAGAATGATTTCATGCTTGCCATCCGGGCTGGTGTATTCACGGGTGTAGGCAAGGATCCGGCGGTTGCTCGGCGACAGCATTTTCAGCGTGCCCCGGCCGAAAGCCTTGGACTGCTTGCGCACCGCGAGCATCCGACGGGTCCAGTTGAGCAGCGAGTGCGGGTCGCCGGCCTGGGTCTCGACGTTCACCGAGAGGTAGCCGTACTGCGGATCCATGATCGGCGGCAGCACCAGGCTCGCCGGGTCGGCGCGGGAGAAACCGCCGTTGCGGTCGATGGACCACTGCATCGGCGTGCGCACGCCGTCACGATCACCGAGGTAGATGTTGTCGCCCATGCCGATTTCATCGCCGTAGTACAAAGTCGGCGTACCGGGCATCGACAGCAGCAAACTGTTGAGCAATTCCACGCGGCGACGGTCGCGCTCCATCAGCGGCGCCAGGCGACGGCGAATGCCCAGATTGATCCGCGCCCGGCGATCGGCCGCGTAGTAATTCCACAGGTAGTCGCGCTCCTTGTCGGTGACCATTTCCAGCGTCAGCTCATCGTGGTTGCGCAAGAAAATCGCCCATTGGCAATTGGCTGGAATCTCCGGAGTCTGGCGCAGGATGTCAGTGATCGGGAAACGATCCTCCTGGGCCAGCGCCATGTACATGCGCGGCATCAACGGGAAGTGAAACGCCATGTGGCATTCGTCGCCATTGAGGCCTTGAGCGTCGACATCGCCAAAATACAGCTGGGTGTCTTCCGGCCACTGATTGGCCTCGGCCAGCAGCATGCGGTCGGGATAATTGGCGTCGATCTCGGCGCGGATCAACTTGAGGACGTCATGGGTCTCGGGCAAATTCTCGTTGTTGGTGCCGTCGCGCTCGATCAGGTACGGAATCGCATCCAGGCGCAGGCCATCGATGCCCATGTCGAGCCAGTAGCGCATCACCGACAGCACGGCCTTGATGACCTGCGGGTTGTCGAAGTTGAGGTCCGGCTGGTGGGAATAGAAGCGGTGCCAGAAGTACTGGCCTGCCACCGGATCCCAAGTCCAGTTGGACTTCTCGGTATCGAGGAAAATGATCCGCGTGCCGTCGTACTTGTGATCGTCATCCGACCAGACGTAGAAATCCCGCGCCTTCGAGCCCTTCTTGGCCTTGCGCGCGCGCTGGAACCAGGGATGCTGGTCCGAGGTGTGGTTGATGACCAGCTCGGTGATGACCCGCAGGTTGCGCTTGTGGGCCTCGGCAATGAAGCGCCGCGCATCGGCCATGGTGCCGTAGTCGGGGCTGACGCCACGGTACTCGGCGATGTCATAACCGTCATCGCGCCGGGGCGAAGGATAGAACGGCAGCAGCCAGATAGTGTTGACGCCCAGGTCGGCAATGTAGTCGAGCTTCTCGATCAGCCCGGGAAAGTCGCCGATCCCGTCGTTATTGGAGTCGAAATAGGATTTGACGTGGACCTGATAGATCACCGCGTCCTTGTACCAGAGCGGGTCATTGATAAAGGTGGCAGACCGGGGTTTCTTGGCCATTTGCAACTCCTGAAAATTCGATAAAACCGCTGGACTGGCTGGCGATATCTACGTGGCGAGGGAGCTTGCTCCCGCTGGGCTGCGAAGCGGCCCCTGAGATCACGACTGCTGCGCAGCCGAGCGGGAGCAAGCTCCCTCGCCACGAAAGCCGTTCTCGCGCCTCACGCCACGCTGATCCGCCAGATCCCGAACGGCTGGTATGCCGGGTCGATCCGCATGAACTGGTACTTGCCGTACCAGGTCCAGCGGTGGCCGTTCATCAAATCCTCGCCCTGGGTCTGGGCATCGTCCGGCAGGCCCATTTCCCACAACGGCAACTCGAAATTGGCTTCCTGGACGTTGTGCGGATCGAGGCTTACCGCCACCAGGATGAAGTTGCTGCCATCCGGCGTGCGCTTGCCGAAGTACAGGATGTTGTCGTTCCAGGCGTTGTAGATCTTCAGGCCCAGGTGCGTATGCAGCGCCGGGTTCTGGCGGCGGATACGGTTGAGCTGAGCGATCTCGGCGATGATGTTGCCCGGCGCGGTGAAATCCCGTGGCCGAATCTCATACTTCTCCGAATCGAGGTATTCCTCCTTGCCTGGCACCGCTGCTGATTCGCAAAGCTCGAAGCCCGAATACATGCCCCACAGGCCCGACCCCATGGTCGCCAGCGCGGCGCGAATCAGAAAACCGGCGCGCCCCGACTCGTGGAGGAACGCCGGGTTGATATCCGGCGTATTGACGAAGAAATTCGGCCGGTAGCATTCGCGCAAAGGCGACTCATTGAGCTCAGTGAAATAGGTCGCCAGTTCGGCCTTGGTGTTGCGCCAGGTAAAATAGGTGTAGCTCTGGGAATAACCGACCTTGCCCAGCCGCGCCATCATCGCCGGTGTGGTGAAGGCTTCCGCCAGGAACATCACCTCTGGGTACTGCGCGCGCACGTCGGCGATCAGCCACTGCCAGAACGGCAACGGCTTGGTGTGGGGATTGTCGACGCGGAATATCTTCACACCCTCGTTGACCCAGCCCACCACGATGTCGCGCAGTTCGGTCCACAGGCTCGGTATCGCATCGGCGGCGTAGAAATCGACGTTGACGATGTCCTGGTATTTTTTCGGCGGGTTCTCCGCGTATTTGATCGTGCCGTCAGGCCGCCAGCTGAACCAGCCCGGATGCTGCTTGAGCCAGGGGTGGTCCTGGGAACACTGGATGGCGAAGTCGAGGGCGATTTCCAGGCCGTGATCGGCTGCGGCGGCCACCAGACGGCGGAAATCCTCGCGAGTGCCCAACTGCGGGTGAATCGCCTCGTGCCCGCCCTCCTCGCTGCCAATGGCGTAAGGGCTGCCCGGATCGTCGGGGCCGGCGGTCAGGGAGTTGTTCGGACCTTTGCGGAAACTGCGCCCGATCGGGTGGATCGGCGGGAAGTACAGCACGTCGAAGCCCATGTCCTGGATCACCGCCAAGCGCGAATGCACGTCGTTGAACGTGCCGTGGCGGCTGGGATCATCGGTGATCGAGCGAGGGAACAACTCATACCAGCTGGCGAACTCGGCCCGTTCACGTTCCACGTCAAGCGGATATTCAGGACTGACGCTCAGGTAAGGCCGATGGTCGGCCAGCGACATCAGGTCCGCACTGCGTGGTTCAAGGAACAGGGCGACCTGTTCTTCCGGCAACAGACTCGAAAGCTGCTGGTGCAACTCGGCCAGCTGTTCGCTCAATTCGCCATCGCTGCGCTCGGCAGCCTGTTGCACGTGATTGCGACCCTCCTGCAGCTCCAGGCTGATGGGGACCCCGGCGGCGAATTTTTTTTCCAGCTCGTAGCGGAAGCTGGCGAACTGATCAAACCAGGCCTCGATGCAAAACACGTAGCGGCCGACGGCCGGTAGGTTAAATTGACCGCGCCAGCTGTTGTTGCCCAGCTCGGTCATCACTTCGCTGTTCCAGATATCGTCTTCCAGCGCACGCCAGCGGATCCGCACAGCCAACTTATCGTGGCCATCGGCAAATACCTTGCTGGTCACCGTCACGTCCTGTCCCGCCAGGGCCTTGGCGGCAAACTGCCCGCCATCGATCACCGGCATGGTGTTTTCAATCGCAATACGTGGCAATAACAACGCCTGGGACAACGGCAGATGCGGGTTGTACGCCAGGTCATTTGGCTGTTCGGCAGTCATCGAGCATCGCTCCTTCTACGCCCCATGGACGCGCTTGTGGCGGTAAAGGCCCAATGGGTCCCTGATTTAACTCACTTAAGCTCCGAACCGGACCGGCGACCAAAAGTTCAGCACGATTTACTGGCCGGCACCGGGGAATCAAACCCGTCGGGCCATGGTCAACCAGACAAGCACGACTCAAGCCACATCCACCCCGGAGGCCCGATCGAATGACCATTCCCATCCCGGCCGAAACACCCGATCCGAACATCGACGACCCAACCCTGCCGCCACCCGGTCCGGATCCCGAGCCGATTCCAGAGAAGGACCCACCGCTGGACCCGCAACCGCCTTTGGGAGATCCGCCGAGCGAGGCGCCGCCGGAGCGGGTTTGACTCGCCAGATCAGTGAAAAACCTGTGGGAGCGGGCCTGCTCGCGAAAGCGGTGTGTCAGTCAGCATAGGTGGTGCTGATTACTCCGCCTTCGCGAGCAGGCTCGCTCCCACAGAATTCCATGCCCAGTCCGGCGAATGGTTACAACTTTTCGTCTTTTTCCAACGCCCGAACAATCATCGGCATCACACTGAAAATCGCCAGCGCCAGCACCGTACTGAGCAACGCTGTCGCTTCCCGGCCCAATCCGGCGGCAACGCCGATGGCGGCGGTCATCCACAGGCCGGCGGCGGTGGTCAGGCCTTTTACGTGGCTTTCGTCGCCATTGTCGTTTTTCAGGATGGTGCCGGCGCCGAGGAAGCCGATGCCGGCGACGACGCCCTGGATCACCCGGCTCATCGCGTCGGCCTGGGAACCGGACATCTGCGGCACCAACACGAACAGCGCGGCGCCCAGCGCCACCAGCATATGGGTACGCACGCCGGCGGCCTTGCCCTTGTGCTCACGCTCGAATCCCAGGATGCCGCCCAGCAGTGCAGCCATTACCAGGCGCACCGTCACCCGCGTCATCTGCTCGGTATCGGTGATGTCGGCGAATTCAGCTTGCAGGGTTATCCAGACTTCATCCCACCACGATTCCATGGACCTTCCTCTCTTCACTCGATAAATGATGGACCACAAGCGATGCGAGACGTGCGACCGACCGCTGATCAGCCGCAACGAACCCTGCCGGCGGCACGCCACCTAACGTTCAGACATTGAAGGAAGGAGCATCAACATGACTGTACGAATCGATGACAACCGGACCTGCCACTTCGACACCCCCAACGGCCAGGAACAGCGACCGGCGAGCGAGTTGACGATCATTACCGACCCGGACAAGGCCATGTCAGCCGTGGAGCTCAATGGCGGGCGGGTCTACCTGACCGAGGCGGAAGTGGATGCCCTGACCGTGGCCGGAGCGGCTGACGGACGGCAGAACCTGAAGGCGACTGACAGCGACTCTGTGATCTGACTTCACGTGGCGAGGGAGCTTGCTCCCTTGCCATAGGAGAGGCTTGTTCGGTCATTGCCGGGTGCATCAAAGTGTCGCAGGGCCGGGGCCGCGCGGTATCTGATCCGGTTTTTATGCCGCTACCTGAGTCTGTTATGCAAACAGTTCGATGGTCATAGTGCTCCGGCCAGATAGCGGCTGATGAGCGACCGACCATGAGCGAAAGAATCCCCGCCCAGTTGATACAGACCTTCGACCCCGCGCCCACGAGAATCAGGGCCAGGACTACCGACAACCTGATCCACACCCGTAGCTTCAGCGGTTTGTTTCGTACCCTGCGCATCAGCGGTGCCGGCGTCCTGTTCCTGCTGTTCTTCGGCACGGTGTGGCTGGACTGGAACGGTCGCCAGGCGGTGCTCTGGAATCTTTCCGAAAGCAAATTCCATATTTTCGGCGCGACCTTCTGGCCCCAGGATTTCATCCTGCTCTCGGCGTTGTTGATCATTGCCGCGTTCGGCCTGTTTGCGATTACCGTGTTCGCTGGGCGCGTGTGGTGCGGCTACACCTGTCCTCAGAGCTCATGGACCTGGATCTTCATGTGGGTCGAGAAGATCACCGAAGGTGAGCGCAACCAGCGGATCAAGCTGCAAGCCGCGCCGTGGGGCGTGAACAAACTGCTGCGACGCTCGGCCAAACATACGTTGTGGCTGGCCATCAGCCTGCTCACCGGCCTGACGTTCGTAGGCTACTTCACCCCGATCCGGCCGCTGGCGGAAGAGCTGCTAACTTTGCAAATGGCTGGCGTCAGTCTGTTCTGGGTGCTTTTTTTCACCGGGGCGACCTACCTCAACGCCGGCTGGCTGCGCGAAGCCGTGTGCATGCACATGTGCCCTTATGCGCGGTTCCAGAGCGTGATGTTCGACAAGGACACGCTGACCATTTCCTACGACGTGGCCCGTGGCGAAATTCGCGGCCCGCGCAAACGCGATGCGGTCCCGGCCAACATCGGGCTGGGCGACTGCATTGACTGCCAGATGTGCGTACAGGTCTGCCCGACCGGCATCGATATTCGCGACGGTCTGCAAATGGAGTGCATCGGCTGCGCGGCCTGCATCGACGCCTGCGATTCGATCATGGACAAGATGGGCTACGCCCGTGGCCTGATCAAATACACCTCCGAACGTCAGTTGCAAGGCGGCAAGACTCACCTGCTGCGACCACGGCTGGTCGGCTACACGGCGGTACTGATGGTCATGATCGCTGCGCTGGCCCTGGCACTGGTGGAGCGGCCAATGGTGTCGCTGGATGTGAGCAAGGACCGTGGGCTGTTCCGTGAGAACAGCCAGGGCCAGATCGAAAACATCTACAGCCTGAAGATCATCAACAAGACCCAGCAACGCCAGGCGTACCAACTGTCGCTGATGGACGGCGACGGTTTCGTCCTGCAAGGCAAGACCCAGTTGAGCCTGGCACCCGGGGAAATCGTCGACGTGCCGGTTTCGGTGGCGATGCTCAACGAACGGCCCCGGAGCGGGTCCCAGGAACTGACATTCAAGGTCGCCGACAGTGATGAGCCAGACATTTACAGCGAAGCAAAAAGCCGTTTTGTAGCACCGATGAATCGGTGAAGCCTTAAGATGCCTTGCTTTTGTGGGAAACGAGCGCGCTTCCGCAGTTAAAAGCGCAAACCACGCGTGATTCAAGACCGGACCCGTCATGAAACGCTACGAAAAATTTGCCGACGACATCGCCGAACTGATCCGCTCCGGCATGCTCGGGCCGGGCCAACGGGTGCCGTCGGTGCGCTACGCCAGCCAGACCTACGGCGTCAGTCCGTCCACCGTGTTCCAGGCCTATTACCTGCTGGAGCGACGTGGTCTGATCCGTGCCCGGCCGCGCTCCGGCTACTTCGTCAATCATCATGCGCCGAGCCCGTTCTGCGAGCCGGTCGCCAGCAGTCAGGTCCACGAATCCACCGAGGTCGACGTCAGCGAACTGGTATTTTCGGTGCTCGACTCGATCAAGGATCCGACAACCGTACCGTTCGGCTCGGCATTCCCCAGCCCGACGCTGTTTCCCCTGCAACGCCTGTCCCGCTCGTTGTCCAGCGCCACGCGGGACATGGATCCGCGCGTAGTGGTCACCGACATGTCGCCGGGCAACCCTCAACTGCGCCGCCAGATCGCCCTGCGCTATATGGTCGGCGGCCTGATGCTGCCCATGGAGGAACTGCTCGTCACCAACGGCGCCCTGGAAGCATTGAACCTGTGCCTGCAAGCCGTGACCGAGCCGGGCGACCTGGTGGCAATCGAGGCGCCCGCCTTCTATGCCAGCCTGCAGGTGCTCGAACGGCTGAAACTCAAGGCGGTGGAAATCCCCGTCCACCCACGCGACGGCATTGATCTCGATGTGCTGGAACAGACGCTGGCGCGCCATCCGGTCAAGGCCTGCTGGTGCATGACCACCTTCCAGAACCCGATTGGCGCGACCATGCCCGAAGCGCGCAAACAGGCCCTGGTCGAACTGTTGCGTCGCTACCAGGTGCCGTTGATCGAGGATGATGTCTATGCCGAACTCTACTACGGCCAGCAGGCTCCCAAGCCGGCGAAAGCGTTCGACACCGAAGGCCTGGTGATGCACTGCGGCTCATTCGCCAAGAGTCTGGCCCCGGGCTACCGCATCGGCTGGGTCGCCGCCGGGCGCTACGCCCGCAAGATCGAGCGGCTCAAGCTGATGACTTCACTGTGCGCCTCGATGCCGGCCCAGGCCGCCATCGCCGATTACCTGCAGCATGGCGGCTACGACCGTCACCTGCGCAAGTTGCGCTACGCCCTGGAAGAACAGCAAAGCGCCATGCTCGCCGCCATAGCCCGGTATTTTCCGGCGCAGACTCGGGTGAGCCAGCCGGCGGGTGGGTACTTCTTGTGGCTGGAGCTGCCGGAGCAGATTGATTCGCTGAAACTGTTCCAGATGGCTCTGGCGCAAGGCATCAGTATCGCACCGGGGCCGATCTTTTCAGCGACCCGGCGCTTCAGGAACTGTATTCGCCTGAACTATGGCGGGCCCTGGACCGATGTGTCGGAAAAGGCCATGGAAACGTTGGGGCGGATTATTCGATCGTTCTGAGTGCGATGTTGCCCTTAGGATTGCTATCGCGAGCAAGCTCGCTCCCACAGGGGATCGCATTCCAATGTGGGAGCGAGCTTGCTCGCGATGGCGCCAGAACAGGCAACCCAGGATCAGCGCCCGCCCCCCAGCTCCACAAACGTCCCGGTCGCATACGAAGCCTTGTCCGACAGCAGCCAGATAATCGCCTCGGCCACTTCGTCCGGACGTCCGCCCCGGGCCATGGGGATCGCCGATTCCAGCTTGCTGACCCGCTCCGGATCGCCGCTGAGGGCATGGAAATCGGTGTAGATGTAGCCCGGGCGGACCGCATTGACGCGAATACCTTCGCCAGCGACCTCCTTGGAAAGGCCGACCGTGAAGGTGTCCAATGCGCCCTTGGAGGCCGCGTAGTCGACATATTCACCCGGTGCGCCCAAGCGGGCGGCAACGGAGGAAACGTTGACGATGCTGCCGCCCTGCCCGCCATGCCGGGGCGACATGCGCAGCACCGCCTGCTTGGCGCACAACATCGGCCCGAGCACATTGGTCTTCAGGATCTTGAGCATGCGGAACTCGGACATTTCATCGAGTCGGGACTTGTGGGCAACCGTACCGGCGTTGTTCACCAGGGCGGTGACGCGGCCCAGCTCGGTGTCCACGCGGTTGAACAGGCCGACCACTTCGTCCTCGATGCTCACGTCGGCCCGCACCGCAATGGCCTGCACGCCCTTGGCACGGATCTGGGCGAGCACATCCTGGGCAGCGTTTTCATCCGACTGGTAGTTGATGCAGATCCGATAGCCCAGGTCGGCCGCCAACAACGCCGTGGCCGCCCCGATCCCACGCCCGCCACCGGTGATGACGATGACTTTATCCACGCTTGCTCTCCCGTTTCCAGGCAAATACGTCGGGCCCAAGGATAGCGTTGACTCGACGATTTGCACAACGCGACCAGCCTGCCGGAGCGGGACGCTGCTTAGCGGGTGAGAGCCCGCAGGTCCAGGCGCCCGTCCAACTGCGGCGGGCACCAGTAGTAACCACCGGTAATCGGCCGGCTCATGCGATACAGGCCATCGGTAATACCGTCCTCCAGACCGCTCATGCGCCGCAATTGCGCCTCGAAGGCGTTCAGGGAAAAACCGAACGCCAGGAACATCAGGCCAGCGCGGTCACCTTCGATCCAGGGCATGGAACGGCGTACGACAAAAGCCTCCGGAGCAAAGCTTTCCTGGGCCGTGCGCTTGACGTGGGCAGACTCAGGCGCATCTTCGAGCTCTTCGTTATCGCTCAGGCGCCGGCCCATGATGTTGTCTCGCTCATGGGGCTGCATCGCGGCGAAACCGTCCAGGTCATGCTGCCATTGCTGGATCGCAGCAAAACTGCCACCGCGCAGCCCGTCGTTGCCCTTGGCCAGGGCGGCGGCCACGGCCGCTTCGTCGTGAGGGTTTTCGGTGCCATCTTCGTAACCGGTCAGGTCGTGGCCGGTCATGTGCCGAAAGGTTTCGTTCATCTGCACCAGACGCAGTGCCGGCGCCAATGCCGCTTCGATGGCGCGACTGCGGTGCATCAGCTCGCCGCGGTCCTCGCCGTGCAGCCAGCACCAGAGCGCGTGCTGGGTCGACGGGTTGTCCACGCCGACGCCCGCCAGCGCCGGGAACGCGCGCAAGCCTTCGACCTTGGCGCCCAGCGCCTGGACCAGCGATTCGCCAAAGCCGACTACCACGCGGCCATCCAGTTGCAGCAACAGCTTGTCGATCGCAGCCGGCAGTGCCTCGACCGATTCCAGGGCAAAAAACAGATGACGGGCCTGAGGCGGAACAGGGGTGGCGAGAATGCCGGGCTGGTAGTAACTCATGGGAACTCCTTTGGAAAGAGCCGCGAGTTTACCCGGCGGCCGCCGCTTTGTGTGGTTTGGCTTGAGGCCGGTCGCGTCAGGCCGCCGGGCTTTTTGTAGGAATGCTCCCGCATCCTTGTGGGACCATTCTGAACCAGGCCTCTACTCGATGGCCTCGGATTGCCCGACAGCGGAAAACGTCCTAGATTGACCGCCCTCAAGGAGAGCTAACGAGAGCGGTCCAGATGCACATTGCCAAATCGATACTCGCCGGGACTTTTGTCCTGGCCTGCGGGACCACTCCGGGCTTCGCCCAGGAGCGCATTGAAGACACGGTCAATGCCGTTATCCAACCCTTGATGAAAGAGCAGGACATCGCGGGCATGGCCGTGGCGATCACGCACAACGGCCAGCGCCGGTTCTTCAATTATGGCGTTGCCTCCAAAGATACGAAAAAAGCCGTCACCGAGCAGACCCTGTTCGAAGTCGGCTCGATCAGCAAGACCTTTACCGCGACACTCGGCGCCTACGCCCAGGCCCAGGGCAAACTGCAGCTGTCAGACCTCGCCGGGCGCTACGCCCCCGAACTGCGCGGCAGTGCCCTTGAAAACGCCCGCCTGCTCGATCTCGCCACCTATAGCGCGGGCGGCCTGCCGTTGCAGTTTCCCGACGATGCCGACCATCCCGACCGGATGTTCGGCTACTACAAATCCTGGAAACCGCTCTACCCGGCCGGCACCCAGCGGCTCTATTCGAACCCGAGCATCGGCTTGTTCGGCTTCCTGGCGGCCCGCAGCCTGGGTCGACCGTTTGATGAAGTGATGGAACAGACCCTGATGCCCGGGCTGGGCCTCAAGCACAGCTACGTACAAGTGCCACACAATCAAATGGCAACCTACGCCCAAGGCTACGCCAAGGATGGCAAGCCTGTGCGGGTCGGGCCTGGCGCGCTGGCCTCTGAAGCCTATGGATTGAAGATCAGCTCAGCGGACCTGATCCGGTTTGTAGAGGTCAATCTGCAACCTGGGAAACTGGACGCGGATCTGCAGCGAGCCGTTGCTACGACACAGACAGGTTTCTACAAGGTTGGAGGGATGCACCAGGGGCTGGGCTGGGAGTTCTACCAACCTCCGCTCACCCTCGATGGCTTGCTCGCCGGCAACAGTCCACAGATGGCTTTGACGCCGCAAAAGGCCGAGCCGCTCACCCCACCGCGCCCCGCGCTCGACGGCGCCTGGATCAACAAGACAGGGTCGACTAACGGTTTCGGCGCATACGCAGCGTTCGTCGCTGGAGAGGACTTGGGGATCGTGATGTTGGCGAACAAGAACTACCCGATTGAAGAACGCGTGAGAGCCGCGCACCAGATCCTGATGGCATTAGAAGCGCGATGAGGTGCTTTTGTGGCGAGGGAGCTTGCTCCCGCTGGGTCGCGAAGCGGCCCCAAATCTGTCAGACGATGAGCCCGGAAAAAGCATAGGGCTGCTACGCAGCCCAGCGGGAGCAAGCTCCCTCGCCACAGGGGTATCGTTGCTTTCGGGAATCAGTCATCCAACGGTTTCGGCGCAGCCGCAGGCTTGGTCGCCTTGCCCGGCTTGGTGCCTTTGGCGTCCTTGGCCGGCTCGGGTTCCGGCGCTGGTGGTGGGGTTGGCGCCGTGGCTTGTTTTTCCGTCTCGGGCAGCTTGTCGACGGTATCGAACAGCGCCTTCAGTTCGATCGCGCCGGAATGCTCAAGCTTCTTTTCCCCGTCCTTGCCTACCAGGATGATCTTGGTCTGCGCTCCCGCTCCCAGCTTGAGGGAACGGATCAATGCCATGGTGCTTTGCGGGTCGAGGTCCTTGCCATCACGCTGGCCGATGGTATTGAGCACGGTATAGAGCACCATGTTGCGCTCCGAGAAACCCTGCTTGCCCGCCGGCTCGTCCAAGGCTTTCTTCAGGCTGACCCACGCAGGATCGACAGAACTGGCGCAATGACAATCACAGGCCGGGACTTGCCCACCTCCGCTACCAGGGGTGAGTCGCCATCGGCGGCGAACAACGGGCCGGCGATGGCCAGCAACGTAGCGAAGGTCAACGACCGAATAAGCATGCGCCTCTCCTTTTGATAATTACGCTGTACTGATTGCACATGGCGGCGATTGTTCCGCGAGAGTCGCCCGATACCGCTATTGCCTGCCTGAAGCTTAGGCCAACGGACCCATAGCGCAACCACGCCAGGCCTGCTTCAGAGGCCAAACGGGAAGGTGTCTTCCTCGCGCTCCAGCGTGTGCGGCGTGGGCAACGGCGTGACGGCTTCGGTCTGCTCGAACCAGAGCCAGGCGTCGAACTGCTCGACCAGTACCGCTTCGAAATAATGACTCTGGCGTTCGGTTTCAGGGCGGTAGATCACTCCGATCGCGCGTTCGAGCAGCGGCTCGGACAGCACGTCCAACAGTGCTTCGTCCGGGTCGGTCCGCCAGTCCGTGAGCGATGCGCGCACACCGGCCAGTGAAAACTCCCGCTCCCAACTGCCGGCCAGCGCCGGCACCACCTGCTTGATTTTCATCGGCGCGTCCCAATCGTCGGCCGCCGCCACGCTGCCACGGTCGGTCCCCATGCCCAGCAGCACCGCGCCACGACCATAGGCCATTCGACACAACTGGCCGATGTTGAACTCACCCTCCCAGCCCATTCGTGTCGCGGCGGCGTTGCCGATGTGGGAGTTATGCGCCCAGACGATCGCTTTCGCATCAGGCCCGCGATGCTCCAGCAGGCTTTGCAAGGTGTCGAACATGTGCCGGTCGCGCAGGTTCCAGGACGACTTGCCGCCGCGATACATGGCGCGGTAGTACTGTTCGGCGGCGCGCACGACGCGGGCGTTCTGCACCGCGCTGAAGAAGCTCTCGTCATCCTTGATCAACGGATCAAGGCGCTCGGCGAGCAGCGTGTTGAGCTGTTCGACCACGGCGTCTTCGCATGTCGCCAGGTTGCCGCGCTCGGTGAAATGGCCATACAGCGCCGGGTCGTCGTGCCAGGGCGTCAGACAGCCATAACGATGGCGGGCGTCACGGGCCAGGTGGGGATGGCTCTTGTCGAGGTAATCGAGTACCTCGTCGATAGAATGGCGCAGGCTGTAGACGTCCAACCCGCGAAACTCCACGCGATGAGCGTCAGGCTGGCCGAGATTGTAGCCGCGCAACCAACGGACAAAGTCCTGGACATCGGTGTTGCGCCACATCCAGCTGGGAAACCGGGCGAACGCCTGCTGTTTCCAGGCCGAAGGCCCCAGGTCGCGCACGCAGCGGTCGATCTGTCCGGCGTCGGGCCAGTCGGCTTCGACGGCAACAATGCCGAAGCCGTGACGCTCGATCAGGTGCCGGGTAATAGCAGCGCGGGTGCGGTAGAAATCATGGGTGCCGTGGCTGGCTTCGCCGATCAGCACGACCTTGGCGTCGGCGAAGCGATCAAACATTTCGCCAAAGCTCGGGCTGTCCTCGGCAGGCAGCGGTTCGGCGTGACGGCGCAGGATGTCGGCGATGTCGGTGCGCGGTTCGGCGCGACGACGGCGCAGGCGTTGCAGCAGATCTCTGGCTGGGCTGTTCATGGATCGAGGCCTCATCAGTACCTGGTTTACAGGTATGACTATGCCGAGGCAGCCATGACTCCGACCAAATCAGAACGCGAGCTTGAAACCGATCATGGCCAACATCACCGCCAGGCAAGGGCGCAGGAGCTCGTCGGAAACGCGTCCCGACAAGTGGCTGCCCAGATAGATGCCCGGCAACGAACCGATCAGCAGAAAGCCGAGGATGTGCCAGTCCATGTTGCCCATGCTTGCGTGGCCAAGGCCCGCGACCAGGGTCAACGGCACGGCATGGGCGATTTCGGTGCCAACCAGGCGCTTGGTGACCAGGAACGGATAGAGGATGAACAGCGCGACGGTGCCCAGGGCGCCGGCGCCGATGGAAGTCAATGCGACCATCGTGCCCAGCACCAGGCCGGTGATGACAGTCAACAGGTTGAGACGCGAGCCACTGGGGTTGTAATGGCCGCCGGCGCGGTCATGGGCAAACTGCAGCAGGCGCTTCTTGAACAGGATTGCCAGGGCGGTGGCGAACAGCACAAAGCCCAGGGCTTGCTTGATGACCGCGTTCATCGCGTCGGGAGAACTGTTCAGGCTGCTGAGAAACCACAGGGTCAGCCCAACCGCCGGCACACTGCCCAAAGTCAGCCAACCGGTGATGGCCCAGTCAATATTGCGGTTTTTCGCATGGACCAGCACGCCGCCGGATTTGGTAATCGCCGCGTACAGCAGGTCAGTCCCCACCGCCGTCGCGGGGTTGATGCCGAACCACAATAAAATGGGCGTCATCAGCGATCCGCCGCCGACGCCGGTCATCCCGACGATGAAACCGACCACCAGTCCCGCTACGACTAAACCGACATTACCGAAATCCATCAAACCCGTCTCAGCGCGACCGCATGAAAAATCTGGCCGCGAGCATAGCGATTTTTCTTATAACTCCCTATATCGATGTGATCTATGTTTATTCCATTTGCACGACGCAGCTACTGAACAGGCAGGAAATTGAGAAACAGCAGACTCTGCGCATAATTCAAGCCGATTCGCCGATAGCGCTCGTCCAGCATCTGGGTCAGCAGGTCGAGGCGCGCGACGATCTTCCCGAACTCCACGGCAAAGCTCAGGTTGCTGCCCTCCTCCGAGATTTCATTGGAGAACAGCATCGGCGTGCCGTCCTTGTTCTGCCGCTGGCCCAACAGCCACGTGGCTTTCTCGATGTTGCGCGCCGCGTTGCTGACGAAGCGCGGATCGATGGTGTCGGTCATGTAGAACTCGAGACGGTTGCCGTGAGCCGTCACCAGCATGCTGCCAATGGCATAGATGAACGCTCCGACCCGGTCACCGAGAAACTCGGGACTCATCGCATAGCTCAGCGCTGCCAGGTCCTTCCTGTTGCCCAGGGCTGGCAAGGGTTGCTGCTGTTCAATCGCCTCGCGCACTTGCTTGACGGCGATACGGGCATCGAGAAAGCCGGATTTGCGCAGTTCTTCCGGGTTGCGCAGGTAGAGCTTGTGCATCAGCAGGTAAAGGCTCTGCAGGTTGTCATGCATCGACAGCGTGGCCATGCGGTCGACGCTGGTCTGCAAGAACTCCTGGGGCCTGGCATTGCTGAACTGGGTAACCATGTCCTGGCCTTGCTGATGGCTGCATCCGCCGCTGAGCATCAGCAACAGGCTCGCCAGCAGCAAGCCGCAGCGACGTGGCAAGACCCTCACGGAATGTAAGACAGCGGCCATCGAATCTCGGTCTGGGCATGGGGGAAGCGGTGGGGAATCGCCGTTTCCTGGCCATGGATAGAGCGACAAAAACCGTAAAAGTGCGGTAGCGGCCATGAAAGTGCACGTTTGGCCAAGGCTCGCCTCGCTCAATTAGTCTTACTTTTTAATTGATAAATCTCGATTTATAGCTATAAATCCCTTCTCCACCCTCAAATAGAAAGACTACTGAACAGAAAAACCTTCATCGCTGTCCGACAGGTAACGGACTCGACCACGTTAAAAACAACAACAAAACAACAGGAAAGGAAGGTCACACCATGCTTGAATCCAGACATCTGCTCACGGCCCTCGGAGTCTCTCTGATGATTGCCACCTCTGCCCAGGCCGCCGGCCTGACCAATGAACGCGTTGCCTTCGGCAAGACCAACGACGGCACGCCGGTTGAAAAATACGTACTGCGCAACAGCCACGGCGTCGAGGCGACCGTCATCACTTACGGCGGGATCCTCCAGTCACTGATCGTGCCGGACAAAAACGGCATGACTGCCGACATCGTGCTCGGCTTCGACGATGTGCAGGGCTACCAGAAGAACGGCAACGTGTATTTCGGCGCGACCATCGGTCGCTTCGGCAACCGTCTGGCCGGTGGTGCGTTCGAGCTGGATGGCAAACGCTACCAGGTGCCGCAGAACGACAAGGACAACTCCTTGCACGGCGGGCCGCAAGGCTTCGACAAGCGTGTCTGGAAGGCCGAGCCGAGCAACGGCAAGGACTCGGTAGGCGTGACCCTGACGTATCTGTCGGCGGACGGTGAAATGGGCTTTCCCGGCAACCTGAAGACCGACGTCACCTACAGCCTCAACGACCAGAACGAATTGCGCATCGACTACAAGGCCAGCACCGACAAGCCGACCGTGCTGAACCTGACCAACCACAGCTATTTCAACCTGGCCGGCGCCGGTAATGGCGACATCCTCAAGCAAGTCGCGACGCTGCACGCGTCCCGCTACACACCAGTGACCGCCAAGCTGATCCCCACCGGCGAGCTGGCGCCAGTAGCCGGCACCCCGATGGATTTCACCAAGCCCACGCCCATTGGCACGCATATCAAGGCTGATCATCCGCAGCTGAAATTTGCCGAACCGAAACAAGGCGGCTTCGATTTCAACTGGGTACTCGACGCCAAGGGCGACGTGAGCAAACTCGCCGCCGAGGTCCAGGATCCGCAGTCCGGACGGCGCCTGCAGCTCTACACCAGCGAGCCGGGCGTGCAGTTCTACACCAGTAACTTCCTCGACGGCACGATCAAGGGCAAGCAAGGCAAGGTCTACCCGCACTGGAGCGCGTTTACCCTGGAAACCCAGCATTATCCCGATTCGCCAAACCAGCCGTCCTTTCCTGCCACGCGACTTGATCCGGGCCAGACCTACACCCAGACCATGGTGCTGAAATTCTCGGCCGAGTAATCCTGCCACCAACCGATCGTTCCCGCTTTTTGCGCGGGAACGATCAAGGTTGGAACGCCTGGTCTATCCTGCTGCCACACGCTGTATCGACCAGCACGACAGGAGATGTGCATGAGAACTGTGGAATTGGCCGGCGTATCCGTACCGGTAATCGGCCAGGGCACCTGGCGGATGGGTGAGGAACCGTCCCATCACAAGAAAGAAGTAGCTGCCCTGCGCCTGGGCATCGAACTGGGCATGAGCCTGATCGACACGGCCGAAATGTATGCCGAGGGCGGCGCCGAGCAGGTCGTTGGCGAAGCGATCACCGGGCTACGCGACCAGGTGTTCCTGGTGAGCAAGGTCTACCCGCACAACGCCAGCCGCAAAGGCATTCCGTTGGCCTGCGAGCGCAGCTTGCGGCGCCTCGACACCGATTATATCGACCTCTATTTACTGCACTGGCGCGGCCAGTACCCGCTGGAGGAAACCGTCGAAGCGTTTGAGCGCCTGCGCGAAGAAGGCAAGATCGGCCGCTGGGGCGTGTCGAACTTTGACGTCGACGATCTGGAGGAGCTGGCCTCGCCGGTCTGCGCTACCAATCAAGTGTTGTACAACCTGCAAGAACGCGGCATCGAATTCGACCTGTTGCCCTGGAGCCAGCATCAGCGCATGCCGGTCATGGCCTATTGTCCGGTCGGCCAGGGCGGGCATTTGCTCAAGGACCACACCCTGCAACAGATCGCCGAACGCCACCGCGCGACGCCGGCACAGATCGCCCTCGCCTGGCTGCTGCGCCAGGACAACGTCATCGCCATCCCCAAGGCTGTACAAGCTGAACACGTGCGCCTGAACGCCGAAGCGGCGAATCTGCAGCTTGAGCCTCAGGACCTGGCGGCATTGGACCTGGTGTTTCCGCAGCCACAGGGCAAGCAGCGGTTGGCGATGGTTTAGTCCACTCGAACGCCGTGGTGATGAGAGCGCCCTTATTCCAGCGGCGCGCTCTTGTGGCGAGGGAGCTTGCTCCCGCTCGGTTGCGCAGCAACCGCCAGAAACTCAGGGCCGCTACGCAGCCCAGCGGGAGCAAGCTCCCTCGCCACAAGGGCATCCCTGCGGCCAACAATGTCGATCAGAACAACCCCATCTGCCCACCGATCAACGTTGAAAAATCATCATCCACAAACGGCAGGATCGCATCCGCCACCGGCTGCAGCTGCTTCGTCACGTAGTGGTCATAGTCAATCGGCGCGCTACGGATTTCCAGCGGCTCGGGGCCGGCGACGGTGATGACGTAGCTGATCCAGCCCCCATTCTGGTATTGCCGTGGCCGGCCCTGGCGCTCGTTGAACTCGTCGGCCAGCCGCGCGGCGCGCACATGTGGCGGCACGTTGCGCTCGTAGTCGTCCAGCGGACGACGCAGGCGCTTGCGGTAGACCAGGCGTTCGTCGAACGCGCCGGCCAGGGTCTGCTGGACATAATCGCGGACGTAATCCTGATAGGGCTGGCGATGGAAGATCCGTCCATACAGTTCCTGCTGGAACTGTCGGGCCAGGGGCGACCAGTCGGTGCGCACGGTCTCCAGGCCCTTGTAGATGATTTCATCGCTGCCGTCGGCACGGCTCACCAAACCGGCATAGCGCTTCTTGCTGCCCTCCTCCGCGCCGCGGATGGTCGGCATCAGGAAACGCTTGAAGTGGGTTTCGAATTGCAGCTCCAGCGCGCTTTCCAGTTCGAACTCTTCTCGTACGTGATCACGCCACCATTGGTTGACGTGAGCGACCAGCTCCCGGCCGATCGTCGCGGCTTCTTCCTGGCCGTGGGCGCGGCGTAACCAGACGAAGGTCGAATCGGTATCGCCATAGATCACCACATGGCCCCGCGCTTCGATCAGTTGCCGGGTACGCTGCATGATCTGGTGGCCGCGCAAGGTGATGGACGACGCCAGGCGCGAATCGAAGAAACGACAGCCACTGGAGCCAAGCACGCCGTAGAACGCGTTCATGATGATTTTCAGTGCCTGGGACAGCGGCGCGTTGTGTTCGCGCTTGGCGGTTTCCCGGCCGTCGGCAACCCGCGCCACGATGGCCGGCAGGGAATGCCGGGTGCGCGAGAACCGCGCCCCGCGAAAACCTGGCACCGACTCGGTGTCGTCCGGGTGGCGCAGGCCTTCGATCAAGCCCACCGGGTCGATGAGAAAGGTGCGGATGATCGACGGATACAGACTCTTGTAGTCCAGCACCAACACCGATTCGTAGAGCCCCGGCTGGGAATCCATCACAAACCCGCCAGGGCTGGCCTCCGGCGGACGCTGGCCGAGGTTCGGCGCGACGAAACCCTGGCGATGCATCAACGGCATGTACAGATGCGTGAACGCCGCCACCGAGCCGCCGCTGCGATCCGCCGGCAGGCCGGTGACGCGGGCCCGTTCCAGCAAGAACTTGAGCAGCTCGGTCTTGGCGAAGATGCGCGTGACCAACTCGCAATCCTTGAGGTTGTAGCGAGCCAGGGCCGGTTTATCCTCGGCGAACATGCGGTTGATTTCGTCCATGCGCTGGTACGGGTTGTCGATGGACTTGCCCTCGCCCAACAGGGTCTGGGCGACGTTTTCCAGGCTGAACGAAGGAAAACTCCAGGTCGCCGAGCGCAACGACTCGATCCCATCGATGATCAACCGGCCAGCCGCCGAGGCAAAAAAATGGTTGTTGCGCGCGCCGTGCTCGCGCCATTGCATTTCTTCCCCGCCACGGCCAAGACGCAGCGGCACGGCCAGGCGGCGGGCGTGTTCATGCAGCACGCGCAGATCGAACTGCACCAGGTTCCAGCCGATGATCGCGTCGGGATCGAAGCGGGCGAACCACTCGTTGAGTTTCTTCAACAGCGCCGCGCGGGACTCGCAGTATTCCAGCTGGAAATCCACCTCACGATCATCGCCATTGGGCGGCCCGAGCATATAGACCTGGCGCTCGCCGCAGCCCTCCAGGGCAATCGAATACAAATCTCCCTGGGCGGTGGTTTCGATGTCCAGGGACACCAGCCGCAGCGGTGGCCGATAGTCGGGCGCGGGTTTCATCTGGGCATCCAGGAACAAGCCATCGGTTGAGGGCGTGCCGCCGAACCAGACCGGTGCGGTGATAAAGCGCTCCATCAGGTAGCGTTCCGGCGGCCGGACGTCGGCCTCGAATACATCCACGCCAGCCCGCCGCAATGTCGTGTCCAGCCGCATCAGTTGCGCATGTTGCCGGCAATACAGGCCGAGCACCGGGCGGTGCTCGAAATCCAGCAGGTCCAGGGGCCGCAACTCGACATCCTTCTCGCCCTGCAACAGCGCCTCGACATGGCCACGCTGGATCTGCGGCACGAACGCCACCGACGTCTGCACCGGCAGGCGCACGCGCCGGGGACCGGCATCCGTCGCCAGCCAGAACTCGACTTCGGTGCCCGCCGGGGTATCGCGCCAATGCCGGGTCAGGACGAAGCCCTGCTGTAGATCCACCGCTGAAACCTCGAATTTTGCGTGTTACGCATTCTACCTGTGACCAGACGACTTCACCTGCTTGGATCTGCTGTCGTGGCGAGGGAGCTTGCTCCCGCTGGGTCGCGCAGCGGCCCCCTGTAACTGCCTGACACCCCGGGTTGTCATGGCTTTTTTAGGGCCGCTACGCAGCCCAGCGGGAGCAAGCTCCCCCGCCACGACAGCGCGCCACAATAAAATCAGTGAATTTTCACCATCCATGACGGTTTTGGACGGCTGACTGCCGCTTTACCGCTTGCTCCGCGCCGTTGGGTCTACGATTCTTGAACCACCCGCACAAACAACACCCGAGGCTTCCCATGAAAACCGTCGCGCAGTTGCTCCGGATAAAAGACGAGAAAAACCAGCAAGTGCACACCATTTCCCCGGATGACATGGTCTTGCAGGCCCTGATGCGCATGGCCGAGAAAAATGTCGGTGCCTTGCTGGTGGTCAAGAACGATGAAGTGCTGGGCATCATCAGCGAGCGCGACTATGCGCGCAAAATGGTCCTGCACGGGCGCTCTTCGGTGGGCACGAAAGTCAGCGACATCATGGTTTCGCCCGTGATCACGATCGATCCACACCAGAACGTCGAGACCTGCCTGAGCATCATGACCGAGAAACACCTGCGGCATTTGCCCGTGGTGGAAAACGGCAAGCTGGTCGGCCTGTTGTCCATCGGTGACCTGGTCAAGGAAGCCATTGCCGAGCAGGCGGACCTGATCAGACAACTGGAGCAATACATTCGCGGCGAATGATTGGCTCGGGCGGGTTGCTCATTCTCGACTCACTTCTATATTGAAGGAGTTGCCCCCGCCGAGCATCCTCATGGCCGTTACCGACCGACTGATCATTTGTGAGCATTGCGATGCAGTGTACGAGCCGGTTGCGCTCGCCCCGCATCAAAAAGCCTCGTGCGTGCAATGCCATGCAGTGATCCAGCGCTACAACGGCCTGACCATCGAACAGCGCCTGGCCCTGACCATCACGGCAGCGGTGCTGTGGGCCTTCGCCAATGTCTATCCGGTGATGAGCATCCGCCTCCAGGGCTTGAGCAACAGCGCGACCCTGTGGGATTCGGTCGTGGCCCTGAGCCAGGGACCCATCACCTTCATCGCCCTGGTGGCCGCGGTCGCGATCATCATCGCTCCGGCGTTCCAGTTGGCGCTGCTGCTCTGGGTGCTGGGCTACGCCCATTCCAACCGGCGCGCCCCGGCCTTCAACCTGTGCATGCGCAGCCTGGAAACCCTGCGACCGTGGAGCATGCTGGAGGTGTGCTTGCTGGGAGCCCTGGTGGCTGTCATCAAGCTTGCCGGGTTGCTGGATGTGCTTCCCGGTATCGGTCTGTTCGCCCTGGCGGCCTTGAGTCTGTTGATGATCCGCATTGCCGGTCGCGATGTGCGCGACCTGTGGAACACCCTGTGAACGCCGCAACGCCGGGCAATCCGCCCCGCGCCAGCGATTTGAACCTGTGCCTGTGCCACAGCTGCGGCCTGGCTTGCGACATGACCGACGAACCCGACACCTGCCCACGCTGCGATGCCGCCCTGCACCGGCGCAAACCCGATACCCTGACTCGCACCTGGGCCTACATGCTGGCGGCACTGGTGTTCTACATCCCGGCCAACCTGCTCCCGGTCATGAACACCCAGATGCTCGGCGACGGTGCGGACAGCACCATCATCAGCGGCGTTCTCGAGTTCTGGCAGAGTGGTGCCTGGGACATCGCGCTGATCATCTTCATCGCCAGCATTGCGGTGCCGGGCATCAAGTTCGTCGTACTGACGTTGCTGCTGGTGACCGTGCAACGGCGCAGTACCTGGGCCCAGGTGCAGCGCGCCAAGCTGTATCGGCTGGTCGAAGTCATCGGCTATTGGTCGATGCTTGACGTGCTGGTCGTGGCCCTGGTGGCGGCACTGGTCAAGTTCCAGGCCCTGAGCGACATCGAACCGCGACCGGGGATCCTGTTCTTCGGCCTCGTGGTGCTCTTTACCATGCTGTCGGCCATGAGTTTCGACCCGCGGCTGATCTGGGACACCCAACCATCCGAGGAGGTCATGGATGAAGTCACAAGCCACTGACGGACAACCCGCACCGGGCCGCGCCCATGTCTCCACCCGCCGCTGGACCGTGTCGCTGGTGTGGATCGTGCCGATCATCGCGGTGCTGGTGGGCGTGTCCCTGGTGGTCAACAACTGGCTGCAGGAAGGCCCGACCATCACCATCACCTTCAAGACAGGCGAAGGCCTGACCGCCAACAAGACCCCGGTCAAATACCGCAATGTGGTCATTGGCCAGGTCACCGACGTGCAACTGAGCGACGATCAGAAGAACGTGACCGCCACGGTCAAGCTCGCCAAGACCGCCGACACCTTCACTCATGAAGACTCGGTGTTCTGGGTGGTCCGGCCGCGGATTGGCGCGGGCGGGATCTCCGGGATCGACACCTTGCTGTCGGGAGACTTCATCGGCGCCGACGCCGGTCATTCGAAAGTGCGCGCCAAGTCGTTCACCGGCCTGGAGGCTCCGCCACCGATCACCTACGGCGAACCGGGCAAGCGCTTCACCCTGCATTCACAGGACCTCGGTTCGCTGGACATCGGCTCGCCGGTGTACTTGCGCAAGATTCCGGTGGGCCAGGTGGTGTCCTACGCATTGGACGCCGATGGCAAAGGCGTCAATATCGAGGTGTTCATCAACGCGCCAAATGACGCCTACGTCACCGAGAACACCCGGTTCTGGAACGTCAGTGGCGTCGACGTGAACGTCGGCGCCAACGGTTTTGCGGTCAAGACCGAGTCGCTGTCCGCCCTGCTCGTCGGCGGCATTGCATTCCGGGCCCCGGAATACAGCCCCAACGACACGCCCGCGGCCGAGGACAAGGATTTCGAACTGTTCGCCGACCAGCAAAGCGCCCTGGCCCCGCCCAGTGGCAAGGCGCAGTACCTGGCCTTGCGCTTCGACCAGGCCTTGCGCGGATTGCGCGTCGGCGCCCCGGTGGAATTCCTCGGGATCGAGATCGGCCGGGTGGTCTCCATGAACCTGGACTTCGACGAAAAGCAGCGCACGTTCCCGGTCAACGTAGGAATCGTGATCTACCCGCAACTGCTCGGCAAGGCCCACGAGAAACTGCTCAAGTCATTGAACTACGACCCGGAAGACGAAGCCGCCGCCGCGCGCCTGGTCGGCAGCTTCGTCGAACGCGGCCTGCGCGCCCAGGCCCGCAGCGGCAACCTGCTGACCGGGCAGTTGTACATTTCGCTGGATTTCTACCCCAAGGCCGAGAAAGTCGCGTTCGACCTCGCCGCGCGCCCCCTGCGGATCCCGACTATCCCGGGCAGCCTCCAGCAGTTGCAGGAACAATTGCAGACGGTGGTCGAGCGCATCAACAAGCTGCCGCTGGAAAGTATCGCCAGCAACCTGGACGGTAACCTCGTGGAGCTGCGCAAGGGCCTGTCGCAATTCAACAGCAAGACCCTCCCAGGCGTGCAAAGCACCTTGCAGGACGTGAGCAAGACCTTGCAGTCGGCGAACTCGACCCTGGCGGAAGATTCGCCGCAGCGCGAACAATTGACCCAGACCCTGGATGACCTGGGCCGAATGTCGCGTTCGCTGCGCGAGCTGTCCGATTACCTGAGCCGACACCCCGAGTCGCTGCTTCGTGGCCGTCCGAAAGATGCTCCGGCGCAGAACCTTACCTTTCCGGTGAAAGAATGATCACAGGAGCACGCCCGATGCCGCTGATGCTGAGATGTTCGTTGATCGCCCTGGCGCTGCTGCTCGGTGCCTGCCGCAGCGATCCCATCCACTACCATACCCTGAGCCCGGTCCAGCCGGCTGGTCAGGCGCGTGCAGGGGTGGATATCCAGATCGAACAACTCAGCGTCCCGCCGCAAGTGGATCGCACGCAGATGGTGATTCGTCAGGGCGACAGCGGACTGGCGATCCTTGAAACCGAATGGTGGGGCTCAAGCCTCGCGGATGAACTACGCAGCAGCCTGGACGAGCAATTGAGCAACCCCGGGGCCCCCAAGCGGCTGTTGCGGGTGGAGGTGCAACGCTTCGACTCAATCCCCGGCCGCTATGCGCGCATGGACGTGCAATGGCGCTTGCGTAGCCATGGCAACGAAGCTCAGGCCCTTACCTGCCGCAGCAGCTTGCAGACGCCGGCCGGCGGCAGTATCGACGACCTGGTCAAAGGCCATCAGCAGAACGTTCGGCAGCTTGCAGAACTCGTCCGCCAGGCCGCCTCGCGCAGTGCGTGTCCCTGATTCATTCGGGCCAGTGCAATGACAGCACTGGCGCGACTCGCGGATGGCGGTCGATGCGCTCCAGCAGGGCGTAGAACTCGGGACGGGCATTGAGCATCGCTTCCCGGGTTTCGACCCACTTGGTAATCACCGCCGCCAGGATATCCAATGCACCGGGCTCGGCACCGCCGAGGAAAGGGCTCGCAGGAAACTGGTCGGCAAACAACGCCCAGTTGCGATACAGACGTTGCTTGGTGCCCGCCACCAATCGCTCCCGAGAAGCGTCGTCGGCGTCGGGCAACCACCGCTGCGGAAAATCGATGATGCCGATCGGCGTGTAGCAATTGGCGGCGATATACACCAGGCCGCGTATGACCTGCGCACGCTGGGCCGGATCATCCGGCAGCAGTTTCGATTCCGGAAAAGACAGCCCCAAGTGAATCAGGATCGCCGCCGCCTCGGTGAGCACCGAGCCGTCCGGCAATTGCAGGGTCGGGACCTGCTTCTGCGGATTCAGGGCTTCGAGCTCCTTCGCCGCGTCGTTGTCCTCGGTCGAATAGGTATCTACCCGGCGGTAAGGCACGCCGCAAAGATCCAAGGCGACCTCCACGGCAGAGGAACCGGATTGGCTGTGGCCGAATAACTGATACATGGACTGGCCTCCTTCAAAAGGAATTCAGGTCGGTAGAGCGCACCGGTGCCCCAGTGTTCCATCAACCTGACTGACACCAACCCGGCGAGCTATCACCGCCATCGATGTTCACCATCACGTCAATGAAGTTCTCACGATCGGTGCCCGGCGCAACAATGGCCCCACACAAACCAACGCACCCCGGAGCACACCATCATGAAACGCCAAATCATCCTCAGCCTCGCTTTCTCCGTTCTGGCAGCCAACGTATTCGCCGCCACTTCCCAGCCCGTCGTTGCCGAAGGCGGCTCTGACCGACTGATCGAAAACCGTGTTGCCGAAGGCGGTGCCGACCGTCTGCTGGAACGCCGCGTCGCCGAAGGTGGCTCCGACAAGCTGATCGAAAACCGTGTTGCCGAAGGCGGAGCCGATCGTCTGCTGGAACGCCGCGTCGCCGAAGGTGGCTCCGACAAGCTGATCGAAAACCGTGTTGCCGAAGGCGGTGCCGACCGTCTGCTGGAACGCCGCGTCGCCGAAGGTGGCTCCGACAAGCTGATCGAAAACCGTGTTGCCGAAGGCGGTGCCGACCGTCTGCTGGAACGCCGCGTTGTCGAAGGTGGCTCCGATAACTTGGCCAAGAACCGCGCATGAATTGTTACCACCGTGCTGCAAGATCCTTCAAGCCATCACAGTAGAAGCCCGGCCTCATCCGCCGGGCTTTTTCATGGCCGAAGATTCAGCGCCCCGAAGCCCGCGTCATGCACCGCTGATACCGCTCGTCCACGCGCTTGGCAAACCATGCAGTGGTCAGCTTGCGAGTGATTTTCGGACTCTTGAGCACGATGCCCGGCAACACCGCCCGAGGCAGCGGCTTGCCCTCGGCCTCCTCGGCCAATTCGAACACCCGCTTGTAGAGCTTGCTGTCCTCGAACGCCAGGCTGTCGCCCAGTTCCAGCTGATCGCGGATGGTCGGGTTGCGCATGCCCAATGACTTGCCCAACGTGCGCACCGCCAGCTCCGTGCTGCCGGGCATGATCGAATCAGGCAGGATCAAATCACCGTCCAGGGCCAGCGTAATGCCCGAAGCGCGACTTACCGCATGCTGGAAGGCCGCGTTGCGACTGGCATACCAGCCAGCATTAAAATCGGCGAAACGGTACAGCGGCTCGGTATAACTGACGGGATACCCCAACAAATGCGCGATGCCGAAATACATCCCTCCGCGACGACTGAACACTTCCCGACGAATCGAGCCATCCGCCGTGTAGGGATAATCGCGCGCATTGGCCTGGGCAAAGGCGATGCTGACCTGCATCGGCCCGCCCGTATGCACCGGGTTGAAGCCATCGAACAGGGTTTTCCCGAGCGGCACCATGCCGATGAAATCATCAAAAATTGCGCTGAGTTCCTTCTCGCTGCGCGCCGCGTTGAGGCGGTCGCTGTAGCTTTTGCCATTAGAGGAGCGCACCTGGAGGGCGCCGCTCACCAGAAACCCGGGGATGCGTAGCTTCGCCGCCCGACGATCGATTTCCTGCCGGGCGATCTTGCCCAGCCCCGGCACCGCGGGATCGGCCTGGAAGGTCGACTCCTGCTCGGTCACCGCCAGCACTGAACAGATGTTCTGGGTCGTTGGCGGGATCTGCTGCGCCGCAAAGGCCACGTAGATGTCCGTGGCCCAGCCCTCCCGATCGGCGGTCTTGGCTGGCAATAAGCGCACGATCTGCGCCTTGACTTCGGCAGGCTGGCGCTCAGGCTCCTGGGCCTGACGGCTGCCGCAGCCGGCCAGGGCCAGCAATGCGGCAACAGTGATCATCAATCGAGTGAAATGCATGGTGCTCCATCAGTTCCCTTGTTCGGGAGCAACCATACGATCAAAAACCTGTGGAGGCTACTGATGCACTGATGCAAAGCCAGCACAAACCTTGTGGGAGCGCTGGTTCAGATCCCGCTCAGCGCCAGATCCATCGCGAAGTAAGTGAAGATCAGGTCCGCCCCTGCCCGCTTGATCGCGCCTAGGCTTTCTCGCACGACTCTAGCTTCGTCGATGGCGCCGGCCTGTGCGGCGAACTTGATCATCGCGTACTCGCCGCTGACCTGGTAGGCCGACAATGGCAGGTTCGAGGCCTCGCGGATGTCGCGGATGATGTCGAGATAGGCCCCGGCCGGCTTGACCATCAGTGCATCGGCGCCCTCCTGCTCGTCGAGCAGCGACTCGCGCAGGGCTTCGCGGCGATTCATCGGGTTCATCTGGTAGCTCTTGCGGTCGCCTTTCAAGGCGCTGCCTCCGGCCTCGCGGAACGGCCCGTAGAGCGCGGAGGCGAACTTGGTGGAATAGGCCATGATCGCCGTCTGGCTGAAGCCCGCGTCATCGAGTGCCTTGCGAATGGCCTGGACTTGCCCGTCCATGGCCGCCGACGGCGCGATGACATCGGCGCCGGCGCGTGCCGCCGCTACCGCTTGTTTGCCCAGGTTGATCAGGGTTCGATCGTTATCGACTTCGTGACCGTGCAGCACGCCGCAGTGGCCATGATCGGTGTACTCACAAAAACAGGTATCGGACATCACGATCATTTCCGGCACGGCGTCCTTGCAGATTCCGGCCATGCGCGAAACCAGGCCACGCTCGCTCCACGTGTCGCTGCCGTCGCTGTCCAGATGATGGGACACACCAAAGGTCATCACCGCCTTGATACCGGCACGAGCATACCGCTCGATTTCCCCGGCCAGCTTCGATTCTGGGATACGCACCACGCCGGGCATGCTCTTGATCGGCACGAAATCGTCGATTTCCTCTTCGACGAAAATCGGCAGTACCAGATCATTCAAGGTCAACTCGGTTTCCTGGAACAGGTTGCGCAGGCTTGCATTGCGACGCAGACGGCGTGGACGGGCTGCGGGGAACTGACTGGACATGGGACTCCGGAGGCGAAATGGAACACGAGACAAAGCTTATGCCCTGACCAGGCAGGGCACAAACGCCGACGCAGGAACAGAGTGTTACCGGTCAGGCAATAATTCCCTCACAACGTCAGCGAGCCGTTGCTGCACGTCACCCGATTAGCGGGTCATTCCGGAATCTTCAAGCCGCGCGCCACCGCCGGCCGCGCAAGGAAACGTTCCAGCACCCGCGTCACGTTCGGGAAGTTCTGGATACCCACCAGATCACCGGCCTCATAAAAACCAAGCAGGTTGCGCACCCATGGGAACGTGGCGATATCGGCGATGGTGTAGCGCTCGCCCATGATCCAGTCGCGGCCTTCCAGACGTCCATCGAGTACCTTGAGCAGGCGCTTGCTTTCCTCGACGTATCGGTCGCGCGGCCGTTTGTCCTCGTAATCCTTGCCGGCGAACTTGTTGAAGAACCCCAGCTGACCGAACATCGGCCCGATGCCGCCCATCTGGAACATCAGCCACTGGATCGTCTCGTAGCGCGCCGCCGACTCCTGGGCAAGCAGCTGGCCGCTCTTGTCGGCCAGATAAATCAGGATCGCTCCCGATTCGAACAACGCCAACGGCCGATCTCCCGGCCCATGGGGGTCAAGAATCGCCGGGATCTTGTTGTTGGGATTGAGCGAGAGGAACTCGGGGGACAGTTGGTCATTGTTGCCAAAGTCCACCTTGTGCGGCTCGTAGGGCAGACCGATCTCCTCCAGCATGATCGACACCTTCACGCCGTTGGGGGTCGGCAGGGAATAGAGCTGGAGCCATTCAGGGAACTGGGCGGGCCATTTCTGGGTGATGGGGAAAGGGGTCAGGTCGGGCATGGCATGGGTTCCATGGATCAGTCGGAAAGCCCAAGCATAAATCAGCCGAGCAGGCTTTGGGGCCTTTGAACACAAGCCTTGGCTCTTGAGGGACAGCGCCTCTTTCTTAATTCCGCAACATCCTGTCGCTAACATTCGCTGCGTCCCTTGGCGGGACGCCGCTACAGTGCCCGGCATCAACCAGGATCGCCCCCAGGATCGAACCAAAGAAGCAGCGGGGACTCTGAGAGATGCCCCGAGCAATCGAAGCGGCCATAACGACAGGGAAAACACCCGGAGCCAGAGGCTTTGCGGTGCCGGGGTTTGTCAGCCTGAATCGAGAAGACAAAGACGTATATCGATGATCAACCCACTGAAGTTCGCCCAGTTGAAACGCCGTCCGTGGCTACTGCTACCGACGCTGCTCGTGACCTGTGGGCTGGTGCTGTCGCTGGAATCCAGCGTCAGCAGTGCCCAGCCCGTCGACGGCGTGCAAACGCTGGTGTTCCTGCGCCACGCGGAAAAACCGGTCGGCGGCCTCGGCCAACTCAATTGCCAGGGGCTGAACCGCGCCATCGACCTGGCCACCCTGCTGCCAGAAAAATTCGGCGAAGCCGACTACGTGTTCGCGGCCAATCCGACCCGTAACGTCGAAGAGGGTGAGCTGGATAATTCCTACAGCTACATTCGCCCCTTGATGACAATCAGCCCCAGCGCCATCAAGCTCGGCCTGCCGGTAAACATCGAGTATTCAGCCAACGACACCAGTGACCTGGCTGATGAATTGATGCAGGACAAATACCACAACTCCACGATCTACACGGCCTGGTCCCACGGCTACCTGCCTGAACTGATCAACAAGGTCGCGGGTGAAGCGGTGGGCAAGCGGCAGACCATCACCGACGACTGGGCATCGAGCGATTTCGACTCCCTGTATGTACTGACCCTGACCTGGCACAACGGCAAGGCCAGCCTCACCAGCCAAAGCTACAAGCAAGGCCTGGATAACGGGCAGAAGACCTGCCCGACGTAATCTGCCAAGGATTACCGTGGGAGCGAGCTTGCTCGCGATGGCGGCGTCACGGCCAAAGAAGATGTTGAATATGCTGGCCTCTTCGCGAGCAAGCTCGCTCCCACAGGAAATCGGTGGTGGACGCAGAATCTGTGAGCAGCCGCGAGCCCTTGTGGGAGCGAGCCTGCTCGCGAAAGCGGCGGGTCAGCCAATGAGGGGGTGACTGACCGGATGCCTTCGCGAGCAGGCTCGCTCCCACAGGTTGTGTGCCAAGACTTGAGTTTTATCCTTCCCGAGCGGCGCGTTCACGCAGATATTCCAATACCGCCGCCTGCTCCCCGACAAACTCGATGCGCCCGCCCTTCTTTTCCCGCTGGAATACATACATCGGGTCGTAGTACTCGCGCAGCAAGCCTTCGATCCAAGCGCGATGCAGGTCGACGGCGCCGCTGGCGGCCTGTTCGGCCAGGGCGGCGTCCATGATGTCCAGCAATCGCCGATGGCGATCGCCACCCAGGCGTTTGTGGATGTTGTCCAGGCTCGCCAGCAACCGTTCGCCAAACAGCGAAAACCCTTCGTCGCCATGGACCTCGACAAACTCGGCGCAGAGGTTGATCACGTAGTCGCGCAGGATCCGCTCGACCCGCCGCTCCAGGCGATCCTCCAGCCAGACCATCGGCACCTGCTGCATGCGCTGGTACAACGGCAACGGCAAGGCGCAACTGCCGACCATGCGGCTTTCATCCTCCAGCACGAATTGCTCGATGCCGGCGGCACGCTTTTTCAGCACATCCACCGCCAGCAGGTTTTCGAAATCGATATTGGAAGGCTGCCCGGTCGCACGCTTGCCGAAGCTCGAACCGCGATGATTGGCATAACCTTCCAGGTCCAGGCCGTTATTGAGCTGCGCCAACACCTCGGTCTTGCCGGTGCCGGTCATGCCGCCCAGCAGGACCAAATCGCACTGGGCGACCGCCTGGTCGATAGTGCCCAAGAGGAACGTACGCATCGCCTTGTAGCCCCCGCCGACTCGGGGATATTCGATGCCCGCCTCGTCCTTGAGCCATTGCTGGACGATCTGTGAGCGCAAGCCACCGCGAAAGCAGTACAGCAGGCCATCAGGATAGGCCTGGGCGAATTCGGCCCAGGCCTGGATGCGTTGGGCCTTGGTCTCGCCGCTGACCAGTTGATGCCCCAGGACAATGGCGGCCTGTTGCCCCTGCTGCTTGTAGCAGGTCCCGACGCGTTGCCGCTCGATGTCGGTCATCAACGGCAGGTTGACCACGCCGGGAAACGCGCCCTTGAGAAATTCCACCGGCGCGCGAGTGTCCATCATCGGGCGATCATTGAGGAAAATATCGCGGTAGTCGGTGATGTCGTTGGGCATCAAGACACCTCGACCGCGTGGCTCTGTCGCTCGACCAATTCGCCAATCGGTTCCAGCGCCAGACCCAGTTCAACGGCGACCCGCAGGAACTCGCTCTCCCCTTCGGGTGTGACGGCAATCAGCAGGCCGCCACTGGTCTGCGGGTCGCACAGCACTCGCTTGTGCAGCTCCTGGACGCGACCGACCTTGCTGGCGTAGCTGTCATAGTTGCGCAATGTGCCGCCCGGTACGCAGCCTTGATCGAGGTAGTACTCGACGCCTGGCAGGCGCGGCACCGCGTCGTAGCGGATACGCGCGGTCAGTTGGCTGCCATCGGCCATTTCCACCAAATGCCCGAGCAAGCCGAAACCGGTGACATCGGTCATTGCCGTCACGCCATCGAGCTTGCCGAAACGGCTGCCGGGCTTGTTCAGCGTGCACATCCAGTCTCGGGCCAGGCCTACATCGGCGGCGCGCAGCTTGCCTTTCTTTTCCGCCGTCGTGAGGATGCCGATGCCCAGGGGTTTGGTCAGGTACAGCCGGCAGCCCGCGGTGGCGGTGTCGTTGCGTTTCATGTGGCGCTTTTGCACAAGGCCCGTCACTGCCAGACCGAAAATCGGCTCGGGCGCATCGATCGAGTGCCCGCCCGCCAGGGGGATGCCTGCCTCGTCGCACACCGAGCGGCCACCGCGAATCACCTCGCGCGCGATTTCCGGGGCGAGCACGTTGACTGGCCAGCCGAGGATCGCAATCGCCATCAGTGGATCACCGCCCATGGCATAGATATCACTGATGGCATTGGTCGCGGCGATGCGACCGAAGTCGAACGGATCGTCGACGATCGGCATGAAGAAATCGGTGGTCGAGACCACGCCGCGCTCCTCGTCAATGGCGTAGACCGCCGCATCGTCCCGGGAAGCGTTCCCGACCCACAGCTTGGGATCAAGGTTTTGCGCACCGCTGCCGGCCAGGATCACTTCCAGCACCTGGGGCGAAATCTTGCAGCCGCAACCGGCACCGTGGCTGTACTGGGTCAGGCGAATCGGCTCGCTCATGGGCATACCTCTCGTAAGTCAAGGTGGCCGATTCTAGCAGCAACGCCAGCCGTTCACTGCCGGTCACGACCAGTCGGCACTCATCCGACGGAATTTTTCTGTTGCCAACAGACTCACTTGTTCAATAGCCGAGCCTTCATCCGGGAGATTGCCGATGGACTTGAACCCACGCGTGGACACCCACCTCGATTACGGCCTCGACACGCTGTTCGGACGCGAAACCAAAAGCGTCGACTGCCAGTTCGATGTCAAGCGCCTCGACGACGGCGAGCCGCCATGGTTCGCCCTGCATGTACGCCCACCGCTGCCCGAAGACCTGGCAAAAGCCCAGATCGTGGTGTTCAGCGTCGAAGGCCGGCGCATCAGCGGCATTGTCCGACGTACCGAGCGCCTGGCCGATGACAGCCTGCAACTGGACGTCGAACCGGACTGAGCCGTTCAGGTCTGCCGCGTACTGCTGCGATACATGAACACCAGCGCCAGTGCCAGGCAGGCCATGGCCAACAAGCGGCTGGCGGACAGTTCGACAGGTGGATTGCCCAGCCAGCCGAAGTTGTCGATCAGCATGCCCATGGCAAGTTGCCCGACGATGACCGCGACGGTTGCCACGGCTGTGCCGACTCTCGGCACCGCGCCGACCATCACGATCATGTACACCACGCCAAACAATGCGCCGCTGAGCTGCCATTTCGGCACGTCCAACAGGCTTACCGCATGGGCCGGCTCGAAAAACACGATCAACAGACCGGTCACCACCGTGCCGACCGCAAAGGTCAGCAGACTGCTGCGCAGTACGCCGACCGTCTCGCCCAGACGCCCGTTGATAGCAGCCTGGACGCTCAATACCGCGCCGGCGGCGACAACCACCAGCAATAACAGGATCACGCTCATATCAACCTCGGGCAATCAGGACAAGGGCCACGACAATCAACGCCAACGCCAGCCAGCGCTCGCGGTTGACACGCTTGCGGCTCGCGCCGAACCAGCCGAAATGGTCGATCAGCACGCTTTTGCCGACCTGTCCCGAGAGAATCGCGATCATGGTCATGGCAATGCCGATGTGCGGGGTGGCGAGCGTCAGTACCACCACGTAGATCGGCCCCAGGAAGCCACCGATCAATTGCCAGCGCGGCAATTCATTCAGGGCCGGGCCCCGTTGCGGACCGCTGAGCAGCAACAGCAGGAACAACAGCGCCGCGCCAACGCCAAAGATGCTCAACGTTGCCCACAGATGACCGACCTGGACACCGAGCGGCCCGAGTAGCCCGGCCTCCACCGATAGCCCCATGCCCGCCAGGATCACCAGGGGTAGCAGGAGCCAGCGCAGGAAAGTCCGGGGTGGCGCGGCATCCGCTACCGCTGCGGCGGAGGGGGTGGATGTTGATTGCATGAGATAACCTGCCTGAAAAGAAACGACGGGCATTATCGGCTGGCGCTGTTGTGCGATAAATGGGAGCATTCTGACAACTCTTTTGCGTAACACGCACAGCGGATTCCCATGCACGGTCTTGATGAACTGGGTTTCAAGGCACTCCGATTGTTCGTCGCGGTGCTCGATCTCGGCAGCTTCTCGGAAGTCGCGCGGCGCGAGGGGCTGGCGCCTTCCTCGATTTCCCGCCAGATCCAACTGATGGAGCAGGCGCTGAACCAGCAGTTGCTGTATCGCCATACCCGCGCCGTTTCGCCCACCGAAGCCGGCCGCCTGCTCGGGCACCATGCACGCTTGCTGCTGGTGCAACTGGAGGAAGCCGAACAGGCCTTGCAGGAACAGCACAGCGAACCGGCCGGACTCGTGAGGATCAACGCCCCGGTAGTCTTCGGACAGCGCCACCTGACGCCCTGGCTGGGACAACTGTGCGAGCGCTACCCGAAGCTGCAGTTGGATCTCCAGCAGACCGACAGTTACGTCGACCCGCTGCAGGAAGGTGCCGATCTGCTCTTTCGCATCGGCTCGTTGCACGATTCGAGCATGCAGGCGCGGATCATCGCGCCGCACCGTTTCCAGATCGCGGCCAGCCCCGCCTACCTGGCCCGCCACGGCGTTCCACAAAAACCCGAAGACCTGGCGGCCCATCAGTGCCTGGCCTACAAAGGCGTAGCCGGGCAACAGCGCTGGTTTTTCCGCAAGCCGGGTCAAGCCTGGATACGCTACAGCGTGAGCGGGCCGATCACCGGCAACCACGCCGACACCCTGACCCAGGCCGCCGAACAAGGCCTGGGCCTGGTGATGTTTCCGTCATGGCTGATCGGCGAAGCCGTGCGCAACGGCACGCTGGTGCCGGTCCTGGGCGATTACGAAGCGTCCAACAGCCTCGAACCCCAGCAAATCGCCATCCTCTGGCCCGGCAGCCGACGCCTGTCAGTGAAAGTGCGCACGGTGATCGATTTTTTCCTCGAGTGTTTCGGCGAAGTGCCCTACTGGGATCGTCCTTGATCCGCGTGGGGCTCAGTCGAACTTGACCAGATTCAACACGGGCAACGGGCCGCCGGGGAATTGCGTCAGGTGCGCTCCGGCGCTCAGCGGGCCGAGGTCCACGGCGAAGAATCCCAGCCGCTCGATCAACCCGGCCACTTCCACACGCGCCTGTTGATCATCGCCGGTCAGGAACAGCACACGCTTGCCACCCTCGGCCGCCGGATCAGCCTCGAGCAACTTCGCCAGCATATGGTTGAATGCCTTGACCACCCGCGCGCCGGGCACCCACTCGCTGAACACCTCGGTGGAGGCCCGCCCGTGCAGATCGATCGCCTGGAATTCCGGCACCTTGATGGCATTGTTGGCGTCGATCACGATCCGCCCGGCGAAATCCGGCAAACCTGCCAGGGCTTGCGGCAACTTGTGCCAGTTGACGGCCACCAGCACCATGGGTTGCGCGGCAGCTTCCTGCACAGTGCCGGCACGTACGGTCGGGCCCAGTTCGGCGACCAGCTCGGTCAGGCTTTCCGGCCCGCGACTGTTGGAAATGACCACGTTGATGTCTTGGCGAGCCAGGGCCCGGGCGAATGCGCTGCCGATGGCGCCAGCGCCGATAATGCCGATGGTGTTCATGTGATGTCCTCAATGGTTGGAAAAACCGTGCGGTGATGTCCGCCGTTGAGGTGCATATTGCGCTTGCCATTGCGCCCTGATTAGTCGGTAATGGCTTGAATTATCTTCAAGCATTAGTATCAGGTCCCATCAAATGGAAACCCTCGCCAACCTCGAATGTTTCGTGCGCAGTGCCGAGACCGGCAGTTTTTCTGCTGCCGCCAGGCTGCTGGCGCTGACGCCCGCCGCCGTCAGCCGCAATGTGGCGATGCTGGAGCGAAACCTGGGTGTACGCCTGTTCCAGCGTTCGACCCGCAAGCTTTCCCTGACCGAAACCGGCGAACATTTCCTCGCCGGCATCGGCGGCAACCTTCAAGCCCTGCAGGTTGCGATTGGCACGGTGAGCGCCGAACGTGGCGAGCCGGCGGGCCTGTTGCGGGTCAGCCTCTCCCCCAGCTTCGGCATGGCTCACGTCCTGCCGTTAATGCCTGCTTTCCTCGGTCGATATCCCCTGATCCGGCCGGAATGGCATTTCGAAAATCGTCGCGTCGACTTGATTGCCGAAGGTTTCGACGCGGCGATTGGAGGCGGTTTCGAATTGACCCCCGGCGTCGTGTCCCGGACCTTGGCACCAGCCCACCTGATTGCCGTCGCCAGCCCGCAGTACCTGGCCGGTCGTGCCCAGCCCCAGCATCCGGAGCAATTGACCGATCACGCTAACATCGTCCTGCGCTCCAGCCTGACCGGCCGTGTGCGCCAACCGATGATGCGCAACAGCGTCGGGCTCGAGTGCGCGGTGTCGTTGCCGGAGTCGATCACCTTCAACGATCCGGTCGCGATGCGTGAATCTGCCTTGCTCGGCCTGGGCATTGCGCTGTTGACGGTGCCGGATGTCTTGCCCTGGCTGGAGCGCGGCGAGCTGGTGCGGCTGCTGCCGCAATGGTATGTCGACCTTGGCGCGATCTCGCTCTATTACCCGAGTCGTACGCTGATGCCCGCCAAGACCCGGGTCTTCGTCGACTTCATTACCGGGCACTTCGAACGTCAGGCGCTGGCGCGGCGCTTCAGTGCCGTCGGTGTTAACGTATCGAACCCATGACCGACAAGGACGACTCGTGTTCCAGTTTCAAGCCAACCAGCCCATGGAGCGTTTTAATGTCATTGCTGAGTAAACCAGCCGCCGCCCTGCTACTGGCAGTGATCACCAGCCTGGTCGCATCCCCGGCCCTTGCCGCCCAGCCCAAGAAACCCGTGGCGCAAGCACCGGCCCAGAAGGTTTCGCTGCTGGGCGGCAAGTTCAGCTTCACCCTCCCCCCGGGCTTCACGGCGACGCCCTTGTCCGCAGGGGACGTGGCGCAGGGAACCGCCGGGGCGAGCGGTACGATGTACAGCAATGCCACGCGCAAAACGGTGGTGATCACAGCGGAGAACACCCTGGTTGACGGGGCAAATGTAAAAGATAACGACGCAGCCTTCCTGGATACGACCTTCGCCGATTTCGCCGTCCAGAAGACCAAGGCCCTGCCGGATGCCAAGATCCTCGGGGAAAAGAGCCTGACCTTGAAAGCCACCGGCCTCGGCCTGCGCCAGCTCGACACCCGGGCCACCCAAGGTGGCGGGCCCACGTTGGACACTACCCTGATAGGGGCTTCCGGCACGCGCATGGCCGTGGTGCAGATCATCTCCAGGGCGAGCGACCAGGCCGGTCATGAGGCATTGGTCAAGCAGATCGCCAGCGGGAAGTGATGGGCCTGTGCGGTGTGCCTGACCCCATTGCTGCATTCGCGAGCAGGCTCGCTTCCACAGGGATCCGGCTGGATCAAGGGTTGAGCCGCTCCAGCCAGGCCCGCAGGTCCTTCACCTCCTGCGCGCTGATATTGTGACCAAGCCCCGGATACGCGTGGAATTCCGGTTCCAGGGCCAGGGTCTTGAGGAACGTGTCAGCGTCGGTGCCGTCGTGGTAGGGAATGATCGGGTCCACCGTGCCGTGGCCTATGAACACCGCCAGATCCCGGCGCGATTCATCGGGCGTCAGTTCGGCGCGCAACACCGAAAGAACTCGCCCGCCCATCGCGGCAATGCCGCCAACGGCTTCGGGGTGTCTCAGGGCTACCTCGTAGCTCATCATCGCGCCTTGACTGAAACCCACCAGATAGACGTTGCTCGCATCGGTCGGGTATTTGGCCCGAGCCTTCTCGATGAATTCCAGGAGCATCTGGCCGCTGGCCTTCAGGTCTGACGTGTCACCTTCATAGGCGCCCTCGCCTTTCCTGGCAAACCATTGGTAGCGCCCCGGCTCCATCGACTTGGGTGCCCGCACCGAAAGGTAGTTGTAGTGCTTGGGCAGTTCGTCGGCGAGCGTCAGCAGGTCTTCTTCGTTGCTGCCCGAACCATGCAGGAAAATCACTAGCGGCCGGTTCCTGGCCTGTTCATCGGCGCGGGCCAGGTAGTTGAGTGGCAAGTCGGTATGCAGCGACGGTTGGGCCTGCGCTCCGGCAGACACCAGCAGCAGAAACAGGGCGAACGCTTTGAACATCGGTCTTCCTCCAGCATTGGATAACCGCACGGTGACGACCGTGCGGTGAGGTAGACAGCACTTATCAGTCGTTGATCAATTTCCCCGCCCGAATCGGCTCACGCCCGGCGACTTTCGCCTGCCAGATGCCCGGCTGGGTATAGCGCCCGCGATCCAGGGCGAACAATACGCCGCTGGTGCCGGCGCGGACAGTGGTCACTCGGTCGTTCAACGGATCGACCACCTCGAACAAAGCATCGCCCCGCTCCACCCAGTCGCCAGCGTCGCGCAGGAAGCTGACCACGCCATGGTGCGGGGCAAACAGGTATTCGGTGCCCTCGAACGGAAAACCCTCGCAGCATTGCGCCGGCGCGGCCGGCCAGTCACCGCCGATGAGTCCCTGTTCGGCGAGAAATCCGAGGATGGCCTCGCAATTGGCCCGGGCCTGCTCCACCCGGGTGTCGCCCATGCTGCCCAATTCCAGCGTCGTCGCCAGGTTGGCCGCCGGAATGGCCGCTTGCGGAAAGATCCTCGCCAGGCGCAACCAGGGCGTGGAACAGGACTCATCGAACGAGCTGCCGCCGGAATCTTCGCACAACAACGCCACACCGGCCCTCAGCCGCGCGGCCAGCGAGCGCCACTGCGGCCATTGTTGCGGTAACGCGTACAAGTGGATCGCGGCCTCGAAATCGCAGTGCAGGTCGAGAGTGACGTCGGCGTCGCAAGCATGGCGAAGCAACAGCCGATGCATGGCTTCGAGTTGCGAAGGTGGCGCGGGTAGTTCGTCGAGCACCTCGGCCATGGTTTGCCGGATCAAGGTGACGTTGGCAGCCGGATCGTCGCCCAGGCGAGCCCCGATGCGCTGCGCCACCGGGGCACTGAGTTCGACGAAGGAACGGTTGAAATTCTTCCCGCTGCCCAGCTCGAAACGCCCCATGTGAGCACTCTGCAGATGCTGGTCCAGGCCGATGGGATTGGCCACCGGCACCAGTTCGATCACGCCTTTGAGCAGGCCGCGGGACTCAAGGTCGCTGAGCCGCTGTTTCAGTTCCCATGCCGTGCGCATGCCCGGCAGTTCATCGGCGTGCAGGCTGGCCTGGATGTAGGCCTTGCGCGGGCCATGGCCGAAACGAAACACGCTGAGCCGGCGCTCCGTGCCCAGGTGGCTCCACGGCAGGGTATGGTCGATGCGTTGCATTGGCACTCCAGATATCGGTTCTCGACAGGCTCAGGGTAAAACAATCGCCCATGAAAAAGGTGGCCGGCCGGGTCAGCGGCGGGCCACCTGTTTCCTTCAGCGATTAATGCCCATAGACGTCAAAAGCGAAATATTTATCCTGCACTTTCTTGTAGGTGCCATTGGCGCGGATTTCGCTGATGGCGGCGTTGAATTGGTCCGCCAGGGCCTTGTCACCCTTGCGCACCGCGATGCCGGCGCCGCCGCCAAAATACCTGGCGTCTTCATAGGTCGGCCCGACGAAGGCAAAGCCTTTGCCGGCGGCGGTTTTCAGGAAACCTTCGTCGAGGTTGACCGAGTCGGCCAGCATCGCGTCGAGGCGACCGGCGACCATGTCCAGGTTGGCTTCCTGCTGGGAGCTGTAGCGCACCAGGTTGATTCCCGCCGGCACCAGCACTTCGGTCGCGAAGCGGTCATGGGTACTGGCGCGCAACACGCCGACTTTCTTGCCCTTGAGTTCGGTCAGCGGGTCCTTGACGTCGGTACCTTCCTTCATCACGAAACGCGCCGGGGTGTGGTAGTACTTGATGGTGAAATCGACATTTTTCTTGCGGTCATCAGTGATGGTCATCGACGATAGGACCGCGTCGATCTTCCTCACCTTCAGTGCCGGAATCAGCCCGTCGAACTCTTGCTCGACCCAGGTGCACTTGACCTTCATCTGCGCGCACAGCGCGTCGCCGATATCCACATCGAAGCCGGTCAGCTTGCCGTCAGGCGTCTTCATCGAAAAAGGCGGATAACCGGCCTCTATCCCGAGGCGGATCGGCTTGGCGTCTTCGGCCACAGCCGACAGGGAGAGTACGGACAGTGCCAGGGCACCGAACATGACAAGCTTCTTCATTTTTGCTCCTGAGTGCGCAGGTTTTTTTGATCGTTATGGGCAGATTCGGAAACAGCGTTCGGTCAGCGAAAACCGAAGTGGGCAGGAGTCTAGAGGGGCACTCGGCAGCGGAATTACGTATAGGCGACAAATAGTTATAAAGATGCAGAGCATTTGCGAAATTGAAAGCAATCAGCCCTTGTGGCGAGGGAGCCTGTTTTCCTCACCACAAGGAGGACGCACCGTTCAACAATCGCAGCTGACCGCCTGCTCCGCCACGCGCTCCACCGAACCGGTCAGGCGAAAACCTTCGTCGAGCCAGCCCATGATGCCACCGATCATTTCCTTGACCGGGTACCCCAGGGTCGCCAGGCGCACCGCAGCCTTGTTGGCGCCGTTGCAATGCGGCCCCGCACAATAGACCACGAACAGGGTGGTCTGGGGATAGGCCGCAAGCGCCTCGGTGGTCAGCGTGCGCGTCGGCAGGTTGATCGCCCCGGGCACGTGCCCGCGTGCGTAGGCCTGCGGCCCGCGCACATCGACGAGGACAAAATCGATCTCAGCGGCGTCCTGGCTGGCACGTACGTCGGAACAATCGGTTTCGAACATCAGGCGCCGGCTGAAATGCTGCAGGGCAATGTCGGACGGGGCGGCAGGCATTTCGCGAACAGGGCTGGTCATCGTGGTTTACTCCAGGGACGGATAAGGGCTTGGAGAGACTTTATCCACCCGCCGCCAACCGCTACAGTGGCGTACAAGACACTCTGTGGGAATTTTCCGCCAAATGCAGCCTACCCCTGGCCTCGTCGCGATTCTCGCCTACGACGGGCTGTGCACGTTCGAATTCGGCGTCGCCGTCGAGATATTCGGGCTGGCACGGCCCGAGTTTGATTTTCCCTGGTATGAACACCGCATCGTCGCTGTCGACGACGGCCCGATGCGCGCCATGGGCGGCTTCCAGGTATTGGCCGATGGCGGCATGGAACTGCTCGACAGCGCGCGAACCGTTATCGTGCCGGGCTGGCGCAGTCGCAGCGAACCGCCCTCCGATGCCCTGCTCCAGGCCTTGCGACGAGCCCATGCCCGTGGCGCTCGCCTGTTGTCGATCTGCTCGGGGGCTTTTGTCCTGGCGGCCACCGGGCTGCTTGACGGCTTGGGCGCCACCACGCATTGGCGCTACACCGACGAACTCGCCGACAGCTACCCGACCATCGAAGTCGATCCCGATGTACTTTATGTCGACTCCGGCCAGATCATCACCTCGGCTGGCAGCGCGGCCGGCATCGATGCCTGCCTGCACTTGGTGGCGCGGGATTTCGGCGCCCAGGTCGCCAATGCCGTGGCGCGCCGGCTGGTCATGCCGACCCAACGCACCGGTGGCCAGGCGCAGTTCATTCCCTCGCCGGTCAGCCGCACGCCGCGCAGCGATTTGTCCGGCGTCATGCAATGGGCCCGGGAACGTCTCCACGAGCCGCTGGGAGTGCGCGACCTGGCCAGTCACGCCGCCATGAGCGAACGGACCTTCCTGCGTCGCTTCACCCAGGCTTGCGGCCTGTCGCCCAAGGCCTGGCTGCAACATGAGCGCCTGGCACGGGCGCGGGAATTGCTGGAAAGCACGCAAGACAACACCGACAACATTGCCCAGCTGTGTGGCTATCGTTCGGTGGAAAGTTTCCGGGTAGCGTTTCGCAACGTGGTGGGGCTGGCGCCGTCGGTGTACCGGGAGCGGTTTGGGCGAGGGTGACGACGCCTTCGAGGTTCTCCGTGGCGAGGGAGCTTGCTCCCGCTGGGTTGCGCAGCAACCCCGATGCACAAGATGGCTGATGTCTTGCGCCTGCTTCGCAGTCGAGCGGGAGCAAGCTCCCTCGCCACGGGTTGATCCGCACCATCAGGGTTTGCGCAACAAATACGTATCCATGATCCACCCATTCGCCTGTCGCGCCGCCTTGCGGGTGCGTTCGATGTCGTCGGCCACGTCCCCCAGCCGTCCGGCAATGAGCAATTCATCCGCCATTCCCACGTAGGCGCCCCAATAGATCTGCGTATCAGGATCGCTGACCTGGCGATACGCATCCTCGGCATCAAGCATCACCACCGTGCTCGCGGCATCGCCAACCTGCGCCGCCGCCAGCCTGCGCCCCGTGGTGATCTCCAGCGAGCCGCCGATACTGTTCAACGGCACCTTGTGTCGCGCCGCGAGGGCCTGGACGCTGGTAATCCCCGGAACGACATCGAACTCGAAGACGCAGCGCCCCGAATCAAGGATCGCCTGCAGGATGCGCAGGGTGCTGTCGTACAGCGATGGGTCGCCCCACACCAGGAAACCGCCACGCTGCCCGTCAGACAATTGCTCATTGATCAATATTTCGAACGTTGCCTGCTTCGCCCGGTTAAGTGCCTCGACACTGGCCGTGTAGTCCAGATCCTCGCGCTGGCGCTCGGGACTGCCGGCTTCGACAAAACGGTAGGTGCGATCAGTGATGTAGCGGCGACAGATGTCGCGACGCAGGTCCAACAGCGCATCCTTGCCGGGCCCTTTGTCCATCAGGAAAAACACATCGACCTGATTCAGGGCCTTCACCGCTTGCATCGTCAGGTGATCGGGATCACCGGCACCGATGCCTATCACCGACAATCTCTTCATGCTTGCGGCTCCCGGCCAGGCCCCTGGGTGCGAAATCGCCACACCCCGTTGAAACGCAACTCAGTGACGGAAAGCGATTCGATGTCGATCCGGTGGAACATGCCCAGCGGGCAACCCAGTACGTTCAGCAGGGCAGCGCGAATCACGAACGGATGGGTAACGGCCAGCCAGTGGCCCGGAGTGTGTTGCAGCGTCGTCAGCCAGTCGCCGACCCGGCGACATACCCCGCTGACGGACTCGCCGCCGTGGGGCGCGGCGTCCGGGTCGTCACGCCAGGCTTGAAGGCATTCCGGCTCCGTCTTGAGCAATTCATCGACAGACATCCCGCGCCAACGCCCGAAATCACAATCGGCCAACGCCTGGACCATCCGCGGATCGTCGCCCAACAGCGCCGCGGTCTGGCGGGTGCGCAGCTCTGGCCCGCAGAGCAGGCGGCGGACGTTCCGGTATTCATGGCCGATCTCGGCACGCGTCGCCAGCCAGCCGGCGTCCAGCGGTTCGTCCAAGCCGAAACGTGCATCTTTCTGGGCGGCGGTGCGGGCATGGCAGATCAGGGTAAGGCGAGTGGCTTGCACATTGGATACTCAGGCTGTCGGACGGCTCAACACAGCAACCCCCCGTATTTTCTTGTACAACACCTTATATGAAATCAAATAACCCGGACAAAAAGGCGGTATGTCTGACACAGACGGAAGCGATAGCTGACATACATTGGCGTTCCAACCAAACCCTTGCCCTACAAGGCCTCTACATGACTTGAGGCTTTTTAAACGGAAAGTAAAAACCTCTGGACACGCGACACCTGCTGCCCAAATACTATTTTCGGCGCTAGAAAAGAAACCAGCACTCATCCCGGCAAGGAGCACGGATGCCTCTCTTCAGAGACCCGATCACTGATCCGTGCCTGGCTATGATGCTATCGGTACACAAGGTCATATGTGCCCTGTATGGCCGGGCGCCGCCCGACGCCTTGCCCCAGGCGCTGTCACCAGCCGAACTTTGTGAGCACTATGCGTGAATCCATTGAATGTGCCGAATCGGGCCTCTATACCAAGCCTGCTTTCCGGTTGCTGCGTGAAGACTCCGAGCATCCATTGTTGCTGGTTTGCGAACATGCCAGCCGCTACATTCCTGATGCACTGAACGACCTGGGCCTGGATGAAACCGCCGCTCAGGAACATATTGCCTGGGACATCGGTGCGCTGGTCCTGGCCGAGCGGCTGTCCGAAACCCTCGGCGCGACCTTGCTGTCGGCCAACTATTCAAGGTTGTTGATCGACCTGAACCGTCCGCTTCACGTCGCCGACAGCATTCCGGCGCAAAGCGAGATCTACCAGATTCCTGGCAACCAGTCCTTGGATGACGCTACGCGCGCGTATCGCCAACGGTGCCTCTTCCATCCATTCCATGATCAATTGCGCGCCTTGATCGACCGGCGCCTGGCCGACAAGCGGACCGTGCGAGTGGTCGGCATCCACAGCTTCACCCCGGTGTTCTACGGCCAGCCGCGGGCGCTTGAGGCCGGAGTATTGTTTGGCGAAGCCCGGGAATATGCCCAGCGCATCGTCGACGGGTTGGCGCGCCATTCGTTGCGGGCCGCCGGCAATCAGCCCTATAAGGTCAGCCCGTTGAGTGACATGACGGTTCCAGTCCACGGCGACGGCCGCGGCCTGGATTCGGTGCTGATCGAAGTACGCAATGACCTGTTGCGCAGTCCCGAATCGGTGCGGACCTGGAGCGCCTATCTCGCGCCGCTGCTGTAACGCGACAGTGTTAAATCTCTGCTACAAGCTTCAACGCGTGGACATCGACAGTGATCGTCAGGCCCGGCACCTCTCGGCGGGCTCTTTGAAACAGGAGTGTTATCCATGCTGGCTTTACGTCCAGTTCAGTTAACCGATTTGCCGCAGTTGCAGCAGCTGGCCCGCGACAGCCTGGTGGGCGTCACCTCGCTTCCCGACGACACTGATCGCCTGCGGGACAGAATCCTCAGCTCATGCGCCTCGTTCGAAACCGACGTGCAACGCCCCGGTGCGCAGAATTACTTTTTTGTCCTGCAGGACCTGGTGTCGAGCCGCCTGCTGGGCTGCTCGGAAATCGTTGCGGCCACCGGTTGCGACGAGCCGTTCTACAGCCTGCGCAACCGGCCGTTTTCCAGCGAGTCCCGGGAGTTGAACATCCAGCATGGCGTACCGGCACTGTCGCTGTGCCAGGACCTGAATGGCCAGACGCTGCTGCGCGGCTTTCATATCGACGCCGCACACGTGCACACGCCGCAATCGCAATTGTTGTCCCGGGCCCGGCTGATGTTTATCGGCGCTCATCCCCAACGCTTTGCCGACTCGGTGATTACAGAGATCGTCGGGTACAGTAGCGAGGAAGGCCATTCGCCCTTCTGGGATGCCATCGGCCAGCACTTTTTCGACCTGTCCTACACCGAAGCCGAACGATTGTGCGGCCTGCAGAGTCGGACCTTTCTAGCCGACCTGATGCCGCAATACCCGATCTATGTCCCTATGTTGCCGCCCCAGGCCCAGGCTTGTATCGGCCGGATCCACCCCGACGGCCAGGAAGCCTTCGACATTCTCGAACGCGAGGGTTTCGAAACCAATAACTACGTGGACATCTTTGACGGCGGGCCGACGATGCATGCCCGGGTCGCGAACATCCGCTCGATCATTCACAGCCGCTCGGCCGTCGTGCGTCCGAGCCAGCAGGTTGACGCCACGGGGCGCTACCTGGTGAGTAATGATGGCCTGGGTAATTACCGGGCCATTATCGCCGACCTGGACCTTGACGCCGCAGGCTTCGTGCGCCTGTCCCCTGACATGCTGGCAGCGCTTGAGGTTGCCGACGGTGACCGGGTCCGGGTGGTCAGCCTATGAACTGCAATCGATTGCACATCGTGCGACAGCGTCCCGCCCGGCCTGTAGAAGGAGGCGCTTCGTGGTAGTCCGCCCGGTTGCCCTGACCGACTTGCCCGCATTGATGGACCTCGCCCGTTGCGCCGGCCCTGGGTTCACCAGCCTGCCGGCCAACGAGGAGCGCCTGGCGCACCGGGTACGCTGGGCCCAGCGCACCTTCGCCGGACAGGTCGAACGGGCGGACGCCGACTATCTGTTCGTGCTCGAAGACGATGACCGTCAGGTACTGGGTATCAGCGCTCTCACTGGCGCAATCGGACTGCGCGAGCCCTGGTACAACTATCGGCTCGGGGTCACGGTCAGCTCGGCGCCCGAGCTGGGCATCCAGCGGCATATTCCGACGCTGTTCCTCAGTAACGAGATGACCGGGCAGTCGGAAATCTGCTCGTTGTTTCTTCATCCCCAGCACCGTCGCGGCCATAACGGGCGCCTGCTGTCCCTGGCGCGCCTGCTGTTCGTGGCGGAGTTTTCCGGGCTGTTTGGCGATAAGCTGATCGCCGAATTACGCGGCCACGCCGATGAACAAGGTTGCTCGCCGTTCTGGGACAGCCTGGGACGACACTTTTTCCAGAAGGACTTCAGCCACGCCGACCAGTTGTCCAGCATGGGCAATAAATCCTTCATCGCCGAGCTGATGCCCCGCCAACCGCTGTACACCTGCCTGCTCACCGAGCAGGCCCAGGCCGTGATCGGCAAGGCTCACCCCAACACCGAACCGGCCTTGAAGATCCTTGGCGATGAGGGTTTTTCCCATAAAGGGTACGTGGATATCTTTGACGCCGGCCCGGTGATCGAAGCGCCGGTATCGAACATCCGCAGCGTCCGCGACAGCCAGTCGCTGACGCTGACCATAGGCACCCCGGACGAACGGGCGCCGGTCTGGCTGATTCATAACCGGCGCCTGGAGAACTGCCGCGTCACCAGCGCCCGGGGGCACCTGCACGGCCAGGGCCTGGTGGTCGATCGCCTGACTGCCAAACGCCTGCAAGTACAACCGGGTGACACGGTGCGCGCCGTGCTGCTGTTCAAACAGGATCGCCAGGCGGTGGCGGCATAGCGGCGCGGCGCCTGCCATATCTCATGGGATCGACTTCGGCCAGCCTGTCCCTGTAAATTCGTCATCATCCTTGGCCGTCCCGCGTGATAGCTTTCCATCCTTAGGCGTTGACACTTTTGCTCAAGCCCTTCCATTCCATTGGTGGAACTCATATGTCCAGGCTTTCCCATCAAGATTTGCGTCGAAATTTCCGCCAATTGCTGGCTTCCACAAATTGCTACCACACAGCTTCAGTGTTCGATCCGATGTCGGCGCGCATTGCCGCCGACCTGGGTTTCGAGGTAGGCATCCTTGGAGGCTCGGTGGCGTCACTGCAGGTATTGGGCGCGCCGGATTTTGCCCTGATCACTCTCAGCGAATTCGCCGAGCAGGCCACCCGCATCGGACGTGTCGCGCAACTGCCGGTGATCGCCGACGCCGACCACGGCTACGGCAACGCACTGAACGTGATGCGTACCATCATCGAGCTCGAACGCGCCGGCGTGGCGGCGCTGACGATTGAAGACACCTTGCTGCCGGCACAATTTGGCCGCAAATCCACCGACCTGATCAGCGTGGCCGAAGGCGTCGGCAAGATTCGCGCGGCTCTGGAGGCGCGAGTCGACTCGGAAATGGCCATCGTCGCCCGCACTAACGCGGGGATTCTGCCGGTCCAGGAGATCATCAGTCGCACCCGGCAATACGAGCGCGCCGGCGCGGACGGCATTTGCATGGTAGGCGTGCAGGATTTCGAGCATCTGGAGCAGATCAGCGAGAACCTGAACGTACCGCTGATGCTCGTGACTTATGGCAACCCGCTGCTGCGCGACGATAAACGCCTGGCTGAACTGGGCGTGCGGATCACGATCGACGGCCACGGCGCGTATTTCGCCGCGATCAAGGCTACCTACGACAGCCTGCGGGAACAGCGTCAGATCTTCACCCAGGCGTCAGACCTCAGCGCCACGGAACTGACCCACACCTACACCCAGCCCGAGGAATATATCCGTTGGGCCGAGGAGTATATGAGCGTCAAGGAGTGAGCTGATTCATCGACCTGGAGGCCGCCATCGCGAGCAAGCTCGCTCCCACAGGGGCTTGCGGTGAGCGCCAATAATGCGTCCACCGCACAAACTCTGTGGGAGCGAGCTTGCTCGCGATAGCAGTCTCAGCGTGAACGAGCTTCAGCGCCCGCTACGCAACATCTCCTTGGGCACATACTTGCCGATCTCGAACTTGCCGATAGCCGCCCGATGGACCTCATCCGGACCATCGGCCAGGCGCAGCGTGCGCTGCATGGCATACATGTAGGCCAGCGGGAAATCGTTGGAAACCCCGGCCCCGCCGTGGATCTGGATCGCCCGATCAATGACTTTCAAGGCCACGTTCGGCGCGACGACCTTGATCTGGGCGATTTCGCTCTTGGCCACTTTATTGCCGACCGTGTCCATCATGTACGCCGCCTTCAAGGTCAGCAGGCGCGCCATGTCGATTTCCATTCGCGAGTCGGCGATCTTGTCGATGTTGCCACCCAGGCGCGCCAGCGGCTGGCCAAATGCGGTGCGACTGATAGCGCGCTTGCACATCAATTCCAAGGCACGCTCGGCCATGCCGATGGAGCGCATGCAGTGGTGAATCCGGCCCGGCCCGAGGCGACCCTGGGCAATTTCAAAGCCGCGTCCTTCGCCCAGCAAGACGTTTTCGTACGGCACCCGCACGTTATCGAACAGCACTTCGGCGTGGCCGTGAGGTGCATCGTCATAGCCGAACACCGGTAGCGGCCGGACGATTTTTACCCCGGGGGTGTCCACCGGCACCAGGATCATCGAGTGCTGGGCGTGACGAGGTGCGTCGGGATTGCTCAGGCCCATGAAGATCAGGATCTTGCAGCGTGGGTCGCAGGCGCCCGAGGTCCACCATTTCTTGCCGTTGATGACCCATTGATCGCCGTCACGCTCGGCACGGGCAGCCATGTTGGTGGCGTCCGACGAAGCAACGTCCGGTTCGGTCATGGCAAAGGCCGAACGAATCTCGCCCCGCAGCAGCGGTTCGAGCCAGCGCTGCTTTTGTTCCTCGTTGGCGTAACGCACCAGCACTTCCATGTTGCCGGTATCCGGCGCCGAACAGTTGAACGGCTCCGGGCCCAGCAGCGAACGCCCCATGATCTCCGCCAGCGGTGCATATTCCAGGTTGGTCAGGCCGGCCCCCAACTCGGACTCGGGCAGGAACAGATTCCACAACCCTTCGGCTTTGGCCTTGGCCTTGAGCTCCTCCATGATCGCAGTCGGCTGCCAACGGTCGCCTTCAGCCACTTGCCGTTCGAACACGGCCTCGGCCGGGTAGACATAGGCATCCATGAACGCCGTGACGCGCTCACGCAGTTCCTGAACCTTGGGGGAGTAGGCAAAATCCATGGCAGCACCTTCTTGGCAGAGGTTGTTTTTAGGTCATGAAATCGATGCTAGTTCAGCTACGAAAATTTACCTAACCTATTCTCAGCGTGTATTAACATTCATCACCGATATATGGTTCACTGATTCGCATCGCCTTCCGGCACCTCACAACAAGCCCAAGAACAAGAGTGCAGCGCCATGAATCTGAGCAAGGTCGACCTCAACCTTTTCATTGTCTTTGATGCGATCTACACCGAAGCCAACCTGACCCGGGCCGGGCAGATCGTCGGCATCACTCAACCGGCGGTGTCCAATGCGCTGGCGCGTTTGCGCGAGACGTTCAACGACCCGCTGTTCGTGCGTACTGCCCAAGGCATGGTGCCCACGCCGATGGCCCAGAATATTATCGGGCCGGTGCGCAACGCCCTGTCGCTGCTCCGGGTGTCGGTGCAGGAAAGCCGGATCTTCAACCCGCTGCAAGCCGTGAAGACCTATCGCATCAGCATGACCGACCTCACCGAGGGCGTGATCCTGCCGCCGCTGTTCCAGCGCCTGCGCCGCCTGGCGCCGACCGTGGCCATCGAGAGTTTCCTGTCCAAGCGTCGGGAAACCACCAAGGAGCTGGCCGCCGGGCGCCTGGATTTCGCGGTTGATGCTCCACTCAATACCGATCCGCAGGTGCGCCACGTCAAGCTGATGGAAGATCGCTACGTGTGTGCCATGCGCAAGGGCCACCCGTTGGCGGGCAAGGAAAAACTCAGCCTGGATGATTACCTGGCCCAGACCCATGTACATATCTCCAGCCGCCGCAACGGCCTCGGTTATGTCGACCTGGCATTGGGCAAGATGGGCATCCAGCGCAAGATCGCCCTGCGCTCGCAGCATTATCTGATGGCTTCCCAGGTGCTCCAGCAGACCGACATGGTCATGACCGTTCCCGAACGTTTCGCCCGTCGCCACGACCTGCATGCCTTCCTGTTGCCCGTCAACGATGTGCCGCCGGTGGAAACCCATCTCTACTGGCACGAAAGCACCGACCAGGACCCGGCCAACCGCTGGATGCGCGAGCAGATGATCGAGCTGTGCCAGCAGGTGACGGCGCATGAGAAGAAGCTTGATAAGGTTTAGCCGATCAAACGGGTCTGATCCCAAATTGTGGGAGCGAGCTTGCTCGCGATGGCGGCGGTTCATTCAACATTGATGCAAGCTGATCCACTGCTATCGCGAGCAAGCTCGCTCCCACAGGTTTGCAGGGGGCCTGCTTGACGTGAACGTCAACCTGCCATTAGCTTAGCGCCAACCCCTTTCGTTTCGAGCGCTTCCATGAGCAGCCAGACCTACAGCATCTCCGACCTCGCCCGCGAACTGGATATCACCACCCGCGCCATCCGTTTCTATGAAGAACAGGGTCTGTTGCGCCCGGAGCGCCGTGGTCAGGAACGTATCTACTCGCCGCGGGACAAGGTCAGCCTGAAACTGATCCTGCGGGGCAAGCGCATCGGTTTCTCTCTCGCCGAGTGCCGTGAGTTGATCGAACTCTACGACCCCAGCAGCGGCAATCAGAAACAACTGCACAGCATGCTGGCGAAAATCGCCGAACGGCGCGAACAGCTCGAACAGCAGTTGCTGGATATCGAACAGATGAAGCTGGAGCTCGACACCGCCGAAGAACGTTGCATCCAGGCGCTGGAACAGACGATCAAAGGCGAGGAAAACGTCCAGTAACACGACACGTCCCTTGTGGGAGCGAGCCTGCTCGCTCCCACAAGGGTTCGTCATTGGTCCCGGATAGTTGGCAACTCACCACAGGTCAATCCCCATGTCCCTCCCGTCCTTTGTACGTTTGATTGAAGTCGGCCCCCGCGACGGCCTGCAGAATGAATCCCAACCCATCAGCGTGGCGGACAAGGTGCGTCTGGTTGACGCCCTGAGCGATGCGGGCCTGGGTTACATCGAAGTCGGCAGTTTTGTCTCGCCCAAGTGGGTGCCGCAGATGGCCGGTTCGGCCGAGGTATTTGCGCAGATCCAGCGCAAGCCTGGCGTGACCTATGGCGCCCTGGCACCGAACCTGCGGGGTTTCGAGGATGCACTGGCGGCGGGGGTCAAGGAGGTCGCTGTATTCGCCGCGGCGTCCGAAGCGTTTTCCCAGCGCAACATCAATTGCTCGATCCAGGAAAGCCTGGAACGCTTCGCACCGATCATGGAGGCGGCGAAGCACAGCGGCGTCAGCGTGCGCGGCTACGTGTCCTGCGTGCTGGGCTGCCCCTATGAGGGCGAGGTCAAGCCCGAGCAGGTCGCGTGGGTCGCCCGGGAGCTGTACGCCATGGGCTGTTACGAGGTGTCCCTCGGCGACACCATCGGCACCGGCACCGCCGGTGCAACGCGCAGGATGTTCGAGGTAGTCGGCGCGGACGTGCCCCGGGACAAACTGGCGGGACATTTCCATGACACCTATGGCCAGGCCATGGCCAACGTCTACGCCAGCTTGCTGGAAGGTATCGCCGTGTTTGACAGCTCAATCGCCGGCCTGGGCGGCTGCCCTTATGCCAAGGGCGCCAGCGGTAACGTCGCCACGGAAGACGTGCTGTACCTGCTCAACGGCCTCGGCATCGAGACCGGCATTAATCTGGATGCACTCATCGCCGCGGGCCGGCAGATCTGCGACGTGCTGGGTCGCTCGACCGGTTCGCGGGTGGCCAAGGCGCGCTTGGCGCGGTGAGGTGTTACCGCCCCGCTTGTAACGGGGGCGAAACGAGTAACACGGAAACAATTTGTCTGGAATCGTCGTACCGAGTTTTCAGCCAAATAACCTAATCCATTGATTTAAAAGGATTTCTAAAAGTTGGCACGGCACCTGCTATATCTCCAGCACAACAAGAATAAAAAAAAGCGACAAACCCAATAAAAACAAGACGAAACGACTCTGACATAACAAAAACAACACGGCAGAGACGCAGCTAACAGATTTTTTTGGAGAAGATGTGCTTTTCAGGGTGCTTCCAGGAGCAACCCGCAACCGGGCAGAGAATAATAAAACTACCTCCAGGTAGCTCCCGAATCGGTTGGATCGCAAGGCGAAAAAGCAGATCAGCGCTCAAAAAAATACGTTTGCTCTTGATCCCGGATGGGGATCGCCAAAAACAGCGGTAAAGGGTCACGGCTGCCAAAAACAACAACAGGCCGCCCCTCAATAATAAAAAAAGAGCACGCGACGACAAAATTAAAGGGGAGCTTCGGCTCCCCTTTGTGCTGTCTGGGGTTTGGTTTCCTTCCATGGGCTCAGAAGGCGATGTGTCACACCATGGCAGCTTGAATGACACACCGCTTTCGCGAGCAGGCTCGCTCCCACACTAGGATTGTGGTTGGCCCTGGTGATTGCGCAGCTCTTCGATACTGATTTCGCGCATGCGAAATTTCTGGATCTTGCCGGTAACCGTCATCGGGAACTGCTCGACAAATTTGAAATGACGCGGTGTCTTGAAGTGAGCGATGCGTTCCTTGCACCACGCTTGCAACTGCTCCTCGGTGACGCTGTGGCCGGGATGGAGTTTGATCCAGGCCACGATCTCTTCACCGTAGCGCGGGCATGGAATGCCGATCACCTGCACATCTGCCACTGCGGGATGGGTGAAAAAGAACTCCTCCAGCTCCCGGGGATAAACATTCTCGCCGCCACGGATGATCATGTCCTTGTTCCGTCCGACGATACAGACGTAACCCTGCTCATCCATGCTCGCCAGGTCGCCGGTGTGCATCCAGCCCTGCGCATCGATCGCCTCGGCCGTGCCCTTGGGGTTGTTCCAGTAGCCGACCATCACGCTGTAACCGCGCGTGCACAATTCGCCGATGGTGCCGCGAGGGACAACCTCGCCGTTCCCGTCGATGATCTTGCTCTCCAGTTGCGGCTGGGTACGCCCAACGGTGGTGACGCGCAACTCCAGTTCATCCGTGGGACCGGTCTGCAACGACACCGGGCTGGTTTCCGTCATGCCGTAGGCAATCTGCACTTGGGCCATGTGCATCTCGCTGATGACCCGCCGCATCACCTCGATCGGACAGGTGGCTCCGGCCATGATCCCGGTGCGCAGGCTGGACAGGTCGAAATCCCCGCGCTGCGGCTGGTCCAGCATGGCGATGAACATGGTGGGGACGCCGTACAGCGCGGTGGCTCTTTCTTCGGCCACGGTCCGTAGCGTCAGCAACGGATCGAAGGCATCGTTGGGGTAGATCATGGTACTGCCGTGGGTCATGCACCCCAGGTTACCCATGACCATGCCGAAGCAGTGATACAACGGCACCGGGATCACCAGACGATCGCCGGCGGTCAGGCCGAGGCTTTCACCGACCATGTAACCGTTGTTGAGAATGTTCTGGTGACTGAGGGTCGCGCCCTTGGGAAATCCGGTGGTGCCGGAGGTGTACTGGATATTCACCGGCTGCTCGAAATGCAGGCTGTCCTGGCGCTCGGCCAATTGCCCAGGCGAGATGGCTGCACCGAGGTCGGCCAGCTGCGACCAGGGCAGGAAGCCTGAAGGCGGCTGGGAATCGAGGCTGATCACGCCGCGCAGATCCGGCAAGCGTTCGCTTCGCAGCTGGCCGATCGATTGCTCTGCCAGTTCCGGCGCCAATGCCTGCAACATGGCGTGGTAATCCGAAGTCTTGAAAGCCCCCGCACACACCAGCCAGCGGCATCCGGACTGCCTGAGCACATACTCCAGTTCCGAGGCCCGATAGGCCGGGTTGATGTTGACGAGGATCACGCCGATCTTCGCGCTGGCAAACTGGGTAATGCACCACTGCGCGCAATTGGGTGCCCATATGCCTAGCCGATCGCCGGTTTCCAAACCCAGCGCGAGCATGGCCCGGGCGTGCAGATCGACCGCCGCGGCCAATTCGCGCCAGCTGTAGCGCAATGATTGGTGGCGAACCACCAGCGCTTCGCCGTCAGGAAAGTCGGTCACCGTCTGGTCAAACGCCTCGCCGATGGTTTGGGCCAGCAAGGCCTTGGCCTGGGAACCGCGGGTATAGCTGAGTTGCGAATGCGAACCGGGTTGATCCATGACGCCCCCTGTTGTCTTTATTAGTGGGTGTATCGGTGGAATCTCACGACTTCGAAAGCTGTTCAAGCGGCCTTACTCTGGCCCAAGTTGACGTTAACGTAAAGAGCGATTGACAGCCATGGGGCGCGCGCTTACGTTAACGTAAAGGTGAGAGCGCTCCCGCCGCTCCCCGCACCCGACAAAAAATCCAAAAGGTGTCCCATGAGCTACCCATCCCTGAATTTTGCCCTCGGCGAAACTATCGATATGTTGCGCGACCAGGTGCAATCCTTCGTCAAGGCAGAGTTGGCGCCTCGGGCGGCGCAGATCGACATCGACAATCTGTTCCCCGCCGATATGTGGCGCAAGTTCGGCGACATGGGCCTGCTGGGCATCACAGTCCCGGAAGAATATGGCGGCGCTGGCCTGGGTTACCTGGCCCATGTGGTAGCGATGGAAGAAATCAGCCGCGGCTCGGCCTCGGTCGCCCTCTCCTACGGCGCCCACTCCAACCTGTGCGTCAACCAGATCAATCGCAACGGCAACCATGAGCAGAAAACCAAATACCTGCCCAAGCTGATCAGCGGCGAACACATCGGCGCCCTGGCCATGAGCGAACCGAACGCCGGCTCCGATGTGGTCTCGATGAAACTGCGCGCCGACAAACGCGGCGACCGCTACGTTCTCAACGGCAGCAAGACCTGGATCACCAACGGACCTGACGCCAACACCTATGTGATCTACGCCAAGACCGACCTGGAAAAAGGCGCCCACGGCATTACCGCGTTCATCGTCGAACGCGACTGGAAAGGCTTCAGCCGCAGCAACAAGTTCGACAAGCTCGGCATGCGCGGCTCCAACACCTGCGAGCTGTTTTTCGACGACGTCGAGGTGCCGGAAGAAAACATCCTCGGCGTACTCAATGGTGGCGTGAAGGTCCTGATGAGTGGCCTCGATTATGAACGCGTGGTCTTGTCCGGCGGCCCGACCGGAATCATGCAGGCCTGCATGGACCTGATCGTGCCCTATATCCATGATCGCAAGCAGTTCGGCCAGAGCATTGGCGAATTCCAGCTGATCCAGGGCAAGGTTGCGGATATGTACACCCAGCTCAACGCCAGCCGCGCCTACCTGTATGCGGTGGCCCAGGCCTGCGAGCGCGGCGAAACCACGCGCAAGGACGCCGCCGGGGTGATCCTCTACAGCGCCGAACGCGCGACGCAAATGGCCCTCGATGCCATCCAGATCCTGGGCGGCAATGGCTATATCAATGAGTTCCCGGCCGGGCGCCTGCTGCGTGACGCCAAGCTGTATGAAATCGGCGCCGGCACCAGTGAAATCCGACGGATGCTGATCGGCCGCGAACTGTTCAACGAAACCCGCTAACGGAGCTGACCATGGCCACGCTGCACACTCAGCTCAACCCACGCTCACCGGAATTCAGCGCCAACCGCAACGCAATGCTCGGCCAGGTCGAGGCGCTGCGTACCTTGCTCGCCCACGTCCAGCAAGGCGGCGGAGCCAAGGCCCAGGAACGGCATACCTCACGGGGCAAATTGTTGCCCAGGGAACGCATCAATCGCTTGCTCGACCCGGGTTCGCCGTTCCTGGAGATCAGTCCGCTGGCGGCTTACGAGGTGTACGGCGAAGACGTTCCGGCCGCCGGCGTGATCGCCGGGATCGGCCGCGTGGAAGGCGTCGAATGCATGATTGTCGCCAACGACGCGACCGTCAAAGGTGGTTCGTATTACCCGCTGACGGTGAAAAAACACCTGCGCGCCCAGACCATCGCCCAACAGAACCGTCTGCCCTGCATCTACCTGGTGGATTCCGGCGGTGCCAACCTGCCGCGCCAGGACGAGGTGTTCCCCGACCGTGAGCATTTTGGCCGGATCTTCTTCAACCAGGCCAACATGAGTGCCCAGGGCATCCCGCAAATTGCCGTGGTCATGGGTTCCTGCACCGCTGGCGGCGCGTACGTGCCGGCGATGGCGGACGAGGCGATCATGGTCCGCCAGCAGGCAACGATTTTCCTCGCCGGCCCGCCGTTGGTAAAAGCGGCGACTGGAGAAGTGGTCAGTGCCGAGGACCTGGGCGGCGCCGACGTGCATTGCAAGATTTCCGGTGTCGCCGACCATTACGCCGACAGCGATGAACACGCACTGGCGCTGGCCCGTCGCAGCGTGGCCAACCTCAACTGGCGCAAGCTCGGTGATGTGCAGCGACGCACGCCCATCGCCCCGCTGTATTCGAGTGAGGAGCTGTACGGCGTGGTTTCGGCCGACGCGAAGCAGCCATTCGACGTGCGGGAAGTGATCGCACGTCTGGTGGACGGCTCGGTGTTCGATGAGTTCAAAGCCCTGTTCGGAACGACCCTGGTGTGCGGTTTCGCCCACTTGCACGGTTACCCGGTGGCCATCCTGGCCAACAACGGCATCCTGTTCGCCGAGGCCGCACAAAAAGGCGCGCACTTTATCGAACTGGCCTGCCAGCGCGGCATACCGCTGCTCTTCCTGCAGAACATCACCGGCTTCATGGTCGGTCAGAAATACGAAGCCGGCGGCATCGCCAAGCACGGCGCAAAACTGGTGACCGCGGTGGCCTGCGCCCGAGTGCCGAAATTCACCGTGATCATCGGCGGCAGTTTCGGCGCCGGTAACTACGGCATGTGCGGCCGCGCCTATGACCCGCGCTTTTTGTGGATGTGGCCGAATGCGCGGATCGGCGTGATGGGCGCCGAACAGGCGGCCGGCGTGCTGGTGCAGGTCAAACGCGAACAGGCCGAACGCAGCGGCCAGCCGTTCAGCGCAGTTCAGGAGGCCGAGATCAAGCAACCGATCCTCGACCAGTACGAAGAACAGGGGCATCCCTACTATTCCAGCGCGCGGCTGTGGGATGACGGCGTCATTGACCCGGCGCAAACGCGCGATGTGCTGGGCCTGGCCTTGTCCGCGTCGCTGAACGCGCCCATCGAACCGAGCCGCTTCGGCGTGTTCAGGATGTAACCGGGGAACGCCCATGAATCATTACAACACGCTCCAATTGCAGATGGACCCGCGCGGCTTCGCCACCTTGTGGCTCGACCGCGAGTCGAAAAACAACGCGTTCAACGCCGAGATGATCCGCGAGCTAATCCTCGCCCTGGACCAGGTCGGCAGCGATCCGACCCTGCGTTTCCTGCTGATCCGTGGTCGTGGCAAACACTTCAGCGCCGGCGCCGACCTGACCTGGATGCAGCAATCCGCCGAACTCGATTACCACACCAACCTCGACGACGCTCGGGAACTGGCGGAGCTGATGTACAACCTGGCCAAGCTGAAGATCCCGACACTCGCCGTTGTCCAGGGCGCGGCATTCGGCGGCGCGCTGGGTTTGATCAGCGCCTGTGACATGGCCATCGGTGCCGATGATGCGCAGTTCTGCCTGTCCGAAGTACGCATCGGCCTGGCGCCGGCCGTGATCAGCCCATTCGTGGTGCAGGCCATCGGCGAACGGGCGGCACGGCGTTACGCCCTGACGGCTGAACGTTTCGGTGGGCAACGGGCGAAGGAAATCGGTTTGCTGGCGGACAGTTACCCGGCCGAGACCCTGGATGATCAGCTCGGCAAGTGGATCGACAACCTGCTGCTCAACAGTCCGGCGGCCATGCGCGCCAGCAAGGAACTGCTGCGCGAAGTCGGCAACGGTGCGTTGACCCCGGCGTTGCGGCGCTACACCGAAAATGCCATCGCGCGGATACGGGTCAGCCCTGAAGGCCAGGAAGGCCTGCGGGCGTTCTTGCAAAAAAGGCCGCCGAGCTGGCAAACCGAGTCCAATAACAAGGAGCCGCGTCGATGAGCGCCCCTGCCCTCACTACCCTGTTGGTTGCCAACCGCGGCGAAATCGCCTGCCGCGTCATGCGCACAGCCAAGGCCATGGGCCTGACCACCGTTGCGGTGCACAGCGCCACCGACCGTGACGCGCGTCATAGCCGGGAAGCCGACGTGCGTGTCGATCTGGGCGGCAGCAAGGCCGCCGACAGCTATCTGCAAATCGACAAACTGATCGCTGCGGCGCAAGCCAGTGGCGCCCAGGCTATCCACCCAGGCTACGGTTTTCTTTCCGAGAATGCCGGGTTCGCCAGGGCCATCGAAAATGCCGGGTTGATCTTTCTCGGCCCACCCGCCTCGGCCATCGAAGCCATGGGCAGCAAGTCCGCCGCCAAGGCCTTGATGGAAACCGCCGGTGTGCCACTGGTGCCCGGCTATCACGGTGAAGCCCAGGATCTGGAGACGTTCCGCGCCGCCGCCGAGCGCATCGGTTATCCGGTGCTGCTCAAGGCCACGGCAGGCGGCGGCGGCAAGGGCATGAAGGTCGTCGAGGAGGTCAGCCAACTGGCCGAGGCATTGGCCTCCGCGCAGCGCGAGGCGCAGTCGTCGTTCAGCGATGCGCGAATGCTGGTGGAAAAATACCTGCTCAAGCCACGCCACGTGGAAATCCAGGTGTTCGCCGACCGACACGGCAACTGCCTGTACCTCAACGAACGCGACTGCTCGATCCAGCGTCGCCATCAGAAGGTCGTGGAGGAGGCACCGGCGCCGGGCCTGAGCCAGGAATTGCGCCGGGCGATGGGCGAAGCCGCCGTACGGGCGGCCAAGGCGATCGGCTATGTCGGCGCGGGTACGGTGGAGTTTCTGCTGGATTCGCGAGGCGAATTCTTTTTCATGGAAATGAATACCCGGCTGCAGGTCGAGCATCCGGTGACCGAAGCGATTACCGGGCTCGACCTGGTGGCCTGGCAGATCCGCGTCGCCCAAGGCGAGCCATTGCCGATCACCCAGGAGCAGGTGCCGCTGCTGGGTCACGCCATCGAAGTACGTCTGTACGCCGAAGATCCGGCCAATGATTTTCTTCCCGCCACGGGGCGCTTGTCGCTGTATCGCGAGTCGGCCGAAGGCGCGGGTCGCCGGGTAGACAGTGGTGTTGACGAAGGTGATGAGATCTCGCCCTTCTACGACCCGATGCTCGGCAAGTTGATTGCCTGGGGGGAAAACCGTGAACAGGCACGTTTGCGGTTGTTGGCCATGCTCGACGAGTTCGCCATTGGCGGGCTGAAAACCAACATCGGTTTTCTCCGCCGTATCATCGCTCACCCCGCCTTCGCGGCGGCGGAACTGGACACCGGTTTCATCCCGCGTTACCAGGCGCAATTGCTGCCGGAGCCCGGCGAATTGGATGACGATTTCTGGCGCGCTGCGGCCCAGGGTTTCGCCTTGAGCCTGACGCCACGTGTCCGCGCCGATGACAGCAACTCGCCATGGGCCGCTACCGCCGGGCTGCGCCTGGGGCGGCCAGCGGAAATCACCCTGCACCTGAGTTGCGATGGCCAGGACCGCGCCATGACCCTGGATGCTGCTGGTCGCGGCGCCGAGCTCAGGGGCGAGCACTTGATCATCGAGCACAACGGTGTGCGCCGCGAACATCGAGCCATTCGCCACGGCGACAGTCTCTACTTGCAATGGAAGGGCGATCTGTATCGAGTCGACTCCTACGACCCGCTGGCGGCGGCCGAGGCCAGCCACAGCCAGCAGGGCGGCCTGGTCGCCCCCATGAATGGAAGCATCGTTCGGGTGCTGGTGAGCGCTGGCCAGGCGGTGGAAGCCGGCGCGCAACTGGTGGTGCTGGAGGCGATGAAAATGGAGCACAGCATCCGCGCGCCCAAGGCTGGCGTGATCAAGGCGGTGTATTGCCAGGAGGGAGAGATGGTCAGCGAGGGCAGCGCGCTGGTGGAACTGGAAGAATAGACATTCGGCCCGGTTTCCGGGCCGATCCAGTCAGAATCTGATGGTTGCCTGTACGACCACGCCGATGATGCGGCACTGGTCGGTAAACAGGGTTTTCGGATAAGTCGGATTGAGCGGAACCAGGTAACGCTGCCCGCTCTCTTCCATCAGCTTGCGGAAAGTCGCTTCGCTGCTGCCTGGCAATCGGGCAATCACCAGTTTCCCGGGCACCGCTTCGATCGCCGGATCCACCAGGATCGACATGCCCTCGGGAATGCTCAAGCCGCTTGGCGCCGTCATCGCATCCCCCATCACCACCAGCCAGAACGCGTCGCCCCGTGCATGGTAATCCGTCAGCTCATATCGCGGCTGGCCGTAGTCCGCGACATTCTCTTCGCGAACGAGACCGATGTCGCGCCAGTCACTGACCGGGTAGCGAAAGTACGGGTTGTACTTCTGCGCCAGGGCCATCCCCTCGTCGGTGGAAGTGTCCGGCTCGCGGATCACCATTGCCACCTCGAGGAACTCCAGCCCCAGCTCCTGCAGCACCCGGTTCATGTCTCCAAGACTGGGTTGTCGGCGCTTGGTCAGCCAATGGCCGACCCCACCCTGAGACATCCCCAGACGCTCTGCGAGCACCACTTGCGTGATGTGCTGCTCCTTCATCCTGGCCTTGACCAACTCTATCCATTTATCCATGAGCGGCACGATACGTGGCTGACGCCGTCCAGCAAAACACAAGTTGTAGTATTTAAATTATCGTCACAATTACGCCGAGTACTAAGCTGGGATCAGGATTTCCAAACCCGCACGGAGAAACTCGACATCATGGACAAGCCCAACAACGATGAGCCCGCAGCCCCCTCGAACAACCCATTTTTGTCGCTTCAGGATTGTCCGGCAGCCAAACGCGCCCTGGACCACTACCTGAAACCGGATATTGCCGACAACCCGGCGGAACATCGCTTCTTCGACGTCAACCGAAACATCAGTGGGGAGGAAGCCCTGGTTCATGCTTGCGACCTGCTACGTTGTGCAGCCGCTACCGCCCACGAATCCGCCAGCCGATTGAACGGCCCGAGCCGTGACCTGGCATTTTCGGTGGTGCATATGATCGATCTGGTCAAGGTCATGCTCGACCGGACCCTGGACGGCTATCCGGCACGCTAGCCGCAACGCTTGAATGACGCCGCGAACGCGGGCCACGAGAAATAATTTCCAATTGAGGCAATAAAAACATTTGACTTGCAAATGATAATGATTATTATTGCATCAGCTGGTCGCGAGATCAGTCGATAGCCCAGAGGACCTTAGGTCGGACCTCTGGAATATCTCCTCATCAGGCTAATCACGGTTTTTGACCCGGCTTTTTGCCGGGTCTTTTTTTGCCGATTTTTCGGCTTATGGCTTCAGGCTAATGAAGTCTCTGGATGTTGCTGATTCGATGACGGCGATGATAGCAAACGCACTTCGCTCGCCAAAGCACCTGCGCTGCAACAGAGTGAATGAACGACAGGCAGCACTTGAGAATCATTCAGGGACTGTCTAATCTGCTTCTGCGTCCAGGGAGGGCGCCCCCTTCTTTTCATGGCGCTAATCGTCCCGGTTCGCCCGTCCTGCGTGTAAAGTAACGGCCACAAGATCCTCTACCGGAACCGTGACCGTGGCTAAATCTTCCTTTGATATCAGCGCCAACTTCGACAGTGGCAATATTGACGTCGTGGACATCAGCAACCCGTTGCAGTCGCTGCTGAAAATCAGGCCAGACACCCGTAGCGCGCATTTCCAGTGGTTTCATTTCAAGGCCAGTGGCCTGCGCGTCGGCCAGGAATATTCCTTCCGCCTGCTCAACGCCAGCCAATCGTCCTACAACAAGGCGTGGACAGGCTACCAAGCCGTAGCGTCCTACGATCACGTCAACTGGTTCCGTATTCCTACGCAATTCGAGGGCGACGCCCTGCGCTTTCATCTGGAAGCCGAACAGCCCCACGCCTGGTTTGCCTATTTCGAACCCTACAGCCGCGGCCGTCACGACTGGCTGATCGAACAGGCGCAGCACAAGGCCGGTACCGAACTGCTGGCGACCGGCAAAAGCGTCGAGGGCCGTGATCTTCAATTGCTGCGCAAAGGCAGCGGTGCCGAGGGCCGACGCAAGATCTGGATCATTGCGCAGCAGCACCCCGGCGAGCACATGGCCGAGTGGTTCATGGAGGGAGTAATCGAACGTCTCCAGCACCAGGACGACGCCCAGCTGAACCGTTTGCTCGCCAAGGCCGATCTGTACCTGGTGCCGAACATGAATCCGGATGGCGCGTTCCACGGGCACCTGCGCACCAACGCGATGGGCCAGGACCTCAACCGGGCCTGGCAGAGCGCCAGTCCGCAAATCAGCCCCGAGGTCTATTTCGTACAGCAGCAGATGGAAAAGTACGGCGTCGATCTGTTCCTTGATGTCCATGGTGACGAAGAGATACCCCACGTCTTCACTGCCGGTTGCGAAGGCAACCCGGGCTATACGCCGCGCATCGCCGGACTCGAAGAGCGCTTTCGCAGCCACCTCAAGCACCAGACCAAGGACTTCCAGACCGCCCATGGTTACACCCGCGACGAACCGGGCCAGGCCAACATGACCTTGGCCTGCAACGCGGTTGGCCAGAAATATGATTGCCTGTCCCTGACCCTGGAAATGCCGTTCAAGGACCACGACGACCACCCGAACCCACGCACGGGCTGGTCCGGCAAACGCTCAATGCAACTGGGCAAGGACGTGCTGAGCACGGTCGAGGACATCATCGACGAATTGCGCTGATATTCCCCGGCGCCCCGCTCCCCGTGGCGAGGGAGCTTGCTCCCGCTGGGTGGCGTAGCCACCCCGAATGGATTGATGCAGTTTTTCAGACATATCGCGTCAGCCGGTTTTACGACGGCTGCGCCGCCGAGCGGGAGCAAGCTCCCTCGCCACGGGTTACGCGTCAGACCTTGCCGCGCAACATGCTGCCCAACACCTCATCCCGGCGCACCCACCCATGGAACAGCGCCGCCGCCAGATGCACCAGCACGGTCAGGAACAACAGATAGGCCAGGTAGCCATGGGCCTTGCGCAGCCACGCAAAAGTCTGGGCATCCGCTGGCAGGATGGAGGGCAACCGCAGCGATTCGCTAAGCATCACCGGGTCGCCTGCTGCCGAAATCATGCTCCAGCCCAACAGCGGCAGGATCAGCATCAAGGCGTACAGCAAGACATGCGAGGCCTTGGCCGCCAATACCTGCCACCCCGGCAGATCGGCTGGCAGCGGCGGCGTACGGCGAGTGAAGCGCACCACCAGGCGCACGATCACCAGCAACAGAATCGCGATGCCCAGAGGTTTGTGCAGTTGGAGCAACCATTCGTGGCGCTCGGACACCGAGGCGACCATGCCTGCGCCGATAAACAGCATGGCGATGATCATCAGGGCCATCAGCCAATGCAGCAGCCGAGCCAGCGGTGCGAAGTGTCGAGGGGCGTTCATTGACGGGACTCCTGGGTAGCGGGCAATTGGCTGACTTCGCTGGTGCGCCGCAGATAGGAACTGGCATAGGCTGCCGAGCGGGCGGCCAGCAGCGGATCACCCGAGCCTTCGATGCCACTGGGCAGGATCAGCGGGTCATAGTTGATGTCGCGGCAATCCCCGTTGTCCTGCGCCTGGGCGCGCTCCAGTACCAGGGTACCGGCGTTGAGCGCCTTGCGGTCGCCGGGCCAGGCCTTGCTGGCGTCGTTGACCGGGTCGCCCGGATTGGCCAGGGTAATGTTCAGCTGCCAGCGCAGTGGCCCGGCAGCCAGGCGTTTCGTCAGGTCCTGCTCAAGGAAGTCAGCGCCTTGGGGCGGCGTGGTCTGAGCCGCGTCCTGGCTCGTTGGTACTACCGCCCAGCGCACCGCCTGGCGCTCCCCCGAGGGGTTGACCAGATAGAACGCGTTAATCCCGTTATAAGTTTCGGTGGCATAGCTGGCCGAGGGTTTTGCGGTCTTGATCCATTGCAGGAACGGCATCGCCTCGGGATGCGCGGCAAAAAACGCCGGCACCGCCGCCGGGTTCGGTTTACCCGTGGCCGGATCCGGCGACTGGGCCTGTTGAAGCTGGAAGAACGCCTCGGGCGTCCCCACCGGGAAAACCGGCATGCTGTTCATGCCCGTGCGCCATTGCTGGCCATCGGACTGGGTAAAACGCAACGCCAGGCTGCGGATCGGCACGCTGCCATCGGGTGCGTAGGGGTTGCCGCTGGGCAGTGCAAAACGACCCACCACCGGCGTCCGCGCATCGTTGAACACCTGCGCGCTGGAGTAGGCTCGCGCCTCGCCGCTGTTCTCAAAATAGCCCGCAACGCAGACACCTTTGGAGTGATTGCGCCGAAAACCCGGATGAACCCCGTTATTGGTTTCCAGCACGTTGACCAAGGCCTTGGGCGTCAGTCGTTGCGGGTCCAGGGTACCGTTCACGTAAGCGAATGCCCCGGCCAGCGCGGCGACGACCGCGGCGATGCCGGTCAGGCGCAACGCCAGGCTGGCAGCGCTCAACGGCCGCCGACTCGATTCAGAAGAAGGGTCAACCATTTGCAGACTCCAGGGCACACGGCCATCTGTGGAAAGGACCCGTCAGACGAAAGCCCGACGGGTTTATTCCCACGTCGCGTATTTATTTTTCCTGCGCTGGAATAATCTCGTTCCCGGGTCGTCTTTCCAGTCCCAACTCAGCGATTGCCCAACGAAGCTGCCCGCCCATGAACGAACTCGACGACCAGTTGCGCCTGCTCATCCCACGGCTACGACGTTTTGCCGTGTCGCTGACCCGCAATCCCAGCAATGCCGATGATCTGGTGCAGGCATGCCTGGAACGGGCCTTGTCGAAATGGACCGACAAGCGCCCGGACGGCGACCTGCGGGCCTGGCTGTTTTCGATTCTCTACCGGCAGTTCCTCGATGCCCATCGCCGCTCCCGACGTTATGCGCGGATGCTCGAACTGTTCACCGGCCGCGACGATGCGCACCCTTCGGCCGAACGCAGTGTCATCGCCCAATCGTCACTCCAGGCCTTCGATCAACTGCCCATCGAGCAACGTGCGCTGCTGTTATGGGTCTCGGTGGAAGGCTTGAGCTACCAGCAAGTGGCCGACATCCTGGACGTGCCGACGGGCACCGTGATGTCGCGTCTGTCCCGTGCGCGCCAAGCGTTGCGTCAACTCAGCGAAGGCGAAATCGCCCGCCCTGCCCTGCGGATACTCAAATGATCAGCATGCCCCCCAGCGACAGCGACCTGCACGCCTATGTCGATCGCCAGCTCAGCGAAGACGACCAACGCCAGGTGCAGATCTACCTCGACAGCCATCCCGATGTCGCCGCGCGGGTCCGCGGATGGCAGCAAGACACCCAACAATTGCGCGCGGCCATGAGCGCGGCCCTGCAGCAATCACCCAACCCTGGCCTGGATCCGGCGATCATCCGGCAACGCCTCAGACATCGATCCCGACGCCAGCTGGCCAGTGCGGCGGTGCTGGTGCTGGCGGTCGGGGTCGGCGGATTCGGCGGATGGCAGGCACGGCAAATGACCCTGCTCAGCGCCGCAGCGCCCATGGCTGATGCGCTGCAGGCCTACCGCTTGATTGCCCAGCAGGGCGTCCTGCCCGCGGACTACCAGACGGGCGACGAGCAAAGCATGCAAGGCTGGCTCGACCGCTACTTCACCCAGGCCGACCGCCTGCCGGATCTCTCGGCGGCGGGCTTCAAGCCAGTCAGCGGACGATTGCTCAGTACTGACCAAGGCGCCGCGGCGATGGTGGTCTATCAGGACCCGAGCGGCCTGAAGATCAGTTTCTACGTGCGCCCACCTGGCCCGAAAAACTACCTGCTCCCCCGTGGCAGCCGGCGCGACGGTGAATTGCAGGCCGAATACTGGTCCGGGCCGGGATACAACTATGCGATGGTCATCCCGAGTGATATGCCGGCGGCGCAGAAGCTCAAGCAAACCCTGAAATTTTAACAGCGCCAATCCCTGTGGGAGCGAGCTTGCTCGCGATGACGGTGGTTCAGTTGGAAATAATCTCGACTGACCCACCGTCATCGCGAGCAAGCTCGCTCCCACAGAGGATATGGGCTGTTCTTGGGATTGTACTCACCCCTGCCTGAACACCTGCGAAGGCCTGCGCAGCAGCGGGTCGAACGGGTTGATGCGCGGGCCGATCGCCGCGGCTTCGCGCTTGAGCATCTCCACCACCGTCGGCAGGCGATCCGGCCCGAGCCGGTCGCTGATGGTCGCCACGCTCAGCGCTGCGACGGCCCGGCCTTCACGATTGAGAATGGGCACCGCGACCCCGGCCATGCCTTGCAACACACCCGTGTTGCGTCCGGCGTAGCCCAGTGTCCGCACGTTCTCGACCTCGGTGCGCAGGAAGACTTCATCGTACAAATGAAAATCCTTGAGCCGCGGCAGGTTGTAATGGATCACCGTGTCGCGCTCCTCCTCTGGCAGGAATGCCAGGATCGCCAGGCTGCCCTGCCCCACGCCCAGTGCCACGCGGCCGCCGATGTCGCCGGTGAACGTGCGAATCGGAAACGGCCCCTCGCTGCGATCCAGGCAGATGGCATCGAAACCGCAGCGCGCCAGCAGAAACAGCGAATCCCCCAGCGACGCCGACAGCCGCAACATGGCGGGCCTGGCCAGTTCACGCAGGTTACCGGTATTGCCGGCACGGGCAGCCAGGGCAAAGAAGTCCAGGCTGAGCCGATAGCGTTTGCTGCGCGCATCCTGCTCGACCATGCCCTCGTCCATCAGGTTGCGCAGCAAGCGGTGCGTGGTCGGCTGGGACAGGCCGATGCGCTGGGCCAGTTGCGTCACGCGCTCACCGCCTTCAACGGTCTCGCCCAGGCTGCGCAGCACCGCGAACAGCCGTGAGACCGAGCCGACCCCAACTTCATCTTTATCTATATTCCGCTCAGTGGAATCAGGCATGTCATTTCTCTTAAGATAATTTACTCACCGGATGAAACTGAAAATAGTCGTCGTCTCAGTGAAATAGTCCATTGAGCCCATCCTATTCTTCGTCCTACTCTGCGTCCATACAGGGGCGATTCGAACAACAGCGGCAGCCGACTTGATCTCGAGCGCCAACGCACCCCGCGACATCCTTTCGTATCTGCCCATACAAAAAAGCGCGCCTCGCGGCGACGCATAACAATCTCAGGTGGAGCGCAGTCATGGCTTTCGTGCAACTTGAAAACTTGAGCAAACGTTATGGTGACCTCGACGCTGTGGTCGCCACCAACCTCTCGGTGGAAAAAGGCGAGTTCGTCTCCCTGCTGGGGCCATCAGGTTGCGGCAAGACCACGACGCTGCAAATGATTGCCGGCTTCGTCGAAGCCAGCAGCGGGCGCATCCTCCTCGACGGTCGCGACATCACTCACGCCAAGCCGGCCAGCCGGGGCCTGGGCGTGGTGTTCCAGAGCTACGCGCTGTTCCCCCACATGACCGTCAAGGACAACGTTGCCTTCGGCTTGCGTATGCGCAAAGTGCCGAGCACCGAATTGCAGACACGGGTCGATCGGGTACTCAAGCTGGTGCGCCTCGACCAGCACGCCGAGCGCTACCCGCGTGAACTCTCCGGCGGCCAGCGCCAGCGCGTGGCTTTGGCCCGGGCGCTGGTGATCGAACCGCCGGTGCTGCTGCTCGACGAACCATTGTCCAACCTCGACGCCAACCTGCGCGAGGAGATGCAGTTCGAGATCCGCCGCATCCAGCGCGAGGTCGGCATCACTACGTTGATGGTGACGCATGACCAGTCCGAGGCGCTGTCGATCAGCGACCGGGTGGTGGTGATGCAGGCCGGTCGGATCACCCAGATCGACGCGCCCTACACGCTTTATGAACACCCGCGCACCGAGTTCATTTCCGGTTTTGTCGGCAAAGCCAACCTGCTCCCGGGCCAGCGGGACAGCGCCGGCGTCGTGCAAGTCTGTGGCGCCGGTCAAGGCGAGCTGACCCTGAGCCTGCGCCCGGAGAAAATCGATCTGTGCGCCGCCGGCGCGGGGCGGCTGCAAGGCACTGTCACCAGCCGTTTTTTCCTCGGCAGTCAATGGCTGTACGGCGTCGACACCACCCTGGGCGAGCTCAGCGTGGTGCGCCGCAACGACGGCTCGGCGCCCCTGACCGAAGGCACCGCCGTCGGCCTGGACTGGGATCCGGCGCTGCTGCGGGTGCTGAGCGTGGACGAGGTGTCGGCATGAAGCTGATCGATGCCATCAAGCGCGGCCGCCAGGGTTACCTGATGTCGGCCCCGGCCCTGGCCTTGTACCTGAGCCTGCTGGTCATTCCCCTCGGGTTGACGCTGGTGTTGTCGTTCAACGTCTTCGACTACGGCTCGGGCATCAACAGCGAGGCCTACACGTTCGAGCATTACACCAGCCTGCTGGGCGATCCGTACTTTTATGAAATCTTCCTGCGCACGTTGTGGATCAGCGCCCTGACTACCGTGCTCTGCGTGCTGATCGGCGTGCCCGAGGCCTACATCCTCAGCCGCATGGGCGCGCCCTGGCGCTCGATTTTCCTGATTCTGATCCTCACGCCGCTGTTGATCTCGGTGGTGGTGCGGGCCTTCGGCTGGAGCCTGCTGCTCGGCGCCGACGGCCTGGTCAACCAGACGTTGCAGGCCCTTGGCGGCTCGCCGATGAAGCTGCTCTATACGCCGTTTGCCGTGGTCATCGCCCTGGTCCATGTGATGTTGCCGTTCATGATCATTCCGGTGTGGACCTCGTTGCAGAAACTCGACCCGGCCGCCGAACAGGCCGCGCTGTCCCTGGGCGCGAGCCAGTTCACGGTGATCCGCAAGGTCGTGTTGCCGCAGATCATGCCCGGCGTACTGTCCGGCACCCTGATTGTGTTCGGCCTCGCCGCCAGTTCTTTCGCGATACCCGGCCTGCTCGGCGGGCGTCGCTTGAAGATGGTCGCCACGCTGATCTACGACCAGTACCTGTCGGAACTTAACTGGCCCATGGGCGCGGCCATTGCCGTCGCGCTGCTGCTGCTCAACCTGCTGATCATGCTCTCGTGGAACCGCATGATCGAAGGCCGCTACAAGAAATCATTGGGGTAATTCTTCATGTCCAGGAACGGTCCTTTCGCCCTGTTGTTTCACGCCCTGGTCGTGGTGTTCATGCTGGCGCCACTGGTGGTGGTCTGCCTGGTAGCCTTCACCCCGGAAAACACCCTGAGCCTGCCCACCACGGAGTTTTCCCTGCGCTGGTTCCGTGCCGTGTTCGAGCGCGCGGATTTTGTCGATGCGTTCTACAACAGCCTGGTCCTGGCGTTCTGCGCGGCGTCGCTGGCGGCATTGATCGCGGTGCCGGCGGCGCTGGCAATCACCCGGCTGGAGTTTCCTGGCCGGGATTTTTTCAATGGTCTGTTCCTGTCGCCGATCATCATTCCGCACCTGGTGCTGGGCGTCGCGTTACTGCGCCTGTTTGCGCTGATGGGCGTGAACGGCAGTTTTACCTGGCTGATCTTCGCCCACGTGCTGGTGATCACGCCCTATGTGCTGCGCCTGGTGCTGGCGTCGGCCATCGGCCTGGACCGCAGCGCCGAACAGGCTGCGCAATCGCTGGGCGCGGGGCGCTTCACCCTGTTCCGGCAGATCACCTTGCCGATGATTCTGCCGGGCGTGGCCGGAGGCTGGTTGCTGGCGTTCATCAACAGCTTCGATGAAGTCACGCTGTCGATCTTCGTCACCTCGCCGGCCACGCAAACCCTGCCGGTGCGCATGTATGTGTACGCCACCGAATCCATCGACCCGATGATGGCGGCAGTGTCGGCGCTGGTTATCGGGCTGACTGCATTGACGATGATTCTGCTCGACCGGGTCTATGGCCTGGATCGGGTCCTGGTGGGCAAACAATGAGGGCGCCATGGCTCTGCTGAAACGACTGGCCGAGCGCGATCGCCCGGCCCTGGACTTCACGCTCGACGGCTTGCCTGCCAGCGGTTTGCTCGGCGATACCGTGCTGACCGCCGTGCTGATCTGCGCTGAGCACTTGCGCGGCAGCGACTTCAGCGCCGAGCCCCGGGCCGGTTTCTGCCTGATGGGCGCCTGCCAGGACTGCTGGGTGCGATTGGGCGACGGCCGCCGCGTGCGCGCCTGCTCGACGCTGCTCGAAGCCGGCCAGCAGATCAGCCGCGAACCGGGGCGCAAGGTATGAATACTGCCAACCCATATGGCCCCATCGCGAGCAAGCTCGCTCCCACAGAGGGGCTGCTGCGTGCACAAAACCAATATACACAACTGATCACATGTGGGAGCGAGCTTGCTCGCGATGACGGCTTTGATAACGCAACAAATCCCCCGGCCCCGCCAGCGAGGTGGCCATGAACCCCATAGCCATCATCGGCGCCGGCCCCGCCGGCATCCGCGCTGCGCAAACCCTGGTTGCCCATGGCGTGTACCCGGTCCTGCTGGACGAGGCGGCACGCGGCGGCGGGCAGATCTACCGGCGCCAGCCGGCCAACTTCACGCGCACGCCGAACCAGCTCTATGGCTTCGAAGCGCACAAGGCCAGCGCCCTGCACCAGACCGTGGATGAATTGCGCGAGCAGATCGACTATCGCCCCGACACGCTGGTGTGGAACGCCGAGGGCGGGCTGCTGGATACCTTGCATGAAGGCCGCGCCGCGCGCCTGGCGTATGCCAGCGTGATCGTCGCGACGGGCGCCACCGACCGGATCCTGCCGGTCCCCGGCTGGACGCTGCCCGGGGTGTACAGCCTGGGCGCGGCGCAGATCGCCTTGAAGTTCCAGGGCTGCGCCATCGGCGAGCGAGTGGTGTTCGCCGGCAGCGGGCCGTTGTTGTATCTGGTGGCGTACCAATACGCCAAGGCCGGCGCCCATGTCGTCGCGGTGCTCGACAGCTCCCCCTTGAGCGCCCAGGCCCGCGCCCTGCCCGGCCTGCTCGCACAACCGGCCACCCTCGCCAAAGGCCTCTATTACCGCGCCTGGCTCACAGCCCACGGCATCGCCGTACAGCAAGGCGCCAGCCTTTCGCGCATCGATGGCGAACGCCGGGTGCAGTCGTTGTCATGGCAAAACGGAAAAGGCCAGCACCGGCTCGATTGCGATGCGGTCGCCTTCGCCCACGGCTTGCGCAGCGAAACCCAACTGGCCGACCTGCTCGGTTGTGAGTTTGCCTGGAACCCGCTCAACCGAGCGTGGCTGCCGCAGCGCGACCACGCCGGGCGCAGCAGCTCGCCAGGGGTCTACCTGGCCGGCGATGGCGCCGGGATCATGGGCGCCGATGCCGCCGAAATGGCCGGCGAACGGGCAGCCCTGGCATTGCTCGAAGATCTCGGCTACCAGGTCGACCCGCAACGCTGCGCCCAGCTGGAACAATCCCTCGAACGCATCGGCCGTTTCCGGCAAGGCCTGGAGCGCGCCTTTGCGTTTCCCGAGGACTGGGCGGACCGCGCCGCTGATGGGCTGATGATTTGCCGCTGCGAAGAAGTCAGCGTCGGTGACATCCGCCAGGTCGTCGATGAAGGCCACTGGGAGATCAACCGGGTCAAGGCCCATTGCCGGGTCGGCATGGGCCGCTGCCAGGGGCGGATGTGCGGTGCCGCGGCGGCGGAAATCATCGCTCGGGAAAGTGGACGCAACGTTCAGGAAATCGGCCGTCTGCGGGCACAGGCGCCGATCAAGCCGGTCCCGTTTGGCCTGGAGGTCGAGTCATGATCGAAGTGGATGCGCTGGTCATCGGCGGCGGTATCGTCGGCGCCTCGGCGGCGTTGTTCCTGAGCCAGGCCGGGCGGAGCGTGGCGCTACTGGAGCGGGACTTCTGCGGTTCGCATTCCAGTGGCGTGAATTACGGTGGCGTACGGCGCCAGGGGCGGCCATTGTCGCAACTGCCGTTGTCGCAACGCGCGCATGAGATCTGGGCGCGATTGCCGCAACTGATCGGCATCGACGGTGAGTATCAGCGTAGCGGTCATCTGAAGCTGGCCCGCAGCCTCGATGACCTGCGTGCGTTGCATGATTATGCCGCGAGCAGTCATGGCTTCGGCCTGGATCTGCAATTGCTCGATCGCGATGAACTGCGCAGGCGGTTTCCCTGGGTCGGCGACGTCGCGGTCGGCGCCTCGCTGTGCCCGGACGACGGTCACGCCAATCCGCGCCTGGTCTCGCCGGCATTTGCCCAGGCGGCTCGCAGGCATGGCGCAAAGGTTTACGAACAATGCCCGGTCAACCAGGTGACGCACAACGGCCAGCGCTTTGTCGTGCGCACCGAGACAGGCCTTGAACTGCGCGCGCCATGGCTGCTGAACTGCGCCGGGGCCTGGGCGAGTCGGTTCGCCGCGCAGTTTGGCGAGGCCGTACCGATGCACGCCGGGCACCCGGCCATGCTGGTCACCGAGCCGCTGCCGGTGGTGATGGACGCCAGCACTGGCGTGGAAGGCGGCGGCATTTATGCGCGCCAGGTCGCCCGGGGCAATTGCGTGTTGGGTGGCGGCCAGGGTTTCGCCCTCGATGACGCCCGCGCCCGCCCCGGCCAGAGCGCCGTCATCGAGATCCTGCGCCAGGCCGTCGAACTCTACCCGTTCCTAGAGGGCGCCCAGGCGATTCGCACCTGGAGCGGCACCGAAGGTTACCTGCCCGATCGCCAACCGGTGATCGGCCCGAGCAGTACCCAGTCCGGTCTATTGCATGCGTTCGGCTTTGCCGGCGCCGGTTTCCAGATCGGCCCGGCGGTGGGCCAGGCGCTCACTGAGATCATCTGCTGCGGCGCATCAACGACGCCGCTGGATGCGTTTTCCATCACCCGGTTCCACTCCATCTCCGTTGCTTGATAGAGGAAGGTCGCGCCAATGAATAACGTCAAACGCAGTGCACTGTTCGGTTTCTGCTCGCTGGGTTCCGCTTGCCTGGGCGCCCTGCTCCCGGTCACCCAGGCGTTGGCCGAGCCGACGCTTTACCTGGGCATGAACGGCGGCACCATGGAGCGGCTGTATGCCGACAAGGTCCTGCCGGCCTTCGAGAAAGCCAACAACGTCAAGGTAGTGATCGTGCCGGGCACCTCGGCCGACATCCTCGCCAAGGTCCAGGCCAGCAAGGGCAACCCGCAGATGCACGTGATGTTCCTCGACGACGGCATCATGTACCGCGCCATCGCCATGGGGCTGTGCGACAAGCTTGAAGACAGCCCGCCCCTGGCGCAGATTCCGGCCAAGGGCCGGATCAAGGACCAGGCCGTAGCTGTCAGCCTCGGAGTCACCGGGCTCGCGTACAACACGCGGCTGTTCAAGGAAAAAGGCTGGAGCACGCCCACCTCGTGGATGGACCTGGCCGACCCGCGGTTCAAGGACAAAGTGGTGTTCCAGTCCATGGCGTCGTCGACCTTCGGCCTGCACGGTTTCCTGATGTTCAACCGGATCCAGGGCGGCAGCGAAACCGACGTCGAACCGGGTTTCAAGGCCTGGCCGAACACGATCGGGCGCAACGTGCTGGAGTACATTCCCAGCTCGGCGAAAATCTCCGAAATGCTGCAAACCGACGAAGCCGCGCTGTTCCCGCTGACGCCGACCCAGGTGACCGCCTTGAAACTCAAGGGCATGCCAGTCGAGTACGCACAACCGAAGGAAGGCGCAGTGGTGCTCAACGTCGCGGAATGCGCGGTGGCCCACAACAGCGAACCCGAACTCGCGCAGAAACTTGCCGCGTTCCTGCTGACGCCTGAAGCCCAGGCCATTGCCCTGGAGGAAGGCGACCAGATCCCGTCCAACCCCAACACCCCGACCACTGACAAGACTCGTGGCCAGGTGGAAGCGATGAAGCAATACCTGGAAACCGCGATCGCGGTGGATTGGGACCAGGTCAATGAGCAACGTCCGGCCTGGAACGCGCGGTGGAATCGCAGCATCGAGCGCTAGGTTACGAAAACAGCCGAAACCAATTTGAATGAACCCCGCCGTAACGAGCACTCAGTAACAGAGGACCGCTTGATGCTAAATGGCGTCCTGTGAGTGCTCTGTTCTGGCGCTCCCTGGCGCCACATCCCTCAGCGCCTGGTTCAAGGGCAAATTTTCTCAACGTTTCGTGACTTGCACAATCACGGAATGTAAAACCAACAGCGTAACATCATTGAACGGATGCTCGGCTGGTTGGAGCGAAAACCGCCGCATCGTTACAATTTCCGACAAGCTTGCGATAAGTATACGGCAATGGTCTCGCTGGGCTGCGCCATGCGGTGTTTACGACATTACCTTTTGTACATCGCCTAAGCATCGTAGAGTCCAGATTTCTCTGGCTGAGACAGGAACGACTCGGCTAGAATTCCGCAGCTATAGGAAAGGACCTCGGAGCCTCAATGCAAAATATAAAAGGCGGCTATCGCTCGGATATCGATGGGCTACGAGCAGTAGCTGTAATCGCAGTGATACTGTATCACTTCAAGATCGGCTCAATCACTGGAGGGTTCGTTGGTGTAGACATCTTCTTTGTAATCAGTGGCTACTTGATAACTCGAATCATAACCGAGCAATGGAAAGAACATCAGCGGGTTAATCTCGGAGAGTTTTACCTACGTCGCGTCAGAAGACTATTACCAGCACTTATCGTTACGATTGGCGCATCCTATCTTACGGCTCTATTTTTATTCTCGCCATCAGACTTCAAGTCGATGTCGGGATCAGCCGTTTACGCACTTGCAGGCATACCTAACATATTTTTCTGGCTTGAAAGCGGATACTTTGATTCAAGCGCTTCTATAAAACCACTCCTGCACACATGGTCATTGGGCGTAGAAATTCAGTTTTACCTAATATGGCCTATCCTATTACTAGGAATACTGAGGAAAACCACACACATCAAAGTCACCCTGCTTGCACTCATAGCCCTAGGCGCGACTTCCGCCGTACTTTTTTTGAAATCAGATGCGTCCGGGGCTTTTTTCCTAACACCCTTCAGAGTTCATGAATTCCTGCTAGGTGGACTGGTGACTTTTATAGAACGACATAAGTTTAACAAGCTTGTCTCGAACGCAGTTTATGCGACAGGAATGATTTTAGTCGCCTACGCCATCTTTGTCTTTAGCAGCGAAACAACTCTATTTCCTGGTTTAGCTGCTCTCGTGCCCGCTGCTGGCGCTGCTTTGATGATCCTTGGAGGCCGAAACTCGACGTTGGCGTATCCGCTTTCATCCTGGCCGGCGGTGAAGATTGGAGAAATCAGCTATTCACTTTATCTGGTCCACTGGCCGGTTTTTGTCTTTACCAGCTACACACTCATGGGAAACGTCAGCCCCCTTCATAAACTCTGGCTTATCTGCTGCACTCTCGTTTTAGCCACCGCGCTTTACTATCTGGTCGAGAAGTTTTTCCGACATCAACAAGCTGCTCTCCTGAGCGGCCCAGCGTTTTCGTTAGCGACAGCCTTGGCCTCCATAGTACTTATTATTCCCGCTGCTAGTAGCTGGACTCAAAATGGATGGACATGGCGAATACCGGCCGAGCTTCGAGAAATCGGCAATATTGACATGCGCTCAGCCTCGATCTACGCTTTCGAACTGATCAAACGTCTCAATGAAGCAGAGGGCTTCGATACTTCCTCAAAGAAAGAAAAGATCCTTGTCATTGGAGACTCTCAAGCAGGAGATCTGATGAATATCCTCAACGAAGATGACTACCTTTCGAAATTCAACGTTATTTCACGCCTCATAGATAGCGCTTGCGGCACTCCATTACTAGAAAAAGACAAACAAGATAACTTCTTTAAAAAAATCAACCCCATAACCATGAGACTACCCGAATATATAAAACGATGCGAAACGGGTATGGCTAGAGCAGACGACCAGAAACTTCTCCTCGAGGCCGACAAGATATTTATAGCCTTTTATTGGCGCGACTTCGCGGAGCCATACTACCTGGATGCAATCAATAAACTGGCATCTCGGACCAAGGCAGAAATTTATATCTTTGGCAGGAAGGACCTACTGAAAGACAGCGCTTTCATCGCGACTACCTTGGGAAGGAGCGCGGGGCTCAGCCATTATGGGGCGACATACAAAAGCCCAGAAACAGAAAAGATCAATGCGCCGCTGAGGCTGATAAGGAACGTCAAGTACATCGACATGATGCAAGCGACCTGCCCAAGTGCCGATCAATGCCTTGTCATCGATGACAATAATAAACCCGTATTTTTCAACGCGACGCACCTTTCAAAAGAAGGGGCAAAAATGTACGGCCCCGTTACACGACGCTTGTTGGACGAGGCTATGATGAGTCCATCAGCACGAATGGCCGGCGGCTGAGTTTGCCAGGTAGCCGTACTGGCGGCCTCCCCTGGAAACGGAACCTCTGGATGTTTCAGTTCTCGGCTGCGTTGAGTACCCCCATGTTTGCATGAGGCGAAAACCCATACGTGGCGAGGCTTCGACCCATAGGTTATTGATGCCATTATACTGGCCTACAACACTTTGGCTTCTTATCACATGAGCTACAATTTCCATACAAAAACCATTGACGCGCTGCGAGGAATCGCCGCCGCCGCCGTTTTTTTTGCTCACTCAGACACGTCCGGGCTTGCAACTAATGCATGGCTTTCTGCCCACAAGGGCCTCCTCGGCGAGTTTGGAGTGTATGTTTTCTTTTGCTTAAGTGGATATCTGATTTGGCAATCGGGTACGCGCATTATCGGAACACCCGGCGGGATTAAGCTCTACGCAATCCATCGCTTTACTCGCTTAGTTCCGCTATACCTCATAAACTTACTTGTCGTTACGGTCGCAATCAGCTATATCGGCAGTCGCTGGACTCCTACTTACGATGCATGGAGCCTATTCAGACACCTCACTTTCTCTCAAGACTTATACCCTTCGGTTGCAAGAGACATCAACCCTATTCTGTGGACACTCACCCATGAAGCAATGTTCTACCTCCTGGTTCCCATAATATTAATGGCAGGTATCCGCAACAAATATATCATCCTGATTTCATCATTCGCACTGTTCGGGGCTTTCTGGGCATGCGGCTGGCTGGGATACTTCAAGTTTGCACAAATTTTTTACGCCTTTGCTCTGGGAATCTTCATTGCTGAGGCCAGCAACAGAGCAAGACTAGTTATCTGCCTTTTGGTTACTGCATTGGCGGTATACGCATGCCTGGGCGATATGCTGCATGCCCAAGCTGGACGCATCATAGCTATCGCTTTTGCGTTGTCCTGCATTTCCCTTACCAAAGACAAGGAGTGCAATCAGATATTCGCATGGTTAATCTCACCATTTGCATTCCTTGGCACAATTTCTTACAGCATATATATTTGGCACTATCAGATCATTAATGTCGTTGAATATCACTACTCATTCTTTAATCGACACATACCCGGATGGTCGCAATATGGCTTGGTCAGCGGAATAATCCTGTGCTCCATCTGTATAATCTTCTCTTACATTTCTTATAGGCTGATTGAAAAGCCTTCAATGAAAGAACTTCGAATCGCCATGGAGAAAATGATCGGCGGACGAACTGCTCTTGCTTAATGCACCCTCGTCATAGCCTTCGGTATCGGGCAGCCAATTGGCCGTTTCCGGAGGCATCGCCCAGCGCAGGGATACGCCCGGATGCTTGCATAGGTACCTGTGCTAGATCTGAACGATATCAGTAAGGCTGATAAACTGATTAACTGTCGGGCCCCAGCGCAGTGCCCGTTTCTTGGTAACAGCGACCCCGCCCATGCACACCCTCACCCAACTGCGCACCGGCCAGCTGTCAGGCATTACCCGACTGAAGCTCTCGTGCGGCCTGACGGAGTTTCCCCGGGAAATTTTCAACCTGGCGGACTCCCTCGAAATTCTCGACCTGAGCGGCAACCAGCTCGATACGCTGCCCGACGACCTGTATCGGCTGCCGCACCTGCGCGTGCTGTTCTGCTCCGACAACCGTTTCACCGAACTGCCCGAATGCCTGGGACGCTGCAGCGCGTTGACCATGATCGGCTTCAAGGCCAACCGCATCGAGCACGTGACCGCTCAGGCTTTGCCGCCACTGCTGCGCTGGCTGATCCTGACCGATAACCGCGTCAGCCAGTTGCCGGATGAACTGGGCCATCGCCCGCACCTGCAAAAGCTGATGCTGGCGGGCAATCGTCTTCAGCAACTGCCCGAGAGCCTCGCCCAATGTCATCGCCTCGAATTGCTGCGCATCGCCGCCAATCAACTGACCGAATTGCCGTCCTGGTTGTTGGAGCTGCCGAGCCTCAGTTGGCTGGCCTACGCCGGGAATCCCTTGGAAGCCCAGGCCGAGGCCGCCGCGCTGCATGCCGCCACGCCTGTCGACTGGCCGCAACTGAGATTGCAACACACTCTCGGCGAAGGTGCTTCGGGGGTGATCCATCAAGCGCTGTGGCAAGCACCGGGCCGCACCGCGCGAAACGTCGCGGTCAAGCTGTACAAAGGCCAGATGACCAGCGATGGCTCGCCACTGCATGAAATGCATGCCTGCATCACAGCCGGCAAGCATCCTAACCTGATCGAAGTATTGGGCCAGGTCAGCGGTCATCCCGGGCAACAGGCCGGGCTGGTGATGGCCCTGATCGGACCCGATTACCGCAACCTGGCCGGGCTGCCGAGCCTGGCGTCCTGCACCCGCGACGTCTACGACGACGAGCTGCGGCTGAGCGCAGCGGCGGCCTTGCGCATCGCCCAAGGCGTTGCGTCGGTGGCGGCGCACCTGCATCGCCAGGGCATCACCCATGGGGATCTGTACGGCCACAATATCCTTTGCAACGACCAGGGCGATTGCCTGCTCGGCGACTTCGGCGCGGCGTCTTTCCATGCCACGGCTGACACGCCACAAACGCGCGCCCTGCAACGCATCGAGGTGCGGGCGTTCGGGATTCTGCTGGGGGAGTTGCTGGCGCGGATCGAGCCGGCGCTCGCGGATGAGACGCTTGAGCGGTTGCGACAGCTGGAGACGCGCTGCTGTCAGCCGGACGTACTGGCGCGGCCGGGGTTTGACGAGATAGCTGGCTTGTTCGGCGACCGTGGCGAGGGAGCTGCCTCCCTTACCACAAGGTAAGTCGCTTAACCGGCCAGGCCGACAAACATGTCCTGCACATCGTCATGGTTGTCGAGGCCTTCCAGGAACGCCTCGACTTCGGCCATCTGCTCGTCGCTCAGGCCGCTGACCGGGTTTTTCGGCTGATAGCCCAATTTGGCCGACAGCACGGTGAAACCCTGCTCCGGCAATGCTTTCTGAACGGCGTCAAGGTCGGCAGGTTCGGTGATGAAAAGCGTCGCCCCGTCTTCGCCCGGCTCGAAATCCTGGGCACCGGCCTCGATGGCGGCCATTTCCGGATCGGCGTCAGGGCTGTCCGGCGCAGCTTCGATCATGCCGACATGGTTGAAATCCCAGGCGACCGAACCGGAAGCACCCAACTGGCCCTTGCGGAACGCGACACGGATTTCGGCGACGGTACGGTTGATGTTGTCGGTCACACACTCAACGATCAGCGGCACCTGATGGGGCGCGAACCCTTCGTAGGTCACGCGATGATACTGAACGGTTTCACCGAGCTGGCCGGAGCCTTTCTTGATCGCGCGCTCCAGGGTCTCGCGGGGCATCGAGGCCTTTTTCGCCTGTTCAACCACCAGGCGCAGGTGCGCATTGGTAGCGACATCGACGCCGTTACGCGCCGCGATGGTGATCTCCTTCACCAGCTTGCCGAAAATCTTGCCTTTGGCGTTGGCAGCCGCTTCTTTGTGTTTAACCTTCCACTGTGCGCCCATTACTCACTCTCTTGTCTGACGCGCCGAGACATCTGCCGGCCGGCGCTGTGGCGCCAAGTTTATACGGCCTAAACCGGCTGATCGACCAAAAAATCGCGCTGGCCGGATCGACATTTTCACAATCTGATGTAGGGGATTTCTGAAAGTGCCATTCGGATACACCGTAGTGCACAGCGGTTTCGTACCCTCAGCGCCCTCTCCCAGTAAATAAGAGCTGCGATGCGCAACGACACGGATTATTCCTTCAGCCTCACACTCACCGAAAGCAACCTGCAGCTTCACGTCCAGAGATTTGGCGGCCGAGAAGCCCTCAACCAACCTTTTCGGTTCGACCTCGACTTGCTTGGCCTGACGCCGCCGATCGACCTCGATATCATTCTCGGCCAACAGGCGTTCCTGCACCTCAGTGCCGAGTCGGGCGTGCATGGGATCATCGCCAGCGTCAGCCTGACCTCCCATGCCCGGCAATGCATAGGCTATCGCCTGACGCTGGTGCCTTACCTGCAGAGACTGGAGCAGAGTCCGCGACGCCGGGTCTTTGGCCGGCTCAGCGCAGTCCAGGTGCTGCAACACTTGCTGGAAGAACACCAACTGCCCACCCACAGTTACCGGTTTGAATTGCCACACGGGCACTACCCATGCCGGCCGTTCTGTGTCCAATACAACGAAAGCGATCTTGCACTGTTACAACGGCTGTGTGAGGAAGAAGGCATCCACTATCACTTCGAGCACGCCCCTACCGGCCATGTGCTGGTATTTGCCGAAGAGGCGACAAGTTTCCCTGATCAGCCGGTCGGGTTGAACCTGCATCAGGAGGAAGGCCGGCGGCCAACAATAGCGCGACTGTACCAGCGCCATCACCTCACGCCACCGGCGTTGCCGGCCAACGCCAGGGATCGGACGTCGGCCGCGATTTTTGAAACCTCGGCAGCTAACCACCCTTTCATCGGCCCCCCGCAGGAAGCCGCCTGGCACAACGTTGCACATACCCAGCAGGCGGGTCGCCGGACCCTTGAGCGGCTGCGCTGCACATACAGCGACATCCACGGCCAGAGCAGCCAGCCAACCCTGCGCAGCGCCGTCATCGTACAGATCGAAGGCCATCCGATATCAACGTTCAACGATCAATGGTTGGTTACCGAGATCACGCATCGCGGGCGGCAGCCTTCGATCCTCGACGCCCCGTCTTCCTTCCTTCCTGCGTCCCGACACTATCGCAATCGGTTCCTGGCGATCCCATGGTCGACGGTGTTCAGGCCAGCCCTCAAGCACCCGAAACCGCGAATCGCCGGCAGTCATCTTGCCTATGTGCACGGCCAGCATGGGCATGGCCAGGTTAACGTCAGCCTTTGGACCCGGGAGGGCGAAGTCATCACATTGCCTCTGTCGCGGTTGACCTTGCATGACAGCCAGGTGCCGCTGGCTGGCAGCCAGGTACTGGTGACTTTTCTCGACGGCGATCCCGACAGGCCAGTGCTATGCCCCGGAATATTCAGCCTCCCGGGCTCCGGCGCCGGCGACCTCGGCGGGTCAATCGTCGGCCCTTCCACACCGCCCGCTCGTGATACTGGATTATTGCTGGATTGGCTGCTGAGCCCTCCTGATCCGACCCCTTGAACGTCCGGGCCGTTGGCAGCCGCGCCCTTCGGTAATGCCAACTCGACGCGCCAGTACCGCCCCGGCTCAGTCGCTAAAAGTCATGACTGCATCAATTGATTTTGTGGCCGTCTTTATCCAGCCAATCTCCATCGGAATACAACACGCTGCCATCCGGATATTCAGTTTGGCCGTTGGCAAAAACAACACGTCCGTCAGGATATTTCACTGTTCCGTCATCGTACTGAATAATTCCATCCGGTCGCGTCACCGAATTGTTTTCTGCATTAATGACACTGCCATCGGTTAAAGAAGTTGTTCCGTCGTTGTTCTGGACACTTCCAGGTGCTTTGATGAGGGTATAGATGGCAAGAGGATCAACAGCGACATTAAAAACAGGCCAAGGGATTGGTGCGGGTGTCGGCTGGGGGTTTGGATTAGGCTTGGGCTGGGAAGGCGCTGGTGGTGCGTCGTTTGGCTTGGGCCTGGGTATTGGCCGGGGGGCCGGCTTGGGTTTGGGTTTTGGCACCGGCTTCGGGGTTGGTTCGGGCACCGGCTTCGGGGTCGGTTTAGGCACTGGTTTAGGCACTGGTTTAGGCGTCGGCGGAACGACCGGCTTGGGGGCTGGTTTCGGTCTCGGCTTCAAGGGCGGCCCTATTGCCATCAACTTTCTTGCGATGCCTTTGCAGCCGTCTCTACCACATGACTTATTCATCTTTAAATTCCCTTTAAGAAACAAATACGATCCGGCCAAGCCGAATCGTTAGTTCGCCAATCCAGCGAACTTGCGGACAACAATAAATAAATCCCCCGCCCCCTACAAATTATAAAAAGCGTACAAATATGATTTCAGCCAAAACCGGCACTCCTCAACAGCATTTGCTACCGATGATGCCCATATGTAATTGACGGTCGATCACTCAAACCCGCGGCGACCTTGCAAGCCACCGGTATGAACAAAAATCAAGCGAGTGCCGGCGCCAAAGACTCCGGCCTCGACCCGGGCCTTGAGCAGCATCAGCGCCTTGCCGGTATATAGCGGCTCCAACTCGATAGCGCTGGTAGTCTCGATGAACTCGCTGAGCCCGGCATCCACCCGGGCAAAACCGCCACGGCTGCCGTCAAGCAACTCATAAGCTGGATTGCCCAGCCCCGCCTCCACCAGAATGCTTTCAACATGTTGCAGCACCCCATGGTCTCCAGGCACCGCCAGGACACCATGAACCGGATGCTCGCCCGCTTCAGCCAGAACCAGCCCCGCCAGCGACGTCCCGGTGCCGCAGGCCAACCACCAACCGTCATAATCCTCCCAACCCAACGTGGCCAATTGGCTGCGAGCGGTCGCTACCCAGGACATGCAGCCTTGCGCGCCGGGCAACCCCGAGCCCCCTTCAGCTATCGGCCATAAATGCGGGTACTGTGCCTGCCAGAGAGCCCAGAACCCCGGCTCATGCCGCTCTCGATACCCGCCGTAACCCAACCAGTGCAAGGTCATGCCGAACGTCTGTAGATCAAGCGTCGTAGGCGTCTCCCGGGGATGGCCGCGCAATAACCCCACCGTCTGGAAACCGAATCGCTGCCCCGCCGCAGCCAACGCATGCAAATGATTGGAATAGGCGCCGCCGAGGCTCATCACGCCCTCCGCACCGTTGGCATGGGCAGCACGCAGATGATGAAGCAGCTTGAACCATTTATTGCCGCTGATGAGCGGATCGATACGGTCCAGGCGCAAGACCGCCACCTCGATACCGGCCCGCGCCAGCCAGTCGAGGTGAAGGGGTTCGAGGCGCGGTTGAGGATGCCAGTCGAGGGCAGACAAAAGCATTGCAGCAGACCGGATGGGAAGGTGCCGGGATCTTATCAGCTTGGTGGCGGGCGGTATGAGGATCCGGATACACCCCCGTCACCCTGTGGGAGCGAGCTTGCTCGCGATAGCGCCAGGTCAGTCGACACTCATACAAATGACTGACCGCTATCGCGAGCAAGCTCGCTCCCACAAGGGCAAACCTTTCCCGGAAGGCTGAGCGCTACAACTGCGCCGCCAACCGCGAGCCCTGGTTGATCGCGCGTTTGGCATCCAGCTCCGCCGCCACATCCGCGCCGCCGATGAGGTGGACAGTCTGCCCCGCCGCCTCCAGGCCTTCCTGCAACTCGCGCAACGGATCCTGGCCGGCACAAATGACCACGTTGTCGACGGCCAGCACTTGTGGCTCGCCCGTTTCGCCAATGCGAATGTGCAGGCCTTCGTCATCGATCTTCAGGTATTCGACGCTGTTGAGCATCTGCACCTGTTTGTTCTTCAGGCCGGTGCGATGAATCCAGCCGGTGGTCTTGCCCAGCCCGTCGCCGACCTTGGATTTCTTGCGCTGCAACAGGAACACCTGCCGCGCCGGTGCATGAGGTTCGGGCTTGATTCCAGCCACGCCGCCGCGAGCCTGCAGCTGGGTGTCGATGCCCCACTCCTTCCAGAACGCCTCACGGTCCTGGCTGGTGGCAACCCCCTGATGAACGAGAAACTCCGACACATCGAAACCGATCCCGCCGGCCCCGATCACGGCGACACTGCGGCCCACCGGCTTGCGTTCAAGGATCACGTCCAGGTAGCTCAGCACCTTGGGATGCTCGACACCCGGGATCGCCGGTAAGCGCGGGGCGATGCCGGTGGCCAGGATGATCTCGTCAAAACCGCCGGCCACCAGTTGCGCCACATCGACCCGGGTATCGAGGCACAACTCGACGTGGGTAGTCTGCAACTTGCGTTTGAAATAACGCAGGGTTTCGAAGAACTCCTCCTTGCCCGGAACGCGCTTGGCGACGTTGAACTGGCCGCCAATTTCGCTGGCCGAATCAAACAGCGTCACTTGATGACCGCGTTCGGCCGCCACGGTGGCCGCGGACAATCCGGCAGGACCGGCGCCCACCACGGCGATTTTCTTCGCCTGGGTTACGGGCAGGTAATTGAGTTCGGTTTCATGGCAGGCCCGCGGGTTCACCAGGCAACTGGTGAGCTTGCCCCCGAACGTATGGTCGAGGCAGGCCTGGTTGCAGCCGATGCAGGTGTTGATTTCGTCTGCGCGGCCAGCGGCGGCCTTGTTGACGAACTCCGGGTCCGCAAGGAACGGCCGCGCCATGGACACCATGTCGGCGTCGCCTTCGGCGAGGATCTGCTCGGCCACCTCAGGGGTGTTGATGCGGTTGGTGGTAATCAACGGAATACTCACCGAGCCGCGCAGCTTGGCGGTGACTTTACTGAACGCCGCCCGCGGGACCTTGGTGGCGATAGTGGGAATACGCGCCTCATGCCAACCGATACCGGTATTGATGATAGTTGCGCCGGCCTGTTCGATGGCCTTGGCCAACTGGACGATTTCATCCCAGGTGCTGCCACCTTCAACCAGGTCGAGCATGGACAGGCGAAAGATAATGATGAAGTTCGGCCCCACCGCTTCGCGTACGCGGCGCACGATTTCCACCGGCAGACGCATGCGGTTTTCGTAGCTCCCACCCCAGCGGTCGGTACGGTGGTTGGTATGCGCAGCCAGGAACTGGTTGATGAAATAGCCTTCCGAGCCCATGATTTCGACACCGTCGTACTCGGCCTTTTGAGCCAATACCGAACAGGTGACAAAATCGCGGATCTGTTTCTCGATGCCCTCTTCGTCCAGCTCCTTGGGCTTGAACGGGTTGATCGGCGCCTGGATCGCGCTTGGCGCCACCTGCTTGGGGCTGTAGGCATAACGTCCCGCGTGGAGGATCTGCATGCAGATCTTGCCCCCCGCTTCGTGCACGGCCCGCGTGACGACCTGATGCTTGAGGGCCTCTTCCTCGGTGGTCAGCTTGGCCGCGCCGGAGTACACGCCACCTTCATCGTTCGGCCCGATTCCACCGGTGACCATCAGGCCGACCCCACCCCGGGCCCGCTCGGCGAAGTACGCCGCCATGCGCTCGAAGCCGCCGGGCTTTTCTTCAAGGCCGGTGTGCATCGATCCCATCAGGGTACGGTTGCGCAACGTGGTGAAACCCAGGTCCAACGGGGCGAGCAAATGCGGGTAATGAGGGGCGGTCATCGATAACTCCACGGGCGATCACGGAAAAATGCGGAAGCTCTGCGGCTTCCATCAGTCATGACCGACAGCGTAAGAGTCGGGATGCGAGCGCTCAATGGCCGTAACTGACAACTTGATGATCGAAATGCACAGAGGCCGCGCCGGCAGACGGGTCCCGAAGTGCACGCACGCGCCCTTTCGCTAAACCGTTGTTTTACCGTACCCTGCCGCGTGACTTCTGATGAAAATCACGAACCTGTACGCGGCCATCGACTGTCCCCATGCGCAAATTTCTGTACCTGCTGTTCTCATTGGCCCTGACGGCCGTCCTGATCACTTATGCACTGTGGACAGCAGACCGTCCGGCGGGCCATTACCTGTCAGACCTGCGGATCAACCTGGCGGTCGACCGGGGCACGCCGGCCGACCGAGGCAACCTGCTGGGCATCCAGCCGGAATTGTTCCCCACCGACTACCAGAGCCCCGAACGCCTGCATCGCAAGCTGGCAGCGTACCTGCAGACTGCCCGCGACCAAGGGTTCGTCAACGAAAAAACCGTCGTGGTCCTGCCCGAGCATATCGGCACCTGGCTGATGGTCAGCGGCGAAAAGGACGAGGTGTACCAGGCCACTACCTTCAAACAGGCCATGAACTGGCTCGCCATCAGCAATCCGCTGGCCTTTATCCGCGCATTGGCGGACGCCCAGGGCGACAGCCGGCTGGACGATGCGTACCTGCGCATGAAGGCGGACAGCATGGCCCATGACTACCAGGCGCTGTTCGGTGGGCTGGCCAAGGAGTTCGGCGTAACGCTCGTGGCCGGCTCCATCGTACTGCCCGAGCCCAGCGTCAGCGAAGGCGAGCTGAAAATCGGTCGTGGCGCGTTGTACAACAGCAGCCTGGTGTTCGGTCGTGACGGCCGGCCGATCGGCCAACCACAACGCCAGCGACATCCGGTGTTTGACCAGCAGGACGTGCTTGGGGCCGAACGGCCGGACGTCACCCACGTCATTGACACGCCGGCCGGGCGCCTGGGCGTGCTGATCGGCAGCGACAGTTGGTATCCGCTTCATTATCGACAACTTGACGAACAAGGGGCCCAACTGATCGCCGTGCCCGCCTTTGTCATCGGCCGCGACGCCTGGAACAAGCCTTGGGCCGGCTACAAAGGCCTGTCCACGCCAAGCGAAGTGAGCCTCAAGCCCGGTGAGGTGAGCGAGGGGCAGGCCTGGCGTCGACTGACGTTGACCAGCCGGTTGCCCATCAGCCAGGCCCGCGGCGGCGTCAGCGTATTCTTGCGTGGGCAGTTCTGGGACAACGGCAGCGCTGGCCAGAGCTTCATCAGCCACAACGGCGAGCAATTCACCGATGGTGAAGCCCGTGGCGCACGCCTGCTGAACTTGTGGCTTTAGATATGCAAAAGCCTATGCGCCTGGGTAACCTGTCCGTAGGTTTCGTCCATAGCCTGGCGGACGCAGTGGCCAGTCACGGCCATGACCCACAGCCATTGCTCGAACAATACGGCCTCGATGCCGCGCGCCTGGCTGAGCCCGGGGCGCGCCTATCGATCCCGCGCTACATGCGCCTGGGCCATGCCGCCATCCAACTGACACAGGATCCGGCCCTGGGCCTGCGCATGGGCCAGCTCAGTCGCCTGAGCCAGGCCGGGCTGGCCGGCGTCACCGCGGCCCAGGCGCCCACCGTACGCGAAGCCGCACGCTGCATGATCCGCTTCGAGCCGCTGTATGGTTCCAATTACCGTGGTCAATCGAGTCTTCACGAGGACGCCCGGGGCGCGTGGCTGCGGTTCTACTCCATCAGCCCGTATAACGCCTACAACCGCTTCGTCGTGGATTCGATCATTGCGGGCTGGCTCCAGCAACTGTCCAGCGTCTGCGACGTGGTGTTGCGGGCCGAACGTATCGAAATCGAATTCGAGGAGCCAACTTACCTCGAAGCCTACCGCAGCCTCGGCGAAGGCCCGATCCAGTTCGCAGCCGAGCAGAACCAATTGCGCCTGGGGCTGGAAAGCCTCGCCCTGCGCAACCCACAGCATTGCCCAAGCACCTGGCGCCATCTGGTTCAGTTATGTGAACGGGAACTGGAACAGCTGACTCGCACCCGCACCCTGCGCGAGCGCATCATTCAATTGCTGGGGCCGTTGCTCAACGGCGGACGGGAGCCGGATCTGGAAGAAGTGGCGATGCGCCTGAAGCTGCCAACCTGGACACTGCGCCGCAAGCTGGCGGAAGAAGGTACGCAGTTCCGGGCGATCCTCAACGACACTCGCCGAGACCTCGCCATGACGTACATCCGCGACACGGAGCTGGCCTTTGGCGAAATCGCTTACCTGCTGGGGTTCGCCTCGGCCGAGGCATTCCAACGGGCTTTCAAGCGCTGGAACAACCAGACGCCGGGAGAATTCCGGCGTAGCCGTAGAGCGACTTGAAGACCAGGCTCCCGGCCTGCACTGTAATGTCTGCTACCTACAGTTCCGTGGCGTCTTCGGCAGGTTCCAGGGGGTCCAGTTCATAAGCCTGATATTCGAGCAGCTCTTCCTGATAATCGTCCATTGCCTGTCCTTCCCAATAATCGTTGAAACCGGTGCCTGATGGCCTTGGAATCAGCATAAAGCTGCTTGATGAACAAAACATGAAGCCAAGGCTTCATAAATTAAACGTAGCACAGCATTGGGAATTTAATCAGCGCAGGTGTGGCAAGGCGTTACCGCCCCACCACAGGCTCAGGATGCAGGAAGCGGCTGGATCGGCTCGGTTGGCGCCGGCAAGGAACTGGGCGGTGGCGGAGTAATGCTCTCTGTCGACGGGGGTGCGTAGGACTCCGGCTCGCTGGGAGCGATTGGCGCAGGCTCGGCAGGCGGCGCGACCGGCTCGGAAGCGGCCGGCGCGGTTTCGACAGGTGCTGGAGCAGCCTCTTCGACCGGCGCAACGGGAGCAGGAGTCGGCTCGGGTGCCGGGATTGTCGCAGGCGCTGGAGTTGCGGCGGGAGCCAGGGCAGCCGGCTCCACCTTCGGCTCTGGAATGCCCAGTTCGGCTTTCGGTTTGTCGACGTTTCCAGCGGCTTTTTTCGCTTCGGGAGGCAGGAACACCTCCACCAGCGCAAAGAAACGCTCATAGAATTTAGCTGCGGACACCGTTTCGCTGGCGACCTTGACCATCGAATCGTCCGACGAGCCAATCGGCATCGACACCGACCCCAATACACCCACGCCCAGGCTGGCGGAGTTATTGGTCTTCTTCAGGGCATACCGGTCCTGTAGAGCGTTGGCAAAGATCGTGGCGCGGTGGCCCGGACCGCCATCTTCGGCACAGACCAAGTTGAAACTAATCTCCATGTGCGTGTCGCCGGTCTGCTGGAAACTCTTGTGGCCGCTGACCAGCTTCGGATCGCTGCTGGTGATGATGTACCCCTGGCTCAGCAGCGCACGACGTCCTGCTTCACAAGTCGCCACGTCAGTCACCGGATAGGTACGCGAGAACGTGCCCGAATCATCGAAGTTCTCGTGCTCGTAAATGGCCGCTTTCTTTGAAGAGCAACCGGTCGCGACGACCAGCAGCAATGCCAGCCCAACGGTGCGCATGTGAAATGATCTGAACATTGAACATCCTGAGGAAAACAGTCCGGGGCGTATTGTGCAACAGAATGCGGCCGGACAGCTTGGGTAATCTTGTCTCAAAGGGCTTACAAGTCTACGGGCGGATGCCAGCGGGAAAAAGAAGCAATCCTGATGAATCGACGAACATCGCCGTCCTGGCAATACACGGATACAAAAAGACCCCGACCTTTCGGCCAGGGTCTTCAGGGTCACGCATCAAGTCAGAAGCGCTTGATGTCTGCCTCGCTTTCCAATTGCTTGCGATAAGCCGCGAAGTCCTGCTGGCCGACACGGGACGCCAGGTACCGACGGTATTCGGCCTTTTCTTCCTCGGTCGGAGCAGCACCTTCGTTGACGCCGTTCAAGCGCAGGACCGTCACGCCGCCGTCAGGCAGGGTCACGCTGGCGAACGTCGGCTTGTCCTTCGACTCAGGCTTGGACATGCGGAACAGCGCCTGCAGTACCGCAGGGTCGATACCTTCCTGGCTGCGGGTCGCCGCTTCGACGACTTTCCAGCCTTGACCGTTGACAGGCTTGTCCAGCGCCGTCTTGCCATCGCGCAGGCTGGCAATCAACTCATCGGCCTGAGTCTTGGCGGCAGCGCTGGCGTGTTCCTTGGCCAATTGGGCGCGGATCGGCCCGGCCACGTTTTCCAGCGGAAGCTGCTGAGGCTTGCGATGCTCCTTGGCGCGCAGCACCACGACGGTTTCCGGATCCAGCTCGATGGCGGTACTGTTGGCCCCCTCCTCCAGCACTTCCGGGCTGAACGCAGCGGTGATCACGGCACGGTTTGCCGCGATTCCTTCGCCGCCTTCACGACCGAACGGTGCCGACGTATGGACGGTCAGCTTAAGGTCCTGGGCTGGCTGGGCCAGGTCGGAAGCCTCGAACGAAGCGTCTTCCAGTTGCTTGGTCGCCTCGACGAACCGCTGCTCCACTTGCTGGGTCTTCAGATCGCGGGTCAGCTTGTCCTTCAGGCTCGCAAAACTCGGAACCTCAGGCGCTTCGACACCCAGCAGCTTGATCAGGTGCAGGCCGAAATCGGTTCGCACCGGTGCCGAGACCTGATCCTTGTTCAACGCATACAGCGCCTTTTCGAACTCCGGATCATAGACACCTGGACCGGCATAACCGAGATCGCCGCCGTTGTTGGCTGAGCCCGGATCCTGGGAGAATTCCTTCGCCAGCGCCTCAAACGACTCGCCTTTGGCCAGTCGAGCCTGGATTTCCTCGATCTTGGCCTTGGCCTGGGCTTCGGTGACCTTGTCGTTCACTTCAATCAGGATGTGCGCAGCACGACGCTGTTCGGAAAGATTGGCGATCTCTTTCTGGTAAGCCGCCTGCAGATCTTCATCCTTGACGCTGACCTGATCGAAGAACGAAGCCTTCTTCAGCTCGAGATAGTCGATGACTACCTGATCAGGCGTCATGAACTCCTTGGCGTGCTGATCGTAGTAAGCCTTAACCTCATCGTCGGTCAGCTTCACGGCCGCCGGATCCGCCTTGACGGTGAGCGTAGCGAAATCACGGGTCTGCTTTTCCAGGCGGGCGAATGCCAACACCTGGGCATCGGTGACAAAACCGCTGCCAGCGAGACCGGCACGCAATTGGCCAATGAGCATTTCCTGCGCCAGCATCTCGCGGAACTGCAGTCGGCCATAACCCAACTGGCGAATCACCTGGTCGAAACGCTCAGGACTGAATTTACCATCGACCTGGAATTCCGGCGTTTGCAGGATCACCTGGTCCAGCGCGGCTTCGGAGAAAGCGAATTTCGCATCATGCGCGCCTTGCAGCAGCAGCTTGCGATCGATCAGCCCTTTGAGCGCCGAGTCACGCAGCATCTTCTCGTCCAGCAGGGAGGCGTCGAAATCCTTGCCCAGCTGTTGCATGAGCTGACGGCGTTGCATATCGACCGCCTGGCTCAGCTCGTTCTGGCTGATTTTTTCGCCGTTGACCTTGGCCGCGTCATTGCTGTTGGTGGTGGCTTGAAAAATAGCCTCGAAACCGGTCAACGCCATCAATGCGACGATGATTCCGATGATGGTCTTGGCAATCCAGCCTTGTGAATTGTCCCTGATATTCTGCAGCATGCGTCCCCCAGAAACGGTTGAACTTCAAAATTAGGCAACCGTGGAGCGTGGGTAGAATCCGGATAGAAGAAAGGCGCATCCGAGGATGCGCCTTCTCGTAACTGGCGGAGCGGACCGGGCTCGAACCCGCGAGCCCTGGCGTGACAGCCCGTATGTGCCGGCTGCATTACCGCTCCGCTGCCAAGCCAGGCATGACCCCGACCCGGATAAACTCAATGAAACCTTAGTTGACGGCTTCTTTCAGCGCTTTACCAGCTTTGAAGCCTGGCTTTTTGGCAGCGGCGATTTGCAGCGTCTTGCCAGTCTGCGGGTTGCGACCAACACGAGCTGGACGATCGGTAACGGAGAAAGTACCGAAACCCACCAGAACAACAGAGTCGCCAGCCTTGAGAGCGCCAGTGACGGATTCGATTACAGCGTCCAGCGCACGGCCAGCAGCAGCTTTCGGGATATCAGCGGATGCAGCGATAGCATCAATCAGTTCCGACTTGTTCACTCTAAGTCCCCTTATATCTATTTGAGATGATTCTAAGTTTTTTTGGTGAAAGCAAAAACGAGTGCTGAATGGCCTGCAGACACTTAAGAGCCGCTTTATAACAAGGGCTCTAAAAAACTGTCAAGGAAGCCCCCCAGGCAAATGCGTATTAATGCGTGCTAATTCTTTCCTTAGAATCAGACTCTCGCTTTTCTTCCTTTGCGACAATCTCCGGAGCCACATCCGGCAAGGGCTCCGGCGCGTATTGCAGCGCAATTTGCAGGACTTCGTCAATCCATTTAACCGGTTTGATCTGAAGATCCTGCTTGATGTTGTCGGGAATTTCCTTGAGATCACGGACATTCTCTTCCGGAATGATCACGATCTTGATCCCGCCACGGTGAGCTGCCAGAAGTTTTTCTTTCAGGCCGCCAATCGCCAGGACCTGGCCACGCAGGGTGATTTCACCGGTCATGGCGACATCCGCACGCACCGGAATGCCGGTCAATGCAGAAACCAGGGCGGTGCACATGCCCACGCCGGCGCTCGGTCCATCCTTGGGTGTAGCCCCCTCCGGCATGTGGATATGCGTGTCCCGCTTCTCATGGAAATCCAGGGGAATGCCCAGGCTGCGCGCACGGCTGCGCACAACTGTCAGCGCCGCGGTGATCGACTCCACCATGACATCGCCGAGGGAACCGGTCTTGATCAATTGGCCCTTGCCCGGAACCACGGCGGCTTCAATGGTCAGCAACTCGCCGCCGACCTGCGTCCACGCGAGGCCGGTCACCTGACCGATCTGGTCCTGTTGCTCGGCGAGCCCGTAGCGGAACTTGCGCACACCGAGGAAGTGCTCCAGCAGATCGGATGTCACCTTGACCGCGAAGCGTTTTTCCAGCGCGTGCTCCTTGACCGCCTTGCGGCAGACCTTGGCAATCTGCCGCTCGAGACCACGCACACCGGCTTCACGGGTGTAGTAACGAATGATGTCGCGAATCGCCTCCTCGTCAAATTCCAGCTCACCCTTTTTCAAGCCGTTGGCCTGGATCTGCTTGGGCGAAAGGTACTTGACGGCGATGTTGATTTTCTCGTCTTCGGTGTAGCCCGGCAGACGAATCACCTCCATCCGGTCCAGCAACGCTGGCGGGATATTCATTGAGTTGGAGGTGCACAGGAACATCACGTCGGAGAGGTCGTAGTCGACTTCCAGATAGTGATCGTTGAAATTGTGATTCTGCTCGGGATCGAGCACCTCAAGCAACGCAGACGCAGGATCACCGCGCATATCGCTGCCCATCTTGTCGATTTCATCCAAAAGGAACAGCGGGTTGCGTACACCCACCTTCGTCATCTTTTGAATCAATCTTCCTGGCATGGAACCGATGTACGTGCGGCGATGACCGCGAATTTCCGCCTCGTCACGCACCCCGCCAAGCGCCATTCGCACAAATTTGCGGTTGGTGGCGTGGGCGATCGATTCCGCCAGGGAAGTCTTACCGACACCCGGAGGACCGACCAGGCACAGGACCGGGCCACGAATCTTCTTCACGCGTTTCTGCACGGCGAGGTATTCAAGGATGCGTTCCTTGACCTCTTCCAGGCCGTAATGGTCCGCATCGAGGATGTCCTCGGCACGCGCCAGGTCCAGGCGGACTTTGCTCTGGGCTTTCCACGGCACCTGGACCAGCCAGTCGATGTAGGAACGCACCACGGTGGCTTCGGCAGACATCGGCGACATTTGCTTGAGCTTGTTCAGCTCGGCCTGGGCCTTGGCGAGCGCATCCTTTGGCAGGCCAGCGGCATCGATGCGCTTCTTCAGCTCTTCGATTTCGTTGTGACCTTCGTCGCCATCGCCGAGCTCTTTCTGAATGGCCTTCATCTGCTCATTCAGATAGTACTCACGCTGACTGCGCTCCATCTGCTTCTTGACGCGACCACGAATGCGTTTTTCAACCTGCAGCAGGTCGATTTCGCCGTCGAGCAATGCCAGTACGTGCTCGACACGCGCCGACAACTCGATAATCTCGAGGATTTCCTGCTTCTGCTCGATCTTGAGGGCCATGTGGGCCGCCATCGTATCGACCAGGCGTCCTGGCTCGTCGATGCTGTTGAGCGACGACAGGACCTCGGCAGGCACCTTCTTGCCCAACTGCACATACTGTTCGAACTGCGACAGCAGGCTGCGGACAAAAACCTCCGACTCACGCTCAGGCGCCTCGACTTCGTCGATCAGCGACACCTCGGCACGGCAATGCCCGTCCACTTCGCTGAAACGCTCGACCGCCCCGCGCTGTTCGCCCTCGACCAGGACCTTGACGGTGCCGTCAGGAAGCTTGAGCAGTTGCAGGACCGTTGCAATCGTACCTACGCGATAAAGTGCGTCTTCACCGGGATCATCGTCGGCAGGGTTTCTCTGAGCAATCAGAAGAATCTGCTTATCACCCGTCATCGCGGCCTCGAGGGCTTCGATGGACTTCTCGCGCCCCACGAACAGCGGGATAACCATGTGCGGATATACCACGACATCGCGCAATGGCAGGAGAGGCAATTCGATGGTTGTCTTCATGATTTCGCCTCTACGGCGGCCGTAAGGCCGTGAACAGATGGAAGTAAGCTTGAAACCAAGATGGGGGCAGCCTTCAAAAAAAACAAGCGCTAAGACACGTCTAAAACGCGCTAATAGCAAAGGGGCCCGAAGGCCCCTCCTTTATTCCGACAGCGGGACACTTATGCGTCCGGCGCAGCCTTGGCAGCCGGCTCACTGTTTTCGTAGATATACAGTGGCTTGGACTTGCCTTCTATGACGCTTTCATCGATGACGACTTTACTCACCTCGGACTGCGAGGGAATTTCGTACATCGTATCGAGCAATACGCCTTCGAGAATCGAACGCAACCCACGGGCACCGGTTTTACGCTCCAGGGCACGCTTGGCGACGGATTTCAGCGCGTCGGAACGGAATTCGAGGTCTACGCCTTCCATTTCGAACAGCTTGGCATATTGCTTGGTCAGGGCGTTTTTGGGCTCGGTCAGAATCTGCATCAACGCAGCTTCATCCAGCTCGTCCAGTGTCGCCAGGACCGGCAGACGACCGACGAACTCCGGAATCAAACCGAACTTGACCAGATCGTCAGGCTCGACTTCACGCAGGGATTCACCGACCTTCTTGCCCTCTTCCTTGCTGCGAACCTCGGCGTTGAAGCCGATGCCGCCGCGGGTGGAACGGTTCTGGATGACCTTTTCCAGGCCGGAGAACGCACCACCGCAGATGAACAGGATGTTACGCGTGTCGACCTGCAGGAATTCCTGCTGCGGGTGCTTGCGACCGCCTTGGGGCGGAACGGAAGCGACCGTGCCTTCGATCAACTTGAGCAACGCCTGCTGCACGCCCTCGCCGGAAACATCCCGGGTAATGGACGGGTTGTCGGACTTGCGGGAAATCTTGTCGATTTCATCGATGTAGACAATGCCCATCTGGGCCTTTTCCACGTCGTAGTCGCACTTCTGCAGCAATTTCTGAATGATGTTCTCGACGTCCTCACCCACATAACCCGCCTCGGTGAGGGTGGTTGCGTCGGCGATGGTGAACGGAACGTTCAGCAAACGGGCCAGGGTTTCGGCAAGCAGGGTCTTACCCGAGCCTGTCGGGCCGATCAGCAGGATGTTGCTCTTGCCGAGTTCGACTTCGTCATTCTTCTTGTCACGCTGGTTCAGGCGCTTGTAGTGGTTGTACACCGCTACGGCCAGTACCTTTTTCGCGCGCTCCTGACCGATTACATACTGGTCAAGGATGCCGCTGATTTCTTTGGGCGAAGGCAACTTATGCGCGCTGCTTTCGGCCTGGGCTTCCTGCACCTCCTCGCGGATGATGTCATTGCACAGGTCGACGCACTCGTCGCAAATGAAGACCGAGGGGCCGGCAATCAATTTGCGTACTTCATGCTGGCTTTTGCCACAGAAGGAGCAATAGAGCAGTTTGCCGTTGTCCTCGCCGTTGCGGGTGTCAGTCATTCGATCGATCCAAATCCGATAGGCTTGCAACACAAGATGAAGGCAATTGCGGGCTTTTTCAAGCCCGCAGATGATCGGACCTGCCGATCAACCTTATTTTGAGCTGCTTATTTTAAGCGGGGCGCTGGCTGATCACTTCATCGATCAGACCATATTCACGTGCGGCTTCAGCGCTCATGAAATTGTCGCGATTGGTATCGCGCTCGATTTCTTCAAGCGTGCGCCCGCTGTGCTTGGCCATCAACGTGTTGAGGCGCTCGCGGATGAAGAGGATTTCCTTGGCATGGATTTCGATATCAGATGCCTGGCCCTGGAAACCGCCCAAAGGCTGGTGAATCATCACGCGGGAATTCGGCAGGCAGTAACGCTTGCCTTGGGCACCGGCGGTCAGCAAAAACGCACCCATGCTGCACGCCTGACCGATGCAGGTCGTCGAAACGTTAGGCTTGATGAACTGCATGGTGTCGTAGATCGACATTCCCGCCGTCACCGAACCGCCCGGGGAGTTGATATAGAGATGGATGTCCTTGTCCGGGTTTTCGGCTTCAAGGAACAGCAGTTGTGCACAGATCAGGTTGGCCATGTAGTCCTCTACCGGACCTACCAAAAAGATCACTCGCTCCTTGAGCAGACGCGAATAGATGTCATAGGCACGTTCGCCACGGGCGGACTGCTCGATAACCATAGGGACCAGGCCGCCTGCGGCCTGGATGTCAGAGCTCTGCTGATAAAAAGAATTGCGGGACATGTCTCGCAGTCACTCCCAAATAGTTATGTCTTGAATACGCATAAGCCAGCGCGAAGGCTGGCTTATGGTGTGTATTTCTTACCGCAGAACCATCAATCGGCTTGTGGAGCTTCCACCGGCTTGACCGCTTCTTCGTAAGAGACCGCTTTGTCGGTCACGCTAGCTTTCTGCAGAACAGTATCCACAACTTGCTCTTCCAGCACAACCGAACGGACTTCGTTCAGCTGCTGCTCGTTCTTATAGTACCAGGACACCACCTGCTCAGGCTCTTGGTAAGCCGAGGCCATTTCCTGGATCAGCTCGCGAACGCGGGCTTCGTCAGGCTTGAGTTCGAACTGCTTGACCACTTCAGCGACGATCAGGCCCAGCACGACGCGGCGCTTGGCTTGCTCTTCGAAGAGTTCGGCCGGCAGTTGGTCAGGCTTGATGTTGCCACCGAACTGCTGAACGGCCTGCACGCGCAGACGGTTCACTTCGTTGTCCAGCAGAGCCTTCGGCACTTCGATCGGATTGGAGGCCAGCAGACCGTCCATGACCTGGTTCTTGACCTTGGACTTGATGGCCTGACGCAGCTCGCGCTCCATGTTCTTGCGAACTTCGGCGCGGAAACCTTCCAGACCGGTTTCCTTGATACCGAACTGGGCGAAGAACTCTTCGTTCAGCTCAGGCAGCTTAGGCTCGGAAATGCTGTTGACGGTCACGGTGAATTCGGCGGCTTTGCCGGCCAGATCCAGGTTCTGATAGTCCTCTGGGAAGGTCACGTTCAGAACGCGCTCTTCGCCAGCCTTGGCGCCAACCAGGCCGTCTTCGAAGCCCGGGATCATGCGACCGGAGCCCAGCACCAGCTGGGTAGCCTTGGCGGAACCGCCAGCGAACACTTCACCGTCGACCTTGCCGACGAAATCGATGTTCAGCTGGTCTTCGTTCTGGGCGGCACGATCAGTGGCTTCGAAACGGGTGTTCTGCTTGCGCAGGATGTCGAGCATCTTGTCCAGGTCGGCATCCGAAACGTCAGCGCTCAGGCGCTCGACGGCAATGGACTCGAAACCGGCGACGGTGAACTCGGGGAACACTTCAAACGTGGCAACGAACTCGAGGTCCTTGCCTTTTTCCAGCACTTTAGGCTCGACGGAAGGAGCGCCAGCCGGGTTCAGCTTCTGCTCGACCACCGCTTCGTAGAACGAAGACTGGATCACGTCGCCCACGGCTTCCTGGCGCGCATCAGCTTCGTAACGCTGACGGATCACGCTCATTGGCACTTTGCCTGGGCGGAAACCTGGGATTTTGGCCTTTTGGGCAGTCTGCTGCAGACGCTTGTTGACCTGAGTCTCGATACGCTCAGCTGGCACGGTGATGCTCATGCGGCGCTCAAGAGCAGAAGTATTTTCAACAGAAACTTGCATGGATATTCCTCGTTGCACAGACGTTGGCCGGGCGTTTCCGACCCCAGAATCAAGGGCATGCATTCTAGTAGGTCAAACTCAAGAAGTCACCCTACTGAAAACACGCAGGAAACAGACGCCGAATTTATAAGCAGGGCCATGGTTCATGCCCCGCCCGGTTTGCTAATACAGTCGATCACCGCCAAGGCTCTGCGCAGCACCTTCCTATATAGAAGCACCGCAACCGCGCGCTTGGCATGCGGCCTTCTATAAAAAGACCGACGGGCATGCCGAGTATCATCGCGAAACACAATCGCGAACACTGCCGCCGCGCGCCCGCCCCAAGGAGCGACGCCGACACGTAACCGGTGAAAACAAAAACGGCGCAGCCCCTTCTCAGGTTCTGCGCCGTTCTCTGCTAATTAAATAGCGACTTGTATGGTGCGGACGGAGAGACTCGAACTCTCACACCTTGCGGCGCTGGAACCTAAATCCAGTGTGTCTACCAATTCCACCACATCCGCGTATCAAGCTTTTAAAGCAAAGGCGCCAGATTGTTAGATCTGGCGCCTTTCTAGAATATGGGGTGGACGATGGGGATCGAACCCACGACAACGGGAGTCACAATCCCGTGCTCTACCAACTGAGCTACGCCCACCATATTGCCTTGTAGCGTTACTTGTGCCAAAGCTGCCTAATTGGCGCACCCGGCAGGACTCGAACCTGCGACCATCCGCTTAGAAGGCGGATGCTCTATCCAGCTGAGCTACGGGCGCCTTTTTAATCTGTATTCTTGGACGATTACAAACTAAGTGCTTTCAGTTTTGCCGAGTTTAAACTACCAACTCCGCTCAACCTTCTTAACCAGTGCTAGGCTGTGCCCGACAAGTGCGACGAATGTTATAGACGGCCCGATAGGTCGTCAACTCTTTTTTAAAAAAATTCATTTAATTAAAGGGGTTAGGGGAATTTGCAGACCAAGCGCCTTTGCCCTCACGCCTCGGCATGCGAGAATGCGATCTCTTTTTTTCCCCTCTCGATGGTTAACCACGCGCAATGACTGCACAACTTATCGACGGCAAATCGATCGCCGCCAGCCTGCGCCAGCAGATCGCCCAACGAGTCACCGAGCGCCGCCAGCAAGGCCTGCGCACGCCCGGCCTTGCGGTGATCCTGGTCGGCAGCGATCCTGCCTCTCAGGTTTATGTCTCGCACAAGCGTAAAGACTGTGAAGAGGTCGGCTTCCTTTCCCAGGCCTACGACCTGCCTTCCGAAACCACTCAGCAAGCGCTGGCCGATCTCATCGACCGCCTCAATGACGATCCGAACATCGATGGCGTGCTGCTCCAGCTACCGCTGCCCGAACACCTTGACGCCTCTAAACTGCTGGAGCGTATCCGCCCGGACAAGGACGTCGACGGTTTCCATCCTTATAACGTCGGTCGGCTCGCCCAACGCATCCCATTGCTGCGCCCTTGCACGCCCAAGGGCATCATGACCTTGCTGGAAAGCACTGGCGTGGATCTTTACGGGCTCGATGCCGTGGTCGTGGGCGCCTCCAACATCGTTGGCCGGCCGATGGCGATGGAATTGCTGCTCGCTGGCTGTACCGTCACCGTGACCCATCGCTTCACCAAGGACCTGGCAGGCCACGTCGGTCGGGCTGACCTAGTGGTGGTGGCCGCCGGCAAGCCGGGCCTGGTCAAAGGCGAATGGATCAAGGAAGGCGCCATCGTCATCGACGTCGGCATCAACCGCCAGGACGACGGCAAGCTGGTGGGCGATGTGGTCTATGAGACCGCCCTGCCCCGCGCCGGCTGGATCACGCCGGTACCCGGCGGCGTAGGACCGATGACCCGGGCCTGCCTGCTGGAAAACACCCTTTATGCGGCCGAGACGCTGCATAGCTGATTAGCCGTTTCAACTCAGCCACAAACCCTGTGGGAGCGAGCCTGCTCGCGATAGCTTGGGATCAGCCGACATCAATGCCGGCGGAGACACCGTTATCGCGAGCAGGCTCGCTCCCACAGTATTTTGTCATCTGATCCCTGATCGGCGGACGTTGGCCCGTGCAGAGCGCCCCCCGACTCTGCCAATTTACAAATTTTTCAGATTCGATTCGCCAGAATCGCCTTCATTAAACTTTATTTATTGATGCGCCCCGACGGCACAGGCATATAGCGCTGACGTCGCCCATACTCCTAAAATGCGGCGCTTTTTAACAAGCCGCTGCTCGACAGCACCTTCAACTCCATCGAGTCTACTCGCGTGAAAATCCGTCTTTCGATCCTCAGCCTGTTTTTCCTTTTCACGGGCACCTTCATCACGCAGAACATCAGCGCGCAGGAAACCATTGCCCCGCCACGAGACACTTCAAAACTGCAGGTCGCCTCCGGCAGTGCGATCCTGCTGGACCTGCAGACGGACAAGGTGGTCTATTCGAGCAATCCGGATGTCGTGGTGCCGATCGCATCGGTGACCAAGTTGATGACCGGCCTAATCGTGCTGGACGCCAAGCAGAACCTGGACGAATACATTTCCATGACCATCGCCAACACGCCGGAAATGAAAGGTGTGTTTTCCCGGGTCAAGCTCAACAGCGAACTGTCACGCCGGGACACGCTGCTGATCGCCCTGATGTCGTCGGAGAACCGCGCCGCCGCCAGCCTCGCCCATCATTATCCGGGCGGCTACGCGGCGTTCATTGCGGCGATGAACGCCAAGGCCAAGGCGCTGGGCATGTCCAGCACCCACTATGTCGAGCCCACCGGCCTGTCCATTCACAACGTCTCGACCGCCAGGGACCTGACCAAGCTGTTGATCGCCGCTCGCAAGTATCCATTGCTGAGCGAATTGAGTACCACCAAGGAAAAGACCGTGACGTTCCGCAAGCCGGCCTACAGCCTGGGCTTTCGCAACACCGATCATCTGGTCCACAAGGCCAACTGGGACATTCAGTTGACCAAGACCGGCTTCACCAACCAGGCCGGTCATTGCCTGGTGCTGGTGACAAAAATGGGTAATCGTCCGATGGCGCTGGTGATTCTCGACGCGTTCGGCAAATACACTCATTTTGCCGATGCCAGCCGTATTCGCAGCTGGGTCGAGACAGGCAAAAGCGCCAGTGTCCCGGCCGTGGCCTTGCAATACAAGGCCGCCAAGAACCTCAAGAGCCGCCAGAGTGGCGTGGTAGAAGCGTCAAAATAATTCGGCCAGGCGCAAACAGATAGCCCCGACTCGTCGGGGCTATTTTTGTCAGGGCTTAAGGTTACCCAGTGGGTCATACGCTCTCGAGGAAGGTGGTTCCTCATCCTCCTCGTCCCGGGGCGCCTTGGCCGGCCCTACCGGGTCCACTTGCGGATCGTCGAGATCCGGCGAGTCCGGATCGAACCCCAAGTCATCATCACCGGATGAATGCTCGGAAGAATGCGGCCCTGAAGGTGTTTTCGACTGTGCCATGGTTGCCTCCTTGAATCATGGCCCGGAGATTCCAGGCCTTGACGATAAGAACCCGAGGCATGCGAGGTCGTGCCCGAAAGCTGACGAACGGGGACGCGACTCAGCGTGCGGAGCCCAACGCCTTGGTGGCCCGCGCGGCGGCCTGCTCCTGCCCTGCCCCGGCTAACTCGTCGGCCGCCTTCAACCAGCGCTGGGAGTCAACGCTGGCCGGAAGTTGCGTGGGCTGCTGTATCAACACCGCCCAACCGCCCGCGTCCTTGAACGCCGATTCGAATGCATCGAAACTCATCAACGACCGCCGGTTCATCCCCGACCGCAGCAGCACGGTGCGTTTTTGTCGGTTGTAGCCAGCCAGGATCGCGTAGCGCGGCCCGGACCAGAACGCCGAACCTTCGGTGTAGCGCAACAGCACGGGATAACCCGCCGCCACCTGTTCGAGCAACGCCGCGAGCTCCTGGTCGAGGGGATAGACGACCAGTCCGTATTCACGTGCCAGGATTTGCAGACTCTGCTGCAAACGCGCCTCGCCACCGGGCAGGTGTAACGGTTTCTCCAGCAACCCGGGCGTGATGACCGTTCCTTGCAAGGTCAACAGGGCGGCCAATGATTGCGGCGCGCCCTGATACATCTCGCCGCGAAAGAACGGCACGCTGTTGAGTTCGACCCGCTCGGGCAGACGCTTTATCTGCGGCGATACGCCCCCCGCGCACCCAACCAGGACAGCGGCACAGGTCAGCGCCACTACCAGTGATCGAAAAGATGAAATTACCGGCACCATTAATGACTCTCTTGTTCAGGCAGACCCGGCATCCGGGCCGGGCTTGGGCCGACGATCATAAAGTGCGCGCCCGCCTGGGTATAGCCACAAGCAAGAGTTTCACAACCGCGATAGAACGAACCGATCCGTCGCCAATGCCGGCGATCGACTGCTCGTAACACTCGAGCGGCTAGACTGTCCATTGTAATGAGTGCATTGCCCGAGTCCGGGCTGAAGGAGGCACAGATGAGCCTGACGACGACTATTCTGATGCTGGTATTTGGCTGGCTGAGCGTAGCGACGGCCATGTTGTGGGGCGTACTGCGGATCGCCCGGCGCCATCACCACGCACCTCCCCCTCAAGCGAAACAGCCCTCCAAACCCGCCAGGCGCCACGCCACCGCACACTGAGATTATCGCCGCGCATGAAAAAGCCGCCCGGGCCTTGGACCCGGGCGGCTTTTGTCTGCCTGGTATCAGGCTTTGTCGACGAGCGCTTTCTCCCTGGCGCGTCGGGACAACATGTTCAACACCTCGATCGCCGCCGAGAAGGCCATGGCCGCGTAGATGTAGCCCTTGGGCACATGAGCACCGAAACCTTCAGCAATCAGTGTCATGCCGATCATGATCAGGAAGCCCAGGGCCAACATGACCACGGTAGGGTTGTCATTGATGAACTTCGCCAACGGCTCGGCGGCCAGCAGCATCACCAGCACCGAAACCACCACGGCGATGATCATGATCGGCAAGTGTTCGGTCATACCCACCGCGGTAATGATGCTGTCGATGGAAAACACCAGGTCGAGCATCAGGATCTGACCGATCGCAGCAGCGAACCCGAGGGTCACGCCCGATGTGGCCGACTTGGGATCGTTCGGCGCCGGGTCCATGCTGTGATGGATCTCGGTGGTCGCCTTCCACAACAGGAACAGGCCACCGGCGATGAGGATCATGTCCTTCCAGGAAAAGGCCTGGCCAAGGATTTCGATCACCGGTTCCGTCAACTGCACAATGAACGCGATGGTGCTCAGCAGGCCCAGGCGCAGGATCAGCGCCATGCCGATACCGATCCGCCGCGCCTTGGCGCGATGCTGTTCGGGCAGCTTGTTGGTCAAGATCGAAATGAAGATCAGGTTGTCGATGCCAAGCACGATTTCCATGACGACCAGGGTGGCCAAGGCAATCCAGGCGGTGGGGCTGGCGGCAAGCTGTAACAGATAATCCATGGGTCAGTCCTGACTCGATATGACGGGGTTAGATGGTCTTGGTGGAGGATTCGGATTCTTCAGCGTCTTTCTCCGGCTCTTTTTTGGGGCTTATCAGCCCACCAGTAGCCTCGCTGATGGCCTGCTCGGCAGCTTTGTGAGTATCGTCGATTGCCTGCTTGGCCGTCTCGACTGCTTGTTCCTTAAGTTGCTCGGCCAACTGCTGGGCGCTCTTTTCCGCTTGTTCACAACCCACGAGCGCTATCGATGACAGCGACAGGAAGGCTGCAAGACCCAAGGATTTATACGTCATGGACAGTGCCTCTTCAGAAATGGATGGAGCACAAAGATGGCTCACCGATGGCCCGGCATTCTAGAGAGGCTGATACTTCAGGAAAATTCGTATTTTCAGCGGCTATACTTCGGTTTTTACGAACCGGCGAAAACCATGCTCAATTATCGACAGCTGCATTATTTCTGGGTGGTGGCAAAAACCGGCAGCATCGTGCGCGCCTGTGAGCAATTGAACCTGACCCCGCAAACCATCAGCGGGCAGATCTCCCTGTTCGAACAGACCTACAACATCAAATTGTTCCAGCGCGTCGGGCGCCAGTTGGAGCTGACAGAAGCCGGTCGCCAGACGTTGCCTTACGCCGAACACATGTTCCAACTTGGCGGTGAACTGGAATTGATATTGCGCGCCCAGCCCAACGAGCAGCAGACACTGTTTCGGGTCGGGGTGGCGGATGTCGTGCCCAAGTCCATCGTCTATCGGCTGCTGGCCCCGACCATGGAACTGAGCGAGCCACTGCGTATCACCTGTCGCGAGGACAAGCTCGAACGGCTGCTGGCGGACCTGGCAATCCAACGCCTGGACCTGGTGATTTCCGACAGCCCGATGCCGACTCACCTGGATATCAAGGGCTACAGCCAGAAGCTTGGAGAATGCGGGATCAGCTTTTTTGCCACCGCCGCGCTGGCCGATCGTCATGGGCAGAATTTTCCCCATGGCCTGCATGACGCCCCGCTGCTGATCCCGGGACCGGAAACCGTCGTACGCAGCCGCCTGCAACGCTGGTTCGCCGAACAGCAGATCCAGCCGCGGATTGTCGGCGAGTTCGACGACAGCGCGTTGATGCAGGCATTCGGCCAGTCAGGCAGCGGGATTTTTATCGGTCCCAGCGTGATTGCCGAAGAGGTCAAGCGGCAATATGGGGTGCAGGTCATCGGCCAGACCGAGGCAGTGAGCGAGTCGTTCTACGCCATTTCCGTGGAACGCAAGGTCAGCCACCCTGGCATCGTCGCAATTGCCGAAGGGGCACGCCGCGAGCTGTTCAGCGCCTAGCAATCAGCGCAGGCGTTGCGGGGCTTGAACGTCATCAGCAACAGCGCCAGCAGGATCGATACCAGGATGAATCCGGCCGCGGCGAAACCGACGCTGCCCAGGCCCAGCGTATCGATGACTCGACCGCCCACCAACGCCCCCAGGCCAATGCCCAGGTTGGCCCCGGCGATGTTCAGCGAAGCAGCAAACGCCGGCGCTTCAGGGGCCGCTTTCATCAGCCGCACATGGCTGACCAGGAACAGCGCCGCCTGGGTCACGCCCCAGATACCCATCGCGGCGGCCAACCCCAGCGTCGAATGAATGCTCGGCACCAGCGCCACCATGCCGCCGATCATGAACAGGCAGAACACCATTGAGGCGATCAGCGGATGCCGGTCTACCGCGCGACCACCCAGGGAGTTGCCGAGCAGGCCCACGGCCCCGAAGCCCATCAGGCACCAACCCACGAGCGTACCGTCGAACCCGGCCAGGCGTTCGAGGATATCCGCCAGATAGGTATAGGCGGTAAACATGCCGCTGAATACCAGGATCGACAGCAGCACATGCCCCTGCATCAGGGGGCTGCGCAGGATCTTGAATTGCGAGCGAAAGCTCACTTGATGCTGGTGCAGATTGGTTTTCGGCAGGTAGATAAACAGCAGCAGCGCCTTGGCAAACGCGATGACCGCCAGGATTGCAAAAGCGCTGCGCCAGCCGAATGCGTCGGAGATCAGGGTGCCGACCGGAATGCCGAATACCGTGGCGCAGACGATACCGAAGCCGATCCGCGCGATGGCTCGCCCGGCAAACTGAGGCCCGACGATGTCCACTGCGGTTTCACTGGCCAACGCCCAGAATACCGGCAGACCCAAAGCCGGGACCAACCGGGCAATGGCCATGACCCAGATGTTCGGCGCCAGCGCCGCCAAAGTGTTGGCCAGGCCGAACATCACCAGCACGCTGATAAACAGCCGACGCCGCTCGACACGGGCAAACCACGCGGTCAGGAACGGCCCGAACGCCGCGACAGTAAATGCGAACAAAGTCACCAGCAGTCCAGCCTGAGGGATGGTGACTTGCAGGTCCCGGGCGATGGCTGGCAACAGGCCGACAATGATGAATTCCGTGGTCAGCACCGTGAAGCCGGCGGCGGACAACAGGAAGATGGGCAACAGCATGCAGAACTCCAACAAAACGACGACACCAGCGTTAGCCCAAGGGCCCGCTGGAAAACAAATGAGGTGAGAGTGGCAAAGCCTAACAGATTGGGGCCGTTAGAAAAAAGCAGATAAACAGGCAGGTGACGGATCGTCACAGGTCCGTCAGATTTTTCGCCGGGCTGTGATAAAGTCCGCGGCCTGCAAATGCTCCACACTCTTTTCGGTCCCGATCATGCGGCCTGCCCGCTTGTTGCCCTGATTGACGGACCGTTGCACATAAAAAATCAGAGATACCGTCATGACTGCTGTGTCCTCTTCCCTTCTGCACCGCTTCAAACGCACCAGCCTGGTGACGCAAATTGTCATCGGCCTGATCGCCGGCATTGTCCTGGCGTGGCTGGCCCCTGACGTGGCGAAATCCACGGCGTTCATCGGCAAGGTCTTTGTGTCGGCGCTCAAGGCCGTGGCGCCGATCCTGGTGTTCGTGCTGGTCATGGCGTCGATCGCCAACCATAAGCACGGCCAGGAAACCCATATCCGTCCAATCCTCTTCCTTTATCTGCTGGGCACTTTCGCTGCGGCCGTGGTCGCGGTCATTGCCAGCACGCTGTTTCCCTCGAGCCTGGTGTTGAGCGCCCAGGACGTTGCCGTTACCGCGCCCGGCGGGATCAGTGAAGTGCTGCAGAGCCTGTTGCTCAGCGTGGTGGACAACCCCGTTCGAGCGCTGATGGACGGTAACTTCATTGGCATCCTGGCCTGGGCCATCGGCATGGGTATTGCCATTCGCCATGCCGGCGAAACCACGCGCACCGTACTCGAAGACTTGTCCAATGGCGTGACCGTGATTGTGCGGCTGGTCATCCGCTTCGCCCCGCTGGGTATTTTCGGCCTGGTAGCCTCGACCCTGGCCACCTCCGGCTTCGGTGCGCTGCTCGGTTACCTGCACCTGTTGACCGTGCTGATCGGCTGCATGCTGTTCGTGGCACTGGTGGTCAACCCGCTCATCGTGCTCTGGAAACTGCGTCGCAACCCCTTCCCGCTGGTGTTCACCTGCCTGCGTGAAAGCGGCATCACCGCGTTCTTCACGCGCAGCTCGGCGGCGAACATTCCCGTGAACCTGGAGCTGAGCAAGCGCCTCGGCCTGCACGAAGACACCTACTCGGTCTCGATCCCGCTGGGCGCCACCATCAACATGGCCGGGGCCGCCATTACGATCACCGTACTGACGCTGGCGGCCGTACATACCCTAGGCATCGTGGTGGATGTGCCCACGGCCGTGCTGCTCAGTGTCGTCGCCGCCATCTGCGCCTGCGGCGCTTCCGGGGTCGCCGGCGGTTCGCTGTTGTTGATTCCCCTGGCGTGCAGCCTGTTTGGCATCCCCAGCGAAATCGCCATGCAAGTGGTCGCGGTAGGGTTCATCATCGGCGTGCTGCAGGATTCAGCTGAAACCGCGCTCAACTCGTCCACGGATGTGCTGTTCACGGCGGCGGCTTGCCTGGGTGAAGAAGAGCGGGCGCGGCGTACTGCATAAACCGTGCGTCTTCATCGCGAGCAGGCTCGCTCCCACAGGATTCTTGCGACAAACATCAATCCAGTGTGGGAGCGGGCTTGCTCGCGATAGCGATGGAACAGACGCTGCGGAACTGACAGCCACAAAAAAGCCCGGAACAGCTCACACCGTCCCGGGCTTTTTCATGCTCGCGGGTTTAGAACGCGCCCATGTAATCGCGCTTGCCTACTTCCACGCCGTTGTGACGCAGGAGTGCATAAGTGGTGGTGACATGGAAGAAGAACTGCGGCAGGCCGTAGGTCAGCAGGTAGGTTTGACCGCTGAAGCGTTTTTCCTTCGGGGTGCCCGGACGGGTGACAATTTCAATGCCTTCCTTGCCATCGATCTGCTCGGGGCTGATGCCGTCGATGAAGGCCAGCACCTTGGCGATCAGCGCTTGCAGCTCAGCGAAGGTGGTCTCGCTGTCGTCGTATTTTGGCACTTCGATCTCGGCCAGGCGCGCGGACACGCCCTTGGCGAAGTCGACGGCGATCTGCACCTGACGCACCAGCGGGAACATGTCCGGGAACAGGCGTGCTTGCAGGAAAGCGTTCGGATCGATGTTTTTCGCGGTGGCGTGGGCTTCGGCCTTGTTCAGCACATCACTCAGGGCGTTGAGCATCTGTTTGAAAACCGGGACGGAGGCGGCGTACAGGGAAATGGTCATGGCGATCTCATGCGGGTGGTAGGAGGAAACAAATCAAACGTCGGCGATTATAGCCACGGCTTGTTGCGCTCCTTGTCTTTTATTACGCAAGGATTAGGCTAGGCGGCTTCCACGGCATAGGGAAACGCGCAATGAGCATCGAAGAACAAAGCCAGGCCGAAGAACCACGGCTCAACAGCACGGAAATCCGCATCCTTGGTGCCCTGATCGAAAAACAGGCCACCAACCCCGAGACCTACCCTCTCACCCTCAACGCGCTAGTGCTGGCCTGCAACCAGAAGACCAGTCGCGAACCGGTGACGAATCTCAGTCCGGGCCAGGTCGGCCAGAGCTCGCGGGCCCTGGAAGGCCGCGGTTTTACCCGGCTGGTCATGGGCAGCCGCGCCGACCGCTGGGAGCACCGGGTCGACAAGGCGCTGGAATTGGTGCCGGCCCAGGTGATCCTGATGGGATTGCTGTTCCTGCGCGGCCCACAGACCGTCAATGAACTGCTGACCCGCAGCGGCCGCATGCATGATTTCGAAGACACCGAGCAGGTCGTGCATCAGCTTGAGCGCCTGATCGCCCGAGGCCTGGCGCTGCTGGTGCCGCGCCAGGCCGGCCAGCGTGAAGACCGCTACGTGCACGCCATGGGCGACCCCGCGGACATCGAGGCCATCCTCGCCGCCCGCCAGTACCCGGTAGAACGCAGTGGCGCCGGCAGCGGCGTGTCACTGGAACGCCTTGAAGAGCTCGAAGCGCGGATAGCGGCGCTGGAGGAGCGTCTGGCGCGCCTGGAGTAATCAGGACCGGGCGAAAGCCACGGCCTTGTCGAATTGCTCCAGGTTGGGCCGCACGCCCGTGTACAGCACAAACTGCTCCAAGGCCTGGATCGCGATCACCTCCAGCCCGGTGATGACCCGCTTGCCTTCTGCCCGGGCCCGGACGATCAACGGCGTTTCCGACGGAATCGCCACCACGTCGAATACCGTCTCGGCTGCCACGAGGGCATCGGGCTCGAACGCCAGGTGGTCCGCTTCAGGACCGCCGGCCATGCCGATCGGCGTCACGTTGATCAGCATTTGTGGCCGGCGATCGCCCAGCTCGGCTTGCCATTCATATCCCAGGGAGTCGGCCAGGGCTCGGCCGGTGGTTTCGTTGCGGGCGACGATCAGGCCATTTTTATAGCCGCCATCGCGCAAGGCACTGGCGACCGCCTTGGCCATGCCGCCGCTGCCACGCAGGGCGAAAGTCGAATCCTTGGGTACGGCATGGGTCTGCAGCAATTGGGCGACGGCAATGTAGTCGGTGTTGTAGGCCTTCAAATGGCCGTCAGTGTTGACGATGGTGTTGATCGACTGGATCGCGGCGGCGGAAGGATCCAACTCATCGACCAGGGCGATGCAGGCCTCCTTGAACGGCATCGACACGCCACACCCACGGATGCCCAGGGCGCGAATGCCACGCACCGCACCCGGAAGGTCGCGACTGCTGAACGCCTTGTAGTAGAAATTCAGGCCCAGTTGTTCATAGAGGTGATTATGAAAGCGCAGGCCGAAGTTGCCCGGGCGCCCCGATAGTGACATGCACAGCTGGGTATCTTTGTTGGGGTTCATCTGCATGCTCGTCTCCTTGAAACACTTTCGGATAAACGCGATCGCCGTACCGACCGGTCCTGTTCGATGCTCAGACCTCGGGCACAGCGCAGCGACTCGCCATCCGCTGTAAAAAAATCAGCCACAGACCTTACACAATATTTACCCAACGGCGGTGCAAATCCTGGGAAAATCGCTGTCAGAGCAAGTATCCCCGCGCCCTAATCGGGTCTGTCGCAGGCCACAGGCGCCGGGGCCGGAACGAGGAATCGCCATGAAACGCAAACTTCCCATTATCGCCCTGCTCGTGGGGGCACTCGCGGTCACCGGCCAGGCATCCGCCCATGGTCGCGGTGGTTGGGAGGGTCCCGCGGTGTTTGGTGCTATCGTCGGCTCGGCCATTGTCGGCTCCGCGCTCATCAGCCGCGACCGACCGGTTTATGTCCAGCAACCGGTGTATGTCCAGCCACAACCGGTCTACGTGCAACAACCTGTCTATGTGCAGCAACCGCCACCGGTCTATTACGCGCCGCAACCGGTATACATCGAGCGCCCGGTCTACTATCGCCCGGCGCCGGTGTATTACGGGCCGCCACGGGGCTATTACGATGGCCCGCCGCGCGGCCATTACGGTCGCTGGTAGTCCGTTCAGGGTCATAAAAAAGCAGCCGGTGATCGATGATCACCGGCTGCTTTTGTTTCCACTCCTTGGCGATCGCCAGATCAGACGTGCTCGCTGCTCTTCAGCCGCACCGGGCCGTGCTCTTCCGGCGAGTGGGCGGGTTCCGCCACCACTGGAATCTCGTTGCCGTCGCAGTCATGCAATTTTCCGTCGCTGAAATAATCGCCTTCACGCAGTGCAGCCAGGTCCTGGTAGCGCAGCACCCGCTCGGTACCGGCGGCAAAAACTGACTGCTGGTCGGAGTTGCCGGTGGTGAAATGGTTGAACGCCAGGTTCAGGATAATTGCCATGATTGCCGAAGAACTGATCCCCGAATGGAAGATCGTCGCGAACCAGCTGGGGAATTGGTCGTAGAAGTTCGGTGCGGCGATCGGGATCATGCCGAAGCCAATGGAAGTGGCGACGATGATCAGGTTGACGTTGTTGCGGTAGTCAACCTTCGACAGGGTTCGGATACCACTGGCGGCAACCGTACCGAACAGCACGATACCAGCACCACCGAGCACCGAGGTCGGTACGGCGGCGATCACCCGCCCCATGAATGGCAGCAGCCCGAGCACCACCAGGAATATCCCGCCAGTCGCCACGACGAAACGGCTCTTGATGCCGGTCACCGCCACCAGCCCGACGTTCTGGGCAAAGGCACTCTGGGTGAAGGAGCCAAAGATCGGGGCGATCATGCTCGACAGCATATCGGCTCGCAGACCATTGCCCAGACGCCGGGAGTCGACCTTGGTGTCGATGATTTCCCCCACCGCCAGGATGTCAGCGGAGGTTTCCACCAGCGTCACCATGATCACGATGCACATCGACAGGATCGCGGCGATATGGAAAGTCGGCATGCCGAAGTGGAACGGCGTTGGAAACCCGAACATCGGGCCTTCGCTGACGGACGAAAAATCCGCCATGCCGAGGAATACCGCGATGACGGTGCCGATGACCATCGCCAGCAGGATCGACAGGCGGGAAATCGTCGCACTGCCCATTTTGCTCAGTACCAGCACCAGTACCAGGGTCAGCGCAGCCAGGCCGATGTTCGCCATGCTGCCGAAATCCGCAGCGTGGCTGTTGCCGCCCATGGCCCAGCGCGCCGCCACCGGCATCAGCGTCAGGCCTATGGTGGTGATGACGATGCCGGTGACCAGTGGCGGGAAGAACCGGGTAATGCGCGAGAATACCGGAGTGATCAGCAAACCGATCAGGGACGCCGCGATTACCGCGCCAAGGATGGCCTGGAAGCCCCCTTCCCCGCCGGTTCCGACGATCGCCACCATGGTCGCGACGCCGGAGAACGAAACGCCCTGCACCAGCGGCAGCTGGCAGCCAAAGAACGGCAGGCCAAGCGTTTGCAGCAACGTCGCCAGCCCTCCCGCGAACAATGACGCGGCGATCAGCAGACCGATGTCCGCCGGCGACAAGCCGGCCGCCTGGCCGATGATCAAGGGTACCGCGACGATGCCGCCGTACATGGTCAACACATGTTGCAGGCCGTAAGCCATATTCGCGCCGACGCCAAGGTTTTCGTCCTCGGGCCGTGGGAGTGAAACATGGGGCGTTTTCATGGTTCGGGGGTTCCCTGTTTTTTGTTATGCGCACACTGTATTCAAAATTCAGGACAAATGTCCATAGAGTTGTATACAACTTGTTGCGCACGGATCGCAGACCAGGTTGCAAATCCCGAACCAGATTGCATTCAACTTCGCACTATCAGTCCTTCCAGCGCCGGCCGCAGCAGTTCCCGTGGCGGCACCCGCAGCCCGAACTCCGTCTCCAGCAGGCCGATCAACTCGTCGGCGTCCATGATTGTGCGTCGCTCACTTTCCTGCCCGATCTGGTGCACGGCATAGCTGTTGCCGTTGAGGGTCTTGCGCCAACCGTCACCCGTGCGGGCGACCATCAACCGGTCCTTGAACGGGGAATCCGGATGACTGCAGACGTACCAATTGCCGACGATGTAATCGATTTCTTCCTGGCGCTGCAGGTCGAACAGGTACATGGGCCGCCATTCGCCCCCTACGTTGGCGCGCAGCATGTAGCCGTCTTCAGTGGTCTCGATGCGGTATGGCTCGTGAGGAGTGGCCTGGACCTCGCGACTGTCCAGCAACAGTGGCGCGGTCGGCACCATGCCACCGAAGCCGACGTCGGTTACATAGCGCACGCCGTCAAGCGTCACCAGGCTCAAGCGATGGGTGCGTGCGGTCCAGGCGCCTTCAGGTGCGTTCATCACTACTCGCCCGGTAATGCCGCGGGCCTCGAAGCCCAGGTCCTGCAAAAGGGCCAGGAATAACTGATTGAGCTCGTAGCAATAACCGCCGCGCCCTTGCTCGAAGATTTTTCGTTCCACCGACTCAAGGTCGATCGGCACCGGCTGCCCCAGCAGCGTCGCGAGGGTTTCGAAGGGGAACTCGGCCGTATGACGCCACTGCAACTGGCGCAACGAATCGAGCGTCGGGGGTGGCGCCGTGTCGAAACCCAGGCGCCGCAGATAACGACCGCAATCACTCAGTCGAGGTTGGTTCATGGGGTGTCCTTTCCTGTTCAGGTGCAGGGCTTGTGCAGGCACCCCGCCATTGGCACAGGTATAAGGCATTTCCCCTGGGTGGACAATGATCCGGCGGCTTCAACGGCGCTTGCGCGAAGACAGACGAATCCACGTCGGGGCATGGTCGCTGGGGTGTGGCTGGTTTCTGACCCAGGCATCCACCCCCGCCTCGCTCAGGTAGGCACTGGCGGCAGGGTTGAGCAACAGGTGGTCGATACGTAGCCCGGAGTTTTTTTGCCAGTGCTGGCGAAAATAGTCCCAGAATGTATAGATCCGTTCTTGCGGGTAGAGATGTCGCAGCGCATCCGTCCAGCCCTGGTCCAGCAGGCGCTGGTATCGCTCGCGACTTTCCGGCTGCAACAGGGCATCCTTGAGCCAGGAGCGTGGGTTGTAGATGTCGAAGTCGGTGGGCACGACATTGTAGTCGCCCGCCAGCACCACCGGGTGATCGCTGGCTTGTAGTCCCTGGGCATAATCGATCAGCCGCTCGAACCATGCCAGCTTGTAGTCGAACTTCGGACCAGGCTGCGGATTGCCGTTGGGCAGATAGAGGCAACCTACCAGGACGCCATGCACGGCTGCCTCGATATACCGACTGTGACTGTCTTCCTCTCCGCCCGGCAGGCCGCGCCGACTTTCCAGCGGTTGCGCATCGCGGGCCAGGATCGCGACGCCATTCCAGGAAGCCTGGCCGTGCCAGATCGCCCCGTACCCGGCCGACTCAAGCTCCGCCGCCGGGAAATCCTTGTCCGCCGCCTTCAACTCCTGCAAGCAGGCGATGTCGGGTTTCTCCCGCTCCAGCCACTCCAGCAGGTTGGGCAGCCGAGCCCGGATACCGTTGATATTGAAGGTCGCGATTCGCAGCTTTTTCATGGGCAGGCAACTCGAAAAACCAAAGTACTAGCTGTGACCGATGACAAGCCGCGGAGGTTGCAACAACCGCTCAGGAGCCGGTTTTCGACAGGGGCGGAGCGCTTTCCAGCAGATGCGCGAACGCCTGCTTGTCGATGGGGCGGCTGAGAAAATACCCTTGCACTTCGTGGCATTCATCCGAGCCCAGCGTGCCCAGTTGGGCCAGGGTTTCAACACCTTCGGCGGTGACCGTCAGGCCCATGGCCTTGCCCAGGTTGATGATCGCCTGGACCACGGCGCGGTCGTTGCTGCTGTTGCTCATGGAGGCGATGAAGCGCTTGTCGATCTTGATGCCATCAAACGGATAGGTGCGCAAATAACCGAGCGACGAATAGCCGGTACCAAAATCATCCATGTTCAGGCGCACCCCCAGTTCCTTGAGCGCATTCATGACCTGGAGCGCACCGTCCACATCGTTCAGCATGACGTTCTCGGTGATTTCCAGCTCCAGGCGACTCGCCGGGAAGTGGGTTTCGATCAATACCTGGCGCACGTCCTCGACCACATCGCTGCGTTCGAATTGCGCAGGCGAGAGGTTGACCGAGACCATCAGCTCGCCCGGCCAGGTCAACGCGGTTTCGCAGGCCTCGCGTAACACCCAACGCCCAAGCGGGACAATCAGGTCGGTTTGCTCGGCCAGCGGGATAAACGCGTCGGGCCCCAGCAAGCCTTGGGTCGGATGTTGCCAACGGACCAGCGCCTCGACAGCGACGATGGTCTTGCCATCCACGGTATAGCGAGGCTGAAAATGCAGGACGAATTCGTTTTTCTTCAATGCCTGGCGAAGGTCGCTTTCCAGCTGGCGACGATGCTGGATCTGATCGTTCATGTGCGAGGCGAAGTAGCACCAGGTCTTCTTGCCCTCGGATTTGGCCTGGTACAGGGCGATGTCGGCGCAACGGATCAACTCGCCCGGCACATAACCTTGGCGCCGGCTTACGGCAATGCCGATGCTGGCGCCAATGTGCAATAAATGGGTCTCGTAATGGATCGGTTGCTGCAGGCTGTCGATCAGCCGTGCGCAAAACCGGTCGATTTCGGTGGAGTGCTCCACTCCGCTGAGCACCACCACGAACTCATCCCCACCCAGGCGCGCCACCAGATCGTGCTCTCGGGTGCAGTCGCGCAGGCGCTGTGCCACTTCCAGCAGCACCGCATCGCCGGCCGGGTGGCCCAGTGAATCGTTGATCGGCTTGAAGTTATCCAGATCCACCATCAGCAAGGCCAGCGGTACGGAATGCTCCTTGGCAAGCAATGCATCGTCCAGGTGCCGGGCCAACTTGTTTCGATTCGGCAAGCCGGTCAGCGCATCGTGCATCGACAGATGCTGGACCTGGGCATGGGCGGCCACTTCATCGGTGATGTCGCTGGCGGTGCCGCGATAGCCCGTTACCACGGCCTTGTCATAGATCGGCCGCGCCGATACCCGACAAAATCGCAACTGTCCGGAATGGTCGCGGTAGGAACACCGCAGGTTGCTGGCATTCTGTTCTTCGACCAGTTTGCCCAGCCACAAGGCAATCGGCGTGGTGTCGCAATACAGCAACTGTTCGATGTCCTGTCCCAGCCATTGCTGATCGGAAAAATCGGTAACGGTGTTGAAGCGCCCCGAGAGATAGGTGATGCGCTGCTGGCTGTCGATTTCCCATATCCAGTCCGACGCCGCCTCCGCCACGGCACGGAAGCGCTCTTCGCTCGCCTGGAGCGCCTGCTTTGAGGTTTCCAGACTGTCGTAGCTGGCGTCCACCTGCCGAGCGGTACGCATGGCATAGCGGAAAAAATAAGCGGTGAGCAACGCCAGGATCAGCAACGCCCCGCCCAATGGCGGAACCAGGGACCACAACAATTGGTGGCCTGGCCGCTCCAGTCGGGATACCAGGCTGTAGCCGGTGCTATCCAGCGGTACGGCTGGCTGACCGGGCGCCAGCGCCGTATCTTTCACCAGGTTCAACTCGTTCAGGCCGTAGCTCTTGCCTACCTTGCGAAGCTTGACCGGCGTCATCTGGTCGACAAAAAGCAGCACCGACGTCCCCTTGGCCTCGACCTGAGGACGTTCGTCGTTGGGCAGGATCACCGAAGCCGTGACGATGGCCGGCCAGCCTTCGAACAAGGTGTAGCGGATCATGGGCCTGGTCAGGTCCGGTTGCGCCTGGAGCTGATCGACAAGGTCCCTCAGCGGTGTATCGATGTAGGCTGTCGCCTCTGCCTGGACATTTTGTCCCCGCACCACCGCATATTTGGTGCGTTCACGGTCGATGACGAACACCCCTTCGTATTCATCGTTGGTGAACAGGGTCTTGCCGATGTTCTGTTCGGCATAGGCCCATTGCACATCGACCTCGCCGTTAAGACGCTCATAGCCGGTGGTCCAGTAGGCGTAACTGGCCATGTAGTTTTTCGACGCGGTGATGCGATTCTCGAGCGCGCGCTCAATGTAGAAGTGGGTCTTGCCCACGTCGTCCGCGTCCAGCTTTTGCGCAATGTTGAACAGCGCGGCGACAGCCATCAGGACACCCATTACGAACAGCACGCCGACCGCCACCACCAGGCGACGGGTAATCGGCGTGTGACGCGTGACGTCAGGGGGGATATCGGCAGCGGTGTCCATTGACCTGCTCCTGTCCTTCGGCGTTGGCTTCGCCGTGCAAACTTCACTGCATGAACTGCGTTTGACCCTTGGGTTTTCTTAACCTTAGCAGCCGCTGCCGCGTCAGTTGGCGAGCCTACAGAGTTTGGCGAAAAGGGCTACGCGTCGCCTATGCGTTGAACAATGGACCTTGATCCGCCGCCGATGATTCCGACGAATCTCAGCGATCGGAACGCTCCAGCGCATCGAACGCGTCTTCCCTGGACAACGCCGCGACACAGTTGCGACCGCTGTGTTTGGCCTGATACAGCGCCGCATCGGCTCGCTGGATGAAGACTTCCGTACTGTCCAGGCTGCTGGGCACGAAGGCATGGCAACCCAGGCTCACCGTCAGGTAGCCGGAGGGGGCAGCCGAATGGGTAATCTGCCTGTCGATGACGCGGCGGCGGATCTGTTCGGCCAATGCCATGGCGCCGTGCAGGTTGGTATCGGGCAGCAGGACAGCAAACTCTTCGCCACCATAACGCACCGCCAGGTCGGCCTTGCGATGACAGCAGTCCTTGAGTACCTTCGCGACCTCCGCCAGGCAATGATCACCCGCGACATGCCCGTAGGTATCGTTGTAGCGCTTGAAAAAATCGATGTCGAGCATGATCAGGCTCAGGGGGCTGCGCTGGCGGGCGCCTCGGCCGAACTCGATGCCCAGGGCCCGCTCGAACAGCCGGCGGTTCGCCAGCCCGGTCAGGCTGTCATGAGTGGCGATCAGCTCCAGCGCTTGTTGGGCCTTGCGCAGGTCCGCTTCAATCCGCTCGCTGTTACGCACCTGATGCACGAAAACCCAGCCAAACAGACAAATACCCAGCACCACCAAGGCCACGATCAGGCTCGATTGCACCGCCCGGTCATACCAGCCCGCCAGGATCGCTGACTCGGACATCGCGGCAACGACTACCAATGGGTAGGCTTGCAGATGCCGATGGCCATAGAGCCTGACGATATTATCGGTGCCGGAGCGAATCATTTCATCGCCGGAAGCCCCCACCACCGGATCGTGCTGGAAAATATGATGCCGCGCCATGGACGCACCAATCAGCGCCTCGTCGAAGGGCCGGCGCGCCAGCAAAGTCCCATCGGACAACGCCAGGGCCATCTCGCCTTGATCATCGAGATTGAAACTCTTCAGGAACTGGTCGAAATACGACATCTTGATCCCCGCCATCAGCACGCCCTGGAAATTGCCTTTGCGGTCATTCAGCCGACGGGAAACGGGGATGATCCATTCGCCGTTCTGCCGGCTGCGGATCGCCGGGCCGATATGGGCGACGAGCGAGGCATTCTCCTGGTGAAACTGGAAATACTCGCGATCCGCGATACCGGATCCCCGGTGCAGCTTTTCAAACGAGGTGATGATCCACTGGCCGCTCTTGTCGAACAGAAACAGGCCATGCAGTTGTTCCAGAGACTGCACGCGCCGGGCGAATGTCTGTTGCAGGCGCGCGCGCACGGCCGGGCCGTAGCCATCGATCTGGATCCCGTCTGCCAGGCTGCCGAGCACGAGATCGGCCTGCAGGAAAGTATCCTGGGCCTGCTGGGCCATGGCACGGGTAAGGTTGGCCGAAGCAATCCGCGCCGACTCCAGGTCGTGACGACGAGATTGCTCAAGTTGCAGATAGAGCAAACCGCAGAGGCACAGGCACACCGTCGCGATAAACGCCACCGCAGCCTTGAGCAACGGCAGGCGCTTGAGGGTGCCGCCGGGCGCATGGAGCGGATCGTTGATGGGGATAGGCAAGCGAATTCCTGAAGAGGGCAAAGCATGAGCAAAACGCTCAAAGCCCCTAATATTCGTGAGCTTAGCGTACCGCTTGGAGGCCGGCAATTTGCCAGTGGGGCGAAGTCGATGGATGGCGCAGTGGATCCAAAATCCCCCTCATCATTTGGCAATTCCGCCGCCCCTTGGCGCGTTTTTTTTACACGCGAACCTTACCGGGGGCTATCTAAAACGTGTCTCGCCCCATAACGTAGGTGGCCTTTATATCAAGGCCCCGCGGACCATGAGCACTCCGAACCCGAGCACTGTAGAACAGGTACAGACCAGACCGTCGACCGTCAGCCTGCGAGAGGCCTTCTGGTTCTGGCTGAAACTGGGTTTCATCAGCTTCGGCGGACCGGCGGGCCAGATCTCGATCATGCACCAGGAATTGGTGGAGCGTCGGCGCTGGATCTCCGAGCGTCGCTTCCTCCACGCCTTGAACTACTGCATGCTGCTGCCCGGCCCCGAGGCCCAGCAACTGGCGACGTACCTGGGCTGGCTGATGCATCGAACCTGGGGCGGAATAATCGCCGGGGCGTTGTTTGTCCTGCCCTCGCTGTTCATTCTCATCACATTATCCTGGCTATACGTCGCCTTTGGCGAAGTGCCGGTGGTGGCCGGCATTTTTTATGGCATCAAGCCCGCCGTGACGGCGATCGTCGTGCATGCCGCGCACCGGATAGGCTCGCGCGCGCTCAAGAACAACTGGCTGTGGGCAATCGCCGCCGCGTCGTTTACGGCGATTTTCGCCTTCAACGTACCCTTCCCGCTAATCGTACTGGGGGCGGCGGTCGTCGGTTACTTCGGCGGTCGCTGGGCACCGGCAAAGTTCAGCCTGGGCGGCCACGATGCCAGGCACAAGTCGTTCGGCCCGGCCCTGATCGATGACGATACACCGACCCCGGAACACGCTCGTTTCAGTGCCACCCGCCTGGCCCGACTGCTGATCGTCGGGGCGCTGCTGTGGACTCTGCCGATAGGCCTGTTGACCGCGATGTTTGGTTGGGAAGGAACCTTGACGCAGATGGCCTGGTTCTTTACCAAGGCGGCACTGCTGACTTTCGGCGGCGCCTATGCGGTTCTGCCCTACGTGTATCAAGGCGCCGTCGGACATTTCGGCTGGCTGACACCGACCCAGATGATTGACGGCCTGGCCCTGGGCGAAACCACTCCGGGACCGCTGATCATGGTAGTCGCGTTCGTCGGTTTCGTCGGGGGTTACGTGACGCAGGTGTTCGGCCCCGAACAGGCGATTCTGGCGGGCGCGGTTGCGGCCACGCTGGTGACCTGGTTCACCTTCCTACCCTCGTTCCTGTTCATCCTGGCCGGCGGTCCGCTGGTGGAATCGACCCATGACGAGTTGAAATTCACCGCGCCGCTCACAGCGATCACCGCGGCGGTGGTGGGGGTGATTCTCAACCTCGCCTGCTTCTTTGGTTATCACGTGCTCTGGCCCAAGGGCTTCAACGCAGCACTGGACTGGCCATCGGCAATTCTTGCAGTCGCGGCGTTCATTGCACTGTTCCGCTATAAACGCGGCGTCATCCAGGTATTGCTGGCCTGCGGCCTGGCCGGGCTGGCGGTGCATCTGCTGCGCTAAGAGAGACACTTGAGTCAGATCAGCGGCCCATGCCCGAGGCCGCTGACGGCAAGAAAATTGAACGGGCCTCTGCCACCTGCGAACTAAGCAAGTTCATGGCCCGGCCGGTGCGGCCAGGGCACAACCTGAACAGAAATGGCACAGGTGATCCATCCATGGACTCAAGCTCCCTCGATATTTTTACCGACACCCAGGTACTGGGCATTTCCATCGCCAATTGGCTGCTGGCACTGAGCGTGATGACGGTGAGTTTCATCATCGCCAGGGCTGGCGTCGGTTTTCTGTTGAAAAACGTGCGTGCCCGGGCACAAAAACCCGACGCTTATGTCAGCCACATCGCCGTCGAAGTACTGTCCAGTACCAGCAATACCTTGTTATTGCTGGCCTCGATCCTGATCGGCGTTGGCGTACTGGACTTACCGGAACGCTGGCTGAGTCGAGTCAGCAGCCTCTGGTTCGTGGTGGCGGCCCTGCAAGTGGGATTATGGGCAAACCGAGCGATCGCCTTGGCGCTGATGCATTATTTCGCCCGCCACAGCCACTCTGACATCCATCAGAAAAGCGCCTTGGCCACCCTGAGCCTGTGGGGTGCGAAAGTATTTCTCTGGGCGGTGGTGCTCTTGGCGATGCTTTCCAACCTGGGCGTGAACATCACGGCGTTCGTTGCCAGCCTCGGCGTGGGCGGCATCGCCGTGGCGCTCGCGGTGCAGAATATCCTCGGGGACCTGTTCGCTTCGCTGTCGATTGCCGTGGACAAACCTTTCGAAGTCGGCGACTTCATCGTCGTCGGCTCCCTGGCCGGGACCGTGGAACATGTCGGCCTGAAGACCACGCGAATCCGCAGCCTGGGTGGCGAGCAGATCGTCATGGCGAACGCCGGCATGATCAGCACCACCATCCAGAACTATAAACGCCTGCAGGAGCGCCGCATCGTCTTCGAATTCGCCCTGCCTCAGGAATGCTCGACAGAACAACTGCGGCAAGTGCCGGTCATCGTCGAGAAGATCATCAAGGCCCAGGAAAAAACCCGCTTCGACCGCGCGCATTTTCGTGGTTTCGGCGAAAGCGCACTGGAGTTCGAAACGGTCTATATCGTGCTGGACCCCAGCTACAACGTCTACATGGACATCCAGCAGGCGATCAATCTGGGCATGATGGAAGAGTTCGCCAGGATCGGCGTGCGCTTCGCCATGCCGTCGCGCGCGGTGCATGTGGCTTCGTTGCCGGATGCGGTCGAGCGGATGGCCAGCAGCGACAAGAACAGGATGCAGTCGCGAACCGCTGCCTCGTCCGGCGCGCAGCACTGACTTCAACCGCGCAGCCATGACCCAGCGCAACTGAGCCCCCCACTCCTTCAGCTACGCTCAACCTATCACCACGACAGGGAATCGACATGAGCAAGGCAGACGAACTCGCGGCGAAGCTGAGGCAGGCCCAACGAACCCCAGCCGGCGTCGACAACTGCGCCGACCTGGCCATCGAACACTGGCCCGGCCAGGTCTACGACTTGTACCGTCAGATCGAAACGTGGCTGGCGCCGGTGTGTGAGGCGGGCCTGGTTATCCGGCGCAATCCGACCCACGTCTTCGAGCGCCACTCCAGCGGTTCGACGTACAACTACGCCATTGACCAATTGGTGATCGAGGGCAACCACCGGCGCATCTCGCTCGATCCGATCGCCCGCTTCTCCACCAGCGCAGAGGGATGCATCGAAATCCATATGCAAGGCGTGAAGCACTGCATCCTGCGCACCGTGGGCGAGCATGGCGAATCACTTTGGCAGCTGCGGCCGGCCGGGCAACACACCGAACCCGTAGCGCTGGATGAAGATGCTCTTCTCTTGATCATCGAAGAAGGGTTGGGGCTTTAAAGCAAATGGGCGACCTATCGAGTCGCCCATTTCTGAAGACAGGAGGATCAGCCGGCAGCCGATTCAAATGCAGCATCGGGCCCGCTTTGCACGGGATTGCCAGGCGTAGCCGTATACCGGCCGACCAGGACTGCCAAGGCGTTATCGATCTCGTCAGCTGCGCCTTGAGCGTGCTGGGCATCCGCCCAGCTCCAGTAGCGCTCGGACACCAGCCCGCCCACAGCCTGCGCGCAAAGTTCATCACAACTGACGCCCATCTTGCCCGCGGCCGCAATGACCGCCAGGAGCGCCTGCTCCAATTGGGAAATTCTTTCAGTAGACACAACTAACCAACTCGGTAGGTAACGAGCTTGAAGCTTACCAAGATATCAATATGCCACCAAACTGCAGGCGCCCAACGGTCTCGTCCAGCTTCGGTTGCCCGATAACATCAGGGATTTTTTCCCCTGCTTATGGATCAACGAAGCCTGCATTGGTTTCGATCAGTTTGACTCTCGCACCGCGCCATATGTCGCGTCGCTCGACGCTTGCGAAGACTTGCGAGCCGCGGCACGGGCCGCCAGCATGGTCAGCACCGCCGCAACGACCAACACGGCCGCGCTGGTTTCAAACGTCGCCCGATAACCGCTCAGGTCGAACAGGACGCCACCCACCGTGGCACCAGACGCAATGGCGAGCTGGACGATCGCCACCATCAATCCGCCGCCTGCCTCGGCATTTTCCGGCAACGTCCTGGCCAGCCAGGTCCACCAGCCAACAGGCGCCGCCGTTGCCACCAGCCCCCAGACACCCAGCAGCACCGCGGTCATTACCGCTGACCCGCCGAACGCAACCAGCGCAAGAGCGATTGCAGCCATCAACAACGGGATGACGATTAGGGTCCGATACAGGCCGTTCCTCAAGAACGAACCGATCAGGAAGGTTCCGAACAAACCGGCCAAGCCAATCACCAACAACATGAACGACAACAGCGACACGCTCACCTGCGTCACCGTTTCGAGGAAGGGACGCAGATAGGTGAACAACATGAACTGGCCCATGAAGAACGTGCTGACGGCCAGCATGCCCAACGCAACCGGTGCCTGGGTCATCAGTTTGAAAGGATTGCCGCTGTCCTGCTTCACCCGCGAGGGCAGCGAGGGCAGGCTCAACAGCAACCACGCCAGGGCGAGCGCGGCGACAGGCACGATGCAGAAGAACGCGCCACGCCAACCGATGATTGCGCCCAGGAAGCTGCCCAATGGCGCAGCGACTACCGTCGCCAAGGCATTGCCGCCGTTGACGATGGCCAATGCGCGGGGGACCTTGTCCTCCGGCACCAGGCGCATGGCCGTAGCCGCCGACAGCGACCAGAAGCCGCCAATCGCAACGCCGATCAAGGCGCGGCCGACCATGAACGTCACGTAGTCGGGGGCCAGCGCAGCCACTGTGCCGGAAACGATCATCAGCAGTGTCAATGCCGAGAGCAGCCATTTGCGATCGACCCGGGCGGCAATCGAGGCGACGAACAGGCTGGTGACCAGGGCGAAGGCGCCGGAGACGGCGATGCCTTGGCCGGCCTGCCCTTCGCTGACATGAAGGTCCGCCGCTACCGGTGTCAGCAGGCTGACCGGCATGAATTCCGAGGCGACCAGCGCGAAGGCAGCCAACGACATGGCCAGCACCGCGCCCCACGCAGGCTTACCCTGCGGGGTGGGCGATAAAGTATGGGTCATGGCTAACAACCTGAAATTTATGGAAGGGCTCGAAACCCTTGGGCGAGCGAGCTCGCTCGCGATGACGACGGCACAATCCACGCACAGGCGACTGGAACACCGCGATCGCGAGCAGGCCCGCTCCCGCATCAATCGGGCCTGAACGCTTTGAGACTTACATTCAACCGGCCAACGTAGCGTTGTCGATCACGAAGCGATACTTGACGTCGCCCTTGAGCATCCGCTCGTAGGACGCGTTGATCTGATCGGCACGAACCAGCTCGATGTCGGCAACGATGCCGTGCTCAGCGCAGAAATCCAGCATTTCCTGGGTTTCGGCAATCCCACCGATCATCGAGCCGGCAATGGTTCGACGCTTCAGGATCAAGTTGAAGACATTGGGCGACGAATGAGGCGTCGCCGGAGCGCCCACCAGGGTCATCGCGCCGTCGCGCTTGAGCAATACCAGGAAAACGTCGAGGTCGTGGGGCGCCGCCACGGTGTTGAGGATGAAGTCGAAGCTCTTGGCGTGGGCGGCCATTTCATCAGCATTGCGCGACACGATGACTTCATCGGCGCCCAACTGCCGGGCGGCCTCGCGCTTGGATTCTGATGTGGTGAACGCCACGACATGCGCGCCCATCGCGTGAGCGAGCTTGATGCCCATATGCCCCAGGCCACCGATCCCGACCACGCCGACTTTCTTGCCCGGCCCGGCGTTCCAGTGACGCAATGGCGAATAGGTGGTGATGCCTGCACAAAGCAGTGGCGCGACGGCGGCCAATTGCTCTTCGGGGTGACGGATGCGCAGCACATAACGCTCATGCACCACGATGTTCTGCGAGTAGCCACCCAGGGTCCAGCCCGGTTCATCCGGCGTCGGGAAGTTGTAGGTACCGATCATGCCGTCGCAGTAGTTTTCCAGGCCGCTTTCGCAGTCCTCGCAGTGCTTGCAGCTGTCGACAATGCAGCCGACGCCGACCAGATCACCGGTCTTGAACGCGGAAACATGGGCGCCCACCGCCGACACGCGGCCGACGATTTCGTGGCCAGGGACGCAAGGGAACTGAGTGCCTGCCCACTCGGCGCGCACCTGGTGCAGGTCCGAGTGGCAGATCCCACAAAAGGCGATGTCGATCTGCACGTCGTGCGCGCCGGGTGCGCGGCGATTGATCTGCATCGGTTCAAGGGGTTTGTCGCCCGCGTGGGCGCCGTAGGCTTGTACACGCATGAGATGACTCCTTGTTGAGTTGAATTCGACTGGCAGTTTCAGGGACCGGCGTCATTGGCCGGTAGAACATTTCGCTGGAGTTCTTGCCCGATCCTGTGAGCCTGCTTATTTGCCGTAGGCAGCGCTTCGCTTGGCGAGTTAAGGCTCTGCCTATAACTATCACCCCGACAGACAATCGACATGACCAGCCACGGCAAATCGCCGCAAAAGATGCTCGCGGACCTCATCGCTCCCCGGACCACAGAATCGGGGGACGTCGAAACGTCGATGCCCGGCCTCTGCCTCTTCCGGCGCGACGCCCCTGCCCCGCCCGCGACCTGCATGATCGAACCGAGCATCGTCCTCGTCGCCCAAGGGATGAAGCAGGTCTGGATTGGTGGCCAGGCGTATGGTTACGACACCGGGCGATTCCTGATGACTTCACTGGATATGCCGGCGAACTCCGAAGTGATGGTCGCGAGCCCGGAACAGCCATGCCTGGGCCTGGTCCTGCGGCTGGATTTGCGCATGGTTGCCGATCTGGTCGCCCAGGGTGGGCTGGCGCCGCGTCTTGAGCGCCCAGTCGGGATTGGTGCGGGCATCGGCACCAGCACAGCGGACTTCCTGGCGCCGTTCGTACGCCTGCTGGCATTGCTGGATGAACCCGAGGCGATCCCCATCCTGGCGCCGCTGATCCAGCGCGAGATCCATTACCGGCTACTGATGAGCGACCAGGCGGCGCGGCTGCGCCAGATCGCGTCCGTCGACAGCCAGGGCTACCGGATCGCCAAGGCCATCGACTGGCTGAAGTTGAACTACGCCGCGCCAATCCGCGTGGATGACCTGGCGGCGCGGGTGCAGATGAGCGCCCCGACCTTTCACCATCACTTCCGCCAACTCACGGCGATGAGCCCTCTGCAATACCAGAAGTGGCTGCGGCTGAACGAAGCAAAACGGCTGATGCTCAACGAACACCTGGACGTGGCCAGCACCGCCTACCGAGTGGGTTACGAAAGCCCCTCGCAGTTCAGCCGCGAATACGCCCGCCTGTTCGGTGCATCGCCCAAGCGGGACATTGCGGCGTTGCGCAGGCCGATTACATCCGGCAGATAAAGCCACTGATGAGCGCATGGACTGATCTTGAAATGAATGAATCTCAAAACCCTGAAACGAGGACACGCACTTCGCCGTATGGTTGAGGCAATCGCCTTGGCTGACCAGACGAAAGAGCTGACGCGGGGTCTTTTTTATACATATAGAATATGCATAATGAAAACATTCAGAGTTCAGTATGACCCAGCGAAAAACTTTGCGAACAAACGGAAACACAAAGTAAGCCTGGCGGACGCCGAAGCCGTATTTTATGACGATATGGCCCTTGAACGTGAGGACAACGATCATGATGAAAAACGGTGGATTATCATCGGGCAAGACGCAACTGGTCGTGTCCTCGTCATTGCGTACACCTACCGCGAGCCGGATTTCGTTCGCGTCATCAGCGCCCGCGTAGCATCCAAAAATGAACTTCATCAGTACCTGGGGGGTGACCTATGAAAGAAGAATATGATTTCAGCACCGCCAAGCGCGGGCCCGTTGCGAGCAGTAAAGGCAAGACTCGCATCACTATCATGCTTGACGACGACGTGATCGAAGCGGCTCGCGAGTGCGCCGAAAGCGCTGGCACTGGGTATCAAACCCTCATTAACAATCTGCTGCGTCAGGCCCTGGTGTCTGAAACTGCCCACAACCTGGCACCAGCAGCTCGGAAGCGGGAGCGGACAGTCAACCCCTATGCAAACGGTATCACCCGGTCCGACGTGAAGGATCTGGAGAAAAGGCTAACCGCCATGACTGAAGAACTGCATAAGATGATGGATGCACCTAAGCCCCGCAAAACCAAGGCATCGGTATGATCTGAGAACACCGGTTCACTCGGAACAAGGCGCCGCCTTAACCCGGTGCCTCTACCACGCCTCCTACGACAATCCTCTTACCCATCTTCTCTCCCACCTCCAACGCCTGCCCATCCCTCTGCTTCCCCTGCCGCGCCTGCCCCACCAGTAAAGGAATCAACTCCCCCTCAGGCAAATGCTTCCAGAACCGCCCGGGCATGTGCTGGCGCAACGCGGTGGGATTGAGCCTCGCCGGGTTGAAGATGTGCCTGTAATAGGTGCGCCACAACTCGGCGCCGGGGTCTTCGGCGTGGCGGGCCCATTGTTGCCATTGCGCAGGGCAGTGGCGCTGGTAATCCAGCGATTGGCCGTCGAAACGAATACCGTCGCGAGGCGTTGCAATCAGCCAGCGTTGCCGACCGAGCCGCTCGGCAAAATGACCGCTCGCGCTCTCGAGGATGTCGTGTGCCGGCTGGTGGAACGCCACCAGGTCCAACTGCAATTGTTCTGCCACGGCTGGCGGCAAGGGGATGAAGCGCACGAAGGCGTGCAAGTGATGAGCCTCGCGACTGACCTGTTTGATGCGCCGTTGCAACTCGCTGCCCAGGCGATCTCCCGCGAGCATGGCGGTGCGGTCGCCATGGGCTACGCGCCAGAGCACTTCGTACAACAGGTTCCAGCGCTGTTCGCCGTGATAACGACTGGCCTGTTGCAACTGGCTCAACAACGCTGCCGGGACGCGAGTGCGGAACGGACCCGGGCCTTGCGGCAAGGGCGTCGGCATTGCCAACAGATCGGCCATGGGGCCCTGAGCCCAAGTCACGTCACAGGGGTCTATTCCGTGACCAAGCAAAATCCGGGCTTGGTCGCGCCAGATGGCGAAATCGTCATCGCAATCCAGCGCGATCATCCCCACAGCCCCATTTGCACAGGCCTTTGCGGATCGCGCAAACGTGCCCGCAGCAAGCCGCTGCGCGTTTGCGCGTCAGCGGGCCGGTAATCGCTGGTCACAATGAAGGGGCGGGCCTTTTCCAGCACGCAGCGCAACTGCACCAGATCGTCATAACGAATCCGCCGCTCCCTGCGCAGCATCACCAGGCGCTGCACGCTACGCAGGCCGATCCCGGGAATGCGCGCCAGCAGGGCCGGCTCGGCACGGTTGAGGTCGAGTGGAAACACATCGCGATTAGCCAGCGCCCAGGCCAGCTTCGGGTCAATGTCCAGGTCCAGGTTGCTGGACGTGTTCAACAGTTCACCCGCCTTGTAGCCGTAGCCACGCATCAGGAAGTCGGCTTGATACAGCCGATGCTCACGCAGTAACGGCGGCGCGGCGAGCGGCACACTGGCGGGGCTGTCGGGAATCGGACTGAAGGCGGAATAGTAGACCCGCCGCAAACCATAACCCTGGTAGAGCGACTCGGCGTTGCTCAGGATGGCATGGTCGTCGGTGGCATCCGCTCCCACGATCACCTGGGTGCTCTGCCCGGCCGGCGCAAAGCGCGGCGCCCGCGGCTCGCCGGCCACCGCCTGCTGACCGTCATGGATGGTGCCCATGGCCTGACGAATCGTGATCAATTGCTTTTCCGGCGCGAGGCGCTTGAGGCTCACCTCGGAGGACAGTTCGATGTTCACACTCAGGCGATCCGCTAGCCGACCCGCCTCCTCGATCAATAGCGGATCGGCATCGGGAATGGTCTTGAGGTGAATGTAGCCTCGGAATTGATGCTCCTCGCGCAGCAAGCGCGCCACGCGAACCAGTTGCTCCATGGTGTAGTCGGCCGAGCGAATGATGCCGGAACTCAGGAACAGCCCGCTGATACAATTGCGACGATAGAAATCCAGCGTCAACCGCACCACTTCCTCCGGCGTAAAGCGCGCCCTCGGCACGTTGCTGGAACGACGGTTGACGCAATACTGGCAGTCGTATAGACAGAAATTGGTCAGCAACACCTTGAGCAGCGAGACACAGCGCCCATCCGGCGTGTAGCTGTGGCAGATCCCCATGCCATCGGTGGCCCCAAGCCCATCGCGACCACGCGAACTGCGCTTGGGCGCCCCACTGCTGGCACACGACGCGTCATATTTGGCGGCGTCTGCAAGAATGCCGAGCTTGGCGATGAGCTGCATGGAGAATTCCCGAATACTGGATGCATGAACAGTATTTGGAGATACACCGATATGCAAGCCCCGTTGGTCAATCCGTTTGCCGATGGACCGACTGAGCCCGACCGCGACATAGGCCTTGTCGGGGCGATGGGCTATAATTCGCCAACCAACGCGATTCGAGGTCCACCCCGATGGGCACTGTCAGCCTGGAAACAAAAAAGGCCTACGCGGCCAGGACTCGCCGGTCCAACTACGCGGCCAGCCTTCGCCTGGAAGGGTTCAAGGTGTCTGCGCAAGACAGCGAAGACAAGCTGCCTTCCCGTGAGGAAGTGTTGAAGACCTTCACCAAGACCCGAGCCTGATGCCCGACAAATACGGCGTCGGCGAAGACGCCTATTGTTACCCGGGCTCCACGGTCCTGCGCAATAAACTCGATATCCGCGACGAACCGACCCTGAGCGAAGCCGAACAACAGCTCTCGGCCATTGCTGCGGGCAACGTCGAATTCAGCCCTCCACCCTACAACCTGGCTTATCTCCAAGATATTCATCGAGCATTGTTCTCGGACCTTTTCGAATGGGCCGGAGAGCTGCGGACCGTTGGCATGGCCAAACAAGCCACGCGTTTTTGCCAACCTGAATACATGGAGAAGGAAGCCAACAAGATATTCGCCAACCTGGCGGCGTCGAACTGGTTCGAGGGACTGAGCAGAACAGAACTGATCATCGCCGTGGCAGACGCCTATTCCGATATCAACATCATCCACCCATTCCGCGAAGGCAACGGCCGCGCCCAGCGCATCCTGTTTGAACACCTCATCATGAATGCCGGATTCGAGATCAGTTGGTGGGGGATCGATAAGGACGAATGGATCGACGCCAATATCGCGGCTTATAACTGTGTGCAGGCCCCCATGGAGGCGGTTTTTGAGAAGTGCATTGGGGAAATGATTCAGACCTGAGCCGCGGACAGTTGCACTTCATCACTGATAAACTGCGCCGATCCGCCCTTCTGATCCAAATTCCCCAATGCCTTTACACGCCGCTCCGCTGTCCCGCCGCTTTTCCGTTGCCCCCATGATGGATTGGACTGACCCCCATTGCCGGTACTTCCTGCGCATCCTCTCCAAACATGCCCTGCTCTACACCGAGATGGTCACCACCGGCGCCCTGCTCAACGGTGATCACGAGCGTTTCCTGCGTCACCACGAAACCGAGCACCCGCTGGCCCTGCAATTGGGCGGCAGCGTTCCCGCCGACTTGGCCGCCTGCGCCCGAATGGCCGAGGAACATGGCTACGATGAGGTCAACCTGAATGTAGGTTGTCCGAGCGACCGGGTGCAGAACAACATGATCGGCGCCTGCCTGATGGGCCATCCCGGGCTGGTGGCCGATTGTGTGAAGGCCATGCGTGATGCGGTGTCGATTCCAGTGACGGTGAAGCATCGGATTGGAATAAATGGTCGAGACAGCTACGAACAATTGTGCGATTTCGTCGGGACAGTGCGTGAGGCCGGGTGTGGCAGTTTTACCGTGCATGCGCGAATCGCCATTCTGGAGGGGTTGTCGCCCAAGGAGAACCGCGACATTCCACCGCTACGTTATGACGTGGTGGCGCAGCTGAAAGCTGACTTCCCTGAGCTGGAAATCGTCCTCAACGGCGGCATCAAGACGCTGCAGGCGTGTCATGAACACCTGCGGACGTTCGACGGGGTGATGCTCGGACGCGAGGCATACCACAACCCTTATCTGCTGGCCGAAGTGGACCAGCAATTGTTCGGCAGCACTGCGCCAGTCATCAGCCGCGCCGAGGCCTTGGCGCAACTGCGGCCTTATATCGCCGCGCACTTGGCGGCTGGCGGCGCCATGCATCACATCACCCGGCATGTGCTGGGGCTGGGTACGGGGTTTGCGGGGGCGCGGCGGTTCCGGCAGTTGTTGTCGGTGGACATTCACAAGACCAAGGATCCGTTGGCGCTCCTGGATCAGGCCGGGCAGTTGCTTGAAGGGCGTTAACCATCACTTGCTTTGAACCTGCGCGCTGTTTTGGCATCGTATCTACCGATAGTTGCCCCGGCCTTTCAAACAGCCGTTTCCGGGTTGTTGCCGCTGGGGCCATCGATACCTCTCCACGCCCTTGAGTGGCTGCCGGCCCTCGGGTAATGTCAACGGACCCATAGGACAGAGCACGCTCATGACTTCCAAGCTGGAACAACTCAAGCAGTTCACTACCGTCGTGGCCGATACTGGCGACTTCGAAGCCATCGCCCGCATCAAACCGGTGGACGCCACCACCAACCCTTCCCTGCTGCTCAAGGCTTCGGCCATTCACGGTTATGCCGAGCTGCTGAACGCCTGCGTGGCGGATTGCAAGGGTGACGTGGGCCTGGCCAGCGACCGTTTTGGTGTAGCGGTCGGGCAAGAAATCCTCAAGGTGATCCCGGGGCGCATCTCCACCGAAGTGGATGCACGCCTGTCGTTCGACACCGAGGCCATGTTGAAGCGCGCCCATCGCCTGGTCGACCTGTACGAAAAGGCCGGTGTGGGCCGGGATCGCGTGCTGATCAAGATCGCCTCCACCTGGGAAGGCATCCGCGCCGCCGAGCAATTGGAGCGCGAAGGCATCCAGTGCAACCTGACGCTGCTGTTCTCCTTCGCCCAGGCCGCGGCCTGCGCCGACGCCGGTGTGTTCCTGATTTCGCCATTCGTGGGCCGTATCTATGACTGGTACAAAAAGGCCAACGGCAATGACTACACCGGGGCCGACGATCCCGGCGTGCAGTCGGTGACGCGCATCTACAACTACTACAAGGCCAATGACTACAAGACCGTGGTCATGGGCGCCAGCTTCCGTAATCTCAATCAGATCGAGCAACTGGCCGGCTGCGACCGCTTGACCGTCAGCCCCGAACTGCTGGAAAAACTGGCCGCCGACGAGGGCAAGCTGGAACGCAAGCTGGCGCCTGGCCAGGCCGGGGAAGCGCGTCTGAGCCTCAATGAGGCGCAGTTCCGCTGGTTGTCCAACGAGGATGCCATGGCAACCGAGAAACTGGCTGAAGGCATTCGTCAGTTCGCTCGGGACCAGGAGAAGCTGGAAGCGTTGCTGCAAGCCAAGCTCTGAGCTGAACCGGCGGCATGCAAAAGGGCGAACCTGGATGGGTTCGCCCTTTTTTTGTTCTGTTTGGCTCAAGAGATATGGCGGATCGACAAACGCCATCGCGAGCAAGCTCGCTCCCACAGTTTCTGACCGAGTCCAACCTTGATCCCTGTGGGAGCGAGCCTGCTCGCGAAGGCCTCAGCTCGGTCTACAACACCCAGGATCAGGGCCGCTCCAACGCACTCACCAGGTCATGGAACGCTTCACGATTGGAGTCGTTCAGCCCCATGAGGATCTTGTGCGCTTCAAGCACCTTGATCCGCACGTCCTCTTCGGACTGGTCCTGATCAGGCAGATCATCCAGGCATTCCGGGCATGGCACCGGATCGCCGACGATGTTGAACACCTGATCGAAGCCCATCGACTGCAGCAAACGGGTAATGTCGTTGTGGGTGGTGACAACGGTCGGCAGCAGGCCGACCTTTTGCCGCGACAGGATCGACAATTTGGCCAGCAGGCCCAGGGTGGTGCTGTCGATGCTGCGGGTTTCGGTCAGGTCGATCACGATGGCGTTGAAGTTCAACGCGGTGAAGATCTTCTCGATTGTCGCATCCAGCGCCGAACACAGGGTCAGGCGCACTTCACCGACAAACTTCAGGACGAAGGTGCCGTCCTGCTCGGCGAACTGGATTCTACCGGTACTCATCAAAGATTCCTGCTCAACACTAACAGGGCGATATCATCCGGCATCTCCCCTAGCGTGGCTAATCCAAACACTTGCCGCAGGCCTTCCAGGCTGCCGCCCGCCGCACTTACCCGTTCAGGCAAGGCCGCTTCTTTCTCTTTGAGTGTAGGTTCCGACAAAAGGTCCAGAATGCCATCAGACATCAGCGTCAGGCTGAAAGCCGGAGGCAGTTCCAGCACGTGATCTTCATAGGTGGCCTCGTTGAACAGGCCTACCGGCAAGCCACGCCCTTCCAGGTAACGAACACTGTCAGGTGTGTACAACACGGGCAACGGCAGGTGACCGCCGATGCTATACGTCAACAAACCAGTCTCCTCGTCGATGACTCCACCGACCATCGTGACGTGTTTGCCCAGCTTACAACTGATCAGGCCTCGGTTGATATGCCCAAGGACCTCCGAAGGCTTGAATTCGGGCAACGTACCATTGCGCTTGGATTCGAACAGCAGGCGCGTGGTCATGAACTTCAGCAGTACGGTCACGAATGCCGACGAAGCACCGTGTCCGGAAACATCCGCCAGGTAGAAAGCCACTCGGCGCTCATCGACCCGGAAATAATCGACAAAATCCCCCGACAGGTACAACGACGGGATGATCTGGTGGGCAAAACGGAAACCGTCGACGGTCCAGGGGCTGACTGGCAGCATGTTCATCTGCACCTGACGCCCGGCGTTCTGGTCTTCCTGCAACAGGTTCAGGCTGGCTTCCAGCTCACGGTTGGCCGTTTCCAGCTTCTCGCGATAGCGCTGATTCTCGACCAACAGGCGCGAGCGGTCCAGGGCTCGACGCACCGAATGCTCGAGCACGGCAAGGTCTTCGAGGGGCTTGATCAGGTAATCCGCCGCGCCCAGGCGCAATGCCTCGACCGCGTCGTTCATCACCCCCGCGCCCGACACCACGATCACCGGAGTCTGTGACGATAGCTCGGTGACCTGGCGAATGAGTTCGAGTCCGCCCATCTGCGGCATGCGCAGGTCGCAGATGACCAGGTCGGGCTTGTCCTGCTCGAATACCTGAAGACCCTGCTGGCCGTTGCTGGCCTGCAGGACGCTGAAACCACTGTCTTCCAAGTAGGCTGCGAGGCTGGCTCGCACCACTTCGTCATCATCGATTATCAGCAGCGTGGCACTGGTTTTTGGCATGTGGGCAAACGGCGCCAGAATTAGGTTGGCGTAGGGGGCTGGGCAACTGGGCCTGGCACGCACTACTGGATTCGCTTTCTAGCCTCTCTGTCGTACAGGTTTCAGGCGTTTGCCCTACACGCATATACATCAGAGGTGCCCTTCTAAGGCGCAGACGGTACTCCCATCCGCGGGGCGTTTCAAGCTCATGCAGATAGCCCGCTCGAGCTCTTTATTTGTCAAAGCACAGAGAGTTATAAGAACCGAGCGAAGCGTAACTCAATGGAAGGTTGATTCCGGCCCTGGACAGAAGCCAAAGCACGAAAGGCGGCCTTTCGGGCCGCCTTTCGCATTCAACCGGCCGAAATCAGAAATCGTCTTCGACCTGGCCATCCTTGACCTTGAATTCACGGTTCTGCAGGAAGGCGTTGCGCAGGAACACATACTTGTCGCCACTGACCATTTTCTCGGCCGACAACAGGCTGGCGCGGGTATCGACGATGTTCAGGCCCCAGATCGAATTACGCACCGAGACGTTGTCGATGTAGGGGTATGGGGTGGCGTAGCTGTCGACCAGTTTGGCCGGCGCGTCACGCAGAGTGCTCGGCCCCAGCAGTGGCAGCATCAGGTAGGGGCCGCTGCCCAGCCCCCAATATCCCAGGGTCTGGCCGAAATCTTCATCGTTGCGCTGCAGCCCCATCTGGGTCCCGACATCGAAGAAGCCCAGCAGGCCGAACGTCGTGTTGAAGATCAACCGGGCAGTATCGACCCCCGCGGCAGCCGGCTTGGCTTGCAGCACATCGTTGGCCAGGTTGCCGACGTCACCGATGTTGCGAAACATGTTGTGGATGCCGTCTTCGAGGAACTGCGGCGTCACGTACTGGTAACCCTGGGCCAGCGGCTTCAGCGCGTAGGTGTCGATGGTGTCATTGAAGGTGAATATCGGACGGTTGACGCTTTCCCAAGGATCTTCTTCCGTGGCGGCGTGAGCGGCGAACGGCACCAGCAGAACGCTGGCAGATAGACACAGCTGAGCTAGACGATGGCTCCAGCGCATAGGGAAAAACTCCTTGGATTATTCAGGCAAGGGCGCCGAGCCCAGGCGGTAAGGTGGCTAGTATAAGGCGGAACGCGTGGATAGGCAGCAGAGAAAAAGGAAGCTCTCCGTAGGAATTTTCCATACGGGTCGCCTTCATCCCACTGTAACCGGACTGTCATCGTGCCTCGTTAGGCTGCGGGTTATTTCAAGGACGTCCACATGCCCCGCGCCGAAACCAAGCCGCTCCCCGCCCCCAGCCTGACGGCCGTCCTGTTTGGCCTCAGTGGATGCCTGGTTGATTTCGGCTCGCGTGCTCGCCAGCCAGGGATTATGCCGGCCGAGCACACGCAACTTACACCCGGGGCGTTGGAAAGCCTGCAACGCCTGCGGCAGCTCGACATCCCCTGCGCCTGGCTTGACGAATTGCCACCCGCCATCAGCCACGGGTTGGCGGCCTCACTGCCGGCATGGGTGAAATCTCCGCAACTTCCTGCAACAAATAATCCGTGGCCAGCGCCCCATGCCTGTTGGCAAGCCCTCATGGCGCTGGATGTCAGGCAACTGGATGGCTGCGTATTGGTCAGCGGCGAACCGAAGCTGTTGCAGTCGGGGCTAAACGCCGGTCTATGGACCATCGGGCTGGCATCCTGCGGCTCGCTGTGCGGCCTTACGCCCGCCGAATGGCAAGCCTTGAGCCAGCAGGAACGAGAAATCAAACGGGCCAAGGCCACCGTGCAGTTGTTCGGCCTGGGCGTGCATTCGGTGATCGATCACCTGGGCGAACTCGATACCTGCCTGGCCGATATCAGCCTGCGTCGCCTCAAAGGCGAGAAGCCGTGACCAGGATCATGCAGGGCGCTTGAGTGTGGATTACTCTTAAGGCAAGCCATGGACTTCTGACGCTGCGTCGCGGTCCATGGCAGTGCCTATCAACAAAGGGAGTACGCCAATGCCTGCCCGCGAATTGCAAGAACAGCTCAACAAACTGCGCGAGCAATTGGAACAGAATCCACCTCTTTCCGAAGTCGAGCGCGACGACCTGCACGCGCTGATGCAACAGATAGAACTTGAGCTTGAGTTGGAAACCCAAACATCGGACACCAACCTCGCTGACAATGTGAACCTGGCCGTCGAACGCTTCGAGCTGGAGCATCCGACGCTGGCCGGGACCTTGCGCAACATCGTGCAAGCGTTGGGCAATATGGGAATCTGACTCCCGTCAAACGCAAAAAGCCCCGCTATCGCCAGCAGGGCTTTTTAGTAATCTGCATATTGAAATGCAATCCACTGTGGGAGCGAGCCTGCTCGCGAAAGCGGCGTGAAAGTCAGCACATGTGTTGAATGTACGACCGCCTTAGCGAGCAGGCTTGCTCCCACAAAAGTCCTCCCACAAGGTCTCTTCCACAAGAACTCTTCAGGAAGGAAATTTTATTGCCGAACCAGACGCTGGTTCGGCAGTTGCACATCCTCGGTGCTGCGGTACGGATTGATATCCAACCCACCCCGGCGCACATACCGCGCATATACCGTCAATTTCTCCGGCTTGAGCAAGCGTTGCAGGTCGAGGAAGATCCGCTCGACGCACTGCTCATGGAAGTCCGAATGCTGGCGGAAGCTGACGATGTAAGCCAGCAGGCTGGCGTGGTCCAGCGCCGCCCCGCGATATTCCACCGCCACGCTGCCCCAGTCCGGCTGGCTGGTTACCGGGCAGTTGGACTTGAGCAGATGGCTGTGCAGGCTTTCCTCGACGATACGCGATGCATCGCAACGCAGCAGCTCCGGACGCGGGTGCTCGTAGGAGTCGACAGTGATGTCCAGGTCGTCAACGCAGACGCCGGGTAATGCAACGATGCCTTCGCTCTCGACATCCTTGAGGCTGCGAATCCGCACACCTACCGGCTTGCCCGCCGCGGTCGAAAGGTCCTGGCGCAGCGTGGCTTCCAGGCTCGCGCTGTCGCTGAACGCCGTCTGGTTCAAGGAGTTCAGGTACAGCTTGAAGGATTTGGATTCGATGATATTTGGCGAATCCGCCGGGATCGCGAATTCACCGATGGCGACAACCGGCTTGCCGGACGGCAGCAGCCATGACAGCTCGAAACAGTTCCAGAAATCCACGCCCTTGTACGGCAGGGTCTCGGCCGTCAGGCCCAGTTCCGCCCATTTCGCGGTGCGCGGGATCGGAAACAGCAATGACGGCGTGTACGTGGCGATGTATTCGCTGGATTTGCCCAGCGGCGAGTGTTCGGCTGCGGGATGCATGACGGAAACCTGACTGAAGAATCAGCGGATTCTACCAGCCTTTATGGTTTCCTTGAGCGCTTGCTCCGCCAACTGGCTTACAGTTGCATTACAACTTTGTCAGCTTGCCCCATGACACCATGCACCACGGTATAACGCCCACGTTCAAACACAGCCTTGAGCCCGACCATGAAACTGCTGATCGTCGAAGACCAACTGAAAACCGGCCAGTACCTGCGCCAAGGCTTGAGCGAAGCCGGGTTCAACGCCGATCTGGTGGCTGATGGCAGCACCGGCCAGCAACTGGCCGTGAGCGGTGAATATGCGCTGTTGATTCTTGACGTGATGCTACCCGGCCGCGATGGCTGGCAGATTCTGCAAGCGGTGCGCGGCGCCGGGCTGGACACGCCGGTGCTGTTTCTCACCGCGCGGGATGCGATAGAGGATCGTGTGCATGGCCTGGAATTGGGTGCCGATGATTACCTGATCAAGCCCTTCGCCTTTTCCGAACTGCTGGCCCGGGTGCGCAGCCTGCTGCGCCGAGGCAGTTCGGCGGCCCAGGAAACCAGCCTGCAACTGGCGGACCTGCGGCTGGACTTGATCCGGCGCCGGGTAGAGCGCGGTGGCAAACGCATCGACCTGACCGCCAAGGAATTCGCCCTGCTGGAGATGCTGCTGCGGCGCCAAGGCGAAGTATTGCCAAAGTCGTTGATTGCCTCACAAGTCTGGGACATGAATTTCGACAGTGACACCAATGTCATCGAGGTGGCGATCCGGCGTCTGCGGATCAAGATCGACGACGAGTTTCCCGACAAGCTGATCCACACCGTGCGCGGCATGGGCTATGTCCTTGAAGAGCGCAACCTGTGAGTCGCCGATGGTCGCTGAGCAATCGGTTGGCGCTGCTTTTCGCCGCCTGCACCGCCATCGTGTCGTTGTTTGCCGGCGTGCTGTTCAGCCGCGGCAGTGAGGCACACTTCATCGAACTGGACCAGCAGTTGCTCGAAGCCAAATTGACTGGCGTGCGCCGCGCCCTGCAAGATGGCCCCAACCCCCAGGCGCGCCTGGCGGACGAGTTGAGCCGCCAGCCGGACCTTGCCTTGCGCATCAAGGACCGCGATGGCGTGCGCTGGCATGACAGCTCGATCCGCCTGCCGGTCCAGGTGCCTGAACGGCCCGGCCTGTCGACCCTCAACGACACCGACAATGACTACCGCGTATTAAACGCGCCGCTGGATCCCAATCGTGCGGATTCGCCCCAACTGACACTGCTGCTGGACATCACCCACCACCAGCATTTCCTGCAACGCATGCAGCGCCTGATCTGGCTGACCGTCGGCCTCTCGGCGCTGGCGACCGCCCTGCTTGGCGCCTGGGCCGCCCGGCGTGGCTTGCGCCCCCTGCGCCGCATGGGCGCCATTGCCAGCAGCGTCTCGGCACGTTCGCTCAATGCTCGACTGCCAGAACAACACATGCCCGCCGAACTGGCGGAACTGGCCCACAGCATCAACGACATGCTTGGACGCCTCGACGATGCCTTCCAGCGCCTCTCCGCATTCTCCGCCGACATCGCCCACGAACTGCGTACGCCGTTGTCGAATCTGCTGACCCATACCCAGGTCACGCTCACCCGCGAACGCTCGTTGGGCGACTATCGCGAAGCCCTGCACAGCAATCTCGAAGAGCTGCAATGGATGGCACAACTGGTCAACGACATGCTTTACCTGGCCAAGGCCGACCATGGCTTGCTGGCCGTCCAGCGCGAACCACTGGAGCTGGCGCTGGAAACGGACCTGCTGCTGGAGTTTTTCGCGCCGCTGGCCGAAGACGCCGAGGTAAAGCTGAGCCGCGAAGGGAACGCACGTATCGAGGGCGACCGCAGCATGCTGCGCCGCGCGCTGTCCAATCTGCTGGACAACGCCCTGCGCTTCAGCCCCGGTGGTGGCGAGGTGCGGATACGGATTGTCGACGGGCCGCAGACTGTGCGCATCGATGTGGAAAACAGTGGCGGGGAAATTCCGGCGGCGCTGCTGCCGCGCCTGTTCGACCGTTTTTACCGCGCCGACCCGGCTCGCCAGGAAGGCAGCAGTGAGCACGCCGGGCTGGGGCTGGCCATTACCCGCTCCATCATCCGCGCCCATGACGGGGATATCCGCTGTGAATCGGCCGATGGCTGGACGCGGTTCGTGGTCGAGTTGCCCAAGGCCGGTCAGCCCTGACACAAAACCCTGTGGCGAGGGAGCTTGCTCCCGCTGGAGTGCGAAGCGCTCCCAAAAAATCTGAAAGTCTGCACATCATCCATAATAAGCCCGCCGCTTTTGGGGCTGCTGCGCAGCCCAGCGGGAGCAAGCTCCCTCGCCACGGGGGCTTCCCGCGTTATCAGGAATACCGCAACGCCTGCGCAGGTTCGATCTTCGCCGCGCGCCAGGCCGGGTATACGGTGGCGAGGAAGCTGAGGATGAACCCGGCGGAGCAGATCAGCAGCACGTCGCCACGCTGCAGTTCCGACGGCAGGTTGCTGACGAAGTACACATCGGAACTGAAAATGTGCTGGCCGCTGACCCTTTCCAGCCAACCCACCAGCGCGCTGACATTCAACGCCGCAATCACCCCCAGCACCCCGCCGATCAACGTGCCCACCACGCCGATCACCGTGCCCTGGACCATGAAGATTGCCATGATCTGCCGCGGCGTGGCGCCGATGGTGCGCAGGATCGCGATGTCCGCGCCCTTGTCGTTCACCACCATGATCAACGTGGCGATGATGTTGAAAGCCGCCACCGCGACGATCATCAACAGCAGCAGGCCGATCATGGTTTTTTCCATTTTCATGGCGCTGAACAGGCTGCCCTGGGTGTGGGTCCAGTCGTCGGCCTTGTAGGCCGTGCCAAGCCCGCTGGCGATGTCACCGGAGACTTTCGGCGCTGCGTACAAATCTTTCACCGCCAGACGCACGCTCTGTACCTGGTTCGGTTGCCAATGCTGCATCTGCGCGGCGTCGGCCAGGTGAATCAGCGCCATGGAACCGTCCAGCTCGGCGCCGACCTTGAACACCCCCACCACATTCAGCCGCTGCATCCGCGGGGTGATGCCCCCCGGCGCAGTGCTGACTTCCGGCACGATCAGGGTCACCTTGTCGCCGACATTCAAGCGAAAGCGCCGCGCGGTGATCTCACCGATCACCACGCCGAACTCGCCGGGCTTCAAGGCGTCGAGACGCCCCTGGACGATGTGCTGGGCGACAATCGAGACCTTGCCTTCCTGGGCCGGATCGACGCCGCTGATCTGGATCGGCTGCATCGAACCTTTATGGCTCAGCATCCCTTCCATCTCGGTGAACGGCACCGCAGCCGTCACTTCAGGATTTTTTAATGCCGCGGCGGCCACCGGTTGCCAATCGTCGATCGGGTTGACGCCGACGATAGTGGCGTGAGGCACCATGCCGAGGATGCGCGAGCTCATTTCGCGCTGGAAGCCGTTCATCACCGACAACACGACAATCATCGCCAACACGCCAAGGGCGAGGCCGATCATCGAAGTCATGGAAATGAACGAGACAAAACGATTGCGGCGCTTGGCGCGGGTATAGCGCGTGCCGATGAAAATCGATAACGGTCTGAACATTCGCTGGGCACCGTATGAAAATAAAAGACCCGGCGCCGTATCAGCTACCGGGTTTCGGTCGGTCAGATCGGCGTCAGGCAACCTTCCTGCAAATGCAGGACGCGGTCCATCTGCCGGGCCAGGTTCATGTCGTGGGTCACCACCAGGAACGCCGTGCGCATCGAGGTGCTGAGTTCCAGCATCAAGTCCTGGATGCCTTGCGCGGTATGGGAGTCGAGGTTGCCGGTCGGCTCGTCGAGCATCACCAGCCCAGGCTTGTTCACCAGGGCCCGGGCAATCGCCACGCGCTGGCGCTCGCCGCCGGACAGCTCGGCCGGCTTGTGCTCCAGACGATGGCCCAGTCCAACCCGCTCCAGCAACGCCGTAGCTCGCTGGCGGGCTTCGGGAATTGCGGTGCGGCCGATCAACAGCGGCATGCAGACGTTTTCCAGCGCGGTGAACTCGGGCAGCAGATGGTGGAACTGATAAACGAAGCCAAGGGAGCGGTTACGCAACAGGCCGCGGGCCTTTTCGTTCAGCGCCGAAAGCTCTTCGCCCGCCAGCCAGACGCTGCCGGCGGTCGGCGTATCGAGGCCACCGAGCAAGTTCAACAAGGTACTTTTGCCCGATCCGGAAGTCCCGACGATCGCCACGCGCTCACCGGGATGCAGCTCCAGTTGCAGGCCCGACAACACCACCACCGATTCCGGGCCTTCCTCGTAGGACTTGCCCAGGTTGCGGCAGCTCAAGATTGCTTTTTCACTCATGCCCGACTCACTCATAACGTAACGCCTCCGCCGGCTGGGTGCGCGCGGCACGCCAGGCTGGATACAGGGTGGCGAGGAAACTCAGGACCAACGCGGCGCCGCAGACCATCAACACGTCATCGGCCTGCAACTGCGAGGGTAGGTAGTCGATGAAGTACACGTCGGCGTTGAGAAACTTGTGCCCGATCAGCCCTTCGAGGGCGGCAATCGCGGCGCTGACATTCAGTGCGGCGAACATCCCGACCAAGGCGCCTACAAACGTGCCGATGACGCCGATGACGGTGCCCTGGACCATGAAGATCCGCATGATCTGCCCCGGCGTGGCGCCGAGGGTGCGCAGGATGGCGATGTCGCCTTTCTTGTCGTTCACCACCATCACCAGCGTGGAAATGATGTTGAACGCCGCCACGGCGACGATCAGCAACAGGAGCAAGCCGATCATGGCTTTTTCCATGCGGATCGCCTGATACAGGTTGCCGTGGGTGCGGGTCCAGTCGCGGGCGTAATAACGGTCTTCGCCGAGCTGCTGGGCGATGTTCCACGCCACGCGCGGCGCCTGGAACAGATCATCGAACTTCAACCGCAGGCCCTGGACCTGATCCGGCTTCCAGCGATGCAGACGCGCGAGATCCTGAAGGTTGGTCACCCCCAGGTAACCGTCCAGCTCGCCGGCGCCGACATGGAAGATGCCGACCACGGTGAAGCGCTTCATGCGCGGGAACATGCCGCCTGGAGTGACAGTGACTTCCGGCGCGACAAACGTCAGCTTGTCGCCGATTGCCACGCCGAGCTTGGTCGCCGCCTTGTCGCCGATCACGATACCGAAGCTGCCCGGCGCGAGGTCGTCGAGTTTGCCCTGCCGCATGAAGTTGTCGATGATCGACACCTGCCGCTCCAGCCCGGGATCGATGCCATTGAGCAAGACCTTGGAGACCTTGCCGTCGTTGGTCAGCAACCCCTGCATCTGGGTGAAAGGCGCAACGGCCAACACCTGCGGGTTCTGCTTGACCTTGGCGGCCAGGCTTGGCCAGTCGCTGATGGCTTCGCCGGTTTCGAGGGTCGCGTGGGGCACCATGCCCAGCACGCGGGTGCGCATTTCATGGTCGAAGCCGTTCATGACCGACAGCACGACGATCATCACGACCACGCCGAGGGCCAGGCCGATGATGGACGTCAGGGAAATGAACGATACGAAATGATTGCGACGCTTTGCACGGGTATAACGCGTGCCGATGAATACGAAGAGAGGTCTGAACATGTCGGGGCTTGTTCGGAGGGAAAAGGAACGTCCTTGTGGCGGGGGTCACAAACCAGCTTTACACTCAGACCACCGCCGCTACCATGGGTTCGCCATGTCGACATTAGATGAAGAAGATCGCCGCGAATACTACCGTATCGAGGACACGATCGCACTGGAAATTCGGCCCCTGTCCATTCCTGAAGCAGCCAGCCAGGAAGTGTTGCAGGATGAGTCCCCACTGTTCAACCTGCTCAGCGAGCTGCACCTGAGCGAGTTCGAATCACAACACCTGTTGCGCCAGATCAGCGAGCGCGAGCGCAGCATCGCGGCCTACCTCAAGGCCATGAACAAACGCATCGACCTGCTCAGCCAGGTCATCGCCGTAACGGTGCTCGGCGAAATCGGCGATCCCCAGCCGGTGATCATTTCCGAAGGCGGCATCGATTTCCAATACCCCAGCGCCATTGCCGTCGGCGCGCACCTTTCGGTCAAGCTGGTGCTGATGCCCCAGGCCCTGGGGCTGTTGTTGCGCGCACGCGTCACCCATTGCGACCCCAAGGGCAACGGTTATGACGTAGGCACCGAGTTTGAGCACCCGACCGACGCCCAGCGCCAATTGCTGGCCCGCTACATCCTGCAGAAGCAGGCGCAGGAACGGCGCCTGGCCCGGGAACTGAACGAATCTGGCATCGATAAGGAATAACCGTGACCCTCATTTATGGCCACCGCGGCGCCAAGGGCGAAGCACCGGAAAACACCCTCACCGGTTTCCAGGAATGCCTCAAGCACGGCGTACGCCGTTGCGAGCTGGACCTGCACCTGTCCATGGACGGCGAGCTGATGGTGATCCATGACCCGACCCTCAAGCGCACCACCGATCGCCGGGGCAAGGTGGTCGAACACACCGCCGCTGAACTGGTGACTTATGACGCGCGCAAGGGTGGCCCGGGCTGGATCAAGCCGTGCCCGATTCCACGCCTGGAAGAGTTGTTCGAGAAGTGTGATTTCGAGCACTGGCAACTGGAGGTGAAAAGCGCCTCACGCACGCGCGCCGCCGCCACCGTGCTGGGTATCCGTGAAATGGCCCAGCGCTTCGGCCTGCTGGACAAGATCACCATCACTTCCAGTTCCCGGGAAGTGCTCAAGGCCGCGCTGGACCTGACTCCGGACATTTCCCGTGGACTGGTCGCCGAATACGCCTGGCTCGACCCGTTGAAGGTCGCCCAGAGCTATGGCTGTGAGATTCTGGCGCTGAACTGGACCCTGTGCACGCCGGAACGCCTGATCAAGGCGCAGCGCCAGGGGCTGCATGTGTCGGTGTGGACGGTCAACGAGCCCGCGCTGATGCGCAGGCTCGCCGACTTTGGCGCTGACAGCCTGATTACAGACTTTCCCGGTTTGGCCACTGCCACCCTCGAGAATTGCTGAAATCGGTCTCCCCGGCCGGCTCAGGCCACCGGCCGGAGCCGCTCAAAAAAGCCGGTTGAGCCCGTCGTAGGCCGCTACCCGATAGGCTTCGGCCATGGTCGGGTAGTTGAACGTGGTGTTGACGAAGTACTTCAACGTGTTCAGCTCGCCCGGCTGGTTCATGATCGCCTGGCCGATGTGGACGATTTCCGAGGCCTGGTAGCCGAAGCAGTGCACGCCCAGCACCTCCAGGGTCTCGCGGTGGAACAGGATTTTCAGCATGCCTTGCGGCTCGCCGGCGATCTGCGCCCGCGCCATGCTCTTGAAGAATGCCTTGCCGACCTCGTACGGCACCTTGGCCTGGGTCAGCTCCTGCTCGTTCTTGCCGATCGAGCTGATCTCCGGAATGGTGTAGATGCCGGTCGGCACGTCATTGACGAAACGCCAGCTGCCGTTGTCGACGATGCTGCCGGCGGCCGAACGGCCCTGGTCGTGGGCGGCACTGGCCAGGCTCGGCCAGCCGATCACGTCACCGGCACCGTAGATGTTCGGCACGCAGGTGCGGTAGTTCTCGTCGACCTCGATCTGGCCCCGGCTGTTGACCTTCACCCCGATGTTTTCCAGACCCAGGGTGTCGGTGTTGCCGGTGCGGCCGTTGCACCAGAGCAAGGCGTCGGCCTTGATCTTCTTGCCGGACTTGAGGTGCAGGATCACACCGTTGTCCACGCCTTCGACGCGCTCGTAATCTTCGTTGTGGCGCACGGTGATGTTGTTGTTGCTGAAGTGGTAGCTCAGGGCCTGGGAAATCTCCGAGTCCAGGAAGCTCAGCAACTGCCCACGGTTGTCCACCAGTTCCACCAGCACGCCCAGGCCGCTGAAGATCGAGGCGTATTCGCAACCGATCACGCCGGCACCGTAGACGATAAGTTTGCGCGGGGTATGCCCCAGGCTCAGGATCGTGTCGCTATCGTAGATACGTGCGTGGTTGAAATCGATGTCCGCCGGGCGATACGGACGCGAGCCGGTGGCGATGATGATGTGCTTGGCCACCAGTTTCTCGACTACGCCATTGCCGCAGACCACTTCGACCGTTTGCTCGTCGGCGAAGCTGCCAGTGCCGAAAAACACGTCCACACGGTTGCGGGCGTAATAGCCGGTACGCGAAGCCACTTGCTTGGAAATCACCTTCTCGGCGCTCTTGAGCACGTCCGGGAAGGAGAACCAGCGCGGCTCGCCGATTGCCCGGAACATCGGGTTGGTGTTGAACTGCATGATCTGCCGGACCGAGTGACGCAAGGCCTTGGACGGGATGGTACCCAAGTGGGTGCAGTTGCCGCCGACCTGCCGACGGCTGTCGACCATCGCCACCTTGCGCCCTGCCTTGGCGGCGTTCATTGCCGCACCTTCCCCCGCCGGGCCGGAACCCAGTACCACCACGTCGTAGTTGTAGACAGCCATGCGTACTCCTCAGAACAGGCCGCGATGCCAACGTTGGCACCGACGGCTAAATCATGCCGGCCGGCGGCATGAAGGAACAATTTGGGACCGGTTCACGCGCCCGGCCACAGTCTATAGAAGCGTCAACGCCGCGCACATTACCCCTTGGTCGCGTCGTAGGCTAGGGGGCGCTCCCCTTTACCTGCGCTATTTCGCCACAGGTAACCTTTCATGGCGCTGTCATGCATATACAAAAACCTGCCTGCATCATCGTGGCGAGGGAGCTTGCTCCCGCTTGAGTGCGAAGCGCTCACAAAAGGGGCCGCTACGCAGCCCAGCGGGAGCAAGCTCCCTCGCCACGGATTCATTGCTGGACGATCTATTGGGTTTTTCCGCCGACCATCCGTTCAAACGCATCGTTTGTGCGTACGACGAAACGCTCCCCATCCCGCAACACAAAAAATACTCCGATGCCGTGCTCCTGGGCATAGTCCCAACCCTCTTCGGGACCGAGAATCAGCAACAGCGTCGATAGTCCATCGGCCAACATCGCTGAAGGATGAATTACCGTGACTGACGCCAGGTTGTGTAGGACCGGCGCCCCGGTGCGCGCATCAAAGGTGTGGGAGTAACGCTTGCCGCCCTGCTCGAAATATTTACGATAGTCGCCCGACGTTGAAACCCCGTAGCCGTTGACCTCGATGACACGCTCAGCCATTTGCCGATCGTTCCGAGGCTCTTCCAGGGCGATGCGCCAGGCCGATCCATCCGGCTTGTGCCCGACAGCCTTGAGCTCCCCGGTGGCTTCGGCCAGGTAGCTGTCGATGCCCAAGGCCTGGAGCTTCGCGGCGATGCGGCCGACGGCATAACCCGCCGCGATGCTGTTGAAATCGACTTCTACCGCGGCGTCCTTGCATAACCGGTCGCCTTCGATCCGCAAGTAGCCATGGCCAACCTGTCGTCGCGCCAGGGCCAGGGCCTCGGCGCTGGGCACCGCCTCTCGCCGGGATTGCGGGCCGAAGCCCCACAGGTTTAGCAAAGGCTCCACCGTCAGATCGAATGCGCCATGGCTTTGCGAAGATAGTTGCTCACCCACCCGGACAAGTTCAAGCACAGGTCCCGGCATGGCCAGGCAACTGCCGCCAGGCAGGGCATTGAAGCGTTCGATTTCCGAATCGCTGCGATAGGTGGAAAACAGCCGATCCACTTCAGCGAGAATTTTTTCCACCTCGGCCTGCACCACGTTCGGACCGGGCGTGGCGGCATGCCTGACGTACTGGACGGAATAACGGCTGCCCATGGTCGGGCCATCGAAGCGTTCCAAGGTATCGCCCCGGCCGCAGCCAGACACAACGCCGGCCAGCATCACAAGCCCAATCCATCGTCCAGTTAACAAATCTTCATCTCCCCACAAAACCACGCCGGCCATTATGGGCTACAGCGCATGCAAAAAAACCCTGTGGGATTGCAGCGCTTTCATACAAGATTGCCAGAGTGAGTACCTACACATGCCTTCCAACACGAGCAACGGCAAGGCGATTTTTCGCGTTGTCAGCGGCAACTTCCTGGAGATGTTCGACTTCATGGTCTACGGCTTCTACGCCACGGCCATCGCCAAGACGTTCTTCCCGACCGACAGTGCCTTCGCCTCGCTGATGCTGTCCCTGGCCACGTTCGGCGCCGGGTTCCTGATGCGTCCGCTGGGCGCGATCTTCCTCGGCGCCTACATCGACCGTCACGGCCGGCGCAAAGGCCTGATCATCACCCTCGCGATGATGGCCGCCGGCACGGTGCTGATCGCCTGTGTACCGGGTTACGCCACGTTGGGCGTGGCGGCGCCGCTGCTGGTATTGCTGGGCCGATTGCTGCAGGGCTTTTCCGCAGGCGTGGAACTCGGTGGGGTCTCGGTGTACCTGGCGGAAATCTCTATGCCGGGGCGCAAGGGCTTTTTTGTCAGTTGGCAGTCCGCCAGCCAACAGGCCGCCGTGGTCTTCGCCGGTCTGCTGGGGGTTGGCCTCAATCACTGGCTGAGCCCGCAGGAAATGGGCGAATGGGGCTGGCGCGTGCCGTTCCTGATCGGTTGCCTGATCGTACCGGTCATTTTTGTAATTCGCCGTTCGCTGGAAGAAACGCCGGAATTCCAGGCGAGAAAACACCGCCCTACCCTGTCGGAAATCGTCCGCTCCATTGGCCAGAACTTCGGCATTGTCCTGGCTGGCATGGCACTGGTGGTGATGACCACGGTGTCGTTCTACCTGATCACGGCCTACACGCCGACATTTGGCAAGGCTGAGCTCAACCTGTCTGACCTGGATGCGCTGCTGGTCACGGTGTGTATCGGCTTGTCGAATTTTTTCTGGCTGCCGGTCATGGGCGCGCTTTCCGACAAGATCGGACGCAAACCCCTGCTGCTGGCTGCGACGATCCTGGCGATCCTGACCGCCTACCCGGCGCTGTCCTGGCTGGTGGCGAACCCCAGCTTCAGCCATTTACTGATCGTCGAGCTGTGGTTGTCGTTCCTGTATGGATCGTACAACGGCGCCATGGTGGTCGCCCTGACGGAAATCATGCCGGTTGAAGTGCGTACTACTGGCTTTTCCCTGGCCTATAGCCTGGCGACGGCAACGTTCGGCGGGTTCACGCCGGCGGCCTGTACTTATCTGATCCATGTGCTGGATAACAAAGCGGCGCCGGGGATCTGGCTCAGTGGTGCGGCGGTGTTGGGGTTGATTGCGACATTGGTACTGTTCAAGGGTAATCGGCATGAGCTGCGCACGGCGCAGGCCTCCGTAGTGGGCGGCGCCTGACAGATCGCCATCGTCGGATCGCCGCCCGGAGCAAGCTCGCTCCCACAGTTGACCGAGTTGTTGCTGATGTATGCGATCCAATGTGGGAGCGAGCTTGCTCGCGATGAGGCCCGCCCAAACACAGCAAAACCCAGACAAAAAAACGCCCCGACAAGTCGGGGCGCTTTCATTTGCAGCTAAGGCTTAGCGCGGGAACGCAGGCGGATTCACATCAGCCATGTCTTCCATTACGCGAACTACCTGGCAGCTGTAGCCGAACTCGTTGTCATACCAGACGTACAGGACAACACGATTGTCCTGGACGATGGTCGCTTCGGCGTCGACAACGCCAGCGTGGCGCGAACCGACGAAGTCAGTGGACACCACTTCCTGCGAGTTGACGAAATCGATCTGCTTGTGCAGGTCGGAGTGCAGCGCCATGTAGCGCAGGTACTCGTTCATCTCTTCACGGGTGGCGGCTTTCTCAAGGTTCAGGTTGAGAATGGCCATCGACACGTTCGGCGTCGGCACACGGATCGCGTTGCCGGTCAGCTTGCCAGCGAGCTCAGGCAAGGCCTTGGCAGCAGCAGTGGCGGCACCGGTTTCGGTGATGACCATGTTCAACGCGGCGCTACGACCACGGCGATCGCCCTTGTGGAAGTTGTCGATCAGGTTCTGGTCGTTGGTGTACGAGTGAACGGTTTCGACGTGACCGTTGATGATGCCGAACTTGTCATTCACGGCTTTGAGCACCGGCACGATGGCGTTGGTGGTGCAGGAAGCGGCAGAGATGATCTTGTCGTCAGCGGTGATTTCGGTGTGGTTGATACCGTGAACGATGTTCTTCAGCTTGCCCTTGCCAGGTGCAGTCAGGACAACGCGGTCGATACCCGGGCAGGCCAGGTGCTGGCCAAGGCCATCGGCATCACGCCATACACCGGTGTTATCCACCAGCAGGGCGTCCTTGATGCCGTACTGGGTGTAGTCCACCTCGGTCGGGTTCTTCGCGTAGATCACCTGGATCAGGTTACCGTTGGCGGTGATGGTGTTGTTTTCTTCGTCGATGGTAATGGTGCCGTTGAAGGAACCATGCACCGAGTCGCGGCGCAGCAGGCTGGCACGCTTGGTCAGGTCGTTCTCGGCGCCCTTGCGCACGACGATGGCGCGCAGGCGCAGGCCGTCGCCACCACCGGTTTTCTCGATCAGGATACGCGCCAGCAGACGGCCGATACGACCGAAGCCGTACAGGACCACGTCGGTACCTTTACGAGCCGAAGCGTTCTGCTGACCAACCACGTCAGCCATTTCTTCGCGCACGAACTGTTCGGCGCTACGGCCATTGGCTTCGTTACGGAATTTGAACGCCAGCTTGCCCAGGTCCACCGAGGCCGCGCCGAGCTTGAGCTCGCTCATCGCCTTGAGCAGGGGGAATGTTTCGTGGACGGAGAGTTCGCTGTCGTCGGAAGAACGGTGGCGAGCAAAGCGGTGGGCCTTGAGGATCGCGATGACAGACTGGTTGATCAGGCTGCGGCCATAGATCGAGCTCACCACGTTGTTATTGCGGTAGAGCTGACCGATGAGAGGGATCATCGCTTCTGCGAGTGCTTCACGATCAATCCATTCACCAAGACACTGGTCGGGCTTCTGAGTCACGGTAACCTTCCACATGTAGGGGCTGAAAAAAGGGGCTACATTATGCCGCCGAGTCATCGGCGGAGCAATGCGCGCCCGTCGCGCCGTGGTTTTGCGTTCCTGCAGCATAGTCCGCGACTGACAGCAGCCCCCTTCCCCCGCTACAATTGTCGACTTTGTCGCAACGCTGGAGCTCAACCTTCCGTGCCCGTTCTGCGTCTTCCGCTTCTCCCTGCCGCGGCAGGTAAACAGCACTGGGGCAACCTGCCCGGTGCCGCCCTGAGCCTGGCCATCGCCGAGGCTGCCAGCGCTGCAAAGCGCTTTACCCTGCTGCTGACCGCCGACAGCCAAAGCGCCGAACGGCTGGAACAGGAGCTGGCTTTCTTCGCCCCGGATTTGCCAGTGCTGCATTTCCCGGACTGGGAAACCCTGCCCTACGACCTTTTTTCGCCGCACCAGGACATCATTTCCCAGCGCATCGCCAGCCTTTACCGGCTGCCGGAGCTCAGTCATGGCGTTTTGGTAGTGCCGATTACCACAGCCCTACATCGCCTGGCGCCGACCCAATTCCTGCTGGGCAGCAGCCTGGTGCTGGACATCGGCCAGAAGCTCGACGTCGAGCAAATGCGCACCCGGCTTGAGGCCAGCGGCTACCGCTACGTCGATACCGTGTACGAGCACGGCGAGTTCACGGTCCGCGGCGCGTTGATAGACCTGTTTCCGATGGGCAGCAAACTGCCCTATCGCATCGACCTGTTCGATGACGAGATCGAGACCTTGCGCACCTTTGATCCGGAAAACCAGCGTTCCATCGACAAAGTGCAGTCGATCCGCCTGTTGCCGGCCAAGGAATTCCCTCTGCAAAAAGACGCGGTGACGCGTTTCAAGGCGCGGTTTCGCGAACGCTTCGACGTGGACTTCCGGCGCTGCCCGATCTTCCAGGACCTCAGCAGCGGCATCACCCCGGCCGGTATCGAGTATTACCTGCCGCTGTTCTTCGAAGAAACCTCCACCCTGTTCGATTACCTGCCCCAGGATACCCAGGTATTTTCCCTGCCCGGCATCGAGCAAGCGGCGGAAAACTTCTGGAATGACGTGCGCAACCGCTACGAAGAGCGGCGTGTCGACCCATCCCGTCCTCTATTGCCGCCCGCCGAGTTGTTCCTGCCGGTTGAAGACTGCTTCGCCCGCCTCAAGAGCTGGCCGCGCGTGGTGGCGAGCCAACAGGATGTGGAAACCGGCGTCGGTCGCGAACGCTTCCCCGCCAGAGCGCTGCCGGACCTGGCGATCGAAGCCAAGGCCACGCAACCGTTGGCGGCCCTGGCCGGTTTCCTCGACCAATTCCCTGGCCGCGTGCTGTTCACCGCCGAGTCCGCCGGCCGTCGCGAAGTATTGCTGGAGCTGCTCGAACGCCTGAAGCTGCGACCGAAGACTGTCGACAGCTGGCCGGATTTCGTCGCCGGCAAGGAGCGCCTGGCAATCACCATCGCGCCGCTCAATGACGGGCTGGTCCTGGATGATCCCGCCCTGGCACTGGTCGCCGAGAGCCCGTTGTTCGGCCAGCGGGTGATGCAGCGTCGCCGTCGCGAGAAGCGCGCAGACGCTGCCAACGACGCGGTCATCAAGAACCTTACCGAGTTGCGCGAGGGCGCGCCGGTGGTGCACATCGACCATGGCGTGGGCCGCTACTTGGGCCTGGCGACCCTGGAGATCGAAAACCAGGTCGCCGAATTCCTCACTCTGCAATACGCCGAGGGCGCCAAACTTTATGTGCCGGTGGCGAACCTGCACCTGATCGCCCGCTACACCGGCAGCGACGATGCGCTGGCGCCGCTGCATCGCCTGGGCTCGGAAACCTGGCAGAAAGCCAAGCGCAAGGCCGCCGAACAGGTGCGCGACGTGGCCGCCGAATTGCTTGACATCTACGCCCGTCGCGCCGCGCGCGAAGGCTACGCGTTCGCCGACCCGAAAGCCGATTACGAAACCTTCAGCGCCGGCTTCCCGTTCGAGGAAACCGTCGACCAGCAGACCACCATCGAAGCCGTGCGCGCCGACATGCTCGCGCCCAAGCCGATGGACCGACTGGTCTGCGGCGACGTCGGCTTCGGCAAGACCGAAGTGGCGATGCGCGCCGCGTTCATCGCCGTGCATGGCGGCAAGCAGGTGGCGATCCTGGTGCCGACCACCCTGCTCGCCCAGCAGCACTACAACAGTTTCCGCGACCGCTTCGCCGACTGGCCGGTGACCGTGGAAGTGATGAGCCGCTTCAAGTCGACCAAGGAAGTGAATGCCGCCGTGGCCGACCTGGCCGAGGGCAAGATCGACATCGTCATCGGCACGCACAAACTGCTCCAGGACGACGTGAAATTCAAAAGCCTCGGGCTGGTGATCATCGACGAAGAACACCGCTTCGGCGTGCGCCAGAAAGAACAACTCAAGGCCCTGCGTAGCGAAGTCGACATCCTGACCCTCACCGCCACGCCGATCCCGCGTACGCTGAACATGGCGGTGTCGGGCATGCGTGACCTGTCGATCATCGCCACTCCGCCGGCCCGCCGCCTGTCGGTGCGTACGTTCGTGATGGAGCAGAACAAAAGCACGGTCAAGGAGGCGCTGCTGCGGGAGTTGCTGCGCGGCGGCCAGGTCTATTACCTGCACAACGACGTGAAGACCATCGAGAAATGTGCCGCCGACCTCGCCGAGCTGGTGCCGGAAGCCCGTATCGGCATCGGCCACGGACAGATGCGCGAGCGCGAACTCGAACAGGTGATGAGCGACTTCTATCACAAGCGCTTCAACGTGCTGATCGCCTCGACCATCATCGAGACCGGCATCGACGTGCCGAGCGCCAACACCATCATCATCGAGCGCGCCGACAAGTTCGGCCTGGCCCAGTTGCACCAGTTGCGCGGCCGGGTCGGCCGCAGCCACCACCAGGCCTATGCCTACCTGCTGACGCCGCCGCGCCAGCAGATCACCCCAGACGCGGAAAAGCGCCTGGAGGCCATCGCCAACACCCAGGACCTCGGCGCCGGCTTCGTGCTGGCCACCAATGACCTGGAAATCCGTGGTGCCGGCGAATTGCTCGGCGACGGCCAGAGCGGCCAGATCCAGGCCGTCGGCTTCACGCTGTACATGGAAATGCTCGAACGCGCGGTCAAGTCGATTCGCAAGGGCGAGCAACCGAACCTCGACCAGCCTCTGGGCGGTGGGCCGGAGATCAATCTGCGGGTGCCGGCACTGATCCCGGAAGACTACCTGCCAGACGTCCATGCGCGGCTGATTCTCTACAAACGCATCGCCTCGGCCACCGACGAGGAAGGCCTGAAAGACTTGCAGGTGGAGATGATCGACCGCTTCGGGCTGCTGCCGGAGCCGACCAAGAACCTGGTGCGCACCACGCTGCTCAAGCTCAAGGCCGAGCAGCTGGGCATCAAGAAAGTCGACGGTGGGCCCAACGGCGGCCGCATCGAATTCGAAGCCCAGACGCCGGTCGATCCGCTGGTATTGATCAAGCTGATCCAGGGCCAGCCCAAACGCTACAAGTTCGAAGGCGCCACGATGTTTAAGTTCATGGTGCCCATGGAACGCCCGGAAGAGCGTTTTAATACCGTGGAGGCGCTGTTCGAGCGCCTCACTCCGACCACTGCTTGAAGGACGCCCAATGCGCCTGTTTCGCTCCTTGACGTTGTTGATGACCCTGGTCGCCCCCCTGGCCTTCGCCGACGACCTGTATCAGGTGGAAATGATCCTGGTTCGCCAGAATGCCGAGCCGGCGATTCTCAGTCGCGCCGCGCCGGAAGACTGGGACGCCGGCGCACAACGCCTGCCCCCGGACAGCCAGCGCACGCCAGCATTGGGCAATATCGTCGAAAAACTCAACGCCAGCGGCCAATACAGCGTACTGATGCACAAGGCCTGGCAACAGAACCTGGGCGAACAGGGCAGCAAGGTCGCCGTCAGCGACGGCACCGAACAGTTCGGCCAGTTTCCCATCGAGGGCACCCTGGAGCTGAAACTGGGCCGCTTTACCGACGTCGACGCCGACTTCTGGGTCAACCAGATCGACGCCAATGGCCTGGTCACCGCCAGCGAACGTCTCAAGCAACAGAGCCACACCAAGAACGGCCAGCTGAATTTCCTCGATAACGGTCACCTCGGCCTGCTGATCAAGATCACCTCGCTGACCGCGCCCGCGCCACGGCAGGCGCCCGAAGCGATTCCGGACTGACCGGCGCGCCTATGCCCTCGCCCCTGAGCAAACCCCTGGCACCCTCCTGGGTCAATCGATTCAAGGAACAAAGCCTGGAGCGCGGACGCCGATACGCGCTGGAAAATCGCGTCAGGATCGTCGAGACCGGAGACAGCACCATCATCGCCAGTTGCGAAGGCTCTGGCGGCAGCGTCTATCGTCAGACCATTCGCCTCAAGGAGTCAGCCAAGGGCACGCTGATCCTGCTCGAAGCGGCCTGCTCCTGCCCGGTGCGCATCAACTGCAAACATTGCGCGGCGGTCTTGTTGCAGGTCCAGGAAACCCTGGCCTACCCAGCCGCCGAGAAAGACGCGCATCTGCTGGAAAAACTCCAGACCGTGCTCGACAACCGCAGCCCCAAGGCCCCGCCGCAGGTGCTCGTGGACAACGTGCAACCGGTGCCGCGCCTGTGGCTGGCGAGTATCGAGTTCAGCGCCTTCGAGCCGCGCAACGGCAAGATGCAGCGCTACATCCAGCACCGCGCAGCCCTGTCCTTCAGCTATCTGGACGAATACGTCAGCGGCCAGCGCAACACCGACGTACTGATTCGCCAGGAAACCCAGACGCTGCGAATCAAACGCCAGACCGATGTGGAACAGTCCTACCGCGAACAACTGCGGATCCTCGGTTTCAAGGTCGCCACCCGGCAAAGCAAGGCGCTGCCGGAAAGCGCCGGCGAGCTTTATGAGATGGTCAACGACAGTGCCTGGTTGACCTTTACCCTCAATGACCTGCCAAAACTGCGCAACCAAGGCTGGGAGCTGCAGATCGACGAAGACTTCGGCTTCGACCTGACGGCTGTGGACGAGTGGTACGCCAGCGTCGAGGAAACTCCGGAGCGAGACTGGTTTGATCTGGAACTGGGGATCATCGTCAACGGCGAGCGCTTGAGCCTGCTGCCGATCCTGCTGAACCTGATGCGCTCGCACATCGAGCTGTTCAACCCGGAACGCCTGGCCCGGCGCCGCGACGACGAACTCATCCTGGTCAACCTGCCGCACCGTCCCAATTCGGAATTCGGCCCGCAGCAAGTCGCCCTGCCCTATGGACGCTTGAAGCCGGTGCTGGCGACCCTTGGCGAGTTTTACCTGCAAGAACCCGGCACCAGCAAACTGCGCCTGAACAGCGCGGACGCCCTGCGCCTGAACCCACTGCAAGACATGCCGCTGCGCTGGGAAGGGGGCGAACACATCCGTGGCCTGGCCCAGCGGCTGCGCGACATCAAGGACTACACCGCGGCGGCACCGGAAGGCTTGAACGCAACGCTGCGGCCCTATCAGCTCGAAGGCCTGAGCTGGATGCAATCGCTACGACAACTGGAGGTTGGCGGCATTCTCGCGGATGACATGGGCCTGGGCAAAACCCTACAGACCCTGGCGCACATTCTCAGCGAAAAGAACGCCGGCCGCCTCGACAGGCCGTGCATGGTGGTGATGCCGACGAGCCTGATTCCCAACTGGCTCGATGAAGCCAGCCACTTCACCCCGCAGCTCAAGGTATTGGCCCTGTACGGTGCCGGACGCAAGAAACATTTCGAGCGGTTGGCCGATTACGACCTGATCCTGACCACCTATGCATTGCTGCCCAAGGATGTCGAGCGCCTTAAAGCGCAACCGCTGCACGTATTGATCCTGGATGAAGCCCAGTACATCAAGAACCCCACCAGCAAGGCCGCCCAGGCCGCCCGTGAGCTCGATGCCCGGCAGCGGTTGTGCCTGTCCGGGACACCGCTGGAAAACCACCTGGGTGAATTGTGGTCGCTGTTTCATTTCCTGTTGCCGGGCTGGCTCGGCGACATCAAGGATTTCAACCGCGACTACCGCGTGCCGATCGAAAAACGCGGGAGCGCCGTACGATTGCAGCACCTTAACGGTCGGATAAAACCGTTTCTGCTGCGCAGGACCAAGGAACAGGTCGCAACCGAATTGCCGCCCAAGACCGAGATCATCCATTGGGTCGAACTCAGCGACGCCCAACGGGATGTCTATGAAACCATGCGCCTGGCGATGGACAAGAAGGTGCGTGACGAAATCACCCGCAAAGGCGTGGCGCGCAGCCAGATCATCATCCTCGAGGCGCTGCTCAAGCTGCGCCAGGTGTGCTGCGACCTGCGCCTGATCAGCGACGCCGCCCTGCCAGCCCGCGGCAGTGCTTCGGGCAAGCTCGACAGCCTGATGGAGATGCTCGAGGAGTTGTTTGAAGAAGGTCGGCGGGTGCTGCTGTTTTCCCAGTTCACGTCCATGCTGGCGCTGATCGAAGACGAACTGAAAAAGCGCGGTGTGGAATACGCCATCCTGACCGGCCAGACCCGGGACCGACGCACGCCTGTGAAGGAATTCCAGAGCGGCAAGCGTCAGATCTTCCTGATCAGCCTGAAGGCCGGCGGCGTGGGTCTGAACCTGACGGAAGCGGACACGGTGATTCACTACGACCCGTGGTGGAACCCGGCCACCGAAAACCAGGCGACCGACCGCGCTTATCGCATCGGCCAGGAAAAGCCGGTGTTCGTCTACAAGCTGATAGCCCGGGGAACAGTGGAAGAAAAGATCCAACTGCTGCAGAAGGAAAAGTCCGATCTCGCGGCCGGCGTGCTGGATGGGCGCGTGGCCGGGGACTGGAAACTGCAGAACGAAGACATCGAGGCGTTGTTCGCACCGCTGCCGGATAAGCTGGAGAAGCGCTGAGGTTCGTTTATGCCTGTGGGAGCGAGCCCGCTCGCGATAGCTACTTCACAGCCGCCCTCGTAACAACGGATAACCGCTTCGCGAGCAGGCTCGCTCCCACCCTGTGTCAAGATGACCGGATCAGCCTGCCGCCAACACCCGCGCCAGGGTCGACTTCACCTTCCCCATCCCGTCATGCAGCGCCTGCTCGATCTCGGCCATGGTGATCACCGCCGTGGATTTGCCTGCCGCCGGATTGACCACCAGGGCGAGGCACGCATAGTCCAAATCCAGCTCACGAGCCAACGCCGCTTCCGGCATGCCCGTCATGCCGACGATGTCGCAGCCATCGCGTTCCAGGCGGGCGATTTCAGCCACCGTTTCCAGGCGCGGCCCCTGCGTGCAGGCATAGACGCCGTGGCTGCTGTAGCCGCAGCCCTCGGCGGCCAGGGCGGCAATCAACTTCTGGCGCAGCGTCTCCGCGTAGGGATAGCTGAAATCGATATGGGTAACCGCTTCCAGCTCATCGGCAAAATACGTGTGCTGGCGGCCACTGGTGTAATCAATCAACTGATGGGGCACGCAAAAATGTCCGGTGCCCATCGCCGCGTGGATCCCGCCCACGGCGTTGACCGCCAGGATCGCCTCGGCACCCGCCTGCTTCAGGGCCCAGAGATTGGCGCGATAGTTGACCTGGTGCGGCGGAAAACGATGAGGATGGCCATGACGGGCCAGGAACAGCACCTCACGCCCGGCATACTCGCCAATCTGCACGTCGGCCGATGGCGCGCCATAGGGCGTTTCCACCGCCAGGGATTGGCGAATGGTCAGGCCTTCCAGCTGGGTCAGGCCAGTGCCGCCGATAATTGCGTAAACGGTCATAACAAACGTCCTTAATCGATCAGTTGGGCAGCTTTTAATGCGCCGATCGCTGTCAGCCAGCGTGGATCCTGGCGATACTCGGTACTGGCGAAGGCTTGGCCACGCATGCGGGCGATCCGCGCCGACGGCTTGATCTTCAAGCGTTGGGCGGCGCTCAATGCCAACTCTGCAGCAGCGCGGTCGTTGCACACCAACCCCATGTCGCAACCGGCGGTCAATGCGGCCTCGATACGACTCGCGGCATCACCCACCACATGGGCACCGGCCATTGACAGGTCATCACTGAAGATCACCCCGTCGAACTGCAACTCGCCCCGCAGGATGTCCTGCAGCCAACGTCGGGAAAACCCGGCCGGGCTGGCATCGACCTGCGGATAGATCACATGGGCCGGCATCACGGCGGCAAGCTGCTTGCTCAGCCTGGCAAACGGCAGCAGATCGTTGGCGCGGATCTGTTCCAGGCTGCGCTCATCATTGGGAATGGCCACATGGGAATCCGCCTCGGCCCAGCCGTGGCCCGGGAAATGCTTGCCTGTGGCGGCCATTCCCGCGGCGTTCATGCCCCGGATAAAGGCACCGGCCAGCAACGCGGCGCGTTCGGGATCGCCCTCGAATGAACGACTGCCGACGACGGCGCTGCGCTGATAGTCGAGATCCAGCACCGGGGCGAAACTCAGATCGAGGCCGACCGCCAGCACCTCGGCGGCCATGATCCAGCCGCATTGTTCGGCCAGGTATTCGGCATTCGGGTTATCGGCAATGGCCCGCATCGCCGGCAGACGCACGAACCCTTGGCGCAGGCGCTGGACACGCCCGCCCTCCTGATCGACCGCCAGCAACAGGTCGGGACGAATGGCGCGGATCGCCGCACTCAGCTCGCGCACCTGGCGCGGATGCTCGATGTTACGAGCGAAGATGATCAAGCCGCCCACTTCGGGCTGACGCAACAGATGGCGATCCTCGGCCGTCAGCCAGGTACCGGCGACGTCCACCATCAACGAGCCTTGCAGGCCAGCAGTCATAGCAATTCCTTAATAACGATGGATGCGCACGGCGACGCATGCACGATGACGCCGCCAGGCTCCAGGCCTGGCAGGTCGCGCATCGGCGATGAAATTTGATACGAACTCAAAGGGAGAATCGGCATGGGCGGCTAGCTTAGCGGATGTAAGCAGCCGCGCCCACCCGTGACCTTACGCCTTGGCGAGCGCCGGGGCGGTTTTGCTGCGAGGACGCAGTTGCGCTGCGGCCATTGCCTCATCGGTGACGCCGCTTTCGGCACGCATGCCGGCGGCCAGGAATGGCACCATCAGACGCATAACCTGTTCGATGGATGTATTCACGCCGAAATCGGTTTCGGCGATGGCCCGTAGCGCCTTGATCCCAGACATGCTGAACGCAGCGGCGCCAAGCATGAAGTGCACGCGCCAGAACAATTCGATCGGTGGTATGCGTGGCGCGGCTTCATTGACCAGCAGCATGTAGCGACGGAACACCTTGCCGTACATGTCTTCCAGATAACGCCGCAGGTGACCCTGGCTTTGACTGAAGGCCAGGCCCAAAAGGCGCATGAAGATGGAAAGATCATTGCCGCTGCGTGGCTGGACCACGAGGGCCTGCTCGACCAGGATCTCGAGCAGCTCTTCCAGGGTGGGCTTGACGTCAGGCTTGGCCTGACGACGCTCCAGTTCACGGTCGAGACTGATACAGAACGGCCCGAGGAAACGCGAGAAAACCGCCTGGATCAACGCTTTCTTGGAACCGAAGTGATAGTTCACCGCAGCCAGGTTTACCCCGGCCTTGCTGGTGATCAGACGCAAAGAGGTTTCGGCAAAACCTTTTTCCGCGAACAACTGCTCGGCAGCATCGAGAATGCGTTCAACGGTTTCCGACTGGGCCATGGCTACTCCGCCTGACAAACACTTGTTTGAAACATACGTTTCAGCCCTGGGCTTGTCAAGCCTGCCGGGACGTTTTGCGAACGCTCGGTCAGCTATTTAACCACACCTTCATCCGGGCTGTAGCCCTGCCCTTCATAGCGGCCGAAACGACCGTCGAGCGGCGCACGAAAAAAGGGGCATTGCCAAGCGGCTCGCACTGTATATAATCCCAGTCACTGTATAAAAAGACAGAGCGATCAATATGCTAAAGCTGACGCCACGCCAAGCAGAGATTCTGGCCTTCATCAAACGTTGCCTCGAAGACAATGGCTACCCGCCGACCCGTGCGGAAATCGCCCAGGAACTGGGCTTCAAGTCGCCCAACGCGGCGGAAGAACACCTCAAGGCATTGGCCCGCAAGGGCGCGATTGAGATGACGCCCGGTGCCTCGCGAGGCATTCGCATCCCGGGCTTCGAAGCCAAGGCTGACGAAACCACGTTGCCAATCATCGGCCGTGTCGCCGCTGGCGCCCCAATCCTCGCCCAGCAGCACGTTGAGGAATCCTGCAACATCAACCCTTCGTTCTTCCACCCGCGGGCTGATTACCTTCTTCGCGTGCACGGTATGAGCATGAAGGATATCGGCATTTTCGACGGCGATCTGCTGGCTGTCCACACCACCCGCGAGGCTCGCAACGGGCAGATCGTGGTGGCGCGCATCGGCGACGAAGTCACCGTCAAGCGGTTCAAGCGCGATGGCAGCAAGGTCTGGCTGATAGCCGAAAATCCCGAGTTCGCCCCCATCGAAGTGGACCTGAAAGATCAGGACCTGGTCATCGAAGGCTTGAGTGTCGGCGTCATTCGCCGCTAAAGGAGGCTTTATGCAATTCCCCCACACACCACAGCACACGCAACTTCCGCTGTTCGAGGCATTCATGGCCCAACCGCTGGTTCCAGTCCTGAAAGAGGTCATCGAATCGCCTTGGGGCGTCGAACCCGAGGCCTTCAGTGAATTGTCGTTGCGTGGTGCGGCCGGGAATTGCCTGAACCTGCTGGCACCTATTCTGCGGGAGTTGAGCCAGGACCAGGACGCTCGGTGGCTGACGCTAATCGCGCCACCCGCCAGCGTTACCCAGGCCTGGTTGCGGGATGCCGGTCTCAATCGCGAGCGGATCCTGTTATTGCAACCGCGCGGCACACAGAGCGCCCAACAATTGACGTGCGAAGCGTTGCGCCTGGGTCGCAGTCATACGGTGGTCAGCTGGCTCAACCCCCTGACCGCGACAGCTCGCCAACAGTTGATCAGCGCCGCACGCACCGGGGACGCACAAAGCCTGAATATTCGATTGGGCTAAGACAAACGCAGGGCTTCTCCAGGGCAGAGAAGCCAGAACAGCTACCAGATCTCCGAAGTTGCCGAACGGGATCAATGAAGAACCCGTGGCCCCTCTTCCTTGTTGAATTCGCCTTCAACCAGGCGGCCGGCCATCTGGACACCCACGCTCAGCATCGCCTTGGCGACCTCAACGTGTTGACCTTGCAGGAATACCTTGGCGTCCTCAGAGAAGTTCAGGGTAACCAAAGACCCCTCGTCTTCGGCCCGGCGCAGCTCGATGCGACCATCAGGAAGCTCGACAATTTCTAGAAAGGACGTAGGCATAAAACTCTGTTCTCCACGAAAGGCGGGGATTATATAGTCATCGGCCAGGCTTCGCTCGTGATCTTGACCAAGCGTCGTTAGCGAACGTTACGGGACGAACTGAACTCAGCACTCGTTCAACCCTTCGCGAAAGCGAATGGCCAGGTTCTTGAGATTCTGCCGCCAGCTCTCCAACTCTTCCCGATTCAGCTCTTGCTCTGGCTCTTCTTCGTCAAGATTGACCGCCACGATCAGCGGCTGGGTCACGTCGCCCTTGGGCTTGCGCGGAACCCGTGGTGGCTGGAACAGCGCCTGGTGGGCCGCCAGCAATCTGGCCAGCCAAGTTTCCGGGTTCTGCGCCAGCTCGACCATTTCGGCCAGCTCCGGAATTGCGATGGTTTCCAGCACCTCACGAGTCAACACCAGCTCGGCCCGTGACGCATTCGCCTGGGGCAAGCGATAAAAACCGGCGATTTCGTGGCACAGGCCCAACAACGCACCGTACAGATGAAACAACGCTGATTCGCGCCCCGCCTGGACCAGTGCCGGGGAATTCATTGCACGCCCATCCTCCGCCCGCGCAAGCGCTTCAAGCGAAAGGCCGGCGAAATAGATTTTCTGATTGGTGCGGGTATAGAGTTCGTGGGCCATGGCGGCATCTCCCCAACGAAATAAAAGCGTCACGCAGGTGCGATAGTGTCGTGGATCAACCGAGGCCACTGCAAGCCAAAAACAGCAAGGCCGCATGAAAACCTATAGGTTGTCATGCGGCCTTTTTTGCCTGAAGTGCAGGAGGACGACCACGTCGGCGAATGAGAGCAAGCTTCTTCGCCATCAAGGCCCTTACGCCATCCCGATCAGCGCTTGTCTTCGACGGTCCACTTACCGCCGTCGTAAAACGCCTTCCAACCGGTAGGCTTGCCGTCAACCTCGGTCTGCACGTATTGCTCTTTGGTCTTGCGGCTGTAGCGAATCACCGCCGGGCGGCCGTCCGGGTCTTTCTGCGGTGCGTCGCAAAGGAAGTGATACTTCGGATCGATTTCGTCCTTGTGCGGGACAATCTCCATCACCAACGGCGCACGGGTTTCACGGTTTTTCGGGAACTGGCTCGCCGCCAGGAACAGGCCAGAAGCACCGTCGCGCAAGATGTAGGTGTCATTGACCTTCTCGCACTTGAGCTCGGGCATCTTCACCGGGTCCATTTTTGGCGGTGCCGCATCGCCGCTCTTGAGTAGCTTGCGGGTGTTCTTGCAGGTCGGGTTCGTACAACCGAAGAACTTGCCGAAACGCCCGGTCTTCAGCTGCATCTCGCTGCCGCACTTGTCGCATTCCAGACTCGGGCCTTCATAGCCCTTGATGCGGTAGCTGCCCTCTTCGATCTCGTAACCGGCGCAATCGGGGTTGTTACCGCAGATGTGCAGCTTACGCTTTTCATCCAGCAGATAGGCGTCCATCGCCGTGCTGCAGATTGGGCAACGATGCTTGCCGCGCAGCACCAGGGATTCCGATTCACCTTCGTCGTCCGCGGCGATTTCATCACCTGGCACCAGATTGACCGTTGCCTTGCAGCGTTCCTTTGGCGGCAGGCTGTAGCCCGAGCATCCGAGGAAAACACCGGTCGAAGCCGTGCGGATCTGCATCGGTCGGCCGCAGGTCAGGCACGGAATATCCGTCATCACCGGCTGGTTGGCACGCATGCCGCTGTCAGGGCTTTCGGCTACTTCGAGTTTTTTCTTGAAGTCACCGTAGAACTCGTCGAGCACGTTTTTCCAGTCCCGCTCACCCTGGGCCACGTCATCGAGGTTCTCTTCCATGCCGGCGGTGAAGCCGTAGTCCATCAGGCTCGAGAAGCTCTCGGACAGGCGCTCGGTCACGATGTCGCCCATCTTCTCCGAATAGAAACGACGGTTGTGCAGCGCCACGTAGCCGCGATCCTGGATCGTCGAAATGATAGCCGCATAAGTCGAAGGGCGACCGATGCCACGCTTTTCCATTTCCTTGACCAGACTGGCTTCCGAATACCGCGCCGGCGGCTTGGTGAAGTGCTGGGTCGGATCCAGCTTGAGCAGTTTCATCACGTCGCCCTGGGCCATGTCAGGCAGGACGTCGTCATCCCCCGGCTTGGTGATCTGCGGCATGACACGGGTGTAGCCGTCGAATTTCAGAATACGGCCCTTGGCACGCAGCTCGAAGTCGCCAGCACCGACGCTGACGGTGGTCGACAGGTATTGGGCCGGCAGCATCTGGCAAGCCAGGAACTGGCGCCAGATCAGCTCGTAGAGACGCTCGGCATCGCGCTCCATGCCAGACAGCTTGCTTGGCGTGGTGTTGGCGTCGGATGGGCGAATCGCTTCGTGAGCTTCCTGGGCGCCTTCCTTGCTGCTGTAGGCGTTTGGCGTTTCCGGCAGGTATTTCTTGCCGAACTCACTTTCTATATAAGTGCGCGCCATCGCCACGGCATCGACCGAGAGGTTGGTCGAGTCGGTACGCATGTAGGTGATGTAGCCCGCTTCGTACAGACGCTGGGCCATCATCATGGTTTTTTTCACGCCGAAGCCCAGGCGGTTACTCGCGGCCTGCTGCAGCGTGGACGTGATGAACGGCGCCGAAGGCTTGCTGCTGGTGGGCTTGTCTTCACGCTTGACGATGCTGTAGCTAGAAGCCTTGAGCTTCTCCAGCGCGGCCATGGCCTGCGCTTCATTGAGCGGCTTGAAGGCCTCGCCTTTCTCGCGGGCCACTTCGAAGCGCACGGTGGCGCCCTTGGCGGTACCCAGATCAGCGTGGACTTCCCAATATTCTTCAGGGATGAACGCGCGGATTTCCCGCTCGCGCTCCACTACCAGCTTCACCGCGACCGATTGCACACGTCCGGCGGATAGGCCGCGAGCGATCTTGGCCCACAGCAATGGCGAGACCATGTAGCCCACCACGCGGTCAAGGAAACGTCGCGCCTGTTGGGCGTTGACCCGATCGATATCCAGCTCGCCCGGCTGGGAGAAGGCTTCCTGGATGGCCTTCTTGGTGATTTCGTTGAACACCACACGCTTGTAGCGGCTGTCATCACCACCGATGGCTTCGCGCAGGTGCCAGGCAATGGCTTCCCCTTCGCGGTCCAAGTCCGTCGCGAGATAGATGGTGTCGGCATCCTTGGCGAGCCGGCGCAGCTCTTCGATGACCTTTTCCTTGCCCGGGAGGATCTCGTACTTGGCTTTCCAGCCGTGTTCCGGATCAACCCCCATGCGCGAGACCAACTGCTTGCGCGCCTTTTCCTTCGGCGACAACGCTGGCGCTTCGCCGGCGGCAGCCTTGCCGCGCTTGGCAGCAGGCTCTTTGCTGGCGCTAGCCGAACCGCTGGTGGGCAGGTCTCGGATATGGCCGATACTCGACTTCACCACGTATTGGTTACCCAGATACTTGTTGATGGTCTTGGCCTTAGCCGGGGATTCCACAATGACCAGCGATTTGCCCATGGATCAGAAAATTCCTGAATTCTAAAAAGTGAAAGGCGGTTGGCGCCTGACGCGGCACCGCTATATATAGTGGCTGCAAGGTGAGGTCAAGGGCAGGCTCGCTCTCATGTTGGCCTCAAGGCCTGGAAAAAATGCTCTCCTCGGCCTGCACCAAAGCAAAGCGTGGCACCTGTTCGCCGTCAACCTCGACGGACTCCTGGAACATGCTCAACGGACGCACCCAGAAGCCGTAATCGCCATACAGGGCTTGATAGAAGACCACTTCTTCCTCGGTCTCGGAATGCCGCGCAATACTGAATACGCGGTACTGCGGGCCTTTGTAATGTTGGTAGAGCCCAGGTTGTATCGGCATGCTTTGGCCCTCGCTGAATCTTTCCAAAATAAAAACAAAATTTTTCTTGTTGAAAACCCAGAAAAACAAAAACCGGGGCACTTGGCCCCGGCTTCCATCGACGTGACGCTTAGATGCGCTCGAAGACGGTGGCGATGCCTTGGCCGAGGCCAATGCACATGGTGGACACTCCAAAAGTGCCGCCGTTCTGCTTCATGACGTTGAGCAGCGTGCCGGAGATACGCGCACCGGAGCAGCCAAACGGATGACCCAAGGCGATGGCGCCGCCGTGCAGGTTAACCTTCTCGTTCATCTTGTCGAGTATTTTCAGATCTTTCAGCACTGGCAGGGCCTGTGCGGCGAAAGCTTCGTTGAGCTCGAAGAAGTCGATGTCGGAGATACTCAGGCCCGCGCGTTTCAAGGCTTTCTGCGTGGCCGGTACTGGACCATAGCCCATGATTGCGGGATCCACACCGGCGACGGCCATCGAACGAATCACCGCCATCGGCTGGATGCCCAGGTCCTGGGCACGCTGGGCCGACATCACGATCATGCACGAGGCACCATCAGTGATCTGCGATGAGGTACCGGCTGTCACGGTGCCGCCCTTTGGATTGAAGGCCGGCTTCAACGTCGCCAGGCTTTCCAGGGTGGTTTCCGGACGAATGGTCTCGTCATAATCGAACAGCTTCAGGAAGCCGTTCTCGTCGTAACCCTGCATCGGGATGATTTCATCCTTGAACTTGCCTTCCACCGTCGCCTTGTGGGCGAGTTGGTGGGAGCGCACGCCAAAGGCGTCCTGCTGTTCGCGGGTGATGCCGTGCATCTTGCCGAGCATTTCCGCGGTCAGGCCCATCATGCCCGAAGCTTTTGCCGCGTACAGCGACATGTGCGGATTCGGATCGACGCCGTGCATCATGCTCACGTGGCCCATGTGCTCGACACCACCGACGACGAATACATCACCGTTGCCGGTCATGATCGCCTGGGCGGCGGTGTGCAGCGCGCTCATGGACGAACCGCACAGGCGGCTGACGGTCTGGCCGGCCGCGGTGTGAGGGATCTGGGTCATCAGCGAAGCCATGCGGGCGATGTTCCAGCCCTGCTCCAGGGTCTGGTTCACACAGCCCCAGATCACGTCCTCGACCTCGTTGGGGTCGACCTTCGCGTTGCGCTCCAGCAGCTTGCTGATCAGGTGCGCCGACATGTCCTCGGCACGGGTGTTGCGGTGCATGCCGCCCTTGGAGCGGCCCATCGGCGTACGACCGAAGTCGACAATCACGACGTCTCTAGGATTCAAGCTCATAAATGTTCTCTCGCTCTAGTCGTTGGGCGCTTAACCGAAGAAACGCTGGCCGTTCTTGGCCATTTCACGCAGCTTCGCGGTCGGGTGGTACAGCGCGCCCAGATCAGCGTACTGGTCAGCCAGGGCAACGAACTCGGCGACACCGATCGAATCGATGTAGCGCAGCGCACCGCCACGGAATGGAGGGAAACCGATACCGTAGACCAGACCCATGTCGGCTTCGGCGGCGGTTTCGACAATGCCGTCTTCCAGGCAACGCACGGTTTCCAGGCACAGCGGGATCATCATCCAATTGATGATGTCCTCATCGGTGACTTCGCGCTGCTCGTAGACGATCGGCTTGAGCACTTCGAGCACCGACGAATCGGCGACTTTCTTCTGCTTGCCGCGCTTGTCGGTCTCGTAGGCGTAGAAGCCCTTGCCGTTCTTCTGGCCAAGGCGCTTGGCTTCATAAAGCACGTCGACAGCCGAACGGCGATCGTCCTTCATACGATCCGGGAAGCCTTCGGCCATGACATCGCGACCGTGGTGGCCGGTGTCGATGCCAACCACGTCCATCAGGTACGCCGGGCCCATCGGCCAGCCGAATTTTTCCATGATCTTGTCGATGCGCACGAAGTCCACGCCGGCGCTGACCAGCTTGGCGAAACCGCCGAAATACGGGAACAGCACGCGGTTGACCAGAAAGCCCGGGCAGTCGTTGACCACGATCGGGTTCTTGCCCATTTTTTTCGCGTAGGCCACCGTGGTGGCGATCGCCTGCTCACTGGACTTCTCGCCACGGATGACTTCCACCAGCGGCATCATGTGCACCGGGTTGAAGAAGTGCATGCCGACGAAGTTTTCCGGACGCTTGAGGGCCTTGGCCAGCAGCGAGATGGAAATGGTCGAGGTGTTGGAGGCAAGGATCGTATCTTCCTTTACCTTGTCTTCGACTTCAGCCAGTACCGCCTGCTTGACCTTCGGGTTCTCGACAACGGCTTCGACCACCAGGTCGACATGGCCGAAATCGCCGTAGGACAGCGTCGGGCGAATGCCGTTGAGCACTTCGGCCATCTTCGCGGCGGTCATGCGACCTTTGTCCACACGGCCGACCAGCAGCTTGGCAGCTTCGGCCAGGCCTTGTTCGATGCCATGTTCGTTGATGTCTTTCATCAGGATCGGCGTGCCCTTGGACGCCGACTGGTAGGCGATACCACCGCCCATGATGCCAGCACCCAACACAGCCGCCTGCTTCACGTCGCGAGCGATTTCGTCGTAGGCCTTGGCCTTTTTCTTCAGCTCCTGATCGTTGAGGAACAGGCCGATCAGGCTTTGCGCAGCCGAGGTCTTGGCCAGCTTGACGAAACCGGCGGCCTCGACTTCCAGGGCCTTGTCGCGACCGAAATTCGCGGCTTTCTGGATGGTCTTGATGGCTTCGACCGGCGCCGGGTAGTTCGGGCCAGCCTGACCGGCGACGAAACCCTTGGCGGTTTCGAAGGCCATCATCTGTTCAATGGCGTTGAGCTTGAGCTTTTCCAGCTTCGGCTGGCGCTTGGCCTTGTAGTCGAACTCGCCGCTGATGGCGCGCTTGATCGTCTCAAGGGCCGCTTCCTGGAGCTTGCCAGGTTCGACCACGGCATCCACGGCGCCGACTTTCAGCGCGTCTTCGGCACGGTTTTCCTTGCCAGCGGCAATCCACTCGACGGCATTGTCGGCACCGATCAGGCGCGGCAGGCGCACGGTACCGCCGAAGCCCGGGTAGATGCCCAGCTTGACTTCCGGCAGGCCGATCTTGGCGGAGGTGGACATCACACGGTAATCGGCCGCCAGGCACATTTCCAGGCCGCCACCCAGGGCGATGCCATTGATGGCCGCAACCGTTGGCACACCAAGGTCTTCGAAATCGCTGAAGATACGGTTCGCTTCGAGGTTGCCTGCGATCAGTTCGGCATCGGGCAGCTTGAAGTTGTCGACGAATTCGGTGATGTCGGCGCCGACGATGAACACGTCCTTGCCGCTGCTGACGATCACACCCTTGATCGAAGCATCTGCCTTGATAGTGTCCACGGCCTGACGCAGTTCGTTCAGGGTTAGACGGTTGAACTTGTTGACGGACTCACCCTTGAGATCGAACTTCAGTTCGACAATGCCACTTTCAAGAGCCTTAACCGTGATGGCTTTACCTTCGTAAATCATCAACTGATCTCCACGATATGGAAGCTGAACAGTACACGTTGAACGCTGACCGCTGGTTCGGCATGGACATTACCGTCGATGCTACGCCAATCCGCCAGGCACACCCGCCAACGCGATCGTCGGGTTCTGTAGGAACGTTCTGAAAATACAAACGCTCAATTCATACGCCCGTTTGATTTGGGTACGTCACCTTCACGGAATTTCCGTCAATTGTCAATCGCCCTAAACAAGCGCTTGAACGCGACTTTACGGTCATTTCCGTACCCTGCGGATCCGCAACACGACGTCGCATGGGCAGCCATTCATAGAATCAATAATTAGAAAAGTCGCCCTAATTCCGAGCGCGCCGTATTCAACCGGCTAAGCTAGTGACAAGACGTTTGAGCCCGAATGAAGGAAGGACGTTCGAATGAACGCCCCGAGGAGATGGTTTACCGGCCTGCCTGGCCAACCCGCCCGATGAATCTGTCGGGCTTTTTTACGCCTCAAGCCAATGCGTTGAGCACTGCGGATATATCCTGCAAAACACTCGCCTCGCCCTTTTCGCCCCAGTACAAGGTAATCATCTGCTTGTCGGCTTCGATTTTGTACACGTTGGCGGGCAGCTTGTGGAAATGCGCCAGCAGCGACTCGTCCAGACAGGGCTCGCGCCACTGATTGACCCACACGCCAGGGGCGCTCTGCCAGTAGCTCCAGAGGGCCGGCTGCTTGCCACGTCGGGGCCGGTGGTACTGAGCGCAAGGGTTGGGCGGCGGCTGACTGAGCCAGTGCGGCCACTCCTGGGAAGCCAGTTGCATGGCCAGGCCGAGGCGTCGCGCCTCCATGCGCAGGGCCATGCGACCGCTCTGAACACGCGATGGCCGCAACCATGCCAAGGGGCTCAATACCACCAACAGGATTGACACCACTATCCAGACCGTCATATCTGTACTCCCGAATTTTGATGAGCCCGTTGACCCGCATCGCCGTCAATGCGCTTGAAACCAGCCATACTTACCGTATCGCCATTCTCTGGAGTGCTTTTCATGTACTACGAACACGTCCTGGTCGCCGTCGACCTTACTGAAGAATGCGATCCTGTCGTCAAGCGAGCCCTCGCTCTCTGCGAAGGCCGGGACAACAAACTGTCGCTGGTGCATATCGTCGAGCCGATGGCCATGGCCTTCGGCGGCGACGTCCCAATGGACCTTTCCCAGTTGCAACAGCAACAATTTGACCAGGCCAAGGAACGCCTTGATCGACTGATCGTGAAATACCCGGCATTAAAAAAGGAAAACAGCCACCTGACCTACGGCCAGCCGCGCCAGGAGATTCATCACCTGGCCAAGGAGCAGGGCTGCGACCTGATCGTTGTCGGCAGCCATGGCCGCCACGGTCTCGCGCTGCTGCTGGGCTCCACTGCCAACGACGTATTGCATGGCGCTCCATGCGACGTGCTGGCGGTGCATCTGGTCAAGCGCTCGTAAAGAGCAAACCGGTGGGAGCGAGCCTGCTCGCGAAAGCGCCATGACAGCCGACGTTCAAGTCGCCTGATACTGCGCTTTTCGCGAGCAGGCTCGCTCCCACAAGGGCAAGCGTTTCGAACAAAAAATCCCGGTACTCATCGCTGAGTGCCGGGATTTTTTACGTCAACCGATCAAGCGTCCAGTTCAGCCCAGCGCTCGACCAGCGCATCCAGCTCGGCCTGCAACTGCTCCAGGTGGGCAATCACCTTGGCGGTTTCGGCCGCTGGTCGCTGGTAGAAACCGGCGTCAGCCATCTCGGCCTCCACCGCTGCAATCTGCTGCTCCTTCGCCTCGATATCGCCAGGCAATGCTTCCAGCTCACGCTGCAGTTTGTAGCTGAGCTTCTTTTTCGCAGGGGCAGGCGCGGCAGTGGCGGCAACCGGAGCCGGCTCAGCCTTGACGACCGCCGAATTCAGGTCGGCCTTGCCGGATTTGCTCTCGGTCACGCCCAGGAGACGTGGCGAGCCCCCCTGGCGCAGCCAGTCCTGGTAACCACCAACGTACTCGCGAACCAGCCCTTCGCCTTCGAAAACCAGGGTGCTGGTGACCACGTTGTCGAGGAAGGCCCGGTCGTGGCTGACCATCAGCACGGTGCCGTTGAAGGTCAGCAACACCTCTTCCAGCAGTTCGAGGGTTTCCACGTCCAGGTCGTTGGTCGGCTCGTCGAGCACCAGCAGGTTCGCCGGCTTGCTGAACAGCTTGGCCAGCAACAGACGAGCGCGCTCGCCACCCGACAACGCTTTCACCGGGGTACGGGCGCGCTGCGGGCTGAACAGGAAATCGCCGAGGTAACTCAACACGTGGCGGCTCTGGCCGTCGATATCGATGAAGTCGCGACCTTCGGCCACGTTGTCGATCACGGTTTTTTCCAGATCCAGCTGGTGGCGCAACTGGTCGAAATAGGCGACATCGATTTTTGTCCCCTCTTCCACCTTGCCGCTGGTCGGCACCAGACCGCCAAGCATCAGCTTGAGCAAGGTCGTCTTGCCGGTACCGTTGGCGCCCAGCAGGCCGATCCGATCGCCGCGCTGCAGAACCATGGAGAAGTCCTTGACCAGGAACGGGCCACCCGGGTGGGCGAAGCTGACGTTCTCCAGCACCATGACCTGCTTGCCCGACTTGTCGGCGGTTTCCAGCTGGATATTCGCCTTGCCGGTGCGCTCGCGTCGCTCGCTACGCTCAACGCGCAAGGCCTTGAGGGCGCGTACGCGACCTTCGTTACGGGTACGCCGGGCCTTGATGCCCTGGCGGATCCAGACTTCTTCCTGGGCCAGGCGCTTGTCGAACAGCGCATTGGCGGTTTCTTCCGCCGCCAGCACTGCTTCCTTGTGAACCAGGAAACTGGCGTAGTCGCCGTTCCAGTCGATCAGGCCGCCGCGATCCAGTTCGAGGATGCGGGTCGCCAGGTTTTGCAGGAAGGAACGGTCGTGAGTGATGAACAGCACCGCGCCCTGGAAATCCTTGAGGGCCTCTTCAAGCCAGGCGATGGCGCCGATGTCGAGGTGGTTGGTCGGCTCGTCGAGCAGCAGCAGGTCGGGTTCGGACACCAGGGCCTGGGCCAGCAGGACGCGGCGACGCCAGCCACCGGACAGCTCGGCCAAGGTTTTGTCGGCCGGCAGTTGCAAGCGGCTCAGCGTGCTGTCGACCAATTGCTGCAGGCGCCAGCCGTCACGGGCTTCGAGGTCGTGCTGGACATGCATCAGCTTGTCCAGGTCGGCATCGGTGACGATGTTCTGGCTCAGGTGATGATATTCGGCCAACAGCGCGCCGACACCGTCCAGGCCTTCGGCGACCACGTCGAATACCGTCCGCTCGTCGGCTACCGGCAGTTCCTGGGGCAATTCGCCGATCTTCAGGCCTGGCGCGCGCCAGACCGAGCCGTCGTCGGGCTTCTGGTCGCCCTTGACCAGCTTCATCATGCTGGACTTGCCAGTGCCGTTGCGGCCGATGATGCACACCCGCTCTCCACGGGCGATCTGCCAGGACACCTTGTCCAACAACGGCATCGCGCCGAAAGCAAGGGACACATCGCTGAATTTGAGCAGGGTCATGAGCTTCTCCAAAAACCGGGCGCGCATTCTACCTGAGAAGAGGCCTCAAAGGTCCGCCAATTTCGCCTCCGAAGCACTCTGCACAACAATTGTTGCGAACTTGCGCGAACGGCCCTGCAAAGCTTTCGCCGGTTGCTGGCAAAAGGCTAAGCTACAGGCAGTTACCCCGGGTTCCCCCGGGCTTGTCTTGTTTTTTCTGCCCGGACGTATCATGCGCAGTCGCCTTTTCAGTGTCTTATCTTGTTTGTTTGTGTGTGCCACTGCCGTTCAGACCGCCCAGGCGGTGGATATTTCCACCCAGCGCCAGTATTACGATGAGGCCAAGCGCGCCCTGGCCAAAGGTGATTCCGGCCCCTATTTGCGCTACAGCCAGGCCCTGCGCGATTATCCGCTGGAGCCCTACCTCGCCTACGATGAGTTGACCGCTCGCCTGAAAAGCGCGAGCAATGCCGAGATTGAGAAATTCCTCGCCGAACATGGCGACCTGCCCCAGGCCAACTGGATGAAGCTGCGCTGGTTGCGCTGGCTGGCGGAGCGTGGCGACTGGGCGACCTTCGTCAAGTATTACGACCCCAAGCTCAACTTCACCGAACTCGATTGCCTCAACGCTCAATATCAACTGGGCCATGGCCTCAAGGCCGAAGGCTACGCCAACGCCGAGAAACTCTGGCTTACCGGCAAATCCCAGCCGGCGGCCTGCGATGCGCTGTTCGGCATGTGGGCGGCCCAAGGCCAACTGACTGAACAGAAACGCTGGGAGCGCGCCAAACTGGCCGCCCAGGCGCGTAACTATCCGCTGGCCAACAGCCTGGTGAGCGGCCTGACCACCCTGGCGCCTCGCGGCAGTCTGTTGATCGATGTGGCGCAGAAGCCCGAACTGCTCAACCAGCCTTCGCGCTTCGCGCCCGCCGATGAACCGATGTCCGATGTCGTGAGCCTCGGCTTGCGACGCCTGGCCCGCCAGGACCCGGAAAAAGCCATGGCGTTGCTGGACGGGTATGCCAGCACCATGCATTTCTCTCGAGACGAGAAAGTGGCAATCGCCCGGGAAATTGGTCTGACCCTGGCCAAACGCTTCGACAGCCGCGCCCTCGACGTGATGACCAAATACGACCCGGAGCTGCGCGATGACACTGTCTCGGAATGGCGTTTGCGCCTGCTGTTGCGTCTGGCCCGCTGGGAAGATGCCTATCAGTTGACCCGCCGCCTGCCCGAGTCGCTCGCCACCACCAACCGCTGGCGTTACTGGCAGGCCCGCAGCCTGGAGCTGGCGCAGCCACAGAATCCTCAAGCGGTGACGCTCTACAAGCAACTGGCCCGGGAGCGTGACTTCTACGGCTTTCTGGCCGCCGACCGCTCCCAGTCACCCTATTCGCTCAACAACAAACCGCTGGTGATGAGCCAGGCGCTGATCAACAAGGTGCGCAACACCCCTGGAGTGCGCCGCGCGCTGGAATTTCATGCGCGCGGACAGATCGTCGATGGCCGCCGCGAGTGGTATCACGTCAGCCGCCATTTCAACCGGGACGAAATGGTTGCCCAGGCAAAACTGGCCTATGACCTGAAATGGTACTTCCCGGCCATCCGCACCATCAGCCAGGCCAAATACTGGGACGACCTGGATATCCGCTTCCCGATGGCCCACCGCGACACCCTGGTACGCGAAGCCAAAATCCGCGGCCTGCATCCAAGCTGGGCGTTCGCCATCACCCGCCAGGAAAGCGCCTTCATGGACGATGCCCGCTCCAGCGTCGGTGCCAGCGGCCTGATGCAGTTGATGCCAGGCACCGCCAAGGAAACCGCCCGCAAGTTCAACATTCCCCTGGCATCGCCCCAGCAAGTGTTCAACCCGGACAAGAACATCCAGCTCGGCGCGGCTTACCTGAGCCAGGTGCACAGCCAGTTCAACGGCAACCGGGTCCTCGCCTCCGCCGCGTACAACGCCGGCCCTGGCCGCGTGCGTCAATGGCTGCGTGGCGCTGACCACCTGAGCTTCGACGTCTGGGTCGAAAGCATCCCTTTCGACGAAACCCGCCAATACGTACAGAACGTGCTGTCCTACTCGGTGATCTACGGCCAGAAACTCAACTCGCCACAACCGTTGGTGGACTGGCACGAGCGCTATTTCGATGATCAGTGAGTATTAGCGAGAAGCTGTTCCTGAGAAGAAAAAAATGCCCGCATCGAAAGATGCGGGCATTTTTTTTGGTCGGTTACTTGGTCGGTTACTTGGTCGGTTACTTGGTCGGTTACTTGGTCGGTTACTTGGTCGGTGCTGGACCTTGTGGGAGCGAGCTTGCTCGCGATGCCGTCGGCATCTTCAACATGGATGCAAGCTGACCCACCGCTATCGCGAGCAAGCTCACTCCCACAAGGGATTCGTGTAGACGCTGCGCTCAGTCGGCTGCCGACTCCAAGCTAACGTTGAACTGCAACGCCGCCAACCGCGCATACAGCGCATTACTCGCCACCAACTCCTGATGAGTGCCCACGGCGACTACCCTGCCCTGGTCCATTACCGCGATCCGGTCGGCATTTTTCACCGTGGCCAGGCGGTGGGCGATGACCAGGGTGGTGCGGTTTTTCATCAGGCTGGGCAGGGCTTGCTGGATGAGGTGTTCGCTTTGTGCATCGAGCGCGCTGGTGGCTTCGTCCAACAGCAGGATCGGCGCGTCGATTAGCAGTGCCCGGGCGATGGCCAGGCGTTGGCGCTGGCCACCGGACAAACCCAGACCGCCATCACCCAGATGGGTCTGGTAGCCATCCGGCATTTTCTCGATGAAGTCATGGGCGTGAGCGATCCGCGCCGCTTCGCGCACCTGTTCATCGGTGGCTTGCGGATTGCCGTAGCGAATATTTTCTTCCACCGTGCCGAAAAACAGTGCCGGGCTCTGCGAGACCAGGGCGAAGTGACGACGCAGGTCCAACGGGTCAAGCAAGGTCAGCGGCACACCATCGAGGAATATCTGCCCCTGCACTGGATCGTAGAACCGCAGCAGCAGGTCGTACACGGTGGATTTGCCCGCCCCGGACGGACCGACCAGCGCGACGGTTTCGCCAGCGTTGACGCTCAGGTCCAGGCCATCGACCGCATAGCTTTCCGGCCGCGACGGGTAGGAAAACCGTACACCTTCAAGGCGCAGGTCGCCCCTGACCCGCTGCGGCAACGTGACAAGGCCCGTCGCCGGCGGCTGGATGATGTTCTGCGAACGCAGCAACTCGGCAATTCGCTCAGCGGCGCCAGCCGCCCGTTGCAGCTCGCCGATCACTTCGCTGAGCGTACCGAAAGCGCTCCCGACAATCAGGCTGTAGAACACGAATGCCGCCAGCTCACCGCCGGAAATGCGCCCGGCGATCACGTCCATGCCACCGACCCAGAGCATTACGCCCACCGCACCCAGTACCAGAACGATCACCAGGGTAATCAACCAGGCGCGTTGAGCGATGCGCTTGCGGGCAGTGTCGAAGGCCTGCTCCACGGTAGCAGCGAAACGGTGCTCGTCCTGGACCTGGTGGTTATAGGCCTGCACCGTCTTGATCTGGCCGAGGGTTTCGGAAACGTAACTGCCGACGTCGGCGATGCGGTCCTGGCTTTCGCGGGACAGGCTGCGCACTCGCCGGCCAAAGACCAGGATCGGCGCCAGCACCAGCGGCAGCGCAATCACCACGATGCTGGTGAGCTTGGGATTGGTGACGAACAGCAGCACGATGCCTCCGACCACCATCAGCGCGTTGCGCAGAAACAGTGACAACGACGAACCGATCACCGATTGCAGCAGCGTGGTGTCGGCGGTCAGGCGTGACTGGATTTCCGAACTGCGGTTGTTTTCGTAGAACCCGGGATGCAGATACACCAGGTGGTTGAAAACCTGTCGGCGGATATCGGCCACCACCCGCTCGCCAATCCACGACACCAGGTAGAAACGGGCAAACGTACCGACCGCCAACCCCGCCACCAGGACCATGAACAACCCGATCGATTGGTTGAGCAGATGCGGCGAGCGCGTCATGAAGCCCTGGTCCACCAACAACCGGATACCCTGCCCCATGGACAAGGTAATGCCGGCGGTGACGATCAGGGCCAGCAAAGCGCCAAAGACCTGTTTGCGGTAAGGAGCGATGAAGCCGCTGGCCAGGCGTATGGCACGGCGTTGTCGGGAAGAAAGCATCGAGGGCATCCGATAATGCAACGGGAAAAGGAGTCGGTCAGGAGCACCGAAACGCAGCGGAACCAATTTGAATCAGGATGAGTCAGGTTAGATATGACCGCCAAGATCAGGCTCTAGATGTTATCGGTCTAAAGTCTGGCTGGAAATGCGTCGGCGTTTCTGGTTGAGTGGAGCTGTCGCCGTGAACCTTCAAGGAGTGTCATGGCTCGGTCACCTGGCGACATTACTATAGGCACGCAACCTGATGAGGAGACAGGCCATGTCCTTGCAACACAGCAGCGAAGACAAGATTCAAGTGATCCGCACGCAACCGGACCAGTCCCTGGGCTGCTCGTTCATCGATGCCCAAGGGCGCGAAGTACCGATCACCGAAGACATGATCCAGAAAGCCTGCAGCGAACTGGAAAAACGACTGGTCAAACCTGCCGAACAAAAGTGATACAGCCCCGTCTTCAACTGAACCCGACCTTGATGTCGGGTTTTTTATGCCTTTGATTTGCCGGCTTGCGGGGTGAAGGAGCTTGCTCCCGCTGGACAGTTGCAGTCGGCGACTGCTTCGCAGCCGAGCGGGAGCAAGCTCCCTCGCCACAAAGGCGCTCTACGCTCAAGCAATGGTGGCGCCCAGGGCTGCCACGATATTTTCCAACGTCGGCGATTGCCCTTCGATCCGCACCTTCAAGCTATCGATTTCCCGGCGTGGCGGATAATGCTTGCGCAAGGCATCAAAAGCGCTACGTTGCTCGCTGTCGGTGCCGATCAGGCTGCGGCGAAAGTCCGCATCGTCACGGCGCGGGTCGTACACGCTCCGGCACAACGCCGCCAGGGCCCAGGCCGGGTCGGTGGCGGCATCCAGCGTGAGGCCGGCGAGCCACGGCCGAGGCAACAGCTCGGCCAGGCTGACTTCCACCGGCCGCTGCAGGAATCCGCACAAGGTTTCATAAATCTGCGCCGTGCCACGCTGGCGACCGTCAAGGCTATAGCCGGCGATGTGCGGAGTGGCGATCACGCAGAGGTCGGCCAGATCGACGTCGACTGTCGGCTCCCGCTCCCAGACATCCAGCACCGCTTGCAGATCTTCGCGCTCCAGCAGCACCTCGCGCAGCGCCGTGTTGTCGATGACCGGGCCGCGCGCGGCGTTGATCAACCAGGTCCCCGGCTTGAGGTTGTTCAATCGTTGCTCGTCGAAAAGGTGCCAGGTCGGTTGCTCGCCATCGCGGGTCAGGGGTGTGTGCAGGCTGATCACATCGCACTGCTCGATAATCTGCTCCAGGCTCAGGTAATCGCCGCCTTCGGCAGCCTGGCGCGGCGGATCACAGACTTTCACGACCCAGCCCAGGTCTTTGAGTACCTTGATCAATCGCCCGCCCACCTGCCCCGCGCCGACGACGCCAAAGGTGCGCTGCGCAAGATCCGCGCCTTCGATTTCCGCCAGGGTCATGAGGCAGCCCAGCACATAGTCCACCACACCACGGGCGTTACAACCCGGGGCACTGGCCCAGCGGATGCCGGCTTCGGCGAAATATTCCAGGTCCAGGTGATCGGTGCCGATGGTGCAGGTGCCGACAAAACGCACCTTGCTGCCTTCCAGCAGCGCCCGATTGACCTGGCTGACCGAACGCACCAGCAGCACGTCAGCCTGCTCGACCAGCGCCCGGTCGATACCCCGCCCCGGCACCCGGCGGATTTCACCAAAACCTTGAAAAAACGCATCGAGCAAGGGAATGTTTTCGTCGGCAACGATCAGCATGGCAAAGCTCCTTTGGCGGGGTGGGCAGTGTAGGCGTTCCGGTTGCTTCGCGCATTACCAGGAGCGAGCAGTACCATTGTGGCGAGGGAGCTTGCTCCCGCTGGCCTGCGAAGCGGGCCCAAAATGCCAGCGACTGCTGCGCAGCCGAGCGGGAGCAAGCTCCCTCGCCACGAAAGCTGCCGTACTGCCCGATTACAAATCCCCAACACAGGTTTTTTCCTGACCGATGCGTCAAGGCGTAGAATTCGCCGCCTTGCGCTTAATATTTTTCGGATGCTTGCCCTGTGAATCCTGTGATCGACACCCCCACCACTCTCTCCCGCCCGGCCCGGGTGCGCCTGGAGCTCAAGACCCTGCTGGCCCTGGCCCTGCCGATCATGGTGGCGCAATTGGCGACCACCGCCATGGGCTTTGTCGACGCGGTGATGGCCGGCCGGGTCGGGCCGCGGGATCTCGCGGCGGTGGCGCTGGGCAACTCGATCTGGGTTCCGGTATTCCTGTTGATGACCGGCACGCTGTTGGCTACCACGCCGAAGGTGGCCCAGCGTTTCGGTGCCGGTACCTTTGAACAGATCGGTCCATTGGTGCGTCAGGCATTGTGGCTGGCACTCGCGGTGGGGCTGATCGCAACGTTGGCGCTGCTCAGCGCCGAACCGATCCTGCATGTCATGAAAGTCGATCCCGAACTGATCGGCCCTTGCATGGAATACCTGCGCGGCATCGGCAGCGGTCTTCCGGCGGTGGCGCTCTATTACGTGCTGCGCTGCTTCAGCGACGGCCTGGGGCGTACGCGGCCGGCGATGGTGCTGGGGCTGTGCGGGCTGGCCCTGAACATTCCGCTCAACTACATCTTCATCTATGGACACCTGGGCGTCCCCGCCATGGGCGGTGTCGGCTGCGGCTGGGCCACGGCCATTGTGATGTGGTTCATGGCGGCGGGCATGGCCGCCTGGACACGCTGGGGCCCGATCTATCAATCGAGTCAGCTGTTCAGCCGTTTCGACTGGCCGCAATGGTCGGTCATCAAGCGGTTGCTGGGCATCGGCCTGCCGATCGGCATCGCGGTGTTTGCCGAATCGAGCATCTTCGCGGTCATCGCCCTGCTGATCGGCAGCCTCGGCGCCACGGTAGTGGCCGGACACCAGATCGCCCTGAATTTCAGCTCGCTGGTGTTCATGATCCCCTATTCCCTGGGCATGGCCGTGACCGTACGGGTTGGCCAGGCGCTGGGGCGTAGCCAGCCTCGGGAAGCGCGCTTTGCGGCAGGCGTCGGCATGGCCACGGCCCTGGCGTACGCCTGCCTGTCGGCGAGCCTGATGTTCGCCTTGCGCGGGCCTATCGCGGCGATCTATACCGCCGACCCCGTGGTGATCGAAGTGGCATCGATGCTGATCGTCTACGCGGCGCTGTTTCAGTTTTCCGATGCCATCCAGGTCACGGCGGCGGGCGCGTTGCGCGGTTACCAGGACACCCAGGTGACGATGATCCTGACGCTCTTCGCTTACTGGGGCATCGGCTTGCCGGTGGGTTACGCCCTGGGCCTGACCGACTGGCTCGGCACCGCCAGCGGCCCAAGCGGATTGTGGCAGGGTTTGATCGTGGGATTGAGCTGCGCGGCGTTGATGCTGTCGATCCGACTGACGCGCAGTGCCCGTGGGCAGATTCGCATCAGTCGCGCGACGGGTTAAGCGAGCTTCTTGCGGATCCAGTAGCGGTAGGTGCCGTCCACTTCATCCTGGCTGACCAGTTCGTGATCGAGAAACACGCAAAACTTGGGGATGTCACGGCGCGTCGACGGGTCGGTGGCAATGACTTTCAGCAGTCCTCCGGGGGCCAGGTCACGGATATGCTGATGCAGCATCATCACCGGCTCCGGACAGTTGAGGCCGGTGGCGTCCAGCGTGCCGTCGACCGGCGTTTCGTTCATTTCACTCATGTTTCTACTCCTGAAACTGGCCGCTATTGTCGCGCAATGTCGGCGCTCTTAACAAATGCGCATCCAACTGTGGCGAGGGAGCTTGCTCCCGCTCGGCTGCGCAGCAGTCGTCGCTTTTAGAACCCGACAGGGCATTGGGGTCGCTTCGCAACCCAGCGGGAGCAAGCTCCCTCGCCACAAAGGCTGGCTCTTTGGCTTTAGCGAGACTTCGGCTTCTTGCTATCCAGCCGCCGCAGATGGCACGTCACTTCCTCACGGTCGTGATACAGCTGCTTGCAGCCAATCTCGACCTTGATACCCCGGGCCTTGAAACCCTCGGCGATGCGTTCGAGCAGACGCTTCACCTCGGCGTAACGCTGCTTCATCGGCAGTTTCAAGTTGACCACCGCTTCACGGCAATGTCCCTCGCCAATCCACTCTTCCAGCATCGCCGCATTGCGCGCGGGTTTTTCGACGATGTCACAGACCATCCAGTCCACCGGCTGCTTGGGCTTGAACGTGAAGCCGTCCGCCATCAAGTGCTGCACCAGGCCGGTGTCCATCAGGCTTTCAGCCATCGGACCGTTGTCGATGGCCGTCACCAGCATGCCCCGGTTGACCAATTGCCAGGTCCAGCCACCCGGCGCGGCGCCGAGGTCCACGCCGGTCATGTCGCTGTGCAGCCGCTCGTCCCATTGGTCACGGGGGATGAAATGGTGCCAGGCCTCTTCGAGTTTGAGGGTCGAGCGGCTCGGCGCTTCGCGAGGGAATTTAAGCCGCGGAATACCCATCGGCCACATTGCCGAATTGTCGGCTTCCGCCAGGCCAAGGAACACTTCGCGGCCACTCTTGAACGTCAGCAGCAGGCGCGGCTTGTGCGGGTCGTCCACCAGCTTGCCGGCGCCACTCAAGGCCTTGCGCAACGGACCTTCGAATTTCTTGCAGAAGTTCGACAGCTCTTTGCCGTCGTTGGTATCGACCACTTCCAGCCACAGGCTGCCGCACGTCGGGAAAGCCGCCAGATGGGCGAGGATGACGCTGATGCGGTCGGTCTCCGGCAACTCGATGAACGAGCCACGCGCCCACTGGCGCGGGAAAATCAGCTCGGCAAAGCGCTGTCCACGCATCAGCCGCTCGGCGCCGTCTTCTTCAGTGCAGACGAATTCGGCGCAGGCGCTGGCCGGCTTGGCCTTGGCGTAGCCGGCCACGTTCAGCCGCGCGGCATGTTCGGCGATCTCGGAACAGACCTCGCCTTCGAAGCCCGGTCGGCAGTGCATAAAAAGCGTGTTCATTGAAACTCCGTAGCAAAGCCTGTCACGAAAACCGCCGCATGATAGCGGAGTTCGGAACCGCGAACCTGTCCATAGAGTCCAGTGATTGGTCATACGCTCAAAACAGGGCTAGGTTAAAGGCTCTGTCCGTTCCGTCAGTCCGTAGCCGTGCGGACTCAAAGGAGTGATTTCAATGCCGTCCCTCGATAGCCTGAAAACCCTTAAAACATTGCAAGTCGACGCCAGGACTTATCACTATTTCAGCTTGCCGGACGCCGCGCGAAGCCTCGGTGATCTGGATAAACTGCCAATGTCCCTCAAGGTGCTGCTGGAAAATCTGCTGCGCTGGGAAGATGAAAAAACCGTCACCGGCGCCGACCTCAAGGCCCTGGCCGGTTGGCTCAAGGAGCGCCGCTCCGACCGCGAAATCCAGTATCGCCCGGCGCGGGTGCTGATGCAGGACTTTACCGGCGTGCCCGCCGTGGTCGACCTGGCCGCCATGCGCGCCGCCGTGGAAAAGGCCGGAGGCGATCCCCAGCGAATCAACCCGTTGTCACCGGTCGACCTGGTGATCGACCACTCGGTGATGGTGGACAAGTTCGCCAGCCGCCAGGCCTTCGAGCAGAACGTCGACATCGAAATGCAGCGCAACGGCGAACGTTATGCCTTCCTGCGCTGGGGCCAGAGTGCCTTCGACAACTTCAGCGTGGTGCCACCGGGCACCGGCATCTGCCACCAGGTGAACCTGGAATACCTCGGTCGCACCGTCTGGACCAAAGAGGAAGACGGCCGCACCTACGCCTTCCCCGACACGCTGGTCGGCACCGACTCTCACACCACCATGATCAATGGCCTCGGCGTGCTCGGCTGGGGCGTCGGCGGGATCGAGGCGGAAGCGGCGATGCTCGGCCAACCGGTATCGATGCTGATCCCCGAGGTTGTCGGCTTCAAGCTCACCGGCAAGCTGCGCGAAGGTATCACCGCGACCGACCTGGTGCTGACCGTCACGCAGATGCTGCGCAAGAAGGGTGTGGTGGGCAAATTCGTCGAGTTTTATGGCGACGGTCTCGCCGACCTGCCCCTGGCCGACCGCGCCACCATCGCCAACATGGCCCCGGAATACGGCGCCACGTGCGGTTTCTTCCCGGTGGACGATGTAACGCTGGATTACTTGCGCCTGTCCGGGCGCCCCGCAGAAACCGTGAAACTGGTGGAAGCCTATTGCAAGGCCCAGGGCCTCTGGCGCCTGCCTGGCCAGGAACCGGTGTTCACCGACACGCTGGAACTGGACATGGGCAGCGTCGAGGCCAGCCTCGCCGGCCCCAAGCGTCCCCAGGATCGGGTCTCGCTGCCGAATGTCGGCCAAGCCTTCAGTGATTTCCTCGGCTTGCAGATCAAACCCACCAGCAAGGATGAGGGCCGCCTGGAAAGCGAAGGCGGCGGAGGCGTCGCGGTAGGCAATGCCGATCAGGTAGGCGAAGCCGAGTACGAGTTCGATGGCCAGACCCATCGCCTGAAAAACGGCGCGGTGGTGATTGCCGCCATCACCTCTTGCACCAACACCTCCAACCCCAGCGTGATGATGGCCGCCGGGCTGGTGGCAAAAAAAGCCGTGGAAAAAGGCCTGACACGCAAGCCCTGGGTCAAAAGCTCCCTGGCGCCTGGCTCCAAGGTGGTGACCGACTACTACAACGCCGCGGGCCTGACCGAGTATCTCGACAAGCTCGGCTTCGACCTGGTGGGCTACGGTTGCACGACCTGTATCGGCAACTCCGGCCCACTGCCCGACCCCATCGAAAAAGCTATCCAGAAAGCCGACCTGACCGTGGCTTCGGTGCTGTCGGGTAACCGCAACTTCGAGGGCCGGGTGCATCCGCTGGTGAAAACCAACTGGCTGGCCTCGCCGCCATTGGTGGTCGCCTACGCCCTGGCCGGCACCGTGCGCATCGATATCAGCAGCGAACCGCTGGGCAACGACCGGGACGGCAATCCGGTCTACCTGCGGGACATCTGGCCAAGCAGCAAGGAAGTAGCCGACGCCGTGGCCCAGGTCGACACCAGCATGTTCCACAAGGAATACGCCGCCGTGTTCGCCGGTGACGAACAGTGGCAAGCCATCGAAGTGCCGCAGGCGGCTACTTATGTCTGGCAGGACGACTCGACCTACATCCAGCATCCGCCATTCTTCGACGACATCGGCGGGCCGCCACCGGTGGTCAGGAATGTCGAGGGCGCGCGCGTCCTAGCGCTGCTCGGAGACTCGGTGACCACCGACCATATCTCGCCAGCCGGCAATATCAAGGCAGACAGCCCTGCCGGCCGTTACTTGCGCGAACAAGGCGTGGAACCGCGGGACTTCAACTCCTACGGCTCGCGACGGGGCAATCACCAGGTGATGATGCGCGGCACCTTCGCCAACATCCGTATCCGCAACGAGATGCTCGGCGGCGAAGAAGGCGGCAATACGATCTATATCCCCAACGGCGAAAGAATGTCGATCTACGATGCGGCCATGTTGTATCAGGCCACCGGCACGCCTCTGGTAGTCATTGCCGGGCAGGAATATGGCACCGGTTCGAGCCGGGACTGGGCGGCCAAGGGTACCAACCTGCTGGGCGTGAAGGCCGTGATCGCCGAAAGCTTCGAACGCATCCACCGCTCCAACCTGGTGGGCATGGGCGTGCTGCCGCTGCAATTCAAGCTCGATCAGAATCGCAAGAGCCTGAACCTCACTGGCAGGGAGACCCTCGATATCCTCGGGCTGAGCGATACCGAGCTGACGCCGCGCATGAACTTGCCCGTGGTCATCACCCGCGAGGACGGCAGCCAGGAGCGGATTGAAGTGTTGTGCCGGATCGACACCTTGAACGAAGTGGAATATTTCAAGGCTGGCGGGATCCTGCATTTTGTCCTGCGGCAAATGCTAGGCGGGTGAAAGATCCTGATGAATTCCGGGAAGGCAGCCAGGTTTTCAATAACATGCTGCCTTCCCAGGACCCGATCGACGGAGTCCATCTTCCCAACTCCCGTCTATGGCTTTGCTACCGACCCGATTACCTTTACACACTTGTTGCTCGTTCAGTCACGGCTTGAAACTTCCAGGATAATAACTGCAGCTCAAGTCCTGCATTGCATTGATGCTGGCTCAGAGGCGTTCCCAAAAATATCCAAGGCGCGAACTTCGAATAGATGAACGCCAGCAGATAAAGGGTGGTATTGCCAGTAAGTACCGCGCTGAGTATTGACGAGCACCTTGTCGAGGTAGACGGCATAACCGTACAGGCAGACGTCGTCTGTTGATTCCTCCCACGTCAGGTAGGCCAATGTATGACCAGAAAAATTTACACGCAAGTTACGCGGAACACTGGGTGGAGTTACGTCTTCAGGATCACCAATGATTTTGCCAATCAATGCTGGCTCGGAGGTGTTTCCAGAAGCATCCATGGCCACAACTTCAAATAAATGCAAGCCGGGTACCAGATCGACCGCGGTGTACCGGCCAAGCGTTGTACTGTCGACATATTCATGATTATTGTAGATGACATATCCATACAGGCCGATATCGTCCGTTGAATCATCCCAGGCCAGCGTAGCTGAATCGGAGGTTGAAGAAACAATCCGCAACCTGCCCGGAACGCTCGGCGGTGCAACGTCCGTCTTCTCAAAGGTAAAAGTAGTGGGCTCGGAGAATTGTCCATTTAACCAATTGACAGTGATCAGTGTGATTGAATACTCAGTCCCCGGAATTAAATTATCCAGTTCTTTGTGGTAGTAAGGCTCCAGAACCGGATCCAGATATTCGTCATCAACTTTGATGACCACGCCCAGAACCCCGGTTCCTGAATGCTCGAATGACCAGTTGATGTCAACTGAAGTTGACGACGTGTGAAAGATATTTATATCGATCGGCGGTGTTGGGCGGGGCTTGGACGCCACCCCAGTGGTCTGGAACCAAACCTCACTCGGAACGGAGACGTTTCCAGCATCATCCTCCGCACGTACAGTGGCGAGGTACCAGACACCACGTTTCAATTGGGTGAACGTTGTTGTTGTGAGCGATACGTTTTTGACTGCCAGGTTGCAGCGTAACTTGTAACCCGTTACACCTTTATTATCGCTCGACGGCGCCCATGCCAGCGTCGCCGACGTGTCCGTTATATTACTTACCACTGGGATCCCGGGCTGATTCGGGGGAAGAATGTCATCGACCACCGCTTTCAAATTACTCGTCTCGGAATAGTTATCACCGACCTTGGCACGAACCGAGAACTCGAAATGCAACGGAACAGGGCCCGAGGTCACGTCCGCCAGCTTGAAAGTAAAACCTAAACGGCCCGGACCTGTACTAAAGGCGTGCCCGTTAACGGTCCCTTCATGCGACGGAACATTCCAATAATACGGAGCCCAGGCGAGCCTGCCGACTCCGTTACGTTGGCTAAATCTCAATATCGGCGGACGCAACGAAGTTTTAAACGTCAACGACACGAACTGGGAAGCACGTTTCGTTCCAGTCTTGATAACCGCCCCTATTCGAACGTGATAGACGGCAAGATGCTTCAGATAAGAAATTGTATAATCTAGCTGCTTGGTTTCTGCTCTGAGAACGCCGTTGAGATAAATCCGGTAAGAAATTTCGCCACTGTGGCTCTCTGATGCTCCCCAACTGAGTTGAGCACTATTGTGTGTCACTCCACTGGCCTTGAACGCCTTCGGCTTGGTAGGAGGCACTCTATCGTGGGTCACCACAAAAATGGACTGCGGGATCCCTGGTGGATTGCCGTCACCTCTGTACGATTTGACTTGATAGACGTATTCAATCTCTGGCGTCAGATCCCTGGCAACGTATTCACATAACGTTGTATTGACCGGCTCCCGACCTGGGCAACTAACTTCGTAGCCAAGCAGATCCGAGGAGTCGGCGGGAGGATCCCACGTCAACCATGCCTCGCAATAAGTTTTCCCTGGATTACGGACGTTACGGGGTTGTGTCGGGTCTGCAACCAATGTTGCGATGGTTTCCTGAATCTCCGGTACGCCTCTCCCACGTTCAGCGCTGTGGCGTGGAAGAAAGGGACCCGCTTCGTCGGTGCTGTTCATATTTAATCTCCGCTGAGCTTGGAGTTTCCATTGCGCAAAAGCGTCCATTGCCGTCCCAGCTGACATTGCCGGAAATCCAGGCGATGCTTGACTGCGAACACCGCGCCGGCATGGTTCTCTCTTGGCTGAAGTAAGCATGCTTTTCTCGTGCATCGAAACTGTCAGAGTTGACAGTTGTGGATGCTGCCGAGGAAGCTCCATCTGGCAAGACTGTGATATCAAGCGCGCCAGGCATGGCCCCCGAACATTTGGGCGAGAAATCGCCCCTACGAAAATTCCGTTACTTCAAAGTCGATGTTTTTGTACTCATCTGCTTATAAACTCGCGCCCCTGATAGCCTCTCACTGCAGAATTTTCCCTCAAGGACGTTTATGCCCGCCCTACCCTGGCCGTACCTGGCCCTTCTCTCGATCGGTTATGGCCTGGCCCTCGCGTACGGCCATCTGGCCTGGACTGCCATCATCTCGGTCGCGCTGCTGCTGTTCGCCGGGTACGCGGTTCGCCAGCGGCAGACGCCGGTCGGGCAGTTTCTCGGGCATTGCCTGTTCATCGTCCTGGCGGTCGCGTTGGCATTGCATTGGATGCCGGGGTTCTTCAACGGCCGGGCGATCGCGGCGCAACGCCTCAGCGATGACGCCGTGCGGTTTGCGATGTATCTGAACCAAGACAAGCCCCTGATCGGTTTCTGGCTGTTGCTGGCGTGCCCCTGGATCGTTGGCCGCCGCTCGTTTCGTGGCGCTGTCTACGGCACGGCCCTGGGGCTTGCGCTAAGCGCGATAATGGCCTTGGGCGGGGCCATGTTGCTGGGCATGATCCATTGGGCACCGAAATGGCCGGACCAGGCCTGGATCTGGGTGCTCAACAATCTTTTGTTGGTGACCTTGGTCGAGGAAGCACTGTTTCGTGGCTACATCCAGGGCAGCCTGAGCCGACGCTTCGAACATCTGCGCCATGGCGACAACCTCGCATTGCTGCTGGCCTCGCTGTTGTTCGGCCTGGTGCATGCCGGTGCCGGCTGGCAGTGGGTATTGCTGTCGGGGCTGGCCGGGATCGGTTATGGCCTCGCCTATCGGTTTGGCGGCCTGGGCGCGGCGATTGCCACACATTTCGGCCTCAACCTGCTGCATTTCGCCCTGTTTACTTACCCGATGCTGGCGTGACGCCGCCGGGCAGAATTTCTTCAACAAAAAGCTGACGGTGCCGACAACCTTTCAAAGCCTTGCGGACTACACCACCATGCGTAACAACCAACCTATTACACAGCGCGAAAGGACCTTCCCGGCCCAGCAAAGATTGATTTCCACCACCAATACCAAGGGTGTGATCACCTACTGCAACGACGCGTTCGTTGAAATCAGTGGGTTCTCGAAGGAAGAGCTGATCCATGCGCCGCACAACCTGGTACGCCATCCCGACGTTCCGTCGGCCGTGTTTGCCCACATGTGGGACACGCTGAAACAAGGCTTGCCATGGATGGGCATCGTCAAGAACCGCTGCCAGAACGGTGACCATTACTGGGTCAACGCCTACGTCACGCCGGTATTCGAAGGCAATCAGGTGGTCGGCTATGAATCGGTACGGGTCAAACCCAGCGCCGAGCAGATCTCCCGAGCCGAAGCGCTCTATCAACGCATCAACCAGGGCAAGGCCGCGGTACCCGGCAGCGACAAATGGCTGCCGATCCTGCAGGACTGGCTGCCATTCATCCTGGTCAGCCAGTTGAGCTTCGTCGTCGGTGCGTTCCTCAATTCTTCCTGGGGCTTCGCCCTGGCAGCCCTGCTGTCGGTGCCATTGGGATTGATGGGCCTGCAATGGCAGCAACGCGGGATCAAGCGCCTGCTGCGCCTGGCCGAGCAGACCACCTCCGATCCGTTGATCGCGCGGATGTATACCGACAGCCGTGGTGTCCAGGCACGCCTGGAAATGTCGATCCTCAGCCAGGAAGCACGTCTCAAAACCTGCCTGACCCGCCTGCAGGACACCGCCGAACATCTCAACGCGCAAGCGCGGCAGTCCAATTCCCTGGCCCACGACAGTTCCACTGGCCTGGAGCGTCAGCGGGTGGAAACCGAGCAGGTGGCCACCGCCGTCAATCAGATGGCCGCGACCACCCAGGAAGTCGCCAGCCACGTGCAGCGCACCGCCGATGCCACCCAGGAGGCCAATCGCCTGACCAGTCGCGGTCGTGACATTGCCGGAGAAACCCGTGAAGCCATCGAACGCCTGTCGGTGGTAGTGGGCGAGACCGGGCAGACCGTGACCCAGCTGGCCAAGGACAGCGACGAAATCGGTGGCGTGGTCGACGTGATCAAGGGCATCGCCGACCAGACCAACCTGCTGGCGCTCAACGCCGCCATCGAAGCGGCCCGCGCCGGTGAAATGGGCCGCGGCTTTGCCGTGGTGGCCGACGAAGTAAGGCAACTGGCCCAGCGCACCAGCGAATCCACCGGGCAGATCCATGCCCTGATCGCCAAGCTTCAACAGACCGCCAACAACGCCGTACAGACCATGGATGCTGGCCATCGCCAGGCCGAAGAAGGCGTGGCGCGGGTCATGGAAGCGGACCAGGCGCTGGTCGGGATCAGCGAAGCCGTGGCCCACATCACCGACATGACCACCCAGATCGCGGCTGCCACCGAGGAGCAGAGCTCGGTGGCCGAGGAGATCAGCCGCAACATCAGCAACATCTCGGAACTGGCCGACCAGACCTCGGGACAGGCCCACAGCTCGGCGCTGCTCAGCGAAGAACTGACTCGAACGGCCAATACCCAGTATTCGTTGGTGGAGCGGTTCAACCGCTGATTTAGATTGGAAGACTGAAAACCCGGACAGCGAAAGCTTCCGGGTTTTTTACGCTCTGAAAGATCGCTTTCGCGAGCAGGCTCGCTCCCACCCTGGATTTGCAGCGTTCACTCCCCTGTGGGAGCGAGCCTGCTCGCGAAGAGGCCGGAACAATCAGCATCAGTCTTGGAAAAGAAACCCAGCCACTCTCTGCGCCGCCGCCTCCAGATACTGCTCGTGACTGAATCCCGAAGCCTTCAGCGGCTTCAAGTCATGATCCCCGGCCGCCAACCACAGCACTTCGATGCCAGATGACAAGGCATAACCTTCGACCGCCTCGCGATTACCCAGCGCGTCCCGCTCGCCCTGGACAATCAGCGCCCGGGTTTTCAACGCCGCCAAATGCTCGACCCGCGGTTTTTCCGGTTTGCCCACGGCATAGAAGGGATACCCGAGGCACACCAGCGCATCGGCACCCAGCTCATCGGCCACAAGGCTTGCCATGCGCCCGCCCATGGATTTTCCGCCAATCGCCAGCCGCCCAGCGACATAGGGTCGCACCGTGGCGTAGACCTCACGCCAGCATTCCAGCAGCTTAGGCGCCGGGTTGGGTGGGCGCTTGCCGCCGTCCAGGCGCCGTTGGGCCATGTAGGGAAACTCGAAGCGCAGCACATTGACGCCTTGTGCGGCAAGGCGCGCGGCCATTTCGTTCATGAAGCCGCTGTCCATCGGCGCACCCGCACCATGGGCCAAGATCAGCGTCGGCAATTCGGCGCGAGCACCGGGTTTCGTGGCTGTCCACAACCAGCCGCGCTTGGTCACACATGCCGCCCATTGATCCCCGTCAATACTGGCCTTGTGCTGTTTGTTCATGCTTGCCTCGCTTTCAGTCTGCCTATAACTCCAGGCGAAGAACGCTGCACCTGCCCTGCGCGGGCGCGCACTTCGGCTGAACCGTGGATGGGGAACCATGAACACTTCTATCAGTACCGCCTACAACTACAAGGTGGTCCGCCAATTCGCCATTATGACGGTGGTGTGGGGCATCGTCGGCATGGGCCTCGGGGTTTTTCTCGCGGCCCAATTGGTCTGGCCACAGCTCAATTTCGATTTGCCCTGGACCAGCTTCGGCCGCCTGCGCCCGCTGCACACCAACGCGGTGATTTTCGCCTTCGGCGGCTGCGCCCTGTTCGCCAGTTCGTTCTACTCGGTGCAACGCACCTGCCAGACCCAGCTGTTTGCGCCGAAACTCGCCGCGTTCTGCTTTTGGGGCTGGCAGCTGGTGATCCTGCTGGCGGCCATCAGCCTGCCACTGGGCTACACCAGTTCCAAGGAATATGCCGAGCTCGAGTGGCCAATCGACATTCTCATCACCATTGTCTGGGTCGCCTACGCCATCGTGTTCTTTGGCACCGTGGCCAAGCGCAACACCAAACACATCTACGTCGGCAACTGGTTTTTCGGCGGGTTCATCCTGACCGTGGCGCTCCTGCACATCGTCAACAACCTGGAACTGCCGGTGAGCCTCACCAAATCCTACTCGGTGTATGCCGGCGCCACGGACGCGATGGTGCAGTGGTGGTACGGGCACAACGCCGTGGGCTTTTTCCTCACCGCCGGTTTCCTCGGGATGATGTATTACTTCGTGCCGAAACAGGCCGAGCGCCCGGTGTATTCCTATCGCTTGTCCATCGTGCACTTCTGGGCGCTAATTACCCTGTACATCTGGGCCGGCCCGCACCATCTGCACTACACCGCGCTGCCGGATTGGGCGCAGTCGCTGGGCATGGTGATGTCGCTGATCCTGCTGGCGCCCAGTTGGGGCGGCATGATCAACGGCATGATGACCCTCTCGGGGGCCTGGCATAAATTGCGCAGCGACCCGATCCTGCGCTTTCTCGTGGTATCCCTCGCGTTCTACGGCATGTCGACTTTCGAAGGCCCGATGATGGCGATCAAGACCGTCAACGCCCTCTCCCATTACACCGACTGGACCATCGGCCACGTACACGCCGGTGCACTCGGCTGGGTGGCGATGATTTCCATCGGTGCGCTGTACCACATGATCCCGAAAGTCTTCGGCCGGGCGCAGATGCACAGTATCGGCCTGATCAACGCGCACTTCTGGCTCGCGACCATCGGTACCGTGCTGTACATCGCCTCGATGTGGGTCAACGGCATCGCCCAGGGCCTGATGTGGCGTGCGGTGAACGAGGACGGCACGCTCACCTACTCCTTCGTCGAAACCCTGGTGGCCAGCCACCCCGGCTTCATCGTGCGGTTGGCGGGTGGGGCGATCTTCCTCGCCGGCATGCTGCTGATGGCCTACAACACCTGGCGCACCGTGCGGGCCTACCAGCCTGCCGAAGCCGCCGCTGCCGCGCAGATGGCTTGAGGAGTCCGCCATGAAACACGAAACAATCGAAAAAAACGTCGGCCTGCTGATGCTGCTGATGGTCCTGGCCGTGAGTGTCGGCGGCCTGACCCAGATCGTGCCGCTGTTCTTCCAGGACGTGACCAACAAGCCGGTGGACGGCATGAAGCCCTACACCGCCCTGCAGCTCGAAGGCCGCGATATCTACATCCGCGAAGGCTGCGTCGGCTGCCACTCGCAGATGATCCGTCCGTTCCGCGCCGAAACCGAACGTTACGGGCACTACTCCGTCGCCGGCGAAAGCGTCTGGGATCACCCCTTCCTGTGGGGCTCCAAGCGCACCGGGCCGGACCTGGCCCGGGTCGGCGCGCGTTACTCCGATGACTGGCATCGCGCCCACCTGTACAACCCGCGCAACGTCGTCCCCGAGTCGAAAATGCCGGCCTATCCATGGTTGGTGACCCAGGCGGTCGACAGCAGCCACACCGAAGACAAGCTGCGCGCCATGCGCACCCTCGGCGTGCCGTACAGCGACGACGACATTGCAGGCGCGACAGCCTCGCTCAAGGGCAAGACCGAGATGGACGCACTGGTGGCCTACCTGCAAGTGCTCGGCACTGCCATCAAGAGCAAGAGGTAAGCGCGATGTTCGTTGAAATGAGCACTGGAATGATTCGCGGCCTGGGCACGGTCGTGGTGTTCGTGGCCTTCATCGGCCTGACCCTATGGGTATTCAGCAGCAAGCGCGGCCCGGAATTCGCCCAGGCGCGCCTGCTGCCGTTCGCCGACGAGCCGCCCGCTGACGCTACCCCCCAAGACCCCGCACCAAGGAGTACCCGGTCATGAGCACTTTCTGGAGTACGTGGATCTGCGTACTAACCCTCGGCAGCCTCATCGGCCTGACCTGGCTGCTGATCGGCACCCGCAAGGGCGAGACCAAGGGCAGCGTCGACCAGACCATGGGCCACAGCTTCGACGGCATCGAGGAGTACGACAACCCCTTGCCGCAATGGTGGTTCCTGCTGTTTGCCGGCACCCTGGTGTTCTCCGTCGGCTACCTGGTCCTGTATCCCGGCCTGGGCAACTGGAAAGGTATCCTGCCCGGCTACGAAAATGGTTGGACCGGCGCCCACGAATGGGAAAGGGAAATGGCCAGGGCCGACGCCAGGTTCGGGCCGATCTTCGCCAAATTCGCCGCAATGCCGCTGGAGGATGTCGCCAAGGACCCGCAAGCGTTGAAGATGGGAGGACGCCTGTTCGCCTCCAACTGCTCGGTCTGCCATGGCTCGGACGCCAAGGGCGCCTTCGGCTTTCCGAACCTGGCCGACAGCAACTGGCGCTGGGGCGGCAATGCCGAGACCATCAAGGCAACCATCATGGGCGGTCGCATGGCGGCAATGCCGGCCTGGGGCGAAGTGCTGGGGGACGCCGGGGTCAGGAACGTCGCCGCCTACGTGCGCCACGACCTGGCTGGCCTGCCTCTACCGGCCGACAGCGGTGCCGACCTGCAAGCCGGCCAGCAAGCCTTCAACACCACTTGCGTGGCTTGCCACGGCGCCAACGGCCAGGGCACCGAAGCCATGGGCGCGCCGAACCTGACGCAACCGGCCGGTTTCATCTACGGCACCAGCCTGGCCCAGTTGCAGCAGACCATCCGCCATGGCCGTCAGGGCCATATGCCGGCGCAGAATGAACTGCTCGGCAACGACAAGGTGCAACTGCTCGCCGCCTACGTCTACAGCCTTTCCCACGGCGCCGGTACCGAGCGCCTGCAAGCTGAACGCGAAGGCGAATAAATCCTGTCCACTTGATCAGCCGCATTCACCCGGATGCGGCTGATCCATGTCATTGCGCGACGCATTGTCGCACCCTTCCAAGGTCTTCCTTTCGGTTCGCTGCAATCGCGTCTAAGCTTGCCCCAAAGCATATGGGCGACTGCCGGGACCTGGTCGAGGCGACCCGATGTGTTTGCCGCTCGTTCGATAAAAACCCCGCGAAGTCAGGTAGATACCGACGGTTGCGAGGACACCTGGGCATCCCCCGAACGCAGCGTTTGAACACACCCCGTTACAACCGACCCGCGCCCCTCGCCTCGTACATTTGACGCGACAATTTGTCGGGGGCGATTTTTGTCCCTACGCGGCGCATGGAAAGGCCGCAGAATCAGCGTTGGAAAGCATTGACGCAGGTCATGGCGCGTTGCAATGACCCCCCGCTTTCTCCATACTTGCGGCCGATTTTTATCCTAATAAAATACCCAAACCGTGGAACCTTAGAATGAGCACAGCAATCAGTCCGACTGCTTATAACTATAAGGTAGTCCGCCAGTTCGCCATCATGACGGTGGTCTGGGGGATCCTTGGCATGGGGCTCGGTGTCTTCATCGCCTCGCAACTGGTCTGGCCGGAGTTGAACTTCGATCTGCCATGGACGACATTTGGACGCCTGCGCCCGCTGCACACCAACCTGGTGATCTTCGCCTTCGGTGGTTGTGCGTTGTTTGCCACCTCCTACTACGTCGTGCAGCGAACCTGCCAGACGCGACTGATTTCCGACAGCCTCGCCGCCTTCACCTTCTGGGGTTGGCAAGCGGTGATCGTCGGCGCGATCGTGACCTTGCCAATGGGTTTCACCACCACCAAGGAATACGCGGAGCTGGAATGGCCCCTGGCTATTCTGCTTGCCATTGTCTGGGTGACCTACGGTCTGGTGTTCTTCGGCACCATCGTCAAGCGCAAGACCAAGCACATCTACGTCGGCAACTGGTTCTACGGTGCATTCATCGTCGTGACCGCCATGCTGCACATCGTCAACCACGCGTCGCTGCCGGTCAGCTTCTTCAAGTCCTACTCGGCCTACTCGGGCGCGACCGACGCGATGATCCAGTGGTGGTACGGCCACAACGCCGTGGGCTTCTTCCTGACCACCGGCTTCCTGGGAATGATGTACTACTTCGTGCCGAAACAGGCCGAGCGTCCGATCTATTCCTACCGCCTGTCCATCGTGCACTTCTGGGCGCTGATCACCCTGTACATCTGGGCCGGTCCGCACCACCTGCACTACACCGCGCTGCCGGACTGGGCGCAATCCCTGGGCATGGCAATGTCGATCATCCTGCTGGCGCCAAGCTGGGGCGGCATGATCAACGGCATGATGACCCTCTCGGGCGCCTGGCATAAGCTGCGCACCGACCCGATCCTGCGCTTTCTGGTGGTATCCCTGGCGTTCTACGGCATGTCGACCTTCGAAGGTCCGATGATGGCGATCAAGACCGTCAACTCCCTGAGCCACTACACCGACTGGACCATCGGCCATGTACACGCCGGTGCGCTCGGCTGGGTCGCGATGATCTCCATCGGCGCCATCTACCACATGATCCCGAAACTGTTCGGTCGTGCGCAGATGCACAGCACCGGCCTGATCAACGCGCACTTCTGGCTCGCCACCATCGGTACCGTGCTCTACATCGCCTCGATGTGGGTCAACGGCATCACCCAAGGCCTGATGTGGCGCGCGATCAACGACGACGGCACCCTGACCTATTCGTTCGTCGAAGCATTGCAAGCCAGCCACCCCGGTTTCATCGTCCGTGCCCTGGGCGGCGCGTTCTTCGCCAGTGGCATGCTGCTGATGGCCTACAACGTGTATCGCACCGTTCGTGCCTCTGACCCGGTTGAAGCAGAAGCCGCCGCCAAGATCGCCGTAGTTGGAGCTCACTGATGAAGCACGAAGCAGTAGAGAAGAATATCGGCCTGCTGGCCTTCTTCATGGTCATCGCCGTCAGCATTGGCGGCCTGACCCAGATCGTTCCGCTGTTCTTCCAGGACGTCACCAACAAGCCGGTCGAAGGCATGAAGCCGCGCACCGCCCTTGAACTGGAAGGCCGCGACGTCTACATCGCCAACGGTTGTGTCGGCTGCCACTCGCAGATGATCCGTCCGTTCCGTGCTGAAACCGAACGCTACGGTCACTATTCCGTTGCCGGTGAAAGCGTCTGGGACCACCCGTTCCTGTGGGGCTCCAAGCGCACCGGTCCGGACCTGGCCCGCGTCGGTGGTCGCTACTCCGATGACTGGCAGCGTGCGCACTTGTACAACCCGCGCAACGTAGTGCCTGAATCGAAGATGCCGGCCTACCCGTTCCTCGTAGAAAACAAGCTCGACGGCAAAGACACCGCCAAGAAAATGGAAGTCCTGCGTGCGCTCGGCGCGCCCTACACCGACGAAGACATCGCCGGTGCAAGGGATGCCGTGAAAGGCAAGACTGAAATGGACGCGCTGGTGGCCTATCTGCAAGGCCTGGGCACCATCATCAAAAGCAAACGGTGATCTGGATGGATATCGGGATGATTCGTGGCCTGGGCACCGTCGTTGTGATGGTGGCCTTTATCGGCCTTGCCCTGTGGGTGTTCAGCCCCAAGCGCAAGTCGGAGTTCGAAGACGCGACCTTGCTGCCGTTCGCGGATGATCCCGAAGCCATCAAGCACGTCGAGCAAGCTTCTAGGAGTAACAAAGAATGACTACGTTCTGGAGTCTGTATGTCACAGTCCTCAGCCTGGGAACGATCTTCGCCCTGACCTGGCTGCTGCTGTCGACCCGCAAGGGCCAGCGCAGCGAAGCCACCGAAGAGACGGTCGGCCACTCTTTCGACGGGATCGAGGAGTACGACAACCCGCTGCCGAAATGGTGGTTCATGCTGTTCATCGGCACCATTGTGTTCGCCCTTGGTTACCTGGCGCTCTACCCTGGCCTGGGCAACTGGAAAGGCCTGCTGCCAGGCTATAACTACCTGGACACTGAAAAGCAGACCCCCTTCGCCAACGGCCAGACCGGCTGGACCGGCGTGCACGAGTGGGAAAAGGAAATGGCCCACTCGGATGCCAGGTTCGGTCCGATCTTCGCCAAGTTTGCCTCCATGCCGATTGAGGAAGTCGCCAAGGACCCGCAGGCCCTGAAGATGGGTGGCCGCCTGTTTGCCTCCAACTGCTCGGTCTGCCACGGCTCCGACGCCAAGGGCGCCTACGGCTTCCCTAACCTGACCGACGCCGACTGGCGCTGGGGTGGCGAGCCGGAGACCATCAAGACCACCATCATGGGCGGTCGTCATGCCGTCATGCCGGGCTGGGCTGCCGTGGTTGGCGAACAAGGCGTCGCCGACGTGGCTGCCTATTTGGTAACCGGCCTGCACAGCCGCAAACTGCCGGAAGGCGCCAAGGCCGATCCGGCCAACGGCCAGAAGCTGTTCGCCGCCAACTGCGTGGCCTGCCACGGCCCCGCCGGCAAAGGCACGCCCGCCATGGGCGCACCCGACCTGACGCACCCGGCCGGTTTCATCTACGGTTCGAGCTTCGCTCAGTTGCAGCAGACCATCCGCTACGGTCGCCAAGGCCAGATGCCGGCCCAGGCCGATCTGCAGGGCAACGACAAGGTCCACCTGTTGGCTGCCTATGTCTACAGCCTGTCCCACGGCGAAAAGGCTCCGGCTGCTGACGCTCAGTAAGGCTAGTAGCTGATACACAAAGGCCCCGCCAATCACATTGGCGGGGCCTTTTTTGTCCACTGGGAAACGTGCTGCACCTGTTCGCCCTTGCTTGCATCCGGCGCCGGTAGTAACGTGCCTACATTCACACTCAATGGGGGACGCCGCCGTGTCCATCACCACCATTTCCAGCCGCGAGTTCAACCACGACACAAGCGGTGCCAAAAAAGCTACCCGAGAAGGCCCGGTCATCATCACCGACCGTGGCAAGCCGGCCCATGTGCTGCTAAGCATTGAGGAGTACCAGAAACTGACCGGCGCTGGCACCAGCATCGTCGAGTTGCTGGTCATGCCCGATGCGCCGGATATCGACTTCGATCCCGAGCGCGCCGTCATCACGCCCCGCTCGGTGGACCTGTCCTGAATGTTCCTACTCGATACCAACGTCATCTCGGAGCTGCGCAAGCCACAAGCCGATAAAAACGTACAAGCCTGGGCGCGCAGTGTCCCCGCTCCCAGCCTGTATGTTTCGGCCATCACCGTATTGGAACTGGAAACCGGGGTCTTGCGCTTTGAGCGCAAGGACCCGGCGCAAGGCAGCCGTTTGCGTGCATGGCTGGATAACCACGTCATGCCCGCGTTTGCCGGCAGGATCCTCGCGGTCGACCGCGCCGTGGCCCTGCGTTGCGCCCGCCTGCATGTCCCGGACCGCAGCAATGAGTGCGATGCGCTGATCGCCGCCACGGCGCTGGTCCATGGGCTGACCGTGGTGACCCGCAACGTGGCGGATTTCAGAAGCAGCGGCGTGGCGCTGATCAATCCATGGGTTAGCTAGCCAAGCAACAGATGCGCGCGCCGGAAACCATGACATGGCTATAGTCAATTGATCTGCGTCATGACTTGTTACATCCGCTACACCATTCGGCGCCGACGCCCAACGCGACCAAAGGTCGCAGCCTTGAGCCAGAGCGACAGGCGTATCATTGCGCCATTGCAACACCCTTTCTGACCGCGGTCGGCACGTACTGGCCTCGGCATTTTTCCACTGCCGTGGGATGCAATTGATGAGCAACCAGATTCCGGTACATGACGTTACCCCGCCTGCCAAGGACGCCAACAAAAGCGTCGACCTCTATGCCTCTCGGGAAAAAATCTACACCCGCGCCTTCACTGGCCTGTTTCGCAACCTGCGCATGGTCGGCGGCGCGGTTCTGTTCCTGCTGTATTTCGGTACCGTCTGGCTGAACTGGGGCGGTCATCAGGCCGTCTGGTGGAACCTGCCGGAACGCAAATTCTTTATTTTTGGCGCGACCTTCTGGCCCCAGGACTTCATCCTGCTCTCGGGGCTGCTGATCATCGCGGCCTTCGGCCTGTTTTTCATTACCGTCTACGCCGGTCGGGTCTGGTGCGGCTATACCTGTCCACAAAGCGTATGGACGTGGATTTTCATGTGGTGCGAAAAGGTCACCGAAGGCGACCGCAACCAGCGCATCAAGCTCGACAAAACGCCCATGAGCGCCAACAAATTCCTACGCAAGTTCGCCAAGCACAGCCTGTGGCTGCTGATCGGTTTTGTCACCGGCATGACCTTCGTTGGCTACTTCACCCCGATCCGTGAGCTGGTCTTCGAGTTCTTCACCGGCCAGGCCGATGGCTGGTCGTATTTCTGGGTCGGTTTCTTCACCCTCGCCACCTATGGCAACGCCGGCTGGCTGCGTGAGCAAGTGTGCATCTACATGTGCCCGTACGCCCGCTTCCAGAGCGTGATGTTCGACAAGGACACCCTGATCGTCTCCTACGACCCGCGTCGCGGCGAAGCCCGGGGCCCGCGCAAGAAAGGCATCGACTACAAGGCGCTGGGCCTGGGGGACTGCATCGATTGCACCATGTGCGTCCAGGTCTGCCCTACCGGCATCGACATCCGCGACGGCCTGCAGATCGAATGCATCGGCTGCGCAGCCTGCATTGATGCCTGCGACAACATCATGGACAAGATGGATTATCCCCGCGGCCTGATCAGCTACACCACGGAACACAACCTCTCGGGGCAGAAAACCCATAAACTGCGTCCGCGCCTGATCGGTTATGCCCTGGTGCTGCTGGCCATGATCAGCCTGTTGGTGACCGCGTTCTTCATGCGCTCGCTGGTGGGTTTCGACGTCAGCAAGGACCGCGTGCTGTACCGCGAGAACGCCGAAGGCCGGATCGAGAACGTCTACAGCCTGAAGATCATGAACAAGGACCAGCGTGACCATACCTACGTGCTGGAAGCCACCGGTTTGCCTGATCTGAAGCTGCAGGGTAAACGGGAGATCAAGGTCGCGGCCGGTGATATCTACAGCCAGCCGGTAGAGCTGTCCAGCGCACCGGAACAATTGCCGTCCAGCACCAATGAGGTGACCTTCATCCTCAAGGATGCCGATGACGACAGCGTCCATGTTGAAGCCAAGAGCCGGTTCATCGGCCCACAGACTCGTTGAGAGAAATGCACATGCCTGCAGCAACCGCCACCAGCCCTTGGTACAAGCACCTCTGGCCGTGGATCATCATCGGGATCCTCGCTTGCTCGGTGACGCTGAGCCTGACCATGGTGACCATCGCGGTGAAGAACCCGGACAACCTGGTCAATGACAACTATTACGAAGCCGGCAAGGGCATCAATCGCTCGCTGGAACGCGAACTGCTGGCCCAGACCCTGCAGTTGCATGCAAACGTGCAATTGGACGACCTCACCGGTGAAGTGAGCCTGCGCCTGAACGGCAACAGCCGGCCCCAGACCGTGGAGCTGAGCCTGATCTCCCCAACGCAGCCGGAGAAAGACCGCAAGATCGTGTTGACCCGCAACGACAGCGAACCAGGACGCTACGTCGGTCAGTTGGCGGACAAGATCGAAGGTCGGCGTTTTGTCGAATTGCTGGGTGTGGAACACGATCGGACCTGGCGCTTGTTCGAAGAAGAACAGATCACCCACGGCCAGGACATCCAGCTTGGCGACGAGCCGCTGCAAGGCGCTGAAGACCTGAAAAAGTAGACCGCTGTTGTGTGGCGAGGGAGCTTGCTCCCGCTGGGCCGCAAAGCGGCCCCGTTTTTTAATCCAGCATTCCTCAGGCGTATTGTTGTACTCAGACTGCGACTGCTTCGCAGCCGAGCGGGAGCAAGCTCCCTCGCCACAAAAAGGTTTTCACGCGACAACATGACCACTCCACAGCCCTGCTACCACTGCGCCCTGCCCGTACCTCCCGGCAGTCGCTTCACCGCCGTTGTCCTCGGTGAGACCCGCGAGCTGTGTTGCCCCGGTTGCCAGGCGGTGGCCGAAGCGATCGTTGCCGGCGGCCTTGAGCATTATTACCAACACCGCAGCGAAGCGTCGGCCAACCCACAAACCCTGCCCGTTCAATTGACCGACGAACTGGCGTTATACGATCGCCCCGACGTGCAGCAATCGTTCGTCCGCCATGAAGGCGAGCTGGCCGAAACCACCCTGCTGATGGAAGGCATCAGTTGCGCCGCCTGCGGCTGGCTGATCGAAAAGCAATTGCGCAGCCTGCCGGCCGTGGCCGAGGCGCGGTTGAACCTGTCGAACCACCGCCTGCACGTACGCTGGGCCGACGCGCAACTGCCGCTGAGCACGCTGCTCGCCGAACTGCGCCAGATCGGTTATGCCGCGCACCCGTACCAGGCCGATCAGGCCAGCGAGCAGCTCGCCGCGCAAAACCGCCTGGCCCTGCGTCAGTTGGGCGTGGCCGGGCTGCTGTGGTTCCAGGCGATGATGGCGACCATGGCCACCTGGCCCGAATTCAACATCGACCTGAGCCCGGAGATGCACACCATCCTGCGCTGGGTCGCACTGTTTCTCACCACGCCTATCGTGTTCTACAGTTGCGCGCCCTTCTTCAAAGGTGCGCTGCGAGATTTGCGCACCCGCCACCTGACCATGGACGTTTCGGTGTCCTTGGCCATCGGCAGCGCCTATATCGCCGGGATCTGGACCTCCATCACCGGGGTGGGCGAGCTGTACTTCGATGCGGTCGGCATGTTCGCCCTGTTCCTGCTCGCCGGCCGCTACCTGGAACGCCGGGCCCGGGAGCGCACTGCTGCGGCCACCGCCCAACTGGTCAACCTGCTGCCAGCGTCGTGCCTGCGCCTGGACGAGCGCGGCCAGAGCGAACGCATCCTGCTCAGCGAACTGCGCACCGGTGACCGGGTGCTGGTCCAACCCGGAGCGATCCTGCCCGCCGATGGCACGATTCTCGACGGCCAGTCCAGCGTCGACGAATCGCTGCTGACCGGCGAATACCTGCCGCAACCGCACCAGGCAGGCGACGCGGTAACGGCAGGCACGCTCAACGTCGAAGGCGCCCTGACGGTCGAGGTACGGGCGTTGGGACAGGACACGCGGTTATCGGCCATCGTGCGCCTGCTGGAACGGGCCCAGGCCGAAAAGCCACGACTGGCGGAAATCGCCGACCGCGCCGCCCAATGGTTCCTGCTGTTCTCCCTGGTCGCAGCGGCGGCCATCGGCCTGTTGTGGTGGCAGCTGGATGCTTCGCGTGCGTTCTGGATAGTCCTGGCGATGCTGGTCGCGACCTGTCCTTGCGCGCTGTCCCTGGCGACACCAACCGCTCTGACAGCTGCCACCGGAACCCTGCACAAACTCGGCCTGCTGCTGACGCGTGGTCATGTGCTGGAAGGCCTTAACCAGATCGACACGGTGATTTTCGACAAGACCGGCACCCTCACCGAAGGCCGCCTGGCGTTACGCGCCATCCGGCCGTTGGCCGCCCTCGACGGTGATCAGTGCCTGGGCTTGGCCGCGGCCCTGGAAAACCGTTCGGAACACCCCATCGCCCGAGCTTTTGGTCGCGCACCATTGGCCGCCGAGCAGGTACAAAGCAGCCCAGGGCTGGGACTCGAAGGCCTGGTCGCCGAACAACGCCTGCGCATCGGCCAGCCCGGTTTTGTCTGCGAACTGAGCGGCTCGGCCGTACCGCCGATGCCGGACGAACCCGGACAATGGCTGTTGCTGGGCGACGACATCGGGCCACTGGCCTGGTTCGTCCTCGATGACCGCCTGCGCGCTGATGCGCCGGCGCTGCTCGCCGCCTGCAAGGCGCGGGGCTGGCGTACGCTATTGCTCTCCGGCGACAGCTCGCCGATGGTGGCCAGTGTCGCCGCCGAGCTGGGCATCGACGAGGCCCGCGGCGGCTTGCGTCCGGACGACAAGCTGGCCGTGCTCCAGCAGTTGCACCAGCAGGGTCGCAAGGTGCTGATGCTCGGTGATGGCGTGAATGACGTGCCGGTGCTGGCGGCGGCGGACATCAGTGTCGCCATGGGTTCGGCCACCGACCTTGCCAAGACCAGCGCCGACGCAGTGCTGCTGTCCAACCGCCTCGATGCCCTGATTCATGCGTTCAGCCTGGCCCGGCGTACCCGCCGCGTGATCATAGAGAACCTGCTCTGGGCAGGGCTGTACAATGGCCTCATGTTGCCGTTTGCCGCCCTCGGCTGGATCACGCCGGTGTGGGCCGCGATCGGCATGTCCATCAGTTCGTTGACCGTGGTGCTGAATGCCTTGCGGCTGACCCGCCAACCGCAAGCGCAGGTTGGCGAAACCACGCCCGATACCCGTCCGCTGCCGGCCTGAGCCGCGCGGGCATGGAGTTCCGAGATGCCAGCTCTCTACGTGATGATCCCGGCCGCACTGTTGATCGTGGCCGTCGCCGTCTACATTTTCTTCTGGGCCGTGGACAGCGGCCAATACGATGACCTCGACGGTCCGGCCCATAGCATCCTGTTCGACGACCAGGACCCGAACCACAAGGCGGCCGTCGAGGAAGCCAGCAGCGCGGACCACAAGCCGGACGACAAGGCGCCGCCCCATGCTTGACCTCGCGCCAATGCTGGTTTCCGCCGTCATCCTCGGCCTGCTCGGTGGCGGGCATTGCCTGGGCATGTGCGGCGGGCTGATGGGCGCCCTGACCCTGGCGATTCCCAAGGAACAACGCAGCCGCCGCTTGCGACTATTGCTCGCGTACAACCTGGGACGCATCGTCAGCTACGCCGCGGCCGGCCTGCTGATCGGCCTGGCCGGCTGGGCCGTGGCGAACAGCCCGGCGGCGAAGATCCTGCGCGTGCTGGCCGGTTTACTGATGATCGTCATGGGACTTTACCTGGCGGGCTGGTGGAGCGGCCTGACCCGTATCGAAAGCCTGGGCCGTGGTTTGTGGCGGCATATCCAACCCATCGCCAACCGCCTGCTGCCGGTGTCGAGCCTGCCCCGGGCCCTGCTGCTCGGCGCGCTGTGGGGCTGGCTGCCCTGCGGACTGGTCTACAGCACCCTGCTGTGGTCCGCCAGCCAGGGTAACGCGCTGGACAGTGCACTGCTGATGCTCGCCTTCGGCCTGGGCACCTGGCCGGTCCTGCTCGCCACCGGCCTCGCGGCAGAGCGCGTCACGGCACTGCTGCGCAAACGCAGCGTGCGCATGGCCGGGGGGTTGCTGGTGATTGTCTTCGGCATCTGGACATTGCCGGGGCCGCATCAGCATTGGCTCATGGGGCATTGACCGAGCTCACAGACAATGAGGAATGCCCGGCAACCCTGTGGCGAGGGAGCTTGCTCCCGCTGGCCTGCGAAGCAGGCCCCAACAATCTTCAGGCAGAACGCATTTGCTGATATTGCGTCTGCTGCGCAGCCGAGCGGGAGCAAGCTCCCTCGCCACGGGTTTTGAGTTGCCTGGGCTGGCATGATCACTGACTACCCCATGCCCCGTTGACGCAAATCAACACGCCCCTTCCCTTCGCCTCATAGACTTCAAGCATGCCAGCCTAACCGGGGAACGCCCGCATGCTCGACGCCATTCGTTGGGACTCAGACCTGATCCGCCGCTACGACCTGGCGGGACCGCGCTATACCTCGTACCCGACCGCGGCCCAGTTCGCCGGCCAGGTGGGCACGTTCGACCTGCTCCATGCCCTGCGCGACAGCCGCAAAGCCCGCAGGCCTTTGTCGCTTTATGTGCACGTACCGTTTTGCGCGAACATTTGCTACTACTGCGCCTGCAACAAGGTCATCACCAAGGACCGCGGCCGCGCCCATGCCTACCTGCAACGCCTGGAGCAGGAAATTCAGCTGATCGGCTGCCACCTGGACCCGGCCCAGCGCGTGGAACAGTTGCACCTGGGCGGTGGCACGCCAACCTTCCTCAGTCACGACGAGCTGCGCCAGTTGATGGCCAGGCTGCGTGAGAGTTTCAACCTGATGGACGATGACTGCGGTGACTACGGCATCGAGATCGACCCGCGGGAGGCGGATTGGTCGACCATGGGTCTGCTCCGGGAATTGGGTTTCAACCGGGTCAGCATCGGCCTGCAGGACCTTGACCCTACCGTGCAGCGTGCCGTCAACCGCCTGCAAAGCCTGGACGAAACCCGTGCGGTGGTCGAAGCCGCCCGGACCCTGCAGTTTCGCTCGATCAACATCGACCTGATCTATGGCTTGCCCAAGCAGACCCCGGAAAACTTCGCCCGCACCGTCGAGGAAGTGATCAGCCTGCAACCGGACCGTCTCTCGGTGTTCAACTACGCCCACCTGCCGGAGCGCTTCATGCCGCAGCGGCGCATCAACAGCCAGGACCTGCCGAATCCTGTGCAGAAACTGGCCATGTTACAAGGCACTATTGAACAGCTGACCGCCGCCGGTTATCGCTACATCGGCATGGACCACTTCGCCCTGCCCGATGACGAACTGGCGATCGCCCAGGAGGAAGCGACCTTGCAGCGCAATTTCCAGGGCTACACCACCCACGGTCATTGCGACCTGATCGGCCTCGGGGTCTCGGCCATCAGCCAGATCGGCGATTTGTACTGCCAGAACAGCAGTGACCTGAACCAATACCAGAACGCCCTCGCCGACGGGCAATTGGCAACCAGCCGGGGCATTGTGTGCAATGCCGACGACAGGCTGCGACGCGCGGTGATCCAACAACTGATTTGCCATTTCAGCCTGGTATTCGCCGAGATCGAGCAAGTCTTCAATATCGATTTCCGGGGGTATTTCGGCTCTATATGGCCGCAACTACAGACGATGAACGACGACGGGCTGGTTGAACTGACGGCTACGCACATCAAGGTACTCCCTGCCGGACGTCTGTTGGTGCGTTCGGTTTGCATGGTATTCGACGCGTATCTGCAGCAGCAGAATCGGCAGCGTTTCTCCCGCGTCATCTGAGCGCGACAATTTGACGGCAATGCCACACTGGCCGGTGTTTGCGTGCTGAGTTACCCTTACGGCTTATGTGTGTTTTCCCACAAGGATTTTAAGAAATGTCCGAGCCAGTCAAATCGCGCGCTCATAACCAGGCCCATTGCAAGGACTGCAGCCTGGCCCCTCTGTGCCTGCCACTTTCGTTGAATCTGGAGGACATGGACGCGCTGGACGACATCGTCAAACGAGGCCGTCCGTTAAAAAAAGGCGAGTTCCTGTTCCGCCAGGGCGATGCCTTCGATTCGGTCTACGCCGTGCGCTCGGGCGCCTTGAAGACCTTCAACCTGAGCGACGGTGGCGAAGAACAACTCACCGGTTTCCACTTGCCCAGCGAGCTGGTCGGCCTGTCGGGCATGGACACCGAGACCCATCCGGTCTCGGCCCAGGCGCTTGAGACGACCTCGGTATGCGAGATTCCGTTTGATCACCTGGACGAACTGGCCTTGCAACTGCCGCAACTGCGTCGTCAACTGATGCGCGTGATGAGCCGGGAGATCCGCGACGACCAACAGATGATGCTGCTGCTCTCGAAGAAAACCGCCGACGAGCGCATCGCGACCTTCCTGGTCAACCTCTCGGCGCGTTTCCGCGCCCGTGGTTTTTCGGCCAATCAGTTTCGCCTGAGCATGTCGCGCAACGAGATCGGCAACTACCTGGGCCTGGCGGTGGAAACCGTGTCCCGCGTGTTTACCCGTTTCCAGCAGAGCAAACTGATCGCCGCCGAGGGCAAGGAAATCCATATCCTTGACCCCATCCAGCTGTGCGCCCTGGCCGGCGGCTCGGTCGAAGGCTGATGCGCCTGCGCGGCTGAGGCTTTTGCTGCCGCCGCGCTATACTGCCGCGTTTGCAGCCAGCAAGGACACCTCGACGATGGTCTTCGACTCCTTCGACATCAAATCCCTGATCCGCCCGGTAATCGACTTCCCCAAGCCAGGCGTGATCTTTCGCGACATCACCCCACTGTTCCAGTCCCCCACCGCGCTGCGGCTGGTCATGGACAGCTTCGCCCATCGCTACGTCGAGGCCAGCTTCACGCACATCGGCGCGATGGACGCGCGCGGCTTCCTGATCGGCTCGATCCTGGCCTATCAGTTGAACAAACCGCTGGTGCTGTTCCGCAAGCAAGGTGAATTGCCGGCCGACGTGCTGGCCGAGGGTTACCAGACCGAGTACGGCGAGGCTTTCATGGAGGTCCACGCCGATAGCCTGTGCGAGGGCGATTCGGTGGTGATGTTCGATGACCTGATCGCCACTGGCGGCACGCTGATTGCCGCCGCCAACCTGATCCGCCGCATGGGCGCCACGGTCCATGAAGCCGCCGCGATCATCGACTTGCCGGAATTGCTCGGTTCCCGGCGGCTGGAGGACATGGGAATACCGACGTTCTGCCTGACCCGGTTTTCGCTTAGCGAGAGATAATTCCCGCCAACAAAACATCTATCCCTTGTGGGAGCGAGCCTGCTCGCGAAGGCGCTGTGTCAGTACATGATTTTTTGACTGATCCACCGCTTTCGCGAGCAGGCTCGCTCCCACAGGGGTATGTGTGGCTGTTTACAGAGCGATCGGCTTGCGTCCGGCAAACGAATGCGCCAGCGTCCCGCCATCCACCAGCTCCAGCTCGCCACCCAATGGCACGCCATGGGCGATGCGGGAGGCAACCAGGCCCTTGTTGCCCAGCAACTGAGCGATGTAATGGGCGGTAGCTTCGCCTTCCACCGTCGGGTTCGTCGCGAGGATGACTTCGGTGAACGTGCCCGCTTCTTCGATGCGTGCCATTAACTGTGGAATGCCGATGGCCTCCGGCCCCAGGCCGTCAAGCGGCGACAAGTGGCCCTTGAGTACAAAGTAGCGGCCACGGAAACCGGTCTGCTCCACCGCGTAGACATCCATCGGCCCCTCCACCACGCAGAGCAGGCTGTCGTCCCGGCGCGGGTCGGCACATTGCGGGCAGAGGTCGTCTTCGGTGAGGGTGCGGCATAAGCGGCAATGCCCTACCCCTTCCATGGCCTGGCTCAGGGCTTGGGCCAGGCGCGACCCGCCGCTGCGATCACGCTCAAGCAATTGCAACGCCATGCGCTGGGCAGTTTTCTGACCCACACCCGGCAAGGTTCGCAGGGCATCGATCAGTTGGCGGATCAAAGGGCTGAAGCTCATGGAGGAAACGTCCGACATAACAACGAGACGCGGTTTATACCCGCGCCTCCGTTTAGCGTCAAATACTCAATCCTTCGACACGCGTATCACCAATTTGCCGAAGTTGCGCCCTTCCAGCAGCCCGATGAAAGCCTGCGGCGCGTTCTCCAGGCCATCCACCACATCTTCGCGGAACTTGACCTTGCCATCGCGCACCCACGGCGCCATCGCGCTGATGAACTCCGGCTGGCGGTCGCCGTAGTCGTCGAACACGATGAAGCCCTGGATCCGCACGCGTTTGGTCAGCAACGTGCGTTGCAGTTGCGGCAAGCGATCCGGACCGCTTGGCGGCTGATGTTCGTTGTAGGACGCGATCAAGCCGCAAAGAGGGATGCGTGCCTTGGCGTTGAGCAGCGGCACCACCGCGTCGAAGACCTTGCCGCCGACGTTTTCGTAATAGATGTCGATGCCCTGGTCGCAGGCCCGGGCCAGTTCGTCGGCGAAGTTCGCACTCTTGTGATCGACGCAGGCGTCAAATCCCAACTCGTCGACCACGTATTTGCATTTTTCACTGCCACCGGCCACGCCCACCACTCGCAGCCCCTTGATCTTCGCCACTTGGCCGACCACCGAGCCCACGGCGCCCGATGCCGCCGCGACCACCAGGGTCTCGCCTGCCTTGGGTTGGCCGATGTCCATCAGTCCCATGTAGGCGGTCATGCCCGGCATGCCCAGTACTCCGAGTGCCATCGAGGGGCTGGGTAATCCGGACGGGATGGGGATGACGTTGCGGCCATCGCTGATGCAGTGGCTCTGCCAGCCCGTAGCGCCGACCACCAGATCACCTTCCTGGAATTTCGGGTGCATCGAGCGCTCCACACGACTGACGGCGCCACCGGTCATCACTTCGTCGATTTGCACTGGCGCTGCGTAGGAAGGCGCGTCACTCATACGCCCACGCATGTAGGGATCGAGCGAAAGGTACAGCGTCTTTAGCAGGATCTGCCCGTCCGCCAGGTCCGGCAGCGTCACGTCTTCAAGACGAAAGTTTTCCGGGGTTGGCGCACCTTGGGGGCGCGAGGCCAGGACGATGCGCTGATTGGAAATCGATGACATGGAGGCGGTCTCCTTGTTCGGTGAGTGGACACGTATAGGGAGCAGACCATTGCCGAGGGGGCGGCGTTCGATGTTTGTTCAGTTGGTCCGCAGTGTGGCCTTCGCGAGCAGGCTCGCTCCCACATTTTGATCGCAACCACCTATCCATGTGGGAGCGAGCCTGCTTGCGAAGGCGGCCTGGTATTCACGCAAAACATCCGGGCCACAAACAAAAATGCCAGGCGCGATGCCTGGCATTGTATGTAGCCCATCCCGAGCGGGATGGCGAATCAGAACGGCAGCTTCATGCCCGGCGGCAGTTGCATGCCGGCGGTCATGCCGGACATTTTGTCCTGGCTGTTGGCTTCGATCTTGCGCACCGCGTCATTGACGGCGGCGGCAAACAGGGCCTCGAGCATTTCCTTGTCGTCTTCGCTCAAGCCCTCGACCACGCTCGGGTCGATGCTGACGCGCTTGATGTCGTGGCGACCGGTCATGACCACGGTCACCATGTCGCCGCCGGACTTGCCGGTGACTTCGGCGTTGGCCAGCTCTTCCTGCATCTTGGCCATTTTTTCCTGCATCTGCTGCGCCTGCTTCATCAGGCCGGCCATGCCACCTTTCATCATGGGAATCACCTCGAAAGTACGTGGATAAACACAGCGCCCGGCGTTCAGGCCGGCGCTTTCAATTATGAGCCCTGGGTAACCGGGGCCTCGACAGGTTCGATAGTATCGTGACGGACCACGGCGCCGAACTGTTGCATCATCTGCTGGATGAACGGATCGTTGTGGATCGACTCCTCGGCTTCGCGCTGGCGGTCGGCACGCCGGCGGGATGCGGCCTGGGCCGGGGTTTCCTGCTCGGGCTTGATCAGCTCGATGGTCAACGTCAGGGTGCGCTGGTGATATTGGTTCAGCGCATCGTTCAGGCGACGTTGCTGGGTCGCGTTGAACAGCGCGCTGTGGGCCGGATCCAGGTGCAGCAGCCAATGGTCGCCGTCCACCGAAATCAAGGTGCAGTTGGCGGCGATGCTGCCGGTCATGCCACTGATCTGCAGTTTCGGGAACAACTCCAGCCATTGCAGCGCCAGCCCGGTGGCCGGCATTGCCGCCGGTTCCGGCTCGGGCTCCGGCGCCGGCTCGGCGGCGTGCTCGCTGGCCAGGTCGTCCAGGTAACTGTAGGCCGAGTCCATGTCCGGCTCGATGTAGTCCTCATCCAACGGTGGCTCATCGTCCAGGTCGATGCCCGGCGTGGCGACAGCAACGTCAGCCACCGTCGGCTCAGGCATCGGCGCGGCCACCCACTCGGGTGCATCGGGCACCACGCTGTCAGGCGTGGGCATCGGCATTGGCGGCAGCTCAGGCTGCTCGGCGACGGTTTCCAGCACCGGTTCCACGGCAGGTTGCTGGACGATCTCCGGCTCGACCGGGTCATTCCAGGGCAGGTCGATAATAGCTTCGGCGACCGGCTCGGATGGCGCCTCGACAGCCGGCTCAGGCTGCGCCTCGATGACCGGCTCGGGTGTAGCGACGACAGCTGTCGGCTCGGCTATGGGCGCCACCGCTGCCGGGGCAGAAGCCGCTGCCGACGCAACAACGGGCGTGGCAGCCACTGGCTTGGCGGAATCAGCTGTGGCCTGGCTGATCCCCACTGGCTTTAGCGCTTGTCTCGGCGCGTCCGGCGTATCGGCCGGCCGGAACGCGAGCATGCGCAGCAGGACCATTTCGAAGCCGCCGCGCGGATCCGGGGCCAACGGCAGGTCGCGTCGACCGATCAGGCCCATCTGGTAATAGAACTGCACGTCTTCGGCCGGCAGCGCCTGGGCCAATGCCAGTACGCGATCGCGGTCCCCGTGACCATTATCGACCCCCTCGGGCAAGGCCTGGGCGATGGCGACACGGTGCAGTACGTTGAGAATTTCCGAGAGCACGCCATTCCAGTCCGGCCCCTGCTCGGCCAGGTGACGCACCGCTTCAAGCAGTGCCTTTGCGTCACCTTCTATCAGCGCGTGCAACACGTCATAGACCTGGCCGTGATCGAGGGTACCGAGCATGGCGCGCACATCGGCAGCCATGACCTTGCCCTCACCAAAGGCGATCGCCTGGTCGGTCAGGCTCATGGCGTCGCGCATCGAACCATCGGCAGCGCGGCCCAGCAGCCAGAGCGCGTCGTCCTCGAAGGGTACGTTCTCGACGCCCAGGACGTGCGTCAGGTGCTCGACCACCCGTTCCGGCGTCATGTTCTTCAGCGAGAACTGCAGGCAGCGCGACAGAATCGTTGCCGGAAGTTTCTGCGGGTCGGTGGTGGCCAGGATGAATTTGACGTAGGGCGGCGGCTCTTCGAGGGTCTTGAGCAGCGCATTGAAGGAATGGCTGGAAAGCATGTGCACTTCGTCGATCAGGTAGACCTTGAAGCGCCCTCGGCTCGGGGCGTATTGCACGTTGTCGAGCAGCTCGCGGGTGTCTTCGACCTTGGTGCGGCTGGCGGCGTCGATCTCGATCAGGTCGACGAACCGACCTTCGTCGATTTCCCGGCAGACCGAACATTCGCCGCAGGGCGTCGAGGTGATACCGGTTTCACAGTTCAGGCACTTGGCAATGATCCGCGCAATGGTCGTCTTGCCCACGCCACGGGTGCCGGTAAACAGGTAGGCATGGTGCAGCCGCCGGCTGTCCAAGGCATTGATCAGAGCCTTGAGCACATGGGTCTGGCCGACCATTTCGCGGAACGAGCGCGGACGCCATTTACGTGCAAGAACCTGATAACTCATCGAAAACCGTCGCAACGAAGGAACATAAGCGGCTAATGCTAGCGGAGCAGGGCCGAAATTGCATCCGGTGTGCTCGTCTAATCTGACTAAGCTTGAGTTGGGGCTCGGTTGTCGACGCGGTTTTGCACAGTCAGGAGAGTTTATGCGCTCAGCCATGGGGGCTTTGCTGTTGCTGGGTACAGGATGTTTCGCCGCCGAAGGGCCCCTGCGCTTCGCCATTACCGATGGCTGGGCCATGCCCATGGTACAGATCGAACGGGGCCGTCCGACCCAGGGCATTCTTCCGGACGTCATGACCAGCCTGGCAACTCAGGTCGGCATACCGGCACAGTTTCATGTCCTTGCTCGCGGGCGATTGGACAGCGCCATGGAACACGGCGAAATAGACATGCGATGTTACGTCTCGCCCGACTGGGTGAAGGATAAAGGGGGCGATTACCTTTGGAGCGTCCCGCTGTTCTTTCAGCGCGATGTACTCGTTGGCTCGGCCAACGCCCCCGCCCGAGTGACACCGGCAACACTCGCCCAGCAGTCCATCGGCACAGTGCTCAGCTATCGCTACCCGACGCTGCAACCCTTGTTCGACAGCGGCCATCTGCGTCGTGACGACGCGCGCAGCCAGGACCAGGTGCTGGCGAAACTGCTGGCCGGCCGCTATCGCTATGCCGTCAGCAATCAATGGGCACTGGACTGGTTCAATCAACGGCATGGCGCCGACCGGCAACTGCATGAGGTTGCCGTCCTCCAGGAACAGCAACTGAGCTGTTATGTGCGCAATGACCCGGACATTCCGGCGCAACGCATTCTGCGCACCTTGTTAAAAATGAAAATGTCCGGGGAAATCGACGCGATCATCCAGCTTTATACCGGCCGCAACGAAGGGTCGCAGGGCGCCTCCCCTTGACTGCCCGGGTGGGCCTGCCACTGCGGCGGCGAGATGAAGTCCCTTACCCAGCCCGGTATCTCGTCGGCCGGCATGGGCCGGGCGATGAAGTAACCTTGGGCCACTTCGCAGCCCAGGCGCAGCAACAATTGCCCATGTTCGAGACTGTCCAGGCCTTCCGCGACCACTTGCCGGCCGAACGCCCGGGCCAGGCCGATTACCGCCTCGGTCAATGCCAGGTCGTCCCGGTCATCGAGGATGTCGCGCACGAACGTCTTGTCGATCTTGATGGTTTGGGTGCGCAAGTGCTTGAGGTCATTGAGCGAGCAATAACCCGTACCGAAACCGCCCAGTGAAAACCCTACGCCCAAGGCCTGGCACGCTTGGAGGCAGGCACTGACATGGGCCAGATTTTCCACGGCGACCGACTCGACGATCTGCAGATCGAGCATCCGCGGCGGCACCGTCGGATGCCGTTCCAGCATGCGTTGCAGCCGCTCGACGAAATCCGCCCGCTGGAAATGCCGCGCCGAAATATTGATGCTCACCGGCCAGCCCTGCCCCGCCTGCTGCCATTGCTGAAGCAGCGTCAGGACCTGGCCCATGACCCATTCGCCGATCTCGACAATCAGGTCGGTCTCTTCTACCAGTGGCAGGAATTCGCGCGGCGGCACCAGGCCTCGTTGCGGATGCTTCCAGCGCAACAAGGCTTCGAGACCGACTACCGCGCCGTTGCGCATATTGACCTTGGGCTGGAAATGCAGCCGCAGCTCATCGCCGGCGAGTGCCTGCCGCACCCGATCGACAATCTGGTAAGTGGCCCGCACTTCCTTGTCCCGGGATACATCAAACAGATGAAAACGATTGCGGCCGCTCTGCTTGGCGACATACATCGCTTGATCGGCGTGGCGCAGCAACGTATCGGCGTCTTCGTTATCCCATGGCGACAACGTGACACCAATGCTGGCGAAGACGTTGATACTCTTGCCGTCGATCGCATAGGGCATGGAAACCGCAATCAGTACCCGGTTCAATGCGGCATGCAGCTCGTCCATTCCAAGCACATGACGCAGCACCAGTACGAACTCGTCGCCAGCCAGGCGCGCCACCACATCCTCGCCGCGCACAATGCTGCGCAGCCGCCGGGCGACTTCCACCAGCAGCCGGTCACCGCTGGCATGGCCATAACCGTCGTTGACGGCCTTGAAGCCATCCAGATCGAGCATGCACACCGCCAGGGGCAGACTTTCCCCCCGCGAAAAGTCCAGGGCCTGGTCCAGCAGCTCGGACAGGTAGGTGCGATTGGGCAACCCGGTCAGCACGTCGTGCCCGACACGCCATTGCAACGAGTGCAACAACCGGCGCTTTTCGCTGACATCGAAGCGAATCGCCAGGTAGCGCTCGATATGCCCGCTCGTTTCGTCGGCTACCGGTACCAGGGTGGTATCGACCCAATGCAGCGTGCCGTCCTTGGACCGATTGCAGATTTCACCTTTCCAGACATTACCCAGGGCGATGGTGCGCCACATCGCACTGAAAAATTCGCTGGGGTGCTGCCCCGAGTTGAGCAACCGGTGGTTGGATCCCAGCAGCTCATCGCGTCGGTAGCCAAACAGGGCGCAGAATTGATCGTTGACGTAGGTGATGCGCCCGCTCAAATCGGTTTCGGAAAAGATCGCGGCGGCGTCAACAGCCCTGCGGTACTTCTTATCCATCGAAGCAGTCATCCATGAGTCAGGCTCGTTTGTCGCGCGCGGTTGCACCGCCCCCGGACGGGCGAAAATCAACTAGGCTCAAATACCTTGAGAAAGCTGGAGCACGGACGCTGGCGGTGCGACCTGCATGCTCCAGGCCCCGCCTTGTGTCGCTGCAAAGAAGCGCGAGCCCCGGTCTTTTCGCACACCCGGCTTCTGAAGCAGGTCACCAAATCCCCATGCCAAAGGCTGATTCTACGAAACGCATCACATTTTGCAAAGCAAGGTGATGGAACGCGCGGTTGCCTAATGCGAAAATCTATCGTTAAGTTCTTGATTCTGAATGGGAATTAAGCGATGCAAATTTCAAGTCTGGGCTCGGCCATCAGACGCTACCGCAAAGTAGCGGGGCTCACTCAGGCTGAACTTGGCGAAAAGACCGGTTTTGACCCCAAAACCATCAGCCGCTTCGAGACCGGCACCTACACTCCCAGCGTCGAAGCCTTGTTCCTGCTGGCCAACGCGCTGGACGTACAGCCCAAGGCTTTTTTCGCCGACATGGGCGAGGAAGATGAACAGCGGGCATACCTGTTCAATGTCATTCACAAAGCCACTTCGAAGGATCTCGGGAAGCTGATTGCCGCGGTTGAGCAGGCGTTGGCCAAGTCTTGAGGTGGATATGAAAAAGGAGCCCAACCTGTCGTTTTTCGACGGATCGGCTCCTTTTTTCATTCGATCGTCGAGCAGACCAAAGCGTGGGACAGCCGACCGCGACGATCTATATGGATCAACAAAAAGGCTAGGTAGTATTCGGCAAACCTTGCGAACGAAGGCCTGAGGCGTTATGGAGGCAACCCCACCAGCCACACCCCGGCACACAATGTTCCCGCTGTGGCTGCTTCCTTCCGGATCTGACCAGGTTCACGGGTAATCGTTGCGGGGGGACCGATGGGGTCACCATAACGACGCCCGCCTGACGGCGAGCCGCGCCATTGTACCTGTCTGACAAGAAGTTACAACCGTTCGTGCGGGATTAAAAACTGATTAAGCTCAAGCACTTGCTTCGGCTGATCGGCACACATCAACCCGGATGCAGGCCGGCCGGACGCTTTCGCGAGCAGGCTCGCTCCCACAGAACAGATAAGGTATCCAAAGGTGGGAGCGAGCCTGCTCGCGAAGGCGTCGGTACATTCGAGATAGGGGCAGCCTCCTTCCACAGACTACAACAGCACCTCATCCGCCCGGCCACCCTCCTCCTGAATCACCAGATGGATGAAATGCAGCTTGGTGATCACCGCCGCCGGCACGACGAACGGGTAGAAATCCGGCTGGCCCATGCTGCGCGAGAGTTCGTTGAGCATGCCGGCCAGTTCGATCCAGGCGTTGACGAATGACAGGAACGCCGCGCCGCCGGTGTGCTCGGGGTCGAACAGGGTTTCGGGGGGAAATGGCTGGTAGTCGAAATCCATTTCCCGCGCGCTCATGCCAAAGCCCAGCGCCGTATCCACCGCGTCCATCATGTGCAGGTAATGAGCCCAGGTTTCGGCCCAGTCCTCCCACGGATGCATGGTGGCGTAGGCGCTGACGTAACGGGACTGCCAGTCCACCGGCGCGCCTTGCTGGTAGTGCCGCTCCAGGGCTTCGGAATAGCTGGCGCGCTCATCGCCGAACAGCTCGCGGAAGGGTTCCAGCCAATGGCTGTCGGCAATCAGGCGATCCCAATAGTAATGACCCACCTCATGGCGAAAGTGTCCGAGCAAGGTGCGGTACGGCTCGCGCATCTGCTGACGCACGTGTTCGCGGTGGGCATCGTCGGCCTCTTTGATATCGAGGGTGATGAGTCCACTGGCGTGCCCGGTCGTCGGCGGTTTGCCGTCGAGGTCGACGCCGATGAAATCGAAGGCCAGGCCAATATTCTCGTCGACGGCCTTCGGAATGACCGGCAAACCGAGGGTGATCAGTTGCGCTACCAGTCGACGCTTGGCGGTTTCGACCTTGCGCCAGCGCTCGGGATTTTCCGGGACCGACAGGTCGGGAATCGTGCGGTTCAGGCTGCAAGCGATGCACAGCGTGTCTTGCCCGTTGGCAGGCAGCAGCCAGTTACACGACGCCGGGGTATCGAGATTGGCGCAGCGACGGAACAGTCCCGCCTGCGGATCGACATCCAAGGTCCAGGTATCCGGTTGCGCGCCGGGTTGCAGGGACGACAGGCGGCTCCGCTCCGGCTGATAGCCCAGCGCCGCCAGGCAGGCCAGGCATTGGCTGTTGCGAAAGAACAATGACTGGCCGCAGCGACACGGCCAGATCTTGCTGTTGCGTGATCGGTCGCCCAGGAACGGCGCAGCGATGCGTGAGCTCAGTTGTTCGAAGAAGCGGTACATGGCGATCTCTCCCTGGAGCCTGCAAGACTAGATCACCCTGCGTGCATGATCGTTCCCACGTTCTGGCCATGGACCACAACCCGTGGCGAGGGAGCTTGCTCCCGCTCGGCGGCGCAGCCGTCGTAAACCGGCTGATGCGCTCCACCTGGAGGGTGCGTCGTTCCGGTTGGGGCGGCTGCGCCACCCAGCGGGAGCAAGCTCCCTCGCCGCAAGAGCGGGCTGCCCACTCACACTGTGATGCCATGCCCCTTCAAGAAATCGACGAAGGCTTGTTCGTCGAGCACCTTGAGCCCCAGCTCATTGGCCTTGGCCAACTTCGAACCGGCGCCCGGCCCGGCCACCACGCAATGGGTCTTTGCCGACACGGAACCGGCCACCTTGGCGCCGAGGCTTTCCAGCTTGTCCTTGGCGACGTCGCGACTCATCAATTCCAGCGAGCCGGTCAGCACCCAGGTATGCCCCGCTTCAGGCAAACCCTCGACGACTTTTTTCTCGCTCTGCCAGTGCATGCCGAAATCCCGCAGTTGCTGCTCTGCGGCCACGGCCAGCTCGCGGCTGGCGGCGCTGGCGAAGTACTCCCGCACGGCGTTGGCCTGCTTTTCCGGCAATGCCTGGCGCATGTCCAGCCAGTCGGCATTCATGACCGCTTCGAGGGAGCCGAATTTGTCCGCCAGTTTTTGCGCCCCGCCCGGTCCGACCGAAGGGATGTGCAGCTTGTCGAGGAAGCCGCCCAGGGCGGTGCTGGCGGAAAACTCGGCGCCGAGTTCGCCCTGGTCCTGAATCTCCAGGCCATGACGCAGCAAATCCTTGATGACCTGGCGATTGTGCGGATCCTCAAAAAAGCTGTGGATCTCATGAGCGACTTCCAGGCCGACATCCGGCAAGTACGTCAGCACTTGGGGCAAGGCCGCCTGCACGCGCTCCAGCGAACCGAGGGAGCGGGCCAGGACCTTGGCGGTTTCCTCGCCCACGTCCGGAATGCCGAGGGCATAGATGAAGCGCGCCAGGCTCGGCTTCTTGCTATCGACGATAGCCGCCAGCAGGTTCCTGCTCGACAACTCGGCGAAACCTTCCAGATCGACCACTTGCTCGAACGTCAGCGCGTAGAGATCGGCTGGCGAGCCCACCAGGCCTTCATCCACCAACTGCTCGACGCTTTTTTCACCCAGGCCTTCGATGTCCATCGCCCGGCGCGAGACAAAGTGGATGATCGCCTGCTTGAGCTGCGCGCCGCAGGCCAGCCGACCGACGCAGCGGTACACCGCGCCTTCGCTGACGGTTTCGCGGCCCTTGCTGCGTTTGATCAGTTGCGTGCGCTCGACATGGGAACCGCAGACCGGACACTGCTCAGGCACCTGCACCGCCCGGGCGTTGTCCGGACGACGCTCGGTGACGACCTGCACCACCTGCGGAATGACGTCGCCGGCGCGGCGAATGATCACCGTATCGCCGATCATCAAGCCCAGCCGCGCCACTTCGTCCATGTTGTGCAGCGTGGCGTTGGCCACGGTCACGCCAGCCACCTTGACCGGCTTGAGCCGCGCCACGGGGGTGACGGCGCCGGTGCGGCCCACCTGGAACTCCACGTCCAGCAACTCGGTGAGTTCTTCGCTGGCGGGGAATTTATGCGCGATGGCCCAGCGCGGCTCCCGTGCCCGAAAACCCAGCTCGCGCTGCGAAGCGATGTTGTTGACCTTGAACACCACGCCGTCGATTTCGTAGGGCAGCGAATTGCGCCGCTCACCGATGTCGCGATAGTAGTCCAGGCATTCGTCGATGCCGTGGGCCAGCTTCAGCTCGCGGCTGACGGGCATGCCCCAGGCCTTGAGCTGCTTGAGGTTGCCGATGTGGGTATCGGCGATGTCCGAGGTCACCTGGCCGATACCATAGCAGCAGAACTCCAGGGGGCGGTTGGCGGTGATCCTCGAATCCAGCTGGCGCAAGCTGCCCGCCGCGGCGTTGCGCGGGTTGGCGAAGGTCTTGCCGCCCACCTCCAGTTGCGTAGCGTTGAGACGCTCGAAACCGGCCTTGGACATGTACACCTCGCCACGCACTTCCAACACCGGTGGCCAGCCGCTGCCCTGCAGCTTGAGAGGAATATTGCGCACGGTGCGCACGTTGACACTGATGTCCTCGCCCGTGGTTCCGTCACCGCGCGTCGCGCCGCGCACCAGCATGCCGTCCTGATACAGCAGGCTGACGGCCAGACCATCGAGTTTCGGTTCGCAGCTGTACTCCACCGCCGCGCCAGCGCCGAGCAAATCGCCCGTGGGCAAGTCCAGACCTTCCGTCACCCGGCGGTCGAACTCACGCATGGTGTTTTCATCGAAGGCATTGCCCAGGCTGAGCATCGGGATTTCATGACGCACCTGGCTGAACGCCGACAGCGCCACGCTGCCGACCCGCTGGGTCGGGGAATCGCTGGTCACCAGCTCCGGATGCTGCTCTTCCAGGGCCTTGAGTTCGTGGAACAGGCGATCGTACTCGGCGTCCGGGATGGTGGGTTCGTCAAGGACGTGGTAGCGATAGTTATGCTGGTCCAGCTCGGAGCGCAGCTCCAGGATGCGGGTTTCGACGGCGTTCATGGTGTTCTCTCATAAAGCAAAAGAGCAGCCTGGGCTGCTCATTTTTCAAGACTTTCTGGGAGGGCTTCGCCCTCCAGCGGGAGCAAGCTCCCTCGCCACAGCAAGCTCCCTCGCCACAAAAAGCCCTAGCCATAAAGACTCTGGCGACTTCAGCGCTTCTGGGTCAGTGCCCGGCGCTCGAACTCGACGATACGCTGGCGGTAATGCTCGATGGTCTGGGCGGTCAGTACGCTGCGCTGGTCATCCTTCAATTCACCGTTGAGTTCCTGGGCCAGCTTGCGAGCCGCGGCCACCATCACATCGAAAGCCTGTTTTGGATGGCGCGGGCCTGGCAGCCCGAGGAAGAAGCTCACCGCCGGGGTACTGAAATGATCGATGTCGTCCAGATCGAACACGCCTGGCTTGACGGCGTTGGCCATGGAAAACAGCACCTCGCCATTGCCTGCCATGCTTTCGTGGCGATGGAAAATATCCATTTCGCCGAAACGCAGGCCACTTTCGAGGATGTTCTGCAGCAGCGCCGGGCCCTTGAAGCCGGCTGGATCGCGGCAGATCACACTGATCACCAGCACTTCTTCAGCCTGGGCCTGGTCCTTGTCACCGTTGGAACCGGAGGCCTTGCTCTCGTCCGGGAAATCACCGTCGCGGCTGCTGAAGCCTGGACCGCCATCAAGATCCAGGTTCAGGTTCAGGTCGCCCTGGGACGGCTCGCTGTTGCGCTTGCCGCGCTTGGAGCCCGACTCACGTGGCTCGCGCGCCGGCGCGCTCATGGACGGCAGGTCGTGTTCGTCCAGCTGCGGCTCCTTTTGGGTATCCAGCACCCGGGGCGGGCCCAGCAGTTCGGCACTGTCATCTTCATCCGGCAGGTTCGACAGGCTGCGATCCAGGCGAAACTTGAGTTTCCCCTTGCCGCCGCGCATGCGACGCCAGCCGTCGAAAAGAATACCGGCAATGACAATGATGCCGATGACGATCAGCCACTCGCGCAGACCGATTTCCATGTAATCCCGTGCCTCTATAAAAATGCTGATAAATAAGGGGCTTAGCTATTTGCAAACCGCTTTAAAACGTGGCGCCAACTCTATGTTCTGAATGGCGTTTTGCCCACGCACACGAAAAATTGACATTAAACTAGCACGACCAAAGACAACTTTACACCGTCTGTCGCATTGGCTTATGCCCAATCTGTGAATTGAGTGACAAGCCAAAAGGGTAAAAAGGCCTACAACGCCCTACGCAAAGCGCCTACAGACATGCTTTACGCATCAACCATGGCCATGGCCTCTTCCACATCCACCGCCACCAGTCGCGAGCAACCCGGCTCATGCATGGTGACGCCCATCAACTGATCGGCCATTTCCATGGCGATTTTGTTATGGGTGATGTAGATGAACTGCACCGTTTCAGACATTTCCTTTACCAGGCGTGCGTAACGGCCCACGTTGGCGTCGTCCAGTGGCGCATCGACTTCGTCGAGCATGCAGAACGGCGCCGGATTCAACTTGAAAATGGCAAAAACCAGGGCCAATGCGGTCAGGGCCTTTTCGCCGCCGGAAAGTAAATGAATGGTGCTGTTCTTCTTGCCGGGAGGACGCGCCATGATTGTCACCCCAGTATCGAGTAAATCTTCGCCCGTCAGTTCCAAATAGGCACTGCCGCCGCCGAAAACTTTCGGGAAAAGTGCCTGCAAACCGCCGTTGATCTGATCAAAGGTATCCTTGAAGCGATTGCGGGTTTCCTTGTCGATCTTGCGAATGACGTTTTCCAGGGTTTCCAGCGCCTCCACCAGGTCATCGTTCTGGGCGTCGAGGTAGCGCTTGCGCTCGGACTGCTGCTGATACTCGTCGATGGCGGCCAGGTTGATCGCGCCCAGGCGCTGGATGCGCGCGGCAATGCGTTCGAGTTCTTCCTCGGCCTCTTTCTCGTTGGCACCTGCCAGGAGGGTGGCAAGCACTCCGTTGAGGTCGTAGCCGTCCTCCAGCAACTGGTCCTGCAAGGCTTTGCGGCGGACCGTCAGGGCCTGCCATTCCATGCGCTGCTGCTCCATCTGGCCGCGAATCAGCTGGGATTGCTGCTCGGCCTGGCTGCGGCGCTTCTCCGCGTCGCGCAGTTCGCGGTCGGCGTCCTCCAGCGCGATCTGCGCGGTCTTGAGTTCTTCGTCGACACTCATGCGTTTGTCGAGCAATTCCTCGAGTTTCAGGCGCAGCTCCTCCAGCGGCGCCTCGCCCTCCTCCAGGTTGAGGCTCAGCTGTTCGCGCTTTTCGGTGAGGCGTTCGGATTGCATTTCCAAACGTTCCAGCGCCTGGCGCGTGGAATCGTACTGGGCCTGGAGCGAGCCCAGACGCACTGCCAGCTGATGGGCATGATCCTTGTGTTGGCGCGCTTCCTGGCGCACCCGATCGAGGCGTTCGCGCAGGCTGTCACGCTGGGCCAGGAGCAATTCGCGTTGTTCGGTGTCCAGCGCCATGGCGTCGAGGGCTTCCTGCAATTGCAGGCGCGCCTCGCCAATCTGTTCGTGCTCCAGCGCTCGCTGTTCGCCCAACTCGGCGATTTCTTCATCGAGACGGGTGCGCCGCAGGGCCAGTTGTTCAACCTTGGCCTTGCCGGCGGACAGCTGCGCCTTGAGTTCGCCCTGCTGGCGCGCCTCGTCCTGCAACAACCGGCGCAGGTGTTCGCGACCGTTTTCCTGCTGGCGCTGTTGCGCCCGCAGGTTCTGCAATTCGGTTTCCAGGGCTTCGACGCTGGCCTCGCGCTCTTCGCGCTCGGCGATCAGACGCTGGATTTCCTGGCCACGGGCGAGCATGCCGCTTTCGGCCTCGCCGGCCCGGCGCACCCGCAGGAAATGCCGGCCGAGCCAATACCCGTCACGACTGATCAGGCTCTCGCCGGCGGCCAATTGACCACGCAAAGCCAGGGCCTGCTCCAGGCTATCCACGGGTTTGACCTGACCCAACCAGGGCGACAGGTCAACCTGGGCCTCGACTTTGTCCAGCAGGCTTCCGGGGATCCGCACGCCATCGCCAGCCGGACTGAGCAGGCGCAAATCGCCTTGGGCAAACCCCGAGAGATCGAAGCCGGCGAAATCATCCACCAGCACCGCTTGCAGGTCGGCGCCCAGCACGGTTTCCACCGCCAGCTCCCAGCCCGCGTCGACTTTCAACCCCTCGGCCAGACGCGGGCGTTCGGCCAGATGTTGGTCGCGCAACCACTCGGCCGTGCCGGTGCCGGGGTCCAGCGCGGCCTGTTGCAAAGCTTCCAGCGAGGCCAGGCGGCCGTTGAGGCGTTGCAGTTCGCCCTGGGCCTGCTGCTGGTTCTGCAAGGCCGTTTGCAAGGCTTGGCGCAGTTGTTCCAGCCGCTCGACCTGGGCGTCTTCGCTGGCCTGCAAATCTTCCAGGGTCGCCTCGCTGGTGGCGAGCTGCTCGCTCAGGTCGAGGATCGCCGCGTCTTCCGGATCCGCAGCGAGCAACGCCCGCTCTTCAGCCAGGCGCCGTTGCCGTTCAGCCAAACGTTCCATGCTGGTTTCGAGCTGCTGGATGCGCGACTGCTGCACCTCGGCCTGGCGCCGCGGTTCGGCGGAAGTCAGGTTGAAACTGTCCCACTGCTCCTGCCAGCCGTGCATGGTCAGCTCGGCTTCTTCCAAGGCTGCCGCGGCCTCTTCGGCGGCGGCGCTGGTGATTTCCTGTTCCGGCACAAGACGGTCCAGTTCTTCGCCAAGGGTCAGCAGCAAGGTGCGGTCGTGGCCCAGGTGGGATTCGGTCTCCAGGCGTGCGCGCTCGGCTTCCTTCAAATCGTCCTGTAACTGGCGCAAACGCTGCTGGCCGTGCTGGATGCTCTGTTCAACCCGGGCAATGTCGCCCCCCACCGAATAGAAGCGTCCCTGCACCAGATTGAAGCGCTCGGACAGTTCGTGGTGCCCGTCGCGCAAGCGCTCGATCGCGGCATCGGCATTGCGCTGCTCGGCCACCAGTGCTTCGAAGCTGACTTCCTGGTTGCCGATGATCGCTTCACGTTGGCCGACCTGTTCGTTCAACGCCTGCCAGCGCAACGCTGACAGCTGGGCCTTGAGCTGGCGCTCTTCGCCCTTGTATTCCTGATACTTCTTGGCGGCCTCGGCCTGGCGATGCAGTCGTTCGAGCTGACGTTCGAGCTCTTCGCGCAGGTCGGTCAGGCGCGCAAGGTTCTCGTGGGTACGGCGGATGCGGTTTTCGGTTTCGCGGCGCCGCTCCTTGTACTTGGAGATGCCGGCGGCTTCCTCAATGAAATTACGCAGGTCTTCCGGCTTGGCCTCGATCAGCTTGGAGATCATGCCCTGCTCGATGATCGAGTAGCTGCGCGGGCCCAGGCCGGTGCCGAGGAAGATGTCAGTGATGTCGCGGCGACGGCATTTGGTGCCGTTGAGGAAATAGCTGTTCTGGCTGTCGCGGGTCACTTTGCGACGAATGGAGATTTCCGCGTAGGCCGCGTATTCACCGATCAAAGTGCCGTCGGAGTTATCAAACACCAGTTCAATACTGGCCTGGCTCACCGGCTTGCGACTGGTGGAGCCGTTGAAGATGACGTCGGTCATCGATTCGCCGCGCAGGTTCTTGGCCGAGCTTTCGCCCATCACCCAGCGCACGGCGTCGATGATGTTCGACTTGCCGCAGCCATTGGGCCCGACCACCGCCGCCATGTTACTGGGGAAGTTCACCGTGGTCGGGTCGACGAAGGATTTGAACCCCGCCAGCTTGATGCACTTGAGCCGCACGTCAGGCCGCCGTCAGGGCCGAAACCACCAGATCGCAACTGCGCTGGGCATAGGCCGTCAGCACGATGCGGATCTGCGGCAGATCGCGGGCCAGCACCGCTACAAGCAGACGCTGGAACAGGTCGAGGAATTCGCTCATTTCAGCCTTGCGCTGCTCAAGTGCCAGGAAATAGGCGCGGCTCATTGCCGGCTGCAGGTTCTCGACGGTCTCCTGCAGATACGGATTGTCGGCAAACGGATAGGCCGCGCGCATCACGCTGAAGCTTTCATCGACGAAGGTGCGGATGTCCTGGCGCTCGTAAGCTTGCTGGAGGCGCTGCTGGATCGCCACGAACGGGGCCATGTCGGCCTGTTCCTTCCAGCCATGAGCCACCGCGTTGCCCAGCAGGATGTAGAGCTCGCTCATCAACGCGCACAGGCTGCGCACCTTGTGCTCGGTAAGCTCGGTGACGTGGGCGCCACGGCGCGGCAGGATAGCGATCAGATGACGCCGCTCGAGGATCAGCAAAGCCTCGCGGACCGAGCCGCGACTGACATTGAGCGCCAGCGTGACCTTTTGCTCCTGGATGCGCTCTCCCGGTTTCATTTCGCCGCGAATGATGCGTTCGGCGAGGTAATGGGCGATTTGCTCGGCGAGGCTGTCCGGGGCCTTGAACGTCATGGTTGTCCTTCAAACTCTTCGATCTGCACAAGCGGCGCAGTGTAGCGCACTCGATACGTCATGGCGCAGGGCCTGCACCGGGTTTTTGGCACGATATAAGCAAAAACTTCAGGAGTTTGTACCGAAACAAAAAACTGTGGGAGCGAGCTTGCTCGCGATAGCGGTCTGTCAGCTTGCATCCATACTGAATGTAACGCCGTCATCGCGAGCAAGCTCGCTCCCACAGGGCTCTACAGTGTCCATAGGTCATTGTGTATCGACAAAACAGCTTTTCTTGACCTTTAAGTCAGAAAATCGTTGACCGAAAAGTCAGAACTGCTAAATTCAGCCCACGTCGATACAACAATAATGAATCTGCGAGGCCTTCCGTGATCCAGTTTTTACTCAACCAGGAACTCCGTAGCGAGCACGCCCTGGACCCGAACCTGACCGTGCTCAACTATCTGCGCGAGCATGTTGGCAAACCCGGCACCAAGGAAGGCTGCGCCAGCGGCGACTGTGGTGCATGCACCGTGGTGGTGGGCGAACTGGAAACGGACGCGAACGGTAGCGAGCGCATCCGCTACCGCAGCCTCAATTCGTGCCTGACCTTCGTCTCGTCGCTGCACGGCAAGCAACTGATCAGCGTCGAAGACCTCAAGCACAATGGCCAGTTGCACAGCGTCCAGCAGGCGATGGTCGACTGCCACGGCTCGCAATGCGGTTTCTGCACCCCGGGCTTCGTCATGTCACTGTTCGCCCTGCAAAAGAACAGCGAACAACCCGACGCCCACAAGGCCCACGAAGCCTTGGCCGGCAACCTGTGCCGCTGCACCGGCTACCGGCCGATCCTGGCGGCGGCCGACCAGGCCTGCTGCGGCAAACAACCGGACCAGTTCGACGCCCGCGAAGCCCAGACCATCGCCCGCCTGAAAGCCATCGCCCCGACCGAAACCGGCGAGCTCAACAGCGGTGACAAGCGTTGCCTGGTGCCGCTGACCGTGGCCGATCTGGCCGACCTCTACGACGCCTATCCGCAGGCGCGGCTACTGGCTGGCGGCACCGATCTGGCGCTGGAGGTCACGCAGTTTCACCGCACCCTGCCAGTGATGATCTACGTAGGTAACGTCGCCGAACTCAAGCGCATCGAGCGTTTCGATGACCGTTTGGAGATCGGCGCCGCCACCGCGCTTTCCGATTGCTACGAGGCATTAAAAGCCGAATACCCGGATTTCGGCGAACTGCTGCAGCGTTTCGCCTCGCTACAGATCCGCAACCAGGGCACGTTGGGCGGCAACATCGGCAACGCCTCGCCCATCGGCGACTCCCCGCCCCTGCTGATCGCCCTCGGCGCGCAGATCGTGCTGTGCAAGGGCCAGACCCGCCGCACCCTGGCCCTGGAAGACTATTTCATCGACTACCGGGTAACCGCCCGCCAGGAAAGCGAATTTATCGAAAAGATCATCGTGCCCCGAGCCAGCGCCGAACATACGTTCCGCGCCTACAAGGTTTCCAAGCGCCTGGACGATGACATTTCCGCAGTGTGCGCGGCTTTCAACCTGCGTCTTGAAAACGGTCTGGTCGAAGACGCGCGTGTCGCCTTCGGCGGCATGGCCGCAACACCCAAGCGTGCCAGGCACTGTGAAGCCGCACTGATCGGCGCGCCGTGGAACGACAGCACCCTCGAACGTGCCTGCGCGGCCCTGGCCGAGGATTTCACGCCGCTGTCGGACTTCCGCGCCAGCAAGGAATACCGTCTGCTCAGCGCTCGCAATTTGCTGCGCAAATACTTCATCGAGCTGCAAACGCCGCACATCGAGACTCGGGTGACCGCTTATGTCTAACCATCACGCCGTAGAGAAGACCCAGGCCGAACTGGCCGAGCTGTTCGCCCGCGACCTCACCACGGGCGTAGGCCGCAGCGTCAAGCACGACAGCGCTGCCAAACACGTGTCCGGCGAAGCCCAGTACATCGATGACCGGCTGGAATTTCCCAACCAGTTGCACGTCTACGCTCGGCTGTCGGATCGCGCCCATGCGCGAATCCTGCGTATCGACACCACGCCCTGCTACGCCTTCGAAGGGGTGCGCATCGCCATTACCCATCAGGACATACCAGGCCTGAAGGACATTGGGCCGTTGTTGCCCGGCGACCCGCTGCTGGCGATCGATGACGTGCAGTTCGTCGGCCAACCGGTACTCGCCGTGGCGGCCAGGGATCTGGAGACCGCACGCCAGGCAGCCATGGCCGCGATCATTGAATATGAAGACCTCGAACCGGTGCTGGATGTGGTCGAGGCGCTGCGCAAGCGCCACTTCGTGCTCGACAGTCACACCCACCAGCGCGGCGATTCGGCCACGGCGCTGGCCACCGCCGAACATCGCATCCAAGGCTCGCTGCACATCGGCGGCCAGGAACACTTTTACCTGGAAACCCAGATTTCCTCGGTGATGCCCACCGAAGACGGCGGCATGATCGTCTACTGCTCGACCCAGAACCCCACCGAAGTGCAGAAGCTGGTGGCCGAAGTGTTGGGCGTGTCGATGAACAAGGTCGTGGTGGACATGCGCCGCATGGGCGGCGGCTTTGGTGGCAAGGAAACCCAGGCCGCCAGCCCAGCCTGCCTGTGCGCCGTCATCGCGCACCTAACCGGCCAGCCGACCAAGATGCGCCTGCCCCGGGTGGAGGACATGCTGATGACCGGCAAGCGCCATCCTTTCTATATCGAATACGACGTTGGCTTCGACGACACCGGGCGCCTGCATGGCATCGCCTTGGAACTGGCCGGCAACTGCGGTTGCTCGCCGGACCTGTCGGCCTCGATTGTCGACCGGGCGATGTTCCATGCCGACAATGCCTACTACCTGGGCGATGCGACCATCAACGGCCATCGCTGCAAGACCAACACCGCGTCGAACACCGCTTACCGTGGTTTCGGCGGGCCCCAAGGCATGGTCGCCATCGAAGAAGTGATGGATGCCATCGCCCGGCACCTGGGGCTCGACCCGCTGGCGGTGCGCAAGGCCAACTACTACGGCAAGACCGAGCGCAACGTCACGCACTACTACCAGACCGTCGAGCACAACATGCTCGAGGAAATGACCGCTGAACTGGAAGAAAGCAGCCAGTACGCCGAGCGCCGCGAAGCGATCCGCCGCTACAACGCAGGCAGCCCGATCCTCAAGAAGGGCCTGGCGCTGACGCCGGTGAAGTTCGGCATTTCCTTCACCGCGAGTTTCCTCAATCAGGCCGGGGCGTTGATTCACGTCTACACCGACGGCAGCATCCACCTGAACCACGGCGGCACAGAAATGGGCCAAGGGCTCAATACCAAAGTCGCCCAAGTGGTGGCCGAGGTGTTCCAAGTGGAAATGGACCGCGTGCAGATCACCGCGACCAATACCGACAAGGTCCCGAACACCTCGCCCACCGCCGCGTCCAGCGGCGCCGACCTGAACGGCAAGGCCGCGCAGAATGCCGCCGAAACCATCAAGCAACGCCTGGTGGAATTCGCCGCGCGGCAATACAAGGTCAGCGAAGAAGACGTGGAATTCCATAACGGTCACGTGCGGGTGCGCGATCACATCCTGACCTTCGAAGCGCTGGTACAACAGGCCTATTTCGCCCAGGTCTCGCTCTCGAGCACCGGCTTCTACAAGACCCCGAAAATCTACTACGACCGCAGCCAGGCCCGTGGCCGGCCGTTCTATTACTACGCCTTCGGCGCCGCGTGTGCCGAGGTGATCGTCGACACCCTCACCGGCGAATACAAGATGCTGCGCACCGACATCCTCCACGACGTTGGCGCCTCGCTGAACCCGGCCATCGACATCGGCCAGGTCGAGGGCGGTTTCATCCAGGGCATGGGCTGGCTGACCATGGAAGAACTGGTGTGGAACGACAAGGGCAAGCTGATGACCAATGGCCCGGCCAGCTACAAGATCCCGGCCGTGGCCGACATGCCGTTGGACCTGCGGGTGCGACTGGTGGAAAACCGCAAGAACCCCGAAGACACGGTGTTCCATTCCAAGGCCGTGGGCGAGCCGCCGTTCATGCTCGGCATCGCCGCGTGGTGCGCCATCAAGGACGCCGTGGCGAGCCTGGGGGATTATCGGCAGCAACCGAAAATCGACGCGCCGGCGACGCCGGAGCGGGTGTTGTGGGGATGTGAGCAGATGCGTGGGTTGAGGGTGGTCAAGGCTGAGGAAGCTGAAGCCGAAGTGGCTTCGCTCTAGACCGCGGCGCGGCCAATCGCGAGCAAGCTCGCTCCCACAAGGGATTTGTCAACACCGATCCAATGTGGGAGCGAGCTTGCTCGCGATGAGGCCGGAACAGACAACAGAGATGTCGAGGTGAATATGTACAACTGGATCAGCGCCCTCGCCGACCTGCAAACCCGCGGCGAACCCTGCGTGCTGGTGACGATCATCGAGGAGGTCGGCTCCACCCCGCGCAACGCCGGCTCGAAGATGGTCATCAGCGCCCGCCAGACATTCGACACCATTGGCGGCGGTCATCTGGAATACAAGGCGATGGAGATTGCCCGGCAGATGCTTGCCAGCGGCCAGCAGAACACCCATCTGGAGCGCTTCAGCCTCGGCGCCAGCCTGGGCCAATGCTGCGGCGGCGTCACCGTGCTGCTGTTCGAACCCATGGGCCAGGTCCAGGCGCAGATTGCCGTGTTCGGCGCCGGTCATGTCGGTCGCGCCCTGGTGCCGCTGCTGGCGAGCCTGCCTTGCCGGGTGCGCTGGATCGACTCGCGAGAAGCGGAATTTCCTGAGCAGTTGCCCCACGGCGTACAGAAAATCGTGACTGAAGACCCGCTGGACGAAGTCGATGAGCTGCCCGCCGGCAGCTACTGCATCGTCATGACCCACAACCACCAGCTCGACCTGGAACTGAGCGCCGCGATTCTCAAGCGCAACGACTTCTCCTACTTCGGCCTGATCGGCTCGAAGACCAAACGCGTCAAGTTCGAACATCGCCTGCGTGATCGCGGCTTCGACAGTGGCGCCCTGCAACGCATGCGCTGCCCGATGGGCATCGGCGAAGTCAAAGGCAAGCTGCCCGTTGAAATCGCCATCTCCATCGCCGGCGAAATCATCGCCACCTATAACGCGGATTTCGGCCAGCACACCTCCCGCGCCGAACCCATTGCCAGGTTGCTGCCGGTTTCGCGCCGCAACCAGCGTTAACCCTGTTATCGAGAATTCCCATGCCCCTGACACGCAAAGCCTACCGCGCCGCCCTGCTCCACAGCCTCGCCGACCCGGCCGAAGTTGGTATCGAGGCGTCCTATGAGTATTTCGAGGATGGCCTGCTGGTAGTTGAAAATGGCCTGATCAGCGCTATCGGCCACGCCAGCGATTTGTTGCCGACCCTGCCGGCGGATATCGAGATCACGCACTACCAGGACACCCTGATCACTCCCGGCTTCATCGACACCCATATCCACCTGCCGCAGACCGGCATGGTGGGCGCCTATGGCGAGCAGTTGCTGGATTGGCTCAACACCTACACGTTCCCCTGCGAAAGCCAGTTCGCCGACCCTGCCCACGCCGAGGCGGTGGCGGACATTTTCGTCAAGGAACTGCTGCGCAACGGCACCACCACAGCCCTGGTATTCGGCAGTGTGCACCCGCAATCGGTGAATGCATTTTTTGAGGTTGCCGAGAAACTCGACCTGCGGATGATCGCCGGTAAGGTCATGATGGACCGCAACGCGCCGGACTACCTGGTCGACACCGCCGAATCCAGCTACACCGAGAGCAAGGCGCTGATCGAACGCTGGCATGGCAAGGGTCGCCTGCATTACGCCGTGACCCCGCGCTTCGCGCCGACCAGCACACCGGAGCAGCTGACCCTGGCCGGCCAGTTACTCGGCGAATACCCGGACCTGTACATGCAGACGCACATCAGCGAGAACCTGCAGGAAGTGCAATGGGTCAAGGAGCTGTTCCCCGAGCGCAAAGGCTACCTGGACGTCTACGACCACTACCAATTGCTCGGCGAGCGCTCGGTGTTCGCCCATGGCGTGCATCTGTGCGACGAAGAATGCGCACGCCTGGCACAAACCGGTTCGGCCATCGCGTTCTGCCCGACCTCGAACCTGTTCCTGGGCAGCGGCCTGTTCAACCTGCCGATGGCCGAGAAGCACAAAGTCAATGTGGGCCTTGGCACCGACGTGGGCGGCGGAACCAGTTTTTCGCTGCTGCAAACCCTGAACGAAGCCTACAAGGTCATGCAGTTGCAAGGTGCGCGACTGAGCCCGTTCAAATCGCTGTACCTGGCCACCCTCGGCGGCGCCCGGGCCTTGCGCCTGGAAGACCGGATCGGCACGTTGCAGCCGGGCACGGACGCGGACTTCCTGGTGCTGGACTACAACGCCACGCCGCTGTTGAGCTATCGCCTGAAGCAGGCCAAGGACATGGCCGAGCGGTTGTTCGTGCTGATGACCCTGGGGGATGACCGGACGGTGGCGCAGACTTATGCGGCAGGCCGGTTGGTGCACCAGCGCTAACTTTCAGCGCCTGCCAGACCGCTTTCGCGAGCAGGCTCGCTCCCACAGGGTTGCCTGACCCCAGAAGCCAGATTGGTGTCCAACTTTCTGGAGACAGTCCAGGGTCAGTGTGACCAACACAAATCCACTGTGGGAGCGAGCCTGCTCGCGAAGGGCGCGCCTCGGCATCGCTGACTCAACTCAATCAGAGCTTGGCCGTCGACCGCCCCGGCTTCTTGCTCTGCAACAGATGCGAGAACACTGCATGCAAATCGTCCGACGCGCTCTCTTCGTCGAGGTTGAGCTTGCTGTCGATGTGATCCATGTGATGCATCATCAGGTTCACCGCCAGGGCTGCGTCACGGGCCTCGATGGCGTCGATCAGCTGGGTATGTTCGTCATAGGAACAGTGGGAACGGTTACCGCTTTCGTACTGGGCGATGATCAACGAAGTCTGTGATACCAGGCTGCGCTGAAAGCTGATCAGCGGCGCGTTTTTTGCCGCCTCGGCCAGCTTGAGGTGAAACTCGCCCGACAACCGGATGCCGGCGCCACGGTCCCCCCGGGAAAAACTGTCGCGCTCGTCGCTGACCATCTGCCGCAGCTCGGCAAGCTGTTCGGCGCTGGCATGCTGTACCGCCAGTTCAGTGATCGCCTTCTCCACCATGCGCCGGGCAAAGAACACCTGGCGTGCCTCTTCGACGCTCGGGCTGGCGACCACCGCACCGCGATTCGGGCGCAGCAGCACCACGCCTTCATGAGCCAGGCGCGACAGCGCGCGACGAATGATGGTGCGACTCACCCCGAAAATCTCCCCAAGCGCCTCTTCACTCAACTTCGTACCAGGCGCCAGACGCTGTTCGAGGATGGCCTCGAAAATGTGCGCGTAGACAATATCGTCCTGGGTTCCGCTGCGGCCGGCTTTGCCTGCTCGCGGTTGTTTCTTGAGGGGTTGCAACTGTTCGTTCATGGGCACTCGAGTCGGGAGAACTGCGGCGATTTAACCGTGACTGTAATACGGCACAGCGGGTCGCTGGCAAGTATCGCGTAATAAACACGGCGATTGTACACAACCTCTGATGGCAACACGACTGTACGGCTCTTTGCGGGCATGGCTGTATTGCAATCGACAACTGCGTTGAGTTTAGGCTTGATCCGGCAATCCGTGGCTCCGCCAGTCCAGCCAATCTACAACAAGGACAACCGCTCACCATGACCGAAATCAGCACCGCGCCACTTCGCCCCCTGGCCGATACCTCGCCCTCGGCCATCGTCGCCGGTTTCATCGCCATGATGACCGGCTATACCAGCTCACTGGTACTGATGTTCCAGGCCGGGCAGGCGGCGGGGCTGACCAGCGGGCAGATTTCATCATGGATCTGGGCCATCTCCATCGGCATGGCGGTGTGCTCCATCGGCTTGTCGCTGCGCTACCGCACGCCAATCACCATCGCCTGGTCAACACCCGGCGCAGCCTTGCTGATCACCAGCCTGGGCGGCGTGAGTTATGGCGAAGCCATCGGCGCGTACATCACCTGTGCGGTGCTGGTGACGATCTGTGGCCTGACCGGCAGCTTCGAGCGCCTGGTCAAACGCATTCCGGCTTCGCTGGCGGCCGCGCTGCTGGCGGGGATTCTGTTCAAGATCGGCAGCGAAATATTTGTCGCCGCGCAACATCGCACCGGCCTGGTGCTGGGGATGTTCTTCACCTACCTGATCGTCAAGCGTCTGTCCCCGCGTTATGCGGTATTGGCCGCGCTGCTGGTCGGCACTGCCTTGTCGGGCTTGCTCGGGCTTCTGGATTTCACCAGTTTCGCCCTGGAAGTGGCGACACCGGTCTGGACCACGCCAGAATTTTCCCTGGGGGCCACCATCAGCATCGGTATCCCGCTGTTCGTGGTGGCGATGACCTCGCAGAATATGCCCGGCATCGCCGTGCTGCGCGCCGACGGCTACAACGTACCGGCCTCGCCATTGATCATCAGCACCGGCGTTGCGTCGCTGTTACTGGCCCCATTTGGTTCCCATGGTATCAACCTCGCCGCCATCAGCGCGGCGATCTGCACCGGGCCACATGCCCATGAAGATCGCGACAAGCGCTACACGGCGGCCGTCTGGTGCGGGATTTTCTACGGCTTTGCCGGGGTCTTCGGCGCCACGCTGGCGGCGCTGTTCGCTGCGCTGCCCAAGGAGTTGGTGCTGTCCATCGCGGCATTGGCGCTGTTCGGCTCGATCATCAATGGCCTGAGCATCGCCATGAGCGAAGCGAAGGAACGGGAAGCGGCGTTGATCACCTTCATGGTCACGGCGTCGGGGTTGACGCTGTTTTCCATCGGCTCGGCGTTCTGGGGGATTGTCGCGGGGGTGGTGACCTTGCTCATCCTGAACTGGCGGAGTGCCTGAATCTTGAAAGCTTCGCGAGCAGGCTCGCTCCCACAGGAGATGTGTGAACACCGACCCAATGTGGGAGCGAGCCTGCTCGCGAAAGCGGCCTGAAGGACAACAATTACCCAACCGACAGGCACAAAAAAACCGGCACCCAAACGGGTTGCCGGTTTTTTCAGACCATCAAGCCTTGTTGATCGGCTTTTCCGGATACCAGACATCCATCAGCGGGCTGACTTCAACACTGGTCAGCTCAGGACGGGCCTTGAGCCAGGCTTCAACGGCAGCGCGCTGCTCTTCGGTCACCGAGCCACGCTTCTGCAGGCAGACCAGACCATAGTCGTCACCGCCGACATAGCCCAGGCCATTGGCTTCCATGGCTTCTTTCAGGAAAGCGTCGAGGAAAGCGTCAATAGCCTCATCGGCCAGATCTTCTTTGAAATCCAGGTTCAGTTCGAAACCCAGCTCTTGAAATTCATCCACGCACAGCTTTTTGCGCAGACGCTGGGAACGGTTAGTCGCCATTGGAACAATCCTCATAAGTAATAACGGCCGGCACTTTACCAGTTTGGTGCGTCGATTGCCCGACTGATCGGGCAAGTCCGCCTACCGCCGGTAAAAAAATACCGCTTCGCTGGGCTTGGGCACGGCACAAGCCGTTGCGCCTTGGGGCATAATGCCGACACTTTCATGACCGTTGAGGGCGTTCATTTTCATGTCCTCGTTCTTTTCCCCTCGCCTGTAGGGTTTTATTTCACATGATCAAATCTTTGCGCCCATTGCTTCTGGCCAGCCTTCTTCTTCCTTTGGCCCTGCCTGTCACCACCCAAGCCGCCACCATCAACACCGCCCTGTCGCCGAATGTGCAAAAGGCCCTGAAAAACAGCAAACTGCAAGACAACGCCCTGTCCCTGGTGATGGTACCGCTCAACGGCCCCGGCACCCCGACGCTGTATAACGCCGATGTCTCGGTGAACCCGGCGTCCACCATGAAGCTGGTAACGACCTACGCAGCCCTGGAAATGCTCGGGCCGAACCATCAGTGGAAAACCGAGTTCTACACCGACGGCACCCTCAGCGGGGGCATTCTCAACGGCAACCTGTACCTCAAGGGCGGCGGCGATCCCAAGCTGAACATGGAAAAGCTCTGGCTGCTGATGCGTGACCTGCGGGCCAACGGCGTGCAGCAGATCACTGGCGACCTGGTGCTGGACCGCAGCTTCTTCATCCAGCCGCAATTGCCCGAGTTCAACGACGACGGCAATGACGAAAACAAACCCTTCCTGGTCAAGCCCGATTCGCTGCTGGTCAACCTCAAGGCGCTGCGCTTCGTGGCCCGCAATGACGCTGGCCGGGTACTGATATCGGTCGAACCGCCCATCGCCAGCATCCGCATCGAGAACGTGGTCAAGGCCGCCAACTCCAAGCAATGCACTGGTGGCGTGCGCTACAACCCGGTGGCCCAGGCGGACGGCAGCATGACCGTGACCGTCAGCGGCCAACTCGGCGAGGGTTGCAGCTCCCAGACCTACCTGTCGCTGCTCGACCATGCCACCTACACCGCTGGCGCCGTGCGAGCGATCTGGAAGGAGCTGGGCGGCAGCATCCAGGGCAGCGACCGCCTGGCCGCGACGCCGAAGAACGCCAAACTGCTGGCCCGGGCGTTCTCGCCGGACCTGGCGGAGATTATCCGCGACATCAACAAATACAGTAACAACACCATGGCCCAGCAACTGTTCCTGAGCCTGGGCGCGGAGTTTCGCAACGAGGCCGACGGCGACGATGCCAAGGCTGCGCAGCGGGTGGTGCGCCAGTGGCTGGCCAAGAAAGGCATCACCGCGCCGCACCTGGTGATGGAAAACGGCTCCGGCCTGTCCCGCGCCGAACGGGTCAGCGCCCGGGAAATGGCGGCGATGCTGCAGGCGGCATGGCGCAGCCCGTATGCGGCGGAGTTCATCAGCTCGATGCCCATCGCCGGTACTGACGGCACCATGCGCAAACGCCTCAAGACCACCGCCATGGCCGGCGAAGCGCACGTCAAGACCGGTACGTTGAACACAGTCCGCGCCATTGCCGGCTATAGCCGCGACATCAATGGCAATACCTGGGCGGTCGTGGCGATCCTCAACGATCCGAAGCCATGGGGCGCCTCCTCCGTGCTGGACCAGGTGCTGCTGGACTTGTATCGCCAGCCGAAACTGCCGCAGACGGCGTCGGTGCTCTGATCGCAAAGATCAAAGTGGGAGCGGGCTTGCTCGCGAACGCGGTGGATCAGTCAGTACGATTGTGACTGACCCACCGCGTTCGCGAGCAAGCCCGCTCCCACAGTGGACTGTATGTATCCAGACTGAGGCTATCCCAACTGCACCTCGACCCGATCCCGCCCGGCCTGCTTCGCCGCGTACACACCTGAGTCGGCGCGCAACAGTAGCGCGTCGGCACCTTCGCCGACGCGCCAGCTGGCGATGCCAAAACTGGCGGTGATGGTACCAATGTCGTCGATCGGCGAACCCCGCAGGCCGTCCCATAACCCCAACGCCAGGGTGTAGGCACTTTCATTGTCCGTATCCGGGCAGAGCACCACGAACTCTTCACCGCCCAACCGGCAGAATACGTCCGTGCGGCGCAACCGTTGGGTGATGCGCTGGCAGACCGCCTGCAACACCCGATCACCCACCGCATGGCCATGCTGGTCGTTAATGCGCTTGAAGTGATCGATGTCGAGCATGATGACCGCCAGCTCGCCGGAGCCACGTTCAACCCGGGCCATCTCCGAAGTCAGGCGCTCCTGGAAATACCGTCGGTTGCGAATGCCGGTCAAGGCGTCGGTGATCGACAGCGCCCGCAGTTCTTCTTCCACGCGCTTGAGGTCGGAGATGTCCGAGACATAGCCGTGCCACAACACACCGCCGCCAGGCAATTGCTCGGGCGTGGCCTCTCCGCGTACCCAGCGCAGACCGCGCTGCGGCAGTTGCACCCGGTACTCTTCGCGCCACGGGCTCAATGTATCCGCCGAGATGCGGATCGAAGCACGCACCCGAGCGCTGTCCAGCGGATGGATGCGCGAAAACACCGCTTCGGCGTGCCGTACCAGCACGTCAGGCTCCAGTTCGTAGATGTCGCGGATGCCGTCGCTGGCATAGATCACGCTGAACTCACCGGTAAAGTCCATCTTGAACTGATAGATGCCGCCGGGAACATGGGCGCTGAGTTTTTTCAACAGCAGGTCCCGTGCGGCCAAGGCTTCGTGGACGCGCTTGCGTTCGGTGACGTCGATGCAGATTGCCAGGTGCCCGACCCACAACCCTTGGTCGTCGAGCACGGGCGTGGCCAGCATGTTGACCGTCAGGTGGCTGCCGTCGCGGCGCACCAGGGTCCACTCCCGAGCCTGTTGGCCGCCCTGCTCACCGCCTTCGAGCAGCATCGCATGGCACGTCGGGATTGGCTTGCCGAAACGCACGGCCAGCTGTGCGGCCCGATGCTGCAGCTCACGCGGAACGTGAAGACTTTCCAGGGTCATGCTCTGCAGGACATCGCAGCTGCGGTAGCCGAGCATCTGCTCGGCGCCGGCATTGAACGTGGTGATGACACCGCGCAGGTCGGTCGCGATGATCGCGACTTGCGTCGCGGCGTCGAGCACGCCCTTCAGTTGGCCGTGGGTGCCGCGCAGTTCCGATTCCCGGGCGTGCAGTTCCCGGGTGCGCTGCTCTACCAGCGCCAAGGCCCGCTGTCGCTGGCTGACCAACGTATACAGCAAGACGCTGAGCATCAGGCTGAGCAGCCCGCCCAACACCGTGACGCTCACGACGCTGGAATGATTGTTCGACAGGAACGCGAGACTGGGCCGCAACTCCACGCGGAAGTCATGATCGGCCAGGCGCAACATCCGGACAGCCGACAGCTCGCTTTTACCCGGTCGGTTGGATGTTTCGAACAGGACTTCCCAAGGGGTATCGTGGGCGGAATCAATCACACGCATCGTCAGACTGTCATCCTGCGCCTCCGGCAGCCCATCGGCGACCAACTGGCGCATGCTGATGGCCGCCACCACGTAGCCGAACGGCTCGCTGGCCAGAGGCTTGAGAACGGGCGCCGCCAGCATCACACCTCGGGCAAAGGCCGGATCGCTCCCGATCAGATCAATAGGCTCGGAAACTACCAGGGCGTTACGCTGGCGCGCCCGTTCCAGCGTGGCACGGCGCAGTGGATGCGAAAGCAGATCCAGGCCCAGCGGCGCGCCATAGGATGGCTGGCTCTGGATATACAGCAGCGGCGCGTATTCATTCCGCTCAGCGGCCTGGCGCAGGATTCCGGCCTCGTCTCGTTCACGAACGGTAAAGGTAGTGGATACTTCGGCTCGTGCCTGTTGCTCGAATGCCTGGCGCTCACCCCGCAGCACCCGTGGCGCCCAGGCAAAGGCCCGGGTACGCCGCAGGAGGGCTTCGGTATAGCCATGGAATTCGGCGCCAGACACTCCCGCGGAGTTGGCAAAGAACCGCCTCAGACTGTCGAGACGTTGCTCCTGGTCCTGGAAACGCTCTTCGAGGCGGCTATAACGTTCTTCGGCGAGCAATTCGAAGCGCTGGCGCAATTGCTGGTTGAACTGCTTCAACGTGCCCCAGGCCAACAAACCGGTCAGCAACAGGCCTGCCATCAGGACGACGCAAGCCACGAGCCATGCTGAAACATCTTCGCTGATAAAGCCCAGGATCCTGGGACGCACCTGATGTAATGCCATAAACATGACTCAGAAAGGACCAGGTATTGGTCCAGCCCCGGTCACACACTAAGTTATAGCTATTTGCCATTACTTTTGCCAGTCCCAAAAACGCCTGCAAGCCTTGAATTTCAAGGCCTGCATGGATCCAATCGACCGCCGGTCAGCGCGCCATGATTTTCCAGGCGCGGTGAATCTTGCTGTTTCGGGCAAAATCCGGGTCGATGGTCCCGGCGGTGATTTCCTCCACGGCGTAACGCTCGCCCAGGTTGTCTTCGAGCTGGAACTTGCGGAAGTTGTTGGAAAAATACAGCACGCCGCCCGGCGCCAGGCGCGCCATGGCCAGGTCCAACAGCTGGACGTGGTCGCGCTGCACGTCGAACACGCCTTCCATGCGCTTGGAGTTGGAGAACGTCGGCGGATCGATGAAGATCAGGTCGTACTCGTCGCGACTGGCTTCAAGCCAGGCCATGACATCGCCCTGCTCCAGGCGGTTCTTGTCGGAAAAACCATTGAGCGACAGGTTGCGCCGCGCCCAGTCCAGATAGGTTTTAGACAAATCGACGCTGGTGGTGCTGCGCGCGCCACCCTTGGCGGCATGGACGCTGGCGGTCGCGGTGTAGCAGAACAGGTTGAGGAAGCGCTTGCCGGCGGCCTCTTTCTGGATCCGCAAGCGCATTGGCCGGTGATCGAGGAACAACCCGGTGTCGAGGTAGTCGGTGAGGTTGACCAGCAGCTTCACGCCGCCCTCGTTGACCTCGGTGAACTTGCCCTGGGCGCTCTGGCGCTCGTACTGCTTGGTGCCGCTCTGGCGCTCGCGACGCTTGATGACGACGCGGCTCTTGTCGACATTCAACGCTTGGGGAATGGCCGCCAGCGCATCGAACAACCGGGCCGAGGCCTTTTCCGGGTCGATGGACTTCGGCGCGACGTATTCCTGGACGTGCACCCAATCGTGGTACAGGTCGATGGCCATGGAATATTCCGGCATGTCGGCATCATAGACCCGGTAGCAGTCGACGCCCTCACGCTTGGCCCACTTGCCCAGCAGCTTGAGATTTTTCTGCAGGCGATTGGCGAACATCTGCCCGCCTTCGCTCAACCGCGCCTGCTCGACCACAGGGGCTGGCGCCGGGGCCGGTTTGATCGGGTTGCCATTCTTGTTGTACTGGCGCTCTTGCGGTACTTCAGGGGTTTGATCGTAGACAGCCTGTTCACGCTCGGCCTGGCGTTGTTCCGGGGTGCGCCGCTCGCCAGTGACGAACTGATCCGGGAGCACCTTGATCAGCAGCAACTTGCACGGCAAGGCGCCGTTCCAGAACGAATACTGCTTGTGGCTGCGAATGCCCATGCGCTTGCCCAGGTCCGGCGCGCCAGTGAACACCGCGGCCTCCCAGTTGAGGCAGGCCTGGCGCAGGCGTTCACCGAGATTCTGGTACAGATAGAGCAGGCTGGCTTCGTCGCCCAGACGCTCGCCGTACGGCGGGTTGCAGATCACCAGGCCCTTCTGGTTCTGGTCCGGACGCGGCTCGAAGGTGGCGACCTCACCCTGATAGATCTTGATCCACTCGCTCAGGCCCGCACGTTCGACGTTGTTGCGGCCCGGCTGGATGAGCCGTGGGTCAGCTTCGTAGCCGCGAATCCACAACGGTGGTTTGGCCAGCCCGGCGGCGGCGCGCTCGCTGGCTTCTTCGTGGAGTTTTTTCCATAACGCCGGCACGTGGCCGAGCCAGGCGGTAAAGCCCCATTGCTGGCGACGCAGGTTCGGCGCCATGTCGGCGGCGATCATTCCGGCTTCCACCAGGAACGTGCCGACGCCGCACATCGGGTCCGCCAGTGCCCCGCCTTCGGCGGCAATGCGTGGCCAACCGGCGCGAATCAGGATCGCGGCGGCGAGGTTTTCCTTCAGCGGGGCGGCGCCCTGCTGCAAGCGATAGCCACGTTGGTGCAGGCTATGGCCGGAAAGGTCGAGGGACAGGATTGCTTCGCCACGGTCCAGGCGCAGGTGGATGCGCAGGTCCGGGTTGAGCTTGTCGATGGATGGCCGCTCGCCCGACGGCGTGCGCAGCTTGTCGACAATGGCATCCTTGACCTTCAAGGCGCCGAAATGTGTGTTGTCGATGCCCGAGCCGTGACCGCTGAACTCGACCGCCAAGGTGCCATCGGCGAGCATGTGGTCTTGCCAGTCGACGTCCAGCACGCCGTGGTACAGGTCTTCCGCGTCTTTCATCGCGAAGCGCTTGAGCACCAGCAATACGCGGTTCGCCAGGCGCGACCACAGGCACAGGCGATAGGCCGTTTCCATGTCCGCGATGCCGCGAACGGCCGAGGTGTGCTCGCGCGCTTCTTCAAGGCCAAGCCCGACGGCTTCCTCGAGAAGCAGGCCTTCGAGGCCCTTGGGGCAAGTGAGGAAGAGTTCGAAACGATCGGACATGGGATTCCAGAGCCTTTGGCTAAGTGGGCCGGGCAACGCATTGCCGGGCCGGGTTCAATCAGGTGCTTTTCTCAAGAGCACCCGCGTGGCACGAACGTGTGCCGTTCCGTCCTCGCCGCTCAGGTTCAAAGAGCTTAGATGCGAGGACAGCTAGAAAATTCTGTGCAACAAATTGTGAAAAGTTGTCCCTTTCGTCGAATAGTACCCGAGTGCAACGGGGGGACATTCTCATTCGACACCGGCGACCGCCCTTCGGCGCAGGGCTGATCATACAGGGGTCTGACGCAAAAGCGGGCGCCGAACATGATGTTACTTATCGCACTAACATCTTTCCTGTTACGTGCTTATGACAAAACGATCATTCCATCCATGTGACGCTTTGGTTAGAACTCACCACAGGTTGACGTCGCAACGGCGTCAACACCCTTGGCTCGTCACGCCGGCAACGAGCCACCAACGGCAGAATGATTCTGCCCCGGCCTCGATAGAGGTCGACGCTAAGCAACAGTCAACAAGTGAGGGCAACACCCTATGAGAAGACTTAAGCGTGATCCGTTGGAAAGAGCATTTTTACGCGGTTACCAATATGGCGTTGGTGGTAAATCCCGTGAGCTTTGCCCCTTTACTCTACCGTCGGTACGTCAAGCCTGGATCAACGGCTGGCGAGAAGGACGCGGCGACAACTGGGACGGTATGACCGGCACTGCGGGTATCCACAGACTCAACGAACTTCACGCCGTCGGCTGACACAGGGCCCTGATAATCAAAAACCCGACAATCTGACATTCAAACCGTTTTAACCACGCACGTCCCATCCGGGCGGCGGGCTACGGCCCAGAGGGCTCCCTTGAGGAGCCCTTTTTAATGGGCATGACAAAACCCATGGGATCTGTTCAGTGACCAGCCTTGGGAATCAACCCAACGCCGCAATCGCATCCACCGACTCGCGAATCAACGTCGGGCCCTTGTAGATGAACCCGGAATAAACCTGCACCAGGCTCGCCCCTGCCGTGATTTTCTCGGCGGCGTGCCGGCCTTCGGTAATACCGCCCGCCGCGATGATCGGCAAGCGTCCCGCCAATTCGCCGGCCAGCACTTTCACCGTGTGGGTGCTCTTGTCGCGCACCGGAGCGCCGGACAGGCCGCCCGCCTCGTCACCATGCTCCAGGCCTTCTACACCTTCGCGGCCCAGCGTGGTGTTGGTGGCGATCACCGCATCCATGCCGGTCTCGATCAAGGCCTGGGCCACTTGGACGGTTTCTTCGTCGCTCATGTCCGGGGCAATCTTGATGGCCAGCGGCACATGCCTGCCGTGCGTCACCGCCAGTTCCGCGCGACGTCGCGCCAGGTCGGCCAGCAATTGCTTGAGCGAATCGCCGAACTGCAGGCTGCGCAGCCCTGGCGTGTTCGGCGAACTGACGTTGACGGTCACATAACTGGCGTGAGCGTAGACCTTGTCCAGGCAGATCAGGTAATCGTCGACGGCGCGCTCCACCGGCGTATCGAAGTTCTTGCCGATGTTGATCCCCAGCACACCCTTGTACCTGGCAGCAGCCACACGGGCCAGTAGATGATCGACGCCCAGGTTGTTGAAGCCCATGCGGTTGATGATTGCCTCGGCCTGCGGCAAACGGAACAGCCGTGGCTTGGGATTGCCCGGCTGCGGACGCGGCGTCACGGTGCCGATTTCAACGAAGCCGAACCCCAGCTGGGCGAACCCGTCGATGGCCGCGCCATTCTTGTCCAGGCCTGCGGCCAGGCCGACCGGGTTGGGAAATTCCAGGCCCATGACTGTCACCGGCAGTTTTGCCGGGGCCTTGCACAGCAACCCGTTGAGCCCCAAACGTCCACCCGCGCCGATCAGGTCCAGGGACAGATCATGGGAAGTTTCCGGGGAAAGTTTGAACAGCAGTTCACGGGCCAGGGTGTACATGGGCGGCTTTGACTCGATCAGAGAAATGAGTCGGCGATTATAGCCGGGCCGGAAGAGGCCAGGCGAGCAACCCTGTCAATAGAGCGCTATTTGATAGTTCCGCCTCCCGGAAGCGCTTGATGATTAAACAGCCGTAACAGCTCATCGGCCCCCCAATCATGCAGGATGAATAATGATCCCTTTGACTCCAGGCTTGATTACCTCACCTTTCAACCCATCAGGCGTCAACACGAACGGTCCAGCGGCCAACACCACGAACAAGCTTCACACGACCATAGAAATGGGCGATTGCACCAAGGCTCATAGCGAGCTGCTCGAACATTTGAGTGAGCCCGACCAGCGAATGGATCGACTGCGGATGGACAACATCGTCCCGATGCTGACAAGCGTCAACGATGAACTTGCCGATCTCATAGCGCAAAGCATGGAGAATGCTCCGATCAAGGTCCAGGAGCTGGTTCTTGACATACAAGCGTTGATGCAGGGCGTCCCCGACCGAATAAAAGACCGGAGCGACTACATCGTCCTGGATATCGAGAGTCCAGAGCTTTTCGATAACTCGATACACTCCGCAGAGCCCGAAACACTCATACAACGCGGCACAATCCTCATGGATTATCTCGGCGAGCAGTTGGGCAAACTGGCCAGGAACGAATTCGAAGGCGACCTCGGACGCTGGGCCAGCAACCTGACCATTTCCACTGTGCGCACCGGGCTGGTTACCGGCACCTTGACGGTGCTCAGGCAGCTCATCGGGTTCGCCGTAGAAAAAGCCTTGCAATCCAATGCCGCCTCGCCTCTGACTCGCAGCGTTATCGGTGGAATAGCCCTGGCCATCGGCCCGGTACTGAACACCCTCGGCGCGATCCGCGACGAGTGCAACGGAACTGCAAACGCAGAAACGCGCCTGGCTCGCCTCGCCGCATTCGCGCTGTCGATAGCCGCTTTCGCTGCCGCGGTATCGGTACCCACCGTGCTGCCGGCATTGGCTTCCTTCGGCCCACAAATGGCTTTCTATACTTTTGCCCAGGACCTGGTGAACCTGTTTTGCCCGACCAAAGACAACACAACGGCCAACGCCAACGGCACGGCAGCCACCGGTGCGCTGAACGGCGCCCTTCAGTTCCTGTCCTTTACCGGCATGAACTACACCGCACCGCATTCCGGACCCGGATACGTGATGGCGCAAAGTCGCGAGCCACTACCGCCCGAGACGGAAGGCCTGGCCTTTCAACTTGCATCCTGGGCGGAACAGCAGGCGGGTATGACTCTCGATGCCAATCTATCGGTCGAGGCCCGGGCCAACCAGATCGTCGAGTCCCTGGTTCCGGTATTGGGGCACGATGTATTGCGGGGTGTTTTCAACGCCGGCGCCGACGTCGCCGGGCAAGTGCTCGGGGGTGAAGTGATGCATTTCTTTCAGCCGAACGCTTCTGAAAAAGGCTACCGGCTTGATCCCCTCGCCCTACGAACCCCTACCACCGAGCAAGCGCTTGACCAATTGCTGTCCACCAACGCGATACGAACCTCCACGGGCCAGACGCTCTATGGCATTTTGATCTCGACGTCCCGATACTTTTCGACCCTGCCAATCCCGAAAGAAACGGTGGACCATATCGCCAATCTACTGATTGCTGCCTTATTTTTCGTTGCGCGCGGGAGCAGCGTGTACATCAACCAACGCTCAGCGCCGTAACAACTTCTTCCAGAGAAAAAACGCCTGCGCCTCGCTTCTCGCCAAGGCGCATGGCATTTACCACTCAGTCTTTTCCCAGGCCTCATCCCCCATCGGCTGGAATACCTGCCGCATGAAGTCTTTCGTGAACAGATCCATCGAGAACGCCCGGCCATTGGCGCCCGCGACTTCCTCGTACAGGCATGAGTCCCTCAGCCCCCCCTTCACCAGTTGAACCAAGACCCGCTGAGTAACCCCCAGCAACTCCTTGGCGGTGGGATACGCACGCGTCTCTCCATCTGCACCCAGTCGCGTGCGGATGAACTCGTAGATCGCTTTCTCCCCTTCCCCCTCCATCGCCAGCAGCAATTGATACAGCTGCTCGAACTGCGGATCCGAAGACGGGCTTTCTACCGCCGGCTGGCGAGCGGCAAGCAGCCGGGATTCCAAGGTCTCGACCGGAGGGCAGGCACTTGAATCCGGCACGTCGGAACCGGCACTTGCTTCAATTTTCATGTTCAACCTTGGATTTTGCGGAACGTGGCGAATCTGCGGGACGCTCGGCAAAAATCGAGCACAAGTCGATGAGCATCTGTCTCGATGTCTGGTCCAGGGCGCGGGCTGCCTCAGGCAGATTGGCGACTTTCGCCAACAACCTTGGCTCCAGCCTTTGCCGGACAGCGTCGACATTGAACTCCAGCAGTTGGTCGGCGAGCCGCAGCACATAACGCTCTTGAGCGTGGTATTCCAGGCTCAGTCTGCCGGACCAGCGTTCACGCAAGTGTCCCAGCAGTTCGTTGCCTCGCGAACGGCAATGCAACGGCAGCAGCAAGTGCAGTACCGCGTCAGAATCGTCTGGTAGCTGTGCCTGAAGCCAACGCTCAAGCATTTCATCCAACCAGTGCGGGCTACTCAAAGCTTGCGAGAGCACCTCACCCGCCGCCCGGGCCAGCTCTTCGCGCAATTGGAGCGCCAAGGTTTGCGCTTCAAGCAAAGCGTCGGCCAGATGCCCGGTCGCCCGCAGGATGCCCTCGGCATAGCCCTGCTGGAACGCCTTCGCGTGTACCGCCTCGACGTCGCGGTGTGCCTGCTCGATATACTCGCGCGCCCGACGCTGGGCCTCACGCTGCAAGGCGTGGCGGCGACGCGCAGCGACGATGTCCTCGCGCGCCAGGTACGCATCGCTGCTGGCAGGCAGGTCAGTCAGGGTTCGGATGGAGTCGAGCATGCTGCACCGCCAGGAAAAAAAGAGCTGGGTCAGGTTTTGCGAGCGGCCATTGCCTGTGCAGGCGAACAACCGGCTCGGAGAATTGCAGGAGCAGGCGCTCCACCAGATGGGCCGGAACCTGCTCGCACCAGCTGCTTAACGCGTTGAGGCCAGCGGCATCGACCTGGTCCACCGAAATCGGTGAGCCATCGAACATCAGTGCGCCGCCACTACCGAAACCGTAGCAGGCAAACCGGCGGACCGGCTCCGCCAGGCGCAGCAGCGCCGCGCCGCGCGCGAGGTCCGGCATCCAGCGAGCGGCCCCGATCAACCTGGCGATATAGGGCAACTGTTGCCAATGACGAACCCATTGTTGCGCCACAGCCGTCAGCGGCGGCGACGCTAACCCCGGTCCCTGCAGCGCCAGCCCGTCCAGCACCATCCGATTGAGCAAGCTGCGCGCTTCGGGCCCATCGAACCCTGCAGGGACAACCAGCCGTTGCCGGTGCAGGTAAGCCAAAGGCTCGGCCAGGATCGCCTGCAGACATGCCTCGGACGACATCACCGCGCCCTGCGCCTGACGACTGGATAGGCCCAGGCCGCGCCACCGATAGTCAGTACAGCGGTTATCCCGATCAGCCACCAAGGCCAGTTCGACCGCCCTTGAGTGACAGCCACCGAAGGCGCGACATGCTGGATAGGCGCTCGCTTGGACAGTACCACCGAAATGTTTTCGTAGCCGACGGCCGCAAAGCTGTTCTTGAGGAAACGCTTGATATCGGTAATCAGCAGTTGCGGTTCGACATCGCGCTCATGCAGGACCATCGCAGAAAGATGAATGGGCGGCGCCGCACGCCCGCCTTCCCCGGCATCCAGGTCGTAACTGACATGCACCCGCGCGGAAACCACACCTTCAAGTACGCCCAACGATTGTTCGATACGCTGCTCCAACGCTGAATACAGCCGGGCTTTTTCCGCCCGGGGCGAGGCCACCAGAGCATCTGCGGGAAACATCTCGGCCACCTGCAGGCGTGGTCGCGACGGCAACGAATAGAGGTTGAGCAGATCGACCGCGGCCGCGAAGTCGCGCTGATCGATCTTCACTGCATAACCGGTTTTTCCGCCATCGACTTTAACCGCCACGATGTTGTTGCGCTGCAGCACCGAGAGCACTTCGTTGGCCTGCTGCTGATCCAGGCCTTCGAGCAGGCTGGGCTGTCGGCACGCCGACAATGCGAGGCACAGCAGAATCAGCCACACGCCCGGTTTCATGATGCACGCAAAAGGGTTTCAGCCGTGCCTACCGCTTTGCGTACCAGCACGTTGAGCAAATTGATGTCGACGTTGTACTGCCCTGTCAGTTCCTGCAACCGTGCGAGCACTTCCGGGTCGGTGACATCGGCGCGCTGAGTCAACTGGTTGATTGCCGAAACTTCCTGCCCGCTGTTGACCGCCGAGCCGGCAAACGCCTCGATCAGTCGTGATTCAAGTGAAACGACCGGGACTTCTCCGGGGCTACGCAACTCGCTGAGGGATGACTGGGCGATGAGCGAAGGGGAAAGGTTCTGGATGGACATAGGTGCACCTGTGCAGGTGGCCATTGCCGCGGGGCAATGGCCAATGAAGAAGAGAACGCTTCAGCGCGCCGCCTGGATGATCGCCATGTCGATGTCCTTGAAGCCCTTGACCGTGTTGGTCTGGGCGTTTCGGAACACCGTGTACGATGAAAATGCGGCCTGGTATTCGGCCAGTTTGGTAGGGTCAGAGGCATCGCCTTTGAGAGCTGTAAGTGCTTTATCCAGGATATCTTTGAGTTTTACTGCGCCAACTTCGAAATCGGCCGCTTGCTGGCCTAGAAAATCATCGTGAAACTCAGGAACTCTTATGGGCAAGGTATCGTTCATTGCTTACCTACTCTGTTTGTCTGGAGGAAAATGCCAGGACGAAACACTCGTCTTGACGTAGCCCTGCGGGCCGGTTTGAAACGACTTGCCCTTGAGCGCCTCGTCCTTCAGCTCGACAGTGAAATGCACATGACGATTACCCCACTGCCGGTAAAACTCATCGACGAACCCGCGCGCGGCGGCCAGCTCGTAGTCCTGCAGGTTGCCTGCGACGGCGAACGTGACGCCGCCCTCGTGCTCGGTCCGCTCGAAAACCAATGCAAGCCGTTCCAGGCCACTTTGCGCCGCGTCGGCAAGCAGCGCGTCGTCCTGCATCTGCACCACGATGTCGCGTGCATACGGCGCCGCCGCGAGCAGCACTTCAAGTAACCTTGCCTGCTTGTCCGGTGCGAGCACATTGCGTTGCGCGCTGAGCAGCAGACGCGGCACCGAGGGGTTCTTGAGATCGAGGAAATGCCAAGCCAGTTGCGGATCGTGATCGACCAATAATTGCTCCAATCGACGGCGCTCCTGATCGATCAGCAGCACCTGACCGGCCGAAGTGTCGTGACGCATCAGTACCTGCCGACTCCAGCCGGCATCGCGTTCGGAAGCGACAAAGACGTAGACCGAACCATCACGGCCGCGCAACACTTGCGCCTTCGTACTGGCCCCAGCGATCAATGCGTGGATATCCGCCTCGGGCGTCGGCTCCGGCAGTCCCCAGAAACTTGCGGCGATCACCGACACAAGCAGCGCCAGCCCGCCAGCAGCCCGGCGCATCGACGGCGCAGTCCAGCTTGCGAAAGCATCCTGGTGAATCGGCTCGCTGCCCGGCAGGGTGAAAAGTCCGCAAGCCCAGGACTGGTTGTCGGGACGCAAGGCAATTTCCAGTCCGCCCATCCAGACCCGGACCTGGAAGGCACAGTGGCGTACCTCCACCGAATCGCCCAGCAGCCGCACCGGCGCTCCATCGGAAGTGGCCTGATCGGCCAATACCTCAAAATTGCATCCACCCTGTTCCAGCGGCACGTAGATCGTACTGACGGGAACGCTGGCGCAACGCGTTTCGTTCCCCAGCACCTGCGCAGGCCCGACCACAAACAAGGTCGAGCCTTCGTCCAGCGGGAACTCGGCACCCTGCAACGGACCGTTGAAGATCCGCAGGATATAGCGCTGTAGAACGGTGGCCGTCGGGACTGTCACGGTAGAAATTCCGGCGCAGACAAGTGAGCAAGCAGGGTAGGAAATCCGTCCGTGGACTTCCTGATGGGATTCTGTCGATCGCTGCCTGCGCAGGATCAGAATTACCGACCCGCCGGGTCATTGGCACCGTCATTCCCGGGCTTGGGTGAGCACTTGATAGCGCTGCCAGACCTTGCGCGCATAACGTATCCGCGCGGCCTGACGGTCGGGAGAGTTTCCCGCGTTGTAGGCGCCGACCGCCGTCCAGTTATAACCGTAACGCTTGATGAACCCGGCGAGCACCGATGCGCCGACCTCCACCGACAGGCAAGGTTCGGCCAGCAAACGTCGCTCGGTAATACCCCGGGCACGCAATCGTTGCAGGTGGATGCTGTTGATCTGCATCAGGCCGATATCACGCGTGCCATTGCCATTGTGGTTGATTACATCGGAGCGCCGGGAGGATTCGACGTCGGCAATCGCTTGCAGCAACTCGGGCTCGATCGCATGCGCCTCGCCCGCCTTGCTCCAGCAGAAGGCGTGCGCCTGAGGCATGCTCACTATCAGGCCCAGGTAAAGCGGCCAACGAAACCAGCGAGCCCCGCGCCGGCTCATGCCAGACACCGCTCATGGACAGGACGGCTGCCTCCCGGTTGCAGGTTCCGATACGCCCAGGCACCCACCGATTCGCCATCGCGCCCAAGCTCAATTCGAGCCTGCAAGGCTTGCGCCCGGACACACCCTGGATCATGTTGCAGGCACTTGTCGATACTCCGCGCAGCCTGATCGCTGCGCTGCCAGGACCAGTGGTGCCAGGCATGGAAATAGTGGACATCCGCCTGGTCGACCGACAACAGGCAGCGCCGGAACAACACTTGGGCCGCCTGGTCGCAACCGCGCAGGCTGGTCAGCAGCGCCAGTCGCGTCAATGCCGGGACGCTGTAAGGGTCCAGCGCCAACGCCTGGGAAACCGCCGAATGCGCTTCTTCGACCGCCCGCTCCGGCTCACCCAGTCCGATCATTACCTGCCCCAGCCAGACATCAGCCACACCGCACCAGGGCGGCGCATACCCGGCATCGAGCTTCAGGCAATGCCCGAACAACACCAGGGCGTCACGCAGACTTTGCGCAGTGTGTTGCTGTAAGCAGCACAGCCCATTGAGATAGGCCATCGCCACCGGATAAGACCCACAACGATCACCCACCGGGCGCAAGCCGGGCACACGCTGAGCAACCAGACAAGTCAGCGCGCCCAGTGCCTCCCCTCGGTCGAGGGCGTCCAGCGTCTGCCCATGCAGCAGCGCCTGGTCACCGCCACGAATCAATTCGACCGACCAGTGTCGCTGTTCACCCAAGCCGATATGACGCCCGCTCAGGCAATAATCTGCCGACAGTCGCCCGGCCAGCGACCGTGAATCCGCCGATACCAGGGCGGACGCGATCAGCCCCGAGGGAATGACGTGCAGCGCCTCGCCGAATGCCGTGGTCAGTTGACGGATCATCAGGTCCTGCAGGTCCAGCGCGGCCATCTCATCCAGGTGACGAAAAGGCAAAACCGCCAGCGACGGCGCTATCACCCTCGCCTGGCTCGGCACATCGAGTTCAACCACGCAACCGGTGAATCGATAACCCTGGCCGTAAACCGTCGCAATGTAATCCTTGTCCTCCCTGAACAATTTGCGCAATGCATAGATACAACGGGTCAATGACTCCTCTGCAGCATCCATTCGCGGCCAGACATGGTCCAGCAAGTAATCCTTGTGGACGACCGTACCCGCCGACCGCAACAACAGGCGCAGCACTTGCAACTCTTTGGGTGGAACGTGAACTCCTTGTCCCTCTCGCATCAGCGTTCCATCGCTTTGCAATAACCAGCGGTCAAAAACATATGACTGAGCAGGTGTTTGATCAGTTGTACTGTCCATACACTAGGATTTCTCTATAGAAAGTTACTGAAGCGCGATCGAGCCCGGCGTGTGATCGGGCTCGGGAGACGAGCTGCGTGACTATAGGAAGATGTTTGGGAGGAGTCCGTAGGATTTGGATGCTGTAGACGTAGGAAATCGCGACACGAACTGTGGGACCAAAACCTACCTGAATCGCATCATCTTCACGCCTTCGGCACAACCAGCAGCACCTTGCAAAAATAATGGACGCAACATTAACCCCTTTCACAACACCATCAAGTTAGCTTCAGCGTGTACGGATTTTCCGACCTGGATTTTTCGGGTATGACTCGGATGGAATCAGCTTCATTGACCAACGTGTACAACACACCATCGTTTCTTCCTAAAACCAGCTCGTTCATCGTTCCGCCATCCTCCAGTGTTTTGATGACATCACTCAATCCAAAAGAGCGAGCCTGGTTAAGGGGATGATCGGCAACGTTGACACGTGCATGCAGGTGCAACGTCGCCGTCACATCAGCAGGCGGAAAGTGGAAATACAACTGGACCTTATCAACATTGGCGTCAACATCGTAAGTCTCGGCCAAATAACTGAGCACGTGCCGCTGCAACGCCTTCAACATCCCTATGTCTTCAGCACCCAAATCAAGAATCGAGGCCAGATACTTAACATCGGTACCTGCTTCTATTTCTGATAGGGTGCGCTTGTTATCGGTGTGATCGGCCTTGACCTGCGACTCTGCAAAACCAGTGGCGACGCCCATCTTTTCGATGAGTGACAGATTTTGATTCGGGTGAATGGCATAAGCGCCCAGGCATATACCGTTTCGCCGATCCTTGAGCTCGGCGGGACTTGCGGAGAGAGCATTCAAATCAATATAAGGTGCATTCGGAAAAATCAGGAAACCGTTGGAGGCCGAACTCACGGGCGGCAGATAGGAAAAATATTCAGGACGACTTGAAAATATATCCAGGTCCTTGCCTGGGATCAGATCAAGAACATTCCTCAAGAAACCGGTGACACCTGAAATCTGATGATAAGTATCCCGCAACGCGTTCAGACTATGCTCGTTAACGTTGAGCTTGGTGCACTCCGGCACCTGATATTTTACTGTCGCAGGGCCTTCATGGAATCTGAATACCCCATATTTATCCCCCGCCTGAGGGTCCGAAATATATAAACCGGTCTTGAGATTGATCTGACCCTCTGGACTTCTATGGGCAAGAATTATCGATGATTCCTGAGCCTGGGCTTTGGCCACATGATCAAGGTTCAGATCAATTCCATATTTATCAAGGATGCTTTTGAACTCTCGCGACGAATTCTTCACAACCACCAATTTTTCGCCGAGACTGCCCTGCTCGTTTTTTTGCGCCAATGGACTAAGATCCATCAGGCTAGCTGATCGATTAAAATTTACGCTACCTAACATCATCATACTTCCTTGCGATTTAACCAATTATTGAAACAGCTTTGCATCAAACAAACTGCGCTAATGCAATTCAAAAACTCAACATTGCCTTCAACATATCCGCAAACTGATTCAAGTGCGCCGATAACGTCTTGTTGAAATTATCGTGATATGAATTGGCGTTCGAATATTTCTGCGTCAAGGACTGCAGCATGTTTTTCATGCGTTCTTCCTGGGCGTTGAAGCCGGTTTGCCAGGCGTTGAATCTGGCGGTGTCCCACGTTACGGTGCCGCTGGACGGCAAACTGCCGGTCATACTCCAAAGCGGGCCTGTATCGATGACGACGCACCAACTGCCATCGTCGTTCTCCTTTAAACACTGCGGGGGCAGGCCCAACGCTTCAAGCCACTTCTCGGCTTCTTTCTTGCTGGCTCCCTCACTACCCGGTTTCGGAAAAAGAACAGAGGCAGACTTGGGATGGGTGTAGTTGGCAATAAGCTCAGTCAATGCGTCATGCAATTTACCGGCCTCCAACTCAACCTTTTTGCCGTCATCCACCCCTTCGACCCAATCCTTCATCATCGCAGTGATTTTCGAGTTGAACTCGGCGAAAAAGTCCGAGTAGGCCTTGATGATATGTTCATAGCCGGCAAGGTAGCCGTTCTTGATCAGGTCGATCAGGTCACGCAGTTTCTTGAAAAAGTCCTCGGGTTCCTCGGTATTGAACGCGCCGATTTCCGGCGGGGTCCGCTGTTCATACAGGTTGTTCAGAATCTTGTCCTGCTTGTCTGCCAGTTGCTTAAGCTGTCCCTCGCTCAGGGGCGCCGCCTGGATGCTGTAGGTCATCACGGCGAAACATTGCTGCAACTGATGCGCCCACATTTCGTAGCGCGCCCCCTTGGCCTGCCCGGTCGACCCGTCGAGTGCACGATCGAGATGTCGATTGAGGTTTTTTACCGAACGTTCCAGCGGGTCCGCCAGATCAAATCCCGGCCCGACGGCGGCGGGCATTTCGGCGGGTGTCGGCGGCGAGGCTGCGGTGTTCGGTTCGGTGAGTCGGTGGTTGGTTGGGGTGAACCCTTGAATGATCATCTGATTGACTCCTAGGCCGTCAGGGCACGAATGACATCGCTCCGCGATTGAAAGAGCTGCATCACCATTTCCATCAGTTTTTGCACCAGCGCCGCTTCCGCTGCGTCTTTCTGCCCAATCTCATCGCCCAAGGTCTTCTGGCTGGTCTGGGCGCTCTGCATCAACACCTCCTTTTCCCGCGCCGCGTGCTCGGCCATGCGTACCGTGTTCGCCACGACCTGGCTCATGCTCATCGACATGGCGTTGAGTGCGCGTCCGATTTCCAGTTTCTTCTCGATGCCCTTGCTGCCCATCTGGCTCAACCAGTCGGAGGTCTGGCCGACCTTCTGGGCCTTGAGGATCTCGCCGTCGAACCAGGCCTGTTCCTGCGGCGTCAGTGCCGAACCCTTGGGTTTGAAATCGACTGTCGTCGGGCGACCGAAGTCATCGAGTGTCTTGAGCTTGTAAGTGGCATCCGGATTCCAGTCGTTGCGCTCGCGCTCAAGCTTGAGGTCGCGCTCAACGTTGCCGGCATCCAGCGTGTTGCGCTTGTTCAGGTCGATATCCGCATGCTTGAGATTCTGGCCCTGGAAAGTCTTGACCATGGCGAAGCCTGCGATGGCGCCGGACACGACCGCCGCCGTGATGGCGCTGTTAAGCGCCGCCCGGCCTGACTCGACGATGGCCGCGCCCTGGGCCTTGGCCGCCTCGGCGGCCATGACGCCGAAGTGGCCGCGTAGCTGCGCGTTGGCGACCCGTGCGATGTTCAACGCGATGATCGCGGCCACCAGAACGTTGGCATGTTTCTCCCAGGCGCCCGGGTCAAACACCAGGTCGTTGCGCACGTCTTCGCCGACCATCGACAGGGCTTCATCGAAGTCCTTTCGATCGGATTCAGTAGGCTGATAGGCGTTGATCCGGTTTTCCAGTTCCGTAACCGATGGCGTCGGAAACTGGCTGTCCTGGAGTACCTGCTTCGCGGTGATCCGGTCGAGCATCGGCGAACCCGCGAGGGACTTGTCCCGCGAAGGTCCGCTTGGCCCTGTGTCGTTGGACGAGTCGTGGTGAACGGCAGCGGGAACGATCCCGACCGTGGTGATAATGAGGGTCATGATGGGTTCCTGTCGGATGGGATGTCAGACGTGCCGGGCCATTTGCAGGCTGACGGAATGGCTTCGTTGCAGGTCGGCAAACAGTTGTTCGATCTGACGGGTACGGGCCTGCATTGCCTGGCCGTAGTCCTCGACCACTCGGGTGAGGTAGGTGGTGACTTCCTCGCTGATGGCCATGCGCACCCGCACATCGGCGAGGTGCATGGCCGCCTGGGCCTGGTGCTGGCCGCTCTTGATCTGTAATCCGCCTTGCACCGCCACGTTGCCGAATTCAGTGATTGCCTGGGTGATCTCCAGGTTGGCGGCATAGCGCGCCAGCGTTACCGGATCGGCGCCGTTGGTAATGATGCTGCGCAGTTGCGTCAGCATCTGGGTCAGTGTATTGCCGACCGAGGTTGCCACTTGCTTCATCGCCTGCATCGCCGCGGGTGCGGCCTGGGCGACCAGCGAGGCGAGTTTCGAAGCGACGGCGCTGAGCATCGGCCCGATCACCTGCGCCCCGACCACGGCTACCAGCGCGACGGCGGCCAGCGTCGCGACGATCCCCTGGATCATGCCGGCGATCTGCGCGATTTCCCGGGCCTTGTCCTCATCGACGCCCAGGCCGACCAGCAACCTGGTGTAGAGCTCGGTGAACAGCTTGATGGCTTCCTGCATGACGATGGTCAGCGGCTTCATGACTTCGCCCATGAACGACACTCCGGTTTTATCCTTGATCACCGAATCGGCGATCATCACGGCCGCGCCGACCACGCCCACCGCGATCAGCACCGGATTGGCGGTCAAGACACCGGCGGCAATGGTCGCGATGGCCAATATCGCGCCAACGATCTTGCCGATGCAGCCCATGGTTTTCTGCAATGCCTCAGCCTTGCGGACTTCTTCCAGGTATTTCTCCGACTCACGTTCCATGTGGGCCTGGAGCCTGGCCTGCAGCTCGTGGAAAAGCTCCTGATTGAGTTCCTCCTTGTTTTGCGCCGACTCGCCGAGCAGCTCGATGATTTGCAAACGGCTCAACAACGCTTGCGCCCCACTGGAGAGGGCTTTTTCGTCGGCTTGCCGAGCGCCTGGCGTGTTGATGCCGGAGGCATGCACTTTTGCGCTTGTTTCGCTCACCGCCTTGGCAGAGGCGTTGGCCACTTCGATCAATTTCAGATGAGCATCGGTTGCCACCTTGAAGGCTTGGGTGTGGCTCGCCAACTCGCCTTTGAGCTGGTCGCGAAGCGCCAGCTCCCGCGTGTATTCAGGCGATTGCGGGTCAAGCTTCGTCAGCCTGGCTTCGCTTTCATCCAGCCGTCCCTGGGCATGCGCGACCCGTTCACGCAACTGATCGAGGTGTTGCTGGCTACTGCCGACGTCGCCCTCGGCAACTTCCATCGCCTGGACGGCAGCGGTGTATTCGGCGGACAGTTTTTCATGCCCCTGCTGCCTGGCACCGGCCATGCTCTGGAGCATTGCCAGGCGACTCTTCAGCTTCTTGACGTCGACCTCGCCGATCAGCTCGTTGATAATTGCCATCAACAGCGTGAACAGATCGCCACTGGTATCCGGCTTGCCGCCGTCGGCGCGCGGAGGCGGCGCTTGCAGTACGGGTTTGCCTGCGTTGGCACCAGGCTGACCGTCGCGGCCTTCGTACTTCACCGACATCAGGCGTGCCAAAGCGTCCTGCCCGGCCTTCTGGTAATCCGCCGTCCGTGCGGCCTTGGCGGCGGCCTCGGCGTATTTTTCAAAGGCCTCGCCACGGCTCATGGGGCCGTGATGCCCCGGGTGGCCAGTCGTCCTTATTTCGCTCATGTGCAGTCCTCCGGACCTTGCTGTTCCATCATGCGAGCCAACGTGTCGAGATATACCCTGGCTTGCTCGTGCAGCTCGTCTTGCGTGGTTTGTTCCAGTACATACTCGAAACACAACCGGGCCTTGCCGACCTTGCCCAAGGCCAGGTGACACTGGCCGGTGTACAACATGGGCCGGTAGTCGTTCTTGCCCTGGGCGAAGGCAATCGCATACAGATCGATGGCTTTCTGGTGGTTTTGCTTGAGTTGATGCACCGCAGCCAGTCCCATCCAGTAATGGCTGTTGTAGAAGTCGTAGATGCACAGGAAGTGGAAGAACTTCTCGGCATCGTCCAGCCTCCCCTGTTCATAGAACTGGAAGGCAAAGGCATACAGACTGTCCATGTGTTCGTCGGTGATGCCTTGCACATCCTTCAACGCCGCGCCGCCGAGCACGGCGTCGACGACTTCCAGGGCTACCTGCTCGTCTTGTTTGTTGTCGCGACTCATCCGCCACACTCCTGAGAAAACGCCAGCGTTGCTGACCGATGCATTGAGCCAAAAACGCTGAAAGGCCCGCTGCCAGATTGCGCTCATGCAACAAAAACCAGACCGACGAAACTGCTCTTGTGCCAAGCCGCTTTTGTGGCGAGGGAGCTTGCTCCCGCTGGGCTGAGCAGCAGCCCCCTCCAAAAAGCGACTCAATCGGTCTGAAGCACCGCGCCGCCAGGCTTTGGGGCCGCTTTGCGCCCCAGCGGGAGCAAGCTCCCTCGCCACAAGGGCCGTGCCTGGCTTTGCTTGGTTTCAAGCCTGCTCGACCTGTTCGAGCCAGATCAGCAGGCGCAGCACTTCCTCGACTTCCTGCACCTGGAGGAAGCTGTAGCGCTGGTGGGTCTTGAAAATCCGCCGGGCCAGAGCGATGTCGTTGACCACCGGCACGCCCACCTCCTTGGCATATGCCCGCACGGCCAGGGCGCGCTGGTTGGTTTCCATCAGCGAGATGAACGGCAGCAAAGTGATTTCCGGGCGGAAATACACGCCGATGGCGATGTGGGTCGGATTGGCGATGATCATGCGCGAGCTGCGCACATCGGACTTGACCTGCTCCGACAGCAGTTCCATGTGCAGGTCACGGCGGCGGCCCTTGATCTGCGGGTCGCCCTCCTGCTCCTTGTGTTCACGCTTGACCGCGTCCTTGTCCATCATCTGGTCTTTCATGAACAGCCAGTATTCGCTGAGAGCATCGAGCACGACGATCAGCAGGACGCAGGCGAGGAAGGCCAGCACCAACACCAGCAACAAGTGCCCCCAGATCGCGAACAACTCCGGCGCCTGGACAAACAACTGGGCAAACAGTAGCTGCCGCTGAGTGATCCAGACGATCCACAGCGCCATGGCAAAACTGACCAGGTACAACAACGCCTTGAAGGTGTCCTTGACGGTCCGCAGGCTGAACAGTTTCTTGAAGCCGTTGACCGGGTTCAAGGCGTCCAGATTGAGCTTCAACGCTTCGCTGGCCAGGGCAAAACCGCTTTGCAGCAACGCCGGCAGCGCACTGGTCAGTACGCACACCAGCAACAGCGGCAGCAGCGTCTTGAGGCCGAGCAGCACCAACGTCGCCGAGTAACCTTGCAGATCCGCCTGAAAATCGCTGGCGATGATGCGCCGGTAAACGTCCATGATCTCGACCAGCGAGCTGTTGAATACCATGTAGGCAATGCCGCACAGGGTCAGGCAGGTGATGACCAGGTCCTTGGCCTTGAACGTCTGCCCTTTGCGCGCCGCGTCCCTGAGCCGCTTGGCGGTGGGCTTTTCAGTCTTCGACGCGCTGGACGACATGACTGGCCTCTCCGCTTTCCAGATAGCGCGCCAACCCATCGGCCTGCATGCCCATGCGCAGGACTTCATCCGGCAGATGCACGCCGAAATACAGGATCAGGACTACCAGTGCCACCAGGCTCTTGACCGTCAACGACACGGAAAAGGCGTTCATCTGCGGCGCATAACGCGAGAGCAAGCCGAGCAAGGCCTCGCTGATCAGCAACGTCGCCACCACCGGCGCGCTGATGGCCAGCGTCTTGCTCACCAGCGCATCCAGCAAATCCAGGGCGGCAGGCAGGATCACCTGGCAGTGATTCGCCGGCGCACAGATGCGATAGCTATGACTGACGGTCTCAAGCATCAACAACATGCCGCCACCTTCGAGATAGACCGCAGCGGCAAACAACTGGAGAAAATTCGCCAGCTCCGAAGTATCGACGCCGTTGGCCGGGTCCACCGTGCTGCTGAGCATCGCGCCGCGCTGGTTGTCGATCAGGTTGCCCATGGCATGCAACACCCAGAACGGCCAGCACAGCAGCACGCCCAACAGCACACCGATACCCGCCTCGCGTAGCATCAGGGCGAAGAACGCCAGGCTGTCGAGGGCTGGCGCGGGCACGCCGACGTAACGCCAGAACCCCAGCGCCACCAGCACGATCACCGCGTGGCGTGCCACGCCGGTCAGCACACCGCTGTTGAGAAACGGCAACATGAAAAAAATCGGTGCCAGGCGAGCCACGCCCAGTGTTGCGGCGGCAAACCCGGCATAGAGTTCGAAGAACAGCGTCATGGACATCGCTAACCCAACGCCAGGCGGATGACTTCACGACTGAAATCGAGCAGGGTTTCGCCGTACCACCCCGAGAGCAGGAACAGGCACGCCGCGACCGCCAGCAACTTGAAGCCGAAGGGCAGCGTCTGTTCCTGCAACTGGGTCACGGTCTGGATCAACCCGATCACCAGCCCGACTACCGTGGCGACGATGATCGGCCAGGCCACCATAAGCAGGATCAAGTACAAGGTCTTGTTACCGGCATAAACCAGATCATTCATGGCCGCGCCTATGCCAGCAGCGTCAGGTATTGCTTGACCAGGCCGGTCGACAGCAACGCCCAGCCGTCCAGTGCGACAAACAGCACCAGCTTGATCGGTACGGAAATGATCACCGGACTCATCATCATCATGCCCAACGCCAGCAGGATGCTGGAAATCACCAGGTCCACGATCACAAAGGGCAGGTACAGATAAAAACCGATCTTGAAGGCACTTTTGATCTCGCTCAGCGCATAGGCCGGCAGGAGCGAAAACAAAGACGGCGTCAGTTCTTCATCGGCCGGCGGGTCTGCGTCGGTTCCATCCTGGACCGCCTGGGCTCGCTCGAAAAACAGCGCCAGTTCCGGGTCGGTGTACTTGCGCAGGTAATCCTTGTAGCCGCCCAGGCCGTTCTCGGCGAAATTCACCACCGACTCGATATCGGTAAAAGTCACCGCTTCGGTCTTGTAATAGTCGTGGCCCTGCTTGACGACCGGCGTCATGACAAAAATCGCCAGCATCAGCGCAATTGCATTGAGGGCCATGTTCGACGGCACCTGCTGCAAGCCCAGGGCGTTGCGCACGATGACAAAGACAATGGAAAACTTGATGTAGCAAGTGCCTGCCGCCACCAGGAACGGCAGCAGCGAGGCGAAGGCCAGCAAGGCGATCAGCGAAACGTCATTCATCACCACGGTCCCGATAGACGTCCAGCAGTTCAACGCCAAGTTGTCCGTCCAACTGCACCAGCTCACCACGGGCGACAGGCTTGCCGTTGGCACGGACCTCGATGTTTCGCGCGACATCCCCGGGCAGGGGGATCAGTTGCCCGTCGCTGATCTGCGCGAGCATGGCCAGATCGGTTGCATGGGTGGCGAGGACGAATTCCAGGCGCACCGGGAGCGCCCCCAGGTCAATCTGCGCGCCGGGCCCCGACGTTTCTTCCGGGCAGGCATCAGCCAGCGTTGGTTGCATGCGTAAACCCTCCTGGGTCAAGGTGAAAGTGCCAAGGCATTGCTGTATTAAAAAGCACTGCCGGGTCAGCCGGGTGATGCGCAGGACATCGCCCTGAGCCAGGCGCAGGCGACTGGCGAGGCTCAGGTGGCTGATGCCCAGGACGAAGGTCAGTCGCAACGGCAGATCGCTCAGCCATGAACCCGCCTCCAAAGGGACGCAGGCAGTGCCGGGCGTCGGTAGCTGCTGCAACCACAGGCGCCCCCGCGGCGTCGCGATCCAGGGCAAGGGGTAAGTGGGTAATCGCGTCGGGGCGACGCATTCGATGTCGCACAGATCCCGGTAGCCCAGCTCGTCCACGTCCGGCAACAAGGGCCGTGGCACGGCTCGAAACAAGGCGACGATACTCGGCAACGGGCATTCGGCCGTCAGCAACGGTTGCAGGGTGGGGATCGAGTGATGCAACCAGTCGTGGGCCATGATCAACCCTTGCCAGCCGCCCCCCTCGCCCCGCGCGCGAAATCGCAGATAGCCGCGACGCTGCGGCATCTGCTCCAGCCCCGCGTCCCGCCCGGCACGCCGCCAGCGTTGAATCGCTTGGGCATGAGCGTGCGCCGAAGCGTCGACGCGGCGCAGCTTCAGCGCGCTCATGCCGAATGCTCCGCCGATTCATCCTGATCCTCATCCGGCGATGGCTGCGACCCTTGGCGCTGCTGTTCGCCACCACGTTCAGCGAGTCGCCAGGCCGGCTCGCGGGCCAGCTCGAAAGGCTCCTTGAGCTGCTCGAACACCAAGGCATTGCTCGGGCTGAGCGTCAGGTTCCGAGTGGGCTCTTCAGGCCCGCGGCTGATGACCACCTGACCACTGGCCGCGCCTTTGTTGAAAGGGATCTGCAACAAGCCCCGGTCTGCCGATGGCAGTGCTTCAACCAAGGCGTCGCTTGTCGAGGACGGCATGGGCGGCAGCGGGCGCTGCACGGAAACAACTGACGAAACCTGGCGCGGGGCTTGAAGATTCGACGGCAGTTGGGGTATCTGTTCGGCGCCGATGGGGGCCGTTGGCGTATCACTGGCGAGGGGACGGTTCATCGGCTCGGGCAAAAGTGCAAGCGCTGCCGGCATCACCTTGTCGACAACAGATGCCGCCGGCTCCGGACGTTGTGGCAACGCCTGTTGTACCGGTGTAGCGGACAACAAAGGCTTTTCCGAAAAAGGCATGGCTGCCCGGAGATTCGGCTGAACGATGTCTGGTTCGATATCCATCGTCGCCTGGACAATCGGTGCAGTGCCGTCGAATTCAATTTCCACGCTTCGCCGGGCAGCGACTGTCGTGTGCCAGGCAATTGCGCCACGGGGTTCGGCAGGTCCCGGCCGTATCAGCAAAGCCATCAGATCAAGGACACCTTGCGGCAGCTCGTCCAACTGCACCGGAACCAGCTCGGTCCGGTGCTCATCGCTCGAACGCCGGTCGGCGGGATCCTCGACCTGGATCGGTCGAGTGGGAACCACGGATATCTTGCTCATCGACGAACTCCGATCATCTCTTCCAGCTCCCGCTCTTCCCGGCGCGCCGCTTCAAGCCGTTGCGCGCGCACCAGTCGCTGGACTGAATCCACATATTTGTCATGTCGGCACTGCAATGAACGCAGCAGCTCACGTTGCCCGAGCAAATGCTGCTCGGCCTGCCGGCACTGCTGCTCGACGCGGTCACGCTCGACGCGCAACACGTCGATCCGCCGGCGGATCACCGCCTGGGTGCGCAGCAGCGTCAACAGTTGTCCGTGATCCAGCACACAATCGTTCACTCGATGGCTGGCCAGCAGGCGTCGCAGCGCAGCTTCCTGTTCATCGAAACCGGCGCGTTCTCGCAGCAGCGGCTGCAACTGACGCTGGGCGCGCACCACCGCCAGTTCGCCGCGTTGCCGGCGAAACAGACTGAAGGCCAGCAAGCGCCGTCGATCATGCAAGGAGTTCATGCAGGCTCCGCAGCGCTTTATCCGGCGCGCAATATTCGGCTGTCGGTTGGCGCAGCCACCCGTCAAGCGCGTCGCGACGTTGCAGCGCGTGGTCGTTGGCGGCGTCGGCACCCGGGCTGTATTCGCCCATGTCGAGAAAAACCTGCAACCGTTCCAGGCGCGCCAGGATCTCCCGGGCCGCCGCAGCCAACTGCCGGACCTCTGGCGAGGTGACTTGCGTCGCCACCTGACTGGCGCTGCGCAGGACATCGATTGCCGGGTAGTGCCCCTTGGCCGCCAGGGCACGGCTGAGGTAGACATGGCCGTCAAGAATGGAGCGAATCTCCTCGGCGATCGGGTCCGGCTCGTCGTCACTTTCCAGCAACACCGTGTACCAGGCGGTAATGCTGCCCGAGGCGGTCACCCCGGGTCGTTCCAGCAGACGCGGCAAGGCATCGAACACCGAGGCCGGATAGCCGCGCCGCGCCGGCGCTTCGCCAGCCGCCAGGGCCAGATCGCGTCGCGCGCGGGCGTAGCGCGTCAGCGAATCCAGCAGCAACACCACGCGCCGTCCCTCGTCACGAAAATATTCGGCGATGGCAGTGGCCTGTAACGCTGCGTTGCAGCGATCCACCGAGGAGAAATCCGAAGTGGCGTACACCACCACGCAACAAGAGCGCTTGGGCGACTGGCGCAGGTGCTCGATGAACTCGGTCACTTCGCGCCCGCGCTCGCCAATCAGGCCGACCACGAAGACGTCTGCGTCCGTGTGCTCGATCAGCATGTCGATCAGGGTGGTCTTGCCGGAGCCGGCGGCGGCAAAAATGCCGATGCGCTGGCCCACTCCGCAGGTCAGCAAACCATCGATGACCCGAATGCCGGTTCGCAAGGGTTCCACGACTGGCCGTCGCTGCTGGTACGACGGGGGATCGGCATCCACCGGGCAGTCGCGCTGGACGGTCAACGTCGCCGGCGCCAGGCGCTCGACCACGACGCCCTGCGGATCGACCACACTGCCAAGCAAGGCGTCGCTACAGGTCAGTTGCAGGGACGAGCCCGTCGGCACGATCATCGATTCGCGGGACAGGCCCTTCGCATCGCCAAGCAAACTGAGCAGCACCGCACCGGGCTTGAAGCCGATGACCTGGGCCCTGGCGGCGATGTCGGGCGAGCGCCAGTGCCGACGCACCTCACAGATCTCGCCAATGACCACCTCGCTCAGCGCCGCCTCGATCAAGGGACCGCTCAGGCGCAACGGATGGGCCGCCCGTCGTTCCAGCCGGAAGTTGATCAACGGAGGATTTCCAGGAGGCGTCCAAGGCCCTGCACAAAGGAATCGAGCGCCTCGGCCAAATGCTCGGCATCGCTCAGGGCCTGGGCATTGGCCAGCAAACGCAACTCCAGCCGCCCCTCGACTTCGCACAGGTGCAGTTGCCCGGTACGGGAAAACGGGTTGCCTTCGAGCAAGAAATGCAGCACATCGAAAGCACAGTAATTCAACGACTGTGGCATCGCCTCGGCGACCGCTGCCCAGAGCCACACGTCGCCTTCGACGACGGCCAGGCTCACATCGGGCAGATTGCTTAATTGCATCGCTATCGTGCCGTGGCTGTCGAAGTGCCCTATCTGACTGTCCACGCAACCGCTGTGACGCAGTGCTTCGCGCAACAGGCCGGCAATATCCATCGGTATCATTTGCAGGGTTCCTTAGAGCGTCTTGATGACATTGACCGAGACGGTCTCGGAAACTTCGCCGAACGACATGACGTCCAGCTCCCGAAAACGCCCCTCGATCAGCCGCTTGATGTAGCGCCGTACGTCGACCGAACACAGCAGCACCATGTCCTTGTGGGCGATGTGCAGACTGTCCAGGCCGACACTGAGTCGGTCCATCAGCTCTTCCGACTCGGCCGGTTCCAGATTGAGAAAATGGCCGCCCGAGGTCTGCCGGATGCCACGGCGTACCACGTCCTCGAATTCCGCCGACAACAGCAACACCGGCAACTCGTTGCCCCGGGCAAACTTGTTGCTGATATAGCGGGCCATCGCGCCGCGAACGTGCTCGACCAGCGCCAGTACGTCTTTCTCCCGGGAGGCCCAAAGGGCCAGTGCTTCAAGGATGAGTTTCATGTTGCGCACCGAAATGCGTTCGCCGACCAGCCGTTGCAGCACTTCGGCAATCTTCTGCACCGTGACGTGGCGATAGACTTCCTTGAGCAGATCGGGATACCGCGTTTCCATTTCGTCGAGCAGGTGCTTGGTTTCCTGCACGCCGAAAAATTCCTGGATGTTGCGCGCCAGCAACGTGACCAGGCAGCGGTAGCATTCTTCGTCAGCCGGTCGCAGGTGGTAGCCCAACTGTTGCACCCGCTCCCGGTCGGCGGCGCTGACCCAGACCCCGCCGAGGCGATTGCTGTCGTCGCCGCGCACCAGGGCAAAGCCCAGCGGTTCCAGCTCGGGGGAATAGTCCAGCAGGCGCCAATGGTCGAAATGGATATCGAACTGTTCGGCGCGCACTTCGTTGATCAGCACCGCCACTTGATGCGCCGGCAGCGCTTCGCTGGCCCGTAGCCGCGGCTCCGGAATGCGCAGCCCGTAGTCGACGAAGAACTGGCTGCGAAAGCGCGCCGCCCAGCGGTTCTTTTCCAGCTCCTGCAGGCGTGCCGTGGGCACCAGCAGCATCAGCGCAATGGTTTCTGTCGCGATGTCGTCGACATTATCAAGCAACTCCGATTCGCCCTGGACCGCCCCCTGTTCGGCAGGTTCGACGCGGCTTTCGTCCGCCCCCGCCTGGCGCAACGAGCGGCGATGGCGCACAAACACAACCAGCCCCAGCACACTGGCGATCGAGAGGAATGTCAGCAACGGAAAACCGGGCAACAGGCCCACGCCCACCGCCAGCAGCGCGGTCACACCCAGGACGAACGGGTTGCCGAGCATCTGGGCGAGCATGTTGCGCCCCAGGTTGCTGTCGTCACCGTTGACCCGGGTGACGATGAAACCTGCGCCAATGGCGATCAGCAGCGCGGGTATTTGTGCGACCAGGCCGTCGCCGATGGTCAGCAGGGTGTAGGTCGACAGGGCCGTGGACATGTCCATGCCCATCTGCCCGACACCAATGGCCATGCCGCCGATGAAGTTGACGAAAATAATGATGATGCCGGCGATTGCGTCACCCTTGATGAATTTCATCGCTCCGTCGAAAGAACCGTACAACTGGCTTTCGCGCTCCAGCACACTGCGTTTTTCCCGCGCCTGGGTCGCATCGATGGCACCGGCCTTGAGATCGCCGTCGATACTCATCTGCTTGCCGGGCATGCCGTCCAGGGAGAAGCGCGCCGCCACTTCGGCGACCCGCTCCGAGCCTTTGGTGATCACGATGAACTGGACAATCGTGACGATGGAAAAAATCACGAACCCCACCACCAGGCTTTCGCCGATCACGAAGTCGCCGAACGAGGCGATGATCTCCCCGGCATCGGCCTGGCTGAGGATCAGCCGGCTGGTGCTGATCGACAGCGCCAGGCGGAACAGCGTGGTCAACAGCAGCAATGCCGGGAACGTCGAGTAGCTGAGGATGCGTTCGATGTAGAACGAGCCCATGAACACCAGCAGAGAAATGACGATGTTCAGGCCGATGAGGAAATCCACCAGCACCGTCGGCAGGGGGATGATCAGCATCGCGATGATCATCACCATCAACGTCAGGATCAGCAGCTCGGGCCGGGCACTGACATTACGCAGAAAGACGTTGAGCAGCGAGGCCGGGTTGCGGGAGGACATCATGGTTGGGTCTCGCTGCGGTGCTGCTCGATGCACTCGTGGGCATGGGCAACATCGGCCAGGCGCGTGAACTGCAAGGCCAGGCGCTGCGGCGCGGCTTCGTCGACGAACAGTGGCGCGGGCAAGCGCAGGCAGAGCCGACGCACGGCTTGCAGCAACATCGAGCGTTCACGGTGGGAACTGAGCAGCACCTGCTCGCCCACTGTGCCGAGCAACAGTTGGTCGAGATCATCGGGGCAGGTCAACACGCCGAGCAGGAACACCAGCCAATCGGCCTCGTGGGGGTTGTGCCGGCAGATGAGCCCATCGTCGAGCACAGCACCGACGAACAGCTGGTCGGCCGAGCGCAGGCGCTTGATATCGGTCACCCTGGCAAAAAGCAGGCCGAACTCGATGCGCGAGCAACTGGGGTCCTGGGCACTAATGTCGGTCAGCAATGCGGCCTCGATGAAGGCCAGCACATTCATGCGCTGTGGCGCGCCGTACTGGGCAATCCAGTCCTGGTAGCAACCGAGCGGGCCTTCGTCGGACTCGAGGAAATCGCGGTAGGTCTCGCGTAGCAGGCTGGCCCGCACCGCCATGCTCGAACCGAACATTCGCGCCTTGAGCGCCGCATTGATGCCGGCGTTCATGCGCTTGGGATCAGCCTGGGCAACCACCGTCTGCTTCAGCGCCGTGAGTCGCTGCCGCGTGGAGGCTTCGAGTGTGCGGCGGCGCAACAACGCTCGCAGCACCAGCACCAGATCGCTGTCATCGGGAAACAGGCTGCGTGCCATCTGCAGCAACCAGTCGACAGATTTGTCCGCCAGCCGGGCCAGGCTCAATACCTGGCGCGCCTTGGGCACGGTATCGTCCTCGAGCACTCGTTCGAAGGTATCGGCCTGGGTACCTGACTTGAGTTCGAACAACCGTCGGCCACGGAACTGTGCGAGCGCCGCCGACAGCTCGTCGCTGATCTGCACGATGCGCTGCGCCACCGCGGCCGTCGCGCTGTCGTCCGGGCCCGTCTCGACGTCGACTGACGGCTGGCGGTGCTCGGCGGCCTTCTCGGTATTCAAGCGCGCCTGGGCGGCTCGCCCACCTGGGGAAGTCGGGGTCAGGATCATTTCTCCGACATCCGGAAGTACATTCGGCGCACCCGTTCGTGAAGCTCCGGGCTCAGCACTTCTGCGCCCTGCTCCAGCGTGGCCGACTCAAGGGCATCGACGATCTCCTTGGGCTGGATCAGGAACACCCGAACCGTGTTGGCCGAGCGGCTCTGGCGATAGCTGAACAACCTGCCGATCCAGGGAATCGAACCCAGCACCGGGATGCGTCCGATCTGCTCGCCGTGGTCATCGCGGGTGAACCCGCCGACCAGCAGACTCTTGCCTTGTGGCACCCGCGCCACGGTGCTGATACGCGTGCGCCCGACCGTCGGCAAAGCCCCTTGCTGTTCGCCCTGGCCGGGGTTCTCCACCTCGTTGCCGTCCTCGATATTGAGCAGCATCTCGATTTCATCCGACTGGGCGAAACGCGGCAGAACGCTCACCAGCGTGCCGTAGGTCACATGCTGCAGATCGACGCTGCGCTCGCCTACCAGCGGCGCGTAGAACGTGCGGTTGTTATCGAAGATCGCCGGCACGTTCTCTTGCGTCAGGATGACCGGGCGCGAGACGACGTTGGCCCGCTGGGTACGCTCCAGCGCCATGACCTGGGTGACGAACGAAACACCGTCCAGGGTAGTGGCCGAACCGGCGTTGAGCGATGCACTGAACTGGCCGCCCGACTTCAATGCGCCTTGCCAGTTGATGCCCAGTTGATTGAGCTCATCCTTGTGCAGGTCGATGATCCACAACGACAACTCGACGTGTCGTTTCGGCGTGTCCAGGGCACTGACGAGATTTTCGATGAAGTGGACCTGCTCCGGCAGGCCCTTGACCAACAGACTGTTGGTGTCCGGATAGGCCACCACCCGAATGTTGCCGGCGGCCAGCTCCCGCGCAATGATCCGCGGTGCCAGCGGGTCCTGGTCCGACGAGGCGTTTGCCAGCCCCTCCAACGGGAACTGCGGCATCGATCCACGCGTTTGTTGGGCCGGGGCTTGCGCCACTACCGGCTCGACACCACGCTTCTCGCCCTGCAATAACTGCTCGATCACCGTGGCCAGCCCGGGGACGGTGACCTTGTCGTCACGCAGTTCATACTTGCGGTCACCGACGAAGGTGTTGCGCACATGGATGACGCCGATCTGTTGCTTGCCCAGCAGCAGCTCCGAGCGCTGGTTGTCCATCAAGCTTGCGGCTTGCGTCACCAGGTCGACATAGATCGGCGGCCCCGACACATGGAAGGTCCGTAAACCGTCGTGGCGCAACGGATAACGCGGATCATCCAGTCCGGAACGCCCGAGGAATGCCTGGAGCCTGGCCACGGTCAGGGTTTGCAGCGACATCATCGAGCTCTTGAATTCCGCAGCGTCATACAGGTAGATCGCCTGGCCATCGCTGTACCAGATCAACCCCATCTGCGCACTGACTCGCTCGAAAGTCCGCTGCGGCGTGCGCAGGTCGAACGTCCCGCCGATCCGCTTGACCGCTGCGGCCTTGCTGACAATCACCGGCTTGCCCAAGGCTGCGGAGAGTTCGCTGAAAAATGTCCTTGCGCTCTGCTCCCGGGCTTCGAACGTATAGACATCGGCCTGCGCGGCAACGGGCGCAAGCACCGCGATGCCCAGGCAATAGACGAGAAGAGCGGTAAGGGACAATCGGCATTTCATCGGTTCACTGGCCTGGGCAAGTAGGTAATGTCAGCCAGGCTGCTGGGCGTAAAACCCACCAATTGACGAATCTCCCGAGAGAAATGCGAAGAAGAGGCAAAGCCGAACTCCAGCGCCACGTCGGTCAGGGAACCGTCCCGCAGGCTCATGTCCAGTAACGCCCGGGCCGTGCGCCAACCACGCAGGGCCGGTTTGGCCGCGCTCCCCAGGGCCTGTCGGCAAAGCCTGCGAAAATGCGAAACCGAGACACCGTAGCGCTGTGCCAGGGTGTTGAGCTTTTCGCTGTGAGTGCCCTGCTCCAACAGAAAACGCACCAGCCCGTAACTTTCCTGGTGACGCAACAGGTTGGCCACCGCGTGATAGGCCTCGGTGCCGCGCATCGCCTGCTCGATGTACCAGCGTTCGAGGCGCTGCGGCGAGCGGACGATTCCTTCGTCTACCGATAACAGCGCCCAGGGCGCAACATCGGCCTTTTGCCCGGAGAAGGCAGCGCTCATGTCGAAAAAAGCCAGTAGCTTTACCAACGGCGCTTCGTCAATCGGCGTGACGTGCAATTCGCCGCCGTGAAATTGCAGCGAATCGCTCAGCACCAGCAGCCCCTCCCACCCGGACGGCAGTGTCTGACCGAGGCCCGGCTGTCCCGCGCTCAGTTGAACCGGGCCCAGGGCAACACGCAGGTGCAGCACTCGCCCGCGCAGATCAGGCGAGGCCGGGAAGCAAAACGATTTTTCCTGCACATCCGTCTCCTTTGCCAGGTGGCGATGAAAGGAGCGACAGGATGCAAGGCACGCCGTCCGCAATCCTGATGGGAAGGTGATGAGGCGCGAGCTGGCATATGCCTTGCACCCTTCGTGTTCATCGGCACCCATCCCAATGGCGGAATGAGTGCCACACTGTTTCAAGGACAACGGCGTCGTCCTCCGGCCTTGCTCTGGCATCGGTCCGGGCACGGCGCTTTTTTATGCGGAAGGTGATGCGCGATGAATGAAATTCCAGCCACCCCCCTGGCTTGGGTCAATGGCAGCGATGCCCCGGAAAAGAGCGCGATCAACCTCGGCTTCATGGCCCTGAGCGACTGCGCCCCGGTGGTCGTGGCCGCCACCCAGGGCTTCGCCCAGCCCTACGGCTTGACGCTGAACCTCAAGCGCCAGGCCTCCTGGGCCAACTTGCGGGACAAGCTGGTCAGCGGTGAAATCGACGCGGCCCACAGCCTGTACGGCCTGATTTATGCCGTGCACCTGGGGATCGGCGGCGTCGCGCCGACCGATATGGCCGTGCTGATGGGGCTGAACCAGAACGGCCAGAGCATCAACCTGTCCCATGGTTTGCAGGCGCAAGGCGTGACCAGTCCTGAGGCACTGGAGCAGCATGTGCACCAAACTCGCCCGAAACTGACCTTCGCCCAGACCTTTCCCACCGGCACCCATGCCATGTGGCTCTATTACTGGCTCGCCGCCCAGGGCATCCATCCGTTGTCGGATGTCGACAGCGTAGTGGTGCCACCGCCACAGATGATCGCGCACCTGCAAGCCGGGCGCATCGATGGTTTCTGCGTCGGCGAGCCCTGGTGCGCCAGCGCCGTGAAGCAGAACCTCGGTTTTACCCTAGCGACTACCCAGACCATCTGGCCCGACCACCCGGAGAAAGTCCTGGGTTGTACCCGCGCGTTTGTCGAGCAATACCCCAACACTGCCCGCGCGCTGGTGATGGCCATCCTCGAAGCTAGCCGCTTCATCGAACAAAGCACTGAAAACCGCCGCAGTACCGCGCAATTGTTGAGCGCCCCGGAATACCTCGACGCTCCGCTCGACTGCATCGAGCCGCGCCTGCTCGGGATTTATGCCGATGGCCTGGGCAACAGCTGGCAGGATCCCCACGCCATGCGCTTTCATGGGGACGGCGAGGTGAACCTGCCGTACCTGTCCGACGGGATGTGGTTCATGACCCAGTTCCGGCGCTGGGGCCTGTTGCGCGAAGACCCGGACTACCTGGCCGTGGCCCGCCAGGTCCAACAGCTCAAGCTGTATCGTGAAGCCTGCGCGGCGCTGGGCGTGACGTCGCCTCGCCAGGACATGCGCAGCAGTCAACTGATCGACGGCACGACCTGGGACGGCTCGGACCCGGTCGGGTATGCCCGCAGCTTCAAACTGCACGCCTTGAGCGATGCGGCTCCCCTTCTCGCCAGCCGCTGACAGGAGCCTCGATTATGCTGCGTATCCTGCTGATCAACGACACCGCGAAAAAAGTCGGGCGTCTCAAGGCGGCCCTGATTGAAGCCGGATTCGAGGTGATCGACGAATCCGGATTGACCATCGACCTGCCGGCGCGCGTCGAAACGGTGCGTCCGGACGTGATCCTGATCGATACCGAGTCACCCGGGCGCGACGTCATGGAGCAAGTGGTGCTGGTCAGTCGTGACCAGCCACGACCGATCGTCATGTTTACCGACGAGCACGACCCGGATGTGATGCGCCAGGCGATCAAGTCAGGCGTCAGCGCCTACATCGTCGAAGGCATCCATGCCGCACGCCTGCAACCGATCCTCGACGTGGCCATGGCCCGCTTCGAAAGCGACCAGGCCCTGCGCGCGCAACTCCTGGCCCGGGACCAGCAACTGGCCGAACGCAAGCGCATCGAACTGGCCAAGGGCATGCTGATGAAGATGAAGGACTGCAACGAGGAACAGGCCTACACCCTGATGCGCCGCCAGGCCATGAGCCGCCAGCAGAAGCTGATCCAGGTGGCGGAGCAGATCATTGCCATGAACGAGTTGCTCGGCTGAAAGCCTTGTAGCGCCTGGCCAGCCGCCTTCGCGAGCAGGCTCGCTCCCACAGGTTCCGAGAACACCTCCGATTCCATGTGGGAGCGAGCTTGCTCGCGATAGCGATTTTGCATTCAACATCACTGTCGACTGACCCACCGTCATCGCGAGCAAGCTCGCTCCCACATGAACTCTAGGGTGCACGCAGCATCGCGAACGCCACCAATCACCTGTGGGAGCGAGCCTGCTCGCGAAGGCCTCCCCCGAACCTCGCAGGTTGGCACAGATCTCGCTTAAGCAACCCCACAGGTAACCAACGGCGGTTGCCCCACCTACGACAAAGACGTCGCACACCCTCCTCGCCTCTCTGGCGATCCGGGTTGCGGCGTTTTTTTGTTTTGGCCCCGCGGGGCCGGTGGTGCGACCACAGACGGCGCACTGCTCAAAGCACTGACTCATTTCTCGAGACTTTTACAGCTGAGGTGCGCGATGAATTCAAGCTTCTGGAAATCCGGCCACACCCCGACATTGTTCGCGGCCTTCCTCTATTTCGACCTGAGCTTCATGGTCTGGTACCTGCTCGGCCCTTTGGCGGTACAGATCTCCGCCGACCTGCACCTGACCACCCAGCAACGCGGCCTGATGGTCGCGACGCCAATCCTCGCCGGCGCCGTGCTGCGCCTGTTCATGGGCCTGCTGGCCGACCGCATTTCACCGAAGACCGCCGGCATGGTCGGCCAGGTGATCGTGATCGGCGCGCTGTTCTGCGCCTGGAAACTGGGCATCCACAGCTACGAACAAGCCCTGCTGCTGGGCCTGTTTCTGGGCGTGGCCGGCGCTTCGTTCGCCGTGGCCCTGCCGCTGGCTTCCCAGTGGTATCCACCACAGCACCAGGGCAAGGCCATGGGCATCGCCGGTGCCGGTAACTCGGGTACCGTGCTTGCCGCGTTGATCGCTCCGGTGATGGCGGTGGCCTTCGGCTGGACCAACGTGTTCGGCTTCGCGGTGATCCCGCTGGTAATTACCCTGGTCCTGTTCGCCTGGCTGGCCAAGAACGCACCGGAGCGGCCCAAGGCCAAATCCATGGCTGACTACCTCAAGGCCCTCGGTGACCGCGACAGCTGGTGGTTCATGTTCTTCTACAGCGTGACCTTCGGCGGCTTCATCGGCCTGGCCAGCGCCCTGCCCGGCTACTTCAACGACCAATATGGCCTGAGCCCGGTGACCGCCGGCTACTACACCGCGGCCTGCGTTTTCGGTGGCAGCCTGATGCGGCCCTTGGGTGGCGCGCTGGCGGACCGTTTCGGCGGCATCCGCACCTTGCTGGGCATGTACACCGTGGCGGCTGTCTGCATCGCCGCGGTCGGCTTCAACCTGCCGAGTTCCTATGCGGCGCTGGCCCTGTTCGTCTGCACCATGCTCGGCCTGGGGGCGGGCAACGGCGCGGTGTTCCAACTGGTGCCACAACGTTTCCGTCGCGAGATCGGCGTGATGACCGGGCTGATCGGCATGGCCGGCGGCATCGGCGGCTTCGCCCTGGCGGCGGGCATGGGCGCGATCAAGCAGAGCACCGGCAGCTACCAGCTGGCGCTGTGGTTGTTCGCCAGCCTCGGTGTCCTGGCCTGGTTCGGCCTGCACGGGGTCAAGCGTCGCTGGAGGACCACCTGGGGTTCGGCAGCGGTCACCGCGGCTCGGGTATAACCTGCAACCATGAGCCTGCAACTGAGTTTTGCCGAAGCCAGCGCCACGGGTCCCCGAGAGGAAAACCAGGACGCCCTGCGCCTGGTCACTCCCGCCCCGGCCCTGGCCGCCAGCAAGGGTTACCTGTTCGCCATCGCCGACGGCGTGAGCCAATGCGCCGATGGCGGATTGGCCGCGCGTTCGACCTTGCAGGCACTCGCCCTGGACTACTATTCCACGCCGCAGACCTGGGGCGTGGCCCAGGCGCTGGACCGGCTGCTGCTGGCGCAGAATCGCTGGCTGCAAGCCAACGGCGGCGGCCAACCGCTGCTGACCACGGTCAGCGCCCTGGTCCTGCGGGGGCGGCGCTTCACCCTGGCGCACGTCGGCGATTGCCGGGTCTACCGGTGGCACGCCGACCATTTGCAACGGGTCAGCGAAGATCACGTCTGGGAACAACAGGGCATGCAACATGTGCTCAAGCGTGCCTTGGGGCTGGATCAGCATTTAATACTCGACTTCCTCGACGGTGAGCTGCGTGAAGATGAAACCTTCGTGCTGCTCAGCGACGGCGTCTGGGCGGTACTGGGGGACACGGCCATTGCCGGCATCCTGCGCGACCAGCCGGACCTGGATCGCGCGGCGCAGACGCTGGTCAACGCCGCGCACCTGGCCGGTAGCCAGGACAACGCCAGCGCGCTGTTGGTGCGGGTCGATGCGGTGGGCGAAGCGAGCATCGGCGACGCGCTGATCCAACTGCAACAGTGGCCGCTGCCCCCTTCACTGAAGGCGGGCCAGGCGTTCGAAGGCTGGCAGATCGAAAGCCTGCTCGGCCAGAGCCAGCAATCGTTGCTCTACCGGGTACACGATGGTCAGGGCCAACACTGGCTGTTGAAAACCTTGCCCGTGCAACTACGGGATGACAACCGCGCCGGCCAGGCGCTGTTGTCGGAGGAATGGTTTCTCAAGCGGGTCGCGGGTCGGCAATTTCCGGAGGTGCATGGCGTCCCCCAGCGCCAACATCTGTACTACGTGATGCGTGAATATTCGGGCGTGACCCTGGCCGAGCTGTTCAACCAAAGCGGTCCGTTGCCCCTGGCTCAATGGCTGGAGCTGGCGCAGCGACTGGTGCGCGCGGTGGGCCTGTTGCATCGAAGGCAGATCTACCACCGCGACATCAAGCCGGAGAACTTGCATCTGGGCGACGATGGGGAATTGCGCTTGCTGGATTTTGGCCTGGCCTACTGTCCGGGCCTGTCCGAGGACCAGGCCAACGTGTTGCCCGGCACGCCCAGCTACATCGCCCCGGAAGCCTTCGGCGGCACCGCCCCCACGGCGCAGCAGGATTTGTACGCCGTCGGCGTGACCTTGTACTTCCTGCTGACTGGGCATTATCCCTACGGCGAAATTGAAGCGTTCCAGCGACCGCGCTTTGGTGTGCCCGTGAGCGCCAATCGTTATCGACCGGACCTGCCCGAATGGCTCGGGCAGAGCCTGGAACGCGCCGTGGCGGCAGACCCTGCGCAGCGCTTTGAAACGGCTGAAGAATGGCTGTTGCAGTTGGAACAAGGCGAGCGGCGAAGCTTGAGCGTAAGGCCCCGGCCATTGCTTGAGCGGGAGCCGCTGAAGGTCTGGCGGACGTTGGCGCTGGTATCGTTGGTGGTGAATGTTGTGCTGTTGTTCTTGGTGTTTCACTCATAACCACCGTGGCGAGGGAGCTTGCTCCCGCTCGAGCGCGCAGCGGTCGCCGTTTTTTTGGGTCTGCTTCGCAGCCCAGCGGGAGCAAGCTCCCTCGCCACAAAAGCCTTCTCGCCAGCCCTGCCACGCTCCATTACCGGGCAACACGCTTTGATTCGGTGCAATAAATCCCCCCGCAACGCGGCCAATCCGCGCCTCCTCCAGTAAATCCAAGCCCTCGCGCCACTTGGCACAACCACTGCATAAGCTCTTCCACCATACATAAAGCAACGCCTCCAACGATGAAGGCGGTGCTTCCCGAGAGAACGGGACCAGGACAAAGGCGTCCTCGCTAGTTTGCTAGCGAGACGCCTTTTTTTGTTTTCGAAAAAATTGCCGAGCCAGCCCGACCGCCGCGATGAAACGGGCCTGAGCTTGCGGAGAACCCTGATGAAAAAACTCAAACTGGTAATGATCGGCAACGGCATGGCCGGGGTTCGCACCCTCGAGGAACTGCTCAAACTGAGCAACGAGCTCTACGACATCACGGTCTTCGGCGCCGAGCCCCATACCAACTACAACCGCATCCTGCTCTCGCCCGTGCTCGCCGGGGAACAGACGTTCGAAGAAATCGTGCTCAACGACCTGAGCTGGTACCTGGACAACAACATCAAGCTGCTGCTCAACCGCAAGGTGGTGGAGATCGACCGGGTCAAGCGCCGGGTCATCGCCGAAGACGGCAGCGAAGCCGAATACGATCGCCTGCTCATCGCCACCGGCTCCACGCCGTTCATCCTGCCGATCCCTGGCAACACTCTGGATGGCGTGATCGGCTACCGCGACATCGCCGACACCCAGGCCATGATCAATACCGCCAAGACCCACAAACACGCGGTGGTCATCGGTGGCGGCCTGCTCGGCCTGGAAGCCGCCAACGGCTTGAAACTGCGCGGCATGGACGTGACCGTGGTGCACATCGGCGAATGGCTGCTGGAACGCCAGTTGGACAAGACCAGCGGCCAGCTGCTGCAAACCGCCCTGGAAAACCGTGGCCTGAAATTCCGCCTCAGCGAGCAGACCCAGGCCTTGCACGACGCCGGCAACGGCCGGGTCGGCTCGGTCCAGTTCAAGAACGGCGACATCATTCCCGCCGATCTGGTGGTAATGGCTGCCGGTATCCGGCCCAATACCGAACTGGCGGAAAAATCGGGCATTCCGTGCAACCGCGGAATCCTCGTCAACGACACGATGCAAACCTATGACCCGCGCATCTACGCCATCGGCGAATGCGCCAACCATCGCGGCACCGCCTATGGCCTGGTGGCGCCGCTGTTCGAGCAAGCCAAGGTCTGCGCCAATCACCTCGCCCAACTGGGCTTCGCCACTTACAAGGGTTCGGTGACGTCGACCAAGTTGAAAGTCACCGGTATCGACCTGTTCTCCGCCGGGGATTTCATGGGCGGCGAAGGCACCGAGACCATCACCCTTTCCGACCCGATCGGCGGCGTCTACAAAAAACTGGTGATCAAGGACGACGTGCTGGTCGGCGCCTGCCTGTACGGCGATACCGCGGATGGCGGCTGGTATTTCCGGCAGATCCGTGAGAACCACGGCATCAGCGAGATCCGCGATCACTTGATGTTTGGCGAAAACGCTTTAGGCGACGTCGGCCACCAAGGCCAGGACAAAGCCATGAGCATGGCCGACACCGCCGAAGTCTGCGGCTGCAATGGCGTGTGCAAGGGCACCATCGTCAAGGCGATCCAGGAACACGGCCTGTTCAGCGTCGATGACGTGAAAAAACACACCAAGGCCGCCAGCTCCTGCGGCTCCTGCGCCGGCCTGGTGGAACAGATCCTGATCAACACCGTGGGCGGCGCGGCGGACGTCAAGCCGAAAAGCGAAAAAGCCATCTGCGGCTGCAGCGACCTCAACCATGGGCAGATCCGCCAGGCGATCCGCGACCAGCACCTGCTGACCATCGCCGGGACCATGGGTTACTTGAACTGGCGCACCCCGAACGGCTGCGCCACTTGCCGTCCGGCCCTGAACTACTACCTGATTTCAACCTGGCCCGGCGAAGCCCAGGATGACCCGCAGTCGCGCCTGATCAACGAACGCGCCCACGCCAACATCCAGAAAGACGGCACCTACTCGGTAGTCCCACGGATGTGGGGCGGCGTGACCAACCCATCCGAGCTGCGCCGCATCGCCGACGTGGCCGACAAATACAACGTGCCCATGATCAAGGTCACCGGCGGCCAGCGTATCGACCTGCTGGGCATCAGGAAGCAAGACCTGCCCGGCGTCTGGAAAGACCTCGACATGCCGTCCGGCCACGCCTATGGCAAATCCATTCGCACCGTGAAGACTTGCGTGGGCAGCGAGTTCTGCCGCTTCGGCACGCAGAATTCCACCCAATTGGGCATCGAGCTGGAGCACGACCTGTTCAACATGTGGTCGCCGCACAAGGTGAAGCTGGCGGTCTCCGGTTGCCCACGCAACTGCTCGGAAGCGGGCATCAAGGACGTCGGCATCATCGGCGTAGATTCCGGCTGGGAGATGTACATCGGTGGCAACGGCGGGATCAAGACCGAAGTCGCCGAGTTTTTCGTCAAGCTCAAGACCGCCGAAGAAGTGCGCGAATACAACGGCGCCTTCCTGCAGCTGTACCGCGAAGAAGCCTTCTACCTCGAACGCACCGTGCACTACCTGCAGCGCGTCGGCATGGAACACATCAAGAAAGCCGTGCTGGAAGACCCGGAGCGGCGCAAGGCCCTGCACGAGCGCCTGAAGTTTTCCCTGTCGCTGGAGCAGGACCCCTGGAAACAACGGCTGGAACAACCGCAACTGAAAAAAGAGTTCGAGGTCATCCCCGTGAAGAACCTGGAGGTACTGGCATGAACTGGCTGGATATCTGCGCGCTGGAAGACATCAACGCCTTGGGCTCACGCATCATCAACGGGCCGAAAGGTGATATCGCGATTTTTCGCACCAGCGACGATGAAGTATTCGCACTCGACGACCGTTGCCCGCACAAGGGCGGCCCGCTGTCCCAAGGATTGATCTACGGCAAGCGCGTGGCCTGCCCGCTGCACAACTGGCAGATCGATCTGGAAACCGGCGAGGCCCAGGCGCCCGATGTGGGCTGCGCCCATCATCATTCGGCCCGCGTCGAGAACGGCCGGGTGATGCTGGCCCTGCGGGACGCAAGCTGATGAACCGCCAGACGACTGCCTCGACCTGCTGTTATTGCGGGGTCGGTTGCGGCGTGCTGATCGAACATGACGGCGAGCGCATTCTCGGCGTCAGTGGCGATCCCACCCATCCGGCCAACTTCGGCAAACTGTGCAGCAAGGGCTCGACCCTGCACTTGACCGGCGACCTCGCCGCGCGCGCCCTCTATCCCGAACTGCGGCTGGGCAAAGGCCTGGCCCGTGGCCGTACCGATTGGGACAGCGCCCTGGACCATGCCGCCAACGTCTTCGCCGACACGATTGTCGAGCACGGACCGGACAGCGTGGCCTTCTACATCTCCGGCCAACTGCTGACCGAGGATTACTACGCCTTCAACAAACTCGCCCGGGCGCTGGTCGGTACCAACAACATCGACAGCAATTCCCGGCTGTGCATGTCCTCCGCCGTGGTGGGCTACAAGCGCAGCCTGGGTGCCGACGCGCCACCGTGCAGCTATGAGGATCTGGAGCTGAGCGACTGCGTGATGATCGTCGGCAGTAACATGGCCTACGCCCATCCCATCCTGTTTCGTCGGCTCGAAGAAGCCAAATCCCGCCGGCCGCAGATGAAAGTCATCGTCATCGACCCTCGGCGCACCGACACCTGCGACCTGGCGGACCTGCACCTGGCGATCCTGCCTGGCACCGATGTCGCCTTGTTCCACGGGATCTTGCATCTGCTGCTGTGGGAAGACTGGGTCGACCGCAGCTTCATCAAGGCACACACCGAAGGCCTGGCTGACCTGAAGAATCTGGTGCGCGACTACACCCCCGCCATGGTTGCCCAGCTGTGCGGGATCAGCGTCGAGCAACTGCACCAATGCGCCGAGTGGGTCGGCACCTCGCCAAGTTTCCTCTCGTTGTGGTGCATGGGCTTGAACCAGTCGACTGCCGGCAGCGCAAAAAACAGCGCGCTGATCAATCTGCACCTGGCCACCGGCCAGATCGGCCGACCGGGCGCGGGACCGTTCTCGCTGACCGGCCAGCCCAACGCCATGGGCGGCCGCGAAACCGGCAGCCTGTCCAACCTGCTGCCGGGCCATCGCGAAGCCGGCAATCCGGAGCATCGCGCCGAGGTCGCCAGCTATTGGGGCGTTGAGCAACTGCCGAGCACCACAGGCTTGAGCGCTATCGAATTGTTCGAGCAGGTTCGCAGCGGCAAGATCAAGGCCCTGTGGATCGCCTGCACCAACCCGGCCCAGTCGATGCCGGACCAGGCCGCCGTGCGCGAAGCCCTGCAAGCTTGCCCGTTCGTGGTGTTGCAAGAGGCCTTCCGGACTACCGAAACCGCCGCCTTTGCCGACCTGCTGCTGCCAGCGGCCAGTTGGGGCGAAAAAGAAGGCTCGGTCACCAACTCCGAACGACGCATTTCCCACGTTCGCCGGGCGATAAACGCACCGGGTGAAGCACGGCCGGACTGGGCGATCACGGTAGATTTCGCGCAACGACTGGAGAAACGCCTGCGCCCCGGCCAGCCCAGCCTGTTCGCCTTTGAAACCCCGGCCCACTTGTTCGATGAATACAAGCAACTGACCCGTGGCCGCGACCTGGACCTGTCCGGAATCAGCCATGACGTGATCGACCGCCTCGGCCCTCAGCAATGGCCCTTCCCGGAGGGCGCCACGGTCGGAACAGCGCGCTTGTACGGGGACGGGATTTTCCCGACTGACAGCGGCCGCGCCCGATTCGTGGCCGACCCTTATCGCGCCGCCAAGGAATTGCGCGACGCACGCTACCCCCTGACGCTGAACACGGGTCGGCTGCGCGACCAGTGGCACGGGATGAGCCGTACCGGTACCGCCGCGCAGTTGTTCGGCCATGTGAACGAAGCGGTGCTCAGCCTGCATCCCGACGAACTGCTTCGCCATCGCCTGCAGGCCGGCGACCTGGTCAGCCTCAAGAGTCGTCGCGGCAGCGTGATCGTGGCCGTGGACAGCGACGACAGCGTGCGCCCAGGCCAGGCCTTCCTGCCCATGCACTGGGGCGACCGGTTTCTCAAGGGCGGGGTCAACACCCTGACTCAACCGGCATTCGACCCGTTGTCGAAACAGCCGGAACTCAAGCACAGCGGCGTACGCCTGGAACCGGTGAACCTGCCCTGGCAGCTGTTCGCTCTGGTTGAGGGCAATGTTCAACAGCATCTGGAGGCGTTGCGTCCGCTGTGTGAGGCGTTTTCCTACGTCAGCCTGAGCCTGACCGGCCGCGACCGTCCAGCGTTGCTGATACGCGCTGCCAGCGCCGTGGCGCCCGAACCGCAGCTTTTGCAGGCGATCGACGAACAGCTGGGGCTGATCGAAGGCCCGGTCCTGGCCTATGACGACCCGCGCCGCGCCATTGGCAAGCGGGTACGGATCGAAAACAGCCGCATCACCGCCATTCGCCTGGCCGGCGAAACCCTGGCCCGGCATTGGCTGCAAAACCTCTGGTTGGAAGGGCGCGCCGACGACCAGTTGCGGCGCTGGCTGCTGGCCCCCTTGAGCGCACCGCCGGGTAACACCGGCGCCGCCACGGCTGGTGGGAAGACGCTGTGCAATTGCATGAATGTCAGCCAGCGTGCGGTTTGCGCGGGCATCGAGCGCGGCCTGGATTTGCAGGGCCTGAAAAAAGAACTGGGCTGCGGCACGCAGTGCGGTTCCTGCGTACCGGAAATCAAGCGCCTGCTGGTTGCCACCGCGCAACCGGTCGCCGCGATCTCATGAGGAAAACACTATGAACGCAAAAGTCTGGCTGGTAGGTGCGGGTCCTGGCGACCCTGAATTGCTGACCCTCAAAGCCGTGCGCGCCCTGGGCGAGGCCGACGTGGTGTTGATCGACGACCTGGTCAACGACGCCGTGCTGGAGCATTGCCCCAGTGCGCGCATCATCGCCGTCGGCAAGCGCGGCGGCTGCCGCTCCACTCCCCAGGCGTTTATCCACCGGCTGATGTTGCGTTATGCCCGCCAAGGCAAATGCGTGGTGCGCCTCAAAGGCGGCGACCCGTGCATCTTCGGCCGGGGCGGTGAAGAAGCACAGTGGCTGCGCGAGCACGGCGTCGAGGTGGAGCTGGTCAATGGCATCACCGCCGGTCTTGCGGGCGCGACCCAGTGCGACATCCCACTGACCCTGCGCGGGGTTGCCCGGGGCGTGACCCTGGTAACGGCTCACACCCAGGACGGCAGCAGCCTGAACTGGCAAGCCCTGGCGCAAAGTGGCACGACCCTGGTGGTGTACATGGGCGTGGCGAAACTGAGCGAGATCCGCGAGCAACTGCTGGCCGGCGGACTGGCAGCGGACACGCCGGTAGCGATGATCGAAAACGCCTCCCTGCCCCATCAACGTGACTGCCGCAGCGACCTGGCCTCGATGGAGACGGATGCCGTCGCGTTTCAACTCAAGAGCCCGGCGATCCTGGTGATTGGCGCGGTGGCCGGTGCAGCCGAACTGGCTGCCTCCCCGCCGGTCTTCGCCCAGGCATCAGCCATCTGACAGCCCTGCACAATGTGGGAGCGAGCCTGCTCGCGATGCAATGTATCAGCAACCTCACTGGTGACTGATTTACCGCATTCGCGAGCAAGCTCGCTCCCACAATGGGATTGAGGTACGACTGGGAGAGATAGGTCGACTGTCAGGCCGCCTTCGCGAGCAGGCTCGCTCCCACAGGGAAACGCGGATCCACCCAAAACCAGGTCGGCTATAAGGCCGCCTCGCGGTGGACGTTGATTTCGGCGCCCCGTTAACCACGCTGGCCGAACGCAGGCATTGCGCAGTGGGCATCCCGGCATGGATGCCGGGATAGCCGCGCTGGGCCAGGGACGGCCCTTCGCGGCGGGCCCACGGAGCAATGCCGGAGTGAGGGCATGCCGAGCCTTAGCGAGGTGCCGAGTGGTGGGGCACAGGCGTTTTGCTTACTTTTGACTGGGCCGGCTTCCGGGCCTCTTAAAAGTGAGCCGCTGTAAAAGCGGAACCATAAGCCGCCGTTACCGCAGCAACGGATATGTACCCAGTCAACAAAATCCTGGCCGACTGTCAGGCCGCCATCGCGAGCAAGCTCGCTCCCACAATGAGATTGGGGTACGACTGGGAGAGACAGGTCGACTGTCAGGCTCGCTCCCACAGGTTTTGTGTTTACCGAGCCCCGCCCCCTGATCAACCAAATCGCAGGCAAAGAAAAGCCCGACCTGAGCCGGGCTTTTCCAAAGCTTTGGGCTAATTACTTAGCTTGGGCTTCAACCTGCGCTTCTACGCGACGGTTAACTGCACGACCAGCTTCAGTGGCGTTGTCGGCAACTGGGCGGGATTCGCCGTAGCCAACAGACTGAACGCGGGACGATTCAACACCGTACTGGTTGGTCAGAACCTGCTTGACGGCGTTTGCACGACGCTCGGACAGCTTCTGGTTGTAAGCGTCAGGACCGACGGAGTCAGTGTGACCTTCAACAGTGGTGCTGGTGGATGGGTACTGCTTCATGAAATCAGCCAGGTTCTTGATGTCGCCGTAGCTGTTTTCTTTAACGACCGACTTGTCGAAGTCGAACTTGACGTCCAGCTCAACACGTACGACTTCAGCAACAGCTGGGCAGCCATCAGCGTCAACGGTTACGTTGGCTGGGGTGTCAGGGCACTTGTCGACGTTGTCGCACACGCCATCGTTGTCGCTGTCGGAGCAGACTTCAGCAGGTGCTGGAACTGGAGCAGCGGCTGGCTTGGAACCGCCACCGAAGTTCACACCGATACCAACGCTAGGCGCCCACTCGGTGTCGCCCTGGTCGATGTTGTACTGAGCTTCAACGCCGGCACGGGCGTAGAAGTTGTCAGTGAAATACAGCTTGGCGCCGCCACCAACGTTGGCGAAGGTAGAACGGTTACGACCGTTGCTGCCATTCTGGTCGATGCTCTGGTCCGAGAAACCGGCAGAGACGTAAGGACGCAGCATGTCGCCTGGGTTGTTGAAGTGGTACAGAGCGTCCAGAGCGGTGTTGGCGCCCTTGACGTTAGTGCCGTCGTCGGTACGTGCGTTGTGCACTTCGTCGTAGGCCAGACGCAGTTCAACGTCGTCGGTCAGGAAGTAACCAACCGAACCGCCAAACAGGTTGCCGTTGTTCTTGAAATCACGAGCGCTGTCGAACATTTCTTTCTTGGCGAAGCCTTCGATTTCAACTGCGCCTTGGCCTTGTGCCAGAGCGCCGAACGAAGTGGCAGCAATCAAAGAACCAATGGCAAAGCCCAAGGTGTTTTTCAGTTTCATCCGTTAAATCCCCATCTGGTGATTGTGAAGCAGTCCCGCAAACCGGGGGACAACTCGGCGGCAAGTCTATCAGAACTTGCCTACACGTAAGAGATATTTGCGCCGAACTAAGTTTCGGCAATGCCTGCAAATTTCTCACGCAGCTTATCGAGCGCGCGCTTGTAACGCATTTTTGTCGCGCTCAAACCCATATGCATTATGTCTGCGATCTCCTGGAATTCCAGTTCTGCGACAAATCGTAGCACCAGAATCTCCCGATCGATCGGGTTCACATAAACCAGCCAGCGGTCGAGCCCACCCTTTTCCTCGGGCTTGGGCGCCTTTTCTTCAGACGCTTCCTCGAGGGGGTCCAGGCTCAAAGCGTCCATCAAGCGACGCTTTCGCCGTTCCTTTCGATACTGCGTGATGCATTCGTTGTAGGTGATGCTGTACAGCCAGGTCTTGAACTTCGATTTCCCCTCGAAGTTCTTCAACCCGTAAAGCACCTTCAACATCACCTCCTGACAGACATCATCAGCATCGCGATCGTTCCCAAGATATCGTGCACAAACGTTAAATAAAGTTCTCTGGTAACGGCGCATCAACTCTTCATAGGCGCGCGTGACGTGGAACAGCTCCGTATGCGCGCGCGCGACCAACTCCTCATCAGAGAGATCACGGGGGTCGTAGCGCGTGGATAGCGATTGGGGTTTGTTCAAAACAAGTCGGGCCGACAGTCTAGGTCAATGTGCGCCGCAACCCGCCGTGGCGGGCATTTTGCGGCGGCATACATTAGCAGGATTTGCCGGGTTAGCGGCTACTCACATGCTGCTCCAGCAGGATCCGATTAGACAGCGATACCAGTTCGCCCTCCTCGGTCAGCAATGTGGTTTTCACCGTGCCGATCTCTTCGATCTGGCCTTCGATCTCGCCAACACGCACTTGTTGCCCAACCTCATATAATTCACGCACATAGATTCCCGCAAGAATCTGACCGGCGATTTCCCGGCTCCCCAACCCCATTGCCAGCGCGACTGCCAGACCAACGGTAATCAGGACGATCACGATCACGTGGTTGAGCAGGTCCGTCTTGACCTCCAACTGGCTGATCGCAACCGAAATACTGATGATGATCACCAGGCCCTGGGCGATACGCCCAACGCCCGAGGCATAGTCCAGCCCGACGCCCTCGGCCGCGCCACGCACCAGCCCGTTGGCCAGTTGCGCCAGCAGTACGCCCACCAGCAGCACCAACGCGGCACCGAAGACCTTTGGCAGATAGAGCGCAAGCATGTCGAGCGTAGCCGAGACCCGCTCCAGCCCCAGGGACTCAGCCGCCGAAACCAGGAAAATAAGCAGGACGAACCAGTAGACGATCTTGCCCACCAGCGTCGAGATCGGAACCTGGATGCCGCCCCGCGACAGCAGCTTGGTCAGGCCGGTACCGCCCATCAGGCGGTCGAGGCCAAGTTTGGCGAGCAATTTTGAGAGCAGCGTGTCGAGGAGCTTGGCCACCACGAAACCCAGCAACAGCACCACCAAGGCGCCAAAGAGGTTGGGGATGAAGTTAGCCACCTTGGTCCACAACGCAGTCATTGCCGTGACGAGGCTCTGGGTCCAGAGATCAAGTTCCATATTCAGTCAGCCTTATCAGCGGTGCGAGTAACGGGTTTGCGACGGGAAACCGGCGAGACATGGGCCGACCCGTTGTTCAGGGCGATCATCAGCGCGGGCAGCCAGCGGCCCAGCAGGCTGAAAAGATCACCGGCGCCAACCTGACGGTTGGCGGTTTTGAGTACGCGTCCCAGGCATGCGTCGTCGTCCCGGCTGGACGGCGAAGCCTTGAGCATGTCGCGCAGAGACTGTTCAAACGGATCGTGCATACGCGCACCTCTCGTGATGTCTGTGGAAGACGCGATCAGATTTCGTCGGGTCACATGAAGCCTCGTCACACCCAGCGCAAACGGCGAAACAGCCACCACTGCCCCAGGGCCACGCACAGCATCAACAGGCAGGCAACGAGGAAACCATAGGGGCTTTCCGAAAACGGAATGCCGCCGACATTGATCCCCAGCAGCCCGGTGAGAAAGCTCATCGGCAGGAAAATGCCGGTGATGATGCCGAAGCGATACATCGTACGGTTCATGCGCACCGAAAGACGCCGGTCCTCGGCCTCCAGCACAAGCCCCACGCGCTCCCGGGTCAATTCCAGCTCTTCCAGGTAACGGGTCAGGCTGTTGTTCAATTCATTCCAGTAGTCGCCGTCGTCCTCGACGAACCAGGGCAATTTGATCCGTGACATCTGGCCGAAGATATCCCGCTGCGGGGCCAGGAATCGCTTCAGTCCGGCCGCCCTTCGACGGATATGCAAAATGGCGTCGTGCTCGGGAGTGTACCGTTCGTCGGTATCGAGTTTTTCTTCCTCGCCGTCGACGATTTCCGAGAGACAGGTGACCAGGTCCTGGACTTTGTTGGTCAGGTATTGCGCCATATAAAGGATGAGTTCCGAAGCCGTCTTGGGCCCCTTGCCCTCGGCCAGTTCCGCCAGCAACTCATCGGTGGCGCGCAACGGGCGCAACCGCAGGGAAATCACCCGCTGGGCCGAGGCGAAGATGCGCACCGAGACCATGTCTTCCGGTTCCGCGCCCGGGTTGAGGTTGATCCCGCGAAGAAACAGCAGCAGCTCGGCATTGGGCAGCGGCAGCAAGCGCGGCCGGGTGTTCTCTTCCAGCAACAGGTCGCAATTGAATTCGCTCAGGCCGCTGGATTTGCGCAACCACGTGTGGGTTTGCGGATGACTGCGGTCCCAATGCAGCCACAGGCTTTCATAAGCCTGCAACTGCAAGTCGTCCAGTTCGGTCCGGGCTATCGAACGCGCGCCGCCTTTACCATCCAGCACCAGGGCATGCACCAATCCCCACTGCGCGTTTTCTTCCTCGAACATCCTCATCCCTTATGGCTGTAGCGCTTCATTCAGGCATTTTCAGCGGGCTCGGCGAAACAATCACGCCGTTGTTGTCCGCATAGACATACTCGCCCGGGCGAAACGTCACGCCAGCGAAGGTCACCGGTACATTAAGATCACCAATGCCGCGCTTGTCGGTTTTCATCGGGTGGCTGGCCAGGGCCTGGACCCCGAGGTCGGTCTGGGCAATGACGTCGACATCGCGGATGCAGCCGTAGATCACCAGTCCTTCCCAGCCATTCTTCGCCGCTTTCTCGGCCAGCATGTCACCCAACAGGGCCCGCCGCAGCGACCCGCCACCGTCGACGACCAGCACTTTGCCCTTGCCTTCGAGCTCAACCTGCTCCTTGACCAGCGAATTGTCTTCGAAGCACTTGATGGTCACGATTTCACCACCAAAGGAGTCGCGGCCACCGAAATTGCTGAACATCGGTTCCAACACCTGCACCAGGTCCGGGTAGGTATCGCACAGGTCGGGCGTGAGGTAATGGTTCATCGGGCAGCTCCTGCAAGGGTTGGACGTCTGGCTGAATGAATAACCGTTTGTGACCGAAACAACGTAGCGCGTCATATCTTAGCCGCAAGCCGACCAGAGCGGAATGCCCTTGTCAGAGCCTTCCTCTCAAACCGCTTCGGCCAGGCGAGGCTGGTCTGCCGACAGCGGCGCGCGCTGATCTTCCAGCCAGCGCGCCACCAGCGGCCAGACCTCGGCTTGCGCGGCTTTGCTGACAAGCATTTCGACATGGCCGTAATCATCACCGAAGCCCTGCGCCCGGCCCAGGCAGACAAACTGCTTGCGCTCGGAACCGATCTGCTCGAAAAGTTTTCGACACGCCCAGGTCGGATCCTGCTGATCGCCGGCGGCACTCACCGCCAGTACCGGCACTTGCACGTCCGCCAGGCCGGCCCACCAGTTCTTCTCGGCATCGCCGAAACGCCCGAACAGGCCATACCAGCGCATGCTCTCCAGGGCCAGGCCGATAGGCTCGTCTTCCGGGCCGCGCTTGAGCCTTGGGCCGGACAATTGGGAAAAACGCTTGAGAATGAAGCGCCCGCTCCACTCCACCGGGGGGATTTTCAAGGGCCAGTAAGTGCGGCTGACCTGAGTGCCGAAAAACGCCGCCGACGCCACGGCGGGCTCGCCCAGGTAATGGCCGCCCAACGCTGCCGCCAGGGTGATGCCACCCAGCGAATGGCCAATCCAGTGGGGCACTTGCCCGCTTTGCTCGCGCACAAAAGCGCCGATGGCTGGCAAGTCGTAACGGGCATAGTCCGCGACCCGGTTATTGCGGTAGCCCTGGTTGCGCTGGGATAACCCATGGCCACGCATCTCGGGAATCCAGACATCGAACCCCAGGCGCACCAGGTACGCTCCCAGCCCCAGGCCCTTGGGCGAATACCAGAAGCGCCGGTTGGAAAAACTGCCGTGGAGCAGGATCACCGGAACACCACGGACCTCGCCGGCATCGGCCATGCCCAGGCGGGTAACGGCCACTTCGACGCTGTAGTCCGGGCTGTTGCCAGGTTTCAGGCGATACACATCTTCGCTCAGATCACCGCGCCGCTCGGCGCTGATCAGGGCGACAGGAAATAGGTTGCTGCTGCTTTGCATGATCTTCTTGCACAAAAAAGGGCGGCGTCCTGGTGGAGCCCGCCCTACTTCAAATCAAAAGGGACTGGGAGACATACAGCCATGGACCTGTGGGAGCGAGCTTGCTCGCGATTGCGGTGGGTCAGCAAAATTAATTCTGACTGACACTCCGCTATCGCGAGCAAGCTCGCTCCCACAGGGACTTCGCTTGACTGACTGGCATCAGCCTACCAAGCCCCTTCACTCAATCAGACCGCAGCCTGACCCTCAGCCAGGAAGAACCAGGTTTCCAGCACGGAGTCCGGGTTCAACGAAACGCTCTCAATGCCCTGCTCCATCAGCCACTTGGCCAGATCCGGGTGGTCGGAAGGGCCCTGGCCGCAGATGCCGATGTATTTACCGGCCTTGTTACAGGCGGCAATCGCATTGGCCAGCAGCTTCTTGACCGCCGGGTTACGCTCGTCGAACAGGTGGGCGATGATCCCGGAGTCGCGGTCCAGGCCCAGGGTCAACTGGGTCAGGTCGTTGGAACCGATGGAGAAGCCGTCGAAGAACTCAAGGAACTCTTCGGCCAGGATCGCGTTGGATGGCAGCTCGCACATCATGATCACGCGCAAGCCGTTTTCGCCACGGGCCAGGCCGTTTTCCGCCAGCAGGTCGACCACCTGGCTCGCTTCACCGAGGGTGCGCACGAACGGCACCATGATCTCGACGTTGGTCAGGCCCATCTCGTTACGCACGCGCTTCAGAGCCCGGCATTCGAGCTCGAAGCAGTCACGGAACGACTCGCTGATGTAGCGCGAAGCCCCGCGGAAGCCCAGCATCGGGTTCTCTTCTTCCGGCTCGTAGAGCTTGCCGCCGATCAGGTTGGCGTACTCGTTGGACTTGAAGTCCGACAGGCGCACGATGACTTTTTTCGGCGAGAACGCCGCCGCCAGGGTGCTGATGCCTTCCACCAGCTTCTCGACGTAGAAACCGACCGGATCGTCGTAGCCGGCAATGCGCTTGTCGACGCTGTCCTTGATTTCCTGCGGCAGGCCGTCGTAGTTCAGCAGCGCCTTGGGGTGCACGCCGATCATGCGGTTGATGATGAATTCCAGGCGGGCCAGGCCCACACCGGCATTCGGCAACTGCGCGAAGTCGAAGGCGCGGTCCGGGTTGCCGACGTTCATCATGATCTTGAACGGCAGCTCCGGCATGGCGTCCACGGAGTTCTTCTTGATGTCGAAGCCCAGCTCGCCTTCGAAGATGTAGCCGGTATCGCCTTCGGCGCAGGAAACAGTGACGCCCTGGCCGTCCTTGAGCAATTGGGTGGCGTTGCCGCAACCAACAACCGCCGGGATGCCCAGCTCACGGGCGATGATTGCCGCGTGGCAGGTACGCCCGCCGCGATTGGTGACAATGGCGCTGGCGCGTTTCATGACCGGTTCCCAGTCCGGATCGGTCATATCCGAAACCAGTACGTCGCCGGCCTGGACCTTGTCCATCTCCGAGACGTCCTTGATGATCCGCACCTTGCCCGCGCCGATGCGCTGGCCGATGGCCCGGCCTTCCACCAGCACGGTGCCGGTTTCCTTGAGCAGGTAGCGCTCCATGACGTTGGCCTGGGTGCGGCTCTTCACGGTTTCCGGGCGGGCCTGGACGATGTACAGCTTGCCGTCGTCACCGTCCTTGGCCCACTCGATGTCCATCGGGCACTTGTAGTGTTTCTCGATGGTCATCGCCTGCTTGGCCAGTTCACTGACTTCGGCGTCGGTCAGGCAGAAGCGCGCGCGATCAGCCTTGTCCACCTCGACGGTCTTGACCGAGCGACCGGCCTTGGCCTCGTCGCCGTAGATCATCTTGATCGCCTTGCTGCCGAGGTTGCGACGCAGGATGGCGGGGCGGCCGGCTTCCAGGGTGCCTTTGTGGACATAAAATTCGTCCGGGTTCACCGCGCCCTGCACGACGGTTTCACCCAGGCCGTAGGCGCCGGTGATGAACACCACGTCACGAAAGCCCGACTCGGTGTCGAGGGTGAACATCACACCGGCGGTGCCGGTTTCGGAGCGGACCATGCGCTGCACGCCGGCGGACAGGGCGACCAGCTTGTGGTCGAAGCCCTGGTGCACGCGGTAGGAAATGGCACGGTCGTTGAAGAGGGAGGCGAAGACTTCCTTGGCCGCCCGGATGACGTTTTCCACGCCACGGATGTTCAGGAAGGTCTCCTGCTGACCGGCGAACGAGGCGTCCGGCAGGTCTTCAGCGGTGGCCGAGGAGCGGACGGCGACGGCGATGTCGGGATTGCCTTCGGACAGCTTGGCGAAAGCAGTACGGATCTCGGCGTTGAGTTTCTCGGGGAACTCGGCTTCCATGATCCATTGGCGGATCTGGGCGCCGGTCCTGGCCAGGGCATTGACGTCATCGACGTCGAGGGCGTCGAGCGCATCGTGGATCTGCTGGTTCAGGCCGCTCAGTTCCAGGAAATCACGATATGCCTGGGCGGTCGTGGCGAAGCCACCTGGCACCGAGACACCGGCGCCGGCGAGGTTACTGATCATCTCGCCCAGGGATGCGTTCTTGCCCCCCACATGCTCTACATCATGGACGCCGAGCTTATCGAGGGAAACTACGTACTCTACCAAGGTGATCTCTCCACTGACTGTGTTGGAAAAGCTCAAGTACCGGCAGCTCCAGGGAGCAATCGCCGGCGATATGGCCTGGACCTGGAAAATAAGTGAGAATGCGGGCCACGGGCGGCCGGCAAATCGCGCCTATCATATCCAAGAATCGTTACTAGCTCACTAGCTTAAGGCCCAAGGCGCAAATGAAACGATCCGCTTTCTTTATCTCCGACGGCACCGGCATCACGGCCGAAACGCTGGGCCAGAGCTTGTTGGCGCAGTTCGAAAACATAACCTTCACCAAGCTGACACGGCCGTATATAGACAGCGTCGACAAGGCGCGGGCCATGGTACAGCAAATCAATAAAGCCGCCGAAACCGACGGTTTTCGCCCGATCATCTTCGATACCATCGTCAATCAGGACATCCGTGAGATTCTCGCAACGTCCAATGGTTTCATGATCGACATTTTTTCCACGTTCCTGGCGCCCCTGGAGCAGGAACTGAGCGAACACTCCTCCTACTCGGTCGGCAAGTCCCATTCCATTGGCCACAACTCCAACTACATGGAGCGGATCGAGGCGGTCAACTTCGCGCTGGACAACGACGACGGCGCCCGCACGCATTATTACGACAAGGCCGATTTGATCCTAGTGGGTGTGTCGCGCTGTGGTAAGACGCCGACGTGTCTGTACATGGCGATGCAATTTGGCATCCGCGCGGCCAACTATCCGCTGACCGAAGACGACATGGAGCGGCTGCAACTGCCCAACGCCTTGCGCGCCCATCAGCACAAGCTGTTCGGCCTGACCATCGACCCGGACCGGCTCACCGCGATCCGCAACGAGCGCAAGCCCAACAGCCGCTATTCGAGCTATGCCCAGTGCGAATTCGAAGTGCGCGAAGTGGAAAACCTGTTCCGGCGGGAGAATATTCCCCACATCAACTCCACGCATTTTTCCGTGGAGGAGATTTCGGCGAAGATCCTGGTGGAGAAAGGGGTGGAGCGGCGGTTCAAGTAATCTAGACGCCCAAAACCAAAACCTGTGGGAGCGAGCTTGCTCGCGATAGCGGTGGATCAGCAACATTAATGCCGGCTGACTCTCCGCTATCGCGAGCAAGCTCGCTCCCACAGGGGTGTTCTCAGAACTTCTGTATCAATGGGCCACAGTCGCCTGCTCTTCCATCTTCTTGCGCAAGCTCAACGGGCGCATGTCGGTCCAGACCTCTTCGATGTAGGCCAGGCACTCCTTCTTGAAGCCGCTCTTGCCCACGGTCCGCCAACCTTCCGGAACGGCCTTGTAGTCCGGCCAGATCGAATACTGCTCTTCGTGGTTGACCACGACCTGGAAGAGGATGTCCTCGCGGTCGAATACTGAAGTCATGGTGTTTCTCCGTCGTTGCTCAAGGTTCGCCGCGCCATGGGCGCAGCCAAGGTATGAAAAGGAACGTACCGGGCCGGATGAAAATTAGGCGTCGGCCACGGCAGCCTCCAGGGCGCGCCGGAACAGCTCGGCCACGCGGTCGATTTCCACCGCCGTAATGATCAGTGGCGGCAGGAAACGCACCACGCCGCCCTGCCGTCCACCCAGCTCCAGGATCAGGCCGCGCTTGAGGCATTCACGCTGCAACCGCGGCGCCAGCCGTGCGTCCACCGGAGGATGGCCCAAAGCGTCCGGCTTGCCGGTCGGGTCCACCAGCTCGACGCCGAGCATCAGGCCGCGACCGCGGATGTCGCCCAATTGCGGAAAATCCCTCTGCAGGATATGCAGGTGCTCGCTCAAGCGCTCGCCCATGGCGGCGGCGTGGGCCGGCAGGTTGTGTTCGACCAGGTAGCGCATCACCGCGCTGCCCGCCGCCATCGCCATCTGGTTACCGCGGAAGGTCCCGGCATGGGCGCCCGGCAACCAGGTGTCGAGCCAATCGCGATACACCACCACGGCCAGTGGCAGGCTGCCGCCAATGGCCTTGGACAGCACCACCACATCCGGAATGATGCCGGCGTGCTCGAACGCGAACATCTTGCCGGTGCGACCGAAACCACTCTGGATTTCATCGACGATCAGCGCCACCCCGGCCTGCTCGGTGATTCGCCGCAAGCCGCGCAGCCAATCAAGATCGGCCGGTATGACCCCGCCCTCGCCCTGCACCACCTCGACGATCACCGCCGCCGGTAACTGCACCCCGGCCTCGGGATCGTTCAGCAGGTTTTCCAGGTAATGCAGATTGGCCTTGACCCCCGCGACGCCACCGAGCCCGAACGGGCAGCGATAATCGTAGGGGTATGGCATGAACTGCACGCCGTTGCTGAGCAATGCCCCCAAGGGCTTCTTCGGCCCCAGGCTGCCCATCAGGCTCAGCGCGCCCTGGCTCATGCCGTGATATCCGCCCTGGAACGACAGTACGGTGCTACGCCCGGTGGCGGTGCGCACCAATTTGAGTGCCGCTTCCACCGCGTCGGTCCCCGTGGGGCCGCAGAACTGGATCTTCGCCTCGGCGGCGAGGCTCGCCGGCAACAGGCCGAACAGGTCCTGGACAAACCGGTCCTTGACCGGCGTGGTCAGGTCCAGGGTATGCAGGGGCAACTCGTCGGCGAGCACCTGCCGGATCGCCTCGATCACGACCGGGTGGTTGTGCCCGAGGGCCAGCGTGCCGGCGCCGGCCAGGCAATCGATGAAGGTCCGGCCTTCGACATCCTCGACGTAAAGCCCCTTGGCGCGCTTGAGGGCCAGGGGAATCCGCCGTGGATAGCTGCGGGCATTGGATTCCTGCCGGCTCTGGCGGGCCAGCAACGGTGATTCGTTGAATTGATAGAGCGTCTCGCCCGACGCGGGACTGACCCGCGCTGGCGCTGCTTCGACAGAAGGATTGGCGACTGACATTTCTCGACCCCGCGATGAGTAACCAAACGGCACACCGGACAGGTGCGCATTCAAGGCGCACATGCAGGTTTCCTGTTGTGGAAACGCATCAGCGAGGCAAGGATTTACTATCACCCTATCCCGTGGCGAGGGAGCTTGCTCCCGCTGGGCTGCGCAGCAGCCCTCTCAAGCCAGAGCACGCGTTAGACCAGATTGACCGAGGTGAAAAGTTTGGGTCCGCTGCGCGGTCCAGCGGGAGCAAGCTCCCTCGCCACGAGATCTACTGGCCCGAAGAGACTTGCACTGGCACGGTCAGTTCGACCCGCAGCCCATCCGGGCGGCTGTCGAAATGCAGGCCGCAGCCGCAACGCTGGACGATCGCCTGGACGATCGCCAGGCCCAGACCGCAGCCGGTGCTGTGGCCGTTGCGCCAGAAGCGTTGGGTCAGGTGCTGGATATCGTCGGCGGCGATTCCGTCGCCATGATCACGTACCAGGAAACGCACGCGCTGGCCGATCATCTCCAGGCTCAGTTCGACCTCGGTATCGGCCGGGGCGTGGCGCAGGGCGTTCTCCAGCAGGTTGCGCAACGCGGCGATGGCCAGCACCGCCGGCATTTGCACCGGCGCATCGGACAGCGGCGGCGATAGGTGCAACCTGATCCGCTGGGGCGCGCCGCCGGCCGCATCCTGGATCGCCAGTCGCGCGACCTGCTCGGCGTTGCATTGCACGCCGTCATCAAACGAAAGGCTGCCCTCGACCCGCGCCAGCAGCAACAGTTGCTCAAGGGTACGGTGCAAGCGGTCGGCGCCCTCCTCTGCCCGGGCCAGGGACTGATCGCGCGCAGCTCCGTCGGTCATGCGCGCCACTTGCAGGTGGGTCTTGATGGCCGTCAGCGGGCTGCGCAATTCATGGGCAGCGTCACCGGTCAACCGGCGCTCGCGCTCGATGGTCTTGCCGATACGCTGGAACAGCTGGTTCTGGGTTTCCAGCAAGGGCCGCAGCTCGCTGGGCAGCGGATGGATCTGCAGGGGTTCGAGGGAGTCGGCGTTACGGCGCATCAACGCATCACGCATGCGATTGAGCGGCGCCAGGCCCTGTCCGATGCCCAGCCACAACAGGCACAGGCAACCGAGCAACGCCACGCCGACCGGCACCGACGCTGCCAGCAGCACCGACAGGTTCAACGCTTCGCGTTCGATCTGGCGATCGGCCGTGGTAATGCGCAAATCGCCTCGAACCAGGGTAAAGCTGCGCCATGGCGCACCGTCGATCATCTGGTCATGGAAGCCTGTCTTCTCGGCTTCCAGGGCCTGCTCCGGGTTACCGTGGCTGCGCGCCAGGATCTCGCCGCGCAAGGAACTGACCTGGCAGGCCATGCCGCCCGGGATGCTCAACTGCTCCGAGCTCAAGTGCGTGCCTTCACCTTTGCTGGGCACCGGTGGCAACTGCTCCAGCAACCCGGCGACCATCCGCGCCGAAGCCACCAGGCGCTGGTCGAGGGAAAACATCATCTGGTTGCGCAGGTCGCTGAGCATCCAGGCCGCGGCCAGGGCCCAGATCAAGGTAAAGGCCGCGCCGAGCGTCAGGCTCAACCGCAGTCGCAGGCTCATCACTTGGAGGATTCCCCGCCATCCGCCGGCCCCAGCCGATACCCCAGGCCACGCACGGTCTCGACAATGCCGTTGCCCAGCTTGCGGCGCAGATGGTGGATATGCACGTTCAAGGCGTTGCTTTCCAGCTCGTCACTGAACCCATAGACACTGTCCTTGAGTTGCTCGGTGGATAACACACGACCGCGACTGTGCAGCAGCGCCTGCAACAGCGACTGCTCGCGGCGCGAGAGGTCCACCGGCTGGCCGCCCAGGGTGGTTTCGCGGCTGCTGGGGTCGTAGGTCAGGCGACCGTGCTCGATCAGGTTGACGCTGCGCCCCGCCACGCGCCGCAGCAAGGTGTGCAGGCGTGCCGCCAGCTCCCGCAGGTCGAAGGGTTTGAGCAGATAATCATCGGCCCCGGCCTGCAGGCCGTCGACCCGATCGGTCACCGAATCCCGCGCGGTGAGGATCAGCACCGGCGTCTCCAGGCCTTGCTGGCGCAATTGCTTGAGCAACTTGAGACCATCTTCATCGGGCAGGCCAAGGTCGAGCACCATGACATCGAATTCGGCGACACCCAGCATCGCCCGCGCCGCCGAGGCGGTGGCGACATGTTCGACGGTCAGGCCTTGAGCCGTGAGCCCGGCGACAATGCCGCTGGCGATCAACTCGTCGTCTTCGCAGACCAGTACGCGCATGGTAAGCCCCGTGGAAAAAGGTACATTAGGCCGCCGGCCGATTAAGTCGACATTATGCGACGAGTACGCCAGGCATGGGGGATCTTCGCTGTAAACCGGCCGTCGCCGGGTTAATCGACGGTTAATCGCCAGCCACCAATGTGCATTCCACTTGCTTCGTTCTAAGGCTTTATCCATGCGTCGATTGTTTTTGCTGTGTCTACTGCTGATCTCGGGTCTGGCCCAGGCCGCCAATCCCTTCGAGACCAAACCCGACTTCCTGCCGGTGGAAAAGGCCTTCGTCTTCACCTCCGAACGCCTGGACTCGGGTGAGACCCAGTTGTTCTGGCAGATCGCCGACGGTTACTACCTGTATCAGCAACGGCTCAAGTTCGACGGCCTGGCCGACGCGCAGAAGCCCAGGCTGCCCGAGGGCGAAGCACACAGCGATGAGTTCTTCGGCGACCAGCAAGTCTATCGCCAGGCACTGGAGCTGAAGATTCCCGCCGGGGCCACCGGCAAGATCAAGGTCGGTTTCCAGGGTTGTGCCGACGCGGGCCTCTGCTATCCGCCCCAGACCCAGGTGGTCGACCTGGGCGGCGACGCACCGGCCACGGCCAGTGGCGAGGCGCAGGACCAGGCCCTGGCCAGCGGCCTGCAACAGCGCGCGCTGGGCTGGAGCCTGCTGGTGTTCTTCGGCCTGGGGCTGCTGCTGGCGTTTACCCCGTGCTCGCTGCCGATGCTGCCGATCCTGGCGGGGCTGGTGGTGGGCAGCGGCGCCGGCCCCCGGCGCGGCCTGGCACTGGCCGGCAGTTATGTCATCAGCATGGCGTTGGTGTACGCCGCCATGGGCGTGCTTGCTGCGCTGTTGGGCGCCAATCTTCAGGCACTGCTCCAGCAACCCTGGCTGCTGGGCACTTTCGCCGCGGTATTCGTGGTGTTGGCGCTGCCGATGTTCGGTTTCTTCGAACTGCAACTGCCGGCCGCTCTGCGTGATCGATTGGAAAATGCCGGCCGCCAGCGCCGCGGCGGCAGCCTGGTGGGCGCGGGCATTCTCGGGGCGTTGTCCGGCCTGTTGGTCGGCCCCTGCATGACCGCGCCCCTGGCCGGCGCGCTGCTGTACATCGCCCAGAGCGGCAACGCGCTGCATGGCGGGTTGATCCTGTTCACCATGGGGGTCGGCATGGGCCTGCCGCTGCTGTTGCTGGTGACCGTCGGCAATCGCTTCCTGCCCAAGCCCGGTGCCTGGATGAACCTGCTCAAGGGCGTGTTCGGCTTCCTGTTCCTGGGCACCGCGCTGCTGATGCTCCGCCCGGTCATCGATGGCTCATTGTGGATCGGACTGTGTGGCGCGCTACTGGTTGTTGCCGGCTATTGCGCCTGGCGCCAGACCCAGGGCTTCGGTCGCGCCGCCTATCTGTGGGGCAGCGTATCGCTGCTGTTCGGCCTGTGGGGTAGCGTGCTGGTGATTGGCGCGGCGGGCGGCAGCGACGATCTGTTCAGGCCGCTGCAGGTCTACAGCGGCGCCAGGGGCAGCGCCACCGTCAGTGCCCACGATGCCTTCGTCACGGTCAGCGAGCCCGCCGCCCTGCAGCGCGAACTGGACGCCGCCAAGGCGCAGGGCCAATGGGTGTTGCTCGATTACTACGCCGACTGGTGCGTGTCCTGCAAGATCATGGAAAAACAGGTGTTCGGCCGCGCCGAAGTGCTCGACGCCCTGAAAGGCGTACGCCTGCTACGCCTGGACGTCACCGCTGACAACGCCGCCAGCCGTGAGCTGCTGGGTCGCTACAAAGTGCCGGGGCCGCCGAGCCTGTTGTGGATCGGTGCCGACGGCGAAGAGCGCCGCAGCCAGCGGATCACCGGAGAAGTGGACGCCGAGGCGTTCCTGGAACGTTGGAACATGACCCGGAACGCACGCTGATGCTGACGTTTACCCTGGGCACCTTTGCCATCGCCCTCAATCATCTGCTGCTGATCAGCGCACTGGCCTTGGCGACTTTCGTCGGCTGGCGCGTGGCCAAGCGCGGCGGCGAGAACCCCGAGTCGGTGCTGTTCGGGCTGTTCCTGCTGGGACTGCTTGCCGCGAGAATCGGCTTCGTCGCCGCGTACTGGAACCATTACCGGGACGACCTCTGGCAGATCGTCGATTTACGCGACGGCGGATTCCTGGCCTGGCCTGGCATCATCGCCCTGGTGGTCGCCGCGCTGCTCTGGGCGCGTCGCCGACCGTCCCTGCGCCGGCCACTGGGCTTCAGCGTCGGCAGCGGTCTGCTGTTCTGGATGGTGGCGACGATGTCGCTGACGATCTACGAGCAAGGCACCCGGCTGCCGGAGATCGAGCTGCGCAACGCTGAAGGCGAAACCGTGAACCTCGCCGACTACCAGGGCGGCCCCTTGGTGATCAACCTGTGGGCCACCTGGTGCCCGCCTTGCCGAAGGGAAATGCCGGTCCTGGAAGAGGCGCAAAAACAGCGCCCGGACCTGACGTTCCTGTTCGTCAATCAGGCCGAAAGCATGCAAAGCGTCAGCACCTACCTCGCCACCCAGGGCTTGAGCCTGACCAACGTGCTGTTCGACGGCAGTGGACGCCTCGGCCAGGCCGTCGGCTCCATGGCCCTGCCGACGACCCTGTTCTACAGCGCCGAGGGTCGCCTGCTGGGCAGCCACCTGGGCGAACTGTCGGAAGCGAGCCTGGCCCGCGCCCTGGAAAATTTCGAAACGCCGGGTTCCACCACGGCGATCCACCCCGCGACAAGGAAATTGCCATGCCCCGCCTCCACCACCTGCTGACCCTGGCATTCGCCGGCGCACTGCTACAAGCGCCGCTGCTTCAGGCCGAAGAGCTGCCCGCGGCGATCAAGAAGATCGAAGCCAAGGGCGCGAAGATCGTCGGCACCTTCGACGCACCGAACGGCTTGCGCGGCTACGCGGCGCAGTACCAGAGCCGCGGCATGACGCTCTATCTAACGCCCGACGGCCAGCATGTGCTGCTGGGCAACCTGTACGACGCCGATGGCAAGGACCTGAGCCTCGAACCCCTGAAAAAGCTGGTCTACGATCCGATGTCGAAGGAGATCTGGGCGAAGATGCAAGCCAGCAGCTGGATCGCCGACGGCAGCAAGGACGCACCGCGCACCGTGTATCTGTTCAGCGACCCGAACTGCCCGTACTGCAACATGTTCTGGGAGCAGGCGCGGCCGTGGGTCAATGCCGGCAAGGTGCAGTTGCGCCACATCATGGTGGGCATCATCCGCGAAGACAGCCCGGGGAAATCAGCCGCATTGCTGGCCGCCAAAGAGCCGGAAAAAGCCCTGGCGGACCACGAAAAAGCCGGCAAGGGCAGCCCGCTGAAACCGCTGAAAGCAATACCGCCGGCGATCCAGGCCAAACTGGACGCCAACCAGCAGTTGATGGATGAACTGGAGCTGTCCGCGACCCCGGCGATTTTCTACCTGGACGACCAGGGCGACCTGCAACAGCAGCAAGGCGCGCCCTCGCCGGACAAGCTGGTGAAGATTCTCGGGCCCAAGTAAAAACCGGCCACCTGTGGCGAGGGAGCTTGCTCCCGCTGGGTTGCGCAGCAGCCCCAAAAAAGCATAGGCAATCAATCTGAAGAACCGCAGCAAGAGAACCAGGGGCTGCTGCGCAGCCCAGCGGGAGCAAGCTCCCTCGCCACGGGTTTGAGCAGCAATCAATGCCTGTGTTTCAGGAACCCCAGCAACGCCTCGGTCACAAACGCCGGGTTCTCCAGGTTGGAAATATGCCCCGCCTCGGGAATCAGCACATGCTCGCAGCCGATCAATTCAGCCATCTCCAGCGCCTCGGACGGTGGCCGTGGCTTGTCCTGGTCACCACACATCACCAGCGTGCGCTCGGCATTCAACTCACGCAATTGCCCCAGGATGTCGTCCCGACCAAAGATGATCCGCCCCAGCGGTACGATGCTGTCGCGCAGACGATCGGCTGGCAACGCCGCCAAGGTGGCGCGAAACTGCCGGTAAAGCGCTGATTGCGGGTCGATGCCGGGCCGGAAGAAAATCGGCACGACGATGTCCAGCAACGGCTCCGGGATGCTACCGCTGGCCTCGATCTTGTCGAATAGCGAAAAGTAATACAGACGTGTCGGCTCCGGTTCGACGCCCACATAGGTGTCCATCAATACCAACGACTGCACGCGTCCAGGCGCCGCCAGCGCCAGGCGCGCGCCCCACATGCCGCCCACCGACAGCCCCACCAGGCTGAAGCAATCGATGCCCAGTTGATCGAGCAACGCCAATGCCTGGCGAGCCAGATCGTTCAGCGAGGACGTATTCTCGGGCAAACGTCCGGACTGGCCGTGGCCCCACAGTTCAGGGACGATGACCCGATAGTGCTTCGACAAGGCGTCAATCTGCGGCGCCCACATGCTGTGGTCCCACAAATAGCTGCTGCCAAGCAGCACCACCGGGCCCTGGCCCTGGTCGAGGTAATGGAGCGGTTGTCCGTCGATCGTTGCGAAGGGCATGAGTGAATTCCTTGATTAAGTCCGGAAAAAACTTCGGGAGACTGGGCCGCGATGGGCGGGTCGTCAACTTCGGGTTTTGCGTTGTTTATGCAGACACCTTCGCGAGCAGGCTCGCTCCCACATGGATCATGTCCACCAATCCACTGTGGGAGCGAGCCTGCTCGCGAAAGGGTCCTTATAGACGCCGCAAAACTACATTCCTTCCAATTCCGCCATCAAATCATTCAGTCGATCGACTTTCTCCCCGGTGATTTCACTGGCCTCCAGCCCTGCGATGTATTCGGCCAGTTCCTGCACCGTGCTGCACTCGAACATGGCCCTGAGCGGCACGTTGCGCTGCAGGGCTTTTTGCACGCGCGAGGCGATCTGTGTGGCCAGCAATGAGTGTCCGCCCAGCTCGAAGAAGTTGTCGCGTACGCCCACCCGTTCGACCTTCAGCACCTCGGCCCAAATGTCCGCCAGGGTCTGTTCCAGCTCGTTGGCCGGGGCCTGGTAATCCTGGCTTTGCAACTGGCCGATCTCCAGGGCCGGCAAGGCCTTGCGATCGAGCTTGCCGTTGGCGTTCAGGGGCAGGCGGTCGAGCCACAGCCAGTGCAGCGGCACCATGTATTCCGGCAATTCGCTGCGCAGGCGCTGCTTGATGCGATCCAGCCGCTCGGTCGGGCTCAGCGTCGCGTCGGCGGCGACCAGATAACCCACCAGATGTCTGCCATTGGCGCCTTCCTGCACGCCCACTGCCGCATCGCGGACTTCGGGCTGTTCATGCAGCCGCGCTTCGATTTCCCCCAGTTCGATGCGATAGCCGCGAATCTTCACCTGGTGGTCGATCCGCCCGACATATTCCAACACCCCATCGCTGCGGCGGCGCGCCAGGTCACCGGTGCGGTACAGCCGGTCGCCCGGCGCCCCGAACGGATCGGGCACGAACACCGGCGCAGTGCGCAGCGGATCGCCGACATAACCGCGCCCGACCCCGATGCCGGCGACGCACAACTCGCCCACCGCGCCCAGCGGCACCAGCTCCAGCGCACCGTCGAGCAGGTACAGGCGGTTATTGTCGGTCGGTGTGCCGATGGGCAGGTAGCTGCCGCGCGTCGAAGCCAGGTCGACCCGGAAGAACGCCACGTCATCGGAACATTCGGCCGGTCCGTAGGCATTCACCAGGCCGATGTCCGGATAACGCAACAACCATTGATGGGCCAGTTCCGGCGGCATTGCCTCGCCGGTCGGAAGCATCCAGCGCAGGCCTTCCAAGCCGATGCGTTCCTCGGCGAGCATGCCCTGGATCAACGATGGCACGCTCTCCAGCACGCTGATGCCCTGGCGTTTTACGTGCTCCAGCAGCCCTTGCGGGTCGTGGGCGATGGCATTGGGCACGATGTCCACCCGAGCACCGAACAGCGGCGCGGCAAGGAACTGCCACACGGAAATGTCGAAGCTCTGCGACGCCGTCTGGGCAATCACGTCCGTCTCGTCCAGCGCCAGGTAAGGCACCTTGCTGAGCTGGTTATTGAGCATGCCCCGCTGTTGCACCATGACGCCTTTGGGCAGGCCGGTGGAACCGGAGGTGTAGATCACGTAGGCCAGGTTGTCCGGCCCGCTGTAGAGGCGCGGATTGTCCCGCGACACATCGCTGGCCTGAACGGTTTCCCAGACCAGCAGCTTTGGCCGGCCGGCGCAGGCGAACTCTTCCAGCAAGGCCAGCGCCTGTTCATGACAGGCCTGGGTGCAGACCAGCAACGGCGTGCGGCTCAGTTCGATGATGCGGCTCAGGCGCTGGCTCGGCAGGCCCGGATCAAGCGGCAGGTAACCGCCGCCGGCCTTGAAGCTGCCGATGATCATGCCCAACAGGTCGAGATCGCGTTCGGCCAGCAGCGCCACCGGTTGGTCGAGCCCGACGCCAGCGGCGACCAACGCGTGGCCGAGGCGATTGCTGCGCTCGTTCAGCTCGGTGTAAGTGCAGCGGGCCTCCAGGCAACTGGCGGCGATGCGTTGCGGATGGGCCGCCACCTGGGCCTCGAACAGCTCGACGTAACTGCGCTCCAGCGGATAGGCGCGCTCGCTCTGGTTGCAGCCTTCGATCAGGAAGTCCTGTTCCGCGCTGCCAATCAGCGGCAGCTCGGCCACGTCACCGTGGAAACCTTCCATCAAGGCCAGCAGCAATCGCTTGAACTCGCCCAGCAGGCCCTGGACGGTGGACTCATCGAAATAGCGCTGGTCGTAAGACAGGTGCAGGCCCAGGTCATCGCCCGGATAGCAGACCGCCGTCAGCGGGAAGTTGGTGTGGGTGCGGCCCGAGTCCGAGGTGGCATTGAGACTCTGGGCACGATCCAGCACCGAGACTTCCACCGGTGCGTTCTCGAACACGAAGAGGCTGTCGAACAGCGGCTGGCCCTTGGGCAGTTCGCTGACTTCCTGGATGCTCACCAGCGGCAGGTATTCGTATTCGCGCAACTGCATGTTGCTGTCCAGCAAGCCGTTGAGCCACTGACGCACGCTGCAACCCTGGTCATCGCCCGGGATCTGCACCCGCAGAGCGACGCTGTTGATGAACAAGCCCACGGTGCGTTGCATCTGCGGCAATTCCACCGGGCGCCCGGCCACGGTGACGCCGAAGAGTACGTCCCGATCGCCGCTGACCCGGCGCAATACCAGGGCCCACGCGGCCTGGGCGAACGTATTCACGGTCAATTGATGGGCCTGGGCCAGTTCTCGCAGTCGCGCGCCGTCCCGAGCGTCGAGCCGGGTGTAGCAGTCACCGACGACCATGCCGCCACTGTCACCGGCGTGTTCGCGCAGGAACGGGCGATCGGCGGGGATCGGCGTGGTCCGCTCGAAGCCTTGCAGGTTCTGCTTCCACCATTGCCGGGCTTCAGCCAGGCCCTGGCGTTGCAACCAGCCGATGTAGTCGCGATAGCGCGGCGGCACGGCCAGCCGGGGCTCGCGATGTTCACCGAGGGCGGTGTAGATCTCGAAGAAATCATCCATCAGCAGTGAGCGGCACCATGCATCGATCAGGATGTGGTGGTTGCTCATCATGAACCAGTAGCGCGCCGCGCCGACCCGGATCAATCGCAGGTGAAACGGTGCCTCGTTGAGCAGATCGAAACCGGCCTCGCGCTCGCGCTTGAGCAGCGCCTGGAGCTTGGGCTCCTGATCGTTCTCAGGCACATGCAGCCAGTCGAGGTATTCCACCGGCGTGCGCCCGGGCTTGTGGATGATCTGCAGCATGTCTTCGCCGACGTTCCAGCAGAACGAAGCGCGCAAGGCTTCGTGGCGGGCAATCACCGCCTGCCAGGCCTGGGCGAAACGCTGCGGGTCCAGTTCGCTGTTGATGCGGTAGCGGTCCTGCATGTAGTACAGGCCCGTGCCCGGTTCGAGCAGGGTGTGCAGCAACATGCCTTCCTGCATCGGCGTCAGCGGGTAGACATCCTCGATCTGCCCGGCCGGCACCGGCAGGTTGTCCAATTGCGCCTGGGTCAGTTTCGCCAGCGGGAAGTCCGACGGCGTCAGGCCGCCCGCCTCGTCCGCCAGGCAATGTTCGATCAGCCGCTGCAACTCGTCGAGATAGGCCTCGGCCAGCGCGACGATGCTTTCACGGTCATGCCGCTCGGCGCTGAAGGTCCAGCGCAACAGCAGTTCGCCGCCGCTGACCTGGCCGTCGACGCTCAGCTCGTTCGGCAGTGGCGCGTCAGGGTCATGAATGGCGCCAAGTGGCGTATCCAGCGGTTGGAACAACGCGTCCTGGCCGAGCGTATGGTCAAGCTGACCGAGGTAATTAAAAGTGATCGCCGCTTGCGGCAAACCGGCCATCGCCTGGCGTGTGCCGGCGTCCGCCAGATAACGCAGCACGCCGTAGCCGAGGCCCTTGTGGGGCACCGCGCGCAGTTGCTCCTTGATGGCTTTGACCGACGCGCCGACATCATCGGCCGCCGGGCTCAGGCGCAGCGGATAGACACTGGTGAACCAGCCCACGGTGCGCGTCAGGTCGACGTCATCAAACAGCGCCTCGCGGCCATGGCCTTCGAGCTGGATCAGCGCCGATTGCTGATTGCCTTGGCGGCACAGCACGCGGGCGAGCGCCGTGAGCAGCAGGTCGTTGACCTGGGTGCGATAGGCGCTCGGTGCCTGCTGCAACAGTTGCCGGGTACGCTCGGCGTCCAGGCGCACGCTGACGCTTGCGGCGTGTCGCTCCTGCCGCCCACCGCCAGGGTTCGCGCAAGGCAGCGTAACGTCCGGCCCGCTCAGTTGGTCGCGCCACCAGTTCAATTCCTCGCGCAGAGATTCGCTGCCAGCGTAGGCCTGCAACCGCGCAGCCCAGTCACGCAACGGGCTGGTCTTGGCCGGTAGCCGCAGCGTCTGCCCGCCGGCAGATTGGCGGTAAGCCGTCTGCAGATCGTCCATCAATACCCGCCATGAAACCCCGTCCACCACCAGGTGATGAATGGCGATCAGCAGGCGCTGCCGACCGTCCGGCAAGTCCGCCAGCACGGCGCGCAGCAATGGCCCGCTCGACAGCTGGAAGCCAAGCTGCGCCTGGGCAAACAGCGCTTCGCAGGCTTGTGTGGATTCCACCGAAAGATGCTGCAGCAACGCCCCATCGAACAAGGGCTGGTGCTCGGCGCGCCAATGCCCGGCAGTGTTGGCGAAGCCCAGGCGCAAGGCATCATGCTGCTGGAAAACAGCCTGCAGCGCCTGCTCCAGAAGCTGTGGTTCGAGCAGCGTGGTCGGCTCCAGCAGCAGCGCCTGGTTCCAGTGATGACGGTTGGGTATCTCGCTGGCAAAGAACCAGTGCTGGATCGGCGTAAGTCCCGACTCACCGCTCAGCAGCCCTTGCTCGACACTCACCTGCTCGCTGCGGGTGGCGATGGCGGCCAGGGCCTGCACGGTTTGATGCTGGAACAGGTCTCGCGGCGTGAAGTGAATTTCCTGCTGCCGGGCACGGCTGACGACCTGGATCGACAGGATCGAATCGCCGCCCAGCTCGAAGAAGTTGTCATTCAGGCCGACCTGCCCGACGTTCAGCACCTCGCACCAGATCGCTGCGAGCGCTTGTTCCAGGGCATTGCTCGGCGCCACGTACTGCTGGCGATTGAGCTCCGGATCCGGTATTGGCAAGGCGCGGCGATCGAGTTTGCCGTTGGCGGTCAGCGGCATGCTCGCCAGCAGGATCAGGTGAGTCGGCACCATGTACTCCGGCAGTTGCGCCTTGAGGTGCTGCTTCAGCGCTTCGCGCAGGGCCGCTTGCGCCGTGGCGTCCTGCTCAGCGATGTCGCTGGCCAGATAAGCGGCCAACTGCTTGCCGCCCGGCATGTCGAGGGCCAGGACCACCGCTTCGCGCACGGCAGCGTGCTCCAGCAGGCGGTTTTCGATTTCCCCCAGTTCGATGCGGAAACCGCGAATCTTCACTTGATGATCGATTCGTCCCAGGTACTCCACTTGGCCGTCGGCACGCTGGCACACCAGGTCGCCGGTGCGGTACAGCCGACCGCCATCAGCGGCAAACGGATCGGCGACGAAGCGCTCGGCGGTCATGCCCGGACGCTGGTGATAACCCTGGGCCAGGCCGGCACCACCAACGTACAGCTCACCCGTCGCGCCTGGCGGCACCAACGCCAGGTCCGCGTCGAGAATGTAGGCCCGCCGGGCGCCGATCACGCTGCCGATCGGTACGCTGCCCGCGCCCTCCTCCAGTTGTTCCGGCGCCAGGCTCGCCAGCGGCATCACCACCGTCTCGGTCGGACCATAGGCGTTGAAAAACAGGCTCGGGCTGAACGCGGCGCGGATGCGCTGCAGATGTTCGCCGGTCAACGCTTCGCCACCGGTGATGCACATGCGCACCGGCAACGTTTGCCCCTGGGTCGCCAGCCATTGCGCCAACTGGCTGCCATAACTCGGGGTAAAGCCAAGAATATTGATGCGGTGCTCACGGATCAGCCCGCAAATTTCCTGAGCACCCCACTGGCCCTGGGCGCGCAGCACCACGTGAGCGCCGCTGAGCAACGGCACCAGCAGGCGCTCGGTGGCCGCGTCGAAATTGATCGAATAGAAATGCAGCTCGCAGTCGTCCGGACGCATGCCGAAACGGTGGATCACCGCCTGGCAATGCATGGCGATTTCACCGTGGGACACGACCACGCCCTTGGGCTTGCCGGTGGAGCCGGAGGTGTAGATCAGGTATGCATGGTGCTGCGGCAGATTGATCAGCGACGGTGACTGGTCCGGATACTGCGCCAACGCCTCGCTGTCGTCCTCCAGGCACCAGCGCTGCACGCCCGGCGGCAATGGGCCGAGGGCCTGGAACATGGTCCGGTCGCTGAGCAGCAGACCGACGCCACTGTCTTCGATCATGTAGTGCAAGCGGTCCAGCGGGTATTCCGGATCCAGCGGCACGTAGGCGCCACCGGCCTTGAGGATCGCCAGCAGGCCGATGACCATTTCCAGCGAGCGCTCCAGGGCCAGGCCCACCCGCACCTGCGGCCCGACGCCCCGCTCGCGCAGCATCCAGGCCAGGCGATTGGCGCGGCGTTCGAGTTCGGCATAGCTCAGGGTCTGCCCGGCGAACGTCAGCGCGGCTGCGTCGGGACGCGCCCGGGCCTGTTCTTCGAACAGCACGTGGAGGCATTGATCGAGGCGATGCTCACCGGGCTCGACGCCCAGGCTGTCGAGCATTTGCTGCTGCTCGCCGACGCCAAGCAACGGCAATTCGCTCAGCCGCCGAGCCGGATCGACCAGCAACGCCTCCAACAGGTTGCGCCAATGACCGGCCATGCGGGCGATGCGCGGCTCATCGAACAGATCGGTGCTGTAGGTCAGGCAGCAACCCAGGCGCTGGTCGAGGTCGGTGACTTCCAGGTTGAGGTCGAACTTGGTGGCGCGGGCGTCGTTGACCAAGTAGTCGACGCTCATGCCGGCCAACGTGCGGCTCTGTTGGAATTCCCAGCGCTGGACGTTGCACATCACCTGGAACAGCGGGTTGTACGCGGCACTGCGCGGCGGTTGCAGGGCTTCGACCAGATGATCGAAGGGCAAGTCCTGGTGGGACTGGCCTTCGATCACGGTGTGGCGCACCTGCTCGAACAGTTCGCCCACCGACATTTGCCCGTCGAGCTGGCAACGCAGCACCTGGGTGTTGAGGAACGCGCCGATCAGCCCTTCGCTTTCCGGGCGGATGCGGTTGGCCACCGGCGCGCCGATGCGCAGGTCGGCCTGGCCGCTGTAGCGATAAAGCAGCACGGCCAGGGCGGCGGTCATGGTCATGAACAGGGTCAGGCCACGTTCGGCATTGAAGGCGCGGACCCGCGCGGCCAACTCATCGCTGAGGTCGAAACGGAACAGTTCGCCACGATGACTTTGCACCGGCGGACGCGGGCGGTCGGCTGGCAGTTCCAGCAAGGGATGTTCGCGGCCCAGTTGAGCGGTCCAGTAGTCCAGTTGACGCTGGCGCTCGCCGGATTCCAGCCATTGGCGCTGCCAGACGCTGTAGTCGAGGTATTGCACCGGCAACGGCTCCAGCGGCGACTCGCGATCATCGACGAAGGCTTCATACAGCGCGCTCAGCTCACGGGCGAAAATATCCATCGCCCACCCTTCGGTGACGATGTGGTGCAAGGTCAGCACAAAGTAATGCTCATGCTCGGCGGTCTTGACCAGGCAGGCCCGCAGCAGCGGCCCGGTTTCCAGGTCGAAGGGTTCGTGGGCCTCGCTGTCGGCCAGTTGCCGGACCCGTTGCTGGCGCATGTCGGCGTCCAGCATCGAGAAATCCTTCCAGCCCATGCGCAGGCCCGTCTCGCCGTGCACCTGTTGGCGAGGCACGCCATCGATGCTCGGGAACGTTGTGCGCAGGGTTTCATGGCGCAGGATCAAGGCCTGCAACGCCGCTTCAAAGCGTCCGACATCCAGCACCCCGCGCACCCGCGCCATGCCGCCGACGTTGTAGGCCGGGCTGTCCGGCTCCATTTGCCAGAGGAACCACATACGCTGTTGGGAATAGGACAGCGGCACCGGTTGGCTGCGGTCGACTTTCTCGATCGGCGGCTGGCGGTTGGTCTGGCCGCTTACCTGAATCAACCGCACCTGTTCAGCGAAGGCGCCCAACTCACTGGCCTCGAACAACGCGCGCAGCGGTAGCTCGACATTGCAGGCCTGGCGGGTGCGGGAAATGATCTGGGTAGCCAGCAACGAATGGCCGCCCAAGGCGAAAAAGTCGTCGCGCAAGCCAACGCGCTCCAGACCCAGCACGTCGCGCCAGATGCCGGCGACCCGCTGTTCGAGGGCGCTGACCGGCTCGACGTGCTCGCGCACTTGCCACTGCGGCTCGGGCAAGGCGCGACGGTCGAGCTTGCCGCTCGGACTCAGGGGCATGACGTCCAGGCGCAACAATTGCGCAGGCACCATGTAGTCGGGCAATTCGCCGACGAGGGCGTTTGTCAGGCGAGCAGACTGGACGGTTTCATCTTCATCGACATCGACCGCGGTGTAGTAGCCGATCAATTGCGCACCGGCCGCGGTGTCACGTACCAGCACCGCCGCTTGGGCGACGCCCTGCTGGGCGAGCAGTCGCGCTTCGATTTCCTGCGGCTCGACCCGGAAACCACGCAGCTTGACCTGCTGGTCGAGGCGGCCGAGGTATTCGATGACGCCGTCAGCGCCCCAGCGCGCCCGGTCGCCGGTGCGGTACAGGCGCGCGCCGGCCGAACCCAGCGGGTCGGCGACAAACCGCTCGGCCGTCAGCCCCGGTCGCCCCAGGTAACCCCGGGCCAGGCCGAGGCCACCGATGCACAATTCACCCGGCACACCGACCGGCACCGGATTGAGGTCGCTGTCGAGGATGCGACAGAGCACATTGGCCAGCGGACGACCGATCGGCGAGCGCTCGCCATCGGCTTCGCTGCAGTGCCAGTGCGTGACGTTGATAGCGGTTTCGGTCGGGCCGTAGCGGTTGTGCAGCTGCACCGCCGGCAGTTGCGCCAGCACCCGGTTGCGCAACTCGGCCGGCAACGCTTCGCCGCCGGAAAAAATCCGCCGCAAGCTCGTGCAGCGGGCGCTCAACGGCTCCTCGAGGAACAGGCTGAGCAGCGGCGGTACAAAATGCAGCGTGGTCACGCCAAACCGCTCGACCAACTGCGCGATGCGGTGCGGGTCGCGGTGCTCGCCGGGGCCGGCCAGTACCAGTTGGCAGCCGTTGATCAGCGGCCAGAAACACTCCCACACCGACACGTCGAAACTGATCGGCGCCTTTTGCATGAGCACGTCGGTTTCATCCAGCCCATAGGCGGCCTGCATCCATTGCAGGCGCTCGGCCAGGGCGGCATGGGTGTTGCCGACGCCCTTCGGCTGACCGGTCGAACCGGAGGTGTAGATCACGTACGCCAGATGCTCGCCATGCAAATGCAGCCCCGGCGGATTGCTCGGCCATTGCTCCAGATGCAGGGCGTCCATGGCGATGACGCTGACGCCTGCGCAGGCCGGCAAGCGGTCCAGCAAGGCGGTTTGGGTCAGCAGCAGATCGACGCCGCTGTCACCCAACATGTAGGCCAGGCGCTCGGCCGGATAATCGACATCCAGCGGCACATAGGCGCCCCCCGCCTTGATGATCGCCAACACGCCGATCAGCAACTGCGGCGAACGCTCGGCGGCAATCGCCACGCAGACGTCCGGGCCGACGCCTTTGTCCCGCAGGTAATGGGCCAGGCGATTGGCCTGGGTGTGCAGCTCGGCATAGTCCAGCGCACCACCGTCCCACTGCAACGCGGTACGTTGCGGGGTGCGGCGGGCCTGTTCGTTGAGCAGTTCCGGCAGCCACTGGCTGGCCGGCTCGCAAGGCGCCGAGCCCCATGGCAGCTGTTGGGCGGATTCAGCGTCGCTCAACAGCTGCACGTCGCCGATCGCCTGCTGCGGGTTGCTACAAACCGCCCGAAGCAGGCTGCAAAAGTGTTCGGCCAAGCGGGTGATAGTCGTGGCCTCGAACAGCTCGTCAGCGTAATCGAACGACAGCGCCAACCGTCCGTTGCGGTCCTCTTCGCTATGCAACTGCAAGTCGAACTTGGCTTCGCGGCTGTGCCAGGGCAACTCATCGGCCAACAGCCCCGGCAGGCGCCGCAACGCGCCGAGGTCGCGCTGCTGATGGTTGAACATGACCTGGAACAGACCTTGTTCCCGCGCCTGTGGGTACGCTTCCAGCAGTTGTTCGAAAGGCAGGTCCTGATGCGCCTGGGCGCCCAGCGTGGCTTCCCGGGCCTGGGCCAGCAGCGCGGCGAATGGCTGGCGCGAATCGATTTGCGCGCGCAGCACCTGGGTGTTGATGAAGAAGCCGATCAGGCCCTGGGTTTCCCGGCGCGGGCGGTTGGCGTTGGGCACGCCGATGCGGATGTCGGACTGGCCGGTGTAGCGCTGCAGCAACGCCTGGAATGCCGCCAGCAAGAATATGAACGGCGTGGCGTCATGAGCCAGGGCCGTCCGGCGCAGGGCATCGCCGAGGTCCTTGTCCAGGCGCAGGCTGTGGCGCGCGGCGCTGCGCTGATGCAGGGCGCTGCGCGGATGATCGGTGCTCAGTGCCAGGGTCGGATGCTCATCGCCCAGTTGCTGTTTCCAATAGGCCAGCTGGCGCTCAGCTTCACCTTGCCCGAGCCATTGGCGCTGCCAACTGCCGTAGTCGGCGTAGTGCAACGGCAACGGCGCCAACTCGGCGACCTGCCCCTGGGACGCCGCGGCGTAGAGCCGTGAGAACTCCTCGATCAGGACGTTCATCGACCAGCCATCGGCGATGATGTGGTGCATCGTCACCAACAGTTGATGGTCGTCCTGATCCAGGCGCAACAAGGTGACCCACAGCAGCGGACCCTTTTCCAGATCGAACTGGGTGGCGGCTTCGTCTTCGCGGATCTGCCGCGCCCGCGCTTCGCGCTGGTCAGCAGGCATGTCGCAAAGATCGATCACCTGAAGATTGAACTCGCCGGCCGGATCGATTTGCTGCAAGGCCACCCCATCGCGTTCCAGGAACCGCGTGCGCAGGGACTCATGGCGCTCGATCAATTGCTGGAAGCTGGCGCGCAAGGCGTTTTCGTCCAGCTCGCCGCGCAGGCGGATGGCGCCGGGAATGTTGTAGGCACGGCTTGCCGGATCCAACTGCCAGGTCAGCCACAAGCGGTTTTGCGCCAACGATTGCGGCAGCGGCTCGTGGCGTGGCAACCGGCTGATGGCGTCCTGGGCCTGGCCGCCGTCCTGCTGCAGGTTCGCCACCGCCGCGGCAAGAGCGCCGAGCGTTGGGGCTTCGAAGAGCAGGCGCAGGTTGAGCTCCAGGCCGAGGGTTTCGCTCAGCCGCGCAATGACTTGGGTGGCGGCGATGGAGTTGCCACCCAGCAGGAAGAAATGATCGGCGCCCTGGACCTGGTCGACCTGTAACTGCTCGCACCAGATCTGGCCAATCAGCGTTTGCAGCTTCGATGAAGCGCCCGCCTCATGGGTTTGCTCCACCTCGACCGAGGGAAACAGCGCATAGCTGTCGAGGCTGCCGTCAGCCAGTCGTGCCCGGCAGGCCGACCGCTGCAGCTTGCCGCTCGAAGTCTTCGGCAAGGCTCCGGGATTGAGCAGCACCACCACGCTCGGGGCTTGCTGGCAAGCATCGGCCACGGCCTGGCGAATCGCTTTGATCAAGGCCTCGGCCGGGAGGATTTTCTGCACACTGCGGCTGATTTCCGCGGCAATCCCGATCCCCTCTTCGCCGCCGTTGTCGACCGCGAATGCAGCGACCCGTCCCTTGCGCACCACCTCGATCTCGCGTTCTACGGCTTGCTCGATGTCCTGTGGATAAAGGTTATGCCCGCGAACGATGAGCAAATCCTTCAGGCGCCCCGTGATGAACAGCTCGCCTTCGCGCACAAAGCCAAGGTCGCCGGTGCGCAGCCAGGTGCGGCCGGCATGCTGGACGAATGTCCTGGCGCTGGCCTCGGGGTTGCGCCAGTAACCGTGGGCAATGCTCGGCCCGGCGGCCCAGACTTCGCCGACCTGGTTGTCGGCCAGCGGTTGTAGCGTGGCGGGCTCGACGATCAGTACCGAGTGGTCCGGCTGGCTCACGCCGCAACTCATCACTGCGTTGCCCTGCCCCGGCTCGGCGCGGTTTTGCGCCAATGCCGCGTCATCCATCCGCATCGCGGGGATCCCTCGGCCACGCGGCGTGCCGGCGACGAACAGGGTGGCTTCAGCCAAGCCATAGGAAGCCATGAAACTGTCCGGCGTGAAGCCGCACGAGGCAAATTTTTCGGCGAAGCGCTCCAGGCTGTCGAGGCGAATCGGTTCGGAGCCGGAATAGGCCACGCGCCAATGGCTCAAGTCGAGGCGCTCCAGGGCCGACTCACTGACCCGCTCGCTGCACAGCCGGTAGGCGAAATCCGGGCCGCCGCTGATGGTGCCGCCGTACTCGCTGATCGCTTCCAGCCAACGCAACGGTCGGGCGAGGAAATACGCCGGCGACATCAGTACGCACGGCACCCCGCTGAAGATCGGTTGCAGCAAACCGCCGATCAGGCCCATGTCGTGATACAGCGGCAGCCAGCTGACAATGACGTCGTCGGGATTCACGTCAATGCCGAAGCCATGCCGGATCAGCGCTTCGTTGGCCACCAGGTTGCCGTGGCTCACCTGCACCCCCTTGGGCAACGCAGTGGAGCCGGAGGTGTATTGCAGGAAGGCGATGTCATCGTCTTGCAGGTTCGGCGCCCGCCATTGGCCGGCGTGGGCCGGATCGACGGTATCGACACAGAGTACCGGCGGCGCCGATTCGATGGCCTGTAGCGTGTCGCGCACCTCACTGCTGGTGAGCAACAGCCGCGGCTGGGCGTCGGCGATGATCGATAGCAGACGCTCCTGATGGTGGCGGCGGGTGGACTCGGGTGGGTAGGCCGGAACGGCGATCACGCCGGCGTACAGGCAACCGAAAAAAGCCGCGACGTAATCCGGGCCGCTGGGGAATAGCAGTACGGCGCGATCACCCAGTTCCGCCTCGGCCTGCAAAGCGGCGGCGATGGTCCGGGCGCGCAAGTCCAGGTCGCGATAACTCAACACGACGCCCTGCTGCGGGGTGTCGGCAAGAAAGCGCAAGGCCACCCGGTCCGGCGTCAACGCGGCGCGGCGCTGGAGGGCATGGGCCAGGGTGCTGGGGAGTTCGAACGCGTCGGTCATGTGGGGTTCCTGCCTGGATTCGGCTTGCAAGTGGTCACCCTTGGGAACGGATTACACCGGCAAATAATTAGTCGCAGGCCTTGCCTCCGCTCATCCGGATGATCATCGGACGGCGCCACGCCGCGGCAACGGGTCGCAGTTTCCAGGCTGGACTTCCGCCCATCAATAATTCTTCTTCTCAATTGACAACGATTATCATTAAGCCTAATTTGGCGCTCGACATGTAGGACGGGTCCGATGCACGGGTCGTCCCGCTAACTATTTGCAGTAAGGTGAATTCCATGACGGAACAAGTATCCACAAGCAGGTGCGACTCACCGCTACTCCAGGCCTTCGTCGACAACCGGATGATCCTGGTCAAGATCGCAGCGCGTATCACCGGTTGCCGCTCCCGCGCGGAAGACGTGGTCCAGGATGCGTTTTTCCGGTTGCAATCGGCGCCTCAGATCACCTCGTCCTTCAAGGCTCAACTCAGCTACCTGTTCCAGATCGTGCGCAATCTGGCGATCGACCACTACCGCAAACAGGCGTTGGAACAGAAATATTCGGGGCCGGAAGAAGAAGGATTGAACGTGGTGATCCAGGGTGCTTCGCCAGAAACGTCGCATATCAACTTTTCCACCCTCGAACACATTGCCGACGCGCTGACCGAGCTGCCTAGCCGAACCCGTTACGCCTTCGAGATGTACCGCCTGCACGGCGTGCCGCAGAAAGACATCGCCAAGGAACTGGGCGTCTCGCCGACACTGGTGAACTTCATGATCCGCGACGCCCTGGTGCATTGCCGCAAGGTGTCAGGGGTGCGTGGGGATACGTTCGCCCGGCGGTGAAATCCGCATTGGGTTGCTGTCCTCATCGCGAGCAAGCTCGCTCCCACAGGGTTCACGACCAACCTGTGGGAGCGAGCTTGCTCGCGATGGGGCCTTGAAGCCCTACACCAACGAACACCGGTCAAAAAACCGCTCGCGCCCCAGGATCATCAGCGCCGCGCGCTTGTGCGGGAAATCGAATTCCTTTTCGCAGTGAAAACACTGGTTATGCAGATGCCCGATCATCCGGGCATTGTCGGCCCGAGGCTCGGCCACCACGCGCTGGGTACGCGGATCGTCGAGAAACAGGTAATGCACCAGTGCCGATAGCCAGCTTGCGACCTTGTGCGGACCTCGATGCTGCTCTTCGCCCACCAGCATGTGGATGCCGCGGTCATAAGCGTGAGCGTCATAAAACGGTGCGATTCGATCCTCCTTGGCCCAATAGGCTTCGAAGTAGGCGAATGGCTGCTCATCGAAACAACCGATCAAGGTCAAGACCCGAGGGTCATGCTCAAGCCTGGTCAAGTACTCGCGGTGCTGTTCCAGGCTGCCCTCCTCCTGCCAGAAGCTAGCCACCCTGGGGCTGTTCTGCCAGCGGTTGAATCGCGTCAGGTCTTGCTCGATTTCAAGCGTGCGCAAAGACACCCAGGCCCCTAGCCGCGCGTCGAAACGGCGATACACCTCGCCGCGCGGCTTGATCGGGCGACGTGGATGGCGCTTGCCGTCGGTGACGATCATCTGTTGCGGATAACTGCCGCTGAACGACTCTCCCAGCCAGGGCTGCGGCAGTTGCCAGAACAGCGTGCGTTCGCAGATATATTCGTCGCTGAGTTCCCCGCCCGTCAGCAAACCGCTGAGCAGGGCCTCACCGGGACGCTCATTGAGGTGCCAGACCAGGCGCTGACATTCGGGATCCCTGGCAAACAGCCAATAGCAGGCCGCCCAGAGTGCCGGGCCGACCGGCCGGTCGTTGTTTTCCTGCAAATGCACGTGCAACTGGGGACCGCGCTCCAGGCGCAGGCGGATCAGCGGCGCGCCTTCGAGCATCAGGCTCAGGTGGCGTTCGGTTTCATCGGCACCCAGGCTGCGCCCGCCGGGCAAGGGCAATAGGGTCGGCTGATTGAGGTTGGACATGGGAGCTCACGTTTTCGTCGGTGGTCAACGTGTGACGTGAGCCAGGCAGATAAATTTAAGGTCCGCTTTCAATGGGCGTGGGTCGGCACCAGCTCGATCCGGTAGGGCTGGAAGATTTCCAGCAACTGGCCGTTGTCCCGCAACTTCTGCAATATCTGGGCGAACGCTTGGGGAGAAATGGGAGCCTGGGGCCGGATCAGTGCGTAATGATGGTAAATCTGGTCGATGCGTTCGGATACCAGCAACTGCGAGGCCACTTGCGGATTGCGCAACACGTAATCGCTGAGGTAGGAACGGGTCACCAGGGCAATGTCCGCGCGCGTGCGCAACACCATCTGCAGGTTGCTGTCGTGGGAATAGGTCAACGTGGCGTTGTATTGGCCGATGAGGAACTTCGGATCGGCGTTGAATTCGGCAAACGCATAGTGATAACCGCTGAACAGGGCCAAGCGCTTGCCCCTGAGATCGGCGAAATAGCTCTGCTGGCGATCCGGCTGGCGTTGGGCGACGAATATCTCCGCATCCTCCAGGCCCATGTCTACCGGAGTATGGGGCACATCCTGCCAGCCCCAGTCGGGGTTTTCGAAAATCGCCATGTCGACCCGGCCCTGCTTGAAATCGTTGAACCGGCGCGGAATCGAAGTGGGTACCAGCACGAATTCATAGTCGGCCTGTGACCGGTTCAAGGCTTCCACCAATTGCGGTAACAGACCGGTGTCGGCGCCGTTTTCGGGACGAACGGTATAAGGCGGGAAATGCGCCGCGCCGATCCGGACCACTTGTGCAGCTTCAGCTGACACGGTCAAGAACATGGCCAGGACGGCCAGCAAGGTACGTGAGGTCATCCCCATCGGCGAACACGTCAAGATAACACTCCCCAAAGTCCCCATCACTCTTCACGCTAGGCGGTTTCAGCCGCTTAGCCAGCCGCACGATCAATTTAAAACAGCGGCTCGATCATTGTTCTTCTTTCATCCGGTCGCGCGGGGCAATTTAAGCTGGCCAAGGCAACCAAGCAAGCGCTCGGACAGCGAACAGCCATCTTCCATGCAGGACAACCTCCATCAGGCCGGTCTGGTCGCTCGGGCGTCATCAGGGACTAGGCGGATGCTTCGGGTTTGACTACGCTCAAACCCATCTGCACGCCGATACCGGGAACCTTGCAATGCCTTACTGGCTGGTGATTGATCTGGAAGCCACCACCGACGAAGGTGGCTGGCCGGTTACCGAAATGGAAATCATCGAAATCGGCGCCACCCTGGTGAATCGGGATGGGCGCGAGGTGGACCATTTCCAGCGGTTTGTACGGCCGCTGAGGCGCCCGTTGCTGACCTCTTTCTGTCGCACGCTGACGCATATCAGCCAGGCCAATATTGACGGCGCCGCACCGCTGACCGAGGTCTGGCCGGCATTCGAACACTGGCTGGCGCCTTATCGAGCGAACCTCGAAGGCTGGGTCAGTTGGGGGGACTACGACCGCAAGCAGTTGCTTCAGGAATGGCAAGGCCAGCACTTGCAAAGCGCGCTCGCCCAGGTACCGCACATGAATCTCAAGCAGCGCTTTGCCAAGGCCCGTCGGCTGGAGCGACCGCTGGGGCTCAATGCGGCGTTGCAACTGGCCGGTCTGCAGTTCTGCGGCCAACAGCACCGTGCATTGGAGGACGCCCGTAATACGGCGCGATTGTTGCCGCTGGTGCTGACCGGCTGAGCGCCCTGCCAGGCGCGACAGATGACGACTGTTGTGGCCTTGTGCATACTGGCCGGCCTTTTTCAGCCCTTTCTCGAGGAATCGCCCATGTTCAAAGTCAACGAGTACTTCGACGGCACCGTCAAGTCGATCGCCTTCGGTACCGCCGAAGGTCCAGCGACCATCGGCGTCATGGCACCGGGCGAATATGAGTTCGGCACTGCGCAGCGGGAAATCATGCATGTTGTTTCCGGCGCCCTGACAGTGAAACTGCCCGACAGCACCGATTGGGAAACCTTCGCCGCCGGTAGCCAGTTCAACGTCCCGGCCAACAGCAAGTTCCAGCTCAAGGTAGCCGTCGACACGGCTTACCTCTGCGAATATCGCGGCTGAGCCGTGGCGAGGGAGCTTGCTCCCTCGCCACCAAAGCGCCTGCGTGATAAATAAAAATGCCCGTGTCCAGCGACACGGGCATTTTTATTCAGGGATCTTCTATTCCAGCACTTCGACCGGCATGCCGACCTCAAGTCGGCCATTGCCATCGTTGACCAGATTCTGGCCGAACATCGCACCATCCGGCGTAGAACGGTACTGCTGCAACGTGGCGAAAGGCTCGCGCTGCGGATCGCGTTCGCCGGTTTGCGGATCGACCGTGGTCATGATGCAGCGTGAACACGGCTTGACCACCCGGAACTCCACCTCGCCGATACGAATACGCTTCCAGCCGTCTTCGGCGAACGCCTCGCTGCCCTCGACCACCAGGTTGGGACGAAAGCGCAGCATTTCCAGCGAGCGGCCGACCCTGCCCGATAAATCCTCCAACGAGGCCTGGCCGATCAACAACAAGGGAAAACCGTCGGCGAAGGCCACCTTGTCGTCATCCTTGCCGTAGCCGGCTGCCGTGGTACGAGCCAACTCCACCGGCACATGGACCAGCCGGGTGCGATTGCCGATGAACTCACTGACCCAGGCAGCCGCCGCGTCACCGGCATCCGGCACACGCAGCGTATCGCGCCAGATGATCACGCCACGCCGTTGTTCTTCGAGAGAAGGCGGCAGCGGCACCTCGATGGCGCCGTAGCCCGGCGCGCTGAGTGTCAGTCCGCCCGCCGCGTTCCACAACGCCGAAAGCTGGCTCAGCTTTGCCACGGCCCGCTGGGTCAGGAAGCGCCCGCTGGCCTCATCCACCAGCATCCAGCGTCGATCACCGTCGAGCCCGAGCTTGTCCAGGCCGATGCCCTGCAGCGGCTGCCCCTTGCCGGACTTCAACGGATACCGATACAGCGCGCTCAGCCGCAACATGATCAACTTTCCCTGATGACGAAAAAGCGCAACCTTATACGAGCGAGCCGGTGAAGCAAACCTCGATCAGCCTCAGCCGAGCATCAACCGCTGGCGCACCACGTCGACCAGCTTGTCCGGCTGGAATTTGGAAAGGAAGTTGTCACAGCCAACCTTCTTGACCATCGAATCGTTGAAGCTGCCGGACAGCGAGGTATGCAGCACCACGTAGAGCCCACGCAGGCGTGGATCGTTGCGGATTTCCGTGGTCAGGCGGTAGCCGTCCATCTCGGGCATTTCCGCGTCGGTGAAAATCATCAGCAACTTGTCGGTCATCACTTCGCCGGTGTCGGCCCAGGCCTTGAGCATGTTCAGTGCCTTCAAGCCGTCGCTGGCGATGTGCATCTTCACGCCCAACTGGCCCAGGGTGTCACGCAACTGCGAGAGCGCGACATTGGAATCGTCCACCAGCAGGACTTCTCGACCGCGGGCTCGTTCCAGCACCGGATCCTCGAGCTTGTCCCGTGAGACCTTGGCGTTGTAGGGGACGATTTCGGCGAGGACTTTCTCCACGTCGATGATTTCCACCAACTGGTCGTCGACCTTGCTGATAGCCGTCAGGTAATGCTCGCGCCCGGCACTGGTCGGAGGCGGCAGGATGGCTTCCCAGTTCATGTTGACGATGCGGTCCACGCCCCCTACCAGGAACGCCTGTACCGAACGGTTGTACTCGGTGACGATGATGGTGCTGTTAGGTCCCGGCACGAGCGGACGCATGCCGATGGCCTGGGAAAGATCGATCACCGGAAGGGTCTGGCCACGCAGATTGACCACACCACAGACGAACGGGTGGCGCTGGGGCATCAAGGTCAGCTTCGGCAGTTGCAGCACTTCCTGGACCTTGAATACGTTGATGGCGAACAGTTGGCGCCCCGCCAGGCGAAACATGAGAATTTCCAGGCGATTCTCACCCACCAATTGGGTTCGTTGATCTACTGTGTCGAGAATGCCGGCCATCGATGACTCCTGGGCTTGTTCGGATGAATCTGTAAAGACGCTATCGGCGGTATGCGCCGGATCTTGACCCCGACATTAAATACCGCCGCGGGCATTGATGTCACATAGACATCATGCTTTACTGGCCTTCCGTTTTACATCCGTTTTTTCCGCTGCGCGACTTCCGTTGACGCAGTAAGTTCCCCTGCCTAAGGGATTCCCCTAGGCACAATCAGGTCTAACCTGATATTCCCGATATCCAATAGCCATTAATGTGACGCCATTCTCATTGCTGAACGGAGTCAGGCTTTTGTGCGCGACTGCAGAACAACGGATTTCCAGCCTCCCAACCGATTTCAGTGCAATCGTTTGCGAGGCCGAGTTTGCGATCCGCAAGGCACCTTCGTTCGTACCGGCCATGAGATCCAGCCGTTCGCCACACGCGATCTACTTTCGCCTGACATGATGTTGTGGAGATAAGCATGCCGAACGATCGCAACAATTGGAGCCAGCGCCTTCCCGAGTTCCTGATTGAAGCCGAGACACTCTTGGCCAAGTCGGAGGAATGCCTGAGCCATCTGGAGCTGATCAACAACGACAAGGATGCCATCGACTGCATGCTCAGCACGTTGCTGAAGCTGGCAAACAAGGCCGACGCTCTCGCATTGGAGGCCGTTTCGGAGTTTTCGCTGCATATCCATGGCTTGCTCAGTCATGCGCAACACCACATGGAGCTGCATGACCAGGCACTGGTCGCGCTGAAAGATTGCTTTACCCTGATGGCCTGGCAATTGGAGCTCGTCGACCACACCACCGGCAAACTGAGTCTGGACAACACTGAACAGACCTCCCTGATCGAAGCATTTGCCTTCCAGGTTGGCCAGAGTCCCTGCGAGGCGTTGCCGACGCCGCGCCCGATGGCGTTGGTTCCTTACGCACAAAAACAAGCGTGAGCTGGTAGCAGCCGACCAACATCATGTGCCTGGCCCGTCGTGCTTTGCCGCCGCCAAGCCGGGCGCGACCAACGAAATCCGAAGTGGTACTATGTCTCGCGTCAGTCGCCTCGGACAGCGGCGCAAGAAGCCGCCAACCGAAGCCGTCCCCGACCTGAAACATTTACCCGACCCGGCCCGTCAGATGCGCTGACTGGCCTGCCCGCAGCGAACATTCATTGGCTCCATCCGTTATGCACGCCAGCTTCAAGTCAATCATCACCTGGCCACCGTCCCGAGAAAACGCCCGCCGGTTCACATTGCTGCTGTGTATCTGCTCGACCCTCGGTTGCCTGCTGGCCTACTTGTTGGCCCATCCGCTGCCGTTGGGCTTGCTGGTGCTCAATGGCGCGGCGCTGGCCTGTGTCTGGATCCACTATCGACTCTCGCGCAAGTCCATCAAGTTCCAGCCGCAGGAACTGGCCGACCGACTGCTGGAGGTCCAGGAAAACGAGCGTCACCGGCTCAGCCGCGAACTGCACGATGACATTGGCCAACTGCTGACCGCGGCAAAACTGCAAAGTGAATGGCTCAAGCGCCGCCTGCCGGAAGACTTGCAGGGCCAATGCAGCGTACTGAGCGACACGCTGGACGAAACCCTGACCAAAGTGCGTGATGTCTCGGCGATCCTCAATCCCAGGCAACTGACCAGCCTTGGGCTCGAAGCCAGTCTCCGCGCTCATCTACTCAAGACATTGGCCAATACGCCGGTGAAATGGAGCCTCGATTGCCAGCAGCGCATGACCGGCATCCCGGACGAAATGACCGTCGCCGCCTTTCGGATCACCCAGGAAGCCGTCACCAACATGTTGCGCCACGCCCAGGCGAGCAATCTGCTGGTGCGCCTGCAACGCCTTCCTGAAGGGCTGACGTTGCTGATCAGCGATGACGGCCAGGGATTCGTCCCGGCCAGCCACCCCGGCCGCGAAGGACAGCGCGGCATGGCCGGCATGTCGGAGCGAGTCGAACAGTTGGGCGGCACCCTCAAGGTCACCAGCGAGGCCGGCAAAGGCACACATATCGAAGCTCGTATTCCCTGGGCACCGCGTGCCCTTGAGCGGGCCAGCAAGAATAAGGTTCTCCATTGACTTGTAATTTGCTTCTGGTAGATGACCACTCGCTGATCCGGGCCGGTGTACGCGCCCTGGTCCTGGATCTCCCTGGCTACGCCGTCGTCGGCGAAGCCAGTGACGGCGCGCAATTGCCGGAACTGGTGGAACGCCTCAACCCCGATATCGTCCTGCTGGATATTTCCATGAAGGATACCGGCGGCCTGGAAGCCTTGCAGCAACTCAGGAAGGTACGCCCCCAGAGCAAGGTGCTGATCCTGTCCATGCACACTGACCCCGCGCTGATCATGCAGGCGCTGGAATCAGGAGCCCATGGCTACCTGCTCAAGGACACCACGGCCACCGAGCTGGCGCACGCCCTGGACGCGTTGCGCAACAACGAACGCTACCTGAGCCCGGCCATTGCCCATACCGTGATCAACCAGGCGCTGACCCGCGTTCAGAAACATCAGCCCGATCCAGCCCAGAACCACAACCTGACGGCGCGCCAGCTGGAGATCCTGCGGCTGATCGTTCGTGGCAAGTCCACCCGGGAAATCGCCAACGGCCTGAGCCTGAGCATCAAGACCGTGGAAACGCACCGGGCCCAGATCATGAAGCGCCTGCAGATCCATGACGTGGCCGGACTGGTACTGTTTGCGGTCCGCGAACAGATCATCAGCCTGGATGATTGAGCAGCGCCGCACCCTCCAGCAATGGCGAATCCGACGGCAGGTGCACCCGTAGCGCTTTCGGGCGCACGGTGAAACGTAGATCGTCGACCTGCAACGGCTCGCCATCCAGATTGATGTCCAGGCCCTGCGCCACCTTGATTTCCACCCAGGGCAAACGCGCTCGTACGAACATGTTGTCTATGCCCAGGCCACCGGCCAGCAGATCCTTGAGCGTACTGACAACCTCTTGAGGCGCCGGGAGGATGCTGATATCGAGCAAACCGTCGTCGGCGAACGCCTGCGGACAGAGCAAATGCCCCCCACCCGCCTGCCGACCATTGCCGATGCCCAGCGCCAGCAAGTCGCCGCGCCAGTGAAAATCGGGGCCCTGCAGTTCGCCATAGGCTGCGCTCAACTCACTGAAACGCGACAGGCCGGTAAACAGATAAGCGGCGCCCCCAAGGACTTTCTTCAAGTCCTCGGAGGTATTGGCGGTCACCTGGCTACCGAAGCCGCCCGTCGCCATGTTCAGGAAAATACAGCCGCCGACCTCGCCCACATCAATCGCCCTGGGCGTGACATCCAGCAGCTCCAGGGCCTGGTCCGGCTCCAACGGGACGCCGGCCGCCCGGGCAAAATCGTTAGCAGTGCCCAGGGGGAGCAACACCAGGCTGGCATCGCCAGGCCGCTGGACCATCGCCTCGGCGATATCGCGCAGGGTTCCGTCACCGCCGCCGGCGATCAATCGGGTGTAACCGGCATCCAGTGCTTCGTCGACGCATCGCCGGGCATCCCCTGCTTCCCAGGTCAACCGTACCGCCAGGTCCCAGCCCTGTTTGCGCTTGAGCATCACTGCCGCGCGAACCTCTTCGTTGAGCGCTTGCTTGCCGTGCAGGATCAGTAGCGCCTTGCCTTTGCTCATCGTTGTCTCCGTCATTGGAAGGTTCAGGAAATGGGACCGCTCATTCAGCCGAAAAAGCCCGGCGCTGCTCAATTTATACAAAATAAGACCCAGCACCTCGAAGGAGGCGGCGGACTGCCTCTTCTCGGCAACCCTTCATTCAAGGACTTTTCCTACAAGATCTGGCGAATCAGCTCAATTGACCCTCCAGCCGTATTGGAACACCTTGGCATTCTGTTGCGCTGAATCGAAAAAACACCCAATAGACAAGGATGGATAACCCATGGATGGATACATCAAGGCCCGCAGGGGCAGGACCAATCATTTGAAGGCTCATGGAAACAGCGGAGGAGCGCCTCATGCCCGGCCATGAATTCAAATTGTCCCCCCGGCAATTTGGCCCGCTCAGGAGCGAGCGGGCCGATAAGCAAAACGAAGGCAAAAGTTGCATTAATCCCGTAGGAGGAATTGATTTGGAACCGCGCGTCGTTGAACTGGAAACTCACCTCAAATACATCCGCAGGGACATGGATGAAATCCGTACCGATGTGAAAGCGGTCCGACACCGGCTCGCCTATCTGGCCGGCGCAGCCGCAGTGGTGGTCGGCCTGCTGGGCTGGGTGGCGAACAGCCGCTTCGATCAGGTGGTGACGTTGCTGTCGCGATAAAGGCCGGCATAAGGCACGGTTACTCACTCGGGGCGGACAACGTTGCCAGGATTAATCCAGCACTTCGCTCAAGGGAATGAAGCTCACTTCATCACCCTGGACCAGTGTTCGCCCTTCGAGGACTTCGACCAGCCCCTCGGCCCAGGCGGCGCTGCGCAGGACACCGGAGCTCTGGTTGCGGTAGATGATCGCCTGACCGTCTTCAATGCGACCTCGCAAGTACTCTCGGCGAGAGCCCGCCTTCGGCCAGGTGAAGCCTGCAGGTATCTTGAACTTGAGGGGCGCCACTGACTGAACGCCCTGGCGCCGCAGCAGGTAAGGCCGAGCCAACAGCGCAAAGGTCACCAGCGTAGAAGCGGGATTTCCCGGCAGGCCTATTACCGGCAGGCCACGGAAGTGCCCGAACGTCAGCGGCTTTCCAGGCTTGATAGCGAGCTTCCAGAGCGTCAACTCGCCTTCTTCGCGCAATGCAACGCCTAGAAAATCCGCCTCCCCCACCGATACGCCGCCGGTGGAAAGGATCAGGTCGACATCCGACAGCCCGGCCAGACAGCGACGCGTAGCGGGCAAATCATCGGGCAGGATACCTGCGTCGACAACATCGCAACCCAGGCGCTGCAACCAGCTACAGAGCAGGACACGATTGCTGTTATAGATCTGGCCTGGACCCAGGTTCTGACCAGGCTCCACCAGTTCGTCACCGGTCGACAGCACCGCAACGCGTACTTTGCGCACCACTGGCAGCGATGCGCACCCCAGGGATGCCGCTAGACCCAACTCGATCGGACCCAGGCGGGTGCCGGCGTCAAGGACTCGCTCCCCGATGGTTGTTTCCTGTCCTTGAGGTCGAATGTTCTGTCCGCTGACCATGGGCTGGGTGAATCTTACCCGCTGATCATCGTCGACAATGGCGTTTTCCTGCATTTCGACGCAATCGGCACCCGGCGGGACCGGCGCACCCGTGAAGATACGCGCGCAGGTACCCGCGGCGAGAGCGTCTGGAGCCTGCCCGGCGAAAACCCGCTGACTGACGACCAAAGCCTCGCCGCTCCAGTCATTCAGGCGCAAGGCGTAGCCGTCCATCGCACTGTTGGGCCAGGGCGGCAGGTCAAGTGTCGAGACCAGGTCCTCGGCCAATACTCGCCCCTGCGCCTCGGACAGCGGCACGCGCTCATGCTGAGTAATGGGCGTGGCTGCCGCCATCTCGAGCAACCGCTCCAGCGCGACCTCGACGGCCATCAGGGCGCCGGCCTTGCCCGGTTTACCCACGGGATTCACAAGGGGCAGCCTGTTTCAGATGGGCGACGAAATTACACGGCCGATGGCGCGCGTCCAGTTGTTCGGCGAGGATCCCGTCCCATCCGGTACGCACCGCATTGGTCGAACCCGGCAAGCAACAGACCAACGTACCGTTGGCCAGGCCGGCCAGCGCCCGGGACTGAACGGTAGAAGTGCCAATGTCCGCCACGGATATCTGCCGGAACAATTCACCAAAACCATCGACCTGCTTGTCCAACAGGCACGTAACGGCCTCGGGCGTGCTGTCGCGACCGGTGAAACCGGTGCCACCGGTGATCAACACCACTTGCACCACGTCGTCGGCGATCCAGGTGGCGACTTGAGCGCGGATCTTGTACAGATCATCTTTAAGCAGTACCCGGGCCGCAAGGTTATGCCCCGCCTCCGTGAGGCGGTCGACAAAAACCTGTCCCGACGTGTCGGTTTCCAGAGTACGGGTATCACTGACAGTCAGCACCGCGATATTGAGCGGTACGAAAGGTACATCAGCCTTGGCTTTCATAGGCTCGTCCAGTTGTAGGGGAAACAGCCCGGTGTTATATCACAGCGGCCCATTTTTTCGCCTGTGCGGAGACACATCATGACCTCGAACGATCCCTTGCCAGCCTGCTCGATCCTGCTCCTGGCGGGTGGCCGCGGACAACGCATGGGAGGCCAGGACAAAGGCCTGCTGGAATGGCAAGGCGAACCGTTGATTGCCCACCTTCATCGGCGGACCCGGGCCCTGAGCGACGATCTGATCATCTCTTGCAACCGCAACCCGGAGCGCTACGCATTGTATGCCGACCAGCTGGTGCATGACGCCGAAGGGGATTTTCCCGGGCCGCTGGCAGGCATCCGGGCGGGCCTCAAGGTGGCGCGGCATGCGTATGTGCTGGTACTGCCTTGCGATGTCCCGCAAATCGACTCAAGCCTGCTCGACAGCATGCGCGAAACGGCAAGCCGCCATCCCGGCAAGCCGTTGATGGTGCGTCAGGGGGAGCATTGGGAGCCGTTGTTATGCATCATCCCACGGGTCCTGGCAGCAGACTTTGAAAGGGCCTGGGACGAAGGCGAACGCAGTCCCGGCCGCATCATGCGCAGACTGCACGCCGTCGCCTTGCAATGCCCGGCCAACGATGCCCGGCTGGCCAATCTCAATACGCCGGAACTGCTGGCCCGGCATACAGGCGTGTCAGATTGACACTAGCCAGGAACTAACATGCGATGTATACGTCTTACGGTCAGTAACTTGAAGAATCCATTTCGGAGAAACACCATGACTCAACGGACCCTCGCCACTTTCATGCTCGCGCTGGGCCTCGCCACTCTCGCCGGGTGTGCATCGCCAACAGTGATTACCCTGAATGACGGTCGCGAAATCCAGGCCGTCGACACGCCAAAATACGACGAAGACAGCGGCTTCTACGAATTCGAGCAACTGGACGGCAAGCAGACTCGCGTGAACAAGGACCAGGTTCGTACCGTTAAAGACCTGTGATCTTCAGCGTTACAGCCAGATAGAAAAAAGCCCGCAAGCATTGCGGGCTTTTTAATGCCTGGCGGAAAGTGCGATGGCTACCAGCGCAGGGCAATATCACTCTCGAAGACCCGCTCCTGACCCGTGATCGGATCGATGAAACCTAATCTCTTGGCCAACAGCTTGAGCGGGTTGGCATAGTCATCCTGGGCATCCCTAATCACATCGGGATAAAACGGATCGTTGCAGATGCCAGCCCCCAAGGCACTCATATGCACCCGCAGCTGGTGCTTTTTCCCGGTAACCGGATACAGGCCGTACCGCCACAGGTCGCCGTTCCTCTCAAGCACCTCCATGGCCGTCTCGGTATTGGGCTCGCCTGGCCCCTCCTGCATTCGGAAAAAAGGCTCGCCGTCGATCATCCGGCTTCTGTGCACACACGGAAAAGCCACTCCAGGCAGTGCGGGGGCAATGGCTTCATAACTTTTTTCGATTCGCCGCGTCGGAAACAACGATTGATAAGCCGAACGCGTCTGCGGATTGGCGGAGAACAAGACCAGCCCGGCCGTGTGCCGATCAATACGGTGCAAGGGCACCAGATGGGGGTTGTCCAGGCGCCGGATCAAACGGCGCAGCAATGTCTGCTCCACGTATTCCCCCGCCGGCGTGACAGGCAGGAAATGCGGTTTGTCCGCCACCACCAGATGCTCGTCGACGTAGAGAATCGACTCCACCACCGGGATCGGTTTTTCATCGGGCACTTCGCGAAAATAGTGGATCCGCATGCCTTCGCGATAGGGCAGGTCAACACCGATCGCCCGCCCCTCCCCGTCCAACACCCGCCCTCGGACAATCCGGTCCAGCCACTGCTCGCGGCTGATCGTGCTGAAATGCTCGCAAAGACATTCCAGCACCGTCTGCCAGGAGCCAGGCGGCAAGTACAGTGTGCTGGCCTGATGGTGGGCGGCGGAAAATGATGAACCGGACATTAAAAACTCTTGAGCGTTTACGGGGCCGGTATTATCCGCCACTCGCACAAGCCGGCACAGTGCTTATTGGCTCATGCGCGAATTGATGTCGGTTTTTCCGCTGCCTCGGTGAACTCCTTCAACCAGCGCAGCACCTCGACTGCCTCCCAACGTCCCGGGTCGTACAATGCATACAACAGCCCCTGGTAACCCACCACGTCCAATTGCTTGTGGTAACCGGCACGCTGGAACAACGCTTCGATCTCGGCAAAACAGGTGTTGAAATGCAGCTTGTTGAAGGGTGTCTTGCCTTCGGTTACCAGACCATCCAGGCGCAACTCCAGGACCGCCTCGCGCACAACGTCCGCGGACATCCTGTTCACGCTGTTTTTCAATTGTTCGACATTGACCAAGGGACGCACTCCGGATTGCTGTATGGGCATACAGTAACCGAAGAATGTCATTTCGCCAATGGCGGTGGATGGACTCAGGCGATGGAAGGTATCAACGCAGAAACGCCGCAACCCGATCAGGGTCATCGAAGGGCCAGTCCAGCTCCGCCCCTGTATCGATCCGACGGAGCACGGGGATGCGCAAGCCATAGGCTTCGGACAAGGCCTCGCTTTCGGCGATATCCACCAGTTCTACCAAGAGGCCATGCTCGACGAAAGGCATCAGCACGCCCTCGGCAACTTCACACAGGTGGCACCCCAGGGTGCCGAACAACTGGCATTCAGGCGGCATGGCAGGTAGACCCGAAAAAATAGACGATCATTCTAGGCTCGCTCCACGTGGCCGTCGAGCGGCGTACCGTGGCTCATCATGTTTCAGTAAAACGCTGACGCAAATCATTGAGCTCAAATGTCTTTTCGGCAATGCTCGACATATTTTCTCTCCTAAGCTGGATGTCAGCGTCTTGAAACGGAGTTCCTCTTGTTCGCCAACCTGCTGATCATCCTAGCCTCGTCCCTGGTAGTCATCGCCCTGTTCAGGCGATTGCGCCTGCCACCGGTACTCGGCTACCTCTGCGTCGGGCTGGCGGTCGGCCCCACAGCCCTGGACTGGGTAAACGACAGCGAGGAATTGCCGGATCTGGCCGAGCTCGGCGTGGTCTTCCTGTTGTTCTCGCTGGGGCTGGAATTCTCGTTGTCGAAGATGCTCGAACTGCGCAGGGTGGTGTTCGGCCTCGGCAGTTTGCAGGTGGTGTGTTCGGGGGTGCTGCTGGGGGGCGTGCTGGTGATCTGCGGTGCCCCGGCGCTGGCGGCACTGCTCCTGGGCGCCGGGCTGGCGCTGTCGTCCACGGCCATCGTCAGCAAGGAGCTGACCAGCCTGGGAGAAATTTTCAGTAGTCACGGCCAGAACGCTATCGGTGTGCTGCTGTTCCAGGATGTCGTTGCGGTATTACTGCTGACCCTGGTGCCGGTCTTTGCCGGCAGCAGCGAGTACGCCTGGTACTGGGCGCTCCCCGTGACCTTGGGCAAGACTCTGCTGCTGTTCGGCGGCCTGCTGCTTGCCAGCCGCTGGCTGCTGCCCCGACTGTTCCATGAAGTAGCCGCGTCCCGGTCCGCCGAACTGTTCGTGCTGCTGGCGCTGGTGATCGTACTGCTCACCGCATGGCTGACGCACCTGCTCGGCCTGTCACCGGCCCTGGGGGCATTCCTGGCCGGCATGCTGCTGGGAGAAAGCCATTACCGGCACCAGATCGAGGCCGATATACGTCCATTCCGCGACATCCTGCTGGGGCTGTTTTTCGTCAGCATCGGCATGCTGATCGATCTTCAACTGTTTATCGACGATGGTCTGCAAATACTCGGCTTGACCCTCGGCTTGATGATCATCAAGGGCTGCGTGGTCGCCGCGCTGGTCAAGTGGCGTGGCAGCGACGGCGAAACCGCGTGGCGCAGCGGGCTGGCCCTGGCTCAGGGTGGCGAGTTCTGTTTTGCCCTGATGGCATTGATGCAGCAGAACCGCCTGATGCCCGCCGACATCGGCGGCCTGCTGTTGGCCGCGACATTCTGCTCGATGCTGCTGACTCCGCTTCTGCTGCGTGCAGCGCCGGGGATTGCCGCGCGCCTGCACCACAAACCCAACCAGGAAGCACAACTGGACCAGATCAGCGAACTCAATGCAGGCTTGTCGGGTCATGTGGTGATCTGCGGGTATGGTCGGGTGGGCCAGTCCATCGGGCGGTTCCTGCGCCGCGAAGGCCTGGCCTTTGTCGCCCTCGACGACGACCCGGTGATCATTCAGGAAGCGACGGTCGATGAGCGTTGCGTACATTACGGGGACTCACGCCGGGCAGACCTGCTGGCCGCCGTCGGACTGAGCCGCGCCCGGCTGCTGGTCATTGCGGTCGACAAGACCGACATCGCGCTGACCGTGCTCAGGGCAGCCCGACGCGTCAACCCGCAGGTACCGATTCTGGTGCGCACTCGGGACGACAGCCAACTGGCCGAACTGCAGGCCGCCGGAGCGACCGAAGTGGTCCCGGAACTGCTTGAATCGAGCCTGATGCTCGCCTCTCACGCGCTAGTCATGCTCGGGCTGCCGGAGCAGCGGGTCCGGCATCATGTGGATCAGGTTCGTCACGAACGCTATGGCCTGCTGCACGGGTTCTATCCCGGCAATCAAGACAAGGAACCGTAGCGCAGCACTCAGTCCTGACTGACGGCACCGATCTTGTGGATCGACAGATCGGCACCGTAGTACTCCTCTTCCTGGGTCAGCCGCAGGCCCAGCACGAACTTGATCGCGCCATAAACCGCGAACCCGCCAACCAGGGCAATGACGACGCCCAACGCGGTGCCGACCAGTTGACTGACCAGGCTGACGCCGCCCAGGCCACCCAAGGCTTGCTGGCCGAAAATGCCGCAGGCAATGCCACCCCAGACGCCGCACAGGCCATGAAGGGGCCAGACCCCGAGCACGTCGTCGATTTTCCACTTGCCTTGGGCCGCGGTGAAACACCAGACAAACAGCCCGCCCGCGATGGCTCCGGTCGCCAGCGCACCCACCGGATGCATCAGGTCGGAACCGGCACAGACCGCCACCAACCCGGCCAACGGGCCGTTATGCAGGAAGCCGGGGTCGTTGCGCCCGATGATCAAGGCCGCCACGGTCCCGCCGACCATTGCCATCAACGAGTTGACCGCCACCAACCCACTGACTCCAGGCAACGTCTGGGCACTCATCACGTTGAAACCGAACCAGCCGACAATAAGAATCCACGAGCCCAACGCCAGGAACGGGATGCTCGAAGGCGCGAACGCCACCAGGCGCCCGTCCCGGTAGCGGCCATTGCGCGGTCCGAGCAACAGTACCGCGGCCAATGCCAGCCAGCCGCCCATGGCATGCACGACCACGGAGCCGGCAAAGTCATGGAAACTGGCGCCGAAACGGGCTTGCAGCCAGGCTTGCAGGCCGTAGTTGCCATTCCAGACCAGGCCTTCGAAAAACGGGTAGATGAACGCTACGATCAGCACCGTGGCGCACAACTGCGGTACGAACCGGGCACGCTCGGCGATTCCTCCGGAAATAATGGCCGGGATCGCGGCGGCAAAGGTCAGCAGGAAGAAAAACTTCACCAGGCTGTAGCCGTGATCGGCGCTGAGCACCGCCGCCGGCTGCAAAAATGTCACGCCGTAGGAAATCCAGTAGCCTATGAAGAAATAGGCCAGGGTCGACACTGCGAAATCGCTGAGAATCTTCGACAACGCATTGACCTGATTCTTTTGCCGGACGGTGCCTACTTCAAGGAACGCGAAGCCGGCGTGCATGGCCAGAACCATGACCGCACCGAGCAGGATGAACAGCGTGTTGGAGCTGTGGACCAGACTGTCCACGGCGCTTTGCAGATTTTCCATGGTGTTGGCAGACCTGAAAAAAGTTGAAAAGGCACCAAAGCGGTTCATTCGAGCGGCCGACGCACCAAGTTGAAACGCCGCACTCCCCTGCGAGCCGCTTTGGTGCACGAAAGCCGCTGTCGCGACGTTACGCAGCGAGGTGCTTCGCGGGTTTTGATTATTTGAGTTAAGGTTTTGCTGGCTTTTGCCCAGCTTCAGCGCACCGGCGCATGCTGACGCACCAGTACATGGCGGATGCCAGAGCAAAGTTGTACCAGCAGTTTCACTGAACCTTCCGGCAAGGCTCATACTCGAACGCTTCAGACGTCACTTACGGAGATGCACCAATGGCCAGAACCCAGGCAAAGACTGCTCAAGAAACCTTGAAGGAAGACTTCCAGACGCTGGTCAAGGACACCGAACGGTTGCTGGACCACACGGCGACCCTGGCGGGTGATCAGGCTGACGAATTGCGCAGCCAGATCCACGAAACCCTTTTGCGCGCCCGTGAAACCCTCCAACTGACCGAAGACTCGGTACGCGAGCGCGGTCAGGCTGCAGTGATTGCCACCGAAGAATATGTGCAGGCCAATCCTTGGCAATCGGTCGGCATCGCTGCGGGCGTGGGCTTTTTGATCGGACTGCTGGCGACACGGCGCTAATGATGGGCATCGACGAATCCGGCTCGCCCGAATCGGGCACGAAGCCTACCGCGCGGCGCCTGGGCGCGGCATTCCTCGGCTTGCTGCACAGTCATGTCGAACTGTTCGGCATCGAATTGCAGGAGCAGAAGGCCCGCACCGTCAGCCTGTTGTTGTTTGCCGGGCTTGCGCTGGTTTTCGGTTTGCTGCTGCTGGTGGGGCTGTCCGCACTGGTGCTGATTCTGGTGTGGGATACCTATCGCCTCGCGGGAATCATCGGCCTCTGCCTGTTTTATCTGCTGGCGGCGTTGTTCTGCGGGCTTCGGCTCAAGGCAGCGATTTTTGATGAGTCCTCGCCTTTCCATGCCACCCTCGAAGAACTCGCCAACGACCGGGAGCGCCTGTTGCCATGAGTCGGCCCGATATTCCCCAAGCCCGTACCCGGCAGGAGATGCGCAAGGCGCTGGTGCGCCTGCGCATGGAGATGCACCGCCAGGAAATTCGCCAGGAAACCCGGCAACTGCTGCACCCGCTGCAACGGGTGCGCGGCTTTACGCAAAGCTGGCATGAGGGCTTCGGCCTGAAGCATGCGTCACTCTGGGGCGTGGCCGCCGTGTCCTTGCTCGGCTTCCTCGGCGGCAAGCGGACCCGAAGCGGACGCTCAGGACGCTCAGGTGGCTTCTCGCGACTGATCCGGCTGGCAACCGCGCTGCTGCCGCTGATCAAGCTGGCCAAGACTGTACGCAAACCCTGACGGCCGTGTCCTCGGACCGACCCTGAACGGGCCTTTCCATTGGAACGGCCCGATTGCCCCGTCCGTGCAACACCCGGGTACAACAGGCCGATGCCTGCGGCCCTTGCAGGACGCGTCCCGAACCGGGAAGCTAGGGCATCGACTCACCAAACGGAGCAACTGGCCTTGGATTGGCACACCCTGCTGACTCGCGAACGCCTGGGAAAACCCCTGCACAGTCCGGAAGAACTGGGCCGCAGCCCTTTCCATAAAGACCACGACCGCATCATCTTTTCCGGTGCATTCCGTCGCCTCGGACGCAAGACCCAGGTGCATCCGGTCTCCAGCAACGATCATATCCACACGCGCCTGACCCATTCGCTGGAAGTCAGTTGCGTCGGGCGCTCCCTGGGCATGCGCGTGGGAGAAACCATCCGCGGCGCCCTGCCAGACTGGTGTGAACCCAGCGACCTGGGCATGGTGGTGCAATCGGCCTGCCTGGCCCACGACATCGGCAACCCGCCGTTCGGCCACTCCGGTGAAGACGCCATCCGCTACTGGTTTCAACAGGCGGCCGGACGAGGCTGGCTGGATGCCATGAGCGAGGCCGAGCGCAATGACTTTCTCAATTTTGAGGGTAATGCCCAAGGATTCCGGGTCCTCACCCAACTCGAATACCATCAGTTCGACGGCGGCACCCGGCTGACCTACGCGACACTTGGCACTTACCTGAAATATCCCTGGACTGCCCGCCATGCCGACTCCCTGGGCTACAAGAAGCACAAGTTCGGCTGCTATCAGAGCGAACTGCCGTTGCTCGAGCAGATTGCCCACAAGCTCGGCCTGCCGCAAATCGAGGACCAGCGCTGGGCAAGGCATCCGCTGGTCTACCTGATGGAGGCAGCCGACGATATCTGCTACGCGCTCATCGACCTGGAAGACGGCGTGGAAATGGAGCTGCTGGAATACCCGCAGGTGGAATCGCTGCTGCTGGATCTGGTCGGCGATGACCTGCCGGAGACTTATCGTCAGCTTGGCCCGTTGGATTCCCGGCGGCGCAAACTGGCGATCCTGCGCGGCAAGGCCATCGAACACCTGACAAACGCCGCCGCCCGGGCGTTCGTCGAGCAGCAGGAGGCGTTGCTGGCCGGCACATTGCAAGGGGACCTGGTGGAACACATGCATGGCCCGGCCAAACGCTGCGTCTTGAACGCCAAGGACATGGCCCGCAAGAAGATATTCCAGGACAAGCGCAAGACCCTGCACGAAATCGGTGCCTACACCACGCTGGAAATTCTGCTCAACGGGTTCTGTGGTGCCGCCCTGGAACAACACGGCGGCCGTACACCCTCGTTCAAGAATCGGCGCATCCTCGATCTGCTGGGCAACAACGCGCCAGATCCTGACGGCCCCTTGCACAGCGCGTTCCTGCGAATGATCGATTTCATCGCCGGCATGACCGACAGCTATGCCAGCGAAATGGCACAGGAAATGACCGGTCGCACTCGTCAATAAGCTCAGCGCCGCCTTTATCGGCGGCTCACTCAACAGCAGATAAACAAACTTTTCTAAAACTCGCTATCTCTACGAAATGAGCGAAACAAGCTACTGACGGACTACGCGTGCCTGATTAAAAGTTAAACACCTTGCCTTGAATAGAATATAAGACGCGCTCGTCCCACTCCATTCGCCTACCAACAACCTAAATACTTCGTAGTACCTTGCCTCTTTTCTTGTAGGAAACTTCCGAAACTGGAAATGTAGCCCCGTCTCCTCGTACGACCCTGACTTAACTGGGCTAAGGTGCGCGCTTTATTCAGTTCGCAGGGGATTTATTCATGAACTCCGTTTTCATTGTCGACGATCATCCGGTCATCCGCCTCGCCGTTCGAATGCTGCTGGAGCATGAAGGTTATAAAGTTGTAGGAGAAACCGACAACGGCGTCGACGCGATGCAAATGGTCCGTGAATGTATGCCGGACCTGGTCATTCTGGACATCAGCATTCCCAAGCTTGATGGGTTGGAAATTCTTTCACGCTTCAACGCAATGACCGCCCCGATCAAGACGCTGGTGCTCACGGCGCAATCACCGACGCTGTTTGGCATCCGCTGCATGCAATCTGGTGCCTCTGGCTATGTGTGTAAACAGGAAGACCTCAGTGAACTGATCAGCGCAATTAAGGCCGTACTGTCCGGCTATAACTATTTCCCGAGCCAGGCGTTGACGCCCCTGCGTCATGATGATCCGCGCAGTATCGAGCTGGATCTTTTCAAAAGCGTCAACGATCGCGAATTGATGGTGCTGCAACTTTTCGCGCAGGGTCGTACCAACAAAGACATCGCCAAAGGCATGTTTCTCAGCAATAAAACCGTCAGCACGTATAAAAAACGCTTGATGCAGAAGCTCAAGGTCAAGTCCCTGGTAGATCTGATCGAGATGGCCAAGCGCAACGCACTGGTCTGAGAAATAACAGCATGTACAGATGTCTACGCGAACTTCTTCTGCTGTCGTGCGCAGGACTCTATGCCGCGACCCTCATGGCCGCCCCGCAGTTGCCCGAGCGCTATACGCTGCTGAGTCGGGCGACGGCGGATCCCATGCAGATCAGACTCGACGCTCCCCATCGCGCCTGGCTGCAAGGTCGTCAGGAGCTGGTCCTGGGTACATCCGCACCGGATTATCCCCCGTTCGATCTTTCCACCAGTGGCCGCGATTATGAAGGCATGACTGCCGATTACGCGGGTGTCGTCGCCCAGGCGACCGGTTTACCGATGAAGGTATTGCGCTTCAGTTCCCGTGGCGAAGCGATTGCCGCGCTCGAAAGCGGGCAAATCGACTTGCTCGGCAGCGCCAACGGTTTCGAGGCCAGCAATCCGGGTATCGCCCTGTCGAAACCCTATGCAGTAGACCAGCCCGTCCTGGTTACCCGGACGGGCGACAGCCCATCCCTGACCGAAGATCTCGAAGGGCTGCGGCTGAGCATGGCCTATCACTACCTGCCCCTGGATGAAATCAGAAAACTCTATCCCAAGGCGCAGATCACCACCTACACCTCCTATCAGAACGCCATCAATGCCGTCGCCTTCGGCCAGGCCGACGTATTTCTCGGCGACACCGTTTCTACCCACTATCTGATCAACAAGGGTTACCTGAGCAACGTCCGCATGGCCAGCTTCGGAAAACACGAAACCTACGGTTTCAGTTTCGCGGTCCGCCGGGATAATGCCCTGCTGCTGGAAATCCTGAACGCTACGCTGAGCCAGCTCCCGATTGCGGAGCAGACGGCGATCTCAAAACGCTGGAGTGCCGGCAGCGACCTGTACCTCACGGATCAGCGGATACAACTGACTGACCGCGAACAACGTTGGCTGACGAAGCATCCCGTCGTTCGCGTGGCCGTAAACGAAACGTTCGCGCCGTTTACGTTCTTCGATCCGGACGGTGATTTTCGCGGTATCAGCGCCGACCTGCTGGAACTGATCAGGCTGCGTACCGGCCTGCGCCTGGAGATCCAGCGGCGCCAGACTGACGGCGAAATGATCTCCGCGGTGGTGAACGGCGAGGCCGACATGATTGCCGCGCTCCTGCCCAGCAGCGAACGGCAACAGTTCTTGAAGTTCAGCCGTCCCTACCTCGACAGCGCCTTTGTCCTGCTGACCCGCAAGCAATCCGACACGCCCGCGACCCTCGACCAGCTCGCCGGCAAGCGTCTGGCAATCGCCGCGGGCAATCCCATCATCGACTGGCTGCGCAGCGAATATCCGCATATCCAACTGGTCGAGGCCGCCGACTCCCTGCGGGCCGTCGATATGCTTGCCCAGGGTGAGGCCGATGGCAGCGTCAGTTCGCTGGTCATGGCCAATTATTTCCTGTCTTCCCACACGCTGCGCGACACATTGCAGATCAGCAGCACCGTAGGCACCCGACAAGCCCTGTTCTCGTTGGCCAGCGCAACGAACTTACCAGAGTTGAGCTCGATCCTGGACAAGGCCCTGACCAGCATCGAACCCGCCGAACTGGGGGTCATCAACAACCGCTGGCGAGGGCATATCTCGGCGGCGGAGCTTACCTGGCGCACCTATCACCGGCTGTTCCTGCAGTTTGTCGCAGGCGCCGGCCTGTTGTTGCTGCTGTCCCTGGCGTGGAATGCCTATATGCGGCGGCAGATCAGGCAACGCCAGAAGGCGGAGCTGGCGCTCAACGACCAGCTTGAATTCATGCATGCCCTGCTCAACGGCACCCCCCATCCGATCTACGTGAGGGACCGCCATGGGCTTCTGCAAAGCTGTAACGACAGTTACCTGGAATCGTTCAACGCAACACGCGAAGAAGTAATCGGCAAGGACGTCGCGGCGGTATCCATGAGCAATGCTTTCGAAGCGCAGGAATATCGGGCGGACTACCAGCGTGTCATGGCCGAAGGCACCGCCTTGATCACCGACCGGCCGCTGCACATTGGCGCTCGGAAGCTGACGATCTATCACTGGATCCTCCCCTACCGTAACGCCGCGGGACACGTGCAAGGCATCATCGGTGGCTGGATCGACATCAGTGAACGGCGCCAGCTTGTCGAGGAACTGCATGCCGCCAAGGAACAGGCCGACGCCGCCAATCGCGCGAAAAGCACCTTCCTGGCGACCATGAGCCATGAAATCCGTACGCCTATGAACGCAGTGATCGGCATGCTGGAACTGGCCCTCAAGCATGCCGACAAGGGACAGGTCGACCGTTCGACCATAGCGGTCGCGTACGAATCGGCCTCAGGCATGCTGGAGCTGATCGGCGATATCCTGGACATTGCCCGCATCGAATCAGGCCACCTGACCCTGGCCCCCGAACGAGTGAATGTCAGCGCCTTGCTGCGCTCGGTGGTCCGGGTATTCGAGGGACTGGCCCGGCAAAAGAATCTGCTGTTGTCACTGCAAGTAGAGCCCGCCGACGACAAACACGACGTCCTGATAGACCCGTCGAGATTCAAGCAGGTGATCTCGAACCTGATCAGCAATGCCTTGAAATTTACCGAACAGGGCGAGGTGAAGGTCCGCGCCAGGCTTTCCCGAACCGCTCACGAAAATACGTTGCGGATGCAGATAGAAGTCAGCGACAGCGGCATTGGCATCAGCCCGGAGGACATGCAGCGCCTGTTCGAACCGTTTGCCCAGGCCGACAACAGCAGTCGGATGGCCCGCAAAGGCGCGGGGCTGGGCCTGGTGATCAGCCGCCAGTTGTGCCAGATGATGGGCGGTGAGTTGTCCCTGGACAGCCAACCGGGCGTCGGTACCCAGGTCCGGCTTACCCTGGAGCCGAGCATCCTGGCCGAAACGACGATCGGCGTCCCGGCGGAGCCTGCGGTCGAAACGGCCACGGCCCGATTGAGCGTCCTGGTGGTGGATGATCACCCGGCCAATCGTTTATTGATGACGCAGCAACTGGAATACCTCGGTCATCGCCACTCCCTCGCCAACGATGGCGCGCAAGGGCTCAAGGCTTGGCATGAGGGTGATTTCGACCTGATCATCGCCGACTGCAACATGCCCGTCATGAGCGGTTACGAGCTTGCCAGGGCCATCCGTCGGTACGAGGCCGAACATCAACAGCCGCGCTGCACCATCCTCGGGTTCACCGCCAATGCGCAACCCGAGGAGAAGCAGCGCTGCAAGGAGGCCGGAATGGACGACTGCCTGTTCAAGCCGATCAACCTGAGCACCCTGAGCCAATGGATGAACACGATCAAGCCCGCGAGCCGCCCAGCCGTGTTCAATGTCCGGAGCCTGCACATGCTCACCGGCGGCGACCCGATCTCCGTCCGGCGGCTGCTGGCGGAACTGCTCAGCAGCAACCGTTCCGACCGCCAGGAGCTGCTCCAAGCCGCCCGTACCGGCCCTTCCCAAGCGCTCGCCGAAACGGCGCACAAGATAAAAGGTGTCGCCCGTATCGTGCAGGCAAATGTGCTGATCGAATTGTGCGAGGCTCTGGAAATCGCCTGTCATCAGGAGCAGGCGCCCGGACAAATCGACGCCTGCGCGAAAGCGCTCCACCGGGCGATGACCGAACTGGAACAGGCGCTGGAAACGGAGATCGCCAAGACAGGATAATCCAGTGTTTACTATGCTGTTGGCTCAGCAGTGCGTATCAGGGGGCGATCTCCCCCCGAACACTTGGAGTGACGGATATGCCCAGCGCACCGCGTCCGGAAAAACGCCGGTTTCCCCTGCACGTCCATATCAGCGTGATGTTTACCCTGCTCTTGCTGCTGACCGGCGTCGTGCTGGGCGTCTTCAACTATCGGCAAACCACCCAGATCATCCTGTCCAGCAGCGAAAAGCTGTTCAATCGAATTGAACAGGACGTACGCCTGGACCTGTACGACACCTACGAACCGATCCGTCATCTGCTGGGCCTGCTGGCCGATTACCCGGCGACGCGTGCGCCTGGGATGGCGCAACGGCTGGACCTGCTCGTGCCGTTCAGCCAGGCGCTGCGAGACAACCCGAACCTGGCGTCGCTGTACCTGGGTGACAGCAAGGGCGAGTTTTTCATGGTCCGGCCGTTGCGCACCGATGCCTTGAGGGCTGCGATGAAGGCACCGGTCGGCGCGCTGTATCAGGTCTGGACCGTGGAGCGCGCCGGCAACGAAGGCCTGGTTCGCTCGCAATCGCTGTTCTATGACCGGGACCTGAACCTTCTCAGCCGCCTGCAACATCCTGACGAAACCTACGATCCGCGCAGCCGGGGCTGGTTCCGTAGCGCCTTGAACAGCCATGAACAGATCACCACCGAACCCTACGTGTTCTTTTCCACCCGAAACATCGGCACCACCCTTGCGCGGCGCAGCGGCGAGCAGGCCGTCATCGGCGCTGACCTGACCCTGGCCGCCCTGTCCCAGACATTGGCCAAGCACAAGGTGAGCGCCGGCACCGAAATTGTCCTGATCGATCCCCAAGGCAACGCGGTGGGCTATCCGGACAGTCCCCGATTGATCGCCGACATTCAGTCGTCCCGCCTGATCAAGGCGCGTGACCTTGCCCCGGCCATCGCCGCTGCGCTCGATGACCACACTGACACGCCACGCCTGGAAGCGGCCGGACGCCAATGGATCGTTTCCCGCAGCCACATGCAGGAGGGCGGGCCGCAGGGTCTGGAGTTGGCCTTGCTGGTGCCGGAGGACGAACTGCTCGCCGATGCCTATCGCCTGCGCTGGCAAGGCGCGCTGATCACCCTCGCCACGTTGCTGATGTGCCTGCCCCTCGGCTGGCTGACCTCGCGAATCCTGGTCAAGCCCTTGCGCGCACTGGTCAAGGAAGCCGACGCCATTCGCAGCTTCGATTTCAACTACCCGGTGTCCCGCCGTTCTCCGGTGCTGGAGGTCGATCAACTGGGTGTTTCGATGGCCCGCATGAAAGAAACCCTGGCGAGTTTTTTCGAGATCACGGCCAGCCTGCGCGCTGAAACCCGCTTTGCCCCGCTATTGGAGCGGGTGTTGTTCGAGACGGTGAAAATCGGCCAGGCCCAGGCCGGCCTGATCTATCTGCGCGAACACGACGAGGAGCAAGTCAAGCCCTACGGGCTGGTGATCGATGGGACGCCTCGGGACCTGCAAGCCTTCGCCCTGCGAGGCTACGCACTGAATGGCGCGGACAGCCCGCCGTGGTTACAGGAACTGGCGACGGCGGAGACCCTGGTGTCCTCGCTGGGCTTCGAGCAGGCTGCCGATTTGCGCAGCGTCCTGCTGGAGCTGGATGCCCCGCGCGTGCACCTGATCGGCATCCGCTTGCGTAACCGCCATCAGGAAACCGTTGGCATCTTGTTGCTGTTGATCACAGACAGCGGCGCCGAAGCCGACCTGGAGAAACTCCAGCCGGACCGCATCGCCTTTCTCCAGGCCGTTTCCGGCACCGCGACGGTGAGCATCGAAAGCCAGCGCCTGCAAGCCAGGCAAAAGCAGCTGCTGGACTCATTCATCCAACTGCTCGCCGGGGCGATCGATGCCAAGAGCCCTTACACCGGCGGCCATTGCCAGCGAGTGCCAGCCCTGACGCTGATGCTCGCCCAGGCCGCGGCCGCCAGCCGGGCACCGGCGTTCGACGCCTACCGGCCAACGGACGATGAATGGGAAGCGCTGCACATCGCTGCCTGGCTGCATGACTGCGGCAAGGTCACCACACCCGAGTATGTAGTGGACAAGGCCACCAAGCTGGAAACCCTGAACGACCGGATCCATGAAATCCGTACCCGCTTCGAGGTACTCAAGCGCGACGCCTGGATCGATTACTGGCAGGCCCTGGCAACCGGTGGCGAATCGTCAGCCCTGGCCCGCCAGCGCGACGCGACGCTGGCCGCCCTCGATGATGACTTTGCCTTTGTCGCACGCTGCAACCTGGGCTCCGAAGCCATGGCCGAGAGTGATTTGCAGCGTCTGCAACGCATCGCCCGGCGCACGTGGACGCGCACCCTGGATGACCGCCTGGGAGTTTCCTGGGAGGAAAGCCGACGCCAGGCGCGCACACCCACGCCGACGCTTCCGGTGACTGAATCGCTGCTGGCGGACAAACCCGAGCATTTGATCGAGCGGCATGCAGCCGAGCTGATTCCGGCAGACAACCCATGGGGCTTCCAGCTCGATGTACCGCGCTGGAAATACAACCGCGGCGAACTCTACAACCTCAGCATCACGCGCGGCACACTGACCCGCGAAGAACGTTATGTGATCAACCACCATATGGTGCAGACGATCCTGATGCTCAGCCAGCTGCCCTTCCCCAGTCACCTGGAAAACGTTGCGGAAATCGCCGGCGGCCATCACGAGAAAATGGATGGCAGCGGTTATCCGAAGCGACTCAAGCGCGAGCAGATGAGCCTGCCGGCTCGAATGATGGCGATTGCCGATATCTTCGAAGCGCTGACCGCAGCGGATCGCCCGTATAAAAAAGCCAAGAAACTGAGTGAAGCCCTCGGCATCATGGCCACCATGTGCCGCGACGCCCACATCGATCCCGAGCTGTTCCAGCTGTTTGTCGACGAGCGAATCTACTTGCGTTATGCCGAGGAGTTCCTGGACCCGAGCCAGATCGATGAGATCGACCCGGGCAGCCTGCTGGTCAAGGCCGGGCTGAAGGTGTGATCAGCAATCGGTCAGCCGCAGGAAGATTGCCGCCAGTTGCTCGATGCCGGTCTGGTCGTGCTCGGTGAAGCGCGCCGGTTTCGGACTGTCCAGGTCCAGCACGCCGATCAGGCGTCCCTCTTTGACCAGCGGCACCACCAGTTCGCTGTTCGAGGCGCTGTCGCAGGCAATGTGCCCGGGAAACGCGTGGACATCTTCGACACGCTGGGTTTGGCGAGTCGCTGCCGCCGTGCCGCAGACACCACGACCGAAGGGAATGCGCACACAGGCAATCTGGCCCTGGAACGGCCCCAACACCAGTTCCTCGTTACGGTTGAGGTAGAAACCGGCCCAGTTCAGATCATCCAACTGACTGAACAGGAAAGCCGAGAATTGCGCGGCATTGGCGATGAAGTCGCGTTCATCCGCCAGCAACGATTGCAGCTGTGCCGACAACAGGCCGTAGCCTTCGAGGCCTTCACCGGTATGGGTCAAATCGATCATGCCTTGTGCCCCAGGAGTTTGAGCCCCACCCAATAACGGGCAAATTGATAGGCGCAACGTCCGTTGCGGTTGCCACGTCCGGTTGCCCAGCGCACCGCCTCCACATCCAGTGCTTCGTCACGCTGCCAGTCGAGCCCGGCCTTGGCCGCCAGCTCGCCGATCCAATGCTCTACCACATCGAGGAAATGCTCCTGGGTAAACGGATAGAACGACAGCCACAACCCGAAGCGGTCGGACAAGGCGATCTTGTCTTCCACCGCCTCGCTGGGGTGCAGCTCGCCGTCGACCCGTTTCCAGTTCTCGTTGTCGCTTTCCTTTTCCGGTACCAGGTGACGGCGGTTCGAGGTGGCGTACAGCAGCACATTGTCCGGCGCCTGTTCCAGGGAACCGTCGAGCACACTCTTGAGCACGCGGTAGTCGCCTTCGCCGGACTCGAACGACAGGTCATCGCAGAACAGCACAAAACGCTGGGGCAGTTTTGCCACCTGCTCGACTAGCCGGGGCAGATCGGCCAGGTGGTCACGCTCGATCTCGATCAAGCGCAGGCCCTGCCCGGCATGCTCAGCCAGCAAGGCCCGTACCAGCGACGACTTGCCGGTGCCGCGCGAGCCCCAGAGCAAAGCGTGGTTGGCCGGCATGCCATCGATGAACTGACGGGTGTTGCGGCCCAGTTGTTCAACCTGACGGTCGACACCGATCAGGTCCGACAGGCGCATGTCGAGGCTGACCGTCAACGGCATCAGGAAACCGCTGCGCCCGTCACGTTGCCAGCGCGCGGCCAGGGTCTGGTTCCAGTCGATGTCGGGCCGCGGGGCGGGCAACAAGGGCTCGATACGGGCAAGCACCGCATCGGCGCGCTCAAGAAAAGCATTCAATCGGGCGTCCACGTCTTTTCCTCGGACAAGTTCACGGTAATGATGACGCTACAGCGACGAAACGACGAGGCCAGCTGCGGGTCTGTTTCAGACAATGCAAACCGGCCGCACCGGTATTCGGAAATGATCAGCTATGCTTGACCGGCGAAGGGAAACGTAAGTGGTTCACCATCCCATGGACATCAGATTCACCCAACGGCTGTCGTACAAACAGGCTCGACTGACCGTCATGGTGGGTTTCGTGCTGGGCACCTTCCTAAGCCTGGTACAGATCGGCATCGATTATGCCAGCGAAGACGCGTCGATCAACCGTGAAATCCTCTCGTTGCTGGAAATCAGCCACAACCCGGCCTCGCGCATCGCCTATAACATCGATGCCGAGCTTGCCCAGGAATTGGCCCTGGGCCTGTTGCGCTCGCCGGCCATCGTCGGCGCCGAACTGATCGATAACAACAATACGGTGCTGGCCAGCGTCAAGCGACCCGAGCTGCAAAGCAGCTACCGATTTATCAGCGACTCGCTTTTTGGCGCCCAACGACAGTTCGAAGACCGGCTCTACCTGAATCATTCGCCGGGCGAGTCCCTCGGCGTGCTGCGACTGGATGTAGACACTTATGCGTTCGGCAGCCGTTTCCTGCGCCGGGCCGAGGTGACACTGCTCAACGGTTTCGCCCGCAGCCTGATCCTGACCGGCCTGCTGCTCGCGCTGTTCTACGTCATGCTGACCAAACCCTTGGTGCGGGTTATCCGCGAACTCAGCAGCCGCGACCCGGGCAGCAGCGAACAGCGCCCGCTGGAATGTCCTTCCGGCCACCAACACGACGAAATCGGCGTGCTGGTCTCGGTCGCCAACCAGCAGTTCGAGAATGTCTCCACTGAAATCCAGCAACGGCGCGCGGCTGAAAATCGTCTGACCGATTACCTGGCGCAACTGGAGAATATCGTTTCGGCGCGCACGGCCGAGCTAAAGGCCATCAATGCCCGGCTCAGCCAGTCCAACGAGGAGCTGGATATTGCCCGGCGCACCGCCTTGGACATGGCTGACGCGCGCTCCGCGTTCCTGGCCAACATGAGCCATGAAATCCGCACCCCCCTAAATGGCTTGCTCGGGATGATCGCCCTGTCCCTGGATGGCCCGTTGACGGCCGAGCAACAACAACAGCTGTCGATAGCGCATGACTCCGGCAAGGTATTGGTCGAACTGCTCAACGACATTCTCGATCTGTCCAAATTCGACGCCGGCCAACTGGAACTCGAACGTATCCCGTTCGACCTTGGCGCGCTGGTCGAAGACACCGCCAACCTGCTGTCGCAGAACGCGGCGCCAAGCGTCGAACTGGCGTGTCTGATCGACCCGCAGTTCCCAGCCCAGGTACTGGGCGACCCGACCCGCGTTCGCCAGATCGTCAGCAACCTGCTTTCCAACGCGTTGAAGTTCACCCGTTTCGGTCGGGTCGATGTGCGCTTGAATCACTATGAAGGCGGCGTGCGGGTCGAGGTCTGGGACACCGGCATCGGCATTCCCCAGGAGGACCAGGCGCGGATTCTCCAGCCGTTCACCCAGGCCGGCGCGGGCATTACCCGCCAGTTCGGCGGCACCGGGCTGGGCCTGGCACTGACCTACAACCTCTGCGAGGCGATGCGGGGCCGGTTGACGATCAGTTCCGAGGCGGGCTTCGGAAGCCAGTTCTGCGCCGACCTGCCGCTGCCCGCCCACAGCCCGGCCGCGCCCGTCGAGACCTTGCGGGGCAACGTGGTCGCCATCACCACCGCCAACAGCGGGCTGGCCGAATTGCTGGGCATGTTGCTGCCGGTCTGGGGACTGGACTACATACAACGCACCGTGGACGACGGCTTGCTGGGGCTCAAGCCGGACATCCTGATCACCGATTGCCCGGAATGCCTGTTCAATTTACGCCCGACCTTCGACGCCCCGATCCTGCTCGTCACCGCCTATGGCAGTTTCATGCCCAGCGAAGAAGCCGCCGCCCTCGCGCCTTTGCTGCAGCAGGCCCGACCGCTGGCGCGCCACGCGCTTTACCAGATCCTGCGCCGGGCCCTGCAAAGCGAGGCGACGACCATCAACGACGCGCAGATCGAAGCACTGGCGCCCTCGCGGCGTGGCCGGGTGCTGCTGGTGGAGGACAACCCGGTCAACCAACTGGTGGCCAAGGGCATGCTGGTCAAGCTGGGCTGTGAGGTAGTGGTCGCGGCCCATGGCGCCGAAGCCCTGGACCAGCTCGAACAGCAAGCGTTCGACCTGGTCCTGATGGACTGCAACATGCCGGTCATGGATGGTTACGAAGCCAGCCGGCAGATTCGCCGCAGCGGCCGCTGGCCGGACCTGCCAATCGTCGCGCTGACGGCCAACGCGATGCCCGAGGAGCGCGAACGCTGCCGGGCCGCCGGCATGAGTGATTACCTGTCCAAGCCGTTCCGTCGCGAGGAACTGGCGGCATTGCTGGACCAGTGGGTGCCGACTACGTCAGCCCTTTGATCTGCTTGAGCAGGTGATCCAGGCCATCGCGCAACTCGCCCACGCGATCCAGATCGATCCCGCTGTCGCACAGCAGGCGCGCCTTGAGCGGGCCGACCTGCTTGCGCAAGGCGCGGCCCGCATCCGACAGGCTCAAATGCACCTCTCGCTCATCCTGGACCGAGCGTTGGCGGCGGATCAGACTCAGTTGCTCCAGGCGCTTGAGCAACGGTGTCAGCGTGCCGGAATCCAGCAGCAGACGCTCTCCAAGCGCCTTGACCGTGGGCTGCTCCGGGGTGTTGTCCTGCCATTCCCACAGCACCAGCATCGCCAGGTACTGCGGATAGGTCAGGCCAAGCTGATCGAGCATCGGCTTGTAGCCACGAATCACCGCCCGTGATGCGGCGTAAAGCTTGAAGCACAACTGACTGTCGAGCTTCAGCGAATCGACTGACAGGTCGCTCATTTGAGCAGGGCTTCGATCTCGCCGGTGAGATCCTCGGGCTTGGTGGTCGGGGCGAAGCGCTTGACCACCTGGCCGTCCTTGCCAATCAGGAACTTGGTGAAATTCCACTTGATGCCCTTGGACCCCAGCACACCGGGCGCCCGCTGCTTGAGCTGGACAAATAGCGGATGGGCGTTGGCCCCGTTGACATCAACCTTCTTGAACAGCGGAAAACTCACGCCGAAGTTGAGCTCGCAAAATTCGGAGATCGCCCCTTCGTTGCCTGGTTCCTGCTTGCCGAACTGGTTGCAAGGAAAGCCCAGCACCACCAGGCCCTGGTCCTTGTAGGATTGCCACAAAGCCTCAAGGCCTTTGTACTGCGGGGTGAAGCCGCATTGGCTGGCGGTGTTGACCACCAGCACGGCCTTGCCGGCGAAATCGGCGAGCGTCTTCTGCTCGCCCTTGATGGTGGTGCAGGGAATGCTCAGCAGATTGTCGGTCATGGGACGGCTCCAGAGGGAAGTTGGATGCCGAAGATAGCGAGCAATTAAATTGTGTGCAATTTAATTTAGCTGCAAAACCGAGTCCTGTGGCGAGGGGATTTATCCCCGCTGGGTCGCAAAGCGACCCTGGAAGGTTGGATACTCTCGCTCTGCACACAGAAGAATGGGGCTGCTTCGCAGCCCAGCGGGGATAAATCCCCTCACCACAAAGACTGTGCCGATTACTCGCGAGGCACGAGATCCAGGCACACCGAGTTGATGCAGTAACGCAGGCCAGTGGGCGGTGGGCCGTCGGGGAAGACATGGCCCAGATGCGCGTCGCATCTGGCGCAGACCACCTCGGTGCGAATCATGCCGTGGCTGACATCTCGCACCTCCACCACCGCGCTACCTTCGATCGGCGCGTAGAAACTCGGCCAGCCGCAGCCGGAATCGAATTTGGTCGTCGAATCGAACAACGGCTCGTTGCAGCAGATGCAGTGGTAGATGCCGTCGGTCTTGGTCGCGTTGTACTTGCCGGAAAATGGGCGTTCGGTGCCTTTGAGGCGACAGACGTTGTACTGCTCCGGGTCGAGCATCTCACGCCATTCTTCAAGGGTTTTCTGCAACTTTTCCATCGTCCTACCTCGGCAATTGAAAAAGCCCGATCCGACGCTTTTCCGCAGATCGGGCGGCACGTATGATTGCGCCTCGTCAGGCGCCAGTCTGGCAGTCACGTCATGCGCATTCAAATGGATTGTGGCGCATCTACCGCGTCCGGCCCGGGCACAGACGCAGGATCCCCAGTACGGTAGTTCATACGCCGCCTGGATCGTTCATTTTCGGGAACACATCGCCATGCAGGTCAGCAAATCGAACAAGCTCGCCAACGTCTGCTACGACATTCGCGGCCCGGTGCTCAAGCACGCCAAACGCCTGGAAGAGGAAGGCCATCGCATCCTCAAGCTGAACATCGGCAACCCGGCGCCCTTTGGTTTCGAAGCCCCCGATGAAATTCTCCAGGACGTCATCCGCAACCTGCCGACCGCGCAAGGCTACAGCGACTCCAAGGGCCTGTTCAGCGCCCGCAAGGCCGTGATGCAGTATTACCAGCAGAAGCAGGTCGAAGGCATCGGCATCGAGGACATCTACCTGGGCAACGGCGTGTCCGAGCTGATCGTGATGTCGATGCAGGCCTTGCTCAACAACGGCGACGAAGTGCTGGTGCCGGCGCCGGATTATCCGCTGTGGACCGCCGCCGTCAGCCTGTCCGGTGGCAACCCGGTGCATTACCTGTGCGACGAGCAGGCCAACTGGTTCCCTGACCTGGCGGACATCAAGGCCAAGATCACCCCGAATACCAAGGCCCTGGTGATCATCAACCCGAACAACCCGACCGGCGCGGTGTACTCCCGCGAGGTGCTGCTGGGCATGCTCGAACTGGCCCGACAGCACAACCTGGTGGTGTTCTCCGACGAGATCTACGACAAGATCCTCTACGACGACGCCGTGCACGTCTGCACCGCCTCGCTGGCACCGGACCTGCTGTGCCTGACCTTCAACGGCCTCTCCAAGTCCTATCGTGTCGCCGGCTTCCGCTCCGGCTGGATCGCCATCTCCGGCCCCAAGCACCACGCTCAGAGCTACATCGAAGGCATCGACATGCTGGCCAACATGCGTCTGTGCGCCAACGTGCCGAGCCAGCATGCGATCCAGACAGCGTTGGGTGGCTACCAGAGCATCAACGACCTGGTCCTGCCCCAGGGCCGTTTGCTGGAACAGCGCAATCGCACCTGGGAACTGCTCAATGACATCCCCGGCGTCAGCTGCGTCAAGCCGATGGGTGCGTTGTATGCCTTCCCGCGAATCGACCCGAAGGTCTGCCCGATCCACAACGACGAGAAATTCGTCCTCGACCTGCTGCTGTCGGAGAAATTGCTGGTCGTCCAGGGCACAGCGTTCAACTGGCCATGGCCGGACCATTTCCGCGTCGTGACCCTGCCGCGGGTTGACGACCTCGATCAGGCCATTGGCCGCATCGGCAATTTCCTCAAATCCTACCGTCAATGATCCAGACGGAGTGCGGGGCGTTCGCCTCGCGCTCTGTTTGATTCAGCAACATATCCATTTTCCTGCCTTCGCAGGTTTCTGGCGCGGGGACTCGTTGTCCGATGGACGACGAGACGCAACGTTCACGGGGCGCAGCGGCCACATTTCTTTTCCGGCGCAACTTTCAGAAAAGTCTTTCAAACAATGAGGACCGCTGTAGGACACAGTTTGAAATAGAAGGCGAGTTGAATAGCCTGCGGCAGCACCTTATATACCCCGCATAACGCTACATCTTTAGCATGAGGAGATTGCTACCACCATGATGCGCATCCTGCTGTTCTTGGCCACTAACCTGGCGGTCGTGCTGATTGCCAGCATCACCCTGAGCCTTTTCGGCTTCAACGGGTTCATGGCGGCCAACGGGGTTGATCTCAACCTCAATCAGCTGCTGATCTTCTGTGCGGTGTTCGGTTTTGCCGGTTCCCTCTTCTCGCTGTTCATCTCCAAGTGGATGGCGAAGATGAGCACCGGCACCCAGATCATCAGCCAGCCGCGCACTCGTCACGAACAATGGCTGCTGCAGACCGTCGAGCAGTTGTCCCGTGAAGCCGGGATCAAGATGCCGGAAGTCGGGATCTTCCCGGCGTACGAAGCCAACGCCTTCGCCACCGGCTGGAACAAGAACGACGCCCTGGTCGCCGTCAGCCAGGGCCTGCTGGAACGGTTTTCGCCAGATGAAGTGAAAGCTGTGCTGGCCCACGAGATCGGCCACGTCGCCAACGGCGACATGGTGACTCTGGCGTTGATCCAGGGTGTGGTGAACACCTTCGTCATGTTCTTCGCCCGCATCATCGGCAACTTTGTCGACAAGGTGATTTTCAAGAACGAAGAAGGCCAGGGTATCGCCTACTACGTGGCGACTATCTTCGCCGAGCTGGTCCTGGGCATCCTCGCCAGCGCCATCGTCATGTGGTTCTCGCGCAAACGCGAGTTCCGCGCCGATGACGCCGGTGCGCGACTTGCAGGCACCAGCGCCATGATCGGCGCCCTGCAGCGCCTGCGTGCCGAACAAGGCCTGCCGGTGCACATGCCCGATACCTTGAACGCCTTCGGCATCAACGGCGGCATCAAGCAGGGCCTGGCTCGCATGTTCATGAGCCACCCACCGCTGGAAGAGCGAATCGACGCACTGCGTCGTCGCGGCTAACCGCCAACTGATACAAGAAAGCCCGCAGCGATGCGGGCTTTCTTTTGCCTGCTAAGTCAAAAGCGGCAGCGGGCCCGTCCGGGACGGGGTCATTGAGCGCACCCCACGACTGGACACCAGATATGCCCGTTCATCCAGCCGCTTCACGCCCGCCTGCAAGAACTTCCAACTCTCGCCCAGCACATCCTGCTCCTGCAGGACTTGCAATTGCCAAGCCCTGCCCAGCAACCGCTGCACCTCTTCATGTCCTACCGAAAACGGCGGCCCAGGCATCTCGTCCTGGTTGTAGTCCAGGGTAATCAGCAGCCCGACGCAGTCCGGCATTATGTTCTGCAGATGGGCCGCATAGCGCTCGCGCATCGGTGCAGGCAGGGCGATCAGTGCCGCACGGTCATACAACGTCGCGCAATCCGCGACGTCCAAAGGCGTCAACGCAAAGACATCACCGCAGCGGATCTCGATGGCACCAGAACGAAATACCTTGAAGGCGCCCTCCTCACTCACGTTTGGCTCAAGCTGATGCTCCTGGAAAAAATCAGTGACGGCCTTTTCCGATAGCTCCACCCCCAGCACGGAAAAACCTTGTTGCGCCAACCACAGCAGATCCAGCGTCTTGCCGCACAAGGGCACTAATACTCGAGTTTCTTCAGGCAATCCCAACTGTGGCCAGAAACGCTGCAAGTAAGGGTTCACTTCCGGCAGATGAAAACCGATCTGGTTGGTTGACCAACGCTTGTGCCAAAACTCGGGGTCCATGGGAATCCCTCCATAAATTCGATCAAAACGGGTTAAAACTTATATTAGATTTCGATCGTTGACCTGACCGAAGATGAACCCATCTTAACGCTCAGGAGCCCGTCCATGCTGCCCAGCCTGTTTATCTCCCATGGTTCACCGATGCTTGCCCTGGAACCCGGCGAGAGCGGCCCGGCCTTGGCTCGCCTGGCCGCGCAAATGCCGAAGCCCAAGGCCATCGTGATTGTGTCCGCCCATTGGGAGAGCAATGAACTGCTGATCAGCGCCAACCCGCGACCGCGCACATGGCATGACTTCGGTGGCTTCCCGAAAGCGTTGTACGAAGTGCAATATCCGGCGCCAGGCGATCCCCTGCTGGCAACGCAGGTCGCCGAACTGCTCAATGCAGCGCAATTGCCGGCACGCCTGGAGACAGGGCGGCCATCGGACCATGGCGTCTGGGTGCCGCTGTCGTTGATGTACCCCGAGGCCGATATTCCCGTGGTACAGGTTTCCCTGCCCAGCCAGCGCGGCCCGACACTGCAGACGCAGGTCGGCCGGGCTCTGGCAGGACTGCGCGAACAGGACATCCTGCTGATCGGTTCCGGCAGCATCACGCATAACCTGGGGGATCTGGACTGGAACGCCGGCCCTGACAGCATCGAGCCCTGGGCCAAGGCATTCCGCGATTGGATAGTGGCGCAACTGGCGGCCAACGACGAGTTCGCGTTGCATGATTACCGCCGCCAGGCCCCCAATGCGGTGCGTAGCCATCCCAGCGACGAGCACCTGCTGCCGCTGTATTTTGCCCGGGGTGCGGGTGGGAAATTCAGTATTGCCCATGAAGGGTTCACGATGGGAACGTTGGGGATGGACATTTATCGGTTTGATTGACGTACCGAGTCGCTCCAATTCGCGAGCAGGCTCGCTCCCACAGGCAATACAAATCCAGTGTGGGAGCGAGCCTGCTCGCGAATGGCGTCACCCATCTATCCCACCAGCAAATGACAGGCAAAAAAAATCCCCGAACCAGTCGGGGATTTTCTCATGCTCGATCAATCAGCCTGCGGGCCGATCAATCCTCGCGATAACGACGCAGCTTGAGCTGCTTGCCAGCCACGCGAGTGTCCTTGAGCTTGGTCAGCAACTTTTCCAGGCCTTCTTCCGGCAGTTCCACCAGGCTGAAGCTGTCACGCACCTGGATGCGACCGATCGCTTCGCGGGCCAGGCCGCCTTCGTTGAGGATCGCGCCCAGCAGGTTCTTGGCGGCAATGCCGTCACGAGCGCCCAGCGCGGTACGGCAGCGGGCACGGCCTTCGCCCAGCGGGATCGGCGCGCGACGCTCGCGATCACCACGGTCCGGACGATCACCGGTACGCTCGGGACGATCGCCACGCGGTGCGCTGTTCGGCACCAGTGGACGTTCCTTCTCGATCGCCGCCAGGGTCAGCGCCTGACCGTTGGTAGCCTTGCGCAGCAGGGCAGCGGCCAGGGCACGCGGGGTGCAACCGATGTCGGCGGTCAGGCGATCGAGCAGATCACCATGGGTCGATTCGGCGTCAGCCACCAGCGGCGACAGGCTGTTGGTCAGTTTCTTGATGCGGGCATCGAGAACGGCCTGGGCGTCCGGCAGGCGAACTTCCGCGACCTTCTGACCGGTTACACGCTCGATCACTTGCAGCATGCGGCGCTCACGCGGAGTCACCAGCAGCAGCGCGCGACCTTCCCGACCGGCACGGCCGGTACGGCCGATACGGTGGACGTAGGATTCCGGATCGTACGGCATGTCCACGTTGAACACGTGGGTGATGCGCGGAACGTCCAGACCACGGGCAGCAACGTCGGTCGCCACAACGATGTCCAGACGGCCATCCTTGAGGGAATCGATCACGCGCTCGCGCTGGTTCTGGGCAATGTCACCGTTCAGCGCAGCGGCTTTGTAGCCTTTGGCTTCCAGGGCGCTGGCCAGGTCCAGGGTCGCTTGCTTGGTGCGCACGAACATGATCAGGGCGTCGAAGTCTTCCACTTCCAGCAAGCTGAGAACGGCGGAAGTCTTCTGGTCAGCGTGAACCAGCAGGTGAGCCTGCTCGATCGCGGTAACGGTCTGGGTCTTGGTCTGGATCTTCACGTGTTGCGGATCGCGCAGGTGGCGCTCGGCAATGGCACGGATCGATTGCGGCAAGGTGGCCGAGAACAAAACAGTCTGGCGAGTCGCTGGCAGGGCCTTGAAGATGACTTCCAGGTCATCCATGAAGCCCAGCTTGAGCATTTCGTCCGCTTCGTCGAGAACCAGGTGGTTCACGGTAGCGAGGACTTTCTCGTCACGACGCAGGTGGTCGCAGAGACGGCCCGGGGTGGCGACAACGATCTGCGCGCCATTACGGATTGCTTTCAGTTGTGGGCCCATCGGGGCGCCGCCGTAAACGGCCACAACGGTAACGCCAGGCATTTGCTTGGAGTAGGTTTCGAAAGCGGTTGCTACTTGCAGCGCCAACTCACGGGTTGGCGCCAGGATCAGGGCTTGCGGCTCGCGCTTGGCAGGATCGATGCGATGCAGGATCGGCAGGGCGAACGCAGCGGTTTTACCCGTACCGGTTTGCGCCTGGCCAATCATGTCGTGGCCGGCCATGATGATCGGGATCGATTGCTGCTGAATAGCCGAAGGTTCTTCGTAGCCAGTCGCAATGACGGCAGCAAGAATGTTCGGGTTGAGATTAAAAGCGGCGAAGCCGCCGGTTTCCTGGGTCATGGGTCTGCCTCTAAGTGCATCCGCAAAGACCCATGCTCCAAAGCTGCGCATGCCGTGTTGAGACTCAAGAGTCGCCCTGGCTGCTTTGTCGGCGGGGATTTGCGAAAACGAATGAATGAAAAAGAACGTCGTGGAAGCATCCGTTGTGCGGACATGCAACCGAAGCTGGCTTCGGGGAATTGCGCTACCGTGACGCGGCCCGGCTAAAGGCCGGCGCGCACTATACCGGAATTCGTTGAAAAAGGGAGATTTTTTTATCGACGAAGGGTGTGGTGACGCGCTGTCCAGCAGGCGTTGGGGGCGTTAGCTAAAACGATTCATCTTTGGATGGCTAAGCCCCTGTGATGAGCTCCCTGTGGCGAGGGAGCTTGCTCCCGCTCGGCTGCGAAGCAGACGCCTGGCTTGATATCTGGAATCGAAGGGGCCGCTTCGCGGCCCAGCGGGAGCAAGCTCCCTCGCCACGGGGGAACCCAACCAAAAGAATGCTGGAAAATCCGATCAAGTCGCCGGGCGGATCGCCTTGATCAACGATTGCAACGAATAACCCAGCCGCGGCGCGAGCCCTTCGGCACGGGCGACCAGACCTTGCATGTCCAGTACCTGGTCCAGGTCCGCCGGCACGATCAGGATGACGTTGCCCTCCTTCACCGGCAACTCCCAGTAGTGCCGGTGATACAAGCCGCGCAGGAGCGCCGCGCCCAGCGGCTTGCCATCGTCGGTGGCCCACTGGTTGATCACCAGCCAGCCGCCGGGATTGAGGCGCTTCTGGCAGTTTTCCAGAAATCCCCAGGCCAGGTGACCGACGCCGGGACCGACATCGGTATAGAGGTCGACGAAAATCAGGTCCGCCGGCTCCGCCGTTTCAAGCAGCTCCAAGGCATCACCGACACGAATGTACAGGCGCGGATCATCGTCCAGCCCGAGGTATTCGATGGCCAGGCGCGGCACGTCGGGGCGCAGTTCGATGGCCTCGACATCTTCCAGCGGCAGGAACTTGAGACAGGCCTGGGTCAGCGTACCGGCCCCCAGCCCGAGGAACAGCGCGCTCTCCGGTTGCTCGTGGCACAACGCACCGATGAGCATGGCGCGGGTGTAGTCATATTCGAGCCAGCTCGGATCAGCCGTGAACACGCAGCTCTGCTCGATCGCATCGCCAAATTCGAGAAACCGGTAATCGGCCACTTCGAGTACGCGGATCATGCCGAACTCGTCGTGCACCTCGGCGAGCAAATGCTCGACGCGCTCCTCTGTCATTTCCTCTCCTGATGTTGCCGTGCTGGCTCAAGCCCGCGCAAACGGGGCAAAGGCGCGATTGTCGGCGAAGCGAGCGGAACAGGTCACGCACTAATTTGCTGATAACATGAGCGCCCGAGCGTAAATCACCTAGAGATCATGATGAGCCAACCCTGGAGCCCTGACAGCTGGCGCGCCCTGCCGATCCAGCAACAACCCCGCTACCCCGACGCGGCGCATCTGCTGCAGGTGGAGCAGACCCTGGCCAGTTATCCGCCGTTGGTGTTTGCCGGTGAAGCCCGGGAATTGCGTCGTCAGTTTGCCGAAGTCGCCCAGGGTCGGGCATTCCTGCTGCAGGGCGGCGATTGCGCCGAGAGCTTTGCCGAATTTTCCGCCGCCAAGATCCGCGACACCTTCAAGGTGCTGCTGCAAATGGCGATTGTCATGACCTTCGCCGCCGGTTGCCCGGTGGTCAAGGTCGGGCGCATGGCGGGCCAGTTCGCCAAACCGCGCTCGGCCAACGATGAGACGATCGATGGCGTGACACTACCGGCCTACCGGGGCGACATCGTCAACGGCATCGGCTTCGACGAGAAAAGTCGCGTGCCGGATCCGGAGCGGCTTTTGCAGTCCTATCATCAGTCCACCGCGACCCTCAACCTGCTGCGGGCGTTCGCCCAGGGCGGGTTCGCCGATCTGCACCAGGTGCATAAGTGGAACCTGGACTTCATCGCCAACTCGGCCCTGGCGGAAAAGTACAGCCACCTGGCCGACCGCATCGACGAAACCCTGGCATTCATGCGCGCCTGCGGCATGGACAGCTCGCCGCAACTGCGCGAGACCAGTTTTTTCACCGCCCACGAAGCGTTGCTGCTCAACTATGAAGAAGCCTTCGTACGTCGTGACAGCCTGACCAACGATTATTACGACTGCTCGGCCCACATGCTGTGGATCGGCGATCGTACCCGCCAGCTGGACGGAGCGCACGTGGAGTTCCTGCGGGGGGTGAACAACCCGATCGGGGTCAAGGTCGGCCCGAGCATGAACCCTGACGACCTGATCCGCCTGATCGACGTGCTCAACCCGGATAACGACCCCGGTCGACTGAACCTGATCGCGCGAATGGGCGCCAACAAGGTCGCTGATCACCTGCCGCAACTGTTGCGCGCCGTGCAGCGTGAAGGCAAGCAGGTGCTGTGGAGTTCCGACCCGATGCACGGCAATACCATCAAGGCCAGCAGCGGCTACAAGACCCGCGATTTTGCGCAGATTCTTGGCGAGGTAAAGCAGTTCTTCCAGGTGCATGAAGCCGAAGGGACCTACGCCGGCGGGATTCATATCGAGATGACCGGGCAGAACGTCACCGAATGCATCGGCGGCGCCCGACCGATCACCGAAGATGGATTGTCGGATCGTTACCACACGCACTGCGACCCGCGGATGAATGCCGATCAGTCGCTGGAACTGGCGTTCTTGATTGCCGAGACGTTGAAGCAGGTTCGGCGGTAGATCAGCAGAGCTTTTTTCGCCTGCTCAATCGCTTCGCGAGCAGGCTCGCTCCCACAGGTGATTGGCTGCGGACACAAAAGCCGTGGTCACCGTAAATCCCTGTGGGAGCGAGCCTGCTCGCGAAGGGGCCAGCTCAGCCACCGTCACCCCGCGCCAACGCCACCGCCAACCGCACCCCACCCTCCCGCTGGCAATTGAGCTGCACCCGCTCCAGTCCCAACCAGTCAGCCATGCGCCGCAGATTCATCGCCAGCGCCTGCATGCCCTCCTCGTCAAGCCCCGGCTCTTCCTCGTGCACGGCATGCACGGCCAGCCGCCCCAAGGCCCGCTCCGCACGAAGATCGACCCGCGCCGCAATCCGCTCATTGTGCAAAAAAGGCAAGACGTAATAGCCATACACGCGCTTGTGCACTGGCGTGTAGATTTCCAGCCGATAGCGGAAGTCGAACAAGCGCTCGGTGCGGCTGCGCTCCCAGACCAGCGAGTCGAACGGCGACAGCAAGGCACTGGCAGCGACCTTGCGGGGGATTTTCACGGTGGGTTGGCACCAGGCCGCCTGCTTCCAGCCCTGCACCTGACATCGCAACAACTCACCCGCCTCCTCCAACTCGGCCAGTCGAGCGCGGGTGTCGGCCGGATCCAGGCGGAAGTAATCACGCAGGTCCTTCTCGGTGCCGACGCCCAAGGCCTGCGCCGCATGCAGGAGCAACGCGCGTTGGGCCTGGGCTTCGTCCGGCTGCGGTTGGCGCAGGACCGACTCGGGCAGCACCCGCTCAGGCAGATCATAGAGCCGCTCGAACCCACGCCGCCCGGCTACGGTGACTTTGCCCGCGGCGAACAGCCATTCCAGCGCATGTTTCTCGGCGCTCCAGTCCCACCAGGGACCGGCCTTCTCCTGACGTGTGGACAAGCTGCCGGCGCCAAGCGCGCCCTGCTCCTGAACCGCCTGAAGGACCCGATGAATCACGTTCTGCTGCTCACGACCAAACCGCGCCAACTGCTGGTAAATGCCTTCGCCACGGGCCGCCCGCGCCATGCGCCAACGCATCAGCGGATACATCGTAACCGGCAGCAACGAAGCTTCATGCCCCCAATACTCAAACAACGTGCGGCGGCGCCCCTGGCTCCAGGCTGCCTGATCGAGCAAGTCGCGATTGTAGTGACCAAGGCGGGAGAACAGCGGGAGGTAATGCGAGCGCACCAAGGCATTGACTGAATCGATCTGCACGACGCCGAGGCGCTCGATCAGACGGTTGAGGCGCGCGGGTTGCACCGAAGCTGGCGATGGCCGCCCATCGAATCCCTGGGCGGCCAATGCCAGGCGTCGGGCCTGTTTGAGGGTAAAGGACACAGTCGCGGGCATGGAGATCTCCTTGTCTGCTCGCAACCTACCTCACCATTAAGCGGTTTGTGTAGGGAAGGATGGCTCATTTGTGCATCGGGTCATCCCAGAATGGCCGAACCACTTCCTTTTCAACATCGGCACGGCTGACACCTATGTCCTTGAGCGCCTCATCGCTCATCGAGGCGAGCAGTTCACGCTCGTGGTGCAATTCGTACCAGCGGCTAAACTTGTGCAACAGCGCGCTGAGCGAAAAACCGTGGGATGAGAATTTATCAATCAGCAAATAACCTTTTTGACCTTTCATCGTGATGTCCTCCGTTGGGGATGGCTCTAGTCTCGCGCCAGGGATAAGATCAATCCAACGAATGTTTCTTATGCAATACATCTCGGAGATTGATCAATTGTCGAGTTACCCGAGCATCGATACGGAAGTGCTGCGGACCTTCGTCGCCATCGCCGACCAGGGCGGCTTCACTCGCGCCGGGGAGCTGGTCAACCGTACGCAATCGGCCGTCAGCATGCAGATGAAGCGCCTGGAAGAGGACGTCTTGCAGCGCCGCCTGTTCGAGCGCGACGGGCGGCAGGTCAAGCTCACCGCCGAGGGCCAGGTGTTGCTGGGTTATGCCCGGCGGATCCTCAAGCTGCACAGTGAAGTGTTCAACACGCTGCGCGAACCGCACATGGTCGGCACGGTCCGCATCGGCACGCCGGACGATTATGTGATGCGGTTTTTGCCGGGAATCCTGCAGCGCTTCGCCCAGTTCTATCCACTGATCGAAATCGAAGTGCACTGCGAATCGTCCAAGCAACTGCTGCTGCGCCAGGATCTCGACCTGTCCATCGTCACTCGCAAACCAGGCGACGAGATCGGTCAGTTGCTGCGCAAGGAACGTTTTGTCTGGGCCGAGGCGGCCTGCTTCAACACTCATGAACAAACACCGCTGCCGCTGGCGATGTTCAACAGTGATTGTTTCTGTCGGCAATGGGCGTGCAATGCGCTGGACGCCATGGGGCGTGATTATCGCGTGGCGTACAACAGCTCAAGCCTGTCGGCGATCATGGCGGTGGTCGGCGCGGGTCTGGCGATCACCGCGCAACTGGAGAGCCTGCTGACCCCGGACATGCGCGTCCTCGGCGAGGCCGAGAACCTGCCGGAGCTGCCCGAGGCCAGCATCATGTTGATCCGCAACCTGCACAATCCGTCGCCGATCACCGAGTGCCTGGCCGAACACATCGTCGAAGGTTTCAAACTTTAAGCAGGAGCAACACCGCGCACAGCACCAGGAAACCGCAGAACAGCCCGCGCAGCAATCGCTCCGGCATCGCGTGGGCGACCTTCACCCCCCAACTGATGCTCATCAGCCCACCGACAGCCAGGGGCAGCCCGATCCACCAGTTCACCTCATGGTGAAACGCATAGGTGGCAAGGGTCACACCCGTGCTGGGCAAGGCCAGCGCCAGGGACAACCCTTGGGCGACGACCTGGGAAGTGCCGAACACGCTGGTGAGTATTGGCGTGGCGACAACTGCTCCGCCCACCCCAAACAGACCGCCCATGGTGCCCGATGCCGCGCCCAGCACGGCGAGCCAAGGCCAGCCGTGGCGCATCCGCGCCGAAGCCGGCGCCGTCGCCGCGAACATGCGAATCAGGTTGTAGGCCGCCAGGACCACCAGGAACACCACAAAACCAATCCGCATGCTTTGCGCGTCAATGCCCACGGCCCAGATGGAGCCAAGCCACGCGAAGCAGAAGCCCATGGATGCCAGCGGCAGGACATGGCGCATTTCGATACGATTACGCTGGTGATAACGCCACAGCGCCAGCATCACGTTGGGGACGACCATCACCAATGCCGTACCTTGGGCGAGATGCTGATCCAGGCCGAACCATACACCCAGCACTGGAATCGCGATCAGCCCGCCACCAATACCGAACAATCCCCCCAAAGTGCCCAGCGCGGCGCCCAACAGCAAATACAGCATGACCTCGATCACAGACGACTCTCCCCTTAATCAGGGCGCCTATCCTACCCAGTTGGTGGTCACCAGGAAACGTAACGGCTGATCAATACGTCAGAATTATCTGGTGCATTAAAGGCTTGTCCGCTAGATTCGTAAGGATCATTGATGAAAGGTTTTGCCATGACTACCCAACACGACACCCCCGATCCTTGCGAAGCCCTGCTGCTGGAAAACCAGGTCTGCTTCGCCCTGCACTCCACGTCGCTGTTGATGACCAAGGTCTACAAGCCCCTGCTCCAGGCGTTGGGCCTGACCTATCCGCAGTACCTGGCGATGATGGTGCTGTGGGAACAAGACGGGCTGACCGTCGGCGAAATCAGTAACCGCCTGCTCACCGACCCTGGCTCCCTGACCCCGCTGCTCAAGCGCCTGGAGGCCGAAGGCCTGTTGAGTCGCACCCGCAGCCGTGAAGATGAACGCGTGGTCATTGTCGAGCTGACCGAACAGGGCCGCGCCCTGCAGAAAAAGGCCCTCGACATCCCCCAATGCATCCTCGCCGCCAGCGGCCAGACGCTGGAACAACTGAAAAAACTGCAACATGACCTGCAGGAACTGCGCGGGCATTTGCAGGACAGCCTTTGATTTTCTGACGCAACCAATCCTGTGGGAGTGAGCCTGCTCGCGAAGGCTCCGGCACCTCCAACATCGCCGCCAACTGAACCACCGCTTTCGCGAGCACGCTCGCTCCCACATTGACCTTTACTGGTCACAAAATCTGTGGCCACCACCAATCCCCTGTGAGAGCGAGCCTGCTCGCGAAGGCGCCGGCATCTCCAGCATCGCCGCCAACTGAACCACCGCTATCGCGAGCAAGCTCGCTCCCACATTGACCTTCATTGGTCAAAAAAACTGTGCATATCAGCAATCCCATATTGAACACCAGTGATCACAATATCTTGTGCCCACCACCAATCCCCTGTGGGAGCGAGCTTGCTCGCGAAGGCGCCGGCACCTCCGGCATCGCCGCCAACTGAACCACCGCTTTCGCGAGCAGGCTCGCTCCCACATTGACCCTCACTGACCACAATATTAGTGCCCACCACCGATCCCCTGTGGGAGCGAGCCTGCTCGCGAAGGCGCCGGCCGAACTGCCAGACCTCGTACATCAAAAAAATTCATCCCCCCTAAACCGCTCTAAACCAAGGCTTTCAGCCATCCAGGGTTGATCTGTTCAGACGCATCTCAAAAATTTATCTTGCGCGCAAAATACCTGTGCATTACATTCTCTCCACACCTACTTAGCGCACAAACATTTAGCGCAACAAACCAACCATAAAACGAGGCGTCCACCATGAAAACTCTCTACACCGCAATCGCAACTTCCACCGGCGGCCGTGACGGTCGTGCCGTCTCCAGCGACAACATCCTCGACGTCAAACTTGCTACGCCCAAGGAACTCGGCGGTGCGGGTGGTGCTGCGACCAACCCAGAGCAACTGTTCGCCGCCGGCTACTCGGCCTGCTTCATCGGCGCGCTGAAATTTGTCGCCAGCCAGAGCAAACGCAAGATCCCAGACGACGCCTCGATCACCGCTCACGTCGGCATCGGCCAGATCCCCGGTGGTTTCGGTCTCGACATCGACCTCCACATCAGCCTGCCAGGTCTCGACCAGGCCGACGCCCAAAGCCTTGTGGAAGCCGCTCACCAGGTTTGCCCGTACTCCAACGCCACCCGCGGCAACGTTGATGTTCGCCTGCACGTAACCGTCTAAACCCCTACCCCGGACCGACCTTCAAGGAGATTCACATGAACACCCTCAGCAAAGCCCTGACCGGCACCCTTCTCGCCCTGAGCATCAGCAACGCCTTCGCCGACGGCATCGTCGAGCACAACACCCAAGCGTTCCTCGACGCACTGAATGCCGGCACCGGCAAACCGCTGGAGCAGCTGTCGCCCAAGGACGCCCGTGCCGTACTGGTCGGCGCCCAGGCGGGGGTGAAGTTGACGCTGCCCAAGGCCGATGTCAGCGAGAAAACCATCCAGGTCGATGGCCAGTCGATCAGTCTGACCGTCGTTCGTCCGGCCGGGGTCAAGGGTGAGCTGCCCGCGTTCATGTTCTTTCACGGCGGTGGCTGGGTACTGGGCGATTTCCCCACCCATGAACGACTGGTTCGGGACCTGGTGGCGGGTTCGGGTGCCGTTGCGGTGTTCGTCAACTACACACCATCGCCCGAGGCGCATTACCCGGTAGCGATCAACCAGGCCTACGCCGCGACAAAGTGGGTGGCCGAGAATGGCAAACAGATCAATGTCGATGGCAAGCGCCTGGCCGTAGCGGGCAACAGCGTCGGCGGCAACATGGCGGCGGTCGTCGCGCTGATGGCCAAGGACAAGGGTACGCCGGCGATCCGCTTCCAGGCATTGTTGTGGCCGGTGACCGACGCCAGCTTCGAGACGGCGTCCTACAACCAGTTCGCCGAAGGGCACTTCCTCAGCAAGAACATGATGAAGTGGTTCTGGGATAACTACACCACCGATGCCGGGCAGCGTAACGAGATCTATGCCTCGCCATTGCGGGCAACTACCGCACAACTCAAGGGCCTGCCGCCGGCGCTGGTGCAGACCGCCGAGGCTGATGTGCTGCGCGACGAAGGTGAAGCCTACGCTCGCAAACTGGACGCGGCGGGTGTACCGGTTACAGCCGTGCGCTACAACGGCATGATCCACGATTATGGCTTGCTTAACGTGGTGAGCCAGGTACCGGCGGTGCGTTCGGCGATGCTGCAGGCGTCCGAGGAACTCAAGCAACACCTGAAGTAATGGTGGAGCCACAGAGCCCGGATCGAAAGTAAAGGAAATAAAAAGCCCGACTCAATGGTCGGGCTTTTCTTTCATACAGAAGGCTTCGCTTATTTAGCGCGGCCTTTGTAGGAACCGCCTTCGCGGGTATCGATCTCGATTTTGTCGCCGATTTCGATGAAATCAGCAACTTGCAGCTCAGTACCGTTGCTCAGCTTGGCAGGCTTCATGACCTTGCCGGAAGTGTCGCCGCGAGCGGAACCTTCAGTGTAGTCAACTACACGCACGATAGTGGTCGGCAGTTCCACGGAAACCAGGCGCTCTTCGAAGAATACGGCTTCGCAGACGTCGGTCATGCCTTCTTCAACGAATGGCAGGACGCTTTCGATGTCTTCGGCGTTCAGTTCGTACATGGTGTAGTCAGTGGTGTCCATGAACGTGTAGGTATCGCCGCTGATGAAAGACAGGGTCGCCTCTTTACGGTCCAGGATCACGTCGTCCAGCTTGTCGTCCGCACCGTAGACGGTTTCGGTTTTGTAGCCGGTCAGCAGGTTTTTCAGCTTGGTCTTCATGATCGCGCTGTTACGACCCGACTTGGTGAATTCAGCTTTCTGAACCAGCCAAGGATCGTTGTCGATACGAATCACGGTACCGGGTTTGAGTTCTTTACCAGTTTTCATTGCGAATATCCGAATTTGGATGGGATTTACAAAAATCTAGGCCGCGTATCATATCCAATTTCGGTAAAACTTCACCAGCGCCGTGGCAAGATCGGCTCGAGAGGCCTGTTTCTGGCACCACGCCTGGGCATGTTCGGCGAGCACCTGGTGTTGCTCGCAGGCGGCGCTCCAGTGCTCTGCCACGCCTTGGCCGGCGTTCCAGGCCCGCCAGAGACCGCTGATCGCTTTTTCCGCAGCCTCCGGGAGCCCCTCGGTATACAAGCGGAGAAACGCCTCGAGTTTTTCCAGGTGGACGTCTTCTTCCTGTTGATAGATATGCCAGAGCAGCGGCCGGCCGGCCCACTGCGCGCGCACGAAGGAGTCTTCGCCACGCACGGCGTTGAAATCACAGCACCACAACAGTTGGTCGTATTCATCCTGGCGCACGAAAGGCAGCACCTGCACAGTCAGGGCGCCACGGCGATGCACGGCACCGGCTTTCAGGCCGTCGATACCAACCCAACGCTCCACATCGGCGAGGATCCGGCTTTCCGGAACCAGCACATGCGACGGACGAGCATCCGTCGCCAGCGCATCAAACCAGCTGGCCAAACCGTCGTTCTCATAGGCAAACAGCGAAATCAGCCGCGCCCCGGACTCGCGCTCGACGCCCAATCCTTGCAGGAAAGCCCTTTGTGCCTCGCCATCCTGCTGAAATTCTCGACGACGCTCCAACAAGCCGGCCTCACGCAGCAAGCCACCGGTGCCCTCCTGAAAGCCCGGAAAAAAGAAATATTTCTGCACATGTTTGTACTTCACCGACGGCAAACCGTGACAACCGATCACCCAGTCCTCGGCGCTCAGGTAATCGAGGTTCATCCACAAAGGCGCCGCCGGACGCTCGGCCATCGCGTCCATGTAGGCGCTGGGCAACTGGCAGGCAAATGCGGCGATCACTACATCGGCAGCTTCGGTGGGCTGCCAGTCCTTGGGCCAGTGACGCACCTGTACGCCTTGCTGCCATTGCTCGGTCAGCGTGACATCGATAGACGGACATAACCGCTCGAAGGCGCGCAGGTCGTCGACCCACAGCCGCACCGCGCATCGATGCTCGGCGACCAATTGCCGAGCCAGGCGCCAGGTGACGCCGATGTCGCCATAGTTATCGACGACGGTGCAAAAAATATCCCAACGCACAGTCATTCCCGACTCCCTGTGGTAAAGCCTGATTGTCCCGCATTAAAGCCGTGGAGCAGAAGGGCCGACGGCGATTAATCTTCATGCGACAATCAACGCATCCTCCATGTTCATCGCCAGGAAGCAGACATGCCCGACCACTCCTCTCCCCGCCTCACAACGTTGCAACTGACGCTGGGCATCGCCTTGGGTTTGTGGCTGGGATTCCTTGCCATCGTGCTGACGGGATGGCTGCTGTCCAGGTTTCTGTTCGATGAGCAACTGGCCCCGGTGGCCGCCGCGGTTCATCAATTGGCGCAGCCGCCGGCAGCACCGCCAGCCCCGGAGCCGACCCCAACGCCAACCCCAATGTTCGAGCAGTATCAACAGAACCTGCAGAAGAACGAGCAACGCCAGGCCCTCGACCAGGCCCGTAGCAACCCTCGCAACCTGTCCAACCCAAAGTGTCAATTCTGGCTCCAACAGGACCAGAACGCGCCTAGCGAGAAAAGCCGCGCCAATGTCCTACAGTTCTGCGAATGAACATGAACAAACAGACCGTCCACCAACTGATTCTCGACAAGCTCAGGATTGACCTCGATATCGCCGAACGCGCCGCGCAGACCGCCTACGAAACCGCGACCCACGAGGAAAATATCGCCGAAAACAAATACGACACCCTGGGCCTGGAGGCTTCATACCTTGCCGCCGGGCAAGCCAGGCGCGTGGAGGAAATCCGCCAGGCACTGGTGCTTTGCCAGAACCTGGCGCTAAGACCGTATGATGAAGAACGCGGCATCCAGGTCGGCACATTGATCGGGCTGGAAGATGAGGAGGGTCGCCAGCAGTGGCTGTTCCTGGGACCCGACGCGGCGGGGCTGAAGGTCTCGCTGGTGGGGCAGCCGATTACCGTCATCACCCCTCGCTCACCACTGGGACGAGGCCTGTTGGGCAAATTCGAAGGGGATGAAGTGGAGATCGTCGTGGCAGGCGCCCGGCAACAGTTCGCTGTCACCGAGGCGGTCTAGAGGTCTGTTTAATGCACCGGCAGTTCGACGCCGTCGAACAGTTCTTCGAGTTCCTGCTTGTTGTGGCACTGGATGGCCTTGGCCATGACTTCCCGGGTCAGGTGCGGGGCAAATTTCTCGATGAAATCGCACATGAATCCGCGCAGGAACGTACCGCGGCGGAAACCGATCTTGGTCACGCTGGATTCGAACAACTCGCTCGCATCCAAAACCACCAGATCATTGTCGAGCTTGGTGTCGACCGCCATCTTCGCGACGATGCCCACGCCCAGTCCGAGGCGCACATAGGTCTTGATCACGTCGGCGTCGGCAGCGGTGAACACCACTTTCGGCGTCAGGCCGCGATGGCTGAAAGCTTCGTCGAGTTTTGAACGACCGGTGAAACCGAACACATAAGTCACGATCGGGTATTCGGCCAGCGCTTCGAGGGTCAGCTTCGGCAGCTTGGTCAGCGGGTGCCCCTGAGGCACGACCACGCAGCGGTTCCAGCGATAGCACGGCATCATCACCAGGTCCCCGAACAGTTCCAGGGCCTCGGTGGCAATGGCGAAATCGACGGTGCCGTCAGCGGCCATTTCGGCGATCTGCATCGGCGACCCCTGGTGCATGTGCAGCGCCACGTCCGGGTATTGCTTGATGAAATTGCTGATGACCGGCGGCAAGGCATAACGCGCCTGAGTGTGGGTGGTCGCGATGGACAGGGTGCCTTTTTTCTCGTTGGAGAATTCCTGGGCGATCTGCTTGATGCTTTCGACCTTGCGCAGGATCTCGCCGGCGGTGGTAATGATGCGTTCACCGGCGGGAGTGACGCGAGTCAGGTGCTTGCCGCTGCGGGCGAAGACTTCGACGCCCAGCTCGTCTTCCAGGAGGCGGATCTGCTTGCTGATGCCAGGTTGCGACGTGTAGAGGCTTTGAGCGGTTGCGGAAACGTTGAGGTCGTGGTGCGCCACTTCCCAGATGTAGCGCAGTTGTTGAAGCTTCATATGTATCCCTCAAAGCAGTTGGACGTCACGGGCATCAGCGACGGTGTATATAACTATATGAATGGTCGCACCAATAAATCTAGAACTTTTTATAAAAAGCCATCATTTAGCCTCAAGCTTCGCCCTGGCGCCTGCGCTGGACCAGCGGCACCAGGTAGACCGGCACGCGGGATAACTGCAATACCCGCGCGGCAGTCCTGCCCAACGGCGTCTCGCCGCTCGCCCCCTGGCAATGACTGCCTACGATCAGCAAATCGACAGAGAGTTTCGCAGCCTGTTCAAGAATGACCTGGGAGGGGTCGCCCTGGAACACCCGAACCGACTTGATCAATTTCAGGTCCTGCTGCCCCTCGCCCAACTCTTCGCGAAAATTGTCGAGGACCCGCTGCTCGATGTTAGCCATCACCGTACTCAGACCCTGGCGATGGAATTCGTTCAACGCCTGCTCATCGAGATAGCTCTGCAACACCGATTCGGCGAACAGCCCCATCGGCTCTACCGCATGCACCACATACAACTCGGCTTCAAACGTCCGTGCCAACGCCAAGGCATGCTGCATCACATACGGGGCGTACAGCCCCAGGTCCGTGGCATACAGCATCGAACGAATCATGTGACCTCCTCGAGTGCCAGGATGGCGGAGATTGATTCAGCTTAGCAGCGCCCCGGGGAACGGGCGCTCAGGGCTTCACTTCGTTACTGATGCCGTGGGGCACATGCCCGGTGGCGACCACTTCCCGGGCAAGCTCGCAGTGCCCGGTCTGGTCGTCGAAAAACACGTCGGCGGCAAAGGCTTCGAGGAAGGCGGACTTGGTCAGACCACCGAGAAACAGCGACTCGTCCAGGCGGATGTCCCATTCGCGCAGCGTGCGGATGACCCGCTCATGGGCCGGCGCCGAACGGGCGGTGACCAGCGCGGTCCGGATCGGGCAGGCGTCCTCGGGGAATTCGCGTTGCAGCGCATTGAGCGCCGCCAGGAACCCCTTGAACGGCCCTCCTCGCAGCGGCTCGCGCGCGGCCTGGCGTTCGCTGGCCTGGAACGCCTCCAGGCCACCAGCCTGATAGACGCGCTCAGACTCGTCGGAAAACAGCACCGCGTCGCCGTCAAAGGCAATGCGCAGCTCTTCGCTGGCGGCGCGGCTGGCACCGCCCGAAAGGATCGTCGCCGCGGCAAATCCGGCATCCAGGGCACTGCGTACATCTTCAGCGTGAGTGGACAGGAACAGATCACAGCCGAAAGCCTTGAGGTACGGGTATGGGCTGCGACCGCCGACAAACGCGGCACGGGAAATCGCCAATCCATAGTGGTGAATCGAGTTGAAGACCCGCAGGCCGGTGTCGGCGCTGTTACGCGAAACCAGGATGACCTCGACGCGGGCACGGCCCAGGTGCTCGTTGAGGTTGAGCAGTTTCTGCACGAGCGCGAAGGCATCCCCCGGCTCAAGGACTTCATCCTCGTGTTCGATCTGGTATTGCCGATAGGCTTCGACGCCCCCCGACAGGTAAACCTTGTGGCTTTCGCTCAGGTCGAACAGCGCTCGCGACGAAATCGCCAGCACCAGCCTGTCATCGATATTGTTTGCCATGCTTCCCCCGTTTCGTCCGATCAGTGTTTGCGTCGATCGATGAACGCCAGCGCCTGATACAAGGCTTCGATTTTCGGCAACTCGCACCCCGCCGCCCTGGCCCTCGCCAGTGGCCGAGCGTAGATCGCCTCCAGCTCCAACGGGCGCCGTTGGGAATAGTCGTGGTACATGCTGGGCCAATAGTCGGGCATTTTTCCGGTCATCGTGAACAGATATTCCGCGTAGCCTGGCGCGATCTCATGACCGCAGGCTTGTGCGCCACGTACCACTTCAGCCATCAGCGCCTGGATCAGTCCACGACTGTGGTCGTCTGCCATCAACGGCGTGGTGCTCGCGCCGAGCAGAACCGAAAGGCCGTTATAGGGCACGTTCCACACCAGTTTCTGCCAGCGTGCCTGCCCGAGGTCTGGCATGGCCTGGGAATCCAGGCCCGCAGCCCGGAACAGCCCCGCGCCCTCCTCGACGATCGCCATGCGTGCGGCCTGATCCGTCCCAGGACCGCTGTGGTAACCGATGTTGATTGCTCCGAGCGCCTGGTGGGCAATGACGCCCGGGCCGAGCCGATTCACGCAGATCAGGCACAAGCCGCCAAGCAGGTGCAGTGAATCGGGTAACAGTGGCCGCAGTTCCTCTTCGACATCGAGGCCATTCTGCAGCAACAGGACTTTCGCGCCGTCGGCCGCGGCCTGGATGATGGCTGGGGCCAGGTCGGCATTGCTGGTGGTCTTGGCACCGACCAGCAGCCAGTCGCAAGGCGGCATGTCGGCCGCCGAGCGATAGGCCTGGGCCGGCTGGAGCGTCAGCGCGCCATGCACCGCGCTGTCGACCCGCAGGCCAGCCTCGGCCACGGCGGCAAATTCGCTGCGCAGCAGAAAGTGAACGTCGTAGCCGGCACGAGCCAGCATCACGCCATAGAACCCGCCAATCGCGCCTGTGCCGATCACCCCGATCCTCGGTTTACCGCCTGCCTGCATCACACGACTCCTCTGGTGAACAATCCCTGCACACTATCAGCGCGAGCGGCCAGGCATGCAAACGTCCTTACACCCGGTTACCTATTCCTTCGCGGGCCGACTCGATCACGGTTACCCGGAAAATAGGGGAGTAAACCCGCCCCTGCCCATTGTCGAGCCACCTCTTAACGCGCTAAGGTTCGGCTCCCCGCCGCGCTTAAATCCGCTGTGCACCGCCGCGCGGGGATCGCTGGCGGCCGGCACCCGTGACCTGACGAGTAACACGATGGCTGATTTACCGATCAATGACCTTAACGTCGCCTCCAACGAGACCCTCATCACGCCTGACCAGCTCAAGCGCGATATCCCCCTGAGCGATGCTGCGCTGCGCACCGTGACCAAGGGCCGGGAAGTCATCCGCAACATTCTCGACGGCACCGACCATCGCCTGTTCGTGGTCATCGGGCCCTGCTCGATCCATGACATCAAGGCCGCCCATGAATATGCCGAGCGCCTGAAAGTGCTCGCGGCGGAAGTCTCCGACACCTTGTACCTGGTGATGCGGGTGTATTTCGAAAAGCCCCGGACCACCGTCGGCTGGAAAGGCCTGATCAACGACCCTTACCTGGACGACTCCTTCAAGATCCAGGATGGCCTGCACATCGGTCGCCAGTTGCTGCTGGACCTGGCCGAAATGGGCTTGCCCACCGCCACCGAAGCCCTGGACCCGATCTCCCCGCAATATCTGCAGGACCTGATCAGCTGGTCGGCCATCGGCGCGCGCACCACCGAATCCCAGACCCACCGCGAAATGGCTTCCGGCCTGTCATCTGCAGTGGGCTTCAAGAACGGCACCGACGGCGGCCTCACCGTGGCGATCAACGCCTTGCAATCGGTGTCCAGTCCTCACCGTTTCCTGGGCATCAACCAGGAAGGCGGCGTTTCGATCGTCACCACCAAGGGCAACGCCTACGGCCACGTCGTGCTGCGTGGCGGCAACGGCAAGCCGAACTATGACTCGGTCAGCGTCGCGCTGTGCGAGCAGGCGCTGAACAAGGCGAACATCAAGCCGAACATCATGGTTGATTGCAGCCACGCCAACTCCAACAAGGATCCGGCATTGCAGCCGCTGGTGATGGAAAACGTCGCCAACCAGATCCTCGAGGGCAACCAGTCGATCATCGGCCTGATGGTCGAAAGCCACTTGAACTGGGGCTGCCAGGCGATTCCGAAGGACCTTGCCGATTTGCAGTACGGCGTCTCCATCACCGATGCCTGCATCGACTGGAGCGCCACCGAGAAGACCCTGCGCGGCATGCACGCCAAACTCAAGGACGTGCTGCCAAAGCGTCAGCGCAGCTGATCGGGTTTTATTCCCAAACTTCAACACATAAAAAAACGCCGGGCTTCTCAGTCCGGCGTTTTTTATCGGGAATCATTGCGTCAGAGCTTCGCCGCGTGCCGCTGGTGCCGCTCCATGTAGCGCTCCACATAGGAGCAGGACGGGATCACCGTGTAGCCCATTTCTTCAGCGTACTTCAACGCCTCTTCGGTCAACTTCGCAGCAATCCCCCTGCCACGCAGCGCGTTAGGCACGAAGGTGCGATAGATGTCCAGGGTCTGTTTGCCCAGGTCCATGTAGGTCAGATAGGCACGATGACCGTCCACAATGGTCTCGAACTGATGACCAGCCTGGTCATGGTGGATGGAAACCGCCTCGCTCATCACTACTCCTCGCGGGTCTGAATGCCGACCCCTACCTTACCGATGTTTTTCCGGCGAAGGAACATCTACGCCACCCCGTGCCTGTCTGGTCACCGAGCGCAAAAAACCAATCGCTCAAACCCGAGCACGTCGTGAATAGTAGGCACCAATGACGCAAATGCTCAAGGCACGCCTGTCACCGAGGTGTTAAACCTCGACGGGTTTATCGATTGAGCGACACGGTCGCGCGGTAGTCGGCCAAGGCGCAATAGGTGAACATCGCCAGTTGTTGAGTCTTGGACGAGCGCCGATTGTTAAAGTCACCGTCACCGGCAATAAAAAGATGCCGGGACGATTGCACAAAAAATGAACAAAACTCTAAGGGAATCAATAAACAGCGACTTTAGCGCAGGCCTGTGAGTTGCCGCGTCAACGGAACTTTTCTTCATCGCCGTGCTCCATTCCGGGGCTTGGCGCTGGGTATTTTTCAAACACCGCTCGGAAAAGTTGCTTGAAAAAGAATCACCGCCTACAATTTTTTTGCTTCTTGCGCTACGTCAGTTTACTTACTACAAGTAATGAGTAGTATGTACGCCGGCTAACTCCTCACTCTGGGGAGACAGTCACTAAATAGAAAGTCCTTTGAAGGGGAACACGATGAACAACGTTCTGAAATTCTCTGCTCTGGCCCTGGCCGCAGTTCTGGCTACCGGTTGCAGCAGCGCATCGAAAGAAACCGAAGCACGTCTGACTGCCACCGAAGACGCAGCAGCTCGCGCCCAAGCTCGTGCAGACGAAGCCTACCGCAAAGCTGATGAAGCTCTGGCTGCTGCTCAAAAAGCACAACAGACTGCTGACGAAGCTAACGAGCGTGCTCTGCGCATGCTGGAAAAAGCTAGCCGCAAGTAATAGTCCTTCGGGATTGTTATCGAGCCGACCCATTACTGGGTCGGCTTTTTTATTGCCCGGAGTTTTCCCCGGCGATAAAAAACCCGCCGACATCCTTGGATGTGGGCGGGTCAGGTTGGCGCGTCGCCCTATTGCGTCAGGTCGATCGGCGCGCTCGATACCATCGGTGCCGAGGCACTCGGAACAGCGATCTCTATCGGCAGGCCGTCTTCAGCGGCCACCACGTCACGCACCACATCCCAGTTCATGCGCAAGTTGCTGGTGATGTCCTCACGCTTGAGCATCGCGTTGATGACCGCGGTGTGTTTGTCCACCACCGACGGGTTGCCCTTGTCGTCCAGCGGAGTGTGGGCTTCCAGGTAAACCTTGCCGCCACTCAGACCCAGTTTGTACGGGTCGTTGATGATCCGGACCGAAGTCCCCACCGGCACCATGCCGGCCATCTCCAGCACGTTGTTGTTGAACATCCGGAAGCAGCCGTGGCTGGTACGCATGCCAATGCCGAATTTCTTGTTCGAGCCATGGATCAGGTAACCCGGCGTCCCCAGCGTGAACTTGAACGGGCCCAGCGGGTTATCGGGGCCTGCCGGAACCACATTTGGCAAGGGATCGCCGTCGGCGGCATGTTCAGCCTTGATCGAGGCCGGCGGGGTCCACGTCGGGTTTGGCGTCTTGGCGATGATGCTGGTGTGGGCGATGGGCGAGCCCCAACCTTCGCGACCGATTCCCAGCGGGAAGGTGTAGACCACGTTCCGCCCCTTGGGGAAATAATAGAGGCGGTATTCCGCGAGGTTGATCACGATGCCTTCGCGCGGGCCCGGTGGCAGGATGAAACGGGTCGGCAAGACGATTTCAGTGCCAGCACCCGGCAACCACGGATCAACGCCCGGGTTGGCGGCGACCATCTCGGTGTAACCCAGGTCATAGGTGGTGCCCAGGTCAGCGAAGGTGTCTTCGTACTTGGCCTTGATGACCTGCACCTGGCCGATGATGTCTTCACCCGGTGGCGGCAGAGGCAACTCCAATGCAGCAACGGGACCCGCCATACACAGGGCGGCAAGAGACAGGCAGCGGGCGACGGCAGGCAAGCGCGGCAACATCCGGGAAATCCTTCGCAGATCGAACAGAGGGTATGAAAACGCGATTGTACACTGCGTCCCGTTATTTCGGGGAGAGCGGTGCCGAAGCGTCCGATGTGTAGCATTCTGGACGGGAGCGCAATCCCGTGGGAGCGAGCCTGCTCGCGAATGCGATGGATCAGCTTGCATGGATGCCCGACGTGCGGCCGCCCTCGCGAGCAGGCTCGCTCCCACAAGGGCGTCGGATCAAGGGATCACAACTCGAACCGCAGCTCCGGCCAGATCGGCGAGGTACCGCGCTTCTGCGATTCCAGGATCGCCCGGCACAAGGAGCAGAGGCGATGGTCCTGGAAAATCCTGCGGTCGACGGCCGACCAGCGTGGCTGCGCCGGCAAAAGACTGCCGCAAAGGGTCCGGTCGGCCGAGCCGCCGAGCTCCAGCTGCCGGGTCACCAGATGCACCCGCACTTCCTGGCAGGCGAACAGATCCAGCTGTTCGTCAGGCTCGATCAGTTGGTAGGCAAACAGGGACCAGGCGGGACGCGGCATCGGGGGCTCCAAATCGGGGGCGCCACATTAGCCGAAAGACCGCCTGTAGAAAAGCGTCAAAGCAGCGGTTTCAGCGTCGGCCAGACATTTTCCAGCAACTTGCCCTGGGCCGCGACGGACGGGTGCAATCCGTCGCCCTGCATCATTCCCTGGACGCCGCCGACATCCTTGAGGAAAAACGGCACCAGCGGGACTTTTTTCTCCTCGGCCAAGGTGCTGTAGACCTTCGAGAAAGCCTCGGTGTAGCGTCGCCCATAGTTCGGCGGCAACTGCATGCCCAGCAAAAGCACCTTGGCACCGCTGGCGCGGGAGCTGTCGATCATCGCTGCAAGGTTTTGTTGCAATTGTGTTGGCGGCTGTCCACGCAGGCCATCGTTGCCTCCCAACTCCAGGACCACCAGCTCCGGCTTATGGGCTGCAAGCAGCGTCGGCAGGCGCGCCAGGCCGCCTGCGCTGGTGTCGCCACTGATCGATGCATTGACCACTTTATCGTCGAAACCCTCGGCCTTGAGCCGTTGTTCCAGCAACGACACCCAGCCTTGGCGGGTATCCAGGCCGAAAGCCGCGCTGATACTATCGCCAACGATCAGGACTGTACCCGCCGCTGCGTTCTGGACCATGCACATCAAGGCCAGGCCGGCACTCAAAAACCACACTCGCATCGGATTCTCCATGGGCTCAAGCATTCTCACCGCGAAGGACCTTAGCAAAGTGGTTCCCAGCGCGGAAGGTGAACTGACCATCCTGCACGAACTCAGCCTGGAACTGAACAAGGGCGACAGCCTGGCCATCGTCGGCGCGTCCGGTTCCGGCAAATCCACGCTCCTTGGACTGCTGGCCGGCCTCGACCTGCCCAGCAGCGGTGAAGTGACCCTCGCAGGCCAAGCCCTCAGCGCACTGGACGAAGACCAGCGCGCCCGGGTTCGCGCCGAACACGTCGGTTTCGTTTTCCAGTCGTTCCAACTGCTCGACAGCCTCAACGCGCTGGAGAACGTCATGCTGCCGCTGGAACTGGATGGCCGCAAGGATGCCCGGGAACGCGCTACACAACTGCTGCAACGGGTCGGCCTCGGCCAACGGCTGACGCATTCGCCACGCCAGCTCTCGGGCGGCGAACAACAACGCGTCGCGATTGCCCGCGCCTTTGCCGCCGAGCCCGACGTGCTGTTCGCCGACGAGCCGACCGGCAACCTCGACAGCCACACCGGCGAACGCATCAGCGATCTGCTGTTCGAGCTGAACAAGGAACGCGGCACCACCCTGGTGCTGGTGACCCACGACGAACGCCTGGCCCATCGCTGCCGGCGCCTGATCCGACTTGAAGCCGGCCTGATGGTCGCGCCCCTGGAGCCTTGATGGCACGCTTGCCCTTGTTGCGCCTGTTCAGCCTTGCCCTGCGCCAGTTGCTGCGCGATGCCCGCGCCGGCGAGTTGCGCGTGCTGTTCTTCGCCCTGCTGGTGGCCGTGGCGGCGAGCACCGCCATCGGTTACTTCGGCGCCCGCCTGAACGGCGCGATGATGATGCGCGCGACCGAATTTCTCGGCGCCGACCTGCTGCTCGAGGGCAGCTCCCCTGCCCGCCCGGAGCAGATCCGCAGCGGCACCGAACTGGGCCTGGAACATGCCCGAGTGGTGGAGTTCTCCAGCGTTGTCGCCACCGACAACGGTATCCAGCTGTCCAGCGTCAAGGCAGCCGATGACATCTATCCCTTGCGCGGGGAACTGAAAAGCGCCCCGGCGCCCTTCGCCCCGGAAGAGACCGGTGGACGACCAGCCCCCGGGGAGGCCTGGGTCGAAGCACGGCTGCTGACCGCGCTGGACCTGAAGATCGGTGACAGCATCGATGTCGGCAACAAGACCGTTCGCCTCAGCCGCGTGCTGACTTATGAGCCGGACCGAGCCGGTAACTTCTACAGCCTGACCCCGCGCGTCATGATCAACCTCAAGGACCTGGACGCCACGGGCGTGGTGCAACCCGGCAGCCGGGTCAGCTATCGCGACCTGTGGCGCGGCCCGGCGTCGGCGCTGCAAACCTATCGCGACCTGGTCAAGCCAGGTCTTGAGCCGAACCAGCGCCTGCAGGACGCTCGCGACGGCAATCGCCAGATCGGCGGCGCCCTGGGCAAGGCCGAGCGCTACCTGAACATGGCCAGCCTGGTGGCGGTGCTGCTGTCCGGCGTTGCCGTGGCCCTCTCCGCCAACCGTTTCGCCACTCGACGCTTCGATGCCAGTGCTTTGCTGCGCTGCCTTGGCCTGTCGCGCCGGGAAACCATGGTGCTGTTCAGCCTGCAACTGGCCGTGCTGGGCCTGTTGGCGAGCATCAGCGGTGCGCTGCTGGGCTGGGTGGCCCAGTTGGGATTGTTTGCCTTGCTGCATGACTTGCTACCCACCGCCGTTCCCCCGGGTGGCCTGTTGCCAGCGATCGCCGGGATCGGCACTGGGCTGGTGGCACTGGCGGGTTTTGCCTTGCCGCCGCTCGCTGCACTGGGCCGGGTCCCACCGTTGCGCGTACTGCGTCGGGACATGTTGCCGATTCCCTCCAGTAGCTGGGTGGTCTACGGTGCGGCCCTCGGTGCGCTCGGGCTGATCATGTGGCGCCTGAGCCTGGACCTGGTGCTGACTTTCGCGCTGCTCGGTGGTGGGGTGATTGCCGCACTGGTGCTCGGCGGACTGCTGTTGCTGGTGCTGCAGAGCCTGCGTCGGATGCTGGCCCGGGCCTCGCTGCCCTGGCGGTTGGGACTCGGTCAGCTGTTGCGCCATCCCTTGGCGGCAGCCGGCCAGGCCCTGGCGTTTGGCCTGATCCTGTTGTCCATGGCCTTGATCGCGCTGCTGCGCGGCGAGTTGCTGGACACCTGGCAAAACCAGTTGCCAAAAAACGCCCCGAACTATTTCGCCTTGAACATCCTGCCCAACGACAAGCAAGCCTTCACCGACAAGCTGATGGCGTTGTCGGCGCAGTCGGCCCCGCTCTACCCCGTGGTACCGGGACGGCTGATCAGCATCAACGGCGAGCCGGCCAAGGAGTTCGTCACCAAGGATTCGGCCGGTGACCGTGCGCTGCAACGCGACTTAAGCCTGACCTGGGCGGCGGAGCTGCCGGCGGGCAACGTCGTCACGGCCGGGAACTGGTGGCCGCAACAGCCACCGGACGATATCCCGGGGGTTTCGGTGGAAGGCAAGGTGGCCGAGAACCTCAAGATCAAACTGGGCGACCGCCTGGTGTTCAACGTCGGCGGCCTCAACCGGGAAGCCAAGGTCACCAGCCTGCGGGAAATCAACTGGGACAATTTCCAGCCGAACTTCTTCATGATTTTCCAGCCCGGTACGCTGAAGGACCTGCCGGCGACCTACCTCACCAGCTTCTACCTGGCTCCCGGCCATGACCAGCAGATCGTCGACCTGTCCCGCGCCTTCCCGGCCGTGACGATCCTGCAAGTCGAGGCGTTGCTCGAACAGCTGCGCAGCATCCTGGCCCAGGTGACCCTGGCCGTGGAATACGTATTGCTGTTTGTGCTGGCGGCGGGGATGGCGGTGCTGTTCTCCGGCTTGCAGGCCACCCTCGACGAAAGGATCCGCCAAGGCGCGCTGCTGCGTGCCCTGGGCGCCGAGCGGCCGCTGTTGACCAAGGCCCGGCGCATCGAATTCGGCCTGTTGGGTGCGGTCAGCGGTTTGCTCGCGGCGCTGGGTTCGGAACTGGTCAGCCTGGTGCTCTACCGTTATGCCTTCGACTTGCCGTGGCATCCGCATCCATGGCTGCTGGTATTGCCGCTGGTGGGCGCGTTGCTGATCGGTGCGGCGGGCGTATTTGGCACTCGCCGGGCGCTCAACGCCAGCCCACTGACAGTGTTGCGCGAGGGTTGATAGACTTCGGGCCTCGCCATCACTAGAAGTTGCCATGAGCCGCTATCGTCCACCCCGTACCGCCGGCACCGCGCTGATCACCCCCGAGGGTGAAGCGCGGATGCGCGCTGAACTCCATGAACTGTGGCATGTCCGCCGCCCCCAGGTGACCCAGTCGGTCAGCGAAGCGGCGGCCCAGGGTGATCGCTCGGAAAATGCCGAATACACATACGGCAAGAAAATGCTGAGGGAAATCGACAGTCGCGTGCGTTTCCTCACCAAACGCCTCGAAGCACTCAAGGTCGTCAGCGAAAAGCCCAGCGACCCGAACAAGGTGTATTTCGGCGCCTGGGTCACCGTTGAGGATGAGGACGGCAAGGAATCGCGCTATCGCATTGTCGGGCCTGACGAGCTGGACCTGAAGCAGAACCTGATCAGTATCGACTCGCCCCTGGCCCGCGCCCTGATTGGCAAGGCGCTGGACGCTGAAGTCAGGGTCCAGGCGCCAACCGGAGAAAAGCTCGTCTACATCGTCGATATCAGCTATCCGTAGCCCGACTCGCCTCAACGGCGAGTGATCAGCCCCTGCCGTGCAACACGGGTCAAGTGCCGGATCATTTCGGCAGCATCCGCCGCCGTTGGCGACTGGATCACCGCCAGGTCGAAACTGTCATTGGCGAAACGCGCCAGCGATTCACCGTCTTCGACAAACTGGATCAGGAAAGCCGCGGGGCCGTGGCTGCGTCGCGGCCAGCCGTCGAGATAACGCAACAGCGTTGGCTGATGGGTACCGCCCAGGAGAATTTTCGGATTGCGTTGCAGCAGGTTCGCCGTGATCGGCGCCAGGCGTACGAGGGGGCTGGGTGCGTTCATTGTGTCGTGTCTCTGCCTCAAAAGTCTGCATGGCAGGTGAGAGGCAACACCGAACCAGCGCTTTAGCGGTATTTCGAAGCCTTGTTTCATGGCTTCTGTCGGTGACTGGATGAGTCACCTGGCGCCCCGCAAGTAGCTGTTTAAATCGGCGCATGAGCGGCATCCTAGAGAAGCTGACTGACCAGTGTCAAGAATCGATGCGCACAAAAAAGGCCCGTACTGGACGGGCCTTGTTGTCTTGGGCGAGTTATCGACGGGCGATGGCGTTATCCGCCGACAGCTTGCCTGCACCTTCGATCAACACCGCGATACTGCCGGCCAGCAAGGCCAGGGCAAACTCATAACCGTTGTTGGCCATGAACAGACCGTTGCCGATGTGCACGGAGAAAATCGCCACCAGTGACAGGAAGGCCAGACCCAAAGCCGCCGGGCGCGTCAGCAGGCCGATGATCAAGGCCAGCCCGGCGAAAAACTCGGTGCCACCGGCCAGGGTTGCCATCAGGTAGCCAGGCGTCAGGCCGATGCTGTCCATCCATTGCGCCGTGCCCGCCAACCCGTAGCCGCCAAACAGCCCGAACAGTTTCTGCGAGCCATGGGCGGCAAAAATGACCCCGACGACGATGCGCAGGACAGTCAGGCCGTAGCCGGCGCGGGAAAACAGAACCTTGTTGATGAAAGTGCTCATGAGGTGCATTCCTTGGGAGATGTGTGTGTTGGGCGCCATATTAATCAAATAATCGTGAGCAAAAAGCGCAAAAAACCCACCAAACCAATCTATAAATTAGATTATTTAGTCGAAGCCACTTTCCGCTCTTGCGGCTCCAGGGATTCACGCTCTCGATCAAACGCCAGGTAATACTTGTTCACGCTGTTAACGTAGCTGACGGCGCCCATGCCCACCTGCTCCATGGCTATTCGCTCGACCTGGAAAAACCACTGGTCAGGGTTCAAGCCTCGCCGCCGGGCCTCGGCTCGCATGCCTTGGACGCGTTCCGGCCCCATGTTGTACGCAGCCAGGACAAACGCCATGCGTTCGCGCTCGTTGAGCTTGGGGCTGGAGAAGAATTTGCGGCGGATCATGGCCAGGTATTTGGCGCCGGCCTGCACATTGGCATCCAGGTCCTGGATGTTGTTGACCCCGACCCGCTGGGCCGCGGACGGCGTGATCTGCATCAGGCCGGTTGGGCCGCTGCCGCTGCGCGCGTTGGGTTGCAAGGCTGACTCCTTGAACGCCAGGGCCGCCAGGTTGAGCCAGTCCATGCCCTGGGCCTGGGCATGTTTTTGCAGCACCGGCCGAAGTTTTTCCAGGCGTTGGCGATTGGCCCGGGCCAGCGGATAGTGAACCTGGTACAAGCGTCGGTAGATACGCAGGAATGCAGCGTCCTGGTTGTCGGGGACTTTATAGGTGGTGAGGAATCGATCAATGCTCGCCCGCAGCATGGCGGCGTCGCGGCGGACGAACCAATATTCATCGCTCGGCTCGCCGATGAGCACCTGGCGGTCGAAACGCAACTTGGGCAGGATCTTGCCCCAGCGTTCGGCAATGGGTTGTTCCACGATGGTGAGGTGGAAGATCCCGCCCTGGACCATCTCCAACACGTCTTCCACCGCCAGGGTGGGATCGACCCATTCGATTTTCACCGGCGGCAACTTGAGCAACGCCAGCTTCTGGTTGATCTGGCTGACCGCATCCCCCGCCGCGCTGCCGTTGGGCAGCGCCAGGGTCTTGCCAGACAATTGCTCCACGCGCGAATAACGCTTTTCGCCCTTGATCCCCACCAGCAGCAACGGCACATCCGTGCGTATCGGCTCACTGGCGCTCACCGCATGGCCGGCTTGCGGCTCAAGCAGTTCGCCTGGCGCCACCAGATCCCCTTCCCCGCGCTGCAGTGCGCCGAGCAATTGATCCTTGGCCTTGGGAATGATTTTGAGGGTGATTTCCTGGCCATCCCGGGCATGACCATTGAGGTACTGTTCGAAGGCCCGCAAGCGATGGTATTCGACGCCGATGGGCTGGCCCTGGACTTCACCGGAGCTGTTGCGGCTCTGGTTGACCAACACCTTCAGTACCCGGCTGCTACGGATCTGCGCCAGGTCACGCACGGTGCCCGGCGCTACCACTTGCAGCGGTCCGGGCAGGCGTGCTTCGGCCGCCATTGGCAACAGCAGCGAGCAACACAGCAGTAGCAATACCTGGGGACGAACCATCCACACTCCGGAAGGATGTTGCCGAGCCAACCCGGTGGCAAACCGTGGTTGATTCGGCAAAACAGAGCACCGTGGGGCGCTGAAAAGTGCGAAAGACTGGCACAGCGATGGCATTGATACCACCCCGACCTGTCTCGTGGCCTCAACAGACAGCCGCAACTCATTGTAGTTCTTGGCTTTTTTTATAAATCTACAGCTCTGGTATGCTTTCCGACCTTTGGGCCGAGGTAGCACCATGCAACTCATCGATATCGGCGTCAACCTGACCAACCCCAGTTTCGCCGAAAAACACCAGGCGGTGCTTGAGCGCGCCTATGCCGCCGGGGTCTGCCAGTTGGTGCTGACCGGCACTAGCATCGAGGGCAGCGAACAGGCCTTCGAACTATGCCGGCAGCTCGACGAGGACGGGACGCGACTGTTTTCCACCGCCGGCATCCACCCCCACAGCGCCAGCGACTGGACAGCTGACAGCGCCAGGCATTTGCACGAGCTGCTCAAGCAGGACCGTGTGCGCGCGGTGGGTGAATGCGGGTTGGATTTCAATCGTGATTTCTCGCCCCGCCCGCAGCAGGAAAAAGTCCTCGAAGAACACCTCGCGCTTGCCGTGGAGTTGCAAATGCCGGTGTTTCTCCATGAGCGCGACGCCGACCAGCGACTGCTGGAAATTCTTCGGGATTTTCGCGACCGATTGCCCGCCGCTGTGGTGCATTGTTTTACCGGTGAGAAAAAAGCGCTGTTCAGTTACCTGGACCTGGACTTGCACATCGGCATTACCGGGTGGATCTGCGATGAGCGCCGAGGCACACATCTGCATCCGTTGGTGCGGGAAATTCCCCGCGGCCGGCTCATGCTCGAAAGCGACGCCCCGTATCTGCTGCCCCGCACCCTGCGCCCAAAGCCCAAGAACGGTCGCAATGAGCCGGCCTATCTGACAGACGTATTGCGTGAAGTGGCCTTGCACCGGGGCGAAAGCGAGGAAGACCTGGCGGCCCACAGCACGGCGTGCGCGCGGGCGTTTTTCGGCTTGCCGGTGATTTCCTGACCGGAATGGGCCCCTGTGGGAGCGAGCCTGCTGGCGAAAGCGGTCTGTCAGTCAGATTATCTGCAGTAGATCGATCGCCTTCGCGAGCAGGCTCGCTCCTACAAGGGTTCCCTGGTATCCATTGACCCACATCAAAACCCCGCCCCCTGGATAGCAGCAGAATACTGGCACCTTGCCAAAACTGTTTCCGCTATCAGAGAAGACCTTCCATGGGTGCCTGGCTTAGCAATATCTCGCTGAAGTACAAATTCTGGGCGGTCAATGCGGTCGCCTTTGTCACCACATTGCTGTTGGTGCTTTATGCCATGCACCTTGAACAGCAGGTCCGAGGGGTCAGCCTGGGCCAGGTGTTCGGCGAACGCTTCAGTCAATATGCCGTGGCAGTATTCGTGCTGATGCTGGCGATGTTGGGAGCATCGCAGCTATTGATCCGCTTTCTCCTCAGTCAGCTCAACACGTTGAAAGACGTGATGCTGCATGTGGAGAAAAGTGGTGACCTGTCCGCCCGCGTGCCTTTGGCCTGCAAGGACGAAGTGGGCCAGATGGCCGCTGCGTTCAATGCCATGCAGGCCGGCTACCAGCGGGTGGTCGACACCGTTGCCAGCACTGCTCGACAGCTGGATAGCGGCGCGACGCGCCTGGCTTCGAGCATGAACGATGTGCGCCAGGGCATGCTCGGCCAGCAGAGCGAAACGGATCAGGCCGCCACGGCCATCAATGAGATGACCGCCACGGTCTATCACATCGCCCAGCACGCCGGCGCCACCCGCGACCTGTCGAAAACCACCGATATCCTGGCGGGTAACGGACGGCAAGTGGTCAGTCGCGTGCAGCAATCGATCACCGGGCTGTCCACTGGCGTGCAGCAGACCGCCGAGATGATCCAGCGCCTGGCCGAAGACAGCCAGAAGATCAACGGTGTGGTCAATGTGATCCACAGCATCGCCGAGCAGACCAACCTGCTGGCACTCAACGCCGCCATCGAAGCGGCGCGAGCCGGCGAAATGGGCCGGGGTTTCGCAGTCGTGGCCGATGAAGTCCGCAACCTCGCCAAGCGGGTCCAGACCTCGACCGACGAGATCACCGCCATGGTGTCGGCCTTGCAGGCAGGCACCCGCGATGCGGTGGAGTTCATGCAGCAAAGCTCGCAGAAGGCTGATGACTGCGTGCAACAGGCTTGCGAGGCCGGCGACGCGTTGCTGCAGATCACCGAGGCGGTGGCGCAGATGCGCGAGAGCAACACGCAGATCGCGGTCGCAGCCGAACAGCAAAGCCAGGTGGCCGAAGACATGAACCGCGCCGTAGTGAGCATCCGCGACGTGACCGAAAATACCGTGCGCCAGACCGTGGATTCGGCCACCACCAGCGATGAGCTGGCGACGCTGGCGAGTGAGTTGAACAAGGCGATTGGGCAGTTGAAGCTTTAACTCCAGATCTGCTGCATAGCTTCTCCTCACAAAGGAAGCCTCCTCATCAGGGCTGGCCTGATCACAACAGCCTTATGCCTATGACGCCTATCGTTACGATAGCCAACCGTGATTCGCCGCTCTGCCCGGCCCGGCCTATTCTTGGGTTATTCGGATTTCACGGACTCAAGGATAAAGCATCATGGGCAAACGTCACCCCAACCTTCCGGCCTGGCAATGGCGCGCCTACCCCGAGAATCACCGCCACCCGACCAACCTGGTGTTGCATCTGATCGCGGTGCCGCTGTTCATTGTCGCGTTTCTGTTGATCGTATCGGGCGTCTTCAGCCTGAGCCTGGGCGATGTCGCCATCGGCGTGATCGGTGTACTCGCCGCACTCGGATTGCAGCGCCATGGCCATGGTCTTGAGGCGCAGGCCTCAGAACCTTTCAGCGATCGCAAGGACGCCATGTCGCGCCTGCTGGTGGAACAATTCCTGACCTTCCCACGCTTTTTCCTCAGCGGCGGATGGTGGCGCGCCTGGCGGGATCGCCACCGTCACTGAATCGCCGTAACGCCTTAGCCGAAAATCGTCACCGTCTGCCGGCTCATGGCGATCAAGCGGCCATCGGCGCTCCAGAACTTCGCCGCGACATGGCCATACCCATCCTGGGCGTGCTCGATCTCGGCCAGGTACTGGCACCAATCCAATGTCGTGAGCTCAAGCAATGGCTGGACGAACTCGATGGTCCAGGTCAGCGTGCTGCCCGGTGCCATTTGCGTCAGGTGAGGCAACAACGCCGGCGGCCAGGCGTCCACCAACGCCAGGATATGGCCTTCGTCCAGCGCCTCCTCTTTCACATCACCGCGCAAGCGCACCCAGCCGCCCATGCTTCGGGACTTGTTACCGGAAAACGGCAGGCCGCCGACGCTCCAGCGCATCGCCAGATGCCGCATGAATTCCGGTGTCCCGCCTTTGATGTAGGGCAGTTCCTGGCATTGCTCGACGTCCTTGAACGGCGGCGCGGGATCAGCCTGTACTGCCACCACCGAGGTTCGCGATGCGCCAAAGCTGCCTTGCACCACAGTCACCACCTGGCCTTTCTGCACAGCGCGCCCCAGCACCTGGCTGACAGCCTTGCCCTCACGCAATATATCGACCTCGAAACTGACCGGGACATCCGGTTCGACCGGGCCGACAAAGGTGATCGCCAGCGAGCGCACCGGGCGGTCGGCCGGAACCCGGGCACGCATCGCCTCGTATTGCAGCGCCGCCACCAGGCCGCCAAAACTGGCCCGGCCCTGACCCCACTCAGGTGGAATGGTGACGGCGCCTGGCTGATGACGCACGGCATCGATCAAATCGGAAAAGCGCATGGCAACCTCGAAAAGACGGGAAAACGATGATGGATATTAACTATCCCGAGCGGGCAGTACAGCGCTCATTCCGGCCAAAGAGGCTGACAGAAAAGCCGTGTGTTCTGAATACGCCTTGATTCCCTGTGGGAGCGGGCTTGCTCGCGAATGCGTTGGGCCAGTCACCACTGTGCTTGCTGATCCGCCGCTTTCGCGAGCAAGCCCGCTCCCACAAGGATTACGCAGGAGTCAGGATTTCTCGAAGCAGCTTACGAGGAGTTTTTCGAGTACCCGGTCGGACTTGGCTTCGGCCTTTTCCATGGTGATCCGCCAAACCGGTACGCAGGCCCGCAAGTCGGCTTCCTGCTCGGCACGCGCCAGCCATTGCCAGCAATCATGCCAATCGCCCAACGCGCCTTGGGCGGCCTTGAGTCGGGGCATGGCCGCTTCCGGCAAGCGGTCGAGTTCGGGATAGGCTTCGATGGCATAACGCACGCGCTTGATCAGCAGGCGCAGTCGGTGGCGGTCGTGAGCCGGATCGCGCAAGGCCTCGCCGAGCTTTTTCCACTGTTTGTCGAGGCGCTTTTCGACGCGTTTGCGCAACCCCACAAGCAGACCCTGGCGCTGGGCAGCACGGATGAAGCGTGGGAACGCATCGAGGATCATCAGCAAATGCGCCAACTCCGGACTGCTGGCCACGGCGGGATAGGCCTCGGCCATTTGCAGCTGGCGTCGTTGCGCGGCCTCGGTCTTGCCGTGCTGCTGAAGATAAGCTGCCAGCACCTCACGGTCGCGCAAGGGGGTGGTCAGGCTGCCGACTGCCGATGCGGCTGTCTCCAACTGCTCGACGCCGGGCAACCCGCGCAGCGGACGAAGCAGGCTGCGCAGACGGCGGACGGTGGTCCGCAGGTCATGCAGAGCTTCGCTGTCGGTGTGAGCATTCAAGCGGGCCTGACAGGCCAGCAGGCGGACTTCCAGGCCCAGAATCCGGGCCACCAGCCGATCAATCATCGGGCTACTCCGTACGCAGCTTCGAGTTTCGAGCCACAAGCCGCAAGAAAAAGCAGTTTCGCTTCTGCTTACAGCTTGCAGCTCGCCGCTGTGTTTATCGCCCCGCGCGGGATTCGCGAATGTAGAAACGCGCCTTCTCGGCTTTCTTGGCGCAGCCCTCGAAAGCTTCGAATTGCTGCTGGGTCTTGGCCCCGGTCAGCAATGAAAGAGCCTTGGAGTAGCTGACGGTGCCAGCGAAGCCTTCGGCCTTGGCCAGGTCAAGTTCGCGCCACGCGCTGTCGAGCTGGCTGCCGCAACTGTCGCGGTAAGCGGTCTTGCCGGCACAACCGGCCAGGGCCAGAACCATCAGGGACGCCACCAGGGGCAGGCAGATCCGGGCTTTCATCGATAACACCTCAAGTCAGGTCAACAGTCGTGCTGGTAAGACGGTTTCGCCGGCAAAAAGTGCCTCGGCGCGGCCGCTATATTCAAGTGGGCACGAGCATACGCAAATGCTGCTGCGACGTGTCAAAAAACGACGCCTGCGCCACAGCGATTGAGCCGGCCCGTCGATGAGTGCATTGTTGACGTCTGTTTGACAAGAGGCCTGCTCATGACAAAACGTGTCGCATTGGTATTGGGCTCGGGCGGCGCCCGGGGCTATGCCCATATCGGAGTGATCGAGGAAATCGAACGACGCGGCTATGACATCGCCTGTATCGCCGGTTGTTCCATGGGTGCGGTCGTAGGCGGGATCTACGCGGCGGGCAAACTCGAAGACTACCGCAACTGGATCGAAAGCCTCGACTACCTGGATGTGCTACGGCTGGTGGATGTCAGCTTTCGCCTTGGGGCCATTCGCGGCGAAAAAGTCTTCGGGCAGATCCGCAAGATCGTCGGCGAGCTCAATATCGAAGACCTGCGCATTCCTTACACGGCGGTAGCCACCGACCTGACCAACCAGCAGGAAATCTGGTTCCAGGAAGGTTGCCTGCACCAGGCGATGCGCGCCTCGGCGGCGATTCCCAGCCTGTTCACCCCGGTGATGCAAGGCAACCGCATGCTGGTGGATGGCGGCTTGCTCAATCCGCTGCCGATCGTGCCGGTGGTGTCGAGCCATTGCGACCTGATCATCGCGGTCAACCTCAACGCCACCAACCAGAAACAATACCGGTTGCCTGTGATCCAGCGCCCCGCCGCGTTCCGGCGGCGCTTCGACACCTTGGTCAGTTCCCTCGGTTCACGGTTGCCGTTTCGCCGCAAACAAGCCGAGCAACTGTTGCTGTTGGAACAGGAAGCGCTGAAGGCCGAGGCGGCCGATATCAACCCATGGCTCGATTCCGCCGAGCCGGAAGGCCAGCAACCGGCCGCCGCGCCGGAAATCGAAGGCGCGCCGAAATCCGCCACCGGATCTTTCATCATCGATAACGTCGGACCGGCCTCGTTGCTCGACCTGATCAACCAGAGCTTCGAGGTGATGCAGACCTCGCTGGCCCAATACAAGATCGCCGGCTACCCGCCGGATGTGCTGATCAACGTGCCAAAACGGGTGTGCCGATTCTTCGAGTTCTACAAGGCACCGGAGCTGATCGCGCTGGGACGGGAGATAGCCAGCGATACGCTGGATCGGTATGAGAGCGAGCAGAGCTAACAATCGCAAGACTCCCGTGGCGAGGGAGCTTGCTCCCGCTGGGCTGCGAAGCGGCCCTAAAACCTGAACACTCGGTGTGTCAGGAAAAAATCATGTCTGAAGTTTTTGGGGCTGCTTCGCAACCCAGCGGGAGCAAGCTCCCTCGCCACAACAGCACTTGGCTTGAAACTCAAGCTCCACCCTCCTCCAACAACCGATACCCCACGCCCGCCTCAGTCACGATGAACCGCGGCCGGGTCGGGTCGTCGGCGAGTTTCTGCCGCAGGTGACCGATGACGATGCGCAGGTAATGGCTGTCCTCGACGTGGGTCGGGCCCCAGATGTCCTTGAGCAATTGTTGCTGGGTGATGACCCGCCCCGGATGCCGCGCCAGTTGCGCCAGCACCGCGTATTCCTTGCGGGTCAGGGCCACTTCGGCGCCGTCCAGCAGGACCCGGCGGTAAGCCAGGTCGACCGTCAGCGGACCGAACGTCAATGCCGCCGACGGTGCCTCGCCCGCCGGCGCCTGGCGCAGGAGCGCGCGCACGCGGGCGAGGAACTCCTGGATGCCGAAAGGCTTGGTCACGTAGTCATTCGCACCGTTGTCCAGCGCCTCGACCTTCTGTGCTTCGCTGGCGCGTACTGACAGGACCAGCACCGGCACGGCAGACCATTGGCGAAACTCGCGCAGTACCTGCTGGCCGTCCATGTCCGGCAGGCCAAGGTCGAGCACCAGCAGATCAGGCTTGTTCAACGCCGCCTGGGCCAGGCCCGCTGCGCCGGTCTCGGCTTCGAGCACCTTGTAGCCTTGCGAGGTCAGGCTGATCCGCAGGAACTTGCGGATCTGCGGTTCGTCATCGATGACCAAAAGGGTCGCGTTCTGGCTCATGGGGTCCGTTCATTTCCATCAAGTGGCGAGAGCATAACGCAGCGCCAGTCAGGCTTCATCGTCCATGCCCGGTTGTGCCTGCAAGGGCAGGTGCAAGGTGATGCAGGTGCCGCGCCCATCGAGCCCCTCGTCGACGCTGATCCGCCCGCCATGGGCGCCGACCATGCCCTGACAGATCGCCAGCCCCAGCCCGGTGCCCTGCCCGCCACGGTCGCCGCGCGCAGCGGTGTAGAACATGTCGAAGATTTTCTCACGCTCCGGCTCGGGAATTCCGGGCCCTTCATCGGCCACGGCGAAGCATATTTCATCGGTCGTCGCTGCGGCGCTCAACAGCAACCGACCATGGGCCGGCGAAAACCGCGCGGCGTTTTCCAGCACGTTGACCAGCGCCTGTTCGATCAGCGCCGCATGGACATACAACAGCGGCAAGCCGGTTGGCACCTCGATGCTGACCGCCAGTGGCGCCAGTACCGCCCGCAACCGGTTCAACGCACTGGCAACGATATCGGCCGGCGATACCCAATCGCGCGCCAGCTTCAGCGCACCGTGGCCGAGGCGGGTCATGTCGAGCAGGTTCTGGATATAACGATCCAGGCGCTCGGCTTCGTCGCGGGTGCCTTCGAGCAATTCGCGACGGTCCTGCAGCGGGATCGCCTCGCCCAGCGCCAGCAGGCTGTCGATGCTGCCGCGCATGGAAGTCAAGGGCGTGCGTAAATCATGGGAGACGGAGGCCAGCAAGGCGCTGCGCAATTGCTCGGTTTCGCCGTGCAGCCGCGCCGCTTCCAGGTCCTGCGCCAGCTGCGCCCGAGCCAGCGCCTGGGCCAGCGGCTGGCTGAGCGCCGCCAGCAAGCGGCGACGCTGACCGCTCAACGGCTTGCCGTCCTTCAGGCAGACTCCCAACAGGCCCAGCGGGCCACCCTCGGACGACAAGGGCCACCACCACCAGCGCCCGGACGGCAGCGTCGCGGTGCCGGCGCCGGCCGGCTGATCGTGCTGCCAGGACCAGTCGGCGGCAGCGCGCTCGGCCTCGGTGAAGGTCAACGGTTCTGCCGTCTCGACGTGCCAGCCGTGCTGTGCGTCGCGCTTGAGCAGGCACAGTTGCAGATCGCCCTCGCTGTTGAGGTGTTGCACGGCGGCGCTGATTACGGCCTGGCGATCGGTCGCGGCCGTCAGTTTGCGCGACAGATCCAGCAGCTCAGCGGTTTCCTGCTGGGTGTCGCGCAGCGCCTGCAATTGCCGACGCTGGCGCGCCGCGAGGTTGCCGGTCAGGGCGGCCATCAAGAGGAAAAACACCAGCGTCAGTACGTCTTCTTCGCGCTGGATCGTCAGGGAGAAATTCGGCGGGATGAACAGAAAGTCGTACGCCAGGAACGACAGCGCCGCACAGGCCAGCGCCGGGCCGAGGCTGCTGCGCACCGCCACCAGCAACACCGCCATCAGGAATACCAGGGAGATATTGGGCAACGCAAGCAACCCGGAAATCCCCCAGGCCAGGGCACTGGCGGCCAGCGTAGCGACCACCGCCAGCGCATAGTCGAACCCGGTCTGGACGGTGCCCGGACGCAGGCGGGGCGGCGGCGGTGCTTCATCGCCGTCCAGCACGTTGATCTCCAGCCCACGGGCATCGCGCAGCAATCGCGAAGCCAGGCCGCCGCCGAACAGGCGCCTGCGCAAACGCCGGCGGGACTGGCCGACCAACACCAACGTGGCACGCCGTTGCATCGCGTGCTGGATGAGCGTCCTGGCGACCTCTCCCGCCCGCAGCAGCACCACCTCCCCGCCAAGGCGTTCCGCCAGTTGCTGGGCGCTCTGCAGACGCTGGCGCGAGGACTCGTCCCGTGCCGTGCCGTTGTCTACATGCACCACGCTCCAGGGCAGATGCCGGCGCTGGGCGACCCGGCTGGCGTGGCGCACCAGCCGTTCGGCCTGGTGATCAGCGTCCACGCCCACCAGCAACCGGCCCTGGACCGCCGGAGCCGACTGGCCCAGTTGCCGATAACCCTGGGCCAGGTCGTTGTCCACTTGCGCGGCAGCGGTCTGCATGGCCAGCTCACGCAGGGCGGTGAGATTGGTCTGGGTGAAAAACGCATCGATCGCCGCGCGGGCCTGTTCCGGCACATAGACCTTGCCGTCGCGCAGACGCTCCAGCAGTTCGCGCGGTGGCAGGTCGATCAGCAGCAGCTCATCGGCTTCCTGCAAGACCCAGTCCGGCAAAGTCTCGCGCACCTGCACTCCGGTGATGCCACGAACCTGATCGTTGAGGCTTTCCAGATGCTGGACGTTGACCGTGGTGAAGACGTCGATACCGGCGGCGAGCAGTTCCTGGATGTCTTGCCAGCGCTTGGCATGGCGGCTGCCGGGGGCGTTGCTGTGGGCCAGCTCGTCCACCAGCGCCAGGCTCGGGCGAGCGGCAAGCAGGCCGTCGAGATCCATCTCCTCGAGCATCACGCCGCGGTATTCCGAACGCACCATCGGCTGTTGCGCCAGGCCATTCAACAAGGCTTCGGTCTCGGCGCGCCCGTGGGTCTCGACGACCGCGGCGATGACGTTTGTTCCTTGGCGCAACCGGGTATGGGCCGCTTGCAGCATGGCGTAGGTCTTGCCCACGCCTGGGGCGGCGCCGAGGAAAACCTTGAGGCGGCCACGGTCGTTGCGTGGCAGGTTGGCTAACAGTGCATCGGCGCGGCCGGAGTCGCTCATGCTATGTCTCTTTCAGATTTGATCAAGATACCCTGTGGGAGCGAGCAGGCTCGCTCCCACAGCGGTTTACAGGTTTTCCAGGGCCAGGTTCAGCGCCAGCACGTTCACCACGGGCGGGCCCACCAGGGACCGCTCGATATGGCTGTCAAGCAACTGCTGCAACGTCGACACCGGCAAGTTGCGCGCCGCGGCGACACGCGCCAGTTGATAGGCAATCGCGGCCGGAGGCAAGTGCGGATCCAGGCCGCTGCCGGAAGTGCTCAGCAGCGCCAGGGGCACCGGTCCCTGGCCGGGCACTTGCAGCTTGCCGGCGTCATCGATGACCCGGGCGGCCAGCGCCGGGTTGCTCGGGGAAAAGTTGCTCGCGCCGCTGGCGACCGTGGCGAAGGCGCCGGCCGAAGGGCGCGGATGAAACCAGGCATCGCCGGTGAAGTCCTGGGCGATCAACCGGGAACCGCGGACCTTGCCGTCGGCATCGTGGATCAGACTGCCGTTGGCCTGCTCCGGAAAAGCGATTTGTGCCACGCCGGTGACGAACAGCGGGTAGGCGACGCCGGTGATCAGGGTCATCAGGAGCAAGAGGCTCAGGGCCGGGCGAATCATGGTGAACATTTCAAATCCTCAGTTGAAAACACATCTGTGATGGATGTCTTCAGGCTCAAACCAACCCCAACCCCGTCAGCAGCAGATCAATCGCCTTGATCCCCACGAACGGCACCGCGATCCCGCCGAGGCCGTAGATCAGCAGATTGCGTCGCAGCAACGCCGCCGCACTTGCCGCCTGCACTCGCACGCCACGCAAGGCCAAGGGGATCAGCACGACGATAATCAGGGCATTGAAGACAATGGCCGAGAGGATCGCGCTCTGTGGGCTGTTCAGGTGCATGACGTTCAACACGCCGAGCTGTGGATAAATCGAAGCGAACAGCGCCGGCAGGATCGCGAAGTACTTGGCGATGTCATTGGCGATGGAAAAGGTTGTCAGCGCCCCGCGGGTTACCAGCAATTCCTTGCCGATCTGGACCACGTCCAGCAACTTGGTCGGGTCACTGTCGAGATCGACCATGTTGGCCGCCTCCCGCGCCGCCTGGGTGCCGTCGTTCATCGCCATGCCGACATCGGCCTGGGCCAGGGCCGGGGCGTCGTTGGCGCCGTCGCCGCACATGGCGACCAGCCGGCCGTCGTTCTGTTCGTGACGGATGCGCGCCAGTTTTTTCTCCGGCGTGGCCTCCGCCAGTACATCATCGACACCCGCCTCGGCGGCAATCGCGGCAGCGGTCAGCGGGTTGTCACCGGTGACCATGACGGTGCGGATGCCCAGCTTGCGCAGCTCGGCAAAGCGCTCGCGGATGCCGGGCTTGACCACGTCCTTGAGGTGAATGGCACCGAGCAATCTGCCGTCCACGCAGACCAGCAACGGCGTGCCGCCGCTCTGGGCGATCCTGTCGATTTCCCGCGCCAGTACCGGCGGCAGCTCGTTGCGTGGCAGGCCGATGAAACTCAGCAAGGAATCCACCGCGCCCTTGCGATAGACGCGCCCCTGATAATCCACGCCGGACAACCGCGTCTCGGCGCTGAATGGCACCGCCGTCAGCGCGTCCAAAGCCGGCTCGGGTTGGGGATGCAAGCCGCGCAGATACTCGACGATGGATTTGCCTTCGGCCGTATCATCGGCCAACGAGGCGAACAACGCGCCTTCAGCCAGCTCCTTGGCGCTCACCCCAGGGGCGGCATAGATCGCCGCACAGCGACGGTTGCCAAAGGTGATGGTGCCGGTCTTGTCCAGCATCAGCACGTGGACATCGCCCGCCGCCTCCACCGCGCGGCCGGATTTGGCGATGACGTTCAGGCGCACCAGACGGTCCATCCCGGCGATGCCGATCGCCGACAGCAGCCCGCCGATGGTGGTGGGAATCAAGGTCACCAACAGTGCTACCAGAAACACCAGCGGCAGGCTGCCATTGGCGAAATGGGCGAACGGCTGCAGCGTCACCACCACCAGCAGGAAGATCAGCGTCAGGCCGATCAGCAGGATGTCCAGCGCCACCTCGTTCGGGGTTTTCTGGCGCTTGGCGCCTTCGACCAGCGCAATCATGCGGTCCAGGGTGGATTCGCCGGGATTGCTGGTGATGCGTACCAGCAACCAGTCGGAGACCAGCCGCGTATTGCCGGTGACGGCCGAGCGATCCCCGCCGGATTCACGAATGACCGGTGCCGACTCCCCGGTGATCGCCGCTTCGTTGACGGCCGCGATGCCCTCGATCACTTCCCCGTCGCCAGGGATCATTTCCCCTGCGGCGACACGCACCACGTCACCTTTGCGCAAACGGGTGGCGGGAATCACTTCAAAGCCGTCCGCCGTCTGGCGACGAGCGCTGAGGCCTTCGCTGCCGGCCTTGAGGCTGTCGGCACGGGCCTTGCCACGACCCTCGGCCAGGGCTTCGGCGAAGTTGGCAAACAACACGGTGAACCACAGCCACAGGGCGATCTGCGCAGCGATGAAAGTCGGCACGGCGTCGTCGGGAACCAGGCAGAGCACGGTGGTGAGGATTGCGGTCAGCTCCACCACCAGCATCACCGGGGCGCGGTGCAACTGACGCGGATCGAGCTTGACGAAGGCTTGCACCAGCGCCGGCCGCCACAGCGCCGACAGCTGGGTTTGCGGTTGTTCCGGCGCCTTGGCGACGACGGTTTTGCTCATTGGCATATTCATCATCTGTTCCTCAGAAACCCATGCTCAGGTGTTCGGCGATCGGCCCCAGGGCCAGGGTCGGCAAGAATGTCAGGCCACCCACCAGGAGGATGGTCACGGTCAGCAGGGTCACGAACAGCGGGCCGTGGGTCGGGAAGCTGTTCTGGCCGATCGGTGCGGTTTTCTTCAGCGCCAGGCTGCCGGCCAACGCCAGCACCGGCAGGATGTAGCCGAAACGGCCAATCAACATGCCCAGGCCCAGCATCAGGTTATGGAACGGCGTGTTGGCGCCGAAACCGGCAAACGCAGAACCGTTATTCGCCCCCGCCGAGGTGTAGGCGTAGAGCAACTGACTGAAGCCATGAGCGCCAGGATTGCTCACCGCCGCGGCGGGCCCGGGCAGGCTTGCGGCAATCGCGCCGAGCACCAGCACACTCACCGGCATCACCAGCAGCGTCACCACCAGCAACTGCACTTCCCGGGCGCCGAGTTTCTTGCCCAGGTATTCCGGCGTGCGACCGATCATCAACCCGGCCAGGAACACCGCGATCAATACGTTGAGCAGCATCCCGTAGAGCCCGGCGCCAACACCGCCGAAAATCACTTCGCCCAGCATCATGTTCACCAGCGCGACCATGCCACTCAGCGGGTTGAGGCTGTCGTGCATCGCATTGACCGAGCCGTTGGACGCCGCCGTGGTGGTCACCGACCAGAGCACCGTGGCCGTGGTGCCGAAACGTGACTCCTTGCCTTCCAGCGGCGCGGCCTGTTCAACGGCCGCGTGATCAAGGGCCGGGTTGGGTTGGAATTCCGCCCACAGCGACGTTGCGCCGCCGATCAGGAACAGCGCCAGCATGCAGGCGATGATCGCCCGACTCTGGCGCAGGTCCTTGACGTAATGGCCGAACGTGAACACCAGCGCCGCCGGGATCAGGATGATCGACGCGACTTCAAACAGATTGCTCCAGGCCGTCGGGTTCTCGAACGGGTGCGCCGAGTTGACACCGAAAAAACCACCGCCGTTGGTGCCCAGTTGCTTGATCGCAATCTGGCTGGCGGCCGGGCCCAATGGAATCACCTGGTCGACGCCCTGCATCGTCACCCCGTGCACATACTGCGCGAAGGTTTGCGGCACGCCCTGCCACACCAGAAACAGCGCCAGCAGCAGGCACAGCGGCAACAGCCCATAGAGGGTGGCACGGGTCATGTCGACCCAGAAATTGCCCAACGTCGTCGCGGACTTGCGCCCGATCCCACGACACAGCGCCACCAGCACGGCCAAGCCGGTGGCGGCGCTGACGAAGTTCTGCACCGTCAGACCGACCATCTGGCTCAAATAACTGAGGGACGCCTCGCCGCTGTAGGACTGCCAGTTGGTGTTGGTCACGAAGCTGACCGCCGTATTGAAGGCCTGGGTCCATTCCATGCCGGGCAGGTTTTCCGGGTTAAGTGGCAAATGACCCTGCAACAACAGGATCGCAAACAACAGCAAAAATCCCGCCAGATTGAACGCGAGCAAGGCCAGGGTGTACTTCTGCCAACTCTGCTCGGCAGTCGGATCAACGCCGGCCACCTTGTAGCAACCGCGCTCCACCGGCCCAAGAATCGGCGACAGCCAGGTACGCTGGCCCTCCATCACCCGGTAGTAAAACCGTCCCAGAAACGGTGCCGGAATCAGCACCAGAGCAAAAAAGCCGAGGATCAGCCCGAAGTCATAACCGTGCATAACCGCTCCTAGTTCCGATCCGCGCGCAACAGCGCAACCAGCAGATAAATGAACAGCGCCACTGCCAGCAGCAATGACACCCCGTCCAGAACACTCATGGGATTTCTCCGTGGTACGGCGTCATGCCGTGTGTGGGGGGATTGTCGGCAGGGAGGGTGTAAAGGCGCGAGATCGAGGCAGGGGGTGGGGGATAAAGAATCTGTAAAAATCGACTTGATGGTTGGCTGGGCGGGGCCCTTCGCGAGTTTGCTCGCTCCCACAACGGCTCTGTTGTGAACAGAGATTTTGCGTCTACCGAAGATCCCTGTGGGAGCGAGCTTGCTCGCGATGAGGCCAGCCCAGGCACCTACGCTCCGAACTGGGGCATAAATCCGGCCAATCCAGCAGTGAACATTCCCGATACGACACGATTTCGCCTATTACGACCGGTTCCAGCCCTGTGGCACGTCCACTGCACTGCCCTCTCCCCAGCGCTTTTGCTATTTATCGAGGGGAGCCACCGATGAACACACAACTCAAACCCACCCTGGGCACCCTGCACTTATGGGGCATCGCCGTTGGCCTGGTGATTTCCGGTGAGTATTTCGGCTGGAGTTACGGCTGGGGAGTCGCCGGGACGCTGGGCTTTCTGGTGACGTCGTTCATGGTCGCGGCCATGTACACCTGCTTCATCTTCAGCTTTACCGAACTGACCACCGCCATTCCCCACGCTGGCGGACCGTTCGCTTACAGCCGTCGAGCCTTTGGCGAAAAAGGCGGCTTGATCGCCGGCCTGGCAACCCTGATCGAATTTGTCTTCGCACCACCGGCCATTGCCTTGGCCATCGGCGCCTACCTGAATGTGCAATTCCCGGCGCTCGACCCGAAACACGCTGCCGTTGGCGCCTACATCGTGTTCATGGGCCTGAACATCCTCGGGGTGAAACTGGCCGCGACCTTCGAGCTGATCGTCTGCGTGCTTGCCGTCGCCGAGTTGCTGGTCTTCATGGGCGTGGTCGCACCCGCGTTCAGTTTCAGCAGCTTTGCCCTGAACGGCTGGGCCGGTTCCGACGTGTTCGGTGCACCGGCCATTGCCGGAATGTTCGCCGCCATTCCCTTCGCGATCTGGTTCTTCCTCGCCATCGAAGGCGCGGCCATGGCCGCTGAAGAAGCCAAGGATCCGAAACGCACGATCCCCAAAGCCTACATCAGCGGCATCCTGACGTTGGTGTTCCTGGCCATGGGCGTGATGTTCTTCGCCGGTGGCGTCGGTGACTGGCGCACCCTGTCAAACATCAACGATCCCCTGCCGCAAGCCATGAAAACCGTCGTCGGTGAAAGCTCCGGCTGGTTGCACATGCTGGTGTGGATCGGCCTGTTCGGCCTGGTAGCCAGTTTCCACGGGATCATCCTTGGCTACTCACGCCAGTTCTTCGCCCTGGCCCGCGCCGGTTACCTTCCCGCGTCCCTCGCCAAACTGTCACGCTTCCAGACCCCACACCGGGCCATCATCGCCGGCGGCCTGATCGGCATCGCGGCGATCTACAGCGACGGCCTGATCAACCTCGGCGGCATGACCTTGACCGCGGCCATGATTACCATGGCCGTGTTCGGCGCAATCGTCATGTACATCATGAGCATGCTCAGCCTGTTCAAACTGCGCAAAACCGAACCGAATCTCGAACGTACGTTCCGCGCCCCCGGCTATCCGATCGTACCGGGGATCGCCCTGGCACTGGCGGTGGTGTGCCTGGTGGCGATGGCCTGGTTCAACACGCTGATCGGGCTGATCTTCCTCGGCTTCATGGCAGTCGGCTTCGTCTATTTCTTCCTCACGGCACAACTGCGCGCAGACGCGCCGGCCGATGCGATGCTGACCGGGCTCTGAAAGCGTAACCGACATAACGGGCGTAGTATGGAACCACTTCGAACAGCCTTCGCTCATAAGTGGTAGAGGCAATGGCCAGCGAAATACTCGCTTGGCCACTGCCCCACTCAAGGAGAGCCCTATGCCCTGGTATGCCTGGTTGATCCTGATCGTCGCCATCGGCTCGATCGTTGGCGGCCTGATGATGCTGCGTGACACCGCCAACAAAGTGGAGCTGACGGATGAGCAACGCAAACGTGTTGCCGAGCGCAATGCGGAAATGGATGCGAAGGAGGCCAAGGATCGCTGAGCTGCTGTTGTGGCGAGGGAGCAAGCTCCCTCGCCACAACAAACCAGCAAACACAATTACTTCTCCCAATCCGCCTTGGCAATATGCAACCCATGCAGCCCCTTGTAAGCCGCCCGCTCCGGTTGACTCCAGCCCTGCAGCAACGAATCCTCCAACCGGTAAACCTCCACCCCCAGCGGACGACAGACGCTTAAAGGATCCTCGGCATCCGGCCCCCACATGGCCAACGACAGATCCCCCCCAGGACAGGTCGATAACGCGCACAACAAATCAATCTCTGCGAAGAACTCCAAGTAATCACCCTTCTGCGCCGGACACGCCTTCATGAAATACATGTCGTCATGATTCAGCCCGGTGCATTGGAAAATATTCAACACATCGTGCACATCGAACTCGGTCAAACCATGAGGCAATACCGCCCGGGTCAGATTCGAGTGGCAATGATGATGGAAATCCTCACCGGTCAGCATCTTGTTCACGTAAGGATCACAACGCGTCCCCAACAGATCATGTAGACGCCCGCCATGCTCGTCGATGCCGTAGCCGGCCAGGCTGTCATCAGTAATCGTCACCAGTGGACGTAGAAACGGCAAGTTCGACCACAACCGATCGTGGGTGCTGACATGCGCACCCTGGAGTTGCCGAGTACGGGCAGCCCACAGGCGCTCTCGCGGATCATGGGCATTCCAGACGTTGAAGTCTCCCACCTGCGGCCCCACCGGTGTGGTGACGCGAAACACATGCCCCGCTGGCACATGCCAAGCGCGACCGGTGCGGATCGGCACCTCGAACTGCTCGATGAGCGTGCGCTTGCCCTGCTCGGCGCGGATGCGCTCGTAGAAGGGTTGGTCTACTTGCAAGGCTGAGCCTTTGCTGACCTGGTAAGCAGCTGGGTAGTCTTTGTACATGGCGAGGTCCTTCGTTCATTGAGGTGTGGCGCAAACCAACAGGTGCAGAAGCAACTGTTCGGAATCGTCGAGATAAAGGTTCATCCCCTCCAGGGCTGCGAGCTTGTTGCCTTCAGCCAACCAGTCATGGATTTGTCGATCTCGGGCGAGCCAAGGCGCCTGGAAGCGCGCCTCATCAGTAGCGGAACAAAACACCAGGCGCATCTGGGCAACCACGTTAGTGAAAAACTCATCAAGCAAAGGACTGCGCATCAGCCCAACGATGTGCTGGTGGAACGCCAAGCCGTGGGTTCCGACGGCGCGCCAGTCCTCGCGCTCACGAGCCAGCTCAGCCGCTTCAAGGGTTTCGAGCATCCGGTCGGACTGATAGTCGCTCAAGGGCTTGCTGGCCATGATGGCCTGCAGCTCCAAGGTACGACGGACCTTGAACAGATCCCGGACGTCATCGACATCCAACCTACGGACCATCACGCCTTTGTTACGCACGTAACGGGTCAACCCTTCCTGGCCGAGACGATGCAAGGCTTCGCGGATGGTATTGCGTGATGCGTTATAGGCGGATGCCAGGTTGTTTTCTATCAGCGCCATGCCTGGAACCAGCCGACCACCGATAATATCGGCTCGCAGTTCGAGGGTGATCTGGTCGGCCAGGGAGTGAGAGCTAGTCATGGGTAAGCCTGGGATTGTTGAACAATCGTTTGCCAACAACCAACCATTTATCGTGCCAGATCGACCAGATATAAAAAGGCCAGTCGATTCGACCGGCCTCCTTCGTTACCTCAATTCACTTCCAGTTTGTCGCGGTTCCTGTCGAGGATCGCCTTTCCGATCCCTTTGACCTCCAGCAGCTCCTCCACTGAAGAGAAAGGTCCATTACTATCCCTATATGCAACAATCGCCTCCGCCTTACCCTTGCCTATGCCGGACAGTTCCCGCTGCAATGTCGCAGCATCTGCCCCATTGATATCGACCTTGGCGCTTTGCGTGGTGACCGGTTGCTCCACCGCTTGTGCCGCAGCCATTGACATCGGCTTGGCCGCTGGGGCCGCGATAGCAACGATCGAGGCGCTGGTAAGCAAGGCAAAGATCACCGAGTAGAGGTAGCTTGTACGCATAAGTGACGCTCCATGACATCGTTAAGAGAAAAGCAGCTTTTCCGAAGCTGCTTCTCAAACTTAGGCGATGATGAATGGCTGTCAAAAATGTGTACGTTTCGAAGTGTGTAACAATCAGGGTTCGAGACGGCGCTGCTGGTACACCCAGTCGACGATCTCGCCGTCGGGTGTATAGCCGTGGACAGTCTCGCGCAGCAGCTGTCGCACTCGAGTGTAATCATCTCCCTCGACCGCGACGAGCAACTCGCCCAACTTGAGCTTGAGTACGTCCCAAGGCAGATGATCCTCGTTGGCGGTCATGATCATCGGATGCTCGGTAGCCGCAACGTTGTCGCCGATCAGCAGCTCCTCGTACAGCTTCTCACCAGGCCGCAGGCCGGTGAACTCGATGGAAATGTCACCCTGGGGATTGCGCTCCGAACGGATGCTCAAGCCGGAAAGATGAATCATCTTCTCCGCAAGCTCGACAATCTTTACCGGTTCGCCCATATCCAACACGAAGACATCCCCACCCTGCCCCATGGACCCCGCCTGGATCACTAACTGCGCAGCTTCGGGGATCGTCATGAAATAACGGGTAATTTTCGGGTGGGTGACCGTCAGCGGCCCCCCAGACTTGATCTGGCTGTGGAACAAAGGAATCACCGAACCCGAGGAACCCAATACATTGCCAAAGCGAACCATCGTGAAACGGGTCTTGTTTACCCGCGATACATTAGCCCTGTCGCCAAACAACACAGGCGCAACCTCCCGACTCAAGGCCTGAAGCGTCAACTCAGCCAAACGCTTGGTGCTACCCATGACATTCGTCGGCCGCACCGCCTTGTCGGTGGAAATCAGAACAAAATTGGAAACCCCCGACTGCAGTGCAGCCTGCGCCGTGTTCAACGTACCTATAACGTTGTTCAACACGCCCTCGGCAATGTTGTGCTCTACCATCGGCACATGCTTATACGCCGCCGCGTGGTAAACGGTGTCCACCTTCCAGGTTTTCATCACATCCAGCAATTTTTCCGGATGACGGATAGAACCCAGGATTGGTAACAACTTGATCGAAGTAGACTCGCGATCAGTACGCTGCTGCAGCTCGGAAAGAATGCTGTAGAGATTGAACTCACTGTGATCGAACAGCAGAAGCGTGGTCGGCCCCAAGGAAAATATCTGCCGGCACAGCTCCGAACCGATTGAGCCCCCAGCGCCTGTCACCATCACTGTCTTACCCTTGACGCAACGCTTGAGCAAGTCAGGGCGAGCCGGTACGGCATCCCGACCGAGCAGGTCGGCGATGTCAACTTCCTGGATATCGTCCACTTTTACCCGGCCACTGGCCAGATCGGAAAAATTGGGTATGCTGCGGACGTGCAATGGAAACCGCTCAAGCAGTGAGAGAATTTCTCGGCGACGTGCACGGGTCGAGGATGGCAAAGCAAGAAGAATTTCCTGAGCCCCCGTCGTATCAATCATCTGCTGGATATGTCTGGGTTTATAGACCTGCAGACCGGAAATGGAACGATCACAGATGCTTGGATCGTCGTCGATGAAGGCCACAGGACGCATCACACGCCCCATACGTAACGCAGCTACGAGCTGATTACCGGCCACCCCCGCACCATAGATGGCGACCTTGGTCAGCCCTTGATCACGATTGGTGAACGGTACGTGCTGAGCGGCGGTGAACCAGTCCCCCATGAAATACTGCCGCATGCACAAACGTAGCCCGCCAATAATCACCAGGCTCAACCACCAGTAATTGAAGATAATGGAGCGCGGGACCACCGAGTTGTGATTGCTGTACCAAAATACAACCACTGCCAGAATGAGCGCGGAAAGACTTACCGCCTTGATAATTGCAATCAGCGCATCGTTGCCGAAATAGCGCATCACTGCTCGGTACATGCCAAAGCGGATGAACAACGGGATCGCGATCACGGGCGCGCTGACGAACAACCAGACGTGCGTCTTGAGCGGATCGGTTATGTCCTCAATCCCCAAGCGAACCACGAATGCTCCCCACAGCGAGAGCCAAACCAGAACCACGTCTGCAACTACCTGAATCAGACGCTTCTTCTGACGAGGCATACCCAGCAGGTATAATCGTAGTCTATCCATCATCCGCTTTTCCTTTTTTCAGTCATTCCCGAACCCTACCGGAATGCACCAACAGTCATCGCGCCTTAGGAAAGGTAGTGGCCGTTTAGTGGCAAAATACCGTACACCAACGATAAGCAGGCATTTTGACGCTAATGGGTAGAGACCAAACCTTCCAAACCGATAAAATACACGCTTCAAGGCGTTTTCACCTATCAGCCCGCCCTACAGTTTGGTCGAGCAAGGCTACCCGTTTTGCCCAGCCTATCCCTAACCCCGAGATGCGAGGACGCATGGATCCGCAAACACTCCGCGCTGGCAATGCAGGCACTGAGCCACTCGTCAAGAATGCTGAAACGCCGCCCTCCACATTTGAAATAGCTATTTTTTTATGCACGTATAATGGTCGACTATTTCTCAAAGATCAAATTGACTCGATCATTGCTCAGACCTATGAAAACTGGACGATATATATTTCAGACGATGGTTCGACTGATGGAACTCTCGAACTCCTGAAGCACTACCAGGCGCTGGTCGACACCCAGCGCATACAGATACTCAGCGGCCCCCGCAAAGGATTTGCTGAAAACTTCATGTCGCTCATTAGAAACACCGAAATCAGCGCGGATTTTTTTCCTTTTGCGACCAAGACGATATCTGGTTTCACAATAAGCTGGAAAAAAGTGTCGCTCAGCTCCAATCGCTCCCCACCCATCTTCCCGCTCTTTACTGCTCTCGCACTCGCCTGGTTGATGCGCATCAGAAAGTATTGGGGCTCTCATCTCATTTCAAAAAAAGTCCGTCCTTCCAGAACGCACTGATCCAAAGCCTCGCCGGCGCCAATACCATGCTACTCAATAACGCTGCCAGAACTATTCTAAGTAAAGTCCCGCATTACACGCACGTTGTCGCACACGACTGGCTGGCCTATCTCTTGACAACCGGCTGTGGCGGAACCGTTATCTACGACTCCGAACCTACCCTGGATTACCGCCAACACGAGGCCAATGTCATCGGTGTGAACACTGGCCTTAAAGAGCAGCTGACACGAGCGACCAAGTTGATCGACGGCCGTTTTAAACAATGGAGCGACTCCCATATCGAAATCCTTGAGCTGCTCGAGCGAGAACTGACACCTACACATCGGCAGGTATTCGACGATTTCAAACAAGGGCGCCAAGGGTCTCTGTTCAAGAGGCTCTACCTCTTCAAGAGAGCGGGTGTCTATCGCCAGACCCTGGGAAGTAACATCGGGCTATTCCTGGCCGTTCTCCTGGGCAAAATCTGACCATCAAACGGATCACGACCGGGCGCCTCTTTCCAAGGTCGCACAGAAAGGACACACTAAAAAACAAGCAGGGCCTGAAGCAGCAATCACAGCAAAACTTACCCGACCCTGCCGATCCTCAGAGCAATTTGTGGCCCCGGACCAAATCGCTTTTCTTCTCCTCGCTGATGACTGCCACATCAGATAAAACCGCCTGCATTTTTTCAATACCTTGCTGACCGCGACGAACGTCCGTTATGACGACACCTGTTGAACTCAGTTCTTTAGAGACTGCGTCCAGATACTCATCAATCGGATAATGAAAGCCCCACGACTTACGCGATATCACGCAATCAAAGGGCCCTGCCCCCTCAAGACTCCAGGCACCTACTTCACACAAGGAGATATTTTTCTCTTCAACCCCGTTCAAAAGCAGAAACTGCTTGGTTATTTCCAGCGACGCCGTAAATTTATAAGTTTCATTAAAGCCAGTAGGCGCAATGTCCGCAGGCGTCAGGCTTTTCATGTCAACTGACTGATCGAACAGATAAAGCTTCGGTTTCTCACCCTGTAGATAATTGTGAATCAATAACGGAACCAACCCAATGCCACATCCAATATCCAAAATATTTGCGCATTTTTCAGGAAGGTATGGCAGGACGTTTTTGACGTACGCCTTGCTGGCTGTGACAACGGAATCAAGAAACGCTGTTTGAAACTCTTCGTTGCCTTTCAGAATCTCGAAAATATCTTCCCCTTCCCGTTCATATTTCCGGCGAACCTCGGCGGAAGCGCTCTGTGCCAAGAGCACCTGAAGCGCAGCCATGGGGTATTTCAAGCCTTGGAATTCGATAGCTTCGTTAGTCATATCCGTCCTCGAAACATGGGGTACAATAGCCTCTCGATCGGCCAATAGCGCCTGCAATGCAGTGAAAGCCTGCCAGGAACGCACACCTTAAATCTCTAAGGAATGCATGATGGTGGGCATCTTGCCATAAAGCCTGGTAATGGTCATTAGCGATAGCTGTCGCGGAAAGCCCAAGCGTATCCACCACCTTACGCGCTCAAATAGCTCACGGACACTGGAAGGGTAGATTCATGACAAAAAATCTAGTCGCACAAGCGACATTGGTAGGTAGCGACCAGCGCGGACAGTTGAAACATCAACGCCCGCTTGTGATCTGGTTTACCGGCCTGAGCGGCTCGGGCAAATCAACTCTGGCCAACGCCTTGGAACTTGCCTTGGCCGATAGCAAGCGACATACCTATTTATTGGACGGCGACAACATTCGTCTGGGACTGTGTCAAGACCTTGGATTCAGCGACGCCGACAGGAAAGAAAATATCCGACGCATCTCTGAAGTAGCCAAGTTGTTTATTGATGCTGGCCTCATAGTTATTACCGCCTTCATTTCACCTTTCCGTAGCGACCGCGACCTGGCCAGATCGGTCATCGGGGAAGATTATTTTATTGAGGTTTTCATCGATACCCCTCTCGCCGAATGCGAGCGTCGAGATCCTAAAGGATTGTACGGCAAAGCGAGGCAGGGACTTATCAAGAATTTCACAGGGATTGATTCTGCCTATGAAGCACCTGAAAATCCTCATATTAAAATAGATACCACCTCGGAGTGTTTGACCGACTCCGTGAACCGCATACTTGAATATATTGACGCTCGGATAAAAACCAACACGGCCTGACACGCCAGAAAGATCCGCTTATCTATAATCCTGGCGAACAGCTGTGCTTTCGTTATTTACAGGCTAGTTACGCTTCGAGTCTGCCACCTCGAGCCGTGCTGTCCCATCCGGACGCTTCGGATATAGCTTCTTCAACGAAAGCAAAGGCTTCTCCAGACACACAAACGAAAGACTAGCCAAACCCAAGGAAAACAAGCTCACCACAATAAAAACCAAATAAGGCTGCAGCACCTCAGGAAAATATTCCTTATTTCGAGCCACCCACTCAACCCCACCGGGCCTGGCAATATAATGTATGACGTACACGCCATAACTGATACGCCCGATCCATTTAAAGACACTCAACTCCAGCAGCCGCACCAAGCCACCCTGCTGGTTCTGCGAGACGTAAGCAATCAACGTCACAGAAAACAGTGCAAAACACAAGTGCGCCAAGGAGGTATAAAGTACATCCTGATTTATTCTTGCACGAAAAAAATAAAAATAAACGGATGCTGCAGTCAGGCACAGGAAGCCTGCCAGCACCGCTGACCCGCTGCCCACCCAAGTCACAGTGGACCGTTTATATGCTAATAACGCTCCCAGACAGAGCCCCTCGACGCAGCCCCACAATGGATGTGTCGCGTAGTTCCATACATAAAAACCACCGCGAGCAGAAAATGAGTAGGCAAAAAGCATTTTCAAAATGATGCCGCCTATAAAAAACATGACGATCCATAGAAAAGAACGTCGCGGCGCCAAAAGAATCAAAAAAAACGGAATAATAAAATAAAACTGCTCTTCAACCGCTAACGTCCAAAAATGGTCGGCATTCCCAAACGACACATCAGCAAAAAAAGAATAATTCGAGACATAGAATAATAGCCAATACGGATTGGCTGCGACATATGGATCTTTCGCCACCCAATAAAGATACGCCAGCGCCAGATAATATAGGGGAAAAATCCTTAAAGCCCTTCGGTAATAGAAGGTGGCAAAGGCAGAAAACCTGCCAAGTGAACCATCATCGACGTGACGCTGCAGTTCCAGAAGGGACCTTGTCACCAAAAATCCGCTAATGACAAAAAAAAGAATTACACCTACGCGTCCGAAATGAAAATAATCAAGTATTGAATCGGGACGAGGCCAAAGATGAGAGATCAACACCATCAGCACGCCCAGGGCACGCATCCCATCCATACCACTGATCTGTTGCTGTCCCGCATATTCTTGGTTCATATTCTGCCTTGCCTCAACAAACCTTATAGTCTCCACGGCCTCTATCGAAGCTTATACTATGTTTAATGCAGCCAGGCTAATCATCCGAAACGCGCTTATCCTGCTCGACCACAGCGTAAGAACCACGAAGCTACACCTTGCCCGCCTTCAATAGGTAAGCGATAAAAACAAGCGGAAGGTATGCCCAGAGAATTCCCGCAACAGCACTCAAATAACCGAGTTGAACCAGGATCGAAACAGGTAACAGAAAAAATACGTTTACATAGACAACCGTGCCAGTTACTTTTTTATGCCCCCAACGACGAGCCGCCTTTTGGTATCCATGGCTACTATGGGCCTCATAAATTTTACACCCTCCGATCAGGCGTCGAACAAGCGTCCATGTTGCATCAACAATAAAAACCCCTAGGAGTATCAACCAACTCCAAAGCAACTCTGGCTTGCTCCAGGCAGCTTGCAGCACCATCGCCCCAATAATGATTCCGAGGAAACCGCTACCTGCATCCCCCATGAAAATACGTGCAGGCGGATAGTTCCAACACAGGAAGCCGGCGACAGCTACCGACAGCATCAGCGGAGCCCAGATCAGCTCGTGAGCATCGCCTATCCAGTAAAGCAAGCTTCCGCCCAAGCATACGCTGATCGCTTCAGCACAGGCCAAGCCGTCAATACCGTCCATAAAGTTGTAAAGATTGAGCATCCAGACCAGAGCAACTGTTCCAAGTACCCCAGCAATCCATCCCGGCTCAAACAAAACACCAAACAGCTCAATAGGCGGAACCCCGTCAAACCAGAACAGAACCCAAGCGGCTGCCATGAAATGCCCCAGCAAACGCCACCGGGCCGGAATATGCCCATGATCGTCAACAAAACCGATTACCGCGACTACCATACCGGCGCCCAGCATCGCAATTAATTCCGAGCTTGGTAATGAACCTAGTAATGTCAGAACCGGAAGAACCAGCATCAAGGCCAGAACGATCGAGACACCACCACCACGAGGCACCGGAACCGAATGAGCGCTACGCTCATTCGGAATATCCATCAGACTTCGCGACAACGCATATTTGCGCAAAAGCCAAGTACCTGCCCAAGTGGCAGTAAACACCATTATTAATAAAAACCCATAAATCATCGTAGTTCTCGATTCCGATAATGGCCGGCCGGCCACCTCAACGTCCATTCAGCCCAGCACGTCAGCACCTTAACTCTCTGCCCGCCGGTCAGAGCCCGGATCTGGCCGCACGCCCTTGACACCAAACAAAGCCGCTGCCCAGCAGATCAAGAAAAACAGACATTTGTCCCGAACCCGTCGCCGACAGCGCCAGGCACTAAAAGACAATTTTAATAATTGCACGCGCTCCATGCTCAGCCAACTTTGGACAAAAGGATCGGTAGTTTCCCCCACCAGACGAGTAATCAGCCGGATCTGAGAGAACCACCAGCCATCGTGAATTGTCTGATAACGTAAAATCAGCGATCTCAATCCGACGTTGGCCCCGAACTGATTGCTCTCATGTTGACGGTATTGCAGGGATGGCTTTGGATCAATGAACCATTTGAAGTTGCGGCTACGCGCAAAAGCGTAGCAATACCAATCATGCAAACTGACGCTCTGCAGATCAGCCCAGTTGGCCAGAATGGATTTCTTTATAGCCGATGCCACCTGTTGACTCATTACATAAGTACAACCTGGGCCCGCCGCCTCGAATAGATAGTCCCACCGGACCTGAGCTTGAGCTTTGTCAAGCAACCGGGTTTTTCCATCCGGCCAAAAAGCAGTGACATTACTGGAATAGACGTCTACACCATGTGCCTGGATGGCGTGGGTCGCACGCTCAAGCTTGTCTTCATGCCATATATCATCCTGGTCGGCGAAAGCCACATAGTCATAACCTTCAAAACTTACATCACGAAGTAGCCTGAAAAAATTACGTGCCGCTCCACCCAAGGTTTCACTGGGAGGTAATATTTCTACACGTTTATTCGTGGCAGCATAACGTGTGCACCACTCACTGGTACCGTCAGTGGATGGATCGATACTAATAAAGACAGTCACGTCACTCGCCGACTGGCAAAGGATCGAAAGCAGCTGCTCTTCGATCCACCGTATGCCATTGCAGGCAGCCAGCAAAACCGCAACCCTGGGATATGTCACTGGCATTATTCCTGCTTATCGTCAAACCAGGTTTAACGACTTAGCTTCGGTCAGTGGGAAGGTGAGTTCAGCAGCTTTTGCAAATACTGACCATAACCAGTCTTCTTCAACGCATCCGCTTGGGCACCTAGCTGCTCGGCAGTAATCCAGCCGTTGTTATAGGCAATTTCTTCCAGGCACGCCACCTTCAGTCCTTGACGCTGTTCGATGGTGTGCACGAAATGACTCGCCTCCAGTAACGAATCATGAGTACCCGTGTCCAGCCAGGCAAAACCACGACCAAGCATTTCAACATTAAGGGACTGTTGCTCGAGGTAGACCCGATTGACATCGGTAATCTCTAATTCGCCACGCGCAGAGGGCTTGATGCTCTTCGCAATTTTGACGACCTGATTGTCATAAAAATACAATCCTGTCACCGCATAGCTGGATTTCGGTTCGAGAGGTTTCTCTTCAATACTCAAGGCCCGACCATCGGCGTCAAACTCAACCACCCCGAAACGCTCAGGATCCGAAACGTGATAACCAAAAACGGTAGCGCCGTGTAGTTGTGTGCTGGCAGAGCGTAAGTTGTCAGAGAAATGCTGACCATAAAAAATGTTGTCGCCTAAAATCAAGCAACATGGATCAGAACCAATAAACTCTTCGCCAATAATGAAGGCTTGCGCCAAGCCATCCGGACTGGGTTGCTCGGCATAGCTCAGTTTGATTCCATAATGAGTGCCGTCACCTAACAGCTTGCGAAAGCACGGCAAGTCTTCAGGGGTGGAAATAATCAGAACTTCACGCATGCCGGCAAGCATCAGCACTGACAACGGATAGAAAATCATCGGTTTGTCGTAGATGGGAAGCATCTGTTTCGATACGCCCAACGTCAACGGATGCAGCCGCGTACCCGAACCGCCAGCAAGAATAATACCTTTACGATTTGTTCCGGTCATTTATTTAGAACTTCCCTAAGCATTCGGGTTACGCCACTTTGCCAATCCGGCAAGCGTAGTGAAAAATTATCGCGCAGTTTTTGAGTATTCAGACGAGAGTTTAGCGGCCGACGCGCGGGGGTAGGGTAATCACTGGTTTCGATCGGGTTCACAGTAGTCACCATCAATGACTCTCCCTGGCTGCGAGCGAAGTCAATGACATAGCTGGCATAGCCATGCCAAGACACCTCGCCACTGGCAGCCAAGTGGTAAACACCGCTTAACTCAGGACATATCATGGCTTTCTGAATCGCCAAGGCAGTCACGTCGGCGATCAGATCCGCGCCAGTAGGTGCTCCAACCTGGTCAGCGATAACATTCAAAGTCTCACGTTCCTTGCCCAGACGCAGCATGGTTTTCGCAAAATTGTTACCCCTGGCACCGTATACCCAACTGGTGCGGAACAGTAGGTATTTACAACCTGAAGCGATAATTGCCTGCTCACCGGCGGATTTGCTTGCGCCGTAGTGATTCACCGGAGCTACTGCATCGGTCTCTTGCCAGGCCTTGGTACCCTGGCCGTTGAAGACGTAGTCCGTTGAATAATGAATCAGCCATGCGCCTCGGGACGCCGCCTCCTCAGCCATGACTCGACTGGCAGAGCCGTTGACCAGTTGAGCCAGCTCGGTTTCGGACTCGGCTTTATCAACAGCAGTATAAGCCGCCGCATTGACAATTATGTCAGGCCTAACCTGACGAATCGTCGCACGCAGCATGTCAAGGTTGGACAGATCGCCACTCAGGCCCTCGGAGGAATGACGATCCAGGGAGATGAGATCACCCAGTGGAGCAAGCGAACGCTGTAGCTCCCATCCTACCTGCCCGTTTTTTCCGAAAAGAAGAATTTTCATGCCTTACCTGATCGATCGCTATAGTTCTGATCAATCCACTGCTGGTAGCTACCACTCTTCACGTGCATCACCCATTCATTGTTTTCCAGATACCACTCAACGGTCTTACGGATACCGCTTTCAAATGTCTCCTCTGGCACCCAGCCCAATTCTCGTTGGATCTTGCTGGCATCGATGGCGTAACGCTGGTCGTGGCCTGGGCGGTCCTGAACATAAGTGATCAGCTGGGCATGAGGACGATGAACAGACTCGGGGCGCAATTCATCCAGCAGCGCACACAATGCATGCACAACTTCAATGTTCTGCTTTTCGTTGTGACCGCCGATGTTGTAAGTCTCGCCAATCACACCTTCCGTTACCACCTTGTATAGGGCCCGGGCATGATCTTCCACATAGAGCCAGTCACGTATCTGATTGCCTTTGCCGTACACCGGCAGGGGCTTGCCTTCCAACGCATTGAGAATGATCAGCGGAATAAGTTTTTCGGGGAAATGGCAGGGGCCGTAATTGTTCGAGCAGTTGGTCACCAGCGTCGGCAAGCCGTAAGTACGGCTCCAGGCGCGGACCAAGTGATCAGAACTGGCCTTGCTGGCAGAATAAGGCGAGCTTGGCTGATAGGGGGTTGTTTCGGTGAACAAGTCTTCCGGCCCCTCGAGGTCACCATAGACTTCGTCCGTAGAAATGTGATGGAAACGGAAATTGGCTTTTCGTGCTTCATCCAGCGCAGTCCAATAATGGCGGGCGGCTTCAAGCAACGTGTAAGTGCCGATGATGTTCGTCTGAATGAACTCGGACGGTCCGGAGATCGAACGGTCCACATGGGACTCCGCAGCCAGATGCATGATCGCATCAGGCTGGTGATCATGCAGGACGCGATCCATTTCAGCGCGGTCGCAGATATCTACGCGCTCAAAAGCATAACGGGGACTCTGGCTGACTTCGGCCAAGGATTCCAAATTGCCGGCGTACGTGAGCTTGTCGACATTCACGACCGTATCTGTGGTATTGGAGATGATATGACGAATGACCGCAGAGCCGATAAACCCGGCGCCGCCAGTGACTAAGATTTTCACGCGAACCATACCCTTGAGCTGTCAACAGGCTGCCAACCGAGCGCTGTCTAATCCATGAACACAAAGCCATTTTCTGTGGGGCTTTGTTACGCTGACTGGACACGTATACGCCATGCCCGATCAAGCGGAACATTTTACAGATTAATGGACTATTTACTAACGGATATAGACTGTCCGGCGTTCACTGGGTCTCGCCGAAATGCCTGACCAGCCTTCAGACCAGACGCTTACGCTTGATGCGACCCACTAACCATCCGAGTAACGGACCGAGCAGCATGCCAAGCAACAACGCAACGACACTGATGACAGATACCGGCAATTGAGGCCCAGCCCAGCCCAGAAATGACAAGGAAACCGGCTCTTGGTTTTCCAAGACAAATGCGAGAACAATGAGAATTGTCAGCAGCACGAACACCGCAAAAAGAATACGTTTTAGCTTAGTCACTTTCCTGCTCCTCGTTCAGGCGCAGTCAAACGCCCTCCTCCTCTTCGTTCACACGATCCCGAAGCTCCTTGCCCGGCTTGAAATGCGGAACAAATTTTCCATCCAAGCTAACGGACTGGCCGGTTTTGGGATTACGGCCTACACGTGGCGCCCGATAATGAAGAGAGAAGCTGCCAAAACCACGAATCTCGATTCGATCGCCTGTGGCCAGGCATTGGGACATTTGCTCAAGCATGGTCTTGATGGCCAGCTCCACATCCTTGGATGAGAGTAGCCCTTGATGGGTGACAATCCGTTCGATCAACTCCGACTTCGTCATGTTTTTCCCTTCTTTTTCAAGCAGCTAGGAAAATCGCTTAACAGGTTTTAGCATGACCGGAGGGATTTGAACAGCCTATGTATTGACATATATTCAAGGCTGGGCAGATGCCCCGTTTTTGTGCAGATATCCAATGTGACCCGCGCTCATCGACAGATAACCAACATGGTGCGAGTCAGATAGCCGGCTGGATTGATACCAAAAGGGTAAATATCTTCGTCCCTGGCGTCATCGGTACGCGTGATGACTTTGTATCCTGCACCTTTGCATTCTTTCGCCGCGCGCTTATGGCATTTGTCCCAACCAGAACCCAACCCGGAACAGTCGACCTGTACGCCGCTGACCCCACGCACTGCTCGTGTCTTCGCCTGTGTACTACAACCGACGAGCATCAGAACGACCAATACGACCATTAGCTTTTTCATTCATTTCCTTAGAAACGGGACATCAGGTTTTACCCATAACGATCCAGCCAACGCCAACGCAATTAAACGACTACCTTGTTACAGAAAGGACACCCTCTCGCAAGAAATGGTTTCGCCACGGAAACATATCAACGGCTGGGACGACGCGCCGAACTGAACTTCCGCCCAGCATCTACCAGCGCCATACCCGCATCCATGGGCGCTCGCCAGCCTAAAACATCCCGCGCCTTGCTGGAGTCGATAACAAGACTTGCACATAGCTGTTCAAACGCCCCCCGCATGCCCACCGCGCGAGCCCCCCATCGCATCAGGCCCTCTGGCGCAGGAAAAAGCAAAATCCCCTTGTCCATACCTTCCGCCAACCGCTCAATAATCTGCGCGGTCGAAAAATCCATCCCATCAGCTACCAAAAATGTTTCGTTAGCAGCAGCCGGATGCTGGGAGCACAGGAAAATGAAGTCCACCAGATTCTCCAATGCAATCATGCTGCGACAATTATGGATAGAGGCGAATGGCATCGGAAGCCCTGTGGCAACCAACTTCAGAAGACGACGAAAGTTGCCTGGAGCATGGCCAGCGTATACAAGCGGCGGCCGAATGATGACGAGTTCCATACCGGAGCCTTTCAGCAATCCGGTCATCGCTTGCTCGGCCTCCCATTTTGAAATTGCGTAGTCCGCCTTTGGGGAAGGTACTGACTCTTCGTTGAATGGAACTCTCCCTGTAGCAGAACCATTTACACCGATAGAGCTGATAAAGACGAAGCGCTTTACACCAGAGGCAAGCGCCTTACGAGCCAGGCTCACCGTGTACTCGACATTATCGACCCGATACATATCCAAGGATGAACCCGAAGAATCCTTTATTACATGGGCACGACCAGCTAGATGAATCACTGTAGCAACATCATCAGGGAAAGACGGATCGCCTCCACTGGCACAGACGAACTGCTGTACGGCGCTTGGAAGCTCTTGGCTCCGCCGACGAACCAGGGCGATGACCTCCGCCTCCTGTCGCAGCAAGAGTTGCCGTATAAGGGCTTGGCCAATGAACCCGGTAGCGCCCGTAACCAGTACTTTTTCTGAAGTCATCAATAACCTGCTCCGAGGATCCACGAGCCGCCCCGCCCCGGACAGTCAGCTTCCAACCGGTGCGTGTCCGTTCTCCGACCATAAGCGTTGCTCATATGCACCTCCAGGGTTTGCGCTAGCCAAATGCTGAGCAAGAAAAAGGGCGACCGAAGTCGCCCTTTTTTATGGTCTGACAGAACTCAGTTCTGCTTTTCCATCTGTGCACGCAGCAGGTCGCCCAGAGTGGTAGGACCAGGAGCATCAGTAGCTGGCTTCTCGCGCAGGCTCTGGATTGCTTCTTTCTCTTCAGCATCGTCTTTCGACTTGATGGAGAGCTGGATTACGCGGCTCTTGCGGTCAACGCTGATGATCTTGGCTTCTACTTCTTCGCCTTCTTTCAGGACGTTGCGCGCGTCTTCAACGCGGTCACGGCTGATTTCGGAGGCTTTCAGAGTCGCTTCGATATCGTCGGCCAAGGTGATGATGGCGCCTTTGGCGTCAACTTCTTTCACGATGCCCTTAACGATTGCGCCTTTGTCGTTCTCTTGAACGTACTCGGAGAACGGATCGCTTTCCAGTTGCTTGATACCCAGGGAGATGCGCTCGCGCTCTGGGTCAACCGACAGGATAACGGTGTCCAGCTCGTCGCCCTTCTTGAAGCGGCGTACGGCTTCTTCGCCCACTTCGTTCCAGGAGATGTCGGACAGGTGAACCAGGCCGTCGATGCCGCCGTCCAGACCAATGAAGATACCGAAATCGGTGATCGACTTGATGGTGCCGGAGATTTTATCGCCCTTGTTGAACTGGCCAGAGAAGTCTTCCCATGGGTTGGACTTGCACTGCTTGATGCCGAGGGAGATACGACGACGCTCTTCGTCGATGTCCAGAACCATGACTTCCACTTCGTCGCCGACTTGTACGACTTTCGAAGGGTGGATGTTCTTGTTGGTCCAGTCCATTTCGGAAACGTGTACCAGGCCTTCAACGCCTTCTTCCAGCTCAGCGAAGCAGCCGTAGTCGGTGAGGTTGGTAACACGAGCGGTAACGCGAGTGCCTTCTGGGTAACGGGCTTTGATAGCGACCCATGGATCTTCACCCAGTTGCTTGAGGCCCAGGGAAACACGATTGCGCTCGCGATCGTACTTCAGAACCTTGACATCGATCTCGTCGCCAACGTTGACGATTTCCGAAGGATGCTTGATACGCTTCCAGGCCATGTCGGTGATGTGCAGCAGGCCATCGACGCCACCCAGATCGACGAATGCGCCGTAATCGGTGAGGTTCTTGACGATACCCTTGACCTGCTGGCCTTCCTGCAGCGATTCCAGCAGAGCTTCACGCTCGGCGGAGTTCTCGGCTTCCAGGACACTGCGACGGGAAACGACAACGTTGTTGCGCTTCTGGTCCAGCTTGATGACCTTGAATTCCAGCTCTTTGCCTTCCAGGTGCGTGGTGTCGCGCACTGGACGGACGTCAACCAGGGAACCTGGCAGGAACGCACGGATGCCGTTAACGTCGACAGTGAAGCCGCCTTTAACCTTACCGTTGATAACGCCCTTGACCACTTCCTCAGCTGCGAAGGCCGCTTCCAGAACGATCCAGCATTCAGCACGCTTGGCTTTTTCACGGGACAGCTTGGTTTCACCAAAGCCATCTTCAACCGAGTCCAGCGCAACGTGAACTTCGTCACCGACGTTGATGTTCAGTTCGCCAGCGTCGTTGTAGAACTGCTCAAGCGGGATCAGCGCTTCAGACTTCAGACCAGCGTGAACGGTTACCCAGCGAGCCTGGTAATCGATATCAACGATAACGCCGGTGATGATGGAGCCTGCCTGAAGGTTCAGGGTTTTCAAGCTTTCTTCAAAGAGTTCCGCAAAGCTTTCGCTCATTTTAATTCCTGTTGATTAGGGCGAAGTAAACGCCCATCTCCACACCCCAGACGATGTGGGTTAGTTTCATATAAAAGAAGCGCCGCAGGACTATGACTGGTCCCCTGCGGAGCTTCCTGTCACCCGGCGATATCGCGAAGCGCGATCTCGCTCATGATGCGTTGCAACACCTGATCAATGGACAACTCCGTGGAATCCAGCTGAATCGCATCGGCCGCCGGCTTTAGCGGGGCTACTGCGCGCTGGGTATCACGCTCGTCGCGTGCACGGATCTCATCTAGCAGACTCGACAGACTAACATCCTCGCCTTTGCCCTTCAACTGCAAATATCGGCGGCGAGCCCGCTCCTCCGCGCTGGCGGTGAGGAATATCTTCAGCGGCGCATCCGGAAATACCACCGTGCCCATGTCGCGGCCATCGGCCACCAGTCCCGGCGGCTCCTGGAACGCCCGTTGACGCTGCAGCAGCGCTTCGCGCACCGCCGGCAGCGCGGCGACCTGGGAGGCCCCGGCGCCAACGCTTTCGGTACGGATGACGTCGCTGACTTCGTCACCTTCCAGGATGATGCGCTGCAACTGGCCATCGGTGGCGGCGATGAACTGCACGTCCAGATGGGCGGCCAGGGCCTTGAGCAGTTCCTCGTTGGTCAGGTCGACGCCATGGTTCTTGGCGGCGAAGGCCAGCAAGCGATAGAGGGCGCCGGAATCGAGCAGATTCCAGCCCAATTGCTTGGCCAGCATGCCGGCGATGGTGCCCTTGCCCGAGCCGCTTGGGCCATCAATGGTGATGACCGGTGCCTTGATGTTCACGACTGTGCCTCTTGTGCTACTCGAATACCGACCTGCGCGCACAACGCCAGGAAGTTCGGGAAAGACGTGGCGACGTTGGCGCAGTCATGGATGCGGATCGGCGCGCTGGCGCGCAGGGACGCAACACTGAATGCCATGGCGATGCGATGGTCGCCATGGCCATGGACTTCGCCACCGCCAATCTGGCCACCATCAATGATGATGCCGTCCGGCGTCGGTTCGCATTTGACACCAAGGGCCAGCAGGCCGTCGGCCATCACCTGAATGCGATCCGACTCCTTGACCCGCAGCTCTTCGGCGCCGGTCAGCACTGTGCGACCTTCTGCGCACGCCGCCGCCACGAACAGCACCGGGAACTCGTCGATCGCCAGGGGAACCAGCGCCTCGGGAATCTCGATGCCTTTGAGTTTAGCCGCTCTTACGTGTAAGTCTGCAACGGGCTCGCCACCCACTTCACGCTGGTTTTCCAGAGTGATGTCGGCGCCCATCAGGCGCAGGATGTCGATCACGCCGGTACGGGTCGGGTTGATCCCGACGTGTTCGAGTACCAGGTCGGAGCCTTCGGCGATCGACGCGGCCACGAGGAAGAACGCCGACGAGGAAATATCGCCCGGCACTTCGATGTGGGTCGCGGTCAGCTTGCTGCCCGATTCGACAGAAGCGGTAGCGCCGTCAACGCTGACCGGATAACCGAAGCCACGCAACATGCGCTCGGTGTGGTCGCGGGTCGGCGCCGGCTCGGTGACGGTGGTCTTGCCTTCGGCATACAGACCGGCGAGCAGCAGGCAGGACTTCACCTGGGCGCTGGCCATCGGCATGGTGTAGGTCAGGCCCTTGAGCTTGTTGCCGCCGCGAATGGTCATCGGCGGGCGACCGTCAGCCGCGGTCTCGATCACCGCACCCATTTCCCGCAGCGGGTTGGCGACGCGGTTCATCGGACGCTTGGACAGCGAGGCATCGCCGGTCAGGGTGCTGTCGAAATCCTGGGCGGCCAGCAGGCCGGACAACAGGCGCATCGACGTGCCGGAGTTGCCCAGGTAGATCGGGCCCGGAGCGGGCTTCAGACCGTGCAGGCCAACACCATGGATGGTTACGCGGCCGTGGTGTGGCCCCTCGATGACCACGCCCATGTCGCGGAACGCTTGCAGCGTTGCCAGGGCGTCTTCACCCTCGAGGAAACCTTCCACCTCGGTCACGCCCTCAGCCAGGGAGCCGAGCATGATCGAGCGGTGGGAAATCGATTTATCGCCCGGTACACGAATCCGCCCACTCAGGGAGCCACCAGGTTGTGCCAGGAAAATCAGATCGTTGGAGTTCATAGCGTCCACATAGGCCCGACGGGCCAGGATTTTACTGAAATGCTCGCGGGCCACCCTGGCGCGCGTGAAAACGCCCAGCAATTGGTGCCCGTCCCCTGCATCGACCGCGTCGCGCAAGGCGTCGAGATCGCTGCGAAATGTATCGAGTGTGCGCAGGACAGCTTCGCGGTTGGCGAGGAAGATGTCGTGCCACATGACCGGGTCGCTACCCGCGATTCTCGTGAAATCGCGGAAACCGCCGGCAGCGTAACGGAAGATCTCAAGATTTTCATTGCGTTTGGCCAATGAATCCACCAGACCGAACGCCAACAAGTGCGGCAAATGGCTGGTAGCGGCCAATACTTCGTCGTGTCGCTCGACCTGCATGTGCTCGACATCGGCCCCCAGCTCGCGCCACAGACGGTCCACCACCGACAATGCCGCGGGATCGGTCTGGTCCAGCGGCGTCAAAATGACCTTATGACGACGGAACAGCTCGGCGTTGGATGCCTCTACCCCGCTCTGCTCGGAGCCGGCAATCGGATGACCGGGCACGAAGCGCGCCGGCATGCCGCCGAACGCCTCGGTCGCCGCCCGCACGACATTGCCTTTGGCGCTGCCGACATCGGTGAGAATCGCTTGCCCGAGGTCCATGCCGGCCAACCGGGCCAGCAGTTTCTCCATGGCCAGGATCGGCACCGCCAGCTGGATCACGTCAGCCCCTTGGCAGGCGACCAGCAGGTCATCCTCGCAGCGATCCACCACGCCCAGCTCGACGGCGAGCCTGCGCGATTGCGGATCGAGGTCGACCCCCACGACTTCCCGGCACAGCCCGCTTTCACGCAGGCCCTTGGCGAACGAACCGCCGATCAATCCCAGGCCGACCACCACCAGGCGACCGATCATAGGTGTCGCAGGTTGCAGCGAGGTGACATCAACCACGAGCCAGGACCTTGCTCAGCGCCTCCAGGAAACGGCTGTTTTCCGCCGGCAGGCCGACGGTGACCCGCAGGTGATTCGGCATGCCGTAATTGGCCACCGGACGGACGATCACGCCTTCGCGCAGCAAGCCGTGGAACACCGGCGCCGCGACGCAGCCCACGTCGACACAAATGAAATTGCCCTTGGAAGGAATCCAGCTCAGCCCCAGCTCACGGAAGCCGGCTTCCAACTGCTGCATACCGGCCTCGTTCAAGCGGCGGCTCTCGGCCAGGTAGGCCTCGTCCTGCAAGGCGGCGCAGGCGGCGGCCAGGGCGAAGCTGTTGACGTTGAACGGTTGGCGCACGCGGTTCAGCACATCGGCCACCACTGCGGTGGAGAGGCCGTAACCGACCCGCAGCGACGCCAGGCCATAGGCCTTGGAGAACGTGCGCGACACCAGCAGGTTCGGATACGCGGCGAGGAAATCCAGGCCGTCGGGCAGGTCGCTGCCCTCGGCGTACTCGATGTAGGCCTCGTCCAGCACCACCAGCACGTGCTCGGGCACGTCCTGCAGGAAGTCGTCCAGGGCCTGGGCATCGAACCAGGTGCCGGTCGGATTGTTCGGGTTGGCGATGAAGACCACGCGGGTATTGGCGTCGATGGCGACCAGCATGGCCGGCAGATCGTGCCCCCAATCCTTAGCCGGAACCACATGGGCATCGGCACCAACGGCCTGGGTGGCAATCGGATAGACCGCAAACGCATGCTCGCTGAACACAGCGTTCAGGCCCGGCGCCAGATAGGCACGAGCGACCAATTCGAGAATGTCGTTGGAGCCGTTACCCAGGGTCACCTGGCTCAGCTCGACGCCGCAGCGCTCGGCCAGCAGGCTTTTCAAGGCAAAGCCATTACCGTCGGGGTAGCGGGTCAGCTCGGCCAGCTCGTCGCGGATCGCCGCCAATGCCTTGGGGCTCGCGCCCAGCGGGTTTTCGTTGCTCGCCAACTTGACGATGCTGGCCGGATCCAGATCCAGCTCGCGAGCCAGTTCGTCCACAGGCTTGCCTGGAACGTAAGGCGAAAGTTGTTGCACGCCTGGCTGCGCCAGTGCGAGGAAGTTGCCACTCATTGCTATCCGCCCTTAAAGAACTGCCTTGGGGTAGGAACCCAGCACTTTGAGTGCCACTGCTTCCTGACTGATTTTCTCCAGCACACCTTTGACCAGCGGATCGCGGTGGTGGCCGACAAAATCGATGAAGAACACGTAGGTCCATTTACCGCTGCGCGACGGACGGGTCTCGATCCGCGTCAGGTCGATCCCATTGTCGTGGAACGGCACCAGCAATTCGTGCAGCGCGCCCGGCTTGTTGCTCATGGAAACGATGATCGAGGTCTTGTCGTCGCCGGTCGGTGGGACTTCCTGGCTGCCGATCATCAGGAACCGGGTGGAGTTGTCCGGACGGTCCTCGATTTTCTCGGCCAGGCGCGTCAAGCCGTAGAGGCCTGCCGCCATATCGCCGGCGATGGCCGCCGAATTCCATTCACCCTTGACCCGCTTGGCCGCCTCGGCATTGCTCGACACCGCCACGCGCTCGACATTCGGATAATGCGCGTCCAGCCATTTGCGGCACTGGGCCAGGGACTGGGCGTGGGAATAGATGCGGCTGATGCTGTCGGTCTTGGTGCTCTCGCCCACCAGCAGGTGGTGGTGGATCCGCAGCTCGACTTCGCCACAGATCACCATGTCGTGTTCGAGGAAGCTGTCCAGCGTGTGGTTGACCGCGCCTTCGGTGGAGTTTTCCACCGGCACCACACCGAAATTCACCGCGCCAGCGGCCACTTCGCGGAAGACTTCGTCGATGGCCGCCATCGGTTTGCTGATCACCGCATGACCGAAATGCTTCATGGCGGCAGCCTGGGTGAAGGTGCCTTCCGGCCCCAGGTACGCGACTTTCAGCGGCTGTTCAAGGGCCAGGCACGAGGACATGATTTCGCGAAACAGCCGCGCCATCTCTTCGTTGCCCAGCGGCCCCTTGTTGCGCTCCATGACACGCTTGAGCACCTGGGCTTCGCGCTCCGGCCGGTAGAACACCGGCACTTCGCCTTCAGCCAGGGAAGCCATCTTCACCCGCGCGACTTCCTGGGCGCAGCGTGCACGCTCGCTGATCAGTTCCAGGACTTTTTCGTCCAGGGCGTCGATGCGCAGGCGCAGCGCCTTGAGTTCTTGCTCAGACATCAGCCGTGTTCCTTCTCGAACTCTGTCATGTAGGCGACCAGCGCATTGACGGCGTTGATGTCTACAGCGTTGTAGATGGAGGCGCGCATGCCGCCGACCGAGCGGTGGCCCTTGAGGTTCAGCAGGCCGCGCTCATCGGCGCCGGCCAGGAACGGCTTGTCGAGACGGTCGTCCGCCAGGCGGAACGGCACGTTCATCCAAGAGCGGTCGGATTTGTTGATCGGGTTGCTGTAGAGGCCGCTGGCGTCGATGAAGTCATACAGCGTGCGCTGTTTCACTTCGTTGAGCTTGCCAATGGCTTCGACACCGCCCTGCTCTTTCAGCCACTCGAACACCAGGCCGGACAGGTACCAGGCCAGGGTCGGCGGGGTGTTGTACATCGAGCCGTTGTCGGCCGCGACCTTGTAGTTGAGCATGGTCGGGCACAGGGAACGAGCGCGACCGAGCAGGTCTTCGCGGATGATCGCGACCAGGATGCCGCTCGGGCCGATGTTTTTCTGGGCGCCGGCGTAGATCATGCCGAAACGGGAGATATCCACAGGACGCGAGAGGATGTCCGAGGACATGTCGGCCACCAGCGGCACGTCACCGGTTTCCGGGATCCAGTTGAATTCCAGGCCACCGATGGTTTCGTTCGGCGCGTAGTGCACGTAGGCCGCGTCCTTGGACAGGTTCCACTCGTTCTGGCCGGGGATCGCGAAATAGTCGTAAGGCTTGGCGGTGGCGGCAACGTTGACGTGGCCGTAGCGCGACGCTTCTTCGATGGCTTTCTGCGACCAGATACCGGTGTCGATGTAGTCGGCCTTGCCACCTTCCGGCAACAGGTTCAACGGAATCTGCGCGAACTGCTGGCTGGCGCCGCCCTGCAGGAACAGCACTTTGTAGTTGGACGGGATGTTCAGCAGATCACGCAGGTCCTGCTCGGCCTTGGTCGCGATGGACACGAACTCATCGCTGCGATGGCTCATTTCCATGACGGACAGGCCCTTGCCATGCCAGTCGAGAAGTTCACCCTGGGCGCGCTTCAGGACCGCTTCAGGAAGCGCCGCCGGGCCGGCACAGAAGTTATAGGCTCTCTTGCTCACATCCAATCTCGCTCTGATCTGGTGGTCACTTAAATCTTCTGATTTGCACCGCTCCCACAGGGGCTACCGCTCACTCAAGGCATGGATGAATCCGTGGCGAGGGAGCTTGCTCCCGCTGGGCTGCGCAGCGGCCCCTCTTTGTTGTGAGCGCTTCGCACTCAAGCGGGAGCAAGCTCCCTCGCCACGATAAATCAACAAGCCTCAAGAGAGGGGTAGTCCCATAGGGAATGTGCAGTGTCGCAAATTTTCAAACGGAACAAACAACAAGGGGGCGAATCTTCATCCGCCCCCTGTGTGTCCGCTTAGTCCTGCGGTTCTTCTTCGTCTGCGGCGGCATCGAGCTGTTGATCGCCGACGGCGTCATCGACATCGGCACCGAGGGTGCCGTCGAACGCCACGCCTTCCTCGCCTTCCAGCTCCTCGCCTTCGACTTCCGACGGCTCCTGGACCCGTTCAAGCCCGACCAGCGTTTCGTCGCTGGCGAGTTTGATCAGCGTCACGCCCTGGGTGTTACGACCCAGGCTGGAGACTTCGGCGACGCGCGTGCGCACCAGGGTGCCCTGGTCGGAGATCAGCATGATCTCTTCGCCATCGAGCACCTGGACCGCGCCGACCAGGCGGCCGTTACGCTCGTTGCTGACCATGGCGATCACGCCCTGGCCGCCACGCTTGTACTCGGGGAACTCGCTGATGGCGGTACGCTTGCCGTAGCCCCGCGCGGAAGCGGTGAGGATCTGGCTGCCTTCTTCCGGAATCAGCATGGAAATCAGCTTTTGCCCTTCCGGCAGACGCATGCCGCGAACACCACGGGCGGTACGGCCCATGGCGCGGACGTCGGATTCCTTGAAGCGCGTGACCTTGCCGCCGTCGGAGAACAGCATGACTTCGCGCTCGCCGTCAGTGATGGCAGCGGAAATCAGCACGTCGCCTTCGTCCAGTTCCAGGGCGATCAGGCCGACGCTGCGCTGGCGACTGAAGGATTCCAGCGGGGTCTTCTTCACGGTGCCCTTGGCGGTCGCCATGAAGATAAAGTGACCTTCTGTGTATTCCTCCACCGGCAGCATGGTGGTGATGTATTCGTCACTGTCCAGCGGCAGCAGGTTGACCAGCGGACGACCACGGGCGGCGCGGGATGCTTCAGGGATTTCGTAGGTCTTGAGCCAGTACACCTTGCCCTTGCTGGAGAACAGCAGCAGCGTGGTATGGCTGTTGGCGACCAGCAGGTGAGCGATGTAGTCCTCGTCCTTGACGCCGGTCGCCGACTTGCCCTTGCCGCCGCGACGCTGGGCCTGGTAGGCGGCCAGCGGCTGGGTCTTGGCGTAGCCACCGTGGGAAATCGTCACCACGCGCTCTTCTTCCGGGATCATGTCGCCCAGGGTCAGGTCGAGGCGCGCATCGAGGATCTCGGTGCGGCGCACGTCGCCGTACTCGGCGCGGATCACTTCCAGTTCTTCGCGAATCACTTCCATCAGGCGCGTGGCGCTGTTGAGGATGCGGATCAGCTCGCCGATCTGGTTGAGGATCTCCTGGTACTCGGCCAACAGCTTCTCGTGCTCCAGGCCGGTCAGGCGGTGCAGGCGCAGTTCCAGGATGGCTTGCGCCTGTTCCGGGGACAGGAAGTACTTGCCTTCGCGCAGGCCGTATTGCGGGTCGAGGTTTTCCGGACGGCACGAGTCGGCGCCGGCGCGCTCGACCATCGCCACCACCGCGGTGGATTCCCAAGGGGTGCTGATCAGCGCTTCCTTGGCTTCCGACGGGGTTGGCGAGGCCTTGATCAGGGCGATGACCGGGTCGATGTTCGACAGGGCAACGGCCTGGCCTTCAAGGATGTGGCCGCGTTCGCGAGCTTTACGCAGTTCGAATACGGTCCGCCGGGTGACCACTTCGCGACGGTGACGCACGAAGGCTTCCAGCAGGTCCTTGAGGTTCAGGATCCGCGGACGGCCGTCGATCAGCGCGACAATGTTGATGCCGAACACGCTTTGCAGCTGGGTCTGGGCGTAGAGGTTGTTGAGGATCACCTCCGGCACTTCGCCACGGCGCAGCTCGATCACGACGCGCATGCCGTCCTTGTCGGACTCGTCACGCAGCTCGGTGATGCCTTCGAGTTTCTTTTCTTTCACCAGCTCGGCGATCTTCTCGATCAGGCGGGCCTTGTTCAGCTGGTACGGCAGCTCGGTGATGACGATCTGCTGGCGGCCACCGACCTTGTCGATGTCCTCGACGGTCGAGCGGGCGCGCATGTAGATGCGGCCGCGACCGGTGCGATAGGCCTCGATGATACCGGCGCGACCGTTGATGATCGCCGCCGTCGGAAAATCGGGACCGGGGATGTATTGCATCAGCTCATCGACGGACAGCTCGGGGTTGTCGATGAGGGCTAGGCAACCGTCGATGACTTCACCGAGGTTGTGCGGCGGGATGTTGGTCGCCATGCCCACGGCGATACCGCTGGAGCCGTTGACGAGCAGGTTCGGGATACGCGTCGGCATGACCGCCGGGATCATCTCGGTGCCGTCGTAGTTCGGCACCCAGTCGACGGTTTCCTTGTGCAGGTCGGCCAGCAGTTCGTGGGCCAGCTTGGTCATGCGCACTTCGGTGTATCGCATGGCCGCGGCGTTGTCGCCGTCCACCGAACCGAAGTTGCCCTGGCCGTCCACCAGCAGGTAGCGCAGGGAGAATGGCTGGGCCATCCGAACGATGGTGTCGTACACGGCAGTGTCGCCGTGGGGGTGATACTTACCGATCACATCGCCGACGACACGGGCGGATTTCTTGTACGGCTTGTTGAAGTCGTTGCCCAGTTCGCTCATCGCGAACAGCACGCGCCGGTGCACGGGCTTCAAGCCATCGCGCGCATCCGGCAGCGCCCGCCCGACGATCACGCTCATCGCGTAGTCGAGGTAGGACTGTTTCAGCTCGTCTTCGATATTGACCGGGAGGATTTCTTTGGCCAGTTCGCCCATGAGAAGCCTGATTCCTTTTTCTGGTGAAACCTCGCTACATCCAGATGGGATGAACGAAGCTCGCCGCTGCAGGACAAGTGCCGTGCAGCGACTTACGACAAATCAACGAGTTATGCCATGGATCTGCGCAGTAAAGGCCACCTCGCGAGGCAGCCTTGGAAACCGCCGGATGTTATCACAAGAGCCGCCACGCACCTATCCCCCTGATGCGCATGGTGCGTAGTTAGTTGACCGATGACAGGCTGGAACGGGACGAGAGGGGCTCAGAGGCGCTGAAACGCAGATTTTGTGGCTGGATTTGGATTTTTTCTGACTTTGCCGGCCCTATCGCGAGCAAGCTCGCTCCCACAATGGAGCCATATCACAATCAAATGTGGGAGCGAGCTTGCTCGCGATGGGGCCAGCTCAGGCGCCGAAAGCCTTCAATGCAACCGCTTGCGACACATCAATTGGGCCATCTTGGCGGTATCCGGCCGCTCGACGATGCCCTTTTCCGTCACGATCGCATCGATCAGGTCCGCCGGGGTCACGTCGAACACCGGGTTGAACGCATCGGCATCCGCCCCGACCCGCTTGCCGCCGACTTCCAGCAGCTCGCGCCCGTCGCGCTCTTCGATCGGGATGTCATCACCGCTGGCCAGGTTCATGTCGATGGTCGAGCTCGGCGCCACCACCATGAAACGTACGCCGTGGTGCATGGCACAGACCGCCAGCTGGTAAGTGCCGATCTTGTTCGCCACGTCGCCGTTGGCCGTGATGCGGTCGGCGCCGACGATGACCCAGGTCACGCCCTTGGTCTTCATGATGTGGGCAGCGGCGGAATCGGCGTTGAGCGTCACCGGAATGCCCTCGTTCGCCAGCTCCCATGCCGTCAACCGTGAACCCTGCAGCCATGGACGGGTTTCGTCGGCGTAGACCCGTTCGACCATGCCCTCCAGAAACGCCCCGCGAATTACCCCGAGGGCCGTTCCGAAGCCGCCGGTGGCCAGGGCCCCAGTGTTGCAATGGGTCAAGATGGCCTGGGCGTTGCCCTGGTGCTTGCGGATCAGGTCGACGCCAAGCTGGGCCATGGTCAGGTTGGCTTCGCGGTCACTTTCATGGATCGCAATGGCCTCAGCCTCCAGGACCGCTAGCGGTTCGGCATACTCCTTCAAGCGTCCCAACCGGTCCCGCATGCGATCCAGCGCCCAGAACAGATTGACCGCCGTCGGCCGGGAATCGGCCAGCAAGGCGAAATCCGCTTCCAGCGCCGCTTGCCAATCGCCGCCCTCGGCCATCCGCGCTCGCGCCGCCAGCACCACGCCATAAGCGGCGCTGATACCGATGGCTGGCGCACCGCGCACCACCATCGAACGAATGGCCTCGGCCACACCGGCCACGCTGGTGTAGGCGATCCAGTTTTCCTCGAACGGCAAAACACGCTGATCCAGCAGGTAAAGAGCGCCATCGCGCCAATCGATGGCCTTCACCTTCTCCGCAGCCAACAGTCGATCGCGCATCCCTCACCCCGCACTCAAGAACAAAAGCCGCCGATTATAGCGATCCCTCCGCGAAGACGCTCGGGTATACTTCGTCATCCTTTATAACCCATGGAACCGTTCCACGATGCCCAAGCCTGCCGTTGCGCTCGACTTATTATTGCTGCCGACCTGGTTGGTGCCTGTCGAACCCGCCGGTATCGTGCTCAAGGATCATGGCCTGGGCATTCGCGACGGTTGCATCGTGTTCATCGGGCCACGGGCCGAAGCCATGCAATGCGCTGCCACGGAGGTTCGCGAACTGCCCGGCATGCTGCTCAGTCCGGGCCTGGTCAATGCCCACGGTCACGCGGCAATGACATTGTTCCGTGGCCTGGCCGACGACCTGCCGCTGATGACCTGGCTCGAACAGCACATCTGGCCCGCCGAGGGTAAATGGGTCGACGAGGCTTTCGTCCGCGACGGTACTGACCTGGCGATCGCCGAGCAGATCCAGGGCGGCATCACCTGTTTCTCCGACATGTACTTCTATCCCAAGGTGGCCAGCGAACGCGTGCATAACAGTGGCATCCGCGCGCAGATCGCCATTCCAATCCTCGACTTTCCGATCCCCGGCGCCGCCAGCGCCGACGAAGCCATTCGTCAGGGCATCGAATTGTTTGGCGACCTCAAGCACCATCCGCGGATCAAAGTCGCATTCGGCCCTCACGCCCCGTACACCGTCGGCGATGACAACCTGGAAAAGATCCGCGTGATCGCCGAGGAACTGGACGCGGCCATCCACATGCATGTTCATGAAACCGCCTTCGAAGTGCAGCAGGCTGTGGATAACACTGGCGAGCGGCCGATGGCCCGGTTGGCGCGCGTTGGCCTGCTGGGGCCGCGCTTCCAGGCGGTGCACATGACCCAGGTCAGCGACGAGGACCAGGCGCTGCTGGTAGAACACAATTGCAGCGTGATCCATTGTCCGGAATCGAATCTGAAGCTGGCCAGCGGTTTCTGCCCGGTGGAACGCCTGTGGCAGGCCGGCGTCAACGTCGCGGTCGGCACCGATGGCGCGGCGAGCAACAACGACCTCGATCTGCTGGGCGAAACCCGCACCGCCGCCCTGCTGGCAAAGGCTGTCGCCGGTTCGGCCACGGCCCTGGACGCGCACCGGGCGTTGCGCATGGCCACGCTCAATGGCGCCCGCGCGCTGGGCATCGAGGCGATCGTCGGCTCTCTGGAAGTCGGCAAGGCCGCCGACCTGGTGGCCTTCGACCTGTCCGGCTTGGCGCAACAACCGATCTATGACGCGGTGTCGCAACTGATCTACGCCACCGGCCGCCATTGCGTGAAACACCTCTGGGTGGCCGGCAAGCCGTTGCTGGAGGATGGCCGCCTGACGCGCATGGACGAATCGCAGCTGATCGCCACGGCCCAGGACTGGGGCCGTCGGGTCAGCGGCCAGAACGAATAGCACAGCCCTTGAGCCACGGCTCGGGACCATCGATTTTTCAAGTTTTTCGAGGAGCTGCACATGAGCAACGTCGACCACGCTGAAATTGCCAAGTTCGAGGCCCTGGCCCATCGCTGGTGGGACCGCGAAAGCGAATTCAAGCCGCTGCACGACATCAACCCGCTGCGCGTCAACTGGATCGACGAGCGCGTCGGCCTGGCCGGCAAGAAAGTCCTCGACGTCGGCTGTGGTGGCGGCATCCTCAGTGAAGCCATGGCCCTGCGCGGCGCCACCGTAATGGGCATCGACATGGGCGAGGCGCCGCTGGCGGTGGCGCAACTGCATCAGCTGGAGTCCGGCGTCAGCGTCGAATACCGGCAGATCACCGCCGAAGCCCTGGCCGAGGAAATGCCCGGCCAGTTCGACGTGGTCACCTGCCTGGAAATGCTCGAACACGTACCGGACCCGTCATCGGTGATCCGTGCCTGCTTCCAGATGGTCAAGCCCGGCGGCCAGGTGTTCTTCTCCACCATCAACCGCAACCCGAAGGCGTACCTGTTCGCGATCATCGGCGCCGAATACATCATGAAGCTGCTGCCACGCGGCACCCACGACTTCAAGAAATTCATCCGGCCTTCGGAGCTGGGCGCCTGGAGCCGCATGGCCGGGCTGACCGTCAAGGACATCATCGGCCTGACCTACAACCCGCTGACCAAGCACTACAAGCTGGCTGCCGATGTGGACGTCAACTACATGATCCAGACCCTGCGCGAGGAATAAGTCGATGCGTCTCAAAGCGGTTCTCTTCGACATGGACGGCACGCTGCTCGACACCGCGCCAGACTTCATCGCCATCTGCCAGGCCATGCGCGCCGACCGTGGCCTGCCGCCGATGAACACCCAGCACATCCGCGACGAGATTTCCGGCGGCGCCCGGGCGATGGTCGCAGTGACGTTCTCCATGGACCCGGAATCGCCGGGTTTCGAGGAGTTGCGCCAGGAGTTCCTCGACCGCTACCTCAAGGGTTGCGCGGTCCACAGCCATCTGTTCGATGGGATGGCCGAAGTACTGGCCGATATCGAGGCGGCGAATCTCATATGGGGCGTGGTCACCAACAAGCCAGTGCGCTTCGCCGAGCCGATCATGCAGCAGTTGGGCCTGGCTGAGCGGTCGAAAGTGCTGGTCTGCCCCGACCATGTGAAAAACAGCAAACCGGACCCCGAACCGCTGATTCTCGCTTGCAAGATGCTCGACCTCGATCCGGCCAGCGTGCTGTTCATCGGCGACGACCTGCGGGACATCGAGTCCGGCCGCAGCGCCGGGACCAAGACCTGCGCGGTGACCTATGGCTACATCCACCCGGACGACAACCCCAAGCACTGGGGCGCGGATGTCGTGATCGACCATCCCCTGGCGCTGCGCGAAGTGCTGGATAACGCGTTGTGCAGTTGCTGACCTGACGCTGGCGAGATTGCTTTTGTGGTGAGGGGATTTATCCCCGCTGGGGTGCGAAGCGCCCCCCAAAAATCTGCCATGCACTGCATCAAACAAGTTGTGAGGAGGGCCGCTTCGCGACCCAGCGGGGATAAATCCCCTCGCCACAAAAGCCGGTTTCGTGCAGTTTTCAATTGTTGAGGTTTTTTATGTTTGACTACTCCGCCCGCCCCGACCTGCTCGAGGGCCGGATCATCCTGGTCACCGGTGCCGGTCGCGGTATTGGCGCCGCTGCCGCCAAGGCCTATGCCGCCCATGGCGCCACCGTGCTGTTGCTGGGCAAGACCGAAGCCAACCTGACCCAGGTCTATGATGAAATCGAGGCGGCTGGTCATCCGCAGCCAGCGGTGATCCCCTTCAATCTCGAAACCGCCCTGCCCCATCAATACGATGAACTGGCGGCAATGATCGAGACCGAATTCGGTCATCTGGACGGCCTCCTGCACAACGCCTCGATCATCGGCCCGCGCACGCCGCTGGAACAGCTTTCCGGCGAGAACTTCATGCGGGTGATGCAAGTGAACGTCAACGCCATGTTCATGCTCACCAGCACTTTGCTGCCGTTGCTCAAACTGTCCAAGGATGCATCGGTGGTGTTCACGTCCAGCAGCGTCGGTCGCAAGGGCCGGGCTTATTGGGGCGCTTATGGCGTGTCCAAGTTCGCCACCGAGGGGCTTATGCAGACCCTGGCCGACGAAGTCGACACCGTAGCGCCGGTGCGCTCCAACAGCATCAACCCCGGCGCCACCCGCACCAGCATGCGCGCACAGGCCTATCCGGGAGAAAATCCGCTGAACAACCCGACGCCCGAAGAAATCATGCCGGTGTACCTGTACCTCATGGGCCCGGACAGTACCGGCGTCAACGGCCAGGCTTTCAACGCGCAGTAAGCGCCAGACTCGACGTCGCGGCGGTTTGCCGTCGCGGCGCGCCTCTCTTCGATCCCCCGGCCAGGCGAAACGCCAAAGCCCTGCCGCCGTTGCTCACGCTACGAGCCTGCAACTTATTGATTCCTCGACAAGTTTTATCACTATGAACTGAATGGCACGACTTTCGCTCTAATCCATTCAAACACGCCGTGTCCGGCGAGTCAGGACATTGGGACGAGACCTCCGCCAGCACAGCGAAGCGGACTAGACTCAACTCAGTGTCCTTCGGGACTGATGGATCAGTACGACGCGCAGCCCAGAGCCGCTTCACCCCCGCCGGTCAGGACCGATTCAGTTCAGGGGCTCACGCCATATGAAAACGCCCACACAGACCAATGCTATTGATTTCGACAGCGCCAAGTTGCAGCGCCTGGGCCTCACCCAGCCGTCGGCGCTCGTGACGCGGCCGATCAGCCTGACGCAGCTGCGTCAGCAATTGGGCCAGCAGTTGCAGACCAGCCTGGAGCCGCAAAGGATTCTCGGTTTGTTCTTCCGTGAAATCCAGCGGCTGGTGCCTCTGGACGCACTGGTTTACCAGCACAAACCCAGCGACCTGCGCCTGGAGTTTGGCCAGCGCGGGCACCACAACCTCAGCTACAACCTCAGCCATGAGGGCGAGCATCTGGGTGAGCTGGTGTTTCGGCGCAACCAGCGCTTCAGCAGCGCGGAACAGAGCGACCTGGAGTCAATCCTGTCGGCACTGTTTTTCCCGCTGCGCAATGCACTGCTCTACCGCGCCGCCACCCAGAGCGCCCTGCGCGACCCACTGACCGGCACCGGCAACCGCATTGCCATGGACCAGACGCTGGAGCGGGAAATCGACATGGCCAGGCGGCACATGCAGCCGCTGTCGTTGCTGATGCTGGACATCGACCATTTCAAACGCATCAACGACAGCCATGGGCACGGGGTCGGCGACGAAGTACTCAAGGCCGTTGCCGACTCGATCAAGGGCCAGTTGCGCAATGTGGATATGGTGTTCAGATTCGGTGGTGAGGAATTCCTGATCCTGCTGGCCAACACCAGCCGGGAAGCGGCGGCCATGGTCGGTGAACGGCTGCGTTATGCCGCCCAGGCCCAGGATTATTTTGCCGACGGCACGAGGATCGAATTGACGGTGAGCCTGGGCTGCGCGACGTTGCTGCCGGGCGAGTCCGCTGAAAGTCTCGTGCGCCGGGCGGACAATGCGCTGTATGTAGCCAAGCGCGAGGGGCGGAACCGGTTGACGATGGCGGGCTGAAACCAGGCTTCTCTGCTGGCCGACACTCCGCTTTCGCGAGCAGGCTCGCTCCCACCCAACTCCACAAAACCAATGTGGGAGCGAGCCTGCTCGCGAAGGGGCCGGACCAGTCAACGCAAGGTTGCCAGGCAGACCGCTATCGCGAGCAAGCTCGCTCCCACAGGGTGAAGCTATCGGGTATCAGTTACTGGCCAGCGCCAGCCGTTCACGGCCAGCCGAGGCTTTTTCGCCAGCGCCCGAGTGTTCCAGCTGCATGCACCTTTCCAGAAACAGATACATGTAGTCGTAGCTCTTGCAGACGGCCTGGCGCAGTTCCATCTGCAACGCCTTGCTCGGGTTCATGCCCGCCAGCGTACAGATGATTTCCAGCGCTTCCCACGGGTGGGCATCGTCATACTGGGCATGCATCTTCAGCCACTTCATGGCCCGCTTGCGATCTTCCTCGGCGAACGCCGACGCATAGACACCGGTAGAGCAGACCAGTGCCGACCACTCCCCGGTCGCCCCCTCGATGGCGTAGTTGGTCGCGGCAATAGCCACGATCAGCGAGTCCGCCGAACTGGTGTGCCAGCACCAATGGCTCAACGCATGAAGCTCAGGCGGTACCTGCTGCGCCTGCAGGTCTTCGAGCGTCACGCCGTGAGCAGCGCTCCAGTTGACCCAATAATCGGCATGATTGAGCTCGACACGAATGTTGCGCATCAACCAACGACGCGCCATGTCCTCGCCGGGGTGGCGGGCGAAGCGGGTCTTGGTGAGGTTCTGTGCCATGTACAAGGCGAACTGTTCGACGACCGGCCAACCACCGATGAGGTAGTGGCGCATGGTCTTGGCGCTGAGCTTGTTGTCGCGCATGCGTTGATACAGTTCGTGTTCGACAACCCGGCGCTTGCTCTCGCTGCAGTCGGCAATGAGCTGCTGTGCCCATTGTGGATAACTGGCGGCGTCCATGAGCGGGCCTGTTCGGTTGAATGTGTCGATCACTGTCGGGCTCCTTCTGATTGTGATTTTTTTCGGATCAACAAGAGGTTCAGCGAAACGTGCCGGGGGCCTTGAACAACAATGGCTGAGGCCTGGCCGGCCGGCATTGCAACGTGTCACAAGTAAACAGTTGTGGACGCTCGATGACATAACCCTGGGCGAAATCCACGCCGATTTCCAACAATGCCTGTTCGATCTGAGTCGTTTCCACGAACTCGGCAATGGTGCGCTTCCCCATGACATGGCCGATGTGATTGATCACCTCGACCATTGCCCGGTTAATCGGGTCGTCCAGCATATCCTTTACGAAACTCCCATCGATCTTCAGGAAGTCTACAGGTAAATGTTTCAAGTAAGCGAATGAAGACATTCCGGCACAAAAGTCATCCAGCGAGAAGTAACAACCCAAGCTCTTGAGTTCGTTTATAAAACGAATCGCGCTGCCCAGATTGGAAATGGCACTGGTCTCGGTGATTTCAAAACAAATCATTTCCGGGGGAATCGAGTAGGCAGCGAACTGTTTACGCAGGAAATCCAGGAACGCCTGATCGCCAATGGTGGTGCCTGACAGGTTGATGGCACACATGGCCAACGGACCTTGCCGCGACTCATTCAGGCATTGGCGAATGATCTTGAACACATTCTCCACGACCCAGCGGTCCAGCGAGGTCATCAAGCCGTAACGCTCCGCCGCCGGAATGAAGCTGTCCGGCAGGATCATTCGCCCTGCCTCGTCATGCAGGCGCAACAGGATCTCGATATGTCCGCCATCGTGGTCACCGGGGCCCAACGCGGCGATTTCCTGGGCGTAGAGGCAGAAACGGTTTTCCTCCAGCGCCATGTGCAAGCGCTGCACCCAGGCCATTTCGCCAAAACGCAGGGACAACTCCGAGTCGTCGGCATGGTAGACCTGGACCCGGTTGCGCCCTTTCTCCTTGGCCATATAGCAGGCCATGTCCGCGGCCCGCAATGAGGCTTCCAGCGTCGTCGGGCTTTGGGCGATGTGCACCAGGCCGATGCTCACGGTGGTCACGAATGGCCGGCCTTTCCAGACAAAATGCAGGTTCTGCACGGTCTGGCGCAGGCCCTCGGCGATCTTTTCCGCCGCCTCGGGCGAGCAGTTTTCCAGCAGGATGCCGAACTCGTCCCCGCCCAGCCGGGCAAGCGTGTCGTTTTCCCGCAACCCCGATTGCAGCAAGGCACAGATGTGTCGCAGCAACTCGTCGCCCGCCGCGTGGCCGCAGGTGTCGTTGACCAGCTTGAACTGGTCCAGGTCGAGAAACATCAACGCGTGGCGCCCGACCTGGCGCGTGAGGTTGTGCAGGGCCTGTTCGAGGCGGTATTCGAATTCCCGGCGGTTCGCCAGGCCGGTCAGGGCGTCGTGGGTAGCCTGCCATGACAGGTTGGCAATATACTGGCGCTCCTGGGTCATGTCATGCAGCACCAGCACCGCGCCGCTGACTTTGCCGGCATGACGGATCGGCGCCCCCACCAGGGTCACCGACACCGTGCTGCCGTCGAGTCGCTGGATCAACTTGGAATGCTCGCTGCCGCCGCCGAGTCGTCCGCTGAGGATGTGCTCGATCAACGTCAGGCCTTCGGTCTGGGCATTGTCGTCGAGCAGGTTGAACAGCGCCGCCAGGGGCAGCCCGGTGGCGTGCTCGGCTTTCCAGTGGGTCATCGCTTCGGCAGCGGGATTCATGTACGCAATGGCGCCTTCGACGTCGGTGGTGATCACGCCATCGCCAATCGATTGCAGGGTGATCTGCGCCCGTTCCTTCTCCAGTTGCAGCGCATTGGCGAAGACCTGCCGTTGTGCCAGTAACTTGTGCGTGCGCAACAGCGCCAGCACGATCAATCCCAGCGCGGTGGCGAAATTGGTCACCAGCAACAGGCGCAGGATAAATCTCGATCCTTCGCCCAGCGCGTCGCTGAATGCCTTGGCGGCAGGGGTAACGGAATCGTTGATGGCGAAAATCTGCGCTTTCCAGCCGCGGACATCGGCCTCGGAGGCTTCTCCCATCGTGATGCTGCGATGCATCTGCCGGGCGACGTTATCCAGTTCGGTCAGGTAACCATCGCCAACCGTCCACAGATCGATGGCTTCTTCCAGATAACTGAAATGGCGAAAGTTGAGGTACAACCAGATCAGGCTGGCCACGTCGTCCGGATGATTGCCGCCCTGGAGAATCCCGACCCGCGCCGCTTCGAGATCCGGCGGCTGGCGATCCAGGGCCACGCGTAGATCGTGTCCACCCTCGGGCACGGCGATGGCCTGCTGGTATTTGCGAAAGATCGCCTCGTCACGGCTGTCGGCGTAAAGATTGAGGTAATAGATAGCGTCCTTCTGGCCCTTGGACCAAAGGCTCTCCCCCGCCACGTAGCCGCGAACTGCGGACAGGACATAAAGGCTGACGCCTCCTAGCAATGCTTGAAATAGCACGACGGCGATAAAGGGCCAGACGATGCCCAACAACCGAGGCGTTCCGAGAGTCCGCTTTTGCTTCATGAGGTCCCTTGCACAGGCATTGCCAATAGAGCACCCGCGAGAATTCCGTTCCTGACTCAACAGCCTAGGCTAGTTTTCGACCCTTCGAAGGACTGGATGTTCGGATCGCCCGGCTCAGGATGGAGATTTGGAAAAATCGACGGATTTGGCTGATTTTTTTCCGATACTAAGCACAGAAAAGTGCACGAAACTCAAGGTCGCTGTATTTGTTGCAAATGACCGTAGAGCCGGGCGTACAGGCCACCCTCGGCAATCAGCTGCAAGTGGTCGCCGTCTTCGGCGATCTGCCCGCCGTCGAACACCAATACCCGGTCAGCCTGTTTCACTGCCGACAACCGATGGGCGATGATCAACGTGGTGCGCCCGCTCAGGAACCGCGCCAACGCCTGGTGAAGGTTGTATTCCGTAGCCGCGTCCAGCGCGGACGTGGCTTCGTCGAGAATCACCACGCGCGGATCGGCCAGGACCATGCGGGCGATCGCCAGTCGCTGGCGTTGCCCGCCCGACAGCCTCACACCGGAACGCCCGACGATGCTCTCCAGCCCCATCGGAAGCGCCCGCACTGTTTCGTCCAGTTGGGCAATCGCCAGGGCTCGCCAGCACGCCTCATCGCTGCGCTCGCGGCCCATGGACAGATTGGCGCGCACCGTGTCGTTGAACAGCGCCGGATGTTGCAGGACCACCGCGACATTTTCGCGGATGATTTCCAGGCCGATCTCTTGTTGCGTTGCGCCGCCGAAGCGGATGCTGCCGGACTGTGGTGTGTAGAGCCCCAGCAGCAGTTGCACCAGGGTGCTTTTGCCACCCCCGCTGGCCCCGACGATGGCGACCTTTTCCCCCGGCGAAATGGACAGGTTCAATTGGTCGAGCACCTTTTCCTCGCCATAACCGAAGCTGAGCTCCTGGATGTCGATGCCCACGGTGTCGCGCCCCTTGAAGGGATCGACGCCACCGCTGTACTGGGGCTCATCGGCGCGGGCCAGCAGTTCGTTGATACGGTTCAATGCCCCACCCGCCGCGTAGTAGGCGTACTGCAAGTTAAGCAGTTGCTCGACCGGGCCGATCATGAACCACAGGTAGCTGAACACCGCGAGCATCTGGCCGATCGACAGATCGGAGAACAGCACGGTCAGCATGGCCGCCGCGCGAAAAATATCGATGCCGAACTGGAACAGCAAACCACTGGCGCGGTTCGAGGCGTCGGTTTTCCACTGCGAGCTCACTGCGTAATCGCGTACTTCCCGGGCGCGCGTGCCCAGGCGTCCAAGGAAAAACCCCTGGCGATTGCCGGCGCGCACTTCCTGGATCGCATCCAGGGTTTCGGTCAGGGCCTGGGTGAAGCGCGAGGTGCTGTCATTCTCCAGCTTCTTGAGGTGCTTGACCCGTTTGCCCAACTGCACCGTGGCGTAGATCACCAGCGGGTTGAACAGCAGGATCAGCAGCGCCAGTTCCCAATGCATCCATACCAGGATGCCCGCGGTGCCTACCAGGGTCAGCATCGCCACCAGGAACCGGCTCAGGGTTTCGCCAACAAATTTGTCGAGGGTGTCCAGGTCGGTGACCAGGTGCGTCGTCACCGTACCGCTGCCCAGGCTTTCGTATTCGCCAAGGGAAATCCGCTTGAGGCGCTCGATCAACCGGATTCGGATGCGATAGACGATGTCCTTGGCGAGACTGGCGAACAGCCGCGCCTGCAACACGTTGAACAGCAATGCGCCGCAGCGCAGGGCCAAGGTCACCAGCAACATCAATCCGATGTAGCCGGCAGCGCTCTGCCAAGCGCTCGGCAACGCCTGATTCATGACCTTCAATGCCGCGTCGCCGTGGCCCAGCAGCACTTCGTCCACGAGCAGCGGCAGCAATAATGGGATCGGTACGCTGCACAGCGTCGCCAGCACGGCGACGCCGTTGGCGATCCATAGGGCTTTTTTGTGCGTAAGGGCCAGGCGACGGATTTCCGTCCAGCTCAACCGGTCGATGCGCCGCGAGGTCGATGCGTCATCTGCGGGCAGGTCAGGCACAGGCCGCACGCTCCAGCCAGCGCCCCAGCAATGGCGACAACTGGTCCAACGGTTGGTAGCCGTTGGTCAGCAAGGCCAACTGGCCGTCCCGTTCGGCCAGCATCGTAGGGAATCCGGCGATGCCAAGGTCTTGCACCCAGGTGAAGTCGGCGGCGGTGGCGGCATGCTGGTCGGCGCGGTCGAATGCCGCGGCAAACTCGATGCGTGGCAGCCCGGCCTGTTCGGCCAGTTCCACCAGGACGCTGGCGTGGGTCACGTCGCGGCCTTGCACATAAAACGCCTGCTGGATCAGCTTCAGTAACTGCCAGGCCAGGTCCGGCGCCAGGCTGCGGGCCGTCACCAAGGCGCGGCATGCGGGTTCGGTGTCGTAGACAAAACCGTCCGGCAACGCGCCTTCAAGCTTGAACGGCTGGCCGGTGGCCTGGGTAACGGCCTGCCAGTGTTCGAGAATGTAGCGTCGGGTCGTCGGCTCGAGAGCCGAACCGCTGCCGGTGCGCAAGCCGCCCACCACCAGGTGCAACTCCACGCCCGCCGCCTGCGCCTGCTCGGCCAACGCTTCGGCCACTGGGGCGAAGCCCCAGCACCAGGAACACATCGGGTCCATCACATACAGCAGGCGCGACGCCATGGCTCAAGCCTCGGAAGATGATTGCTTGTAGTTGTAGCCGATCGGATGCGGCATGTTGCGCGCCTTGGCCAGTTCGATCTGCTTTTGCCGGTCGATGGCGCTGCGGCGGGTCTTTTCGCTCAGCTTGTCCCAGCAATGCGGGCAACTGATGCCAGGCGAATAATGCTCCGAAGCACGATCCTCTGCGCTGATCGGGGTGCGACAGGCATGGCACTGATCGTAGTCGCCTTCGCTGAGATCGTGGCGCACGGTCACGCGGTTGTCGAAGACAAAGCAGTCGCCGCGCCATTTGGTCTCTTCCTGGGGCACCTCTTCGAGGTATTTGAGAATCCCGCCCTTTAGGTGGTAGACCTCTTCGAAACCCTCGTTGAGCATGAAGCTCGAGGCTTTTTCACAGCGAATGCCACCGGTGCAGAACATCGCGACTTTCTTGTGCCGGGCCGGGTCGAAGTTGGCTTTGATGTACTCGGGAAACTCACGGAAGCTGGCGGTCTTGGGATCGATCGCGCCTTCGAAGGTACCGATGGAGACTTCGTAATCGTTGCGCGTGTCGATCAGCAGCACTTCCGGATCGCTGATCAGCGCGTTCCAGTCTTGCGGTTCGACATAGGTGCCGACCCGCTTGTTCGGGTCCACGCCTTCTACGCCGAGGGTGACAATCTCTTTCTTGAGCTTGACCTTGGTGCGGTAGAACGGCTGCTCGTCACAGTACGACTCCTTGTGGTCGATGTCGTCCATGCGCGGGTCGTTCTTGAGCCAGGCCATCAGCCCGTCGATGCCTTCGCGGGTGCCGGAAACGGTGCCGTTGATGCCTTCCTCGGCAATCAGCAGGGTTCCTTTGATGCCGTTGTCGAGCATCGCCTTGAGCAGGGGCTCACGCAGCTCGACGTAATCTTCCAGGGTGACGAACTTATACAGTGCCGCCACGACAATCGGTGGTGTCATGGATATCTCTCCAGGTGGCTACCCTCGCAAAGGGTGAACCGGATGCGAAAAAAAACGCGCCGGGGTGAGCGGCGCGTTGCGGATTCTAGCAAAAAACATGTGGCTTTAGGAGCAAGAGCCTTTGTCTCAAATATCAGTGCTTACTGCCACCGGCACAGGTCGGCGATGCCGGGGCTGCGTCGATCTGCGCCCATTCTTCAGGCGTGTAGGTGTGCAGCGCCAGCGCATGGAATTCGCCCATCAGCTCGCCCAACGTACCGTAGACCTTCTGGTGCCGCTTGACCCGATTGAGCCCCTCGAACTGCTGGCTGACCACCACTGCCTTGAAGTGGGTCTCAAGCCCACGGCTGTGCATGTGGCTTTCATCGAGCACTTGCAGGTGCTCGGGCTGCAGCAGCCCGAGAGTCGATTCAATGCGTTGTTGCATGCTCATGCCAGGGCTCCGCTTATGGCTTTTTCTTGGCCGGGGCGGCGGCTTTCGGCTCAAGCTCGGCGGTCATGTCGGCCAGCAGCTTGTTGACCACCGGCACCGCGCTTTCCAGCTTGGCCTGGGTCAGTTGCGCCGATTGCTGGGTCAGCTGCGGCATTTTTTCCAGGACTTTCTTGCCCAGGGGAGACTGATAGAAGGACACCAGGTCCTTGAGCTCCGATTCGCTGAAGTTGGAGGTGTAGAGCTTGACCATGTCCGGCTTGAGCTTGTTCCAGCCGATCGCCTGGTCCAGCGCGGCATTGGCCTTGGCCTGGTAGGTTTCCAGGGTGGCCTTTTTCGACTCGGGAGCCTTGGTCTGCTCAAAGCGCTGGGCAAACATCTGCTGTACTTGCATGTACACCGGGGTACCCAGCTTGTCAGCGTGCGCCAGGGTCAGGAACGCTTCGGCACTGGCGTTGTGGCTGGCGGTATCGGCAAGAACAGGGCCGCTGGCACACACCAGAGCAACTGCGGTACAGATGGCACGAAGACGGGTCATCGAGTTTCCTTTTCTAACAGGCGAGGTAAAACCCCAAGGGCGACCATTCTGCGCCTAAAAAACGCCGGGGCTCAACCCTGTACTTGGCTCGACTGATTGACGGGCCGAACCGGCCAGCCCTAGATTGAGGGAACCGGTGACGCCCGTCAGGGCCTAAACTGCGCATTCAGCCCTACAGGAGTTTGACCCGATGAGCCGTATCGAAACCGACAGCCTTGGCCAGGTTGAAGTCCCGGATGAAGCCTATTGGGGCGCCCAGACACAGCGCTCGATGATCAACTTTGCCATTGGCAACGAACGCATGCCGCTGTCGGTGCTGCATGCCCTGGCGCTGGTCAAGAAAGCCGCCGCGCGGGTCAACGACCGCAACGGTGACTTGCCCGCCGACATCGCCCGCCTGATCGAACAGGCGGCCGACGAGGTGCTGGCCGGCCAGCATGACGATCAGTTTCCCTTGGTGGTCTGGCAGACCGGCAGCGGGACCCAGAGCAACATGAACGTCAACGAGGTGATTGCCGGGCGCGCCAACGAGCTGGCGGGCAACCCCCGTGGCGGCAAGAGCCCGGTGCATCCCAACGACCATGTCAACCGGTCCCAGAGCTCCAACGACTGCTTCCCCACCGCCATGCACATCGCCGCCGCCCAGGCCGTGTACCAGCAATTGCTGCCGGCCATCAGCGAGTTGTCCGGCGGTCTCGCGGAACTGGCGGCGCGCCACATGAAACTGGTCAAGACCGGCCGCACCCACATGATGGATGCCACGCCGATCACGTTCGGCCAGGAACTGTCCGCCTTCATTGCCCAACTCGACTACGCCGAGCGGGCGATCCGCGCTTCGTTGCCGGCGGTCTGCGAGCTGGCCCAGGGCGGCACGGCGGTGGGCACCGGGCTCAATTCGCCGCACGGTTTCGGCGAAGCGATTGCCGCTGAACTCGCGGCGCTGTCCGGGCTGCCGTTTGTCACCGCGCCGAACAAGTTCGCCGCACTGGCAGGTCATGAACCGCTGACCACGTTGTCCGGCGCGTTGAAAACCCTGGCGGTGACGCTGATGAAAATCGCCAATGACCTTCGGCTGCTGGGCTCCGGGCCACGGGCGGGATTTGCCGAAGTGAAATTGCCGGCCAACGAACCGGGCAGCTCCATCATGCCTGGCAAGGTCAACCCGACCCAGTGTGAAGCCTTGTCGATGCTGGCGTGCCAGGTATTGGGCAATGACGTGACGATCGGTTTTGCCGCCAGTCAGGGACACTTGCAGTTGAACGTGTTCAAGCCGGTGATCATCCACAACCTGCTGCAATCGATCCGCCTGCTGGCCGATGGCTGCAGCAACTTCCAGCAGCACTGCATCGCCGGCCTCGAACCGGATGCCGAGCAGATGGCCGCGCACCTGGAGCGTGGTCTGATGCTGGTGACGGCGCTGAATCCGCATATCGGCTACGACAAGTCGGCGGAGATCGCCAAGAAAGCCTACGGCGAAGGGCTGACGCTACGGGAGGCAGCGGTGCAGTTGGGGTACCTGACCGATGAAGAGTTCGACGCCTGGGTCAGGCCGGAGAACATGCTGGAGGCGGGTGGCCAGGGCTGAGTTTCGATGGACTGAGATACCGCTTCGCGAGCAGGCTCGCTCCCACAGGATTTGGGTTGGCTGCATTATTGTGCCGATTTGAAACCCATGTGGGAGCGAGCCTGCTCGCGAAGGCGATGTGTCAGTCAACTCGTGTGCCGGCTGATCCACCGCTTTCGCGAGCAAGCCCGCTCCCACAGGATTTGGGTTGACTGCATTATTGTGCCGATTTGAAATCCATGTGGGAGCGAGCCTGCTCGCGAAAGCGATATGTCAGTCAACTCGTGTGCCGGCTGATCCACCGCTTTCGCGAGCAGGCTCGCTCCCACAGAGGGCTAACGCCCCAGCGCCAGGCGTTCGCGCCGGGCCCTGAGCCCGGCGATGAGCGATGGCCCCAGCGCCACCAGCGCCGACCCCAATACCACCAGCACTGCCCCACCGTAACCCAGCAGATTGATCTGCTCGGCATGCACATAGTCGGGCCACCACCAGGCAGCCATCGCCACGGCCGCGAAGGTCACCAGCGGCGTGATCGCCAGCGTCGCGCTGACCCGCGAAGCCTCCCAATGCGCCAACGCCTCGGCGAACGCGCCATAGGCAATCAGCGTATTGAGGCAGCAGGCCAACAATAGCCAGCCTTGCAGCGGGCTCAGTTGCAACGCTTCCAGTGGATGCACCCAGGGCGTGAGCAACAGCGCGCAGAACAGGTAGATCACCATCATCACCTGCAGTGAATTCCACACCGTCAGCAATTGCTTCTGGCCCAGGGCATAGAACGTCCAGACGGTCGAGGCCAGCAATACCAACAGAACGCCAGCGGTGTACTCGCTCAGGGATGTCAGCAATTCGACGAGGCGCTGATTGAAGAACAGCGCAAAACCGATCAGCAGCACCAGCAAACCAATGCCCTGCCCCACGCTGAAACGCTCCTTGAATACAAACAGGCTGGCGACCAGCAGCATGATCGGCCCCATCTGCACCACCAGTTGGGCGGTGCCGGGGCTCAGGCGGTTCAGGCCCATCAGGTACAGCACATAATTGCCCACCAGCCCCAGCACCGCCATGCCTACCAGCCAACCGCCACGGGGCCCGAGCACCTTGCGGCTGGGCAGGCGTCGGGTTGCCGCCAGGTAGATGAACAGCAGGCCACCGGACACCGTCAGCCGAAACCAGGTCACCGTCACCGGATCCATCACCTGCAGCACTTGCTTGAGCTTGATCGGCAGGATTCCCCACAACAAGGCGGTCAGCAGGGCGAGGAACAGGCCGTAGACCCAGCGACCGGACGATATGTGCATGCAACCCTCGAAGCCAAGACATGAACGACCATTCTAGGTCCGAATCGCTCGGCAACACAGGGACAGTTGGCGCTGCGACGCTGATGGAATTGTAAGGGTCGTAGCCGTCGATCGGCTGGACAGGCACAAAACGGCGGCACCACATATGCTCAATTGAAACGACCACGCAGCCCCCAATGGAGACCGAAATGCCTGGAACGCGCGCCGAAGATACAGATGCTCCCAAGACGATTTACCGCAGCAGCGATCGGATCGTCCGGGAGAATGGCAAGTTCTATTTCGATACGCGCGAAGGCACCCAGGAAGGTCCGTTCGAAAGCCGCGAGGCTGCGGAGCGGGAGATAGCGGCGTATATCCAGCGGATGCTGCAGCTGACCAAGGTTGCCAGCTAAGCAGAAAAACCCGTGGCGAGGGAGCTTGCTCCCGCTGGGCCGCGAAGCGGCCCCCTACGGTTTACCCCAGGAAAAAAGCGGCGACTGCTTCGCAGCCGAGCGGGAGCAAGCTCCCTCGCCACGAAAGGCTGCGTTTATCTGACCGCCTCGAACAACCCCGTCGCCCCCATCCCGCCGCCCACGCACATGGTCACGACGCCGTAGCGCAGGCTGCGCCGTTGCAGCTCCCGCACCAGATGCCCCACCTGCCGCGAGCCGGTCATGCCGAACGGGTGACCGATGGAAATCGAGCCGCCGTTGACGTTGTATTTCTCGTTATCGATCTCCAGTCGATTGCGGCTGTACAGGCACTGGGATGCAAACGCCTCGTTGAGCTCCCACAAATCGATATCGCCGATCTGCAAACCCTTGGCCTGGAGCAATCTAGGCACCGAGAACACCGGGCCGATGCCCATCTCGTCCGGCTCGCAGCCGGCCACGGTAAAGCCACGGAAAAATGCCTTGGGCTTGAGCCCCAACGCCAGGGCTTTTTCCAGGCTCATCACCAGGGTCATCGAGGCGCCGTCGGATAACTGCGAAGAGTTGCCCGCCGTCACCGAACCGTCTTCGGCGAACACCGGTTTCAGCCCGGCCAGGCTTTCATACGTGGTATCGGGGCGGTTGCAATCATCGCGATCAACCACCCCGTCAACGATCTGCACCGCACCGGTGGTCTTGTCCTCGACCCGGTATTTCACCGCCATCGGCACGATTTCATCGTCGAACAGCCCGGCTGCCTGGGCCCGGGCCGTGCGCTGCTGGCTCTGCAAGGCGTAGCGGTCCTGCTCATCGCGGCTGACCTGGTAACGGCGCGCGACGATCTCGGCGGTCTGGCCCATGGGGAAGTAGATCCCTGGCACCTGCTCCTTGAGCAACGGGTTGATCAGGTTGTCAGTGTTGACGCTTTTCATCGTCAGGCTGATGGATTCCACGCCACCGGCGACGATGATCTCGCTGCAGCCGGAGGCGATCTGGTTGGCGGCGATGGCGATGGCTTGCAGGCCCGAGGAACAGAAGCGGTTCAGTGTCATCCCGGCCGTGCCGATGCCCAGCTGCGAGAGCACCGCCACGTTGCGCCCGATGTTGTAGCCTTGGGCGCCTTCGTTGGAACCGGCGCCGACGATGCAGTCCTCGACACTGGCCGGGTCGATATCATTTCGCGCCAGCAACGCGTTGACGCAATGGGCCGCCATGTCGTCCGGGCGGGTCATGTTGAACTTGCCGCGAAAGGACTTGGCCAGGCCGGTCCGTACGCTGTCGACGATCACCACTTCACGCATCGCGGATACCTCATTGTTGTTATCGGTTCAGGAGTGGATTCGAGGATAAATCCAGCCCATAACCGAACGCGACAATCATTCACCCCGCGTATGCGCCGCCATCGGCCTATTTCTTTTTGCGCGCCTGCCTGGCGGAACGTTCGAACGCGGCCTCCAGCGCGTCGTTGAGCGTACGCAATACCTTGACCCGGGCCCAACGCTTGTCATTGGCTTCCACCAGGGTCCACGGTGATATTTCGGTGCTGGTGCGATCGACCATGTCGCAGACCGCCGACCGATAGGCATCCCACTTGTCACGGTTGCGCCAATCATCCTCGGTGATCTTGAAGCGCTTGAACGGGATTTCCTCGCGTTCCTGGAAGCGCTCCAGTTGGGTTTCCTTGTCAATGGCCAGCCAGAACTTCACCACCACCACGCCGGCATCGGCCAGTTGCTCTTCGAAGTCGTTGATTTCACCGTAGGCCCGCAGCCAGTCGGCACGGCTGCAAAAACCTTCGACCCGCTCCACCAATACCCGCCCGTACCAGGAGCGGTCGAACATGGTGAACTTGCCCCGCGCCGGAATGTGCCGCCAGAAACGCCACATGTAGGGGTGGGCGCGTTCTTCCTCGGTGGGCGCGGCAATCGGCACGATGCTGTACTGACGCGGGTCGAGCGCCGCGGCGACCCGGCGGATCGCCCCACCCTTGCCCGCCGCGTCGTTACCTTCGAACACCGCCACCAAGGCATGCCGGCGCATGCGCTTGTCCCGCAGCAGCCCGGCGAAGCGGGCCTGCTCGGTGATCAACTGCTCCTCATAATCGGCCTTGTCCAGGCGCAGCGTCATGTCGAGGCTGTCGAGCAAGGTCACTTGGTCGTCCAGTGCCGGCAATGCTGCCACGTTGACTTTTTCCGGGCTGATCTTCGGTCGGTCCAGGGCCTGGCGCAGGCCTTCGAGCAAAATCTGCCCGACCGCGAGGCTGCGATAACAGGCATCCACGCCTTCGATCACATGCCAGGGTGCGTAGTCGCGACTGGTGCGGCGCAGCACGCGCTCGCCGTATTTGACGAACTTGTCGTAGGTCTGGGACTGCTGCCAGTCGAGCGGACTGATGCGCCAGCTGTGCAGCGGGTCGTCCTTGAGACTTTTCAGGCGGGCCTTCATCTGTTTCTTGGAGAGGTGGAACCAGAATTTGAAGATCAGCGCACCCTCATCGCAGAGCATCTTCTCCAGACGCTCGGCGCCGTTGATTGCCTGATCGAGCCGCGGGTCCTTGAACTCGCCATGCACCCGCCCTTGGAGCATCTGGCTGTACCAGTTGCCAAAAAAGATCCCCATCCGCCCCTTCGCTGGCAGCATCCGCCAATAGCGCCAGGCCGGCGGCCGCGCCAGTTCCTCGTCGGTCTGCTGGTCGAAGGTGCGCACCTCGATCAGCCGCGGATCCATCCACTCGTTGAGCAGCTTTATCGTCTCGCCTTTGCCCGCGCCTTCGATGCCGTTGATCAGGATGATGACCGGGAAGCGGCCTTGCTGATGCAACTCGTACTGAGCTTCGAGCAACGCTTCACGCAATGCCGGCACCTCGGCTTCATAGGTTTCTTTGTCGACGACGTGACCGATTTCAGCGGATTCGAACATGGACAGCTCCTTCCAGGAATGGGGCAAGACTAGCGGATTGGATACGCCGCTGCGCAGCAGATTCCCTTCAGACGTGCCCACGCTTGCCGTGGATCAGGCATTGCCGCGCTGATCGGCTAGAATGGCGACCTTGTTTTGACCGAGCCAGCCATGACGCCCATCCAGCACCACGCCCAACTCGACTGGGATGACCAGGGTCGCCCCCGCTCCCGGGTATTCGGCGACGTGTATTTCTCCGACCAGTCGGGCCTGGAAGAAACCCGCTACGTGTTCCTTGCGCAGAACAACCTGGCCGAGCGTTTCGCCGCGCTGATGGAGCACGGACGACTGGTGATCGGCGAAACTGGATTTGGCACCGGGCTGAATTTTCTCTGCGCCTGGCAGCTGTTCGAAGAATGCGCACCGACCGGTGCGCGCTTGCATTTCGTCAGCGTCGAAAAATTCCCCCTGAGCCCCGAGGATCTGCGTCGGGCCCTTGCCCTGTGGCCGGAGCTCAAGTGCCAGGCTGATCAATTACTTAAGCAGTACGTCGCGATTCACCAGGGTTTCCAGCGCATGACCCTGGCGGGCGGTCGAGTAACATTGACCCTGTTGATTGGCGATGCCCTGGAGCAACTGCCGCAGCTGGACGGACAGATCGACGCCTGGTTCCTGGACGGTTTTGCCCCGGCGAAAAACCCGGAGATGTGGACCGCCGAGCTGTTCGCCGAACTGGCGCGGCTGGCAGCGCCCGGCGCCACCCTTAGCACCTTTACCAGCACCGGTTGGGTGCGCAGGCTGCTCAATGCGGCGGGCTTCAAGATGAAGCGCACCCCGGGCATCGGCCACAAGTGGGAAATCCTCCGTGGGGTATTTCTCGGCTGGCCGGACCAGGTGCCCAAACCCGCCCCGGCCAAGCCCTGGTATGCCCGCCCCGCCCCGCCGGCTGGCGAACGCCATGCGCTGGTGATCGGCGGCGGCCTGGCCGGTTGCGCCAGCGCGGCGAGTCTCGCGGCCCGCGGCTGGCGAGTGACCTTACTGGAGCGTCACGCCGGGTTGGCCGAGGAAGCGTCCGGCAATCCCCAGGGCGTGCTGTACCTCAAATTGTCGGCCCACGGCACGGCGTTGTCGCAGATGATCCTCAGCGGTTTCGGCTACACCCGGCGCTTGCTCGAAAACCTGCAACGGGGCCTCGACTGGGACGGATGCGGAGTCTTGCAGCTGGCCTTCAACGAGAAGGAAGGCCAACGCCAGCGCCAACTGGCCGAGGCGTTTCCAGGGGGTCTGCTGCGAATTGTCGATCGCGCCGAAGCCGAGGCGCAGTCCGGCATCGGCCTGGCCTGTGGCGGCCTGTTTTATCCCGAAGGCGGCTGGGTACATCCGCCAGCCCTGTGCCGCTGGCAAGCCTCGGCTGCTGCGATTACCGTGCAGCCACATCGCGAAGTGCTTGAACTGCGACGTGTCGACGGCCAATGGCAGGCTTGGGACGGCGAACGTTGCCTGGCCAGCGCCCCGGTGGTAATCCTCGCCAGCGCCGCCGAGATCAAACGCTTCAAACCGGCCGCCGGGTTACCCCTCAAGCGCATTCGCGGGCAGATCACGCGGCTGACGCAAACCACCCGCAGCCAAAGCCTGGCGACGGTGGTCTGCGCCGAAGGCTATGTGGCGCCGTCGCGAATGGCCGAGCACACCCTGGGCGCCAGTTTCGATTTCCACAGCGATGACCTGACCCCCACCGCCGCCGAGCACGCCGGCAACCTGCAAATGCTCGAAGAAATCTCCCACGATCTGGTGGACCGCCTGAACGCCGATACCCTCGATCCGCAGCGCCTCGAAGGCCGCGCGGCGTTCCGTTGCACCAGCCCCGATTACCTGCCGATTGTCGGACCGCTGGCTGACAGCCGGGCGTTCGTCGAAACCTACGCGGCCCTGGGCAAGGATGCGCGCCAAGTGCCGGACACGCCGTGCCCCTGGCTCGACGGCCTGTACGTCAACAGCGGGCACGGCTCCCGAGGCCTGATCACTGCGCCGCTGTCGGGCGAACTGATCGCCGCCTGGCTGGACAACGAACCGCTGCCACTGCCGCGAAGCGTCGCCGAGGCCTGCCACCCGAACCGGTTTGCCTTGCGGGCGGTGATTCGGGGCAAGGCCAATTGACGACTGGCCATCTTTCCCCTGTGGGAGCGAGCCTGCTCGCGAAAGCGGTAAGATCAGCCACCATCGGGGCGCCTGACACAACGCTTTCGCGAGCAGGCTCGCTCCCACGGGGTGTTCGTCGGTCTGAATGACCTGCGATCCCCACCCGTCGGCTTATAACGCATCGATATAAAACTCAGAGCAATCCCTCCGGTCAGTTTCAGAGTACCCACCATTTCGGTGTGTACGGCTTGACCCCTCCCCAACGGAAAAACCGGTAAGGACTTATGTGCGGATTAGCTGGAGAGTTACGTTTCGATCAACAACCTGCGGACCTTGCGGCCGTAGAGCGCATCACCCATCACCTGGCCCCTCGCGGCCCTGACGCGTGGGGCTTTCATAGCCAGGGGCCGATCGCCCTCGGCCACCGGCGCCTGAAAATCATGGACCTGTCCGATGGTTCGGCCCAGCCGATGATCGACAATCAACTGGGCCTGTCCCTGGCATTCAACGGCGCGATCTACAACTACCCGGAACTGCGCAGCGAACTCGAAGGCCTGGGCTACACCTTCTACTCTGGCGGCGACACCGAAGTGTTGCTCAAGGGTTATCACGCCTGGGGCGAAGCCCTGCTGCCCAAACTCAATGGCATGTTCGCCTTCGCCATCTGGGAACGCGACGCCAGGCGGTTGTTCATTGCTCGCGACCGTCTCGGCGTCAAGCCGCTGTACCTGTCGCGTACCGGCCAGCGCCTGCGCTTTGCCTCGGCGCTGCCGGCCCTGCTCAAGGGTGGCGACATCAATCCGGTGCTTGACCCGATCGCCCTCAATCACTATCTGAATTTCCACGCGGTCGTCCCGGCGCCACGCACCTTGTTGGCGGGCATTGAAAAACTGCCACCGGCGACCTGGATGCGCATCGAAGCGGACGGTCGCACCGAGCAGAAAACCTGGTGGACGCTGCCCTACGGCCCACGGGCCGATGAACAGAACCTCAACCTGGAAGACTGGATCGATCGCGTGCTCGACAGCACCCGCGAAGCCGTCGCCATTCGCCAGCGCGCCGCCGTCGACGTGGGCGTGCTGCTCTCGGGCGGCGTCGATTCGAGCATGCTCGTCGGCCTGTTGCGCGAAGTGGGCGTGGAAGACCTGTCCACCTTCTCCATCGGCTTCCAGGACGCCGGCGGCGAGCGCGGTGACGAGTTCCAGTATTCGGACCTGATCGCCAAGCACTACGGCACCCGCCACCATCAGTTGCGCATCGATGAGAAAGAAATCATCGAACAGCTGCCGGCTGCTTTTCGCGCCATGAGCGAGCCGATGGTCAGCCACGACTGCATCGCCTTTTACCTGCTGTCGCGGGAAGTCGCCAAGCACTGCAAGGTGGTGCAAAGCGGCCAGGGTGCTGACGAACTGTTCGCGGGTTACCACTGGTATCCGCAAGTGGACGGCGCCAGTGACCCGTACGCCGCCTATCGCGCCGCGTTCTTCGACCGCAGCTATGAAGAATATGCCGCGACCGTGCAGCCTGGATGGCTGACGGCCAACGACGCCGCCGGTGACTTCGTCAAGGAGCACTTCGCCCGGCCGGGCGCCGATGCGGCCGTCGACAAGGCCCTGCGCCTGGACAGCACCGTGATGCTGGTGGACGACCCGGTCAAGCGCGTCGACAACATGACCATGGCCTGGGGCCTGGAAGCGCGCACGCCATTCCTGGACTATCGGCTGGTGGAGCTTTCAGCACGGGTTCCGGCGAAATTCAAGCTGCCCGATGGCGGCAAGCAGGTACTCAAGGAAGCGGCCCGCCGGGTGATCCCGAGCGAGGTCATTGACCGCAAGAAAGGTTATTTCCCGGTCCCGGGCCTCAAGCACCTGGAAGGCAACACCCTGGCCTGGGTTCGCGAACTGCTGCTGGACCCGAGCCAGGATCGCGGCTTGTTCAACCCGACCATGCTCGACCGTTTGCTGACCGACCCCAACGGCCAGCTCACGCCTTTGCGCGGCTCGCGGCTATGGCAATTGGCGGCGCTGAACCTGTGGCTCAGCGAGCAAGGAATCTGACTGATGAAACCCCACCCGACCCTTCACAACCAACGTCTTTTGCGTGGACAACCACCGTCCTACGAACGCTTGCAGGCGCGCCTGGCCGAAGATGGCAGCGAACTGGGCGCCGCTCCGATCGCCGTGCATTGCGGCTGGGGCCGCTTGCTCATCGGCCATACCTTTCCGGACCCGGCGACCCTGGCCCAGGAGCTGCTCAACGAGCAGCCCGGCGAACGTGACATTGCCTTGTATGTCGCCGCGCCCCAGCAAGTGCTGGGGCTGGAACCTGCGCACCTGTTCCTTGACCCATCGGATACCCTGCGCCTGTGGTTCAGCGATTATCGCCAAGCCACGCGAGTGTTTCGTGGCTTCCGGATCCGCCGGGCCCAGAGCGAGAGCGACTGGCAAGCCATCAACCAGCTCTACCAGGCTCGCGGCATGCTGCCCATCGATCCCGAGCGCCTGACCCCGCGTCACCAGGGCGGCCCGGTGTACTGGCTGGCCGAAGACGACGACACCGGCGCGGTGATCGGCAGCGTCATGGGCCTCAACCACCAGAAAGCGTTCAACGACCCGGAAAACGGCAGCAGCCTCTGGTGCCTGGCGGTGGACCCGCAATGTTCGCGGCCCGGCGTCGGCGAAGTGCTGGTGCGCCATCTCATCGAGCATTTCATGAGCCGTGGCTTGAGCTACCTGGACCTGTCGGTGCTGCACAACAATCGCCTGGCGAAAAATCTCTACGCCAAGCTCGGCTTCCGTAACCTCTCGACCTTCGCCATCAAACGCAAGAACGGCATCAACCAGCCGCTGTTCCTCGGGCCGGGGCCCGAGGCGCAATTCAACCCGTACGCGCGGATCATCGTCGAGGAAGCGCACCGGCGTGGCATCGAAGTGCAAGTGGATGACGCCGAGGCCGGGCTGTTCACCCTAGTGCATGGCAGCCGGCGGGTTCGCTGCCGGGAATCGCTGAGCGACTTGACCAGTGCGATCAGCATGACCCTGTGTCAGAACAAGAGCCTGACCCACAAGGTGCTGAAAAATGCCGGTCTGAACCTGCCGGCGCAACAGCTGGCGGGCAATGCCGACGACAACCTGGCGTTTCTCGATGAACACGAGCGCGTGGTGGTCAAGCCGCTGGACGGCGAACAGGGCCAGGGCGTGGCGGTGGACCTGCGGACCATCGAGGAAGTCCAGAACGCCATCGAAACGGCCCGGCGCTTCGACAGCCGCGTGCTGCTGGAGAGCTTCCACGAAGGGCTCGACCTGCGCATCCTGGTGATCGGTTTTGAAGTGGTGGCGGCGGCGATCCGGCGCCCGGCGGAAGTGATCGGCGACGGCCAGCACACCATTGGCGCGCTGATCGAGGCGCAGAGCCGGCGGCGGCAGGCGGCTACCGGGGGTGAAAGCAAGATCCCGATGGATGCCGAGACCGAGCGAACGTTGAGCGCGGCCGGGTATGGCTATGACAGCGTGCTGCCGGCGGGTGAGCATCTGTTTGTTCGACGCACCGCGAACCTGCATACCGGCGGCGTGCTGGAAGACGTCACCGCGATCCTGCATCCGACCCTGGCCGATGCGGCGGTGCGCGCCGCGCGGGCGCTGGACATCCCGATGGTCGGCCTCGACTTGCTGGTACCGGCGGCCGATCAACCGGAATATGTGTTCATCGAAGCCAACGAACGCGCCGGCCTGGCCAACCACGAACCGCAACCCACTGCCGAGCGCTTTGTGGACCTGTTGTTTCCCCATAGCCAGGCAGTGGTCTGACTCAAATCTCTCCGTGGCGAGGGAGCTTGCTCCTGCTCGGCCGCGAAGCGGTCGCTCAGGCCCCGAGGTCTGAAAAGAAGGACCGCTTCGCGGCCCAGCGGGAGCAAGCTCCCTCGCCACAAGGTTCCCCTATGCAAAACTTAACGTTCCGCGAGGAGTTTCCATGATCAGCAAAATTCCCGAACCGGATCTCGCATACCTGCAGAAAGTCCTGTTGGAAATGCTCGCCATTCCCAGCCCGACCGGCTTCACCGATACCATCGTGCGGTACGTTGCCGAGCGACTCGAAGAGCTGGGCATCCCTTTCGAAATGACCCGGCGCGGCACGATCCGCGCCACCCTCAAGGGCCGCAAGAGCAGCCCTGACCGGGCCGTATCGGCTCACCTGGACACCATCGGCGCCTCCGTTCGCGCCATCAAGGACAACGGCCGCCTGACGCTGGCGCCGGTGGGCTGCTGGTCGAGCCGCTTTGCCGAGGGCAGCCGGGTCAGCCTGTTTACCGACACCGGGGTGATCCGTGGCAGCGTGCTGCCGCTGATGGCCTCCGGGCACGCGTTCAACACCGCCGTGGATGAGATGCCCATCAGTTGGGACCACATCGAACTGCGCCTGGACGCCTACTGCGCCACCCGCGCCGATTGCGAAACGTTGGGGGTGGGTATCGGCGACTATGTGGCGTTCGACCCCTTGCCGGAGTTCACCGAAAGCGGCCATATCAGCGCCCGTCACTTGGATGACAAGGCCGGGGTCGCCGCGTTGCTGGCGGCGCTCAAGGCGATTGTCGACAGCGGCGAGGAACTGTTGATCGACTGCCACCCGCTGTTCACCATCACCGAGGAAACCGGCAGCGGCGCGGCGGCCGCGCTGCCTTGGGACGTCAGCGAATTCGTTGGGATAGACATTGCACCGGTCGCGCCAGGCCAGCACTCCAGCGAACATGCGGTGAGCGTGGCCATGCAGGACTCGGGAGGCCCGTACGACTACCATCTGTCGCGACATTTGCTGAAGCTGGCCAAGGAGCACGAACTGCCGGCGCGCCGCGACCTGTTTCGCTATTACTTCAGCGACGCCCATTCGGCGATTACCGCCGGGCACGACATCCGCACCGCCCTGCTCGCCTTTGGCTGCGACGCGACCCATGGCTACGAACGCACCCACATCGACAGCCTGGCCGCGCTGAGCCGCCTGCTCGGTGCCTACATCCTCAGCCCGCCGGTATTTGCCAGCGACGCCCAACCGGCCCAGGGATCACTGGATCGCTTCAGCCATCAGATCGAGCATGATGCGCAGATGGAAAGCGACACCCGGGTGCCGTCGGTGGACAGCCTGATCGGGCACCGTTCGGATAGCTGAACCCGCTCGATGTTGGCTGACAGCATGGCTTTTTGGGAACGAACATAAATCCAATGTGGGAGCGGGCTTGCTCGCGAAGGCGCAGGTACAGTCAACATCAATGCTGGCAGACCCATCGCTTTCGCGAGCAAGCCCGCTCCCACAAGGATATGCAGTCACTGACAAAACCCAAGGCTAGCCGGAAAGGCCCATTGGCCGTAGCATCGCGGCATACTCCAGTCGAGGTCCCCATGCTGATCCCCTACGACCAACTCGAAGTCGATACGCTCACCCGCCTGATCGAGGATTTCGTCACCCGTGACGGTACTGACAATGGCGACGATACCCCGCTGGAAACCCGCGTCCTGCGGGTCAGGCAGGCCCTGACCAAAGGCCAGGCCATGATTGTCTTCGATCCCGAAAGCGAACAGTGCCAATTGATGCTCAAGCACGATGTGCCCAGACATCTGTTCGATTAACCGACCTTGCGGTCGGACCCGGCCTTTTTTCTCTGGATCCTGTCGTAGACCTCGGAACGATGAACCTCCACGTGCCGGGGCGCTTCTACGCCAAAGCGCACGGTGCCACCGCTGATCGACAGCACGCGGACGGAAATCTCATCACCGATGGAAATCAACTCACCTACGGTACGGCTTAATACGAGCATGGTCTTGTCCTTAAGAGTGATTGGACATTGACCATGCACGGCCTGTTTTCCGAGCACAAGATACCGGCGGGAATTCAGTAAACCCCTACAAACAACTGTCCGTTGGCTGAAGGAAACGTCCTGCAAAACCACGCCGAAACGGCAGTTTACGGCCCCGAAAAACGTGGACCGAACAGAATCACGCTGGCCCCCACGACACAGAGGGCCACGCCGACCCAGTCGGAACCCAGCGGCCGCACCCGTTCCACCACGGCCAGCCAGCCGATCGAGGCGATGATATAAATGCCACCGTAGGCGGCGTAGGCGCGACCGGCATAAGTGGCTTCGATGCGCGTCAGCAACAGGGCGAATAACGCAAGGCTGAGCAGCGCCGGCACGATCCACCAGGCACTCTTGCCCTGGCGCAACCACATCCAGAAGGCGTAGCAGCCAGCGATCTCGAACAGCGCGGCGAGAAAAAACCACAGGTAATTGAGCATTGCTATGTCCATCAGGAAGGCACGAATGGCGCCATCCTGAGGACACCGGGCAATCAGGTCAACTCAGGCCTGCCGTGCCTTGGCGCGCATCTTGTCGGCCATTGCGGTCATTTCGTCGTACAGCAGTTGTGGATTTTTCTGTTTGAGGGCCCAGGCCATGCGCCCCTGCTCGTGGGGCAGGATCATGAATTCACCCTGGGCGACATGCTGGTAGATGTAATCGGCAATGTCCGCCGCGCTGATCGGCGAGCTTTCCAGCAGTTTGCCCACCTGGGCCTTCATGGCCGGGGTCGGGCCACGGAACGAGTCCAGCAGGTTGGTCTGGAAGAACGACGGACATACCACATGCACGCCGATTTCCTGCTGGGCCAGCTCGACCAGCAGGCTTTCCGACAGCGCCACGACGCCGGCCTTGGCCACGTTGTAGTTGCTCATGGCAGGCCCCTGCATCAGCGCCGCCATGGAGGCGATGTTGATGATCTTGCCGCGGCTTTTTTCCAGCAGTGGCAGGAACGCCTTGCAGCCCTTGACCACCCCCATCAGGTTGATTGCGATCTGCCAGTCCCAATCCTCCAGCGAGAGCTCGCTGAAGAACCCGCCCGAAGCCACGCCAGCGTTATTGACGATGATATCGATGCCGCCAAGCTTCTCCTCGCAGGCCTGGGCGAATGCGGTGAGCTGGCTGTAGTCGCGCACGTCACAGCGCTGGACGAAACCCTCGCCACCGGCATCGCGCACCAGCCGGAGGGTTTCCTGAAGGCCGGGCTCGCTGACATCGGACAGGGCCAGGTGCCAGCCTTCATGGGCCCAGCGCAGCGCGATTTCGCGGCCCAGGCCGGAGCCGGCACCGGTGATCATCATGCGATTTTGCATAGGGAAACAGCCTTGTTGTTCCGGGAGAGATGCGCCGAGTGTAGCGAAGGACCCGAACAGACCCATGCACCATCAGATTGCTGAATGGCGAGGGCAAACCGTGGAGGGTTTTGATTGCCAACGCTTCCGTGGCGAGGGGATTTGTCCCCGTTGTTTGCATGAGCCAACTGGCCGAAATGGAAGGGGGCCGCTACGCGACCCAACGGGGATAAATCCCCTCGCCACCAAAGGCAGCGTCCGGCACTAATAGACTAACAACAAAAAACATTGAATTTTTTACAGGACGTTACGGTCGGACTTAATAAGCCGCCCGGATTCAACGCACGCGCGCTGGCAGTTGAAAGTTACATCACTCCAGAACTGACCAATAAGGAAATCAACAATGGGCACTATTCTTATCATCATCCTGATCCTCCTGCTGATCGGTGGCCTTCCGGTCTTCCCGCACTCCAGAAGTTGGGGTTATGGCCCGTCCGGTATCATCGGCGTTGTGCTGGTCGTGCTGTTGATCTTGTTGTTACTTGGCAAGATATAAAACACCAAGCATAAAAAAAGAGGCCTTTGAGGCCTCTTTTTTTATACGTCGCGATTATCAGTCCGGCTTGCCGTCAACAACACCGGCGGTGTTATCCAGCAGGCTCTTGGTCGCGGTTTGCAGGAACGCCTCGAGCTTGAGTTTCATCTCTGCGGTGTCAGGTGCATCCGGAATGATCTCCGCATGCGGATTGGCCCCCAGCTGATAGCGGAACAGCTTCGCTGGCATGGCCTTTTCTTCCGGCAGTACCAGGATCGTGTCGTCGCGAATGATCGCGGTGGTCTGGTCGCTGCCCGACGGCTTGATCACGCCAAAGCCGGTGTCGCCTGGCGGCAGGTTCAACAGGTCACGGCCCCAGCACTGGTTACGCACCTGTCCGCCGAGCCGTCCCATGATGGTTGGAACGATATCGACCTGGGTGCCCACGGTGTGGCTGCGCTGGCCGAATTTTTCCTGGATGCCCGGGCCGATCAGCAACATCGGCACGTTGAAGCGGCCAAGGTCCATTTCGGTGATCTGGCGCTCGTTGCCGAAGCCATGGTCGCCAACCACGACAAACAGGGTTTCCTTGAAGTAAGGCTCCTTGCGCGCCTTCTCGAAGAACTGCCCCAGCGCCCAATCGGAGTAACGCATGGCGGTCAAGTGTTCGTTCAGGCGACCACGGTCCGTGACCGGCTCGACCGGCAACGGCGTCGGCAGTGCGTAAGGCGTGTGGTTGGACAGGGTCTGCAACAACGCATAGAACGGCTTGCCGTTTTCCCGCGCCTTGAGCTCGATCAGGCCACGGTCGAACATGTCCTGGTCGGACACGCCCCAGGTCGGGTCGGAGAACACCGGGTTCACATAGTCATTACGACCGATGAAGGTGGTCATGCCCTGGTTGCTGAAGAAACCCGACTGGTTGTCCCAGGCGAAATCGCCGTTGTAGACATACACATCGTCGTAGTCCCGGGCGCTGAGCAGTTGCGGCAGGCCCGAGAGCTTGTGACTGCCTTCCGGTGTCTGCATCAGATATTCAAAACCCGGCAGGTTCGGGAAACACGCCATGGTGGCGAACATGCCCTGGTGGGTGTGGGTGCCGTTGGAGAAGAAGCGGTCGAACAGCAGGCCTTCCTTGGACAGCTTGTCCAGGTATGGCGTGATGTTACCCGGCGCGCCCAGGGCGCCCACCGAGTGACCGGCCATGCTTTCCATCAGGATCACCACCACGTTCTTGATCGGCAGTGTCTTGTCGGCCGGCGGCGTGTAGTCGCGTCTTACCGCGGCAGTCCCGGCGTCGACGAGCTTGTCGTCGGGCATCACCAGCATGTCGCGCACGGTCTGCTGCGCCAGCGACGATTCGAGGGTGGCCTTCCAGACATTGTCACGGTGTTCGGACATCCGGCTCTTGGCCGCCGCCACCAGCGAAAGCGTACCGTTGAGGCCCAACTGGTTGGCGAAGTTCGAATCGGTGGTATAGACGTCGCCCCAACGCAGGGGCGGGCCTTGGCGCAAGGTGCCACGGGCGGCGGCGACGGCCACCACCAGGCAGACCAGGAACACCGCGACGCGGCCATACCACGGGGCGATCTGGCGGGTGCCGATGCTGCCGCCACTGAACGGCCCGCGTGGCCGGGTAGCGCGATCAGCACCCTTGAAGGCCAGGGCCAGGATCAGCGTGCCGCCGGCCCAGGCCAGCAGGTAGCGCACCACCGGGAAACCGTACCAGAGCATGCTCATGACGGTTTTCGGGTCTTCCTGCACATATTGGAAGACCAGGCCGTTGAGGCGCTGGTGGAACTCGCGGTAGAAGTCCATTTCCATCAAGCCGAGAAACAGCGCGATGCTGGACGTGACGGTCAGCCAGAAACGAAAGAATCCACGTGCCGCCATCGCCCGTGCGCTGAACAGGGCCAGCAGCAGCGGGATGCACAGGTAGACCACCAGGCGCAGGTCGAAACGCAGGCCGTTGGCGAACGCTTCGACGAAGGTAGAGGCCGGTGTATCAAGGATCATCTCGCGGTTGTAGACCAGCAGCGCAACGCGCAGCAGGCTCAGCATGACCATCATCACCAACGCACAGAGCAACGTGTAGGCCAGGTGCGATTTGACGGTCGGTTGCAGCAGGCGATGCGTGGTGCGCTGCTGACTCAGGGCGTCCGGGATTGCCATGTCGTTTGAGGACCTATTGGAGTTGGAGTGACGAATAGAACAACGGCGCGCCCTCTGTTGGCCAGATATCAGGCCCGGGGCTTGCGCAAGTGCGCGAATGTCGCACGAACGGCCATGGCATTGCCATTAAATAACCGCTGGCGACAGAGCGCGGGGGATTGTCGACAAGACTTGGTGAAAATTTCGTTCAATGAATATCTGGAAACACAAAAGCACCCCAGCGCCCTTGTGGCGAGGGAGCTTGCTCCCGCTGGGCTGCGAAGCGGCCCCCAACACACGCTGAGGCAACTGGGTGTGTCAGGTAGATCCAGGAGGGCCGCTTCGCGCCCCAGCGGGAGCAAGCTCCCTCGCCACAGAAGGATCTCGCCTCAATTGCGGGGCCTCAGTCGTTGCTCGGCTTGTTGATCGCCTGCAGCACATATTGCGGCATGGCGAACGCGCCCAGGTGAATCTCGGGGTTGTAGTAGCGCGTCACGATACCGCTGCCAATGAAGCGCTCGCGCAGGGTTTCGCGAGAAAGCTTGCGGTGAGCGGTATCAGTCGAGCCCCAGGCGAAGGTCATGGCGCCGCCGATGTACGTCGGCACAGCGGCCTGGTAGAAATGCCAGTCGGCGAACAGGTCATGCAAGCGTCCGGCGGTGGTCTGCACTTCGCCCAGTTGCATGAACGGCGTGCCGTTCTGGGTCACCAGGATCCCGCCTTCGTTCAGGCAGCGATGGCAAGCCTGGTAGAAGTTCTCCGAGAACAGCACTTCGCCCGGGCCGATCGGGTCGGTGGAATCGGAAATGATGACGTCGAATTTCTCCTGGGTGGTGGCGACGAAACGCATGCCATCGTCGATCACCAGGTTCAGCCGCGGGTCGTCGTAGGCACCCTTGGAGTGGTTGGGCAGGAACTCCTTGCACATGTCCACCACCGTGCCATCGATCTCGACCATGGTGATGTGCTCGATACCGACGTGCTTGGTCACTTCACGGAGCATGCCGCCGTCACCGCCACCGATGATCAGCACGCGCTTGACGGCGCCATGAGCGAGGATGGGTACGTGGGTGAGCATCTCGTGATAGATGAATTCATCGGCTTCGGTGGTCTGGATGACACCATCCAGGGCCATGACCCGGCCCATGCGCGGGTTTTCGAAAATCACCAGGTGCTGGTGCTCGGTGCGCACTTCGTGCAGCAGCTTGTCCATGCGAAAACGCTGGCCATAGCCTTCGTAGAGGGTTTCCAGGTAGTCGCCGGTCGGGGTGGTCGTCATGGTCAGGTGCTCCGATCAATACGCGTTGGCCAGTGAAGGCTCGCAAAGGCGCGCATTCTACGACGCTGGGGATGACAGGTCGAACCTTCTACTGTCTGACGCCGCAACGCAACCTTCGTGGCGAGGGAGCTTGCTCCCGCTGGGCTGCGCAGCAGCCCCCGGAAGAACTGGGCAGGCCTGGCTGAAATACCGAGGAAAGCTCAGGGCTACTTCGTAGCCCAGCGGGAGCAAGCTCCCTCGCCACAAGGGCCGGCAATGGGCTTCAGTGAAACTTCTGTCCGAGCCCCGCCGGTACGCCTTCGATAGTGGTTTCTTCCCACGGGCCGTTCGGGCTGACGGAGCGGCTCCAGCCGTTGTTCCAACGATAATAGGTGCGCTGGCGATAGAACGTGTTGGGCTGCTTGTCCAGCACATAGACCCCGAGCTTGGCGTCCCAGTGGCTGTTGCCGCCTGGTGGTGGAGCGAAACTGGCGGAGGTGCGCGGCAGCGGCTTGGCCGGTTTGTTCGGGGTCACGGGTTTGCCGGGCGCGGTCGACGGGCCTGGTTTGGTGGTCGGCGTCGAAGGCGGAATCGGTGGCAATGGCGCCGAAGGCTCCGGTGGGCGCTGGACCGCACAAGCGCTCAGGCCCAGGACGAGGGTGAGCAGGGTCATACGAGCGATGGCGGTCATGGTGCGAATTCCTGTCATTGGTCCGGACTGTCGATAATCAATTGTTGTAGCGCCGTGGTGCTGCTCGCCAGGGGCTGGCTGCGACCGATCCACTCGCCGGCGGTGGGTTGGCCGGCTCGGGAGATGCGCGCCACCAGTTGGACTTCAGGGAAGTTCGACAGTTTCAGCTGCGGCATCATCGCATCAGCGTCACCCAGCTCGACGCTGGCCGGCAGGTCGGCGACGGTCAGGCGCCTGGCCGCTAACGGCGCGGGCGGGCCAGACACGGCGCGAGCGAAAATGAACACGCTGTCGCCCGGCTGCACCTTGGCTTTGAGGGCCGGATCGAGCTCGACACGGACCTTGAGCAGCGCCGTAGCCTTGGCGACTGGCGCCTGGGCAACCTTGCCACCGTTGGCTTGCAGTTTCTCGGTGGCGCGAGTGATGCCCCCCTGCAACGCCTCCCGCGACTTGTCGCCTTCGGGCAACTGCGCCAGCAGGCGGCCCCAGTAATCGATCGCCTCCTGATAGCGCTCGCCTTCGAACGCGGCGATGCCCAACAGGCCGAGGCTGGTGACTTCCTTCGGATCGAGCTTCAGCGCCTCGTCGGTGAGGGCCTGGACCTTGTCCGACCACTTCTTGCCGTCGGCAAAATACTGGGCCTGGGCCCACTGTCCGAGCAGCTCGGGCTGGCGGCCGGCCAGTGCCACGGTGCGCTCGAAGATCTTTGCCGCATCCGCCGGCCGATCCTGCGCCATGTAGGTCCGCCCGAGGAAATACAAACCTTCGGCGGAATCCGGTTGTGCCGCCACCGCGCGCTCCAGGCGCAAAGTCATTTCTTCCATGGACTTGGGCGCCTGGGCGAATTCACGGGTCAGCTCGACCTTGTCGCTTGCGCCGAAATGCAGGTACAGCGCCAGGCCCAATACCGGCACCAATACCGCCGCGAGCAGCGGCAACGGCTTGCCCAGTCGCGATTCGCGCGGCGCCTCGGCGCCCTCGGTGTCGGCGAGCAACTCACGGGCGGCCTCGGCGCGACCGGTGTCCAGTTGCGCGGCGTTGAGCACGCCCTCCTCCCGCTCGGCCTGCAGTTCGGCGACGCGCTCCTGGTACAGCGCCACGTTCAGCGCAGTACGGTCTTCTTCCAATTGGGCGCGGCGGCCACGCAACACGGGGATCAACAGAAAACTCAGGGCAACCAGGAGAAGCAGACCTGCGGCGAGCCAGAAATCAATCATGCTTGGTTTTATCCAACAGTTGGTCGAGGCGCTGGCGCTCTTCGACAGAAAGCGTGTCCGGGGCGGCAGTGCGCTGGACCCGGCGGCGACGCACGATCACTGCGATGACGACGAAACCACCGAGCAGCAGCCCGGCGGGGCCGAACCAGAGCAGCGCGGTCTTGGAAGACAGCGCCGGGTTGTAGCGCACGAACTCACCGTAGCGATCGACCATGAAGTCGATGATCTGCTGGTTGTCCTTGCCCTCGCCGAGCATGCGGAAGATCTCCTTGCGCAGGTCGGCGGCAATCGGCGCGTTGGAGTCGGCGATGTCCTGGTTCTGACACTTGGGGCAGCGCAGTTCCTTGGTCAGTTCGCGAAACCGCTCGCGCTCGGCATCGTTGGCAAATTCGTAAGTGTCGATGGCGGCGTGGGCCACACCCGCCAGGCTCAAGCCGAGGACGGCAGCCGCTAACCAGCGCCTCATGGCTTGGCCTCGTCCACCAGTGCCTGATATTTGCCGGCCAGCTTCTCGCGCCAGACCTGCTCGTCGATCACCCCGATGAACTTGTCCCGGATGATGCCCTTGGCGTCGATAAAGAAGGTTTCCGGCGCACCGTAGACGCCCAGGTTCAGGCCGAGGGTGCCCTCCTCGTCACGGATGTCCAGTTGATACGGGTTGTGGAACTCGGCAAGCCACTTCAAGGCATCGGCATTGACGTCCTTGTAGTTGACGCCGTAGATCACCACGCCGTTCTGGGCCAGTTTGTTCAGCACCGGATGTTCGACCCGGCAGGAAATGCACCAGGTGCCCCACACGTTGACCAGCGCCGGCTTGCCCAGCAGGTCGGCGCGAGTCAGCGTCTTGTCGCCTTGTACCGATGGCAGGGAGAACTCCGGAAACGGTTTGCCGATCATCGCCGAGGGCAATTCGGACGGGTTCAGGTAAAGCCCGCGGTACAAGAACACCGCCATCACCAGAAACAGCGCCAGCGGCAACACCATCAACCAACGTTTCATGCAGTGGCTCCCGTCACGCCCAGGGCTTCGCGCACCCGGGTTTTCACTTTGACCCGATAGCGTCGATCCAGCGCAGCCAATACGCCGCCCAGGCCGGTGAGCAGGCCACCGAACCAGATCCAGCGTACGAACGGCTTGACGTGGACGCGTACCGCCCAGGCGCCATCACCGAGGGGTTCGCCCAGCGCCACGTAGAGGTCGCGGGTGAAACCGGCGTCGATCCCGGCTTCGGTCATCACCGAGTTCTGTACGGTGTAGAGGCGTTTTTCCGGGTGCAGCACGGTGATCTGCTGGCCGTCGCGAATGACCCGTACGGTGCCTTTGTCGGACGTGAAGTTCGGACCTTCGAAATGCCTGGCGCCCTCGAAAACGAACTGATAACCGCCCAGGTCCATGGACTCGCCCGGTGCCAGGCGCAGGTCGCGTTCGGCGCTGTTCTGGCTGGACAGCACCACACCGAGGGCGCAGACGGCGATCCCCAGGTGGGCGAGTTGCATGCCCCAGTAACTGCGGGTCAGGGTCGGCAGGCCTTTGACAAGACCTTTATGGCGGGTCTTGTCGAAAATATCCCGCACGCCCGCCAGCAATACCCACGCCGCCAGCACGAATGTCGCCAGCACCGCCCAGTTGAAATCGCCATAAGCGATGCCCGCCACCACGGCCAGGGCGGCGGTGCCGAGCAGCACCGGCGTGAGCATGCCCAGCAGCCATTTGACCGGCGTGTCCTTCCAGCGCACCAGCATACCGATCGCCATCACCACCATCAGGATCGCCATCAGCGGAATGAACAATGCGTTGAAATACGGCGGGCCGACCGACAGCTTGGCGCCGGACAACGCATCGAGCACCAGCGGATACAGCGTCCCGAGGAGGATCATGGACGCCGCCACCACCAGCACCAGGTTATTGCCCAGCAGCAGGGTTTCCCGGGACCAGAGGTTGAAGCCGACCTGGCTTTTCACCACGGGTGCACGCAGGGCGAACAGCGTCAGCGAACCGCCGACCACGAACAGCAGGAACATCAGGATGAATACGCCACGCTCGGGGTCCGAGGCGAAGGCATGCACCGAGGTCAGCACGCCGGAGCGCACCAGGAAGGTCCCGAGCAGGCTCAGCGAGAAAGCCGCGATCGCCAGCAGCACGGTCCAGCTCTTGAACACGCCGCGTTTTTCGGTGACGGCCAGGGAGTGGATCAGTGCTGTGCCGACCAGCCATGGCATGAAGGAGGCGTTCTCCACCGGGTCCCAGAACCACCAGCCGCCCCAGCCGAGTTCGTAATAGGCCCACCACGACCCGAGTGTGATGCCGATCCCGAGGAAGGCCCAGGCGACAATGGTCCATGGCCGCGACCAGCGCGCCCACGCGGCGTCGAGGCGACCACCGAGCAAAGCGGCGATGGCGAACGCGAAGGCCACGGAAAAGCCGACGTAGCCCATGTAGAGCATCGGCGGATGGACGATCAGACCGATGTCCTGAAGCAACGGGTTGAGGTCGCGGCCGTCCATCGGCACTTGCGGCAGGATGCGCTCGAACGGGTTTGACGTGAGGATCAGGAACAGCAGGAACCCGATGCTGATCATGCCCATCACCGCCAGCACCCGAGCCAGCATCACTTGCGGCAACTGTCGGGAGAACACTGACACCGCGAAGGTCCAGCCGGCAAGAATCAACGCCCAGAGCAGCAACGAACCTTCGTGGGCACCCCACACCGCGCTGAATTTGTAGTACCAGGGCAAGGCGCTGTTGGAGTTGCTGGCGACATAGGCCACGGAAAAATCGTCGGCCATGAACGCGTAGGTCAGGCAACCGAACGCGAACAGCATGAACGCAAACTGCCCCCATGCCGCCGGCTGGGCGAGGCTCATCCACAAGCGGTCGCCACGCCAGGCGCCGAGCAACGGCACAACCGCCTGGACCAGGGAAAAACACAGGGCCAGGATCATCGCCAGATGGCCCAGCTCAGGAATAAACAGACCGGCATTCATCGATCAACCCTCCTTCACGGGAGCGGGAGCGGGCGCCGACTGGCCGCTGTCTTTCAGGGCCTTGGTCACTTCCGGCGGCATGTATTTCTCATCGTGCTTGGCCAGCACCTCGTCGGCCACCACCACGCCATCGGCGTTGAGTTTGCCCAAGGCAACGATGCCCTGCCCTTCGCGGAACAGGTCCGGGAGGATGCCGCGATAGGTGATGGTCACGGTCTTGTTGAAGTCGGTGACGTTGAACTTCACGTCCAGCGAATCACCGGAACGCACCAGCGAGCCCTGCTCCACCATGCCGCCAGCGCGGATGCGCGTATCCTTGGGCGCTTCGCCATTGGCGATCTGGGTCGGGGTGTAGAACAGGTTGATGTTCTGTTGCAAGGCGCTGAGGGCGAGGCCGACCGCCGCACCGACGCCGACCAGGATCGCCAGGATGATGACAAGACGTTTTTTGCGCAGCGGATTCACTGACCGTTCTCCCGACGCAGACGACGCGCCTCTTGTTGCAGATACCGCTTGCGGGCCAGGATCGGCGCCGCCACGTTGAGGGCCAGCACCGCCAGGCAGATGCCATAGGCTGACCAGACATACAGGCCGTGATGGCCCATGGCGAGGAAGTCGCCGAATGACGCAAAACTCATCGAGCGGCCTCCAGGCTGTTCTGCACTTCGGCTTTCACCCAACTGGCCCGGGCTTCGCGCTTGAGTACTTCGAGGCGCATGCGCAGCAGCAGCACCGCGCCGAAGAAGCAGTAGAAACCCAGCACGGTCAGCAGCAGCGGCAGCCACATCTCGACCGGCATCGCCGGTTTTTCGGTGAGGGTAAAGGTCGCGCCCTGGTGCAGGGTGTTCCACCACTCCACCGAGTACTTGATGATCGGGATGTTGATCACGCCGACGATCGCCAGTACCGCGCAGGCCTTGGCCGCGCTGTCACGATTGCTGATGGCGTTGCCCAGCGCAATAAGACCGAAGTACAGGAACAGCAGGATCAGCATCGACGTCAGTCGTGCATCCCAGACCCACCACGAACCCCAGGTCGGCTTGCCCCAGATTGCCCCGGTGACCAGCGCCACGGCGGTCATCCAGGCACCGATGGGCGCTGCGCATTGCAGCGCGACGTCGGCCAGCTTCATCTTCCACACCAGCCCGACCACACCGCAGATCGCCAGCATCACGTAGACCGACTGGGCGAGCATCGCCGCCGGAACATGGATATAGATAATGCGAAAGCTGTTGCCCTGCTGGTAGTCCGGCGGCGCGAAAGCCAGGCCCCAGACCAGGCCGATGCCGATCAGCAACAGGGCGGCGATACTCAACCAGGGCAGCATCTTGCCGCTGATGCCGTAAAACCACTTGGGTGAGCCGAGCTTATGAAACCAGGTCCAGTTCATTGCAGTTTCCATCACGGTTGCGGCTCGTCTTCACGAGCCGCCAGGTCAGCCTTCGCTTCCAGTGGAAGTGGTCAATTCCTGACCAGGCCGCATTATTATTCGCCGACGCTGATCTTCAGGCCAGCGGCTATTGCAAAGGGTGTCAGGGTTATCGCCAGGGCGGTCAGGCTCCCGAGCCACAGCAGATAACCGGTTGCCGGCAGGCCTTGCAGCGCCGCTTGCAAGGCGCCACTGCCGAGGATCAGTACCGGTATGTACAGCGGCAGGATCAGCAGCGCCAGCAACAAGCCGCCACGCTTGAGCCCTACCGTCAGCGCCGCACCCACCGCGCCGAGCAGGCTCAGCACCGGGGTGCCGAGCAACAGTGACAACAGCAGCACCGGCATGCACGCGGCGGGCAAGCCCAGCATCATCGCAAGCAGCGGCGAGAGCAGCACCAGCGCCAGGCCGGAAAAAACCCAGTGTGCCAGTACCTTGGCCAAAACCAGAAGGGCCAGGGGGTGCGACGAAAGGACCCACTGTTCCAGGGAACCGTCTTCGAAATCACTGCGGAAAAGCCCGTCCAGCGAGAGCAGGACCGACAAAAGCGCGGCCACCCAGACCAGTCCCGGCGACAAGGTTTGCAACAATTGAGTCTCCGGACCGACCGCCAGCGGGAACAGCGCGATGACGATCGCAAAAAACACCAGCGGATTGGCCAGTTCAGCCGGACGCCGACATAGCAGGCGTGCTTCACGGGCAAGCAACAGGCCAAAGACGCTCATACCGCCCAGTTCCCCAGGTCAATGCTGCGATAGCCGGCGGGCATCCGGGTCAACGTGTGATGGGTCGTCAACAACACCATGCCGCCGCTCTCGCAATGCCGGGCCAGGTGCTCTTCGAGCTGTGTGACGCCCTGCTTGTCCAGTGCGGTGAAGGGTTCGTCGAGAATCCACAGCGGCGGGCTGTCCAGGTACAACCGGGCCAGGGCCACGCGGCGCTGCTGGCCGGCCGACAGTGTGTGGCTGGGCACATCCTCGAAACCCTTCAGACCTACCGCCGCCAGGGCCTGCCAGATCGCCTCGCGACCGGCCGGCCGGTGCAAGGCGCACAGCCAGCTGAGGTTTTCTTCCGGCGTCAGCAGGTCCTTGATACCGGCGGCATGGCCGATCCAGAGCAGGTTGCGGGCCAGTTCGCTGCGCTGGCTGTCCAGGGGCTGGCCGTTGAGCAGCACCTGGCCTGCGGTGGGTTGCATCAACCCGGCCAGCAGGCGCAACAGGCTGGTCTTGCCGCTGCCGTTGGGGCCACTGACTTGCACCATATCGCCACGCGAGAGTCTCAATTCGAGATTTTCGAAAAGCAGCCGCAGGTCTCGCTCGCAGGCGAGGCCGATGGTTTGCAAGAGAGGACTGGTCAAGGGATCGCGGGCCTTATACGGTTCAAGTCGGCAGTGCAGCGGCCGTTAAAGTGATGCAGCATAGATGCATTGACGGCCCGTTCCACAGAGCTGCGTCAAACAAATGCAAGATTTTCGCCGCTCTCTGGAAGGCGGGCGGCATTATACATGTGAAGCCTCGCTCCAAAGAGCGCTGATTTCCCCAAGGTAAGACCGCAGATGACAGGCGACATGAACATCCCGCCGCTGCCCCAGCCCACGGCAACGACACGTATGCCGGCAGTGACTGGCGAGCTGCTGAAGTTGCTGGCGCCGGCCGAGGGGCTGATCGGCCCGGGCCAGACAGCCAAGGCCGAGGTGTTGTCACTCAAGCAGGCGGACCAGGCCTTCCAGCTGTTGCTCAAGCTGACCCTGGAAAGCGGCCGGCAGGCCACGGTGCAGGCCACCAGCGCCCAGCCGTTGCCGCAAGGCACCAGCCTGGCCGTGACCCAGCCGTCCGCCAGCAACCTGGCGATTGCCGTGCAACAGGCCGTCGCCTCCAGCGTCGCCACCTTGACGCGCATCGACACCGCGCAGCTGCCGGTGGGCACGTTGCTGCAAGGCAAGGTGCTGACCAGCCAGGTGCTGCCGCAGTTGCCAGGGCAAGCGGCGGTATATCGCTCGCTGGTGAGTTTGCTCAACACCGTCCAGGCCGGCAGTACCCTGGACATCGACAGCCCCCAGCCCCTGCGCATCGGCACGTTGTTGAGCGCTCAGGTGCAGGATGTGCAGACCTTGAAGTTCGTCCCCCTGAGCAACCGCCAGGAACAATTGGCGGTCAGCCAGCAGCTGGTTACGCAGGTGAGCCGCCAGGGTTCGCTGGACAGCTTGCTCACCGCCCTGCAAAACCTTCCCGCCAGCGAAGACGCCGGCTCCGAGCTGCGCGCGGCGGTAACGCGCCTGTTGGCCGGTCTGCCGGACGTCCAGCAACTGAGCACACCCAAGGGCCTGGCCCAGGCCATGGTCGCCAGCGGCATGTTCCTGGAGAGCAAACTCCTCGCCGGGCAGCCGCCGAGCCTCGCCCCGGACATGAAAGGCGACCTGCTGAAACTGATCGCCCAACTGACACCGGCCCTGCCCGCTTCCACCAATCTCAGCGCCATCATCGCCGCCAACACCCTGGCCCAGGCGCTGCCCAACTTCGTGCGCAGTGCCTTGGGGATGCTTGGCCAGGTCAGCGCCAAGCCGCAACCCACGAGTTTTCCGCTGCCCTCACGCCTGCTCAAAGGCCAGGACGAAGAAGGCGATCTGGAGCACCTGTTGCGTCTGGCCGCAGCCGCTGTCTCGCGCCTGCAAAGCCACCAGTTATCGAGCCTGGAGCAGACCGGGCTGACCGACGATGGCCGGCTGATGAGCACTTGGCAGTTGGAGATCCCGATGCGCAACCTGCAGGACATCGTGCCATTGCAGGTCAAGTTCCAACGCGAGGAAACCCCTGCCCGGGAGCAGCCGGACGAGCGCCGCGAACCACGCGAAGCGAAACAGCAACTGTGGAAGGTCGAGCTGGCGTTCGACATGGAGCCGCTGGGCCCGTTGCAGATTCAGGCCCAGTTGCTCGGCGGCAGCCTGTCCAGCCAGCTGTGGGCGCAAAGGCCGTACACCGCAAGCCTGATCGAAAGCAACCTGACCGCCCTGCGCGAGCGCCTGGTGACATGCGGGCTGAACGTCGGCGACCTGGATTGCCACCTCGGCACCCCGCCCCAGGGGCCCAAGACCCGACTGGATCAACGCTGGGTGGACGAAACCGCATGACAACCCATACCGAACCCCGCCAGGCCATCGCACTCAAGTACGACGGCCACCACGCCCCCACCCTCACCGCCAAGGGCGACGAAGCCCTGGCCGAGGAAATCCTGCGCATCGCCCGGGAAAGCGAAGTGCCGATCTATGAAAACGCCGAATTGGTGAAATTGCTGGCGCGGCTGGAGTTGGGCGACAGCATCCCCGAGGAGCTGTACCGCACAATCGCCGAGATCATTGCCTTTGCCTGGAACCTGAAGGGCAAATTCCCCCAAGGCTTCGACCCCCACGCGCAGGATGTCGAAAAGGACGTGACGGACCGCGGGGATGATTACTGATCAGCAACGACGCTACCCCCGTGGCGAGGGAGCTTGCTCCCGCTCGGCTGCGCAGCGGCCGCAAAAGCCTGGGGCCGCTGCGCGACCCAGCGGGAGCAAGCTCCCTCGCCACGGGGTCTGGGTTGAAATGACTATTTCTGAACATCAGAAAAACCTGTGGGAGCGAGCTTGCTCGCGAAGGCGTCCGGTCAGTCAGCATCTTTATTGACTATCACGCCGCTTTCGCGAGCAAGCTCGCTCCCACACAGAAGTCGCGGAACACGGGAATGGTTACTGACCAGCAACGGGGGTAGGAATGACTATTTCTAAACGCCAGAAAAACCTGTAGGAGCGAGCCTGCTCGCGAAGGCGTCGGGTCAGTCAGCATCTCCATTGACTGTCACACCGCTTTCGCGAGCAGGCTCGCTCCCACACAGAAATCACGGAACACGGGAATGGTTACTGACCAGCAACGGGGGTAGGAATGACTATTTCTGAACGCCAGAAAAACCTGTAGGAGCGAGCCTGCTCGCGAAGGCGTCCGGTCAGGTCAACATCTCCATTGACTGTCACACCGCTTTCGCGAGCAGGCTCGCTCCCACACGGACGTCGCGGAACACGGGGATGATTACTGACCAGCCACGACGCTACCCCCGTGGCGAGGGAGCTTGCTCCCGCTGGGTCGCGCAGCGGCCCCAGGCTTTTTGCGGCCGCTGCGCAGCCGAGCGGGAGCAAGCTCCCTCGCCACGGGGTCTGGGTAGGAATGACTATTTCTGAACGCCAGAAAAACCTGTGGGAGCGAACTTGCTCGCGAAGGCGTCGGGTCAGTCAACATCTTTATTGACTGTCACACCGCTTTCGCGAGCAGGCTCGCTCCCACAGGGTTCAGGGGGAGAAATAGCTTCAGCCGCCCTTGTGCAACTTGCTCATCAATTCCGCTTCGGCCTGCGTCAGACCACACGCCTGGGTCAGTTCGTCGACGCTGGCGCCCATGCCGACCAGGCGGGCGGCCTGGGCGAAGGACAGGCTGGAGGGGTCGCGCTGTTCCAGCTGCGCCAGTTTGTCCGGCAATGGCCCGACCACGGCACGCAGCTCATGGAGCGCTTCGCCCATGCGCACGGTGCCGTTCTGATAGTCGTCGACGCGCTTGGCCAGGTCGCGGATGCGCTGATCGCGCAGCGCATCGCCCTGGGCCTGCTGAGCGGCGATCTGCCGCTGGCCGCGTATATAGGACACGAACATTGCCAGCGTGCCTGCCCAGAAAAGGAACAGGACAATGACTGCTACCTCAAGAATCAAATCAGATACTCTCCAGTTCCGACCACTCTTCTTCGCTCATCATCTTGTCCAGTTCAACCAGGATCAGCAACTCGTTGTTCTTGTTGCACACGCCCTGAATGAACTTGGCGGACTCTTCGTTACCGACGTTCGGCGCGGTTTCGATTTCCGACTGACGCAGGTAAACCACTTCAGCGACGCTGTCGACCATGATGCCAACCACTTGCTTGTCGGCTTCGATGATGACGATCCGGGTGTTGTCGCTGATCTCGGCGTTCATCAGGCCGAAGCGTTGACGGGTATCGATCACGGTGACCACGTTGCCACGCAGGTTGATGATCCCCAGCACATAGCTTGGCGCACCTGGAACCGGGGCGATCTCGGTGTAGCGCAGCACTTCCTGAACGCGCATCACGTTGATGCCGTAGGTTTCGTTATCGAGCTTGAAGGTCACCCATTGCAGAATCGGATCTTCAGAACCCTTTTGAGACGACGCCTTATCATTCATACCCTGACCCCTCGAAAAACCGCCTGTGGCGGTGTGTGTTCTGTCCGGCGGCGCCCTGCGCCCCCGGTTGTCCTATTTCGGTTTCTGGACCGGCTTGCTGCCGCCCAGGTGTTTTGCCCCGCCGCTGGCGATCAGCTCCGCCAGTTCGGAAACGTCCAGCAAGGCGCACATGTGTTCGATCACCGTACCGGCCAGCCATGGCCGTTGTCCTCGATGGCTGCGCCATTTGATTTCGTTCGGGTCCAGGCGCAGCGAACGGCTGACCTGATGCACCGCCAATCCCCACTCGTAGCCTTGCACTGAAATCACGTATTGCAGGCCCTGGCGAAAATCATCGCGATAACGGTCCGGCATGACCCAGCGCGCGGTGTCCAGCACCTTCAGGTTGCCGGCCTGGCTCGGCAGGATCCCGAGGAACCATTCCGGCTGGCCGAACAACGGCGTCAGTTCCTGCCCCGCCAGGGAATAAATCGATCCCAGGCACACCAGCGGCACCGCCAGGGTCAACCCGGCCACATCGAACAACAGACACTCGAACGGCTCGGCGGCCCAGGCCGGACGGTCGTCGCCCTGCACCGGCGGCGGTGTGTTGCTCGGCGGCGGCAAGTGGATTTCCACTACCGGCCTCACCAGGCCCTGCAACAACGGTGCAACGGTCGAGACCGGCGCCAGGATCGGCGCGGGCGCTTCCATCACGGCCACCTTCGGCTTGACGAGCGGCGCCTCGACCGCTGCGGCAGTCATGGAAATCCGTGCATCACGGGCCTGCTCTTCGAGCACGGCCGCCTGGAACTCGTCCAGTACAGCTTCAGCTTCAGCTTCGACGACGGGCTCGGGCAACGCCTCGGTCGCGCTCGGCGGCGCTGGCAATTCTTCGGTCGCTTCCTGCAAGAGCCCGTCCAGGTAGGACTGCAAGGCCAGTTGCGGACGCGAGGTTGTCTTGATCGGGCGGTTCATGAGAACTGTGCGCCACATGAAAAGGTTATCGGCATGGATACGTCAGGACTTGAGCGCCCGCAAGCAAGCACAACGGCTGTGGAAAACTTCGTCACTTCAAGCCACCTGCTGCGGAACGAGCTGCTGGGCCAGCAAATGTTTGAGAAGCGCGCGATAGGCCAGGACGCCACGGCTCTTGCCATCGAATTGCGAAGGGGTCACGCCGGCGCGGCTGGCATCGCGCAGACGCGTATCGACCGGGATATAACCTTGCCAGATGTCCTCGGGGTACATATCGCGCAACACGCGCAGGGTACCGAGGGACGCCTGGGTGCGACGGTCGAACAGGGTCGGCACGATGTTGAACGCCAGGGATTGCTTGCGCGAGCGGTTGACCATCGCCAGGGTGTTGACCATGCGCTCCAGGCCTTTGACAGCCAGGTGTTCGGTCTGCACCGGTATCACCAGTTGCTGGCTCGCGGCCAGGGCGTTGACCATCAGTAACCCGAGCAATGGCGGGCTGTCGATGATTGCGTAATCGAAATCCTGCCACAGCTGCGCCAGACTCTTGGCGATCACCAGGCCCAGGCCGCCCTGCCCGGGCGACTGGCGCTCCAGGGTGGCCAGGGCCGTGCTCGAGGGCAACAGGGAAATCCGCTCGTCACTGGTAGACAGCAACAACTGGCCCGGCAAGCCCTCGGGCACGCTGCCCTTGTGCAGGAACAAGTCGTAGTTGCTGTGCTCCAGGCTATCGGGATCGTAGCCGAAATAGCTGGTCATCGAGCCGTGGGGGTCCAGATCGACGATGACCACGCGCTTGCCCGCCTCGGCCAGCAAACCGGCTAAAGCGATGGAGGATGTGGTTTTGCCCACACCACCTTTTTGATTGGCGACTGCCCAGACTCTCATTCGGATCGTTCCTCCCGGTCGAAACGGGTTCGACCGAGAAATAGCTCGGTTATAAAGCCGGTGACGGAGAATTGACGGCGTTCTGTCTTTCCGGCGACTTGACCGGGGTCGGTGCAGTTTGTGTGCCAGCCCGCTTCAATGCCGCATCGGGTTTTGCATTGGCGGTGCCGGTACCGGTCAGGCTGCGCCGGACATCAAGGTTACGCGACACCACCAGCACTACCCGCCGGTTGCGCGCGCGCCCTTCGGCGGTGGCATTGTTTGCCACCGGCTGGAACTCGCCATACCCCACCGAGGCCAGGCGTCCGGGATTGACGCCCTGCATGGCAAGCATGCGCACGATGCTCGCCGAACGGGCCGACGACAGCTCCCAGTTGGTCGGGTACTGCGCGGTGCGGATCGGCTGGTCATCGGTGAAACCTTCGACGTGGATCGGGTTGTCGAACGGTTTCAGGATCGCCGCGACCTTATCGATGATATTGAACGCCATGTCGCTGGGCATCGCGTCGCCGCTACCGAACAGCAGGCTGGAATTGAGCTCGATCTCGACCCACAACTCATTGCCGCGCACGGTCATCTGGTTGGAGCTGATAAGGTCGCCGAACGCCGCGCTGATGTCGTCGGCAATGCTTTTCAACGGATCGCTGCCACCGGCAATGCCAGCATCAACCTGCTCGCTGTCCTTGACCAACGGCTTGGCCGGGGTCGTCGTCTTCGGGCGTTCGTCGCCGATGGGAATCGGCTTGAGAGCACGGTCCGAATCAGTGAAAACGCCAATCAACGCTTCGGAAATGACCTTGTACTTGCCCTCGTTGACCGAGGAGATCGAATACATGACCACAAAAAAGGCAAACAGCAACGTGATGAAGTCGGCGTAGGAAACCAGCCAGCGTTCATGGTTGACGTGTTCTTCACGATGTCTGCGACGTGCCATGTTCCATGTCTCCCATCAGTCCATGAAGCCCTGGAGCTTCAATTCGATGGAGCGCGGGTTTTCACCTTCGGCGATCGACAGGATCCCTTCCAGCAGCATTTCCCGATAGCGCGACTGGCGCATGGCGATGGACTTGAGCTTGGCCGCGATCGGCAGCAGCACCAGGTTGGCGCTCGCCACGCCATAGATGGTAGCGACGAAGGCCACGGCAATGCCGCTGCCCAGCTGCGACGGGTCGGCCAGGTTGCCCATCACATGGATCAGGCCCATCACCGCACCGATGATGCCGATGGTCGGCGCATAGCCGCCCATGCTTTCGAAGACTTTCGCCGCTTCGATGTCGCGACTTTCCTGGGTGTAGAAATCCACCTCCAGGATGCTGCGGATCGCTTCCGGCTCGGCGCCGTCGACCAGCAATTGCAGGCCCTTGCGCGAGTAGCTGTCGGGTTCGGCATCAGCCACCCCTTCCAGACCCAGCAGACCTTCCTTGCGGGCGGTCAGGCTCCAGTTCACCACGCGGTCGATGCCGCCGGCCAGGTCGACCCGCGGCGGGAACAGAATCCACACCAATACCTGCATGGCGCGCTTGAAGGCGCTCATCGGCGACTGCAACAGCGCAGCGCCTACGGTGCCACCGATCACGATCAACGCGGCCGGACCGTTGGCCAACGCGCCGAGGTGACCGCCTTCCAGATAATTGCCACCGATGATGGCAACGAACGCCATGATGATGCCGATCAGGCTGAGCACGTCCATTACAGGCACGCCTCGACCAGATGTTTACCCATGTCGTCCAGGCTGTAGACCGCGTCGGCCAGGTCGGCCTTGACGATTGCCATGGGCATGCCATAGATCACGCAACTGGCCTCGTCCTGGGCCCAGATCGCGCTGCCGCCCTGCTTGAGCAGGCGCGCGCCCTCGCGACCATCAGCGCCCATGCCGGTGAGGACCACCGCCAGAACTTTGTCGCCGTAGGATTTCGCCGCAGAACCGAAGGTAATGTCCACGCAAGGCTTGTAGTTCAGACGCTCGTCACCTGGCAAGATTTTCACCGCGCCACGGCCGTCGATCATCATCTGCTTGCCACCCGGCGCCAACAGCGCCAGGCCCGGCCGCAGAATGTCGCCGTCCTCGGCTTCCTTGACGCTGATACGGCAGAGTTTGTCCAGACGCTCGGCAAATGCCTTGGTAAATGCCGCGGGCATGTGCTGGATCAGCACGATGGGCGCCGGGAAATTCGCCGGCAGTTGGGTCAGGACCCGCTGCAGCGCCACCGGACCGCCGGTGGACGTACCGATGGCAACCAGTTTGTAGGCCTTGCGCTTGGGTGCCGGCGACGCCGCGCTGGCCGGTGCCGAGCGCGCCGGTGCAGGTGCCGGAGCACTGCGAACCGGGGCCGGATTGAAGCTGCTTGACGCGGATGCAGACGCGGGCGCGGACATCGGCGCAACAACCGGCGCGGGCGCCGGTGGGCTGTAGGCACTGACCCGGCGATTGCTGCGGGAAATGCTGTGGACTTTCTCGCACAGCAACTGGCGGACCTTGTCCGGGTTGCGCGAGATGTCTTCGAAATTCTTCGGCAGGAAGTCGACCGCCCCGGCGTCCAGCGCATCGAGGGTGACACGGGCGCCTTCATGGGTCAGGGACGAGAACATCAACACCGGGGTCGGGCAGCGCTGCATGATATGCCGCACCGCCGTGATGCCGTCCATCATCGGCATCTCGTAGTCCATGGTGATCACGTCCGGCTTGAGCGCCAGCGCCTGATCGATCGCCTCTTTGCCGTTGGTCGCCGTACCGACGACCTGAATGCTGGTGTCCGCCGAAAGAATTTCCGAGACGCGGCGGCGGAAGAACCCCGAATCGTCCACCACCAGGACTTTAACTACCATAAACACTCCGTTAGACGAGGCGCGGCGCCAGGCCGCACCCCTCCAGAATCAAATACGCCGGGCGGCGTAGCGCTTGAGCATGCTAGGCACATCGAGAATCAACGCGATGCGGCCGTCGCCGGTGATGGTGGCGCCGGACATGCCCGGGGTGCCTTGAAGCATCTTGCCCAACGGCTTGATGACCACTTCTTCCTGGCCCACCAACTGGTCGACGACGAAGCCGATCCGCTGGGTGCCCACCGAAAGGATCACCACGTGGCCCTCGCCCTGCTCGACATGAGCGGCGGAGCTGACCAGCCAGCGCTTGAGGTAGAAAAGCGGCAGCGCCTTGTCCCGCACGATGACCACTTCCTGGCCGTCAACCACGTTGGTGCGAGACAGGTCGAGGTGGAAGATCTCGTTGACGTTGACCAGCGGGAAGGCGAAGGCCTGGTTGCCCAGCATTACCATCAGGGTCGGCATGATCGCCAGGGTCAACGGGACCTTGATGACGATTTTCGAGCCCTGGCCCTTGGTCGAGTAGATGTTGATCGAGCCGTTGAGCTGGGAAATCTTGGTTTTCACCACGTCCATGCCCACGCCACGACCCGACACGTCGGAGATCTCGGTCTTGGTCGAGAAGCCCGGAGCGAAAATCAGGTTGTAGCACTCGGTGTCGCTCAGGCGGTCGGCCGCGTCCTTGTCCATCACGCCACGTTTCACCGCGATCGCGCGGAGTACGTGCGGGTCCATGCCCTTGCCGTCGTCGGAGATCGACAGCAGGATGTGGTCGCCCTCCTGCTCGGCGGCCAGGATCACCTTGCCGCTGCGGACCTTGCCCGAGGCCTCGCGCTCTTCCGGCGACTCGATGCCGTGGTCGACCGCGTTGCGCACCAAGTGGACCAGCGGGTCGGCCAGGGCCTCGACAAGGTTCTTGTCGAGGTCGGTCTCTTCACCCACCAGTTCCAGGTTGATCTCTTTCTTGAGCTGGCGAGCCAGGTCACGAACCAGGCGCGGGAAGCGCCCGAAGACTTTCTTGATCGGCTGCATCCGGGTCTTCATGACCGCGGTCTGCAGGTCAGCCGTGACCACGTCGAGGTTCGACACGGCCTTGGACATCGCTTCGTCCTGGCTGTTGAGGCCCAGGCGCACCAGGCGGTTACGCACCAGCACCAGTTCGCCGACCATGTTCATGATTTCGTCCAGGCGCGCGGTGTCGACCCGAACGGTGGTCTCGGCTTCGCTGGCCGGTTTCTCCGCAGGCGGCGCAGACGGCGCACGGGCTGGTGCCGGCGCTGCGGCGGCGGCAGGCTTGGGTGTCTCGGCCTTCGGCTCCGGTGCCTTGGCAGCGGGCTTGGGCGCGGCCTTGGCGGCCGGCGCAGCAGTGGCGGCGGCAGGCGCGGCGGTGGCCGTGCCGACTTCGCTGAACTTGCCCTTGCCGTGCAATTCGTCGAGCAGGGATTCGAATTCGTGGTCGCTGATCAGGTCGCCACCGGCGGCGGCCGCGGTTGGCTTGGCCGGGGCTGGCGCAGCAGCGATGGCCGAATCCAGCGCATCGACGGCAAAGGTGCCCTTGCCATGCAACTGGTCGAGCAATGCTTCGAATTCGTCGTCGGTGATGTCGGAGTTATCCCCCGCAGCCTTCGGCGCGGCCGGGGCCGCCGGGGCGGCAACGGCATCAGGAGCGAACTGGCCCTTGCCGTGGAGCTGGTCGAGCAACGACTCGAACTCGGCGTCGGTGATTTCATCACTGCCAGGGGCAGCAGCAGCGGCTGGCGCAGCGGTTGCGGCGGGTGCGGCCGGAGCCTCGGCCTGGGCCTTGACGGCACTCAGCGAGTCCAGCAGCGATTCAAATTCGTGGTCGGTAATGTCACCCGATTCCTCGGCAACCGGCTCTTCAGCCACAGCCTCGGCAACCGGCGCGGCTTCGTCAGCCGACTGCGGCTCGGCCAGCCGCGCCAACGCAGCGAGCAGCTCAGGCGTGGCCGGGGTGATCGGCGAACGCTCGCGCACTTCGCTGAACATGCTGTTGACCGCATCCAGCGCTTCGAGCACGACGTCCATCAATTCCGAGTCAACGCGACGCTCCCCCTTGCGCAGGATGTCGAACACGTTTTCGGCAATGTGGCAGCACTCCACCAGCTCATTGAGCTGGAGGAAGCCGGCGCCTCCTTTTACAGTGTGGAAACCGCGAAAAATTGCATTGAGCAGATCCGCATCATCTGGTCGGCTTTCCAGCTCGACCAGCTGTTCGGACAGTTGCTCTAGAATCTCGCCGGCCTCAACCAGGAAATCCTGAAGGATCTCTTCATCGGCGCCGAAGCTCATTAATGGCTGCTCCTAAAATAGGGCTAAAACTCAAAATCCAAGGCTGGACAGCAAATCGTCCACATCGTCCTGACCGGACACAACGTCTTCTCTTTTATCGGCATGAATCTGCGGACCTTCACCCTGAGAGAGATGTTTTTGTGGATCTTTTTCAGCAAGCATCGCCTCGCGGTCGTGTTCGATGCCGGCAAAGCGATCGACCTGGCTGGCCATGAGCACCAGTTTGAGCAAATTGCTTTCCACTTCGGTGACCAACTGGGTCACGCGCTTGATCACCTGGCCTGTCAGGTCCTGGTAGTCCTGGGCCAGCAGGATGTCATTGAGATTGCTCGCCACGGCGCGGTTTTCGCTGCTGCTGCGCGTCAGGAAACCGTCGACCCGACGGGCCAACTCGCGAAACTCCTCGGCACCGACTTCGCGACGCATGAAGCGCCCCCAATCGGTACTCAACGCCTGGGCTTCCTCGCTCAGGCCGTTGACCAGCGGAGTAGCGCTTTCCACCAGGTCCATGGTGCGGTTGGCCGCGGCTTCGGTCAGCTTGACCACATACCCGAGGCGCTCGGTGGCGTCGGTGATCTGCGAGACCTCCTCGGCCTGTGGCATGTTCGGATCGATCTGGAAATTGACGATCGCGCTGTGCAGTTCACGGGTGAGCTTGCCGACTTCCTGGTACAGACCGCGGTCACGGGTCTGGTTGAGCTCATGAATCATTTGAACCGCGTCACCGAAGCGGCCCTTTTCAAGGCTGTCGACCAGTTCGCGGGCATGTTTTTTCAGGGTCGATTCGAAATCGCCCATTGAAGATTCGTTGTCCATAGCTCCCCCGTGGCGCCGTTAACCGATGCGTTCGAAGATTTTTTCGATCTTCTCTTTCAACGCCTGGGCCGTGAAGGGTTTGACCACATAGCCGTTTACACCGGCCTGGGCTGCTTCGATGATCTGCTCGCGCTTGGCTTCGGCGGTGACCATCAGCACCGGCAGGTGCTTGAGTTTTTCATCGGCGCGCACGTGGCGCAGCAAGTCGATACCGGTCATGCCGGGCATGTTCCAGTCAGTCACCAGAAAGTCGATGCTCCCGCTGTTGAGGACTGGAATGGCAGTGGTGCCATCGTCAGCCTCGACCGTGTTGGTGAACCCGAGGTCACGCAACAGGTTTTTTATGATCCGCCGCATCGTTGAGAAGTCATCAACGATGAGGATTTTCATGTTCTTGTCCAATTCGACCTCCAAGCAGTCTTAAACGCGCCCAGCACCTGGACGCGCCATTTCAATCAATCCGGCACAACACTCGACAACGGTATGGAGTCCCACGGATGGAGACTGGCCCGGCACATGCCATGCCAGCCCCGCTCGCAGCGTCCCCACACTGCCTGTCAGCGCGCTCGCCACTCCCCCAAACGCCCCCGCAAGCGGGCCGCGCACTGGCTGTGTAACTGGCTGACCCGCGATTCGCTGACCCCCAGGACCTCACCGATTTCCTTGAGGTTCAGCTCTTCGTCGTAGTACAGCGCCAAGACCAGTCGCTCACGCTCCGGCAAATTGGCAATCGCATCCGCCAGCGCGCTCTGGAAACGTTCGTCTTCCAGGTCACGCGACGGCTCCATGTGAGCACTCGCATTGTCCTCGTGCAGCCCTTCGTGCTCGCCGTCCTGCAAAAGGTCGTCGAAACTGAACAGGCGGCTGCCCAAGGTATCGTTCAAAATCCCGTAATAATCATCGAGACTCAACTGGAGTTCGGCCGCAACTTCGTGATCTTTAGCGTCACGCCCGGTTTTAGCTTCAATCGCACGGATCGCGTCACTGACCATACGGGTATTGCGGTGCACCGAACGCGGCGCCCAGTCGCCCTTGCGGACTTCATCGAGCATCGCTCCGCGAATCCGGATACCGGCATATGTTTCGAAACTGGCGCCCTTGCTCGCGTCGTATTTGTTCGACACTTCGAGCAGGCCGATCATGCCCGCCTGGATCAAGTCTTCGACCTGGACGCTGGCCGGCAAGCGTGCCAGCAAGTGATAGGCGATGCGCTTGACCAACGGCGCATAACGCTCGATCAGTTCGTACTGGGCGTCCCGTGCCGATTTTTTGTAGAGATGGTTGTAACCGCTGGCTGTCATAACACGGGCCCTGCCGTTTGTTGCACGAGACGCTCGACGAAAAATTCCAGATGCCCGCGAGGGTTGGCCGGCAGCGGCCAGGTATCGACCTTCTGGGCGATAGCCTTGAACGCCAGCGCGCATTTGGAACGTGGAAAAGCTTCATAGACGGCACGTTGTTTCTGGACAGCCTTGCGTACGCTTTCGTCGTAAGGCACTGCGCCGACATATTGTAGGGCGACGTCCAGGAAGCGATCCGTGACCTTCGTCAACTTGGCGAACAGGTTGCGTCCTTCCTGCGGGCTCTGGGCCATGTTGGCCAGGACGCGGAAGCGGTTCATGCCATAGTCGCGGTTAAGCAGTTTGATCAGGGCGTAGGCATCGGTGATGGAGGTCGGTTCGTCGCAGACCACCAGCAGGACTTCCTGGGCGGCGCGGACAAAACTGACCACCGAGTCACCGATACCGGCGGCCGTGTCGATCACCAGCACATCGAGGTTGTCGCCGATGTCGCTGAAAGCCTGGATCAGGCCGGCGTGCTGCGCCGGGGTCAGGTGCACCATGCTTTGGGTACCGGAGGCGGCCGGCACGATGCGAATCCCGCCAGGCCCCTGCAGGAGCACGTCGCGCAGTTCGCAGCGGCCTTCGATCACGTCCGCCAGCGTGCGCTTGGGGGTGAGCCCCAGCAGCACGTCGACGTTCGCCAGGCCCAGGTCGGCGTCCAGCAGCATGACCCGTCGGCCAAGCTCTGCCAGAGCCAGGGACAAGTTCACTGACACGTTAGTCTTCCCGACGCCACCTTTGCCGCCGGTCACCGCGATCACCTGTACGGGATGCATGCTGCCCATGTTCGTTCTTTACCTTGTCTTACTTAGACGGAGGCCACATTACTGGCTGCGCGTTCGCATACGGAACAATGCATGGCAGACCATCGATGTAGGTACAAAAAATATTCATGATTACCTCAGCCGACCTGCTTGGTCGGGCTGTGGTAGATGTCAGCGAACATGTCAGCCATGGCTTCGTCGCTGGGTTCTTCCTGCATTTGCACACTCACGGCACGACTGACCAGTTGATGACGGCGCGGCAGATGCAAATCATCCGGGATCCGCGGCCCGTCGGTCAGGTAGGCCACCGGTAGTTCATGACCGATCGCCAGGCTCAACACCTCGCCCAGGCTTGCCGTTTCGTCCAGCTTGGTCAGGATGCAGCCGGCCAGCCCGCAGCGTTTGTAGCTGTGGTATGCGGCGGTTAGAACCTGTTTCTGGCTGGTGGTTGCCAACACGAGATAATTTTTTGACTTGATGCCACGCCCGGCCAGGCTTTCCAACTGCATGCGCAGGGCCGGATCGCTGGCTTGCAGGCCGGCGGTGTCGATCAGCACGACGCGCTTGCGCAGCAGTGGTTCCAGCGCCTGGGCCAGCGATTGGCCCGGATCCACATGGGTCACCGACACATTGAGGATCCGGCCCAGAGTCTTGAGTTGCTCCTGGGCGCCGATGCGGAAACTGTCCATGCTCACCAGGGCGATGCTCTGGGCGCCGTACTTGAGTACATAACGGGCGGCGAGCTTGGCCAGGGTGGTGGTCTTGCCCATGCCGGCCGGGCCGACCATGGCAATCACCCCGCCCTCTTCCAGCGGCTCGACTTCCGGCGTGGCGATCATCCGCGCCAGGTGCGCCAACAGCATGCGCCAGGCCTGGCGAGGCTCTTCGATATCGTTGATCAGTGCCAGCAGGTCGCGGGACAACGGGCCGGACAAGCCGATGCGTTGCAGGCGACGCCACAGGTTGGCCTGGGCCGGACGGCTGCCTTGCAGCTGGTTCCAGGCCAACGAGCCAAGCTGGACTTCCATCAGCTCACGCAGGCTGTTGAGTTCAAAGCGCATCGAGTCCAGGGCACGTGGGTCGACACCCGCGGCTGGCGCGGCTGGCGCCGGTGCCGGACGACGCGGCTCGGCCTGGGCTGGCTCGATCAGCGGTTCGGCAGCGGTCAGCGGCAGGCCGGCCGTCAGTGGCTGGCCGGCGAACAATTGACGATTGGTCCCCGCGCTGCCTTCGCCTTCGCTGCTGCGCAGGCTCAGTTCGGCCTGGGCGCTGGCGATGCGCGACTGGGTCTTGCGCAGCTCATCCTCAAGCTCCATGTTCGGAACCCGCGGGGCCAGCGCCGACAATTTGTAATCCAGGGCAGCCGTCAGCTCGACACCGCCGGCGATCCGGCGATTACCGATGATGGCTGCTTCAGCGCCCAGCTCGTCACGTACCAGCTTCATGGCCTGACGCATATCGGCGGCAAAAAAACGCTTCACTTGCATAAACCACTACCTCAGCCGTTGGGCCCTACTGTCGCAACGATGGTCACTTGCTTGTTGTCCGGTATTTCCTGGTACGCCAGCACATGCAGCCCCGGGACCGCGAGGCGCCCGAACCGCGAGAGCATCGCGCGAATCGGACCGGCCACCAGCAGGATCACCGGTTGGCCTTGCATCTCTTGCCGCTGGGCTGCGTCGATCAACGAACGCTGCAGCTTCTCGGCCATGCTTGGCTCCAGCAGAACACCCTCTTCCGAGCCTTGTCCTGCCTTCTGCAGACTATTGAGCAATATCTGTTCCAACCTTGGCTCCAGCGTGATCACAGGCAGCTCAGACTCAGTGCCTACAATGCTTTGGACGATTGCGCGGGATACGCCGACCCGCACCGCAGCGACCAACGCGGCGGTATCTTGACTCTTCGAAGCGTTGTTGGCGATGGCTTCGGCGATACTGCGAATGTCGCGCACCGGGACCTGTTCGGCCAACAGCGCCTGCAACACCTTGAGCAACTGCGACAGCGACACCACGCCCGGCACCAGCTCCTCGGCCAGTTTTGGCGAGCCTTTGGCCAGTACTTGCAGCAATTGCTGGACTTCCTCGTGGCCGATCAGCTCACTGGAGTGCTTGTACAAAATCTGGTTCAAGTGGGTCGCCACCACGGTGCTGGCGTCTACCACGGTATAACCGAGCGATTGCGCCTGGGCCCGCTGGCTGATTTCGATCCACACCGCTTCCAGGCCGAAAGCCGGATCCTTGGCGGTAATACCGTTGAGCGAACCGTAGACCTGTCCTGGGTTGATCGCCAGCTCGCGGTCGGGATAGATCTCCGCTTCGGCCAGGATCACGCCCATGAGCGTCAGGCGATAGGCGCTCGGGGCCAGATCGAGGTTGTCGCGGATATGCACGGTGGGCATCAGGAAGCCCAGGTCCTGGGACAGCTTCTTGCGCACGCCCTTGATCCGGGCCAGCAGTTGACCACCCTGGTTGCGGTCGACCAGTGGGATGAGGCGGTAGCCGACTTCCAGGCCGATCATGTCGATCGGCGTCACATCGTCCCAACCCAACTCCTTGGTTTCCATGGCCCGCGCCGGCGATGGCAGCAGTTCCTGCTGACGCTTGACCTCTTCCAGCGCCTGGACCTTTTGCCCGTTCTGCTTTTTCCAGAACAGGTAGGCGCCACCAGCAGCCAGGGCAGCCATGCTCAGGAACGACACGTGGGGCATGCCCGGCACGATACCCATCACCGCCATCAGGCCGGCCGCCACGGCCAGGGCCTTGGGCGAAGCGAACATCTGGCGATTGATCTGCTTGCCCATGTCTTCGGAGCCCGAAGCACGGGTCACCATGATCGCGGCAGCTGTGGATAACAACAGTGATGGCAATTGCGCCACCAAACCGTCACCGATGGTCAGCAAGGCGTAAACTCTGCCAGCATCACCGAACGTCATACCGTGCTGGAAGATACCGACGGCCATGCCGCCGATGAGGTTGATGAACAGGATCAGCAGGCCGGCGATGGCGTCGCCACGCACGAACTTGCTCGCACCGTCCATGGAACCGTAGAACTCGGCCTCCTGAGCCACGTCAAGACGACGAGCCTTGGCCTGGTTCTGATCGATCAGGCCGGCGTTGAGGTCGGCGTCGATCGCCATCTGCTTGCCGGGCATCGCATCGAGGGTGAAACGTGCGCTGACCTCGGAAATCCGCCCGGCACCCTTGGTCACCACGACGAAGTTGATGATCATCAGGATGGCGAAGACCACGATACCGACCACGTAGTTACCGCCGATCACCACCTCACCGAAGGCCTGGATCACCTTACCGGCGGCGGCGTGGCCGTCCTGGCCGTGGAGCATGACCACGCGGGTGGACGCCACGTTCAGCGCCAGGCGCATCAGCGTGGCGACCAACAGGATGGTCGGGAACACCGCGAAATCCAGCGGCCGCAGAGCGTATACGCAGACCAGCAGTACCACGATGGACAGCGCAATGTTGAACGTAAAGAACACGTCGAGCAGGAACGGCGGTATCGGCAGCATCATCATGGCGAGCATGACCAGCAGCAACAGCGGCACACCCAGATTCCCCCGGCTGAGGTCGGCTACGTTGCTGCGTGCGGTGCTGAATAACTGAGAGCGATCCACCAATATTCCCCGTTCCTGTGAAGCAAGTTTTTGACGCCCGGAGGGGGCGCAGACGGGGTATTGCAAGAAGCTTTCCAACTTTTGCAAAAGCTTGAAATAGAAGGCTTAGGGAGTAACTAACTGTGGGAGCGAGCTTGCTCGCGATGCGGTAGGTCAGTTGATACAAGCGGTGACTGAAAGACCGCAATCGCGAGCAAGCTCGCTCCCACATTGGACTTTGCGCAACACCATTCAGGAGTCACGCCGCAAATCCGGCGGGATCGGCAGGTCCTTGAGCGGTTCGGGACGCTTGCCCTTGCCGGCGCGGTGCTGGCGGATCTGGTAGACGTAGGCCAGCACCTGGGCCACAGCCAGGTACAGACCTCCGGGAATTTCCTGATCGAGTTCGGTGGAGTAGTAGATCGAGCGCGCCAGCGCCGGCGATTCGAGTAGCATCACTTCGTTGGCAACGGCGATTTCGCGGATTTTCAACGCCAGGAAATCACTACCCTTGGCCAGCAGCACCGGCGCATTGCCTTTTTCAGGATCGTATTTGAGCGCCACCGCATAGTGGGTCGGGTTGGTGATGACCACGTCGGCATCGGGAATCGCCGCCATCATGCGCCGCTGGGAGACCTCGCGCTGCAATTGGCGAATCCGCTGCTTGACCTCCGGCTTGCCCTCCGCGTCCTTGTGCTCGTCGCGCACTTCCTGCTTGGTCATCATCAGCTTCTGCTTGCTCTGATAGAGCTGGATCGGCACATCGATGGCAGCGATCAGGATCAGGCCGCAAGACATCCACAACGTGCTCCATCCCACCAGCTGCACGCTATGAATGATGGCCTGTTCCAGCGGTTGATGGGCGATGCGCAGCAGATCGTCGATGTCGCCCTCCAGCACCACCAACGCGACGGACAGGACCAGCAGGAACTTGCCGAAAGCCTTGAGCAGCTCCACCAGCGCCGTGGTGGAAAACATGCGCTTGATGCCGGCGGCCGGGTTCATCCGGCTGAACTTGGGTGCCAGGCTGCCGGCGGCGAAGAGCCATCCACCCAGGGAAATCGGGCCGATGAATGCCGCCAACAATAAAAAAATCAGCACGGGCTGAATCGCCAGAAGCGCGATCTTGCCCGAATGCAGCAGGTACTGCGTCATGGCGCCAGGGGTCAGCAATACTTCCCGAGGCAAGGAAAAATTCAGGCGCATGATTTCCAGCAGTTCCAGCGCCAGCCCGCCGCCATAGATCAGTAAGCCGCCAGCGCCGGCGAGCATGATCGCCAGGGTGTTGAGCTCCTTGGAGCGGGCGATCTCACCCTTCTCGCGGGACTCCCTGGTGCGTTTCTCCGTGGGGTCTTCTGTCTTGTCCTGACCGCTTTCGCTCTCAGCCATGGTTCAGCGCGCCTGTGCCATGTCGCGTAGCAGCTGCAAGGCCTGGGTGGCCAACGGCTGATACTGGTTGAGAATATCCCCCAGGCTGACCCAGAAGATCACCATGCCCAGCACCAGCGTGAGGGGGAAGCCGATGGAAAAAATGTTCAGTTGCGGCGCCGCGCGGGTCATCACGCCAAAAGCGATGTTGACCACCAGCAGCGCGGTAATGGCTGGCAATACCAGCAGCATCGCCGCCCCCAGGACCCAGCCGAGCTTGCCGGCGATGTCCCAGAAATGATTGACCAGCATCGCACTGCCCACCGGCATCGTGGTGAAGCTCTCGGTGAGCACTTCAAACACCACCAGATGCCCGTTCATGGCGAGGAACAGCAACGTCACCAGCATCGTCAGGAACTGCCCGATGACCGCGGTGTTGACGCCGTTGGTGGGGTCGATCATGGAGGCGAACGCCATGCCCATCTGGATCGAAATGATTTGCCCGGCCACCACGAACGCCTGGAAGAACAGCTGCAGTGAAAACCCCAGCAGGACACCAATGAGGATCTGCTCGGCCACCAGCATCAGCGCACTGAGGTCAAGGGCATTGACCGGTGGCATCGGCGGCAGTCCGGGCGCGATGACCACGGTGATTGCCACGGCCAGGTACAGGCGCACACGGCCTGGCACCAGGGTCGTGCCGAAGACCGGCATGCTCATCAGCACGGCGGTGACGCGAAACAGCGGCAGGATAAACGACGCCACCCAGCTGCTGATCTGAGTGTCCGTCAGTTCGAGCATCGACATCGGGTCAGCCGATCAACTGGGGAATACTGCCGTACAGCTGCAGGATGTATTCCATGAAGGTTTGCACCAGCCACGGACCGGCGACGATCAGCGTCACCAGCATCACCAGCAGGCGCGGCAGGAAGCTCAGGGTCTGTTCGTTGATCTGCGTGGCGGCCTGGAACATCGCCACCAGCAAGCCCACCAGCAGGCTCGGAATCACCAGGATGGCAACCATCATGGTGGTCAGCCAGAGTGCTTCGCGGAACAGGTCTACCGCTACTTCAGGCGTCATATCGTGCTACCCGCGCAAGTGGTCTAAACACCGCCGAAACTGCCCGCCAGCGTACCGATGATCAAGGCCCAGCCATCCACCAGCACGAACAGCATGATCTTGAACGGCAATGAAATGATCAGCGGCGACAGCATCATCATACCCATCGCCATGAGGATACTGGCGACCACCAGGTCAATGATCAGGAACGGGATGAAGATCATGAAACCGATCTGGAACGCCGTTTTCAGCTCGGACGTCACGAACGCTGGCACCAGGATGGTCAATGGGGCCTGGTCGGGGCTGGCGATGTCGGTGCGCTTGGACAGGCGCATGAACAGCTCCAGGTCGCTGCTGCGAGTCTGGGCGAGCATGAAATCCTTGATCGGCACCTGGGCCCTGGCCACCGCGTCCTGGGCGCTGAGGGTTTCGGCCAGGTAGGGTTGCAGCGCATCACGGTTCACCCGGTCGAAGACTGGCGCCATGATGAACATGGTCAGGAACAACGCCATGCCCGTGAGGATCTGGTTCGACGGCGTCTGCTGCAAACCCAGGGCCTGGCGCAGGATCGAAAAGACAATGATGATCCGGGTGAAACTGGTCATCAGCATGACGAACGCCGGGATGAAACTCAGCGCGGTCATGATCAGCAGGATCTGCAGGCTGACCGAATACTCCTGAGCCCCTTCGGCGTTGGTGCCCAACGTGATCGCCGGAATCGACAACGGGTCGGCGGCAAACGCCAACGGTGCAGCCAGCAACAGGGCCAGCGCCAACAGAATGCGCAACGGCATTACTTTTTATCCTTCTGATCTTTACCCAGCAGTTCCATGAGCCGCTGGGCAAATTCGGGGGTGGCCTGCTCGGTGGCGGGCACCTGGACCGGCTCCTTGAGAACGTGCAAAGCGGTGATCGTGCCAGGGCTCAGGCCGAGCAGGATCTGCTCGTTGCCAACTTGCACCAGCACCAGCCGATCCCGCGGGCCGAGCGCGCGGGAACTGATGATGTCGATGACCTGGCCTTTGCCGGCAGGCCCCGCCTGTTGCACGCGCCGCAGCATCCACGCGAGGAAAAAAATCAACCCGAGCACCACGAGCAGGCCCAGCACCAACTGCGCCAATTGCCCGGCCATGCTGCCGCCACTTGCCGGCGCAACCGCCGCCGTGGCCGCGGGCTCGGCCGCCAGCACGCTGAACGGCAGCATCAAGGCTGCGGCGAGAAAGCCTTTCATTCAGCGCAGCTTCTTGATGCGTTCGCTCGGGCTGATCACGTCCGTCAGGCGAATGCCGAACTTCTCGTTGACCACCACCACTTCGCCATGGGCGATCAGGGTACCGTTGACCAGTACGTCCAGCGGTTCACCGGCCAGGCGATCCAGCTCGATCACCGAGCCCTGGTTGAGCTGCAACAGGTTGCGGATGTTGATGTCGGTGCTGCCCACTTCCATGGAAATCGACACCGGGATGTCGAGAATCACGTCCAGGTTCGGCCCGTCGAGGGTGACTTGCTCATTGCTTTTCGGCACGCTGCCAAACTCTTCCATCTGCATGCGATTGGAAGCGTGGTTGCCGGTATCGGCGGCCAGCAGCGCATCGATATCGGCCTGCCCGGCGTCGCCGGTTTCTTCCAGGGCCGCAGCCCATTCGTCGGCCAGCGCCTGGTCATCCTGGGTATTCATATCGTCAGCCATCATGTTTCCTCGGCGGGCAAGAATCGGTAAAAAACTAGAAATCCATTACAAACTTAAGCGATTGACAGCACTCAGCGGCGTTCGATCGGCTCGATCACTTGCAACGCGAGGTTGCCTTTGTGAGAGCCCATCTTGACCTTGAAGGCCGGCACGCCATTGGCGCGCATGATCATGTCTTCCGGCATCTCGACGGGGATGATGTCCCCCGGCTGCATATGCAGGATGTCCCGCAGGCGCAGCTGGCGCCGGGCAACCGTCGCGCCGATCGGCACGTCGACGTCCAGCACGTCCTGGCGCAACGCATTGATCCAGCGCTCGTCCTGGTCGTCGAGGTCCGACTGGAAACCGGCGTCGAGCATTTCGCGCACCGGCTCGATCATCGAGTACGGCATGGTCACGTGCAGGTCGCCGCCGCCACCGTCGAGTTCGATGTGGAAAGTCGACACGACAATGGCTTCGCTCGGACCGACGATGTTGGCCATGGCCGGGTTAACTTCCGAGTTGATGTACTCGAAGTTGACTTCCATGATCGCCTGCCAGGCTTCCTTCAAATCAATGAAAGCCTGCTCCAGCACCATGCGCACGACGCGCAGCTCGGTCGGCGTGAATTCGCGGCCTTCGATCTTGGCGTGACGGCCGTCACCGCCGAAGAAGTTATCCACCAGCTTGAACACCAGCTTGGCGTCGAGGATGAACAGCGCAGTGCCGCGCAACGGCTTGATCTTCACCAGGTTGAGACTGGTGGGCACGTACAGCGAGTGCACGTATTCGCCGAATTTCATCACCTGCACGCCACCGACGGCCACGTCGGCCGAACGGCGCAGCATGTTGAACATGCTGATGCGGGTGTAACGGGCAAAACGCTCATTGATCATTTCCAGGGTCGGCATGCGTCCGCGAACGATGCGATCCTGGCTGGTCAGGTCGTAGCTTTTGACGCTGCCCGGTTCAGCAGCGTTTTCGGTCTGCACCAGGCCGTCGTCGACACCATGCAACAGCGCGTCGATTTCGTCCTGGGACAACAAGTCCTGCACGGCCATGTCGTGTTCCTACTGCAATACGAAGTTAGTGAAGAGCAACTGTTCGATCACCACTTTGCCAAGCTCTTTCTGAGCCACTTCCTGAACGCTGGCCGTGGCTTTCTGACGCAGCATTTCCTGGCCGACCGGAGTGGCCAGGGTGTCGAAACTCTGTCCGGAGAACAGCATCACAAGGTTATTGCGAATCAGCGGCATGTGCACCCGCAGCGCTTCCAGGTCAGCCTGGTTGCGGCCCAGCAGGGTGATGCTCACCTGCATGTAGCGCTGGCGACCGTTCTGGGTGTAGTTGGCCACAAATGCGGGAGCCATCGGCTCGAAAATCGCCGGCTGCTTGCCCACCGGCGCGGTTTCCACCACTTCTGCCGGTTTGCTTTGAGCGCTGTGCATGAAATACCAGGTCGCCCCCACGGAAACACCCATCGCCAGGAGCAAACCCACCACGATCATGATGATCAGCTTGAGTTTGCCTTTGGTTGCGGGGTCTTTTACAGCTGCTGCTTCACTCTTCGCCATGCCAATAATCCGTCGCTAATCGGGGGTTTCACTGTTGCACGGCTTGGCTGGAGCAAGTGTTATGCCAGAAGCGCAAGGAAAGCGTCAGATGCATTCTCCGGAACACCGCAAATGAATGTGGGAGCGGGCTTGCTCGCGAAGGCGATGCATCAGTCACATATCGTTAACTGACACACAGCCTTCGCGAGCAAGCCCGCTCCCACATTGGGTACCGCGTTGGATCAGGCGTAGTAGTCGACCGCGCTGGTGCCGATGACGCTGGTGGTGTTGGCCGCCACTTCGGCAACGCTGGCCGGCAACTCTTCGTCCACCGAATCCACTCGGCCGCCAGAGGAAGAGCTCGTACGACCAGCCTGGGCCTGCTGCTGGGCTTGCTGTTCCTGACCCTGGGAGCCACGCGACTGATCCGACACGCTGACGTCGACCTGGCCCATGCCCTGCTGGGCAAAGCTGTCGCGCAGGCGATGCATCTGGCCTTCGAGGGCTTCACGGACGCCGGAATGGGCGCTCATGAACGTGACCTGGGTCTGCTGGTCGGGGACCATGTTCACGCGAATATCCAGGCGCCCGAGCTCGGCCGGCTGCAGTTGGATATCAGCCGCCTTGAGATTGACGCTCGACAGGTACATCACTCGGTTGACCACTTCTTCGGTCCAGCCGCTCTGGTTCATGGCGATGGGCTGGTTGACCGGGACCGCGTTGGCGGTTTTTGGCGTAGCCGCCTGGGTCAATGCCGCCAGGCGGTTGGCGAAATCATCTACCCGCGTGTCGCTGGAGGCGGCGGTCAGATCCTTGAGGCCTTCGTTGAGCAAGCCACCGAACGCCTTCTCACCGCCCTGGCTGCCGGGACTGGTACTGTCCTGGTCGGCTTGTACATTGAGCATGCTCGCCATGCCGGCCGCGAAGGTCTGGGCCGACGTCGGCTCGCCATCGACGGACGCCGGCGCCGTTGCCTTGGGCTGCGCCTGGCTGGAAGCGGACACATGGCCGCTCTGCTCCATCGCCAGACGCAACGCCGGCAGGGCGTCAAGCGGATCGGCCTGGGGGTCGAATTCCGGATCGGTCACCGGGGCTGGCGTGGCCGAAGCCACCACGGGCGCCGCGACTGCCGCGACGACTGGCGCCTCGGTTGTATCAACCACAGGCGCGGGCAGCGCCTCGGCAACGACTTCAGGCACGATTATCCCGGGCAGCAAGGCCGGGTCGAGTGTCGGATCGACTGGGGCGGCGTCGGCTACAGGCGTCTCGGCCGTATCGCTATCGTCCTGCGTGGGCTTGTCGTCGGCCGTGGCCGGCTTGTCGGCGGGCAAGGGTTTGCCGCTATCGGCAACCGCCGGCTCAGGAGCGGCAGCCGTGTCGCTGCCTGCATCCTTTTTGACGGTGTTGTCGGAAGCCTTGTCGCGCACCGGCTTAATCGCCGGCTCAAGGGCCGTCGAGGGTTTGACGGGGGCCTGCTTGGCGAAGACCTGGGCGAAACTGGAGGCTTTATTCCCGGCGTCCGGGCCAGCTGCCAACGGATTGACGGTGGCCTGCGGCTTGGCCTGGGTAACGGCCTGAAGGAGTGTATTAGGCGTAACGGGCATGAAATGGTCTCCGCTGCACTGGGATCTTTGATGCAGTCGAGACAGGACAATGCAAGGGATGGGCCAACGCGCCGAACAACAACCTTTTTAACAGTGAAAGCCTTCGCGCTCTTCCTTGCAAAGCTTTCGAACGTAGGTAAATTCGCTGTTGATCTCGCTGACCAGTTTCTCGATTCCACCCAGCGAGGGCTGCTTGGCGCGTTGTTCCAGCTCCCCGCACAGTTCAGCCAGGCGGATGGCGCCCATATTGCTGCTACTGCCCTTGAAACTGTGGGCGGTGGCGCTCAATTGCTCCGCGTCCCTGGCCTCAAGCAGCACACGCAGGCGTGCCTCGGAATCGTTGAGGAACGTATCCAGCAATTCCGGATACCCTTCCTCCATGACTTCCTTCAACGTGCTGAGCACGTCCCGATCCAGATGAATCTCGCTCACTTGTTCGCTCCTTGATCAAGAATGGCCCCGATTATGCCAGAGCCTCCCAGAAAAACTCCACGCGCGCACTACGACCATCGTCGGACCAACTGGCCTCGTGGCATAGCTGGCGCACCAGGCTCACACCGCGCCCGGATAACCGGTCACGATCCACAGGCCGGGCCAGCACCCGGCTGACATCGAACCCCTGGCCGCTGTCCTCGACCTCAATGACCAGGCGCCCACCCTCCCCTTGGGGAGTCACGTGCAGATGCACGCGGATATGGCCGCCGTCCAGCTCATCCAGACGGATGCCGCGCTCCGTATAATAGCGGGCAAACCCCGCCGCATCACGCTTGAGACTCGAATCGAGCCCCAGTACGCCGTGTTCCAGCGCATTGGAATAAAGCTCTGTCAGGACACTGTACAAGGCGCCACTCTGGCCCCTGAGCCCATGGACCTCAAGCAATAACTGCAACAGGTAAGGCATCGGGTTGAAGCGCTTGAGCGTCTGCGCACGGAACTCGAAGCTCACCGACCAATCCAGCGGGCTCGACTGGCCGCTATCGGAATAGACCGGTGGTGGCGGGCTGAGTTGCGTCGGCGCGACCAGCCGCACCTCGACCATGCTGAAGTCGTCGCGGGCCTCGCCGCGAAAATCACCGAGGGCCTGCTGGATATCTTCGAACAGTCGATCGGGCTCGCGGTTGGCCGCAAACACCTGCTGCAGCCTTTCCACGCCAAACGGCTGATCATCGCGGTCGCTGGCTTCGATGACGCCGTCAGACAACAGGAATACCCGGTCACCCACCGACATCGGATGCACTTCAGTGCGATCATCAAACAGTTGCGGCGTGAGCACGCCCAACGGCAAGTGCCGCGCCGGCAACGGCGTACGCACGCCACTGAGGCTGTCATGCAGGTAACCATCGGGCATGCCGCCGTTCCAGACTTCGACGGTGCAGCGCTGGAAGCTCAGGCAAAGCAGCGTTGCGCAACAGAACATGTCCACTGGCAGGATGCGCTTGAGCTTGGCATTCATCTCCCGCAGGATCTGCGCCAGGCCGTAGCCTTTAGCGGTCATCCCGTAGAACACTTCAGCCAGCGGCATCGCCCCGACCGCCGCCGGCAAGCCATGGCCGGTAAAATCTCCAAGCAGGATGTGCATGTCACCAGCCGGGTTGAAGGCGGCCAGCAGCAGATCGCCATTGAACAAGGCATAGGGCGATTGCAGGTAACGGATATTCGGCGCGCTCAGGCAACCGGAGTGGGCAATCTTGTCGAACACCGCCTTGGCAACCCGCTGCTCGTTAAGCAGGTAGTCGTGGTGCCGGGCGATCTGGTCACGTTGTTCGACCACCGTGGCCTGCAACCGACGCAAGCGGTCCATGGCCTTGATCTTGGCGGCCAGGATCACTTGGTTATAGGGCTTGGCGAGGAAATCATCACCACCAGCCTCCAGGCAACGGGCCAACCCTTCGCTTTCGGTCAACGAGGTGAGGAAAATGATCGGAACCAGTTGGTCCCCGGCCAGGTGCTTGATCTGCTGCGCGGCTTCGAAGCCATCCATGACGGGCATCATCGCATCCATCAGCACCAGGTGCGGACGCTGCTCCCGGTAGACTTCGACCGCCTCGGCGCCATCCGCTGCGGTGAGCACCTGATGGCCTTGACGGCGGACGATGGTCGACAACAGCAGCCGGTCGGCGGCACTGTCTTCGGCAATCAGGATCGTCAGCGGCTCCGGCGACGATTGCATGGTAATCAACTGATATCGAACAACTTGTCGAAATTGGAAATCGCGAGGATTTTCTTGACGTCGCTGCTGCTGTTGACCACACGGATATCCGACTCGTCGCCACCGGCATGATCGCGCAGCAGCAGGAGCATGCCCAAGGCAGAGCTGTCGAGGTAAGTGGCTTCTTTCAAATCCACCACGATGGACCCAGGTTTCTTGTCGAGCCGCTCATAAGACTCGCGAAACTCCTGATGCCGGCCAAAATCGAATCGACCTTTGATCGAGATCGTCAGCTTTTGTCCATCTGGGGACACTTCAGTTACGACAGACATATTCACTTCCTTGTCGTGGACATATGTGTACAAGGTGTAGCATCAGGTAGAGGTCTGAGCAAGGAATCAAAACCTCCAACCGACAGAATTCCGCTTTCATGATCAATACGGATCATGGCGCGGCAGACGCTGAGACAGTTCATCGAGCAATTTCTGCTCGCGCTTGTCTTCCAGTTGCCGAGCCTCATCGATATAACGCTGTACAAGTTTGCGCAGCCCTTCGACCCGGGCGAAGGCTTCCTGCCAGCTCTGGCGAGCCTTTTCCAGGTTGTTCTGGTGCCAGACGAGGCTTTGGCGCTGCTGATCGATCGCGGTGCCCAGCTGTGCGAGGAACCCCTGGTAGCCCAACAGCCATTGCCCGGAAACGCCATGACTGCCACGGGCAATCCACTGCTCCTGGTATTCGAGGCGAAAATTCTCCAGGTCGGCCAGCTTGCTCTCGGCCACGACCACTTGTCCCTGGAAATAAGCCAGCCGCTGAACGGCGGTCTTCTCGGCTTTTTCCGCCATGTCCACCACCGGCGCCAGGCGCGCCGCACGACTCGTGGCCATGAGCGGTTATCCGCCCGCGACGGGGGCGAAGATGGTTTGCAGGTGCGCTTCGCTGGCGGCCATGCCGATGTTGTCGTTCAAGCCTTGGCGCAGGTAGACCGCCATGGCCGGATAAAGATTGATGGCCATGTCGGTTTCACGATCACCGCCAGGCACATAGGCGCCCACGCTGATCAGGTCGCGACTCTGCTGGTAACGTGACCAGTATTGTTTGAATTGCTGGGCGCGCTTCATGTGCTCGGCACTGATGACCGACGGCATGACCCGGCTTATCGACGCTTCGATATCAATGGCGGGATAATGCCCTTCTTCGGCCAGGCGCCGGGACAGCACGATGTGACCGTCGAGTACACCTCGGGCCGAGTCGGCGATCGGGTCTTGCTGATCGTCACCCTCGGACAGCACGGTATAAAAAGCGGTGATGGAACCGCCGCCCTTCTCCGCGTTACCGGCCCGCTCCACCAGTTTCGGCAACTTGGCAAACACTGAAGGCGGATAACCCTTGGTAGCCGGCGGCTCGCCGATGGCCAGGGCGATTTCCCGCTGGGCCTGGGCAAAACGGGTCAGCGAATCCATCAGCAACAGGACGTTCTTGCCCTTGTCGCGAAAATACTCGGCGATACGCGTGCAATACATCGCGGCCCGCAGGCGCATCAACGGCGCATCGTCCGCCGGCGACGCCACCACCACGGAACGCTTGAGCCCTTCTTCGCCGAGAATGTGCTCGATGAATTCCTTAACCTCGCGGCCCCGCTCGCCGATCAGCCCCACCACGATGATGTCGGCTTCGGTAAAGCGGGTCATCATGCCCAGCAACACACTCTTGCCCACACCGGTACCGGCGAACAGGCCCAGGCGCTGACCGCGGCCGACCGTCAACAACCCGTTGATGCAACGGATGCCCACGTCCAGCGGCACGCTGATCGGATCGCGCTTGAGGGGGTTGATTGTCGGGCCGTCCATCGGCACCCAATCTTCAGCTTTCATTCCGCCCTTGCCGTCCAGGGCCCGCCCGGCCCCGTCCAGCACTCGGCCGAGCATGCTCATGCCCATGGGCAGCCGACCGGTATCGGCCAGCGGAACCACGCGGGCACCGGGCGCGATGCCGGCGACACTGCCCACCGGCATCAGAAATACTTTGCTGCCGGAAAAGCCCATGACTTCGGCTTCGACCTGCACCGGGTGATAACTGTCATCGTTGATCACCATGCACCGGCTGCCCATGGCGGCGCGCAGGCCCTCCGCTTCTAGGGTCAGGCCAACCATGCGCAGCAGGCGCCCTTCCAGGATCGGCTGGCCGGCCAGTTCAGTGGCCTCGGCGTAGCTGCCCAGGCGCTTGCCGAAGCTGGTGCGTTCAAGGCGCATTGCGACCTTCCACTTCGGCAGCAATCAGTTCGGCCGCGTCCGGATCAACGATGGCGGCGGCCTCCGGTTCGTCCGGCAACTCCAGGCTGAGGTCGGCCGGAGCCGGATGCAGGGCCTGCTCGTGCAATTGGTCGAACAGCTTGGCCATGACCTGGCTGATGCGTGTTTCGATTGTCGCATCGATGCGGCTGTGCTCGGTTTCCACCCGGCAACCGCCGGGCAGCAAGGTCTCATCCTCGACGATGCGCCAGCTTTCCTCGTGACGCTCGCGCAAGGCCTTGACCAGCTCGAAGTCCTGCGGATTGATGTACAGCCGCACATTGCCGACGCCCAGGGGCAGAAGCTTGAGGGCCTCGCGCATGACATGCTCGATCTGGCTCGAATCGATGGCCAGCTCGCGCTGGATCACTTGCCGGGTGATGTGCTGCACCAGCCCGACCAGGGACTTCTCGATCTGGGTGTCCTGCTCGGCGATGGGCTCGAACAGATTCAGCATCAGCGATTCCAGCGCCCGCAGCTTGGCCGTCAGCGCCACGTCGGCTTCCTGGCGGACCTTGATCGTGGTGCTGTGGAAGCCTTCCTTTTCGCCGATGGCGAAGCCTTCGTTGTAGGCCTCCTGGCGAATGCTCTCGACTTCTTCGAGGGTCAGCGGCTGGACTTCCTCCAGCGGCACCTCTTCCATCTCCGGCAACTCTTCCACCGGTTCAGGCTCAGGCTCGGGCACGTGAGGATCGAAGCTGGGCAGCGACCAGACGTCAAAACCACCGACGTCGCGGGCGCGGATCAGGTCGCTGGGTGAATCATCGCTCTTGGCAGACATAACGACCTTAGATCATCTCTTCGCCGCCCTTGCCACCGAGCACGATTTCTCCGGCTTCGGCCATACGGCGGGCGATGGTGAGGATTTCCTTCTGTGCGGTTTCCACATCGCTGACGCGCACCGGGCCCTTGGCCTCGAGGTCGTCGCGCAACAGTTCGGCCGCCCGTTTGGACATGTTCTTGAAGATCTTCTCCTTGACGCCTTCGTCCGAACCCTTGAGGGCCAGCACCAGCACATCGGAGGACACTTCGCGCAACAGTGCCTGGATACCGCGGTCGTCGACATCGGCCAGGTTGTTGAACACGAACATGAGGTCTTCGATCTGACCGGACAGGTCTTCGTCGACTTCGCGGATCGAGTCCATCAGTTGACCTTCGATCGAACTGTCGAGGAAGTTCATGATGTCCGCCGCGCGCTTGATACCGCCCAGGGTGGTGCGCGAAGCATTGGAGTTGCCCGAGAACTGCTTCTCGAGAATCTGGTTCAATTCTTTCAGGGCCGCCGGCTGCACGGTGTTCAACGACGAAACCCGCAGGATGATGTCGAGGCGCACTTTGTGGTCGAAGTTGCCGAGCACCTCACCGGCCTGGTCCGGATCGAGGTATGCAACGACGATCGCCTGGATCTGCGGGTGCTCGTAACGGATCACGTCGGCGACCGCGCGCGGCTCCATCCACTTCAGGCTGTCCAGGCCGCTGGTATTGCCACCCAGCAGGATCCGGTCGATCAGGCCGTTGGCCTTGTCCTCGCCCAGGGCCTGGGTGAGCATCTTGCGCACGTAGTCGTCGGAACCGACGCCCAGGCTGGTCTGATCGCCGACGATGTCGACGAACTCGCTCATCACCTGCTCGACCTGCTCGCGGTGCACATTGCCCATCTGCGCCATGGCCACGCCGACGCGCTGGACCTCTTTGGGTCCCATGTGGCGCAGCACCTGGGCGGCGTCCGTCGAACCCAGGGACAGCAGCAAAATCGCGGCTTTGTCGACCCGGGACAATTTGGCAACAGCGGCTCGATTATCACTCATCTGCGTTAATCCACTCTTTCACGACCTGGGCCACACGACCCGGGTCCTCTGCCACCAGACTCTTGATGGCGTTCAACTGAGCGTCATAGCCTTCGCTCGGGCTTGGCAGCAGGATGCTCTGCGGCCCGCCGAGGCTGACGCGATCGTTGGCCAATTCGCCATCCAGGCCGCCCATGCCTCCCAGCTCTACATCGCCCAAGCCTGCCAACTGCTTGTTCTTGCCGCCACCGGTGATGTTGTTGAGCACCGGACGCAGCACACCAAATACCAGTATCAGGATGAACAACACACCCAATACCTGCTTGACCACATCCCAGAACCAGGGTTGCGAATAAAACGGGATGTCGGCGATTTCCTCACCGCGCTCCAGGGAGAACGGTACGTTGATCACGCTGACGCTGTCGCCACGGCTGGCGTCGAAACCGACGGCGTCCTGCACCAGGCGAGTGAAGCGCGCCAATTCGTCGGCGCTCCACGGCGCGCGGCTGGTTTCGCCGTTGGCCGGGTTGACCTTGACCTGATCGTCCACCACCACTGCGACAGACAGCCGATTCAAACGGCCCTGCTGCTGCTTGGTGTGGCTGATGGAACGGTCGAGCTCGAAGTTCTTGGTCGATTGTTGACGCTTGTCGGCCGGGTACGGCGCAAGCATCGGCTGGCCGGTGGCCGGGTCCATGATCTGTTGGCCATTGGCGTCGATCAGCGGCTGGCCTGGCTGCACCATGCCTGCGGCGGCGGTAGCGCCACCGGTGGTTTGCGGCGCGCTGGCCGGCGCGGGTGGCTGGTTGCTCAGGGCACCCGGCACACCTTGCGGGCCATTGCTGGCGGTACGTTGTTCGTTCACCGACTGCTCGCTGCGCAACGCCGGTTGATCCGGGTTGAACTGCTCGGAAGTCGATTCGACGGCGCTGAAGTCCACGTCCGCCGAGACTTCGGCCTTGTAGCGGCCGTTGCCGAGGATCGGTTGCAGGATGTTGTGCACCCGCTGGGTGAACATGCCTTCCATGCGACGGCTGTAATCGTATTGCTTGCCGGCCATGGTCAGTTCGGAGTTTTCCGCCTGGTCGGACAACAGGTTGCCCTTCTGGTCGACCACGGTGATCTGCGACTTGCTCAACTCGGGAACGCTGGTCGCCACCAGGTTGATAATGGCAACGACCTGGCCTGGCTCAAGCGAGCGGCCGGAATACAGTTCGACCAGTACCGAGGCACTCGGCTTGCGCTCATCGCGCACGAAGACCGAGCTTTTCGGAATCGCCAGGTGCACGCGGGCACCCTTGACGTTGTTGAGGCTGGAAATGGTCCGCGCCAATTCGCCTTCCAGGCCGCGACGATAACGAGTCGCTTCCATGAACTGGCTGGTGCCCAGGCCCTGGTCCTTGTCGAGGATCTCGAATCCGATGTTGCCATCGGTCGGTGTCACGCCAGCGGCGGCGAGCTTGAGGCGTGCGCGCGCGACGTCGTCGGCCTTGACCAGCAAGGCGCCGGAATTGGGTTCGACGGTATAAGGGATGTCGGCGGAAGCCAGGGTTTCCATGACTTGTTTGGCATCCATGCCCTCCAGGCTGCCGTACAGCGGACGGTAGTCCGGCTGCTGGGACCAGAGAACCACGGCAAAACCAATCGCCACGCTGGCAGCCAGGCCGACCAACAGGCCAACCTGACGCAGCATGGTCATCTCGGAGAGGTTTTCCAGGAAAGACAGGCCGAACAACGGCGGTTTGCCGTCTACCGGGGTTGCCTTGGCTGGAACGTTATCAACGGCTGCTTCTGCCATGACTCAATAGTTTCCTTAGACCGGCATCTGCATGATGTCTTGATAGGCTTGAACCAGCTTGTTGCGTACCTGGGTCAACGCCTGAAACGAGACACTGGCTTTCTGCGAAGAGATCATTACGTCCGTCAGGTCGACGCCACTTTTGCCAATCTCGAAAGCACTGGCCAACTGGTTCGAAGCCTGCTGGGTATCGTTCACTTTATTGACGGCCTGACCGAGCATGTCGGAAAAGCTGCTGCCGGCCACTTGGGGCACCGCGACCGATTTAGGCTGGGCCATGGCGTCCATCTGCATGGAGCGCATGTCCAGCATCAACCGATTAAATTCAATACCTTGGCTCATGATCTATTCTCTCTGGCGGCCCGCATTTTTTTGACGCTTACTCAGCGGGTACGTAGGTAGTAGCAACAAGGGTGCCAGCTCCGTGGCCGTCGGAAACAAATGCGCGCGCGGATCCTTCCAGGCTTCTGTGAAAGCAAGCCCGCTCGCGATAGCGGTGTGTCAGCCGGCGCCCACGTCGCGAGGACCATTGTCTTCGCGAGCAGGCCCGCTCCCACAGGGTTTGTTTAATGCTTCAACTGGCGAAGAGATAAGCCTCTACATCCATCCCGGCATCACGCATCTGCGCCAGTTTGTAGCGCAGGGTCCGCGGGCTGATACCGAGGCGTTCAGCCGCCTCCTTGCGTCGGCCGCGTTCGGCGCGCAGGGTGTCGATGATCATCTGGAATTCGCGACGGCGCAGGTCATCTTCCAGGGCGCCGGCGGTTTCCCCCATCACTTCCCCGGGAGGAATCTGCGCCGGGGCGGACTGCAACACCGGCAAAGGCGCGCAGGCCACCGGGCCGGCCAGGCAGAAATCTTCCGGCTGGATCAAGCCGCCCTGCTGCAGGATCAGCGCCCGCTGGATAGCGTTGTCCAGTTCGCGGACATTGCCCGGCCAGGGATAGGCGATCAGGCAGGCCTGCGCCTCGGCGGACAACCGCGCCGCCGCGTGCTTCATTTTATTGACGTGTTTGGCCAGCAGGCGCTCGGCCAGCGGCAGGATATCGGCGGTGCGCTCGCGAAGTGGACGCCAGGCCAGCGGGAAAACCGACAGCCGGTAATAAAGGTCTTCACGAAAGCGCCCCGCCGCCACTTCCCCGGCCAGGTCACGGTTGGTCGTCGCCACCACGCGAATGTCCAGGCTGATGGGCTTGCGGGCGCCGACCCGCTCCACTTCCCGCTCCTGCAAGACGCGCAGCAGCTTGGCTTGCAGGCCCAGCGGCATCTCGGAAATTTCATCCAGCAGAATGGTGCCGCCATCAGCCTGCTCGAACTTGCCAGGCTGGGCCGCGATAGCGCCGGTAAACGAACCTTTCTCGTGGCCGAACAGCGTCGCCTCGAGCATGTTGTCGGGAATCGCCGCACAGTTGATGGCAATGAACGGTTCGCTGGCGCGCCGGGATTGCTGATGGATATACCGGGCCAGGACTTCCTTGCCCGTGCCGGACTCGCCGGAAATCAACACGGTTGAATCGCTGCGGGCCACCCGCGCGGCCAACTCCAGCAACTGTGCACTGGCCGGCTCGATGGCCACCGGCCCCTCGCCCTCGACAGCAGGGCTGCCCAAGGCATGGCGAGCCACCAGGTCCAACAGGGCCTTGGGCTCGAACGGCTTGACCAGATAATCCGCCGCCCCTTGGCGCATGGCATCCACCGCCCGCTCGACAGCGCCGTGGGCGGTCATCAACAGGACTGGCAGTTGCGGCTGGCGTGCGCGCAGCAGGCCGAGCAATTGATGGCCGTCCATGCCCGGCATATTGACGTCACTGACTACCAGGCTGAATGGCTCACGGGCCACTGCGAGCAATGCCTCTTCCGCCGAACCGACAGCGGCATAATCATGCCCGGCCAACAGCAGCGTATCGGCGAGCGCTTCGCGTAGCGCGCGATCATCTTCAACCAGTAAAACCTTGGTCGCCATTTGCTCACTCCACCCCTGGCGCGCTGGAAAACAGCGGCAAGCACACCGTCGCGCACGTACCGCGCCCCAGCCGCGAGCGCAGCTGCAACTCGCCCTGATGGGCACGCGCCACGGCCTTGACCACGGTCAGGCCCAGGCCGGTTCCAGTGGTTTTGGTGGTAAAAAATGGCTCGCCCAGACGTGCCAGCACGGACGGCTCGATACCGCTGCCGCTGTCGCTGACACACAGGCGCAGGGTGTTGTCGCGGGTATACAGGTGCACTTTCAGACGGACATCAACGTCACTGGCCTGAATCGCGTTTTCAATAAGATTTAATACCGCGCCCACCAGCGTGTCACGGTTGCACAGCACCTCGCCCGCATGACTGTCGCACTGCCAGCGGATCGACACGCCCTGCACATGAGTCAGTGCTGCGGCCTGCAAAGACTGCAGCAGCACCTTGGGCGCGACGCGGTCGGTCAGCGGCAACTCGCCACGGGCGAACACCAGCATGTCGCGCACCTGGTGTTCCAGCTCATGCAAGCGCTCCTTCAAGCGGCCGGCAAAGCGCTGCTGGGTCTCCATCGGCAGTTGCTGCTCGGTCAGGTGGCTGGCGTACAACAACGCGGCGGACAGCGGCGTACGGATCTGATGGGCCAGCGACGCGACCATCCGCCCAAGGGAAGACAGACGCTCGTGGCGGGCCAATTGATCCTGCAAGTGACGGGTTTCGGTCAGGTCGTTGAGCAGCACCAACTGTCCGGGCTCGGCATCCAGCGAACGGGTCGAAATGGACAACCGTCGACCATCCTTCAGGGAAACTTCGTGGCCGTCGTCATCGCGGGGCGCGAAGCAGCGAGCGATGACGTGCCGCCAGAGCTGGCCTTCCAGAGGCAGGCCAAGCAGCTCGCACGCCGCCGGGTTGGCTTCGCGCACGAAGCCGTGGGCATCGATGACAATGACGCCGCCGGGCAGGAGGTCGAGCAGATTCTGCAGCCGGTTGGCCAGGCGTTCTTTTTCCGCCAGTTCCTGCATGCGTTGGGCACTGACCACCGCCAGCTCACCCTTGAGCTCGGTAACCCGCGCTTCAAGCAGGCTGTAGGAGTCGGTCAACTGGCTGGACATCTGGCTGAACAGCGAAAACGCCTGTTCAAGCCCAAGCCGGCTAGCCTGTTCGGCGGACGGCATATGACCCGGCTCGGGGACAGAAGACATCAGGGCGGCTTGGGTCATCGTGCTCTCTCGCTTGGCTGACCGTCAGTTAAACGGAACGTTGCGAGAGCTGTAGCAATACCCGTGCCGAAAAAAAACCGCCTGAAAATCAGGCGGTTGCAAAACAGGCGTCAATCATCCGCCTGTTCATCTCCTTCACGGCGGCTCATGCCGTACTTGCGCATCTTTTCCACCAGGGTGGTTCGACGAATGCGCAAGCGCTCTGCCGCGCGGGCGACGATGCCATTGGCGTCGTCCAGAGCCTGCTGGATAAGCCCTTGCTCCAGGCCGCCCAGATAATCCTTGAGGTCCAGGCCTTCCGGCGGCAGCAAGGCATTGGTGGTGAAATCCGGCGTATGGCCGTTGATCGCCACCCGCTCTTCCAGGTCGCTGCGCAGGCTGTCGACCATTTGCTCGTCTTCGTCATCGACGTAGCGGAATTTCTTCGGCAGCTCATTCACGCCGATCACACCGTAGGGGTGCATGATCGCCATGCGCTCCACCAGGTTGGCCAATTCGCGGACGTTGCCCGGCCAACCGTGACGGCAGAGGGACATGATCGCCGCCGAGTTGAAGCGGATCGAACCACGCTTCTCATGCTCCATGCGCGAGATCAGCTCGTTCATCAACAGCGGGATGTCTTCGACCCGCTCGCGCAACGGCGCCATTTCGATCGGGAATACATTGAGACGGTAATAAAGGTCTTCGCGGAAGCTGCCGACCTCGATCATGGTCTCGAGGTTCTTGTGGGTCGCGGCGATGATCCGTACGTCGACACTCTGGGTCTTGTTGCTGCCCACGCGCTCGAAGGTGCGCTCCTGCAAGACGCGCAGCAACTTGACCTGCATCGGCAGCGGCATATCGCCGATTTCATCGAGGAACAGCGTGCCACCATTGGCCAGCTCGAAACGTCCGGCGCGGCTGGTGATTGCACCGGTGAACGCGCCCTTCTCGTGACCGAACAATTCGCTTTCGAGCAGCTCGGCGGGAATCGCCCCGCAGTTGACCGGCACGAATGGCGCTTCGCGGCGCTTGGAATGGTAATGCAGGTTGCGCGCGACCACTTCCTTGCCGGTACCGGATTCGCCCAGGATCAGCACGCTGGCGTCGGTGTCGGCCACCTGCTGCATCATCTGGCGCACGTGCTGGATGGCACGGCTGGTGCCGACGAGGCTGCGGAAAAGATTGGGTTCCCGATGCCGGCCGCGCTCACGCGCCTGGTCGTACATTTCGCGATAAACCTGGGCGCGGTGCAACGAATCGAGCAGTTTGCTGTAGCTCGGCGGCATTTCCAGGGTGGAAAGCACCCGGCGGCGCTGGTCTTCCGGCAGGTCGAGGGAAGAATTTTCGCCCATTAGCAAAACTGGAAGGAACTCATCCCAGGTCGAGAGTGTCTTTAGCAAGCCCAAAAGCGACGCGGGGGCATTTACCGTTCCGATAAGGACGCAAATGACTTCACGACTGGACGACAGAGAGCCGACAGCCTGCTGCCAATCATGGCTACCGCAGGGCAAATTTTCTTCGCCAAGAAAATTCAGGATCACCGCCAGGTCGCGGCGGCGGACGCTATCGTCATCGATCAGGAGAATTTTGGTTTCACGCCACATGCAATAGCAACTTCCCTAGTCAACTCAGTGCCCGGAATTTGGGGGCAAGCTAGACGCTTGCAGACTTGTCATGCCTGTAGACGCCTGAAATCTGTAAACAGCCACTAGTTAAGTCAAAAAATCGTGCACAGTCAAATTTATGGCGCACTTTGTTCGGATTAACTGAAAATTAAATCAGCCGAACAAGTGATAAACCTTCGCCGCGTTCTGTGCCTGATGAATCTGCGACATTTCGCTCACGATTGCCTGACGCTCGCCCGTTGCTGCTTCCAGCAATTGGCGATAAACCCCCAGCAGTTCTTCCAGATTATTACGCAACGCCGCCTCGTCCACCTCGGACTCGCTCAAGACGTCCTCCATGCAGGAACGACACGCCAGGTCCAGCTGACCAATAGCTTCCCAGTTACGCTCAGCCAAGGCACCAACCAAGGCATCACGGGTTTGTTCGATTCGCTGCAGGACAAGATTCATGGGAGCACTCCTTAGAATTGCGGGCCAGGCGTGGCGATGGCATCCCAGCCTTCCTTGACCGTGCGAAGCAGATCGGCGACTTCGTCGAGGATCTTCGGATCGGTCTTGGCGTTGGCTTCGGCCAGGCGTTTCATCATGTAGGTGTAGAGCGCATCCAGCTCGGCGACCGACTCGGCCTGGTTTTCCAGGTCCAGGCCTTCACGCAGACCGCCGACGATGCCGATGGCCTTGCTGATGAAGATGCCTTTATTGGCAACGTCCTTGCGCTCCATCGCCCCTTTGGCCTGAGCGATACGATCCAGGCCCCCTTCCATGAGCATTTGCACAAGACGATGGGGACTTGCTTCGGAGGTTTGCGCCTGGGCGCCAATCTTCTGGTATTGGCGAAGGGCTAACATCGGATTCATGTTCTACCTCATCTAAAAATTCGGTTCGTATAAACAGCATATCGACGCTGCGTCAAAAAACTTTAGATCGAAAAAGCCGAAAGCCCGGAGCGCCTTGCGGCGCTTCCGGGCTTTTTTGGGGCCCGCTGGAATCAGCTGTTTCTCTGCTGCGCGTTCATCGCTTCGAACATCGAGGTGATGTTGTTCGCGGTGGCCTTGAGCTTGCCGACCAGGGTATCCATGTCGTTGTACTTCTTGGTCAGCACGGCGGTCAGGGTCTCGACACGGCGATCCAGAGCCGCCTGATCGTTTGCCAACCGAGTCTGGGTCTTGTTCAGCGCCGTGGTCCGCTGATCCAGAATGCCGCCGGTCTGGGTGTAGGGTTCGACAGCCTTTTGCATGCGTTCCAGCAAGCCGTTAGGCCCAGTGAACATCGTCTGGACTTCGCCACTGAGCTTTTTGTCATTCATTGCTGCAGTGAATTTGGTGCTATCGAAGCTCAACGCACCGGTCTTCTGGTCCGTTGTTATACCCAGCTGGGCCAACACCGTGAGCTTGTCGCCCGCGCCTGTTTCGGACAACGGACCACGCATCGCCGCGAGGAGCGAGCGAGGCAACGCATCACCAGTCAACTTGGCCGGTACCGTCGGGTTACCCTCATCGTCGAGCGATGGCTTGGTCAGTGCGGTGATACTGTTGGCAACCGCGTTATAGGCATCGACGAATTTCTGAATCGAGGCTTTCAAGCCGTCATTGTTCGGCGCTACGGTAACGGTAGACGTCGCGTTTTCCCCTCCAGCCACCAGATTCAAAGTCAAGCCGGAAACCGCCTGGTCAACCTTGTTGCTTTTGCTGGTCAGCTCCATGCCATCAATGGAAAACTTGGCATCGACCGCCACGGCACCGATCGCACCGGCCGAAGTAGCCGTCATCGGACTGCCAGGGGTGCCCACGACATTGGTCCCATCGATCTCCAGCCCGGCGATGCCGCTGACCGAAATATCGGAGCCGGCGCCAGTGGTGCTGGACCCAAGCACCAGACGAGAACCGAAGGAGTCGGTCACGATGTTGGCACTGATACCCGCGGCCTTGAGCGCAGAATCGGCGTTGATCGAATCACGAACCGATTGCAGGGTCGAGCCGTCCGGCACCGCGAGGGTACGATCGACGCCGTTCTGCTTGATGGTCATGGTGCCAGAAGGAATGGCGCTGGTGGTGCCGCCGGCAAAGGCTGCACTGGCGACCTTGGACGAAGTGGCAATATTTCCCACTTTGATCGTGTAGGTGCCGGCGACCGCCGAGTTGGTGGCGGTGGCGGTTACAAAATTCGTAGCAGAAGAGGTTGCGGCAAAACCGGAAAACGCCGGATTGGTCTTGCTCGACAGCTCCGTCATCGCGGACCTGAAGGCGGCCAGCAAGGACTTCAGGCTTCCAATCCCGGAGATGTTATTGCTCGTGGTCGTCGTTGCACGGGTGATCTGGCCTTGCTTGGCCGCTTTGTCAGAATCCACCAGTGCCTTGACGATTGCACCGGTATCAAGGCCTGAGCCTAGACCCAGTCCCGGAAGAATTGGACTTGCCATTGTGATACTCCCTTCAGTGTGTCGCCGGCCTTTTGGCCAATACAACGCCCAAAAGAATAGAGCAACAAAATTCGTGCCAGCTGTCAGGCTTCAGCGCTGAACAACAAGCTGTTTGCATCATTTAAGCTGTGGGCCAGTTTCAGAACTTCTTCGTTCGGGATCTGACGAATCACTTCACCGGAACCACTGGCAATCACCTTGACGACTACCTTGCCAGAAGGCTCATCAATAGAGAACTCCAGGTTACGCTTGACCGACTGGACGAACTTCTCGATTTCCTGGACGGCTTTCTTCAGTTTGTCCTGCTCGGCGGCAGCGTCTTTCGGAGTTTCCTTGACCGATGTCAAAATAGCCACGTCAGCCTGAGGCTTCTCCACTGGCTTGTCGACCACTGTAGGCGCCGGCTTCGCCGCTGGATAAGACAAGTTCAGCTTCACGCTCATATCCATGTCCATCACCTCTTGAACGGAAAAAGCGAGAGAGCACGCAAGCGCACTCCCCCGCTAAAACTCATCCGGCTATTACTGAAGCAGCTTCAGTACAGCGGATGGCAGTTGGTTGGCCTGGGCCAGAACCGAAGTAGACGCTTGCTGCAGAGTCTGCTGCTTGGTCAGTTGTGCAGTTTCAGCAGCGAAGTCGGTATCTTGTACGCGACCCAGTGCAGCACTGGCGTTTTCGTTGATGTTCTGCAGGTTGGAGATGGTGCTGGCGAAACGGTTTTGTGCAGCACCGAGGTCAGCACGGGAGCTGTTGATGGTTGCCAGTGCCGCGTCGATCGCAGTGATGGCAGCCGAGAAGTTGGTTTCAGCAATGGCGCTGGTGGAACCAGCGATGGTGATTGCCGAACCTACACCCATGGTGTCAGCGTCGAAGCTGGCGCTCAGGGTCAGCGTGATCTGGTTGGAGGTACCCGCGTTGGAGCCGACCTGGAAGGTCATGGTGCTGGCGGTACCGTCAAGCAGGTTCTTGCCGTTCAAGTTGGTGCTGTTGGCAATACGGGTGAGTTCGTCGCTCATCTGCGAGAACTCTTTGTTCAGAGCGTCACGATCGGTTGCGCTGTTGCTATCGTTACGGGACTGAACGGCCAGTTCACGCATCCGTTGCAGGATGTTGGTTTGTTCCTGCATCGCGCCTTCAGCGGTCTGCGCCATCGAAATACCGTCGTTGGCGTTCTTGATCGCCATGGTCTGACCGCGGATTTGCGAGGTCATACGGGTAGCGATCTGCAGGCCGGCGGCGTCGTCTTTGGCGCTGTTGATTTTCAGGCCGGAAGACAGACGGGTCATCGAAGTGGACAGAGCATCGGAAGCCTTGTTCAGGTTCTTCTGAACGTTCAACGATGTGACGTTAGTGTTTACTGTTAAAGCCATGACGAATTCCTCGTTGGTTGGGTACTGCGGCTTCCGGCCCTGGCAACCGCCGGGTGTGGCCTAGAGAACCTTCGTAATAGTTATCGTCGGGTTGGGAACTTGCTTGAGGGCTTTTTTCAAAAAATTTGCTAGCAGACTGCCACCCCTTGAGAAACAAGGGCTTAGCCGCGGATAGCGGCCTGAAAAATGGCGCCAGAAAAACGCAGATCACGGTCCCGGGCAAAAAAATAGCGCTGCAGGCCAACCTGAAGCGCTATTGGGAACGAAGTTATTCGATCAGTCGCGGTAAAGAATTGCCGAGCCCCACGACAGGCCGACACCGAAACCGCTGATCGCCACGCGCTTCCAGTCAGCATCCAGGACGTGCTTTTCCAACAACAGAGGAATGCTTGACGACACGGTATTGCCGGTCTCGACCATGTCCTTGATGAATTTCTCAGGCTCACCTTCAAAGCGACGCGCCACGGCATCGACAATCGCCGCACTCCCCTGGTGAATACAGAATGCGTCGATCTCGCTGGCCTGCAGGGATGATTCGCTCAGCAGCTCATGCAAATGAGCCGGCACTTTCAGCAAGGCGAAATTGAATACCTGGCGACCATTCATGAAGAACACGCCGTCGCTGACCTTAAGGTGCGGCGCGCCGGAACCATCGGTGCCGAACTTGGCCTTGCCCAGTTGCCAGGTAGCACCCTCGGCCATCCAGGTAGCCGTGGCGGCATCGCCAAACAGCATGGTGGTGTTGCGGTCTTCCGGATCGACGATCTTCGAATAGGGATCGGCTGTCACCAACAGGCCGTTCTTCAGGCCCGCTGCTTCCATGAAGCCTTTCATGGCATAGATGCCGTAGACGTAGCCCGAGCAGCCCAGGGAGATATCAAACGCCGCGACATGAGTCGGCAGGCCCAATTTGTCCTGAACGATAGCCGCGGTATGAGGTAGCCCTTCCTCGTCGCCGTTTTGAGTGACGACGATCAGCGCATCGATGGACTCACGCTTAAGATCCGGATTATTGGCGAACAAAGCGTTCACCGCTTCGACACACAGGTCCGAAGTTTCCTGCTCGGCGCTTTTGCGCGGCAGGAAGGCTGAACCGATCTTTCCAAGGATGAATTCTTCATCCTTCTCGAATTTGGCACCCTGAGCGTAGTTATCCACACCAGCGGTCGGCACGTAACTCGCTATGCTTTTTATGCCAATCATCATGGCTTCCCGATCATAAATAGCTACTGAATATGTACCCCAAAAAAACGCCGTGGGGGTGCTTCCAACGATTGACCCACGGAACCGAATATGACGTTCGATGAGCTGAACGCCTATTCGATCCGGGAGACACAATACATTGAAGATGCACTTTATGACCTATGCGTCACGCTGTTTTCTATCTGAAAACAATTTATCCTCGCGCGGGGCGATGCAGCAACGTCATGTTTTTCATATTCAATCGGGCAGCCAGATATCCCGTGAAGCCAACAACGCGGGGCCTGTCAGTGTCCAATTGCGCCCCACACGTTCGCGCAGGGCATCTCCTACCTGTGCCGCCGCATCAAGATCACCTAGAAAAGCTCGAATGCCATCCATCCAGGCTTCGTAGCTATTGTTGACGCGCATGATTGGCAAATCGATTCGATATGCTTCGACGTCACTGCAAATGACCGGATAACCACAGATCCCATATTCCAGTAACCGCAAGGGAGTCTTGAAGCGGTTGATCGGACTGTCACCCAGAGGCGCCAGTGCCAGATCGAGGTTCAGCGATGCCAGCTTCTTCGGATAGGACGCAATATCGACGCTGCCATGGCATTCATGAACGAAGGGACGCAGATGATCCGGGCACGGGCCAAGCACCACCCATTGCACCTCATCAGCAAGATCTTTCACCACGTTGGCAAGCATATCAAGCTCGCTGACATCGCCGATGCCGCCGGCCCAACCAATTCGCGGTCGATCTGCGCAACGGCGTTTGCTGCCCATTCCTGTCCAGTACTCCGGAGACAGATGGGGAGCAAAGACCCGGATATCGGGATGGAACCCATCGAAAGCTTGCGCCATTGCCTCGCTGTTCACCACCAGCCGATCCATACAGGACAAGCCCTGACGCAATGCCGCCAACGCCTGCTCGGATAATGATGAATATTCACTCACGTCGCATATCTTAAGGGCCTTGGAAAAAGCCCCCATGTGCCGCATCGCCTCAAGATTGCTATCGTTGGCTGGTTGCGCGAGCACAATGACATCTGCGGCATAGCGCTCCAGCTCCACCACCGTAAGCAAACCGGAGGATAGGCGGCCGTCGATCAATCCCGCCTTACGCAGTGCATTGAAACACTGGATGACTCGGCGCCCGCTTTGGTCACCTTGGGTCCCGGGATGGGCTAAAACGGTCGGAATCTTACAGGCTGCCAAGGGACGCCAGGACAGCTTCGAGTCCCCCAGCTTGAACGCAGCACCGGCCGCAAGCGAAAAATTGCGGTTGTACGCAGGATCCCGAGCCAGTTGAGGCAGCCACCGTTCGTATAAACGATATTGCTGCTCCGGCGAAGCCGCAGGGCTTTCCGACTCGCTCACCAGTAATTTCACTCGCGGCGTCCACACGTTCAAATAACCGGCTTGTTGGGCCCTTAGACAAAGATCCACATCCGCCCAAGGCGCGAGCCCCTCATCAAAGCCCTCCAACGCAAGGAACAGCTCCTGACGCAGCATCAGGCACTGGCCACTCACAGCGCTGTAGTTCTGATCCACCTGTCCCCGGAGCATATAGCCTGCCGTGTCGGAGCTCTGGCCTACCAATGGCCTGCCCACGGTACCACCCAACCCGGTCAACAGCCCGGCATGACGCAGCTTACCGTCCGCATCAGTCAACTTCGCCCCGACACACCCCACTTCCGGGCGCATGGCATGGTTAAGCAATTGTTGGAGCCAGCCCTGCTCGATCACACCGATGGCACAGTCGAGGAATAAAAGCACATCGCCCCTTGCCTGAGCAGCGGCCTGGTTGCGAATGGCTTCGGCCGATGCACCGGAGGAGAAACGCAGTACCTGGATATTGTCGATACCCAATTGCTCAATGCCCGACAGCCACTCGCACAGCGTCGACTCTTCATTGCCACGATCCAGCAACAGCAATTCGTAGCGACTGTACTGAGTTTGTGCCAATAGGCTGTCGAGGCATCGTTGTGCATGAGGTAGCTGCCCGTCGATCACGATCACGATACTGACCATCGGCGTATCGGCATGGTTGAAGTTCAGCTCATAACAGCCCGTCAGTTGCGCATCGACCTGCGCCGCCGGGAAGCCCCGTACATGCAGGTGCCGCTCAATGACTGCCCGCTCCTGCGGATTATCTTGCAAAGTCAGGAGATCGCTAACCACCAAGGGTTCGCTGATGTGCCCCAACCCTTCGAGCCCGGCTGTTTCGATCAGGCGCAGAATGAATTCCAGTTCGAAGGCTTCTGGCCAATCGGTCACGAAACCGCCCAGTCCCTGCCAGACATCGCGACGAAACAGCCAATGCCCAACCATGGTGGCAGGCAGGCTGAGCAACAAATCAAGGTTGAAGTCCGGACGCAGCATCAAATCCAGATTGCCGTTGGCGTGGCGCATGACTTCGTCGGCATAAACCGCCCGCAGCCCAGGTGCGTCGATCAGATCCAGAGCGGCGGACAAGAAACCGCTGGCAGTCAACTCATCACCGGCCCTGAGTATCATGAACCAATCGGCACTCGACTCGAATAGCCGTTGGTTGATGAGCTCCAGGCTTTGCGACCCCGTAGCGATCTGAAACACATCCAGGTTGGGCTGGGGGGCAATGCTGGCCACGTCAAGCGTCACCACGGTCACATGAATCGAAGCGTAGAAATCATCGAGGGCGTTAATGCTGCCAAGCGTACGAGCCAAGGCCTGTGGGTCCTTGCCACCAAGCACCAACAACTCGAATGCCGGCACCGTTTTGTCGCTCAGATACGACTGGAGTACGTTTCGTTGCACATCGCTCAGCACTCGCGGAGCCAGCCATCGGCCACCCTCCCCCCCCTGGCTCTGCTCCCGCAGGGTACGCACCGCTTGTTGGGTCACGTCAATAAAATGGTCCAGCGCGGACCAGAATTTCGCTTGATGTTCAAACTGAGCCTGGCGCAACAAGGGCAGGGTTTGCCGGGCGCGTTCAATGGCCTCGGGAGTATTGCCCCAAGCCGTTCCATAATTCTTGTTCTCGAACTCAGACAACTGTCCTTGTGCATATTTGCCCGGCAGCACAATACTGATACACCCACAAAGTGCAGCTTCAGCAGCCAACCCCGAGCGCTCGGCAAGATAAAAATATTCGCACTGCTGGAAAAGATCGGCCAGACCTTCCCAGGAGTCTGGAAACTCAGGCGTGATTTCCGTTGCATCCGGCGGCAATAATCCTGGATCAATTTTCGCCTGCGCTGCCCTCCCCTGGTAGTAACAGACTTTCCCAGGTATCCGTTTGGCTGGATTGACGGGCGGGCAAAAGATACTCAGATCAATTGCCGGCAAATGGAGGATATTTTCCTCCGGCGTCCCAGGCTGCAGCAGTCCCCGCGAATAAGCGAACAACAGGTCATCCGGTTCGTAGATGCCACTGCCTCCCAGATACCCTGGCTGGTTCAGGAGGTAACGCACAACGATCCCCGCCCCGAGTGGATTACCGTCAATGATCTCCGGATAAACCGCAATTGGCTCCAGGCCCTGGGACCGGTGCAATGCGATGACGTCATTGCTCAAGTAGGGTGTAATCAGATTTGGATTGAGCACCCGGGAGACGACATAGGCTTCATGGCCGGAACGGTTGAGTGCATCGCACAGCATGTGCAGCACACGAATGCCAGCGGAACTGCGGCGATAATTCGGCGCGTAAATGTAGTAAGGCTGTGGCCGCTTGGAGAACAGTTTGCGCATCAACACTTATCTCTCGTCGAATAGGGTGAGGTGTCAAGCCCGGTCAGCGGGCATCAGATGTCGATTCGTTATCCAGATCACGGGCCCAATCCACCATGCGGTCGATGGAGGCGTCCAGGGAGGTCCAGATGTCCAGCCCCAAGCCTCTGGCGCGATTGATGTCAGGTACATAGAACGAGCGCCCCGCGTCGTCGGCACGCCCCAGCACTATTACTGGTTTTTCTGGCGCTATCCGGGCAACGACTCGCTGGGCCAGGTCAGCGATGCTGATTGGCTGGTCCGAGCCCACGTTGTAAGCAACACCGGGCTCACCACGCACAAGCAAGGTCAACAGCCAGACCGCGAGGTCCGCGCCATACAAGTAACTACGGATGGCCTGGCCACTGGATTTGAGAACAATCTCATCGCCATAAAGGGCGTCACGAACAAAGTTGCCGATGGCAAAGTGGCCATCCAGCGGCAACCCTGGCCCTGCGAAAGCGAAACAACGAGTCATCACGATCTGGGTTCCGTGACGTTGCGCATATAATGCCCCCAGCGTTTCCTGCGCCCGCTTGCCTTCGGCGTAGGCACTGCTGACGGCATTACTTACGCAGGCTCCGCTATAGGACTCACAAACACCGGTAGTAAAAGGCAGGCTTCCGTACTGGGCACCCGAGCCGGTTAACAACACGCGTGAAGAGGTGTTACGTGCAGCAAGGTCAAATACCCGTCGTGCGCCGTCGACGAGCGTATTGAACAGCTCCAGTGGATGTGCGTTTGCCGCTGCCGACGTATCTGCCGCGGCGTGCAAAATCAAGTCAGGCGCACGTCCCGGCAACTCAACGAGATCACGAATATCGCCCGCAAACCAACTGACCCAAGCGCACTCCCTATATTCAGGATGTGCCGCTAGAAAACGTGAAGGGTTGCGCGAGGTGATTGTCACCGTGATGGCGGCCCCTTGACCGTTGAGCTCGCGTATCAATGCCAGAAGCCAGCGGCCAAAGAACCCCGTTCCGCCGGTCAGCAAAATATGAGCACCGGCCAGTTCATCCAACAGCCCCAGCCCGGTCAGAATCGGTTGCAAATCGTCAGGCAACCTGAATGCGGAAACTGGCTGGCGGATATGCATGTTCTTTTTCAGAAAACTGACCTCGAGGTTTCTTGGTAATCAGACTCTTGCATCGGATAGTCGGCCAACGTGACATCCTGCTTGGGAGCCTGCCAATTACCATAAACGTACGTCAGATAACCGGGTACATCGTATGGAGTGAAGAACTGTCGCCCCAGAAAATTTATTGTATCGGCCGAACGAAAGTGCACTTCAGGGGCAATAAACTCCGGACCGGAGGACTTGGTGACCGATTTCCCATCTTCAAAAATCCGCCGCATGAAACCGAGTTCAAACGGGACGATGACGTCGCAATCAAGCGTGTTCTCGAACGTAACAGACACACCCGTGACGCGATCACCCGACTTGAGGATGATGATCTCAATGCAAACGCCCGCTCGATGCGGAAGGAGCGACTTGAGGTCGGAGAGATGATCCAACAGCAAGGGAAATTCGTCGTCATTGATAGAAAAATCAACATCATCATCCCACGGGATCAGGTCGCCATCGCGTGTGGCCCCCAGAAGCGTGCCGAAATCCATCAGAATGGGGATATTGAACATTTCCGCAAAATCACCGACCCGTTGAATGGCATCCACTGCCAGCGCTTTGGTGAAGTCATGTGAAAAAGGTTTGGCGCCATTATTGACCGCCAGCATGCTTTTCGGAGGAAGCACGACTTTTTCCGCCGGAACACCCAATTCCCCCAGTTGAGCACTAATACTTTCCCACCAACCAGTGCTGATAACGACCAGATCGTACTCCAGGGAATGCAAGGTCGACGGCAGAACGACCGGGACCCGGCCGACAAAGGTTCCTTCCTTGAGCGGATCGTTATCCGCGAACGCAACTACGTTCAGCTCGGGAAACCGGGCAAACATCAGTCGTGCCACTCGCCCGGCACCAAACAGTACCAAACGTTTCTCTCTAAGTTGCTCAGGTATCATGTTCACCCCTTTACAGCAACGCAACGCCCGACCAGAGCATCTTCATCGCGGTACTTTGCAAAGCCTCGCCCCTGTATCTGGTAGGAAATCGAAAATCCCTTGCCCTGCAGCGTATCGATTAAAGCCTCATGGTCGATATAGCGGCGGTAGTGTTGACCAAATCGTTTCGCCCCGTTTTCATCTTCCGTGGTCCTGTATTCCAGGAAAACCAGGCTGCCGGGGGCAAGCGTATTTTCCAACATGTCAAAGAACGCCTTTTCCACCTCTGCGTCGATTGCATGCAAAAAGAAACGCGCATAGACCGCAACCCGACGTTTGCCTTGCAGAAAATCCTGGAGGTGTTCAGTACTGCCCTCGGCGTTGCTCAACAAATACTGGACCTTGGCACTTTTTGTCCGCTGTCGGCATAACGTTATGGCTTCGCTGGAGGCATCGAATGCCAACACCTGGAAACCGTTGAGCGCAAAAAATTCACTGTCGCGCCCATTGCCGCAACCAAACTCAACAACCGCGTCCACGCCAATGAACTCACCAGCCGAGAACACTGAAAACTGAGAAGGCAATTGCGGTACCGATGTATCTTGACGACTGTAAAAGCCGTTCCAGTATTCCAAGCGATCAGCAAGGGTGGGATTGAAACTCATTGACGTACATCCCTTAAAATTCTTTTTTAATCAATCGTGAAGACATATCACGAACCGAGACATCAATAAAAATAGAGTGTGGTGTCGTCGACAATATCCGAATAATGACGAACACCGACTTTGTAATCAGAGCGAATGGACAGAACGGTATCGATCAACTTCCATAAGTCATCACTACGGTGGTAGGCGCACACGCACAACTTCGGTCGTTCCCGTTGTATGACTTGTCGAGCGCCACGCAGCGCGCCTTGTTCGGCGCCTTCGATATCGAGCTTGATCAGGGTCACATCGCCGGACATGATCTCATCCAGAGGGATGCCAGGTACATGCGCCTGCGCTGTCGCGGGCTGCTCGGAAGATAACGCACCGAGTACATCACAACTATTGGATTCGGGCGCTGATAACTGGCAAGCCACTTCGGTCATGGCCGCCTGAAGCACTTTCACTTTGGAGCGCCCATTGAACTTGCTCTGGCACTCCAGGAATGCCAACTGCTCCGGTTCAAAAAGACAAGCACTTTCCACCGGACCGAACCGTGATTCGATTTTGCTCAATGTATCGCCGTTATAGGCACCGGCATCGACATAATGACGAAGGTCTTCGGCCTGGATGAATTCAGGCTCGATATATTCATCCATGTAGTCGGAACGAATCTTCGAGTCAGCATGGCCGAGATCAAGACGCATGGCCATCAAGCCATCGAATACTTGTCGCGAGCGCTCATCATCAAGGCATAAAAATGCGGATATGAAAGCCAGGCGTTGATCGATGACCTTAGTCCTGTAATTCCGAAAACTGGCCTCAGTAATATAAGGCGCATCCATCGCAACAAGAAACTGCTGCATCGTCATGAAATTGCTCCAACCCTTGGCCTCCAGGTCACGTTCAATGACCGCGCTATAACGGCCACTGCCCAAGACAATAAGTGCGTTGCCGGGCAGGCTGGAAAGGTCGAACGCCCGCACCGGGATCCCGTCAAGCGTTGTGTTCTGTTTGTTCACATCGTTATCGAAGAACGCCTGGACGCGACCGCCACGGTCGGCGAACAGGCGTGCCAACAGCACACCCACCTGATGAGCGCCAAAAACATAGACCGGTGCGTCGAGTTGTCTTTCCAGCGTGTCATAAGAAAACTCGGACGCGTCAAGGCGAAGTAACCTGGCCATGGCGGGGTACGTGCCGAGTCGTTTCAGGACATCCAAATGATGACGCGAGCGCAGCACTACTTCCTGTTCGGCAGCAATGCTCGCCTGCGGATCGAAACGAAACTTCAGGATTGAGGATTGCCCGTCAAGGGAGATCGAGCACTGATAGATATGGCCTTCCGTCAGCGCTTCACTTTGCAGTAGATCGGCATTTTCATAGTTACGCATGCGTTGCTACCCCATTGCAGCGTTCAAAGTCATTGGACGCCACCGCATAAAGCACCGTATCGAACGAGCTATGAGCATGGCAGCGCAGAAAAAAGCGATAACCGAGGCCGTATCCGTCTATCTGTTCAAAAATGCTCCACAGATGTTCGGCGCGGTGATAAATGCTGACAGCCAGGTTCGGACGGTACTGACGCAGAAGTTGCAAGGATCCCTCCAGCGCTGCAGGCTCTTCGCCTTCAATGTCCATCTTGATCAGTGTTGGTGAAAAGCGCGGCAGTGCGTCATCCAGTCGAACGCACGTCACGGTTTCACCACCCGACTCGACAAGATGGCCGCCAGCGCCCAATGCACCGTCGAAACCGACCTGCCGATTGCCGTTGGACACCCCGCAAGGAAAGTTGACGGCGTTGAGATCAGCCTGGCTTTTGACGAGCACGGCGTAATTTTCAAGGTTGGGTTCAAAGGTCGCCACGGCCTCGAAGGCTAGTCCGGCAGCACGCATCTCTTCCACGGTGTCGCCGGTATAGGCGCCACAATCAATGAAGCGCAGCGGCTGCGGCCAGGTCGGCAGGTCTTCAGGAAAATACTGTCTGGGCGAAGGCGCGGGCAACCGCGAATAATCACCCGTGATCCGAAAATCAACGATGCGATCCAGCAGTTCCCGGCTTGTCTCATCAGCCAGGTTCTCGCGCAGATGGGCGATCCGATCAGCATTGGCCTCGTAGTAACGCGGATCCACCAACCAGTAACGAAACGGCTGTCCTTCGGGGAAATGACGAACGAATTCAACAAGGCTGACAACACGGCCATAACCCAATTGTTGCAATTGGGTTACGACTTCGCCGACGTCCACATAATTGTTGAACAAGCCGATGATTACGCAGGCGCTGGCGGGATCATGGCTGGCAGCCCACTCCTGGGCACTGGCGACAGGGATGCCATCGACCTGATCCAGAGACGCATCGCGATCCAGGAAAGCGCTGATCCTGACATCTCGATCCGCCAGGTAAGCCTGGACCCGCTGACCGGCCAAACGCGCGCCATAAACCAGCACATGTTTGAAGTTCTGCTCATCAAGCATGGCGGTCTCCTGACGCGATCCTCACCAACACGGCATGCCCGTTGAGGTTGTGCAAGAAGCGGAAATCCTGGTTCGCGGCGGTGAACTCATTCACCAACCGGGTCACACCTTCGCAACCAAAAAAACCATAATCGTCGAACACCACGACAGCGCCGGCCACCAGGCGTGGCAACGCCCATTCCAGCACGCTGCGCGCAGACTCGTACACGTCCACGTCAATGTGCAGGAAGGCTAGCCGTGGACCGACATGCTCGGCGTTATGCTCCGGGAACATGCCTTCCAGCAGGTGGACACTATCGGTCACGCCGCAACGCGCCGCGAGTGCCGCCACCAGTTGAATATCGGTGTCGCTGTGTTCTCCCCCCTCGTAGCGGGTATCAAGACTGCCCGCCTTGACCACGCCGGTGAACGTGTCGGCGAGGAATACCTTGCGTCCTGGGCGCTGGCTGGCCAATGCCAACAGGCAGCCCGAACCGCCACGCCACACACCCACTTCAAGGAAGTCGCCGTCGACACCGTTCAACTGCCGGGCCAGCGACCACAGCTCGTACAGCCGGTATTTATCCACCAGGGTGTTGCTCTCGACCAGCGCCAGCGCCTGCTCAAAGGCGCGGTCGCCACACCACGGCGCATAGCTCGAATACGGCAACAGCCGCTCATGACGAATTTCAGGCGACTTGGCATGCGCCCAGGACACCGTGCCGCGTAGATAACGGTAGCTGAGACCGGTCAACTTTCGCTTCAGCCAGGCCATTTCAGTTGCGCTCCGAAATCGCCATCTGCGCATTAAATTCGTCGCGCGGCAGGAATGGGTAAAGGTCTTCCAGCGCACCGGTCTCCGGCTTGCCCTGCTCGTTGATACGGGTCATCACACGCGGCACCCGCGCTTCTTCGATCTGGACGAGCACCTCGCAGATTACCGGTCCACTGCGTCCGAGTACTTCGCTCAAGGCAGCGTCCAGTCCTTCATGCGCGTCGATGCGTGCATAGCCCACGCCATAGGCGGCGGACAATTGCTGCAGGTCGGGCAGTTTCAGGCCGCTGGTGTCATCGGCGCCGACCAGCAACTTGAAATGCATGTTCTGCGACGTACGGATCGAGGCGTAGCCCTGGTTGTTGATCACGAAGCACTTGATCGGCAGGTTCTGCGCGGCCAGCGTGGCCAGTTCCTGGATATTGAGCTGCACGCCGCCATCGCCCTCCACACAGATCGTCTGCTTGCGACCCGAGGCCAGGCAGGCACCGATAGCCGACGGTACACCGAAGCCCATCGAGCCGGTCCCGCGGTTGTGGAAGCAGCGCTGATCTTTCTTCAGCCGCAGATTGAGCAGGAACAGTTCCGAGGCGAAACCGGAACTGCCCGGGGCGATCACATCGCCTTCGCTCAACAGGTCCGAGAGGCGATCGGTGAAGTGATACATGCTCACGCCTTCGCTGTCGTCGGCGTGCTCAGGTTGCAGCAATGGATACCGCTCACGCCAGGCGGCGATCTGCGAACGCCAGGCGGAGTAATCCGGCAGCGAAGCGGCCTTGATACCGGCAACAAGCCCTTCGATGAAGGGCTTGACGTCAGCCACGACTTTGACTTCGAGCGGCATTTGCAGCTTGGCGATTTCCGCCGGATCGATATCGACCACGACCTTCTTGGCATACGGTGCGAAATGCGCATGGTTGTAAGCCGTCAGTGCCATGTCCAGGCGCGAGCCCAGCACAATCAATAGATCGCAGTTCTGCAGGGTAAAGTTCGCCCAGCGCGGCGCGATCGAACCTGGACGACCGCCGAAGAGCGGATGATCATCCTCGATCAGATCCATGGACATCCACGTCGGCATGACGGGGACGCCCGCACTCTCAACCAACGCATTGAAGGCCTCGACAGCACCGGCCATGCGAATACCGCTGCCGGCGATGATGCCCGGACGCTTAGCGGTCTTGAGCAACTCAAGCGTGCGGCTCACCGACTCGCTGACGTCGACGGCCGTGGCAACCGGCGGCAACTTCGCACGGCGCAACTGAGCCGGATCGATCTGTACCGCCTGTACATCCAGCGGCACGTCCAGCCAGACCGGGCCGCGACGACCGGTCAGCGCGGCATGCTCCAGTTCATCGAACACTTCGGCGACCGCCAGCGGGTCGGTCAGGGTCACGGCGCCCTTGGTAATCGAGGAAACGATGGAGACGATATCGGCCTCCTGCACGCCCAACATGCGCAAACCGGTGCCGGCTTTCAAGTCGGCGGTCTTGACCTGGCCGGAAATGAAAAATACCGGCGTGGAATCGAGCCAGGCACCCAGGGTCGCGGTGACCGCGTTGGTGGCGCCCGGGCCGCACGTGGTCATGCAGGCACTCGGCCCCCCGCTCAGCTTGCCCGCCGCTTCGGCTGCGATACCGGCGGCCTGTTCATGCAGGCACAGGATCGGCTCCAGGTCGGGATGACGTCCCAGGGCATCGTTCAAATGCATGGCGCCGCCACCTGGCAGGAAATACACCTGTTTGATGCCCAGTCCCGCCAGTCGATTCATGATGTAGTCAGCTACACGCATTTTGGTACTCATCGTCAAAACCTCAGTTCGCCGAGCGCTCGGCTCAATTCAATTTGTTCAGGAATTCAAGCGCCGACCAGAATCCGGCACCGTGATCCTTGTGGCCTTGCCACACTTCGGGAATGAAACTCACCTGTGGATAATCCTTGAGTTGCGCCCAGGTAGCCGGCCAGTCCACATCACCTGTGCCCATCAGGACACCCTCGCCGTTACTGCCCTTGGCGTCCGCCACATGCAGGTGCGCCGAATGCGGCAGCAACAGGGCCAGCGCCGCCTGGAAGTCCAGGCCGAAATGGAAGCAGGCCATTTGCAGATGCGAGAGGTCCAGGCACAGGCGCATGTCCATGGCCTTGGCCTGCTCGGCCAGTTCCTGCGGCATCATGAAAATATTCTGGTGGCGCTGCCCGCCGAAGTGCCACGGGAACGGCGCCATGTTCTGCGGGATCAATTCGGTACGACCAAAATCGATCTGGGCGCAGGACTCGCGAAAGCGTCGATACAGCTCGGCCCGGTGACTCACCGGGAAAGGCTCGTCAGCCGAGAAGCCACCGATGTTCGCCACGATCAGCAGCGAATCGGCGTTGGGGAAAAACTCGGCGATCTGCAAAGTCGCATCCACCACCCGTTGCAGGTTGGCGATGGAGCGCTGACGGTATTCCAGGTCATCGGCCACCAGGTCCAGCAGTTCGCTGTTTTCGAACAACTCGGGCGCATGGACCACCAGGCGCGAGCAGTCCACGGTGCGAAGGTACGCCTGAGGCGCCACACTGAGGTCGCGGTAGGACAAGTGGAATTCGAACAGGTCGGGCTTGATCCACTGGTCGTATTGCAGGAAGTCGTGATAACGAACCGGCACGCCCCAGAGAATCGGCATGGCGTATTCGCGACGAATCACTTGCTGGGCAACCAGATCGCTGTCGAACAGGAAATCGCCCTGGGCGATGACCCGTCCGGCCTGCTTGCCCAGCAGATCGGCCAGTCGGTAAGGCGGTAGACCCTGGCCCGGACTCGCGACGCGCAACATGTCCTGGGTGAACGTTTCGCCAGGCTCGATTGCACGGGCCGCGATCACGCTTTTGCCGAGGTTTTCACGATTGAGCAATTCGCCCTGGCTGGCGTGGCGCCCCGGTCCGGTCCACGGCAACGCTTTCTCGACCTGGCGGATGCCTTCGACCAGTTGACGGAACTCTTCCGGTTCCAGACTGGCAAGGTGATCCGGGCCTTCCATGCCGCGATCAAGGGTGATGTGGCGCTCGATCAGCTTGGCGCCCAGCGCCACGGCGGCGATGCTGATGGCAGTGCCACGTTCGTGGCCGGAATAACCGATCAAGCCGTGCAGCTCACGGAGGCGCGCCAGGTAACCGAGCTGGATATCGGTTTCCGGCGCTGGGTAGGTGCTGTTGCAATGCAGCAATGCGAACGGTACGCCCAAGCCGTTCAATTGCTCGATGGCGCGCTCGATCTCATGCTCCAGCGACATGCCGGTCGACAGGATCAACGGCTTGCCCAGGGACGCGGCCTTGGCAATCAGGTAAGGGTTGCAGAGGTCGGCGGAGGCGATTTTCAGCGCTGGCACGTCGAAACCGGCCAGCACGTCCACACTCGGTTCGTCCCAAGGGGTGCAGATGTAGCTGATGCCCTGTTGCGCGCAATAGTCGCGAATAAGCCGATGTTCATCCACACTCAGTTCAACTTTATCCAACAGGTCTTGAATGTATTCCACTCCCAGGTCTTCAGCGCGCGAGCCATCGGCCTTGCGCCGATACAGGGCTTCGCGGTTGCGCAGTTGGAACTTCACGCAGTCGGCGCCCGCAGCGATGGAGGCGTCCACCAGTTGCCGGGCCAGCTCCACCGAGCCGTTATGGTTGTTGCCCACTTCCGCGATGACAAAAGTGTGGCCCTCACCAATGGTGATCCCATCGATGCTGAATATCTGCTTGCTCATTGAATTTTGGTCCGCCAGGAAGTGACACCGCTGGATTCAAAACGGAAATCGGTGGTTCGGCAGCCAAGCATTCTGACCTTTTCGGTCACGGCTTGACGGTGCTGGGGTTGTACGAAAAACAGGAAGAAGCCACCGCCACCGGCGCCCAGCAACTTGCCACCCAGGGCGCCCGCGTCCAGGGCACATTCGTAAATCTGGTCGAGCACGCCGTCGCTTACGGCTTGTGAAAACTGCTTCTTGAGCATCCAGCCGTCGTGCAGGCAGCGACCGAAATCATGCAACTCACCCCGAATCAAATGGTGGTGCATGCGCCGGCACAGCGACACGCTTTCCGTCAGCAACAGGCTTTGCTCGCCCCTGCTGCTCATTTCTTCGCGCTGCTGGACGTGGAGCTTGCCGGAGTCATGGGAGATGCGGGTGTCACAAAGCACCAGGCACTCTTCCAGCTCGTTGCAGATCGAGTCTTCGAGGCGGATCGGGTGCACCAGGTTGCGGCCTTCCCTGAACTCGATCAGGTTGAAGCCGCCGAATGCCGAAGCGTACTGGTCTTGCCAACCACCGGCGATTCCGAAGCACAGGCGCTCGGCCTGGAACGCCAGCTCCGCGACTTCATAGGTGCTCCAGCGATCGCGGCGCAGTTCATTGAACGCGGCAATGACCGCCGTGGCGACCGCCGACGAACCACCCAGCCCGGAACCAACGGGGAAGTCGGAACGCATGTACAGATCTAACCCGTAGTTGGGCTGAATGACCGAGACGATAGTTGCCAGCAGTCCTTTGTCGGCGTGGTCCATGAGGTCGTCCAGCGAGGCATAGGATTCGCGGGTGCCCAAGTCTTCGGAGAAGATCCGAATCACGTTGTCGGTACGCGGGATCAGCGTCGCGTGGGAATACAGCCCGACCGTGCAACTGAGTACCGCAGCCGGGTTTTCCACGAAGTAATAAGTCAGGTCCGAACCACCGCCACTGAAGCTCATGCGCACCGGCGCCCTCGCCCGGGCCAGCACCGGCACTTCCTGGTTGGCCGCGAGCCGTGCGGGTGTGACCACATCCACCAGGCAGCCGGACGCGTCCACCACCGGAATGGCGTTGTAGCTCAGGTCGAAGATCTTGAGCATTTCCTCGCGCGATGCACCCACCTTTACCGAACGGTAGGCGGTGTTCATGCACTCGGTGACAGGCACGTTCGTCGCCCCGCCCTGGAGCAGGTAACGACGCAAGTCGCCGTTGGTCAGCACGCCTTCCAGGCGCCACTGCTCATTGACCACGAAGACGATTTGCAGATCGCCCGTCTCGATGCACTCGACGGCATCGAGAATGGTCTGGTTCAGGTAGACCGTTTGTGTTCTGGCCAATTGATTCATGAGCTGACGGCCTCCTTGAACCCCGACTTGAATGCGTTCAAGGCGTCAGGCGTTCCAATGTCGATAAAGGGTCCGGTGTAGGCACAGACCTTGAGTGACTGACGGCGGATAAGCATCGGCAGGATGTCCTGCTCCATCGAGCAGGCCTGAACGGTGCATGCCCGCAGGGCGTCGGCGGCGAAGGCATAGACGCCAGCATTGACCCGGCCTGGTCCGCTCAGCCCTTTTTCGTTGAGCGCCAGCAACTGCAGGTCCTCGGAGCAGTCCAGGCTGCCGTAGCGGGAACGATCCTCCACCTGCACCCCCACCAGCACGTCGCCGGTGGCGGCCATGGCCAACCGATAGGCCTGGCGGTCGAGCCAGGTATCGGCGTTGAGTACCAGGAAGCGACCTTCGGGTGGTATTTGATGCAAGGCGTGCAGGATCGCGCCGCCGGTGCCCATGGGTTGTTCCTCCACCACAATCCGCAGGTCCAGCCCGGTTTCGGCCGTCAGCGATGGCAGCAGCTCGGCCAATTGATCGGCCCGATAATGTGCGCACAAGACCGCCTGCGCGATGCCCGCCTGCTTGAGCTCAGCCAGCACCAACGCCAGGAATGGCCGGCCGTGAATATCCACGACGGCTTTCTGCGAGCCTTGGAGCACGGTACTCAGGCGAGTACCAAAGCCGCCGCAGAGGACATAAGCGCGCATCAGCGATCCAGCCCGAAGAAGTGTTCAAGGCAACGTGCCGCGTGGCCCAGGTGCTCCTCACCCAGGCCCGGCCAGACGCCGATCCAGAAAGTGTCGTTCATGATTTTGTCGGTGACCGTCAACTCGCCACTGATACGGAAGTTGCGGCCAAGCATGTAGGGTTGACGCACCAGGTTGCCGGCGAACAGCAAGCGCGTGCCAACGTTCTGGCTATCCAGGTAACGCAACAGCTCGACACGCTGGATACCGCAGCCATCGCGCAGGGTCACGGGAAAACCGAACCACGACGGGTCGCTGTCCGGGGTGGCCTCGGGCAGGATGAGGAAGTCGGCACAATTGGCCAGACGCTGGCTGAGCCATTGGAAGTTGCGCTTGCGCGCAATCGTGAAGTCTTCTACACGGTCCATCTGCGCCAAGGCACAGGCAGCCTGCATGTCGGTAATCTTCAGGTTATAGCCCAGGTGCGAATAGGTGTACTTGTGGTCGTAGCCTTCTGGCAGTTCGCCCATCTGCTTGCAAAAGCGCTGCTTGCAGGTGTTGTCCTGGCCCGGCTCGCAGTAGCAGTCGCGGCCCCAGTCCCGAAAGGACTCCATGATGCGCTTGAGCAACGGGCTGTCGGTAAACACCGCACCGCCCTCGCCCATAGTGATGTGGTGCGCCGGGTAAAAGCTCAAGGTGCCGATGTCGCCGAACGTGCCGACCATCTGCCCCTTGTAGGTGGAGCCCAGGGCATCGCAGCAGTCTTCGATCAGCCACAGCTTGTATTTGTCGCACAGAGCCCGCACGACACCCAGGTCATAGGGATTGCCCAGGGTGTGCGCCAGCATGATGGCCTTGGTCTTCGGCCCGATGGCTGCTTCGATCTTGGCCGGGTCGATATTGTAGGTACCCATCTGGACATCGACGAATACCGGGACCGCGCCAAACTGCAGGATCGGGTTGACGGTGGTGGGGAAGCCGGCGGCCACACCGATCACTTCATCGCCCGGCTTGATCGCGCGGTCGCCCAGGCGCGGCGAGGTCAGGGCGGAAAATGCCAGCAAGTTAGCCGACGATCCAGAATTGGTGGTCAGCACGCACCGACGCCCCAGGTATTTACCCAAGCGTTTTTCGAACGCCTCGTTGAAGCGCCCCGTCGTCAGCCAGCCGTCCAGCACCGCTTCGGTCATGGATTGCAGCTCGGCAGCGCCGATGACCTTGCCGGCCGGCGGTACGCTGCTCTGGCCGGCAACGAAAACTTGCGGAGCGAGCGCCGACTGCGCGTAACGCCCCACCAGCTCGACAATTTGTTGGCGCAATTGCGCAATACTTTCACTCATGGGTATCGCCTTGGTAATCCGCGATCTGCTTGCGGGTAAAATTGTGCATGTCCTGTCCGTTCTGCCAGGCCAGATGCCAGGCCAGCGTGCGTTCAAGGCTGGTCGCCAGCGACCAGCGCGGCCTCCAGCCAAGCTCTTCACGTGCCTTGTTGGAATCGAGAGCCAATAAACCGGCCTCGTGGGGTTGCGCTTGGGGATCCACCGACCAGCGCACCGGCACCGGCCATTGCTCGGCAAGCAAGCCGACGATGGTTTCGACCGAAGCGACGTTGCCGCTCTCAGGGCCGAAGTTCCAGGCGCCGACGTGACGTTCACCCTTTTCCACCAGCGCCCTGGCCAGCATCAGGTAGCCCATCAACGGCTCGAGCGCGTGCTGCCATGGACGGGTCGCCTGGGGATAACGCAGGACCACTTCTTCGTTGTTTTGCCAGGCGCGAAAAATATCCGGCACAAGGCGCTCCGGCGACCAGTCGCCGCCACCGATGACATTGCCCGCCCGAGCGGTCGCCAATGCCACGCCAGACTCGTTCAGGAACGAGTTGCGGTAAGAGGCACAAAGCAGCTCGACACACGCCTTGCTGTTGCTATAGGGATCGAAGCCGCCCAGGGCGTCGTACTCGCGATAAGGCAGGATCCACTCACGGTTCTCGTAGCATTTATCGGTCGTTACCACGACCACGGCGCGCACGCTGGGGCAATGCCGAACGGCTTCCAGCAGATTGACGCTACCCATGACGTTGGTGGCGTAGGTCTGGACGGGGTTGCGATAGGCTTCGCGCACCAGCGGTTGCGCGGCCAGGTGCAAGACCACCTCGGGTTGGAACCCCTGGAGCGCCGAAGAGAGGGCCGCCCCATCGCAAATGTCCGCCAGGTCTCCAGGGACCAGGCCTTCAAGGCCCGCGACAGACCACAGAGCCGGCGTGGTGTCGGCAGGCAGGGCAAAGCCGCGGACTTCGGCGCCCATTTCCCGTAGCCATAGCGCCAGCCAGCCGCCCTTGAAGCCCGTGTGGCCGGTCAGGAAAACCTTTTTGCCCATCCAGAACGCGTTCATGGCCAGAGCTTCCACTCGGCCTGGCCACTGTTCCAGCGCTCTTCGAGGAAAACACGGTCACGCAGCGTGTCCATTGGCTGCCAGAAACCGCGATGAAGATGACTCATCAGTTGACCTTGACGTGCCAGGTTGCGCATCGGCTCGTATTCCCAGGTGGTGGTATCGTCCTCGATGCCATCGAGCGCGGCGGGCTCAAGTACAAAAAAGCCGCCGTTGATCCATCCACCGTCGCCTTGGGGTTTTTCCTGGAAGCCCCTGACACATGCGCCTTCAAGTTCCATCGCGCCAAATCGCCCCGGCGGCTGGACAGTCGTGACCGTCGCCAGCTTGCCGTGCTGCTGGTGGAACTCGACCAAGTCGCGAATATTGACGTTGGAAACTCCGTCACCATAGGTGAAGCAGAACGTCTCTTCGCCCAGATAATCGCGCACGCGCTTGAGGCGCCCTCCGGTCCCGGTGACTTCGCCGGTGTCCACCAGCGTGACGCGCCATGGCTCGGCTTTGCCCTGGTGGATGTGCATGCTGTTCTGCGCCATGTCGAACGTCACGTCCGACATGTGCAGGAAATAATTCGCGAAGTACTCTTTGATGACGTAGCCCTTGTAGCCCAGGCAAACCACAAAATCATTGATGCCGTAGTGAGAGTAGATCTTCATGATGTGCCAGATGATTGGCTTGCCACCAATTTCAATCATCGGCTTGGGCTTGAGATGCGACTCCTCACTGATGCGAGTGCCTAATCCTCCAGCCAGAATTACTGCCTTCATATGTCTCTCTCAAAAGGTGAACCGCATCAGCGTCAAAACGCCGGGAGTACTGACAAGAGACGCCAATTATTCGGCGCCCTTGCCGCTTAATACCGGCGTCAATACCTTCAAAGCAATTATGGTGCCACTGGCTGGAGCCCCGTATTTGCGGGGTTTTAGGCAAAAAAAAGCTCACCATGAGGTGAGCTTTCTGTGTCGCCCGGCGGGCGCCGGTGCTGATGCAGAAATAACCAAGGCCTACCTGCCGGTGTGGCCAATGAGCGTGGCCCAAGGCACCTGGGTCACCGGCCCGAGGGTAAAACCCTGGCCGGTCGAGGCCAGGTTGGCGTTGTAGCTCTGGTCATGAGACAACGCAGCCTGCCACTTCCCGGCCAAGGCCTGGCGGGCTTTATCGGATTGCGGCAAGTGGCCCGGGCTGACGACCTGAACGTAAGGCGTCCACACGGTAAGGTAGCCGGACTGCGCGATTTGCAGACAAAGATCCACATCCCCCAGACCTTCGGCGAATACCGTGTCATCGATGCCATCGACCGCCTGGAATAGTTGGGTGGAGATCATCAGGCAGGCAAAGGACACCGCTGTACAGTCCTGCTCTGCCACCAGGCGGTTCATGTAGCCCCGCGCATCTGCTGGTTCACCAACGAAGGCTGAACCGACCACACCGTTGAAACCCAGCATCAAGCCAGCCTGGGTGGTACGTCCCTGCCGGTCGATCAACCTGGCGCCGACCACGCCGACTTCCGGACGCTGGGCATGATTGAGCAGGATTTCGATCCAGTTCACGTTCACTACTTCGCTGTCCACCGCCAGAGCGAGCAGGTAATCGCCCTTGGCTTGCTGGCTGGCCTGATTGATCAGGGTTGCCGTGGCAAGCCCCGGTTCGACATCAATGAATCGTACACGGCTGGCCTGGTGCCCCTGGCTGGCGAGCCACTCTTTCAGTGTCGAACCGTGGACCGGGTGTTCGCCTACCAACAGCTCGAAGCGCTGATAGCGGGTACGTTGCAACACGTTGATGATGCAACGCTGCAAGGTCACGAGGTCGCTGTCGCCATGCAACACAATCGATACCAGCGGTCGCTCGATGAACCGATAATCGATCTTGTAGACACCCGGCACCGTCGAGCTGACATCGGCTTTGTAGCCTCGCGCGACGAGGTGGCGGAGCAAGGCTTTGCGCTCGTCGGCATTGTCCTCTTCCTGCGGCGCCTTGCAGATCAACAATGGTTCGTCCAGATGAGCCAGGCCACCCATGCCATCCTGTTCGATCAGGCGCAAGAGCAGCTCGAATTCCAGGGCATTCTTGAAGTCGCGTGAGTACCCGCCGACAGCTACCAGCACCTCGCGACGGACCAGCCAGTGCCGCGCCATCAGCGAAGGCACACTCAGCAGCAGATCGAGGTTGAAGCCGGGGCGGAACACATCGGCCAGGGTTTCGTCGGGCTGACGCTGGAACTCGTCCATCGCCACCGCACGGCATTGCGGCGCATCGAGCAATTCCAGGCTGGCGTGCAGCAGGCCGGACGGCGTCAATTCATCTCCAGCCTCGGCGAGGACCATCCAGTCACAATCGCTCTGGCTGACGACCTGATTGATCTTGTCCACGTAGTTGCTTTCGTTGACTTTGACGAAATGCAGGGTGTTCTGCAGGGTAGTTTCGGCCGGCAGGTCACCCGTTGTGAAGACGATGATTTTGAACGCCCTGCAGGCACCATTGATCACGCTGTCGAACGTCGTCTGCAAACGGGTGAAATCCGCTTCGAGATCCAGCAACAGAATGCCGAACGTCGGCCCGCCCTTATGGCGCGCCAGGTAACGGGTGATGTCCTTGAGCTGATCTTCGCTCGGCTCACGACCCTCCAGCCAACGCAACAACTGCCCGGACCGCATGCTCTCGAAAAGACTGGCGTGGTCCTGCAGCATCACCTCTTGGATACGACGCGCCCAATCCTTCAACTTCTGGCTGACGATCTCGGCCCCCCCTTCCTCGAGCATGGTTGCCAACTTCTGCACCACATCCAGATTGAAAGCGTTGAGCTCGAAGGCCTTGAGCAAACGTTCGTTGAGCGGCTCGGCGCCGGTGTTACGCTGCGGTCGCGCCAGTTCTCGCTGCTTGAGCAGCACCGCCTCCAACTCCTGTAGTTGCACATGCCCGGCAGGCATCGCATGCATCAGGAACTCGAGCCGGGACAAGCATTCGAAGAACGCCTGATTATAGAACGGCAACTCGACAAACTGCGTCGGTTCGAAACGGCAGATCGGCCCTTCCAACTGCGAATTCCAGGCCGACTCGAACAGTTTTGCTCGAGCGAAAGCGGCTCGCTGGCTCAAGTAATCGCCGATGCCCACCAGGCTCTCGATGATCCGCGATGGATCACCCTGCCCCAGCTGGAAAGCCGAACCCAGCATCACCGCCAGGCGCTCACGAACCGCTGCCGTGTTCGCATCTCTGTAGCTCAACACGGCAGCCAGCTGACCGGCTTCTAGCGTTGAAGGGGTATCCAAGGCGTGCACCGCGTAAGGAATCGGCAGGATACGCACCTTCCCCGCTGCCACCAGCGCACAGCCATGGCCAACTTCCTGCCAGGCCAGGTCGAAATCCGCAAGCAACGTGCGGTACCAGCGCTGAACGCTCTCGGTACGGGCAACTGCGTTGATCAACGATGGGCAGTGGTTGGCATACGTAGCGAAACGCTCCTGGGCATCAGGATCGTCGAAGTCCTCGATGCCCTTGCGGTCACGACGGTAATAATCAACACGGGCGGCATGGGCCTCGCAGGTCAGGGCATAACCTTGGCACGCGGAATAATCGCTATGGCCGGCCAGGAAATCCAGCGACTGGTCGATCGCCTCCGGCAACAGGAAAGCGTCGACGTCGGCCATCGCCAGATAAGGTGTCGCAACGAACTCCATTGCTTGACGCAGCTTGCTGGCGAAATGAGCGCCTCCAGGCTGATGCACATAACGCGCGCCAGCCAATGCAGCCACATCGGCGGCGTCCGGTTCGGCAGACGAATCGAGAACCAGCAAGGCGCATGGATAAGTCGAGTAGTAACGCAACGCCCGGCGCAAGGCTCCAGGTTGCTCGTGAACGCAAAGCACCAGGGTGAAACGCTCGTTCAACGGAGCGGATGAGTCATTGGCAATACTGCGCTGCATATCGATTCCTATAACGAGCGGGTCGCCTGATTGGCGGCGTCATGTTCATGGCTTCCAGCCCATCAACATCGGTTATTGTTCTGTCGGTCAGACTAGGCTGTACCAGGTCGCTGTCAATCAATCCGGCAACCAGCCATCGGCCCAATAGCGCAGGTTATCGCCGCGCAACATGAAATCACGAAACACCATTTCACGAAGCTGATCACCCATCTGATAGCTGGTCTGCGGGTCCGACAGGTGCATGCGAATTGCTTCCAGCCACTCCTGCGTACTGTTGGTCTTTACCCGTGTACAGGGCAGATGACCGCGATAGGCTTCGGTTTCGGTGCAAATGACCGGGTAGCCGCAAGCCCCGTACTCCAACAGCCTGAGGTTACTTTTACAGTCGTTGAAAATATGCTGTTCCAACGGCGCAAGCGCCAGGTCAAGGTTCAGGCTCGCCAGTCTGGCCGGATAAGACGAAAGTGCGACGCCAGCATGGTATTCATGCACGTAAGGCTTGAGTGCCTCTGGGCACATGCCGAAAAACACCCATTCGACTTCATCAGCCAGCTCGCGCACCACCTCGGCAATGACTTCCAGGTCGCCTCGATGGCTGGTGCCGCCGCCCCAACCTACCCGTGGCTTGATCGAGGTACGGCGTTTGCTGGAGATTCGGCTCCAAAGATGCGGCGCCAGCATGTTGGGCACGACACGGATATCGTGGTGCAGCTTCGACAGCGCGTCAGCCAAGGGAAACGTCGATACAACCACCCGATCACACAGAGCGATACCCCGCTCCAGCAGATCCTGGATGTTGTCAGGCATGTTGCGAGTGTGATCGTTCTTCACCGGAATCCGCGCAACGTAATCATCGAGTTCATAGATGCGCATGGCTTTCGAATAGGTTTTCACCTGGACCAGGTCATTGAATTTGCCAGTGTTATAGCGCCCCTGGAAAACAATCACGTCTGGCGCCTCGCGCTCGATCTCGATGATCGAAGGCATCTCATAAGACACCCGCCCCACGATGCGCCCGGCGGCCTGCAGTTCAAGCAGCGGTTGACTGACGCGGTAATGGCCGATGGCTGAACTGTTGAGGGCCAGCCCCAGTACCGACGGCAATGGCTGGCTGCATAACGGATTCCATCCCGTGCGCTGGCCTGGCACCAGGCTGAAGCTGTTGCCCGTCAGGCTCAGGTTGCGGTTATAGGCAGGGTCATTGGCTATCCTGGGCAGCCAGCGCTGGTAAAACGCTTCCTGCTCCAGCTCCAGGCGCTGCTTCCAGGACGCCTCGCGGGCAACCCCGGCAGACGGCATCAGGATTACGTTGGCATAGGGCGTCGTTACCAGCAGATAACCTTGCTTGCCGATTTCCAGGCACAGCTCAAGGAAGTTGATGCCTGGCGTATCGATGGCTGGGGACAAGCCTCCAATGCTATCGAACACTGCCCTGCGCACCAGCAGGCAATGGCCACTCACCGCGCTCCAGTTCTGCACGACCTGCAGGCGCTGCATGTAGCCGCCGGCAGTAGGCGGCGAATTCGCAAACAGCCGACCAGCCAGGCCATCGAGCCCGAGTACCAGGCCGGAATCGACCACCTGCCCCTGCATGTCCAGTGTTCGCGGACCGACAACGGCCACCTCGGGACGCTGGGCATGATTCAATAATTCGGCCAGCCACGCCGCATCGTTGAAGACACAGGATGGGCTGAGCAACAGCAGGTATTCGCCGCGAGCCTGACCCGCAGCAAAATTGCGCGCCTGGGCTTCGTTGCCCTGCTCGTCGGACATCACTATTCGTAGCTTCTCGCTGCCCAACTCGGCCATGGCTGCCAGCCAATTACGCATATCGGCGGTTTCGCTGGCATTGTCGACAATGACAACTTCGTAATGCCCATAATCGGTGGTAGTCAGCAAACTGTTGACGCACCTTTCGAGCGCCGACAATTGATCCTTGACGCAAATGATGATCGAGACCAGTGGACGCTCGGGGTGCAGATACTCAATGCGCGGGATCAAAGGCAACGGCCCGGTGTGCAGTCGGTGATCCACGCCGATGCGCTGCAAGTGAGTCGCCAACAGCCGCGGGCTTTGCTCGATGACCTGCGACAGGGAAAGCCAATGAGCAAAGGTCAGGGTCGATTCCACCTGGATCTCTGCCAGATGTGCAATGGTCTGCGGACCATCGCTCTCCACCAGACGCCAGATCAGGTCATGTGGCGCCAGCTCGCCCAGATCCGCATCGAAACCACCCAGCTCAAGCACGCGCTGGCGTGAAAAGGCGAGGGTTCGCCCTACGTAGGGGTAGGCGCGCAGCAAGTCGAGATTGAAATCAGGCTTGAAGATCGGCTCCAGCGACCTACCATCTTCCAACGCACCCTCGTCACTGTAGACACAGGCAATGCCGGGCATGGCGTTGATCCGCTCGGCCAACACCAGCAACGCCGACTCCCTCAGCCGGTCACCGGCGCGCAGCAGGTAGAACCACTGAGCACCGTCCAGGTGCGGCAGCAACTCGTTAAGCGCAGCCACCCAGTCAGGTTGCAGGGCCATGCGCAGGACATTGCCTTCGATTGCACCCCGGCCATTGGAGAACAGCACGATGGGTTCACTGGCGTAGATCTGCGAGGCGATGCTTTCCAGCGTCAGGGCCACTCCTTCGGCGTCAGCGTCGAAGTCGAATACTACGGGGACGATGCCCGGGCGTTGCGTCCAGAGCTCGATCTGTCCCAGGATCACCCGCTGACGTGCGTTCTCGAACTTCCGGTATTCCAGCCACTGCCGATAGACTTCTTCGTAACTCTCGGCATCGGTACCGACCTGATACGCAACGATCGCCTGCCGACTGGCCATCAACGAATACAGGTTCAGTTCTTCCCACTCGTGGGGCTGGTTCGGCTTGACCTGATCCAGATTCAAATAACGCACCCACCCCGAAGCGGGGGCTGGCTCGCCACTGCGCTGAGCCAGCATCTGGGCCAGCCATGTCCATTCGACAATCGAGGCATCGACCGTATCGGGACGACGAGACAACCGCTGCGGGTACAAGCGCTCAAGGCTACCGAGGCTGCACAATTCCACCAGATTGCCGCGCCTCAACAGGCAAATGAATAATGCAAGATCAAGCAGCGCCATAAAACCTTGGCCGACCTGGGCCAAGGCGGGCAACAAGGACGCAATGTCCGCACGCCGCATCAGCGCACCGCTGAAACCACCAAAGATATTGCGCGGCGTATCCTCGACGGACGCCAACAAGTCGTCGCCCTTGTATAGCCCTTCGAACAACGCGATGCCGACGTTCTCCAGCCGAATCGGCAGCACATAACCGTCCGCATCGATAAAGTGGCGCTTGCTGATGACCAACTGAACGTCGTCATGCGCTGCGAGGACTTGTGCCTGTTGATGCACGCAGGGCTGGAGCAACTGATCGTCATCGCAGAGAAACTTGATGAACTCGCCCCGGGACTCTTCGAGACAGCGCAACAGGTTCTGCTGGAATCCCAGCCGGGCAGGGTTGCGCAGGTAGCGCAACGCAACCTTCGAATCGACGCCAAGTTCCGCGACGATCCGCTCGATTTCATCGGTGCGGCAATCGTCGCAGATGACAATTTCAAGGTTTTCGTAGGTCTGCTCGAGCGCGCTTTGCAAGGCGAGGCGGAAAAAGCGTGGGTTGAACGCGGGGATGGCAATACTGACAAGAGGTGCTGATTTCACACGCAAGGCTCTCAACCGGCGGGCGTCAACTCAGGCGAGAGCAGGACGTCCTGAATCGTACAGAGGAACGGGCCAGGGACCGCGTGGCGCTACGGTCCCGGCCCTTGGATCAGACTTTGTTGAACAGACCCAATTGAGCGATTTTGCTGAACGCCAATTGCGACGCTTGCAGCATCGTCTGCTGCATGGTCAGGCGCACCAGTACTTCAGCCGAGTCGGAATCACGGATGGCCGACTGGGTCTGAGTGTTGGCCAGGACGAAGCTCTGGTTGGTCTCGTTCTGGGTATCCAGCGCCTGCCCACGCCCACCGACCGAACTTCGCGCGCTGGTCAGTTGGTCCGTACCGCTGGCCAGGTTGCCAATACCCGCGGCCACCGCCGCGTTGAGCTTTTGCAGGCCAATGCTATCGCCGTCAACCGGTGTGTTCAACGCAGCCCGCAGTTGGCCTATGGTATCCAGGATGTTCTGGTTCTCGTGGGTATTGACCGCAATGTTGAACTGGTCGTTGGCGCCGGGTGTACCGTTGAGGGTAAAACTCACGCCCGAAGCGGTGGCGACGTTGCCAGCCAGGGTCCCGCTGGAAACAGGCTGGCTGTTTGGAGTCAATGGCGCGGCGTATAGCTCGAAATCGGTAGCGCTGGTGAACTTCAGCACGGCCGAGCCGGACGGGAAACTGGCGTGGTAGGCCACCGGATCAGTGATCGAGCTGCCAGTGATTTCCGTTGCGTTGGAATTGCTCGGGCTGCGACCCGCGACGAAGGTATCGGGTTTGGCCGCCAAGGTGAACGTGTGGCCGGGCAATACCGCAGCAGGATCGTCGCCGGTCTTGAGGTTGACGTTCAAGGTCAGGTCTATGCCGCGAAACTTCACGCTCTGCCCGGCCTGGGAGTTCGGATCGATCGCGCCCCCCTGACTGGCCTCGGCAGTCACGTCGTTACCCGACGAGTCGGTGATCTTCAGCTGGGTACCGCTGACGAACTCCACCGTGTACGGCTCACCACTGCGGAACTGGTTGTTATAGGCGACGCTGGAATTTACCTGGCCGTCGGAAAACACCACGCGCCCGTCGTCCACCGCAGGGGCGGTCATCGTCATCTGGCTGCGGCTGGTGTTGATCGCCTGCTGGAAAACTTCCCACCCGGTGCTGTTGGTCGCCATGGACATGGTGTCGCCAATTGGCAGGTCGAGGGTGGTCTGGTCGCCGTTGTAGCTGTAGGTGCCATCGGTGTTGCGGGTGAACGGTACGACATCGCCCTTGGAGCCGGCGAAGATGTACTTGCCGTTTTCGTCCTTGGTGTTCATCAGGCTCAGCAACTGCTCTTCGATCTGGCCCAGCTCCGAAGCATTGGCTTGACGGTCGGCGTCGGTGAGGCCGGCGTTACCGGAGCTCACGGCCAGTTCCCTGGCACGCTGCAGCACGTTACCGATGCTCTCCATGACCGCCTCGGTGGTGCCCAGGGTCGCCTTGATGGTCTTGGTGTTGGTCTCGTACTGGTCGAGCATCGCCGCCTGGGTACCCAACTGCAGCAGACGCGAAGCGCCCACCGGATCATCGGCCGCAGTGTTCACGCGCACACCGCTGGAGCTCTCGTCCATGGTCTTGAGGACTTTTGCGAAGTTCCTCTGGTAGTTCGCAGCCGAGGTGTCATAAAACTGGGTGGTGGAAATTCGCATGGGCTACGACTCCTTAAAGACTGTTGATCAAAGTGCTGAAGATTTGCTGCGCCGCCTTGATGATCTGCGAGGACGCGGTGTAGTACTGCTGGAACTTCACCAGGTTCCCGGTTTCTTCATCCAGGTCGACGCCGGACAGCGAGTCGCGTGCGTCCGAGGCGTTTTTCAGGATCGCGCCAGTGGCGGCGCTGTCGAGCTTACCTTGGGAGGCCTTGGCACCGACGCCCTCCACCAGCTTGCCGTAGGCATCGGTCAGGGAAATACCTTTGCTGTTGCTGCTGGTGTCGACGGTCTTGCCGGTCTGCAGGTTGGCCAGCTCGGTGCCGTTACGGTTGTCCAGGCTGCCGGCCTGGGTGAGCGTGACGTTGATGCCGGCACCTTTGGTCGGCGCGCCGGCGATCGACATTTCAAAGGCGACCGTGCGTTGTACCGGCGGGGTCGCGCCGTCCGTGATCGGGTTGCCATTGGCATCCTTGAGCGGGATGGTCAGGTTCAAGGTGTTGCTTTCGCCGGGCTTGATCGAACCGGTGCTGATCTCGTTGCCCTGGGCATCGAGCAACTGATACGGCTGGCTGGTGCCGTCGGCGGACGGATCACCGAACACCACCTTGACCGGCGTGGACGTCTTTATGCCATTCTGAATAATGGTAGTGGTGGCGGCGTCGTAGATGTCCAGCTTGGTCGTCAGGGTCGGCTGGCCGCTGGCCGGAATGCTCAGCGTACCGCTGCCGCCGGGTGCGATGGCAGCGCCCAGCGGCGCGGCGATCGCCAGCCGCTTGGAGTCGGTCATCTCGGTCTTGATGCTGGCCGCCGCGTTGCGGGTCGGGGTCAGCTTGAACGAGTCGCCGGTTGCCGCCGTGCCGTTGACGAATTTCATCGAGAAACCGTCGATTTCCGGCGGTGGATTAGTCGTGGTGCTGAAACTGCCCATCGACGTACCGTCGGGCAGGCGCTGCACGGTGTAGTCGGTGCCGCTGGTGAAGGTGACCTTGTAGTCATTGGTGCTCAGCTTGCCGGTGTCCTTGATGGCCACTTCGAAGTTGCCGGACCCGGTGCTGTTGTTCAGCGACGCCACGCTGCGCTGGCTTACCTGCGCGGCGCTGTTGATATTGGAGAACAGGTTGGAGCCAAAATCACCGTTGCGGTCGATGCCCGAGGCCTGGATGGCGTTCATCTGGTCGGCAACGACCAGGGCCACGCGCCCCAGCTCGTTCATGGCCGGGTCGAGCACGGTGCTGCGGTAGCGCATCAGGCCACCGATCTCGCCGCCAGTCAGGACCGAAGTGAGGTCCATGACGCTGGAACCGCTGTTGAGCTGGATGCCCAGGCGTCCCGGATCGTTCTTGTCCGGCGAGGTTTCCAGTTTGTTGACCGTGGTGCCCAGCACCAAGGGCTGGCCGGAGCCCAGGTAGATGTCCAGGCTGCTGCCGTTTTCCACGACCTGGGTGCCGGTCAGGCTGGACATCTGCCGAATGACTTCGCCGCGAGCATCGAGCAAGTCGTTGGGTGCGCCACCGCTGTTGGAAACCTCGGCGATTTTCTTGTTCAACTGAGCCACGGTATTAGCCAGGCTGTTGACCTGCTCGACCATGGTCTTGAGGTTGCCGTTGATGGTCTCGCTCTGTTTGTTCAGCTCGCTGGCGACGGAATTGAACCGGGCGCTCATGGCCTGCGCATCGCTGAGCAGCAGCTGGCGGGACGCATCGTCGCCCGGCTTGGCGTTGACGTTCTGCACCGAGGCGAAGAACTTGGTCAGGGCGCCATTGAGGCCGGTGCCGGTGTCCGACAACAGCGCATCGAGCGGGGAAATCTGCGACTGGTAGGCCGCCGCGTCGCTGTTGAGCGAGGTGGTGGTCTTCAACTGCGCTTCGAGATAGGCGTTGTACACCCGCCGCACGTCGGCCAGGGTGGTGCCGGAACCGATGAACACGTTGCCGTATTGATTGGAAGCCTTGGTGCCCTGCACGGTCTGCTGGCGCGAATACCCATCGGTATCGACGTTGGCAATGTTGTTACCCGTGGTTAACAGGGCGAACTGACTGGCCGACAGGCCCGACATCCCTATGTTGAGCAGACTCATGGTTCAATCCTTATAAAATCGTGGTAGCGCTTGCCGAAGCGAAGTTTTGTGGACTCGTCATCTGCCGAGCTATCTGCGAAATCTTGCTGGCGTAGTTCGGGTCGGTGGCGTAACCGGCCTTCTGCAACTCGCGTACAAACTGTTCCGGGTTATCGGCCGACTTCAGCACAGCTTGATAGCGACTGTTGCTTTGCAGCAGATTGACCAGGTCATGGAAGCTGTCGCGGTACGATGCGTAGGAGCGGAACTCGGCGGTTTCCTTGACCATCTCACCGTTGCGGAATTCGCTGGTGATTGCCCGCGCCGAATCGCCCGTCCAGTTCTTGCTGGCCTTGATGCCGAACAGGTTGTGACTGCTGCTGCCATCAGGCTGACGCATGACCGATTTACCCCAACCGGTTTCCAGGGCGGCCTGGGCCACCAGGTAACGCGGATCGACACCGATGCGCTCGGCGGCTTCCTTGGCCATCGGCAACATCGCATTGACGAATTCATCGGCATCGCGGAACGCTTTGCGGGCCGGCGCCAATGGCGGTTGTGCCACGGCGCGCCCATAAACCTGTACCTGCCCTTTGGCCTCGGAATCCTTGAGCGCGGCCAGCCAGTCACCATTGGCCAATTCGCCGGTGGCCGGCTTGACGGCGGCAACGGCGCGGTCAGGCAGGATGTTCTGTGCGGGCGCCTCGGTCGAGGCCGCAGCCGCAGGCACCAGCCCGGCGAGCAGGCGGTCGGCCAATTTCGGCGGCAGCGCCAGGCGACGCTGGTTGAGCAATTCCATATCGTTGCGGTGCACGCCCTCGCCTGCACCTTGCGGCGCGTTCACGGCCCGCGAAGCCCACAGCGGGCGCTGGCCATTGGTGCGCGACAAAGGCCCGTCGGTGGGCAGCGTTCCGGCGGCCACCGGCGTTACAACCGGCTTGGTCACCTTGTCCAGCGCCTCTTGCTGCTTGGCGGCGGACAACGTGGCCGCCTCACCTGGCGCCGTCGGTTTGTTCTTCGACATCTGGCGCAGCAGCACGTCTGCCAGGCCGATACCACCGCCCTCGCGGGACATCGAAACGGCCAGCTGCTGGTCGTACATTTCCTGATACTGCTTGGCTTCGGCAGTATTCATCGGATTGTCCTTGCCCATCGCTTCGGTGGCCGAACGCATGGACTTGAGCATCTCGCCAAGGAACAGCGACTCGAACTCCTGCGCCACCTTGCGCAGGTTGCCTTCGCTGTTCTTGTCGCCGACCTTGAGCTGGTTCAGGCGGTTGAGGTCCGAGTAGGACCCCGAATCGCCGCTGATCAAGGCGCCTTTGCGCATATCCACCATGACCGCTTTCCTTAAATCACGATCAGGTCGGCTTGCAACGCGCCGGCCTGCTTCAGGGCTTCAAGAATGGCCATCAAGTCGCCCGGCGCCGCGCCGACCTGGTTCACCGCCCGGACGATCTCATCCAGGGTGGTGCCCGGGCCGAACTTGAACATCGGCTTGGCTTCCTGTTCGGCATTGACCCGCGAGCGCGGAACCACGGCGGTCTGGCCGTTGGACAATGGCCCCGGCTGGCTGACGATCGGGTCTTCGGTGATGGTCACGGTCAGGCTGCCGTGGGTCACGGCGGCCGGCGAAACCTTGACGTTCTGGCCGATCACGATGGTGCCGGTACGCGAATTGATGATGACTTTCGCCACCGCCTGGCCCGGATCGACCTCGAGGTTTTCGAGGATCGACAGGTAGTCGACACGCTGGCTCGGATCCAGTGGCGCGGTGACGCGAATCGAGCCACCGTCGATGGCCTGGGCGACGCCTGGGCCGAGCATGTCGTTGATCTTGTCGACGATGCGCTTGGCCGTGGTGAAGTCGGAACGGTTGAGGTTCAAGGTCAGGCTGTTGCCCTGGTTGAAGCCGCTCGGCACGGCACGTTCAACCGACGCACCACCGGGAATACGGCCGGCCGACGGAACGTTGACGGTGATCTTCGATCCGTCGCGACCTTCGGCATCGAAACCGCCCACCACCAGGTTGCCCTGGGCGATGGCGTAGACGTTACCGTCGATACCCTTGAGCGGGGTCAGCAACAAGGTGCCGCCACGCAGGCTCTTGGAGTTACCGATGGACGAGACAGTGATATCCACCTGCTGGCCGGGCTTGGCGAACGGCGGCAGGTCGGCACTGATCGACACCGCCGCGACGTTCTTCAACTGCACGTTGCCGGAGCCGGCCGGCACCTTGATGCCGAACTGCGACAGCATGTTGTTGAAGGTCTGCAGGGTGAACGGAGTCTGGGTGGTCTGGTCACCGGTACCGTTCAGGCCCACGACCAGGCCGTAACCGATCAACTGGTTGGAACGCACGCCGGAAATGCTGGCGATGTCCTTCAGGCGCTCGGCTTGAGCGGTGAAGGCTGCCGACATCACCAGGGCACCGATCAACAGCTGTTTAAGATTCAACTTGATCACCTAGAAAGGGAACTTCGGGCTGAGGAAGAAACGGTCGAACCAACCTGGCTGACTCGCATCGGCAAAGGCACCAGTGCCCGAATAGGTGATGCGCGCATCGGCCACGCGGGTCGACGGAACAGTGTTGTCGGTGGAGATGTCATCGGCGCGGACCATGCCAGCGATGCGCACCAGTTCGTCACCGGTATTGAGCGTCAGCCATTTCTCGCCGCGCACGGCGATGATGCCGTTGGGCAGTACATCGGCGACGGTCACGGTGATCGAACCGGTCAGGCTGTTGCTCTGGCCAGACTGGCTGTCGCCCTTGGAGGCGCGGTCGGAACCGTAGCCAGCGTTAAGGCTCAGGTCGCCGCCACCGATCGGGTTGTTGGTGGTCAGGCTGGAGCCGAACAACGACGTCAAGCCGACGCTGGTCTGGCTGGTCTTGTCGATCTGCGAGTTGGCGTTCTTGCTCGCCTGGGTCCGCTCGTTCAAGGTGATGGTGATGATGTCACCGACCCGGAAAGCCTTGCGGTCGCTGTACAGGTTCTGTTCGAAGCCAGCCTGGTAGATCGAGCCGTTATTGGCGGCAGCCGGCAACGGCGTGCGTGGCAACACCGGAGCGTAATACGGGTCATTGGGCTTGGGCGTTGGCGCGACACAGCCCGCCAGCGCGGTAACCCCACTCAATGCCAGAACAGATACAAAGCGATTCATGACCCTACCTCTTGGTGTTGCAGGCGACCCTGGGGCCACCCTATCTACCTAATGACGGATTTAGCGACGTATTACAGGTTCTGCGTGACGAACGAGAGCATCTGGTCGGCGGTGGAGATCACCTTGGAGTTCATCTCGTAGGCGCGCTGAGTGGTGATCATGTTGACCATTTCCTCGACGGTGCTCACGTTGGAGGTTTCCAAGGTGTTCTGCAGCGTAGTGCCGAAACCGTTCAGGCCTGGGGTGCCGACTTGCGGCGCGCCGCTGGCGGCGGTTTCCAGGAACAGGTTGTTACCCACCGCCTGCAGGCCGGCCGGGTTGATGAAGTCAGCGGTCTGCAGGTTACCGATCACCTGCGCAGCCGGATTGCCCGCGATGGTGATGGACACGGTGCCGTCACGGCCCACGGTGAATGTCTGCGCATCGTTCGGGATGACGATGGCCGGCTCCAGGGCGAAACCGCTGGCGTTGACGATCTGGCCGTTGGAGTCGAGGTGGAAGGTACCGTCACGGGTATAGGACGTGGTGCCGTCCGGCTGCAGGATCTGGAAAAAACCGCGACCGTCGATGGCCATGTCCAGCGGCTGCTCGGTGGTTTGCAGGCTACCGGCGTTGAAGTTTTTCTGGGTGCCGACAATGCGCACACCGGTACCCACTTGCAGGCCCGACGGCAATTCGCTGTCCTGGGTCGACTGGGCGCCTGGCTGGCGTTTTACCTGGTAGAGCAGGTCCTGGAACTCGGCGCGATCACGTTTGAAACCCGTGGTCGAAACGTTCGCCAGGTTGTTGGAAATAGTGGAAAGGTTGGTGTCCTGGGCGGACAGACCTGTTTTGGCAACCCAAAGAGCCGGAAGCATTCGATTCTCCTCATACGCCTGTTTTTCGGCGCAGCGCTGTAATTAATGATTAGATCTGCAAGACCCGAGCCATGGCCTCATCGCCTTCTTTGGCGGTGGTCATCATCTTGACGTGGAGCTCGAACTGCTTGGCCAGGGCCAGCACCGAAGTCATCTCATCCACGGCATTGACGTTGCTCGCTTCCTGGAACCCCGATACCAACTGCACGTTGCCATCGATGGGCGCCGGCTGGCCGTCCTTGGAACGGATCGAACCGTCCAGGCCTTTGGTCATGGTCTTGAGGTCCGGGTTGACCAGCTTGATGCGGTCCACTTCAGCCATCACCCGTGGGCCTTCGCCCATGGCGCGGATGCTGATGGTGCCGTCCTGGCCGATTTCAATTTTCTGCTCTGGCGGCACGGCGATCGGACCGCCGTTGCCCATCACCGGCATGCCGTTGCCGGCGCGCAGCACGCCAAGGGCGTCGACGTTGAGGCTGCCGGTGCGCACGTAGCTTTCGCCACCGTCGGGGTTCTGCACGGCCATCCAGCCCGGCCCGCTGACCGCCACGTCCAGTTCACGGCCGGTTTCAATCAGCGCACCCGGGGTGAAATCGGTAGCAGGCCGTTCGGACATGGCAAACGCCCGCGCCGGAAAGCTGTCGCCAAACACCGGCATCGAACGTGCCTGCTCCAGGTCTTTCTGAAAACCGTTGGTGGAGATGTTCGCCAGGTTGTTGGCATGGGCCCGCTGCGCCAGTGCGTTCTGGCTGGCGCCGGTCATTGCCACATAAAGGTACTTGTCCACTGTCGTTCCTCTGCATGCCGGACGTTTGCCGCCCACTGCTGTGTTGCAGAGCCTTAAGCAATTAGCAGACCAACTTTTTTCTGGCGCCGATGAGCACGGTAAACAAAGGACTTGGGGAGACAGGAAGGGATTATGGCAATGTATCGAAGACGAAAAACCGGCGGTGTCATGCCGGTGGGTGGCAATGCTTGTCCCCGGGTGATGGCCACTGCCGCCATCGTCGGATCGCCGCCCGGAGCAAGCTCGCTCCCACATTGGATCTTCAGCGCCCTTCGGGTTGGGGTGCATTGGAAAACCCTGTGGAGCGAGCTTGCTCGCGATGAGGCCGGTACAAACACAATAGATAAATAGCTATGACTCGGTTTTACCGACCTCATACTCACGCAACTTGTTGGCAATAGTCGTATGGGAAACCCCTAGCCGCTTGCCCAGTTGCCGGCTGCTGGGATGTTCGGAGTACAGGCGCTCCAGCACCGCTTTCTCGAAACGCCCGACGATCTCGTCCAGCCCGCCCTCCAGGGAAAAGTCCCCAAGGGGTTGGCGCACGCCGTAGTCCGGCAGGCGGATGTGCTCGGCCTTGACCTTTCCGCCGTCGCACAGGGAAACGGCCTGGAACAGCACGTTTTCCAACTGCCGGACGTTGCCTGGCCAATGGTAGTGGCTGAGACGTTCCATCGCCGCCGGGGCAAGCCTTGGCAGCGGACAGCCGATCTGACGGCTGGCCTGGTCGAGAAAATGTTCCACCAATGGCTCCAGCCCATCGAGGCATTCGCGCAGCGGTGGGATGTGCAACGAAAGCACGTTCAAGCGGTGGTACAGATCCTGACGGAATTCCCCTCGGGCGCAGAGTTCGGACAAGTCGACCTGGGTCGCGCAGATCACCCTGACATCCAGGTAGACCTCTTCGTCACTGCCGACGCGACGAAAGCAACCGTCCTGCAAAAAGCGCAGCAACTTCACTTGCAGCCGCGGGCTCATTTCCCCAACGCCGTCGAGGAACAGCGTGCCTCCCGCAGTCAATTCCAACAGGCCGAGCTTGCCTTCGGCCCGGGCGCCTTCAAAGGCCCCGGGGCCGTAGCCGAACAACTCGGTCTCGGCCATGGACTCCGGCAGCCCGGCGCAGTTGAGCGCCATCAGCGGTGACTGCCCACGCGGACTGGCCAGGTGACAGGCGCGGGCCAGCAGTTCCTTGCCGGTGCCGGTTTCGCCTTCTATCAGCAGCGGCGCGTCCAGCGGGGCCATGCGCCGCGCCTCGCGGACCACTGCCGCCATCACTTTCGAACTCTGGAAAATGCTGTCGAAGCCGCGCAGCTCCTGCTTGCGCACATTGTAGATACGCTCGCCCACCCGGTCGGCGCGGTGCAGGGTCAGCACCGCGCCGGCCATGGCTTCGCTGTCGTCGTGCTCCGACTGCAGCGGGGCGATGTCCGCCAGGAACACATCGCCCTTGACCTTGACCCGCAGCCCGTTGATACGCGACTGGTTGGCGCGCACCAGCTCCGGCAAGTCGAAGTCCTCGGCGTAGCGGGACAGCGGGATGCCCGGCACTTCGTCGACCCGCACCCCGAGCAACTGCGCCGCCGCCCGGTTGGCCGCGACAATAGAGCCGCCCATGTCGATGGACAGCACCGGAAACTCGAGGGCGCCGAGCAAGGCGTTGAGCTCCATGTGCCGACGCTCGCTGGGCATCAGCCCTACCCGTTTGACGCCGAATACCCCGGCGATCCCTTCGAACTTCGGACGCAACGCCTGGAACTGGATATTGATCAGGTTCGGACAGTGCAGGTAGATCGCATTGCCGTGCTCGCCCCCCACTTCGCCACGGGCGACGTTGATGCCGTATTCCACCAGCAGGTTGAGGATGTCCCGCAGGATGCCGATGCGATTCTGGCAATGGACTTTGATGCGCATAAGAGGCCCGATGTGTGTAGGCAAGCGTTTGGGATAGAGGACTGCTGCGCAGTCCGGCGGGAGCAAGCTCCCTCGCCACGAGGTTTTTGCCTGGCAGCGCAAATAGTCGTCAAGATTATGTGACAGTTGTAGGGCGTTTTACAACCTGTTATCCCTTCAAAGCGGCTTCACGCCTCGATACGTAACGAAAAATTTACAGATTCTCTACCAACAAGCCCTTCAGCCTCGAATTGACCTGCTGCACGCGCGCCTGCTTCGAGTTATCTCTAATGCATCGCTGGACATAACAAAAAACAAGTCTTCCCTTGAGGGATAACAGCAGGAGAGCAGCATGAAGCAGACGCAATACGTGGCCCGCGAGCCCGATGCGCAAGGTTTTATCGACTACCCCGCCGAGGAACACGCGGTGTGGAATACGCTGATCACCCGCCAGTTGAAAGTCATTGAAGGCCGTGCGTGCCAGGAATACCTGGACGGCATCGACAAGCTTGGCCTGCCCCACGACCGCATTCCGCAACTGGGGGAAATCAACAAGGTGCTCGGCGCGACCACGGGCTGGCAAGTCGCCCGGGTACCGGCGCTGATTCCGTTCCAGACGTTCTTCGAACTGCTCGCCAGCAAACAGTTTCCGGTCGCGACGTTCATTCGTACCCGTGAAGAACTCGATTACCTGCAAGAGCCGGATATTTTCCACGAGATCTTCGGCCACTGCCCGTTGCTGACCAACCCATGGTTCGCTGAATTTACCCACACCTACGGCAAACTTGGCCTACAGGCTTCCAAGGAAGAACGCGTTTACCTGGCGCGCCTCTATTGGATGACCATCGAGTTCGGCCTGGTGGACACCCCGCACGGTCGGCGCATCTACGGCGGCGGCATCCTGTCTTCCCCCAAGGAAACCGTTTATTGCCTGTCGGACGAGCCGGAGCATCAAGACTTCGACCCGCTGGAGGCCATGCGCACGCCGTATCGCATCGACATCCTGCAGCCGGTGTATTTCGTCCTGCCCGAGCTCAAGCGCCTGTTCGACCTGGCCCACGAGGACATCATGGGCATGGTCGGGCGCGGTCGGGAACTGGGCCTGCACGCGCCGAAATTTCCACCGAAAGCGGCGTGAACCGCTACTTTTGCTTTCAATTGAGTCTGTTGCGCCACGCGGCTTTGCTTTAGCGTGGACGCATCGACGTTTTCCAAATATTCGATCCGGGAACACACCATGAACACTCTGAACCAAGCCCATTGCGAAGCCTGCCGCGCCGATGCCCCGCAAGTCAGCGACGAAGAACTGCCGATCCTGATCAAGCAGATCCCCGACTGGAACATCGAAGTGCGCGACGGCGTGATGCAGCTGGAAAAGGTTTTCCTGTTCAAGAACTTCAAGCACGCCCTGGCGTTCACCAACGCGGTCGGTGAAATCTCCGAGGCCGAAGGGCATCACCCCGGCCTGCTCACCGAGTGGGGCAAAGTCACCGTGACCTGGTGGAGCCACTCCATCAAGGGCCTGCACCGCAACGACTTCATCATGGCCGCCCGTACCGACAACGTTGCCAAGACCGCCGAGGGCCGCAAGTAATGCATTTCGATGCCATCGGCCGCGTGCCCGGCGACCCGATCCTCGGCCTGATGGAGGCCTACGGGGCGGACAGCAATCCTGGCAAGTTCGACCTGGGCGTGGGCGTCTACAAGGATGCCCAGGGCCTGACGCCGATTCTCCAGTCAGTGAAACAGGCCGAGCAGCAACTGGTGGACCGCCAGTTCACCAAGACCTACATCGGTGGCCATGGTGACGCCGCGTTCGGCCGGTTGATCAATGAACTGGTGCTCGGCGCCGACTCGCCGCTGCTCGCCGATAAACGCGCCGGCGCCACCCAGACGCCGGGCGGTACCGGCGCCCTGCGCTTGAGCGCCGACTTCATCGCCCAGTGCCTGCCGGGCCGCGGCGTCTGGCTGAGCAACCCGACCTGGCCAATCCACGAGACCATTTTCGCCGCCGCCGGCGTCAAGGCCAGCCACTACCCCTACGTCGGTGCCGGCAACCGCCTGGATTTCGAGGCAATGCTGGCAACCCTCAGCCAGGTGCCAAAGGGTGACGTGGTGCTGCTGCACGCCTGCTGCCACAACCCCACCGGTTTCGACCTGACCCATGAGCAATGGCGCCAGGTGCTCGAGGTGGTGCGCAGCCGCAGTTTGCTGCCGCTGATCGATTTCGCCTACCAGGGCTTTGGCGACGGACTGGAGCAGGACGCCTGGGCTGTGCGGTTGTTCGCCGAAGCGCTGCCCGAAGTACTGATCACCAGCTCATGCTCGAAGAACTTCGGTCTTTATCGCGACCGCACCGGTGCGCTGATCGTCTGCGCCCACGATGGCGAGAAACTGGTCGACATCCGCAGTCAACTGGCGAACATCGCCCGTAACCTGTGGTCGACGCCGCCGGATCATGGCGCGGCGGTGGTGGCGACGATTCTTGGCAATCCGGAACTCAAGGGCTTGTGGGCCGACGAAGTGGAAGCCATGCGCCTGCGCATCGCTCAGTTGCGCAGCGGCCTGCTGGAAGCGCTCGAACCCCACGGTCTGCGCGAGCGCTTCGCCCATATGGGGGTGCAACGCGGTATGTTTTCCTACACTGGACTCTCGCCGGAACAGGTCGGGCAACTGCGCGAGCGCCATAGCGTCTACATGGTCGGCACCGGCCGGGCCAACGTGGCCGGCATCGACGCGACGCGCCTGGATGCGCTGGCGCTGGCGATTGCGGATGTTTGCCGTTAACCCAGCGGGCTATTGCCGTTGTGGCGAGGGAGCTTGCTCCCGCTCGGCGGCGCAGCCGTCGTAAACAGGCTAACGCGTTCCGTCTGAAGGAGTGCGTTGGCGCCTTCTGGGGCTGCTGCGCAGCCCAGCGGGAGCAAGCTCCCTCGCCACGAAAGCGACGCCAGGGTTTATGCCTGTGGCCCGGTCCATTCCTGCACAAACTGCCCGATATCTTCCTGCGGCGCCGCGCGCGCCTCTTTCTGCGGTGTACCCAGGTAAAGGAAGCCGATCACCTCCTCCCCTTCTTCCAGGCCCAGCCCCCGCGCAACGTGGGGCGAATAGGCCAATTCCCCGGTACGCCACACCCCGCCAACGCCTTGGGCATAAGCGGCCAGCAAAATCCCATGGGCCGCGCAGCCGGCTGCCAGCAATTGCTCAGGCTTGGGAATCTTGAAATGGTCCTGCAATCGCGCGATCACCACCACGACCAAGGGCGCGCGCAATGGGCCGTTGAGGGCCTTCTCCACCACGGCTTCCGGCACCAGCGGATCATTGAAGCGTGCCGCCTCGGCCAGCAGCTCACCCATGCGGTGACGTGCTTCGCCTTCGACGGTCAGGAAACGCCACGGGCGCAGTTGGCCATGATCCGGCGCACGCATCGCTGCGGCGAACATGACCTGGAGTTGTTCGGGCGTGGGCGCAGGGTCCACCAGACGCGGAACGGAAACACGGTTGAGCAAAGCGTCGAGAGCCTGCATCGGCGACCTCCTGGAAAAATGTTCGGCTATTCTAGTGGCTTGTGCCGCCAGTTCGTTAGTGCAAATTCCGTTGCAAGCAGCGCCGGGCGCCGGTTTACATGCCGCTTGTCACAGGTAGAATGGCGCCCTTTCCCCTATCAGCCCGAGCGGACTTCATGGCGTTGCCGACCCTGCGGATCATTGGTTTCATCATCGGCATCTTCCTGATCACCCTGGCGATCTTCATGATCGTGCCGATGGCCACGTTGCTGATCTACGAACGCACCAGCGACCTGCCATCATTCCTCTGGTCGAGCATGATTACCTTTGTCGCCGGCCTCGCGTTGATTCTTCCCGGACGCCCCGAGCACATCCATCTGCGCCCCCGGGACATGTACCTGCTGACGGTCAGCAGTTGGCTGGTGGTGTGTGTCTTTGCCGCGCTGCCGTTCTTGCTGACCCAGCACATCAGCTACACCGATTCTTTTTTCGAAAGCATGTCGGGCATCACCGCCACCGGTGCAACGGTCCTCAGCGGCCTGGACACGATGTCGCCGGGGATCCTGATGTGGCGCTCGCTGCTGCACTGGCTCGGCGGTATTGGCTTCATCGGCATGGCGGTGGCGATTCTCCCGCTGTTGCGCATCGGCGGCATGCGGCTGTTCCAGACCGAATCGTCCGATCGCTCGGAAAAAGTCATGCCGCGCTCACACATGGTGGCGCGACTGATCGTGGCCTCCTACGTCGGCATCACCATACTCGGCACGCTGGCACTGTGGTGGGCCGGGATGAGTCTGTTCGATGCGATCAACCATTCGATGTCGGCCATTTCCACCGGCGGTTTTTCCACCTCAGACCTGTCCCTGGCCAAATGGACGCAACCGGCCGTGCATTGGGTCGCCATTGTCATCATGATCCTCGGCAGCCTGCCGTTCGCCCTCTACGTCTCGACCCTGCGCGGCAATCGTCGGGCACTGATCAAGGACCAGCAAGTCCAGGGGCTGATCGGCGTGCTGCTGGTCACCTGGCTGGTGCTCGGCACTTGGTACTGGGCCACCACCGACCTGCATTGGCTCGACGCCCTGCGGCACGTGGCGCTGAACGTGACGTCCATCGTCACCACCACCGGTTTTGCCCTGGGCGACTACAGCCTGTGGGGCAATTTCTCGCTGATGTTGTTCTTCTACCTGGGTTTCGTCGGCGGCTGCTCGGGTTCGACCGCCGGCGGGATCAAGATTTTCCGCTTCCAGGTCGCCTACATCCTGCTTCGGGCCAACCTTAACCAACTGATTCACCCGCGCGCGGTGATCAAGCAGAAATACAACGGCCACCGCCTCGACGAAGAAATCGTCCGGTCGATCCTGACTTTCTCGTTCTTCTTCGCCATCACCATCTGCGTCATCGCGCTGCTGCTGTCGCTGCTGGGCGTGGAATGGATGACGGCACTGACCGGCGCGGCCAGTACCGTGTCCGGTGTCGGCCCGGGGCTTGGCGAGACCATCGGCCCGGCCGGCAACTTCGCCCCGCTGCCGGATGCCGCCAAGTGGATTCTTTCCGGCGGCATGCTGCTCGGCCGGCTGGAGATCATCACGGTGTTCGTGCTATGTATTCCGGCGTTCTGGCGTCACTGACCGGCGTCGCTACAGCCCGCGCCCGGTACTCGCCGGGCGTGGTCCCGAACCAACGACGAAAGGCCCGGAAAAAATTGCTCGGGTCGGCAAACCCCAACAGATAAGCCACTTCCAGCAGCGTCATGGTCGGCTGCGCCAGGTACTGCTCGGCCAGTTCGCGGCGCGTATCGTCCAGCAAGTTCTGGAAACTCGTGCCTTCATCCTGCAAGCGCCGCTGCAAGGTACGTTGCGACAAGTGCAGGGTCTGCGCGACCACGTCCCGCTTGGGCTCGCCCCGGGGCAGCAGCCGGCAGAGCACCTGCCGCGCCTGGTGGGTCACGCGGCTTTCGGAAAAGCGTGCGAGGTATTCGCCGGCAAACCGATCGTGGAGCTGCGCCATGGCCTCGTTGGCCGTGGGCAGCGGCGCCTCCATGTCCTCCTGCTGGAAAATCAGCGCGTCATAGGGAGCATCGAACACCAGTGGCGCGCCAAAAGCCCGTTGATAAGGTGCCAGGTCAACGGGTTCGGAACCCTGGAACAGTACCTTTACCGGATGCAAGGTGCGTCCGGTCAACCAACTGCACAAGGACAGCGCGCAGGCCAGGGAGGCTTCGGCACTTTGCCGGGTCGGCGGAAGGTGATCGCCATGCACGGTGAGAATCAGCCCATAGCTCTCCTCCAGATGACGAAAACTCAAGTCGGCGCTTTCTGCAATGATCCGCTGGTAGCGCACCAGCCGCTGGAAGCCTTCGACCAGCGTGCGACTGGACATCAATGCGTAACCGACCACATGGAACGATGCCGGGCGCACCACCTTGCCCATGTTCAGGCCGATGGCCAGATTGCCGGAACGAGCCACCGCCAATTGCCAGAGCCGCGTCATCGAGTCCTGGGTAAAGCGCGCGTCGGGATCCTCCAGCGCAGCAAAATCCAGCGCCAGTTGCTTGAACAGCGCCCGACAGTCCAGACCGTCCATTTCCAACGCCTTGACAATCCCCATCGCCCAGCTTGAAGAAGTCGTTCGTTCGCTCATGGCATTTGCTTGCATGACGAGCCGCAGGGTACGGCTGGATTGGCGAAGGATATCAGTGTCCTGTCTTGCAAATACGTTCCTTTTTGACGAGTGGCTGTTGTCGTCAGGCAAGGCGCCGCGACGAGTCATAGCCCGCTATGGCGAGGAGCGGCAACGCAGCATGACGGCAACAGACGCCGTCCAAAAGGAACAGTATTTGTAAGACAGGACACTAGAGTGGCGCTGATTGTCACTGGCTGTTGCGTTTGGTAGCTCTAGACTTCAAATATCAGAACAATAACCAAAGAGCCTGCATTCTTGGAAAACACCAAACCATTCAACACCTTCGCCGAGTTCTACCCGTATTACCTCAGCGAACACAGCAACAGCACCTGCCGACGCCTGCACTTCATCGGCACCTCCCTGGTCATCCTGGTTTTCGCCCTGGCCCTCGCCGTCGGCGCCTGGTGGCTGTGGGTCGCGCTGCCGGTGGCCGGCTACGGCTTCGCCTGGGTCGGCCACTTCTTCTTCGAAAAAAACCGCCCTGCGACTTTCCAACACCCTCTCTACAGTCTGCTCGGCGACTTCGTCATGTACCGCGACATGCTGCTGGGCAAGGTGGCGTTCTAAGGAGATTGCCGATGACGTCTCACGCGCGCTTCACCCACATGCAGGACGGCAGCCGGGAAGACTGGGCGATCATCGCCGCCGACTTCAGCGCTTACGCGCGGCAGTTGCCGGGCCGGATTCTGAGCCACCTGAGATTGCTCGATGGCGACTTCGGCGGTTTCCCCGTGGATCGCCTGACCCACTCCCTGCAAACCGCCACCCGTGCCTACCGCGACGGGCGAGACGAGGAGTACGTGGTCTGCGCCCTGCTCCACGATATTGGCGACACACTGGGTTCGTACAACCATCCGGACATCGCGGCGGCGATCCTCAAGCCGTTCGTCAGCGCCGAGAACCTGTGGATGGTGGAGAAGCACGGAATCTTCCAGGGCTACTACTTCTTCCATCACCTGGGCATGGACCGGCACCTGCGGGAGCAGTTTAGGGAGCACCCGCAGTACCAGGCGACGATCGATTTCTGTGCAAAATACGACGCCGCGGCGTTCAATCCCGAGTACGACACGCTGCCGCTGAGTTTCTTCGAGCCAATGCTGGAAAGGCTGTTTGCGGCACCGAAGCAATCGATCTACAAGGCGGCGATGGCCGAAACCTGAGAGCCCCTGTGGCGAGGGAGCTTGCTCCCGCTGGGCTGCGCAGCAGCCCCCCGTTCGGGCGCCTGCATTTATCCAGACACATCGCGCGGTTCAATTGACGACTGCTGCGCAGCCGAGCGGGAGCAAGCTCCCTCGCCACGGGGGTTTATGTGAGCTTCAGGCAGGCTCAGTCACTTTCAACTCAGCCTTGACCAGCGCTTCGCGCGCCTGGGCGTCCGCCAGGCGATAGAGCTCGATCGAGCCATCCCAATGCTCGATCAGCGCCGTGCACGACTCGACCCAATCACCGCAGTTGAGGTACTCCACCCCGCCCACCGTGCGAATCTCGGCATGGTGGATGTGCCCGCACACCACGCCATGCAGTTCACGCTTCACGCACTCATGGGCGATGGCTTCTTCAAAGTCGCTGATGAAGCTGACAGCGGTCTTGACCTTGTGCTTGAGGTACGCCGACAGCGACCAGTAACCGTAGCCGTAACGGGCCCGCCAATGATTGAGCCAGCGATTGAGCGTCAGGGTGAATTCGTAGGCCGAATCCCCAAGAAAGGCCAACCAACGGTGATAACGGGTGATCACATCGAACTGGTCGCCATGGATCACCAGCAGGTGCCGACCATCGGCGGTGACATGCACCGCTTCGTCCACCAGTTGAATGTTGCCCAGGATCAGCTTCGAATAGCGGCGCAGGAATTCGTCATGGTTGCCGGTGACATAGATCACCTCGGTGCCGCGCTTGCTCATGGTCAGCAAGCGACGAATGACGTTGGTATGGGCCTGTGGCCAATACATGCCACTGCGCAGTTTCCAGCCGTCGATGATATCGCCCACCAGGTAGACCTTGTCGGCGTGATAGCCCTTGAGAAAGTGCGACAGGTGCTCGGCCTGGCAATCTCGCGTACCCAGGTGAACGTCGGAAATCCACAGGGTGCGGACACGCTGTTTGCGGCTGGGCCTGGCGAGCTCGGCGCTGGTCATTGGGCAACCCTCTGATCGTTTTCACCACAGTGCACCCCAGCGGTTAATGCCCCATGACAATAATGCGTCGGTTGCATGACAGCGCAAGGCGCCGCGCCCTCCGTGTAGACTGGCCGCCTGCCACGGGAGACCGCGATGAGACCGATCCTCACGCTACGCCACTACAGCCACGATCTGATTGTCCACAGCCACGACCATGCGCAGCTGGTGTTCGGCTTGTCCGGCGCGCTGGACTTCGAAGTCGAAGGGCGTGGCAGCCAGGTGGTGCAGCAGAGTTTCGTGGTGGTACCCGCTGGCGCCCATCACGCCTGCGGCAGCCCCCAGGGCAGCCGTTGCCTGGTGCTGGATGTGCCTGATGATGACTGGGTCGGGCAGTGCCTGGGCGATCACGCCGATGCCAGCCGGCGCTTGCTCGACCGCAATATCCGCCTGCCCCTGGATACGGGGCAGAGCCAGTTGGTGAGTTGGCTCGCGGGCAGTCCGGTGGACGATCCGCTGATCGCCCAGCAAGGCGCGGTGCTGCTGTTGGCCAGCCTCAACGGCACCCGCCAGCAAACGAGCGGCAGCCGGCGCCTGCCCTATGCCGCGCTGGACGCTCATATCGACCAGCACGCGGCCTATCCGCTGCAAGTGGCGGACCTGGCGCGGGTCGCCGGGCTTTCCAGCGCGCGCCTGCATGCGCGCTTCGTCGCCGAACGCGGGCAGACGCCAATGGAATACATCCGCAGCCGCCGCCTGCACAAGGCCGTGGGACTGTTGCGAGACTCAAACCTGCCCATCGGCGAAATCGCCCATCAGGTTGGCTACAGTTCGCAAAGTGCCTTCGCGGCGGCGGTGCTGCGCGAGTTCGGTGTTTCGCCGGGCAAGCTTCGGCGCTAGATCCGCGCTAAAAATCGCTAGGTTCGCGACAGACAGAAGCGGCTGGCAAAGGGTTCAATAGCCGGACGCTCAACCGCTCAACAAGGATTGCAATGACTCCCCGTACCGCCCTCGGCGCCTTGCACATCGGCGCGCTCATGTTTGGCCTGACCGGCGTGTTCGGCAAACTGGCCGCCGCCTCGCCAGCGGTCATTGTGTTTGGCCGTGCGGTGTTCGCCGTGCTGGCCCTGGCGGTGTTTGCCCGGTTCGCCAGCCGCACCCGCTGGCAAAAACTGCGCGGCCGCGACGCTCGCCGGTTGCTGCTCGGCGGGCTGTTGCTGGCCGGACACTGGGTCAGCTTTTTCATCTCGGTAAAAGTCGCCGGGGTGGCCATCGCCACGCTGGGGTTCGCCAGTTTCCCTGCCTTCACCGTATTGCTCGAAGGGCTGATTTTCCGCGAGCGGATCCGTGCCAACGAAATTCTCCTGGTGGTGCTGGTGAGCGTCGGCCTGGTGCTGGTCACACCGGACTTTGACCTGGCCAGCGGCGCCACCACCGGTTTGCTCTGGGCCGTGGCTTCGGGACTGTTGTTCTCGCTGTTGTCGCTGACCAATCGCGCCGGCTCCGCGCACGTACCGCCGGTGCAGGCCGCGCTGTGCCAGAACGTAGTCGTGGGCTTATGCCTGTTGCCGATGGCCGCGCCACAACTGAGCGACGTGCGCCCCATCGACTGGTTGTGGATCGGCCTGCTCGGGGTGTTCTGCACGGGCCTGGCCCACAGCCTGTTCGTCGCCAGCCTCGCGGTGATCAAGGCGCGCACCGCGGCGGTAGTGTTCGCCATGGAACCGGTCTACGGCATCACCATTGCCTGGCTGCTGTTCGATGAAAACCCGACGCTGCGCATGCTGCTCGGTGGCGTGCTGATCATCGTTGCGATTGTGGTGTCGAGCCAGCTCGACGGCACGAAAAAATCCAGCGCCGGCGCCCAGGCCTCGTCTCACTGAGCCAGGTGACTGAAACGAGTCACTGAACCCGGTCGTTGTGCCCCAGGTCGCGCTCCGGGTCGATCCGGTCGCGGACCCGCTGTTTGAGGACCTTGGCCTCGGGAAAACCGCCGTCAGCCTTGCGCTCCCAGACCTGCGTACCGTCACAGCTGATATGGAACACCCCGCCGGTGCCCGGCACCAGGGACACCTTGCCCAAATCGTCGCCAAACGTGCTGAGCAACTCCTGGGCCAGCCAAGCGGCGCGCAGCAACCATTGGCACTGCGTGCAGTAAGTGATGACGACTTCCGGTTTGTGAGCGGTCATTGCTGGTGAACTCCTGCGGTCAAAGGCCTCGTTATACTACCGCCTTTGACCGCCTGCCCCGAGATTGACGATGCGCCGCCTGCTGCCATGCCTGCTCCTGCTACTGCTGCCCCTGTTCGCCAACGCGGTCGAAGCGACGCGACCGAAGATCGGCCTGGTACTTTCCGGCGGCGCGGCCCGTGGGCTGGCGCATATTGGCGTGCTCAAAGCCCTGGAAGAACAAGGCATCAAGATCGACGCGATCGCCGGCACCAGCATGGGCGCGGTGATCGGCGGCCTATACGCCTCCGGGTACAAGATCGACGAGCTGGAGAAGCTCGCCCTGGGCATCGACTGGCAGCAAGCGCTGTCCGACGCCCCGCCGCGCAAGGACGTGCCCTTCCGGCGCAAGCAGGACGATCGGGATTTCCTGGTCAAGCAGAAGCTGAGCTTTCGCGACGACGGCAGCCTCGGCCTGCCGCTGGGCGTGATCCAGGGACAGAACCTGGCCCTGCTCCTGGAAAGCCTGCTGGCCCACGCCAGCGATACCCGGGATTTCGACAAGCTGCCGATTCCCTTCCGCGCCGTGGCGACCGACATCGCCACTGGCGAAAAAGTCGTGTTCCGCAAGGGCCACCTGCCCAAGGTGATCCGTGCCAGCATGTCGATCCCGGCGGTGTTCGCCCCGGTGGAACTGGACGGGCGGCTGCTGGTGGACGGCGGCATGAGCGACAACATTCCCTTGGACGTGGCCCGGGAAATGGGCGTGGACATGGCCATCGTCGTCGATATCGGCACGCCGCTGCGCAACCGCAAGCAATTGGTCACGGTGGTGGATGTGCTGAATCAGTCGACCACCCTGATGACCCGCCGCAACTCGGAGGAACAACTGGCGACGCTGAAAAACAACGACGTGCTGATCCAGCCCGCCCTGGCGAGCTTTGGCTCCACCGATTTCGGCCGCGCCACGGAAATAATCGACGCCGGTTACCGCGCCACCCGGATACTCGAGGCGCGCCTGGCGCACCTGCGTCGCCCTGAACCGGCCGACGCCGAGCTGATGGCGGCGCGCACCCCCAGCGAACGCACGCCGGTCATCACCGCGATACGGGTGGAAAACGATTCGAAAGTCGGCGACGACGTGATCCGCTATTACATTCGCCAACAGATCGGCGAGCCGTTGGACCTGGGTCGCCTGCAAACCGACATGGGCACCTTGTACGGCCTGGATTATTTCGAGCAGGTGCAATACCGCGTAGTACACAAGGGCGCGGACAACACCCTGGTGATCAGCGCCCGGGGCCGACGCACCGGCACGGACTACCTGCGCCTGGGCCTGAGCCTGTCGGACGACATGCGCGGCGACAGCGCTTTCAACCTCGGTGCCAGCTACCGGGTCAACGGTATCAATCGCCTCGGCGCCGAATGGCTGACACGGGCGCAGATCGGCGACAAGCAGGAGCTGTACAGCGAGTTCTACCAGCCGCTGGACGTCGGCTCGCGCTACTTCATCGCGCCCTACGGACAGTTCGAATCGCGCAACGTCGAATCGATCCTCGATAACGACCCGGTCGCCCAGTATCGGGTCGAGCGCTATGGCTTCGGCTTGAACCTGGGCCGACAGATCGGTAACAGCGGGGAAATCCGCTTCGGTGTCGGCCAGGCCTGGGGCAAGGCGGACGTGCGCATCGGCGATCACGACCAGCCCAGCGAAAACTTCAACGAAGGCTTCTACGAGCTCAAGTATTCATTCGACTCGCTGGACAACGTCTACTTCCCCCACGAAGGGGAAGACATCGGTTTGTCCTGGCGCCAGTACGAACCCGGATTAGGTTCCGACCAGCGTTATCGCCAGTGGGAATTCAGGTTGGACAAGGCCCTGAGCAGCGGCCCGGATACCTTCATCCTCGGCGGTCGTTATGGCCGGACCCTGGACACCGCCGAGGTCGTGACGTCGAGTTTCGTCCTCGGCGGCGCCCGACAGCTGTCGGGTTTTCGTGAAGACGGGATATCCGGCCAGAACATGAGCCTGATGCGCGCCGTGTACTACCGCAGGCTCACGCCGCGCGCCTACCTGCCGCTGGATTTCCCGTTGTATGTTGGCGGTTCGCTGGAGCGCGGCCGGGCCTGGAACAACGACAATGAATTCGACAGCGGCTACATCAACGCCGCCAGTATTTTCCTCGGGTTCGACACGCCGCTGGGGCCACTCAACTTCAGTTACGGCTTCAACGACGATGATGAGCAGGCGGTGTATCTGAATCTGGGGCAGACGTTCTAGCGCTGTTCAAACTGTGGGAGCGAGCCTGCTCGCGAAAGCGGTCACTCAGTCAAAGATGATGTTGACCGGGGCTCCGTCATCGCGAGCAAGCTCGCTCCCACAAGATTCTCTCCAGCCTATGGATCATCTCAACGAATCCCGGCCAGCAGCACCCGGGCCGTTTCCTTGAGCGGCTCGTCGCCCTCTTCCACCAGTTCCTCCAGCAGCGTGATGGCGCTCTTGAGGTCACCCTCATCGATACGATTCTGGGCTTCTTCGAGCTTTTCCGAATGCTGCGAGGGTTGCGCCTCAAAGGACACCGGTTCGAGCGACAGGGAGTCGAATTCCGGTTCGGCGGTCAGCGGCTCCAACTCCAGCGACTGCTCTTCGTCGGCAAACCCGTCGAGAAAATCATCGTCCAACGACTCGGTTTCCAGAGGCGCGCCCCATTGCAGGTCGGGCTCATCGAACCCCGAGAGCGACAAGGTGCCGGTTTCGAAGGTTTCCAGGGGTTTCGGTTCAGCGGCTGCCTGCGGGGTGTCGGTCAGGTCCCAGCTGTTCTCCATGGACAAGCTATCGAGCTTCAGCTCGAATTCGTCGCTGGGGGGACTGGGCGGTTCGGGCTCTGGAATGCGTGCCAGGGGTTCTGTCGGCGCAGGCGCATCAAGTGGCGTATCACGCGGCGTATCAAGGGAGGTCTCAACGGGCGCGGTAACCATGGAGATCCTCGGGTAGCGCCCGCGGACTTCTTCCAGCGCCTGGCGATCGATACCCTGGGCCAGCAGGTGGTTCTCCTGGGCCTGGAAACCGATGACATCGCCCTGCTTGCCCAGCACGTCGAGCAACTTGAGGCCCAGGTCGGTACGCTCCGGCTCCGCCAGCAACGCGGCGCGCAACAAGCCCGCCGCTTCGGTGAAGCGGCCATAGGTCAGGTAGATTCCCACCCCTTCGAGCACATCGCCGAGGGGCGCATCGCCGTTATTGAACGACGCGGCGACTTCAGGGCGTTCGGCGTCCGATTGCCCGTAGGTTTCGGGTTCGTCATCGTCCAGGATCAATTCGCGAGGCTCGGACATCGGCTGCGGATCCGTCAGCTCCTGCTGTTGCCGACGGCGAAGGAACAGCAACACGACGAGCAACCCCAGCAGCCCCACCAGCCCCGCCACCCACACCCAATCGATGCCCTCTGCCTCGTCGGCCGGCGCCGCCTCGACCACCGGAGTGGGCTCGACGTTTTCCGCTGGCGCCGCTGTCGCGGCAACGGCACCCGGCGGCTCCTGGGCCAGTTGCGCCTGCAACTCGCTGATCTGCTGGCGCTGGCCGGCAATTTCCGCGTCCTGGGCCTGAAGCCGGGCTTGAAGTTCGTCGATGGTTTTCTGTTGTTGCTGGTTTTGCAGCACCGAGGCGGCGAGTTGCTCGGCATTGCTGTCGGGGGCGCCAGAGGCCGGCGTTGGAGGGGTTGCGGCGGGAGGCGGCAATATGGCCGAGTCGGGCAGCAACAGGCGCTGACCGATGGAAAGCCGCTCGCTGCCAGGGTTCAGCGCCTGGATGCCCTGCATGAGCTCATTGACAGAGGCATTGCTGCCGGCGTCATGCAGGCGCTTGGCGATGGTCCAGGGGTTGTCGCCCTGCACGACGGTGTAGCGCTTGCCTTGTGTGGCCGGTGGCGGCTTGATCGCGGGTGTCGCTTCGGCCGCAGCGGAAGGCTCGTCCACGGCCGGCACAATCCCTGGCGTGCCCGGCGGATCGATCAGCACGGTGTATTCGCGCAGCACCCGGCCGTTAGGCTGGTTGAGCTGTACCAGGAAATTGAGGAAGGGTTCTTCCACCGGCTTGCTGGAAGTCACCCGGATGAAGCTGCGCTCGCCGCGCAACACCGGCGTGAAACGCAAGCTGTTGAGAAAAAAAACGCGCTCCACCCCGGCGCGACTGAAATCGTCCGGACTCGCCAGGCTGGCCGACAAATCCCCCTCGCCCAGGCCGGCCGCATCGACCAGGGCGATGTCGGCACGCAACGGCTGGTTCAGCGCGGAATGAAGCGTGATCTCTCCCAGCCCCAGCGCCGACGCCAGGGCCGGAAAGCCCAGGGCACCCACGACTATCAACACGTTGACCCAGTTGCGCAACGTGGACTGCAGACTTTCAAGCATGGGCATCCCTTTCGATTACCAGAACCAACCTCGGCGCAAACGCTTCCATTAGGAACGCTTACTACTGGTTATAGTTCGCTAACCGACGAATCTCAAAAACCTGGCGCGAGGTATATGCCTCAGGATTTTTCCAGGTTGGCCAGGATTCTGCCGTGAACCCGCATGCACACCCGCATATCCTCTTCGTCAACGCCTTCAAACAACTCCCGACGCAGCTGCGTGGCAATGGTTTCGATCTGTTCAATCAGCGGTAAGGCCGGCGCGCAGAGCACGATTTTCTTGGCGCGGCGGTCCTCGGCCACGGCCTGGCGCTGCACCAGTCCCTGGGTTTCCAGGCTATCGAGCAAGCGGGCCAGGGTCGGGCCTTCAACGGCGACGCTCTGGGCCAGCTCACGCTGGGTCGGCGCCTGTTCGAAGCGGGCCAGGTGCAGCAGCACCAGCCAACGCGCCTGGGACAGGCCCAGCCCGGCGAGGCGACGGTCCAGCTCGGCTCGCCAGCCCCGGGACATTTGCGCCAACTGCATGCCAAAGCGGTGTTGATCGGTTAGAGGCATAAAAAACTCATCAGAATCTAAATAGAGAAATACTAATTATTAGTCAGCTAAGCATGAGCTTCGGATTCAAGCAAGGCTGGCGCTGTAGTGAATCGTTAAAGGAGCGTAACCATTTGATCAGACTTCAAATTCCGATTGCAGTGCAGCCCTGACGCAATACAGGACGCCTTCCGGAACGCGGCCTGCAAACAGCGCGGCAACGTCAGATACCGCAGGCAATTCACCCTCGCCGTCGAGAAACGCGTCCTGGATTTCGCCCATCAGTTCTTCGGGCAAATCCAGCGCCTGCTCCAGGGATAGCTGCTGTTGGCCGATCGCCTCGGCCAGCATCGTGTAGACATTCTTTTCCGAACACTGCAGTTGCCCGGCGATCTGTAGCGGGGTCATGCCGGCACGAGCCAGCGTGATGAGTTCGTGGCGTACATCGGCCACGGCTTTCGGCGCTTCGGCTTCACCGCCGAGCACCTGGAGGAAAGCCTCGCCGTAACGCTCCAGCTTGCGCGCGCCAACGCCACTGACCCGGGCCATTTCCGCCAGGGAAGTCGGTTGGCTGCGGAGCATTTCCAGCAACGTCGAGTCGGGGAAAATGACATAGGGCGGCACGCCATGCTCCTCCGCCAGCTTGCGCCGCAAGGCGCGCAAGGCCTCCCACTGATCGCGCTCCTCGCCACGCACCAGTTGGCTGGCCTGGCTCTTGCTGCTCTTGATCGCTGTTGCGGGCTTGAGGTCGCGACGCAGTTCCAGGCTGACCTCGCCTTTGAGCAAGGGCCGGCAGGTCGCGCTCAGGCGCAGGCCGCCATAACCTTCCAGGTCGATGTCGGCCAGGCCGCGCGCCACCAGTTGCCGGAACAGCGAGCGCCATTCGCTCTCGGTGCGGGCCTTGCCCACGCCGAACACCGAAAGGTGCTGATGGCCAAAGCTGCGGACCTTTTCGTTGTCCTTGCCCAGCAGCACGTCCACCAGATGCCCCACGCCATAACGCTGGCCCGTGCGATAGATGGCCGACAGCGCCTGGCGGGCCGGCTCGGTGGCGTCCCAGGTCTCCACGCCGTCGACGCAGTTGTCGCAGTGCCCGCAAGGCTCGGGCATGTCCTCATCGAAATAGGCCAGCAAGGTCTGGCGGCGGCAACGGGTTTCCTCGCAGAGCGACAGCATCGCGTCGAGCTTGTGTTGTTCCAGGCGTTTGTGGCGCTCATCGCCCTCGGAGTTCTGCAACATCTGCTTGAGCATCACCACGTCCTGCAGGCCGTAGGCCATCCAGGCATCGGCCGGCAAACCGTCACGACCGGCACGGCCGGTTTCCTGGTAATAGGCCTCCAGGGACTTGGGCAGGTCCAAATGCGCGACGAACCGTACGTTGGGCTTGTCGATACCCATGCCGAACGCCACGGTGGCGACCATGATCAGGCCTTCCTCGTTGAGAAAGCGCTTCTGGTGATAGGCCCGCAGATCGTTGGGCAGGCCGGCATGGTAGGGCAATGCCGGGAAACCTTGCTCGCTGAGAAACGCCGCCACCTCCTCGACTTTCTTGCGCGACAGGCAGTAGACGATACCCGCGTCGCTGCGGCGCTCGGCGAGGAACGCCAGCAATTGCTTGCGCGGCTGTTCCTTGGGCACGATGCGGTAAAAAATGTTCGGGCGGTCGAAGCTGGAGAGGAACCGCTCGGCGTCCTGCAGGTGCAGGCGCTCGACGATTTCTTCGCGGGTACGTTTGTCGGCGGTGGCGGTCAGGGCGATGCGCGGCACGTCGGGAAACAGCTCGGCCAATTGCCCCAGTTGCAGATATTCACGACGGAAGTCATGGCCCCATTGGGATACGCAATGGGCTTCGTCGATGGCAAATAGGGCGATTTCCAGGCTCTTGAGAAAAGCCAGCATGCGCGGCTGCACGAGACGTTCAGGCGCCAGGTAAAGCATTTTCACTTCACCGCGCTTGATGCGTTCCGCCAGGTCCCGCTGCTGCTCGGCGCTCAGCGTGGAGTTCAACGCGGCGGCGGCAACGCCCAGTTCTTCGAGGGTCGCGACCTGGTCGTCCATCAAGGCGATCAGCGGCGACACCACCACCGCGAGGCCGTTGCGCAGCAGCGCGGGTACCTGGAAGCACAAGGACTTGCCGCCGCCGGTAGGCATGAGCACCAAGGCATCGCCACCGCTGGCCACGCGCTCAATGATGGCACCCTGGCGGCCACGAAAACTGTCGTAGCCGAAGATGTCCTTGAGGACGCGTTGAGCCTGTTCGAGCATAAAAACTCCAAAAATCACCGAAACATCCCTGCAAGGCTGGTCCAGAAACACAAACGCTGCACCGGCGAATCGTAAGTGCGCGTTTCGAACCGCCGGGATGCCGCAGGGCATCACAAAACGCGGCAGTATACCCGAGGGCTTCGTTGCGAAGGGGGTTGCTGACGGGAGGTTTGAGGGAGTGCGCAAATGAATGCGACGCAGCCGTTGTGGCGAGGGGATTTATCCCCGCTGGGTTGCGTAGCAGCCCCTCATGTTGCTTGAGTCGCGCTAATCCCTAGTAACGAGTCGGCTGCGTTGGGGCTGCGTTGCAGCCCAGCGGGGATAAATCCCCTCGCCACAATGTACGAGTACAGCCCGGCAAGAAAGCAAATCCACCACGCGGCTGGCCTGAGCGCTCAAGAAAGCCTAGAATTCCCGCATTGTTTATTCCCCAAGGTAGCCTGTAATGTCCTTCGCTGAGCAACTGACCCGCCTGCAAGTCTTCCTCGACGCCGATGAGCTGCACGAAGAAGCGCTGGATTACGTGGCCGCTCATGGCTACCTGACCGCCCTGTCGATCTGCTCCGAGCAGGTGCCGGAGCGTGAATGGATCGACGCCCTGTTCGCCGAAGAACCGCACTACAGCGACGAAGCCCAACGCGCCGAAATCGAAGCGACGCTGGTCGGCCTCAAGGCTCACATCGCCCGCCAACTGGCTTCCGATGAAGAATTCGAGCTGCCGTGCGAGCTGGACCTGGGCGACGATCCGGACGATTCGGAACTGCGCGGCTGGTGCATCGGCTTCATGGAAGGCGTGTTCCTGCGCGAAGCGGCCTGGTTCGAAACCGCCGAAGAGGAAGTCAGCGAAATGCTGTTGCCGATCATGGTCGGTTCCGGTCTGTTCGACGAGCAACCGGAGTTTTCCGACATTGCCGCCGACGCGAACCTGATGGACGACATGATCGTGCAGATCCCGGAAGCCCTCACCGCCCTGTACCTGCTGTGCAACGCCCCGGACGAGAAACCGGCGATCCTCAAGCCGCGCCACCACTGAGTCAGCGGGTGCCCGCGCCCCTCGGCAATCGCCCGCTGATCCTGCGCTACGCTCTGCTCGCCATCGGCTGGCTGAGCGTGGTGCTGGGGGTCATCGGCATCTTTATTCCCGTCCTTCCCACCACCCCCTTCCTGTTATTGGCCGCGGCCTGCTTCGCCCGCAGTTCGCCACGCTTCTACCGCTGGCTGGTGGAGCATCCGCGCCTCGGCCCCTGGATCGGCGACTACCTCAGCGGCAACGGCATCCCGCTCAAGGGCAAGGTCTACGCCATCGGGTTGATGTGGGCGAGCATCCTGCTGTCGTGCTACCTGGTGCCCCTGCCATGGGCGCGGGTGTTCATGCTGACCAGCGCGGTGCTGGTGACGGTGTATATCCTCAGGCAGAAGACGCTGCGCAAACCTGATTGAAGGCCCTTGTGGCGAGGGAGCTTGCTCCCGCTGGGAGGCGAAGCCGCCCTGAAATCAGCTGATGCGATTCCCCAGGCAGACCGCGCCTGCCGATTTTACGACTGCTGCGCAGCCGAGCGGGAGCAAGCTCCCTCGCCACGGGAACAGCGGTGCCTGGGTCCGGGAAAATTTTGTGCGGGCCAAAATGAAAAACCCGCCATCTCCAGAGCAGAGATGGCGGGTTTTGTCGTTTCAGCTCATCTCACACTGTGTCGACCTTCAACGAATGGTCGTTCAGCATGCCGTTGATGATGGTCGCGGTGTCCGCGCCGCCGATCATTCCGCCTGCGCCCGGCGTGACGCCGTAGTGGCTGGCGAGGTTGACGCCGGCCAGGTCGATGGTCTGGTTCGGCGTGGCGCCGGCGGTGCTGCTGACGTCGATGCTGGTGATCAACGAGGCTCCACTGCCGGTCACGCTGAAGTGCAGATAGTCATCAAGCGACGCCGCGCTGCTGTTCTCGCCCAGCAGCAGTTGCGACAGGTCGAGTTTGTCGAGGCCCGGGGTGAAATCCGTGATGACGTCGTGACCGCTGTTGCCCGCCTGCCATTGGAACGTGTCGGCGCCGTTGCCACCGGTGAGGGTGTTGTTGCCCAGGCCGCCGATCAGCAGGTCATCGCCGTCACCGCCGTTGAGCACGTCATGGCCGAGGCCGCCGTCGATGCGATTGCTCAGGCTGTCGCCGGTCAGGTGGTCGTTGAAGTTCGAGCCGACCAGGTTCTCGATGCCAGCCAGGGTGTCGGTGCCGGCCCCCAGGGTGTTCTGTCCGGCCAGCAGGCCGAGATTTACCGTGACGCCGCCGGTGGCATGGGCATAACTGGCGGTGTCGTTGCCAGTGCCGCCGTCGAGCAGGTCGTTACCGGTACTGCTGTAGAGCAAGTCATCGCCAGCCCCGCCATGCAAGGTGTTGTTGCCCGCGCCGGTGCTGAGGATGTCGTTGCCGTCGCCGGCGTTGAGCACGTTGTTGCCATTGCCGGCCAGCAGTACATCGTCGCCCGTGGTCCCCGTCAGGGTGTGGCCCGCCTGGTAGCTGATGCCCACCCCGGCGGAGTCACTGCCGCCGTGGTTGTCGCTGGCAGTGTAGCTGCCGTGATAATCGGGAGTAGTGTCCTGGGCACCGGCGTAGTTGACGGTCAGGGTCAGTTGGTAATTTTCCGAGGCATTGGCGTTGCCATTGCCGGGGTTGGGAATGTTGGTGACATGGATCTGATAATTGCCATCCGCCGCCGCGGTGAACGAGGCGCCATCGTTGATTGCGATGAAGGGGCCGCCGTTAAGCGAATATTCCATGGCGATGCGACCGGCCGTGAGATTGTGATCCAGGGTCAGGGTTTCGCCTTGCTTGAGGCTGATGTTGAGCCGGTCCTCATCGTTGGCGTTGTTGTTCGACACCGCTCCCAGCGCCCCGCTGACCACCAGCACTGCGGTCATGCTCGCGGTATTGGCGACGAAGGCACTGCGGTTGAGGCTGATCGACTGGGCGTTGTTGCCAGTGAAACTGGCGGTACCGGTGCTGCCGGTGAAATCCGCGCCCCTGGCCACCCAGCCGGTATTAAAACTGGTCGGCGATGCGGAGAGCGGGTCGCCGTTGGCGTCGCTGTCATTGCCCAGCAGCAGTTCACCCGGAACCACGATGTTGCCCGAGAGCACGTTGGTGATGACGTTGTCATCGACCGCCACCGGAGCGCTGTTGGGTTGGACTTTGATCACCAGGTTGGAGCCCGCCAGGTCACCATCGTTATCGCTGAGGGTGTAGCCGATGTTCTCGGTGATCAAGGTGCTGGTGGTGGTCTGGGAGGTGTAGCTGAACGCGCCGGTATCAAGATTCACCACGAGCATGCCGTCATGCCCGGTGGCGATGCTGACGGTGTTGGTCGCGGTGTTGAAGGTGCCGTGGTTGGCCCCGCCGCTGATGGTCAGCGCCCCCTGGCCACCGTTGGCATCGGGGTTGTAGCTGTAGGTCGTGCCGTCCACCACCAGGCTTTTGATAAACCCGCCGTCGGCGCCGAACGAGCCGCCTTCGCCAAACAGGCTGCCGGTAACCGGCACGCCTTGCACAGTGCCGGAAAGCACCGAATTGAGCTGGTTCAAGTCAGTCACCACCACCGCGTTGGTGTTGGTGTGGGTGCTGCCGTCGTAGGCCAGCGGGTCAAGATTGACGTTTCTGGCGCCGCTGCCCAGGCCGACGGCGTAATTCTTGATGCTGTTGGCGTCGAGGAAGGCCTTCCACGCGGCCTCGTCCGCCGGGCCGATATCGCCCTTGGTCGGCTTGCCGTCGGAGAAAAAATAGCCAACGTTCTGGGCGCCGGTCAGTTGCCCCGGTGTTGCGAACGCCGTCTTGGCCATCTCCACGGCCGCATCGTAATTGGTGTCACCGTGCGCCTTCAGCGCGGCGATCAGTGTCTTGGCGGTTGCCACGTCCACCCACACGGCACTCTGGCCGGTGGCGCTGCCGCTGAAGGTCACAAGCTGGACTTTCACGTCGCCCATGTCGTCGTATTTGTCGAGCAAGGCGCTGATCGCCTGTTTGGCCAGGTCCATTCGCGAGAGGCCCGGCACACCGGAATCGTCTTTCATGCTGCCGGACACGTCGAGCACGATCAGCAGGTTCGAATCGATCTCCACCGCCGTGACCGAACGCTCGGACGCGACAGCCTTGGGCACATCGTCGACGATGCTCACCACCAGGTTGCCGGTGGTGCTGTTGCCCAGGGAATCGGTGGCCTGATAGGTGAAGCTTTCGGTCAATACGTTCGGGCCATTGTTGGCATGCGGCGTGGTATTCGCCGGCGAGGTCAGCGTATAGGTGTAAGAGCCGTCGGCATTGAGCAGCAACTGGCCGTGGGCGCCATTGGCGTCTCCCACCAAGGCAAATGTCACGGCGCCGGTTGCACCGCTGACCGAACCGACCAAGGTGCCGGTGGCGGTTTCGCCGGTGCTGCCCGGCTCGCTGCCGGTGGCGGTGCCGGGGGCCAGGTCCTGGCCATCCTGTTTCAGGTCCAGGGCTTTTTCGTAAACGGTGACGTCATGATCGGTTTCAGCCACCAGGCAACTGTTGTGCACGTCGATGGTGATGGTCGTGGTGCTTTCATCCCCATCGGCGTCGCGCACGGTGTAGGTGAATACATCGGTGGCACCCGGTATGCCAACGGAGTCCGGATTGCTGTGATAGACCGCGTTGCCATTGGCATCCAGGGTCAGGTAGCCGTAGGTGCCGTTGATCTGGCTGTTCAGGCCGCCGTTGGCCGGGCTTGACGTATCGTTGCCGGACCGCACGCCGATCACCACGCCACCGTCGGCGCCGAGCACGTCGTTATCCAGCACGTTGCCGCTGACCGTCCCGCCCTCCACCACCGCCGCGGTATCACAGTGCGCCTTGGGCACATCGTCGACGATGTTGATAACGATGGTGCTGGTGACGCTGTTACCGAGTGAGTCCGTAGCTTGATACGTGAAGCTTTCGCTCAACACGTTCGGACCATCATTGGCGGCGGGCGTTGTCGTGGCGGGCGACGTCAGGGTGTAGGTGTACGAACCGTCCGGGTTGAGCAACAGTTGTCCATGGGCGCCAGTGGCATTGCCGATCAGGGCGAAGGTGACGGCGCCGACGGCACCGGTCACCGAGCCGACAAGGCTGCCGCTCGCGGTTTCACTGCTGGCATTCGGCGCACTGCCGGTGACGGTGCCGGGGGCCAGGTCCTGGCCATCCTGGTTGAGATCCAGGGCTTTTTCATAGACGCGGATTTCCTGGTCAGGGGTTGCGGCCAGGCAGCTGTTGTAGACGTCAATGGTGATGGTCGTGGTGCTCTCGTCGCCATCGGCGTCGCGCACGGTATAGGTGAACACATCGGTGGCGCCCGGTGCGCTGACGGCATTCGGGTTGCTGTGGTAGACCGCGTTGCCGTTGGCGTCCAGGGTCAGGTAGCCGTAGGTGCCATTGATCTGGCTGTTGAGGCCGCCTACGGCGGAGGTCGATGTATCGCTGCCGGCGCGTACGCCGATCACTGCGCCGCTGGCGGCAGGCCCGTCGGCGCCGCCCTCGTCGTTGTTCAGCACGTTGCCGCTGACCGTCGCGCCCTCTTCCACCGAGGCGGAGTCGGCGTGGGCCTTGGGCACGTCATCGACAATGTTCACGTCCAGGTTGCCGGTGGCCGTGGTGCCGTTGTCATCGGTGACCACCACGCTGAACTGCTCGCCCAGGCTGTTGGCGCCGTTGGCATTTGCATGCGCTTCGTTGTCGAGCAAGGTGTAGCTGTAGCTGACCACGCCCGTGGCGGCGTTGAAGCCGGTGACGGTCAAGGTGTTGCCCAACGCGGTGGTGATCGATTGCGGGAAACCGGCGGCGACGCCACCGCTGACCACAGTGATGCCGCCGACGCTCAGGGTTTGCACGCCGTCCAGCGCGGTGATGGTGAAAGTGCCGCTCTGGGTCAGCGCCGAGGTGTCCGGGTTGCTGCCGTCGCCGAGGTTTTTCTCCTGCACTGTCAGCTCGCCGCCCTCGGTGTCGAGGCCGTTGATGATCACCGGGTCGTCGTTGTTGTGCACTTGCAGCACCAGGTTGGCGGTGCTGGTGTCGCCGTCGGCGTCGGTCAGGGTGTAGGTGAAGGTTTCGCTGCCATTGCCGCCGCCGTGCAGGCCTTTGAAATCGGTGTCGCCAGGGTTGAGCGTGTAGGTGTAGGAGCCGTCGGCGTTGAGCACCAGCGTGCCGTAGGTGCCGGTGAAAGTGCCGGGAGTAATCGGCCCGGACGCCACCTGATCGGCGCCTTGGCTGTCGTTGGGCAGCACGTTGCCGGTCAGGGTCAGGTTGTTTTCCGAAGCAGTACCGGCGTTGCTGTCGTCCACGGCCTGAGGCACGTCATCGACAATGTTCACGTCCAGGTTGCCGGTGGCCGTGGTGCCGTTGTCATCGGTGACCACCACGCTAAACTGCTCGCCCACGCTGTTGGCGCCGTTGGCATTTGCATGCGCTTCGTTGTCGAGCAAGGTGTAGCTGTAGCTGACCACGCCCGTGGCGGCGTTGAAGCCGGTGACGGTCAAGGTGTTGCCCAACGCGGTGGCGATCGATTGCGGGAAACCCGCAGCGACGCCACCGCTAACCACAGTGATGCCGCCGACGCTCAGGGTCTGCACGCCGTCCAGCGCGGTGATGGTGAACGTGCCGCTCTGGGTCAGCGCCGAGGCGTCCGGGCTGCTGCCGTCGCCGAGGTTTTTCTCCTGCACCGTCAGCTCGCCGCCCTCGGTGTCGAGGCCGTTGATGATCACCGGGTCGTCGTTGTTGTGCACTTGCAGCACCAGGTTGGCGGTGCTGGTGTCGCCGTCGGCGTCGGTCAGGGTGTAGGTGAAGGTTTCGGTGCCGTTGCCGCCGCCGTGCAGGCCTTTGAAATCGGTGTCGCCAGGGTTGAGCGTGTAGGTGTAGGAGCCGTCGGCGTTGAGCACCAGCGTGCCGTAGGTACCGGTGAAAGTGCCGGGAGTAATCGGCCCGGACGCCACCTGATCGGCGCCTTGGCTGTCGTTGGGCAGCACGCTGCCGGTCAGGGTCAGGTTGTTTTCCGAGGCAGTACCGGCGTTGCTGTCGTCCACGGCCTGAGGCACGTCATCGACGATGTTCACGTCCAGGTTGCCGGTGGCCGTGGTGCCGTTGTCATCGGTGACCACCACGCTGAACTGCTCGCCCAGGCTGTTCGCGCCGTTGGCATTTGCATGCGCTTCGTTGTCGAGCAAGGTGTAGCTGTAGCTGACCACGCCCGTAGCGGCGTTGAAGCCGGTGACGGTCAAGGTGTTGCCCAACGCGGTGGTGATCGATTGCGGGAAACCGGCGGCGACGCCACCGCTGACCACAGTGATGCCGCCGACGCTCAGGGTTTGCACGCCGTCCAGCGCGGTGATGGTGAAACTGCCGCTCTGGGTCAGCGCCGAGGCGTCCGGGTTGCTGCCGTCGCCGAGGTTTTTCTCCTGCACCGTCAGCTCCCCGCCCTCGGTGTCGAGGCCGTTGATGATCACCGGGTCGTCGTTGTTGTGCACTTGCAGCACCAGGTTGGCAGTGCTGGTGTCGCCGTCGGCGTCCGTCAGGGTGTAGGTGAAGGTTTCGCTGCCGTTGCCGCCGCCGTGCAACGCAACGAATTGCGGGTCGCTGGTATTCAGGGTGTAGGTGTACGTACCGTTGGGGTTGAGCACCAGCGTGCCGTAGGTACCGGTGAACGTGCCGCCGATGATCGGCCCGCTGTCGGGGCCGGTGGGTATGCGATCAGCGCCCTGGTCATCGTTGGGCAACACGTTGCCAGTGAGGGTGACGAGGGTCTCCGATGCGGTGCTGGCGTGGCTGTCATCGATTGCCTGGGGTACGTCGTCGGTAATGTTGACGTCCAGGGTTCCGTTGGCCGTATCGCCGTCGTTATCGACGGCCACGACCGGGAATTGCTCGCTGATGGTATTGGCACCACCGCCCGCCGGATGGGTTTCGTTGTCGGTCAGGGTATAGGTGTAGCTCACCACGCCAGTGGCGGGGTCATAGCCGGTGATGGTCAGCGTGTTGCCCAGCGCCGAGGTGACGGACTGCGGGAAACCTGAAGCCACGCCGCCAGCGATCACGCTGATACCGCCGATGCTCAGGCTGTTCAAGCCGTCGGGAGCGGAAACGCTGAAGGTGCCGCTTTGCACCAGCGCGCCAGGATTGCTGGCGGTTCCGTCGGCAAGGTTGGCCTCGTTGGTGCTCAGCTCTCCGCCGTCCACGGTCACGCCATCAAGGGTGACGGGGTTGTCCGGCGTTTCAGGAATGACCGGCGGCACGGTTCCATCGCCATCATCGCCGTCGTTGGCGTCCGGATCAGCCGCCAGCTCCAGTTGTGGAAACTCGGGAATCCCGTTGAACCCGGCGGTTGGGAAGCCAATCAGAGGATCAACCTCCCCGGCCACCTCCTCCAGCAGCACAAAGCTGTGCCCACCGCCCACTCCGCCCGGGTTGCCGCCCTCGGCGCCCGCCGCCGTGGCCTCGCCCGTCTGGGTCGGGTCGGCGCCGGCGGCGATGGCTTGCTGCAATTGCTGCACATCGGTCAGTTGCGCATTACTTGGCACTGGCGCTTCGGGCGTGTCGACAGGCGCTGCCTGGTTGGCGAGCAGCTGCGGGGTCAGGGTCAGGTCACTTTCGCGGCCCAAGGTCAGTTCCTGGCCGTTCTGCAAATGCACGGCTACTGCGCCCTCAGCGCCGGTGATCAGGTGCTCACCGGCGTACAACCGATCACCTTCGATCAACGGGCGCCGCAGCCCACCGGCGGCCTCTGCGAAAACCTGCCCTACGACCTTACTGACGGTACCGATGAGCGCTGCCATGTGCATTTCCTCCGTTGCCAACCGTAGTCGGCACCTGTGCTGAGTGAAGAAGCGAGACTTAGGCTGGCCGTCAGAATCTGGAAAATCTGCCAGCTTTCGCGAGATCGGAAGGTAGCGGATTTTCGCCGCAACGACAAAAAACCGTCACGCATGCCGCCTCGCTTTTAAATCTTTTTGCCCTTCTTCACATCGTTTCGAAATTTATCTGGAACTTTTTATTGACGTCTGGAATCCGTCAAGAGCCTTAAATACAAAGGCTTTCGCGTTGAACAATGTGCCGGTTTTTTCCTAGCTCATAGGTTTTTTTTGGAATAAGCGTTATGAGAAATTCTTCTTAGGATTTTCCTGGAATGTTCTTAGCTGTGTTGTTACAAGGTTGAAACGGTTTTGATCTTTTACACGTCAATATTCTGGCGACAACGAAGCACAACAGACCTCAGGAGATGCATCCCATGCGCGTTCTTACCCCTCTCTGCAGCGCGGTTTTGCTGGCCATGGCCTGCTCTTCTCAAGCGCAGGCCATGTCCTTGACCGAAGCGATACAGAGCACCATCGCGACCCACCCGGAACTCGCACAGCGGGTGGACAGCCGTTTGTCGGCCAATGAAGACGTCAAGGTCGCCCGGGGCGGTTTTTTCCCGTCGGTGGATTTGAACGCCGGCTATGGTCGGGGCTACAGCGACAACACCAACACCCGGGCGCTGGGCAACCATCACACCAATATCCTCACCTACACCCAGTCGGAGCTGCGCCTGCGCCAGATGATCTTTGACGGGTTCAATACCGCAAACGAAGTGGAACGCACCAAGGGTGTGGTCAACTCCCGCGCCTATTACGCCCAGGGCACCGCGCAGGACCTGGCCCTGCGGACCATCGAGGTCTACCTGGAAGTACTCAAGCGTCGCGAGCTGGTAACCCTGGCCAAGAACAACCTGCAGGCGCACCTGCGCGTCAACGACCAGATCGGCCTGCGCACCGAGCGTGGGGTGGGCAGCACGGCCGACTCCGACCAGTCCAATGCCCGTCGGGCCCTGGCGGAAAACAACTACGACACCGCTCAGGTCGACCTGGCCGATGCCGAGGCGAACTTCTACAGCGTGGTCGGGCGCATGCCCGATGAGCTGGAAGCCCCGCCGTCGACCAAGGGCGAAATCCCGGTTGACCTGCGCGAAGCCCAGCAGAGCATGGTGGATAACAACCCGTACCTGAAATCGGCCCAGGCCGACATCCAGTCCGCCGAAAGCCAGTATGAAGTGGCGAAATCGCCGTTCTACCCGCGCTTCGATGCGGAAGCGGCGGTGGGCGCCAACAACAACCTCGGCGGCGAAGAAGGCCACGACAACAACTGGCGGCTGGGCGTGGTGATGAACTACAACCTGTTGCGCGGTGGTAGCGACAAGGCCCGGCTGGCCTCCAACGCCCACCAGATCAACCAGGCCATGGACATCCGCAACAACGCCCTGCGCCAACTCAACGAAGACACGCGCCTGGCCTGGAACGCGATGCTCAACGCCCGCAAACAGACCCCGACGGCCCGTGAGTACGCCGACACCACCGCCCGCGTGCGTGCCGCTTATCAAGACCAGTTCGGCCTCGGCCAACGGACCCTGCTCGACTTGCTCGACAGCGAAAACGAGCTGTACAACGCCAACCGTCGCTACACCGAGGTGCGCTACACCGAGGAATACTCCATGTACCGCGTGCTGGCGAACATGGGCCTGTTGTTGAGCAAACAGCGGATCGTGCTGCCGGCCGACGCCGTCGCCCAGACCGAAGTCAAGAACCAGGCACGGCTGCCGGAACTGAAGTAGTCCATGGGAGCGATCGACATGACCCGCATGGAACCGGTAATCCCCGGCGCCGACCCGCGCCTGAACTTCGATGACCCGTTGCTGGACGGCTTGTTGATCCTCTGCAAACTCCATGGCGCGACTGTCAGCCGCGCCAGCCTCAGCGCCGGGTTGCCAATGGCGCACCAACGCCTGAGCCTGGACCTGCTGCCTCGCGCAGCGGCCCGGGCCAGTCTGCAGGCGCGGCTGCTGCGTCGCGACCTGGCGGACATTTCAGCGCTCAATCTGCCGGTGATGCTGATTCTGGCCGGAGGTCGCTGCGCGATATTGCGCCGCTGGGGTGACGACGGCCAGGCGCTGATCCTGCCCAGCGAAGCCGATGGCGGCGAACAATGGGTCAGCCGCCAGGAGCTGGCCGCCGACTACAGCGGCCAGGCCTTGTTCGCCCGACCGCGCCACGAACTGGAAGATTTGCGCGCGCCGCTGGTGCCGCGAGTCGAGGCCTGGTTTCGTGACACCTTGAAACTGTCGCGCTGGCTGTACAGCGACGCGATCCTGGCGAGCTTCCTGATCAACCTGCTGGGATTGATGGTGCCGCTGTTCGTAATGCAGACCTACGACCGCGTGGTGCCGAACCAGGCCACGTCGACATTGTGGGTGCTGGCCGTCGGGCTGCTGATTGGCACCGGCTTCGAACTGGTGTTGCGGGTCGTGCGGGCTCATCTGCTGGACAGCGCCGGCAAAAAGACCGACGTGATTCTCTCCGCCACGCTGTTCGAACGCATCACCGGCATGGCGATGAAAGCCAAACCGGTGACCATTGGCGGCTTCGCCCAGAGCATCCACGACTTCCAGGGCCTGCGGGAATTTCTTACCGCCGTGACCCTGACCAGCCTGATCGACTTGCCCTTTGCCGTGCTGATGCTGGTGGTGATCGGCCTGCTTGGCGGCTGGCTGGTGGTGATACCCGTGGTGGCGTTCCCGATCACCGTGGTTTTCGCCATGATCATCCAGGCGCGCCTGCGCGACACCGTGCAGAAAAGCCTGGCCCTCGGCGCCCAGCGCCAGGCCTTGCTGATCGAAACCCTCGGCGGCCTGGAAACCCTCAAGGCCTGCAGCGCCGAAAGCGAACGCCAGCATCAGTGGGAAAGCACTCATGGCGCCCTCACCCGCCTCGACAGCCACGCCCGCAACCTTTCGGCGCTGGCAACCAATGGCACGCTGTTCCTGCAACAACTGGCCGGCATGGCAACCATCGTCGCCGGCGTCTACAGCATCATTGCCGGCAACCTCAGCGTCGGCGCACTGGTGGCGACCTACATGCTCGGCAGCCGGGTCCTCGCGCCGCTGGGCCAGATCGCCGGGCTGATCACTCGCTACCAGCAAGCCCAGCTCACCATGCGCAGCACCGATGCCTTGATGGCCCTGCCCCAGGAGCGCGACGCCAGCCAGCGTCCGCTGGAGCGCACCCAATTGCAGGGCGCCCTGGATGTCAGCGGCGTGACCTTCCACTACGACGGCCAGAGTACTCCGGCGTTGGCGAACGTCAGTTTCAGCCTCAAGCCTGGCGAGCGCGTCGGGATCATCGGCCGCAGCGGCTCGGGCAAAAGCACCCTGGCGCGCCTGGTGATGGGTTTTTATGCCCCGCAGGAAGGTCAGTTGCTGCTCGATGGCCTGGACCTGCGGCAACTGGACGTCGCCGACCTGCGTCAACAGATCGGCTACGTCGCCCACGACCTGCCGCTGCTGGCCGGCAGCCTGCGCGACAACCTCACCCTTGGCGCCCGCTACATCAGCGACGGCCGCATGCTGGAGGTGGCGGAACTCACCGGCGTGACCGAACTGGCGCGCCAGCACCCGCAAGGCTTTGATCGCCCGGTCGGCGAGCGCGGCCAGCTGTTGTCCGGCGGCCAGCGCCAGGCCGTGCTGCTGGCTCGGGCCCTGCTGCTCGACCCGCCGATCCTCTTGCTCGATGAACCCACCAGCGCCATGGACAACAGCAGCGAAGATACCTTGCGGCAAAAACTTCACACCCATGTGCAGGGCAAGACCGTGCTGCTGGTCACCCACCGTACCTCGATGCTGAGCCTGGTGGATCGCCTGGTGGTGCTGGAAAACGGACGGATCGTGGCGGACGGACCGAAGGACGCGGTGATCGATGCGCTGCGCAAAGGGCGGGTGGGGTCTGCGGCGGTGTAGAAGCCGACACATATCCTGTTTGGTCCGGGGAAACATGGCGAGGGAGCTTGCTCCCGCTGGGCTGTGAAACAGCCCCAAGGCCATTCACCTGGTTGTGTCAGGCAGACCGCGTCGGCAGGTTTTACGACGGCTTCGCCGCCGAGCGGGAGCAAGCTCCCTCGCCACAAAAAGCAGCACTGTGAATCTATTAATCAACGGGTACCGTCCATGCCAGCTCAAACACCTGATTCAGCCGCCCGAAGCTACTTCGGCAGTTTCAGCAAAAGCGCCGAAAGCGAGTTCATGCCGGAAACTGCCAGCGCGACGTTGCAGGACTCGCCCCGGCGTTCGCGCATCACGGTGTGGCTGGCCGCCGGGCTGATTGTCAGCGGGTTGGTCTGGGCCAAACTGGCCGTGCTGCAGGAAGTCACCACGGGCGAAGGCAAGGCGATTCCATCAAGCAAGATCCAGGTGATCCAGAACCTGGAAGGCGGCATTGTCACCGAGATTTTCGTGCGCGAAGGCCAGATGGTGAACAAGGGCGAGACCCTGCTGCGCCTGGATGACACGCGGTTCCTGTCAAACAAGGGCGAGAGCGAGGCCGATCGTTATGCCCTCACGGCCCAGGTCGAACGCCTGTCGGCCGAGGCTGAAGGGCGACCGTTCGCGCTGTCGGCAGAGGTGACCGCCAAGGCCCCGCAAGTGGCCGAGGACGAACGTTCGTTGTATCAACAACGCCAGAGGCGCCTGGCCAGCGAGCAACGCACCCTCACCGAACAGCTGCGGCAGAAAACCCAGGAACTCGCCGAGTTTCGCTCCAAACAAGGCCAGTTCAGCTCGGCCCTGTCCTTGCTGCAGGAAGAAATGAACATGTCGGCGCCGCTGGTGCGCACCGGGGCGGTTTCACCGGTGGAAATCCTCCGGCTCAAGCGCAGCGCGGTGGAGGCGCGCGGCTCACTCAACGCCACCACCCTGGCGATCCCTCGGGCCGAGTCGGCGATCAACGAGATCAAGAGCAAGATCGACGAATCGGAGCAGTCCTTCCGCTCCGACGCGGCCAAGGAGCTCAACGAGAAACGCACTGAACTGTCGAAAATCACCGCATCGAGCATCGCCATCGATGACCGGGTGACCCGCACCACCGTGGTCTCGCCGGTGCGCGGGGTGATCAAGCAGCTCAAGGTCAATACCATTGGCGGCGTGGTCCAGCCGGGCAGCGACATGGTCGAAATCGTCCCACTGGAGGACAACCTGCTGATCGAAGCCAAGGTCCGTCCGCAAGACGTGGCCTTTCTCCACCCGGGTCAGAAAGCCATGGTCAAGTTCAGCGCCTACGACTACACGATCTATGGCGGCCTGAGCGCCAAGCTCGAACTGATCGGCGCCGACACCATCACCGATGACAAGGGCAACAGCTTCTACCTGATCCAGGTGCGCACCGATAAAAACCATTTGGGCGGCGATGCCAAACCGTTGCTGATCATCCCGGGGATGGTGGCGACGGTGGACATCATCACCGGGGAGAAAAGTGTGCTGGATTACCTGCTCAAGCCGGTGCTGAAGGCGCGGACCGAGGCGATGCGTGAGCGCTGAGCCGGATTCCATTCAATCCGTGGCGAGGGAGCTTGCTCCCGCTGGGTTGCGTAGCAGCCCCGAGACCATTCACCTCGTTGGGTCAGGCAGACCGCGCCAGCAGGTTTTACGACGGCTGCGCCGCCGAGCGGGAGCAAGCTCCCTCGCCACAGGGTTCTTCTAACCTCCATGGTTTTTTTGGAAGATCTCCTCCCCCATCGCCGCGATCTGCCCCTCGATCAGCGCCTCGAACGGCCTCAGCAACGGCTCGAAACTTGTCGGTGCTTCGAGGATTTGCAGTGCCTGGACAATCGCCTCCACCGTCGACAACGCGCCCGGCCCGGGCGCCTTGCGCAAGCGGTAACGGGACACGCCGCCGTCGGCCAGGGTGACCCTCGGCAGCGCCGCCAGCAACGGGTTCAGGTGCAGCAGCTTGCGCGCCTTGCGCCAGGTGCCGTCGGGGACGACCAATAGCAGCGGGTCATCGCTGGGACCGTAGGCTTGCATCGGCTGCGCATCGTCGGCGGGAAACAACAACCGCGCCTGATAACCCGGTTGATCGAGCAACCTGGGCAAATCCTCGAACACCTCGCCGACGATCAATTCGGCGTTGTTCAGGCCCAACGCCGCCAACCGCGCCGTGTTCAAGGCATGGTTCACCTCGCTGGGATGCTGCAACAGCAGAACGCGGGTGCGGCTGTCGAGACTGGGGATCAATGGGCACAGGCAATGGCTTTGCGGGCGGTGGCAACGCGGGCATTGAATTCTGGACATGGTCAGGCCTGGTTCAGTTGAGCTTTGAGCAGATCACGGAAGGTCTGGATCAGCGGCTCGCGGCTGCGGCCACGGCGCACGATCATCGAAAACGGCGCCTGATAGCCAAAGGTTGCCGGCAGCAGCACGCGCAGATCGCCCTTGTCGACCCAGGCCTGGGCGTAGTGCTCGGGCAGATAACCGATGTAGGCACCGGACAGCACCAGAATCAGTTGCGCTTCCATACTTTCTACTGTCGCCGCGCTGTGCTTGAAGCCGTGGCGCGCCAGTTCGGCCTGGCTCCAGTAACCGCGCCCGACCATACGCTGCTGGGTAATGAGTTGCTCGGGGATGCGCCGTTCGTTGAATAACGGATGCCGGTTGCTGCAATACAACCAGTGCTGTTCGCGGTACAGCGGCATATAGACCAGCCCGCTCATGCGCGTGGAAAACGCGCCGATGGCCAGGTCCAGGCGATTGTCCTGCACGCCGAGTTGCAACTCGTAGGGGCTCATGACCGACAGGTGCAAATGCACCGCCGGGTGTTCCTGGCTGTAGGCGCCGATGGCTTCGGCGAATGGCAACGCCTTGTCGCTGACCGTCGAATCGATCACGCCCAGGTTCAGCGTACCGCGCAACTCACCCTTGAGCGCCGCGGCGTATTGCTCGAAACCTTCGAGCTCGCCCAACAGGCGCAGGGTTTCCTGATGGAACAGCTCGCCTTTGCTGGTCAGGCTGAACCCGCCCCGCCCGCGATGACAGAGCACCAGGCCCAGGGCCGATTCGAGTTGGCTCATGTAGGTGCTGATCGCCGACGTGGAAAGGTTGAGCTCGTGCTGGGCATTGGCAAACCCCTGGTGACGGACCACGCTGACAAAAATGCGCAGCAGTTTCAGGTCGGGTAGAGCGTTGGCCATGGGGGTATCTCCAGATCACACATATACAGAGCCTGCCGTGCTTTTGTGGCGAGGGAGCTTGCTCCCGCTGGGCTGCGAAGCGGCCCCAAAACCATTCACCTCGATGTATCAGGCAGACCGCGTTGGCTGGTTTTGCGATGGCTGCGCCATCGAGCGGGAGCAAGCTCCCTCGCCACAGAGGTTAATCGTCTGCCTCGGGATTGCGCTGCTGCGAAGTCTATCGCCCCACCCACCATTAGTTTAGAAAAATCTGAACTAAGTATTTGCCACCAGCGATTCTTCACCGCCAAGGCTTTTCGCAGAATCGGCCCCTAATAAATAAAACAAACGATGAGGCCCTACCCGTGGACAAGATTCTTCACCAACCACTGGGCGGCAACGAAATGCCGCGCTTCGGCGGCATCGCCACCATGATGCGCCTGCCCCATTTGCCCACCGCCGCCGGCCTGGACGCTGCCTTTGTCGGCGTGCCACTGGACATCGGCACCTCCCTGCGCGCCGGTACCCGCTTCGGGCCCCGCGAGATCCGCGCCGAATCCGTGATGATCCGTCCCTACAACATGGCCACCGGTGCCGCGCCGTTCGACTCGCTGTCGGTGGCGGACATTGGCGACGTGCCAATCAATACCTTCAACCTGCTGGACGCGGTGCGGATCATCGAAGAGTCGTACCACAAGATCCTCGAACACAACGTCATCCCCCTGACGCTGGGCGGCGACCACACCATCACCCTGCCGATCCTGCGGGCGATCCACAAAAAGCATGGCAAGGTCGGCCTCGTGCACATCGACGCCCACGCCGATGTGAACGATCACATGTTCGGCGAGAAAATTGCCCACGGCACCACCTTCCGCCGCGCCGTGGAAGAAGGCCTGCTCGACTGCGATCGCGTGGTGCAGATCGGCCTGCGCGCCCAGGGTTATACCGCCGAAGATTTCAACTGGAGCCGTAACCAGGGCTTCCGTGTGGTCCAGGCCGAAGAATGCTGGCACAAGTCTCTGGCCCCATTGATGGCCGAAGTGCGCGAGAAAGTCGGTGGCGGCCCGGTGTACCTGAGCTTCGACATCGACGGCATCGATCCGGCCTGGGCGCCAGGCACCGGCACCCCGGAAATCGGCGGCCTGACCACCATCCAGGCGATCGAGATCGTCCGTGGCTGCCAGGGCCTCGACCTGGTCGGTTGCGATCTGGTAGAAGTTTCGCCGCCGTACGACACCACCGGCAACACCTCGCTGCTGGGCGCCAACCTGCTGTACGAGATGCTCTGCGTACTGCCCGGCGTGGTCCATCGCTGAGGCGCCGCCATGAGCCATCGAGATCAGGTTCTCAAGGCCGCCGCCGAGCTGGTATCGGCCTTTGCCTGCAATGACCGCGAGGCTTACTTCGGCGCTTTCAGCGCCGATGCGAGCTTCGTGTTCTACACCCTCGAACAGCCGCTGCTGTCACGCGAGGCCTACCAGGCCTTGTGGGACCGCTGGCGCGCCGAGGATGGCTTCGAGGTGCTGCGTTGCACCTCGAGCAACGCCTTCGTCAGCCTGCAAGGGGACGTGGCGATTTTCATTCATGACGTGGCCACCGAGCTGCGCATGCAAGGGGAGCTGCACTTTAGCCAGGAGCGCGAAACCATCGTGTTTCGCCAAGAACAACAAGGCCTATGGCTGGCCTGTCATGAACATTTGTCCGCAATGCCGGAAGGGCTGCCACCCCCTTAGCCAAACAGGCGACGTTCACATCCGATGAACGCGCCTCGATGATCGGAGCAGATCATGAATAACAATAACGATAAAAGCCTTACGCAAATTGAAACCAACGGGGTCGAACAGATCCCCGACCACCAACGAACCGCCGGCCCGGGGGATCTGTTTCGACTGATCTTCGGCGGCGCCAACACCTTTGCCACCGCAGTGCTCGGCAGTTTCCCCGTGCTGTTCGGGCTGTCATTCCAGGCCGGGGTCTGGGCCATCGTGCTGGGGGTACTGGTCGGTTCGATTATCCTCGCGCCAATGGGCCTGTTCGGTCCGCTCAACGGCACCAACAACGCCGTGTCCTCGGGTGCGCATTTTGGCGTCCATGGGCGAATCGTCGGCTCCTTCCTGTCGCTGCTGACCGCCATCGCGTTCTTCTCGCTGTCGGTGTGGAGTTCGGGCGATGCGCTGATCGGCGGCGCCAAGCGACTGGTCGGCGTACCGGAGACCGACCTGAGCCTGGGCCTGGCCTACGGCCTGTTTGCCCTGCTGGTATTGACGGTGTGCATCTACGGCTTTCGTTTCATGCTGTGGGTCAACCGCATCGCCGTATGGGCCGCCAGCCTGTTGTTCCTTTTGGGCATCTTCGCCTTCGCGCCGAGCTTCGACAGCCAGTTCGCCGGCACGGTCAGCCTCGGCCAGCCGGGCTTCTACGCCGCCTTCATCGGCGCGGCGCTGGTGGCCATGAGCAACCCGATTTCCTTCGGCGCGTTCCTCGGCGACTGGTCGCGCTATATCCCGCGCAACACGCCCAAGTCACGCATCATGCTGGCGGTCATCGCCGCTCAGTTGGCCACGCTGATCCCGTTCCTGTTCGGCCTCGCCACCGCCACCATCGTCGCGATCATGGCGCCGGACTACATCGCCGCGAACAACTACGTGGGCGGCCTGCTGGCGGTCTCGCCGGGCTGGTTCTTCCTGCCGGTGTGTCTGATCGCGGTGATCGGCGGCATGTCCACCGGCACCACCTCGCTGTATGGCACCGGGCTGGACATGTCCAGCGTGTTCCCACGACTGCTGTCGCGGGTCAAGGCGACGCTGCTGATCGGCGTGCTGTCGATCGCCTTCATCTTCATCGGGCGCTTCGCCGCGAACTTGGTGCAGAGCGTCTCGACCTTCGCCGTGCTGATCATCACCTGCACCACGCCGTGGATGGTGATCATGATCATCGGCCTGCTGGTGCGCCGTGGCTTCTACTGCCCGGACGACCTGCAAGTGTTCACCCGTGGCGAAACCGGCGGGCGCTACTGGTTCAGCCATGGCTGGAACTGGCGCGGCCTGGGGGCGTGGATTCCCAGCGCACTGGTGGGGCTGTGCTTCGTCAACCTGCCCGGGCAATTCGTCGGGCCGTTGGGAGAGCTGGCCGGTGGCATCGACATAAGCCTGCCGGTCACCCTGGGGCTGGCCTCGGTGGTGTACCTGCTGTTGCTCGGGCTGTTTCCGGAACCGGCGGCGGTGTATGGGCCGCAGGATCCGCGAGGCAAGGATGCTGTCTCGCCGAGCGCTGAACCTGTGGCGAGGGGATTTATCCCCGCTGGAGCGCGCAGCGGTCCCAAACCCTGACACCTTGGTGTGCCTGACGGATTGAGTTGACTGCCAAGGGGGCTGCTGCGCAGCCCAGCGGGGATAAATCCCCTCGCCACGACGGCATCGCTCGACCCCATCTGTCCATGGCGCCATCTCGACTTCCTATAAAAAAAGACAACCGGAGACACGCCATCATGGCCTTGGATTTAATCGTCGTTCTCATCTATGCCACCGGCATGATCGCCCTGGGCTGGTATGGCATGCGCCGCGCCAAGACCCGCGACGACTACCTCGTCGCCGGGCGCAACCTCGGTCCGGGTTTTTACCTGGGCACCATGGCCGCCACCGTGCTGGGTGGCGCGTCGACCATCGGCACCGTGCGTCTGGGCTATGTCCACGGCATTTCCGGCTTCTGGTTGTGCGGCGCCATCGGCCTGGGCATCGTCGGGCTGAGCCTGTTTCTCGCCAAGCCGTTGCTCAAGCTGAGGATCTACACCGTGACCCAAGTGCTGGAGCGCCGCTACAACCCGGCCGCGCGCCATGCCAGCGCGGTGATCATGCTGGTCTATGCGCTGATGATCGGCGCCACCTCGACCATCGCCATCGGCACGGTCATGCAGGTGCTGTTCGGCCTGCCCTTCTGGGTTTCGATCCTGGTGGGCGGCGGCGTGGTGGTTCTTTATTCCACAATCGGCGGCATGTGGTCGCTGACCCTGACCGACATCGTCCAGTTCCTGATCATGACCATCGGCCTGGTGTTTCTGCTGATGCCAATGTCCATCAGTGACGCTGGTGGCTGGGACGCGATGGTAGCGGCTTTGCCGGCGCGTTATTTCGATTTCACCGCCATCGGCTGGGACACCATCCTCACGTATTTCCTGATCTACTTCTTCGGCATCTTTATCGGCCAGGACATCTGGCAACGGGTGTTCACCGCCCGCAGCGAAGGCGTGGCGAAAGTCGCTGGCACCGCGGCCGGCCTGTATTGCGTGCTCTACGGCCTGGCCGGTGCGCTGATCGGCATGGCCGCCAAGGTCTTGCTGCCGGACCTGGAAAACGTCAACAACGCCTTCGCCAGTGTGGTGCAAACCAGCCTGCCCAACGGCATTCGTGGCCTGGTGATCGCAGCCGCGTTGGCGGCATTGATGTCCACCGCCGCAGCAGGCCTGCTTGCGGCATCCACCACGGTGGTCCAGGACTTGCTGCCCCGCTTGCGCCAGGGCCGTGAAAGCGGCGACGGCGACGTTCACGAAAACCGTATCGCGACCCTACTGCTGGGCGCGGTGGTATTGGCTATCGCCTTGGTCGTCAGCGACGTGATCAGCGCCCTGACATTGGCCTACAACCTGCTGGTCGGCGGCATGCTGATCCCGCTGATCGGGGCGATCTACTGGAAACGCGCGACCACCGCCGGCGCGATCACCAGCATGTCGCTGGGCTTCGTCACCGCGCTGTTCTTCATGTTCAAGGATGGACTGGATGCGAACACGCCGATCTACTACAGCCTGAGCGTGGCGTTGGTGAGCTTCGTGGTGGTGAGCCTGCTGTCGCCACGGTCGGAGGTGGTGGCCAAGGCGGTTTGATCAGGTAGCAGAAGAGTTTTCTTCGAGGGGTATGGCGTCGGCGGCCATGCCCCTTTTTTGCCAAATCGATCCCCGTGGCGAGGGAGCTTGCTCCCGCTGGGCTGCGCAGCAGCCCCAAGATGCATCTATCACCACGGTGTGTCAGACGTGACGCCGGGGCCCGCTGCGCAGGCCAGCGGGAGCAAGCTCCCTCGCCACAGGAGGGCTCATGACACAAATAAAAAAGATCGCAGTCTCGGGCCGTTTCAATTGAAACGGCCCGAGACTGCGATCTCTCCAAAAAAGTGGGTTTACCGGCGGCGCGGCTGGCGGCGGCGTTGCTCGTCGTCGGTGCGGATCGGGATCGGCTGCATGGGCGGTTCGATCAGGCCGAGCGCGACACCCAAGTCGTGAAGCCAGTTCTGGATTTTCTCTTTCATCGTGGTGCCCCCTCAGGGTGGTGCGAGCGGCAGATTTCTGTGGCCCCTTCGCACTGATAATAGTCCGAAGTCCTACGCAATGCTCGTTACAGATTGCAATGATCTGTTACTGAATTGATCCAAATCCCACGCTGGGAGTTCAAGCCGATTGCGCCGTGATCATTGGCGCCCGCGGCCACGCTTGTTGCTGCAACTCGATCCAGGCTTTCAGGTTGGCGCCGACCATGCCTTTGCGCCACATCAACCACGTCGTCGCGCTGGCAAACGGCTCGGCCAACGCATGCACACTTACCCGTTCCCGACCCGGCAGGCTGGCGAGCATCGACTCGGACATCAGCGCCACTCCGGAGCCGGCTATCACACAGGCCAGCATCCCCTGGTACGACTCGATTTCCATCGCCCGGCCCATGGTCGCATGATCATGGGCGAACCAGGCTTCCAAGCGCATCCGGTACGAACAGCCACGCCGGAAGGTGAATACCGCACGGCCTTGCACGTCCAGCGCGCTGCGCACCGGTGGATGGTCGGCCTCGGTGATGAGCACCAGCCGCTCGTCGCACAACGGCACGCCATCCAGCCCGGCCAACTCCAGCGGACCGTCCACCAGCGCCGCATCGAGGCGATTGGTGAGCAGGCCTTCAAGCAATTCTCCACTCGGCCCCGATTGCACTTGCAGGTTCACCGCCGGGTAGGCCCGGTGGTAAGCCGCCAGCAAGTCCGGCAGATGGGTCGCCGCCGTGCTGTACATCGTGCCCAACACAAAATCCCCGGCCGGCTGGCCGCCCTGCACCGCCGCATGGGCTTCGTCATGCAGGGCGAACAGCTTGGTCGCGTAGTCCAACAGGACTTTTCCCGCAGGCGACAACCGCAAACGCTGACGCTCGCGCAGGAAAAGATCCACGCCCAGTTGCTCTTCGAGCTGCTTGAGCCGGGTCGAGAGGTTCGATGGCACCCGGTGCAGGCGCTCGGCCGCCCGCGTGATGGAACCTTCCTCGGCCACGGCCTGGAAAATCCGTAACTGGCTGAACTCCACGACACTCTCCAAAAAAGAACAAGTTGCTCACTATTATTCATTTTTAATGAAAGTCAATCGGTTCTAGCCTGACGGTCAATCACCTCGACGCCGGAGATCGACCATGTCGCCCCTGATTCGCCTGCTCGCCAGCTTCATTGCCTTGATGATGGCCATGGGCATCGGCCGATTCGCCCTTACACCGCAGTTACCTCATTTGATCGGCGAAGGTCAGGTCGACTTGACCGCCGCCGGTCTGATTGCCGCCGCCAACTATCTGGGTTACTTCCTCGGCGCTCTGGACGCCATGTTCGCCCGTCGCGCCGAACAGGTTCAGCGACGGCTGTTGGGCGGCCTGTGGTTATGCGTGCTGCTGACGCTGGCGTCGTTCTGGGCCTGGGGCTTCTGGCCGCACCTGGCGCTGCGCTTTGGCACCGGCGTGGCGAGCGCCTGGGTGATGGTGATGATCACCGCGTTGAGCCAACCCTTGGCGGCGGCAGCGGGACGGCCTCGGCTGGGCGCGTTGGTCTTTGCCGGGCCGGGCATGGGGATTTTTCTTACGGGCTTGCTGGCCCTTGGCTCGAACCTGTTGGGCCAGACATCCGCCACCTTGTGGCTGGTGTACGCCGGCGCGGCGCTGCTGATGTTGCTGGTCATCCTGCCGGCCCTGCCGAAACCCGCTCCGGCGGCCACTCTCGCAGCGCCAGTCGTCACTTCCGGCAGCAGCGGCATCGCCCGGCTCTGCGTGGTCTACGCCTTGTATGGCGTGGGCTACATCATTCCAGCGACGTTCCTATCGCAGATGGCTTCGGCGCAATTTCACGGGCAATGGCAGGCCGACCTGTTCTGGCCCTGCTTCGGCCTGGCCGCCGCCACCGGTGTGCTGCTGGTGAGCCTGCGCCGGCCAAACCCGAACACCACCAGTCGCTGGCTGATGGCGACGTTGTGGCTGCAAGCCGCTGGCGTGTTTGCCTGCCTGCTGGGCAGCGGCACGGGCCTGGCCCTGGGCGTGTTTCTCTGTGGCGCGCCGTTCCTCGCCTGCATGCAGCTGATGGTGATGCGTGCCCGGGAACTGGCCCCCCACGCGACCCAGCGCAACATCGGCCTGCTGACCGCGTGTTTTGCCATCGGCCAGCTCAGCGGCCCCCTGCTGGCGGCGCTGAGCAGCCATTTCAGTGGCGGCCTGCAACCGGCACTGATCGTCGCCGGCAGCGGACTGCTGTTGGCCGGCGGACTGTTGCTGCGGCCCGCCAGACGTGGCGCGGCGAGCCCCTGCGCGCAGACCGCCCTGCGCTGATCAGGCCTGGCCAGCCGGGTTGAACGAGGTATTCAGTTGTAGGGCTGGCTCACGCCGCGCCAAGGCGAAATACAGCACCCCGCCGAGGAAACAACCGGTGAACCAGGCAAAGTTGGCCATCGGTTGCAGCAGCGGCGTGAAGGTGATCGCCACGCCCATCAGCGTCGCCGGAATCAACGCTTTGACCGCCGTCCAGTTGATGCCGCCGCTGTAGTAATAACGCCCGCTCGGCCCATCATTGAACAGCGCGTCGACGTCGATCTGCTGCTTTTTGATCAGGTAGTAATCCACCAGCAAGATGCCGAACAACGGGCCGATAAACGCCGCCAAGACGTCCAGGGTGTAGTGGATTACTTCAGGATTGTTGAACAGGTTCCACGGCGTGATGAAAATCGAGGCCACCGCCGCGATCATGCCGCCGGCGCGCCAACTGATCTTGCTCGGTGCCACGTTGGCGAAGTCGAAGGCCGGGGACACGAAGTTGGCGACAATATTGATGCCGATGGTCGCGGTCACAAAGGCAAACGCCCCCAGCAACACCGCTACGTCGTTGTCGATGCGCGCCACGGTGGCGATCGGGTCATGGAGCATTTCGCCGAACACTGGCAACGTCCCGGACACAATCACCACGGTGACCAGCGAGAAGGCCAGGAAATTTACCGGCAGCCCCCAGAAATTGCCCCGTCGCACATCAGACATGCTTCGGCAGTACCGGCTGAAATCACCGAAATTCAGGGTCGGGCCGGAAAAATACGAGACCACCAGGGCTGTTGCCACGATCACTTGGCCGAACGCCTGCCAGCCAGACAAGGATTTCTCCGCCAGGGTAAAGCTGATGTTACTCCAGCCGGCCTTCCAGACGATCCAGCCGGCCAACAGGAACATCACCGCATACACCACCGGCCCGGCCCAGTCGATAAAACGACGGATCGACTCCATGCCCGTCCAGAACACCAGCGCCTGGACAAACCACAACCCGAGGAAACCGAACCAGCCCAGGTAGGACAAACCGGCAAAATGCGGCGTTGCGTAGGCTTCCATCGACGGAAAGAACCGCAGCACGACAATGATCAGCGCGCTGGACGCCAGATAGGTCTGGATGCCATACCAGGCCACGGCGATCAGGCCGCGGATTACCGCCGGAATATTCGCCCCAAACACGCCGAACGCCAGCCGGCATATCACCGGATAAGGCACCGCCGCCTGTTGGCTCGGCTTGGCGACCAGGTTGGCGATCAACTGCACAATGCAAATCCCGCCGAGCAGCGCAATGAGTACCTGCCAACTCGCCAGGCCCAGAGCGAACAGGCTGGCGGCAAACACATAGCCGCCGACGCTGTGCACGTCGCTCATCCAGAACGCAAAGATGTTGTACCAATTCCATTTCTGCGGCAGCGGCCCCAGGTCTTCGTTATAGAGACGGGGGCTATAGCCGTTGGGCAATTGCTCGGACATTGCGGGGCTCCTTTTGAGTACCGCCGTGCCCCCGAATTGATTGTCCACCACACTGCGCACGGGAGCCGGCATGGTTTGTATACGGGTTGCTACGCAGAATGCGTGCCACAGGCGCAAGATCCGAGACAAACCGCGGTTTGCAGAGCAAGGGAAGGCCGAGCGAGCACCGGCATGCGCCCACGAACGGGGCGCGGGTGCATGCTTAGGGTGCAGATTTTTTTGTATACAGATAGCAGGTAAGCACTGCTTTTGTGGTGAGGGGATTTATCCCCGCTGGGTTGCGGAGCAACCCCAAGACAGCCGTCTCAATTTTTCTGGCAGATCACGGTGAGAGGAGTTAGGGGCACTTCGTGCCCCAGCGGGGATAAATCCCCTCGCCACAGGAAACCCTGCCAAGGTTCCATCGCTTTAAGTGCGATCAGCTCAACTCAATACGATCCGCATGAATAACAATCTGCCCATTCTTGTACAGCGCGCCAATGGCCTTCTTGAAGTTGCCCTTGCTCACGCCAAACAGGCTGCTGATCAGCGCCGGGTCGCTCTTGTCGCTGACCGGCAGCGTGCCGTTGTTATCGCGCAACTTGGCGAGGATCTTCGCATTGAGGCTGGTCGCCGCTTCCTGGCCCACTGGCTGCAAGCTCAGGCTGATCTTGCCGTCCGGGCGGATTTCCTTGATGAACCCCTTCTCCTGCATGCCGGCGCGCATGAACTTGAAGATTTCGTTCTTGTGGATCAAGCCCCAATGCTTGTTGTTGATGATTGCCTTGAAACCCATGTCAGTGGCTTCGGCAACCAGCAGATCGACTTCCTGCCCTGGCGTGTAGTTGGCCGGGGTCTTGTCCAGATAACGGTCCAGGCGCGCCGTTGCGGTGATGCGGCGGGTGTGTTTGTCGAGGTAGACGTGTACCACGCAGTATTCGCCGGCGGTCATCTGGCGTTTTTCTTCGGAGTACGGCAGCAGCAGATCCTTGGGCAGGCCCCAATCCAGGAACACGCCGATGCTGTTGACCTCAACCACTTTCAGGCTGGCGAACTCGCCCACCTGGACTTTCGGTTTTTCCGTGGTAGCGATCAGTTTGTCGTCGCTGTCGAGATAAATGAAAACATTGAGCCAGTCTTCATCTTCACTCGGAATATCCTTGGGGATATATCGGTTAGGCAGCAGGATTTCGCCGTCCGCACCGCCGTCCAGATATAAACCGAAGTTGGTGTGCTTAACCACTTGCAAACTGTTGTAACGCCCGACTAAAGCCATTTCCAGATACCCTCATTACGTGGGCGGCATTCTACCCGGTTTTGCCGCGTGATTCGTGGTCGCCGGTGCAGCCATTGATTTTCCTGGGTTTTCAGTGAGGGAGCGGCCATTCGTCAGACGCCGGCTAGGGCGAATCGCCCCATTTCGAGCCCGAACCACGTCAAAGGTTGTTATTTAAAACAGTGGCTTAGGGCGATAAACGTACATAAATCGGTAATATTTCCGGCCTCGCTGCGCTATATTCCGGAGGGATATTTACCAAGCAATTGTCAAGTATTTCCTGTACGATGCCTGGCCCAATTAATTATCCATAGGTTAATGGCCGTCATGCGCGTAAAAGCATCCAACAGCAAAGCAAAGCCAGCTCCAGCCGTTGAAACCAGCGAGTCGATCAACGACCAGATCGCTGCGTTCCTCAAGTCCGGCGGTGAAATCCAGCAGATTGCCAAAGGTGTCAGCGGCCAGACCTTCGGTCCGTCCAAGCAGATCAGCCTGGGCAAGAAGTAATCCCCGTTTCACCTGGTCCCAAAGCGCTTTGAATCTCGAAGCGCTTGGACTGGAACCTCCCTCGCTTGATCCCCTTCACGCATAAATCGACGAACGGCCATCGCTGCCGGGTATTCGCCGGTATGCTTGCACCTCTCTAGCTCAAGCGTTTCAGCTTGGTTACGATTCCCTGCTCCTCGCTATTCATGGAGTGAAGCATGCGCATTCCTGTTGTCCTGCTGACGTTCAGCCTGCTCGCTTGCCCCGCTTCTTATGGGCAGGTGTTCCAGCGCGAGCTAGGCGACTTCGATCTCAAACTCGGCACCACACCCAGCCGCAGCATGGCCCAAGGCCTGGTCACGCCGTCGAGCACCGGCTCGTTCCACGGTGGCCTGGACCTGAGCCATGACAGCGGTTGGTATGTCGGCCAGTGGTCACCCAGCGCCGGCGTATCCGCCGACCTTGAGATCGATTCCTACATGGGTTTCAAACAACCCTTCGACCAGACCCTGGGCTATGAAGTCGGCTTGATCCACTACAGCTACCCTACCGTCGACACCCTCGACAGCCAGGAATTCTACGGCGGCCTGACCCTGCTCGGCAGCCGCTTCGGCGCCGCCTTGAGCAACGACCCGGACAAACAGAACAGCACCCTGTTCGCCGACCTGGGCGGCAACGTGCCGTTCGGCATTGGCATCAGCGCCAAATACACCACCCACCAGCTCAACTCGCCTGTTTCCGTGGATAACGGCTACGTCAGCAGCTTCAGCGACTGGTCGTTGAAAATCTCCCGCCCATGGAAAGGCATCGACCTGGACCTGATCTACAGCGACTCAAGCCTCAGCGGCAGCAGCTGCTCCGCCTACTCCGGCCACAACAGCGAATGCGACAGCTTGCTGACCCTCAAGATGGCCCATCCTTTTTACTAAGCGTTACTTATTAATCGGCTGAACTGCCGCGCGCCTGCCATGCTCAAACAAAGCACCTCCGCCTTCGCAAGGACTCGCTCATGTCGCGCTGGTTAACACGCACCGCCATGTTCATCGCCCTGCTGCTGACACTCACCGCTTGCAGCCGCGTCGGCCTGGCCTACCGCAACCTCGACCTGATCATCCCCTGGACCCTCAACGATTACCTGGAGATCAACGGCGAGCAGAAAGACTGGTTCAACGACCGCCTCAAGGAACACCTGAGCTGGCATTGCACCACCCAACTGCCGGGTTACCTGGATTGGCTCGATCGCCTCAAAACCATGGTGCAGACCGACCAGGTAACCGACGAAGCCCTGCAGCAACGCACCCGCGAAGCCAAGGCCGCGATCGCCGAAACCGCCCGGGAAATCACCCCATCGGCCACCGAACTGTTACAAGGCCTGAGCGATGACCAGGTGGCCGACATGGACGCCGCCTTCATCAAGGATCAACGCAAACGCCAGCGGGACTACCTCAAGCCGACCTTGCAACAGCAGATCAAGGAACGTGCCGAGCGCATGGAAAAACGCCTGAACGACTGGATCGGCCCGCTCAACGACGCCCAGCGCCAACGCGTACAAGCCTGGTCCACCGCGCTTGGCGACCAGAATCAGCAATGGATCGCCAACCGCGCACACTGGCAGAACCAGTTCAGCGAAGCCGTCGCCCAACGCCACAGCCCCGACTTTCCAAAACGCATCGAGCAATTACTGGTGAACCGCGAAAGCCTGTGGACGCCGGCCTACCACGAGGCCTACAACAAAACCGAAGCCCAGGCCCGCAGCCTGTTGGTGGACCTGATGGCACAGAGCACCCCGACGCAGCGTGAACAGCTGTTGAAGAAGATTGACGGAGTGAAAAAGGATTTCAGCGATTTGAAGTGCCTGAAAGCAGCACGATCTTAAAGACCACTGAGATCCAATGTGGGAGCGAGCTTGCTCGCGATAGCGGTTCGACAGGCAACATATCTGTTGAAAGTTAGATCGCCATCGCGAGCAAGCTCGCTCCCACAGTGTTCAGTGAGCATATGTCAGGCAATCTGCGCCTTCGAAGCCAGATCATCAAAAGTAAACTCATCCAGCGCATCTTCCTGCTCATCCAGCACCTGGCGCGGATGATCATTACCCGGAATGCTGCTGTCGATCAGGCTCAACAACCGCGAGCCACGTGGCGTCAGCACAAAATTCTCGCCATTGCCGCCCTCTTCCTCCGGCCGCGGCTCGATATAACCACGCTCCAGCAGCAGTTTTTCATACTCCCCGGCAACCGCTTTCAGATGATCGAGGTTCTCGATGTCCTCGCCCTGAGCTGCCTTTTGCGCCGCGTACTGCTCCGCATAGGGCCGAGGGGTAAAACTGTGGCCGGCGCCGTTTTGCACTTCGTGCAGCAACCGTTCGATCAAGTCCCAGTTATAAGTCGTCATCCTGGTCCATCCTCTAGAGAGTGAGATGCCTACTCAGTTTGTGACCGAGGCGGTGCGGCGCCGTTCAGCCGGGTTTACCGGCGGCGTCTTTCCCACGCCGACCAACGGTTTGTCGAATCCGCCGGCCGCCAAACGACTAGCCAGTGCAATCGCCGATCAATGAGTCTCTGAGGAGAAGCCCCATGAACATCGAGCACCATCCGGTCGTCTCGCGGGAAGCCTGGCTCGCCGCCCGCCGCGAACACCTCGCCCACGAGAAAGCGTTAACCCGCGAACGGGACAAACTCAGCGCCGAACGCCGCGCTCTGCCCTGGGTAAAAGTCGAAAAACCCTACCGCTTCCAAGGCCCCCACGGCGAACTGAGCCTGGCCGACCTGTTCGGCGGCCGCAGCCAACTGATCATCTACCACTTCATGTTCGGCCCCGGCTGGACCGAGGGCTGCCAGGGCTGCTCGTTCCTGTCCGACCACATCGACGGCGCCAACCAACACCTGGCCCACCACGACGTCGCCGTCGTCGCCGTCTCCCACGCCCCGTTCGCCGAATTCCAGCCATTCAAACGGCGCATGGGCTGGGCCTTCGACTGGGTCTCCTCGGCAGGCTGCGACTTCAACTACGACTTCGGCGTAAGCTTCAACGCACAAGACAGCGCCGCCGGAACAGCCACCTACAACTACGAAAAAACCGACAGCGCCGAAAGCGAACTCCCAGGCCTGAGCGTCTTCTATCGCAACGAAGCCGGCGACATCTTCCACACCTACTCCACCTACGCCCGCGGCCTCGACATCCTCGTCGGCACCTACAACTACCTCGACCTCACGCCAAAGGGCCGCAACGAAGCCGAAATCATGGACTGGGTGCGCCACCACGATAAATACCAGGAAGCCAAGCCCCACAGCTGCTGCCATGGCTGACGCGCCAACCACCCGAAGTCGAGCACCGCCCCGTGGCGAGGGAGCTTGCTCCCGCTCGACTGCGCAGCAGTCGCCTTCTGTGCCTGGACGCAAATAGCGGAGCAATGAAGGGAGGCGACTCGTAGCGAGGCCATTTCCTAGCGCGAATAGTTCATTCCCGGCGGCCCTGCTGGGCCTGCATGTATTGGCGAAGGAGCTGATTAATGCGTGTCTGATAACCCGTGCCCTGCCCTTTGAACCACTCCAGCACATCAGCATCAAGGCGAATAGTCACCGCCTGCTTTACCGGTACCCGAAGCTCGGCACAGCGGAAGAAATCCTCACCCAGTTCCGGGATATCGCTGGTATCAATATCCGCGTCATTCAACTTGGCCAAGCGCTCCCAGTCAGTTTTCGACGTATTCGACATAACGTGTGGCCTCCGTTTCGTGGCTTTTCGGGCGAAGAGATGCGGAGCACATTGCCCCGCCGTTCGATGTACACAATCACGAGCCGAACAGTGCCGATCGTTCGACGCGGAGCCCCTCCTCTGGGCAAAGACTACTGGTGAAACCGGCCTTCTGAAATCAGACGCATCCCGTATGGAAGTACGAAAGATCCTGCACAGAGGTTGAAACATCCTACGAAACGGACAGATAACAACAGCTCGCAATGGACACGGAAACTTGTTCACCATCACAACGAATACCAAGACGCCAAGCCCTACGGCTGATCCGGTTAAGAACAATCGCAAATCAAGCACCGCGTCCGTGGCGAGGGAGCTTGCTCCCGCTCGACTGCGCAGCAGTCGCCTGCTTTAAGCCGAAAGATGCCAAGCGAAACGCCCTACATGAAGCTCGGAAAACGGTGTCTTGTGGCGATGGAGAAGGTCGGCCTATAGTCCTTCGTCGCCCACAAGGCGACTCGGGTTTGGCGACCCGATTACAGAGAATGCGAAAGCTACCGGCTGATTGCAGGTACCGACGCATCCGCAAAGCCGCTATATTCCACGGCGGCTGTGCGCGGGAGATCTTCGGATCTGCCGGTTTTCTCTGTTACCGGTTCGCCAACCTGCGCACAGCCACCACCCAATCGTTTGGCGACGACTGAGTGATGGCTTCACCCAATCAAACAGAGATATTCAAAATGAATCGATACATGCCCATCACTGGCGTCGACTGCACTCCCGCCACCCTGCTCATCGACACCGAAGCCCCACTCGATGTCCTTTTCGAAACCGCCGACTACCGCATCCGTTGCGTAACCCAAGTGCTGGAAAATATCGCGTTCCGCTCAGAAATCAGCTCCGATACCGTCGTGCTATCCGACTTTTGCAAGCTGTTGACGATTTCTCTGCGCGATGGATGTGACGTGATGGATGTGATCGGAAGACGGTTGCGGGCGCAGGCTGCCGGATAACGAAAACGGGCGACCTTCGGGGTCGTCCGTTTCACTTTCTGGGCACACGCTTGGCAGTCAGAGCCGCGTCATCGAACCGCCCACCAGAAAATGTAGGCGTGGAGACCACAAAATGACTGAGAGATTTACCAGATTCGATCTTGCGAAATACCTCAGCACTCCCGAGGCCATCGCGGAGTTCATGAGCGATGCCCTGGAAACCGGCGATGCAAGGTATATCGCCAAAGCGATGGGGGTAGTCGCACGAGCCAAGGGGATGACCGAATTGGCCAGGGAAACGGGCCTGTCGCGCGAACAGCTATACCGTTCCTTTTAGCGAACATGGTAATCCCACTCTGAAAACAATGCTGGCGGTTATGAAGGCACTTGGCGTCGACATGACGGCTCGGCCACACACACGCATTCGGGTCGTAAGAGGAAAAGAAAAAGGACACCCATTGGGACGGTCCCTGTCAGTAGAAAATAAATCCGTCCCTTTTACCTCATTTTTTCTCGTCCCCTTTTCTTATGTCCACAGAAAAAAAACCGTGCGATTTCTGCTGTCGGGACCAGGTAACATGTCTAAATACCAGACTATGGATATATGCCGGCCCGCTCAAGCTCACAGAAAAAAAATTCCATACCCTCACGTATGCTACCTGTATCTTTTCGTATCACAGGTCCATTGCTTGCCGACAAATTTAAAACAAATGTATAAATATCAGACTCTCTTTCACCATCCACTTTAAATATGAAAAACCCCTTACTCTTCATCGCCACCAACTCTAATATTTGAATAAACTCCTCCAACCCAACGCTATTCATACTTGGAGAGCCGAAACGGGCCGCATACTTTTCACATAGCTCATTAGAAGACATCAATCCAGCCCTCTTAATGCTTTCAAAAAGGGGACAGATTTATTTTCCGTTCTTCCCCCTTGGCCGCCCCTGACCTCGTTGTTCTACCCGAATACCAACAATTCGCTCTACCTCATCAACGAAGCGCCCTGTCCCGGTCAACTGACCTCGCTGCAATGCATCACGGATCAATCGGACCTGCTCTGTAGGTATGGCCTCATGCACGAAAGCCTTATATCTACGACGCCGCTCCACAGTCGTAGCGCCTAGAGCAACGAAGCAGGGATCGACATCCAGCCATCCGCTGTCAGGCCCATCACCCAACCGGCTTCCGTAGCTCGACCATTGGTAATCTGCTACGTCGGCCACCATTTGAGCGCGTACAGGATTCAATTCTATGTAACGACAACAGGCAAGGAGATAAGCATCTGACTGCACGACACTGGATTTGTAACGGCTTTCCCATAGCGTACCGGAGCGCCCTTCCAGCCGATTGCGGTAACGTGTGGCACGTGCCGCTAAAGCCTTCATCATCTGCCCCAACCCAGCGATCGACTCACCCGGGGCCAGCAGCAGATGGACATGATTGGTCATCAAACAATAGGCGTAGACCCGAACTCCAAAAGCATCCTTGAGCTCGCGCAGATCCGCCAGGTAGCGTTGATAATCCTCGGGAGCCGCAAAAACCACCTGACGGTTATGGCCGCGCTGCACGATATGGTGTGGATAATTCGGCAAAACAATACGTCCCATCCTGGGCATATTTGACCTCTCCTCCGTGGAAGCTTTCAGCGTAGCAAAGGTTCAGAAAATAAATCTGTCCCCTTTTTCCTTTAGACACCTGAAGCATCAATGACACCAGTATAGCTAGCGACTAAGCGTATATGTTCAAGCATTAGCTTTTCGTCTTCATCACTACTGCTACCCAACCCAAACTCAGGCAGCTTAGAGTACGCACCGCTGAGCTCTTCAAAAACATCATCTGTGAAAGGATCATTCCTAGCAAACTTCACCCCCCCCATTATCGCCACGAAAAATAAAGCGGTGAGGGCCTGAACCCTTACCCGGTGCGCTTTGGAATGCAAAAACGCATCCATCTCATCGTAAGCGTAAGCAAAGGCCTGATAGATTGTAAGACCTTTATTATGAGTAGCTTCACTATACGAAACCTGCATCTCATACAACATATCGGAATAACTCAAAGGACCTCCAATAAAACTCAATCACGCGTAAATACATTCAACTGGATATTTGGATAAAGCTCCCTAAATTGTAAGATCACCCCTGTACAGCTAGGACAAACTGCTTTTTCAGAGAGCAAGTTTATGCGCCCTGTTGCGCTAGTATTCTGACCAAGCCTCTGCGCAACTGTTTCCAAGATCTTAAATTCAGTATCCGCATCTCTCAAATATGCACCCGGCCCACCTATATATTTTGAAGTTGCGCTATCCGGCTTCAGAACCCAACTATCTAAGCTTCCATTTGGCTTTGGTAGAAAATCGTCGACACGCTGATCGTACCCGCTAAAAGACTTCATCAGCAATTGTTCACTGGATAGGGCAGGTATGTTGATTTCTGCAAAAGCAACATTACCTCTGTCAGGTAAATCCTGCCGGACATCCTGAACTGCTCCTATTAGCCGATTACGAATATCTGGAGAACTGTTGTTATCGAGATACACCAATACGGGTTTAGGCCCTTGCCCCACAATACCTACAGGTGTCTTCCCGGTTGTTAATCCAGAAAGCCCACCTTCCAGCGCAACCCCAATACCAACGCCTATAGCAGTGCTGGAGGCCTCATTCGACTGTACGACCGCAGCACCGCCACCCTGCATAATATGCAAGTTGTCCAAGTACCCCTTCAGCCGAAGCTCCTCCGGAATACTCAGGACTGCGTTCCAAGCCTCCTGCACCTCAGCCGCCGCACAGCTTGGACAGTTGGCCGCTCCCATTGCCCAAAGCGCCGCCTTCGACGGACCGCTTGCCATGCCTTCCACCGCCAAGGCAAAACCTTCCTGGCTACCTCGTCCCTTGGCGTCAAGCACTTCACGCATGTATCGTGCATCGGTTCGGTAGTCTAGCGGATCAACCAATGCGACGTTCTTGAGCATTTTATCGAGTGCGGTTTTGTCTTTAAACAACTCGACCAGGCCAACACGCTCATTGTTGTAATCGGCCAACGACACCTTGAACAGCGTGTCGCTCTTGTACTGGTTCAACTCCACTCGAAGATAATCTGCTGCTCTCGCCGTCTTACCTTCCGTCAGCACACTGTCCCAACCACGGTCCACCATGGCGGCAGCAGTGCGCAGCAGTTCCTGCTGTGCCTTCTCTTCGGTTAAGCCGTTCTGCGCAGCGTATCGCTTTACTCGCTCTTTATCGCTGGCAAATTCGATTTCGTCCGGGTGCAGTTGACGGTTGTATTGCGTACTGTTCTGCGCAGCCCATGAACCGGTTTGCAAGTCTGCCGCATCACCACCGCCTGCTGCGGCCGCAAGTACCCCGATCAACTGAGAGTTCATCACCAACAATCTTTGCTTCTGGTCAGGCTGCATGGCGTCGTATTGCTTGGCCAGAGTATCAACCAGAGCCTCGTTCAAGCCGGCAGCCAGTGCGCCAGTCTTGAAATCACCTCCAGCTACCTCAGCTGCGAGACCACCCATAACTGCATGCAAACCAACCTTAGCTAGACCGCCTTCCTTTAAATCGAACCCTTTACCAAGATCCCCTACCAGATTGAATCCCGCCGCAGCAAAGGTATTCGCTAAACTGCTACGCAGGGCATCGTCGAACTGGCTATTACCACCGAGCGCCCGGTCCAGCAAAGTTGACGTACCGTTCTGCAGCAGTTGGTTGGCACCAAATCGGCCAATACCTTCCAGGCTCCCCAAACCGCCTTGCGTAATTACCTTGCCGGCGTTAGGCAAGACGCCCTCCACCGTGGTGGTGGTACCGGTCATCTTGTCGAAGATGCTGGCTGTCAGACCCGCCGTTACCCCCGACACCACGTAACCGCGCAAGGCGTCCGAAGAAGTTACGTCCTTGAACACCGCTCCCAGGTTGCCACCGTTATTGATAAAGCTGATGGTGGCGTTGCTCGCGGCGCCGGTTGCGATAGCGGTGAGCGCCACGTTGGCCCAACCTGCGGCCACTGTTGAGCCAGCCAATGCGCCGCCGGCCACAGCTGATGTGGTAGCTGTTCCGGCTGCGGCCAAGGCTGCACCTGAACCAGCTGCTGCAGAACTCCCGGCCATGGTGCCAATCAAGCCACTGGCCGCGCCAGCAGTGAAGTAAACCACGAGAATAGCGATGATCATCTGCACAGCCGGCCCCATCCCGGAGTGGCTGTATTTGTAAGAGTCGTGAACCTCCTTGACCTTGCGCCAATCCACGTCGCCGCGTTTCTCGGCTTCGGCCAACCACGCCAGTTGCGGGTCCGCATCGACCATGGCTTTGATCGATTGGTGCACGCTCTCTTGGCTGACCTGCTTAATATCAATGTTCAGCCCATCGACAGCTTTGATCGCGATAGCACCAGCAGCAACCATCTGGGTCTGACGCAGGGTTTCGTCGGTACTGCCTTTACCCGACATTGAGCTCCAGGCCATGCTGCCTTTGCTTTTTGCATGGTCTTCTTTGTGCAAATCCTTCAAAGCTTCGAAAGTAATCGCGCCACCACTGTCGAGCGAAATATCCCCACCACTCTCCAGTTTCGCCACCTGATACCGCTGATCCCCCCCACTGACCAACTTCAAATCCCCCCCAGCGCTGATCTCGCTCCCGATGTTTTTCACATCCGTCACTTCATCGCGCTGAGTCTTCTTGCTCCCCCAACCGCCTTTCTTCTCCATGTCATACAGCGTGTAGTCGGAGTTCTGTGCGGCCAGCAGTTGCAGTTTGTTCTGCGCCACCAGATACGCTTCATTCGCGGCGCTGATGCGGCTGGCGATCAGGGTCATGTCGTTGCCGGCGCCCAGCACGACGTCGCCGCCGGCTTTCACGGTGGTGGCGACCTGGCTGACGTGGTCTTCCTTGCGGGTGACGCTTGAGCCTTTGTTGTACGAATGCACTTCATCCGCCGCCGACGCCAGGGTCATGTCGCCGCCGGCGCTCATGTCTACGTCGCGCTTGGCTTCGAGTTCGCTGGCGATGGCTGTCAAGTTGCGACCGGCCGTGACGTCCAAGTCCCGGCCTGCCGTCACTTCGGAAGCGAGCTGTTTGATCGCCGAGTCATCGTGATCGCCGTGGTCGGTGATGCGGTCGGCTTTCTGCGCCGAGACGATGTTGACGTCGCGGCCGGCTTCGAGGGTCAGGTCGTTGCCGCTGCGCACGACGCTGCCGATGGTGTTGAAGTCGCGTCCGGCGTCGATGCTCAGGTTGTTGCCGGCCTCGATCCGGGCGGCGCTGTCGGCAAAACCCATCGACCATGACCAGGCGCCGTTTTTGTCGTCGTAGTTGGTCACCGTGTGTTCGTTGACCACGTCGCCCCGCGCCGTGGTGAGCGACACATCGCGCCCGGCGATGATGCCGCCGGCCTTGTTGGTCAGGTCGTTGCCCGCCAGCAGGTCGAGGCGGTTGCCGGCTTCCATCAGGCCGCTGTTGGTCAGGTCGTTGGCGGCGGTGGCCGAGAGGTTGTTGCTGGCGCGCAGGGTGCCAGCGTTGCTCAGGTCCTTGCCGGCGATCAGCGTTACGTCCTGGCCCTGGATCAGCGCGCCGTTGGCGGCCAGGCGGTTGTTGGCGTTGGCCAGGTACAGGACCGGCGTGAGGACTTGCTCGCCGTTGACCTCGACGTTTTCCATCCAGACGATGTCGTGGGTCAGGGCGGCGACTTGTTCGGAGGTGAGGCTGACGCCCACGGACAGGTCGAGCGCCTGCTTGCTGGCGAGGGCGTTGTTCATCAGGTACTTGAACATGCCCTCGTTGGAGGTTTGGCCTTCGAGGAAGCGTTGCCCGGTGCGGGCGATGACGGCTTGCTGCACCAGGCGTTGTTCATAGAGGCCGTCGCCCAGGCGCTTGGCGCTCTGGTCGGGGTCGTAGCCGAGGGTCTGCAGCAGGTAGTCCGAGCTCATGAATTGCTTGAGTTCGGTGAGCGCCGGGTTGGTTTCGATCAGGTATTTGTGCGGGTTGGAGGTGACCGTCGCATTGGGCAGGGCTGCCACGCGCGCCACCGTCTGGCTGGCAACAGGCTTGGGAATTGCCACCGAAACATCAGTCGCACCAGCGCCTCCGATGGCGGTGCCTTCGTGGGTATGTCCAGGCAACTGAGGCATGCCCGTAGCGGGGTCCGTCGGGATTGCGGTCTGGATGGTTGAGGCGCCGACGGTAATGTCAGCACCTTCGCGAGCCAGTAATTGCAACTGCCGATCGGCCGCCGAAACCTGCCCGACGTCAGCAATCTGAAGGTTGCGCCCGGTGAGGGCCGGTATACCGGTGGTCCGGTCCGAGGCGCTCACGCTGGCGCCGCCTATCGTCCAGGTGGATGGCACCACCGGCGCCTGAGAGGCCGGCGCACTGCTGGTGCCCTGTCCGCTCAAGCGGAACAGGCCATTCTGGCCTTGGGGCATGACAAAGCCCGGCAAAGCCAGCGGGTCGATCCGTTGCTGGGCCAGGTCAGGTGGAAGCTGGCTGTTGAGATGAACAATGAACGGCGTGGTTGCCCGCAGCGTGCCGGTGTCGTCGACCTTGCTGTCGCTGGTGAGAATTGGCGCGTTGACGGTTTGTACGCTGTTGTTCAATGACGTTGAGGCAATGATCGTGGTGCTGCCGCCGGACTGAATCACCGCGTTGACGCTTTTGCCGGTACTGGCCGTCTGCGTTGCGGAGAAAACGCCGTACCGGGTGACTTCCACGGGCACGGGCATGTTTTTCGACGGGTCGTAATCCGGATTCAGCTCGGTGCTCAATCCGCTTTCCTGCTGGTAGAAGTAGCCGCCGTCGGCCCGTCGGTACAGCGGCACGTACTTGGCGCTGTATTTGTTGTATTCGTTGACCGCACCGCCCGGACCGATCAGCCCCAGGTAGATGCTGCCCGGCTCCCTGTCGGCCGGGTTCCGGTAGTTGCTGCGGTAGGTGATGGTCTCGAGGTTGACGCCTTCGTTCTTGAACGTATCGACCGTGATGTTGATGTTCTTCGCTGCCGACACCGAGCTGTACTGGTTGAGGAAGTTCGAGCCGGTGACGGTCAGGTTGCCGCCGGAGGTGATGAAGGCGGTCGGCGAATCCTTGTCGAGCGTGGTTTCGTAGACTTCATTGACGTAATACCAGACGTTCCACTCGTCCGAGCAATGGCTGCAACTGTGAGTGATGTAGCCATTCACCCGTTGCTGCGTGTACGTCAGCTCATCTTTGCGGTTGGTGATGGAAGTGGCGAGCAAGCGCATGTCGCCCGCGCTTTCCAGGGTGCCGGAAATGTTTTCGATCACATCTGCCCGGGCGCCTGCCGCGTTTCGGGAGATGGTCAGGTCACCGAAGCTGTAGATGTCCGCGTAGTTGTTTTTCAGCGTATCGCTGCGCAGTTGCATGCCCGCGCCGCTGAAGATCAGGCCCCTGTCGTTGAGCAATTGCGTGGCGTTGACGGTGAGGTCCTGGGCGCTGCCCAAAGTGCCGTAGTTGTTCAAGGACGACGTATTGAGCAGCAAGTCGTCATTGGCCGTCATGCGTCCACGGTTGATGATCGAGCCAGCGGTGATGTCGGTCGATCCGCCCCCGGTAATACGGCCGGCGTCAGGCAAGGACACACTGGCCGCTTTCAGCGAAAGACGCCCCAGGCTGCTGACTCGGCCAACACCCGAATAGGTCCCGCCCAGGCTCAACTGCAGGTCGCCATCACTGGCGATCAAGCCGTTGTTCACCCAATTTCCACCGGTACCCTCCAGCCGCGTCGAAGCCAGCAACTGGCCGGTTTCCGTCTGGGTGAAGTTGTTGACGTTCACGTTCAAGCGCCCGGCCTGGATGGCCGTGGTGTTGGTCCAGGTATCGGCGTTGAGCGTCAGGCCGCCGCGGGTGACGAGGGTGCCGCCGGCGCCGGTGACGTTCGGCAGGGAGATGTCGAACGTGCCGTCGCCCAGGTGCAGCAGCTGGCCGCCGCTGTTGAGAAAGCTGTTGGCGGCCAGGGTTAGGTTGGTGTTGGCCGTCTCCAGACTACCGTTGCGGTTATCGAAAAGACTGCCAATCTGGAAATCCGTCGTTCCGCTGGTACCCAAAGCGCGCAGTTTGCCGCCCTGGTTATCCACGCTCGCCGCGCGCAGCGCCATCGTGCTGTCGCTTTCGAGGATCCCACCGGCGTTGGTCAACACCCCGCTCAAGCCCAGCTCGATACGGTTGCCGGCGATCTGGCCGGCGCTGTTATCCAGGTTGGCGCCGCTGACATTGACCAGCCCGGTGGCGTAGAGGCCACCGTTGCGGTTGTTCAGGTCGGCGGTGTTGATGATGACATCGCCGGCCTGGGCCGCGATTCGTCCGCCGTTGTTGTTCAGGCCGGCCAAGGCGCGGATGTTCAGGCGCTGGCCCTGGATCACGCCGCCCTTGTTGTTCACGTCCAGACCGTTGCGCAATACGCCCACGGTGCGCGCTTCAATCGCGCCTTTAAGTGCGGCAAGGGTGCCGCCGCGGTTGTCGATGCTGGCGGCGCCAACGCTGACGTCGCCGGTCTGGGCGATGAGTTTGCCGCCCTGGTTGTCGAGGTTGCCGCTCAGTTCGAGGTCCAGGCCGGTCTGGCCCTGCATCTCGCCCTTGCCGTTGGCAAGGCTTGCGGCAGTGAGTTCGACATCAGCCGTCTGGCTGTAGATCAGGCCGTTGGTATGGTTCTGCACGGTGCCGGTGGCGGTGATCGCCAAGGCATTTTTTGCCGCGAGGGTGCCGGTGTTGCTGTTGTCCAGGGTGCCGGTGAGCAGGGTCAGTTGATCCTGGCTGGCGATCTGGCCGCCCTGGTTGTTGATCGCGGTCGCGCCTTTTACGGTCAGCGGACCGGCGCTGGCAAGCTTGGCGCCGCTGTTGTCGAGCACGCCATTGAGGTTCAGGTTGACGGCTGCGTTGCCGATCAGGCTGCCCTGGCGGTTATTCAACCCGGCGGTGTCGACTGTGAGTGCTTGCTGAGCATTGACCGCGCCACTGACGTTTGCCACGGAAGTGGCCTTGAGGGTCAGGCCCGCGCCGCTGTCGATCAGGCCGCCCTGGCCGTTATCCAACGCGCCGCTGAGGGTGAGGCTCTGCGCACCGCCGCTGCTGAGAATGCCCTTGGTGTTGTCCACCGAACCGGCCGTCACGCCCAGGCTGCCCTGGCTGACCAGCGCCCCGCCGTTGCCGTTGAGGAGGTTGCCCAGCAGGTTGAGGTTCACATTGCCGTTGCGGCTGGACAGTGTGCCGTTGTTGCGGTTATCCAGGCTCGCGCCGTTGACCAGCAGCCCCTGCCAGCCGGAGATCAAGCCGTTCTGGTTGACCAGCGCCTGGCCGTCGAGGCCCAGGTTCTGGCTGCTGATCAGCTTGCCGCCGCTGTTGTCCAGGGTCCGGCCTTTGAGGTTGAAACTCTGGCTGCTGGAGATTTCGCCGCCCTGGTTGTTCAGGTCGCGCAGGGCATTGAACGTCAGCGGACCTTTGCCGGTGATCAGGCCGTTGCGATTGTTCAGGTCGCCGTTGCCGAGGTTCAGGGTGACGGCTTTTTCGCCGAGCAGGCGGCCGCCGTCTTGCGTCAGCGATGCCAGGGTCAGGTTGATGTCGCCCTTGGCCGACACTTCGCCACCGTTGCTGGAATCCAGGGAATCGGCGCCGAGGCTGAGGTCGCCTTGGGCATTGATCAGGCCGTTGGCGCTGTTGTTCAGGGCTATGGCGTTGAGGACCAACGCACCGCCGGCCAACACGCTGCCGCCCTGGTTGTTCAGATCGCCACCGTTGAGGGTGAGCAGTTGCGCAGCGCTGATCAGGCCTTGGGCCTGGTTGTTCAGTTGTTGATCGACAGTCAGTTCAAGGCCGCCGCGGCTGGTGATCGTGCCGCCATTGTTGTTCAGGTTTTGCGCCTTCGCATCGACGCTGGCCGCGCCGATCATCCCCTTGACGTTGTTCAGCGCCTGGGCGATGCGCAGGGTCAGGCTTTGGCTGCTCAGCAGTTTGCCGCTGTCGTTGGTGAGGTTTTGCGCGGCCAAGGTAAAGGCTTGCGCACTGGAGATTTCGCCGCCCTGGTTGTTCACGCCGTTGAGGTTTTTCAGCAGCAGCGTGCCCGGTGCATTGATCAAGCCGTCCTGGTTGTTGAGCTGGCCGTTGTGCAGGTCCAGGCTCAGCGAGGTGTTGCTGAACAGCTGACCACCCTGTTGGTCCAGGCCAGTAACCGACGCGGTCAACGCGCCTTGGCTGCCGATGCGGCCGCCGTCCTGGTTGGTGACCTGGGCGGCCGTCAGGTTCAGCGTGCCGCCACTGTTGAGCCGGCCCTTCTGGCTGTTGTCGAAGGCACCGGTGGTGACGTTTACCGCACCTTTACCGCTGAGGTTGCCCTGCTGACGATTGTCCAGCGCCGCGCTGGTGAGCAGCAACGCGCCGTCGGTGAGCAGTTCGCCGCCCTGGTTGTCGACGCGACCCAGGCTGTGCACGGTCAGGTCTGCCGCGCTGGACAGGCTGCCGCCGGTGTTCGTCAGGTTGGCGGCGCTGACGTTCAGGGTGCCTTCGCTGCTGAGCTGGCCTTGGGTGTTGAGCAGGTCGCGGCTCAGGTTGATGCGCTGATTCTGCAGGCTGACCAGGTAGCCGCCGCTGTTGTCGAGCGAACCGCCGTTGAGTTCCAGTTCGGTCTTGGCGCTGAGCAGGCCTTTGGTGCGGTTGAGCAATTTGTCCACGGTCAACTTCAGCGCTTGTCCGGCGAACACCTGGCCGCCGTCGCTGTTGTCGAGGTTCTGGCTGACCAGCGTGACGTCGGCGTTACCCGACAGCTCACCGCCACGGTTGTCCAGCTCATCCACGTCGAGATCCAGCGCTTTTGTCGCGCCGACCAGGCCGGCCTGACGGTTGTCGAGGCTGGAGGCCTTCAGCGTCAGGGCGTCGGTGCTGATCAACGTGCCTTGACGGTTATCCACCGTGTTGACGCTGGCATCGAGCCCGGTCTTGCCGGCGATACTCCCGGCGCGGTTGTCCAGGCGATCGGCAGCCAACAGCAGCGCGCCGTCGGCGATCAGTGAGCCGCGCTGGTTGTCGAGCAAGGTGTCAACAGTCAGGTCGAGTCGGTCACGGCTGCTGATCAAGCCATCGCTGTTGTCCAGGCGGTTGCTGCGACTGTCGAGCGAGGCGGCCGAGATGACGCCGCGGGCGTTGTTGAGGACCTGGGCGGTTCTGAGCATCAGGCCTTGGCTGCTGAGCACTTTACCGCCGCTGTTATCCAGGTTTTGCGTCGCCAGGGTGAACGCCTGTTTGCTGGAAATTTCCCCGTTCTGGTTATTCACGTCCTTGAGGTTGCTCAACAGCAACGCGCCCGAGGCGTTGATCAAGCCGCCCTGGTTGTTCAACTGGCCCTGGTTCATGTCCAGGCTGAGGCTGGTGTTGCTGAAGAGTTCGCCGCCCTGTTGATCCAGGCCGGTGATCGACGCGGTTAAGGCTTGGCTGCTGGCAATACGGCCGGCGGCGTTGTTCACCTGCGTGGCGTTGAGCGTGAGGGTATTGCCCGAGGTCAGGAGCCCGCCCTGGCTGTTGTTGAGGGCCCCGGTGGTGACCTGGGTCGCGCCCTTGCCCGAGATCAGGCCTTTCTGGCTGTTGTCCAGGCTGGCGCTTTTGACGGTCAGTGCGGCGTCGGTGCTGATGGAGCCGCCCTGGTTGATCAACCCTGCACCGCTGGCAATCGACAACATCGCGGCGCTGCTCAGGCTGCCCGCGGTGTTGTCGAGGCTGCCCGCCTCGACAGTCAACTCGCCTTCGCTGCTGATCAGGCCTTTGCTGTTCAACAGTGAGTTATCGAGGGTGATCACCAGTCCGTTGAGGCTGTTGAGCAGGCCCTCGCTGTTGTCCAGCGAGCTGCCGCTCAAGGTCATGTGGCCTTGGGCATGGATCAGCCCTTTGCTCTGGTTGATCAACTCGGCAACTTTCATTTCCAGGTCAGTGCCGACGATGAGCTTGCCGCCCTCGCTGTTGTCCAGCCGCTGGCCGCCTATCGTTGCGCCAAGACCGGCGGACAATTCGCCGGCCCGGTTATCGATCTGCCCGACCTGCAGATCCAGTGCCTTTGTGGTGCCGACCAAACCGCCGTTGCGGTTATCCAGTGTGTCGGCACTCAGGCTCAGGTTGCCTTGAGCGACCAGCGCACCGCCCTGCTGTTGCAGGGCGCCGAGGTTGGCAGTGAGTTGGCCTTGGCTGGAGATGCGACCGAGGCCGTTCTGTACTTCATTGGCTTTCAAGGTCAGCGGGCCGACGCTTGTCAGCAACCCCGCGCGGTTGTCCAGGCGCGCGCCGTCGAAGGAGACGCTGCTTTTGCCGGAAATGACCCCGGCCTCCCGGTTGTCCAGTTGATCGACCGTCAACTGCAAGGCCTTGTCGGCACGCACGTTCCCGCCACGGTTATCCACGGAGTCGCTGTGCACGCTCAGCAGATCATTGCCGGCCAGACGACCGCCGCGGTTGTCGAGATGGCCGGTTTGCAGGTCAATCTCCCCCTTGGCAACCACTTCGCCCTTGTTCTGATTGTCCAGCACACCGCTGATGCGTGCGGTCAGGCTGCCGTCGCTGATCAACTGGCCGCCGGCGCTGTTGTTCAGGCTGGCCGCCTTGATCGCCACAGCCTTGCCCGAGCCGAGCACGCCGTTGCGGTTGTCCAGCGCACCGCCCACGTTAATGTCCAGGGCGTTATCGCCGAGCACCTGGCCGTTGCTGTTGTTCAAGGCCAGCGCGTTGAGCCGGGTCAGGCCGGCGCTGGAGATTTCGCCATCGAGGTTGGTCAATGTGCCGTCGATGTTTACGGTCAGGTCTGCATTGCTGCTCAGGTTGCCGCCGCTGTTGTCCAGGCTTGTGGCGTTCAGACTGAACGCCTGGTTGCTGGAGATTTCGCCGTCGCGGTTGTTTACGGCCGCGAGGTTTTTCAGCAACAGGCTGCCGGGGGCATTGATCAGCCCGCCCTGGTTGTTCAACTGCCCGTGGTTGAGGTCGAGCGCAACGCTGGTGTTGCTGAACAACTGGCCGCCCTGTTGATCCAGGCCGGTGACACTGGCGTCCAGCGCCTTGGCACTGGCGATGCGGCCGGCGGCGTTGTTCACCTGGCCGGCCTTCAACTGCAGCGTGTCGCTGCTGATCACGCTGCCCTGCGCGTTGAGCAGTTGCCCCGCCAGGTTCAGGTTCAGCCCTTGCTGGGTCGAAAGCGAGCCCTGGCGGTTGTCCAGCGACGCGGCGCTCAATTGGGCGTTCTTGCTCGCCGTGAGGCGCCCGCCCTGGTTGTTTATCTGGCCGCTGGCGCTGATGTCGAGCATCTGCCCCGCCGCCGCCAGACCCGCGACGTTATCCAGCGAGGCAACGCGCAACGTGACGTTGCCCAAGCTGCTGAGCTCACCGGCGTTGTTGATCAACTGCCCGACATTGGCCGTCAGGTTGCCGTTGCTGCTGACGGTGCCTTGGGTGTTGAGGAGTTTGTCGGCAGTAACGCCCAGCGTGCCGCTGCTCAGCACCCGGCCTTTGTTCTGGTTGTCCAGCGTTCCGGCTTTTACCGTGGCGGTTTGCCCGGCGCTGAGGGTGCCGCCCTGGTTGTTCAGCGTTTGCGCAATGTTGGCGGTGAGGTTACGGCTGGCGACGATGCTCTTGCCGTTGTTGTTCAGGCTTTGTGCCGTGAGGCTCACATCGCCCGAAGCATTACGCGTGTTATCCGCATTCACCCCGGCTTCGATAACGCCATTGTTGGTTAGCTGCCCACCGGCATTCAACGTGATGCTGTCCCGAGCGGCGAGGGTTTGTTGGTTAGTCAGGTTGCCCTGGGTCTGGGCGCTTAGGGTCGTGCCGGCATAGACCGGCCCCTTCGCGTCAAGACTCGCCGCCTTGACGTTGACCGCCCCGCTGGCCGAGGTATCGACCATGCTCAAATGCCCATTGGCATCGAGCTGGATATCGCCGCCACTGGCAATCAACTTGCCGTCCAGCTTCACCCCAACCCCAGCCTCGGTGCCCACCAGTTTGATCGCGCCGGCGTACATCCCGCCCAGCGCCGAGGAGTCGATCGCCAGTTCCGGCTTGGCGCTGCCGTCGTCGGCGCGGGCAGTAGCCTTGAGGGTGTCGGCGTTGACGTCGTTGCGCCCAGCGACAATCGTCAGGTTCCTGGCCTGGATCTCAGCGTTGATTTTCGCGCTGCGGGTGATGATTTCGAAGTGGTCAACGTTGGTCGCGTTAAGACCGGCGCCTTCGATGGCGACGCTGCCCTGGTCCACTTGATAACGATCCAGCCGACCGTTTTCGACGATTGGTTTGCCGGTGCTCAGGGTCACTTTCGGGCTGTTGATAAAACCGCAGCCATTGCAGCTGATGCCGTAGGGGTTGGCGACGATGACATGGGCCGATTGCCCGGCCACTTCGGTGTAGCCGCGCAACTGGCTGGGGCTGCCGCCGTTGACTTCGTTGAGGATGGTCGTGGCGGCCGCGCCTTGGAGGTTCGGGTTGCCGACGATGATCCCGCCCAGTTGCGTGGATTGGGTGCGCGAGGTGGCGTTGTTGAGGATTACGCCGTTGCTGCCGACGTTGTAGTCCTTGAACTGGTTGTGGGACAGACCGTTGGCATTCGGCTTGGCGATGTTGACGATGGGCACGCCATTGCCGGCCCGGTCCAGGCCGGTGCCCGGGGCGCTGACCACGATGCCGTCGGCCTGGGCCCACATCGGTTGCCAGAACATGACGTTGGCCAAGAGGAACGCCAGACCGCGCTTGGGCATGCCGAGAAACCGCTCGCGGTTTTTCAGGGCAGCGGAAGGTTGGCGGGCCAGGAAGGCGTGTTGGCGGTCGTCCATGATCAGGTCTCGTTGCAGCAGATTAAATGGATACGTCTACGCGGAAGTAGATCGGCGCTTCGCGCTCGGTCAGGGCATCCGGACGTTCCAGGGAATGGGCGAAGGTGACGCTGGCGCTCAGGTGCTGGCCACGTGCGAACAACTCCAGCGAGTTGCTCGACATACGCCCGTGCTGATCGTCGTTGTAGCGATCGCCACGGATCACGCCTTGGTCATAACCAAGGCTGGTGCCGTATTCGGCGAACACCGGGCGCAGCCATTCCAGCGTCACCGGGCGGCTCCAGCGCAGGTCGTTGCGCCAGTAGCCGCCGCTGTCGCCGGACAACGATTGGTCCTTGTAGCCACGAATCGACGACTGCCCGCCAAGGCTCATGCGTTGCGGGCTGAACAGCACGTCTTCGCTGCGCTGGCCGGTCATCAGGCTGCTGAAGCTGAACGACTCGCCCCACACCTTGAAGGGTTGCAGGTAGCTGGCGGTGGCCGTGTACTTGCGGTAACGCGCGTCGGCCTGGCCGGGGCCCGGGTCGTTATCACCCTGGGCATCGAAGGCGCCAATGCCTTGCTGCACGCCCAGGTCCAGGTTGACGAAGGCGTTGCCGATCCGGCGGCCATGGTTGATGCCAAATTGGCCTTCGCTGAGGCGATTGCTGCTGACATCGAGCTTGCTGTCTTCGATGAAGTTGTTGGTGCGCAGGTACGCCAGGCCCGTGTTGAGGGAGGTCTTGCTGACGGCGTCACGATGGATCACCCGCTCGACGCGCAGCTGATGGTTCTGGCTGTCGCCGGTCTGCTTGAAGTTGAAGCCGTTGGCCGGGATCTGCGAGCGATATTCGCTCTGGCTGTAGGTGTAGCTGAAGTTCCACCAGCCCCAGGGCAGGTTGTAATAAAGCATGGCGTTGTTGGAGGTGTGCTGGTGGTCGGTCATCGCGTCGTGACCGCCGCGCAACATCAACTGGTCGGCCAACCCCAGCGGGCTGTCCCATTCAAAGCTGGTGCCCCACTGTTGCTCGCCGGTGCTGCGCTGGCCGTCGTTGCTGCGGGACAGGCCGGCACGCCAGGGCTTTTGCGGGTCGTTGGTCACCTGTACTTCACTGCCACCGACGTTCTGACCGGGGGTCAGCTCCATTTTTGCCTGGTTCGAGGGCAGGCGATTGAGCTGGTCCACCAGTTGTTCGATTTCCCGCAGGTTGACTAACTCGCCGGTCTTGCCGGGAAACGCCATCGCCAACTCCAGCGGTGACAACCGGCTGTTCTCGGCGCCCTTCAGGCCTTCCAGACGCCCTTCCACCACCAACACACTCAAATGCCCGGCGGACAGATCCTGTTGCGGCAGGTAGGCGCGGCTGGTGACCAGGCCTTTCTCGATGTAATGGTCGGTGATGACTTTGAGCAGTTCGTTAAGCTGCGGCACGCCCAGGCATTGGCCGATGTAGGGCTTGAGCAACTGCTCGCGCTCGCTGGCGGACAGGCTGTCGGCGCCTTTGAGTTCGATGGTCTTGATCGTGAAACAGCGGGTCTCGGCAGGCGTCGTCGGCTGGGCCGGTTGCGCCTCCTTGCCGGGCAAGTCCTTGAGTTCCTCGAGACGCCGGCGTTGCTCTTCGAGCAAGCGGTTCTGGCGCTCGCGGATCAGGTCGGTATCACCGGGCGTCGGCGCGGCGAGAGCAAGGGTAAGCGGAGAGAGGCACAGCAAAGCCAGGCACAACCTCGCCCAAGGGGCGGGTGAGAACATGTTCGATCCCTCGAAATCAGTGGCATCAAAATAGTGGCGCGATATTAATGAGCCATCATTTTGACGTCAACCAACCGTTCGAGCTTTGAGCGGGGTGTCGCGACCATTCATCCGAAACCAGACGATCCTGAAAATCGGGAAACCTCGTTACCGGGAACCGCGCAAATGAACTTTCCCTGGCAGCCCGCCCTCAACCGTCTACCTGCCCAACAAAGGAATACGAGGCCCGAGCCATGAAAAACCTCATCCAACTCACCCTCGCCGCCACCCTCACCTGCGCCCTGCCCGCCTGGGCGACTTGCACCCCCGAAGAAGCGACCATCAAGCGCGAGCAACTGGCGGATAAGGTGACCAAGCTCACCGAACAGGATCCGGCCAAGGCCAAGGAAATGAATGAAGAATTGCAGGCGATGAACCTGGAAACGTCCAGCAAGGACGTACCGGACAAATGCCAACTGATCGATAAGCGCCTGAAGGAGCTTGAAGAGGCGCAGAACAAGGCCGAGTAATCGGCCTGGCGCGGATAAGAAAGGACTGCCCAGGCCGGTCGGGGTCGCCGGTCAATTCGCCGGGAGGCCGAGCGCAACCTCGGGCTGGGCCAACCTCAGGAACCGGATCAAGGCTTCGCGTTGCGCCAGGGCATCCTGTCGCCCCAGCTCGATCAGTTCGCTGCAATAACCTTTCTCGAACAACAGATAACTCAACACACTCGCACCGCTGGTCTTGGTCGCACCCGGCCCACGCAGAAATACCCGCAACGCGCGGGGCAGCTCCTGGCGATGGCGCGCGGCAATTTCGTCGATCGGCTGGCTTGGGGAAATCACCAGCACCTCCACCGGTGCCGCGCCGAGGGCGTGGGCCGGCATATCGTCTGGCAGCATGTGGCTGAACCTGTTCAGGCGCTCAAGCAGCTCGATGTCGCTTTCCAGGCTGTCGATGAACGTGCTGTTGAGCATGTGGCCGCCGATCTGCGCCAGGGTCGGTTGCAGGCCGGTGTAGCTGCGTTCCAGTGGATCCTGGGCCGACACGCCGCGCGGGTTGCCGCTGACGCCGATGACCAGCACGCGGTTGGCCCCCAGGTGCAGGGCCGGGCTGATGGGAGCCGATTGGCGCACCGCGCCGTCGCCGAAATATTGCGGTCCGATCTTCACCGGCGCGAACAGCAAAGGGATCGCCGAGCTGGCGAGCAGGTGTTCCACCGACAGCTGCGTGGGCACACCGATACGCCGATGACGCAGCCAGGCGTCGATGGTGCCGCGGCCCTGATAGAAGGTCACCGCCTGGCCGGATTCGTAGCCAAAGGCAGTAACCGCCACCGCGCGCAACTGGTGCTCGGCAATCGCCTGCTCGATACCCGCGCCATGGAATTGCGCCTGGAGCAGTTCGCGCAGCGGCGAACTGTCGATCAGCGCCACCGGCAGCTTGGCTCCCAGGCCGAGCAAGCTATGGCCGATGAACCGCGTCGCCTGGCCCATGACCCCGCGCCAGTCGCTGCGCATCACCTGGTGGCTGCGCACGGCTTGCCAGAAGGCCGTCAGGCGCTCGATGGCGGTCTTGAAGTCCATCGCCCCGCTCGCCAGGCTGACCGCATTGATCGCACCGGCAGAGGTACCGACAATCACCGGAAACGGGTTGCGACCACCCTCCGGCAGCAACTCGGCAATCGCCGCCAATACACCGACCTGATACGCCGCTCGAGCCCCGCCGCCGGAAAGAATCAAACCTGTTACCGGTTCAGCTGGGGTCATCGCGATACTCCGTGTCCAGTCATAGGGCTATGATCAACCGCGTTTATCGTACAGCTTCGGCTCGCCGGGCGGCCGGGTCTTGAAGCGCCGGTGGGCCCAGAGGTATTGCTCGGGACACTGGCTTACCGAGCGCTCGACCCATTGGTTGATGCGCAGGCAATCAGCCTCTTCGGTCTCGCCGGGAAAATCCTCCAGCGGCGCCTGGATCACCAGACGATAGCCGCTGCCATCGGCCAGGCGCTCCTGAACGAACGGCACGACCAGTGCCTTGCCCAGGCGCGCGAATTTGCTGGTCGCGGTGACCGTGGCCGCCTGGATGCCGAACAGCGGCACGAACACGCTTTGCTTGGCGCCGTAGTCCTGATCCGGTGCGTACCAGATTGCCCGGCCGGCGCGCAGCAATTTGAGCATGCCGCGCACGTCATCACGTTCTACCGCCAGGGAATCGAGGTTATGCCGTTCGCGGCCCCGGCGCTGGATATAGTCGAACAACGGGTTCTTGTGCTCGCGATACATGCCGTCGATGGTGTGCTGCTGGCCGAGCAGCGCCGCGCCGATTTCCAGCGTGGTGAAATGCAGCGCCATCAGGATCACGCCCTTGCCGTCGCGCTGGGCCTGCTTGAGATGTTCCAGGCCTTCGACATGGGCCAGCTTCGCCAGGCGCGAACGCGACCACCACCAACTCATGGCCATTTCGAAGAAGGCGATGCCGGTGGAGGCGAAGTTTTCCTTGAGCAGACGCTTGCGCTCGGCGGCGGATTTTTCGGGGAAACACAGTTCCAGGTTACGACTGGCGATGCGCCGTCGGTCGCCGGCCGCCCGATACATCAACGCCCCCAAGGCGCGACCGATCCGCAACAGCAGCGGATAAGGCAACTGGATGATCAGCCACAACAGCCCCAGGCCGCACCACAGCAGCCAGAAACGCGGATGAAAAAAAGCAGCTCGAAAACGCGGGCGATCCATTACAGCTTCCATTAATACCTGGGCCGCGCATTCTACATCGTTCGACCCGGCTTGCGGCTCGCGGACGATCTCGTTATAAGTCTCGGCACTTTTAGTGACAAGCCGTTGTACGCCGACCATGAGCCAAACCGAACCGCTAGACCAAGATCCCGTGTTCCAGCTGAAGGGCAGCATGCTCGCCATTACGGTGCTGGAGCTGGCCCGTAACGACCTGGAAGGCCTTGACCGGCAACTGGCGGCGAAAGTCGCCCAGGCGCCGAATTTTTTCAGCAATGCCCCGCTGGTACTGGCGCTGGACAAGCTGCCAGCCGGTGAGGGCTCGGTCGACTTGCCGGGGCTGATGCGCGTTTGCCGCCAGCATGGGCTGCGCACCCTGGCGATCCGCGCCAGCCGCATCGAAGACATCGCCGCCGCCATCGCCGTGGACATTCCGGTACTGCCACCCTCCGGCGCCCGTGAACGCGTGCTGGAGCTGAGCCCGGCGGAACCGAAAAAACCGGAAAAACCGCCGGAGCCGACCATCAAGCCGACCCGCGTGATCACCTCGCCGGTGCGCGGCGGACAGCAGATCTACGCCCAGGGCGGCGACCTGGTCGTGGTGTCCTCGGTCAGCCCGGGTGCGGAACTTCTCGCCGATGGCAACATCCATGTATACGGCCCGATGCGCGGCCGTGCGCTGGCCGGTGTCAAGGGTGACACCAAGGCAAGGATCTTCTGTCAGCAGTTGAGCGCTGAACTGGTCTCTATCGCCGGGCAATACAAGGTTTCCGAGGACTTGCGGCGCGACCCGTTATGGGGTGCCGGGGTCCAGGTAAGCCTGTCGGGCGACGTGTTGAACATCATTCGGCTTTAACGGATACTGCCGCATTTTCCAAGCATCTCTAAAACCTAGCGAAAACGGCTTGAATGACGTAGGAAAAAGGACCAGGCACTGTTTACCCAAGGTAGACCCCGCCCGCATCCGATTCCAGCCAAGCCTGTCCAGTTGCAGCAGTTTTTCCAGAGATGTTTTTCAGGGGCTGACAAAGTCCTTTTTCCTTAGGGGTGAAACACCTTGGCCAAGATTCTCGTGGTTACATCCGGCAAGGGTGGTGTGGGTAAGACCACCACCAGCGCCGCTATCGGTACCGGCCTCGCCTTGCGCGGCCACAAAACAGTCATCGTCGACTTCGACGTCGGCCTGCGTAACCTCGACCTGATCATGGGTTGCGAGCGTCGCGTGGTCTATGACTTCGTCAACGTGGTCAATGGCGAAGCGAACCTGCAGCAGGCCCTGATCAAGGACAAGCGCCTTGAGAACCTCTACGTACTGGCCGCCAGCCAGACCCGCGACAAAGACGCGCTGACCCAGGAAGGCGTGGAAAAAGTCCTGATGCAACTCAAGGAAGACTTCGAATTCGTGGTCTGCGACTCCCCGGCCGGTATCGAGAAAGGTGCCCACCTGGCCATGTACTTCGCTGACGAAGCGATCGTCGTGACCAACCCGGAAGTCTCGTCGGTACGCGACTCCGATCGCATGCTCGGCCTGTTGGCGAGCAAATCCCGGCGCGCCGAGAACGGCGAGGAGCCGATCAAGGAGCACCTGCTGCTGACCCGCTACAACCCGCAACGCGTCAGCGACGGCGAAATGCTCGGCGTCGAAGACGTCAAGGAAATCCTCGCGGTGACCCTGCTGGGCGTGATCCCGGAATCCCAGGCGGTACTCAAGGCTTCGAACTCCGGCGTGCCGGTCATCCTTGACGACCAGAGCGACGCCGGCCAGGCGTACAGCGATGCGGTCGATCGTCTGCTGGGCAAAACCGTCGAGCATCGATTCCTCGACGTCACGAAGAAAGGTTTCTTCGAGCGCCTGTTTGGAGGTAGGTAATGAACCTTTTTGACTTCTTTCGTGCCAACAAAAAGCCAAGTACCGCCTCGGTCGCGAAAGAGCGTCTACAGATCATCGTGGCGCACGAACGCGGCCAACGCAGTACCCCGGACTACCTGCCTGCCTTGCAGAAGGAACTGGTGGAAGTGATCCGCAAGTACGTCAATATCGGCAACGATGACGTGCATGTCGCGCTGGAAAGCCAGGGCAGCTGCTCGATCCTGGAACTCAATATCACCCTGCCGGATCGCTGATCGACCCAGCAGGTGCCACGGCGGCTCGGGCCTTTCTCCCCCTCACAGGACAAGGAGAAGGGTTCGAGCCGCCGTTGGCGTTTGTTACGAGACTGTTCAATGCCCCTGTCCAACATCCGCATCATCCACCAGGACGCCGCCGTACTGGTGGTCGACAAGCCGACCCTGCTGCTCTCCGTGCCTGGCCGGGCGGACGACAACAAAGATTGCCTGATCACCCGCCTGCAGGAAAACGGTTATCCGGAAGCGCGAATCGTGCACCGGCTGGATTGGGAAACGTCCGGCATTATCCTGCTGGCCCGTGACCCGGACACTCACCGCGAACTGTCCCGGCAATTTCATGATCGAGAAACCGAAAAAGCCTACACGGCATTGTGCTGGGGCCAACCGGAGCTGGACAGCGGCAGCATCGACCTGCCCTTGCGCTACGACCCGCCGACCAAACCCCGCCATGTGGTCGATCACGAACAGGGCAAGCATGCCTTGACGTTCTGGCGTGTACTGGAGCGTTGCGGTGATTGGTGTCGGGTCGAATTGACGCCGATCACCGGGCGCTCGCATCAATTGCGCGTGCACATGCTCTCTATCGGCCATCCGCTGTTGGGCGACGGGCTCTATGCCCACCCGCAAGCCCTGGCCGCCTGGCCACGGCTGTGCCTGCACGCGAGCATGCTCAGCTTCACCCACCCGCAAAGCGGCGAGCGCCTGCGCTTCGAGTGCCCTGCACCGTTCTGAAAAACACCTCCGACACAGTGGCGAGGGAGCTTGCTCCCGCTGGGTTGCGTAGCGACCCCTTTTTGGGCCTGCTGCGCAGTCCAGCGGGAGCAAGCTCCCTCGCCACAGTTCCGCCTGGAATGCTCACCTACGCTGCTAATACGGTAAACTCCCGCCCATTGCTGTCTGGAGTTCTTTATGCGTGCACAGTTGAACCAGGGCCTGATCGATTTCCTCAAGGCCTCCCCTACCCCGTTCCATGCCACCGCCAGCCTTGCCCAGCGCCTGGAAGCGGCGGGTTACCAGCGTCTTGATGAGCGCGAAACCTGGGCCACCGAGGCCAATGGTCGTTATTACGTCACGCGCAACGATTCCTCGATCATTGCCTTTAAACTGGGCCGCAACTCACCGCTGCACGACGGCATCCGCCTGGTTGGCGCCCACACCGACAGCCCCTGCCTGCGGGTCAAGCCGCAGCCTGAACTGCAACGCCACGGGTTCTGGCAACTGGGCGTGGAAGTCTACGGCGGCGCACTGCTGGCGCCGTGGTTCGACCGCGACCTGTCCCTGGCCGGGCGGGTGACCTTCCGCCGCGACGGCAAGGTCGAGAGCCAGTTGATCGATTTCAAGGCGCCGATCGCCACGATCCCGAACCTGGCTATCCACCTCAACCGTGAAGCCAACCAGGGCTGGGCGATCAACCCGCAGAACGAACTGCCGCCGATCCTCGCCCAATTCGCCGGTGACGAACGCGTTGATTTCCGTGCCGTGCTCACCGACCAACTGGCCCGGGAACATGGCTTGAACGCCGACGTGGTGCTCGACTACGAGTTGAGCTTCTATGACACCCAAAGCGCAGCGGTCATCGGTTTGCACGGTGACTTCATCACCGGTGCGCGCCTAGACAACCTGCTGTCGTGTTATGCCGGCCTGCAGGCCTTGCTGACCGCCGACACCGAAGAAACCTGCGTGCTGGTGTGCAACGACCACGAAGAAGTCGGTTCCACCTCGGCGTGCGGCGCCGACGGTCCGATGCTCGAACAGACCCTGCGCCGCCTGCTGCCCGAAGGTGAAGAGTTCGTACGCACGATTCAGAAATCCCTGCTGGTTTCGGCGGACAACGCCCACGGCGTTCACCCCAACTATGCCGACAAGCACGACGCCAACCATGGCCCCAAGCTCAATGCCGGCCCGGTGATCAAGGTCAACAGCAACCAGCGCTACGCCACCAACAGCGAAACCGCCGGGTTCTTCCGCCATCTGTGCATGGCCGAGGAAGTGCCGGTTCAAAGCTTCGTGGTGCGCAGCGACATGGGTTGCGGCTCGACCATCGGCCCGATCACCGCCAGCCAGCTGGGCGTACGCACCGTCGACATCGGCCTGCCGACTTTCGCCATGCATTCGATCCGCGAGCTCTGCGGCAGCCACGACCTGGCGCACCTGGTGAAAGTGCTGAGCGCATTCTACGCGTCTCGGGAATTGCCGTAAGCCTTTGTGTGGCGAGGGAGCTTGCTCCCGCTGGGTGGCGCAGCCGCCCCAGATCCGCGACTGAACGCGGATTTTGCCAGTGCTGCGCACTGGAGCGGGAGCAAGCTCCCTCGCCACAAGAGCATGCGTCACGGTGTGTGCATACCCGCCTTCCTCGCCAAACCCCAACTAGACTGACCTTATCCCTCCCGACAAGGCTGTCGCCATGATCTCCATGACCTCGTTCAACGCCATGCTGGTGCCCATCATCGCCGGCATGATCCTGCTCGCCATCGGCTTCAATTTCCGCGACAAGAACGTCGGGGTATTTGCCATGTGGATCGGCATGTTGCTGATTCTCGTCACGGTACTGTTCAGGATCCTGGCCAAGCTCAACGACGTCTCCTGAGCGCGCCTCAGGCCGACTGTTCCGGCACGTCCACCCCGACATGGATCGCATCGTGGCGCCAGAACTCCAGGTCGCAATCGATCAGCCGCTGATGCTGGTCGTAATTGACCCGGGCAATCCGCAGGCCGGGGCTGCCGACCGACACTTTCAACGCCGCCGCGGCTTCCGGCTGTAGCGATGTCGGCACGATTTCGAATTTCACCCGGCCGTAGCGCAGGTCATAGTGGCGAGCGTACAGCTCGGTCATCGACTGGTTGAGATCAAATTCGAGGATGTCCGGGAAGTAGGCGGGATTCAGGTAGTGCTCGACGTACAGCACCAGGCGTTCGTCGATGCGCCGGGTGCGGCAGATCTGGATGACGCTGGACAGCGCCGGCAATTGCAGCCAGGCACAGACCGCCGCCGAAGCGGGTTGCAGGCGGGCCGAGATCACCTGGGTCGACGGCACTCGTCCCTGGGCACTGACCATCGCGTGGAAATGACTGCGCTGCATCAGGTTGTAGGCCAGCCGTGGTGGCGACACGAACCAGCCCCGGCGCTCCTCCCGGTAGATCTGGCCCTGGGCTTCGAGCTGCAACAGCGCCTCGCGCACGGTAATCCGGGTGGTGCCGAACAGTTCGCTGAGCTTGCGCTCGGCCGGCAACTTGCTACCAGGCGCCAGCAAGCCGTGATCGAGCTGCTCCTGCAGCACCTGCCCGATGGTTGTCACCGCTTTGGTTGTCTCAACGCGCATCAACGTTACCTATCTGGACTAGACCAGCACTGTTTCGGGGCAGGATTCGATCACACATCAATCCACGGCTCATGCCTGCAAGCCTAGGCACTGCGCATGACTGATAGATGACACAACCGCTGAACGGTCAACACATCGGCTTGCAAATTAACGGCCAAGGCCTTGCAGATCAGCTGCTTACTCATGGTCTACGCTTATGACGCAGCGACGCTTCATGAGCCCGACGATTGCTGGCGAACCCTGCATCGACATCAAAATGTCATGGGACGCGCCTACATTGGCTCAGGTATTGCTGACCTAGACCAACACCATCGCAATCGCAGCGTTGAAAACGCCCATAGGAGCTTCGGATGAAACAGCTTTTCCTGGCATCACTGTTAGGCTCGACCATTGCCATGTGCACCGCCGCCATGGCCGCTGATACCGATCTGAAAACATTGGAAGCCGCTGCGAAAGCGGAAGGCGCCGTCAACAGCGTCGGCATGCCCGATGACTGGGCAAACTGGAAAGGCACCTGGGACGACCTGGCCAGGCTCTATGGCTTGAAACACATCGACACCGACATGAGCTCGGCCCAGGAAATCGCCAAGTTCGCCGCCGAGAAAGACAACGCCAGCGCCGACATCGGCGACGTCGGTGCCGCCTTCGGTCCGATCGCGGTCAAGCAAGGCGTCGTCCAGCCCTACAAACCAAGCACCTGGGAACAGATCCCGGACTGGGCCAAGGACAAGGACGGCAACTGGGCCTTGGCCTACACCGGCACCATTGCGTTCATCGTCAACAAAAAACTGCTGCACGGCTCCGAAGTGCCGACCAAATGGGCCGACCTTAAGAGCGGCAAGTACAAAGTTTCCATCGGTGACGTGAGCACCGCCGCCCAGGCCGCCAACGGTGTGCTGGCTGCGGCCCTGGCCAACGGTGGCGACGAGAAGAATATTAAACCGGCCCTGTTGTTGTTCGCCGATATCGCCAAGCAAGGCCGCCTGTCCATGGCCAACCCGACCATCGCCACGATGGAAAAAGGTGAAGTCGAAGTCGGCGTGGTCTGGGACTTCAACGGCCTGAGCTACAAGGCCAAGATGGCCAGCCCGGATGACTACGTCGTGCTGATTCCGTCCGACGGCTCGGTGATCTCCGGCTACACCACCATCATCAACAAATACGCCAAGCACCCGAACGCCGCCAAGCTGACCCGAGAATACATCTTCAGCGACGCCGGCCAGATCAACCTGGCCAAGGGCAACGCCCGGCCGATCCGCGCCGAGCACCTGAAACTGCCGGAAGAGGTCCAGGCCAAGCTGCTGCCGAACGAGCAGTACAAAGGCGTGACGCCGATCAAGGATGCCGACGCGTGGGAGAAGACCTCCAAGGCGCTGCCGCAGCAGTGGAATGAAGAAGTCATCGTCGAGATGAAGTGAGGCGCTAGCTCCCGCTTGGAGATCCACCTGGAAATCCAACTGTGAGAGCAAGCCTTGTGGGAGCGAGCTTGCTCGCGATGAACGATGACACGGTCCCGCAGTTGAACCGTGTCGTCTTCATCGCGAGCAAGCTCGCTCCCACAGGGCCTGCTTCCACAATGGACTTCTGTGAACCCGATATCTCAGCGACACCTGCCCGGAGTCCCGGTCCCCATGAAGCACAACGTCATCCTGGTGGTGCTCGACGGCCTCAACTACGAAGTCGCCCGGCATGCCATGGGACATTTGCAAGCGTATGTCGGCGCAGGACGCGCGGCGCTCTACACACTGGAATGTGAACTACCCGCCTTGTCCCGCCCACTCTACGAATGCATCCTCACCGGCGTCGTGCCCATCGACAGCGGGATCGTGCACAACAATGTCTCGCGCCTGTCGAACCAGCGCAGCATTTTCCATTACGCCACCGACGCCGGCCTGAGTACGGCGGCCGCGGCCTATCACTGGGTCAGCGAGCTGTACAACATGTCACCCTTCGTCGCCGGTCGTGATCGCCATACCGAAAACCCCGACTTGCCGATTCAATACGGACATTTCTACTGGAATGACCACTACCCCGATTCCCATCTGTTCGCCGACGCCGAACACCTGCGCCAGCGCTACCTGCCAAATTTCCTGCTGGTGCACCCGATGAACATCGACGATGCCGGTCACAAGCACGGCCTCGACACCCCGCAGTACCGCAACAGCGCCCGCTCGGCGGACATCAACCTGGCGGTTTATCTGCAAGCCTGGCTCGACGCCGGTTATCAGGTGCTGGTGACTTCCGACCATGGCATGAACAACGACCGCTCCCACAACGGCCTGCTACCGGAAGAACGGGAAGTGCCGCTGTTTGTCCTCGGCGATGGCTTCAGCCTTGACGCCAACGCGGCCCCTCGGCAAACCGAACTGTGCGGCACCATTTGCCAACTGCTCGGGGTCGCCCACGACAAACCCTATTGCCAGGAGTTGCTCAAGTGAATGCCATGACGCGCGGCAAATGGCTGGCAGTGTTGTGCCTGGTGCCCTTCGCAATTTTTTTCATTGTGTTCCAGGTCGCCCCGCTGCTCTGGGTGCTGGTCAACAGCCTGGAATCGGAAGAGTTCGGCTGGGGCCTGGCCAACTTCAGCAAGATCTTCAGCTCGAAATTCTACCGACAGGCGATCCAGCACAGCCTGGAAATCAGTTTCTGGTCCAGCGTGTTCGGCATCATCATCGCCGTGCTCGGCAGCTACTCCCTACGCCGCGTCGATTCGCGGCTGCGCAACTTCGTCAACGCCTTCGCCAACATGACCAGCAACTTCGCCGGCGTGCCCCTGGCCTTCGCGTTCATCATCCTGCTGGGGTTCAACGGCAGCATCACGATCATGCTCAAGCAAGCGGGGATCATCGAGGATTTCAACCTGTATTCGAAAACCGGGCTGATCATTCTCTACACCTATTTCCAGATCCCCCTCGGCGTGCTGCTGCTTTACCCGGCCTTCGACGCGCTGCGCGAAGACTGGCGTGAGTCGGCGTCCCTGTTGGGCGCCAGCGGCTGGCAGTTCTGGCGGCACATCGGCTTGCCGGTGCTGACCCCGGCGCTGCTCGGCACGTTCGTGATCCTGCTGGCCAATGCCCTCGGCGCCTATGCGACGGTCTATGCGCTGACTACCGGCAATTTCAACGTCCTGCCGATTCGAATCGCGGCGATGGTTTCCGGCGACATTTCCCTCGACCCGAACATGGCCAGCGCCCTGGCCGTGGTGCTGGTGGCGTTGATGACCCTGGTGACCGTCATCCATCAGTTGCTGCTCAAGAGGAGCTACCATGTCTCGCGCTGAATCGGGCCCGGCCGGGTTCTATCATCGAGCGGTGGTGTACCTGCTGTTCGCTATCCTGCTGCTGCCGCTGGCCGGTACGCTCATCTATTCCATCGCCAGCAGTTGGTCGGCGACCGTGCTGCCCAGCGGCTTCACCTTCAAGTGGTACTTGCAGCTGTGGAGCGACCCGCGCTTTCTACACGCCTTCGGCCAATCGCTGATTGTCTGCGTGGGCGCGCTGGTGCTCTCGGTGGTGCTGATCCTGCCGCTGCTGTTCGTGGTGCATTACCACTTCCCAAAACTCGACGCGCTGATGAACATCCTCATCCTGCTGCCCTTCGCGGTGCCGCCGGTGGTGTCTTCGGTGGGGTTGTTGCAGCTCTATGGCTCCGGGCCGCTGGCGATGGTCGGCACACCGTGGATCCTGATTGGCTGCTACTTCACCGTCGCCTTGCCGTTCATGTACCGGGCGATTACCAACAACCTGCAAGCCATCAACCTGCGCGACCTGATGGACGCCGCCCAACTGCTCGGCGCCAGCACTTTCCAGGCCGCGTTGCTGGTGGTACTGCCGAACCTGCGCAAGGGCCTGATGGTGGCGCTGCTGCTGTCCTTCTCGTTCCTGTTCGGCGAGTTCGTGTTTGCCAACATTCTCGTCGGCACCCGCTATGAAACCTTGCAGGTGTACCTGAACAACATGCGCAACAGCAGCGGTCATTTCACCAGTGCGCTGGTGATTTCCTACTTCTTCTTCGTACTGGTCCTGACCTGGGCGGCCAACATCTTGAACAAGGACAAAAGCCAATGAGCTATGTCAGCGTCCAACATTTGCAGAAAGGCTACGCCGGCACGCCGGTGTTCAGCGACATCAACTGCGAAATCCACAAGGGCGAATTCGTCACCCTGCTCGGCCCTTCCGGGTGCGGCAAGTCCACGCTGCTGCGCTGCATTGCCGGCCTGACAGCGGTGGATGCGGGCCAGATCCTGCTGGACGGCCAGGACATCGTGCCGCTGAGTCCGCAGAAGCGCGGGATCGGCATGGTCTTCCAGAGCTATGCGCTGTTCCCCAACATGACCGTAGAGCAGAACGTCGCCTTCGGCCTGCGCATGCAAAAGGTCGACGCTTCGGACAGTCGCCAGCGTGTGCTGGAAATTCTGCGACTGGTGGAGCTGCATGACTTTGCCGCCCGCTACCCCCATCAACTGTCCGGCGGCCAATGCCAGCGCGTGGCCCTGGCCCGCTCCCTGGTCACCCGGCCGCGCCTGTTGCTGCTGGACGAGCCGCTGTCGGCGCTGGACGCGCGGATCCGCAAGCACTTGCGCGAACAGATCCGTCAGATCCAGCGGGAACTGGGCCTGACCACCATCTTTGTCACACACGATCAGGAAGAAGCCCTGACCATGTCTGACCGGATCTTCCTGATGAATCAGGGAAAGATCGTACAGAGCGGCGATGCCGAGACCCTTTACACTGCGCCCGTCGATGTCTTTGCCGCCGGCTTCATCGGCAACTACAACCTGCTCGACGCCGACGCCGCGAGCAAGCTGCTGCAACGCCCGGTGAACGGTCGCATCGCCATTCGCCCGGAAGCCATCGAGCTGAGTCGCAACGGCGAACCAGACGCGCTGATCCGCAGCCACAGCCTGCTGGGCAACGTGATCCGCTACCGGGTCGAGGCCCGCGGCGTGGAACTGGTGGTGGATGTGCTCAACCGCTCGGCTGCCGACCTGCATCCCGATGGTGCACGGCTGGCACTTTCCATCGATCCATCGGCGCTGTGTGAGGTAGCCTGATGGTCTGGTTGATTTTGAAGATATCTTGAAAAGGGAAGCGCGTTGATGGCTCTGGCAATTTTTGATCTGGACGAAACCCTGATCCACGGCGACTGCGCCACCCTCTGGAGCGAGCAGATGGGGCGCCTGGGCTGGGTCGATCCCGAGTCGTTCATGCGCCGCAACAACGAACTGATGGACGCCTACAGCCACGGCAAGCTGCGCATGGAAGAGTACATGGACTTCAGCCTGGAACCGATGATCGGCCGCACGCCGGAAGAAATCGAACACCTGGTGGCACCGTGGGTGGAAGACTTCATCGAACCGATCATCTTCAGCGACGCCACCAAGGCCATCGCCGAGCACCGCAAGGCCGGTGACCGGATCCTGGTGATCTCGGCCTCGGGCACGCACCTGGTCAAGCCGATCGCCGAGCGCCTGGGCATCGATGAGATCCTCGCGATCGAGCTGGACGTCGCCCATGGTGTGTACAGCGGCAAGACCGTGGGCACCCTGACCTATCGCGAAGGCAAGATCGCCCGACTGCTGGATTGGCTGGACGCCGAGGAAGAAAACCTGGAAGGCGCGAGTTTCTATTCCGACTCGCGCAATGACCTGCCGTTGCTGCTCAAGGTCGATCACCCGCACGTCGTGAACCCGGACCCGGTCCTGAAGGCCCACGCCGAATCGGCCGGCTGGCCGATTCATACCTGGAAATAAACACCGGGCGGCAAGAACACCCCAGTCCCTGTGGCGAGGGAGCTTGCTCCCGCTCGGCTGCGAAGCAGTCGTAAAGCTGGCTGACGCGATCCTTCCGAACAGTCGCGTCGTCCGGATTGGGGCGGCTTCGCCGCCCAGCGGGAGCGAGCTCCCTCGCCACAGGGGACCGACTCCCGATCAGCTCAGGCTGTCATCGACCACCAGGACCAATTTCCCGGACACCTGATTGGTCGCCAGCTCGGCAAACGCCGCCTCGGCATCGCTGATCGCAAACGTCCTGGCCAATTGCGGGCTCAGGCGCTTGTCGGCGAACAACGGCCACACCTGCTGCCCCAACTCGGCGATCAGGTCGGCCTTGAACTGATCGTTGCGACTGCGCAAAGTCGAACCCAGCAACTGGATACGCTTGCCCAACACCTGGGCCAGATCGAGTTCGGTGGTGCGCCCGCCCATGAGCCCGATCAATACCCAGCGCCCGTCAACTGACAAAAGTTTCACGTTGAGGCTGGCGTAGTTGGCGCCGACCGGATCGAGGATCACGTCGAACGGCCCGAAGTCGTTCAGGCTGTTGATGTCATCGGTGCGCACCACGCCGCCCTGGGCACCGAGCGCTTCGCAATAGGCCAGCCGCTCGGCCGAACCGACGCTGACCCAGCACGGGTTGCCGAACGCCTTGCACAGCTGGATCGCGGCCGAACCGACGCCGCTGGCGCCGGCATGCAGCAGCACTTTTTCACCCGGCCTGAGCCCGGCCAGCTGGAACAGATTCAGCCACGCGGTGGCGTAGACCTCAGGCAGCGCGGCGGCTTCGGCCAGTGACAGGCCTTCCGGCACGGGCAACACATGCCGACCATCGACCACCACTTCCTCGGCCATTGCGCCGCCTGCCAGCAAGGCGCAAACCCGGTCGCCGACCTGCCAGGAGGAACCCGGCCCGACTTCACTGATCACCCCGGAACATTCCAGTCCCAACACCTGGCTGGCGCCGGGTGGCGGTGGATAATGCCCGGCTTTCTGCAACAAATCGGCCCGATTCAGGCCAGCGGCCGCCACACGGATGCGAACTTGCCCGGCATCACACGCCGGACTTGGCTCATCTGCCCATACCACTTGGCCTTCAACGCCTTGCAATGCTTTCACGGTGCCTCCATAGTGAGTCTCGACTGGGCCCGCTGCTGTAACAACGCCGGGCTTTCTTGCATTATGCGCCCGGGCCACATGGAACCGGCGACTTCAAAGACGGCCTAATATGCGTGATCAATTGTCCCTGCGTCGAATCAGCATGAAGCACTTTTTCCCCAGCACTGCACTTGCCCTCTTCATTGGCCTTGGCGCTTCAGCGCTCTCGAACACTGCGTTCGCGGCCAACAGCTGGGACAAGCTTCAGCCCGATCGCGACGAGGTGATCGCCAGCCTCAATGTGGTTGAGTTGCTCAAGCGCCATCACTACAGCAAGCCGCCACTCGATGACGCGCGCTCGGTCATCATCTATGACAGCTACCTGAAGCTGCTTGATCCGTCGCGCAGTTATTTCCTGGCCAGCGACATCGCCGAATTCGACAAGTGGAAGACCCAGTTCGACGACTTCCTCAAGAGCGGCGACCTCAACGCCGGGTTCATTATCTACAAGCGCTACCTGGACCGCGTCAAGGCGCGCCTGGACTACGCCCTTGCCGAGTTGAACAAGGGCGTCGACAAGATCGACTTCAATGCCAAGGAAACCTTGCTGGTCGACCGCAAGGACGCCGCATGGCTCAAGAGCACCGCCGAACTCGACGACCTGTGGCGCAAACGCGTCAAGGACGAAGTGTTGCGTATGAAGATCGCCGGCAAGGATCCCAAGCAGATCCAGGAAACCCTGACCAAGCGCTACAAGAATCAACTCGCGCGCCTGGACCAGACCCGTGCCGAGGACGTCTTCCAGGCCTATATCAATACCTTCGCGATGTCCTACGATCCGCACACCAATTATCTGTCGCCGGATAACGCGGAAAACTTCGACATCAACATGAGCCTGTCCCTGGAAGGCATCGGCGCGGTACTGCAGAGCGATAACGATCAGGTCAAGATCGTGCGCCTGGTGCCGGCGGGCCCTGCCGACAAGACCAAGCAGGTCGCCCCGGCGGACAAGATCATCGGCGTGGCCCAGGGCAACAAGGAAATGGTCGACGTGGTCGGCTGGCGCCTGGACGAAGTGGTCAAGCTGATCCGCGGCCCGAAAGGTTCGGTGGTCCGCCTGGAAGTCATCCCGGCCAGCAATGCGCCGAACGACCAGACCAGCAAAGTCGTATCCATTACCCGTGAAGCAGTGAAGCTGGAAGAACAGGCCGCGAAAAAATCGGTCCTCCAGCTCAAGCAGGACGGCAAGGACTACAAGCTCGGCATCATCGAGATCCCGGCTTTCTATCTGGACTTCAAGGCTTTCCGCGCTGGGGATCCGAACTACAAGAGCACCACGCGCGACGTCAAGAAACTGCTCACCGAACTGCAGAAGGAAAAGGTCGACGGCGTGGTCATCGACTTGCGCAACAACGGCGGCGGCTCGTTGCAGGAAGCCACCGAACTGACCAGCCTGTTCATCGACAAAGGCCCGACCGTGCTCGTGCGTAACGCCGATGGTCGGGTCGATGTGCTCGAGGACGAAAACCCCGGCGCGTTCTACAAGGGACCAATGGCCCTGCTGGTCAATCGCCTGTCGGCCTCGGCCTCGGAGATTTTCGCGGGCGCCATGCAGGACTACCACCGCGCGCTGATCATCGGCGGCCAGACGTTCGGCAAAGGCACCGTGCAGACCATCCAGCCACTGAACCACGGCGAACTGAAACTGACCCTGGCGAAGTTCTACCGCGTTTCCGGGCAGAGCACCCAGCATCAGGGCGTGCTGCCCGACATCGATTACCCGTCGATCATCGACACCAAGGAGATCGGCGAGAGCGCCCTGCCCGAAGCCATGCCGTGGGACACCATCCGGCCTGCAATCAAGCCGGCCGTGGACCCGTTCAAGCCGTACCTGGCCCAGCTGAAATCCGAGCATGACGCCCGCACCGCCCAAGACGCGGAGTTTGTGTTCATTCGCGACAAGCTGGCCCTGGCGCAGAAGTTGATGATGGAAAAAACCGTCACCCTCAACGAAGCCGAGCGCCGCGCGCAGCATGCCGACATCGAAGCCAAGCAACTGGCCATGGAAAACCTGCGTCGCAAGGCCAAGGGCGAGGAGCCCCTCAAAGAGCTGAAGAAGGAAGACGAAGACCTGATCACCGAGCCGGAAAAAACCAAGCCGGAAGACGACGCCTATCTGAGCGAAACCGGTCGGATCCTGCTCGATTACCTCAAGCTCAATACGGCGGTCGCCAAACATTGAGGTGATGGCCTTTTAATGGTGGTGCTCGTCGGAGTGTCATCAAACTGACATCAGTCTGTCGTGAAATACAGGACCGGGCGCACCCCACCAGGGGTTGTGCCCAGTCCTTTTTTTATCGCCAGAGATCGCCATGACCACGACAGAACAGCTGAGTGCCTTGAGCTCAATCCTGAGTCAAAGCGGTTTGCACAGCCTGTTCCAGCCGATCATCTGTCTTTCCGAACGACGCATCCTCGGCTATGAGGCCCTGACCCGCGGCCCGTCGAACAGCCCGCTGCACTCCCCCATCGCGTTATTGTCCGTGGCGCGCCAGGCCGGACGCCTCAGCGAACTGGAGCTGGCCTGCCGACGCAGCGCTTGCCAGCGCTTCAATGAACAGAAGCTGCCGGGAAAACTGTTCCTCAACGTCTCGCCAGAATCGCTGCTCGAATCGGCCCACCAGACCGGCCGCACCCTGCAGCTGTTACAGGACTTCGGCATTCCGCCCAGCCAGGTGGTTATCGAACTGACCGAACAAACGCCTATCGATGACTTCCAGCTGCTGCAAACCGCCCTGCATCACTATCGAGCCATGGGTTTTTCCATTGCCCTGGATGACCTTGGTGCCGGGTATTCAAGCTTGCGGCTGTGGTCCGAATTGCGACCTGACTACGTGAAGATCGACCGGCATTTCATCGATGGCATTCACCAGGACGCACTCAAGCGTGAATTCGTCGGTTCCATTCTCAAGATCGCCCAGGCTTCACGGGCCCAGGTGATCGCCGAAGGGATCGAATTGCCGGAAGAGCTCGCCGTGTTGATCGAAATGGGCGTCGACCTGGTCCAGGGCTACTTGCTCGCCCGGCCCCAGGAGCATCCATCCCAGGACGCCAAGGCATTGATGCCCCGCCAGGACAGCGGCGTGGTGCCGCTGGGCGATGAGGTCAACGACCTCACTGCGCTGCTCAACGAACAACCGGCAGTCGCCCACGACACACCGACGGCAGCGGTACTGGAAGCGTTCCGGCGCCAGGCCAACCTCAATTCCCTGGCGGTGCTGGACGACCGTGACCAACCGTGCGGCATCGTCCATCGCCATTCGCTCTCGGATGCCCTGCTCAAGCCTTTCGCCACCGACCTGTTCGCTCGCAAGCCCATCAGCCGCCTGATGAGCGATGATTTCCTCGCGGTTGAACTGAGCCAGTCACTGCAACAAGTCAGCCGCCTCATCACCAGCCGCGCCCGCCAGCGCATCGAAGAAGACTTCATCATCACCCTCAACGGCGGCTACCTGGGCCTGGGCCGGGTGATCGACGTGCTCAAGCTCATCACCGAACTGAAGATCCAACAGGCGCGCTACGCCAACCCGCTGACTTTGCTGCCAGGCAACGTGCCCATCCAGCAGTGCCTTACACGCCTGCTGCAGCAGCGCCAGGAGTCGGTGATCTGCTACGTCGACATCGACAGTTTCAAACCCTTCAACGACATCTACGGCTACGGTCGCGGTGATGAAGTCCTGCTGTGCCTGGCCCAATGCCTGAACGAACGCATCGATCCCAGCCGCGATTTCGTCGGCCACATCGGCGGCGACGACTTCCTGCTGGTCCTCGGCCCGGACGACTGGCGCAAGCGCCTGACCCAACTGCTGAGCGACTTCCAGAACCACTGCCGCCGCTTCTACCGGCCCGAGCATCTGGAAGCCGGATGTTTTACCGCGTTGAACCGACAGGGCATACGACAGGACTTCGCCTTGCTGTCGTTGTCGATCGGGGTGGTACATCTGCGCGCCGAGGCCTGTGCAGAGCTGGATGCCAGCCAATTGGCGGAAATGGCTTCGCAGGCCAAGCACCATGCCAAGGAGATCGTCGGGGGGAGTTTGTATTTGATTAACGGGCTGGTTGAGCAGGCGCCCGTGGCGGAGCTGGGTTTCTCAGCGTGAGCTTCAGGTGAAAACCCTGTGGGTGATAATCACGCTGTAAGTGGTGATCATCCCGTGGCGAGGGAGCTTGCTCCCGCTGGGCTGCGTAGCAGACCCTCTGGGCAGCGCCTCGGTGTGCCTGCTTGATCGAGCAGACTGGTTTGGGGCGGCTTCGCCGCCCAGCGGGAGCAAGCTCCCTCGCCACGAAAAAAACGATTTCAGGGTTTCTTGCTCTCGAGCGCCTTGAGCTTGATCTCGGCCAGCGGATGCCCGGCCTTCGCGGCCAAGGCCCACCAACGCGCCGCTTCGTCCGGATCCGGCGCCTTGGTGGTAGAGCCTGCCAGGCTGATGACGCCGACCTGGTAGGCGGCCTTGCCGTCACCGGCCAGCGCCGCCAGGCGGAGCAAGCGAATGCCTTCTTCCCGTGCGCCGAGCCCTTGGCCGCGAAACGTCAGGATATGCCCGTAGAAGCTCTGGGCGCCGACGTCGCCCAGGTTCGCCATGCGCGCAAACTGGCCTTCAAGCCAGGCCCAGCCGCGGGGCTGCCGAACCAGCCATGACCAACGGAACAATCGGCGCGCCAGCCAATAACCGGCCCGGGCCTTGATCCGCCAGAGCACTCAGGCCTCCGCCGATTCGGGATACTCGTATTCGAACACCCGGACCACTTCCGACGCATGCCAGGATGCAGCGGCGACGCCGTCGGAGGGGCCGGAAAAGCGCCCGAGGCGTTCAACACATTCGAAAAAACCAGTGCGTGGCAGGCGACTGGCCCCTTGGCTGATGACCAACGAACTGCGCAATGGCTGTTCGGCCCGGGCGTCCAGCGCCGCCAGGTGTTCGAGTGCGGCGGTCAATGTCTGCATGGCCGGGCTGGGCAGCTGCAAGCGCTCCAGCAAGGCGCGGTACGTCAATAAATGGCGCTGGCGACGCGCCTGGTCCAACTCACCCAACAACCCGTCCCAATGTTGCCGACTGATGCGTACACTCACGATTCATCCCTCCAACCCGGCACCGTCAGTTCCCAGGCCAGACTGCGCTTGATCGCGGCATCGGGCTGACGCTCGCCGCTTTCGATCATGGCCAGATAAGACGGGCTGATGCCTACCGTGCGGGCCAGCGCCTCGATGGCGATGCCCTTCCCTTCGCGCAAACTGCGTAGTTGATCCAGGCCAGGGAGAACCTGGCCGGGTGCCGCCGCATGGCGGACCGTGGCTTCCTGCGGTGCTTGATTGATGCCGGCTGCCTTCAGCAGCGCCTGGTACTGATCCCACGGCAAAACCGCGTACTCGGGCTCTCCGTCGCGCGTGATTATTTGAATATCCATGATTACCCCGTAGGACAACAACACTTAGCAAGTAAGCTTTTTCTTGGAAGTGTAATCCTAATAGCAGCCAAGGTCGCGGGGCGATGAAATCTCGCAGGGAAACGGGCCAGGTCAGCTTTTCTTCGGCCCTTGCAGCTGGAGTTGTTCCGGGGTGTCGGGAAGCCTTTCAACCCGCGCGAGCTTCTCCGGCGACTGCTGTCCGCGCCAGGCACGGAAGGCACCCAGCTCGTCGTCGAGGGTTTTCATGATCCAGGCCAGCACCGCGATGTCGTCGAACATGCCTAGCATGGGCAGCAAGTCCGGGATCGCATCCAGCGGGCTGAGGAAATACATGAGGCCCGCCACCACCGAGAGCATCGATTTGGCACTCACGGCGCGGTATTCGCCCCGCCAGTAAGCCAGGCACAGAGCCTGCAGCAGACGCAGGTCCTCCTTGAGCTTGCCGAGGCGACCGCCCTCCCGGGCGCCCTTGCTGGCAACGGCGAACAGCAGCGTGGGCAGTCTGCCGCGGGCCAGGAGCCGTCCCGCCAGGGGAAGAAATCGCGCGAAATTCCACGGGGTCTTCATTTTTTCTCCCACTGAAATGTTATCCACACAAATTGTGGATAACCTTGTGAACAGAGCTGCATTTCAACGCTGCGCCCCCCGTTTCATAAGGGCCGGGCTTAGATCGGGCGTTTTTTACTCACATAAATAAACGGCAACCACCTACCCGACGGGTCGACCGCATCCAGCACAGCGCTGTACTGCCTATGACTGTAGCTTGCCCTGCGCGTTCGGTTTTTTTGCCTCGTCGAATGCCAGATACAAAAACGCCCCGCATGAGCGAGGCGTTTTTATCAAGACAGGCGCAATTACTTGGCTGCGCCTTCTTTTGCCGGATCCTTGATTGCCAGCAGTTCCAGGTCGAATACCAGGACCGAGTTGGCAGGGATCGCCGGGCTCGGGCTCTGGGCGCCGTAGGCCAGGTCGCTCGGGATGTACAGCTTGTACTTCTCGCCGACGTGCATCAATTGCAGGCCTTCGACCCAACCCGGGATCACACCGCTGACCGGCAGGTCAATCGGGCTGCCACGCTCCACGGAGCTGTCGAACACAGTGCCGTTGGTCAGCTTGCCGGTGTAGTGAACGGTCACCACGTCGGTCGGCTTAGGCTGCGCGCCGCTGGCCTTCTTGACCACTTCGTACTGCAGGCCGGAAGCGGTGGTGGTAACGCCGGCCTTCTTGCCGTTTTCCTCAAGGAATTTCTTGCCGGCGGCTGCCGACTCTTCACTCATCTTGGCCATGCGCTCTTCGGCACGTTTTTGCAGTGCGGCAAAGGCTTCGACCAGTTCTTCGTCTTTCAGCTTCTGTTCTTTCTTGCCGACGGCATCTTCGATGCCCTGGGCGACTGCTTTGGAGTCCAGGTCATCCATACCTTCCTGAGCCAGGCTTTTGCCCATGTTCAGGCCAATACCGTAGGAAGCTTTCTGCGCCGGGGTTTTCAGCTCTACGCTGGTCTGCGAGTCACAACCCGCGAGTACCAGGCCAACCAGGGCTACCGCCGCCGCCAACCGATGCTGTTTCATGCTATTTCCTTGTTCATGCGCCTAAAGGGCAATCGAGTAAAGCCGCGAGCTTATCAGGCGGCCACGACCAATGGCTACCGGCATGTGAGCCACAAAGCGATGATAAGTTCAGGTCGGCAAACGCTTTTTGATCCTCGGCAGATGAAGCATCTGTCATCTGTTTCATACACGGCCAGATCGGCCGCTACTCGTAGCGCGGGGTAATGGCCACTTGCCGGCCAAGCGGCGCTGAGGCATAAGGGCATATTAAAAAAACAAGGACGTAAACCGTGCGCCTCCTCTCTCGCTTTTTATTGCTGATCCTCGCACTGGTCATCGTGGTCGTGGCCGTGGTGCTTTATTACGTGGCCAACCCGCGCCTGCCGGCCTACACGCCTGTCCAACAGGTGCACTACCTGGACCAATGGAGCGCCGCCGAGCGACAGACTTACTATTTCACGCCTCAGGGCACTCAGGTCAAAGGCCTGCGTTACGAGTGGTTCACCGCGCTTGAATTGCCGTTCTCGCAACAGCGCTTCGCTTCGCCGGAATACCTGGCGCGCTTCGGTTTTCTGGTCGATCCGGCGCAGAAAGCCACGCCACTGAACCCCGGCAACTTACCGGTGGGCTTCACCCGACACCAGAACGCCGACAGTAACGAGCAATACCTCGACATCACCTGCGCCGCCTGCCACACCGGCGAATTGCATTTCAAGGGCCAGGCGATCCGGATCGATGGCGGCTCGGCCCAACACGTATTGCCATCGACTGTTCCGACATTGCGCGGCGGCAGTTTCGGACAGGCACTGGTGGCAAGTCTCGCCTCGACTTACTACAACCCATGGAAATTCGAACGCTTCGCCCGTCAGGTGCTGGGCAATGACTATGACGCTCGCCATGAAGAGTTGCGCAAGGCCTTCAAGGTTTCCCTGGATGCGTTCCTGCGCACCGCCTGGAACGACACCCATCGCGGTCTCTATCCCACCGAGGAAGGCCCGGGCCGTACCGACGCCTTTGGCCGTATCGCCAATGCCAGCTTTGGCGATGCCATTTCGGCGGAAAACTACCGGGTCGCCAACGCACCGGTGGATTACCCACAGTTGTGGGAAATGTGGACGTTCGACTGGGTACAGTGGAACGGTTCGGCGCAGCAGCCGATGGCCCGCAACGTCGGCGAGGCGCTGGGGGTTGGCGCCACGTTGAGTTTCTTCGATGCGCAGGGCAAGCCGCTGCAAGGCGATGCGCGCTATCCTTCCAGCGTGCGGGTGCGCGACCTGAACAAGATCGAAGAGACCTTGCAACTGCTCAAGCCACCCGTATGGCCGGAAGCGTTGCTGGGTTCGATTGACAAGCCCCTGGCGGCAAAGGGCAAGGCGTTGTTCGAAGAAAACTGCGCCGGCTGCCATGTGCCCAAAGTCGTCCAGGGCCCTGACCGGCCGGTGCAACAGTTGCATATGCTGCCAGTGAAGGTGATCGGCACGGACCCGGGCACCGCGAACAATATTGCCGATCACCGTTTCAACCTGACCAGCCTGCAATGGGACCCGGCCGAACTGGCGAAGCTGGAAGTGCAACTGCACCCTGCCCCGACAGAGCCGCTGGACCTCAGCCAGATCTCGGTCGCCAAGGGGCTGGCCTACGTCACCGCATTCGTCGAAAACCGCGCTTACCGGGATGCCGGCGTCACGCCGGTGGAACGTCCGGCGCTGGACGGTTTCGGGCTGCCCATCGGCGTCCGTGAATTACGCGCCTACAAGGCCCGGCCATTGGCCGGCGTGTGGGCAACACCGCCGTTCCTGCATAACGGCTCGGTGCCGACGATCTATGAGTTGCTGTCGCCGCAGGCCGAGCGGGCGACCACCTTCTATAAGGGCAGCTTCGAATACGACCCGCGGCACCTGGGCTATCGCACCGAAGCGTTTGCCAATGCCTTCCTGTTCGACACCCGCATCACTGGCAACCGTAACAGCGGCCATGAATTCCGCGCCGGCGAACGGGGCAATGGGGTCATTGGCCGTTTGCTGCAACCGCAGGAGCGCTGGGCGTTGCTGGAGTATTTGAAGGTGCTGGGCGGACCGCTGGAGTCGCAACTGTGATGATCAATCATTCAGGTAAAAGGATTGCACCATGCTCATAAAGCTCTGGCTGCGCCTCGGCGCCTTTCTGGGCAAGACGCTCCTCTGGCTGCTGGGCATCGGCCTGCTCGGCTGGGCCCTGGCCACGGCCTGGTTCGCCTGGCAACACAGTGGGCCGGTCCCGGACAGGGAGCAGATACCGCCCGGTGAAAGCGCCATGACCCAGGACATCATCCAGACCGCCATCCGCATCGTCGACCAGCACCGCGAAGGCACGCGCTACCTGCGCGATGCCCATGCCAAGGCCCACGGCTGCGTGATGGCCGAAGTCCAGGTGCCCGGCGATCTGCCGGCACCGTTGCGCCAGGGCGTATTCGCCGAACCGGGCAAGACCTGGCAGGCGACGATCCGCCTGTCCAACGGCAACGCCTATCCACAGTTCGACAGCCTGCGCGATGCACGTGGCATGGCCATCAAGCTGCTGGATGTTCCTGGCAAGCAATTGCTCGCTGACCGGCAATCGCAGGGCGAGCAGGACTTCGTGATGTTCAATCATCCGAACTTCTTTGTCAGCGATGTCGCCGAATACCGTCAGAACGTGGCGGCCCAGGCTGACGGAAAAAAGGCGATGGCTTTCTTTCCGAGCCTGGATCCACGCAGTTGGCAGATCCGTCATCTGTTCATCGCCCTGGCGACACTCTCCCCGCCTCCGGCGAGCCCGACCCAGACCACTTATTTCTCGGTATCGCCGTACAAGTTCGGCGCGGCCAATGCCAAGTTTCGCGTCGCGCCGGATCCGGACAGCTGCCCAGCCTACACCCTGCCCAAGCAGAACCAGGACCTGCCGAATTTCTTGCGCAGCGCACTGACTCAGCAGTTATCCACAGACCGCGTGCCAGCCTGTTTTGTGCTGCAGATCCAGCGTCAGGACCCGGGCAAATACATGCCGATCGAAGACACCAGTATCGAGTGGCAGGAAAGCGATGCGCCATTCGAGACGGTGGCGCGAATCAAGGTGCCGGCCCAGGATTTCGATACGCCCAAGCTGAACCTGGCTTGCGACAACCTGTCGTTCAACCCGTGGTTTGGGCTCGAGGCGCATAAGCCTATTGGCGGTATCAACCGTTTGCGTAAAGCGGTGTATGAGGCGGTCAGCGATTATCGTCATAGTCGGAATGCTGAGCAGTAGGTGGTGGTGGGTGTGGTGTGGTGTGGTGTGGTGTGGTGTGGTGTGTATATCCGTTTCTGCGGAAACGACTGCTTATGGTTTCGCCCTTACGGCGAGTCACTTTCAAAAAGCGTGAAAGTAACCAAAGCGCTTTTGCCCCACCACTCGGTGCCTCGCTAAGGCTCGGCATGCCCGCACTCCGGCATTGCTCCGTGGGCCCGCCGCGAAGGGCCGTCCCTGGCCCAGCGCGGCTATCCCGGCATCCATGCCGGGATGCCCACTCCACAATGCCTGCGTTCGGCCATCGTGGTTAACGGGGCGCCGAAATCAACGTCCACCGCGAGGCGGCCTTCGAGCCGACCTGGTTTTGGTTGACCGTGTTCATCCTGTGGGAGCGAGCCTGCTCGCGAAAGCGGTGTCATGGTCGAATGAAGACGCTGGATGTGCCGGCCTCTTCGCGAGCAGGCTCGCTCCCACAGTTGGATCGGAGTACGACCGGGAGAGCCAGGTCGGCTTTAAGGCCGCCTCGCGGTGGACAGTGGTGGGGCAAAAGCGTTTTGCTTACTTTTACGCTTCATAAAAGTGAGTCGCTGTAAAAGCGAAACCGCCAGCGGCCATTACCGCAGAAACGGATATACACACCACACTGAGAAAGACAGATATCGAAAGCAAAAAAAACGGCGCCTTCCCTCTCTTAAAGGAAAAGCGCCGCTTCTGGCGGGTACCTGGCGTTCAGCGTTCCAGATACCAAATATGGCGCAGCGGACGGGACTCGAACCCGCGACCCCCGGCGTGACAGGCCGGTATTCTAACCGACTGAACTACCGCTGCGCGTAACATTGAAAGTTTGGTGGGTGATGACGGGATCGAACCGCCGACATTCTGCTTGTAAGGCAGACGCTCTCCCGGCTGAGCTAATCACCCTGCACTTTCGATGCGGGGCGCATTCTCTCACAGTTTTTTATAACGTGCTGATTTAATTGATAAATCCAGCAAAAAATGTGATTCACGCGCACCACAGAAACTCCAGACAGCAAAAAGCCCGCGTTAGCGGGCTTTCTGTGGCGACCTGGCGTTCAGTGTTCCAGGTTACCGAATATGGCGCAGCGGACGGGACTCGAACCCGCGACCCCCGGCGTGACAGGCCGGTATTCTAACCGACTGAACTACCGCTGCGCATAACACTTGAAGCGAATGGTGGGTGATGACGGGATCGAACCGCCGACATTCTGCTTGTAAGGCAGACGCTCTCCCGGCTGAGCTAATCACCCTTCGCTTTCGGTGTGGCGCGCATTCTACGGAGCACTTCCTAAGCTGGCAAGCACTTTTTAATTTAATTTTTTCAGGCCTTCCAAAGGCTTAGCGAAGGGTTGGCCTATGGCGCCGCGAAGAGAATAATGCCCCCCTTTGTATAAAGGAGAGACTCACCCCATGTGGTTCAAGAACCTGCTTATCTATCGCCTGACCCAAGATCTGCCTGTTGATGCCGAGGCGTTGGAAACTGCACTGGCGAGCAAACTGGCACGCCCCTGTGCAAGCCAGGAGTTGACCACTTACGGTTTCGTCGCGCCATTTGGCAAAGGTGAAGACGCGCCCCTGGTGCATGTCAGCCAGGACTTTTTGCTGATTGCCGCACGCAAGGAAGAACGCATCCTGCCGGGCAGCGTCGTCCGTGACGCGGTCAAGGAAAAGGTCGAAGAGATCGAAGCCGAGCAGATGCGCAAGGTCTATAAAAAGGAACGGGACCAGATCAAGGATGAAATCATCCAGGCCTTCCTGCCTCGCGCCTTCATTCGCCGTTCCTCCACGTTCGCCGCGATCGCGCCGAAACAGGGCCTGATCCTGGTCAACTCGGCCAGCCCGAAACGCGCCGAAGACCTGCTTTCGACCCTGCGCGAAGTCATCGGCACGCTGCCGGTGCGCCCGCTGACAGTGAAGACGGCCCCGACCGCGATCATGACCGACTGGGTCAAGACCCAGAAAGCCGCAGACGATTTCTTCGTGCTGGACGAATGCGAACTGCGCGATACCCATGAAGATGGCGGCATCGTCCGTTGCAAGCGCCAGGACCTGACCAGCGACGAAATCCAGCTGCACCTGAACACCGGCAAGGTGGTGACGCAACTGTCGCTGGCCTGGCAGGACAAGTTGTCCTTCGTCCTCGACGACAAGATGGTGGTCAAGCGCCTGAAGTTCGAAGACCTGCTGCAAGACCAGGCGGAACAGGACGGCGGCGACGAAGCCCTCGGCCAACTGGACGCCAGCTTCACCCTGATGATGCTGACGTTCGGCGAGTTCCTGCCGGCGCTGGTTGAAGCGCTGGGTGGTGAAGAGATTCCGCAAGGGATCTAAAAGTAGCGGATAGCCCTTGTGGGAGCGAGCCTGCTCGCGAAAGTGGTATGACAGCCACAGCGATGCTGACTGACACCCCGCTTTCGCGAGCAGGCTCGCTCCCACACGGGTATTCGGTGTTTTTTATAACAAGGATCAGATCATGCGTGCACTGGCTGCATTGAGCCGCTTCGTCGGCAATACGTTCGCTTACTGGGTGTTGCTGTTCGCCGTCGTGGCGTTCTTTCTGCCGACCTGGTTCATCGGCCTCAAAAGCGCCATTGTGCCGCTGCTGGGCCTGGTGATGTTCGGCATGGGCCTGGCACTGAAGCTGGAAGACTTTGCCGAAGTGGCTCGTCGCCCTGGACGGGTGGCCCTGGGGGTGATTGCCCAGTTCGTGATCATGCCGGGGACAGCATGGCTGCTTTGCCAGGTATTCAGCCTGCCGCCGGAAATCGCCGTCGGCGTGATTCTGGTGGGTTGCTGCCCGAGCGGCACGTCCTCCAACGTGATGACCTGGCTCGCCCGCGGCGACCTGGCCTTGGCCGTAGCGATATCCGCCATCACCACCCTGCTTGCCCCGCTGCTGACCCCGACGCTGATATGGCTGCTGGCCTCGGCCTGGCTGCCGGTGTCGTTCTCGGCATTGTTCTGGTCGATACTGCAAATTGTGTTGCTGCCCATCGCACTGGGTATTGTTGCCCAACGTTTGTTGGGTGCGCGGGTCCGTCATGCCGTAGAGGTGCTGCCGCTGGTATCGGTGGTCAGTATCGTGATCATCGTTGCGGCGGTGGTTGCAGCCAGCCAAGCGAAGATCGCTGAGTCCGGCCTGCTGATCATGGCGATCGTGATCCTGCATAACAGCTTCGGCTACCTGCTGGGGTATTTCACCGGTCGGCTTTTCGGGTTGCCGTTGGCCCAACGCAAGACGTTGTCGCTGGAAGTCGGCATGCAGAACTCGGGCCTCGGTGCGGCATTGGCCAGCGCACACTTTTCGCCGCTGGCGGCAGTGCCCAGCGCGCTGTTCAGCGTCTGGCACAACATTTCCGGCGCCCTGCTCTCGACCTGGTTCCGGCGCATGAGCGAAAAACAGGACCGCGAAGAGCTCGCCCGACAAACCGTGGACTGACCGGCGGACTTGACCGAATAGTCAGCATTGGGCACTCTTGCGCCCAATGCGGGGACGACCCCGCAACGCCATGAAGTTTTTATCCGGGGACGACCCCATCCATCGATGAGGTGTGTGATGTCCTGGATCATTCTGTTTTTCGCCGGCCTGTTCGAAGTCGGCTGGGCTGTCGGCCTGAAGTACACCGACGGCTTCAGCCGCCCGCTCCCTACCGCACTGACAATCGCCGCCATGGCGATCAGCCTCGGCCTGCTCGGCCTGGCGATGAAGGAGTTGCCGCTGGGCACTGCCTATGCCATCTGGACCGGGGTCGGTGCCGTCGGCACGGTGATCGCCGGGATCATCCTGTTTGGCGAGTCGATGGCGCTGATTCGCCTGGCCAGCGTTGCGCTGATCATAGCCGGGCTGGTCGGGCTCAAGGTCAGCGCTTAAGCCACTACACCTTCGCGAGCAGGCTCGCTCCCACATTAGATCAAATGCCTTTGTGGGAGCGAGCTTGCTCGCGATTGCGGTCTGTCAGCAACATTAATGTCGACAGGTATATGGCCATCGCGAGCAAGCTCGCTCCCACAGGTTTTTGGTTTATCTGACCGCCCCGCGCAACTCCCCGACCAGTGCCTGCAACTTAGCCGGCTCCGCCGCCTCGACCGCCACCGCCGTCCCCGCCACCAGCGTTACTCGCGACCAGAACCGCCGAAACAGCCCCTTGCTCGGATCGCGGCTGAAAAAGCTGCCCCACAAACCCTGCAATGCCAAGGGAATCACCGGCACCGGGGTTTCCTGCAGGATGCGCGTCAGCCCGCTCCTGAACTCGTTGATCTCACCGTCGGCGGTCAACTTTCCTTCAGGGAAGATGCACACCAGCTCACCGTCCTTCAAGTACTGGGCGATGCGGCTGAAGGCTTTTTCATAGATGTGGATATCCTCCTGGCGCCCGGCAATCGGAATGGTCCCGGCGGTGCGGAAGATGAAGTTCAGGATCGGCAGGTTGTAGATCTTGTAGTACATCACAAAACGAATCGGCCGACGCACCGCGCCACCAATCAGCAAGGCATCGACAAACGATACGTGATTGCACACCAGCAACGCTGCGCCCTCATCCGGGATCGCTTGCAGGTTGCGATGCTCCACGCGGTACATGGAATGGCTGAGCAGCCAGATCATGAAACGCATGCTGAACTCGGGGACGATCTTGAAAATGTAGGCGTTGACGCCGATGTTCAGCAGCGACACCACCAGGAACAGCTGCGGGATCGACAGCTTGGCCAGGCTCAGCAGGACGATGGAAACGACCGCCGAGACCACCATGAACAAGGCGTTGAGAATGTTGTTGGCGGCGATCACTCGTGCCCGCTCGTTTTCAACGGTGCGCGACTGGATCAATGCATACAGCGGCACGATGTAGAAACCGCCAAAGATACCCAGCCCGAGGATATCGATCAGCACCAGCCAGGCGTGGCCGAAACCCAGAATTTGCAGCCAGCCATGGCCGTCGACGCTGGCGGGGATTCCACCGGAATGCCACCACAACAGCAAGCCGAACACCGTCAGCCCGAACGAACCGAACGGCACCAGGCCGATCTCCACTTTGCGCCCCGAGAGCCTTTCGCAGAGCATCGAGCCCAGGGCGATCCCCACCGAAAACACCGTCAGGATCAGCGTTACGACGGTTTCGTCGCCGTGCATCCATTCCTTGGCATAGGCCGGGATCTGGGTGAGATAGATCGCGCCGACAAACCAGAACCAGGAATTGCCGACAATCGAGCGGGACACCGCCGGGGTCTGCCCGAGGCCCAGCTTCAGGGTCGCCCAGGACTGGCTGAAGATGTTCCAATTCAAGCGCATCTGCGGCGAGGCTGCCGCCGCCCGTGGGATGCCGCGGCTGGCCAGGTAACCGGCCACGGCAATGCCGACAATCGCCACCGAGACCACGGGCGCGTAATTGGCCGAGGACATCATCATCCCGGCGCCGATGGTACCGGCGAGGATCGCCAGGAACGTCCCCATCTCCACCAGGCCGTTGCCGCCGACCAGCTCATCCTCACGCAGGGCTTGCGGCAGGATCGAATATTTCACCGGCCCGAACAGCGCCGAGTGCGTGCCCATGGCGAACAGCGCCACCAGCATCAGCCACAGATGATCGAACAGGAAACCCACCGCGCCGACCGCCATGATCGCAATTTCGCCAAGCTTGATCAGGCGAATCAACGCATCCTTGGCGAATTTTTCGCCGAACTGGCCCGCCAGCGCCGAGAACAGGAAGAACGGCAGGATGAACAGCAGCGCGCAGAGATTGACCCAGATCGAGCGATCACCCTCGATGGTCAATTTATAGAGGATGGCGAGGATCAGCGACTGCTTGAAGATATTGTCGTTGAACGCGCCGAGGGACTGCGTGATGAAGAACGGCAGGAAACGCCGCGTGCGAAGCAAGGTGAACTGCGAGGGGTGACTCATCTTCCATGTTCCTGAGTGGCTTGGACGCTTATTGGAATGACGCTTTTTCGATCCAGGCCACACATTACCTGTCTTTGACGATTATTTCCCCAGCCCCGCAATACAAGGCGACACGAACAACTCACCGTGCCAGGCGCCCAGCACCGTGCGCCGAACGACGATCAGCCACATCACCGCCAGCATCACCACCAATGCGCAACCCAGCAGGTTGAAAAATACCAGCCCCAGCACGCTCGCCAGTTTCAGCGTGGTCAGTGCGTACACGCCCAAGGGAAAGGTGAAACCCCACCAGCCGAGATTGAACGGGATGCCTTCGCGCAGATAGCGCCCGGTGATCAACAGCGCCATCAACATCCACCACAAACCCAAGCCCCACAGGGTGATGCCGGCCACCAGCCCCAGCCCCGAGGCAACCTCGCCCACGCCTGGCAAGCCATTGGCAGCGAAAATCATCGGGGCCTCGCCTCCCAGCAGCAACATGCCCAGGGCGCCCGTGCCGATGGGGCCCAGGACCAGCCAGCTCGAAGCGGCCATGTTTTCATGCGGCAGTTTGTGCAGGGCCATGCGCAGCAGCAGGATGGTCAGAATGCTGAACGCCACCGGTAGCGAAAATGCCCACAACACATAGCTAGTGACCAACGTGACCAGTTGCGCATGGGCGTCGCCAAGGTGTGGCGCCAACAGCCCGCCACTGGCAGCGGCAACCTCGGCGGCCACCACGGGCAGCAGCCACACGGCGGTCATCTGGTCGATGCGGTGCTCCTGGCGGGTGAACATCAGGAACGGAATCAGCACGCCGCAGGCCAGCGACATCGCGACATCGATCCACCACAACACTTCTGCCACCGCTACCACGCCATCCCCCCAGCGCGGCAACCCGAACACCAGAAAGCCGTTGATGATCGTCGCCAGGCCCATGGGAATGGTGCCGAAAAACATCGAGACCGTTGAATGGCCGAAAATTCGCCGGGCCTCGTTGAAAAAAAGCACCCAGCGAGCGCTGTACAACCCGGTGAACAGTGCAAACAGGAGAATGTTGAACAACCACAGCCCTTCAGCAAATGCGTGCAATCCGGGATTGCCGCCTGGCACTTGCGCCAGGGCCAATGCCAGCACGCCAGTCCCCATGGTGGCGGCGAACCAGTTCGGGGTGAATTGTCGGACGACCTCCAGGGGTCCGGCCAAGTGGCTCAGCGGGCGTAAACGGTTTTTCGCAGCGCAGCAAGTCATGGTCAATCCTCGTTATCGGATGAGGTAAAGCCATGCTAGAACTGAAAAGAATATCTATATAACGGGTAATTTCTCTATATCTATTCTGTTTTACAGATAAGCGCTCACGACCCCACCCCCTCCGCCAGCGGTTTTGCAGGCTGGCGCAGCAAGCCCGCCAGCGCACCGACTGCCATCACAATCAGCACGACGCCGTAGCCATCGGTGGTCGGAATCAGCCCGAAAATACGCGTGAGGTTTCCCGCCAACAACGAAGGCAGGCTGAAGGCCAGGTAACTGAGCACGTAGAACGCCGACATCAGGCCGGCCCGTTCGTGGGGCAAGGCCAGCGGCATGATGCTGCGCAGGGCGCCGAGGAATCCCGCGCCAAAACCGCTGCCAGTGATCAAGGTGCCAATGAAAAACCACGGCAGGCTGGCCGTGTGTACGGCGGTCAATACCAGGCCCAGGCCGAGCACCAATAGGCTGGCGCCAAGCCGCAGCATCGTTCTTGCCGCCCGGTTACGCAGCGTGTAGATCGACAAGGCACCACTGAGGGTGAGCACAGCCACCAGCGCGCCGCCAATCAGGTTTGATGTCGAACCGGTCGCGGCCCGCACCAGTGATGGCGCGAGGGACAAATAGAATCCGCCGACCGCCCAAGCCGCCAGGTCCAGAGGCAATATCAGCCACAAGGCGCGCCGGGCCTGGACAGGTACATGCAAAGTCGGGCGCAACGATCGCCACGCCCCGGGCTGCGGTCTGACGCTTTCCGCCAGGCGCCACAGGTAAATCGCCTGGAAGAGAAACAATGCCAGCAGCAGCCAATACGTCAATTGCAGCGGCATCGGCGCGAACTCAGCCAGCAGGCCGCAGCCCATCGCGCCACACGCCATGCCGAGCAATGGCGCCACGCTGGTGATCAGCGGCCCCTGCTGACGATCGAAGTCCAGCAACGCCGCTCCCAATACACTGGTGGCCATTCCGGTGGCAAAACCTTGAATCAAACGCGCACCGATCAACCAGGCGACGCTGTCGGCGTTGATAAACAGCAGCATCGCCAGCATGTTGAGCAGCAATGCCGCAAAGATCACCGGCTTGCGACCGAGGTAATCCGACAGCGAACCGACGACCAGCAAAGCCGCCAGCAGACTGAACGCGTACACGCCGAAGATCAGTGTCAGGATCGCCGGGGAAAACTGCATATGTTCCTGGTAGAGGTGATACAACGGCGTCGGCGCGCTGGACGCCGCCAGGAAGCCGAGCAAGGTGAGCGCCAGAAATATCAGGCTGGCGCGGGTCGAAGCTGGACGAGACATGGGCACGCTCCACAAGGCATTCACAAAAGCTAATTTTTTGCTTTTACGGAGTGTGCTACTGGCATGCGCTTAAAGCAAATTCTTTGTGTTAAGGTCCGATTCATGGCTATTAAAGAAGGTTTACGCCCCGGCGGCAGAAGCGCCCGGGTCCAGGAGTCAATTCATTCGGCCGTTCGCGCGTTATTGCAGGAGCAGGATCGCGCCAGCCTGACCGTGCCGCAAATCGCCGCGCGTGCCGGGGTGACGCCGTCCACCATTTATCGGCGCTGGGGCGATCTGCAAGCGTTGCTGGCGGATGTCGCCATCGCACGCATGCGCCCGGACGGCGAGCCGGCCAATACCGGCAGCCTGCGCGGCGACTTGCGTGCCTGGGCTGAGCAGTACCTGGATGAAATGAGTTCCGAGCCCGGCCGCAACATGATGCGCGACATCCAGGCCTGCGCCACGCCGGGTTATTGCGTGGGCATTATCAGCGGTCAGTTGCAGATCATCCTGGACCGCTATCCCGATGAGCCGAATCCGGGCATCGAGCGGCTGGTGAATGTGATCGTGGCGCCGACGGTGTTTCGTATCCTGTTTGCCACTGCACCGCTGGATGTCGAGGAGTTGTATCGGTTGGTTGACATAGCGTTGGGTCAGTAAAGCCGCTTTCGCGAGCAGGCTCGCTCCCACCTGGGATTTCCAGCGGGCACGCGATCTGTGTGCCCCGCAGATCCACTGTGGGAGCGAGCCTGCTCGCGAAGAGGCCCAAAAGAACACCCGATAACCCGAGCACTCCACCCCACCCGCGACACCCCGCCGCGCCCCGACCTTGGTCGACACTGACGAACCCGAGCGGGCATGCGAGACTGTCGTGCCGGGCCCGAGCCCGGGGATATTTGTCCGGGAGTTTCCATGTCGCTGTCCAGCGGGCTGATTGCCGTTGTCGCCCTGGCCTATATGGCCATCATGTTTGCCATCGCCTTCTACGGCGACCGACGCAGCACGCCGTTGCCGCCGCGCGTGCGGGCCTGGGTCTACAGCCTGTCGCTGGCGGTCTATTGCACCAGCTGGACTTTCTTTGGCGCCGTGGGCCAGGCCGCCGAACAGCTCTGGTCGTTCCTGCCAATTTACCTCGGACCGATCCTGCTGCTGGTGTTCGCGCCGTGGGTCCTGCAGAAAATGGTGATGATCAGCAAGCAGGAGAACATTACCTCCATCGCCGACTTCATCGCCGCCCGCTACGGCAAGTCGCAGTCCCTGGCGATTGTGGTCGCCCTGATCTGCCTGGTCGGCGTGCTGCCCTACATCGCCTTGCAGCTCAAGGGCATCGTGCTCGGGGTGAACCTGCTGATCGGCGCCGGCGCCGACGCCATGGGCACCCGGGCCCAGGACACCGCCCTAATCGTCTCGCTGATCCTGGCGCTGTTCACCATCGTCTTCGGTACCCGCAACCTGGACGCCACCGAGCACCACCGCGGCATGGTCCTGGCGATTGCCTTCGAGTCGCTGGTCAAGCTGTTCGCCTTCCTGGCCGTCGGCGCGTTTGTCACGTTTGGCCTCTATGACGGTTTTGATGACCTGTTCAACCAGGCGATGCTGGCGCCCCGCCTGGAGCAATACTGGAAGGAAACCATCAACTGGCCGTCCATGGTCGTGCAAACCGGCGTGGCGATGATGGCGATCATCTGCCTGCCCCGGCAATTCCATGTGACCGTGGTCGAGAACATCGACCCGCAGGACCTGCGCCTGGCCAAGTGGGTGTTTCCCGCGTACCTGGCGCTGGCCGCGCTGTTCGTGGTGCCGATCGCCCTGGCCGGGCAGATGATGTTGCCCAGTTCGGTGCTGCCGGATTCGTTCGTCATCAGCCTGCCGCTGGCCCAGGCCCACCCGGCCCTGGCGGTGCTGGCGTTCATCGGCGGCGCGTCGGCCGCCACCGGCATGGTGATCGTGGCGAGTGTCGCCCTGTCGACCATGGTCTCCAACGACATGCTGCTGCCCTGGCTGTTGCGCCGCAACAACGCCGAGCGGCCCTTCGAGGTGTTCCGCCAGTGGATGCTGTCGGTACGCCGGGTGAGCATCGTCGTGATCCTGCTGCTGGCTTACGTCAGTTACCGGCTGCTGGGGTCGACGGCGAGCCTGGCGACCATCGGCCAGATCGCTTTCGCCGCCGTGACTCAGCTGGCGCCAGCCATGCTCGGCGCGCTGTACTGGAAACAGGCGAACCGACGCGGCGTGTTCGCCGGTCTCGCCACGGGAATTTTCCTCTGGTTTTATACGCTGGTGCTGCCGATCGCCGCCCACAGCCTGGGCTGGTCACTGAGCAGTTTTCCCGGCCTTGCCTGGCTGCACGGCAACCCGCTGGACCTGCCGATTACTCCGCTGACGCAAGGGGTGGTTTTGTCCCTGGCCGGCAATTTCATCCTGTTCGCCTGGGTCTCGGTGTTGTCCCGCACCCGCGTGTCGGAGCACTGGCAGGCCGGGCGCTTCATCGGCCAGGAAATCAGCGCCCGCCCCAACCCTCGTTCGATGCTCGCGGTACAGATCGACGATCTGCTGCAGCTGGCCGCCCGGTTCGTCGGCGAAGAGCGCGCGCGGCAGAGCTTCATCCGTTTCGCCTACCGCCAGGGCAAAGGTTTCAACCCGAGCCAGAACGCCGACAGCGAATGGATCGCCCACACCGAGCGCCTGCTGGCCGGTGTGCTGGGCGCCTCTTCGACGCGGGCGGTGGTGAAGGCGGCAATTGAAGGGCGGGAGATGCAACTGGAGGACGTCGTGCGGATCGCCGACGAAGCGTCCGAGGTGCTGCAGTTCAATCGCGCGCTGCTGCAAGGCGCCATCGAAAACATCACCCAGGGCATCAGCGTGGTCGACCAGTCCCTCAGGCTGGTGGCCTGGAACCGTCGCTACCTTGAGCTGTTCAATTACCCCGACGGCCTGATCAGCGTCGGCCGGCCGATCGCCGACATCATCCGCTACAACGCCGAACGCGGCCTCTGCGGCCCCGGCGAGGCCGAGGTCCACGTTGCCCGGCGCTTGCACTGGATGCGCCAGGGCCGCGCGCATACCTCGGAACGGCTGTTCCCCAACGGCCGGGTGATCGAGCTGATCGGCAACCCGATGCCCGGTGGCGGCTTTGTCATGAGTTTCACTGACATCACCGCGTTCCGCGAAGCCGCCCAAGCCTTGACCGAGGCCAACGAAGGGCTGGAGCAACGGGTGGCCGAGCGCACCCGGGAACTGTCGCAGCTGAACCTGGCGCTGACCGAGGCCAAGAGCACCGCAGAAGCCGCCTATCAGTCCAAGACCCGCTTCCTTGCCGCCGTCAGCCATGACCTGATGCAACCCCTGAATGCCGCGCGGCTGTTCTCCGCCGCGCTGTCCCACCAGCATGACAGCCTGCCCGGCGAAGCCCGGCAACTGGTGCAGCACCTGGACAGCTCGCTGCGTTCGGCGGAGGACCTGATCACCGACCTGCTCGACATCTCCCGCCTGGAGAACGGCAAGATCAACCCCGATCGCAAGCCCTTCGTGCTCAACGACCTGTTCGATACCCTGGGCGCCGAATTCACCGTGCTGGCCCAGGAGCAAGGGCTCAAGTTCCGCGTTCGTGGCTCGCGCCTGCGGGTCGACAGCGACATCAAGCTACTCCGGCGGATCTTGCAGAACTTCCTCACCAATGCCTTCCGCTACGCTAAAGGTCCCGTGCTGTTGGGCGTGCGCCGCCGCCAGGGCGAGCTGTGCCTGGAAGTCTGGGATCGCGGCCCCGGCATTGCCGAAGACAAACAGCAGGTCATTTTCGAAGAGTTCAAACGCCTCGACAGCCATCAGACCCGCGCCGAAAAAGGCCTCGGCCTGGGCCTGGCGATCGCCGACGGCCTGTGCCGTGTGCTTGATCACGGGTTGCGCGTGCGTTCCTGGCTGGGGCGCGGCAGCGTGTTCAGTGTCAGCGTGCCGTTGGCCAGCACCCAGGCCGCTGCCCCCAGTGCCGCGCCCGAGCCCAACGGCCAATTGCCGAGCGGGGCTCAGGTGCTATGTGTGGACAATGAAGACAGCATCCTGATCGGCATGAGCAGTTTGCTGACGCGTTGGGGGTGCCAGGTCTGGACCGCGCGCAACCGCGAAGAATGTGAGCGTTGGCTCGCCCAGGGCGGGCGTCCGCAACTGGCCCTGGTGGATTTTCATCTGGACGACGGCGAGACGGGCACCGAGCTGATGGCCTGGCTGCGCACGCGCCTGGGCGAGCCGGTGCCGGGGGTGGTGATCAGCGCCGACGGCCGGCCGGAGACGGTGGCGCAAGTGCATGCGGCGGGGCTGGATTACCTGGCCAAACCGGTGAAGCCGGCGGCATTGCGGGCGTTGTTGAGTCGGCATTTGCCGTTGTAATTCAGGAAGGGCAAACCCTCCGTGGCGAGGGAGCTTGCTCCCGCTTGAGTGCGCAGCACTCATAAAAGAGGGGCCGCTGCGCAGCCCAGCGGGAGCAAGCTCCCTCGCCACAGGGGTTCGGTTTCAGGCCTGGAGTTCTACTTCAGCCTTGGGTGTCCGTGCTGGGTTCTTCCGCCACCTCAGGCAACCCATCCACATCCGCCATCGCCCGCTCCAGCAGCTCCGTCGGCAAGCTCTTGCTCGCCCGGGCGCCGAGGAGTTTCAGTTGTTCGCTGCGGCTGATCAGGTTGCCGCGCCCTTCCGTCAGCTTGTTGCGCGCGGCGCTGTAGGCTTTGTCCAGTTGCTGCAGGCGATTGCCGATTTCATCGAGGTCCTGGATGAACAGCACGAACTTGTCGTACAGCCATCCGGCGCGCTCAGCAATTTCCCGGGCGTTCTGGCTCTGACGCTCCTGCTTCCACAAGCTGTCGATGACCCGCAATGTCGCCAGCAGCGTCGTCGGGCTGACGATCACGATGTTGCGGTCAAAGGCTTCCTGGAACAGGGTCGGCTCGGCTTGCAGCGCGGCGGAAAACGCGGCCTCGATCGGCACGAACAGCAACACGAAATCCAGGCTGTGCAAACCGTCCAGGCGCTTGTAGTCCTTGCCGGCCAAGCCCTTGACGTGGGCTCGCAACGACACGACATGCTGCTTGAGGGCGAGCTGGCCGATGGCGTCATCTTCGGCGGCGACGTATTGCTGGTAAGCCGTGAGGCTGACCTTCGAATCGACTACTACCTGTTTGTCGCCGGGCAGGTAAATCAATACGTCCGGCTGGAAACGCTCACCGTCCGGGCCCTTGAGGCTGACCTGGGTCTGGTATTCACGGCCCTTCTCCAGGCCTGCGTGTTCGAGCACCCGCTCGAGGATCAGTTCGCCCCAGTTGCCTTGGGTTTTCTGCCCCTTGAGGGCACGGGTAAGGTTGGTGGCTTCATCACTCAGGCGCAGGTTCAATTGCTGCAAGCGCTCAAGCTCCTTGCCCAGGGAGAACCGCTCGCGAGCCTCGGCCTGATAGCTTTCCTCAACGCGTTTCTCAAACGACTGGATGCGCTCCTTAAGCGGATCGAGCAATTGCCCCAGGCGCTGCTGGCTGGTTTCGGCGAAGCGCTGTTCACGTTCGTCGAAGATTTTTCCGGCCAGCTCGGCGAACTGCGCCCGGAGCTCGTCGCGAGAACCTTGCAGGTCATTGAGGCGCTGCTGATGGCTTTCCTGCTGCTCGCGCAGCTCGGCGTGCAACGAAGCCGCCTGGGCATCGAGCCGCCGCAGTTCCGCTTCCTTGTTGGCCCGTTCGAGATTCCAGGCGTGGGCCGCGTCCCGAGCATTGTCGCGCTCGATCTGCAGCAATTCGACTTCGCGACTGGCCGCCGCGAGCTCGGCCTGTTTGGCGGCATTGGCCTGACTCAGGTCACTGATTTCGTCGCGGCAGGCATCCAGCTGGGCGTTCAACCCATCGTGGGCCATGTGCGCGGTCGCCAGGCGTTCTTCCAGCAGGGCGAGTTCGGTCTGCGCCGCGCTGGCCTGGCGTTGCAGATGCCAGGCCAGGGCCAGCAACGGCAGCGCAGCGCCCGCCAGACCAAGCAACAGGCTGGTGAAATCCATAGCCATGACAGTTTCCGCGGATGAAATAAAGCCCGAAGGTTAACCAAGCAACCCGGCGTTGCCCAGCTCAGTCTTCGATTTCACCCAACGCCTGGCGAGCGCGGTGATCACCTGCCCGGGCAGCCTGGCGCAGCAGGTCCTGGCCAATACGCCGGTCTCGCGCGTTACCGCATTCGCGGCACATCAGCTGGCCGAGACGGCTCTGGGCCGCCACCACGCCTTCACGGGCCGGTTGCTTGAGCAGGCGGCCGGCCAGGTGCTTGACGCTAGGGCTGTCCCCCAGGCGCGGACTGTCGAGTAACCATTCGGCCACGCGCATCGAAATACGCTTGGGTGGGGTAACACCCTGGGGTGTGGAGGTAACAGGATTTGATACTGAGCGGAACTTCATAACGCACTACGGTGACAGGTCAGAAGGCGCGCCACTCTACTCCTTTTTTCGTACGGGTAAAGTCGAAAAAAACCGGCACGCCCGTCCTAGAGCAAGCGCTTGGGACAATCCACAGAAGCTGTGGATAACTCAGTGGACAACCTACCCTGAACTCGCCGCAAGCCCTGTGGAACGGGGCCTGCGCTCAAACTGACGATTTTTTCACCAGCTAAAAAAAGCGATGTTTTTCATTGACTTAAATTTTGGATACAGGCACCCACCTCAGAATGCTCCTACATGACAGTTCGGTGACAAGCCTCGTCGCAAGTGTGCACAAGTAACACGCGAACGGTTATATCGCCGCGCTTTTTGAGGCATTCGCAGAGGTGGGACCTGGGGATAACCCGGGAGAGTGCCTTGGCTGATCGCCCGGGCTCGCCAGCCACGCAAGGCAGAGCGCGGCGTCCCACTGGTCGGGTTTGAATATTTATTGATCGATGGCCTTCCCTTCGGTATTCCGATCCGTTAGTATCCGCGGCGTTAGTACCAAGCTGAAAGTCAATTCCGGGTCGAACACATCTCCACGGTCAGCCACCCTCAAGGGCAGCCCCACCGATAAAAAGAGACCGACCCCCTCGATGGTTTCCAGGTAAATCTTGCGTCAGCACTGCCTTTGATCGAATGCAAAGGGTGTCTGCCAGGCTCGTTACTCTGACCGAACCAACCTGCAAAATTGATCAGGATCTTCACCCCGGGCCCAGAACCTTTGCCCTTGATGTGTTGCCTGCCCTCCTAAGTACCTACCTGCCAGCCCAAGCGCGCCTTTTTATAGCGCTCAAACTGGCTGCTTTGTTCCAGTCGGGTTCTTCGTTCGACCAATGGTGGTCGACGTTACTGGAACGTTTTAACGCGGCACGGTTCTTAACCGTGTCATTTGCAGGAACACCCATAACATGTCTACTCAAATCCATACCCAGGATGCCATCCGCACCCTGACCAACGCTTTTGCACCAATGAACTGCCTGATCATGGCCGCTCGCAAAGGCTGCTTCAGCTTCACGCTGGTCAACGAACACGGCATCGCCCGTCACAGCGAACGCCTGTATCCCGACCAGTACTCCAGCGCAGAACCGCTGCAGGCCGTGATCGAGCGTACCCGTCAGGCACTGGTTGCCTGAGACGCCCGGAAAGCTGAAACCGAAGACCCCGCCCCGAAAAGCGGGGTTTTTTATTGCCTGGCATTTCTCGATAAAGCGCAACGGCTTAAGTACAAAGCGCTATAACGACCATAACCGTTCGATGAAGATGGTTTAAAAACAGTCCTTTACAGCAGGGATATGACACTACACTTCAAGTCAAGCGGCCTGATCCGCTTCCGGCGGAGCCTGAACCGATCCACTGCTGCCAAGGCCACATCTTCAGGCTTCGCCCCTTTTCCCGTCTCGAGGGTTTTATGGGTATCGCTGCCAGCGAACTGTGTCGATACGTGATCCGTCCGACGCTCCTCTACCTGGGGAGTCACAGCAGGACGGCGGAGACCTTGCTGCTGGGCATTGCCGCCAGCCAGTCCGGGCTTGGCGCGGCGTTGCACGATCGGCGCGGGCACGGCTTGTACCGCATCACCGAACCTCGCCACCGAGCCTTATGGGACGAATATCTGGCGCTGGACCCGGAGCGGGCCAGCCTGGTACGCGGCCTGGCGAGCCAGCATGCGTTCCTGAGCGGTCCCCATCTGGAACTGACCGTCAACCTGCGCTACGCCACGGCCATCGCCTGGCTGCTGGTGGAGGAGCAGGCCACACCGCTGCCCGAGGCCGGCGACCTGTTGGGCATGGCGCGGATCTGGCGGCAGACTTTTCACCCCCAGGGACGCCTGCGGGATTTCACCTGTGCCTGGCAAAACTGTGTTTCCCCACTGAATCAGGTCGCTTGCTGAATGGAAAATCAGAAAGTTCCTACAACTTCAGTGAATTTGGTCAGATTGTCCTACAAAACCCCTCTAAATCAAGCCATACAAGCTATAGCGCTTGGAGGAAAATGTTGGTAATTTTCGCGTCGGTGATCACCTGGAGTTCTAACAATGAAAAAAATGATGCTCAAAACCACCCTTGGCCTTGCCGTTACCTTGGCATCCACCCAACTCTTTGCCAGTGGTTTTGCCCTGAACGAACAAAGCATCAGTGGCATGGGCACTGGCTTCGCGGGTCGTTCTTCTTCTGCCGATGATGCAAGCACCGTGTTTGGCAACCCTGCCGGTATGTCGCGCCTCAAGCGCGAGCAAGTGACCGGCGGCTTCGCCGTGATCGACGCGTCCACCGATATCAACGATGCCAGCGGTACCCGCTCCGGCACCAACGACGGCGACATGGTTCCGTTCACCGGCGTTCCGATGGGCTACTACGTCAAGCCTATCGATGACAAATGGGCATTCGGCCTGGGTGTCTACGCCCCGTTCGGCCTGATCACCGATTATGAAAACAGCTTCCAGGGCCGCAACTTCGGCAGCAAGAGCGAAGTGAAGGTCGTGACCTTCCAGCCAACCATCAGCTACGCCTTCAACGACAAGGTTTCGATTGGTTTCGGCCCGACCATCAACCGTATTTCCGGCTCGCTGGAATCGGCACTGACCACACCGTTCTCGCCTAACGACGGCAACGTCAAGATCAAGGGCGATGACATCGGCTACGGCTACAACATCGGCTTGATGGTCCAGGCTACCGACAGCACCCGTGTCGGCCTGACCTACCACTCCAAGGTCAAGTACAAGCTCGAAGGCCACACCGAAGTGAGCCCGGGTGCCGGTACGCCGGGCTTCCTGTTGAGCCGTGCACGTTATGACGCTTCGCTGGACATCACCACGCCTGAATCGGTGGACTTCTCGGTTACCCAGGAAATCAATGACGCCTGGACCGTCTATGCAGGCAGCACCTGGACCCGCTGGAGCCGCCTGAAGGACATCACCGTCGATAACGACCTGACCGGCGGCGGAGCCCTGAACCCAGCCCTCTTCGGCACCATCACCGAAGAACAGAACTGGCACGACACCTGGGCCTACGCCATCGGTACGTCCTACCAGTTGAACAAACAATGGGTACTGCGCACCGGCCTGACGTTCGACCAGTCGCCTGCCAACAACGAAGACCGCTCGCCACGCATCCCTACCGGCGACCGGACCATCTTCAGCCTGGGTGCCGGTTGGAGCCCGACCGACGACCTGACCATCGACGTGGCCTATTCCTACCTCAAGGAAGAAAAAGTCAACGTCAACCGCAGCAACGCCTTGGGTCAGGCCTACAACGCTGAATACGAAAACAGCGCCAACGGTTTTGGTGTCGGTGCAACCTACCGCTTCTGATGATTCACGGCGAAGCTGAACACTTCGCCAGCTGAAGCGAAAAAAAGCCCCGCGCTCTGCAAAGAGGCGGGGCTTTTTCGTGGCTGGCGGTCAGGGTTTCGAAGCGATGGCCGTTTCCACTGCCTTGATGAAGTCCGGGTCGTCAGGTTTGATCCGGCTGGAAAAACTGCCGACCACCCTGCCCTGGCGATCTACAACGTACTTGTAGAAATTCCATTTCGGCGCGCTGGACTGTTCGGCCAGGTGCCTGAACAAGGGGATCGCGTCCGCGCCGCGCACTGGCTGCGGCTCGGTCATGGTGAAGGTCACGCCGTAGTTGACGTAGCAGACCTTGGCCGTCTCCGCGCCATCCTTGGACTCCTGCTTGAAATCGTCAGAGGGTACGCCCAGCACTTCCAGCCCTTGCCCCTTATAGTGCTGGTTCAGCGCTTCGAGGCCTTTGAACTGCGGTGCAAAACCACAGAAGCTGGCGGTGTTGACCACCACCAGGGGCTTGCCGCCGAAGCGCTGGCACAGGTCGATGGTTTCCTTGGCCCGCAGCTTGGGCAGCGAGCCCTCCAGCAGCGGCGGACAATCAGCCGCCCAAACTTGCCCGGCCGCAGCCAGCAACAGGGTGGGAACAGCAAGCCAGCGCATCAGCATGTCGGATTTTCCTTGAAAGCCTGTCAGACCAGGACGTTACTCCGCCCGCCCGACGCAGTCCATTGTTCAGCAGTTACCCATGCCCAATTGCATCAACGCCAACCCGCCCTGGTGCCAGCCCCACCAGGCGAAGGCCAGCAACAGCGCGGCGCCGGCCGCGACCAACCACGGGCCGACGCGGCTCATGCGGCACCGGCCTGTGCTTGCAGCCGCGCCACCGGACGCTCGCGCACCGGCCAGTTCAATGCCGCCGCCAACAGGCTGAGCAGGATCGACACTTGCCAGATCAGGTCATAGCTGCCGGTGCGGTCGTACACCACCCCGCCCAGCCAGCCTCCCAGGAACGATCCCAACTGGTGAAACAGGAACACCATCCCACCAAGCATCGAGAGGTTTCGCACACCAAACAGGGTCGCAACCGTACCGTTGGTCAACGGCACCGTCGACAGCCAGAGGAAGCCCATCGCCATGCCGAAGACATAGGCCGTGGTCGTGGTCACCGGCAGCCAAAGGAACAGGCCGATCACCACCGCCCGCGCCAGATACAACGCGGTCAGCAGCCGCGGCTTGGACATCCGTCCACCCAGCCAGCCGGCCGTGTAGGTGCCGAAGATATTGAACAACCCGACCAGCGCCAGCACCGTTGTGCCGACACTGGCCGGCAAGTGCTGATCGACCAGGTAGGCCGGCAGGTGTACACCGATGAACACCACCTGGAAACCACAGACAAAAAAGCCCACGGCCAGCAGCCAGAACCCCGAATGACTGCAAGCCTCGCGCAACGCTTCGGACAGCGTCTGCTCATGCCCGGACAGCGGCGCCGGTGCGTCCTTGAGCATGCTCACCAAAGGCACGATCAGCGCCACCAACAAGCCCAGCGCCAGCAGCGCGGCGGACCAGCCGAGCCAGCCGATCAGGCCCAGCGTGCCCGGCAGCATGGCGAACTGGCCAAAGGAGCCGGCGGCGCTGGCGATGCCCATGCCCATGCTGCGTTTTTCCGCTGGCACGGCCCGCCCGACCACGCCGAGGATCACCGAGAACGAGGTACCGGACAGGCCGATGCCGATCAACAGGCCGGCGCTCAACGACAGCGACCAGGGCGAGTCGGCCATGCCCATCAAGACCAGCCCGAGCGCGTATAAAACGCCACCGATCAGCACCACTTTCGCCGCGCCGAAGCGATCGGCCAGCGCACCGGTGAACGGCTGCGCCAGGCCCCAGATCAGGTTCTGCAAGGCAATCGCGAAGGCAAACACCTCGCGGCCCCAGCCGAAATCCGCGCTCATCGGCGCCAAAAACAGGCCAAAGCCATGTCGCACACCCAGCGATAACGCCAGGATCAGCGCGCTGCCCACCAGGACCCAACCACAGGTACGCCACATCGATGTCATTATTGTTCTCCGGTCGCGGGTATATACCCACTTATCAGCGGACGAACCGGCATCACGCCAATTCATCCAGCAAGGCCAACAGGGTCGCACGCTTTTCCGCGCCCAGCTTGTCGATCAGTTTCTGTTGCGCCGTTTCCCAGGCCGGCTGCGCCGCCGCCAGTCGGGCACGCCCGGTCTCGGTGAGCTCGACGATACGGTTACGCAGATCCTCGCCCTCGGCGAGCTTCACCAAGCCCTCGCCTTCCAGCACCCGCAAGTTGCGCCCCAGCGTGCTGCGGTCCAGGCCCATGGCCTCGGCCAGGGAAGAAATGCTCGGCTGGTCCAGACGCGCCAGGTTGTTCAGCAAAGAATACTGGGCAACGTTGATCCCGAAGCCGTCGAGGGCGCCGTCGTAATACCTGCTGACGCCACGGGCAGCACGACGCAGGTTGATGCACAAACATTGAGAGGCAAGCATGGTGCGTGTATATACCCGCGATTAAGTTAACGCAAGTTAATTCAAGGAATGTCACTGCCCCAACACACGGCAAGCAAGTCCCAGCGATATGTCCTACAAGCTGCGTGGCCTCGGCCTGACAGCCTTTTCCCAGTGACCTGCTTAAAGTCCGCACCTGTCAATCCTGACAGGTTCCGCCAGGATTGAATCCCGATATAAGGAGGTATCCCCAGTCCTGACCCAGGCCTGGGGGGCGCCGTGCAAGCGACAGCAGGACAGCACCGCGTCCACGCCATCAATGATGATGAATGGGAGATTCAATCATGTACCAAGCCAGCACTGTTTCAAGTCGTTCGCCAGCAGGCTCTACCCACCTGCGCGGCGCAGAAAGCAACGAAGCCCAAGCCGTGCGCCTGACGAACCGGGAGAAAGAATTCCTGCAATGGAGCGAGATCGGCAAGTCTTCCTGGGAAATCGCCAGGATCGTCGACTGCAGCGAAGCCAACGTCAATTACCACTTCAATAACATCCGCCGGAAGTTCGGCGTCAGCTCGCGACATCTCGCCGGGAAAATTGCCCGGGAGCAAGGCTTGATCTGATGCGGTGTCTCGACGGCGGTATGGATGTGAAGTAACCCTGTCGAGGTAACAATGCCCCTGAATGCCCCGTATTCAAGTTGCAACACGGCCAGCCCTGAAGCGTGGGGCAATGCACCCATGGCGTACAGGCCTCCGGTTGATCGATCGTTGCGCATCATCCTCGCCGACGATCACCCCGTGGTACTCGTGGGCATGGAAATGGCGCTGTCGAGCCCGGCCTTTTCAATAGTCGCCAAGGCCCACAACGCCGATGAACTGATCGAGCACCTGAAGCGCACACCCTGCGACCTGGTAATCACTGATTACTCGATGCCCGACTGCCGCTTTCCCGACGGCCTGACCTTGATCGGTTATCTCAAGCGACACTATCGCCACTGCCCCTTGATGGTGATCACCATGTTGCGCAACCCCTCGGTGCTAAGAGCATTGCTCGACGCCGGCGTAGATGGGTTGTTCGACAAGCGCAGCCCATTGGTCAATCTCAAGCAAGCGGCCCTGACAATCACCCGGGGGCACCGGCATGTATGCCCTGCGTTCAAGGGCATTCTCGAGGCCCAGTCCTCGCCAACTAAAGCCACCGCCGGCGCGTCAAACAGTCTTTCCAACCGGGAACTGGAAGTGGTGCGTTTGTTTGTCCGGGGTTTGTCGGGCAGGACAATTGCAGCTCAGCTGAACCGCAGCGAGAAAACCATCAGCCGGCAAAAGCGCACCGCCATGGACAAGCTGGGACTTGAACATGACGGTGGGCTGGTGGAGTTTGCCCGGATGAGTGGGTTGGGGTGATCCCGAGGTGCTAGGTTAAAATCCGACATCTTCCCGTAAAGAAGTGTGTCCTGAGGAACGCACCATATACCTTCTGTTTTTATTATTTATGACCTTATTTCGAGTTGCCGCAACTGTGCGTTAATTCGAGCTTCATTGTCATAAAAGTCGTCCTGCGCGAATTGGCGTCTGTTCTTTCGCGCATTTTCCGTTAGTTTCTGTTGGAGCTTAGCCGCCTTATCCGGGTTCGAATACTTAACCTCATCTGGGACTTTTTTAACCTGAGCCTCCGGTCGCAAAAACTTTGAACCCCTAGCCGCATTTTTTGATGGAGTGCGTATGCCTGGCTTTGGCGGAGATGCCGAAGCAGGCATTACTCTTCTGGGTGCGGGTTTAAATAGCGTTAAGTCTAGATCAGCGTCGATTTCATCCACAGGCCTACCATAGGTTCTAGAACTAAGCGCTTCATCGGGCAGTTTGGTTGCCGGTCGAGGGGCGAGATCGGCAACGGGGTCTTTGCCGGGAAATTTCGATTTCTTTACGATGCCTAGCTTCTGTCCGATAAATCTAAAAAAGCCCATCACTGACCAATGCCCGTCAGGATCACTTTGATTGACCGGATCGCCCAGGCAATACGCATACGCATTCACCCCCCCATCCCCAAACGGACTCCAACTGTCCGGGCTGTGAAACCTCATCAACCGAGGATTGAACGCCCGGTAGCCATTGCCCAGCAAATACCAGCCGGTTTTATCCCGGATTTCACCGTTGTAGCCTGGACGTGACGCAACCGACTGCGCTACATCGCGATAGCCGTAGGCGCTGTAAGCGATTTCACTCGCCTTACTACCGTCGACCTCTCTCAACACACTGCCGCCATAGTCACCGGCCAGCAATAACGACTTTGAGTAAGCGCCCTCCTGCCACTCCGCAACCGCCATGCCATCAGCCGACACGTAAGTCCTGCTCTGCTCAGCGCCGACGGAGTTGACCGGTTTGCCCTGGCGATAAAATTGTTGCTCCCGGTCGCTATCGCCGCCGCTAGCCGCCAACTGATCGCCGCCGTCATAACCATAGGAGCGACTCCCGTCGGAACCGGCGCCACTCACCTCGACCAAACGGGACAGAAGATCATAAGCAAGGGCCCGGCCTGCTTCGTCTTTGATCAGGTTGCCGTTAGCGTCGTATTCCAAGGTGATATCCGGATAGTCATCATGGGAATTGACGATTCCCGTCAATTGAGTCGGATCCTCATTGATGTATTCAAACCGGGCTCTGTTGGTTTCGGTTGTCGCCCCTTTAACGAAGGTCGTGCGGACATCTTCATGATTATCCAGCGCATCGAAGAAGAACAGTTGCCTGGTAATGGCGTTGCCGGCGGGGTCCACCGGGGATTGCGGACCTTTACACGAATATTCTTCGAGTCGCCCGCGCAGCTCGTACCGATAGTTTTCATCGCGCAACAAGGTCTCGCCCGGCGCCGAGCCTTCACTCAGTTCACGCTGCTCAACCTGGTCGAGATTGTTCCATACCTGTTTCAACCACGACTTGCTGCCGTTGAAATCGAACATACGCAGCGTTTCGCGCCCCAAGGCGTCGTACTCAAGCTGGATGCTCACCTTACTGTTCGAGCCATCAACGGTGGAAATACGCTCCGTCAGTCCCTGGTCGTTATACGTGAAGTCGCTCCTCACGTAGCCGCCGGTGCCCGGCACACCCAATTCGGTGTAGGCCAGCTTGCCGGTACTTCGATCGTATTCGGACAACTGGACCTGACCGAGCACGTCGTAGTACCGGATGATCCTTCCGAGCCGGCTGTGGACGTACGTCATTGCGTAGGGGTCGGTGACATCGGTGACTTTGCGTGTCTCCGTCTTGATCTCGCCCCGGACGTCGTAGGTACGCGCCAGTTCGATGTCGGTTTCTGCCGAATTGAGCAGCCGGGCATCCTGGAAATCGTAGCCGTAAATGGCTTCGATCGGCGCAGGAACCTCCTGCAGGCGCTGGATGGTTGCCTCCCCCGCCACAGCCTTGCGAGTGAGCGGTTCATCTGTCAGCTCGTAGGCATATTCGTAATGGATCACATCGCCGCTGGGCTGGATGACCCGATTGGCCTTGGTGTAGCTGGTGTCGTACTCGTGCCGAGTGACTCGGCCCCCGGTCGTCGATTTAACCAAGCGCTCCAGGCTGTCGAAAGCCTGCGTGCCGAGGACCTTGTCGTTGACCTTGATCAGCGTCGGCAGATCGCCACGGCTATGGCCGGCGTATTCACGGACAACTTTGTCCTTTGTCGGCAACGTCGATTCGAGCATGCGATCGAACGCATCGTAGAGATAAAACGTTTCGTAACCCGCCGCGTTTTTTTCCAGAGCCGTACGGCCCAGGCCATCGTAGGAATAGCCATGGACGCTGACGGACGCCTGCGCGAGGTCGAACCGCTCGACTTGCACCGGCTTTTCCAGGCGATTGGTGGTGGTGACGGTCTTGCCCATGCCCTGCGTCCACTCTGTGCTGGTGAACTTGATAGGGTCCTGCAGAGTGTGTTGCGTAACGCCCGCTGCATCGGTACTGCTCGACTGCTCGCCCCAGTCATCGAAGGTATAGGTGGTCTTCAAAACCAAGGGTTCGAGTTCCAGCCAATCGATTTCGTGTTCTTCGGTCAACTGCCCCAAAGCGTTATGCGTCGCCCGGTAGGTGTCGCGATATTCGCCAGCGGAGAAGTCGGAATCCTGCTGCTCCTCGCTGACGGGCCGATTCAACCCGTCGAACCAGGTACGGGTCTTGACCTTCTTGACGTTTTCCATCTCCTGCCAAGCCTGCCCGGCCGCCAGCGCCTGGCCGCTGTCCGACGGGCGAACCAGCCTGTACGTGTAGGAACGCGTGGCGGCATAGACAGGATCGTCGGGGGCAACGGTTTCCGTCACTACACGCAACAGGGCATCGTAGGTGTTACGAATGCGGATGTCCTTGTCCTGGCTGAGCAGAGGCTCACCGTTGAGCAGCGAACGCTCCGTACTGACAACCTTGACCAGGTTGTCATGCCCGGTAAAGGTCTCGGTCGTGGCGAACGCGGTTTCACCCAAGAGGACCTCTGAAGCCTTGTCCGTTTTGTTCTTCCTGGCCTTTTCCTCATCCGTCTTGATGCTGTACTGATAACCCGTCGTCGAGACGTACGATTGATCTACGCCAACCCGCTCGACAGTTTCCAGTTGAATGAGCCCATGTATCAAAGCGTCCTGCGGCGTGTCGAAATATCCGGAGCGGGTGGTTTCCAGCAAGACTTCCGTCTGGTCGACTTGAAAAAGGGCCTGCTCGGCGACAACCGCCCAGGGCTCCTTGATGACGCTTTTGGCAAGCGTCGGCAGCTCGATGTAACGGTATCGGGTTCGTAGCGTCGGCGCGCCGGCCTGCACATCGGGGACCCGCGACGGATCGGTGGTCGGCGTGATAGTTGTTTGCTCGACATGCCGGACGAACCCGTAGGGATCCTTCGGGCACTGGCCGACAGCGCCCTCGGCCGGGTAGTAAGTCGTCGTCTCGGTAACGCCGCTGGCCTGGACACTCAAGGTCTGGTTGCCATGGATGTCGTATTCGCTCAGTTCGACGTCCTCGCGCCATTCCCTTGAATCATCGGTCAGCTCCCAGCGCGTGGCCGCTTCCTTCAGAAGCTGACATTGGCGTGGCTGCTGGTCGAAAGGCGCCTTGGGGTCATCGTCCACATAATAACGATTGCTGAGAATCTGCTGGTGTGTGCCCTGGAGAGTCGTCTGCGATACCAGCAAATGGAAGCGGTTGAAGACGCGAGTCACGCTGCGTCTCGCGTTCGTTCCAGCCAGCAGCTCCTCGGTGGTTTGATATTCATAGGCTTCGAGGACTTTATAAAGGTTATCCAGGCCGTCGTCCGTCCAGTTGACGCCGCTTCCGTAACCCAGGAAGTTATGCCCATCGGCTCCGTAGCTGTATCGAACCTCAACGGGCGCCTGACCGGCGCCGGGCTCGGTGATATGCCCGGTGACCCTGGGCAACTTGCGTTGCTCATTGCCGTTGCCCGGGAAACCATGCCCCTCGTCGCCATACAGCACCCGCTCATGGCCTCCGAGCGGAGTCCAGACCTCGCTGATGACGTCCTTCTGCGAGTCATACTCGAAACGCCAACCGGCGGCCTCCACCGTTGGTAACGTGATCCTGTCGACCCGGTCATTCTTCAGGTTCAACACCACCTCGGCCAGCGGATTATCGCCGACAGGCGCAAAGCCGATCCTGACGGCATGCGTCTCGGTGTCACGGACCACTTGCAACAACAGGCCATTGCCGTCCCGAATGGCACTGAGCATCGGCACATCGTTGACCACGATGTAGTCCAGGCTGATTTCGTGACCTTGCGGTGAAAACATCCGGACAGGCACGGCCGTTTCCGGCGAGGCTCCCTTGAGCTCCAGCCACTCGACCAAGCCGGATTTATGCACGATCTTGAATGAGGGATCAGGGCCAGAGCTCGCATAAAACTGGAAATTCTCGATCTTTTGCTCTTTCATCCGTCGGCGATTGGCAACGCCTTCGTAGGGGCCGGTCACTTTAAAGGTCTCGCCCGAGTACACCGAGACGACCTGGGTACTCGGCGTGTATTGGCTCAGTTGCAGATTCCAGCCTTTGCCATAACCACTGTTGATCGTGTTCATCGGGTTATAGCTGAGAATCAGCGGCACCGATGGGCCGCGCAAATGGTTGCTGAGCAGCTCACGCAGCGACAGGGAAACGGTATAGGTGCCGGTTCGTGGGTCTACGCCCGTCTGGATGAAACTCATGAAGTTGAAGGCGTTGGAATGCACGGCGGTGGAAGCAGTCATCATGGACCTCGCAGATAAGCCAGGTGAACGTCACTGTTCATGCTGTGCAATGCGACGGCTGCCGCATTGCACAGCAAAGCGGTCGGGCTTCAGTTTTTCCTGCTACCGAGAGAGACGTGTAATCGATTGCGGTCGCCCGCCCTGAAGCCAATTGAAAGCGCGTGATGGTTGCCTTCGTTGTCGGTCAGGTAGACCTCCAATGGAGTTTTCTCCATAACGTGCAAGGGCTCATGCGCGTCGCGGCGAACGTTGGCGTAATGGTCACGTCGGAACAGTCCGACCCTGAACCCCCCCTCGTCCAGGGACTGGCCCTGGACCATTTCAGGCTTGGGTTGTTGGGCCAGTTTGTCGATCAACAGCGGGTCGTAACGCATGACGTTTTCGTCGTCTTTTTTCAGCGGATGGTTATAGCCATAGCCGGTATAACTGAACATGGTTTCGTTGTTGACTTGACTTTCCCATTGCACCATCGACAAATATTTACCGCGCACCTCTGCCGCCTGGAAATTCACACCCACCCGGCCTTCGCGCATGTAAGAGAGGTCCCAATAGTCCGTGGTGTTCAAGTAAAGATCGAAATCGTCGTCGCCCTCCGAATCACTTCCTCCACCGCCCTCCACACGCTTGCGCCTGATCTCGTAGTGGTCGATTGTCGGTGTAGGCGGGGGGACGGGTTTTAGCGTAACGATGCCTACCTCAGGGCTGAGCTTATCCGACCTGTACGGAACACCCTGGCTGCTTTCGAAACTCGCGTAGAAGCGGGTAACCTCCGAAGTGGCACGGCTGAGCATGTAAACACTCACCCTGCTCGATTCGGCACGCTTGCCAGGGGACAGTGCATTTAAATCCGCATAGGGTTTGAAACGATTGGCGGTACGCGTCTGCGCCCATAACATGTCGGGCAGCGGAGCGTCCCCGCCCACGATGCCTTCCTGCAATGCAGGAAGCTCCGGGACCATCTGGTTGGAGTTAACGTGATAGATCTTTAGCGACGCCTCCTCGTCGGAGGTCAGCCGTGCCCCGTCGGTTTCAATGAATGCTTCCAGCTGCACTTGTTGATAACCGTTGGAAAACATTGCCTCGGAACCGAGGGTGGTCAGATGGAATTTGGTCAGGCTTTCCCAGCCGGGTTCTTCCTGGTGGGCTGCGAGTTTTACAATGCTGTAGCCTGCAAAAAAGAGCGTTCCAGCCGCATAAATCTCGCACCTGACGACATCGAAAGAACGAGCAGTCGCCACGGGCGCAGTGTAGACCCCTTTTTCATCTACCGTGCCGTCGCCGATTACCGTCCAAATACGCTCGATTCCCACCGGGGCAGGAGAGTTTTCGGTGAATGTCAGCGTTGCGGAGCGTCCCACGCCACCGACGAATCGCGGCTCTATCCCAAGCGTTGGTGCGGCTCTTGTCAGTACCACCGAGGCCGTGACAGATTCACCCGTGCCATCCTCGACGACAATCGGGTCAACCACGGTGAATTCGGGCAGGTTAAGCAATTTGCTGGCCGGCGGTGGTGTATAGATCGCCGTATCGTCCTGGACCACCAACGACCCATAAATCGGTTGCTTCCAGGTCAGTTTCGAGCCACTGAGGGCCGAGGCGACAAAGGTCACGGTTTTTGTCTGGTTGCCCTCGATACGTGCCGCGGCTTCGGGAGAAATCGCCATTGCCCGGGTCGTGACCAGCAACAATGCCCGTACTTCATGGCTTTGTTGCGTCTCGGGATCGACATAGGAGGCTGTGACGAAGTTGCGCACCAGCTCCCGGCCCAACGTTTCCCGGGAGACGGGCTGGTAAAGCCCGTTATCATTGATGGTGCCCGCCGACGTATTCGAATTGAGACTCTTGACCGTCCAGCTGACGCTTACCGGCGCGCCATTGAGAAACGCCTGGTATTGAACGGGCTGGCCTCCAGCCTTCACCACCTGGACTTCAGGGACAATAGTCATTGACGTCCTGGAGGGGTCAAGACGACCGAAGATCACCAGATCCTTGGGCTCCTCACGGGAAACTTCAACGAACACATTTTGCTCTCCGGGAAACAACAGGCTCTGGATCAGCTCGAGCTTGTCATCATCCGACCGCGCCACATATTTTTCCGCCAGGACCATGGTTGCCGAAAAATCGCCGTCCGGGATCAGGTACGGGAAACGTTCCGGCGAAGGAATGTCCCCGCCCATTTCGTCGCCCTTGAGCTGCACCATGACCACCACCGCGCCGTCAGGCGCGTTGGCTGCTCCCGCCAGTTCGGCACCCGGCGCACGTTGCGTCAGGACCATGAAGCTCGTCGGGGTCAGGTCGCTGCGGCCATTCAAGTCGAGAATGCCCAGCACATACACTTGACGCTCGGGCGGCAACTGTTTGAAGGCGGCATCGAAGTACGCGCCGATCTTGACCCGGCTGGCCACCGGCCCTGCGAGATTGCAGGAGAACTTCACCCCCTTGGACAAATCCAGCGTCACCCTGCCCAGGCGATCGACCTCCCCCACCACCAGCGACAGATCCAGCTCCACCGTTAATGTATAACCATGGGCTTCGCTGATATCGAACTCATACATCAAGCCGTAGGTATCTTCATAAGCGGCAAAGTTTCCGCCCAACAGACTCAAGGTCAACGTCGCTCGGGAGTTGCTTATATCGGCGGGTTCGAACGACAGCAAGGGCTTGCCCAGCATGATATTTTTCAACTCGCCGTACTCGGTTTTCGAGTCATTGAGATCCATCCGACCAGAAAACACCGGCAGGTAATTCGTACCGTCGTATTTTTCCAGCCATTGCTGTTGGAGCACCCGATTAAGCCGCTCGCGATTGAAGGCACACACGGCCCCCCAGCCCTGGGTAACCGAATATTCCTTCATTTTTGCCACGATATCGGCACGTGAATTACTGACCATTTCGATTATCCTCTGCGAGGGTGGCAATGCGCTGCAGACAGCCTTTGATTTCTTCGCTGGCATTCGCGGACGGATTGATTGCCTTGAGCTCTTCGGAGACCGCATCCAACAGGCCGTTCAACGTCTCAAGGCCTGGAAACTGATCAGGTTCTATAGGCGGCTTGGGCCGCAACGGCGAAAGCGGCAACGGCAAAATGGTGAAACCGTCGAACTTGATTCCCATAAAATCAAGAATCACGGTAATCAGCACAAACTGACTGGTAGTGGATTCGCTTGCGGTGAAAATTCCAGTAGCTGCGTCGACTTTCCCGGCATCTGCGGGTATACATTTCCATTCCAATGGGCCGGTGAGCACCTGCCCGTTAAGTTTGACAACCAGTTTTGCCTGGTTCCCCGTCCCCCCCTCAAAATCGGCCTCGATAACTAAAGGTTGTGCCCGATACTTGACCACCATCAGGGTTCTTTGCTCTTGATTGGTTGCTGTATTTCTAACAACCACTTCATCTATTGCGAAAGATTCGATGGGGGGGGCTGCTGGTGCCAACGGAGCGGTGTACACATTTTTTCCTTCTGAATCTGCGCTAGAAGGAATGCTTCCGCTGCCGTCTACCCTCCAAGCCAACGTGCCGTTCATGGTGTGCGCCGACAACTCGCGAGTCTCTGGTGCCACCGAGGAAGAAGCGTTGCAGATTTCGATGAGCGGATTCAGTGTGATGGTCCTGGCCAGGACCGAAACCAACGCCCTGCTGGTGTGGCCGCCCCCGATGGACGCGGTCACTTTGACGCGCATATAGGTCCCATCAATATCGGTTAAGCCTGGAGCGGTATAGAGGCCCTGTGAATTGATGGAACCGACGCCAAGAGTGTTGCCCTCGAGATCTTCGACACTCCAGTCGATGCTGCCCTCGGGAGTCGGGTTTACCGAAAACTGACGGGTCTGGTCGTAACCCAGCATGATTTCCATGGGGTCGATGGCAAAAGTGGTCAGGCGGGGGCTGATTGCGCCGAAAAGGGCCAGGTCTCCTGTTCGGTGAGCCTCGCTTAGTTGTACGGCGTCCGATGAATTGAAGATGAGTGTATTCAATAAAAAGATATCAATTGGTTTTGCCTCTTTCCACTTATCTACGACCGAACGGGCCATACCAAAAAACATGTCACGCAAGTGACGACTCTGAAAAAACTCCAATACTGCTTCAGGATAATCCTGAGAAGGGTAATGAGCGCCGACAACGACATCGAATTTTATCTCCAACTGTTGCGTCTCAGGATTGACGATAAAATCAACAAAAGCGTTGGCGTTAAAACCCACCGCCTCCGAATAATTTACACCATCATAAGAAAACGACAACCGACTACTTCTCGAGTGCTGTCCCATCGAAACCGTAAGTCGAGGCGGGTTCATTCCGTTCCAAAAAAAAACGTAAAAATTGCTTCTTTCTTCGTATAAGGACAAACCACTGAAGGTGAATCGTGTTTCCTGCCCTCCGATCGGAGCCGAAAATTCCGCGCCAGCAAAAAGTGTATGATTGTTTCTTTCTATTTCTACCCTTTCTGTAAATCCCAATTCGTTTTTGTATACCTTGAAAGTATCGCCTTCAAACCCCATAGTGTTGTAAATGCTTTTCATAAGTACTTCAAGCAATAAAAATTCGGAACTGATCAGCATCATCGCATTAAGATCAGGCCGATCACTGGGAAGTGGATACAGCCAATCCTCTCCAGGCGTAGCGCCTTGCAGGGAGCCCTCCATGGCGATACGAACTTCAAGCGCCCCGTTACCAAAATTCGCCGCTTCGCGTAAATTGCCACCTGCCTCCATGACGGTCCGCAACTTAATTGACGCCGGTTTGATTATTTCCTGGGAGGCTTTAGCCAATATGCCCAGATGGAATTGGCGTTTCTCCTCCGGCGCTTCACGAAATTTGCGTTTGAAGAAAGCTCCGGCCTTCTTGCGCTGATAGGCAATACGATCAGAGGTTTCCTCCCAAATATAATGTTGTGAGACCGGATCTCCCGGATCCAACTGCACCTTACCCGCACTATTGAGGTCTCCTGGAACATCCTTTAGCTGAACCCGGTCGGCTTCGAGTTTTGGATTGTCCAAAGGATCATAGGAGCTGATCCTGGTGATCTGAGCGAAACCCTGGGTGTCGTCCAAGGTAATGTCCTTGCCGCCTAGGATGGCCATGCTCATCATGACCTCGCCGGTATTGTCCGGGTTGTTATGAAAACTCAAACGTGGCGTATCGGTGACGTAATCGAGCTTCCACCGCCAGGTGCTTTCACTTGTCCCGTAGGCCTCATTGATAGGCGGCATTACAGACTTGCTATGATGTTTTTCGATGTATTCTTGCAGCAATAGCTGGTTACACTTATCGCGGTCATATGCGACCAAAGCATCCCAATCATTCGTACGAGGCTTCAATTCAGCCCATTTCAGGTATTCGCTCAGTGTTTTGCGTTCTGCGGCCATGATATTCATCCTCTGCGATTAATTGGTTTTCCCTGCACCCACATCTCTTAAACTTGAACTCAACGAGCCTTTGGTATTTCAATTGCTATCAGGCTAAGCCAGCGTAAACCTTGCCGGACTAAACAACGTCTCCGCACCTGGCTCGTAAACTATCTTGACCTGCACATTTACAGCGCCCGGTTGAAAAGCACTGAAACTGGACTGCGCAAGTCCTTTTTCGATCTTTCTATTTGTAACGTCCGCAGCGGTTACGGGGTACTGTTCAAGAATGGCGACAACCAATGTATCTCCAGCGCTGTTCTTGCCATGAATATGAGCATTTACGATTTGACCCTCACGCATATAAAGCCATGAGGGAAGCGTGAATAGTTCACCTTCACTGGGAATCCGGCTCACGTAGATAGTGCCGTTGTACATCTGGGCTTGTTTCGACTGGATAGTCAGGTAACGGTCTTTCTCGATCGGCAATATCCGCACCGTGAAAACTTCCGACGGTACAGCGGCAGGCTCGCCCGACTGCTGTACGGTGTAATAAACCCGCACAGCCTTACCCAGATTCGAGGGAATGAACTGCGGGAGAATGTTATAGGTTCGCCCGCTCATCGGAACCGTCGCGATGTATTTGCCGCCGGTGCCATAACCTTCCCAGTGCACTTGGACGAGGTCCTCGGGACCATAGTTGGCCAGCGGGTCTATCGAGAGGTTCACGCCGGAAATGGCCTTTTGCGTGACATCCAGTATCCCTTCGCCCTTCGCCGGATCGTCAGGATCGGGGAGGGCGTCGTGGACGATGACCATCGGCAAGTGCAGGGGCTCTCGTACATTGACCGAATAAGGTTCCGCGGAGCGCGCCGTTCCTTGCCAGGCATACTGGTAGCGTAAGTCGATCGCTCCACCCTGGCTGGCGGCGACCCACCCGGCGTCCAGGTGCAACTCGAAAAACCCTTTGCCCAGCGTCGACACATCAACACGGGCACGCAGGATCACCGGAGCCACATCCGCGAGTGATGAAGAGACATGACAGAGGAGCTCATCTCCCACTTCCATGCCGGGGTAGCCAGCGATGCGCAGCAGCAAGCCTTGCGGGAACAAGGCGGGGTTGAGCGTGCCGCCGTCGTGCCCATCGATTTCCAGGCGGGGCAACCGGGCCGAGGTCGCTGCCAGGAGCTTGAATGTCTGCGCAGGGGACTGGGTGGTTTCTGCCGGGGCGCCGGCATATTGGATGCCGTAGTGCACCTGCGTGGATCCGCCTTCGAACCGCAGCAGATCGGAGCGATTCAGGAACAGACCCAAGGGTTTGCCCACCTCCTCCTCCCTGACCGCCTGTGGGTATGCGAGGGCAGGCAGATCTTCAACGCCCTCAGGGTCGAACCGACGGCAATACAGGGTCACCGTGTCTCCGGCGGCCATCGCCTGGTAAGGCGCTACCCAAGGTTTAAAACTGGAAGGTCCATCCATATCCAGAGACAGGTGCAGATCGTGCGATTCGCGGATCTGCAACACCGGCAGGGTCGCTACCGACCGTGGACGTTTGCCAACATAGAAAAACAGGCGAAGCGATTCATCTCCAGGCGTGCCGCCAGGCTTTCGCACACGATACGAATAAAAAACCGTACCGTTGCGAAGAGCCTGCAGGAGGCTGTTTTCGATCAACACCGGCATGCCGTCCGGTGTAATTTCATCCCCGATCACTTCGACTTCGTCGTTGGACTTATCGACAATCTCACCGAATTCGCCGCAGCCGAACCAATTGACAACAATGAAGTCAGCGTCGGCGAGGCCGTCGTATTTAATGAATGTTTCAAGTTCTTGCGCACCCAGTTCCTCAAGGTCAACGGCGTTATCCGGGCCTAATAAAGGAATGGTCGGTGCCGGATTGGAAAGCGTCATCGCCATGTTCGGGTTCCTTGGTAGGGAGATGATTGAGTAATCCACAGAATTACTGGCTGGGCTCAGGCATAGATTTACGCCTGAACAAAGCGCTTTGGAACTATCAGAACTGTTAGGCTTAGTCAGATTGAACGTTTGCGAATACAATGACTGCCAAACTGGCAAAACGAATAATCAATTATCGAAAATTACAACTTGATCTTCTTCTGGAAGCGGCTTGGGAGGGAGTGGCGAGAGTGGTAACGGCAAGATGGTGAAACCATCAAACTTTATTCCTGCAAGATCAAGCACTGCTGTGATCAACGCGAACTGACTGGTAGTGGTTTGACTTGCTGTGAAAAACCCTGTAGCCGCATTAATTTCTCCGGCGTCTGCTGGTATACACTTCCACTGTACCGGTACGGCTGGTATCTGCCCGTTAAGCGCGGCAACCAATTTCACTCGACTCCCAGCGCCCCCCTCAAAACTTTGCTTTATAACTAAACTCTGTGGTCGGTACTTGACCACCATCAGGGTGCTTTGCTCCTGTTGGGTTGTTGTATTTTTAACAACTACTTCATCCACCGTGAAAGACTCGACGGGTTGTACCTGCACCAACGGCGCGGTGTAGACATTTTTCCCTTCTTGACCCGCGGTATAAGGGATACTACCGCCGCCGACGACGCGCCAGTTCAATATGCCGTTCACAGTGTGGGCTGACAGTTCGCGAGTCTCCGGAAGCGTCGAGCTGGAAGCGTTGCAAATCTCGATTAGCGGATTCAGCGTAATCGTCCTCGCCACAACCGATACCAACGCCCTGCTGGTGTGGCCGCCCTTGGTCGCGATCACTCTGACCCGCTTGTAAGTGCCTTGGATATCACTCAACAGAGGCGCAGTGTAGACACCGCTTGAATTAATTGTCCCGGCGCCCTGAGTACTGCCGTCGAGATTCCGGACAGTCCATGTGACATTGCTCGTGACTGGTTTCGTCTTGAATGGATGAGACTGCGCATGCCCCACCAGGATTTCCACAGGGTCGATGGAGAAAGCCTCCAAACGAGGGTCAAGTGAACCGAAAAGAACCATGTCCCCTGTCAGGTTTAGGGTCTTGAGTCGTACGGAACTCTCGGAGTTGAAGATCAGAGTGTTCAATATGAACAGATCAATCGCCTCAAGGCTATTGAACATATCCATTAGTTTACCCGTTACATGAGCCTTAAAACCCTCGCCAAAGCCTGGTTTAATTGGCCCATTTCCATATAAATAGTCTCGCATGGCCGGAGGATAGGCGAGCGGCGACCTCTCAGCAGTTACTATCGACGAATCAAAGTTCAGGTCAATTTTAAGCTGACCCGACACCTCATCAAGCGAGAAAATATAATCGCTAATCATTTCAGTAAACGCTACGAACGAATGCAAAATTTGACCGTTCAACTTGGTGCTCACTGCCCTCCCCTGATCCTGAGTGCCGACGCGCAGTTTAAGACGTGACGAGCCGTCTGGCGCTGCCACAAGTGTTACAGTGAGCCTGTCTGCATCATCGACATACATTCTAATGTAGTAGCCATCAAAATTAAGCACATTATCCTTGGTATCAGTCACCTGAAATTCCGGAACTCGCAACGAAATGGGAGATACTGCGCGCTTGACCCGAATCGCGTCGACAAAGCCCTTACTGTTCAGGGCCCCGTCATATCCAACACCTTCTGCGCCAAATAATTTATCTACACCCTTGGCGATGATTTTGTTCATCAAGAACCGCGACCCCACGATCATCAACGCATTCAATTCAGGGTGATCACTTGGCAGGGGGTAAAGCCAATCCTGCCCCGGCCAGCCACCTGCCAGCTCGTCGTCCATAGCGATACGGATTTCGAGGGCCCCGTTGCCGTAGTTCACGGCGTTGAGCAAATTACCGCCCGCCTCCATCACGGTGCGTAGCCGGAAGGACTGGGGTTTCATGAATTCCTGTGAGGTCTGAGCCAATGTGCCCAGGGAAAACGTACGCTTCAGCGGGTCAGCGTTGCGGAACTTGCGCTTGAAAAAAGCCCCGGCCATCCGACGCTGTTTCTCAAGCGGATGCCCCGTTACCTCCCAGATACCCTGTTGTGCAACGGCATCGCCCAGATCCAGCAATATTTTGCCATCTTTACTCACCCCGCCCTGGACATCCTTGAGCCATACCCGCTCGGCTAGCAATTGCGGATGATCCAAAGGGTCCAGCGAACTGATTCTGCTGATTTGAGCGAAACCGGACGCGTCATCCAGCGTTACGTCCTTGCCGCCGATCACCGCCATGCGAATGTTGATTTCAGCCGACTCGTTGCCGGGATCGTTCTCGAAGCTCAGGCGTGGCGCATCGGTGACATAGTCAAGCAGCCAATTCCATGTGTTTTCCGATGATCGATACGCTTCATTGATCGGTGGCATAACCGAAGCGCGCTCGTACTTCCCAATATATTCCTGCTGCAGTACCTGATTGCACTTGTCCCGGTCATAAGCAACCAATGCACTCCAATCGTTGGTACGCGGTTTGAGGGCGGCCCATTGCAAATATTCCTGAAGTGTTTTCCGAGGAGCGGACATTCTGTTTACCCTCATTGCTCAGTGTTCAGGTAAACAGGTTTACTCCCCATCAGTAGACTTTGAAACTATCAGAACTGTTAGGTTTACCGAGGCGGAGTTTCTGCTAGCGTCGTCAGGTGAAAGCTACGTTTATGCGTAGCGAAGAAACCAAACAGATACTTAGTCCAAAAAGGGAATTCAGCAATGGGTCATATCCAGTTCTTTATCATCCTTCTAATAGGTGTGGGTTCCGCAGGTTGCGGGACGGTGGAAAACGCAACAAACGCCGCTGGAACCATTTTTATCAGGGAAAAAGACATCAGTAAGGAATGCAGTGTTCCAGCAACCCCAGGCGATCATGTGATATCAAACTACGACTGCACCAATGACCAAGCCTATACGGTTCGACTCTACGACATTCCCTCGGCGGTCAATATTACTTTTTTCGACGATAAAAACAGTGACGGCTGCCTGGATGGCGAGGGATGGGAAATTGAGGTTCGCACCATCAAGAACCCGACCACAACACCGCAGGAACCCCGGATGTCTCTTTCAGCAATGTACAGCCAACCGAACGGGGAGATCATTGAACCAGGCGTACTGAAAATACGGTCAAGGAATGGTGGTGATGTCAGCGGAAAACTATCGTGCGTACGCGTCGAAAACGATAAATAACTCTCCAGACCGAGGCTTCGTCCATGCCCGCTTCCACCGCCGTCCACTCCAACGCCTTCAACTTCCTCAGTTTTGTCCAGTCCGGAGTCGATGCCAGGACGGGCATGTATACGGTGTCGCTGTCTTTACCCGAAGTGAAAACCTGTGACCTCAGCGGCCCGGCGATTCCCCTGGTGCTCAACTTCAACCCTTTGAACGAAGTCGACAGCGGCTTCGGCCTGGGCTGGGACCTGGCCCTGACGCAGTATGCCCCGAGCACGCAAATCGTCTCGATCCATTCAGGGGAAACCTTCAAGGTCACGGACTTCCCCCCGGGGGACACGGGTCGCCTGCGAATGAAAGAGCAGAAAATCGAGAGTTTCCAGTTCTTCAAACTCACTAAAGAAAGCTATCAGGTGGTGCATAAATCAGGGCAGGTGGAGACTCTGGAACTCAAGGGAGCCACCCCGCAAGTGGCCGTGCCGGTGAGTATCCATTCAGCGCAGGGCCATGAGATCACGCTCGAGTACGACATCTTCAACGGGCGCCCGATGCTCAGCGTCATCCGGGACAGCAGCGGCAGGCTCCTGCAAGTCAGCCGCGACCGGGTAAAACACACGATCACCTTCAGCATCGGCTTCATCGGTACTACCCCTGCGGCACAGGTGCTCTTGAACTTGATAAATGATCGTATCGACAGGGTCACCCTGCCGACGACCGAAGGCGCCGGCTGGCGCTTTGGGTACCAGACAGTGCGCGAGCTGGCCTGTATCAGCGAAGTCTGGACGCCGCTGGGCGCCCACGAGACCATCCAGTACAACGATGCGGGCCATGGTTTTCCCGGCAGCGGCAACGAACAGCGCAAACTGCCGAGGGTGACCGACCATGTCACCGCCCCCGGCGGCGGCAACGCGCCCATCGTGGTGAAGTACAACTATGCCAGCGACGGGCATAACTTCCTCGGCTATGGCAGCGCCGTGAGCTGGACGGATGACGGCCTGGACAATCTGTTCAAGGTCAACGAACCCTACCGCTACAGTTCCACCGAAAGCCTGATGGCCGGTGCCAATGTCGCGCGCAGCGTGACCCGGACATTCAACCGCTTCCACCTGCAGACCGAAGAAACAACCGTGCAGGACAATCGGCAGAAAACCGTCCGCAGCCGTTATTACGCCGATGATGACGACACGCTATCTTTCGACGAGCAGCCACGGCAGTGCCAGTTGCCCCGGACAATTTCGACGCTGTGGTCGATCAACGACGACCCGCGTAGTTGGCGCCAGGACAAGCAGCTCAGCGAATTCGACATTTACGGCAACCAGACGCTGCGGGTCGAGCCCAGTGGTGTCAGCGAACACATTGCCTATTACCCCGCTGAAGGGGTGGCAGGGCAGTGCCCGGCGGATCCTTATGGGTTCGTGCGCCACGTGCGCGAAAAAACCTTCCTCCCCGCAAGCGATCCGACACTCGTGCCAGGACTGCAGAGCGGTGCATTGCCATTGCGTACCCGGTTTCGCTATGAAGCACTGCCGTCGCTGGGCAGCAGCACTATCCAAAAGCCCTGGATAGCCATGACACAAGAGCAACTGTTCGAACTGACCGGCACCAAAGACCCCAGCGAGCGCCAGCTCTCATCGACCCTCTTCGGTTACTTCAATGTTCCCGGCGACCCGTTGACCCATGGCCGGCGAGCCCGGCAGGCAATTACCCTGGGCAGCGACACCGGCCCGACCTCCTTCATCGACTACCGCTATACAAAAAATGCCGAAACCCGCTCGTTACAAACCGAGCAAACCTCCTCGACGGACTTCGACGATACCGTCATGACAGTGGTCGACGAACGTTCGATGCTCCACGGCGAACCCTTGCTGATCACCCAGGACGGCGTTCAATACAGTTACCGTTATGACCCGCTGAACCGGGTACTTAGCGAAACCCAGGCCGCCAACACCAATTACCCTGCAACGCGTCGCTACAGTTATCGCCTGATAAGGCCAGTCAATGCAGGCAGTCCTCCCGTTGCGGTCCAGGCCTATCAGCAAATGGAGGACGTCAAGGGTGTCAAGGTAAGGACTCACTTCGACGGGATGAGCCGGGTGGTACGCGAGGAACTGGAGGATCTGGACCATTCCAACGGCGCCTATCGCGATATCTACACAGCGAAGTACAACGACAAAGGCCTGCTGGTGGAAGAAACCCAAATCGACTGGCTGGAAACCGGTGATCTCCCCTTGACCACCACCTTCACCTACGACAATTGGGGGCTGCGCGACAGCTTAACCCGGCCGGACGGCGTAAAAACGCTGATGTTCAACGACCCCATAGCCTTTGCCAGCGAACAATGGATTGAAGGCACCGCACGCACCCGGACCATTACCAACCGATTCGAAAAAACCGTCAGCGTCGAACGGATCGGCGTGAGCGGGCAACGCATCAGCCGAACGGCCTTCGACTACGATGGCTTGGCCAACTGTGCGTCAAAGGTTGACGAGCTCGGCGGTATCACACGTTATAGCTACGATGCGTTCGCCCGCCTGGTTCGCACCACCCTGCCCGACCTGACCAGTGTCCATACTACCTATGCCCCGCACAGCCAGGCCGAGCTGCGGACCCGGATCGAGGTCAAACCGGGCCATTTCGACGGGGTCGCCCGCACGGTAGGCGAACGAACGTTCGACGGCCTGGATCGACTGACGCAGTTCAAAGTTGGGCCCCGGATCGAGTCGCGGGAGTACGAGGCTGGCTATCTGCTGCCCAAGCGCCGGATCACCCCGGCCGGCAACGCGGTCGAGTTTCAATACCAGCACGGCCTGATCGCGAAGCCGACCGTCATCACCGCAACGGACGACGAGTCTTCCTTCGACGTCGACGTGCTGGACGCCAGGCTGAACGGCTCGAAAAACAGCCAGGGCGCATATGCTTTTGCCTATGATGAGGTCGGACATCTGGAGGCCGAGACCTGGACCGATGCCCTCGACAACAAACCGTACACGACCCGCTATAGCACTTCCTTGAAAGGACGTCCGTTGAGCCGTACCGACGTTGGCGGCCACGATACGCACATGGAGTACCACCCGACCAACGGGCGGCTGCTGAGCATCGAGCAAAGGCAACTGAAGGCCTCATTCGAATACGACGCAATTGGCCGACTGTTCCGAACCGCCAGCCGCGACAGTGCCAGCCACAACACTCTGACCACTACCCTGGCGTTCGATGATGCGGGGCGCGAGATCCTGCGCACCTTGGTACTGCTCGACGCCCAGGACCAGCCCATTGAGGCCGAGCGCTCGATCGAATTGACCTACCAGGCCGACAGCAACGTGCGTAGCCGGCACCTGCGCGTAGCAGGGGCCACTGTTCTGCTGGAAACCTACAGCTACGACCTGCGCGGGCGCCTGGAACGCTACCGTTGCTCAGGCACTGAACTGCCAAAGGATCGCTTCGGCAACGCCATCCTCAGCCAGTACTTCGAGTTCGATACGCTGGACAACATTATTTACACGCGGACCGTTTTCAGCGACGGGCGACTGGACATAACGCATTTCAGCTTTGCCGAGGACGATCCCTGCCAACTGGTGGGCGCCAGCCACAGCCATCCTGATTACCAGAGCCTGGAAACCCGCTTCACTTATGATCTGGACGGCAACCTGAAGCAGGATGAAGCGGGACGACAGCTTAACTATGACAGCCAGGGGCGTCTGGTAAGTGTCGCCAGCCCTGACGGACAGCCCCTGAAAAATTATCGCTACGATGCCCACGACCACTTGCAGGCGATCACGCCGCAAGGGGATACGCAAACCCTGCGTTTCTACCAGGGAACACGGATCACCGACACGCTGCACGACAATGAGCATGTGCAGTTCCTCTATCACCAGGGCCAGCCCTTGGGCCAACAGACCCCCAGCGACGAAGGGCAAACGCTGTTGCTGATGACCGATGCCAAGCATTCGGTCATTGCCGAGAACCAGGGCGACCAGGTGCGCAGCGCCGTATATGGCACCTACGGCGAACGAGGCCCGGACTCGACACTGCAAAGTCTGCTGGCCTTCAACGGCGAGGCGCTTGAAAGCACTGGCTGGTATTTACTGGGCAACGGCTACCGGGCGTATAACCCGGGCCTGATGCGCTTCCACAGCCCGGACACCCTCAGCCCGTTCGGCGACGGCGGCCTCAATTGCTACATGTATTGCGCCGGCAACCCGATCGCCTTTGGCGACCCGACCGGGCACGCGCGTCAGGGGCAGATCATTAATAATATTTGGTTCAATGTTGGCGTCTCGACAGCCTCCGCTATCCTTGGCATCGTCCTGTCAGTGATAACGGTCAATCCAGGACCGCTGATCGCAGCCATGGCGCAAGTGGGCATCACGACCTCGGCCGCGGCCATCAGTACCACTGTGGCTGCGGTCAATATTGGTACATTTCAGGTGGGGATGGGCATGATGGCCGCTTCTATGTCTGTTACAGATGAGAATGCCAGCGAAGCACTCGGCTGGATAGGGCTGGGCCTGAGTGCGATAGCGCTTCCGCGATTCAAGTTGCCCAAATCGCCCGTGCCGCCCGTGCCGCCCGTGCCCGACGTCCCGAATCCGTTCACAATTCCGAGGGCAAAGCTTGGAAGAGTACCAGGCAGGTCCAGCGCCCAGCTGGATAACTCCGACGATTTTGCCGACCTTGATCTGGGGATGTTCGAACCCCGGCGCTCAGCTACCCCGGACAGTAGCATCGGTTCAACTCGGAGCCAGAACTCCAGAGCCACGCTTTCACCACAGACGCAGACAACAAGCTCGTCAAGTTCCGCCAGTCGCTCGGACACCGCTTCGATCAGCTCGTCTAACGGTGCTTTCCATACCCGCAGCAGGGCAAGTTCTTCCGCCTCGGACACTATAAGAAAGCCACCTCCAGCGCTGGCCGAACTGTTAGAAAGAGACCAAAAAATGTTGACGGACCATATAGTGCTGGGCGGCCAGCAATGGTGGAAGCCTAGACAAAGCGAACACAAAGCCGTAGTGCTCAGCCAAGCAGTGTGACCAAAGCCAGGCGCCCCTTGGGTCGCCTGGCTTTTTCCTTTTCGAAACACTCTTAAACACTCCCCCTGCCCTTGCCCCGGAATATGAGAGAACTCTCATATTCCCTGCCCTACCCCCTCCCTAGAATTCCCCACCGAGGCATGCCTGCCCGCGATAGTCCGCTATTCGCGACGGAGCAGCGCAACGCCTCGTCTATAGCCCACCGTTCATTGTTCAAGGATTCGATTAGATGAAAAAAACCCTCCTGGCAGCCTCCCTCGGGCTGATAACCGCCCTTGCCGGCGCATCCTCGTTCGCCGCCACCAGCAGCGGGCAGATCAACTTCACCGGTCTCATCAATGCCAATACCTGCCCGATCGAGCCCATCGATCCGGGCAGCGGCGCCCCGGGGCCCATCAATCTGGGTGAGGTCGCCGCCCTGGATTTCGCCGGAGTAGCCGATACGGAAGTCGGCGGCCGCGAGTTCGCGTTGCGCGTCAAGGATGGGACTGCCTGCGGCTTTTCCGCCGGTGATACAGCGGAGGTGACCTTCACCAGTACTCATGGAAGCGTCGGCACCGGTGGCAAGTACTACGGGATCCAGACCGGCGGTGCTACCGGCGTAGCGCTGACCATCAAGGACAACGATAACGCGCCTATCGACAGCGGCACGCCGTCCAAGGCCTATCCGCTGAACCCCACCGGCGAAACCCGGATGATCTTCCATGCCAAGTATCGCTCCATCAGCGCTACGGTTACTCCCGGCCCGGTGATTGCCAATATCAATTTCGTCGCCACCTACCCCTGAGATCCGCGGTTGGGTGCATAGCCATGCATCCGACCGCGTCGTTCACCGCCACGAACTTCAGCAATACCACGGGATGACCCAGTGTTTCGATCAAAAAGAAAATACCGCCGTGCCTGCACCTTACTCACAGGGACCGTGACCTTGCTCCTGGCCTACGCCCCCCTGAGCCAGGGAGCCCTGACGCTCAGCGCCACCCGGGTGATTTTCGACAGTGACAAACGCAACGTCTCATTGATCGTCGCCAACCCCAGCGACAAAGTCTTCGCGGTGCAGTCGTGGGTCAACACCAGCGCCGACGACACCACCACGATCGTACCGTTCGTGGCCTCGCCGCCGCTGTTTCGCATCGATCCTGGCAGAGAGCAGCAAGTGCAGATCAATGGCTTGCCCCACTCGTTGCCCAAGGATCGCGAGTCGTTGTTCTTTTTCAACGCCCAGGAAATACCCCAGGCCGAAACCGACCAGCGCAACGTGTTGAACATCGCCATTCGTACCCGCATCAAGTTTTTCTATCGCCCGGCCGAACTGAAGCAAACCCCGGCGGAGCGACTCCCGGACTTGCAATGGTCATTGCAATCGATCGATGGCACGCCAAGCCTGGTACTGAACAATCCCACGCCGTTCCACTTCACCTTCCAACGCCTGGAGATCAGCGCTGGCGGTCAATCGAAACGAATCGACAGGCCGGCCATGGCGGCACCCTTCGGGCATCAGATCTACCCACTGGCGGGTTTCAAGCCCGGCACCGACGCGCAGCTCTCGTTCACCACGATCAACGATTACGGCGGCATCACCGAGCCCGCCACCTTGCCCGTGCGGCAGCGCCCTTAACCCCTCCAGCCCGCAGTGTCAGGGAACATGCTCATGATCGGATTTTCAGCAGGCCGGCGCGTGCGCCTGCGGCTGGCGCATTGCCTATTGATCGGCAGCAGCGCAGTGCTTATCGAGACGAACCCTGCACTGGCGCAAACACCAGCACGGTTTCTTTCAGGCTTCATGCATCAGGGCCATGATCAGGATGCCGACGCCGGCCAGTTGGCCTTGCAAGCCATGGCCAACGAACAAGGCTTGCTGCCGGGTCGCTACCGCGTGCAGGTCAGGCTCAACCAGCAATACGTGGGCGAGCACGACATCGAGTTCATCAACGGCGGTTCGGCAGTTCTGTCGACCTGCCTGACGATGGACCTGCTCAATCAGTTCGGCGTGAACACCAAAAGCGTGGCCGATCCCGAAGCGCTCGCAAGCCCCTGCATAGACCTGCCGGCCCTGATTCACGAGGCTCGCGTTGATTTTGATGCGGCGCGCTTGCAACTGAACCTCTCGGTCCCGCAAATTGCCATGCGCCGCAAGGTCAGCGGTTACGTCGATCCGCAACGGTGGGAGCACGGCATCAACGCTGCGTTCGTCAATTACCAGGTCTCGGCGCAGCAAGGCAATAACCGTTATTCGGGACGTAGCGACAGTCAGGATCTGCTGCTGAACGGCGGCGTCAATCTTGGCCCCTGGCGCTTGCGCAGTAATCAAAGTGCCCGCCAGGACAGCGATGGTGGACGCACCTGGACGCGGGCCTACACTTACGCCCAGCGTGACCTGCCCGGCCTGCACGCCAACCTGACCGTGGGCGAAGCCTACAGCGGCGGCGATGTGTTCAAGAGCGTTGCCCTGAAGGGGGTCATGCTCAAATCGGACTCGGGAATGTTGCCCGACGTCATGCAGAATTATTCGCCGATCATCCGCGGCGTGGCGTTCAGCCGGGCACGCCTGGAAATACGCCAGAGCGGCTACCCGATCTATTCCACCTACGTCAGCGCCGGCCCCTTCGAAATCGACGATTTGAACACCGGCGGAGGCAGCGGTGAGTTGGAAATCCTGCTCACCGAGGCCGACGGCCAGGTCAGGCGCTTCACCCATTCCTACGCATCGCTGGGCAACCTGCTCCGCGAGAACACCTGGAAGTACAGTGCTGCCATAGGCCGCTACAACGTCGCCGGAAAGGTTGAAGATCCGATGCTCTGGCAAGGCACTCTTGCCAGCGGGATTGGCTGGGGCATGACCTTTTATGGCGGCCTGCAGACGAGCGAACACTACCGGGCGGCCAACCTCGGCGCGGCGAAGGACTTGGGCACAATGGGCGCTATGGCATTGGACGTCACCCATTCCAGCGCCGCGATCGACCTCCAGGAGGTAAATTCCGTACAGGGCCTGAGCTACGCGATCAAGTACGGCAAGACCTTCGATTCACGTACCAGCCTGCGCTTTGCCGGTTACCGTTACTCCACCGAAGGGTATCGGGACTTTGATGAAGCCGTGCGTCAGCGCAGCCAGAACACCACCTTCAAGGGCAGCCGACGCAGTCGCCTGGAGGCATCGATCCACCAAGGCATCGGCCAGCAGAGTGCCTTGACCTTCACGCTCTCCCAGGAGGATTTCTGGCGCACCGATCAACAGCAGCGCCAGTTCCAGCTCAACTTCTATACCCGCCATCGAGGCGTGAACTACAACCTCTATGCGGGTCAGTCATTGCGTAGCCGCCAGCAGACCAGTGACCGTCAGATGGGCTTGAGTGTCTCGTTCCCGCTGGACATCGGTCACACCAGTTCCATCAGGCTGGAGACGCAAAAAACCGGCACGAGCTGGAGCCAGCGTGCCAGCGTCACCGGCAGCCTGGACCAGAATCGCCTCGGCTACCGCGCTGGTGTTGTCAACGAAAACGACCGGCAGCAGGCAGCCGAGCTGTCGATGAGCTATCAGATGCCCGTCGGCAATTTCGGCGCGGGCCTGAACTACGGTAATGCCTACCGCAACCTGTCGGTCAACGGCGCCGGTGCCATCGTGCTGCACGGCGCAGGTGTCGAATTCGGTCCCTACCTGGGAGAAACCGCGGCGTTGATCGAGGTGCCGGGCATCAAGGATGTCGGTATTGCCAACGCGCCAGGGGTGCGCACCAATGCGCGAGGCTTCGCGCTGATCCCCTACCTTCGGCCCTACCGGATCAACCAGATCGAGCTGGATACCGCGGAGCTGGGGCCGGAAATCGAACTGGAGAACGGCACCACCCAAGTGGTGCCGCGACGGGGAGCGCTGGTCAAGCGTACCTTCGCCGCCCGCGCCGTCCTGCGAGTCGTGGTCAACGCCACGTTCCAGGGTCGTCCGTTGCCGTTTGGTGCCCGGTTCGAATCCGCCGAGGGCGAAGTCGTCGGTGTGGTCGGCCAAGGCGGCCAGGCGCTGCTGAGTACTCATGAGCAACCACAAGTCCTGAACGTTGCCTGGGGTGAGAAACCCGCACAGCAATGCCGCCTGGCCATCGACCCGCAGAGCCTGCCGTTGTCCGAGGGCTACCGCTTGCAAACGGCGATTTGCCGATGAACCGGTTTTTTCCAGGCGATACCGTCGTTTCGACGCGACGCCGCCTCCCAGCAGGATATCGATGATGAAATTATCAGCGCGACACCTCGCCAGCCTGATCGGCGTATTCGCTGGCTGCCAGTTGGCCCTGCCCGTCCTGGCCAATACCTGCCGGTGGGATTCAGCGCCGGGCCCCGTCAGCTACCAAGTCAACCTGGGTACCGTCTATGTGCCTCGGGATGCGAGTATTAACAGCATCATCGGCGTTGCCGACCAATTTGTTACCAGCAACCGCCCGGGCCCGACCATCATCTGTACTAACGACGGCAGCGTGACGCTGGACTTCAACGCCATCAACATAGCGCCGTTCGATCATCATCGGGGCACCTTTGGCAATGGCGGCGTCGACGATAGGATTTTCGCCACCAACATACCGGGAATCGGTGCGCGCGTTACTTTGGAAGCCGGATTCGACGGACAGTCCGGCAACTCCTTCGTCCCCATCGGCGGCAGCCCCGTGGTGCCCTTCGACGCACAACTCAGCCGGCGCATGGTGACGCCGTTCACTCTCTCCAGGCTGCGCAGTTTGGTCACGCTGGTCAAGACCGGCCCTATCGCCCCCGGTCCGCACATGGTGAACCGGCATATGTTCGACGGTTATTTCTCCAACATCGGCAAAGGCTTTGGCTACAACCTGAACGCAACGGTCATTCAGTCCCAATGTGCAGTGGGCGCCAACCCGGTGAGTGTCGACCCGGTACCGCTGGGTACCTGGCAGGTCGGCGACTTCAATTCTCCCGACTATGCCACCACGCCGGTGCCGTTCACGATCACCCTGACCCGCTGCGAGGCCGACCCGACCAACGCCAACCAGGCCAACGCCTACATCCGCCTCGACGGCGCCAACGGGTCCTTGCCCGAGGGCGACGGCCGTAACGGTGTATTCAGTCTGGGTAATGGCTCGGGCGCCCGGGGTGTCGGCATCCAGATATTGCGAGGCGATGGGATCACCCCCGTGCCATTGGGCACGGACGTGTTCTTCGGTTCCATTGAAAACGCCCGCGACAAGACGCTCGGCTTCACCGCGAGGTTCTACAAGACCGGCAGCGTAGTGAGCCCAGGCAGCGCCAATGGCGCGCTGAGCTTTACCCTCTCCTTCCAGTAGAGGCTTCGGTCAATCCCTCAGCATCGGTCGCAAGGTATCGAAAACCAGCCATTTCCCACCGTCATCGAAGCTGACCCGGGTTTCCACGATAAACGGATTACCGATTGGCAGGGACAGCATGAAATCCCGGGGCAGTTTCACTTTCACCCCATTGTTGACCTCTGCTGCTACAACTCGATGTTTGTCCAGGACAGTCAGACTTTTGCCCACGCCCGACACCTTGACGGTCACCAGGCAGGCCTCGCTGATAAACAGCCATTTTTTTTGATGCACAGGCAACCCGCCGTCCGGAATTGCGGCCTTGGATACCGGAGTGGTGAAGGGAAGTTCCAACTGGGGGGGCGGGAATTGGTTGAACGCTTCGACCTGTACCGTCAGTGTCTCCGAGTCCTTGACGGTGCCGTCCGCGAGTTTCACACCGTAGTACATCGGCACATCCTTGTTGAACATCGCCGCGATATTTGCCGCAGGAATTTTTACTGCCTTCTGGCCCCACGGCACTGGAACGGAAACCGCCCCCGTCGTGCCAGGTTCGCCAAACTGCATGGAGACGACATCATCGTGGTAATAGACGGCATCCTCGGGAATCTGTGCAGTCGCTCCGTTCAATGCCTTCCGTGGCTCCAGTTGGGCACATTGTGATGGACTGCCTTCGGCTTCGGCGATCCATGGGTAAGGAACATAATGCGGCGCCCGCAAGACCGCCACCAGGAACGAGACCGGATCGGACTCAGGCGATTCGTTGCCGGCCCGATCGAAGACCCGATAGGAGATCGAACGCGGCCCGTCGCCCATGTCGCGAATGAGCGCTTCGTCGAACTCCAGCTGAAACTGCGTCTCTTCGTAGTCATCTTCGGTAAGCGTCCTGGATACTTCCCGTTGCTGGCCGTTACCCTCGTTCTTCCAGGCCGCGACGATACGGTCACCGGGGGCCGGTTCGGGGTAAGTGGGAACGTTCACGGCCACGATTCCGTGGTTGTCGATGAGGTATTGTTCAGAGAGCCCATCTTCGACAATGATCGGGTCGATTATTGGTGGGTTGATGAACGCAAGCTCCGGCGCAGACGTATCGAGCGTCATCGTCAACGGAGCGGACTCATCGGATTCACCATTTAAAGCAATAGTCACCTTGTAATGCAGCTGATGGCGCCCGTCGTTGCCCCGCAACTGCGTGCCCGGGAGCATTACCCACCGGTCAGACACCTCGATAGGCGCACCGCTCCAATGGCGAGAATTTACCGGGTCGCCGTCAAGGAACAGTTCAACCGACTCCTCTCCCAGCCTTGGATCAGAATTCTCCCATAGTTCAAAGCAGACCTTCAGGTCGGCGTGTGTGCTGGCTTCCGGTAGCAGATTGATTTGGCCGCCGGGAATGTCTTCAAGCAGCTCCTCCACTCGAGGCGCCAGTAATTGCATGGGGCTATTGGACGCGTTTGCTGACTCGCTCATGACAAGACTCCCTGAAGAAGCGCAAGGACAATGGCCGTTGCCGTTATCCTCGCTTCGTGTAAAGAAAGTTGAATGCACCGCGTAGCGTCAGCCCGCTGAAATCACCAGCTATAGCGCACGCCTACGTTCGCTCCCCACGGCTGCTCGATCTTGTTGCCGTTGCTGTAATCGAAATCCGCGTGGACCGAGACTTTATCGGTCAGCGTCATGGCCACACCCGCGCCCATTTCGCCACGGGAACCGGAAAGATCATTGTTGAACCTGTTGTCGTTGACCTTCACTTCGTTGTTATTGGCGAATTCGTGTACGTAGGCCGCACGCAGATACGGCTGCAATACCTTGCCTTCGCCCAGCTCGAAGTTACGCCCGACCGTCGCCCCAACCTTGCCCAACAATGACTTCGTACGCCCACCTTCAGCGGCCAGGCCGTTATCCAGGTCGTAGTTTTTCCCCTGGATAACGACTCCCGACAAGTGGGTGAAGGGCTCGACAAAATAATCGTCATCCAACCTGATGTGGCGACCGAACTCCACGGACGCGCCGACGCCATGGCTGTCATAGCTGCCCTTGGTTTTTTTGCCATCGCTGAGCTGGACACTGGATTCGTTCTGGAATCGGTTGAACTTGAGCACACCGTCGAAGTAGTAGCCGCTCTCGTCATCCAGCCAGGTGGTGTAGCCACCGAGGTAGTAACTGTCGACCTCGCCTGTGGTTCCACGACTCAGGTCCAGATCGGACTTGCTGTAACCACCCAGCAACCCGACCAGCCACTGACCGTCACCCATTGGCAACGGCGCATCGGCACCGAATGACAAGCCCTGTTGGGTTTGCTTGTAAGCCACACCGGAACTGGCGCTGACGTCAAACTTGTTGCCGTAGGCGCGCATCCAGCCCCCGGCCTTTCCCTGGTCCCTGCGGACTTCGCCCATGCGGCTGCGCAAGGTGCTGAGTTCGCCGTACCAGACGGTCGGCGCGGCATTGAACAGCGCCATCACCGTTCGCGTACCCGGACTGATGACTTTCGACGTGGTGTCCAGGTACCAGTCGGTGTCGCCGCGCTTGATCAGGTTGTAGGAATAGGCGCCCAGGTTCACCTCCCCACCCAACAGGGAAAACCGGGCATCACCGCCACCGATATGGACGACTGGCGTGGAAGCCGCGGCCCCCGGTTCCGAGCCACTGCTGTCGAGCGACACCAGATGACTGCCCGTGGCCGTCCCGGTCACATTCAACGTGTCGACCTGGCCCGTGGCGAAGTTGGTGTGCATGAAAAAAGTACCGTTGCCCGACAGCTCGCCCACCGTCAACTTGTAGAATTCGCCCGGATTGCCGAACTGGATGCCTCCCCCGCTCATTAAAAGCTTGTCGACCTCGCCGTCACCAACCATTACCCAGCGAGCTTCGTTGTCGACGGCCAGGCTTTGTACGTTTTCAAGGCGGCCGGTGAGTGTTGCGCCATGGTCAAGGGCAACATCGGCGCTACTCCCGGTTTCGACGACGATGTCGCCGATCAGGTCGCTGTCGTCGGCCTTGAAATCGAGGCGGGAATCGTTGACCACTTCCACCAGCGTCCCGTTGCCGCCCACCAGGGTGGAGCGGTTGTTGACCTCGATGTTCACGCGTTCGGCGTTGGCCCGGGCCAGACCGTCAACGATGATCGCCGAGCCGCTCACGCCTTCGACGCGGGAGTTGTTCAGGATCAGCGCGTTGCCGCCGGACAGGTCGAGGGAGGCGAAGAGGCTCACCCCGTTGAGTCCGCCGATGATCGTACTGTCGGTGGCGGATACCTTGCCGCCAAAGCTTTCCACCCCGATGCCATCCGCATCGCTTCCAATGACGGTGGAACCCGCCTGAAGCGTCAACTGGCTTTGGGCACTGAGGCTTGCCCCCACCGTGCCGCCGATGATCTCGCTGTCACTGACCAGGGCCGTGGACCCACCGTTGACGGTTTGTGCCAGACGCAGCCCGGTGCGGCTGCTGACGACCCTGCTCTTGTTGGTAATGGTCGCATCACTGGCGGACAGATCCACGCCATTGGTCGTGCCTTGAGCGGCAACCTGGGTTCCATCAAGGGCAATCGTCGAACCTATGGCGGCACGGATCTGGCGAGTCGTGGCGCCGTTGGCGTTCAGGGTACTTGCATTCTCTACCAGGTAATCGTCAACCGCGGTGTTGGCATTGATGGTCTTCGTGGCGCCATTGTCGACCAATGTCTGGGCCAATCCGCTCGGGCTGATCAACAAGAACGGTGCGAGCGTCGCAAGTTTGCGTAAACGCGTAAGCGGCGTTACGAAAGATGGATGGCTGACGGGCATGGGTAACTCCTGATGAACAAGCGTCTCTGGTAACCGTCATGCCTGGGTGCCTGACGATCAAAGGCGGCAATCCTAGGCACTCCCCCCGTAAAGATATGTAGGATTTATCTCTATGCTCGTAAGACTTGTCTCATAGTCACTCGGGTTGCTGAACCGCGGCGAGTCCGTGCCAGCCTGCGCGCATGGGCGACAAGCGCCCATGCTTCGGCTCGTTATCGAGACTCAGGGTGTTGTGATTGGACAAGGAGCGCTTGGCCCATAAAATGCGGTCATTCTGGTCAAGGATTGCGAGCCAATTTCTTCCGTCCCGTCGTGGAAAAAATACTCGATCTTCACGCGTCCCAGGCGATCCGCATTTTCGTGATAAAGAGGCAAGATATGGTCATCGTAGGGTTCCACCATGATCGTGAAGCCCGTGGCGGGCCACTCAGTGCCAAGTGTGTAGTCCTTATTGAATATCGCCTCTTCAATGGGATCTTCATCCGACCCGAGAACCGATCCCCTCATGGGAGTGAACCTGAACTTGATCGTATTGCCGTCCTTCAACAACCCGGAGAGGTCGGGTATGTCGACTTTTAGTGCGCCATCGGGCTCAAGGGTACGGCAGCCCAGATAATCGTCCGGACCAGGATTGGAGGGGAAGTTAGCGGCCGGCAGGTCAATGGCAATGGCATTGACCAAGACTGGTGTTGTTGCGGACTTCAGATCATTTTTCCCGTCAGTCACGCTCAGTTGGTAATGCACAGGCACCGTCGGGCCATTGCCGCCGCCCTTGATGTAATTCCAGGGGATGATGACAGTTTGCTCCTGGCCAGGTACATGATCCGGATTTGTAGCATCGAAAGTTATCCGGGCCTCAGGGACAGCCGTGCCGTTCCAGAAAAAATCGATGATGTGGCCGTTGACCGCCTTGGCGTACCAGGTGAAGGCAAATGTTGCGTCCTCGTTCTTGTCTGCCCTCGCCAATTCATTGGTTCGGGAGTCGTCGTGATTCCTCACTTCACCAGCCACCAGGCTTGGATGCACCGGGTCAGGCCAATCCAGGGGCGGCCAGGGGATCCAAGGGATAGGGACCTCAAAGTCAACCTGGATCTCTTTGCTTTGAGGTCCAAATGGCCGGCCTTTGCGAATGACTTGATAACTGATCTCGGTTGGCTTGTTTCCGGTGGTACCTTCTCCATATTCCTGGAGCATGAGGAGTGCAGGGCTCACCGGGATCTCGATTTTTTCCGGCGGGTTGTTGCCGACCGGAAATTTACCGAGGTCAGTATTTCCCCAGCTCAATTGAATCTCGTCATCACGCTTGTGATTGTCATATCGGGGAATCCAGACACTCACCCCCGCCAGGGCGTGTTCGGCTACCAGCGGGCCTGGATCAGCCTGAGGGATTTCCGGCGCCAGCAGATCATCTGGCAGCGGCCCGAAGGTGAGAGTCATTTTCTCGTAGTCGGAGATGGCGCTGAAGTTGGTCGCCTCGTCTTGCAGGACGTACATAAACACGCACTCTGCATCTCCGAAATCTCGAACGTCGTTACCATTGATCTGCACGCTGGCGTCGCCGCTGCCTGGATCTGGAACAGGTCCGAAAAAAATCGGCGTAAGCCCTGTCGGATCTTCAGGAATAGCGGCCGCATCAACGAGGAAAATGTAAATCTTGTCGGTGGCTTGCCAATCCGGATAACCAGGAATCGTCGCGGTCAGGTTGCTGCCGGCCGGCAGGTTGCTGTCATCAAGGTTTGTAGTTACAAACTTCAATGCTTTCGGCAGCTCCCGGTTGTAAGGCGGTACCTGATCGCAAATAACCGGGGTGATTGGCGACTCGGTTTCGTTGTTCTCCCAGTTGTAATGGACATAGCAAATACGGCAATCAGCACTTTGCGGAAGGCGATCGTTACCAATCACCATCTCGTAGGGAAAGGGGCCCGAAAGATCTTCAAATACCTGCTCCGCCACAACATCGAACCGGCCGCTGCCAATAGCGAACTTGACTTCGATCCTATCCGACTTCCCCGGAAGCGGCGGGTTAGCCCACTTGGGGATCTTGACTATCAACCCGTTCTGCAGAACGGGTCCCTTAAGCAGGCCTTTCGCCTCATCGGCATAATTGCCGGAATCAATGATTATTTTCTCGAGGTCCACCCTCGACCGATGTTCGCTACGCATCCTGAGGTAAGCGCTGTGCGCCTCTTGTCGCTTCATTCGGGTATCTGCGTTGGCCATGCTATCGCTCCCATTCACTATGATGACGCCAATGGCCACTCAGCGCGTGGTGACAGTCGATAACATCGGACGCGACAAACCGCGCCCATCGTCCTGCGTGGCGGCTAAGGCCTTGGATGAATTAGGCGCGATTATCTTTGGCGGCGATACTGTCAGAGTTGACAGGTACCCTGACCTGTTCGGTTTCGCCCTCATGTCACCCAAGCAAAGGTCGGCCGGCTTCACCCCACCCACTTAGGGCGCCGCCCCCAGACGCCCTCCGCCTGCCCACCAGGGCCCGACCAGTTCCTCGGTAGCCTGCATGGCGACACCCTCGGCCTCGCTGGCCTTCACCGCACGAAATATCGCCCATGCCCGCCGATACTGGTCTTCGTTGAGCTGGACGGCGGCGTTGCCCCAGACCACGTCCGATGCCGCTTCCAGCGCTGGGCCAGGTAGCGCTCGGGGAGGAGCAAGCAGATAGTCGCGCAGCACCTGCGGCCAGTTGGACGTGTCGACCGGCGTGCTGGAAGCCTCGGTCAAGGTTTCGCCGAGCTCATCCCACTGTGTCTGGAAGTCGGCCCAACGCGCCGACATTTCCCTAAGGTAAGGGAACCAGTAAAGGTCACCGTACTGCGGGTTTTCCCATGTCGAGAATGCCCCCTGGGTTTCGAGCAGGCGCTGGACGAAGCGCTCTTGAGTAGCGTCATTGGCGATACGCACGCCATCCCATCTTTGCACAACACTCAGGTATTGCTGCCAGGCACCGAAGAGATCATGAATGAACGAGGCGAAGGGTGGCTGTTGGGGCTGAGCCATTGCGCGGCACCAGCTCAGGAAGATCGCGAGGTGCGTTTCCAGCTCGTCCAGGATCGGCGGCGTCGCCTCATCCAGGATGGACAGGGGCAGATGCTGCAAACGCTGGCAAATGCGCTTTCGAAACGCATCAAAACGTTCATCGAAATCGGGAACAAGCCCTGCCAGCTGCGCCGTCTCTGCGTCCAGCTGGAAAAAGCACCCGGCAATGGCCAGGGCGCGATCCCTCCCGCTATCGAGATCGGGACCGAAATCGTATCCCTCACTCTGCTTCACCGCATCGCTGAGCCAATCCAGGAATCGTCCATCGGCAGGATTCTGGCGCAGGGCTTCAAACCGGCGCTGCACCGTTTCATTACCCATCCAGATGTCCCGGCTATAGGCGAAGCTTTGCCCGGTGCTGCGCAGACGCTCGATCTGTTCTGTCGACAGAGGATTGTCATCCAAGGCCACAACCATCCTCTCGCCCTCCCCAAGCGGGCGCGCCAGCGTCGGCAACAGGGCTTCGACGCTGGTAATGCGATTGCCCGACAGGTCCACGGCGAGCAGCCCCAAGGGATCGCGTCGCAGCAGCGCGATGACCGCCAGGGGAACGCTCTCGATCCGTGCCAAGGAAAGATCCAGGTCGGTCAGCTGGGATAATCCTGTCAGGTCCGGCAGTTCGCTGATGATATTTGCGCCCAGGTTCAGGCGCCGCAGATTGGCCAACTGGGCCACAAAAGCAGCACTTTGAGCGTCCAGGCGCAATCGGCAATTCGTCAGGTCGAGCAACTGCAATCGAATCAAGCGCCCGATGGCCTGGAGTTGCGCTGGCGCGAACCCGTCATTATCCGACCACACCAACTCCTCCAGCCTGGGTAACCGGCCCAGCGCCTCAATGGCAGAGACGCCGCCGGGCCCCTCGGCATCCATCGAGGTATCGATTCCTGACAAATCCATATGTTGGAGTTCAGAGCCCGCCCCCGCCGCGAGCAGTGGGGTAAACGTCTGGTCATCAAATACGATCGGGTTGCGGCCCAGGTGCAACAGTCGCAACCGCGGCATCTGCGCAATTGCCGGCGGGCAACGGGTCAGACGATTTTCACTGAGCCAGAGTGCCGCTACGCGAGGGAACAGACGCAGAAAGCGCGAAGGGTCTGGCGTCAGGCCCATATCACGCAATATCAGCAGCTCGACATGGCTGAAATCAGCGTCGATGCTCGGCAGCACCCCGACCGTATCGCCCTCCACCGCCAAGGAAAAGACTTCCCGCACCTCACCTTCTTCAACCAAGGTGGAAGTCCTTTCACGCCGCCAACATTTACGCAACTCCTTGCCAAAATGCTGACGTGTTTCCAATCGAACAGCCGGGTTGTCGTGTTCAATTTCATGATGCTTGCCCGCTGCCGTCTCCCAATTGCGCAGGCTCAAGTCGAGCCGGCTCCATTCAATCTCCTTGTCACTTACGAACGATTCGATGGCCCTGCCGGTACTGATGCTACGCGCCTGCAATTCAGCCTTTACGGCGGCGCTGATGTCTTGGTCGGGGTACAAACTCCAGAGGCGTTCGTCCAGCGTGCGGCGCGCCGATACCAGCGCCGAACGGTCGATCATCGGATAGCCGCCCAGTAACCGCAGCTTCGGCGGTGTCAGCGCGAGCATGCCCAGGTGCAGGCGCAACGACGCACGGGAGTTCAATGCGCGCTCGAACAGGCGAGCACGCAGGTCACCTTGCCTTTTATTAGCCAGCTCCATGGGGTTGGGTTGGTTATCGAACAATATGCGCGACAGGGCGATTTCAAGGTTGGTCAGCGCGGTGAGTGCCTTGCCCGTCTCGTCAAATAACTGGTAATGCGCTCCGGTGCGGCGAATAGTCTTGAGCGGTCCCCGCTTGCCCACCCTCAGTGGACCACCGATAAATCCCTTGTCAAGAATGAGCTGGACTTGTACCTCTCCGCCAATCTTATCCAGTTCGGGGCCGAGCAAGGCCATGACCAGCCGGTCGCGGTCATTACTCGCTTCGGAGGCCAGCATGAACTCCAGCGCACGACAGATTCGCAGCTCCCGCAGGGCCTCGACCGTTCGCCTGGCGAGGCTGTTCGACACCCGGCCGGCCAGCAGCCCTTGCAGTTCCTCGCCGGTTACGCTTGCCAACAGCGAATCGAGCATGGGGCCTGGCAGACTCGGGAACAGGCGATGCATCAGTGCTGCGCCGGGACGGGTTTCAAGCTCGGTAAACGCGTCAAGATCGGCGAAGGCGTCAATCAGCAGATAGCTGTGGGTCTTCAGCCTGTCGGCCAGTCGGTCGGCGAGGCGTTGATGGACGAGCGTGGGCTCCTGTGCTGAAGCTCCCTCGCCCAAAAGTGCACGCACCTCGGTTGATCCAAGCTGTGCGAGCAACCGCTGCTGCCAACGCCCGGTTCTGAAATCCGCCACGTCGAGAAGCAGCTCGGCGCCGGTTCCTGGCGAGGCGAAGGAGGTGCCTGCTTCGCCGGTATAACGAAACGCCCGCTGGGCTGGCCAGCCGGGCAGTTCCGTGAGCATTTGCACCATCCCCCGCGGCACACTTGGCAAAGCCTCGCCGGCGCGTAAACGGACCTCGGCCTCCAGCAACTGCTCGCGTGCTTCGAAGCGCCGGGCCATGTAAAGCAACTGCCCCGGCAATGGCGTGTCGTTCAGCGCCGCATAACGCAGTTGCTCATCAGTGATGCCTGTCGACCACTGGGCGCGTTGCAGGCTTATATCGCGCAATAATCGAAACCCGGGAACGACTTCGCGCAGCAGGCGAAAGCCCGTCATGCACAAGGGGCTCTGATAAGCCCAGCGCCACCCTCTGGCTCGGCTCCACTCAAGCGCCGGCTCCATTCCACGATAATTCGCCGGCAACTTGAGGCGCAGCGAACGCTCATCGCCAACGACCTCATAGAAGTGTTCACCGACCTTGACCCAGGCTCTGCCGGCGGCACGCCAGATGCCAAATTCGTCAGGCGCCAAGCCGGCCGGGGGTGAGCGTTTGGCGATGAAGCCCGCGGTGAGACCGTGCCACAGCCGTAGACTGTCATTGACCAAGGGGACGGGAAACATCTCGCTCACCAGGGTGTTGGCCGCGACATCGCCCGCGGCCTCCATGCCGGCGTCCAGCGCGGCATCGAACAGATGCCCAATCGCCTGGCGCAGGTGGCCCTCGCTCAATTGCTGGATGCCCTCATAAACATCCTGGACGAGTTGCCCGATGCCGAGGACCGCCGCCGCGGATTCCACCACCTCGGCGCCAGCCACACAGATAAGGACCAAGGCAATGACTTCAATCTCAAGGTTCAGCCACCAGTGGGCGTTCTTTGGCAATGCGTTGCGCTCGATAAGAGCCACCGGTCTCGCGACCTCCGATGCACGTGTCATCACGCTGCTGCGCCAATTCTGATAAAGGCCGTGATAATAACCGTCAGGCACTCCGCCCGCGTTGAAGTCCCATTGCTCATCTTTCGCCCTATGCTGCACAGCCTTGTCGAACCAGCCCCGGTCGCGCAATGGCATAAGGCTGCGCAGGAATGCGGCATCGTCCGTGCGGGTCAGGCGGGCGAACAGGTCCTTGGAGAAATCGAGCGAACTGGAATATTGCTTGAGCGGTGCGACAGGGTCGCCGGGAATATGTACCACCAACGGTATCGTCTCTACTGCGGTGCCAGGGTGCCGGGCCCAAAACACCCGTACGCCACGCAAAACCGCCGGGCGATTCGCGCCCTCCGTATGCTTTAACTCAAGACCGCTGATGTACACCGTCGTCAAGGCTTCCACAGGACGGGCGGCATCGAGTTGGATACGGACGTAAGCCAGGATGCGCTCGCCTTCGGTGTCCAGCAGGCCTTGCATTCGGGCCCGTTGCGCATCGTGCTGAAGCAGTGCCTGATAATAGTCGAGGTATTTTATTGCAAGACGCGGCACATCAACCGTTTTGCTCGGCCATGCAGGCATCTGACCCTGCAACTCCGTTTGATAAGCACCGCCGATGTCGAGCTCGCGGCACAGTCTCGCGAATTCACCAGGTTTTGTACGCGAGGCCCAGCCACTATCGGGACGAAGCTCAAAGTGGCTCCCCCTGGCAAATGCTGTCGCCTGGGTATCGGCTCGGGTGAAGTTGTACAGCGCCCAATCAAACAGCGAGTGTCTTTCGCGCTCATTGGGCTTGACCAGAAACGATGACTCCAAGTCAATCGACGCGCCAAACAACCGATCCATCGCCGGTTGCAGGCGCGGTAACGCAAAATCGCGTATCGAGGGAACAGTCTTTATTGCATCGTTCAACCGATACCCGGCCGTGGCCAGGCTGAGGGCAGCCTCGCGCATTTTGGCCTGTTCGGCAGGACGTGCCTCAAGCAGCCAGGCGGGAAGCCGGCTGCGGATAAAAGAGCGGTGGGCCAAGGTTGGCATCTGAAACCTCCATGATTGTGGAGGCCTCAGTTTGTGCAGGCGCCCGGCGGCCTTGGCGGTACATATATATAGGGCGGCTCACTCAGGCGGATGGAGTGCGTTGCCCTCCTCGGCGGTCAGCTCGCTGATCAGCCGTTGCTGGTTCGCCTCGTGCCCGCTAACCATCTCCTGCAGGTGGGCAGCGCGCTGCTCAGGGTTGTCAGCCGGATACACATCATCAATGTCCAATACCCGTTGCCGATACTCGGTTTCGAGGCGAGCGAAACGAGCGGCGTAACGTTCGCGCAGGTACTGGGTCCAGAATGGCTGGAGCTGGCCGTAGTTGAGCAGGCCTCCCAAGCGCTCCTCCTCCAGAACAATCTGTACCACCCTGGACAGCTCGCCGTGCCTGATCCGGGCAGCGCCGGCAAATGCCATGCTTCCAGGCGCGACAAGAAGGCCGAGGGGCTCGCGCGTGCCGATCAGGTAAGCCATGCGTACCTCGGCAACATCACGTCCCCCTGCCTGCCGGTTGGCAATGACCTCGACCGCATCGGCCCGATACTTGGCCCGTAGCCGCTGGTAGAACCAGGCCCCTCGTTGCTCTTCCGGCATGCCGGCCGGCAGCGCCTGATGAACCATGGCCTCGGTTTCGATCCGGGCGAATTCGACACGCAAGCCATCCACACAGGTTTCCCCCTGCGCGCGCATCCGCGCGCCCTCCTCGGCCATATCATTCAATCGGCGCCGCAACACCGCGTCGTTGCCAGCTTGTTCAAGGACCGTCCAGACCGAGCCGATCAGTTCAGGTCGGCGGGCAGCGTGGAAAAAATCGTTGGTTTGCCGCAGTTGATTGATCATGGTCATGAGGTTCGAAGCGCCTGCCCGCCCGATGTCTTGCCATAGTTGCCGGCGACGTGCCGCTTCGAGTTCATCGAGTCCTTCGAGCCATGGGTCGACACTGGGCGTAGGGACCGGTCCCGGTTGAGCGAAATGATCAAGCTGCAAGTCATCCAGTTCGAAGGTAAAGCGAGGGATACCCGGCTGCACCGCGGCCATCGAGTCGAGCAATCGCTGGGAAAGCTCGGGATCGAGCGGGTTGCCTGCCAGCACTACTTCGGTGGATGCCTGGTGATTGCCTTCGTTGCTGAATACATCTTCCGGAATGTGGGTGAGGAGATTTTCGGACAGGTCGAGTTCTTCCAGGCTCGATAGCAAGTGTGCGTCTATCCAGCGGGGAAACTGTTCAATATGCATACGGCTGAGATAGAGGCCCGCGTTGGCACCGAAGCGATTGGCCAGGGCCGTTGTGTTGTCGATCGCTCCCAGGCGGTTACCGCCCAGGTTGAGGTGCATGAGGTGGGCGACCGAGGCGAACAGCTCGATGGCCGGCTGGTCGATCTCGATGCCCAGGTTCGTCAATTCCAGCCACATGAGTTCGGGGAGCGAGCTAATGGTTTCGGGTAGCCTGGCTATCGGGCTCGTCGGGCTGCTGATGATCAGGCTGCGCACGGCCTGGAAACGTTTGATGAGCTGCCCGAGCTCATGGTGACCAAGACCAGGCCGCCGTATCTCCAGGTCGTGCACCGCCTGGTAGGCCTGCGCTGGAAGATTGTCCGGCGGCAGTTCCGTCAGCAACTCCAGTGCCAATGTCGCGCCCTGGCCGCTGCTGCGGTAGCGTTGATGGGCCTCGAACATCCGCGCACCGAGCCGTTCTCGCGCCACGCGAACGGTATCGGGCACGGGCGTGGTGGAGCTGCTCGCCTGCGCCCACTCGGTGAAGACCTGACGAATTCGTAGCGACTCCTCCTGCCATGTCTGCACCTGCCGGCGCAACTCGCCAGGTAACGGCCTGTCGTCAACGAAAAACCGGTAGCGACGGTTCTCCCCGTTGGCGAAGAGGACCCTGGCCCGGACCTGTTGCGGCAGGGGGTTGCCCTCCAGTCTCACCTCGATGTGACGGGCGGCACTGCTCGGGTTGGCCAGCAATCCCGCAGGTATGGCGTCGATCCGGTTATTGACCAGGGACAACTGCTCGGTCGCGCTGAAATCGACGATCGGGAAAACCTGAAGCCTGCAGCCATCCAGAATGATCGAGCGCAGCCCGAAGTCGCTCAGGTCGAGAATCGCATTGTCCGGCGGCGTCAGTCCCCTCGCGCCGGTCAGGTCAAGGATCTGCAACGTGGTAATCCGTCGAATCGCATTCAGATGACGGGCGGCGTCGTGCATGTTGAGCAGGCTCAGATGCAACAATTGCGGGACGTGCTGGGGAGGTGGGACAAAAAAACCCATGAGGTCGGAGCAGTCGATTTCCAGGCGGGAAAGGTTATTGAACCTGCTCAGAGGTTCCCGGTTAAGCCAGCGTACCCCCGGCCCCAAGCGCAAGCCGTGGACGCTCGAATAAAAACAGGGCGGCAGGTCGACAAGCGACTCGACAGGCACGTTGCCGAGTTGCAAAACCGCCGGGGGCAGATTCAGCTCAGTTGCCCAGGCATCAGCCTGCCAGTGCGCCATCAGCGCTGCGTGCAGGTCCCGGTGCTCCTCAATGCGCGCGGGAGAGGTGACAGACAGCATCCTTTGCCTTCGTTCGAGTGCTTCGTTCATGCGCGCACGCTGGAACCCCATTGTCGATAAGGTCTGGGCAATTGCCTCGGCGCTGCGGCCTTGTGCGCGCAGAGTGGCCAGTGCGGCCAGTGCTGCATCGGAACCGGAATCGCCAGGAACATGGAGCGCCCGCATGTGCTCCAGCAATCTAGCCTCCGGGAGCGGCTCTTCGAACCGGGACAAGGCTTGCCGCCAGTTCGGCACCCGGGTCGGCTGGATCGGATGCAGCGTAGCAAACGGAAAGTGCCGCATGGCCGCTTCGAAAGCCGATCGCTCGTATGCCGGGTCGTATATTCCAAACGAATCCGCCAGGCCCATCTGTGGCAGCAGCGGGTACGCCGGTGTTTGCGCGAGCACATCATTGAACAATCCGGTGCCAGTCAGCCTGGAATGCTCACGGTAGAAGTCCTGCAAGTGCTGGCGGGTGTCCCTGGGTGCGATGCTGTCGTAATGGGCCCGTCCGGCTTGATAGCGTTGCGTCATTTCCAGTGAAATCGCCTGCAGGATCCGGTTGTCCGGGCGACTGGCAAAATGGCTCGGTTCATAACCGGAGCCCAACGCGCTACGGACCCAGTTGCCCAGCAACAGCCCGTCGTCAGTGGCGACGAGCTGACCCGGTGGGATGGAGATCAGGATGGCGCTGTCGACATCCAGATAGATACCGCCATAGGCATTCAGCAATGGATAGCGCAGCACGTGCGAGGCGGCGGGATAATAAGGAAGCGCGGCACCGGTGATATGACGGTATTGCTCGCCCAGAGGGGTGCCGCTCAGGTTCTGGAAAAATAGTTCGTCGTTCAGGTTCCTGATTACCAGGCCAGGCATCAGCTCGCCCGCCTCGGTGACCAGTTGCTGCAGTGCAGCGGGCTCCAGATCCACATGCAAGATACTTTGGAAGCCCGGAGCCTGGCGGGCGTTGAAGGCCATATTGACCAGGGCATCGCGCCCGAGCGGGTCCCGCCCTAACCAGAGATAGTGGACAACGGCCGGAACCGGTTCGAGCTGCATCGGCATCGCCGGCAGTGCAGGCAACTCGACGGTCCGCAGGTTGCCTGGGGGCGCCAGCAGCGCCGGCCGGTTGCGGAATTCGATGAGCGTACCGCGTTGCCATTCGCCTGCGGCGTTGCGCCAGAGCATGGCGCCGAGCTGACCGCCGCGCCTTTCTCGCCATCCGCCTTCCGCGGCGTCATAAATGACCTGAACCGCGATGCGCACTTGAAAATCGGGGGCCGCACCTTCCACCCCATCCATGGGCAAGGTGACTTGACGCGGGATTGGAGGCTGCGCTGCGCCCGCCGGAAGCATCCCGCCAGCCAGCCCGCCCTGAGCCAGGCGCCATTGCTGCTCGGCCTTGGCATATTCCACCAGCGGACCGCTGTGCTCGCCACGGCTGATGCGCAGTTGCGCATTGGCGCTGCGGTGCACCTGATACAGGTTGCCCTGCATGGAAATGTATTCGGCGTCGCCCAGGCGATACAGGTGGTCCTGCAAAACCGCGCCGCTGATATCCACATCCCGCGCATGCAGGTCGATCTGCTGGGCGATACTCAGCTTGCGATTGCCCCAGCTGAAATCCGCACGAAAATTCACCGCTACCGTGTCGACGGGTCCACGGGTAATCGCCGGCAACCTGCGCAGGCTGTGTGGGGCCAGGAGCCCGCGCGTTCTCCAGATATGCCGGGTATGTCCGTATGCCAGGGCAAAAGTGTCTTCCATCAGCCAGTGAAGTTGGCGCAAACGCCAGAGCGTTTCGTTCAACACTCTGACGCCCTTCCACCCAGCCCTGCCGACCAGCGCAAACAGGCCCCACGGCATGGGATTAAGGGCTTCAAGCGTTCCGATCAGCAGCACTTTGCTGAAGGCGGCGCTCGCCACGCCAGTCTTGGCCAGCCGCAAGGCGACTTTCGACACCACCAGGCTGGTAGTGCGGGCGACCACCCGCCCCAACGTTACCGATGCCGTGTAACCGCTCCTGAACGCGCCATTAAACGGCAGCAGGAACGTGATGACTTCCAACGCCGCGAACAGCACCGTGGCGGTGCCGACCTGGTTGTGCTTGATGTCCAGATAAAGCGAGTAGAAAGGCACGATGAAGCTCAGCGGCACGTCAAGCTCCCGGTGCCATCGTTGGTACTGGATTTCCAGAGGCGTGCGCCGCCGGTAGTAGGGGCGCAACTGGCGGACCACCTGGCCAAAATGATGCTCCTGCATCAACTTGCAGAGTCCCTCGACAGCCTGCCGCTCCGGTATTACCTGTTGGTGGCGGCGAGGCCGATAAGGATTGTCGAACAGATACGTCAGCTTGCCGCCTTGTTCCCTGGAAAGGCCCTCGCGACCTTCGATATAGGCCGTCGCATCCAGCGCGGGGAGTCCGCTGAAGTCGTAGACCTCCAATACCTTGCCGGGGTAATAAACCGTGGAGCCGTAATATCGGTGGACTCGAGCGTCCGCACCGATTTCCAGGACAACCTTGCGAACCGTGCCGGAGGGGCAGAACAGTTCGTAGGCATAGCCGTCTCCCAGCGCAAGCACGCCGAAATGGCCCAGCCTGTTTGGCTTGCCTTCGGAATCCTTGAAGCTTACCGACACCAATCGATCGGCAGCCATCAGCTCCCGGCGCTGATGCGCGGGAAGATCAAGGATGGCGTCGATCATCTTCTCGCGCTGAGCGGCGTCGCTGGCCTGTTCAAAACGGTCATAGGCCTTCTCGAATCGAGCGGACAATGCCGGACCACCGAGCTCCCTGCTCTGAAAGCCGAGTTCCTCGTCGTTCAGGCCATAGCCCTCCACATTGGTCATGTAGCGCTCGACATCGGACATATAAGGTCCATCCCACTCCTTGGAGATCCAGCTGCCGATCCACTTGCTCAACGTAATCAGGATACTGTCGAACCGGCGTTTCTCCTCCAGGCTCGTCAACCGCTGCTTGTCCTGATCGACGCCGGGCGCATCGATTTTGATCTGCGCCCGCGCCATTTCTTTCCGGTCCGGCGGCGGCTCAAGCAACGCGTTGAGGTTTTTCTCCCGCCGCTCGCTATCAGCATGGGTAAATTTAATGGCCTTTTGCGCATCGTCATCGGCGACTTCGTCGAGGCCACCGGCACTCAGATGGCCTCGGCACATCGCGAAATAGATCGAGGCATCGTTGCGCAGCGCCGCACAGGCGGCTTGCTGAGCTTGCGTCAAGGTTTCCGTCAGGACATTCGCCCACAAGGCTTCAAGATCAGTGAAACGCTTGCGCCAGGCGAGCCCGGGAACCGTTGCCTGGGCCAGTGCCACGGCGTGACGGAAATCCACGGCCGTCTGTGTATGGCCATACAACAGGGTAGGAGGCAGCCCTCGGACAAGAAACGCCGGAGCATAGCGGCGCAGCAACATGACCGCCGCCAGGCTGCCAGCCCACTCTGAATGCCGGGTGAAATGATTGCGCAGATGCCCCCACAGCGCGTCCAGCACCTGCTGCCAGGTACGGTCCCCCAGGGCTGGGTCGTAGAGATTGAAGCCGCACAGATAACCGGCGCGGTGTGTCTCGGGTGGGTACAGGTAATCGGTGAGGGCCGAGAGCGCAAGCGCCTGGCACCGCTCGGGGTCGGTATTGGCCGGCCATCCCGCCGGCTTGAGCAGCGCCTGTTGCAAGCGCTCGAAGGCCGGCGAATCGATAAGCGCGTCCAGCAGCGGATTGATCTCTTCGGCCAGCTTGTGGGGCGAAGCGCGGCTGTAGTCAAAAGCCCGGGGCGCCTCCAGCACGGTGCAAAGCGCCTCGACATCCGGCATGGCGGTGCCGCCGCCGATGTGCCGGTGCACCACAGTGCGGCGCCAATTCTGCGTGACGAGTTGGGCGTCGATCCAGTCGGCGCAGGAGAAGCAACTGTCAGCCGGCGCGCCAGAGGGCAACAGCGTATTGGCAATCGCCAGCGTTTCGTGAGGCGTTGCTGGCCTGGCCGCGTCAAGCAACCCGGCCTGGAAATGGAAGACTTTGTGGCGCCCGCCCTGGTCAGGCCAAGCCAGTTCGGCCGGAGTCGCCTGCGCAGCCCAGAGCCGGCGGGCCAGGCATCTGGCCAGGCTTGGCGCTGTGGCGGCGCTCGTGGGGAAATGATCAGGCAAGGCCTCGAAAAGGCGGGCGGTTATTTTTGCGATCTCAGCCGTACCGAAATAAGCGGCGAGCCTGGCGGCATGAACATTGTCAGTGATGGGTTCAGCCTGGTGGTCGGCGACCTGTCCTGGGAAAACCTGCATCAGCGATACGGGCTCAGGTTGACCTTGCAGTGGCAATGCTACATCTGGGTGGACTTGCAGATGGCAGGCCTGAAGCAGCGGTTCAAGATCAAGCGTTTCGGCGGCACGCAACGTCCGTAACGCCAATGCCTCGGTTGACCAGGTGGTTTCGCTGGTCAATAACCGGTCGATACGTTGGCCCAACTCATCCAGGGAGCCGGTCTCAGGGACGTGTCGATAGGCCTGCTCCAGGTCACTGCGCAACCGCTGGAAATTGCTTTGCGCCAGGTGCTCGAATACATCGTCGCTCAGTTGGCGATAACGACACAGCTTCGTCGCGCCAGGATCATGGAACCCCACCTGCGCCCGCTCCCGGGCCTGGATGTAACCCAGCCAGGGCCGGAAGAGACCAGGGTCATTGAAGCGCCGCTCCAGCTCGACCCGCAGCGCCTTCAGATGGGCAAACGGCTCGATGCCCAGATGAGGGGCAACCAGCATGACGGAGCTTTCCCTTCGCGTGCCGATTACCAGCACGCCATGCAGTTGCTGGCGGCTGCCATCAGGCATCTCGATGTACAAGGCCGTTACATGGATTCGCCCCTCGGCCTCGACTGTCAGGTCCTCTCCATGGAGGACCGTGGCGCCGCGAATCTGCGACACCTCGCGCAAGGTCTGGAAATCTCCAGTCCCCACCACGGCATCGGCGCAGGCCAGGCGCGCCTGTAGCACAAAGCGTTGGCGGTAGGCTTCGGCCAGCGTCGCGAAATCAGCCTCAAGTACTTGCCCGTCGCCGAAGGCCTGGATGCGAGCGGCAAATGCGTTGAGCTGCGACCCTTTGACGGTCAACCGAAACGCCAGCTGTCCAGGCCGCTTGTCGGTGAGCTCGTAGGCGTCGTCGGTATTGAAGACCCGGGCCTTGGCGAAACTGGCGTAGATGATTGACGCCAGAGTGTGCGGCTGCGCGTCAGCGGCAATGTGCTCCGTCACTGCCACTTGCTCGAAGTCTTCCAGGCTGTCGAGCCTGGCGAGCGGCGTAAAGGCCTGAGATATTTCCTCCTGGAGCAGGGCCAGCAACCCCGTCGCGGAGGTCAGTTGCTGGATTGGCGAAGGCCGTTTGCCCAATGTCCGGACCCAGGCCTGTTGCTGATTACGCAACGAAAGGTCATCGGCGAGGTTGGCCAGCAGAACCCAGGCGTGTTCGCTCAACGGTCGTCGGCTGTGTGCTTTCAACTGCTCGATCAGCGCCTGCCTGAATTCGGCGCGTGCCGGGGGATGGGGTGTTTCGACAGGGTATGCCAGTTCAGGTGCCAAGCCTTCCCAGGCCGCGAGACTCAATTGGCCAAGGACTTTGCGCACGGTAAAAGGATCGACGCCGTCCACCGCGACAGCTTGCAGCCGGGCAACCTCCTGTCGCACCGCGGCCTGGGTGCCGAGAACGGTAATGAAGTGGCGGTCGGCCCAGCGCTCCGGGGCCACGTTGAAGGGAGCGAGCAATTCCACCAGTCGAGCCAGGAGGATCAGCGCTTGCTCTGCCATGGGCGGAAACTCGGCACGGGTAACGTTCGGCAAATGTCGCGCATAAAGATCGGCAACGATCTGGTCAAGGTGGACCTTGGATTGGGTGGTCGTCATGGGTATTCCAATTCGTGAATTCGAACCGATACCCTAAGCAGCGCCCGATCAGGCGAGGTGGTACTTATTTATAGGTTGATTGCAATCTTGTATCGGCAAAACACCGGGTAGACCTGGTTTTGGGGCCGCTTCGCGACCCAGCGGGAGCAAGCTCCCTCCCCACAGGTCCGCCGTTTCCCTCAAGTAAAGAGCATCAGGGGTAGGCCTTGGTTTCCCGGGCTGTCACCCATGGCCGCGGAAAGGTCCTACAGGAATCCGGGAAGGATCCTATATGCATTGGGAAACAACTTGTCTTAACTGCGTGCGGTTCTTGAACGACAGCGACCCGCTTTCCGTAAGACTCAACCGCGTCCCCAGACAAGCACAGGAGCACCGCAATGTCCCTTTCCGGTAAAACCTTGTTCATCACTGGCGCCAGCCGTGGCATCGGCCGCGAGATCGCCCTGCGCGCCGCCCTTGATGGCGCCAATGTCGTCATCGCCTCCAAGAGTGCCGAGGCCCATCCAAAACTCCCCGGAACCATTTTCAGTGTGGCCGAGGAAGTCGAAGCCGCCGGCGGCAGGGCCTTGCCCCTGCAACTGGACGTGCGCGACGAGACGGCGGTAGGCGCGGCCATGGACAGGGCCGCCGAACACTTCGGCGGTATCGATGCCCTGGTCAACAACGCGGGAGCGATTCGGCTCATGGGCGTCGAACATCTTGTGCCCAAACGCTTCGACCTGATGTATCAGATCAACACGCGTGCAGTGATGGTCTGCAGCCAGGCGGCCCTGCCCTACCTCAAGCGCAGCGGCGGCGGCCACATCCTCAACCTCTCGCCACCGCTGAGCCTGTCGTCCCGCTGGTTCGCCCAGCACGCACCCTACACCGTCACCAAGTACGGCATGAGCATGCTCACCCTCGGCATGAGCGATGAGTTCGAGAAATACGGCATCAGCGTCAACTCGCTATGGCCGAAGACCATCATCGCCACCGCCGCCATCGAGTTCGAACTCGGCGGACGCCAGGCCTTCAAGCGCGCCCGAACCCCCGCGATCATGGCCGATGCCGCCCATGCCATTCTCTCCAGCAGCAATCGCCACGTCACCGGCCGCCTGCTGATTGATGAAGAGCTGCTGGCGGAACAAGGCCAGACCGAGTTCGGACAGTACCGCTACGACCCGCAAGGCGGCCCGCTGACACCCGACCTGTTTGTCGATTGATCTCGGCGCCGTCCTGTAATCAGCTCAATGCCCAGGCCACCAGAACCGCCATCTCCAGCAGTTCCAGCAAGGCCCCCGCCGTGTCTCCGGTGCACCCGCCCAAGCGGCGCAGCATTATCCGGCGCAAGCCGATAAAGCCCAGCGCCGCGACCAGCAACGCCACCAGGCCGGCCCAGCCCGCCACCAGCCCGGAGGCCAGCGCAACGGCGCACAGCACCTGCCAACCGACGCGGCGTGGCAGGTGGTCGGCGAGCGCCTGGCCCAAGCCACCGGCACGTACATAGGGCGTGGTGAGGAACAGCGCCAGCAACGCGCCACGCCCGAGTACCGGCACGATGAGCAGCGCCAAGGTCTGCTGCTGTTCGATCAGCGCCAGCAACGCGCTGAACTTGAGCAACAGCACCAGCACCAGGGTGATCACCGCGATCGGTCCGCTGCGCGGATCCTTCATGATCAGCAGCGTGCGTTCGCGATCACCGAAACCACCGAGCCAGGCGTCCGCGCTGTCCGCCAGGCCATCGAGGTGCAGGCCGCCGCTGAGCAACACCCAGGCCGTCAGCAGCAGCGCCGCATGCAGCAGCAACGGTGCGCCTGACAGCAAGGTATCAAGCCCGCAAAGCAACCCGCCGAACAGCAACCCCACCAGCGGATAGAACAGCAGCGAACGACCCAATTGCGCAGGTTCGGGCATGCCCGGCAAGCGCACCGGCAGGCTGCTGAGAAATTGCAGGGCGATCCAGAAAGGCAACATCTTCAGACCGCCTCTTCGAGGACGGGACCGGACGCCAGCGAGAGGGAAAACAGCGCGCCGTGGGCGACTTCGACATTGAGCAATTGCTCGCGCGGCAGACCGCGGGCGCGAGCCAGCAGCAGCCGCATCACGCCGCCATGGCTGACCAGCAGGATGCGCTGCCCGGCGTAGGCTTGATGCAAGCGTTCGAGCGCCGCCAGCACTCGCGCCGAGAATTCGAGCACCGGCTCGCCTTCCGGCGGCTTGAAGCCGTAGGGATCGGCCCAGAACCGCCCCAGCGCCTCGGCGTCAGTCTCCATCAATGCCGCCGCGCTGCGGCCTTCCCAGGCGCCGAAATGCAATTCCTGCAGGTCCTTGTCCAAGTGCACCGGCACGCCGAGTCGCGCACCCAGCTGTTCGGCGAAACGTGCGCAGCGCTGCAAGGGCGAACTCACCAGCCGATCCCACGGCCCGCCCGCTGCGACTGCCGCGTGCATCTGTTCCCAGCCTCGTGGCGTCAGGGCGTCGTCGAGACTGCCGCGCAGCCCGCCGCCCAGTTCGGTCTCGCCATGGCGCAACAGGTCCAGACGCAAGGTCATGCCGGGCGATCCGCCACGGCCGCTTCGGCGAAGGTCGCCATCTGCCCGTGGAGGTCACAGGCCAGGCGCAACAACGGCACCGCCAGCGCCGCCCCGCTGCCCTCGCCCAGGCGCAAGCCCAGGTCCAGCAGCGGTTCGGCAGCGAGGGTTTCCAGCACGTGGCGGTGTCCCGGTTCGGCGCCACGGTGGGCGAACAACAACCAGGGCCGGCACGCCGGATTGAGCCGCACCGCCACCAGGGCCGCGACGCTGCAGATAAAGCCATCCACCAGCACGGCGATGCCCTGCTGCGCACAGGCCAGATAGGCGCCGACCAACGCGGCGATTTCAAACCCGCCAAGGTTGCACAGCGTTTGCAGCGGGTCGCCGTTCGACCCACCGTGCACGGCCAGGGCGCGCTCGATGACCTGGACCTTGCGGCTGATACCCGCCGCATCCAGCCCGGTGCCCGGCCCGACCAGATGCGCCACCGGACAATCGAGCAAGGCACAGGCCAGCGCGCTGGCCGCCGTGGTATTGCCGATGCCCATCTCGCCACCGATGAACAGTTGCGTGCCGCTGGCAGCGGCGCGCATGGCACTGTCGCGTCCGGCTTGCAGGGCCTGTTCGCCCTGGGCCAGGGTCATGGCCGGGCCCAGGAGGAAATTGGCGGTGCCCGGGCCGACCCGCAAATGCCGCACGCCGGGCAAGTCCAGCGAAGGCGTCACGGTGCCCAGGTCGACGACCTCCAGGCAAGCGCCCAACCGCCGCGCGAGCACGCTGATAGCCGCGCCGCCGCTGACAAAGTTGAGCAGCATCTGCCCGGTCACTTCCTGGGGATAGGCCGAGACGCCTTCGGCCACCACACCGTGATCGCCGGCAAAAATCGCGATCCACAATTGTTCAAGGCTCGGCTTGACCTGCCCTTGCAGGCCCGCCAGCTGCACCGCCACCGACTCCAGGCGCCCGAGGGAGCCGGCCGGTTTGGTCAGTTGTTGTTGCCGCGCCATCGCTTGCTCCAGCACTTGGCTATCAACAGGCTTGCACGGGTCCAGCCACCAGCGGTGATTCATAACGCAGTACCTTTGAGAGTCAGGGGCAGGCCGGCGACGGTCAGCACGACGCGCTGGCAACGTTCGGCCAGGGCTTGATGCAGCCAACCGGCTTCATCGACGTAACGGCGAGTCAGCTCGCCCAGCGGCACGACACCCAGGCCGGTCTCGTTGCTGACAAAAATGATTTCACCGGGCAGCGCGCCGATGCAGTCCAGCAGGGCTTCGCGCTCGGCAGCCAGTCGGTCGGCATCGTCGAGCATCAACAGGTTAGTCAGCCAGAGGGTCAGGCAATCCACCAGCAGGCAGCGCTCGCTCGCGGCGGTTTCGCGCAATACCTGCGCCAGCGCCAGTGGCTCCTCCACCAGCGCCCAATCGGCCGGGCGCCGGGCGCGATGCTGGGCGACACGCTGGTTCATCTCGCCGTCCAGGGGTTGGCTGGTGGCGATGTAGGTCACCGCCAAGCCGGTGCCTGCCGCGAGTTTTTCAGCCAGGCGACTCTTGCCGGAGCGGGCGCCGCCGAGGATCAGTTGCAGCATGGGTCATTACCTTCTATCTGCCGGTGTGGCGACTGGCGCCATCGCGAGCAAGCTCGCTCCCACATTGGTCTTGCGGTGCACAGAATCTTTGTAGGAGTGAGCCTGCTCCCAAATAGATCTTGTGGTGCCCATAACCCCTGTGGGAGCGAGCTTGCTCGCGATGAGGTCAGCCCGGCCACCTCAAATCCCAAAGAGTTCACGCAACACCCCGGTATCCAGATGCCGCTCCACCAGGTCCGCCAACCGCTCGATATCGCGCTCGCGCAACCCGTGGTAATCCACCGCCTGCACGTCCTGCACGCCCGCCCAGCGCAGCAACGCGCTGCTCGCCGCTGGCGTTTCAAATAGCCCATGCAGATAGGTGCCGAAAATCTGTCCGTCGAGGCTTCGGGCGCCGTCGCAACGGCCGCCGCCCAACGTCACCGCAGGGTTTTCCAGGGCCGGGCCGGTGGTCACACCCGCATGAATCTCGTAGCCGCTGACCTCGGCATCCTCCAGGGCCAACCGCCCGCGTACGTTGCGCAACTGCTTCTCGCGCGCAAGCGTCGTCTCGAAGTCCAGCAGGCCCAGCCCGGCACTCGAACCGGCCGCGCCTTCCAGCCCGAGCGGATCATGGACCTGGCGGCCAAGCATCTGCAAACCACCGCAGATGCCCAGCAGCTTGCCGCCGTAGCGCAGGTGCCGATTGATTGCTGTCTTCCAGCCGTTGGCGCGCAGGTAGGCCAGGTCGCTTCGCACGCTTTTCGAACCGGGCAGGATGATCAGGTCGGCCGGCGGGATGGTCTGGCCGGGGCCGATGAATTGCAGGTCGACCTGCGGGTGCAGGCGCAGCGGATCGAAATCGGTATGGTTGCTGATGCGCGGCAGCACCGGCACCACCACCTTGAGTACCTGTTCGGCCTTGTCGGCCTGACGCTGATCGAGACCGTCCTCGGCTTCCAGGTGCAGGTCCATTACATAGGGCAATACGCCGATAACCGGTTTGCCGGTGCGCGCTTCGAGCCAATCCAGGCCAGGTTGCAGCAACGCCAGGTCGCCACGAAAACGGTTGATGATGAAACCTTTTACCCGGGCCTGTTCGCTGGGCGAAAGCAACTCAAGGGTGCCAACCAGGTGGGCGAATACGCCGCCGCGATTGATGTCGGCGATCAGCAGCACCGGGCAATCGACGGCCTCGGCAAAACCCATGTTGGCGATGTCGCCGGCACGCAGGTTGATCTCCGCCGGCGACCCCGCGCCCTCGACCATGACCACCGGATACGCCGCACGCAAGCGCTCATGGGAAGCCAGCACCGCTTGCATCGCGATGGCCTTGTAATCGTGATACGCCACGGCGTTCATGCTGGTCACGGCGCGGCCATGGATGATGACCTGGGCACCGGTGTCGCTGTTGGGCTTGAGCAGCACCGGGTTCATGTCGGTATGCGGTTCGAGGCCACAAGCCTGGGCCTGGACCGCCTGGGCCCGGCCGATTTCGCCGCCATCGGCGGTCACCGCGCTATTGAGCGCCATGTTCTGCGGTTTGAACGGCACCACGCTCACGCCCTGGCGCCTGACCCAGCGGCACAGCGCCGTGACCAGCGTGCTTTTGCCGGCATCGGAGGTGGTGCCCTGCACCATCAAGGTGGTCATTGAATGTCCTTGGCGTAGGCCTCGAAAGCCTGTTCGAGGCGCAGGAATTCTGCGTCATTGGCCGGCAGCCCGAAGCGCAGACTGCTGGTGTTGGTGAACAGCCGCAGGAGAATGCCGCGATGGGCCATGAATTCATAAAGGGCCCGGGCGTGCTCGGTAACCAGCCACTGGAACAACCCGCAACCGCCATCAGGCTTGAAACCGTAATGCTCGAGCAGCAGCGCCAGGCGCTCGCTGGTTTCTTCGCAACGCTGGCGCTGGCGAGTATGTGCCTCGGTATCCAACAGGCACGCCTGGCCCAATATCCGCGTCGGCCCGCTGACGGCCCACGGCCCGACCTGTTCGGCGAGCAGCTTGAGCAAGCGTCGCTCGGCCAGGACGAACCCGAGGCGAACTCCGGCCAGGCCGAAAAACTTGCCGAACGAGCGCAGCACGATCAATCCGACCTGATGGGCGTAGGCGGCAAGGCTCAGGTGCGGCGTGATATCCATGAACGCTTCGTCCACCACCAGCCAGCCACCCCGCTGGGCCAGCCGCGCATGCCAATCCAGCAGGCGTTCGGGGTCCAGGCTCAGGCCCGTGGGATTGTTCGGGTTGACCACCACTAGCACGTCGAGGCTGTCGAGGAAGAAATCCACTTCCGCTTCCAGCACTTCGCGCACGATGTAGCCGCTGCGGCGCCAGGCTTCGGCGTGCTCGGCGTAACAGGGCGACAAGACCCCGACCTTGCCCGCTCGGCGCAGGCGCGGCAGCAGTTGGATGGCCATTTGCGAACCGGCCACCGGCAGCACATGCGTCGCTTCGTAATAGTCGCAAGCGGCCTGTTCCAGACCATCGTCGGTCTCGGGCAGGCGCGCCCAGGCGCGCATTGGAATCGCCGGGATCTCGAACGGCCAGGGCGCGAGGCCACTGGACAGGTCGAGCCAGTCGGCCTCGGCAATCCCGTATTGCCGGGCGGCGTTGCGCAGTCGTCCACCATGCTCAAGCATAAAACTCGGCTCCGAGGCAGAGAATCAGCAGCCATAACCATACGCCGCGCTGGACTAATTGCCAGCCTCGGTCAATCGAATCGGCACTCGCCGGCACGCCCTCGCCCAATGGCGGGCGTTGATGCAGTTCGCCGTGATACACCGCCGCGCCCCCCAGCTCCACACCCAGCGCGCCGGCACCGGCGGCCATCACCGGCCCGGCATTCGGGCTGTCCCAGGTCGGCCCCTGGCTGCGCCAGCATTTGAGTGCCAGGCGGGTCTTGCCGAGCGCAGCGTAGGTCAACGCCACCAGGCGCGCGGGAATGTAGTTGAGCAGGTCGTCGATTTTCGCCGCCGCCCAGCCGAAACGCTCGAAGCGCTCGTTGCGATAGCCCCACATGGCGTCGAGGGTATTGCTCAATCGATACAACACCACGCCGGGCGCGCCGGCTACGGCGAACCAGAACAGCGCGGCGAACACCGCGTCGCTGCCGTTTTCCAGGACCGACTCGGTGGCGGCGCGGGCAACGGCGGTTTCGTCCAGCTCGGCGGTTTCGCGGCTGACCAGGTAACCGACGCGTCGGCGCGCCTCGTCCAGCTCACCGCTGCGCAGCGCCCGGGCCACCGGCTCGACATGCTCGCCGAGACTGCGCAGGCCGAGGGCGCAGTACAGCGCCAGAATCTCCACCAGCCAGCCAATCATCGGTGCCCAGGACAGGGCCGTGGCGAGCAAGGTCAGCGGCACCACGGCGATCACCCACGCCGTCACTCCATGGCTGCGCCAGCCACGCCCGCCGGAGTTGAAACGCTGTTCGATGCGATCGGCAAAGCCGCCGAACGCCACCAGCGGATGCCAACGCCGGGGCTCACCCAGCAGCGCATCCAGCGCCACCGCGGCGGCACTGAGCAACGCTACGCTCATGGGCGCACTCCCCAGTGGTTTTCATACAGCAGTTCAGTGAGCGGACGCGGTTGCGCCCAGCCTTCCAGGGCCAGCATCGGCGCCGGGTAGAAGCCTTCGACCGGCCCCAGGCACAGGACCGCCAACGGCTTGGCCCCGGCGGGCAGGCCCAGCAGGTCAGCCAGGGCCTGGGGCTCGAACAGCGACACCCAGCCCATCCCCAGCCCTTCGACGCGGGCCGCCAGCCACAGGTTCTGGATGGCGCAGGACAGCGAGGCCAGGTCCATTTCCGGCAGAGTCCGGCGACCGAATATGTGCCGCTCGCGGTCGTCCATCAATGCCGCCACCAGTAGCTCGGCGCAGTCATTGATACCTTCGACCTTGAGCTGCATGAATTCATCGCTGCGCTCGCCCAGGGCTTCGGCGGTGCGGATGCGTTCCTCTTCCACCAGTCGCTGGATCTGCCCACGCAAGGCGCGGTCACTGATTCGGATGAAGCGCCACGGTTGCATCAGCCCGACGCTGGGCGCCTGGTGCGCGGCTTCCAGCAGACGGCGCAGCAACGCCGGCTCGACGGCGCCACCGCTGAAATGGCGCATGTCGCGGCGTTCGGCGATGGCGCGGTAGACGGCTTCGCGTTCGGCCTGGGTAAAGGCGTTGTCAGTCATGGCCTCATCGCGAGCAAGCTCGCTCCCACATTTGAATCGCGGTCCCCTGTGGGAGCGAGCCTGCTCGCGAAGACGGCCGCAGGGTCGGGCGCAAACAACGCAGCAATCGCCCCGGGATTGGACGGAAAGTAAAAATGCACATAGGAAGCCGTCATCCGCCCCAGGCGGAAAACCGCCTCAGCCCCTCGCCCACCGTTCGGGCTGTGCCCACGGGCGATCGGCTCAAGTTGAGTGCTGGTCAAGGAGTGATGATAGGTATGCCCGCGCAGGGTGCCTTCCGGCAGCTCGACTGATTGCAACGCCAAGGCCGCAAGGCGCTTTTGCATCTGCGCTTCACCGCTCAACAGGCCGAGCAGCTCGGCGCGAGTGCCCTCGACGTCGGTCAATGAATCGAGCAGGTAGAGCATGCCACCGCATTCGGCGAGCAGCGGTTTGCCGGCTGCGTGGTGGGCACGGATCGCCGTCAGCATCGGCACGTTCCGCGCCAGTGCAACGTGGTGCAGCTCCGGGTAACCGCCAGGCAGATACAGGCTGTCCGCCTCAGGCAGTTCGGTGTCATGAATAGGGGAAAAGAAGGCCAGTTGCGCGCCCATGGCCCGCAGCAGGTCGAGGCTGGCGCCATAGGTGAAGGCAAACGCTTCGTCACGGGCGACGGCGATGCGCACACCGTCGAGCCACGGCTCGACGGTTGTCAGTTCGGGCGCGGCGAACTCGACCTGGGGCGGCAGCGCCACTTCACAACTGCCGGCCAATGCTTCGGCCGCTGCGTCGAGGCGAACGTCCAGGTCATTCAGTTCGCTGGCCTGGACCAGCCCCAGGTGGCGGCTCGGCAACTCGATGCCGGTTTCCCGCGAAAGCGCGCCGTACCAGCGCAGGCCTTCGGTCAGGCTGCCTTCGAGCAATTGCGCGTGGCGCAGGGTGCCGACCCGGTTGGCCAGTACGCCAGCGAACGGCAAGTCCGGCTGATAACGGGCCAGGCCCAGGGCCAGGGCGCCGAACGTCTGGGCCATGGCGGTGCCGTCGATCACGGCCAGCACCGGCACGCCGAAGTGGCGCGCCAGGTCGGCGCTGGACGGGGTGCCGTCGAACAGCCCCATCACGCCTTCGATCAGGATCAGGTCCGCTTCGGCGGCGGCTTCCCACAACAGTCGGCGACTTTCCTGCTCGCCGACCATCCACATGTCCAGTTGATAGACCGGTGCGCCACTGGCGCGCTCAAGGATCATCGGATCAAGGAAATCAGGTCCGCATTTGAACACACGCACCTTGCGCCCCTGGTTGCGATGCAAGCGTGCCAGCGCCGCAGTGACGGTGGTCTTGCCCTGGCCGGAAGCCGGCGCGGCAATCAACACCGCCGGACAGTGGCGGCTGGTCATCGAGGTTTCGCTCACAGTTCGACGCCTTTCTGCGCCTTGATGCCGGCCTGGAAGGCATGCTTGATCATGCCCATTTCGGTCACGGTGTCGGCCAGCTCGATCATTTCCGGCTTGGCACCCCGGCCAGTGACCACCACATGTTGCATGGGCGGGCGGGCCTGCAAGTCGCTCAGAACCTGATCGAGATCGAGATAACCGTGCTTGAGAGCGATGTTCAGCTCATCAAGCACCACCAGGCCAATCGACGGATCGCCCAGCAGTTGCCGCGATACCGCCCAGGCGGCTTCGGCGGCGGCAATGTCGCGCTGACGATCCTGGGTTTCCCAGGTGAAGCCTTCGCCCATGACGTGAAAGCGCACCTGCTCCGGGAAGCGTCGGAAAAAGAGTTCCTCGCCGGTGCTGTTGCGCCCTTTGATGAACTGCACCACGCCGCACTGCATGCCGTGGCCCATGGCACGGGCGAGCATGCCGAACGCCGAACTGCTCTTGCCCTTGCCGTTGCCGGTCAGCACCAGCAGCAGGCCACATTCGTTCGGTGAATTGGCGATGCGCTCGTCAATCACGGCTTTCTTGCGCAGCATGCGCGCCAGGTGGCGTTCGTCGCGATCGGGCGTATCGGTCATGAGGGGAGCTCTCCGTTGGGACTGGATAACGGCGGGCGGGCAGAAAAAAGGACGGCAGCGAGCCTGGCATCGCCCACCGTGATGCCGTTGGATGAATCAGGCCGGTCTCCGGGCTCATGAGCGGCGTAATGCCTGGCTGCGCGCCTTCCCATGTCTTGCGACACAGTGGCCTAGGCACAGCGTTGACTCATTTACCGTTGCGGGGGCAGCGCCGGGTTCGCGTTCGCTCACCGGCTTCCCTGTTTCACTCTGTCGGCCGCGACCGCGCCACAGAGCACCTGAAACAAGCCGCGAAGGTTAGAGGGTTGGGGATGGAGCGTCAATTAAAGCCGCCACCTGTATCCGCTCGTTGACTGGCCCTGATCAATAAACTGACAGCGATCTTGTGCGAAGTTGCGGCAAGTGATATCAAATAGACACTACGACCCGATATCACAAGAACAAGAGGGCAAACGCATGCAAGGCATGATCATCAGCAATCCGAAGCTGGAGTTTCTGCGCCCGGTGCTGGAACGCTGGTTCGACTGTATCGATCGCTACAACGCCGTGCGCGGCGATAACGACACCCCCTACTGGCATGATGAAAAAGCCAACCTCGGGTTGCTGTCTGCCGCTGCCTGGATGGCTGAGATGGTCACGCTGCAGAACGCAGCGACTCGCAAGCAGAACGAAGAAGGCGAACGCAACGTCAGCGCCGACCTGTTCATTGCCAGCGCCGATGAGCGCGCCTTTATCCAGGCCACCCAGCGCTGGCCGAAGGTCAACAACCTGAACCTGACCCAACCCTTGCTCGAAGCCGCCAGCGACGCCAAGCGCATCAGCTACGCCAGCGACCTGAAACTGGGCTGCCTGTTCGTTGCCCCGCAAAAAGCCCAGCAAAGCGCCACGCCAGAAGAGTTGCAGGACATGATCGACGACCTGCAGAAGGAGAACACCTGCGCCGTGGCCTGGTACTTCCCCTACGCCTATCGTAAATTGCGCAACGAGGCAGGCCAGTATCATCCGGGTATTGCGCTGCTGCTGAAACAGGCGCACGGCTGACTTCTTAAGGGTCTGCGGGGACCCTGTGGGAGCGAGCTCGCTCGCGATGGCGGTGCAACAGTCGACATCGATTTTGCCGGATAGACCGCTATCGCGAGCAAGCTCGCTTGTATGGTAGGACTTGAAGGGAGGAGGAGGGACTAGGCTCGATTCTGACTGTTAGCCGCAGTACAGACCGTGGGAGATTTCGCCCCTCCTCCTTTCACCCAAGCGCCGATAAAGAATGCATCTGGCCTAGACCGACGATAGGAACAAGCCTGCGCCTCTGGGTGAACCCTTCAAGTGTTCAAACCTTAGCCCGGAGGATTTTCAATGGCAATGCCCGTCGCCACCGCCCAGCCGATCGTAGGTGTGGATGTCGCCAAAGATGAGTTGGTGATTTATCACGCCCAATCCGATCGACTCGAAACGATCCCCAACACCAAAGCTGATATCAAAAAGTGGCTCAAGGCATTACCTGCGCCAGTGGATGTCGCCATCGAAGCCACCAATATCTATCACCAGGACTTCGCCGATCTGGCTTATGCGCATGGCTGTGTGATTTATATGATCGGCGGTTACGAACTCAGTCATTACCGCAAAGGGGTGAAAGTGCGCGCTAAAACCGATGCGCTGGATGCTCGGTTGTTGGCTCGCTACTTGAACAACGAAGGCCACCAGTTGCACCCTTGGTCCCCGCCATCGCCCCTGTATTGCAGGCTTATAAGCCTTTTCCGGCGACGCGCAGCCTTGGTTCAGGCGCGTGTCAGCCTCAAGCAAAGCTGGTCGAACGAACCGTTGCTCAAAACGGCCTTTGAGAACCAGATAAAGGCCATGCAAAGACTCGAAATTTTGCTTGAGAAAACAATCCAGACGCAGTTGGATGCAGCCGGTTTGGGCAGTCAGCTCAAGCGCTGCATGAAAGTCGAAGGCATCGGTCTGTTAAGCGGTGCCCGTTTGCTCACGTCGTTCCAGCGTGGAGATTTCAGAAATGCCGATGCCTTCATCGCTTTTCTGGGGCTGGACCTGCGCATATCGGACTCGGGAAAAAAGAAGGGACGCCGCTGCCTGTCTAAGCGAGGTGATCCGGAGGCACGCCGATTGATGCACAACGCCGCGATGTCGGCGAGTCGCACAGCGGCGTGGAAGGGGTTTTACGAGGGTTTGAGGTCCCGAGGGCTCAGCACAACCGAGGCATTGGTAGCGCTGGCCCGCAAGCTTGCACGAGTGGTATTCGCTCTGTTGAAGAACCAGAGCGAATACTTACCAAAAGGCATTTAGGGGCTAGTCCTGCACCATAGAATCTCCCACAGGGAAACTCGTCTGTCTGGAGGGGCATTATCCTCACCGTTGAACCATCCCACGTCTACGCTCCTCTATGAGTAACCACATGCACTCATAGGGAAGCCCGCATGCTCAAGCCACCTCATCTGTTAATCATTGCCCTGGCTACGGGGCTTGTCGCGTGTGGCGAGTCTTCCACATTGCAGGTTTCCGACGGCACCGGCCCGTCGCCGAAACTGCCCGAACCGAACAAGACCCTGATTCCCACCGTGAACATCGCCGAAGCGGTCGGCTGGCCGGACGGCGCCAAGCCAACCCCGGCCCAAGGCCTGCAGGTAGTCGCGTTTGCCGAAGGGCTGGATCATCCGCGCTGGCTTTACATGCTGCCCAATGGCGATGTGCTGGTGGCCGAAACCAACGCCCCACCCAAGCCCGACGATACCCAGGGCATTCGTGGCTGGGTCATGAAAAAAGTCATGGGCCGGGCCGGTGCCGGCGTGCCCAGCCCCAACCGCATCACCCTGCTGCGAGACGCCAATCACGATGGCATCGCCGAGACCCGGACGATTTTCCTGGAGAACCTCAATTCGCCGTTCGGCATGACCCTGGTCGGCAATGACCTGTACGTGGCCGACACCGACCGCCTGATCCGCTTCCCGTACAAGGAAGGCGACACACAAATCAAGGCACAGCCAACCAAGGTGGTCGACTTGCCGGGCGGCACGTTGAACCACCACTGGACCAAAAATGTGATTGCCAGCCGGGACGGCAGCAAGCTGTACGTGACCACTGGTTCGAACAGCAACGTCGGCGAGAACGGCATGGAAGCGGAAGAAGGCCGGGCGGCGATCTGGGAAGTCGACCGGGCCACAGGCACTCACCGCATCTTCGCCGCAGGCCTGCGCAATCCCAATGGCCTGGCGTGGGAGCCACGCAGCGGCGCGTTGTGGACGGCGGTCAACGAACGGGACGAGATCGGCAGCGACCTGGTACCGGACTACATCACGTCGGTCAAGGACGGCGGCTTCTATGGCTGGCCTTACAGTTATTACGGGCAAAACATCGATGTCCGGGTCGAGCCGCAAAACCCCGAGCTGGTGGCCAAGGCCATCGCCCCCGACTATGCGGTGGGCCCGCACACCGCCTCCCTGGGGCTGAGCTTCGCCGAGGGCAGCCAATTGCCCGCGCCGTTCACCGAAGGGGCTTTCATCGGGCAACACGGTTCCTGGAACCGCAAGCCCCACAGTGGCTACAAAGTGATTTTTGTTCCGTTCAGCGGCGGCAAACCGGTCGGGCAACCAGTGGATGTGTTGACCGGTTTCCTCAATGCAGACGAAAAAGCCCAGGGCCGGCCGGTGGGCGTGGTGATCGACAAGCAGGGCGGGTTGTTGGTGGCGGATGATGTCGGGAACAAAATCTGGCGGGTGTCAAAAAACTAAAGCTGAAACCCGTGGCGAGGGAGCTTGCTCCCGCTGGGTTGCGCAGCAGCCCCCAGCTTTTCTAGCGGTCGCTCCGCAACCGAGCGGGAGCAAGCTCCCTCGCCACAAGAGCCTATCCAGCAGAAATCAGGGATTACGCGCCAGGTGCTCCGGCTGTAGCACTCGCTTGGCGCCCAGGTAGGCTTTCTGCCAATAGGCCTTGGACAGACTGTCGAGCTTGACCGTCCCGCCCGTGGCCGGCGCATGGACGAAACGCCCCTCCCCGACATAGATTCCGGCATGGCTGACCTGGGAGCCGCCATTGGTGGCGAAGAACACCAGATCGCCGCTCTGCAACGCATCCTTGCCGACTTCCGGCGCGCGCATGCTGATCATTTCGCGCGTGGAGCGTGGCAGCGAGATACCGGCGGCGTCACGGTACACATAGCCGATCAAGCCACTGCAATCAAAACCTGAATCCGGCGTGTTGCCGCCCCAGCGATAAGGCGTGCCCACCAGGCCCAACGCCCGGAACAGCACGTCTTCGGCGGCGGGAGAAAAAGTCTGGGAAGGTGCGAACACCACCGGAGCCCGCACTGGCGCGGGCGGCGGGGTGCGACTGGCGCACGCGCTGAGCAGTGCGGCAAGAAACATGAGAGCGAGGCGGGCCGACGTCGACATAGGCACAACAATCCTGATCTGGATGCGGCTATTTCTGCCGTGGAGATGGAAACAAGTCCGCCCGCGTAGTACGCAGGCGGATTGCCATCAATCAATGATCATGGATTCTAGCGGCTATGGGCCAAACTTCAAGTAAGACTTTAACTTTGCCCTACAAACTGTGCGTTTACTTGCGAGCCGTCACTACGGTCGGTGCCATGGCGAGGGCACGCTTGGCTTCGATGAAGGTCTTGCTCCAGTAACTGTCGCCCAGGCTGTCGATTCGCACCCCACCGCTACGGCGGCTGCTGGAGTGGATGAACTGGTTGTCGCCCAGGTAGATACCGGCGTGGCTGACGCGACCGCGACGACCGTTGGTGCTGAAGAACAGCAGGTCACCGGGTTCGAGCTGGTTGCGAGCGACCAGCGGGGCCTTCACGTTGATCATTTCACGCGTGGAACGCGGCAGAGTCATGCCCGCTTCTTCGCGAAACAGGTAGCCGATGAAGCCGCTGCAGTCGAAGCCGGCTTCGGAGGTCCCGCCAAAACGATAACGCGTGCCGATCAGCGACATGCCGCGCTCCAGGATGCTGTCCGCCAGCACTGGAAGCTGATAAGGCTTGCTGCCGGCGAAGTCTGCCAGCTCTTTGTCGGAGGCCATTTCTTCCTGGAACGCAACGGCGGAAGACTGGGCGGTAACGGTGTTATTCACCTGTGGTTGGGGCGCTTGCTGGGTCACTGGGGAGTGGGCAGCGCAACCGAACAACAGGGTAACGAGTGCGAGAGGCACGAGGGGTGCGAAGCGATTTAGCATGGGCACGACCGTGGCTGAGGTAGTAAAGATGGCGAGACTATGCCTTCTATCAACCTCATTTGCAAATTCAATCGATGCAAATGTGACTTCTTGATTTCTCGTTTACATCTAAGCGCTTAAGCCCGTATTGAGCGGCTTGCAGGCCTCCAGCCCAGTAAAACCGCGGGCTTCGTCGGGTTAAGAAGAGGCTTTAAGCCATCATCTCGCGACCGTTTTACCAGCCTAAAGTTTCTTTCAAAAAAGGAATGGTCAGCTTGCGCTGGGCCTGGAGTGAGGCCTGGTCGAGACGTTCGAGCAGTTCGAACAGCGCGCTCATGCTGCGGGTGCCACGGGTGAGGATGAAATGCCCGACCTCGTCGGTCAGGTGCAGGCCGCGTCGAGATGCACGCAATTGCAACGCGCGAAGCTTGTCTTCGTCGGAAAGCGGGCGCATCTGGAAGATCAGCGCCAGGGTCAGGCGGGATTTCAAGTCGGCCAGCTTCACTGGCAACTCCCGTGGCGAGGTCGATGCGGCAATCAACAGGCGCCGGCCACTGTCGCGCAACCGGTTGAACAGATGGAACAACGCCTCTTCCCAATCGGCCTTGCCGGCCACTGCCTGGAGATCATCCAGACAGACCAGTTCGTACTGCTCCAGGTTGTCGAGGATTTCCACGCCGCGATCCAGCAGCTCGGCCAGTGGCAGGTACACGGCAGGCTCACCCAACTGCTCGAAGCGCAAGCACGCCGCCTGTAACAGATGCGTGCGCCCTACCCCGTCCTTGCCCCACAGATAGATCAGGCTCTCGGTCCAGCCGGCGTCGGCTTCGCAAAGCCGCTCGACATAGCCGAGTGCAGCGGCATTGGCGCCTGGGTAGTAATTGATGAAGGTGGCGTCGTCACGCAGACGCACACCAAGGGGCAGCTGAATCGGTTTCATGCTGACTGAACGGTTCCAAGGGAACCATTAGTGGCCTCTGTGTAAAGTTTGCAAAGTTTATACCCGTGGCGCGGACCGCACAATGCGCCGGACCACGAGCAAAATCAAAGGTTTGCAGCAGCAAGGGCACGGAGCGTCAGTTTCCCTGACGCCGCGCCTGCCATTTCCCCTAGAGGTCGGGGTCCTCTGCGCCGCTATATATGTCGGAATCCTTGTACAGATCGTGCATATGACGCACCAGCACCATGATCACCGCCGCCACCGGCAGCGCCAGCAGGATCCCGGTGAAGCCGAACAACTCGCCACCCGCCAGGATCGCGAAGATCACCGCCACCGGGTGCAAGCCGATACGATCTCCCACCAGCAACGGCGTCAGCACCATGCCCTCCAGCGCCTGCCCGACCATGAATACCGCGACGATGCCGACCATGGGATACAGGTCGCCGCCAAACTGGAACAGCCCGGCGATCAACGCCGCGCCAATCCCGATGACAAACCCCATGTAAGGCACGATGGCCGCCAACCCGGCAATCAGGCCGATCAACAGGCCCAGCTCCAACCCTACCAGCATCAGCCCCGCCGCGTAGATGAAACCCAACGCGACCATGACCAGCAACTGCCCCCTGACAAACGCCCCCAGCACCTCGTGGCATTCGCCAGTCAGCGTCATGATGCGTTCTTCGCGATGACGCGGCAGCAGGCTGCGGATCTTCGCCATCATCAGGTCCCAATCGCGCAGCAGATAAAAGGCCACCACGGGAATCAGCACCAGGTTCGCCAGCCAGCCGATCAGCGCCAGGCTCGAAGCCGTGGCCTGGCTCAATACCACGCCGACGATATCGGTGGTCTGCCCCATGTGCTCACTGATGGCGGCCTTGACCTTGTCGAACTTCCAGAAGCCGTCCGACAGGCCCAGCTTCGATTGCACCCACGGCACTGCGGTGTGCTGCAGCCAATCGAGCATTTGCGGTGCCAGCTCGTACAAGCGCACCAGTTGCTTGGCCAGCATGGGTATCAGCACCAGCAGCAGAGCGCTGACGATCAAGGTAAACAACGCGAACACCGCCACCACGCCCCAGGTCCGGGACAGTCCGAGTTTTTCCAGGCGATCCACCACCGGATCGAACAGATAGGCCAGTAACAGCGCAACCAGGAACGGCGTGAGGATCGGGTGAAGCAAGTAGATAAATGCAATCAGCAGGGCGACCCCACCCAACCAGAACCAACGCCGCGTATCGCCCATGAACCACTCCTGCCCCTATAAAAGAAAGAAAACTACCAGCGGAATCGCAAGTTAGCCGCCGGCGACGGTGTCGGTGTCGCGACCGGAACCGTTCCGTCGGCGGCCGGCTGCGCCGCAGGCGCTTGCGCGACGGCTTCACCCGGCGGCAATTCCTGCAGTTTGGCCAGGGCCAGTTGTGCCTTCAATTGCTCGGCGCTGCCGTTGACCTTGTAGACGATCATGTCGCCCTCGACCCGCTGCACCTGGCCAGCGAACGGTTCGAGCAGACGCCCCAGCGCTGCATAACGTTCCAGATTCATGCCCTGGACTTCCAGCAACTGCTCGGTCGCCACGCCCGGCTTGGCCACGAAACGCGGCGCCAGGCGCTGGCTCACCGCCAACATCACGGCATCGGCCAGCGCAGCGGGATCGGCGCCCTGGGCGCTGCCCTGTTCGCGCTGGTCGCCCAGCCACAGGCGCCAGGTGGCCTGCCACTGGCCTCCCTCCTCCTTGGCATGGACCGCCAGCAAGGCATCCGAGCCATACCGGTCCGACGCTTCACGCAACGGCGCCGGGTCGTTGCCTTGCAACGTCGGCGCGGTGGCGACAATCTGCTCGCTCAAGTCCGCCAACGGCAAGTGCAACGGCAAGCCCCGGTGCTGGGCCGCGCGGCGCAGGGGCGTGGCGCTGGCCTGGCCATCGCCGACCAGGCTGGAGCCTTCTGCCGAGTCATTCAGCCACCAGCCTAGAATCGATGGACGATTCGCGCCCCAGAGCGGCAGCCCCGCCGAACGCAATGCCCGGTCGGTGCTGGCGGGATCGAAGTCCACCTGCAGGCTTTCCGGAGGACCGGCCTCGTAGCCGTACTGCAGAATGATCTGCTGCGGGTCCTTGCGGATCGCCGCCAGGCCGGGATTCTGCGCGGCCTTGGCGTCGCCGGTCAGGCGCAGCACCAGGGTGTCCATCGCTCGCAACGTTGCCTGGTTACGCTCATCCGGCGCCTGGCTGCTGACCGGCTCACGCACCTGATAAAGGTTATTGAGGGTTTCGGCATGGCTCGCCAGGCTGATCAGCGACAGGCAGCCCATGGACAAGAATTTGAGAAGACGCATGGAAGATTCCCGGACATAACGGCTGGCACCGGCCGTGTGGAGAAGATTGAGCATGGCTGTGACCACGACACCGGGGAAAACATTCACCACCCGGCGCAGTTTTCTACTGTCATAACCATAGCCGCTTACCGCTACACCTTATACAGACGCGTCGCCCAGTACCAATACAAGAAATAACGGTTTTTTTTGGCGGATATGTCCCTGCCCGTCGGCGCGAGGATGGCCGCTGGTCCACAAGCCTGATAAAATCGCGCGCCTTCGCAGACCGGCAATGGCTGGGCTCCCAGAATAATTCGTACAACGGTTATTCAATGGCCCCGGCGATCGGTCGTTACCCAGAAATCCCCCCTTTAAAGGCCTGGATCATGAGCAAGCAACCCTCCCTGAGCTACAAGGACGCCGGTGTAGACATCGACGCCGGTGAAGCATTGGTCGAACGCATCAAGAGCGTCGCCAAGCGCACCGCGCGCCCGGAAGTCATGGGCGGCCTGGGCGGTTTCGGCGCCCTCTGCGAGATCCCGGCCGGCTACAAGCAACCGGTCCTGGTCTCGGGTACCGACGGCGTCGGCACCAAGTTGCGCCTGGCCTTGAACCTGAACAAGCACGACAGCATCGGCATCGACCTGGTGGCCATGTGTGTGAATGACCTGGTGGTCTGCGGCGCCGAACCACTGTTCTTCCTCGACTACTACGCCACCGGCAAACTCAACGTCGACACCGCCGCCCAGGTCGTGACCGGCATCGGCGCCGGCTGTGAATTGTCCGGCTGCTCCCTGGTCGGCGGCGAAACCGCTGAAATGCCAGGCATGTACGAAGGCGAAGACTACGACCTGGCCGGTTTCTGCGTCGGCGTCGTGGAAAAGGCCGAGATCATCGACGGCTCGAAAGTCGCCGCCGGCGACGCCCTGCTCGCCCTGCCATCTTCCGGCCCGCACTCCAACGGCTACTCGCTGATCCGCAAGATCATCGAAGTCTCGGGCGCCGATATCGAGAACACCCAGCTCGACGGCCAGCCACTCGCCGACCTGCTGATGGCCCCGACGCGCATCTACGTCAAGCCCCTGCTCAAGCTGATCAAGGACACCGGCGCCGTCAAGGCCATGGCCCACATCACTGGCGGCGGTCTGCTGGACAACATCCCGCGCGTGCTGCCAAAAGGCGCCCAGGCCGTGGTCGACGTGGCGAGCTGGACCCGCCCGGCGGTGTTCGACTGGCTGCAGGAAAAAGGCAACGTCGATGAAACCGAAATGCACCGCGTGCTGAACTGCGGCGTGGGCATGGTCATCTGCGTGGCCCAGGAGCACGTCGAAACCGCGCTGAACGTCCTGCGCGACGCGGGCGAGCAGCCTTGGGTCATCGGCCAGATCGCCACCGCGGCCGAAGGCGCCGCACAGGTCGAGCTGAAAAACCTCAAGGCACACTGATGTCCGCAACCTGTGACGTCGTGGTGCTGTTGTCCGGCACCGGCAGTAACCTGCAGGCCCTGATCGACAGTACACGGACCGGCGACAACCCGGTCCGGATCCGCGCGGTGATTTCCAACCGCGCCGATGCCTACGGCCTGCAACGTGCCAAGGAGGCGGGTATCGATACCCGCGTCCTCGATCACCAGGCGTTCGACGGTCGCGAGGCCTTCGATGCCGCGCTGATCGAACAGATCGACGCCTTCAATCCGCAACTGGTGGTCCTGGCCGGTTTCATGCGCATCCTCAGCGCCGGTTTTGTGCGTCACTACCAAGGCCGCCTGTTCAATATCCATCCGTCGCTGTTGCCCAAATACAAAGGGTTACACACTCACCAGCGTGCGCTGGAGGCCGGTGACACGGAGCATGGCTGCTCGGTTCACTTTGTCACCGAGGAACTCGATGGCGGACCACTGGTCGTACAGGCAGTAATACCGGTAGAGTTGCACGACACGCCGCAAAGCCTGGCGCAACGGGTCCACGCCCGCGAACACCAGATCTACCCGATGGCCGTGCGTTGGTTTGCCGAAGGCCGGCTGACGCTCGACGATCGCGGAGCCTCACTGGACGGCCAGTTGCTCGCCGCCAGCGGCCATTTGATTCGATACTAGGAGATTTTATGCGTCGCGCCCTGCTCTTCGCTTGCGCTCTGCTTGCCCTGCCCATGGCACAGGCTGCAGACCTTCAACCGTTCTCCGCCAGCTATACCGCCGACTGGAAACAGCTGCCCATGAGCGGCACCGCCGAGCGCAGCCTGACCAAGGAGGCCAACGGCACCTGGAAGCTGAGCTTCAAGGCATCGATGATGATCGCCAGCCTGACCGAAGAAAGCACCCTGACCCTGGATAAGGACACCCTGCTGCCGCAGTCCTATCACTTCGAGCGCGGCGGCCTGGGTAAAGCCAAGAAAGCGGACCTGGATTTCGACTGGAACGCCAAGATGGTCACCGGCACCGATCGCGGTGACGCGGTCAAGCTGCCATTGAACCGCGGCATGGTCGACAAATCCACGTATCAACTGGCCCTGCAGCACGACGTGGCGGCCGGTAAGAAAAGCATGAGTTATCAGGTCGTCGATGACGGTGAAATCGATACCTATGACTTCCGCGTGCTTGGTTCGGAAAAAGTCGACACCAAGGCCGGCCAGATCGACGCCATCAAGGTCGAGCGCGTGCGCGACCCGACACAAAGCAAGCGCATCACCGTGCTCTGGTTCGCCAAGGATTGGGATTACCTGCTGGTACGCCTGCAGCAAGTCGAGACCGACGGCAAGGAGTACAACATCATGCTCCAGGACGGTACGGTCAACGGCAAGGCTGTGAAAGGCAGCTGATCAGTGCCGAATGTTAAAAAGCCCCGCAAATGCGGGGCTTTTTAATGCGCGGATTTCAGGTTCACTGTGGGTTAGGCGTCCGCTTGACGACATGAAATTTTCTTCATGAACCCCACCTGCGACCAAACGCCGCGCCCTGCCTGGTCTGCACGAGGGCCGCGCGCTTCATGAAAACTTCTTAATCGCCCAGGCCATTTACTTAGCTCGCTATCCAAATCTATAACAAAACCCTGCACACGCCTTGCTGCAGATAACAGAGATTGGAGCTTGCAAGATGACTGTGAAAGTAACTGAACGCGACGACGCCCACATGTCCCACGAAGGTATTGCCGCCGGTATCCAGATCTGGGATGTGCATCAACAGGATCTGCTGGTGGGCATGTTCCATTCCGAGACGGACGCTCATAACTACAAGGCCGAGCTGGAGCGTGAGGAGCGGCAGCGTTTGCGTGAGACCGCTGAATCCTGAACCACACAAAACACCTGTGGGAGCGGGCTTGCTCGCGAAGGCGGAGTGTCAGGTAACGATTATGTCGACTGATCCACCGCTTTCGCGAGCAAGCCCGCTCCCACACTAGGTTTTGCGTTTAGCTTGCTGCCCCGCTTACCACATCAAATCATCAGGAATCTGATACGCCGCGTACGGATCATCGGCATCCACTTCTTCGGTCTGGGTGTTGAGCTGGACGATGCGCTTGGGGTCGCGTTCCTGGATCTTCAGCGCCGCTTCGCGCGGGATCACTTCATAGCTCCCGGCATGATGGACGATCGCCAGGGAACCGCTGCTCAGCTTGTTACGCATCAGCGCATTGACCGAGATGCGCTTGACCTTCTTGTCGTCGACGAAGTTGTAGTAGTCATCGGTGGTCAGCTTCGGCAGGCGCGACACCTCGATCAATTGCTTGATCTGCGCGGCACGGGCCTTCTGCTCGGCCTTTTCCTGCTGCTGGCGGTTGAGCTCCTGGTCGCGCTTGACCTTCTCGGCCATGGCTTCCTGGGCCGCACGCTGCTGGGAGTCGTCCAGTTCGACCTGGCCTTTGTGGGCCAGGCGTTGCTGCTTCTGTTTCTCTTTGCCGACCTGCTTGGCCTGCTTTTGGTTGACCAGCCCTGCTTTGAGCAACTGGTCGCGAAGGGAAAGGCTCATGGTGCTTACTCACTTAGGCAACGGCCTCAGCCACAGCTGGGCAAATTCTTTTCCTGACGTTTGGCTTCGCCCCACAAGGCGTCCAACTCTTCGAGGGTGCAATCTTCCATGGGACGGTGGGTCTCGCGCAATGCCTGTTCGATAAATCGGAAACGTCTTTCAAACTTTGCATTGGCGCCACGCAGGGCCGTTTCGGGGTCGACTTTCAAGTGTCGAGCCAGGTTCACCACGCTGAACAGCAGGTCACCCACTTCGTCGCTGATGGCCGCGGTGTCATTGTCCGCCATGGCTTCGAGCACTTCGTCGAGCTCTTCACGGACCTTATCGAGCACCGGCAGCGGTCCCGGCCAATCGAAACCGACCTGACCGGCGCGCTTCTGCAACTTCGCCGACCGCGACAAGGCCGGCAATGCCGCCGGTACATCGTCAAGCAATGACAACTGCTCGGGCACCGAGGCCTTCTCAGCGCGCTCCTCTGCCTTGATTTCCTCCCAACGCTGCTTGACCTGCTCTTCGCTCAGGCGCGGGGTATCCACGGCTGCGTAAAGGTCACCGGTGGGAAACACATGGGGATGGCGGCGAATCAGCTTGCGGGTGATGCTATCGACCACGCCGGCGAATTCGAAACGGTTTTCTTCCCGGGCCAGCTGGCTGTAATACACCACCTGGAACAGTAAATCGCCCAATTCACCTTGAAGGTGATCGAAGTCGCCGCGCTCGATGGCGTCGGCCACTTCGTAGGCTTCCTCCAGGGTGTGAGGGACGATGGTTGCGTAGGTTTGCCTGATGTCCCACGGGCAGCCGTATAGCGGGTCGCGCAGGCGGTTCATCAGGTGGAGCAGGTCTTCGAGGCTGTACATCAATCATCCCACCACAAAAAATCCCTGTGGGAGCGAGCCTGCTCGCGAAAGCGGTACATCAGTCAAAACATACCAGCTGACACACCGCCTTCGCGAGCAGGCTCGCTCCCACATTTCCGGACTGTGCCTGACCTTTAGCCCGGCGTCCGATTACGCCGGGTCTCGATGATGTTCGGCAACTGGGAAATCCGCCCCAGCAACCGCCCCAGTGCATCCAGCCCCGGAATCTCGATGGTCAGGGACATCAGCGCGGTGTTGTCCTCCTTGTTCGAGCGGGTGTTGACCGCCAGCACGTTGATCCGCTCGTTGAGCAGCACCTGGGACACGTCACGCAGCAGGCCGGAACGGTCGTAGGCGCGGATGATGATGTCCACCGGGTAGGTGAGCACCGGCACCGGGCCCCAGCTGACCTGGATGATCCGCTCCGGTTCGCGACCGGCCAGTTGCAGCACCGAGGCGCAATCCTGGCGGTGAATGCTCACGCCACGGCCCTGGGTGATGTAGCCGACGATCGCATCCCCCGGCAGCGGCTGGCAGCAGCCCGCCATCTGGGTCATCAGGTTGCCCACGCCCTGGATCTGGATGTCGCCGCGCTTGCCGGGCTTGTAGCCGGTGGCCTTGCGCGGGATCAGTTCCAGTTGCTCGTTGCCGCGTTCCGGCTCAACCAGTTGCTGGGCGAGGTTGACCAGTTGCGCCAGGCGCAGGTCGCCGGCGCCAAGGGCGGCGAACATGTCCTCGGCGGTCTTCATGTTGGCTTTTTCAGCCAGCTTGTCGAAATCCACCTGCGGCAGGCCCAGGCGACTCAGCTCGCGCTCGAGCAGGGTCTTGCCGGCGGCGACGTTCTGGTCGCGGGCCTGCAACTTGAACCAGTGGACGATTTTCGCCCGCGCTCGCGAAGTGGTGATGTAGCCCAGGTTCGGGTTCAGCCAGTCGCGGCTCGGCGTGCCGTGCTTGCTGGTGATGATTTCGACCTGCTCGCCGGTCTGCAGGCTGTAGTTGAGCGGCACGATCCGCCCGTTGATCTTGGCGCCACGGCAGTTGTGACCGATCTCGGTGTGCACCCGGTAGGCGAAGTCCAGCGGCGTCGAGCCCTTGGGCAAGTCGATGGCGTGGCCGTCGGGCGTGAAGATGTAGACCCGGTCCGGCTCGATGTCGACCCGCAGCTGTTCCGCCAGGCCGCCGATGTCACCCAGTTCCTCGTGCCATTCCAGCACCTGGCGCAGCCAGGAGATTTTCTCTTCGTAATGGTTGGACCCGGACTTGACGTCGGTGCCCTTGTATTTCCAGTGGGCACAAACCCCCAGCTCGGCTTCTTCGTGCATGGCATGGGTGCGGATCTGCACCTCCAGCACCTTGCCTTCCGGGCCGATGACCGCAGTGTGCAGCGAGCGGTAGCCGTTTTCCTTCGGGTTGGCGATGTAGTCGTCGAATTCCTTGGGAATGTGCCGCCACAAGGTATGGACGATCCCCAGCGCGGTGTAGCAATCGCGCATTTCCGGAACCAGCACGCGCACGGCGCGAACGTCGTAGATCTGGCTGAATTCGAGGCCTTTGCGCTGCATTTTGCGCCAGATCGAATAGATGTGCTTGGCCCGGCCACTGATATCGGCTTCTACGCCGGTGGCCTGCAATTCCTCACGCAACTGAGTCATGACATCGGTGATGAAGCGCTCGCGATCCAGCCGTCGTTCATGCAACAGCTTGGCGATCTGCTTGTACTGGTCAGGCTCCAGGTAGCGGAAGGACAAGTCCTCCAGCTCCCACTTGATGTGACCGATACCGAGACGGTGGGCCAGCGGCGCGTAGATGTCGAACACCTCACGGGCGACACGGTTGCGTTTTTCGTCGTCGGCGGATTTCACGGCGCGGATCGCGCAGGTGCGCTCGGCCAGCTTGATCAGCGCGACACGCACGTCGTCGACCATGGCCACGAGCATCTTGCGCAGGTTTTCTACCTGGCCCTGGGTGCCCAGGACCATGGACTGGCGCGGGCTGAGGCTGGCGCTGATGGCCGCCATGCGCAACACGCCGTCGATCAGCTTGGCGACCACGGTGCCGAAACGCTGGTTGATCATCGGCAGCTGGATCTGCCCTTCACGCACGCCGCGGTACAGCACCGCGGCGACCAGCGAGTCCTGGTCGAGCTTGAGGTCGGCGAGGATTTCGGCGATCTCAAGGCCCGTCTGGAAACTCGAGGTGCCTTCGGACCACAGGTTCTTCGCCGCGTTGTGTTGCTGTTCTGCCTCGCGAGCGAACTCGCAGGCTTGCTTCAAGGCTTCGCGATCCAGTGCCGGATCGATACTGACCGCGTGATCGAGCCAAGCCTCGAGATTGATACTGCCGTCGGTGTTGATCGGCTGGTGTGCTCTCACCTGTACCATCTTTACTTACCTTCCCTATGACGCAGATTCAATGCGTCCACATCGCTGACCTTCGTTGCCCGTGTTTCCGCCCAGGGCTGTGGCGGGTCGGCACGAACGGGTCAGTCGGACAAGCCATCCTGGCTCGCTTCAAATAACGCCATGGCCTCGACATGCGCCGTCTGAGGAAACATATCGAGAATCCCGGCACGTTTTAACCGGTAGCCCTGCTTGATCAATTCGACCGTGTCCCGGGCCAAAGTTGCCGGGTTGCACGACACATAAACCAGCCGCCTGGCACCCAGCGAGGCCAGCTTGCGCACCACCTCGAAAGCACCATCACGGGGTGGGTCCAAGAGTACCGCAGAAAAGCCTTCGCCGATCCACTCGGCACCCGCCAAAGGCTGGGATAAATCGGCCTGAAAAAAAGCAGTGTTATGCAAATTGTTGCTGAGGGCGTTCGCCGCCGCGCGCTCGACCATGGTCTGCACGCCCTCCACCGCCACCACCTCGCGCACTTGCCTGGCCAGCGGCAAGGCAAAGTTGCCCAGGCCACAGAACAGGTCCAGCACTCGCTCATCGGGTCGAGGCGCCAGCCATTGCAGCGCCTGGGCGACCATCGCCTCGTTGACGGCGGCGTTCACCTGAATGAAATCCCCCGGCCGGTAAGCCAGTTCCAGGTCCCAGCTTCCCAGGCGATAACCCAGGGCCTGGCCCGGATCGACCGGTTGCGGCTCGCCTTCGCCATGCAGCCACAACTGGGCTTCATGGAACGCGCAGAAATCCTTGAGGATCGTCAGGTCGGCTTCCGACAACGGCGCCATATGCCGCAGCAATAAAGCCAGGGACGAGCCGGCGAACAACTCGACATGACCGAGCGCCTGGGGTTTGCCCAAGCGACGGAGCATTTCCGGCAGGCGACTCATGATCGGCTGCAAGGGCTGTACCAGCACCGGACATTCACCGATGGCTACGATGTCCTGGCTGCCGACGGCACGGAAACCCACTTCAAGATTTTTTGCTTTCTGATCCCAACGCACCGCCACCCGGGCGCGACGTCGGTAGCCGAACTCCGGCCCGCTCAACGGCGCGGCCCACTCATCCGGCTCGACACCGGCCACCCGCGACAGTTGCTCGGCGAGCATGCGCTGTTTCAGGGCAAGCTGTTCGCCATGGGGCAAATGCTGGACGCTGCAACCGCCGCAGCGACCGGCATGCACGCAGGGCGCTGCACGACGCAGTTCGCTGGAGGAAAACACCCGTTCGGTGCGGGCCTCGACCACTTTGCCGTGGGCACCGAGCACCCGCGCCTCGACCTCTTCACCAGCCAGGGCGCCGATGACAAACCAGGTCCGCCCGTCGACAAACGCAATGCCCCGGCCATCGTTGGCCAGGCGTTCAATGGTCAGGCGCTGCTTCTTGCCGGTGGGCACTTGCGGGGCCCGGCTTCCGCCGCTGGGCTGGAAGCGCAAGCCTCTTTCTTGTTTGGCCATCAGTTGGGCGCGTCGAAGATGCCGGTCGACAGGTAACGGTCGCCACGGTCGCAGATGATCGCGACGATCACTGCATTTTCCACTTCCTTCGACAAACGCAGCATGCCCGCCACGGCACCGCCCGAAGACACGCCGCAGAAAATACCTTCTTCACGGGCCAGGCGACGGGTCACGTCTTCGGCTTCGCTCTGGGCCATGTCGATGATGCGATCCACGCGATCGGCCTGGTAGATCTTCGGCAGATATTCCTCGGGCCAGCGGCGAATGCCGGGGATGGCCGAGCCTTCCATCGGTTGCAGGCCGATGATCTGCACGTTCGGGTTCTGTTCTTTCAGGTAGCGAGAAGTACCCATGATGGTGCCGGTGGTGCCCATCGAGCTGACGAAATGGCTGATCGTGCCATCGGTCTGGCGCCAGATCTCCGGGCCGGTGGTGGTGTAGTGGGCTTCTGGATTGTCGCCGTTGGCGAACTGATCCAGCACCTTGCCCCGGCCCTCGGCCTGCATGCGCTCGGCCAGGTCACGGGCGCCTTCCATGCCCTCTTCCTGGGTCACCAGGATCAGCTCGGCGCCATAGGCCGTCATCGCCGCCTTGCGCTCGGCGCTGGAGTTGTCGGGCATGATCAGGATCATCTTGTAGCCCTTGATCGCCGCCGCCATCGCCAGGGCGATGCCGGTGTTCCCGGAGGTCGCCTCGATCAGCGTGTCGCCCGGGCGGATCTGGCCGCGCAATTCGCCACGGGTGATCATCGACAGCGCCGGCCGGTCCTTGACCGAACCCGCCGGGTTGTTGCCTTCGAGCTTGAGCAAAAGCGTATTGCTGGTCGCGCCAGGCAGGCGCTGCAAGCGAACCAGCGGAGTGTTGCCGACGCAATCGGCGATGGTTGGGTACTGCAAAGTCATGGCGTATTCGCAATCCGGGCTGCGGGGGCGCCTATCATACCGGCAAACCCGGCGAGGCCATATCACGCAAAGTGTGGTGGTTATGGCTTATGGGAATAAGCAGCTCCAGCCCAAACGCATTCACGTGGCGAGGGAGCTTGCTCCCGCTGGGTGACGAACTCGCACCAATTCGGGTTTGGTGGTGTCAGGCAGGTTGCAGGGGGCCGCTGCGCGCCCCAGCGGGAGCAAGCTCCCTCGCCACGGGGGCGGTGGCTGCTTGAGTGGCGACCAGACGCAGGTTCAACCGCAAGCCCTTCCTGCCGTTCTGCGCCCACAGCCGCCCACCCTGGCGCGCCAGCGCATTACGGGCGATGCTCAGCCCCAGCCCGAAACCGCCGTCTCCCGGGCGAGAGCCATCGAGACGGGTGAACGGATCGAAGATACGCTCAAGATCCTGCTCGGCCACGCCACCGCCTTCGTCTTCAAGCCACAGCAGCCAGAAACCGCCCTCACGTCGACCGTCCAGCCGCACCACGCCGCCGGGCGGCGAGTGCCGGATGGCGTTGCGCAGGATGTTTTCCAAAGCCTGCGCCAGGGTGTTGAGGTTGCCCTGGACCCAGCAATCGGCATCGACCGCGCATTGCAGTTGAGCGCTGGGCCAGCCGCTTTCGTAACAGGCGTTTTCGGTGAGCATTTCCCACAAGGCCTGGACCTGGATCGTCTCGACCGCCAATGGCGCGCGTTCGGTGTCGAGCCAGGCCAGTTGCAGGGTGTCCTCGACCAGTCGCTGCATGCCCTCGACTTCCCGGGCGACGCGCTCGCGCAACTGGTCCAGGTCCTGCTCGCTGTCGCTGGCGACTTGCAGGCGACTCAGCGGTGTGCGCAGCTCATGGGACAGGTCGCGGAGCAGTTGCTGTTGCAGCGCGACGGTCGATTGCAACCGCTCGGACATGTGATCGAACGCCCGACCCAGCTCACCCAGTTCGTCGGCACGCTCGGTGGTGCGGCTGGACAGGCGCACGCCCAACTGATCGGCCCGCCAGGCATTGGCCTGTTCGCGCAGTTGATTGAGCGGCACCACCAGCAGGCGATACAGCCCGACACAGAGCAACAGGGTGAACAGTCCGGGGATCACGCCGTTGGTCATCACACGCCAGAACAACTGGTACTGCCCCGGCAGGAAACGCTCGGGCAGTTCGATCACCAGGCTGCCAACGGACGGGTCGCCGGGGAACGGCACCCGCAGCCACGGTCGGCCCTTCTTGTGGATCGGCCAATCCAGACCACGGAGGAAGGTCAGCCGCTCGACCTCTTTCTCGGTCAACGACTGCCCGCTCAACGATTGCAGGTCGGGGCCGATCACCCCCACCCAGCTTGCCTCGCGCGGCTGCATGCCTTGCAACCAGCGGTCCACCCCCGCCTGTCGGCCGGAACGCCAGGCGTGCTCGGCCTCGGCGGCGTAACGCGTGAGGGTGCCGCGGGCCTGGTCCGAGAGAAACTGGTTGCGCTCCTCCATATAACGGCCCCAGGACCAGCTCAGCCAGATCATCAGCAGACAGAACGCCACCAGCAGGCATGCCAGTTTCCAGAACAACGAGTGCCGCCCAGGCAGATCAGACCACTTCATCGACGGCACTCAACACGTAGCCCTTGCCCCACACCGTGCGCAGCTCCCGCGCGGTGTAGCCGATAGACTTGAGCTTGCGGCGGATCTGGCTGACATGCATGTCCAGGCTGCGATCATGTGGTGCATAGCCGCGCTGCAACACATGCTGATAGAGGAAGGCTTTGCTCAGGACTTCACTGTCACTGCGGTGCAGGACGTCGAGCAAACGGTATTCGCTGCGCGTCAGCCCTGCCCATTGGCCCTGGACCTGTACATCACTGCGCTGCTCATCAAAGTCCAGGTCCTGCGCCTGGGGCAGAGTCGTCATTTGAGCCGGGCGCCGATCCAGCGCCACTCGGCGCAGGATGGCCTCGATGCGCACACGCAACTCCGCCATGCTGAACGGTTTGGGCAGGTAATCGTCGGCGCCGAGGCGAAAGCCGCTGATGCGATCCGCTTCCGCGCCCAGGGCAGACATCAGCAACACCGGGGTCGAATGGCTCCTGCGCAAACGGGTCAGCACCGCGAGGCCATCCAGCCCGGGCAGCAGGATGTCCATCAACACCACGTCGAAAGCCTGCCGGCAGGCGATATCCAGGCCATCCTGGCCGTTCTGGCACCAGGTTACTTCGAAGCCGCTGCGGGCCAGATGCTCATGAACATAAGCACCCAGCACGGGGTCGTCTTCGATGGCAAGGATGCGCGGCGGCACAGCGGGGATGGGATTCATCAGTATCTGCAAACAATTCTCAGTTGAACGATTATTCAAGATCGGCTCCCGACAGGCAACCGCCGTGTATCGCCACGGCAAATGGCCAACCGGTCGGGATGCGCGAGGACATGAATTTTACGAAGAAGGCTCGCCTGCAAATCGCTACACTGCGCAGATGTTGCGCGCCGGATGCGCGCAAAGCTCAATCGGACCGCTGGATGCAGGAGACAAGTGTGCTCAAGAAACTGGGAATCAAAGGCCGTGTGCTGCTGCTCACCCTGCTGCCGACCACCTTGATGGCGCTGGTCCTGGGCGGTTATTTCACCTGGATGCAGCAATCGGACCTGCACGCTCAGTTGCTACAACGCGGTGAAATGATCGCCGAACAACTGGCCCCGCTGGTCGCTCCGGCCATGAGCCGCCAGGACATCGAGCTGCTGGAACGCGTCGCCACCCAGTCCCTCGAGCAAGCCGACGTTCGCGCGGTGACCTTCCTCGCACCCGACCGCACACCGCTCGCCCATGCCGGCCCGACCATGCTCAACCGGGCGCCGGAGGGCAACAGCAGCCAACTGCTGCAACGCACCGGCAACGACGCCACACGCTATCTGCTGCCGGTGTTCGGCAAGCATCGCAACCTGGCTGGCGAACTGATTCCCGAAGAAGCCGATCGCCTGCTGGGCTGGGTCGAGCTGGAGCTGTCCCACAGCGGCATGTTGCTGCGCGGTTACCGCAGCCTGTTCGCCAGCCTGTTGCTGATCGCCGCCGGCCTGGGTTGCACCGCGCTGCTGGCCCTGCGCATGGGCCGCACCATCAATCGACCGCTGAGCCAGATCAAGCAGGCCGTGGCGCAGCTCAAGGACGGGCATCTGGAAACCCGCCTGCCACCGTTGGGCAGCCAGGAGCTGGATGAGCTGGCGTCGGGTATCAATCGCATGGCCGGCACCTTGCAGAATGCCCAGGAAGAATTGCAGCACAGCATCGACCAGGCCACCGAAGACGTGCGCCAGAACCTGGAAACCATCGAGATCCAGAACATCGAACTGGACCTGGCCCGCAAGGAAGCGCTCGAAGCGAGCCGGATCAAGTCCGAATTCCTCGCGAACATGAGCCATGAAATCCGCACGCCGCTCAACGGCATCCTCGGTTTCACCCATTTATTGCAGAAAAGCGAGCTGACCCCGCGCCAGCTCGACTATCTGGGCACGATTGAAAAATCCGCCGACAGCCTGCTCGGCATCATCAACGAGATTCTCGACTTCTCGAAGATCGAGGCCGGCAAGCTGGTGCTCGACAGCATCCCCTTCAATTTGCGGGACCTGCTGCAGGACACCCTGACCATCCTCGCCCCCGCCGCCCACGCCAAACAGTTGGAGCTGGTGAGCCTGGTCTACCGCGACACGCCGTTGTCGCTGGTGGGTGACCCGCTGCGGCTCAAGCAGATCCTCACCAACCTGGTGAGCAACGCCATCAAGTTCACCCGTGAAGGCACCATCGTCGCCCGCGCCATGCTCGAAGATGAGCACGAAGACAGCGTGCAGTTGCGCATCAGCATCCAGGACACCGGCATCGGCCTGTCCAGCCAGGACGTGCGGGCGCTGTTCCAGGCCTTCAGCCAGGCCGACAACTCCTTGTCCCGGCAGCCCGGCGGGACCGGTCTGGGCCTGGTGATTTCCAAGCGACTGGTGGAACAGATGGGCGGTGAGATCGGCGTCGACAGCACGCCGGGCGAAGGCTCGGAGTTCTGGATCAGCCTGCGCCTGCCCAAGACCCGCGACGACGCCGAAGACCTGCCCGGCCCGCCGCTGCTGGGGCGCCGCGTGGCGGTTCTGGAAAATCACGAGCTGGCCCGCCAAGCCTTGCAGCACCAGCTGGAGGACTGCGGTTTGCAGGTAACGCCGTTCAATACCCTGGAAAACCTGACCAACGGCGTCACCGTCGCCCACCAGACGGACCAGGCGATTGACCTGGCCGTACTCGGCATCACCAGCAACGACATGCCGCCGGAGCGTCTCAACCAGCACATCTGGGACCTCGAACACCTGGGCTGCAAGGTGCTGGTGCTGTGCCCCACCACCGAACAGACGCTGTTCCATCTCTCGGTGCCCAACCCTCACAGTCAATTGCAGGCCAAGCCGGCCTGCACCCGCAAGCTGCGCCGGTCGCTTTCCGACCTGGTCAACCCGCGCCCGACCCGCAACGAACCCAATGAACCGGTGGCCAGCCGCGCGCCAAAAGTGTTGTGCGTGGACGACAACCCGGCCAACCTGCTGCTGGTGCAGACCCTACTCGAAGACATGGGCGCCCGGGTGCTGGCGGTGGAAAGTGGTTACGCGGCGGTCAAGGCCGTGCAGAAGGAAACCTTCGACCTGGTCCTGATGGACGTACAAATGCCCGGCATGGATGGCCGCCAGAGCACCGAAGCGATCCGCCAATGGGAAAGCGAGCGGCATTGCACGCCACTGCCGATCGTCGCCCTCACCGCCCACGCCATGGCCAACGAGAAGCGCGCCCTGTTGCAAAGCGGCATGGACGACTACCTGACCAAGCCCATCAGCGAGCGGCAATTGGCTCAGGTCGTACTCAAGTGGACCGGCCTGGCGCTGCGCAACCAGACCCCGGATCGGGGTGCTGATGCCCAAGGCAGCAGCGAGCTGCTGGTGCTCGACCATGAGGAAGGCCTCCGCCTGGCCGCCGGCAAGGCCGACCTGGCGGCGGACATGCTGGCGATGTTGCTCGCCTCCCTTGAAGCCGACCGCGAAGCGATCCGCCAGGCCAGCGAGGCCAATGACCACAACGCCCTGATCGAACGGGTCCACCGCCTGCACGGGGCCACGCGCTATTGCGGCGTACCGCAACTGCGCGCGGCCTGCCAGCGCAGCGAAACCTTGCTCAAGCAGCAAGATCCGCGGGCTGCCGCGGCCCTGGAAGACCTGGACCGTGCCATCCACAGGCTGGCCAGCGAGGCGCGCATCAGCGCCTGACCCAGCGCAATGGTCACCGGCACAATGGCTGTTAAGCTCGGTTCATCCCAGCGCCAGGAGGCCGCCATGCGTGCAATTCTGTTCAGCAGCCAGACCTACGATCATGACAGTTTCAGCAAGGCCGCCGTACCCGCCGGCCTTGAATTGCAATTCCAGCCGGCACGCCTGAGCCTGGACACCGTGGCCCTGGCCGAACGGTGCGAGGTGGTGTGCGCCTTCATCAACGACGACCTGAGCGCGCCGGTGCTGGAACGACTCGCGGCCGGCGGCACCCGGCTGATTGCCCTGCGCTCGGCCGGCTTCAACCATGTCGACCTGCCCGCCGCCAAGCGTCTGGGGCTGAGCATCGCCCGGGTGCCGACCTACTCGCCCCATGCGGTGGCTGAACATGCGGTGGCATTGATCATGGCCTTGAACCGCTGCCTGCACCGCGCCTGCAACCGCACCCGGGACGGCAATTTCAGCCTGAATGGGTTGACTGGCTTCGACCTGGTGGGCAAGACCGTGGGCGTGGTCGGCACAGGACAGATCGGCGCGACCTTCGCCCGGATCATGGCCGGTTTCGGTTGCCAGTTGCTGGCCTACGACCCGTTCCCCAACCCTCAGGTCGAAGCCTTGGGGGCCCGCTACCTGCCTTTGGCCGATCTGCTGGCGCAGGCGCAGATCATCAGCCTGCACTGCCCGCTCAACGACCAGAGCCGACACCTGATCAATGCTCATTCCCTGGCAACCCTGCAACGCGGCGCCATGCTGATCAACACCGGACGCGGCGGCCTGGTGGATACGCCGGCACTGATCGAAGCCCTGAAAAGCGGCCAGCTGGGTTACCTGGGGCTGGATGTCTACGAGGAAGAGGCCGAATTGTTCTTCGAGGACCGCTCCGACCTGCCGTTGCAGGACGATGTGCTCGCGCGGCTGCTGACCTTCCCCAATGTCGTGGTGACCGCACACCAGGCGTTCCTGACTCGCGAAGCACTGGCCGCGATTGCCACCACCACCCTCGACAACATCGCCGCCTGGGCGGCTGGCGCTCCGCAGAATCTGGTGGATGGCTGACCCCAGCAACAAGACTTGTGGGAGCGAGCTTGCTCGCGATGGCAATGGATCAACCTGCCTTGATGTCGACTGACACACCGCCATCGCGAGCAAGCTCGCTCCCACAGGGATGGAGTTTCGTCGGCTTGACCTTCATCAGGCCCGCCATCTGGATCATCCCAAGCCAGCCCCCGTGCTAGCATATCGCGCCTATCTGGAGGACCCATGGCCGAACACGATTTTCGCTACACCCTGATGAACCCGCAGCACACCTTGACCGAGGTCCGCGCCCTGGCGCCGGGCCGTTACCAGGTCACCGGCAATGGCGGCTCGATCCAGGCCAACGATGTATTGCTCGTCACCCTCAAGGGCAGCAAGGACCTTTCCATGCGCCTGACCGTCGACACCGTTCGCCATCTGCTCAAGCCGATCGGCCAATGGACCGCCATGACCACCGGTCCGGTGTTCGGTGAACTGGCGATCCACACCTGGCAGGTCAAGTGCGACCAATGCGCCAAGGAACTGAGCTTCGAGTTCGCCGTCGATGCCAAGCTCGGCACCAAGGCCCAGAAACCGGCCGCCAGCGCACGCATTGCCGAGCTGGGCTGGACGACCGACGGGGAGAAACACCGGTGCCCGAAATGCCAGGAAGCCGCCTGATGAAACATCTGGTCCTGGCCACGCTGATGGGCGCTGGCCTGATGGGCTGCGCCGCCGATCCGGTGCAACTGCAACACAACCGCAGCTACATCCTCGAATGGATCGGCGAGCGGCCGTTGATGGATTACAGCCACCTGACCATCACCCTCGACGATGACGGTCGTGCCTACGGCAATGCCGGCTGCAACCACTGGTTTGCGCCCTACACCCTGGAAGGCGACCGCTTGAGTTTCGGCAAGATCGGCAGCACCCGAAAACTCTGCGCCCCGGCGTTGATGGAGCAAGAGACGCGTTTCTTGCAGGCGCTGGAGAAGGTCGAACGCTGGGACGTGTCGCCCATCGGCCAGACCCGTTTCTGGCCGGCCCAGGGCAAGCCGCTGCGGTGGTGGTTGGAAGAGGGTTGAACCTGGGCTGACCGATGCACCGGTCCGGACCAGAGAAAAGGTTGGCTCCTGTGGCCTGGTCACCCCCCCCTGTGGCGAGGGAGCTTGCTCCCGCTGGGCTGCGAAGCGGCCCCAAAATGGATCTGCCACTGCGCTGTGTCAGATAGAAAGCAGGGGCCTGCTGCGCAGTCCAGCGGGAGCAAGCTCCCTCGCCACAAAAAGCCTGCCTCGCCATGGAGTGCTATTTCAGCGCCTGCAACGCCTCCAGCCTGGCCATTACCGCCGCCGCCGTCTGCTCTCCCAGCAGTTGCTCACGCACCTTGCCCTGGGTGTCGATGATGTACGTCACCGGTAGGCCTTCACTGCGCGGGACATCAAAGAACTCGGCCGGATCCCGGGCCAGTACGGTGAAGCGGATGCTCAGCTTCTCGCTGGCACTCTTGAGTTCTTCGCCTTGCACCTGATCGAAGTTGACCCCGAAGACACCTACGTTGCGTCCCTTGAGCTGTTCGGCCAAGGCATTAAGTTCGGGGATTTCAGTGCGACACGGCGCGCACCACTCGGCCCAGTAGTTGAGCACCAGCCATTGTTTGTCCAGCCGCTGCGCGGCAATCGGCTGACCGTTCTGGTCCACGCCGTAATCGTTGCCGCAGCCGCCGAGCAATAAAAAGCCGAAGAATGTCAGTGCCGCCGCCAATCGCCTTGCCATGTGCCGATCCTTGTCTGAATGTGGACAGCTGCGCGACCCATCAGGTGCTAGGGGCCTCGCAGCACAGTAGAATAGCCGCCACCTTACGCAAGATGCGACCCGCTCATGACTGATCTGACGCTTTATCACAACCCGCGCTGCTCGAAATCCCGCGGTGCGCTGGAACTGTTGCAAGCCCGTGGCCTGGCGCCAACCGTGGTCCGCTACCTCGAAACCCCGCTGGACGCTGCGCAGCTGGAGCGGCTGCTGGGCAAGCTCGGCATCGATGCACGCCGGTTGTTGCGCACCGGCGAAGATGAATACAAGACCCTGGACCTGGCTGACGAAAGCCTGAGCCAGGCGCAGTTGATCGCCGCCATCGCCGCCCACCCGAAACTGATGGAACGGCCGATTCTCGAAGCCGGCGACAAAGCGGTGATCGGCCGCCCACCGGAGAAAATCCTGGAGATCCTGCCGTGAGCACGCCCTATATCCTGGTGCTGTATTACAGCCGCAGTGGCTCTACCAACGAAATGGCCCGCCAGATCGCCCGCGGCGTCGAGCAGGCCGGGCTTGAAGCCAGGTTGCGCACGGTGCCGGCGATCTCCACCGAGTGCGAGGCGGTGGCGCCGGATATTCCCGAACAGGGCCCGCTCTACGCCAGCCTCGATGATCTGAAGAACTGCGCCGGCCTGGCCCTGGGCAGTCCGACCCGCTTCGGCAACATGGCCGCGCCGCTCAAATACTTCCTCGACGGCACCAGCAACCTCTGGCTGACCGGCGCCCTGGTGGGCAAGCCGGCCGGGGTGTTCACCTCCACCGCGAGCCTGCATGGCGGCCAGGAAACCACGTTGTTGTCGATGATGCTGCCACTGCTGCACCACGGCATGCTGATCACCGGCCTGCCCTACAGCGAGTCGGCCCTGATCGACACCCAGGGCGGCGGCACACCCTACGGCCCGAGCCACCACGCCGGCGCCGACGGTAAAAGCGGCTTGAATGAACACGAAGTCGCCCTGTGCCGCGCCTTGGGCCTGCGCCTGGCAAAAACCGCTTTGTTGCTGGAGAACGGCCGTGGCTAAGAAGCCGAAGATCCTGCCGCCGATCGAGTGGCTGGAGCCGCGTGTGCACATCGCTCGTAACCTCAGCCTGCTGTGCTTTTTCGGCCTGGTGGGGCTGCTCAGCGGGTATTACCTGCTGATCGCCGATCTGCACGGCGCGCGTCCCTGGGTGATTCTGCTGATCGAACTGGTGCCACTGCTGCTACTCGCGCCGGGCATGCTCAGCGGCAGCGCGCGCGGGCATTCGTGGATGTGCTTCGTGGTGAACCTGTATTTCGTCAAGGGCGCGCTGGCGGCCTACGATCCGAACCGGCAATTATTCGGCCTGCTGGAGATGGCGGCGAGCGTGGCGCTGTTCTGCTCGGCATTGCTGTATGTGCGCTGGCGGTTCCAGTTGAACCGGCGGTTGGCTGGCGAGGGCGATATCTCCGTCGCCTGATAGACCGCCATCGCGAGCAAGCTCGCTCCCACACTGGATCTGCGGCGCTCAGAAATCCCCTGTGGGAGCGAGCTTGCTCGCGATGGCCGCAACTCGGTTTCAATGATTCACGGTATAAGCCAGCATCATCGAGATCTGGCTCAGCGGCCGCCCGCCACTCTGTTCATGCCACTGGTTGAACGCATTCTGCACCGTCGCCAGGTCCCGCAGGCTGGTCGGGACTTTATCGATGAGGTCCTGGGCATTGAGCGCCGCCACGACGTCATAGCTGGGCACGAACGTATCCTTGCCCATCATCCGCAGGAAACGCGGCGCCGACAGGCCGCCCAACTGATGGCCGTGTTTTTTCAGGTAGGTCCACAAGCCGACGATATCGGTCACCGGCCAATCGGCGATCATCGCACCGAAGCTGCCCTTTTCATGGGCCACATCCAGCACCAGCTGCGCGTTGCGCGGCACGCTCTTGAGCTTGCCCAGGTGGCGGATGATCCGTGCATCCTGCATCAGTCGCTCCAGGTGCTCGGCACTCATCAGCACGACCTTTTCCGGGTCGAACCTGAAAAACACTTCTTCGAACGCCGGCCATTTCGCATCGACCAGGCTGTGCTTGAGCCCGGCGCGAAACACCCGCAGCGCCATGGTCGAGAGGTAGCGATCATCGCTGATCTTGCGCAGTTGCGCCGGGGTCTTGGGTACAGGCAGGTGGGCTTCCAATTCAGCCGCCGAACCGAAGCGGTTCAGACAATACTCGTGCAGCCACTTGTAATCGCGCATGCCCTCTCCTGGGATTGAAATGAAAACGGCGCTTGCAAGCGCCGTGAATGCAAGCTATCGGTAGCGTCAGAGATTCACCACATTGACGAACCGCGGCGTGGCGCTTTCGTCGATGCGCAGGTTGGCGAAGTCGAACAGGTTGCGGTCCGCCAGTTGCGACGGAATGACGTTTTGCAGGCCCCGGAAAATGCTCTCGGTACGGCCCGGGGTCTTGCGCTCCCATTCCAGGAGCATCTCCTTGACCACCTGGCGTTGCAGGTTTTCCTGGGAACCGCACAGGTTGCAGGGAATGATCGGGAACTGCTTGAAATCCGAATAGGCCTGGATGTCCTTCTCGCTGCAATAGGCCAGCGGACGGATCACCACGTTGCGCCCATCGTCGGCGCGCAGCTTGGGCGGCATGGCCTTGAGCGAGCCGTTGTAGAACATGTTGAGGAAGAAGGTCTCGACGATATCGTCGCGGTGGTGACCCAGGGCCATCTTGGTCGCGCCGATCTGGTCAGCGAAGGTATAGAGCGTTCCACGGCGCAGGCGCGAGCACAGCGAACAGGTGGTCTTGCCTTCGGGGATCAGTTCCTTGACCACCGAATAGGTGTCTTTCTCGACGATGTGATATTCAACGCCCAACGATTCGAGGTAGGCCGGCAGCACGTGCTCGGGAAAGCCCGGCTGCTTCTGGTCCATGTTCACGGCAACGATGTCGAACTTGATCGGCGCAACCTTCTGCAAATGCATCAGCACGTCGAGCAAGGTGTAACTGTCCTTGCCGCCGGACAGGCAGACCATGACCTTGTCGCCATCCTCGATCATGTTGAAATCGGCGACGGCCTCACCGGCCAGGCGGCGCAGGCGCTTTTGCAGTTTGTTCTGGTTGACCGTGAGAGTGCCCATGACGCGAAATCCGTGAGGTGTGACGAAAGGCCGGCATTTTACGCAAAAAATCCGCCGTCGGCGAAGACTGATGACGGACGCTATTGTGGCGAGGGGATTTATCCCCGCTGGGGTGCGAAGCGCCCCCTAATCCGCCTGTACACCGTACTGTGCCAGACCTGACAAAAGGGGCTGCTGCGCAGCCCAGCGGGGATAAATCCCCTCGCCACAAGTAAATCCCTGTCAGCCAGACGCAAGGGTCACAGACCCATCGGCGATTAGCACCACGGCCTACAGCGCGATTTGCTCTAAGCCGCCCATCCCCTTGGCGGTCACTCCTTTCTATACTGCGGCATAAGGTCGCACACACTTACAGACCTTTACTTACCCGGCCCTTTGGCCCGTAGGCGCTCCGTTGGGGGGCGATGGCAATAACAAAGGAGTGACTGACTATGATCCATCATGTCGTGGGGCTCTTTACCCACCCTGATCAAGAATGGAAGGAAATCCGTGGCGATCAGGAGGAAAGCATCAGCCACATGTACCTCACCCACACGCTGATCCTCGCGGCTATCCCGGCGGTGTCGGCGTTCATCGGCACCACGCAGGTGGGATGGGTCATCGGCAATCGCCCACCGGTCATGCTCACCCTGGAAAGCGCGCTGTGGATGACCATCATGTCGTACCTCGCGATGTTGGGCGGCGTGGCGGTGATGGGCGCGTTCATCCACTGGATGGCTCGCACCTATGACGCCAACCCGAGCCTGGCCCGTTGTGTCGCGTTCGCCACCTACACCGCGACGCCGTTGTTCATTGGCGGGCTGGCAGCGCTCTACCCGCACATGTGGCTGGGGATGATCGTCGGCACCGCGGCGATCTGCTACACGGTCTACCTGCTGTACGTGGGTTTGCCGACGTTCATGAACATCCCGCAGGACGAAGGCTTCCTGTTTTCCAGCTCGGTGCTGGCCGTCGGCCTGGTCGTGCTGGTCGCCATCATGGCGTTCACGGTCATTGTCTGGGGATTGGGCGTGGGTCCGGTCTATACCAACTGAAGGCTTGCACTAGCCCTCCGAGAAAAAAGACGATCTGCCAACACAGGCCGCCGCAAGGCGGCCTTCCTGTGCCTGGGGCCGGCGAAACGACCGCTGGGCAGCTGGGCGATTCGCAACGGCCAGCGCTTGCGGCATACTCGGCTTTCTGGAGACCCGTAAAGCATGCTCGAGCAACTCAATACCCGCGTCGAAGAGTGTTACCAACAAGCCGAATCCTTTTTCAAACGTCCTTTCAAACGCCCGGTGGTCAGCCTCAAGTTGCGCGGCCAGAAGGCCGGTGTCGCGCACCTTCATGAAAACCTGCTGCGTTTCAATCCCCAGCTGTACCGGGAAAACGCCGACGACTTCCTCAAGCAGACCGTTGCCCACGAAGTCGCGCACCTGATCGCCCATCAGTTGTTTGGCGACCGCATCCAGGCCCATGGCGAGGAATGGCAACTGATCATGCGCGGGGTCTACGAACTGCCGCCCAACCGTTGCCACACCTACGAGATAAAACGCCGCACCGCCACCCGCTACATCTACAAGTGCCCGTGCGACGGCAGCGACTTCCCGTTTACCGCACAGCGCCACAGCCTGGTCCGCCAGGGGCGGCGGTACTTGTGCCGAAGTTGTCGCAATACGTTGGTGTTCAGCGGGGAGACGCGGGTCGAGTAGCTGTTTTTTGTAGTGTATGGGTTGGCCCCTTCGCGAGCAGGCTCGCTCCCACACGGGATCTGCAGTGTTCACAAATCCCCTGTGGGAGCGAGCCTGCTCGCGAAAGGGCCCGAGAGAGCACTACACAACCACCCCGTCATCCCGCAGCCGGGCAATCCGCTCATCACTGAACCCCAACTCCCGCAACACCTGCTCCGTATGCGCCCCCAGCCTCGCGCCTATATGCCGAGGCTCGGGCAAGCCTTCGGAAAACTTCAACGGGCACGCCATCTGCGCCTGGCTCGACCCGTCGCCACGGGGCACCCGGGTGACCAGATGCCTGGCCTTCAACTGCGGATGCTCAAGCGCTTCGTCCAGCTCCAGCACTGGTTCGACGCAGGCATCCACCTCGGCGAATAGCGCGCAAAGGTCAGCAAAATCGCGCTTCTCGAATTCGGAGCGCAATTGTTCTTTGAGCCGCTGCTGTTGCTCGGGCGCCAGGCCTTGGGCGGCGAGCTCCGGCCGCCCCAGGGCCGCGCACAATGCCTGCATGAACCCTGGCTCGAGGCTGCCCACCGACATCCAGCGACCATCTCGCGTGCGGTAGTAATCATAAAAACTGCCACCGTTCAGCGCATGGTTTTCCCAACCCGGTTTCACACCGCAGGCCAGGTAACCGGCGCCGGCCAGTGCGTTCAGGCTGAAGACGCAGTCGGTCATGCTCACGTCCAGGTGCTGGCCCTGCCCGCTCTGCTGGCGGGCAATGACCGCCGCCAGCAGGCCGATCACCCCGTGCAGCGAACCGCCGGCGATGTCCGCCGCCTGGATGCCCAGCGGCAGCGGCCCGCTGTCGGCCCGACCGGTGTGGCTCGCCAGCCCGGCCAGGGCCAGGTAGTTGATGTCATGGCCGGCGCGATCCTTGAACGGGCCGGTCTGGCCATAACCGGTGATCGACACGTAGATCAGCCGGGGATTGATCGCCTTCAAGGCTTCGTAACCCAGGCCCAGCCGCTCCATCACGCCGGGGCGGAACTGCTCCAGCAGAATGTCATGGTCGTCCAGCAACCGTTTGATGATCTCCAGTGCCGCCGGTTGCTTGAGGTCCAGGGCCAGGCTGCGCTTGTTGCGGTTGAGGTAGGCATGGCTGGCCGAGGTGTCCTGGTCGTGGGGCGGCAGTATCCGTAGCAGGTCAGGACGCTCCGGCGACTCGATGCGCAGCACCTCGGCGCCCATGTCCGCCAGCAACAACGAGGCGAACGGGCCGGGCAGCAGGGTGGAAAAATCCAGAACCTTGAGCGATGCCAGTGGGCCTTGCATGGGCGATCTCCGCTTGAATGGTGCGTTCAAGACTAGGCAGGGCCTGGCGATGGGGCAATTACCGGGGGTGTCGTTCGGGCTGACAAATCCGCTCAGCGCGAGGGCTGTTGTGGCGAGGGAGCTTGCTCCCGCTGGGTTGCGAAGCAGCCCCAGGATCTATCTGCCACCGCATAGCTTCAGGTCATACGCAGGGGACTGCTGCGCAGTCCAGCGGGAGCAAGCTCCCTCGCCACAAAAGCGCCTCACCTGGAAAATGCGGCGCAACAAAAAACCCGCCGAAGCGGGTTTTTCGTTGCAGCCTGAAGCTTACTTCACAGCGCCTGGAGCAGCGGATTCAGCCGCGACAATCTGCGCTTGAGCGATCTGCTCGTCATCTTCACGCACGTCGGAGATACCGCGACCACCGGAAGCCAGTTCGGTCTGCAACTGGTCTTCGTCCAGTTCCTTGACCCACTTGGCAACCACGATGGTAGCAACGGCGTTACCGACCAGGTTGGTCAGCGCACGAGCTTCGGACATGAAGCGGTCGATGCCGAGGATCAACGCCAGGCCGGCAACCGGCAGGTGGCCCACGGCCGACAGGGTCGCCGCCAGCACGATGAAGCCGCTACCGGTTACGCCGGCAGCACCTTTGGAAGACAACAGCAGCACCAGCAACAGGGTGATCTGATGCGTGATGTCCATCGGGGTGTCGGTGGCCTGAGCGATGAACACCGCAGCCATGGTCAGGTAGATCGAAGTACCGTCGAGGTTGAACGAGTAGCCAGTCGGGATCACCAGGCCCACCACGGACTTCTTGGCACCCAGGCGCTCCATCTTGATCAGCATGCGTGGCAGGGCCGATTCCGACGAGGAGGTGCCCAGCACGATCAGCAGTTCTTCACGGATGTAGCGGATCAGCTTGATCACGCTGAAGCCGTGGGCGCGGCAGATGGCGCCAAGCACCACCAGCACGAACACCACGCAGGTGATATAGAAGCAGATCATCAACTGGCCCAGTTGCACCAGCGAACCGACACCGTAGGCACCGATGGTGAAGGCCATGGCACCGAACGCACCGATCGGCGCGAGCTTCATGATCATGTTGATGATGATGAACATGACGTGAGCGAAGCGGTCGATGAAGTCCAGCACCGGCTTGCCGTAGGCACCCAGGCGATGCAGGGCGAAACCGAAGAGCACCGAGAACATCAGCACTTGCAGGATGTCGCCGTTGGCGAAGGCGCCGACGATGGTGTTCGGAATCACGTTGAGGATGAAGGCAACGATGCTCTGGTCTTTACCGGCATTGATGAAGCCGGCGATCTTGCTGGTGTCCAGGGTCGACACGTCGATGTGCATGCCGTTGCCCGGCTGCACGACGTTGACCACGACCAGGCCGATCAGCAGGGCAATGGTGGAAACGATTTCGAAATAGAGCAGTGCATAGCCGCCGGTCTTGCCGACCGATTTCATGTTCTGCATGCCGCCGATGCCGCTGACGACGGTACAGAAAATGATCGGTGCGATGACCATCTTGATCAGTTTGATGAACCCGTCACCGAACGGCTTGAGGGCAACGCCGGTCTGCGGGTAGAAGTGGCCGAGCAGAATGCCGATGGCAATGGCTACGATCACCTGGAAATACAGGGATTTGTACAGTGGCTGACGAGTCGTCATGGCAAACCTTCCTCAAGAGTCCCGTGTGACAACATCCACCTGTTGTCCACGACACCTCAATTGCGAACCCTCCTGCACTGGAGGGATTTGTTTTTTGTCGGCTGCACGCGGCAGACCTGTGTATGGCATCGCAAGGCCCGTGCCATTTTTACGAAACGTCCTACAAGTGCCGGGGCAGACGGCGTTTGCTTCTTACCTGGAAATTAAACGCACGCCCAAACTTGGCGGTTTTCCGCCAACCTCCCGCGTCACGTTCCTGGATTTGGCGGATATCCGCCTTGTCGAGCCCCGACGCCCTGTTACCATTCGTCCGCTCAACGGACGGATTTGTGCCATGCGCCAACGCACCATCGCCAGCCACTTCGCCCGCGCCGCCCTGGGTGGCGCGCGTCGCCAGGGGTTCGACTACGTTCCCCTGCTGCAGCAACTGGGGATCAGCCCGGAGCTGCTGGACGAGCCGCGCGCGCGAATCGCCCCCGAGCAATTCGCCCGCCTGTTGCAGGCATTGTGGGTCGCATTGGCGGACGAATACCTGGGATTTGGCCGGGCACCGAGTAAACCCGGGACGTTCGCCATGATGTGCCACACGTTGATCCACTGTCGGACGCTGGGCAAGGCGCTGCAGCGCGGCCTGTTGTTCTACAGCCTGTTCCCCGACGCCCCGAGCCTGACCCTCGAAGCTGAAGGCGAACGGGTAAGACTGAGCCTGGACGAGTCGACACTGTGTGATCCCGACCATTTCCTGGCCGAAAGCCTGCTGGTCATCTGGCATCGCCTCGGCAGTTGGCTGATCGGCCAGCGGATCGGCCTGGAACAAGCGACGTTCAGCTATGCCAGGCCAAGCCACGGCGCGGAGTACGACTTGCTGTTCCCCTGCCCCTTGGTCTTCGAGGCGCGAAGCAGCAGCCTGTTATTCCATGCCCGCTACCTGGAAATGCCGTTGCTCCAGGACGAGCGAACCCTCAAGCACTTTCTCGAACGCTCCCCCGCCGACCTGCTCTCGCGCCCGGACGATGGCCACAGCCTCACCAGCCAATTGCGGCGCCTGCTCAGCCGCGACACGGCGCGCTGGCCGGACCTGGACACGGTCGCGGCGCATCTGCATATCAGCTCGCAGACCCTGCGCCGGCATCTGCGCGAGGAAGGCACCAGCTTCCAGGAGCTCAAGGATCAGTTGCGGCGGGATATCGCCATCTACCACTTGGGCCGCGCAGACCTGTCGTTGCAGCAGATCGCCGAACAGCTGGGGTTCTCCGAACCGTCGGCGTTTCATCGGGCGTTCAAGAAGTGGACGGGGGTGACGCCGGGGGCTTATCGGGAGCAGGAGAACTGAGTGGTGACATCGAACTTCTGTGTATCTACTGGCTCCTGTGGCGAGGGAGCTTGCTCCCGCTGGGCTGCGAAGCGGCCCTAAAAACTTGCGAGCGCTGCGCACTCGAGCGGGAGCAAGCTCCCTCGCCACAGGGCCAGTGCAAACACCAGGGATCCCAGTCAAACCACCGAAAAATGAATCCGGAACGCCGCCCCGCCCAGCTCTGAATCTCCCAGCGTCAACCGGGCGCCATAGCTCTCGATGATGTCTTTTACCACCGCCAGGCCGATCCCCTGCCCCGGATGCTGGCGATCCAGCCGTTCACCCCGCTGCAGGATCCGCGCACGCTGGTCCGGTGGCACGCCCGGGCCGTCGTCCTCGATGCTCAACTCCGTCCCGCCGAGCGTCTGGTGCACGCTCACCCGCACGTGCCCCAGGCACAGCCGATAGGCGTTTTCCAGCAGGTTGCCAAGCATCTCCAGCAAGGCGCCCTGCTCGATCGGCACCTGGCAATCCTCCGGCAGGTCGAATTCGACCTGCACGCGCTTGTCGCGATAGACCTTGTCGAGGGTGTCACAGAGGCTTTGCAACACCGGGCGCAAGGGCACCTGATGGCGCACCAGGCCGCTTTTGCGCAGGCTGGCGCGCTGCAATTGGTAGCCGATCTGCTGACTCATGCGCTCGATCTGGGTTTGCAGCACCCAGGCCTGCCCACGGTCCTCGGGACGCCGGGCCATGTCCTCGCTGACGCCTTGCAGCACTGCCAGCGGAGTCTTGAGGCTGTGCGCCAGGTCATCGAGGGAGTCCCGATAACGGCTGCGCTGCTCACGCTCGCTGTGCAGCAGACGGTTGAGCGAGCCGGTCAGGCGCAACAGCTCGCGGGGATGCGCGGTGCTGAGGCTTTCGCGGGTGCCGGTTTCGATCTCATCCAGCTCCTGGCTCAGACGGCGCAACGCCCGCAAGCCCCAGGTCAGGCCGATCCACAACAGCGCCAGCAGCACCGCCAGCGCGGCGCCGAACCCCAGGTAAAGGTTTTCTCGCAGGCCTTGCAGCGTCATTTCGTAATCGTGCACCGGCTGCAGGGTGACGATACTGAACGCCGCGCTCTGGCCCCCGAGCAGCTTGACCTCGACGTCGTAGACAAAAAACTCCTGGCCGTTGTCCTCGCGGATGCGCGCAAACTGGTTGCCCAGCCCGTCGTAGCGCGGCGCGTAGTTGATGTGTTCTTCCTGGGTCGCCTTCGAACGCCAGACCAGCCGCCCCTCGCGATCATAGATGTAGCCCAGCAGGCGGGCATCGGCGAGGTTGAAGCGCTCATCGGGCAATTGCACCGGCATCTTCAGGCGATTGTTTTCGACCCGGGCGGCGGAGATCAGCGTGGTCACGTCCGAAGCCAGGCGCTGCTCGATGGATTCCTGCAAGGCCAGGCTGAAGGCGCCCTGCATCGCCGGCAGCAGCGCCAGCATGAACAGCACCGCCAGGGTCATGGCGGCCAGCATCAACCGCAATCGCAGCGAACGAATCACTGGCAGCGCTCGTTGAACAGGTAACCCAGGCCACGCACGGTATCGATCGGCTTGAACCCGGCCGGGGCTTCCAGTTTGCGGCGCAGGCGCCCGACCAGCACTTCGATCACATTGGGATCGCGCTCGTCGTCATCGGGATAAAGCTGCTCCATCAGGCGATCCTTGGCGACCACCTGCTGGTGATGGCGCATCAGGTACTCGAGGATGCGGTATTCGTAGGCGGTCAAGGCCAGCGGCTCGTCACCGAGGGACGCCTGCTTGCGGTTGAGGTCGAGCAACAATGGACCGGCCACGATGGTCGATTGGGTGAAACCGCTGGAGCGACGCAGCAGGGCATTCAGCCGGGCTTCGAGCTCTTCGAACTGAAACGGCTTCACGACGTAGTCATCGGCCCCGGCAGCCAGGCCTTCGACCTTGTCCTGCCAGTTGCCGCGGGCGGTCAGGATCAGGATCGGAAAGGTCTTGTCCTGCGAGCGCAACCGGCGAATCAGTTCCAGGCCGCTGATACCCGGCAGGCCCAGGTCGATCACCGCCAGGTCGTGATTGAATTCGCCGACCTGGTACAAGGCCTCCTCGGCATTGGCCACGGCCTGGACCACATGGCCGCTGTCGGTGAGACGGGTTTGCAAATGGTGGCGCAACAACGCTTCGTCTTCGACAACCAATAGTTTCATGGGCCTCTCCCAGGCGAATCAAACAACCAATTTCCAACCAAAGGCGCCGGATCGTACGCGCCGATCCGGCTGCATTCCATCATTGCCTTGCCGCCTAGAACGTATAGTTGGCGGACAGGTAGGTCTGGGCGCTGCTGGTCAGGTCCAGCGATCCCACCTTGGCGCCATCGCGCGGGCTCATCTCGGTGCTGGCATTGCTGCGCAGGTAACGGTAACCCAGTTCCACCGAGGTGTTTTGCGAAATCTGCTGCAGCACGCCGCCTTGCAGGCCAACGGCATAGCCGATATCGCTGTCGCGGCTGAAGCCTGGGGAATCCTGGGTCAACTTGGTCAGCCCTGCCGTGCCACCTCCGAACAATTTGGTGCTGGCGGTCACCGGATAGAACAGATCGTAGCTGCCCAGCAGGTTCTCCTGGCGCAGCTTGATTCCGTTGTGGGTGCCCGATACGTTGTCGTAGGTGGCGTAGTAGCGGCCCTGGTCATTCTGCCGACCCAGGCGCAGGCCGTAGGTGGTGTCCTTGCCGATGATACCGTCGGCGTTCGGGTTGTTCAGCGCGCTGTCCAGGGCACTGGATTTCTTGACCTTGTCGCTGGTCTGGCCGAGGGTCAGGCCAGTGAAGTTGTCATCGGCATGGGCCAGGGCGCTGGCGCCCAGCACGGTGAAGGCCAGCAGCAGCTTTTTCATAGAAGTCATGGTCAGGTTCCTTGTGATGCGGTGGTTGTGTGAAGTCGCAGCCACGATATCCAGGGGTCCCTGAACCCCTCTTGAACGTTCTCTGAACCTGGGCTGAATGAATCGGCTAGTCTGTTCCAACAAACTTTTAAGGAGATCGATCATGCGCAGGTTGCTTGCTGTTGTACTTCTGGCCTTGAGCGGCGCGAGCCACGCCGCCATCCAGACCCAGGAGATCCCCTACACCAGTGCCGACGGCACGAAGCTGATCGGCTACTACGCCTATGACGACGCGGTCAAAGGCCCGCGCCCCGGCGTGGTCGTCGTGCATGAATGGTGGGGGCTGAACGACTATGCCAAGCGCCGCGCCCGTGACCTCGCCGGCCTGGGCTACAGCGCCCTGGCCATCGACATGTACGGCGACGGCAAGAACACCGAGCATCCGAAGGACGCCCTGGCCTTCATGCAGGCCGCGCTCAAGGATGGCAAGGCGGCCAGCGCGCGCTTCCAGGCCGGCCTCGACCTGTTGAAGAAACAACCGCAGACCGACCCGGACAAACTCGCCGCCATCGGCTACTGCTTCGGCGGCAAGGTGGTGCTGGACGCGGCGCGCCAAGGCGTTCCACTGGCCGGCGTGGTGAGTTTCCACGGCGCGCTGGTCACCAACACGCCGGCCACCCCCGGCAGCGTCAAGGCCAGGATCCTGGTGGAGCACGGCGCGCTGGACAGCATGGTCACCGAGGACAACGTCACCGCGTTCAAGAGCGAGATGGACAAGGCCGGCGCCGACTACAAGTTTGTCAGCCTGGAAGGCGCCAAGCACGGCTTCAGCAACCCCGACGCCGACCGCCTGAGCCATGGCGAACATGGAGGGCCGGACATCGCCTACAACAAGGAAGCTGACGAGAAGTCGTGGGCGGATATGCAGAAGTTCTTCAAGAAGATTTTCTGACACATACCGCGCCTGTGGCGAGGGAGATTGCTCCCTCGCCACAAAAGCCATCCCGCTCAAGCCGCTCCCACTACCCAGGCGCAAGCCAACCCGGCAAAATGCCTGGCATGAACCCACTCCCTGCCCTGCCCGCCTGCTGTTCGCCCCTGGATGACCAATGGCTGCTGCCTGACGCCCTGCCCGATACGGTGCTGCTCAGTACTCGCTTCGATCCGCTGTTGCTTGTCGCTGACGATTTTCCCAACAGCGCCATCGAGCCTCCGGCGAGCATCCGGCGTTCGGTAGCCAAGCGTCAGGCGGAGTTTCTCGCCGGGCGGATCTGTGCCCGGGCGGCACTGCTGCGGCTCGACGGCCAGGCCGACGTGCCGGCCATCGGCGAAGACCGCGCCCCGGTGTGGTCGGCCCATGTCAGCGGCTCGATCACCCACAGCACCGGCCGGGCCGCGGCAATCGTCGCGCAAAAACGGGATTGGCAGGGGCTGGGCATGGATCTGGAAAACCTCCTCGACCCCGAACGCGCCGAGCGCCTGGCCGGTGAAATCCTCACCCCGGCGGAACTGCTGCGCATGGCCACCGCGCCGCAGGATGACCGCGCATTGCTGGTCACCCTGACTTTTTCGATGAAAGAAAGCCTGTTCAAGGCGCTGTACCCCATCGTCGGGCAGCGTTTCTACTTCGAGCATGCCGAAATAGTCGAGTGGTCCCACTCCGGGCAAGCGCGGCTGCGGTTATTGACCGATCTGTCGACCGAGTGGCGCCATGGCAGTGAGCTGCAGGGGCAGTTTGGCGTGAAGGATGGGCAGTTGTTGAGCCTGGTGGGCGTCAAAGCCTGAGATTTGTATTGGCCAGAATGCCGCCTTCGCGAGCAGGCTCGCTCCCACAGCTGAATGCATTTCAAAATGTGGGAGGATGGGCAGTTGTTGAGCCTGGTGGGCGTCAAGGCCTGAGAGTTGTATTGGCCGCAATGCCGCCTCTCTCAAGACCGATCCTGATGCCTCGGCCAGCTCAAGCTGAAACACGCCCCGCCCAAGCGCTTGCTCTTGCCGATCAGCGCCCGGCCGTCGTGCCAATGAATGATCCGCCGCACAATCGACAGCCCCAGCCCATGGCCGCCCGACGCGCGTGCGCGGCTGTCGTCCAGGCGCAGGAATGGCTTGAACACCCGCTCCCAGGCCGCCTCCGGTACGCCCGGGCCATCATCTTCGACGTCGACCCGACAGCGCAACTGGCCGACCTGGTAACTGACGGTCACCTGGGATCTGGCGTGGCGCATGGCATTGCCTACCAGGTTCTGCAACGCCCGATGCAAAAAGCGTGGCTCGGCCTCGACCCAGGCGCCGTCGCAATCGGCGGCGGACAGGCACAGACCGCGTTCCACGGTAACCCCGGCGCGCAACGGGCCCAGTTCTTCAATGACCTGGTTGACCAACGCATCCAGGTCGACCCGTTGGAAATTCAACGCCGGCGACCCTTGCTCCAGCCGCGCATACGTCAGCATTTCATCCACCAGCCGATCCAGGTCTTCGATGTCGTGATCCATGCCGGCCAGGTACTTGTCCCGGGCCTCGGGCGTGCTGGCGCTGCCGAGCATTTCCAGGCCGAAGCGCAGGCGCGCCACCGGTGTACGCAGTTCATGGGACACCGCGCGCACCAACTCGCGCTGGATCGCCAGCAGTTGCTGCAAGTGCTCGGCCATGCCGTTGAACGCTGCTGCCAGGCGCCCGACCGAGTCAGCGCCCCGAGCGGGTACGCGGGTCTCCAGGCTACCCTGGGCGATCTGGGTTGCGGCCGACTCCAGGCCACGCAGACGCCGCTCCAGCTGGCGCACCAGTAGATAGACAATCAGGCCGATCAGGCTCAATCCGAGCGCGGCGATCAGCACCAGCCACTCGGGCGGGTACGGATTCATCTGGTACAGCGGGCCGATTTCCAGCACCCACGGCGTCCCCACCATGCCGGCGAACACCCGGATCGAGTCGGCCCCCTTGCCCAGGGCCATCACCGTGTCGCCCTCGGCCACTCGCCGGCGCTGGTCGTCGTCCATGTCCGCCTGCTCGACAGTCATCAGGCGCAGGTCGAAACCGAAGCCTTTTTCCTGCTTGAGTTGCGCCAGCCGCTCGGGTTGCTCGGCCACCGGATAGCGCACCAGTTCGTCGGCCAGCAGGTAAATGGTCGCCCGGGCCAGTTGCTCGCTGATCTGGCGAACCTCCCCGACCAGGGTCAACTGCTCGCCATCGCTGACCAGCCGATAAACCTTCGCCGCATGCGGCCCGATCTGCTCCACCAGGACCTGCCCGCGCAACACCCGGGTGCGCTGGCCCAGGTCGAGGTCGGTCTGGCTGAACGTCTGCAACGCCAGCGGAATGCCCAGCAGGCGCTCCCACACCGCCAGGGCCCGGCGTCGTTCGGTGTCGTTCATCGGCCGCAGGTTGTCGGCCATCAAGGAAAACGTGCCATGGGCCAGGCGCTCGCGGTATTGCTCGCCGCGCGTCTGGTTGAGCAGGTGCAGCGCCAGCACGCCAAGCACCGCTACCAGAACCAGTGCCGCGCACATGCCGCCATAGATGCGCAGGAAGATGGAGTTCACGGGGTCGCGTCTACGCAGGCTTCAGGGACGAACAGGTAGCCTTTGCTGCGGATGGTCTTGATCAATCGAGGATGGTCCGGGTCGTCGCCGATCTTCGGACGGATGCGCGAGATGCGCACGTCGATCGAGCGATCCTGGCCGTCATAGCCGATACCGCGCAGGGCGGTGAAGATTTCCTCGCGGGACAGGATGCGCCCGGCGTTGGACACCAGCAGCCAGAGCAGGTCGAATTCGGCGCTGGTCAGCTCGATACCGTTGCCCTGCAACCAGGCTTCGCGCAAGGCGTTGTCCACCACCAACGGGCCGAACTCCAGGCGCCGCTGCTTCGGCGCCGCGGACGGCTCCGGCTCGCTGCGTCGCAGCAGGGCCTGGATGCGGGCCAACAGGACGCGCGGGCGCACCGGCTTGCAGACATAGTCGTCGGCGCCCAGGTCCAGGCCCTGGATCTGGTCGGTGTCGTCAGCCCGCGCGGTGAGCATCAGGATCGGCCCGTCGTAGTGCTCGCGCGCCTTGCGGCAGATGCTCAAGCCATCTTCGCCGGGCAGCATCAGGTCGAGAATGACCAGGTCCGGCTGCTCGTCGATGATCCGCTGGGCCGCCACCGCGCCATTGCCCTCGATGGCGACGCGCAGGCCGTTGCTTTCCAGGTATTCGCGGGTCAGCTCGGCCAGGCGCTGGTCATCCTCGACAATCAATATCTGCCAGGCTTCTTGTTCCACGGAGGGGCCTCGTCTTGTTGTAGCTATAAAAAGAAGGGTAAGCACAACCCTGCGGCGAGGGGATTTATCCCCGCTGGGTCGCGAAGCGGCCCCCTGCATACCATCTGAAACACTACAGTCCTTTTGGGGCCACTGCGTAGCCCAGCGGGGATAAATCCCCTCGCCACAACCACCCGCTTGATACGGACCCTCCATCTTTTTGTCATATCAAAGGAGGATCATCGCGCTCATGCACCGGCCGATTGTATAAACGGCGGCTGCATGGAAAACAAGCGGACAAATGCGTTCGGTCGAGCCGGATGTGTGTGGTAACGTGCGCGCCCGCAAAAACACCAAGCTGTTTTCGGCCGGTCGAAATCGTTGAAAAAAGGCTCGCTCCAGCAAGGTCGCGGCCTACAGAGCAGTTCCACGTTTCGCACACAAATTACGCACAGGCTTATCCACAGGTAGCACGTTGATTCATCCCCCAAAACGCATTATCTTGTAGCCCGCCGCGCAAAAAACCCTACATGTAGGGTTTCAGGCCAAAAACCAAACACAAGTCGGATAGAGAATTCAAGCGCTTTTCTTGCCTCTGTCTTGCTGCAACAGCGCATTTTTCCAAACCAGACCGCCCCTGCGGATGGCAACTGTTTCCAAGGTCGAAAACGACCGGAACGGTACGGGTGTTGCAGTCCTTTGCTGCCCACCTTGGCAAACCCGGTTTCGAGCCCAGGCTCGCGACCCGAGAACTTCGGATGGAAGCGGCGCCACCGGCCCGCTTCCTACTGTCCCGAAGTTGTTATACCCGGCGCCAGCCGGTTGTAGTGCTTCAGGACGGAACGGTGGGCACCGTGATGGTGCCCAAATAAACATAGAGAACGTGGAGACACCCATGCACACCGACACAACTCGCGAGAACCCGCAGGGCACCGCGCCGCTGGCCGCTGATTCGAGCCCGGATCTGTCCGCCACCGCGCCTGGCCAGCTGCGCGTGATCAAGCGTAACGGGACTGTCGTTCCTTACACCGATGACAAGATCACCGTCGCCATCACCAAAGCGTTCCTCGCAGTTGAGGGCGGCACCGCTGCCGCCTCGTCGCGAATCCACGACACCGTGGCCCGCCTGACCGAACAGGTCACCGCGACCTTCAAGCGTCGCATGCCGTCGGGCGGCACCATTCACATCGAAGAAATCCAGGACCAGGTCGAACTGGCCCTGATGCGTGCCGGCGAGCAGAAAGTCGCCCGCGACTACGTGATCTACCGTGACTCCCGGGCCAAGGAACGCGCCATCCGCACGCCGGCCGACGCACCGGTCCAGGCTCACCCTTCGATCCGCATCGCCCGCGCCGACGGCAGCCTGGCGCCACTGGACATGGGCCGCCTGAACACCATCGTCACCGAAGCCTGCGAAGGCCTGGAAGAAGTCGACGGCGACCTGATCCAGCGCGAAACCCTGAAGAACCTCTATGACGGCGTCGCCCTCAAGGACGTCAACACCGCGCTGGTGATGACCGCCCGGACCCTGGTGGAGCGCGAGCCGAACTACTCGTTCGTGACCGCCCGCCTGCTGATGGACACCCTGCGCGCCGAAGGCCTGAGCTTCCTGGAAGTTGCCGAGAGCGCGACCCACCACGAAATGGCCGACCTGTACGCCAAGGCCCTGCCGGCCTATGTCGCCAAGGGTATCGAGTACGAATTGCTGAACCCTGTCCTGGCCGAATTCGACCTGGAAAAACTCGGCAAGGCGATCAACCACGAGCGCGACCAGCAGTTCACCTACCTGGGCCTGCAAACCCTTTACGACCGTTACTTCATCCACAAGGATGGCGTGCGTTTCGAACTGCCGCAGGTGTTCTTCATGCGTGTGGCCATGGGCCTGGCGATCGAAGAGAAGCAGCGTGAAGACCGTGCCATCGAGTTCTACAACCTGTTGTCGTCCTTCGACTACATGGCGTCGACCCCGACTCTGTTCAACGCCGGCACCCTGCGTCCACAACTGTCGAGCTGCTACCTGACCACCGTGCCGGACGACCTGTCGGGCATCTACGGCGCCATCCACGACAACGCCATGTTGTCGAAATTCGCCGGTGGCCTGGGCAACGACTGGACCCCGGTTCGCGCATTGGGCTCCTACATCAAGGGCACCAACGGCAAATCCCAGGGCGTCGTGCCGTTCCTCAAAGTGGTCAACGACACCGCCGTTGCGGTCAACCAGGGCGGCAAGCGCAAGGGCGCGGTCTGCGCCTACCTGGAAACCTGGCACATGGACATCGAAGAGTTCATCGAGCTGCGCAAGAACACCGGTGATGACCGTCGTCGTACCCACGACATGAACACCGCCAACTGGATCCCGGACCTGTTCATGAAGCGCGTCTTCGATGACGGCAAGTGGACCCTGTTCTCGCCATCCGAAGTGCCAGACCTGCATGACCTGACCGGCAAGGCCTTCGAAGAACGCTACGAGTACTACGAAGCCCTGACCGAGTACAACAAGATCAAGTTGTTCAAAGTCGTCCAGGCCAAAGACCTGTGGCGCAAAATGCTCTCGATGCTGTTCGAGACCGGCCACCCATGGCTGACCTTCAAGGACCCGTGCAACCTGCGCAGCCCGCAGCAGCACGTGGGCGTGGTCCACAGCTCGAACCTGTGCACCGAGATCACCCTGAACACCAACAAGGATGAGATCGCGGTCTGCAACCTGGGCTCGATCAACCTGCCGAACCACATCGTCGACGGCAAGCTGGACACCGCCAAGCTGCAACGCACCGTGAACACCGCCGTGCGCATGCTCGACAACGTGATCGACATCAACTACTACTCGGTGCCGCAAGCGAAGAACTCCAACTTCAAGCACCGTCCGGTCGGCCTGGGCATCATGGGCTTCCAGGACGCGCTGTACCTGCAGCACATCCCGTACGGTTCGGACGCTGCGGTCGAGTTCGCCGACAAGTCCATGGAAGCGGTCAGCTACTACGCGATCCAGGCTTCCTGCGACCTGGCCGACGAGCGCGGTTCGTACGAGACGTTCCAGGGTTCGCTGTGGTCCCAGGGCATCCTGCCGCTGGACTCGCAACAGATCCTGATCGCCCAGCGTGGCCAGAAGTACATCGATGTCGACCTGAACGAATCCCTGGACTGGGCTCCGGTTCGCGCCCGTGTGCAGAAAGGCATTCGTAACTCCAACATCATGGCCATCGCACCGACCGCGACCATCGCCAACATCACCGGCGTGTCGCAGTCGATCGAACCGACCTATCAGAACCTGTATGTGAAATCGAACCTGTCGGGCGAATTCACCGTGATCAACCCGTACCTGGTTCGCGACCTCAAGGCTCGCGGCCTGTGGGACTCGGTCATGATCAACGACCTGAAGTACTACGACGGTTCGGTACAGCAGATCGAGCGCATCCCGCAAGAACTCAAAGAGCTCTATGCCACCGCGTTCGAAGTGGACACCAAATGGATCGTCGACGCCGCCAGCCGTCGTCAGAAGTGGATCGACCAGGCTCAGTCGCTGAACCTGTACATCGCCGGCGCTTCGGGCAAGAAGCTCGACGTGACCTACCGCATGGCCTGGTACCGTGGCCTGAAAACCACCTACTACCTCCGTGCCCTGGCCGCCACCAGCACCGAGAAGTCGACCATCAACACCGGTAAGCTGAACGCGGTTTCCGCTGGCGGCAACCACGGTGACGATTCGGTCCTGGCTGCTCCAGCCGGCCCTGCGCCAGTGCCAAAAGCCTGCGCCATCGACGAGCCGGATTGCGAAGCTTGCCAATAAGCTGAGCGGGTGGGCGCTGAAAGGCGCCTGCTGAGGAAAGCCCCCGATAGACCAACTGGTTTATCGGGGGTTTTCTTTTGTCTGGAATAAAGTGCTGACTGACCCAGCGCTTTCGCGAGCAGGCTCGCTCCCACATTGGAATGTGTCCTCTCTGTGGGAGCGAGCCTGCTCGCGAAGAGGCCGGCACAAACAATACAAAACCATCACCCATGAAAAAGCCCCTCTTGCGAGGGGCTCCTTGTGCAGCTTTCAACTAACCCTCGCCACAACTGCCTAGACTCAATGACAGCCGCGGTTCTCGCCAGACTTAGACGGGAATAGTGAATACATCTCCATTAGCAGTCTGAAAGGATTCAATGGTATTGGAGCCCGCGTACCAGTCAGCAAGAATGACCGCATTGTTCTGATTACCAGCGTTCCACTCAACTGCATTAAAAATGAATGCGTTGGTACCATCCGTCTTGATCAGCACATCACCATAGGACTGGATGTTCGAGAGTTCCACTACATCACCGCTGGAAGTACCTTGATCCTTGATCATCACGCTAGTGGACGATTGCACCTTGTATGTGTCGCTGCCTTCTCCGCCATAGGCGTACCCGCCGCCAACCATGATCAGAGTGTCTGACCCCGCGCCGCCATACAACTGATATTCAGGCCCCATACCCACCAACGAGTCACTGCCGTCGTCACCGTAAGCGATCCCGGCATAAACCGTGATAGCGTCGTTCCCGGCATCCCCGCGCAATACGCTGCCGGTATCATTGTTGGCACCGAACATACTGTCGTTGCCATTACCGCCGTGAAGTTCATCCGCCTCGGCAGGGCCACTGCGATCGGGACCATTAAAGGCATAGGGCTCGTACCTACCACCATAGATGTAGTCATTGCCGTCGCCGCCATAGACCAGATCATTGCCCTCGCCGCCATATAACTCGTTTTGGACAGCGTTACCGGTCAGGATATCGCCGAACTCCGAGCCATGCAGGCCCTCGATATTAACCAGCACATCACCGGTTGCATCGCCTCCGGTGAAGGTGCCCGCCTGCAGGTTCACCTGCACCGCTGACGAACTGCCGATGTACCAGGCTGCGTCGGAAGCGCCGGCTCCGCCGTCGATGAAGTCAGCGCCTTTTCCACCGATAAATGTCTCGGTGCCAGTTCCGCCAATCAACGTATCGTTGAATGCCGTCCCTTCCCAGTTCTCGATGTTGGTGTAGGTGTCCCCTGCCGCAGCGCCAGCCAAAGGCTGGGTGAGGTCCAGCGTGATGGCCGAGGTTTCATAGGCAAAACTGACCGTATCTCTACCGAAAGAGCCGTCGAAATTATTGGCCAGCTCGTTACCCATGAAGGTATCGTCCCGACCCGACCCGACAAACTTCTCGATGCTGTCGAACGTATCGCCCTTGGCAATAGCCGTATGCTCACCAGTCTTGAGGTTAAGCGTCACGCCGACCGGCCCGACATCGTTGTAGCTGACGGTATCGATGCCATCCCCACCGAAAAAGGTATCTCCGCCATCGCCGCCCATCAGAATATCGTCACCCACTCCTCCAGTTATGACGTTATCTAGGGCATTGCCCCTGGCCTGAAACATACCGGCGCCCGTGTAAGTTACATTTTCGATCTCAGCGTTGAGCAGGTAGTAACCCTGGTTAGTGCGCACTTCATCAATGCCACCACCCGCCAATTCGACAATAGCTCCGTAGTTGGCGCTATTGAGAATGTAGATATCATCGCCCGCACCACCTTGCACAGTGAATCCGGTCGAGTTGGTATTAGCGATAAACACGTCGTTGTAGGCCGAGCCGATAATTTTTTCGATACCCGAGAAACTGTCACCCTCGGCATCGCCCCCTGTCCCAATGCCGGAACCAACTCCAGAGGCGCCCAATGTCAGAGAGACTCCCTGAGCGGATTGAGAGTAATCCGCCACATCGATACCCGTGCCCCCATCAAACTTATCTACGGTCGCACCGCCCAAGAACGTATCGGCGTACTGTGAACCGCGGATAACTTCAATATCGGTATAGGTATCCCCGGCGGCAATGCCGCTGTGCACGCCGGTTTTGAAGTTGAGCGTCACACCAACGGTACTGTCGTCATACGCGGCTGTGTCCGTACCGCTGCCGCCAATGAAACTGTCGGCGCCTCCGCCGCCAAGCAAGGTGTCATTACCGGCCCCACCGGTGATGATGTTGTCGGAGGTATTGCCACGACCGGTGAAGTTACCGGTACCGGTATAGGTCAGGCGTTCGACGTTGTTGTGCAACCCCATGCTGGCGATGTTGGTTCGCACTTCGTCATCACCGCCACCAACGGCCTCGGTGATTACTGCCGTAGCATTGCCGTTGACGATGTAGAGATCGTTGCCTGCTCCACCCTGCAGATTGAAGCCGCCCGCTGTGGCAGAGTTGAACACATCGTCGTAGGCCGAGCCGATGACCTTCTCGATGCCTGAGAAACTGTCGCCCTCGGCATCGCCACCGGTACCGGTACCGGCCCCGGAACCCAGGGTCAGGTTGATGGGCCCAGAGGAAAGCGAGTAGTCGACAACGTCGATATTATCCGCAGTGACGGTGCCGCCCTCGAACTTGTCGACGCTTGCACCGGCAACAAAGGTATCGCTGTACTTGGAACCACGAATGACTTCGATGCCGTCAAAGGTATCGCCGGCGGCAATGCCCGTGTGGACACCGGTTTTGATATTAACGGTGACCCCAGTACTGGCATCGTCATAGCTGACGATGTCAGTCCCTGCGCCACCGATGAAGGTATCCGCACCACCTCCGCCCATGAGAAGGTCATTACCGCCGCCAGAGCGAATGGTGTTATTGCTGGCATTGCCTATCCCAGTGAAGTTGCCGGTACCGGTGTAGGTCAGGCGCTCAACCTCGGCACTCATCCCCATGGTGGTCAGGCTGGTGCGGATCTCGTCATCCCCCCCGCCTGCCAACTCACCGATTCCTACTGAACTATTGATGATGTAAACGTCATCACCGGCGCCGCCGTAAAAAGACGCAGTGCCAGAGTTCAGGGTGAACACATCATTAAAAGCCGAGCCGTTAATAACCTCGATGTTGCTGAACGTATCGCCTTGAGCATCGCCGCCCGAACCAGTGCCTGTGGTGCCCGTCACGGTGATATTTACCGCCTGGGCGGAACTGGCGTAGCCCACGGCATCCTGGCCATTGCCACCATCAAAGGTGTCGACGCTTGTGCCGCCAATAAAATTGTCGCCGTAAGCTGAACCGCGAATCACTTCGATGCCATTGAAAGTATCCCCAGCGGCAATGCCCGTGTGGACACCCGTTTTCAGGTCGATAGTGACACCTATTCCTGAGACGATATCTTCATAGCTGGCAATATCCACCCCAGCTCCACCGATCAGCTGATCGGCACCCGCGCCACCGATAAGCAGATCATTGCCGGCACCGCCGGTGATGATGTTGTCGCCGGCGTTGCCGCGACCCGTGAAGTTAGCGGTACCGGTGTAAGTCAGGCGCTCAACGTCGGCGTTCATCCCCATGGTGGTCAGGCTGGTGCGGATCTCGTCATCGCCTCCGCCTGCCAGTTCGCCCACCCCCATCGAGCCACCGTTGATGGTGTAGACGTCGTTACCCGCACCGCCATAAAAGCTCACACTGCCGGAATTCACAGTAAAGACATCATTGTAGGCAGTGCCGGTGATGACTTCGATGTTGCTGAAGGCATCGCCCTGGGCATCGCCGCCCGATCCATTGCCAGCGGTGCCCGTCACCGTGATATTGACTGCCTGTGAAGAGCTGGCGTAGCTCAAAGTATCGTAGCCACCGGCGCCATCAACGGTATCGGCGGAAGTGCCGCCAGTAAAATTGTCGGTGTAAGCGGAACCGCGAATCACTTCGATGCCATTGAAAGTATCCCCAGCGGCAATGCCTGTGTGGACACCGGTTTTCAGGTCAATGGTGACACCTACTCCTGAGACGATATCTTCATAGCTGGCGATATCCACCCCAGCTCCACCGATCAGCTGATCGGCACCCGCGCCACCGATAAGCAGATCATTGCCGGCACCGCCAGTGATGATGTTATCGCCGGCGTTGCCGCGACCCGTGAAGTTAGCGGTACCGGTGTAGGTCAGGCGCTCAACCTCGGCACTCATCCCCATGGTGGTCAGGCTGGTGCGGATCTCGTCATCGCCTCCGCCTGCCAGTTCACCCACCCCCATCGAGCCACCGTTGATGGTGTAGACGTCGTTACCCGCACCGCCATAAAAGCTCACACTGCCGGAATTCACAGTAAAGGCATCATTGTAGGCAGTGCCGGTGATGACCTCGATGTTGCTGAAGGCATCGCCCTGGGCATCGCCGCCCGATCCATTGCCAGCGGTGCCCGTCACCGTGATATTGACTGCCTGTGAAGAGCTGGCGTAGCTCAAAGTATCGTAGCCACCGGCGCCATCAAAGGTATCGGCGGAAGTGCCGCCAATAAAATTGTCGGTGTAAGCGGAACCGCGAATCACTTCGATACCATTGAAAGTATCCCCAGCGGCAACGCCTGTGTGGACACCCGTTTTCAGGTCGATAGTGACACCTACTCCTGAGACGATATCTTCATAGCTGGCGATATCGATACCGGCCCCACCTATCATTTGGTCGGCACCCGCACCGCCAATAAGAAGGTCGTTGCCATCCCCGCCAATCAAAACATCGTCGCCCGCCAAACCGCGTATCTGATCGTCGCCTGCAGTACCTACCAGCGTATCTGCGCCGTTGGTCCCGTTGATTGCTGCCATTACATTCTTCCTTGTGTGTGTTGGAAACTGTGCTGAAAACATCAGGTACGTAAGAAGATTTACCCTTCTTTAAACGCTCGCTGGGCATGGTCGCTGATAGGTTTGAGCAGATAGGACATGACGTTCCTGTCACCTGTTTTGATTAGCGACTCCACAGGCATTCCCGGAACCAGCGCCAGCCCTTGCAACTTTGCCAATTCGCTTTGAGGAATCTTGATGCCCGCTAGATAAAAGCCCACCCCGGTGCGCTGGTCCTCTATCAGATCCGCCGACAGCCGCACCACGGTGCCAGTCAATTCCGGAGTAGTGCTGCGGTTGAACGCGCTCAAGCGCAAGGTCGCGGATTGCCCGACAGTTAATTGATCAATGTCCTGCGCACTGATCTTCGCCTCCACCAACAATTCATCGTCTGCCGGCACGATCTGCATGAGCCCTTCGGCCGGTGAGATGACGCCCCCGATGGTATGTACCGCCAATTGCTGCACGCGCCCGGCGATAGGCGCGGTGATGTCGATGCGTTTGAGCTGGTCGCTGGCAGTGATTTCCCGCTCGATCAGTTCGCCCTGGCGGGCCAGCAGGTCGCGCAGTTCCTGGGACACCTCACTGCGGAAGGTCTGGTCGACCTGGAGTCGTTGCAACTCGGTTTCGGCGATCTTGCCCCGTGCCTCGGCGATGGAGGCCATCAATTGACCGCGTTCGCCGCGCAGCCGGGCAATCCCCCGGGCCAGGGCATTGACCCGGTCGAGGGTCATCATGCCTTTGTCGAACAGCGTCTTGACCGCCTGATATTCCGAGTCGATAAGCTCGATTTCTTCCAGCTTGGTTTTCTGCTGGATGTCATGGCCGGCAATGGTTTCGTTGAGTTGCTGAACGCGCTCGCGAAGCTGTTTTTTCTGGCCTTCACGGGACGCTCGACGATCGAAGAACAATTGCTGCTCGATAGCCATGACCGACTTGGCCTCTTCCAGGCTCATGCGAGTCAACAACTCTTTGGGTATTGCGACTTCGCCGGCATTGTCGCGCTCGGCCTCCAGGCGAGCCAGCCGAGCCCAGGCCTGGTTCAATGATTTACTGACGATGGCCTGGCTGGCGGCGGGCAGTGTGGCATCGAGGCGCAACAGTACGTCCCCGGCGGCAACGGCCTGTCCCTCCTTGACCAGCAATTCGGCGACGATGCCACCGGTAGGATGCTGGACGGTCTTGACGCTGCCCTCCACCGCTACCACACCGGTGGCGATGACGGCGCCGGACAGATTGGTGAATACCGCCCAGGTCAGCCCTCCGCCGAGCAGCACCAGCAACGAGATAGCGCCCCAACGCAGATGACGGGACAAGGAATCGGTCAGAGTGACTTCTTGATCGGTATGCATCAGTTCGACGCTCCCAGTTCCACAACATTGCTGGAGGGCCGGGGAGGCGCTGCGGGAGAGCGTTTAAGGACGACATCCCTCGGACCGTAAGCGGCCTGTACGCCCTGTTCGAGGATCAGCACCTGATCGATCACCGACAGGATATTGGTGCGGTGGGCAATCACTATCACGATTGCACCACGGGCCTTGAGCGCCAGGATGGCCTTGGCCAGCGCCTGCTCGCCTTCGGCATCGAGGTTTGAATTCGGCTCGTCCAACACCACCAGGAACGGATCACCAAACAGCGCCCTGGCCAGCGCCACCCGTTGCCGTTGGCCGGCCGAGAGGTTGACCCCGCCCTCGCCTACCTGGGTTTCATAGCCCTGGGGCAATTGCAGGATCAGCTCATGCACGCCGGCCAATTGCGCTGCGCTGACAATTGCGCTGTCCTGTGCAGCAGGGTCCAACCGGGCGATGTTCTGGGCGACGGTTCCAGTGAACAGACCGACGCTTTGAGGCAGGTAGCCGATCAACTTGCCTCGCGCCTGTTCGGTCAGCAGATCGAGCGGCGCACCATCGAGCCGCACATGCCCGCGGGCCGGCGTCCAGGCGTTGACCAGCACGCGCGCCAGTGATGACTTGCCCGATGCACTCGGCCCTACCACGCCTACGGCAGTACCCGCGGCGACCATGAAATTGATATTTTGCAAGGTCAGGTGCTGCGCGCCGGGCGGCGCCGCAAAAACGTTTTCGACCTGCAAATTGCGATGAGCAGCGGGTAGCTCGGTCTTGCTCTGGGCATGAGGGAACAGGGCGAACACTTCCACCAGCTTCTTCCAGGCTATCTGGGCACCCAGCAGACTTCGCCACGTGGCAATCACCTGCTCAGCCGGTGCCAGGGTCCGCGCCACGATGATCGACGCCGCGATCATCGTGCCACCGCTCAAGTCACCTTTGATCACCAGCCAAGCCCCAAGGGCCAGGGCGGCCGACTGCACGACCTGGCGCAAGGTCTTGGAGATGCCACCGTAAAAACCGCCGATGTCGATCGAACGTCGCTGCAGGGTGATGAACGTGCCGTGGTTCTTCTGCCAGATATTCGACGTGTTAGCCAACATGCCCATGGCCATCAGCGCTTCGGCGTTCTGGTGAGCTTGCTGACCGAGGTGGTTGCGCTTGTTCAACGCATCGGCCGAAGCCTGCATCAGCTTGCGGGTCTGGCGGTCGGTGATCAGGGTCAGGCCGATAAGGATGACCATCAGGCCGACGGTCAAAAGGCCAAACAGCGGATGGATATAAAAGCAGACGGCGAGGTAGACCGGCATCCAGGGCAAATCGAAAAAAGCCACCAGGCCCGGTCCGCCAATAAAACCGCGAATCTGGTCCAGCTCCTGGGCCGGTTTCAAGGCGTCGCCGGCAATGGGTGTCTTCAGTGACGCACCGGCGATGACTTTGAAGACCTTGGATGACAGTGCCAGGTCCAGCGAGGAGGCAATTCGCACCATGACCCGTGAACGAATGATATCCAGCAGCCCCGAAAGCGCATAAACCCCTAGCGCCAGCAGCCCCAGGGCGACCAGGGTCGGGACGCTCTGGCTGGGAATGACGCGGTCGTAGACTTCCAGCATGAACACCGGGCCGATCAGTGCCAGAATATTGATCACCCCGGAGAACAGCGCAGCGCCAATCAGCCCGCGGCGCAACAGCGATTTTAATGAAGGCGCAACAACAGGCGCACTGACAGCGTTGTCGGTTTTCAACTGTATCCATCCCTTGGTTTCAGAACATCCGTGTCGTCAGTCAATACTGACTTGATGACAGAATTCGTATGGAAACTTGACGCTCCATAAGCGATTGGATCCGAACTGCAAATTCCGCACCAGCCAACCAACAAGCAGCAAGCAGCAAGCAGCAAGCAATTCGCGCATCATGAATTTCAGGCATAAAAAAACCGACGTCTCACGACGTCGGTTCTCTTCACGCCACTGCCATCAAGTCATCTGAATAATGGTCTGCATGATGGTGCTCTGGGTGGAGATGGTCTTGGCGTTCGCCTGGTAGTTGCTCTGGGCCTTGATCAGCTCGACCAGTTCGTTGGTCAGGTTGACGTTGGACTCTTCCAGGGAGTTGGAGACGATCGAACCCAGGGTGCCGGTTTCTGGAGAGTCGTAGCCCGGGATGCCCGACGCGAAGGTTTCTTTCCAACTGGTGCCGCCTACCGGCTGCAGGCCTTGCTCGTTGGTGAAGCTGGCCAGGGAGAGCTGGCCGATCGGCTTGGTCTGGTTGTTGCTGAAGTTCGCCAGCAACACGCCGCTGCCGTCGATGGTCAGGTTGGTGATCTGGCCAGTGGCGTAGCCATTCTGAGTAGGAATCGTCCGCGAGGTGTCAGCATTGAACTGCGTGGTCTTGGCCAGGGAAAGTGTGATGGTATCAGCGCCATCGGCACCGTTGGCGCTCCAAACGCCATCTTTCACGGTGCCTGGAATCCAGCCTGTGAGCAGCAGATCGCTACTCTCGCGCGGCGCGCCCGACGGCATTGGCGTACTAACCTTAAGCAACTCGCCGCTCTCGCCAAAAGTCATGGTCGAAGGGACCGCAAGGGTGGTTGCGTCGGTCGGCGAATTACCGTCCAGGTTACGACCATCGATCAGGGTGTAGACGTCCCAGGTGTTGGCGCCAGTCTTGACCATGTACTGGTCCATGGAGTGCTGGTTACCCTGGGCATCGTAGACCGGGGTGGTGAACTGCTTGGTGAAGGTGGCGGTATTGGTCGGATCGAACTTGTAGGTCGCCGTCTTCGGAATCGCGTCTGCCGTCGAGTTCAGGTTGATGGTCGACGAAATCAGGTCGGTGGGCTTGGGCGGCAGGTTGGACGTGTCGATGCGCAGGTCGGTCAGGATGCCGTTCTGGATCTTGCCGTTGGCATCCACGCCATAACCCTGCAGGCGCGCGGTGCCTTCGCTGTTGGTGATGAAGCCTTCCTTGTCGGTCTTGAAGGTACCGGCACGGGTGTAGCTCAGCGAACCGTTGTTGCTCAGGACAAAAAAGCCCTGGCCCTGGATACCCATGTCCAACACGTTGCCGGTGTTGTTCACGTCACCCTGGCCGAACTGCTGGGAAACATTGGCCAGGCGCACGCCGTTGCCGACGGTCTTGGAGCCCGAGCCCAGCTTGGTGGCCGAGTAGACGTCGGCGAATTCCGCGCGGGACGACTTGAAACCGGTGGTCGCCACGTTGGCGATGTTGTTACCCGTCACGTCCAGCTGTTTGTTGGCTGCATAGAGACCGCTAAGGCCGATATTGAAAGACATATTGCACTCCTTTTTGCCGGGTTAGTCGGCTCTTACATACCAATAGTTTGTACGCGAGACAGCGGGATGCTGCCCAGGCCGGCGAGGTTGAGCATCAGCTCGCCGCCGGTCTGGCTGATCGTGACGCTGCTGACCGTGGCCGGCAGGTTGGTGACCAGCGAAGTCGCCTTGCCATCGATGGTGGTCGAGGCGGCGAAGGTATAGGTGCCCGACTCGAGCGGGGTGCCGTCTTCGCCCTTGCCGTCCCAGATGAAATCGGCCTTGCCGGCGTTCTGGCTGCCCAGCTCGATGGTGCGCACCGTCTTGCCGTCCTTGTCGTTGATCTTGATCGAGAGGGAAGACACCGATGTCGGTACCACCACCGTGCCGTTGAGGCTCTTGGAGGTGTCGACCACCGCCTTGTCGCCCGGGGCAATGACCGAACGGCCCACCAGCGAAGAAGCCTGCAGGGCCTGTGACGAGTTGTAGTTGCTGGCAATACCCCTGACGGTGTCGTTGAGGGTGGTGATGCCTTCCAGGCTGCTGAACTGCGCCAACTGGGCAACGAACTCGCCGTTGTCCTGTGGCTCCAGCGGGTTCTGGTTATTCAGCTGAGTGACGAGCAACTGCAGGAACGCATCCTTGCCCAGCTCTTTCTTGCCAGTCGCCGCAGCCGACGCCGCGCCCAGGCCATCGGTCGTGGTGTTGGTCTTGACCGAGGAGTTGGCCAGCACTTCGTTGAGGCTCAAACCGGTGGTATTGGTGACGCTCATGTGACTCGCCCCTTATCACTGACCGAGGGTCAGGACCTTCTGCATCATGGCTTTGGCGGTGTTCATCATTTCGGCGTTGGTCTGGAACGAACGACTGGCGGAAATCATGTCGGCCATTTCTTCAACGACGTTGACGTTCGGGTAGTAGACGTAACCCTTGGCGTCGGCGGCCGGATGATTCGGCTCGTAACGGGCGTCGAGGTTGCTCTGGTCCTCAACCACGCCGAGTACCTGTACACCCTGCCCGGCCGCGTCCTGGTTCTGGAACAGCGAGTCGCTGCCGCCGGACTGGCCGCCCTGGAACATGGTGGCGAATACCGGGTGGCGGGCGCGGTAGGTCTGGTCGATGCTCGACGAGACGGTCTCGGCGTTGGCGATGTTACTGGCGACGGTGTTCAGGCGAGTGGTCTGGGCACTCATGGCACTGCCGGCGATGTTGAATACGCTCGCGATCGACATGAATTACTCTCCACGCAGGGCTGATACCAGCCCTTTGAATTTACTGTTGAGCAGGGTGAAGCTGGCCTGGAAGTTCACGGAGTTTTCCGCGTAGTTGGACTGTTCCAGTTGAGCATCCACGGTGTTCTGGTCGATCGACGGCTGCATCGGCGTGCGATACATCAGCGATCCGTCGCCACTGCCAACGCCCTCGGCTTCGATATGACGGTTGTTGGTCATGTTCAAGGCGAAGTGGCCGTTCTTGGTTTTTTCGTTCTGCTCGGCGAGCACCTTGGAAAAGTCCAGGTCACGGGCCTTGTAGTTCGGGGTGTCGGCGTTGGCAATATTGTTGGCCAGGACTTCGGCACGCTGGGCGCGGAAGCTCAGGGCCTGTTCGTGGATACCGAGCGCTTTATCGAAGCTGATGCTCATGGCGGAAACCTTTGGGTGACCAGAATGTTCGTACGATGGCTTTAGCAATCACCGTGCCACTTTCCAAAAGCCCGTAAACCGGGGCTTTGCGGGGATCGGCAAAGCGGCAATGCCAGAAAAGCGGCAATCGGTTTCCGCTGGCTGCCGCTTTTCTGCCGCTTTCACCCAGACAATGGGGGACAAATGTGGGAGCGAGCTTGCTCGCGATAACGATCTGTCTGATACATGGATTTTGGATGTGCCGCCGCTATCGCGAGCAAGCTCGCTCCCACAGGAGATGTGTTGGATTGGAGAAACTGGAGGGCAAAAAAAACGGGAACCCCGTAGGGCTCCCGTTTTCTATAACCCAGGCCAATCACTTCGCCTGATAAATGATCCCCGGACTGCACTGGACCATCTGGTAATGATCCGGCAAGCCGTTCAACGCCTCGGACGCGCCAAGGAACAGGTAGCCGCCCGGCTTCAGGGTGCTGTGGATACGCAGCAGGATGTCTTTCTTCACCTCGGCGGAGAAGTAGATCAGCACGTTGCGGCAGAACACGATGTCGAACTTGCCCAAGCTGGCATAGCTGTCCAGCAGGTTGAACGAGCGGAACTCCACGCGGCTCTTGATCGGCGCCTTGACCACCCACTTGCCCGGCCCTTTCGGATCGAAATAGCGTTGCAGGCGATCAGGCGACAGGCCACGGCCGATCGCCAGGCTGTCGTACTCACCGGTCTTGCAGTTGTTGAGCATGGTCCCGGACAGGTCGGTGGCGACAATTTGCACGCCCATCTTCAGCTGGCCAAGGTTGGAGCGTTCGAACTCATCGATGGACATCGACAGCGAATACGGTTCCTGTCCCGACGAGCAGGCCGCCGACCAGATGCGCAGGCGTTGCCCCGGACTGGCCTTGATGGCCGCCGGCAACACCCGGTTCTTCAATACCTCGAAGGGATAGGTATCGCGAAACCACAGGGTTTCGTTGGTGGTCATCGCATCCACCACCATCTCGCGCAAACCGCTGCGTGGCTGGGTCTGGATGCGCTGCACCAGTTCGCCCAGCGACTTGAGACCCTGTTGTTCCATCAATTTGTTGAGACGGCTCGACACCAGGTACTGCTTGTTTTCACCAAGCAAGATGCCACAGGCTTTTTCCAGGAAGACCCGGAACTGTTCGAAATCCAAATTACCCGTAGACAAGATACCGCCTCTTTTCACTGTGTTGACTTGCCGGGCGCACAACGCGCCCGACCTTTATTCTGCTGCCTTGATTCGCTCGACCACCCGCGACGCCAGGTCATCGGGCCGGAACTTGGCCAGAAAATCATCGGCGCCGACTTTCTTGACCATCGCCTGGTTGAAAACCCCGGACAACGAAGTATGCAAGATGATGTGCAGCTTCTGCATGCGCGGGTCGCTGCGAATCTCCGACGTCAGCGTGTAGCCATCCATCTCCGGCATCTCGATGTCGGAAATCATCATCAGGAACTCTTCTTCCGGCTTCTTGCCCTCATCGACCATCTGACGCAGGTAATCCAGCGCTTGCCGTCCGTCGTTGAGGGCGACCACTTCGACGCCGACCGTTTGTAGACAACGCGTGACCTGCTTGCGTGCCACCGAAGAATCGTCGACGGTCAGGACTCGCAGCGAAATCGCCTTGTGCTGGGTCTCGGCATCCACCACGCCGACGGAAATCGTCTCCGGGGTCGGCGCCACTTCGGCGAGGATCTTCTCCACGTCGATGATTTCAACCAACTGGTTGTCGACCCGGGTCACTGCCGTCAGGTAGTGATCGCGGCCGGTGCCCTTGGGTGGCGGATGAATCTCTTCCCAGTTCATGTTGACGATGCGCTCCACCGACCGCACCAGGAACCCTTGGGTCTTGGTGTTGTACTCGGTGATGATCACAAACGGATTGCTCTGATCCAGCAGCCGACCGGAACCGGTCGCCATTGCCAGGTCGAGAATCGGGATGGTCGCACCCCGGATATTCGCCACACCGCACACGACGGGACTGGACTTCGGCATCAGGGTCAGCTTAGGGCATTGCAGCACTTCGCGAACCTTGAACACGTTGATCCCATACAGTTGTTGGCCATCGAGACGGAACAACAACAGCTCCAGGCGATTCTGACCGACCAGCTGTGTGCGCTGGTTTACCGAATCCATCACTCCCGCCATGCCCTGACTCCTACCTAACGCTAATGTGTCCGACGCGCATTCATCACTAAACGGCACGGGGCTTGCTATTGAACCGGCATGAACGCACAAACGACATTTTCTCGACGCCTGACCACTCACTGCCGCCACTGGCTCGGTGCACTGTTGGCTGTCTGCCTGTTCGCAGTTGGCGGACGTGCCGTCGCTGATGTGCCGGTTACCTTGCCTGATCTCCTTATCGGCGTCACGCAGGGCTTTCTTGAATTCACCGTAGAAGACTACCTGGCAACCAGTCAAACCGAAGGTCGCTACGAGATTGAAGTCAACCAGCTCGATCCGCGCCTGCGCATGCCGATGTGCGACAAGGAATTGACTGCCTCGCTGGAAAGCCCAGCCAGGCCCCTGGGCCGGGTCACGGTGAAGGTACGTTGCGACAGCGCCGCGCCCTGGACGGTTTTTGTGCCCGCTCAGGTGCGGCTGTTCCGCGAGATCGTCACGACCACCCGTCCGCTCAAGCGCGCCGGGATTGTCGAGCCCCACGACGTGGTGCTGCGTGAACGCGACATCAGCCAGATCAGCCAGGGTTTCCTGACGTCCGTCGATCAGGCCATCGGGCAGAAACTTGTCCGACCAATGGTCGCCGATCAGGTCGTCACCCTCGTGCACCTGGAACAGGCCGAAGTGATCCGCAAGGGCGACCAGGTCGTCATTACCGCCCGCAGCGGCACCCTGGCCGTACGGATGCCCGGCGAGGCGCTGGCCAATGGCGGTGTACGCGAGCAGATCCGGGTAAAGAACCTCAATTCGAAACGGGTGATCAAGGCGCAGGTGATAGCGCCCGGCCACGTGGAAGTGGCCATGTAACGGGGTAGACAGGCTGGCGCTTGACCTCGGTGTTCCCTAGACTGTGCCTTACGCAAAGGCAAGCGCAGACGTGCGCACGTTCATTTGATAAATGAGCCTAAAGTTATTTTGGGAATGGCCGAAAACATGGCAAGCGTCCAAATACCCAGAGGTTTTTTACCATGGTCATTGATTTCAATCGTTTAAACAGCTCCTCGCCGCTGACAGGCACAACGCGCACTGGCGCCAGCAAGGAAACCGTCGAAACCGACAAGTCCAAGCCGGCTGACAAGGCCGCCACTGTCAACAACGGGGAGTCGGTACACCTCAGCAATGAGGCTCAGCAGTTGCAGAAGGTCACTGACAAGCTGCGCGATCAACCTGTCGTCGACGATGCCCGCGTGGCCCAGTTGAAAGCAGCAATCGCCGATGGCAGCTATAAAGTCGACAGCAACCGTGTAGCCAGCAAACTGCTCAACTTCGAAGCCCAGCGCTAGGCTGATGCCAGCGCCAGGCTTTTGGACGCTTAAGACCCAAGGCCAGCCATGCACGATACTAATTTATTGCAATTGATCATCGACGACTTTGCCCCGGCGCAACAACTGCTGGAGCTGTTGCAGACCGAAGCCCTGGCATTGCACGGGCGGGATATGCCTCTGCTGGAAAATCTTCTGGCACAGAAACAGGCATTGATCATTTTGCTCGATCAGCATGGCCGCAAGCGCAGCGAGATTCTCGCCAGCCTCAACCTGCCCGCTGACAACAACGGCCTCGCGCAACTGGCCAGCCAGTCGTCGGTTGGCGATCAGCTGTTGGCGCAAAGCGCGGTGCTCAATGACCTGCTCAGCCAGTGTCAGGCCGCCAACGCCCGCAACGGTCAATCCATCCAGATGCAGCAAGTCGCTACCGCCAACCAGTTGCGCATCCTCAATGGCGGCGAAATCCCTACGCTCTACGACGCTCGCGGCTCGACCGCTAAAATGGTCAAGCACCGTCCGCTCAGCCAGGCGTGAAACGAACGATGCCTGCGCACTATCAACGCGCGATACATGCTGGCAAAATGCTGGCTCTTTGTAGTCGTATTTTGCCTGGAGATTGACTCACCGTGTTCAATGCCACAAACGCGGATGATGCTCCGCAGCCGCCCATGGTCCTCACCACCCCCTTGGAAATCTCCGGCAACCTGCGGATGCTGCAAGAGAGCCACGACCCCCTGATCATTACCTTTCATGAGCGCACCCAGCGTTTCCAGAGCTACCTGGTAGATGTCGATCGCGACACCAACACCATCGCCCTGGACGAAATGATCCCACGGGACGGCGAGCGTTTCCTGCTGGCAGGCGAGCCGTTTCGGGTCGAGGGTTTTCATGACGGCGTGCGCATTGCGTGGGAAGGCAACGGTCCGCTGACCATCCAGGACTCGAAGGACGGCCGCTGCTACCGCGGCGCCCTGCCTGAAGAAGTGGTTTACCACCAGCGCCGCAACGCCTTCCGGGCCGCACTGAAACTGGCGCAACTGGTGAATGTTGAACTGGGTGGCGACAAGCTGAAGTCGCCGGTGAACGGCAAACTGCTGGATATCTCCGCAACCGGCTGCAAGCTGCGCTTCGATGGCGACATTACCGCACGCCTGCAACTGGGCCAGGTCTACGAGCGCTTTGTCGCCGCCCTGCCCTTCGGCAACATGACCGCGCCGGTCGAACTGCGCTACCTGCATTTTGAAGAGCGGATCAATACCACCTTCGCCGGTGTGCGCTTTCACAACATCAGCGGCCTGGTGCAGCGCCAGGTCGAGCGCTTCGTGTATCAATTGCAGCGTGAAGCCCGGCGGTTCGACAAAGACGATTTCTGATTTTTCGCGGGCGATAAAAAACGGGCAATCCCTTGCAAGGGTTGCCCGTTTTTTTATCGCCGCTTCAAGGCCTGGCCTGGGTGAAATCGGAGGCTGGCGGTTCGTCTTCCGCGCCTTCGGTGACCGGCTCCAATTCCGGCTCAGGCTCAGGCTCCACGTCGGGGTTGGGCGAGGTCTGCATCTGATCCTGGACGACCTGCTCGTCTACCCGAGGGTCGAGGCACGCCACCAAGGGTGAGCTGGTCATGTTGTCCGGCATGGCCACGTGGTGCAGCGGCGCATCATCGACCTGATGCAGGTTGGTGACCGCTTTCGGCCGGATCCGCCACACCAGCACCAAAGCGAACAAGGCGAAAAACCCGTACAACATCTGGCTACCGAACAGCTTCATCAGCACCCCGGCCGCCAACGGACCGATACTGGCGCCCACGCCGTAGGTCACCAACAACATGGCCGTAAGCGACACTCGGCGATCGCCTTCGACGTGGTCGTTGGAAAACGCCACCGCCAACGGATACAAACAGAACTGCACCAGCGAACAGCAGAATCCCGCGATAAACAGGACCTCCACCGGCACCTTCGACAGGATCGCCAGTGGTAACGCGCACACCACCAGGATCAGCGCGAAGCAGCGGATCAGCAGCGCACGATCGTAACGATCCGACAGCCAACCCAGCGGCCACTGCACCAGCAGGCCAGCAAAGATGCAGCTACCCATGAACAGACCGACCTGCTCGGTAGTAAGCCCCTGCTGGGAAGCGTACAGCGGCGCCAGGCCGTAGAAGGAACCGACGATCAGCCCCGAGCCAAGCACCGTGGTCAACGATTGCGGCACGCGTTTGATAAAGAAGCGCGGCTCCATCGGTGCCGGATGCAGCGGCGCCGGGTGAATCCGCCGAGTCAGCGCCACGGGCACCAGGCACAGGGCGAAACACAACGCCACCAGCATCAGCAGCTCCAGGCCCAGGGCCGGGTGCATGACCAGGATCAGCTGGCCCAGCACCAGCCCCAGGTACGAGGCGATCATGTAGCCGCTGAACACCACCCCGCGCTGCTTGGCCTCCGCCTGCTCGTTGAGCCAGCTCTCGATGACCATGTACTGGCACATCATCCCGAGGCCGACAATCATCCGCAGCACGATCCAGGCCGGCAGCCAGTTCACCAGGCCGTGGCCCAATACCGCCGCGCCGACGATCCCGGCGCACGCCGAATAGGCCCGAATATGCCCGACGCGGGCGATCAGCCGATGACCGATCTTGCCGCCCAGTACCAGGCCGAAATAGTTGGCGGCCATCAGCGCACCGACCCACAGGCTGTCGACGTTGTCGGCAGCCAGACGCAAGGCCAGGTACGTACTCAGGAGGCCTGAGCCGATGAGCATCATCAGCGAGGCGAAATAAAGCGCTCGAAAAGGTTTCCAGATTTGGCGCATCGGCGTTCCGAGCGGCTCCTTGAGGTGAGTGAGGGCTATCTTCTGAAGATAGCCCGAATGCGACGGTTGGTTATGCCTGGGCCGCCAGGACGCGCCGCTCCCAAGGCGTGATCTCGTCAAAGAAACTGGTCAGTTCCAGGCTCTTTGAAGCGATGTAACCTTCGATGAACTCGCTGCCGAACAGTTCCTTCGCCAAGTGGCTACGCTTGAGACGCTCAAGGGCCGCATGCAAGGTACATGGCAGGGAGAGATTCTCCGGCACTTCGAATTCGCCCTGGATTGCGGCGCTTGGCTCTAGCCGGTTTTCGATGCCATACAGCCCGGCCGCCAGGCTCGCCGCGATCGCCAGGTACGGGTTGGCGTCAGCCCCCGGCAAGCGGTTCTCGACCCGTCGGGCCGCCGGCGAACTGGCCGGAATGCGCAACCCGGCCGAACGATTGTCATGGGACCAACAGGCGTTGTTTGGCGAAGCAAACGGGTGGCACAAGCGGTGGTAGGAATTCACGTTCGGCGCGAACAGTGCGGTGAAATCCGCCATGCCGGCCTGCTGCCCTCCAATGAAGTGACGGAAAACAGCCGTTGGCTCGCCGGCCTCGTCGCTGAATACATTCCGCCCACTGTCCAGCTCGACGACGCTCTGGTGAATGTGCATCGAACTGCCTGGCGTCTGCGCCAGGGGCTTGGCCATGCAGACCACCGTCAGGCCGTGCTTGAGCGCCACTTCCTTGAGCAAGTGCTTGAACAGGAACGTCTGGTCTGCCAGCAACAGGGGATCGCCATGCAGCAGATTGATTTCGAACTGGCTCACGCCCATTTCATGCATGAACGTATCGCGCGGCAAACCCAACGCCGCCATGCATTCGTAGACTTCAGTGAAGAACGGGCGCAAGCCATTGTTGGAGCTGACGCTAAACGCCGACTGGCCGTCTTCGCGGCGTCCGTCCAGGCCCACCGGCGGTCGGAACGGCTGGGTCGGATCCGGATTGGCTGCGAAGACAAAAAACTCCAGTTCCGTCGCGACGACCGGCGCCAGCCCAAGCGCTGCATAGCGCGCTATCACAGCCTTGAGCTGACCACGGGTCGACAGCGGCGAGCTCTCCCCGCTGAGCTCGTCGGCGTCGCAAATCGCCAGGGCACGGGGCGGATGACTCCATGGCAAGCGATGGATCTGTTTCGGATCGGCCACCAGCGCCAGGTCGCCATCATCGCTGCCATAAAAACGCGACGGCGGGTAACCGCCCATGATGCATTGCAGCAGCACGCCCCGCGCCATCTGCAACCGCCGGCCTTCGAGGAAGCCCTCGGCGGTCATCACCTTGCCTCGCGGCACGCCATTCAAATCCGGCGTGACACATTCAATCTCATCAATGCCCGTCAGTCGCTGTGCGAGTGAACGCTGGCCATCGGTCGTCATGACGCAATCCTTGTTATGTGCGAGCCGCGAACGGCAACCCGTACAAAATAGGCTCCGGCTGTTCGGAATATCAAGCATTCAGAGACAATAACATCATCTGCCGAAATGCATTGTGGGAGCGAGCTTGCTCGCGATAGCGGTGTATCAGCCGGCACTGATGCGACTGATCCGACGTTATCGCGAGCAAGCTCGCTCCCACAGGGGGAATTGTGTTGCGTCAGGTTTTGTTCAGGGCAGATAAAGCCTGAACACCCCGCCGCCCAGCACGCCGCCATTGGCAATCTCGGTACGCCCGCTCAAGCCACCCCGCTGATGCAGACCGGCGATCCTCGCGGCGAAGTACAGGCCCAGGCCGGTGCTGCCGGTGCTGTGGTTGATGCCCTGCACATACTCGGCCTGACGCTCGATCATCGCAGCTGGATAGCCTTCGCCGTCGTCATTGATGGTCAATACCAACTGCCCGGCCTCGTCGCTCACACTGATCAAGAGCGTCTGCCGAGCATGGCGAATCGCGTTGTTGATCATGTTGTCGAGCACCGAGGCAATCAACTCACGATCAAAAAAGCCCAGCGGACTCAGCGGGTCGACTTCGTAGGTGGCCATGATTCCGCGGCTGCGGAACACGTCCTGATGGCCGGCCAGCTGCGCTTCGATGAAGTCATCCAGCTCATGATAGGCCGGATGCAACGGCAACTGGTTGACCCCCAGCTTGTACAGCCCCAGCAGTTGCACCAGCAGGCCGTTGAGGTGGGCGAACTCGAAGTCCATCACGCCCTGCTCCGAAGTCTGTCGCTCGGACTCCGGCAAACGCTCGAGCCATTGCGTATGAGCCTGCATGAGCAAGGTCAGGGAGTTCTTCATATCGTGCACGGTAGATGCAATCACCGTGGAAAAATCGAGAGCCTGTTCGCTGTCATTCATCGCCAAATGCCTTGCTTCGCAGTTTCTGATAGCGCGCAAAACGCGCATCGGTATCGGGCATCATGCCCACCAGTTTCAGGCAGGCGCGACATTCCTGGAGCAGCTCCGATTCGACGCTGGTATCGGTGCCGTGCAGCAGGGATTGCGCCATGTTCAGGGCAATACTGATGTTTTTTGGTTGCAGCTTCAGGGCGCGCCGGAACAGCTCTCGCGCCTCGGGCAAGGCGCCGGTCTTGTAGACGCGCACACCCTCACGGTTCAGCTCGGCGGCGGCGTTGCCCTGATTGAGAATGTTGGGGTCATCGGTGAGCTTGGCGATGCCTTGCATCACCGTCGGGTCATCGCCGTAGATTTCCGCGCAGTTCTTCAGCATCGACTCGCCGGCGCTGGTCTGCCCAAGCATCTGCAACTGCTTGGCCACCAGCAAGGCGGCTTCGGCGCTCATGAATTGCTCCATGCCGTCGAGGCGCTGCAACGCCTGCTCGGTGAGCTTCTCGGCGGTTTCGGCATCGTTGAGCAGCAGGCTCGTGGCCTTCATCAGCCGCGCCCGGACTTGCAGCCCCGGATCGCTGGGGTTTTCCTTGGCCACGGCGCTGAGCGTCGTGTTGATTTCCAGGCGAGTGCGGGTATCCAGGCCTTTCTCGCTGCCCTTGCTGATCAGCGCATGGGCTAGGCCGAGGTTGGTTTCCGGGTCCTTGAAGCGCGACTGCGCGCCCTGCCCCACCGCCTGGCGGTAGGCTCTCGACGCGGTGTCGTAATCTTCATTGGTCATTGCCAGCTTGCCCAGCAGCGCTTGCCGGCGCACCGCCAGGGGCGACAGGCGCACCGCCTCTTCCAGCACGTTTTGCGCCTGCTTCGTATCACCTTCGGCCACCAGCACATCGGCCATGCCGTCGTACAGGGCGGGCATCATCGGAAAAGCTTTCAAGGCTTTTTCATAGACAGCCTTGGCCTCGCCCACCTGCCCGCGCTTGAACAACAACTTCCCCAGCCCCGCGTACGCCCAAGGCAACGGACGATCCGCGATGATGGAGTTGTACAACCGCTCAAGGGCCTCGTTCTGATTCAGGTCGCGTAACGCATCGGCGCGATAACGCAGGCACAGCGGCCCGTAGCGAGGGTCCTGCTTGCAAAGGGCGATACAGGCATTGAGCACCTCCATCGGCTTGCCACGGTCAAGGGCTTGCAGGATCGGCTTGAGCAAGGTCTTGCGCTGCTCGAGCCGCTCCAACCGCTGGGCCAGGCCGGAGCGATTGAATGGCTTGGTCAGGTACGCATCCGGCTCATGTTCCAGGGCACTGAGCACCATCGCCTGGCTGGTCTCGGCGGTCACCATGAGGAACACGCTTTCATGGCTGATCAGCTTCTCGACCATCAGGTCTTCCAGCACCTGCTGGCCATTCTTGCGCCCGTCGCCCAGGTGATAATCCTGCAGGATAAAGTCATAGCGCTTCTGCGAGCACATGCGCAGGGCCACTTCACCGGTATCGGCGGTATCCACGTCCTTGACGCCCAGCTCCCGCAACATGGACCGGACGGAACTGCGGAAATCCGAGAAATCATCGACGATCAGAAAACTTTTTTGGTGGTACGCCAGCATCGAGGATGTCCAGGCAAATAAGAAAAAATGAACTCAATGGCGAAACAAACGAAACACCGCTCCACAACGCCGGGACGTCAGGAAAGGAGACTCATCGGGTTATCGGCAGCAGATGGCGTTCCGTTAAGGGAGAGTAGATCGGCGTTGGGGGGCTGGTGCGAAAAATGGTGTCCCAGGGCAGGTTCGAACTGCCAACCTTCCCCTTAGGAGGGGGATGCTCTATCCAATTGAGCTACTGAGACACGGGTCGACCGCGAGAAACGCGGTGCGTTGGACGGCGTGCATGTTAACGGCCGCTCTCGCGTTTGTCATGTCGTCGTTGCCTGATAAGTGTAGGCAAATGGTGCGGCTGGGCCGCTGCGCAGAGCACAGACCTGGCGAATTCAGCCACCATTCATCCATCCCCGGCTCGTCGGCCTAGTAAATCGGCATTTTGCCACTATCCTATACAAAGCAAGGACAGTCGCCATTGTGCTCCGTAGCGGTTATCCGCCAAACGGTATGGCACAACGACACGATGCAGTGGTCACAAATGCGGAACCTGTATGTTTTTTCAAACCAGTCCGCATTTTTTGACGAAGGGTGCTGGCATAACGCCTTTACCCGGATCAGAATTTGTCACAGAATTGGCGCCAATGATCTGGCAATTTTGAGGCATCATGCGGGCCTCTTAACAATTCAGGTTGAACATTTGGCTGCGGACCTTGTCCTATCGACATCCTGCGGCCAATCCCGAGAACCGCTCCCCTGAACTAACCGGTTAAATAAATATGCGCCCAATGAAACAGGCAATTTATTCCAGCCGTACGGCTGACAAGTTCGTCGTGCGTCTGCCAGACGGAATGCGGGAACGCATTGCCGAGGTGGCTCGTAATCATCACCGCAGCATGAACTCCGAAATCATCGCGCGCCTTGAGCAAAGCCTGATTCAGGAAGGGGCACTGGGTGAAGAGTTGAGCATGCGCCTGGACAGCCCTGAGCTGTCGTTGCACGAGCGCGAGTTGCTTCAACGCTTCCGACAACTTTCCCATCGTCAGCAGAACGCCCTCGTTTCGCTGATTGCCCACGACGCAGAAATGGCCGCAGACGCGTCCTGATCACCACCCAATTATTAAAGCCAGCCTTGTGCTGGCTTTTTTTTGCCTGGAATCCGGCCGCTGGCAAAAACCATCGCGCACAAAAAAGCCCGCCAAACAGGCGGGCTTCTTGAGGAGCCATTCAGAGCAGGAAAATCGTCGCCAGGCCCAGGAAGATGAAAAACCCTCCGCTGTCCGTCATGGCGGTAATCATCACGCTGGCGCCCATTGCCGGGTCGCGCCCCAGGCGGGCCAGGGTCATCGGGATCAATACTCCCATCAACGCCGCCAGCAGCAGATTGAGCGTCATCGCCGCGGTCATCACCACACCCAGCGACCAACTGCCGTATAGCAGGTACGCCACCACGCCGATCACGCCGCCCCAGATCACGCCGTTGATCAACGCCACCGCCAGCTCCTTGCGCATCAATCGCGACGTATTGCCGGTGCTGACCTGGTCCAGCGCCATGGCGCGAACGATCATGGTGATGGTCTGGTTGCCAGAGTTGCCGCCGATGCCGGCTACGATAGGCATCAACGCCGCCAGCGCTACCAGTTTCTCGATGGAGCCTTCGAACAGGCCGATGACGCGAGAAGCGACAAACGCCGTAACCAGATTGACCGCCAGCCAGGCCCAACGGTTACGCAGGGATCTCCAGACCGAAGCGAAGATGTCTTCCTCTTCTCGCAGACCGGCCATGCTGAGGACTTCGCTTTCGCTTTCCTCACGAATCAGGTCAACCATTTCGTCGATGGTGAGACGGCCGATCAGCTTGCCGTTCTTGTCCACCACCGGCGCGGAAATCAGGTCATAACGCTCGAATGCCTGGGCCGCGTCGTAGGCATTTTCGTCGGGATGGAAACTCACAGTGTCGCTGGCCATGACCTCGGCAACCTGCTTCTCCGGGTCATTGACGAGCAGCCGCTTGATCGGCAGCACGCCCTTGAGCACGCCGTCATAATCAACCACGAAGAGTTTGTCGGTATGCCCCGGCAGCTCCTTGAGGCGACGCAGGTAACGCAAGACCACTTCAAGGCTGACGTCCTCGCGGATCGTCACCATCTCGAAGTCCATCAGCGCACCGACCTGCTCCTCGTCGTAGGACAACGCCGAGCGCACACGCTCGCGCTGTTGCCCATCAAGCGCTTCCATCAGCTCATGGACAACGTCGCGCGGCAGTTCGGGGGCGAGGTCGGCGAGCTCGTCGGCGTCCATCTCCTTGGCCGCCGCCAACAGCTCGTGATCATCCATGTCGGCGATCAGGGTTTCACGAACCGAGTCGGACACTTCCAGCAGGATGTCACCGTCGCGATCGGCCTGGACCAGTTGCCAGACCGTCAGACGTTCTTCCAGTGGCAAGGCTTCGAGGATGTAGGCGACGTCGGCCGAGTGCAGGTCATCGAGCTTGCGCTGCAACTCGACGAGATTCTGCCGGTGGACCAGGTTCCCGACCCGGTCGGAATGAGGGCCTTCCTGGCGATGCGTCAGGTCTTCCACGACCCGCTGACGATGCAGCAGCTCAACGACTTGAGCGAGGCGATCCTGAAGGCTTTCCTGCGTTTTTTTTACTTCTACTTCGGTCATAGGCGAACTCCACTCCCAGCAGTGGAGCACGCCGGAAGGATCAATCAGTCAATTCATGATTGGTAAAACGCGATATTGAGTAACTACTGGGTAAGTCCATGAAGATATTCCAAAGCCCCGGCGGGGCTGACGGCCGCAATCATACACCGCTTGACGCTCTAGAACGTTAAAAAATCGTGGCAAGAACAAGCGCTTGCGAGACAAACCTGAACACAGGCTGAACCTCTGCATTTACGACGACTTATTCTGAAAAGAAAACACACGCTGCGGCGCAAATGTAGCGGCTACCCTTCTTTACCAACGGTCAAGGAGGAAGCCCGGATGCCCGCAAACCGCTGTCTGTTTCCACTCGCCGCCTTAGCCTGCCTGCCCCTCTGGAGCGCCGCACAAACCGTGCATCGCTGCGAAAACGGCGCCGGGCAGGTGACGTTCACGAGCCTGAGCTGCCCATCCGGGGAGATCCTGTCCGTGCAGCAGATAAACTCATTCAACCCGGGCCACGTCGCACCGCTGCTGCCGGAAGCGCAGCCGCTTAAAACATCCGGCAACACAAACAGACGCAAGGCACCGACCATCGTTGGCCAGTTGGAGGACGACTGCGGGAATCTGATCGACGCCAGCCAGCGCCGGGAGGCAATCATGGATCGGCGGGTAATCGCTGGCATGAGCCAGCAAGACGTGGAGAGCGCACTTGGCCGGCCCGACACGATCAAGGTGCGGAATTCGAACACGCGCTATACCTACAAAAAGAGGAATGGCCGCAGCACCGAGGTCGCGTTCGATGAAAAAGGCTGCGTGAAACGTTAAATCCCAGACAGCAAAAAGCCCGCGTTAAACGCAGGCTTTTTGGTGTTTGGTGCACTCGACAGGATTCGAACCTGTGACCGCTCGGTTCGTAGCCGAGTACTCTATCCAGCTGAGCTACGAGTGCAAGTTGTGGTTTTATACCAGATCACAACTGGTTGTAGCCAAGTTATTTGCATCGCTGCAAGCAACTCTTAAATGGTGCACTCGACAGGATTCGAACCTGTGACCGCTCGGTTCGTAGCCGAGTACTCTATCCAGCTGAGCTACGAGTGCATTTGTTGCCGCGCATTATAGGTCGCCGAATCTTTTTGTAAAGCGCTTTTTTCAGTAATTTCAAACAGTTACCGATCAAGCCAGAGACAGCGCACTAAACGAATAATGGCGGAGAACGGGGGATTCGAACCCCCGACACCCTTTTGAGGTGTACTCCCTTAGCAGGGGAGCGCCTTCGGCCACTCGGCCAGCTCTCCGCAACACGGGGCGTATATTAACCACCTTCATCCCCGTTTGCAAACATAAAAATCGATAAAAATTAATGGCTTGGTTCGTCGTCCTTCTCTTTCTTGATACGCAGGTAAATTTCCTCCCGGTGCACAGCGACCTCTTTCGGCGCGTTGACGCCGATACGCACTTGGTTTCCTTTGACGCCGAGCACGGTCACGGTGATTTCGCCATCGCCAATAATCAGGCTCTCTGCGCACCGACGGGTCAGAATCAGCATACCTTTCTCCTCACGCGATTCAGTTCAGGAACAACAGTCTGCAAAAAAAGGGCATGACACCTACAACCGAAACGGTCGCAGCCCACAGGCCTAGTATTGACCAGCGGGCGCAAAAGAACAGTTTTGGGACATGCCATCCGGAAAAACAAAGGGCGCGGTCGAAACCGCGCCCTCAAGGCAACGCCTTACTCGCCCTGTCGGGCCGCAGCGTCGAGCTCAAAAGCCGTGTGCAGGGCGCGCACGGCCAGTTCCAGGTACTTCTCTTCGATCACCACCGACACCTTGATTTCCGAGGTGGAGATCATCTGGATATTGATGCTTTCCTTGGCCAGCGATTCGAACATGCGGCTGGCCACGCCTGCGTGGGAGCGCATGCCGACGCCGACGATCGAGACCTTGGCGATCTTGGTGTCGCCCACCACTTCCCGGGCGCCAATCTCGCCAGCGGTCTTTTTCAGCACGGTTTCAGCGGCCTGGTAATCGTTGCGGTGCACGGTGAAGGTGAAGTCGGTGGTGTTATCGTGCGCGACGTTCTGCACGATCATGTCGACTTCAATGTTGGCCGCGCTGATCGGGCCGAGAATCTTGAACGCCACGCCGGGAGTGTCTGGCACGCCACGGATGGTCAGCTTGGCTTCATCGCGGTTGAAAGCGATGCCGGAAATGATCGGCTGTTCCATGGATTCCTCTTCATCGATAGTAATGAGGGTGCCCGGACCCTCCTTGAAGCTGTGCAGAACGCGCAGCGGAACGTTGTACTTGCCGGCGAACTCCACCGCGCGGATCTGCAACACCTTGGAACCGAGGCTGGCCATTTCCAGCATCTCTTCGAAGGTGATCTTGTCCAGGCGCTGAGCCACGGGCACGACCCGCGGATCGGTGGTGTAGACGCCATCCACATCGGTGTAGATCTGGCACTCGTCAGCCTTGAGGGCTGCCGCCAGGGCCACGCCAGTGGTATCGGAACCGCCACGGCCAAGGGTGGTAATGTTGCCGTGCTCGTCCACGCCCTGGAAACCGGCGACAACCACGACGCGGCCAGCCTTCAGGTCACCGCGAATCTTCTGGTCATCGATCTGCAGGATACGCGCTTTGTTATGCGCACTGTCGGTCAGGATACGCACCTGGTTGCCGGTGTAGGACACCGCCGGTACGCCACGCTTGATCAGCGCCATGGCCAGCAAGGCGATGGTCACCTGCTCGCCAGTGGAAACGATTACGTCCAGCTCACGGGGGACCGGTTGCTGGTCGCCGCTGATTTGCTTGGCCAGATCGATCAGACGGTTGGTCTCGCCGCTCATTGCCGACAGCACGACCACCAGGTCATCGCCAGCGTCACGGAATTTCTTAACCTTGTCGGCGACTTGTTCGATTCTCTCGACGGTGCCGACCGAGGTGCCTCCAAATTTCTGTACGATCAAAGCCATTTCAAAGCCGCCTCTGCCCATGAAGGGCGCCCAAATAATCTCGACAGCGCCCGGGCCCGCCTTGGCGAACCCGGGGCGCTGCCTTAAATGCCCTGCTCTACAAATGCAACGGTCTGGGCCAGTGCCGCGTCCAGGGCGCTGGCGTCGGTACCGCCGCCTTGCGCCATGTCCGGACGACCACCGCCCTTCCCGCCCACTGCCGCAGCGGCCTGCTTCATCAAATCACCGGCTTTGAGTTGGCCAGTCAGGTCTTTGGTCACGCCTGCGACGAGAACGACCTTTTCCTCATGGACACCGCCGAGCAGGATCACTGCGCGGCCGAGTTTGTTTTTCAGTTGATCGACCAGCGCCAGCAGCGCCTTGCCGTCCTGGCCGTCGAGACGCACGGCCAGCACTTTCACACCCTTGACGTCCACCGCCTGGGCCGACAGATCGTCGCCCGCGGCGCTGGCAGCCTTGGCCTGCAACTGTTCAAGCTGCTTTTCCAGCAGGCGGTTGCGTTCCAGCACAGCCGACAGCTTGTCGATCAGGTTGTCACGGCTGCCCTTGATCAGGCTCGCCGCTTCCTTGAGTTGTTCTTCAGCCGCGTTGAGGTAGGCCAGCGCAGCAGCGCCAGTGACCGCCTCGATACGCCGCACACCGGAGGCCACGCCGCCTTCGCTGATGATCTTCAGCAGGCCGATGTCGCCGGTACGATTGGCGTGGATGCCACCGCACAGCTCCACCGAGAAATCGCCCATGCTCAGCACGCGCACGTTATCGCCGTACTTCTCGCCGAACAGCGCCATCGCGCCTTTGCGCTTGGCGGTCTCGATGTCGGTTTCCTCGGTCTCTACCGGGGAGTTCTTGCGGATCTCGGCGTTGACGATGTCTTCCAGCGCCTTGAGTTGCTCAGGCTTGATCGCTTCGAAATGGCTGAAGTCGAAGCGCAGGCGCTGGCTGTCCACCAACGAGCCCTTCTGCTGAACGTGTTCGCCCAGCACCTGGCGCAACGCTGCGTGCAGCAAGTGTGTCGCGGAGTGGTTCAACGCAGTCGCGTGACGGACCTCGGCGTCGACATGGGCGGCCACGGGCGCTGCGACCATCAGGCTGCCGGAGGCCAGCACGCCGTGGTGCAGGAACGCGCCGCCGGTCTTGGTGGTGTCACGCACATCGAAGCGCGAGTTGCCGGCCTGCAAGTAGCCGCTGTCGCCGATCTGGCCGCCGGACTCGGCGTAGAAAGGTGTCGTGTCCAGCACGATCACGCCTTCCTGGCCTTCGCTCAGGATGTCGACCGATTGCCCGTCCTTGTAGATCGCCACGATCTTGGCCGAGCCGGTGGTCGCGGCGTAACCGGTAAATTCGGTGGCCACGTCAACCTTGACCAGGCTGTTGTAGTCCATGCCGAAGGAGCTGGCGGAGCGCGCACGCACGCGCTGGGCTTCCATCTCGCGCTCGAAACCTTCCTCATCGAGGGTCAGGTTGCGTTCGCGGGCGATGTCGCCGGTCAGGTCCATCGGGAAGCCATAGGTGTCGTACAGCTTGAACACCACGTCACCTGGAACCACGTTGCCCTTGAGCTCGGCCAGATCCTGCTCGAGAATCTTCAGGCCCTGCTCCAGGGTCTTGGCGAACTGCTCTTCTTCACCCTTGAGGACACGTTCGATGTGCGCCTGCTGAGCCTTGAGCTCCGGAAAGGCCTCGCCCATCTCGGCCACGAGCGCCGCGACGATCTGATAGAAGAAGCTGCCCTTGGCGCCCAGCTTGTTGCCGTGACGGCAGGCGCGACGAATGATCCGGCGCAGCACATAGCCGCGACCTTCGTTGGAAGGCAGTACGCCGTCGGCGATCAAGAAGCCGCAGGAACGGATATGGTCGGCCACCACTTTCAGCGAGGCCTGGTTATCGTTGGTGCAACCGATGGCCTTGGCCGAAGCGGCCAGCAGGCTCTGGAACAGGTCGATCTCGTAGTTGGAGTGGACGTGCTGCAACACCGCACTGATCCGCTCCAGGCCCATGCCGGTGTCTACCGACGGCGCCGGCAGCGGATGCAACACGCCGTCGGCGGTGCGGTTGAACTGCATGAACACGTTGTTCCAGATCTCGATGTAACGGTCGCCGTCTTCTTCCGGCGAGCCGGGTGGGCCGCCCCAGATGTCGGCGCCGTGATCGTAGAAGATTTCGGTGCAAGGGCCGCACGGGCCGGTATCGCCCATGGTCCAGAAGTTGTCGGAAGCGTAAGGCGCGCCTTTGTTGTCGCCGATGCGCACCATGCGTTCAGCCGGGACACCGACCTCTTTGGTCCAGATGTCGTAGGCTTCGTCGTCGGTGGCGTAGACCGTGACCCAGAGCTTTTCCTTCGGCAGGTTCAGCCACTTTTCGGAGGTCAGGAAGGTCCAGGCGAAGGTGATGGCGTCGCGCTTGAAATAGTCACCGAAGCTGAAGTTACCCAGCATTTCGAAAAAGGTGTGGTGACGAGCGGTATAACCGACGTTTTCCAGGTCGTTGTGCTTGCCACCGGCACGCACGCATTTCTGGCTGCTCACCGCGCGGGTGTAGGCACGTTTTTCCTGGCCCAGGAAGCAGTCCTTGAACTGGTTCATCCCCGCGTTGGTGAACAGCAGGGTCGGGTCGTTGCCCGGAATCAAAGAGCTGGAGGCTACTCGGGTGTGGCCTTGCTCTTCGAAGAAGCGAAGGAAGGCTTCACGGATTTCTGCGCTTTTCATTAGGTTCTTCCACGGAGGCTGCGGCCAAAGGCCTGTGCAAAACGTCAACAGACGAAGCAACGGCAAAGGGCCGCATTATATCGGCCCTTTGCGTGGGGTACAGTGTGTTATGCGATAGAAACCGTCAATCGGACCGCTGAAAGGATCAGTTGCGGGAAAATTCGACGAAAGTGTCGATCACCTGGTCGATTTGCCCGGCACCGACATCCATGTGGGTGACCATGCGCAGACGGGGCGCGGCACTGAGCTGGATGCCTCGCTCGGCGGCATAGGCCTTGATCGCCTCGGCCCGCTCGCCGATCTGCACGTAGACCATGTTGGTCTGCACCGGCTCGACGGCATAACCGACTGCACGCAAGCCTTCGGCAAGCCGCTGGGCATTGGCGTGATCATCGGCCAGGCGCCGGACGTTATGTTCCAGGGCATACAGCCCCGCCGCCGCGAGGATCCCGGCCTGGCGCATGCCGCCACCGACCATCTTGCGCAGCCGACGAGCCTTGCCGATCAACGCGTCAGTGCCGCACAGCACCGAGCCCACCGGAGCACCGAGCCCCTTGGACAGGCACACCGACACCGAATCGAAATGCTGGGTGATCTCCCGGGCGTCCACATTCAGCCTGACGGCGGCGTTGTACAGCCGCGCGCCGTCCAGGTGCAGCGCCAGGCCATGTTGCCGAGTGAAACGCCGGGCTTGCGCCAGGTATTCCAGCGGCAAGACCTTGCCCTGCATGGTGTTTTCCAGGGCCAGCAGGCGGGTGCGGGCAAAATGGAAATCGTCGGGCTTGATTGCGGCAGCCACTTGCGCCAAGTCCAGCGAGCCGTCCGCCTGCACTTCCAGGGGCTGAGGCTGAATCGAACCGAGCACCGCCGCACCGCCACCCTCGTATTTGTAGGTGTGGGCCTGCTGGCCGACGATGTATTCATCGCCGCGTTCACAGTGGGCCATCAACCCCAGCAGGTTGCTCATGGTGCCCGTGGGCACGAACAACGCCGCCGCGAACCCCAGGCGCGCGGCCAGCTCGGCTTCGAGACGATTGACGGTCGGGTCTTCGCCATACACATCGTCGCCGGTCGGCGCGCTGGCCATGGCATCCAGCATGCCGGCGCAAGGTTGGGTCACCGTGTCGCTGCGAAGGTCGATAACGCTCATGAATCTGGCCTCGGTTCTGTATGGGGAAATTCCCTTTTGAAGGGCAATTACTGCGGGCATGGGCAGGAATAATCAAGCCCGGTCGAAGGAAAACACCACCAGAACCTGAATTAATCAAAACACCTGTGGGAGCGAGCTTGCTCGCGATGGCGGTGGGTCAGTCAACATCAATGCTGGCGGATCTCACGCCATCGCGAGCAAGCTCGCTCCCACAAGAGGTTATGTGTTAAAAACTGTCCGCCGCCACAAAACGTGACGGCAAAACGTTCTCAGGGCGGGGTGCAACTCCCCACCGGCGGTAATTGCGCGCAATGCGCATAGCCCGCGAGCGCTTGGTGCTACAGGTCTTTACAGTGCAGCGACAAGGTCAGCAGACCCGGTGTGATTCCGGGGCCGACGGTCATAGTCCGGATGAAGAGAGAACGGGATTGACACCCAAGGGCCGCCTGCGACTGTCTTGTGCGCGGCGTACCCTCGAATCCCCTTCGATTCATGACGCCCTGTTTTTCACACAAACAGGAACCAGAACATGCAACCCACCGCAATCGACAGCAAGACCAAAACCCATCCGGGCGAGCGCGTCGCGTTCATCCAGGCCTGCTGGCACAAGGAAATCGTCGACCAGAGCCGTAAAGGCTTCGTCACTGAGATGATCAGCCAGGGTTATCAGGAAAGTGACATCGACTTCTTCGAAGTCGGCGGCGCCTTCGAAATCCCGCTGCACGCCAAGCTGCTGGCCAAGTCAGGTCGTTACGCCGGCATCGTCGCCGCCGGCCTGGTGGTGGACGGTGGCATCTATCGCCACGAGTTCGTCGCCCAATCGGTGATTAGCGGTTTGATGCAGGTTCAGCTGGAAACCGAAGTGCCGGTATTTTCGGTCGTGCTGACGCCGCATCACTTCCACGCTGGCGAAGAACATCAGAAATTCTTCTTCGAGCACTTCGTGTACAAGGGCCAGGAAGCGGCGAAGACCTGTGCCGATACGCTGCACAAGACGCGGGCGTTGCGCCGCAGTGAGCAGCGGTCGGTCGCGGTCTAAAGAAACACTGAGACCCTGTGGGAGCGAGCTTGCTCGCGATAGCGGACTGTCAGTCACCTTCAACATTGACTGAAGCACCGCAATCGCGAGCAAGCTCGCTCCCACATTGGTTCTGCGTTGGCTTTAGGCCAGGTTCTCGTCAGTCGCTGGCACGATCAGGATGCCCGCGCGCAAGCCATTCTTGACCTTGGGATTGGGGAAGATGATCCGGGCGCCCTCTTCTTCGATCACCCAGCGGGTCTGGGCGATGTCCTCGGCCAGGACGTAACCTTTTTCAAGTTCCGAGAAGTTCTCGATGTCTGCCGGCAGGTTCAGGCGGAAGCTGTCGCTGTGCTTGATGATTTCCCGCGCCACGCTGAACAGTTGCAGACCATCCAGGCTGTCTTCCAGCTCCGGCTCGTTGCCTTCGATGATCTGGTGCAGGCGGGTTTCCAGCTGGTTGACGTTGACGCCACCGTTCTGCCCGAACGGCCGGGCCTTGCCCAGTTCCAGGGTGAAGGACTCGGCGCCCAGCTGATCGTAGGTGTACGCGCTGAAGACAATGGACGGTTTGTTCTGCAGCAACACCGCTTCCATGCCCGCCGCGCGCAGGCGCGCCAGCTCGCGACGTGAGTGTTGGCGACCTTCCTTCCAGGGGTACAGGGCGAACTGCTCGATCTTCGAACCGCGAATGGCGGTGTGCAAGTCGTAGTGCAGACGGCTGCGGTCCGGCACGCTGAAGAAACTCGCGGCCAGCCGTTCCAGCTCACAGGCGCGCAACGCCTCGGGGCCGCCGCTCAGTTCGTGGCGGCCGTTGAACAGCCGGTTGACGTCCTGCTCGACAAAACGCTCGCCGCGACGAATCGCCTCGGGGTTGCCGAACAGAAAAAGAATGCGTGCCCGCGGCTTCAGGTCGCCGCGGGCAATGTCGTGCAGCAGGCGATCGAGCAACTCGATCGGCGCGGTTTCATTGCCATGAATACCGGCCGACAGCAGCAGGTCCAGGCCGTTGTCCCGGGCTTCGGGCGGCTTGACCTCCAGCGCGCCCTCGCTCAACCAGCGCATCCGTACGCCTTCGACAGTCAGTTGAGTCTTCTCCGCCGGTTCGCGGCCGGCGAGGGTCAGTTCAAGCAGTTTGCCGAGGGCGAGCATAGCGCGGTTTCCTTAGTGGTCGTGGCCGCAGTCAGGGCCATGGACGTGGTCGTCATCGCCGATGTCGGCCGGTTCCATTTCCAGTTGCAGGCTGACCAGGTTGGTCGCCAATGGACGCAGCAAGAGGTTGGCGTATTCCGCGTCCCCTTCCTCGACGTCGACGCCGATCAACAGCTGGCCGCGGCCGTCCTGCTGGATCCACAGCTCCTTGCCCTGCCACATCACCGCGACGCGGGTGCAGGAGGTTTCCAGTTGCGTGCCGTCGGTGTCTTCCAGGATAAGCTGCAGGGTATCGCTCATGTCTTTACATTCTCGTCGGGGGATAAGGCAACGCGCCCTGCTTTGACTGTAGTCAGGACGCGCGCGCTTTCAATTGATCTGGAAAGGATAAACCGCGCCAAGTTTAAGGATTTGTGTCAGTTCATCCAGTGCCGACCGGCATTCAAGCAGCAATTGCGGGTCCGCCAGGTCGTTTTCGGTCATGCGGTCGCGGTAATGGCGCTCGACCCATTGGGTCAACGACTCATACAGCGGCGCGGTCATGATAACCCCTGGGTTGACGGCCGCCAGTTCGGTTTCGTTAAGCGCCACGCGCAACCTCAGGCAAGCGGGGCCGCCGCCGTTCTGCATGCTTTGCTTGAGATCGAAGACCTTCACTTCGCGAATCACCCCGCCAGACCCCGTCAGGCCTTGCAGGTAGTTCCAGACGCGTTCGTTGCCACGGCATTCTTCCGGCACGATCAACAGCATCGAGCCGTCGGCACGCGACAGCAACTGGCTATTGAACAGGTAGGAACGTACCGCATCATCCACGGTGACCGCCGAACGCGGTACGCACACTGGCTGAAATTTCCCACCGACCTTGGCGATTTTATTGCTCAGCTCGGCCAGCATCCGGTCCGTGTCGAGGAACGCGTCCTCGTGATAGAACAATACTTCGCCGTTACCGACCGCGATCACGTCGTTGTGGAAGACGCCCTGGTCGATCACCGCCGGGTTCTGTTGGGCGTACACCACGCCCTCCTCGCTCAGGCCGTGCAGGCGGGCAACGGCGCGGGACGCTTCGAGGGTCTGGCGCGCCGGGTATTTCTGTGGCGACGGGTAGCGGCTGTCGAAGGCGCTGCGGCCGAAGACAAAAAACTCGACGCCGGCCTCGCCATAGGCACGGCAGAATCGCGTGTGGTTGGCCGCGCCTTCATCGCCGAATTGCGCCACCGCGGGCAACGCGGCGTGATGGGCGAAGTGCTGCTGGTCGGCGAACATCGCGCCCAACACGCGGCTGGTGGTCGGGTGCTCGATGCTGCGGTGGTATTTGCAATTGAGGTTGGCGGCGGTGAAATGCACGCGGCCGTCAGCGGTGTCGGCGCTCGGGCTGACGGTGGCGGCGTTCGCCACCCACATGCTCGAGGCCGAGCAACTGGCAACCAGCAGCGGCATCGCTTCTTTCGCGGCGCGCTGGATGACCTGCGCATCGCTGCCGGCAAAGCCCAGCCGACGCAAGGCCGCCACGTCCGGACGCTCCTGCGGCGCCAGCACGCCCTGCTGGAAGCCCATGTCCATCAGCGCCTTCATTTTCGCCAGGCCTTGCAGCGCCGCTTCCTTGGGGTTGGAGGATTGCTGGCTGTTGCTCTGGGACGCGACGTTGCCGTACGAGAGCCCGCCGTAGTTATGGGTCGGCCCCACTAGACCGTCAAAGTTGACTTCATAGGATTTCATCAGCGAGGCTCCACGAGAATCTGTTTTTTATAGGCATTCAATAACGACTGCGGCGCGCCGATCGCGAGCAAGCTCGCTCCCACAGGGTCTTGCACTGTCCTTGTGGGAGCGAGCTTGCTCGCGATTGGGGCTCACACCATTGTCACGCCGGGAGTGAGGGCAGCCGGCATGACCAGGCTCGGTGTCTCCAACGACGCAACCGGGTACGCGCAGTAATCCGCCGCGTAATAAGCACTGGCGCGGTGGTTGCCCGAGGCGCCGATGCCGCCGAACGGCGCGCTGCTGGCGGCGCCGGTCAGCTGTTTGTTCCAGTTGACGATGCCGGCGCGGCTTTGCAGCCAGAACTGGTCGTAACGTTCTTGCGAGTCCGAGAGCAAACCGGCGGCCAAGCCATATTGGGTATTGTTGGCCTCGCTGATCGCGGCGGCGAAATCCTGGTAGCGGATCACCTGCAGCAGCGGCCCGAACAACTCTTCGTCCGGGCGCTCGGTCACGGCGGTCACGTCGAGGATCCCCGGGGTCAGCAATGCGGCCTGGGGCTGTGGCTGGGTCATGGCGAGCAGCGGCACGGCGCCCTTGCCCAGCAAATGATTCTGCGCGTCCATCAGCGCCTTCGCCGCGCCTAAGGAAACCACCGAGCCCATGAACGGCGCCGGTTGCTGGTCAAAGGCGCCGACTTCGAGAGTCGAGCTGACCTGCACCAGGCGCGCCAGCAAGGCATCGCCCCAGGCACCTTCCGGCACCAACAGGCGGCGTGCGCAGGTGCAACGCTGGCCGGCGGAAATGAACGCCGACTGGATGATCGTGTAGACCGCCGCATCGACGTCGGCCACTTCATCCACCACCAGTGGGTTGTTGCCGCCCATTTCCAACGCGAGGATCTTGTCCGGACGACCGGAAAATTGCTGATGCAGCAAGTTGCCGGTGCGGCTGGAACCGGTGAAGAACAGCCCGTCGATGCCCGGATCCGCCGCCAGGGCGATACCGGTTTCCCGCGCGCCCTGCAGCAGGTTCAGCACGCCCGCCGGCAAGCCGGCCTCGACCCAGCACTGGACCGTCAGCTCGGCGACTTTCGGGGTCAGCTCGCTCGGTTTGAACAACACGCAGTTACCCGCCAGCAGCGCCGGCACGATGTGCCCGTTGGGCAGATGGCCGGGGAAGTTGTAAGGGCCGAATACCGCCACCACACCGTGGGGCTTGTGCCGCAGCACGGCGGTGGCGTCGCCCAGGGGGCAGCTCTTTTCGCCGGTGCGCTCGCGGTAGCTCTGTACCGAAATCGCCACCTTGTTGATCATGCTGGTGACTTCGGTGGCGGCTTCCCACAGCGGCTTGCCGGTTTCCTCACCGATGCAACGGGCCAATTCGTCAGCCTGCGTCTTCAAGGTGCCGGCGAAGGCTTCGAGCACCTGGATGCGTTCATCCAGCGAGCGCCGCGCCCACTCCGGGAACGCCTGGCGCGCCGCCTGCACGGCCGACTCGACCTGCGCCGCCGTGGCGCCCTTGCCCGTCCACAACACTTGCTGGGTGACCGGGTTCAACGACTCAAAGACGTCGCCCTGGCCTTCCAGCCAGCTTCCCGCGATGTACAACGATTTCATTATTTGGTCTCCCGAGCGGCGGACAACGCCACGGCACGCACCTGGTCGCCGGCGTTGAGTTGAAGACGTTTGGCGGTCAGCGGATCGACCACCAGGGTGCCCGCGGCGAAGCGCGCAGGCGCCGCGGTGATGCGGCAGTCCTGGCACTTGCGGTTATGGATGAGGAACGGCGTGGCGTCATCGCCCGGCGTGCCGATGGCGAGTACCAGCGCCTGGCTGTCGCGAATCGCGCGGATCTTGCCGGTTTCGCATTCAACGGCGGGACCAGCGTCGAAGATGTCGACATAGCCCTGATAACTGAAGCCTTCGCTCTTGAGCATCGACAGCGCCGGTTCGGTGTCGGGATGGACCTGGCCGATCACGGCCCGGGCATCCTCGGACAGGAAGCAGGTGTACAGCGGGAACTTGGGCATCAATTCGGCAATGAAAGCCTTGTTGCCCACGCCGGTCAGGTAATCGGCCTGGCTGAATTCCATCTTGAAGAAGTGCCGGCCGAGGCTTTCCCAGAACGGCGAACGGCCGTTTTCGTCGGACATGCCGCGCATCTCGGCGATGATCTTGTTGCCGAACAGCTGGGAGAATTCGGCGATAAACAGCAGCCGCGCCTTGGCCAGCATGCGACCGTTCAGGCCGTTGCGGTAGTCGGCGTGCAGGAACAGCGAGCACAGCTCGGAGTTGCCGGTCAGGTCGTTGGCCAGGAACAGCGTCGGGATTTCCCGGTAGATGTTCAACTCCTGGGAAGCGCTGACCGTCAGGCCGACGCGGAAGTTGTACCAAGGCTCGCGCAGCCCCACGGCACCGGCAATGGCGGAAATGCCCACCACGCGACCATCGTCGTCTTCGAGCACGAACAGATAGTCCGCGTCACCACGCCCGGCTTCGCCGCGAAAGGTCTTCTCGGCCCAGCCGACCCGATGCGCCAGGCGCTCTTCGTTGGCCGGCAAGGTGGTCAGGCCGGTGCCGGTGCTGCGGGCCAGGGCGATCAGCGCGGGTAAATCGCTGCTGCGTACGGGACGAACGATCATGCTATCTCCTCAAACGGGCCGCTAAAGCCACCCGCGAAAAACTCGTCTGTAAAGCGTTATACGGCTACCAGGCGCACGCTGGCACCCTCGCCGACGCCAAGGGCTTCGGCCGCTTCCATATCCAGTGTCACGGGCTTGCCCGGCGCGTAATCGAGTTCGAGCAGCACGGCGCGGTAATCCTGCAGTTGGGCATTGGCCACCAGGTACTGGCGGCCCACGCCCTTCACCGTTTCACCGATCTTGACCGGCACCACGCGGCTCTGGGCGATGGAGCGGATCCCCGAGACACGCGCATGCAAGGTCGGACCGCCGTCGAAGATGTCGATGTAGTGATCGGTCTCGAAACCTTCCCGCATCAGGATGTCGAAGGTGATCTGTGCACGCGGGTGGACCTGGCCCATGGCTTCCTGTGCGGCGTCCGGCAACAGCGGCACGTAGATCGGGTAATGCGGCATCAGCTCGGCGAGGAAGGTCCGGCTTTTCAGCCCGCACAGGCGCTCGGCGGCGGCGTAATTGAGGTCGAAGAAGTTGCGACCGATGGCGTCCCAGAACGGTGAATCGCCATTCTCATCGCTGTAGCCGACGATCTCGGTCACCACCGAATCGGCGAAGCGCTCCGGATGGCTGGCCACGAACAGCAGGCGCCCACGGGAATTGAGCTCCGCCCAAGGCGACCCGACCAGTTCCGGGACCACGTAGAAACTGGTCAACAGACTGTTACCGGTCAGGTCGTGGCACTGGGACAGGACGTGAATCTTGTTGTGGATCTTCAGCTCGCGGGAGGCATGGACGAACGTCTCGTTGCGAAAGCTGTAGAACGGCTCGGAATAGCCCGCCGACGCGACGATGGCCGAACAGCCCACCAGCTTGCCGGTGGTGGTGTCTTCGAGGACGAAGAAATAGCTTTCCTCACCGTTGAAACTGACTTCGGCGGCGAACGAGGCTTCGCTTGCAGCGATCTTGTCGCTCAGGCGTTCCACGTCGTCCGGCAAGGAAGTGACACCGATCGGACTGTCCGCAGCCAGCCGCTGTACCTCGCCCAGGTCAGCCATTTGCGCGGGGCGCATCACCAGCATGGTGTCACTCCTTAACTTGAAATAAACGGTTCGACCGTAAGGCCGATACACAGAGAATAAAAACCGGACATCAACTCGGGCACGCAAGCGGACTTCCTGTGGGAGCGAGCCTGCTCGCGAAGCGGACTCCCCGATCTGCCTGGCAGACCGAGGCGATTCCATTCGCGAGCAGGCTCGCTCCCACAAAAGCCCGACCCCCACCAGGGCCGGTCAAGTCTGGATCAGGCTTGCGTCAGCTTCGCCGCAGCCCGCTCGAAGCGGTCCAGGCCGGCGTCGATGTCGGCGTCTTCCACCACCAGGCTCGGGGCGAAACGAATCACGTCCGGGCCGGCTTGCAGAATCATCAGGCCTTCCTGCTCGGCGGCGTTGAAGATGTCCTTGGCCTTGCCCTTCCAGGCGTCGTTCAGCACGCAGCCGATCAACAGGCCCAGACCGCGCACCTGGGTAAACAGGCCGTATTTCTCGCCGATCTGCTCCAGGCGCGCCTTGAATTTCAGATGCTTGGCTTTGACGCCACCGAGCACTTCAGGCGTGTTGACCACGTCGATCACCGCTTCGGCCACCGCGCAGGCCAGCGGGTTACCGCCATAGGTGGTGCCGTGGGTGCCGACCACCAGGTGCTTGGCCAGCGCTTCGGTGGTGAGCATCGCCGCGATCGGGAAACCGCCGCCCAGGCTCTTGGCGCTGGTGAGGATGTCCGGGACCACGCCGTAGTGCATGTAGGCGAACAATTCGCCACTGCGGCCCATGCCGGTCTGCACTTCGTCGAATACCAGCAGCGTATTGTGTGCATCGCACAGCTCGCGGGCGCCTTGCAGATAAGCCAGATCGCCCGGCAGCACGCCGCCCTCGCCCTGGATCGGCTCCAGCACCACGGCGCAGGTTTTGTCCGAGACTGCTGCTTGCAAAGCCGCAAGGTCGTTATAAGGAACGTGGGTGATGCCGGTGATTTTAGGACCGAAACCGTCGGAGTACTTCGACTGCCCGCCAACGTTGACGGTGAACAGGGTGCGCCCGTGGAAGCTGTTGAGCGCGGCGATGATCTCGTATTTCTCGCTGCCAAACCGATCAAAGCCGACGCGACGGGCCAGCTTGAAGGCGGCCTCGTTGGCTTCGGCGCCGGAGTTGCAGAAGAACGCGCGCTCGGCAAAGGTCGCGTCGACCAGCTTGTGGGCCAGGCGCAAGGCCGGCTCGTTGGTGAATACGTTCGACACATGCCACAGCTTGTTGGCCTGCTCGGTCAGGGCTCCGACCAGCGCCGGATGGGCATGGCCCAATACGTTGACTGCGATACCGCCAGCAAAGTCGATCAATTCGCGACCGGACTGGTCCCACACGCGGGAACCGGCACCACGCACAGGGATAAAGGCAGCAGGTGCATAGTTGGGAACCATTACCTGGTCGAAATCGGCGCGTTGGACCGCGGCTTGCTCAACGGACATCGGAGTCTCCTGAAGAGGAACACCCGCCTGGAACTGGCGAGCTTGGTGAGGATTGTAAGGACAGTTTTCAGCCCGGCCTTGCCGCCAAGCGACAACTTCTTATAGCGCCAACCCACGATTTTCGCGGGTTTACGCCAATGCGACAAATAGCATCGCAAAGGCGCAGTTTAAACGTTGGCGCAGGATTTGCGGCGACAGCGTCGAGATTTGCTTCAAGCATCGGCCGGCATCGCCCATGCCATACATATGTAGTGCCTTTGCGTTGCGCAAATCAGGTTTGCTGGCGTGCCGATCCCGCGGGGATCGGCCTACATCAACCTATTCGGAATCAACCATGAATACGCCCATCACCGTCGTGCTTCCCAGGCGCAAAATCGCCCATCACAAGCTCATTGAAAAAGCCCTGCCTGAGTGGATCGCCAAGACCCCGCTCAAGCAACTCGAGCATTTGAAAACCATCCGTCCCGAACTTCCCGATTGGTTCAAGCAGGCCACGCCGGCACAACACAAGGAACTGAGAGGTACACACACAGACAGCTGGACAAAACGTAACGAGGTCGAAAAGGAGCTGGAGCGATTACTGGATGTGCATTCGTTTGCCGAGCCGCTGCTCAAGAAACACATCAAGCAACGCTTCAACATCGATCTGGATGTCAGGGAAACATTCATAAACCTCTATATTCCGACCAGACTTCCAATCATTGACCTGCCCACGGACGGCTCGAAGCAATGGCGTGTGTCGGTACTCGATGCAGCCTTGCATAACTTCGAGGCCTTCGAGGGAGAAGCGGATGCACACCTTCCCGAGTCCGGCTTCATCACCCGCCCTGACGCACATGGCCGGTTCAGGATACTCGACGAGGTCACCGGCAAGCTTCCGGTCGATCAGTTCGTCAGATTCTGCCGGGAGCTGGATATCGGTCGGCGCTACGACATCCATTTGAGGGAGGAGCTGGGCCTGGATGACCATGGCAAACAACTGCGCCTCAAAACCCGGATCATCGCCAGCCAACTAGCGGACCTGAAAGCCGCCCTGCACCACGCAAGCCTGACTCTCGCCATTCAGAAAAGCAGCCTGCAGTCGCTGCTGGCCTTTATCGCGGGCCGGGATAACACCTGGCAGACCTATGAGCTGACCTTGCTCTCGACGCCATTGACCGGCCCCATGATCTTCTCCCCCGGTAGCGAGTGGTCAGCCTCCGCCCCCGTTGTCGTCTACATCCCCCACGACCCGAAGGTCCCCCTCAAGGAATACCCGTCGATGGCTGCGTTCATGACCCACCTCACCGAGCAACTACGCGGCGACAGCTACAAAAAGTTTTTCAGCCGCTTTATCCAGCATGACCAACTGGGCAGTTTCCACGGGGCCCTCAAGCGCAAATTTTTTCACGTCATCGAGGATCGCCCTAACGCTCCCGACTTCGGGATGCCGGAGCATGGATTTGTCGAAGATCTGAAACCAATTCCAGACCCAAGCCTGGACTACTCGGCCTCGAAAATATCCGGGGACGTCCTGGAAGAGCTCTACAACAAACAACTGAGCAAGATTTTCAAGGACGCGAAAGTCATTGCTGTGTCTACCGACAGTGAAGACCGCAAGACCCGCCATGATCGCTGGGAGCGAATAAAGAGTGTCGGCCTTGCGCTGTTCAACGCCGCGCTATTTGTCATCGCGCCCTTTGTGCCGGTCGTCGGCGAGTTGATGTTGCTGCAGATGGCCTATCAACTGCTCGAAGACGCTTACGAAGGTGTACGCGACTGGGTGGCGGGCAAATCGATCGAAGCCTTTGAACATTTGTTCAGCATTGTCGAAACCGTACTCCAAGCGGCCGGGTTTGCCGTAGGGGGGAGCATTGTCGGGGATTTGCTCGCCAAACCATCATCGTTCGTCAAAAACCTCAAGCCGGTGATTTCCACCGATGGCAAAACGCGGCTGTGGAACCCTGACCCGGCACCCTATGCACACCCGATCGAAGTACCGCCCACCTCGAAACCCGACACGCTTGGCCTGCACGAACATGACAGCCGCATCTTGCTGAAGCTGGCAGCGGATGACGATTCACAGCACATCCTGGCCCTGAGCAAAACCGCCGAAACAGAACGCTATACCCTGACTCACCCGACCCGGCCCGACGCCTACAGCCCGCGAATGGAACATAACGGCCAGGGCGCCTGGTTGATGGAGGGTGAACAACCGCAAGCCTGGAAAAGCCAGACACTGATGCGGCGCCTGGGCCACGCGACGGATGGCTTCAGCGATGCCAAACTGCAACAGCTGCGCATCATCAGTGGCACCGACGAAGGCGTTCTGCGCAGGGTTCATCTGCAAAACGAAGCCATGCCGCCCTTGCTGGACGATACCTTGGCGCGCTTCAGAACCCACCGGACTGTCAACCAGAATATCGGCCGTATCCGCGCGGGCGAAGCGCTGGACACCCAGGGCGGCTGGTTTGAACCCCTGGTAACCGAACTGGATGGCTGGCCCAGCGACAAAGCCCTGGAGGTATTTGCCGACTTCACGTTAACCGGCACACCTCATCACTACGGGGCATCCGTCCCGTCCGCCGACACCTTCAAGATCTCCCTGGGGGAGCTGAACGGCGGAAAACTTGCTCCGCTTATTGTCGAGGGTCTCGATGAGCAACAACTCAGCGACTTGGTCGGATCGCAAACCCCGAAAGAACAGGCGCCACAGCGCCTGAATGAAAAACTGGCCGACCGCGCCGCGAGCCGCAAGGTGGAAATTTTCGAGCAGGAATACCACGGACAAGAACCCAGGCAGGCGCCAGAAGCTGCACTGATCGAAAACACGATTGCGGACCTGCCTGCGCCAGTAACCCGGGTATTGCTCGACACGGCAACGCCTGCGGAAAACACCGCTATGACCGACCAGAACCGCGTTCCCCTGCGACTCAGGAACCTGGCCGAGGAGATGCACGTACAAACCCGGATAACCCGCGCCCAGGAAGGTCTTCTTGAAGACGACCTGCTCACCCCAGAAGGAGAAACGCTGACGCTCAACACCCTCAAGGCTTTTTCCGACGCGATCAGCGATGTCCACATTGAAGTCCGCGACAAAGTAATTGACGGCACGCTGCGCGCAAACCATCAACCGCAGCGCGCTACGCTCAAACGCGTGCTGGTGCGCACAGAGCCAGGCAAATATGAAGTGCGTGACACGGATGACCAATTGCTGCATCCGGCCAAACGTTTCCACAACGCCTTGCTCAATGCCCTGCCGCCGAAAAATCTCGGCAAATTGACCTCGCGCTTCAAGCCAGGCGAAAAATTCAAGCACTGGCTTATCGACCAGTACCAGAACACCCGCCAGATCCGCACCGCAATGGATTTCCCAGCCGTCGGCGCCTCCACAGCGCGCGAAACCGAAACCTTGCTGCGTGGGCCGATTTATAGTCGTTTACGGCCTGCGGCCGAAGCCTTGCCCGCCGAAGTCGACCCATTGGCTGAACGGCTGAAAGAAATCTACCCGACTCGGGATGAAGAGCAGATCGCCAACATGGTCAGCAGACTCGACTCCGATGAGCAGATGCAAAAGCTCGCCGAGCTGGAGGACGAGAAGGCACAGCTTTTCGATGAGCTGGATAAGTGGGCGTCCACCCTGCCCCGCCATATCAATGCTCGCAGGATCCTCGCCGCACGACGCGAGATCACCCGTCGAATCAAGGACTCCTGGCTGCGTGGCGAAAAAGAGCAGATCCGCACCAACGGTGAGATATCTCGCGAGGACGTCACACTGAAGCTGGACCAGATATCGTTTGAGGGGGTGAAAATCGAAGATCTCGCGTTGAGCAAAAAGCTGCCCCATGTAATAAAACTGAGCCTGATTCAGTGCAATTTGTCTTCACTCAGCACAGATTTCCTCTCCAACTTCCCTGAGGTTCAGGTGTTGACCGCCGTCGGCAACAACTTGCAAAGCCTGCCTGAGGCCTTGAACGACCTGCCCACATTGCGCGTTATCAATCTTTCGCAAAACAAGATCGTGATTGATCCTGCCTCCGCAGCCAGTCTGCAAAAACCCGCGCTGCTATCTCTGAACCTCAACCAAAACCCCTTGGGTTTCGCTCCCGACGTCAGTCAACTGCCCGCTCTCAAAGCGCTCATGCTGAACAGGACGCAGATCACCGACTGGCCTCAAGGGCTGTTTTCACTCCCAAGACCCGAGCACTTCGACCTACAAATGCAGGGCAACCAGATAACCACCGTGCCCGACTGCGAAGCCGGATCCCCCGAGGCCTGGATTGTCGCCCGCACGCGCCTGGACCGGCAGAAACTCGATCTGCAAAACGATGAAAAGCTCGCCAATTACCGTCGCTCGGTGGGCCTCGATCCTCATCGTACCTATCCGCCACGGGGCGATAAAGGCAGTGCTTTCTGGTTGAAGGATTATCGCGGCAGGAGTCTGGAGGCGAGGAAATTCACTTGGGATGTTCTGGAAAACGAAGTCGGCTCCCAAGGTTTTTTCGAAGTCATCGCCAAGTTGGAAATAACCGACGATACCCTCTTCGAGACCGACGAGGATCAAGAAGCCTATGAAGAAAACCGCTCTGCACTCACTGACCAGGTCTGGCGAGTGATAGAGGCAGCCAGTGACGACATCGAGCTACGCGAGAAGCTGTTCACAATGGCCGACGCCCCCACCAACTGTGCAGATGCCGGGGCGCAGATTTTCAATGCCATGGGGATCGAGACCATGCTCTCTGAGATCTCTCACGCTGGCAGCGATGCCCCGACGCTGGAAAAAAACCTGATCGGCCTGGCCAGGGGCAAAGCACGACTCAACAAGCTCTACGAAATCGCCCGCGCCGACGTGGCGCAGCGTGTATTGCCTGTGGAAGATGGCGGCCTGGGCCTGCGGTTCACCAGCGAGGTAATCAACGGTGAACCCGGCACGGTGGACGAGGTCGAGGTGCACACGGCCTATCAGGCCCGTTTCGTCAACAGCCTGGAGCTACCGTGGGTATCGGAACACATGGTTTATCGAAACACGGCGAACGTCACCGAACCGCAAATACAGAACGCCATGCGCCTGGTGCGAGAGGGTGAGCGTAACGGTGGCCTGGTCAATCAGATCCTTGATGTCGAGTTCTGGGACACTTACCTGAGCGACGCCTACGCCGATAGACTCCAGGCCAACGATGAACTCTACGAAGCCCAGGCCGAGCAGCTAGAAGAACTGCGGGACCTGCAACACGAGTGGGTCGAATTCAATACCCGCCTGGAAGACAGGGATCCGGCAAAAAAACAGAGGCTGAGCGAACTCGCCAGCCAGTTGAGCGTGCCTGAAGCTGACGTGCTGACCGCAGGTAAAATGCCGGACAGCACCTATAACCGAGCCTACAGCGCCATCGCCGACCGGCGGAAAAAACTCAGGCGTGTCCTGACCAGTGAAGCGCTCACCCGGGCCCGCCTGGTTTAACACTCGTCTGCACCTGGCAGCGATGACGGCTCGACGAGCCACCCTTCGCGAGCAGGCTCGCTCCCACAAGGGTTCAGGGCTGCCGCAGGTTCCGTATCCACAACAAAAAACCCGTGGGAGCGAGCCTGCTCGCGAAGCTCTTGAAACTGTGTACACCGCATCCACGCCGCGCCGCAGATTACGCAACACCGCGCGGCGTGCCATGCATTTCAGGCGCTATACATATGTAGTGCCTTTGGCTCGGGAAATTTTGTTCTGCTGGCGCCTTCACTTACTTTTGAAGGCCACGTTATGCCCCCACTCAACCTCTCAGTGGACACCGCCATCGCGGTTAAATCCCACTACCAGCACATGCTTGATGCCATCCCGTCCTGGGTGGGCAAGGCCCCCGCACAACAACAGACTGAGCTCAGGCAGGCCAAGCCGCTATTCGCCCCCTGGCTGCTCGGCGCACCCGCCTCGCGGCACGCGCAGATGAAGCGCTTGAACGCCGCCCACTGGCGCGCACGCAATGGGCTAAAGGAGCGCCTGCAAGCGCTGCAGGACATCAATGCCTTTGCCAGGCCGCTGCTTGAAGCCGCTATTAGCACTCAGTTCGGCTTGACGCTGGACGTCGAGAAAACCCAGTTATGGCTGTACGTACCACTGAATATTCCATGGCTGCCGATCCCCTCCGGTGGCGCGCGGACGTGGAAGGTCTCCTTGCTGGATGCTGCTTTGCACAACTTTGAACCGGACGAGGCAAAACCCGATGCCTACGAACCAGACTCGACCTATGTCGCCGAGATCACGAAGAGCTCGGAGGAAGGCGAGACGGGACGTTTCAAACCGCTGATGTCGATCGGGCAGCAGATGCCGATTCCGGCATTTATCCAGCTGTGTCGGGTATTGGATATCGGCGGCCAGTACCAGCGTCACCTTCAGCAGCAACTGGGCATCGGCGACACCGTTGCAACCCGCGCACTGCAGCGCCAGGTCAGCGAAAGCCAGGAAGCGGCACTCAAGGCCGCCCTGCACCTGGCGCTGATGAAAAAAGACATCAGCGCGCAAAGCCACTCGCAGGTCCTCGGCCTGCTGGACGGTTTGCCAGGCATGCAGCTCGACGGCCAGCCACTGTGCAGCCATGACTTGAAGATCATGGACGTTGCGCTGACCGGCATAGTGCTGTTCGCCCCGGACTTCGAACAGGCGCAGCACACCGTGTCATTGGTCGCCTATATTCCCGACGATCCCCAAGGCGCGATCCAGGAATACGCCTCTTCAACGCTGTTCAGCTCGGCGTTGACTCAAAGGCTACGAGAAAAAAACTACCAGCAATTCTTCAGTCGCTTTGTCGGACACCAGGAACGCCCGTTGTTTTTCTTCGAGCTGAACCAGCGGCTGGCTTCCATCCAATGGCACCGACCGGCTCCCGGTGACTCCCGCCCACCATGGCGAAAAACCCCGACCGATAAGCCCAACCTGCTGTTCAGCGCACAGCTGACCCCAAGCGACCTGATGCGGCACCTCCATCAGGGCAAGCTGAACAAAATCCTCAATGACGCGCGAACCATTGCCGTTTCCACTGCCAGCGCCGACCGCAACGCCCGCTGGAAACGCTGGGACGCCCTGTCCAGGATTGCCAGCGAACTGGTCAGTATCGCCGCGTTCATCGCCACGCCTTTTTTCCCGCCGCTGGGCGCCTTGATGCTCGGCTATGCCGCTTACCAACTGCTGGACGATACGTTCGAAGGAATCGTCGATTGGGCCGAAGGATTAAAACTGCAGGCTTTCGAGCACCTGATGAGCGTGATGGAAACCCTGGTCCAGCTCGGCGGCTTCGCGATAGGCGTACCGATAGCCGAGGGCATGCTGCGCCAGGCACTGCCAAAGCAATTATGGACGTTCATCGACAACCTGATGCCGGTCACCCGCCCTGATGGCCAGCAACGCTTGTGGTACCCGGACCTGACACCCTATCACCAGGATATCGAACCGGTCAGCAGCGCCGGCCCCGATCAGCTTGGCCTGCATGAGCACCTCGGCCGAAAAATCCTGAAACTGGACACGCAGCGCTTTGTCGTCAGGCAAGATGCCGGCGAAGGCATTTATCAGATCGAGCACCCGGCACGCGTGGATGCCTATGCTCCACAGCTCAGCCACAATGGCGCCGGCGCCTGGCGAACGGAGCTGGACCGCCCGTTGACCTGGGACGACACCATGCTCGTCCGCCGTCTAGGCCAGCAGACCGACGCATTCTCGGACGAGCAACTCCAGCAGATGCTCACCGTCAGCGGCACTCACCCCGATGCGCTGCGCAAATTGCACATCAACAACGAACCGCCACCGCCGCTGCTGGCCGATACGTTGGAGCGCTTCAAGGTCGCCCAGGATCTTCAACGCTTCGTTGACCTGATGGGCAGTGACGATCCGTTGCTCTATCGCCGCGCCGACGTGCAAACCCAAATACAGCTGTTGACCAGTTATGGGCTGCTGCCATCGACCCGGGGGCTGCGCTTTCTCGATGGCGCCGGAAAAGTCGCATGGAGTTTTCCGCCCGCCTCGCGCCTGCCCATGATCGACATCCCCGAAGCGCAGATGAACAATGGGGCGATGCTCGATACGATCATGCAGGGCTTGAGCGAACCGGAGATCAAGACGCTGCTGGACGAAGAACCCGGCCTCCCGCCCACCAGCCTCGGCGCCCGAACGGCCCGGTTGCGCCAGCAGATGGCAAAACTGGCCGATGACAAATGGGCCTCGTTATTCGAAACGCGCTACAGCGCGAAACAGGCCCCCCCTGATCCCGCGGCTCGAAACCTGATGGACCGTTATCAGGGTCTGCCTCGCAGCGTCGCCGAAGAGCTGCTGCGCACCGCCACGGTCGAGGAATACAAGGGCATCGGCGCCAACCGTTTTTCGCCGCGCATCGATGAACTGGCGCGCTGGACCCTGCTGGAAACCCGCACCGTTCGCGCCTACGAAGGCCTGTATATCGACAACCTTGGCGGGGCCGACACTGATCGGCTGGTCCTGCATTCGTTGGATCGATTGCCCAACTGGTCCGCGGAGGTACGCTTGGACATGCGCGCTTATTCCTTCAGGGGCACGATGCAAGACAGCGTCGGAGCCCTCCAGGCAAAAATCGTCAGGACCCTGGTTCGCGGCGACGACAGACGCTATACCCCCTTTGATGATGCCGGTCTCGAACTGCATGGCCCGACGGATATCTATCAAGGCGTGCTGCAGGCTTTGCCCGATGCGCAACGCAACGCGCTGGGCATCCACATCGGCCAAGGCGAGCGCCTGCGCCAGGCCATCGGCCGCTCCCCGCTGGACCGCGACAGCGTGCGAGTACTGCTGGCCAGCGACCCGGTCCGCAAGCCCCACTACGACAGCAGGATCATGCGCCTGCCCGGCGGCATGGATGGCTATCGGCCCGGCGCGCCGGCGAGTGGACCGAGCGCTTCACCAACGCCGGAGGAACGCGCGCAAGACCTGTTTCCGACGTTCAATGCCGAGCAGATCCGCAACCTGGTCAGGTCTCTGGAAAGCCGCCCTGCAGGTGCCAACTCGACCTTGGTGGCATTACAACAATCCTACTCGGCACTGGAGGTGGACCTTTCCCGCTGGGTGAGCGATACGCCGCAACCCGCCGCCGGGACGGGAGTCATCGTGAGCGCCAGCGACTACCAGGCAGCCAGACTCAACCGTCAGCGCTGGGCTGAAGAGATCAAGCGATGCCTGCGGCGGGAAACGGAGCTGGATGAGTTTCAAGGCAGCCATACCAGACCCAGTCACGTATTGGAACTGGAAGAACCGATGCCAGGTCCGTTGCCGCCCCTGAGGATGCCCTTCACGCATGTGACCTATCTGCAATTGGCTGGCGACAGCACAACCGAGGGCCTCGTCGAATTCCTGCAGGCCTTTCCCGGCCTCCGGCATCTGGACGTCGATGGGATACCGATCCGAACGCTACCGGAGCAGATCACCAGCCTGCCGGATCTGGGCGTACTGACGCTGAACAATTGCCGGATCACTCTGGATGCCAACACCCATGCCGCGCTTTCATCCATGACCCGGTTGCGTGTGCTGGACCTGTCCGATAATCCACTCGGGGGGGCCCCCGATGTAAGCAGGATGGCAGAGCTGCGGCAGTTGAAGCTCAGGAACACAGGTATCGATCAGGTGCCAACAGGGCTTGAAACTCGTCCGCAACTGACCGCCGCCAGGCTCGAACGCAACCGCATCACCGACCTGCCCCCAGCGCTGTTCGAGTTGCCGGGCGAGGTCAGCAAGAAGATCGACCTCACCGGCAATCCACTCTCCCGGGCAACACTCGACCGAGTGAAAGCCTACGCCTTGGAAAACGCCGAGCACATGAGTGTCGATGCCCCGCATGAATTGAGCCGACGGGTACAGGCGCTCTACCCGTCACTTAGCCGCAGGGACGCCAATCGATTCATTTTCAGCCTGCCGGGTACGCTCGACGAGGTCCCCGGAGGGCTGTCACGCCTGGAAAGCGAATTGGCCCAGCTCACAGCCGACCTCGAACGATGGCGGCAAGACGTGTTCCTGCCGGATCCGATCGCCCTGACACAAGAGCAGCTCAGGCGCAGTGCGCTCAAGGAGAAGCTTGTCGATTGCTGGCAACGCGACTTTTATCAAGACCCCGATGAGCTGCCCGACAGGTTCGCGTTCGCCGGGAACATCCATGGCGCGATGCCCAGGCTCGATGCGCGATTCGAGCACATTACGACAGTCGACCTGCAAGGCGGCGTTGCCACGACCGGAGTGGATGGCCTGCTCCAGTGCTTTCCCAATCTTCAGACCGTGAACCTGGCCGATTTCAACCTGGGACAGCTGCCCGAATCGATATTCAACATGCCCCAGCTGACCGACCTCACCCTGCAAAACTGCAGGATTCGGCTGACACCTGCCGACGCAGGGCGTCTCGCCGGATTGACCGGGCTGGAAGATCTGGATTTGAGCGGCAACCCGCTGGGTACTACCCCAGAGGTCTGGCGCATGACCCGGTTGAAAACCTTATTGCTACCCGACTCGCAACTGACGCGGGTGCCAGAAGACGTTTTCAACATGTCCACGCTGCTGACCCTCGACCTCAGCAATAATCTGATCACCGACCTGCCCGTCGATATCCTCGAAATGAGCGCCGAGACTGGTGAGGACTTCGAACTGGACGGCAACCCGTTCTCGGAACAGGGCCTGGGGCTTCTACGAATCCGCTATCAGCAAACCGGTAACGACATGGGCGTGGCCGCGGCCAGGCTGGATGCGCAAGGGAACCCGTTGCAGACACACCGCTAGCAAATCTCAGCCGCGCTCCGACGGCACCGACGACAATTCGAACGGGCTGCTGCTGCGCCGCTGGTTACGATCTTCCCGCGGCGTGGCGCCGAAGAAGTTGCGGTAGGCGCTGGAGAAATGCGGCCCGGAGGAGAAACCGCAGGACAGGCCGATCTGGATGATCGATTTGCTGGTCTGCATCAGCATCTGCCGCGCCTTGTTCAGGCGCAGCTCCAGGTAGTACTGGCTGGGCACGCGGTTGAGGTATTGCTTGAAGATCCGCTCCAGCTGCCGACGGGACACGCACACATGCTGGGCGATTTCGTCGGTGGTCAGCGGCTCTTCGATGTTGGCCTCCATCAGCAACACCGCCTGGGTGAGCTTCGGATGACTGGAGCCGAGGCGGTTCTGCAACGGGATGCGCTGGCGCTCGCCGCCTTCGCGAATGCGCTCGACCACCAGCTCCTCCGAGACCGCGCCGGCCAGCTCGGCGCCGTGATCGCGCGCCAGCACCGCCAGCAACAGGTCGAGCACCGACATGCCGCCGCAGGCGCTCAGGCGATCGCGGTCCCAGTCGAACAAATGGCTGGTGGCGATAACCTTTGGAAAACGCTCGGAGAAATCGTCCTGCCAGCGCCAGTGTACGGCGGCCCGGTAACCATCAAGCAAACCCAACTGCGCCAGCGGATAGACACCGGCGGACAAGCCGCCAATGACGCATCCGGCGCGCACCAGTTGCTTGAGCGCGCTGCTCAGCGGCGAAGCCAGCGACGTCGGCGGCTCGTCGGCTAGCAGGAACAGTTTCTGCAGGCCTTCGAGCTTGCCGGCCCAAGGTTCGCCCGGCAGTTGCCAGGCACCCTCGGCCGGCGGCTCGGCGTGCAAAAACGACAGCTCGTAGACCACGTCCGGATGCACTCGCTGCGCAACACGCAAGGCCTCCTCGGCCAGCGCCAGCGTCAACGCTTTAGTGCTGGGCCAAATCAGGAAACCTATTCGATGGGCAGTCATGGCGAGCGATCCGAAGCGAAAACAGTGTTAAAGCCAAAAGCGGCTGCAACCAAATTAGACCATCTGGCGCGCGGTGCGCAGCATGACCCAAATCAGGTGCGTACGGGAGCGATTACTTCAGGCTGCCCGACAGGAATTGTTGCAAGCGCTCCGATTGCGGATTGACCAGCACTTCGCGCGGGTTGCCGCTTTCTTCGACGATGCCTTTGTGCAGGAATACCAGTTGGTTCGACACCTCGCGGGCGAAGCCCATCTCGTGAGTCACCACCACCATGGTCCGGCCTTCCAGGGCCAGGGCCTGCATCACCTTGAGCACGTCGCCGACCAGCTCCGGGTCCAGCGCCGAGGTTGGCTCGTCGAACAGCATCACTTCAGGCTCCATCGCCAGCGCCCGGGCAATCGCCACGCGCTGTTGTTCACCGCCGGACATGTGGCCCGGGTAGGCGTCCTTGCGATGCGCCACGCCGACCTTGTTCAGGTAATGCTCGGCCTTCTCCCGCGCCTCGGCCTTGGCCACGCCCAGTACGTGCACGGGCGCTTCGATGATGTTTTCCAGTGCGGTCATGTGCGACCACAGGTTGAAATGCTGGAACACCATCGACAACCGCGAACGCATACGCTGCAATTGCTTGGGATCCGAGGCCTTCATGGCGCCGTCCTTGCCTGCCACCAGCCTCAGCTCTTCGTTGTTGAGCAAAATCTTGCCGGCGTGGGGTTGCTCAAGCAGGTTGATGCAACGCAGGAAGGTGCTCTTGCCGGAGCCGCTGGAGCCGATGATGCTGATCACATCACCGGCGGCGGCTTTCAGGGACACGCCCTTGAGCACTTCATGACTGCCATAGCGTTTATGCAGGTCTTGGACTTCAAGCTTGTACATGCGGTCGGTTCTCACAAAACGTCAGTCGTTGAGCAGTCGATCGGATCGATGCGTTATCAGTGCTTGCGCGGGGCCAGGTAACCCAGCCAGCGGCGCTCGGCCAGTTTGAACAGGCGCACCAGGATGAAGGTCAGGCACAGGTAGAAAACGCCGGCCGTGATGTAGGCCTCGAACGGCAGGTAATACTGCGCGTTCACCGTGCGCGCGGCGCCGGTGATGTCAATCAGGGTGACGATGGACGCCAGGCTGGTGGTCTGCAGCATCATGATCACTTCGTTGCTGTATTGCGGCAGTGCCCGGCGCAACGCCGACGGCAGCAGGATCCGGCGGTACAGCTTGTAGCGCGACATGCCCATGGCCTTGGCCGCCTCGATCTCGCCGTTAGGCGTGGCCCGCAGGCTGCCGGCGATGATTTCGGCGGTGTAGGCGCTGGTGTTGATGGCGAACGCCAGGCACGCACAGAACGTCGCGCTGGACAGCCACGGCCAGAGGAAGCTCTCGCGCACCACCTGGAACTGCGCCAGCCCGTAGTAGATCAGAAACAGCTGCACCAGCATCGGCGTGCCGCGGATCACGTAGGTGTAGAGCCAGGCCGTCATGTTGACGATCGGCTGCTTGGACACGCGCATCAGCCCCAGGGGCAACGCCGCCAGCAGGCCGAAGAACAGCGACAGGGCCAGCAGCTTCAGGGTGGTCAGCAGGCCACTGAAGTACAGCGGCAAGGCTTCATAGATGACGTTGTAGTCGAAGATCATAGATCAGCCGCCCTTACGCCTACCGAGTAGCGCTTCTCAAGGTGACGCAATGCCAGCAACGAGACACTGGTGATCACCAGGTACATCGCCGCCACCGCGAGGAAGAAGGTGAAAGGCTCGCGGGTGGCATCCGCCGCCTGCTTGGCCTTGAACATCATGTCTTGCAGGCCCACGACCGAAATCAGCGCGGTGGCCTTGGTCAGTACCAGCCAGTTGTTGGTGAAGCCCGGGATCGCCAGGCGGATCATCTGCGGCACCATCACCCGGAAAAACACCTGGAAGCCGTTCATGCCATATGCCATGCCCGCCTCGGCCTGCCCCTTGGGGATTGCCATGAACGCGCCGCGAAAGGTCTCGGACAGGTACGCACCGAAGATGAAACCCAGGGTGCCGATACCGGCCGCCAGCGGGTTCAGGTCGATGTAGTCGTCATAGCCGAGCATCGGCGCGACGCGGTTGAGCAAGTCCTGGCCGCCGTAGAAAATCAGCAGGATCAGCACCAGGTCGGGAATGCCGCGGATGACCGTGGAATACAGGTCGCCCAGCCACGCCAGCCAACGCACCGGCGAGAGGCGCAACGCGACACCGATCAGCCCCAGGACGATGGCCAGGGCCATGGACGACAAGGCGAGCTGAAGCGTCAACCATGCGCCATCGAGGATGACAGCCCCGTAGCCTTTCAACATGATTCAGGTCCTCGAAAGTGGGATGAAAAAATGGCGCAAACCGCAGAGATCCTGTTGCTTGCGCCATTTCGCCGCAGTGGCGGGACGTGGTTACTTGCCGTAGATATCGAAGGCGAAGTATTTGTCCTGGATTTGCTTGTACTTGCCGTTCTCGCGAATGGCGGTGATCGCGCTGTTGATCTTGTCTTTCAGCGCATCGCCCTTGCGAACCGCGATACCGATGCCGTCGCCGAAGTATTTCTCGTCGGTGAAGGCCGGGCCGACGAAGGCAAAGCCCTTGCCCGCGTCAGTCTTCAGGAAGCCGTCATCCAGCAGCGTGGCGTCGGCCACGGTGCCATCGAGACGACCGGCGGAAACATCCAGGTAGATTTCGTTCTGCGAACCGTACGGCTTGATCTCGGCACCCAGCGGGGCCAGGACTTCACGGGCGAAACGCTCGTGGATCGAGCCGCGCTGCACACCGATGTTCTTGCCCTTGAGCTCGGCCAGGCCGTCGCTCACCTGGGTACCGGCCTTCATCACCAGGCGGGCCGGGGTGTTGTAGTACTTGTTGGTGAAGTCGACGGACTTCTTGCGATCTTCAGTGATCGACATGGACGACAGGATCGCATCGATCTTGCGCACTTTGAGCGCAGGGATCAGGCCGTCGAACTCTTGCTCGACCCACACGCACTTGACCTTCATCTCTTCGCACAGCGCATTGCCGATGTCGTAGTCGAAGCCGACGATGCTGCCATCCGGGGCTTTCGAGGCGAACGGAGGGTAAGCCGCTTCGATACCGATCTTCAGGGGTTTCTCATCGGCGAATGTCGGCAGGGACAGCACGGACAGTGCCAGGGCGCCAAGCAGCACAAGTTTCTTCATCTTGGAACTCCATCGGTAAAGGGCGAAAACGGCAGAGTGAGCAACAGCCCAATATGCGAATGGGTGGAACGAACTTGCGTCCTAGGAAGCTCACGATTTATTCAACGCGAGCCACGACGAGCGAGTGATCGGCATTCTAACGACAGGCCCGAAGCCGATATTTCTTCAATGCGACAACTAATTACAGAAGCACCGAGAAAGCTGTTCGAGCACATTGACAGCTCCGCAAATTCATGCAAGAGCAAAAGACAGGGAACCGATCCATGCTGCAAATAGCGGGCCCATTATTCGCAAACCCTTCTAATCCGGCAAGCACAGCGTGTCGGCTTGTTTTTCCATCGGTCCGAAACGGCCCTGAAACGGGGCTTTGCGTTTCACTTCGCCCCGTCGTGGCGCCTTCGGTTACACATTTCGAAACACCGGTAACGTTCAGACACCTCCTACTTTGAAGCCCGATATTTATTCAAACCCCTCCCGTGGCGAGGGAGCTTGCTCCCGCTGGGCTGCGCAGCGGCCTCACTACGGTTGTCCGGACACCCAACCTGTGGCGAGGGGATTTATCCCCGTGGGGCTGCGAAGCGGCCCTAAAGCCAGGCAACTCGGTGTATCAGAAAGAATGAGTTGGGTGACTTGGGGCTGCTGCGCAGCCCAGCGGGGATAAATCCCCTCGCCACAAATGTCATCAGGCGCGCATAAAAAAGCCCCACCCGGCAAACGCCAGGCGGGGCTTTTTGTGTGTTGCAATGAGCGTCAGGCGACGTTCATGGTCTTGTGCGTCTCGATCAGGTGCGCTACCACACCTGGGTCGGCCAGAGTGGAGATATCGCCCAAACCGTCGTATTCCGCCGTGGCGATCTTGCGCAGGATGCGGCGCATGATCTTGCCCGAACGGGTTTTCGGCAGCCCCGGCGCCCACTGGATCACGTCCGGCGAAGCAATCGGGCCGATCTCCTTGCGCACCCAGTTCTTCAATTCCAAGCGCAGGGCTTCGCTGGTTTCTTCGCCGGCATTCAAGGTGACGTAGACGTAGATGCCCTGCCCCTTGATGTCGTGCGGCACCCCCACCACCGCCGCCTCGGCAACTTTCGGGTGAGCAACCATGGCGCTCTCGATCTCGGCGGTGCCCATGCGGTGACCGGAGACGTTGAGCACGTCGTCCACCCGACCGGTGATCCAGTAGTAGCCGTCCTCGTCGCGACGAGCGCCGTCACCGGTGAAATACATGCCGCTGAAAGTCTTGAAGTAAGTATCGACAAAACGGTCATGGTCGCCGTACAGCGTACGAGCCTGGCCCGGCCACGAATCGAGGATCACCAGGTTGCCTTCGGCGGCGCCTTCGATCAGGTTGCCAAGGTTATCCACCAGCGCCGGCACCACGCCAAAGAACGGACGCGTGGCCGAACCCGGCTTCAACGCTGTGGCGCCTGGTAGCGGGCTGATCAGCACGCCGCCGGTTTCGGTCTGCCACCAGGTGTCGACGATCGGGCAACGCTCCTTGCCGACGTTCTTGTAGTACCAGTCCCAGGCTTCCGGGTTGATCGGCTCGCCCACCGAACCCAACAGGCGCAGGCTGCTGCCATCGGCACCTTCGACAGCGGCGGTGCCCGAGGCCATCATCGCGCGGATCGCGGTCGGCGCGGTGTAGAGAATATTGACCTTGTGCTTGTCGATGACCTTGGCCACCCGGGTGACGTCCGGGTAGTTCGGCACGCCTTCGAACAGCAGCGTGGTCGCGCCATTGGCCAACGGGCCGTAGACGATGTAGCTGTGGCCGGTAACCCAGCCCACGTCAGCGGTGCACCAGTAGATGTCACCGGGCTTGTAGTCGAATACACGTTCATGGGTCAGCGCCGCGTACAGCAAGTAACCGGCGGTGGTGTGCTGCACGCCCTTGGGCTTGCCGGTGGAACCGGAGGTGTAGAGGATGAACAGCGCTTCCTCGGCGCCCATCTCCTTCGGCGCGCAAACGGTGCCAGCCACTTTCATCAGGTCTTCGTACCAGATGTCACGATGCTGGTTCCACTTGATGTTGCCCGACGTGCGCTTGCACACGATGACTTTCTGGATGCTGCTGGTTTCCGGGTTGGTCAGCGCGTCATCGACGTTGGCCTTGAGCGGGATCTTCTTGCCGGCACGGATGCCTTCGTCGGCGGTGATCACCACTTTCGATTTGCAGTCGATGATGCGGCCGGCCAGGGCTTCCGGCGAGAAGCCGCCGAACACCACCGAGTGGATTGCACCGATCCGGGTGCAGGCCAGCATGGCGACCACAGCCTCGGGAATCATCGGCATGTAGATCGTCACCACGTCGCCGCGGTGCACGTCCTGGCCGCGCAGGGCGTTGGCGAACTTGCAGACTTCTTCATGCAGTTCACGATAAGTGATGTTGCGGCTCTCGGACGGGTCGTCGCCCTCCCAGATGATCGCAACCTGATCCCCGCGCTCTTCCAGATGACGGTCGAGGCAGTTGTAGGAAACGTTCAAGGTGCCATCGGCGAACCACTTGATGTCGACATGGTGATCATCGAACGAGGTCTGTTTCACCGTGGTGAAAGGCTTGATCCAGTCGAGGCGCTTGGCCTGCTCGCGCCAGAAGCCATCGGGGTTGACGACCGACTGCTGGTACATGGCCTTATAGGTCGCCTCGTCAGTCAGCGTACTGGCCGCAACCTCGGGACGAACGGGATACACAGAAGCCGCACTCATCTTTCTTACCTCGGTGACAATAGTTGTTTTTGTATGGTTCCGTTGTAGCTTGGGGCAGGCCTATAGAACCATTCGACGATGGTAGTAACAAGTCCCTACAAAATGTCGGTACTAACCTGCAAATCCACCTGAAGATATCTTCATGTGGGAGCGAGCCTGCTCGCGAAGGCGTCCTGTGACGCCAACCAATCCAACGGGTAATCAGCCGATTATTACCAGATCAACCAACAGTGTTTATCAAAACCAAGTCTGTTTACCCCTCCCCTCGCCTCCTAAAATCAACCACGCCAACCGGCAAACCCGATTGACGCAACACAGCCCCCACGAAGGCCGTTGATCCAACTTCCAACACTTGCTCCACACGCAGCCCCAAAAAGGCTGCGTGACCCCACTCGACCTCAAGAAAGGTGAAATACAGATGAAAGCTTTATGGGTTCTGGTCCTTGGCAGCCTTTGCGCCACCGCCATGGCGGATGAGGCCCCGACCGATGTCGCACAGCAAAAACCGGCGATCGAGGAGTACACCTACTCCACCCACCTGGACATCGCCAAAGTCATTTCCATGAGCACCATCCCGAATGTCTGCGAAGTGGTCCCGGCAAAAATGGAATATGAAGATTCCAAGGGCCAGCGCCACATCATGCGCTACAGCGTCATGGGCACCGGCTGCTCCAACGGTTGATCACAACTGGCAGTTTCCATGGCCCGATTTCGATCGGGCCTGGTTGTGTCTGGAGCCACCAAAAACCGCAAGCAAACACAACATGTAGTGCAAAACGGCAAAAATCGATCACTTTCTGATCAAAAAAGCCCGCCATCCGATCCATGCAAAAAAAATCTTCAACGGCCAAAGCCTTGTAAACCCTCGCTCCCATGCGGGTATGCCCCCCGCGACCTCTTCTGTGAGCTATTTCGCCGCACCACGTAGGCAAAAAAGTCCTTATAATGCCGCCTTAAACGGGCCTGCAATATCCCCTTACAGGGATCAAAGCCAACCTGAAGCCTGCGTAACGGCCGACCATGCCGATACGTGCAAGCCGCTTCAGTACAACCCGTACATTTTTCTGTTTATTGCCTGCGTCAGCTGCTGCAACAAACGACTTTCCAAGATCCACCGCGGCCAGTAGGCCTTTCAATGGGCATCTGGCCCTCACGCAGGAGACGACACGTCATGCTGAGCTGGGACGAATTCGACAAAGAAGACGACGGCGAAGTCGCGGTAAAAGGCGCCAACGCCGGCCACGCTTCTGAAGCCAACATGGACCGCCTCGACAGCGCCGGCGGTGCCGCCGCGCTCGAAGCCCGCGCCGTGACGGCCAGCGACTCGGCCGCGATCATTCGCGCCAAGGCCGCCCTCGACAAACTCGACGTCGCCGAAGGCCTCGCCGAACTCGAAGGCGCCTCCGCCCGTGTCGCCGTCGATGAAAAGCGCATGATCAACTGCCGCGCCGACCTCAACCAGCTCGTGCCATTCAAATACGACTGGGCCTGGCAGAAGTACCTGGACGGCTGCGCGAACCACTGGATGCCGCAAGAAGTCAACATGACCGCCGACATCGCCCTCTGGAAAAACCCGGAAGGCCTGACCGACGACGAACGCCGCATCGTCATGCGCAACCTGGGCTTCTTCTCCACCGCCGACTCCCTGGTTGCCAACAACCTGGTCCTGGCCGTGTACCGCCTGATCACCAACCCGGAGTGCCGCCAGTACATCCTGCGCCAGGCCTTCGAAGAGGCGATCCACACCCACGCCTACCAGTACTGCATCGAATCGCTGGCCATGGATGAAGGCGAAATCTTCAACATGTACCACGAGATCCCGTCGGTCGCGAAAAAAGCCGCCTGGGGCCTGAAATACACCCGTTCGATCTCCGATCCGAAGTTCGAAACCGGCACCCCGGAAACCGACAAAGAGTTGCTGCGCAACCTGATCGCCTACTACTGCGTTCTGGAAGGCATTTTCTTCTACTGCGGCTTCACCCAGATCCTCTCCATGGGCCGCCGCAACAAAATGACCGGCGTCGCCGAGCAGTTCCAGTACATCCTGCGCGACGAATCCATGCACCTGAACTTCGGCATCGACGTGATCAACCAGATCAAGATCGAAAACCCACACCTGTGGGATGCGGAAATGAAGGAAGAAGCAACCCAGATGATCCTGCAAGGGACCCAACTGGAAATCGAATACGCCCGCGACACCATGCCTCGCGGCGTACTGGGCATGAACGCGGCGATGATGGAGGACTACCTCAAGTTCATCGCCAACCGTCGCCTGTCGCAGATTGGTTTGAAGGAAGAGTACCCAGGGACGACCAACCCGTTCCCTTGGATGAGCGAGATCATGGACTTGAAGAAAGAGAAGAATTTCTTTGAGACGCGGGTGATTGAGTATCAGACGGGTGGGGCTTTGAGCTGGGATTGATTTCTAGTCCTCGTTGCACCATCAGCATTTAATTAAAAGCCCCGTGAAAACGGGGTTTTTAGTTTTCTATGGGAGCAAAACTACGTTTAGCTCTGAGACTGTAACGCTGTCTTTGCCCTACGCAAAACTCAGAATCGTTCCGTATTGACGCCGTATCGCCTCGTTACCTATCTTAGTCGCAGGTGCCTAAGAAACGCCCAACGTAGTAGCTAATCGCCAAGCATAGAACCGCGCACTGTCTAAGGACATTTGCAATTCTGTGTGGAGAAGAAGCTAGTTGGGATTTCTTACATCCTCTACGTCGGGCTCGCGCCGCTAACCTTCTAACGTAGAGGTCGTCATGCCCACAAAAACGCAGCTCTGTTCTCCGTGCACCTCGGAGACCCATCATGCCTGATGCTTACACTCCGGCGGTTTTCACCCGTCATAGCCTCAATCTTCATGCCCTTCTAGTTGAAAACCAGGCCTGGTTCAGCGCATCCGATTTGGGTCGTTTGATGGGCAAGCACCTCGATGAACGCATGACCCGCAAGCTTGATCCTGACCAGCGCCGGATGATGTTCATGCATGTCCATGGTTTGACCGAAGAGCGACTGATGCTGAGCGAGTCGGGCGTCTATGCCTTGCTGGTTTATCACTACTGTCCTGAATATCGGTTGCTGCGTGAATGGATCACGCATCAGGTAGTGCCAACTCTGCGAGATGAGCGCTATTCGCATAAGGTGGAGCGGCCGATGTTGAGCGTGCTGGATTGGCCGAAGATGTCGCTCTGCATGCTGCACTGGCAGGATGAGCCATGGATTCGCTTGCGGGATATGCCTGCGGTGTTGGTGGATGATCCGTTTAGCCAGCATGAATCCTGGTGGCGGAAAGCTTCTCGGATTTTGCGAGGGTTTTGAGTATTCAAGCAGAAGCCGTCGTCCGTGTTCGGGCGACGGCTTCTTGTTTGGGATTGAAGTTGGGGCTGCTGCGCAGCCCAGCGGGAGCAAGCTCCCTCGCCACAGGTTTGGCGCTGAGGCTAGGTTGCTGCTCACCCCCACAAGTTTTGCGATGTGTTGAAACAATATCAGAGCCCCGCTCCCCTCACGGCCGTGTCCCTGGTGCTCATACTAGATGGCGCTATCTGCAAGATTCCGGCTTTTGACACCTATACCACTGAGTGGTAGCTTTACACATCAAAGGGAAAGCTAATGCCAATGAGGGTATTCAAAACGAAAACCTTTGCTGCTGCAGCAAAGAAGGCAACGATCACCGATGCTGATCTTTGGAAGACGGTGCAGGAAGTCGTCAACGGACAGGCCGATGATTTGGGTGGAGGTGTTTGGAAAAAACGCCTCAATGAAAATCGTCACCGCTCGATCATCCTTGCCAAGGGTCGTAGCTATTGGGTTTATCAGTTTCTGTTTGCTAAGAAAGACCAAGGCAACATCACTGAAAAAGAGCTGGCCGCGTTTAAGAAGCTTGCTGAAGCCTATAAAGGTTTGAGCAAGGATCAAGTCCAGCTTCTGCTGGACGAAAAAGATCTTTTGGAGATATGCAATGGCGAAAAAATTCAAAAGTGAGGCTTTCGAGTCGATTCATAGCTCGGCTGAGGCGCTGCTGAAAATCGGCGCTATCGACAAGGCCACCATGCGAGAATTCGATGAAACCTGCATTGCCGAGGTGCCTGCTGAGATCCCGCCTGCTCAGATCAAGAAGATTCGCCTGCGCAGTCATGTCAGCCAGCCGGTTTTCGCCCGCTATCTGAACACAAGCGCATCGACAGTTAAGCAGTGGGAAGCCGGCGACAAACGTCCCGGAGGAATGGCCCTCAAGCTGCTCAGTATCGTGGAAAAACACGGTATCGAAATACTGGCCTAGCAAGCGCGGAGCCAGACACGAACTGACGACCGAAGGTGTACGGGCAACAATCAAAAACCACCGCAAGACCAGACTGAGCCCCTGAAAGGGGCTTTTTCATGAATGAACCTGCCCACCAGCTTCGAGACAGGCCATACCTTAATCGGTCACATCCATGTCACCTGCGCTGTCCTTCACCGTAGCTCGTGAAGCGGCAACTATACCGAGCTATAGCGCGACTCACGTTGAGGGTTGGCGCCGCGAATGGGCAAACTGGAGTCCGTTTTCCGCTGCTCAGGGGGCGGTGCGTAAAGATTTTTTGGCAGCCTTCGTCAGCCCCAGCCGCAGCCCGAACTTTCTCAGAATAGATTCGAGCTTGTTGATGGTCGGGCTCCCCGTGTCCTTCTGGATCTGGTACAGGGCCGTGAACCAAATCTTGCACATGACAGCAAAAGTATCCTGATTTCACCCCGGTCACCTCGAGCCGTTGTCTCCAAGATTTTGACCTAAAAACGGGGCTGCTTCGCAGCCCAGCGGGGATAAATCCCCTCGCCACGGGTTGCTGTCAGGGCACAAGTACAGGGCAGGCTTGATGGTCGGATTGGGGATTGGGCATCGCGAGCAGGCTCGCTTGTATGGTAGGACTTGAAGGGAGGAGGAGGGACTAGGCTCGATTCTGACTGTTAGCCGCAGTACAGACCGTGGGAGATTTCACCCCTCCTCCTTTCACCCAAGCGCCGATAAAGAATGCATCTGGCCTAGACCGACGATAGGAACAAGCCTGCGCCTCTGGGTGAACCCTTCAAGTGTTCAAACCTTAGCCCGGAGGATTTTCAATGGCAATGCCCGTCGCCACCGCCCAGCCGATCGTAGGTGTGGATGTCGCCAAAGATGAGTTGGTGATTTATCACGCCCAATCCGATCGACTCGAAACGATCCCCAACACCAAAGCTGATATCAAAAAGTGGCTCAAGGCATTACCTGCGCCAGTGGATGTCGCCATCGAAGCCACTAATATCTATCACCAGGACTTCGCCGATCTGGCTTATGCGCATGGCTGTGTGATTTATATGATCGGCGGTTACGAACTCAGTCATTACCGCAAAGGTGTGAAAGTGCGCGCTAAAACCGATGCGCTGGATGCTCGGTTGTTGGCTCGCTACTTGAACAACGAAGGCCACCAGTTGCACCCTTGGTCCCCGCCATCGCCCCTGTATTGCAGGCTTATAAGCCTTTTCCGGCGACGGGCAGCCTTGGTTCAGGCGCGTGTCAGCCTCAAGCAAAGCTGGTCAAACGAACCGTTGCTCAAAACGGCCTTTGAGAACCAGATAAAGGCAATGCAAAGACTCGAGATTTTGCTTGAGAAAACAATCCAGACGCAGTTGGATGCAGCCGGTTTGGGAAGTCAGCTCAAGCGCTGCATGAAAGTCGAAGGCATCGGTCTGTTAAGCGGTGCCCGTTTGCTCACGTCGTTTCAACGTGGAGATTTCAGAAATGCCGATGCCTTCATCGCTTTTCTGGGTCTGGACCTGCGCATATCGGACTCGGGAAAAAAGAAGGGACGCCGCTGCCTGTCTAAGCGAGGTGATCCGGAGGCACGCCGATTGATGCACAACGCCGCGATGTCGGCGAGTCGCACAGCGGCGTGGAAGGGATTTTACGAGGGTTTGAGGTCCCGAGGGCTCAGCACAACCGAGGCATTGGTAGCGCTGGCCCGCAAGCTTGCCCGAGTGGTATTCGCTCTGTTGAAGAACCAGAGCGAATACTTACCAAAAGGCATTTAGGGGCTAGTCCTGCACCATAGAATCTCCCACAGAGTTTTGTGATGTGTTGAAACTTTGGGTGCAGCCCGCCGCGTCCTTCGGTATTAATACACCTCCTGTCACGGACCGAGCCTCGATGAAATTCGACACTGCCTACTGCCTCAGCCTCGATGCCAAGCTTTCGATCTATGACGTTCGGGATCTTAATTTCGACGAGACCATGGCATTCGACTCGTCCAAGGAGCGCTTTCAGTGCCCCAACGATGCGTGTCGGGCGGCGTTTGATGAGGAGAATCGGCTGACGACGTTCAACGCCAAGAACGTCAATTACATCCGCACGCCACATTTCAAGAATCAGCCAACTACCCGGCATATCGAGGGTTGCCCGTATGTCAGTCCGAAGACGCCGGGGCTGGGTCTGGAGAATGGCGAGACAGAACCGGATGACGGCCGTGAAGAGCATTTCCCGTCGGAGCTGTTGCTGACTCGGCGTGAGTACATTCGCAAGCCGTCGGATCAGCCGAAGGATGTTGATGCGACTCGGCCCACGTCGAACCTCCCATCGTCCCACGGCGACAACGCCCATTTCGCTCAGGACTCAACGCCCGACAAGACCAGCGTCTTCGCCCACCCGGTGGAGTGTTTCGTCTCGAATTTCGACAACAAGGGTCTGCTCAAGCGCATGCCGCTGAAGATTGGCGAGCACACCGCGCCCTACAGTTCCTTTTTCAAGAAGATCGACTTTTTGCTGGATAACAAGGGACTGATCTACTGGGGCAAGATCAAGGAGATCAAGGATTACACCCAAAGCTTTCGCATCGATTTCGAAGCGAAGGTCTGGTTCAAGCAGCCGGACGAGGCAAAAAAGAAGCCTTATTCGGTCAACGTCTACCTGAGCAAGAAGCTGATCGATAACTACCGCAAGCGCAAGGCGTTCCTGGAAGAGATCAAGCACGCCATCGACAGTGATGCGCCGTTGTATTGTTTCTTTTATGGCGTCACGCCGGAGTTGCAGCAGGTGCCGAGCAAGAAGAACCCCGAGCAAACGTTCGGGGTGTTCAGCGCCAATATCGAGAACCTGGATCACTTCCTTATTCGGGAGGCGCCCGGACTGACTGAGTCACTTTAAAAAAGCCAGGGCCTTGATTCGGGCAGCAAATTTCCGGCCTTCAGTTTCATTGCGTATCCCGGGCAAGTTCGCGTTCGTACGCCCAGATCTCCTGTTTCACTTCAATGTGCCGCTCATGTGCTGCCTGGGCCGCTGATTCATCCAGGCCGCCATAACGTCGCAACCAGTGAACAATCATCTCTTCATCCGGGTACTGATAGCCCTTGTATTCCTTACTGCCTCTGGGGACGTCGTTCATGCTGCCATCAAAGCGGCCTGCAGAGACCTCATTAGAGGGTAACGTGCCCCATTCAGCGGCGCAGTCCTCGAACGTCCAGGAAATCTCGTTGATGTGCTTTTGCGCACCGCGATGACCGCGCCTGTAAAAAACGTATTCGCGACAGCTCTCCTGGAAACGCTCCATCATCAGTTCGTCGTCAACCCAGTCAAGAAGATCGTGCAGCCCCGCCTGACGCATCAGGCCATCTATCCATCGTTCGGAAAACCGCCGGATAAAACCTTCGATGTCAGCCTTTTTAGCATCGGCGAAAATCATGCAGTAGCGGGTTCGTACGTGGATGACGAACAACACGTGTTTGCGCTGCACAGTGATCGCATGAACGAGCCATTGTTCGGCAAACTCACCCCCCTCATCGTCGTCGATAACAGGCGATGATGGTTTTTCCACTGGGGTGATTTTCTTGCCTTTGCTCACGCGGCTGAAAAAGTTGCTGGCTGCTTCGGTGCAGTTGAAGATCAACATTTTGGCTCTCGGAAAATATTAGGCGTCTTCGGCCCATTCAATCTCGAAGGGTTGGCGAATAGCGTCAGAAATCCTCTCACGTAGCTCCTCGTTCAGAACCGCCAGTTCCTGATCGCTCAGCAGATCATATGCAACCAGCAATCTCAAAGAGTTTCGTCGGGTACTAGGCCACGCACCGAGCACCTGGCAGGAAACGACCGCTGGTCATTGATCAAGAAAATGAGATTGAAGCGGGATCAAAACAACTGTACAAAAACACAGTATTTTTGAATCCACAGCTTTGGAGCACCCCCATGGCCTCTCTCGCAATCAAAACCACCCTGGAACGCATCGCCGTCTATCAATTCACCCCTGCCCACAGCGCACAGGCCCGAGCCATGCTGGGGTGGAGTGTCGAGGAGCTGTCCCGTGAATCCGGCGTCTCGGTCCAGGCCATCCGACGTTTCGAGGCGGGCGGCGAGTTGCTCGATGTCACTCGGCTGGCCCTGGCGTTTCGATTCGAGGCCGAAGGCCTGGTGTTTTTCCCCGGCTTCACTCCTGGGCGCGGCATGAATATCAAGGGCGCGACGCCCAACCCGATGGAGCGGGCGGATTACGCCATGATCGAGTAGCGGCCTGCTCTCACGCCACGCCGGTCTGGTTCTGATAAACCGAGGGCTCCACGTCCAGCCACCAGGCGCGACCCCGTTGCGGTTGCGCCAGGTTGAAGGCCTCGCCCATTTGCGGCGTGGTGATGCTGACGTTGCGCTCCCAGGCCAGGGCCAGGATGCGATCGAAGGGTTCATACCAGGCGTGCATCGCCAGGTCGAACGTGCCGTTGTGGATCGGCAGCAGCCAGCGGCCCTTCAGGTCGATATGTGCTTGCAGGGTCTGCTCCGGCTGCATGTGGACGTGGGGCCAGTCGACGTTATAGGCGCCGGTTTCCATCAGCGTCAGGTCAAAGGGGCCGTATTGCTCGCCGATGCGTTTGAAACCGTCGAAGTAACCGGTGTCGCCACTGAAGAAGATTCGCGTGGCGCCGTCGATCATGACCCAGGACGACCATAAGGTGCTGTTGCTGTCGAACAGGCCACGTCCGGAAAAGTGCTGGGATGGCGTAGCGATGAACTCGATATCGTCCACCTCGGTGCCTTGCCACCAATCCAGCTGACGCACCTTGCTGGCATCGACGCCCCATTTGATCAGGGTGTCGCCGACGCCAAGAGGCGCCAGGAAGTGGCTAGTCTTGGCCGCCAGCTTGAGGATGGCCTGATAATCGAGGTGGTCGTAATGATCGTGGGACAGGATCACCGCTTCGATCGGCGGCAATTCTTCCAGGCTGATGGGCGGCTGATGAAAACGCTTCGGACCGGCCCACTGCACGGGTGAGGCACGCTCGGCGAACACCGGATCGGTCAGCCAGAACTTGTCTCGCAGCTTGAGCAGCACCGTGGAATGGCCGAGGCGGAAGACGCTGTGGTTCGGTGCGGCCAGCAGAGCGTCCTGGGTCAGCGGCTTGACCTCGATGGTGCCTGCGGGCCGTGTGGTTCGCGGCTTGTGAAAAATCATGTTCCAGATGACGCGCAGGGTCGTACCGAATCCTTCGCGCGGAGTGAAGGCATGATTGCGAAACTTGCCTTGCTCATGCCGTGATGAGGGGTTGTCGGTGCGAAACGAGGGAGTGGTCATGGTGCGATAACTCCAAGGGCATCAGCGCTGATGCGCTTCGCCGTCGTGGGACGCTGGATGGCCGTTGCATGCGCGCTCAGCCGCTTGGCAAAAATTACACCGCACGGTGTAGTTTCTAGATTGCATGAATCCCGGGAGCAAGTAAACTGCCGAGTGTAAGTTCTCCCTTTCCAGCCGACGAGTGCCCATGACCGTACCGCAACGCCTTACCGAGCGAAAACGCGAAGCTATTCTCCAGGCCGCGATTGCCGAATTCCGCAGCAGCGGCTTCGAGATCACCAGCATGGACAAGATCGCGGCGACCGCGGGGGTGTCCAAGCGCACGGTGTATAACCACTTCCCGAGCAAGGAAGAGCTGTTCGCCGAGATTCTCAATCGGTTGTGGAACAGCATCACGGCGGAACAGCTCACGCCCTACAATTCGCAAACACCACTGCGCGATCAGCTGCGAACGCTGCTCCAAGCCAAACTGCAGATGCTGGCCGACGAGAATTTCCTCGACCTGGCGCGCATCGCCATCGCCGCCACGATTCATTCCCCCGAGCGAGCCCAGGACATGGTTGCGCGCATGGGCGAGCGTGAAGAAGGCCTGACCGTCTGGGTTCGCATGGCCCAGGCCGATGGCCGGTTGAAACCCGTCGACCCGGCATTCGCGGCCCAGCAGATGCATGGGCTGATCAAGACGTTCGCTTTCTGGCCGCAGATTTCCATGGGCCAACCAAGCCTGGCGCCCCATGAGCAGACGCAGGTGATCGAATCGGCACTGGATATGTTCCTCGCCTGCTACCAGCTCTAAACCTCAGTTCAGCCGCAGGTTGCGCCCCAGCTCGTCGAACAGCGTCACCACCGAGCGCAACGCGCGGCAATCCGGCCGGGTCAGCAACCAGAGCGCCGTGTCATACCCGGCCAAAGGCTCGCCAATGGGCGTCAGGCCCTGGTTGCCATCGATCAGGAAATCCGGCAGCGCCGCAACGCCCAGACCGGCCCGCACCAGTTCAGTTACCGAGAGCATGCTGTTGCAGCGATAGGCAGGCACCACGCCAGGCAAGTGCTGGCGGCGCCAGGCCACGGTGGGGTGATCCGGCAGGAAATCGTCCGGCGCGATCCAAGTCATGGCGGCTAGGTCATCAGCATTGGCCGAGGGCAAATACGTGGCGCCGGCACATACCCGGTAAACCACGGGGCCCAGGTTTCGGCCCACCAGATGCTCCGGCGGCGTGCGGGTCAGCCGCAAGGCAATATCCGCATCGCGACGGCTCAGGTTGGCGAAGTCGTTCGTGGTGCTCAGTTCCAGGGTCAACGCCGGATAGGCGGGCATGAACCGCGCCAACGCGGGCAGGAGCAATGCCTGCAGCACCGAGTCGGTACAGGTCAGGCGTACCGTGCCGCTGACCACGTTGCCGCCCTGCTCCACCCCGACACGCGCGGCTTCCAGCGCCTGCTCAGCGCGCTCGGCCTGCTCGGCCAGTGCTTGCGCGAGGCTCGTGGGCAAATATCCGGCACGGCTTTTCTCGAACAAGGGCTGGCCCAGAGCCGCTTCCAAACGGCGCACCGAGCGGAAAACCGTCGACACATCCACTTCCAGCAGCCGCCCGGCCCGGGCCAGCGAGCCGCCACGGACCAGCGCCAGGATTAAGGATAAGTCGTGATAAACGAGGCGATATTGCGTCGATGCATTGAGCACTTGGATAAACGCCAATATTGATTGCGTGAACGCCAATTTATAGTGGCGACCAGGAATCAACAAGCGGCGAGACTCTCATGGAAAAACAGCGTCCCATCCATATCGCCCTGATCGGCGATCATGACCCGCAAATCACCGCCCACCGGGCGATCCCCCTCGCACTTGAGCTGGCTGGCGAGCGAACCGGCTGTGACATCGGTTTCCAATGGCTGGCCACCGATCTCATCGTCGACAACACGCTGCTTGATAACTTCGATGGCATCTGGTGCGTGCCCGGCAGTCCTTACCGGAACGAAAGCGGGGCCTTGCAAGCCATCCGTTTTGCCCGCAAACAGCGGCGCCCGTTCCTCGGCACCTGCGGTGGTTTTCAGCATGCCGTACTGGAATATGCCCGCAATGTGTTGGGTTGGACCAACGCCGCCCATGGCGAAACCTCTCCAGAGGCGGAACGGGCGCTGCTGACGCCGCTGAGCTGCGCCTTGATCGAAACCATCGACAGCCTTCAGCTCGAAGTGGATTCGCTGATCGCCAACGCTTATGGCTGCGCGACAGCGTTCGAGGGTTACCGTTGCCGCTTCGGGGTCAATCCGCATTTTGAACAGGACTTGCTGAATGAGCACATGCACGCCGTAGCCCGAGATTCGGCCGGCGACCTGCGAGCGGTGGAGCTGCGCGATCATCCGTTTTTTGTCGCAACGCTGTTCCAGCCTGAACGTGCCGCGTTGGAAGGCCGGGTGCCGCCGCTGGTCAAAGCGTTTGTCGAAGCCTGCGCGAGGAAAATGCCATGAACGGCCATTATTACGCAGTGATCTTCACCTCCCTGCGTACCGAAGGGGACCAAGGCTACGCCGAAGCCGCCGAACGCATGCTGGCCCTTGCCCGGGAGCAGCCCGGATTTCTGTGCGTCGAATCGGCCCGTGGCGATGATGGTCTGGGAATCACCGTGTCCTACTGGCGCGATGAAGCAGCGATCCTGGCCTGGAAGCAGCATCCGGAACACAGCGCGATCCGTCAGCGCGGTCGCTCCACCTGGTATAGCCAATGCCATACGCGGGTGTGCAAGGTCGAACGGGACTATGCCTTCCAACGCCAAACCTGAGGCAGAACTCAAACCTTTGTGGGAACGAGCAGGCTCGCTCCCACATTTTTCCCTGGCGTCTGCAGATTCATTGTCCAGCACAAACCTTGTGGGAGCGGGCTTGCTCGCGAAGACGGTGTATCAGCTTGCATCGACGCTGAATGTTACGCCGCTATCGCGAGCAAGCCCGCTCCCACAAGGACATCGTGGCGAGGTTCAACCTCCCACCATCTGCCGCACCGCTACGATTTCCGGCAAGTCTTGGCGGGCCATGTACACCCGCAGCGGTTCGGTAAGGTTGATCCGGTCGTCGATGTTCTGGTCAAGCAGCAGTTGGATTCGCTCGCGCCTGAGCGCCATGGCGCCGCCAGCCGCAGGGGCCCAGACGAATTCGCAGGTGGGGATGATGCCGTCGGCGGCCACGTCCATGCCAAAGGAGTCTTCGCTGAAACGCACGATGTAATGGCCGGTCTTGCGATTCAGGCCAACGAAGCCCCTGAGCTGGTCCGCGGCCTGGCAGATGAGTGTCGAAGTGGTGCGCATGGTAAACCTCATGGATGCGTCCCGAGAGACGTCTGATCGATGGTTTACACGCAAGGCAGGCGATCAATGAGGTTTCCCTCTACCGGGGAAACTGGTGACCAAGGGTACTTCAAAGCGGCTCGAAAATGCGTGGGAAAATTCCTCTTGCATAGGTCAATGTCGGTATGGCGATAGCGTCCGCAGCGTTCAATTGTTAAAAGAGAGGTTTTACAGCCCCCACGAAAGGAACTCGAGCATGCCCGTCACCTTTACCCGTAGCGCGTTGATGTTGAGCCTGATGCTCGGTTTCGGCCCGGCACACGCCGCCGAAGTGCCAAGTCCCAAGGCCCTGGCAACCCAGCAGGGCATCCCCCATCCCGCGGTCATCGCCCATCGCGGCGCCTCGTTCGATGCGCCGGAGTCCACCGCCGCGGCCTACAAGCTGGCCCGTGACCTGGGCGCTGATTATCTTGAGCTCGACCTGCAACGCAGCAAGGATGGCGTGCTGTTCGTCCTGCACGACGATAGCCTGCTGCGCACCACCGATGTCGCCACCAAGTTCCCCGAGCGCAAGGACAGCACCGCCAACCAATTCACCATGGCCGAACTCAAGACGCTGGACGCCGGCAGCTGGTTCAACGCGGCCTACCCGGAGCGTGCGCGTCCTGCGTTTGTCGGCCTGAAGATCCTGACCCTGGATGAGGTCATCAATATCGCCGAGGGCAACCCCCAACAGAAGCCGGGGCTTTACATCGAAACCAAGGAACCGAAGCTGTTCCCGGGCATCGAGCGCGACCTCAAGGACAAGCTCCAGGACCGCGGCTGGCTGAGCCCGTCCGGTTCCAAGCTGGCCAAGCGCGCCCTCGGTGTGGGCCAGGGCAAAGGCAAGGTGGTATTGCAGACCTTCGAAAAGAGCAGCCTGGAACTGCTGCACAAGGAAATGCCCAAGGTGCCGAAAATCCTGTTGCTGTGGATCGGCGAAGGCAATATCGAGCCCCAGTCCAAGGTGCCGTTTGCCGAGTCCGGCGAGACCGACAAGGCGGTCTACTACGCGAAACAGGAGCCCAAGGACAAGGCCGAATTCGAAAAATGGGTCCAGTACGCCAAGGCCCAGGGCGCCATCGGCACCGGCCCTTCGGCAGCATTGACCCACGGCGGCAGCCAGAGTTATGCGGATCTGGTGAAACCCTGGATGAACCAGTACACCCACGATCAGGGTTTGCTGGTACATGTCTATACGGTGGATGAGCCGGTGGACTTCAAGAAAGTCATGGATGCCGGTGTGGACGGCATTTTCACCAACCGGGCCAGCGAATTGCTCAAGTACTTCAAACGTCCTGAAACAGGCAGCGTGACGCAACTTCTGCAGAAGAACGGTTACTGATGGACAGCAGCGGATCGGCGCATTCGCTGCAAGTTTTCCGAATTAAGGGTGAATTAAGTTGCCAGAGATAATCTGAACCCACTTAAACGAATCAACCTTTAACGACACCAAGGAAAGACAATATGAAAACTTTGACTGCCCTGTTCACCGCTGCCGCCCTGACCCTCACCGCCGGCCTGGCCCAGGCTGATGTACGAATCGACCAGGTTCCTCAGTTGGTCAAGGACGGCAAGATCAAGTCCTTGGAATCGATGAATGCCGAAGCCCTGAAGTTGCACCCAGGCGCTACCATCACCGATACCGACCTGGACAATCACTTCAACGGCTACGAATATGAAGTGGAACTGAAAACCGCCGATGGCAAAGAGTTCGACGTTGACTTCGATGCAACCACCGGCAAAGTCCTGAGCGACAAGCAAGATACTTGATCCCTCGATAAACTCGATAAAGAAGCCGCGCAACTTCCAGGTTGCGCGGCTTCTTTGCATCCGCCGAAAGTAAACCGCTGCTGACCCGCCAACCCAGCCCAACCGTCACAAAACCTTCAAACAACCCTGCAATGATGCCGCTAAGTGAACCTGTCATCGCCACGACAGGCACTCCCGCCAGCGAGCCCGCATGAATCACAGCATCGATCAAAGCCACCGCGATCCGGACCTGTTCGGCCTGCTCTACGGGTTTCGCTTCCGTCCTGGCGAACGCGGGCGAGAGATCGATTCGGCCCAGGCCCTGCGAAGCCTGCAACAACCGGAGGATGCCGACGAATTCCTCTGGCTGCATCTGAACCTGGCTCATGCCGCTTGTGAGCGCTGGATGAAAAACAATCTGGCCTTGCCCGAGGAGTTTTTCGAAGCCCTGCACGAAGGCTCGCGCTCGACCCGCATCGAGCACGTCGACTCGGCCTTGCTGGCCGTGGTCAACGATGTGGTATTCAACCTCAGCAACCTGGTGTCGTCGGACGTGTCCACGTTGTGGGTTTGCGTTCACAGTCGGCTGATAATCAGCGCACGCCTGCAGCCATTGCACTCGGTGGACAAGCTGCGTTCGTCGGTCAAGGCTGGCGAGTGCTTCCGTTCGCCGCTGGAACTGCTCGTGCATCTGCTGCGCGACCAGGGCGAAGTGCTGACCCAGATCGTGCGCAAGACCAGCCTCAGCGTTGACCAGATAGAAGACCAGTTGCTGTCCTCGCGGGTGTCCAACAACCGCGCCGAACTGGGTAGCCAACGGCGGATATTGGTGCGCCTGCAACGCCTGCTGGCATTGGAGCCGGGTTCGTTGCTGCGTCTGCTCAATCGCCCGCCACAGTGGTTGCAGAAAGAAGACGTCAAGGAGCTGCGCAAATCCACCGAGGAATTCGCCCTGATCATCAACGACCTCACCGCGTTGGGCGAGCGGATCAAATTGCTGCAGGAAGAAATCGCCGCCAACCTCAATGAACAGAGCAACCGCACGCTGTTCACCCTGACCGTGGTCACGGTGCTGGCCTTGCCCATCAACATTATTGCCGGTTTTTTTGGCATGAATGTCGGCGGCGTGCCGCTGGCCGATGATGCCCACGGTTTCTGGATTCTCGTCGCACTGGTGGCGACGTTCACGCTGATCGCCGGACGCTGGGCGTTCCGCAAGCGCCGTGATTATTGAATCGATCCCTGTTTGCCGCTCGTATGAGCTTTTGTGGCGAGGGAGCTTGCTCCCGCTCGGCTGCGCAGCAGTCGTAAGTTTTTCCTGATGCACCGCATTGAATGGCTAAGGGGCTGCTACGCAGCCCAGCGGGAGCAAGCTCCCTCGCCACAGGTGTCAATGATGTCCCCAGACCAGACAGTGTTCATCAACGCCTATTCCCATCAGGTCAACGCACTCAAGCACTCAACCGCGCCGTCACTTCATTCAACTGCCCGGACAACCCGTGCAGATCCCGACTCGCCGCTTCGGTGCGCTGCACGTTGTCCAGGTTGGTGCTGGCGATGCAGGTGATTTCCGTCAGGTTGCGCGAGATGTCCTCGGCCACCGAGGTCTGCTCTTCCGCCGCCGTGGCGATCTGGCGGTTCATGTCGCGAATCGCTTCGACTGCCTGGGTGATGCGTTCGAGCATCTCGCCGGCCTGGGTCACCTGCTCGACACTTTCCTCACTGCGCGACTGCCCGCTTTCGATGGCCTGGGCCGCGTCCACCGCCCCGGTCTGGACGGTCTGGATGATCTGATTGATCTCGATGATCGACGAGGCCGTGCGCTGGGCCAGGCTGCGTACTTCATCGGCGACCACCGCAAAACCACGCCCCGCCTCACCGGCCCGAGCGGCTTCGATGGCGGCGTTTAGGGCCAGCAGGTTGGTCTGTTCGGCGATCCCGCGGATCACTTCCAATACCTTGCCGATGCGCCCGCTATCAGCTTCCAGACGACGAATCACCGTGGCCGTGTTGGCAATTTCGCCACGCATCTGCGTGATGGTGTGGATAGTGCCTTGCATCACTTTCTCGCCCTGCTGCGCCGAATGATCGGCGTCATCGGCAGCGCGCGCCGCATCAGCGGCATGGCGGGCAACTTCCTGGGCGGTGGCGGACATCTCGTTCATCGCCGTCGCCACCTGATCGGTACGCTCGAATTGCTCGCTGGTGCCCTGGCTCATCAGGCTGGCAATGGCGTTCAACTCGCCGCTGGCACTGTCCAGCTCGGTGGCGCTGCGTTGCAGGCGGGTGAAGGTTTCGGCAAGGAAATCGCGCAGCGTGTTGGCCGCCAGGGCCAGGTCGCCCAGCTCATCCTGGCGCGTGCTGGTGACACGCTCCGCGAAACGCCCGCGGCTCAGTTGAGTCACGTACTCGATCAGCTTACGGATCGGCTGCACCAGGTTGCGGTTGACCAGCCACAGACTCAGCAACCCGATCAGCACTCCCGAGACGAGCATGATCACCGTCCCCAGCAGGATCGTGCGATCGGCACCGGCACTGATCAGCGCCGACTGCTCATCACCCAGTTTGTGCAGCTCGACCACCAGCTCGCTCATCTGCTCGCTGGTCGCACGGTCCACGCCCTTGACCGCGGCATCACCTGCCGCCGCGTCGGCGCCCGCCGCAACATAGGCATCACGGCCCTTTTGATAGGCCGCGCCCAGTTGGGCATGTTCGCCTCGCAGGCGTTCGATGCGCGTCTTGATCTGCGCCGGAACACCCTCGTGTTTGATCAGGTCGCCAAGGATGCCCTGGACATCGCGTTGACGGTCTTCGAATTGCTTCCAGTATTTCTCCAGATCCGCCGGCTGCTTGCCACGCAGCAGCACGTTTTTCCATTCCTGGACCTGGACCTTGAATTGCAAGTTGGCCTCGTCGATCAGTTGCGACGCACGCAACGGGCCATCGATCAGGTTGCGATAATTCTGGATACCATCGGACAGAAAATGAAAGGACGCCAGGGCGATCAGCAGCATTGCCAGCAAGCTGCCGCTCAGCAACGCCAGAATCTGCGCTTTTAGGGATTTTTGTAAAAACATGAAGTCGATCTCTCGGCAAAAAGGACCGTCCATGTCCAGGGTCCACTGTCGCAACTGAACGTGCGGGATATAGCATGCCATCGGCACGTATACCCTGTTCTTGAGCCTTGGCGACCACCGGTAATGGCGTCGTTTTCCGCGAGTGAACATGACCTGTCCGGACAACTCCTTTTGTCGCTCCGCCTGGATTAAAAAGTCTTTTTGTCATTTCTTCTGGGGTATCCTGCCCACGCTTTGTACAAGCGCGGATCTACCCGATCGATCAACAGACTTTGCGAGGAGCGCGAAATGCACGAGATTCCGAATCTCCCCTTCCCAAGCCTGCACGAACCTGAGCAGACGCCCACGCTACAAGCCGGGGGGCAACCCGACGCCCAGCAACCCGAGCCGCCGCAAGCCACTGAACGCCGCCAGGCCGACAGCGAAGACTGATACACCCGCACCAACAGACTGTGTGGAAAGCGCTAAGATGCGCTTTCCACACCGCCTGAATCCGAGCCCTGCACCATGACCGACGACATCTCCTCCTTCAGCCCGGCCCAGGCCAGCGTACTGATCGACACCACCGAGAAAATGGTCGACATCTGGACCCGCCTCTCCCCCGAGAAACAAGCCGCCCTGCTGGCCCGCTTCGGCACGGAAGAAAATGCCCTGGCAGCTCTCGTCACCACGCATCTGGTCGCTGGCAAAACCCCTGGCGAGACGCCGTCCGGCAAATAGTTTTACTTTTCCACGCCCTGCCCGCACGGTCGCCGTTATCATAAAGCAGCCTATCTATCCAGCTGCCCCGTGGACCTTTCACCCATGCCAGATTCCCAGCGCCCCTTGGCGGTCACGCTGCAAGTCGTCTCCATCGTCCTGTTCACCTTCATCGGTTATCTGAACATCGGTATTCCCTTGGCCGTACTGCCCGGCTTCGTTCATGGCGAGCTGGGCTTCGGCGCGGTGATCGCCGGGCTGGTCATCAGCGTGCAGTATCTGGCCACCCTCCTCAGCCGGCCTTATGCGGGACGCATCATCGACAACCTGGGCAGCAAACGGGCGGTCATGTTCGGCCTGGCCGGATGTGGCCTGAGCGGCGTGTTCATGCTGGTCTCGGCCTGGACCGCGGGCATGCCCGCCCTGAGCCTGAGCAGCCTGTTGATCGGACGCCTGGTGCTGGGCAGCGCGGAAAGCCTGGTGGGTTCAGGCTCGATTGGCTGGGGCATCGGCCGGGTCGGCGCGGCCAATACCGCCAAGGTGATTTCCTGGAACGGTATCGCCAGCTACGGCGCATTGGCGATCGGCGCGCCGCTGGGGGTCTGGCTGGTCAAGTCCCTGGGGCTGTGGAGCATGGGCGTCAGTATCATCCTGCTGGCGGTGCTCGGGCTGGCACTGGCCTGGCCGAAAACCGCAGCGCCGATCGTCACCGGCGAGCGCCTGCCATTCATGCATGTGCTCGGGCGCGTACTGCCCCATGGTTGCGGCTTGGCCCTGGGCTCCATCGGTTTCGGCACCATCGCCACCTTCATCACTCTGTATTACGCCACCCGGCATTGGGATAACGCCGTGCTCTGCCTGAGCCTGTTCGGTGCGAGTTTCATCGGTGCGCGCTTGCTGTTCGGCAACCTGATCAACCGTCTCGGTGGCTTCCGGGTGGCGATCGCCTGCCTCTCGGTGGAAACCCTGGGCCTGCTGCTGTTGTGGCTGGCGCCGGATGCGCAGTGGGCCCTGGCAGGGGCGGCGTTGAGTGGTTTCGGGTTCTCGCTGGTGTTCCCGGCGCTGGGGGTGGAAGCGGTCAACCTGGTACCGGCCTCCAGCCGTGGGGCGGCGGTGGGCGCGTATTCACTGTTTATCGATTTGTCGCTGGGCATCACCGGTCCGTTGGCCGGCGCGATTGCCGCGGGTTTCGGCTTTGCCTCGATCTTTCTGTTCGCCGCGCTGGCAGCCCTCGGTGGGCTGGCATTGAGTGTCTACCTGTATCGCCAGGCCCCTCGGTATCGCGAGGAGCGCGACAGGCACTAGAAGTCCACCTTGCCGCGCCCGGCCTTGATCGAGCCGCGCTTGGTCTTGGATTCGAGACGGCGTTTTTTCGAGCCCAGGGTCGGCTTGGTTGGGCGGCGCTTTTTTTCGACCTTGGTGGCGCTGAGGATCAACTCGACCAGGCGCTCCAGCGCATCGGCCCGGTTCTGTTCCTGCGTGCGGTATTGCTGGGCCTTGATGATCAATACGCCGTCGCTGGTGATGCGACTGTCGCGCAGGGCCAGCAGCCGCTCCTTGTAGAACTCGGGCAACGACGAAGCCGGGATATCGAAGCGCAAGTGCACGGCGCTGGAAACCTTGTTGACGTTCTGCCCGCCGGCGCCCTGGGCGCGGATGGCCGTCAGCTCGATCTCGGCGTCCGGGATGTGCACGGTGTTGGAAATGACCAGCATGGAAAGCGTCCGGTGTCAGGCTCCACAGGATACCGCGAATTCTCAAAACCGCACCTGCTCCCCATGGGAGTGATGGTGACCACACACTCTGTGAACACTGAAGATCAATGTGGGAGCGAGCTTGCTCGCGATGGCGGTGGATCAGCAGCATAGATGTGACTGACACGCCGCTATCGCGAGCAAGCTCGCTCCCACAGGGATTTCCCACAGAAGGTGTGTGTGCCCTTGGAACAACAAACCCGGCACTTGGCCGGGTTTGTTTTACTGGCGAAAAACTTACTTGGCGGCAGCCGCCACGCCCAGTTCATGCCGGGCACTGCGCTTGTTCTTGATCACGTAGCACACCCACATGAACACCACCCACACCGGAATCGCATACACCGAAACCTGGATGCCCGGGATCAGCAGCATCACGCCGAGGATGAACACCACGAACGCCAGGCAGACGTAGTTGCCGTACGGGTACCACAACGCCTTGAACAGCGGCGTCTGGCGAGTCTGGTTCATGTGCTGGCGGAACTTGAAGTGCGAGTAGCTGATCATCGCCCAGTTGATCACCAGGGTGGCAACCACCAACGACATCAGCAACTCCAGCGCATGCTGGGGGATCAGGTAGTTCAGCAGCACCGCCACCAGAGTGATCGCCGCCGAAGCGAGGATCGACCGCACCGGCACGCCACGCTTGTCGATTTTCGCCAGCGCCTTGGGCGCATCGCCCTGCTCGGCCATGCCCAGCAACATGCGGCTGTTGCAGTAGGTGCCGCTGTTGTACACCGACAACGCGGCGGTCAGCACCACGAAGTTGAGGATGTGCGCCGCGGTGTTGCTGCCGAGCATCGAAAACACCTGCACGAACGGGCTGCCGCTATAGGCATCGCCAGAGGCGTTGAGGGTGGTCAACAGGCTGTCCCACGGAGTCAGCGAAAGCAGCACCACCAGCGCACCGATGTAGAAAATCAGGATCCGGTAGATCACCTGGTTGATGGCCTTGGGGATCACGGTTTTCGGCTTGTCGGCTTCGGCAGCAGTGAAACCGAGCATCTCCAGGCCGCCGAAGGAGAACATGATGATCGCCATGGCCATCACCAGGCCGCTGACGCCGTTGGGGAAGAACCCACCGTGGGACCACAGGTTGGTGACCGAAGCCTGCGGGCCGCCGTGACCGCTGACCAGCAGGTAACTGCCCAGGGCGATCATGCCGACGATCGCTACCACCTTGATGATCGCGAACCAGAACTCAGCCTCGCCAAACACTTTGACGTTGGCCAGGTTGATCGCATTGATGAGGATGAAAAACGCTGCCGCCGAGGCCCAGGTCGGGATGTCCGGCGCCCAGTAATGGATGTATTTGCCGACGGCGGTCAGCTCGGACATGCCCACCAGGATATAGAGGATCCAGCAGTTCCAGCCCGACAGGAACCCGGCGAAACCGCCCCAGTATTTGTGCGCAAAATGACTGAAGGAACCGGCCACCGGCTCTTCGACAATCATTTCGCCCAACTGGCGCATGATCATGAAGGCGATGAAGCCGCAGATTGCGTAGCCGAGGATCATCGACGGACCGGCTGACTTCAGCACCCCCGCCGAGCCGAGGAACAGGCCGGTACCGATTGCGCCACCGAGGGCGATCAGTTGGATGTGGCGATTTTTCAGGCCGCGCTTCAGCTCGCCTGAATGCGTATTTTCTACAACGGTCATGCGTCACCTATTTGTTTTTATCTGTGACGAAATCGGACCCGACACGCTTGTGGCGTGGCGGAGTGAACAAGGCGGATAACCTTGAAAGTGCGTGGGTACGCGAAGGGTCACAGTAAAACGCGGCGCATTGTACACTGCACTACCCTCGCTGCCAGACACCAGCAGACCAGCGTCTCACCCCGCACTTGAGGTCTGGCGCGCATCTGACCCTTCCCGCGGGCTTGAAACAAGCGCTGCGAAGTATCAAAAAACGCGTCAAGCCGAGCCACTCGGCAGCTTTTTCTTACAACCCTCCCAAATGCCGATACCGGTTCGCTCGACCGGTCAAAGCCGTCAGCATTCCTTTACAAGCCGTAACGTAAAATTTCCATGCAGGAATTTTCCGTAGGCTGACTGCAAATTGACGGTAGCTAGCTACCTATCAAAAAAAGCACCTCAGCCAGCTGTTTTTCAACGGGTAAATTCGCTCAAAAAAATAGAACAAAAAGTTCAAATGAAAAAAATAAAATATTTTTTTGCATTCCAAAAAACCCTCGACTAGGTTTTCAGCCACTTGCCCAGGCATCGTGCCGGCGAGTTTTTGCGGTGCCGATTCAGTTGGGTTCTGCCCGCCGGATCGGCCCGCGTTTTCCGCAAAAGTCATCTAGGAGATTCACTATGCAAGCACTGGACAAAGACTTGGAAACCGAACTGCAACTGGATGAATGGTTCGAAGCACCGACCCATGAAGCCGCCGTTGAAATGATGCAAGCCGACGCCGTTGTGCCGTTCGGCACGGCGATGTGGCCTCTGTAAGCGCTACCCGGCGGAGCTGATCCGGCCGGTCGGCTCTGCCATTTACCGCGAGGGACGCCACATCAATCGCCAAGGAAGAATAAGCATGGACACCCAACGAGCCATCTCCCATTTCCTTTACTACCTCGAACATCATCCCGCCCTGGCCGGCATCCAGCCCGCCAAGGTATTGCTCGGCCACACGGCCGACTACGAAGCCCTGACCGGCGCGATTGCCGAACAGGCCGGCAGCGGCTCACCGTTCAGGTTCAGCGCCATGCGCTTGGATCTTGAACCCTCGGAGCGCCTGTCCCAGGCAATTGCCGACAGCGACCTGTACATTTTTTTCTATGACTCTTCGACCCTGCCCAATCCCCGCCCCGACGGTCCGGACTTTGTCCGTGCGCTGCAAGGCGTGATGGCGGAAAACTGGAAGAAATCGCTGCTGTTCAAGGATTACGGCGAATATTTCTACGACACCTTCAGCGTCATTCCGCAACGCATCGCCGGGCTCAACAGCCACCTCATCCGCCGCGTGTCCCAGGCTACGACGTTGAGCTTCGAGGATGAGCACGGCTCGTATTTCGACACGGCGCTGGACAGCGTCAAGAAGTGGACCGATATCAATGGCGTCGGCAACTACGATCTGGCCCCAGGCGAAATCGCCACTCACAGCGACACCATCAATGGCCGGGTGAAATTTGTCGGCACGTTTCTCAGTACGATTCCCTTCGCGCGCAAGTACGGCGTGTTGCAATCGCCGCTGGAGCTGTGGATCGAAGACTCCACGATCCAGAAAATCGCCACCGACGTACCGGGCCTGGAGCACGACTTCAACAAGTACCTGGACGCCAACCCGTCCAACCGCCGCATCGAGGAACTGGGCATCGGCACCAACGAAGGGGTCAAGGGCCTGTACGCTCGCAATGCCGGTTTCGAAGAGCGCCATTGCGGCTTGCACCTGGGGCTCGGTGGCGGGGCCAAGGGCAGCCATCACCTGGATCTGATTTTCCAAGGGGGTGTGCTGGCGCTGGACAAGGAGCCGGTGTTTGAGGGGCGGTTTGTGCTTTAGGCTGGATCTTCTGTGAAGCTGATGGCGCCATCGCGAGCAAGCTCGCTCCCACAGTTTGGACTGCGGTGAATAACCGGTTGTATTCGACGCGATTCCTGTGGGAGCGAGCTTGCTCGCGATGGCGGACTCGACTGCACCGCATCACTAAAGCCAGACCAAAAAAAACGCCAACCCAACGGTTGGCGTTTTTTCTTGCAGCTAGAAGCTTGTAGCTCGCAGCTGTATTACTCCGGCTTACGACGCCCAAACCCCGGACGCTGCCCCGAACCTGCCGGCGCGCCACGGCGCTTGCCCGACGGTGCATCACGGTCAGCCAGGATGATACCCGGGCGTTTTTTTGGCGCCGGCTTGGCCGGACGCTTGGTGTCGGCCGGACGATCAGCGACCGGCGTGCCACGACCCGCCGGAGCACCGCGACCTTCGCCGCGCTCGGTACGACCGTTGGCCGGACGTGGTGTACGCGGGCCGCGCTCGCCGTCCTGACGTGGCGCAGGCTTGCGGGCCGGACGCTCGCCTTCGATCTGCGGTTCACGGGAAGGACGCGGGCCAGTCGTTGCGCCATCGGCCGCCGGACGCAGCGTACGCACGCGCTCGGTCTTGCCCATCGGACGCGAGGACTTGCGCTGCATCCGCTCCAGCTTGTCCTTGCTCTTGGCGGTCATCTGCGGCATGGAGACAGGCTTGAGGCCCACTTCGGCTGCGAGGATGTCGACTTCCTGCTGGGTCATTTCACGCCAGCGGCCCATCGGCAGGTCGGAGTTGAGGAACACCGGGCCGAAACGCACGCGCTTCAGGCGGCTGACCACCAGGCCCTGGGATTCCCACAAGCGTCGCACTTCACGGTTACGGCCTTCCATCACCACGCAGTGGTACCAGTGGTTGAAACCTTCGCCACCCGGTGCTTGCTTGATGTCGGTGAAACGAGCCGGGCCGTCTTCCAGCACGACGCCGGCCTTGAGGCGCTCGATCATCTCGTCATCGACTTCGCCACGCACGCGCACGGCGTATTCGCGGTCCATCTCGTAGGACGGGTGCATCAGGCGGTTGGCCAACTCACCGTCAGTGGTGAACATCAGCAAACCGGTGGTGTTGATGTCCAGGCGACCGATGTTGATCCAGCGGCCTTCTTTCGGACGCGGCATCTTGTCGAACACCGTCGGACGGCCTTCCGGGTCGTCACGGGTGCAGATTTCGCCGTCAGGCTTGTTGTACATGATCACGCGGCGCACCGTTTCGGCGGCCTCTTCGCGCTTGATCACCTTGCCATCGATGGTAATGGCGTCGTGCATGTCGACACGCAGGCCCAAGGTGGCGTCTTTGCCGTTGACCTTGATGCGGCCCTGGGTGATCCAGGCTTCCACGTCACGGCGCGAACCGACGCCGATACGAGCGAGTACTTTTTGCAGTTTCTCGCCTGCTGGGCCGATTTCCTGGCTGTCGTTCTGGTCTAGGTCTTTCATTTCTGGGCACCTCCCGGTGTGGTCGAGTCAGGCTTGGCCTGACGCTTTGAAAACGGGTCTTTCGGCGAAGGGATCGCCAAAGGGTCGCGAATCATACGCTCGTTGAAGGATTCGCGCATCAGAGACTAGCTGATGGAAACGCGCTCAGCGCTTTTTCCGCCGACCGGTGGCACCCAGCTTGATCAGGCGTAGCGCCGCTTCGGCCAGCACGGCGCGCTTGTCGTCCTTGTCGAGTTCTTTCCAGGCCTTGATCTCGCGCTTGCTGCGCCCGCAACCGATGCAAATATCTTCGTCGAACTTGCAGAGGCTGATGCAGGGGTCTTTGGTGGAACTCATGATTCACCCGGGATTTGTGTGGGAGCGAGCCTGCTCGCGAAGGCGGCGTATCAGTCAAAATCATGTTGACTGAGCGGACGCTTTCGCGAGCAGGCTCGCTCCCACAAGGGACGGCGGTGTGTCAGTCGTCGAGCTGGCGCCGTTCGTTTTCGATCGCTTCGGCCAAGGCGCGGGCTTCGGCTTCTTCGTCGCTCAGCTCGGGTTCTGGCGGCTCAAGGGCGGCGACGGCGGCCAGCAGTTTCTCCCGGGCTTGGGCAACGCCGAGGATGTCTTCTTCAGGTTCCGGTTCCCATTCCGCTTCGGGCTCGGGCTCCACCGCGCTATCGGGCTCCGCCAGCTCATCCGACTCACCCTCAGGGCCAGGAGCGTCACGCAGCAGGTCATCGAAGTCGGTCTTCAAGCCCTCCTCCATGGTGTCCAGCTCCAGCAGCAACGAGTGGAAACTGGTCTCTTCCTTCGGCTCTTCGGGCTCGGCGCTGGCGTCGGCCAATTCCTGCAAGGCCTGGGGCACCGGGGCGTCGTCGAATTCGAGCATCGGCTCGGGCTCCAGTTCCCGCAGTTCGGCCAGCGGCGGCAGGTCGTCGAGGTTCTTCAGGTTGAAGTGATCGAGAAACGCCTTGGTGGTGGCGAACATCGCTGGCTTGCCCGGCACATCGCGATAGCCGACGACGCGGATCCACTCACGTTCCAGCAAGGTCTTGACGATGTGGCTGTTGACCGCCACGCCACGCACGTCCTCGATCTCGCCCCGGGTGATCGGTTGGCGATAGGCGATCAGCGCCATGGTTTCGAGCATCGCACGGGAATAACGCTGCGGCCGCTCCTCCCACAGGCGCCCGACCCAGGGGGCGAATTTTTCGCGGATCTGCAAGCGGTAACCGGACGCTACCTCCTTGAGTTCGAAAGCCCGGCCTTCGCAGGATTTACCCAGCAGCGTCAGGGCTTTCTTGAACACGGCAGGCTCAGGCCGCTCGCCTTCTTCGAAGAGTTCGAACAGGCGCTCCATCGACTGTGGCTTTCCAGAGGCCAGCAGGAAAGCTTCAAGCAAGGGCGCCAGTTCACGGGGTTCGGTCAGATTCATCGGTTTGCTCGTTATTCGGCTCGGGCCCGCACATGGATCGCTGCGAACGGCTCATTCTGCACCAGCTCGACCAAGGATTCCTTGACCAATTCCAGGACCGCCATAAACGTCACCACCACGCCCAGCCGCCCTTCCTCGGCGGTGAACAGCTCGACAAAGGGCACAAAACTGCCGCCCTTGAGCCGTTCCAGCACATCGCTCATGCGCTCGCGAGTGGACAATGCCTCACGGCTGACCTGGTGACTTTCAAACATGTCGCCCCGGCGCAGGACCTCGGCCATGGACATCAGCAGCTCTTCCAGGCTCACGTCCGGCAGTAACTTGCGCGCCCGCGCCTCGGGGGCGTCGAGCTTGGGCACCAGCACATCGCGCCCGACCCGACTCAAGCCGTCGATGCCTTCGGCCGCAGCCTTGAAGCGCTCGTACTCTTGCAGGCGCCGGATCAGCTCGGCCCGAGGATCGTCCTCTTCCGCCTCGACCTCGGCCGAGCGCGGCAGCAGCATGCGCGATTTGATCTCGGCCAGCATGGCCGCCATTACCAGGTATTCCGCCGCCAGCTCCAGGCGCACCGACTGCATCAGCTCGACGTAGCCCATGTACTGGCGGGTGATTTCCGCCACCGGGATGTCGAGGATGTTGATGTTCTGTTTGCGGATCAGGTACAGCAACAGGTCGAGCGGCCCTTCGAAGGCTTCGAGGAAAACTTCCAGCGCATCCGGCGGGATGTACAGGTCCAGGGGCATTTCCATGACCGCCTGGCCATAGACCATGGCGAAAGGCAGCTCCTGTTGCGCACCGGCCTGGCTGTCGACGTTTTCGACCGCGGTTTCCACAACCGACATTCAGGCCTCGACCATGAACGGCGTCGGATCGCCGCAGCCGACGCGTACCACTTGCGGTTCGCCGTCGGCCAGGTTGATCACCGTGGACGCCTTCATGCCGCCGTAACCGCCGTCGATGATCAGGTCGACCTGATGCTCCAGCAGTTGGCGCATTTCATAGGGGTCGGTCAGCGGATCGGTCTCGCCGGGCATGATCAGCGTCACGCTCATCAACGGCTCACCGAGTTCCGCCAGCAGCGCCAGGGCAATGGGATGGCTCGGCACCCGCAGCCCGATGGTGCGCTTCTTCGGGTGCAGCAACAGCCGCGGGACTTCCCGGGTGGCATTCAGGATAAAGGTATAAGGGCCCGGCAGATGGGCCTTGAGCAGGCGGAAAGTGCCGGTGTCGATCTTGGCGAACAAGCCCAACTGCGAGAGGTCGCTGCAAATGAGCGCGAAGTTGTGCTTGTCGTCCAGCTGACGCAGGCGTCTTACCCGCTCGACCGCATTTTTATCGCCGATCTGGCAGCCAATGGCATACGACGAGTCGGTGGGATAGACCACAACACCACCGCCACGGATGATTTCCACAGCCTGTTTGATCAGGCGCGCTTGCGGGTTTTCCGGATGAATCTGGAAAAATTGACTCACGTGTTCTACCTGTTCAGACGGCGGCGATAACGGGATCATGTTTGAATCTACACCATAGTGGTGGCAGATCTTCCGGCAACGGGCGGTATTCGCCAATCTCGGACCAGCCTCCCGGGCCGTGGAAATCACTCCCGGCGGTCACCAGCAGGCCAAACTCCCGGGCGAGGATCGCCAGGCTGCCGACCTGCTCGGCCGGCTGATGGCCATTGACCACTTCGATGGCATGGCCCCCCGCTTGAATATAGTCGGCTATCAGGCGGCGGCGCTTGCTGCGGGTGAATTCATAATGCCAGGGATGCGCCAGGCTGACCCACGCCCCGGCGGCCCGCAGAGTCTCGACCGTTTCTTGCAGGGTGGGCCAGTGCTGCTTGACGTCCCCCAGCTTGCCGGCCCCCAGCCATTTTCGGAAGGCTTCGGCGCGGTCCTTGACGAAGCCCTCGCGCACCATCCAGTCGGCAAAATGTGGCCGGGCCGGGGCGTTGCCGCTGTCGCCCAGTTCCTGCTGGACCTGTCGGGCGCCTTCCAGCGCGCCGGGCATGCCCTTGAGGGCCAGTTTGCGGCTGATCTCCTCGGAGCGCAGCCAGCGACCGTCACGCAACTCGGCAATGGCCTGGACCAGTGACGGTGCATTCACATCGAAGCCATAGCCCAGCACGTGGATGGTCGCCCCGCCCCAGGTGCAGGACAGTTCGACGCCGTTGACCAGTTGCATGCCCAGCGCGGTGGCGGCGCTACGCGCTTCGTCGAGGCCTTCGAGGGTGTCGTGATCGGTCAGGGCCAGGACTCGCACGCCGTGCTCGAACGCCCGCGCCACCAGAACCGCAGGCGCCAGGGCGCCATCGGAGGCCGTGCTATGGCAGTGCAAATCAACATTCACGAGACTTTGTTACCTCAAATCAGCTGGCCCTATCGCGGCCAAGGATGTTTGTTATTATGCCGCCACATCCTGCTTCTGGCTGCCACTGTGAAACAATTCATCGATTTCATCCCGCTCCTGCTGTTTTTCATCGTCTACAAACTTGATCCACGGACCGTCGACGTCGCCGGCCACTCCTTGACTGTAGGCGGTATCTACAGCGCCACGGCGGTGCTGATCATCAGCTCCCTGGTGGTCTACGGCGCGCTGTTCGTGTCCCAGCGCAAGCTGGAGAAGAGCCAGTGGCTGACGCTGATCGCCTGCCTTGTATTCGGCAGCCTGACCCTGGCCTTCCACAGCGAGACCTTCCTCAAATGGAAAGCCCCGGTGGTCAACTGGCTGTTCGCCCTGGCCTTCATCGGCAGCCACTTCGTCGGTGATCGCCTGCTGATCAAGCGCATCATGGGCCACGCGCTGAGCCTGCCGGACGCGATCTGGACCCGATTGAACATCGCCTGGATCGCCTTCTTCCTGTTCTGCGGCGCCGCCAACCTGTTCGTTGCGTTCACGTTCCAGCAATACTGGGTCGACTTCAAGGTCTTCGGCAGCCTGGGCATGACCTTGCTGTTCCTGATCGGCCAGGGCATCTACCTGTCCCGTCACCTGCACGATGCCGAACCCACCACGCCAAAAACCGAGGACTGACATGCTCTACGCAATCATTGCCACCGACGTCGCCGACTCCCTGGAAAAACGCCTGGCCGCGCGCCCGGAGCATCTTGAGCGCCTGCAAAAGCTCAAGGCTGAAGGTCGCATCGTGCTGGCCGGGCCGCACCCTGCGGTGGACAGCAACGACCCAGGCGCCGCCGGTTTCACTGGCAGCCTGATCGTGGCCGAGTTTGAATCCCTGGCTGCCGCACAGGCGTGGGCCAAGGCCGACCCGTTCGTGGCGGCCGGCGTCTACGCCGAGGTCGTGGTCAAGCCGTTCAAGCAAGTCCTGCCATAACCCCCCGGGCGCGATGAGTCTTCCTGGCTCATTGCGCTCAATTGCTCATTGTTCTCGTCAGCCTGCCGACAACCTGTCTAATCTGCTCAATCTCGATTGGAATTCAGGAGTTGCAATGCGCAAAGGTCGGTTGTGCCTGTTGTTGGTCTCGTTGGCAATTGGAGCCCCCGCCCACGGCGAGGAAAGCACCGAGGCTGCTCATTCGGCGCCCTTGTCCCTGAGCGCGGGCGGCCAGATCGCCGAATTGCAGCAGCGCCTGAAAGACAGCGAGCGCATGCGTGAAGCACTCACCCAGCAACTGCAGAACACCAACGGCGAACGCGAGAGCGCGCTGGTGGGACGGCTGCGCCAGGAGAACCAGCGCCTGAAGTTGCAACTCAAGGAAGCCCAGTCCAGCCCGCTGCCGCGCCTGCTGACCGAACAGCAACAGTGGTTCGTCGTCGGCGCCGGGGTAGCGCTATTGGCCCTGCTCTGCGGTATCTTTGCCAGCGGTGGACGTAGACAACGTCGGCAATGGCTAAATTGAGTGAGTCATGAGCGAGCTGTTACTGATTGATGATGACCAGGAGCTGTGTGAGCTCCTCGGCAGTTGGCTGGGCCAGGAAGGTTTCCAGGTCCGCGCTTGCCACGATGGCCAGAGCGCCCGCAAGGCCCTGGCCGAAACCGCCCCGGCGGCGGTGGTGCTGGATGTGATGCTGCCCGACGGCAGCGGCCTGGAACTGCTCAAGCAGTTGCGCAACGATCACCCGGAATTGCCGGTGCTGATGCTCTCGGCCCGCGGCGAACCGCTGGATCGCATCCTTGGCCTGGAGCTGGGGGCTGACGATTACCTGGCCAAGCCTTGCGACCCGCGAGAGCTGACCGCCCGCCTGCGCGCCGTGCTGCGCCGCAGCCATCCCGCCGCGGTTTCCAGCCAGATCGAACTGGGTGACCTGACCTTCAGCCCGGTGCGTGGCGTGGTCAGCATCGATGAACAGGAACAGACCCTCACCGTCTCCGAAAGCCGCCTGCTCGAAGCACTGCTCAAGCAGCCGGGTGAGCCGCTGGACAAGCAGGAACTGGCGCAGATTGCCTTGGGCCGCAAGCTGACCTTGTACGATCGCAGCCTAGACATGCACGTCAGCAACCTGCGCAAGAAGATCGGTCCCCACCCCGACGGCCGCCCGCGCATCGTCGCCCTGCGTAGCCGGGGCTACTACTACAGCCTCTGAAGAGTGCGGCTTCTCTCAGCCTATAGAGGCTTTTGTGGCGAGGGAGCTTGCTCCCGCTGGGTTACGAAGTAGCCCCAAGATTCTGCGGTTGCTGCGCAACCGAGCGGGAGCAAGCTCCCTCGCCACAAAGGCGCCCTCGCCACAGCAAGTACCCCCATCACAGGGCTTCGTGTTCGGGCCTGCAGATTTGTCAGGTCCTCGCCAAACCGTCTTTACCCAAGCTTTACCCACCCCTGACCGCCGCTGACCTTGATCTTTGTAATCTGCACACATCCGGAACTGACCGGGAACGAGACAAGGAGAGACACCATGCGCAAGACCCTTACCGCTCTGATGTTCGCCGCCGCCCTGCCGACCGTGGCCATGGCCATGCCCGAAGGCCCGGGGCCGATGGGCCCGATGGACGGTCCGCGTCACGGTGGCCAGATGCACGATAAAGGCCCCTACAGCCAACTGGACCTGACCCGCGAACAACGCGAGCAAATTCGCCGGATCATGGGCGAACAGCGCCATGAGCGACGCGAACTGGTCGACAAGTACCTGGCCAAGCTGTCGCCAGCCGACCAGAAAGCCATGCAGGACGAAATGGAAGCCCGGCACCAGAAAGTCGATGCCCAGATCCGTGGCTTGCTGAAGCCCGAGCAGCAGAAAGAATTTGACGCCATCCAGAAAAAACGCGCCGAACGTCGGGCCGAGTGGGCCGAATTCAAAGCCTGGAAAGCGCAACAACCGCAAAAAGCGCAATAATGCGCTGAAGCCCCCCAGCCCAACGGCATGCCGCCGTTGGGCTTTCCTGGTTTTCGAGGATAATCCGTGCGTTCACTGTTCTGGCGCATCCTGGCCAGTTTCTGGCTGGCCATCGCCCTGGTCGCGGGGCTTTCGATCCTCATGGGCCACATGCTGAACCAGGACGCCTGGATCCTCAGCCGCCATCCTGGGCTCAACACCCTGGCCGAAGAATGGACACAAACCTACGAAAGCCAGGGCGAAGAGGCCGCGCAAGACATCCTGCAACAGCGCAAGCGCAAGTATCACATCGACGTCCAGGTGCTCAACGAGAGCGGCGACCCGGTCGTGCGCGGCACCTTTCCCCATCGCGCCGCGGCTTTCGAGGCACGCCAGAACAACGACGACCGACGCCTCCCCTGGCGGCGCTTGACTGACGAGTTCACCAGCGCCAAGACCGGTGACACTTACCTCTTCATCTACCGCATCCCCCATCCCGAACTGGACGCCTGGCACCGCGACAGCCTGCTCTGGCCCCTCAGCGCCCTGGCCATTGCGCTGGTGGTACTGACCTTGTTCAGCCTGTTGGTGACCCTCTCCATCACCCGCCCGCTGAGCCGCCTGCGCGGCGCGGTGCATGACCTCGGCCAAGCCACGTACCAGCAGAACAGCCTCGCCAAACTGGCCAACCGCCGGGACGAATTCGGCGTACTGGCCACTGACTTCAATCGCATGGGTGCGCGCCTGCAAAGCCTGATCGCCAGCCAGCGCCAATTGCTGCGCGATGTTTCCCATGAACTGCGTTCGCCACTGGCCCGGCTGCGCATCGCGCTGGCGCTGGCGGAGCGGGCGAGCCCCGCCGAGCGTGAAAAACTCTGGCCGCGCCTGACACGCGAATGTGACCGCCTGGAAGCATTGATCAGCGAAATCCTGGTGTTGGCCCGGGTCGACGCCGACAATGCCAGCGCCGAGGAAGTCGACCTCAACGGTTTGCTGGAGAACCTGCAAAAAGACGCCCAGCTGGCTTCACCGGAGCAACACGTGCGCCTGGAAACCGAGCCGCAACTGACGCTCAAGGGCTGGCCCACCATGATCGAGCGGGCGCTGGACAATCTCCTGCGCAACGCCCAGCGCTTCAACCCTGCCGGGCAGCCCATCGAAATGCGTGCCGCGCGCCAAGGAGAAAGGATAGTGATCAGCGTGCGCGACCACGGCCCCGGCGTAGAGGCGGAACACCTGGGCCAGTTGAGCGAGCCGTTTTATCGCGCCCCCGGCCAGACCGCCCCCGGGCATGGTCTCGGCCTGGCCATCGCGCGCCGTGCGGCGGAACGGCATGGCGGAACCCTGGGGTTGGCGAACCACCCCGACGGCGGATTCATCGCCACCCTGGAATTACCGCTGGTGCCGGGCGCGGTGCTGCAACCTTGAGCACCAAATGAAGGCTTGACCTTTCGAGTAGATGATAAGCATTATCATCTACTCGAACCGGACCGAGCCCTACCGTGAGCCAATCACGCTTCCATCAGGTTTTCCTCGCCCAGCGCATGCCGCTGCTGCGCACCCTCGAACGCATGGTCAACAACCCCAGCACCGCCGAAGACCTGCTCCAGGAAACCTACCTGCGTGTCACCCGCGCCCTGAACGAGCGCACGGTCGAGCATCTCGAACCCTTCGTCTTCCAGACCGCCCGCAACCTGGCGCTCGACCATTTGCGCGCACGACGCATCCAGTCACGCACGCTGCTGGACGACGTGCCGATGGAAGTCGTGAACAACGTCATCGCCCCGCAAAGCAGCGCCGAGGATGCCGCCCATGCCGGCCGGTTACTCGAACAACTCAACCTCAGCCTGCAGTCGCTGAGCCCGCGCCAACAGCAGATTTTCATCCTCAACCGCCTGCATGGCCACAGTTACCAGGACATCGCCGAACGCTTGGGCGTGTCGCTGAGCACCGTGCAGAAAGAACTGAAACTGATCATGGCGATTTGCGTGGGCGTAGCCGAACGCCTGGACGCCGATTGAGTCTGCAGGACACTGGCGGCCAACGACCACGCCGATTGCGTTGGCCGACGAGCCTGCTAGTCTTGGTCGCCTGATTACAAGCAGCCGTGCACAGACACTGCCGAGGAACCACCGTGACGGACAACCATCGCTCCCCTGAAGCCGCTGCGGCACAGGACACCGCCCACGCCATGGACCAGGCGCTGGATTGGCTGGTCCTGCTCGACAGCCCCAGCGATGAACAGACCCGACAGTTCCAGGCCTGGCTGGCGGCAGATCCGCGTCATGGCGAAGCGTTCTCCAGAGCCCAGGCGATCTGGAACGGCCCGCAGATCATCGAAAGCGCCCGGCAGCTCCAGGCCCGCCCCAAGGTCACCGCGCTGTCGCGTCTTCGAGCCCATTGGAAACCCCTGGCCACCGCCGCCGTGCTGTTGCTCGGATTGTTCAATTTCAGCGACCTGCCCCTGCAATTGCAGGCCGATCACCTGACCGTGGTCGGTGAGCGCCAGCGGCTGCAACTGGAAGATGGTTCCAAGGTCCTGCTGAATACCGACTCGGCGTTTTCCAGTTCCTTTGACGAACAGCGGCACGTGGCCCGCCTCTACAAGGGCGAGGCTTTTTTCGAGGTGCCGGCCAGTCGCAATGTGCCGTTGGAGATCGACGCAGGGCCGGTCACCGCCAGTGTCAGCGACACCACGTTTGCGGTGCGTTACCTGGACGGCGTCGCTCAGGTCCAGGTGCAGCGCGGCGATGTCGACCTGCGTGCGACCCGCTACGATGCCCATGTCCGCTTGTCGGCAGGAGAAAGCATCCGCATTGGTCCCAACGGCTTCGACCGCCCGGCACGCCTCGATGTCGGCACGGACCTGGCGTGGGTCCAGGGTCGGCTGGTGTTCGAGAATCGGCCGCTGGGCCAGGTACTGGCGGAGTTGCGACGCTACTACCCGGGCTGGATCATTAACAACAACCAGCAGTTGGCCGGCGTGGCCGTGACGGGTAACTATCGCCTCGACCAGCCGCTGGACGTGGTGCGTTCCCTGGCCCATATCACCTCTGCCCGCCTCCAGGAATTCCCGGCGCTGGTAATCCTGAACTGAATGAGAATTATTTTTACTCGATAGCTTTCGCTGGTTCGTCTCGTTATAGCCAATGCAATTGATTCGCATCTCGCGATGCGATCTGCACCTATAACAGATGCGACACGGAGCGCTATCGATGTCCTCTCGCCTTACTTGCCGGTTTCTTGCCCCCTCTTGCACGCTGTCACTGCTGACCGCCGCCATCCTGATGGCCGGTACCGCGCCGGCGGCCCTGGCTGCCACCGCCGAGCAACCGCCAGCGCGCAACATGGGCGACTACACCTTCAGCATCGCCCGGCAACCACTGGTTTCCGCCCTGAACGCATTTACCGCCGTCACCGGCTGGCAGGTGGGGCTGCCGGCAGAGCTGGCCGAAGGCGTCGCCTCGCCGGGGGTGAACGGCTCGCTGCCGCCGGAAAAAGCCTTGGAGCGCCTGTTGGTGGGGACCAACCTGAGCTATCGCAAACTGGGCAATAACAACATCGTCCTGGAAAAGCGCAGCGCCGGCAGCGCGCTGGAGTTGCAACAGGTGACCATCAGCGCCACCCGCCAGGAACAAGACATCGCCAGCGTACCGAGCACCGTTTCGATCCATGATCGCCAGGAGCTGGACCGCAACAACGTCAACACCATCAAGGACCTGGTGCGCTATGAGCCCGGCGTGTCGGTGGGCGGCGCGGGCCAGCGCGGCGGCATCAGCGGTTACAACATCCGCGGCGTCGACGGCAACCGGATCCTGACCCAGGTCGACGGCGTGGAAATCCCCGGCGGTTTCTTCAACGGCCCGTACGCCAAGACCCAACGCAACTACGTCGACCCGGAAATCATCAAGCGCGTGGAGATTCTGCGCGGCCCGGCCTCGGTGCTGTACGGCAGCAACGCGATCGGTGGTGTCGTCAGTTATTTCACACTCGATCCGGACGACATCATCAAGCCCGGCAAGGACGTCGGCGCGCGTCTCAAGACCGGCTACAGCTCCGTCGATGAGAGCTGGCTCAAATCCGCCACCGTCGCCGGCCGCAGCGGGCCGTTCGACGGGTTGTTGCATTACAGCCAGCGCGACGGCCACGAGACCGAGTCCTACGGCAGCAACAACGGCACCGGCCTGGACCGCACCGCCGCCAACCCGGAAGACGTGCGCGCCAACAACGTGCTGGCCAAACTCGGCTGGGACTACAGCGATGACGCACGCCTGAGCCTGGTGTACGAGAAGTACAAGGACGATCGCGACGTCGACCTGAAAAGCGCCTACGGCGGGCCCTATGCCAACGGCCAACCAGCCATTCCCGGCTCCATCCTGCCCGGCGGCATGTACCAGTGGCGCACCGGTAACGATACGATCACCCGCGAGCGTTTCGGCCTGGAGCACAGCTTCGCCCTCTACAGCCTGCTGGCCGACAACATCAAGTGGAGCCTCAACCACCAGATCGCCAAGACCGACCAGCGCACCGCCGAGTTCTATTTCCCGATCACCCGCCGGGTGTTGCGCACCCGTGAAACGCTCTATGAAGAAAAACAGTGGGTCTTCGACGCGCAGGCGGACAAGTCATTCAGCTTGGCCGATACCGATCACACACTGACCTACGGCACCACGCTCAAGCATCAGAAAGTCACCGGCTCACGCAGCGGTAACGGCGTGTGCCTGGCGGTCGGCGTGGGCTGCCCCGCCGTCGGCGCCATCAGCACCCGGGACGTATTGGCAAAAGCCAGCGACTTCCCCGACCCGACCATCAACACCTACAGCGTTTTCGCCCAGGACCAGATCAGCTGGGACAAATGGACCTTCACGCCGGCGCTGCGCTACGACTACACCCGGCTCAAGCCACGCCTGACCGAGGAGTTTCTGCGCACCGTGGACCCCACCAACGGCGGTATGGTGAGTGGCGAGGACAAGAACTGGCATCGCGTCTCGCCGAAGTTCAGCCTGACCTATGCCCTGACCGACCAGTACACCTGGTACGGCCAGTACGCCGAAGGGTTCCGCACCCCGACCGCCAAGGCCTTGTACGGACGTTTCGATAACGCCGGCGTGGGCTACAGCGTGGAACCCAATCCCGACCTGGAACCGGAAAAGAGCAAAAGCTACGAAACCGGCCTGCGCGGTCGTTTCGACTCCGGATCGTTCGACGTGGCGGTGTTCTACAACAAGTACCGCGACTTCATCAACGAAGACGCCATCACCCCCGGCGCCGACCAGTTGACCTTCCAGAGCAACAACATCAAGCACGCCACCATCAAGGGCATCGAAGCCAAGGGACGCCTGGACCTGGACGTGTTCGGTGCGCCAAAAGGCCTCTACACCCAAGGCTCGGTGGCCTACCTGTATGGCCGCAACAACGACACGGGCGAGCCGCTCAACAGCGTCAACCCGCTTACCGGCGTGTTCGGCCTGGGCTACGACCAAGAGCAGTTCGGCACCTTGCTCAGCTGGACCCTGGTCCAGAAGAAAAACCGCGTCGACGACAGCAACTTCAATTCGCCCGACGGCGTCAGCGGCCAGTTCAAGACGCCGGGCTTCGGCATTCTCGACCTGAGCGGCTACTACAAGGTGACTAACGACGTCACCGTCAGCGGCGGCCTCTACAACCTCACCGACAAGAAGTACTGGCTGTGGGATGACGTACGCGGCTACGACAGCGTCGGCGAAGCGGCGGTGCTGAGCCCGGCCAACCTCGATCGCCTGACGGCGCCGGGGCGCAACTTCGCGGTCAACCTGATCTGGGATATCTGATCCGGTTCCAGGCAAAAAGCCTTCTGTGGCGAGGGAGCTTGCTCCCGCTGGGGTGCGAAGCGCCCCCAAGATCTAACGGTCGCTGCGCACTGGAGCGCCAGCCCGGCCGAGCGGGAGCAAGCTCCCTCGCCACGGTGTATTTCACTCCAAGGAATTTTTCATGACCACCCCACGCCCCACTCTACGTTCCCAGCGCCTGAACCAGATCACCCACGAGCCCCACGGCAAGCTCGACGCCCTGGTCAAGGCCCACGCCCCATTCGAAACCCAGGCCAGCTACGCCCGCTTCGTCGTCGCCCAGTACCTGTTCCAGTCAGAACTGGTGGCGCTGTACAACGACGGGCAACTGGCTGCCCTGATACCCGACCTGCCGGCCCGCTGCCGCGCCGAAGCGGCCAAGGCGGACCTCGCGGACCTGGACACCGAAGTGCCCGCGCCGGTGGCCGGAGCGGTAAAAAACCCGAGCCAGGCCGAAGCGCTGGGCTGGCTGTTCGTTTCCGAGGGCTCGAAGCTCGGCGCCGCGTTCCTGATCAAGCGTGCCGTGGCCCTGGGAATGAACGAAACCTTCGGCGCCCGGCATCTGGCAGAGCCGGCGGGCGGACGTGCCGAAGGCTGGAAAACCTTCACCCGTACCCTCGACGGCCTGGCCTTCACCGAACAGCAGGAAGCCGAGGCGGACAAAGGCGCGCTGGAGGCCTTCAACCGATTTACCGTGCTGCTGGAACACGCCTATGCGGCCGAGTTGGCCTGACGGTCACCCACGCCCTTGTGGGAGCGAGCTTGCTCGCGATGGCGGTGCATCAGGCAGCATCTATGGCGACTGGCAGTCCGTCATCGCGAGCAAGCTCGCTCCCACAAGGTAAAGCGCATGTTGGATAAAAATACATGAGCCGCATACCCTCAAAACCCAGCCAACTGCTCTTCGCCCTGCTCGCCTACACCAGCCTGGCCATCGGCCTCATCGCCTTGGTCGTGCCCGGCCTGCCGACCACCGAGTTCATCCTGCTCGCCGCCTGGGCCGCGACCCGCAGTTCGCCGCGTCTGAGCGCCTGGCTGGAGCACCATCGGTTGTTCGGGCCGATGCTGCACAACTGGCGCAACGGCAAGGTCATCCCGCGCCGGGCCAAGGTCGGCGCCACGATCAGCATGCTCGGTTGTGCCGCAATGATGTGGCTGATGCTTGCCCACGGCTGGCCGATGTACCTGGCCATGGCCGGCATGGGCCTGGGCAACCTGTGGATCTGGTCACGCCCGGAAACTCGTGGCGAGGGAACTTGCTCCCGCTGGGGCGCGAAGCGGCCCCCTACGCAATTTTGAACTATGATCGCTCTCTCGCCTGGAGGGCTTTCGATGTCAGATCTGCTCACATCCATGCAAACCGCCCTCGGTTTGCCCACGACTCCGATCCCCTTCACTGGCGAAGGCGCTCTACCCTCTGCCTTCGGGGTTACCGAGTTGGCCTGCGCCAGCATTGCCACGGCCGGTCAAGCGGCCGCCGAACTCATCCATCAGCAAACCGGCCGCCTGCCGACGCTTGGAGTCGACCGGCGCCTGGCCTCGTTCTGGTTCGCCACGTCCCTGCGGCCCGTCGGCTGGAGCGTACCGCCCCTGTGGGACCCGGTGGCTGGCGACTACGCCACCGCCGACGGCTGGATCCGCCTGCATACCAACGCACCGCATCATCGTCTTGCTGCGGAAAAAGTCCTCGGTACATGCACCGACCGCGCCGACATGGCGAGCAAAGTTGTCCGTTGGAACAAGGCCGAACTGGAACAGGCCGTGGTCGACGCCGGTGGTTGCGCTGCACAGATGCGTTCCTGGCAGGCGTGGCAGGCCCATCCGCAAGGTTTGGCGGTGAACGCCGAACCGCTTGTTCACTTCGATGACATGAGTGCAGGTCCGCTTGAACCCTGGCTCGGCTCCGTCGCCCAGCCGCTGGCGGGCTTGAAGGTGCTTGACCTGACCCGCGTGCTGGCCGGCCCGATTGCCAGCCGCTTTCTGGCCGGGCTGGGCGCCGATGTGCTGCGTATCGACCCGCCGACCTGGAACGAACCCGGCGCGGTTCCGGAAGTTACCCTCGGCAAACGCTGCGCCCGCCTCGATCTGCATCAGCCCGCCGACCGCGCGACGTTCGAAGCATTGCTCAAGGATGCTGACATCCTCCTGCACGGCTATCGCGCCGACGCGCTCGAACGCCTGGGCTACGGCGCCGCACAACGCCGCCAACTGGCGCCAGGGCTGATCGACGTCAGCCTCAATGCCTACGGCTGGAGCGGCCCCTGGCAACACCGACGCGGCTTCGACAGCCTGGTGCAGATGAGCAGCGGCATCGCCGAGGCCGGCATGGCCTGGAAACAGGCAGACAAACCGACGCCGCTGCCCGTTCAAGCGCTGGACCACGGCACCGGCTACCTGATGGCGGCCAGCGCGATCGTACTGCTGGCTAGGCGCTTGGCCGATGGCCGTGGCGGTTCGGCACGCTTGTCACTGGCCCGCACGGCGAAACTGTTGATCGAGGGTGGCGCCGGCGATGGGGCTGCGTTGCGCCCCGAAGACGAGGCCGACCAGGGACTGCTGGTGGAACAAACGCCCTGGGGCCCGGCGCACCGCTTGCAGGTGCCGCTGAAAATCACCGGCACGCCGTTGCAGTGGGCCCTGCCGGCCACCGAACTGGGCGCACATCGCCCTCAGTGGTGATCGTTCGATCGCCTTCGCGAGCAGGCTCGCTCCCACATGGGATTTTCGACAAACGCAGATCCCACGGCCTACAAAAATTCGCTGTGGGAGCGAGCCTGCTCGCGAAGAGGCCGGCACATCCAACATCTCCATCGACTGACACTTAGCCATCGCGAGCAAGCTCGCTCCTACATTTTGGGGTCAGTCCACATTGTGGGAGCGAGCCTGCTCGCGAAGAGGCCGGCACATTCAACATCTCCATCGACTGACACTCAGCCTTCGCGAGCAAGCCCGCTCCCACAGGTTTTGCATCCAGCCCTTTCAGCTCATGCTTCGCGGTTGAACTGACCCAGATCAGCTGTCGCCCCCTTGAATCGACTTAGGCTGTTGACTCTCCTTCGTTTGAGAGTCCTGCAATGTCCGATACCCCGGGAAAACTTCGACTGGGCGCGCTGGTTGCGCTGGTAGTGGGTTCGATGATTGGCGGCGGGATCTTTTCCCTGCCGCAGAACATGGCCGCCAGCGCCGATGTCGGCGCCGTATTGATCGGCTGGGCCATCACCGCAGTCGGCATGTTGACCCTAGCATTCGTGTTCCAGACCCTGGCCAATCGCAAACCCGATCTGGACGGCGGGGTGTACGCCTACGCCAAGGCCGGGTTTGGCGACTACATGGGGTTTTCCTCGGCCTGGGGTTACTGGATCAGCGCCTGGCTCGGCAACGTCGGCTACTTCGTCCTGTTGTTCAGCACCCTGGGCTATTTCTTCCCGGTGTTTGGCGAAGGCAACACCGTGGCGGCAGTGATCGGCGCATCGCTGTTGCTGTGGGCCGTGCACTTCCTGGTACTGCGGGGCATCAAGGAAGCGGCGTTCATCAATCTGGTGACCACCGTCGCCAAGGTCGTGCCGCTGCTGCTGTTTGTGCTGATCGCGGTGTTCGCCTTCAAGCTGGATATCTTCACCGCTGACATCTGGGGCTTGAAAAACCCGGACCTGGGCAGCGTGATGGATCAGGTGCGACACATGATGCTGGTCACCGTGTGGGTGTTCATCGGCATCGAAGGCGCGAGCATTTTCTCGGCCCGCGCCGAAAAACGCAGCGACGTCGGCAAGGCCACGGTCATCGGTTTCATCACGGTGCTGTTGTTGCTGGTACTGGTGAACGTGCTCTCCCTGGGGATCATGACCCAACCTGAACTGGCGAAGCTGCAGAACCCGTCCATGGCCGCCGTGCTTGAGCACGTGGTCGGTCACTGGGGCGCGGTGCTGATCAGCGTCGGCCTGGTCATCTCGCTGCTCGGCGCCCTGCTGTCCTGGGTCTTGCTGTGCGCCGAGATCATGTTCGCCGCCGCCAAGGACCACACCATGCCGGCCTTCCTGCGCCGGGAAAATGCCAATCATGTCCCGGCCAACGCGCTGTGGCTGACCAACGCGATGGTCCAGCTGTTCCTGATCGTCACGCTGTTTTCCGCCAGCACCTACCTGTCGCTGATCTACCTCGCCACCTCGATGATCCTGGTGCCGTACCTGTGGTCGGCGGCCTACGCACTGCTGCTGGCGGTGCGCGGCGAAACCTATGAAAACGCCCTGGCCGAACGGCGCAAGGACCTGGCCATCGGTGCCATCGCGCTGATCTACGCGATGTGGCTGCTGTATGCCGGCGGGATCAAGTACCTGCTGCTCTCCGCCCTGCTCTACGCCCCCGGCGCGATCCTGTTCGCCAAGGCCAAGCGCGAACTGGGCAAACCGGTTTTCACCTCGGTCGAGAAGCTGATTTTCGCCGCCGTGATGGTCGGTGCCCTGGTGGCTGCCTACGGCCTTTATGACGGCTTCCTGAGCCTGTAACCGGCTGACTGTTTCATCTGGAGGATTTTTAATGACCACGGAAAAAGTGAAATACGGCGTCCATTCAGAAGCTGGCAAACTGCGCAAAGTCATGGTCTGCTCACCAGGCCTCGCCCACCAGCGGCTGACGCCGAACAACTGCGACGAACTGCTGTTCGATGACGTGCTGTGGGTCAACCAGGCCAAGCGCGATCACTTCGATTTCGTCACCAAGATGCGTGAACGCGGTATCGACGTGCTGGAGATGCACAACCTGCTGACCGACATCGTTGCCATCCCCGAAGCGCTTGACTGGATCCTGCATCGCAAGATCACCGCCGACTCCGTGGGCCTGGGCCTGGTGCATGAAGTGGGCGCCTGGTTGCGCAGCCTGGAGCCACGCAAGATCGCCGAATACCTGATCGGCGGCGTCTCGGCCGATGACCTGCCGGACAGCTTCGGCGGCAAGACCATCCAGATGTTCCGCGACTTTCTCGGGCACTCCAGCTTCATCCTGCCGCCGCTGCCCAACACCCAGTTCACCCGCGACACCACCTGCTGGATCTACGGCGGCGTGACGCTGAACCCGATGTATTGGCCGGCGCGCCGCCAGGAAACCTTGCTCACCACCGCCATCTACCGATTTCATCCCGAGTTTACCCAAGCCGATTTCCAGATCTGGTACGGCGACCCGGACCCGGACCTGGACCACGGCAACGCCACCCTCGAAGGCGGCGACGTAATGCCCATCGGCAATGGCGTGGTATTGATCGGCATGGGTGAACGCTCGTCGCGCCAGGCCATCGGCCAATTGGCACTGAACCTGTTCAAGCACAACGCCGTCGAGCGGGTGATTGTCGCGGGGCTGCCACGTTCCCGCGCAGCGATGCACCTGGACACCGTGTTCAGTTTCTGTGACCGCGACCTGGTGACGATTTTTCCCGAAGTCGTCAGCCAGATCGTCGCGTTTTCGCTGCGCCCGGACGAGAGCAAACCCGGCGGCATCGACGTGCGGCGCGAGGAAGGCAGCTTCCTCAGTACCGTCGCCAGCGCCCTCAAGCTGCCCGCGCTGCGGATCGTTGAAACCGGCGGCAACAGCTTCGCCGCCGAACGCGAGCAATGGGACGACGGCAACAACGTGGTCGCCCTCGAGCCAGGCGTGGTCATTGGCTACGACCGCAATACCTACACCAACACCCTGCTGCGCAAGGCCGGGGTGGAAGTCATCACCATCAGCGCCGGCGAACTCGGTCGTGGCCGTGGCGGCGGCCATTGCATGACCTGCCCGATCGTCCGCGACCCGATCGACTACTGACCTCTGAGCCTGGGTCGTTTTATCGAAAACGGCCCAGGGGATAACCGACACCCAAGGAGATCCATCATGGCTTTTAATATGCGCAACCGCAGCCTGCTGAGCTTGATGCACCACACCCACCGCGAGCTGCACTTTTTGCTCGACCTGTCCCGCGACCTAAAGCGCGCCAAGTACACCGGCACCGAGCAACCGCACCTCAAAGGCAAGAACATCGCGCTGATCTTCGAGAAAACCTCGACCCGCACGCGTTGCGCCTTCGAAGTCGCGGCCCATGACCAGGGCGCCCACGTCACCTACATCGACCCGGTTTCGTCACAGATCGGCCACAAGGAAAGCATGAAGGACACCGCCCGCGTGCTGGGGCGGATGTTCGACGCCATCGAATACCGTGGCTTCGAGCAGGAAATCGTCGAGGAGCTGGCCAAATTCGCCGGCGTGCCGGTGTTCAACGGCCTGACCGCAGAATTCCACCCCACGCAAATGATCGCCGACACCCTGACCATGCGCGAGCACAGCGACAAGCCGCTGCATGACATCAGCTACGCCTACCTGGGCGATGCGCGCTACAACATGGGCAACTCGCTGCTGATGATCGGCGCCAAGCTGGGCATGGACGTGCGCATCGGCGCGCCGAAAGCCCTGTGGCCGCATCAGGACTTCATCGACCAGTGCCAGGCCTTCGCCGCCCAAAGCGGTGCACGGATCACCATCACCGAAGACCCGGAAGAAGCGGTCAAGGGCGTGGACTTCATCCATACCGATATCTGGGTCTCCATGGGCGAGCCGGTGGAGGCCTGGGACGAGCGCATCCAGCAACTGCTGCCCTATCAGGTCAACGCGCAAATGATGAAAGCCTCGGGCAATCCGCGGGTGAAATTCATGCACTGCCTGCCGGCCTTTCATAACAGTGAAACCAAGGTCGGCAAGGACATCGCCGCGCGTTATCCGAACCTGGCCAACGGCGTGGAAGTGACCGAGGACGTCTTTGAATCCCCGGCGAACATCGCCTTCGAACAGGCGGAGAACCGCATGCACACCATCAAGGCGATCCTGGTGGCGGCGTTGGCGGATATCTGAATACCGGCCCGATCCCCTGTTGGAATGCTCTTCACTGTGGGAGCGAGCTTGCTCGCGATGGCGGAGTGTCAGCTTGCATTGATGTTGGATGTGCAGCCGTCATCGCGAGCAAGCTCGCTCCCACAAGGGAACTGTTTTGTTCGATCTGACTTGAAAGGACAGCACCATGCGCATCGTCGTTGCCCTGGGCGGTAATGCCCTCCTGCGTCGGGGTGAACCCATGACCGCCGACAATCAACGCAGCAACATCCGCACCGCGACCGAACAGATCGCCAGGATCCATCCCGGCAACGAGTTGGTCATCGCCCACGGCAACGGCCCGCAGGTCGGCCTGTTGTCGTTGCAGGCGGCGGCCTACACCTCGGTCACGCCGTATCCGCTGGACGTGCTGGGCGCCGAAACCGAAGGCATGATCGGCTACATCATCGAACAGGAACTGGGCAACCTGCTGGACTTCGAAGTGCCCTTCGCCACGCTTTTGACCCAAGTCGAAGTGGACGCCAACGACCCGGCTTTCCAGAACCCGACCAAGCCCATCGGACCGGTCTACAGCCGGGAAGAAGCGCAGCAACTGGCGGCCGAGAAAGGCTGGGCGATTGCCGCCGACGGCGACAAGTTCCGCCGGGTGGTCGCCAGCCCACGGCCCCGACGCATCTTTGAAATCCGCCCGATCAAGTGGCTGCTGGAAAAAGGCAGCATCGTGATCTGCGCCGGCGGTGGCGGCATCCCGACGATGTACGACGCCGACGGCAACCTGCAAGGCGTCGAAGCGGTGATCGACAAGGACCTGTGTTCGGCGCTCTTGGCCGAACAGCTGGAAAGCGATCTGCTGGTCATCGCCACGGACGTCAACGCCGCTTTCATCGACTTCGGCAAGCCGACCCAGAAAGCCATCGCCCAGGCCCACCCCGACGAGATGGAAAAACTGGGCTTTGCCGCCGGTTCCATGGGGCCCAAGGTGCAAGCCGCCTGCGAATTCGCCCGCCACACCGGCAACGTCGCGGTGATCGGGTCGCTGTCAGACATCGAGGCTATCGTCCAGGGCACCGCCGGCACGCGCATCAGCACGGCAACGCCGGGGATTGTTTATCGGTAACCACAAAACTTATACGGCAGGCGCGGTGTCTGCCGTTCTCCACGCCTTCGAAGGAGAGACCCTTATGGCCACGTTCCAACCCGGTCACCTGCACATGGAACGCCATGCGCTGAACAAGGACGACTACAGCTACAACCTGTGCATCGATTACGAGGTGACCCAGGATCCCGAGGAAGGAACGGGCATGTCGTTCCGGCTACACGGCACGGTGGAGGACAAGAGCGTGGACGAGACGTTTTTCCTGGCCAAGGACCAGGCCTTCGACTTCGCCCGCCACGCCACGCGCATCGCCCAGCAGTACGGCATGCCGAACACCGCCAGCATCGGCTCGATGCACAAGTATTACGACGAGATGTTCGAAGACGTGCGGCACCAGCTCGACGTCAAGCCGGGTGATCCGATGAAGCCTGAGCATTTGGAATAATCCTGACACCCACTTCGGGCCTACAAAGCACCTGTGGCGAGGGAGCTTGCTCCCGCTCGGTTGCGCAGCGACCGCAAAATCCTCGGGCCGCTGCGCAGCCCAGCGGGAGCAAGCTCCCTCGCCACAATGAATCCCTGCACCTGGCGCTATCAGTGGCCTGAATACTGCGCTACACACAAGCCCCACCCGACTGGCAACTCGCCATGGCTGACCTATGCTGAAAACAGTACCCCCGGGTATTCGTTCAGAGGTCATCGCCATGAACATCAAAACAAGAAGACGCCTCGCCATTTTTGTCACCTGCACGGCCACGCTAGCGCTGTATGGCACCGCGGCTTATCGGGTCGAACAGGCCAGGCAGTTGCCCCGTGAATACGCCAGCTGCAACTTCGAACGCTGCATACCGCACAACGCATCCCTGAACGCTCTGCGCTGAAGCGGTTTCAGTCGTCCTGCTGATCGGTCTTGAGCCGGTCGCGGAAGGCCTTGGGCGAAATGCCGACACGCCGGCGAAACAGCCGGGTGAAGTTGGTCGGGTCGGAAAAGCCGAGCAGTTCGGAGATCTCGTAGATGGTCATGCCGGTGTAGGTCAGCAGCCGCTTGGCCTCCAGCAGCTGACGCTCATGCATGATCTGCAACGCCGGTTGCCCGGCCAGCTCGCGACAGGTGCCGTTGAGGTGCGATACCGAGATGCCCAGGCGATGGGCGAGGTCTTCGACCTTGACGTGCTGGCGATAGGTTTCCTCAACCAACTGGATGAACCCGTTGAGATATTCCCGGGCCCGTTGCGGGCGCTGCGACGAGGTACGCCTGTCCATTAGCTGGCGACTGACCCAGACCATGATCACGCTGACCAGTGCATGCATCAGCATTTCCCGGGCCGGTTCGTGGCCAACATATTCCGCCTGCAAGGCGCTGAAAAGGCTGTTGAGGTAGTCGGCGTTTTCGCCGGCCGGGTAGGCTTCGGCCTGGGCCAGGACATTCACCGAATGCCCGAGCTGCCCTTGCAGATGCGTCACCAGCGGCGCCGCCAGGGTAACCACGTAACCTTGCACATCCTCGGAAAAGCGAAAGCCGTGCACTGACAAGGGCGGCAGGATTTGCACGGCCGGCTCGTCGAGCCGGGTGCGCTGGCCTTCTATTTCCAGCTCGGCCTGGCCCTTGTAGACAAACAGCAACTGACACAGGTCCGCATGCCGATGGGGTTTGATTTCCCACTGGTGTTCGCTGCTGCGCGTGGAAATGGTTTCGCAATGCAGCAGGTCCGGCGTCGGCCAATCCTGGCTCTCGCCGTAGAGCTTGAACACCGGTATCGAAGGCAGCTCGGTTTTCTTCATACGAGGGTTGGCCTCGGGTTACGGGCGGTAATCGCACCGATTGGCAGAAAGTACAGGTTTCAGCGCAGTTTTCCCCTTCAATTGACAGGTTCGCAAGCGAAAAATGCAGGCCAGGATTACTAATAATAAACACCGACCCTGGTCGCGTGCTCTTGCGAGTCATAACAACAATGAAAACCCTCAAGACCCAAGTCGCCATTATCGGCGCCGGCCCCTCTGGACTGCTGCTCGGCCAGTTGTTGCACAACGCCGGCATCGACACGCTGATCCTGGAACGCCAGACACCCGACTACGTCCTCAGCCGCATCCGCGCCGGCGTGCTTGAGCAAGGCATGGTGCAGTTGCTGCGCCAGGCCCGGGTCGGCCAGCGCATGGATGCCGAAGGCCTGCCCCATGATGGCTTCGAGCTGGTCCTCAATGGCCGGCGCGTGCACATAGACCTGAAGGGACTGACCGGCGGCCAGAACGTCATGGTCTACGGCCAGACCGAAGTCACCCGCGACCTGATGGCTGCTCGCCAGGCCTGCGGCGCGCAGACCCTGTACCAGGTCGATAACGCCCAGCCCCACGACCTGCAGACCGACCAGCCCTTCGTGACCTTCGAGCATGCGGGCGAAACCTGGCGCCTGGACTGCGATTACGTGGCCGGCTGCGACGGCTTCCACGGTGTCGCACGGCAATCGATCCCGGCGGAAAAACTCAAGGTCTTCGAGCGCGTCTACCCGTTCGGCTGGCTCGGCATCCTGGCCGACACCCCGCCGGTCCACGAGGAGCTGGTCTACGCCCGCCATGAGCGCGGCTTTGCCCTGTGCAGCATGCGCTCGCGGACCCGCACCCGTTATTACCTGCAAGTGCCCGCCGAGGAACAGATAGCCGACTGGCCGGACGAGCGTTTCTGGAGCGAGCTGAAAAACCGCCTGCCCGCCGACCTGGCCGAAGCGCTGGTGACCGGCCCGTCCATCGAAAAAAGCATCGCGCCGTTGCGCAGTTTTGTCGTCGAACCGATGCAGTACGGGCGGATGTTTTTGGTCGGCGACGCCGCCCACATCGTCCCGCCCACCGGTGCCAAGGGGCTGAACCTGGCCGCCAGCGACGTCAGCACGTTGTTCAACATCTTGCTCAAGGTCTATCGCGACGGTCGCGTGGATCTCCTGGAACGCTATTCGGCCATTTGCCTGCGGCGGGTCTGGAAGGCCGAACGGTTCTCCTGGTGGATGACTTCGATGCTGCATCGCTTCGACGACGATGCGTTCAACCAGCGCATCAGCGAAGCGGAGCTGGAGTATTTCGTCGACTCCGAGGCCGGTCGAAAAACCATTGCGGAAAACTATGTCGGCCTTCCTTACGAGGCTATCGAATAGCCCACTATCGATTTAAACTGCGGGCTCCCGTCCATTCGCCTCCCCGGCGCGATGCCCGCAGGTCCAGCCTTGAATCAGCTCGATACGCCTCAAGTCCCGCAACCCGCCATCCGCAGCGTGCTGGTGGCGCTGATGCTGGCGATTTTCCTCGGTGCGTTGGACCAGACCATCGTCGCCGTCTCGATGCCGGCGATTTCCGCGCAATTCAAGGATGTCAGCCTGCTGGCCTGGGTGATCTCCGGCTACATGGTCGCGATGACTGTGGCGGTGCCGATCTACGGTAAGCTGGGCGACCTGTACGGCAGGCGACCATTGATGCTGTTCGGCATGGGCCTGTTCACGCTCGCCTCGCTGTTCTGCGGCTTGGCGCAGGACATGCAGCAACTGGTACTGGCGCGGATTTTCCAGGGCATCGGCGCCGGCGGGATGATCTCCGTGAGCCAGGCAATCATTGGCGACATTATCCCGCCCAGGGAACGTGGCCGTTATCAGGGCTACTTCAGCAGCATGTATGCAGTGGCCAGCGTCGCCGGGCCGGTGCTGGGCGGCTACATGACCGAATACCTGTCCTGGCGCTGGGTGTTCTGGATCAACCTGCCGCTGGGCCTGGGCGCCTGGCTCGTGGCCCGGCGCACGCTGGTGGGGCTGCCGGTGCCGCAACGCACACCCATCATCGACTACTTGGGCACCGTGTTGCTGATCATCGGCCTGACTGCCTTGCTGCTGGGCATTACCCAGGTGGGCCAGGGCCACGCCTGGCACAGCCGCGAAGTGCTCGGGCTGCTGGGTGGCGCCGTGGTCGTGCTGGGGGTATTCGCCTGGCATGAGCGCCGCGCCCGGGAGCCGTTGCTGCCCATGCACCTGTTCGTCAACCGCAGCGCGGTGTTGTGCTGGTGCACGGTGTTCTTCACCAGTTTCCAGGCGATCTCGCTGACGGTGCTGGTGCCGTTGCGCTTCCAGAGCGTGACCGGCGCCGGGGCCGACAGTGCCGCGCTGCATCTGCTGCCACTGGCGATGGGCCTGCCGATGGGCGCCTATTTCGCCGGACGGCGCACCTCGATCACCGGTCGCTACAAACCGATGATCCTCAGTGGCGCCCTGCTCTTCCCGTTCGCCATCCTCGGCATGGCCTTCACCCCGCCCGCGGCATTCTGGCTCAGCAGCCTGTTCATGCTGCTTGGCGGCATCGCGTCCGGCATGCAATTTCCCACCTCGCTGGTGGGTTCGCAGAATTCGGTGCAGCAACGGGACATCGGCGTGGCCACCAGCACCACCAACCTGTTCCGCTCACTGGGCGGCGCGGTCGGCGTGGCATTGATGTCGGCGCTGCTGCTGGCGCTGTTGCAGGATTCAGGTTTTGCCCAGCTCGCCGGTTCGTCAGCGATCGGCGAAGGGCATTCCGGCAACGTGCTGCTCGACGGCCTGAACGCCGCGCCGGGCGCGGCACGGGATGCCTTGCGCGAGGAACTGCAAGCGACGTTCCGGCATTTGCTGATGATCAGCGCGGCGGTGTCGTTGCTGGGGTTGGCGGCGGCGCTGGCAATGCCCGATTGCCTGTTGCGCGGGCGAGAAGAAAAAACTCGCTAGTGCGGATGGCGCTAACCTCTGTGGCGAGGGGATTTATCCCCTCGCCACAAAAGCTGTTTCGCCAGCAGTTAGTCTCAAGCAGTCGCCGCCACCCCACCCGGCACCACCACCGCGCTCATACCTTCCTTCATCTGCTTGGCATCGCGCACAAAGCAGCGAGAGGCCAGGAACAGGAACACCATGGTCAACAGCAGCGCCACCGGGATCAGGTACATCGCGTCATGCAGGCCGATCGCCTTGAACGCTTCGGTCATCTGCGGGGCGCCTGCGGCCGCCATGGCCGTGCGGGCGAAGTAATCCGACAGGCCGCCGACCACCACCGGCCCCAGGCCACCGCCGAGCAGATACAGCCCGGCAAAATACAACGCCATCGCCGTGGCCCGCAGGCGCGGCTCCACCACGTCCTGGATCGCGGTGTAGACGCAGGTGTAGAAGTTATAGGCAAACAGCCAGCCGACACTGAACACCGCGACGAACACGCCGATCTCGATGCGCCCGGCATGCAACGCCCACGCCGTAGTCACCGTGGAGATGGCCAGGCTGAATGCCGCGAACAGCAGCCGGCCGTTGGGCACGCGCTGGTGGATCTTGTCGGCCACCCAGCCGCCGAGGGTCAGCCCGAACAACCCGGTCACGCCGACCATGATCCCGGTCGCCACGGCCGCCTCGTGCAGCGGCATCCCGAAATAGCGCTGCAGCATCGGCACCAGGAAGGAGTTGCAGGCATACGTGGCGAAGTTGAAGCACAGCCCCGCCAGGATCAGCCAGAGAAAGGTCGGAATCGCCAGCAACCGGCGAATCGGCTTGTCGACCTTTTCCTGGGACACCGCCACGGTTTCCGCCGCGCCGCGCTTGGGTTCCTTGATGAAAAACATGAACACTGCCAGCACCAGGCCCGGCACCGCCGCAATGAAGAACGGCGCGCGCCAGCTGTCGAACGCCTTGACCATCGCGCCAATGGTAAAAAACGCCAGCAGCAGGCCCAGCGGTAGCCCCAGCATGAAAATGCCCATCGCCCGAGCCCGACGGTGCGCCGGGAACAGGTCGCCGATCAACGAGTTGGCCGCCGGCGCATAACTGGCTTCACCGATGCCCACGCCCATGCGCACCACCAGGAACGCCCAGAAACTGCCCACCAGGCCGTTTACCGCCGTCAGCCCACTCCAGGCCGCCAGGCCCCAGCCCATCAGTTTGCTGCGCGAACCGGTATCGGCCATGCGTCCCAATGGCAGGCCCGCGATGGCATAGACGATGGTGAAGGCGGTACCGATGATGCCGATCTGAAAATCGCTGAGGCTCCACTCCATGCGGATCGGCTCGATGATGATCGCTGGGATGGTGCGGTCGAAAAAGTTGAACAGGTTGGCCAGGAACAGCAGGAACAGAATGCGCCAGGCATTCGCCGCTTGGGTCGAGTTCTGCATGGGTCCGTCTCTTCTTATTGTTGGGCGAGGCATCCGAGCCCGGAGTCTGCAATCTAGACAGCAGCGTGCGCGCTGTCTTCAATCATTCGCGCGGCTGATACCCGACCATGGTGAATGGCGCATCCATGACAACGGTCATTTTTCTGTAGGAAATGCCATCATTTTGCCCCTTCATGATTAAAGATCGTCCTACAGATGCCGATCCAGATAATCAGGAAAGATTCTCCCGAGCGAGGCCCAGGCATTGCCTGGACGCTCGGGCCGACCTTCGCGCGATCAAAAGACGCGAGCTCCCATCCGCGATGGTTCGATGACCCAATCGTCGAACCGACCAGTCAGGCATACGGCGCAAAATGACCTCCAAAAAAACAGCCACTGCGGTTTCCGATCTGACCCTGAGCCCGGCCGCCAACGGCGCGGACGCCTCGGCGCTGTCGAGCAGCTCGCGATCCCTGGCGACCCAGCAATATCTGTATTTCACCGAGACCAACACCGACCGCATCCTCGACAACCTCGATGGCCTGCGTGATGCCGTATTCCCCCGCCCGCCGCACCTGGTGGATGACGAGAGCGAACGTGGCCAGCAGGAATTCCCCTCGGTGTGCCTGATCGGCCTCGGGCGCTGCGGCTCCAACATCGCCCTGGACGTAGCGGAGCTGGTCTACAACGCGCGCAAGTTCTATCTCAACGAATTCAACGCCGAAGACAAGCACTACGGTGACAAGGGCTATCGCCCCGCGCAGTGGATGCGCAACCTGCGCCTGGGGACCAGCAAGGCCAGCAAACCGGTGTTCCTGGTGGAACCGCTGGTCATGCTCGGCGACCTGGACAAAGACATCGCCGGGCGTATCCGTTTTTCCCGCAAGGGCGAAAAAAGCGGGTTCTTGCGCGACTACAGCAAAATGAAAATCATGGACCTCTCCGAAGTCCATGCGGGTGGTGCCGGTAACGCGCCGATCCTCGGCCAGTACCTGGCGAAGATCATCCTGAACAAGGACACCCAGCGCTTCTCCAGCCCCGACTGGAAAATGATCCACTCGTACCTGATCGATAGCTGCGGCATCAAGGCCAACCAGTCGCGCCTGTACTTCTCGATCTTCAGCGCCGGCGGCGGTACCGGTTCGGGCATGGCTTCGGAGTTCGGCCTGGCCCAGCAGTACTCGTACATGAACAAGACGTTCGACACCAAGCCGATGGACGAACACGACAGCAAGAGCGGCCACTCCTTCGTCTTCGAACCGATTTTCACCAGCGGCATCTGCGTGCTGCCGAACATTTCCGATCACCGCAGTGAAATGTCCGAGGCGCTGCACATCAACGCTGGACGGCTGCTGTGCAAATACCTCTCGGAAGAATGGGATTTCTCGTACAACTTCGCCAACGAAGACAGCAGCGAAGCCAGCGTCATGGGCCGTATCCGGCCATGGAACGCGATGATGCTGATCTCCAACGACATCATGCGCTACGCCGAAGAAAGCGATGACGGCAACATCCAGAACATTGATGTCAATGCCATGGAAAAACATGCAAACCAGTATATTTCCCAGCAGATCTTCAACATCCTCACGGCCCAGGCCGTGACCACCGACTACGACCAGAACTACTTCCGGCGCGCCGGCATCGACATCGGCGAAACCATTCGCCTGGATGCCAACGACCTGTTCATGAGCCTGGCCGGCCCGGTGGCGATTGCCTACGCTGAATCCGTCGTTCCGGAAACCCCGGCGCCGAGCGGCGACAAGTTCAAGGTGTTCGAAAAGGAGCCGCCGCGCCTGAACATCGATGACCTGTTCTTCCGCTCCATCGACCTGCCGCACTTCAACAAGGTCACCCAGGCCATCGAAGGCATCAGCCTGTTGCCGATCGAGTCCAAGCGTTACCGGGCCTCGCTGGAGCAATACAAGAATTCCGGCTATGACGCCGCCGCCCTGCACGACCTGCACTTCTTCAAGAACTGCTCGTCGGTGGTGTCGATCGTCTCGCTGCCCAAGGACTACAAGCTGTCCTACATGGACCTGAACCGGCTCAAGACCCACCTCAACAGCCTGTTCCCGAACACCACGCTCAAGCGCTATGCGCTGGTGATCGGCGCCTCGGCCAACTTGTCGCTGACTACCCTGATCGCCAAGAGCCCGTGCCTGTCGGATGACTTCCTGACCCTGATCGTGGCGTTCATCAAGCGCTGCTTTGCCCGCACGCCGTATCGCTTCGACGAGACCCTGGACAACTCGATCCTGGACTTCATCATCAATGAAGAGTTCGATGAAGGACGCATCGATGAGTTGCTCAACGAATTCGAGAACCCGGCGAAGATCCTCGACACCAACTGGTACGCGATCAAGCCGATGTACGAGAAGAAGTACCGCGAGCTGATCAGCGACAAGGACAAGTTTGTCTCGATCAATGACATCCGCCTGTCCCGCGACTGCGTGAAGAAGTCCATCAAGTATCTGCGTGAGATCTACCGTCACCGGATTGGCAAGACCAAGGTTATTTCGCTGAATAACCATACGGGCAAGAGTTATTGAGGCTGGCGTGACACCGCGTCGCGCCGCTTCGCGAGCAGGCTCGCTCCCACAGGATTTGTGAACACATATCCCTTGTGGGAGCGAGCCTGCTCGCGAAGGGGCCATGAGCGGCACCACAAAACAACATCCAGAAACAATTAGGCAGCCCACCGGCCGCGCCAAAAACTGTTCCCGTTACGTATACGTCACCCTGCCCTGTGGCGTTTCGCCACGGCAGGCTGTCATCACGCTACTCACCTACACACTTTCCGAGATGCCAAAACACGAACCAACTTGGTGCACCGATCAATTCGACGCCCTTTCCTGGACCATTATCCACGGCGAAACCACCACGGCCCACAGCAGCGGATCACGCTCGAGAAAATCCAGCGCCCGCGTTTCAGACAGCTTGGCGAGCTGCCCGCCGGCCAGCCAGGCGGCGACTTTGGTACCTTCGTCCTCGGCAATGGCCTCGGCGGCGGCGATCAGATCCAGTGCCGGATCGACCCACAATAGGGCACCCTTGGCAAAGAACGGTTCCAGCTCCTTCCAGGTAATGGATGCGGTTTCACCGAGCAATTTGGCATAGAGGGTGCTAGGTTCTTGATTCATGGGAGCTGTCCGGAAAAGAAATCGGCGCGAATGATAACGTCGGTGGTCTGGCAGAAAAACCCGGTTGCAATTGCAGCACCGATTGAAAAGCGCAGGAAAGCCAAGGATTGCCGATTTGACCGGACAAACCCCGCCGCGAATCTGTCTTTTTCTTTCAATAAAGCGACACCCCCAGGCTTTGCCCCCAAGCGCCAGCTTCCCTTGCCAACAATCGGCGCTCTACACTGTACCGGTACAGTTGCCGGGGGCATTTTCCGCGTGGGTATCCAAGATATCTGACCCGGTTCTGCTGCTACGGCGCCAGGACTATAAAAACTACAACAGCATGAGTGGAGCACTATGACTAAGGCTACTAAGCAGATTTCCAAACTGTTTGCCGCTATGGTTCTGGCCGGGGTTGCCAGCCATTCGTTTGCCGCCGACACCATCAAGATCGGCATCGCCGGCCCGAAAACCGGCCCTGTAGCCCAATACGGCGACATGCAGTTCAGTGGCGCGAAAATGGCCATCGAACAGATCAACGCCAAGGGTGGCGTCGACGGCAAGCAACTGGTCGCCGTTGAATACGACGACGCCTGTGATCCGAAGCAAGCGGTCGCGGTTGCGAACAAGGTCGTCAACGACGGCGTCAAGTTCGTGGTTGGCCACCTGTGCTCCAGCTCCACCCAGCCGGCTTCGGACATCTACGAAGACGAAGGCGTGATCATGATCACTCCGGCCGCCACCAGCCCGGACATCACCGCGCGCGGCTACAAGATGATCTTCCGCACCATCGGCCTGGACAGCGCCCAAGGCCCTGCGGCCGGCAACTACATCGCCGACCACGTCAAGCCAAAAATCGTTGCGGTCCTGCACGACAAGCAGCAGTACGGTGAAGGCATCGCCAGCGCCGTGAAGAAAACCCTCGAAGGCAAAGGCGTGAAAGTGGCCGTCTTCGAAGGCGTGAACGCCGGCGACAAAGACTTCTCCTCGATGATCGCCAAGCTCAAGCAAGCCAACGTCGACTTCGTCTACTACGGCGGCTACCACCCGGAGCTGGGCCTGATTCTGCGTCAAGCCCAGGAAAAAGGCCTGAAAGCCAAGTTCATGGGTCCGGAAGGCGTGGGTAACGACTCCATCTCGCAAATCGCCAAGGAATCCTCCGAAGGCCTGCTGGTGACCCTGCCGAAATCCTTCGACCAGGATCCGGCCAACGTCGCCCTGGCTGACGCGTTCAAGGCCAAGAAAGAAGACCCGAGCGGTCCGTTCGTATTCCCGTCCTACTCCGCTGTGACCGTGATCGCCGACGCGATCAAGGCTGCCAAGAGCGAAGACGCGACCAAAGTGGCTGAAGCCATCCACGCCGGCACTTTCAAGACGCCAACCGGTGACTTGAGCTTCGACGACAAGGGCGACCTGAAGGACTTCAAGTTCGTGGTTTACGAGTGGCATTTCGGCAAACCTAAAACCGAAGCTTCGCCTCAGTAAGGCCTGGCCTGACTGACTGCCAATAAAGCCCACGGCGTGCCGTGGGCTTTGTTTTAAATGTATTGGGCCGCGCTGGCGTGATCCGCCAGTCTCCCCACCTGAAAATCTCAAAACCGTCATCAGCGGTTCGCTGGCAAACCTCGTGTTCGAAGTGGATGCAGATCCACGGGGCCCGAGCGGGAAAATGACTCCACCAGTGAAATGCGTATCAGGTTTTTAGGAGCGCTGTAATGCCTGACATCTATCACTTCTTCCAGCAGCTGGTTAACGGCCTGACCGTTGGCAGCACGTATGCCCTGATCGCCATCGGCTATACGATGGTCTACGGCATCATTGGAATGATCAACTTCGCCCACGGCGAGGTGTACATGATCGGCTCCTACGTGGCGTTCATCGCCATCGCCGGGCTGGCCATGATGGGACTCGACAGTGTCCCGCTGTTGATGACCGCAGCTTTCATCGCGAGCATCGTGGTTACCAGTTCTTATGGCTACAGCATCGAACGGATCGCCTACCGCCCGCTGCGCGGCAGCAACCGTCTGATCCCGCTGATTTCCGCCATCGGTATGTCGATCTTCCTGCAGAACACGGTACTGCTTTCGCAAGACTCCAAGGACAAATCCATTCCCAACCTGATTCCGGGCAACTTCGCCATCGGGCCAGGCGGGGCACATGAAGTGCTGATTTCCTACATGCAAATCGTGGTGTTCGTGGTGACCCTGGTCGCCATGCTCGGCCTTACGCTGTTCATCTCCCGTTCCCGCCTGGGCCGCGCCTGCCGTGCCTGCGCCGAGGACATCAAGATGGCCAACCTGCTGGGCATCAACACCAACAACATCATCGCCCTGACCTTCGTCATCGGTGCGGCCCTGGCGGCCATCGCCGCGGTGCTGTTGAGCATGCAATATGGCGTCATCAACCCCAACGCCGGTTTCCTCGTGGGCCTGAAAGCCTTTACCGCCGCGGTGCTCGGCGGCATCGGCAGCATCCCCGGCGCGATGCTCGGCGGATTGGTGCTGGGCGTGGCGGAAGCCTTTGGCGCCGACATCTTCGGCGACCAGTACAAGGACGTCGTGGCGTTCGGCTTGTTGGTTCTGGTTCTGTTATTCCGGCCGACCGGCATCCTGGGCCGTCCGGAGGTTGAGAAAGTATGACTAGGCATCTCAAATCGGCGCTGTTCAGCGCCCTGCTGGTCTGGGCCGTGGCCTATCCGGTACTCGGTCTCAAACTGACCATCGTTGGTATCAACCTGGAAGTGCACGGCACCAGCCCGACCATCCTGGCGACCATCGCCGTATGTTCCGTCCTGATGTTCCTGCGGGTGCTGTTCAGCGCGCAGATCAGTGCGGCGTGGAAAGCGTCGCCCGGCGTGCCGGTGATCCCGGCCAGGGCCAGCAACTTCCTGACCCTGCCGTCGACCCAGCGCTGGATCGTGCTGGGCCTGATCGTCGTGGCCCTGGTATGGCCGTTCTTCGGTTCGCGCGGCGCGGTGGACATCGCCACGCTGATCCTGATCTACGTGATGCTCGGCCTCGGTCTGAACATCGTCGTGGGCCTGGCCGGCCTGCTGGACCTGGGTTATGTCGGCTTCTACGCCGTCGGGGCCTACAGCTACGCGCTGCTGTCGCACTACTTCGGCCTGAGCTTCTGGATCTGCCTGCCGATCGCCGGGATGATGGCCGCCACCTTCGGTTTTCTGCTGGGGTTCCCGGTCCTGCGCTTGCGCGGCGACTACCTGGCGATCGTGACCCTGGGTTTTGGCGAGATCATCCGTCTGTTCCTGCGCAACCTGACCGACATCACCGGCGGCCCGAACGGCATCAGCAACATCGAGAAGCCGACGTTCTTCGGCCTGACCTTCGAACGTAAAGCCGCCGAAGGCCTGCAGACCTTCCACGAGTACTTCGGCCTGCAATACAACTCGATCAACAAGGTGATCTTCCTCTACCTGGTCGCCCTGCTGCTGGCCCTGGCGGCGCTGTTCGTCATCAACCGCCTGCTGCGCATGCCGATCGGCCGTGCGTGGGAAGCCTTGCGCGAAGACGAAATCGCCTGCCGTGCGCTGGGTCTCAACCCGACCGTGATCAAGCTGTCGGCCTTTACCCTGGGTGCTGCGTTCGCCGGTTTCGCCGGTAGCTTCTTCGCCGCTCGCCAAGGCCTGGTGACGCCCGAGTCCTTCACCTTCATCGAGTCGGCGATCATTCTCGCCATCGTCGTGCTGGGCGGGATGGGCTCGCAATTGGGTGTGATCCTGGCGGCGATCGTGATGATCCTGCTGCCCGAAATGATGCGTGAATTCAGCGAATACCGCATGTTGATGTTCGGCGCCTTGATGGTGCTGATGATGATCTGGCGTCCTCAAGGTCTGCTGCCTATGCAACGCCCCGAACTTAAACTAAGAACGGAGCTGCGCAAATGAGCCGCGAGATCCTCAAGGTCGAGAATTTAAGCATGCGCTTCGGCGGACTGCTGGCGGTCAACGGCGTGGCCCTGACCGTTAAAGAGAAACAAGTGGTTGCCTTGATCGGGCCGAACGGCGCGGGCAAGACCACCGTGTTCAACTGCCTGACCGGTTTCTACCAGCCTACCGGCGGCACCATCCTGCTGGACGGCGAACCGATCCAGGGCCTGCCCGGTCATCACATTGCCCGCAAGGGCGTGGTGCGGACCTTCCAGAACGTGCGGCTGTTCAAGGACATGACGGCGGTCGAAAACCTGCTGATCGCCCAGCATCGTCACTTGAACACCAACTTCTTTGCCGGCCTGTTCAAGACCCCGGCGTTCCGCAAGAGCGAACGCGAGGCCATGGAGTACGCCGAGTACTGGCTGGACAAGGTCAACCTCACCGAGTTCGCCAACCGTACCGCCGGGACCCTGGCCTACGGTCAGCAACGGCGCCTGGAAATCGCCCGCTGCATGATGACCCGTCCGCGGATCCTCATGCTCGACGAACCGGCCGCCGGCCTGAACCCGAAGGAAACCGAAGACCTGAAGGCGCTGATCAGCGTGCTGCGCGAGGAGCACAACGTGACCGTGCTGCTGATCGAGCATGACATGAAGCTGGTCATGAGCATTTCCGACCACATCGTCGTGATCAACCAGGGCACGCCCCTGGCCGACGGTACGCCGGAACAGATCCGCGACAATCCTGAAGTGATCAAAGCCTACCTGGGGGAAGCGTAAATGCTGCAGTTCGAAAACGTTTCCACCTTCTACGGCAAGATCCAGGCGCTGCACAGCGTCAACGTCGAGGTCCGCCAGGGCGAAATCGTCACGCTGATCGGTGCCAACGGCGCCGGCAAGTCCACCCTGCTGATGACACTCTGCGGTTCGCCGCAGGCCCACAGCGGCAGCATCCGCTACATGGGTGAGGAACTGGTGGGCCAGGACTCGGCGCAAATCATGCGCAAGAGCATCGCCGTGGTACCTGAGGGCCGTCGGGTATTTGCCCGGCTGACTGTGGAAGAAAACCTCGCCATGGGCGGCTTTTTTACCGACAAGGGCGACTTTCAGGAACAGATGGACAAGGTGCTGCACCTTTTCCCACGCCTGAAAGAGCGTTTTACCCAGCGCGGCGGCACCATGTCCGGCGGCGAACAGCAGATGCTCGCCATCGGTCGTGCACTGATGAGCAAGCCCAAGCTGCTGCTGCTCGACGAGCCGTCCCTGGGCCTGGCGCCGATCATCATCCAGCAGATCTTCGACATCATCGAACAGCTGCGCAAGGATGGGGTGACGGTGTTCCTGGTGGAGCAGAACGCCAACCAGGCGCTGAAGATCGCTGACCGGGCGTACGTGCTGGAGAACGGTCGCGTGGTGATGCAAGGCACCGGTGAAGCACTGCTGACCGACCCGAAAGTGCGCGAGGCGTACCTGGGCGGTTGAGTCTGTCGCGATAGAAAAAACGGCCTTCGGGCCGTTTTTTTTGCTCGGATGTTGGACGTAGATCCCTGTGGCGAGGGAGCTTGCTCCCGCTGGGCTGCGTAGCGGCCCTAAGATTTTTCGGTCGCTGCGCAACCGAGCGGGAGCAAGCTCCCTCGCCACAGGGACCGGCTACAACCGATCCAGCGCCTCCCCGCTGCGCTTGAACCATTCAATCAGATAATCAGCCAGCACCTGCGTACGCTTGGGCAACCCTCCCTGATATGGATGCACCAGGTACATCGGCATGCGACGGGTCTGAAAGTCCCGCAGCAACCAGCGCAGGCGGCCGTCGGCCAGTTCCTGGTCAAGCAGATACGACGGCAGACGGGCGATTCCAGCGCCGGCCAGGGCGGCTTTTTTCAACAGGCTGTAATGGTTGCTGGCAAACGGCCCGGACACCCGCACCCGCAGCAATTCATGTTGCTGGTGGTACAACCACTCCTCACGGCCGCTGTAATGACTGTTGAGCAGGCATTTGTGCTCCGCCAGGGCCTGGGGAACCGCGGGCTCACCGAAGCGTTCCAGATAGGCCGGGCTGGCGCAGGTCAGTTCATGCCAGGCCAGCAGCGGGCGAGCCACGAGCCGCTCGTCGATCGCCGCATCCGAGCGGATCGCCAGATCAAACCCATCGCGCGATAAATCGCGGTAACCGTTATTGAGCTCCAACTCGATCTGCACGTCGGGGTAGGCGAGAGCGAACTCGGTCAGCAGCCCTTCAAAAAAGGTTTCGCCCAACGAAACCGGCACCGTCATCCGCACCGGCCCGGAAATTTCACCCTGCAAGCGGGCCAATGCCTGACGCGCCCTTTCCACTTGCACCAACAAGGCCTGGGCCTGGGGCAACAGCGCCGCACCCGCCGCCGTCAGGCTCAGGCGTCGCGTCGTGCGCTGGAGCAGGATCACTGAAAACCGCTCCTCCAGCAGGCTGATGCGCTTGGACAGCTGCCCCTTGCTGCATCCCAACCGCTGCGCCGCCAGGGTAAAACTACCGGCCTCGACCAGCACGGCAAACGCTGCCAGATCATCGATCTCGCTCATTGGATTGTTTCCAAACGAAAACCAAAGGTTTCCTATTAGCACGCTTATCCCGAGGAAAATCCACTCTAGACTGCAACCTCGTCCACCCCATTTGAGGATCAGTCCATGAAAATCCTGTTGATCGGCGCCAACGGAACCATCGGTTCGGCCATCGCTAACGAGTTGTCGCCCCGTCATGAAATTGTCCGTATCGGCCGCCACAGCGGTGATGTGCAAGTGGATATCAGCGACAGCGCCTCGATCCGCGCCCTTTTCGAAAAAACCGGCCGCTTCGATGCTTTGGTTTGTGCGGCGGGCAACGTCACTTTCGCGCCGCTGGGCGACATGACCGAAGAAAGCTTCGCCCTCGGTTTGAAAGACAAGTTGATGGGTCAGGTCAATCTTGTATTGATCGGCCGCGAATTCGCCAATGACGGCGCATCCTTTACCCTCACCACCGGCGTACTCAGCCACGACCCGATCAAGAGCGGCACCTCGGCGGCCCTGGTGAACGGCGCCCTCGACAGTTTTGTGCGCGCTGCGGCAATCGAGCTGCCCCGGGGCCTCAGGCTCAACTCGGTAAGCCCGAACGTATTGCTGGAAGCGATGGACAAATATGCGCCGTACTTCCGCGGCTACAAGCCGGTTCCTGCGGCTGAAGTGGCATTGGCCTACGCCAAGAGCGTCGAAGGCCTGCAAAACGGGCAGACTTTTCACGTCGGCTAACCCCTTGTGATGAAGGATCAGTCTGAGTAACGTGGCGGCACTTGTCTGGAGACCCAATGATGCGTGCCGCCCGTTCCCTGTTGTGTATTGCCTCGCTTGCGCTTTTCGCCGGCTGCCAGTTGCTCGACGCCCCGCGCCAGAGCGCCTCCCATGCCGGCCAGACGCGCATGCAGGGCGAACTCACGGCGGCCGATGGCAAACTGGTGTTCCAGCCGTGCCAGGAACAGCGCCGCTACATCGTCAACGACACCGGCGGTACCAGCGTGCTGCAACAAGCCGCCACCCTGGCGGATGATCGCGGCAAACTCTTCGCCGATCTGCGCGGGCGTATCGTTTCCAGCGCGGCGGCCGGCACCGACAGCCAGCTGGACGTCGAGCAGCTGTATCGCCTGGAACGCTCCGGGGCCGCTTGCGATGATGTTGACTTCAAACGGGTGATTCTGCGGGCAGCGGGACATGCCCCTGAATGGACACTCAAGGCCAGCGGCAAGGGCCTGGTCCTGGATCGCCAAGGGCAGCCGCCGCTGGCGGTGCCTTACGTCGAGGAGCAGTTGGGCGATGGCCGCTTCAACCTCGGCACCGAGGCCAACGGCCAGAAGGTCGAGTTGTGGGTCACGCCGCAACGCTGCGTCGACAGCACCAGTGGCAGCGTGCAGCACATGAGCGCCGAGTTGCGGGTCAACGGTCAGGTCCAGCGCGGTTGCGCCTACTTTGGTGGCGCGCGCGACGACTGATTCGACGCATGACGGGTTTTAACCTCACGGAAAACCGGGATTGCGGCTTATAATCGCCGGTTTGAAGAACGCCTTGGCGCAGTTGTGCGCCCCGCGAACCGGACCCCGTCATGTTACGAATCACCGAACTCAAGCTGCCGATCGACCATCCCGAAGAAGACTTGCGCCCTGCCATCGTGCAGCGGCTGGGCATCGCCAGTGATGACCTGCTCGACTTCACCCTGTTCAAGCGCAGCTACGACGCCCGCAAGAAATCCTCCGAGCTGTGCTTCATCTACACCATCGACCTGTCGGTGCGCGATGAAGCCGGTGTGCTGCGCAAGTTCGCCGATGACCGTAATGTCAACGAAGCGCCGGACATCAGCTACAAGGTGGTTGGCCAGGCACCGGCGGACTTGAGCGAGCGGCCGATCGTGGTCGGCTTCGGGCCGTGCGGCATCTTCGCCGCCATGCTGCTCGCGCAGATGGGCTTCAAGCCGATCATCCTTGAGCGCGGCCCGGAAGTACGCCAGCGCACCAAGGACACCTGGGGCCTGTGGCGTAAAAGCGTGCTCAACCCCGAGTCCAACGTGCAGTTCGGCGAAGGCGGCGCGGGGACATTCTCCGACGGCAAGCTCTACAGTCAGATCAAGGATCCGAAATTCCTTGGACGCAAGGTCCTGCATGAGTTCGTCAAGGCCGGGGCCCCTGAAGAAATCCTCTATGTCAGCAAGCCGCACATCGGTACGTTCCGTCTGACCGGCGTCGTCGAAAACATGCGTGAGCAGATTCGCGCCCTGGGCGGTGAAGTGCGCTTCGGCGAGCGAGTTACCGACGTTTTGATCGAGGACGGCCAACTGGTTGGCATCGAGCTGGCCAGCGGTGAGCAGATCCGTTCGAAACACGTGATCCTTGCCCTGGGCCATAGCGCCCGGGATACCTTCCGCATGCTCCACAGCCGTGGCGTGTACATGGAAGCCAAGCCGTTCTCGGTGGGTTTTCGTATTGAACATCCGCAATCGCTGATCGACAGCGCACGCCTGGGCAAGTACGCCGGCCACCCGAAACTCGGCGCCGCCGACTACAAACTGGTGCACCACGCAAAGAATGGTCGCTCGGTGTACAGCTTCTGCATGTGCCCGGGCGGCACCGTGGTGGCGGCGACCTCCGAGCCGAACCGCGTCGTGACCAATGGCATGAGCCAATACTCGCGCAACGAGCGCAACGCCAACTCCGGCATCGTCGTCGGCATCACGCCGGAAGTGGATTATCCGGGTGGCCCGCTGGCGGGCATCGAGTTGCAGGAACGCCTGGAGTCCCACGCCTTCGTGCTCGGTGGCAGCAACTATGAAGCCCCCGCGCAACTGGTGGGTGATTTCATCGCCGGCAAGCCGTCCACGGCGCTGGGCAGCGTCGAACCGTCCTACAAACCTGGGGTTGCCCTTGGCGACTTGGCCCTGGCCCTGCCGGATTTCGCCATCGAGGCTATCCGTGAAGCGCTGCCGGCGTTCGAGAAACAGATCCGTGGTTATTCACTGCATGATGCGGTACTCACCGGCATCGAGACCCGGACTTCATCGCCGCTGCGCATCACCCGCAACGAAACGCTGCAGAGCTTGAATGTCAAAGGCCTGTTCCCGGCTGGCGAAGGTGCCGGTTATGCCGGCGGCATCTTGTCGGCGGGCGTGGACGGGATCCGGATCGCCGAAGCGGTGGCGCGGGATATTCTTGGCTTGAAGGACTGACATCCATTCACTGTGAAAATGCTGTTCATCTGGATTGAATGAACAGCAGGCCCCTGTGGGAGCGAGCTTGCTCGCGATGGCGGCTTGGCCTCCAACTCATCCGTTGGCTGATCCACCGCTATCGCGAGCAAGCTCGCTCCCACAGGGGATCCCAGTGATTCAGATATTGGCCCGCAACACGCTCTCTGGCAGCGCTTCTCCGCGCTCCGCACATGCCGCCACCGCATCGATCAATGGGTCCAACTCATACCCCTGGGCCTTCAGCCACGCCGGATCGTAATAAGTCGTGGCATAACGCTCCCCGCCATCACACAGAATCGCCACGATCGACCCCGACTCACCGCCTTGCACCATTCGCTTCGCGGCGATCAGCGCGCCGATCAGGTTGGTGCCGCTGGATCCGCCGACCCGCCGTCCCAGTCGCTGGGCCAGGTAGTGCATGGCCGCGAGGGACAGGGCGTCCGGCACCTTGACCATCGCATCAATCACCTTGGGCAGGAACGAGGCTTCGACCCGTGGCCGACCGATCCCTTCGATCCGCGACCCGCAATCCAGGCGCAGGCTGGCATCGCCGCTGCGGTAGTAGTCGAAAAATACCGAACGCTCGGCGTCGGCACACAGCACACGGGTACTGTGCTGGCGGTAGCGTACGTAGCGCCCCAAGGTGGCCGTTGTACCGCCCGTGCCAGGGCTGGAGACCAGCCAGGTGGGCTCCGGATGCCGCTCGAAGCGCATCTGCTGGAAAATCGACTCGGCAATGTTGTTGTTCGCCCGCCAGTCCGTGGCCCGCTCGGCGTAGGTGAACTGGTCGATGAAGTGCCCGTCATGTTCGCGGGCCAGGCGTTCGGATTCGGCGTAGATCTGCGTAGGGTCATCCACCAGATGGCTCTGGCCACCATAGAAGGCGATCTGGGCGATTTTTTCCCGGGAGGTAGTGGCAGGCATCACCGCGATGAAAGGCAGGCCCAGCAACCGCGCAAAATACGCCTCGGAAATCGCCGTCGAGCCGCTGGAGGCCTCGATCACCGGTGCACCGGGCTTGAGCCAGCCATTGCACAATGCATACAGGAACAGCGAGCGGGCCAGTCGGTGCTTGAGGCTGCCGGTGGGATGGCTGGACTCATCCTTGAAATACAGCTCGATGCCCGGCAGTCCGGCCAGCGGCAATGGGATCAGATGCGTATCGGCACTGCGTTGGAAATCCGCCTCGATGATACGGATGGCTTCACGCGCCCATTGGCGGGGATCGTTCATGGTGTTTTCTCGCAGGGCCGGTAGGACTTTCAGGCAGACCGATGGCCGGGGGCACGATCTACTCAGGAAATACGAGACACCAGCTTAGGAAAAAAACGACATCCCGCACAGGTACAGCTAAGGTCCAATGTGCCCGGCAACTGCCAGAATGCCCGGCGCAGGCGCTGTAACGACATATAACAAAAAAGAATATAACTTTTGTTTTAACAACAAACAGTACGGGTTAGGGTGTGCCATCTTTTTGATTTGATGAATGGAGAGCAACCTTGGCTCTACGTAACTCACTGACGCGGTTTTTCCAGCTGGAAGCTGCCAGCGGCCTGCTCTTGATTGCCGCCGCCGTGCTGGCCCTGGTCATCAACAACTCTCCGCTGTCCTGGCTGTATGGCGGCCTGCTGGACACGCCCGTGGTCGTCCAGGTCGGTGCGTTGAAGATCGCCAAGCCGTTGTTGCTATGGATCAATGACGGCCTGATGGCGCTGTTCTTCCTGCTTATTGGCCTGGAGGTCAAACGCGAGGTGCTCGACGGGCAACTGTCGAAACCGTCGCAAATCGTCCTGCCGGGGGCCGCGGCAATAGGCGGCATGCTGGTGCCGGCGCTGATCTACTGGTTTCTCAATCGCGACAACCCCGCCGCGCTCGCTGGCTGGGCGATTCCTACGGCTACCGATATTGCCTTTGCCCTCGGCGTGCTGGCCTTGCTTGGCAAGCGCGTACCGGTATCGCTCAAGCTGTTCCTGATGACGCTGGCGATCATTGATGACCTGGGCGCCATCGTCATCATCGCGATGTTCTACTCCGGCGAGCTGTCGACCCTGTCGTTGGGGCTGGCCGCGGCCTGCATCGCAGCCCTGGTGGCAATGAATCGGCTGGGCGTGGTCAAGCTCGGACCGTACATGGTGGTCGGCTTGATTCTCTGGGTCTGTGTGCTCAAGAGCGGCGTGCATGCCACGCTGGCGGGGGTGACGCTGGCATTCTGCATCCCACTGCGCACGAGAAACGCTGAAACCTCTCCCCTGCTGACGCTTGAGCATGCGCTGCATCCTTGGGTGGCCTACATTATCTTGCCGCTGTTCGCATTCGCCAACGCTGGCCTTTCGCTGAGCGGCGTCACGGTCGAGAGCTTTACCCATCATGTCCCGATGGGCATCGCAATCGGCCTGTTGCTGGGCAAGACGGTCGGCGTGTTCAGCCTGACCTGGCTGGCGGTGAAAATCGGCATCGCCAGCCTGCCTGCCGGGGCCAATTGGGGGCAGATACTGGGCGTGGCGATTCTTTGTGGCATTGGTTTTACCATGAGCCTGTTCGTCGGCTCCCTGGCGTTCGTGCCGGAGGTCAGTGAGTATGCGGGGATGGATCGGATGGGGATTCTCACCGGGTCGATCCTGGCGGCGTTGATTGGGTATGGGGTGACGGCGATGGCTAGTCGTAAGCCTTCAAAGCTGAGCTCCTGAGTGTTCAGCGGGCTTTGCTTCTTGTCATGAGATGGTGTGTATATCCGTTGCTGCGGTAACGGCGGCTTAGGGTTTCGCCCTTACGGCGAGTCACTTTTGGAAGAGCCCCAAAAGTAACCAAAAACGCTCTGCCCCACCACTCGGCACCTCGCTTGGGCTCGGTGTGCCCTCACTCCGGCATTGCTCCGTGGGCCCGCCGCGAAGGGCCGTCCCTGGCCCAGCGCGGCTATCCCGGCATCCATGCCGGGATGCCCACTGCGCAATGCCTGCGTTCGGCCAGCGTGGTTAATGGGGCGCCGAGATCAAAGTCAAAAGCAGAGCAACAGCAACAGCAACAGCAACAGCAACAGCAACAGCAACAGCAACAGCAACAGCAACAGCAACAGCAACAGCAACAGCGCGACAAGCGCTTAGCATCTCTGTAGCTGAGCCACCGCTATCGCGAGCAAGCTCGCTCCCACATTAGATCTCCGGCAGATACAGATTGCACCGCACACATGGAATCCCTGTGGGAGCGAGCCTGCTCGCGAAGGGGCCAGCCCAACCAATATATTCATTGGCTGACACACCGTCTTCGCAAGCAAGCCCGCCCCTTCTAGGAAAACGCAAACCTATCAAACCAGGTCGGTTTTATATTTTTGCGCTCTTCAAAAATGACCCGCTGTAAGAGTGGAACCTCCAGTAGCCATTACCGCAACAACGATATACATACCGATAGCCTTTAGTGCGATACGCGACTCGTACCATCGACAGTCGAAATCCGCACCCGCTCACCTACACGGAACACTTCGTTCTCCTGAACCTGCTGGACATAGGCACGCATGCTGCCGTCATCCTCACGCACAGTGATCTCTACACCCTGGGTACGGGTCAGGCCTTCTTCAGTGGCGGAGCCGATCAGGCCACCGGCCACGGCGCCGATCACGGCTGCCACGATGCTGCCACGACCACCACCGATAGCGCTGCCGCCAACACCGCCCACCACCGCACCGGCTGCACCGCCGATCGGGGTCTTGGTACCTTCGATCTTGACCGGGCGCAGGGACTCGATGGTGCCCATGCGAATCGTCTGCACGCGACGCGCTTCGTCACGGGAATAGGAGTCACCGGTCAGGCTTGACTGGCAGCCTGTCAGTAACATCGCCATCGTGGAAAAGGAAGCAACCAGCAAAACAGACTTGCGCATAGCATCAAACTCCAAAAGACAGTGATCCATTAAACTCCCCGGCTTGATGCCTGTCACGGCCTTGCCGGGGAAAAATTGTTTTCATTCAGGTGGGATACAGGCGCACCCGAAAAATTCACCCAACAGTAGCGCCAATTTCGAAAGTTCGCGTCATCGACACCGGGATTTTCCATGGATTACTTCATCATAGTCGCCACCACCGTCGCCGGTCTGTACTTTCACGGATGGCTCTACGTACGTATCAAACGCTGGATGGACCACGACCTGGCCTTGTCGTTGGCGGGGCAGAATGGACGGAAGCGAGACTACATGCTGCAACAACTGGCCCTCGCCCGCGAACTAGGGATCAAGCGTCGGGACCTGCCGCACTGGCTCCAGGCCGCTGCGGCAGGTTACTCCGACGTCAGGGCGCCAGACGCTCGCGAATCCAGTCCGCGCCTTGCAGGCGATAGTTGAGGCGATCGTGCAGACGGCTCGGGCGGCCTTGCCAGAATTCGATGCGCTCGGGCAACAGGCGATAGCCGCCCCAATGCTCGGGGCAATGGGGTTGGCTGTCGCTGAAGCGTTGCTCAGTGGCCTTGAGCAAGTCTTCCAGCTCATCCCGCCCGGCGATCACCCGGCTCTGGGGTGAGGCCCAGGCACCGAGACGGCTGCCCAGCGGCCGTACCTGGTAATAAGCGTCCGACTCTTGTGGGGTGACCTTCACGACCTTGCCTTCGATGCGCACCTGGCGCTCCAGCGTCGGCCAGAAAAACGTCATGGCCGCGAACGGACTCGCGGCCAGTTGCTGGCCCTTGGCGCTGTCGTAGTTGGTGAAGAACGTGAAGCCCTCGGCATCGAGCCCCTTGAGCAGCAGGATCCGGCAGTGAGGCCTGCCGTCTGCGTCCACCGTCGCCAGGGTCATGGCGTTGGCTTCCACCGGTGCCTGTTCGGTTTTCACCGCCTCGGCAAACCATTGGTGAAACAAGGCGAACGGCTCGGCCGGGGCTTGCGCCTCGGTCAGGCCATCGCGGGTGTAGTCACGGCGCATATCAGCCAGGGTTTGGGTCATGGCGCGTTCCTTGTGTTCAGCCGATCACTGTTTGGCGGTATCGGCGGCAGCGACTTTCTTGCCGTCGGCAGCGGCCTTGGCCGGCTCGGGCTTCTTCGCGGGCGTAGCCTTCTTGGCCGGGGTCTTCTTCGCGGGTGCCTTCGCCGGAGCCTTCTTGGCCGCTGCTTTCTTGGCAGCCGGAGCGGCAGCCTTTTTCGTCGCCGGGGCTGGGGCCGGCGCGGCGGGTTTCACGTCCTGGGCAGCTACCATGGTTACTGGCGCGGGGGCCGGCATGTTGTACTTGCTCAGCAATGCAACCATGGTGTTCGCTGGCGTAACCAGCAACTCGACGCGACGGTTCAAGGCCCGGCCTTCGACGCTGTCGTTGGCCGCACGCGGAGCCACCGAGCCCATGCCACGCAGCATCAGGCGATCACGCTGCAAACCGCTGAGACGGAAAATCGCCGCCACCGATTGAGCACGCTCCTGGCTGAGCTTCAGGTTGGCCGGCGCCGCGCCCGATGTATCGGCGTGACCAAGGATCAGTACGGCGGTTTTCGGATCGGCTTCAAGAATCTTGGCGACGCGAGTGAACGGACCGAGTGTCACCGGCAGCAGCATGGCCGGACGATCAGGGTTGAACGAACCGTCCGCGGGAGCGGTAACCACCAGCACGTTATCGCGACGTTCGAGTTCGAGCTTGCTGTCCTTGATCGCCGTACGCAGCTTCGGCTCATAGTCGTCGAGCCAGGCCTGGGTGACTTTCGGGTCGGGCATCGGCACCGCCTTGGCGGTCTCCTGTTCCTTGCCGCCGAACGGCCACCACCATTTGCCGTTGCTTTCGGCTTCGGCCTTGGCCACGGCTGGCGCCTTGGCTTCAGGTTTGGCTTCAGGTTTGAGCGGTTCTTTTTTGGCGACATCATCCGCGGCGGATTCATCCGAAGAGAACGGCCACCACCAGTGTGTGGCTCCCTCGGCCTTGGCCTGCGGTGCCTGGGCGGTGGGTTTCAAAGGAGCCGGTGGCGCCGCATCCTTGCTCGCGACCTTGTCGGACGAGCCGAACGGCCACCAGCCACCGCCGCCCTCGGCATCATTTTGTGGGTTTTGTGCGCAACCGGTAATAGCGAAGCACAGCGCCAGAGCGAGGGTTTTATTCGATGACATTGGATATCCACAAAATGATCAGGATGAAAAAACAGAGGCCATGTTCCGGCCGCATAAACAGACGCTTGGAAACCGCAAAGGAGCCGAGGTTCCTGTATGCATTACCGACAACCACTATTTACAGACAAGTGGCAAGCACCCGCGCGAGATTCTGCGCGCGCGGGTCCATCAGGACGTAAGGTCCCAATGTGTTGGTCACGAAACCGAACGCAACGTCGTGCTCGGGATCGGCAAAACCGATGGAGCCCCCTGCCCCAGGGTGACCAAACGCCCGCGGCCCGAGGCCGTAGGTCGCGTTGGGCACGTCCGCCTGGTCGAGCATGCAACCCAGGCCGAAACGGGTCTGGGTCAATAAAGTCTTGTCCTCGCCGAAGCTGTGCTGGCGGGTCAGTTCGTCAAGCATTTCGCCTTCCAGCAGGCTGCCGTCGAGCAGACCGGCGTAGAACCCGGCGATGCTCCGGGCATTGCCGTGGCCGTTGGCGGCCGGTTGCTGCATGCGGCGCCACTCGGGTTTGTTGGTGCTGGTCATGATCGATGGCGGGTTGGTGAAGGCCCGGGTGGTCATGGCCGAAGGTTCACGCATCGTCACCTGCAACAGGCGCTGTGCCGCCGCATCTCCGGCGTTGCCTTTGCCACGGGCGATATGCGCCACGCGATGAAATTCCTGGTCCGCCAGGCCGACATGAAAATCCAGCCCCAGCGGTCTGGCGACCCGAGCCACGATGGACTCACCCGGCCCTCGGCCATCAGCCCTGCGCAGCAACTCGCCGATCAACCAGCCGTAGGTGATCGCGGCATAACCGTGGCCCTCGCCAGGCGTCCACCAAGGTGTTTCAGCCGCCAGGGCATCGGTCATGGCCTGCCAGTCATAAAGTGCTTCAGGCGCCATCAACTCTCTCAGCGCTGGTAGTCCGGCCTGATGGCAGAGCAATTGCCGCAGGGTGACGGACTCCTTGCCGGCGGCCGCGAACTCGGGCCAGTAGCGGGCGACCTGCGCATCGAGCTGCAGCTTGCCCTCGGCTACCAGTTGCAAGGCAGTTACGGCGGCGAATGTCTTGGTGCAGGAAAACAGATTGGCAATGGTGTCGCTGTGCCAGGCTTCATGACCATCCTTGTCGGCGGTGCCGGCCCAGATGTCGACGACGGTGCGGCCGCTCACCTGAATGCATAACGCCGCGCCGCGCTCCTGGGAATTGTCGAACAGCGCCGCAAACGCTTCACGCACGGCCTCGAACTGAAGCTCGTAATGACCTTGAATTTGCACCCGTAACTCCCTTGGAACAAAAGCTTTTTTGTCAATGGCTGGCATTGTTTCAGCGATTGAGGCTTTTGGGAACCGCCGCAAGACGGCTGGTTGAACGCAGCCCCCTGTGGCGAGGGAGCTTGCTCCCGCTGGACTGCGTAGCAGGCCTTGGAAAATTCAACGCGTTTGGCCTGATACACCACCGCGTCAGGTTTTGGGGCTGCTGCGCAACCCAGCGGGAGCAAGCTCCCTCGCCACGCAAGCCCCCTCGCCAGACGTCTAGGAAATCTCCCGCCGAAACGGCGGCAGCGCGTTGAGGATCGCCTTGCCGTAGCGTTGGGTCACCAGCCGGCGATCGAGCAGGGTGATGGTGCCGCGGTCTTCCTCGGTACGCAGCAAGCGGCCACAGGCCTGGACCAGCTTCAGCGAGGCATCCGGCACGGAAATCTCCATGAAGGGGTTGCCGCCACGGGCTTCGATCCATTCGGCCAACGCGGCTTCCACCGGATCGTCCGGCACCGAGAATGGAATCTTGGCGATCACCACGTGTTCGCAATAGGCCCCCGGCAAATCGACGCCTTCGGCAAAGCTCGCCAGGCCGAACAGCACGCTGGAATCGCCACCATCGACCCGGGCCTTGTGCTTGTTCAAGGTTTCCTGCTTCGACAGGTTGCCCTGGATGAACACCTGCTTGCGCCAGTCACGATCGAGGCCGTCAAAGACGTCCTGCATCTGTTTGCGCGAGGAAAACAGCACCAGGGTGCCGCGCGAACCTTCCACCAGCGCAGGCAGCTCGCGAATGATCGCGGCAGTGTGGGCGGCGGCATCGCGCGGATCGGCCTTGAGGTCCGGCACGCGTAGCACGCCGGCGTCGGCATGGTGGAAGGGGCTCGGGACCACGGCGGTCACGGCTTTTTTCGGCAGGCCGGCGCGCATGCGGAAACGGTCGAAAGTGCCCAGGGCCGTCAGCGTGGCGGAGGTTACCAGCGCGCCGTAGGCGACGTTCCACAGGTTGCGCCGCAGCATGTCCGCCGCCAGGATCGGACTGGCATTGACCTCGATGTCGAACAGCGAGCCGCTCTCGGCCAGCGTCAGCCAACGCGCCATCGGCGGATTGTCTTCCGGGTCTTCGGTGGTGAACGCGGTCCACAGCTCCCAGTTACCCTGGGAGCGGGACAGCAAGCTGCCGAACAATGGATACCACTCCTCGGCCTGGTTGCTGCCGATGCCGATATTGACCTCGCCATCCATGCCTTCCTTGAGCAGATCGGTCAGGCGCGTGAACAGGTCGGTCAGGCGCGCGAAGCCCTTCTTGAGTTCGATGCCCATCTCGCGCATATGCTCGGGGATCACCCCGCCGACAAACCGATGGCGTGGCCGCTCGCGGCCCTCGACATCTTCGCCGGGCTTGAAGTCGGCCACCTGCTCGCAGGCGGTGAACATGAACTGCTGGTTCGTCTTGATCTCCCGCGCCAGTTCCGGCACCTGCTCGATGAACTTGCCCAGGTCGCCGGGCAACGGATGCTGGGCGAGCAGTTTGGTGAGATTCTTGGCAGTGGTTTCCAGCCAGTCGGCGGTTGAGCGCAGCCGGGTGTAATGGGCGAAATGGCCGATGGCCTTGTCCGGCAGGTGATGACCTTCGTCGAACACATAGATCGTGTCGCGCGGGTCCGGCAGCACGGCGCCGCCGCCCAGGGCCAGGTCGGCCAGGACCATATCGTGGTTGGTGACGATCACGTCGACCTTGCCCATGCCTTCGCGAGCCTTGTAGAAAGCGCACTGGCCGAAGTTCGGGCAATGGCGATTGGTGCATTGGCTGTGGTCGGTGGTCAGGCGCGACCAGTCAGCGTCTTCCAGAGCCGTGGACCAGCTGTCGCGGTCGCCGTCCCACTTATTGCCGGCGAGCTTTTCGATCATGCTGGTGAACAGCTTCTGGCTGGCCTCGTCGACCTCGATCTTGAAACCTTCCTCCTCGAACAGCTGGGCGGTGGCGGTCTGCGCGTGGCCTTCCTGCAACAGCATGTCGAGTTTGGACAGGCACATGTAGCGCCCACGACCCTTGGCCAGCGCGAAGCTGAAGTTCAGCCCGCTGTTGCGCATCAGGTCGGGCAGGTCCTTGTAGACGATCTGCTCCTGCAGGGCGACGGTGGCCGTGGCGATCACCAGACGCTTGCCGGCGGCCTTGGCGGTGGGGATCGCCGCCAGGCTGTAGGCCACGGTCTTGCCGGTACCGGTGCCGGCCTCCACCGCGACGACGGCAGGCTCGCCGCTGCGCCGGCCTTCGTCGTCGGTGTCGATGTCACCCAGGACTTTTGCCACTTCGGCAATCATCAGGCGCTGGCCATATCGCGGCTTGAGGCTCTTGGCTTCGAGAAAACGCGAATAGGCGCCCTGGATCGTGGTTTTGAGTTCGGTGCTGATCATGAATGGTCGGGCGCAAAAAACGCTGGATAAATTTTCAGTGGTTCGGATCGGCGGCTATCATACCCCGCTAATTAATCCTGCGCAGAACGGAGTGACCCAATGACACCCTTTGCCCTCGTCTACACCCTGCATTTGCTGGCGGCCCTGGTCTGGGTTGGCGGTATGTTTTTCGCCTGGATGATCCTGCGACCCGCCGCAATCACGGCGCTTGAGGGCCCTGCCCGGCTCAAGTTGTGGGTAGAAGTGTTTCAGCGTTTTTTCGTCTGGGTCTGGGTGGCCGTGGTGCTTTTGCCGATCAGCGGCGTGGGCCTGATCCACATGCGCTTCGCCGGTTTCGAAACCGCGCCGCGTTACGTGCAGGTAATGATGGGGTTGTATGTGGTGATGGCGGCTTTGTTCATCCGTATCCAGGGCCTGCAACTGCCAGCATTGCGTAACGCTGTGACGGCGCAGGATTGGCCGACGGGTGCGGCGGTGCTGGGGAAGATTCGCAGGCTGGTGGGGATCAATCTGTTGATCGGGTTGCTGGTGGTGGCGATCGGCGCGGCTCGGCCGATGTTCTGAAACAGTTATCCAACCCTGTGGGAGCGAGCTTGCTCGCGATGGCGTTTTGTCAGTCAGTGGAATATTGACTGATACACCGTCATCGCGAGCAAGCTCGCTCCCACAGGTTCAGGGCAAGTTTTCTTCAGAACCGCTGCACCGTCACCGCACCCGCCGCGCCGGCAGGCCCTGGCTGGCCATCGGCACCGGGACGGCCGCTCTTGCCGCCGTCGGCGGTGTAGACCAGGCAGCCCTTGGCCTTGCCTCCCGTGCCAGGCTTGCCGCCAGGCCCCGCCGCGCCACCAGCGCCGCCATCTACCATCACCTTGATCTGTTCGTCGGGATAAGCGCGGGGCAATTGCAGCCGAACCAGCGCGCCGGCCGCGCCCGGCTGGCCATCCGCGCCGTTGCTGCCGTCAGCGCCGCGACCGGCCGAACCCCAAGTGCAACCCGGTGCCTGGCCGTTGGCGCCGTCAAGGCCCACGTAACCTGGCGCACCGGTACCGCCACGGGCATCCACCGACAGCAGCGGCGCGTTCAACGCCTCGAAGCGCAGATTGAGGTTACGCCCCGGGCGCGCCGCCTTGGTATAGGTTCCCGGCGCGCCACGGGCGGTGATCTGGCTGCCTTCAGCCAGTTCGGCCTGGGCGACTTTCATCTCCAGCGCCTGTTGTGCCGGTACGATCGCGATCCTTGCCTCCCGCCCCAGGTGCAATTGGCCGATCGACAGCTCAGTGACGTTCGAAGGCACCAGCAGCGTGCCGTAGTCGGCCACGTCCAATCGCTCCAGGGCAAGCGTGCTGGTGGTGTTGGGCAAGCGCATCAACGAGTGGCTTTCCACCTGGACCACTTGAGCGCTGGCCCACGGGCATACGAGTAATGCGAGCAGACACAGTTTACGCATGGGAGGCCTCTGGCGCGGTCGGGAGGGTTTGCAGGTGAAAGATGCCGAACAGCAGCACCCTGAGGCGATCACGGCCAGGAGCGGGACGACCACGAAACCGAGCCCTGAACAATAAAAGTTCGAGCAGATGGATCGCCAGTAACGATACCCCGGCCAGATTGACCAGCAGATGCAGCGGATGGACGAACGGCATGACCAGATTGACCAGCACCACCACCCAGAACAGCAGGGTCAGCAAGCGCCCCAGCCACCAAAACACCTTCATACGCCCCCCGTTTCGAGAATTATTCTTTGCGCGCACAGTAACGGCTTGCGCGCAGGATATGCCAGAGGGCCCGGCAAATTTAATCCAGGCCCAGCGGACCGCCTTCCTGGCGATCCGACGGCTCTGGCCCGCTTGGGCGATGATGTTTAACGCTGGATATGCAATTCGACCCGACGGTTCTGGGCCCGCCCCTCATCAGTCTCGTTGTCGGCCACCGGTTGGCTTTCGCCCTTGCCTTCACTCGTGAGTTTTGCCGGGGCCACGCCCTGGGTCAGCAAATACTCCACCACGCTGCCGGCCCGACGTTCCGAGAGGCCCTCGTTATACGCCTCGGTACCGACACTGTCGGTGTGGCCCACCACGCGGATACTGGCGACGTTGGCGTGACTCAGTTTTGCCGTCAGCTCATCGAGCTGGCTTCTGGCCGCGGCGGTGAGGTCGGATTTGTCAAAATCGAACAGCACCTTGCCAGCGTCGTTCAGGGTAATGACTTCGCTGGTGGGCATGTCCGGCTCGGCCGGTGGCGTGCTGGCCGGATATTGCGGCAGCGGGCAGCCGTGATGTTCGACGGGGGTATTGGCCGGTGTATCGGGACAACGGTCGCGACGATCGAATACACCATCGTCGTCTTCGTCGCCGTCCTGGGCGTAACAGATCGAACCACCGCCCAGCAGCCCCAACGCAGCGCCACCGGCGGCCCAGCCACCGCTTTCGATGGCCCCGAGACCACCGCCGACAAGCCCGCCGATCAAGCTGCAGATCGGCCAGGTACGCTGATTGAGCGAGGCACTGCCATCACTGTGAGTGGCGCAACCGGACAGCAGGCTGCTTGCCAGCAGTAGCGGTAAGGCGGCCTTGATTAGAACGTTCATGGTGAATGCTCCTGTGTCACCGGCCCATACCGGTCACACAGGAGTAAAGACCCGCATCCGCGACTGTACAAGCCGCGGAGAACGAGGGGTTCAGCGGTTTATCTTGATTTCGGTGCGACGGTTCATCGCGCGACCATCGGCGGTTTTGTTATCCGCCACCGGCTGGCTTTCCCCGGCGCCGGCCACCGAGACGAAACTGGCGCGAGGCACGCCGCTTTCGACCAGGTATTGAACCACCGAGTTGGCGCGTTTTTCCGACAGTTTCTGGTTATAGGCATCGCTGCCGACGCTGTCGGTGTGCCCGGTCACTCGCAGTTGTGCGGTGGAGGTTTCCTGCTTCAGCCGGGTCGCGATGGTGCTCAGCACTTCTTTGTCCGTCGGCGTGAGGGTGGCCTTGTTGAATTCGAAATGCACGTCGCGGACCACGATCGTTTCTTCCTGGACCATCACGGGCGCTTCAGCCACCGGTGTCGGTGCGGGTGCCGGTGGTGGGCAGCCGTCGGCATCGACCTGCACGCCCTTCGGCGTGCCCGGGCACTTGTCACGACTGTCCGGCACGCCATCGCCGTCCTCGTCGCCATCGCCATGGGCCCAGCACCAGCCTGCCGCCACCGTACCGGCGACCAGTGCGCCCGGGCCGATCCAGGAACTGCTTTCGATGGCGCCCAATCCTGCGCCGACCACACCACCGGTGGCCGCACAGATCGGCCAGTCGGTTTTTTGCAAACCTGCGCAACCAGTCAACACACTGGTTAGCAGAACCAGGGGTAACGCTGTCCGAACTATGCTCATCGGGTTTTCTCCTTGAAGGATCGGCTTCGCGCCGATTCAGGGGAGTAAAGACCCGACTCGGGTTCTGCGCCAGCGTGACGCAACCACAGCTTTGGCCGCCTGTTTACGGCGGATCGCGGCGTTCGAAGACAAACCGCTCTAGGCCCGTGCGTCCACGCGCGCTATCGTGACGGTTCTGACTGAGGAACTTCGATGACCGTTGCCATTTCTTCGCGCACGCCCCAGCAGGCGCTGGCCGCCGTGCTTGACCGCTATGCCCCGCAAAAGCTGCTGCTGATCGGCGCCGGCAGCTTCCCCGCGCTCGAGGCATTCCAGCAGGCGCATCCCGACACCGAGGTGGTCCATGCTGCCCCCGGCCCCTTGCCGGCGGATCTGGCTGCGCGGCGTTTCGACCTGGCCCTGGCGCTCGATTGCCTGGAGCATTTGCCCAAGCGCGACGGTCTGAACCTGTTGGGCGGCATTCGCAACCTCAACGCCAGCCGGATTGCCGTGCTGGCCGACCTCAACGCGTGCGGCTGGCAGGAAACCGACTTCTTCTCCCTGGCCCTGCAGGCCAGCGAACGCTTCCAGCGCGAAGATCAGGTGCTGACCCTGTTTACCTACGATCTGCTTGAATACAAGCAGGTCCCCGACTGGCTCAACTCACGTTTCTGGGCCAACCCGGAAAACTTTGGAAAATATTGGTGGTAGCTGTGGACACTAGCCTGCATACAACCATTTGCCCCTGCGGCAGCGGCAACCCGTTGGACGCCTGCTGCGGCCATTATCACGACGGTCATCCGGCGCCCTGCGCCGAAGCTTTGATGCGCTCGCGCTACAGCGCTTATGTGCTGGGCCTGGTGGATTATCTGGTGAGCACCACCCTGCCCGCCCAGCAGGATGGCCTCGACCGCCAGGCCATCAGCGAATGGAGCGCCGGCAGCACCTGGCTGGGCTTGGAGGTGGAGAGCAGCGAGGTATTCGGCGGCCAGCCGGAACATGCCTTCGTCACTTTCACCGCACGCTGGCACGACGGCCAGGGCGAACACAGCCACCGCGAACAATCTTCGTTTGTGCAGAACGGCGGGCGCTGGTACTTCATTGACCCGACCGTGCCGGTCAAGACGGGACGCAACGACAGCTGCCCGTGCGGTAGCGGGCAGAAATTCAAGAAGTGCTGCGCCAGTTACTTGATTCGTTGATTTTCGGAAACGTCCGACGCTCGTCCACCGACCAAGGGGGCTAGACTGAAACAAACCAGAGGCACGGACATGACCCAGACATCTCGATTGCTGCGCATCACTTGCCTGCTGCTGTTCGTCGGGCTAGGGGGGTGTGCGTCCTGGCGAGGTGAAGAGGCACCCGAACCACAGGTGCATCTGGTCAAGGTGGAGGTGGTGCGGGCCCGGTTGCTGGAGCAGAAGTTCATGTTGCACTTTCGCGTCGACAACCCCGGCGAAGACGACCTCACCGTACGCGGCCTGACCTACCGGATCCACCTGGACGACCTGCTGCTGACCGAAGGAGAACATGAACACTGGTTTACGGTGCGCCCCGGACACAGCGCCTATTTCAAGGTGCCGATCCGCACCAACCTGTGGCCGCAGGTGCGCGAACTGGTGAAAATGCTGAAGAAACCCCGGCAACAGATTCCCTATCGTCTGGAGGGGGAGCTGGAAACCGGTTTATTCATCGCCGACTACGTGCACCTGGAGCACAATGGCGTGATAATCGCCGCCGATCTAATTGCGGAGTAACCCCGATGACCCAACAACCCCACGTCCATGGCCCTGATTGCAACCACGATCATGATCATCACCACGATCATGATCACGGCCATGTCCACGGCCCGAACTGCGGCCACGCCCATCAGGAACCCGTGCGCAACGCCCTGAAAGACGTCGGTCGCAACGACCCTTGCCCGTGCGGCAATGGCAAGAAATTCAAGAAGTGCCACGGGGCTTGATGGAGCAGGCAAAAAAAATTTTCGCCTGCTAGGCCGCCTTCGCGAGCAGGCTCGCTCCCACACTGGTGCTGCGGTGCACCATTTTTCCCTGTGGGAGCGAGCCTGCTCGCGAAGAGGCCAGCACATCCATCTCGGTTTATCAGCCCGCCGCCAGAATCCGCTCCACGCTGATCACCGTCGCATACTCCCCATGCAGATTCCCCAGGGACATCGCATGCACCTCGGCAGCCGAACGGGCATAACCGAAGAAGTCGGGCTTGTCGAAGGTGTAACAGGCATCCTCGGCTACCCACGTATCGAACCCCAGGTTGCCAGCCGTGCGCGCGGTGGACTCCACCGAATTGTTCGTGGCCACGCCGACAATCACCAGTTGCCCGATCCCCGCACTGCGCAAATCCGCTTCCAGGGTCGTGCCGCAAAACGCATCGGGCACCTGCTTCTGGACCAGCCCTTCCCCAGCCATGGGCCTGAACCGGTCCTGAACCTCCACGCCTGATTGTCCAGGCCAGAAGACTGACGCCTCGGACCGGGACAAATGATGGACATGGATGATTGGCCGCGCCGACTCTCGCCAGCATCCGAGCAATTCCAGCATGCGCAGCTCCGCCTCGGGGTTGTTGCGCGGGCCAAGCCTGGGATGGAGGATGCCTTTCTGCTGATCGATAAGGATCAGCGCCGCGTTTTTCTGTAGCTCCATTCCGGATCTCTCGGTCGTCGGTTTTTCCACACTTGAGCACCACCTTCTCTTACAAGCAAGTCTCTGGTGGCCCGGGCTTTCATCGCAAAACATCAAATAACCCCAAAGCCCGCTTGCGCGCCCTTCTCCTGCTCACTAACGTAGCGCCTTTATTGGTGCCACCCCCTCCCGCAGGAGCTTTGCCATGGCCTCGCCAGCCTCGATTTCTTTCTTTCCCAAGCTCGGCGTTGCCGCAGCAGTGGCCAGCGTGCTCGCTTTAAGCGGTTGCCAGGCCTGGAATACCCAGGACACGGTCGCGCCCACCACCGGCGTACAACCGCTCAAGGGGCTGGCGCAGAATGTCTCGGTCCGGCGTAATGCCTTGGGCATGCCGCTGATCGAGAGCAACAGTTTTCATGACGCCCTGTTTGCCCTCGGCTATGTGCATGCCAGCGACCGGATCACGCAGATGGCCACCCTGCGCCTGCTCGCCCAGGGCCGCCTGGCGGAAATGTCCGGCGCCGAACGGCTGGACGTCGACCGCTACATGCGCGCCGTCAACCTGAAGAAAAGCGCAGATGAGCTGTACAAGGCATCTTCGCCACGCCTGAAGCGCTTTTTCGAAGTCTATGCGCGAGGCGTCAACGCCTACCTGTTCCGCTACCGCGACAAGCTGCCGGCGGACCTGGCCACCACCGGCTACAAACCCGAATACTGGAAACCGGAAGATTCGGCGCTGCTGTTCTGCCTGCTTAACTTCACCCAATCGGCGAACCTGCCGGAAGAAGTCGCCGCCCTGGTGCTGGCCCAGAGCGTAACCAACGATAAACTGGCCTGGCTGAGCCCGTCCTACCCGGACGAGCCATTGCCCTTGACCGAAGCCGAAAAGCTGCAGGGCGTCCGGCTCAATGGGCAGATTCCCGGTTTGAACGAAATCAGCAAGGCCAGCGCCGAGTTGGCCAACCTGAACCTGCTGGGCGCAGCGTCTTCGAGCAACTGGGCCATCGGCCCGCAGCGCAGCCGCAACGGCAAGAGCCTGTTGGCCGGCGACAGCCATGGCCCGCTGGGCGTGCCGTCGCTCTGGAGCCCGGTGCAGATTCGCGCGCCCAAATATCAGGCGGCCGGGCTTTCCGTGGCGGGCATCCCGATGATCCTCGCGGGCTTCAACGGTAACGTCGCGTGGAGCATGACCAGTGTTCTCGGCGACAACCAGGACCTGTACCTGGAAAAGATCCGACGCCAGGGCAACGGGCTGTCCTACGAAGCCAACGGCAAGTGGCAGCAGGCGACCGTGCGCAACGAGACCTACTTCATCAAGGGCCAACGGTCGATCAGAGAAGCGGTGTACGAAACCCGCCACGGTCCGTTGCTCAACAGCGCCCAAGGTCCGGCCATGGCCAACGGTCTGGGCCTGGCCCTGCAATTGCCGAGCTTCACCGATGACAAGACCCTGGACGCGCTCTTCGATCTGTCGCGCGCGCAGAACGTCGAGAAAGCCTCCGACGCGAGCCGGGAGATCCGCGCCCTGGCAGTGAACATGGTGTTCGCCGACGCCCGCAATATCGGCTGGCAGGTCACCGGTCGCTACCCGAACCGCCGCGAGGGCGAAGGCCTGTTGCCGTCGCCGGGCTGGGACAGCCGTTACGATTGGGACGGTTACGCCGATCCGATGCTGCACCCCTACGACCAGGATCCGGCGCAGGGTTGGCTCGGCACCGCCAACCAGCGCGTCATTCCCCATGGCTACGGCATGCAACTGTCCAACTCCTGGGCGGCGCCGGAACGTGGCGAGCGGCTGGCCGAACTGGCCGGCGCAGGCAAGCACGACGCGCGCAGCCTGATCGCCATGCAATACGACCAGACCACGACATTCGCCGCCAAGCTGAAAAAGGTCTTCGAAGCCCCGGGCATGGCCCAGCCACTCAAGCAAGCCATCGAAGCCCTGCCGGTGGCGGACCGCGCCAAGGCACGCGAGGCCTATACCCGGCTGATGGCGTTCGATGGCAGGCTCAGTCCGGTTTCTGCCGACGCAGCGATCTATGAGTTGTTCCTGCAAGAAAGCATGAAGCAGACGTTCCTGGATGAACTGGGCCCCGAGGGCAGTCCGGCGTGGAAAGCGCTGGTCGCCAACGGCCAGCTGTCTTATTCGGCCCAGGCCGATCATTTGCTTGGTCGTGAGGACAGTCCGTTCTGGGACGATGTGCGCACGCCGCAAAAAGAAGACAAGGCCGTTATCCTGGCGCGCAGCCTCGCGGCGGCTGTCAGCGCCGGTGACAGTCTGCTGGGCACTGACCACAGCGCCTGGCAGTGGGGCAAGCTGCACCGCCAGGAATGGAAAAACGCCAGCGGCCAGACCGTACGCGGCCCGCTGGCAGCCGGCGGCGATGGCAGCACGCTCAATACCGCCGCGTTCGCCTGGGGCCAGGATTTCAATACGACCCTGGCGCCGGCCACGCGCTTTATCGTTGATTTCAGCCAGCCTGAGCCATTGACGATCCAGGGCGGCGCCGGCCAGTCGGGCAACCCGGCCAGCCCGAACTATCTGAACGGCCTCGATCCGTGGCTCAAGGGTCAATATCAAAGCCTTCCCTTGCAACCGCAGAATTTTGATCGGGCGTATGGCAAGACTCGTTTGACCTTGGTGCCGGGAAAATAGGCCGATCTGCCTCTAATGCTATTCACTTAAGGCAATCGACGATCCCGTGGCGAGGGAGCTTGCTCCCGCTGGGCCGCGAAGCGGCCCCAAAAACCTGCCATGTGCGGAGCATCAGGCACACCGCACCCGCCGGTTCACGACTGCTTCGCAGCCGAGCGGGAGCAAGCTCCCTCGCCACAAGTGCATCCTTTCTTAAATGAACCGAATTAACCTGTGGGAGCGAGCTTGCTCGCGATGGCGTCAGCCCATCCCACCAGGAAAACCGATCGAACTTCTCCCCCCGTCCCCGCCTCTACCGGACAAGCCCATCGCCCCGGTAACCGCATGGATCTGGTCATTGCCCGCCCCGAAGGCCTGTATTGTCCGCAGGGAGATTTCTACATCGACCCATGGCGTCCGGTGGACCGCTCGGTCATCACCCACGCCCACGGCGACCACGCCCGCGGCGGCAACCAGCACTACCTGGCAGCGGCACCCGGCGAAGGCATCCTGCGCTCCCGGCTGGGCCAGGACATCAACCTGCAAACCCTGCCCTACGGTGAACGGCTGGTGCACCATGGCGTGGCCTTGAGCTTTCATCCCGCCGGCCATGTATTGGGTTCTGCCCAGGTGCGGCTGGAATACCAAGGCGAGGTGTGGGTCGCGTCCGGCGATTACAAAGTCGAGCCCGACGGCACCTGCGCACCGTTCGAGCCGGTGAAATGTCATACGTTCATCACCGAATCCACCTTCGGCCTGCCGATCTATCGCTGGCAGCCCCAGGCGCAGGTGTTCGATGAGATCAATCAGTGGTGGCGCGGGAACATCGCCGCCGGCCGGGCCAGCGTGTTGTTCTGCTATTCCTTTGGCAAGGCCCAGCGAATCCTCCACGGCATCGACGCGAGCCTGGGGCCGATACTCGCCCATGGCGCGGTTGAGCCGCTGAACCGGGTCTATCGCGAAGCCGGCGTGCACCTGCCGCCGACGATCTATGCCGGCGATGTGAAAAAGACTGATCCGATCATGAGCCAGGCACTGGTCATCGCCCCGCCCTCCGCCGGTGGCAGCACCTGGATGCGGCGTTTCGGTGATTACAGCGACGCCTTCGCCAGCGGCTGGATGCGCTTGCGCGGCACCCGTCGGCGACGGGGCGTGGATCGGGGCTTCGTGCTTTCCGATCACGCCGACTGGCCCGGCCTGCTCTGGGCCATCGAACAGACCGGCGCCGAACGGGTCATGGTCACCCATGGATCGGTCGCCGTGCTGGTGCGTCATCTCTGCGAACAAGGCCTCGACGCCCAGGGCTTCACCACGGAATACGGCGATGACGAAGAGGACGTCGCCGTGGCGAGCGACAGCGGCGAGGAGGCTTCATGAAAGCTTTTGCCGAGCTGTACGCCGAACTCGACGCCACCACCTCCAGCAACGCCAAGCTCGCGGCCATGCAGGATTACTTCAGCAAGGCGCCACCCGAGGACGCCGCCTGGGCGGTGTATTTCCTCTCGGGCGGGCGTCCCAGGCAGTTGGTACCGGTGAAAATCCTCCGCGAGCTGGCGGTCCAGGTGTCCGGCCTGTCTCTTTGGCTGTTCGAAGAAAGTTACCAGGCAGTGGGCGACCTGGCCGAAACCATTTCGCTGGTACTGCCCGAATCGCCCCACAGTTCCGATGAAGGCCTGGCGGTGTGGATCGAGGAAAAACTCCTGCCGTTGCGCGGTGAGTCGCCAGAGGTACTGGCGCAGCGGCTTCCGGCGCTGTGGGCAGAACTTGACCGATCCAGCCTGATGCTCTGCATCAAGCTCATCACCGGCAGTTTCCGCGTCGGGGTGTCCAAGTTGTTGGTCACCCGGGCGCTGGCTACGATGGCCGGGCTCGACAGCAAACGGGTGGCCCAACGGCTGGTGGGCTACACCGATCTGTCCCATCGCCCGACCGCGGCCAGTTACCTCAAGCTGATCGCCGGCGAATCTGCCGATGAACATGCCCAGCGCGGCGGCCAGCCTTATCCGTTTTTCCTGGCCCATGCCTTGTCACAACCGATTGAGCAATTCGACACCTTGTTGGGGCCGGCCAGCGACTGGCAGGTGGAGTGGAAATGGGACGGAATCCGCGCCCAGGTGATCAAGCGTGACGGCCATTTGTGGGTCTGGTCCCGTGGCGAGGACCTGGTGACCGAGCGCTTTCCTGAATTGCATTCTCTGGCGCAGGCGTTGCCCGACGGCACGGTGATCGATGGCGAGATCGTGGTCTGGAAAGCCCCGCAGGCAGTCACCGAGGATGCCTTTGATCCGGAAGCGCCGCTGCAGCCGGCGGTGCAACCCTTCGCCCTGTTGCAACAGCGCATCGGTCGCAAGACCTTGAGCAAGAAAGTGCTGGAAGACGCCCCCGTGGTGGTGATGGCCTACGACCTGCTGGAATGGCAAGGCGAGGACTGGCGCAGCCGGCCCCAGGCCGAGCGTCGCGAGCAACTGGAGGCCCTGATTGCCCGCTGCCACAGTCCAGTGCTGTTGCCGTCGCCCATCGTCACTGGCCAGGATTGGTTCGACCTTGCCCGCCAGCGCGAAGCGTCCCGCAGCCTCGGCGTCGAAGGCATGATGCTCAAGGCGCGCAACGCGCTGTACGGCGTCGGCCGGACCAAGGACATGGGCGTGTGGTGGAAATGGAAGATCGACCCGTTCAGTGTCGACGCGGTGCTGATCTATGCCCAGCGCGGCCATGGCCGACGCGCCAGCCTCTACAGCGACTATACCTTCGCCGTGTGGGACAACCCGCCCGGCAGCCGAGAACGCACGCTGGTGCCTTTCGCCAAGGCCTATTCAGGGCTGACCGATGCAGAAATGCGCCAGGTCGACAGCATCGTGCGCAAGACCACGGTGGAAAAGTTCGGCCCGGTGAGCAGCGTCACGCCGACCCTGGTTTTCGAGCTGGGCTTCGAAGGCATTGCCTTGTCCAAGCGCCACAAGAGCGGGATCGCGGTACGTTTCCCACGGATGCTGCGCTGGCGCCAGGACAAGACCGTCGAAGAGGCGGACACGCTGGCGACGCTTCAGGATCTTCTCAAGTAAACCCCGCTCTCGTGGCGAGGGAGCTTGCTCCCGCTGGGCGCGAAGCGCCCCCTGATTCTGAAGGACGCACCGCAGAGGGAGGCTGCGCCTCCAGCGGGAGCAAGCTCCCTCGCCACGAAGAGCTAAACCGGACAAACGCACGCTCCATCCCGGTGCGCTTTTTGATGTACGCTCACCCCCGCGCACCATTGCGTTCCGTCTCTTGCCGCCAGTGCTTTTAAAACACTTGTTCGGCACTATGGTTCGGAAATTGCTACCTTTATGCCGTCATACCGTTCAGACCTTCACCGGTAACAATCTTACGCGCCACAAGCGCTCAAATTGGTTTTAGGGACTCAATAATGAAAAAAGCACTGCTGACCCTTTCTGCACTGGCGTTGTGCATGGCCGCCGGCGTCGCCACGGCCAAGGAATACAAGGAACTGCGTTTTGGTGTCGACCCGTCCTACGCTCCGTTCGAATCCAAGGCCGCCGATGGCAGCCTGGTGGGTTTCGACATCGACCTGGGCAATGCGATCTGTGAAGAACTGAAGGTCAAATGCAAATGGGTCGAAAGCGATTTCGACGGAATGATTCCGGGCCTCAAGGCCAATAAATTCGACGGCGTGATCTCCTCCATGACCGTTACCCCGGCCCGTGAAAAGGCTATCGACTTCTCCAGCGAGTTGTTCTCCGGCCCAACGGCCTATGTATTCAAGAAGGGCTCGGGCCTGAGCGCAGACGTTGCCTCGCTCAAGGGCAAGACCGTCGGCTACGAGCAAGGCACCATCCAGGAAGCCTACGCCAAGGCCGTGCTGGACAAGGCCGGCGTCAAGACCCAGGCCTACCAGAACCAGGACCAGGTCTATGCCGACCTGACCTCGGGCCGCCTCGATGCCGCGATCCAGGACATGCTTCAGGCCGAACTGGGCTTCCTGAAATCGCCAAAAGGCGAAGGCTATGAAGTCAGCCAGCCGGTGGACAGCGAACTGCTGCCATCCAAGACCGCCATCGGTATCAAGAAAGGTAACAAAGAGCTGAAGGCGCTTTTGGATAAAGGTATCAAAGCGTTACACGACGACGGCAAATACGCCGAGATCCAGAAAAAACACTTTGGCGATCTGAATCTGTACAGCGGCAAATAATGCGCGGCGCCCACCCTGAACCGGGTGGGCGCTTTTTTCCTGCCAAAGGCAATGTCCATGTTCGAACAATTCCTACAAAGTCTGGGGCTCTCGGCCTTCAGCCTGCAGGGCTTTGGCCCGCTGCTGATGCAAGGCACCTGGATGACCATCAAGCTGTCGGCCCTGTCCTTGCTGCTTAGCGTCCTGCTCGGGTTGCTCGGCGCCAGCGCCAAATTGTCCAGCGTCAAACTGCTGCGTATTCCGGCCCAGCTCTACACCACGCTGATTCGCGGCGTGCCCGACCTGGTGCTGATGCTGCTGATTTTCTACAGCCTGCAAACCTGGCTGACGTCTTTTACCGATTTCATGGAATGGGAATACATCGAGATCAACCCGTTCGGCGCCGGGGTCATCACCCTGGGCTTCATTTACGGTGCGTACTTCACCGAAACCTTTCGCGGCGCGATCCTTGCGGTGCCTCGCGGTCAGGTCGAAGCGGCCACGGCCTACGGTCTCAAGCGTGGCCAACGTTTCCGTTACGTGGTGTTCCCGCAAATGATGCGCTTTGCCCTGCCGGGCATCGGCAACAACTGGATGGTCATGCTCAAGGCCACCGCCCTGGTGTCGATCATCGGCCTGGCCGACCTGGTCAAGGCCGCCCAGGATGCGGGCAAAAGCACCTACCAGCTGTTTTATTTCCTGGTGCTGGCGGCGCTCATCTATCTGCTGATCACCAGTGCATCCAACTTTATCCTGCGCTGGCTTGAACGCCGCTACGCCGCCGGAGCCCGGGAGGCCGTGCGATGATCGAACTCCTGCAGGAATACTGGCGACCTTTCCTTTACAGCGACGGCGTCCACATCACCGGCCTGGCGATGACCCTGTGGCTGCTCAGTGCTTCGTTGCTGATCGGCTTCGTAGTGTCGATTCCGCTGTCCATCGCCCGGGTTTCACCCAGGTTCTACGTCCGCTGGCCCGTGCAGTTCTATACCTACCTGTTCCGTGGCACGCCGCTCTATATCCAATTGCTGATCTGCTACACCGGCATCTACAGCATCGAGGCGGTGCGCGCCCAACCCGTGCTCGACAGTTTCTTTCGCGACGCGATGAACTGCACGATCCTGGCGTTCGCGTTGAACACCTGCGCCTACACCACGGAGATCTTTGCCGGGGCGATTCGCAGCATGAACCACGGCGAAGTCGAAGCGGCCAAGGCTTACGGATTGACCGGCTGGAAGCTCTACACGTACGTGATCATGCCTTCGGCGCTGCGTCGTTCGCTGCCGTACTACAGCAACGAAGTGATATTGATGCTGCATTCGACGACCGTGGCGTTCACCGCTACCGTTCCAGACGTGCTGAAGGTCGCCCGGGACGCCAACTCGGCCACCTTCCTGACGTTCCAGTCGTTCGGGATCGCCGCGTTGATCTATCTGACCGTCACGTTTGCACTGGTGGGTCTCTTCCGTCTCGCCGAACGCCGCTGGCTGGCCTTTCTCGGGCCGACCCACTAAGGCTTCCGTTCCCAGGACATACATGTAAATGCGCCACCAGATTCATGACCTGCTGGCCCCGCTGCCGGGGACCGCACGCAAGATCCACAGCTTTCACTTCGGCCCGGAAAAAGCCGTCGGCAAAATCTATATCCAGTCGTCCCTGCACGCCGATGAACTGCCCGGCATGCTGGTCGCCTGGCACCTCAAGCAGCGCCTGGCCGAACTCGAGGCTTCGGGCCACCTGCGGCACGAAATCGTGCTGGTGCCGGTCGCCAACCCGATCGGCCTCGAACAGGTACTGATGGATGTGCCCCTGGGCCGTTACGAATTGGAGAGCGGGCAGAATTTCAACCGCCGGTTCGTCGACCTGAGCGAAGAGATCGGCAACGAAATCGAAGGCCTGCTGACCGACGACCCGCAGCACAACCTGATGCTGATCCGCACCAGCCTGCGCGACGCCCTCAGTCGGCAGACCGCCAGCACCCAACTGCAATCCCAGCGGCTGGTCCTGCAACGCCTGGCCTGTGATGCCGACATGGTGCTTGACCTGCATTGCGATTTCGAAGCCGTCGCCCATCTCTACACCACGCCCGAGGCCTGGCCGCGGGTCGAGCCGCTGGCGCGCTACATCGGCGCCGAGGCCAGCCTGTTGGCGACCGACTCGGGCGGCCAATCGTTCGACGAATGCTTCACGCTGCTCTGGTGGCAGCTCAAGGAGCGTTTCGGTGAGCGCTTCGAAATTCCCTTGGGCAGCTTTTCGGTAACTGTCGAATTGCGCGGCCAGGGTGACGTCAACCATGGCCTGGCGAGTCTCGACTGCCAGGCCCTGATCGAATACCTGATCCACTTCGGTGCCATCGACGGTGAGCCGGTGCCGGTGCCCGACCTGCCCTACCCGGCCACGCCGCTGGCCGGCGTCGAACCGGTGGCGACACCGGTCGGCGGCCTGCTGGTGTACAGCGCCCTACCCGGTGAGTACCTGGAGGCGGGACAGCTGATCGCCGAAATCATCGACCCGGTCAACGACACCGTCACCCCCGTTCATTGCCGTAATGCCGGGCTGCTGTACGCCCGCTCGCTGCGTCGCATGGCCACCGCCGGCATGGTCATCGCCCATGTCGCCGGGACCGAAGCCTACCGCAGCGGCTACCTACTTTCGCCTTGAGGATGCCTGTTCCATGTACAAACTGACCATCGAAGGCCTGCACAAAAGCTATGGCCACCATGAGGTGCTCAAAGGGGTTTCGCTCAAGGCCAGGACCGGCGACGTGATCAGCCTGATCGGCGCGAGCGGCTCGGGCAAAAGCACCTTCCTGCGCTGCATCAATTTCCTTGAACAACCCAACGACGGCGCCATGAGCCTGGACGGCCAATCGATCCAGATGATCAAGGATCACCATGGCATGCGCGTGGCCGACGCCGACGAGCTGCAACGCATCCGCACGCGCCTGGCCATGGTGTTCCAGCACTTCAACCTGTGGAGCCACATGACCGTGCTGGAAAACATCACCATGGCGCCGCGCCGGGTGCTGGGCGTCAGCAAGCAGGAAGCCGAGGATCGCGCCCGCCGTTATCTCGACAAGGTCGGCCTGCCGGCACGTGTTGCCGAGCAATACCCGGCGTTCCTGTCCGGTGGCCAGCAACAACGCGTGGCGATTGCCCGCGCCTTGGCCATGGAGCCTGAGGTCATGCTGTTTGACGAACCGACCTCCGCCTTGGACCCGGAACTGGTAGGTGAAGTACTAAAAGTGATCCAAGGCCTGGCCGAAGAAGGCCGGACCATGATCATGGTGACCCATGAAATGAGCTTCGCCCGCAAGGTGTCCAATCAGGTGCTGTTCCTGCACCAGGGCCTGGTGGAAGAAGAAGGCGCGCCGGAAGACGTGCTGGGCAGCCCGAAGAGCGAACGGCTCAAGCAGTTCCTCAGTGGCAATCTGAAATAAACCCCCGCCACCCGTGGCGAGGGAGCTTGCTCCCGCTGGGCCGCGAAGCGGCCCCCCTGGCCTTGGCTGACAAGCTGCTGGGGAGGCTGCGCCTCCAGCGGGAGCAAGCTCCCTCGCCACAACAGCGCGCCTGCCACAACCAGGTCATAAAACCTTTCATCTCCTGCCGTGGTCTTTGAAGAAGGACTTTCAGGGCGCACACCGCACGCATGGCGACATCCAGCAACTTCGCGAAACAGTGGTTCGATGCCCGCGGCTGGAAGCCGTTCGCCTTTCAAAAACAGGTATGGGCTGCGGTCAAGCGTGGCGAGTCGGGGCTGTTGCATGCCAATACCGGCGCCGGCAAGACCTACGCCGTCTGGTTTGCCGCCCTCAACCGTTTCGCCCGCAGCGTGCCGCCACCAAACAAGCCTCGTAAACGCAAACCGCCGAGCGAACCGCTGACCGTCTTGTGGATAACGCCAATGCGCGCGCTGGCCGCCGACACCGGCAAGGCTCTCGAAGCGCCCCTCGATCCGCTGCAGATTCCCTGGAGCGTAGGCCTGCGCACCGGTGACACCAGCCCCAGCGAACGCGCCCGGCAAGGCCGGCGCTTGCCCACGGCGCTGATCACCACGCCCGAAAGCCTGACGCTGATGCTCGCCCGCGCTGATGCGCAAACGGCGGTGTCGTCCCTGCGCATGGTCGTGGTAGACGAGTGGCACGAATTGCTCGGCAACAAGCGCGGCGTGCAGTTGCAACTGGCCCTGGCTCGCTTGCGCTACTGGCACCCTGGGCTGATTGTCTGGGGCGTATCCGCGACCCTGGGCAACCAGGCCCACGCCGAGCAGGTATTGATCCCACAAGGCAGCGGAATAAGTGTGCAGGGCGCCGATGCCAAGGCGTTGCAGGTCGATACGCTGTTGCCGCCAACTCTCGAACGGTTTCCATGGGCGGGGCATATCGGCCTGAAAATGTTGCCCCAGGTGGTCACTGAAATCGACACCAGCAGCAGTTGCCTGGTCTTTACCAATACTCGCGCGCAAGCGGAAATCTGGTACCAGGCCATTCTTGAGGCGCGCCCGGATTGGGCCGGGCTCATCGCGTTGCACCATAGTTCTCTGTCCCGCGACACCCGCGACTGGGTGGAACGGGCGTTGAAGGACGGCCAGCTCAAGGCAGTCGTGTGTACGTCCAGCCTCGACCTGGGGGTGGATTTTCTGCCCGTTGAACGCGTGCTACAGATTGGCTCGGCGAAAGGCGTCGCCCGCTTGATGCAACGCGCCGGACGCTCCGGCCATGCGCCGGGGCGGACCTCGCGAATAACCCTGGTGCCAACCCACAGCCTGGAACTGATCGAGGCCGCCGCCGCCCAGGACGCCGTGGCGCAGCGGCGAATCGAGCCGCGTGAATCGCCCCACAAGCCTTTGGATGTACTGGTCCAGCATCTGGTCAGCATGGCCCTGGGTGGCGGTTTTGTTCCAGATGAGCTGTTTGATGAGGTACGCGGCGCCTGGGCCTACCGCGACCTGAACCCGGCCGAGTGGGCCTGGGCGCTGGCTTTCGTACGCCATGGCGGCCTGTCGCTGACCGCCTACCCTGATTATCGGCGGGTCGAACCGGATGAACACGGGGTCTGGCGCGTGCCTGACGCCCGTCTGGCACGGCGCCACCGCATGAGCATCGGCACTATCGTCAGTGACGCCAGCCTGCAGTTGAAATTCTGGAGCAAGGGCGGCGGCGGCAAGACCCTGGGCAGCGTGGAAGAAGGCTTCATCGCACGTTTGCGCCCCGGCGACGGATTCCTCTTTGCCGGGCGGTTGCTGGAGTTGGTCCGGGTCGAGGACATGACCGCTTACGTACGCCGCAGCCAGGCGAAAAAAGCCGCCGTGCCGCGCTGGAATGGCGGACGCATGCCGCTTTCCAGCGAGCTCGCTGCCGCGGTCGTCGCGCGCTTGAGCGAAGCCGCCAAGGGCCGTTTCGACGGACCGGAAATGCAAGCCGTACAGCCGCTGCTGTCAACGCAGCTGCGTTGGTCCGGCCTGCCGACGCAGGGAACGCTGCTGGCCGAAGCGCTCAAATCCCGGGAGGGTTGGCACCTGTTCCTGTATCCGTTCGCCGGGCGTCAGGTACATCTGGGCCTGGCCAGCCTGTTGGCCTGGCGCGTCAGCCAGCGCCAACCGGTGACGTTCTCGATTGCGGTCAATGACTACGGCCTGGAATTGCTCAGCGCCACCGAACTGGATTGGTCAACGCATCTGAACCCGGCGCTGTTGCGCACCGATGGCTTGCTGGCCGACGTTCTTGCCAGCCTGAACGCCGGAGAACTGGCCCTGCGCCGCTTCCGCGAAATCGCCCGGATCGCCGGGCTGGTGTTCGCCGGCTACCCCGGCGCCCCGAAGAGCACCCGCCAAGTGCAAGCCTCCAGCGGGTTGTTCTATCAAGTGTTCAAGCAATATGACGCCGATAACCTGCTGCTGGCCCAGGCCGGCGAGGAAGTTTTGCGCGAAGAATTGGATATACGCCGACTGGAGCAGACCTTGGAACGCCTCGATACCTTGAAACTCGACCTGCACCTGATCAAACGCCCTACTCCGCTGGGCTTCCCCTTGCTGGTAGAGCGATTCCGCGAAAGCATGAGCTCGGAAAAGCTCGCCGATCGCATCCGGCGCATGGTCAGCGAACTGGAAAAAACCGCTGATCGAGGAAGCGCCTGATGCCCGCGCCGTATCCCGTCAACCTCGCGGGCGAAGAGCTCTGGCTGTTGCCGCAAAAAGCCCTGTACTGGCCGGCCCAGGAAACCCTGATGGTGGCCGATGTGCATTTCGGCAAGGCGGCGGCCTACCGTAGCCTCGGCCAACCGGTACCCCACGGCACCACGGCGAACAACATCGCCATGCTTGACGAGTTGCTGGCGAGCCTGCCGTGCCGACTGCTGATATTCCTCGGGGACTTCCTGCATGGGCCCGGCTCTCATGCACCAGGCACTTTGAAGGCCCTTGCCGACTGGCGTGAACGGCATCGCAAACTGGCCATCACGCTGATCCGCGGCAATCACGACAAGCGCGCCGGCGATCCGCCAACGGGACTCAATATCCGCGTCGTCCCCGAGCCATTGCTGTTGGGCCCTTTCGCCGTGCAACACGAGCCTACCCCACATCCAAGTCGACATGTGCTCGCCGGGCACGTGCACCCGGTCTACCACCTGAGCGGTAAAGGCCGGCAACGCCTGCGCCTGCCATGTTTCCGCCTCGGTAGCGAGATCAGCCTGCTGCCGGCCTTCGGCGCCTTCACGGGAGGCTATCGGGTCGATCAGGACAACGACTGCAAGATCTTCGTAGTGGGCGACAACGAAATATGGCCCGTCAGTTGAAGCGATCGGGCTTCAACTGACGGGCCATTGGTTGATCAGGCTACGGGCGCGGGAGGCGGTTCGTCCGGAAGAGTCGGTTCGCCGGGTTCGGTAGGCTGTTCGTTAGGGGTATCGGGGTCGGGCTGGCCAGGGATGCCGCCCGCCGCTTCAGCAGGGTGGGCCAGTAATGACCAAGCCAGGACGCCGATCTGATTGGGCTCAAGCCTTGCCAGTTCGGCACTGATTCGCGGATCGATCTTCATAGAGCAACTCCTGAGCGAAGGCCCGTTGCGCAGACGCAAAAACGGGCAGTACACCCAATAGAGTGCCTGCCCGCTCAGGAATTCCAACAGCTCGTCAGAATCAGGTACGCGGCAGTGTCACACCGCGCTGGCCTTGGTATTTACCGCCACGGTCCTTGTAGGAAACTTCACATTCCTCATCGGACTCAAGGAACAACATCTGCGCCACGCCCTCGTTGGCGTAGATCTTCGCCGGCAGGGTCGTGGTGTTGGAAAACTCCAGGGTCACGTGGCCTTCCCATTCAGGTTCCAGGGGGGTCACGTTGACGATGATGCCGCAGCGGGCGTAGGTGCTTTTACCCAGGCAGATGGTCAGCACGTTGCGCGGGATGCGGAAGTACTCGACGGTGCGGGCCAGGGCGAAAGAGTTCGGCGGAATGATGCAAACGTCGCTCTTGATGTCGACGAAGCTCTTCTCATCGAAATTCTTCGGGTCGACGGTGGCCGAGTTGATGTTGGTGAACACCTTGAATTCGTCGGCGCAGCGCACGTCGTAGCCGTAGCTGGAAACGCCGAAGGAAATCAGCCGGTCGGCGCCTTCGCCACGCATCTGGCGCTCTACGAAGGGCTCGATCATGCCGTGCTCTTGCGCCATGCGGCGAATCCACTTGTCCGATTTGATGCTCATGGCGGGTTTCCTGAAATAGCGAGGTGGAAAAAACTGTCCGGCATCTTACCGGGCCGCGGGGCGGGTTCAAAGTGCGAGACGCAACTCTCGCCGATCCGCCTTGATTTCCGGGCTCTGACGGCTATCGCCATTGCCGTCAGTCATTAAAACCGAGAAACCTTCGCAAAGACCATTGGCACGTTTCGGAAAAAGGGGTAAGGTGGCGTCACTGTGTTGCTTGTGTCACTGAGAATCTCTACACGATATGTTGAATTTCGATCCAACCATCTACAAGAATTTTTCCTGCTCTTTGCACTCAGTCTCGGCCAGGGTTCTTCCTGAGTCGCAGTTATCTTTGTTCAAGGAGTTACACCATGTCTAATCGCCAAACCGGTACCGTTAAGTGGTTCAACGATGAAAAAGGCTTCGGCTTCATCACCCCACAGTCCGGTGACGATCTGTTCGTTCACTTCAAAGCTATCCAATCCGACGGCTTCAAAAGCCTGAAAGAAGGCCAACAGGTTTCTTTCATCGCTACCCGCGGTCAGAAAGGCATGCAAGCTGAAGAAGTTCAAGTTATCTAACTTGTCCTTGCTTTAGTAAAAAGCCCCGCCCTCAAAAGCGGGGCTTTTTTGTGCCTGGGTGTTTTTGGAAACCGAAACCAGTGTGGGAGCGAGCCTGCTCGCGAAAGCGACGGATCAGTTGCATCTATGGCAACTGGTGTACCGCTTTCGCGAGCAGGCTCGCTCCCACAGGGTCTGGTGGTGGAAACCGCGGGTTACCAGGTCACGCCAAACCCGGCGGTGTAGCGCGTCTTGCTCAGGTCGCTTTCTTCGGTCCCTTCGATGACATCCTTCTCGGCCTTGAGGTTGAGCGATGCCCAGTCAGTGACCTTGTAGCGCAACCCGATTTCGGCGTCATAGGCGTATTCAGCCACGCCGGACAGCGGCTTGCCCACTTCGCCGTTGGTAAACAGCTCGACGCGCTTGCCGATCAGGTAACGGTTGTAGTCCCACTTCATCGCCACGGAATAGAAGTTGTCCTTGCCGCCGTCGCGGTATTCATAATCGGTGCGGTTGAGCAGCGAACCCAGTGAGAAAGCGCCCAGTTCGTCGTCCCAGAACTGATAACCCGGACCAGTACCGACCACGCGCTGGCGTGCCAGGTCTTCGACCTTGTCACGCTTGTAGTTCAGGCGACCTTGCCAGAACCATTTTTCCGTGAGGAAGCGGTCGAGGGAATACTCCAGCCGCCAGTTGTCAGCCGACACCACATCATCCTGAAATTCGCGGTTGTATTCGCCTTCGGCGGTGTGCCGCCATCTGCCGTGGCGCGCCGAGGTCTTGAAGTCGATGTCGTAATCGTCGGTATCGGCTTCCGCGCGCTGGTAATCCAGTGCGGCGTCGACATTGCCTTTCCACACCAGATCCTCGACCACCGGCTTGGGCTTGAGGATCTGCTGGATGCTTGCCAGCTCGACGGTCTTGGGCGCATCACCGTTGGCCAGGGTCACCTTGCCATCCTCGGCCGCCTGCAACGCCTTGGCTTTTTCGCCGGTATAGGCATCCTGCTTGACCAGCAGTTGCTGGTCGCTTTCAAGCGTCTTGACCTGCTTCCAATCAATCGGGATCGCGCCCGCGTAATCGGTCTGGATCAACAATTTGCCGCCGTCGAAAACGGTTATCTTGCCACTGAGCTTGTCGCCGTTCTTCAACCAGACGGTATCGGCAAGCAAAGGCATGGAGGCACTGGTAACAGCTAGGCACAACAGGGTTCTGGACAACATAAGCGATAATGGGCTCAAGTTTGCGAGGAAAAGGCGGCATTATCCCCCAGGATGACACCTCAGCAACGACTGACCTGCATAAGGATGATGAGTTCATTTATCAATTGGCCCGGCAGGCACTAATCTACAGACGGACATTTCCAGGAATCCTCCACGTGACCGACACCCCAGCGGCCCCCGAGAACGCCGCCCAGATCCGCCGCACCACGCTTTACCTGACCCTGGCCCAAGTGCCGGCCGGCCAGGTCGTCACCTATGGTCAGCTCGCCGAAATGGCGGGTCTGGGCCGCGCCGCGCGCTGGGTCGGACGAACGCTCAGCCAGTTGCCGAACGACACGAAGCTGCCGTGGCATCGAGTCCTCGGTGCCGGTGGTCGGATCAGCCTGCCGGCAGGCAGCGCCTCGGGGGACGAACAACGCGCACGCCTGCGCATGGAAGGGATCAGTGTCCTGAATAATCGTGTTGATATTCAGCGTCATGGCTGGCGCCCGGTAGAGCACAGCGGTTAGAGTGCGCGCTTTGTTTTCGCAATTTTTGAGGCAGACTCCAGCCCATGCCCCGTAAAACCTGGCGCGCCGCCCTTGCCGCCTATGCCAGTCCTTCGACGCTCGTGCTGTTGCTGCTTGGCTTCGCCGCCGGCCTGCCTTACATGCTGGTGTTTTCCACGCTGTCGGTCTGGTTGCGCGAGGCCGGGGTGGCCCGCGAAACCATTGGTTACGCAAGCCTGATCGGCCTGGCCTATGCCTTCAAATGGGTCTGGTCGCCACTGCTCGACCAATGGCGCCTGCCATTGCTCGGCAAACTGGGGCGTCGACGCTCGTGGCTGGTGCTCTCCCAGGCCCTGGTGATCCTCGGCCTGGTCGGCATGGGCTTCTGTGACCCACAAAAACACCTGTCCTGGCTGATCGCGATTGCCGTCATCGTGGCCTTCGCCTCGGCCACCCAGGACATCGCCGTCGATGCCTACCGACTGGAAATCGCCGACGACACCCGCCAGGCCGCCCTGGCTGCCAGCTATATGTCCGGCTACCGCGTCGCCGCGTTGCTGGCTACCGCCGGCGCGCTGTTTTTCGCCGAGGGGTTCGGCTCCACCGGGTTCAGCTACAAACATTCGGCCTGGGCCGGTACGTACCTGCTGTTTGGCGTACTGATGGTCCCGGCGCTGCTGACCTCGCTGTTCATGCGCGAGCCGCCAGTACCGTTGCGTACTCAATTGCAAGCCGGGCGCTATACCTTCGTCCACCAGTTGGCCTCGGTATTCGTGTTGATCGTGCTGCTGGTGTCGGTCCCGGCGATGTTCACCCAGCTCTACAACACCGACTTTGCCAGCGTGCTGTTCGAAGGCGTCAGCCTGCTCGACCTGCTGCTCCAGGACCGCGCCTTCCTGCGCGCCATCCTCTATATCATCCTGACCGCCCTGTGCCTGTCGTCCATGGGGCGTCGCGGCCTGGCGCCGGTGCTGACGCCGGTCAACGATTTCATCCTGCGCTACCGCTGGCAGGCCCTGCTGCTGCTCGGCCTGATCGCGACCTACCGGATGTCCGACACGGTCATGGGCGTCATGGCCAACGTTTTTTATATCGACCAGGGTTTCACCAAAGACCAGATCGCCAGCGTCAGCAAGATCTTCGGGCTGATCATGACTCTTGTCGGCGCCGGCATGGGCGGGCTGCTGATCGTGCGTTTCGGCATCCTGCCAATCCTGTTCATCGGCGGCGTGTCGTCGGCCGCCACCAACATCCTGTTCCTGATGCTGACGGACATGGGTGCCAACTTGAAGATGCTGATCGTCACGATCTCCCTCGACAACTTCAGCTCCGGCCTGGCCACCTCGGCGTTCGTCGCCTATCTGTCGAGCCTGACCAACCTGAAATTCTCCGCGACCCAATACGCCCTGCTCAGCTCGATCATGCTCTTGTTGCCGCGCCTGATCGGCGGGTACTCAGGGGTCATGGTGGAAAAATTCGGCTATCACGATTTCTTCCTGATCACCGCGTTGCTCGGCGTTCCGACCTTGCTGCTGATCGCCTTGCACTGGTATCAGGAGAATCGCCGAGAGGGCTCGACGCCTGAATCGGCGCCAGAGTCGGAATCGCCGCCGACCCGGCCCGCTCAAGAGTTGTAGGAAATCTCAACAGGCGCCGACGAAAGCGGCGCCTGAATCCGGCGACCGGCCACGCGCCTGTACGCCAGGGCATCTCGCCCGTACAATGCTGCGTCACTTCTCGTCATCAGCAACCGACAACGGCCAACCATGCGCACCAGTCAATTTTTGCTCGCCACACAGAAAGAAACGCCTTCCGACGCCGTCGTGATCAGCCACCAGCTGATGCTGCGCGCAGGCATGATCCGCAAGCTCGCCTCCGGCCTGTACACCTGGCTGCCGATGGGCCTGCGGGTGATGCGCAAGGTCGAAGCCATCGTCCGCGAAGAAATGGACGCCGCCGGCTCTCTGGAAGTGTTGATGCCGAGCACCCAGCCGGCCGAGCTGTGGCAGGAGTCGGGGCGCTGGGAGGAATACGGCCCGGAGCTGCTGCGCATCAAGGACCGCCATGGTCGCGATTTCTGCGCGGGCCCGACTCACGAAGAAGTGATCACCGACCTGATGCGCAACGAGTTGAGCAGCTACAAGCAACTGCCAATCAACCTGTATCAGATCCAGACCAAGTTCCGTGACGAGATCCGTCCACGCTTCGGCCTGATGCGCGGTCGCGAATTCATCATGAAGGACTCCTACTCGTTCCACGCCGACCTGGCCTCGCTGCAAGTCACTTACGACCGCATGCACCAGGCGTACTGCAACGTGTTCACCCGCCTGGGCCTGAAGTTCCGCCCGGTTGAAGCCGACAACGGCTCCATCGGCGGTGCCGGCTCCCACGAATTCCACGTGCTGGCCGAGTCCGGCGAAGACGACATCGTCTTCAGCAACGGCTCCGACTACGCCGCGAACATCGAGAAAGCCGAAGCCGTGCCACGGGAAACCTCCCGCGCCGCGCCGGCCGAAGAATTGCGCCTGGTCGATACGCCGAACGCCAAGACCATTGCCCAATTGGTGGAAGGCTACAACCTGCCGATCGAACGCACCATCAAGACCCTGATCGTGCGCGCGGAAGAAGAAGGCAAGCTGATTGCCCTGATCATCCGTGGCGACCACGAGCTGAACGAAATCAAGGCCGCCAACCAGCCTGGCGTCGCCAGCCCGCTGGTCATGGCCACCGATGCCGAGCTGCGCGATGCCATTGGTGCCGGTGCCGGCTCCCTCGGCCCGTTGAACCTGCCGTTGCCGATCATCATCGACCGCTCGGTGGAACTGATGAGCGACTTCGCCATCGGTGCCAACATCGATGACAAGCACTATTTCGGCGTGAACTGGGAACGCGATCTGCCGGTCCCAACCGTCGCCGATCTGCGCAACGTCGTGGCCGGCGACCCGAGCCCGGACGGCAAAGGCACGCTGGAAATCAAGCGCGGCATCGAAGTCGGGCATATCTTCCAGCTGGGCGACAAGTACAGCAAGGCGATGAAGTGCGAAGTGCTCGGCGAGAACGGTAAGCCCGTCACGCTGCAGATGGGCTGCTACGGCATCGGCGTGTCCCGCGTGGTGGCTGCGGCCATCGAGCAGAACAACGACGAGAACGGCATCATCTGGAGCGACACGCTGGCGCCGTTCCAGGTTGCCCTCGTGCCGCTGCGCTACGAAACCGAACAGGTTCGCGAAGCGACCGACAAGCTTTACGCCGAACTGACGGCCGCCGGCTTTGAAGTGCTGCTGGACGACCGCGACAAGAAAACCAGCCCCGGCATCAAGTTCGCGGACATGGAACTGATCGGCATCCCGCACCGGATCGTCGTCAGTGACCGTGGCCTGGCCGATGGCAACCTGGAATACAAGAGCCGTACCGAGGCCGAGGCGCAAGCGCTGCCGGTCGCCGACGTGCTGTCCTTCCTTCAGGCCCGTATCCGCCGCTGAGACCAGATAGAGACGTCATGTTCAAGCGAAACACCTTAGGCCTCGGGGGCGCTGCACTGTGCGGCGCCCTGCTGGTCAGCGGCTGCGCCAACCAGATGTCGCAACGCAACGAGCACGAAGAACGGATCGAGCGCAAATTGCTCGACCATAGCCTGCAGATCGATGTGGGCGAACCCAAGGTGCTCGACCTGCCGCAGCGGCGGGTGCGGATCAACGAGCAGAAGACCTTCGAGGTCACCGAGTTCGAGGTCACCCGCCATTACGATCGCTACACGCCGTACCAGCCTTGGCGGGAGGTCTATGAGATCCCGCTGGGCGCGGTGGCGGTAGTGGCCGGCATCGGCGCGAACGTGGTCAATGTATTCGCCCTCGGCAGCTTGCCGGACAGTGCGACCCGCGACTGGATCAGCTACGGTTTTGCCGGACTCAATCCGTTCATGAACGTGCCTTCCAATGGCCGTGCCCAGCAGAACCTGGCAGGTATCGATGAAGTCCAGCGCGACAAACGCACGGAGCATTCGAGCCTGCCCTGGAGCGAGCGTCCGGTACAGGTGAAAGCCGCCCGGCAGACCTTCGAGCTGAGCACCGACCGTAACGGCGTGTTGCGCTTGAACCTGCTGGAAAGCCCGTTCGCCGAGCATGACCTGAGCCAGTTCGGCAAACTGCAGATCAGTGTGACGGATGCCCAGGACGAGGTGCACACCGACTCATCCCTGAGCGTCAGCAGTACGTTGCGCAGCAAACTGGTCGAAGCCCACGCCTTGATCTACGACGACCTGGAAGACGACGAAGTGAGCCAGTGGGTTCATCGGGTCAAGCGTCTCTCGGAACTGGGGCTTGAAGAAGAGGCCAGCGAACTCGAGCAGAGCCTGATCGAACTGACCCGCAACGATCCGGAACTGCAGGCCGAATTCATCAAGGCCCTGACCAAGGATGGCGGGCGGTTGGTGGCGGACCCGGGCGCGAGCTGACTCTGGAGTGCACCCAGTGGTGAGGGACTTGCTCCCTCAGCACTGGGTGTCATGTATTTCCTGAGGCCAGCGGCGTCACCGCTCAAACAACTCCAACTGCTCAAACCCGCCCCGCAAGTCCTCCAGCCGCACCCCTATCCCCAACAATCGCACCGGTTTGCCGCCGCGGTTGAACGCCTGGGTCAACAGTAGCTGGTAACTGCCCAGGTCCCGCCCTGCCCCGGCCTGCTCAAGGGTGGTCTGGGTGAAATCATGGAATTTCACCTTGACGAACGGCTTGCCCGGCCGATAGCTGCTGTCGATCCGCGCCATGCGCCCGCCCAGGGTCTCCATCAGTTCGGGCAGTTTGTCGAGGCAGCTCTGCAGATCAGGCAAATCGACGTCATAGGTGTTTTCCACGCTGATGGATTGCCGCCGGCTGTCGTTGTGCACCAGGCGCTCGTCAATTCCACGGGCGAGGCTCCAGAGTCGCTCGCCGAAACTGCCGAATTCACGCACCAGTGCCAACTTATCCCACTCGCGCAAGTGCAGGCAGTCAATAATCCCGAGCCTGTTCAACTTTTCGGCGGTGACCTTGCCGACGCCGTGCAGCTTGCTCACCGGCAGCGCCGAGACGAAATCTTCCACTTGGTCCGGCGTGATGACGAACAGGCCGTTGGGCTTTTTCCAGTCACTGGCGATCTTGGCGAGAAACTTGTTCGGCGCCACGCCTGCGGAAACAGTGATGTGCAACTGGTTGGAAACACGCCGGCGAATATCCTGGGCGATGCGCGTGGCACTGCCGCCGAAATGCGGACTGGCGGAGACATCCAGATACGCCTCGTCCAGCGACAGCGGTTCGATCAGGTCGGTGTAATCGCTGAAAATCGTCTGAATTTCCCTGGAGGCCTCCCGATAGGCGTCCATTCGCGGCTTGACGATGGTCAGGTCGGGGCAGAGCTTCAGCGCGTGGCCGGAAGACATGGCTGAGCGCACACCGTAGGCCCGCGCCTCGTAATTGCAGGTGGCGATGACCCCACGCCGGTCCGCCGAGCCACCGACCGCCAGGGGTATGCCGGCCAGCCGCGGATCATCGCGCATTTCGATCGCGGCGTAGAAGCAGTCGCAGTCGACGTGGATGATTTTGCGTTGCGTCATATAAGCAGCGGTACATGCGATGGATCGGAGCGCCAGTATCTCACTCGAACCTGTACATAGCACCAGTAGTTTGAAAGATCCTTCGACAGATCTGGAAAATGCCTACATGAATGTGTTTCTTCAATCGCAGCGAACCGCCCAATAGAGCGCCAGGCCTTGCCAGGCCTGCGTCACAGCGCTGTCATATTGCCTTGGCGCAGGCTAACCGATTGAAGCTGAACAGGTTTTTCCAGCAAAGGGGTTGACAGCCGGGCGATTCGCTGTAGAATGCCCCCACACAGACGCGGGATGGAGCAGTCTGGTAGCTCGTCGGGCTCATAACCCGAAGGTCGTCGGTTCAAATCCGGCTCCCGCAACCAAACATCAGAAAAGGCTACTCGAAAGAGTGGCCTTTTTTGTGCGCGCCTGTTTTCCCCTGCCGGTGCATTCCATGTCACTACGGCCATCGCAAAACGTGGAAGTTGTAGGACGATTTCCGTTTGTTTTCGCGCATTTAGGTGAACCGGCCGCTTATTTCATCCGGCGCTCTATTAACGGTTGACAGTCCGGCGTTCGCCTGTAGAATGCCGCCACACAGACGCGGGATGGAGCAGTCTGGTAGCTCGTCGGGCTCATAACCCGAAGGTCGTCGGTTCAAATCCGGCTCCCGCAACCAAATATCAAGAAAGGCTGCTCGAAAGAGCGGCCTTTTTTGTGTGTGCCAAAAAAGCCTCATTACAAATATTTTGTAATTATTTTCCGCCGCAGGGATTGGTAACTTGGCTGGATACCCCCATCCTGTCGCGCATAGCTCAAGAGGTGATTGATGCGCGCCCACTCGTCTGACCCACAAGACACTGTCAATGCGACACAACCGATCAAGGCCGAGCGATTGCGCTGGCTGGACCGGATCAGCCAGTACCGGCAACCGATCGGCCTCGCCGTCACGCTGCTGCTGTTTGCGATTGCCTTGATCGCCTGCCGTCACCTCCTGAGCGAACTCGACCTCTACGCCCTTCACGACTCGATCCTCGAGGTGCCGCGGCCGGCGCTGCTCGGTGCGATAGCCGCCACCGTGGCCGGTTTCATCATTCTGCTGGGCTATGAATGGTCCGCCACTCGCTACGCCGGCGTGAAGCTGCCCACCCAAACCCTGATCCTCGGCGGCTTCAGCGCGTTTGCGATCGGCAATGCGATTGGCCTGTCGCTGCTGTCGGGCGGTTCGGTTCGCTACCGCCTGTACGCCCGCCACGGCCTGGGGGCGGCGGATGTCGCCCACATGACATTGTTCGCCAGCCTGTCACTGGGTTGCGCGCTGCCACCACTGGCGGCACTGGCGACGTTGAGCAACCTGCCTGCCGCCTCTGCCGCCCTGCACCTTCCCGCCACTTTGCTGGGGGTGATCGCCGTTGCCGTGCTGCTGCTGACCAGTGCGCTGGCCATCGGCATCTATCGCCGCCGCCTGCCGGAACAACCCTATCGGGATGCCCTGCTGGTCAAGGCCGGTCGCCGCACGCTGCGTCTGCCGGGCCGCCGTCTGACGTTCCTGCAACTGATCATCACCGCGCTGGATGTCGCCGCCGCTGCAACGGTGCTCTATCTGTTGCTGCCGGAGGCGCCACCGTTCGGCCCCTTCCTGCTGGTTTACCTGCTGGCGCTGGCCGCCGGCGTCCTCAGCCATGTGCCGGGCGGCGTCGGGGTGTTCGAAGCGATCCTGCTGGCCGCGTTCGCCGACAAACTCGGGGCTGCGCCGCTGGCGGCCGCCCTGCTGCTGTATCGCCTGATCTACGTGCTGCTGCCGATGCTGGTGGCGTGCGTATTGTTGTTGATCAATGAGGCGCAACGGCTGTTCCAGACCCGCCAGACCCTGCGGGCGGCGTCCGGTTTCGCGGCACCGATCCTTGCGGTGCTGGTGTTCCTGTCTGGCGTGGTGCTGCTGTTTTCCGGCGTGACGCCGGAGATCGACACGCGCCTGGAGCACATCGGTTTCCTGATCCCGCATCGCCTGGTGGACGCCTCGCACTTTGGCGCCAGCCTGGTGGGCGTGTTGTGCCTGTTGCTCGCCCAAGGCCTGCGTCGCCGTCTGTCCGCAGCCTGGATGCTGACCACTGTCCTGTTGCTGGTGGGCGCCCTCCTATCGCTGCTCAAGGGTTTCGACTGGGAAGAAGCCACCCTGCTGACGCTGACCGCAGCCCTGCTGGCGGTCTTCCGGCGTTCCTTTTACCGCCCAAGTCGCCTGACCGAGCTGCCGTTCTCGCCGTTGTTCCTGATTGCCAGCCTCTGCGTGCTGGGCGCGTCGATCTGGCTGCTGCTGTTTGCCTATCAGGATGTGCCCTACAGTCATCAACTGTGGTGGCAGTTCACCCTGGATGCCGACGCGCCGCGTGGCCTGCGCTCGCTGCTGGGTGCCGCGGTGCTGCTGGTGGTGGTGTCCCTGACCTGGCTGCTGCGCACCGCTCGGCCGGTGATTCATCTGCCTACGGCTGAAGAACTGGAGCGCGCCCGGACGATTCTCATGGCGTCTTCGCAACCCGACGGCGGCCTGGCCCTGACCGGCGACAAGGCGCTGCTGTTTCATCCCAACGATGAAGCCTTCCTGATGTATGCCCGCCGTGGCCGCAGCCTGGTCGCGTTGTACGACCCGATCGGGCCGACCCAGCAACGGGCGGAAATGATCTGGCAGTTTCGTGACCTTTGCGACATCTACCACGCTAGGCCAGTGTTCTATCAGGTGCGTGCCGAGAACCTGCCCTATTACATGGACATCGGCCTGACCGCGATCAAGCTCGGCGAAGAAGCGCGGGTCGATCTCAAGCGTTTTGATCTCGAAGCCAAGGGCAAGGAGATGAAGGACCTGCGCTACACCTGGAATCGCGGCACCCGTGACGGCCTGTCACTGGAGATCCATGAACCGGGCCAGGCGCCGATGGACGAACTCAAGGTCATTTCCGATGCCTGGCTGACCGGCAAGAATGTGCGCGAGAAAGGTTTCTCCCTGGGGCGATTCAGCCATGATTACCTCAAGCACTTCCGCATCGCGGTGATTCGTTTCGAGGGGCGTCCGGTGGCGTTCGCCAACCTGCTGGAAACCCATAGCCATGAGCTGGCCAGCCTTGACCTGATGCGCGCTCATCCCGAAGCCCCGAAGCTGACCATGGAGTTCATGATGGTCGGCCTCATCCAGCATTACAAAAACCATGACTACGCCCGCTTCAGCCTCGGCATGGTCCCGCTCTCGGGCCTGCAACCGCGTCGCGGCGCGCCATTGACCCAGCGCCTGGGTTCGATGGTGTTTCGCCGTGGCGAGCAGCTCTACAATTTCCAGGGCCTGCGCCGCTTCAAAGACAAATTCCAGCCTGACTGGGAACCTCGTTACATGGCCGTGCCCGCCGGACTCGATCCGCTGGTGGCGCTGGCCGATACCGCCGCCCTGATTGCGGGCGGCCTGACTGGATTGGTGAAACGCTGATGATGCAACGCTCCTGGCGATACGTAGTGGCCGCCCTGCTGGTGATGGCGGTGATTCTCGGTGGCGGCTACTGGTACTGGAACCGCCCGGCCCCGCAACCGACCCTGGAACAACTGGAGCCGGCCGACGGCGTGCCGATGACCCGAGTCATCCCCGGCACCAAGGCACGCGCCCAGGTGCTGGTGGCGGTCAACGAGGACCAGAAGCTCAGCGACACCCAATTGACGACCCTCAGCCGCAGCGGCTCGGCGCAGATCGTCCAGGTGATCCTGCCCAAGGACTGCATGCTTCAAGGGCGCGCCTTGCAAGCCGGCCTGCGGCAGCTGCACGGCCCGGCCACGCTGGTCAGCGGCATCGGTCCCGGCGCGGTGCTGGCCTGGCGCTGGCTGGCTGAACAGAAGGACGACAAGGCCCAGGCCGTCTCGGTCGACCTAGCCCTGGAAAAACCCGGCTGCACCCACCTGCTGCCCAAAAGCGCCGCCCATGGTCGCTGGCTGGTGGCATGGAACGATAACCCCGACGATACCAGCGCCGCTTTCGTGCGCGACCAGAAGAATGCCGAAACCAGCATCAGCGACTACGACATCAACCTGGCGCAGGTACTCAACAACGAGCTGCGCAAGATCCTGGTGGGCGCCGACAAGGGCAAGGGCGGCCTGAGCATCCCGGTGGTGGAAGTCCCCGCCAGCCAGGCCCGGGACACCGTGACGCTGTTTCTCTCCGGCGACGGTGGCTGGCGTGACCTGGACCGCGACGTGGCCGATGAAATGGCCAAGGTCGGTTACCCGGTGGTCGGCATCGACACCCTGCGCTATTACTGGCAGCACAAGAGCCCCGAACAGAGCGCGACCGACCTGACCGAGCTGATGCAACACTATCGCCAGATCTGGGGCACCAAACGCTTCATCCTGACCGGCTATTCCTTCGGCGCCGATGTCCTGCCGGCAATCTACAACCGCCTGCCGGCGACAGAACAGCAACGGGTCGATGCGATTATCCTGCTCGCCTTTGCCCGCACCGGCAGCTTCGAAATCGAAGTCGAGGGCTGGCTCGGCAACGCCGGCACCGAAGCCGCCACCGGCCCGGAAATGGCCAAGCTGCCGGCGGAAAAAGTGGTGTGCATCTATGGCGCGGAAGAAGCCAACGAAAGTGGCTGCACCGACAAGACCGCCGTAGGCGAAGCCATAAAGCTGCCCGGCGGCCATCACTTCGATGAAAACTACCCGGCCCTGGCCAAGCGGTTGATCGATGAGATCAACAAGCGGCAGACCACACCTGCCGCGCAGTGAGCTGATACACAGCTGACAAAAAGCCCCTGCCACCTCACGGTGCAGGGGCTTTTTAGTCGGCCGCCTGGTATCTCCCTGTGGGAGCGAGCTTGCTCGCGATAGCGTCCGGTCAGCTTACCTTGATGTTGAATGTCCCTGAGCCATCGCGAGCAAGCTCGCTCCCACAAGGGGCAAGGAGCAGGGAGCTCGCCTTGCTATCGGGCCTTGGGCCTACATCTCCACCTGCGTACCCAGCTCGATCACTCGGTTCAACGGCAGATTGAAGAAGCGCAGGTTGCCGTTGGCGTTCTTCAGCATGAAGGCGAACAGCGACTCGCGCCAGCGGGCCATGCCTTCGAGCTTGGAGGCGATGACGGTCTCGCGGCTGAGGAAATACGTCGTGCGCATCGGGCTGAAATCCAGCTCGTCCAGATGGCAGAGCTTGAGCGCCTGGGGCACGTCCGGTTCGTCGGTGAAACCGAAGTGCAGGATGACCCGGAAGAAGCCCTCGCCGTAGGCATCGACCTCGAAGCGCCGCTGCGACGGTACGCGGGGAATGTCCTCGTAGACCACGGTCAACAACACCACTTGCTCGTGCAGCACCTGGTTGTGCAACAGGTTATGCAACAGCGCGTGGGGCACGGCATCCGAGCGCGCGGTCAGGAACACCGCGGTGCCCTGCACACGATGGGGAGGTTGCACGCGGATGCTGCTGATGAAAACCGGCAACGGCAACGCACCTTCGTCCAGGCGCTCCACCAACAGTTGTTTGCCGCGCTTCCAAGTGGTCATCAGCACGAACAAGGCGATACCGGCAATGACCGGGAACGCGCCGCCCTGGATGATCTTCGGCACGTTGGCGGCGAAGTACAACCCATCTACCAGCAGGAAACCGAACAGCACCGGCACCGCTAGCAACGGCGGCCATTTCCACAACAACAGGATCACGGCGGAGACCAGGATTGTGGTCATCAACATCGTACCGGTGACCGCCACGCCATAGGCTGAAGCCAGCGCTCCGGACGACTCGAAGCCCAGCACCAGCAGCACCACGCCGACCATCAACGACCAATTCACCGCACCGATGTAGATCTGGCCCTGTTCGGCACTGGAGGTGTGCTGGATGTACATACGCGGGATGTAGCCGAGCTGGATTGCCTGGCGCGTCAGCGAGAACGCGCCGGAAATCACCGCTTGCGAAGCGATCACCGTCGCCAGGGTCGACAGGCCCACCAATGGCAGTAATGCCCAGCTCGGCGCCAGCAGATAGAACGGGTTGCGCGCCGCTTCAGGGTCGCCGAGCAGCAAGGCGCCCTGGCCGAAATAGTTGAGCATAAGGCCCGGCAGCACGAGGATAAACCAGGCGCGAGCGATCGGCTTGCGACCGAAATGCCCCATGTCGGCATACAGCGCTTCAGCCCCGGTCAGCGCCAGCACCACCGCGCCAAGGATCGCCACGCCCATGCCCGGGTGGACGACAAAAAAACGCACGGCCCAGGCCGGGTTCACTGCGTTTAATACTTCCGGATGCTGGCTGATGCCATACACGCCCAGAGCGCCGAGCACGAGGAACCAGGTCACCATGATCGGGCCGAACAGGATGCCGATCCGCGCGGTGCCGTGACGCTGGATCAGGAACAACGCGACCAGCACCACCACCGAAAGCGGCACCACCCAGTGATCGATGCCTTCAAATGCCAGGCCGAGGCCTTCCACCGCCGACAGTACCGAGATCGCCGGGGTGATCATGCTATCGCCATAGAACAGCGCCGCACCGATCAGGCCGCAGATCACCAGCAACGTGCGCAACCGCGCCCTGCCGGCCGCCGCCCGCCGCGCCAGGGCGGTCAGGGCCATGATCCCGCCCTCGCCCTGGTTGTCGGCGCGCAGGACGAACATCATGTATTTGATCGACACGACCCAGATCAGCGACCAGAAAATCAGCGACAGAATCCCCAGCACCCCGTCATGGTTGACCGGCACGCCGTAGCCGCCGGAAAACACTTCCTTCAGGGTATACAAGGGGCTTGTGCCGATGTCGCCATATACCACTCCGACCGCCGCGACCAGCATGCTCAGCGGCTTCGTTGCCGAATGCTCGGCAGTCGCCGCCTGACTACTTGCATGACCCATCCAACACTCCTGATTCCCAGACCTGTCTTCTCTGTAAAAGAAGCCGTACGCTTTGTGCCGCAGCATGCGCTGTTTTACGCTTTGTTACAGACGTTTTGTTGACTGTAGCAATCGCCAGAAGGCAAAGGCGCGAAGCATAGCGCAGCACTCGTCGTTTTTCCCTGCATAAAGCTGGTCAAGTGCGCCCGCCATGGATAGAATTGCGCACTTTTTGATCAGAGGCGCGTCAGGCGCCCTGTCTCGCACGAGACGATCCCCCTTATACCGAGGTTAGACATGTCCACCACTCCCGCGCCAGCCAACCCGAAGGTTGGCTTCGTATCACTGGGTTGCCCGAAGGCTCTGGTCGACTCCGAGCGCATCCTGACCCAACTGCGCATGGAAGGTTATGACGTGGTGTCCACCTACCAGGACGCCGACGTGGTAGTGGTCAACACCTGTGGCTTCATCGACTCCGCCAAGGCCGAATCCCTCGAAGTCATCGGCGAAGCCATCAAGGAAAACGGCAAGGTCATCGTGACCGGCTGCATGGGCGTGGAAGAAGGCAACATCCGCAACGTGCACCCGAGCGTGTTGTCGGTGACCGGTCCGCAGCAGTACGAGCAAGTGGTCAACGCCGTGCACGAAGTCGTGCCGCCGCGCCAGGACCACAACCCGCTGATCGACCTGGTGCCGCCGCAAGGCATCAAGCTGACCCCGCGTCACTACGCCTACCTGAAGATTTCCGAAGGCTGCAACCACAGTTGCAGCTTCTGCATCATCCCGTCGATGCGCGGCAAACTGGTCAGCCGTCCGGTCGGTGATGTACTCGACGAGGCCCAGCGCCTGGTCAAGTCTGGCGTCAAGGAGCTGCTGGTGATTTCCCAGGACACCAGTGCCTATGGTGTCGACGTGAAATACCGCACCGGTTTCTGGAACGGCGCGCCGGTGAAAACCCGCATGACCGAGCTGTGCGAAGCGCTCAGCAGCCTCGGCGTCTGGGTCCGCCTGCATTACGTCTACCCGTATCCGCATGTCGACGAGCTGATCCCGCTGATGGCCGCCGGCAAGATCCTGCCGTACCTCGACATCCCGTTCCAGCACGCCAGCCCGAAAGTGCTCAAGGCGATGAAGCGCCCGGCCTTTGAAGACAAGACCCTGGCACGTATCAAGAACTGGCGCGAAATCTGCCCGGACCTGATCATCCGCTCGACCTTCATCGTCGGCTTCCCCGGCGAAACCGAGGAAGACTTCCAATACCTGCTGAATTGGCTGACCGAAGCCCAGCTCGACCGCGTCGGTTGCTTCCAGTACTCGCCGGTCGAAGGCGCACCGGCCAACGACCTGGACCTGGACGTGGTCCCGGACGACGTCAAGCAGGAGCGTTGGGAACGCTTCATGGCGCACCAGCAGGCGATCAGCTCGGCCCGCCTGCAAATGCGCATCGGCCGTGAAATCGAAGTGCTCGTGGACGAAGTCGACGAGCAAGGCGCCGTCGGCCGCTGCTTCTTCGACGCCCCGGAAATCGACGGCAACGTCTTCATCGACAACGGCAGCAACCTCAAGCCAGGCGACAAGGTCTGGTGCAAGGTCACCGACGCCGATGAGTATGATTTGTGGGCTGAGCAGATCGGTTGATTCAGGCCTGCACTTAAAAAATCATGAAGCCCTGCTCTGTAACAAGATGCGGGGCTTTTTTACGGCTATCGTATGCAGACATAACATTTCCACCATAAGGAACAGGCGGACATGCGTCAGCATTCGGTCATCCACACACCGAAACCGAGCGATTACGAGGAATTGACCCGGGTCTGGGAAGCGTCGGTACGCGCTACCCATGACTTCCTGCCGGACAGCTACATCGAGCTGCTGAAGAACCTGGTACTCACCCGTTACCTGGACGCGGTGATGCTGATCTGTACTCGCGACCACCGTCAACGCATCACCGGGTTTGCCGGTGTGGCGGCCGGCAAGATCGAAATGCTGTTCATCGACCCGCAACACCGTGGCCAAGGCCTGGGCAAACAACTGCTGCGCTATGCCATGGAGCACCTGAACGCCAACGAGCTGGACGTCAACGAACAGAACCCGCAAGCCCTGGGCTTTTATCTCAAGCAAGGCTTTGAAGTGGTCGGGCGTTCCGCACGGGATGGCATGAACCAGCCGTACCCGTTGCTGCACATGCGCTACAAACAAGCCGACCTGAAGGCCGGACGCGGCTAAAAGCTGCCTGAGGCAAATGGACCCGCGATTAACCGGCGCCAGACAGGTACAATGCCCACCCTCTTTTTGTTACGGCCCCGTCATGACTGACCCGATTCGTCTCTCCAAACGCCTCATCGAACTCGTCGGCTGCTCCCGTCGGGAGGCTGAGCTGTTCATTGAGGGCGGCTGGGTCACCGTGGACGGCGAAGTGATCGACGAGCCGCAGTTCAAGGTCACCGGCCAGAAGGTCGAACTCGACCCGCAAGCCAAGGCCACTGCGCCGGAGCCGGTGACGATCCTGCTCAACGTCCCGGCGGGCATGGACGTCGACACCGCCATGGCAACCCTCGGACCGGAGACCCTGAGCGACGAACATCGCTTCGGCAAGCGCCCGCTCAAGGGCCATTTCCTGCGCCTGACCGCCAGCGCCGACTTGCAGGCCAATGCCAGCGGCCTGCTGGTGTTCACCCAGGACTGGAAGATCCTGCGCAAGCTCACCGCCGACGCGGCCAAGATCGAGCAGGAATACGTGGTCGAAGTCGAGGGTGAAATGGTCGCCCACGGTCTTAATCGCCTGAACCACGGCCTGACCTACAAAGGCAAGGAATTGCCTGCGGTCAAGGCCAGCTGGCAGAACGAAAACCGCCTGCGCTTCGCCATGAAGAATCCGCAACCAGGCGCCATTGCACTGTTTTGCCAAGCGGTCGGCCTGAAGGTCGTCGCTATCCGCCGCATCCGCATCGGCGGCGTGTCCATCGGCAAGGTGCCGTTGGGCCAATGGCGCTATCTGTCCGCCAAAGAAAAATTCTAGACACGACTTTACTGGCGCCGCACCGAGCTGGGGCGCCCACTGCCGATTGATCAGGACTGCACACATGATTCACAACGACGTACTGCGCAGCGTGCGCTACATGCTCGACATCAGCGACAAGAAAGTCATCGAGATCATCAAGCTGGGCGGCCTGGACGTTTCCCTGGAAGACCTGACTGGCTACCTCAAGAAAGACGAGGAAGAAGGCTTTGTGTTCTGCCCGGACCTGGTCATGGCGCATTTTCTCGATGGCCTGGTGATCTTCAAGCGCGGCAAGGACGAAAGCCGTCCGCCGCAGCCGATCGAAGTGCCGGTGACCAACAACATCATCCTGAAGAAACTGCGCGTGGCGTTCGAGCTGAAGGAAGACGACATGCACGCCATTCTCAAGGCCGCCGAGTTCCCGGTGTCCAAGCCAGAGTTGAGCGCGCTGTTTCGCAAGTTCGGCCACACCAACTATCGCCCTTGCGGCGACCAGTTGCTGCGCAACTTCCTCAAGGGCCTGACGCTGCGCGTGCGCGGCTGATCCATGAGCTACAACGTCTCCCCCATCGGCTTCGTCCGCTCCTGCTTCAAGGAGAAGTTCGCCATTCCGCGCCAGCCACACCTGGCCCCGGCCGCGCGTGGCGTGCTGGAGCTGGTGGCGCCGTTCGACCAGGGCGAAGCGGTGCAGGGCCTGGAGCAGGTCAGTCATGTCTGGCTGCTGTTCCTGTTCCACCAGGCCCTGGAGGAGAAACCACGATTGAAGGTGCGTCCGCCCCGACTGGGCGGCAACAAATCCATGGGCGTATTCGCCACCCGCGCCACCCATCGCCCCAACGGCATCGGTCAGTCAGTGGTGAAGCTGGAACGGGTCGAAGCAGGTCGGCTGTGGATTTCGGGCATCGATCTGCTGGACGCGACGCCAGTGCTGGACATCAAGCCCTACGTGCCCTACGCCGACATCATCGGCTCGGCGACGAACAGCATCGCCAGCGCAGCGCCTGCATTGATTCCGGTGCAATGGGCGGACTCAGCCCTGCTTCAAGCCCGCGAGCATGCCCTGCGCCTCGAAGAGCCGTTGGTGGAGTTGATCGAACAATGCCTGGCCCAGGATCCACGTCCGGCGTATCAGGTCCCCGCAGCCGAACGGGAATACGGCGCGCAGTTCTGGGACCTGGATGTGCGCTGGCATTATCCGCAGCCGGGGTTGATCCGGGTACTGGAAGTGATCCCGGCGCAGGAATAATCGCCGGAAACAAAAAAGCCCGCGCGGCCTTGATCAGGCGGCGCGGGCTTTTTTGTGGGCTACTGCCGAACCGAGTTGCTTTCTTCGCGAGCAGGCTCGCTCCCACATTTGGTCGAATTGTTACAAAACCTTGTGGGAGCGAGCCTGCTCGCGAAGGCGGTAGGTCAGCCACCGCATAAATCGCGGTTTATTTCTCTACAAACGCCCGCTCGATCAGGTAATCACCCGGCTCACGCATACGCGGCGAAACGGTCAGGCCGAAGCTGTTGAGCACTTCGCTGGTCTCGTCGAGCATGCTTGGGCTGCCGCACAACATGGCGCGGTCGTCCTGCGGGTTGATCGGTGGCAGGCCGATGTCGCGGAACAGCTTGCCGCTGCGCATCAGGTCGGTCAGGCGGCCTTCGTTCTCGAAGGGCTCGCGGGTCACGGTCGGGTAGTAGATCAGCTTTTCGCGGAGCGCTTCGCCGAAGAATTCGTTCTGTGGCAGATGCTCGGTAATGAATTCGCGGTAGGCGACTTCATTGACGTAACGCACGCCGTGGCACAGGATCACTTTCTCGAAACGCTCGTAGGTTTCCGGATCCTGGATCACGCTCATGAATGGCGCCAGCCCGGTGCCGGTACTGAGCAGATACAAATGCTTGCCAGGCTTGAGGTCGTCGAGCACCAGCGTGCCGGTAGGCTTCTTGCTGATGATGATCTCGTCGCCTTCCTTCAGGTGCTGCAGCTGGGAAGTCAGCGGACCGTCGGGAACCTTGATGCTGAAAAATTCGAGATGCTCTTCCCAATTCGGGCTGGCAATCGAGTAAGCGCGCATAAGCGGGCGGCCGTTGGGCTGCTGCAGGCCGATCATCACGAACTGACCGTTCTCGAAGCGCAGGCCCGGATCGCGGGTGCACTTGAAGCTGAACAGAGTGTCGTTCCAGTGATGAACACTGAGGACACGCTCGTGGTTCATGTTGCTCATGTACGGGGGACTCCTGGAAATGATGCCTGCGCCGATAATCTGCGCAATTGCATCGCATTCTAATCGCGGCGACAATATCTGTTAAATGGATTATTAAGATAAGGGTTATCGGTTATATCGATATGCGATTTACTCTACGTCAACTTCAAGTCTTCGTCGCCGTCGCCCAGCAGGAAAGCGTGTCCCGTGCCGCGGGCCTACTCAACCTGTCGCAGTCGGCCGCCAGCACTTCCATCACCGAATTGGAGCGCCAGTCCAGCTGCCAACTCTTCGACCGCGCCGGCAAACGCCTGAGCCTCAACGCCCTCGGCAAGCAATTGCTGCCCCAGGCAGTGGCGCTGCTGGACCAGGCCAAGGAGATCGAAGACCTGCTCAACGGCAAATCCGGCTTCGGCTCACTGGCGGTCGGCGCCACCCTGACCATCGGTAATTACCTGGCGACCCTGCTGATCGGCGGCTTCATGCAGCGCCATCCGGAAAGCCAGGTGAAGCTGCATGTGCAAAACACTGCCAACATCGTGCACCAGGTTGCTCATTATGAAATTGATCTGGGTCTGATCGAAGGCGACTGCAGCCACCCGGACATCGAGGTGCAGAGCTGGGTCGAGGATGAATTGGTGGTGTTCTGCGCGCCCCAGCATCCGTTGGCCAAACGCGGCCAGGCGACTATGGAGGAGTTGACCCGCGAAGCCTGGATCCTGCGTGAACAGGGTTCCGGCACTCGCCTGACCTTCGACCAGGCCATGCGTCACCACCGTAGCGCGTTGAATATCCGCCTGGAGCTGGAACACACCGAAGCGATCAAGCGCGCCGTGGAGTCCGGCCTGGGGATAGGCTGTATCTCGCGCCTGGCCCTGCGTGACGCTTTTCGCCGCGGCAGCCTGGTGGCCGTGGAAACCCCGGACATGGATCTGGCGCGGCAATTTTATTTCATCTGGCACAAACAGAAATACCAGACGTCGGCCATGCGTGAGTTCCTGGATCTGTGCCGCGCATTCACCGCTGGAGTGCAGCGCAGCGACGAGATCGTCCTGCCCGCCATCGCCTGAAACTCAGAGCAGTACCAGGCCCCACACCAGGGCAATCATCGTCAGGGCGACCAACTGGGCGGCGCTGCCCATGTCCTTGGCATTTTTCGACAGTGGGTGCAGCTCCAGGGAAATGCGGTCGATGGCCGCTTCCACCGCGGAGTTCAGCAACTCCACGATCAGGGCCAGCAGGCACACCGCAATCAGCAAGGCCTGCTCGACGCGGCTGACGTTAAGGAAGAACGACAGCGGAATCAGGATGACATTGAGCAGCACCAGTTGACGGAAAGCGGCTTCGCCAACGAACGCCGCACGCAGGCCGTCCAGGGAATAGCCGGAGGCATTGAGGATGCGTTTCAGGCCGGTTTGGCCTTTAAAAGGTGACATAAGGTAGGCACTGATCGAAAGGAATGGAGAAGCTAATGGAACCGCAGTCAAAAAAGCGTGAATTCAGACACTACGACTGCGGCGAAATTGACTCGAGTTGTTGCAGCAACAAGGCCGCCTGCGTTCGGGTGCGCACGTTGAGTTTACGAAAGATCGCCGTAACGTGGGCCTTGATAGTCGCCTCGGACACATTCAGCTCATAGGCAATCTGCTTGTTCAGCAGGCCTTCGCAGACCATGGTCAGCACCCGGAATTGCTGTGGCGTGAGGCTGGCCAGCCCTTCGCTGGCGGCCTTGGCTTCCGCGGAAACACTCACCGCCTCGAACGCCTGGGGCGGCCAGGATACATCGCCATTGAGGACGGCCTTCACCGCTCTTTGAATCATTTCCAGGGAACTGGACTTGGGGATGAACCCGCTGGCGCCGAACTCGCGGGCCTTGACCATCACCGAGGCCTCTTCCTGGGCCGAGACCATCACCACCGGAATTTGCGGGTATTGCCCACGCAACAGCACCAGGCCAGAAAAACCATACGCACCAGGCATGTTCAGATCCAGCAGCACCAGGTCCCAGTCGGCCTTTTCAGCCAATCGGCTTTCCAGTTCCGCGATGCTGGCCACCTCCGTCAACCGGACATCCGAGCCAAGGCCCAGGGTCACTGCCTGATGCAACGCGCTGCGAAAGAGCGGGTGGTCATCGGCAATCAGGATTTCGTATGTGGCCATTTTTCCAATGATCCTGTTTTTAGTGGCAGGCCCGATGCATTCGCGCCTCGCCGAACAACTCAAGACACCGCCATGCAGCGGTATCAACAGGGGGCACGTTCAACGCCAATCACAGCGTTTCAAACTCCAGCCGCACCCTGGTCGGCGCCAAGCATGCCCAGCGAAGCCGGGGTGGTCAAGCAGCACGGTCACGGCCTTATCCAGTATGGGCCACTACTCGTCCAACAGCGCAGGAGCCGCGCGAACGAAGGGCTGCAGCTCGGCATGGGCCGGCGTGGACTCGTTCACCTCCTGCTGGCGCTTGGCGCCGAGGTAATGCTGGCTGAACACATCGAAATAGGCGTCCAGGGCCGACGCCGCGTCGCTGTCCCCCGCCAGTTCCAGACACAGCGCCGCCACTTCGGCGGTACACAGGTGTTCGCTGCGGGTCGAGCGACGCAAGCGATAACGAGACAACTTGTCGGGCAACAGGCTCAGAATGGGCAATCGGTCAAAATACGGGCTTTTTCGAAACATCTTGCGCGCTTCCGTCCAGGTCGCGTCCAGCAGAATGAACAACGGACGCTTGCTCTGATCGAGCGCCACCGTGTGGGTGACACGGGACGGTTCGACATACTCGCCTGGAAACACCAGATAAGGCTGCCATTGCGGGTCGTTCAGCAAAGCCAGCAATTGCCCGTCGACCTCGGTACGCGACCAGATGAAGGCATGGTTGTCGCGCACCACATCGGCGATCAGCCAACCGGTATTGCTCGGCTTGAAGACTTCCTTGTTGGTCATGATCAGGCAGACCCCGGAACGGGTCTCGACGCTCGGGCGCCAGGCACACAGGCAATGGCTTTCGATCACCCGACACGCGCTACAACGAGGCGCGCGCCAGCCACGGGCCTGGAGCGGCTTGATGCCCTCGTCGACGCGCTGGTCGCGCAGGCGGGCTACGGCGTTGGGGGCATGGATCATAGCGGGCGACGCCCACGGACAAGAGAATTCGACACGAACAACACTCGGCAGGACAACAAAGCCCGGCAGTCTACCAGAGCGCGCAAGCCTGTACCGTCTACCCGGGCTCCCCTATAATCGCCGCCACTGAACGCACAGTCACGTGACCGGTCGAACCCCCTGTCACTGAACCAGGAGAGTTTCATGCTGCGCCTTATCGTCCCAACCGTTGCCGTTCTGCTGGCGACGTCCATCAGCGCTCAGGCCGCGTCGCTGAAAGAACTCGAACTGAACAAGATGCTGCAGAACGTGGCCACGCAAAGCAGCGTCGGCACTCCGCGCGCCATCAACGAAGACATTCTCGACCAGGGTTATACCGTCGAAGGCACCGAGCTGATCAACCATCTCAGCGTGCAAAGCAGCCACGCCCAGAAAATGCGCGCCGACCCCAAGGCGGTCTACTTCCAGCTGGGCTCCACGGTGTGCACCAACCCAGGCTTTCGCAAGTTGATGGCCAAGGGCGCAACCATGCGTTACGAATTCACCGAAGTTAAGACCAATCGTCCGGTCGCCACCGAACGCTTCCAGGAATCGGACTGCCCGAAACCGGCCAAGACCAAGAAATAATCAACCCGAGCTGGCGCGCCGCTGCTCATCGTCGGCGCGCAGTTCCGCCACCAGCGCCTGCAGATAGCGCGAGCGCCATTCCCTGCCCTCCAGCCGACGGCAGCACTCCTCTTCAAGGCTCACCTGATTGGCCTGAGCCGCTTCCAACAGCATCAGGTACAACTGCTTGTCGAGCTCCAGAATTACCCTGGTCATTTGTCCCGCCTCCCTGCCCCGAAATGCTTAACTCCGGCGTGGACGCCCAACCCTGGACGTCGAATAACGTCGGCACGCTTGTTATTGAGTAAATCAGAGCGGGACGTAGCCAGTCGGTGAACTGACGAGCGGCGCATTACCCACTATCAGAGCTGGAAACGCCGGACGGCTTCGCGAGCAGGCTCGCTCCCACAGGAGTTTGCCGAACGCACACCTGATGTTCACTGAAGATCAATTGTGGGAGATTCTATGGTGCAGGACTAGCCCCTAAATGCCTTTTGGTAAGTATTCGCTCTGGTTCTTCAACAGAGCGAATACCACTCGGGCAAGCTTGCGGGCCAGCGCTACCAATGCCTCGGTTGTGCTGAGCCCTCGGGACCTCAAACCCTCGTAAAATCCCTTCCACGCCGCTGTGCGACTCGCCGACATCGCGGCGTTGTGCATCAATCGGCGTGCCTCCGGATCACCTCGCTTAGACAGGCAGCGGCGTCCCTTCTTTTTTCCCGAGTCCGATATGCGCAGGTCCAGACCCAGAAAAGCGATGAAGGCATCGGCATTTCTGAAATCTCCACGTTGAAACGACGTGAGCAAACGGGCACCGCTTAACAGACCGATGCCTTCGACTTTCATGCAGCGCTTGAGCTGACTGCCCAAACCGGCTGCATCCAACTGCGTCTGGATTGTTTTCTCAAGCAAAATTTCGAGTCTTTGCATGGCCTTTATCTGGTTCTCAAAGGCCGTTTTGAGCAACGGTTCGTTCGACCAGCTTTGCTTGAGGCTGACACGCGCCTGAACCAAGGCTGCCCGTCGCCGGAAAAGGCTTATAAGCCTGCAATACAGGGGCGATGGCGGGGACCAAGGGTGCAACTGGTGGCCTTCGTTGTTCAAGTAGCGAGCCAACAACCGAGCATCCAGCGCATCGGTTTTAGCGCGCACTTTCACCCCTTTGCGGTAATGACTGAGTTCGTAACCGCCGATCATATAAATCACACAGCCATGCGCATAAGCCAGATCGGCGAAGTCCTGGTGATAGATATTCGTGGCTTCGATGGCGACATCCACTGGCGCAGGTAATGCCTTGAGCCACTTCTTGATATCAGCTTTGGTGTTGGGGATCGTTTCGAGTCGATCGGATTGGGCGTGATAAATCACCAACTCATCTTTGGCGACATCCACACCTACGATCGGCTGGGCGGTGGCGACGGGCATTGCCATTGAAAATCCTCCGGGCTAAGGTTTGAACACTTGAAGGGTTCACCCAGAGGCGCAGGCTTGTTCCTATCGTCGGTCTAGGCCAGATGCATTCTTTATCGGCGCTTGGGTGAAAGGAGGAGGGGCGAAATCTCCCACGGTCTGTACTGCGGCTAACAGTCAGAATCGAGCCTAGTCCCTCCTCCTCCCTTCAAGTCCTACCATACAAGCGAGCCTGCTCGTGATGACGGGTTCCAACAAGGCCAGGTGACGGTTGCAAACCGTCATCTGCGAGCGCCATGATCAACAAGAGGCTAGATTCAAAATATCGCCTGTTACCGGGCAGAACGAGGCTGCCCTTGCCAATACCCTGACGCTTGATTTTTTTCATCCAAGGGAAACAGCAGAATCCGTTGGCTGGCTTGATCGCCTTGCTGCAATTTGCGTCGAGCCAGGTTGAATGCCCGGGCATACGCCGGGCTGACGACGGCACAGGAAGTGCCGTGGCCCTGACGAATATCTCGTTCGGGCCAGGTTCTGTTCAGAAGGAGAAGCTGAATGCCTTACAAACCGAATGACCTGCTCAGTCGGCATTTTGAGAACCATGGCCACGACCTCACCCGCAAGGTCGAAGAGCAACTCAACCTGGTATCACCCAACAGTCCCAATCTCCCCATTTACCGCGACATGATCCTGACCGTGCTGCGCATGGCCCAGGAAGATCACAACCGCTGGAACGCCAAAATCACGCTGCAAGCACTGCGCGAACTGGAACATGCCTTCCGCACCCTCGAACAATTCAAGGGCCGTCGCAAAGTCACGGTCTTTGGCTCGGCCCGAACGCCCATCGAGCATCCGCTGTATGGCTTGGCGCGAGAACTGGGGGCGGCGCTGGCCCGGTCGGACATGATGGTCATCACCGGCGCAGGCGGAGGCATCATGGCCGCCGCCCATGAAGGCGCAGGCCGCGAGCACAGCCTGGGTTTCAACATCACCCTACCCTTCGAACAACATGCGAACCCGACCGTTGAAGGCACGCAGAACCTCCTCCCGTTCCATTTCTTCTTCACCCGCAAGCTGTTCTTCGTCAAGGAAGCAGACGCGTTAGTGCTCTGCCCAGGTGGTTTCGGCACCCTTGATGAAGCATTGGAAGTCTTGACGCTGGTGCAGACGGGCAAGAGCCCATTGGTGCCGATAGTGCTGCTGGATGTGCCGGGAGGTAAATTCTGGCAGAGCGCCCTCGACTTCATCCATGAACAATTGGGAGAAAACCGCTACATCCTGCCCACCGACATGAAGTTGATGCGCCTGGTGTACACCGCCGAGGATGCGGTGGAAGAAATCAATCAGTTCTATCGCAACTTCCACTCCAGCCGCTGGCTCAAGCATCAGTTCGTGATCCGCATGAATCATGCGCTCACCGAACAGGCGATGCAGCAGATGCAGGTCCAATTTGCCGATCTATGCCTGAACGACTGCTTCCATCAGCATGCCTACAGCGGCGAGGAGCCGGAGGAGGCGCCTTTCAGCCACCTGACGCGCCTGGCATTCACCTTCAACGCCCGCGATCACGGTCGACTTAGAGAACTGGTGGACTATATCAACCTGCCGGAAAACTGGGCCCAGCCTGCCGCCCAGCCCCACCCGCTGACCTGGGAACCAATCGAGGTGACTTGAGCCAAAAAAAAACGGCCCGCTATCGAAATAGCGGGCCGTTTTATCTAGTCATCCATGCTACGACCGCTGAACAGCCGATTGATCATTTCCATGGAGTATCCTCGATACGCCAGGAAACGCCCTTGCCTGGCCCGCTCCTTCGCATCAATGGGCAGATGCCCTGAGAACTTGCGACGCCAGGTATCGATTAACTGTTCCTGCCAATCGATATCGCTTTCACGCAAGGCAAGTTCGATATCCGGTCGTTGCAAGCCACGCTGGCCAAGTTCTTCGCGAATACGCATCGGGCCATAACCAGAGCGGGCGCGATAGGAGACAAAGCTTTCGAGGTAGCGCGATTCCGACAACAGCCCCTCTTCCGTCAAGCGGTCCAGGGCTGTGTCGATCAATTCATCAGAGGCACCGCGCTGGCGCAGTTTACGCGTCAGCTCGACTCGACCGTGCTCGCGTCTGGCGAGCAGGTCCATTGCGGTTCGCCGCACTGCGACGAGGGTATCGAGTACGGCGGTCATCGGATCGATCAGATGTCAGCGTCAGCCAGATTGTCTGCAGTCTCGCGGTTGGCCACGGCCTTGACGTCTGCAACCGGACTCAACAATTTGTCACGCAGTTGCTTCTCGAGAGCTGCCGCGACTTCCGGGTTGTCCGCCAGGAACTTGGCCGAGTTGGCCTTGCCCTGACCGATCTTGGTACCGTTGTAGGCATACCAGGCGCCAGATTTTTCGACAAAACCGTGCAGCACACCCAGGTCGATCATTTCACCGTTGAGGTAGATGCCCTTGCCGTACAGGATCTGGAATTCGGCCTGACGGAACGGCGATGCCACCTTGTTTTTTACGACCTTGACGCGGGTTTCACTGCCGACAACCTCATCACCTTCTTTCACCGCGCCGGTACGACGGATGTCCAGACGAACCGAGGCGTAGAACTTCAGCGCGTTACCACCGGTGGTGGTTTCAGGACTGCCGAACATCACGCCAATTTTCATGCGGATCTGGTTGATGAAAATCACCAGGCAGTTGGCATTCTTGATGTTACCGGTGATCTTGCGCAGGGCCTGGGACATCAGGCGAGCCTGGAGGCCCACGTGCATGTCGCCCATTTCACCTTCGATTTCCGCTTTGGGTACCAGTGCCGCTACGGAGTCGACGATGATCACGTCAACCGCGTTGGAGCGCACCAGCATGTCGGTGATTTCCAGGGCCTGTTCGCCAGTGTCCGGCTGGGAAACCAACAGGTCATCGACGTTGACGCCCAGCTTGCCGGCGTATTCCGGGTCCAGGGCGTGTTCGGCGTCGACGAAGGCGCAGGTCGCACCGGCTTTTTGAGCCTGGGCGATCACGGACAGGGTCAGCGTGGTTTTACCGGAGGATTCAGGACCGTAGATTTCAACAATACGACCTTTTGGCAAGCCGCCGATGCCAAGCGCGATGTCCAGGCCCAGGGAGCCGGTAGAGATGGAAGGAATAGCCTGGCGGTCCTGATCGCCCATACGCATTACGGCACCTTTGCCGAATTGACGTTCGATCTGACCCAAGGCCGCAGCCAAGGCTTTCTTCTTGTTGTCGTCCATTAAAGTCCTCACGTAATCAATAAGGCCTGACGGCCAACACCTGTATAAGTAGCCAGTATTATTCCACAGCGATTCAGGATCGCCTACCCCTGATTTGAGATTTCTGTGGCGGCATGTTGTAACAGCCCGTCTAGCGCGGCCTTCACCGTTTGTCGGCGGACCTCGTCGCGATTGCCTGGAAAGAAGCGCCGCTCGCTGAACACCGCCTCGCCAACGCCCCAGGCGAGCCATACGGTGCCCACCGGCTTGCTCGGCGAGCCTCCGTCCGGCCCGGCCACGCCGCTGACCGCCACGGCGAAACGCGCCAGGCTTTTCTGCTGGGCGCCCCGCGCCATCGCCTCCACCACCTCGCGGCTGACCGCGCCGACCTTGTCGAACAATTCGGGGGACACACCCAACTGCTGGGTTTTCTGGCGATTGGAATAGGTGACGTAACCGGCTTCGAACCAGGCCGAACTCCCCGGGATCCGCGTGATCGCCTCGGCAATCCCGCCACCAGTACAGGATTCGGCGGTAGTGACATGGGCATTGAGCACCTGCAAGCGCCTGCCCAACTCAGCGGCCAGTCCGGTAATGTCATCCATGCTGCTCTCCTGATTCGACGCGGTTGGCGCCTACCGTACACCAGCAGTCACAGCTTGCAAGGTCCGGCAGATTACCGGACCAACGCTCTTACATAAGCCTGGCAGGCCTGCAAGGCGATCAGTCCACGGTCGCCCTCGTCGGTGATGGCGATAATTCGTTGAGCATGCGCCGGGTCAAGTCGGGCGCGTGGGGCGCCATTATCCATGCCGCCGGCGGCGGTGGCGGCAGGCACTGCACAACCGGCGGCAACATCGTCGGCGTCGAGGAGGACTGACAGCCGGACATCGGCAGTAGCAAGGCGATCGCGCAGGCGATCCTGGTCACGTTGGGCATCGCTCAAGGCTCGGTAGTGGGTTTGTTCGCTGGCGGAGAGTTGCCGTTCCAGGACGAGCCGTTTGTCCTGCTCGGCCTTTTGCTGCATCGCTGCCGCCAGGGTCATCCGATTGAGCGTCTCGGACTGCGACTGCGCCAGTTGCGCCAGTTGCCTGCCGTACCGCCAGTCCTGGAGCCGCCACGCCAACATGGCCGGACCACCGATCAGCAGCGCCACCAATACAACGACACCTAGCGTCCGGCAGGAAAACGGCATCAGGCCGAAGGTTGGCATAACACTTCCCTCGCCCGCGCCCAGAGTTGCAAGCGATCCTGCAAGCCATTCAGGCCACCATTGATGCGGCGGGTAATACGGTTGAACTGGTCACGATCAGCCAGCTCATTCAAACCGTTCTGCGCCCAGAACCAGGCGGCGGATTGCGCCGCCCATTGCGGTTGTTCGAGCAGTTCGGGTAAGGCCAGCAAACGTTCGTCGCCGAACAGCCCCAGGCTGCAACGAAGGTAATTGTCGTGGCCGGTAATCTGGATCAAGCCCCGGCCGCGATACTTTTGTCCGTCACCGTCGGGCTGGGTCGAGTTGCCCAGGCGAACGGCCAGGGCTCCGGTGTCGTATTTGCTCAGGTATTGCTCCCCACCCAGCTCCCGTACATAACGCAACTGCCCCGATTCGTGACCGACCTGGGCCAGGAATGCGGCGATGCGCTTGGGAGTGTCAATGCGATAACGAGACATCGCGGTGTTCAACGCTGGAATAAAAACGCCCGCTTGGGCGCGGGCGTCGGGCATGATCTTGATAAGTTGCTGTTGCGTAAGGTCCATGTTCGGGTCATCGCATATACATGATCAAAGCTGCCCGGCCAGCCAGGACGGCGCGGCCGGACGGTGTTCGGCGGCTGGAAAGTACTCGTCCTGTGGCCATTCCCTAAGGGCCCGGCGATAAGCCTGCAACTGCGTGTACTGCGCCTGGTCCAGCGTCGTGCCACCGCCGTCGTCCATTTCGTCGCGGTCGCGCGCTATGAGGCGGTCGGTTGCGGTGAGCTGGGCGTTACGCCACGCATATTCATTTTCCGAAGCCTGGGCCAATGTCAGAGCAGGGGGATCTACGAGAATGGGATAACCGTTGTCGGGGTTGGCTGAAACACGCTTGGGTGAAATGGCAAGTTGCTGAAGCAGCGACAGCCAGTAAGCCTTGGGGATTTCAATCACGTCGCCCGGGATATCGGAAACATTGATTCCAGGAGCATAGGCTCCGCACGTGCTTGGACTGAACAGCAAAATCAAGTCGTTCATTCAATAACCCTTCGCAAAATAGTAAACGCCCCATCCAGCGCTGACGTGCCCAGAATAGTCCCGGACTTTCAGGCGCACGCCTTGGCGGGTAGCGGTTCCACTTACCACCATCACCATCGCTCCATCACCGCCCACATGGTTCGCCACAACCGAAACAAAAGTATTGGGGAATGAAATCGGGAACGTAACAAACACCTCCCCATTGACGTCAGTTGTACCGTAACCCCACTGGTCGATGTTTCCGCTCGCGTACCTTTGGTAACCCGGATTTCCCAATTGACCTGAAAACAACGAGGTGTATTTCAAAAGAACGGTGCCGCCGATCAACCGCCATTGATTGTCCAGCTTGACGAACTCTGCCGTTTCGCCACGGCCCAGATCGATGGGTCCAAGAGCTGAAGATGAAGGTCCCAGAGTATCGGTAGGCGAGGCTGTCGATACCTTCACCGCGGTCCCTACGTTGATAAGCGTGAGCGTCGCCCCATGCAAGATTCCCACTGTGTTGGGGAGCGTGACGTCGATTGCGGTGGCACTGGAAAAGCTGACGGCACCGCCGACATGGGCCGGTGTCAACGCGGTACTGACTGCGTACGCGAAAAAACCGGAGTATTGAATCCCGCTACGCCTTACGAACTCCGTCGTCGCCACGGATCTGTCGTTATCGAATTGCGGCGCGGTGGTGAACAATTCGCTGCCACGCAAGGCCGTTAACAATTGATTGTTCAATTGTTCCGACGGCGTCTGCCCGGCAGCTTGAATAACATTAAGCAACTCCAGCGTTACACCATTGCCCCAGCTGGCAGGAATCAACGATCCCGGCGTTCCCGCCAAAGGATCTTCATCCACGAACCTGCCATTCGATAGACCTGCGCTGGGCACACTTTTTGGATAGTCCACTTTTCACTCCTGATGGGCCAAAGATAAAAAACAGGCGAGACAAAGCCTCGCCGGCAATACGCGGTGGCGCGATTGATTGAGAAAGTTTGAGAGCCTGCCCCAGGCTGGTTAAACGGCAGGCTCGGGCATGACAGGCCAAGTGATAGCGGCTGGAAAACCAGCTTGATGCTGGATACGATTCAACTCGACGCTATAAAGCTTCCACTCCATCAGGGCCAGTTGCTCCTGGTCGCTGGCGTCGCCGATGTCTTCGGCGTACTGAAGCGGGGCTATACGCAACATTGCGTCGCGCAGAAGCGCATCCCGTTGGGCCAGAACCTGGCCAGTGATGTCGCTCAACTGCAAGTCAACGTCGAACTCCCAGGTGTGATTTTTCCAGGTATGGTAATTACCTGGCCATGGCTCAGTTGTGAACGCTTCCGGCAATTCCCCCAGTTCGTTCCAAATCTGCTGGCCGCCGTCTTTCTTGCGGTAGACCAAGCCGCGACGGTCAATAACCTCTCGGGGCACATTGCTCACCAGCGCCCATGTGCGGCCACCTTCCGGAGGGGGTAGTTCAAAGGAAATTGCCACCGCATTACTGGGGATCTGAACGCCAATACCTGGCGTTACGGGAAACTCCACGGGTCCGGACAACGCGCCGGCTTTATCGAAAAGATAATAAAACACAGACACCTCAGATGAGTTTGATCCGCGCCGGATAAGCGACATTGCGCGGGCGCGATTTGAATGAGTAGAGCAGCGTGTTGGCCGTATCTACCTGGAAACTGGTCCCGGTAGGAAATATCGGACCACCGTTTACAAGGTCTCCAATGATTTTGATTTCCTCACGGGTGTTGGAACCGAATCCGGTAAGGCTGTCGGACCATCTTGATCCAACCGCACCAGCCCCTTGGCCCCCCAACGCATAGGAGTGAACAGTGCCGGTTTGAAAGGCCCCCATCGCCCGTCCAGGATCCACGGAGCGCCCTTCGTCCAAGATCCGCAAGAATTCACCTCGTCCTTCCGGGGCTCGGAAAGTGAGAACACCATCACCAGAACTCCATTTGCCTTCACTGCCTTCCCGAGTGGCCTCGGTGCCGAGCATTCCGGACTGTTGGGCGTGATCCCACAGCCAGGGCCACTCAGCACGTTTCATGACCGTGCCGTTTAGCGCACCGTAACCACCCGGGCTGAGTTGGATAGTTGTTTCAAAAAACGGCCGCCCCAAAGCTGTGTTGTCAAACCTTCCCATGGGCCACCAACTGCCGGCACCGTCACTACGTAGATGCCACCAGTCACCACTGCCCATCAGCACGAGAAATGGATAACCGGCGGCCGAAAGATGGGTGTGAAATCTGATCCGATCAGCCCCGCCGGCCTGAACCACAAGACGATTGCCGCTGTTGTCCAGGCGCCGAACGACGACATCTCGAACACCCAGCGCAGCGTTGGCCGAGGGTAACCCGATGGTCGTAGCGCCAGCGTTGGCGTCAATCAATACAAGGCCAAGCTCATTTGCCATCAGCGTTTTCGACAGGGCCAACCGCGTGATTACCGAACGCATGGGGTTGGTCATACCGATGATCTTCTGAATAGCTTTGAAAAGCTGATTGGTGTCCGCTTCGGAGGGCGCGATATCGGCGCCAGAAATCACACCGAGGATTTCTTGGGTAACGCTGTTACCCCACACAGCCGGAATCAAGGATCCCGGCGAGCCTTCGACAGGATTTTCATCCACGAACCGACCGTTCACCAGCCCGACGCTGGGAACACTTTTTGGATAATCCATGTTTTGTCTCTCTATGAGATGAGAATCAAGCCCGAAGGCGTAGCGTCCGGATGGCCGTGAGCGCGTCATCGGCGGCTTGAGTGGCAAGATCCGTTTTGCCCTTGGCTAGGCGCGCGCGAATCTGCGCCTTGGCCTTGAGGCGCAACTCGCGGAGCGTCAGCAGGTTCGCGTCGAATTCGGCGGCCTTGGCGAGGATCTGATCCGCTGCCTGCCTGGCTGTGCGGCCCTTGACGACCCAGGCAGAAACCGACAACGGAACAGCTTTTTTCGGGTAGCCCTGATCCTTGAACGCCTGCGCTTCAAGGGCCGCTTGTTGATATTCCAGGGCCCGTAACGGATCACCGGCCAAAACGCGACGGGCGCTGTCGGCTGCGGCATCAATCTTTTCGCACAGGCGCTCGCCTTCCAGGCGCAGCAGTTCAGCGGCGCTCTCGTCGGTCAGTATCCATGTACCGTCCTCCCAGATATGGGCCGCAGAAGGTGGAGGCGAACGCAGCCCTTCTTCGTACTGGTGCAATTCTTGGATGACTTTCATCGGATCAGTTCCCAGGACAGATGGACATTAACTGCGTTGGTGAAATTGATGCCGATGCCCACGCTGTAGTCTGTCAGCGCTTGGTGCCCTTTGATTCCCATGCTCAAGAGCAACTCATCGCTGTCGGCAATGGTTGCACCCAATGTATGTTCGGCCTGATATGACTGCCACAGCGAGCGCAATTGGGTATGGTCGAAACTGGCCGTGGCTGTAGAGACCGTCACGTCGTTGACAACGTTGCTGGAGAAAATCACGCACATTGCCATTGGTACACTGGTAGGGTTCGCCCATCCACCTGCGTTGTTGCCAGGGTTTTCCGAAATGGGTGACAGATAGCTGTAATTGCCTCCGACCCATCCAGCCGGAGCGAACATAAGTGATGTCACCGCGTTCGGTGGAGGTGTCGGATTACCCGCCACAAGCCGCGCCGCACGCGCATGCGGATCCAGCGGTAGATACACCACCCCGGTGCCATTTACCGTTTGCGTCCAGGTCAATTGAGCACGGTTGTAAATCGTGCGGATCGTCGGCAGGGAGCCAGGCGTCCCGGTCACCACCCAGGCCAGGCACATGTCCAGGGGGGTCGATGGGAACCCACCGCCTGCCGTTCCGTTGACGGTGCCTTTCAGGGATTCCGGAGCAAGGTCATACAGGCTTCCCCGCTGCACATAGAACGTCAGCGCATCACCGACTACCTGCGTTCTTAAAAAATAACTGGCGCTGGGCAACAGATCGGCGCTGCTCCAGGCCGTCGTCACGTAGGTACGTGTCCGCCCCAACCGTCCTGCTACCACCTCTTGCCCGATGCTGACGTACACACCCGCCGGAATCGAGACACGTCCGCCACTGGTGGGCAGCGCTGCTGGAGTGACGGCCAAACGGTTGTCCGCCGTGGCAATCGTCGGCAGCGGCAACGCTGTGATCGGCAGAGCGAAGTCCTGGTTCCAGCCCTTGGCGGTTACCGTCCGAATCGCCGCGAGCAATTGATCGCTGCGGGTTTCATCCGGCGTCAGATCTCCCGCCTTGATGACGTTCACGATCTCCTGCGTCACCCCATTCCCCCAATCCGCCGGAATCAACGATCCCGGCGTCCCGGTCAACGGGTTTTCATCGACGAACCTCCCATTCACCAATCCGGCGCTGGGCACACTTTTCGGATAATCCATCCGTCTACTCCCTAGTCATAATTGATGTGAACCTTGGTATGCGCCGGCGCGCTGCGGTGAATCAGGCATTCCAGCGCCGAGCCCGGATTGACGCCAAAACGTTCGCCCCAATAGCTCGCACCAAAGCGCCGTCCGAGCAGCAGCCGGCCGCCGGTGTTGAGGGTCCACATGAACTGCGCCTGCCACGTTCCGAAGTGCGCTTCGCCAAACCGTGCGCGGCCCATGCGCGGCGCCTTGAGTTCGGTAATCGTTGCGTTGGGGTAGCCCTGGCTCCTGGCGATTTCCACGTAATAGGCGATGGCCTGGCTGCCCACCGCCAGCAACCGCCGTCGCACCGCCAGACGGCGATCGTCATACAGCGGCGTGGCGCCAAGGCACGGATCCGGCAGCTCCATCACCCGTTCCCAATCCGGCACCAGCTCGCTCACTCCCGCCGGGTCCATCTCGTTGAGCAGGTCGGCGGCGCGGGCATCCAGGCGCGCCAGCTCCTGGGCGATGCCTTGCAGCACTTCGTCCAGTTCCGGCACGCGCTCCGGGTCCCACGCCGGGCCGCTGGGCAGCAGGCTGCGCAGTTGGGCCTGGTATTGTTCGGCGGTTCTTATCCCAGCCATGTGCAGCCTCCGAAGGTCAGCAACTGGTTGCTGGCGGCGACCACATCGGCGGCGGGTGCGCTGAGCTTGTGGTCGGTTTCGCCGGTGGCGCTGCTGATCGCTTCGGCGATATGACTCAGCAACAGCGTTTCGCCGAGGCCGGCTTCGCGGTTATGCAGGTCGCGCAGTTGGGCCTCGATGGCGGCGCGCACCGCGCTGGTGTCCGGGGTGATGCGCAGCTTGTAGTTCACCGGCACCTGCGTCGGGGCCAGCACATGCAGTTCGGCGGTCACCGGGCGCAAGGGCTCGATGTAGGCCCGCACTTCCTCCAGTTGCTCGGCGTTGGGGATCGGTTGCGGATCGTCGTCGCGCATCACGAACAGGCCAACGGTCCCCGGCCCCAGGTAACTGCCGCGACACCAGGCGCGGGTAACGCCGGGACATTCCAGGGCCCAAGTCTCGTAGTCCTGGGCCGAACCGCCGTGAGGGATGACCCGATAGGAACGGATCACCCTCGACCGGAGGGATTCAAGGCTTTCCCGGGCGACACCGCCGGTCAGCCCTGGCGCCAGCACGGTGAAGCTGTTGCCGATGCCCAACAGCGGCTGCACCGGCGTGAGTACCAGGCCGGCATCGGCATTGCCCAGGCTACCGGCCTCCAGCGCCGCAATGGCAGTGGTGTTCAGGCCATTGCTGGTGGTTCGCGCGGTGGTCACTTTATAAGTACGGCCATCGGCCGCTTGCAGCAGCGTGTCGGCATCCAGCACGGCACCCGCCGTGGCGGTGAAGCTGACGCTGCCACTGGCTACCTGGGCGGCCTTGCGCGCCTGGTTCAGGCGCAGGGCGGCGATGCGTTCCAGGGTCGATTCATCGGCCTTGTCCGGCAGGATCTGCTCGGCGATCCAATCCAGATAGCCATACAGGCCATAGGCGGCGCCGCCGAGGGTACGCGCCAGGACCTGGGCGTCGGACTGGCGCAGCGAATCGCTGGCCAGGTCGCTTTGGGCGCGCTTGATCAGCACCGGCAGCGAAGGGGTTTCAAACGGCATAGGTCACCTGCCAACTGTGGTCGGGGTTGATGTCCAGGCGCTCGCCATTGGCCAGGGTCAGGACCGTGCGCAGGTTCAGACGCTGGGCGTCGAGGCGTTCGCTGATGATGTCGATGGCGCTGCAATGACCGTCATCGATCAACCATTGCAGCGCCTCGCGGGCATAGAATTCGGCGTCGAGTTGGGTCTGGCGGGTCAGCTTGACCCGCCGCAACAGCCACAGCCGTGAGCCGATGCGATCGTCGGCGACCGTGGGAAAGGTGTCGCCCCACCAGCCGAAACGCTCGTCGTCATCGACAGCATCGCCCGCGGCGGCGCGGCGCCAGGTGAACAGGCTGATCAGCACCGAGCGGGTCAGCGCGGCGTGCAGGTTCTGGCTGATGAACATCACTGGCCTCCCGCCGGCGCACCGGTCTGGCCGTTGCCGGCCTGTACGCCGACGTGCACGTGCTTGATCTGGCTGATACCGCCGGCGATCTGGTCGCCCTGGGAAACGATCTTGCCGGTGTGGTTGATGACCGGGCTGTCGATGTTCACCGCGCTGCTGGCGCGGATGTTCAGCGTCGCGGTCTCGATGTCGATGACACGGCCACGCTTGAAGTGAAGCTTGTCACCTTCATCGGTGTAGAGCGCGACTTCGCCCGGGGCCAGGGCCTTGAGACGAAAGCGCCGATCGGCGACCACCAGCACCACCGCGTGGGAGCGGTCGCCGCCGAGAAACGTGGCGATGCCCTCGGCGCCGGCCAGCGGGTTGCTGGTGAAGCCGTAGGGCTCGAAATGCTCCATGTCGTCGCTCACTTCGCCAGCGGTGAGGCGCATTTGCAGTGATTGCAATTTATTCGCCGAATGGGCGAGCACGACAGTGCCGCGCGCCAGGAGGCGGGTCAGTAGGCTCATTGAGTTTTTCCTTCGGAATCGGGTTTAACGGCAGAGCACTGTGGGAGCGAGCCTGCTCGCGAAGGCACCGGCACATTCAACATCGATGCAAGCCGAACCACCGCTTTCGCGAGCAGGCTCGCTCCCACAACGGATTTGCGCAGGGCGGGTATCGGCGTCGGGCTCAGGTCTTGGGTGGCACCGGGTTGGCGTCGAAGGTGTGCGGCGGGGCGACTTGCAAGGTGGTGATCGAACCCTGGGCGGACAGCGAATAGGTGACCTTGGAGATCAGCATGTCAGCGTCAAACCCCAGCACCGGATCGATCACCCGCACCAGGGTGTTGTGCCGCCAGAGATCGCCGTTGGCCTGGCGCCAGCCCTGCACGCGGTAGGTGGTGGTCAGGGCGCGGCCGCTGCGAATCGCGCTTTCCCAGTCGGCCCGTTGCTGGGCCAGCGCCGGGGTCAACTGAGCACTTTCGCTGATGACGGTCACCCGCTTGCGCTTGAAGCCCAGGTCAGTGGCGGTGCCCGAGACCTCGCTCACCGCCGCCCCGCTCTGCTGGTCATTGCCTTTGTGCTGGCCGATGACCCGGTATTCGGAAAATACCTGGCTGTAGTCCATCGGCGCGTTGCCCGAAAGAATATTCTTGCCCAGTTCCAGCACATCGCTGGCCCGCCCACCGCTGCCGGGCTTGGCCAGCAGCACGCGACCTTGCGGGTCATCGGAGGAAAACACCCGGAACAACGTCAACAAACGGTCGATGGATTGAAACACCGTTTCTCCAGGCACGATGCTGTGCTCGCTCAGGCGCGCGGTTTCCGGGATCTCGCTGACCACCCCCACGGCATAGGGCGATGCCAGCGCCTGGACGATGCTCAGCAATGTTTGCCCGCGCCATTGCGTCGGGCGGTTGATCGCCGCGCAGTCCACCAGGTCCTGAGTCTTGGAGCCGCCTTCGATGCTCAGGCTGATCTGCCGGCCGTCGTAGCTGATGGGCGCCTTGAACACGTAGCCGCTGAGCAGCAGGTCGGCGCCGATGCGCACCTGGCATTCGTCACCGGGACGAATCGGCACCGCCTGGGTCTGCCCCGGCCATTGCCAGGTGATGTCGAGTTTGAAGGTGCGGAACTGGCGCTCCAGGTCCGCACTGATTTCCACGCTTTTCCAGCCGCCGTAATCCAGCCCGCCGACGGTGAGCGTGACAGCGTTGTCGAGCTCATTCATGGCTCACTCCCCGGAGACTTTCAGGTCGTTGGGCGGCAGGAAGCCAGGATGCGCCACGCCGTTGCGCTGGGTCACCTCGGTCACCCGGGTAGCGTCAGCAAATTGCTGATACGCCACCACCAGCGCCGGCAGGCTTTGCTTGAACGACAGGTTGATCAGCCGGACACCGGACGACGCCACGGCCGTCAAGTGCGCGGCCATTTGCTGACGCAGGTTGTTCATTGCCTGGTAGTGATCCGGAGCGGCCTTGAGGGAAGCCTGCCAGATGGCTTCGTTGAGGGCATCGCGCAAGGCGAGCACGTCATCGGCCACCGGCACGTCTCGGCGCTGGACCGGCTGCACCGCCTGTTGCGCCACCGATGGAGTGGCGTCCAGCTTGACCACCGGCGCCGCCACTGGCATCGCCGCAATCCATTGCGCCGCTTGCACCAGCAAGGTGTCCTGGACCAGATCGGCAACCGCCTGGGCCGCCGCCGTGGTGTCCTTGCCGGTGGTGAGTTTGGGCGCGTCCGCCTGACGGATGGCTTCCACCTGTTGCGACACGCTGGCAATCACGCCGCGATAGCCGTCACGGGCAAAATCCTTCAGCTCCCGAATGTCACCCAGCAGTCCCTTGAATTCCGCCGCCACTTCCTTGGGCAGCTCCTTGACCGCCTTGACCAGATCGCTGAGTTGCCGATAGGTCTCGATCAATGGTTTGAGCTCCTGCTCGATGACGCCATAGACCTCCTTGAGGCTGTTGCGCAGATCCGCGATGCCGATCCGCGCCGCCTTGATCAGGCTCATGGCGTCTTCGAAACGCCGCACCGCCGAGCCAAGGAAACTGTCGGCCGAGACCAGCAGCAGTTTCTGGCTGTTGACCGCCGCCGAAGGAAACTGCAGCGGCTGGTCGGGGTAGAACTTCAGGGCAAACGTGACCAGCCCGCCGTCCTGGCGGGTCTGGGTCATGTCGCATTCGCCCACTTTGACCTGCAGGCGCCCCAGCCATGGATGCACCAGTTCGCCGCTACCCTGCTCCAAGGCTGCGAGCAGTTTGTCGCGCTGCTCCAGGCAATCGGGGCCGACGATGAACGCCGTCAACTCGTGGATGCGTGCCTGCCGGCCGAGCCCTTCGAAATACGGTTGGTCACGCTGCGGGTACTCATGCAACTGGCCTTTATGACCGATCGGGGTTTTCGCCTGGTCGACCCAGAACCCGACGCCACGAAACGACGCCGGCAACAAACGATCACGCCAGCTCATTGGAACCTCCTGCGGAAAGTGAGCGATAACCGATGCGCGAACTCACCGCCAGGCCCGGTTGATTGGTCTGGGGCGGGTCGGCGCGCAACCCCGCCGGCGCGTTTTCGAAGCGCACCGTCAGGCCGCCTTCCAGTTGCGTGCGGTTGTTGGCGGCGCTTTGTTGCACCAGGGCTCCGGAAGTTTGCGGCAATGCCCCTGGGGTCAAGGACGCTCTGGGAGACGCCGTGGCAGGTGTCGGCGCAAGGCTTGAAGACAGCCCCGAAGGCTGCTCGCTGGCCCCGCCAAAAAACGCCGGTGCCAGCTCACCCTTGCCTTCGGCATTGGTGGCGCGCTGCGCCTCGGCCAGTCCCTCGACCTTGCCGGTGAACGAGGCAATCACCTCGCCGAAGCCGCCGTTGAAGAACGCCTTGATTGGCGCGATTACGCCCTGCAGCTCGTCCCACCATTGGCTGAACCATTCGCCCACCGGTCCCCACTGCCGGGTCAGGCCCTCGATGGGCGACCAGTCGAACAGGCCGCTGAACACCGCCAGCATGATCGAAACCTGATTGCGAATGCCCTCCCAGATCCCGGCGAAGACTTCGCCAATCGTGCCCCAGTTGGCCATGATCAGCCCCAACGGCGTCCAGTCGAACAGGCCTTTCAGCGCGTCCATCACCGGCACGGTCAAGGCCTTGAGCAAATCCCAGATCGCCGCGAACATCCCGCTCAGGGGCGTCCAGTTGGCAATGATCAACCCCAGGGGCGACCAGGCGAACAGCGTCTGCATGAAACCGATGATCGGCGTCGCCGCCGCCACGATCACATTCCAGAGGGCGCCAAAAAAGCTGCTGATCGGCCCCCAGTTGCTGATCACCTGCCCCATCGGGGTAAAGGCGAACAGCGTCTTGAAGAACTCGACCATTGGCAGGACGATCGGCGCCAGCCGTTGCCAGAGCCCGGCAAAAAACGCCGAGATCGGCGTCCAGTGGGCGATAATCATCCCTGCCGCCAAGGCGATGCCCATGGCAATCAAGCCGATGGGGTTCATCTTCAAGGCCAGGTTGATCACTTCCATTGCCTGGCTCGCGCCGCTGACTGCCGCCTGGATCGCGTTGAACGCGACGACGCCATTCGCCAGGCCTTGTACCAGTTGCGGGTTGTCCTGCAGCACCTGGGCCACGCCGTTGACCATCGGCTGCAAACTGACTGCCACCGCGTTGACCGCAGGCCCCAGCGCCGAGCCGAACTGCACCGACACGTTGCTGATGGAAGTCTTCAATCCCTCCAGGTTCTGTGCCGCTACGCGAGGCGCTTCCGGCGCCTGGACGGCACTGGCTGCCGCGCTCGCTACGCCAGCTTCGTCCTTGAAGGCCAGTGCCGACTTGAGCCCGTCCATGAACGGTTGGGCCAGGCCGCCGCTGGGCAGCAGCCCGGAAATATCCAGGCTGCCCAGGCCCGTGGCGTCGAGGTTCTGCTTGAAACTCGCGACCTTCGCTCGCAGGCTGGCGAGCTTGGGCGACAGCTCGTCGATACCGGTCAGCAGTAGCGCCTTTTTCTCTACCTTCTGTGTCTCTGCCATCACTGCACCTGCTGCATCGCATTGATCCGTTGCGCGTGCTCCAGGGATTCGCGGAGCACATCCAGTGGCCTGGCCATCATCTGTTCGGGGTCAACCTTCCAGAACCAGGCCAGGTCATAGGTGGCGGTGATCAGGTCGCCGATGGCTGCGACGCCGCACTCATGAAAAAACTCGCGACGGCCCAGCTCAGCGCGTTGAGGTCAGCCAGGTCCAACTGGTTGACCGACGACGGTGGAATCCCGGCGCAGACCGCGATGTATCTGGCCGCGACGTCCATGTCCAGGCTGACCTCCTCGCTCTTGTCGATCTTGTACGGCAGCGCCTTGATCGCACGGACCTCCTGCACCGTCGGACGGCGCAAGGTCAGTTCGCTCAACGGCTCGCCGTGGGCCTCGATGGCCACGCGCAACGCCACGACACCAGTCATTGCCAGGTCCCCTTGATGCCTTCGAATTTCAGCTCGATGGTGGCGTCGTCACCTTTGGATACCGGCTCTTCCACCAGATACGCGCCAGCCAGCACGTAGACCTTGCCGTTGCTGAATTCGCAGGTGACGGTCATGTCAGTGCCGGCGACCAGCTGCTTGAGCGGGAAGTCGGCGGTGTGCAGCGCGGTGACCTTGAACGACGGCGCGATGTCGGTTTCCTTGTAGAAACCCGGTACGACGGTTTCGCGTTTGGTAAACATCAGTGGTGCTTCACAGCCGCCACTGATGGTCAGTTGAGCGCCGTCCACTTTGACGTAGCAGGTGCCCGCAATCAGTTGACCCATGGTGTTTCTCCCTTCAATAAAAAGCCCACGCGAGGTGGGCTGAATTCATGCAACTGAGTACCACTGTCAGGCGGCGGCGTCGTATTGCAGGCGGAATTGGTTGAGCAGCGCGAACACGCGCAGTCCGTTGATGTAATCCGGCGGGAACAGCACGTTGACCCGGCTCGGGTCCTGGCTGTCGCGTTCGACGATCAAGTGCTCGGCAAACAGCTCGGCGTTTTCCACATGACCTTCCAACTCAAGCTTGGCGTACTGGGCGATCAACTCACCGCGAATGGTGCTCGGGGTGACGATGGGCTGGCCGGCGCCGAAACGAGTACCGTCGGAGGCCAGTTTGTGGCGACCGTATTTGCTGGTGATCACGCTTTGCAGGCGCCGCACGATGAACGCCGACTGGTGCATGGTTTCGCTGTCCAGGTAGGAGTTGTCCGCCTGGCCGAAGGCATTCTTCTGATAGGTCGTGATGGAACGCTGGATACGAACGTAGCCGCCTTCGTAGTAAGCGGTCGCGATGCCGTAGTTGAGCAACGACTGTCGCTCGGTCAGGGTGAAGCGCTCGCTGGCCGGTGCCGGATCGAGCCCCGGCAGGCTGCCGCTCTGGGTCGGGCGGCTGGCGTCGGCGGAAATGAACACGGCAGTGCGCGCGGCCAGCGCAGCGGCCTGAACCCAGAACGGTTGCGGCACGCCCGGCTCCAGGGCCTGGATGGTCATGTGCTGGTCGTTGCGGGCCTGGCCGGCGGCGACAAGAGTGCCAAGAGTGCCGCGCTTGGCACTGTAGACGTGGCCGAACAACTGCTTGGCCCAGGACCAGCGACCGGTGCTGTCATCCATGACCGCTTGCCAGGTGTCGAGGCTCGACACGTCGGACCACGGCATGGCGATGAATTCGAACGGCTCATCGCCCAGGGCGGCGACGGCGGCGGTCTGGTCCGGCACACCGGCGCCGCCGGCCATGGCAGTGATGGCCGTGGTCAAGCCGGCCGGGGTGTCTTCGCCGTTGCTCTTGCCCAGGCGATTGAATTGCAGGCTGATGTCATTGCCGCTGGCGCCGGTCCATTTGGCACTCAGGGTCACCACGCCTTCGGCGGCCGCGGCGGTCACCGGCAGGTCGGCGGATGCGTTGATCTTGAGGGTCAGCGCCGTGGCCGCCTGGGCAGCGCTGGCACCTTTGACGACGGCGGCCTGGACACGCACACCACCGACGTACAGGTTGAGCACGCTGCTCTCCGCAGCGCTGCCGGTCAGCGTCAGCGTACCTTGGGCAATCGCCCCTTCGACGTTATGCAGCGGCAGGCACCAGATCTCACCGATCGGGTCGGTCTTGCGCCAGGTTTCGTACATCGACGCCAGCATCGAGCCTTGCCCGCCAATGCTCTTGGCCAGCGCGACGCTGGACACCAGCACCAGCTTGCCGGCTTCGGCCGGGGCGATGTTGTCGTTGACCTGGGCGACGATCAACCGGCGCATCGCCGACGACGCGCTATTGGCGGCCGAATTGTCCATCTCGGCGTAGAACAGCGGAACACGAATGTCCGCGGGAATGTTGCTGAATCCAATCGCCATTATTTGGCTCCCTTTGGTTTTGCCGCTTGCACGGCTTTGGTAGTGATATCGCCATCGGCCAGACGTCGACGCCACCAGGCGTTGTCCGGCACTTCACGGCCTTCGAGGGGCAACAGATCGCCCGCTTCCGGGTCCGGTACGGCGCGGCCAGGGGCCGGCAGCACGGTGATGCGTTTGCTCATGGGGTTACGTCTCCAGAGAAAGTCAGTTCCAGGCGCCCGTCGGGGCCGGGACGTTTCAGGTTGGGGTCCGCCGGGTCGATGGCATCGACGCGCACGGTGGCCCCGGTAAAGGACGACAAGCCGTCCAGTTCACGCTCATGCCAGCTTTCGGCAGGCTGGCCCGGCAGATTGCGGCCCAGCTGGAACTCGACGAAAAAGCGCAGCCGGTACAACACGCGACTGCTATTGATGGAAACCAGCTCGCTGCCGTCGTACTCGACTCCGGTGTACTCAGCGCCCGGCTTGAACCCCACCAGCGCGCGCCACAGTTCAGCCCGCAGGTCGTGCAACAGATCCAGCGCTTTTGTCGCGTCAGTCGCGTCGAGCACCAGCACGGCATCGAAACGATCGCGTACCGCTTGCAGCGTGACGTTCTGCGCCGCGTTCCTACTGGCACCGTCGGCGGTTGCCAGGACATAGGCGCAGGGGGTTTGCAGCGGGGCCTGGGCTTGCAGCGTGGCAAGGTCAAAGCCTGCCACCACACGTTGGGCGAGCGTGGGGCATTGCTCACGCAGTTGCGTGAGGATCGGGGTGATTTTCATGGGGGAATTCCAGTGGTATGGAAGGTAGCGTCAGGGAAACCTGTGGGAGCGAGCCTGCCCGGGAAAGCGGTGTATCAGGCAACACCAGTGTTGAATGTCAGACGGCTATCGCGAGCAGGCTCGCTCCCACAAGAGGCCAGTGTCAGGCCCTGGCATCCAGGCAGGTCGCATCGATCTTGCAGCGATAGCTTTTTTCCCGGCTGCCACTGGCGGTGACTTTGTCGATCGACCAACGCCCGCGCATGAAATCCGGCCAGGAGGGGTCAAGCAGCACGATGCCCTCAGCGGACAAGGCCGGGTTGCCCGGGCACTCGATGGCGACCTTGAGGGCTTCGCGCATCATCCGCCGTGTCTCGCCCTCAGCGGCGGCGCGGGCGTCGTCGGCGCTCTGGAAGCGCTGGCGCAAGGTCTTGAAAGGTGCAATGCCGCCCTCTTCGACCCGCAGCTTGCCCGCCGCCGCATCCCACCAGGTGGTCTTGCAACCCTGGTATTTGGCCCGGGCGGTCTCATCGAGGATCGCCGACGTAAACGCCTGGTCGCCTGGGCGATTGTTCGTCGTCACCGACAGCTTTACCTCAGGCAAGACTTTGCCCGACAGCGATTTCGCCTGCCCGCGCCGGGCCAGCACATACAGCTCGTTGACCGGCTTGGCGACCGCGTCATAACGATGGGCCAGACGGGTCAGGAAGCCCATGTCGGTTTCGTTGGTTTGGTCGATGTGCTCGATTTTTATCAGTGACAGTTCCGGCGCCACCCGGGGGGAAAAACCGTGCCTTGAGGCCAGTGCCCGAAACAGCGCGCCCAGGGTCGTCGGGCCATGGCTGACGGATCGGCGCTGCTTGAAACCAGTCTGGTCCGAGGCGCTGAACGGCGCGGCTGTCGCCACCAGTGTCAGGCGCAAGGGGAACAGGGTCGGTGTACGCCGGGTCACGACGAATTCGCCTTTATCCACAAGTCCCGACTCCAGATAACCGACCCGCAGGCCGATCTTGCCGCCCAGGCTGGGCATGCCTTCAAGCCCCTCCAGGCTGATGGTCAGTGTCAGTTGATCGGACTCGATGCCCGCCGCGTCGATGTGCGTCCAACTGAGCAGGCGTTCGTTGAGCAGCGCGGCGTTCGCGCCATAAATTTCCACTGCAGGCGTAAAACCCAATGACATGGCGCCTCCTTAATCCCAGGCTGAAACCGCTGGGATTGCAACAGGCCTGAGGTCCACCTCAGGCAAGACAACCCAAACGCCCGCAGGCAATACCGGGCCCCATTCGGCCAATCCCGGATTGAGCAGCCAGAGCGCTTCTTCGGCGGCGTCATCACAACGCCCGAGCTCGCGGTACAGCAGCAGATTCACCGAGTCACCGGCGATACTTCGTACTCTACGCATTGGCGAACTCCGTCAATTCAACCACCCAGCCGACCACCATGGCCGTGCCGTCATCAATGACCTCGGTCTGAGTTTCCGTGACCTTGTTGATCTGCCACAGGCCCCAGTTGCGACCGATGCCATCCACCAACGGCAGTGGGGTGCGCAGGGCTTGCAATGCGCGCAGCTCATCAAGTCGATCCATGGCGGTCGAGTACATCGATTTGCCGGTGATCGTCAGCCCCTGCAGGCCTTGGCCGATCTGGCTGGACTTGGGTTTGCTGGTAAGGATGTCGATGCTTTTCCAGCCACCGTCCGAGGTGCGGACCAGGGAGTGGTAGGCGAAACTGCGGGACAGCCCGAAAATGAAACTGCCCAGGGCCATTTGCTGACGCATCAGGTCACTCCGTCGGTCAGGGCCGCGTCACTGCGCATGGCGAGCGAGTTGGGCATGAGTTGGAATTGGCTAGTGATCTGTTGCACAACCAGGTTCGCCAACTGGGCGGCACTGGCCTGATCCTGGCCATTGATGTAGATGTTCGCGGTCAGGTTGTTTTGCTGGCCGGTCGCCGGGGTGCCGCTCAGGTCTTTGCTGACCTGCTCGGGAGCGGCGAGCTTATCGACGGGCGAGGCGAGTTTTTCGCCCAACCAGGAGCCCGACTCACCGCCGAGCCAGCTTCCCGCCAGACCGCCGACAATTGCGCCGAGTGCTCCGCCAATAGCGGTGCCGATACCCGGACCAAAGAACGTGCCAATCGTCGCGCCCGCGGTGGCGCCTGCCGATGCTCCCGCCCAGCCGCCGCCAGCGGCGCCCAGGCCAGCGCCAACCTTGCGAGCGTCGCCGCTCAGCGCCCCCTCCAGCACTTCAGGGGCTGCACTTAACGCGACGGCTCCCGGAGCAAAACGGCTGAACGGGCGCAACGAAGCACTCATGCTGCGAAGGGAACCGTTGACGGTCACTCCCGCTTCGGCCTTGGCAACGCTCGCCGGTCCGAGCCGGCTGACGCCCTTGATATCCGGACTGGCGTTACGATTGTCGTTTCTGAAGTCTTCAGAGAACACTTCTCCCACGCGCCTGGGAAGACGCTTCGCCACGCCGCCCAATACGCGTTTGGCCGCTTGATTGCTCATTTCATCCGCGACGGCTTTGAGCAGCGCCCCCACCAGCGGCTTGAGCGCCGCGCCCACCAGCACAATGGCAGCTGTGGTCTTAGGTGAAGTCTCGGCCAACTCGCTCATGCCATCGTTCAGCGAACCCAGCCATCGCAGCGAGCTGTCCGCCACGGGCGCTACCGCATTGCCCGTGGCCAGTGTCAAACGCTCATTGCTGGCGTTGAAGACGTTCCACCGACCTTGCCGGGTATTCGCCAACGCCAACGCGTCCTGTCGCACCGAGCCCTTGTCACCCAATTGCGAGGTGGCGTACTGGGCCGGGTCTTTCACCTGCAAGAACGCGTCATTCACGTCGGTCAGTTTCTGCGCCATCCGCAGCACCGCCTCATCGCGCGTGCCAAACAGCGAAGAGGCAAGGTCCGAGCGTTTTTCCGCCGGCTGCGCGTTCAACGCCGCCAGCACCGACATCACTGTCCCCGGCGCGGTGTCCTTGTCACGCAACCCACTCGCGACTTCCTTGGGATCAAGCCCGAGTTGCGTCCAGGCCGCTTGTTCGATCGCCGAGGCCTGATTGCCCTTACCCAAGGCCATCGTGAAACCAGCCAGCGCTGCGCCGGCTTCAGCTTGTTGCGTACCGGTGTTGAGCAACGCCGCCGTCAACGCAGCGGCCTGTGCAGGTTGCAGGCCGGCCGAGGTCGCGGCCGCACCGTCACGCTGCAACACCGTGCCGATCTCGCTCGCTTTCGCACCGCCGGGAATCTTGCCGAGGTGGTTGGTTGCGTCCGCCAGGTCAAAGGCTTTCTCGGCGCTGAGCTTCATGGCGGTGCGCCAACCAAGCAGCATCTCGGCGGCTTCCACGGCTGGCATCTTGAACGTCGATGCGGTGACACCCGCATCGCTGGCAAAGCGCAACAGCGCCGATTGTCGGTCCGAGGCATCGGGCAGATCGCTGCCGATGCCTGCCCTGGCAGCCAGGCCTTCGATTCTCGCCAACTCAACCGCTGTTGTCCCGCCAGCCGCCACCAATGGCGCGCTGGCGATACGCTGGGTTGGCTCAGCCATCTGCTGGATCTGCCGCGGCGTAAACCGGCCGGCCTGCTTCAGATCGGCCATGGCCGAATCCATTGCTATCGCCGGTTTGAGCAGTTCCGGTGGTTCGATTCCACGACCCGACTTCGCTTTTGGCTCTTTGGCTGAATCCCCCTTGGCACTGGCGCCCATAACCTGAAACAACGCGCGCTGTGCCGAGAGTTTTAGGGTCAACGACTCGATTGCCGTAGTCAGCAAGCCGAGCTTGAGCCCGAGGTTTTCCAGCGCCTGATCGAGTCCGGGCAGCTGGTCCCCAGCGGAAACGATCACACTGTTCTTGGCGCTGGCATTGGGGACCGCCAACCCACTCCCATCGAAGGCTGCATATCTGAGCGAATATCTATCGTCCGCCATTCCGCTCTACTCCTGTTTCACGCCAAGGCGAGCGATCGCGATGTCGTATCGGCGCAAGGCCTTGCCGGCGTCCCACTCCAGGATTTCCGCTTCACTTACCGGGTAAATGAGCGGCACCACATCGAGGATCACCTCGATGTCGCGCTCCGAAAGAAGTCCGCCGGTTTGTTTAAAAAATCGTCGATGCGTACCTGAAGTTGCGTCCAGTCAGGCACGCTCAGCGAGGCCAGGTCCGGCAGCATCAGCCCGGTGCAATGGGCCGTGATGAACTCGGCGCGTTCCTTGGCCGTCTTCAGTTTTTTCATCGCCTTGGTGGCCCGCAGCACCGGCATTTCCAGGGTCAGCGAGGTCAGGCTGCGGCCCGCCACATCGATCGGTTGCAGCAATTGCACCTGGTCGGGATCACCTGGGGCTCCCTCGGTCTGATCCAGAAAGTGGGATGCCGGGCGCGTGGACATTTCATGCACGTATTGCGCAATGCTCACGTAGTCCGGGCGCTTGAGCTGGTCCAGCTCCTTGGCCGACAGGCCGGTCGCCAGTTTGGCCAGCTCGAAGAACTGGTCGTCTTCATCATCGCCGGCACGGGCCAGGGCGTCTTTTTGCGCGGCGTAGTACAACGGTTTGAGTTGCAACTGCTCGATCTGCGAACCGTCGTCAGCGGTGATCGGTGACAGCAGCTCATGGGTAGGAGGCATCCAGGACATGAAATCGATTCCTTGAAAAAACGGGGATCCGCTGTGGGAGCGAGCCTGCTCGCGAAGGCGCTGGGACATTCAGCATGGATGACGGCTGATGTTCTGCCTTGGCGAGCAGGCTCGCTCCCACAGGGATTGGCGTTGGCTTAAGGCAGCAACACCGCGCGACGCGCATCGCCAAGAATGTCGACGCCGTTGAGCACGAACTTCTGGGTGCGCACGTCAATGTCGATCACCGGGATGCCGCTTTCCAGGCGGTTATAGGTGCGGCAGGCCAGCTCGAGGGTGGTGGTGGGTTTGTCGTTCATCTTCAGGGCGGCTTCGTCGAGGGATTTCAGCTTGCCGCCCACCGTGTGGTAGGTGAACCAGGTGTTGCCGTCCTGATCCTGACCGGCCTCGCGCACGTTCAGCAGGATGTCGTCACCGACGCTTACGCCCAGCGCCAGCATGATTTCCGGACCGACACCTTGCAGCACCAGTTTGGCCGTCAGCGCCTTGCCGCTCTTGGCCATCTCCTCGCCGATGAAACGCCCGCCGCGCATTTCTTCCATTTCGAATTCGATTTTTGGCGGCGTGAATTCTTCCACGGTCGCCGACAACGGCAGGCCCTGCAGGGTGGCCGCAATGGCCTGTCTTACGCGGTTGGTAAACATTAGAGAACATCCTCCAGGAACTGCTCGATGATTTCATCGCGGGCGTTGAGTTGATAAATCATGTGTTCGTTCGGCGCGTAGCGGCCATAGTCGATGACCACGTACCAGGTGCCGTTCTTGTACTTCTCGACGCTGTTCAATTCCGGGTGCAGGTACACGCTGCCGCCGGGAATGGTTTCGTCGGCGACCAGGGTTTGCAGCCAGTCGTTGATGCGCTTCACCTCCTGGTCCATGAACGACTTGGTCAGGTTCTTCGCCATGGCTTTCTGGCCGGCTTTCACCAGCTTGCGGCTGATGGCATCTTCCAGGCCGACGTAGCTGATGAACTTGCCGGTGATGGAGCGGTTGCCCAGCAGCGAGAAGCCGCCGAGGATGGTGCGGGCGTAGTAGCTGACGCCGTAGCGGTTGAGCAGATCGCCTTCGGTGGAGGTGTCGAGGATGTTGTATTCCACGGTGCGGGAAACGTCTTCGGCGTAGGTCACCTGATTACCCGGGCTCTCCCATTGCTTGACCTTGGCGAGCGCGGCAATCGCCAGGCTTGACGGCGCGAGGAAAACGTTTTTCTTCGCCGCCTTGGAGTACACAGCCGGCATGTTGTGCACCACCAGGCAACGGTCGAAACCGAGGTCGGCGCCGCCCAGCTCCTGGCTGTAGGTCACTTGATCGGCGACCGAGGCGTCTTTGCCGTCGAGCACCACACGGGCCTTGATGCGCTTGCCGAACGAGGCGAACTCGCTCGCCACCGCCTTGGTGCCGGTGAAGCCAGGCGCGCCGATGATGGTCAGGTCCTCAGCGACGCCACTCAACGCCGCCAGACCCAACTTGCGTCCGGTCTGCGCCTCGATGCCGCCAATCACATTGTTCTGCGTGTCGGCCAGGGTCGCGCCCTCTTCGACGATAACCACATACACCGGTACCTTGACCACTTTGAGGATCTGGTAGACCGCGTGGAACAACGTCCCCGCCTCGGCACCGGTAGGGTCCAGCTGGGCCTGGGTGGTGAAGCTGTTGATGCGAAACGGGGTGTTTTTCGGAATCAGCGCGTTGGCATTCGGCGCGGTGCCGACCAGCCCGATGACGTTGTCCCCCAGGCCACCCATGGCCTCGGGAGATTCAGTGGCATTGACGGTGATGCCGTTGTGCTCGAAGTTCAAAACCTCAGCCATGGTTATTCAGCCTTTTTGGTGGCGGCCTTTTTGGCCGGGGTCGATGTGGAAGCCGACTCGACGGCTTCGGTTTTTTTCAGTTCCAGGCGACCGGCGCTACGCAAGGCACTGGCCTCGACGTCGAGCAAGTCGAGCTGCTGGCCGACGCTCGACCAGTGGCCGCCACCGGTAGGAAATGGGAGGAGCACGGTGTAGGTTTGGCGGTTAGACATTTGCGAGTTTCTCCAGACGCAAAAACGCAAAAGCCCCATCTAAAGGGGCTCTGTACGGGCAAAAGAAAACCGCTTTCGCGGTGAGGGTTACTTCACAAATGTTGGCGGCTCAGGCCACACCAATTGGTCAGGATGTTCCACCGTTTCAGGAATATCCCGCAACGCCTTACGGTAGGCGGTGACCTGGGCTAACTGGACAGCAGTGGCCGGGTAATCCGGTAGTTGGGTAAAGTCAGTCGCTCGCAGAAGCTGATCGCGACGGGTACGAACTGCAGCCCATTCGATGTCAGGCGAAGGCACAGCGAGCGCAAATTCTGCGTTGTTATCTTCAGGGAAATCAGACATATCAACTCCTTAACTAAAAACCACTGTTTCAGCCAGCGATAGTTTTGTTTTCAAATCACCGAGTTTAAACAAACGGCCGTTTCCTACACGCATGGTGTCGATACGTATAGTGGTGTAATAAATACTCGGAATCAGAATACGCATCACAACATTACCGTTCGTATCAACGTAACAAGCAGGTGTCATGTTGCCAAACGTAGCAACATTCTGCAGGGTACGAGTGGGTTGATAGCAATAGCCGACCAGCGTTTCTTCGATGATTTTCGCAGTGCCGTAACTGTAACCTTTTATGTTGAACCAGAACATTTCCGAGTTCACATTGATGTTCAGTGGAACTTTGAAATGTATATAGACGTTTGCACTGGCACCCAAGTCGGTTAGCACAAAATCACCTTGCGCGCCCACCCCCTGTACACCTCCGGTACCTGAGACAAAACCTTGTAGCAGATTACGACGAATCGTCCCCAGCGCTGCTGGATCGCCTTCAACGTCCTTGAGACTCCTCCATTCATTAAACTGCTCCAGTGCGGTGGCCATGGTACTGTTGATACTGCCGATCTTTCCATTGACCGCCGTGGTCAAGTTATTGGCCGCTGATACCAGCGACGCGATAGTGGTTTCCAGGCTCACATTCAGGTTCCTTGTACTATTTGATTATTTAGCTTCGAGCGCCATCACCCGAAACATCAGGCCAACGTGCCGCGCCATATTGTCGATATTGGCGGTAGCCAACGTGGCGATTTCTTCACTCAATAGAATGTTCAGGTTGTCGGACCCGATCACCACCGTGACGCTTTGCGCCGGCAATGGTGAAATATCCAGCGTGAACTTTTGCAATACTCGCGCGGCCGCCGCTTTGTAGGTCAGCAACTTTCCAGCCACCGAATACACCGCTAACAACGTGCCGGTAGAAAGATAGAAACCGAACTCGCCAATCTCATATTCATCCGCCCCCTCAAACAAAGCGGCCATTCTCAGCTGCCCTGGATCAAGGTCCTCGTAATCCACGATCGGCACACGCTGCCGCTCATTGCGAAGCGCCGTTTCCGATCCGCTGGGATCGTAGCGAGCGGTGCCGGCACCGATGTGAGTGATCTCACCTTTCAAGCCTTGGTTCTTTGCCTGCAACACTTCGGCCAAGCCGGCGGAAGTGAAGCGAACCAAGCGCGTAATGTCTTCTGTCATGGCTGCGCCCTGAGGTCGTAATCGTTAATGGTGTAGGGTTGAAAAAAACCGGTACTGATAAGGCGCACATCAAGATCAATTGATGGCAGCGCTCCGTCCAGGAACAGTTCCCCTTCGCTCAAGGCTCCGTCTGCGACTGATGCCAGCGCCAGGCTGCCGTTCGTTTGATGTACAAGCGTGATGGTGGCCTGGTCACGCTCGCTCTTGGCGGCATTGATTCGCCGTATCAAGCGATTGTGATCGCCACTGGACCAACTGCGACCGATGACCGCTTGCACATCAAAGGTGTAGGGCTGAGCAAGCGGTTGTTGCTCATACCAAGCGGTGACCTTGGGTGTGAACCCCATAGATTCGACGGCATGATTCAGCGCCTGACGCGTGCCGGCCTGACGCTGGATCTGCCAGGACAACGAAACGGTCAAGCGCTTTTCCAGATCATTGGCTGCCGCGTCCCATTCACTGACCCCACGATCCGCCGCCAGATACGGCAGGAACGTCAAAGGCGTTCCGCGCGGATTCATCAGCTCGGGAAACGGTGGATCGATGCGTTCGAGCAACCGGGCGAAGCCGAGATCAAGTGCCTTCTCCAGCGGTGAGCTGTTGACCGGCAGCAGGCTTGGGCGATGTGTGTCGTCACTCATAACGTATCCACCTCAACCTCGACGCCCGTGCAATACGGGGCTTGGAAAGCCGTCGTGACAATCGGCTCCAGCGGTTCGAGAATTTCAAGCTGGACCGCGCCGGCGCTGTGCAGCGTGTAGTCGATCCAGCTCGGATCCACGCGGCCTTCCAGGCGATGACAGGCCTCGGCGTATTCGCGCAACTGCTGCTGTGCGGCAGCCTGGGTCAGGCCTGAATCAGGACCGGGGTTGATTTTTGCCACGACGCGGATTCTGTAGTTCTTGATCTGCGCGGGCTGGACGATGACCCGGTCCGTTTCCGGTCGCACATCGGGCCGGGCGAAATGCTCGCGAACGCCGGCGAGCAGCGCCTCGGACGGCGTGCCGTCGCCCGCTCGGGACAGCACCGTGACCGTGACTTCGCCGGGTGCCGTACGGCGTCCGTTGCCGTCCTTGATCTGGGCTGCATGGCTATCCGGGTCGAAGGTGTAGCTGACTGTCACCAGCCCCGCCGAGGCGCTTTCAACTTTCACGACGGGACGTTGCCCCAGGGTGAAAATCTCCCGCCGATACTGCATGCGGGAACCGGCTGCCGGGGCGTGGGGCGCCAGGTAATAGCGCAACCGGGCGTCCTCGTCGCTCTCGTAGACCGGAGCGATGGGCGGGAATGCCGCGGGGTCGCCCGGGTCGAGCAATTGACGTTCAAGCCCCATGTCCGCGAGGCGAGCATCGAGATTGCTGCCCGTGGCCCACCACGCCAGCATCTGCTTGATGCGGGCGTTGTATTTGCGTTCGTGGGTTTGCAGCCGGACGCAGAATGCCTCAAGGGCAAGGGTCAGCAACTCACTTTCGTTTTCGAGACTGTCGACCAGCCTCGCGGCGCTTGCGGGAGAGCGCGCGGCAACGTACTCAACCACGAAAGTCTTGAACTCGGCGAGCAGGTCCTCGAACGCTTCGACGGTAACGATAGCCGGTTCGGCCAGTTGGTTCTGGCCGGGAATCAGCATGCTCATGTCACCACCTCGAAGGTCTGTTTGCGGTTTTTCCAGGTGCCGGCGAAGCGCAACAGCAAACCAGCCCCCTGTCGATTGGCGACGATGACTTGCGGCTCGAAATCGTCGATGCCGTTGTGCGGGTTGTAGAACGCCTGCGCTGCGTGGCTTTGGGCGAGTAGCAGCAGGTCGTCACCGAGGTTTTGCCCGAGCAGCTCGGTCAAGGCGCTGCCGTACAGGGGGCGCTTCTGACGGGTACCCAACGGGGTGGTCAACGCCCGGGTGGCGCGCTGCACGAATTGCAGCCAGTCGTCGACCGTCGCGCCGGTGTTGCGATCGATTCCAATCATGGGAAATCCTTTATGCGGTACTGATGACGCGTCCCTGGTGATCCACCAGCGGGCCGCTGAAATGCACGCCTGTCGCGTCGATACGCAAACCGCCGGCGCCCAGCTGCAACTCGATGGCCTGGGGTGTCATCGCCAATCGCGCCGGGCCAATGCTCAACTGGAGCGATTCACGGGAACCGCTGAACGTCGCCGGGCCGTTTTCCCAATGCAGGACATGGCTGGCGTGGTCGTAGCCGTTTTCCGTGCCGTCCTGATAGAGGCGACGCGTCAGCGAGGCCTGGGTCGAGACGGGTGGAAACTGGCCGCCGTTAAGGCCGAACAAGGCCACCGTCTGTCCGCCGCTGTCGCCGCCGCCATGGTTAAACAGCAGGCATTGCTCGCCCACGGACGGAATCCGCGACTCGCTCTGGGCGCCGGCGCTCGGGTTGAAAAAGCGGATCGCCGGCGTCACCAGCCCGCCGTGACTGACCTTGCAAGTGTTGCTGGCCGCATCGACTTCCTGGCAAACGCCGATGCGGCAAAAACTCTCTGCACGCCGATGCAGGTCCTCAAACTCGGTTTCCATCTGCGCCAGACGCTCGATGATCGGCGCCAGATGCATCTGTAACAGCGCATCAAACATGGCTCAGCCCTCGAGTGCGGTGTATTGGTCCGGGTCGTCGATGTCCGAGACTTCCCAGGTACGGGCGAATTTCGGAATACCCAGCGGGTCCTCCAGCAATGTCGGGCCGAGGTACAGCGTCTGGGTGAATGAAAGGGTCCAGGCGGCGTACGCGCGGGTTTCGCTCCCAAAGGTCGACGCGACGCCATCGATGTACGTGGGCGGGTCGCATTGATCACCCGGCAGATTCCAGCGGTTGTCGACGACACGCTGCTTCAGTTCGCAGCCCAGGTCGCACGCTGTCGACGCCGTTCCAGACGACACGACTTGCAGGGAAACCGTCAGGGCATGGGCGATTCGCCCTTCGCTGGAACGCTGGCCCACCGCATCACGCTCGATGGCGAGCAACACCCAGGGCGGGTCGCCAATGTCGTTGAAATCCTGGAGGCTCCCGACGTTCAAGCCAGGCATGGCAGTTCGCAACGTTTCGGCAATGGCGGTCAACAGCTGCGAAGGTTTTTCGAGGACGGCAGGCATCAAGGCCTCCTGTTTTTTATGGCGGCACGAAGATCAGCAGTGGGAATCAATGTGGGTCGGAACGGGAATCGCGCGGCGGTAGCTCACTGATGCCCATCCGCTTGGCGGCCCAGCGCTCGTAAAGCCCGATGGCCACGTCAGCCCCGGCCATCGCGGTCAGGCAACCGAAGGCCCCGGCGGCCCAGATCGACAGGCCCATGGCGTACAACAGCATGATCGCCGAGACGCCACAGATCATGCAGGCGCCGGAGCGCAGGGCCAGGCGCCGCAGCAGTGACCAGCCACGGGCGCCCTCCTTGTCGGCACGCCACATCTCGCCAGTCACCCCGCCCACCAGGGCGAGCACGATGACCAGCCAGATCGGCATGTCCAGCAACGCTTGTTGCTCGTTTGTCATGTCTCGTTTCCTGGGGAGATGGATGAAAGAACGGGGGTCAGGCCTGGACAGCCAGATAACGTTCTACAGTCGCTCAACGATTACGTTGTCGATAAAGGCATAGTTGGCATACGGATTCTGCTCATTGGAAAAAGCCAGGGTTGTCTGAGGCGAGGTCGCGATGAAGTCATACGTAATGGTGCTCCACTCAACAGCTCTACCTTTTGCTGAAGGGGTGTTGAAAGTGACACTTTGGCCCGCCACTTTTATTTGGATAACACCTTCACCGGAACGACTTGCGTAACGCGAATTACCTGCGCTGAAGGTCAAGCGGTACTTGGCGCCAACGGAGGTTGCAAAGTTCTGCTGAATGCCGCCGCCGTTGCTATAGATATAGTTAGCCAAGTCGACAATTACGACGCCATCCGCCGCCAGGGAACCGCCAATCGAAGCGGGCAGGTTGAAATACTCGGCTCCAGACAGGAACGTCGTCCAACCCGTAATGAAGTTGGCTTGCGCTGGAGTATTCAATATGCAACTTGCGCTGCAGCCTGGCTGTTCGAAGCTACCGTTGACCAGAAGGTTGGCAGCAACAGCGTTGCCTCCGACACCGAACAGGACGCCGCAAAGCATCAGCGGGGTAGCGTATTTCTTGAAACGATTCATGATCCACCTGTTGAGTTAGTGATTGATTGCACGGTTGATACATTGCTCGCCGGCGTTCACTCGAGGCTCAACGGCCTTCACATGATTCAATGTCCCGCAACGGGGACATTTGATCTGGAGTTCGGTGCTCTGGCCCATGCGGGCCAGAAGTCGTTTGCAGTGACCGCATCTGAAATCCTTCAGCATCGAAAGTCCTCCCACTGGCGGCGGTTTGAAGTAGCTCGCGGCACAGGCATTCCAAAAAGCCCGGTCGCCCAGGCTTTTCAGTAATGCGCTTGATCTTTCGGCGCGACTGGCGCGGTACGGATCCATTCAAATTGTTCCTCCGACCGCGGTCCCTGCCCGCCGGATAACTGCTTGTGGTGCTTTACGCTGCACACCCGGGTCAGTTGCCAACCCTCTGAACCGTTAAGGCCGGTTCATCGCTGCCTGTTGGTGGAACTAAAGAGCTTTGTTGCCGGCCGCTTTGTCGAGCGGCTTGGACACAGAATATGCATGGATGCATATACAGTCAATGCGTAAATGCATTTATTTATGCGAAAGGAATGCGCAAATGCATGGAGCCTGCGTAAGTACCGGGTTTGAAGGTCTCCGGGAGGCGAAAAAAAACCCGCACGGCGGCGGGTTTTATCTGACAGCGGAAGGGTTAACGGGCGTACATGCCCCACCAGAAGACGTGACCGAGGATGACGATCTGCTCGTCCTGCATTTCCTGGAAGGTGTAGTCCTCGTCCGGATGCTCATCGCGGTTGAAGCTGCGCAGGCGAATGCCGGTGGGCAGGCGATATAGCTGCTTCACCCGCAGTTGGCCGTTGTGGTTGATGGCGTAGAGGTCACCGTCGACGATGTCGCCGATCCCGCATTTGCCCGCGTTCACCCCGACCGTGGCGCCGTCGCGCAGCACCGGCAACATGCTGTTGCCGCGCACCGTCACGCACTTGGCCTGGTCGAACTGCACGCCGTTGTGGCGCAGGCTGCGCTTGCCGAAACGCAGGCTTGAGCGCTCGCTTTCCTCGATGACGAATCTTCCTGATCCAGCAGCCAATTCAACCTCACGCAGAAAAGGAACGGACACCTCGTCTTCCTCGACGGGCGTGTCATCGTCCCACAGGCTTATGTCCTTGAGTTCGGAATGCGGCTCTTCGCGGCGGCTGTTGCCGGCAGGCGCAACGTCGACCCGCCCACGCAACTGGTCGGTGCTCACGGCGAAATATTCGGCGATCTTCGAGATGTGTTTATCCGAAGGGTCGACGATCTTGCCGCTGAGGATCCGCGAGAGGGTGGACTGAGGCACGCCGGTACGCCGGTGAAGCTCCGTGGGGGAGATCCCGTGCTGATCGAGCAATGCTCTTAATACGGTAGAAACGTTGCGTTTTTGCATAACGCGCATAATGCTTGTTCTTTTCGCGGAAGACAAATGCTGTTTTGCATAAATACGCAAACACTGTGCTTAAGCTCTGCCAGATGCTTTTGTGGCGAGGGAGCTTGCTCCCGCTTGAGTGCGCAGCGCTCACAAAAGGGTCTGCTGCGCAGCCCAGCGGGAGCAAGCTCCCTCGCCACGGATTTGCCCTACACAGTCCTAGGAAAAACCTCCCACCCCGTCCTTCAAATGCGCATCGCGAGACTACGTTGCCTTGCGCCTCTGCCTACAACTACGCCAGAATCCGCCGGCTTGTGCGCCTTGGGCCCCAGCGGTACTTTTGATCTTGTCACTGCCCATCAGTGATCGGGTTTAGTCGCTCGGCATTCCAAGGTGCTCATTGCTCCATTCGGTCAGGAACTTATATCCCTGCATTTGATGGTAGCTGTGCGCAGGGCGCCCTCGGGCGCGCCGGTTCCTTGGATCCCCGGTCGACTAACCTGCGTACAGCTGCCACCCCTCGTTTAGTCGCGAGTGAGTGGTGGCTCAACCTCAAGGATCCGAAAAGATGCCCCAGCACACACCCAACTCCCCGGACGATGACCTCAAGCCAAAAGCCGACGAGGAAAGGTCCGATACCCTCTATCTAATTGCTCCCAACATCGACAGCGAATGCCTGCTCGCCAACCTCAGCGAAACCCTGGCCTCGGCCAACGCCATGGTGAGCGATCTCGCCTTCGACCTGGAAGGGTCGCGACGACATATCGCACTAGGGATCCTGCAGATGATCGAGCTGAGCCAGTTGCTGGCGAATCGGGCATTGGATGTGGTGGATCCCAGGTAGGCGCTGTTGACGCGAACCCAAGCGATGCGTCAGCAACAGCGGTGTTGAATTCGCTGCCGTCATCGCGAGCAAGCTCACTCCCACAGTTGGAACGAGTACAGCCGCAGAAGCAGGCCGGCTGTCAGGCCGCCTTCGCGAGCAGGCTCGCTCCCACAGGAGAAACGCGAACCAACCGAAATCAGGTCGGCTATCAGGCCGCCTCGCGGTGGACGTTGATCTCGACGCCCCGTTAACCACGCTGGCTGAACGAAGGTATTGCGCAGTGGGCAACCCGGCATGGATGCCGGGTTAGCCGCGCTGGGCCAAGGATGGCCCTTCGCGGCGTGCCCACGGAGCAATACCTTCGTTCAGGCATGCCGAGCCTAGGCGAGGCACCGAGTGGTGGGGCAAAAGCGTTTTGCTTACTTTTACGCTTCATAAAAGTGAGCCGCCGTAAGGGCGGAACCTTAAGTCGCCGTGACCTAAGAAACGGATATGCACGCATCCTCATCCACCCAATCCCAAAAACCACTCACATATGGGTCGCACCAGACCGCCCATGTTAACCTTGCGCCCATCGCGGAAAAGCCGGGCCAATGCCCCACTTTTGCCCACACCTTTCAACGAGCTTTGCCTGACACCCATGAATACAGCCGTGAACGACCTGTCCTCCCACACGCCGATGATGCAGCAATACTGGCGCCTGAAGAACCAGCACCCCGATCAGCTGATGTTCTATCGCATGGGCGACTTCTACGAGATCTTCTACGAGGACGCGAAGAAGGCCGCCAAGCTGTTGGACATCACCCTGACGGCGCGTGGGCAATCGGCAGGCATGGCGATTCCGATGTGTGGGATTCCTTACCACGCGGCGGAAGGCTACCTGGCGAAACTGGTCAAGCTGGGCGAGTCCGTGGTGATTTGCGAACAGGTCGGCGATCCGGCCACCAGCAAGGGCCCGGTGGAGCGCCAGGTCGTGCGGATCATCACTCCCGGCACAGTCAGTGACGAGGCATTGCTGGATGAACGTCGGGACAACCTGATCGCCGCCGTCCTCGGCGATGAGCGCCTGTTCGGCCTGGCCGTGCTGGACATCACCAGCGGCAACTTCTCGGTATTGGAAATCAAAGGCTGGGAAAACCTGCTGGCGGAACTGGAGCGGGTCAATCCGGTGGAGTTGTTGATCCCGGATGACTGGCCCAAAGACCTGCCAGCGGAAAAACGCCGTGGCGTACGTCGCCGGGCGCCGTGGGATTTCGAGCGCGACTCGGCGTTGAAAAGTCTCTGCCAGCAGTTTTCCACCCAGGATCTCAAGGGCTTCGGCTGCGAGAACCTGACCCTGGCCATCGGCGCCGCCGGTTGCCTGCTGGCCTACGCCAAGGAAACCCAGCGCACCGCCCTGCCCCATCTGCGCAGCCTGCGTCACGAACGCCTGGATGACACGGTCGTGCTGGACGGCGCGAGCCGACGCAACCTGGAACTGGACACCAACCTGGCCGGTGGCCGCGATAACACCCTGCAGTCGGTGGTCGATCGCTGCCAGACCGCCATGGGCAGCCGCCTGCTGACCCGCTGGCTGAACCGACCGCTGCGGGACCTGACGGTACTGCAAGCACGCCAGTCTTCCATTACTTGCCTGCTGGACCGCTATCGTTTCGAGCAGTTGCAACCGCAGCTCAAGGAAATCGGCGATATCGAGCGGATCCTCGCGCGGATCGGCCTGCGCAACGCCCGTCCTCGCGACCTGGCGCGCCTGCGCGACGCCCTCGGCGCGCTGCCCGAACTTCAGGTGGCGATGACCGACCTTGAAGCACCTCACCTGCAGCAACTGGCGCGCACCACCAGCACCTACCCGGAGCTGGCCGCGCTGCTGGAAAAGGCCATTATCGACAATCCGCCAGCGGTAATTCGGGACGGCGGCGTGCTGAAAACCGGTTACGACGCCGAACTCGACGAGCTGCAATCGTTGAGCGAAAACGCCGGCCAGTTCCTGATCGACCTCGAAGCCCGGGAAAAGGCCCGTACCGGCCTTGCCAACCTCAAGGTCGGCTACAACCGCATCCATGGCTACTTCATCGAGCTGCCGAGCAAGCAGGCCGAGCAAGCCCCGGCCGATTACATTCGCCGCCAGACCCTCAAGGGCGCCGAGCGTTTCATCACGCCGGAACTCAAGGCTTTCGAGGACAAGGCGCTGTCAGCCAAGAGTCGCGCCCTCGCCCGGGAAAAGATGCTCTACGAAGCGCTGCTCGAAGACCTGATCAGCCAGCTCCCACCGTTGCAGGACACCGCCGCCGCCCTGGCGGAACTGGACGTGTTGAGCAACCTGGCCGAGCGCGCGCTGAACCTGGACCTCAATTGCCCACGCTTCGTCAGCGAGCCGTGCATGCGCATCAGCCAGGGTCGCCACCCGGTGGTCGAGCAGGTACTGACCACGCCGTTCGTGGCCAACGACCTGAGCCTGGACGACAATACCCGCATGCTGGTGATCACCGGTCCGAACATGGGCGGTAAATCCACCTACATGCGCCAGACCGCGCTGATCGTGCTGCTGGCTCACATCGGCAGCTTCGTCCCGGCGGCCAGTTGCGAACTGTCCCTGGTGGACCGGATCTTCACCCGGATCGGCTCCAGCGATGACCTGGCCGGTGGGCGTTCGACCTTCATGGTGGAAATGAGCGAAACCGCGAACATCCTGCACAACGCCACCGAGCGCAGCCTGGTGCTGATGGACGAAGTCGGTCGCGGCACCAGCACCTTCGACGGCCTGTCCCTGGCCTGGGCGGCCGCTGAACGTCTGGCCCAGTTGCGCGCTTATACGCTGTTCGCCACGCACTATTTCGAATTGACGGTGTTGCCGGAGAGCCAGCCGCTGGTGGCCAACGTCCACCTCAACGCCACCGAGCACAACGAACGCATCGTGTTCCTTCACCACGTACTGCCCGGCCCGGCCAGCCAGAGCTACGGCCTGGCGGTGGCACAACTGGCCGGTGTGCCGAGCGACGTCATCACCCGCGCTCGCGAGCACCTCAGCCGCCTGGAGACCACCAGCTTGCCGCACGAGGTACCGCGCCCGACCAAAGGCAAACCGGCCGCGCCGCAGCAAAGCGACCTGTTCGCCAGCCTGCCGCATCCGGTGCTCGACGAATTGGCCAAGCTCGACCTCGACGACATGACCCCGCGCCGGGCGCTGGATTTACTCTATACATTGAAGACACGGGTCTAACGCACAGGCTTTCAAGCTGTTAGAATCTCGCGCGGTTTGGGATGCTGCGACCTATTAGCCTGGGTTTGCAGACAATCGCTCCCGAACCTCGCGACCCCTACCGTGATGGGGCTTCGCCGCAGCCGCCTGAGGAGAGAATTAGAAATGACCTTCGTCGTCACCGACAACTGCATCAAGTGCAAGTACACCGACTGCGTAGAAGTCTGTCCGGTGGACTGCTTTTACGAAGGCCCGAACTTCCTGGTCATTCACCCGGACGAGTGCATCGACTGCGCCCTGTGTGAACCGGAATGCCCGGCGAACGCCATTTTCTCGGAAGACGAAGTGCCGGCCGGTATGGAGAACTTCATCGAGCTGAACGCCGAACTGGCGGATATCTGGCCGAACATCACCGAGAAGAAAGACGCCCTGCCCGACGCCGAAGAATGGGATGGCAAGACTGGCAAGATCGCAGACCTGGAACGCTGATTACCCAGCGTTCGCTGAAAAGGCCCCTTGCGGGCCTTTTTGCTGCCTGGAACAAAATCGCGGGCAAAAAAAAGGGGCGGTTTGACCCGCCCACATTTTTTCCATAATCCCTTTAATCCTTTTCATCGTCCTGATGAATCGCGTCCTGCGATGTCCTTCCTGTCCCATCGTCCTTGACGGGTGTGTCTGTCCGTCGACACAGGATTGATATTAGTGTTTTCCCAAACGAGTGCAATGCCTCGGCGGCGCTCCGCCGGCACTGTCACGAGCCATTCACACTCATTAAAATCTTTCAAAAACAGTTATTTGCAAGTTTATAAAGCGCTTTATTAGCAATCTGTCCCATCGTCGTGGAACCGAACGCTTACGTAACACTAGGCAAAAGCTTACAAACTGAAGCTACAAAATGGGCTGACGAGAAATTCTCTCTGCCGACAAAAGCAAAAGCCCCGAACTCAGTCGGGGCTTTCTCTGCTGCGCTTGCCTGATTTACTGGAACAACGACTCGCTAGACAGGCCGTTCTTCTCCAGGATCTCCCGGAGGCGCTTGAGGCCTTCGACCTGGATCTGCCTGACCCGCTCACGGGTCAAACCAATCTCCAGACCCACGTCTTCAAGGGTGCTGCTTTCATGACCGCGCAAGCCGAAGCGGCGGATCACCACTTCCCGTTGCTTGTCCGTAAGCTCCGAGAGCCATTGGTCGATACTCTGGGACAAGTCATCATCCTGGAGCAACTCGCATGGATCGGTCGGACGATCGTCGGTAAGGGTGTCGAGCAGCGTCTTGTCCGAGTCTGGCCCCAGTGAAACGTCGACCGATGAGACCCGCTCGTTGAGACCGAGCATGCGCTTGACCTCGCCCACCGGTTTTTCCAGCAGGTTGGCGATTTCCTCGGGTGAAGGTTCGTGATCGAGCTTCTGGGTCAACTCGCGGGCGGCCCGCAGGTAGACGTTGAGTTCCTTGACCACGTGGATCGGCAGCCGGATGGTCCGGGTCTGATTCATGATCGCCCGTTCGATGGTCTGGCGGATCCACCAGGTCGCATAGGTCGAGAAACGGAAGCCGCGCTCGGGGTCGAACTTCTCGACGGCGCGAATCAGGCCCAGGTTGCCCTCTTCGATCAGGTCCAGCAGCGAAAGCCCACGATTGACGTAGCGTCGGGCGATTTTCACCACCAGGCGCAGGTTGCTTTCAATCATGCGTTTTCGACCCGCCGGGTCGCCACTTTGCGACAAGCGCGCAAAATGAACTTCTTCCTCGGGGGAGAGCAATGGTGAGAAGCCGATTTCGTTGAGGTACAGCTGAGTGGCGTCCAGCGCCCGGGTGTAATCGATGTACTTATGTTGTTTAAGTGAAGCGGAGTGTTTGGATTTGGCACGAACGGAAGGTGGAGTCGCCCCTTCATCATTCGACATCGAATCCATAGCGATGCCGGTCTCCATAAGGAGGACCTCATCGTCGATGTCAAACTCCGGCACTTCTTTACTGAGAGCCATTGTTATAGTCCTTTGGTGAGTTCGACCTCAAGCTCAAGCGACGCCTTTATCCTTGGCAACGCTGGAGCCTGTTCCCTCTACGCGACGGAACAGGCTGACAAGCAAATCAACGACGTGGCAGGAATTGCAGCGGATCCACAGGTTTACCTTGTCGGCGAATCTCAAAATGCAGTTTCACTCGATCCGTACCCGTTGAGCCCATTTCGGCAATTGTCTGTCCGACCTTGACCTGCTGCCCCTCCCGAACCAACAGCCTGCGGTTGTGACCGTAGGCACTGACGTAGGTATCGCTGTGTTTGATGATCACGAGTTCGCCGTAGCCCCTTAAACCACTCCCGGCGTACACGACCGTGCCATCAGACGCTGCCAAAACAGGCTGTCCCAATTCCCCGGCGATATCAATTCCTTTATTCAAACTACCGTTTGAAGAGAATTTTCCAATGAGAACGCCATTAGAAGGCCATCCCCAGCCGGTCGGGGCGGGGCCCGCCGGAGGCATCGGAGCGGGTGCCGGCTTGTTCGCGACGGACGGTACGGTCGCCGTTGCGGCACCGGCCGGACGACGGATAACCGTGGTTTTGCTCGAGGATGACGGGGTCGAACCCGACTGCGTCACGACCGCGGTAGGCGTTGAGGCACTGCGACCGTCAAAGCGAATTGTCTGACCCGGATGGATCGTATAAGGCGCAGGAATGTTGTTGCGAGCCGCGAGGGCTTTATAGTCCCAGCCGTAGCGAAACGCGATGGAAAACAGCGTATCGCCGCGACGGACTACATACTGGCCGGTCGTCACTGTAGGCCGCTGCGGTGTCGCATTGTTGCGATCGACCACCCGGACATTACCCGACGGAGTACTGGAACAACCGACCAGCAAGGTACTCAAGAGAAGGCCAGTCACCAGGCGCTTGAAGCTCGTGATACCCATACGCTGCGCAATGACTGTGAGACTCACCCGCCGCTCCCTTTGTGGTGGCTGAAAAAATTGCACACTGCCTGTCCAGGCAGAAATATTGCCCCGTGGCGAGCCGACACCACGCTTCTATAAAGGAAGCGCGAAAAGCTGCCGCACACGTTTGCTCGACGCTGTTGGACGCTGTTTGGCAAACCAGCGCTTGTCGAACAGCTGCTGCCGTAAGACACATGTCGTGCCCCGGAATTCAGCGTTTGTCTATAAATGCTCAGGCCAATGGCCCGTTCAGCAACGGCACGAAACGCACCGCCCCGAGGACGTGTCGTGAAAAACCGTGTTCTTCACGCACAATCAACATCAGTTGCTGGACTTCGCCCGCACCCACCGGAATCACCAGTCGCCCGCCGGGAGCGAGTTGGTCCAGCAGAGCCTGGGGAACATCGGTGGCAACGGCCGTGACGATGATGCCGTTATAAGGCGCCAGTGCCGGCCAGCCTTCCCAACCGTCGCCCCAGCGAAACACCACGTTGCGCAGGTTCAGCTCCACCAGGCGCTCCTTGGCGCGATCCTGCAGGACCTTGATTCGCTCCACGGAAAACACCCGCTCCACCAACTGCGACAATACCGCGGTCTGGTAACCCGAGCCCGTGCCGATCTCGAGCACCTTGTCTAGCGGCCCCGCCTCCAGCAGCAACTCGCTCATGCGAGCCACCATGTAGGGCTGGGAAATGGTCTGGTTGTGGCCGATCGGCAACGCCGTGTCTTCATAGGCGCGATGGGCCAACGCTTCATCGACGAAAAGATGACGCGGCGTACGGCGAATCACCTCGAGCACCTGGGCGTTGGACAAGCCTTCTTCGTACAGCCGCTGGATCAACCGTTCCCGGGTCCGCTGGGAGGTCATGCCAATTCCGCGGCGCAGCATATCGTCTTGTTCACGACCCATCAGCGCAGCCCCTCCAGCCAGCCATCGAGACTTCGAAAGGCATCGTTGAAAGTGCGATCGAGCTGCAGGGGTGTGATCGAGACATAGCCCTGCATCACTGCATGGAAGTCGGTGCCAGGCCCGCCATCTTCGGCATCGCCAGCGGCGGCGATCCAGTAGCCGGCCTTGCCGCGCGGGTCGACGACATGCATCGGCCTGGCGGCACGGGCGCGGTGGCCCAGGCGAGTGAGCTGGATGCCACGGATATGATCAAGCGGCAGGTTCGGGATATTCACGTTCAGCACCGTACGCGGCGGCAGATCCAGCTCGCCGTGGGCCTGCACCAGTTTGCGGGCGAAGTAGGCGGCAGTGGGCAAATTGTCGACCTGCCGTGAAACAAACGAAAAGGCAAACGACGTATGGTTCAGGAAACGACCTTCCAGGGCGGCGGCGACCGTTCCGGAATACAGTACGTCATCGCCCAGGTTGGCCCCCAGGTTTATCCCGGAAACCACCATGTCGGGCTCGCGCTCCAGCAGGCCGTTCAGGCCCAGGTGCACGCAATCGGTCGGCGTGCCGTTGAGGCTGATGAAACCGTTGTCCAGGTAGCAGGGATGCAGCGGACGGTCGAGCGTCAGCGAGCTGCTCGCGCCGCTTTTGTCCTGGTCCGGGGCGATGACCACGCACTCGGCAAAATCCGCCAGCGCAGCATAAAGCGCGGCAAGACCGGGTGCTGTCACCCCGTCGTCGTTAGAAATCAGAATACGCATGGGCTGTCCGTCTGCCCCACCGGCACCAGATCGACGAGTTCGCGCACCAAGACAGTGGCGAAACATCCGGCCGGCAGGACGAATTCCAATTGCAGAATGTCAGGCGAGGGATAATGCCACGACAGCCCGCCAATGGGCAGTCGCAGGATGCGACGTTCGTGACTCATTCTCGCGTTTATCAACCAGTCCCGCAGATCGGCCTCGTCAGCGGCGATGGCTTGCTCCAATTCGAAGGTTGCCCCGGCGGCGGGCGAAGGTCCTTCGCCCCACTGCGGCCCGGTCGGGTGCAGATCGAGAATGGCCAGGCGCGGATCGCTGCACTCAGCCTCACCGGCAGGGAAAAAACTGCGGCTGTCGGTAAAGGCGAGCAAGTCGCCCACCTGGGCTTGCCGCCAGGTACCGTCGGCGACTCGCGCCGCCAGCACCCGGTTGAACAGAAAGCTGCGCGCGGTGGACAACAGCCGAGAACGCACGTTGCGCTGCTCCGGCAAAGCCTTGCGCGCCGCCCAGGCACGGGCATCGACGACGTTGCCGCCGTCATGGCCAAAGCGCTGGGCACCAAAATAATTCGGAATGCCTTGAAGGGCGATGTGTTGCAGGCGTGTCTCGATAGACTCTTTGTCGCCTGAGAATTGGGTCAGGCGCAAGGTAAAGCCATTGGCCGAGTGCGCGCCGCGCTGCAGCTTGCGTCTGTGGCGTGCGGTCTTGAGGATCTTCAGCGTATCGTTTTCTGCCGTCGACAGGTCCGGATCGGCCTTGCCGGGCAATTGCACGCTGAACCATTGCCGGGTCAGGGCCTGACGATCCTTGAGCCCGGCGTAGCTGACCGTGCGCAAAGGCACGCCGGCGGCCTTGGCGATCCGCCGGGCAGCCTCCTCGGTATTCAAGCCGCGTTTTTCCACCCAGATCCACAGATGCTCGCCATCACCGGACAACGGGATATCAAGCACTTCGTCGACCTGGAAGTCCTCGGCGGTAGCCTTCAGTACCGCCCGGCCCAATGTCTCACCGTAGGCCCGCGGGCCCAAGAGTTCCAGTTCGGTCATGGGCGCTGCAACAAGGCGACGGAATGAACGGCGATGCCTTCTTCGCGGCCAACGAAGCCAAGCTTCTCGGTCGTGGTGGCCTTGACGTTCACCTGGTCCAGCTCAACCTGGAGATCCTCGGCAATCCGCTGGCGCATCGCTTCGATGTGCGGCGCCATCTTGGGGGCCTGGGCAATAATGGTGTTGTCGACATTGGCGACGACCCAGCCCTTGGCGTGGATCAACGCGACCACGTGGCGCAGCAGTACGCGGCTGTCGGCGCCCTTGAATTGCGGGTCGGTGTCCGGGAAATGCTTGCCGATGTCGCCCAGGGCAGCCGCGCCGAGCAGAGCGTCGCTCAAGGCGTGCAGCAACACGTCACCGTCAGAATGCGCAAGCAGCCCGAAGCCGTGTGCGATACGCACGCCGCCCAGAGTAATGAAGTCGCCTTCAGCGAAACGGTGAACATCGTAGCCGTGGCCAATACGCATAAAAAAACGCCCCGATTTTTGTCAGGGCGTGATTCTACCTGCATTAGGCGTTCAGAGCGCGCGCATGATGCTGCAAGTGTTCATCAATAAAGCTGGCGATGAAGAAATAGCTGTGGTCGTAGCCTGGTTGCAGGCGCAACTCCAGCGGATGACCGGCCGCTTTGGCCGCGTGCTGCAGCGCTTCGGGCTTGAGCTGATTGGCCAGGAAATCATCGCGATCACCCTGATCCACCAGCAGTGGCAGCTTTTCCTGCGCCTCGGCGATCAATGCACAGGCATCCCACTCACGCCATTTCGAGCGGTCTTCCCCCAGGTAGCGGGAAAAAGCCTTCTGCCCCCACGGGCAATCCATCGGGTTGTTGATTGGCGAAAAAGCCGACACCGAACGATAGCGCCCAGGGTTGCGCAAGGCGCAGACCAGCGCGCCATGGCCGCCCATGGAATGACCGCTGATGCCGCGTTTATCCGAGGCAGGGAAATGTGCTTCGACCAGCGTCGGCAATTCCTGCACCACATAATCATGCATCCGATAGTGCCGCGCCCAAGGATCCTGCGTGGCGTTCACATAAAAACCCGCGCCCAGGCCGAAATCCCAGGCGCCGTCCGGATCGCCCGGCACGTCGGCGCCACGGGGGCTGGTGTCAGGCGCAACGATGATCAGCCCCAACTCGGCGGCCATGCGCTGGGCACCGGCCTTGTGCATGAAGTTTTCATCGGTGCAGGTCAGTCCGGACAACCAGTACAGCACCGGCAGCTTGCCGCCCTGCTCGGCTTGCGGCGGCAGGTAGACGGCAAAGACCATGTCACAACCGAGCACTTCGGAACGGTGGCGGTAACGTTTGTGCCAGCCGCCGAAGCTTTTCTGGCAGGAGATGTTTTCCAGGCTCATGACCGACCTCAGAAATGAATAACGGTACGGATGCTCTTGCCTTCGTGCATCAGGTCGAATGCCTTGTTGATATCTTCCAGGCCCATGGTGTGGGTGATGAAAGTATCCAGCGGGATCTCGCCCTTTTCGGCCATCTCCACATAGCTTGGCAACTCGCTGCGACCACGCACGCCGCCAAAGGCCGAACCGCGCCAGACGCGGCCGGTCACCAGCTGGAATGGACGGGTGGCAATTTCCTGGCCGGCCCCGGCCACGCCGATGATCACCGACTCGCCCCAGCCCTTGTGGCAGCATTCCAGCGCGGCGCGCATCAACTGGACATTGCCGATGCATTCAAAGGAGAAGTCCACGCCGCCATCGGTCATGTCGACGATGACTTCCTGGATCGGGCGATCGAAGTCTTTCGGGTTGACGCAATCGGTCGCGCCGAGCTGCCTGGCGATTTCGAACTTGGCCGGGTTGATGTCGATGGCGATGATGCGCGAGGCCTTGGCTTTCACCGCGCCGATCACTGCCGACAGGCCGATGCCGCCCAGGCCGAAGATTGCCACGGTGTCCCCTGGCTTGACCTTGGCGGTATTGAGCACCGCGCCGATGCCGGTGGTGACGCCGCAGCCCAGCAGGCAGACTTTTTCCAGCGGCGCTTCTTTTGGAATCTTCGCTACGGAGATTTCCGGCAGCACGGTGTATTCAGAGAACGTCGAAGTGCCCATGTAGTGGAAAATCGTCTCGCCCTTGTAGGAAAAGCGCGAAGTGCCGTCCGGCATCAGGCCTTTGCCCTGGGTGGCGCGAATCGCCTGACACAGGTTGGTCTTGCCCGACTTGCAGAATTTGCACTGGCCGCACTCCGGTGTGTACAGCGGAATCACATGGTCACCCACCGCCACCGAAGTCACGCCTTCGCCAATCGCCTCGACGATCGCGCCGCCTTCATGACCGAGGATCGACGGGAAGATCCCCTCCGGGTCGGCGCCCGACAACGTGTAGGCGTCAGTATGGCAAACGCCCGAAGCCACCACGCGCAACAGCACCTCGCCGGCTTTCGGCATGGCGACGTCGACTTCAACGATTTCCAGGGGTTTCTTGGCCTCGAAGGCAACGGCGGCGCGCGACTTGATCATTCGGATTCTCCGGCAAATAAAAACAAGACCGGGAGTGTAATCCTTCGCCGAACGATGAATAATCCAACCAAAAGCAAAACATTATTGCTGTATAGGGACAATCGTTCATGTCTGACAATCGCTGGGAAGGCATCGACGAGTTCGTCGCCGTGGCCGAATGCAGCCAGTTCACCGCGGCGGCCGAGCGCCTGGGGGTTTCGTCTTCGCACATCAGTCGACAAATCGTACGGCTGGAAGAGCGTCTGCAGACACGATTGCTCTATCGCAGTACCCGGCGTGTGACCCTCACCGAGGCTGGTCAGACTTTTCTGCAGCATTGCCAACGCCTGCAGGACGGACGCGAGGAAGCGCTGCGGGCGGTGGGTGATCTCACCAGCGAACCCAAGGGCATGCTGCGAATGACCTGCGCCGTGGCCTATGGCGAGCGCTTTATCGTGCCGCTGGTGACGCGGTTCATGGGGCTGTACCCGCAACTGCGAGTAGACATCGAACTGAGCAATCGCCCACTGGACCTGGTCCACGAAAGTCTTGATCTGGCGATTCGCCTCGGCCGCCTGCAGGACTCGCGCCTGGTCGCGACACGCCTGGCGCCGCGGCGCATGTACCTCTGCGCATCACCGTCCTATCTGGAACGCTACGGTCGGCCCCACAGTGTGTCGGAACTGAGCCGTCACAACTGCCTCATCGGCAGCTCCGACATTTGGCAACTGGAGCAGAACGGGCGGGAATTTTCTCAACGGGTGCAGGGAAACTGGCGTTGTAACAGTGGGCAAGCGGTGCTTGATGCGGCGCTGCAAGGGGTGGGTTTGTGCCAATTGCCGGATTATTACGTGCTTGAACATCTGCACAGCGGTGCGCTGATCTCTTTGCTGGAGGCTCATCAGCCGCCGAATACGGCGGTTTGGGCGCTGTACCCGCAGCAGCGACATCTGTCGCCCAAGGTGCGCAAGTTGGTGGATTACTTGAAGGAGGGGTTGGCTGAGCGGCCGGAGTATCGGGGATGACCGTGGTTTTTTGTGTCGCCTGAGCAATTGCTATCGCGAGCAGGCTCGCTCCCACAGAGGTTTTTGGTTGTACCCAACATTCATGGCGACTGGAAATCCAATGTGGGAGCGAGCCTGCTCGCGAAGACGGTCAGGAGACGCCTCCAACGCTCAATGCCGATTCGCCCAACGCTGGCGCAACCACTCCAGGTCTTCCGGCCGGGTGACCTTGATGTTGTCCGATCGCCCTTCGATCAACCGAGGCGCCTGCCCCGCCCATTCCATGGCCGAAGCTTCGTCGGTGATCAGTGCATCCGCCACCAGGCTGTCGGCCAGGGCCCGATGCAAGGCGCCGAGGCGGAACATTTGTGGCGTGTAGGCTTGCCAGATCACGCTGCGATCAATTGTTTCCAACACACGGCCATGCTTGTCGACGCGCTTGAGCGTATCGCGGGCGGGCACTGCCAACAGTCCTCCGACCGGATCGTTCGCCAGCTCATGGAGCAATGTGTCGAGATCGCCCCGCGCCAGATTGGGCCGCGCGGCGTCATGCACCAGCACCCAATCGAAATCGTCGGCGCCGTGTTCATGAAGGTGCAACAAGGCATTGAGCACCGAATCGGAACGCTGCTCACCGCCGTCCACACGCTGGATTCGAGGATCGCTGGCGCAGGCTAGTGTCGGCCAGTAAGGATCATCCTGTGCCACGCTGACGACCACGCCCTTGACGGTTGGGTGGTCGAGAAAGCAGCCAAGGCTGTGTTCGAGAATGGTACGTCCGCCCAGCTGCAGATATTGCTTGGGACGGTCCGCGGCCATGCGGGCACCAACGCCCGCGGCAGGAATCACGGCCCAGAAGGCCGGCAAACGAATACTCATTGGGCCAACTGGTAGAGGGTTTCGCCCTCCTTGACCATGCCCAGCTCATGTCGAGCCCGCTCTTCAACGGTCTCCATGCCTTTTTTCAGCTCTGTCACTTCGGCGTCCATTACCCGGTTACGCTCCAGCAGCGCCTCGTTTTCAGCGTGCTGGTCGGCAATTTGCTGAGTCAGGTCGGCCACTTGCGCCAGGCTGCCATTACCCACCCACAGGCGGTACTGCAAGCCGGCCAGCAACAGAAGCAAGACAAGAAACAACCAATTGGGACTGCGCATCGAATATCAGTATCCAGTGAAAAAAGACCGCCATGCCAAACTTGAAGGTCTGATAGCACGAAGCCTGGAAAATCCAGGCTTGTGCTTGATAAGGCATCAGATTAGAGGCAAAACCGTCGCCTTGGCGACCTTTGCGACACAATCCGCTGTCTTTTTACCATTTACCGCTTAGCCGCGAAACTCGGCACGGCCGTTGTACTTGGCCTTGCCATTCAACTGCTCTTCGATACGCAACAGTTGGTTGTACTTGGAAACGCGGTCGGAACGGCACAGGGAACCGGTCTTGATCTGGCCAGCAGCAGTACCCACGGCCAGGTCGGCAATGGTCGAATCTTCGGTTTCACCGGAACGGTGGGAGATGACCGCGGTGTAGCCGGCAGCCTTGGCCATCTGGATGGCTTCCAGGGTTTCGGTCAGGGTGCCGATCTGGTTGAACTTGATCAGGATCGAGTTGGCGATCTTCTTGTCGATGCCCTCTTTCAGGATCTTGGTGTTGGTCACGAACAGGTCGTCACCTACCAGTTGGGTTTTCTCGCCGATCTTGTCGGTGAGGATTTTCCAGCCAGCCCAGTCGGACTCGTCCAGGCCATCTTCGATGGAGATGATCGGGTAGCGCTCGGTCAGGCCCTTGAGGTAGTCGGCAAAACCTTCGGCGGTGAACACCTGGCCTTCGCCGGACAGGTTGTATTTACCGTCTTCGAAGAACTCACTGGCCGCGCAGTCCAGGGCCAGTGTCACGTCGGTGCCCAGCTTGTAGCCAGCGTTGGCCACGGCTTCGGAGATCACTTTCAGCGCGTCTTCGTTGGACGCCAGGTTCGGCGCGAAGCCGCCTTCGTCGCCAACCGCGGTGCTCAGGCCACGAGCCTTCAGCACAGCTTTGAGGTGATGGAAAATCTCGGTGCCCATACGCAGGCCTTCGGAGAAGGACTTGGCGCCAACCGGCTGGACCATGAACTCCTGGATGTCGACGTTGTTATCGGCATGCTCGCCGCCGTTGATGATATTCATCATCGGCACCGGCATCGAGTAGACGCCCGGGGTACCGTTCAGGTTGGCGATGTGCGCGTACAGCGGCAGGTCCTGGTCCTGGGCGGCAGCCTTGGCGGCGGCCAGGGAAACGGCGAGGATCGCGTTGGCGCCCAGGGTCGCTTTGTTTTCGGTACCGTCGAGTTTGATCATGGCCTGGTCGAGGGCTTTCTGGTCGGCAGGGTCCTTGCCCAGCAACAGGTCGCGGATCGGACCGTTGATGTTGGCGACGGCCTTCAGCACGCCCTTGCCCAGGTAACGGCTCTTGTCGCCATCACGCAGCTCCAGCGCTTCGCGCGAGCCAGTGGAAGCACCGGACGGCGCGCAGGCGCTGCCGATGATGCCGTTGTCGAGAAGCACGTCCGCTTCGACAGTGGGGTTGCCACGGGAGTCGAGAACTTCACGACCTTTGATGTCGACGATTTTTGCCATTGTTGTGAACACTCCAAAGTTGACGAAAACGACGCAGCGAGAGGAAATCTTTACCGTCGGCGGGTACAGAGCAGCGGGCAGGCTCGCCGACGATAACGCCCGGCCCGCAGGCCAGAGCGTTTATCGAGCGGTACTTTACCGGAGAAAGCCGTGTTACGCGGTTTCTATCGTCGGAAAACCCTTGACCAGCTCGTCCAGCGCCTTGAGCTGAGACAGGAAAGGTTCCAGCTTGTTCAAGCGCAGGGCACAAGGGCCGTCGCACTTGGCGTTGTCCGGATCAGGGTGGGCTTCGAGGAACAGGCCAGCCAGGGACTGGCTCATGCCGGCCTTGGCCAGGTCGGTTACCTGGGCGCGACGACCGCCGGCGGAATCGGACCGACCACCGGGCATCTGCAGCGCATGGGTGACGTCGAAGAACACCGGGTACTCGAACTGCTTCATGATGCCGAAGCCGAGCATGTCCACCACCAGGTTGTTGTAGCCGAAGCTCGAACCGCGCTCGCAGAGGATCAGTTTATCGTTGCCGGCCTCTTCGCACTTGCTCAGGATGTGTTTCATTTCCTGGGGCGCGAGGAACTGGGCTTTCTTGATGTTGATCACCGCGCCGGTCTTGGCCATCGCGACCACCAGATCGGTCTGGCGCGACAGGAAGGCCGGCAGCTGGATGATGTCACAGACCTCGGCGACGACCGCGGCCTGGTCAGGCTCGTGCACGTCGGTGATGATCGGCACGCCGAACGCTTGCTTGATGTCCTGGAAGATCCGCATGCCCTCTTCCAGGCCCGGACCACGGTAGGACGTCACGGATGAACGGTTGGCCTTGTCGAAGCTGGCCTTGAACACGTAAGGAATGCCCAGCTTCTGGGTGACCTTGACGTACTCTTCACAGACCTGCATAGCCATGTCGCGGCTTTCCAGCACGTTCATGCCGCCGAACAGTACCATGGGTTTGTCGTTGGCAATCTCGATGTCGCCGACGCGGATGATCTTCTGAGCCATGGTCTTATGCCTTCTTCTGGTGTTGAGCCAATGCGGCTTTCACGAAACCGCTGAACAACGGATGACCGTCACGCGGTGTCGAGGTGAACTCCGGGTGGAACTGGCAAGCGACGAACCACGGGTGATCCGCGGCCTCGACCACTTCAACCAACGCACCGTCACCGGAGCGGCCGGAGATTTTCAGGCCGGCTTCGATCAGTTGTGGCAGCAGGTTGTTGTTGACTTCATAGCGGTGGCGGTGACGCTCGACGATCACGTCCTTGGCGTAGCAATCGTGCACCTTGGAGCCGGCTTCAAGCAGGCATTCCTGGGCACCGAGGCGCATGGTACCGCCCAGATCGGAAGTTTCGGTACGCACTTCGACCGAGCCGGTGGCGTCTTCCCACTCGGTGATCAGGCCCACGACCGGGTGGCCGCTGCTGCGATCGAATTCGGTTGAGTTGGCGTCCTTCCAGCCCATCACGTTACGCGCGAACTCGATGACGGCCACTTGCATGCCCAGGCAGATACCCAGGTAAGGCACCTTGTTCTCGCGAGCGTATTGCACCGCAGTGATCTTGCCTTCCACGCCCCGCAGGCCAAAGCCGCCCGGCACGAGGATCGCATCGGCGCCTTCAAGCAGGCCGGTGCCCTGGTTCTCGATATCTTCGGAATCGATGTAGCGCAGGTTGACCTTGGTGCGGTTGCTGATGCCGGCATGGCTCATCGCCTCGATCAGCGACTTGTAAGCGTCCAGCAGCTCCATGTACTTGCCGACCATGGCGATGGTGACTTCGTGCTCCGGGTTCAGCTTGGCATCGACCACCGCGTCCCATTCGGACAGGTCGGCACTGGCGCATTGCAGGCCGAAGCGCTCGACGACGAAGTCATCCAGGCCCTGGGAATGCAGGATGCCGGGGATCTTGTAGATGGTGTCGGCGTCTTCCAGGCCGATCACCGCACGCTCTTCGACGTTGGTGAACTGGGCAATCTTGCGGCGCGAGGAAATATCGATCGGGTGGTCGGAGCGGCAGATCAGCACGTCCGGCTGCAGGCCGATGGAGCGCAGCTCCTTGACCGAGTGTTGGGTCGGCTTGGTCTTGGTTTCACCGGCGGTAGCGATGTACGGAACCAGTGTCAGGTGCATCAGCATCGCGCGCTTGGCGCCGATTTCGAAACGCAGCTGGCGGATGGCCTCGAGGAACGGCTGGGATTCGATATCGCCCACGGTACCACCGATCTCGACCATCGCCACGTCGGCGTCGCCGGCACCCTTGATGATGCGGCGCTTGATTTCGTCGGTGATGTGCGGAATGACCTGGATGGTCGCGCCCAGGTAGTCACCCCGACGCTCCTTGCGCAACACGTGCTCGTAGACACGGCCGGTGGTGAAGTTGTTGTTCTGGGTCATGGTCGTGCGGATGAACCGCTCGTAGTGGCCCAGGTCCAGGTCGGTCTCGGCGCCGTCGTGGGTGACGAACACTTCACCGTGCTGGAACGGGCTCATGGTGCCCGGGTCGACGTTGATGTACGGGTCCAGCTTGAGCATGGTGACCTTAAGTCCCCGCGCCTCCAGGATGGCCGCCAATGAAGCCGAGGCAATGCCTTTCCCCAATGAAGAAACAACACCGCCCGTGACGAATATGTAGCGCGTCATGAAAAACCCTAGAAGTCTGCGTTAAAGCGGTCCGAGCCGCCGGGGAGAGCGAAGGAAGGCCGAAGCCCCCGATCACCTGCATTAATCACAGTGCACCTTTCAAAAAAACCGCCGCGTCGGGACAGACCGGAGGTGAAATCACCGGTACGTTGCTCGCTACACATTTTTTGGAATCGCCCAGCAAAGACTGCTTGGTAATCGGCAACTCCTGCAATTCAGGCGAATCCACAGAAGTTGTATCAAGAAGGGAGCGTAGTCTACCGGAAAGCCCTTTTCAGCTCAAACCCAGATCTTGGCTTCCTGGCGTCCAGATCAATTGCCAGCTGCCATCAGCCTGCGCGTCGAGCCCGGCCAGATTGGCCACCGCCAATAATTGTTCACCCTGATAAAGCAGCGGCAATCGACCGCGGACGAACGCCGGCAGGCCGCTTTCATTGAGCAGGCGCTTGAGATCACGGTGACCACGGCCGGGAACGTCAAGCACTTCGCCGCCTTGGCGATAACGAATACAGAGTGGGCCGACGGGGCCCTTGCCGCGCAGGATCACCCTGCCGTTATCGGGCAATGACAAGGGTTGATCAACCCGCGCCCAGGCTACGGAGCCCGAGACCGGACGCAGCCAGTGGTCGGATAACCACCAGACTCTTGCGCCGGCCCGGTGCAATTCGCCGCCGGCCAGTCGCCAGATCGGGTGGGCGTCCTCTTGCGCGTCACGCAGTGAGTCCCAGCCGACCCAATGATCGCTGTCGGGAAGGGTCGTCAGCGGCGCCAGCCAATGACTCAGCGCATTGCGCTGGCGAGCCGGCGAGAGGGCCCGCAATGGCGCCAGTTCAAGCGACTGCAGCCCGAGCCAGTCGAATGCGCCCGGGATGCGGGCGCGGTGCAGATCGAGCTGCGCCAGCTCGTCCAGCAAGCCCTGGGCCTCGCTCAAATGCGCGGCGCTGCGGGCCAGGGTCAACGACGCTTGGGGCCACTGCGCGGACAACAGCGGGAAGACCCGCTGGCGCAGATAATTGCGCGCGTACCGGAGATCGTTGTTGGAGGGATCCTCGATCCAGTCCAGGCCTTGCTCCGCCGCGTAGTTTTCCAACTCTGCCCGGGACACGTCGAGCAATGGCCGCAACAAGTGCCCCTGGCCCAAGGGACGCTGCCGGGGCATCGCCGCCAAGCCCCTCGCCCCTGCCCCGCGCAGCAAACGAAACAACAGGGTTTCTGCCTGATCATCACGATGCTGGCCAGTGAGCAACACTTCGTTGCCCTGCGTCGCGGCAATGAACGCCGCATACCGCGCGTCACGGGCGGCTCGTTCGATGCTGGCGCCGGGTCGGACCTGCACACTGACCACCTCCAGAGGCACGCCAAGGGCTGCGCAAACCCGACGACAATGTTCAGGCCAGGCATCGGCCACAGCCTGGAGGCCATGATGGACGTGGATGGCGCTCAGCGCAGGCAACGAATGGTTTTTCGAAAGGGTCGCGAGCAGATGCAACAGGACAGTGGAATCGAGGCCACCGGAGAAAGCGATGCGCCAGGTGGCGGCGTTGCGCCAGGGGGATAGTTGGGTGAGGAGCCGGGTTGGCAGATCCGCGCTGGAGTTCATAGGAGTCAGCCTGGGCACAAACATTTGTGGGAGCGAGCTTGCTCGCGATGGCGGTATATCAGTCAACTCATCTGTTGAATGTCAATCCGCTTTCGCGAGCAGGCTCGCTCCCACATGGGTGTTGCAGTCGGATCAGAGACCGTAGCTCATCAACCGCTCGTAGCGACGCGCCAGCAGCGCGTCGTTATCGAAGTTCTTGAGCATCGACAGCTGGGCGCTCAGCTCCGCGCGAATCAGCGCTGCGGCCGCGGCCGGGTCGCGATGGGCGCCGCCCACTGGCTCGCTGATCACCTTGTCGACAATACCCAGGCCCTTCAGGCGTTCGGCGGTGATGCCCATGGCTTCTGCGGCGTCCGGCGCCTTCTCGGCGGTTTTCCACAGGATCGAGGCGCAGCCTTCCGGCGAGATCACCGCGTAAGTGGAATATTGCAGCATGTTCAACTGGTCGCAGACGCCAATGGCCAACGCCCCGCCGGAACCGCCTTCGCCGATCACGGTAGCGATGATCGGGGTCTTCAGGCGAGCCATCACACGCAGGTTCCAGGCAATCGCCTCGCTCTGGTTGCGCTCTTCGGCGTCGATCCCCGGGTAGGCGCCCGGCGTGTCGATGAACGTCAGGATCGGCATCTTGAAGCGCTCGGCCATTTCCATCAGGCGGCAGGCCTTGCGGTAGCCTTCCGGACGCGGCATGCCGAAGTTGCGGCGTACTTTCTCGCGCACTTCGCGGCCTTTCTGGTGGCCGATGATCATCACCGGCTGGTCATCCAGACGGGCGACACCGCCGACGATCGCGGCGTCATCGGAGAAGTGACGGTCGCCGTGAAGCTCATCGAACTCGGTGAAGATGTGTTCAATGTAGTCCAGGGTGTAGGGACGACGCGGATGCCGCGCCAGACGCGCGATCTGCCAGCTGGTCAGCTTGCCGAAGATGTCTTCAGTCAGCGTGCGGCTTTTGTCCTGCAGCCGAGAGATTTCATCGCCGATATTCAGCGAATTGTCGTTACCGACCAAGCGCAACTCTTCGATCTTGGCTTGAAGGTCGGCGATCGGCTGTTCGAAATCTAGAAAATTCGGGTTCATAGGCGTCCGTCTTGGGTCGACGTCCAAGTGAGCTTGGGCCGGCCGGTTGTCTATTCGCGCCTACCTTAAGGGAGAGGCGCGTTCAGGTCGAGATTAAAAATTCGAGTCGAGGTCAGGGGCGCTCCAGGTTCAGGAGTGGCCCCTGGCCGTCAACGGTATTGGAGGAAGACGTTGTCTTTGCCGAACTGGTCACGCAAGGCTTGAATCAACGCATCCGCCGGGTCGATCCGCCAGCCCTCGCCGAACTGCAGCACGGCCTTGGCATCGGGGCGCATGTATTCCATGGTGATCGGGCACGCACCACGGTGGCGCTTGAACAACTCGCCCAACCAGCGTAGCTGATCGCCCTTGAGGTCCTGGGTCTGCAACTTCAGGCGCAGGCTCTCGGCCAGGTTGGTACGGGCATCCTCCATGCTCATCACCCGCTTGACCCGCAGCCGCAGGCCACCGGAGAAATCGTCGTTGCTGACCTCGCCTTCCACCACAACCATTGCATCCGTCTGCAACAGCGATTGCGCCGAATGGAACGCATCGGCAAACAACGACGCTTCGATACGCCCGGAGCGGTCGTCGAGGGTGATGAAGCCCATCTTGTCGCCCTTTTTGTTCTTCATTACTCGCAGGGCGATGATCATGCCGGCGACGGTTTGCGTATCGCGAGCGGGCTTCAGGTCGATGATGCGCTGGCGAGCGAAGCGGCGGATTTCGCCCTCGTATTCGTCGATCGGGTGGCCGGTCAGGTACAGGCCCAAGGTATCTTTCTCGCCCTTGAGGCGCTCCTTGAGGGTCAGCTCCTTGGCCTTGCGATGGTTGGCATACACATCGGCGTCTTCCTCGACAAACAGCCCGCCAAACAGGTCGGCGTGGCCGCTGTCGTGGGTACGGGCGGTCTGTTCAGCAGCCTTGATCGCCTCCTCCATCGCCCCCAGCAACACCGCGCGGTTGCGGTCGATGTTGGCCTGGTAGGCCTTGGGCTCATCCTGGAAGTACGGGCCCAAGCGGTCCAGCGCGCCACTGCGGATCAGCCCGTCGAGGGTGCGCTTGTTGATGCGCTTGAGGTCGACCCGCGCGCAAAAATCGAACAGGTCCTTGAACGGCCCGTCCTGGCGCGCTTCGGTGATCGCCTCCACCGGACCCTCGCCCACGCCCTTGATCGCGCCAAGACCGTAGATGATGCGGCCTTCGTCGTTGACCGTGAATTTGAACTCCGAAGCGTTCACATCCGGCGCGTCGAGGCGCAGCTTCATGGTCCGCACTTCTTCGATCAAGGTCACGACCTTGTCGGTGTTGTGCATGTCCGCCGAGAGTACCGCGGCCATGAACGGCGCCGGGTAGTGCGCCTTCAGCCACGCGGTCTGGTACGAAACCAGGCCATAGGCGGCGGAGTGGGATTTGTTGAAGCCGTAGCCGGCGAACTTTTCCACCAGGTCGAAGATGTTGCCCGCCAGGTCCGCATCGATGCCGTTGTTCGCACAACCCTCGATGAAACCACCGCGTTGCTTGGCCATCTCCTCGGGCTTTTTCTTACCCATGGCTCGACGCAGCATGTCCGCGCCGCCGAGGGTATAACCGGCCATCACCTGGGCGATCTGCATCACCTGTTCCTGATACAGGATGATGCCGTAGGTCGGCGCCAGCACCGGTTTGAGGCCGTCATACTGGTAGTCGGGATGCGGGTACGCCAGCTCGGCGCGCCCGTGCTTGCGGTTGATGAAGTCATCGACCATGCCCGATTGCAGAGGGCCCGGACGGAATAGGGCCACCAGTGCGATCAGGTCTTCGAGGCAGTCGGGCTTGAGCTTCTTGATCAGCTCCTTCATGCCGCGCGATTCAAGCTGGAACACCGCGGTTGTTTCGGCTTTTTGCAACAGGCTGTAGGTCGGCTTGTCGTCCAGCGGAATAAACGCGATGTCCAGCGGCTCTTCGCCGACCTTGGCCCGGTCGCGGTTGATGGTCTTGAGCGCCCAATCGATGATCGTCAGGGTCCGCAGGCCGAGGAAGTCGAACTTCACCAGGCCGGCCGCCTCGACGTCATCCTTGTCGAATTGGGTCACCAGGCCGTCGCCCTCTTCGTCGCAATAGATCGGCGAAAAGTCAGTCAGTTTGGTCGGCGCGATCACCACGCCACCGGCGTGCTTGCCGACGTTACGCACCACGCCTTCGAGCTTGCGCGCCATCTCCCAGATTTCCGCCGCTTCTTCATCGACCTTGATGAAATCGCGCAGGATCTCTTCCTGCTCGTAGGCTTTTTCCAGGGTCATGCCGACTTCGAAGGGGATCATCTTCGACAGGCGATCCGCCAGGCCGTAGGACTTGCCCTGCACCCGCGCCACGTCACGCACCACCGCCTTGGCGGCCATGGAACCGAAGGTGATGATCTGGCTTACCGCGTTGCGGCCGTACTTCTCGGCGACGTAATCGATCACCCGGTCGCGACCGTCCATGCAGAAGTCGACGTCGAAGTCGGGCATGGAGACCCGTTCCGGGTTGAGGAAACGTTCGAACAGCAGGTCATATTCCAGCGGGTCGAGGTCGGTGATCTTCTGCACATAGGCCACCAGCGACCCGGCACCCGACCCCCGCCCTGGGCCGACGGGCACGCCGTTGCTCTTGGCCCACTGGATAAAATCCATCACGATCAGGAAGTAACCGGGGAAGCCCATCTGGATGATGATATCCAGCTCGAAATTCAGCCGGTCGACATAGACCTGGCGCTTGGCTTCGTAATCTTCGGTGGTGTCCTTGGGCAGCAGGACCTTTAGGCGCTCGTCCAGGCCGTCGAACGACACCTTGCGAAAATACTCATCGATGGTCATGCCATCGGGAATCGGGAAGTTGGGCAGGAAGTGTTTGCCCAGCTTCACTTCGATGTTGCAGCGCTTGGCAATCTCGACGGTGTTTTCCAGCGCTTCGGGCAGGTCGCTGAACAGCTCCGCCATCTCCTCGGCGCTCTTGAGGTACTGCTGGTCGCTGTAGTTCTTTGACCGACGAGGATCATCAAGGGCCCGCCCCTCACCGATGCAGACGCGGGTTTCGTGGGCTTCGAAATCTTCCTGCTTGATGAACCGCACGTCGTTGGTCGCCACCAGCGGCGCGCCCAGCTTGTCGGCCAGGGCCACGGCGGCGTGCAGGTGCTCTTCGTCATTCGGACGGTTGGTGCGTTGCACCTCGATATAGAAGCGGTCCGGGAACACCGTCATCCAGTCGCGAGCCAGTTGCTCGGCTTCCTCGGTGTTGTCGCTGAGCAGGGCCAGGCCGATCTCACCTTCCTTGGCCGCCGACAGCATGATCAGGCCTTCGCTCGCCTCGGCCACCCACTCGCGCTCGATGATGATCGAGCCATTGCGCTGGCCCTCGATAAAGCCGCGGGAAATCAGCTCGGTGAGGTTGCGGTAGCCGACGGCGTTCATCACCAGCAGGCTGATACGGCTCAGCGGCGCATCCGGGTCCTTGTTCGCCAGCCACAGGTCGGCACCGCAGATCGGCTTGATCCCGGCGCCCATGGCGTTCTTGTAGAACTTGACCAGCGAACACATGTTGTTCTGGTCGGTAACGGCCACGGCAGGCATGTTCATGCCGACCAGGGTCTTGACCAATGGCTTGATCCGCACCAGGCCGTCGACCAGGGAATATTCAGTGTGCAGGCGTAGATGAACGAATGAAGCCGGCATAGTGATCCTGCGTTAAGTCATGAAAACAACAAGGCCCGGATTGTACCGGGCCTCGGGTAAAACATCAGCCATGAGCGGTCAGCCTGACAAAGGCCTGCATCAGGAAACCAGAGCCTGACTACTCACAATCAAGCCTTCGCGAGCTTCATAGGCCAGCCGCACCGGGGCGAACGAGCGCCGATGGATGGGCGTCGGCCCGAGGCGCGCCAAGGCTTCCAGATGAACGGGGGTCGGATAGCCCTTGTGGCTGCCGATGCCATAGCCCGGGTAGATCAATTCGAACGCGGCCATTTCCCGGTCGCGACTGACCTTGGCCAGGATCGAGGCCGCTGCGATAGCCGGCACCTTGCCGTCGCCCTGGATGACCGCTTCAGCGCGCATCGACAGCTGGGGGCAACGGTTGCCGTCGATCATCGCCAGCTTCGGCGTGATGTGCAGGCCGTGTACCGCCCGCTGCATCGCCAGCATGGTGGCATGCAGGATGTTCAGCTCGTCGATCTCTTCGACCTCGGCCCGGGCAATGCACCAGCTCAAGGCTTTTTCGCAGATCTCGTCGTAGAGTTTTTCACGCCGGGCCTCGGTGAGCTTCTTGGAGTCATCGAGCCCCAGGATCGGCCGCTTCGGATCGAGGATCACCGCCGCCGTCACCACCGCACCGCACAACGGGCCACGGCCCACCTCATCGACACCCGCGACCAACTCTTCGACTTCGGCGACCAGCTTGAAATCCAGGCCCATCTGCAGCTTCACGTTGCTCATCGTCTGGCGCCGATCAAGGTCAGTACCGCGTCTGCTGCCTGGTTGGAGGCATCGCGACGCAAGGTACGGTGGATTTCGTCAAAGCCCCGGGTCTGTTCCTCGCCGCCATCGATCAACGGCAAAAGCGTGCTGGCCAGGGACTCGGCGGTCGCGTCATCCTGCAGCAGTTCAGGCACCAGCAGGCGCTGGGCCAGCAGGTTCGGCAGGGAAACGTAAGGGCTCTTGACCATGCGCTTGAGAATCCAGAACGTCAACGGCGCCAGGCGATAGGCAACCACCATCGGGCGCTTGTACAACAATGCCTCAAGGGTAGCAGTGCCGGAAGCAATCAACACGGCATCGCAGGCCGCCAGCGCTTGATGCGATTGGCCGTCAAGCAGCGTGACCGGCAAATCGCGATCGGCCAGGAGTGCTTCGAGCTGGACCCGCCGCTGTGGACTGGCGCACGGCAAGATGAATCGTACGTCCGGACGCATCGCCCGCAGACGCTCGGCGGCGTCGAAGAACAGCCCGCCCAGGCGACTCACTTCGCCGCCTCGGCTACCGGGCATCAACGCCACCAGCGGGCCCGCGGCCAGGCCCAGCGCCTGGCGAGCCGCCTCGCGGTCCGCCTCCAGGGGAATGGTGTCGGCCAGGGTGTGACCGACAAATCGCACGGGCACGCCTTTTTCTTCGTAGAACCGGGCTTCGAACGGCAGCAGCGTGAGCATCAGGTCGCAGCCCTCGCGGATCTTCAACACGCGCTTCTGTCGCCAGGCCCAGACCGACGGGCTGACATAATGCACGGTCTTGATCCCGGCCTGGCGCAGCTTGAGTTCGATATTGAGGGTGAAATCCGGCGCATCGATACCGATGAACACATCCGGTTTTTCTTCGATCAGCGTCTGGATCAGCTTCTTGCGCCGGGCCAGCAGCTCACGCAAGCGGCCGAGCACTTCCACCAGCCCCATCACCGACAGGCGCTCCATCGGGAAGTAGGAGACCAGCCCCTCGGCTTCCATCAATGGCCCACCCACCCCGATGAACTCGACCGCCGGGTGCTGCGCCTTGAGCGCGCGCATCAGGCCGGCGCCCAGAATGTCACCGGAAGCTTCGCCCGCCACCAGTGCGATACGCAGGTTCGCCATGATCAGCGGGTGATGCCGCGGGTCGAAGACAGGATGGAATCGCGGAATATCGCGACTTCCGGAAACTGTGCCGCTGCCTCGGCCAGTTCGGCGAGCGCCTGCTCGACCGTCAGGCCCTGGCGATACACAACCTTGTAGGCGCGACGCAGGGCAGTTATGGCCTCTTCGCTGAAACCACGCCGACGCATGCCTTCGAAGTTCATGCTGCGAGCTTCGGCCGGATTGCCGAACACGGTGACGTAGGCAGGGACGTCCTTGCCGATGGCGGTGCCCATGCCGGAGAAGCTATGGGCGCCAATGTGGCAATACTGGTGGACCAGGGTGAAACCGGACAGGATCGCCCAGTCATCCACGTGCACATGACCGGCCAACGCGGTGTTGTTGACCAGGATGCAATGGTTGCCGATGACACTGTCGTGGCCGATGTGGGCATAGGCCATGATCAGGTTATGGTCGCCCAGCGTCGTTTCGGAACGGTCCTGGACGGTGCCACGGTGAATCGTCACGCCTTCGCGGATCACGTTGTGATCGCCAATCACCAGCCGGGTTTCTTCACCTTTGTACTTGAGGTCGGGCGTGTCCTCGCCTACCGATGAGAACTGGTAGATGCGGTTGTGCCGGCCGATCCGGGTCGGCCCCTTGAGGATCACATGGGGCCCGATCACCGTGCCCTCGCCGATTTCCACACCTGCGCCGATGATCGACCAAGGGCCAACCTCGACATCGGCGGCCAGTACGGCCGTCGGATCGATGATTGCGCGAGGGTCAATCAAACTCATAGCTTGCGTTCCGCACAGATGATTTCAGCGGAGCAGACCGGCTTGCCATCGACCGAAGCCTGGCATTCGAATTTCCAGATCTGGCGCTTGCAACTGATGAACCTGGCTTCGAGGATCAACTGATCGCCCGGAGTGACCGGCTGGCGGAAGCGCAGCTTGTCCGAGCCAACAAAGTAGTAAAGCGTACCGTCGGCAGGCTTCACGTCGAGCATTTTGAAACCAAGGATCCCGGCAGCCTGAGCCATCGCCTCGATGATCAATACGCCCGGCATGATTGGATGCGCGGGGAAGTGACCATTGAAGAAGGGTTCGTTGATGCTGACATTCTTGTAGGCGCGAATGCGCTTGCCTTCAACATCCAGGTCCACGACCCGATCCACCAGCAGGAACGGGTAACGGTGAGGCAGGTATTCGCGAATCTCGTTGATGTCCATCATTTCGGGGGGAAGCCTATGTAAAGATTGGGAGCGCACGATTGACGCGCACCCCGCTAGCAAATCAAGGAAGCCAGGGCCTAGCGGCTGTGCACACTTGATATGGAAATGGTATCAGCCATCTGATGAAGCATTACCGCCAGGGGTCACGTCCCCTACACGCTTTTCCACCTGCTTGAGGCGCCGCGCGATGTCGTCGAGCTGGCGGATACGCGCCGCGCTCTTGCGCCACTCGGCTGCCGGTTGCATGGCTGTGCCGGAAGAATAGGCACCCGGCTCGGTAATCGAGTGGGTCACCATGGTCATTCCGGTCAGGAACACGTTGTCACAGATATCGATATGGCCCACCAGGCCCACGCCACCGGCGAGCATGCAGTGCTTGCCGATTTTGGTACTGCCGGAGATGCCCACGCAGGCGGCCATGGCGGTGTGGTCACCGACCTGGACGTTGTGGGCGATCTGGATCTGGTTGTCGAGCTTGACGCCATTGCCAATGACCGTATCGGCCAGCGCGCCACGGTCGATGGCGGTGTTGACGCCGATCTCCACGTCATCGCCGACGGTTACGCCACCGATCTGGGCAATCTTTTGCCAGATGCCTTTCTCATTGGCAAAACCGAAGCCTTCGCCACCGAGCACTGCGCCAGACTGGATCACTACCCGCTTGCCGATGCGCACATCGTGATACAGCGTCACCCGGGGCGCCAGCCAGCCACCTTCGCCGATCTCGCAGCGCGCGCCGATGAAGCAATGGGCGCCCAGCGTCACACCGGCGCCAATCCGGGCCGCGCCTTCAATCACGACAAACGGGCCAACGCTGGCCGAAGGATCCACCACGGCGTCCGCCGCGATCACCGCACTCGGGTGAATACCGGCAGCCGACTTGGGCTTGGGATCGAACAGATGGGAAATCCGCGCATACGCAAGGTAGGGGTCGGCCACGATCAGCGAATCACCGGCAAACCCTTCGGCATCACCGGCCTTGAGCAACAGCGCGGCAGCCCGGCTATCAGCCAGGTATTTGCGATATTGAGGATTTGCCAGGAAGCTCAACTGAGCTGGGCCAGCCTCTTGCAAAGTGGCTAGCCCAGTGATGACCTTCTCCGGGTCGCCACGCAGGGTGGCGCCGAGGAACTCGGCCAACTGGCCGAGCTTGATAGTCGCTGTCATGGATTACTTCAGCTGATTCATGCGCTCGATAACCTGGCGCGTGATGTCGTACTGAGGCTTGACATCAATCACTGCACCACGCTCGAACACCAGGTCAAAACCACCCTTCTTGATGACTTCTTCCACAGCGCTGTCGAGTTTCGGCTTGAGCTGCTTGAGCATTTCGCGGTCGGCAACGGCTTTCGCTTCGTTCAGTTCCTTGGACTGGAACTGGAAGTCACGGGCCTTTTGCTTGAATTCAAGCTCCAGACGCTCGCGCTCACCCTGGGCCATTTTGTCGCCACCGGCCACCAGACGATCCTGGATACCCTTGGCGCTGCTTTCCAGGCCTTTGAGCTTGGTCAGTTGCGGGCCGAATTTTTTCTCCGCGTCCACAGCGTATTTCTTCGCCGCGTCGGATTCCAGCAGGGCCATCTGATAGTTCAGGACGGCGATCTTCATGTCGGCAAAAGCCGGACCTGCGACCAGTACGGTCGCCAGGAGAACCAATTGAGTCAACTTACGCACGATGTACTCCTACAAAATCCATTGTCGTTATCTTGGGTCAGACGCTTAGAACGTCTGACCGAGGGAGAATTGGAAAACCTGGGTTTCAGCGTCATCCGGTTTCTTGATCGGCATCGCCAACGCGAAGCTCAACGGGCCTAGCGCGGTGACCCAGGTCACGCCGACGCCGACGGAGCTGGCGAGGTTGCTCAGGCTGATGTCGTTGCACTCTGCGTTGGATGACGTGCCATTGTTGTTAGTAGGCTTATCGCAGCTGGAGTCGAATACGTTACCCACGTCCCAGAATACCGAGGTACGCAGGGAGCGCTGATCCTTGACGAACGGCATCGGGAACAGGAGCTCGGCACCGCCCTGGATCAGGACGTTACCACCGAACGGCAGTGGATCCTGGTCCGGATCCCGGATGGTCCCCTGGTTGCCAGTGACAGCTGCACCTCGGCTCGGGGTACTGCGCGGGCCCAGGGTGCTGTCCTTGAAGCCACGCACCGAGTTGAAACCACCGGCGTAGTAGTTCTCGTAGAACGGCAGGCCGTCGGTCGAACCGTAGCCATCGCCATAACCCAGCTCGGTGTGCAGGCGCATGGTGTAGTTGTCAGACAGCGGCTGGAACAGCTGGCCGCGGTAGTCGAGCTTGAAGAACGACAGGTCGCTGCCAGGCGTGGTGGTTTCCAGGACCAAGCTCTGGGAACGGCCACGGGTCGCCAACACACCCTTGTTCAGGGTCGACTCGGACCAACCAACAGACGCCTTGAAGTTCAGGTACTTGTCGCCCTCTTTCTCGACGAAATCGAAAATTTCGTCAACGGTATAGCGGCCAGTGCTGATCTCGTCCTGCTGGGCGGTGAGGCCGAAGGTCAGGCGCGACGTTTCGCTGATCGGATAGCCGATGTTGACGCCGGCACCCAGGCTGTCCACCGCATAGCTGGAGATGTCAGAGTCGAGCTCGTCGTAGTCGGTGGTGCGATAGAAGGCGTTGTAGCCCAGGCTCACACCGTCGGCAGTCCAGTAGGGGTCCACGTAACCGAAGTTGTAGCGGGTCTGGTACTCGCTGCGGGTCAGGCCCACGCTGACGCGGTTACCGGTACCGAGGAAGTTGTTCTGGGTGATCGAACCACCCAGGATCAGGCCCGCGCTCTGGGCGAAACCGACACTGGCGGTGATCGAACCGGAGGCTTGTTCCTCGACGCTGTAGTTCACATCCACCTGGTCATCGACGCCCGGTACGGCCGGGGTCTCGACGTTGACTTCCTTGAAGAAGCCCAGGCGCTCCAGGCGGGTCTTGGACTGGTCGATCAGGTAGGTCGACGCCCAGCCACCTTCCATCTGGCGCATTTCGCGACGCAGCACTTCGTCCTCGGACTTGGTGTTGCCACGGAAGTTGATGCGGTTGACGTAGGCACGCTTGCCGGGGTCCACGCCGAACGTGATGTCGACGGTATGGTCTTCATCGTGCGGTTGTGGCACGCCGTTCACGTTGGCGAAGGTGTAACCCTCGTTACCCAGGCGGCGAGTGATCAGCTCGGACGTGGTGGTCATCAGCTTGCGCGAGAACACCTGCCCCTTCTGCACCAGCAACAGCGATTTGACCTGGTCTTCCGGAACTTTCAGGTCACCACTGAGCTTGACGTCACGAACGGTGTACTTCTCGCCTTCGTTGACGTTGACAGTGATGTAGACGTGCTTCTTGTCCGGGGTGATGGACACCTGGGTCGAAGCAATGTCCATGTTGATGTAGCCACGGTCCAGGTAGTAGGAACGCAGGCGCTCCAGGTCACCGGAGAGTTTTTCACGAGCGTACTTGTCGTCGTTCTTGAAGAACGACAGCCAGTTGGTGGTCTTGAGTTCGAACAGGTCGATCAGGTCTTCATCCGGGAACACCGTGTTGCCGACCACGTTGATGTGCTGGATGGCGGCGACGGTGCCTTCGTTGATGTTGACCTTCAGGCCGACGCGGTTGCGCGGCTGCGGCACGACTTCGGTGTCGACAGTCGCCGAATAACGGCCCTGAGCAACGTATTGGCGTTGCAGCTCGTTACGGACGCCTTCGAGGGTCGCGCGCTGGAAGATCTCGCCTTCGGCCAGGCCGGATTGCTTGAGGCCTTTCATCAGGTCTTCAGTGGAGATCGCCTTGTTGCCTTCGATCTCGATACTGGCAACCGATGGGCGCTCGACGACCGTGATGACCAGGACATTGCCGTCGCGGCCCAGCTGGATATCTTGAAAGAAGCCGGTCTTGAACAGCGCACGAGTGGATTCCACCAGGCGCCGATCATCCGCCTGCTCGCCGACGTTCAACGGCAAGGCACCAAAGACGCTACCCGCGGAAACCCGCTGGAGGCCGTTGACGCGAATATCAGAGATAGTGAAGGACTCGGCGTGAACTTCGGCGATCATCAATACGGTGAGAACCGCAGTTAGCAGCAGACGTTTCATGAAGTCCTTTCTTATTCCAACTGGCAATAAACAAACTGCCGCAAAATGCGGCAGATTCGCAATTCAGCGAAGCGTTACAGACGACCCAGATCGTTGACCAGAGCAAGCAACATCACCCCGACCACCAAGCTGATACCGATCTGTATCCCCCAACCTTGCACCCGATCCGACAAGGGACGACCACGCGCCCACTCGATCAGATAAAACAGCAGATGCCCCCCATCCAGTACCGGAATGGGCAGCAAATTCAGAACCCCCAGGCTAATGCTCAGATAAGCAAGGAAATTCAGGAAATCAGCGACGCCCGACTGGGCAGAAGCGCCCGCCACTTTAGCAATGGTTATCGGTCCACTCAAGTTTTTTACCGAGAGCTCGCCGAACAACATTTTCTTCAGCGAGTCCAGGGTCAGGACACTCATGGTCCAGGTACGACGCGCACCCTCGCCAATCGCCTCAAGAGGGCCGAAGCTGACCTCGCGGATCATTTCCGGCGGCCACTCGACCGCCTTGACGCCCGCCCCCAGGTAACCGGTCGGCGCCTTGCTTTCGCCACGGGCGGCCAGGGTCACCGGGACGTCGATTGAAGCACCGTCGCGTTCGACGCGCAGCAGGATTTTGGTATCAGGACGTACACGAACCGAATCAACCACCTGTTGCCAGTCATTCACCGACTGGCCATCGAATGACAGCAAGCGGTCACCGGTTTTCAGACCTGCGGCGTGAGCCGGGCCTTTCGGATCGAGCTCGGCCAGCACAGGCGGCAGCGCCGGACGCCATGGGCGGATCCCCAGGGAACGGATCGGATCCGGCTCGTCGGCGCCCTTGAGCCAGTTGTCGAGAATCAGCTCTCGCGGCGAATCCGCCGTCGAGCCCTGCTCGCGCACCAGCAATTGCAGCGAGCCACTTTCGCCCAGGCGGCGCACCAACTGCAGGTTGACCGCCGCCCAGCCCGAGGTGGGCTCACCATCGATGGCGACAATTTCCTGGCCTGCGCCCAACCCGGCCCGAGCCGCCACGCTGCCGGCCTCTACCGCACCGATGACCGGGCGCACCTGCTCACTGCCAAGCATCGCCAAAGCCCAGAAAAACACCAGAGCCAACAGGAAATTGGCGATCGGGCCCGCCGCCACGATAGCGATACGCTGACGAACGGTCTTGCGATTGAAAGATTGGTCAAGCTGATCGACAGGCACTTCGCCTTCGCGCTCATCGAGCATCTTGACGTAGCCGCCCAGCGGGATGGCCGCGACGACGAATTCGGTGCCCTGCTTGTCGTGCCAGCGCAGCAAAGGCATGCCGAAGCCAACGGAAAAACGCAGAACCTTGACGCCACAGCGACGCGCGACCCAGAAATGGCCGAATTCGTGAAAAGTGACCAGCACCCCCAGCGCAACCAGGGTGCCGACAATCATATAGAGCGCGCTCATCTGTTTTCTCCACAATCCTGCCCGGGACAACCCTGGCTAAGGTACCGCAGTCTCAACGCCCGTGGCGCTTCAACCAATGGCCCGCCAGCTCACGAGCCCTGGCGTCGACGGTAAATACCGCATCGAGATCATCAAGCGAAACCACGGCCTCGAGATTCAAGACCTCCTCGATGATACTCGCGATCTCGAGGTAACGGACACGCCCATCGAGAAACGCTGCGACCGCCACTTCGTTGGCCGCGTTAAGCATGGCCGGGGCACTATCGCCGGCCTCGGCCGCCTGCCGCGCCAGGCGCAGGCAAGGAAACCGCTGCTCGTCGGGCGCCTGGAAATCCAGACGGGCGATGGCAAACAGGTCCAGCGGCGCCACCCCCGAATCGATCCGCTCCGGCCAGGCCAGCGCATTGGCGATCGGCGTGCGCATGTCCGGGTTCCCCAACTGCGCGAGGACCGAACCATCGACATAATCCACCAGGGAGTGGATCACGCTTTGTGGATGGATCACCACCTCGACCTGGGACGGCCGGGCATCGAACAGCCAGCAGGCCTCGATCAGCTCCAGCCCCTTGTTCATCATGCTGGCGGAGTCCACGGAAATCTTGCGTCCCATGGACCAGTTCGGGTGGGCGCAAGCCTGCTCGGGCGAAACATGCACCAATTCTTCCAGGGGTGTCTGCCGGAATGGGCCGCCAGACGCTGTCAGAAGAATCCGCCGAACGCCGACCGCCCCCAGGCCGCGGGAAAAATCCCGCGGCATGCATTGGAAAATAGCATTGTGTTCGCTGTCGATGGGCAGCAGTACCGAGCCGCTTTTGCGCACCGCCTGCATGAACAGTGCACCGGACATCACCAGTGCTTCCTTGTTCGCCAGCAGGATTTTCTTGCCAGCCTCCACCGCCGCCAGCGTCGGACGCAAGCCCGCCGCCCCGACGATTGCCGCCATCACGGCGTCGACTTCAGGGTCGGAAGCCACCTGGCAAAGGCCCTCCTCGCCCACCAGCACACGAGTTTGCAGGCCGGCGGCGCGCAGGTCGTCCTGCAGCGCCCGCGCCACATCGGCATGTGGCACCACGGCAAAGCGCGGCGCGTGGCGGATGCACAGCGCCAGCAGCTCGCTCAGGCGGGTGAAGCCACTGAGAGCGAATACCTGATAGCGCTCCGGATGGCGACCGATGACATCAAGGGTACTCAGTCCGATGGAGCCCGTGGCCCCCAGAACGGTAATCTGCTGAGGACGACTCACGGTGCCGCCATCCACAACAGCACGGCGAAGATCGGGATTGCGGCGGTCAGGCTGTCGATACGGTCCAGTACACCACCGTGGCCCGGCAGCAGGTTACTGCTGTCCTTGACCCCGGACTGACGCTTGAACATGCTTTCGGTCAGGTCACCGACGACCGATACGAAAACCACCAGGGCCGCGCCGAACAGGCCCATCAGCAATTGCGCGACGGTCCAGTCCCGCACAAAACCGACCACAGCGGTAATGACCAGACTCAGGGCCAGGCCACCGTAGACACCTTCCCAGCTTTTGCCCGGACTGACTTTCGGCGCCAGCTTGCGCTTGCCAAAGGCACGACCGGAGAAATAGGCGCCAACGTCAGCCCCCCAGACCAGCACCATTACCGCCATGATCTGCCAGTTGCCCAGTGCGCCCTGCTTGATCCAGATCAGCCCTTGCCAGGCAGGCAGCAGGATCAACAGGCCGATCATCAGCTTGGTCGCGGCGTTGGCCCAGTGGTGCGTAGTGCGTGGATAGGTCAGCACCAGGAAGGTTGCCGTCGCCCACCACAGCACTGCCGCCCCCAGCACCCACGGCGCGATGCCAGGCACGAGGTACATGATGAACAGCATGGCGGCGACCACTGCCGCGTAGATCATGCGCGCCGACTGCGCAGCAAAACCTGCCAGCCGCGCCCATTCCCAGGCGCCCAGCGTCACGACCAGGCCGATGAACAGGGCGAAGCCGGCTCCTTCAAGCAGGAAAAAGCCAGCCAAGGCGATGGGCAACAGGATCAGGGCGGTGATGATTCGTTGTTTGAGCATTAAACCCGGGCTCCAGCTTCGATCTGCTCGCTCGTTTTACCGAAACGACGCTGACGGGAAGCGAAATCGGCCAGCGCAGTGCGCATGGCTTCGTGTTTGAAGTCCGGCCAGAACAGGTCGGAGAAGTATAGCTCGGCGTAAGCCAGCTGCCAGAGGAGGAAGTTGCTGATGCGATGTTCGCCACCGGTGCGGATGCACAGGTCCGGCAACGGCAGGTCGCCGGTTGCCAGGCAGGTTTGCAACAGCTCGGGCGTGATGTCCTCGGGCCGCAGGTGACCGGCCTGGACTTCCCGCGCCAGGCGCTGCGCCGCCTGGGCGATATCCCACTGACCGCCGTAATTGGCGGCAATCTGCAGAACGAACCGATCGGCGCCAGCCGTGGCGGTCTCGGCTTCGCGCATCGCAGCCTGCAGTTCCGGATGAAAGCGCGAGCGATCACCGATGATCCGCAGACTGATCCGGTTCTCGTCGAGGCGTTTGGCTTCACGCCGCAACGCCTTGAGGAAGAGGTCCATCAAGGCGCTGACCTCATCGGCCGGACGCTGCCAGTTTTCGCTGGAAAACGCGAACAGGGTGAGCACCTCGACCCCGGCCTCGGCGCACACCTCAATGACCGCCCGAACCGCGTCGACCCCGGCTTTATGCCCGGCAACACCGGGCATAAAGCGCTTCTTGGCCCAGCGGTTATTGCCGTCCATGATGATCGCCACATGGCGCGGTACCGCGAACGGCACGGCCTGCTTGGTCTTATCCATGAAAACGAGACCCTTATACGGCCATCAGGTCTTTTTCTTTCTCGTCCGTAGCCTTGCTGATCTGGGCCTCGGATTCTTTGGTCAGCTTATCGATATCAGCGATGGCACGACGCTCTTCGTCTTCACTGATTTCCTTGTCCTTGACCAGCTTCTTCAGCTCACCCAACGCGTCACGACGGATATTGCGCACGGCAACACGCGCGTCTTCCGCGGCGCTACGGGCCTGTTTCGTGAAGCCTTTGCGCGTTTCCTCGGTGAGGGCCGGCATCGGGATCAGCAGCAGCTCACCCAGGTTGGTTGGGTTGAGGTTCAAACCGGCGCTCTGGATCGCCTTGTCTACAGCGGCGAGCATGTTGCGCTCGAAAGCAACGACCTGCAGGGTGCGCGAGTCTTTCACGGTGACGTTGGCGACGCTGCTCAGCGGCGTGTCAGTGCCGTAGTAAGGCACCATGACGCTGCCGAGGATGCTCGGGTGAGCCTTGCCGGTACGAATCTGGCCGAATGCGTGGCTCAGAGACTCCAGGGATTTCTGCATGCGCTCTTGAGCGTCTTTCTTGATGTCGTTGATCATTGCTTGCCTTCCTCGATCAGTGTTCCTTCGGCGCCACCGTGCACGATGTTGAGCAGGGCCCCGGGTTTGTTCATGTTGAAAACGCGCAGCGGCATCTTGTGGTCGCGGCACAGGCAGATAGCAGTCAGGTCCATTACACCCAGCTTGCGATCCAGCACTTCATCGTAGGTCAGATGATCGAACTTCTCGGCATGCGGGTCTTTGAACGGGTCAGCGGTGTACACGCCATCCACCTTGGTAGCCTTGAGCACGACATCGGCGTCGATCTCGATCGCTCGCAGGCACGCGGCCGAATCCGTTGTGAAGAACGGATTGCCGGTACCCGCGGCAAAAATCACCACCTCCTTGGAATTGAGGTGGCGCATGGCCTTGCGGCGATCGTAGTGATCGGTCACGCCGACCATGGAAATGGCCGACATCACGATGGCGGAGATATTGGCACGCTCCAGCGCGTCGCGCATAGCCAGGGCGTTCATCACAGTGGCCAGCATGCCCATGTGGTCGCCCGTGACCCGATCCATGCCCGCCGCGCTCAGCGCCGCGCCACGGAACAAGTTGCCGCCGCCGATGACCAGGCCGACCTGAACGCCGATCCCGACCAACTGGCCAACTTCCAGGGCCATGCGATCCAGCACTTTCGGGTCGATCCCGAACTCTTCCGAGCCCATCAGGGCCTCGCCGCTAAGCTTGAGTAGAATGCGTTTATAGCGAGCCTGATAACCACTGCCCTGCTGAGCCATTGCGAATCTCTCCTGCGGCGTATTTTTCAAAAAATTCTGTTGCGGGCTGTTTGCAGCCTGCGTTCACTCTAGCTTGACGCTGACACAGCGCCATCGGAACACGGCTTTGTAAGCCAGTTCCGACAGGAAACCAATATAAATCGGCATCCTTATCCGAAAAGAGGCTGCGCGCGTGAGCGGGCAGCCTCTTCAGGGCGACAGTTATACAAACTGTCTTATTGCTTGCTGGCAGCCAGCTGAGCAGCCACTTCTTCAGCGAAGTTGTCTACTGGTTTCTCGATGCCTTCGCCCACTTTGAAGTAGGTGAAGGAAACGATTTCAGCGCCGCCCTTCTTGGCCAGTTCACCGACCTTGATTTCAGGGTTCTTGACGAACGCCTGCTCAACCAGGCTGGCTTCAGCCAGGAACTTGGTGATACGACCGGCAACCATTTTTTCAACGATTTCGGCTGGCTTGCCTTTGATCTTGTCTTCGTTGAGCTGCATGAACACAGCTTTTTCACGCTCGATGGCGTCAGCGGAAACTTCCGACGGCAGCAGGAACTCAGGGTTGCTGGCAGCGACGTGCATTGCGATGTCTTTGGCCAGCTCGACGTTGCCGCCTTTGAGGGCCACAACAACACCGATCTTATTGCCGTGCAGGTAAGAACCGACAACATCGCCTTCGACGCGAACCAGACGACGGATGTTGACGTTTTCGCCTACTTTGGCAACCAGGGCTTCACGAGCCGATTCCTGAGCGGCGATCAGCGGAGCTGCGTCGGTCAGTTTGTCGGTGAATGCTTTTTCGACGCTGGCGGCAACGAATGCCTTGAAGTCGTCTTGCAGGGCCAGGAAGTCGGTCTGCGAGTTGACTTCGATGATAACGGCAGCTTTACCGTCATCCTTGATGCCGATCGCGCCTTCAGCGGCAATGTTGCCGGCTTTCTTGGCAGCCTTGATGGCGCCCGAAGCGCGCATGTCATCAATGGCTTTCTCGATGTCGCCGCCAGCCTTGGTCAAGGCTTTCTTGCAGTCCATCATGCCTTCGCCGGTACGCTCGCGCAGTTCTTTGACCAACGCTGCAGTAATCTCTGCCATTTCAAAATCCTCTTGGATAGGTTTTCAACCATTCCACCCGACCGAACGGGCGATCAATTCTTCCTGAAAACCACTGCTTATAGACCGCTGCAGGTTACAAACAGGTAGCTGCGCTGGCGACAAGTGGTTTTCGAGGTGGCAAAAAGGGGGCCAAGCCCCCTTTTTGCTTACTGAGTCAACGCCAGGGCGTCAATTACTCAGCGGCTGCTGCCGGAGCTTCTTCAGCGAAGACTTCGGTGCCGCCATTTACATTGTTGCGACCACGGATGACAGCGTCAGCCATCGAACCCATGTACAGCTGGATGGCGCGGATGGCGTCATCGTTGCCTGGGATGATGTAGTCAACGCCTTCCGGGCTGCTGTTGGTATCGACAACGCCGATGACCGGGATACCCAGCTTGTTGGCTTCGGTGATCGCGATGCGCTCGTGGTCAACGTCGATCACGAACAGCGCGTCAGGCAGACCGCCCATGTCCTTGATACCGCCCAGGGAGCGGTCCAGCTTCTCAAGATCACGAGTGCGCATCAGCGCTTCTTTCTTGGTCAGCTTGGCGAAAGTACCGTCTTCGGACTGGACTTCAAGGTCACGCAGACGCTTGATGGAAGCGCGAATGGTCTTGAAGTTGGTCAGCATGCCGCCCAACCAGCGGTGATCGACGTACGGCGAACCGCAACGTGCTGCTTCTTCAGCAACGATCTTGCCAGCGGAACGCTTGGTGCCAACGAACAGAATCTTGTTTTTGCCCTGGGCCAGGCGCTCTACGAAGGTCAGTGCTTCGTTGAACATCGGCAGGGTTTTTTCAAGGTTGATGATGTGGATCTTGTTGCGCGCGCCGAAAATGTACTTGCCCATTTTCGGGTTCCAGTAACGGGTCTGGTGGCCGAAGTGCACACCGGCCTTCAGCATATCGCGCATGTTGACTTGGGACATGATAGTTCCTTGATAAGTCGGGTTTGGCCTCCACGTATCCCAATGACCAACCAGCGACTGTAAAAGCCGAAGGCACCCAGGTCATCGTGTCGACACGTGTGTGGATTTAAGCTTACGGGGTCATCCCCGGAAAGCGGCGCATTTTATACCACAGCAAGGATTAAAACGAAACCCGGATTCTGAAAACCTGGCGAAGCGCTTGCACGCCGCCCGTTCATTGCCTGGGAATACGCACCCTTATAGAGAGAAGCGATGCACGCGGGCGCGGATTTGCGCTGATCGTCTGGTAGAATCGCCTTTTTCAGGGCCGCAACGACATCATCCGCCGCCCATTTCGTTTTGAACAGCGCCGTCGGGCGCAGAGAGAGCCTGTATGACCGTCACCCTCAAGACTCCCGAGGACATCGCCAAAATGCGTGTCGCCGGCAAACTCGCCGCCGAAGTGCTGGAAATGATCGCCGACTACGTCAAGCCGGGCGTCACCACCGAAGAGCTGGACCGCATCTGCCACGATTACATCGTCAACGAGCAGAAGGCCATCCCGGCTCCGCTCAACTATAAAGGCTTCCCGAAGTCGATCTGCACCTCGATCAACCACGTGGTCTGCCACGGCATCCCCAACGAGAAACCGTTGAAAGATGGCGACACCCTGAACATCGACGTCACCGTCATCAAGGACGGCTACCACGGCGATACCAGCCGCATGTTCCACGTCGGCAACGTACCGGAGTGGGCCGAGCGCCTATCCAAGGTCACCCAGGAATGCATGTACATGGCCATCGAACTGGTGAAGCCGGGCTGCCGCCTGGGTGACATCGGCGAAGTGATCCAGAAGCACGCGCAGAAAAACGGTTTTTCGGTGGTGCGTGAGTTCTGCGGCCACGGCATCGGCAAGGTGTTTCATGAAGAACCGCAGATCCTCCACTACGGCCGCGCCGGTACCGGCATGGAACTGCAGGCGGGCATGACCTTCACCATCGAACCGATGATCAACCAGGGCCGCGCCGACACCAAGGTAATGGGCGACGGCTGGACCGCCATCACCAAGGATCGCAAGCTGTCGGCGCAGTGGGAGCACACGCTGCTGGTCACCGAGACTGGCTACGAGATCTTCACCCTGCGCAGCGATGACACCATTCCCCGTGTTTCCGCCTGATCAGAACCCAGCCTGACCGATCCGATAGATATAGATAGAAAGGAAAGCCATTCAATGCCGCAGGTGGATCCCGAACTCTTCGACCGCGGCCAGTTCCAGGCTGAACTGGCCCTGAAGGCAAGCCCCATCTCGGCATTCAAGAAGGCGATCCGCCAGGCCCACGAAGTGCTCGACCAGCGCTTTCGCAGTGGCCGCGATATTCGTCGGCTGATCGAGGACCGCGCCTGGTTCGTCGACAACATCCTGCAAAAGGCCTGGGAGCAATTCAATTGGAGCGAGGACGCCGACATCGCCCTGGTGGCCGTGGGTGGCTACGGGCGCGGCGAACTGCACCCCTACTCCGATATCGATCTGCTGATCCTGCTGGAGAGCGCCGATCACGAGATTTTTCGTGATTCCATCGAGCGTTTCCTCACGCTGCTGTGGGACATCGGCCTGGAAGTCGGCCAGAGCGTGCGTTCGGTGCAGGAATGCGCCGACGAGGCCCGCGCCGACCTCACGGTGATCACCAACCTGATGGAAAGCCGCACCATTGCCGGCCCCGAGCGCTTGCGCCAGCGCATGCTCGACGTCACCAGCACGGCGCACATGTGGCCGAGCAAGGACTTCTTCCTGGCCAAGCGCGCCGAGCAGAAGGCTCGCCATCACAAGTACAACGATACCGAGTACAACCTGGAACCCAACGTCAAAGGCTCGCCAGGCGGGCTGCGGGACATCCAGACCATCCTGTGGGTCGCCCGTCGCCAGTACGGCACGCTGAACCTGCGCGCACTGGCCGGCGAAGGCTTCCTGGTGGAAAGCGAGAACGCCCTGCTGGCCTCGTCCCAGGAATTCCTCTGGAAGGTCCGCTACGCGTTGCACATGCTCGCCGGGCGCTCCGAGGATCGCCTGCTGTTCGATCACCAGCGCTCCATCGCCGGCCTGCTGGGTTTCGAAGGCCAGGACGCCAAGCAGTCCATCGAAAACTTCATGCAGCAGTACTACCGCGTGGTGATGAGCATCGCCCAGCTCAGCGAACTGATCATCCAGCACTTCGAGGAAGTCATCCTCGCGCCGGAAGACGAGGCGCCGCCGCAGCCGATCAATTCCCGGTTCCAGTTGCACGACGGCTACATCGAGGCGCGCCACGCCAACGTGTTTCGCCGCACGCCGTTCGCCATGCTCGAGATTTTCGTGCTCATGGCCCAGCAGCCGGAAATCAAGGGCGTGCGCGCCGACACCATCCGCCTGCTGCGGGAAAACCGTCACTTGATCGATGACGACTTCCGCCACGATATTCGCAACACCAGCCTGTTCATCGAACTGTTCAAGTGCAAGATCGGCGTGCACCGCAACCTGCGGCGCATGAACCGCTATGGGATCCTCGGGCGTTACCTGCCGGAGTTCGGCTACATCGTCGGGCAGATGCAGCACGACCTGTTCCACATCTATACGGTCGATGCGCACACGCTGAACCTGATCAAACACCTGCGCAAGTTGCAGTACACCCAGGTGTCGGAGAAATTCCCGCTGGCCAGCAAGCTCATGGCCAAGTTGCCCAAGCCCGAGCTGATCTACATGGCGGGGCTGTATCACGACATCGGCAAGGGTCGCCAAGGCGACCATTCGGAGATTGGCGCGGTGGATGCCGAGGCGTTCTGCCAGCGGCACCAGTTGCCGGTGTGGGACAGCCGGCTGATCGTCTGGCTGGTGCAGAACCACCTGGTGATGTCGACCACCGCCCAGCGCAAGGACTTGTCCGATCCGCAGGTGATCCACGATTTTGCCCAGGCGGTGGGCGATGAAACCCGCCTGGATTATCTCTACGTGCTGACCGTGGCCGACATCAACGCCACCAACCCGACCCTGTGGAATTCCTGGCGCGCCAGCCTGTTGCGCCAGTTGTACACCGAGACCAAGCGTGCCCTGCGCCGTGGCCTGGAGAACCCGGTGGATCGCGAAGAACAGATCCGCCGCACCCAGAGCGCGGCCCTGGACATCCTGGTACGCGGCGGCACCGATCCGGATGATGTCGAGCAACTCTGGTCGCAACTGGGCGATGACTACTTTCTGCGCCACACCGCCGGCGATGTGGCCTGGCACACCGATGCGATTCTCCAGCAGCCGGCCGATGGCGGTCCGCTGGTATTGATCAAGGAAACCACCCAGCGCGAATTCGAGGGCGGCACGCAGATCTTCATCTACGCCCCGGACCAGCACGATTTCTTCGCCGTGACCGTGGCGGCGATGGACCAGCTCAACCTCAACATCCATGACGCCCGAGTCATCACGTCCAGCAGCCAGTTCACCCTCGACACCTACATCGTGCTCGACACTGACGGCGACTCGATCGGCGACAACCCGGCGCGGGTCAAGCAGATTCGCGACGGTCTCACCGAAGCCCTGCGCAACCCGGCGGACTACCCGACCATCATCCAGCGCCGGGTACCGCGCCAGCTCAAGCATTTCGCCTTTGCGCCGCAGGTAACGATCCACAACGACGCACAGCGCCAGGTCACCGTGCTGGAACTCAGCGCGCCGGACCGCCCGGGCCTGCTGGCGCGGGTCGGCCATATTTTCCTCGAATTCGACCTGTCGCTGCAGAACGCCAAGATCGCGACCCTCGGCGAGCGGGTGGAAGACGTATTCTTCATCACCGACGCCCATAACCAGCCGCTGTCCGACCCGCAGCTGTGCAGCCGTTTGCAGGAAGCGATCGTGCGGCACCTGAGCGTCAACCAGGAACCCGACATCAACCTGACGCGCATCAGCATCTGAACGAACATATTCCCCTGTGGGAGCGAGCCTGCTCGCGAAAGCCGCGGATCAGTCAATGATTTTGTCGACTGACACAGCGTATTCGCGAGCAGGCTCGCTCCCACAAGGGGCAGTGCCCACATTGAACGAGGCCCCTGATGAACAACGCCCTGTCCCAGCTCCAGCCCTACCCGTTCGAGAAGCTTCGCGCCTTGCTCGGCAGTGTCACGCCCAATCCGGACAAGCGCCCGATCGCGTTGTCCATCGGCGAACCCAAGCATCGCTCGCCCGCTTTCGTGGCAGAAGCCCTGGCCGGCAATCTGGAAAAAATGGCGGTGTACCCGACCACCCTTGGCATCCCCGAGCTGCGCGAAGCCATCACCGGTTGGTGCGAGCGGCGCTTCAACGTGCCAGACGGCTGGCTCGATCCGGCGCGCCATGTGCTGCCGGTCAACGGTACCCGTGAAGCCTTGTTCGCCTTCACCCAGACCGTGGTCAACCGTGGCGATGACGCCCTGGTCGTCAGCCCGAACCCCTTCTATCAGATCTACGAAGGCGCAGCATTCCTGGCCGGGGCCAAGCCGCACTACCTGCCATGCCTGGACACGAACGGTTTCAACCCGGATTTCGATGCCGTCTCGCCGGACATCTGGAAACGCTGCCAGATCCTGTTCCTCTGCTCCCCGGGCAACCCGACCGGCGCCTTGATTCCGGTGGACGTGCTGAAGAAGCTCATCGCCCTGGCTGACGAGCACGACTTCGTCATCGCCGCGGACGAGTGCTACAGCGAGCTCTACTTCGACGAACAGACCCCGCCGCCAGGCCTGCTCAGCGCCTGCGTCGAACTGGGTCGCAAGGACTTCAAGCGCTGCGTGGTGTTCCACAGCCTGTCCAAGCGCTCCAACCTGCCGGGCCTGCGCTCCGGTTTCGTTGCTGGTGACGCCGACATCCTCAAGGGCTTTTTGCTCTACCGCACCTATCACGGTTGCGCGATGCCGGTTCAGACCCAATTGGCGAGCATTGCCGCGTGGAACGACGAAGTGCACGTCCGGGCCAACCGCGCGCTGTACCGGGAAAAATTCGACGCGGTGCTGGAAATCCTCAGCCCGGTGCTCGACGTGCAACGCCCCGACGGCAGCTTCTACCTGTGGCCGAACGTGGCCGGCGACGACGCGGCATTCTGCCGTGACCTGTTCGAACAGGAACACGTGACGGTCGTCCCAGGCTCGTACCTGTCGCGCGATGTGGACGGCGTCAACCCCGGCGCCGGCCGCGTGCGCATGGCCCTGGTCGCGCCATTGGCCGAATGCGTGGAAGCGGCGGAACGAATCCGCGCATTCATCCAGCGCCGGGGTTGATGGCTCTATCGAGCCGAAACGGACCGCTGTCGTGGCGAGGGAGCTTGCTCCCGTTGGGCTGCGCAGCGGCCCCAATCGCAGCATCCGCACCAATGAAGTCACCGCAAAAAAATCCTGTACAAATGCTCAGTAACGCCTGGGTTGCGCAATGCACCTATTTAGGTACACTCCGTTCATGGTTGATATCCCTCCGATACTGAACGTAGGTTTCTTCCGCACAGACGCTGGGAATGAACCCGTTCGCGAGTGGCTGACTGACCTCCCCCGCGAGCACCGACGGAGGATCGGGACTGATATCAAGACCGTTCAGTTGGTTGGCCGATAGGCATGCCGGTGGTTCGCAAGCTGGACACTGGATTATGGGAGGTTAGGATTGACCTTGGCGACACCATTGCTCGCGTGCTTTTCACCGTAGTGGGCTCCGACATGGTTCTGCTTCACGGCTTCATCAAGAAAAGTCAGAAAACCCCGCCCACCGACCTGACAACCGCCAAGCAGCGCAAAGCAAGACTATGAGGCACCGTAAATGAACAAGCATATTGGATCTGATTTTGACGACTTTCTGGTCGAGCAAGGCATCGCCGAAGAAGTTTCCGCAGCTGCGCTCAAACGCGTTATTGCCTGGCAGATTGCCGAAGCAATGAAGCTTCAGAAAGTGACCAAAAAGGCCTTGGCACAGCGGATGCACACCAGTCGCACTGCCGTTGACCGTGCGCTGGATCAGAACGATGCGGGAATGACTCTCGCAACGCTAGCCAGCGCAGCGCGTGCGCTGGGTCAGAGGGTGGAGGTTCGGCTGGTTCCTGAGCGGGAAGAGGCTCACGCATAGGCGCTGTCGTGGCAAGGGAGCAAGTTCCCTCGCCACAGAGCCGTCGCTTCGACGGGACTTTTTTGTTCGGCTTTCGATTTATCGCGAGCAAGCTCGCTCCCACAGTGGTCGGGTGTTGTTCACAAACCTGTGCTCAATACTAAATCTCCTGTGGGAGCGAGCCTGCTCGCGATGAGGCCGGCATTCACTGCATCAAATCCAAGACTCTACCCGTCCCAGTATTTATTTACCCAACCCCAAATTCGCCTCCGCCAGATCCAACTCCGCCAGCACCTCACGCAACACATCATCGCCAATCTGGTGCTGGCGACTGAGGCGATACAGCTCCAACCGCTGCGCTCGGTACGCCTTCAAACGCAATCGGCGCTCCAGCAGGTCCATTTCGAACGCCAGCGCCTGGGCTTCGGCCGAGTCGTTGAATACCTCAAGCTGATGACGATACTCGGACATCAGCCGCGCCTTGACCTCCGTTGCCAGAGCCGCCGTGGCCGCGTCAGGCGCGGCTGTCTCGGCCGGTTCCTCCACTTCCAAGGCATGAATCGCCGCTTCAGCGGTTTTACGCCAGGCCTCACGGACTTCGTTGCGGCGTTTGTCGTCCGGCCCCTTCTCGACGCCGCGCAACAGCAGGGGCAAAGCGATGCAAGCGGCGACCAGTGACAGCAGAATCACCCCCGCAGCGATGAAGATCAGCAAGTCGCGCTCGGGAAACGCCTCCCCCTCCCCCGCCCCCAACAGCAACGGCACCGACATCACGCCCGCCAGCGTTACCGCCCCGCGCACGCCGCCAAACGTCAGCAACCAGCAAGAGCGCGCGGTCGGCACCAGGGTCAACTCGCCCTTGCCGCGCCAGCGGCGCAACAGCCCGGACAAGCGCCAGATGCTTTGCACCCAGACAAAACGCAACACCAGCAGCACCAGGAAAATCGCCACCACATCCAGGCAGCGGTAGAACAACATCGGCCACAACGTGGTCTCGTGGCTGGTCACGGCTTTGATGATGTCCGGCAGTTGCAAGCCCAGCAGCAAGAAAATCAAGCCATTGAAGGCAAATTCCAACAGCGCCCAGACGCTGCGATTGAGCAACCGCGTGCCGGTCTGGCGCGGCAGCAGGTCAAGCCAGCTCTGCATCATCCCAGCCGCCACCGCCGAAAGAATGCCCGAGGCGCCAAGGCGTTCAGCCAACACATAAGCGGCAAACGGCAGCAACAACATGAACACCACATGGGTGGCGGGGTCGTCCCAGCCCCGAGCAATCATCCATGCCCGCAAACGGCCCACCAGCCAACTCAGGGCCACGCCTACCAGCAGGCCACCGACAGCGACCAGGACAAAAGTCAGGCTGGCACTGGCCAGGGAGAACACCCCGGTGATGGCCGCTGCCACAGCGAACTTGAAAGTCACCAGGCCCGACGCATCGTTCATCAATGCCTCGCCCTGGAGCATGTGCATCAACGGCGCGGGCAAGCGGTCCCGGGCAATTGCCGACACGGCCACCGCGTCAGTCGGCGACAGCACCGCCGCCAGGGCGAAGGCCACCGGCAACGGAATGCTCGGCAACAACCAATGGATGAAATAACCCGCACCGACCACCGAGAACAACACCAGCCCGACCGCCAGCGTCAGGACCGGCCCGCGCAGGCGCCACAGTTCACGCTTGGGCATGCGCCAACCGTCAGAGAACAGCAACGGCGGGAGGAACAGAAACAGGAACAACTCGGGATCGAGCGCCACATGCAGCCCCAGCGACGGCCAGGCCAGCACAGCACCGGCAGCGATCTGCACCAGGGGCAGCGGCAGCGGCAGCGGGATCAATCGCCCGACCAGGCGCGAGACGCCCACCAGCATCAACAGGATCAGGACGGTATAGGCGCTTTGCATAACAGCTTTCCAGTGACAGCCACACACATCCGGCAACAGCTTGCCGTTGAAGTGCCATGTTAACCGCTTGGCATTGGCTTGGCCGTTACACCTATGTCGCAGTCCTCCCTGATTTGGATGCCAGCAGATCTGGAGCGCGGCGAAACCGCCAGGCCGCCACAAGATGTGTTCGTCGCGTACCTCGGCAGAAGCACAAGGGTCCGGCCACGCCACCTCTCCGGGCCTGGCGTGACCGGTCACTACCCAAGCTAAACTGCCCGCTCCGCAGCATTTAGGGTCGAGCGTGCCGACACGATATCGTCGCCTTCGCTCTCGCTATCACTACCGAGCCGTTCGGTCGCATTCGTTTCGACCAGGGGCAACATGCCTTGTAGCTCATCTGGATGCGCGGGCCCGGTGGTAAGCCTGTCCAACGCAGCGGAAGCCTTGTCCGCCAAGGGCTGCGTCATCACAGCCGTGGTCACCCATGCGGCGACCACCGGGGCCATAGTCGCGGTGACGGTCGCCTTGCCCGCCGCCGCTATTCCCGCCGGAGAAACCCCGGCACGCCTGGCCGCGTTGACAGCCGCCGTCTGGGCCATGCCGATCGCGGTGATACCACCGGCCAATGCACCGAGGCCACTGACCAGCCCCGTGGGTGTAACCAGCGCTTGCAGCGATTTGCTGCCGTCGCGCACCGCGTCCAGGGGTAAGCTGCCGACCCGCTTCGCAATTCCCATGGCGGCACTGCCCACGCCATAGCCCTTGAGGTCCTTGTAGCGCTGGTGCCAGTCGTGGCGACCCAAAAGGTATTCCGGGCCAACCCGATGTTTCGATTTATCAATGGAATGTTGCAGATCATAGGCGGCCATGCCGGAAAGCGGAGAACCGACGGCAGCTATCACCGAGTCCACTTTGCTCCCCGTCTGGGCATCGACGGTCTTCGTCACGATGGGTTGGATAACCGTGCGCAGCACGTTCCGCGCGGAAAAGGTCTGGAAGGTCAGGCTGCCTTCGATCGCCTGAGTCGCCAGGCTCGGCTTCACCGCCTGGGCCGCCTCCTGCATGACCGGCTCCAGCTGGGTATCCTCTGCGACGAGCCATTGGGTATCACTGGTCGCACGTTTCATCAGCCCATTGCCGACGGTATCGGCGGCACTGCTGACCAGGCCGGAAATCGCCGACAACGCCAACGGCGCTGTTATGGAGCCGTTTCCCGTTACCGCTGGGGCGAAGTCCAATGCGATGGACGCGGCACCGAAAGGAACCGAGCGCACGAATCCAACAGCATCATGGGCCGCGCGATCCAGCCGCGAACCCTTGGCCAGAACGGCGTCGACGCTTTGCGCAGTTTCCCCATCATTGGCCAAGGTACGCGAACGATCGTCGATCAGCGCTTCGAAGGCTTCGCGATTGGCGCCGTTCATATGGGGCTCGAAAACCCTGGTGAGCTGGGCTTTGATGGCGCCCGCCCGATCTGCCAGGTCCTGTTCAGCCGTGACCGGGCCAATCGGGACGGATGCAGCGGTCCCGGTGCTCGCCGTTGTTGAATGAGCCGGCACGCCGTGTTGCTGGGGCGGGAGTGTTTCTTGGGATTGATTCGTCAAGGCATGAAGCGGTATCGGTGAGATGGCATCCATGGGGAGTCTCTTATGCGAAATAAAGTGCTGGGGTTCACCTGTGCTGTGTGGTCGCCTTGGCCTATCGGTTCCGTACCGTCCGATCCGCCGACAGTCGAGGCACGCAGTGGAACGACGTGGCATAATCGTCGGCTGATTTTCAGGACGATACCGGGAACGTTTTGGGGGAGCATTCATGCCCAATGAAATCAAGCACTTAAAGCTTTACGGCATCAAAGCCTGCGACACGATGAAAAAGGCCCGCACCTGGCTCGATGAACACGCGGTGCATTATGACTTTCACGATTACAAGACTGCCGGCATCGACCGTGAGCACCTGGCCCAATGGTGCAACGAGCATGGCTGGCAAGTGGTGTTGAACCGTGCCGGTACGACCTTTCGCAAACTCGACGACGAACGCAAAGCCGATCTCGACCAGACGAAAGCCATCGAACTGATGCTCGCCCAACCCTCGATGATCAAGCGCCCGGTGCTCGATCTCGGTGACCGAACCCTGATTGGCTTCAAGCCAGATATCTATGCGGCAGAGATCAAGTAAGCCTGCCCAGTCCATTTTGTTGAGGTAATTTTCATGTCCACTACCCTGTTCAGCCTGGCCTTCGGTGTCGGCACTCAAAACCGTGAAGGCGCCTGGCTGGAAGTCTTCTACGCCCAACCGCTGCTCAACCCGTCGGCCGAGATCGTTGCCGCCATCGCGCCGATCCTTGGCTACAGCGAAGGCAACCAGGCCATCACGTTCACCACGACCCAGGCCTCGCAACTGGCTGAAGCGCTGCGCAACGTCGACGCCGCGCAAGCCAAGCTGCTGACCCGCCTGGCTGAAAGCCACAAGCCGCTGGTCGCCACGCTGCTGGCCGAAGATGCGCAACTGAGCTCCACGCCCGAGGCGTACCTCAAGCTGCACCTGCTGTCCCATCGACTGGTCAAGCCTCACGGCCTGAACCTGGCCGGCATCTTCCCATTGCTGCCGAATGTGGCCTGGACCAGCCAGGGCGCGATCGACCTGGCCGAACTGGCCGAGCACCAGCTCGAAGCCCGTCTGCGTGGCGAGTTGCTGGAAGTATTCTCGGTGGACAAATTTCCGAAGATGACCGACTACGTGGTTCCGGCCGGCGTGCGTATCGCCGATGCCGCGCGCCTGCGCCTGGGCGCCTATGTGGGCGAAGGCACCACGGTGATGCACGAAGGTTTTGTCAATTTCAACGCCGGCACCGAAGGCCCGGGCATGATCGAAGGCCGGGTTTCGGCGGGTGTGTTCGTCGGCAAGGGCTCGGACCTGGGCGGCGGTTGCTCGACCATGGGCACCCTGTCGGGTGGTGGCAACATCGTGATCAAGGTTGGCGAAGGCTGCCTGATCGGTGCCAACGCCGGCATCGGCATCCCGCTGGGCGATCGCAACACCGTGGAGTCGGGCCTGTACGTGACGGCCGGCACCAAGGTTGCGCTGCTGGATGAGAACAACCAACTGGTCAAAGTGGTCAAGGCTCGCGACCTGGCCGGCCAGCCGGACCTGCTGTTCCGGCGCAACTCCGAGACCGGCGCAGTGGAATGCAAGACCCACAAGTCGGCCATCGAGCTGAACGAAGCACTGCACGCGCATAACTGAACCGCTTCACACCTCACCTGTGGGAGCAATCTTGCTCCCACAGGGTCCGGCGTAACTCCAGCAGGGCCCGAAAGCATGTTGATTCCATCCCCCTGGCGTGCCGATTTTCCGGCCCTCGCCGCCCTGCAACGGCAAGGCCAGACCTATCTGGACAACGCCGCCACCACACAAAAACCCCAAGCCCTGCTGGACGCCCTGGCGCATTACTACGCCAACGGCGCGGCCAACGTGCACCGGGCGCAGCATCTGCCCGGCGCACTGGCCACCCAGGCGTTCGAGGACAGCCGGCTCAAGGTTTCCCAGTGGCTCAATGCGGGAAATTGCGGACAGATCGTTTTTACCCACGGCGCCACGTCGGCGCTGAACCTGCTGGCCTATGGGCTGGAACACCTATTCAACCCGGGCGATGAAATTGTCATCAGCGCCCTTGAGCATCACGCCAACCTGCTGCCCTGGCAGCAACTGGCCGAGCGCCGCTCGCTGGCGCTGGTGGTGCTGCCCCTGGATGCCGACGGGGTGATCGATACGGAGGCCGCCACCAGGCTGATCGGTCCGCGCACCCGCCTGCTGGCGGTGAGCCAGTTGTCCAACGTGCTTGGCACCTGGCAACCGGTTCCGGCGTTGCTGGCGATGGCCAAGGCGCAAGGTGCGCTGACGGTAGTCGATGGCGCACAGGGCGTGGTCCACGGGCGCCATGATGTGGAGGCGCTGGGCTGCGACTTCTATGTTTTTTCCAGCCACAAGCTTTACGGTCCCGAAGGCCTGGGCGTGCTGTTCGGCCGTACCGACGCCCTCGCTCGACTGCGTCATTGGCAGTTTGGCGGCGAAATGGTGCAAACGGCTGATTACCACAGCGCCACGTTCCGCCCGGCGCCGTTGGGTTTCGAAGCCGGCACGCCGCCCACCGCCAGCGTGATCGGCCTGGGAGCGACGCTCGACTACCTGTCCGATCTCGACGGGCAGGCAGTAATCGATCACGAAACCGCGCTGCACGATTATCTGCTTCACGGGCTGCTGGCGCGCAACGGCGTGCGGCTGGTGGGCAACCCACAACTGGCGCTGGTCAGCTTCGGCGTCGAAGGCGTTCATAACGCTGATCTGGCGCATCTGTTGACCGAGCAAGGCATTGCCGTGCGCGCCGGGCATCACTGTGCGATGCCGCTGTTCAAGCAATTGAAGCTTTCCGGGGCGATTCGTGTGTCGCTGGCGCTGTACAACGACTCCGCCGATATCGAACGGTTCTTCGAGGCGCTGGATCAGGCCCTGGAGATGCTGCGATGAGCCTGCCTGCCGATGCCGCTGCGGCACTGCGGATTTTTCAGGACGCCTCCGGCTGGGAGCAACGCGCCCGACTGCTGATGCAGTGGGGCGATCGCTTGCCACCGCTGAGCGATGCAGACAAGTGCGAGGACAACCTCGTCAACGGCTGTGAAAGCCAGGTATGGCTGGTGGGTCGGCTGCATGATGGGCACTGGCAGTTTTCCGCCAGCAGCGATGCGCGCTTGATACGCGGGTTGGTGGCGTTGTTGCTGGCGCGGGTCAACGGGTTGTCGGCTGAGGATTTGCGCCAGGTCGACTTGCCGGACTGGTTCAATCAGTTGGGGTTGTCGCGGCAGTTGTCGCCTTCGCGCAGCAATGGCTTGAATGCGGTGTTGAAGCGGATGCGCGAGCTGGCGCAATAACCGTGGCGAGGGAGCTTGCTCCCGCTGGACTGCGCAGCAGTCCCAAAAGCAGTCAACTCAATCCGCCTGACATACCGCGTCGCCCCGTTTCAGAGCCGCTTCGCGGCCCAGCGGGAGCAAGCTCCCTCGCCACAAAAGCTGTTACTGCCCGGGCTTAAGCCGGTCCGCCGGCCGCCGCACACCCGCGACGATCTTGTCCACAGCCTTGGTCGCCGCGACCATGCCGAACGTCGCGGTGACCATCATCACCGCGCCAAACCCGCCAGCGCAGTCGAGCTTGACGCCGTCGCCGACAAAACTCTTCTGCAGGCAGATGCTGCCGTCCGGTTTCGGATAGCGCAATTGCTCGGTGGAGAACACGCAGGGCACGCTGTAATGACGGGTCACGGTGCGCGAGAAACCATAGTCGCGGCGCAAGGTGGAGCGCACCTTGGAGGCCAGCGGATCGTTGAACGTACGGTTGAGGTCGCAGACCTGGATCAGCGTCGGGTCGATCTGCCCGCCTGCGCCGCCGGTAGTGATGATCTGAATCTTGCGGCGCTTGCACCACGCGATCAACGCAGCCTTGGCGTTGACGCTGTCGATGCAGTCGATCACGCAGTCGATGTTCGGCGTGATGTACTCGGCCATGGTGTCGCGGGTGACAAAGTCGGCCACCGCATGCACGGTGCAATCGGGGTTGATCCCCCGCAGCCGCTCGGCCATCACCTCGACCTTGGGCTTGCCGACAGTGCTGTCCAGGGCGTGCAACTGACGGTTGGCGTTGCTGACGCAGACGTCATCCAGGTCGAATAGCGAAATCTCGCCCACGCCACAACGGGCAATCGCTTCCGCCGCCCAGGAACCAACGCCGCCGACGCCGACAATCGCCACATGCGCCGCCCGCAGGCGCTCCAGGCCTTCGATGCCATACAAACGGGCGATGCCAGCGAACCGTGGATCTTCTGTACTCATGACCATTACCCCAAAAACCGGCGCGCATTATAGGGCTTTGCCGTGGTAATTCGAGCCGTTCGCAAAATGAAACTCCATCCTCCTTGTGGGAGCGAGCTTGCTCGCGATGGCGTCAGTCCAGCAATAGAGTATCGACTGATCCGCCGCCATCGCGAGCAAGCTCGCTCCCACAGGATTTGTGTTCCTCCTGTCCCGCAGCAAGGGCCCATGACGATCGTTTTGCTATAAGATAACCGCCATTTTGCGCGAACCAGCCCGCGCCAGTACAAGCCTTGCATCCATACTATATTCCGGAGTTTCCATGACGGCCCACGCCGACCTCTCGCCGACCCTGCAACTCGCCTGCGACCTGATCCGCCGTCCGTCCGTGACGCCGGTGGATGCCGATTGCCAGAAACTGATGATGCAGCGCCTGGGCGACGCCGGTTTCAAGCTCGAACCCATGCGTATCGAGGATGTAGATAACTTCTGGGCCAGCCATGGCAAGCATGACGGTCCGGTTTTGTGCTTCGCCGGTCACACCGATGTGGTCCCGACCGGTCCAGTACAGGCCTGGCAGCTCGACCCGTTCGATGCGGTCATCGACGAACAGGGCATGCTCTGCGGCCGTGGCGCGGCGGACATGAAAGGCAGCCTGGCGGCGATGGTGGTGGCGGCCGAACGGTTCGTCGCCGACTACCCGGATCACCAGGGCTCGATCACCTTCCTGATCACCAGCGACGAAGAAGGCCCGGCCCACCATGGCACCAAAGCCGTGGTCGAGCGCCTCAAGGCCCGCCAGGAACGCCTGGACTGGTGCATCGTCGGCGAACCATCGAGCACCACGCTGGTGGGTGATGTGGTCAAGAATGGCCGTCGCGGCTCCCTCGGCGCAAAACTGACGGTGCGCGGCAAGCAAGGCCACGTGGCTTATCCACACCTGGCGAAGAACCCGATCCACCTGGCCGCGCCTGCCCTGGCCGAATTGGCCGCCGAGCATTGGGATCACGGCAACGATTTCTTCCCGCCGACCAGTTTCCAGATATCCAACCTCAACTCCGGCACCGGCGCGACCAACGTGATCCCCGGTGACCTGGAAGCCGTGTTCAATTTCCGCTTCTCCACCGAGTCCACCGTAGAAGGCCTGCAGCAGCGGGTCGCCGACATCCTCGACAAGCATCAACTGGACTGGCACATCGACTGGGCGTTGTCCGGCCTGCCATTCCTCACCGAGCCAGGCGCACTGCTCGACGCCGTGTCGTCGAGCATCAAGGACGTCACCGGCCGCGAGACCAAGGCCTCCACCAGCGGCGGCACCTCCGACGGTCGCTTCATCGCGACCATGGGCACTCAAGTGGTTGAGCTGGGGCCGGTCAACGCGACGATCCACCAGGTCAACGAACGCGTGCTGGCCGCCGATCTCGACGTGCTGACCGAGATCTACTACAAGACGCTCATCAAGTTGCTCGCCTGATGCTCGCCTGCCCGATCTGCAATGAACCCTTGAATGCGGTGGACAACGGCGTGGCATGCCCCGCCGGGCATCGTTTCGACCGCGCGCGGCAGGGTTACCTGAACCTGCTGCCGGTGCAGCACAAGAACAGCCGCGACCCTGGCGACAATCAGGCGATGGTCGAGGCCCGCCGCGATTTCCTCAACGCAGGTCATTACGCCCCGGTCGCCCGGCGCCTGGCTGAACTGGCCGCCGAACGTGCGCCCGGACGCTGGCTGGACATTGGCTGTGGCGAAGGTTATTACACCGCGCAACTCGCCGACGCCCTGCCCGACGCCGATGGCTATGCCCTGGATATTTCCCGCGAAGCCGTCAAGCGCGCCTGCAAACGCAACCCGCAACTGACCTGGTTGATCGCCAGCATGGCGCGGGTGCCGCTGGCGGACGGCTGCTGCCAGTTCCTCGCCAGCGTGTTCAGCCCGTTGGACTGGCAGGAGGCCAAGCGCCTGCTCAGCCCCGGCGGCGGCTTGATGAAAGTCGGGCCTACCAGCGGCCACCTGATGGAGCTGCGCGAGCGGCTGTATGACGAGGTTCGCGAATACACCGATGACAAACACCTGGCCCTGGTGCCGTCGGGGATGGCGCTGGATCACAGTGAAGCCCTTGAGTTCAAGCTCACGCTCGACAACAGCCAGGATCGCGCCAACTTGCTGGCAATGACGCCCCACGGCTGGCGCGCCAGCGCCGAACGCCGCGCCAGCGTGATCGAGCAGGCCGAGCCGTTCGAGGTGAGCGTGTCGATGCGCTACGATTATTTCGTTCTGCAGTAACCTTCTTTTATTCCGGGCTTCGGACAACTGTCCGGGGCCAGTTAAATCCGCGAATGGATTTTTCGAGACCGCAGTGAGGACATCCATGCGCCAACCCGATATCGAGATTTACCTCAAGGACGCCGACGTCGACCACAAGGCGATCGCCGCCTGGCTCGGCCAGGCCCTCGGCCCGTGCAGCGACTGGGTGCAGAAAGGTCAGACGTACAAGTGCAAGGCCGGCGACATCCCGGTGACCTGGTTGCCCAAGGCTGTAGGCAAATGGAACAGCCTGTACCTGGAAAGTGACCAGACCCCGTGGGAAGACGACATCGCCTGCGCCCGCGCCGCCTTCGCCGCGCTGAACGTCGAAGTGCGCTGCGCGCCTGGGTCGTGGGTGGAGGAAGAAGGCGAGGATTCGGCGGATCGCTGGATTCGCATCAGCGCCGATGGGGAAGAAGAGATTACCTGGAAGACGGCGTGACGGCTTGGAGGCATGCCACAATCGCCATGCCTATGAAAGATCCATGTGAACAGTGACCCTATGTGGGAGCGAGCTTGCTCGCGATAGCGGTGTGACAGTTGATGAAGTATCGCCTGATACACCGCTATCGCGAGCAAGCTCGCTCCCACAATGGGTTTTGTGTAGCAGTGAATGCGGGTTACAACCCCACCACATCCTCAGCCTGCAAGCCTTTCTGCCCTTCCACCACCGCGTATTCGACCTGCTGGCCTTCGGTCAGTGAACGGTGGCCTTCGCCACGGATCGCGCGGTAGTGGACGAACACATCCGCCCCGCCTTCGCGCTGGATGAAGCCATAACCCTTGGCGTCGTTGAACCACTTCACATTGCCAGTTTCGCGTGTTGCCATGATGCTCACTCCCGTTCTTGTTTTCTGAGCCGGCTTTTCGAGGGAAAGCCGTACGCGTTTCAGCCGCCATCCCACCGTCCGTCGGAAGGCCGGGGCAGTAACTGGCCGAGTATATGACACCCGGAAAAACTCTCAACTGACTTTACTTCGCCGCTTTTTTGCCGATTTTCGGTGAATCCGGCACACTAGTACCGCTTGCTCTTATCCACTCACGCAGAAGCCGTATGACCCGCTCCCCGTTCCGCCGTCTTGTGTTTGGCACCCTGCGCCGACTGTTGTACCTCTGGGTTCGCTCCGAGACCATCAACCAGTCGTCCTTCACCCTCAACCTCGACCGCAGTCGTCCGGTGTTCTACGTCCTGCAAGATCCTTCGCTCACCGATCTGGCGGTGCTCGACACCGAATGCACCAAGGCCGGCCTGCCACGTCCGGTGCTGCCCGTCTCGGTGGGCGGCCTGCTGGAGCCGGCGGCGTTTTTCTACCTGACGCCGGCGCCGGACTGGCTCGGGCGCCAGGACAAACGCGGTGCGCCGCCGACCCTGACGCGACTGGTCGACGAGTTGACCCACAACGCCGCCGAGGACGCCCAGATCATTCCGGTCAGCGTCTTCTGGGGCCAGTCGCCCGACAGCGAATCCAGCCCCTGGAAGCTGCTGTTCGCCGACAGCTGGGCGGTCACCGGACGCCTGCGCCGCTTGCTGAGCATCATGATCCTCGGGCGCAAGACCCGCGTGCAGTTCTCCGCGCCCATCCATTTGCGCGAACTGATCGAGCACGACAAAGGCCATGAACGCACCGTGCGCATGGCCCAGCGGATCCTGCGGGTGCACTTCCGCAATCTGAAAGCAGCGGTTATCGGCCCGGACATTTCCCACCGGCGCAACCTGGTCAAGGGGCTGCTGAACCAGCCGCTGGTCAAGCAGGCCATTCTCGAAGAGGCCGAGCGGGAAAAGATCCCGGCCGAAAAAGCCAAGGCGCAGGCCCTGCGTTATGGCAATGAGATTGCCTCGGACTACACCTACACCGCGATCCGCTTCCTGGAAGTGGTGCTGAGCTGGTTCTGGAACAAGATCTACGATGGCATCAAGGTCAACCACATCGAAGGCGTGCAGAACGTTGCCCAAGGCCACGAAGTCATCTACGTACCCTGCCATCGCAGCCATATCGACTACCTGCTGCTGTCGTACCTGCTGTTTCGCAATGGCCTGACCCCACCGCACATTGCCGCCGGCATCAACCTCAACATGCCGGTGATCGGCGGCCTGCTGCGCCGTGGCGGCGCGTTTTTCATGCGTCGCACGTTCAAGGGCAACCCGCTTTACACCGCCGTGTTCAACGAATACCTGCACACGCTGTTCACCAAGGGGTTCCCGGTGGAGTATTTCGTCGAAGGCGGCCGTTCGCGCACCGGGCGCATGCTGCAGCCGAAGACCGGCATGCTCGCCATTACCCTGCGTAGCTTTTTGCGCTCCTCGCGCATGCCGATCGTCTTCGTGCCGGTGTACATCGGTTATGAGCGCGTACTGGAAGGCCGCACCTACCTCGGTGAACTGCGGGGTGCGAGTAAAAAGAAGGAGTCGATCTTCGACATCTTCAAGGTCATCGGCGCCCTCAAGCAACGCTTTGGCCAGGTCGCGGTTAACTTTGGCGAGCCAATCAAGCTGGCGGAGTTCCTCGACGGCGAACAACCCGGCTGGCGCCAGCAGGAGCTCGGTCCGCAGTTCAAACCCGACTGGCTCAACGCGACCACCAACCGCCTCGGCGAACGTGTCGCCCGCCATCTGAACGAAGCCGCGGCCATCAACCCGGTCAACCTGGTCGCGCTCGCGCTGCTGTCCACCAGCCGTCTGGCCCTGGACGATCATGCCATGGCCCGCGTGCTGGACCTGTACCTCGCGTTGCTGCGCAAAGTGCCATATTCACCGCACACCACCTTGCCCGAAGGCGATGGCCAGGCGCTGATCGCGCACGTCAAAGGCATGGACCTGCTGTCGGAACAGAAGGACGCCCTGGGCAAGATTCTGTATCTGGATGAGCAGAACGCGGTGCTGATGACCTACTACCGCAACAATGTCCTGCACATCTTCGCCCTGCCGGCGCTGCTCGCCAGTTTCTTCCAGAGCAGCTCGCGCATGAGCCGCGAACAGATCCTGCGCTACACCCGGGCCTTGTATCCGTACCTGCAGTCGGAGCTGTTCATTCGCTGGTCGCTGGAGGAACTGGACGCGGTGGTAGACCAGTGGCTCGAAGCATTCGTTGAACAAGGCCTGCTGCGTTTCGAAAAAGACCTCTACCTGCGCCCGGCGCCGAGTTCGCGGCATTTCGTGCTGCTGACGCTGCTGTCGAAAAGCATCGCCCAGACCTTGCAGCGTTTCTACATGACCGTCTCGCTGCTGCTCAACAGCGGGCAGAACAGCATCAGCGCCGAAGAACTGGAGGACCTCTGCACCGTCATGGCCCAGCGCCTGTCGATCCTGCATGGGCTGAACGCACCGGAGTTCTTCGACAAAAGCCTGTTCCGCCACTTCATCCAGACAATGCTCGACCTCGACGTCCTGCGGCGCGACGAAGCAGGCAAGCTGAGCTATCACGAACTGCTCGGCGAGTTGGCTGAAGGCGCAGCCAAGCGGGTGCTGCCGGCGGAAATTCGTCTGTCGATCCGCCAGGTGGCGTTGCATCGCAGCGAAGATGCGGCGGATCAGAGCGTTCCAACGGCTACGGACTGAACCCTGGGCGCCTGGTTGCATTCGGGCGCCCTGAATATGAAGATCCCTGGCAATGCCGTACGCTGATTCTTTTCCAAACGTTCAAGGAAAGTGCCCATGCTCCGCCCTACCCTCCGTTTCACCGGCCTCTGCGCAGGCCTGTTGATCTGCGCCAACGCCATGGCCCTGTCGCTCGGTGATCTCTCGCAGAAGGACGCCACGGGCGGTCTGAAGGATGCCCTCACCCAAGGCGCCCAGATCGCGGTCAAGCAACTGGGTAAGCCTGGCGGTTTCAGCAACAACCCCGACGTGAAGATCGAGCTGCCGGGCAAGCTCGGTAAAGTCGCCAGCAAGATGAAGGCCTTCGGCATGGGCGCTCAGGTCGACCAATTGGAAACCAGCATGAACCAGGCTGCCGAAGCCGCCGTGGTGCAGGCCCAGCCGATCCTGGTGGATGCGGTGAAGAACATGAGCGTGACGGATGCCAAGGGCATTCTGAGCGGCGGCAACGACTCGGCCACGCAATACCTGAACAAGAGTAGCCGCGAGCAGATTCGCGCGAAGTTCCTGCCGATCGTCAAGCAAGCCACCGACAAGGTCGGCCTGGTCCAGAAATACAACGCCTTCGCCGGCCAGGCTGCGACACTCGGCGTGGTGGACACCAAGAGCGCCAACGTCGAGAACTACGTGACCGAGCAGGCGCTGGACGGGTTGTTCCAGATGATCGCCAAGCAGGAAGCAACGATCCGCCAGAACCCGGCGGCCGCGGCGACCAGTTTGGCCAAGAAAGTGTTTGGCACCCTCTGAGCCCTATCCGACAAATACAATACCTGTGGCGAGGGAGCTTGCTCCCGCTGGGGCGCGTAGCGCCCCCAGGTCTTTTGCGGTCGCTGCGCAACCGAGCGGGAGCAAGCTCCCTCGCCACAGGTTCGATGTGCGCCTGTGGGTCAGGTTTTCCTGACCCTGAACCACGCCGCATACAACGCCGGCAGGAACAACAGCGTCAACGCCGTCGCCACGATCAAGCCGCCCATGATAGCCACTGCCATCGGCCCGAAGAACAGGCTGCGCGACAGTGGGATCATCGCCAGGACCGCCGCCAGTGCCGTCAGTACAATCGGCCGGAAACGGCGCACGGTCGCTTCGATGATCGCCTGCCAGGGGGCGAGCCCCGCCTTGATGTCCTGTTCGATCTGGTCCACCAGGATCACCGAATTGCGCATGATCATCCCAGACAACGCGATAGTGCCGAGCATGGCGACGAAACCGAACGGCTGGCGGAACACCAGCAGGAACAGCGTGACGCCGATCAGTCCCAGCGGCGCGGTGAGAAACACCATCGCCGTGCGCGAGAAGCTGCGCAACTGCAGCATCAGCAACGTCAGCACCACCACGATGAACAGCGGCACGCCCGCATTCACCGATTTCTGCCCGCGGGTTGAATCCTCCACCGTGCCTCCGACTTCCAGCAGATAGCCGTCCGGCAACTCTGCGCGAATCGGGTCCAGGGTCGGGAAAATCTGTTGCACCAGCGTCGCCGGTTGCTCCTTGCCATAGATGTCGGCACGTACGGTCACACTGGGCAAACGGTTGCGGTGCCAGATCACTCCTTCTTCAAAGCCGTATTCCAGCGTCGCGATCTGCGACAGGGCAACGCTCGTGCCGTTGTCGGTAGGCACCGCCAGGCTTGGCAACAGTGAAAGCTCGGTGCGCTCATGCACGGTGCCGCGCAGCAGGATCTCGATCAGCTCGTTGTCTTCGCGGTACTGGCTGACACTGGAGCCGGTGAGGGAGCTTTGCAGGAAGCTCGACAGGTTGGCGGTGGTGACGCCCAACGCGCGGGCGCGATCCTGATCGATGTTGAGGTACACCACCTTGCTCGGTTCTTCCCAGTCCAGGTGGACATTCGCGACGTAGGGGTTTTCGCGAACCTTTGTCGCGACTTTCCGGGCAAGCGCGCGGACCTCTTCGATGTGCTCACCCGTCACCCTAAACTGCACCGGATACCCCACGGGCGGGCCGTTTTCCAGGCGTGTGACCCGCGAGCGCAGGGTCGGGAACTGCTCGTTCAGTGTGCTGATCAGCCAACTGCGCAGAGGCTCGCGGTCTTCGATGGTCTTCGCCAGGACGACGAATTGGGCAAAGCTCGGCGCCGGCAATTGTTGATCCAGCGGCAAGTAGAAGCGTGGTGAGCCGGTGCCGACGTACGCCACGTAATTGTCGATGCCAGCGTGGTCCTTGAGCAGCGCTTCAAGGCGCTTGACCTGCTCCGCGGTGTTGACCAGCGAAGCGCCTTCGGCCAGCTTCAGGTCGACCATCAGCTCCAGTCGTCCCGACGCCGGGAAAAACTGCTGCGGGACAAAACGGAACAGCACCACCGAGCCGACGAACAACAGCACGGTCAAGGTGATCACCGTCTTGCGTCGACGCACGCACCACTCCACCGTTCGCCGGACTCGCTGATAGAACGGCGTGCCATAGGGGTCCGGCTGGCCGTCAGCGGTGCCATGCCTGGCCGCGTGAATCTTCGCCAGGTCCGGCAGGAGTTTTTCCCCGAGATACGGCACGAACACCACCGCGGCCACCCAGGAAGCCAGCAGCGCGAGGGTCACCACCTGGAAAATCGAACGGGTGTACTCACCGGTGCCCGATTGCGCGGTGGCGATCGGCAGGAACCCCGCCGCGGTGATCAGGGTGCCGGTGAGCATCGGGAACGCCGTGCTGGTCCAGGCAAAGCTGGCCGCCTTGATCCGGTCGTAACCCTGCTCCATCTTGATGGCCATCATCTCCACCGCGATGATCGCATCGTCCACCAACAGCCCCAGCGCCAGCACCAACGCGCCAAGGGAAATCTTGTGCAAACCGATGCCCAGGTAATACATCGCAGCGAAGGTCATCGCCAAGACCAGCGGAATCGCCAGCGCCACCACCATTCCGGTGCGCAGCCCCAGGGAAAAGAAGCTCACCAGCAACACGATCGTCAGTGCTTCCACCAGTACCTGGACAAACTCGCCGACGCCAGTCTTCACCGCAGCCGGCTGGTCGGAAACCTTGCGCAGTTGCATGCCGGCCGGCAGGGTGTTCTGGATGCGGGCAAACTCGGCCTCGAGGGCCTTGCCGAGGATCAGGATGTCGCCGCCCTCCTTCATCGCCACGGCCAGGCCGATGGCGTCCTCCGCCATGAAGCGCATGCGCGGCGCCGGTGGATCATTGAAGCCGCGACGAACATCGGCCACGTCACCGATGCGGAAGGTCCGATCGGCCACGCGGATAGGAAAGTCACGGATCTCTTCCACGCTCTGGAAATTCCCCGAGACCCGTAGCTGCAATCGCTCGCTGCCGGTCTCGAAGAAGCCGGCGGTCGATACCGCGTTCTGCGCCTCCAGCGCCTGCTGGACTGCCGCCAGGGGCAGGCCGAGGGTCGCCAGCTTCACGTTCGACAGCTCGACCCAGATTTTCTCGTCCTGCAGGCCGACCAACTCGACCTTGCCCACGTCCTTGACCCGCTGCAGCTGGATCTGGATACGGTCGGCGTAATCCTTGAGTACGCCATAATCGAAGCCGTCGCCGGTGAGCGCGTAGATATTGCCGAAGGTCGTGCCGAACTCATCGTTGAAGAACGGTCCCTGGATACCGGGCGGCAAGGTCTGCCGGATATCGCCAATCTTCTTGCGGATCTGGTACCACAGCTCGGGAATCTGCTTGGAATGCATGGAGTCGCGAGCCGCAAAAGTCACCTGGGATTCTCCCGGGCGGGAAAACGAGACGATCTTTTCGTAGTCGCCGGTTTCCATGAGCTTCTTTTCGATACGCTCGGTGACCTGGCGCGACACTTCCTCGGCCGTGGCCCCTGGCCAGACGGTACGGATGACCATGGCCTTGAAGGTGAATGGCGGATCTTCGCTCTGACCCAGCTTGGTGTAGGAAAGCGCGCCGACGATCGCCAGCAAGAGCATCAGGAACAGTACGATCTGGCGGTTACGCAACGCCCATTCGGATAGATTGAAGCCCATCGGGGATTACTCCTTGGCCGCCAGGTTGACCACGCGATTGGAGCGATCCACCGGCCGAACCTGCTGGCCGTCCAGAAGCACATGCACGCCAGCGGCCACCACCCAGTCATTGGCGCTCAGGCCTTCGAGCACTGGCACGGTCTTTTCACCGAAGGCACCGACGCGCACCGGGACTTTCCTGAGCGTGTTGTCGGGCTTGACCACCCAGACGAAGGTGGCGCCGTTCTCGGCGGTGAGGGCCGACAATGGCACCGACAGCGGCGCCTTTTCAGCGGTCTGGATAAACACCCGGGCGCTCTGGCCCAGTTCCGCCGGGACGCTGCCAGCGGTGAAGGCGACGCGCGCGGCGAAGGTACGGGATTTCGGATCGGCGGCCGGCGAGAGTTCGCGGATGCGTCCGCTGAAGCGCTGATCGGGCTGGCTCCACAATTCAACCGACACTGGCTGGCCGATCTTGAACCGACCAAATCCCTGCTCCGGCAGGCTGATCAACACTTCACGCTCGCCGTCGGTGGCCAGGGTGAAGACGGTCTGTCCAGCCGACACCACCTGGCCGACTTCCACCGCCCGCCGGGCCACCACGCCGTCCTGGGGTGCACGCAACACCGCATAGCTGGCCTGGTTGCTGGCAACGTCGAATTCGGCCTTGATCTGCTTGAGCCGCGCGGTACCGGAGCGATAGAGATTCTCGGCGTTGTCGTATTGGGAGCGGCTGACCATCTGCCGCTCCATCAAGGTCTTGTAGCGGTCACGCTCGGCTTTCACCAGGCTCAGGTTGGCCTCGGCCGCGGCGACCTGGGCCCGACTGGCTTCCAGTTGCAGGCGCACATCCTCGGGGTCGAGTTCGGCCAGCGCCTGGTTAGCCTTGACCCGCTGGCCCTCTTCCACCAGCCGGCGGCTCACCTTGCCGCCAATGCGAAACGCCAGGTCCGGCTCGAACCGCGCCCGTACTTCGCCGGGATAACTGTCCATCGCCTGGGCCGAAGGCTCCGGCTTGACGACCATCGCAGGGCGCACGGCGACCGGCGTCGGCTCCTCATGACCGCACGCAGACAATAAAAAAGCCAGGCTGACTGGCACGGCGAGGGGCAGGACATAGCGGAACATGGTGGATGACCTTTCGCTAATGGTGCTTGGAATAATTATACTGGCGAGTATGTTATTAATAGCAAACTCACCAGTCCAGTATTAAAAGCGAATAATGTCGAACAATCCTCCCTCCTCCAGCGGCCCTGGTCGCCCCAAGGATCTGGCCAAGCGCCAGGCCATTCTCGACGCCGCGAAACGCCTGTTCCTGAGCCTGGGCTACGCCAGCACCAGCATGGACGCCGTGGCCACCGAGGCCGGCGTCTCGAAGCTGACCGTCTACAGCCATTTCAATGACAAGGAAACGCTGTTTTCCGCCGCCGTGATTGCCAAGTGCGAGGAACAGGTGCCGCCGCTTTTCTTCGAATGGGCCGACGGTGTTCCGATTGAACATGTGCTGCTGAACATCGCCCGCGGCTTCAACCAACTGATCAACAGCGACGAATCGGTGAACCTGCATCGGCTGATGGTGGCGTTGGGTAGCCAGGATCCAAAGCTCTCGACCATCTTCTACCAGGCCGGCCCGCAGCGAATGCTCTCAGAGATGGAAAGGTTGCTGACCAAGATCGACCAGAGCGGCGCCCTGAGCATCGACAAACCGCGCAACGCCGCCGAGCATTTTTTCTGCCTGATCAAGGGCGCGGCGAACTTCAGGTTGTTGTATGGCTGCGACGGGCCGCAGGACGCCGAAGCGGCCGAAGCGCATGTGCAGGAAGTGGTGGGGTTGTTTGTGCGGGCTTATCGGCCTTAGTTCGACCGGTCACTTTCGCTGGCTGGGAGGGCCTCTTCGCGAGCAGGCTCGCTCCCACAGGAGAACGGTGGTGAATATGGATTCTGCTGAACAGCTCCTTCCCAAGACCCTATGTGGGAGCGAGCCTGCTCGCGAATGAAGTCACCCCGGTCTCAAGCCTTGAGCGCTTTCTTCGGATAGATATCGTACCGACTGGACTTGCCTTCCAGCCCATGGCTCGGCTTCGGCCCTTCAATGCAGGGGGCCTTGCGCGGGCGCTTGACCACCACCCGGTGGGTCGCCAACGCCAGCGCGGCGGCAAGCAGCGCCGGGGCGTCGGTATCATCGCCCACCAGCGGGCGGAACAGGCGCATCTCTTTTTTCACCAGGGCGGTTTTCTCCCGATGGGGAAACATCGGGTCCAGGTAGATCACCTGGGGCGGCTCGCCTTGCCAGCTGCGCATCACTTCGATGGAATTGCCCTTGAGCAAGCGCATCCGCGCCACAATCGGCGCCACATCGAAATCTTCCGCACCGCGAGCCAGGCCATCCTCCAGCAAAGCACCGATCAAGGGTTGACGCTCGATCAGGCTCATCTCGCAGCCGAGACTCGCCAGCACGAACGCATCCTTGCCCAACCCCGCCGTGGCATCCAGCACTCGCGGACGCACACCCTGGGCGACACCGACTGCCTTGGCGATCATCTGGCCACTGCCGCCCCCGTACAAACGACGATGGGCTGCGCCGCCCTCGACAAAATCCACCCGCACCGGTCCCGGCGCATCGGGACCCAGCTGCTGCAATTGCAACCCGTGCTCGCCGACCTGCAAGGCGAACTCGCCGTCATCCATCTGCAACGGCAGGCCGAGCTGCTCGGCCCACTGCTCGGCGCGGGGCTGGAACGCCGGGGCCTGGGCCTCGACATGGATGCGGCAAGCCGCGAGTTGCTCAATCATGAAAACATGCTCAAAAAATTAAGGATCGGCAAAAACGGCCGATAACAACGGTGAACGGCATTTTGCCAGAGCTGAGCGTCGACCGAGAAAAATGTCAGACATTCAATCCACATCGATAGGCGTTATCTCCCCTTACGGCGATTACAGCCTGCGTAACACCCAAGCGCTGAGCGGCGTCAGTCACCTGTGGCAGGATTTTTTTGCCCGGGCCCTGGCCGACCAGTTGGGTGAAAACGCACCGGCGCCCGGCAGCTACCAGCCAGTCGCCCTCGATGAAGCGGTTGAACCGACCCTGGGCGCCGAGCTGCTGGAGCATATCGTCAGCCAGCGCACCTGCGACGTGACGGAAACCCAGGTCAAGCCACCCGAGCCGTTGTTCCTGCCGATCGCCGAGTTCGAACTCGATTTGCTCGACAAGCCGTTCCCGCCCTTCCCGCCAGAAGAAATCGTCGCACAACAAAAGCAGCAGACCTTCGAGAGCAACTGGGTTCGCCCGATCGTCCTCGCCGCCGGTCAACCGTTGCCAGAACCGGGCCCGGCACCACAGCCGCGTCGACTGCCCCTGCCGATTGCCGAATTCGAACTCGACCTGTTGGACAAGCCATTCCCTCCATTCCCGGAAGAGGAATTGGTGGCGCAGCAGAAACAACTGGACTTCGACACTCGCTGGGCGCGTCCGATCGTACTGCAGAACCTGCGCATCGCTGCCTGATCCCTCAACGACAAATCCACCAGGGCCCCACATCCAGATGAAAATGGTTGCGGTGCGCCGCGTTGTAATCCGGACTCAAGACCACACTGAACATGTCGCAGGCGCCATCGCGCACCTGCCGTAGAAATTGCGCATCGGTGTTGTCCTTCGGCCAATCCCTGAGCACGCTGACGGCTCGTCCATCGGCCAGGCGAAACCCGGCGATGTCCAACGCGCTGGCAGTGGCGTGCTGGCTGCGCGCGCCGCTTTCACGACCGTACATGTTGCGACAGGCAAAACTGCCCAGGTGATCGACCCGCGTGACTTGCTTGCCATAGGCGGCCATTGCCGCCGGCTGCAACGCATGGCGCTCGAACAGCGCGAAGGCTACCGCCAGTGGGCAACTGGCGAGGAAGCTGCTGCTCAGCGCCACGTCACCGCCCTGCACCCGCAGCACATTGGTCAGCGGGCACGAGGTATTGGCGCCGCTGTCGGCCTGGCGAGCGGTGCGCAGCCCCGACGTGGCGAGCGCCTGGTCACACAGTTGCGGATCGTTGCGCAGGGCCATGAGTTTGTAGCGGGTCAGCAGATTTGGCGGCGCTTTCACGTCGAGCGGCGCCCAGGGGTTCCATTGCGGCGGCACGGCCAGCCAACCGCGCCATACCGCCACCACCGCGACGCCAGCGATCAGCGCCAATACCATCAGTCCTTTCAAAAACCGCACGACAACGCCTCGGGATTCAACCCTTGAATAATTGATTGGCCTGGTTGAAAGGCATTGAGCGACGGGTGAAGGTGAAGGTCCCCTGCCGTTGGATTTCTTCGGCGGCGCGGAAAAACTCGCCATACGCCGCCAGCGCGAGGGCCGATCCGACACTGATGCGCTTGACGCCTAGTTCACTCAGCTGGGCTACCGTCAGGTCCAGCGCGCCGGACATCAGTACGTTAACGGGCTTGGGCGCCACGGCCCGGACCACCGCCAGCACTTGCTCGGCGCTGCTCAGCCCCGGCGCGTACAGCACATCGGCGCCGGCGTCGGCGAAGGCCTTCAGGCGTCGGATCGTGTCGTCCAGATCCGGCCTGCCATGCAGGAAATTTTCCGCCCGCGCGGTCAGCAGGAAAGGAAAAGGCAGACTGCGCACCGCCTCGGCGGCGGCCTTGACCCGCGCCACGGCGAGCTCGAAATCGTAGATCGGGTTGTCTTCGCGGCCCGTGGCATCTTCAATGGAGCCCCCTACCGCGCCGGCTTGTGCCGCGCGGAGCAAGCTGCGGGCGCAGTCTTCGGGCGCATCGGCAAAGCCGTTTTCCAGGTCGACGGCTACTGGCAGGTCCGTGGCCGCAACAATCGCTCGCACATTCGCCAGCGTGTCATCAAGACCCAGGGCGCCGTCAGGTCGTGCCAGGGAAAAAGCGTGACCGGCACTGGTCGTCGCCAATGCTTCAAAGCCGAGGCTGGCGAGCATCTTTGCCGAACCGGCATCCCATGGATTGGGAATGACAAACGCCCCATCGCGTTCGTGCAAGGCCTTGAACGCCTGGGCTCGGCGGGTTTGTGCATCCATGAAAGTCGCTCCTGAGCAATTTTGCGGAGTTCGCCTCAGAGCAGACCGAGTTGCTCGGCGGCGGGTTCTCTATATAGCTCAGGCAGCGCCGGCAAGCCAGGCAAACGCTTCATCAGGCGGCTGTGAAAATGCATCGCGAGTTTCGCCGCCAGCAGATTGTCCGCGGTGTGCAGGAACATATACGGCGTGCGCCCCTCTTCGATCCACACGGCGATTTTTTCTACCCATGGCGTCAGGAACGGCTCGTTGGCCTCCACTACCGGATGACCGACGAAGCGCACCTGCGGGTATTGAGTGAACGCCGCCGGCCGCGTCGGCACCCGGGGCTTCTTGTATTGCGCGTGAATGACTTCAGGGGCGGTCGACGCGCAGCTGAACAGGCCGCGGGGATCGAGACAGATGCGTTCGACACCACGATCGAGCAGCAAACGGTTGAGCTGTCGTTCAGCGTCGCCTTTGGCAAAAAACTCATCGTGACGCACCTCTACGGCCAACGACCGTGGGAACGCGTCGATGAATGCCGCCAGCTCCTGCAATCGATTGGGCGTGAACGCCTTGGACAGTTGCAGCCAGAACGGCGAGACGCGCTCGCCCAACGGGCTTAGCAACTGGACAAAGGTTTCGGTGGCGGTCAGGTGCTCGCGCAGGTCGCCGCCGTGGCTGATGTCACCGGGGATCTTGGCGGTGAAGCGAAAGTGCTCGGGCATGATTTCGGCCCAGCGCTGAACGGTGGACGCGGCCGGGCTCGCGTAGAAGGTCGTGTTGCCTTCCACGGCGTTGAATACTTGAGAGTAGAGACCGAGGAAATCGGAGCTTTTGGCGTCCTGGGGATAAAGATAATCGCGCCAGGCGTTTTCGCTCCAGGACGGGCAACCCAGATAGTAGGGCAACCGCATCAGATATAGAGGTCGAGGCCCAGCACTTCCATATCCCAATCAACAAAACCGGCGGTGCTCAGGTAGCTGGCCAGCGCCGTGGCGACACTGCGGCTCATGGCGCGGTGATACAGCATGTCCTGTTGACGGGCGGGAAGATTGCTCAGGCGTTGCGCAGAGGCTTTGGCGGTGCGGGCGGCCAGTTGCTCTTCGGACGGAAATTCCAGCTCACCATCGATGTCATCGAAGTTTTCCGGCTCAGCGGTTTTACCCGCACGAGGCCGACGCTTGATGGGGTAGGACTGGGATGAAACGCCGTCTATACGCATAACAGAATGCTCGGTATCAATGATGGCAATTTAGCGGCACATTCGTATCCGCGCAAATGCGCAAGTGATAACTAGAACACATAAAGGCAAAAAGGTTTAAAAACCGGCGAAAAAAGTGACGACTGGCAATTTTTGGTGTGACTTTTGGGCCTTGGGATGACTTTGGCGGGTTTTGAGCCGGGTCAACGCCTTCGTGGCGAGGGAGCTTGCTCCCGCTGGGTTGCGAAGCAACCCCAAGACTTAATTTCAGCCCGACCAGTAAGGATACCAAGGAGATTTCAGGGGCGCTTCGCGCCCAGCGGGAGCAAGCTCCCTCGCCACAATTGTGCTCGCTCGAGAGTGTGGTCAAGTTTGGGTTTACCGTTCGGACTTGGGCGTCGCGACCTTGTCCCGCAGGTACACCGGCTGCGCATCGTCGGCAGGGATGGCTTCGCCGCGTTCCCAGGCAAAGCGTGCCAGGGCCAGCAGGTCTTCGGCATGGGGCAACATCGAGGCATCCTGGCCGACAAGGCTGACGCCGATTCGCTCGCCGTAGCCCCAACCGGTACCGGCGCCGAACCAGTCACCGCTGGTGTCAGCCGGCAACGCCGCCGCTTCGGGAGGCAACACCGCCTCGGCACCGACCAGGCGCATCTCGCCAGCGGTTTCGCGATAGCAGCCCCAGTACACCTCGTCCATGCGCGCATCGATGGCGGCCGCTACCTGATGCGCGCCGTGCTCGCGCAAGGCGCGCTGGGCCAGTACGGCCAGGTTCGAGACCGGCAATACCGGGCGTTCCAAGGCGAAGGCCAGGCCCTGCACGACGCCAATGGCGATGCGCACGCCGGTAAACGCCCCTGGGCCGCGACCAAAGGCGATCGCATCCACGGCTTGCAAGGTGATCCCGGCATCGCTGAGCAATTGCTGAATCATCGGCAGCAATTTTTGCGCATGCAGGCGCGGGATCACCTCGTAGTGGCTCGTGACCTTGCCGTCATGCAGCAAGGCAACGGAGCAAGCTTCAGTCGCGGTGTCCAGGGCCAGCAAGGTGCTCATCGATATGTCCGTAAATCAGGTGGGAAAAAGTGCGCCAGTATAAACAACTACGGCCCGCAAGCGGGCCGTAGTTGAGGCTGCGATCAGCGTTTTCAGCTCAGTGCTTCAAGCACCTTGCCGGTGATCGCGTCGACCGAGCCGACGCCCGGGATGTGGCTGTACTTCGGCTTGCCCTGGGCAGCGGACAGCTTCTGGTAGAAATCCACCAGCGGCTTGGTCTGGGAATGGTAGACCGACAGGCGATGACGCACGGTTTCTTCAGTGTCGTCCTTGCGCTGCACCAGCTCGTCGCCAGTCACGTCGTCCTTACCGGCGACCTTTGGCGGGTTGTAGACGGTGTGATAGACACGACCGGACGCTTCGTGAACGCGACGCCCGGCAATACGCTGGACGATTTCCTCGTCATCGACCGCGATCTCGACAACATGGTCGAGCTCCACGCCAGCGCTCACCAGGGCTTCAGCCTGAGGGATCGTGCGTGGGAAGCCATCGAACAGGAAGCCGTTGGCGCAGTCGGCTTGAGCAATGCGGTCCTTGACCAGCGCGATGATCAGGTCATCCGACACCAGGCCGCCGGCATCCATGATGCTCTTGGCCTGAACACCCAGTGGGGTGCCAGCCTTGACCGCGGCGCGAAGCATGTCGCCAGTGGAGATTTGCGGGATACCGAATTTTTCGGTGATGAACTTTGCCTGAGTACCTTTACCGGCCCCGGGAGCTCCCAGCAGAATGACGCGCATCGATGTGCTCCTCAATTTTTTTATGTAAAACGCTCGGATTCGCCTCGTGGGGCCAATCTTCGAAAAACTTGATCGTGACCGCCCAAACGGCCAAAGGCTGATCAAGATACACAGCGGGCCCGACCCACACAAGCCGCCGAAAGTCGGAGTAACCCGCGCCGCACGCGACCTTCGTAGGGGGTAGTGAGAGTCGCAACCGGGCAACAAACTGTCGCCTGGTCGACCTCCCTGCCCCTGCAAACAGCTACGCCCGGACAGGCCGGGCGTGCTGTTTTTTCACCCTCCGGGAGATTAGCCGGTGTTGCGCAAACCGGCGGCAATCCCTGCCACAGACACCAGCAACGCCTGTTCCACAGGGCTGCCCTGGGCCACGTCCTGCTGCCGCGAACGTGCCAGCAGCTCGGCCTGCAACAGGTGCAGCGGGTCGAGGTAAGTATTGCGCAGGCGGATGAATTCCAGCGTGTCTGGGCTATGTGCCAGTAGCTGCGACTGGCCGGTCAGGCCCAGGACCACCGAACAGGCCTGCGACAATAGGTCGCGTAAATGCTCGCCCAAAGGCAGCAACGCTGGTTCCACCAGACGCTCGTCATAGGACTGGGCAATATCGGCGTCGGCCTTGGCCAGGACCATCTCCAGCATGTCGATGCGGGTGCGGAAGAACGGCCATTGCTCACGCATCTGCCCGAGCAGTTCGCCCTCGCCGCGCTCCAGCGCCTTGCCCAGGGCGGTTTCCCAACCGAGCCAGGCCGGCAGCATCAGCCGGGTCTGGGTCCAGCCGAAAATCCACGGGATCGCCCGCAGGCTTTCGATACCGCCGGCCCGACGTTTGGCCGGACGGCTGCCCAAGGGCAGGCGGCCCAGTTCCTGTTCCGGCGTAGACTGGCGGAAATACTCGACAAATTGCGGATTTTCCCGCACTACGGCCCGGTAGGCATTGACCCCGTCGGCAGCCAGTTCATCCATCAGATGCCGCCATTGCGGGGTTGGCGGCGGTGGTGGCAGCAAGGTCGCTTCGAGCACTGCGGCGAGGTAAAGATTGAGGTTCTGTTCGGCGATGTCCGGCAGGCCGAATTTGAAACGAATCATTTCGCCCTGTTCGGTAGTGCGGAAACGTCCGGCCACCGAACCCGGCGGCTGGGACAGGATCGCCGCGTGCGCCGGGCCGCCGCCACGGCCGACGGTGCCACCGCGGCCATGGAACAACAGCAATTCGACTTGCTGCTCGCGGCAGATGTCCACCAACCGCTCCTGGGCGCGGTATTGCGCCCAGGCTGCCGCCGTGGTCCCGGCGTCCTTGGCCGAGTCGGAATAGCCGATCATCACTTCCTGGGGACCTTGCAGGCGCGAGCGATAACCCGGCAGCAACAGCAGGCGTTCGATCACCGGCCCGGCGTTGTCCAGGTCGGCGAGGGTTTCGAACAGCGGCACTACGCGCATCGGCCGCAATACGCCGGCCTCCTTGAGCAGCAATTGCACCGCCAGCACATCGGAAGCCGCGCCGGCCATGGAAATCACATAAGAGCCCAGGGACGCTGCCGGTGCCGCCGCAACCTCGCGGCACGTGGCCAGGACTTCCGCCGTATCGGCCGACGGCTTGAAGTAAGGCGGCAACAAGGGCCGGCGATTATTCAGCTCACCCAAGAGGAAACCGATGCGCTGCTCTTCGTCCCATTCCTCGTAACGACCCAGCCCGAGGTAATCGGTGATCTCGGTCATCGCCGCCGTGTGCCGCGTCGAGTCCTGGCGCACGTCGAGGCGCACCAGGAACAGGCCGAAGGTCACCGCGCGGCGCAGGCAATCGAGCAACGGCCCGTCGGCAATCACGCCCATGCCGCACTCATGCAGGGACTGGTAGCACAACTCCAACGAATCAAGCAGTTCACGGTTGTCCTGCAACACCTCGGCGGTGGCCGGCGTCGTGCCCTTCAGGGAGGCCTGGGCCCAGTTGCGCGTGGCTCGCAGGCGTTCGCGCAATTGCTTGAGCACCGCGCGATAGGGCTCGGCGCTGTCACCGGCCTGGGCGCGCAAGGCCTCGCTGGCTTTCTGCATGGACAAATCGGCGGCCAGATGGTCGACGTCGCGCAAATACAGGTCCGCCGCCATCCAGCGCGCCAGAAGCAACACCTCGCGAGTGACCGCGGCGGTGACGTTCGGGTTGCCGTCCCGGTCGCCACCCATCCATGAGGCAAAGCGGATCGGCGCGGCCTCCAGCGGCAGGCGCAACCCGGTGGCGGCATGCAGGGCCTGGTCAGCCTTGCGCAGGTAATTGGGGATGGCGTGCCAGAGCGAATGCTCGATCACCGCGAAGCCCCACTTGGCCTCGTCCACGGGCGTCGGGCGGGTCCGGCGAATCTCTTCGGTGTGCCAGGCTTCGGCGATCAACCGCTGCAAGCGTTCGTGGATCTGCGCGCGCTCGGCACTGGTGAGGTCGCGATGGTCCTGGGCGGCCAGTTGCGCGGCGATCGCGTCGTATTTCTGGATCAGCGTACGCCGGGCGACTTCCGTGGGGTGCGCAGTGAGCACCAGTTCGATTTCCAGCCGGCCCAACTGCCGGGCCAACGCTTCGGCGCCATGGCCTTCGGCTCGCAGGCGCGCCAGCAGCTCGGGCAGCACGCGTGCTTCGAACGGCGCCGGCCTGGATTCTTCGCGGCGGTGAATCAGCTGGTATTGCTCGGCGATATTGGCCAGGTTGAGGAACTGGTTGAACGCCCGCGCTACCGGCAGCAACTCGTCCTCGCTCAACTGGTTGAGGCTGGCGCTCAGTTCCGCATCCATCGAACCGCGTCGGTCAGCCTTCGCGCCTTTGCGAATCTGCTCGATCTTGTCGAGAAAGGCGTCTCCGTACTGGTCGCGAATGGTATTGCCCAGCAGTTCGCCGAGCAGGTGGACGTCCTCGCGCAAGCGGGCATCAATATCGGTCATCAGCAGGTCTCCAGCAAAAAGGTCCGGACAGCTTTGTAGGAGAGAGTGCCGATGCCGGTCGCTTATGACAAGCGACGAAGGGACTTTAAACCTTGTCAGCCAAAGCTAGTCTCATGGGTAAGCCACACAACGGCTTGTCACTGTCGCGCCCGCCACGAGCGGGTCCATTGAGGCGCCATCATGAAAATCCGTGAACTTGCTCAGCACTGGGAAGAAAACGCCAAGGGTCACCTGACCCAGACCGGTTATACGATTCATCTGGATGTAGAAGCCGCCGCACGCCTGGCGGCGATCTGCGACATGTACCCCAAGCGCCAGCCCGAAGAACTGCTCGGCGAATTGATCGGCGCGGCGCTGGAGGAGCTGGAAGCCAGCTTCCCCTACATCAAGGGCGCGCAGGTCGTGGCCACCGATGAAGAAGGCGACCCGCTGTACGAAGACGTCGGTCCGACCCCGCGATTTCTCGCCTTGTCCCGTCGTCATCTGCGCCAACTCTCCTCGCAAAACGACAAGTCAAAGCACTGATTCCCCTCACCCCGCATCGCGTTATCCCGGCACCGCTACCGAGTTTTTGGTGCCGGAATACCGCTGCGCACCTTGAAAGTTCAGCTTTTTGGCATCTGACCGATCAGTCAGCATTTGTTTTGGCGATTGGCCATCCTTACCTGAACTTTTGAAAAACGCCTCGGGTCACACCGAGTAACCATACTGGAACGGTCGTTTAAATAAACGCGCCCTGGCGCCAGCGCCAAAACAGACGTCACGGCTTCGGTCCCAGCATGGATTAGTGTTTTTTCAGGAGTTTTCCAATGGAGTTGAAGCCTATGAATACCTGCACTGCCAAACCCTCATCCACTGGCTTGCGCGGCCTGAAGTTGGCTGCCCTGGCTATCGGTAGCAGCTTCATCCTGGCCGGTTGTGCCGGCAATCCACCTTCGGAGCAATACGCGGTCACGCAATCGGCGGTCAACAGCGCCGTCAGCGCGGGCGGCACCGAGTTCGCCGCGGTGGAAATGAAATCCGCCCAGGACAAACTCAAGCAAGCCGAGATCGCCATGCACGACGAGAACTACGAAGAGGCCAAGCGTCTGGCCGAACAGGCCGAATGGGATGCGCGCGTTGCCGAACGCAAGGCCCAGGCAGCCAAGGCCGAACAGGCCCTCAAGGATTCCCAGAAAGGGGTTCAGGAACTGCGTCAGGAAGGCATGAACAAGGTTCAGTAACCCTGTTCGAGCCACGACGTATTTCTCATTGATAAAAGGACGACAGACTATGACGCACAAACATTTCATGATGCCCGCCCTGCTTGCCGCCTGCGTAGCCCTGGCCGCTTGCTCCCACGACCCGAACGCTAACCTGGAACAGGCCCGTACCAACTACAACGGCCTGCAGGCCGACCCGGCGGCTACCAAGGTCGCGGCCTTGGAAACCAAAGAGGCCTCCGACTTCCTGGCCAAGGCCGACAAGGCCTACCTGGACAACGAAGACGAAGCCAAGGTTGACCAACTGGCCTACCTGACCAACCAGCGCGTCGAAGTGGCCAAGCAGACCATTGCCCTGCGCAACGCCGAAGCCGAGCTGAAAAACGCCGGCGACGAACGCGCCCGCGCACTGCTCGACGCCCGCAACGCGCAGATCAAGCAGTTGCAGGACAGCCTCAACGCCAAGCAGACCGAGCGCGGTACGCTGGTGACCTTCGGTGACGTGCTGTTCGCCACCAACAAATCCGACCTGCGCGCCAGCGGCATGACCAATGTGAGCAAACTGGCGCAGTTCCTCCAGGAAAACCCGGATCGCAAGGTGATCATCGAAGGTTATACCGATAGCACCGGTTCGGATTCCTACAACCAGTCGCTGTCCGAACGCCGCGCCAGCTCCGTGCGCACCGCCCTGGTAAAAATGGGTGTCGACCCGGCCCGCATCGTGACCCAGGGTTACGGCAAGGAATTTCCGGTCGCCGACAACACCAGCGTCTCGGGCCGTGCCATGAACCGTCGCGTGGAAGTCACCATTTCCAACGACAACCAGCCAGTCGCCCCGCGCTCGACCATGAGCGCCAACTGATCGGCTGACTGCAACGCAAAAGCCCCGCCTGACTTCAATCAGGCGGGGCTTTTTATTGGCCGAATATTTTTTAGCTGACCATGCCCCTGTGGGAGCGAGCCTGCTCGCGAAGACGGTCATCCAATCGATACATCTGTCGACTGAGCTAGCGCTTTCGCGAGCAGGCTCGCACAGGAAATCGAATCGGTTACGGTTGCAACTTCTGCGGCGTCTCCTGCCCCATGCAGCGCACCGCGCGTTTCTTCTCGTTGATCAGCACACCGGTCAGGCCTTTCTGCTCGGTGTCGAACAGCACCAGTATCCCATCGATGCATTGGGCGACCTGGGGCGCCGGCTCCAGGGCGACTTTATAGTCTTCGCCCGGCACGGTCTTGAGCATGGTGAACTGGTTGAGCAGCAACGCATCCTCGGGCTTGGCGAAATGCAGATAGCCGTAGTACCAGAGCGCCGCGACAGTGCCGAGAATGCTGCAGATACCGGTGATGATCAGGGGGATGGCGTTGCGTTCTTCGCTCATTGCGGGTTCTCGGATGATTCAACGTAGGATTTCGGGTAGTTCGGCACCTCGCCCAGGCGGCGCAAGCCATCGAAGTGCTGGGGATCGTCGAGGTAGCGCAGCATCACGGTTCGCCAGGTCGGGTCGGCGAAAGTCTGCACGTGGCCGCCCCGGGTCAGTTGCAGGACCCGGGGCGGCGGCGCAGCTTGATACAAGCGGATGCCGTTGGAAAGGGGCACGATGGGGTCGTCAAGGCTGTGGTAGATCAGTTTCGGCACGCCGTTCAATTGTGCGATCGAGCCAATGGCGCTGTCGCCGTCCGGCACCAGCCACGACAGCGGCACCTGCAACGCCCAGGTCAGCCATGAAGTGCTCAGGGCAAAACGTCCGACGTCGCGATAGCTGGCCGGCACGCCATCAAGCACCAGTGCCTTGAGCTGCTGTTGACGCTGAGGATGCTCCACCAGGTAATGCACCGCCAGCGCGCCACCCAGGCTCTGGCCGAGCAGCACCAGCGGCTTGCCTTGGACCTCGGGCGATTGGTCGAGCCATTTGAACGCAGCGTCGATGTCCCGGTAGATCGCCGGCAGGCTCGGCTCGCCCTCGGACACCCCATAACCCCGGTAATCGACCATCAGCACTTGATAACCCTGCTCCGGCAACCACCAGCTCCCGCCGAGGTGCCAGGACAGGTTGCCGCCGTTGCCGTGCAAATGCAGCACCGTGCCCTTGACCTCGACACCCGGCTTCACCGGCAGCCACCAGCCATGCAGCTTCAGGCCATCAGCCGTGGTCAGGGTGACGTCGCGGTATTCGAGCTTGGCCCGCTGCGGCGTGAACGGCAGGCCGCGTTCGGGGTAGAACAGCAGGGAGCTGCAGCCACTCAGGGCCAGCAGCAGGCAAATGATGCCGAGGGTTCGCATCCGGTGAAGCCTCGTAAAAATCAGAAGTTATACGCAGCCCCCCTGTGGGAGCGGGCTTGCTCGCGAAGGCGGTGTGTCAGTCGAAATTGTCATTAACTGACACACCGTCTTCGCGAGCAAGCCCGCTCCCACAGGGAAACTGTGTTGTGCTCAAAGAATGTTCGAATAATCCGCTTCGATCCGGTCCAGGCTCAGGTGGTTCAAGAAGTTGGAAAAGCACATCCAGGCCGACAAGGCGTTCATATCGCGAAACTGCTCGGGCAGGTATTTGGGCGGCACGACCAAGCCCTCATCCACCAACTGGCGCAGGGTGCGCATATCCTCCAGGGTGGTCTTGCCACAGAACAGCAGCGGCACCTGCTCCAGCTTGCCTTTGCGCACGGCCAGCTGAATGTAGTTGTAAACCATGATGAAGCCCTTGAGGTAGGACAAGTCTTTGGTAAATGGCAGACCGGTCGGCACCGAGCCACGGAAAACGCGGCTGGCGTTGCCGTAGCTTTCGGCCATTTCGAAGCCCTGCTCGCGGAAAAACTCGAAGACCTGCAGGAAGTCGGCCCCCTCCTCCACCATATGGATGGCGCGGGTGCGGTTGGTGAGTTTGCGCAGGCGGCTCGGGTAGGAGGCGAAGGTGATGATTTCCATCAGGATCGCCAGGCCTTCCTGGGTCACCGTCGACGAGGGCGGGCCCTTGGACAGGAAGGTGCAGATCGGCTGGTTCAAACCATTGAGGGTGGTGCCAACGTGCACCAGCCCTTCGTGGACCTCCAGGGCGCGCACATCCCGCTCGTTGAACATCGCGTCGGTGCGGATCTTGATGTAGTCGGCACCCGCCGCCGCGTCAGCAACGATACCGTCGGACTCGAATACGCGAATGGTTTCCTCGGCCTCGCCAAACACCCGGTTGAGGCGATGCTGCAACAGGCTGACGGCCTCCTTGGCACTGAGCACCTTGGGCTCGTCCTTGAGGTCGCCACGGCCATCGATGTTGTTCAGGTAATCGGAGAGCATCAGGCCCAGGTCGGCCAGGGTCGGGTCACCGGCGTGAAAGGCGTCGGAAGCGGCGCCGTACAGCTCCTGGGAAATCAGCCCGAAGTCCTCGGTGCCGCGCGCTTCGAGCATGCGCACCACCATGCGGTATTCCTTGCACATGCGCCGCATGATCTGGCCCACCGGGTTGAACTGCCCAAGCTGACGGGTGATGTCGCGCTCGATGTTCTGGAACTCCAGCTTCACTTTGCTGGAATCGAAGGACAGTGGCCGGTTGAGGTAATAATCACGATCCACCGCAGGCATTTCCTTGCCCTTGGCCTTGAGAAACCCCTTGCGGATGCTCTCGTCCCACTTCACCGCGTCGAGAATGCGAATCGGCGTTTGCGCCAGCACAATGCGATCGGACAAGGTGCGTATCGTCTGCTGGTAATCGTCCACCCGAAACTCCTGTGAAAAAACGTCCGCGTGTAGCCGTTATTGGGATTTGCTCAGTCGCTGGTAGCGCACGGCTTCCGAGAACACATCGGAATTGGCCGGGTCGTCGAGGTAGCTGAAAACTTTGTTCATGTCGCTGTCCACCAGCACGCCATCACCCTCTTCGCTCTGGTTTGGCTGGCCGCTGAGGAGCTTCTGGCCGATGGCCTGGTTGATCTGTTCCATGTCCAGGTTGTAGACCACCAGTTCCTGCTTGTCGGTCAGTTCGAAACCGGCGATGACGAAATGGCCGCCGAAGCGCGCCGGCACCTTGGCCGACAAATACCAGCGACTGCCGTGGCGGGAGACGGTCAGGGGAATGGCTTCGCGCTCCTGAGGCCTGGCCCTGAAATAACTGACGGCCTGGTAGCGATGCTTGCCGACCTCCGTCAGCTCCAGGTTCACCGGCTCGCCCCAGGCGTTGGTGCTGGTCCAGTGGCCGAGCAGGCCCTTGGGCGCGGCTTCGCTGTCGGGCAACGGCGCCTTGAACGACACCAGGCAGCCACTGAGCAGCAGCAACGACACGGCCAATGCAACGGCACGCCAGGCTTTCATTGGAACTCCCTATGGTCTGTGGCGAGGGGATTTATCCCCTCGCCACGGGGGGCTGTGGTGAACCCACCAGGGTCACACCGACGCCAGTACCAAGTGCATGTAACGGGTCAGGATGCCGAGCATGTCTTCTTCAGCTACCGGCTCGGCGCCATTGAGCAAGCCCTGATATTCCATCCGTCCGATAATCGCCGTCAACACTTTGGCATCCTGTTGTGGCTCGCGGGAGCCCAGGACCTGGAAAAACTGGCAGGTGCCGTGCAGCAAAATCTGCTGGTGAGAACGCACCAACACCGCCAGGCGCGGGTTGAGCAGTGCTTCCTGGCGGAAGGCCTGTTCGGCCATCAGGTAGTCGCGACGACTGTGCAATTGATGCTGCACGTAGTCCGCCGTCATCCGCGCGATGTCGTCCGCCAGTTGCGAGCGCGACGCGGCGCTGCCATCCCCGTAGGCGACCATCTCGCGCAGCAGGCCTTCATTGTTGGTCCACAGCTTGGCCATGAACGCCGCGCTGCGTTCCACGTACTGGGCGAAGGTGTCGGTGAGCAGGTCGTCGATGTCCTTGAAATAATAAGTGGTGGCCGACAGCGGCACGCCCGCTTCGGCGGCCACCGCGCGGTGGCGCACCGCACGCACGCCATCGCGCACGACAATGCGCATGGCCGCGTCGAGAATCTCCTGGCGGCGCTGTTCACTGCCCTGTCGGCTGGCCTTACGACCCTGGTACTGAACACTTTCAGCGACAGCAGTGGCGACGCCCGCTGCACCTTCTGGAGCCATTGCACGATTCACGACAGGTCTTTCCTCGCTATTTCAGAAGTAACCAATTGATACGTTTGTACCAGACAGGCATTAAAAAGCCGCCCATCGAGGCGGCTTTTTAATTGAAACACTTACGCTTGGGGCCGCATGTGCGGGAACAGGATGACATCCCGGATCGACGGTGAGTTGGTCAGCAACATCACCAGGCGATCGATACCAATGCCTTCGCCAGCCGTCGGTGGCATGCCGTACTCCAGGGCGCGAACGAAATCGGCGTCGTAGTGCATGGCTTCGTCGTCACCGGCGTCCTTGTCGGCCACCTGGGCCATGAAGCGCTCGGCCTGGTCTTCCGCGTCGTTGAGCTCGGAGTAGGCGTTGGCGATTTCACGGCCGCCGATGAACAGTTCGAAACGGTCGGTCACGCTCGGGTTCTCGTCGTTGCGACGGGCCAGCGGCGACACTTCGAACGGATACTGGGTAATGAAGTGCGGCTGCTCCAGCTTGTGCTCGACCAGCTCTTCGAAAATCATCACCTGCAGCTTGCCCAGGCCTTCGAAGCCGAGCACCTTGGCGCCGGCCTTCTTGGCGATGGCACGCGCCTTGTCGATGTCCTGCAGGTCGGCCGCAGTAATTTCCGGGTTGTACTTGAGGATCGAATCGAACACCGACAGGCGCACGAACGGCTCGCCAAAGTGGAACACCTTGTCGCCGTACGGCACGTCGGTGCTGCCCAGGATCAACTGTGCCAGCTCGCGGAACAGTTCTTCGGTCAGGTCCATGTTGTCGTTGTAATCGGCGTAGGCCTGGTAGAACTCGAGCATGGTGAACTCGGGGTTGTGCCGGGTCGAAACGCCTTCGTTACGGAAGTTGCGGTTGATCTCGAAGACCTTCTCGAAACCACCGACCACCAAGCGCTTGAGGTACAGCTCCGGCGCGATGCGCAGGAACATTTCCATGTCCAGGGCGTTGTGGTGGGTTTCGAACGGCTTGGCCGCCGCGCCACCCGGAATGGTCTGCAGCATCGGCGTCTCGACTTCCAGGAAGTCACGCTTCATCAGGAAGCTGCGGATGTGCGCGATGACCTGCGAGCGCACGCGGAACGTGTGGCGCACGTCTTCGTTGACGATCAGGTCGACGTAGCGCTGGCGGTAGCGCTGCTCGGTGTCGGTCAGGCCGTGGTGCTTGTCCGGCAGCGGGCGCAGGGACTTGGTCAGCAGGCGCACGCTGGTCATTTCGACGTACAGGTCGCCCTTGCCGGAGCGGGCCAGGGTGCCTTCGGCGGCAATGATGTCGCCCAGGTCCCAGGTCTTGACGGCGGCCAGGGTTTCTTCCGGCAGGGTCTTGCGATTGACGTAGACCTGGATGCGACCGGTCATGTCCTGGATCACCAGGAACGAACCACGGTCGAGCATGATGCGACCGGCAACCTTGACCGGAATCGCCGCCTCGGCCAGCTCTTCCTTGGTCTTGTCCGCGTACTTCTTCTGCAGGGCATCGCAGTACGAATCGCGGCGGAAGTCGTTGGGGAAGGCCTGGCCCTTGGCGCGCTCGGCAGCAAGCTTTTCCTTGCGCAGGGCGATCAGGGAGTTTTCTTCCTGTTGCAGGGCTTGCGGGTCGAGTTCTAGGTCGCTCATGTCTTTAAGGTTTCCATCACAGGTTCGTTGCCCCCGGCCCGGGCCGGAGTCTGCCGGCGAGCCGCGCTTCGAAAGCGTGCCCGCCCGCCACGTGGGTGTCGCGTTACAGCCCTTGCTTGAGGCTGGCGATCAAATATTCATCGATGTCGCCGTCGAGCACCTTGTCGCAGTCGCTGCGTTCGATGCTGGTGCGCAGGTCCTTGATCCGCGAGGCGTCGAGGACGTACGAGCGGATCTGGTGACCCCAGCCGATATCGGACTTGGTGTCTTCCAGGGCCTGGGACGCCGCGTTGCGCTTCTGCACTTCCTGCTCGTACAAACGCGCCCGCAGCATCTTCATCGCGGTGTCTTTGTTCGCGTGCTGGGACCGTTCGTTCTGGCAACTGACCACGGTGTTGGTCGGTACGTGGGTGATCCGTACGGCCGAGTCGGTGGTGTTTACGTGCTGACCACCGGCCCCCGAGGAACGGTAGGTGTCGATACGCAGGTCGGCCGGGTTGATCTCGATCTCGATGTTGTCATCGATTTCCGGCGAGACGAATACCGCCGAGAACGAGGTGTGGCGACGGTTGCCGGAGTCGAACGGGCTCTTGCGCACCAGGCGGTGCACGCCGATCTCGGTACGCAGCCAGCCAAAGGCGTACTCGCCCTTGATGTGCACGGTTGCGCCCTTGATCCCGGCGACTTCACCGGCGGACAGTTCCATGATGGTTGCGTCGAAACCGCGTTTGTCGGCCCAGCGCAGGTACATGCGCAGCAGGATGTTGGCCCAGTCCTGGGCCTCGGTGCCGCCGGAGCCGGCCTGGATGTCCAGGTAGGCGTTGTTCATGTCCATCTCGCCGCTGAACATGCGGCGGAACTCCAGCTTGGCCAGGTTCTCGTCCAGGCGCGTCAGCTCGGCGACTACATCGCCGACCGCGCCTTCGTCGTTTTCCTCGACGGCCATGTCCAGCAGGTCGCGGCAATCGGCCAGGCCGCTGGACAACTCATCCAGGGTCTCGACGATCTGCGCCAGCGCAGAACGCTCGCGGCCCAGTTCCTGGGCGTAGGAAGGGTTGTTCCAGACATTCGGATCTTCAAGCTCGCGATTGACTTCGGTCAGACGCTCATGCTTTTGATCGTAGTCAAAGATACCCCCGAATAGTTTCGGAGCGCTCGGACAGGTCCTTGATGGTGTTCAGGATCGGGTTGATTTCCATGGCGGGCAGCACTCGTTGGCGAACTTTTGAAAGCCGGCGAGTATAACGTAATCAAGCGTCGGCGGCAGCCCGCCTGGCGGCTTTAGGGGGAATGAGATTGAGCGTACGGCCCCCGTGGCGAGGGAGCTTGCTCCCGCTGGGTTGCGCAGCAGCCCCAAAACGGCCCCCTCAATCGACCTGGCACACCGAGCCAACTGGTTTCAGGGCCGCTGCGCGCCCCAGCGGGAGCAAGCTCCCTCGCCACAAAAGCAATCTCGCCAGGCAGGTTTATTCAACCCCCACCCGATTGCGTCCATTGTGCTTGGCCAGGTACAGCCCCTTGTCCGCCGCCGAGATCAGTTGGCGGCACTCGCCGCCCTGTTGCGGGGTGAAGGTCGCGACCCCGATGCTGATGGTCAGGTTTTCGCCGCCGTCGGGCGTGGCATGCGGGATTTTCAGGGCAACGACGCTCTGGCGCAGCTTTTCGGCCATCAGCCGTGCACCGCCAGGCGAGGTGCCGGGCAGGACCAGGGCGAACTCCTCGCCGCCATAACGGGCCGGCAGGTCGGACGGACGACTGCAAGCATCGCGAATCGCCGTGGCAACCTTGCGCAGGGCTTCGTCGCCCTCAAGGTGACCGTAGTTGTCGTTGAACGACTTGAAATAATCCACATCGATCATCAACAGCGACAGCTGGGACTGGTCCCGCAGCGCCCTTCGCCACTCCAGCTCCAGGTATTCGTCGAAGTGCCGGCGATTGGACAGCCCGGTCAGGCCATCGGAGTTCATCAGCCGTTGCAGCACCAGATTGGTGTCGAGCAACTGCTGCTGGCTGACCCGCAACGCACGGTAGGCCGCGTCGCGCTGCAACAGCATCATGTAGGAGCGCGAGTGATAGCGGATCCGCGCTACCAGTTCGATATTGTCCGGCAACTTGACCAGGTAATCGTTGGCTCCGGCGCCAAACGCCGCGCTTTTGATCAGCGGGTCCTCCTTGGTCGACAGGACGATGATCGGGATGTCGCGAGTGGCCGGATGGTTGCGGTATTCGCGCACCAGGCTCAAGCCGTCGAGACCGGGCATCACCAGGTCCTGGAGAATCACCGTCGGCTTGATGCGCACGGCGTGGGCGATGGCCTGGTGAGGGTCGGAGCAGAAATGGAAGTCGATGTTCTGCTCGTTCGACAACCCGCGTCGCACTGCCTCGCCGATCATCGCCTGGTCATCGACCAGCAAGACCATGGCGGCGTTCTCATCGCGCTTGAAGTCGTCGAGCTGTAAATCAGTCATGGGGGCTCACCTGAATACTGCTTGGGGTGCAAGAGGGCATCATTGGCTGAAAATTTCCACCAGGCGTGGCGCTATCCGGTCCAGCGCGAGTATCTGCGCCGCCGCGTCGATAGCGGCGGCCGCCTTGGGCATGCCATAGACCGCGCTGCTCTGCTGGTCCTGGGCGATGGTCACACAGCCCTGCTGGCGCATCAGTTTAAGCCCTTGCGCACCGTCGCGGCCCATGCCGGTGAGCAACACGCCTACCGCCTCACCACTCCAGAAATTGGCGACACTCTCGAAAAACACATCGATGGAGGGCCGATAGATTTCGTTGACGGGCTCCGCCGTGTACGCCAGCGTGCCATTTTTCAACAGGCGCAGATGATGATTGGTTCCGGCCAACAGCACCACCCCGCCTCGCGGTGTCTCGCCCTCGCGGGCCAGCCGGACCTCAAGGCCCGACACGCCACCAAGCCACTCGGCCATGCCGGCGGCAAACACTTCGTCCACATGCTGGACCAGCACGATGGCCGGGGCGAAATCACGGGGCAGCGCCTTGAGCAGCACTTCCAACGCGGCGGGGCCGCCGGCAGACGAGCCGATCGCCACCAGGCTGTTGCGTGACACCGAGGCCCGCTGCGCAGCCGGCGCGGCGCGCTCACGGTTGCCCCGCTCGCCGATCAGCCAGCCGATGTTGGCGATCTTGCGCAGCAAGGGGGCAGCGGCGTCCTCGGGCCTGCCGACGCCCAGCGCCGGGGTATCCACTACGTCCAGGGCGCCATGGCCCATGGCTTCGAACACCCGATGGACGTTCTGCTGGCTGTCGCCAGTGACGATCACGATGGCGCACGGCGTGTCGGCCATGATTCGCCGGGTCGCCTCGACACCGTCCATGATCGGCATGAACAGGTCCATCAGGATCAGGTCCGGCGTGTATTCATGGCAACGCTGCACCGCCTCGGCGCCGTTGGCGGCCACCCAGACCAACTGATACGCGGGCTCGAATGCCAGCGCGCGGCGCAGGGCCTCGACCGCCAGGGGCATGTCATTGACGATGGCGATCTTCAAGCGCGCGCTCCTCCGATCAATTCGACCACGGCATCGAGCAAGGCGTCGTCATGAAAACTCGCCTTGGCTAGATAATAGTCGGCCCCGGCATCCAGGCCACGGCGGCGATCTTCCTCGCGATCCTTATAGGAAACCACCATCACCGGCAGCGATTGCAGGCGGTTGTCGCGGCGCAGCAGCGACACCAGTTCGATACCGTCCATGCGCGGCATGTCGATGTCCGTGATGAGCAAGTCGAAATCCTCCGAACGCAACGCGTTCCAGCCATCCATGCCGTCTACCGCCACTGCCACGTCATAACCGCGATTGAGCAACAGCTTGCGTTGCAGCTCTCGCACGGTCAGGGAATCGTCCACCACCAGGATCCGCTTGCGTGGGGCCTGGGCCTCGTTCTGCCGGGCGATGCGTTCCAGGCGCCCGGTGTCGAGCAATTTTTCTACCGAACGCAGCAGGTCTTCGACATCGACGATCAACACCACCGAGCCGTCGTCGAGCAAGGCACCGGCGGAAATGTCCTGGACCTTGCCCAGGCGCTCATCCAGGGGCAGCACCACCAGGGTTCGCTCGCCGATGAAGCGTTCCACCGCCACGCCATAGATCACTTCGCGCTCGCGGATCACCACGACCTTGAGGCTCTGGCCGTTGTTGGGCGCTACCGGGCGATTGAGCAATTGCGTGGCGGCGACCAACCCCACATGGCGGCCTTCATGCCAGAAATGCTGGCGACCTTCGACCTGGACGATGTCCTCGGGCGACAGGTCGCACATGCGCTCGATATGGGCCAACGGAAACGCGTAGGCCTCGCCGCCGACTTCCACCACCAGGCTGCGCACCACCGAAAGCGTCAGCGGCACCTCAAGATGGAAGCGACTGCCCACGCCCGCCGTCTGCTCCAGCACCACTGCGCCACGCAACTGCCGGACCATGTGCTGGACAGCGTCCAGGCCGACACCGCGCCCGGACACCTCGGTGACCTTGTCCCGCAGGCTGAAGCCGGGCAGGAACAGGAACGTCAGCAATTCTTCTTCGCTCAGGCTGGCGGCAGTGTGCTCGGGAGAAAGGCCACGCTCCACGACGCTGCGGCGCACCCGCTCCAGATCCACGCCGGCACCGTCGTCCGCCAATTCCAGCACCAACAGGCCGGCCTGGTGCGAGGCACGCAAGCGGATCAGGCCTTCGGCGGGTTTGCCGGCCAGCAGCCGTTGCTCCGGCGTCTCGATGCCATGGTCGACGGCGTTGCGCAGCAGGTGAGTCAGGGGCGCTTCGAGTTTTTCCAGTACGTCGCGATCGACCTGGGTTTTCTCGCCTTCGATTTCCAGGCGTACCTGTTTTCCCAGGCTGCGCCCCAGGTCACGAACCATGCGCGCCTGGCCCGCAAGCACATCGGCAAACGGACGCATGCGGCAGGCCAGCGCCGTGTCGTACAAGACTTGCGCGCGCTGGCCGGCCTGCCAGGCAAACTCATCCAGCTCAGCGGTTTTTTGCGCCAGGATCTGCTGGGTTTCCGCCAACAGGCGCCGGGCATCGTTGAGCGCCTCCTGGGCCTGCAGACTCAAGGCATGGTCCTTGAGATGCACATTCAGGTCTTCAAGAGCACGCAGGCCATTGCCTTGCTGGCGCTTGAGCCGCAGCAGGGTCGCCAGCCAAGGCTTGAGACGCTGGGTTTCGACCAGCGACTTGCTCGACAGGTCCAACAGGCTGTTGAGGCGCCCGGCAGTGACCCGCAAGACCCGTTCGCCCTCCTCGGTGACATGCTTTTTCCTTGTCGCCGGTTCTACAGGCTCCATGGGCATGGGCACAGGCTCAGGCATCTCGACCCGCACGGGCTCGAGGGGTATCTCGCTGGTCGGCGACATGGCGCTTGAAGCCGCCGCAGCGGCAGGATCCAGCAGGCGCCCCAATAACGCGACATAGGCCTCGATGTCCTCGGCGCCGACGCTGTTGCCTGGGGTCGCGATGCGCGTCAGCAGGTCGGTGCCTTGCAGCAAGGCATCGATATGCTCGGCACGCAATACCAGGCGGCGTTCCTGGGCGCTGACCAGGCAGTCTTCCATGACGTGGGCCACGCTGACCCCGGCGGGGATCCCGACGATTCGCGCGGCGCCCTTGAGCGAGTGGGCCGCGCGCATGCATGACTCAAGATGGTCAGCCTGGGTCGGGTCACGCTCCAGGGCCAGCAGGCCGGCGCTGAGTACCTGTGTCTGAGCCTCGGCTTCCAGGCTGAACAGTTCGAGCAACGAGGCGTCGCGCATCTGATCGGGGGTCATGACAGGCTCCGGGACACGGCGGACAACAACTGCTCTTCATCCAGCCAACGCAGGCTGCGGCCTTTGTACTGCAACACGCCACGGGTGTACTTGCCCGCCGATTGCGAAGCACCCGCCAGGATGCGTTCGTCAATCGCATGAATGCCGTCCACCTCATCCACCGGCACCAATACCGGTCCGCCCTGGGCGGCGATAATCAGCATGCGCGGCATGATTCGCCCACCGGAAGGCGCAGCCGAACCAGGCTCCAGCCCCAACAACTCGACTAGCGACAGGCAGGCCACCAGGGCGCCGCGCACATTCGCAACGCCGAGCAAGGCACGCGAACGCTGGTGCGGCAGCGAATGGATCGGCTGCAACGGCGCCACTTCCACCAGGCTGCGAGTACTCAAGCCCAACCATTCTTCGCCCAGGCGGAACATCAATACCGAGCGCGTGACGATGTCGCTGTCGACCGGCGCAAGCGCCAGCTCTCGATCATCCTGGCGCAGGGCATAACGGTCGAGCAAACGGGTGGCCGCCGCCGAGTACACCGAACAGTTGCGGCAATGGATATGTTCGACCAGCAATGGGCAGGACTTGTCGCCGTGAACCCCGATGCGGTTCCAGCAGTCATCGATGGCCTGGGCATCGTCATGAGTCACGTTATAGGAAGCCGAACCACTCATCGTTTGCGCTCACTCTCAGCCGGGCGCCCACTGCGGGCCGCACGTTCCTGCAATCGACGGGCACCGGCCACGTCTCCCTGGGATGCCAGCAGCGCCGCCAGATGCACCAGGGCCTCGGCGTGTTGCGGTTCAAGATACAGCGCCTTGCGATAAAAACCCTGGGCCTCGAGCGCGTTGCCGGCCATGTCGCTGAGCAGGCCCAGCCAATAGAACACCTGCGCACTGGGCGCATGGCTGCGCAAATACTCTTCGCAAGCCGAACGGGCCTCGGCACTTTTGCCGCCGTTGGCCAGGGCGCCGATATTGGCCAGCAAGGTCACCGGGTCGCTGCTCCTGGGTGGGGCGATTGGCGTCACACTGGCTGCAAACGGTCGAGGCTGAAGCGGCGGCGCAGCGACTCGTGGTGGCGGCTGGCGAATCGGCAACGGACTTGGTAACAGCGTTGGCAGCGGTTGCGGCTCGGGCGCGCCCTGGCGGCTGAAGGCGAACGATTGGGGGATGCCGATCGAGCGCATGCCCAACCGCCCCAGCAAACTGCCCTCGGCGGGGCCGATGAACAACACGCCGTCCTGATGGGTCAGGCGCTTGAGCACCTCGAATACCTGTTGCTGGGTCGGCTGGTCGAAATAGATCAGCAGGTTGCGACAGAACACAAAATCATACGGCGACTCATTCACCAGCAAGGCCGGATCCAAGAGGTTGCCCACTTGCAGGCGCACCTGTTCACGTATGCGCTCATCGAGGTAATAGCCGTCCTCCTCGGCACTGAAATACCGTTCGCGAAAACCAAGGTCCGCGCCACGGAAGGAGTTCCTGCCGTAACGCGCTTGCCGGGCTTTATCAACGGACAGCGGGCTGACGTCCATCGCATCGACTTTGAACTGATGCGGCCCGAGGCCTGCGTCGAACAGGGCCATGGCGATCGAATACGGCTCTTCGCCAGTGGAGCATGGCAGGCTGAGGATGCGCAGGGCGCGCAGGTGCTTGATCGCGGAGAGGCGCTGGGAGGCCAGTCGCCCCAGCGTCGCGAAGGATTCGGGATAACGGAAGAACCAGGTCTCCGGGACGATCACCGCTTCGATCAGCGCCTGCTGCTCCTGGGCAGAATGTTGCAGGCTTTGCCAATAGTCATCGGTGGTCCGGCCGGGCACGGCAAGGACGCGCTGGCGCACGGCCCGCTCGATAATCGCGGTGCCGACGGACGTCACGTCCAGGCCGATGCGCTCCTTGAGGAAATCGAAAAAACGCTGGTCGTTGTTCATCGCCGATCCTCGAAACCATCAAGGTCCAGCGGCGGCGTGGGGAACAGCACCGCACGCACCGACTCGTCGAGCAAATCGTTGACTCGTACCCACTGCAACATTCCTTGGGCATCCTCCCGTACCGGGCCCAGGTAAGGCGCCTGGGGGTTATCCAGGCCATAAGGCTTGAAGTCGGCCGGATCACAACGCAGGGTGTCGGTGGCCTGTTCCAGGATCAGACCCAGTACATGCGCCGCGTGCTGCGCCTGGGGCCGGTAATTGACCAGCACCAGCCGGGTGCTGGTGCGCGCCTCGGCGGCCTGGCCAAAGGTCAAGGCGCACAGGTCGAGCACCGGCACCACCCGGCCACGCCAGGCGAAGACCCCGGCCACCCAGGACGGCGTTCGGGCAATCGGCTTGAGCGGCAGGCGCGGTAGCACCTCCACCACATCGATGGCTTGCAGGGCGTAGCGCTCGTTACCGATGCAAAACACCAGGAACAACGCCTGCCGGGCCGCCGGCCCGGTACCGCGTCGGGCATCGAAATCGCTCATCAGACTTTGAAACGCGAGACGCCGCTGCGCAGGCCCACGGCCACCTGGCTGAGCTCGTCGATGGCGGAACTGGCCTGGCGCAGGGACTCCACGGTCTGGCTGCTGGCATCGCCCAGTTGCACCAGGGCGTGATTGATCTGCTCGGCACCGGTGGCCTGGGCCTGCATGCCTTCGTTGACCATCAACACCCGCGGCGCCAGCGCCTGGACCTGATGGATGATCTGCGACAATTGCTCGCCGATCTGCTGTACCTCGGCCATGCCACGGCGCACTTCTTCGGAAAATTTGTCCATGCCCATCACACCCGCCGAGACAGCGGACTGGATCTCGCGCACCATCTGCTCGATGTCGTAGGTGGCGACAGCGGTCTGATCGGCCAGGCGCCGCACCTCTGTGGCGACCACGGCGAAACCGCGCCCGTACTCACCGGCCTTCTCGGCCTCGATGGCGGCGTTGAGCGACAACAGGTTGGTCTGGTCGGCAACCTTGACGATGGTCACCACCACTTGGTTGATGTTGCCGGCCTTCTCGTTCAGGATCGCCAGCTTGGCGTTCACCAGGTCGGCGGCGCCCATCACCGAATGCATGGTCTCTTCCATGCGCGCCAGGCCTTGCTGACCTGAGCCGGCGGCGACCGAAGCCTGGTCGGCGGCGCTGGAAACCTCGGTCATGGTGCGCACCAGATCGCGAGAGGTGGCGGCGATTTCACGGGACGTCGCGCCGATCTCGGTGGTGGTGGCTGCGGTTTCGGTGGCCGTGGCCTGTTGCTGCCGTGAGGTCGCGGCGATCTCGGTCACCGAGGTGGTGACCTGCACCGAGGAACGCTGGGCCTGGGACACCAGCGACGTCAACTCGGCCATCATGTCGTTGAAGCCGGTCTCCACAGCGCCGAACTCGTCTTTGCGCGCCAGGTTCAGGCGTCCGCTCAAATCGCCGCTGCGCATGACATCGAGTATCTCGACGATGCGGCTCATCGGCGCCATGATCGCGCGCATCAGCAACAGGCCGCAAAGAACAGCCACCAGCACCGCGACGACAAACGACAGGCCCATGGCGACCTCGGCGGCGGTCACCGCACGGCCGATGGTCAGGGCGGCCTGCTCAGCCAACTCACGATTGCGCTCGATGATCTGGTTCAAGTGCCCACGACCGTCGAGCCATGCCGGCGTCAGGTCTTTTTCCACCGCCAGCCGAGCGCCTTCGTAGTCCTTGCGCTGGTACATATCCAGTACCTTCGCCAGGGCTTTGTTGAAGTCCTGGTGATTGACTTCGAATTCATCGAATGAGGCCTGGTCGGCCGGGTCCTGGATCAGCTTCTGGTATTGCTGCATTTCATCGCGCAGATGCTGCTCGTACCGCTGGTAGAGCGCCTTGTCTTCGTCGGTGATTTCCCGGTGATCGGACAGACCCACGAGCTGCTGGGTCTTGACGTAACTGTCGACCCAGCCCCCACGAATCATGGAACTGTAATACACCCCTGGAACAGCGTCGGTACGTACTTCCTGTTCACTGGCCTCGATCTTCAACAACCGCGAGTAAGTGACCACCACCATCAGCAACATGATGGCAATGATCACGGCAAAACTCGCCAGAATGCGTTGGCGCAACGTCCAGTTCTTCACAGGAAAACCTCGGGTACTTTGAATTGCCGGGAGTATAGCCGAGGGTGGTGGTGCGTCTGTATGGCGGTCTGGGGGAATTTGACGAAGCCGAGGATTGCGATTTTTCAGGTTGAGCGATGCTCCTGTGGGAGCGAGCTTGCTCGCGATAGCGGTGGGTCAGTGAATAAATATTGACTGACCGGACGCCACCGCGAGCAAGCTCGCTCCCACAGGGAAGTGGTGGGAAATTATTGTTCAAATATCACAAAATTATTTCCTGAGACAGGTCAGGCAGCCGCCTGACGCACCTGCTTTTCCAATTCCGCCTTTAGCCCAGGTTCCAGCTTGAGTTGTCGCGCCAGTTCGTCGAGGTAGGATTTCTCCATGAAGTTCTCCTCATCCACCAGCATCACGCTGGCGATGTACATTTCGGCGGCGATTTCCGGTGTGCTGGCCGCCCGGGCGACGTCGCTGGGATCCAGCGGCTTGTTGAGCTCGGCGTGCAGCCAATGTTGCAGTTCCTGGTCGTTGTCGAGCTTGGTGAATTCGCCTTCGATCAGTTGACGCTCGCGTTCGTCCACATGGCCGTCGGCCTTGGCCGCCGCGACCAGGGCCTTGAGGATCGCCTGGCTGTGCTGTTCGACCTGCGCCGGTGGGACGCGGTCGAGGGTCTGCGGTTCGGTTTTCGGCGCATTGCCCTGCTGGGCCTGCCAGTTGCCATAAGCCTTATAGGCAATCACGCCCAATGCAGCCAGGCCGCCATAAGTCAGGGCCTTGCCGCCGAAGTTACGGGCTTTCTTGTTGCCCAGCAGCAACCCCATGGCGCTGGCCGCCAACGCCCCGCCCCCTGCGCCGGAGAGCATTCCACCAAGGTTGCCGGAGCCGCCGAGCAAACCACCCAGACCGCCGGACGACTTGCCCTGGGAGCCGCCGGCCTTGTTCTGCAACATCTCCTGACCGGACTTGAGTAACTGATCGAGCAATCCACGGGTGTTCATTTGCTGCCTCCACGCATTCGGGTTAACCGGATCATAAGGCCCCCAGCGTAGATCGAAAGTGCCCCACCGCCCTCGGCCAGATTGCTTCGAGATGTTGCCTACGGACTTGCCGGTGATTTGAAGGCAGCCGCAGCCATTCGATAAAAACGATATACACTCCAAGACATCGATAAATACGTCTCCTGGCTATCCAACAATGATGACCCTGCGCCAGATCCGTCATTTCATCGCGGTAGCCGAAACCGGTTCGATTTCCGCCGCCGCGCAAACCGCGTTCATTTCCCAATCCACCCTGACCCTGGCCATCCAGCAACTGGAAGAGGAAATCGGCGTCAGCCTGTTCAACCGTCACGCCAAGGGCATGACGCTGACCCACCAGGGACATCAGTTCCTGCGTCAGGCGCACCTGATACTCGCCACCGTCGACAACGCCAAGCGCAGCCTGCAACAAAGCACCGATCAGGTTGCCGGGCAGGTCACCATCGGCGTGACCAGCCTGGTCGCCGGGTACTATCTGGCGGACCTCTTGACCCGTTTCCAGCGCGCCTACCCCAATGTGGCCATCCGCGTGATGGAGGACGAACGCCCCTATATCGAACATCTGCTGGTCAGCGGCGAAATCGACGTCGGCGTGCTGATCCTGTCCAACCTGGAAGACCGCCACGCCCTGCAGACCGAAGTATTGACCCACTCGCCCCATCGATTGTGGCTGCCGGCCCAGCATCCGCTGCTCGAACACGACAGCATCAATCTTGTGGATGTGGCTCGCGAGCCGTTGATCCAACTGAACGTCGACGAGATGGATCGCAACGCGCAACGCCTGTGGCGCGGTGCCGGCCTGCAACCGCAGATCACCCTGCGTACCGCCTCGACCGAGGCGGTACGCAGCCTGGTGGCGGCCGGGCTGGGGGTTTCGATCCAACCGGACATGACCTACCGCCCATGGTCGCTGGAAGGCGACATCATCGAGGCACGACCCATCGCCGACCTCAACCAGACGCTGGATGTCGGACTCGCCTGGCGCCGAGGCACGGCACGCCCGGCCTCGGTCGACCCGTTCCTGGCTATTGCCCGCGAACAGCCCCACGGACGCAAGCCATCTATTTAATCGAATGCTGCCTTGAGTATTTCGAATTTGTCGGCCTGGCGACGGGGCACTAGTCTTGCTGCAGCCCCCACAATCCAATGTGGGAGCGGGCCATTGTGGGAGCGAGCTTGCTCGCGATAGCGGTCTTTCAGTCAATTTAATGCTGCCTGTCATACCGCTATCGCGAGCAAGCTCGCGCCCACAGGGTCTGTGTTCACCGTTATAAAAAAGAGAAGGCGAATATGGCCGGCACGCAAACCCCGTTATGTACAGCGTTGTTGATCGACGGCGAAAGCGTACCCGGCGAGGGCTTTGTCGAGCCGATCCTCAACCCGGCCACCGGTGAAGTGCTCGCCCATATCGCCGAGGCCAGTACCGAACAGGTCGAAGCCGCGATCCTCGCGGCTCATCAGGCCTTTGACGGCTGGTCGCGCACCACGCCGCAGCAACGCTCGAACCTGCTGTTGGAGATCGCCGGCGCTATTGAAAAAAATGCCGACCACCTGGCCCTTCTCGAATCCCTGAACTGTGGCAAGCCACTGCACCTGGCGCGTCAGGACGACCTGAGCGCCACGGTGGATGTGTTCCGTTTTTTTGCCGGCGCCGTACGCTGCCAGACCGGCCAGCTCAGCGGCGAATACTTGCCGGGCTACACCAGCATGGTGCGTCGCGACCCGATTGGCGTGGTGGCGTCCATTGCGCCCTGGAACTACCCGATCATGATGGCGGCCTGGAAAATCGCCCCGGCCCTGGCCGCCGGCAATACCCTGGTGTTCAAGCCTTCGGAACACACGCCGCTGTCGATCCTGGCCCTGGCGCCGATCCTGGCCGAGATCCTGCCGCGCGGCGTCATCAACATCATCTGCGGTGGCGGCGAAGGTGTCGGCAGCCATCTTGTCAGCCATCCCAAGGTGCGCATGGTCTCGCTGACGGGCGATATTGTCACCGGCCAGAAAATCCTCCAGGCCGCGGCAAAAACCCTCAAGCGCACGCATCTGGAACTGGGCGGCAAGGCCCCGGTGATCGTCTGTGACGACGCCGACCTGCAGGCAGTGGTCGAGGGTGTACGCACCTATGGTTACTACAACGCTGGCCAGGATTGCACCGCCGCGTGCCGGATCTACGCCCAGGCCGGGATTCACGACCGGCTGGTGGCTGAACTCGGCGCGGCGGTCAGCAGCCTGCGCTTTGCCGGCAAGCGCGACGCCGACAACGAAATCGGCCCGCTGATCAGCACCCGCCAGCGCGACCGCGTCGCCAGTTTCGTCGAGCGTGCCCTCGGCCAGCCGCATATCGAGCGCATCACCGGCGCGGCGGTGCATTCCGGCGCCGGTTTCTATTACCAGCCCACGCTGTTGGCGGGCTGCAAGCAAAGCGACGAGATCGTCCAGCGCGAAGTATTCGGCCCGGTGGTCACCGTGACCCGTTTCGATGAACTCAGCCAGGCGGTGGACTGGGCCAACGATTCGGAATACGGCCTGGCCTCCTCGGTCTGGACCCAGAACCTCGACAAGGCGATGCAGGTGGCGGCGCGGCTGCAATACGGCTGCACCTGGATCAACAGTCATTTCATGCTGGTCAGCGAAATGCCCCACGGCGGCCTGAAACGCTCGGGCTATGGGAAGGACCTGTCCAGCGATTCGCTTCAGGACTACAGCGTGGTGCGCCACATCATGGCCCGCCACGGCCAGCATCTGTAGGGAACAGCACTACTCTAATAACAGGCCAGCCATGGCGCTTCACCTCGTTCGAAAACTGCCCCGACCATAATTAAAGCAAGAGGGATTTCCATGTACGCGCACAAGACCGCATTGCTCAGTGCAATCACCACGGCGCTGCTGGCCAGCGCCAGCCTCCAGGCCGCCGAACCGCTCAAGGCCATTGGCGCTGGCGAAGGCCAACTGGATATCGTCGCCTGGCCGGGCTACATCGAACGCGGCGAAAGCGACAAGGCCTACGACTGGGTCACTGGTTTCGAGAAAGAAACCGGCTGCAAGGTCAACGTCAAGACCGCCGCCACCTCCGACGAAATGGTCAGCCTGATGACCAAGGGCGGCTACGACCTGGTCACCGCGTCGGGCGATGCCTCGCTACGGCTGATTGCCGGCAAACGCGTGCAGCCGATCAACACCGCGTTGATCGCCAACTGGAAAAACCTCGACCCGCGCCTCAAGGACGCGCCGTGGTACGTGGTCAGCCAACAGACCTACGGGACGCCGTACCAGTGGGGGCCGAACGTACTGATGTACAACACCGAAGTATTCAAGCAAGCGCCGACCAGCTGGAGCGTCCTGTTCGAGGCGCAGAACCTGCCCGACGGCAAGCCGAACAAGGGCCGGGTGCAAGCCTACGATGGGCCGATCTACATCGCCGACGCGGCGCTCTACCTCAAGACCGCCAAGCCCGAGCTGGGCATCAAGGATCCGTATCAACTCGACGAGGCCCAGTACAAGGCCGTGCTGGAGTTACTGCGTGCCCAGCAGCCGTTGATCCACCGCTACTGGCATGACACGACCGTGCAGATGAGCGATTTCAAGAACGAAGGCGTGGTCGCATCCGGCGCCTGGCCATACCAGGTCAACGGCCTGATCAACGAAAAACAGCCGATCGCCTCGACCATCCCCAAGGAAGGCGCCACCGGCTGGGCTGACACGACGATGCTGCACGCCGAGGCCAAGCACCCCAACTGCGCCTATAAATGGATGGACTGGTCGCTGCAGCCGAAAGTCCAGGGCGACGTCGCCGCCTGGTTCGGCTCGTTGCCGGCTGTGCCCGAGGCGTGCAAGGCAAGCGAACTGCTCGGCGCCGAGGGCTGCAAGACTAACGGGTTCGACCAGTTCGACAAGATCGCCTTCTGGAAAACCCCACAAGCCGAGGGCGGCAAGTTCGTGCCGTACAGCCGCTGGACGCAGGATTACATTGCGATCATGGGTGGGCGCTAAGTCGCAGTCACCTGTTTGGACCGGGGGGACATGGTTAGCCCTGTGGCGAGGGAGCTTGCTCCCGCTGGCGCGCGCAGCACGCCCAAAACCGACCGACGCGGTATGACCTGCCCACCGCATCGGCTGGTTTTGGGGTGGCTGCGCCACCCAGCGGGAGCAAGCTCCCTCGCCACGGGACCGCGTTCCAACCGTTGAGATTTCATATCCGCCCCGCTTTCTGGAGCACCGCACCATGACGCTCGCAGTCCAGTTCACTCACGTTTCCCGTCAGTTCGGCGAGGTGAAGGCCGTTGACCGGGTCTCCATCGACATCCAGGACGGCGAGTTCTTTTCCATGCTCGGCCCGTCCGGCTCGGGCAAGACCACTTGCCTGCGGCTGATCGCCGGGTTCGAGCAGCCCAGCGCCGGTTCGATTCGCATCCACGGAGAGGAAGCCGTCGGGCTCGCGCCGTATCAGCGAGACGTCAACACGGTGTTCCAGGACTACGCCCTGTTCCCGCACATGAACGTACGCGACAACGTCGCCTACGGCCTGAAAGTCAAAGGCGTCGCCAAGGCCGAGCGCATCAGGCGCGCCGATGAAGCGCTGGAGATGGTTGCCCTGGGCGGCTATGGCGAACGCAAGCCGGTGCAACTGTCTGGCGGCCAGCGCCAGCGCGTTGCCCTGGCCCGCGCGCTGGTCAATCGCCCGCGTGTGTTGCTGCTGGATGAGCCCTTGGGCGCGCTCGACCTGAAGCTGCGCGAACAGATGCAAAGCGAGTTGAAAAAACTGCAACGCCAGCTGGGTATCACCTTCATCTTTGTTACCCACGACCAGACCGAGGCCCTGTCGATGTCCGATCGCGTGGCGGTGTTCAACAAGGGCCGGATCGAACAGGTCGATACCCCACGCAACCTGTACATGAAGCCGGCCACCACCTTCGTCGCCGAATTCGTCGGCACTTCCAACGTGATTCGCGGTGAGTTGGCCAGGCAACTGAGCGGTTATCCACAGCCGTTCTCGATCCGCCCGGAACATGTGCGCTTTGCCGAAGGTCCGCTGGCCGGCGATGAAATCGAAGTCAGCGGTCTGCTTCACGACATCCAGTACCAGGGCAGCGCCACGCGCTACGAGTTGAAGCTGGAAAACGGCCAGACCTTGAGCCTCAGCCAAGCCAACAGCCAATGGAACGACAGCGGCGCCCAGCACCATACCGGCCAGCATCTCGCCGTACGCTGGGCCCGCGAGGCAATGGTTGCCCTGCACGATACCGCCGGCAGCGAGGCCTGAGATGAGCACCCTGGCCATGACTCGAACCGAGACACACGGTACGCCGTTGCGACGCTTTTCGAACCTGCTGTACCGGCGTCCCAACCTGTACCTGTCGCTGTTGCTGGTGCCACCGCTGATCTGGTTTGGCACGATCTACCTGGGCTCGCTGCTGACCTTGCTGTGGCAAGGCTTCTATACCTTCGACGACTTCACCATGGCGGTCACGCCGGACCTGACCCTGGCGAATTTTTCGGCGCTGTTCCAGCCGTCGAATTTCGACATTATTGCGCGGACATTGACCATGGCGATCGCGGTGTCCATCGCCAGCGCCATTGTCGCCTTCCCGATCGCCTACTACATGGCGCGCTACACCAGCGGCAAGACCAAGGCGTTTTTCTACATCGCGGTGATGCTGCCGATGTGGGCCAGCTACATCGTCAAGGCCTACGCTTGGACACTGCTGCTGGCCAAGGGCGGCGTGGCGCAGTGGTTCATCCAGCACCTGGGGCTGGGGCCGGTGTTGCAGTTCGTGCTGGGCATTCCCGGCGTCGGTGGCAGCACGCTGTCTACTTCGCAGCTGGGGCGCTTCCTGGTGTTCGTCTACATCTGGCTGCCGTTCATGATCCTGCCGATCCAGGCCTCCCTGGAACGGCTGCCCCCATCGCTGCTGCAAGCTTCGGCGGACCTCGGCGCCAGGCCACGCCAGACCTTCATGCAGGTAATCCTGCCGCTGTCGATCCCGGGCATTGCCGCCGGCTCGATCTTCACCTTTTCGCTGACCCTGGGGGATTTCATCGTGCCCCAACTGGTGGGCCCGCCGGGCTACTTCGTTGGCAGCATGGTCTACGCCCAGCAAGGCGCCATCGGCAACATGCCCATGGCCGCGGCGTTCACGCTGGTGCCCATCGTGCTGATTGCCATCTATCTGTCTGTCGTCAAGCGACTGGGGGCTTTCGATGCACTCTGACTCCAAGGCTTCGTGGGGCTTGCGGATCGCGGCATGGGGCGGGCTGGTGTTCCTGCATTTCCCGATCCTGATCATTTTCCTCTATGCCTTCAACACTGAAGACGCTGCGTTCAGCTTCCCACCCAAGGGCCTGACCCTGAAGTGGTTCAGCGTCGCCTTCTCGCGCCCGGACGTGCTGGAGGCGATCAGGTTGTCATTGCAGATCGCAGCCGTCGCCACCCTGATCGCCATGGTGCTCGGCACACTCGCGTCGGCGGCACTGTACCGCCGTGATTTTTTCGGCAAGCAGGGTATCTCGCTGATGCTGATCCTGCCAATTGCACTGCCGGGGATCATCACCGGCATCGCGCTGTTGGCGACGTTCAAGACCCTGGGCATCGAACCCGGCATGTTCACCATCATCGTCGGTCATGCGACCTTCTGCGTGGTGATCGTCTACAACAACGTCATCGCCCGTCTGCGCCGCACCTCCCACAGCCTGATCGAAGCGTCGATGGACCTGGGCGCCGACGGCTGGCAGACCTTTCGCTACATCGTCCTGCCTAATCTGGGGTCGGCCCTGCTGGCCGGCGGGATGCTGGCGTTTGCCTTGTCGTTCGATGAAATCATCGTCACCACGTTCACCGCCGGTCATGAGCGCACGCTGCCGCTCTGGCTGCTCAACCAGCTCAGCCGCCCTCGCGATGTGCCAGTGACCAATGTGGTGGCGATGCTGGTGATGTTGGTGACGATGCTGCCGATACTCGGCGCGTATTACCTGACGCGCGGTGGGGAGAGCGTGGCGGGGAGTGGTGGGAAGTAAAAGGGCTTTTTGTGGGAGCGAGCTTGCTCGCGATGACTGACAAATACTCAACACAGATGTCGACTGTAAGACCGCTATCGCGAGCAAGCTCGCTCCCACAGGGACCGGTTCCAGCAGACACAGAACTGCTTCGATGAGGACAACACTATGCAAACCAAACTGTTGATCAACGGCCATCTGGTGAACGGCGACGGCCCTGGCCAGGCCGTTTTTAATCCGGCGCTGGGCCGGGTCCTGGTGGAAATAAATGAAGCCAGCGAAGCCCAGGTCGATGCCGCCGTGCGCGCCGCCGACAGCGCTTTCGATGCCTGGTCGCAAGTGCCGCCCAAGGACCGCTCCCTGCTGCTGCTCAAGCTGGCCGATGCCATCGAGGCCAATGGTGAAGAACTGGCCAGGCTCGAATCGGACAACTGCGGCAAGCCATTGAGCGCAGCGCTGAACGATGAAATCCCGGCGATCGCCGATGTGTTCCGTTTCTTCGCCGGCGCCAGCCGTTGCATGAACGGCTCGGCGGGCGGCGAGTACCTGCCGGGGCACACCTCGATGATCCGTCGCGACCCGGTGGGCGTGATCGCTTCCATCGCCCCGTGGAACTACCCGTTGATGATGGTCGCCTGGAAAATCGCCCCGGCCCTGGCCGCCGGTAATACGGTGGTGCTCAAGCCGTCGGAACAGACGCCACTGACCGCGTTGCGCCTGGCGGAACTGGCGTCGGAAATTTTCCCGGCAGGTGTGCTCAACGTCGTTTTCGGACGCGGGCAAACCGTCGGCCAACCGCTCGTCACGCACCCGAAAGTCCGCATGGTTTCCCTGACCGGGTCCATCGCCACAGGCTCGAACATCATTTCCAGCACCGCCGAGAGCGTCAAGCGCACGCACATGGAGCTGGGCGGCAAGGCCCCGGTGATCATCTTCGATGACGCCGACATTGGTGCTGCGGTGGAAGGCATCCGCACCTTCGGCTTCTACAACGCCGGCCAGGACTGCACGGCCGCCTGCCGCATCTATGCCCAGCAAGGCATCTACGACAAATTTGTCGAAAAACTCGGCGCCGCCGTCGCCAGTATCAAGTACGGCCTGCAGAACGAACCCGATACCGAGATGGGACCGTTGATCACCGCTCAGCACCGCGACCGCGTGGCCGGCTTCGTCGAGCGGGCCATCGCCCAGCCCCACATCCGCCTGGTCACCGGTGGCAAGGCCGTGGACGGCAACGGCTTCTTCTTCGAACCGACGGTGCTGGCCGACGTCCAGCAGGACGACGAAATTGTCCGCCGCGAAGTGTTCGGTCCTGTGGTGTCCGTCACGCCATTCCTTGAGGAAGCACAAGTGCTGGCCTGGGCCAACGATTCGGACTACGGCCTGGCCTCATCGGTGTGGACCGCCGACATCGGCCGTGCCCATCGCTTGTCGGCACGCCTGCAATACGGCTGCACCTGGGTGAATACGCACTTCATGCTCGTCAGCGAAATGCCCCATGGCGGTCAGAAACGTTCTGGCTATGGCAAAGACATGTCGATGTATGGGCTGGAGGATTACACGGTGGTGCGGCATGTGATGTTCAAGCATTGATACGAGACAATGTTGGCAACACATGCCAACGCCTGCCATGAGTTCGTCCTGCTAAGGTTTTCGTCGATCGGCGCACGCTCGCCGGTTGACGGAAAACCTGGTACCGCCTAGGGTGTCTACAACGTATACACTTTGGAGATCCCCATGGCCTCGCCCGTTTTGTCCTTCCGCGTGGAAGAAGGTTTGGCCCAACAGCTGGACTTGCTGGCTGCCGCCACCGACCGCGACCGTCAATATCACCTGAAGCGTGCATTGGTTCGATACGTAGAGGCCGAGTCCTGGCACCTGCAAGCGATCAGCGAAGGCATAGCGGATGCCGACGCCGGGAATCTGACCGATCTGGATGCCGTGAAGGCTAAGTGGGCAAAGCGTGCCGAGCATCGTACTGACCAACAAAGCACAAAGTGACCTCGACTCGATCCACGAACATTACCAAAGCGCACTCGGCGCAGAAGGCGCGGACGATGTCATCGCCACGATTCTGGAATCGCTGCGCCAACTGCAACGTTTTCCCGGCTCGGGGCGTCCTTCAGTGGTCCCCGATATTCGGGAGCTGGTGCTGACGCGCTACCCGTTCGTTGCCCCCTATCGGCTCAAGGACGGACAATTACAGGTCTTGCGGATACTGCATCAACGCAGCGAACGTTCTCAGGACTGGTCAGCATGATAAGGGCGGCCGGTTGCTAGCCCCGTTGCGACGACTTTCAAAACCGCGAAGCACGGCCCATCGCATCCATCAGATAACGCATGGCGATCCGGTCGCTTTCCGACAACTCTCGATAACGTTCGACCAGCCTCGCTTCCTCCAGGCTGAGCGGGCGTTTGCTCCGTGTTCTGGTCAGGCCAGGAAAGATCCCCAGTATCTCGGTAATGCTCTGTATTTTGGTCATGGGTTGTCCTTCGTTACGTCGATTCAAAGCGTAAAGACAGTCATAAAGTAATTGAGCAAAAAATTCCCGAATCCTCACAAAAACAGAAATAACTGTAAGAATTTTTAACCAAGCCACGCTTTCCCATCTCTCCAAGCGGGCATTTCCCCTATGATTTTGCGTTTCGGTGAACCGATCCAGCTCTCAGGCATCTGTTCTAACGTTCGTCGCGTTTGGCCAAAGGCATGTCCGAACTCCTTTACCAGTCTCTGTTGCCAGGATCGGCTCGGGATTGTCTTCAGATAAGGTTGTATTTATGCACCGCAGGAATCTGCTCAAGGCCTCCATGGCCTTCGCCGCCTACACCGGACTGTCGGCCTCCGGGCTCATGGCCGCACGTGCCTGGGCTGCCGATCAGACCGCCGACGGCGAAGCCCGTCCCTTCGATTTCAACCAATTGAAAGACCAGGCCCTGCGACTGGCCGCAAGCCGCTACGTCGACACCAAGCAAGTCCTGCCGCCGACGCTGGCGCAGATGTCCCCCTTGCAGTTCAATGCCATCCAGTACGACGCCAATCATTCGCTATGGAATGAACTGGACGGCAAGCTGGACGTGCAGTTTTTCCATGTCGGCATGGGCTTCAAGCAGCCGGTGCGCATGTACAGTGTCGACCCGAAGACCCGCATGGCGCGTGAAGTACACTTTCGCCCGGAACTGTTCAACTACGAGAAGACCACGGTCAATACGTCGCAGCTCACCGGCGACCTCGGGTTCGCAGGGTTCCGGGTGTTCAAGGCACCGGAGCTGGACCGGCACGACATCGTTTCGTTTCTCGGCGCCAGTTACTTCCGGGCGGTGGACGCCACCGGCCAGTACGGCTTGTCTGCCCGCGGCCTGGCCATCGACACGTATGCGAAAAAACGCGAGGAATTCCCGGACTTCACCAAGTTCTGGTTCGAAACGCCGGACAAGAACAGCACCCGCTTCGTGGTCTATGCCCTGCTCGACTCACCGAGCGCCACCGGTGCCTACCGCTTTGACATCGACTGCCAGCCTACCCGAGTGGTGATGGAAGTCGACGCGCACGTCAACGCGCGTACCGCCATCGAGCAGTTGGGCATCGCACCGATGACCAGCATGTTCAGTTGCGGCACCGTCGAGCGACGCATGTGCGACACCATTCACCCGCAGATCCACGACTCCGACCGCCTGGCCATGTGGCGCGGCAACGGCGAGTGGGTCTGCCGCCCGCTGAACAACCCCGCCACCCTGCAGTTCAATGCTTTCGCCGACAACAACCCGAAAGGTTTCGGCCTGGTGCAGACCGACCACGACTTCGAGAGTTACCAGGACACCGTGGACTGGTACAGCAAACGGCCAAGCCTGTGGGTCGAACCTACGACCGCTTGGGGCGAAGGCTCGGTCGACCTGCTGGAAATTCCTACCACCGGCGAGACCCTGGATAACATCGTTGCGTTCTGGACGCCGAAAAAACCGGTCGCTGCCGGCGATTCGTTGAACTATGGCTACAAACTCTACTGGAGCGCCCTGCCACCGGTCAGCACGGACCTGGCCCGCGTCGACGCCACCCGTTCCGGCATGGGCGGCTTCATCGAAGGCTGGGCTCCCGGCGAACACTACCCCACCGTCTGGGCACGGCGCTTCGCGGTGGACTTCACCGGTGGCGGTCTCGATCAGTTGCCACCGGGCACCGGCATCGAGCCGGTGGTGACCTGCTCCCACGGCGAGGTCAAGGATTTCAACGTGCTGGTGCTGGACGCGATCAAGGGTTATCGCATCACCTTCGACTGGTACCCGACCGACGACCGCGTGGACCCGGTGGAGATGCGCCTGTTCATTCGCTCCAAGGACCGGACGCTGAGCGAGACCTGGTTGTACCAGTACTTCCCGCCGGCGCCGGATAAGCGTAAGTACCCCTGAGCCCTGCTGCGTCAGAAATGACGCCTTCGCGAGCAGGCTCGCTCCCACAAATGGATCACAGGGCATTCTATTGTGGGAGCGAGCCTGCTCGCGAAGAGGCCGGCGCAACTACCCAATATTTCCAGAAAACAAAAGCCCCGACCATTTACGGACCGGGGCTTTTTGTTTCAGCGGCCGCTCAGTCGCGCAAATCCGACTCATGGATCGGCTGGTCCCGATGCGTCGCGCGCTGGTACTGCGCCGGCCAGGTGGCCTTGCGTCCGCCCAGGTCATCGTCGGCATGCAGCGCCCAGTACGGATCGCGCAACAGCTCGCGAGCGAGGAAGATGATATCGGCCTGGCAGGTGCGCAGGATGTGTTCGGCCTGGGCCGGCTCGGTGATCATCCCGACCGTGCCAGTGGCGATTTCCGACTCCTTTCGCACCCGCTCGGCGAAGCGCGTCTGGTAGCCCGGGCCGGTGGGAATCTCGGCGTTGGCGGCGGTGCCGCCCGACGACACATCAATCAAGTCCACCCCCAGCGCCCGGAATCGCCGCGCCAGTTCCACCGTTTCATCGGGGTTCCAGCCGTCTTCGACCCAGTCGGTGGCGGATACCCGAACAAAAACCGGCAACTCCTCAGGCCATACGGCCCGGACCGCTTCGGTCACTTGCAGTACCAGGCGGATACGATTTTCAAACGACCCACCGTATTGATCCCGCCGCTGATTGCTCAACGGCGACAGGAACTGGTGCAGCAGATAGCCATGGGCTGCATGGACCTCGACGACCTTGAAACCAGCCGTCAGGGCGCGTTTGGCCGCGTCGACGAATGCCTGGATGACATCGGCGATTTGTCCTTCATCGAGCTGCTTCGGTTGGGTGTGCTGGGGGTCGAAGGCAATCGGCGAAGGGCCGACCGGAACCCAGCCGCCCTCTTCCGGTTTGACGCTGCCATGCTTGCCCAGCCAGGGCCGCCAGGTGCTTGCCTTGCGCCCGGCGTGGGCCAGCTGGATGCCGGGCACGGCGCCTTGGGCGGTTATGAACCGGGTGATGCGTTGCAAAGGCTCGATCTGTCCATCGTTCCACAACCCGAGGTCCTCGGCGGTAATCCGGCCATCGGCCGTGACGGCGGTGGCTTCGGTGAACACGAGGCCGGCACCGCCCACGGCACGACTGCCGAGGTGCACCAGATGCCAGTCGTTGGCCAGGCCATCGGCGCTCGAATACTGGCACATCGGCGACACCGCGATGCGATTGGGCAGGGTCAGTTGACGAAGGGTATAAGGTTCCAGCAGCAGACTCATGGGGCACCTCTCGAATCAGTGGGCAGGCTCCAGGGTTCTGTTTGAAAAGTCGACGAGTGACAAACGGTGCAACACCCGCCCCCGCGGGCAAAACAATCGACAAGACGTCACAAGGCCTATCAAGCAGTGCTTAGAGACTAGTCGACAACCGGGGAGGAGGAAGGGTTCAGAGTCAAAAACCGCCCTTTCGAAGCCAAGCTTTGTCTTCAAGGCTTGTGTGAACTCCCGTGGCGAGGGAGCTTGCTCCCGCTCGGCTGCGCAGCAGTCGTAAACCGATCATTGCGGTTTACCTGAAAGAATTGCTTCACGCCAACAGGGCCGCTTCGCAGCCCAGCGGGAGCAAGCTCCCTCGCCACGGGGGCAGTAAGGCTACCGCGGTTCGATATGAGCAATCATCAACTGCACCGTTTCCTGGCCACGGAACTCGTTGAGGTCAAGCTTGTAGGCCAGCTCCACCCAGCGCACGGTGGGGTTGGGCCAGATTTCCCGATCAATGCCGAAGGCTATGCCATCGAGTTTCACCGAACCGCACTCAGTCTTGAGAATGACCTTCAGGTGCCGTTCACCCACCACTCGCTGCTCGACCAGCTGGAACACGCCGTGGAACACCGGCTCCGGAAAATGCTGTCCCCACGGCCCGGCATGGCGCAGTGCCCGGGCCAGTTCCAGGTGGAACTCTTCCACCGCCAGAGAGCCATCCGACAACAGCCGCCCCGTCAGGTCTTCTTCACGTAGTTGCCGGCGCACCTCCGCGTCAAAAGCCTCGGCAAACAAGGCAAAGTTCGCCTCCGGCAACGTCAGCCCCGCAGCCATGGCGTGACCGCCGTATTTGCTGATCAGGGTCGGATGCTGCGCCGCGACAACGCTCAACGCATCGCGGATATGAAAGCCCGGCACCGAGCGGCCCGACCCTTTGAGCAGGCCGTCCCCGGCATCGGCGAAAGCAATGGTCGGACGGAAATAGCGCTCTTTCATGCGTGACGCCAGGATCCCGATGACGCCTTGGTGCCATTGCGGATCGAACAGGCACAAGCCGAACGGCATCGACTCCACCGGCAGATCCTTGAGCTGGGCCATGGCTTCACGTTGCATGCCCTGTTCGATGGATTTGCGGTCCTGGTTCATGCCATCCAGCTGCGCCGCCATGTCCCTAGCCAGTGCCGGGTCGTTGGTGAGCAGGCATTCGATGCCCAGGCTCATGTCGTCCAGCCGCCCCGCCGCATTCAGGCGCGGCCCGAGGATGAAACCGAGGTCGGTGGACGTGATGCGCGAGTGATCGCGCTTGGCTACTTCGAGGATGGCCTTGATGCCGGGCCGGGCGCGTCCGGCGCGAATACGCTCCAGGCCCTGGTGCACCAGGATCCGGTTGTTGGCATCCAGCGGCACCACGTCGGCGACGCTGCCCAGCGCCACCAGGTCGAGCAGTTCGCCGATGTTCGGCTGCGGCTTGCTGGCATACCAACCGAGGCTGCGCAGACGGGCCCGCAGGGCCATCAGCACATAAAAAATCACCCCGACGCCCGCCAGTGCCTTGCTCGGGAACTCACAACCGGGCTGGTTCGGGTTGACGATGGCATCGGCCGCCGGCAATTCGAGCCCCGGCAAGTGGTGGTCGGTGACCAGCACCTTGAGGCCGGCCGCTTTCGCCGCTGCCACGCCTTCCACGCTGGAGATGCCGTTGTCCACGGTGACCAACAATTGCGGCGCGCGTGTCAGGGCGACTTCGACGATTTCCGGCGTGAGGCCATAGCCATATTCAAAGCGATTGGGCACCAGGTAGTCGACATGGGCCGCACCGAGCAGGCGCAGACCAAGCATGCCCACGGTACTGGCGGTCGCGCCATCGGCATCAAAATCGCCGACGATGAGGATGCGCTGGCGTTGCTCCAGCGCCGCCACCAGCAGGTCCACCGCGGCATCGATCCCCTTGAGTTGCTGATAAGGAATCAGGCGCGCCAGGCTCTTGTCCAGCTCCGCTTCGGACTGCACGCCACGTGCTGCGTAAAGACGGGTCAACAACGGCGGCAGGTCACCGAGAAACGGCAGGGTGGCGGGTAACTGGCGGGGTTCTATGCGCATGGGGTAACGATCATTTCTCTATTTTTGTAGATCCTGTGGCGAGGGAGCTTGCTCCCGCTGGGCTGCGTAGCGGCCCTTTTTTGTGGGCGCTGCGCACCCAAGCGGGAGCAAGCTCCCTCGCCACAAAGCGTTCACTTGATACAGGGTCAACGGCTCAACCACGCTCGCCCAGCAACCATTGCAACTGAACCTCATGCTGGCCACGGTCGTCGGTCACGAAAATCGTCCCTTCGCTGATCATCACGTCCCACTTGATCACCCGTGGCATGTCCTTGGCCAGGGTTTCGAGCACTTCCTGGGGGACGGCGGCGATGTTCACGTTCTTCAGGTTCTTCACCGCGGGGATCACCTTGCCTTCCCACACCCGCAGGCTGCCGTAGGCCAGCAGGCTGGTGCGCTCGGTGCGGCGCGAGCACCAGGTCAGGCGATCGGCATCCGGCTGGCCTACTTCGATCCAGTGCAGCACACGGTCATCCAGACTTTTTTCCCACAGCGCGGGTTCGTCGACATCCGACAGCCCACGACCAAACGCCAGCAGCTCGTTGTACCAGAACGCGTAGGCCAAGAGGCGCACGGTCATGCGCTCTTCGGTTTCCGAAGGATGGCGGGCAATGGTCTGCTTCACATTCTCGTACACGCTGCGGTCGAGGTCAGTGAGGTTCAGTTCAAACTTGTAGGTCGTGGACGGCTGGGCCATGAACGGGCTTCTTGATACGAGGAAAGGCGGCAAGTCTAACCGATGCGACGGCTAATCCACGAATTGCCGACCATCAACCTGCGGCGACGATGGTCGGCCTATGATAAAACGCTCTATTCGTTCTGCCTTTGTCCTACAGGATCCGTCATGTCGCTTACTGCCAAACCTCTTGCCGGCGTCAAGGTCATCGAACTCGGCACGCTGATCGCCGGCCCTTTTGCCTCGCGTATCTGCGGTGAATTCGGTGCCGAGGTCATCAAGGTCGAATCGCCGGACGGCGGCGATCCGCTGCGCAAGTGGCGCAAATTGTATGAAGGTACGTCCTTGTGGTGGTTCGTCCAGGCACGCAACAAAAAGTCCGTGACGCTGAACCTCAAGCACCCCGAAGGCCTGGCGATCCTGAAAAAACTGCTTGGCGAAGCCGACATCCTGATCGAGAACTTTCGCCCCGGCGTGCTGGAAAAGCTCGGCCTGGGCTGGGACGTGTTGCACGCACTGAATCCGAAGCTGGTCATGGTCCGGCTATCAGGCTTCGGCCAGACCGGGCCGATGAAGGATCAGCCCGGGTTCGGCGCCGTCGGTGAGTCGATGGGAGGCCTGCGCTACATCACCGGCTTCGAGGATCGCCCACCGGTGCGCACCGGTATCTCCATCGGCGACTCGATCGCCGCGCTCTGGGGGGTGATCGGCGCGCTGATGGCCTTGCGTCACCGGGAGGTCAACGGCGGGACCGGCCAGGTGGTGGACGTGGCGCTATACGAAGCGATTTTCGCCATGATGGAAAGCATGGTGCCGGAGTTCGACGTGTTCGGTTTCATCCGCGAACGCACCGGCAACATCATGCCCGGCATCACGCCGTCGTCCATCCACACCAGCGCCGACGGCAAGCATGTACAGATCGGCGCCAACGGTGACGCCATCTTCAAGCGTTTCATGCAGGTCATTGGCCGGGATGACCTGGCGAACGACCCGCAGCTGGCCAGCAACGATGGCCGTGACGAACGCCGCGACGAGTTGTATGGGGTCATTGATCGCTGGGTCAACTCGCTGCCGTTGGATGCCGTCATCGACCAGTTGAACCAGGCCGGCGTGCCGGCGAGCCGGATCTTCAGTGCCGAGGACATGTTCAGCGACCCGCAATTTCTCGCCCGCGAGATGTTCCTGCAAGCCAGGCTGCCGGATGGCAAGGCGTTCAAGATGCCTGGGATCGTACCGAAGCTTTCCGACACACCGGGAACAGCCGAATGGGTCGGGCCAGCATTGGGTGAGCACACGGCAGAGGTGCTCGGTGAGCTTGGCTACGATGCGCAGCAGGTCGCCAGGCTGCGCACCGACGGCGCCGTTTGAGGCCTGCCGTGCAAAAGATTGACTAATAGGAGGTCAACTGTGGGAGCGAGCTTGCTCGCGATTGCGGTATGTCCGCCAACATCGGGTCGACTGAACCGACGCTATCGCGAGCAAGCTCGCTCCCACAAAGGTCGTCGTTGTCCGGTGACAGAACGAGCCGGACCCTAAACACCAGGCAAAAAGAAACCCCGAGAAGTGGGGAGACAACTCGGGGTTAAACGTGACCCTTAAAGGTCCGTACAACAAGCGACAAGCACCGGAGCACAATGCTTGCTCTTGTTGGTAAAAAGTCTGACTCGCTAGAACGTAGGAAGGTTCCCGCGGGATGTCACTCAATTGGCAGCAAGCATGACCTTGTCGCGCGCCACGTTACGTAACGCCGCGATGACACACGGCTCCAGCCGCCCCTCGGCAATCAGCACATCGCGATGCAGGCCGTCCACCACGTCGGTCAGTTGGCGCTTGTCGGTCAGCTGGGCCTGGTTGAACAGCCGTTCGACCATGATGGCCCCCGAGGGATTCTTCAGCGTTACCAGGCATTCGCCTTTGGTACCGGAGGGCGTGAGCGTGACCTGATACGGGCTCAAGGCTTCACTGAGCAACAGGCTGATACTTTCCATTCGATCACCCTTCAATAGTCAAAAAAAAAACAACTGCACATTAAGTGACCCCGCGGCCCGGCGGAAAGTTCGCCAGCGCAACGAACCGGCACGACGGCGACCTGTTCAACCGAGCATGCGCGTTCAATATGACAGCTGGATATCAGCCTCAGCGGATGGAATCGATCAAGCCGGCAGCCGCTTGGAACGATCCCTCCGGCGTCCAACCTCGATCCAACCGCCCAAGACACCGCGCAACCGGCCATCGGCGGCATAAAAGGGCACCGACCAGTGATAGATGTCCTGCAATCCACTGCGCAACATCAGCTGGCGGTCGACAAACCGGGGCTGACGGGTTCGCAGCTGCTCCATCAGCTCCCCGTGCAACAGTTCGGCGGTTGCCGCCGGCATTGCCGCAGACTCCGTCAGACACGTGCCTCGCAGCTTCTCGAAGCGAGTCGCGAACCGCTCCTCATAACTTTTGTTGCACATGATCAGCCGCCCTTCGAGATCTCGAATGAAGATCGGATCGGGAATGGCATCCATCAAGGCGCGCTGGAACGTCAATTGGTCGTTGAGTACGGTCTCGGCCTTGAGGCGCTGTCCGATCTGGCCCTGCAAGCGGCGGTTCCACAGCAGCGACAACAGGCCGAACACCCCTGCCGCGATTACACACCAATAGCCCTGCAGGGGGATGCGTGACCAGAACGACGGCTCCTGATCAAGTGTTTTCTCGGCGAACCACTTGAAACGTAGCGCGCGCATATCTTCGGCGGGAAACGCTTCCAGCGCCTTGTTGAGGATCTCCATCAATGTTTGGGAATCCTGCCGTACAGCGAGATAGTCCGGTTCCCACATGCCTTCGAGACTGCCCCCCACCTGCAGTTGCCCTGAAGGATAGAGGTGCACGGCGGTTTCGCTTTCGATGGTGGCATGGGCTTCGCGATTTTCCACTAACGCCCTTGCCTCGGCAGGGGTCATCACCGTGCGCAGCGCTATGGTCGGATGCTCGCGGCGGATTTCCGCTTCGAGGGCATGCCGTGCCGGCAACGCCAGCACCTTGCCCGCCAGCTGATCCAGCGAACGAAGCGCGGGCTCCCCCTCACGGCCAACGAATACCCAGTCGAAACCGCCGAACGCATGGCTGAAATTCAGCACAGCCCGGCGCTCGTCATTCATCGCCAGGACGCTAGACATGTCGGCTTCGCCGTTTTCCAGCATCTCTATCAATTGATCGGCAGAGAACGACTCTCGATGGATGAATTCGAGTCCCGTCATTTGCTCAATGGCATGGAGCACGTCAGCGTTCAGGCCGCTCCATTCTCCCTGTGCATTCTTGAACAGGTACAGCGGGATTTGCATCGACGCCACAACGACACGCGGGTTCTGCCTGATCCAGTCCAGCTCCCGGGCGTCGAGCACCAGTCTCCCGCCCGCTTCGAGCGGTGACTGCCCGGGAGTCGTCGACGGGTCAGCGCCGCCCCATTGGCTCCAGTACATAAGGGCCAGGCCCATCATCCAGCTCAACGCCGGTTTGCATCGGTTTACGAACAGCATCTGCGCTTCCTTCGAGATAACTCACCCGTCCTTTCTTGGGCGAAACCCGGCCAGTTTGGCATGCAGAAACAAAGAAGCCCGTCAGGAGACGGGCTTCAAGATGTGACAGCTTCCAGCGATCAGAGCGGCTTGCCGCGGTTGCCATGCTGACTGACAAAGGCCTGCACGGCCTTCAAGTCATTGGGCAATACGGTGCAACGCTCATCTCGTTCAAACAAATCAGAAAGATGTGCAGGCAGCTCAAGCGCTTTTCCTACGCCAGCTTTCTCTACGGCTTCCGGAAACTTCACCGGGTGAGCGGTGCCCAGAATGACCATCGGGATATCCAGGCTGCGGCGGCACTCGCGCGCCGCTCGCACCCCGATGGCGGTGTGCGGATCGAGCAACTCACCGCTCTGCTCGAACACCTCGGCGATGGTTTCGCAGGTCTGCGCGTCATCCACCGCCAGGGAGTCGAACAGCTTGCGGGCTTCGGTCCAGCGTTCGGCCTCGACGCTGAAACCACCGCCCTGGCGGAAGCTGTCCATCAAGCCGGCAATCGCCGCGCCATTGCGCCCGTGCAGGTCGAACAGTAAACGCTCGAAGTTCGACGACACCATGATGTCCATCGACGGCGACAACGTGGCGTGCAGGGTTTCCTTGACGTACTGGTTACCGCTCATGAAGCGGTGCAGGATGTCGTTGCGGTTGGTGGCGACGATTAACTGGTTGATCGGCAGCCCCATGTTGCGTGCCAGGTAACCGGCGAAGATATCGCCGAAATTGCCGGTGGGTACCGAGAACGCCACCGAGCGGGCCGGGCCGCCCAACTGCAGGGCCGCGTGGAAGTAATAGACAATCTGGGCCATGATCCGCGCCCAGTTGATCGAGTTCACCGCCACCAGCCGGGTGCCCTTGAGGAAGCTCTGGTCGGCGAAGCTGGCCTTGACCATTTCCTGGCAGTCATCGAAGTTGCCTTCGATGGCGATGTTATGGATGTTATCGCCGAAAATCGTCGTCATCTGCCGACGCTGCACTTCCGAGACGCGGTTGTGCGGGTGCAGGATGAAAATATCGACGTTCTCGCAATGCTTGCAACCTTCGATGGCGGCCGAGCCGGTGTCGCCGGAGGTGGCACCGACAATCACCACGCGCTCGCCACGCTTTTGCAGCACATAGTCCAGCAGGCGGCCGAGCAATTGCAGGGCGAAATCCTTGAAGGCCAGGGTCGGGCCGTGGAACAGCTCCATCACCCATTCGTTACCGTTGAGCTGACGCAACGGCGCGATAGCGTTGTGGGAAAAGACGCCGTAGGTCTCTTCCAGGATCTTCTTGAAATCAGCGTCCGGAATGCTCCCGGTGACGAACGGGCGCATCACTCGGAAGGCCAGCTCGTGATACGGCAGGCCGGCCCAGGAAGCGATTTCTTCCTGGGTGAAGCGCGGCAGGTTCTCCGGCACATAGAGGCCGCCGTCCGTGGCCAGGCCGGCCAGCAGGACATCTTCAAAATTCAGGGCCGGTGCCTGGCCGCGGGTACTGATATAGCGCATAGGGGCAAACCTTCGGTTTGAGCTTCAAGCCTCAAGCCACAAGGGACAAGTGGAAAGCGCCGGGCTTTCACTTGCAGCTTGCCGCTTGCCGCTTGCCGCTGCTTAGTTCAAATGCTCGACGCGGATACGGACCACCGGGCCAACGACTCCCTGAAGCGCCTCCAACGCTGCGATCGCATCGTTGATACGTTGCTCGACCACGCGGTGGGTCAGCAGGATCATCGGCACCAGGCCGTCGTGTTCCTCGACTTCCTTCTGCATGATCGACTCGATGTTGATGCCGCGTTCCGAAAGAATGCTGGCAACCTGGGCCAACACCCCTGGATGGTCCTTCGCCTGGATACGCAGGTAGTAGGCACTTTCGCACGCTTCGATCGGAAGAATCGGATGGTCCGACAGCGAGTCCGGCTGGAACGCCAGGTGCGGCACGCGATTTTCCGGGTCGGATGTCATGGCGCGAACCACGTCCACCAGGTCGGCCACCACCGAAGAAGCGGTCGGCTCCATGCCGGCGCCGGCGCCGTAGAACAAGGTGGAGCCCGCGGCGTCACCGTTGACCATTACCGCATTCATCACGCCGTTGACGTTGGCGATCAGGCGATCGGCGGGGATCAGCGTCGGATGCACACGCAACTCGATGCCGCTGGCGGTGCTGCGCGCCACGCCCAGGTGCTTGATGCGATAGCCCAGGGCCTCGGCGTAGTTCACGTCGGCGGTGGTCAGCTTGGTGATGCCTTCGGTGTAGGCCTTGTCGAACTGCAGCGGAATACCGAAGGCGATCGACGCCAGGATCGTCAGCTTGTGCGCCGCATCAATGCCTTCGACGTCGAACGTCGGGTCCGCCTCGGCATAGCCCAGCGCCTGGGCTTCGGCCAGCACGTCTTCAAAAGTGCGGCCCTTCTCGCGCATCTCGGTGAGGATGAAGTTGCCGGTGCCGTTGATGATCCCGGCCACCCAGTTGATCCGGTTGGCCGACAGCCCTTCGCGAATCGCCTTGATCACCGGGATACCACCGGCTACGGCGGCCTCGAAAGCCACGATCACACCCTTCTCGCGGGCCTTGGCGAAAATTTCATTGCCGTGAACGGCGATAAGCGCCTTGTTCGCGGTGACCACATGCTTGCCATTCTCGATGGCCTTGAGTACCAGCTCGCGGGCAACGGTATAGCCGCCCATCAGCTCTATCACGATGTCGATCTCAGGGTTCGTGGCCACTTCGAAGACATCGTTGGTAATCGCAATACCGGTCGTCTGGAACTGAGGCTTTGGCGTGCGCATGGCAATTTGTGCCACTTCGATCCCACGCCCGGCACGACGAGCAATTTCCTCGGCGTTGCGCTGAAGTACGTTGAAGGTGCCGCCACCGACGGTACCTAACCCACAGATGCCTACTTTGACCGGATTCACTCTTGACTCCCCATGAAACGGCCGACACAAGGTCGGCCGTGAATACAGCCGCGCAGCAACGCGACTTTGTGTTTAACGGCCCGGCAAAGATTTTCGCCAGGCCGTGATCTTCTGCAGCCCATTGGCCACGATCATTTCGCCCCAAGGGCCAGTTTGGCGACTTGCGGCGCCGGCTGGTAGCCCGGAATCACCTGGCCATCGGCCAAAACGATAGCAGGCGTGCCGTTCACACCAATGGACTGGCCGAGGGCGAATTGCTTGGAGACCGGGTTCTCGCACTTGGCGGCTTTGATTTCCTTGCCGTCGACCATTTTGTCCATGGCCGCTTTCTTGTCCTTGGAGCACCAGACTGCCTGCAATTGCTCATCGCCCGGCGAGCCGAGGCCCTGACGCGGGAACGCCACGTAGCGCACCTCGATGCCACGCTTGTTCAGCTCTGGCACTTCGGCGTGCAGTTTGTGGCAGTACGGGCAGGTGGTGTCGGTGAACACGGTAATGTGCGACTTGGTTTCGCCCACCGCCGGGTAGACCACGGTTTCGGCGACCGGGATACCGTTGATCAATTTGGAGATGCCTTGGCGCTCGGTGATCTCGGTGAGATTCACCGGCTTGCCGTCCTTGAGCGCGAACAGGTTGCCCTGGACGATGTACTGACCGTCGGCGCTGGCATACAGCACACGGCTGCCCTGCAGCTTGACCTCATACAGGCCGGACATCGGGCTGGCGGAGATGGCCTCGATCGGCACTTCAAGCTCGAGGTTGGCGAGGCTTTTGCGGATCGCCTGGTCGGCCGCGTCATCGGCGATGGCAAAGGTACTGGCCAACGCAATGGCGGCGGCGGTGAACATCTGGATCAAACGCATGAGGACTCCTGAGGCAAACAAATAGGCAGGGACACCGAGGCAGAGATTCGGGTTCCAGCCGCCCACTGTGCAAACCGGGAAAGCCTACCACATAAGGCCCGTATGGCCGAATTCACCTGTCGCAAGACAACACACGATGTCGGTGTACCAGGTCCCCTGTGGCGAGGGAGCTTGCTCCCGCTCGGCTGCGCAGCAGTCGCAAATGGAGTCACTCCGCTCTCAGGGAAGATCGCGGCTGCTGCATTGGGGCGCTTCGCGCCCAGCGGGAGCAAGCTTCCTCGCCACAAAAGCGGGTGTTCATTCAGCCGCGCGGATGGTGCCTGGCATGCAACTCCTGCAACCGCGCCCGGGCCACATGGGTATAGATCTGGGTGGTGGACAGGTCGCTATGCCCCAGCAGCATCTGCACCACCCGCAGGTCGGCGCCGTGATTGAGCAGGTGCGTGGCGAAGGCATGGCGCAGCGTGTGGGGCGAGAGCGATTTGTTGATCCCGGCCACCTTGGCCTGGTGCTTGATGCGGTGCCAGAAAGTCTGGCGGGTCATCTGCTCCCCGCGCAGGCTGGGAAACAGCACGTCGCTGGGACGCCCGCCCAGCAGGTCATGACGGGCGTCGCGCATGTACCGCTCGACCCAGACGATCGCTTCTTCGCCCATCGGAACCAGGCGTTCCTTGCTGCCCTTGCCCATCACCCGCAACACGCCCTGGCGCAGGTTCACTTGTTCCAGCGTCAAGCTGATCAGTTCAGTGACCCGCAAACCACAGGCATACAACACTTCCAGCATGGCCCGGTCGCGCTGACCGATGGGGTCGCTGAGGTCCGGTGCCGCCAGCAGCGCCTCGACGTCCGCTTCCGACAGGGATTTGGGCAGCGGACGCCCCAGTTGCGGCATTTCCACGCGCAAGGTCGGGTCCACCGCGATCAGCTTTTCCCGCAACAAATAACGATAGAACCCACGCAAGCCAGAGAGAAACCGGGCAGTAGAGCGCGGCTTGTAGTTCTGCTCCAGGCGCCACGCCAGATGATCGAGGATCAACTCGCGCCCGGCATTGGCCAGCTCCAGGTTGTTTTCCTGGAGCCAGCCGTTGAACAGGGCGAGGTCGCTGCGATAGGCATCGCGGGTGTTATCGGACAACCCCTTCTCCAGCCACAGGGCATCGAGAAACTGGTCTATCAGCGGGTGATCGATGGCAGGCATAAAGACTCTTGAAGGATACGGGCGTACACGGATTCAACGGGAATGAAGCCATGCAGGGTGCGCAAAGACCAAATCGCAGGCAACAAAAAAGCAGCCCGCAGGCTGCTTTTTTTTGCATCGGAAGCTGGACTTAAGCCAGTTTTTCCTTGATGCGAGCTGCTTTACCGGACAGGTCACGCAGGTAGTACAGCTTGGCTTTACGCACGTCACCGCGACGCTTCACAGCCATGCTGTCGATCTGCGGGCTGTAGGTCTGGAAAGTACGCTCTACGCCAACACCGTTGGAGATTTTACGAACGGTGAATGCACTGTTTACGCCGCGGTTACGCTTGGCGATAACAACGCCTTCGAACGCTTGCAGACGTGCACGGTCGCCTTCCTTCACTTTCACCTGAACGACAATGGTGTCGCCCGGGGCAAAGGGAGGGATTTCTTTGGTCATCTGCTCTGCTTCGAGTGCAAGGATGATTTTGTTGGTCATGCTGTGCTCCTAAGGCAAGTCATCGGACTTACCATCGATACGTTGTTAACTATCGTCCCGCTCGCGGATGTATTCCTCGAGCAGCTTCTTCTCTTCTCCAGAAAGCGAGCGGCTTTCCAGAAGATCGGCGCGTCGTTCATAGGTCCGACCAAGGGACTGCTGTAAACGCCAACGCCGGATGTGCGCGTGGTTGCCACTTAGCAACACGTCGGGAACACGCTGATCCGCATACACCTCCGGTCGGGTGTAGTGCGGGCAATCCAGCAGACCATCCGTAAAGGAATCTTCCTCGGCGGAATCCGCATGCCCTAAAGCTCCAGGCAGCAGTCGTGTAACCGCATCGATCAGGACCATCGCCGGCAGCTCGCCGCCAGACAGTACATAGTCGCCAATCGACCACTCTTCATCGACATGAGCTTCAATGAAACGCTCGTCAATGCCTTCGTAACGGCCGGCAATCAGGATCAATGCATCCGATTTCGCCAGCTCGCGTACCGCCGACTGAGTCAGTTGACGGCCTTGGGGCGACAGGTAGATCACCTTCGCACCCTCCCCGGCTGCCGTCCTGGCCTGAACCAGTGCATCTTCCAGGGGCTTGATCTTCATCACCATGCCCGGACCACCGCCAAACGGGCGATCGTCCACAGTGTGATGTCGATCCGTGGTGTAGTCCCGCGGATTCCAACAAGTGAGCTGCAACAGCTCCTGTTTCACCGCGCGGCTGGTTATGCCGTATTCGCTGATGGCGGAAAACATCTCGGGAAACAACGTGATGACTTCAACGCGCAGATTAGCCACGTCTAGAAATCCGCATCCCATTCCACCTTCATCTCGCCTGCTGCCAGGTCAACGGCCAACACGCATTGCTCGGTATAGGGCAACAGGCGTTCGCGATCATCCAGGCTACCGACGCAAGGCTTTACCACCATGACATCGTTCGAACCGGTCTCGAGCAGGTGATCGATCTTCCCGAGCAGTTGCCCGAGGTGGTCGATGACCTTAAGACCTACAAGCTGGTACCAGTAGTACTCGCCGTCGGTCAGTTCAGGGAACAGGTTGCGCGGCACGCAGATCTCATAACCGGCCAGAAGACGCGCTTCTTCACGATCATCAAGACCCTTGAGCTTTGCGACCAGGAACTTGTCGTTCCCACGTCCGCTGACCAGCTCAACCTGTTTCACGCTACCTTCGCGCTTGAGCGTCCAGGTGTTGTAGTCCAACAGGTTTTTGATCGGATCAGTAAAGGAATAAACCTTCACTTCGCCGCGAACGCCATGAACAGAATAGATCTTGCCGACAACGATCAGATCATCAGCATCTTTTGGCGTCGCGTTCATATTGCTCAGGCCGCAGCCTTAGCCGATTCCTTCAACAACTGAGCAACACGCTCAGAAGGCTGTGCACCAACGCTCAGCCAGTAGGCTACGCGCTCTTGGTTCACGGACAGACGGATTTCCTGACCACGGGCAACAGGGTTGAAGAAACCAACCTGTTCCTTGTGGGAACCGTCACGCGGATTGCGGCTGTCGGTTACGGTCAGGTGGTAAAACGGGCGCTTTTTGGAGCCGCCAAGGGCAAGACGGATTGTTAGCATGTGAACATCGTTCCTGTAGTCGGTGCTGCAAATCTAAATGCACAGCGGGCATAGGTGCCCGAAAGGCCGCATATTCTAAGGAATATCCGGACTTTTGCAAATGACTTTTTCCGGCGCATGGCGCCGTGCGATCAAGATTTGCCGTAGAGCCGTCATGAAAAACGGCAGGTAGCTCCCGCATAGCACGGGTTTGCTGGAGATCCCCGCATCCGTGCGGGGCAACGCCGACATGACAGCCGGCGCAGATTCTTTACATTTTCGGCATACCGCCGCCGGGCAACATACCGCCCATGCCGCGCATCATCTTGGCCATCCCGCCCTTGGCGGAGAACTTCTTCATCATCTTCTGCATCTGCTTGTGTTGCTTAATCAAGCGACCGATGTCCTGCACCTGCGTGCCGGAACCCATGGCGATACGGCGTTTGCGCGAACCGCTGATCAGGTCAGGGTCGCGGCGCTCGGCCGGGGTCATGGAGTTAATGATGGCTTCCATCTGCTTGAACTGCTTCTCGGCCGCGCCCTGTGCATTGCCCATTTGCGCCAGGTTCACGCCACCGATGTTCGGCAGTTTGTCCATGAGGCCGCCGAGGCCGCCCATGTTCTTCATCTGTTGCAACTGGTCGCGGAAGTCTTCGAGGTCGAAGCCCTTGCCCTTCTTCAGCTTCTTGGCCAGTTTGTCGGCCTTGTCCTTGTCAAGGGTCTGTTCGGCCTGCTCGATCAGGCTGAGCACGTCGCCCATGCCGAGGATACGCGAGGCGATACGCTCGGGGTGGAACGGCTCGAGCGCCTCGCTCTTCTCGCCCATACCGATGAACTTGATCGGCTTGCCGGTAATCGCGCGGACCGACAGCGCGGCACCGCCACGGGCATCGCCGTCGACCTTGGTCAGGATCACGCCGGTCAGCGGCAGTGCGTCGCCGAAGGCCTTGGCCGTGTTGGCCGCATCCTGGCCGGTCATGGCGTCGACCACGAACAGGGTTTCCACCGGGTTGATCGCGGCGTGCAGTGCCTTGATCTCGCCCATCATCTCTTCATCGATGTGCAGGCGACCGGCGGTGTCGACGATAACCACGTCGATGAACTTGAGCTTCGCTTCCTTTATAGCAGCCTGGGCGATGTCCACCGGCTTCTGGCTCAGGTCGGACGGAAAGAACGTCACGCCGATGTCGTTGGCCAGGGTTTCCAGCTGCTTGATCGCCGCCGGACGATAGATGTCCGCGGACACCACCATCACCGACTTCTTCTTGCGCTCTTTAAGGAAGCGCGCCAGCTTGCCGGCAGTGGTGGTCTTGCCCGCGCCCTGCAGGCCGGCCATCAGCACGACCGCCGGAGGCACGGCGCTCAGGTTCAGGTCTTCGTTGGCGGCGCCCATCAGGCTTTCGAGTTCGGCCTGGACAATCTTCACGAAGGCCTGGCCCGGCGTCAGGCTGCGCGACACTTCGGTGCCGACGGCGCGTTCCTTCACCGAATTGACGAAGTCCTTGACCACCGGCAGGGCGACGTCGGCTTCGAGCAACGCCATGCGCACTTCGCGCAGGGTGTCTTTGATGTTGTCTTCGGTCAGTTTCGCCTTGCCGGTGACATGGCGCAGCGTCTGCGAGAGACGGTCGGTTAGGTTTTCAAACATGCGCGATCCTTTCAGGCCCAGATAAGACCGGGATAATGGCGGCCCAGACCGTGAAATATGTGCTCGGCGAGCCTGCGGCGTGGGCAGGTCGCGGATTATAGCGAAGAAGCGTGCGACGTACACCTCGCCGTCGGTTGCGGTGGTCTTTCGTGCGGTGGGGGTTCTATGCCAAACTCAGCGCCTTTCGGGCTTGCCTAACAGGATTTATGCTCCCCTTGTCACCCAGCTTGCTTGCTTCCCTCGCCGCCGCTTGTCTTTATGCCGCTGCGACCTTCTATCAGGGCACCCGCCTGGCCTCCGGCGCCAAGGCGAACAAGCGCCTGCTGGTCACGCTCGGCGTGCTGGCGGTGCTTGTCCACGCGGCCAGTCTTGTCACCCACCTGATGACGCCGATCGGCCTGGGCCTGGACTTCTTCAATGCCGCCAGCCTGATTGCCGTGGCCGTGATTGCCCTGACGCTGCTGGCCTGCTCGCGCATCCCCGTGGAAAACCTGCTGGTGCTGCTGTTCCCGCTGGGACTGGCCACGGTGCTGCTGGCGCAGTTCGCGCCCTCGGGCACCGTGCAGATCATCGACGAAGAGCCAGGCATTCTCGCCCATATCCTGTTGTCGATCCTCGCCTACGGCCTGTTCACCATCGCGGTATTCCAGGCATTGCTGCTGCTGGTGCAGGACCATCAGCTCAAGCACAAGCACCCGTCCGGGCTGATCCGCAACTTTCCGCCGCTGCAAACCATGGAAAGCCTGCTGTTCGGTTTCCTCTGGGCCGGCTGGACGCTGCTGTCGCTGTCGCTGATTTCCGGCTGGCTGTTCGTCGAAAACCTGTTCGCCCAACACCTGGTGCACAAGACATTGTTGGCGTGCCTGGCGTGGATCGTGTTCAGCGTGCTGCTGTGGGGGCGTAATCGTCTCGGCTGGCGGGGCCACAAGGCAATTCGCTGGACCCTGGCCGGATTCTGCCTGCTGATGCTCGCCTACTTCGGCAGCAAGCTGGTCCGCGAATACATCCTGCATGTCTGACGGACGACACTGATGGATAGGCTGCCCTTGGGGCCATTGTTTGCGGTAATGGTCGTACTGATCCTCTGGTCGGCGCTGTTCACGGCCATCGAAGCGGCCCAACAATATCTGCTCGCGCAACGCAAAGCGTCGCGCTCTGGCGACAAGCCACTGGCGAAGCTGAACTTCCCTATCGCCAGCCTGATCCTGGGCAACACCCTCTGTCGTGCGCTGGCGGTGGTAATCGGCACCTGGCTGGCGATTTTTGCCTGGCTGGAAAACGGCCCGTGGCTGGCCTGGCTCGGCACCAGCGCGGCCTTGCTGGTTTTTGCCGATTACCTGCCTCGCACCCTGGCGACCCGCTACCCCGACGCGGTGCTGGGCCTGGGCAACAGCTTGCTTGCCCTGCCGCTGAAAATTGTCTATCCGGCCGCCTGGCTGCTCAACGGTTTCAGTCAGTTGCTGCTGCGCCCGTTTGCCCGCAAGACCGGCGCTGTCCAGCACAGCGACGATGAGATGCCCGCACCGCCACGCGCTGAGCATGAACAGGAACACAGCGGCCGGGTCCATCCGGTATCCGGCATCCATGCGCTGGACAACATCACCGTCAACGACATCCTCGTGCCCCGCAGCGAGGTGGACGGGATCAACCTCGACGACCCTATCGGCGAAATCATCGAACAACTGCGCCTGAACCGTCGGACCCGCCTGCCGGTGTTCCACAGCGATATCAACCAGGTCGAAGCGGTGCTCAACACCCGCCAGATCCGCCACCTGCTGGCGGACGCGAGCCTGACCAAGGAAGCGCTGCTGAGCGCTTGCCACGAGCCTTACTTCGTCCCCGAGAGCACGCCGCTGCAACTGCAGTTGCTCAACTTCCACAAGCAGCAGCGACGCCTGGGCATGGTGGTGGATGAATACGGCGAAGTGCTGGGCATCGTGACCCTGGAAGACATCCTCGAAGAAATCGTCGGCGAGTTCGAAAGCGAGCACAGCCTCGACAATCCCCATGTCCATCCCCAGCCCGATGGCCGCCTGATGATCGAGGGCGCGGCGTCGATCCGCGAATTGAACAAGACCCTCGGCTGGCACTTGCCTTGCGATGGCCCCAAGACACTCAACGGCCTGGTCACCGAAGCGCTGGAAACCATCCCCGAAAGCCCGGTCTGCCTGAAGATCGGCCGCTACCGGCTGGAAATCATCGAGACCGTCGACAACCGCGTCAGCCAGGTGCTGGTGTGGCATAACAGCTCGGTGCCCGCTGTTTCCTGACACCCAACAGGCTCAAGGTAAAACATCGTTGTGGCGAGGGGATTTATCCCCGCCGGGCTGCGCAGCAGCCCCCAAACCCGACAACCCGGTACACCAAGCAAATTGAGTTGACTGTATTTGGGGCTGCTTCGCAGCCCAACGGGGATAAATCCCCTCGCCACAAAAAGCTCATCGTAGGCCCGATATTGTGCGCAGGCTCTCTTGTCGATTCGTTAGCCCCCTTCCTATACTCAACCCGCTTACCCAGCCCCGCCCGAACCCAGTGCTTACCCGGCACTCAGACCGTTCCGGGCAGCCCACCGGCAATATCCGCTGTAACCCTGCGACTGTTCCTACCCGAAACAGCGACAGCGCCCCAACCCACATCCCTGGGTGTTCGACCATAATAATTCGCTCCAACGGAGCACATGACTGTCAGGGATAACCGCATGACCACCACCACTTGCAATGACGCCGTGGCGAACCAACCGACCAACTCGGCCACCCGCGTGGCAACCGCGAGTTTCATCGGCACCGCCATCGAGTTCTACGATTTCTACGTCTACGCGACCGCTGCCGCCCTGGTGATCGGGCCGGTATTCTTTCCGCAAACCTCGGGCACGGCACAGATGCTGTCGTCCTTCCTGACGTTCGGCATCGCCTTCCTCGCCCGGCCACTGGGCTCGGCGCTGTTCGGCCATTTCGGCGACCGGATCGGGCGCAAGTCCACCCTGGTGGCGTCGCTGCTGCTGATGGGCGTGTGCACCACCCTCATCGGCGTGCTGCCCGGCTACGCCAGCATTGGCGCGTGGGCGCCGATTCTCCTGTGCCTGCTGCGTTTCGGCCAGGGCCTGGGACTGGGCGGTGAATGGGGCGGCGCGGCGTTGCTCGCCACCGAGAACGCCCCGAAAGGCAAGCGCGCCTGGTTTGGCATGTTCCCCCAACTGGGCCCCTCCATCGGCTTCCTGGCGGCCAACGGATTGTTCCTGACCCTGGCCATGACTCTCGACGACGAGCAGTTCCGCTCCTGGGGCTGGCGGATTCCGTTCCTGCTGAGCGCCGCCCTGGTCATCGTTGGCCTTTATGTGCGTCTCAAGCTCCATGAAACGCCGGTCTTCGCCAACGCGGTGGCACGTCAGGAACGGGTGAAAATCCCCTTGGTCGAGCTGTTCAGCCAGTATTGGGCGCCAACAATGCTCGGCGCGGCCGCGATGGTGGTGTGTTACGCCCTGTTCTACATCTCGACGGTATTTTCCCTGAGCTATGGCGTGTCCACCCTCGGTTACAGCCGCGAGACCTTCCTCGGCCTGCTGTGCTTTGCCGTGCTGTTCATGGCCGCCGCCACGCCGCTATCGGCCTGGGCCAGCGACCGCTACGGGCGCAAGCCGGTACTGGTTATCGGCGGCGTCCTGGCGATTGCCTCGGGTTTCCTCATGGAACCGTTGCTGACCCACGGTTCTACCGCTGGCGTGGCATTGTTCCTGTGCATCGAACTGTTCCTGATGGGCGTGACTTTCGCTCCCATGGGCGCGTTGCTGCCGGAGCTGTTTCCCACACACGTGCGCTACACCGGCGCGTCGGCGGCCTACAACCTGGGCGGCATCGTCGGTGCGTCGGCGGCACCGTTCTTCGCCCAGAAACTGGTGGCGATGGGCGGCCTGAGCTACGTCGGCGGATACGTTTCCGCAGCGGCGGTGCTCAGCGTTATCGCGGTACTGTGCCTTAAGGAAACGCGTCATAACGACTTGAATCGCATCGGTTGAAGCGGTGGCGAGGGATCATTCCCTCGCCACATCAACCTGTCGCCAGCCTGAACGCAGACCATTGAAATAACCCCTGACAATTATCCAGCATTGAAACAACCCCTCACCTGCCCCATCTAAGACCCATACTCCATTGCGCAGGTGCCCCATGAGCGACCAGCACTCGACTGAAGCAAACGACGAATACGCAGACGCCGAACAGATCGAACACACCGTTTCCGGTACGGGCCTGGCCCTGCCCGGCCAGAGCCTGCCGGACAAGGTCTACATCATCCCGATCCACAATCGTCCGTTCTTCCCGGCCCAGGTACTGCCGGTCATCGTCAACGAAGAACCGTGGGCCGAGACCCTGGAGCTGGTGGCCAAGTCCGATCACCATTCCCTGGCGTTGTTCTTCATGGACACGCCCCAGGAAGACCCGCGCCACTTCGACACCTCGAAACTGCCGCTGTACGGCACACTGGTGAAGGTCCACCACGCCAGCCGTGAGGCCGGCAAATTGCAGTTCGTTGCCCAGGGCCTGACCCGCGTGCGCATTCGCACCTGGCTCAAGCATCATCGCCCGCCATACCTGGTGGAAGTCGAATACCCGCATCAGCCAAGCGAGCCGACCGACGAGGTCAAGGCCTACGGCATGGCGCTGATCAATGCGATCAAGGAACTGCTGCCGCTCAACCCGCTGTACAGCGAAGAGCTGAAGAACTACCTCAACCGCTTCAGCCCCAACGATCCTTCGCCGCTGACCGACTTCGCCGCCGCGCTCACCTCCGCCACCGGCAGTGAATTGCAGGAAGTGCTCGATTGCGTGCCGATGCTCAAGCGCATGGAAAAAGTCCTGCCGATGCTGCGCAAGGAAGTCGAAGTGGCGCGGCTGCAGAAAGAGATTTCCGCCGAGGTCAACAGCAAGATCGGCGAACATCAGCGCCAGTTCTTTCTCAAGGAGCAACTCAAGGTCATCCAGCAGGAGCTGGGCTTGACCAAGGACGACCGCAGCGCCGACCTGGAACAATTCGAACAGCGCCTGGAGGGCAAGGTGCTGCCGGCCCAGGCACAGAAACGCATCGAAGAGGAAATGAACAAGCTCTCGATCCTGGAAACCGGCTCGCCGGAATACGCCGTTACGCGTAATTACCTCGATTGGGCAACATCGGTGCCGTGGGGCGTGTATGGCCAGGACAAACTTGATCTCAAGCACGCCCGCAAGATTCTCGACCAGCACCACGCCGGCCTGGACGACATCAAGGACCGCATCCTGGAATTCCTCGCGGTGGGCGCTTACAAAGGCGAGATCAGCGGTTCGATCGTTTTGCTGGTTGGCCCTCCGGGTGTGGGCAAGACCAGCGTCGGCAAGTCCATTGCCGAATCCCTCGGGCGGCCGTTCTATCGTTTCAGTGTCGGCGGCATGCGCGACGAGGCCGAAATCAAGGGCCACCGGCGCACCTACATCGGCGCCCAGCCGGGCAAGCTGGTGCAGGCGCTCAAGGACGTCGAAGTGATGAACCCGGTGATCATGCTCGACGAAATCGACAAGATGGGCCAGAGCTACCAGGGCGACCCGGCTTCCGCACTGCTGGAAACCCTCGACCCGGAACAGAACGTCGAATTCCTCGACCACTACCTGGACATGCGCCTGGACCTGTCGAAAGTGCTCTTTGTGTGCACCGCCAACACCTTGGACTCGATTCCCGGCCCGCTGCTGGACCGGATGGAAGTGATTCGCCTGTCGGGCTATATCACTGAAGAAAAAGTCGCCATCGCCAAGCGCCACTTATGGCCCAAGCAACTCGCCAAGGCCGGCGTTTCCAAGGGCAGCCTGAGCATCAACGACAGCGCCCTCAAGGCACTGATCGACGGTTATGCCCGGGAGGCCGGCGTCCGTCAGTTGGAAAAACAGCTGGGCAAACTGGTGCGCAAGGCGGTGATGAAGCTGATCGACGAGCCGAAAGCCGTGATCAAACTCGGGCCGAAGGATCTCGAGGCGTCCCTGGGCAAACCGGTATTTCGCAATGAGCAGGTGCTGTCCGGCGTGGGTGTGATCACCGGACTGGCCTGGACCAGCATGGGCGGCGCGACCCTGCCGATCGAGGCAACGCGTATCCACACGCTCAATCGCGGCTTCAAGCTCACCGGGCAACTGGGCGAAGTCATGAAGGAATCGGCTGAAATTGCCCACAGCTACGTCAGTTCGCACCTGAAGCAATTCGGCGGTGATCCGAAGTTTTTCGATGAGGCTTTTGTTCACCTGCACGTACCGGAAGGCGCCACGCCCAAGGACGGCCCGAGTGCCGGCGTGACCATGGCCAGCGCCCTGCTGTCCCTGGCGCGTAACCAGCCGCCGAAAAAAGGCGTGGCCATGACCGGTGAACTGACCCTTACCGGGCATGTCCTGCCGATTGGCGGCGTGCGCGAAAAAGTCATCGCGGCGCGTCGGCAGAAGATCAGTGAATTGATCCTGCCGGATGCCAACCGGGGCAATTTCGAAGAATTGCCGGACTACCTCAAGGAAGGTGTCACGGTGCACTTTGCCAAGCGGTTTGCGGATGTGGCGAAGGTGTTGTTCTGACGGTCCTGTAGTGCCTGTGCTGGCGCCTTCGCGAGCAGGCTCGCTTGTATGGTAGGACTTGAAGGGAGGAGGAGGGACTAGGCTCGATTCTGACTGTTAGCCGCAGTACAGACCGTGGGAGATTTCACCCCTCCTCCTTTCACCCAAGCGCCGATAAAGAATGCATCTGGCCTAGACCGACGATAGGAACAAGCCTGCGCCTCTGGGTGAACCCTTCAAGTGTTCAAACCTTAGCCCGGAGGATTTTCAATGGCAATGCCCGTCGCCACCGCCCAGCCGATCGTAGGTGTGGATGTCGCCAAAGATGAGTTGGTGATTTATCACGCCCAATCCGATCGACTCGAAACGATTCCCAACACCAAAGCTGATATCAAGAAGTGGCTCAAGGCATTACCTGCGCCAGTGGATGTCGCCATCGAAGCCACCAATATCTATCATCAGGACTTCGCCGATCTGGCTTATGCGCATGGCTGTGTGATTTATATGATCGGCGGTTACGAACTCAGTCATTACCGCAAAGGTGTGAAAGTGCGCGCTAAAACCGATGCGCTGGATGCTCGGTTGTTGGCTCGCTACTTGAACAACGAAGGCCACCAGTTGCACCCTTGGTCCCCGCCATCGCCCCTGTATTGCAGGCTTATAAGCCTTTTCCGGCGACGGGCAGCCTTGGTTCAGGCGCGTGTCAGCCTCAAGCAAAGCTGGTCGAACGAACCGTTGCTCAAAACGGCCTTCGAGAACCAGATAAAGGCCATGCAAAGACTCGAAATTTTGCTTGAGAAAACAATCCAGACGCAGTTGGATGCAGCCGGTTTGGGCAGTCAGCTCAAGCGCTGCATGAAAGTCGAAGGCATCGGTCTGTTAAGCGGTGCCCGTTTGCTCACGTCGTTCCAGCGTGGAGATTTCAGAAATGCCGATGCCTTCATCGCTTTTCTGGGGCTGGACCTGCGCATATCGGACTCGGGAAAAAAGAAGGGACGCCGCTGCCTGTCTAAGCGAGGTGATCCGGAGGCACGCCGATTGATGCACAACGCCGCGATGTCGGCGAGTCGCACAGCGGCGTGGAAGGGATTTTACGAGGGTTTGAGGTCCCGAGGGCTCAGCACAACCGAGGCATTGGTAGCGCTGGCCCGCAAGCTTGCCCGAGTGGTATTCGCTCTGTTGAAGAACCAGAGCGAATACTTACCAAAAGGCATTTAGGGGCTAGTCCTGCACCATAGAATCTCCCACATTGGATAAGTGTCGTTCACAGCGTTTGTGATCCACACCGAACCCTGTGGGAGCGAGCTTGCTCGCGATGGGGCCCCTCACAACCAACACACCTCATCTGACACACCCGGTAGCATCTTCGGTTATGCTCGCCGTTCGTCGTGAACGCCGGAGCCCTTATGTCTCTCACCCGCCTGCTCGTACCTGTCAGCCTCGCCTTGTTGAGTGCCTGTGCCATGCAACCGAAACACAACGTGACGGTCGAGAAGCTTAGCCAATGCCCGGTGCAGCTCAATAACGGCCAGAACCTGATACTGAGCCTTCCGACCAACCCCAGCACCGGCTACCGATGGACGGTTCAGGATTCAGCCGGCGGCGTGTTGAAGGCGTTGGGCCCGGAGGTCTATCGCAACCCGGAAGACGCCGGCATCGTCGGCGCCGCCGGGGTGTCAACCTGGCGCTTCCAGGCGTTGAACGCCGGCACCGGGCGCTTGCGCCTGACGTATCAACAACCCTGGGCGCCTGAAGTACCGCCCGTGGAAACCTTCGACTGCGCCATTTCGGTGAATTGAACGTGGGTTGGCTGATACTCGCGCTGATGGGGGCGGCCACCTTTCTTCTCCAAAAACATCACTAAACAGAGATCAAATGTGCGAGCGAGCCTGCTCGCGATAGCAATCTGTCAGCCAACCGAACGACTGGCTGAACCATCGCAATCGCGAGCAAGCTCGCTCCCACAGGTTTTTTGGTTAAAATGCCGGCCTTTTCACTATCCCTGCCGCCGGAACCGTCGTGAGCAAAGAACCCGATCGCCTATTCGCCCAGCCGCTGGCCCAGGTGCCTGACTTCGCCTTCAATGAAGACGTGGTTCGAGTGTTCCCGGACATGATCAAGCGCTCGGTGCCAGGCTACCCGACCATCGTCGAGAACCTCGGCGTGCTCGCCGCACAGTTCGCCCAGCCCAACAGCGTGCTGTATGACCTCGGTTCGTCCCTGGGCGCGGTGACCCAGGCGCTGCGCCGTCATGTGCGCACCGACGGTTGCCGGGTGATCGCGGTGGATAACTCGGCGGCCATGGTCGAGCGCTGCCGCGAATACCTCAACGGCCAAGACTCGATGTTCCAGGAGCTGTTGCCGGTGGAAGTGATCGAAGGCGACATCCTTGCGCTGGCGTTCCAGCCGGCCTCGGTGGTGGCGTTGAACTTCACCCTGCAATTCATCGCACCCGAACAACGCACCGCGTTGCTGACCCGTATCCGCCAGTCCTTGCTGCCCGGCGGCGCCTTGATCCTCTCGGAAAAATTGCGCTTCAACGATGCCGAGGAACATGCCCTGCTGACCGACCTGCACGTGGCGTTCAAGCGCGCCAACGGCTACAGCGAACTGGAAATTGCCCAGAAACGCAGCGCCATCGAAAACGTCATGAAGCCCGACAGCCTCGAAGAACACCGCGAGCGCCTGCTGGCGGCCGGCTTCTCGAAAGTCGTGCCGTGGTTCCAGTGTCTTAACTTCGCCTCGTTGATTGCCTTGCCATGATTGACCTGTCCCCCCTCGCCCGCCATCTGGCCGGCACGCCCCTGGCCGACTGGGCCGCGACGCTGCAAACGCAGCTCGATATCAAGATGGAAAAGGGCCACGGCGACCTGGAGCGTTGGCAAAGCGCCCTCGATGCGCTGCCGGCCTTGCAGCCCACCACCGTGGATCTGCTGAACGGGCTGACGCTGGACGCAGATTGCTCTGACGAAACCCGCGCCCAGATGCGTACCGCGCTGATGGGTCTTTCTCCGTGGCGCAAGGGCCCGTTCGATCTGTTTGGCGTCCACGTCGACACCGAATGGCGCTCGGACTGGAAATGGTCACGCGTCGCCCCGCATCTGGACCTCAAGGGCAAGCGCATCCTCGATGTCGGCTGCGGCAACGGCTACTACATGTGGCGGATGCTCGGTGCCGGCGCGGACACGGTGATTGGCGTCGACCCGAACTGGCTGTTCTTCTGCCAGTTCCAGGCGGTGCAGCGCTACCTGTCACAGCCCAACGCCTGGCACCTGCCGTTCCCATTCGAAGCCCTGCCGCCGGAGCTGGAAGGTTTTGACACGGTGTTCTCCATGGGGGTGTTCTACCACCGCCGCTCGCCGATCGAGCATCTGTTGGCCTTGAAGGACTGCCTGGTAAAAGGCGGTGAGCTGGTGCTCGAAACCCTGGTGATCGAAGGCGACGAACACCAGGTGCTGGTGCCCGAGGACCGCTACGCGCAGATGCGCAACGTCTGGTTCCTACCGTCGGTCCCCGCCCTTGAGCGCTGGCTGCGCCGCGCCGGGTTCAGCGATGTGCGTTGCGTGGACGTCAGCCTGACGACCGTGGAGGAACAGCGCAGCACCGAGTGGATGAAATACCAGTCGCTGAGTGATTTCCTCGATCCTGCGGACCACAGTAAAACCATCGAAGGACTGCCGGCGCCGATGCGGGCGGTGATTGTGGCGCGTAAGTAAACAGCCCAAGCAACACGACACCCTGGTAGGGAGCAATGGTACTCTAAAGGATTGCCCATCATTGTGGCGAGGGAGCTTGCTCCCGCTGGGCTGCGCAGCAGCCCCAAACCCGCCAACACGATGCACCTGGAATAACCGGTCAGCAGGTTTTACGACTGCTGCGCAGCCGAGCGGGAGCAAGCTCCCTCGCCACAGGGTTGTGTGTTCAATCTTGGGATCTGGCTCGCCTGGCCTTGAAAAACTCGCTCAACACCGCGCTGCATTCCTCAGCCAACACCCCGCCCTCGAACATCACCCGATGATTCAAAAAGCCTTGGCTGAAAAACTGCCCTTGGCTCTGCACGATCCCAGCCTTGGGTTCCAGCGCCCCGTAGACGACCCGGGCGATGCGTGAGTGGACGATGAGGCCGGCGCACATGCTGCACGGTTCCAGCGTCACATACAGCGTGCTGCCAGGCAGGCGATAGTTGCTCACCGCCTGGGCAGCGGCGCGGATGGCGACCATCTCCGCGTGGGCGCTGGGGTCGTGGCCACTGATCGGGCAGTTGAAGCCACGCCCAATGATCTCACCATCCTGCACCAGCACCGCGCCCACCGGGACTTCGCCCAGCGTGGCGCCTTGGGCGGCGAGAGCCAGGGCTTCACGCATGAAATCCTGGTCGCGGCTGCGGTCGATGATCCGCGCGGGACGAATCTGGCGCATCACGCCACCTCGATGGCGGCCATCAGGCCGGTTTCCATGTGATCGATCACATGGCAGTGGAACATCCACACGCCGGGGTTATCCGCCACCAGCGCCACCTGTGCCCGCTCGTTCTTGCCCAGCAGGTAGGTATCGGTGAAATACGGAATGACCTTGTGCCGGTTCGACGCAATGACCTTGAAGCTCATGCCGTGCAGATGGATCGGGTGCTGGTACTGGGTCATGTTCTTCAATTCGAATATATAGCTCTGGCCTTTCTTCAGCGTGGCAATCGGCCGATCGGCGCAGGTCTTGTCGGTGATATCCCAGGCCTTGCCATTGATTTGCCACAGGCTCGGCGGCTTGCCATTGTCGACATTGACCGAGACCGAACCGACCCACTCGAAATTGAAGTTGAGTTTCTGCGCATTGGCCAGGTCCGGCTCGGCCACCGGGTTAGGCGGCAGCGCCGACGGCCACTGGCTCGGTGCGTCATTGTTGGGCACCGAACGCAGAGTCCCCAGGCGCACCGGGCCATTGCGCAACGACAACTCTTCACCGGCCGGCGGCGCCTTGATCGCCAGGCAGATGCGCATACCCGGGCCCAGCCAGTACTCCTTGCCCAACGGGCGCGGCGCGACGGGATTGCCGTCGAGCGCATAGATCTGCGCCTCGACGCCGGGGATATTGATGCGGTAAGTCAGCGTGTTGTCGAGGTTGAGCAAACGCACCCGGGTAATCTGCCCGGCCGGCAAATCAATCACCGCCTGGGGCACGCCGTTGATCGTCGACAGCCGCCCGGCCGTGCCGCCACGCGCCGCCTCGCGGGGGATACTGAACGCGACGAACTCGCCCTGCTCGTCCACATGCCAGCTCTTGAGGCTCAACGTCTGCTCGTATTTGAAGCCGGTAGGCTCACGCTCTTCGATGATCAGCGGCCCCACCAGCCCGCGTCCGAGCTCCTCGCTGCTGTTGACGTGCGGGTGATACCAATAGCTGCCGGCGTCCGGCACGCGGAATTTGTAATCGAAGTACTCGCCTGGCAACACCGGCAGTTGCGAGACATACGGTACGCCGTCCATCTCCAGTGGCAAGCGGATGCCGTGCCAGTGAATGGTCGTCGCGACCGGCAAATGGTTGATGAATCGCACCCGCAACCACTCGCCCTGGCGCACCCGCAACTCGGTGCCCGGCGCTGACGGACCAAAGGCCCAGGCCTGGGTCTTGTGCCCGGCCACCAGCTCCACGTCCAGCGGCGCCGCGATCAGTTCATAGTCGTGACCGGCCTCGGCATCGGCCATCTTGCCCAACCAATACCGCGACGCGCCTCCCGCACCTACGCCAACGACAACAAGACCGGCCAGGCCACCGAGTATTTGGCGACGGGTAAAGGACATGAACGCGACTACCTCTTGAATCTGCGACGGGCCGGTGGGGCCCGGAAAAGGCGAATACGATACACCTGCAATTGAGAAAGATTAAGTGAAGGATTGTCGCGGGGCGCGCTCGGGCGATGAACCCCTTTTTCAAACTTGATGTCCAGGCAATGGATTTGTGTTGCTTCGTCCCACCGGAAAATGTTCGGATACCGGTCTAAGCGGGACCGCACGGTATCTTTCATACAAAGGGATTTATTCATGAGCAAAATTGGCGCTTGCATCACTCTGTCTGCAACCCTGGCATTTGCCGTATCCACAGCTTTCGCGGCGGTTCCCACCGATATTTCGGGTGTCGCCCTTGGCTCGACTCTGGAAGAAGCCAAAGATGCGATCATGAAAGCCAACCAGGCCTATACGATCAGCCCGCTGAAAACCGTCGATGGCACCGAGGCCGGCGTGACAGCCGTGACCAACAAGACTCTTGCCCAAGCCGACCAGTTTGCCGCGCTTCAAGACGATGCTGGCAAGGTATGGTTTGTCGGGCATATGAAGCACTACGAAGAAGGGTCGCGTATCCCACTCGACAATCTGGTGGCATCGCTGACCGAAAAATTCGGCCCGACCTCGTTCCGCAATTCCCAGATGGGAGAAGTCATGTACTGGGAGTTTGACCGAAACGGCAAGCTGTATAAGGGTGTAGACCAAGTCTTTAACGACCGTGGCATTGGTCCTTGCGCGCAGGTGCACTTTAGCAATATGCACATTCCTGGCGTTTCCTTCCCTGCACCACAAAACTTCCCATCCGAGTGCAGCCTTCTGATCATGGCTTATTCACAACCTGATCAGGACAAGATGGTGCGTGAGTTCTCTCTGAGCGTAACCGATGTCAAAAGCATGTATGACCAGTTGAATGCCAAAGAGACGCAAGCAAAGGCGGAACAGGCCAGGAAACTGGAGGAAGAAAAATCCAAGGCGGCCAAACCGAACATCTGACCCCTCAAATGCAAAAGGCCCGCATCACCCGGGCCTTTGCTTTTTTGCTAGCGACTACCGCTCAAAACATTCCCACTCAATCGTCGTAGGCGGCTTGCTCGACACGTCGTATCTCACGCGAGACACGCCTTCGATTCGTTGACGAGTTCCAGGACTGTCTCCCAACCAAAGCCTCCAGTTCTTTGAAAGCCATGCCAGGCATTCACCGGCCTTCTTTCGCCACGCTGACCTGCAACGCCACCTAGGCCACATCCAATACGTTCCCGGTAGGCGGACAGTTGCCTCTGGCCTGCAGCCGATCAACACGATGCGCAGAGGGCGACTCCTTGAATGTCAAAAAATGGCGGGCTCCTTTCCGCGATCCGTGATCGACCGTCTCGATATCGCATCCGACACCGGGATCTGCCTGCCATTCGTGATGGATTTGCAGGAGCGGCGCGTGATTTGGGCCGATCTGGGGCTCACCTCATCGCCGCGGTGGAACAACGTTCAGAACAACCTGAGTGGGATATCGTTGATGCTGCGGGCTTTGGTGCATACACCACGTCCGGATTTGGAGACGCTGTTCGATTTACATGCACGAGCCCGAGGAGAACGGGTGGCTTCGCCACAACAGGCACAGGCGGTATTTGCGCCTCATCAAGGGGTAACTCCGTTCGATACGGACTTGATTCGATCACAATTTCTCTAATAGCTAAGCCAGCCGTTGCCATCCAATCCAGGCGTAACGAACTTCGCATGAAGGACTTCAGCGGTCGACGGGCTTCCCCGGACGATATCGATCAATCACAGCAACCCCCGCTCCGCCGTCCTCCGCAAACGCCCGCGAGACGGCGTCAACGATTTCAGCCCACACCCCGACCTGTTGCAGGACGGGCATTTCCTTGGCAAGCACATTGCTCAATTCGCCGCGATTCTGCTCGATTGAGCGCAGCACTCGATCCGCTTGGTGGTCGGGCATCTCGACCACCTCCTTCAGCACCGCCCGCGCCCGCGCGTGACTGCGCAGATAACGAGACTCTTCGCGCATTTGCTCAGTCAACGTCCGGCCAATGATATTGGCCAGAAACACGGTATGGGGTCCGAGGTCCGGATAACGCCACAACGGTCGGGCCTGGTCAGCGCCCTGAAAAGAGAAGTTCGACACTACACCGTCTGGATAGGTCGTCTGTCTGGACTCGAAGACTACTCGCTCGCGTACAGCCTGCATGAGCGGCTTGGACACCTGGTCCAGCACTCGGTCGTAGCCACGACGCTCGCCCGCATCGTCTGTAATCACCGCTGAGATCGGCAGAATCACCGGATCCGGAATCACGCCGTCGCGTCGCAGTACGTCGTTGACCAAAAAACGGTGCAGACGACCGTTGCCGTCAGCGAGCGGGTGTATATAGACGAAACCAAAGGCTGCGACTGCGCTGCGCATTACCGGCGACTGGCCCTGCGTCCTCTCGAGGAACACTCCCAGCCCTTCAAGCATCGCGTCGATTTCATCGGCCGCCGGGGCGACGTAATGGACGACCTCCTCGTAGCGCACCGTTTCGCCGACGAAAACCGGAGACTGACGCGCGCCGAAGTGGGTGATCGTCGTCCGATCACCGAGAATTTCCTGCTGCAACTCTGCCAGCGCGGCATTGCTCAATGGGACCGCACCTTGCCCTGTACGACGCGCCATTACGTCGGCAAAGCGTTGCACCCGCCCTACCCGGTCGGCCTCGCCTTCGATGGCGAAGCTGGCCTTGCTCTCGCGTAGCGTCATCCAGACCGCCGACCGCATCAACAGATCCTCGCCGAACTCGTCTTTCAATTCACCGAACAGGCGTGGAACGTCCAGTTCGACCGCACGCATTACCGCCTCGGTCTTGACCACGCAAGGACAGAATTTGCACGTGCCGGGCAGGTTGTCATTTACCCGCCAGCGCTGCACCTTGACCACTCGGTCGCGGGATGCCGACACCAGCTTGGCCTCATCAATGGCATCGACATAATTGCCGCCTAAGCGCTCGGGCACGACCAGAGCGTCTCCGGTCAGCCATTCATATAGAAACGCAGCACGACGCGCGTACTGCCCAGTAGGCTCGACCGTAACCCAGTCCTGGACGAAAACAGGCCCGGTCTTCTCGAACAGACGGGCAAGGAACTCCAGATGCGGGACTTCATGGCGCAGATGGAACTGCAGATGTGCAGCAATCTCCGCATCCGGGCGCATCGCCTCGGTGTAGGTCTCCAGACGAAAGCCATCGGTGACTTGAGTTGCGCGTCGCCCGCCTACTTGACTCATCACCGGCAATCGCCCCAAAGGCTGCACATCATAGATTTGGGCCAGCCAGGCGGCGCCTATCGCGTCTGCGGGCAAATCGGTCATATAGGGCCTCCGCGGACAGGTTGAGTTTTAGGGGCTAAAAAATGATGTCGTGCCGCCTGATCTGGTCAGCTAACGATTAAGATGGGATAAAAACGATTAGATAACAAGAGCTGTGCGCAAAAACGATTATTTCAACAACCGGCTCGTCAGAGCTGAGAAAGAGGCTGAACCCGCCCCTTTCTCCCTCCGATCACAAAATCGACGTTGCATCGATTTCAGGACAACAGGGGGGTTACCCCTGTTGAGGTTCGGTTATTCCCACTCTATTATCAATTAGCGATAAAACGCCAATATTTTCAGGTGAATATCAGTAGGTTTTTACGCAGTACCATTGAAAATACCATTTAGCTCTTGTTTATTGCATCCTCTATGGGAAGGAGCGCTAAATCTGCGGTTTCCCGGCTAAACGCACGGTTCAACTGGCGCAAAAAAATTTTTAGCTCAGCTTCGCAGCCGTCCCGCTGCACCTCTCGAAGCAGCGCGGCGACATAGCGGGGGTCAGTGCGGAAGATTTCAGCCAATACCTCGTCATGGGACCGGTCTTTCATTTCAGTGAACCTGTTATGTATCGAGGAGCAATATCCCCTCCGTCCTGATGAGCATCCGCTGTCACCACAGCTCTCTCGCCATTTTACAGACCGGCGAGTAAGCTCAGCGCTAGAGGCCAAAAGCCATCCAAAAAGATAAGCGGCAAAGGACGAATGATTAAGGATGACCAGTGTACCGTCACCGTTGACCCCAGACCAGTTGGCCGCGCACTCCCTGCTATCCGAACTCCGGACCCGCATTGCCGTGCAGCCGCTACCATACCAATATGGGATTGAAACACGAGCATTGGAGAGCCTGTGGGAAATCTTTGGCCTGGCCAGAAATGTTATGAAAGCATTCCCTGGGTGCAAAGATTTTTCACAAATCACCACGGACATGCTGAACACTGAACTTCGCCCGGTGACGGCGAAGTGGCATAGGGCGCATCAAGCCGGAGTATTAGACTCAAAAGACGGTGCCAATGAATTTCGCATAGATCTTAATACACTAAGAGTGAAACTGATTGATTTCTGCGAACAGTTACAACTGATGGCCTATGGTGGAATTTGCAAGGATAAGATTACCCCTCCCGTAGTAAATTTTGACGACTTGGAAAAATGCTTCATCCCGATAGAATTCGGCATTCCGAATGATACACTTGGAAAGGTTCACAATTTCTGCGATATAAACACATCAGAAGCTGCTGAAATTCAAGCGCGCCGAGAACATTACAGCATAAATAAAACTGAAAAGAATGACGCAGTTGGCTTATCGCTATCCGGAGGGGGTATCCGATCAGCGACATTTTGTCTCGGCGTCGTTCAAGTACTATCTGAAAAAAAACTAATGAAAGACTTCGACTATCTTTCAACCGTATCCGGAGGCGGATACATAGGAAGCTTTATCACATCAACGCTTAGTCAAAAAGAAAGCTACGAGGCAATAAGCAAGCCATACGGTCCAGACACAGACCCAATCCGCCACATCAGACAAAACGCAAAATATTTAAGCGCTGCAAATTTAAAGCAACGATGGATGATGGTAACGGGGGCCCTAGCAGGACTTATACTAAACCTATCCGCACCGATAGGTATAATTGCAGCTATAGCTTTAATTAGCAATTATGCTTCTATGTTAAACATCCCAAATTTTTGGCTTTGGATTGCTGGGGTTTCCGGCGGTGCTAGTATAATAGGAATAATCTCCTATGGCATAGGCTTGCGTTTCGGATGGGGTGCCAAAGCCGGAAGCAGTATAGTTGCTGTAGGCGCAGGCGCCATAATAATCGCATTATTAGCGTTTATAGTAAGTAAGGGATATGATTCACTGGGGAAGATAACCTCCGATAATTGGCAGACTGCAACTTACTTAGCCACGCTAGCGTTTGCAACCCCATTGATAGCGAAATTTATACCAATATTTAATAGCCTCCGCTCTAAAAACATACTTCTAAGATATTCCTTAATTTTAGCTGCCGTTATCGTCCCCCTAGCCTCACTTGCACTACTGTACAGTTTCAGAGCAGTGGGAAGCCTCTCCCAAATTTCGACAATCTCCTGGCTTAGCGGGCAAGTGCTGCTTATATTAATTATTGCAACCTGCTCCATCATTGCACTATGCCTGAACGTAAACCTGACCGGCCTACACAAACTTTATAGAGACCAGCTCGCAAAGACATTTGTGGAAAATGATAAAAAATCTGACGATCTGCCCTTGGAATTTGTCAACACAGTCATAGAGCACCATATCATTTAATCAACACGACTGTAAACTTACCCTCCAGCAAAAATCGCACTCTTAGAGATCGACGTGGAGATTTCTTCATTTTTTCAAAACATTGGTGCGGTTCAGCAGCGACCGGCTATTCCTCTACAAGCCAATGGAAAAGTAACGGTGCCGCAGTTGATCTAGCGACTGCAATGGCTATTTCCGGGGCAGCAGTTTCGCCCCAGATGGGTCCTAACTCTGTATCTAGTGTGTCGGCACTGATGACATTATTGAACATAAGGCTGGGCTATTGGCTAAATAATCCTAAAATCGCAAGCAAGAAATCTCCCGGCTTCTTATGTCTTCTCCGTGAAATGACCGGCATCGGCATGAATGAAAATAATCCTTGGCTGAACCTCTCAGATGGCGGACACATTGAGAACATGGGCCTCTATGAGCTTCTCCGCCGCCGTTGTAAATTTATCGTGTGCGTGGACGGTGAGGCCGATCCGCGCTCAACATTTGAGGGACAAATGACATTAGTTAGGCACGCTCAGATTGATTTTGGTGTACGACTTGAACCGAGGCTTGATGACATCCGGCTTGATCCAAAATCAACCCTTAGTAGAACTCACTCTCATCTTCTAAGAGTTCACTACCCTGACGCAGGGCCAGGGAAGCCGGAAGCTATTGGTCTGATGCTATACCTAAAACTATCCTTGACTGGAGACGAAACAGAACTGCTTAAGCGTTATCGCTCCATAAGCCCCGACTTCCCGCACGAATCTACTTTAGATCAATTTTACACTGAAGAGCAATTTGAAGCCTATAGACAGCTTGGGGTACACGTAGCGGAAGGAGTTTTCTCCAAAGCATTGTTGGACGAAAACACGACCCCTGCCGATGTCAAAGAGTGGTTCAAACAACTAGCTAAAAACATGCTCGAATCCGCTGATAATATTTAATCCAAAATAATGCCCGAGCATTTCGGGCATTCTGTAAAAAATCATCCTCAAAAAAACTTAAACCGTCACCTTATTGTTTTCCGCCGAATAACGGGACTTCGCCAAGTCGAAGTCATAAGGATCCCCATATAACCGATTGGCTTCATATTCACGCTCTAGATAATCAATTAGAGGCTGCGCCTGATGAAGCGGAAATTTACGATGATCTCTTCCATTGGCGTACCCCAGATCCTTAAGTATTTTTTCTGGAATTACAACCGCAGCTGCGCCAAAGTAAAAAAAATAATCCGAAACTAAAACAACGTCAGTCTGCGTATCATTTTTTATATTATGTGGATTAGGCGAGCCGTCTGGAAAGCTGTGATGCGAGTTAAGCTGCTGCCAGTCACCATCCTTTTTCCAATAGATGTTGTCCCCCACAATCATTTTCTTACTGCCATTCCTCAACGGTTTTTTATCTTTATATAAAGGATTGCTCCAATAACCATCAAAAGTTTCCGAATGAGAGACCTTCATTGCAAAAATACACTTACCAGTAGCCCTTAGTCTCCCTCCCCCCATCCCGACGATCCAGTCACCCACCTTGGCCACTCTTCGAGTACGAGGCTTACAGGTAGCTAACGTACAAAGACCATGAAACGGATTCGGAGCAAAACCAAAATCGCGATCCACTACATACATATATACTTTCGTCATCGCTAGCACTCTGAATTTGCTGCTCCATTAACAGTATCACGCACAGTTCCATCTGGATTTTGGAAAGCATTCTCCCCGGCATCAATAGCGCTCATAATACTATCTGAGTTCCAGCCAACTATTGCGGACGCATACTTCTCTAAACTTGCGGGTATATCCGACTCTTTGCCTCCCTGCTCGTAAACCCCCACAATCCGTTTACCCTGAGCGTGCGCTTGATCAATTTCCCAATTCACCCAAGGGCGCTGGTGTGTCTGCTGGCCTATCAAAACAACAACTGTGGATGCCCAGGAGACTTTCATTCGAAGCAGCCGCTTTATTGTCGATTCCTTTACCATTCCTTTATCAAGTCTTTCTTGGTTAGCAGGTTTGGCACGAATTGAGCTATTACGAATATCCCAACCCTTCGACCCAAGCAACTTGGCAAATTTGTCAACTAGCGCGTCGTCACGGTGGTGGTGACTTATAAACAAATGCCTACGACTTCCAGATTTGCTCATTACCGTACCCCTCAAGGTTATCCATAACTTAATAAACGAGGAATTAATAAAACAAGAACCGCTTTAAACCATGCTAGACTTTACACCTTCAGCATAAGTTATAGACCTAGAATCCTGATCGATGAGTAATCGAGCACCATTAGACTTCAAAACTTTACGCCAAACTTCAAACCCTAGAAGAATCGCCCTCTGCCACTCTCCCGGCGAGCGCGCCTTCACTTCCAAAAGAGAAGTAACGCCTTTGATAGTACGTAGGAGCTTATAGTCAAGCGCCGTTACCCCCTCAAGCCAATTGTGCTCTTTCGCATAATCGAACACGAGAGCAACAACAGCTTCATCTATAACCTGTGCGCGCCCTCCGTCTTGCACTTCATCAATATCAGGTGCACTTTTTCTCTTACGCCTCATAAGACTACGGATCACGGGCGACCACCCCAGAACTGCGATATAGGCAAGGTGAAATACATCATGAAATCGATAGCCATCAGGATCATCTGCATTGTCAGTTAGATAATCCCCAATCTGCACATCGTTCATTAGCATTCTTATCTTAACTTTACCCTCAACGGTGACCTCATCCAACTTAATCTCAAATTTTCTAGGCAATTTTTCTTGTTCTGGAAAGCTTTCATCAAATACCGTCGCACTGGTGTCGCCGTGTCCCCAACGCCCATTAGCCTTGTCCAGGTTTTTCTGCGCCACATCTTCAAGACTGAGCCCGGACTTTTCGGCCACGTTCGCGATATACCAAAGCAAATCGCCCAACTCCTCACAGATCTTTTCTTTAAACAGCAAATGCGAATCGCCGTCTCGCAGACGCTTTTTATATTCGCTGAGAAGCTCTCCCGTTTCGCCGGCTAAACCAAGCAACGGAACCATCAAGTCAATCCCCGCTGCTCCTGCACTCTTTGAAGGAACACGATCAGTTAATTGAGCAAGCTGCTGATAATAGTTAAAGTCCATTTTTAACACTCCAAGTTCAACGCTGCCTGGGTGGTAGCGCGAAAAGATGATCGGGCCTCCGAAAACTCAAGCGATCTAAAATCTGCCGCAACGCGGTCATTGATCCCCCATTTAGGTGGATACCACGGCATGTCCAACGAGCCAGTTGGAGCAAACTTCTGTTTAATACGAGTACGCCCTGAGATACCTAAAACCTCTGGATGAGCAACACGGGCGTACTTATCAACTTCGCAAAAAACGTTCTGACAATCTATCAGCTGAAGTGGTCTCCCCCACAATGAGTCAAACTCAATACCCAAGCGTTCAAATTCACACTCCTGATTTTCAGCCATCATCCGTATTAGTTGAGCTTCATCGACCCCGGCTGTAGTTTTGAAGCATTTTTTTAAACCATCTAGAGCGCCAGGCCCAGGCATTACGAATTCCATTTCTGAAAAACATGTGACTTCAGAATAATTTATATCAGTCACAAACTGATATGCTAAAAAATTGCCGATAGTTGGGTAGCTCCGGATGATTTCAAATGCTTTCTGCATACTGCCCAAGCCATGCAAAATTCTCGGAAGCTTTTCATCCATCATTCGTTCAAGCAGCTTGAGATGATTTTGATGCTTCGATGGATATCCAAATGCGGAACTCCCCGGAGGCATGATGTATGCGGCCGAGTAAATCCGCCCCCCTGCATGCATAGCTCGGCTTAGGATTCTATCGTATGTATCAAAACTATAACTTCGATACGTAATAGCTCCAATCTCTCTTTCCAAAAGCTCCCATGTTTCGATCTTATTGAAAAATTTGAACAGCAGAATCCTGAAAACCACCTCTTCCGGAGAGTCGCAAAGATCGGCGCGATAAATTACATTTCTTATTAAATATTGGCTAACTCGATCTGAGGCGCGGTACGCGTTTGTGAACTTATGAGCCAAAATAACAGGATCAAAAGTCCAAGGCCCAGAAGATCCAATCAACCTCTTCCTAAAAACTTTTTGGCGCTCAGCAGCAAACCTCCAATAGCTTTCATATACTGGAGTCACCTCAAGTTTTTTAGACACCTCAGATGTGCTACTTTGAACATTTGAGCGCAACTCAAAATACTTACCGTCGGACTCAATTACAACCATCACGCGCCATCTCCATTGTGGTGGACTCGCCGTGGCGAATCGAGGCATCACCTACCAATATACTCTTCCCTGCATACAAGCGTGCGACGTAATCTGCAACACTTCCAGCCGAACCTTCCCATCATGTGCACCCTGTAAAAACAGCACGTAACTGCCTCAGCGCCGATTCACATCGGTTCCAGTACACCATCGCGTTCGTTGCTGCATGGATACCATGCTTGCAGCTCTCCAAACTCCACCATCACTAGCTCTACGTCAACCGCATTTGCGCCTTGGCTTCGCTTCTCTAAAAGCCGAAGCTTCAGCGGTCCAGTGCCCTGTCGGAGGTCGACAGTCACCTTGGCCAGATCAGCCCCTGCGGTATGGTCAACCACCGACCGGATGGGCGAGCTTAAACCGAGAGACGCAGGTAGCCCGAACAGGGCATACCAGCCTTGTTTGCCTTATCTGTGATCGCAGCCCTTTCCTCAGCATTTGCCGAACCTCAATTGACTTACCACCTCGGCAAGCCGGTGCCTTTTCTTTGGTGTCGGCTGTCATGGTGCTTCTGTTGTTGCCGTTGCGGTTTTTCCCTTAGACGCGGCAGCGGCTGCTGGCCTCGCAGAGCAAGATCCGTCGAGCCGCAGGCGAGTAAGGGTAGGTGGTGGAGGCCCTAGCTGCGGAGCAGCGTAGGCCTACAACACACATCTTGCCGTCCGATTCGACGCTAACGCATGCGTATCTCCGCGAACGGATCATATCTAGCATTCTTACGCATATCTGCGCATCTATACGCTGGATTACGCATGACAAGTAACTAATGTTTTGCGCATACTTGCGCAACCATGCTTAAGGGGAGTTAGCGATGATGAAGACACCAAAAGAAGGGCTTACTGGCGCGGGGCGGGTGGCTTTTTTAGCGCGCCTCGATGAATTTCGGGGTCTCATTCAAGCCGGTTGGCCGGTGACGGTCGTTTATGAGAACCACGGCGGAGATAACACGGGGCTGAGCTACAGCCAGTTCGCTCGGTACGTAGGAAAGTACATCCGCAAGCCGACCAAACGTGGCGCCCAGCAGCCCACAATTCCCGACGAAATAACAATTCCGGTAGCGCCGGTGCCAGAACAAATGCAGTCCGGCACCCCAACGGTACCAGCCCCTATGTCGAAGCCCCGACCTGGGTTCCGGCATGACCCAAGCAGCGGCAACAACCGTGATGATCTTATATAGCCTTCTAAGGGTTTAGCCTTTTCGGCTGCAAATCTTTCAAGCGGCCCGAAGCACGTACTGCAAGTAGAAGCCCAATATTCGGTACATTCCGAAAAGGGCGGATTGAACAAATAATCGCCACGAATTGATCTTCCCCATGTCAACCTAATTAGCCAATCATTCCATCGATGCAACCGGCATGTCCGGGCACGATCAGGCACTGATCAAAGTGACTGACAGAGGCCGGGAAATGCACCAAAAAATCATAACGTTCATTATCGGCAAAACGCCGCTGGCAACAATTCCCCTGCGCAAAACGACCGTTTCTCCTGCTTGGAAATTCCGTCGTCAGGCGGCCTATGGAGCCAAAATTGCCGTAGCCGCCTTTTTCGGATTGGCCATGTACATCGTTCCACCGCCGGCTTACGCCATCTATTGCTCGAACTGCTCGACGTTCTATCAGCAGATGTTCGAGTACGTCGAGGCCGTCGATACCGCCTTGAACACCGCCGAGACATTACAGACCCAGCTTCAGCAGTATCAGAATATGGTCACTCAAGGCACCGGCTTGCCCAGCTCAATGTTCGGCAGCATCGCGGCCGATCTCAAAAACGTGGCCAACATCTACAACCGCTCGCAGTCCCTAGGCCGACAGATCCAGAACATGGACTCGCAGTTCAACACAGCTTTTCCTGGCTTTCAGTTCTACCTAAATCAAGCTGCAAACTCGGCGGAAGTACCGGCGCGTGAGCGCTATCAGAAGTGGTCAGAGCAAAACCGCGACAGCGTAAAAGCGGCCCTTGAAGCGGCCGACCTCAACACCAGCACTTTCGAGTCTGAGGATACCCAGCTCGATCACATGGTGGCTCGCTCACAGTCGGCCGTGGGCCGGATGCAAGCCATTCAGGCAGGCAACGAGATAGCCTCGCAGAACGTTCAGCAGTTGCAAAAACTGCGCGATCTACTGGCCACGCAAATAAACATGCAAGGCAACTATATGGCTCAGCAGGGCGACCGGAAGGCTGCTAGCGAAGCTGCCGAGCAAAAGTTTGAGGCCCGTAAAAATAACTGGGGGCCTTCCGAGGATTTCTAAACATGTTTATATCTAAAACTCTGATCGCTGGGTTATGCATCGTCTCTGCTCTTGGTGGCTCTGCTCTATCTGGGTTCATTGTTTCTATCCGCACCGATTGCGTGGCTGTTGAGCGGTCGATGCAATCAGATACGGATAAGAACTTTGAAGCACGGAAAAACAACTGGGGCCCGTCTGAGGATTTTTAACTATGCAACGCTCAGCATTTCTACTACTCGTTAGTGCAATACTCTTGCTTTCGGCCGGTAGCGCGATGGCAGCAGGAGATGTAACTCAAAGCAATGAAATGAACGGGCTTTTGCGGATGCTCTATCAAGCCGCAAGTGAATGGTCACCACGGCTTCAGGGTTATGCACTCCACTTACTAGCATCTCTCGCTCTTATCCAATTGGTTTGGACGTTCATGCCTTTAGTGATGAAACAAGCGGACTTAGGCGAAGTTATCGGTGAACTGATCCGCTTCTTCATGGTCATTGGCTTTTTCTACGCAGTCATTGAGCATTCCGTTCCATGGGCGACAGCCGTAGTGGACAGTTTCCGAGAAGCTGCGGGTACAGCTAGCGGATTGGGCCGTGCGCTTCAGCCTGGTGATATGTTCGCGGTGGCCGTCAACTTCTCACGCACCATCGTGGAGGGAATTTCACTTTTTTCTCCGGGTAAAGCAGTCCTTATCGCGCTTGTTGGCTGCTTGGTTTTACTGTGCTTCGCCTTTATCGCGGCGTTCATGTTTGTGACGCTTGTAGAGTCATACGTCATCATCAATGCCTCCGTGCTGTTCTTCGGTTTCGGTGGTTCGCAATGGACTCGCGATTTTGCAATTGCACCACTCCGCTTCGTTGTTGCAGTAGGTGCCAAGCTGTTCGTCTTAACATTGATCGTAGGAATTATTGTCACGTCGGCTAAGTCCTGGTTAGCGGCTTATACCAATGACGAAGCGTCTCTGATGACCTTGGCGGGTTTGGCTCTGGTATGCGCCTATCTGACCAAGACTATTCCCGAACTGATTGGCGGGATGATCAGCGGCACGTCGATGGGCGGAGGTTCGGCCATCGGCGGAATGGCTGCGGCTGGCGCAGCCGGTGCTGCTGCCGCAGTCGCCACCATCGCCACGGCCGGTGCCGCAGCGCCCGCCGCCGCTGGTGCGCTTGGCGCTGCCGGTGGTGGTGCAAGTGCCGCAGAGGCGGCTGGTAGTGGAGGATTGGCTGGCGCCATCAACTCCAGCTTTGCAGGTGCGGCAAACTCCGGCACCGGTGCAGCATCGTCAATGGACAACGCCGCATCCTCTGGAGTGGGTGCCAGCACTGGTGGCGGCGCAGCCCTCAAGGGCTCTACATCAGCAGGATCGAGCGTAGGGGGCAGAACCGCTAATGCGAGGCCTAGTCCTGCCCAGCAACATAACAGCGGCGTACAGCAGGCAGCCAAGCAGGCTGGAAAGGCAATGCAAGACAACGACGACAAAGACAAACAGCAAGAGACACCAGAAAGGGGTACTGAAGGACCGGGAAATGTCCTTTCTCAAGCGGCGAATGGAGGTGCGAAGGTGCTCGGGGTGATGGCTTCAATGGCTGTACCGGGCATGGAGAATGCGCACGGCCTATCCCTTGGTGCTGGCTCAACCCCACCTTCAAATAGCGAGGCCAGTTCGGCCGCTCCAAACAGCGGCGGAGAGTTAGCCGCTAACTCCGAGCAGGGGGATTCCAACGTGATCCGTCCAGCCTCAGACGCAAGCCCTACTAATGGTCGCCTAGCCTCGCTGAGTGTGCCGGGTACGGCCTCCAACAACGAAAAAACGGAGAAATAATCATGATCGGCTTTCTGATGTTCGCTGGATTCGTAGTCTTCGCCTTTACGTTCGCCATCGGCATGTGGGCACTCGGCCGGTGGCTGCGTAGCAAGGGGTACGGACCGCAGCTAGATAAGTTGGATCGTCAGTACACGGCGTTGCAGCTTCGCGTTAGCCCGCTCGCCCTGTCAGCTTCATATCGCATGTTTGTCGGGGCAGAGGCTCTGAATCGCCTACCTTTGCTGGGCAACAAAAATGACGCCATCTTGAACCAGCAAGTTTTGATGGCCATCCGAACTGCACAGGAAGCACAGAAGCGAGAGAACACTGACAATCTCTAATCACTGGCCTGCGTCACAGACGCCCCGTCCAAGTGCTTGGATTTGGTTGCTCGCCCTAGATCTATCAGGCCTCTGTAGGGCGGTGTGGGACTATTTCGATTCCCTGATGCCCATCAAATAAGCTCCTTAAGATCGAGCGGTTTGGGCCGATCCAGCGGCGCTTCTGCAAATACGTTAGACGAATCTGTACATAGCTCTACGCTCTTTGGCAAGGGCAAGACCTGACCTCGCCAGCGCATTTTTATACCGCTATCGGCGTCCAGGATCAGTCCGAATGACCGGTGTGAGACAGGCAGCGGACCTTGACATGATTCGAGCTTGCGTAGGCACAGTGATATCAGTGATCCTTCAGCAGATGCACTTGGAAGAGCCTTTTCTTCCTGGGGCGCCTAACCGTAGGGATTGTCCTGCCAATGCCATCGTCCTCGCCATTGCGTGAGGTTGGCCAGCGTACAAGGCGCAAACTCTGCGCTCTGGGAGATAGAACTGATATGGCGACATGCACAGCACCTAGAAACGGCCACCGCTCCGCGAGCGCGGCAGCTAATTGTCCCGCATGCAGAAATCGCTACAGTAGCTATGGGGCGCGCTCGCAACCCTACCCATCCTCAACATCATCCTCGTCGCGGGGTGGCGGTGGCGGTGGACGGACGTCGCGCGTACTGTCTAGTGCGGTGCCGGAAATATATCGGCGTCCACTATCAGAAGTACCAAGCCTCGTGCGTAGCGACGTTCCAACGCCGGCACAATCTGACGGGCAAACCTATGACGTATTCGTATCTCATGCGTCTGAGGACAAAGACGATTTTGTCAGGCCCCTTGCCAATGCCTTGGTTGCTGCTGGCCTCAAGGTGTGGTTCGACGAGATGACCCTACGCATAGGGGATAGCCTAAGACAGAAGATTGATAAAGGCCTCGCCAATAGCCGCGTAGGGCTTGTCGTTCTCTCCCCCGCCTTCATCAAGAAGGGATGGACCAACTACGAGCTTGACGGAATTGTCACCCGCTCTGTTTCAGGTGAACAGGTTCTTCTGCCGATTTGGCACAACATTACGAAGCAGCAGGTGATGGATTTCAGCTCCTCGATCGCTGATAAGGTAGCCCGTAGCACCGCGGTACATACCATTGATGAGATTGCTTCTGAGATCGCAGATTTGCTGAAATCTAGTGATGCGTAGGATCGCTATCGTCGCCGCTACTAGCAGCTATCGGATTGGGCGTCCTGATCGGTAGAAGAAACGTATACAGACGGAGAAGTGGAGCACGATCTTCCGTCTGGTTGTACCCGACAAAACCTGGAGAGCCTCTCCGTTAGTAGTAATACGCACGTACTTTGAACACCTTTCAGTCCCCCTATTGCCACACCTGAATATCCTCTGGGTCAATGCCAATGGGCAGCCCTCAACAGCACGGAGGCTTCGCCATTAGTAATACGCACGGACTTGTGCCAGCTACAAGTGCCCCCCTCAACAAACCTAAACCCGTTCTGGGGTAGCTTGGGCTGGCCCAGATCAACAGCCTCAAGACTTCGTTCTGGGTAATACGCATGGACTTGTCTCAGGCTCTACCACTACTGGTTTACCTGCTCGATACCAACTCCGGCGACTCATCCCAAGTGTCTCCCAAGGTCTTTGTCGGCTCAGGGAGGTAGATTCATAGGTCTGACGGTCTACGGCCCCGGCTGCGCGTCTGCGGCCTTCCTCGCGCCTCCTGTGACGCTCTGCGGCTTCGGCATGGCTAACGATAGTCTTTAGCTGCCGCTGCTCGTCTGCAGTGATTCTGAACAGGTTTATCAGGGTGTCGTTCTTGGGCGTGTAGAGCGGTGCGTATTCCTTCCCTCCGAAGCAGACCCGCTCCCCCGATTCGTAGGCTTTGGCCTTGCTGAATAGGGTCATCAGTTCTTGAGAGCGGCTATTCCACTGCGGATCTAGCTCGCGGGCCAGTGCCGAGGCTTCGTGATACATCTGCTTGCTGTTGGTCGCGCCCGACAGTAGCAGGAAGTTCAAACGCCAAAATAGGTGCTGCATCCGGCTGCCTTCGTTGACGCCGCCGCGCAGCTCGGCGAGCTTGCGGAGGTCTTCGAGGCGATCCCAGGCAAGCTGGCGGCCCGAGAATCCGCGGAGATGGTCAGCTTTACCGCCGGGCACCAAAAGGAAGGGCTTAAGCTTGCGTTTGACCCGCTCGGCCTGTTCCTGCCGCTGCTGCTCTATTGTCCAGCGGGCAGTTGGTAGCAGGGCCTCGGCCAGATACTCGAAGTTGTATCGGACAGGCTGGCCATCGGTGTCGTTGGTGACGTGAACAACGCGACAGACTTCGCCGCTCTTGCTGTTGACTGTCTGGATGGTTCGCAGAACGCGGCTTGCGTCTTTGGCCATCGGATCGGCACCGACGTGTGCGAGGCGATCTACTAGGTAGCGTTGGCACGCATTCCAGCGGGGCAATGCCTGACGCGGGATAGTACCGTCGAGTAGCCATTTCGCTTGGATACCCCGGCCGCTGTAGATCAGTACGGACGGTGCCGGCAATCCTTCTTCGGCGCAGAAATACAGCACCGACATCGCCAGTTGGTCAGGCGTGCGACCGGCGAGAGCCGGTATGCGGTAGGTGTCAAGATCGGTGAACAACAGCCCCAAACGGGCAAGGTTCACGACCCGTCGGTTGGGCCGGATGAACTCTGCCTGTGACATCCATGTGTCGCGGGTTTTATCCACCAAATTGAGAACGGCGGGCATGTCCGCTAACCGGTGGGAGGACTGGCGTTTTTCGCCACGTACGTCAACCAGCAGCGAGAAGAAACCGCTCCTGCTGCTGTCGTGGTACATCCGCGCCTCGCCGTGAGAACTGAACAGCGCAAGCTGCGATATGGGCCCTACGTCGGGCCCGATCCGCACTATTCAGGCTCCAACTCCGGGTCTGGGAGCCGGGCCTGAACCCTTGCAAGCATCAATCCATTCTTCGACCTCAGCCAAATCCCAGACCACCTTACGACTGCTGATCGCAATGCGGCGAGGAAATCGACCTTTGCTTTCAAAGTTGTAAATCGTGCGCTCACACAGCGGGATCATCGCTAGAAGCGTCTTCTTGTCGATGAGCGTTCTGTTCGTCGATACGTGCATACCTTAGCCTCTATCAGTCACAGCAAATGTGTGCCTGATCGTGCCCCTATGTGCCGCTTGCTTCGACGGAATGATTGGCTAAAATGGTTGACATGAAAAATTGCTCAGCCATCGCCATTTGGAAGGGATGCGACCCAACCGTCGCAGATGCCATCAGACGATTTCGAGATTGCTGGGAGCCGTACTCCGCAGCATCGAAGCGTTACCCTATCGCTCGCCTTGTAGAAGAACTCATCGACCCCGTTGTTGCTACGTATACGGCAACACTCCCGTCGCGCTATCTAGGGCACGTACCAGGAGCCGGTACCGGCGTAGCATTCAGTGAGATCATGCGATTGGTTGGTGCTGAAGCAATGGTTCGCGTACAGCGCCGATTGCTAAGAGCTTTTGTCTTAACAGAAGACCAGCAGTCCAAGAGAGATCAGCGATTTATCGCCACACTCGAAACGCTGATAGAGCTGGTATGGGCATGCAAGCGCAAGCAACCAGCGAAAAGAAATGTTCGTGGTTTGAATGGTCAACGCTTAAAAGTTTTTTGTAGATTTTGCGGCAAGCTTGCGGAGCTGGCCTCATTCGCCGAATCCGGCAATGACAATGACCAACGCGGCATGGATGAAAAACTGCGGCTCAGCAACCTGTACTGCGCGACTCATCGTCCTAAGTTGCCGGATGGCGAGTGGAATCCCGAGTACAGGAAAGCGAAACGGTCTGTAGCGCAATTCGACCTCGAGTTAATCAGGCTCAGCCGACAATGCGCCTCGCGAGTTACTCTGCAAGCGGAATCAGGGGACGAGCTGGTGGACGGCTACATACACAACTACATGCTTGGCCAAACGTTAACGCTAGCAGACGAAGCAGAGCTAAGGAACCTAGCGAGGCTGATGGTGGACTCGAGGCTGTCGGACAGAAAAAAACAAATACTGATGCTCCAACGGTTTGACTTAAATCAATCAGCGATTGCGCGGAGACTGGGTATCGAACGCCAAGCGGTTTCCAAAGCTGTCGCGTCAATTCCAGAGATATTTCGCCTGAGTCGGCCACAACGATCCGATAAGTAGATTGTTTAGTGTCAACCAAAATAAACAACCAATAGAAATTCACCAGTCGAATCGGACTTTTAGATCAAACCTTCACTCGTGGTTTCTTTAGCGTCCATTCATCAATCATATCCGCCCAGTCCTGCAACATCGCCCGACGCTGATCACGGTATTCAGCCTTGTTGTAAACGGCCCGTACGCCCTTCTGCTCGTGTGCAAGGCACTTCTCAATCCAGTCTGAGTTGTAACCCGCCTCATGCAGCAGCGTGCTCGCTGTGCGCCTCAAATCATGCGGTCCGAACTTACTCAGTGGCTGCCCCTCTTTTTGCGCAAGCCGATAAGTCAGCGTCAGCACCTGATTGATCGTCGCGGTGCTCATTGGCAAATCGGAATCGTAGCGAGAGGGAAAGACGTAGTCTGAACCGCCGGCAAACGTCTTCAGAGCAATGAAAAAATCCAGCGCCTGCTGAGATAAGAACACCAAATGGGGATTGCGCCGCTTCATCCGCTCTTTCGGAATGGTCCACAGGGCTTCGCTGAAATTGATTTCGTTCCAAGTAGCGTTGGTCAATTCACTTTTGCGAACCATGGTCAGCAACAGCAGCTTAGCGGCGACTCTCACGGATGAGGCAGTACCGATGCGGTCCAGGTACTGATACATCAACGCGATTTCGTCAGGCCCTAAAGCGCGGTCACGTGGCTCGAATTTAGCGATGCTTGCAGGACGTACCAAATCAGCCGGGTTCTCGACCTTCTGACCACGCTCAATCGCCCATCGAAACACCTGCATCACAATCTCGCGGGAGTGAACGGCCGTGGCGGGAGCTCCACGCTCCACAATTGCATCAGTCAGCGTTCGCAGATCCTCATGATTAATTTCCACCAGTTTCTGATTACCGAAGTGCGGCTTTAGCTCGCGCTCGTAAACCGATCGGCGCATGTCACGCGTCGAGTCAGCCATCTGATACCCACGCAGCCATTTCTCAGCCCACGCATCAAACGTCTCTGCCCCTTTAGTGCGTGCCTTGGCACGGGCTTTCTCTTTGGCAGGTGACTTACCCGCCGAAACCATCTTTTTAGCCTCGCCCAGGCGCTCTCTGGCTTCCGCAAGTGTGATGCCACCCACGCCATAACGACCGAACGTGATGGTCTCCTGACGGCCATTGATTGAGTAGTTGTAACGAAATGAGATGGAACCGGCAGCAGTGACGGCCACGTACAGCCCGTCGCGGTCGTTCACCTTGTAGAGTTTTTCTTGCGGTTTGAGGTTACGCAGCTTGGTATCGGTCAGCATGGCAGTTACGGATTCCATGGAAAAAATACCATGCTCAGAAAAGCACTCATGCACCACGATAAAACCCAATGAAACCGGGCTGATGATGAGATTTGATACCATGCCCTTCCCTACTAGGTCGACATGGTATCGAGCACCGAACATGGCATTTAGCTCAGTCAATGCCCCGTACCATGCCATACAAACACGGTGCTTGGCGATGCACAAAGCTGCCAGAATTTGCCAGACCCAAAAAGCTAAAAGCCCGCAATTACGCGGGCTCCAGGGCATTTCTTGCTAGTTGGTGCCGGACAATGCCGGACGTCCAATCATTCCCACTCGATCGTCGCCGGCGGCTTGCTCGACACGTCATAAGTCACGCGGGAGATGCCTTCGATTTCGTTGATGATCCGCCCGGACACGGTTTCCAGCAGTTCGTACGGCAGGTGTGCCCAGCGAGCGGTCATGAAGTCGATGGTTTCCACGGCACGCAGGGCCACCACCCAGGCGTAGCGACGGCCATCGCCGACCACGCCGACCGATTTCACCGGCTGGAATACCACGAATGCCTGGCTGACCTTGTGGTACCAGTCGGCCTTGCGCAGTTCTTCGATGAAGATGTGGTCGGCGCGACGCAGCAGGTCGGCGTATTCCTTCTTCACTTCACCGAGGATCCGCACGCCCAGTCCCGGGCCGGGGAATGGGTGGCGGTAGACCATGTCGTAGGGCAGGCCCAACTCCAGGCCGAGGCGACGTACTTCGTCCTTGAACAGTTCGCGCAGCGGCTCGACCAGTTTCAGGTTCATCTCTTCCGGCAGGCCACCGACGTTGTGGTGGGACTTGATCACGTGGGCCTTGCCGCTCTTGGCGCCGGCCGACTCGATCACGTCGGGGTAGATGGTGCCCTGGGCCAGGTACTTGATGTTGTCCAGCTTGCAGGATTCGGCATCGAACACGTCGATGAAGGTGCGACCGATGATCTTGCGCTTCTTCTCCGGGTCGGACTCGCCGGCCAGGTTGTTCAGGAACTGCTCTTCAGCGTTGGCGCGGATCACCTTGACGCCCATGTTCTCGGCGAACATGGCCATCACTTGCTCGCCTTCGTGCAGGCGCAGCAGACCGTTGTCGACAAAGACGCAGGTCAGCTGGTCGCCAATGGCCTTGTGCAGCAGCGCGGCAACCACCGAGGAATCGACACCGCCGGACAGGCCGAGCAATACGTTGTCGGTGCCGACCTGGGCGCGAACCTGGGCGATGGCATCTTCAGCAATCTTGGAAGGCGTCCACAGGGCTTCGCATTCGCAGATGTCGAGGATGAAGCGCGACAGGATACGGCCGCCCTGCTTGGTGTGGGTCACTTCCGGGTGGAACTGTACACCGTAGTAGCGGCGATCGTCGTTGAACATGCCGGCGATCGGGCAGCTCGGGGTGCTCGCGAGGATGTGGAAGTCTTCCGGCATCTTCGTGACCTTGTCACCGTGGCTCATCCACACGTCGAGGCCGAACAGGCCGTCGGCGTCGATGTGGTCTTCGATGCCGTCCAGCAGGCGGCTCTTGCCGACCACGTCGACACGGGCATAACCGAACTCACGCAGGTCGGAACCTTCGACCTTGCCGCCCAATTGCTCAGCCATGGTCTGCATGCCGTAGCAGATGCCGAACACCGGTACGCCGAGGTCGAACACCGCTCGCGGGCAGCGCGGGCTGTCGGCTTCGTGCACGGACTCGGGGCCGCCGGCGAGGATGACGCCTTTGGGAGCGAACTCGCGAATCGCTTCTTCATCCATGTCGAACGGATGCAGCTCGCAGTACACGCCGATCTCACGCACGCGGCGGGCGATCAGCTGGGTGTACTGGGAACCGAAGTCGAGGATCAGGATGCGGTGAGCGTGAATGTCGAGGGCCATGACTCATTCTCATGTAGTGAATCAGAAACAACTCGGGGCTGAATGAACAGCCCCGGTGATTAACGTTTTGCTGGAAGCCTTAACCTACACGGTAGTTCGGCGCTTCCTTGGTGATCTGTACGTCGTGGACATGGGACTCGGCCATGCCGGCGCCGGTGATGCGCACGAATTCCGGCTTGGTGCGCATCTCTTCGATGTCCGCGCTGCCGGTGTAGCCCATGGAAGAACGCAGGCCGCCCATCAGTTGATGGATGATCGCGCTCAGGGTGCCCTTGTACGGCACGCGACCTTCGATGCCTTCCGGCACCAGCTTCTCGGCACCCGCGGAGGAGTCCTGGAAGTAACGGTCGGAAGAGCCCTGGGCCTGGGACATGGCGCCCAGCGAACCCATGCCGCGATAGGCCTTGTAGCTACGGCCCTGGAACAGTTCGATCTCGCCCGGCGCCTCTTCGGTACCGGCGAACATCGAACCCATCATCACGCAGTAGGCACCGGCGACGATGGCCTTGGACAGGTCACCGGAGAAGCGGATACCGCCGTCGGCGATCAGCGGCACGCCAGTGCCTTCAAGGGCGGCGGCGACGTTGGCGATGGCGCTGATCTGCGGCACGCCGACACCGGCAACGATGCGGGTGGTGCAGATCGAGCCAGGGCCGATACCGACCTTGACCGCGTCGGCGCCAGCTTCGGTCAGCGCCTTGGCGGCTTCGCCGGTGGCGATGTTGCCGCCGATCACCTGTACGTCAGGGAAGTTCTGCTTGACCCAGCGAACGCGGTCGATCACGCCTTTGGAATGACCGTGGGCAGTGTCGACCACCACCACGTCAACGCCGGCATTGACCAGGGCGGCGACGCGATCGCCGGTGTCCTTGCCGGTGCCGACCGCCGCGCCAACGCGCAGACGACCCTGGTCGTCCTTGCTTGCCAGCGGATAGGCCTTGGCTTTTTCGATGTCGTTGACGGTCATCATGCCCTTGAGGGCGAACTTGTCGTCGACGATCAGCACGCGCTCGATGCGGTGCTTGTGCAGCAATTCGCGGACTTCGTCCTTGCTGGTGCCTTCCTTGACCGTGACCAGACGCTCTTTCGGCGTCATCACCTGGCGAACGCTGGCGTCCAGGCGATTCTCGAAACGCACGTCACGGGAGGTGACGATGCCGACCAGGTCGCCATCGTGCAGCACCGGGACGCCGGAGATGTTGTGCATGCGGGTCAGTTCGAACAGATCCCGGACCGTGGCGTCAGCCTCGATGGTGATCGGATCCTTGACTACGCCAGCCTCGAACCGTTTGACCTTGCGCACTTCGGCGGCCTGCTGTTCGATGGTCATGTTCTTGTGGATGATACCGATACCGCCTTCCTGGGCCATGGCAATGGCCAGACGGGCTTCGGTCACGGTGTCCATGGCGGCGGAAACCAGCGGGATATTCAGTTCGATGCCACGGGTGAGACGGGTTTTGAGACTGACTTCGTTAGGCAGTACCTCGGAATAACCGGGCACTAGGAGAATGTCGTCGAAGGTCAGAGCTTCTTGGCTGATACGCAGCATCGCGGGGGCTCCCGAGCGGGAAAATGGAAGCGCGCCATTATACTCATGGACCCCGTCTGGCTCAATGTAAAACTCTGTCTATTATTGGCGGGGTGATTGAGGGGCTGAAACCACTGCGTTTCTGATCCACACATTGAACCCTGTGGCGAGGGAGCTTGCTCCCGCTCGGTTGCGCAGCAACCGCCAAAAAGCCGGGCCCGCTGCGCAGCCCAGCGGGAGCAAGCTCCCTCGCCACAAGGGCTGCGCAGAAAGGGAGTGTCCTCGCTACAACTCCACCCTCACCCAACTCACCGGCTGGTCCAGCCAATCGGCGAACTCATCGATGAACTCCTGCCTGAACCCCGCCTCCAGCCAGTTGTTGAAGATGAAACCCAGGTTTGAGAAGGCGCAGGGTTGCAGGAACAGGAACCCGTTGATGTCATCTTCATGCCCGCATTCAGGGCAGGTGAAGTTGTCGGTGCGACCCGGCATCCACTCCTCCAGGCTTTCGAACAGCGCTTCGCCAATTTCCTTGCGGCACTCGGCGCAGCCGGCTTCTTCAAGAAAGCCTTTGGCCGGCGTGTAGATGCAGCGCTTGGTGATGATCTCCAGGCCGTTGACCGGTTCGCCGAACGGCAACGCGTCGGGATGCAGGACCACCTGGCGGGCGCCGGGGGCGATGGCGTGGGCCATGCGATTGCCAGTGCGACCGCAAGTGGTCAATTGCTCTTCGACGATGTTCTTGCGCACCAGCCAGCGCACGATCGCCCGAGCCCGGGGCTCGTGAACCGGCAAGGTGGAAATTTTCGGGACGATGATGCTTTGCGAATTCATGGCGAGGCCTGGCTGTTTCCCTGGCGGGTCTTATAAAAGGCCGGCAGCTTAATCCCTGGCCCGGCCAGGTCAAGCACTCAGATAGCGCCCGATCAATGCCAGGCCGCTGGCGAGCACCAGCCAGGTGACCAGTCGTACAAACGCCTCTCGCGACATCTTCATGGTCAAGCGGCGCCCAACCCACAGCCCTAGCGCCATGGCCGGCAACAAACACAGCGCCAGTACCAGCAAGGGTAGCTCGGCATACACCCCGGCGACGATGAACAGACTCAAGCGCACCACCGTGCTGCAACTGATCAGCGCACTCTGGGTCGCCCGGGCCGCCTCCTTGGATAACCGGCTATTCAAATAAATGGCATATAAAAAGCCGCCGCTACCAAACAGCGCGCCGAACATTCCGCCGACCGTGCCCATCGGCAGCGCCCACAGCACCGACAGCTGCGTCGGCCGGGTCTTTATCCACAGGCTGTAGATCGCATAGGCGCTGATGAACAGGCCCATCAACATCAGCAGCAGGTCGGATTTGAGGTTGAGCAGGAAAATCACCCCGAGGGTGCAACCCACCGCCATGCATGGCAACAATCGCAGCAACTCGGGCCGGGCGACGTCCCGACGCGATGGCAACAAGTTGCCGAATGCCGCGACAAAATCCAGCAGCACCAGCAGCGGGATGATTTTCGCCAGTGGCATGTACAGCAGCAGGATCGGCGCGGCCACCAGTGCCGTGCCGAACCCGGCGATGCCGAACACGATGTAGGCCAGGGTAATGGCCAGCCCGATCACCAGCCATTGCGTGGGGGCGAACGCCCACTCACCCAACCACGAGAAAAGATCCATCCGGCACGTCCTTGTTGAGAGCACCGGCGACTTTAGCCAGATTTATTGCGGCATATCCACTATTACCGTGGTGCGCCATCGCGAACACAGGGCTTGCCGCAGGCGCCCGCGTGCCAGATGCCCCCTGCGCTCAATGCGCCAACATGTTGTGATGCACGCTGTACATGATCCACAGCGACAGCCCCACCAACAGCCCAATCACCACGGTCGAGAACACCAGGGCCGTCAGGTTCCAGCGTTGTTGCGGTGAGAAGTTCAGGTGCAGGAAATAGATCAGGTGCACAACGATCTGGATCACCGCAAAGATCGCCACGATCCCGGCCGTAATGGGCTTGGGCAATGTGGGATACATCACCAGGGCGAACGGGATAACGGTGAGGATGACCGACAGAACGAACCCGGTGAGGTAGGATTTTGCGCTGCCGTGGCTGGCATCGACGCTGCTCTGATGACTGCTCATTTACATCACTCCAAACAGATAGACCACGGTAAACACACAGATCCAGACCACGTCGAGGAAGTGCCAGAACAGGCTCAGGCAGCCCAGGCGGGTGGCGTTGACGGTGGTCAGGCCGTTGCGTTGCACCTGGAACATCAGCACGGCCATCCACAGCAGCCCCGTGGCGACGTGCAGGCCGTGAGTGCCCACCAGCGTGAAGAAGCCGGTGAGAAAGGCGCTGCGGTTGGGGCCGTAGCCTTCGGCGATGAGTTTCTGGAACTCATGGATTTCCATGCCGATGAACGCCAACCCCAGGACGAAGGTCAGGCCGAGCCAGGCCAATACCTTCTGCTTGTTCCCGGCGCTCAGCGCGAGCATGGCGAAGCCGTAGGTGATGCTGCTGAACAGCAGGATGAAAGTTTCCGTGAGGACGTAGGGCAATTCGAAGATGTCGGCGGCGCCGGGGCCACCGGCGACGCTCTGGCCGAGCACCGCATAGGTCGCGAATAACGTCGCGAACAGAATGCAGTCGGTCATCAGGTAGATCCAGAACCCGAACAGGGTCATGGAGCTTGCGTCCGAATGCCCGTGTTCGGATTCCGGCGCGGTGGCGTGTGGCTGAACGAGATTGGACATGGATCAAGCCTCCGCCAGTGCCTTGATACGTTGGTTTTCGATGCGTGCTACCTCTTCGGCAGGCACGTAGTAATCGATGTCGTCATCGGCGCTGCGCCAGATCACCCCACCGATGGTCGCAACCAGCCCGACGATGGCCAGCCACCAGATATGCCAGACCAGGGCGAAGCACATGATCAGGCTGAACAGGCTGATGACCAGGCCCATCGCGGTGTTGCGCGGCATGTGGATGGCTTGGAAGTCGGCTTCGACGGCGGTCTTCTGGCCGCGTTCCTTCATGCCCCAGTAGGCGTCGATGCCCTCCACCACCGGTTGTTGGGCGAAGTTGTAGAACGGCGGCGGCGAGGCGGTGGACCATTCCAGGGTGCGACCGTCCCACGGATCGCCTGTCAGGTCACGGTTCTGGTGACGCTGGCGAATGCTGAAATAGAACTGCAGGATCTGGCAGACCACGCCGCAGAGGATGATGCCGACGCCGAGCAACTCCAGCTCCAGCCAGGGCCGCCATTCGGGTACGTCGAAATGGTTGAGGCGCCGGGTCATGCCCATGAAGCCAAGGAAGTAGGACGGCATGAAGGCGAAGTAGAAGCCGACAATCCAGCACCAGAACGCCGCCCGGCCCAGGCGATCGTGAAGCTTGAAGCCGAACGCCTTGGGGAACCAGTAAGTCAGTCCACACAGGTAGCCGAACACGGCGCCGCCGATGATCACGTTATGAAAGTGCGCGATCAGAAACAGGCTGTTGTGCAGCAGGAAATCCGCCCCGGGCACCGCCAGCAGCACCCCGGTCATGCCGCCGATGCTGAAAGTGACGATGAAGCCGACGGTCCACAGCATCGGCGTTTCGAAGCGCACGCGCCCCCGATACATAGTGAACAGCCAGGTGAATATCTTCACCCCGGTGGGCACGGCGATGATCATGGTCATGATGCCGAAGAACGCGTTGACGCTCGCCCCCGAACCCATGGTGAAGAAGTGGTGCACCCAGACGATGAACGACAGGATGGTGATGACAATCGTCGCCCACACCAGCGAGTGATAACCGAACAGGCGCTTGCGGCTGAAGGTGGAGGCCACCTCGGAGAAAATACCGAACGCCGGCAGGATCAGGATGTACACCTCCGGGTGGCCCCAGGCCCAGATGAGGTTGACGTACATCATCGGGTTGCCGCCCAGCTCGTTGGTGAAAAAGTGCATGTCCAGATAGCGGTCGAGGCTGAGCATGAACAGCGTCGCGGTGAGGATCGGGAATGACGCCAGGATCAGCACAGCCGTGCACAGTACCGTCCAGGTAAACACCGGCATGCGGAAAAGGGTCATGCCCGGCGTACGCATTTTCAGGATGGTGACGAAGAAATTTACCCCGGTGAGCAACGTCCCGACGCCGGATATCTGCAATGACCATATGTAGTAGTCCACCCCGACCCCGGGGCTATAGGACAAGCCGGATAACGGCGGATAGGCGACCCAACCGGTGCGCGCAAACTCGCCGACCGCCAGGGAAACATTCACCAGCATCGCGCCGGCCACGAACAGCCAGAAACTCAACGCGTTGAGGAACGGGAACGCCACGTCCCGGGCGCCAATCTGCAACGGCACGACGATGTTCATCAAGCCCACCACCAGCGGCATCGCCATGAAAAAAATCATGATCACGCCGTGGGCAGTGAATATCTGGTCGTAGTGTTCCGGCGGCAGGTAACCTGGCGAACCGTCGGACGCCATGGCCTGTTGCGTGCGCATCATGATCGCGTCGGAGAAACCGCGCAGCAGCATCACCAGCGCCACGACGATGTACATCACGCCAATCCGCTTGTGGTCCACCGAGGTAAACCACTCTTTCCACAGATAGGTCCATTTGCGGTAGTAGGTGATGGCGCCCATGCCGGCCAAGGCGACCAGCCCCACCACCGCCAGCGTCCACATGATGATCGGCTCATCCGTCGGGATCGCCTCAAGCGTCAGTTTTCCAAACATGTCCTACTCCTGCGCTGATCTTTGAGTCCCGACGGGAGACCCGATGCTGCCCTGCATGTCGTGCATGCGATGCTCGACTTCACGGGAACGATTCATGCCTTCGTATTTGTCGATGATGCTCTGGAACAAGTCCGGCTGGACCGATGCGTAATGCTCAACCGGGTGCTTGAACGTCGGCTTGGCAAGTCGGGCATAACTGTCTTTGTCCAACCGTCCTTGCCCCGCCCGCACGTCGGCGACCCACTTGTCGAAGCCCGCTGCATCGGTGGCAAGTGTCCGAAAGTGCATGTCGGAGAAACCCGGGCCGTTGTAGTTGGCGGCGATGCCCCGGTACTCCCCGGCCTCGTTGGCGATCAGGTGCAGTTGGGTCTGCATGCCGGCCATGGCATAGATCTGCCCGCCCAGCGCCGGAATGAAAAACGAGGTCATGGCGCCGTCCGAGGTCACGCGAAAATTCACCGGTGTGTCCAGTGGCATGGCCAGTTCGTTGACCGAGGCAATGCCCAGCTCCGGATAGATGAACAGCCATTTCCAGTCGGTCGCGATGACCTGCACCACCAGCGGCTTGACGTCCGAATCCAGCGGTCGGTACGGATCCAGCGCATGGGTCGACTTCCAGGTAACCACGCCGAGAATGATGATGATCACCAACGGGACGCCCCAGACCACCGTTTCGATCTTGCGTGAATGGGCCCACTCCGGCGTGTACTTGGCCTTGGTATTGGAGGCGCGGTACTTCACGGAAAAGACCAACGCCATGACGATGACCGGCACCACTACCAGCAACATCAACAGCGTCGAGAGAATGATCAAGTTGCGTTGGTCAACGCCGACCTGTCCCTTGGGATTGAACAACACCATGTCGCAACCGCCGAGCAACAGCATCCCGCCGACCAGCAACAACCTTGATAGATGCCAAGGCAGTCGAGTTCGCATGTCTTACACTTCGCTTATTGAGTGTTAGCCAGTTGCCGAGCGATCCTGTCTTTGATCGACAGGCGCTGTTCCTTGAGTCTGCGGATGTCATCATCCTCGACGTTGCCCGCCGATATCGATTCGGCGGCCAGGACCTGGTTATCCACGTCCGTGTATTCGTCCAGCAGTCGATCAAGTTCCGGGTCTTGCTGGCGACGCTGTTGGACCGTCTCTTTGCTGCAATTCAAATCCTGATAGAGATCATGAGAAGCAGGCATGGCCTTCTCCTTTAGCAGTGTTGTTGGGTACACGATTTTTAGAATTGCCCCCTCTGGCTAAGTTGAGAGAAACATCCGGAAACGGTGACGAACGGCACTGCCGACAAAAAAAAGCCCACGAGACGTGGGCAAAAGGGAAAGCTCTTTTTTCGCCTGGGCGGCTCAGGAAGATTGTCTGCCGGCGGCCGGCGACATGGCGGTGGAATCCACCCGCACCGTGTGCGCCTGGTTTACGGCCCGCTCCCATTCCCTGGCATCGTGACTGCAGAAAATCTCGACGTGCCCGTTCTGGACTTGCGCCAACTCGCGAAGGCGATCCTGGTTGCGCATCCGTGCCGAACGGTAGGTGTCCATCATGTATTGGTAGAACCTCAGCCCCGGCGGGCAATGGCGCTCGGGTTGATGGACCTCGTCATGGAAAAAATAGGCATCACCGGCGTGCAGCAGCCAACCGTCCGGAGTGCGCAGGGCAATCCCGGCATGTCCGGCGGTGTGCCCCTGAAGCGGCACCAGGAAAATGTCCTCTTCCTCGGCGCCGATCAGCGCGCGCACCGAATCGAAGCCGAACCAGGTATCGCCTTCGGGGGCATAGAACTCCCAGCTATCGACGCCCTGCCACTGCCGCGCCTGGAACCGTCGTCGACTTATCCAGGTGTCGGCGCTGCGGGCCGTCGCCATCTCGTCGCGCATTACATGCACCCGGGCCTGGGGAAAATCCTGGAGCCCGCCGGCGTGATCGAAATCCAGGTGCGTCAGCAGGATGTGCCGTACATCGTTGGCCTCGAAACCCAAGCGCCGCACCTGCTCCAAAGCCGTGAGGCGATGCTCGAACTGGATGTTGTTGAACACTCGAAAGAATCGACTCAGCCGTTGCGGTGTCTGCACATCCCGCTGGCCAAACCCGGTGTCCACCAGGACCAGACCGTTGGTGTCGGTTTCAATCAGCAGGCAATGACACACCAGGCACGCCGTCAGCCCCCGGCTGTAACCATCGAATAGCGCCCCGCCTACCGGGCACATGCATCCGCAGTTCAGGTGATGGATACGCATGGATGGCCTCCTTTCACGGGGATATTTGTCTCTTGAAATCGACTGGAAGCAGGCGCGGTGAATTCCGCGCAGGCGACGGGCGGCGCAACCCACAAGCGGTGGAAACGGGCTCGCTGGAAGCAGGCGACTCCGCTTGACTGGCGGTACGCAGGAGGAATTTTCTACATACATGGAGATTCGCCAGCGAATCCCCTTATCATGCCGCCCATGATTAAAGATCCCTTTGCCCGACTGGGCCTGGACCGCGAGGTCCTGACTGTCAGCCAGCTCAACGGCCGTGCGCGGGTGTTGCTCGAAGACGTGTTCAGCAACATCTGGGTCGAGGGCGAGATTTCCAACCTCGCCCGCCCCGCCTCCGGCCACGTGTATTTCACGCTCAAGGACAGCGGCGCCCAGGTGCGTTGCGCGCTGTTCCGACAGAACGCCGCTCGGGTGCGCCAGGCATTGAAAGACGGGCTGGCGGTAAAGGTACGCGGCAAGGTCTCGCTGTTCGAGGGCCGTGGCGACTATCAACTGATCCTCGACGCCGTGGAGCCGGCCGGCGATGGCGCCCTACGCCTGGCGTTCGACGCCCTGAAGGAAAAGCTCAGCGCCGAAGGCCTGTTCAGTGCCGAGCGCAAGGTACCGCTGCCGGCCCATCCGCAACGCATCGGCATCATCAGTTCGCCCACCGGCGCGGTGATCCGCGACATCATCAGCGTGTTCCGTCGCCGCGCGCCGCAGATTTCCCTGACGCTGATTCCGACCGCCGTGCAGGGCCGTGAAGCCACCGCACAGATCGTCCGCGCGCTGAAACTGGCCGATGCCCGAGGCTTCGATGCGCTGATCCTGGCCCGGGGCGGCGGTTCCCTGGAAGACTTGTGGTGCTTCAACGAAGAAGCCGTGGCTCGTGCGGTAGACGCCTGCGTCACGCCCATCGTCAGCGCGGTAGGCCATGAGACCGACGTCTCCATCAGCGATTTCGTCGCCGATGTGCGCGCCCCGACTCCGTCCGCCGCCGCCGAACTGCTCGCACCGGACGCCGGCGACCTGGTGCGCCGGGTCGAAAGCCTGCACCGGCGCCTGGTGATGCGCATGCGCGACCGCCTGATGCGCGACCAGTTGCGCCTCGAAGGCCTCACTCGCCGCCTGCGTCACCCCGGTGAACGCCTGCGCCAGCAAGCCCAGCGCCTCGACGACCTGGACATGCGCATGCGCCGGGCCTTCGAACGCAGCCTCAATACCCGCCGCGAACGCCTGATTCGCCTGGAAACCCGCCTGGCCGGGCAACATCCGGGCCGTCAGCTGGCCATGTTGCGCCATCGCCTCGACAGCCTCGCCGAACGCCTGCCCCGAGCCATGCGCGAAGGCCTGAAAACCCGCCGCGTACAGTTGCACAACCAGATGCAGACGCTGCATATCGTCAGCCCGCTGGCGACCCTTGGTCGCGGCTACAGCATCCTGCTCGACGAACGCGGCCATGCAATCCGCAACGCCGGACAAACCCGCACCGGCCAGCGCCTGACCGCCAGGCTCGGCGAAGGGGAACTGCTGGTGCGGGTCGAAGACAATCACCTGACACCGGTCACCCTTTCTCTACTGGATTGATTCATGCCGCGATTTCTCGCTCCCCTGCTCTTGCTGTGCCTCGCCGCCAACGCCCAGGCTGACAGTTACATCACTCGCCTGCTGAACAAGCCGGTGCCCGGCGGCGTGGCCGTGGTGGATCTGGGCAGCGCGGCCCAGGCGCCGAAAGCCACGTACCAGGGCAAACCGGTGCTGGTGGTCAAGGAACAGCAGAACTGGCTGGCAATTGTCGGCATTCCGCTGACCGTCCAACCCGGCACCCAGCAGATCAGCAGTGGCGGCGCCACCCAGCCCTTCGTGGTTGGCTACAAGAAATACCCCGAGCAGCACATCACCCTGAAAAACAAGCGCCAGGTCAATCCGGACCCGGCGGATCTGAAGCGCATCGAGGCCGAGCTTGCGGTGCAGTTGAAGGCCTACCGCAGCTTCAGCCCCAACATCCCCAGCAACCTGCTGCTGGACAAACCGGTGAACGGCCCGCTGTCGAGCAAGTTCGGGGTGCGCCGCTTTTTCAACGGCGAAGAGCGCAACCCTCATTCCGGCCTGGACTTCGCCGTGCCCGCCGGCACGCCGATCAAGACCCCGGCCGCCGGCAAGGTGATCCTCACCGGCAACTACTTTTTCAATGGCAACACCGTGTTCGTCGACCATGGCCAAGGCTTCATCAGCATGTTCTGCCACATGTCGAAGATCGACGTGAAGGTCGGCCAGCAACTGGCGCGCGGCACCGTGGTCGGCAAGGTTGGCGCCACAGGCCGCGCGACCGGGCCGCACATGCACTGGAACATCAGCCTGAATGATGCGCGGGTGGATCCGGCGATCTTTATCGGGGCGTTTCAGCCCTGAGTGTTTGTGGTGAGGCTACTGGCCTCATCGCGAGCAAGCTCGCTCCCACATGGGGATCTCAGTGAACATAACATTTGCAATCAACACAGATCCCCTGTGGGAGCGAGCTTGCTCGCGATGACGGCAGTCGCATCACCACTATCCTGGGAATTGCCAAGCCTTAAATATCGACGCAATCCTTAGGATACAAACTGTCTATATGCGCGATTAAATCTCGCAAACCCACCCAAAAACAGAACTTCTCCCAATTTTTCCCGACTGCTTGCAACCCCCCGGCCACGCGGTTAGGGTTGAGGGCATGAAAACCTCTCACACCCTCATTCAGCTTCGCCAGCACCGCAGCCTGTGCCTCGTCAGCGCACGACTGCCGGGCTGAATCGCGGCACCTCGTCCAGGCGTGAAGCCAACCCGTTCGAACCACCGGCAGGCCGCCTCTTTCCGGCCACGACAATAAGGATTTCCCCATGAGCATGCTCAAAGACCCGTCTTCGAAGTACCGCGCCTTCCCGACCATCAACCTGCCGGATCGCACCTGGCCGTCGAAGACCATCACCGCCGCGCCGATCTGGTGCAGCTCCGACCTCCGCGATGGCAACCAGTCGCTGATCGAGCCGATGGATGCGGCCAAGAAACTGCGCTTCTGGAAAACCCTCGTTGCAGTGGGCGTGAAGGAAATCGAAGCATCGTTCCCGGCCGCTTCGCAGACTGACTTCGACTTTGTGCGCACCCTCATCGAAGAAGGCCACATCCCGGACGACACCACCATCCAGGTGCTGACCCAGGCCCGTGAAGACCTGATCGCTCGCACCTTCGAGTCCCTGCGTGGCGCGAAGAAAGCCATCGTCCACCTGTATAACGCCACCTGCCCGTCGTTTCGCCGCATCGTGTTCAACCAGGACAAGGAAGGCGTGAAGGAAATCGCCGTGAACGCGGCCAAGCTGTTCGTCAAATACGCCGCCCAGCAGCCGGAAACCCAATGGCAGTTCGAGTACTCGCCAGAAACCTTCAGCGCGACCGAGCTGGAGTTCGCCAAGGAAGTCTGCGACGCGGTGATCGAAGTGTGGAACCCGACGCCTGAGCGCAAGGTGATCCTCAACCTGCCGGCCACCGTCGAAGTCGCCACTCCGAACATCTACGCCGACCAGATCGAGTGGTTCCACCGCAACATCACCCGGCGTGACAGCGTGCTCATCAGCCTGCACACCCACAACGACCGTGGCACCGGCGTGGCCGCCACCGAGCTGGGCCTGATGGCCGGCGCCGACCGTGTCGAAGGCTGCCTGTTCGGCAACGGCGAGCGCACCGGCAACGTCGACTTGGTGACCGTGGCGCTGAACCTGTACACCCAGGGCATCGACCCTGAGCTGGACTTCTCCGACATCGACGGCGTGCGCAAGGTCGTCGAGGAATGCAACCAGATCCCGGTCCACCCACGTCACCCGTATGTCGGCGACCTGGTCCATACCGCGTTCTCCGGCTCGCACCAAGACGCAATCCGCAAGGGCTTCGCCCAGCAGAAACCGGATACCCTGTGGGAAGTACCGTACCTGCCGATCGACCCGGCCGACATCGGCCGCAGCTACGAAGCGGTGATCCGCGTGAATAGCCAGTCGGGCAAGGGCGGCATCGCCTACCTCCTGGAGCAGGAATATGGCATCAGCCTGCCGCGTCGCATGCAGATCGAGTTCAGCCAGGTGGTACAGCGTGAAACCGATCGCCTGGGCCTGGAAATGACTGCCCAGCAGATCCACGCCCTGCTCCAGCGCGAGTACTTGCAAGCCAACACTCCGTACGCGCTGGTCAGCCATCGCCTGCAGGAAGAGAACGGCAACAGCGCCGTGGAAGTGGAAGTCGCCAGCAAGGGCCAGGGCGAGACCAACCTGCACTGGCGTGGCCGAGGCAACGGCGCGCTGGAAGCGCTGGTGGCCGGGCTGCCGATTCCGGTGGAAATCATGGACTACAACGAACACGCCATCGGCGCCGGCACCAACGCCAAGGCTGCGGCGTACATCGAACTGCGCGTCAACGGCGAACGTGCGGTGCACGGCGTGGGCATCGATGAAAACATCACCACGGCGAGCTTCAAGGCGCTGTTCAGCGCGCTGAACCGCTCGCTGAGCCAGCCGGAAGCCAAGGCGGCTTGATCGGTCGCTGAAAAACAAAAGGCCCCGGGGTGTGAACCTCGGGGCCTTTTGTTTGGCTTGGTTTTGGGTTGGCTGTTCCGGCCTCTTCGCGAGCAGGCTCGCTCCCACAATAGTCGGCGTTATGCAAAACAATGTGGGAGCGAGCTTGCTCGCGATAGCGGCCTAACAGGCAACACAAATATCAGGCATGGGTATCGATCGAAACCGTCATCGCCTGCAGCAGCGCGGCCTGAAGGGTCTGCAATGTGGCCTGGGTCCCCATGATCTGGGTCTGGATCGCCATGGCCTGCTGGGCTTTCTGCTCCTCGTCGGCCCGGCTTTTCTGCACGCGGGCCAATTGGGCCTGCTGATCGGCCAGCAACTTTTCGGTCCTTTCGATCTGCTTCTTCAACTGCTCGATGATATTACTGCCATTGCTGCCGCCAACACCGGCGATATTCGCCCCGCTGGTGTCGACTTTCAGTTCCTTGTCCTTGTCTTCGCCTGTGTCAGGCGATACCACCGGACTGACGGCTTTCTCTTCCTCGGCGCCCCTGATGGAGACTTTGGGGGCCGACAGCGGATAAGGGTTTACGGTCGTTGCGCTGATACTGGTCATGGGCACTCCTCCTTGGCTGACCTGTTATCGGCGTGCAATACCATTCCTTGAGGGCTGAATCGTTTCAATAGATGAATTCGAAGCGATCAGCGTCCAGGTTCGCCGGAAAGCGTGTGCGATACGCCGCCAGGTCCGCCGCGCTCAGGCACACCGTGAACACGCCGTCGGCGTCGCCGGCACTGAGCAGCGTCTCGCCCTGAAAGTCCAGCACCTGACTGTCTCCGGTATAAGCGAAGCCCTTGCCGTCGGTGCCGATCCGGTTCACCGCCGCCACATAGCAGAGATTTTCGATGGCCCGTGCCGGCAGCAGCCGGTTCCAGTGCTGACGCCGGGCGCCCGGCCAGTTGGCGGTGTATAGCAACAGGTCGGTGTCCTCGGCATCGCGACTCCAAGCCGGGAAGCGCAGGTCGTAGCAGATCAGCGGCCGAATCCGCCAGCCCTTGAGCTCGAACAACACCTGCTGGTCACCCGGTGTGTAATGGTTGTGCTCGCCGGCCATGCGAAACAGATGACGCTTGTCGTAATGCAGCACCTCGCCATCCGGACGCGCCCACAGCAAGCGATTGCGATGGCTGCCGTCGGCGGCCTGGATGATCACGCTGCCGGTGATCACGGCGTCCAGCTTTGCCGCCTGGGCCTTGAGCCACTGGCTGGCGGGGCCGTTCTCCGGCTCGGCCAGGGCCTCGGACTCCATGGAAAAACCGGTGGTGAACATTTCCGGCAGGATGATCAGGTCCGCCCCGCGCGCCTGTTCGAGCAGCGCGTCAAAATGTTCCAGGTTGGCCCCGCGGTCATGCCAGGCCAGCGTAGTCTGGATCAAGGCAATGTTCAGATTGGACAACGCGCTCAGATCACGCATAGTTTTTCCGCCGCTTCGCGCAGCGTCTCCTCGCGTTTGGCAAAACACAGGCGCACCAGGCGCTGGCCCTGCGGCGGGTTCTGGTAGAACACCGAGATCGGAATGGTCGCCACGCCGTGTTCGCGGGTCATCCAGAGCGCCATGTCGACGTCACTGAGGTCCGGGCGGATCTGCGAATAATCCACCAACTGGAAATACGTGCCGGCGACACGCTGGAAAGTGAAGCGCGACGGCGCCAGCAGATCGCAGAACAGGTCGCGCTTGGCCTGATAGAAATCCGGCAGTTCATCGACATGCTCCGGATGCTCGGCCATGTAGTCGGCCAACGCGTATTGCAACGGTGTCACGCCGCAGAAACTGACGTACTGGTGCACCTTGCGCAGCTCCGCCGTCAGGGCCGCTGGCGCGACGACGTAGCCGGTTTTCCAGCCCGTGACGTGGTAGGTCTTGCCGAACGAACTGACGACGAAGGCACGGCGATAAAGCTCTTCGTGGGCAAGGACGCTGACATGGGGCACGTCGTCGAATACCAGATGCTCATAAACCTCATCGCTGATCAGGTAGATGTCGCGGTCGCGAATCAACGCCGCCAACTGGTCCAGCTCGGCGCGGCTGATCAATGCGCCGCTGGGGTTGTGCGGCGTGTTGAGGATGATCATTCGCGTGCGCGGACTCAGGGCTTCGCCAAGCTTCTGGAAGTCGATGGCAAAATCATCCAGGCCCAGTTGCACATGTACGCAACGCCCGCCGGCCAGTTGCACGGCAGGTTCGTAGCTGTCGTACGCTGGGTCGAAGACGATCACTTCGTCGCCGCTGTGTACCACCGCCGCGATGGCGCAGAAAATCGCCTGGGTCGCGCCGGGGGTCACGGTGACTTCCTGATCGGCGTCGACGCTGGCGCCATAGCTGCGGGCGATCTTTGCCGCGATCTGCTGGCGCAGGGCTGGCAGGCCGGTCATCGGCGAATATTGATTGTGGCCTTGGGCGATATGCCGGCCCACTGCATCGCGCAGGGCCTGCGGGCCATCGAAATCGGGAAACCCCTGGGACAGGTTCAGCGCACCGGTCTGCGCGGCAAGCTGGGACATCCGGGTAAAAATGGTGATGCCGACATTCGGCAACTTGCTGGTGATCATCGAGGGTTCCCTGGGTCTGCACCCGGCTCTGGCGCGGCGCGGGAGAGGTCGAGGATAGCCCAATCGCCGGGCATGAAAAAGGGTGCCCGTGGGCACCCTCTTCAATTGTTGCCGAACACCGTGGCGAGGGAGCTTGCTCCCGCTGGGTTGCGAAGCAGCCCCAAAATGTATCCACCACAGCGGTGCATCAGACAAAACGCAGGGGGCTGCTGCGCAGCCCAGCGGGAGCAAGCTCCCTCGCCACAAAAGCGGTCCTGAGAAGCCAGGATCAGCGCTTGTCGCGGCGCTTCTTGTCGGCCTTCTTGTGGTGCGACATCAAGCGGCGCTTCTTGTTGACCTGGCGGTCGGTGAGCGTGTTCTTGTTGCCTTCGTACGGGTTCTCGCCGCCCTTGAACTCGATGCGGATCGGCGTACCGACCAGCTTCAGGACGCGACGGTAAGTGTTTTCCAGATAACGAACGTAGGACTTGGGCACCTTCTCGATCTGGTTACCGTGGATCACGATGATCGGTGGGTTGGCACCGCCCAAGTGGGCGTAGCGCAGCTTGATCCGGCGGTTGTTGACCATCGGTGGCGCATGCTCGCCGACCGCGTCTTCGAGGATCTGGGTCAGGCGGTTGGTCGGCCAGCGGGTAACCGCCGACTTGAACGAGTTCTGCACCGAGGCGTAGAGGTTGCCCACGCCGGTACCGTGCAGGGCCGAGATGAAGTGGATGTCGGCAAAGTCGACGAAGAACAGCCGACGCTGCAGTTCGACCTTGACGTAATCGCGCTCGCTCGGCGTCATGCCGTCCCACTTGTTAATCGCGATGACCAGTGCACGACCGGCTTCCAGGGCGAAACCCAGCAGGTTCAAGTCGTGATCGACCACGCCTTCGCGGGCGTCCATCACGAAGATCACCACGTTGGCGTCTTTGATCGCCTGCAGCGTTTTGACCACGGAGAATTTTTCGACTTCTTCGTGGATCTTGCCGCGCTTGCGCACACCGGCCGTGTCTATCAGCGTGTACTTCTCTTCGTTACGCTCGAAGGGAATGTAGATGCTGTCACGGGTGGTGCCGGGCTGGTCGTAGACGATGACCCGGTCTTCACCGAGCATGCGGTTGACCAGCGTCGACTTGCCGACGTTCGGGCGGCCGATGATAGCGATCTTGATGCCGTCCTTTTCGCTCGGACCCGGAATGCGCTTGGCTTCCTCGCCCTCGGCAACGACTTCTTCCTCGCCCTCTTCCGGCTCGTCTTCATCGTCCTTGGGGAAATCAGCCAGGGCGATTTCCAGCATCTGGGTGATGCCGCGACCGTGGGCACCGGCGATCGGAATCGCCTGGCCCATGCCCAAAGGTGCGAACTCGGCACGAGCCATGTCCGGGTCGATGTTGTCGACCTTGTTGGCAACCACATAGGAACGCTTGTTACGTTTGCGCAAATGCTCGGCGATCATCTGGTCGGCGGCGGTAAAACCAGCCTTGGCGTCTACCAGGAACAGCACCACATCGGCTTCTTCAATGGCGAGCAGCGACTGCTCGGCCATTTTTTCGTCCATGCCGTGCTCATCACCGGAGATGCCGCCGGTGTCGACCAGAATATAGGTACGCCCTTGCCACTTGGCCTCACCGTATTGGCGATCACGGGTCAGACCGGACAAGTCGCCGACGATAGCGTCGCGAGTCCTGGTCAGGCGGTTGAACAAGGTGGACTTGCCGACGTTCGGTCGGCCCACCAGGGCGATTACGGGAACCATGCGGCTCTCCACTTCGTTATTTCAGAAAATACAAAAGCCGCTGCGAGGCAGCGGCTGGTGCTCGGGGGCCACCTTGTGGGAGCGAGCCTGCTCGCGAAAGCAGTGGGTCAGTCGACATACAGGCCGCTGGACCAGCGCATTCGCGAGCAGGCTCGCGCCTACAAAGGTGAAGCCGCTTGGGAATTAACCCAAGCATAGTCTTACTTGATGGTCAGGGCTTCCAGTTTGCCGCTGTTGCCATACACATAGATCATGTTTCCCACCACCAGCGGACGGGCACGCAGGCCGTCGCTGTCGATGCGCTCGCGACCGACGAAACGACCGTCAACCTGGCTGAGCAGGTGCAGGTAACCTTCCAGGTCACCCACTGCAACGTAGCTGGAGAACACTTCCGGGGCCGACAGTTGGCGACGGGCCAGGGAGTCGTTGCTCCACAATGCGGTAGTGGAACGCTCGTCAACGCCTTCGACGGTGCCCGAGGACAGGGTCACGTAGACGCTGCCGAAACCTTGGGCGACACCGGCGTAGCTCGACGCATCGCGCTGCCACAACGGACGACCGCTTTCCAGGTCCAGCGCCGCAACGCGGCCCTGATAACTGGCGACGTACAGCGTACCGCCGGACAGCAGCAGGCCGCCGTCGATGTCGACCACACGCTCCAGCTCCGAACGACCTTGCGGGATCGCTACGCGCTGTTCCCAGACCGGTACGCCGTTGGAAATATCCAGGGCCACGACTTTACCGGTCGACAAGCCAGCCACCGCGAGGCGGTTGGTGACGATCGGCGCACTGGTGCCACGCAGGGTCAGTACCGCCGGAGTGCTGTCGTACAACCAGCGCTGGTTGCCGGTGGCGGCATCCAGGCCAATCAGGCGGTCGTCCTGGGTCTGCACCACCACCACGTCACCGTTGGTAGCGGGCGGCGCGAGCACTTCGCTGGTCACGCGGGCGCGCCATCTCTCTTCACCGCTGCTCGCGTCCAGGGCGACGATCTCGCCCTTGAGCGTGCCGATCATGACCAGCCCGTAACCCACGCCAACGGCGCCGGACACAGGCAGCTCAAGATCCTTTTCCCATTTGACGTCGCCGCTCATGCGATCCATGGCCATGACGACGCCAGTCACGTCGCCGGCATAGAGGGTGTCGCCGTCGATGGCCGGCACCAGCATGTTGTAGGTTTCACCCTGGCCGTCACCGATGGAGCGGCTCCATTGCTTCTGCAGCACGACTTCTTCTTTGAAATCGGTCAGTTCGGCCGGAGGCAGTTCTTTCTTGCTGTTGCTGCTGCAACCCGCGGCCAGAATGGCCAGGGCCAGCAATGCTGCATGTTTCCAACGGATCACGTCACGCATCCCCTTTGGCCAGGTCGTCCAGCTTGATTTGCAGGCCACCGACTGCGGCTTCATCCGACAGCGCAGCCTTGGCTTTTTGGTAGGCCGCATGGGCCTCATTGGCACGGCCCAGCTGTACCAGCAGGTCGCCCTTGAGTTCTTCGCGGGTAGCCAGGAACGCCTTGTCGGCGTCGCCGTCGAGCAGCTTCAGCGCGTCTTCGGCCTTGTTCTGTGCCGCCAGCACCTGCGCCAGGCGCTGACGCGCGACTTCGCCCAGGGTTGGGTTGGCCGGTTTGTCGACGATGGCTTTCAGCTCGGTGACCGCGTCGTCCAGCTTGCCGCTGTCGACCGCGACCTTGGCCACGAACAGGCTGCCGTACTGGGCGTAGGCGGTGCCGCCGAACTCTTTGTTGAGCTTGCCGGCCAGGTCCGCCACGCGCGCCGCGTCAGGCTTGCCGTCGGGGGTCAGGGTGGTTTCCAGCAGTTGCTGGTAAAGCACCGAGGCACCTTGCGACTGGTTGCTCTGGTATTTCTGGTAGGCCTGCCAGCCGAACACTATGACCAGCGCCAACAGGCCGCCAGTGACCAGCGGCTTGCCGTTGCGCGTCCACCAGTCCTTCAAATCCGCCAGCTGTTCATCTTCGGTACTCGACACCCCAATACTCCTTAATCGCTAAATCGGCTGTTTGACAGCTTCAACCCTGCACGACGCAGGTGGCCAGGTGTGCAGCAAGCGCATCCCAGGCAATGCTTTGTTGTTCGCCCTGGCCACGCAGGGGTTTGAAACCTACCACTTGTTGAGCCAGTTCGTCGTCACCAAGAATCAGTGCGTACAGTGCACCGCTCTTGTCGGCCTTCTTGAATTGGCTCTTGAAGCTGCCGGCGCCGGCGTTGATCTGCAGACGCAGGTTGGGCAACTGATCGCGCACTCGCTCGCTCAGGGCCAGGGCGGCCAGTTCGGCGGCCTCGCCAAAGGCGCAGAGGTACACATCGACCTGGCGGGCCAGTTCTTCCGGCACCTTGTCCAGCGCTTCAAGCATCAGCACCAGGCGCTCGATACCCATGGCAAAACCCACGCCCGGGGTCGGCTTGCCGCCCATCTGCTCCACCAGCCCGTCGTAGCGGCCACCGGCGCACACGGTGCCCTGGGCCCCGAGCTTGTCGGTGACCCATTCGAAGACGGTCTTGCTGTAGTAATCCAGGCCACGGACCAACTTGGGGTTGATCACGTAAGGGATGCCGACGGCGTCCAGACGTGCCTTCAGCCCTTCGAAATGCGCGCGGGATTCGTCGTCGAGGTAGTCGGCCATTTTCGGCGCGTCCACCAGGATCGCCTGGGTCTCCGGGTGCTTGGTATCAAGCACGCGCAGCGGGTTGGTCTTCAGGCGGCGCTGGCTGTCTTCGTCGAGCTTGTCGACATGGGCGGACAAAAATTCCACCAACGCCTCGCGGTAGCGGCCACGGGATTCGCTGGTGCCCAGGCTGTTGAGCTCAAGCTTGACCGCATCGCGCAGGCCCAGCTCGCCCCACAGGCGCCAGGTCATCACGATCAGCTCGGCATCGATGTCCGGACCTTCCAGGTTGAATACTTCAAGGCCGATCTGGTGAAACTGGCGATAACGACCTTTCTGCGGACGCTCGTGGCGGAACATCGGGCCGATGTACCAGAGTTTCTGCACCTGGCCGCCGCCGGTGATGCCGTGCTCAAGCACTGCACGCACGCATGCTGCCGTGCCTTCGGGGCGCAGGGTCAGGGAATCGCCGTTGCGGTCGTCGAAGGTGTACATCTCTTTTTCGACGATGTCGGTCACTTCACCGATGGAGCGCTTGAACAGCTCGGTGAACTCGACGATGGGCATGCGGATCTGCCGGTAACCGTAGTTATCCAGCAGGCGCGCGACGGTGCCCTCGAAATAGCGCCACAGGGGCGTCTGCTCGGGCAGGATGTCGTTCATGCCACGAATGGCTTGCAGAGACTTGCTCACGTGTATTCCTTAATCTTGCGACTTAACCGCGCGCGATGACCGCTGCGTCGGCTTCGACCTTTTCGGCCGCTTTCTGGCGGATCAGCTTTTCCAGCTCATCCACCAGATTGTCATTCGTCAGTTTCTGCGACGGCTTGCCGTCGATGTAAATCAGGTTCGGCGTGCCGCCCGTCAGGCCGATATGGGCCTCCTTGGCTTCGCCGGGCCCGTTGACCACGCAACCGATCACCGCGACATCCAGCGGCACCAGCAGGTCTTCAAGGCGCCCTTCCAGCTCGTTCATGGTCTTGACCACATCGAAGTTCTGCCGCGAGCAGCTCGGGCAGGCGATGAAGTTGATCCCACGAGAACGCAGGTGCAGGGACTTGAGGATGTCGTAGCCGACTTTCACTTCCTCGACCGGGTCCGCCGCCAACGAGATGCGGATGGTATCGCCAATCCCTTCGGCGAGCAGCATACCGAGGCCGACGGCAGATTTCACCGTACCCGAGCGCAACCCACCGGCTTCGGTGATGCCCAGGTGCAACGGCTGGACGATTTCCTTGGCCAGCAGGCGGTAGGCTTCGACGGCCATGAACACGTCGGAGGCCTTCACGCTGACCTTGAAGTCCGGGAAATTCAGGCGTTCGAGGTGCTCGACATGGCGCAGCGCCGATTCCACCAGCGCGGCCGGAGTCGGTTCGCCGTACTTCTTCTGCAGGTCTTTTTCCAGGGAACCGGCGTTGACGCCGATGCGGATCGGAATGCCCCGGTCACGGGCGGCATCCACCACCGCGCGCACCCGATCTTCGCGACCGATGTTGCCCGGGTTGATGCGCAGGCAGTCGACGCCCAGCTCGGCCACGCGCAAGGCAATGCGGTAGTCGAAGTGAATGTCGGCCACCAACGGCACCTTGACCAGCTGCTTGATCTTGCCGAACGCCTCGGCGGCGTCCATGTCCGGCACGGATACGCGCACGATATCGACGCCGGCGGCTTCAAGACGATTGATTTGCGCGACCGTGGCGGCCACGTCATTGGTGTCGCTGTTGGTCATGCTCTGCACAGCGATTGGCGCATCGCCGCCCACGGGCACGTTACCGACCCAGATCTTCCGGGATTCGCGACGCTTGATAGGAGATTCGCCGTGCATGACTTATTGACCCAACTTCAGGCGAGCGGTCTCGCCACTGGTGAACGGAGCCACATCGACCGGCTGGCCGTTGTAGCTGACCTGCGCGCCACGGGCATAGCCCAGGCGTACGGCAAACGGCGGCCGGCCGTTGACGGACGTGCTGTCGCCCTTGCGCTTGAGGCCGCTGAACAGGACCTTGCCGTTGCCGTCGGTAATCTGCGTCCAGCAATCGGCGGTGAACTGGATCTGTACCTGGCCATCGCCGGGCGCAGGAGCCGGGGCCGCCGGGGTTGCTGGCGCTGCTGGCACGGCCGGAGCGGCCACGGTTGGCGCTAGCGTGACGGGGGCTGGAGCCGCCGGGGTGGTCGGCGCGCTGCCGGCATGGGCCGGAGCCGTGGGGGCGGCGGGTGTTGGGGCTGGCGCGGGAGCGGATGGCACGACAGGCTCGGCACCCGCGGCGGCATCGGTCTCGCCGCTGTCCTGGCCTTGAGGCAATGCCAGGGCGGTTTCACCCTCGGTCTGCCCCTCGACAACAGCCTGGTCTTCCGGCTCATCCAGCGGATGAATCTGGGTGGTGCCGTCGGCGCCTTCGACTTCGACATGCTCAGGGTTCATCGCAACCGGCTCCTTGCTGCGCAAGGAAGCCTGATCCTGCCACCAGACGAAACCGCCACCGATCACCGCGATCAGCAGCAACAGGCTGACGATACGCAAAATGGTATGGGAAACGCGCACTGGCTCCTCGATACGGCCCAGGCTGTGCACACTGCTGCCCTGGGCGTCGGAACCGGTGTATTGATCGAATTGCTGGACCAGCACGGTCTGGTCCATGCCAAGCAACTTGGCATAGGCGCGGATGTAGCCCCGGGCGAAAGTATGCCCAGGCAATTTGTCGAACGCGCCGGCTTCCAGATTGCTCAGGGAAGTCACGGTGAGATTGAGCTTGAGGGCCACTTCGGCCAGCGACCAACCATTGCTTTCGCGGGCTTGACGCAGGGTCTCACCGGGATTTACGCGAGTCGCTGCTACAACTTCGGGATGCGCCGCTTTCATCATTGCTCCGACAGGTATTGCTGATATTCCGGCGTACCGGGATAGAGTCTTTTGAGTTGCAGGCCATAACTGGCGGCCTTGTCACGATCTTCAAACACATGCGCCAGCCGAACGCCGAGCAATAGACTACGTGCATTTTGCTCGCTGAGCAGGCTAAACCGCTCGTAATAGTCGCGAGCGGGCACATAATGCCTGTCTTCGTAAGACAACTCAGCCATTTCCAGCAACGCGCGCGGTTGCTGGCGGTTGAGCCGCAGCGCCTTTTCGAGCTGCTGGCGGGCCAGGTCACGCTGGCCGAGTTTCGCGGCGGTCATGCCGAGGTTCTCGAACACCCGCGAACGCTCAGGGTAAAGGGTATCGGCGGCCGCTTGCTCGAAGCGCTCGTAGGCTTCCTTGTAGCGTGCCTGCTCGTAGAGGAAGCTGCCGTAGTTGTTCAGGATCCGGGCGTCTTGCGGGCGGGCGGACAACGCCTTGCGAAAGTGTTCGTCGGCCAGTTCCGGCTCCATCTCGGCCTGGAACACCAGGGCCAGCGCCGCATTGGCATCGGCGTCCGAGCTGTCCAGCTCAAGGGCCTTCTTGAGCGGCACCTTGGCCCGTTCGGTCATGCCCTGTTGCAAATAGCCGATGCCCAGCTGCACATAGGCCTCGCGCGCTTCGTCACGGCCCTTGCTGGTTTTCATCGGGTTATAGTCGCCCGACAGAACACAACCGGAACAAAGGCCGGCCAACAGCAACAGCAGCGCAAAGCGCAGGGACATAGAGTTCCTCTCTTAGTGACTGTTCGCAGCGTTCTGTACTGCATCGTCCGCGGCGTTCAATTCGCGCACGGCAATGTAGCGTTCGCTGCGACGGGTGCGATCCAGCACCTGTCCTACCAATTGGCCACACGCGGCATCGATGTCTTCGCCACGGGTGGTGCGCACGGTGACGTTGAAGCCAGCGTGGTGAAGCTGATCCTGGAACCGACGAATCGCATTGTTGCTCGGACGCTCGTAGCCGGAATGCGGGAACGGATTGAACGGGATCAGGTTGATCTTGCACGGGATGTTCTTGAGCAGCTCGATCATCTCGACCGCGTGTTCAACCTTGTCATTCACGTCCTTGAGCAAGGTGTACTCGATGGTCAGCACGCGCTTTTCGCCCAAGGACGACATGTAGCGCTGGCACGACTCGAGCAGCATCTTAAGCGGATACTTCTTGTTGATCGGCACCAATTGGTTACGCAATGCGTCATTCGGTGCGTGCAGCGACAACGCCAGCGAGACGTCGATGTGCTTGGCCAGCTCATCGATCATCGGCACCACGCCGGAGGTGGACAGGGTCACGCGGCGCTTGGAGATGCCGTAGCCCAGGTCATCCATCATCAGGTGCATGGCGGCGACGACGTTGTCGAAGTTCAGCAGCGGCTCACCCATGCCCATCATCACCACGTTGGTGATGGCACGGTCGACGGTTGCCGGGACGCTGCCAAAGGATTTGTTGGCAATCCACACCTGGCCGATCACTTCGGCGGCGGTGAGGTTGCTGTTGAAGCCTTGCTTGCCGGTGGAGCAGAAACTGCAATCCAGGGCACAGCCTGCCTGGGACGAAACGCACAAGGTGCCGCGCTTGCCCTGGGGAATGTAGACGGTCTCGACGCAGCTGCCGGACGCCACGCGCACCACCCACTTGCGGGTGCCGTCGCTGGAAATGTCCTGGCTGACCACTTCGGGGCCGCGAATCTCGGCAACGGCCTTGAGCTTTTCGCGCAGGGCCTTGCCGACATTCGTCATGGCGTCGAAATCGTCGACGCCAAAGTGGTGAATCCATTTCATCACCTGACCGGCACGGAAACGCTTCTCCCCGATCGAGTCGAAGAATTTCTCCATTTCCGGCTGGGTCAGGCCCAACAGGTTGGTTTTGCCGTTCGATGTAGTCATGGATTCACCTTCACTCAAAAGCCTGGGCTTAGCGAGTGGTTACTTCAGTAGCGGAGAAAAAGTAAGCGATTTCGCGAGCAGCGGCGACTTCGGAGTCCGAACCGTGGACGGCGTTGGCGTCGATGGATTCAGCGAAGTCAGCACGGATGGTGCCGGCAGCAGCTTCTTTAGGGTTGGTAGCGCCCATCAGCTCACGGTTGCGAGCGATGGCGTTTTCGCCTTCCAGCACCTGAACGACAACCGGACCGGAAGTCATGAAGGCAACCAGTTCACCGAAGAAACCGCGCTCGCTGTGCTCAGCGTAGAAGCCTTCGGCTTCGGCTTTGGACAGTTGCTTCATTTTCGAAGCTACAACGCGCAGGCCAGCGTCTTCGAAGCGGGTAATGATCTTGCCGATCACGTTTTTAGCAACGGCGTCAGGCTTGATGATGGAGAAAGTACGTTGAACAGCCATGGTGTAACTCCAGAAACGGTAATTTACGAAAAATTAAACCCGCGAATTATACGCGGGTTCTTGGGTATTGCCTAACCTGCGAGGCGATCAGTCCAATTCTGCGGCCCAGAGCTCCTGAACCGCTTCCAACACCTTCTCGCCGACTCGGCCAGAGGTGGAATCGAAGTCAGGCAGCTCAAGGATCATCTGCTGCAGACGGACGAAACCTACAGAGTACGGATCGAGACCCTCGTGGGCTTCGGCCAATTCTTCCGCGATGCGTTGTACATCATTCCAACCATAGCTCATGACAGTGTCACCATCAGTGCGGCGCTTCGGCCGCATGGTTAAGTGAGTATCTCGGGATTTCGACGGTCAGGTCTTCAGTGCCGACGATGGCCTGGCACCCCAGACGCGACTGCGGCTCAAGCCCCCAGGCGCGGTCAAGAAAGTCTTCTTCCAGCTCGTCCGCCTCTTCCAGCGACTCGAAACCTTCACGAATGATGCAGTGGCAGGTCGTGCAAGCGCAAACGCCGCCACAGGCGCTTTCCATCTCGATGTGGTGTTCGTGGGCCAGGTCAAGAATGGACGTTCCGGGCTCGGCCTCCACGACCATGCCCTCAGGACAGAACTTCTCGTGGGGCAGAAAAATCACCTGCGGCATCAGTTATTCCTCGATTTCATTCAGGTTGCGCCCCGCCAGGGCGGCTTTCACCGTCGAGTCCAGGCGGCGGGCAGCAAAGGCATCGGTGACTTGCGACAGACGCTTGGTCTGCTGCTCGACGGCATAACCATCCGTGCCCTTGATCAATTCGGAGAGTTCTTGCATCTGCATTTCGATGACCATGCGCTCCTCGGCGTCGAGCAAGCGCTCGCCGTCGGCTTCGAGGGCGGCCTGCACGGCTTCGATCAAGCGCTGGGCGTCGACCTGTTGCTCGCGCAGCACACGGGCGACCTTGTCGTCGCTGGCGTGCTGGAACGAATCCTTGAGCATCTTGGCGATTTCGCCGTCGGTCAGGCCGTAGGACGGCTTGACCTGGATGCTAGCCTCGACGCCCGAACCAAGCTCGCGGGCAGAGACATTGAGCAGGCCATCGGCGTCGACCTGGAAGGTCACGCGAATCTTCGCCGCGCCAGCGACCATCGCCGGGATGCCGCGCAATTCGAAACGCGCCAGGGAGCGGCAGTCGCTGATCAACTCACGCTCGCCTTGCAGCACATGAATCATCATGGCCGACTGGCCGTCTTTATAAGTGGTGAAATCCTGGGCGCGGGCGACGGGGATGGTGGTGTTGCGCGGGATCACCTTCTCCATCAGCCCGCCCATGGTTTCCAGGCCCAGGGACAACGGAATCACGTCGAGCAGCAGCAATTCGCCGCCATCGCGCTTGTTGCCAGCCAGGGTATCGGCCTGGATCGCGGCGCCGATGGCGACCACCTGGTCCGGGTCGATTTCAGTCAGCGGCTGGTGGCCAAAGGCTTCGGCAACGGCTTCGCGAACCCGAGGCACGCGGGTCGAACCACCGACCATGACCACGGCCTTGACATCTTCCAGCTCGACGCCGGAATCACGCACGGCACGGCGGCAGGCCTTGAGGCTGCGGGCGACCATGGGTTCGATCAGGGCATTGAAGGCTTCGCGGGTCAGCGTGGCTGTCCACTCGCCGTAAGCGACTTCAACGCTGGCGGCGTCGGTCAAGGCTTCCTTGGCGGCGCAGGCGGTTTGCAGCAGATGGCGCTGGGTCCCCGGATCGAGATCAGCGGACAAGCCCGCCTGCTCGATGATCCAGCCGGCAATAGCGTGATCGAAATCGTCGCCGCCCAGGGCGCTGTCGCCACCGGTGGCGAGGACTTCGAAGACCCCGCCGGTCAGGCGCAGGATCGAAATATCAAACGTGCCGCCGCCCAGGTCGTAAATGGCGACGAGGCCCTCGGCATGCTGGTCCAGCCCGTACGCCACCGCAGCCGCCGTCGGCTCGTTGAGCAGACGCAGCACGTTGAGACCGGCGAGCTTGGCCGCGTCCTTGGTGGCTTGGCGCTGGGCGTCATCGAAATAGGCCGGGACGGTGATCACCGCGCCCACCAGTTCACCGCCCAACGCGGCTTCGGCGCGCTGACGCAGGACCTTGAGGATATCAGCGGAGACTTCTACCGGGCTTTTCGGGCCTTGCACGGTTTCGATGAACGGCATGTGGGATTCGCCGCCGACGAAACGGTACGGCAGTTGATCGCCCAATTGCTTGACGTCGGACAGACCACGGCCCATCAAGCGCTTGACCGACACGACGGTATTGAGTGGATCGGTGGCGGCGGCCAGCTTGGCCGACTCGCCGACTTCGACGCGATCGGCGTGGTAGCGCACGGCAGACGGCAGGATCACCCGCCCCTGCTCGTCGGCCAGCGGCTCGGAAAGACCGCTGCGCAAGGCAGCGACCAGGGAATTGGTGGTACCCAAGTCGATCCCGACAGCCAGGCGACGCTGGTGCGGTTGTGGACTTTGGCCGGGTTCGGCGATCTGCAGTAGGGCCATCGTAATCAGGACTTATCTGTAATCAGGCGTGCGACCGGAGCGGCACTGGGTTAATCGTCGAGGCGCTCTTCCAGCTGGCGCACTTCGTAGGTCAGCTTGTCGAGGAACTGCATGCGCCGCATCAGGCGTTCGGCCTGTTCGCGTTGCGCAGCGTCGTTCCAGCAGGCGGCGAAGCTCTCGTTGAGTTCTTGCTGGGCGTCTTTCAGGCGACGCTTGAAGACCGCGACACCCGCCAGGTCGGCGCTGTCCTGCAGGTCTTCGAGCTCCTCGCGCCATTGCATCTGCTGCAACAGGAACTCGGGATCGTGTACCGTGACTTCCAGGGGCAGCTCATGACCGCTGATGGCGAGCAGGTACCGCGCGCGCTTGGCCGGACTCTTGAGCGTCTGGTAGGCCTCGTTGAGGTTCGCCGACTGCTCGAGCGCCCGCCGCTGCTCAGCCTCGGAGGCATCGGCAAAGCGGTCGGGGTGGACACCACGGGCCAGTTCCAGATAACGCGCGGACAACTGATCGAGGTCCAGCTGGAAAGCAGGCTGCAACTGGAACAACGCAAAATGACAAGGAGTACCCACGAGCAGCCTCAGATATTGAAGCTTTCGCCGCAGCCACACTCACCGCGCACGTTGGGGTTGTTGAACTTGAAGCCTTCGTTCAACCCTTCCTTGACGAAATCCAGCTCGGTGCCGTCCAGATACGTCAGGCTCTTGGGGTCGATGATCACTTTCTGACCATGACTCTCGAACACCTGATCGTCTTCACCGACTTCGTCGACGAATTCCAGTACATAGGCGAGGCCGGAACAACCCGTGGTGCGAACACCCAGGCGGATACCCTCGCCCTTGCCGCGCCCCGCAAGTGAGCGCTGGATATGGTTAGCTGCCGCTTCTGTCATCTGGATAGCCATGGAAACTCCTTACCGTAACGCGGATCAGATCAAGCCTTTCTTCTGCTTGTAGTCGCGAACGGCGGCCTTGATGGCGTCTTCAGCGAGTACCGAGCAGTGGATTTTCACTGGCGGCAAGGCCAGTTCTTCGGCCAACTGAGTGTTCTTGATGGTTTCGGCTTCGTCGAGGGTCTTGCCCTTCATCCACTCGGTGGCCAGGGAGCTGGACGCGATGGCGGAGCCGCAGCCGTAGGTCTTGAACTTGGCATCTTCGATGATGCCTTGCTCGTTGACCTTGATCTGCAGACGCATCACGTCGCCGCACGCCGGGGCGCCGACCATGCCGGTGCCGACGTCAGGATCCTGCGCGTCCATCTTGCCGACGTTGCGCGGGTTCTCGTAGTGGTCGATGACCTTTTCGCTATATGCCATTTGCTTCAATCCTCATCAGTGGAGCCGCTCTGGTGGCGACTTCTCAGTGCGCCGCCCATTCGATTTTCGAAATGTCGACGCCGTCTTTGTACATGTCCCACAGCGGCGAAAGAGCACGCAGCTTGGTAACGGCCTCGCAGACTTTCTGCGCGGCGTAATCGATTTCTTCTTCGGTGGTGAAGCGGCCGAAGGTGAAGCGGATCGAGCTGTGAGCCAGTTCGTCGTTGCGGCCCAGGGCACGCAGCACGTAGGAAGGCTCCAGCGACGCCGAGGTGCACGCCGAACCGGACGACACGGCCAGATCCTTGAGCGCCATGATCAGCGACTCGCCTTCAACGTAGTTGAAGCTCAGGTTCAGGTTGTGTGGAACGCGGGCGGTCATGCTGCCGTTGACGTAGAGCTCTTCAAGGTGCTCGACCTGCTTGAAGAAACGGTCGCTCAAGGCTTTGATGCGGACGTTCTCGGCGGCCATGTCTTCCTTGGCCACGCGGAAGGCTTCGCCCATGCCAACGATCTGGTGGGTCGCCAGGGTACCGGAACGCATGCCACGCTCGTGACCGCCGCCGTGCATGGTCGCTTCGAGGCGAACACGCGGCTTGCGGCTGACGTACAGGGCGCCAATGCCTTTAGGGCCATAAGTCTTGTGGGCCGAGAACGACATCAGGTCGACTTTCAGCTTGGACAGGTCGATGTCGACCTTGCCGGTGGACTGCGCGCCATCGACGTGGAACAGGACGCCCTTGGAACGGGTCAGTTCGCCGATCGCCGCGATGTCGTTGACGGTGCCGATTTCGTTGTTCACGTGCATGATCGAAACCAGGATGGTGTCGTCGCGCAGTACGGCTTCGACCATGGCCGGGGTGATGATGCCGTCTTCACCGGGCTCGATGTAGGTGACTTCGAAGCCTTCACGCTCCAGTTGGCGCATGGTGTCCAGGACAGCCTTGTGCTCGATCTTGGAGGTGATCAGGTGCTTGCCCTTGGTGTGGTAGAAATGCGCGACACCCTTGATTGCCAGGTTGTCGGACTCGGTGGCACCGGAGGTCCAGACGATCTCGCGCGGGTCGGCATTGACCAGGTCGGCGACCTGGCGACGGGCGTTTTCGACCGACTCTTCGGCTTTCCAGCCGAACACGTGGGAACGCGAGGCCGGGTTGCCGAAGTTTCCGTCGACCAGCAGGCATTCACTCATCTTTTGCGCGACACGCGGATCAACCGGGGTGGTCGCAGAGTAATCAAGGTAAATCGGCAATTTCATGGACTCTCTCCTAAATCAGGCTGGCTGGCGTTCCGCGTGCTCTGCGGCAGTCATTCGACGGCGGACGCTTCAATCTTGTCCAGGTGCGGCGCCTTGCCATTGCAACGGCGCTGGTCCTGACGCTGGGCTACTTCTTGCACCTCACGGCGAGTCACAAGGTCGGCCAAGCTGATACCACTCAGAAATTCGTGAATCTGCAGGCTCAAGTCGCACCACAGATGATGGGTCAGGCAAGTATCGCCGCCGTGGCAGTCGCCCAGCCCTTGGCATTTGGTCGCATCGACCGATTCGTTCACGGCATCGATCACCTGGGCGACCTGGATGCCTTGCATCTCGCGCGACAGCTGGTAGCCGCCACCGGGGCCACGAACGCTGGAGACCAGGTTGCTGCGGCGCAGCTTGGCGAACAGCTGTTCGAGGTAGGACAGGGAAATGCCCTGGCGTTCGGAGATATCGGCCAGGGACACCGGCCCGTGCTGCGCATGCAATGCCAGATCGAGCATTGCGGTCACGGCGTATCGGCCTTTTGTAGTCAGTCGCATGGACAATTACCACGAAGTTCGGAATGGGGGCGAGTATGCAATTCCCGAGTATTTAAGTCAAGTATAAGACCTAGTGCTTTACTCGGGTTTACCCGCAAAAGAGCGCGCGCATGATAGCAAACGTAGGCGGCTAACGACCAGCTGTACCGCGTTATCGTTCTTCGCGAGCAGGCTCGCTCCCACAGGGGATTGGCGGTCCAGCGCAGATCCAGTGCGGGAGCGAGCCTGCTCGCGAAGAGGCCTGCCGGGTTTCAGCTAGCCTGGCTTTGGTCCTTGTCCTTCACGCACGCAAAGTCTTCCTCGCGCAGTTCCGGCAGATCCTTGGCACAATAATCACTCCCCAGTTCCTTCAGGGCGCCGCACATCCCCTCCAGGCGCCCGTCCACCGCTTGCAGGTGATCGAGCAGCTGGTTGATGGCGCGCGCCACCGGGTCGGGCATGTCTTCGCCGACACCATAGGCATCGAAGCCGATCTTCTCGGCCATGGCCTTGCGCCGGGCGTCCTGCTCTTCGTCCGACTTGACGATGATCCGCCCCGGAATACCCACCACGGTCGCGCCGGGCGGCACGGCCTTGGTGACCACGGCGTTGGAGCCGACTTTCGCCCCCGCGCCCACGGTGAACGGGCCGAGCACCTTGGCGCCAGCACCGACGACAACGCCGTTTTCCAGGGTCGGGTGGCGCTTGCCTTTGTTCCAGCTGGTGCCGCCGAGGGTCACGCCCTGATAGAGCGTCACGTCGTCGCCGATCTCGGCGGTCTCGCCGATGACGATGCCCATGCCGTGGTCGATGAAAAACCGCCGGCCGACCTTGGCGCCCGGATGGATCTCGATGCCGGTCAACCAGCGGCCGAAGTTCGAGACCAGCCGCGCCAGCCATTTCCAACCCATGTTCCACAAGGCGCCGGACAGGCGATGGATCCAGATGGCGTGCATGCCGGGATAGCAGGTCAGCACTTCAAAGGCATTGCGCGCCGCCGGGTCACGATGGAAGACGCTCTGGATATCTTCACGCAAACGTTCGAACATTTTATTCCTTCCGCTTAATCAGCTCGCCACGGGCCGCTTTCTGGGTTTCCGTGAGGATGCCGCGCAATATATTCATTTCCGCCCGGCTCACCGAGCTTCGTCCGTACAACCGACGCAGGCGCGCCATCAAGTGCCGAGGCTTGTCCGGGTCGAGGAATTCGATGTCCACCAGGGTCTGTTCCAGGTGTTCATAGAATCGCTCCAGCTCGTCCATGGTCGCCAGTGTCTCACTGCGCGGCGACGTCGCCTCGAATTTTTCCACCTTGCTGGGCTGGCCTTCGGCTTGCAGCCAGGCCATGCGCACTTCATAGCTCAACACCTGCACCGCCGCCCCGAGGTTCAGCGAGCTGAAGCCGGGGTCGGAGGGGATATGCACGTGAAAATGACATCGCTGCAGCTCTTCATTGGTGAGGCCGGAATCTTCACGGCCGAACACCAAGGCGATTTCCGCGCCCTGCCCCGCTTCCTCGACCACCTTGGTGCCGCATTCGCGAGGATCGAGCAGCGGCCAGGGGATACGGCGGTCGCGGGCGCTGGTGCCGAGCACCAGGTTGCAACCCACCAAGGCGTCTTCCAGGGTGGCGACAACCTGGGCATTGGCGAGAATGTCACCGGCGCCGGATGCCCGCGCGTCGGCTTCGTGATGGGGAAACGAGCGCGGCTCAACCAGCACCAGCCGCGACAGGCCCATGTTCTTCATGGCCCGCGCAGCTCCGCCGATGTTACCCGGATGGCTGGTATTGACCAGGACGACACGAATGTTCTGCAACAAGGGAGGCGCTCTCGAACATATAAAAGGGAGCAAATCTTACCTAAGCACCTACCGTTAAGCTATGAAAGCGAACACCAACCTTCTCCTGAGAAAACTTTCTGATAGAATGCGCGGCTTTCTTTAACAACCTTAGGTGACACATCCATGCAGCCCATGCTGAATATCGCGCTGCGCGCCGCCCGCAGCGCCAGTGAACTGATCTTCCGCTCCATCGAGCGCCTGGATACCATCAAGGTCGATGAAAAAGACGCCAAGGACTACGTGTCCGAGGTTGATCGCGCCGCCGAACAGAAAATCGTCGACGCCCTGCGCAAGGCTTACCCGAACCACTCCATCCTCGGTGAAGAGACCGGCATGCACGCCGGTACCGGCATCGAAGGCGAAGAGTACCTGTGGATTATCGATCCGCTGGACGGCACCACCAACTTCCTGCGTGGCATTCCTCACTTCGCTGTCAGCATCGCCTGCAAGTACCGTGGCCGCCTGGAACACGCCGTCGTGCTGGACCCGGTTCGCCAGGAAGAATTCACCGCCAGCCGTGGCCGTGGCGCCCAACTGAACGGCCGTCGCCTGCGCGTCAGCGGCCGCACCAGCCTGGACGGCGCCCTGCTGGGCACCGGTTTCCCGTTCCGTGATGACCAGATGGACAACCTCGACAACTACCTGGGCATGTTCCGCGCCCTGGTCGGCCAGACCGCCGGCATCCGCCGCGCCGGCGCCGCGAGCCTGGACCTGGCTTATGTAGCTGCCGGTCGTTTCGATGCGTTCTGGGAATCGGGCCTGTCCGAGTGGGACATGGCGGCAGGCGCCCTGTTGATCCAGGAAGCGGGCGGTTTGGTGAGTGACTTCACCGGCGGCCACGATTTCCTTGAAAAAGGCCACATCGTTGCCGGCAACACCAAATGCTTCAAGGCTGTGCTGACGGCGATCCAGCCGCACCTGCCGGCCTCGCTGAAGCGCTAAGCCGCTCGGCTCAAGAGAAGCACCCTTCGGGGTGCTTTTTTTTGCCTGTCACGTTACTCGGATACAGGTAATCCGTGGCGAGGGAGCTTGCTCCCGCTGGGCTGCGCAGCAGACCCAAGATCTTGCGGTCGCTGCGCAACCGAGCGGGAGCAAGCTCCCTCGCCACGATGGGTTACACCTCGAACATGGAGCCAAGCTGAACCACCGCTATCGCGAGCAAGCTCGCTCCCACAAGGAGATTTGGGGTAGGCATAAGATTTGTGCCCACCACAGATCCAATGTGGGAGCGAGCTTGCTCGCGAAGAGGCCGGCACATTCAATATCGATGCAAGCTGAGCCACCGATTTCGCGAGCAGGCTCGCTCCCACCGGGGATTGGTGGTGGAGCGTGGAAATGCGAGCGTAAAAAAAGCACCCCGAAGGGTGCTTTTTTCATAGCGATTGGATTACTGGGCCGGTTCGTTCTGGCCCAGGATCAGTTGGCCTTCCTTGCTGACCGGAATCTGGTTGCCCGGGTCGCGGTCCATACGGACTTTGCCTTCCTTGCCGTCGAGCATGTAGCGAACGTCGTAGCCTACAACCTTGTCGCTGATGTCATTGACGGTGTTGCAGCGAGTCTGGGTAGTGGTGTACGTGTCGCGTTCCTGCATGCCTTCCTGAATCTTGTTACCGGCATAACCGCCGCCGGCCGCACCCGCCACGGTGGCAATCTTCTTGCCGTTGCCGCCGCCGATCTGGTTGCCCAACAGGCCACCGGCCACGGCGCCGAGCACGGTGCCGGCGATCTGATGTTGATCCTGAACCGGCTTCTGCCGGGTCACTGTCACGTCCTTGCACACTTCACGCGGGGTCTTGATTTGGGTCTTGACCGGTTCCACGGCCAGTACTTGCGCATACTCAGGGCCACTTTTTACCAAGCTGTAGGTGGCGACCGCACCACCGGCTGTTACACCGACAGCACCCAATACCGCACCAACCAGCATCGATTTGTTCACTTGAACCTCCAGGCCATTACAAGCGGATTAATCCGCGCTTCTCCCAGCCTTGGAGCACAAAAAAAGGCGCGAGTTCAACTCGCGCCTTTTGAGCAGTGACGGACGGAGAACCGAGCCTTACGGGCGGTCGTCCACCTCGGTCTCGGTGGCCGCCGGAGGAATCAGATCCTCGGAGCTGAGGTTCAGCCAGATCAGCACCACGTTGGCGATATAGATCGACGAGTAGGTACCCGCCATCACACCGATGAACAGCGCGATGGAGAAGCCGAACAGGTTGTCGCCGCCAAACACCAGCAGCGCGACAATCGCCAGCAAGGTGGAGATCGACGTCGCCATGGTCCGCAGCAGGGTCTGGGTGGTCGAGATGTTGATGTTCTCGATCAACGAGGCCTTGCGCAGCACACGGAAGTTTTCGCGCACCCGGTCGAACACCACGATGGTGTCGTTGAGCGAGTAACCGATGATCGCCAGCACCGCCGCCAGCACCGTCAGGTCGAAGGTGATCTGGAAGAACGACAGGATGCCCACGGTCACGATCACGTCGTGGATCAGCGAGACAATCGCGCCGACCGCGAACTTCCACTGGAAGCGGAAAGCCAGGTAGAGCATCACGCCGCCCAGCGCCAACAGCATGCCGAGGCCGCCCTGGTCGCGCAGCTCCTCACCCACCTGCGGGCCGACGAACTCGACGCGCTTGACCTGGGCCGGGTTATCGCCACCGGCCTTCTGCAAGGCTTCGGCGACCTGGTGGCCCAGTTGCGGGTCTTCACCCGGCATACGCACCAGCAAATCGGTGGTGGCGCCAAAGCTCTGCACCACGGCATCGCTGTAGCCCGAGCTCGCCAGTTGCTCACGCACCTTGGTGACGTCGGCCGGACGCTCGTAGGTCAGCTCGATGAGCGTACCGCCGGTGAAGTCCAGGCCGTAGTTCAGGCCCTTGGTGGCCCAGCTGAACAACGCCAGTGCCGTGAGGAACAATGTGACGCCGAACGCAATGTTGCGAACGCCCATGAAGTTGATTGTACGTAACATGGCAGCCCCTTAAATCCACAACTTCTTGAAGTCACGACCGCCAAAGATCAGGTTGACCATTGCGCGGGTCACCATGATGGCTGTGAACATCGAGGTAAAGATCCCGAGGGACATGGTCACTGCGAAGCCCTTGACCGGGCCGGTGCCCATGGCAAAGAGAATCCCGCCGACCAGCAACGTGGTCAGGTTGGAGTCGAGAATCGCGGTGAATGCCCGGCCGAAGCCTTCGTTGATTGCCCGTTGGATCGACATGCCCGCGGCAATCTCTTCACGTATCCGCGAGAAGATCAGCACGTTGGCGTCCACCGCCATACCCATCGTCAAGACGATACCGGCGATACCCGGCAGGGTCAGCGTGGCGCCCAGCAACGACATCAGGGCCAGCAACAGCACCATGTTCACCGCCAGAGCAACCGTGGCGATCAGGCCGAAGAAGCGGTAGATCGCGATGATGAACAGCGACACGAACAGCATGCCCCACAGGGAGGCATCGACGCCCTTGGTGATGTTGTCGGCACCCAGGCTCGGGCCGATGGTGCGTTCTTCAGCGAAGTACATCGGCGCGGCCAGGCCACCGGCACGCAGCAGCAGGGCCAGCTCCGAGGATTCGCCCTGGCCGTTCAGGCCGGTGATGCGGAACTGGCTGCCCAGTGGCGACTGGATGGTCGCCAGGCTGATGATCTTCTTCTCTTCCTTGAAGGTCTGGACCGGTACGTCTTTCTCGACGCCGTTGACCATCTGTTTGGTGTAGGTGGTGGTCGGTTTCTGCTCGATGAAGATCACCGCCATGCTGCGCCCGACGTTGCTGCGCGTGGCGCGGCTCATCAGTTCGCCGCCGTGGCCGTCGAGACGGATGTTCACCTGTGGACGACCTTGCTCGTCGAAGCCCGCCTGGGCGTCGGTCACCTGGTCACCGGTGATGATCAGGCCGCGCTCGATCTGCGCCGCCGGACGACCGCCTTCGCGGAACTCGAAGCTCTCGGAAGTCGCCTTGGAAGCACCCGGCTCAGCGGCCAGGCGGAATTCCAGGTTGGCGGTCTTGCCGAGGATACGCTTGGCTTCGGCAGTGTCCTGCACACCCGGGAGCTCAACCACGATGCGGTTGGCGCCCTGGCGCTGGACGATCGGCTCGGCCACACCCAGCTCGTTGACGCGGTTACGCACCGTGGTCAAGTTCTGCTTGATGGAGTATTCGCGGATTTCCGCCAGCTTGGCCGGGGTCATCGCCAGACGCAGCACCGCCTGACCATTGAGGTCGGCCGGCACAATGTCGAAATCGTTGAAATTCTTGCGGATCAGGGCACGGGCCTGTTCGCGGGCATCTTCATCGCTAAAGCCCAGCTGAATGGCACCTTCGAACTGCGGCAGGCTGCGATAACGCACGCGCTCTTTACGCAGCAGGCTCTTGACGTCGCCTTCGTAGACTTTCAGTCGCGCGTCGAGGGCTTTTTCCATGTCCACTTCCAGCAGGAAGTGCACACCGCCGGACAAGTCCAGGCCCAGCTTCATCGGGTGGGCGCCAAGATTGCGCAGCCATTGCGGGGTGGTCTGGGCCAGGTTCAGGGCCACAACGTAATCGTCGCCCAACGCCTTGCGTACCACATCCTTGGCCGGCAACTGGTCTTCAGACTTGACCAGGCGCAACAGGCCGCCCTTGCCGTTTTCGGCGATGGACGCAGCCTTGACCTCGATATTGGACGCCTTGAGCGCAGCGCTCGCGCGGTCCAGATCGGCCTGGGTGACCTGCAACGCCGTGCTGGCGCCGCTGACCTGAATGGCCGGGTCATCCGGGTAGAGATTGGGAGCGGAATAAATCACACCGACCGCCAGCACCGCCAGGATCAGTAGGTATTTCCACAGAGGGTATTTGTTCAGCATCACGCCGCCCGCTTATGACGCGGGGCGCCTTGCGCGCCCCGTCGATTGAAGAGAAGTTGTTACTTAGATCGCTTTCAGCGTGCCTTTTGGCAGCGTGGCCGCGATGGCGCCCTTCTGAAACTTCATTTCAACAGTGTCGGACACTTCCAGAACCACGAAGTCATCCGCCACTTTGGTGATCTTGCCGGCGATGCCGCCGGTGGTGACCACTTCATCACCTTTCTGCAAGCTGCTGAGCAGGTTCTTCTGCTCTTTGGCGCGCTTGGCCTGTGGACGCCAGATCATCAAGTAGAAGATGACCAGGAAGCCGACCAGGAAAATCCACTCGAAACCGCCACCCATAGGGCTGGCAGCAGCAGGTGCAGCCGCGTCAGCCATGGCATTAGAGATAAAAAAGCTCATTTAGCACTCCAGTTGCAAATATTGAATCTAGGGATCGGAAAACTTAGTCCAAAGGCGGAACAGGCAACCCGCGCTTGGCATAGAAGGCCTCGACAAAGGCGGCCAATGTACCCTGTTGGATAGCCTCGCGCAAACCAGCCATAAGCACCTGATAATGGCGCAAATTATGGATGGTATTGAGCATGCTGCCGAGCATTTCGCCGCACTTGTCCAAATGATGCAGATAAGCGCGGGAGAAGTTCTGGCAGGTATAGCAATCGCACGTCGGATCGAGCGGCGAATCATCATGGCGATGGAACGCGTTACGGATCTTCAGCACACCAGTGTCGATGAACAGATGCCCATTGCGGGCATTACGGGTTGGCATCACGCAATCGAACATGTCCACCCCGCGGCGCACACCCTCAACCAGATCTTCCGGTTTGCCAACGCCCATAAGGTAACGAGGTTTGTCAGCGGGCATCTGGCCCGGCAGGTAATCGAGCACCTTGATCATTTCGTGCTTCGGTTCGCCCACCGACAGGCCGCCAATCGCCAGGCCGTCGAAGCCGATCTTGTCGAGGCCTTCCAACGAGCGCATGCGCAAATCCTGGTGCATGCCACCCTGCACGATGCCGAACAGCGCCGCAGTGTTTTCGCCGTGGGCATTCTTCGAGCGCTGGGCCCAGCGCAACGACAGCTCCATCGACACCCGCGCCACGTCTTCATCGGCCGGGTACGGCGTGCATTCGTCGAAGATCATCACGATGTCCGAGCCCAGGTCGCGCTGCACCTGCATCGACTCTTCCGGGCCCATGAACACCTTGGAGCCGTCGACCGGCGAGGCGAAGGTCACGCCCTCCTCCTTGATCTTGCGCATGGCGCCGAGGCTGAACACCTGGAAGCCGCCGGAGTCGGTCAGAATCGGGCCTTTCCACTGCATGAAATCGTGCAGGTCGCCGTGGGCCTTGATCACTTCCATGCCCGGACGCAGCCACAGGTGGAAGGTGTTGCCGAGGATGATCTCCGCACCCGTGGCAACGATGTCACGCGGCAGCATGCCCTTGACCGTGCCGTAGGTGCCCACCGGCATGAACGCGGGGGTTTCCACCGTACCGCGGGGGAAGGTCAGACGACCGCGACGAGCCTTGCCATCGGTAGCAAGCAACTCGAAGGACATGCGACAGGTGCGACTCATACGGTTTCCTCGGGCCCGCGTGGCGCGGGGTTACGGGTGATGAACATCGCATCACCGTAGCTGAAAAAGCGGTACCCATGCTCGACGGCGGCCTGGTAGGCGGCCATGGTCTCGGGATAACCGGCGAACGCCGAAACCAGCATCAACAGCGTGGATTCGGGCAAATGAAAGTTGGTCATCAAGGCATCGACCACATGAAACGGCCGGCCCGGGTAGATAAAGATGTCGGTGTCGCCGCTGAACGGCTTGAGCACGCCATCGCGCGCGGCGCTTTCCAGGGAACGCACGCTGGTGGTCCCCACCGCCACCACCCGCCCACCGCGGGCGCGACACGCCGCCACGGCATCGACCACTTCCTGGCTGACTTCCAGCCATTCGTTGTGCATGTGGTGATCTTCGATGCGCTCCACGCGTACCGGCTGGAACGTGCCGGCGCCGACGTGCAGCGTCACGAACGCCGTCTCCACGCCCTTGGCGGCAATCGCCTCCAGCAACGGCTGATCAAAATGCAGCCCCGCCGTCGGCGCCGCCACCGCCCCCAGGCGCTCGGCGTATACGGTCTGATAACGCTCGCGGTCCGAACCTTCGTCCGGGCGGTCTATATAAGGAGGCAACGGCATGTGCCCGACGCGGTCGAGCAGCGGCAACACCTCTTCGGCAAACTCCAGCTCGAACAACGCATCATGCCGCGCCACCATCCGCGCCTCACCGCCGCCGTCGATCAAGATCGACGAGCCCGGCTTGGGCGACTTGCTCGACCGCACATGGGCCAGCACCCGATGCCCGTCCAGCACCCGCTCCACCAGAATCTCCAGCTTGCCGCCGGAGGCCTTCTGGCCAAACAACCGCGCCGGAATGACTCGGGTATTGTTGAACACCATCAAATCGCCCGGGCGCAAATGCTCAAGCAAATCAGTGAATTGACGGTGAGCCATGGCACCGCTGACCCCGTCCAGGGTCAACAGTCGACTGGCGCGACGCTCGGCCAGAGGGTGGCGAGCGATCAGCGAATCCGGGAGTTCGAAGGTAAAGTCAGCAACACGCATGATGGGGTTCGTCTAGCAGGGCCGGAAAGTCTAGCGGAATTATCAAAAATTCACCATGAAACGTGATTGACCAACGGTAGGCACCTCTCTATACTTCGCCGCCATTGAGCCCTGATGGCGGAATTGGTAGACGCGGCGGATTCAAAATCCGTTTTCGAAAGGAGTGGGAGTTCGAGTCTCCCTCGGGGCACCATCTTAAAGAAAGACCTTGAAATTCAAGGTCTTTTTTTTCGCCTGCAGGAAAGTGGCTTTGCCGCGAGCAACGCAAATCCCACCCCAGGGCGCCCGCGGTTGTGGCGAGGGGATTCATCCCCGCTGGGCTGCAAAGCAGCCCCAAATACCCAACCCCTAATGTGAAAGGATCTGTGGCAAGGAAGAACTGGTGGTAGGAAAAAACCCGTGGCGAGGGAGCTTGCTCCCGCTTGAGCGCAAAGCGCTCACAAAAGAGTCACTGCCCACACCGATACTGTGAGTTGCCACCGCCAAGGCATAAACCACCACCCCACCCTCCTCACCCAGTCACCAAGGATTTCACCCCATGGAATTGCTGCTGGAAACGGTCGCTCTTTACTCCCTCAAGCTGGCTTATGAGACGGAGGATCACAGTCCGATTTTGCGGGATGATCCGTTGATGGGGGGTTGTGATCGGGAGGTTTTTGGGTTGTTGGTGCGGCGGGGGGATTTGGTTGGGATTCAGGGGGAGATTGGGCGGTGTTTGGGTTTGGCGTTGAGGGCGGTTGGTGGGGTGGGTTCGGTGTTGGGGCGGGAGCTGAATCGTCTGGCAGAAAATCTCCAAACCGTGCCAACGGTGGCACAATTGGATACGTCGCTTGTCGCGCTTAGAGACTATTTGAAGAATATTCAGTGAGCGGTCAGTTTCCCATCTCCCAGCCTTGGCATGAATGTCATATGAGCAAACTTCAAGAGTTGATTGAAAAAGCCAGATCAGGCTTATCGGCTCAAGAGAACATCTCCGATGCAGGCTGGCAAGCAATTGCCACGCAATGTGGCGCCGCTGAGCTAGCAGAGATTCAAGAACGTATCCTCAAGTTACGTGCGGAACTGGAGATAGTTGAGGAGTGGGACGGGGACACTCAGGACGACCTATATCTCGCAATTTCGACCCTTACTCGACTAATGGGATCGGTAGCAGTCGCTCTTTCTGAAAGCAAACCTTAAAAGCACTCTAGCGAAGAGGGCACTATTAAGCAGAACGCTATAGCTGATAACCGTCATGGCCTGAGATGGCCCGCCCATAGCTAGCAGAGATTGATCTGAATGGTGGGTTGAGTTCCGACAAATTCGGGCCAGCGCGGCGCACCACATCTGAGAGACTTCTATATTAGCTCCCCACCTTAGGCCTACAGCGTAGCGTAAGCGTTCGGGCAATACACGCTGCTCACCAGTTTTATATTTGATCAAGGTGATGTGCTCGCCGAATTTAAACTTGCTATGCCCCGGAACAATCATACCGTTTGACAAACCTACGCTCGTCGACCGCGTAACCTTGCTGCTGATAAAAAGTGTGAGCCGGTATTCGGTGGTCACTGCTAGTCACCTCAGCCCGGACGCAAAGTTGCTCTGTAAAAAACGCGTCAGCAGCGGAAACTAGCATTGCCCCTACTCCTTGTCCTCGGAAGTCATCATCAATGACAAGGGAGGTAATGCGTCCGAGCCTACCCGGCTGATGAAACAGTTCAAGTACGTGCAAGCTTATGACGCCGACAATATTTTTACCGTCTTGTGCCAGCAGCACGGTATCGCGAGCGCTAAGTTCTAAAGCCTCAAGCTTATCTCGGATTAGCTTTGGCGAGGCTTGGTAGCCTAACTGGCCTAGGAGTTTGGACACCGACTCTGCATCGGTTAGTAAGGCTTTTCGAACTTTCATATTGTTCTCAACTGGGTATTGCACAGGCTTGCCCACCATTTGTATTCGACATGATCTGTCGTTTGCATCGGACTTGACCAGCACACTTGGTGACTGAGACCGGCAGAAAGCGACCCAAAGCCGTCATTCGACCTGAGGGCATAGGTTAGATGATTTGAACCAGAGGACTGCGGAGTCGATATGAACATGCTTCTGCTTTTGAGGCAGGAAGGGCGTATCAAGCGTGCCCAACGCTATCGAGACCCAGTCGGCAAACTTACCTTCAGATCGTGACCAGAACAGAGTCGAACCGCAGTCCATGCAGAACTCGCGTAATACCGTCTCTGACGAAGCATAGGTTTTGATGCTGGTGGAACCGCGAAGTATTCGAAGCGCGCTACGCGGAATGCTGCCGTACGAAGCGAATGCTGCTCCGTGACCTTTGCGACACTGGTTGCAATGACAATGACTCACTGCTTTTGGTGAGACGAGTAGCTCGTAACTGACGGCAGCGCATAAGCAGCTTCCTTGGTATACCTGTGTCATAGGCTGTTCCGTGCAGGTGAATAACGCCAGCGTAACCGCCCCAGTCCAATCAGTCGACCGACCGCTACTGGCCGATTTGGTTGAAGATACGAACAGATGGGCAAGTGCAACGCAAATGCTTGGTCAAGAGGAGTGCATTATCCCACCTGTATTGACACACCTTTTGGCGCCACTACGTCGGTCGCCAGTGATCGGGTAACAATCGACCAATCTCACTCGCCCGCTGTGTCGGCAGCGGTGTCAGCACATCTTTCAGATAGGCGTACGGATCATGCCCGTTCATGCGTGCCAACTGGATCAGACTCATGATCGCCGCCGCCCGTTTGCCACTGGAAGCGACCCGGCAAACAGCCAGTTGGAGCGCCCAAGTGCCCATGGTCGGATTTGGTTCTCGACTTGATTATTGTCGATGGTCACGGCCCCGTCTTCCAAGTAGCGCGTCAACGCTACCCAGCGTTTAAGGCTGTACCAGAGCTTTGGCCGTTGCTGATCCATTGGGCACGAGATCGCGTTGGGTCAGCATCCAGTTATGCTGCGTTTTGATGATCGGGGCTGCCTTTTCCTGGCGTATTCGCCAACGATCCTCATCGCTCATGTCTCGAGTTTGGCGTTCGACTTCGTACAAGCCGCCAATCGAGTACAGCGCTTGTTCAGCCAGCTGGCTTTTGTTCGCCACGTGCAGATCGAAAAACTTGCGACGGGCGTGAGCCACGCAGCTAATTTCGGTGATGCCTTTCTCGAAACCGGCCTTGTAGCCAGCGAGATCGTCGCATACCAGCTTGCCGTTCCACTGCCCAAGAAAGTTGCGCGCATGCTCCCCTGCACGGCTGGGACTGAAGTCATAAAGCACAGCCTTGAGTGCCGAAAACGGCGTGGTCCCTTCAACCTAATGCACCGCGTCGCTTTCTGTCAGGATAGATGCACAGCACATCGTCCCTGGCTGCCGAGACTGAACATGCCACCCAGCCCAGCATCAAACCTTGCATTTCGTACAGGCTCAATCACAACCGCTTTCCCGTCTGATCTTACGTTCAGAGCTGAGGGCCTACGCCCAATATTAGGGAACACCAGCCAAGCCACACATCCAGGCATTGAAGTCAGAGTAGGTGACGAGGATTTAGTCATTCCCTATCGAATCCATCACGAGGGCAATGAGCGGGGATGTTCACAGCTGAATGGGCTTCAAAGCGTCATGTACTCCTGCATCCTGACTAGGCATCACGATGGTCATGTCCGACAACGTCAGCTACGGCAAATTCTCTCTGTGCCTGAGCCTTGGGTTGTCCCGTTCGTGGTGCAGCTAACCGGCGAGTACGTAATCGAAATACTCGATACCTGCGACGCTCACCTGCAAGCGCTCGATCCGGACCTGTACGGAGCATTCATCAGGGGCAACCCAGAGTACTTCAAAGCCCTACAGGATCGGATGATCAGTTACTGGGATTGCTACTACCGACACCTGTATAGGCACAGGCAAGACTATGTGGGGTTTCGGTTATTCGAGCACTTTCGTAAACTCGCAAAGGGATAGAAGGTTAGCCAGCGCACGTCAGCGTGTATCCCTACCTGTATCCCTAAACGTAAAAAACGTCTACAAGGCACGGCTTATATGGCATGCTCGAGTCTCCCTCGGGCACCATCTTAAAGAAAGCCCGCGACTTTCATAACGGTAACTAGTGCGGTAACGGCCTGCAGGGCAGGCAGCGGCCGCCGCCGAACTATGTCCACGTACCGGTGCTGTACATCTAGCCATGGCGTAACTCTCCTATTGCCTTTACTCACAATCCGATTCCGATCACTTTTCCGTCGTTGCTGACAGCATCTCAATTTCCGACAAACTCAGATCCTTTTCTTTTATCTTGCGTGACATCTGTTCGAAAGCCTCTACGGATAGATCAGGCTGTAGCTCACGCACCTCTATTACTGCGCCAACAACCTCCTGACGCTGTTCCGTTTCAAACAGACCAGTTGATATTGTTCTATCGATCACGCGCCCCTCATCCAGAAGCACAGCATGCTTTCCTGGCGGAAGACCAGCATTGATCTCATCAAGGGAATACGAAACTAGCTTTAGATTGGTGCGTGGCAATAGAACTCGCTTTGGCTCTGCCCAGCGAGGGCCAAAGTGGTAAACCGCCGCATACATAATTTTCGCGGTCGTAGCATCTACGCCGGCTGCTCTCATCGCAGTGTAAAAGGCCAGATGCGTTTCCTTCCAGCTTCGTGTCTTTTCAACGCAAGCCACGTCATGAATTATCGCAGCCTTACGATATTGGCCATCAAATGGGCCGCCAATAACGAACCAAGCAACTTTGGGAATCGAAGCCCCATCTGAAACCGTATTTTTGGGTGCGATCCAAAAGCGTCTCTGGGGGCTTGGCCCAGTGCAGGTGAAATCTCGCAGTAACCTAGCGTCATGCTTGGTCGGTAAAAGCTCGACCTCCAACGGGTCAGAGAAGCTTCCCCAATCGTCTGCAACCGTCTGAGTAGCAAACACCAAACCGATCAGCATCAGAACTGTTCTCATAACTGCTCCATTTAGCTGCAGCTGACGTGCTGGCAATCTATTCCTCGTGAAAGCAAAATGATATTAGTTCAGGGATGCGTATTGGCAAGGCACGCTTGGTATTTTGTAAGCGAGGGGGAGGAACAGGAACGGGATGTCGCGTTTGCTAGAAGCAGCATCCAACTCGATGCTGCTTCCACATTCATACCGAGTCTTTAGAGACTCTCACGCTAGAAAATTATCTTTGGATTTATCTCCTCTCAACGATATCCAAAGCCCGATTCGCCAACAGCTCACTCAACTCAATCACCTGCAAAATCCCCAACGCAACATGCCGCCTTGACCCTTCCAGATCAAACGCCAAATCATTGATCATCGCATTCGCCGAAGCCAAGCTCTCGCTCAAATTCGCAAGCAAACACTCCGTATCCACATCAGGATCAATACGAAAAAGCGTGCTGGAATTCCCGGGCGTTTCGCCCTCAGGCTTGGGTTTCAGGTAGAAATTCAACGCGCGGTTGGTGGCGTCTTCGAGTTTCTTGTTGCGGGCGGATTGGGCGCGGCATACGGATTCGTCTGCTGCGGGAGGATTCGGAGTAACTTTTGCCATCGTCCTGCTTCCTGTAGTTGGAGCCATCACCCGCTCGCTGCTAAACGATGGGAGGCAGCTGTACGCAGGTTAGCAGACCGGGGAAACAAGAAACCGGCGCGTCCGGGGACGCCCTGCGCACAGCCACCATCGAGTGCAGGATGGAATCCCGACTGGATGACGCCTTGCACAACCTGTTTCACCACGAGCTGCTAAACCCGATCACTGATGAGCAGTGACAGGACTCAAACTACCGACGCGGCCCGGGGCGCACAAGCCGGCGGATTCTGGCGTAGTTGTAGGTAAAGGCGCAAGGTGATGTGGGCTTACGGGCGGGGGGCGTCCGGTGTCTGACAGCCCCGGCTGACGCAACGGCCATCCATCGCTCCTGATCCATGAGGCAGCACTGCGGTTCGCCTGGGCAGTTACTGTTTCAGGTCTTCAATCAGCTTGCCGACTGCCAGATCGGACACGCGGGAAAACGCCGCGCGCAGTGCTTCGGGATCGGTGGCGTACTGTTCAGGGGCGTAAGCGAGGGTATTGCTTTCGTTGAATGGCGAGATGGTATTGAAGTTTCGCCAAACCGATGTACCGCCGCGCTTCATGAATCCGTTCACGCCAATGACCGGGTAAAGCACGGTGCTGTAGTTTTTCAGGCTCAGCCCCCACTGCATGACCATGATTTCAACGTCGGCATCCGCTGTCTCGCCTTCGGCCACAATGGTGAACAGCCCTTCTTGCTTGATGCGCCTTTCGAAGCTTTCACGCACCAGCTTGCCCACATCGATACCGTGGGCCTGCATGTTGTTCAGAATCGCTTGGGAAATATCCACCGTCGCGCCGTCTGCCGCCTTGGTGCCCGCGACCGAGCCGGCGCCGGTCAATGCGCTGGTGGCGGCGCTGGATGCTCCGGCCGCCATGCCGGTTGCGGCACCTGCTCCGGCACCCAAGCCTGCTCCCCAGGCCTGAGTCATGCTGGTGTACTTGAAGTTCTGCACGGCAAAGTACACCGGAAGGATCTTGATGGTTTTGATCTGGTGACGGTCTTCGACACTCAACGACTTGGTGACACACCCGGAAAGCAGGGCGACCGAAAGCAACGCGAGAAACAGCTTTTTCATGGGAGGGAAAACCGATTACATGGATGAATGAAAGCCTTGGGTTGCAAGACCTACCGGTCTTCAATGGGGTTGGACGGTTGCGCAACCAGTCGGAGCTATCGCTTTCGCCACGGGTTGAGGTGGAGGCATTGCTAGACAGCACTTTCCGTGGTTCACACCGTATACCTGGCCCTGCTGAAAAACAGTGCCGCTCCGATGCCAATTGCACTGGTAGAGACAATTCCCAGGTCAATACCGGAGACCAGAGACGGCAGCGCAAAAATACTCGCAAACCCTAGAACGACTAGAGCAATGCCTAGCCATTTCCTGAGGCCGTAAGCTTTCATATAGAAAAACAACAACAGGAACACTGCGTACGCCAGGGCATATAGGCCATATTCGTTCATCGCACTAGCCTCCCCGAGTCTTGATAATCATGGAGGATCCGGAGTGTTGCGGCCCTATGCCCCCGCTGACTTGCGCATCCAGACTGATGATGACATCACCGGCGTGATAGGTCGGCAGTTTGCCTAGCGTGAATTCGCGGACGGCCCATCCTACGGGGATGACCGCAGCGGGCATGAACTTGCCTGCCGCTGCGGCGAAGACGCCACTGGTGAGGTTGGCGATACTCATTCGTTGGGCGTTGAGTAGATCCCCCTGCTGCCGGGTCAAGGGTTTGGAGATCCCGACCATCATTTGGCAGGGTAAATCCTTGGCGAGCATCTTGTCGTAGAGTTCCACCACCCGGTTGCTGACTTCATAATGGGCGGCTTTCGCTTCGCCGAAATGCAGCGTCCTGAGGCTACCCCGCTCATCGGCTGACAGAGTAAAACGCGATACGCTGAAGACAATTCCATGGCTGCCAGAAAACTGACCGTTTTCAAACTTCAATGCTCGCATCCTTATCGAGTCTGGTAAGGCCAGGAGTTTCCATTAGCGGACAGGCATTGGCAAATAATAAGCAGCTAAGCTGCTGGCAATTTCAGCCTGTGTCGAACAAGAAAGGTCCCGCTGTGCAAGACCCTTCCTGCCCCGATTAACTACCGCGCCTCAACAATATCCAACGCCCGATTCGCCAAGAGCTCACTCAACTCGATCAACTGCAAAATTCCCAACGCAACATGCCGCCGGGAACCTTCCAGATCAAACGCCAAGTCATTGATCATCGCATTCGCCGAAGCGAGGCTTTCGCTCAGGTTCGCAAGCAAACACTCGCTATCAACATCAGGGTCAATACGAAACAGCGTGCTGGAATTATCGGGCGCTTCACCCTCAGGCTTGGGTTTCAGGTAGAAATTCAAAGCGCGATTGGTGGCGTCTTCGAGTTTTTTATTGCGGGCGGATTGAGCGCGGGATACGGAATCGTCTGGCGCTGGAGGGTTCGGTGTAATTTTGACCATGGTCTTAGCTCTCTCTGGTTGAGGCTACGACCCGTTCGCGACTAAACGATTGGGAGGCAGCTGTACGCAGGTTAGTCGACCGACGAGCTAAGAAATCGGCGCGCCCGGAGGCGCCCTGCGCACAGCCACCATCGAGTGCAGGGATGGGGATACCTGACTGATGGACGCTTGAGCGACTTAGCAACGTCGGGCGACTAAACCCGATCACTGATGAGCAGTGACAGGACCCAAGCTACCGACACCACCCAAGGCGCACAAGTCGGCGGATTCTGGCGTAGTTGTAGGCAAAGGCGCAAGGCGACGTGGCCTTGCGAACGCGGGTCGTCAGCGTCTGTAGGCCTTTACTGACGCGACCTGCCTCATAAGCCAGAACCAGCTTTCTGGCCTGTGGCTATCTGCGCCAACCAATCCCGAGGGGACACTCCGACCTTGGCTGTGAACGCCCGTGAAAGTGCCGATGGGGTGGTGTAGCCAAGCTCTTCGGTCAGGCTCTTGATGGATTCGCCTTGGCGCAAGCGGCTCTGGGCCAGGGCGATGCGCCAGGTGGTGAGGTAGTCGGCGGGGGTTTGGCCGACGATGTCGCGGAAGGTGTTGGCGAATGCGGTGCGCGACAGGCAGGCCTGTTCGGCCATGCGCTCCAGCGTCCACGCGGCGCCCGGGTCTTCGTGAATGGCGACGAGCACTCGCGCCAGTCGCGGGTTTGACAGCCCGGCGATGAGACCCGGGCGGATACCGGCTTCCTGCTGGTGATCAAGCAGCCAGCGCAGCAGTTGCAGCACCACGACTTCGAACAATCGGTCGGCGAGCATTCGCTGGCCGCAGCGCACGTGGTCGGTCTCGGCGAACAGCAGCTCCAGCGCGGCGTGCAGGCCCGGTACCTGGGCCAGCGGCAACGCGATCAAGGGCGGCAGTGCCCGCGCCAGGGGGTTGCGTGCGCCGCCTTCGAACATCAGTCGCGCACAGGTGAAGTCGGAGCCTTCCGCCGGGGGGTTATGGAATTGATGGGTGATCGGGCAGGGATAAAACAGCAGCGACGGTTCTTCGAAGCTCATCGAGGGCAAGCCTTGCCCACCGGGGTGGCTGACTTTCAGCTGACCGCGACGAAGCACGTGCAGGTAGCCGAACCCCTCGCCGGCATCAAAGCGATTTACACCACACAGGGCGCCGGTGTGGTGCAACTGCGCTTGCACGCGGAAGTGGTCGAGGATGCCGGAGAGCCGGTCCAGGGTTGGAAGCGTTTGCATTCTGAACGAATAGCTACGTTAGGCGTACGTTAAGAGCCAAATAGTACAGGCCCGCTCCTTATACTGCCAGCACCACCTCACTTGGCAGAAGGGCTCACCATGAAACTCTCTCGATCTCCCCTCTTTTGCGCTTCGTTGTTGCTTGGCTTGAGCGCCAGCGTCAGCGCGCACGACGCCGCACATCAAGACGGCATAACCAGCAAACCGGCGAAGGCTGTGAAGGCGCCTTTCGATATCGTCCACACGAGCATCACCACTGAAGGGAATGTGGCGATTTTCCACATGGCCGTTTCCGGCAAGGCCGGCACCGTACGCCCTGCCGCCAGCGGCAAGCTGGCCGGCAGCAGCGTGTTCTCGTATGTCTGGCCAACCAGCCTGGACCCTTCGGTGATCGGTTTCGAGCCGAAGTCCGGAATCCTGGCCTTCGCCGTCACGTCACACCCCGACTTCGACGATACCCCGCTGTTCGACGAGAACCGCGACGGGCGCCTGGATAACGATGGTGATCTTTGGCATTCGCATTGGGTGGTGCTGCAGCCCGACCCGGCCTGTGGGAAAGATGCGCTGAAAGTCGTCGACATTCCCGCAGGGGCCAAGCCTCGCGTGCCCAAGACCTGGCCAGGGTTGCCGATCCTGATCGACAGCCCGGGGTGGACCCCGACGATCAATCAGAAAACCGTCGAGGTGCGCGTGCCGTTTGACGACATCGGCCCGGTCGAGGCCGGCGCGTTCGATGGCGTCACGGCCGCCCTGCGCGTGAACGCGAGCGTGCACAACCCGCTGCTGTGTGTCGCCGACGTGTTCAAGGTGGCCTCGGGCGACCTGTCCCTGCCCGGCAAGGTCAAGCACTGATGCCGCCTCGCCTCCCTGTTTGCCCCCGTCCCATCACTGGAGAAACACATGACTCGTATCAACATTCAGCCACAACAAGCGCCCGCCGCCAGCCAACCAATGCTGGCCCAGATTCAACAGGCCTTTGGCGCAACGCCCAACATGTTCAAGGGCGTAGCCAATTCTCCGGCCGCGCTGCAAAGCATGTGGGCGGCCTTCGGCGCCCTGGGCCAAGGCACGTTGGGTGCCCGGCTTGGCGAGCAGATTGCGGTAGCCGTGGCCAACCGCAACCGCTGTGAATACTGCCTTGCCGCGCACACGGCCCTGGGCCAAAAGGCCGGTGTGTCTGCGACCGACATGGCCGCCGCCCAGCGCGGAGAATCCAGCGACCCCAAGACGGCAGCGGCCTTGGCGTTCGCCCTGATAGTGGTCGAGCAGCGCGCACAGGTGACTGACGCCGACGTGCAGCGCCTGCGGGACAACGGTTTTGGCGATGAACAGATTGTCGAGATCATCGCTCATGTCGCGTTGAACCTGTTCACCAACTACATCAACGTCGCGTTGGACATTCCTGTCGACTTTCCCAAGGTCGCCCTGAAATAAGCCTGACCGAGTCCCGCCCGGTATCGGGCGGGCTCACCTTGGCCGTGGTCCTACTCCGCCGCTTCGGCACTGTGCACAACAACCAGCAATTGGGCCTGGACGTCGCCAACCGAACGCAGGCGATGGGGTTTCTGGGCATTGAAATGCAAGGCGTCACCGCGATTCAGCAGCACGCGCTCGTTCATGAAGTCCACTTCCACCTGGCCTTCGTGAACAAACAGGAACTCCTCACCCGTGTGTTCCTTGAACGCATGATGCGCCGCGAATTCGGCCGGGGGATAGAGGATGAAGGGCAGCAAGGTTCGCTCGGAAACCTGATGGGCCAACACCGCGTATTCAGAGCTGCCAGGGTTCGCCGCCAGCGATTGGCGATCTTCACACCGCACCAGGCTGTAGCTGTCGAGCGGGACGTTTTCCTCGGAAAACAATTCCTCGACTTTCACGTTCAACGCCTTGGACAGCTTGAGCGCCGTGGCGATGGAGGGCGTGCTTAGACCCCGTTCCACCTTGGACAGGTAGCTCTTGGTCATCCCGGTTTTTTCGGCCAGGACGTCCAGCGTCACGCCGAGTTTTTTTCTGAGCAGTTTCAAGCGAATGGACATAGATAACCATCATTTCCATGGAAGCGGACAATCGGCGATTGCCAATGACACTTTGTGTCATATAGTCTATTTAGTGTCATTGGAACAGCCATCCCCAAGCTTCAGTGACGCGAATCAGGAGAACGGATATGAGCAAGACCCTGGCGACACCAAAGGACCAATTGGTCCAGCATGCTGTTAACCAGATGCAGAAATCACTGCCGGATAATACGTGGACTGTACGACAAAAGCTGGCACTGACCTGCCGCATCCTGTTCGAGAACGGCCACGACTCAGGCCTCGCCGGGCAGATCACCGCGCGCGGGCCGCAACCCGGCACTTACTACACCCAGCAATTGGGTTTGGGATTCGACGAGATTACCGCTGGCAACCTGCTGTTGATCAACGAGGACCTGGAGGTGCTGGAAGGCCATGGCATACCCAACCCGGCGAACCGCTTCCACAGCTGGGTCTATCGCGCCCGACCGGATGTGAATTGCATCATCCACACCCACCCTACCCACATCGCCGCGCTGTCGATGTTGGAGGTCCCGTTGCAGATTTCCCACATGGACCTCTGCCCGCTGTACGAAGACTGTGCGTTCCTGGAAGGCTGGCCGGGCGTGCCGGTGGGTAACGAGGAAGGCGACTTGATCGCCGGCGCCCTGGGCGACAAACGCGCCATCCTGCTTTCCCACCATGGCCAGTTGTCGACCGGCGAGACCGTGGAAGAAGCCTGCAACATCGCCCAACTGATCGAGCGCGCGGCGAAACTGCAACTGCTCGCCATGGCCGCCGGCGAGGTGAAACCGATCCTGCCGCACCTGGGTCGCGAAGCCCACGACTGGATCGCCCGCCCCAAGCGTCACGCCGCCGCCTTCAACTACTACGCCCGGCAGAACTTGCGCCAACACGCCGATTGCCTGAACTGATTCCACTAGGAGCGAAGCCATGTCTACCCCGAACATCCACGGCATCATCGGTTACACCATCACCCCTTTCTCTGCCGACGGCCAGGGCTTGGACCTGGACGCCTTGGGCCGGTCCATTGATCGCCTGATCGAAAGCGGCGTGCATGCTATCGCACCCTTGGGCAGCACCGGCGAAGGGGCCTACCTCAGCGATGCGGAATGGGACCAGGTCAGCGAGTTCAGCATCGCCCACGTCGCCGGCCGCGTGCCGACCGTGGTCAGCGTATCTGACCTGACCACCGCCAAAGCAGTGCGCCGCGCGCGTTTTGCCCAGGATCACGGCGCCGATGTGGTGATGGTCTTGCCAGCCTCTTACTGGAAATTGAGTGAGGCGCAGATCCTCACGCATTATCAGACCATCGGCGCCAGCATCGACGTGCCCATCATGCTCTACAACAACCCGGCCACCAGCGGCATCGACATGTCCGTGGAGCTGATCCTGCGGATTTTCAACGCGGTGGATAACGTCACCATGGTCAAGGAAAGCACCGGCGATATCCAGCGCATGCACCAGCTGCATCTGCTGGGCGAAGGCCAGGTACCGTTCTACAACGGCTGCAATCCACTGGCGCTGGAAGCCTTCGCGGCTGGAGCCAGAGGCTGGTGCACCGCTGCGCCGAACCTCATCCCGCAGCTCAACCTCGACCTGTACGAAGCCGTGCTGGCCAACGACCTGAACAAAGCCCGGGCGCTGTTCTACCGACAATTGCCACTGCTGGACTTCATTCTCAAAGGAGGCTTGCCCGCCACCATCAAGGCCGGTTTGCGCACCCTCGGCCTGGAAGTCGGCGACCCGCGCTTGCCGGTCTTCGCGCTCGACGATGCGGGCAATAGCCGATTGAACGCGATGCTGAACCAGCTGCGCTGATTTTGCCTGCTCTTGCGACCCGAGCGGATCAACGTGACCTGCTCGGTCGCTCCGGCAAGCTGCCTTGATACCCTCGCGACGGAGAGAACCTCATGACCATCAAAGTCTATGACACACATGTCCGCACCCAAAGCGGGCGATACCTGCATTTTGACGTGCTGATCGACCGCAACGACCTGGATTTTGCCCAATCCTGCGCGCGACGTTTCCTGGCCGAACAGGGCATCGAAGATCAGGACATTACCTTGAACGACTGCCGTTTCTGCCACGTCGAGCCGAGCAACCCCGAGATAGTCGAGGCCATCAACCAGCAGGGCTTTTTCATTCTCAAGCTGCAAGGCTGCGAGGCGTGAAATGGATACCTACAAACCGCTGCACTGCGACCTGCATGACTACCTGGAAATCGCCTGTCTGTGCGGCTACACGCTGGACATCGAGCTGACTGACGGCCAATGCCTGACCGCCCGCGCGATCACCACGCGGACCGCCAGCACGGGGGAGGAGTTTCTCGAAGTTGAAACTGTTGATGTCCGTCAGGAGATCCGCCTCGATCGCTTGCTGGCGATTACGCCGCTGAACAGCAACGCCAGGTTCGGCCGAGTTGTGCTGGCGGTGGGTGGACAGGAAAGTCGTTCGTATGATGGATAAGTACGTAAGGCAGCCCGTATTGTTTCCTTTCGCCGTCAAGAGATGGGATAGGCCTCGTTAAACGCCGATGCAAAGTCTTCCGCTTTCGAAAAAACGTCGGGCGACTAAACCCGATCACTGATGCGCGGTGACAGGTCCCAAGCTACCGACATCACCCAAGGCGCACAAGTCGGCGGATTCAGGCGTAGTTGTAGGCAGCGGCGCAAGGCGCTGTGGGCTGGCGAGGCTTTGTTGCTAGCGTCTGTCAGTCGTTACTGAGACGGCTCCAGCTCCAGTGCGAGACGCTCACGGCGGGGGCTGCTGCGCAGCCCAGCGGGAGCAAGCTCCCTCGCCACGGGGTTGGTGTTTTTGCGCGTTAGTTCAAGCCAGCCCTTCGACACTATTTGTCACGGCTTGCCGGCGAGCGATCGAAAGGTGGCGTATAGCCTCAACGCGGTTTTACAAACAACCGCTCGGCAATCTGCCGACCTCGCTCCAACCCTTCTTCCGTCAACCAGATCGATTTGTTCCGGTTCACCGGATCGCTGATGAGACCTTGTTCATGCAATCGGTTCATAACTTCGAAATCGAAACCTTTCCAGGCGTGACCGCCGTCGGAACTGAAGGCTGCCAACAAGGCAAGCACGGCTTCTTCAATCAACGTGTCGTCGTATTCCATCGTCGTTTCTCCGCTCATGTTTAGCCGATAGCGCCGAACTTATGCATAAGCGCCGCTGAACCTTATCTGCTCAGGATAAGCAGGAAGTTTAGCTATCCGGCAGGGCTTAGGCCGCTATCCAGCGTTTGAATGCCTTGGGTGGCGGCCTCACCCAGTTGTTCCAACGCCAACCGATGCAGGGTATTAGCTGCCATTTCCAAGCGATCACCCCAGTTCACATCGAACCCCCATTCGCCCATTTGGGCATTACCGAACAACGACAGGTCCTTCAAGCGCTCGAACGCCGGAAATTGTCGGATAGGCTCCCGCAGGTCAACGTCGTAGCGCTTACCGTCGGCAAACTCTACCTGCAAGGCAAATTGGCCGGGGACAGGTTTCACTCTGTTGATTCTGGCTTCACTGGTCACGAATCAATCCTCTAATGCTGTGAATTACACATACGCTGCCGGTCGGTCCTGTGACTCGTTGTCGCGCCAAGGTGAACTTCAAGGCTACACAAAATATCTCTCCACTCCATCCCCTCTCGCAAAGCCCCCATCCCCTCCAGCAAACGCCCCTCCACTCCCCCACCCCGATAATGCCCACATCCACTCACCCCCAACCGCTGCAACCCGAGCACCGTGTACCTCCCATGAACCTACGCACCTTCATTCGCAGCTATTGCCTCAACTCCAGGCTCGCTACGAATGCGCTGACCCGCCTGCATAAATCCCTTTCTTCCCTGGCCGCCTATCTGGCGCAGCAGGGTTTTGATTCCAGGACTTGGCCCGCGCCCCGTGACGAAGGCGCGCTGGACCGTCACCTCAGCGACGTTTGCCCGGAGCTGGCCGCGACGGTGTTCAGCCATGCCCGCGACGGGGTGATCATGGTCGATGCGTTCGGTCGGATCATCGGCGTGAACGAGGCGTTTACGCGGCTTACCGGTTACGCGCAGGACGAGGTGCTGGGGCGGGAGTTGAATTCTCATCGCATGGTGCGGCGGCTCGCGGCGTTTTATGCGCCGATGAAAAATGCGCTGGATTTCCACGGGCATTGGTCCGGTGAGATTCAAAGCAGCCACAAGGATGGCAGGGAGATGACGTCGCGGATCAGCATCAGTGCGGTGCATGACCGTCACGGCAACGTTCAGCACTACGTGGCGCTGTGCAGCGACATGACGCAGATGAAGCAGCGCTTGCAGTTGCTGGAGCGGGATGCGCGGTATGACGCGCTTACACAGTTACCCAATCGCTTGTTGCTGGCCGAGCGGATGCGTCAGGCGTTGGGCAAGGCGCGCTTGCATCAGCAGAAGGTGGCGATCGCGTTTATTGACCTGGATGGGTTCAAGGCGCTGAACGACAGTTATGGCCATGACTGGGGCGATCGGGTGTTGCAGATTGTCGCGGCGCGGATCAACGCGACGTTGCGTGAAGGCGATACGTTGGCGCGCCTCGGCGGTGATGAGTTTGTCGCCGGGCTGGTGGGTTTGCAGGAGGTGGAGGACAGCGAGCCGTTGCTCAAGCGGATGCTGGCGGCGGCGAATGCGCCGATCCTGATTGGTGCGCAGACGGTGGAGATCGCCGCGAGTATTGGCGTGGCGTTTTACCCTGAGCATGGGCTGGAGGTCGATGCGCTGATCAGCAAGGCGGATCAGGCCATGTACCTGTCGAAGAAGGCTGGCGGCAATCGTCTGGCGTTTTGTCCGACGCGGTTCATTTCGGTCAATAGCGAAGTCTGACGGTGGTGCCGAGGGTGCGTTCGCTGCCGGTCATGACGCCGTAGTCGCCGGCGCCGAGCAGCGAATACACGGCGGTGATGTAGTGGCGGTCGAAGACGTTGCGCACCCAGCCTTCCACTTCCCAGGCGCGGTTCTGGCTGCGCAGGCCGAGGCGCAGGTTGGTCAGGCCGTAGCTCGGTTGATAGCTGCCTTCGCCGCCTTCGAGGGTGCCGTAGTAGCCGGTGCGAAAGCTGTAGTCGATGCCGCTGAAAGCTTCCAATCCATAGGGCAGCGGATGGCTGTGGTCGAGGCCGCTGCTGAGGTTCCATTCCGGCGCGTTGTAGAGCCGGTCGCCGCTGAGGTCGCAGGTCCACTGTCCCGAGGCCGGCGGGCACGGCGCGTTGGGGAAGCTGCGGTAGCGCGCATCGCTCCAGGCCAGGCCGAGGCGCCCGGTGAGTTGCGAGGTGAGTTGCCAGGCGGAATCCAGTTCGATGCCGCGCAGGCGGACTTTGCCGACGTTGATCAGGTTGTCCCGCAGCGGCGGCGCGAACAGCGAGGTCGGCGGGCTGTAGGTGAGCGCCTGGTAGTTGTCGACGTCGGTCTGGTAGACGGCAAGGTCGAGCAACGCGCGCTCGTTCCAGAAGCGCGTTTTCACGCCCAGTTCCAGGGACGTGGCGCGCTCCGGCTCGAAGGTCGGCGCGGTGAACGGGCCGACCACGTCGAAGTTGATGCCGCCGGCCTTGTAGCCCCGCGACCAGCTGACGTAGCCCATCACCGCTTCGCTGAAACGGTAGCTGGCGCTGGCGAGGCTGGAAACGTTGTGCTCTTCGATCGAGTCCTCGCGGTAATAACCACGGCCGAGGGCGATGTCGCGCAGCAATTGTCCACCGGCCTGGAACACCGGGGGCAAGCCGGTCAGCGGGGCGAGGTTGCTGACGTCGCGGGAGATCCAGCCGTCCTTGCGCTCATGGCTGTAGCGCAGGCCGCCGGTGAGTTCCAGCGGGTCGATCGGGCGCCAGGAGAGCTGGCCGAAAATCGCTCGGCTGTCGCCCTTCTGCTCGCCGTCGAAATGTTGTTGGGCGCCATTGAGCAGCATCGACGGCACCTGCCTCGGATCAGTGAAATTGATGCCGAAGAGTTTTTTCAGTTGGTCGAGTTGATCGCCGACGAACCAGGGCGCGGCGTCCTTGCCGAATTCGGCATCGATCTCGCGGTCGAGCTGCTGGCGCAGATAGTAGAGGCCGGCGACATAGTCGACGGACGAACCGGCCGTGCCGGACAGGCGCCATTCCTGGCTGAACTGCCGATGGCCGAGCTCGGTTTCGGACTGGGCCACCGCCAGCGCGGTGCTGTCGCCGTCGCGGGTCGCGCGGTAGTCCCAGTCGCGATAAGCGGTGATGCTGGTGAAGCGCATCGCCTCGTCGAGGTCCCAATTCAATTCCAGCGATACGCCGTTCTGCAGGGTTCGCGGACGGCCCGGCGCGTCGATGCGGATCTCGCGCTTATAAGGGTCGGGCTCCGCCAGCGGATAACCGACGAACTGGGCGCGCTTGCGGGTTTGCTGGCTGTAGTGATTGGCCAACAGGACGTTGCCGGCTTCGTTTTGCTCGGCGTAGTCGGCGATCAGGCGAGCGCTGAAATCGGTGTTCGGCGTCCACAACAGTTGGCCGCGCAGGCCTTGGCTGTCGGCATCGCCGAGGCGGCTGCCGTCTTGCAGGTTTTCGACGCTGCCCTCGGTGGCGCTGTCGAAAACGTTGAGTCGGCCGGCCAGCACGTCGTCCTGCAGCGGCCCGGAAATCGTCCCGCGAAACTCACGCAAACCGCGCTCGCCATAGCTGGCTTCCAGGTTGGCTTCAGGCTGGAAGGTCGGCTGGCGGGTGATGATGTTCAAGGCGCCGGCGGTGGTGTTCTTGCCGAACAAGGTGCCCTGCGGCCCGCGCAGGACTTCGATGCGCTCGATGTCCATCAGCTCGGTGAAGGCCATGCCCTGGCGCGCCTGATAGACGCCATCGATATAGGTGCCGACGCTGCCCTCCAGACCATCGTTGTAGGCGGTGGCGCCGAAGCCGCGCAGGCCGAAACCGGCGTAGCGGGCGTCATGGCCGGAGACGATCAGGCCGGGCACGCGCTGTTGAATGTCTCGAAGCGAGTGCAGGCCGGCCTCGTCCAGCTGTTCGCCGTAGAGGACGTTGATCGGGATCGGCACGTCCTGCGGGTCTTCTTCGCGGCGTCGGGCGGTCACCGTGGTTTCGTCGAGCGTGAGGGCACCGGGCGCCTCTTGGCCGGCAGTCGCCACCGTCCAGGGCCATGCCGAAAGACTGCCAATCAGGAGCAACCGGTAACTCAAACCCGGCATCCTAGAACTCCCGAGCCAACGCACGACGCGTTGTGTCCGGGCAGGCCAGTGCCTTGACCCACGCCAGCAGTTCGCGGCTGTCGGCGGGTTTGAGCAACACCGCATTGAACTCCAGATCCTCTGGATAATCCTGCGGCCTGCGTGGCGGCACCGCCGAATAAAGCATCACGGGCAGATGACGCCAGCGCTTGCGCACTTGTCGCAGCAGTTCCCAACCGTCCATGCCGGGCATCATCTGGTCGCTGATCAGCAGGTCGACCGGTTGTTCCGCCAGGCAGGCCAAGGCCGCTTCGCCGTTGGTCGCGATGCTCACGTCAAAGCCGTAGCCGGCCAGCAGATCGTAGAGCCACTCGCTGTTCTGCTCGATGTCGTCCACCAGCAGCACGTGCTTGCCCTGGCCATCAAACGGCGCGGCGTTGTTGTCGACGATGCCGTTTTCGAGGTCGTGTTCCTCGGCGCATTTGAGTTGCAGGCGAAAACTGAAGTGACTGCCCTGCCCGGTGGCCTGGGGTTCGAGGCGACTGTCCATGCGTTCGAGCAATTGCGTGACGATGGACAGACCAAGCCCGCTGCCTTCGTAGCGCTGCGCATTGCGGCCGCGGCGGAACGGTTGCAGCAGTTGTTCGAATTCTTGCGGGTCGATGCCGATGCCGCTGTCGATCACGTTAAAGTGCAGTTCCACGGTGCCGGCGCTGGCGCCTGGACCTGCGCTCACTTCGAAGCGGATCTGGCCATCGCGGGTGAATTTCGCCGCGTTCGCCAGCAGGTTCATCAATACCTGCCGAAGGCGTTTGAAGTCGGCTTCCACCAGCGGCGGCAGGTCATCGGCCAAGTTCGCCTCGAAAGTATTGCCCTGGCGCGCGGCGAGGAAACCCGCCTCATCTGCGATCTCGTGGAGGAAGCCGTACAGGTAGCCCGGTGCGAGGGTCAGTTGCATCTGCTCCAGCTCGCCACGGGAAAATTCGAGCATTTCGTCGATCAGCTCCAGTTGCTGGCGGGCGTTGCGCTCGATCGTCGCCTGATAGTCGCGGTTGGGCCCGGCGTGCAGCAGGCGTGCGTAGTCGATGATGCGCACCAGCGGCGAACGCAGGTCGTGGCTGATCCGTGCCATCAACGCGCTGCGGGCCGCCAGGGATTCACGCAGTTGCGAGGTGCGCAGCGCCACGGTGCTTTCCAGCCGTTCGTGTTCGGCCTGGCGTTGTTGTTCGAGGGTGGACAGGGCGTGCTTCTCGCGGTTGCGGCTGCGGGCAACTTCCATGAGCAACGTACACACCAGCAGGACCACGCCGGCCAGGGTCGACGACAAGCTGTACTTGCTTTGCGGCGACTGCCAGGGCAATTGCTCCTGAGGGAAGAAAATCCGCATCAGCAGTTGCCCAAGCAATAGCGCCGGCACCAGCCAGGCCATCCAGCTGTAGCTCAGGCGTGCGCGCCAGGCCATGAACAGCGTGACGAGCAGCACGCCATAAAAACTGAACAGGGCTATCTGGACTAACAGCGCGCCCTGGACCGGATCGACCTTGAGCCACCAGAGCCGGCCGAAGATGCAGCCCAAGAGCGGCACCCAATAGCTCCAAGCGATGATCCTGGGCAGTTGGGATACCTGCAGCAGCACGCGGAAGTAGGCCAGGAACAGGACGAAAGAGATCGCGCTGGCGCAGGTCAGCAGCTCACGCGTCCAACCCAGCGCGCTCGGCCAGTAGATCAAATATCCGTTGAGGATGCAGGTCAGCAGGATGTAGCTGAGGACCGCGCCGGCGTTCACGCTGAGCAGTCGCGAACGGAGGATCCGGCCGACGATCAGGCCGAACGGGACGACCAGCAGGACGATGCCGAGGGTGAGCCCGTCGCTCAGGTACGTCTGTTGCTGACTGCGCAGCAGCGCCGCTTCGGACCACAGTTCCGGCTCCAGCAGCATCTGGAAGTTGCTCTTCACCCGGACCAACACCGTGGTGCTCTGCCCTGCCGCCAACGTTACCGGAAATGCCGGCTGACGCGCCGCTGGCTGCGGCCATTCGGCCAAGGGATAGGCGCCGCCGGCATGGGCGTCATGCCCCGGCTGGTAGACGCGAATGTCTTCCAGGCGCGGCGCCCCGACGACCAGCATGCGCGAGCACGCCTCAGCGCTCGAATTGGTGAACTGCCATTTCAACCAGAACGCGGACCGGCTATAGCCTTGGGTCGGCCAGTGCGCGGTTGCAGAGTTGAAATCATTTTCGGGCAGTTGGGCGACTTGTTCCAGGCTCAGGCTGGCCTGGGCGTCTTCGAAAATCTGCGCCGAGGGCATCAGGTCCAGTTGGTCAACCCGGCAGATATCCACAGGCGCCGCGCGCAGAAGGCCTGTGGATAACAACGTTATTGTCAGCAAGAAAAACTGTAGTAGCCGCATCAGGCGCGCCCGGCCGACTCGATTTCGCTGGTGCCCAGGGTCTGCTGGCGAAACTGACTGGGCGTCATGCCGATTCGCTGGCGGAACGCCGTGGTGAAATTGCAGGCGTTGCGAAAACCCACCAGTTCGGCGACGTCTTGCACGCTCATGGCGCTTTCGGCGAGCAGATCCTGGCCGCGCCGCAAGCGGGCGTCGCGGATATAGGCAAACACGGTCATCCCCAGGTGTTCGCGAAAAATCGCCGAGAGGCGTTTTTCATGGGTGCCGACTTTTTGCGCGAGGATGCCGAGGGACGGCATGTCGTCCAATTGGTTTTCGATCAGGCGCATCGCCGCGCGCAGCACGATTTCATCGCCTTGCGGTTCCGGATCGGCCGGCCTTTCGTGGAGAGCCGGTGGTGCTCGCCAGGTCAGTTGCAGGTGGATCTTGATCCGCGCCAGCACTTCTTCGGGGGCGCAGGATTTGGGAATGTAGTCCACCGCGCCGACCGTCAGCCCTTCGAGGCGCTCCAATGATGTATTGGCCGATGACAGGAACAGGATCGGCGTCTGCCGGGTGGCCGGTGCCTCGCGCAACAGCCGGCACAGGCTGAAGCCGTCCATTTGCGGCATGTGCACATCCAGCACGATCAGGTCCGGGCGCAGGGCAAGCGCCCGTTGATAGCCTTGGTAGGCATCGCTGGCCAGGGAGATGCGCCAGGGCTGGGTCTTCAACAGGATGAGCGTGGCGCGGATGTCTTCAGGGACATCGTCGATCAGCAGAATATGCGGCAACGCGTCGGACGCCGCCGAGCCCTCCGCCGCCGCTGCCGGCCTTTCGTATCGTCCGTTGTCCATTCGCCAGGTCTCTTGTTGTGTTCAGCCAGGTCACTGTCGCGAATTGCCAAGCGAGGAATTATGTACCGGGCCGGCAACAAATCGATATAGCGGCAGATAAAGCGAGAACTGAAGCTATCAAATTTTTGAGGGGCGATAAACGGTCGTACGATTTGGGGCGTTCACTGATGCGCGGGGATGCCGTTCTCTACCCTGTGGCGAGGGAGCTTGCTCCCGCTGGGCTGCACAGCAGCCCCGAAGCAGCAAACCCAATTTTCCTGACACACCGAGGTGCCTGGTTCAGGGGCCGCTGCGCAGCCCAGCGGGAGCAAGCTCCCTCGCCACGGGGTTAGTGTGAATCTTTGAATGAACAGTGTTGCCACCGCCGATTCGCGGGCAGGCCCGCTCCCACAGGGATTCGGTTTCTATTTCAGATCCGGTGGAGGGATGGCAAGCACGATTGGCTGCGCCTGGACATCAGCCCAGGCGAGTTTTAATAGCGAACGACGCCCCCTTGTGGCGAGGGGATTTATCCCCGCTGGGCTGCACAGCAGCCCCAAAGCAGCAAACCCAATTTTCCTGGCACACCGAGGTGCCTGGTTCAGGGGGCTGCTTCGCAGCCCAACGGGGATAAATCCCCTCGCCACAAAGGAAAAGCGCTCAAATTGCCGAACTGTTTTTTATAGGGCCGCTTCGCAGCCCAGCGGGAGCAAGCTCCCTCGCCACGGGGTTAGTGTGAATCTTTGAATGAACAGTGTTGCCACCGCCGATTCGCGGGCAGGCCCGCTCCCACAGGGATTCGGTTTCTATTTCAAATCCGGTGGAGGGATGGCAAGCACGATTGGCTGCGCCTGGACATCAGCCCAGGCGAGTTCTGATAGCGAACGACGCCCCCTTGTGGCGAGGGGATTTATCCCCGTTGGGCTGCACAGCAGCCCCAAAGCAACACACCCGATCTTCCTGGCACACCGAGGTGCCTGGTTCAGGGGGCTGCTTCGCAGCCCAACGGGGATAAATCCCCTCGCCACGAAGGAAAAGCGCTCAAATTGCCGAACTGTTTTTTATAGGGCCGCTTCGCAGCCCAGCGGGAGCAAGCTCCCTCGCCACGGGGTTAGTGTGAATCCTTGAATGGACGGTGTTACCACCGCCGATTCGCGGGCAGGCCCGCTCCCACAGGGATTCGGTTTCTATTTCAGATCCGGTGGAGGGATGGCAAGCACGATTGGCTGCGCCTGGACATCAGCCCAGGCGAGTTCTGATAGCGAACGACGCCCCCTTGTGGCGAGGGGATTTATCCCCGTTGGGCTGCACAGCAGCCCCAAAGCAACACACCCGATCTTCCTGGCACACCGAGGTGCCTGGTTCAGGGGGCTGCTTCGCAGCCCAACGGGGATAAATCCCCTCGCCACAAAGGAAAAGCGCTCAAATTGCCGAACTGTTTTTTATAGGGCCGCTTCGCAGCGCAGCGGGAGCAAGCTCCCTCGCCACGGGGTTAGTGTGAATCCTTGAATGGACGGTGTTACCACCGCCGATTCGCGGGCAGGCCCGCTCCCACAGGGATTCGGTTTCTATTTTCAGATCCGGTGGAGGGATGGCAAGCACGATTGGCTGCGCCTGGACATCAGCCCAGGCGAGTTCTGATAGCGAACGACGCCCCCTTGTGGCGAGGGGATTTATCCCCGCTGGGCTGCACAGCAGCCCCAAAGCAACACACCCGATCTTCCTGGCACACCGAGGTGCCTGGTTCAGGGGGCTGCTTCGCAGCCCAACGGGGATAAATCCCCTCGCCACAAAGGAAAAGCGCTCAAATTGCCGAACTGTTTTTTTTAGGGCCGCTTCGCAGCCCAGCGGGAGCAAGCTCCCTCGCCACGGAGGCTTATGCAATCAGAACGAGTAGCCGATCTGAGCGAGCAGTTGCGGGTTTTCCTGGCGTGTATCGCTTTGCGCTTCGCCGCCGGAGTGGCGCCACGCGACCGTTGCGTCGAACGACAGCTGGCCGTATTGAGCGCGCAAGCCGACACCGCCGCCGGAGATGCTGCGGGTGTTTTCCTCATCGGCCCACTCGTTGTGGTTGATGCGCACCTTGCCGGCGTCCCAGAACAGGTAAGGCGTGAGCTTGTCGATCGGGTAGCGAAGCTCGATCTGGGTCAGCATGCCTTCGTCGCCCGAGCCTTCGCTTTGTGGATAAGCACGTACGCCATCGATGCCGCCGAGGCTGAAATCTTCGGAGGAGTCGAGGTTGTCGTTGCTCCACTGGCCGAGGAAACGGGCGAAGAGCGTGAAGTTGGCTGGCAGCGCTTGCAGGCGGGCGAGGTCGACATTCACTTTGCTGAAGTCGCCTTCGGTCTGGGCGGTCTGACGGTCGCCTTCGCGCAGGGCCGAATCCAGCTTCAGGTCACCGTAGGTCAGCGTTGCGCCGCCGTAGGTGATGCCGCCGCCGAACAAAGTGTCCCTGACGTCAAACTGCAAGCTGATGGGCAGCGAGTTGCTGCTTTTTTCAAAGCTCAGGCCGAGCACTTCGTATTTGTCTTCAAGGTCCTTGTGCTGGTACTGCCCGGCCAGCATGAGGTTCGCCTGGTTGCTGCGCAGCAGTGGATAGCTCAGGCCGATGCTGCTGACTTCGGCAGTACCGGTCGCACCCAGGTCGGCGAATTCGGCGCCCAGGTCATAAGAGCTCTGGGCGTAACCGACGTTGCCACGCAGGCCAGAGGTGCCCAGTGGCATCGAGTAACCGAGGCTGCCGAAATACAGGTCTTCATCGGTGGCCATCACCGCGGCGCTGAGGCGATCGCCCAACATCAGCGGGCTGTTCCAATCGCCTTGTACCGTCAGGCGGTTGCGCCCCGAATAGCGGTTGCCGTGGTTGTCCAGCGTGGCCTTGCCCTCGAAGGCCTCGGTTTTGCTCACCTGGGCATTGAGGTCACCGGTGCCAAGCGCTTCACCCGGACGGATGACCGGACGAACAGCCACGCCCGGCAGGTCGGAGAGCACCAATATGCTGCGCTCCAGGCGCTCACGCTCGATCACGTCGCCCGGCTGCAAGTCGTCCAAGAACGGCTGCGCCTGGGCGGCCAGTTTTGCATCGTTGTTGACGGCGCTGACTTTGCCATAGCGGCCTTCGATGACGGCGATGGTCAGCTCGCCTTTTTCCATGCGTTGTGCCGGCAGGTAGGCGCGTGCGAAGGGGTAGCCTTGCTCGCGGTAGTAAAGCGTGACCTGCCGGGCCACTTCGCGCAGCGCATCCAGATCAAGGGCCTGACCGATGGCCGGGGCAACGACGCGTTGCAGGCTGGCCTCGTCGATGCGGGTGTTGTCGGTGAAGCGCACGGCGTTGAGCTGGACTTTGGCGCCGCCGACTTTTTCCTGTGCCGGCTGTGGTGCCTCGACATCCAGGCGAATGCTTTGCGGCAGCTCCTGCTGCGGAATCGGCAGTTCCTGCAGGATGCGACCGGCGTCGGGGATTGGGCGTGCCGGCAGAGTCGCCGCCCAGGCCGGGGAAGTGGACAACAACGCCAGACCGGCGGCGCAGGACATCAGTTTGTTATGCATTGGATCAATCTCGAAAAATTCGGCTTGCCTGAGCCCATGACCACGTCCGCGGACGTGGCCAGGGGGCTCCTTCAAATGAAAAGGTGGATGTCAGGGTCAGGGACGCATGGCCAGGCTTGGCAAGCGCACACCGCCGCGTACGACGAACACGGTCTGCGGCGGATAGGCCGCACACGCGCCGCCGGCGGATACCCCGCCGTCGGAGCAGACGTTCCCGGCCAGTTCCCGCTCGCTGGCGGTGTCCTCGGCCTGGGCGGCTGAATCGTTGTCGCCCGCATTGCCGTTCGCCCGAGTACCGCCCTGGTCTACCAGCAGGAGACCGCCGTCCTCGACGCCGTAGTCAGACCAGTCAGCCGTTTTCGGCTGGACCGGATCGAGCTCCGGGGCATGCGGAGAATTCTGCTGCGCGCCAACGCGGGTTGCATCGGCGACGCTCTGCCGGACGGCCTCATAGTCAATGGACGAGGTCACGGTGAGGTTGGCGTTGGCCGGATTGCTGACGATCAGGTAACCCAGGTCAGCCAGCCCACCGATGTTGATCAGGTGCGAGCCCGGGCCGGAAGTCCCCACCGAGTACAGCGGGTTGCCAAGCATCTGCTTGGTGTCGCCGTTCCACAGACCGTTGGCGTCATAACCTCCGATACCGCCGCCGTCGAAGGTGGTGCTGCCGTCGAACACTTTGGTCTGGGTGGTCGTACCGTTGGTTGAAACCACCAGGGTCGGTTGCTCGCGGTACACGGCATGCACGCCGCTGTTGCCCAACGCCCTACCGAAGTTGCTCTGCTGCTCGTCGCTGTTGTAGCGGAAATTGCCGCTGCCACTGCCGACCACATCGACCATCCGGGTGCTACCGGCCAGGCTGCCGGTGTAGATCACCGCCCGGCCACCAACGCCGGTAGACACCGTCACGCCGGCATCAGCCTTCACATCACCGCCCGCGGCCACGCCCGCCGAAGCCGATTGACCGGCGTTGAGCACGATCGCATTGGAAGCGTTACTGGTGGTGCTGACGTTCTCGGCCAGGGTGATGTTGCCGGTCGTCGTTACGACCTGGACCTTGCCGGTGTTGCCGATGCCGACGATCTGGTCCAGCTGGGCGCCGTCCAGTGCCGTCTCGGTCAACCTGCCGACAATGACGTCGCTGCGGTTGACGAAGTTGACGTCCTTCGCTCGGCTGGCGATATCGCCGACCCAGTTGCTGGCATTGCGCAAGTCGAAATCACCACCCTTGAGCGCCAGGCCATCGGCGGTGATATTGCCGTTGGCATCCTGGGTGGTCTTGCCGCCGATGTTGAGGAACACGTTGCCGCTGGTGGCGAGCCCTTTGTTGATCGCCAGATCGCCTTGGGTGCCGATGCTCACATCACCGCTGTTGTTGACGCCGGTGGTGGTCTTGACCACGTTGCCGTTGCCATCGGTTTCAGTCAGCGTGCCGACTTTCAGGTTGCCAGTGTTGTTGAACGCGACCTTGCCCGCCTCGCTGGCGATATCACCGACCACGTTGCCGTTGTTGCGCAACTCGAAATCGCCGCCGTTGAGGGCCAAGCCATCGGCAGTGATGTTGCCGTTGCCGTCCTGGGTGGTCTTGCCGCCGATGTTGAGGAACACGTTGCCGCTGGTGGCAAGCCCTTCGTTGATCGCCAGGTCACCTTGGGTACCGATGCTCACATCGCCAGTGTTGTTCACGCCAGTCGTGGTCTTGACCACGTTGCCGCTGCCATCGGTTTCAGTCAGCGTGCCAACCTTGAGGTTGCCGGTGTTGTTGAAGGCGACCTTGCCCGCCTCGCTGGCGATATCACCCACTACGTTGCCGTTGTTGCGCAACTCGAAGTCGCCGCCGTTGAGGGCGAGGCCGTCGGCAGTGATGTTGCCGTTGCTGTCCTGCGTGGTCTTTCCGTCGACGTTGAGAAACACGTTGCCGCTGGTGGCGAGCCCTTCGTTGATTGCCAGATTGCCTTGGGTGCCGATGCTGACATCACCCGTGTTGTTCACGCCGGTGAGGCTGGTTTGCGTGCCGTCGGCATGGGTCGCGGTCAGCGTGCCCACCTTGAGGTCGCCGCTGTTGTTGAAGCGGACTTTGCCCGCCTCGCTGGCGATATCGCCGATCACGTTGCCTGAATTGTTCAACTCGTAGTTGCCGCCCAGCAGTACCAGGCCGCTGGCATCCAGCTTGGCCCCGACGTCGCTGGACTGGGTGGTGTTGCCCCCTACTTCCAGGGTGATGATGTCGTCGGCACGGGTTTCGCCATTGTTGGCGTCATCCCGTGGGCCGTTATCAATGGTGATGCCTTTGGCCAGCGTCAGGTCGTGATCGGTTTTCAGGGTGACCGCCTCATCGGAGGTGATCCCCACGGTACCGTCCACGACGCCCACCGTCAGGGCACCGTTGCCGGCGAATTTCAGGCTGCCGACATCCGCGGCGATGACACTCACGTCATGCCCGCCCTTGCCCAGGTTGAAGTCACCTTCGCCGCGCAAGGCCAGTTCGTCTGCGGTAATGGTCGCACCAGTTGCCTGGGTCGCGCCTTTGCCCGCGTCGACGCTAAGGGTCAGGCCCTTGCCGGTGGCGCCGTCTTCATCGCTGCCTTCGGGGTCCTTGAGCGCCAGATTGCCCAGCAGGTCCAGGACGCCGTTTGCGACCAGGGCCAGGTCGTCCTTGAAGGTCGCGCCTTCATCGTCGACGGTGATGTTGCGCGTCTTGTCGTTACCGATGACGACCTTGTCGAAGCCATCCTGGATATTGGCCAGGTCGGCGTCAGACAGCACCAGCGGATCGTTAGGCCCGGTGACTTCCGGATCGTCGCTGCCGCCCAGGTGGATATCCAGGCCATCGGTCTTCTGCTGGAGGGTGAGGCTGCCGCCACCGGCGACGCTCGCAGCGAGGTCGATTTCGTCGGCGGTCAGGCTCGTATCGCCCTGGGTGACCAAGGCCTGGCCGACGGTGAGGGTGTCAGAGACAAGGTTCAGGTCACCGGTCTGGGTCATGCCGGCAACCGGTACGCCTTGCGGGTTTGCCGGAGTCTGGCTGTCGGGAATGGTCACAACGCCAACGGTCAGGTCATCGACATCGGCAAAGCTGACCGTGCCGGTGTTGCTGGCGATGGTATTGACGTCGTTGCCGGCGTTGTCCAGGTCATGGACGGCACCGTTACCCAACAGCACCAGGCCATCGGCAACAATGGCGCCGCCAGCGGTCTGGTCGATCTTGCCGCCATTGCTTTGCAACGCCAGGACCGGAGCCGGTTTGTTGTCATCGTTACCGGTGCCCGGTGCGTCCGCCACGGTCAGTTGGTCATTGATGTGGATATTGCCGGTACCGGCATCGAGGACCAGGCTGTCGTTGAAGCGCGTCTGCTCGATGACATTGATGTCACCGGTCATGTCCGCGCCACCGATCTTGACGGAGGTGAACCCGTCGCTCAGCGCGCTGATGTCGGTGCCGGTCAGCTCCAACGCTCCGGGGGCATCGCCGGTGCTGCCGCCCACGGCAATGTTCTTGCTCGGGGTGTTGGTTTCAAGGGCGATGCTGCCGTTGCCGGTAACGCTGCCAACGCCACCGTTGAAGTTGATATCGTCCGCCTTGATGGCCAGGTTGTTATCGGTGCTGTTGAGGCTGCCGTTGAACGTGATCGAACTGCCCTGCAGGCCCTTGCTGCCCGAGGTGTTGGTCTTGATGTTGTCGACGTACAGCGAGCCACCGACCTGCTTGCCGGCGGTCTGGTCGAAGCTGCCAGAAACGAAGACGAACTTGTATGTGCCAGCCCTATCAGCCGTTGCCGTGCGGGTTTGCCAATTCACCGCGCCGGTACCGTTACCCGTTTCGTTCAGGATGATCTGGTATTCGCCGGTGTTGACGTTCAACAGATAGCCGAAGACATCGTAGGTGTCACCGCCAGCGACCGGTTTGTAATCGAAACTGACCGCTTCCCCTGCCGCCAGCGAAACCGTGCCCTCGCTCACGACCGAAGGGCCGCGCATGATGCAACCGGCGGGCGCGTTGAGGCAGTTGGAATTGTTCTCGGTACCCAGCAGCAGCGCAGCGCCGCCGTCCTTGCCCTGGCCAGCGGCGGCAACCGGGGTGAGCGGTTTGTAGTTCATGTCGCCCTGGTCGCCAGGCGAAACACTCGGCGCATTGCCGTTGGTTGGCGAGGTGGTCGGGAGCGTCGGGTCATCCGGCGATACCACGCCGTCGACCACGGTGACGCCGGTGAAGAACTGGGCGATGGACGTCTGCCAGCCGACCAGGCCGTTTTCGAAGTCGGCGTTCAGGAACTGCGAAGTGCCCAGCTCGACGGCGCCCGTGTAGACCTGCTCGCCGCTGGTGAAGACTTTCGCGCCGTTGATATAGGTTTTGCCGGCGCCGCTGGTGGTCGCGTACAGCGAGCCCAACGCGCTGTTACCGCCGACCATGTCGCTGAAGATGATCGAACCTGAACCGGCATCGACACGCAGTTGGCGGTTGTTGGCTACCGCGTCGGAGTCCACCACGCCGGCAAACACGACGTTGCCGCCGTTGCTCTTCAAGCTCACATCGGTGTTGAGCGCGATCTTGCCGTTGAGGATCAACGCGAGGCTGTTGCCATTGCCGGCGCCACTGGCGTCGATATCACCGTTAAGGAAAATATTGCCGAAGACGTAGCGGCCGGTTCCGCCGTCGTTGTGCCCGGACTGCAAGGTCAGCGTCCGCTCGCCGCTGATGCTCGACGGGGTGTAGTCGCCATTCCAATGGATGCTGTTGTCAGCCTTGATCGCGACGTCGGTGCCGCCGGCCAGGGCCGTATCGATCGCGTTGAAGCCAACCGTGGCTTCTGTCCCGTTGGCGCCGCCGGTCAACCCTCCGTTACCCGGCCCCACCGTGACGCTGTCCGGGTCGAGCAACCACAAGCCGCCCTTGCCGTTTTTAGCCGAAGCATCGGCTGCCTTGCTCACCGCCAGCTTGGCACCGCTGGTCTCGATCTTGCCGCCGTCGCCGCCCTTGGCGCCGCCGGTGGCTTTCAGGGTGCCGTCCACGCGGGTCACGCTGCCCGCTTTCTTGACATCCGACCAGGCCACCACGGTACCGCCCTTGCCGTTGTCGGTGGCCGATGCGTCGAGCACGGCACCTGCGGCGATGGTGGTCTGGCTGGCCTGTTTGATCGACGGGTCCTTGCCTTGCCAGCTGCCGCCCACATTGATTTCGCCGCCACCCTTGGCGCCGGTGGCGTCGAGCCCGGCGCCTGCCTTGATCGCCACGCGCTCGCCAGTCACGACGATCTTGCCGCCTTTGGCGGTGTCGGAGGACACATCGATACGCCCAGCGACTTGCACATCGCCATGGTCCCCCATCAGCGTGACCAGGCCGTTTTCACCGATGTCCAGGGAACGCGCTTCGATCAACCCGGTGTTGTTGATGACGGTGCTTGCGAGGGTTTCCGCCGCACGGGCGGTCAGCAGGATGCGGCCGGCATCGGCACGAATGGCGCCGCCGTTTTCGATCAACGCTTGAAGCGCGCCTTCTTTCACTTCCAGTTGCACCGGCCCGCCCAGGTCGAGCGTCACGACACTGCCGGCGCCGAGCAGGACATTGCCCTTGTGCGCGGTGATATTGCCTTCGTTGACGATTTTTGCGGCGATCAAGGCAACGGTGCCGCCTTGCGCTGCATTGATGTTGCCCTGGTTGACCACCGAGGCGGCACTGTTGCCACTGAAACGGTAGTTGCCAGCGAGGAAATCTTCGGTGCTCAAGTTGAGCGTGGAGGCCACCAGGCCGCCCACATCAACCTGTGCGCCAGGGGTAAACAGTACGCCGTTGGGGTTGACAAGGAACACCTGGCCGTTGGCTTTCAGCGCGCCCTGGATTACCGACACATCCGAGCCCAGCACACGGTTCAAGGCGACCGACGCCTTGCCAGGCTGGACGAATTCGACGGTGTTGCCTTTGCCGACGGAAAAGCCCTGCCAGTCGATCGCGAGCTTGTCGCTGCCCTGATGAATGGCCATGTTGCTGCCATTCTGCTGAATGCTGCCGTTACCCGCGACGATGTTGCCGCCGGTGGGCAACGCTCCCGCCGCCGCTACCGAGGCGAAAAGTCCGCCGCCCACGCCGATGACGAGGCTGAGCGAGGTACGGCTTTTGTCCTTGCCGTGGCTCTTGACCAACTCGGATGCCACCTGCCATGCGCCCATCACGGCATTCCAGACGACTCGGTAAACTCTGTTCATTTTTGTTCACTCATCCTTAATACGGCGGGCCGTGCCATGACGACCAGGCGGTTCGCTGTCGACAAATCAAATGGAAAACCGCCTCCGGACGGATGACGGCTCGAAAATCCCCACAGTGCTCCGCGCCATCATCTCTGCCGGCTGCGGAGCGCACCTTTGCTTGAGCGCCCGCGGCTTTTGATTGAAGGGATCGAGTGAATTTTTTTTCACAAAGGGTGGGTAAAGTGCGATGGATGGAGGCTGGTCGCCTCGTCGTGGGCGACCTATGCTGAGGCGGTCCCACTTCGACAGGCAGACGTTGATGATCCGATGCAAGCGCGCCTACGAAACCGCCAGCGCCGAGGACGGCGTGCGGGTTCTGGTTGATCGCCTGTGGCCGCGTAATTGCCGCAAGGATGCGCTGGCGATCGATACATGGCTGCCAGAAGTTGGGCCTTCTCATGAGTTGCGCAAGGCGTTCAAGGCGGGGGCGGTTTCGTTTGCCGAGTTCGATGTGGCGTATCGACGAGAGCTGGCGGCCCGGCCGGAACATTGGTGGAAGTTGGTGGATATCGCGAGGGGCGGGACGCTGACGTTGGTGTATGCGGCCAGGTCGCCGGTTGAGAATAATGCGCTGGTGTTGGCGCGGTGGCTGGAGGACGAGGTTGAGAAGCGGGCGGATTCGAGTTCGCCGGTTTGTTATCTGGGGGAGTTTCCGGGGCTTTGAGTCACTGAACTACCTGTGGGAGCGAGCCTGCTCGCGAAGGCGGCGGTACGCCCAACACCTTTGCAAGCTGACCCACCGCTTTCGCGAGCAGGCTCGCTCCCACAGTGGTCTGTGCCCGGCCAGTCGATCAAAATCGGCTTATTGGTTTGCTTGAGGTTGGTGGTGTGCAGCTAGGATACGCAGAGAAACCACAAGGAAACAGACGTGATGGCAGCTCGTTTTGATCCATTGGTTCATATCGATTGGAAAACACCGGGCAGCGACTTGCTCGGGCTGTTGCAGCATTACTATCCCGACGTCGGTGTGTTTGCCGGCCCGGAATTCGAGGCGTTGTTGGATGAGCTGTCCAACGAGATGCCCGAGGTCTGCTTCGAGGCGCTGGCGCCGGTGTTGGCGGGTCAGGGTTATGACTTGTGGAACCTGGATGCCGGTGGCGATGACTATCGGCCGGTGATTTTTCCTTCCGATCAGCGTGAGGCGTTTGCCCAGCATTGGCAAAGCCCTCGCGGGGAGTCGAGGTTCACGGCGACGTTGATCGAGCCACCTGCGATAAAAGCGCGCAAACCGGCCAAACCCAAGCGCGGCAAAATCAAGTGGATGCAGGAAGTCCATGACTATCCAGGCCCCACCTATGTGCATGAATACAACTACCGCACCGGCTGGGCCGCGATTACCGAGCAGGACGAAGACCGTTGGCTGTGCTTCCTGATCGACTACAACCAATGGCCGCCCGCCGAACAGGACATGCTCGAACAGCGCGCTGATGGCGTGGACGGCGCCGATCTGCGGCTGATCGACGCCAACGCCCAGCGCAGCCTGTGGAGGCGCCAGATCAAACACGGCGATTACAATGCGGATGATCGGTTCAAATACGAGGTCCTCCGGGGCGATGCCATCAAGGATTTCGGCCCTGCCGAAATGCAATGGCAGGCATTCGAAGAGCCTTGTGTCGTGATGGATGAGGAGATTTTCGAACGTCAGCGCATTTACCAGCCTGAGCATCTGACGCGAATCTGGCGGATCACGGGGGACAGCAGCGAGGTGATCTTCGAGGATTCGGAGGAGCTGACAATCCTGCCCATCGGCCCCCGCCGCTTGCTGTTCATGCAGCACAACGGCAAGCGCTGCTGGGTCTGGAACCTGGACCCGCCGCACCAGGCCATCGCCGCCAAACCGATGCCAGCCGAGGCCTACAAGCTGCGGCCAGCCACGGCGTATCTGGGCGGTGACGAGATTCTGCTGTTCAGCGAAGGCGCGCGGCAGAACCTCGAGCACGCGGGGTATCAGGAGACAGTGTTGCTGGCGTGGCGCTTCAACTTCATCACCGGCGCCAAGACCCAGGCGACGCTGGACGGCTTCGGCAGTGAGCTGCGCCAGGACACCCGCCTGCTGGTCACCCAGCCCAAACAGGTGATCACGTTGCGCACGTTTCATGGCCAACTTCACGTCGCGCGTGGGCATGGCGACTGGTGGGTTTGGAGCTATCGCGCCAACACTTTCGGCACACACACGCTGGCGTGGTTCTGGAACCAACGGAGCAACCAGGTGCTGAAGCTGACGTCCAAGGACCTGCCGCGGATCAAGCCGGAGATTCGTTATGTGCCGGCGCAGGATCGGTATCTGGCGTTCGAGACGGAGTTTGTGGCGCGCTTGCCGGTATTCAGCGACATGGTCGAGGCCAAGGGTTGCGAAGTGTTGAGCTTCGAGTGAGCCACCGCAGCCGCACCGCGATCCGTTGAACCACATCAATCCCGTGGCGAGGGAGCTTGCTCCCGCTCGGCTGCGCAGCAGCCGCAACCTGCCAACCTTTTTTCCCTGACACACCGCCGGGGGCTGCTACGCAGCCCAGCGGGAGCAAGCTCCCTCGCCACGGGGGTAATGTGCTGCCTAGCAACCCGCGCGCCGGTGCGACTGGCCCGACATATGCCGCAACGGTCCTTGCATTGCTGGTCATGGAACGCCTCACCAGAATGGCCCGCCTACTTGAAACGCAAAGGAACGCAATGCGCTTGATAAGGTGGGAGGAAAAAGGCTTTGAGTCGACCGTGGCTGCCGATGTTGCCGCGCTTACGGTCGAGAGCGCGCTGATGAACGGCCTCACCGTCTATGGGCCGGATCAGTATCGAATACACTCGAGACTCCACGGAGGCATCGATATCGTCAAGGCCGTCAGGAACGGCGACTTGTTATTGGTGAGCATGGCGTTCGGCGGTTCAAGCGGCGGTTCCATGCCACGCCAGAAACCGGAACCTGAACCGGTTCGCAGGCCCCCGGAACGATGGCCGCAGCCCAAGCCACGCGAAGACCTGGTGTTCGCCAAATCCTGCAGCGCGGAAAACTGGTGCCGGACAGGCGCCGGCGTCATCCGCGAACCGGCCTCGAACTTCGGCCGGATCATGGTGGCGGGCGCCATGCTCATGCCCTCGGCGAGTACCGCCATTGCCTCGGCCCTTGGCGCTGACCTGGCGCTGGGTCGCATCGCCGGCGGCGGGATCATGCAACAGCGCCTGACCTGGGCGCTACGCGGCGCCGGCGGCCCAGCCAGCGTCTTCGTCCTGGGCATGCTCCCGGCCAAGATGAACGACGGCACGCTGTACGCCGATGACCAGCTACGCCGCCTGAGCCACGCCACCACCCGCGTGCGCTTCCAATTGCGCCGCGATGCCGAAGGCGTGCTCCAGGTATATGGCATCCACAGCGGCCCATCCGGCGACGACTCGGTGCGCACCGTACAGGTGACTTGGAACGCCGACCAGACCGCCATGGAAGCCAAGCTCAACGACGTCACCCTCATCTGGACGCCACAGCAAACCCCGCATGGCTCGCTTCCGCCGCTGAACTATCCGGAGGATATTAGCAAACAGCTGGACACGATCTTCGTCCATCCGATAGAGGAGGATGTCGACAGCCAGATTGATGGGCTGCCCGGGGAAGACATCACGGCCGAAGACTGGATTCTGGTGTTTCCGGCAGATACGGGGCTGAAGTCGCTTTATGTGGTGCTTTCAAAACCCGCTCAAGGAGATCATAAATACTACCCACCTCCAAAGGGGCTTATTGCGTTTCCTGATGCAATAATCGCCCCCCGTAAGACGCCTATAAAAGGCGGAGGTGGCCTGCGGAAGCGATGGAAAACAAAGGATGGGACTATTTACGAATGGGATAGCCAGCATGGGAGAGTCGAAAAATACAATAAACGTGGAAAACACCTCGGGGAATTCAATTCCGTAACAGGTGAACAAACCAAAGAAGCGGACGATACACGCGAGGTGGAACCTTGAAATACATTGTTGAGGCTTTTGACAGATCGAGCGAGTTCCTGGCTTTTGAGGTTGAGCTCCCCGAAAACTGCGACGTACCACTGAAACAAATCATGGGGTGGACGGCGCCGCAGCGTGGCGATGAAGGTTATGACCTGAGCCCCAGCCAAGCCGCCGCTATTGAAGCACTAGTCGGCAAACCATTTTACGACCACGATCATATTTTCCAGCTCTCCTGCAACATTGATTGAAGAAATACGTACCGAGTGATTTGGAAATTACCGGCTTTTTTAATGAAGACCACGAGGACGATTTTATTCAGTTCGAACTCGACGTGGATTCCAAATTTGAGCCAGCGATCATGGATATTTTGGGCTGGGAGAGCTTGGCGAACGAGGTCGTCGGCGAGTTGCCCTTAAGCATTGCGCAGGTTCGACAAATAGAACGCGTAATACAGCAACCACTACCTGAAAATCTCGACTTGTTTATCGGGGTACGGCCATAACATTGGGGCTGCTGCGCACCCCAGCGGGAGCAAGCTCCCTCTCCACGGGTAACGGCAATCATGCCGGATCAGCTTTTGCCCACCACTACCGCACCGCCTCCCCCTGTGGATAAACATCACTGACATTCAGCGATAACTGCGCAGCCACTTCGTAGCCATCGGCCTTGGTGAAGTTCAACTGGAATTCCTGGTACGTGGGGCCCTTGGTCCAGCGGTTGACTTGCAGGTCCTGATACCGGGAGCTTTCTCCCGGCGCAAGCTGGCCGAACTGTGGATAACCCGCGTCGGCAAAAATCCTGTCTGCGTCGAACCAGTCCAGTTCTTTTCCGAGACTCACCGCGGGTCCCACCGCCGCCCACGCCTCTGGCGTGACTTTCTGGCCAACGTCGAGGAAGAGCACTTTGCTCTCTTTCGCAGCGATCAGGAATGGCAAGGTCATCGGCATTCCCGTGGAATCGAGCAGCTTGGATTTCATGCCGATGTACTGCCCGCCGCCCTCCTCCCGGCGCTCCCATATTCGCCAGTCAATGACGCTTTCCGGATTGAAGCTGTTATTGGTGAGGATGATCTTGTAACGCTGTTTGAAGAGTACCGGGAAGTCGGCGTGGGGCTTGAAGAACGAGATTTTGTCGTGTTCAGCACCGACACGGACAATGATCGGTGTCTTGCGACTGGCGATGCCGTCCTGGTATTGCTGGTAGCTGAAGTAGGCGGACGCGATGGAGACGACCAAGGCGAGTGTTGCAATGACATCCGTTCGGGTGAGGGTCTTGAACCATTTGATCATGGGTGGGCTATCCGGGCATGGGCAATCGGTGGGCTGGCGCGCAACTGCCAACCTTGACGGAAACCGCCGCATCCCCAAGAGGACGCGGCGAACGACAGTAATACCGCACCGTCAACTCGGGTGCCTAACTCAAGCGCTTCACCTCAAGGCGCCCACAGGGCGGCCCACTGAGTTGCTCGCCCGTTTCCAGGCTGAACACCGAAAAGTGCAAGGGGCAGGTGATGCTTTTACGCTGCTGATTGATCACCCCGTGCTCCAGCCATCCGGCGCGGTGTGGGCAAGTATGCGGCACTTCAAAGTGCTGATCGTCGATTACGACGGCGAACGTGCCCGGACGATTGAATTCAGATGGCTCGCTCAATCATGCGCTCCTTGTCGAAGTGTTTTTGGCGCCTCGCCTTATCGACGGCCGCATCAAACGCGGCGTTAGTGATGTCACGTCCCATGCAGATGCCCTCCCACGCCTTGACAGGATCGAGGTCGCCCGCCGTGTCCATCGCTTTGAGCAACCGCTGGCCTTCAATGGCGTGGAAAACATCAATATGGACATGCTCGGAATAGTAGGTGTGGGCTTTGATCTGCAACCGCGAGCAGATCGACGTGTAGCATTCAAAAAAGAATGGCACGACGGTTTCGAAGTAGGTGATGACGCCTGCGAAGTACGACGGATCATCCGCCCTCATCGTCAACCAGCAGAACATGTTGGGAAACGAGAAACCGGCCGGCGCGTTGACGTCGATGTAGAAGGCCAGGTCAGTGGGCATCTGCAACTCATTGAGCAGATCGATATACAACGTGGTGTGGGACCGCTTGAGGTTACCGGACCCGAACTCGTCGATCATCATGCGTAACATCGGCATTTGCGCGGCCAGGCTGAGACGGGGCATGAGGTGGTAAAAAACCTGCGCCTCGGTCAAGCCATCCAGGGCGAATTCCTGCACCAGGATCTTGAATTCCTCAAGGTTCATATGCTCGCTGACATACACCGCGCTGGGCGGCACCTCGCTGCGGTCCATCTCCACCAGTTCAGCCAGTTGCTTGCGTAACGTGGCGAGATCAGTCGGCGGATTGGCGGTCCGCGTCTTGTCGATGGTCGACTCGATCCAGTCACGCTCGAAGGCCAGGATATGGTTTTCCAATGGCTTGAGCTGCTTGATGCAGGCGCGATTCGCCAGGAACAGTTGTTTCTGCAGGTCGCTCATGCCATGACCTCCTGCTCTGCGAAGACACGGTCGGTGCTGATGACGCCGCGTGCCTTGAGTTCCTTTTTGACATGAGCGTACCAATCGTCCGCGGCCAGTTCGAATTGCTCATTGAGCGTCGCCACCAGGCCACCGACCATGGTTTGTCGGGCACCGATCGCCAGCCGGCAAAGCGCTGGCTCAAGATTGGCCAACGACACGACATTGCCGTCGGACTCCAGCTCTCTCGCCAACAGCATTTCCCAACCGATGAAGTAATCCAGCCCCTCGTTGCGCAGGCGCTCGATTTCACTCTGGACGCGCGGCTGGGAAGGTGAATCTTTGATGCCGATGACTCTCGGTAACTGGGCGATGGCAAGCAAGGTGTCGAAGCTTTTTTCATTACCTGAGAGCGCCGACTCGTTGTAGATGAAGATATCCAGTGACGTGGCGTCATGGACCGCCCGGTAGTGATCGATCATGTCTTGCTGGCTGGTGCCTGAAGCGAAAGGCGAAGTAAACATGACCGCCTGGGCCCCAAGGGTTTGCGCCAACCGCGCATATTCGATGACTTCGGCGGTGGTCGCCCGTTCAATGCCGGCGATGACGGTTTTATCTTGTGCGTGCGCCAGCGTCAGCTCCAGCATGCGCTGCCAGTCGCGCTTTCCAAGCCGCCAGCCTTCACCGGATGTCAGGCACGGAATGTAGCCATCGACAAACGGCCGCGAGCTATGCAGCAACCTGCGCACGCTGGCTTCGCAGACATGCGAATGCTCATCGAGGGGCGTAATCAACGGTACATAGATGTGCTTAGCCGACATGTTGGAAGTCCTCCTGGCCGATGGTCATTTCCATGGACTGCTCATACAAGCGCTGAAGTTTTTCAGGAAATACGGATTGCGAAACCGAGGGAGGAAATGTCTGCAGGAATGGCTTGAGTAAACTGACCTCGCGCAGCGACTCGTCATGGGTGAAAAAAGGTTGTTGGTGCTCAACGACATGAGCCACCAATAACTTTTTTTCCACGCTCAGGTGCGCCCAGTCAGGCTCCAGGCAGGCGCGTTTCAAAACCTTGTTGCAATAGCCCTGACGCTGGATATCCATGTCCGTATGGAGGACATCCATGAAGGGGTAATAAACGTCCTGCAAGTGCCGGCTTTTTTTCCAGATGATGGCATCACAGATACCAATCTGACCGAAACTCATCTGCACCTGATGCGAATAAAACGCGCCGAAAAAACCCAGCGACCTGGCCCGAATCTCAGGGTCGCTATGGTGCATGCCCATGAAAACAGTAGCGTCGATAACCGCAATGGAAGCTTCAGCCATGATAGTTCTCCAAAGCGCGTGCGATGGTTTCGACCGCCTGTTCGAACTCCTCGGGCTTGCGTGCCAGTGCCAGGCGAATATATTTCTGCCCCGCCTGCGGCTGGCTCCAATAAAAGTACTTGCCCGGCAGGACGTAGACTTCGTACGCCATCAGGTAGGCCTGCAAATCATCGGCAGTAACACCGTCATGCAGGATCTCGAACCAGGCGACACTGGTTTCGATCTTGGGCGTCAGGTAATTCAGGAAGCTCCCCTGCAGATGGCGTCGGGCGGCAGCGCGGTTAACGTCAAGTACCGAACGCACCGATTCGAAATCATCATCACTGCTATCGCGAATGTATTGAGTCACGACATTCAGGATGAAGGGCGACACGTTCAACAATACGCTGGTCACGATGCTGTAGATGTCAGCGTTGATGGCCTGGCTGGACATGATCGTGGCGCATTTGGTGTCCTGTAGCGGCCAGGTTTTCCCGGTGTCTTCCATGATGATGTACTGGGTGCCGATGTCATCGAGGATGGCATAGGCATCAACGCGACTGCCCCCGGCCGCCTTGATAAACGCCGCGAAGCAGAAGTCCAGGATGAGCAGCTTGCCGTGGTCCTTGCAATAGCGCGCCACTTCAACAAAGGTGTCGGCGCCCTCGGCGAACATGCTGGTACCGGTCGGGTTGTTGGGATCGACCAGGAAAATCGCATCGACATTTACGGCCGCCAATTGAAGCTTCGCATAGACATCGGTTGACGATTGCAGAAGGGCTTCGTCCAGCGGCGTCAACGGCACTTCCATGTGCTTGAGCAGGTCATGCAGGTTGTCGAAGCATGGTTCGATCAAGCCGACACTCATGTTGCGTTTGCGCAGGTAGGTCGCGGTGATGTGCATCGCGATCGAGGCTGCGTAAACCAGATAGATTTCATCATGGCGCTTGAGCGCATGCTCCTGGCCATGAAAGGTAAAGAACGCCTGGATGAATTCCTGCTCGCTCTGGTACTGGCTTTGGCCTTGAGCGCGGTACCAGAGTTCGGGAAGCCGATTGACGATCTCCTGTTGGGTAACACTTTGGTCCTGATGGGTGTGGGCGTCAGCAAGATTGAAGCGTGTCTTCAAGGCAGAAATTTCATGTTGGGTGATATCTTCTTTATCATCCAGACGGGTCATGACACTCATGTTGTTATTCCTATAGGTGCTAAAGATGCTTATCCCACTTGGCTGGCTCACGGCGCCGTGGATAAACCCTGTTCTATAGTTAACATTGTTTTATTGTCCGACAACTGTACTTGGGTGCAGCTTTAATTTTTGCGCCTGTATCTAGGTACAGCTGCTTTTTTTGAATGATGTGCCATGCTCTGCGCGCGCTAACAGTTCAAATATCAAATACGCAAGGACATTGCAGGGCATATGGACAAGGTCAGCTTTCACGCCATCAACTACTCAGACGCCTCGGAAGACTTACTGGCTGACCTGTATGGCTTGAGGAAGGAAGTTTTTTCCGACCGACTTGACTGGCGAGTCACCACTCACCTTGGCAGGGAGATCGATGAATATGACACTGCCTGCGCAACTTACCTGGTAGGTTTTTACGCGGGCCGCCCCCTGAGTAGTTTGCGCCTGATCAATACGTTGAATCCTTATATGGTCGAAGGTCCATTCCGAAACTTCTTCAACTGCGAACTTCCTAAAGACCAGGCGATCGCCGAGTCCAGTCGTTTTTTTGTTGATAAGACCCGCTCCCGAGCCATGGGACTGAGTCAGGTGCCGCTCACCGAAATGCTGCTTCTGGCCATGCACGATCATGCTGCCCGGCAGAACCTGGATTCGATCATAACGGTGGTCAGCCACGCCATGTCGCGCATCGTCCAAAGAGCGGGTTGGCACTACGAGGTGTTGGATACCGGCGAAGCTTCCCCCGGCGAAAAGGTCCTGCTGCTCAACATGCCGGTGCGCCCCGAGAACGACTGGAGCCTCAGGCAAACGATAGAGGCAAGGCAGCGTCGTGGCGTATCCGCTGCCGAAAAACCGCCGCTGACCTGCCAGATTCAGACCAACCCCAGGCTGACCGCTTTGTAGACGGCTTGCTTGGCGTTGCAAACGCTAAGCTTGTCGACAATGTTCGCCATATGGAATTTCACGGTGCGCACGGAAATGGCATGAATGGCGGCGATTTCGCTGTAGGCCTTGCCCATGACCACCCATTTCAATACGCCAAGTTCCCTGTCCGACAGACCGGCCTCAGTCAACTCGGGAAACAGCTCGCTCAAGGAAAAACAATCAGTCAACCTGTGTTGAAACTGAATGAGCGTCATCTGGATCTCTGCCGCCCTGCGCATCATGGTTTGCTCAAAATCCTCACGCCGCTCGGTGTTGCTGATGCTCAGGGCAGCGAACAAGCCATTGGCATCATGCAAGTTGAACGTAAAGCCGTCGGATATCTGATATTTCTCCGAGGATGCGAATACCGCCTGGCCTTGATCCGTCGCCTTGGAGTCAAGCGCTTCATGCCAGAAGAAAGGTGCTATGCACTTCAAACCGTGCTTGATGACCGGGTCGACAAGATGATAATTCTCGGCCTTGTACACATCGAGCCAGCGTTTGGGGTAGTTGGAGAAAATCCTCGGCTTTACCTCTCGTCCCTTGTACATGACAAAGTAAGCATAATGGCATCCGTCCAACGGACGCAGGCATTTCTCAAATGTACTCTTGAGTCTTTCATCCAATTCAGACCCGGTATTTATGACTCGCCGGCCTTTTACAGCTTGACTGCTCATAAAAATTCCCTTTTTTATGGGTTACTTATTGTCTTGTTTTTCCTGTTGTCGCGTGATGGGAAACATTCAATCCAAGTATCAATTCGTAGTAAAGCCAAATCACTACTACATACTCGGTGATCCGAACGAAGCAAGACTTGAGGCTGCTCAACTCTGGGCGAAGTCACCTTTTCTTGCCGGTCAGGCGACTCGCTCCAGCGCAGCAAGCCATCAACTTGCAGGTGTTTCTCGAGACTCTGCCAGCCCGGCTTGCACAGCAGGGCGGGACTCGATCATTTTGAGCCAGCCCAGCACGTGAGGGAACGGCGTGATATCCAGTTCCAGTTCTTCAGAGGTGCGCAGCCAGGGGAACGCCGCGATATCGGCAATGGAATACTGGTTGCACGCCAGGTAGCTGCGCGCGGCCAATTGCTTGTCCACCACGCCATACAGACGCAAGGCTTCTTTGCGATAACGCGCGATCGCTTCCTCGTTATGCGTGGTGCTGCCGTGCAAGAACCACCAGAGCTGGCCGAGCATAGGGCCGATGGCCCCTACCTGGAAGAACAGCCACTGCTGGACTGCAAGCTGGTCGGCAGCGGTATCAGGCAGCAGGCAAGCGTACTTCTGCGACAGATACCCCAGGATGGCGGCGGATTCGAAAACCGAAACCCCAGCTTGGTGATCGACAATGGCGGGTATTTTCCCGTTGGGATTTATGGCGAGGAACTCCGGTGAATGCTGCCGTCCTTCAGCCAGGTTGAGCTTCACCAATTGGTAATCGATGCCCGCCTCTTTCAAGAAAATACTGATTTTCTGCCCGTTGGGTGTATCAGCCGTATACAGCGTGATGGGGGAAGCCGCGTTCATGAGGAACTCCATTCCAGGTCAATTTCATTGCATTTGCAATCATATTGAGCCGTACCGTATGGTGCAAGCACGACGGAACGCACGGAGATTTTGGAATGATCGGCTTTTCCAGCTTCAGTAAAACACCAGAGACCCGCCTGGCCGCTCAGGCCTGTATCGATAAGATCCGAACGCTTTCAGCGCTGCACATGGATGGTTTCTCCTCACCGCTCTACACCATGATCGACATCGCCAATCGCCTCGAAAGGGACCCTGGAACAGCCAGGCATGTCTGGGTGATCCGCGCCAACAAGCAACCCCAGGTCGAGCACTGTCACACCCGCATCAGCGCCTGGCCCCTGCGCCTGAGTCCCGACGCTCGTGCCAGTGAAAAACCGTTGCTTTACCTGACCAGCTCGGCAACATCGGCCGAACTTTGCGCGCTGTCGAACGAGTCCGCGAACCGTGGAATCTTGTGTAACGACATCGAAACCCTGCCCTCGCGATGGCCCAAGGGGGCTCACCCGTGGTTACCGCTCTGGCTGGCGGCCAACCCGCAATGCCTGCCGTTCGACCCGGCCAGCGGTGCCGAAGCGCACGCCATTGCCCTGGCCGCTTTGGAGAGCCTTTACGTGGAGGGCAAAGACGGTTTTTATTACATGGCGCTTCACGATGAGCCCAACGATTTCCTCGGCCCTGTTGGCAACATCAGTGCAAGCCAGGCGCTCAAGGGGATGTACAAGCTCACCGAGATCGAGACGGAGTTCGGGGCGCCCCAGGTTCGCTTGCTGGGTGCCGGGCTGGCATTGCAGTCGGTGGCGAACGCGGCGCAAATGCTGGCTGAACACTGGGGAGTGGCAAGTGAGTTGTGGAGTTGCCCCAGCTACACCCGCCTGGCCCGTGATGCGGACACCGCACGACGCTGGAATCGACTGCATCCCGAGAAGCCGAAGCGCTCGTCGCATTTGCTCGATTGCCTGGGCAAAACGGGCAGCCCGGTCGTCGCGGTGACGGGTTACGCCCAACACGTTGCCGATCAGATTGGCGCGCACGTCACGTCACGGTTCGTGGCACTCGGCGCCGATTCGGCCGGAGTCTCCGCGCAAGCCGTGGATAAACACTGGGTCGTGGTGCTGGCCTTGCAGGCGCTGGCTCAGGAGGGCGTCATCGAACAGGCCTGCGTCAAGCAAGCGATGAGTCGATACCTGCTGCAATGACAGCCCGCGCCTATTTCCTCCGACCACTGCTGCGCGCCGCTGTGGCCGCACGCTCCAGCGCTTCGCTGAAGACTCGCTGCTGGTCGTCGTCGAACTGCGCCAGGAACAATTCGTCCACCGCCTCTTCGTAGATTTTCCACATTTTCTTGCGCAGCACTTTCCCGCTCTCGGTGATGGCGGCGTACGCACCTCGGCCGTCATCACTGGCGCGGCTACGGGTGACCAGGCCTTCCGCCTCCAGGCGGTCCACCAGGCGGGTGAGGTTGTAGCGCTCGATGGCCATGACATCGGCCAGTTCGCTCATCCGCCGGGCGCCGTCGGGGCCGCTTTCCAGGCCCCATAACGCGTCGTACCAGGCGTAGGCCGGCAGCCCGGCGGCCGCCAGCCGACGCTCGATTTCGCGGATCAGGCAACGGTGGGCCCTGACGAATCTGAACCAGGTATCCGGCTCGCTGGATGACATGCAGCACCTTTCTCAAGAAATCGATTTAGTTGCAATTGTAGCGCGCGGCAGGCTAAGTTCTCGCACGTAGTTGCAAGTGCAACTACAAAATTCTCGAAGGTTGGCGTCGACCCACGCCCCTTAGTCAGGCACCAAACGACTCGGTGCTGCTGCACTGTCCAGGAGACGACAACGATGGCACAACAATCCATGTTTCTCGACGAGGATCCACAAGAGACTCGCGAATGGCTCGAATCCATTGAATCGGTGGCGAGTGTCGAAGGGCGCTCTCGTGCCCACTACCTGATCGATCAGATGCTTGATTTCGACGCCAACCGCCACGGTGATTTCTACGGGCGCGTGACGACGCCCTACGTCAATACCATCCCGGCCGACCGCCAGCAGCCCTACCCCGGCGACCTGGCCGTGGAGCGCCGGATCAATGCCTATATCCGCTGGAACGCGCTGGCCATGGTGCTGCGCGCCGGCAAACATTCGAACGTCGGCGGGCACATCGCGTCCTACGCGTCGGCGGCGGTTTTGTATGACGTCGGCTTCGAGCATTTTTTCCGTGGCCGCACCGAGCAGTTCGCCGGTGACATGGTGTACATCCAGGGCCACTCATCACCGGGCATCTATGCACGCGCTTATCTGGAAGGACGCCTGAGCGAAGAACAGTTGGATAACTTTCGCCGCGAGACCGACCGCGACGGCGTTTCGTCCTATCCGCATCCACGGCTGATGCCTGACTTCTGGCAGTTCCCGACAGTGTCCATGGGGCTGGGTCCTATCACGGCCGCGTATCAGGCCCGGTTCATGCGCTACCTGGAAGATCGCGGCCTGAAGGAACACCAGGGCCGCAAGGTCTGGGCGTTTCTCGGTGATGGTGAAATGGACCAGCCCGAATCCCTGGCGGCGATTTCCCTGGCAGGCCGGGAGAAGCTCGACAACATCATCTTTGTCGTCAACTGCAACCTGCAACGCCTGGACGGCCCGGTGCGTGGCAACAGCAAGGTGATCCAGGAATTCGAAAGCCTGTACCGGGCGGCCGGCTGGAATGTGATCAAGGTGATCTGGGGCAGCGGCTGGGATGCCCTGCTCGATAAAGACAAGAGCGGCCTGCTGCGCCAGCGGATGATGGAGTGCGTGGACGGCGATTATCAGAACTACAAATCCCAGAACGGCGCCTATGTGCGCGAGCACTTCTTCGGCAAGTATCCAGAGCTGCTGGAGCTGGTCAGCGACCTGAGCGACGACGATATCTGGAAGCTGTCTCGCGGCGGCCACGACCCGGAAAAAGTCCACAACGCCTATGCCGCCGCCATGCGCCACACCGGCGGGCCGACCGTGATCCTGGCCAAGACCGTGAAGGGTTTCGGCATGGGCGAAGCCGGTGAAGGCCAGAACATCAACCACCAGCTCAAGAAAATGGGCGACGACGCGGTCAAGGCGTTCCGTGATCGGTTCGGTCTGGAACTCAGCGATGACCAGCTGGGCGACATGCCTTACCTCAAGCCGGCCGCGGACAGCGTCGAGGCGCTGTACCTGCAAGCCAGGCGCAGCCAGTTGGGCGGCTATATCCCGGCCCGTTTTAATGCCGTGGCGCCGCTGCAGGTCCCGCCTTTGTCGTCGCTGGATACACAACTCAAAGGCACTGGCGAACGGGCGATCTCTACCACCATGGCGTTCGTGCGCATCCTCGGCAGGCTGCTCAAGGATCCGAACATCGGCAAGCTGATCGTGCCCATTGTCCCGGACGAATCACGGACCTTCGGCATGGAAAGCCTGTTCCGCCAGATCGGTATCCATTCCCACGTCGGCCAGCTGTATACGCCGCAAGACGCCGGCCAGTTGAGCTATTACAAGGAAGCCCGGGACGGCCAGATCATGCAGGAGGGGCTGAACGAGTCCGGCGGGATTTCTTCATGGATCGCCGCGAGTACGTCCTACAGCACCCACGGCGTGATGACGGTGCCCTTCTACATCTTTTATTCGATGTTCGGCTTCCAGCGCGTCGGCGACCTCGCCTGGGCCGCCGGTGACGCCCGGGCTCGCGGCTTCCTGCTCGGCGCCACCTCCGGCAGGACCACGCTGATGGGCGAAGGCCTGCAACATGACGACGGCCACAGCCATGTGCTGTCCTCGACCATCCCCTGCTGCGTGTCCTACGACCCGACCTACGCCTATGAACTGGCCGTGATCATCCAGGACGGCATGCGGCGGATGTATGCCGAAAACGAAGACATCTTCTATTACATCACCGTACTCAACGAAAACTACGCCCACCCCGCAATGCCCGAAGGTGTCGAGCAAGGCATTCTCAAGGGCATGTACCGGCTCTCGGCGCCTGAAAAGCCTGTCGAAGGCAAGCATGTCCAACTGATGGGCTGCGGTTCGATTCTTCAGGAAGTGGTCGCGGCGGCGCAGTTGCTGGAACAGGACTTTGGCGTAAGCAGCGAAGTCTGGAGCGTAACCAGCCTGACCGAACTGCGTCGCGACGGCCAGGAAGCCGAACGCTGGAACCTGCTGCATCCCGAGCACGCGCCGCGTATCGGTTATGTGGAAAGTTGCCTGCAGGACAAACAGGGGCCGGTGGTGGTCGCGACTGACTACATGAAGATATTCGCCGACCAGATCCGCCCGTTCGCACCCAATCGACGCTTCGTAGCCCTCGGCACCGACGGTTTCGGCCAATCGGATACCCGTGAGTCACTGCGTAGATTCTTTGAGGTGGATCGTCATTTCATCGCCCTCGCGGCGTTGAAGGCCCTGGCCGACGACGGGGAAATACCGCGGGAAAAAGTAGCCGAGGCCATCAGGCTTTACGGCATTGATCCGCAAAAGCAGAACCCTGCGAAGGTTTGATCTCCACAAGAGACCTGCGGGAGCGAGCTTGCTCGCTCCACGGTTTGCTGCATTCAGTTTTGGAGTTATGAACCACCCCGCAGCGCGCTCTCCAACGGAACGGTAGATTCCTTTTCTCTCTGACTATTCAAGAAGACTTCAGCCTCGCTTGAGTCAATTTTTCAGCACGCTATCAGCCATACTGATAGCGTGCTGAAGTGTTGTTTCAAGTCCTGCCTAGAGGCATGAGCGCGTCATCTGCGGGAAAGAAGAGGGTATCGCCTGCTGTTCAGCGGCAGGTGATGGACGCAATAGTGGCATTTTAGTAGCATTCGCCACTTTATCGATCCTTCAAGGATGACCTATGCTCGCCCTGCCTCGCTGTCCTGCCCCGTTGCTAGCATTGTCCGCGTTGTTTTTATTGCTCGGCGGTTGCAGCGTCAATGGCAGTTACCCCGATGCCATCGAACCGGACGCCGCCAAGTTGAGGTTCGTCGCCAATACCAGCAACGCCACGCTGGATTATTTCGACGCGGCCCATTGCGACGGACAAACCACGGGCATCCTCAACAATATGCTGTTGAGCGATACCGCGCGGCGGGTGGGGATGAGCGTTCCGGCGCCCAAGGATGCCAGGGGTTATCTGGAGGTCAAGCTCAAGCCCGGTGAGCAGATTCACCTGCGCACCAACATGAACAGCGGTTATGCCGTGTGTGGCAAGGGCTTCAACTTTACACCCGAGGCCAATGCCGAATACGAAGTGACGTTCAAGTCCGAGAAGAACTTCTGCCTGACTCAGTTGCAACGTTTGCAAAGGGTTGACGGCAAGGACGTGCGCACACCGATCCCGATCCTGAAAAAAGACTTTCCCGCCTGCTCCGGCCGCAATGCGCTGTTCCCCAAGACCTACCCGGACACACCCCATCGCCTGGAATTGATGAGCCGGGTCATCGATAAAAGCCTGGTCGTCACGGTGAAGACGGATCCGGCCAAGGAAAAAATCGAAAGTTATTCGCCAGAGAAACTGGACACCCTGATCAGCGAACGCAAGGCCAAGCTCGGTTTCGACCTGCCGGCTGACTACTGGACGCTGTACCGGGAAAATCTGAAGTCGTTTGGCGATGACATGGCGCAGAACAAGACGCACTCGATGGAACGTTTCAAGGAGGAATACCAGACGCGTTTACGACAGCTGAAGGACGAGCAGTTGGAGCAATGGGCGTTACCCAAAACCGCCAATGCCAAGCCGGAGAAAGCCGAGATCGACCTGGACGTTGCGATGATGGTGGAGTACTTCCGGATCGGGAATGGGGTGACGGTCGAAGCGGTAACTCGTCACCTGGAAAGGATGGCGCAGATGGACGAGCATTACGGGGTATGTGCGCGGTTTACGGAGTGCTGGAAGCGCAATTAGCAAGAGGATGGGCCGGCCGCCTTCGCGAGCAAGCCCGCCCGCCTGCCCCCGCAGGGTCTGTGGTGCGAATTATTGCTTCGCCAATTCTACCGCGCCCCGGACCCGCTGCTGCATGTTGATCAGATGCAACCGCATCGACGCCCGCGCCGCTTCGCCGTCCCGTCGCGCCAATGCCGCGTAGATCTGCTCGCGTTCGCGCACCATCAATGCTCGATTTTCAGTTGCCATCGCTGGCACCGCCTGCTGGACCACGGCGATCAGGGTATTGCCGACGTGCGCCATCGCGTCGATAAAAAAGCTGTTGCCGGTGCATTGGGCAATCTGCCGATGAAATTCGAAATCCGTTCGGGCACTGTTGTCGTCCGTTGCGTCGGCGGCATTCGCCGCATCCAGCGCTTCGCGCATTGCTAGCAACTGCTCCGGCGTGGCGCGTTGCGCAGCGATGCCGGCCGCTTCCACTTCCAGGCTCAGGCGCAGTTCGACGACGGCCAGCGCGTCATGGGCGCCGCCCTTGATGTGCTTGCCGCCCTGGAAATCACCCGGGCGCGCGGTGTCGACGACGAAGGTGCCGATGCCATGGCGCGTCTCGACCAAGCCTTCGGCCTGCAGCCGCGACATGGCTTCGCGGACCACGGTCCGACTGACGCCGCGCTCTTTGATGATCACCTGTTCGGTTGGCAGTTTGCTGCCCGCCGGCAGCTCGCCTGCGAGTATCTGCTGCGTCAGGTCGACCACCAGTTGCTGAGTCATGCTCAGGCGTCGATCGGTTGTGACACGCTCCATTGCACCTATCCATCAAGCCAGACGATCGCGGCATTATAGCCGCGACCTTGGGCCAAAACTCACTATAATGCCCGCTGATCACACTAGAGCACGCCGATGACGGACCAAGCGTTATCTCCATTGAACAAGCCGCGCCGCCTGGCCGAAACACTGGTCGACCGTTTTGCCCAGCGCATGCGCGACGGCATTCTGAAATGCGGCGAAAAGCTCCCCACCGAAGTGCACATCATGGAAGCCGAGGGCGTCAGCCGTTCGGTGGTGCGCGAGGCGCTGTCGCGCCTGCAGGCGGCGGGGTTGGTCGAGACCCGCCATGGCGTCGGTACGTTTGTCCTGGATATGCCGGCGCCGGAGGGGTTCACCCTCGGGCCGGCGACCATTGCGACGTTGTCGGACGTTCTCAATTTGCTGGAGTTTCGCCTGAGCCTGGAAGTGCAGGCCGCCGGCATGGCCGCTGAACGCGCCACGCTCGAAGCCCTGGCCGAACTGGCCCAGGCGCTGGAGGCGTTGCTGCAAGGGCCGGAAAAATCCGGCACCACGATCAATGCCGATTTCCAGTTCCATCTGAAAATCGCCAAGGCGGCCGGCAATTACTACCTGATCGACATCATGAAGCACCTGGGTACAAAGCTGATCCCGCGCACCCGGATGAACTCCGCCTACTCCGGGCAAAGTGATCGCAGCGCCTACCTGCAGGGGATCAACGCCGAACACCAGCAGATTTTCGATGCCATCGCCAGCCGCAATGCCGACGCGGCGCGGGCGGCCATGTACCTGCACTTGAGCAACAGCCGCATGCGCCTGTGTGAAACCCAACAACGCCAGGCGTTCTACAACGAATAACCTTTGTTCCCTGTGGGAGCGAGCTTGCTCGCGAAGGCGGCAGCACATCCAACATCACCGCCCCAGACAGACCGCTATCGCGAGCAAGCTCGCTCCCACAAGTTGATCCCGGTGATCTCGCGACTCAAAAAAAGTTGTATTGAATACCCACCCGCAAGCGCAACTGCCGATCACTGTCCACCGAATTGACCTTGATGTCACCGACCTCAAAGAACGGTGCCCACCGCTTATCCCACTTGTACTTGACCACGGCATTCTGCTCATAGTCGTCAGTACCGCCGTTGTAACGAATGTAATCGGCATCGAAGTAAGTCAGTTGGTATTCATAGGCCCACGGCCCCTGGTTCGCATAGTTGATGTAGACGTCGTAGCGATGGATCGTCTGGTCGTCCTGGCCATTGTCCGGCACGTCGTGATCCACCTGGTCGCGGTCCAGTTTGCTGGCGTCGTAACGGTAACGCCCGGCGATGCTCAGTTCCTTGGTGATCTTGTAGCCCAGGCGCAAGCCCATCTTGTAGGTGGTGGACTCCTCGTCGCTTTCCATGGCGAACGAAGGCGTCAGCGTCCAGCGGTCGTCGATCTTGTGCTGGTAGTTGACGGTGAACTCATGGCCGCTGCCGACAGTGTTGTCGAAGGCGACATCTTCGCGATCCCCGGCGGTCTTGTATTTGAGTTCGCCTTCCAGGCCCACACCGTTATCCAGCCTGATGCCGAACTTGGCGCGGTCGGCGTGCATGCGGGTCTTTTCGGCGTATTGATGGCGAACGTTGATGTAACCGGTATCGGCCTGAACGACAACCGAAGTGAACAATGAAGCGATCGACAAAACGGTGAATATCTTTTTCATGTTTTTTATTCTTGTTGGTTGAAATCAATAGTTGGGGTGAACGTCAAATCGCAGGCGAGCGCGTGCGCGCATTGAAACTTGCGGTTCAACGTGTGCTGCGGTTTAAAACAGTTACAGCGGCTTGGTTACTTCATACGGCGATGGGTATTCGCTGTATGTCGCGACTGGCTTGTACCAGCAAACGGGTGTACTCGTGGGCGGCGCCATCGCTCGCCAGCAGCTGGCTGTCGAGGGTTTCCACCACTCGGCCCTGTTGCATCACCGCCAGCCGATCACACAAGTGCGCAACGACGGCCAGATCATGGGTCACCATCAGGTAGGTCAGGCCCTCCTGACGACGCAGATCAGCCAGCAGATTGAGAATTTCCGCCTGCACCGAGACGTCCAAAGCCGAGGTTGGCTCGTCCAGCAGCAATACCCGCGGGCGCAGGATCAGCGCCCGGGCAATCGCCACGCGCTGGCGCTGGCCACCGGACAACTGATGCGGATAACGAAAGCGAAAGCTGTCGTTCAAGCCGACCTTGCGCAGGATCTCGCTGACCTTTTGCCCGCGCCCATCGATGCCGTGAATGCGCAGCGGTTCCTGCAACGCGGCCTCGATGGTGTAGCGCGGATGCAATGAAGCGTAGGGGTCCTGGAAAACCATCTGCACGGTGCGGTAGTGATCCGGCGGCAGCTTGCGCGTCACCGCCCTCCCGGCGATTTGCAACCGTCCCGTCCAGTGCTGGTACTGTCCGGCCAGGCAACGCAGCACGGTGGTCTTGCCCGAACCGGACTCCCCCACCAGGCCGAATGCCTCGCCCTCGCCAACGCTCAGGTCGACGTCGTGCAGTACCGCGTTCAGTGCCGCGCCGGTGCCGAAACTGAGGTTCAGGCCGGCGATTTCGATCATGTTCATGACAGGCTCCTCAAGCGTTCAACCAACGTGGGTCGCGCTGCAGCACCGGCAGCGTGGCGCGCGGGTGGTCCAGGCTTGGCAACGCGGCCAACAGGCCTCGGGTATAGGGATGGGTGGCGTTATCCAGGTCAGCGGCGGCAATCGACTCGACCACCCGGCCGGCATACATCACCAGCACGCGATCACAGAAATGCCGCACCAGGTTCAGGTCGTGGCTGATGAAGATCAGTCCCAGGTCACGCTCGCTGACCAGCTCCTCCAACACGTTGAGCACCTGCCGGCGCACCGACACGTCCAGCGCCGAGGTCGGCTCGTCGGCGATGATCACCTGGGGATCGGTGATCACCATCATGGCGATCATGATCCGCTGGCCCATGCCACCCGAGACTTCATGGGGGTACAGGTCATAGACCCTTCGAGGATCACGGATGTGCACCTTGCCGAGCATATCCAGGGCCCGTTCCCGGGCTTCGCGATGGGGCACCTTGTGATGGGCGAGATAGGCTTCGGCGATTTGCTCGCCGACTCGCACCACCGGGTTCAGCGAGTACTTCGGATCTTGCATGATCATCGACATGCGCGCGCCACGAATCGCCTGGATCTGCTTTTCGCTGGCCTTCAGCAAATCGATGTCGGCAAAACGCAGGGTCTTGGCGGTGACCCGCGCCGTCGGCGGATGCAAGCGCAACAGGCTGCGGCCGACGGTGGATTTGCCCGAGCCGGATTCCCCGACGATGGCGAGCTTTTCCCGCCCCAGGTTGAACGACACATCACGCACCGCCAGGGAAGTTTTGCCCGCGTTGCGAAACTCCACGCACAAATCCTGGACGGCCAGTTTTAACTCAGTCATGGGAGGTTCCTCAGGATTGGCTGCGGGGGTCGAGGACGTCGCGCAAGCCGTCGCCCAACAGGTTGAAGGCCAGGCTGACCAGCATGATCGCCGCACCCGGCGCCGCCACCAGCCACCAGCTTTCGAGCATGTAGCGCCGGCCGGTGGAGATCATCGCGCCCCACTCCGGCAGCGGTGCCTGGGCGCCGAGGCCGAGAAAGCCCAGGGCGGCGGCGGTGAGGATGATGCTTGCCATGTTCATGGTCAGGCGGATGATCACCGACGACAGGCACATCGGGATGATATGGCGCAGGATGATCCGGGCACTCGACGCGCCCTGGAGCTGTACCGCGACGACAAAGTCGGCGTTGCGCAGCGGCAGGGTTTCTGCGCGAGCCAATCGGGCGATCGGCGGCCAGGCCGTCAGCGCGATGGCAATCACCGCGTGCTCCAGGCCCGGGCCAAGCGCCGCGATGAAGGCCAGCGCCAGCACCAGGCTCGGAAACGAGATGAAGATGTCGGTGATGCGCATGAACAGGCTGTCGACCCAGCCGCCGAAGTAGCCGGAGATGGTCCCGACCAACAGGCCGATGGGACCGACGATCACCGTCACCAGCAAGACGATGTACAAGGTGATGCGCGAGCCGTACACCAACCGGGCGAAGACATCGCGACCGTATTCATCGGTGCCGAACCAGTGCGCGCTGCTGGGCGCTTGCAACGCGCCGGCGAGGTTCTGCAGCAACGGGTCGTGACCGGCGATCCATGGCGCGAACGCCGCGACCACCATCAAGGTCGCGACGACAACCAGGCCGGCGAACGTCATCGGGTTGCGCAGCAGAAAGCGCAGCAGCCGGGCGGCGCTGGCGACCAGCGCTGCCGTACTCGAAGCGGGCAGCGCGGTACCGCCGGCTGTGCTGGAAGCAAGGGGCAGATTCATTAGCGGGTCCTCGGGTCGAAGAGCTTGTACAGCGCATCGCTGATCAGGTTCAGCGTCACGAAGATGAGGCCGATCAGCAGCACGCAGGCCATCACTGCGTTCATGTCGCCGAGCAACAGACTGCTCGTCAGGTATTGGCCGAAACCCGGCCAGGCGAACACGGTTTCGATCAGCACCGCGCCCTCCAGCAGCCCGCCGTAGGCCAGCGCGACAATCGTCAACAGCTGCACGCGGATGTTGCCGAAGGCGTGGCCCCAGACAATCTTGCGTTGGGACAGACCCTTGACCCGGGCAGTGATGATGTACTCCTGGGACAGCTGCTCGAGCATGAAGCTGCGAGTCATGCGGCTGATGTAGGCGACCGAGTTGAAACTGAGGATCACCGCCGGCAGCAGGATGTGCCGCAGGGCACTGCGAAAGGCTTCCCAATCGCCAGACCAGGCGGTGTCGATCAACAGCAGCCCGGTGTGCCTCGGAATCAGCCCGTCGTAGGCCAGGCCGATTCGCCCGACGCCACCGGCCCAGCCCAACCAGGCGTAGAACACCAGGAAGGCCATCATGCCGATCCAGAAGATTGGCGTGGAATAGCCGAACAGCGTGATCAACCGCGCGACATGGTCACCGGCGCGGCCCTGATGAGTCGCCGCGTAGACACCCAGCGGCAAGCCCGCCAACACGCCGAACAGAATGGCCAGGGTCGCCAGTTCCAAGGTGGCCGGAAAAACCCGGGCGATGTCGCTGATGACCGGGTTGCCGGTCAGCAAGGCCATGCCGAAATCACCATGGAGCAGGTCGCCGAGGTAGATCGCAAACTGGGTCCACAGCGGCTTGTCCAGGCCCAGTTCCTGATAGACCTGGGCGTAGGCCGAGGCGTCGGCGTCCGGGCCAACGATTGCCAGCACCGGGTCCAGCGGCATCACCCGGCCGATAAAAAAGGTCAGCAGCAGCAACCCCAGCAGCGTCACTGCCACCGAACCGCCGCGCCGGGTCGCCGAGGCGGCCCGGGTTGTCCAGATTGAAAAGGATGCAGTCGACATGTTCATTTCCTGCCTTGGCCTTGAAGCCGTCGATTTCAGCGCTGCTTGTAGACGTCGCGAAGACGCGTGGTGGCGGCGGTGTGGCCGATGTAGTTGCGCACGTCGGCGTGAACCACCACCTCGTCCACCATTTGCGAGACCGGCATGATTGCCCCGGCCTGTTGGTCATAGAGGGTCTGGATCTGGGCATACATCTGCCGCTGCCGTTCGGGGTCGCGCTCGCGCTCGGCCTGTTCGATCAACTGGTTGAGCTGCGGGTTGAAGAACGAGGTGCGCCAGCCCTGGAAGTTGCTCAACTTGGCTTCGCTGCGGTTGTCCGGGTTGTACACCAGGGCCCGCAGGCTCGAATGCGGATGGCGCTCCGCCCCACCACCGCCACGCCCCACGAGAATGTCGAACTGGCGGTCGCGCATCGCCCCGTAGATCTGGTTGCCGGTGCCGGTGATGATCGTCGCCTGGATGCCCGCCTGGGCCAGCGTCGCTTGCAGGCTGGTGGCGATGTTGATGAAGGGCGGGTCGGTCAGCGAACGGATACTCACCTTGAAGCCCTCGGCGTGACCGGCTTCTGCCAGCAGGCGGCGAGCCTCGGCAACGTCCAGGCGATAACCCGGATCGTCCAGGCGTGCCGGCAAGCCCAGTTGCATCGGCCGCTGGTTGATCACGCCGTAGTGCGGCATCACCACGTCGTTGATGCCCTGGTAGTCGATCAGCAGACGGATCGCCTGGCGCACCCGGATGTCCTGGAACAGCGGCTGCTGCATGCTCATCGCGACGTAGTACAGCGTGCCGCGGGCGATGCTCTGGATGCGCACCGCATCCACCCTGCCTAGCGCCTTGATGTCGGTGGCCGCCATGCCGCGGGCGACATCCAGGTCACCGCGCTCGACCATCAGGCGCAGGGCCTGGGACTCGGTCATGTTGCGCATGATCACCCGGCGCAACTTCGGCGCGCCGCGCCAGTAGTCCTCGTTGCGGCTCATCAGGACCACGTCGTTGGCGCGCCAGATATCCAGCTTGAATGCACCGGACCCGGCGGTGTGCGTCGCCAGCCAGGCCGCGCCCTGGTCGTCACCGACCTGATGTTGCAAGGCCACCGAGCGATCGATGATGAACGCGCTCGGCGAGGTGGCCAGGGTGTTGAGTACCAACAGCGGGTCGGTGACGCGTGGCAGTTCCATGACGAAGGTGTGCGGCCCTTCGGCGCGCATCAGCCGGGCGACGTTGTCGGCCGTGAAACCGTAGGCTTTCCAGGTGGACGCCAGGGCGCGGTTGAGGGTGACCACACGTTGCAAGGACCAGGCGACATCTTGTGCAGTGAGCGGCGCACCGGAGTGAAAACGGACGTCGTCACGCAACTGGAAGGTAAGACGCATGCGGTCCGGGCTGACTTCCCAGCTTTTCGCCAGGGCCGGCACCAGCGTGTCCGGCTGCGCCGCGTCCTGCTCCAGGAGCATGTCGTAGACATTGGCGTTGACCTCGGCAACTTCCAGGCCGGTCGCGGCCGCCGGGTCCAGGGACAGCAGGTTGATCATGCTCATGCCCACCACCAATTGGTCGGCGGGCGTTTCGCCTTGGGCCAGGCTGACGGGCACCTGCACTGCGCACAGGGCCACGATGACACACAGCAGCCTGGTCAGGCGCTTGGGCCAGAGTTTCATGGTTCAGTCCTTTCTTATATTTATAAGACTTGTCGCCCGGGCCGCTCAGCCTCGGACGTGGTGCGCCATCAGTGTCGAGACAAGGTGTTGGCTTCGATATACGCGAAGTTGATGTCCTCGCCCAACCCCGGCCGATCAGACAGATGCACGTAACCGTCGGCATCCATCGGGTCGACAATACTGTTGAGGTGCGCCGGCACTTCCTCGTAATCGAGGAACGGGTGCAGCAGGCCGCGCTCGTACCACCGGCAGTTGCTGATCGCGCCCACCACCGCCAGGTTCGCCGCGCCGTTGCCGTGGACCTCGCAATCCATGCCGAACGACTCGGCCAGGTGCGCCACTTTCAGGCAAGGGCCGATACCGCCGACGCCAGCTACGCCGGCGCGCAGGATGTCACAGGACTTCTGCGTCACCCAACTGGCGCGGCTGTGGAATTTTCCGGCAATGCTTTCCGGGCCCAGCACCGGGATGTCCAGGTTGGCGGCCAGCCAGGCGTACGACTCGGCGGAGTCTTCCATCATCGGTTCTTCGAACCAGGCAAAATTCAGTTTCTCCAGGGCCTTGCCAATGGTCAGTGCATCCATGCGGCTGTACCAGTGGTAGCCATCGAGCATCAGTGCGATGTCCGGGCCGACCGCCTCGCGCACGGCAGCGCAGGCCTGGATGTCCATTTGCGGATTCGGCGCGAAGGAAATCGGCGGCATCCAGGTGTGCAGCTTGATTGCCTTGTAGCCGCGCTTGACGAGCTTTTCGGCGAACTGGCCGTACTCATCCGGCGTCGACAGACCGCCTGGCAAATCGTCGCCACACATGGTCGAACCGTAGGCCAGGACTTTGTCGCGGTAACCGCCGATGAGCTTGTGCACCGGCAACTTCAGCTTGCGCCCGGCCAAATCCCACAAGGCTTGCTCAACCAGCGCCAGCGCGCGGTCAGTGAACTGGCCGGCGCTGCCGCGCTGCCAGTGCGCCAGGTCCTGCCAGATGCTCTCACGGTCCATCGGGTCGCGGCCGATCAGCACCTTGCGCACGAACGATTCGATGATGTGTGGACGAATCAACTCGGGCGTACCGAAGGCGTAACCCTCCGAGCCATCGTCGCAGCTGATGCGCAGCAGGGCCATCTTGATCATGACTTCGTCGCCTGGATGGGCGTGGCCGGCGCTGTCCTGGGCGCGGCGCGACGGGGTGGAAAAGATTTCGACGTGAACGCCTGTGATTCTCATAAGAAGGAGCCACCGTGTGGTTATTTTTATTTGTATGTCGTCATACAACATGGCGGATTATTTGTACGTTTACTCTGAGCTGTCAAGCCTGTGCATCAGCTAAATATGAGGTTTTTTGGGCAGGCTCTATTTTTGAAAAGATGACAACTTGAAATGTCGTCATACCACGCTCTGATGATAAGCTCGTTTCCATTGGGAAATTCTGGCTACAGTGACGTGGCCCATTTGTGCCCGCCTTGTGGAGACCGGTATGAAAAATTTCACCATCGAGCGCATCGACCACGTCGTACTGCGCGTGACGAACATCGAGCGCAGCCTCGCCTTCTACACCTCGGTGCTCGGTTGCGAACTGAAGAAGCGGCGGGACGATCTGGGGTTGGTCCACCTCGGCGCCGGGGCGTCGATGATCGATCTGGTGGATGTCGAAGGACCGCTCGGCCGTCAGGGTGGCGCGGCGTCGGGTAGGCAGGGGCACAACGTCGATCACTTCTGCCTGCGCGTCGAACCGTTTGACGAACAGGCCCTGCTCGCTCATCTGGGCGCAGCCGGGCTGGAGGTCGAGAAGGCACAGATGCGCTATGGCGCGGAGGGGCAAGGCTGGTCAATCTATTGCTTCGACCCGGATGGCAACCAGATCGAGTTGAAGGGACCGGCGCTGGAGCCTTGAGCTCCAGCGAAACTTACGCTGCCGGGGTGCGCTTGTATCGACTCAGACCAAAAGGTGCCTGGAAATGACCTTGGAGATTTCGACGATGCCGGTCTTGCCGGAGAACTCAAACTTCACCTTGCCCAGGGACGAAAAATAAATCTCCAGTTCGGAATCCAGGTCGAAGGTGCCGGAGGTTTCCACCGAGTACGCAACGATATTCTTGTAGGGCAGCGAGGTGAAATCCTTCTTGCTGCCGGTAATGCCCTGCACGTTTACCGCGATGATGCGTTTGTTGGTGAACACCACGCCATCACGCATCGACTTGTAGGCGCCGATCACCTGTTCACCGTCCAGCAACAGATCCGAGACGCGTTCGGCGTATTCATTGTTTTGCTTGAGCTTGAAGAAGCCTTTGTTGTTGAAATCGATCATCGTTGAGTCCCTTGTTGAGTTTTTTGAAACGTCCTGTCCAGTGATCCCGGAGGCCAAGCCTGACAGTCGCGGCTGGTTCTCCTCCAGGATCCGCAACTTTCCGGCAGCCCGCATTTTTTGCTCCTAGACTTGCCAGTGTTTGCAGTTCGTCGGGGCTGGAATGAGCTCGCACAATAAACATAATCGAAGGGATACGCCATGCTCGAACCTTTATGGAAAGCGCTCATCTGCACCCTGGTTTTCAGCGCACTGGGCAGCGCCTACGCAGCCGACCCCCTCGTGATCAGGTTTTCCCATGTGGTGGGCGAACAGACGCCCAAGGGCCAGGGCGCCCTGATGTTCAAGAAGCTGGTGGAGGAGCGGTTGCCGGGCAAGGTAACTGTGGAGGTGTATCCCAACTCCACACTGTATGGCGACGACAAGGAAATGGAAGCGTTGCTGCTGGGAGACGTGCAGATCATCGCGCGGTCACTGGCCAAGTTCGAGCAGTACACCCGCAAGGTGCAGTTGTTCGACTTGCCGTTCCTGTTCGATGACATTGCCGCGGTGGACCGTTTCCAACAGAGCCCCGAGGGCCAGCAACTGCTCAAGTCCATGGAGAGCAAGAACATCACCGGCCTGGCCTATTGGCACAACGGCATGAAGCAGCTTTCGGCGAACAAACCCCTGCGCACGCCCGAAGATGCGCGCGGCCTGGTCTTCCGTGTGCAGACTTCCGCGGTGCTGGAGGAGCAGTTCAAGGCGGTGAGTGCCAAAGGCCAACCGATGATTTTCTCGGTGGTGTATCAGGGCTTGCGTACGGGCCTGGTCAACGGCACGGAAAATACCTATTCAAATTTTTACAATCAGAAACTGCATGAGGTACAGAAATACGTTACCGAGTCCAACCACGGCATCCTCGACTACATGCTGATCACCACATCGGATTTCTGGAACGGCCTGCCGCCGGATATCCGCAGTGAGCTGGAAAAGATCGTGGTCGAATCCACCGCTCATGCCAACAAGGAAGCGGAGCGATTCAACCAGCAGGACAAACAGCACGTCCTGGACGCCAAGACCACCGAGATCATGACCCTCACGCCGCAAGAGCGAGATGCCTGGCGAGAGAAAATGAAACCGGTATGGGCGAAGTTCGAAAAGGATATCGGCCCGGAGCTGATCAAAGCCGCCGAAGCGTCCAACAAGACGCAGTAAAGCCCTGCACTTGATGTCACAATGCCCCGGCAAGCTGTTTTTCTGCCTAGACTTGCAAGTGTCCCACCGTGCGTCGTGTTTTGAATGAGCCCGCACGTGAAAAACTAAAAATAAAAGGAACCCCTATGTTTAAACCTATGTGGAAAGCACTCGTCTGCACACTGGCCCTCAGCGCGTTGAGCAGCGCCATGGCGGCTGATCCGGTGGTTATCAAATTCTCGCACGTGGTGGCCGAACAAACCCCCAAAGGCCAAGGTGCGCTGCTCTTCAAAAAATTGGTGGAAGAGCGATTGCCGGGCAAGGTTAAGGTCGAGGTGTACCCCAACTCGTCGTTATTCGGCGATGGCAAGGAAATGGAAGCCCTGCTCCTGGGTGACGTGCAAATGATTGCGCCATCGCTCGCCAAGTTCGAGCAATACACCAAGACGGTGCAGTTGTTCGACCTGCCGTTCCTGTTTGATGACATCTCTGCCGTGGACCGTTTCCAACTGAGCCCTGAAGGTCAGAAACTGCTCAAGTCAATGGAAAGCAAGAACATCACCGGCCTGGCCTATTGGCACAACGGCATGAAGCAACTCTCTGCCAACAAACCACTGCGCGAACCCAAGGATGCCCGTGGCTTGAAGTTCCGCGTGCAGGCGTCTGCCGTGCTCGAAGAACAGTTCAAGGCCGTCAATGCCAACCCGCGCAAGATGAGTTTCGCCGAGGTGTACCAAGGCCTGCAGACCGGCGTGGTCAACGGTGCGGAAAACCCCTACTCGAACATCTACAGCCAGAAAATGCATGAAGTACAGAAGTACATCACCGAGTCCAACCATGGCTTGCTCGACTACATGCTGATCACCAACACCAAGTTCTGGAATGGCCTGCAGCCGGACGTACGCAGCGAACTGGACAAGATCCTCGTGGAAGTCACCGCCCAGGTGAACAAGGAAGCGGCGCAACTGAACCAGAACGACAAGCAGCGCATCCTCGACGCCAAGACCACCGAGATCATTACCCTCACGCCTGAAGAACGCAACGCATGGCGCGACAAGATGAAACCGGTCTGGAAGAAGTTCGAAGGTGACATCGGCGCTGACCTGATCCAAGCCGCCGAAGCCTCCAACAAGGCTCAGTAATGGGTTGGTCGGCGCTGCCGCCGTGGCAGCGCCGGCCTGTCGTCCTCCCTGCAGGAGATGCCATCCATGAACGCCCTTCGGCGCACCTGGGAACATTTCGAGGAAGGTTTCATTGCCTTCCTTCTGGCCGCCATGACGTTGGTCACTTTCGTCTACGTGGTCCTCAACAACCTTTATGCAGTGTTCTACAGCCTTGGCGATAACTGGCCAGCCGCCAGCGAACCGATGTTCGCCATTGGCGACGGCATCATGGGCATGGCCCAGGCCATGACCTGGAGCAGCGCGCTGACCAAGGCGCTGTTTGGCTGGCTGATTTTCTTTGGCCTGTCGTATGGCGTGCGCACGGCCGGGCACATCGGCGTCGACGCGTTGGTGAAACTGGCGAGCAAACCGCTGCAGCGCATTATCGGCGTGATCGCCTGCCTGTGCTGCCTGGCCTACGCCGGGTTGCTGGCCGTGGCGAGTTACGAATGGATCAATACCTTGATGATTGCCCAGATCGGCGCGGAAGACCTCGGCCATTTCGGCATCATGCAATGGCACGTAGGGTTGATCGTGCCGGTAGGATTCGCCCTGGTGTTTATCCGTTTCGCGGAAATCCTGGTGCGCATCCTGATGAACCGTCAGACGGGCCTGGGGCTGGCCGATGAAGCGGCCGAAGCGATCAAACTGACCGAGATCGAGGAAGACAAGCCATGACCATTGCCTTCCTCTTCCTCGCGCTGTTCGTGTTGATGTTCATTGGCGTGCCTATCGCCATTTCCCTCGGGCTGGCCGGTTCGCTGACGATCATTTTCTTCAGCCCCGACTCCGTACGCTCCCTGGCGATCAAGCTGTTCGAGACATCCGAGCACTACACCCTACTGGCGATTCCGTTCTTCCTGCTGGCCGGTGCGTTCATGACCACGGGTGGCGTGGCGCGACGGTTGATCGACTTTGCCAACGCCTGCGTCGGACACATCCGCGGTGGCCTGGCTATTGCGGCAGTGCTGGCGTGCATGCTGTTTGCTGCATTGTCCGGTTCCAGTCCCGCGACGGTGGCAGCGGTGGGTTCGATTGCCATCGCCGGCATGGTGCGCTCAGGTTATCCCCAGGCGTTTGGTGCCGGTATCGTCTGCAACGCCGGGACCCTGGGCATCCTGATTCCGCCGTCGATCGTCATGGTGGTGTATGCCGCCGCGACCGAAACCTCGGTAGGCAAACTGTTCATGGCCGGTGTGATACCAGGCCTGTTGCTCGGCACTGCGTTGATGGTGGCGATCTACATCGTCGCCGTGAAGAAAAACCTGCCGGCAATGCCCCGAGCCACGTTTCGCGAATGGCTGACCACGGCCCGCAAAGCCATTTGGGGCTTGCTGCTGATGGTCATCATCCTCGGCGGGATCTATTCCGGGATGTTCACCCCGACAGAAGCAGCGGCGGTGGCGGCAGTGTACTCGGCGTTTATTGCGTTGTTCATCTACAAGGACCTGACGTTCCGCGAAACCCCCAAGGTGCTGCTGGAGTCGGCCAAGCTGAGCATCATGCTGATGTTCATCATCGCCAACGCCATGCTCTTCGCCCACGTGCTGACCACCGAGCAACTGCCGCAGCAGATCACTGCGTGGGTGATCGAGGCCGGGCTGACGCCAGTAACCTTCCTCCTGGTGGTCAACATCGTGCTGCTGATTGCCGGTGCGTTCATGGAGCCGTCGGCGATCATCTTGATCCTGGCGCCGATCCTGTTCCCTATCGCCATGAAGCTGGGCATCGACCCGATCCACTTGGGCATCATCATGGTGGTGAACCTGGAGATCGGCCTGATTACGCCGCCGGTGGGCTTGAATCTGTTCGTCACCTCGGCGGTGACCGGCATGTCGCTGACGGCGACCATCCGCGCGGCCATGCCGTGGCTGATGATTCTGCTGGCGTTCCTGGTGCTGATTACCTATGTACCGTGGATCTCGCTCGCGCTGCCTAACTGGTTGGGGATGAGCTGATTATTCCGAGCTGAACATACCGCCCTGTGGTGAGGGAGCAATGCTCCATTGCCACAGGTGCGCATGCCCCCTCCCAGCGTACGCATGCGTTATGATCCCTGCTTTATTCTGAAGCAGAGCTTTTCCCACGCATGTTGCCGGCCCCTTCCGATACCCCGATCCCCCTCCCCCCCGTCCTTGTCGGCCCGCTCTTGCGACGACTGGAGCCGACGCGGCTGGTAATGTGGCTGGTGGGGACGCGAGCGTTGGCGTTGACGCTGAGTATCGACGGCGTCGGCGACCTGGCGCTGGATGCGTCGCGCTGCACCGTGGTGCCGGTGGGGCAACGAGCGTTTGTGCATTTGATCGATGTGACACTCGATACACCCTTGCCCCAGGACGTGGCGATTGACTACGACCTGCTGGTGGACGGCGTCCCCATTGCCGAATGGGCGCCGTATCTGTTGTACGGCGACGCAAAGCGTCCGAACTTCATGCTGCATTCGCGCATAGAACAGCTGGTCCACGGCTCTTGTCGTAAACCCCATTTCCCGGCCAATGATGGTCTGCTCTGTGTCGACCGCTTGTTGGCGCAGTCTGCGGAGCAGCGTCCGGCATTGCTGATGATGAGCGGCGACCAAGTGTACGCCGACGATGTCGCCGGGCCGATGTTGCGGGCGATTCATGCCTTGATCGAGCGCCTGGGCCTGTTCGAGGAGTGCCTGGAAGGTGCGGTGGTGGAAGACAGCGCCAAACTCTACCAACACCCGGCCAGTTATTATCACCGCGCGGATCTGTTACCGGCACTGGAGAGCAACGAAACCCTGCGCGAACGTTTTTTCGGCGGGGCGCGCAAGCCGATCTTCACCAGCAGCAGCGCCGACAACCATCTGGTGACCTTCGCCGAGGTCATGGCGATGTATCTGCTGGTGTGGTCGCCCGTACCGTGGACGCTGATCGATCCGCAACCGCCTGAATTGACCGCCGAACGGCGCCAGCGCTACGACCTCGAACAACAGCGCATCGAGGCATTCCAGACCGGGCTGGATGGCGTGGCACGGGTGTTCGCCCATCTGTCGTGCCTGATGATTTTCGACGATCACGACATCACCGATGACTGGAATCTGTCCGCGCAATGGGAGGAAACGGCCTATGGCCATCCCTTCTCCAAACGCATCATCGGCAACGCGCTGATCGCCTATCTGCTCTGCCAGGGCTGGGGCAACAACCCGGATGCCTTTGGCGAAGTGATCGAGCAGACCGTGGCCTTGAGCGACACCGCCCGGGACCGCTATATCGACAGCGGGCCCCAGGATGCATTGATCGACACCCTGCTCGGTTTCCAGCAATGGCATTACGTGTTGCCGAGCACGCCGGCGCTGGTGGTGCTCGACACCCGCACCCGCCGCTGGCGCAGCGAGAACAGCCTCAAGCAGCCGTCGGGCCTGCTGGACTGGGAAGCCCTGAGCGAACTGCAGCAGGAACTGCTGGATCACCCCTCGGCGATCATCGTCTCGCCGGCCCCGATCTTTGGCGTCAAGCTGATCGAGACCGTGCAGCGGCTGTTCAGCTGGTGCGGCTACCCGCTGTTGGTGGATGCGGAGAACTGGATGGCCCACCGTGGCGCGGCCCAGGTGATCCTGAATATTTTCCGCCATTCGCGCACGCCGGGAAGCTACGTGGTGTTGTCCGGCGATGTGCATTATTCCTTCGTCTACGAGGTGCTGATCCCGCACCGCAAGGGCGGCCCACGCGTCTGGCAGATCACCAGCAGCGGTATCAAGAACGAGTTCCCGCCGGCGCTGCTGGAATGGTTCGATCGTCTGAACCGCTGGCTCTATTCACCACGCTCGCCCTTGAACTGGTTCACCAAGCGCCGCAGCATGCGCATCGTCCCTCATGTCCCGGAACATGCCGAAGCCGGGGAACGGCTGTGGAACTCGGCGGGGATCGGCCAGGTGTTTTTCAACGAACAGGGGCAACCGGCGCAGATCTATCAACACAACGCCAACGGCAAGCCGCCCACGCGCATGCTGGCGCCGAAGTCGCCCTTGAGCTGAACGGCTACTTTCGCGAGCAGGCTCGCTCCCACAGGGATTGGGCAGGGTCAGGGTTCAGAACGCCAGTTGCAGGCTCTGTTGGCCTTCGAGGCTCAGCAGGAACTGTTTGGCGGCAAGGCCGCCGGCGAAACCGGTGAGGCTGCCGGAGGTGCCGATGACCCGATGGCAGGGCGCGATGATCGAGATGGGATTGCGTCCGTTGGCGGCACCGACCGCGCGCGTCGCGGTCGGCTGACCGATCTGGATGGCAATGTCGCGATAGCTGCGGGTTTCGCCGAACGGGATGGTCAGCAGAGCCTGCCAGACCCGCACCTGGAAGTCGGTGCCGGCGAAATCCAGTTCAAGCTCGAAACGGCGGCGTTGGCCAGAAAAATATTCCAGCAGTTGACGCTCGGTTTCCTTGAGGGTCGGATGATCACTGTCCTGCTCCAACGGTCCCAGGCGCACCCGATTGAGCCGCTCGTTCTCCCACAGGATGGCCGCCAGCTTCATGCCGCGGGCGACAAGGATCAGCTCGCCTACGGGGGATTGGATGGTTTGGTAAAGGGGCGGCATTCAAGTGGTTCCTTGGCTCACGCTCATTGGCTTTTGTGGCGAGGGGATTTATCCCCGCTGAGTTGCGGAGCAACTCATAGCTTGCCACACCGCGCTGTCAGATCTTAGGGTCGCTTCGCAACCCAGCGGGAGCAAGCTCCCTCGCCACGGGAGTAAACAACTCAGCCCAACAACCCCAAGGCCTTCGCCCGCGCTACGGCCTGGGTGCGGCGTTCGACGCCAAGTTTGCTGTTGATGTGGCTGGCATGGGTTTTTACCGTGTGCAGCGAGATGAACAACTGCTCGCTGATTTCCTGATTGGAACATCCCTGGGCGATCAGTTGCAGCACTGCCCTCTCGCGGCTGCTGAGGGTTTCGACCGGGACCGAGGGTTCGATCGCTGGCGTCGCGGTCGACGGCAAGCATTCGAGCAAGTGCTGGCGCACGTCGCTGGGCGGCGCGTGCAGCAACTGTTCGCGCAGCCATTCACGATGCTCTCGCAACAACCATTCGAAAGGCTGCAACACGCCGCCGATGGCGGCATCGAACGCCTGGGCCAGGGTGCTGCGGGCCTCGGGTTCGCGGCCCAGGCGCAGCAGCAAGGCCACCTTCTGGTTGAGCACCATCACACTGAGCATCTGCCGCCCGGTTTGCTGTGCGTGCTCAAGCAAGGCATCGAGGCGCCCCTCGGCCTGCATCGGTTGGCCCTTTATGGATTCCAGCAATGCCTGCTGCAGCTCGACATGCAACGGCAACTGCGGGTGGAATTCCGGTGGCGCGGCGGCCCGTTCGCCGGTGTAGGTCTGGCCCAGCCGCGCCAGCCAGGCTTCGGCCAGCTCGGTACGGCCCTGGGCCAGCCAGAGCTCGCATTTGACCAGGGTGATCATCGCCAGGTAGTAAACCGGTGGTACATCCCAGATGTGCATCAGGCGCTCGGCCTCGGCCAGCTCGGCGAAGGCCCGGGCGAATTCGCCGTTATAGCCTTCGACCCGGGCAATCACGCAGTGGCCGATCAACACACTGATATCGCGACAAGCCCGGGCTTCGGTCAAGCCGGCCTGCAACCGTGCCAATCCGGTTTGGGACTGCATGCGCAGCGTCAACAGGAAACCTTCGTACAGCACCAATCGCGCGCGCACCGCATACAGCCGTTGCGGCGACAATCCATGCAGCCGCTGCAGCCCCTGCTTCACTTCATCGAGCGCGCGCAGAATCTCCCCTCGCGCCTGCAACACCCGCGCACGATCGTAATGGGCCAGCGCCTCGAACAACGGATTGCCGACCCGCTGCGCCAGTTCGAGGGAGTCGCGGTTCAGCGCGCGGGCGCGCCACAGGTCACCGTCGGCAATCGCCAGGTTCGACAGGGTGGACAAGCACATCAGGCGCTGGCCATAGCGTTTCTGCGGCAGGCTTTCCAGGGCTTCGGTGCAATAGCGCAGCGTGGCCTCTCGGTCGCCACGCCCGCGGGCGACGATGCCGCTGAGGGCCAGCCACTGGGCGAGCATGGATTTTTGCGCGGTGGCCGACGGCGCCGGCAGGAAGCGACTCAAGTGGGCGGCCAGCTCCTCGGCGGCATCCAGCTGGCTGGCCAGGCCCAACGCCCAGCTGTAGAGCACGATCAGCCGTGGAGTGCTGATGAGCAGGCTGTCAGGCAGGTCCATTTTCCAGCGCAGCAACATGCCGACGTTCTGCTCGGCCAGCAGTTGTTCTTCAGAAAGGTTCTGCACCAGGTTCGCCGCCACGTCCAGGTGCCCGGCACGCAACGCCTGCTCCACGGCTTCGTCGATGAGACCCTGGGCATTGAACCAGCGACAGGCGCGCAAGTGCAGGGTCGCGGCCGGCACCATGGCCGGCGCGCTGGGGCGGCTGCGCAGCAGGTCGGAAAACAGGTGGTGGTAGCGATACCAGTGGCCGTGCTCGTCCAGCGGCACCAGAAAAACCTGGTGGGCGGCCAGGTACTGAAGAATTTCGTGACTGTCATGGGCGTCGCGCACCGCATCGCACAGTTCGCTGCAAAAGCGCTCCTGTGGCGCGGTGTCGTAGAGAAACGCCTGCACCTCGGGGGGCAGGCAATCGATGACTTCTTCGAGCAGATAATCGCGAATCAGCCCTTCACCGCCATGCAGCGCCTGGGGCAGCCGGCCTTCGCTACCGGCCTCGGAAGCGGCCAGCAGCCAGAAACGCAGCCCGGCGACCCAGCCTTCGCTGCGCTGGATCAGGCTCTCCAGTGCCTCGCCACGCAGCGAGCTGCTGTGGTGCTGGAGCAAGGTCAACGCCTCGTCATGGGTCAGGCGCAGGTCCTGCTCGTTGAGTTCGAGCAATTGCCGCGACAGGCGCAGGCGCGCCAGGTGCCAGTCCGGACGCTGGCGGCTGGTGACCAGCACCAGCAAGCCCTCGGGCAGGTGATTGAGGAAAAACTGCAGGCAACGATCCAGCACCGGACTCTGGGCCAGGTGGTAATCGTCGAGTACCAGCAATAGCGGGGCGCGGGAGGAAAGGTGGCTGGACAGTTCATCCAGCAAGCCGTCGAGCCACTCCTCGAAAGCAAAGGGCTGGTGCCGCTGGCGCATCTTCAGCAGGCCCAACGCCCGTCCGCCCAACTGCGCATAAAAGGCCTGGAGCCCTTCGAGCAGCCGCTCCAGAAAGCGGCCCGGATCGTTGTCCCGGGCACTGAGCCCCAACCAGAGACTCCGCCAATGGGCCGGCAGGCTCTGGCAGAATTCCACCGCCAGGGAGCTTTTGCCGAACCCCGCCGGTGCACTCACCAGCAGCAGGCGACCGCCGAGCCCAGCGCTCAGACGCTCGCACAACCGCGGCCGCGGGACGTGACCGTCGGGCAAGGGCGGGCGGTAGAAACGCCCGTCCTGTACCGCGATGGCTGCGCGGGCAGAATCCGCAGGTGAAGACAAATCAGTCATGGCCGGCTCTTGTTGGAATGCGGGTGGCGGCGTTGCAGATGTCCGCAGACTAGCGGTAAACGAGGAGGTATTGAAGGGAGTGCTACAAATGGCTACAAAAAGGCTACAAGCGGTTGGCCGCTATTGTGGCCAGGAAGCTTTTGTTCAGGCAAAAAAACGCCCCGAACCAGCCGGGGCGTTTTTTCGAGGATGCGGCCTCGGGTGGAGCGTTTAGCGGATGCCGTCCTGACGCAGGGCGTTAGGCGTGAAGTCGGCGGTGCTGGCGGTGAAGCCGAAGTCATAGGCCGATTTTTCTTCGTTCTTCATGCCCAGGGCCAGATAGCGACCGGACTGCAGGTCGTAGATGGTTTCCAGGGCATACCACGGCACTTGCTTGTCGTAGTAGTTCTCGGCATGGGCCTCGGCTACGCGCCACAGTTGGCCACGGCCGTCGTAGTGGTCGATGACAGCGGCTTGCCAGGTGTCTTCGTCGATGTAGAAGTCACGCTTGGCGTAGATGTGACGCTGGCCTTCCTTCAGGGTCGCGGTCACGTGCCAGACACGACGCAGCTCATAGCGCGTCAGGTCCTGGTTGATGTGGCCGGCCTTGATGATGTCCGCGTACTTGAGCTGCGGCGAATCGATCTTGTGGCTGTTGGAGGCGATATACAGCTCTTTTTTGCCTTCAAGCTTCCAGTCGTAGCGGTCCGGCGCACCGTTGTACATGTCCAGGTTGTCGGAGGTACGCAAGCCATCGGCGGCGGTACCCGGGCCGTCATAGGACACTTGCGGGGCGCGACGCACACGGCGCTGGCCGGCGTTGTAGACCCACGCCGAACGCGGTTCCTTCACCTGGTCGAGGGTTTCGTGGACGAGCAACACGCCGCCGGCCAGACGCGCCGGAGCGGTAACCTGCTGCTTGAAGTAGAACAGGATGTTGCCAGGGTTGGCCGGGTCGAAATCCTTCATCTTGTCGCGGAACACGAACTGGTCACGGAAGTACACCAGGCTGTAGGAGCCGTTGGGCTGCGGCGTGGCCTGGGTCACCAGGCGCGTCACGCTGCCGCCGCGATAGCGGGTGATGTGGTTCCAGATCACTTCGACGCCACTCTGGGGAATCGGGAACGGCACAGCCGTCTCGAAGTTCTCCAGACCGTTGCCACCGGAGACCAGTTTGGTGTTGACCGCGTTTTTCTTGATGGAGGCAAACACTTCGTCCGGCACGGTAGCGCCGCGATGGGTCGGGTAGACCGGCATCTTGAAGGTTTCCGGGTAGCGCTTGAACATCGCGTACTGGCCGGGCGCAAGCTTGGCCTTGTACTGCTCGACGTTCTGCGCGGTGATGGTGAACAGCGGCTTCTCACTGGCGTACGGGTCGGAGAGGAAGCCTTTGCCGTCGACGCTGCCGGCGTTCTTGGCCATGGGTTTCCAGGCGGAAATCGAACCATCGGCGTTGCCGGCCATTTCGGCGCCCATCGGCGTCAGGCTCTTGCCCAGTTTGTCGGCTTCGGCGGCAGGCACGGCGGCCATGACGCTGGCCGCCAAAAGCGACAGCCCCAGCACACCGACTTGCAACAGATTCTTGGTTATTTTCATAGTGTGTCGTCCTGAAATACGGTGCTTAGAAGTTCACGCCGACGCTGAGCGCCAGGAAGTCGCGATCATCCACGGTGCTGAAGTCGCCACCAAAGAAGTTGGTGTAGGCCAGGCTCGCGTTGTAAGTGTTCTGGTACTCGGCATCCAGCCCGAGGCTGACGGCTTTGCGGCCTTCCTCGAAGTTGGCGCCAGGACCTGGCGAGTAACCCTTGACGTCATGGGACCAGGCCACGTTGGGCTTGAGGTTCACACCGGCGAAGACATCCGGGTATTCCCAGATGGCGCGAGCGCGGTAGCCCCACGAGGTCGACGTGGTGAAGCCGTCGTTGTTGCAGTTGCTGTTCACCCCGCTGATGGTCTGGCCGCCACCTGCCGCAGTCGAGGTGTTGAGGGTATTGCAGAAGCCGTTGGGCAGTTCGCCCGGGCCGAACACCGGATCACGGCCGTAGCGCGCTTCGGAGCGGCTTTCCAGGCCGCCAACGTGGGTCACGCCCAACTCACCGACGAGGGTCAGGCGGCTGGCGCCCATGACCTGGTCGAGAAAGTGCGTGAAGGTGGTCTGGAACTGGGTGATTTCCTTGCGGCGATAGCCATGCAGGTCCTGGCCCGGCGCGCCGTCCAGTACGGAGGCGTTACCAAAGCCCGGAATTGGCGTGACACCGGCGAACAGGATGTCGGTGGTGCTCAGTTGTACCGGAGCGTTCGGCCGATAGCTCAGCTCCCCACTCCACGCGGTGCCGGTGGGCAGCGTGGTGGAAAAGCTCAGGCCATAGAGCCGGATGTCTTCCGGGTACTCGACGAAGTAGTTCGAGTTACCCGCCACGATCACCGGACGCAATGCGGCCAACGGCCCCAGCGGCTGGGTATAGAAACGTGACGCAGCGCCCGTGGCGCTGAAGATTGGCGCCCGGCTGTGGTAGTTCATGAAGTAGGCGCCGAACTCGGTGTCCAGCGGCTCGAAGTTGTATTTGAACGACAGGCCCCACTGGCCGCTGTCACGGGCATCACGGTCGGGACCACGGCGAACCAGCACGCCCTCCTCGTTCACGTTGACGCCCAGGGCGGTCAGGGTCGGCAAGGCAGCGCCCGGAATCCGCGAACGTTTGTTCAAGACGCGCAGGTTGTCGTCACAACCGTCGGCGATGACGTCTGGCTGCGAGAAGAACGTGCCGCAGTTGTCGACGACAGTCTGGTCCCATTCCAGTTGGTAGAACGCTTCGGCCGACAGGTTGTCGGTCAGGCTCTGGGACACGTAGAACATGTTGACCGGGATCAGCCCTTCCTTGACCTCGGCACCGGGGCGACGGAACGCGGACACGTCGACCGGGTTGATGGCGTTGATACCGCCCTGGATAAAGGTACTTTCACCCCAGCTGACCACTTGCTTGCCGAGGCGGACCGAGCCCGGCTGATCGGCGATATCGTAGTTGTGGTAGACGAACGCATCGAGGATCTGCCCGCCGGACGACTTGGCGCCTTCCTTGCGGTTGCTGTCGCTGATGTCCTTGTACAGGCGGTTTTCGTCCTTGAGTTCGAAGTCGTACCAGTACTTGCCACGTACAAACACACCGGTGTCGCCGTACTTCAGCTCCAGATCATGGATACCCTTGAAGATCTTCGAGAAGGTCTCCCCGCGCTTGAAGTTCAAGTGACCGTCGTCGGAGGTCTGGGACAGGCCCTTGCCACCGTTGTTGACGCCGATCAGGTCGCGGTTGGCCTTGGCCGTGGACCAGTTTGCGCCGACCGACAGGGCCGAGTCGAACTGGCCTTCGATTTCACCGATGTTGAAGCTGACGCCGAATGCCGGGCCGGCGAGCGAAGAGGCAAGACTGACGGCCAGAGGCAGTTTTGCCCGGCGCCAGAAAGTGTTTGCTGAGGTCATCGACGCAACTCCATGTGTTTTATTGTTATGGCAGTGGGCATTTCCGGAAACCCTTCGCCGTGCTGGCACGCGCGTCCCATTCCGAAAATCCTTGAGCGGACTATAGCCAGCAGGTAGTACGGCTTGATCCCTCTAAAGTGTGATTTGCAGCCTTCGACCACTCTGGAACAGTCCTTCGCCAGGCCGACGGATGTCGGCACGGCAAGGATGGCTGAAATTTCCGGTTTGACAAGACAAGCGCTTGCCGGGTGGGCCTGCCGTGCCCTTTTCAGGCACGGCGGGTACGCTCAGAGCGTCGAGAGGAAGGTGCTGTTGTTGCTCTGCCATTCGCTGATGTCGACGCGGATGCGCTTCTTGTCGAGCTTGCCAACGCTGGTCTTGGGAATTTCCGTAACAAGGGCGATCTGGCTCGGGATCGCCCACTTGCTCAGGTGCCCCAGCTCGACAAATGGCTTGAGGTGTTCCTTGAGCTCGCGAGCCCCGAGCTGGTGCCCTTCGCGAATGACCAGCAAGGCGAACGGGCGCTCGCCCCACTGCGGATCGGGGATGCCGACCACTGCTACTTCGCGTACCGCCGCATGACGGCTGATGAGGTCTTCCAGGTCCAGGGACGAGATCCATTCGCCGCCGGTCTTGATCACGTCCTTGATCCGGTCGCGGATATCGATGAAGCCCATGCCGTCGAGCGTGGCGACGTCGCCGGTGTGCAGCCAGCCGCCCTTCCAGAGCTCGGCGCCTTTCTGCGGTTCGTTGAAATAACCTTCGGTGAGCCACGGCGCGCGCAGCACCAGTTCGCCCTGGGTCTCGCCGTCCGCGGGCAGGAAACAGCCCTCGCCGTCGACGATCGCTGCTTCCACCAGCGGCCCCGGCACGCCGGCCTTGATCCGGTAGGTGATGCGTTCGTCTTCACCGCCGGCCATCAGCTCGTCGTTGAGGTGCGCGCAGGATACCAGCGGCCCGGTTTCGGACATGCCGTAGGCGGCGGTGAGCTGGATGCCCTTGGCCTTGGCCGCCTCGTACAGGCTACGGTTGAGGGCGCTGCCGCCAATGACGATTTTCCAGCCGCCGAAATCGGTTTGCTGGGCGCCCTTGGCGTTGAGGACCATCTGCAGGATGGTCGGCACGCAATGGGAAAAGGTGACCTTTTCCTTGCGCCACAGCTCGACCAGGAACTCTGGATCGTAACGCCCGGGGTAGACCTGCTTGAGCCCGAGCATGGTCGCCACGTACGGCAGGCCCCAGGCATGTACGTGAAACATCGGCGTGATCGGCATGTACACATCGTTGGTACCCAACAGCCGCACGCTGTCGATGGAGCCCATGATGGTCGACACGCCCAGGGTGTGCAGCACCAGTTGCCGATGGGTGAAGTACACGCCCTTGGGATTGCCCGTGGTGCCGGTGGTGTAGAACGTGGTGGCGACGGAGTTCTCGTCGAAATCCTGGAAATCATGAGTCGGGCTGGCGGCGGCCAGCAGTTGCTCGTACTCGCCCACGAGGTCCGGCAGGTCGGCGGTCTTGTCCGCCAGGTCGGTCAGCAGCAGCGTCTTCTTTACCATGGTCAGCTGGCCGGCGATCGCCTGGTAGAGGCCGACGAACTCGCTGTTGACCAGCACGAAGCGGTCCTCGGCGTGGTTCATGGTGTAGAGGATCTGCTCCGGTGACAGGCGCACATTGATGGTGTGGATCACCGCGCCGATCATCGGGATCGCGAACATGCATTCCAGGTAGCGATGGCTGTCCCAGTCCATCACGGCAACGGTGTCACCGGCCTTCACTCCGGCCTCGGTCAGCACGTTGGCCAGCCGCGCGACGCGCTCGATCAGCGTCGGATAGCTGTAGCGCAACTGGTCGCGGTAGACGATCTCGCGGGTTTTCTCGTAACGGGCACCGGACATCAGTAGCCGTTTGATCAGCAACGGGTATTGGTAGGCGCCTTCGGCTGGAGGGATAACGCGAGTCTGCAACATAAGGGTCCCTTTTCTGACTGCACGGTCTTGGCTGGAAGGTAAGCACTCTAAAGTGCCTGCCCGCGGATCAAATCAGCCGAAGGAATGATTTGATCCGCCCGCAAATACTAGCCTTGAGCCATCTCAGGGACATGTTCAGGCGCGGTCAGTGCGCCTCGGTGAAGGCCAGTTTCACGCCAATGGCCACCAGCACGGCGCCCATGGTCCGGTCGAACCAGTGGCCCATGCGGGCGAAACCGGCACGCACCCGCGCCTGGCTGAACAGCATCGCCACCATGCAGAACCACGCCGCCGTGGCGATCGCCAGGTACACGCCGTAGCCGGCCTGGATCGCCAGCGGCGTATGGGGATTGATCACCACGGTGAACAGCGACAGGAAGAACAGCGTTGCCTTGGGGTTCAGGCCATTAGTGACAAAGCCTGCGGTGAACGCACCGCGAGCGGTACGCTCGCCAGCCTCCTTGTGCAGGTTTTCTCCGGAAGCCTTGGCCGGTTGCGCGCGCAGGGCCTTGAAGCCGATGTACAGCAGGTACGCGGCGGCGGCCCACTTCAGCGCGTTGAACAGCACGATCGATTGGGACACGATCAGGCCGATGCCCAGCAACGAATACCCCACATGCAGGAAAATCGCCGTGCCTACGCCCAGCGCCGTCCAGGTCCCGGCACGTCGGCCATGGGTCACGCTTTCGCGCACCACCACGGCAAAGTCCGGACCGGGGCTGGCGACCGCCAGCAGGTGGATCAGGGCGACGGTGAGGAATTCGGTGAGGTACATGGTGGGCTCCTTGCGACATCTCTTGGTGAATGAAATCCCGTGGGCCAGGGAGCTTGCTCCCTCGCTACGATTCATCTGATAGGCTCGCCACATTACGCCTTCGGTTCTTTACATGACAGGTACAGCTGATGACGAACACCGCCCGCGCCGTTTTTCTCGACCACCCTTCCCTGGACCTCGGCGACCTGGACCTGGGCCCGTTGCGCGATTGCTTCGGCGAACTGCAATTGTTCGCCGGGACCCGCCAGGACGAGGTGACCGAGCGACTCAAGGGGGCGACGGTGGCGATCACCAACAAGGTAGTGATCGACGCGGCAGCCATGGCCGCCAGCCCCGAACTGAAGCTGATCCTGATCAGCGCTACCGGCACCAATAACGTCGACCTCGCCGCTGCCCGCCACCACGGCATCACCGTGTGCAATTGCCAGGGCTACGGCACGCCGTCGGTGGCCCAGCACACGATCATGCTGTTGCTGAACCTGGCGACGCGCCTCGCCGACTACCAGAAAGCCGTGGCTGAAGGTCGCTGGCAACAGGCTTCGCAGTTCTGCCTGCTGGACTATCCGATTGTCGAGCTGCAAGGCAAGACCCTGGGTCTGCTCGGCCATGGCGAACTGGGCGGCGCCGTCGCCCGGCTGGCGCAAGCCTTTGGCATGCGTGTGCTGCTGGGGCAGATTCCCGGGCGTCCGGCACGGCCGGATCGCTTGCCGCTGGATGAGCTGTTACCGCAGGTCGATGCCCTGACCCTGCACTGCCCGCTCAACGAGCATACCCGCCACTTCATCGGCGCGCGCGAACTGGCGCTGCTCAAGCCCGGCACGTTCGTGGTCAACACCGCCCGTGGCGGCCTGATTGACGAACAAGCCCTGGCCGACGCCTTGCGCAGCGGTCACCTGGGCGGCGCGGCCAGCGACGTGCTGAGCGTGGAGCCGCCGACCCAAGGCAATCCCTTGCTGGCCGGCGACATTCCGCGACTGATCATCACCCCGCACAACGCCTGGGGCAGCCGCGAGGCGCGGCAGCGGATCGTCGGCCAACTGACGGAAAACGCCCAAGGCTTTTTCAGCGGTACAGCGCGCCGGGTCGTCAGTTGATAAACTGCCGCACTTTTTTACAAGGAGCAGACCATGGATCCGCGCAGTGAAGTACTGCTTCGTCAGCCCGAATTGTTCCAGGGCCCGGTCCTGCTGGCCGGCCTGCCCGCCGACGATCTGCTCGGCCGTTTGCCCGAGGCCCATGGCTGGTGCTGGCATGCCGGCGACCAGGCCGCGCTGGATGCGCGCTTTGCGCAACGTAGCCACTTTGGCGTGAACGTACCCGAGCGGGAATTCGAAACGGCCGTGGTGTTCCTGCCCAAGGCCAAGGACCTGACCGACTACATTCTTAACGCCGTGGCCGCGCGCCTGGCCGGTCGCGAGGTGTACCTGGTGGGGGAAAAGCGCAGCGGCATCGAAGGTGCTTCCAAGCAGCTCAACCCGTTCGGCAAGCCACGCAAGCTCGACAGCGCGCGGCATTGCCAACTGTGGCAAGTCACCGTCGCCAACGCCCCGCAGGCCAAGCCGCTGGAAAGCCTGGCGCAAACCTACGAGCTGCCCCTGGCCGAAGGCCCGTTGAAAGTGATCAGCCTGCCGGGAGTGTTCAGCCATGGTCGGCTGGATCGCGGCAGCGCGTTGCTGCTGGAGCACCTGGACAAGCTGCCGAGCGGCCATCTGCTGGATTTCGGTTGTGGTGCCGGTGTACTGGGCGCGGCGGTCAAGCGCCGCTACCCGCACAATACCGTGACCCTGCTGGACGTGGACGCCTTTGCCGCCGCCAGCAGCCGCCTGACCCTGGCCGCCAACGGGCTCGAAGCCGAAGTGTTGACCGGTGATGGAATCGATGCCGCGCCCATGGGCCTGAACGCAATCCTGAGCAATCCGCCGTTCCATGTCGGCGTGCACACCGATTATCACGCCACGGAAAACCTGCTGCGAAAAGCGGCCAAACATCTGAAAAACGGCGGCGAACTGCGCTTGGTCGCGAACAGTTTCCTCAAGTACCAGCCGCTGATCGAGGAGCATCTGGGCACGTGCACGATCAAGGCCGAAGGCCAGGGTTTTCGCATCTACCGAGCCAAGCGCGGCTAAGGCGTTATTGAAAAACAGCGCTTGCCCAAACGGATTTGCCTAGGCAGAATCCGCTCCGTCCTAGGGGAGTAGTCTCCCGCGAGCGCCATGCTCGCCCGGCATACGTCAACATACTTGGTCAGCAGACCATGGCGTATGCGGCCCAAGCGTCCACGCAGATGGTCGCTGGGTTTGACAAGACCTATGACACGCACACCTTACCCGGGGCGGGAAGGCTGTACGTGTCATAGCCGTGTCGACCCGCCCCTCTTAGGAATCACCTGATGCTGGACTCTTTCCTGGTACCCACCGCCATCGTTGCGCTGGCCGAAATCGGCGACAAGACGCAATTGCTCGCGCTCATCCTCGCCGCACGCTTTCGCAAACCCTGGCCGATCATTGCCGGCATCGTCGCCGCAACCCTGGCCAACCATGCGGCGGCCGGCGCGGTAGGTGCCTGGGTCAGCGGGTTCTTCTCCGACTCGGTGTTGCACTGGATCCTCGCGGCGAGCTTTGCCGCCACCGCGCTGTGGACCCTGGTGCCGGACAAGCTGGACGACGAGGAAGCCAATACGGCTCGCAGGTTCGGACCTTTCCTGACCACGCTGATCGCGTTTTTCCTGGCGGAAATCGGTGACAAGACCCAGATCGCCACGGTGATGCTTGCCGCGCAGTACCCGGAGTTGTGGCTGGTGATCATCGGCACCACCGTGGGTATGTTGATCGCTAACGTGCCGGTGGTACTGGCGGGCAATTTCGCCGCCGAGAAACTGCCGCTCGCCCTCATCCGCCGCCTGGCCGCCTCGGCGTTTTTCATCCTGGCGATCGTCGCGGTGTACAAGGCGATGCAGAGTAGTGGGTGGGTTTGATGCTGTTGTGGCGAGGGAGCTTGCTCCCGCTCGGTTGCGCAGCGACCGCAATATTTTGGGGCCGCTTCGCAGCCCAGCGGGAGCAAGCTCCCTCGCCACAAAAACAGTTTCACCGCATGACGATGATTACTTCCTGGCCTGCTGGTAAAGCGGCATCACCTTCGGAATCGCCGCCTGCAACGAGGCGATCCGGCTCGTCGACGAGGGGTGGGTGCTCATGAATTCCGGTGGTGCCCCTTCCGAAGCCTTGGCCATCTTGTTCCACAGGGTGATCGCCGCGTTCGGGTCGTAGCCGGCCCGGGCGGCCAGCTCGAGGCCGATCAGGTCGGCTTCGTTCTCGTTGCCACGGCTGTTGGGCAAGGTCATGCCGTAGTTGGCCACGGTGTCGGCCAGCGCCAGGCTGTCCTGGCCCAGGCCGAATATGGCACCGGCGCCCTGCTTGGCCATTTCGATGCCATAGGCCTTGGACATCGCTTCACGGCCGTGCTCGCGCAAGGCGTGGGCGATTTCATGGCCCATGATCGCGGCGATCTCAGCGTCGGTCAGCTTCAACTGATCGATCAGGCCGCTATAGAACATGATCTTGCCGCCAGGACCGCAGTTGGCGTTGAGCTCATCACTCTTGATCAGGTTCACTTCCCAGTTCCACTGCGCCGAATCCGGGCGGAACACTGGCGCCTGGGCAATCAGGCGGTCGGCAATGACCTGGAGGCGCTTGGCATCGCTGCTGGTCTTGTCCAGGGCACCTTGGGAGCTCGCCTCACCCAACGTCTTCTGATAGGACTGCGCATACATCTGGTTGACCTCAGCGGTCGACAGCATGCTGAACATGTACTGCTTGCGTTCCACCCCCACGGCTCCGCCGCTGGTGGTATTGACCGATTGGCAACCGGCGAGCAGCAGAGCCGCGCCCAGAGCGCTCACCATCAAAGTCTTGTTCATACAAAAAAAGCTCCATGGAATCGTGGGCGTATCCTAGGCCCTGATTGGTATCGGCGCCAGATACGAAGCGAGGGATTACCGATTTTCGGACAAGTCCCCCTTGGCCCGATTGCGACACCGGTCTAGCCAAAACAGTCATCCGACGAACAGCGCCTCATGCCGGGCCCGAGAAACGCCGATAAAAAGTCCAGACGTCACTTCCGCGTCCGGAGCCTTTATGAAATTCAGATCGATCCAGTTTTCCGTTGCCGCCCTGGCTGGTGCCATCGTGCTCAGCGTGGTCGGCGCCCTGGTGTTGTACGCATTATTCGCCGGCGCCCGCACCCAGGACATGGTGCAACAGCGGACCAAGGCGCAGTTCGAGCAACTCATCGAGCAACGCCTCAGTGCGCTGGCCCGCACCCAGGCCAGCCTGATCCAGCGCGAACTCGAAGCGCCGCTGCTGCTCGCTCGTGGGCTTGCCACCAGCAACGCCTTGATGGGCATGAACGGAACGGACGGCAACCCGCAACTGCAGATCCCGCGCGAGCAGATGATCAGCCTGCTGCGTGAAACCGTGGTGCGCAATCCGAAGATTCTCGGTGCCTACATCGCCTGGGAACCGAACGCCATCGACCACGACGACGCCCGCTATGTAGACAGCCAGGTGCTGGGCATGGAAACCAACGGGCGCTTCCTGCCGTGGTGGTTTCGCAATCAGGACGGCACCCTGGGCCTGGAAAAACTCGCCGACGTGACGGACCAGAAACTGCTGTCCACCGGTATTCGTGCCAGTGAATATTACCTGTGCTCTCAGGACAGCAAAAAAGCCTGCGTGATCGATCCCGCGCCGTACCGCGTCGGCGACACCATGACCATGCTCGCCTCGTTCATCGAGCCGATCCTGATCGATGGCAAGTTCCAGGGCATCGTCGGTGCCGACCTGTCGGTGAACTTCATCCAGGACATGCTCGTCGCCGCCGATGCCAAGCTGTACGACGGCGCCGGGGAAATGGCCCTGCTCGCCAGCAACAACCGGCTGGTGGCCTTCACCAAGGACCCAGGCAAGCTCGGCGAAAAAGCCAGCGACCTGCTGGACGCCAACGAACTGGACAACCTGACCCGGCTCGGCATCGGTGAAGTGCGTTACGACATCGACGAAGAACACGGCCACATCGAGGTGTACATGCCTTTTGGCATCGGCCAGACCGAGGCGCGCTGGACGTTGATGTTGCAGTTGCCGCTGAATGCCGTGATGGCGGATCTGCAAGCCTTGCAGAAAGACCTCGACGATCAGCGCGAAACCGACATCTTCGGCATGGCCATGGTCGGCCTGGCGATTGCCGCGATCGGCCTGCTGGTGATCTGGCTGGTGGGCCACGGTATCGCCCGGCCGCTCAAGCAAATGGTGGCGATGCTCGACGACATTGCCCAGGGCGAAGGCGACCTGACGCGCCGGCTGACCAGCGACCGCGCCGATGAATTGGGGGCCATCGCCAAGGGCTTCAACACGTTTCTAAGCAAATTGCAGGGGATGATCACTCAGGTAGTGACCTCGGTGCAGAGCGTCAGCGATTCGTCGGAGCACACCGCCGACATCGCGATCCGCACCAACCAGGGCGTGCACAAGCAGATGTCGGAAATCGATCAGGTTGCCACCGCCGTACACGAAATGACCGCCACTGCCCAGGACGTGGCGCGGAATGCGAGCCAGGCAGCCCAAGCCGCCAGCCACGCCGACCAGGCCGCCAGCCAGGGCATGCAAATCGTGCGCGACACTTCCAGTTCCATCGGAGCCCTTGCCGTGGAGATTGGCAAGGCCGTGGGCGTGGTGCAGACGTTGGCCAAGGACAGCGAAAACATCAACGCGATTCTCACCGCCATCCGCGGGATCGCCGAACAGACCAACCTGCTGGCGCTCAACGCGGCCATCGAGGCTGCACGGGCCGGTGAGCAGGGTCGCGGTTTTGCCGTGGTCGCCGATGAAGTGCGTAACCTGGCGCAGAAGACCCAGCAGGCCACCGAAGAAATCCAGTCGATGATTCAGCAGCTGCAGCAGGGTACGCGGGACGTGGTACGGGTAATGGAAGACAGCCGGCAGCGTACCGATGAAAGTGTGCAACACGCGGCAAAAGCGGCTCAGGCCCTGGAGACGATTACCCAGGCCGTGTCGGTGATCAGCGACATGAACACCCAGATCGCCAGCGCTGCCGAGGAACAAAGCGCGGTGGCCGATGACATCAACCGTAACGTGATCAACATCGGCCAGGTGGCAAACGAAGTGGCAAGCGGCGCCGACGAGTCCAGCGCGGCCAGTGCCGGGCTGACCAGGCTGGCGGAGCAGCAACGGCGGTTGATCAATCAGTTCAGGGTTTGATCCAACGCCGCCATCGCGAGCAAGCTCGCTCCCACAAAATAGATACGGGTCGCCACAGCATTTTGGGTGACTTGCTATTCCCTGTGGGAGCGAGCCTGCTCGCGAAGAGGCCAATGCTGTCGCCAAAGAACTCAGGCCGGGGTCAGACATTCCGGCCCATTGAGTTTCGGGTCGTTGACCATGTTCGCCAGCACCCGCTCGCGCAGCTGCCCTGGCTCGCTCGCCAGCAACCCTTGCAAGGCATGCAAGGGCGTCTCGGGGTCGAGCCACAGGCGCTGGCCCTCTTCATCCAGAATCAACGGTCGGCGCTGGCCGGCCGCCGGCTGGGTGATGACCGCCGTGCTCAGCCACACCTGTTCCTGCACCGGGTACGCTTCCCAGATCGCCGCAAAGAACAGCGATGAGCCCTCCCCCGGCGTCAGCCAGTACGGGCGCTTGCGCGTACCGCCGCGCCACTCGTAAAAACCATTGGCGGGCAGCAGGCAACGACGCAAACGCAGGGCTTCGCGGAACATCGGTTGCTCGGCCACGGTTTCGGCGCGGGCGTGCGCCGGGGTGCGGGACAGATCGGTCAGCCACGGCGGCGTCAGGCCCCAACGCGCCCGTGCCAGTTCGCGCTGGCCATCGGCGCCGGCGCGCAGCATCAGGACCGAGTCATTGGGCGAGATATTCCATTGGGCCTTCTGGTCGGCGGGGAAGCCGGGCAAGGCCGCGAAAGCGGGGTTCCAGCGAAACAGGGCATAACGTCCACACATGGGGCAACACGACTCTTGTATCAAACGGCCGCCAGCCTAACAGACCAGCGTACCGGGGTAACTGTCAGGCTCATCGCCCGGCACCGGCATTGCAGCATTGTAGGCGGCGATCAGGTCCCGGGCGTATTGCGCCTGCTCGTCCTCCACCGCCAGCCCCAGCAGGCCGTACATCGGCAGCTCACCCGCGCCGCCCACCAGATCGCGGCCCACCAGATGCGCCGTGATGCCTTCGCTGGCGAGCATGCCCTGAAGCAATTCGCCTTCCATCAGGTTTTCCAGCTCGTAGATTCGCTGCATGGCCGCCCCATCATTCGTTTTCGCTGAAGACCTCAAGGTGCCATTCGTCTTCGTGGACCTGCAGGACGAAAGTAATCGGTCGGCAACAGACCTGGCAGTCTTCGATGTAGGTCTGGTCGCCGCCGGACAAATCCACGGAAGACTCCACCTCTTCCCCACAATACGGACATTCATAATGAGCAGCTTCCAGCATCGCGGTCTCCCAAGTGACTTGTGCGTATAATCGCCGGTCTATTTGCAGGGCTATTTTTGCCTGGACTATCTTTCAGGTCGTGCCCCGTCGGTTTTTCGATCGAACCTTTACTTACCCTAGCCGTTTCCAACAAGAGAGCATGATGGGCGAATTCGATGCCATCCGACCTTACAACGACAGCGAAGTCCCAGCGGTGCTGGCACGGCTGCTCAGCGACAAGGCGTTTCTAGATATCCTCACCCACTTCCGCTTCCCGCGCCTGGCCGGCGCTTTCGGCTGGATGCTCAAACCTCTTATAGCGCAGAAGTTGCGTCGAGAGTTCGCCGGTGTGACCTCCGTTGCCACGTTGCAGGACAAAGTCGAGTTCTACGTCGACCACACCATCGAGCGTGCCACCGATGGCGTGACCTACACCGGGGTCGAGCAATTCAAGTCCGGCAATGCCTACCTGTTCATCGCCAATCACCGCGACATCGTGATGGACCCGGCCTTCGTCAACTATGCCGTGTACCACGCCGGCCTGCCGACGCCGCGCATCGCGATTGGCGACAACCTGCTGCAAAAGCCCTTCGTCAGCGACCTGATGCGCCTGAACAAGAGCTTCATCGTGCACCGCTCCATCGCCGGACGCCGGGAAAAAATGGCGGCGTACCAGTTGCTGTCGGCCTACATCAACCACTCGATCCGCAACGATTGCGCCTCGATCTGGATTGCCCAGGCCGAGGGCCGGGCGAAGGACGGTGATGACCGGACCGAGTCGGCGATCCTGAAGATGTTCCACATGAGCCGCAAGGACGAGCCGTTCGGCGAGGTCATCCGCTCGTTGAACCTGACGCCGGTGTCGATCAGCTACGAATATGACCCGTGCGACCAGGCCAAGGCCCGCGAGCTGTACATCCGCGCCACCACCGGCACGTACACGAAGGCGCCGGGCGAGGACGACGTCAGCATTGCCAAAGGCATCACCGGTTACAAGGGCCGGGTCCACGTGAACTTTGCCGCGCCGATCACCGAACTGTTCGAGGACACCAAACAACTGGCCATGGAGATGGACCGGCAGATACTCGGCGGCTATCGCCTGTTCCCGGTGCATTACCTGGCCTACGCGCAATGGGCCGATGCCGACCCGCAGTTGCAGGTTCCGACGGCGGCCGAGGTGTTCGGTGCCGAAGAACTGGCCAAGGCTGAAGAAGAATGGCAGCGCCGGCTGGAAGCCTGCCCGGAGAAACACCGACCGTTTCTGGTGCTGCAATACGCGACACCGGTGCGTAACCAGTATCGGGTCAGGGCGGGGCTGGCGCTTTAAGCGACAGCCCTGAGCGCGAGTGACCTGTGGCGAGGGGATTTATCCCCGCTGGGCTGCGCAGCAGCCCCAAAAGCAACGACCCCGATCGTACTGGTACACCGGGTTGTCTGGCTGGGGGCCGCTGCGCAGCCCAACGGGGATAAATCCCCTCGCCACAAAAGCCGCGACCGATTGTTTTTTGTCAGAACTGCGTGCTGATCCACGACATCAGCAGCGCCAACCCCAGGCAAGCGAAGCCGAAACGGTAGAAAAACCGGTTCATGCGTTGCGTCGCCAGGTCCAGCAGCGCTTCGAATCGTTCATTGCCTTCGCTGCTGCGTTCCGCAAGACAGGCCCGCGCGCGCAGTTCGCGGCGTCGCGTCGCGTGCAGCACCCAGCCACCCGGACAGGCAAACAGCAGCGCGAGCAGGTTGATCAGTTTGGCGGGGTGGGCAGCGAACAGCGAGAACAGTTGCAACGACATCACAAACCTCAAGCGAAAACGGACGCGCTGCGCCCGGAGCTTACGAACAGGGCGCGGATTCTACCGAAAGCCAGTCGCCTTGCGCGGCTTTTTCCGACCGGTAACGATCCCGCTCAATACTGAATGCTTTAGTGGCGATACAACTTTCTAATTCCTAGCGTCACGGTTTCGTCATATGGATAGGCCACCCTGTCGCCCTCCAAAACCGTACGGAATCCGTCATGCTGCACGCCGAAAACCAGGATCGTCTCTACCTGATCAGCCCGAGCGATGAACAACAGAACCTTGTCGGCAGTCTGTCCTTCAATGTCCAGGATCGTCATTGGCTGGTGTACTGCGCCCTCGGCGGCCATCAACATGCGGACCTCCCGGAGACAGACCTGCTGACCGGGATCAGCGTGCTGGAGCTCTATTCCCAGGCTGCGTGAATCACGCCCATAAAAAACCCTGTGGGAGCGACTGTGGGAGCGGGCTTGCTCGCGAATGCGTTGTGCCAGTCGACATTTATGCAACTGATCCACCGCCTTCGCGAGCAAGCCCGCTCCCACACAAGCTCGCTCCCACAGGGATATCAGACTTGCTGCTTACTCCGCCAACACCTGACCAATGGTCGGGTCCTTGAACAGACGGGTCAGGGCATCGCTCAACACGTCGCTGACCAGCTTGGTGTTGGTGTCCTGGTTGGGCGCCATGCCGAAGCGTTGATCCAGCGACGCACCGTAACGACCGCTGTAGCGGCGGTTGGCGTTCTGCACGTCGGAACGGAACGTCGCGCCGATGGTGGCTTCGGTCACGTACATGCCTTCCTTGGGCGACTGGTATTTCAGTTCGGCCAGGGTCACGGTCAGTTGCGGGGCGTTCATTGCGTTCTGCGTCGGGGTGAAGCCCAGCAGACGCACGGCCGCTTCAGCCTGGGCCTGCAACTTTGGCAGGACCTGTGCGCCCTGCACCGTGATCACGCTGGTTTCAGGGTACAGACCACCACGCGTGCCGAGGGTTGGCGACGGGCGGCCGTCTACGACCCGCACCACCACCGGCTGGCCGCGACCCACCGGCGCCAGCTGGGCGTTGAGCTTGGGTTCCGGGTTAAGTTGTTGCGGGCTGTGGGCACAGCCGACAAGGGTCAGACTGGTCACGGCGATCAAACCGAACAACAGGCGTTGCAACATGCTCTTCTCTCCAGAATCGGGCACAAACAGGCCGGCAGTATAGCGGTGCGCCATCGCGGCGAACTAGCGTCGCCGCATGAATACTGAAATGTCTGACAGGGGCCGCGGTGGCCGGTTCCTGTCACCGTGTTGTCATTGTCCTTACACCGGGGTGTCATGCCGGGCTGTCAGACTGGTCCCAAGTTCCCCGGACACGGTATCCGACCATGCGTTTTCTCATCTCCCTGTTTACCCCGCGCCCGCATCACCGCTGCTTCGCCCTGCTCGACCGCAGTGGTCGTTGCCAGGCATTCAAGCAATGCAGCCTGCAGCCCATGGGCGATGGCTGGGTCGAAATCGAAGAGATCCGTCTCAATTGGCTGCATCAGCCGTTGCCCGCCAGCGCCCTGGTACAAGCGCCCCGCGCTCGTGCACGCAGCCGCCAGTTGTTGGCCGTCTGACCGCAAGGCTAATAAAAGTCATAAAACACGACCATTTCCGCGCGTTTCTTCGCTACAATCTCCCCCCGATTATAAGGACGTCTCCTGATCGGGCCCCGCAACGCCGCTGATGCGCTTGTATTGGCACCCCGCACCGCCCACAGAGAGCCGCCCACACAGATCGAGTGAAGCTGGCGCGCTTGCTGTTTCCCTGGCAAATCACTGCTTTTCGCGAATCTGCAGAGCTGTCATTACGCTCGGTCACTGAGCTGTCTGCCCGTTTTGCCTGTCATGTATTACATGAGGGGCATCCAGATCGGGCGCGGTGCCAGGCTGGGACAGCCCTTTTTGAGGTTCACGTCTTCAAAAGAGCGTGAAAAAACGGGTTTTCACAACTTCACAAGAGTGTGGCGAGCAAATGAAGAGTTTTGCGTCTGAACAAGCACCATTGGCGTCTGGAACAGCCCAACGAGACAGGACCGGATATCGCTCAAGAACCGGCGCCTGAAGCCTGTCCGCTACGGATTTGGTTGCACGAACGGATGTCTCGGCCATAAGTCGAATTGCCCGCCCGGCGCTTAAATGAGTTCATGGGACTCTTGAGGCCAGGCTGCATGCATCCGCAGTGTTGCGAAAAATTGCGAAGATTCGGACATGGCGATCCTGGCCATGGATACCTGGGGCGCAACTGACCTGCCCCGCTTCCTGGCCGCTATGCCGACAATTTGGTGCTGCAGATTTTGGAGACGCGTTAAATGGCGCATAACGAAGCAGTCGACGTAGTTCTGGTAGGGGCCGGCATCATGAGTGCCACCCTGGCCGTGCTGCTCAAGGAGCTCGACCCGGCGATTTCGCTGGAAGTCGTCGAGCTGATGGATTCGGGTGCCGCGGAGAGTTCCAATCCCTGGAACAACGCCGGTACCGGCCACGCCGGGCTGTGTGAGCTGAACTACACACCCCAGGCCGCCGATGGCAGTGTCGACATCAAGAAAGCCGTGCACATCAACACCCAGTTCGAGGTGTCGAAGCAGTTCTGGACGTACCTGACCAAAAAAGGCACGTTCGGCTCGTCGAAATCCTTCATCGCCCCGGTGCCGCACCTGAGCTTCGTGCAAGGCGAGAAAGGCGTTGAATTCCTCAGGAAGCGCTTCGAACTGATGCGCCAGCACCATGCGTTCGCCGACATGGAATATACCGAAGACCGCGACCAGATGGCCGAGTGGATGCCGCTGATGATGCCAGGCCGCCCGGCTGACGAAGTCATCGCCGCGACCCGCGTCATGAACGGTACCGACGTCAACTTCGGCGCCCTGACCAACCAGTTGCTCAAGCACCTGGGCAGCGCGCCGGACACCCAGATCAAATATTGCAAGCGCGTCACCGGCCTCAAGCGCAAGGGCGATGGCTGGACCGTGAGCATCAAGGACGTCAATTCCGGCAGCACCCGTGAAGTCGACGCCAAATTCGTCTTCCTCGGTGCCGGCGGCGCCGCGTTGCCGCTGCTGCAAGCTTCGGGCATTGAAGAAAGCAAGGGCTTCGGCGGTTTCCCGGTCAGCGGCCAGTGGCTGCGTTGCGACAACCCGGAAGTGGTCAAGCATCACCAGGCCAAGGTCTACAGCCAGGCCGCGGTGGGCTCGCCGCCGATGTCGGTGCCGCACCTCGATACCCGCGTGGTCGATGGCAAGAAATCCCTGCTGTTCGGGCCATACGCCGGCTTCACCACCAAGTTCCTCAAGCACGGCTCGCTGATGGACCTGCCGCTGTCGGTACGCGCCGGCAACATCGGCCCGATGCTGGCCGTGGCCCGGGACAACATGGACCTGACCAGGTACCTGATCAGCGAAGTGATGCAGTCCATGGAGCAGCGCCTGGAATCCCTGCGGCGCTTCTACCCCGAGGCGAAAGCCGAGGACTGGCGCCTGGAAGTGGCTGGCCAGCGCGTGCAGATCATCAAGAAAGATCCGAAGAAAGGCGGCATCCTGCAATTCGGTACCGAACTGGTGGCGGCCAAGGACGGCACTCTCGCCGCCCTGCTCGGCGCTTCACCAGGCGCTTCGGTCACCGTGTCGATCATGCTCGAACTGATCGAGCGCTGCTTCCCGGAAAAAGCCAAGGGAGAGTGGGCCGCCAAGCTCGCGGAAATCTTCCCGGCCCGGGAGAAGGTGCTGGAAACCGATGCGGCGCTGTATCGCAAGGTCAACGCGCAGAACAACATCGCGCTGGAACTGGTTGAAGCAAGCAGCGAAACCCAAAGCTACGCTTGATTCGCCCGGATAAAAAAACGCCCCGTTCTCCATGAGAGCGGGGCGTTTTTTTTGCAGCTTTTCGTGGCGAGGGAGCTTGCTCCCGCTGGCCTGCGCAGCAGGCCTAATCAATCAACCGCGAGCTTTCTTGATCAACTCAATATATTCCTCTGCATTGCGCTGATCATGGATCAACGCAACGAAATCGTTACCCTGTTCGTCCTTGCCATTCAGGTCGTAACCCGCCTCGACGAAAAAACCCAGGAAGCGCTCGAAATCGTCGACACGCAGCCCACGGTAGGCCTTGATCAGTTTGTGCAGCGACGGCGAAGTGGCATCGACGGGCTCGAAATTGAGGAACAGCTTGATCTGTTCGTCGCCAATCTCGTCACCAATCACTTGTTTCTTGTCTTTACGCATTGCCGGCTCCAGCTCGCACAGTTCACGGGGCGGGCAGTTTACCCCCGGCGGGCCTCGGGGCTCAACGCGGGCGTGCGGCGCCAGTGTGCAGGTCGGCCCAGATATGGCCGTTGGCGTAGCTGAGGAACTGCACGTAGACCGTGTCGTTGCGCAACAGATCGATCACCACCCGGTACTGGGCCTGTGGATAAGACAGCGTCAGGGTCTTGCTCGCCTCATCGAATACCGGTTTCTTCAGGCTTTTGCTTTCGCCATCAAAATTGAGGATCACCTGGTTGATGGTGGCTCCCTTGTTCAGGGGCTTGCCCTTGAGCCGCACCATCAGCGGCGAAGTGACCGGGATCGGCTGCTGGTTGGATGGGCGCTGGTTGCCCAGTACCACCGAATACTCGGTGACTTGCAGCAACTGCTGCTGTTCGGGCTGTTCCTGACGCGCCACCAGGTCATCGGGGGGCAGGAACTGGCTGTGCATCGGCGCGGCCACCGCCAGCAATGGCAGGCCGCAGATCAGCAGCAGAGCGGCACAGCGGCGGATCGATACACTCATGACAGGCTCCGGAAGGCATGGCTGGGCACGCTAGCACTCCTTGAAAAAATATGCGACCCGGGTCAATACAGCGGGGCTTGCGGCGCGGCATACTCCGTGAGGCCATCGGTGTCGGCCCGCTGGCATATGCCGTTGTGGCGAGGGAGCTTGCTCCCGCTCGGCGGCGCAGCCGTCGTAAATCGGCTAGCGCACTCCGTCTGAAAGATTTCAATGGCCCATCTTGGGTCTGCTGCGCAGCCCAGCGGGAGCAAGCTCCCTCGCCACGGGTTTATTGTCCAGTCTATGCGAGGAGCATCATGGCCTTCTCCGCCCCACCGCTGTTCGCCGCCTGGCGCCAAGCCTGGCGTGCCGGTTACACCCTTGAGCGCCTGCGCGGTGACCTCGTAGCCGGGCTTACGGTCGGCATCATCGCCATCCCCCTGGCCATGGCCCTGGCAATCGCCGTTGGCGTGCCGCCACAACACGGTCTTTACACCGTGCTGGTGGCCGCCCCCTTGATTGCCCTGACCGGCGGCTCGCGATTCAACGTGAGCGGGCCGACGGCCGCATTCGTTGTCATCCTGCTCCCCATCACCCAGCAATACGGCCTGGGCGGCCTGCTGCTGTGCACAATGCTTGCCGGCCTGATCCTGATTGCGCTGGGGCTGATGCGCGCCGGGCGCTTGATCCAGTTCATCCCTTATCCGGTGATCCTCGGTTTCACCGCCGGGATCGGCGTGGTGATCGCGACGCTGCAATTGAAGGACCTGTTGGGCCTGAACACTGCGGGCCAGGCCACGCATTACATCGAACAGCTCGGCGAATTGATCGTGGCGCTGCCCGGCGCACGGCTTGGCGATGCCATTATCGGCGCGGCATGCCTGGCCGTATTGATTGCCTGGCCGCGCTGGGTGCCACGCGTCCCGGGCCATCTGGTCGCGCTGCTGATCGGCGCGTTGCTGGGGCTGGCCATCGAGCGCGCCGGGCTGCCGGTCGCAACGCTGGGCGAACGCTTCAGCTACGTCGTCGACGGCATGGTCTACCCCGGCATCCCGCCTTTCCTGCCGAGCTTCGACTGGCCCTGGAACCTGCCGAATGGCCAGGGCGGTGCGTTGATACTTTCCTATGACCTGTTCCGCCAATTACTGGGCCCGGCCTTCGCCATCGCCATGCTCGGCGCCATCGAGTCATTGCTCTGCGCCGTGGTGGCGGATGGCATGACCGGGAGCAGGCACGACCCCAACGCCGAATTGATCGGCCAAGGCCTGGGCAACCTCGTGGCGCCGTTGTTCGGCGGCATCACCGCCACTGCCGCAATTGCCCGCAGCGCAACCAACGTGCGCAGCGGCGCGTCATCGCCCCTGGCGGCAATCATTCACAGCCTGGTGGTGCTGGTGGCGATTGTGTTGCTCGCGCCGCTGTTCAGTTATTTGCCGATGGCGGCACTGGCGGCGTTGCTGGTGATGGTCGCCTGGAACATGAGCGAGGCCGGGCATGTGCTGCATACCCTGCGCATCGCCCCGCGCAGCGACGTGCTGGTGCTGCTGACCTGCCTGGGCCTGACGGTGCTGTTCGACATGGTCCTGGCCGTCGCCGTCGGCCTGTTGTTGGCCGCCGGGCTGTTCATCAAGCGCATGAGCGAACTGACCGACAGCGCTGAACTGCCACGCCATGCCCACCAGGCCTTGCTGGACATGCCCGAGCATATTCGCTGCTACGCCATTCGCGGGCCGCTGTTCTTCGGTGCGGCGGAGAAGGCCCTGGATGTATTACGCCGGTTCGACCCGGGTGTCCGGGTGGTGGTCGTGGACATGAGCGCCGTGCCGATGCTGGACATGACGGCCCTGGCCGCGCTGGAAAATATCCTCAGGGACTATCGAAAGCAGGGCATCGGCCTGATCCTGGTCGCGACCGCACCGAGGGTACGCCTGAAATTGCGCCGCGCCGGGGTCCATCGCCAGCAGCGGCAGTTGGCGTATGTGCAGACGCTGGAACAGGCGCGGAGCAAAAGTGAGCGTTGGTTGGCCGCGAGCGCAGCGTCCTCAAGACTGGTTTGATTGTGTGGTTACATTCCCTTGACGGCAAAAATACCATTGGCGTTACGCCAGTAGCCTTTGTAGTCCATGCCGTAGCCAAAGATGTAGCGATCGATGCACGGCAGCCCGACGAAGTCGGCCTTCAGGTCGGGACGGGCCTTGCGGTCGTGGTCCTTGTCGATCAGCACGGCGGTATGTACGGCACGGGCGCCAGCGTGTTTGCAGAAGTCGATGATCGCGCCCAAGGTGTGACCTTCATCGAGGATATCGTCGATGATCAGCACGTCGCGGTCGATGAACGAGACTTCCGGCTTGGCTTTCCAGAACAGGTCGCCGCCGCTGGTTTCGTTGCGATAGCGGGTGGCGTGCAGGTAGGAAGCTTCCAACGGGAAGTTCAGGCAGGTCAGCAGCTTGCCGGAGAAAATCAGCCCGCCGTTCATCACGCAGAACACCACCGGGTTGCGGTCAGCCAACTGATCGTTGATTTGCGCACCGACACGGGCAATGGCCGCTTCGACTTCAGCTTCGGTGTACAGGCAGTCAGCCTCTCGCATGACTTGACGGATATGCTCGAGATCAGCGGACATGGCGCTCTCCAAGGGTGGCGTTTGCGGAAAAGCGGGCAAAGGTACGCATCCCGCCCGGCCAGATCAAGCGTTTGTGGACTAACGTTCTGTATTGTCTATAGGACAACACCCTCGGATAGATTAATCTAGGCCGGTTTTTTTGCCCGCCGCCGGAGCCTTCCCCATGCCCATCCTCGAGATCCGCCACCCGCTGATCAGACATAAACTCGGCCTGATGCGCCGCGCCGACATCAGCACGAAGAACTTCCGCGAGCTCGCCCAGGAAGTCGGTGCCCTGCTCACCTACGAAGCCACCAAGGACCTGCCGCTGGAATCCTACGAGATCGCCGGTTGGGCGGGCACGGTGCAGGTGGAAAAAATCGCCGGCAAGAAGATTACCGTGGTGCCGATCCTGCGAGCCGGTATCGGCATGCTCGAAGGCGTCCTGAGCCTGATTCCGGGTGCCAAGGTCAGCGCCGTCGGCGTGGCCCGCAACGAGGAAACCCTGCAGGCCCATACCTACCTGGAAAAACTGGTGCCGGAGATCGACGAGCGCCTGGCGATGATCATCGACCCGATGCTCGCGACCGGCAGCTCCATGGTTGCCACCATCGACCTGCTGAAAAAAGCCGGTTGCCGGGACATCCGCGCCATGGTCCTGGTCGCCGCGCCCGAAGGCATCAAGGCCGTGGAAGATGCCCACCCCGACGTGACCATCTACACCGCCTCCATTGACCAGAAACTCAACGAGCACGGCTACATCATCCCGGGCCTGGGCGATGCCGGCGACAAAATCTTCGGCACCAAGCAGAAGGACGCCTGAGCATGCAGGACGAATTCAACGATCCGCTCTGGCGTCAGGTGCTCTCCGGCGCGCAGATGCTGTTCGTCGCCTTCGGCGCGCTGGTGCTGATGCCGCTGATCACCGGCCTGGACCCGAACGTGGCGCTGTTCACCGCGGGCCTGGGGACGATCATGTTCCAGATCGTTACCGGGCGTCAGGTGCCGGTGTTCCTGGCGTCGAGCTTTGCCTTCATCACGCCGATCATTCTTGCCAAAGGCCAGTTCGGCCTGGCGGCGACCATGGGCGGCGTGATGGCGGCCGGTTTCGTCTATACGTTCCTGGGCCTGGCGGTGAAGATCAAGGGCACCGGCTTCATTGACCGGCTGCTGCCACCGGTGGTGATCGGCCCGGTGATTATTTCCATCGGCCTGGCGATGGCGCCAATCGCCGCCAACATGGCGATGGGCAAGGCCGGCGACGGCACCGAGCTGATTCACTATCAGACGGCGATGCTGATCTCGATGCCGGCGTTGCTCACTACTCTGATCGTCGCCGTGTTCGGCAAAGGCATTTTCCGCCTGGTGCCGATCATCTCCGGCGTATTGGTGGGTTTTGCCATGGCCTTTTTCTTCGGCGTCGTCGACACCGCGAAAATCGCCGCCGCCCCCTGGTTCGCCCTGCCGGCCTTCACCGCGCCGGAGTTCAACTGGCAAGCGATCCTGTTCATCGTGCCCGTAGCCCTGGCGCCAGCGATCGAACACATCGGCGGGGTAATTGCCGTGGGTAGCGTGACCGGTCGCGACTACCTGAAAAAACCCGGCCTGCACCGCACGCTGTTCGGTGACGGTATCGCCACCACCGCAGCCGGCCTGTTCGGTGGCCCGCCCAACACCACCTATGCCGAAGTGACTGGCGCGGTGATGCTGACCAAGAACTACAACCCGAAGATCATGACCTGGGCCTCGATCTTCGCCATCAGCCTGGCGTTCATCGGCAAGTTCGGCGCACTGCTGCAAAGCATTCCGGTGCCGGTGATGGGCGGGATCCTGTGCCTGTTGTTCGGTTCGATCGCGGCGGTGGGCATGAATACGCTGATCCGCCACAAGATCGACCTGGGCGAAGCACGCAACCTGGTGATCGTTTCGGTGACGCTGGTGTTCGGCATCGGCGGCGTACTGGTCGGCACCGGTACCGGCCCGGACGACTTCGGCCTCAAGGGCATCGCGCTGTGCGCCGTGGTGGCGATCGCGTTGAACCTGATCTTGCCGGGCAACGATGGCTGGAAGCAGAAGAAGGCGGATGAGCCGCTGATCTGAGTTTTCGTCGTCAGTCAGAAGCTTCGCGAGCAGGCTCGCTCCCACAGGGGATGTTGTGAACACAAACGTTGTGAGCACACGCTTTCCTTGTGGGAGCGAGCCTGCTCGCGAAGGGGCCGCTGAAATCTACAAAGCCAGCGGCGCCCGCTCGCAAAGGGTGCTCAACACCTTCGCCCACTGCGGATCGTCATTGAGACACGGCACCAGTACCAACTCCTCCCCTCCCGCTTCGCGAAACTGCTCGCGCCCGCGGTCGCCGATTTCTTCCAGCGTCTCGATGCAATCGGCAACGAATGCCGGGCACATCACCAATACTTTTTTCACGCCGTTTTTGGCCAGCTCGTCCAGGCGCGCCTCGGTATACGGTTCGATCCACTTGGCCCGTCCCAATCGCGACTGAAACGACACCGACCATTTGCCATCCGCCAGCCCCATCTGCCGGGCGAACAGCTCGGCGGTACGAATACACTGGGCGCGGTAACACGTGGCCATGACTTCCGGCGGCGCGTTCCGGCAGCAATCGGCGTCCTTGAAGCAGTGATAGCCCGTAGGGTCGAGCTTGGTCAGGTGCCGTTCCGGCAGGCCATGGAAACTCAGCAACAGATGATCGTAATCCTGCATCAGGTACGGCTTGGCGCTGGCAACCAGGGCATCGATATATTCCGGCTGGTCATAGAAGGGCTGGAGAATCGAGAACTGCACCTTGAGCTTTTTCTCGCGCACGACCCGCTTGGCTTCTTCGATGACCGTGGTCACGGTACTGTCGGCGAACTGCGGATACAGCGGCGCCAGGGTGACTTTCGTGTGCCCCTGGCTTGCCAGGCGCACCAGGGTCGATTCGATCGATGGCTCGCCATAACGCATCGCCAGCTCCACCGGGCCTTGGGTCCATTGCGCTTTCATGGCCTGTTGCAGGCGGCGACTGAGGACCACCAGTGGCGAGCCCTCTTCCCACCAGATCGAGGCATAGGCGTGGGCCGATTGTTCGGGGCGCTTGATCAGGATCAGCGACACCAGTAGCCGCCGCACCGGCCATGGCAGGTCGATGACGTAGGGGTCCATCAGAAATTGGTTGAGGTAGCGGCGTACATCGGCCACCGAGGTGGAGGCAGGCGAACCCAGATTCACCAGAAGCAACGCGTGATCGGTCATGCAACGTCCTATTTCAAAGGCGACCCGACAAATCTTCCAGGGCCGCAGACAACTCAGTGAACCGGAATGAAAACCCCGCCGCCTGCAATCGGGCGGGCGTGGCGCGCTGGCCTCCCAGCAACAGCAATGACAACTCCCCCAATGCGATTTTCAACGCAAGCTCCGGCATCGGCACCACGGCCGGGCGATGCAGTACGTGCCCCAGGGCCTTGGCGAAATCGCGGTTGCGCACCGGGTTCGGTGCGCAGGCATTATAAGGACCACTGGCATCGCTGCGGTGCAGAAGAAAATCAATCAGGGCGATTTGATCGTCGATATGAATCCAGGGCATCCACTGCCGCCCGCTGCCGATACGCCCGCCCATTGCCAGTTTGAACGGCAGCAACAGCCGCGACAAAAAGCCGCCCTCGGCAGACAGGACCAGGCCGGTGCGAACCAGCACCACGCGTATGCCCAGGGCTTCTGCACGTTGCGCGGTTTCTTCCCAGGCGATGCACAACTGGCTGGCGAAGTCTTCGCTGACCGGTCCGGATTCTTCGGTCAACTCCCGCTCGCCGCCGTCGCCATACCAGCCCACCGCAGAGCCTGAAATCAGCACCCGCGGTTTCTGTTCGCAACGCTCCAGCCAGGCCAGCAGAACCTCGGTCAGCGTGACGCGGCTGCTCCACAGCAGCATCTTGCGTTTATGGCTCCAGGGCCTGTCGCCGATAGGCGCGCCGGCAAGGTTGACGACCGCATCCACCGGTTCGCCAAGCTCATCGAGGCTGGCGATACCGCGCACCTGCGCGCCGCAGATTTTCGCCACCTGTTCGGGCCGACGACTCCAGACCGTCAGGCGATGTCCCTGCTCCAGCCAGTGCCGGCAGAGTTGACGTCCGATCAAACCAGTACCGCCGGTCAGCAATATGTGCATGAGATGTTCCTCGGCTCGCGTTTTACCTGGCCCATTAGTCTATTTTTATAAGTAGGCGTTGTTCATATCGGACAGGGTCTGTACCTAACAATAGGACAACCCGCCAAAACGCGAACGGTAAAACTTATACCAAAAACCAGAATTGTACAGGATTAAACGACGGCGTAGTCTGTACAGAAAGGTAAACGAGGCCCTCATGACTGTACCCATCGCAATCATCGGCACCGGCATCGCCGGACTTTCAGCCGCCCAGGCCCTGACGGAGGCCGGGCATGTCGTTCAACTCTTCGATAAAAGCCATGGCAGCGGCGGCCGCATGTCGAGCAAGCGCAGCGACGCTGGCGCGCTGGACATGGGCGCACAATATTTCACCGCCCGGGATCGGCGCTTCGTCACGGAAGTCCAGCGCTGGCAAGCCAACGGCTGGGCGGCGGAATGGAACCCGCAGCTCTATCACTTCCAGGACGGGCAGATGAGCCCCTCGCCGGACGAGCAGACCCGCTGGGTCGGTACCCCGCGCATGAGCGCGATTACCCGCGCCCTGCTCGGCGAACTGCAGGTGCAGTTCTCCTGCCGCATCACCGAGGTCTTTCGTGGCCAGGAACACTGGCACCTGCAGGACGCCGAAGGGTTTACCCACGGCCCGTTCGGCCAGGTCGTGATTGCCACGCCCGCGCCTCAGGCCACGGCATTGCTCGCCGCCGTGCCGAAACTGGCCGGCGTCGCCGCCGGGGTGAAAATGGACCCCACCTGGGCAGTGGCGCTGGCCTTTGAACAACCCCTGGATACGCCCATGGAGGGCTGCTTCGTCCAGGACAGCCCCCTCGACTGGCTGGCCCGCAACCGCAGTAAACCAGGGCGCGATGCCAAGCTCGACACCTGGGTGCTGCATGCAACCAGCGACTGGAGCCGCCAGCACATCGACATGCCCAAGGAAGCGGTGATCGAGCATTTGCACGGCGCCTTCGCAGAACTGCTGCACAGCGCGATGCCCGCGCCGAGCTTCAGCGTGGCCCATCGCTGGCTGTATGCCCGTCCCGCCGGCAGCCACGAATGGGGCGCCCTGGCCGATGCCGACCTGGGCTTGTATGTGTGCGGAGACTGGTGCCTGTCCGGCCGGGTCGAAGGAGCATGGCTCAGTGGCCAGGATGCCGCCCGTCGCTTGCACGCCAGCCTTCAGTGAGCGCATTCCCCAGGCCATCCGCTGCTGTCGCGAGAGGCAGCAGCCGGCGGCAAGGTCACAACGCCACCCTTCGGCCTGGAACAATCGGTTGACTTGTTCGCGTACCGACCTATGATGAAAATATTGTACAAATAATAGTATATGTACAAGATTTACCCAGCAGAGGTCGCCCATGCCCAACGAAGCTATCGCCAAACCGAAAATTGCCATCAGCGCCTGCCTGATGGGCGCTGAAGTGCGCTTCAATGGTGGTCACAAGCAATCGCCGTTGTGCAGCCGCACGCTGGTCGAGTACTTCGAATTCGTGCCGGTGTGTCCGGAAGTTGCCATTGGCCTGGGCGTCCCGCGCGAGCCGATCCGGCTGGTTGGCAACCCCGCGCGCCCCGACGCGGTCGGCACGGTGAAGCGAGACCTCGACGTGACCCAGCCATTGGCCGATTACGGACAACAAATGGCCGCTGAGCTGGATGACATCTGCGGCTATATCTTCATGCAGAAGTCGCCGTCCTGCGGGCTGGAGCGGGTCAAGGTCTACGACCACAACGGTGTCCCGCAGGACGGCGGCGGACGTGGTGTCTACGCCCAGGCCTTTTGCGAGCGTCACCCCGATCTGCCGGTGGAAGAAGACGGCCGCCTCAACGATCCGGTACTGCGGGAGAACTTTCTGACCCGTGTATTCGCCTATGCCGCCTGGCAACCGCTGCGCCGCCGGGGGCTGACCCGACGCGACCTGATTGAATTTCACTCACGCTACAAGTACCTGTTGATGGCCCACAACCCTGAGCAATACAAGGCGTTGGGCAACATGTTGGGCAACATGGGCAAGGCCGATCCGGACGAACTGGGCCAGCGTTATTTCAGCGCGCTGATGGCGGCCTTGAAGAAATGCGCCACCCGACGCACGCACACCAACGTCCTGCAGCACCTGAGCGGTTACCTCAAGCGCGCCATCGATGCCGATGACAAGCAGGAGGTGCAGCACCTGATCGGGCAGTACCGTCTTGGTATCGTGCCACTGGTGGTGCCGCTCACGTTGCTCAAGCATCATCTGCGTCAGCACCCCGACCCCTATCTCGCACAACAGGTCTACCTGCAACCGCACCCAGAGAACCTCAGCTTGCGAAACGCCATCTGATGAAAGACGAACTCGACTCCAGCGCCAGCGAAGACCTTGGCGCCGACTTCGCCAAGGCCCTCGCGCAGGGCTGGCTGCCCATCCGCGAAGTCGCCCGGCAAACCGGCGTCAATGCCGTCACGCTGCGAGCCTGGGAGCGGCGCTACGGGTTGATCGTGCCGCACCGTACGCCCAAGGGCCATCGCTTGTTCAATCGCGAACATGTGCAGCGGATCCTGAGCATCCTCACCTGGATCGATCGTGGCGTGGCAGTGAGCAAGATAAAACCGTTGCTCGACACACCGCAGCCGTCAGGCGAACCGTTGGAAGACGACTGGCAACGTCAGCGCCATGCCCTGATGCTGGCGGTGACGCAACTGGCCGAGCGTCAGGTCGATGAGTCGGTGAACCAGGCCATGGCGCTGTATCCGCCTTGGACTGTTTGTGAACAGTTGCTCCTGCCCTTGCTGGGCGAGTTGCAATTGCGCTGGCAGAGCCAGTTCGGCGCGCAGCTGGAAAAGGTCTTCCTGTACTCCTGGCTGCGCAGCAAATTCGGCAGCCGGATCTACCACAACAACCGCCAGTTGCGCGGCGCACCGCTGTTGATGATCAACCAGTCCGAGGTGCCGCAGGAGCCCCAATTGTGGCTCACCGCCTGGCTGGCAAGCAGCGCCGACTGTCCCGTGGAGGTGTTCGACGGGCCGCTCCCGGCCGGTGAGCTGGCGTTGGCGGTCGAACGGCTCAAGGCCCGCGGCGTGCTGCTGTATTCGAGCCAGGCACTGAATCTGTCGCAATTGCCCAGGCTGCTGAGCGGGCTCGACTGCCCGATCATCATCGCCGGCCCCGCCGCCTCGATTCACCAGGCCAAGCTGTCTGCAAGCGCGGCAATGAGCAACGTCAGCTGGGCCGAAGACCCGCTATCGGCTCATCGCGAACTGAGCCGCAGAGAACTTCTTTAGTTGGAAAAATCCATGCAATTGATCTGGCTGCGCAGCGACTTGCGCCTGCACGACAACACCGCCCTGGCGGCCGCCGCTGCCCGGGGGCCCTGCGTAGCGGTCTACCTGCCGAGCCCGAAGCAATGGGCGGCCCATGACGATGCACCCTGCAAGATCGATTTCTGGTTGCGCAACCTCGCGGCATTGAGCACGGCCCTGGCGGAACTGAACATCCCATTGCTGATCCGCAACACGGAGTATTGGAATCAGGCCCCGCAAGTGCTGGTCACTTTATGTCGCGAGCTGGGCATCGGTGCCGTACACGTCAACGAGGAATACGGCCTGAATGAAACCCGGCGCGACGCCGACGTCGCCCGGGCGCTAAAGGATGAGGGCGTGGAATTTCACAGCCATCTCGACCAGCTCCTGTTCAAGCCCGGTAGCGTCCTGACCAAGACCGGCAGTTATTTCAAGGTGTTCAGCCAATTTCGCAAGGTCTGCTATAGCCGTCTGCATTTTTCGTTACCGAGCCTGGTGCCCGCGCCTGTCCGCCAGGCGCCTACCGCCATCACCAGCGATCCGCTGCCGACGCAGGTCGAAGGATTCAACCCGCCAAATGCGGACCTGCGCGATCTCTGGCCCGCCGGCGAAAGCGAAGCCCGGCGCCGGCTCGAGTCGTTCGTCGAGCAACACATCGATTACTACCAGAGCGAACGGGATTTTCCGGCCAGACCCGGGACCAGCCAGCTGTCGGCCTATCTGGTGGCCGGCGTGGTTTCACCGCGCCAGTGCCTGCACGCCGCGCTGCAGGCCAATCAGGGCGAGTTCGAAAGCGGAAACGTCGGCGCCGTGACCTGGATTAATGAACTGCTCTGGCGCGAGTTTTATAAACACGTTCTGGTGGGATTCCCCCGCGTATCGCGCCACCGCGCGTTCCGCCCGGAAACCGAGGCCCTGGCCTGGCGCAACGACCCCCAGGCACTGGCGGCGTGGAAAGAAGCCCGTACAGGCTTGCCGATCATTGACGCTGCCATGCGCCAATTGCTGGAGACCGGCTGGATGCATAACCGCCTACGGATGGTGGTGGCGATGTTCCTGACCAAGAACCTGTTGATCGATTGGCGAGAGGGCGAACGCTTTTTCATGCAGCACCTGATCGACGGTGACCTGGCGGCAAACAATGGCGGCTGGCAGTGGAGCGCCTCGACCGGCACCGACTCGGCGCCCTGGTTCCGGATTTTCAATCCGTTGAGCCAATCGGAAAAATTCGACCGCGAGGGGTTGTTCATCAAACGCTGGTTACCCGAACTGAACGATCTCGATAAGCCGGATGTCCATAGCCCGAATACCCGTGGCGATTTGTTTGGCGCGGTGGACTACCCCGCTCCGATCGTCGACCTCAGCCAGTCCAGGGCCCGCGCCCTGGCAGCGTTTAGAAACCTGCCGTCACGGCAGGACGCCGGTTGAGAATTTGTGCGGTGAACGAACAGGGGTCGGCCGATGCGGGCTGCCATTCTCAATAGTATGACGATATAGTCGTTAAAAAAGGCGCATCGTCCGGTAAACAAGGAGTGAGGAATGGGTTCGACACCGCCACGGCGATACTGGCTGACCGGCGCCGGTAACGGAATTGGCGCCTCTTTGGCCGAATCGATACTGCGTACCGGCGCCCATCTGGCTGTCAGCTCGCGCTTGCCGTGCGATGCGCTTTTGGCAAGATATCCAGGACAGGTCCTGATCGTGGCCGGCAATCTGACCGACAGTCAAGCCGTACGCGAGGCGGGCGAGCGAATCGCCCAGGAATGGGGCTCCCTGGATACCGTGATCATCAACGCCGGAACCGCCGAATACATCAGCGGACAACCCGTTAACCCATCGATCATCGAACACATCGTGCGCAGCAACCTGCTGGCCGCCAGCCTGTGTATCGAGGCGGCCGCGCCATTGCTGCGCGCCGGCAACGGGACCCATCTGGTGGGCATCGCCAGTCCGCTGACCTATCTGCCGCCCTCGCAATTCGAGGCCGGGGACCAAGGGATGCGCTTTCTATTCGAATCGGCTCGCGGCAAACTGGCCCGCGATGGCATCGACGTGACCATCGTGCACCCAGGGTTCGACAACTCATCGCCGGCCGTCGACGATGAATTGCCGCCGTCGATTCGCTGGTCTGCTGAAGCGGCAGCCGATCACATCCTGACCCAACTGACCGAACGTCCCCCTGAAGTGATCCTGCCTGCCATGACCATGAACCTGCTTTGGCCATTGCCATCGAACGACACGGTGCTGGCGGGCGCGCATTCACGTTCGGACAGTTACCAGTGCCCGATCAAGGGACACCCCTGAACAGCGCGCTTGCCTTACACTGCGCGCCATGAAGACCATCCCGCTGCACGAAATCCCCGCCCCGGCCGTCACGTGTTCAACGTGTGCGGCGTGCTGCTGCCAACTGGAAGTCATGTTGATCACCGACACCGGCGTGCCCGAGCGCTTCATCGACACGGATGACTGGGGTGGAGAAGTGATGCTGCGTCTTGACGACGGCTGGTGCGCGGCGCTGGATCGCGACACCATGAGATGCACAATCTACGAAAGACGTCCGCTCATCTGCCGGGAATTCGAGATGGGTGCGCCAGAATGCCTGGAAGAGCGACAGGGCATTGCAACGGCATACAGATAGAAGAAGCTTTTTGTGGGAGCGAGCTTGCTCGCGATAGCGGTGGTCCAGGCGATACTTGACCGACTGACCTACCGCTATCGCGAGCAAGCTCGCTCCCACAGTTTCTCAGTTACAGCGGCATTGTGTAGTGCAATGCGTAGCTTTCCACACCGTCGTTGGTCGACTTGATGCCGGCGTTGGAATAGTGAGTGGCACGGATGCCGACTTCATGCCCGCCATTGAAGCGCAGGCCAAAGCCGATGCGGTCTTCGAACTGGAACGCTGTGCCGAGCTTGTTGCTTTCGATTTCAGTGTTTTCAAACAGCGCAACACCGACGCCTGCCTCGATGTAAGGCTTCACGTTCTGACCGGCAAACTCATACACCAGGACTGGCGAGAACGACAGGCTGTGGTTGCTCGAAGTTTCATCCCCCTCCCAGTACGTATAGGCACCGCTCCAATAACCGGTCAAGCGCCCCACGTCGCTCTGCAGCCAGCTCTTGTCCCAATCGAATTGCATGCCCAGGCGATAGGTCATGGTCGAGTCGCCGGTCTGGCCAACCCCGAATTCCACGCCCGCCGCCTGTGCGGTGTAAGTGTGCCCCAGCAACGCAGCCGCAAATGCGGCAAAGCAGAATAAACGCTTCATTAGAAACATCCTTTTCCGACAGCCTTAGTTAGTTTTTCTTACAGAAGACACAGCTATAGAAATCCACGCCAAATCAGAAGTTCAGCACGATTCACATAATTTTCACGTTTTTTTACAGAACGAAGCTTCGCACAATGCCAGACGAATTCCATAGCATCGGTAGGATATTTCTTAAATGTATCGGATCAGCGCTACTCCAGAACTGAGTTTCGCTGGCAGGCCCGTCAGCCAGTAGCGCCCGCTCCGCCAACAAGCGCTGGAGTTGCCGGGCCACGGCGGCGCCCGTATCGATCAGACTGATATGGGCCGGAATCATCTGTTTGAGCAACGGTTTGAGGAATGGATAGTGGGTACATCCAAGGATCAGTGTGTCGCAGCCAGCCGCCAGCAACGGGTTGACGTAGCCCTGTAGCAGTTGGTGCAAGGCCGAACTGTGCAGGTCGCCCGCCTCGATCAACTCCACCAGCCCCGGACAGGGCTGCGTGATCACGCGGACATCCGTGGCGAAGCGGTCGAGCAATGCGGCAAATTTGGCGCTCTGCAAGGTGCCAGTCGTTGCCAGCACGCCAACGATGCCGCTTCGCGTCGCGGCGGCAGCCGGCTTGACCGCCGGCTCCATACCGACGATGGGCCAATCGGGGTAGTCGCGACGCAGTTCAGCCACCCCGGCAACTGTCGCGGTGTTGCAAGCCACCACCAGGGCCTTGGCGCCCTCGCGCTGGAAAAAGTCGGCAATGAGCGCGCAGCGTTGCCGGATGAATTCCGGGCTTTTTTCGCCATAGGGAATATGCCCGCAGTCGCCAACGTACAGCAGCGACTCATTGGGCAACAGCCGACGGATTTCCCCCAGCACCGACAGCCCGCCGACACCCGAGTCGAACACACCGACCGGCGCCTCACGCATGCCGGTTACCGCAGACACTGCAGCGCGGATCGCGCTTGACGCGTAGTTCGCGAAAACGCGAGCCCAGGGCATCGATCAGCAGCAGGCGCCCCACCAGGGGCTCACCGAAACCCGCCAGCAACTTCAAGGCTTCCAGCGCCTGGAGACTGCCTACCAAACCCACCAGCGGCCCGAGCACACCGGCTTCGCTGCAGGTCAGCTCGGCTTCGCTGCCGTGCCCGTAAAGGCAGTGGTAACAAGGACTTTCGGGGCGACGTGGGTCGAATACCGACAGTTGCCCTTCCAGGCGAATCGCTGCGCCGCTGACCAGGGGCTTGGCGGCGGTGACACACGCCGCATTCACCGCTTCGCGGGTAGCAAAATTGTCGGAACAGTCGAGCACCACATCCACCGCCGCCACCGCGCCGACCAGGGAGTCTTCATCCATGGCGGTCGAATGGGAAACCAGGCGAACCTCGGGATTGATGGCGGTCAGGCGACGCACCGCCGAATCGACCTTGGTGAGGCCGACGCTATCGGTGTCGTGAATGATCTGTCGCTGAAGGTTGGTCAGGTCGACCGTGTCGAAATCCGCCAGGTGCAACTCGCCGACGCCAGCGGCGGCCAGGTACAACGCCACCGGGGCGCCCAGGCCACCGAGGCCGATGATCAATACGCGGCCCTGCTTGAGGCGCAGCTGCCCATCGATGTCGATGTGCTGCAACAGAATCTGGCGACTGTAGCGCAGCAGTTCTTGATCATTCAGCACGGCAGGCGTCCCAGGCTGATGCGTTCGTGATTACCCAGATCCTTGCGACTGTGGACTTCGGCAAACCCTTGCTTTTGCAACAGACCACGCACCGCCTCGGCCTGGTCATAACCGTGCTCCAGCATCAGCCAGCCGCCTGCCCCGAGATGATCGGGGGCCTGGGCGATGATTGCACGCAAGTCGTCGAGACCGTCCGCCCCCGCCACCAGCGCACTGGCCGGCTCGAAACGCACATCGCCCTCGGCCAGGTGCGGATCGCTGGCGGCTATATAAGGCGGGTTGCTGATGATCAGGTCGAAACGCTCGCCTTCCAGGGCGCTGAACCAGTGACTGCTGAGCACCGTGACATTGCGCAGGCCCAGGCGCTGGCGATTGCGCTCGGCCAGGGCCACGGCTTCCAGCACCCGGTCGACCGCCGTGACGTTCCAGGCCGGACGCTCGCTGGCCAGCGCCAGGGCAATCGCGCCGCTGCCGGTGCCAAGGTCGAGGACCCGGGCGGGCGTGGCTGGCAACAATGCCAGTGCGGTCTCGACCAACAGTTCGGTGTCGGGCCGTGGGATCAGCGTATGGGGCGCGACTTCCAGATCGAGTTTCCAGAAACCCTGCTGCCCGAGAATATAAGCCACCGGCTCGCCGGAGCGACGGCGACGCAAGTATTCGGAAAACAACAGCGCCGCCTCGCTCGGCACGATTCGCTCGGGCCAGGTGTGCAGGAAGCTGCGGGACTTGCCCAGGGCGGCGGCCAGCAACAGCTCGGCGTCCAGTCGTGGGCTGGGCGAATCCGGCAATTGCGCGGCGCGAAGCAAGCTGGCGATGATGGTCATGGGTTTACCTCTGCTTACTCGCCAATCGCGGCCAGCTGGTCAGCCTGGTATTCAGCGAGCAAGGGCTCGATGACGGCGTCGACACCACCTGCAAGAATTTCGTCGAGGGAATACAGGGTTAGGTTGACACGGTGGTCGGTGACCCGGCCCTGGGCAAAGTTGTAGGTACGGATCCGCTCGGAACGGTCGCCCGAGCCCACCAGCAACTTGCGTTCGCTGGCGATGGCATTGGCGGCGGCGCTGGTCTGCTGGTCGTTGAGCTTGGCCGACAACCAGGCCATCGCCCGCGCGCGGTTCTTGTGCTGGGAGCGCTCTTCCTGGCACTCCACCACGATGCCCGAAGGCAAGTGAGTGATGCGGATCGCCGAGTCGGTCTTGTTCACGTGCTGGCCGCCCGCGCCGGAAGACCGGTAGGTGTCGACGCGCAGGTCCGCCGGGTTGATCTCGATGGCCTCCTGTTCGTCCGGCTCGGGCAAGACCGCCACGGTGCAGGCGGACGTATGGATGCGCCCCTGGGATTCGGTGGCCGGCACGCGTTGTACGCGGTGGGCGCCGGACTCGAACTTCAACTTGCCATAGACGTTATCGCCCTCGACCCGGGCGATAACTTCTTTATAGCCGCCGTGTTCGCCTTCGTTTTCCGAGAGGATCTCGACCCGCCAGCCGCGACGCTCGGCGTAGCGCGAATACATGCGGAACAGGTCGCCGGAAAAGATCGCCGCCTCGTCGCCGCCAGTGCCGGCGCGGATTTCGAGGAACACGTTGCGCCCGTCGTTCGGGTCCTTGGGCAACAGCATGCGTTGCAGGTCGCTTTCCAGCTCGACCAGTTGCTCCTTGGCTTCGCGAACTTCTTCCACGGCCATCTCGCGCAGGTCCGGGTCGCTGTCCTTGAGCAGCGCCTGGGCGCCCTCAAGGTCGCTCTGCACCTTGAGCAACTGCTTGTAGGTCGCAACGATCGGCTCGACTTCCGCGTACTCCTTGGAGTAGGTGCGAAATTTGTTCTGGTCGGAAATGACTTCGCCATCGCCCAGCAAGGCGGTCAGTTCCTCGAAACGGTCCTGGAGAATATCCAGCTTATTGAGCAGTGACGCTTTCATTACGGTTTCTTATCCGATAAGCCATCCGGTGAAGCTTCACCGAGGGCGAAAAGTTCCTGGGCCATGGCCAGCGCATCGAGGCGGCCTTCGGCGGTCAGCTTCTTGAGCTGGACACTGGGCGCGTGAAGCAATTTGTTGGTCAGGCCACGCGCCAGTTGCACCAACACCTCTTCGGCGCTGCCGCCATTGGCCAGCAGGCGCTGGGCCTTTTGCAATTCTTCGTCGCGTAGCCGCTCGCTTTGCTGACGATACGCCTTGAGCACATCCACCGCCGCCAGCTCGCGCAGGCGCACCATGAAGTCCTCGGCGCCGACGGTGATCATTTCCTCCGCCGCCTGGGCCGCGCCTTGCCGGCTCTTGAGGTTCTCGGCGACGACTTCGTGCAGGTCATCGACACTGTAGAGGTAAACGTCGTCGAGTTCGCCCACTTCCGGTTCGATGTCACGGGGAACGGCGATATCGACCATGAAGATCGGCTTGTGCTTGCGCAGCTTCAGGGCGCTTTCCACCGCGCCCTTGCCGAGGATCGGCAGTTGGCTGGCGGTGGAACTGATGACGATGTCGCTGTGCACCAGCTCGGCGGGAATGTCCGAGAGCAGCACTGCATGAGCGCCGAACTGCTCGGCCAGGGTGCTGGCGCGCTCCAGCGTACGGTTGGCGACCACGATGCGCTTCACGCCGAGGTCGTGCAGGTGCCGGGCGACCAGGGTGATGGTCTCGCCCGCGCCGATCAACAGCGCCTGGCTGCGTTGCAAATCACTGAAAATCTGTTTCGCCAGGCTGACGGCGGCGAACGCCACGGACACCGGGTTTTCGCCAATGGCCGTGTCGGTGCGTACTTGCTTGGCGGCATTGAAGGTGGCCTGGAACAGACGCCCCAGCAGCGGGCCAACCGTTCCGGCCTCGCGGGCCACGGCGTAGGCCGATTTCATCTGGCCGAGAATCTGCGGTTCGCCCAGCACCAGCGAATCGAGCCCGGAGGCGACGCGCATCATGTGACGAACTGCCGCATCGTCCTCATGCACATAGGCACTGGCGCGCAGCTCTTCAAGGCTCAGATCATGGTATTGGGCCAGCCAGCGCAGCACCGAATCGGCCGAAACGTGATCCTGCTCTATATAAAGCTCACTGCGATTGCAGGTGGAGAGAATCGCGGCTTCTCGGCTATCGGTGAGTCGGCAGAGCTGCTGCAGGGCCTCCACCAGCTGCTCAGGCGTAAAGGCCACGCGCTCGCGGACGTCTACTGAAGCAGTCTTGTGGTTGATACCAAGTGCAAGGAAGGCCATTCAAGGTCGCTGGTGGTGACGTGAAGCCGGCAATTGTCCTACTTCGTCAGATTCAGAACAACCACCACCGACTATTGTCACAATTACCTGTGCCTATGAGGCATCCACCGAGACTCGGTTATGTTTGGCCGATGGCTTGTGTCATGATGATCCGACCGCAGGTTAGTCGCCCTCTTCCTATATGAATAGATCTTTCGCGTTGCTCCTCGCTTTTGCCTTCCTCGGCGGCTGCCAGTCCATGGCCCCCGTCTCGACGGACGGTACGCCACCGGTCGAAGACAGCACCCCGGCCCCCGAAAAGCCCAAGGTCTACGGATCGTTCAGCGAAGAAACCATCTTCAGCCTGTTGAGCGCCGAACTCGCCGGCCAGCGCAATCGCTTCGATATTGCCCTGGACAACTACGTGACCCAGGCCGTCAACACCCAGGACCCGGGCATCTCCGAGCGGGCCTTTCGCATCGCCGAATACCTGGGGGCCGACCAGCCCGCGCTGGATACGGCGCTGATCTGGGCCAGGAACGCACCCGACGATCTCGAAGCGCAACGCGCCGCCGCCGTGCAACTGGCGCGCGCCGGCCGTTACGACGACTCCATGATGTATATGGAGAAAGTCCTGCTGGGCAAGGGCGATACCCATTTCGATTTCCTCGCGCTGTCTGCGGCCGATACCGACCAGGAAACCCGCGACGGCCTGATGAAGAGTTTCGACCGCCTGCTGCAGCGTCACCCGAACAACGGGCAGCTGATTTTTGGCAAGGCCTTGCTCTTGCAACAGAACGGCGACTCCCAGGGTGCCCTCACGCTATTGGAGGACAACCCGCCGGAACCCGGCGAAGTAGCGCCTATCCTGTTGCGCGCCCGCCTCTTGCAAAGCATGAATCGCGGCGATGAAGCCCTGCCGCTGATGGAAAAAAGCATCAAGAAATACCCGGACGACAAACGCCTGCGCCTCACCTATGCACGCATGCTGGTGGAAAACAACCGCATGGACGACGCCAAGGTCGAGTTCTCCAGCCTGGTTCAGCAGTACCCTGAAGACGACGACCTGCGCTATTCGCTGGCGTTGGTCTGCCTGGAAGCCAAGGCCTGGGAAGAAGCCAAGGGCTATCTGGAGGACCTGATCGCCCGCGAAAGCCACGTCGATTCGGCCCACCTGAACCTGGGGCGCATCGCCGAAGAACGCAACGACCCCGAAAGCGCGCTGATCGAGTACGCCCAGGTCGGCCCGGGTAACGACTACCTGCCCGCGCAGCTGCGCCAGGCCGACATCCTGATCGGCAATGGTCGGGCGGCCGAGGCCCAGAGTCGCCTGGCCATCCAGCGCGACACCCAGCCGGACTACGGCATCCAGCTCTACCTGATCGAGGCCGAGACCCTGGCGGCGAACAACCAGAGCGACAAAGCCTGGGCCGTGCTGCAACAAGCCTTGAAGCAATACCCGGACGACCTGAACCTGTTGTATACCCGATCCATGCTGGCGGAAAAACGCAATGACCTGGCCCAGATGGAAAAGGACCTGCGTCTGATCATCCAGCGTGATCCCGACAACGCCATGGCGCTCAACGCCCTCGGCTACACCTTGTCGGATCGCACCACCCGCTACGATGAAGCCAAGGTGCTGATCGAGAAAGCCCATCAGATCAATCCGGAAGACCCTGCTGTGCTCGACAGCCTTGGCTGGGTGAATTTTCGCCTGGGCAATCTCGACGAAGCCGAACGCCTGTTGCGCCAGGCCCTGGAGCGCTTCCCCGATCAGGAAGTCGCCGCTCACCTGGGTGAAGTCCTGTGGGCCAACGGAAAACAGCGCGAGGCCCGGCAAATCTGGAGCAAATTCCTCAAGGAACAGCCCGACAGCCCGATTCTGCGCAGCACCATCAAACGCCTGACCGGATCAGAGACTCTTTAAGCCATGTTTTTGCGCCACTTCATCGTCTTCAGCTTCATCGCCCTGCTCGCCGGTTGCGCGGGCTTCGGCGCCCGCGAGTCCGTCCAGGGCCAAGGCAACCAGGCCCAGTGGCGCGTGCACAAGGAACAACTGAGCGGCCTCGACGGCTGGCAGATCGACGGCAAGATCGGCATTCGTGCGCCTAAAGACTCGGGCAGCGGCACCTTGTTCTGGTTGCAGCGCCAGGATTACTACGACATTCGCCTTTCCGGCCCGCTGGGTCGTGGCGCGGCACGGCTGACCGGCAGGCCAGGCCAGGTTTCGCTGGAAGTCGCCAACCAGGGACGCTACGAGGCGCCCAGCCCCGAGGCGCTACTGGAAGAACAGCTGGGCTGGAAACTGCCGGTATCGCACCTCACCTGGTGGGTCCGCGGCCTTCCGGCGCCGGACAGCAAAAGCCGCCTGACGCTGGATGCCGATAGTCGCCTGTCCAATCTGGAACAGGACGACTGGCAGATCGAATACCTCAGCTATGCCCGGCAGAACGGTTACTGGTTGCCCGAGCGCATCAAGCTGCACGGCAGCAACCTCGACGTCACGCTGGTCATCAAGCAATGGCAGCCGCGCAAGCTGGGGCAATGACATGAGCGCAACACGCCTGACGCTGCCCTCCCCGGCCAAGCTCAACCTGATGCTGCATATCCTCGGCCGGCGTCCCGACGGTTACCACGAATTGCAGACGATTTTTCAGTTTCTCGACTACGGCGACGAGATCACCTTTGCCGTGCGCGATGACGGCGTGATCCATCTTCACACCGAGTTCGACGGCGTACCCCATGACAGCAACCTGATCGTCAAGGCCGCGAAAAAACTCCAGGAGCAATCCGGTTGTTCGCTGGGCATCGACATCTGGATCGAAAAAATCCTGCCCATGGGCGGCGGTATCGGTGGCGGCAGTTCGAATGCGGCGACGACTCTGCTGGGCCTCAACCATTTGTGGCAGCTTGGCTGGGACCTGGATCGCCTGGCAGCGCTGGGCCTGACATTGGGCGCCGACGTACCGGTTTTCGTGCGTGGCCACGCGGCTTTTGCCGAGGGCGTCGGGGAAAAACTCACCCCGGTGGAACCCGAAGAACCCTGGTATCTGGTACTGGTGCCGCAAGTATCTGTAAGTACAGCAGAAATTTTTTCAGATCCGCTGTTGACACGTAACTCGGAGCCCATTAAAGTGCGCCCCGTTCCCAAGGGAAACAGTCGAAATGACTGCTTACCGGTGGTAGCAAGGCGTTATCCAGATGTTCGTAACGCTTTGAATTTGTTAGGTAAATTTACCGAAGCAAAACTCACCGGAACTGGAAGTTGTGTGTTTGGGGGCTTCCCAAGCAAAGCTGAAGCTGATAAAGTCTCGGCCCTTCTGACAGAGACCCTTACAGGGTTTGTAGCAAAGGGAAGCAACGTTTCGATGTTGCATCGCAAGCTGCAAAGTCTGCTCTAAAAGGAATCGAGTGCTGGGCACTCGCAGCAACAGATACAGGGGCGTCGCCAAGCGGTAAGGCAGCAGGTTTTGATCCTGCCATGCGTTGGTTCGAATCCAGCCGCCCCTGCCATTTTCCTATACTCATCCAGGTATACCCTCAGCCTTCAGGTACTGCGCGTGTCCAAGATGATGGTCTTTACGGGGAACGCTAACCCCGATCTGGCTCGGCGTGTAGTACGTCAGCTGCATATCCCTCTCGGTGACATTTCTGTCGGTAAGTTCTCCGACGGCGAAATCACTGCCGAGATCAATGAAAACGTTCGCGGTAAAGACGTCTTCATTATTCAGCCGACTTGCGCTCCGACCAACGATAACCTAATGGAACTCGTCGTGATGGCTGATGCCTTCCGCCGCTCCTCGGCTACTCGTATTACTGCTGTTATTCCTTACTTTGGTTATGCCCGTCAGGATCGCCGTCCGCGTTCCGCACGTGTGGCTATCAGCGCGAAAGTCGTCGCCGATATGCTCACCGTGGTCGGCATCGATCGTGTACTCACGGTCGATCTGCATGCTGACCAGATCCAGGGCTTCTTCGATATTCCCGTGGACAACATCTACGGCTCCCCGGTCCTGGTGGATGACATTGAAGATCAGCGCTTCGAAAACCTGATGATCGTGTCCCCGGATATCGGCGGCGTCGTGCGTGCACGGGCTGTTGCCAAATCCCTGGGCGTGGATCTGGGTATCATCGACAAACGCCGTGAGAAGGCCAATCACTCCGAAGTGATGCACATCATCGGCGACGTCGAAGGGCGCACCTGTATTCTGGTCGATGACATGGTCGATACCGCCGGCACCCTGTGCCACGCGGCCAAGGCCCTGAAAGAGCATGGCGCTGCCAAGGTCTTTGCCTACTGCACACACCCTGTGCTGTCGGGTCGAGCGATCGAAAACATTGAAAATTCCGTGCTGGACGAGCTGGTGGTAACCAATACCATCCCGCTGTCCGCTGCAGCACAAGCCTGTGCGCGTATCCGTCAACTGGATATCGCGCCGGTAGTTGCCGAGGCGGTTCGCCGCATCAGCAATGAAGAATCGATCAGTGCGATGTTCCGTTAAGGGCCCTGCCCTTTCCAGGATGTCTCGTTGACGAAAAGCGCCCCGCCCCGGCATCACCTGTCGGGGCGGGGCTTTTTTGCCCATACCGTGCCTGGCGCTGGTCGCAAACGCCACTCGGTCATGGCTATTTTGGAGATACAACATGAACGATTTTACTCTGAATGCTGAAGTGCGTTCCGACCTGGGGAAAGGTGCGAGCCGCCGCCTGCGTCGTCTCGCAAGCCTGGTTCCAGCTGTAGTCTACGGTGGCGACAAAGCCCCTGAGTCCATCAGCATGCTGGCCAAAGAAGTTGCCAAACTGCTCGAAAACGAAGCGGCCTACAGCCACATCATCGAGCTGAACGTTGGTGGCACCAAGCAAAACGTCGTGATCAAAGCCCTGCAGCGTCACCCGGCCAAAGGCCACGTGATGCACGCTGACTTCGTCCGCGTTGTTGCCGGTCAGAAGCTGACTGCTGTTGTTCCAGTGCACTTCATCAACGAAGCTGCTCCGGTCAAGAAAGGCGGCGAGATCTCGCACGTGACTTCCGAGCTGGAAGTTTCCTGCCTGCCGAAAGACCTGCCTGAATTCATCGAAGTCGACCTGGCTGACGCCGAAATCGGCACGATCATTCACCTGTCCGACCTCAAGGCCCCTAAAGGCGTTGAGTTTGTTGCCCTGGCTCACGGTGATGACAAGGCTGTTGCCAACGTCCACGCTCCACGTGTTGCTCCAGAAGCTACTGAAGAAGGCGCTGCAGAGTAATTTCACTCTGTCGCCGGGGTGACCGGAAACATCGCGGACTGGAACGTAGCGAGACAACGGGCAAGAACGCGAAGTTTACTTAACGGTAGATCCGCAATTTTCGTTCGTTGTCGCCATACACCTGACCGCGACATGTTATCCACACTCCAGGAAGGGCCCCTATCGTGACTGCCATCAAACTGATCGTTGGCCTGGGAAATCCAGGCGCTGAATACGAACAGACCCGGCATAACGCAGGGGCCCTTTTTGTTGAGCGCATCGCGCACGCCCAAGGCGTCAGCCTGGCTGCCGATCGCAAATATTTCGGCCTGACCGGGCGCTTCTCGCATCAAGGTCAGGATGTTCGCCTGTTGATTCCCACCACCTACATGAACCGCAGCGGCCAGGCCGTGGCGGCATTGGCCGGTTTCTTTCGCATCAAGCCTGAAGAAATCCTGGTGGCCCACGACGAACTCGATCTACCTCCGGGCGTTGCCAAGCTCAAGCAGGGCGGCGGCCATGGCGGTCACAACGGGTTGCGCGACATCATCGCGCAACTGGGCAATCAGAATACGTTCTACCGCCTGCGGCTCGGCATCGGCCACCCGGGCGTTGCCAGTATGGTTTCAAACTTTGTCCTGGGTCGCGCGCCTCGCGCCGAACAGGAAAAACTCGATGCCAGCATCGATTTTGCCCTCGGCGTGCTGCCGGATATCCTCGCCGGTGAATGGAACCGTGCGATGAAAAACCTGCACAGCCAGAAGGCTTGACACTTATCCGAGGGGAAACACCATGGGATTCAATTGCGGCATCGTCGGCCTGCCTAACGTCGGCAAGTCCACCCTGTTCAACGCCCTGACCAAATCCGGGATCGCGGCCGAGAACTTCCCCTTCTGCACCATCGAGCCGAACAGCGGCATCGTGCCGATGCCCGACCCACGCCTGGAAGCCCTGGCAGCCATCGTCAACCCCAAGCGCATCCTGCCGACCACCATGGAATTCGTCGATATCGCCGGCCTGGTGGCGGGCGCCTCGAAAGGTGAAGGCCTGGGCAACAAATTCCTGGCGAACATCCGCGAAACCGATGCAATCGCCCACGTGGTGCGCTGCTTTGAAGACGAAAACGTGATTCACGTTTCCAACAGCGTCGACCCGAAACGCGACATCGAAATCATCGACCTGGAACTGATTTTTGCCGACCTCGACAGTTGCGAAAAACAACTGCAGAAAGTCGCTCGCAACGCCAAGGGTGGCGACAAGGACGCAGTAGTCCAGAAGGGCCTGCTTGAGCAGTTGATCGCCCACTTCACTGAAGGCAAACCTGCCCGCAGCCTGATGAAGAACATGAGCACCGATGAAAAACTGGTGATCAAGGGCTTCCACCTGCTGACCACAAAGCCGGTCATGTACATCGCCAACGTCGCTGAAGACGGCTTCGAGAACAACCCGCACCTGGACGTGGTCAAGGCCATCGCCGAAGAAGAAGGTGCCATGGTCGTTCCGGTCTGCAACAAGATCGAAGCGGAAATCGCCGAGCTGGACGACGGTGAAGAGAAGGATATGTTCCTCGAGGCCCTGGGCCTGGAAGAGCCTGGCCTGAACCGCGTGATCCGCGCCGGCTACGAAATGCTTCACCTGCAGACCTACTTCACCGCCGGTGTCGAAGAAGTCCGCGCCTGGACCGTTCGTGTTGGCGCGACCGCCCCGCAAGCCGCCGGCGTGATCCACACCGACTTCGAAAAAGGCTTCATCCGCGCCGAAGTCGTCGCCTACTCGGATTTCATCCAGTACAAGGGCGAAGCCGGTGCCAAGGAAGCCGGCAAATGGCGTCTGGAAGGCAAGGAATACATCGTCAAGGATGGCGACGTGATGCACTTCCGCTTTAACGTTTGAAATAAAAAAAACACCGCGTGGCAGCAACTGTCCGCGGTGTTTTTTTATGGGCGTCAACTCAACAAATGCCATTGATCGACGTCTGGCACCACCCCGATCAGGCCTAATTCGGCGTCGGGAGCCGCAGCGGGAGCAAAGACCATGTTGTCTTCGCCAAGGCTTTCCCGCCAGTCCCCAGCCAGCGCAATCTGGAACGCATGGCCTTGCGCGTCCGCTTCCGCATCCTTCAGGTAAGTGCGGTCCAATGCCTCGTTGTAAACCAACTTCAGCGTCGTGTCCGTCCCCTCTCCGAAGCCGGTATAGCCCAGTGCCGATACATCGATCTTGTCGTCAACCGTAAAGCCTTCGATAAGGTCGGCAAAGCTCTGGCTGTCGGTACGGTAGCTGTCTTCGGTGGAGAGATAGCGGAATACGTCGGCGTTTTCCCGATTGTCCGTCCACAACGAAATGTCGGCCCTGTCTCCGCCGTTGAGACGGTCGGCGCCCGCGCCACCGATGATGACGTCTGCTCCGGCGCCGCCGTTGATACGGTCATTGCCGTCCAGGCCACGGATGATCTCTGACAAGGCCGAACCGCTGATCGTATCGCTGGCCGACGTTCCTTCAATGATGGGCGCGCTGAACACCAGATTGGTGCTGTTCAGTTGCCCTACCAGATTGCCGTCCAGGGACAGTTCAAAGCGTTGCCCGGCGGCATCGGCGTCGTAGCTCTTGAGGTAGGTGCGGGTGCCGTCCGCGCTGGACTGGATGGCCAAGGTGCCGTCATGGCCGTCGCCAATCCCGGTGAAGCCCAGGCCAATCAGGTCGATGCGGTCCTGTGAGACATCGAAGTCCCGGACCCGGTCGCTGTTGTTCAGCGCAGCCGTGCGGAAACTGTCGCCCAGTTCGGTAAAGCGGAAGATGTCCGCGCCAGCGCCACCTTGCAGAACGTCACGCCCGCCATTGCCCTGGAGCACATCGTCGCCGGCCAGGCCGTGGATGATTTCGGCGGCAGCGGTCCCCCGCAGGATTTCCTCACCGGCGTACCCATCCACATGGAGCTTGCCATCCTGGCTGCCGAAACTGCTGTCCAGACTGCCATCGGCGTTCAAGCGGATGACACTGAAATCGCCGTTGCTCGTGCCCGCGGCCAGGATCCTGCCATCTGCCTGTACCGTCAATGCCACTGGCGTGTCGGCCTCGAAGGTCACCCTGCCGTTATCGCCAAAGTGGGTGTCGAAGGACCCGTCAGCGTTAAGCCGCGCGATGGTGGCCAAGGTACCGCCCTGAGCGTGGCCCATGACAACGATCTTGCCGTCAGCCTGAATGGTGACCGTCGAGTCTTCGCCAAAACCCATCGCAGCGCTCAAGTGCAGGACACCGTTGTCACCAAAACGGGTGTCCAATTGACCGTCGGGGTTGTAGCGCTGTAATGCGAACGTCGGATCACCCGCCCCGGCGGCATTGTAGGCAGCCCCGACCACGACACCTCCATCGGCCTGCACCGCAGTAGAGATTGCTCCGTTGAAATACGGGTCTTCGGCAATGTTGACGGTCAGCACGCCCTCGTTGCCAAAGCCGTCGACGAAGGTGCCGTCATCGCCGACCTTGGTGATAGTGGCCTGGTCGAACCCACGCGCGCTGACCTGGAAGGTGCCATCCGTGTTGGCCGTCAGGTCGATGTCCTTGAAGTCATGGCTGATGGCGACCGTCACGGCGCCGTTCTGACCAAAGGCTGCATCGCGTGTCCCGTCGCTGTTGAAGCGCTCCACCTGTATGCCGGTGTTCAGCGCGACAGCGACAAGCACCTTGCCATCGGCCTGCACCGCCGTCAGCTCGTAGCGGGACGACGGGGCTATCGTGGCAGGAACAATGTCGACGCCGCCGTCGTGGAAGCCGGTGTCCAGGCTGCCATCCGCGTTCAGGCGGACAACCGAATGGTTCTGTTCGTAGCCGTAGCTTTCCTCGCCTGGCGCGCCGGGGTAACCCCATGCCAGGTATTCGGTATAACCGCCAATCAGTATCTTTCCGTCCGGCTGGATAATGATGCTCTGGTTGTCATCGGAATGGCCGGTGAGGTCGACCTGGACAGTGCCCGGGCCCGTTCTCACGATATGGGAACTGGTTCCCGTGCTATCGGTAGTTGCCATGGTTTAATCCTTTAAATGGGTGCTGGATTCGTCACTCTAGTAAAGCGATCAGGGTTTGCACGCCGCCCGACCATGAGCAAGACCAGTGGTTTTGGTGGCCACTGGCCTTGTCGGAGCTGATCGAGATGATCGCTTTTTTCGGAGATATCAAACGAGCGGCAAGTTCACTTGCGACTGGAGGAAGACGACCAAAGGAGGCTGATCTGGCGTCGGGAAGTGTTGGCAACCGTGTGGAGGGTGATTCGCCTGTGCGGATTATGTGACGGCTCCCTCCCATGGAAGGAGCATTGCGCCCGACTCAGGCCTTTTTGGTCCTCGGCAGGAAAATCGCCAACACCCCAAGCAACGGCAGGAACGAACACAACCAGTACACATATTCGATGCCACGGATGTCTGCCAGATGCCCCAGCAGCGCGGCGCCGATCCCGCCGAAACCGAACATCAGGCCGAAGAACACGCCGGCAATCATCCCGACGTTGCCCGGCACCAGTTCCTGGGCATACACCACGATGGCGGAGAATGCCGAGGCCAGGATGAAGCCGATCACTACGCTGAGGATACTGGTCCACAGCAGATCGACGTGAGGCAGGATCAGCGTGAATGGCGCCACGCCGAGGATCGAGAACCAGATCACCGCCTTGCGTCCGATCCGGTCACCGATCGGTCCGCCAAAAAACGTTCCGGCCGCTACCGCGCCAAGAAACAGGAACAGGTGCAACTGGGATGACGCCACCGACAGGTCGAATTTCTCGATCAGGTAGAAGGTGAAGTAGCTGGTGAAACTGGCCATGTAGAAATACTTGGAAAACACCAGCAACCCCAGCACCACCAAGGCGCTCAAGACCCGCCCCCTGGATAAGCCGTGGGTCGCCGCCTGGCCTTGCTTGAGCTTGAACAGGTTCAGGTGATTGGCGTACCAGCGGCTGATGCGGTACAGCACGAACAAGGCGAACAGCGCGAACAAGCCAAACCAGGCCACGTTGCCCTGTCCGTAGGGAATGATGATCGCCGCCGCCAGCAACGGCCCGAAGGCGGAACCGGCGTTGCCGCCCACCTGGAACGTCGATTGTGCCAGGCCGTAGCGGCCGCCGGAGGCCAGGCGTGCCACGCGCGACGCCTCGGGGTGGAAGGTCGAGGAGCCGATCCCGATCAACCCGGCCGCCAGCAGGATCAAGGCAAAACTGCCGACCATCGACATCATCACGATACCGACCAAGGTGCAGATTGTTCCTGCCGGCAAAAGCCAGGGCTTGGGGTGCCGATCAGTGTGATAACCCACCCACGGCTGCAGCAGCGAGGCCGTGAGCTGGAAGGTCAGCGTGATCAGGCCGACCTGGGTAAACGTCAGGCCGTAGCTTTCCTTGAGCATCGGATAGATTGACGGCAGCACGGCCTGGATCAGGTCATTGATCAGATGGGCAAGCGCCACCGCACCAATGATGCGCATGACCAACGGGCTGCTTTGAGGTGTGGCGGCTGGCGACGTCGTGTCGGCCTGGGTATTGCTGATAGCCATGGGAGTTTCCATACGGCGGATGGGTGCACACGGGCAGGTGCGTCAATGTGCCATTTTTCGGTGCGGCAAGGCTATCCCCTTAGCTTGCTATCTACCTATAAAAAATAGTCGCCGAACAAGGTGATAGCGCAACGCCATGGTCTGAATCTTGCCTTGTTTATGCTCTACGACGCGGCTCCTTACAAAGGGGACCGAGAATGGGAAGTTTCGCTACAGAGCAGGCCCACAGAGCCAGCCTGGACAAACTTTCGAGGCCTTTTAAAAGGGCACCTGTTTCGACAAGCGTGTCGAAACGCACAAAAACAGTGCAAATGGTGTTCAGGGGAGTATGGGCATGCAGGCTTTTTTATCACCGGGCATCCGGTTGCTCGGGCATTTTGGTTTCGCCCGTAAATTCCAATTGTTGTTCCTGTTGTTCATCCTGCCGCTCATGGGCAGCCTGTGGCTGATCGGCCAGGATTACCGGGACAAGCTCAACCTGATTTCGGGGGAACGTGCCGGGGTGCGTCAGTTGCTGGCGCTGGACAACCTGGACAACCTGCTCGCCGCCCAGCGCAATCGCGCGGCGCGCTGGAGAGCGACGGAAACCAACCGCCAACCGACCCCGGCGACACTGGCCGCCATGGCCGCGTTCGATGCCGTGCAACCGGCGCTCAACCAGGCCGCCAACGACCTCGGCGCAACCCTGCAGGCCGAAGGCGCGGAAGCCGACACCCTCGCCCGCTATCAGACATTGCAAACCAGCCTCAACGGCCTGGATTCCAAAAGCCTCGGCACCGTCGGTTGGTGGCCGGACGGCTATGATCGTTTCACCGCGGCCCTCGGCGCGCTGCAAGCGTTGCGTGAACAGATCGTCATGGACAATCGCCTGACGCTCGCCTCCTGGCTGGAAACCTACCTGCTGACCCAGATCTCGACCCAGCAGACACCCGACCTGATCGAACGTGTCGGCCGCCTGGCCAGCGTTGGCCAGGCCTCGGTGGTATCAGGCCAGTTCACTTTGCAGAGCCGCCTGCAACTGCGCGACTTGCGCAGCCGCATCGGCGATGCCCGGGACCAGTTGGTCAAGACCGGTGCGCTGCTGGAAACGCGCCTGCCCAGCGAGCTGCAAACCTGGGCCGGCCAGTTCCAGGGCAGCCTGAAAAACCTCGACGGTGGTTTGAAAATCCTCGATGACGGCGTGTTCGGCGGCGCCATCAATCTCAAGCCGGAAGGCTTCGAGAAACAGATGGATGCCCTCCTCCTTGATCTGGCGACCCTGCGCCAACAATCATTGACCGCTCTGGATAACCGGCTGGAGCACTATCACAGCTCGGCGATCCGTCAATTCACCTTGGTGGCCACCGTGCTGGGCTGCCTGCTGCTGGCCGCGCTGTATCTGTTCATCTGCCTGCAGACCTCGATCCGGCGCAGCGCCAGCGGCATCACCGTGCTGGCCGAAGCCCTGCGTGACGGGAACCTGAGCGTGCAAGTGCCAGTGCAGGGCCGCGACGAACTGGCGGCGATCAGCACCGCTCTCAACGTCGCCGTGGTGCAATTGCGCAACAGCCTGCTGGGCGTCGACCACGAGACCCTGCAACTGAGCGATGCCGTGCGCACCCTCAACACCCATTCCAGCGGAGCCTTGGGCGAGGTCGAGGCACAACAGATACAGATCAGCCAGATCGCCGCTGCCGCTACGCAACTGGCGGCAACGTCCCAAGGCGTCGCGAGAAGTTGTGAACAGGCATCCGACAGCGCCCAACAGACCCGCCAGATCGCCGCCGACAGCAGTCGCGACAGTCAACGCACCACGGCGAGCATCCAGCAACTCAACCAGCGTCTCAACGAAACCGCCGCGGCGCTGGGCCGGGTCAGCGAGCAGGGCCAGCAGATCCAATTGGTGGTCGACACCATTCGTGGCGTGGCCGAGCAGACCAACCTGCTGGCGCTCAACGCTGCCATCGAGGCCGCCCGCGCTGGCGAACAAGGCCGCGGGTTTGCGGTGGTTGCCGATGAAGTGCGCAGCCTGTCGCAGCGCACCCAGTCCTCGACGCAGCAGATTGCCGGCACCGTCGACAGCCTGCGCGCCACGGTGAACGAGGCCGTCAGCCTGATGGAAGCCGCCTGCGGCCAGGCCCAGACCGACGCCCAAGCCGTCACCGGGCTTGGCGAACGACTGGGCGAAATCGCCAGCGCCGTGCAAAGCGTCACCGATACCCTGGCGCAAATCGCCACCGCGGTTGACGAACAGGCCAGCACCGCCGACGAAGTCAGCGGCAATATCCAACAGGTGGATCAGGCCGCCATGCGCTTGCTGGAAGGTGCCCGCGCCGTGAACCTGGCGGCGGACACATTGAGCCAAGGCAGCCAGGCCTTGAGCGCGAACACGGGGAGATTTCAACTCGGCTGACGAGCGCTGGCGGTGGGGATGGATAAGCGGTTGAAAGCGCAGAGAAATATTTTGGATTCACGCTTGACACATCTTCGTTACCAGCGAATAATGCGCGCCACTTGGCTACATAGCTCAGTTGGTTAGAGCATAGCATTCATAATGCTGGGGTCCGGGGTTCAAGTCCCTGTGTAGCCACCAAGTCCTGTTCAAAGATGTTCTCGAATGCCTTTGAACAACAAGAAGCCCGCCTAGTGCGGGCTTTCTTGTTTCTGGCTATCTCCCTCTGTATCCCCATAAATCTTCCCTTCGGGCAATGCCCTGCTCTTCCCAGGGCGCAGTGACCGCACGAAGCCCCGAAGCGATACGGTGCCTCTAAAGACGGGTAGAAGACGGTAACTGCGCCGAGTAGCGTCTTAGGGTGATTCCATGCGGGGCCCGTCAAAGTAGCCTGTGGGGCGCCTCACACCCCTGACAGACCCCAAACGGTAATTCAGCTATCAGTACCACGCTTGATCGAAAAAGCGGAGCGGCGCCATGACGGCACCACCTTGATCGCCAGCCTGTTCGACACTTGAACCAGAATCAGCTCGCCTATGGCGTCGCGCTGGGGACTCTTCCAACTGGGCGGTACAACGTGGACCAGATGAAGTTGCTACCAATGTGCGTAGGCGCTCGAAACACTCAATGAGAACCTCGTATTCGTTCGCGAGGGGATCGCTGAGCTGATCCTTGCCGACAGCCTTGGAAATACTTGATAGCAATAAGCTTTGAGCACGCGCTAGGCCTCCAACCCCGGGTTCGTTATGATCCGTGCTTTCGTTGCAGTGCACGTCTTAAAGACATGTTCTCACTCAACAATGCACGGAGGCTGGCTTGATACCAGAATGGAACGCAGAGGGTGTTCTACCCCCTATCAACGAGGACGACCCAACCGGGTTCGATCGCGCCCCCTATGAGGTCAGTCTTGTGCAGGTCGTCGATAGGTTTGCGACCAGCCTAGAGCGATGTGATATTTTGTTTGGGTACCTCGCTCATCGTGCCGAGCTGCATAAAATGGGCATCAACAAAGGATTTCAGTGGCTGGATGGAAGCTTCACTGAAGACATAGAGATGCTTGAGCATCGACCGCCACGAGATATTGACGTAGTGACATTCACCTCTGCCGATGACACATTCTTCGGCGCCCTTGGCGTTGATGAAATCAACCTTCTGGGCGGTGATCGCGACAAGCTAAAGCAAGATTTCAAGATCGATTTCTATGTACAGTCATTGAGTGATCCAGCTGAATCCCTGGTAGCTATGACAACCTATTGGTACAGCATGTGGTCACATAGACGTACCGGCCAGTGGAAGGGTTTTTTGAAAGTTGACCTTTCCTCTACTCTGGATGTAGATGCGGAAAATTTGCTTGTTGTGCGTCGGCAGGAGCTTGCACATGAACAGATCTGAATACGTCCATAAAGCCGCAGAGCTTGGCTTTCTCGAAAAGCAGGCTGCGACGCCGGGAATTAGCCGGCTTACCCTGATGTCTATTCAGTCAAGAATTGAGCAGGCCCGCACGTTTCTTGGCGAAAATGGCAAGCATGCATATCGACCAGCGAAGGTAAGGCTGACCTACCGAGGCGTTCCTGTTTGGGGGACGCACGGAGTTCTTGCTGAGTTTGGCGCTACAGCCACCAAGGCTTTCAGCGTTGCGATAACTGCGATTGCCGCTTCGGTTTCTGGATCGCTCGCAGACAAGGGTCCAATTCCAAATAGATCAAACAACCAGCTCTTAATCACAGGGCCTGCTCGCGGGTCCTTTGGGTTCGAGCTTGAAGAAATACCAGCCGACAGACAACTTGATATCGAGGGGACTACGCCGGTATCACAAGCTATTGATATTCTCACCGAACTGCTTGAAGCAACCACCAAGAGCGATGAGGAGTTATCTGAACCAGTTTCGCGGTTGGCCGACAGAGCTATAGCAGCCGTCTCTGATTTTTTGAATGAACTATCTGAAAATGATGCGTCGTGCGCCCTTACAACAAACACTCGAAGATTTCAGTTTTCTGACGTTGAGCAGGTTAGGCGCAGCAAGGCAAGACTTAGCCGCGACAATATCAAGGAGGACGACGAGACTTTTACCGGGTCGTTTGTCGGTGTTTTGCCTGATAAAAGGGTCTTTGAATTCAAGACCGTTGGCGGAGAGGTAATTTACGGACGAATTCCCGGCGAAATAAGCAGCCCAAATGACATCAACAGCCATCTCTACACCCAGTTTACAATTCAGGTTACCGCCAGGAGGATTGGTGCAAGCAATCCGAGGTACAGGCTCAAAGCGCTGCCTTGGGCACAATCGTAGAATCAAAGCCCGGCCTAGAGCCGGGCTTCTTATTTCTGACCTTTGCCACCTTTTCACATGGTCGCATATGGTTATCCGCAGCGGCCTAAGAAGCGGGACGAGTATCAACGAAAGAGCAGCCAGAATCTTTGACCATCGTTGACGGGACCTTGACGCGGGCTTTCTTGTTTCTGGCTGTATCTCCTTCTCCCCTCCTTCGTATATCCCTCCAGGTTGCAGTGCGGTTATGCAGTCTCCTGGAAATCCATCTCCGGTGGCTGGCGCTGGAAGCCGCCAGTCAGCACCGCCAGGTACACCACGCCGATCGCCAGCCAACTCAGGCCCAGATAGATCGCCAGGTGATCGAGGCTGACCATCAGCCAGACATCCGCTGCCAGCCCTATGAACGGGAACAGCAGGAACAATACGAATTCACGCAGGCCCTTCTTCTCTGCGCCGATCCAGTAGTGAAAGATCACTGACAGGTTCACCAGGCTGAACGCCAGGAACGCGCCGAAGTTGATGAACGAGGTGGAGGTGGTGACGTCCAGTTTCAGCGCCAGCAACGCGACCACGGCGCACAACAGGATGCTGTTGATTGGCGTCCCGAAGCGCTCATGCAAGGTACCGAAGAAGGATTTTGGCAGCACACCGTCACGGCCCATGGCGAACAGCAGCCGCGAGCCGCTGGCCTGAGCCGACAGACCCGACGCGAACTGGCCAACGATCAGGCCGATCAGAAAAATCGACACAAACAGGTCGCCACCGATATTGCGGGCAATTTCATAGGCCGCCGCATCGACGCTGTCGAACTGGAACGACGGATGCGCGACCTGCACGAAATACGACACGCTGACGAAGATCAATCCGCCGATCAGGGTGATCAGCATGATCGCGCGCGGAATGGTCCGGCGTGGGTCGCGGGTTTCTTCGGTCAAGGTGCTGACCGCGTCGAACCCGAGGAATGAATAACAGGCGATGGCTGCACCGCTCATGATCAGCGGCATCTGCATGTCACCGTTGAAGAACGGCTTGACCGACCACAACGGTGTGCTCCCGTCACCACCGATGTAATGAACGCATAGCGCAACGAAGGCGATCAGTACCAGGAACTGCACCAGCATCAATAAGGCGTTGATACCGTTGGCCAGTTTCAGACCGACGATATTGATCGCACTGGTTATGCCGATGAACAGCAGCACCCAGATCCACTGCGGCACCGCCGGGAATGCGGAATGGAGGTAGGCCGCGCCGATCAGCCAGATCGCCATGGGCAGGAACAGATAATCGAGCAGCACCGCCCAACCGGCGATGAACCCGAGTTTCGGGCTGATCGCCTTGCGCACGTAGCTGTAGGCCGAACCGGCGACGGGAAACGCCGCGGCCATGCGGCCGTAGCTCATCGCGGTGAAAAACATCGCCACCAATGCCGCGAGATAAGCGGCGGGGACCATGCCGGCGGTGGATTGAGCGAGGATGCCGAAGGTGCCGAGGACAATGATCGGTGTCATATAAGCGATGCCGAACAGCACCACCGCCCCCAATGACAGGGTGCGTTGTAAACGAGCCATGAGCGACTACTCCGAATTATTGGATTTATGGCAGAGCCGAGTTCGGCGCAAGTTTTCGGGTGTTACGTTGTTGTTCTGGTTTTTCTTCAGCAAAGAGATGTTGCTGCTCAGGGCCTCTTCGCGGGCGGGCCCGCTCCCACAGTTGAACTCTGGCGTTCACACATCCAGTGTGGGAGCGGGCCTGCCCACGAATGCGTCAGCCCTACCCACACAGGATCAGGATCAACGCGCAGGAATCAGCAGCTCGCGCAACCCACAGGCATGCTCGACAATTTCCCCCGGCAACTTCAGGCGCTGATCATCCAGATACCGATAATCATGCCGCGCCGCCGTCAGTTGGTTCAGGTCCAGCTCCACCGCAAACTGCCCTTCCTCCCGCCCGGCCTCGAACAACAATTTGCCCAGCGGGTCCACCAACGCACTGCCGCCTGCAAACACCAACCCGCCGTCGCCCTCTTCCACCCGGTTGACCATCAGCGCAAACGCCTGGTTTTCCTGGGCGCGGGCCATGATCGCGGTGCGGTGGGTCGGGCCGTAGGGATCCATGTTGCCGTTGGTGACGATCAGCAGTTCGGTCCCCAGTTGCCCCAGGGCCCGGGCGGTTTCCGGGAATTCGATGTCGTAGCAGATCAGCAGGCCGACCCGCACACCCTTCCATTCACACGTGGCGTAACGGTCGCCGGCCTCGAACACCCCGCGATCCGACGCCCACAGGTGTGTCTTGCGATATTTCAGCGCAATGCCTTGTGGCGTGATCAGCAGCGTGGTGTTGTAAAAGCGGCCGCGGTCGTTCTCGGCCACGCCGATCACCACGGCAACGTCATGTTCCCGAGCCGCAGCGAGCACCGCGCTGACGGTCGGTCCGTCCAGCGGTTCGGCGGTTTCTGCCACCGTCTCAAGCGACGGAAAACCCATCAGGTGGGTTTCGGGGAACACGATCATCTGCGTATCGGCGGCACACGCGGCAATCGCCTTGAGCGCGCGTTCGAGGTTGTAAGCCGTGGCGTTATCACGGCCCGCCAACTGGGCGAGTTCAACTTTCATGGGTATTCCTTGTTCTTGATCGGCGGGTAGAAAGATTGCCCGCTCGGTGTCTGTGCGCCAGTATGCGCAGCAAGCCCGCGGCCGGGAAATCACGCCGCTGGGGTAACCCGATAGGGGTAGAGGCATGACACTTTCGCTGGATGACATCGCGTGGCACCGCTCGGTCGGGCAACTGATCGACGCCTTGGACAAGCCCAATTTCTGGACGCAGCTGGTACGGCTGCTGGATCAGTACGTCCCCTTCGACAGTTGGGTGGCGCTGCTTTTCAGTGCCGATCAGCGCCCACAAGTGTTCGCCGAATGCCCGGCCGCGGACGGCAGTCCCGATCAGTTGTTCCAGGATTACCTGCGCGGTTTGTATCTGCTCGATCCGTTCTACATTGCCTGTCGCGAGCAGTCGCGCACCGGGCTGTATCGCCTCTCGGAAGTCGCACCGGAACATTTCGAGCTGACCGAGTATTACCAACGCTACTTTCGGCTGAATGTGGTATCCGATGAAATCCAGTTCAATTGCCAGCTCGAAGGCGACCGCACGCTGTGCCTGTCGTTGGGCAGCAAGCAGCGCTTCAGTGGCGAGCAGATTGCGCTGCTGTCACTGATCCAGCCCTGGGTACTCGGCCTGTTGCGCCAGCGTCTGCCTTATGAAATCAATGAGGTCGTGGCCCTCGCGCCAGCACCGTCGCAAGTCGACTGGCGAGTGCAGCTGGAAGCGTCAGTGCAGCAGCTCAAAGGCGCGCAATTGACGGCGCGGGAGCTGGATGTCGGGCGCTTGATGCTCAGTGGCTGCTCCAGCAAGGAAGTCGCCCGCAAGCTGGAAATTTCTGTCGAGACCGTGAAAGTCCATAAGAAGCACATGTACAGCAAACTGGGGATCAAGTCCCAGTCCGAGCTGTTTTCGATTTTTCTCCAGGCGCAGAATGCCTGACGTGTCTATCGGAGCGACGCTGAAAAGCGCTTATTGAAAGAAGCACGCCCTTGCTGATTTGCGCCCCACGTCCCGCATCGCTACAGTCGGCCTCAATATCCCTGGCCCATGGATGGAGCGACACGTGCTTTCAGACCTCAAACCGAATCTTCATCGCCTGTCAGCCGTTTCGCTGCTGGCCGTCGCCCTGACACTTGTTGCCTGTAAGACGCCGCCCGCCTCCACGACTGCCCCGCCATTGCCCACCGCTCCGGAAATCGCTTCCGGCTACCGCACCGACCTGCAGACTCGCCACGCCGACCGGCACATGGCCGCTGCGGCCAATCCTTTGGCGGCCGAGGCCGGGCGGGAAATGCTCCGGCGTGGAGGCTCGGCCATCGACGCGGCGATTGCGATGCAGGCAGTGCTGACGCTGGTGGAACCGCAGTCTTCCGGCATCGGCGGTGGCGCGTTCATTGTGCTGTGGGACGGCAAGGCGGTGCGCACCTACGACGGTCGCGAAACGGCACCGGCCGGCGCCAGCGAAAAACTCTTCATCCAGGCCGACGGCAAACCCATGCCGTTTGCCGCCGCGCAGATCGGCGGCCGTTCGGTAGGCACGCCTGGCGTGTTGCGCGCGCTGGAACTGGCTCATCGCAAACACGGTCGCCTGGAATGGGCGACGCTGTTCGAGCCGGCCATCAAACTGGCGGAACAGGGCTTCAGGATTTCCCCCCGGCTGCACTCGATGATCGCCGCCGATACAGCCTTGCCCAGCTCGCCCGAGATGGCCGCCTATTTCCTCAACGCCGATGGCAGCCCGAAAGCGGTGGGCACGCTGCTGAAAAATCCTGCCTTGGCCGGCGTACTTTCGCGTATTGCCCACGAAGGTCCCAGCGCTTTGTATGAGGGGCCGGTGGCTGCGGAGATCGTCGCCAAAGTGCAAGGCCATGGCAATCCCGGCAGCCTTTCGCTGAGCGACCTCAAGGGTTACGCCGCCCGGGAACGCGCGCCGCTGTGCACCGACTACAAGCGCTGGCAAGTCTGTGGCATGGCGCCACCGTCGTCCGGCGGGATCGCCGTGGCGCAGATCCTCGGGACATTGCAGGCCCTGGAACATCGCGACAGCCGCTCGGCCCTCGCGCCGTTGAAACCGCTACCGTCAGACAAGCCCGCGGGTCTCGAGCCGGCGCCGCAAGCGGTGCACCTGATTTCCGAGGCTGAACGCCTGGCCTACGCCGACCGCGCCCAGTATGTCGCCGATGCGGACTTTGTCCCGGTGCCGCTCAAGGGCCTGGTCGATCCGGCTTATCTGGCCAGTCGCGCGAGCCTGATCGGCCCACGCAGCATGGGTATCGCCAAGCCCGGCACACCGCCGGGTATCCAGGTGGCCTACGCACCGGACCGCTCGCCCCTGCGCATTTCCACGTCGCAAGTGGTGGCGGTGGATGACCAGGGCGGCGCCGTGTCGATGACCACCACGGTGGAGTCGGCTTTCGGTTCGCACTTGATGGTGCAGGGCTTCATGCTCAACAACCAGATGACCGATTTCTCGTTCATACCCGAAGAGAACGGACAGAAAGTCGCCAACCGCGTCGAACCCGGCAAACGCCCGCGATCGTCCATGGCGCCAACGCTGATTTTCGATCGCCAGAGTGGCGAATTCCTCGCCGCGATTGGTTCGCCGGGCGGATCGCAGATCATCGAATACGTCGCCAAGTCGGTGATCGGCCTGCTGGACTGGAACCTGGACCCGCAAGCCGCCATCAACCTGCCCAACTTCGGCAGCCGCAACGCCGCCACCGAACTGGAGCAGGGCCAGTTCAGCCCGACGCTGATCCAGGCGCTGAAAGACCAGGGCCACACGGTGAGCGAGATCGACATGACCAGCGGCACCCAGGCCATCGTTCGGGTGCGCGATGCGCAAGGCAAGGCTTCACTGGCTGGCGGGGCGGATCCGCGGCGTGAGGGAGAGGCGCTGGGGGATTGAGCGCGCGGGGATCAGGTGAGGTCCGCTTGCTTTGATGGTGGATGGGTTGACGCCTTCGCGAGCAGGCTCGCTCCCACAATGGATCTGCGTGATACCTGTGACAACCCCGATCAACTGTGGGAGCGAGCCTGCTCGCTAAGGCGGCTCACTCAACAAGTTCTCAAGTCGACAGCTGATTGGCGAACTGGCTCACCGCATCGACCACCTTTTTCGCCCCGTCCTGGATCTCGACGATGACCGTTCCCGCCTCGGCTGCCAGGGCCAGGCCCTGTTCGGCCTGATGTTGACCATCGGTCATCAGCGCCACGGCATTGCGGGCCATGTCCTGGTTCTGGCGGACCACGCCAATGATCTCGTCGGTCGCCTGGCTGGTTCGCGAAGCCAGTTGCCGGACCTCATCGGCGACCACTGCGAAACCCCGTCCCTGCTCACCGGCCCGAGCAGCCTCGATGGCCGCGTTGAGCGCCAGCAGGTTGGTCTGTTCGGCGATGCCGCTGATGGTCTTGACGATGGTCCCGATGACCAGGGACTGCTCGTTCAGGGCCTCGATACCTTGACCGGCGGTTTGCATGTGTCGGGCCAGGTCACGCATCACGTCCACCGCCTGGGTCACGACGGTGGTTCCGCGCTGGGCGCTGTTATCGGTCTGCAATGACGTGCTGTAGGCGATGCTGGCGGCTTCGGCGACGGCTTTTTCCTGGTTGACCTGATCGGTGATATTGGTCGCGAACTTGACCACTTTGTAAAGGCGCTCGTTGGCGTCGAGTACCGGATTATAGGAAGCCTCCAGCCACACCTCACGGCCATTGCTGTCGAGGCGCTTGAAGCGGCCGGCGACAAATTCCCCGTTGTTCAGGCGTTTCCAGAAGTTCTGGTAGGCCGCGCTGTTGTACTCCTCGGGTTCGCAAAACGTGCGGTGGTGCTTGCCCTTGATCTGCGCAAGGCTGTAGCCCATGGCATTGAGAAAACGATCATTCGCTGTCAGGACGTGGCCGCCCAGGTCGAACTCGATCACCGCTGTCGAACGCACCAGGGCGCCGATCAGGTTTTCATGCTCGCGGGAATTTTCGATGGTACGGGTCAGGTCACTGGAATACATCGAGAAATAGCGGATTCGCCCATTGGCATCCCGTACCGGCTGGAGGATCGAGCGTAGCCAGGCCTCGTCGCCGTTGCCCCGTGCCAGGCGAACGGCACCGGAGAAGTGCTCACCGCGGGTCAGCGCAGTCTTGAAGCGAATCTGGAATTCGTTGGACCTCAGGTAGGCCGGCACCAGGTCCTCGACAGCGCGGCCAATAAGGTCCTGGCTCTTGTAATGCATCTCGTCGAGAAAGTTCTGATTGACCGATTGCACCCGCCCCTCGGCGTCGAGGGTCAGCGCCAACATCTCTCGGTCCAGGCTTTCCTTGACTTGCATGATGCTCGAGAGTTCTTGGCGAAGAGCCAGCAGCTCCTGCTTGAGGCGGGTGTTGAACATGGGCATGCTCCGGCAGGCAGAGAATCTGTTGTGTTCCCATGCCATCGGCTTGGCGATTTGTTTCTGAAGAGTGCCGCTGGTCGGCCTGAAAAATAATCCAGTGGCGCTCGAACGCCGGTCCGGCTTCCACGGTCATTGGAATGTTCCACCGTTGGCGTCCGACCGCTGATGCTTCGTCGCACCAGATACCCATAACCATAAAAACCGAGGTGATTGCCGTGACCACTGACATTGAAGACAGCCGCTCCGCCCGCTTCGCATTGCGCTGCTCCAGTTTCGCCGAGCGCTGGTTTCCCGACTCCTGGGTCTTCGCCGCGCTGGCGGTGCTGGTGGTCGCAATCGCCACGCAGTTCATCGGCGCTACGCCCACGGCAGCGGCGATGGCGTTTGGCGATGGCTTCTGGAGCCTGATTCCGTTCACGATGCAAATGGCCTTCGTGGTGATTGGCGGTTACGTGGTCGCCAGTTCGCCGCCCGCCGTCAAGCTGATCGATCGCCTGGCACGGATTCCAAAAAACGGCCGCAGCGCGGTGGCCTGGGTGGCCTTGATTTCCATGGTCGCGTCGCTGCTCAACTGGGGCCTGTCGCTGGTGTTCGGCGGCCTGCTGGTGCGGGCACTCGCCCGGCGCAGCGACTTGAAAATGGATTATCGCGCCGCCGGTGCCGCCGCCTATCTGGGCCTGGGCGCGGTGTGGGCGCTGGGATTGTCTTCATCGGCCGCGCAACTGCAGGCCAACCCGGCCAGCCTGCCGCCATCGATCCTGTCCATCACGGGCGTCATTCCGTTCACCCAGACCATTTTCCTCTGGCAGTCCGGGGTGATGTTGCTGGCGCTGATCGTGATTTCGCTGATCGTCGCCTACGCCACCGCTCCAGGGCCCAACAGCGCTCGTGACGCCGCCGCCTGCGGGATCGATCCGAGTTTCAGCATGCCGGCATTGCAGCCTCGCACCCGTCCGGGAGAATGGCTGGAACACAGCCCGCTGTTGACCATCGCCCTGGTGCTGCTGGCTGCCGGCTGGCTGTTCCATGAGTTTTCCACCAAGCCTGCGATCAGTGCCATTTCCGGGCTGAACACCTACAACTTCCTGTTCATCATGCTCGGCGCATTGCTGCACTGGCGCCCGCGCAGCTTTCTCGACGCCGTGGCCCGCGCGGTGCCGACCACCACCGGGGTGTTGATCCAGTTTCCGCTGTACGGTTCGATCGCCGCGCTGCTGACCACGGTCAAGGGCAGCGACGCGCAGACGCTGGCCCACCATATCTCGACCTTTTTCGTACAGATCGCGTCGCATGACACCTACGCCTTGTTGATGGGCGTCTATTCGGCGGTGCTGGGCTTCTTCATTCCCTCGGGCGGGGGCAAGTGGATCATCGAAGCGCCCTACGTCATGCAGGTGGCCAATGACCTGAACTATCACCTTGGCTGGGCGGTGCAGATCTATAACGCCGCCGAGGCGCTGCCGAACCTGATCAATCCGTTCTACATGCTGCCGCTGCTGGGCGTCCTGGGGCTGAAGGCCAGGGATCTGATCGGTTTTTCCTTTGTGCAACTGCTGGTGCACACCCCTCTGGTGCTGGTACTGCTCTGGGCCTTGGGGACCACGCTGACCTATTTGCCGCCAGTGATGCCATAAAGCCATAAAAAAGGGCCGATATTTACATCGGCCCACTTCTTCTTCGGCTCCGTCTGTTTCAGTATGGATACACCCTGTTCAAAGGGCCCACACGCTGAAAAGGATCTGAGCATGTCCAAACTCGCCGTATTCTCTCTCGCCGCCCTGGCCTTCAGTGCCGCCGCCCATGCCGCCGACATCGATGTACAACTGGGCAGTACCGAACGTGTCACCCGTCTCTTCGCCTACCCCAACAACTGCAACGTCATCTGTTTTCGCAACTGGACGCTGGAGCAGACCGTCGAGCATTACCTGACCCAAAGCGTACAGCGTGACGGCTACGGCGCGGCCAAGGTCAGCGTCAAGCGCGATAACGACATCGTCTACGCGAGCATCAGCGGAGTCCCGAAAAGCTACGGCCAACCGCTGGCCGCGCTGCTCAACGCCGGAGACCTGGCGTACAACGGCGCGACGAAACTCAACAATGACAAAAAGTGGGCCTACAACTGGTACCTGTTCCTGCCCCTGGGCATGGCCTTGGAAAACCGCAAGAGCGTCGAGTTGCTGCACTTCCCGCCGGATTACTCGCTGACCCAGGCCCAGGATTACCTCGAATCGGCCACCACCGACCGCTGGGCCACGCTGCTGACCGCCAATGGCATCGCCGCCGACCAGACGCCGGCTTACCAGACGATCATCGACATCGCGCCGATCGCCGCCCCGTCCAACGCCGGCCAGGCGCTGGAAGGCGTCTACGATTATTTCAACGACTACCAGACCACCATGGTCAAGCAGGTCAGCCAGAACGCCAGCGGCAATGCACTGCCGATGGTGGCCTTCGGCGCTCCGGTGCGGAACTGGATCAAGACCCAATACGGCCCGACCGTGAATGTGCTCGGCCTGGCGACCATCACACCGACAGAAGGCGTCAAGGTTCCGGTACTCGGCTCCAATCACCCCAGCTATATCTGGTACGCCGCCGACCCTGAAAGCTATGACGGTGACCAGGCCAAGGCAGATGCTGCCGGCTTGAAAGTCATGGGACAGGACCTGAGCGCCGCATGCTGGCAAGCCGGGATGGGCAGCAAGCCCGATACCGATCCGACCCAGCAACTGAACCAATGCACGCAGACCTGGCAGGTTACCCAGAAAGAGAAGACCTGCGAGTTGTTCTATACCTCGATTCGCAAACTGACGCCGGCCGAAGCGGCGACAAAATGCGCGGCGCCGGCGATCAAGTCGCAACTTCAGCAATTGAAGGTGCCGATGCCGCTGCCAGCTGAATCAGTCTGAACCTGACGGAGCCTTCCCGCGTGAGCCTTGGCTGACGCGGGAAAGCGCCGCTGCCGTCAATCAGCGACGATGCTGATCTCTGACGTCCGTGCTCAGGGCGCGTCTACAGGACGCAAGCGATACTGCGGTGGCAGCTGCTCGAAACCGCTGATCGTGGTGTCCAGGCTTTTCCAGCGCCCGTCCTTGATCCCGTAGATGCAACCATGAATGGACAGTTTCTGCCCGCGGTGCCAGGCATTCTGGACGATGCTGGTGTGACCGACGTTCGCCACCTGCTGGATCACGTTGAGTTCACATAGGCGGTCGACCTGTTCCTCTTCGGTCGGCAATTTGGCCAACGCTTCGCGGTGCTCGTAGTACAAGTCGCGAATCGAGCGCAGCCAGCCGTCGATCAGGCCGAGCTGGCGGTCCTGCATCGAGGCACGCACGCCGCCGCAGCCGTAATGGCCGGTGACCAGGATGTGCTTGACCTTGAGCACGTCCACCGCGTACTGGATCACCGAAAGGCAGTTCAGGTCGGTGTGCAACACCACGTTGGCGACGTTACGGTGCACAAACAGATCACCTGGCAACATGCCGACGATTTCGTTGGCCGGCACTCGCGCGTCGGAGCAGCCGATCCACAGGTATTCGGGGGTTTGCTGACGAGCCAGCTTGGCGAAGAAGTCAGGATCCTCCTGCTTGATCGCATCGGCCCAGCGCGCGTTGTTATCAATCAGATCTTGTAATTCATTCATGCTGTCCAGCCTCGATAGAGAGTGCGCAACTGTGACAGACGACCGCCGGTCGAGGTCACGTCGGCAGCGCGTTGGAATTCCTGGCACCGCAGCCGGTCGACTCATAGTAAGGCCCACAGTATGAGGAATTGCCATGAATGATTCACGACGTCCCTACGATGCGGTGCAACCGGAACCCATCGACGACAACGAAGACCGCATGGGCTCGATGCGTGAGCTGGAATTCGATGACGATGAATACGAAGCCAGGATCGGCGACGAGCTGCCCGAAAACGAGCGCGAGCAACTGATACCGGACGAACGTGTGCGTGAAGCAGGCATGACGGGGGCCTCGATGGATGATCGCCAGCCGACCGACGATGATCTGAGCCCCGAGACCCTGATCCGTGATGATGGCGCCAGGGACGCCCTGGAGGCCGGTGAAGGTGAACAGGCCGATTGGGACCTGAGCGTCGTGGATGAAAATGATATCGGCGGCGGCGACGGTCTGGACGAAGCGGAAATGGCCGATATCGACCCATTGGATGGCAAGCGCTGAACAAAAACCTCGCCTATCCCCTGTGGGAGCGAGCCTGCTCGCGAAAGCGGTGGTTCATTGCATCAATGCTGAATGTACCGCCGTCTTCGCGGGCAGGCCCGCTCCCACATGGGGTACCCAGGATTTGATGTACGCCGCCAAATCCCTGTGGGAGCGAGCCTGCTCGCGAAAGCGGTGGGCCAGTCAACATAGATGCCCTTAATTCAGTCCACCAAGGTACAGGCCATGACCACCGCATCTTCACGCCCGCCCACCGCCGGGTAGTAATCCCGCCGCCGGCCAATCTCGTTGAAACCATAACGCTCATACAACCGGAACGCTGTGCGATTGCTGTCGCGCACTTCCAGGAAGCATTCGCGTGCCTCCGCCTTGTAGGCAATCGACATCAAGTGTTCCAAGAGCCGCAAACCCAGGCCGCGCCCCTGGTTTTCCGGCTTGACGGTGATATTGAGCAGGTGCGCTTCATCGAGGATGATCTGCACCACGCCATGGCCGACTTGCTGCTGGCCTTCGAACATCAGCCAGATCTGGTATTTGCCCAGCCCGTCGAGAAATATCCCGCGGGTCCAGGGATGGCTGTAGGCCGCGTATTCGATCTTCAGTACAGCGTCGAGGTCCGCCTCGGTCATCGGGCGGAACGATACAGCGTCACTCATTCGATTCTTTCCAGCGCGCCATCAGCCGGCGCATGGCTTGCCAGACGTCAGCCTTGTGCCGTGGCGTTTCCATTAACGATTCCAGTCCAGGCAATGCCCAGGCCGAGCCCAGGCCTTCGACCTGCAATTCACGGTTGAACGCTTCGGCATCCGCCTCGCCGGCGAACCTCACTGCCGGCAGGCCGATGAGCCACAGACACACGCACGGTTCGTCTTCCAGACGCGCCGAAACAAATCCCTGGACAAAATCCCGCGCCGCCTCCGGCCCCTGGTCCATCGTGCCGCGCGACAACAATGGCCAGCGCACCGGCTCGCCGATGATCTGCGGGCTGTCCGGCAGGCCGGCGGCACGCAGCATGTCCTTGAGCAGCAAGTAGGCTGGATCGCGGCTCTGGAAGGGTTCGCCGGTGGGTAACTCCACCAGCAGCAGGCAACGCCCGGCTCGCAGCAGTTGCAGGGCGAAACGTGGCGGCGGCACCTGTGCGACCTTCACCGGGGCCGGCGCTTCGTCGACCTCTTCCACTTTGGCGTTGGTCCGGGTCGAGGCCAGGCTCGGACGCGGGACTTCGACTTTCGGCCGTTCGACAGCGGGCGCCAACGGTTCGGCAACGGTCTTGGCGACGGGCGCGGCCTGGGGCGGCGCGACCTCCATCGGCTCAGGCGCTTCCAGCAGCTCGGGCCGCGACGGGGCGGCAAATGGCAATTCGGTACGCGGCAGCCAGTTGACCACCTGCATGGCGGTCAGATAGGCGCGGCGGCGGGACTCGATAAGCAAGGGTCGGCCACTTGTGGATAACTGAAAGTGGGGAGGATTCTACCGCCCTTCGGCGCGGATCGCTTCCCTGTTGAGCCGATAGTTGAGCGATACGCGACGACAGTCCGTCTCGGGGGTGAATAGCAACCGGCGCGATGCAGTACAATCGCCGCTTTTAATTGCCAACCCGACGGCCATTGCGATGATCGAACCCAAGCGCGTCTTGCGCGCCCTTGCTGAACACTGGGCATTGCTGGAACCTTTGTGCGAGCACTTCGACCAGGGCACCCTGAGCCTCAACGAACTGCGTTCACAACTGGCCGCCCAACAACTGGACAGCACGCCCCAGGACATCACCCACCTGCTGGACGTGTGGATCCGCCTGGACATCCTCGTGCCGGTGGCGAAAAGCCCCAACCGTTTCGAGCTCAACGCCCAGATCCACGACTTCCTCGCCTACCTTCGCCGCGAACACCGCCTGGGCCTGTGCCTGGAGATCGAAGCCTACCTGCGCCACCTCGAGCGCCTGGCCGGTTACATCCAAGACGCTTTCGAGGTGCGCGACGGCAACGACCTGGCCCGCCAGTTGCGCTTGCTGGACATGCGCGTGCGCGACGTCCTGAAGAAGCTCGCCAACGATGAGCAAGCACTGGTGGCCGTGGCCGAACGGGCCAAGACCAGCGATCGACAGATTCCGCTGCGCCAGCGCTACGCCGAAGTACTGGCGACCTGGGACGAATACGTCGAACCGATGATCCAACTGGTGAACGCCGACGGCGCCTTCGAGCAAGGCGTGCGCAAGGTCGAGAACGTGCTGTTGCGCATGCTCACCGAACAACAGCGCCTCGGCCACCTCGTCGACGACGACATGCTGCTGCGTACCCATGCACGCATCCTCGAAATGCAGACCAGCGCCCAACTGACCCTGCGCCACGCCCGGGAACTGCTCCTGCCGCTGCGTGAAGAGGCTCGCCGCCACAACGCCGTGACCCGTGGCGCGGCGCTGGCCCTGGCGGCCATTCGCCGCAAGGGCATCGATGCCGTGCCGCAAGCCGCCATGCCGCTGTTCACCCGACCGCAAAGCACCTTCCTGGGCAGCGCCAGCCAGGTCGAAGCCTATGTCTATGCCCTGGCCCGCTTCGAACCGAAACCGGCGCGCTTCCCCAAGTCCCACAAGACCCACAAGGGCGGCGAGGCACCACGGGCTCCGCGCACCGTGCGCGAGATGGTCGAGCGTTGCGAAGACGCCCTGCCGATGCCGGACCTGATGAGCTGGCTGCTGGAGCAAGAACCGGACGGTGCCACCGACGAATTGCTGTACTGGTTCTCGCGCCTGTCGCGGGAAAAACGTTTCAAGCGCGAGCGTCTGGAACGCCGCGATTACCACACCCATGAGCATCAGGTCAGCCTGCGCTCCTTCGCCCTGCTCTCGGCCGGCGACACCGCCGCCGAGGATTCTGCGAGCACTCTTCATGCAAGTACTTCCCATGCAACTTGATCTATCCGAACTGTCCCAGCTGGCACCGATCTTTCGCGAGCTGTTCAAGGGTTACCACGTCAGCCGCCGCGACCCGGAGCTGTACGCGCAACTGTCGAACTTCCAGGACCAGTACCGCACGCTGTTCAAGGCCTTGGGCTTCGAACTGGTGTGCGACACCCGCGGCTTTTATTACTTCGTACCCGACTTGGCCGCCGCCGCGGTGAACAAGACCGCCCAGCGCCTGGCCCTGTTCACCTTCATCCTCGTCGAACACCTGGCCGATCAGGGTCGCGACCCAATCGCCGTGCTCGACGGTGGCAGCCTCGGTCGCGATGAGTTGCCGTCGCTGCTGGAAAAATACCGCGACCTGTTCATCCAGGCCGAAGTACAGACCCAGGAAGAGCTGGAAGAAAAAATCATGCGCCGCATGACCCAGCTGGGTTTTGCCAGCGAAGAAAACGGCGTGTACCGCTTCCTGCCACCGATGCATCGTTTTATCGACGTCTGCCTGTCGGTCCAGCAGGACCGCGACCTGGCCGCCAGCCTGCACAGCGTGCTGCCGTTGCCGGCGCCGGTACTGATCGACGAAGACAGCGACGAAAAACTGCTGCAGACCGATGATCCGCTAGACCTCAGTGAATTCGACGGTGAAAGCGAAGAAGACGCACTGGCCCGCGCCATTGCCGAAGAACAGGAGACCGACGCATGAGCAAGGAACGCTACGGCATCCGCCGCTTTGCCCTTTTGAACACCGCCGGCTATAGCCTCGGTTTGTTCCCGCTGGAAGAACCGCTGTCGGTGTACGGCGCGAACAACCTCGGTAAATCCGCCTCGATCAACGCTTTGCAGTTCCCGATCCTGGCGCGCATGTCGGACATGAGCTTTGGCAAGTACAGCCTGGAGCAATCCCGGCGTTTCTATTTCGCCTCGGACACCAGCTACATCCTCGTGGAAGTTGCCCTGCCCCACGGCCCGCACGTGATTGGCGTGGTCGGTCGCGGCCCTGGCGGCGGTTTCGGCCATCAGTTCTTTGCCTACGCCGGCAAACTGGACCTGGCCCACTATCAGAAAGATGACACTTGCCTGCGCCAGAAAGAGCTGTTCACCAACCTGGAGCGCGAAGGCCTGAAGGCCTACGAACTCAAGCCGGATGAACTGCGTCGCCTGCTGGTCGGCGGACACACCTCGATCCCCCTGGACCTGACGCTGATCCCGCTGCGCTCCACCAGCGAGCAAAGCCTCAAGACCTTCCGCGCGTTGTTCATCAACCTGCTGCACATGCGCGAAATCACCGCCGCCAAGCTCAAGCAACTGTTCCTCGATGCCTTCGAGCACAGCCTGCGCTCCGGCAGCGTGGACTACATAGCCGCGTGCGAAGAAGCCTTCCGCGACGTGCGACGCATGGAACAGGACTACAACTCCCTGGTGGCGGCCGGCCCGTTGGTGGAAGCCTTGGCCAACGGCGTGAAGCAGCGCGATATCCTGCGCGGCAAACTGCATCGCCTGTCGCCATTGCTCGACTCGCTGCTGGGCACCTGGTCGGACTATGCGAGTGCGCGCAAGGAAGAGCTGACCATCCAGGCCGAGCACTACCGCAACGAGCAGGATTCGCTGCAGAACGACCAGCGCGGCGGCACCCAGGAGCTGATGCGCCTGGAGCGTGAAATCAGCGGCATCCAGCGCTGGCTCGGCGAGCTGTCGGTGCTCAAGCATCGCTTTGCCCTGGTGGACGACGTCAAGGTCCTGGAGCAGCAGCTGCTCGCCGCCAAAGACGCCCACGACGAACTGGCCGGCGCTCTGGCTCAGTCCCGGCAGTTCAGCGCCGAAGACCTGGAAGAGCGCCTGCGGGATCTGGAAAAACGCCTGAAGTCGGTCAAGCAGCAACTCGATCACGCCGACAACAACAGCTACGCCCGCCTGCGCGAAGAGTTCTCCCAGCAGGACGTCGAGCGCCTGATGCGCCTGTTCAACAGCGCTTTGTTCAGCCTGCCGCTGGGCGAACATGGCATCGCGCTGGACGAGAATGGCGAGTGGGTCAAATCCATGGAGCTGATTCTCGACGGCTTCAAGGGCGAGCGCTTCGAAGTGCCCGGCCTGTCCATCGACCTGTCCCACATCGAACCGCCAGCCCTGCAAGCGCTTGCCGACCGCGCCGCGCTGCGCGATCAGAAAGAGCGTCTGGAAAAAGAGCTCAAGCAGCTCAAGACCCAACAAGCCGTGGCCGCCGACCGTGCCGCGAGCAAGACCCAGACCGAAGCGCTGTACCAGCAGGTCCTGGATGCGCAGAAAGCCCTGGAGGATTTCCGTCGCACCCAGACCTTGAGCGCCGAGGAAAGCGAGAAACTCGAGCAACTGGCGCAGATGGAAGCCGCCCAGGACGAACTCAAGCGCTCCAGCGATGCCTTCACCGAGCGCGTCCAGCAATTGTCCGCCAAGTTGCAACTGGTGGGCCGGCAGATCGCCGACATGGAAGCCAAGCAACGCACCCTCGACGATGCCCTGCGCCGTCGTCAGTTGCTGCCGGCGGACCTGCCATTCGGCACGCCGTTCATGGACCCGGTCGACGACTCCATGGACAACCTGTTGCCGCTGCTCAACGATTATCAGGACAGTTGGCAGGGCCTGTTACGGGTCGATGGCCAGATCGAAGCGCTGTACGCCCAGGTGCGCCTCAAGGGCGTGGCCAAGTTCGACAGCGAAGACGACATGGAGCGCCGTCTGCAACTGCTGATCAACGCCTATGCCCACCGCACCGACGAAGCCCTGACCCTGGGCAAGGCGCGCCGTGCGGCCGTCACCGACATTGCCCGGACCTTGCGTAACATCCGCAGCGACTACGACAGCCTCGAACACCAGTTGGCGTTGTTCAACCGCGAGATCAACAAGCGCCAGGTGTCCAACCTGCAAAGCTTCCGCATCGTCCTGGCGCCGAACAAGGAAGCGCTCAAGCACATCGACCAGATCATCCACAGCGCCGGCCAGTACGAAGAAGGCGAGACGCTGTCGGTGTTCGACCTGAGCCAGAGCGCCGAGCAGGACAACAAGAACGAAGAAGCCAAGGAATATCTGGCGCGGCTGGTGGCTGCAAACCACAACCAGCTCGGCCTCAAGGACCTGTTCGAACTGGCGTTCGAGATCACCAAGGTCAACGGCCAGCCGGTGATCCACACCGACATCGATGGCGCGGCGTCCAACGGCACGACCATGACCATCAAGGCGCTGACCAACATGTACTTGTTGCTGCACCTGATGGACCGCGAACAGGCCGGCCGTGTGCGTCTGCCGTATTACCTGGACGAAGCGGCGGACATCGACGAGAAGAACCAGGCTGCGCTGCTGGAAACCAGCTTGCAACTGGGCTTCGTGCCGATCCTCGCCAGTGTGAAGCCGCAGGTCTGCGCCAGTGTCGCCATCGACCTGGAAGGCGGCAGCGGCCCGAACGGCATCTACATCGACGAGGCGGACTGGAAGTACATCCGTCGCCACGATGCGGTGAAAGCCACGGTGAACGTCCAGGCCGATGAGCCGGAGCTGGATCCGGTCTGAGGTGAATAGCCGGGTATGAAAAAGTCCGCGATCCATTGGATCGCGGCCTTTTTTGTTATCGCAAACTCCGTGGCGAGGGAGCTTGCTCCCGCTCGACTGCGCAGCGGTCGCAGGCTTTGGGGCCGCTACGCCCGAAGCGTCGGACCGGCCCAGCGGGAGCAAGCTCCCTCGCCACAGGTGTCACATCCTATAAGCTCACTTGCCGAGCGTGATCTTCGGCGCCCAGGTCAGCCACTCATCTTCAAACTTGTCGAACAGCGGGAACGTCTGCTGCGGTCGCGCCGGGTTGCCCATCCGCTCGCCGTCCGGTGTCGCAAAAGCGATACCGCCCTGAATCAGCGTCTCCAGCGACTCGGTCCGCACCGTCGCGCCCTTGAATAAGCCGAAGTCCAGGCCAAAACCGCTGCTGTTCCAGAAGCGAGTGCCACTGCGCACCAACGGCGCATACTTGGGCTCGATCAGGATATGGACCAGCACTCGGTCCGCCGTCTGGCCCAATTCATATCCCGTGACTTTGCCCACCGTCACCTCGCGATAGGTCACCGGCACGCCAATCTTCAACGAACCACGGCGCGCCGCACTCAATACCAGGCTCAAACCAGCCTCCGGAACCGCGCTTTCGGGTGGTTCGGTCAACGCAACAAAGCTTTTCTGTGGACCCTGGCTTTTCACAGCGGGCTGCACTTCAATGTATTGACCGGTCACCAGGGTTTCCAGGTTCGACGTCTTCATCAACCCCAGCTCTGGCTTGACCACCCAGAACTGGGTCCCGACGCGGGCGATACGCTCCGGCACTTCGGTGATACGCGCGGTGACCAGCACCGACTGCATGTCGGCGCTGAGATCGACGTTCTCGATCTTGCCCACATCCAGCCCCTTGAAACGGATCGGCGTACCGCTGCGCAAGCCGTCGGCGCGATCGACCTTGATCGTCACGACCGTGCCGTTCTGCTGTGCCGCTTCGCGGTCTTCATGCAGGCGAAACCGAGGGATGCGTCTTTTCAACGGTACATTCGGCTCCGGCGTCTCGAAGGCGATCCCGCCGGCCATCAGGCTCTGCAGGGACTCGCTCTTGACCTGTATTCCGCCAGTCAGACCGCCCGTGAGGGTGACGCCGCTGGCGTTCCAGAATCGCGTCGAACCGTTCACCAGCCCTTCGTATTCCTTCTCGATGTGCACACCGATGATTAATTGTTTTTTCTTGCGGGAGAATTGGTAGCTCTGCACCGAGCCGACCTTGACCTGCTTGTAGAGAATCGGACTGCCGACTTCCAGCGATCCCAGATTCTCAGTCAGCAGCACCAGGTGCAGGCCAGGGGAACGCAAGTCCAATGGCGGAGCCTTCGCCCTGGCTTCGAATTCGCGCTGCGGCGCCGCGCCCTTGTCGCCCGGGCGCACGGCAATGTAGTTACCCTTGACCAGCGCTTCCAGCCCGGTGATACCCGCGAGGGAAATCGATGGCTTGACGACCCAGAACTGAGTGCCGGTCACCAGGTAGTCCTCGGCCAAAGGATCAAGGGTCAGCTCGGCGCTGGCGCTGGACAAGTCGGGGTCGACCTTCAACGTCTTCAGGCTACCAACCTGGATACCTTTGTACATGACCGGCGTGCGCCCCGCCTGTAACCCTTCGAAATCGCTGAGCTTGACCTTTACCCGGATCCCGGCGGCGGCCGCATCGAAGTCCTCGTACAGACGAAACGGCAGGCTTGGGTCCGTGGGCGGGCTGTCCTTGCGGTTTTCCGGCGTGGCGAACGCGATACCGCCGGCTACGATACTGGCCAGTGATTCACTGCGTACTTTGACGCCCGAAAGGTTGGCATCGATGCTGATGCCACTGGCGTTCCAGAATCGTGTGTGTTTGCGAACCAGGCTGGCGTAGGTCGGCTCGATGAAGACCTTGACCTCGACTGTGCGCTGATCTTCGGACAGGGAATAACTTTTCACCTGGCCAACTTGAATCTGTTTGTAGAAAACCGGGCTGCCACGGTCCAGCGAACCCAGGCGCTCAGCCTTGATCGTCAGGTGCAAACCTGGTTTGGCGTCCGATAGCGGCGGCTCTTCGGCCAAGGCCTTGAACTTGCGTGTCGACTCGCCTTCCCCCGGGCTTATGGCCACGTAGTTGCCTGATACCAGCGTCTCCAGGCCGGTGATCCCGGCCAGGCTCACACTCGGCTTGACCAGCCAGAAACGTGTGCCGGTCTTGAGGTATTGCTCGACGTCCTTGTTCATTTCGACGGTCGCGATAACGCCTTTCGAGCTGCCCTCGTCATCAAGCGTAAGGTCCTTTACCTTGCCCACCGTCATGCCTTTGTAGACGATCTCGGTCTTGTTGACCTGGATGCCCTCACCGCTTTCAAAACGTACGCTGATCTCGATACCGGTCTCGTTATAAGCCCGCCAGCCGAGCCAACCGCCGATGATCAAGGCAATCAACGGCAAGACCCAGATGGCCGACCAGTTCGAAGCCGGTCGGGTTTTAGCAGTAGGCAAATCAGTCATGGTCGTCATCCGACTCCGTGTTATCCCAAATCAGTCGGGGATCGAAGGTAACTGCGGCAATCATTGTCAAAATCACTACGCTGGCAAAGGCGATGGCACCGAGACCGGCTTCAACACTGGCAAGCCGCCCGAAATTGACCACCGCCACCAGGATTGCGATTACGAAAATGTCCAGCATCGACCAGCGGCCGATGAACTCAATGAAGCGATACATGAGGATGCGCTGACGCGCGGACATTGGCTGGTGCCGTTGCACCGAAAACAACAACAAGGCGAGCCCCACCAGCTTGAAAGTGGGCACGACGATACTGGCAACAAACACCACCGCGGCAATAGGGATCATGCCGTGCTGAACCAGCTCGATGACGCCGGCCATTATGGTGCTGGGCGATCCCTGACCCAGCGAATTGATGGTCATGATCGGCAGCATATTGGCCGGGATATAGAGAATCGCGGCCGTGATCAATAATGCCCAGGTCCGCATGAGGCTGTTCGGACGACGGGGATGGATGCGTGCGCCACAACGGGAGCAGGTCTGTTTGTCATCCTCTGCATCCTGTCGATTCAACTCGTGACATTCGACGCAGATCAGAATGCCCGCATCAATCGCCCGCATGAGAATCCTCTCCTGACAGCGCCTGCCAGATCTGATGCGGTGACATCACCACTTCCAGCCAGACCTGAACCAGCAACAAGCTGACAAAACACACCAGGCCCAGGCCCACGGTAATAGCCGCCATGTCGGCAAGTTTGACGATGGCAACCAGCACGCCCATGAAATAGACCTCCAGCATCCCCCAATCCCTTAAGTGATGGTAAGTGCGGTACAACAACAAGCCGTAACTTCGTCCGACGTTCCAGCGAATGGTCAGCAGCACAATCAGCTGACAGAGCAACTTGAGTAGCGGAATCCCCATGCTGCACAGGAACACCACCACCGATACACCGTGCATACCGGTATTGAACAGCCCGACCACGCCACTCCAGACGGTGTCCTGGGACGACTGTCCGAGCAGATTGAGCTGCATGATGGGTAAAAAGTTCGCCGGCACAAACAACAGCAAAGCGGCAACTACCAGGGCGAGGCTACGTTCGACCACGTTATGTCGGTGTGCATAAAGTTCGTATCCACAGCGGGGGCATTCGGCTTTTTCGCCGCGGGCAAGCTGTGGCTTGCGCATCAACAAGTCGCATTCATGACACGCCACCAGACCGTCCAAGGGTAGATCTGACAACCTATCGATGTCTGACGGATCGGGCATATAGCGCTCTGGCTCAACTAAGGTGGGGCTATTCTAGTGCGCCAGCTCGAAAATAACTGCGCAAATTTACCACGAGCTTCGGCCGGTTTTATTACAGATAAAACAAAACCCCTACCTGCGTCAGCAGATAGGGGTTTCGGAATTTAATCTTGACGATGACCTACTCTCACATGGGGAAACCCCACACTACCATCGGCGATGCATCGTTTCACTTCTGAGTTCGGGATGGGATCAGGTGGTTCCAATGCTCTATGGTCGTCAAGAAATTCGGTAGCCAGCGCGTGCCTTACGGTCACGTTCCAGCGAATGGGTATGCGATAGTTTGTGGGTTTTGACTCGAACTTTCGGTTCATTTCGTCTTCACACACCGCAATCTGGTGCCTTTCTCCGTTTCCAGAGCAGGATCAGCAAATTGCTTGGGTGTTATATGGTCAAGCCTCACGGGCAATTAGTACAGGTTAGCTCAACGCCTCACAGCGCTTACACACCCTGCCTATCAACGTCGTAGTCTTCGACGGCCCTTCAGGGGACTCAAGGTCCCAGTGAGATCTCATCTTGAGGCAAGTTTCCCGCTTAGATGCTTTCAGCGGTTATCTTTTCCGAACATAGCTACCCGGCAATGCCACTGGCGTGACAACCGGAACACCAGAGGTTCGTCCACTCCGGTCCTCTCGTACTAGGAGCAGCCCCTCTCAAATCTCAAACGTCCACGGCAGATAGGGACCGAACTGTCTCACGACGTTCTAAACCCAGCTCGCGTACCACTTTAAATGGCGAACAGCCATACCCTTGGGACCGGCTTCAGCCCCAGGATGTGATGAGCCGACATCGAGGTGCCAAACACCGCCGTCGATATGAACTCTTGGGCGGTATCAGCCTGTTATCCCCGGAGT
>NZ_CP071657.1:645000-1010000 GCF_051132075.1 Pseudomonas sp. R3-56 | reverse complement strand
AGTGGGGCGAATTATAGACATCCAGATTTTGCCGTCAACCATTAATTACGTTTTTGTTGCAGAAGGCTCCTTCCGCCCCATCAGACGCGGGATACGCCGCATCACCGCAGGCACCCTGAGCACCAACAGTACCGCACCTATAAAGGCATATATCGCCCACTCCTTCAGATCGGCCCGCACGATCCACAACATATGCAGCAACCCAAGCCCCAATATCGGATAGACCAGGCGATGCAGTTTCTTCCAGCGCCCGCCCAGTCGCCGCTGGCTGTAGCGGTTGGACGTCACTGCCAGCGCCAGCAAGCCAAGAAAACCGAGCGCTCCGACGATGATGTAAGGCCGCTTGCCCAGCTCCACACCCAGCTGTGACCAATCGAACCCCAGGATGAACGCCAGATACCCGCTCAAATGCAGTACGACATAAGTAAAGCACCACAAACCCAACTGACGCCGGACGGCTATCCACCCCGCCCACCCCGTCAGTTTCTGCAGCGGCGTCATGCACAAGGTAACCAGCAACAGGATCAGCGTCCCCAACCCCAACCGATCCACCAGCACCTTGCCCGGGTCCGGCCCCAGGAAATTCGCCAATGCCTCGTAAAGCCAAAGCACTGGCCAAATCGCCGCCGCGATGAATACGCCGATCCGCCACGCCAGAAAACGCATCAATAATCCTTCCTCAGGTCCATCCCTGCATATAAAGAAGCCACTTCATCCTGATAGCCGTTGAACATCAACGTATCGCGAACGTTGGGGCTGAGCAGCCCGCTCGGCAAACGACGCTCCCGCGCCTGGGTCCAGCGCGGATGGTCAACGGTGGGATTGACGTTGGCATAAAAGCCGTACTCATCAGCCGCAATGCTTTGCCAGGTTGTCTTGGGCTGCTCGCTGACCAGACTGATCCGCACGATGGATTTCACGCTCTTGAAGCCATACTTCCATGGCACCACCAACCGCAACGGCGCGCCGTTCTGGTTCGGCAACTCCCGCCCGTACATCCCAACCGCGAGGATTGCCAGCGGGTTCATCGCCTCATCCAGCCGCAAACCTTCCACATACGGCCAGTCAATCAGGGCAAAGCCTGAACGCTGGCCCGGCATGATCTTGGGATCCTGCAGCGTCTCGAAACGAATGTACTTGGCCTTGGAGGTCGGCTCGACCTGCTTGAGTAGTGCGGAAATGGGAAAGCCGATCCACGGAATGACCATCGACCAGGCCTCGACACAGCGCAATCGATAAATCCGCTCCTCCAACTGATAAGGCTTCATGAAGTCTTCCAGCCCATAGCGGCCCGGCTTACCCACCTCACCCTCCACGACTACGCTCCAAGGTTCGGTTTTCAACGACCCTGCATTGGCCGCCGGATCACCCTTATCGGTTCCGAACTCATAGAAGTTGTTGTAGTGGGTGGCGTCCTTGAATGGAGTGATCGACTCATTTCCAGCCGTCACCGCGCCCCATTGGGTAGCTGCAACCTTCTCGGCCAACCAGGCCGGCGCCTTGCCTGGCTCGACATTGGGATAACGCGCTACATCCGCAGCGCCGGCCCATCGCGGCAAGCTACCCACGGCGAGGCCAGCCACGGATGCCCCTAGCAACTTGCGACGGGATAGATAGAAGGATTCAGGCGTGACGTCCGATTCACGACTGTCGGACGATTTGGGGATCTTGATCAGCATGACGACTCCGCAGTGTTGGAGGGCAGATGCACCAATAGACTGCGGAGTATGGGGGAAATTAGATTAAGGCAACGTTTAGCGTCGGCGAAGACGCAACAAATATTGCACCGGACCCGACGCAGCATAGGCGAGAAATACCAGCAGCAGGATACGCGGCGGATCGCTGAAGACCACGGCGAACACCAGCACCACAGCCAGGATCGCGACAAACGGCACGCGACCTTTCAGATCCAGTTCCTTGAAGCTGTTGTATTTGATGTTGCTGACCATCAGCATCCCGGCCGCCGCAACCAGCAATGCCACCAGGAACGACATTTTCGAGCCCTGGATGCCGTAGTCGCTGAATGCCCAGACCACGCCGGCCACCACGCCCGCGGCTGCAGGGCTCGCGAGACCGATGAAGTAGCGTTTGTCGGCAGTGCCGACCTGGGTATTAAAACGTGCCAGGCGCAACGCGGCACCGGCCACATAGATGAAAGCCACCATCCAGCCGACCTTGCCCATGTCGCCCAGCGCCCAGCCGAACGCCAGTAACGCGGGGGCAACACCGAACGCGACCATGTCGGACAGTGAGTCGTATTCGGCGCCGAATGCACTCTGGGTATTGGTCATGCGGGCCACGCGCCCGTCAAGGCCATCGAGCACCATGGCGACGAATATCGCAATGGCAGCCAGGGCGAAATAGCGGCTTGCCCCGGCACTGTCACCGGCACTGAGCGCCGCCTGGGCGCTCATGGAGCTGATGATGGAATAGAAGCCGGCAAACAGGTTCGCGGTGGTGAACAGGTTCGGCAGCAGATAGATGCCACGATGCCGGACCTTACGGCCTTCAGCGTCATGGCCCTCTTCGACGTGTTCATCGATGGGCAACAGGCTTTCGGCGTCAGGAGCCTGGTTCGGCTCGTCGGGACGTTCGCTCATGGACAGTACCTTGCAACGGTGTGAAAAAATTCGACAGGCGTCTGGGACGACGGTTCGGCCGCAAACGATGCAGCTTTATACCAGAAGCCAATGCCCAAACGAAAAAACGCGGCCAGGGCCGCGTTTTTCGATCAAGTCGCGACTCAGTTCTTGGCTTTGTCGACGATCTTGTTGGCACCGATCCACGGCATCATGGAGCGCAGTTGCTCGCCGATGATTTCGATACCGTGAGCGGCGTTGTTGCGGCGCTTGGCGGTCATCGAAGGATAGCCGGTGGCACCTTCGCTGATGAACATCTTGGCGTATTCACCGTCCTGAATACGTTTCAGGGCGTTGCGCATGGCCTGGCGAGATTCGGCGTTGATGACTTCCGGACCGGTCACGTACTCGCCGTACTCGGCGTTGTTGGAGATCGAGTAGTTCATGTTGGCGATACCGCCTTCGTACATGAGGTCAACGATCAGCTTTAGTTCGTGCAGGCACTCGAAGTAGGCCATTTCTGGCGCATAGCCAGCTTCAACCAGGGTTTCGAAACCGGCTTTGACCAGCTCGACGGTGCCGCCGCACAGAACGGCTTGCTCACCGAACAGGTCGGTTTCAGTCTCGTCCTTGAAGGTGGTTTCGATGATGCCGGTACGACCGCCACCCACGCCGGCGGCGTAGGACAGCGCAACGTTCTTGGCATTGCCGGACGCATCCTGGTAGATCGCGATCAGGTCAGGGATACCGCCGCCCTTGACGAACTCGGAACGGACGGTGTGGCCCGGGGCCTTCGGCGCGATCATGATCACGTCGAGGTCGGCGCGCGGCACAACCTGGTTGTAATGGATCGCGAAGCCATGGGAGAAGGCCAGGGTGGCGCCTTTCTTGATGTTCGGCTCGATTTCGTTCTTGTACAGGGCAGACTGGAATTCGTCCGGGGTCAGGATCATGACCAGGTCGGCAGCGGCAACGGCGGAAGCCACGTCGGTGACTTTCAAGCCGTGGGCCTCGGCCTTGGCGACGGTAGCCGAGCCTTTGCGCAGGCCGACGGTTACGTCAACGCCGGAATCCTTCAGGTTGCACGCCTGGGCGTGACCTTGGGAGCCGTAGCCGATGATGGCGACTTTTTTGCCCTGGATGATCGACAGGTCGCAATCTTTATCGTAGAAAACTTTCATGAATTTCCCCTATATCCGGCCATTCCGGCCATTCGCTAATTTGGTTAGATGCTCAGTACTTTGTCGCCACGGGCAATCCCGGTGACGCCACTGCGTACGGTTTCCAGGATCGAGGCAGTGCCGATCGATTGGATGAAGCTGTCGAGCTTGTCGCTGGTACCGGTCAACTGAACGGTATAGACGCTGGCGCTGACGTCGACGATCTGCCCACGATAAATATCGGTAGTGCGTTTGATCTCGGCGCGCTGGGCGCCGGTGGCCTTGACCTTGACCAGCATCAGTTCGCGTTCGATGTGAGCGCTCTCCGACAGGTCCACCAGCTTGACCACCTCGATCAGCTTGTTCAGGTTCTTGGTGATCTGCTCGATGACTTCATCGTGGCCCACGGTGGTCAGCGTCAGACGCGACAGGGTCGGGTCCTCGGTTGGCGCCACGGTCAGGCTTTCGATGTTGTAGTTGCGCTGCGAGAACAGGCCCACTACACGAGACAGAGCACCCGGTTCGTTTTCCAGAAGCAAGGAAATAATATGTCGCATGATTAGGTACGCTCCGTCTTGCTCAGCCACATATCGCGCATGGAGCCGTCTTTGATCTGCATCGGGTAGACGTGCTCGCTGGTATCGACCTGGATATCGAGGAACACCAGGCGGTCCTTCATGGCGAAGGCTTCTTCAAGCCCGGACTTCAAGTCCTTCAGGTCGGTGATGCGGATGCCCACGTGACCGTAGGCCTCGACCAGCTTGACGAAGTCCGGCAGCGACTCCATGTAGGAATGCGAATGACGGCTGCCGTAGCTCATGTCCTGCCACTGGCGAACCATGCCCAGTACACCGTTGTTCAGGTTGACGATCTTCACCGGCAAACCGTACTGCAGGCAGGTCGACAGCTCCTGGATGTTCATCTGGATACTGCCTTCGCCGGTGACGCAGGCGACGTCGTTGTCCGGGAAGCTCAACTTGACGCCCATGGCCGCCGGGAAGCCGAAGCCCATGGTGCCCAGGCCACCGGAGTTGATCCAGCGGTTAGGCTTGTTGAACCGGTAGTATTGCGCCGCGAACATCTGGTGCTGGCCAACGTCGGAAGTCACGAAGGCATCGCCCTTGGTCACTTCGCACAGGGTCTCGATGACGGTCTGCGGCTTGATCACGCTGCCGTCGCCCTTGTCGTACGGGAACAGGCCACGATCACCGCGCCATTCATCGACCTGTTTCCACCAGGCGGCCACGGACTCCTTGTTCGGAGCCTCGCCGATTTCCTTGAGGATGGCGACCATCTCGGTCAGCACGCTCTCGACCGGACCGACAATCGGCACGTCTGCCTTGATGGTCTTGGAGATGGACGCCGGGTCGATGTCGATGTGGATGATCTTGGCGTTCGGGCAGAATTTCGCCGGGCCGTTGATGACCCGATCGTCGAAACGCGCGCCCACGGCCAGGATGACATCGGCATGGTGCATCGCCAGGTTGGCGGTGTAGCTGCCGTGCATGCCGAGCATGCCGATGAACTGGCGGTCGGTGCCCGGGTAGGCGCCAAGCCCCATCAAGGTATTGGTAACCGGCAGGTTGAGCATCTTGGCCAGTTCGGTCAGCGGCGCGGAGCCACCACCGAGGATGACCCCACCACCCGAGTACAGGACCGGGCGCTTGGCCGCGAGCAGCATTTCGGCGGCCTTGCGGATTTGTCCCGAGTGACCGCGTACGGCCGGGCTGTAGGAGCGCAGCTTGGCTTTTTTCGGATAGATGTACTCGAATTTCTCGGCCGGGTTGGTCATGTCTTTCGGCACGTCGACCACGACCGGGCCTGGACGACCAGACTCAGCCAGGTAAAAGGCTTTTTTCATGACCTCCGGGATTTCCGACGCGTGCTTGATCATGAAGCTGTGCTTCACGATCGGCCGGGAGATACCGATCATGTCGGTTTCCTGGAACGCATCGGTACCGACCATGGTGCTGGGCACCTGGCCAGAGATGATCACCATCGGAATCGAGTCCATGTAGGCCGTGGCGATACCGGTGATGGCGTTCGTGGCGCCAGGGCCGGATGTCACCAGAACCACGCCGGCCTTGCCGGTGGCGCGGGCATAACCGTCCGCCATGTGGGTGGCCGCTTGTTCATGGCGAACCAGGATGTGGGTCACTTCCGGCTCTTTGAACAGGGCATCATAGACATGAAGAAGAGCACCGCCGGGGTACCCGTAGATGTATTTGACGCCTTCGTCACGCAAGAAGCGGACGAGCATCTCACCGCCAGATAAAAGCTCCACGTTGTTCACCTCTAAAACGCCAGAATACCGACCCACGAAAAGGGGACGGGTCTTAATAGGTTTACTTCTCGGCAGAGCATGAGCGACGGTGGTCGCCGACTACGTCAGCACTGACTGAGCAAGTATTGGGATCGTCCCAAGTGTTGCGGGCCTTTCCCACCCAGCGCGAGGTAACGCGTTGCGGGTGTAACAGGTCGGCGCGGATGTGCGCCTCATGATCTGCCGAGTGGGTCTGCTTCTGGCAGTCCCTCTACAGCGGACTTTGGATTCTTCTGTTTCGCCCTCTGCAAGTCAAGTCGTCAATGTGCTTTATTGAAGTAAGCACATGAGAACGCAAGAAAAAACCTTTAAACGGCTACTCTGTTAGCTTCAATTGCGCAACCCAGGACAAGGAAACAGCATGCGAACGATGTTATTGACGGCCTGCCTGCTGGCGGGCCTGAGCCCGATGAGCATGGCCGGCCAGATTTACAAATGGGTGGACGCCCAGGGCGTGACCCACTTCGGCGCCCAGCCGCCGCAAGGCGTAGAGGCGACAACCGTGGGCAAATCCGCACCGCCCGCTCCCAAGCAGGCAGCACCTGTTACCGGCGGTGTCGTCGGCGATCAAAAGGCCATCGATCAACGGGTAAAGCAGCAAGTTGCCGAGCAGGAAGCCCAACTCAAGGCGTTCTGCGAGCAGGCCAGGACCAACCTGGCGCAACTGCAGAACAATCCCAGGGTCAGGGAAGACGTGGAAGGCGAAATGCGCCGGCTCACGGATGAAGAGCGGCGCCAGCGCATCGATGAGACCCGCAAGCAGATCGAAGAACATTGCCAGTGAAGGCAGTCAGCTGGCGTCGCTGATCAACTGGTCGAACTGCGCCAGCAACCGCTGCAACTCGGCGCCCTGCCCTGGCCGCTGGGCATAGACCATTTCGGCCATGGCCAGAATGCCCGAGGCGTTGGGCAGTGGCAGGTCGTTTTCGAGGATCGCCTTCATTCGCGGCAGGAAGATCCATTGCAGCCACTGCTCGAAATCCAGGGTATCGACCGCGAACGGCTCGACACTCGCCAGCGCCTCGGCCGAAGGCGAAACGCTGCTCCACCAACCCTGGACGCGCAGTTCGCGCTCGATCAACAGCAACTGATCGGCGATCTGGGGAAAACGAACATCCATCAGAGTGAAACCTTGGCTTTCTGACGGGCCAGTGCGGCACCAGCGGAGTCGCCTTGTTTCTCGCGGGCCTGGGCAATCAGCTCCCACAGGCTTGCCTGGAGTGCCGGCCGACCGCTGGAGAATGTCAGGCCGCGGCGCGCCAGTTGCTCGGCTTGCGGCGCATCGCCCTGGGCCATGCGTACCTGGGCCAGTCGATAAAGAACCTGAGGCTCGCGCGGCGCGACACGCTGCGCGCGCTCGAGGCTGGAGGACGCACCGTTGAGGTCACCACCGGCCTGCTGCTGTTGGGCCGTAGTCAGCAGCGCCAACACCGGACCATCCAGTTGCTCATCGGCGGACAAGCCACCGGAGCTCGCCGACGGGATGCTGCTCGGCGTCGATGGCATGCTGTAACTGCCCTGGTCGATTGGCGAGGTCTCGATAGGACCCGGCGTGATCGGCCCCGGTGTGATCGGCGTGCTGCTGATGGGTGCCGACGTGGCAGCGCCACCACCGGGCACCATCACCACGACGCCCGTATCACCCTGGGGAATCGCCTGGGTCTGAGTACCCTGCACCGGACGCTTTACGGTCGTCTGACGGAAACCGCCATTGGCCGAGACCCGCTCGCTGTTGGAAACGGCGGTACCGGAGTCGACAACCGGAATCGAACCGCGCTGTACGGTAGAGCAGCCGCTGAGCAAAGCCACGGCGGTTACCGCTGGAATCAACCACTTGTTCACTTGAAACCCTCTTTGCTTAATTCACCCAGTCCTTGACCCAATCCATCACCGATTCGGCTGGGTTCTGGCCGCCACACGCCGCACCGGGCGGCGGTTCGCTGCCGCGAATATACGGCATCTGAACCGCGCCCGGGCAATTCGCGTCGGAGCCCTGCCCGGTGCGTGAATCGACCCAGGCCTGGACGATGTTGTCCGGTTGCGGCATGTCCAGCGGCAACGGGTCGGCCTTGCGCATGAAACTGGTCCAGACCTGCAATGCGCCGGTGGCGCCGGTGAACGGCGTCTTGCCGTTGTCGTCACGCCCCAGCCAGACCACCGCCAGCAAGTCCTGGCTGAAGCCGGCGAACCAACTGTCGCGCGAATCGTTACTGGTGCCGGTCTTGCCCGCCAGGGTCAGCGTCCGCGGAAGCACGTTATAGACCGAGCTGCCGGTACCTTCACGCATCACCCGCTGCATGGCGCTCTGGATCAGATAAATGGAAGCCGGATCGAAACGCTGCTGGATCTGGAAGGGATAACGCTTGAGCGGCTCGCCGTCGGCGGTCAGCACACTGCGGATGCCACGCATCGGCGTATTGAAACCACCGTTGGCCAGGGTCTGGTACATCGCCGCCACTTCGATCGGGGTCAGGCCACCGGCGCCCAACAGCATCGACGGGAAAGCCGGGAACTCGCGGTTCACCCCCAGGCGCGCCAAGGTCTTGAGCACATTCGGCACGCCAACTTCCAGCCCGAGGCGAGCCGTTGACAGGTTGTAGGAATGCGCCAGGCCCTGATAAAGGAATACCGTGCCGTGGGGCCGACGATCATAGTTTTGCGGCGTCCAGACCTGGCCGTCCGCGCCCTTGACCGAGAATGACTCGTCAGAGAGCCAACTGGTCAGCGTGTACTGGCTCGGTTTTTCCAGAGCGGTGAGGTACACCGCCGGCTTGATCAGCGAGCCGATCGGGCGCACCGCATCCAGCGCCCGGTTGAAACCGGCATAGCTGGCCTGACGGCTGCCGATCATCGCCTGGACTTCGCCGGTTTCCGGGTTGGTCACGACCATGGCCGCTTCGACTTCGTCAGAGCCCTTGCGCCCCGCCAGGCGCTTGAAGGTGTCATTGACCGAGGCCTCGGCTTTCATCTGCAGGATCGGATCGAAGCTGGTGAAGATGCGCAAGCCTTCTTCGGTCAAGTCTTCGTCGCGATAGTCTTCGCGCAGCTGACGCTTGACCAGGTCCATGAAGCCAGGGAACGAACTGTCCGCCAGGCTGCCGCGCTTGGTCACGCCCAGCGGCATCTTTTTCGCCGCTTCTACCTGCTCGGCCGTGGCCACGCCTTGTTGCTGCAACAAGTCCAGCACCAGGTTACGCCGCTCGAGGGCGCGCTCCGGATTGCGACGCGGGTTGTAGGAAGACGGCCCCTTGACCATGCCGACCAGCAACGCCACCTGGTGCAACTTGAGCTCGGACAGCGGCTGGCTGAAGAAGAACTGGCTGGCCAGGCCGAAACCGTGCACCGCTCGCTGGCCGTCCTGGCCGACAAAGACCTCGTTGAGGTAGGCCTCGAGAATTTCCTGCTTGCTGTAATGCAGCTCCAGCAACAACGCCATCATCGCTTCGGTGAGCTTGCGGGTCAGGCTGCGTTCGTTGGTCAGGTAGAAGTTCTTGACCAACTGCTGGGTCAGGGTACTGCCGCCCTGGCGCATGTGTCCCGACGAGGTATTGACCCAGACAGCCCGGGCAATCGACTTGGGCGAGACGCCGAAGTGATGGTAGAAGTCACGGTCTTCGACGGCGATCAGGGTTTCAAGCAGGAACGGCGGCACCTGATCGATCTTGATCAGGATCCGGTCTTCGAGATTTTTCGGGTACAACCCACCAATCAGCAGCGGCTCGAGGCGCACCACCGACAGACTCGCATTGTTGGCGCCCGTCAGCGCGGCCACATAGTCACCGGAGAAACGCACCCGCACCGGCTGCGCCTGCTCCATGCCTTCATAGAACTGGAAGCCGCGAGTATTGATGTCGATGGTGTTGCCATTGACCGAAGCTGCACCCGGGCCATTGGCCACGCTTTCGCGGCGATAACCCAAGGCATCGAGCTCGGTCAGGAAATCCTCCTTGCTGAGCTTTTGTCCGACGAACAGCTCCAGCGGCCGCGCGTAGACCTTGGCCGGAATGGTCCAGCGCTTGCCGGAGAATTTCTCCTGGACCACGGCATCGAGGTAGACGGCAAAACCGGCGAGCACGACAAGGCCAACCAAGCTCAGTTTAAGGGCCCAGCCCAGCCAGGGCCGCAGGCGGCGGGCGGGAGGTTTCTTGGGGGTACGGGGGGATCGGGTACGAGTCATGGCGGCGGATTATACGCACTTTGGCGTGGTTCAACATGCGTCCGCCAAGGTTTGCGTTAGCCTCGCTTGCCGCCATAATGACCGCCTTGAATTTTCCAGTCTCTGAAGGATCGCCCGTGAGCCAATCACTGATCGCTGCCCTGCAAAACCCGGCCCTTTACCCGCATCCCGTCGAAGGGTTCCAGGTCATCGAAACCCATATTTCCTGGGTGTTGCTCACCGGGCCCTACGCCTACAAATTCAAGAAGCCGGTCAATTTCGGCTTCCTCGACTTCACCAGCCTCGACGCGCGCAAGCATTTTTGCGCTGAAGAACTGCGCCTGAACCAGCGCCTGACCCAGGACCTCTATCTCGAAGTCTTGCCGATTACTGGCAGCGCCGAAGCGCCAAGCCTCGGCGGTGATGGTCCGGCCATCGAATACGCCCTGAAGATGCGCCAGTTTCCCCAGAGCCAACTGCTCAGCACGCTCCAGGCCAACGGCGAACTGACCACCGCGCACATTGATGAAATGGCCGCGCAGATCGCCCAGTTCCATCTTTCTACGCCCAAGGTGCCCGCCGACAACGCGGCAGGCACGCCGGACAGCGTCATGGCGCCGGTGCGGCAGAATTTCGAGCAGATCCGTCCGTTCCTCAGCGACAAGGCTGACCTGCTGCAACTCGAAGCCCTGCAAGCCTGGGCCGAAAGCAGCTTCGAACGCCTCAAGCCGCTGCTGGCCCAGCGCAAGACCGAAGGCTTCACCCGCGAATGCCACGGCGACATCCACTTGGGTAATGCCACCGTGATCGATGGCCAGGTGGTGATTTTCGACTGCATCGAGTTCAACGAGCCGTTCCGTTTCACCGACGTCTACGCCGACACCGCGTTCCTGGCGATGGACCTTGAAGACCGCGGCCTCAAGTCACTGGCGCGGCGGTTCGTCAGCCAGTACCTGGAGCTGACGGGCGATTACCAGGGCCTGGAGCTGTTGAATTTCTACAAGGCCTACCGCGCCCTGGTCCGCGCCAAGGTCGCGCTGTTCAGCATGCCCGCCGAAGCCGATCCGGTGCAGCGCGCCACGACTCTGCGCCAGTACCGCAACTACGCCAACCTGGCCGAAAGCTACAGCACCATCCCGTCGCGCTTCCTGGCGATTACCCACGGTGTTTCCGCCGTAGGCAAAAGTCACGTCGCGATGCGCCTGGTAGAGGCCCTGGGCGCGATTCGCCTGCGCTCGGACGTGGAGCGCAAGCGCCTGTTCGGCGAGCAGCAAATACCGAACGATCCACAGGCCGGCATTTATAGCAGCGACGCCAGCAGCACCACCTACGCCCGCCTGCATGAAATTGCCGACGCGATCCTGCACGCAGGTTTCCCGGTGGTAATCGACGCCACCTACCTCAAGCGTGAGCAGCGTGACGCCGCTGCCAGGATCGCCGAAGGCACGGGCGCGCCGTTCCTGATCCTCGACTGCGACGCGCCGCAAGCGGTGATCGAAAGCCGGCTCGCCCAGCGCCAGGCGGACCAGAAGGACCCGTCCGACGCGAACCTGGCCGTCATCGCCGTCCAACAGGCCGGCCGCGAAGCGTTGACCCCGGCGGAAATCCTTTGCAGCAAACGGGTTCAGACCAACGAAAGCGGCACGCTGGATGTTGTGGTCGCGCAGATCCGCCAACGCTTGCCAGGCCTGTAGGAATTATTTCGGCCGTGAAGCGACGCCCGGCTTCACGGCCGTCAAATAGTGGCACTATACTGGCGTCATAAAACCAGCAGGTGATATGAAATGAGCCACCCCAAGCTTCTCGACACCCCGCTTTATGCCTTGTTGCGCAACGACGATATCGCCGGCTTCAACAGCGAACGGCCTCAAGGGCCGATCGACATGCGCGGCGGCGATTTCCGTGGTCTTGACCTGCGTGAACTGAACGCGGACAACGTCGATTTCACCGACGCCTACTTCCGTTCCGCCGATTTGCGCGGCGTCGATTTTCGTAACTCGTCGCTGGAAGGCGCGAGCCTCGCCCACGCGCAGATTTCCGGTGCCTACTTTCCGCCCGAGCTGTCGGCCGATGAGATCCTGATGTCGATAAATTTCGGCACACGCCTGCGCTACCGCACCCGCTAAGCCTGAAGCAACCGAGGCCCGGCATCGAACAGACCTCCAGCGCCCCCGCCTGCGCTGGACGACGTGCCGTTTTTGTCGTTTTGCACCTATCGTGCGTAATGCATTAGAAGGTTTTGCGTCGATTCCGACCAAACAATCACGCTTTTCCTACTGACCGCTACACTCCTGAGAAGCTTGCCCACTGCACCAGTCGGCCGTCGCAAGGAGGCTCGATGAATGATGAACTGCAACACCTGAAGAATCTGGGCAAGACGTCAGCCCAGTGGCTGCATGCCGTGGGCATCCACAGCGCCTCGGATCTACGCCGCCTCGGCGCGGTGGACGCCTATCGCGCCGTTCGCACTCGCGGGTTCCGGGCATCAAAGGTATTGCTGTATGCCATCGAAGGCGCATTGATGGACATGCATTGGAACGATATTCCCGCTGAACGCAAGGAAGCCCTTAATAAACAGCTGGATGCCATTTCGGCTCGCCACAAAGCCTGACGCACGATTTTTGCCGCCCACATCGCGCCGCCCCATTATTTTTGGCGAATCGAAAAACTTTGTTTGACTTGGAAATGAGAATCGCTATGATTACCACATCCGGTCGCGAGACTGGTCGATATTTGAAAAGCCCTTGGTTCGGACTCTCAGATATCTCCTCATCAGGCTAATCACGGTTATTTGACCCGGCTTTTGCCGGGTCTTTTTTTGCCCGGAATATCACTTGCCTTGTTGTTCACGCATCTGCGCGCAGTAATCCTGAGGCGGGGTGGCCGGGGTGTACCACACATAATCAGCCATGGCCGACGTAACGTTGCTCCCCTCCTCGGCCAGCATCAGCACAACCGGCGCTTCGTTGGCGCCCAGGTCCCGCACATGCAGCGGCACGCCGACGTCTTTTCGCCCATGCCAGGCACCGGCAAACAACAATGCAGGCGTCGGCGCCTTGAGCAACTGCTCCGCCATTCGCCGGTCTCGCTGCTGCTGAACCGCCAGCATCGCCGGCATCTGCGATTCCGGCAGCAGGCCGCAGTGGGACTCGCGGATCTGTCCCAGCAGCTTCTCCTTCACCACGGACGAATTGGAGCGCTCACCCTGCACCAAGGGCATTTGACGATAAATGCGCTGGATCTCCGTACGGTCAAGATTGGCCGCCAGCACCGGATAAGGCTGAGGCAAGGCGAACTCCACCACGGCTCCGTACAGGTTCCAATCCCAACCCGGCGACCAGTCCAGCGCGCCGGGCAAATTCTTGGGCAAGGCTGGCAACTGGCGAACCGCGTCGACCTTCGGCTGCTGCTGTGGCGTCAGCATCTCCAAGAGCAAGCTGCCTTGGGCTCGATGTTCGGCCAAGGCCTGGAGCAACCAGCGTTGCAACATATGATGGTCGCGGAGGTCGTGCTGCTCTCCGACCACGACACGCGGAGCTTGCGCCAAGCGCTCGACCAAGGCATGCGACGAGAGGGCCTGGCCACTTTGCAAGTCAAGGATCCGTCCGTTGACCGGAGGCGGCGCGATACTTTGGCAAGCCGTCAACACACTCAAAGCCAGGATCAGAAACAGGCGCACATCTGCATCCTCCAGATTGCCTCAGCGGGCGATGATCAACGGATGCCCGCGCTCCGGATGGGACTGCACCAGCACTTCCAGGCCGAATACCGCTTTGAGCGGCTCCGGGCGCAGCACGTGCCGGGGCGTGTCCAGGGCCACCGGTCGGCCGGACGCGAGCAGCAACAGGCGGTCACAGTAACGCGCCGCCAGGTTCAGGTCATGCAGGATCACCAGCACGGCGGCACCGCGATCGGCAAATTCGCGCACCGCTTGCAGGATGGTGTGCTGGTGCAAGGGATCGAGCATCGAAGTCGGCTCGTCCAACAACAGCGTCTGCCCCACCTCGCCCGGCCACAGTTGCGCCAGCACCCGCGCCAAGTGCACCCGCTGGCGTTCGCCACCGGACAGGGTCAGGTAGTTGCGGCCATACAGATGCGTGGCATCCGCGGCCTGTAATGCCGATTCAACGATCTGCGCGTCCCGCAACTGGCCGCTCTGGCGGGGCAGGCGCCCCATGCCGACCACCTCTTCCACGCGGAATGCAAAATCCAGGGTCGATGATTGTGGCAACACCGCCAGACGACGGGCGCGCTCGGCGCCGCCCCACTGGGCGAGGGGCCTGTCGTCGAGCCAGACCTTACCCCGGGCCGGACGCAACTCGCCACACAAGCCTGCCAGCAGCGTACTTTTGCCCGCACCGTTGGGGCCGAGCACACCGAGCACTTCGCCGGGATTGAGCTGAAAGTCGATGTCCGCCAGTACGGTTTTGCGGCCCCGGAGAATATGCAGGTCATGCGCTCGCAGCATCAGGCACGCCCCCGCAGCAACAGATACAGGAAGAACGGTGCGCCGATGAATGCGGTGACAATGCCGATGGGCAATTCCGCCGGGGCCAGCGCGAGGCGCGCCACCAGATCGGCGAACAGCAGCAGGCTCGCCCCGGCCAGGATCGAAGCCGGTAGCAGGACGCGATGGTCGGGGCCCGCCATCAGCCTTACCAGATGCGGCACCACCAGCCCGACAAAACCGATCATGCCCGCAGCCGCCACCGCGGCCCCAACGCCCAGCGCCGTGCAGAACACCAGCTCACGCTTGAGCCGTTCGACGTCAATGCCCAGGTGCGCAGCCTCGGACTCGCCGAGCAACAAGGCGTTGAGCGCACGGGCCCGACGCGGCAACCAGATCGCCACGCCGACGCTGACCAGCAGCAGGGGCCACAAGCGCGCGTAGGTGGCGCCGTTCAGGCTGCCCAGGTTCCAGAACGTCAGGGTGCGCAGGGTCGCGTCATCCGCCAGGTAAGTGAACAAGCCGACCGCCGAGCCGGACAGCGCGGTCAGGGCGATCCCGGCCAGAAGCATGGTCGCGACGTGAGTCTGACCGTTGCGCCGGCCGAGGCGATAGACCAGCGCCGTAACCCCGAGCCCGCCGAGGAACGCACACAGTGACAATAGATAAGGTCCCAGCGCTTCGGGCAGCCCGCCCAGCATCGAACCGCCGACGATGGCAAACGCTGCCCCCAGCGCCGCACCACTGGAAACCCCGACCAGCCCCGGGTCCGCCAGCGGGTTGCGAAACAGCCCCTGCATCGCCACGCCGGACAACGCCAATACCCCGCCCACCGCCAGCCCCAGCAAGGTGCGCGGCAGGCGGATCTGGCCAAGGATCAGTTCGGCCTGTTCCAAGCCATCGGCAGCCACCGGCAAGCCCGACAGGCGCATGGCGGCGCGCAGGGTATCGAACAGCGGCAAGCTCACCGGCCCCAAGGCCAGGGACAACCAGATCGCCAACAGGCATAGCAGGCCCAGCCCAATAAATAAAGTGCGTGGCTTGACCAGCGCAGTCATGGGGTCTTGACCGGATAAAAACCGTCGGTGAGCTTCACCAGGTTTTGCGGCAGGCGCGGACCCAATCCGCCCACCAGCAGCGTCGGGTCCAGTTCCATGACACGCCCACTCTTGGCGGCCCGGGTCGAGGACAAGATCGGATTTTCCTTGAACAGCGCGGCGCGCGCTTCTTCGCCGGTCAAGGCTCGATCGGCAAAGACCAGCACTTCAGGATTCAAGCTGGCAAGGGTTTCCACGGAAAATGGTTTGTAGCCGCTGTGGGTCGCCAGGTTGTGACCACCGGCCTGCTCCAGCAACCAGTCGGCGGCGGTGCCTTTACCGGCGATCAGCGATTTGCCGCCAGCATTGCCCACCAGCAGCAATACGCCAGGCGCCTTCTGCTTGAGCCGGGCTGCGTTTACGCGGACGGCGTGCTGGGAAAGCCGTTGTTGATAGTCATCGAACAACTCCGCAGACTTGGTCTCGGCCCCCAAGAGCTGCCCCAGGTGACGCAGATTGGTCTGAAGCGCCTCCAGGCTCGGCGCCGCCAAGAACAACTCGACCGGCACCCCGGCCGCACGAATCTGCGCGAGCACCGGCGGCGGTCCCATTTCTTCGGTACCCACCAGAATTTGCGGCCGCAAGCTCAGCACGCCCTCCGCCGACAGCTGTCGCTGATAACCGATGCTGGGCAGCGCTCGCAACGACTCGGGATGCTGGCTGGTGGTGTCCACGCCCACCAGCTTCGACTCACCGCCGAGCGCACTGACCCACTCCGACAAGGCACCCCCAGCGCTCACCCAGCGTTGCGGCAGATCGGCCGCCAGCGCTCCCTGGCTGGCCAAAAGGACGACACAGAGCGCAGCAACGCGGAAATTCAAGCGCATCGGATAGCTTCCTCAGAGAAATTTTTCACAGGGCCGAGCCTGGCGACGTATGCTCGGTCACCTGTGAAGGAGGCGCCATTTGATAATTGTTTTCATTTGACCGTCAAGCGCGGAACCTATGCCACATGAATCCCACAGGAAGATTCACAGACATGTCGAGACCCACATGAAATACCTTTGCGCCGCCGCTGAGTTACCGGACAACAACAGTCGCGGCTTCGACATCAAGGGGCGCAAGGTGCTGGCCGTGCGGCGCGCGGGCCAGGCCTACGTTTATCTCAACCGCTGCCCGCATCGCGGTGTGCCGCTGGAGTGGCAGCCTGACCAGTTCCTCGACCCCAGCGCCAGCCTGATCCAGTGCGCGACCCATGGCGCATTGTTCCTGATCGAAAGTGGTGAATGCGTCGCCGGCCCTTGCGCCGGGCAGTTCCTGGCCGCGCTAGACAGCCGGGAGGATGACCAAGGCATCTGGGTCGACCTGTAGCGGTTCAAGCAATACCGGCAGCGGGCGATCCACCCATATCTGCTCCGGCGTCAAAGTGACCCCGTAGGCCAATACTTCCACCCCGGCGGCCACCGCCTCACGCAACGCCGCCGCGTAGACCGGGTCGATTTCCTGCGCCGGGCGCACCGCGTCGATGCCACTCAGGTTTACGCAATAAAGCTGCACCGCCCGTACGCCGTCGCGGGCCAGACAAGCCAGTTCCCGCAGATGTTTGGCGCCACGCAGCGTCACCGCATCGGGAAATGCCGCCACATTTGTTGCATCGAAACCCAGCGTGACACTTTTGACCTCGACCCAGGCCGAGGTCTGGTCGGCATAGTCGAGTCGAAAATCGATACGGCTGTTCTCCACACCGTAGGCGACTTCGCGCTTCAGCCCGACAAAACCGTTCAGCTCCTTGATGACACCCGCGCGCAGTGCCTCTTCAACCAGGGGGTTGGCTCGCGCGGTATTGATGCAGGCCAACCGGCCTTGAGGGGTTTCGCCTATCTCCCAGGTCCCTGGCAGCTTGCGCTTGGGATCGCTGGAGCGGCTGAACCAGACGCGCGCGCCGTCGGCCATGCAATTGAGCATCGAGCCGGTGTTCGGGCAGTGGATGGTGAGCAGTTCGCCGTCAACGGTCTCGATATCGGCGAGAAAACGCTTGTAACGTCGAATCAGTCGACCTTCTTCCAGTGCAGGAGAAAAACGCATCAGTCTCGCCAGCTCCGCAGTCCACGTTCGATTCGCGTCACCGCTTCCTGTAGCCGAGGCAGGCTTTGGGTGTAGGCAAAACGCACATGATGGCCGGCCTGGTGCCGACCGAAATCCAGCCCCGGCGTGAACGCCACGTGTTCGGTTTCCAGGAAATGCTGGCAGAACGCAAAGGCATCGCCGCCGAACGCGTTGATATCGGCGTAAAGATAGAACGCACCTTCGGGCTCCACCGCGATGCCGAATCCCAACTCACGCAACGCCGGCAGCAGGAAGTCGCGACGCCGCGCGAACTCGGCACGACGCTGCTCGAAAATCTCGATGGTCGCGGGTTCGAAACAGGCCAGGGCCGCGTACTGGGCCATGCTCGGCGCACTGATGTAAAGATTCTGCGCAAGTTTCTCCAGCTCACTGACCGCCGCCGAAGGGGCCACCAGCCAACCGAGCCGCCAGCCGGTCATACCGAAATACTTGGAAAAACTGTTGAGAACAAAAGCATCATCGTCGACTTCCAGCACACTGGTGGCGTCGGTGCCATAAGTCAGGCCGTGATAGATCTCATCGACGACCAGGTGGCCATTGTGGCCCTTGATTGCCCTGGACAACCCCGCCAACTCGTCCCGAGAGAGAATCGTCCCGGTCGGGTTGGCCGGCGATGCCACCAGTGCCCCCACGCTGTCGTGGTCCCAATGGCGATCCACCAGGTCCGGGGTCAGTTGATAGCGCACGTCCGGCCCTACTGGCACCAATTGCGCCGCACCTTCGATCAGGCGCAGGAAATGGCGGTTGCAGGGGTAGCCAGGATCGGCCAGCAACCAATGCTTGCCCGGGTCGACGAGCAGGGCACTGGTCAGCAACAAGGCACCAGACCCACCCGGCGTGACCAGGATGCGCCGCGGATCGATGTCAACGCCGTGGCGCTGCACATAAAAGCCGGCGATGGCCTCGCGCAACTCGGGAATGCCGCGGGCTGCGGTGTAACGGGTCTTGCCGGCCGCCAGGGCGGCCTGGCCGGCCTGGATGATCGGCTCGGCGGTAGTGAAGTCCGGCTCGCCGATCTCCAGATGGATGACGTCGTGCCCGGCAGCCTGCAATTCGTTGGCGCGCGCCAGCAGCGCCATGACATGGAACGGTTCGATGGCACGGCTGCGTGCGCTGTAGGGCTGGGCCATTGGGCCATCCTTCACGAAAAAAGAACCGATTCTACCCAACTCGGGCAGCGGTGCGGGAACGAGCGCGAATACACAATGGTCCTACCGTAGATCGCTGGAAATGGCTCCGGCGATTGGCCCAGGCTTGACTAGAATCAAGCATTGAGCAGGATTGCACCCCCACCGAAGCGAACCCGGCCACGTTTTACAGGCCCCGGCCGCCGCAGGCTCGACAACCGGGAGTAGCGCGGCCCGATTTGATCTGGTAAGTTCGCCCGCTTGCAGCCGCAGGGCCGGCAGGTGTCGGTGATGGAGCAATCCTGCGTAGTGGATTACAAGAGTAGAGGCGGTCCATTCATGCCCACCCAAGCAAAGCAGAATCAAAATCAGTCGCTCAGCGGGTTTGAGCCGTATATCCCACAACCGGGCGAAGAGTACATGGGCGCCCCGATGCGCGCACACTTCACCAAGATCCTGAACAAGTGGAAACAGGACTTGATGCTGGAAGTCGACCGCACCGTGGACCATATGAAGGACGACGCTGCCAACTTCCCCGACCCGGCCGACCGTGCCAGCCAGGAAGAAGAGTTCGCCCTCGAATTGCGCGCCCGTGACCGGGAACGCAAGCTGATCAAGAAAATCGACAAGACGCTGCAACTGATCGAAGACGAAGAATACGGCTGGTGCGAGTCCTGCGGCGTCGAGATCGGCGTCAAGCGACTGGAAGCACGTCCAACCGCAGACATGTGCGTAGACTGCAAGACCCTGGCGGAAATCAAGGAAAAACAGGTCGGCAAGTAATCGCCGGGGCTGTCACCGAAACGGAGCGTTCATACGCTCCGTTTTTTGTTTGCGCACCTCCCGCACACCCAATCCCTTGTGGGAGCGAGCCTGCTCGCGAAAGCAGTGGGTCAGCCAACCTTGATACGACAGATACACCGCTGTCGCGAGCAGGCTCGCTCCCACAGGGGATATGCTTGTTGTCAAGATTGCCTACCGCCCTGACCCCAATGATATTCGCCTTATGACTGCCTACATCGGACGCTTCGCCCCCACCCCCAGCGGCCACCTGCACTTCGGCTCGCTGGTCGCCGCCCTGGCATCGTACCTCGACGCCCGGGCCGTGGGCGGGCGCTGGTTGTTGCGCATGGAAGACCTCGATCCACCGCGGGAAGAAGCCGGCGCGCAAGCGGCGATCCTGAATGCGCTGCAAACCTATGGTTTTGAATGGGATGGCGAAATGGTCCGCCAGAGCGACCGCCATGAAGCCTATCAACTGGTCATCGATCGCTTGTTCAGCCAAGGCCTGGCCTACGCCTGCACCTGTTCGCGCAAGCAACTGGAACCGTATCAGGGTATTTACCCGGGGCTATGTCGCAACGCCGGCCACGACACCGAGGACGCCGCCATCCGCCTGCGTGTCCCCGAGCTTGAATATCATTTCACCGACCGGGTCCAGGGCGAATTTCGCCAGCATCTGGGCCGTGAGGCCGGTGATTTCGTGATCCGTCGTCGTGACGGGCTCTACGCCTATCAGCTGGCGGTGGTGCTGGACGACGCCTGGCAAGGCGTCACCGATATCGTCCGCGGCGCTGACCTGCTGGACTCCACGCCGCGCCAGCTCTACCTGCAGGAACTCCTCGGGCTGCAACAACCGCGTTACCTGCATGTGCCGCTGATCACCCAGCCCGACGGGCACAAACTTGGCAAATCCTATCGTTCACCGCCGCTGACAGCGGACCAGGCTACACCGCTGCTGTTGCGGGCATTGCGCGCACTGGGCCAGCAACCGGGCCCGGAGCTCTGCGATGCCAGCCCCCGCGAACTGCTGGCCTGGGGCATTCGGCACTGGGATGCGACCAAGATCCCGCGCGTCCTCACCCTACCCGAAGCGCAAATACCATGACGGCCCTTGCAGCCTGCCGCCTATCCGTTACCATCGCCGCACGTTTTCGGGCACGCGCATAAACAAAGAGAGGCCGGGATGTACATCTATCGCTTGGTCCTGCTTTTGGTAGTCGGGATCTACCTGTTCTCCCCGGCCATCATGGATTGGTGGATCGATGCCACGGGTGCCTGGTATCGGCCGTATCTGCTCTGGCTGATCCTGATCGTCGTGACCTTCATCCTGCAGAGCCAAAAAGATGCCGATGAGCTTTAGCCTGACCCAGATGATCCTGATCAGCGCCGCCTACCTGGCGGTGCTGTTCGGCGTGGCCTGGATCAGCGAACGAGGCATGATCCCCCGGGCGATCATCCGCCACCCGCTGACCTACACCTTGTCGCTGGGGGTCTACGCCAGCGCATGGGCGTTTTATGGCACGGTCGGGCTGGCCTATCAGTATGGCTATGGTTTCCTGTCCAGCTACCTTGGGGTGTCCGGGGCCTTCCTGCTGGCGCCGGTGTTGCTCTATCCAATCCTGAAGATCACCCGTACCTACCAATTGTCATCGCTGGCCGACCTGTTCGCCTTCCGCTTTCGCAGCACCTGGGCCGGCGCGCTGACCACGATCTTCATGCTGGTCGGCGTGTTACCGCTGCTGGCCCTGCAAATCCAGGCCGTGGCCGATTCCATCAGCATCCTGACCCGCGAACCGGTGCAACATCGAGTAGCGCTGAGCTTCTGCGCGCTGATCATTCTGTTCACGATTTTTTTCGGCTCCCGGCACATCGCCACCCGGGAAAAACACGAAGGCCTGGTATTCGCCATTGCCTTTGAATCGGTGATCAAGCTGATCGCCATCGGTGGCGTCGGCCTCTACGCGCTGTACGGCGTGTTCGATGGCCCGCAGCAGCTCGAGCTTTGGCTGTTGCAGAACCAGACCGCCCTCGCCGCCCTGCATACGCCGTTGCAGGAAGGCCCGTGGCGCACGCTGTTGCTGGTGTTCTTCGCCTCGGCAATCGTGATGCCGCACATGTACCACATGACCTTCACCGAAAACCTCAACCCGCGCTCACTGGTCAGCGCGAGCTGGGGCCTGCCGCTGTTCCTGCTGTTGATGAGCCTGGCGGTGCCACTGATTCTGTGGGCAGGCCTGAAACTCGGCGCCAGCACCAATCCGGAATACTTCACCCTCGGCATCGGCATTGCCGCCAACAGCAAGGCCCTGGCATTGCTGGCCTATATCGGCGGGCTGTCGGCGGCCAGCGGCCTGATCATCGTCACCACTTTGGCGTTGTCGGGCATGGCCCTCAATCATCTGGTGCTGCCGCTCTACCAGCCGCCGGCGGAAGGAAACATCTACCGCTGGTTGAAATGGACCCGCCGCGCGCTGATCGTTGCGATCATCATGGCCGGTTATGGTTTCTACCTGATGCTGGGCGACGGGCAGGACCTGGCCAACCTGGGCATCGTCGCGTTCGTCGCCACCCTGCAGTTCCTGCCCGGCGTGCTGTCGGTCCTGTATTGGCCAACCGCCAACCGCCGCGGCTTTATCGCCGGCCTGATGGCCGGGATCCTGGTCTGGCTGGTCGCCATGCTGTTGCCGCTGCTGGGCAACCTGCAGGGGTTCTACATCCCGCTGCTGAACATGATCTACGTGCTCGACGACACCAGCTGGCACATGGCGGCCATCGCCTCGCTGGCGGCGAACGTGCTGATGTTCACCCTGATTTCGCTGTTCACCAACGCCAGCAGTGAAGAAGCCAGCGCCGCCGAAGCCTGCGCTGTGGACAACGTGCGTCGCCCGCAACGCCGCGAACTGCACGCCGCCTCGCCCCAGGAATTCGCCACGCAACTGGCCAAGCCGCTGGGCGCCAAGGCCGCACAAAAGGAAGTCGAACAGGCCCTGCGCGATCTTTACCTGCCGTTCGATGAGCGTCGCCCGTACGCGTTGCGTCGCTTGCGCGACCGGATCGAAGCCAACCTGTCCGGCCTGATGGGCCCCAGTGTGGCCCAGGACATGGTCGAAACCTTCCTGCCTTATAAGGCAGGCGGCGAAAACTACGTGACCGAAGACATCCACTTCATTGAAAGCCGCCTCGAGGACTACCATTCGCGCCTCACTGGCCTCGCCGCCGAGCTGGATGCCTTGCGCCGCTACCACCGCCAGACCCTGCAGGAACTGCCGATGGGCGTCTGTTCGCTGGCCAAGGACCAGGAAATCCTCATGTGGAACAAGGCCATGGAAGAGCTGACCGGCATCGCCGCCCAGCGCGTGGTCGGCTCGCGCTTGAGTACCCTGGGCGAGCCGTGGAAAGGTTTGCTGCAAGGCTTCATCGACCTGCCGGACGAACACCTGCACAAACAGCACTTGGCTCTCGACGGCCAGACCCGGTGGCTGAACCTGCACAAGGCGGCGATCGACGAGCCGTTGGCGCCGGGCAACAGCGGCCTGGTGCTGCTGGTGGAAGACCTGACCGACACCCAGATGCTCGAAGACAAGCTGGTCCATTCCGAGCGCCTGGCCAGCATCGGTCGACTGGCCGCCGGCGTGGCCCACGAAATTGGCAACCCGATCACCGGCATTGCCTGCCTGGCGCAGAACCTGCGCGAAGAACGCGAGGACGACGGTGAACTGACGGAAATCAGCGGGCAGATTCTCGAACAGACCAAGCGCGTGTCGCGCATTGTCCAGTCCCTGATGAGTTTCGCCCACGCCGGCGGCCACCAGCACAACGACGAGCCGGTGTGCCTGGCCGAAGTCGCCCAGGACGCCATTGGCCTGCTGGCACTCAACCGGCGCAATTTCGAAGTGCAGTTCTTCAACCTGTGCGACCCCGATCATTGGGTCGATGGCGATCCTCAGCGGCTCGCCCAGGTGCTGATCAACCTGCTTTCCAACGCGCGCGACGCCTCCCCGGCCGGCAGCGCGGTACGGGTCAAGAGCGAAGCCTTTGAACACACGGTCGACCTGATCGTCGAAGACGAAGGCAGCGGTATCCCACAGAACATCATGGATCGATTGTTCGAACCTTTCTTTACCACCAAGGATCCTGGCGAAGGCACCGGTCTGGGCCTCGCACTGGTCTATTCCATCGTTGAAGAGCATTATGGACAAATCACCATCGACAGCCCGGCCGATGTTCAGAGCCAACGCGGCACCCGTATCCGGGTGACCTTGCCGCGTCATGTCGAAGCGACGTCCGCTGTGAACTGAGACCGTCGAGAGAATCGAATCAATGCCGCACATTTTGATCGTCGAAGACGAAACAATTATCCGCTCCGCCTTGCGCCGCCTGCTGGAACGCAACCAGTACCAGGTCAGCGAAGCCGGTTCCGTGCAGGAAGCACAAGAGCGTTTCAGCATTCCAACGTTTGACCTGATCGTCAGTGACCTGCGCCTGCCTGGTGCCCCGGGGACCGAGTTGATCAAGCTCGGCCAGGGCACGCCTGTGCTGATCATGACCAGTTATGCCAGCCTGCGCTCGGCGGTCGACTCCATGAAAATGGGTGCGGTCGACTACATCGCCAAGCCGTTCGACCACGACGAAATGCTTCAGGCCGTCGCTCGAATCCTGCGTGACCGACAAACGGCGACCAGCCAGCCTTCGGAACCGACGAACGGCAAGACCGCTGCTCCAGGCAAGGCGGGCGCCAGCAACAGCAATGGCGAAATCGGCATCATCGGCTCCTGCCCACCCATGCAGGACCTCTACAGCAAGATCCGCAAAGTGGCACCGACCGATTCCAACGTCCTGATCCAGGGCGAGTCCGGCACCGGCAAGGAGCTTGTGGCCAGGGCGCTGCATAACCTGTCCCGCCGAGCCAAGGCGCCAATGATTTCGGTGAACTGTGCGGCCATCCCGGAAAGCCTGATCGAGTCCGAGCTGTTCGGCCATGAGAAAGGCGCCTTCACCGGCGCCAGCGCAGGGCGTGCCGGCCTGGTCGAGGCGGCGGACGGAGGCACGCTGTTTCTTGACGAAATCGGCGAGCTGCCCCTGGAAGCCCAGGCGCGGCTGTTGCGCGTCCTCCAGGAAGGCGAGATTCGTCGAGTCGGTTCGGTCCAGTCGCAAAAGGTCGATGTGCGCCTGATCGCCGCGACGCACCGCGATCTCAAGAGCCTGGCGAAAATCGGTCAGTTCCGTGAAGACCTGTATTACCGGCTGCACGTAATTGCCCTGAAGCTGCCGCCACTGCGCGAGCGCGGCGCGGACGTCAACGAGATTGCCAATGCCTTCCTCGCCCGCCAGAGCGCGCGGGTCAACCGCACCGACCTGAAGTTTGCCCCCGACGCCGAACAAGCCATTCGTCATTACGCCTGGCCGGGTAACGTCCGTGAGCTGGAAAATGCCGTGGAGCGCGCGGTGATCCTGTGCGAGAGCCCGGAAATTTCCGCCGACCTGCTGGGGATCGACATCGAATTGAGTGACCTGGACGATGAAGAATTCATCGGCCTGGCCCCTCAACAGGGCGGCGGCGCCAACAACACCAGCCACGAACCCACCGAAGACCTGTCGCTGGAGGACTACTTCCAGCACTTCGTCCTGGAGCACCAGGACCACATGACCGAGACGGAACTGGCGCGCAAGCTGGGCGTGAGCCGCAAGTGCCTGTGGGAGCGCCGCCAGCGCCTGGGTATCCCACGACGCAAGACGGGCGTCGCCAGCGAGAGCTGAAACACGCAGGTAACACCGCAGGCTGTGAAAAAACTGTTACCTCAGCTTTTTCACGTAACAGATGCCGGGGTTTACGGTAACGAAACCCCGGCTTTTTTTCGCCTCGAAAAAACCGCTATAACCATAGAACCCCCGGTTTCGCTGGGCCTGCCAAAAGTTGGCACGCACCCTGCTATAGCTTTGGTACAAGAACAATAACAAGCAATGCACAAGACAATAAAAATAAGACGAATCGACTCACGCACAATAAAAACAAGACGGCGAGAGGCGCAGCTAACTGATTCTTTTGGAGAGGCGTTGTATTTGGGGCTTGCCCCACAACCAGGCCGAGAACAATAAAACTGTCTCAAGACAGGTGCCTGAACTGGTTGGATCGATTGATCACTGCAACACAGCGACCAAAGCAATCCGTTTGCTCTTGGCTCCCGATTGGGAGGGTCACGAAGGGAAACCTCGTGGCGCGGGCACTCAACAAAAACAAAAAGCCCGAAACCAATAATAAGAACAGAGCACGCAACTAATTCTGGGGGAGCTTCGGCTCCCCTTGTGGTTTCTGTCATTCCGCCTTCCCCGCAGCCTACAAGCTCGTCGCCTAAAGCTTGCAGCTCAAAACTCCTGTGTCCTACACCATCCCTCGACTAAATGCTAGAATCCCCGCCCATCATGCGGTCATTCCTCGTTTTTGGCCGAATATTCCTTCAAACAGTGCATCCCATGCTGAAGAAGCTGTTCCAGTCATTCCGTTCTCCCTTGCGTCGTACGCAACACATCCGCAGCACGCCTGAAGTGCTCAACAGCGGCCAGCATTCGTTGCAAAAGGCCCAATTCAGCCGTTACGCGGTGAACATCGTCGAACGCCTGCAGAACGCCGGCTACCAGGCTTACCTGGTCGGTGGTTGCGTGCGCGACATGCTGCTCAATATCACGCCCAAGGATTTCGACGTCGCCACCAGTGCCACGCCTGAGCAGATACGAGCCGAGTTCCGCAATGCGCGGATCATCGGGCGGCGCTTCAAGCTGGTGCACATCCACTTCGGCCGCGAAATCATCGAGGTCGCGACGTTCCGCGCCAACCACCCGCAAAACGACGAAGAAGAAGACAGCAACCAGTCTTCGCGCAACGAGAGCGGGCGCATCCTGCGCGATAACGTCTACGGCACATTGGAAGAAGACGCGCAGCGCCGCGACTTCACCATCAACGCGCTGTATTACGACCCGGTCAGCGAACGCATTCTCGATTACGCCAACGGCGTTCACGACATCCGCAACCGGCTTATCCGCCTGATTGGCGATCCCAGGCAGCGTTACCAGGAAGACCCGGTGCGGATGCTGCGGGCCGTGCGTTTCGCCGCCAAGCTGGATTTTGGCATTGAAAAGCACAGCGCCCTGCCGATTCGCGAACTGGCGCCGATGCTGAGGGAAATCCCGTCGGCGCGCCTGTTCGAAGAAGTGCTCAAGTTGTTCCTCTCGGGTCACGCCGCAGACACCTTCGAAATGCTCGTCGACCTGCAGTTGTTCGACCCGCTGTTCCCCGCCAGTGCCGAGGCGCTGGAATACAACCCGACCTACACCCACACCTTGATCAGCGAAGCGTTGATCAACACCGACCTGCGCATCAAGCAGAACAAACCGGTGACCCCGGCGTTCCTGTTCGCCGCCTTGCTCTGGCCCGCCCTGCCCGCCCGGGTCCTGCGTTTGCAGGAACGCGGCATGCCGCCGATTCCGGCAATGCAGGAAGCCGCCCACGAGCTGATCGCAGAGCAATGCCAGCGCATCGCCATTCCAAAACGCTTCACGATGCCGATCCGCGAGATCTGGGACATGCAAGAGCGCCTGCCGCGGCGCAGCGGCAAACGCGCCGACCTGCTGCTGGACAACCCGCGTTTCCGCGCCGGTTACGACTTCCTGCTGCTGCGCGAAAGCGCCGGCGAACAGACCGATGGCCTGGGCGAATGGTGGACCGATTACCAGGACGCCAACGACAGCGAGCGCCGCGACATGATCCGCGAACTGAGCGGCAAGGATGACGGCGCCAGCGGCCCGCGCAAACGTCGCCGCAGCAGTGGCGCCAAGCGCAAACGTGCCGGTGCGCCAAGCGCCTCGGGCGAGTGATCGATGGAACGCATCTACATCGGCATGGGCAGCAACCTGGCCGAGCCCGCCGAACAATTGCGCAGCGCCGTCGAGGCGCTGGCGCGACTGCCCGAGACGCGATTGGCGGGCGTTTCAGCGTTCTATCAAAGCGACTCCCTGCTCCCCGGCCAACCGCGCTATACCAATGCCGTTGCGGCGCTGGACAGCAACCTAGCGCCGCTGGACTTGCTCGATGCACTACAGGCCATCGAAACCGGCCAGGGCCGCGAGCGCCTCGAGCGCTGGGGCCCGCGCACCCTGGACCTGGATATTCTGCTGTTCGGTGATCACCTGATCGACGAGCCGCGCCTCGAAGTCCCTCATTACCATATGCACGCCCGAGCCTTTGTCCTGTATCCGCTGGCCGAGCTCGCGCCCGCCGACCTGCGCCTGGCCGATGGGCGTTTGCTCAAGGACCTCCTCGCGGCGTGCCCCTTCGTCGGCCTGGAGCGCCTGCCTGCTAACTGACACCAATCCCCTGTGGGAGCGAGCCTGCTCGCGAAAGCTTTGCGTCAGCCTCATTTGCCGGACTGGTACACCGCCTTCGCGAGCAGGCTCGCTCCCACAAAAAATCCGCGACCAGGCAGTCAGTTTTTAAACACGCCTCCACGCTGAAACGCATCAGTAACCTCGGTAACACCCACCGGTAACACATCCAATTGACTTCCCGGTTGCTCCTCACGACTATAGGCGTCCCGTCGCCGCCAACGCGGCGCTAATGGGCGTAATCCAGGCCTTACAAGCACCACGCATAGAAGGTGCGCCTGTATTGGAGCGCCTAATGAGGACTTTTTCATGCCAGCTATTACCCTGACCACGCTGCAAGGTCTCAAGCAGAAAGGTGAAAAAATCACCATGCTGACCTGCTATGACGCAACCTTCGCCCATGCCTGCAACGAGGCCGGTGTCGAAGTGCTGCTGGTGGGCGATTCCCTCGGCATGGTGCTGCAAGGTCACGACAGCACGCTGCCGGTGACCACCGCCGAGATGGCCTACCATGTAGCCGCCGTCAAACGCGGTAACACCGACGCGCTGATCCTCGCCGACCTGCCGTTCATGGCCTACGCCACCCTCGAACAAACCATGACCAACAGCGCCATGCTCATGCAGGCCGGTGCCCACATGGTCAAGGTCGAAGGCGCGTTGTGGCTCGCCGACTCGATCCGCCTGCTGGCCGAGCGCGGCATCCCGGTGTGCGCACACCTGGGCCTGACGCCCCAGGCGGTGAATATCCTCGGTGGCTACAAGGTCCAGGGCCGCAACGAAAACCAGGCGCGGCAGATGCGTGCCGATGCGATTGCGCTGGAACAGGCCGGTGCCGCCATGTTGCTGCTCGAATGCGTACCCAGCGAGCTGGCGCAGGAAATCACTCAAGCGGTAAAAATCCCGGTGATCGGCATCGGCGCCGGTAACGCTACCGACGGCCAGGTACTGGTGCTCCACGACATGCTTGGGCTGTCGATTACCGGCCGCGTACCCAAGTTCGTGAAGAATTTCATGGCCGGGCAAACCACTATCCAGGCAGCCTTGTCCGCCTATGTCGCTGAAGTGAAGGCGGCAACCTTCCCTGGCGCCGAGCACGGATTTTCCGCATGAACACCGTCAAGACCGTACGCGAACTCCGCGCCGCCGTGGCCCGCGCCCGGGGCGAAGGCAAACGCATCGCCTTTGTCCCGACCATGGGCAACCTGCACAGCGGGCACATGGCGCTGGTGACCAAGGCGGCGCAACGGGCCGATTTTGTCGTGGCGAGTATTTTCGTCAATCCGCTGCAATTCGGCGCTGGCGAAGACCTCGACAAATATCCGCGCACCCTCGCGGCCGACCAGGAGAAACTGCTCCAGGCCGGCTGCCATCTGCTGTTCGCGCCCAGCGTGGAGGAGATGTATCCCGATGGCATGGCCGGTCAGACCCGCGTCAGCGTCCCGCAGTTGTCCGAAGGCCTGTGTGGCGCCAGCCGTCCGGGGCATTTTGAAGGCGTGGCTACCGTGGTCAGCAAGCTCTTCAACATGGTCCAGCCGGATCTGGCGGTGTTCGGCCAGAAGGATTTCCAGCAACTGGCGGTGATCCGCGCGCTGGTGCATGACCTGAACATGCCGATCCAGATCATCGGCGAGCCGACCGTGCGCGCCGATGACGGCCTGGCGCTGTCTTCGCGCAACGGTTTTCTCAGCCCCGAGCAACGCGCCGTGGCGCCCGTGGTCTACCGTGCCCTGAGCCAGATCGCCGAAGCGATCAGGCAGGGGCGACGGGACTTCCCGGCGCTGATTGGCGAACAGCTCAAACAGCTCGAATCCGCCGGCCTGCGTCCCGATTACCTGGAAATCCGTGACGCCAGGACCTTGCGCCCAGCTGTGAGCGAGGATCGCGACCTGGTGATTCTGGTCGCCGCCTTCCTGGGCACCACGCGCCTGATCGACAACCTGCATCTGGAACTCGACACGCCCGCCTGAACACCTCAGCGCCCCTGTGGGAGCGAGCCTGCTCGCGAAAACGGCAGGTCAGTTGGCGCAAGCGTCGACTGATACACCGCCTTCGCGAGCAGGCTCGCTCCCACAGGAGTATGGGGTGCCTGACAGACTGTATTTGAAGATCCCACGCGTATTGCCGCCCCCCAAGCCTTCGGGCAAACTGCCCGCCGTTTGGACCCGACCAGAGGAAACACTCATGCACGCCATCATGCTCAAGGCCAAGCTGCACCGCGCCGAAGTCACTCACGCCGTGCTCGACTACGAAGGCTCCTGCGCCATTGACGGTGATTGGCTGGACCTGTCGGGCATCCGCGAATACGAACAGATCCAGATCTACAACGTCGACAACGGCGAGCGCTTCACCACCTACGCCATCCGTGGCGAAGAAGGCTCGCGGATGATCTCGGTCAACGGCGCTGCGGCGCACAAGGCCAAGGTCGGAGACCGCGTCATCATCTGCGCCTATGCCCATTACAGCGAAGCCGAACTGCTCAACTTCAAGCCGCGCATGCTTTACATGGCGCCGGGCAACGAACTGAGCCACACCAGCAACGCCATTCCGGTCCAGGTGGCCTGACCGAATCCAACGGCTCCCACGCTCCTCTTCCGTGGGAGCGAGCCTGCTCGCGAAGGCGGTGCGTCAGTCACTCACAATGTATCGGCCAGAGCGCTTTCGCGAGCAGGCTCGCTCCCACAGGGGGAATCTGCGTTCCGCCTGTCGGACCCTATCACCCGCTGTTGTATAAAAAAGTACCGGGAAACTGTCAGACAAAGTCAAGACAGATCGCAACGCGAGGTTTACTGTAGTCGCCCTGTGTCCGGCGATCGTGTCGACGCAGTTGTCCGGACGCCCTTCTCGGGCCGCGCCGGAATTTTTCAGTGTTAAAAAGGCCGTTCAAAGTAAAAGGAAACCCGCAGCGATGGCGTATTACCGAACTCCTCATGACGTGACCGCTCTGCCCGCCTGGCAAGCGCTGAATGACCACCGCAAAGCCATGCAGGATTTCAGCATGCGCGAAGCGTTCAATGCCGATCCGCAGCGTTTCAATCAATTCACCCTGTCGAGCTGCGGCCTGTTTCTCGACTATTCGAAGAACCTGATCAACGCCCAGACCCGCGACCTGTTGGTAAACCTGGCCAACGAAGTCGACCTCAAGGGCGCGATCGAGGCGCTGTTCGAAGGCGAAATCGTCAACGCCTCGGAGAACCGCCCGGCCCTGCACACCGCGCTGCGTCGCCCGGTCGGCGACAAATTGCTGGTCAGTGGCGTCAACGTGATGCCCGATGTGCACAAAGTGCTGAACCAGATTACCGATCTGGTCGGTCGCATTCACGATGGCCTGTGGCGCGGCTACACCGAAAAACCGATTACCGACGTGGTGAACATCGGCATCGGTGGCTCCTTCCTCGGCCCGCAGCTGGTGTCCGAAGCGCTGTTGTCCTACACGCATAAAGGCGTGCGCTGTCACTACCTGGCGAACATCGACGGCAGTGAGTTCCACGAGCTGGCCCAGAAGCTGCGCGCCGAGACCACGTTGTTCATTGTCTCGTCGAAATCCTTCAATACCCTCGAGACCCTGAAGAATGCCGAGGCCGCTCGTGCCTGGTACCTGGCCCAGGGTGGCTCGGAAGCGGAGCTCTATCGCCACTTCATCGCGGTATCGAGCAACAACGCCGCCGCGGTGGCCTTCGGCATCCGTGAAGAAAACATCTTCCCTATGTGGGACTGGGTCGGCGGCCGTTACTCGCTGTGGTCGGCCATCGGTCTGCCAATCGCCCTGGCCATCGGCATGTCGAACTTCAAGGAGCTGCTGTCCGGCGCCTATTCCATGGACCAGCATTTCCAGAGCGCGCCGTTCGACCAGAACATGCCGGTGCTGCTGGCGCTGCTTGGCGTGTGGTACGGCAATTTCTGGGGCGCGCAAAGCCACGCGATCCTGCCGTACGACCACTATCTGCGCAACATCACCAAGCATCTCCAGCAACTGGACATGGAATCCAACGGCAAGAGCGTCCGCCAGGATGGCACGCCGGTGTCCACCGATACGGGGCCAGTGATCTGGGGTGGCGTCGGCGCCAACGGTCAGCACGCCTACCATCAATTGCTGCATCAGGGCACCCAACTGATCCCGGCCGATTTCATCGTGCCGATCGTCAGCTTCAACCCGGTTGCCGACCATCATCAGTGGCTGTACGCCAACTGCCTGTCCCAGAGCCAGGCGCTGATGCTCGGCAAGACTCGCAGCGAGGCCGAGGCCGAGTTGCGCGATAAAGGCGCCAGTGAAGAAGAAGTGCAGAAGCTCGCCCCCCACAAGGTGATCCCGGGCAACCGCCCGAGCAACACCCTGGTGGTCGAACGCATCAGCCCGCGCCGCCTCGGTGCACTGGTTGCGCTGTATGAGCACAAGGTATTCGTGCAAAGCGTGGTCTGGGGCATCAATGCCTTCGACCAATGGGGCGTGGAACTTGGCAAGGAACTGGGCAAAGGCGTCTACAACCGCCTGGTGGGCAGCGAAGAAAGCCCGGCCGAAGATGCTTCGACCCAAGGCCTGATCAGCTACTTCCGCGGACGTCATCGCGGCTGATCCGAAGTTTGCGCTAACCCTGTGGGAGCGAGCCTGCTCGCGAAGGCGGTGTTTCAGTCAACCTCCGTGTTAACTGGTCCATCGCCTTCGCGAGCAGGCTCGCTCCCACAGTTGTTTTGCACATGACTTGAACCCTCCAGTTACTCGGCGCATCTTTATGTCTTGTCGCAAAACAAGAATAAGGAACCGTCATGTTCGATATCAGCCAGTACCCCCACGCCGATGCCGTCCGCCGGGCTGCGCAATTGAGTCAGGACGAGTACAAGCGGCTCTATAAAGAATCCATTGAACACCCCAGCGCCTTCTGGGCCGAGCAGGCCACGCGTTTTCTTGACTGGATGACGCCGTGGCAGACCGTCCAGCGCTACGACTTGAAGAGCGGCGAAGCGAGCTGGTTCGCCGGTGGCAAGCTGAACGTCAGCGCCAACTGCATCGACCGTCACCTGGACACGCGCGGCGACCAGATCGCGATCATCTGGGAAGGCGACAATCCCGCCGAATCGGCACAGATCACCTACAAGAAACTTCACCATCATGTGTGCCGCCTGGCCAACGTGCTGAAAAGCCGTGGCGTGAAAAAAGGCGATCGGGTCTGCATCTACATGCCGATGATCCCGGAAGCGGCCTACGCCATGCTCGCCTGCACCCGCATCGGCGCGGTGCATTCGGTGGTGTTCGGCGGGTTCTCGCCGGACTCGCTGCGCGACCGGATTCTCGATGCCGATTGCCGCACCGTCATTACCGCCGACGAAGGCGTGCGCGGCGGGCGATTCATACCGCTCAAGCGCAACGTCGACAAGGCGCTGGAAAGCTGCCCGGACGTCAGCACCGTGCTGGTGGTGGAGCGCACCCAGGGCGAGGTGGAGTGGGTCGAAGGGCGCGACGTCTGGTACCACCAGGCCATGCACGACATGAGCGACGACTGCCCCCCCGAACCGATGGACGCCGAGGACCCGCTGTTCATCCTCTACACCTCCGGCAGCACCGGCAAACCCAAGGGCGTGCTGCACACCACCGGCGGCTATCTGTTGCAGGCGGCGATGACCTTCAAGTACGTGCTGGATTACCGCGACAACGAAGTGTTCTGGTGCACCGCCGATGTCGGCTGGGTCACCGGCCATAGCTATATCGTCTACGGGCCACTGGCGAACGGCGCCACCACGCTGATCTTCGAGGGCGTGCCAAGCCATCCGAGCAGTTCGCGGTTCTGGCAGGTGATCGACAAACATCAGGTCAACATCTTCTACACCGCCCCGACCGCCCTGCGCGCGCTGATGCGCGAGGGCGCCGGGCCGCTGCAGGACACTTCGCGCAAGAGCCTGCGATTGCTCGGAAGTGTCGGTGAGCCGATCAACCCGGAAGCGTGGGAATGGTATTTCAACGTCGTCGGCGAACAACGCTGCCCGATTGTCGATACCTGGTGGCAGACCGAAACCGGCGGCATCATGCTCAGCCCGCTGGTAAGCGCGCCACGGCTCAAGCCGGGCTGCGCCACCCGGCCGATGTTCGGCGTGCAGCCGGTGCTGCTGGATGAAGTCGGCAAGGAGATCAGCGGCGCGGGCAGCGGCGTACTGGCGATAAAATCCAGTTGGCCAGGGCAGATTCGCAGCGTCTACGGCGACCACCAACGAATGGTCGACACCTACTTCAAGCCTTACCCCGGGTACTATTTCACCGGCGACGGCGCCCGTCGCGACGAAGATGGCGACTATTGGATCACCGGGCGTATCGACGATGTGATCAATGTATCGGGCCACCGTATCGGCACCGCCGAGGTAGAGAGTGCGCTGGTGTTGCACGACAGCATTGCCGAGGCAGCAGTCGTGGGTTATCCCCATGACTTGAAAGGCCAGGGCATCTACGCCTTTGTCACGCCGATGAACGGGGTCGAAGCCAACGACGAGTTGAAGAAGGAGTTGCTGGCCCATGTCAGCAAGGAAATCGGCAGTTTTGCCAAACCGGAACTGATCCAGTGGGCGCCGGCCCTGCCGAAGACCCGCTCGGGGAAGATCATGCGGCGGATCCTGCGCAAGATCGCCTGCAACGAGCTCGACAGCCTGGGCGACACCTCGACCCTGGCTGATCCGAGCGTGGTGGAGGGTTTGATCGACACGCGCCTGAACCGCTGAGACAGGCGCCCCAATATCCTGAAGCACCCATTTCTTGTGGCGAGGGGATTTATCCCCGTTGGGCTGCACAGCAGCCCTGAAACCTGACCATTCGGAGTGTCGGTCAGACCTCGCTCTCTCTATGGAGACTGCTGCGCAGTCCAACGGGGATAAATCCCCTCGCCACAGATGATCGGTGCCAGTCTGAACAGTGGGTCTCTAGCCTATAACTGCTAAACTCCCGCGCCTCATTTCCTTAAGGCGCGCCCGGCATGTCTTCCTTGAATCTGGCGCTGCGCGCCGCCCTCGACCAGCGTCAGGACCTGCTTGGCCAACTGCATCAGCAGGGCACCGATTGCTATCGCCTGTTCCACGGCAGCCAGGAAGGCGCTCCCGGCCTGACGGTCGACCGCTACGGCCCGCAGCTGCTGGTGCAGAGTTTTCATCAGTCACTGGAGCGCGAGGCCCTGTTGCAACTGCACGGCATCGTCAATCAACACTTGGGCCTGGATACCCTGCTGGTCTACAACGACCGCGCCCGGGGCAACTCGCGCATCGACCGCCAGGACAGCATTTATCAGCCTGACGAGGCTGCCTTGCAAGACCTGGTTGGCCATGAGTGGGGGTTGAACTACCGGGTTCGCGGACGTCACGCCGGGCAGGATCCGTTGCTGTTTCTCGATCTGCGCAACGCCCGGGGCTGGGTCAAGGATCACAGCCGGAACAAAAGCGTGCTGAACCTGTTCGCCTATACCTGCGGCGTCGGCCTGAGCGCCGCGGCGGGCGGAGCGCGCGAGGTGTGCAACCTGGACTTCGCCGAGGGCAACCTGGCGGTGGGCCGCGATAACGGCCTGCTCAATCCCGACCTGCCGACGATGGAATTCGTCCAGTCGGATTATTTCCCGGCGATTCGCCAACTCGCCGGCTTGCCGATCAGTCAACGCCGCGGACAGAAACTGCCCGCTTACGTGCGCCTGGAGCAACGCCAATATGACCTGGTGCTGCTCGACCCGCCGGCCTGGGCCAAGAGCGCTTTCGGCACAGTCGACCTGCTGCGCGATTACCAAAGCCTGCTTAAGCCGGCACTGCTCACCACCGCCGAAAATGGCGTGCTGATCTGCTGCAACAACCTGGCGAAGGTGTCCATGGACGACTGGCGCGAGCAGGTATTGCGCTGTGCGGAAAAAGCCGGCCGCCCGGTTCGCGAGTGGAGCGTGCTGACACCTGGCAGCGATTTTCCCTCGCAGGATCAACAGCCGCCGCTCAAGACGTTGATCCTCCAGCTCTGAGCCCCCATGAATTCCCACGAATAAAACGGACAATTCTCATAAAACACAGTGGCTTCGGAACCGTAATCACATGCCATACTCCAAGGCACTCCGATTCACACCAGATGAAGCCACACATGCCCAAAGGATTGATTCGCGCTTTCGGCGCCCTGTTGACCGCACTGGCCCTCTACAGTCTGTTGGGTTTTCTGATACTGCCGGGCATTGCCCTGCGGATCGCCAATCAGCAACTGGCCGCCCACGCAACGGTGCCGGCCCAGATCCAGCGCATCGAGCTCAATCCTTTCAGCCTTGAAGTGACCATGTGGGGGCTGGTGGTCGGCGAACCTGGCAAGGAACAGGTCGGTTTCGAACGGCTCTATGCCAACCTGCAACTCGACAGTCTGTGGTCCGGCGCCCTGCACCTGGCCGACGTCGAGCTGGACAAGCCCAGGACCGAGATCGCGTTCGCCAAGGACGGCCAGCTGAATCTGCTGGGCCTGTTCAAGCTGCCGCCCAGCGAACCGACTCCGGCGGATCCCGACGCCAAGCCGTTTCCCTTGCGAGTCGAGCGGATCAAACTGGCCAGCGGCTACGTGCACTTCCAGGACCTGCGCCCCAGCGAACCCATCGAGTTCCTATATGACACCCTCGACTTCGAGCTGAAGAACCTCAGCACCCTGCCCGACGACAGCGCCGACATGACCCTGGTGGCCGTCGGTCCCGAGGGTGGGCAGATCGACTGGACCGGTAATTTCAGCCTCGCGCCGATCGCCTCCGAGGGCACGCTCAAGGTGACCGGGGGCCAGATGAAAGCCTGGTGGCCCTACGTGCGAGACGCAGTGCCGCTCGTTCTGGAAAACGGCGTGCTGAACCTCAGCACCGAGTACAAGCTCAACCTCGCCAAGGGCACGGAACTGCTGCTCAACAACGCGTCGGTCAGCGTCGCGCCCTTCGCCATCAAGGCGCCCGACGGCCGTCCGCTGGCAAGGCTGGAGCGCCTGGACGTCAGCGAAACCTCGCTGGACCTGGGCAAGCAGCAGGTCATCGTGGGCAAGATCCGCAGCCACAAACTCGAGACCTGGGCCGCTCGGGAAGCCGACGGGCAGCTGGACTGGCAGAAGCTCTTCGCCAGCCAGGCAGCCAAACCCAAGGTCAAGGCCGAACCGGCCTCGGCTCCGGCAGCCGCCGACTCGCCCAAGCCTGAGCCGACAACACCGAGCAAGCCTTGGCAAGTGCTGCTGAAGGACGTGCAACTGCGCGATTACCAGGTACACCTGGCCGACCGCCAGGCGCAGCCGGCCGTGGCGCTGGACCTCGGCCCGCTGAACCTCGACCTGCAGAACTACGACACACTCAACGGCTCGCCTTTCAAACTCAAGCTGGACACCGGGCTGGGCAAACAAGGCAAGCTGCTCGCCGATGGCGAGGTCAATCTGAACCCGGTTACCGCGAAGCTCAACGTCAAGACCCAGGACATCGACCTGCGGGTCGCCCAGGCCTACATCAACCCGTTCATCCGCCTGGAGCTACGCTCCGGGATGCTCGGCAGCGATCTGGCGGTGGACCTGAAAAGTACCGAACCGCTGGCGTTCGCCGTGACCGGCCGCGCCCAGGTCGATCAGTTGCATACCCTCGACACGCTCAAGACCCGTGACTTCCTCAAATGGCAGCGCCTGGAACTCCAGGGGCTCAATTACCAGCATGGCGACAGCCTGTCGATCGACAAGGTCAACCTGTTCCAGCCCTATGCACGCTTCATGATCAACGACGATCGCACCACCAACGTCGACGACCTGCTGATTCCACAACCCGCCGACGCCCCGGCCAGAAACACCGCGGCCAAACCGGCACCCAAGGAAAAACCGCTGGGCATTCATATCGGCGGAATCGCCATCAATGACGGTTCGGCCAATTTCGCCGACTTCAGCCTGACGCCGAACTTCGCCACAGCCGTCCAGCAGCTCAACGGCGAGATCGGCACCATTGACAGCCGCCAGGCCAAGCCCGCCACCGTCGATGTGAAAGGCAAGGTCGACCGCTACGCGCCTGTCACGATCAAGGGCGCGGTCAACCCCTTCGACCCGATGGCCAGCCTCGATATCGCCACCAGTTTCAAACGGGTCGAGCTGACCACCCTGACGCCGTACTCCGGCAAGTTCGCCGGCTATCGCATCCGCAAGGGCCGGCTCAATCTCGACCTGCATTACCGGATCACCAAGGGCCAGCTCCAGGCCGACAACAAAGTCGTGGTCGAACAGTTGCAGCTAGGGGAAAAGGTCGACAGCCCGGACGCCGTGAGCCTGCCGCTCAAGCTCGCCGTCGCCTTGCTGAAAGATTCCGAGGGCAGGATCTCCATCGAGCTGCCGGTTTCCGGCAACCTCAACGACCCGCAGTTCAGCGTCATGCCGATTGTCTGGCAAACCCTGCGCAACCTGGTGGTCCGCGCGGCACAAGCGCCGTTCAAGCTGATCGGCGGGCTGGTGGCCGGCGGCGGCTCGGAAGACCTGGGCAGCGTGGCGTTCGCACCGGGCTCCAGTGACCTCAGCAAGGAAAACGAAAACGCCCTGCTCAAGTTGTCCGAAGCCTTGGGCAAACGGCCAGAGCTGAAGCTGGAAATCGAAGGCACCGCCGCCGAAAGCAGCGACGGCCCGCTGCTCGCCGCCCAGCGCCTGGAACGCGAATACCAGTACAACTACTACAAGATGCTGCAGCGCAGGGGCGACAAGGTCCCGGCCAAAGCTTCGTTGCTGGAAGTACCGGAAGACGAAAAAGCCCCGCTGCTTGAAGGCATCTATCGCACTCGCCTGAAGACTCAACCACCGGCCGAATGGACGCAACTGGATAAACAGGCCCGCATCGAAAAACTCCGTGAAGGGGTCATCAAGTTCTGGAGCGGCAGTGATCTGCTGTTGCGCGAACTGGGACAGGAACGGGCCAGCAGCATCAAGGACTTCCTGGTGGACAAGGGCAAGCTGGCCGATGACCGCGTGTACTTCATCGACGCCAGCCTCGGTCAGGCCGAAAGCGACGGTAGCGTCATTACTCCTATGCATCTGGATGCCGAATGAAAATGAAGTGTCTGTCTGGAATCGGCCTGGTCCTGCTGCTTGCGAGCGGCCATGCATCAGCCGCCGAGACCCTGCGCTGCGGCAGCCAATTGATCAGCGTCGGTGATCGCTCCAGCGAGGTGCTGCAGAAGTGTGGCGAGCCCACGGCGCGCGATGACCTGGGCTACCAACGCAGCGCCAATCGCCGGAATGAGTACCCGGTGGAGGAATGGACCTACGGGCCCAACAACGGCATGTACCAATACTTGCGCTTCGTGGGGAATCGGCTGGTGGAGATCACCAGCAAGCGTGGGCGGTGATTGTGCCTCTGGGACAGGCATTTCCCATGCATAGCGCCGACGCCTTCGCGAGCAGGCTCGCTCCCACATTTGACTGCATTTTTGCCTGAAGAGACTCGGTCCAGTGTGGGAGCGAGCCTGCTCGCGAAAAGAACAACCCGGTTTCCAGGCCGTACACCAGGTTTTCCTCCCCAAAATAGAACAGGCCCCCGGCACGAATGCCGGGGGCCTGTAATGGCCACGTCCCTGTGGCCTTTCGCATGAACTCCAAAGCAACGGCATACGTATATCTCAGCCCGCGTGCCGTGCCTTCTCCCGTTCAGGCGAGAAGCCTAGCCTTACTCGGCTTTCAGGCCGTCAGCCGATACGGCTTTGACGCCTTTGATTTTCTTGGTGATTGCCACAGCGGTGTCTTTTTGTGCGTCAGTGACTTTGGTCATAGAAGACAGGGACACAACGCCCTTGTTGGTTTCAACCTTGATGTCGGAGCCTGGAATGCCTTTCTCGGTGACCAGGTCAGCTTTGACCTTGGTGGTGATCCAGGTGTCCGAAACGTCTTCCTTAGCCTCTGTCACTTCGCCAGCAGCCAGCATCATCGGTGCCTGAGTCGCTTGAGTGGTCTCGGCAAATGCGTTAGCCATGGTCAGGGTCAGTGCAGTGGCAGCAGCGGCAGTGATAGCGAACTTCTTCATACGAGTAACTCCTGTTTTTCTCAGAAACTGCCGAAAGTGCATCGCGGCAGGTTGTCAGGAGTAGTGCGAAGGCTGTGCCAGTTTTGAAACAATCAAATTATTATTTAAAATCAGTCACTTAAGCGAAGCGGCATTTTTCATAATCATGCAATTTGCATGACCAAGTGATTTGGTACATGCAAGTTGCGGGTTTTGCGCCGGTTGCTAACTCCATGAATTCCGTAAACATTTCTCATCCAATAAAAAGCCCCGCTGAAAAGCGGGGCCAAGTCATACGGCTTGGTCTATGCCCCGTCACAACCAGCCGGCAAGAATTCCTGAGCAGCGGTTGAAGTGCAGGTCCAGACCCCTGTAGCAGCTCGACTGAGCGTAATGGTTCGGCCGAGCACGGGGGCAGGCGCATTAAGAAGGGTGCAAGCGATCGTGCCGACGCCATCGTTGGCCGTTCCGGACGCCGTCATAGTGCAGTTGCTGGTCGGAGTTGTGCCGCCAATATTTGCCAGCGTTGGGTTCGTCCCCTGATTCATCACATCTTCGAATGCCACTCTCAAGGCAGAAATTTCCGCCAGGCCCGCTGTCGCCTTTGCCCGCGCCTGATACCTCGAATACTGCGGCAACGCAAACGTCGCCAGGATGCCGATAATCGCCACCACAATCAGCAGCTCGATCAAGGTGAAACCCTTTTGCCTGTTCATAGTCATCTCCCTTGCATGAGTCGGATCTCATGCGATGAAACGAGCATTGCACGGCACATGCCAACCGCCGCGGCCCCGCCAGCCGAAGCTTTTCCAGCGAAATACGAGCAACTTCCTACCCCAACAACCGCACTATCTGACGCTTTTTGTCACCTCTGCTCGCTGGTGAGGCACCGATGCTTGACTAGGCTATAAATCATGAACAGTCCGCCACCGGTATTCCCATGAATGACATTGCCCTCAGCGGCCTGGCCAAGCAACTGGTGCTGGCCGAACTGATCACTGAACAAAGCGCACAGCAGGCCTATCAACAGGCGCAGCGCAATCGCACGCCCCTGGTCAGCTATCTGGTGCAGAACAAACTCGTCCAGAGCCGCCAGGTGGCGGAAATCGCCTCGGAGCATTTTGGTATCGCCCTGCTGGACCTCAACAGCCTCGACAAGGACAACCAGCCCGCTGGCCTGGTCAGCGAGAAACTCGTGCGCCAGCATCACGCCCTGCCCCTGTGGCGGCGTGGCAACAAGCTGTACGTGGGCATTTCCGATCCGACCAATCACCAGGCCATCAACGACATACAGTTCAGCACCGGCCTGACCACCGAAGCCATACTGGTGGAGGACGACAAGCTCAGCGATGCCATCGAGAAGTTCTTCGAGTCCAGCAGCACGGGCCTGGAAGGCATGGCCGACGTCGACCTCGACGGCCTCGACATCGAGTCGATCGACGACCGCAAGCAGGATGCCATCGCCGGCCAGGACGGCGACGATGCGCCGGTGGTGCGCTTCGTCAACAAGATGTTGCTGGATGCGATCAAGGGCGGCTCTTCCGACCTGCACTTCGAACCCTATGAAAAGACCTATCGGGTACGCGTGCGCACCGACGGTATGCTGCGGGAAGTCGCAAAGCCGCCCATCCAACTGGCCAACCGCATTGCCGCGCGCCTCAAGGTGATGGCGAGCCTGGACATTTCCGAACGGCGCAAGCCCCAGGACGGTCGGCTGAAGATGCGCCTGTCAAAGACCAAGTCCATCGATTTCCGGGTCAACACCCTTCCCACGCTCTGGGGAGAAAAAGTGGTGATCCGGATCCTCGACCCCTCAAGCGCGCAAATGGGCATCGACGCCCTGGGCTACGAACCGGAACAGAAAGACCTGTACATGGCGGCCCTCAAGCAACCCCAGGGGCTGATTCTGGTAACCGGGCCGACCGGCTCGGGCAAGACCGTGTCGCTGTATACCGGCTTGAACATCCTCAACACCGTGGACATCAATATTTCCACCGCCGAGGACCCGGTGGAAATCAACATGGAAGGCATCAACCAGGTCAACGTGAATCCGCGCCAGGGGCTGGATTTCGCCCATGCACTGCGCTCGTTCCTGCGCCAGGACCCGGACGTGATCATGGTCGGCGAGATCCGCGACCTGGAAACCGCCGAGATCGCCATCAAGGCGGCCCAGACCGGGCACTTGGTGCTTTCCACGCTGCACACCAACAGCGCTGCCGAAACCCTGATCCGACTACAGAACATGGGCATCCCCGGTTTCAACATCGCCACGGCAGTGCACCTGATCATCGCCCAGCGCCTGGCGCGCAAGTTGTGCATGCACTGCCGCAGAGCCATCGAGATTCCCGAGGAAACCCTGCTCAAGGAGGGCTTCCCGCGGGAACGCATCGGCTCATTCACGATCTATGAGCCGGTCGGTTGCGAACAGTGCAACAACGGCTACAAGGGTCGCGTGGGGGTCTACGAAGTGGTCAAGAACACGCCGGAGCTGCAGCGGCTGATCATGGCCGAAGGCAACTCCCTGGAAATCGACCTGCAAATGCGCAAGGACGGCTTCAATGACTTGCGCACCTCGGGGCTGGTCAAAGTGATGCAAGGCGTCACCAGTCTCGAAGAAATCAACCGGGTCACCAAGGATTGAGCATGGCGGTCAAGGCAGCAAAAACCGACGTCTACACGTGGGAAGGCAAGGACCGCAAAGGCACAAAAATGTCCGGCGAACTGACCGGCCAGAGCCCGGCACTGGTCAAGGCACAGCTGCGCAAGCAAGGGATCAATCCGGGCAAGGTACGCAAGAAGTCCACTTCGATATTCAGCAAGGGCAAACGCATCAAGCCGCTGGATATCGCACTCTTCACCCGCCAGATGGCGACGATGCTCAAGGCCGGCGTTCCTCTGCTGCAGGCATTCGACATCATCGGCGAAGGCTTCGACAACCCCAACATGCGCAAGCTGGTGGACGAGGTGAAGCAGGAAGTCGCCGCGGGCAACAGCTTCGCCGCCTCGCTGCGCAAATGCCCGCAGTATTTCGACGAGTTGTACTGCAACCTGGTCGATGCCGGTGAGCAGGCCGGTGCCCTGGACACGCTGCTCGACCGAGTCGCGACCTACAAGGAAAAGAGCGAAGCCCTGAAGGCAAAGATCAAGAAAGCCATGACCTACCCCGCAGCGGTGATCGCCGTCGCGGCGGTGGTCACCAGCATCTTGCTGATCAAGGTCGTGCCGCAGTTCGAGTCGGTATTTTCCGGCTTTGGCGCGAAGCTGCCGGCCTTCACGCTGATGGTCATCGGCTTGTCGGAGTTCCTGCAAGACTGGTGGTGGGTGCTGCTTGGCGGAGTGGTGGGCGGATTTTTCGGGGTGAAATATGCCCTCAAGCGCTCCCAGGCGTTTCGTGACTGGCGAGACAAGTGGCTGCTCAAGCTGCCCTTGGTCGGCACCTTGATGTACAAGTCCGCCGTGGCGCGTTACGCGCGCACGCTCTCGACCACGTTCGCCGCCGGCGTGCCGCTGGTCGAAGCCCTCGACTCCGTCTCGGGCGCCACCGGCAACGTGGTATTCAAGCGTGCCGTGCAGCGGATCAAGCAGGACGTCTCGACCGGCATGCAGTTGAACTTCTCCATGCGCACCTCAGGCATTTTTCCGAACCTGGCGATCCAGATGACCGCCATTGGCGAAGAGTCCGGTGCGCTAGATGACATGCTCGACAAAGTGGCGAGTTTTTATGAGGCCGAAGTGGATAATCTGGTGGACAACCTCACCAGCCTGATGGAACCCTTCATCATGGTGATCCTGGGGGTGGTCGTCGGCGGCCTGGTGGTTGCCATGTACATGCCCATCTTCCAACTCGGCTCTGCGATCTGACATGCCCCTGAGCGAATTTTTCATGCTTTACCCGCTGGCCTTCGTACTGACAGCGCTGCTGCTCGGGTTGATCATCGGCAGCTTTCTCAACGTGCTGGTGTGGCGCCTGCCGAAGATGCTCGATCGCGAATGGCGCCTGCAAGCCCAGGACTTGCTCGGCCTGCAGGCCGACGCCCCCGGTCCGGTCTACAACCTGATGCTGCCCCACTCCCAGTGTCCCCATTGTGGCCATCGCATCCGCGCCTGGGAAAATATTCCGCTGTTGAGCTACCTGATGTTGCGCGGCCGCTGTTCCAGCTGCGCCGTGCCCATCGGCAAGCGCTACCCGCTGACCGAACTGGCGTGTGGCGTCCTGTCGGCATTCATTGCCTGGCATTTCGGCTTCGGCTGGCAGGCCGCCATGGCGATGCTGCTGAGCTGGGGCCTGCTGTCCATGAGCCTGATCGACGCCGAGCACCAGTTGCTGCCCGACTCCCTGGTGCTGCCATTGTTATGGCTAGGCTTGATCGTCAACAGCTTCGGGCTGTTCGTCTCGCTGAACCAGGCATTGTGGGGGGCGGTGGCCGGCTATCTGGCGCTGTGGTCGGTGTTCTGGGTCTTCAAGCTGCTGACCGGGAAAGAAGGCATGGGCTACGGCGACTTCAAGCTGCTGGCGATGCTCGGTGCCTGGGGCGGCTGGCAGATCCTGCCGCTGACGCTGCTACTGTCGTCGCTGGTGGGCGCCATTATCGGCGTCATTGTGCTGCGCACGCGCGGCGCGCCGACGTCGACCCAGATCCCGTTCGGACCTTATCTGGCCATTGCCGGCTGGATTGCCTTGCTCTGGGGTGGTCAAATAACCGACTTCTATTGGCAGTCAGTCGGTTTCTAATGAACAGCTCTGCGAAAAAAACCTGGATCCTCGGCCTGACCGGTGGCATCGGCAGCGGCAAGAGTGCGGCGGCCGAGCATTTCATCGACCTGGGTGTGCACGTCATCGACGCCGACCATGCGGCGCGCTGGGTCGTTGAGCCCGGGCGCCCGGCGCTGGCAAAAATCAGCGAACACTTCGGCCCTGGTGTATTGCAGGCAGACGGTACGCTCGATCGGGCAGCGCTGCGCAGGCTCATCTTCGAAAATGCCGAGGAACGCCGCTGGCTGGAGGCATTGCTGCATCCGCTGATCGCCGAAGATATCGTCCATCACCTGGGCCAGGCGCAATCGCCGTACGCGATTCTGGTATCGCCACTGCTGATCGAATCCGGGCAGTACGCGATGACCCAGCGGATCCTGGTGATCGACGCTCCGGAACAATTGCAGATCGAACGCACCTTGCAGCGCGACCAGACCAGCGAACAGCAAGTCCAGGCGATCCTCAAAGCCCAATCCAGTCGCCAGGACCGTCTGAGCCATGCCGACGATGTGGTAGTCAACGACCGCGACCTCGCCTGGCTGCACAGCGAGGTCGAACGCCTGCATCACTTCTACCTTACTTTGCGTGGAGGCCAACCATGAGCCAAACCCCAACCGTTGATTGCCCAACCTGCGGCGCCCCTGTCGAATGGACCCCGGAAAGCAAATTCCGGCCGTTCTGCTCCGATCGCTGCAAGCTGATCGACCTGGGCGCCTGGGCGTCGGAGGAACACAAGATCCCGGTCGCACCGGATGCCGAGGATGAATTGTTCAGCGAAGACTTCAACCCTCGCTCCCATCACTAGGTTTTCCATGGCATGAGGGCCTGAAGGCGGTGCAGCCTTGAGGTGAATCAAGGCTTGTCGTCATCGTTCCAAGGGGCCGACAGGTAGCGCGTACGGTTGAAAGTTTCCAGCCATTCGGGGCTGAACACCACCAGCGCGCTGACCACCATGCCGTTGATGAAGGCCTCGGGAAAGATCATCAGCCAGAGATAGCCGATGAAATCCTCCAGCCAATAAGGCATCGCGAAGATGCCGTCATGCCACAGCAGGCCAAGCCCCAGCAGCAGGCACGCCAGCGCCGACAGGGCGGCGGCGAGGAATCCCGAACAGAAGATATACACGAACAGATTGCGCGGCTGGGCACGCTCCACCAGTATCGCGCAGCATTCCGTGACCAGTACCGGCAGGAGAACCAGCAGCGCGCCATTGACCCCGACGGCCATCATGTCCTGGCGCCCCAACAGCACCAGCGCAAGCTGGGCAAATAACCCGCCAAGGATCGCCAGCGGCCAGTCCAGCAACAAGGTGACGGCGGTCAGGCCAATGAAGTGGTACGAGACCCCCGTATCGAAATCCCGTCGCACCATCCACAACAGGATCAGCGCGAATACCGTGCCGAACAGCAGATGGTGGCGGCGATTGTCGGTAAACAGCTCGACCCACGGTGCCTTTGCCACCGCCCAGGCCAACACCGGTACGTAGATCAACCAGCCGACCGCCAGGGTCTGCGAGGAGAGCAACTCGGTACCGATCATCGACGTACTCCTTTGGCGTGCCCCTGCATCAGAGACTCCATGATCGCCCTGAGATTCAAGCCGGCAGTCTACACCCCCGCCCGAACGCGATTAATCAACGCAACGCTTTCGGCTTGTCGTAATTGAACGCTAAGCTTGGGCTCATGGATGATTCCGATTATTTACGCTTGTTGACCATCGCGGCCGAGCAAGCCAACGCCTTCCTCTCCAATGCCCGCAAATGGGAGCGTGAGCGTTGGGTCTGCCAGCGCCTGCTGCAAGGGCTCAACGTGCCCTATCGCGCCGATGAGTTCGCGCCCGCCGGGGAGCCGCCGGACGTGTTGTTTCGCGATGCCAATTTCGAGGTGTTTTTTGTCCTCGATGAAGGCCGTCGTCTCAATGATGAATGGCGTGACGAACTGCAACGCCGCCGCAGCGCCTTTTCCCTGAGCCAACTGGTGCGTCGCGAGGCCAAGCCAAGACGGATTCCGGCCAACGAGTTCCTGATGAGACTGGCCCCGACCCTGCGCAAGAAAGCCCATAACTACACCGAGCGCGGCATGGACCTGGGGGAGCTGGATATCATTGCTTTCGCCAGCCTCAAGCGCGAAGTCCTCGACCTCAACAGCCATTTCCCGCCGCCTACCGAGTACCTGCGCCAAGGGTGGCGCTCGTTGTCGCTGGTGGGCCCGACCTTTGCCCGCGTGCTGTTCGCCCATCCCGATGCACCCGACTTCCTGCGGGGGAACCTGGGCCGCAGCATCGTCTTCGATGTGGGGATCAGCCTTTGAGCCCGTTACAGGAACTGATCGCCGCCGTGCCGCAGCGGGGCCGGGTACGCTGGATCGGCGTGCGCCCCGCAGGGTATGCACCGATGATCGAGCTGGACGCCGTCGAGGCACGACTCGAAGCCGGCCTGACCGGCGATCACGCTCGCCCAGGCGTGCGTAATGCGCGGCAAGTGACGTTGATCCAATGGGAACACCTGGCCGTGATCAGCTCGCTGATGGGCCGTCCCGAGGAACAACCGGTGCGTCCCGAGGAGCTGCGCCGCAACATTGTGGTCAGCGGCATCAACCTGTTCAGCCTCAAGGGCCGGCGCTTTTGCATCGGCCAGGCGATCTTCGAAACCACCGGCTGGTGCCAACCCTGCGCGCGACTTGAGCGAAATCTTGGCGAAGGCACGTTCCAGGCGGTACGCGGCCATGGCGGAATCACCGCCCGGGTGTTAAAAAGTGGAATCATTCGCCTGGACGACAGCCTGATCGTCGAGCCCGTCCCGGCAACCGGCTACGCTGCTTTTAATGCCGGATAGCCGGACGCTGTAACGTCTGCACCTTTCGCAACGTCTACCTGACGAGGCCTTTATGACCAGTCGCCTGAACCCAGAAGACCAGAAGCATGTCGAAGAGTACCTGCAACTGTCCCAGCACCGAGTCGAGCGCCGGCCTTTCCGGCCGTGGATGCTCCTGGTGGTGGTACTGGCCATCACGATTGGCCTGGGCCTGTTGAGCCGATTGATCAGTTACCTGACGCTATGAGCCGATTGATGCTCGCGCGGGTAACGGCACCGAATTCCTTTAGCCTTGCGAGATATCCCTATGACTCATCGTATTGTCATCGTTGGCGGCGGCGCCGGCGGTCTGGAGTTGGCTACCCGTCTGGGTAAGACTCTGGGCAAGCGTGGCACGGCCAGTGTGATGCTGGTCGACGCGAACCTGACCCACATCTGGAAACCCTTGTTGCACGAAGTGGCCGCCGGTTCCCTGAATTCTTCCGAAGACGAACTCAACTATGTCGCCCAGGCGAAATGGAACCACTTCGAGTTCCAGCTCGGGCGTATGAGCGGCCTGGACCGTGAGCGCAAGCGCATCCAGTTGGCCGCCACCTACGACGAAGCAGGCCTGGAGTTGTTGCCGGCCCGCGAGCTGGGCTACGACACGCTGGTGATCGCGGTCGGTAGCACCACCAATGATTTTGGCACCGAGGGCGCGGCGCAGCATTGCCTGTTCCTCGACACTCGCAAACAGGCCGAGCGCTTCCATCAGCAGTTGCTGCACCACTATCTGCGCGCCCATGCCGGGCAGACTGACGTGGTCGAGCGCATCAGCGTCGCGATTGTCGGCGCGGGCGCCACCGGTGTCGAACTGGCGGCCGAGCTGCATAATGCCGCCCACGAATTGCACGCCTATGGACTGGACCGGATCAAACCGGAAAACATGCACATCACTCTGATCGAGGCCGGTCCACGGGTCTTGCCGGCACTGCCGGAGCGGATCGGCGGGCCAGTGCACAGGACTCTGGAAAAACTCGGGGTCAAGGTCATGACCAACGCGGCCGTCAGTCAGGTGACTGCCGACAGCCTGATCACCGCAGATGGCAAAGTGATCGACGCGAGCCTTAAAGTCTGGGCCGCCGGGATTCGCGCGCCGGAGTTCCTCAAGGACATTGACGGCCTGGAGACCAACCGGATCAATCAGTTGCAGGTGCTGCCTACACTCCAGACCACCCGCGACGAGAATATCTTCGCCTTTGGCGACTGCGCCGCCTGCCCGCAACCGGACAGCGACCGCAACGTTCCGCCCCGCGCCCAGGCCGCGCACCAGCAGGCCTCGCTGTTGGCGAAATCGCTGAAGCTGCGGATCGAAGGCAAGGCCCTGCCTGACTACAAATACACCGACTACGGCTCGCTGATCTCACTGTCGCGCTTCTCGGCGGTCGGCAACCTGATGGGCAACCTCACCGGCAGCGTGATGCTTGAGGGCTGGTTGGCGCGGATGTTCTACGTGTCGCTGTACCGCATGCACCAGATGGCGCTCTACGGCATGTTCCGCACGGCGATGCTGATGCTGGGCAGCAAGATCGGGCGCGGGACCGAGCCTCGGTTGAAGTTGCATTGAGGCCTTACTGACGATTGTGCTGGATCAGCAGTATTAGTGCTGACTGATCCACCGTCATCGCGAGCAAGCTCGCTCCCACAGTTGATCGCGGTCATCCTGTGGGAGCGAGCTTGCTCGCGATGAGGGCGGTACAGTCAGTACTTAATCTCGATCAAACCTGAAACCGCTGCACCATCGTGCGCAGCGAGTTCGCCAACTGCGACAGTTCATGGCTGGACGCGCTGGTCTGGTCGGCCCCAGTGGCCGAGCGCACGGACAAATCACGAATATTGACCAGGTTGCGATCCACCTCGCGGGCCACCTGCGCCTGCTCTTCGGCCGCGCTGGCGATCACCAGGTTGCGCTCGTGGATCTGATGCACCGACGCCGTAATGGTTTGCAGCGCCTCCCCCGCGCGCTCGGCCATTGCCAGGGTACTGGCCGCACGGCTGGAGCTGGCCTGCATGGAATCCAGGGCCTGGGTGGCACCGCTGCGCATGCCTTGGACCATCTGCTCGATTTCCTGGGTCGATTGCTGCGTGCGATAGGCCAATGCCCGGACTTCGTCGGCGACCACGGCAAAACCACGGCCGCTCTCTCCCGCCCGCGCCGCTTCGATGGCCGCGTTGAGCGCCAACAGGTTGGTCTGCTCGGCAATGGCCCGGATCACATCCAGCACCTTGCCGATGTCCTGGGACTGGCTGGCCAGGGATTGCACCAGGCCGCCGGTGATTTGCACATCGCTGGCGAGGGCGCTGATCGCGTTGACGGTATCGCTGACCCGCTCCTGGCCCAACATCGCCGACTCGCTGGATTGGCGTGTCGCATCGGAGGTGGACACCGCGTTGCGCGCGACCTCTTCCACGGCGGTAGTCATTTCGGTGACCGCAGTGGCGGCCTGCTCGATTTCGTTGTTCTGCTGTTGCAGGCTTTGAGTGCTGTCGAGCGTGACGGCGTTCAATTCATCGGCAGCGGTCGCCAGTTGCGTCGCCGAGCCGCTGATGCCCTGCAGGGTTTGCCGAAGGTTCTGCTGCATGGTGGCCAACGCCTTGAGCAGGCGACTCACTTCATCATTGCCATGGGTCTCGATCGGCCGGGTCAGGTCACCGCGGGCCACACTCTCCGCGGCAGTCAGCGCCTCGCCCAGCGGCTTGACGATACTGCGGGTCAGCAACATTGCCAGGACCACCGTGGCCAGAGCCGCCAGCACCACGAACAGACTGACGACCATCCGCGAGTTGGCGTAGTGCTCCTGGGATTTCTGGCTCTCGATGGACACCTGTTTGGAGAACAGTTGCGCAAGATCGTTGAGCTGCTTGCCCGAGCCATCCACCACGGTTTTCATGTCCACCAGCAACAACTTGATCAATTCATCCCGCCGCCCCTGCTCCGCCAGGGTGAATGACTGGGCGATCCCCGCGCGGTAGGCGGTGAAGGTCTGCTTGAACTGCTCGTAGAGCGCCTTGCCTTCCGGTGTCACCACAAGCTTGTCGTAACTGGCGATTTTCTCGCTCAGTTCCTTGTCGCGGGTATCCATCTGCCCGCGATACACCGGGATGTTCTTCGGGTCTTCATCCAGGGCCATGCGCAGGGAAATGGTGCGAATGCGCAACATCAATTCGCGGATCTCGTCGCCGCCCCGGATGCTCGGCAGCCATTGGGTTTCCACCGCGACCTCGCTGTCGCGAATACTCGACATCTGCCCCAGCGCAAATACGCCGAGCAGCGCCACCAGCACGGCGATCAAGGCGAAACCCAGCGCGGCGCGGGGGGCGATATTCAACTGACGAAGAAACATAACGGGCGCCTTTTCTTGTTATCGGCCTGAAGAGAGGGCGATCGTTCATGCCCCTGTCGGCGGGTTATCGGCAAGTTGTATGATGACTTGAAGGGAAGAGGCTTTCCGGCGGGCAAAAAAAATCCCCGTATCTTTCGATACGAGGATTTTTAATATGGTCGGGGTAAGGGGATTCGAACTCCTGACATCCTGCTCCCAAAGCAGGCGCGCTACCGGACTGCGCTATACCCCGGTAAAAAAAAGGCGACCTTCGCAAGTCGCCTTCCTCGATCAGCGCTTTTGGCCTCTGATCTTAAGATTCGATTCCAGCGAACTGGTTTCAAAAATGGTGGGTCGTGTGGGATTCGAACCTACGACCAATTGGTTAAAAGCCAACTGCTCTACCAACTGAGCTAACGACCCAAATATGGTCGGGGTAAGGGGATTCGAACTCCTGACATCCTGCTCCCAAAGCAGGCGCGCTACCGGACTGCGCTATACCCCGATTGAAATGGCTCCGTGACCAGGACTCGAACCTGGGACCCAATGATTAACAGTCATTTGCTCTACCGACTGAGCTATCACGGAACTGATATTTCAAGTTACTGCTATTTACCGCTACAGCGTTGAAGCTTGCTGCAACCTCTTCGACCCGTTTGCATCGCTGCGTTCGTGTGTCTGAGGCGCGCTATTCTACAATCTTCAAAACCTCTGTCAACCCCTTAAATTGCTTTCAAGACAATGATTTGCAACTTATTTTGGATTCCTTCTCAGTGAGAAGTCGCCCTCGGGGTGACGTACTGCGGGGCGCACTTTACAAGCCTTTTCCTTTGAGTTCAACGGCCTGATGAAAAAAATGGCCTCGCCAGGCGAGGCCATTTCAATCACCGGCTGTTGCGGCTTTCAGTTGAAGACGATCTCGTCGTTTTCCACGGTGCCGGTCACTGTTTCGCCGGGCATGAAGCGGCCGGACAGAATCAACTGCGCCAACGGGTTTTCGATCCAGCGCTGGATGGCCCGTTTCAGCGGCCGTGCGCCATAGACCGGGTCGTAACCCACCGCGATCAGCTTGTCCAACGCCTCGTCGCTCAGTTGCAGCTTCAGCTCACGCTCGGTGAGACGGCTGCGCAGGCGACCCAGCTGGATCTCGGTAATACCGGCGATCTGATCACGGGCCAGCGGCTCGAAGATCACCACTTCGTCCACCCGGTTGATGAACTCGGGACGGAAGTGCGTGGAAATCGCGTCCATCACCGCAGCGCGTTGCGCCTCGCGATCGCCGACCAGTTCCTGGATCTGCGTCGAGCCCAGGTTGGAGGTCATCACGATCACCGTATTGCGAAAATCCACTGTACGGCCGTGGCTGTCAGTCAGGCGACCGTCCTCAAGCACCTGCAAGAGAATGTTGAACACGTCCGGGTGGGCCTTCTCGACCTCATCGAGCAGGATCACCGAGTAGGGTTTACGCCGCACGGCCTCGGTCAGGTAACCGCCCTCTTCGTAGCCGACATAGCCTGGCGGCGCACCGATCAAGCGGGCCACGGAATGTTTCTCCATGAACTCGGACATGTCGATGCGCACCATGGCCTCTTCGGTGTCGAAGAGGAATTCGGCCAGCGCCTTGCACAGCTCGGTCTTGCCCACGCCGGTCGGGCCGAGGAACATGAACGAGCCGCTCGGACGGTTAGGGTCCGACAACCCGGCACGGGACCGACGCACGGCGTTGGAGACCGCCACCACGGCTTCTTCCTGGCCGATCACGCGCTGGTGCAGCAGGCTTTCCATCTTCAACAGCTTGTCGCGCTCGCCTTCAAGCATTTTCGACACGGGAATGCCGGTCCACTTGGAAACCACCTCGGCGATTTCCTCTTCGGTGACCTTGCTACGTAGCAGCTGGTTTTCACTCTTACCGTGCTGGTCAACCATCTGCAGGCTGCGCTCAAGATCCGGGATCACCCCATATTGCAGCTCGGCCATGCGGTTGAGATCGCCCTTGCGGCGGGCCGCTTCCAGTTCCTGGCGAGACTGCTCGATCTTCTGCTGGATCTGCGCCGAGCCCTGGACTTCGGCTTTCTCCGAATTCCAGATTTCTTCGAGATCGGAATACTCGCGCTCGTGCCGGACGATTTCTTCCTGCAACCTTTCCAGGCGTTTCTTCGCGGCCTCGTCGCTCTCTTTTTTCAGGGCCTGGGATTCGACCTTGAGCTGAATCAAGCGCCGCTCCAGACGATCCAGTACTTCAGGCTTGGAATCGATTTCCATGCGGATGCGGCTGGCGGCCTCGTCAATCAGGTCGATGGCCTTGTCCGGCAATTGCCGGTCAGTGATATAGCGGTGGCTGAGCTTTGCTGCCGCGATGATCGCACCGTCGGTGATCGCCACCTTGTGGTGAACCTCGTAGCGCTCCTTCAGGCCGCGCAAGATCGCGATGGTGTCTTCTTCGCTCGGCTCCTCCACCAGCACCTTCTGGAAGCGCCGTTCTAGGGCCGCGTCTTTCTCGATGTACTGGCGGTATTCGTTGAGCGTGGTCGCGCCAACGCAATGCAACTCACCACGGGCCAGCGCAGGCTTGAGCATATTGCCGGCGTCCATCGAGCCCTCGCCCTTGCCGGCCCCGACCATGGTGTGCAATTCGTCGATGAACAGAATGATCTGCCCTTCCTGCTTCGACAGTTCATTGAGCAAGGCCTTGAGCCGTTCCTCGAATTCGCCGCGGTACTTGGCGCCAGCGATCAGCGCGCCCATGTCGAGGGACAGCAAGCGCTTGCCCCGCAGGCCGTCGGGCACTTCGCCATTGATGATGCGCTGGGCCAGGCCCTCGGCGATGGCGGTCTTGCCCACGCCAGGTTCACCGATCAGCACCGGGTTGTTCTTGGTGCGACGCTGCAGGACCTGGATGGTGCGGCGAATTTCATCGTCACGGCCGATCACCGGGTCAAGCTTGCCTTCCTCGGCGCGCTTGGTCAGGTCGACGGTGTATTTGTCCAGCGCCTGGCGCGCTTCCTCGTGGTTGGGATCGTTGACCGCATCGCCACCACGCAGGTTGTTGATGGCATTTTCCAGGGCTTTCTTGCTCACGCCCTGGCCGAGCAGCAACTTGCCCAGCTTGCTGTTCTCGTCCATCGCGGCGAGCAGCACCAGTTCGCTGGAAATGAACTGGTCGCCCTTCTGTTGGGCCAGGCGATCGGCCTGGTTGAGCAGCCGCGCCAGGTCCTGGGACATGTTCACGTCACCGGTCGGATTCTGGATCTTGGGCAGTTGGTCGAGTTCTTTGGCCAACTCTTTGCGCAGGCTGTTGACGTCAAAGCCCACCTGCATCAGCAGTGGCTTGATGGAACCGCCTTGCTGTTCGAGCATGGCCTGCATCAAGTGCGCCGGTTCGATGCCGGGATGGTCCAGGCCGACGGCCAGGGATTGGGCATCGGACAAGGCCAATTGCAGTTTGCTGGTTAAACGATCAATACGCATGGGTCACCTTCCTAATGAGCAGGCCGGACCTGGAAAAACATCCTGAATGAAGAAACCTGCCAGATACCGCTATAGATGTGGCCGATTCTGGAAGATTCAAGCAGTGCGCGGTTGATACAGATCAGCAGAGTCTAGCGTTCAAGCCAGATCAGGGAAGCGAAGCGACCGGTGCGGGCGCTGCGACGGTAGGAAAAGAAGCGCGGATCGGTCACGGTGCACAGGCCGCCACCGTACACGGCGGTGACGCCGCGAGCCGCGAGACGCAGCCGCGCCAGCGCATAGATATCCGCCAGGAACTTCCCGGCATTGTGGCTGGGCATGAAGGCTTGTTGCGCCTCGGGCAGTTGCGCAACAAAAACCTCACGCACCTCCGGCCCCACTTCGAACGCTTGCGGGCCGATGGCCGGGCCGAGCCAGGCGAGGATTTCTTCGCCCGGTACTTGCAGACGATCAAGGGTGGCTTCCAAGACTCCGTTGGCCAGCCCGCGCCAACCGGCATGGGCTGCCGCGACATGGGTGCCGGCGTGGTTACAGAACAATACAGGCAGGCAATCGGCCGTCATTGCCGCGCAGGCGATACCCGGCGTGGCGGTCCAGCAGGCATCGGCGACAGCCACCTCGGCCGGGTCAGCTTCGACCACCTCGATACCGTGGACCTGCTGCAACCAGGCCGGACGCATGGCGAAACGATCGGTGAGGCGACGACGGTTTTCGGCGACGGCCGCAGGCTCATCGCCGACATGGTCGCCGAGGTTGAGGCTGTCGAACGGCGCCAGGCTGACGCCGCCCTCGCGGGTGGTGACACAGGCCTTGACCCGGGCCGGCGCGGGCCAGTCGGGTATCAGCCAGTCACTCATCCGATGAACGCCTCGCGATCCTGCTTGAGCAGCGTCAGCAGCCAGACGAAGTCATCCGGCAACGGCGATTCCCAGCTCATGCGCTTACCGGTCGTCGGGTGGTCCAGCTCCAGCAAGCGCGCGTGCAGCGCCTGGCGCGGGAAGTTTTTCAACGATTCGACCATGGTCTGGCTCGCGGCCGGCGGAATGCGGAAACGACCGCCATAGGCCGGGTCGCCCACCAGCGGGAAGTTGATATGGGACATATGCACGCGAATCTGGTGGGTCCGGCCGGTTTCCAGCTTGACCCGCACATGCGTGTGCGAACGAAAACGCTCCAGCACGCGGTAATGACTGACCGCCTGCTTGCCACCTTCCATCACCGCCATGCGCTGGCGCTGCTGGCCGTGACGGCCGATCGGTGCGTTGATCTTGCCACCGGCGGTGACCACGCCGATCACGATGCATTCATAGATGCGGCTGACGCTGCGGCTTTGCAGCTGTGTGACCAGCTGTGTCTGCGCCTGGATGGTCTTGGCGACCACCATCAGGCCGGTGGTGTCCTTGTCCAGGCGGTGCACGATCCCGGCGCGGGGCACATTGATGATGTCCGGCACATGGTGCAGCAAGGCGTTGAGCAGGGTGCCATCGGCGTGACCGGCCGCCGGGTGGACCACCAGGCCCGCGGGCTTGTTGATCACCAGGATGTCGTCGTCTTCGTAGACGATGTCCAGGGCAATATCCTGGGCGACCCATTCTCCCTGGGCCTCCTGCTCGGCGGTCAGTTCGAGGATGGCGCCGCCATGGACGATGTCGCGCGGACGGATCACCGCCCCGTCCACTGTCAGGCGACCGTCCTTGATCCAGGCGGAAAGGCGCGAGCGCGAGTGCTCGGCGAAGAGTTGGGCGGCGACTTGATCGAGGCGTTGGCCGCCCAATTCGGACGGCACCTCTGCGCGAAGTTCTATTTTATCGGACATGCTCGGACTGGGCGTCGGCACAGCCTTTGGTTTCGGCTGCGCGCTTGTGGTTAAATACGGCGTCTTTTGCCCCGAGGCTTTCAACGGGGCGCTCATCATAACAGGACGGCCCCGCCCAAGACAGCGGCCGTCATAGGGACGCAAGCCGCCATGCAAGTGAAACACCTGCTGCTGATCGCCATCCTCGCATTGACTGCTGCTTGCTCGTCGAAGGAAGTCGTAGACGAAAACCTGAGCGAAGTCGAACTGTACCAACAGGCGCAGAACGACCTGGATAACAACAGCTATACCAGCGCCACCGCCAAGCTCAAGGCGTTGGAGTCGCGGTATCCGTTCGGTCGCTACGCCGACCAGGCGCAGCTGGAGCTGATCTACGCCAACTACAAGAACGCCGAGCCGGAAGCTGCCAAGTCCGCCGCCGAGCGTTTCATTCGTCTGCACCCGCAGCACCCGAACGTCGATTACGCTTACTACCTCAAGGGCCTGACCTCCTTCGACCAGGACGTCGGCCTGCTGGCGCGCTTCCTGCCGCTGGACATGACCAAGCGTGACCCGGGCGCCGCGCGCGACTCCTACAACGAGTTCGCCCAGCTGACCAGCCGCTTCCCCAACAGCCGCTATTCGCCTGATGCCAAGCAGCGCATGATCTACCTGCGCAACCTGCTGGCGTCCTACGAAATCCACGTGGCTGACTACTACCTGACCCGCCAGGCCTACGTCGCCGCCGCGAACCGTGGCCGCTACGTGGTGGAAAACTTCCAGGAAACCCCATCGGTTGGCGACGGCCTGGCTGTCATGACCGAAGCCTACCAGCGCCTGCACCTGGATGACCTCGCGGCCACCAGCCTGGAAACGCTGAAGCTGAACTACCCCGATCACCCATCGCTGGTCGATGGCCAGTTCACCCCCCGGGTCGATGAAGCCGACAACCGTTCGTGGCTGAGCAAGGCGACCCTCGGCCTGATCGAATCCCGTCCGCCGCTGCCGCCGGGCGAAACCCGCGCCAACCAGGACGTCCAGCGCCAGTTCCAGGACGCCAAGGAAGCCATTCCGAACGAGCTCAAGCCCAAGGACGAAAATGGCGACGTGATCGAAGAAGAAGAGCCGGAAAGCGAATCCAGCGATCGCTCCTGGTTCAGCTACATGACCTTCGGCATGTTCGACTGAAAGCCAAGGCACCATAAAAAGGGAGACCCTGGGTCTCCCTTTTTCATGCCTGCATTTTATTGCGCTGTGCGCCGTTCCTGTCCTTGGCTAAACTGCCTGATCTCTAGCCAAAAAGCCGCCCATCATGCTTCGTTTACTGTTCTGGATCGCCCTGATTGCCGCCGCGATATGGTTGTGGCGCAAGTTCAAGGCGACCTCCGCCACATCGAACACCTCGCGTGACCATGACGCGCGCCCGATGGTGCGTTGCGCCCAGTGCGGGGTGCACCTGCCGCGCGACCGGGCGCTGGCCCTCGACCAACAATGGTATTGCAGCCAGGCTCACCTCGAGCAAGGCCCGGGTACTCGTGATCGCTGAGGCCTCGCGTCCCCGCGTCAAACAGGCGCAGCGTCTGCTGCGCCTCTATCACCTGTACCGCCTGAGCATCGGCATCACCCTGGTGCTGCTGATCACCAGCAACATGGACAACCGGCTGCTGGAGTTCGCCAACGACGACCTGCTGCGCAGCGGCAGCTGGTTGTATCTGGTGCTGAACATCCTGCTGGTGGTGTTCCTTGAAAATACGCGTCGCCCAGCCCGGCTGTTCGGGCTGGCGCTCACCGACGTATTGCTGCTGTCGTGGCTGTTCTTCGTCGCGGGTGGCGCCCCCAGCGCCATCGGCAACCTGATCATTGTCTCGGTAGCCATCGGCAACACCTTGCTGAAGGGGCGCATCGGCCTGCTGATCGCTGCCGTCGCCACCCTTGGCATCGTCGGCTCGACATTTGTCCTCGGCCTCAGCGACGCGAGCCGCCCCAGCAGCTATCTACAGGCAGGCACCCTGGGCGCTTTGTGTTTCGCCGCCGCTTTGCTGGTGCAAGGCCTGACCCGACGCCTGGAAGCCAGCGAAACCCTGGCCGAGCAACGGGCCAGCGAAGTGCTCAGCCTCGAAGCGCTCAACGCCTTGATCCTGCAACGCATGCGCACCGGCATCCTGGTGCTTGATCACCAGCACCGGGTGCGACTGGCCAACGAAAGCGCCTTGAACCTGCTGGGCATGCACGACCTGGTCGGCCAGCAGATAGACGATTATTCCAGCGCCCTGGTCGAACGGCTGCAATCGTGGCGGAACAACCCCAGCCTGCGCGCGCAAAGCCTGACCATCAGCGGCACCGGCCTGACGCTGCAACCCAGCTTCATCGCCCTCGGCCCTCAGGATCAGCAGCAAACCCTGGTATTTCTCGAAGACCTGGCCCAAGTGGCCCAACATGCCCAGCAACTGAAACTCGCCTCCCTCGGGCGCCTCACCGCGGGTATTTCCCATGAAATCCGCAACCCTCTGGGCGCCATCAGCCACGCCGCGCAATTGCTCGGTGAATCCGAGGAACTGAACAACGCCGACCGACGTCTGACGCAGATTATTCAAGATCACTCCCTACGAATGAATCGCGTCATCGAAAACGTCCTGCAGCTGTCCCGCCGCCAGCAAACCGCGCCGCAACGCCTGGATTTACGCACATGGCTGGAGCAATTCGTCCGGCAGACCCGGGAAAACGCGGCCGAGCCCCAGCGATTGCACCTGAGCATCGACCCGGGCGACTACATCACACTCATGGACCCCGACCAACTGGCCCAGGTGCTCGACAATCTGCTGCGCAACGCCTGGCGTCATAGCGCAATGGCCCATGAACAGGCCGAGGCCTGGTTGAAGCTGTTCGTCGACCCGCACAGTCAACTGGCAACGCTAGACATCATCGACAACGGCCCTGGCGTAACGCCGGAGCAGCAGGCGCACTTGTTCGAACCCTTCTTCACCACCAGCAGCCAGGGCACCGGCCTCGGGCTCTATCTGTCCCGTGAGCTGTGCGAAAGCAACCAGGCCCGCCTAGACTTCAAATCACGCCAAGGCGGCGGTTGCTTTCGCATCACCTTTGCTCACGGACGGAAACAGATTTGAATACACGCTCACGGCAACGAATCCTGATCGTCGATGACGAACCGGACATCCGCGAACTCCTGGAAATCACCCTGGGAAGGATGAAACTCGACACCCGCAGCGCCAAGAACCTCGCCGAGGCCCAAGCCCTGCTGGCAGGTGAAACCTTCGACCTGTGCCTGACCGACATGCGCCTGCCCGATGGTACCGGCCTGGAACTGGTGCAACACATCCAGCAACGCGTTCCTCAACTGCCGGTGGCGATGATCACCGCCTATGGCAGCCTGGAAGTCGCTATCGACGCGCTCAAGGCCGGCGCCTTCGACTTCCTGACCAAACCGGTCGACCTGGGGCGGCTGCGGGAGCTGATTGGCAGCGCCTTGCGCCTGTCGCCGGGTGCTGCGCCGAGTACGACCGTCGAGCGCTGCCTGTTGGGCGACTCGCCACCCATGCGCAGCGTGCGCCGACAGATTGAAAAACTCGCCCGCAGCCAGGCGCCGGTCTACATCAGCGGCGAATCAGGCTGCGGCAAGGAACTGGTGGCGCGCCTGATTCATGAACAAGGCCCTCGCTACAGCCAGGGGTTTGTGCCAGTCAATTGTGGGGCCATTCCGACGGAGTTGATGGAAAGCGAGTTTTTCGGCCATCGAAAAGGCAGCTTCACCGGCGCCATCGAAGACAAGCCCGGCCTGTTCCAGGCGGCTCACGGCGGGACTCTGTTCCTCGATGAAGTCGCCGACCTGCCACTGGCGATGCAGGTCAAGCTGTTGCGTGCCATCCAGGAAAAAGCCGTGCGCGCGGTGGGCGGGCAACAGGAGGAAGTGGTGGATGTGCGAATCCTCTGCGCCACCCACAAGGACCTCGGCGCAGAAGTCGCCGCCGGTCGCTTTCGCCAGGACTTGTATTACCGGCTGAATGTGATCGAACTGCGCGTCCCGCCCTTGCGTGAACGCCGGGAAGACATCGAACTGCTGGCCAACCACATGCTCCAGCGCCTGGCCACCAACGCCGGCAGCCCAGTGGCGACGCTCCATCCGCAAGCCCTCAAAGCGCTGCAGAACTACCGCTTCCCGGGCAACGTGCGAGAACTGGAGAACATGCTCGAACGGGCCTACACCCTGTGCGAACACCAGCAGATCGAGGCCGATGACTTGCGTCTCGCCGAACACAGCGGGGCTGGCGAGGCGGGCAATCCGGATCTGATGCAGGTCGACAATCTGGAAGATTATCTGGAGGACGTCGAACGCAAGGTCATCCTCCAGGCCCTGGAAGAAACCCGCTGGAACCGCACCGCAGCGGCGCAGAGATTGAAGTTGTCGTTTCGATCGATGCGGTATCGGTTGAAGAAGTTGGGGTTGGATTGAAGGCAGCGCTCATCCTGTGGCGAGGGAGCTTGCTCCCGCTCGGCTGCGTAGCAGTCGTAAAAACACCCTGCTGTTTCCCAGATGCACCTTGCTGAATGATTTTGGGTCTGCTGCGCAGCCCAGCGGGAGCAAGCTCCCTCGCCACGGGATTTTTGGTTGCTGCCGCAGCTGCGCTCCCACAGGGAGAGCCGAACCTACAGTCGCCCCGCCGGGGCATACGGCGCAGGATCAATCACCGGCTCACGCCCCAGCATCACGTCGACGAACAACCGGCACGAAGCCGGCGCCAGCACCAGGCCGTTGCGGTAATGGCCGCAGTTCAACCACAACCCCGCAAACCCCGGCACTTCGCCAATGTAGGGAATACCCTCCGGCGATCCTGGCCGTAACCCAGCCCAATGCCCCACCAACTCGGCGTCGGCCAGCGCCGGGATCAACTCCAGAGCCGAAGCCTTGAGGCTTTCCAGCGCCGAGTCGGTCGGCGTCTTGTCGAAGCCTTCATGCTCCAGCGTACTGCCAATCAAGATGTGCCCGTCACGACGCGGAATCGCATAACGGCCCTTGGCCAGGACCATGCTCGACAGGAAATCGGACGCGCACTTGTACAGGATCATCTGGCCCTTCACCGGCTCGACCGGCAACTCCAGCCCCAGCGTTCCAAGCAACTCGCCGCTCCAGGCCCCCGCAGCGAGAACCACTTGATCGCCGCGTATCTCCCCCGCTGAACTCCTCACGCCACTGACGCGCTCACCGTCGCGAATGAACCCGCTGACTTCGCAATGCTCATGAAGCGTGACATTCGGCATCGTCTGCAATGCAGCCTTGAGGGACTTCACCAGCCGCGGATTACGCACGTTCGCCACATCGGCCATATGGATCGCCCGGGAAAAGCCCGAGCCCAATACCGGAACCGCATCATGAACCGCGGAGATATCCACAGCCCGCAGCGGGCGCCCTTCCCGCTCGGCCCAGGCCAGTGCTTCGGCCTGATCGTCGAGGTCCAGCCAATACAGGCCGGTGATATGCACTTGCGGATCGATCCCGGTCGCGGCAAACAAGGACTCGCCCAGCTGTGGATAAAAATCCTGCGACCAGTGGGCCAGCGCGGTGACCGCCGGGCTATAGCGCCATGGGTACAGCGGCGAAACAATACCGCCGCCGGCCCAGGATGATTCCTGGCCAAGCCCGGAGCGGTCCAGCAGCACCACCCGCTGGCCTTCGGAGGCGAGATTGAATGCCGTCAGCAGGCCGATGACTCCGCCGCCGACTATCACCACTTGCTGTTGCCTGGTCATGTTCTGTTTCGACTCACAAGACAGAGGGCGCTCGTGTGCACCCGGATAAAAAACTCAACGACCCCAGCAATCCTTGGTGGTCACGCCGGCAGAGGAGTTGATATTGGCCCGCTTGCCCGTGTTGTCGATCGTAAAATCACCGCACTTGTCTGTCGCCATGGACGAGCCACTTCTGCGTAGTGCGGTCAGGGTAAAGCTCTGCTCCGTCGGCGTCAGGTTAATAGTGTAGAAATCGTTGCCACCGCTCAGGCCAGTCGCGTTGGTATAGACGTTGGTCTTCGAATAGTGACGCTCAAGGATTTGTGCCTGCTCCGACAGCAGCCCGGCGATTTCGGCCCGCCGCCCCTTTTTCATGTATTCGGTCAGGCTGGGATAGCCGATGGTGATCACGATACCGATGATCGCGATGACAATCATGATTTCGATCAAGGTGAAACCCCGGTTGAATTTGCGCATGCCTTACCTCACTGTATTTGCCGCCACATGATACGACGGCTGCCACCGACGGACTTGGTCAGCAGGTCGGTGATTCCACCACCGGAGTCATTCACCACCATATTGGTTGCTCCATTGGCGCTGACGACGGCACTCAAGGTCGGGATCCCCCCCCTGAACACCACGCCAGCGGAAATCGTGTCGAGGGTATTGATTGAACCATCGTTGTTGGTATCGAGCACCGCGTAGTTGAGCATCTTACCGTTGAACGCATCCACTTCGATCAGTTTGCCCGTACCAAAGCTCGCACAAGGATCAGTGGTGTCCACGGCGGCGGTGGTAAAGACCACACGCCCAAGTACCAGGCTGGCCGGGTTGATCACCCGTTCACCGGTCAGCGCGTTGTTGTATATCAGCGGCAGATACCAGCCTTTTTGCGTGGGATAGGCCACGTTGTTCTGGCTGGTGGTCACGAATTGCCCGGTAGTACCGGAAAAAATGCTAGTGATCGACTGGGCCTGCAGGTTCGCCACGGTAATCTGCCCGGCGCCACCGCTAGCGTCCCAGATCGAATAGAACCCTTGCAGGTCCTTGTTGAGCTTGTCCGCCGACTCATTGAACTTGCCCGTGCCGAAAAATACCTGGATGCCGCCCTGGGGGTTCTCCGCCAGCAGCGGTTGCGCGGTGATCGGCTGTGTCGCCCCACCTGGAGCGGTGAACAACGGCTGGCCGGCAAACGCCAGGCCCCAGGTGTTCGGCGAAGTTGCGCTGAGGTCGAACTTCCACATCCGTCCTTTCAGATCCCCACCATAGGCCGCCTGCACAACGTTCTGGGCGTTGACCCGCAGCTTGACCGACGAAAGGCCATTATTGGTGTCGGGGCTGTTGACGACTATCTTGCGAATCAGCGAACCGTCGCGAACGTCCACCACGTACAGCGCCGCAACGCCGGTATTACTGCCATAACCATTGGCGATGAACGCCGCCGAGCGACCGTCCGCAAGGCGTGCGACTTCAGGGCGCGCGTAGGCGTAGCCCAGGTCATTGAAGGCATTGGCTGCGTTGGCGATGGTCGGCGCGCTGATCTCCCACAGTGCCCGGATCGCGTTGCCTGCCGCTGCATCGAACAGTTGCACCGCGTAAAACGCCCGGCCGCCCGCGCCGGTGCCACCCAGGGCCAGCGTTTTCCAGACGCTGCCCAGTTGCGCATCGAATACGGCAACCTGTCCGTCCACCAGGAATTTATGACTCACGCCATTGATGTAGCCGGGATCAGCGATGAGCTGCAATGAGGGAAGCACGGTCGACGGCATATATGCGTAACGGCGGGTTCCGTTGGCGCTGTTGATGACACTAAAGAAACCATCATTGCCATTCACCACCAGGCTGCTGCTCATGTTTGCCGCCTTGGTCGTCAGGTAATTGCTGTAACTGGTGTCGTTCAGCAGGTCCGAGGCGGTCTGGTCATTGGGCGAGGCCAGGACCAGCGGCGAATTGATGATGTCCCCCAGCAGCACGCTGCGCACCTTGAGCCCGGTCTTGTTGACGCCTTTGCTCCACTCCACCAAGTCGTTGCCGGTGATCCCCGTGGGCAGGCCCTGGCTCAGGCTGGTTTGCTGGGCCGGCGAAAAGTTGCCATAGGCCAGGGTCACCGGCACGTTGGTCGCGGTGTTCCAGGACTGGTAAATCGGTGGTGTGGCACCGGGAACGATAGCGGTGTCGGTGGTCCACTGCGCTGCTGCGGTGTTCACCGTTCCAGTGGAATTGAAGCCGAATGCCTTGATGGTGCCGCGCCAGTCCCTGGGGTCGTAGGTGGTCTGGTAAAAACTGGAAGTGCTGGAGAGCGTCGCGCCATTGCTGGTGCCGCCGCCTCCCGAACCGGCCTTGGAGGTGATGTCGCTCAGGGCCGATGACAGCGCCGAGTTCAGGCCTTCACTGTCGGTGGCCGGATAATATTTGCCCGCACCGTAGCGAGCGGCGTCGGAAAGCATCTGGTTGGTGACAGCAAAACCCACAGTGTAGGTATTGAGGTACTGCCTGCGGAATTCGGCTCCATCCCAGCTTTTCCCGGTGACGTCGGTGCCGGTGGAACGCATGTCGATGTCGAAGGCGAACTTGGCGATGTCGTCCAAGTACAGCGTGTCGCCCTCCGCGTCGCCCGTGGCACTGGCGCCATCATTCGCACTGATGCCATCCCAATTCGGCAAGCGGCCTGCCCCTAGCGGATCGTTGGTGGGAAACGTCCGATCGTAGGTGGGCAGGCCATCGGTAATCACCACGCCGAAATTCTTCTGGCAGCGATACTGGATCGGGCTGGTATAGGTGCTGGGCGTGCCGTTGTAATACGGTGCCATGCCGCGGAAATAGCGGGTAACCTCGTAATAACTTTCTGCCAACGGGGTGTTGGCGACGGCGCCCAAAGCGTTGATGGCATTGATAAGAGCGCTGTAGTTGGTGTTGGCCTGGGTCTGGGTGACGCTGCCGCTGACCGGCGACAAGTCGCTGATGGCTCGGGCGATATAACCACCGGGGCCGAAGTTGATGCTGCTGGGCGGGTTGAAAGTGGCCAGGCCAATGCGCAGGGCGCGGTTATTGGCGACCAGGTCTGTGGAGACATCCCGAGCCACGTTGATTCGATAATCGTTGGGAATCGTGCCGGTGGTGAAGTCGCGGCTCGAACCGTTGGCCAAGGTGACCAGATAAGCCAGGTACCTGGCCGTGTAACGAGTGTTACCGCCCCCTACAGGATCGGGCAACCGCAGACAGACCCGCCCGATGGTGGATCGATAGAAACCATACCAGCCGGAAGAGCAGCCGCCACGCAACAGGCCGACCAACAGAATGTTCGTGTCGTCCAGATCTAGTTCATACCTGTCGTTGCAGCTGCTACTGGAATTGCACGCAAATGTACGCGTCTGTGTTGCCGCCGGATCAAACCCCGCCGCCCAGATAATGTTGTTCATGCTCCCCGAATCGTCGATCAGCAACATCACGTTGGGCGTCACCGCCGCCGCACTCAACAACGGCGATTCCGACGGTGTGAAGCCATAGACCGGGGCCGTCAGGTAAAGGCTGAGCAACACTCCCCACAACGCCTGTCGCCAGCCCCGAAGCACTCTAATATTTCGCATAGATGCTCTCCACCACGCTGCGCTGGTTGTTGCCTACCACCGCCACCGCCGTGATCCGGTACAGCGTCGCCGAAGTATTGAGCGGCACGTTGACTGCCGTAAGGGTTGTGCCGATGTTTTGCACGCCGTAAAACCCACCGGCGGCGGCTACCCAGAGCACCCCCGACGACGAATAACGCCCCGCCACCGTCACTGTTGCCGACTCAGGCGGTGGCGCGCACTGGGCCGCGGTACAAACCGGCAGCGAATAACTTTCTGCCTGCACCGCGCTTTCCCCGACCCTCAGCGCCGCCTCGGCCATCTGGAACGACTGGTTGCGCTGCATGACGCTGCTGGTCATCTTTTCCTGGAGCGTGGCGCTCTGCATCGACGACAAACCAATCAGTGTCAGCAGCAGCAAAAAGACCAGGCTGACCAGCAAGGCCATGCCACGCTGGCGATACCCGAAACCTGTCGACCTCATCAGTCGCCCCCTCATAGCAGCCGGTTGCGCAAGGCAGCAACCACGTTGAAGGTCTGCTCGCGCACGGTATTTTTCGGGTCGAACAGCGTCAGCGTCAGGCGCACGCTGCGGATCAGCGCCGGGTCGCTCGGATTGCCGCTGTAGCTGGTGGCCGCGATGTCCGTCGCGCTGCCGGCCACGCCGAAGGTCACGTCGAATGCCCGCACGTTATCCACCAGCACCGCCATGGTCGGGTTGCCAGCGCCGCTCCCCAGCAATAACTGATTGTTGTTGAAACCATAGATCAGCCGCCGGATCGGAAAGGCCATCTGCCCGCTCGCGGGTGCTCGCGCTCCGGTGTAGGCGGTGGCCGTATTGCGGCAATCGGAAACGATGGTCCAGGTCGGCGCACTGCCGCTATTGCCGATATCCGCCGTGACCAGGGTCAACCTGCGGGTGGCGTTGTCCCAGCGAATCGGGGTGATCTGGCTGGCGGCGAAATCATTGTTCGAAGACGCGTCGGTGACCGTCGCCAGGCAGCCGAACATGCCCACCATGCGAATTTCCTGAACCATTTTGCTCAAGGCAAACCGTGCATCCTCTTGCATTACCGCGGCGGCACTCTGGCTTACGTAAGTATTTTTCGCGGCGATGAAAATCTGCACGACGCCCAGCACGACGATCAGGCTGATGACCAGCGCGATCATCAGTTCGATCAGCCCGAAACCCCGGCTATGCCGGTTCATGGCGTCGTCGCCAATGGATCGACAGCGACCCGGCTGGTCAGCACAAAGCTGCGTCGCGCCTCGGCCGCGTTGGTCGTGTTGGCAGCCCGGGCGTCGTCCCAGGAAATGGTGATGGTGTAGACCCGCTGGTTCAGCGCAACCGTACCGGTGGCCGTGGCGCCGCCGAAAGCGACGATGTTGGTCTTGAAGTCATAAAGATCCTGGTCCCGGGCCACGTTGAGGTTCGGCGAGCTCGGCGGCGTGATGGTGTAGTCGGCACCGGAATTGGCCCGGATGCGGTCCAACAGGTCGTAGGCGATGAAGCTGGCCTGGCTGGTCATGCGCGAGCTGTCGGTGTATTTGAGGGCATTGAGCTGGACCATCGCCGCGCCCAGCAAACCCACGCCGAGAATCAGCATCGCCACCAGCACCTCGATGAGCGTCATGCCCTCCTGCGCCGTTTTACTGCAATCCTTCATCCGCAATTTCCACCCAATACGATTCGTCCATTGAGGCAGACATTGAGCGTCCTGCTCTGCGCCCCTCTCACGTAATTGAAGCCCACCGGAGTGGTCGGTGCCGATAACCCGCCCAGGTTGTTGAAATCAATGTTGGTCACTTCTGAGGTTAGCGTCAGAGTCACGCCGCCGCCCATTGCTGGAACAACCCGCAATACATTGGTCGGATTGGCCGAGTTGCCCGTGTTGTCATACACCATCAATTCACCGCTCCAGGCACCGCCCTGCGTGGTGGGACGAATCCGCGTGGTGATGCCACGGTTGATCGCTTCCATTCGCGCGAAATTCAAGGCTCGGCGCAGGTCGTCGATCTCGGTATCGGCCTTGGTACTTTGCAGCGAGCCGGTGAATGACGGCACCGCCATGGTGATCAGGATCAGCAGCACGCCGAGGGCCACCAACACCTCGATCAGCGTGAAACCTTTTGTACGAAGATCCATCGATGCCCTCCGTTGCCGTCGGCTATACCTGCTTCTACACGCTAGAACAAACCGTCGCCGTATGCGAAGTGCCACAACGATTCATCAGCCTTAAATCCGCTTCACGCTCTCCAGGGAGGAGACGTCATGCATCAACAGGGCTTCAGCCTGATCGAACTGCTCATGGGACTGGCGATTGCCGCAATTGTTCTGCCGTGGGCCGGTGCAAGCTACAAAGAGCTGATCGAGTCCATCGAACGCGAGGATACCGCCCGGTTGCTGATCAGCGGGTTGCGTTTTGCCCGCAGCGAAGCCATCACGCGCAACCGCCGCATCTTGATCCAGGGAATCGACAATGATTGGGGCAAGGGCTGGCGGATCACGCTGGACAACAAGGAGCAAACCTTGCTGAGGGAGCGCAGCGGTCATGCTCGAGTGGTTGGCAACTCCCCAGTGAAACGCCGGGTGAGGTTCGGCGGCCAGGGAGAAGCCCTGCACCCCGACGGCGCGTTCCAGGCAGGCACGCTGCATGTCTGCGCCAGACGCGGGCCGGTCAGCCATCACCAGGTGATCCTGGCGCCCTCCGGCCGCGTCCGCCTGGAAAGTGTCAAAGCCGAGCAGGCCCTCTGTGAAAAAGGACTCAAAGCAGGGAGCGGACCCGCAGCTCTTTCGGCATCGAGAACGTAATGTTTTCCTCGCGACCCGCCAGCTCGTCAGCGCCCGTTGCGCCCCAGGCCTGCAATTGCTCGATCACCCCGCGTACGAGGACTTCCGGCGCTGAGGCACCGGCAGTGATGCCGATCCGCTCGACACCGTCGAACCAGCTGCGCTGCATGTCCTCGGCACCGTCGATCAGGTAGGCCGGGGTGGACATGCGTTCGGCCAGCTCGCGCAAGCGGTTGGAGTTGGAGCTGTTCGGGCTGCCGACCACCAGGACCACATCGCACTCGTTGGCCAGTTGCTTGACCGCGTCCTGACGATTCTGGGTCGCGTAGCAGATGTCATCCTTGCGCGGCCCGCCGATGGCCGGGAAGCGCGAGCGCAGGGCGTCGATCACCCGGCTGGTATCGTCCATGGACAAGGTGGTCTGGGTAACAAAAGCCAGCTTTTCCGGGTTGCGAACCTGCAAGGCCGCGACGTCCTCTTCGTCTTCGACCAGGTAGATCGCGCCGCCATTGCTGGCGTCGTACTGGCCCATGGTGCCTTCAACTTCCGGGTGGCCTTCATGGCCGATCAGGATGCATTCGCGACCGTCACGGCTGTAGCGCGCCACTTCGATGTGGACCTTGGTAACCAACGGGCATGTGGCATCGAACACTTTCAGGCCACGGCCAGCCGCTTCGGTACGCACCGCCTGGGAAACGCCGTGGGCGCTGAAGATCACGATGACGTCGTCCGGCACCTGGTCCAGTTCTTCGACGAAGATGGCGCCACGGCTGCGCAGGTCCTCGACGACGAACTTGTTGTGGACCACTTCATGGCGCACGTAGATCGGCGGCCCGAAGACTTCCAGGGCGCGGTTGACGATTTCGATCGCCCGGTCCACGCCAGCGCAGAAGCCACGGGGGTTGGCGAGTTTGATTTGCATGCTGTGCCTCGTGTCTGTGGGAGCGAGCCTGCTCGCGATGCGGTGGTTCAGTCAACTCGGTGGCGACTGTGACGCAGCCTTCGCGAGCAGGCTCGCTCCCACAGGTATTGTGGGTGCGGTAATTGCTGTTAAACGTTAAACCGCCTTCACTTCAAGGATTTCCACCTCGAAGCTCAAGGTCTTGCCCGCCAGTGGGTGGTTGAAGTCCACGGTCACCTCGGCATCGTCAAAAGCTTTCACCACACCCGGCAGCTCGGCGTTGGCCGCGTCGTTGAAGATCACCAGCAGGCCCTCGGACAGCTCCATGTCCTGGAACTGCGAGCGTGGCATGGTCTGCACGTTTTGCGGGTTGGGCTGACCAAAGGCATTTTCCGGAGGAACCACCACGGTGCGCTTGTCGCCGGCCTTGAAACCGAAGATCGCCGCCTCGAAGCCTGGCAGCAGGTTGCCGTCGCCGACCTTGAACACGGCCGGCGCCTTGTCGAACGTGCTGTCGACGGTGTCGCCGTTTTCCAGGTGCAGGGCGAAGTGAAGCTTCACTTCGGTGTTTTGAGCGATACGCTGCTCAGTCATGGACGGCTTCTCCGGTTTTCTTGCTCTTGAACATATCCAGGGCGAGCATCACGGCGCCCACGCTAATGGCACTGTCGGCAATGTTGAACGCCGGGAAGTACCAGCGATTCTGCCAATGCACCAGGATGAAATCGATCACATGGCCCAAGGCAATCCGGTCGTACAGGTTGCCCAGCGCGCCACCCAGGACCAGCGCCAGCGCCACGGCCAGCCAGGTCTCGTCACGCCCCAGGCGCTTGAGCCAGACCACCAGCACGGCGCTGACCACGACGGCAATCAGGGCGAACAGCCAACGCTGCCAGCCCGAACTGTCGGCCAGGAAGCTGAATGCCGCGCCGGTGTTGTAGGCCAGCGTCCAGCTGAAGTAGTCGGGGATGACCACGATCTGCTGGTACATGGTCAACGAACTCTCGAAGTAGTACTTGCTGGCCTGGTCGATCACCAGGACCAGCACACTCAACCAGAGCCAGCCCAGCCGTCCGAAACGGCCCGCTGCGTTGGGCGCCAAATCAGGCATAGTGGCGAACCTCACCCGTACCGCTGATGTTGTCGACGCAACGACCACAGATTTCCGGATGCTCCGGGTTCACACCGACGTCTTCGCGGCAGTGCCAGCAACGAGCGCACTTGACGAAGCTCGACTTGACCACCTTGAGCTTCAGGCCGCTTACCTCGGTGACCACCGCATCGGCCGGCGCCTGCACCAGCGGCGCGACGCTGGCGGTCGAGGTGATCAGCACGAAGCGCAGCTCGTTGCCCAGCTTGGCCAGATCGGCACCCAGCGCCTCTTCGGCGTAAAGGGTCACTTCAGCCTGCAGGTTGCCGCCGACAGCCTTGGCCGCCCGCTGGATTTCCATTTCCTTGTTGACTGCCGCCTTGACCGCCATGATCCGGTCCCAATACGCACGGTCCAGCTCAAAGCCTTGCGGCAGTTCGGTCAGGCCTTCGTACCAGGTGTTGAGCATCACCGATTCGTTGCGCTCGCCCGGCAGGTATTCCCACAGCTCATCGGCGGTGAACGCCAGGATCGGCGCGATCCAGCGCACCAGCGCCTCACTGATGTGGAACAGCGCGGTCTGGCACGAAAGGCGCGCCTTGCTGTTGGAGCCGGTGGTGTACTGGCGGTCCTTGATGATGTCGAGGTAGAAACCGCCAAGCTCCTGCACGCAGAAGTTATGGATCTTCGAGTAGACGTTCCAGAAACGGTATTCACCGTAGTGTTCCTGCAATTCGCGTTGCAGCAACAGGGTGCGGTCCACGGCCCAGCGGTCCAGCGCAAGCATGTCTTCGGCCGGCAGCAGGTCGGTGGCCGGATTGAAACCGGTCAGGTTCGAAAGCAGGAAGCGCGCGGTGTTGCGGATCCGCCGGTAGGCGTCCGCGCTGCGCTGCAAGATCTGCTCGGAGACGGCCATCTCGCCGGAATAGTCGGTGGAGGCGACCCACAGGCGCATGATGTCGGCGCCGAGGGTGTCGTTGACTTTCTGCGGCGCGATCACGTTGCCCAGGGACTTGGACATCTTGCGGCCGGCCTCGTCGACGGTGAAACCGTGGGTCAGCAGCTCGCGGTAAGGCGCGTGGTTGTCGATGGCGCAACCGGTCAGCAAGGACGAGTGGAACCAGCCACGGTGCTGGTCCGAACCTTCCAGGTACAGGTCGGCGCGCGGGCCGTTCTCGTGGCCCATCGGATGCGAGCCGCGCAGCACGTGCCAATGAGTGGTGCCGGAATCGAACCAGACGTCCAGGGTATCGCTGATCTTGTCGTACAGCGGCGCTTCGTCGCCGAGCAGCTCGGCGGCATCGAGCTTGAACCAGGCTTCGATGCCTTCGGCTTCAACGCGCTTGGCCACTTCTTCCATCAGCTCGACAGTGCGCGGGTGCAGCTCGCCGCTTTCCTTGTTCAGGAAGAACGGGATCGGCACGCCCCAGTTGCGCTGGCGGGAGATGCACCAGTCCGGACGGTTGGCGATCATCGAGTGCAGGCGCGCCTGCCCCCAGGCCGGAACGAATTGGGTCTCTTCGATGGCCTTGAGCGAACGCTGGCGCAGGGTGTCGCCGCTGGTTGGCTGCTTGTCCATGCCGATGAACCACTGCGCGGTCGCGCGGTAGATCAGCGGGGTCTTGTGGCGCCAGCAGTGCATGTAGCTGTGTTCGATGACAGTGGTGTGCAGCAGCGCGCCGACTTCGGTCAGCTTGTCGACGATGGCCGGGTTGGCTTTCCAGATGAACTGGCCGCCAAAGAATTCCAGCGACGGTACGTAGACGCCATTGCTCTGCACCGGATTGAGGATGTCATCGTTGACCATGCCGTATTTCTTGCAGGTCACGAAGTCGTCGACGCCATAGGCCGGCGCGGAGTGAACCACGCCAGTGCCGGCGCCCAGCTCCACGTAGTCGGCCAGATACACTGGCGACAGGCGGTCATAGAACGGATGACGGAAGTTGATCAGCTCCAACGCCGAACCTGGCGCGGTGGCAATCACCGAACCTTCCAGGCTGTAGCGGGCCAGGCAGGATTCGACCAGCTCTTCGGCCAGCACCAGCAGCCTGTCGCCGACGTCGACCAGGGCGTAGTTGAATTCCGGATGGACGTTCAGCGCCTGGTTGGCCGGGATGGTCCACGGGGTGGTGGTCCAGATCACGATGGCGGCCGGCTTGGCCAGCTTGCCCAGGCCGAAAGCGGCGGCAAGCTTGTCTTCATCGGCGATCGGGAACGCGACATCGATGGTCGAGGACTTCTTGTTCTCGTACTCGACTTCCGCCTCGGCCAGGGCCGAACCACAGTCGAAGCACCAGTTGACCGGTTTCAGGCCCTTGAACACGAAGCCGCCCTCGACGATTTTCGCCAGGGCGCGGATTTCACCGGCTTCGTTCGCAAAGTTCATGGTCTTGTACGGATTGGCGAAGTCGCCCAGCACGCCGAGACGGATGAATTCGGACTTCTGCCCTTCGATCTGCTCGGTGGCGTAGGCACGGCACAGCTCGCGGGTCTTGTCGGCGCCCAGGTTCTTGCCGTGGGTCACTTCGACCTTGTGCTCGATCGGCAGGCCGTGGCAGTCCCAGCCCGGGACATACGGCGCGTCAAAACCCGACAAGGTCTTGGAGCGGATGATCATGTCCTTGAGAATCTTGTTCAGCGCGTGACCGATGTGGATGGTGCCGTTGGCGTACGGAGGGCCGTCGTGCAGGACGAACTTCGGACGATCCTTGCCAATTTCGCGCAACTTTCCGTACAGGCCAATGCTGTCCCAACGCTGCAGAATCTGTGGTTCGCGCTGAGGCAGGCCGGCCTTCATTGGGAAGGCGGTGTCCGGAAGGTTTAGCGTGGCTTTATAGTCGGTCATTTAAGGCTCTTCATTAGCGATTGGCGCTGGTTGCGACAAGGGCACGGGCGGCGGCGATATCTGCATGGATCGCCGTCTTGAGCGCCTCCAGAGAGGCAAAACGCTGCTCTTCACGCAGCTTCTGGTGGAAAACCACCGTCAAACGCCGGTCATACAGATCGCCGGCAAAATCCAGAATGTGTACTTCGAGATGGGCCTTGCCATCCCCCTGCACCGTGGGACGTACGCCGATATTGGCGACGCCGGGCCAGGTCTTGCCGTCAATGTCGACACTCACCAGGAACACCCCGGTCAACGGCACACGACGGCGCTTGAGTTGCACGTTGGCCGTCGGTGTGCCCAATTGGCGCGCCAGTTTCTGCCCGTGCAGGATCCGCCCGGCAATCCGGTACGGCCGGCCGAGCAAGCGCTCGGCCAATTCGAAATCCGCCGCCGCCAGGGCATTGCGGACCTGGGTGCTGCTGACGCGCAGACCGTCCATTTCGACGGTCTGTGCCGCTTCGACGGTGAATCCCTGGGCGATGCCGGCCTGTTGCAGGTAATCGAAATCCCCTGCCCGGTCGCAGCCAAAACGGAAGTCGTCGCCGACTTCCAGATGCTTTACGTCGAGACCGTCCACCAGGATGGTATCGACGAACTCGGCGGCGCTGAGCTGGCTCAGGCGCTGGTTGAAGGCCAGGCAGAGGACCCGATCGACGCCTTCGGCGGCCAGCAGTTGCAGTTTGTCACGCAACCGGGCCAGACGCGCCGGAGCGGTGTCCGGAGCGAAGAACTCCCGGGGCTGCGGCTCGAAGATCACCACGCAGCTGGGCAGGCCCAACTCCAGCGCACGCTCGCGCAGCCGCGCCAGGATAGCCTGGTGGCCACGGTGAACACCGTCGAAGTTGCCAATAGTGGCGACACAGCCCCGATGCCGGGGACGCAGGTTGTGGAGGCCTCGAACCAGCTGCATAACGCGCTTCTTGCTCATAAAGTGGCCGATTATAACCACACCCGGCGGTCGGTGACAGGCAACACCGTAACCCAAAGTGATCGAACCGACAAAACCGCCGTCCGGCCCGGGATTATCGAAGGCAACCGTTCAGCTCAAGGCCTTGCGATTGAAGTCGCGCAGACGGAATCCCATTAGCAGCAACATGCCGAAATAAGCCACCACGCCGGCCACGACCAGCACGCCCAGGCGCAGGAAACGCTCGAGCATCTGCCCTTCGCCCCAGGCCGGCATGAAATGCATCCCCGCCAGCAACACCGCCGACATCACCGCCACGGCGACCAGCAGCTTGAGGCCGAACCTGGCCCAGCCGGGCTGCGGCTGATACATCTTCTGTTTGCGCAGCTGGTAGAACAGCAGCCCGGCGTTGAGGCAGGCACCGGCGCTGATCGCCAGGGCCAGGCCGGCATGGGCCAGAGGTCCGATGAGCAGCAGGTTGAACAGCTGGGTCATCACCAGGGTAAAAATCGCGATCTTCACTGGCGTGCGAATGTTCTGCTGGGCGTAGAAACCCGGCGCCAGGACCTTGATCACAATGATTCCAAGCAAGCCCACCGAATAGGCGATCAGCGCGCGCTGGGTCATCAAGGCATCAAACGCATTGAACTGGCCATACTGGAACAGCGAAACCGTCAGCGGCTCGGCAAGGATCCCCAGCGCCAGTGCACAAGGCAGGACCAGCACGAAGCACAGGCGCAGGCCCCAGTCGAGGATGCGCGAGTATTCATGACGGTCCTGGCTGGCGTAGGTCTTGGCCAGGGTAGGCAGCAGAATCGTGCCCAGCGCCACGCCCAGTACGCCGGAGGGCAGCTCCATCAAGCGGTCGGCGTAGTACATCCACGAGACCGAGCCGGCCACCAGGAACGAGGCGAAAATAGTGTTGATGATCAGCGAAATCTGACTCACCGACACCCCGAGAATGGCCGGCAGCATTTGCTTCATGACGCGCCACACGCCACTGTCGCGCAAGTTCAGGCGCGGCAGTACCAGCATGCCGATCTTTTTCAGGTGGGGCAGTTGATAGAGCAATTGCGCCAGGCCGCCGACCAGCACCGCCCAACCCAGGGCCATCACCGGCGGATCGAAGTACGGCGTCAGGAACAGTGCGAAGACGATCATGCTGACATTGAGCAGCGTCGGCACGAAGGCCGGCACCGAGAAACGGTTCCAGGTATTGAGGATCGCCCCGGCCAGCGATGACAGGGAAATCAGCAATATATAAGGAAAGGTCACCCGCAACAGGTCGGAGGTGAGCTGGAATTTTTCCGGCGTGTCGGTGAAACCTGGCGCGGTGGCCCAGATCACCCAAGGCGCGGCGAGCATGCCGGCCGCGGTGACCAGCGCCAGCACCAGCGTGAGCAAGCCGGTCACATAAGCGATGAAAGTGCGGGTCGCCTCGTCGCCCTTCTGGCTTTTGTATTCAGCCAGGATCGGCACGAAGGCCTGGGAAAAGGCCCCTTCGGCGAAGATCCGCCGCAGCAGGTTTGGCAGCTTGAAGGCGATGAAGAAGGCGTCGGTGGCCATTCCGGCACCGAATATCCGCGCGATCAGCGTATCGCGAACGAATCCCAGAACCCGGGAAAGCATCGTGATAGAGCTGACGGCAGCCAACGATTTGAGCAGATTCATGAAAAGAGTTTGTGCCTGTCGATAAACAGCAGGCGAACAACGCGCCCACTTGTGCGATACTTCGCGCCGCTAAACAGCACAGCGCCAAAGCCCGCGAGTTTACAGGTCGCACGCCGGAAAGAAATCATTCGGTGCGCCGCACCTGCCATTCAGCGGAACGTGTCACCCGCCCTTGACAACACGTCAACTCATCGGCATGATTCGCGGCCTATTTTGTTTGCTATTTCCTAAAAAGTCTTTCGAGGAGCTCGACGGTGGCCAACTCACCTTCCGCCAAAAAACGTGCAAAACAGGCTGAGAAGCGTCGCAGCCACAACGCCAGCCTGCGTTCCATGGTCCGTACCTACATCAAAAACGTAGTCAAGGCCATCGACGCAAAAGACGCTGAAAAAGCACAAGCTGCTTACGTTCTGGCTGTGCCAGTTATCGACCGCATGGCCGATAAAGGCATCATCCACAAGAACAAGGCTGCTCGCCATAAGAGCCGCCTGAATGGCCACGTAAAGGCCTTGAACGTTGCCGCTGCTGCCTAAGCGACGCGCTCGTTAAAAAACCGACCCCAGGGTCGGTTTTTTATTGCCTGCGATTTAATCAGGTGCACCACTCATTCAGAACTGTGGGAGCGAGCCTGCTCGCGAATACGGTGTGCCAGACAGCATCAATGTCACTGGCAGACTGCATTCGCGAGCAAGCTCGCTTGTATGGTAGGACTTGAAGGGAGGAGGAGGGACTAGGCTCGATTCTGACTGTTAGCCGCAGTACAGACCGTGGGAGATTTCGCCCCTCCTCCTTTCACCCAAGCGCCGATAAAGAATGCATCTGGCCTAGACCGACGATAGGAACAAGCCTGCGCCTCTGGGTGAACCCTTCAAGTGTTCAAACCTTAGCCCGGAGGATTTTCAATGGCAATGCCCGTCGCCACCGCCCAGCCGATCGTAGGTGTGGATGTCGCCAAAGATGAGTTGGTGATTTATCACGCCCAATCCGATCGACTCGAAACGATCCCCAACACCAAAGCTGATATCAAGAAGTGGCTCAAGGCATTACCTGCGCCAGTGGATGTCGCCATCGAAGCCACGAATATCTATCACCAGGACTTCGCCGATCTGGCTTATGCGCATGGCTGTGTGATTTATATGATCGGCGGTTACGAACTCAGTCATTACCGCAAAGGGGTGAAAGTGCGCGCTAAAACCGATGCGCTGGATGCTCGGTTGTTGGCTCGCTACTTGAACAACGAAGGCCACCAGTTGCACCCTTGGTCCCCGCCATCGCCCCTGTATTGCAGGCTTATAAGCCTTTTCCGGCGACGCGCAGCCTTGGTTCAGGCGCGTGTCAGCCTCAAGCAAAGCTGGTCGAACGAACCGTTGCTCAAAACGGCCTTTGAGAACCAGATAAAGGCCATGCAAAGACTCGAAATTTTGCTTGAGAAAACAATCCAGACGCAGTTGGATGCAGCCGGTTTGGGCAGTCAGCTCAAGCGCTGCATGAAAGTCGAAGGCATCGGTCTGTTAAGCGGTGCCCGTTTGCTCACGTCGTTTCAACGTGGAGATTTCAGAAATGCCGATGCCTTCATCGCTTTTCTGGGTCTGGACCTGCGCATATCGGACTCGGGAAAAAAGAAGGGACGCCGCTGCCTGTCTAAGCGAGGTGATCCGGAGGCACGCCGATTGATGCACAACGCCGCGATGTCGGCGAGTCGCACAGCGGCGTGGAAGGGATTTTACGAGGGTTTGAGGTCCCGAGGGCTCAGCACAACCGAGGCATTGGTAGCGCTGGCCCGCAAGCTTGCCCGAGTGGTATTCGCTCTGTTGAAGAACCAGAGCGAATACTTACCAAAAGGCATTTAGGGGCTAGTCCTGCACCATAGAATCTCCCACAGTGGTTTTTGCGTGGTTATTGAGCCTTGGCCCACGGCAGGATCGGAATCGCCGTCACCGCATTCTACGGGCTACCTTCGATCACACGGTCGCTGTAGACCAGGTAAACCAGGTAAACCAGCGTATTGCGCTTCTTGTCGAGAAAACGCACCACCTGCATGGTCTTGAACACCAGCGAGGTGCGCTCCCGGAAGACCTCCTCGCCATCCTTGAGCTCGCCCTTGAAGCTGATCGGCCCGACCTGGCTCAAATCGATGAATGCAAACTCAACAGACATGCCCAGTGCCGATACGAATCATCTCCTAACGAGATCAGCCGTCACGCCTCCAGCTCTTCTTATTTGTTACAAAACTTGACTCAATACGTCCAACGAGAACAAGCGCCGAACAAAAGACCTACTGACGCATCTGACAAAGCAAACATAAAACAAACCAAAACTTTCAAAAAAAAATCAAAGCCCAACTTTCACATATATGAAAAATCAAAGACTTAATTCAAGCGGAATAATCTCCTAAGAAAATCCCTACAGAACAAGTGCTCCACTCATCCCCGCCCCACCCCCTACCCGGCAACTAGAACCCAACATTCAGTTACACCCCCACACTTGCCCCATCAAAACACCCGGAACATGATCGATAGGCGGTCAACGTCACCAACCGCTGAACTCAGGAGTTAAAAATGAAAAAAATAATAAGTATCACTGCCATACTTTTAGGCACAAGCGGACTTGCTCAGGCCGGTGCAGAGCTTGCTCCCTCTATAAATAAAAACCTCACAGAGCCAACAAAAACTAGCCGTCCGCTCAGCATTATCAATGAAAATACTAAACTTTTAGTATCCACATTAGAAGATCACTCACTCAGTCAACCAAAACAAACAAAATTGAACGCTTCGTGTAATTGATGCGAAAACGGCGACCTTATGGTCGCCGTTAACCCTGACAAAGGCCATCTAAATGAAAGAAATCAATCAATATGAGAAATTAACCATTCACGATAGCTCAGGCACCGTGATAGGCATTATATCACCATCAACTTTTTACCACATTAAAGACAATTCAACACATATAAGCGGACCTCGCAAAAGTATAAAAACAAATGAACAAAGCATAGAGGCACTGATTGAAGGCTTGAAACAAGCCGGAAGCCTAATTGAAGGTAACTCCAAAGAAACAGCAGAGTTAGCTGAGCTTTTTAACGCCCCCGAAACTAGTAGAACCACATCTTACCTCACTACATTTTCCTCTAGTTGTCGTGAGATTATTACTATCATGCACGCATTGAAAGCAGCACACATTCTCATCATTGGGTGCGGTGGCATAGGTAGCAGTACCGCTTTATTACTGGCCGGAGCGGGAATTAAAAAATTCACTCTGGCTGACGACGACATTATTGAAAAAAGCAACTTGAACAGACAGTTATTTTGGCGACTGCAAGACGTAGGCAAGAAGAAAACAGAAACTCTAAAGAATGCCATAACAGAACGATTCGAGGCCACAGAAATATCTTGCATTAACCAACAACTTGAATATGAAAAAATCCTAGAGCTTGTCATCAATAACAACTTTAACACGGTAATTATAACCGCTGATTCTCCTATTGATTTAGCTACCCGATGCGGCGAGCTTTCCAGAGCCGCGAAAACAACTGTCATGAGTGCAGGGTATTTACATAGCTCATGCCGCGTAAATTTCTTTTCAGCCTCAGATTACGATAGTGAATATGAAATCTCACCTGATGCTAATCAATGGAGGCGGTTACCCGAATCAATAGCGCCGAGTTATGGACCAAACAATTTCATCCTAGCTTCAATACTGGCTCACAACACCATCACCAACACAATATTAAAAGACAGCCCAAACATCAAAAGCAACTACACTCAGTGGAACACCCGAAGCTTTCCAATATCCTTTTCCACCTTTATTTGGCCATAACAATGAAATGCATATTCTGTGATATTTCCAAGCGAAAACAAACAGCTCACATTATTTGGGAAGATGAAAAACATCTCGCATTCCTTTCAATATACCCGAACACTCCCGGCGCCTCGGTCGTAATAACAAAAGAACACCATTCAAGTTACGCATTTGACCAATCTGACAATACTCTCTCAGACCTGATCATAGCGGCAAAGCAAACAGCAGTGCTGCTAGACAATTCTCTTCCCGATGTAGCGAGAACCGGAATGATACTGGAGGGCTACGGAGTCGACCATTTGCATGCAAAACTCTTCCCCATGCACCAAACGGGTAATAGTAGCAAATTCAAGAAAATCAATTCCAATATTGCAACTTTCTTTACGAGGTATGAAGGATATATCTCTTCCCATGACGGTAAACGGGAAGACGATAGCACCCTTGAAAAACAAGCCAGCATGATTCGCGCCTACAACTTCAAAATCTAAAAAATTTTCTACTCAATCTACAGAGATCGATATGATAAAACTTAAAAAGCTGTTCACCTACCTGATACTAATGATGCCTACGTATGGAGTCTGCGCATCCGAACCTGATGACAACGAAACAATAAAACTTATCACACCAAAGTCGTTGACGATAATATTTTATCCCCCGGCAGGAAGAGAAAGAGAATTTCTTGATATCTTTGTAAAGCAACAATCGGAGCACATGAAACAATACACAGATAAATATCCAAACCCTGATGGAAACATGAGTATAAATATCGCCCCTACTGAAGCCGGCGAACCACTAATCCATCTTATAATATACAAGAGCAGCGAGAATTACAAAAAAGCAATCGCAACTTTCTCCTCGCGAGAAAAGCTTTTGAGTTATATAAATTCACATTCAAGTCTTTACGGAGGCGAGCAAATAAATCCAGACTTCCTAAAAAATTCAAAAATCCATTTCGGAGAAGTCATATCCGAACTACCCAGATCAATCACTCCATGACATACAAAAATATAAAAAAAACTCCTCAGCTATTATTAACCATCATGCTTCTTCCAGCGTACACGCAGGCCAGCCAAACCGAAGACATTATGCTTACGAATATCTGTCTAAATTGCCACCAAAGCCAAACAGATACCTCTAAAAAAACATTCCCAAGCCTAGACGGGCTACCTAAAGAATATATTTTCCATAAGCTTTCCAGCTTCAAAGAGCAAGCCGCCCCCAGCACAATAATGAATCGTATCATGCGATCCTATGACTCAACCACCATTGAAAAACTATCAGCACACTATAGCTCACTAACAACCATTCATCTTCCACCCTAAGCACCTGTCGACACTCGAAGCGGCAGCAATAATAACTACTACAGGCCTCAGCAATGTTTAAACGAAGAGACTTTATTAAGGGCTTAATCTTAAGCTCGGCATTAATAAAAAACCAAGCACACGCTAAAGAAATAAAAAACTTCAAAATTGTAGTTATTGGCGGCGGCTTCGCAGGCGCCACCTTCATTAAAACGATAAGAAAACTACACCCTCTAATCAGCGTCACACTGATCGAACCGAATAGGCATTACTTTTCTTGCCCATTAAGCGCAGAATATCTGGTAGGCAAGCGTCCTCTCAGCTCGCTGGAATTCTCTTACGATTACCTAGCAAAACAAAATGTAAATATAATATGTGACCGAGCACTAACAATAAACACCACAACAAAAACCATTAATACTCAAAAAAATATTTTAATACACTATGATCGATGCATAGTCGCTTGCGGTGTTGGATTCAAGTTGGACACCATCGTTGGCTATGATGAAAACAGCTTAGAAATAATCCCTCACGCATGGGCAGGCGGCATACAGCATAGCCATCTGAGAAACAAATTACTTGGAATACCAGATGGAGAAAATTTTTTAATCTCCGTACCGCCAGGAGATTACAAATGCCCTCCTGGCCCCTACGAAAGAGCCAGCTTGATCGCCGAATATTTTAAGAAAAACAAGCCAGCGTGCCGCGTTATTATCCTCGATTCCAATAATAAATTTCCAAAACAGCCCCAGTTCGAGCTAGCTTGGAGTAAATTTTATGGCTATGGCACGGGTGGATCGCTTATCGAATGGGTGAGTGAAAAAGATGGAGGGGCCGTCAAAGCACTGCAAAGGGAAACGATGGAGTTGTCCACGCCTATTCATAGCTTTAAAGGCGGAGCTATAAATATTATTCCGCCACAACAAGCAGCAATCTTCGCTCAAATGAATGCATTAACCGACGCCACAGGTTGGTGCCCGGTAAATACTCAATCGATGGAATCACTCTTCATACCGGAGGTCCACATAATCGGCGATTGTGCTTATGCCGAGATGCTTCCCAAATCGGCGTTTGCGGCAGCTTGCCAAGCGCGTGTTTGCGCTATCGCTATTAGCCGTATGATCCACGACTTACCAGCGATTCCGCCTGAGTTCGCGAATATTTGCTATAGTCTCTGTGCCGACGATTATGGCGTCTCTGTTTTCATTAAGTACCAAAGAAACGATTTAAACAATATTCTGGAAATAGTAGACCTCCTAACCACCCCCCTTAACTCCGACGAAGGTCAATACATCAAGGAAGCTCAATCGGCTCATAACATGTTCACTTCCCTGACTCGAGGAGCATTTTATTAGTTACCTATACTCAGCGATAAATTAAAGAATATCCCTTAACGATCAGCGTCTCAGACTTATACATTAGTTCGCCCAAGGCAGGATCGGAATCGCCGTCACCGCATTCTGCGGGCTACCCTCGATCACACGGTCGCTGTAGACCAGGTACACCAGCGTATTGCGCTTCTTGTCGAGAAAACGCACCACCTGCATGGTCTTGAACACCAGCGAGGTGCGCTCCCGGAAGACCTCCTCGCCATCCTTGAGCTCGCCCTTGAAGCTGATCGGCCCGACCTGGCGGCAGGCGATGGACGCCTCGGCGCGATCTTCGGCCAGCCCCAGGCCACCTTTTACGCCGCCGGTCTTGGCCCGCGACAGATAGCAGGTCACGCCATCGACCCTGGGATCATCGAACGCCTCGACCACGATCCGGTCGTTTGGCCCGACAAATTTGAACACAGTGGACACCTGACCGATTTCCTCGGCAGAGGCCAGCAGCGGTAGCGCCACCAGCAAGCCGATCAATCCTTTTGCCAAACCCATGATTTTTCCTTAGACGAGGATCAGGTTGTCACGGTGAACCAGCTCAGGCTCAGCCATGTAACCCAGCAGGCCAACAATCGCATCAGACGATTGGCCGATGATTTTCTGTGCTTCCAGCGCGCTGTAGTTGGCCAGGCCCCGGGCAATCTCTCGACCATCCGGCGCTACGCAAACGACCATTTCGCCGCGGCGGAAGCTGCCCTGGACCAGCTTCACGCCTACCGGCAGCAGGCTTTTGTTACCTTGAGACAACGCCGACACGGCCCCGGCGTCCAGCACCAGCGTGCCCCGGGTTTGCAGATGCCCGGCCAGCCATTGTTTGCGCGCCGCCAGCATGCCGCGCTCAGGCGACAGCAGCGTACCGATGCGCTCCCCGGCCTTGAGGCGATCCAACACCCGTTCCAAACGACCACCGACGATGATGGTATGAGCACCGGAACGGGCCGCCAGACGCGCCGCGCGCAGCTTGGTCTGCATGCCGCCGCGCCCCAGGGCTCCGCCAGTGCCACCCGCCACCGCATCCAGCGCGGGATCGTCGGCTCGGGCTTCGTAGATCAGCTTGGCATCAGGGTTATTGCGCGGATCGGCGTCGAACATGCCGTCGCGATCCGTGAGAATCACCAGCAGGTCGGCTTCCACGAGGTTGGCTACCAGCGCCGCGAGCGTGTCGTTGTCGCCGAAACGGATCTCGTCGGTGACCACCGTGTCGTTCTCGTTGATCACCGGGATGACTTTCAGCTCCACCAACGCTCGCAGCGTGCTACGGGCATTGAGGTAACGCTTGCGGTCGGACAGGTCGTCGTGGGTCAGCAGAATCTGCGCCGTGTGGCGATCATGCTCGGCAAAGCTCGACTCCCACGCCTGCACCAGGCCCATCTGGCCAATGGCGGCAGCGGCCTGGAGTTCGTGCATCGCGCTGGGTCGCGAGGTCCAGCCCAAACGGCTCATGCCGGCCGCCACAGCACCCGAGGAGACCAGTACCAGCTCGACGCCCGCCTCATGCAGGGCCACCATCTGCTCGACCCACACCGCCATCGCCTGGCGATCCAGGCCCTTGCCATCCGCCGTCAGCAGTGCGCTGCCGATCTTCACGACCCAGCGTTGCGCACCCGTCACCTTGCTCCGCATTTTCTTCAACCTTTGCCAGCGAACAGCGCGACCCAGCGCCACTCATGGGATTATTCGTATTTGCGTTTTTCAGATACCAAAACGCCGCTCGAATGAGCGGCGCCTTGAAAACCGGCCGACTGCGATGATAACACCGCGCCGAAACACTTGAACCTGCTCCCCATGCCAGCTACCCGAGAAACCTTGTGGGAGCGAGCCTGCTCGCGATGGCATAGGGTCAGCAGCATGAATGCAAACTGACACACCGCCTTCGCGAGCAGGCTCGCTCCCACAGGTTCTGATCTCAAGCGGCCTGCATCAGCACCAGATCAGTCGCGAACGTAGATGATTTCCGGACCGTCTTCGTCATCCACATCCTCTTCGTCCCAATCGTCATCACCGATGTCATGGACCGACTTGACGCCGCTGCGGCGCAGGGCACGCTGGTCGTCCAGCGCCTGCAACTGGGCGCGTGCCTCGTCTTCGATGCGCTGGTCGAGCTCGGCCAGTTCTTCCTTGTAGACCGGATCATTGGCCAGGCGATCAGCACGATCTTCCAGGTAACGCATGATGTCGTGGCAAAGGCGCTCGGTGCCTTCTTTGGCAATGGCCGAGATCACGTAGACCGGACCTTCCCACTCCAGGCGATCGACGATTTCCTTGACCCGCTCTTCGTGCTCTTCTTCGAGGATCTGGTCGCACTTGTTCAGCACCAGCCAACGGTCGCGCTCGGCCAGGGCCGGGCTGAATTTGGTCAGCTCGTTGACGATAACCTCGGCGGCATCGGCGGCATCGGTTTCATCCAGCGGCGCCATGTCGACGAGGTGCAGCAACAGACGGGTGCGGGACAAATGCTTGAGGAAACGAATCCCCAGGCCAGCACCTTCGGAGGCACCTTCGATCAACCCCGGAATGTCGGCGATCACGAAGCTTTTCCAGCGATCGACACTGACCACGCCCAGGTTCGGCACCAGGGTGGTGAACGGGTAATCGGCGACTTTCGGCTTGGCCGCCGACACCGAGCGAATGAACGTACTCTTACCCGCGTTCGGCAGGCCCAGCAGACCCACGTCGGCCAGTACTTTCATTTCCAACTTCAGGTCACGCTGCTCGCCTGGCTTGCCCGGCGTAGTCTGGCGCGGCGCGCGGTTGGTACTGGATTTGAAGCGGGTGTTACCCAGACCGTGCCAGCCGCCATGAGCCACCAGCAGGCGCTGACCAGCCTTGGTCAGGTCGCCGATGACTTCCTGGGTGGCGGAGTCGATCACTGTGGTACCGACCGGCACACGCAGGATCAGGTCTTCGCCCTTCTTGCCGGTGCAGTCGGTGCTGCCGCCGTTGGAACCACGCTCGGCATCGAAATGCCGGGTGTAACGGTAATCCACCAAGGTGTTGAGGTTTTCATCGGCGAGCATGTAGATCGAGCCGCCATCGCCCCCGTCACCACCGTTCGGACCACCGTTTTCAATGAATTTTTCCCGACGGAAACTCATGCAACCATTGCCGCCGTCGCCAGCCTTTACTCGAATCGATACTTCATCAACAAACTTCATGACACACGCCTCTCGCCGTACGGACGAGCCAAAAAAACAAGACATAAGACTCTTGCAAAAATGAGCGCAGCGACCTGAAAACACGCCCCAACCGCAGCGCCGACAGCCCATACAAACAGTTTTGCAAGAGACTCACCCCACAAACGAAAAAGCCCCGTCGCAAGACAGGGCTTTTCCAGCGGTCTCGCAATTAAGCTGCGATAACGCTTACGTAACGACGACCGAAGGCGCCTTTTACTTCGAACTTGATCACGCCTTCGACTTTAGCGAAGAGGGTGTGATCCTTGCCCATACCAACGCCGTAGCCAGCGTGGAATTGGGTGCCGCGCTGACGCACGATGATGTTGCCCGCTTTGATAGCCTGGCCGCCATACATCTTCACGCCAAGGCGTTTGGCTTCTGAGTCGCGACCGTTACGGGTACTACCACCAGCTTTTTTGTGTGCCATGAGTTCAATTCTCCTAGTGAGGAATTAGGCTGGAATTAAGCCTGAATACCGGTGATTTTGATCTCGGTGTACCACTGGCGGTGGCCCATACGCTTCATGTGGTGCTTACGACGACGGAACTTGATGATGCGGACTTTATCGTGACGACCTTGGGAGATCACTTCAGCCACAACGGTAGCGCCAGCAACGACTGGAGCGCCGATATTCACGTCGTCGCCATTGGCGACCAACAGAACGCGATCAAAAGTCACGGATTCGCCGGTAGCGATTTCCAGTTTTTCGATCTTCAGGTATTCACCTGGGGCGACCTTGTATTGCTTGCCACCAGTAACAATTACTGCGTACGACATGGTATTTCTCCGATAATCCTGCTCACCCAGCGCTTTATAAGAAGAGGTATTGGCTGGCATGGCTGCATAGGCTGGAAGGCCCGGATGCAATTGCGTAAGGCAGGTGCTGCCCAGGAAGTTCAGGGTGCGCGATTGTACGCAAGCCGGCAGAGCCTTGCAAGTGGCCGTCTATCGCGCCTTGACAGGCCTGGACGTGGGTCCTAGCATGCCGCGCAACCCTTCTGGAGCGCCTGTCGCTGATGCAACCCCAAGCTTTCTACCGCGCTGTGGCGGACGATTTTAGCGCCGTCGACGGTATCATCAAGAAGCAGCTGACTTCCCGAGTGCCGCTGGTATCGAAAATCGGCGACTACATCACTTCGGCCGGGGGCAAGCGCCTGCGTCCTCTATTGGTGCTTTTGTGCGGCAAGGCCCTGGGTCGCGAAGGCGACGACATGCGCCTGCTGGCCGCCACCATCGAATTTTTGCACACCGCGACGCTGCTGCATGACGACGTGGTCGACATGTCCGGCATGCGCCGTGGCCGCTCGACCGCCAACGCGATGTGGGGCAATGCCCCAAGCGTGCTGGTGGGCGACTTCCTGTATTCGCGCTCGTTCGAAATGATGGTCGAACTGGGCTCGATGCCGGTGATGAAGATTCTGTCCCAGGCCACGCGCATCATCGCCGAAGGCGAAGTGTTGCAGTTGTCCAAGGTCCGCGACGCCAGCACCACTGAAGAAACCTATATGGAAGTCATCCGCGGCAAGACCGCGATGCTCTTCGAAGCCTCGACTCACAGCGCCGCCGCCCTGGCCGGCGCCACCGCCGAGCAGAGCGAAGCCCTGCGCACCTTCGGCGATCACTTGGGCGTGGCGTTCCAACTGGTAGACGACCTGCTGGACTACAAGGGCGACGCCGACACCCTGGGCAAGAACGTCGGTGACGACCTGGCCGAAGGCAAGCCAACCCTGCCGCTGATCTACACCATGCGCGAAGGCACGCCGGAACAGGCCGCGCTGGTCCGCCAGGCGATCCAGAAAGGCGGAATCGAAGACCTGGAAAGCATTCGTGCGGCGGTTGAAGCCTCCGGCTCGCTGGACTACACCGCAACCCTGGCCCGGGATTACGTTGCCCGTGCGATCAAGTGCCTCGACGCCCTGCCGGCCAGCGAATACCGCGACGCGCTGGTGGAATTGAGCGAGTTTGCGGTGGCGCGTACGCACTGATTGCATGAAAACGGCGAGCTTTAGTGGCGAGGGAGCTTGCTCCCGCTCGGCGGCGCAGCCGTCGTAAAACCGGCTGACGCGATCCGCCTGAATGATCGCAGCAATCCAATCGGGGCTGCTTCGCAACCCAGCGGGAGCAAGCTCCCTCGCCACAAAAGCCCCGTATCACCCTCCTTGCGACAAAACCCTATACAATGTGCGCCCTTTTGACCTCCTGATACCCAAGGAACCTTAGTGAGCACGTTGCCTCCCTGCCCGAAATGCAATTCCGAATACACCTACGAAGACGGTACTCAACTGGTCTGCCCGGAGTGTGCCCACGAATGGTCCGCCAGCGGCGAAGCTGAAGCGCCGTCCGACGATACGGTGAAAAAAGATTCGGTCGGCAACGTCCTGCAGGACGGCGATACCATCACCGTGATCAAGGACCTCAAGGTCAAGGGCACTTCGCTGGTGGTCAAGGTCGGCACCAAGGTGAAGAATATCCGCCTGTGCGATGGCGACCACGACATCGACTGCAAGATCGACGGCATCGGCCCGATGAAGCTCAAATCCGAGTTCGTCCGGAAGGTCTGAACCTGTCACACGCCCATCCCGCGTCACGCGCGGGATGCTGCTTCGCCCCCTCCGTTTCGCCAGGCCCGCCAGTTGCGGATGACCTGAGCCATCCCAACCCATCGTCAGAAAAACCAGCGTTGCGCCAATAGAGACTTGCTATTTAGCGAATAAGAATTATTCTCATCGAACCCCATCAAGGAGATGAGAACCATGACTTATTTGATCGATGCCTGGCTGGACCGCCCACATCCCTACCTCAGGATCCTGCATCGGGAAACCGGCGAAGTCTGTGCGGTGCTCGAAGAAGAAGCCTTGAACGAGCTGCAGGACCAAGGCGACCTGGACCTCAACAGCCTCAATTCCAGTGAGCCGCTGGTGCTCAAGGAGCTGGTGCGTAACCTGTTTCTGTTCTGCTACGCCCGGGCGTTGCGCCCGACGGGTGATTTCAGCGGCAGGTTCCATGGATGAAGCAGCAAACCCTGTGGGAGCGAGCCTGCTCGCGAAGGCGGTAGGTCAGTCGATATCAATGTTCGATGACACACCGCTTCGCGAGCAGGCTCGCTCCCACAAAAGGCAGTTGCCTTACAGAACGTCCAACAGCTCGACGTCGAACACCAGCACGCTGTGCGGTGGAATGCTGCCAACGCCCTGGGCGCCGTAGGCCAGTTCGCTCGGCACGTACAGGCGCCATTTGCTGCCGGCGTTCATCAGTTGCAGCGCTTCGGTCCAGCCCGGGATCACGCCACCTACCGGGAATTCGGCTGGCTGGCCACGATCGTAGGAGCTGTCGAACACAGTGCCGTCGATCAGGGTGCCATGGTAGTGGGTACGCACCTGGTCTTCGCGAGTCGGCTTGGCGCCTTCGCCCTGGGTCAGCACTTCAAACTGCAGGCCGGACGCCAGGGTGGTAATGCCTTCGCGCTTGGCGTTTTCGGCCAGGAATGCACGGCCTTCGCCAGCAGCGGCTTCAGCCTTGGCGGCAGCTTCGGCCTGCATGATTTCGCGGATCACCTTGAAGCTTGCGGACATCTCGTCCTGGCCCACGCGGCTCGGCTTGCCGGCGAAAGCGTCGGTCAGGCCGGCGAGGATCGCGTCCAGGCTGACGCCCGGCGGCGGGTTGTCGCGCAGTTGGTCGCCCAACTGACGGCCGATGCCGTAGCTGACGCGGGTTTCGTCGGTGGACAGGTTAACTTCGGACATGCTGCTGCTCCGCTGTGCGGACGGCTCGGGAGCGTGCCGTGCGTGACACAGCGCCTCCCGGAGCGCCCGGAACCAAAAGGGCGAGCAGACTAGCACAGATGCCGCCGCCCGTGACGAACCTCAATGCTTGGTCAGTTTGTCCAGATAGCCCATGGCGAATGCCGAGACCACGAAGGTCATGTGGATGATCACGTACCACATCAGGTGCTCGGGATCGACGTTCTTGGCGTCCATGAAAATACGCAGCAAGTGGATGGACGAAATGGCAACGATCGACGCCGCGACTTTCATCTTCAGCGACGAGGAATCCATGGTGCCCAGCCAGTTGAGCTTTTCCTTGTCGGAGTCGATGTCCAGTTGCGAGACGAAGTTCTCGTAGCCGGAAATCATTACCATCACCAGCAAGCCACCTACCAGCGCCATGTCGATCAGCGACAACAGCACCAGGATCAGCTCGGACTCGGCCATGGCAAATACGTTGGGAATGATATGAAAGACTTCCTGGAAGAATTTCAGTGCCAGGGCCAGCAAGCCCAGGGACAACCCGAAGTAGATCGGCGCCAGTAGCCAACGGGAGGCATACATTGCATTTTCGATAAAGCGTTCCATTGAGTCTCACACCTGGGCTGAAAAATCGCGGCGAGTATATCAGCCACGACCCGCCCCACAAACGCCGCCCCCTTCCTGAGGCCCGACGCTTGTGTCAAGACTTTACCGCGCTGAAGGCTCAATGCAGCGGGCGATATTCGACGCCGCCGACGTTGCGACAACGGCCTCCGTTGATTTCCCGTAGCTGTGCCTGCATGTGCAGCGACCAGATCTGCGGATCATCAGCCAGCTCATAACCGTGCAATGTCAGGTTCTGGACGATGGTGTCGAGGAGGGTTTCAGCGGCAGTCGGGCCAGGGAACGGCCCTTGGGCCTTGATCGCGGTAGGTTGCTCGCCGGCCATTCCGGCGGCGAACAGTACAGTCCACATGCCGGTGTCGCCAGCGAGCGGACGAACGGCGCATTCGATACGGGTCACCAGACCCAGGCAGTGGCGAGTAAGACAAAGGTTGCGCGACATGGCGGCGCCCCTCGGTAGATCCGGTATTCAGCCCGGGAAGGCTGTTTCGATCCAATGATGGCTCTCGTTATCCTTGAACTGAGGATAGGAGAAAAGTTCCGGCCGCAAGGGATTTCGAGACCAGAATGCGCTGAGCGGTCATAGTGTGAATATTGACGCCAAACTGGTGACGCACAGTCGAAATAACCCACGAAACAATGTGGGAGCGAGCTTGCTCGCGATAGCGGTTTGACAGTCAAAAAACTGTGACTGAAACTCCGCTATCGCGAGCAAGCTCGCTCCCACAGGGTCTTGCGGCGGTCAGGAAAGCCTTACGCAGGCTTCGCCTCCGCCAGCGCCTGCTGGGCCATTTCCTTTTCCGCTTCCTTGATGTCGTCTTCGCTGATCATTTCCGCGATCACCCGCAACCGCTCCACCACGCGAGCGTTGACGCTGCCCTCCGGGAACTCGCCATTTTCATCCGGCTCACCGGCAGGTTCGCCCACCAGCAGGCTCAATGCCTCGTCGGCCTGGCGCACGGCATAGACGTGGAACTGCCCCGCTCGCACCGCGGCCAGCACCTTCTCGTCGAGCATCAGGGTCGCAACGTTGGCCTGGGGGATGATCGCACCCTGCTCTCCCGTCAGTCCGCGGGCTTCGCAGAGGCGGAAGAACCCTTCGATCTTCTCGTTGACCCCGCCGACCGCCTGCACTTCGCCGAACTGGTTGATCGAACCGGTGATGGCGAAGCACTGCTTCAACGGCGTCTTCGACAGGGCCGAGATCAACGTGCAAGCCTCGCCCAGGGAGGCGCTGTCACCGTCCACATAACCGTAGGATTGCTCCAGGGCGATGCTGGCCGAAATCGCCAGGGGGAATTCCTGGGCATAACGGCTGCCCAGGTACCCGGTGAGGATCATCACACCCTTGGAGTGGATCGGCTGGCCGAGGTTGACCTCACGCTCGATGTCGACGATACCGCTGCCGCCCGGGTACACCGTGGCGGAAATCCGCGCCGGCACGCCAAACGCCGAATCCCCCACTTCCAGCACGGTCAGCCCGTTGCACTTGCCCACGGCCGCGCCGTCGGTATCGATCAGGATGATCCCGGCCAGCATGTCGTCGAGGATCCGCGCCGAAACCCGTCCGGTGCGAGTCGCCTTGGCCTTGAGGGCGCGCTCGATGTGGCCGGCATCGGTCATGTCATCGCCGGCCAACTGCCGGATGAAGTCCGCTTCGCTGACCAATTGGAACAGATCACCGATCCGCGCCGACAGGCGCCCCTGATGCTCCGCCAGGCGCGCGCTGTAAGTGGCCAGGCGCGCCACCGCATCGGCGGTAAGCGGGGCCATGCCCTCCTCCGAGGTTCGGGTCTTGAGCAACTGGGCAAACTGCTCCAGGCTCTCGTCGCCCATCGGGATGTCTTCGTCGAAGTCCACCAGCACGCGAAACATTTCCTGGAAGTCCGAATCCAGGTCCTGCAACGCGTAGTACAGCTGGCGGGCGCCGATGATCACCACCTTGACCTGCAACGGAATATGTTGCGGCGTCAGGGTGACCGTCGCCAGCCGCCCCAGCTCACCCAACGGCGACTCCATCTTCAGCTTGCGCGATTGCAGGGCGCGCTTGAGCGCATCCCACACGAACGGCTCGCCTAGCATCTTTTCCGCCTCAAGAATCAGGAACCCGCCGTTGGCCCGGTGCAAGGCACCCGGGCGCAACTGCCGATACGTGGTGTAGAGCGCGCCCTGATCGGTGCTGTACTCGATGCGCCCGAACAGGTTGTCGTAGGTCGGGTGCGGTTCGAACACCACCGGCGCGCCACCGCTCGCCGGATGCCCCACCACCAGGCTCGGCGCGTATTGCTCCTCGAGCAATTTGCGGGCGACGGCGTCGGTCTTGCTGTCGTCGACCAATTGCTCGACCACGGTCTTGAGCAGGTAGACCTGCATGGCCTGCAGGTAGCCGCAGACGGCGGCATTCTCGGCGTATTTTTCCGAGAGCGGCGCGAGCAACGGCTGCAAGGCCAGGGTGATGGTTTCTTCGTTGAGCTGGCGCAGTTGGTTGTTGGATTCGCGTTTCCACTGCGGCAGGCTGGCGAGCTCTTCGTTCAGACGCTCCTCCAGATTGGAAATGTCCTCATGGAAGCGCTCGCGATCGGCCTCTGGCAACTGGGCGAACTCCGCTTCATCCAGGGCCTTGCCTTCGCTCATCGGCGTAAAGGCGATGTTGCTGCTGTCACGGTACAGCGCGACATCCTTTTCCAACGCCAGGCGCTCGATCACATCGAGGGCGCGGTCGTAGCGCTGATTGAAGGCGCGGTCGATCGCGCTTTTTTTCTGTTGGTAGGACGGATGCTCGAACACCGCCGGAAAAGTCGCCAGCAGATTGTCGATCAGGCCATTGATGTCGGCGATGAAAGCCCCAGCCGTGCCCGACGGCAATTCCAGGGCACGCGGTTCGCGAGGCTCGTCGAAGTTATTGACATAGACCCAGTCCGCCGGGGTCTGCATGCGCTTGCCCTCGGCCTTGAGGTAGCGTTTGACGAACGAGAACCGACCGGTGCCGGGCTCGCCCATGACAAAGACGTTGTAACCGGGGCGTGGCATCGCCACACCGAACTGCAAGGCTTCGACCGCGCGTTCCTGGCCAAGCACACCGCGAAAGGGCTCCAGATCATTGGTGGTAGAGAAGCTGAACTGTTCAGCGGAAAACGGACGGGTCAGCGCTTCGGGCGCTAGACGCAAGCTGGCAGCAACAGGATCAGGCATCGGGCTTCCTTACATCAGGCGGGGCAGATAGCGGCATTCTGGCGCTGCCCATGCCTGACTGGCAAGGAGCGCCTCAGGCCGAAGCATAGTCGACGGCCCCACCACCGGCAGAAGCCCGTAAACAGGTGATTTCAAATAATGTTTTTGCAAAATGTCACGGAACCCTCGGAACGTGCCTAAACTCCAAACTGCGCGGCTGGAACAATAACCGGCCCACTGGCTGCTGTAGGGGCCAGACCCTGTCCATTGGTATGCACATAAAGAGAACATAGCTATGAAACGGATTCTTCTCGGTACTCTCTTCACCGCTGTATCCATCAACGCCATGGCTCAGGCCCCGGGCGGCCCGGATTGCGGTTGGGGCAACATGCTGTTCGAAGGCCAGCGTGGCACCCCGGCGCATTTCCTCGCATCCACCACCAACGGCACCTCCGGCAACGCCACCTTCGGCATGACCTCCGGCACCAACGGCTGCTCGACCAACGCGGCACTGACCTACGGTGGCAAGTCCTGGCTGGCCATGAATGGCATGATGAACGAGCTGTCCGAAGACATGGCCAAGGGTCAGGGTGAAGCACTGACCACTTACGCCGTGGTACTGGGCGTGGCGCCGGAAGACCGCGCGCACTTCTCCGCTGTGACCCACGAGCACTTCCAGCAGATCTTCAGCAAGGCTGACGTGACCGCCGAAGACGTGCATACCAACACCCTGGCCGTGCTGAAAAACGACCCTCGCCTGGCCAAGTACGCTACTCAAGCTTAAGCTCGACATCACTCGCTCCTTTCGGGGAGCGGGTTTTTTCTTTTTGGGGCCCCTTCGGTCTTTATTTTTCGACTTTCCAAGTAGCCGACTATGCTCAAACGCCTTGCCTGGCTGGCGCTCTGTGTGTGCGCCCCGCTGTCCGCCGCGCCTCATGTCGATCCTCAACGTTTGCAGCAACTGGCCAATGACCGCTTCTGGATTTCCCTGGGTCACTACGAAACGGCCAAGCTCGGCGGCTGGCGCAGCTATGTCAGCGATCGCAAGTTTTTCCTCGCACCCGACGGCAATGAACATCCCGACCGTGAGCTGACCGCCACGCTGCAAGCCTTGTACGGCCCGGCCAGTGCCGGCCAGCAACATGCCCAGTGCGTGTACCCGGCGCGAACGCGCTGGCTCAAGGAGCAGCTCAACCTGACGGACCTGCCGGCGGTCAATTGCAGCGAATTCACTCAGTGGTTCAAGGACGTATCGCCCCACAGCGCGGTGATGATTTTCCCCGCCGCGTACCTGAACAGCCCTTCCTCGATGTTCGGCCATACCTTGCTGCGCATCGACCAGGCCGACGTGCAAAGCGACAAGACCGCCCTGCTCAGCTACGCAATCAACTTCGGCGCCTACATCGAGGGCTCCGACAACAGCCTGCTCTACGCCTGGAAGGGCTTGATGGGCGGCTACCCAGGACTGTTCGCCCTGGTGCCGTACCAGGAAAAACTCTCCGAGTACCGTAGCCTGGAGAACCGCGACCTGTGGGAATACCGTCTCAACCTGAGCCAGGCGGAAACCGAACGCATGGTCGAGCATGTGTGGGAACTCAAGCAGATCCAGTTCGACTATTTCTTCTTCGATGAAAACTGCTCCTATCGCCTTCTCGAACTGCTGCAGGTGGCGCGTCCGAGCCTGCGCCTGACCGAGCAGTTCCCGCTGACGGCGATCCCCACCGACACTGTCAAGGCGGTGAAAGAAGCCGGACTGGTGGAAAGCATCCAGTACCGGCCGTCCCGCGAGCGAGAGCTGCTCAGCCGCGCCGAGCCGCTCAGCGACGACGAGCAGCAATGGGTACAGAAAGTCAGCGCCGACCAGCAGCAACTGCAAGCGCCGGCATTCAAGGCGCTGCCGCGTCAACGCCAGGCCCTGATCATCGATGCCGCCTATCGCCTGGAGCGCTATCGCGCCAACGGCCAGGAACGTGACCCACAGCGGGCCCAACGCAGCTTCGAACTGCTGCGGGCGATCAACCGCAATCCCGCGCCGGAACTGGACATCCCGCAACCCGGCCTGCCCGAGGATGGTCATGAGTCGCGCACCTGGCAGGCTGGCCTGGGTACGCGAGGCGATCGTGCGTTCGGTGAATACGGCCTGCGCATGGCCTATCACGACCTCAACGACAACGCCGAGAGTTTCCCCCTCGGCGCGCAGATCGAGATCCTGCAATTGAAGCTACGCCAGTACGAAGGCAACGATTGGCAGCTACAACAACTGGACCTGGCGACCATTCGCTCGCTGACCCCGCGCAATGAGTTGCTGCAGCCGCTGTCCTGGCAGGTTACCGGTGGCCTGGAGCGGGTGCCTGGCAAACACGACGATGAAACCCTGGTCAGCCACGTCAACGGCGGCGCCGGTGGTACCTGGGCCTTGGGTGAGGATGTGCTGGGCTTTGCCCTGGGCACGGTGCGGGTCGAGCACAATAACGACTTCGCCCAGTTCATCGCCCCGGCCGCCGGCTTCAACAGCGGCGTGCTGTGGAAAAACCCACTGGGCAACCTGAGCCTCGAAGCAAAGGGCGATTACTTCGTCAACGGCGAAGTGCGCCGTAGCCTGAGCCTGAATCAGCAGTGGGAATTGTCGCGCAACCTCGGTCTGCGCCTGAGCGCCCAGCGCGAATTCAGCCAATTGGCTTCGCCGGAAACCGAGGTGATGCTCGAAGTGAAGTGGTACCACTACTGAACGAACGGAATGATCACCGCGCTTTCACGCCTTTCTGACGAATCCGCTTCTAGACTTGCCTTACAAGTGGATCCGGCAGGCAGGCAGACATGAGGCGCGCGGCAGTGGTACTGGGTGTGTTGATGTTGCTCGGTGGCTGCGAAACCACCCACGAGGATCTGATCGCCCGAGGTTATCCACCGGCCTTCGCCGATGGCTTCGATGACGGTTGCAGCAGTGGCCGGCAAGCCGCCGGTGCGATTACTGGCCAATTCCGGAAAGACGTGCCGCGTTATCTCAAGGACGCCCACTACGCCGAAGGCTGGAGCGATGGCTTTCGGCAGTGCCAGGCCATGCGCGAGAGCCAAGAGCGTGACGCCTACCGCGAGCGCCATTGGGACGACCGCGAACGGGCCTGGCAACAGGAGAAAGATCGGGACGCCGCCCGGGCTTATCGCTCGCCGTGAGTCGCGTACAGACATTCGTCGAAACCAAAACCCTGCGACCATGGCCCAAACTCCACTACAAGGAGATCATCATGAGTCGCGCCTTCGTCAACGAAGACAACGCCGCCGCCCAGGCCGATCAACCGGTCGAGCGTCAGGTCAGCACGCAACCCAACTACGTCACACCCGCCGGGCTTGCCCAGCTACAGGCGCGTGTCGCCGAGTTGCAAGCACTGCACAGCCAACAGACAGCCCAGGGCGAGCAGGCGGACAAGCAGCGTATCGCCGACCTCGAACGGGACCTGCGGTATTTCAATCAGCGGCTGCAAAGCGCACAGGTCGTCACCTTGAGCAAATGTGATCAGGTGCGAATCGGACATTGGGTGACATTCGCCGATGAGCACGACCAGGCGCAACGAGTGCAACTGGTGGGTGAAGACCAGGCCGATGCCGCCAATGGATTGATCAATTGGGGCTCGCCGCTGGGGCGGGCCTTGCTAGGTGCGAAGATCGGGGATGAGGTGGTGTGGAAGCGGCCGGTGGGGGACGTGACGATCGAAGTGCTGGAAATAGAGCTTGGGTGATGTTGCTCCCACAGGGTTCGATGTCAGCCAGGTATCTTGCGGCCACCCCAAAACCAATGTGGGAGCGAGCCTGCTCGCGAAAGCGGTGGATCAGTCAATTATCTTTCAACTGATCTGACGCCTTCGCGAGCAAGCTCGCTCCCACAGGGTTCGATGTCAGCCAGGTATCTTGCGGCAAACCCAAAACCAATGTGGGAGCGAGCCTGCTCGCCATGGCGGTGGGTCAGTCAATTACTTTTAACTGATCTGACGCCTTCGCGAGCGGGCTCGCTCCCACAGGGTTACTGCTTAGCCGCGAATCAAGCCAGTTTCTTGTGCCGTACACGATGCGGCTGGGCAGCGGCTTCGCCGAGGCGCTTCTTGCGATCGGCTTCGTACTCGGTGTAGTTGCCTTCGAAGAATACCGCTTGCGAGTCGTCTTCGTACGCCAGGATGTGCGTCGCGACACGGTCAAGGAACCACCGGTCGTGGGAGATCACAATGGCCGCGCCCGGGAAGTCCAGCAGGGCCTCTTCCAGGGAACGCAGGGTTTCGACGTCGAGGTCGTTGGACGGTTCGTCGAGTAGCAAGACGTTGCCACCCTCCTTCAAGGTCAGCGCCAGGTGCAAGCGACCACGCTCACCACCGGACAGGTCCTTGACGAATTTCTGCTGATCGCCACCCTTGAAGTTGAAGCGCCCCACGTAGGTACGCGACGGAATTTCGTAGCTGCCGATGCGGATCTGGTCGGAGCCGTCGGAGATCTGCTGGAACACCGTCTTGCTGCCGTCCAGGTCCTCGCGGCTCTGGTCGACGCAGGCCAGCTGCACGGTTTCACCGATTTCGATGGTGCCCGAATCCGGCGTTTCCTTGCCCATCAGCATGCGGAACAGCGTGGATTTACCGGCGCCGTTACCACCGATCACTCCGACGATGGCGCCCTTGGGCATGGAGAACGACAGGTTGTCGATCAACACGCGGTCGCCATAGCCCTTGGTGACGTTCTTGAACTCGATGACCTTGTCACCCAGGCGCGGACCGGCCGGGATGTAGATCTCGTTGGTTTCGCTGCGCTTCTGGAATTCCTGGGACTGCATTTCCTCGAAGCGTTGCAGACGCGCCTTGGATTTGGACTGACGAGCCTTGGCGCCTTTGCGCACCCACTCCAGTTCTTCCTTCATGGCTTTTTCATGCGCCGATTGCTGCTTGGATTCCTGGGCCAGACGATCGGATTTGGCCTCCAGCCAGCCCGAATAGTTGCCCTCGTATGGAATGCCTGCGCCACGGTCGAGCTCCAGGATCCAGCCGGCAACGTTGTCCAGGAAGTACCGGTCGTGCGTGATCGCAACCACGGTGCCGGGGAAATCGTGCAGGAAGTGTTCGAGCCAGGCGACGGAATCGGCGTCCAGGTGGTTGGTCGGTTCGTCGAGCAGCAGCATGTCCGGGGCGGACAGCAGCAGGCGACACAGCGCCACGCGGCGCTTTTCACCGCCGGACAGGTGCTCAACCTTGGCGTCCCAGGCTGGCAGGCGCAGTGCATCGGCGGCGACTTCCAGCTGACGGTCCAGGTTGTGGCCATCGCTGGCCTGCAGGATCGCTTCGAGCTTGGCCTGCTCGGCGGCCAGCTTATCGAAATCGGCGTCCGGTTCGGCGTAGGCGGCATAGACCTCGTCCAGGCGCGCCTGGGCGTCCTTGATCACGCTGACCGCTTCCTCGACCACTTCGCGGACGGTCTTGGTCGGATCCAGCTGAGGTTCCTGCGGCAGGTAGCCGATGTTCAGGTCAGGCATCGGACGGGCTTCGCCGTCGAAATCGTTGTCGACGCCAGCCATGATTTTCAGCAGCGTGGACTTACCCGAACCGTTGAGGCCCAGCACGCCGATCTTGGCGCCGGGGAAAAATGACAGCGAAATGTTTTTCAGGATTTCCCGCTTCGGCGGAACAACTTTGCTCAGCCGATGCATGGTGAAGACGTATTGAGCCATGGTGAACCTAGCGTCAGTGACAGGTGAAAAGAACGAGCCAGGCCATGCGCGGCGCGGGCACTTGATGTTGATCAATGCCTGCGGGCCGATTGAGCCTGGGAATCTGGAGCCGGAGCGCTCTTGTTTGACCGGCAAAGCTACCTCAACCGTCGGTCAAGGTCCAGCCGCCCAGGGCTGGCACTTTGCCACAAGTCAAGGCATGCTAGCCGCCCTTCGGGCGTCCGGCTTATAGTGCACGTCGCGCCAGTCCAGCAAACTGCAGGATTACAGCTTGTCCAACGTCACTCCGTCCCCGTCCCCGCGCGCCGCACCTGCTGTGCCTGGCGTGCCCCTGCGCGGGACATTGAAGGGCGCGCTGGCCTCGCTGGTGCTGTTGCTGCTGGGCCTGCTTTTCTGGCAATTGCTCGACCAACTGCGCGAAACCCAGCAGCAACAGCGCCAATACACCATCGACTACACCGCCGACCTGGCCGCGCAAGTCAGCCTGAACATGGCCTTGAATGCGCAGATTGCACTCAATCTGCTACCGATCGTCGAACAACCGCAAAGCGCCGACGAACAACAGGCGCTGCTGCGCAAACTCCAGCAATCGTTGCCCGAATTACGCAGCCTGGCACTGCTGAGCCCTTCCGGCCGGGTGCTCAGCGACAGCGACGCTACCAGCGAGGATGCCGGCTACCTGGCCGAACTGGTACGGCGCAGTCATGCCCAGGCGCATTATTTCAGCAATGCCGAGGACGGTTCCGTGGTGCACCTGCTATTGCATCAGGCCAGCGGCAGTACTCGCGGTTATTGGGCGTTGCGCCTGACCCCGAGTTTTTTTGCGACATTGACCAAACAGGCCGATACCGGGCTGCGCCCGCTGTGGCTGGTGGAGAACCGGCTCAACCAGCAAATCGTCAGCCGTGACGAGGCCCCGCCCGCGCTCAACCCGACCCGATTGACCGAGCAAGACCTGAGCAACACCGTATTGACCGTGCCCCTGAGCAGCAGTGACTGGCAGCTGCGCGGGTTGTTCGATCGCAGCCAGGTGCTCGAACAGTTGCTGCCCGCGTTCATCGGCAAATGCCTGCTGGGCCTGGCGTTTTCGCTGCTGCCGGTGATCGCGCTGCTGAACATGCGTCGCCGCCAGCGTCAGTTGCATGAGGGGCGCCGCCGCTACCAGGACATTTTCGAGGGCACCGGCGTGGCCCTCTGTGTACTTGACCTGTCCGGGCTCAAGGCCTTTTTTGCCAGGGCCGGCCTGCATGATGGCGAGCAATTGCGCGCCTGGCTGCAGGTCCCCCAGCAGCTCGAGCAGTTACAGCAGCAAGTGCACGTCACCGAAGTCAACCAGATGGCCTTGAAGCTGCTCAATGTCGACTCCTGCGGACAGGCCTGGCAACTGCTGGTGGGCAACGCGGCAAAAGACAACAACCCGGTTGGCTCGAAACTGCTCGAAGCGCTGCTCGACCAGCACAAACAACTGGAACTGGAAATCAGGCTCCAGGACGCCCATGGTCGTGACCAGCATTTGTGGCTGGTGTTGCGCCTGCCGGAAACGCAGGACGACTATAACGCCGTCATCCTGAGCATCAGCGATATCACCAGCCGCAAGCTGATCGAATTGTCGCTGCTTGAGCGCGAAGGCTTCTGGTCCGACGTGGTGCGCACCGTCCCGGATCATCTTTACGTACAGGACGTCATCAGCCAGCGGATGATCTTCAGCAACCATCACCTGGGCCAGACGCTCGGCTACGACCGTACCGAGTTGCACCAGATGGGCGAGTATTTCTGGGAAATCCTGCTGCACAGCGACGATGCCGATCACTACCACCACTTGCGCCAGGAACAGCGCCGCGGCGGTTACACGCAACTGCTGCAATGCCAGTTACGCTTTCGCCATCGCAACGGCAAATGGCGACGTTTCGAGGTCCGCGAACAGGCCCTGGCCCGGGACCGCCATAATCAGGTCACGCGGATCATCGGCGTGGCCAAGGACATCACCGAGCAGATCGAGGCCAGCGAATCGTTGCGCGACAGCGAGCAGCGCTACCGGATGCTCGCCGAAAGCATCAGCGACGTGATTTTCTCCACCGACAGCAAACTCTCGCTCAACTATGTCAGCCCGTCGGTCCAGGCAGTGCTGGGCTACACCGCCGACTGGATCTTCCAGCATGGCTGGCAGTCGACCATCGCCAATCCGCAACAACTGACCGGCATCTACAGCCTGATGGACCGGGTCAGCAAGGCCCTCGACCAGCCCGACCAGTTGGCCGAGCTGCGCAACCAGTTGCAGACCCAACTGTTCCTGTTCGACTGCCTGCGTGCCGACGGGCGCAAGATCCCCATCGAGCTGCGGCTGGTGCTGGTGTGGGACGACAACGGCGCGTTTGAAGGGGTATTGGGCGTCGGCCGCGACATCAGCCAGCAGCGCCGAGCGGAAAAAGACCTGCGCATGGCCGCGACGGTATTCGAGCATTCGACCTCGGCGATCCTGATCACCGACCCGGCCGGCTACATTGTCCAGGCCAACGAAGCCTTCAGCCGCGTCAGCGGGTATGCGGTGTCGCAGGTGCTGGACCAGTTGCCCAACATGCTGACCGTGGACGAGCAGCAGGAAGCCCACCTGCGCTACGTACTCAAGCAGCTGCAACAGCACAGCACCTGGGAAGGCGAAGTCTGGCTCAAGCGCCGCAACGGCGAGCACTACCCGGCCTGGGTCGGCATTACGGCGGTGCTCGACGACGAGGGCGACCTCGCCAGCTATGTGTGCTTCTTCAGCGACATCAGCGAGCGCAAGGCCAGCGAGCAGCGCATCCACCGCCTGGCTTACTACGACGCCCTGACCCACCTGCCCAACCGCACGCTGTTCCAGGACCGCCTGCATACCGCGCTGCAATCGGCGGAACGGCAGAAGAGCTGGGTGGTGCTGATGTTCCTCGACCTGGACCGCTTCAAGCCGATCAACGATTCCCTCGGCCACGCCGCCGGCGACCGGATGCTCAAGGAAATGGCCACGCGACTGCTCGGCTGCGTGGCCGATGACGACACGGTGGCGCGCATGGGCGGCGACGAGTTCACCCTGTTGCTGCAACCGCGCGCGAGCCGCGAAATGGCGCTCAACCGGGCGATTACCGTGGCCGAGCAGATCCTTGCCAGCCTGGTCCGGCCGTTTGTGCTCGAAGGCCGGGAATTCTTCGTCACCGCCAGTATCGGTATCGCCCTGAGCCCACAGGACGGCAACGAGCTGAGCCAACTGATGAAAAACGCCGACACGGCCATGTACCACGCCAAAGAGCGCGGCAAGAACAACTTCCAGTTCTACCAGGCCGACATGAACGCCAGCGCCCTGGAGCGCCTGGAGCTGGAAAGCGACCTGCGCCATGCGCTGGAACAGAACGAGTTCGTCCTGTATTACCAGCCACAGTTCAGCGGCGACGGCAAGCGCTTGACCGGGACCGAGGCCTTGCTGCGCTGGCGCCATCCGCGACGCGGGCTGGTGCCGCCAGGGGACTTCATCCCGGTGCTCGAAGAACTCGGGCTGGTGGTGGACGTCGGCGACTGGGTCATCAGCGAGGCCTGTCGCCAGCTCAAGACCTGGCACCAGGCCAAGGTCCGGGTGCCGAAGGTCTCGGTCAACATTTCCGCACGGCAGTTCTCTGACGGCCAACTCGGTACGCGCATCGCCAATATCCTGCGCAGCACCGGCCTGCCGCCGGCGTGCCTGGAACTGGAGCTGACGGAGAGCATTCTGATGCGCGAAGTCAGCGAGGCGATGCAGATCCTGGCCGGCTTGAAGAATCTGGGCCTGAGCATCGCGGTCGATGACTTCGGCACTGGTTATTCATCGCTCAACTACCTCAAGCAATTCCCCATCGACGTGCTGAAGATCGACCGTACTTTCGTCGACGGCCTGCCGTCCGGCGAGCAGGATGCACAGATCGCCCGGGCAATCATCGCCATGGCCCATAGTCTCAACCTGGCGGTCATCGCCGAGGGTGTCGAGACCCATGAGCAACTGGATTTCCTCCGCGAACATGGCTGCGACGAAGTCCAGGGCTACCTGTTCGGCCGCCCGATGCCGGCCAACCGGTTTGAAGCGCAGTTCAGCAATGATGCGTTGTTCATGCTCGACTGAGATTCCCATCGTCTGGGCGGGCCCCTTCGCGAGCAGGCTCGCTCCCACAGGGGAATGCATTTCAAGTGTGGGAGCGAGCCTGCTCGCGAAAGGCCCGGCCAGGACACCACTTGGGGCGCATGAAACCCATTCGTCCAGGACATGACGTCCTTTCATATGCCTTCCAAAACCGGTTGGGTTAGAATGCCCCCCTTTTCTGCCCCGATCCTTGAGGACCGCCATGTTCAGCCGTGATTTGACTATTGCCAAGTACGACGCCGATCTCTTTGCCGCCATGGAGCAAGAAGCTCAGCGCCAGGAAGAGCACATTGAGCTGATCGCTTCGGAAAACTACACCAGCCCCGCGGTGATGGAAGCTCAAGGCTCGGTACTGACCAACAAGTACGCCGAAGGCTACCCGGGCAAGCGCTACTACGGCGGTTGCGAGTACGTCGATGTGGTCGAGCAACTGGCCATCGACCGCGCCAAGCAACTGTTCGGCGCCGATTACGCCAACGTCCAGCCGCACGCAGGCTCCCAAGCCAACGCCGCCGTCTACCTGGCGTTGCTGTCGGCCGGCGACACCATCCTGGGCATGAGCCTGGCCCACGGCGGTCACCTGACCCACGGCGCCAGCGTTTCGTCCTCGGGCAAACTGTATAACGCCATCCAGTACGGCATCGATGGCAACGGCCTGATCGACTACGACGAAGTCGAGCGCCTGGCGGTCGAGCACAAGCCGAAAATGATCGTGGCCGGTTTCTCCGCCTACTCGCAGATCCTCGACTTCCCGCGCTTCCGCGAAATCGCCGACAAGGTCGGTGCCTACCTGTTCGTGGACATGGCTCACGTTGCGGGCCTGGTCGCCGCTGGCGTCTACCCGAACCCGGTGCCGTTCGCCGACGTGGTCACCACCACGACCCACAAGACCCTGCGTGGCCCACGTGGCGGCCTGATCCTGGCACGCGCCAACGCCGACATCGAGAAGAAGCTGAACTCGGCCGTATTCCCTGGCGCCCAAGGTGGCCCGCTGGAGCATGTGATCGCGGCCAAGGCGATCTGCTTCAAGGAAGCTCTGCAACCTGAGTTCAAGGCCTACCAGCAGCAAGTGGTGAAGAATGCCAAGGCCATGGCCGGCGTGTTCATCGAACGCGGCTTCGACGTGGTCTCCGGCGGTACTGAAAACCACCTGTTCCTGCTGTCGTTGATCAAGCAAGACATCTCCGGCAAAGAAGCTGACGCCGCATTGGGCAAGGCGTTCATCACCGTGAACAAGAACTCGGTGCCGAACGACCCACGCTCCCCATTCGTCACCTCGGGCCTGCGCTTCGGCACCCCGGCCGTGACCACTCGCGGCTTCAAGGAAGCCGAGTGCAAGGAACTGGCCGGCTGGATCTGCGACATCCTGGCGGACCTGAACAACGAAGCGGTGATCGATGCCGTTCGCGAGAAGGTCAAGGCCATCTGCAAGAAGCTGCCGGTTTACGGCGCTTAATCAGCCTCGCTACATCGCTGTTCAAGCAAGGCCCATATCGAAAGATATGGGCCTTTTTAGTTAGCGCGACTCACTGATGTTATCGACAAACTGCTCCAGCCTCTGCAGAGCCAATTAAAACTGGCAACACTTCAAATATCCCCCTCCAACAGAAAAAATAATATAAGTACTCCTCACTTGATCAATCGACCTTAAGGAATACTTCAACACATGGACAATCAATCATCTTTCGATGTCGTATTAAGAACTTCCGGCGAGCATATAAACCTGCTTGAAGAGCTGCATGGTAAACCCGCACTCGCAACCTTGACCGAGTTCAGCGGAGGCTTCTTCACCGGCAGACCCCAGCCCCATGACCACTCGACGCTTCTGGGTGCTGTCTCCAGAGATCCGCGCCTGGATCGGAAGCCGCTAAGGCTACGTTTTCAATACACCGAAGCCGGATATGCATTGACTATAAAAAACACAGGCGAGCATCAGGACAAATATATCGGCATGACTTGGCGCAACCACTTTGGCGTGACGACTGCAAACTTTGAAGACGCCGCCTTGTTCAGCCTGATGGATCAGAACAACAACTTACTTACCCGAGATAGTTTAAAAGCAGCCCACACCCTCATCACTTTGAGAACTGCGACCGATAAATATATCGGTAGATCCAAGCGGCGCGGATCCCCTTATACCTATCTCGCCGAGACAAACGAAAATGCAAAGATAACGTTCCTGCTAACTCTCCTTGAGCAGTCCTGATCCGAAGAGCCGGGGCCTGACTCTGGCTATCCGGAGCAGGCCTCGTGGCGCTTAGGTACACACGATCGTCACAATAGCGCAGCATCGAAACCAGCGCGGATCTTCTCTTCAGGCAATCCGTCAGCAATAAATACGATCACGCTTTCCCGAGCTTCACCCTCGGCCCATTCGGTGTCCCAATCGAAACCGTACAGCTTGAGTACGCCCTGGAACACCAGTCGGCGGGGTTCGCCGGCAATGTTCAGCACACCTTTGTAGCGCAGCAATTGCTTGCCGTGTTCTTCCAGCAGCTGGTTCATGAACGCACTCAGCTTGTCGATATCCAGCGGCTTGTCGGTGCGCAGCACAAGGCTGCTGATGCGATCGGCCGTGGTGGCCTTGGCGACCGGGCGAAGGCTGAGCCCGCCGCCCAGGTCCGCGTTGAGATTGAAGCCGCGGATATCCAGCAGCTCGGCGAGGTCGATATTGCCGTGCTCGACGACCCTGATCGGCGCCCGTCGGTTGATGCGCGTCAGACGCTCGGTAAGTGCCTCGACCTGAGCGGCGTCCACCAGGTCGGTCTTGCTCAAGAGCAAGCGGTCGGCAAACCCGACCTGGGCCTGGGCAATGGCCTGGGTCAGGTGGATCTCGGCGTGAGCGGCGTCCACCAGGGTCAGGATACCGTCGAGGATGTAGCGTTCGCGCAGGTCTTCATCGATGAAGAAGGTCTGGGCCACTGGGGCTGGATCGGCGAGGCCGGTGCATTCTATCACCAGGCGGTCGAAGGCGATTTCACCGCTGTCCAGCCGCTCGAGCAACAGGTACAGGGCCTTGGTCAGATCGGTGTGAATGGTGCAGCACACGCAACCGTTGGCCAGGGTCATGACTTGCACCGGATCGTCGCCCAGCAACTGGGTGTCGATGCCGGCATCGCTGAATTCGTTCTCGATCACGGCGATTTTCAGGCCGTGCTCGGCCTTGAGCAGATGACGCAACAACGTGGTCTTGCCAGCACCGAGAAAGCCGCTGAGGATCGTGACCGGGATGGGAGAGGACACACTGGATCTCCTGTTTCGAAATTAGAATAAGGCAAACAAACTCCTGTGGGAGGGAGCCTGTGTAGCGCATGCGAATCCTGAGTCTGCCCCAAAAACAACTGTTGGAGCGAGCCTGCTCGCGAAGGCGCCCGCTCAGTCGACATCTTCATCGACTGACACCCCGCTTTCGCGAGCAGGCTCGCTCCAACAAGGGCATCTGTGGCGCATGCAAATCCTGAGTCCAACCCAAAACAACTGTGGGAGCGAGCCTGCTCGCGAAGGCGTCAGGTCAGTCGACATCATCCTTGACTGACACTCCGCTATCGCGAGCAAGCTCGCTCCCACAGGGGATTACTTCAGTTCAACAGCATTTGGGGCCACCCTTGCCACCGTAGCGGGCTTCCTGGCGTTCTCGGAAGAACGCCTCGTAGTCCATCATCGGTTTGTCGGGGTGCTTGGTTTGCATGTGCTCGACGTAGTTGTCGTAGTCGGGCATGCCGACCATCAGGCGGGCGGCCTGACCGAGGTATTTACCGAGGCGACTCAAGTCATTGAACATCGTTGCAATCCCCTATCAAGCGTCCGGCAGCGCCTGGAAGGGCGCTTCCTTGTCCGTGCGTTCTTTCGTGCCCCAGGCGGCGATGCCGACCTTGAGCGCGTAGAACAGGATGCTGAAGACCACGAACAGGAACAACACCGTCAGCGTCGCGTTGGTGTAGGCGTTGAACACCACGTGCTGCATCTGCTCGATGCTCTTGGCCGGGGCCAGGATCTGGCCGGCGGCCAGGGCATCGTTGTACTTGCGCGCCAGGGCCAGGAAGCCGATCGCCGGGTTGGCGTCGAACAGCTTGATCAGGCCCGCGGTGGTGGTGCAGATCAGCAGCCAGCTGGCCGGCAGCAGCGTGACCCAGACGTAGCGCTGGCGCTTCATCTTGATCAGCACCACGGTGGCGAGCATCAGCGCGATACCGGCCAGCATCTGGTTGGAGATGCCGAACAGCGGCCACAAGGTGTTGATGCCGCCCAGCGGATCGATCACGCCCTGGTACAGCAGGTAGCCCCACAGCGCGACGCAGCCGGCGGTGGCGATCAGGTTGGCGGTCCACGATTCGGTGCGCTTGAGGGCCGGCACGAACGAGCCGAGCAGGTCCTGCAGCATGAACCGCCCGGCACGGGTGCCGGCGTCTACCGCGGTGAGGATGAACAGCGCTTCGAACAGGATCGCGAAGTGGTACCAGAACGCCATGGTGTTCTCACCCGGCAGCACCGAGTGGAGGATCTGCGCGATACCCACCGCCAGGGTCGGCGCACCGCCGGCACGGGCCAGGATGGTGGTCTCGCCGATGTCCTTGGCCACCGCTTGCAGCGCGTCGGGGGTGATTGCAAAACCCCAGCTGCTGACGGTCTGGGCCACAGCCACCACGTCGGTGCCGACGATCGCCGCCGGGCTGTTCATGGCGAAGTACACGCCCGGCTCGATCACCGAGGCCGCGACCATCGCCATGATCGCCACGAACGATTCCATCAGCATGCCGCCGTAACCGATGTAGCGCGCGTTGGTTTCGTTATCCAGCAGCTTGGGCGTGGTGCCCGAGGAGATCAGCGCGTGGAAACCCGAGACCGCGCCGCAGGCGATGGTGATGAACAGGAACGGGAACAGACCACCCTTCCACACCGGCCCGGTGCCGTCGGTGAATTGGGTCAGCGCCGGCATTTTCAGCTCGGGCATGGTCACCAGGATGCCGATCGCCAGGGCGATGATGGTGCCGATCTTGAGGAAGGTGGACAGGTAGTCCCGTGGCGCCAGGATCAGCCACACCGGCAGCACCGCGGCGACAAAACCGTAGCCGATCAGCATCCAGGTGATCTGGATCCCGGTGAAGGTGAAGGCCTTGGCCCAGACCGGGTCGGCGGCAATCTGCCCGCCCAGCCAGATCGAACCGAGCAGCAACAGCACGCCGATGAGCGAGATTTCACCGATGCGGCCCGGGCGGATGTAGCGCATGTAGATGCCCATGAACATCGCGATCGGGATGGTCGCCATCACCGTGAAGATGCCCCACGGGCTCTCGGCCAGGGCCTTGACCACGATCAGCGCCAGCACCGCGAGGATGATGATCATGATCAGGAAGCAGCCGAACAGCGCGATGGTGCCGGGGATGCGGCCCATTTCCTCGCGCACCATGTCGCCCAGGGAGCGGCCGTTGCGGCGGGTCGACAGGAACAGGACCATGAAGTCCTGCACCGCACCGGCCAGCACCACGCCGGCGATCAGCCAGAGCGTGCCGGGCAGGTAGCCCATCTGCGCCGCCAGCACCGGCCCGACCAGCGGCCCCGCGCCGGCAATGGCCGCGAAGTGGTGGCCGAAGAGGATGTGTTTGTTGGTCGGGACGTAGTCCAGGCCATCGTTGTTGAGCACGGCGGGCGTGGCCCGGCGCGCATCGAGTTGCATCACGTTGTTGGCGATGAAGAGGCTGTAGTAGCGGTAGGCGACCAGGTAGATGGCCACGGCTGCGACGACGATCCAGAGGGCGTTGATCGGCTCTCCGCGGCGCAGGGCCACGACGCCAAGGGCGCACGCGCCTACGACGGCCAGCAGTAGCCAGGGCAGATGGCGTAGCAGGCTATTATTGTTTTTCATTTTTTTATTCCAGCCAGGGTGGACAAGAAAGACAGCCACCCGAGTTTAGCGCTTACCGGCGTAAAGGCCATACCCGACATTCGTCTGCCAATGGCCAAACGGGCACGATGCTGCGCCAGCAGGGTCTATAGTCAGTGAATCTCCAGAGGGAATGCGTAATGAGCGAACGCCGCCGCTTCGTACGAATTGAGTTCCATGCCAAGACCGAACTGAGCCAAGGGCCGTTCATTTGGCCGGTAAAGCTGCTGGATCTATCCCTCAAGGGGCTGCTGATCGAAAAGCCCGAACCCTGGATTGGTGACCCCGAAAAGTCCTTCATGGCTGATATTCATTTGAGCCCTGAGGCTGAGGTCAAGATGGAAGTCCGGCTGACTCACGACGACCATGGTCACTTGGGCTTTGTCTGTGAACACATCGACCTGGATTCCATTGCGCATCTACGTCGGCTGGTAGAGCTGAATCTGGCCGACCATGACGAGCTGGAGCGGGAACTGGCGGCGCTGATTCATATCTGACGGCACCGAGCTCCCCTGTGGCGAGGGAGCTTGCTCCCTGGCCACAAAAGGCCTGCACAAGCCGCTATTCGAACAAAGCATCCAACGCCTGCTCCAACCGCGTCACGGCAATGATCTGCAACCCCGCCGGCGCTTCCTTCGGCGCGTTCCCCTTGGGCACGATGGCGCGCTTGAAGCCATGCTTGGCAGCCTCCTTGAGCCGCTCCTGCCCGCTGGGCACTGGCCGCACCTCACCCGAAAGCCCGACCTCACCGAACACCAGCAAATCATGCGGCAGCGGCCGATTGCGCAGACTGGACATCACGGCCGCCATCAACGCCAGGTCGGAGGCGGTCTCCAATACCTTCACCCCGCCCACCACGTTGAGGAACACATCCTGATCGTGGGTAGGAATGCCGCCGTGTCGGTGCAAGACAGCCAACAGCATGGCGAGCCGGTTCTGATCCAGGCCCAGGGTGACCCGGCGCGGGTTCGCCAGGTGGCTGTCATCCACCAGCGCCTGGACTTCCACCAGCATCGGTCGAGTGCCTTCCCACGTCGCCATGACCACGCTACCCGGAACTTCTTCCTGGGCACGCGTGAGAAAAATCGCCGAAGGGTTGGAGACTTCCTTCAGGCCCCGGTCAGTCATGCCGAACACGCCCAATTCGTTGACGGCGCCAAAACGGTTCTTCACCGCTCGCAACAAACGCAGGCGACCGTCCGATTCGCCTTCGAAATACAACACCGTATCGACCATGTGTTCCAGCACCCGAGGGCCCGCCAGCGCGCCCTCCTTGGTGACGTGGCCGACCAGGAAGATCGCCGTGCCGCTCTGCTTGGCATAACGCACCAGCAACGCCGCGCTTTCGCGCACCTGGGACACCCCGCCCGGTGCCGATTGCAGCTGTTCGGTAAAAATCGTCTGGATCGAGTCGATCACCATCACCTTGGGTTTTTCCAGGCGCGCCGTGGCGATGATGGTTTCGATGCAAGTCTCGGTCATGACGCGCAACTGATCCTGGGGCAACCCCAGCCGTCGTGCGCGCATCGCGACCTGTTGCTGGGATTCTTCGCCAGTGACATACAGCGCCGGCATGCGAGTGGCGAGATTGCACAGGGTCTGCAGCAGGATGGTGGATTTGCCGATGCCCGGATCCCCGCCGATCAGTACCACCGAACCATCCACCAGACCGCCGCCCAGCACGCGATCCAGTTCGCCGGACGCCGTGGAAAAGCGCGGGATTTCTTCAACGCTGACCTCGGCCAGGGTCTTGATCTGGGCTTGTTGCCCGGCCCAACCTGTGCGCCCGGTGGGTGCCGCCGCCCCGCCGCTTTCCACCATGGTTTCGGTCAGGGTATTCCAGGCCCCGCACTCACTGCATTGGCCAGCCCATTTGGGAAAGGTCGAGCCGCACTCGGTGCAGCCGTACATGCGCTTTGCCTTGGCCATCTGAACTCCGGTTAAAACCGCGATGATAGCCTAGCCAGGCTTTACTGCGGGGCCGGCATTCTGATTTCACCCTTCGCCAGATCCGCCGCGCTATTGCCCAGCGGATCCCTGGCCTCCAGGTCGGCGCCCCTGGCCTTCAAGGCATCGAGCAATTCGTCACGCTTGAACAGGCCCGCATACATCGCAGCGGTCTGTCCGGCACCGTTGCGTTGGTCCGGACTGCACTCGGTGGACAATAACCGGCGGGCGATCTGGACTTCACCCTTGAAGATGGCGCCCATCAACGCGGTATTGCCGCGTTTGTCCTGGGCGCAGGCATCGGCGCCAGCGGCCAACAGCCGCTCCACCGCGCGAGCCTGACCGTGGTAAGCCGCCAGGATCAACGCGGTGTAGCCCTTCTCATCCCGGGTGTCGAGCGAGTAACCGCCCTTGATGAAGGTATCGAGCATCGGCACATCACCCCGGCGTGCGGCGTCGAAATAATAGTCTTGCAACTGTTCCCGCACCGCAGCCGGATCGGCGGGTACAGGTTGCTCGGCCAACACGCCCACCGACCAGGCCACGAGTACCGATAGAAGAACATTTCGCATCAGGCTTCTCCTTATGACGCAGGCCTGTGGGAGCGAGCCTGCTCGCGATCCAGGCAACGCGGCCTGCCTGGGCACCGCATCGCGAGCAAACTTGCTCCCTACAGGTCGATCAGTCGCTCAGCTTCTCGGCCAGCGCCTTGACCCGCGCCAGGTCGCCTTTGGCGACACGAGCCACGCCGGTGCCGTATTCGGGGTCAGCCTTGTAGAGATACGACAGGATGATGTGCTTGCTCTCATCATCAGTGGTTGCCAATGACCCACCGAAGCTTTCGATCAAGTCATTGCGCTCCTTCTGATTGAACGAGCGGTACAGATCACCCGCCTGCTTGAAGTTCTGCTCGCGCTGGATTTTCGCTTGCTGGGTGCTGCCGGTCAGCGCTGCCTGGCTATAGCGCGCCGCAGGTTGCTCTTCGCGCGGCATCAAGCGGCTCGGCTGGTAGTTCACCCCGGTACTGGTAGCGCCGAAATTCATCGCACCGTCCTGGTTGCCATTGTTTACCGCGACCTTGGGCGCGTTGATGGGCAACTGCAACGCGTTCGGCCCGACCCGGTACATTTGCGTATCGGCATAAGAGAAGACCCGACCCTGCAACAGGCGATCCTCGGAAGGCTCGATACCCGGGACCAGATTGGCCGGGGCCATCGCGACTTGTTCGGTTTCCTGGAAAACATTCGCCGGATTACGATTCAACACCATCTGCCCAACTTTTCGCTCAGGCACATCCGGCCAGATCTTGGTGGCGTCCAGCGGATCGAAATCGAACTTCGACAACTCTTGCGGCTTGAGCACCTGAACGTACAGATCCCACTTTGGAAAGTCACCCTTGTTGATATGACTGACCAAATCATTCGTCATATGGCTGTAATCCTGCCCTTGCACTTTCACTACTTCTTTTGGATCGAGGTTTTTCAGCCCCTGCAAACTTTTCCAATGAAACTTCACGTAACTGATATCGCCCTTGGCGTTGATCAGTTTGTAAGCGTGCACGCCATTGCCGTCCATTTCGCGATAACTGGCCGGGGTGCCGGAGTTGGAATACAGCTCGGTCAGCGTGCGGGTGGCTTCCGGTACGTGGGAAAAGAAATCGAAACGACGCGAATCATCGTCCAGGTTGGTCCGCGGGTCGGGCTTGAACGCATGGACCATGTCGGGAAACTTGATTGCATCACGGATGAAGAACGTCGGGAAATTATTCCCGACCAGGTCCCAGTTACCATCGGCCGTGTAGAACTTGGTAGCGAAGCCTCGCGGATCACGCAGCGTCTCAGGCGAATGATTACCGTGCACCACGGCAGAAAAACGGACGAACACCGGCGTGACCTGTCCGGCGGCGAATACCTTGGCCTTGGTCAGGTCGCTCAGGTCATTGGATACCGTAAACTCGCCATGCGCACCGGTACCACGGGCGTGCACCACACGCTCGGGGATCCGTTCACGGTCAAAACGCTGGAGCTTCTGGATCAGTTGCACATCCTGCAGCAGGGTCGGGCCGTTGGGGCCGGCGGTCTGGGAGTTCTGGTTGTCGCCCACTGCCGCGCCATTATCCCGGGTCAGGGTGGCGGCATTGACGGACAGGGAAAACAGGCTGGCGGTCAGCACAACAAGGGTATGGCGGTTGGAAAAAGCACCAAGGCCAAGGGAAGTGTTCATGTGAGTTTCCTCTGATTTTATAGAGCGCATCCATGTGCGCCTTTCAGAGGCTAGTGCTCGACAAACCGAAACCTAAATAGAAATGCCGTACCGACCTGATAGAAAAAACAATATGGGGAATCGGCCCTGAACCGCGTATCACGCGCGATTGGTGGCACTTTGTAAACTTTTTGCGAGGCCCTGGGTCGATAACTGGCAAGCTTTGTAAGCATGCATGTCAGGCAAGACCCGTTTAGCTGACTTACACTGCGGCTATAAACCTCATCTGTCACAAGGAACAACTCATGGGCGTGCTAAGCGAGTTCAAGGCCTTCGCGGTCAAAGGCAATGTCGTCGACATGGCCGTCGGGATCATCATTGGTGCTGCTTTTGGCAAAATCGTTTCGTCATTCGTTGGCGACGTGGTCATGCCGCCGCTCGGCCTGCTGATCGGCGGAGTGGATTTCAGTGACCTGGCGATCACGCTCAAGGCGGCCGAAGGAAATACGCCAGCGGTGGTGCTCGCCTATGGCAAATTCATCCAGACGACAGTGGATTTCATCATCGTGGCTTTCGCCATTTTCATGGGCGTCAAAGCCATCAACCGCCTGAAGCGCGAGGAGGCCGTCGCTCCGAGCGCGCCGCCTGTTCCTACCAAGGAAGAACAATTGCTCAGCGAGATCCGCGACCTGCTCAAGGCTCAGAACGAGAGGCCTTGAGGATTCGCCGGCCCAAAAATGGCGTCCCACGGACGCCATTTTTTTCACCAGTAATTTTCCACCGCCACCTGGCCGGGCCGCCGCGTGAGGCTCAGTTGCAAGCCCCTGGCCTTGAGCAACTTGCGCGTGTCGTCAATCATCTGCGGGTTGCCGCACAACATGACCCGCGAATGCTCTGGCGTCAGCGCGACACCGGCGGCCTGTTCCAGCTCGCCATTTTCGATCAGTGTGGTGATGCGTCCGTTGAGGGCGCCAGGGCGTTGTTCACGGGTGACCGTCGCAATGAAGCGAAACTTATGGGCGTATTCGACGAGGTAGTCTCGCCGGGGCAACGCGTCGATCAAGGCCTGGTAGGCCAATTCCGGTGACTCGCGGACGCTGTAAACGAGGATGATCCGCTCGAATTTTTCCCAGACCTCGAAGTCCTGCAGGATAGAAAGAAACGGGGCGACCCCTGTCCCGGTGGACAACAGCCACAAATCGCGACCGTCAACAAAACGGTCCAGCGTCAGGTAACCAAAGGCCTGGCGCTCGACCAACAAGCTGTCCCCCGGCTTCAACCGGCTGAGCTCGCTGGTGAATTCGCCGTCCGGGACGACGATGGAAAAAAACTCCAGAAACTCGTCGAACGGCGAAGACACCATGGAATAAGCCCGCCAGACGGCAGTGCCGTCCGCCTTCACCACCCCCAGTCGAGCAAACTGACCAGCCCGGAAACGAAAGCCGCGATCCCGGGTGGTACGCAGGGTAAACAGGTGAGGCGTCAGGGGCTGCACATCGATCAGGGTTTGGCGGGTAAACTTTTCTGCGCTGTCGGTCATGAGCCTCTCCAATGGGACGAGGACCGTATTGTCCCGTAAACCAAGCACGTTAACCACTTACGATCAGTAATGATACTTAGGTCGTACATCACACATCTTCCCAGCGGATTCCTTCATCAAAGTTATACAAAAACAAATTAACGTATCGAAAACCGTAATAGAAAATCATCAATTTAATAACAACTAACGCCGATAAAAAAATGCCTGAAGCGTAGGAAATACCCTACACTAATTTTCGCAGCATCAATTGGATCCACATCACTGGACGACACCCAGGAGAACGCCATGGATGCATGGAAGGATTTACAACTAAGGAAATTGTCGTGCGAGCAGGACCTGCAAAAAGCCTATCGCCTCGTACAAAACTTCTTTAATTATCAAGGATTTGAATACTGCGCCTTCGCCGCCTACCCGACTTTTGCGGACAGACACAGGCATCGGATCAATATCAACAACTACCCTTATGGATGGAACAGGCTATACAAACAAAACGGTTATGCGGCGAACGACCCGATACTGGCACACTGCAATCAATCATCCCTGCCAATTCTCTGGAGCGAAGATATTTTTTGCGAGGTCCCCGAATTATGGCAAGCACTTGAACACCAAGGGCTCAGCCATGGCTGGACACAAGCCGTCCATGAGGAACGGGGCACCTATTACAGTCTGTTCAGTCTCGCCAGGATGCAACGCCCCATCGACCCGGAGGAGCATTATGGCAACCTGGGCTATGCCATTTTCGCCAGCCAACGGTTGCATGCGCTGGCAGGCCGGCGAATGTCCGACGCCGAGCCTTCGTCACAGACAGTCCATTTGTCGCCAAGGGAAATTGAAGTATTGAGATGGTCTGCCGAAGGCAAGACGGCATCGGAAGTCGGCAGGATCCTCTGTCTTTCCGAGCGCACCGTGAATTTCCATGTCAACAGCTGCATGCGGAAACTGAACGTGACCAACAAAATCTCGGCGGTTGCCAAGGCGGCCCATATCCACATGATCTGATCAGCAAAGCAGAACAGCCCCCCTGAAAAACCCACGAGTAATGCCCAGTAAAAAAACGTAACATCCACGGTTCCACTTGAATGATGACGTGCCAGGCACGCGACGCAGTTCATTCAGGCGGTCCCGCTGAGACACCTGCCTCCAGGCAGCGGGACATTCGTTGATTTGCCAGAGTCCCCGCCATGCCCTTGCTAGATAGTCCCTTCGCCCAACTCGACCTGATCCGCCAACCCGAACAGCAGAACGAACCGCTGCAGGCATTCGACGCAGCCGATGAATATCTGCTTGCGTACCTGGCCGAACAGCAGCCGGGAGCGGATACCCGGGTTCTGGTACTCAATGACGGCTTCGGGGCCCTGGCGGCGAGCCTGGCCGGCAAGGTCAAGGTCACCAGCAGCGGCGACTCGTTCCTTGCCCTACAGGCATTGGAGAAAAACCTGGCGCGCAACGGTTTGCCCTTCGATGCGGTACCGATCGTGCCCGCCAGCGAACCGCTGACAGGGCCGTTCGACCGTGTCCTGATCAAAGTACCCAAGACCCTGGCCCTGCTGGAAGAGCAATTGATCCGGCTGCAAGAGCAACTGGCTCCAGGCGCTCAGGTCATAGCCGCCGCGATGGTCAAGCATCTGCCACGGGCCGCTGGCGATCTGCTGGAGCGCTATATCGGCCCGGTACAGGCCTCGTTGGCGGTGAAGAAGGCTCGCCTGTTGATTGCCACGCCACAAACCAGGACCACCACCGCCTCTCCCTACCCCACTCGCTATTGGCTGGATGAGCCGAAAATCGAGTTACTCAATCACGCCAACGTATTCTGTCGCGAAGGGCTGGATATCGGCACGCGCGCCTTTTTGCCACACCTGCCAAAAAACCTCGGCGCGGCGCGGGTGGCGGACCTGGGGTGCGGCAATGGCGTGCTGGCTATCGCCAGCGCCCTGCACAACCCGCAGGCCCAGTACACGTTGGTGGATGAGTCATATATGGCGGTCCAATCGGCCGCTGAAAACTGGCGAGCGGCCCTCGGCGAGCGTGAGGTGACCCTGCGGGCCGGCGATGGACTCGCCGGACAAGCGCCGCAATCTTTGGATGTGGTGCTGTGCAATCCGCCCTTCCATCAGCAGCAAGTGGTCGGCGATTTCCTCGCCTGGCGGATGTTCCAGCAAGCCCGCGAGGCGTTGGTGGTTGGCGGCGCGCTGTACATCGTCGGCAACCGGCACCTGGGCTACCACAGCAAGCTGGCTCGGTTGTTCCGGGGAGTCGAGCAGGTCGCCGCCACGCCAAAATTCGTGATTCTCAAGGCCCGCAAGTAGCCCTGGCATTCAGTGCGGTCCGCTCAATGAGTCGTCAGACCGGCGGCGTTCATGAACATCCGCATCAGGCTGGCAACGATGAACAGCGCCAGCACACTCCCGGCCCAGATCGCCACGAGCCAGCCGAGCCGCTGCCATAACGGTTTTTTCTCAGCGGCTTCGATGTCTTTCAAGTCAGGCTTGGCCATTCTCGGCACCTCGCAGGTCGGTCAATGGTAGCCATCGTCATGGGTGACCTTGCCGCGGAACACGTAGTAGCTCCAGAAGGTGTACACCAGGATCAACGGTATGATGAACAGCGTGCCGACCAGCATGAAGCCCTGGCTCTGGGGCGGTGACGCGGCGTCCCAGATCGAAATGGATGGCGGCACGATGTTTGGCCACAAGCTGATGCCGAGGCCACTGTAGCCAAGAAAGATCAACACTAGCGTCAGGATGAAGGGCGTGTAGTTGGCGTTGCGGGCCACGGCGCGGAACAAGCCGTACATGGTGACGAGCACCAGGATCGGCACCGGCAGGAACCAGAACAGGTTCGGCAGGGTGAACCAGCGTGCCGCGATGTCGGCGTGAGCCAGCGGCGTCCAGATGCTGACGATGCCGATCACGGCGAGCACCACGAATGCCAGCGGTCTGGCCAGATCGTGCATCTGCTCTTGCAGCTTGCCTTCGGTCTTCATGATCAGCCAGGTACAGCCGAGTAAAGCGTAGGCGGCGATCAACGCCAGGCCGCAGAACACCGTAAACGGCGTGAACCAATCCAGGGAGCCGCCGGCAAACTGGCGATTGACCACCTCGAAACCGTCGATGAATGCCCCCAGCGCCACGCCCTGGAAAAAAGTCGCCGTCAGCGAACCACCGATGAACGCCTTGTCCCACAAATGCCGCTTCTCGGCCTTGGCCTTGAAACGGAACTCGAACGCCACGCCCCGGAAGATCAGGCCAACGAGCATCAGGATCAGCGGCAGGTACAGCGCCGAGAGCACCACCGAATAGGCCAGCGGAAACGCCCCGAACAGCCCGGCGCCGCCCAGCACCAGCCAGGTTTCGTTACCGTCCCAGACTGGCGCGACGGTATTCATCATCACGTCGCGGTCGCGTTCGCCCTTGACGAAGGGGAAAAGAATGCCGATCCCCAGGTCGAAGCCGTCCATGATCACGTACATCATGATGCCGAAGATGATGACCACGGCCCAGATCAGCGGAAGATCAATACCCATCTCAATTCCCCTTGTGCGAGCTGTCGTTGTGGTCCACTTCGTCGTCGCCTTCGTTGGCGGCCGACAATGGACGGGCCGGGGTGCGTTTCTGGCCCGGACCGCCGTCGCTCGGCTCGGCTTCGTGAGCCACCGGCCCCTTGCGCACCAGGCGCAGCATGTAGCTCAGGCCCGCACCGAACAGCGCGAAATACACCACCACGAACATGATCAGGGTGAAGCTCATTTGCGCAAAGCTGTGGCCGGACGAGGCATCCGCCGTGCGCATCAGACCGTAGACCACCCAGGGTTGGCGGCCGATTTCAGTGGTGAACCAGCCCGCGAGAATTGCAATCAAGCCCGACGGTCCCATCCACAGCACCAAGTGCAAAAATGGCCGGGATTGGTAGAGCCGTTCACCACGCCGCAGCCAGAGGCTGCACAGGCCGGTGAAAATCATCAGCAGCCCCAGGCCCACCATGACCCGGAAAGACCAGAACACGATGGTCGAATTCGGCCGGTCCTCCGGCGGAAACTCCTTCAGGGCCGGCACTTGATCGGTCAGCGAGTGCGTCAGGATCAAGCTGCCCAGGTAAGGGATCTCCACGGCAAATCTGGTTTCCTCGGCTTCCATGTCCGGCCAGCCAAACAGAATCAGGGGCGTGGGCTCGTCGCCGACGTTTTCCCAATGCCCCTCGATCGCGGCGATTTTTGCCGGCTGATGCTTGAGCGTGTTGAGCCCGTGGAAGTCGCCGATGACCGCTTGCACCGGTGCCACCAGCAGGGCCATCCACATCGCCATGGACAGCATCCGGCGAATGGCCGGATTGTCGCGACCACGGAGCAAATGCCAGGCCGCCGACGATCCGACGAAGAACGCCGTGGCAACAAATGCCGCGACCGACATGTGCAACAGGCGGTAAGGGAACGAGGGATTGAACACCACCGCCAGCCAGTCCACCGGGATGACCCGGCCATCGATGATTTCGTAGCCCTGCGGAGTCTGCATCCAGCTGTTGGAGGAAAGAATCCAGAAAGTCGAGATCAGGGTGCCGATCGCCACCATGACCGTGGAGAAAAAATGCAGTCCCCTGCCGACGCGGTTCCAGCCGAACAACATGACCCCGAGGAAACCCGCCTCCAGGAAGAATGCCGTGAGCACCTCATAGGTCAGCAACGGCCCGGTGACCGCACCGGCGAAGTCCGAAAAACGGCTCCAGTTGGTGCCGAACTGATAGGCCATGACCAGCCCGGACACCACGCCCATGCCGAAGTTGACGGCAAATATCTTCGACCAGAAGTGGTACAGGTCGCGGTAGGTGTCGTCACGCGTCTTCAGCCACAGCCCTTCGAGCACCGCCAGGTAACTCGCCAGGCCAATGGTGATGGCCGGGAACAGGATGTGGAACGAGATGGTGAATGCGAACTGGATTCGGGCGAGATCGAGCGCCTCCAAACCGAACATAAGTCTTCCTCTGTCAGGTAAAACCGGCTGCGGGCGGGGCTTGCATCACAGCTCCCTGGGGATATGGAGTGTGATGCTTTTCAAATCGTTCTTTTTTTAGAACCGTCACAACGCAGGATTCTGGCCGGGTGGCCCCAGCGCAACGCCTTTGCAGGCATTGATCTGGATCAAGCAATGTTCAAAGAGTAGACCCATATTTGCCGATGGACGGCGTGGTCTTTTGTCGCGTGGCAGGTTGTCTCAGGGCCGCAAAGCTGCCCCACGGCATCGCTTCCAAACACATGCTGTCCCGTGGCGAGGGAGCTTGCTCCCGCTGGGCTGCGCAGCGGCCCCGAGATTTTGCGGTCGCTGCGCAACCGAGCGGGAGCAAGCTCCCTCGCCACAATAGCCCGCATCAATTTGAATTGATGTCTGGCTAACTATTTTTCCAGCCGCCGCAACTTCCAGTTACAGCTCGGTGATAATCTCGCTCTTCACGTCACCGGACCCGTCATAGATGCCCAGCCAAGCGCCCTTGCTGCTCCGTCACCACCGACCTTTCATTGCCTTCTGGCTGGCCCGGATCTTCACAGCGAGCGGCTTCCAGATGCTCACCGTGGCCATTGGCTGGAACCTCTATCAGCTGACCGGCAACGTCTTGGACCTGGGTCTCGTAGGGCTGGTCGAATTCGCACCGCGGGTGCTGTTCATGCTGCACACCGGGCATGTGGCCGATCGGTATGACCGGCGCAAGGTCGCGGCCATCTGCCAATCCCTGCAGGCGACGATTGCCGTGGCGCTGGTGATCGGCAGCGCCACCGATAATGTTACGCGCGAGATGATCTTCATCCTGGCGTTCCTGCTGGGCGCGGCCCGCTCCTTCGAAATGCCGACGACCCAGGCGCTGCTGCCGAGCATCGTGCCTTCCGCGCTGTTTCCCCGCGCCGTGGCCGCTGCGCAGTCGGCACAGCAATCGGCGACCATCGTCGCACCCGCGCTGGGCGGTTTGCTGTACGCCTTCGGCAGCGTCTGGGTCTACGGGCCGACCGTGCTGCTCTACCTCATCGCCTGCGGCCTGATGCTCAACCTGCCCGCGCGGCAGACGCCGTTGAACAAAGGCAAGGCGACCCTGAATTCGCTGCTGGCGGGCATCCGCTTCATCCGCAGCCGGCAGGATATTCTCGGGGCGATTTCCCTAGACCTGTTCGCGGTATTGCTAGGGGGCGCGACGGCGTTGCTGCCGGTATTCGCCAAGGACATCCTGCTCACCGGCCCCTGGGGCCTGGGCCTGTTGCGCTCGGCACCGGCGGTGGGCGCCTTGCTGATGTCGTTGTGGCTGGCGCGGTTTGCCGTCGAGCGCAAGGTTGGCCGAGTGATGTTCACGGCGGTGGGCGTGTTCGGCGTCGCCACGATTGCCTTCGGCCTCTCCACTTCGTTCTGGTTTTCCTTGGCGGTACTGGTGGTGCTGGGCGCGGCGGACATGATCAGCATGGTCATCCGCGCCTCTTTCGTGCAATTGGAAACGCCGGATGAAATGCGTGGCCGGGTCAGCGCCGTGAACGGCCTGTTCATCGGCGCCTCGAACCAGCTGGGCGAATTCGAATCCGGCCTGACCGCCCACTGGTTCGGCACGGTGCCGGCGGTGGTCATGGGGGGCGTCGGCACGCTGCTGGTGACCGGAGCCTGGATCAAGCTGTTCCCGACCCTGGCCAACCGCGACCGGATGCACGAACCGGTTGCCGAAACGAAAGCCTGAGACGTATTGCTTCGGGAATCGCTGAGCTTTTTTGCCTGTGGGTCACGACCTGTGGGAAGAGTCTTAAGGGCTAATCTGGTTTGTTTATATAAATAACTTACTTACTACGCGCCGAAGTGAAATTTCTTACGCACCTTTCCTTTATTAACATTCACAGACTTATTGGCATTGCAAAAACCCACTTAGCGTCACACCATGCGAAAAACATCCTCCGTGAAGCAATACCGGCAACGCTGTATAACAATCAATACAGGGAACAAACCATGCGCGCATCAAACTGGGTGATAACAACTCTCGCATTGACAATTTTCTCCGTGGCTTCAGCTATGGCTGGGCCAGCCGTAACCGTCACATTCAAAAACCTTGGCACAAAGGACGCAACATATACCGTTGCAAACAACAACGAAGCCTCCACCAGAAATAATTCCAACCCCACCCCCACGCCATCAGTAAAAGCAGATCAATCCAATACCTACAAGGTGCAAAGTCGAACCTCTCCAGATGCCAACTTTGCAAGTTTGCGCTACAAAATGGGCAGCAAGGAGTGTGTTTATTCAACTACTTTCGTGGCGACTGCGGGTCCAGGAGGCTCCAAGATTCCAAGATGGAAGGAATCTGCTACTCCGGGGGGCGGTGCTATCTGCACGATCACAGTCCTGTCCAGAGACTTCAGAACTTATGAATGGGCAGTGCAAATTACTATGAAGTGAGGACCGTCCGAATTCGAAGTCTTTTCAGGCCTGAACTCGGCAAATCAATATCCAAATACCTCGCCAGGAATAGGTGACTGCCATGGCAATTTCCAATGTCAACTTCATGACCCACAGCGCTCCCGCCCTGAGTAAAGCAACCGAAACCAAAGCCACCATTAGCGATAACTTCAATATCATTCGAGACCCGGTAAATACCGGAGGTGATGACAGCAGTACCGTTTCTCCGCTCTCACGTCAATTGAGCGAGGCCGCTGAACGCGCAGAGGCGCGGGACGCTAGCCTGAGCAGGAAAGAGCTTTTCGCCTTGGCCATGAGCACAGCAGAAAAATTGGGTGAGGATTATATTGAAACCAAAGCCAGATATGATGCTGAAGTTCCTGATACCGATGACCCCGAACTCTTGGCGCGTGCCAGACAGGCTACTGAATACATCAACGGAGTCGTCACAGACGGCCGCGGCAAAAATCCTTTTTCCGGGATGCCGAGAGATCAGCTGAATTTGATCATTTACGATGACAGCGGCGCTTTTACCGTCAATGAGCGGCGCTCTGCGCAACATGAAGTAGCCCAACAGGAAGAGGCATGGCGGCAGATAGTCATCGCCAAGGGGACGATGGAATACAGCAACACAGGAAAAATGACCGATTTCTACAAGAACCTGCTCGATCATTACCGTGGCTTGCCCGCCATTGAACAATCGCAGTATCCAGCCGATTACGAAGCCAGGCTGCTGCTTGATATAGCCATGGACCTCAACACCGAAGTACCTGATATCGATAGTGAAAGCTTCTGGAACGAACTCTTCAAGGGCGACACCTCACTGGCCGGCAAGTCCACCGCCTCCACCGAGGAGAAAGCAGCGGTCAATACCGATATCAAGGAGCCTTAGAACAGATTATCCAAGAGCGACAACCCGTTGTTCGACAAGCCCCCTCTACCCGAGCGGGACGCATGGCAACCGAAGGCTCTGCTTTGAACTCGGGAGGCGTTTGAACCACTGCTCTTCAGCCTGTGGAACCGAAGTTCCACAGGCTCACCGTATTGACCACTCCCTCAGAGCAACTTGTCCAGCGTAATGGGAAAGTCCCGCACCCGTTTGCCGGTGGCATGGTAAATGGCATTAGCCACCGCTGCCGCCACACCGACGATGCCGATTTCACCGACGCCCTTGGACCCCAGCGCATTGACGATGTCGTCCTGTTCATCGACGAACACCACGTCGATGTCGCCGATGTCGGCGTTGACCGGCACGTGGTATTCGGCGAGGTTGTGGTTCATGTGACGGCCCAGGGCGTGATCGGTCAGGGTTTCTTCGTGCAGGGCCATGCCGACGCCCCAGACCACGCCACCGAGAATCTGGCTGCGGGCGGTTTTCGGGTTGATCACCCGCCCGGCCGCGATGGCGCTGACCACGCGGTTGACCTTCACCGTGCCCAGGTCTTCGTCGACCAGCACCTCGACGAACACCGCCGAGTGCGTAGCAGTGGCATAGGCCTGGCGTTTCTCATCCGGCTGGGCCGTGACTTGTGCCTGCAACGGCGTCTCGCCGCTGTTCCGAGCGAGCTCCGCCAGGGTGACACTGGCCTCCCCCATGCGCAGTTCACCGTCGATAAACGTCACTTGCTCAAGGGTTGCGCCGCTGAAGGCCGGGCAAGTCTGCCGAGCCACGGCGAGCAGTTTTTCCCGCAGCGCCTCACAGGCTTGCTGCACTGCGGTGCCGACTGACGAGACGGTAAACGAACCGCCCTGCAGCGGTGCGGTCGGCAGCGACGAATCGCCAAGCACAAAAGTGACATTCTCCAAGGAAACGCCGGACGTCTCGGCAGCAATCTGGGTCATGACGGTATAGGTGCCGGTGCCGATGTCAGTGGTCGCGCTGCTCACGGTCAGCTTGCCGTCGGGGTCCAGCGATGCTCGGGCGCTGGCCTTCTGCTGCATGGCCTCCCAGACACCGCCGGCCATGCCCCAACCTACCAGTTGCCGCCCTGCGCGCATGCTGCGCGGCTCCGGATTGCGCTTGCTCCAACCGAAACGGTCGGCACCCTGGGCATAACATTCGCGCAACTCCTTGCTCGAATACGGCTTGCCTTCGTTCTCGTTACGTTCGGCATAGTTGATCAAGCGCAGCTGGACCGGGTCGATGGCCAGGGCGCAGGCCAACTCGTCCATGGCGCACTCCAGACCGATCAGTCCAAGGGCGGCGCCGGGGGCACGCATGTCCAGCGGTGTGTAGACGTCCAGGGGTACCAGCTTGTAGCTCAATTCGACGTTATCGCAGTGATAGAGCATGCCGCTCCACTCCACCACATGCTCGGTGAAGTCCTCGAAGCGCGACGTCTGGCCGACGGCGCTATGGGCCACCGCGAGCAAACGTCCGTTGGCCGCAGCCCCCAGTTGCACGCGCTGGAAGGTCCGGGGCCGGTAGCCGAAGGTAAACATTTGCTGACGGGTCAGGCTGACCCGCACCGAGCGCTTGAGCGTCAGCGCGGCCATTACCGCCAACGGCAACTGGTACTGCGGGCGCAGCCCGGAACCGAAAGCGCCGCCAACGTAGGCGGCAAACACCCGCACCTGTTCTTTTTCCAGCCCGAACACCTCTTGTACATAGGCCTGGCAATTCTGCGTGCCCTGGGTCTTGTCGTGAATATGCAAGCTGCCGTCGGGTTGGTACAGAACGGTCGAAGCGTGGGGCTCCATAGGGTTGTGATGTTCTATCGGCGTGCTGTAGGACACATCAACGCTGAGCGCCGAGCTGGCGTACTCGCCCTGAAAATTCCCACGGGGCTTGGGTAATTCGGCGGGCGCCGGATGCGCTTCGTTTTGCAGGATGGTCAGATCGGTCTGATGGTCCTGGGTCTCGTAGTCGATCTCAACGAGCGAGCCGGCGTAACGCGCCAGCTCGATATTTTCCGCAACCACCAGGGCAAGCGGCTGGCCGCTGTAGAGGACCTGATCGTTGAACAACGGCCGGAACGGCGAACCCTCTGCAGCGTCGGCATCCTGGTAGGGCTCGTCGTAACTGGCGATCTTCGGGCGGTTGGTATGGTCGATCACCGCGACGACGCCCGGCAGCGCCAGGGCTCGGGAAGCATCGATGCGCACGACCCGGCCACGGGCGATACCGCTGGAGACGACGCTGCCGTGCAGCAGGCCATCTTCGGGATACTCCCCGGCGTATCGGGCCCGACCGGTGACCTTGAGCAGGCCATCGGTCCGGTCAAGCGGCTTGCCTATGGTTTTGCTCAATGCATTCATCGGGTGGTTCCCCCCACCAGCGCGGCATCGCTCAAGGCGCGGATAATTGCCCGGCGTGCCAGTTTGACTTTGAAGCCGTTGTGTTCCAGCGGCTCGGCGTTCTGCATTAACGCATCGGCAGCCGCCGTAAAGGTTTCGCGGCTGACGGCCTGGCCGACCAGCCAGTTTTCCACGGCCTTGTCGCGCCACGGTTTGTGGGCTACACCGCCGAGGGCCAGCCGAGCCTGGCGAATCACCGGCCCATCAAGCTCCAGCGCCGCCGCCACCGAAACCAGCGCAAAGGCGTAGGAGGCCCGGTCACGGATCTTCAGGTAGTGGCTATGTTCAGCAAAACCCACTGGAGGCAACTCGATATAGGTGATCAGCTCGTCATCGGCCAATTGGTTGTCCCGATCCGGTGCGTCACCGGGCAGACGGTGAAAATCCGCGAACTCGATGGTCCGCGCGCCGCCCCGTCCCAGCACATGAACAACCGCCTCAAGCGCCGCCAGGGCCACGCACATGTCCGACGGATGAGTCGCCACGCACTGATCACTGGCGCCGAAAATCGCGTGGATCCGGTTCAGGCCGCTTCGGGCCGGGCAACCGCTGCCTGGGCGCCGCTTGTTGCACGGCACGGAGGCGTCATAAAAGTAATAGCAGCGCGTGCGTTGCAACAGGTTGCCACCGGTGCTGGCCATATTGCGCAACTGCGGCGAGGCGCCCGCCAGGATGGCTTGGGCGAGCAGCGGATAGCGCCGTTGAATCCACGGATGCCAGGCCAGATCGGCATTACTTACCAATGCGCCAATCATCACCCCGCCCGACGGGGTCTCGCTGAGGTCCGTCAAAGGCAGACCGGTGATATCGATCAAGTGCTGGGGGCGGCTGAGGTTTTCCTTCATCAGGTCCAGCAGGTTGGTGCCGCCAGCGATGAAGCGCGAGTTCGCACTGGACAACTCGACGGCCGCCTGCACGGTGTCGGGCTTGCTGTAGCTAAAGGGATTCATCGCTCGCCCTCCGTTGTCTGGCAGAGCGGAAGCGCTTCCTCGATGGCGTCGCGAATATTGTTGTAGGCGCCGCATCGGCAGAGGTTGCCGCTCATCAGTTCGCTGATTTCGGCGCTGGTCTGCGCCCGGCCCTCGTTGGCCAGCCCCACCGCCGAACAGATCTGCCCCGGCGTGCAGTAGCCGCACTGGAACGCGTCATGCTTGATGAACGCCCGCTGCATGGGGTGCAGCTCATCGCCATTGGCCAAGCCCTCGACGGTGGTCAACTCGGCGCCGTCGCACATCACCGCCAGGGTCAGGCAGGCGTTGATACGCTTGCCATCACGCAACACCGTGCAGGCGCCGCATTGCCCGTGATCACAGCCTTTCTTGCTACCTACCAGGTCCAGTTGCTCGCGCAGCAGGTCCAGCAGCGTAGTCCAGGACAGCACCTGCAACTCGCGCACGGCGCCATTGAGTGTCAGACGTATCGGATGACGGACGAAGGACGCCTGCGTCGCTTCGGACAAGGTCGCGCTCATGGAACACCTCACGGTTGGTCGTACTCGCGGCGTTTTGGGAAACCGCCGTCATAAGGGGTACGACTTCGAGGTGGGGTGAGCGTTCAAGGCAATTGGGCGACGAAACGCCAGCGGCCGCTGCGCAGCCGAGCGGGAGCAAGCTCCCTCGCCACAGGGCTACTCTCGATTAAAGGAAAGATCAGGCCAGCAACTCCGCCGCCACCACACCTCTCACACCCTTGCCGGCGAGTTGCTCCACCAGCGTCAGGGCAAATATCAGGGCGGCGGCCGAGCCTTGGGCGGTGATGCAGTTGCCATCCACCACCACCGGCTGGTCGACGAAGCTGCATCCGGACAGCTGCTGGCTCACGGCGGGCAGGCACGTCATGCGGCGCTGGCGTAGCACGCCGAACGCCTGGAGTACCAGCGCCGGCGCTTCGGCGATGGCGGCAAAAAATCGCCCGGCGGCGGCCTGGTCCCTGACCAACTGCTGCAAAGGCTGGTGGGCGGCCAGATGCTGCGCGCCAATGATGCCGCCCGGCAGGACGATCAGGTCGAAATCCTGAACCAGCATGTCCACCAGCATGCCGTCGGCGGTCAGGCGCGTGCCGCGTGCACAGGTGAGCATGCGTCGGCCCTCGATACTCGCCACCACCACTTCGAGCTGCGCACGACGCAACACATCGATCAGCGTCACCGTCTGCAAATCGTCGACGCCTTCAGCCACGGCAATCAGGGCTCGGGGGATCTTGGTTCCAGGAATCATGGGCGCTCTCCGCTGGGTGATCCCTCAAGACTAGCCAGCTTTGCCGGGCCGTGTCAGGTGAAGGTCGCCCGTGACGGTGTCATTTGATGTAGAGCTGGGTCGCCATCCGGTTCCCCGGCGCGTTGATCGACACATTGGTGAAGCTGAAAGTGCCTTCCTGCTTGCCCTTCAGATCGAAGATGTACAGGTAACCGACCACCTTGGTGCTCGTCGAACAGTCGTTGAGATTGCCATTGCCGAACGCGCACACCGGCGAGCGGGTGCCGTCGACTTCGAAGCCGTCCAGCGTGACATGAGGCTGGCGGCCATAACCGACCTCCAACACGTAGACCTTGATATTCGGCCCGCTGTGATCGCAACGGGTCTGCGCCTGCCCTGCCGCGATATTCTCAAACCCACAGGTCGGCGATTCGACCTTGAGCACCTTGACCTCGCTCAGCGGCGGCGCCGAGGCGGCGTGCGCCGCCGTTCCGAGCAGCCCCAGGTTCAAGGCGCAGGCCCATGCGAATTTTTTCATGCGATACATACCGACCTCCCCGGAATCGCGCGCAGTATGGCCCAACTTTTGCGTCTGCACACTTTGCGACGCACACCGAGGATCGCAGCCTCATCGCCGCGCTGCTATGATGCGCGGCTTTTTCCGACCCGCAGAAAATCCCGGGCGCCCCTGGCGCAGTGTGCTTTGCTGTTGAGGTCGATACATTCACGGCGCCGCGCGCGCCACGGGGAGCAGACATGCTGGAAAGGCTGTTTCAACTCAAGGCACACAATACCAACGTGCGGACCGAGATCCTGGCGGGCGTCACGACCTTCCTGGCCATGGCCTACATTCTGTTCGTCAACCCGAGCATTCTCGGCGAAACCGGCATGGACAAGGGTGCCGTATTCGTCGCCACCTGCCTGGCGGCGGCCATCGGTTCGACGGTCATGGGCCTGATCGCCAACTATCCGATCGCCCTGGCACCGGGCATGGGCCTGAATGCCTTCTTCACCTACACCGTGGTCTTGCACATGGGCCATACCTGGCAAGTGGCGCTGGGTGCGGTGTTCGTCTCCGCCGTATTGTTTTTCCTGCTGTCGATCTTTCGTATTCGCGAATGGATCATCAACAGCATCCCGCTGCCACTGCGCTCGGCCATCGCCGCCGGTATCGGCCTGTTCCTGGCGCTGATCGCCCTGAACAACGCTGGCATCGTGGTGAAAAACCCGGCGACCATGGTCGGTCTGGGCGACCTGAAACAACCGGCGCCGATCCTGGCGACCCTGGGCTTCGTCCTGATCGTCGCCCTCGAAGCACTGAAAGTGCGCGGCGCCGTGCTGATCGGCATCCTGGCGGTCACCGTCGTCTCGATCGTGATGGGCTTCACGCCGTTTGGCGGGATCATTTCCGCGCCGCCCTCCCTCGCCCCGACGTTTTTGCAACTGGACATCAAGGGCGCCCTGGACATCGGTCTGGTGAGCGTGATCTTCGCCTTCCTCTTCGTCGACCTGTTCGACAACTCCGGCACCCTGATCGGCGTCGCCAAGCGCGCCGGGCTGATGGGCAAGGACGGCCACATGCCGAAGATGGGCCGCGCGCTGATCGCCGACAGCACCGCCGCCATGGCCGGTTCGCTGCTGGGCACCTCGACGACCACCAGCTACATCGAGTCGGCGGCAGGCGTCAGCGCCGGCGGACGCACCGGCCTGACCGCCATCGTCGTGGCGATCCTGTTCCTGCTGGCGCTGTTCTTCTCGCCACTGGCCGCCAGCGTCCCGGCCTTCGCCACCGCGCCGGCCCTGTTGTTTGTGGCCGTGTTGATGACCTCCGGCCTGGCCGAGATCGACTGGGACGACATCACCGTCGCCGCCCCGGTGGTGATCACGGCGCTGGCAATGCCGTTCACCTACTCCATCGCCAATGGCATCGCCTTCGGCTTCATCGCCTGGACCGCCATCAAACTGGTGTCCGGCCGTGGCCGTGAGCTGAACCCGGCGCTGGTCATCCTGTCGATCCTGTTCGTTATCAAGTTGGGTTGGTTCAACGCATGACTTTTGATTCCCAAGCCTACGCCGCCCAGTTGCAGGACAAGGTCACGCGCTTGCGTGACTTGCTGGCTCCGTTCAATGCACCCGAGCCCGAGGTATTCGACTCGCCGTTGCAGAACTTCCGCCTGCGCGCCGAATTCCGCCTGTGGCGCGAGGCCGGCGAACGCCACTACGCGATGTTTTCCCAGGATGACAAGCGCACGCCGATCCTGATCGAAGAGTTCCCCATCGCCAGCTTGCGCATCAACCAGTTGATGCCGCAGCTCAAGGCCGCCTGGCAGGCCAGTGCGCCGTTGAGCCACAAGCTGTTCCAAGTGGAATTCCTGACCACCCTGGCCGGCGACGCGATGATCACCCTGTGTTATCACCGCCCGCTGGATGAACACTGGCACGCCGCGGCGTCGAAGCTCGCGACCGACCTGGGCGTCAGTATCATCGGGCGCTCCAAAGGCAAACGGGAAGTGATCGGCCACGATTATGTGGTGGAAAAACTTGAGGTGGGCGGCCGTGCCTTCAGCTATCGCCAGCCCGAAGGCGCCTTCACCCAGCCCAACGGCACGGTAAACCAGAAGATGCTCAATTGGGCTTATGAAGCCTTGGGCGATCGCAGCGACGATCTGCTGGAGCTTTACTGCGGCAACGGCAACTTCACGTTGCCCCTGGCCACCCGCGCGCGCAAAGTGCTCGCCACTGAAATCAGCAAGACATCGGTCAGCGCCGCGCTGAGCAACCTCAGCGAAAACGCTGTGGATAACGTCACGTTGGTACGGCTGTCCGCCGAGGAACTGACCGAAGCCTTGAACGAAGTCCGCCCATTTCGCCGCTTGCAGGGTATCGACCTGAAAAGCTACGAATTCGGCAGCGTCTTCGTCGACCCACCTCGCGCCGGCATGGACCCGGACACCTGCGAACTGACCCGACGCTTCGACAACATTCTCTACATCTCCTGCAACCCGGAAACCCTCGCCGCGAACATCGCGCAGTTGAGCGACACCCACCGCATCACGCGCTGCGCGTTGTTCGATCAGTTTCCGTGGACTCATCACATGGAATCCGGCGTGTTGCTGACCCGGCGCTGACCTACGCAAACCGTCGTGGCGAGGGAGCTTGCTCCCGCTCGGTTGCACAGCAACCGCAAAAACCTGGGGCTGCTGCGCAGCCCAGCGGGAGCAAGCTCCCTCGCCACAACTGCCCTCTCCTTGTAACGGCAATGTTCGATCATCGAACAGTTATTGTCCGATGACCGCTGCTTTATTTGACCAAATTAACCATCTAGTACAATTTATCCCCACAGGCTGAACCACAGCCCACACCAACAATAAAAATGTGGAGAAAATTGCGATGCCTCCGATCGTTCTGGTGCTCAACGGCCCGAACCTGAACCTGCTCGGCACCCGCGAGCCGGCCACCTATGGCCACGAAACCCTGGCTGATATTTCCGCGCTGTGCGGCCGCGCCGCCGAGGAGTTCGGCCTGGCCGTGGAGTTCCGCCAGACCAACCAGGAGGGCGAATTGCTTGACTGGATCCACGGCGCCCGTGGCCGGTGTGCCGGGATCATCATCAACCCGGCGGCCTGGACCCACACTTCGGTTGCGATCCGCGATGCGCTGGTGGCCAGTGAAGTCCCGGTGATCGAAGTCCACCTGTCCAATGTCCACGCCCGCGAGACCTTTCGCCACCACTCCTTTGTCTCGTCAGTCGCCATCGGCGTGATGTGCGGGTTCGGCAGCCATGGTTATCGCCTGGCCCTGGAACATTTCAGTCAGCGGTTGAAGGGTTGATGAGTATGTCCAACGTCACTGTACTGGCCGGCCTGATCGGCGCGGGCATCCAGGCCTCTCGCACGCCGGCGCTCCACGAACACGAGGGCGATGCCCAAGGCATGCGTTACCTGTATCGGCTGATTGATCTGGATGCGCTGAAACTCGACAGCGGCGCCCTGGCCGATTTGCTCGTGGCTGCCGAACGTATGAGTTTTACCGGGCTGAATATCACGTTTCCTTGCAAGCAGGCGGTCATCCCGCTGCTGGACGAGTTGTCGCCCGAAGCGCGCGGCATCGGTGCGGTAAATACCGTGGTGCTGAAGAATGGCAAACGCATCGGCCACAACACCGACTGCCTCGGCTTCGCCGAGGGCTTTCGGCGTGGCCTGGGCGATGTTACCCGTCGCCATGTCGTCCAGATGGGCGCAGGGGGTGCCGGGGCCGCCGTTGCCCACGCGCTACTCGCCGAAGGCGCGAAGACGCTGAGCATCTTTGATGTCGAGACCAGCCGTGCCGAGGCGCTGGCGAATAACCTGAACCAACAGTTCGGCGCCGGCCGTGCTCGCGCCGGGCACGACCTGCCCACCGCCATGGCCGAGGCCGACGGCCTGGTGAACACCACGCCCATGGGCATGGCGAAACTGCCGGGCATGCCGGTACCGGTGGAGCTGTTGCGAGGCGATCTGTGGGTCGCGGAAATCGTCTATTTCCCGCTGGAAACCGAACTGCTGCGCAACGCCCGCGCCCTCGGCTGCCGCACGCTGGATGGCGGCACCATGGCGGTGTTCCAGGCGGTGAAGGCGTTCGAACTGTTCAGCGGCGTGGCGCCCGATGCGGGGCGGATGCTGGCGCATTTTCAGCGCATGGATAATTAAAGCCGAGTGAAAATTCCTCTGTGGGAGCGAGCCTGCTCGCGAATGCGTTGTTTCAGTAGGCGAATTTGTGACTGGCACAGCGCATTCGCGAGCAGGCTCGCTCCCACAAGGTATGCAGAGGTTCGGTATCAGGCCTGCAAGTACCGCAACACCGACTCACAGACCATCTGCCGATGGCGCTGCTTTACCGCTTCGTCCGACAGATCGATCTGAAAGATCTCACCGAACGTCTGGCGGTTGGACACCCGATAGAAGCAGAACGAACTGATCAGCAGATGCACATCCAGCGGCTCGAGACCGGCGCGGAATACGCCCTCCTCGGCGCCTCGGCGCAATATCACACCGAGGGAATCGAGGATGGTGTTGGTCATCGCCTTGATCGCGCCAGACTGCTTCACGTATTCGGCGTTGTGGATGTTCTCGATGCAGACGATACGCACGAAGTCCACATTGCGGTCATGGTGGTCGAAAGTGAATTCCACCAGGCGCCGGATTGCGTCGACCGGCGCCAGCTCCGCCAGGTGCAGGCGGCTTTCGGTAGTGCGGATATCGCCGTAGAGTTTTTCCAGCACCTCGACGTACAGCTGCTCCTTGCTGCCGAAGTAGTAATAGATCATCCGCTTGGAGGTGTGGATGCGCTCGGCGATGGCGTCGACCCGCGCGCCGGCCAGGCCCTGCTGGACGAACTCGACGATGGCTTCCTGAAGAATATTTTCCCGGGTCTTTTCCGGGTTGTTCTTGCGACTCTTGCGCGGCGCGGCGACAGGTTCGTCGAGGGCTGCGGAAAGCTCTGGATTCATAGTCATTACGGGCTCACGGCCATCACTGCACAGGTTCGCGATTATGGGCCGCACCGCACAGTGAAGGAAGCCACGGCGTTGCCCTTTACCGCCGCGCTTACGATTTCCCTACAACTTGGCGTGCCGCAAGCCGCCGCTGCGGGACTTGGCCATGGCCGCCAGCCGCACCGCGACGTTGGCCGCGCCGTAGCCGGCATAACCGTTCTTGCGCTGGATGATTTCGAAGAAAAACCGACCTTCGAACGGTTCGGTATAGACGTGAAACAACTCGCCGCCTTGGGCGTCACGGTCGTACAACACGTTGAAATAGGCCAGCTCGCTGAGAAACTCATCGTCGAAATCGAAACGTGCCGCCAGGTCATCGTAGTAATTGAGCGGAATGTCCAGCAACGGCACCCCGGCCTCCTTGGCACGGCTGACCTGGGCGAAGATATCGTCGCAGTCAAAGGCGATATGGTGCACGCCGGAACCGCGATAACTCGACAGCGCGTGTGAGATCGCGGTGTTGCGGTTCTCGGAAATGTTCAGCGGCAAGCGAATCGAACTGCAGCGGCTGCGCAACGCACGGCTTTTCACCAGGCCATAGGGGTCGGGCAACACCACTTCATCGTCAGCTTCGAAATCCAGCAGGCTCTTGTAGAACAGCACCCAACTGTCGAGGCTGTCGGCCGGCAGCGCCATCGCCATGTGGTCGATGCGCTTGAGCCCGGCGCCGATGACCGCACCGGGTTGCAAGTTGAAATCGGTGCCATAGACATCGGCGTCCTGGTCCACCAGGTAGATCAGGCTGCCATCCGGCGCTCGCACCGCCGCCAGCTCCAGCTCGTTGGGCCCGACCAGGCCACGATAAGGCTGGCCCTTGTAGGCCACCGCCCGCTTGAGAGCGCTGGCGCTGTCCTTGACCCGCACGGCGGTGGCGCACAACGATGGGCCATGGGCTTCAAAAAAGCTGTGGGCGAAGGAATACGGCTCGCAATTGAGGATCAGGTTGATATCGCCCTGGCGCAACAGGCTGACGTTCTTGGAGCGATGCTGGCCGGCCTTGACGAACCCCAGCCGCTCCAGCCAGTGGGAGAGCTTGGCGCCGAGGTTGTCATCCACGGCGAACTCCAGGAATTCAACGCCGTTGTATTCGCTGGCCGGCGCTGTCGCGAAGAGGATATCGCTGTTCTGCGCAGGCGCTTGCGCGGCCAGGCGCTCACGGGTTTTTTCTTCCAGGTACAGCAGCGAACGCAAACCGTCGGCGGCGTTGGCCCTGGGCGGCGCGGCGCGAAACCCGTCGTTGAAGATCTCCAGCGACAGCGGCCCGGTGTAACCGCTCTGGATGATCGGCGCGAGGAAACCCGGCAGGTCGAATTCGCCCTGGCCCGGGAAACAGCGGAAATGCCGGCTCCACTCCAGGACGTCCATCGCCAGGATCGGTGCGTCGGCCATCTGCACGAAAAAAATCTTCTCCCCGGGAATCTCGGCGATGGCGCTCGGGTCGCCCTTGAGGGACAAGGTGTGAAAGCTGTCGAGCAGCACGCCCAGGCTGGGGTGATCGGCCTGGCGCACGATGTTCCAGACCTGTTGATAAGTATTCACGTGGCGGCCCCAGGCCAACGCTTCATAGCCGATGCGCAGGCCCCGCGCACCGGCGCGCTCGGCCAGCAGCCTGAGGTCATCAATCAGGATCTGCTCGTCGCCGACGCTGTCGGCCGAGGCATTGCTGCACACCAGCACCAGATCGGTGCCCAGCTCCTGCATCAGGTCGAATTTGCGCTCGGCGCGGTCAAGGTTGCGTGCCAGACGATCCCGGCGGCAGCCTTCGAAATCCCGAAATGGCTGGAACAAGGTGATGGCGATACCCAGGTCGGCGCACATCTGCCTGATTTCCCGAGGGCTGCCGTCGTAATACAGGAGGTCGTTCTCGAAAATTTCCACGCCGTCGAAACCAGCGGCGGCAATCGCTTCGAGTTTTTCCGGCAGGGTACCGCTCAAGGAAACAGTGGCAATGGAACGCTGCATGACTTCGGCTCCCGGGACAGGCATCGGCTACACAAGGTGCGCCGCTTTTGAAAGAGTCAGCCGATTATTGAGCGGTCGGTTTTTTTGGGCAATTTAATATGTACCATCCGGTTAGTTTTTTGGGCGATTATCGAACACAATGCCCGATCAGCGAATTGACGATTTTTTGTCCACTGCGCACCATCGACCCCACATTGACGCCGGGTTGCGGCGCGAGCCTCAATGCAGACCCAGACCAAACCATAAGAATTTCAAGAACGGGTGCACCTATGATTCCTTCCCAGAGTTCCCGCCTGGCCCCCGGCCTGAGTGCCGCCCAAGACGGCATCGGCGACAAGATCCGTGGCGCCATGGCCGTGGGCAAGACCCGTTGGGGCATGCTTGCCCTGGTGTTTTTCGCCACCACCTTGAACTACATCGACCGCGCCGCCCTGGGGGTCATGCAGCCGATCCTGGCCAAGGAGATGAGCTGGACGGCGATGGACTACGCCAATATCAACTTCTGGTTCCAGGTCGGTTATGCGGTCGGCTTCCTGCTGCAAGGTCGCCTGATCGACCGGATCGGCGTCAAGCGTGTGTTCTTCTGCGCCGTGCTGCTCTGGAGCCTGGCAACCGGCGCCCATGGCCTGGCCACTTCGGCGGTGGGCTTCATGGTCTGCCGCTTCATCCTCGGCCTGACCGAAGCCGCCAATTACCCGGCCTGCGTCAAGACCACGCGGCTGTGGTTTCCGGCCGGCGAACGGGCCGTGGCCACCGGTATCTTCAACGCCGGCACCAACGTTGGCGCGATGTTCACGCCGATGCTGCTGCCGCTGATCCTGCACGTGTGGGGCTGGCAGGCCGCGTTCCTGTGCATGGCCGCGCTGGGCGGGATCTGGCTGCTGTTCTGGGGCCTGAAATACTTCAACCCGGAAGATCACCCCAGCGTCAAACAGTCGGAACTGGACTACATCCAGGCCCAGGAAGAACCGGACCAGATCCGCGTACCGTTCTCCCGTATCCTGCGCATGCGCGGCACCTGGGCCTTCGCCCTGGCCTACTCGATTACCGCGCCGGTGTTCTGGTTCTACCTCTACTGGCTGCCGCCGTTTCTCAACCAGCAATACAACCTGGGCATCAACGTGACCCAGATGGGCATCCCGCTGATCATCATCTACCTGACCGCCGACTTCGGCAGCGTCGGCGGCGGGATCCTGTCCTCGTTCCTGATCGGTCGCGGGGTCAACCCGATCAAGGCGCGACTGGTCTCCATGCTGCTGTTCGCCTGCTGCATCGTTGGGGTAATCATGGCCGCCGGCTCCAGCAGCCTGTGGGTGGCGGTGTTTGCCATCTCCCTGGCCATCGGCGCCCACCAGGCCTGGACGGCAAATATCTGGAGCCTGGTGATGGACTACACGCCCAAGCACATGATGAGCACGGTGTTCGGCTTCGGCGGCATGTGCGCCGCCGTCGGCGGGATGTTCATGACCCAGTTGGTGGGGCACATCCTGACCGTCACCAATAACAACTACACGGTGCTGTTCACCCTGATTCCGGCGATGTATTTCATTGCGCTGATCTGGATGTACTTCATGGCGCCGCGCAAGGTTCCGACCCTGGAAAACTGACCGTGAACTAACGGACAGCGATCTACCCGTGGCGAGGGAGCTTGCTCCCGCTCGATTGCGCAGCAATCGTAAAAAAGCGAGGGCCGCTTCGCAGCCCAGCGGGAGCGAGCTCCCTCGCCACAAAAGCCTGTGCCAGCCATAAAAGGCGCGAGCTTTACTTGCGCCGCTGCTGCCACGCCGCTGCCAATCCACTCAAGCAGATCAGGACGATACCCACTACCGTGGTCAGCGTCGGCGTATGGCTGAACAACAGCCAGCCGAGCAGCCCGGCAAAGATAATCTGGCAATACCCGAATGGCGCCAGCAACGCCGGGGCGGCGAAGCGGAAGGCCTGGGTCAGCATCAGGTGCGCGGTCATCCCGCAGGCACCCAATGCGAGCATCATCAAGCCGTGGGTCACGCTGGGCACTTGCCAGAAGAACGGCACCAGCGCGCTCATCACCAGGGTATTGCAAAGTCCTGCGAAAAAGTTACTGGTGGTCGGGCTGTCGATCTCGCTGAGCTTGCGCGTGAGCAATTGGTAGAAGCAGAAAAACAGCGCCGAACAGAACGGCAACAGCACCGCCGGCGTGAACAGATCACCACCGGGGTGAACGATGATCAGCACCCCGATGAAACCGAAGATCACCGCGATCCACTGACCGCGCGTCACGTGTTCGCCCAGCAACGGCACTGACAGCGCGGTGACCAGCACGGGGGCGAGGAAGTTGACCGCGGTCGCCTCGGCCAAGGGGATGTACATCAGCGCCGTGGTGAAAAACAGACTGGTGCCCAACAGGCACAACGCCCGGGCCAGTTGCCACAACGGACGCTTGGTCCGCAGCACCCGCAGCCCCGAGCGCGGCAGGAAAATGCCCGCCATCAACAACGTGTGCACCACGTAACGGGCCCAGACCACCATGATGATCGGATAAAAACCCGAGAGATATTTGGACAACGCGTCGTGACTGGAGAACAGGAACGTTGCGACCAGAATAAGCACGATGCCCTTGAAAGCCTGGTTGACGCCGGAGAGCGGAGTGCTGACGGTCATGAGGGAAACCTGCGTTGCTTGATGAAAGGCCGTGATCCTTGATGCACTTGTTGGGCCAGCGAGGATTCCGATAGTTCTGATCCGAAGTGTAATGAAAATTCCGCTCTCGGGCAGGACCGGCGCACCGATGAACCAAAATCCCTGTCAGTTGCCTGAAAGCTCAAGCATGCGCGCACCTTGCGCTCCTGAAAGCTAGACTCTTCGCCACAGCAACCATTCTTCGCACGGTCATTCAGAGGATTCCCCCCATGTTATGGAAAAAAGGTCGCCGCAGTGACAACGTGGTGGACGCCCGCGGTGACGGTGGGGGCGGCGGCGGAATGCGTTTTGGTGGCGGCAAGGGCTTGAGCCTGACGGCCATTATCCTGATCGTCGGCATCGGCTGGATCACCGGCCAGGACCCCATGCAGATTCTCGGGCAACTGACCGGGCAGATGGACCAGGCTTCCGCGCCCGCTCCTTCGCAAACGCGCCAGGCGCCACCGGCCAACGACGAACAGGCTGAATTCGTGCGCTCCATCCTGGGCGATACCGAAGACACCTGGGGCCAGGTTTTCCAACAGGCCGGGCGCCAGTACCAGCAACCGAAGCTGGTGCTGTTCAGCGGTCGGGTCAACTCCGCGTGCGGCCTGGCTTCCGCGGCGACCGGCCCCTTCTACTGTCCGGCGGACCGGCAGGTTTACCTGGACATGAGTTTCTTCAAGGAAATGTCCCAGCGCTTTTCCGCCGCCGGAGACTTCGCCCAAGCCTACGTCATCGCCCATGAAGTAGGCCACCACGTGCAGACGCTGCTCGGCGTGTCCGCGAAAATCCAGGAAGCGCGCCAGCAAGGCCGGCAAATGGAAGGCGACGGTGGTTTGCTGGTACGTCAGGAATTGCAGGCCGATTGCCTGGCGGGCGTCTGGGCCAACCATGCGCAAAAGCGCCTGAACTGGCTTGAACCGGGCGATATCGAAGAGGCCTTGACCGCCGCCAATGCCATTGGCGACGATCGCCTGCAGCAACAAGGCCAGGGCCGCGTGGTGCCGGACTCGTTTACTCACGGCACCTCGGCACAACGGGTGCGCTGGTTCAAGACCGGTTTTTCTCAAGGCCAGGTCAGCCAGTGCGACACCTTCGCGGCGAAAACCCTGTAGATGAAGTGGCGGGCATTGATCGGGCTGGTGCTGTGCTGCGCCGTAGCCCAGGCCGAAGAACCCGGCGTCAAGGTGATCGCCGAGGGACGCTTGCAGATCAGGGGCGGCGCCATGGCCGTCGGTGTCAGCCCGCCACCGGCCTCGATCGAGCGGGTGCTGATCATCCTCCATGGTCGGCTACGCAATGCCGATACTTACTTGCACAGCGCTGAACAAGCCGCGGCACAGGCCGGTCAGTCGGCGACGACGTTGATCATTGCCCCACAATTTCTCAACGAACATGACGTAGCGCGCCATCAGTTGCCTGCTGAAATCCTGCGCTGGCAGGGCAACGACTGGATGGCGGGCGGCCTGTCCACGGGGTCGAAACCGCTCAGTTCATTCCAGGTGCTGGACGACATCGTTGCGCGGGTCAGCGACCGCCAGCAGTTTCCCGCAGTGAAAGACATCGTCATCGCCGGCCACTCCGGCGGCGCCCAAGTGGTGCAGCGCTATGCCCTGCTTGCCCATGGCACTTATCGCATCAGCCCACGGTTCGTGATCGCCAACCCTTCGTCCTATGCCTACCTGGACGCACAGCGGCCCATGGCGTTCGACCCGGTCAGTTGCCCAGGCTTCAATCGCTGGAAATACGGCCTGGAAAACCTGCCCGCCTACGCCACCGGGCAAACGCCCGCCCAGCTCGAGGATCGCTACATCAAGCGCGACATCGTCTATCTGCTTGGGCAACAGGACATCGACCCGGAACATCCGGCGCTGGATAAAGGTTGTGAAGCGCAGACACAAGGGGCGTATCGGCTGCTACGGGGGCATTTCTTCTTTGACTACCTGACCCGGCGTCACCCGCAAGGGTTGAATCAGCGACTGATTGACGTGCCCGGGGTTGGGCATGATGGGGATGGGATGTTCAATTCGCCGGAGGGGTTGAAGGTATTGTTTGGGCAGTGAGCGTTGTGTCGACCGGGAAACCCTTTCGCGAGCAGGCTCGCTCCCACAGGGGATCTACGGTGGTCCTGAATCGCTGTGGGAGCGAGCCTGCTCGCGAAAGCGGCAAGTCAGGCACCGCCCGAATCAAGCCGAAAGCATCCGCCGCAACTCGGCGCAATCACGCGCATGCCAGTCCGTCAGCTCCGGCCAGGGATTGTCCGGCAGATTCACCAGCACCGTCCGCGCCCCCGCCGCGCGACCGCAGTCGAGGTCAAAGCGGTAGTCGCCCACCATCACCATGGTCTCGGGCGCCACGTTCCAGGCCTCGGCCAGTTTCAACAGGCCACCGGGATGAGGTTTGGGCGGCGCTTCATCACGGCCGAGAACGTCCTCCACGGCAAAACAATCGGCCAGGCCGATCGCCTCAAGCGTCACGTGGGCGAGCTCGCGGGCATTGCGCGTCAGGATACCCAGGCGATAACCACGCCCGGCCAACTCGCGGACCAGCTCCACCGCCCCCGGCGCGGGCCTGGAGCCCAGCGCCAGGTCCCGCTCGTGTTCCAGCAACCAGGCATGTTTGGCCGCGGCTTCTTCAGCGGGCAATCCCGCTAGATGCGTGAGGATGTCGTCTTCGGCCGGAATCGCCAGGGCCACGCGGATCGCGGCGAAATCATGCACGGCGATGGTCAGCGTACCGTCCATGTCGAACACCCAATGCCGCACATCGGCCAGGCTCATGCCCAGTCCTTGCGATGGCGGATCAGGCCTTCCTGGGTCACCGAGGCCACCAGCTGCCCGGCGCGATTGAACACACTGCCACGGGAGAATCCACGGGAATTGCCGGCCCAGGGGCTGTCCATGGCGTAGAGCAACCAGTCATCGGCGCGCAGGTCGGCGTGGAACCACAACGCGTGGTCGAGGCTGGCGACCTGCATGTCCTTGTGCCAGACCGATTTGCCATGAGGCAGCAACGAGGTGGTCAGCAGGCCGAAATCCGACGCATAGGCCAGCAGGTACTTATGCAGGGCCGGGGAATCCGCCAAGGCGCCATCGGCACGAAACCACACGTACTTGACCGGATCGGCCGGTTGCGGGTTGTACGGGTCCTTTTCGGTGACCGGGCGCACCTCGATCGGCTTGGGGCACAGCAGTTTTTCGCGCATGTGCTCAGGCAACAGGTGCGCGCGCTGCTGGGTCAGTTCCAGTTCCGAGGGCAGGTTTTCCGGCCCGACGACTTGCGGCATAGTGCTCTGGTGCTCGAAGCCCTGCTCGTCGTACTGGAACGACGCGCTGCAGGTGAAGATCGGGTTGCCCTTCTGGATCGCCGTGACCCGTCGAGTGCTGAAGCTGCCGCCATCACGCACGCGATCCACCTGGTAGACCACCGGCAACGCCGCATCGCCCGGACGCAGGAAGTAGCCATGCATCGAATGCACATGGCGCGCCTCTTCCACGGTCTGGCTGGCCGCCGACAGCGACTGGCCCAGCACTTGGCCGCCGAACAGCTGGCGAAAGCCCAGGTCCTGGCTGCGACCGCGAAACAGGTTCTCTTCGATCGGTTCCAGGGTCAGCAGGTCGACCAGATCTTCCAACACGTGGCTCATTCAGATTTTCCTCACACAGCACAAAACCGCGCAGGCTGTGCTGCGGCGGCGGATCGATAATTGGCCCGGGCCATTTTGGCGGGCATTGTAAACGTCCGTGTCGGTTAACCGTGAAGGGTCTGCAACCATTGCTCACGATTGATGCGATAGAGCACATGGTGACGCAATGGATGCCCGACCGCGAGCTTTGGGTGTTCGAAATCATCGTCCGGATCGTGCTGCATGCCGATGGCCTGCATGACCTTCTGCGAAGGCAAGTTATCCACAGCGGTAAACGCCACCACTTCATCCAGGCCCAGGCGGTCGAAGGCGCAACGCAACGCGGTCCACGCGGCTTCGCTGGCATACCCCAGCCCCCAATGTTCGCGCGCCAGGCGCCAGCCGATTTCCACCGCCGGGGTGAAATGCGCATCGAACCCGACCACGCCCAGCCCGGTAAAACCGATAAAGGCACCGGTGTCCTTGCGCTCCAATGCCCACAAACCAAAACCATGCTCGGCAAAATGCCCGCGCACCCGACCGATCAACGCAGCGCTTTCCAGGCGACTCAGGGGGGCCGGAAAATAACGCATCACTTGCGGATCGGCAGACATCGCCGCAAACGCCGGCAGGTCTTCATCGCGCCACTGCCGCAGAATCAGCCGTGCGCTTTCCACTTCCAGTATCGGCTCCATCTTCACTCCCTTTCCATGCCCAGAGTCTACATCGCTGGTAGGATCCGTCACTCACCCGCCACTGAAAACACCATGCCGCTACCGCTGATCTACCACGAAGACTACAGCCCCGAATTCCCTGCGGAGCACCGTTTCCCCATGGACAAGTTCCGCCTGCTACGCGATCACCTGGTGGACAGCGGCCTGGCCCGGGACGCGGACCTGCTGCGTCCGGCCCTATGCCCGCCGGACATCCTCGCCTTGGCCCATGATCGCGCCTATATCGAACGCTACATGGACGGCGAGTTGTCCCGCGAAGACCAACGGCGCCTCGGCCTGCCCTGGAGCGAAGCCTTGGCTCGCCGAACGGTACGCGCCGTCGGCGGATCACTGCTGGCCGCCGAGCAGGCTCTCGAACACGGACTGGCCTGTCACCTGGCCGGCGGTACCCACCACGCCCACTATGACCACCCGGCCGGATTTTGCATCTTCAATGACCTGGCGGTGATCAGCCGCTATTTCCTCGCCAGCGGTCAGGTCTCGCGAGTGCTGATTTTCGACTGCGACGTGCACCAGGGCGACGGTACGGCTCGAATACTCCATGACACTCCCGACGCCGTGACAGTTTCCTTGCACTGCGAAAAGAATTTTCCTGCACGCAAGGCGCAAAGCGACTGGGATATTCCCCTGCCGATGGACATGGAGGACGCCGCCTACCTGAAAGTCGTCGATGACGCGCTCAATTACCTGCTACCGCTCTATCAGCCCGATCTGGTGCTCTATGACGCCGGCGTCGATGTGCACAAGGACGATGCCCTCGGTTACCTGAAGCTGACCGACGAAGGCCTCGCCGCCCGGGACGAGAGCGTCATGCGCCATTGCCTGGGCCGGGACATTCCGGTAGTCGGCGTGATCGGCGGCGGCTACAGCAAGGACCGCAAAGCCCTGGCCCGCCGGCACGGAATCCTGCACCACAGCGCACAGAAGGTCTGGACGTCATCAGGTTGTCATTGAAGTCTGGGTGCGTTACCCACAATGCCTGTGGAGCGGCCTGTGGATAACCTGAGCGAAAGGGCCTGCAACCTATGCCGTCTATAGCTCGCAAGAGCTTGGCTGTTTTTTAACCAGACTTTCCGGCAGCCATATTTTCCCCTGTGGGAGATTCTATGGTGCAGGACTAGCCCCTAAATGCCTTTTGGTAAGTATTCGCTCTGGTTCTTCAACAGAGCGAATACCACTCGGGCAAGCTTGCGGGCCAGCGCTACCAATGCCTCGGTTGTGCTGAGCCCTCGGGACCTCAAACCCTCGTAAAATCCCTTCCACGCCGCTGTGCGACTCGCCGACATCGCGGCGTTGTGCATCAATCGGCGTGCCTCCGGATCACCTCGCTTAGACAGGCAGCGGCGTCCCTTCTTTTTTCCCGAGTCCGATATGCGCAGGTCCAGCCCCAGAAAAGCGATGAAGGCATCGGCATTTCTGAAATCTCCACGCTGGAACGACGTGAGCAAACGGGCACCGCTTAACAGACCGATGCCTTCGACTTTCATGCAGCGCTTGAGCTGACTGCCCAAACCGGCTGCATCCAACTGCGTCTGGATTGTTTTCTCAAGCAAAATTTCGAGTCTTTGCATGGCCTTTATCTGGTTCTCAAAGGCCGTTTTGAGCAACGGTTCGTTCGACCAGCTTTGCTTGAGGCTGACACGCGCCTGAACCAAGGCTGCCCGTCGCCGGAAAAGGCTTATAAGCCTGCAATACAGGGGCGATGGCGGGGACCAAGGGTGCAACTGGTGGCCTTCGTTGTTCAAGTAGCGAGCCAACAACCGAGCATCCAGCGCATCGGTTTTAGCGCGCACTTTCACACCTTTGCGGTAATGACTGAGTTCGTAACCGCCGATCATATAAATCACACAGCCATGCGCATAAGCCAGATCGGCGAAGTCCTGGTGATAGATATTCGTGGCTTCGATGGCGACATCCACGGGCGCAGGTAATGCCTTGAGCCACTTTTTGATATCAGCTTTGGTGTTGGGGATCGTTTCGAGTCGATCGGATTGGGCGTGATAAATCACCAACTCATCTTTGGCGACATCCACACCTACGATCGGCTGGGCGGTGGCGACGGGCATTGCCATTGAAAATCCTCCGGGCTAAGGTTTGAACACTTGAAGGGTTCACCCAGAGGCGCAGGCTTGTTCCTATCGTCGGTCTAGGCCAGATGCATTCTTTATCGGCGCTTGGGTGAAAGGAGGAGGGGTGAAATCTCCCACGGTCTGTACTGCGGCTAACAGTCAGAATCGAGCCTAGTCCCTCCTCCTCCCTTCAAGTCCTACCATACAAGCGAGCCTGCTCGCGAATGCAGTACACCAGTTGATACTCATGTAACTGACACACCGCATTCGCGAGCAGGCTCGCTCCCACAGGGATTTGAGCTGGTAGAATGCCTCGCCAATTCCTGCCCCACAGCCCGATCATGACCTCGACCACCAAGCCTTCCACCCCAAACATCGCCATTATCGGCGGCGGCCCGGCCGGCCTGATGGCGGCCGAGGTGTTGAGCCAGGCCGGCCTCCAGGTCGACCTGTACGACGGCATGCCATCGGTGGGCAGGAAATTTCTGCTGGCCGGTGTCGGCGGCATGAACATCACTCACTCGGAAGCTTTCCCGGCGTTCCTCTCCCGCTACGGCGAACGCACGCCGAATATCGCCCCGCTGCTGCGGGCATTCGGCGCCGATGAGTTGTGCGAATGGATTCATGGGCTGGGCATCGACACCTTTATCGGCAGCTCCGGGCGGGTATTTCCTACCGATATGAAGGCCGCCCCGCTGCTGCGCGCCTGGCTCAAGCGCCTGCGCGATGCCGGCGTGGTAATTCATACGCGCCACCGCTGGCTTGGCTGGAATGCCGACGGCAGCCTGCGTATTGCCAGCCCGGACGGGGAAAAGGCCCTGCTGCCCGACGCGACCTTATTGGCGCTGGGAGGCGGCAGTTGGTCACGCCTGGGCTCCGACGGTGCCTGGATGCTGCCGCTGGAACAGCGCGGCGTGGTCCTCGCGCCCTTGCAGCCAAGCAACTGCGGGTTCGATGTGCCGGGCTGGAGCGATCTGATGATCGCCAAATTTGCCGGCACCCCACTGAAGAACATTGCCATCGGCCTCGACGATGACGTGCCACGCCTCGGCGAATGCGTCATCACCGCTACCGGCATCGAGGGCAGCCTGATCTATGCGCTATCGGCGCGGATTCGTGAGGCTATCAACCAACACGGCAGCGCGACCATTCATCTGGACCTGCTGCCGGGCCGGCCTGTGGACAAGATTCTCCTCGCATTAAGCAAGCCGCGCGGTTCTCGCTCGATGGCCAAGCATCTGCACAGCCAGTTGGGGCTCGACGGGGTAAAGGCGGCGTTGTTACGGGAACTGACTTCAGCCGATTGTTTTACCGACATGGCGCGGCTGGCCCAGGCGATCAAGGCGTTGCCGGTCACGCTGTTGAAAACCCGTCCGCTGGACGAAGCCATCAGCAGTGCCGGCGGCGTGACGTTCGAAGCACTCGATGAGCGACTGATGCTCAAGCAAGTGCCCGGCGTTTTCTGCGCGGGAGAGATGCTCGATTGGGAAGCGCCGACCGGCGGGTACTTGCTTACGGCATGCTTTGCCAGCGGTCGTGCGGCGGGGTTGGGGATGGTGGAGTGGCTGCAGCGCCAGGCCTGAAGACCGAGGCGTGCCCATCGCGAGCAAGCTCGCTCCCACACAGGATCTGAGATGCACACAAGATATGTGAACACCCGCTAACCCATGTGGGAGCGAGCTTGCTCGCGATAGCGGTGTATCAGACGCAGCAAATCATCAAGGCTTACGCTTGCGCGGTCCGGTATTGAACACCGGCACTTTTCGCACAGGTTTCACCGAAGGCTCCACCGGCCCCGAGTCGCCACTGTCCACCCATTTGCCAAGGTTGCGCTTGCCGCCGCCCCCGGAAGCTTTCGGCTTTTTTGGTTTTTTCGGTTTCTTGATCACCTGGCCGCTGGCATCGGTTTCCGGCACGCGATGCTCAGGTTCGAAATCATGTTCCATCTGCCGGGGCAATGCCTGGCGGGTCAGGGTTTCAATGGCCGACAGCAGATTCACTTCATCGGCGCAGACCAGGGAAATCGCCTGCCCGGTGGCACCCGCACGGCCCGTACGGCCGATACGGTGGATGTAGTCCTCGGCGACGATCGGCAAATCGAAGTTCACCACCAGCGGCAAGTCCTCGATGTCCAAGCCACGGGCCGCGACGTCGGTGGCCACCAGGATCTGCACTTCGCTGGCCTTGAAACGATCCAGCGCACGCTGGCGGGTCGCCTGGGGTTTGTCGCCGTGGATGCCATCGGCGTTGACGCCCAGGCCCTGGAGTTTTTCCACCAGTGCATCGACGCCGTTGCGGGTCTTGGCAAATACCAGCACCTGCTTCCACTTGTGCTTGCGCATCAGGTGGATGAACAGTTCCGGCTTGCGCTTCTTGTCCACCGTCACCACCCATTGCTTGACGGTGTTGGCGGCCACGTTGCGCGGGCTCACTTCGATGCTCAGCGGGTCGTTGAGCATCTGCCCGGCCAGCAGGCGGATCGCATCGGAGAAGGTCGCCGAGAACAGCAAGGTCTGGCGCTTCTTCGGCAGGGCCTTATAGATGTTCGCCAGTTCTTCGGAGAAGCCCAGGTCGAGCATGCGGTCGGCCTCGTCCAGCACCAGGGTCTGCAATTGGTTGAACTTCAGTGCGTTCTGGCGGAACAGATCGAGCAAGCGGCCCGGCGTGGCGACCAACAGATCGACGCCTTTGCGCAGCTTCATCATCTGCGGGTTGATGCTGACACCGCCGTACACCGCGTAGGTGCTCAGCGGCAGGTTCTGCGCGTACTGGCGCACGCTTTCATGGACCTGCTCGGCCAGCTCGCGGGTCGGCACCAGGATCAGCGCGCGCACCGAGTTGGCGGCAACTTTCGGTCCTTCGGTGGTCAACAACTGCAACAGCGGCACGGCGAAACCGGCGGTCTTGCCGGTGCCGGTCTGGGCTGCGGCCATCAGGTCGCGACCGGCGAGCACCGCCGGCATAGCTTGGGCCTGGACCGGGGTCGGCGTCTGGTAGCCGAGCGTCTCGAGGGCGCGCAGCAGGGGTTCGATCAGGCCAAGAGTGGCGAAAGTCATGGAGATACCGTAGGAAAAATCAGCGCAAGGTGTGCAATGCGCGGCAGTTTACCCTAAATCATGATTCGGCCGGTGCGGGCTTGGGCTTGCGCCACTGCGGCAACCCGATCAGGACCACGGCGCTGATAATCACCAGCATCGCCAAAGCCTCTTCAATACCGATGGTTTCCCCGGCGAAGACGATCCCCAGCAACACCGCCACCGCCGGGTTGACATAGGCGTAGCTGGTGGCCGCGGCCGGACGCACATGCTTGAGCAAGTACATGTAGGCGTTGAAGGCGATGATCGAACCGAAACCGATCAGATAGACCAGCGCGAACCAGCCTTCCAGCGGCGGCATGCTTTCCAGGCGCTCGCCACTGGCGAAGCTGCCGATCAACAGCACCACGCCGGCCACCAGCATCTCCACGGCGCTGGCCATCGCTCCCGCCGGCAATGGCAGGTGTTTGCTCAACACCGAGCCGAAGGCCCAGGAAGCCGCCGCAAACACCAGCAAGGCCGCCCCCATCGGGCTCGATTGCAGGTTGGAACCGAGGTTGAGCATGGCGATACCGATCAGCCCCAATACAATCCCGGCCCATTCCAGACGCGTATTACGCGCGCCCCAGAAATATCCGCAGAGCAAGGTAAACAAAGGCACCGTCGCCACGGCCAACGCCGCCACCCCCGAGGCCACGCCCATATGCTCGGCGATACTCACCGCGCCATTGCCGAACGTCAGCAACAACACCCCGATCAGCGCCCCGGCCTTCCACTGCGCCCAGGTCGGCGCCGGTGCCCCGCGCCAGCGCAGGAAGCCATACATCAACGACCCGGCGATCACGAAACGAATCCCGGCCAGCAGCAGGGGCGGCCAATGCTCGACGCCGATGCGAATCACCAGATAGGTCGATCCCCAGATGACGTACAAAGCGAAGAAGGCAGCGATCAATGGCAACGGAAAACGGCGTGGGCCAGGCATGTTCAGCTCGAAGTCAGGACGATGAAACCTGTCATTCTAAAAAGGCAATCGACAGAAATTAAGTTACAAAATCTGTTTATCCGAGCCATACACTTTTCAAAACATTGTAAATGAATCATCAACACAACCCACCCTGTGGGAGCGAGCCTGCTCGCGAAAGCTACAGACCAGCCAACATCGATCCCGACTGACACACCGCCTTCGCGAGCAAGCTCGCTCCCACAATGGAGCTTGTGCTGTACGCATCATCTGAGTAGCCATCGAACCCTGTGGGAGCGAGCTTGCTCGCGAAGGCGTCCGCCCTGCCAACATCTGTGGTGGCTGACACACTGCTTTCGCGAGCAGGCTCGCTCCCACAAAGGATCCTGGGTGTATTCAGAGCCCGCGATGGCGCTTGAGATGCTCGTTGATCTTCGCTGCCGGCACCTTCTGCAAGCTGCACAGCAGATCATGGGACAGCTCCCGCAACCCATGCTTTTGCCGCAGCTCCGAGGCCAGGTGCGCGGTGAGGTTGGCGGCCATTTCGGCATCGGCCATGGCCCGGTGAGCCTGGCCGGTGTGGGGCAGGCCGGCGAAAGCGTTGAGCGTGCCGAGCTTGTGGTTCGGCGCCGCTGGCATCAGGCGTCGGGCCAACAGCAGTGAACAGGCAAAATTCTGCAAGCGGGTGCGCTTGATTCGTCCCAGTTCGAAGTCCCAGAACTTCTGGTCGAACGCGGCGTTATGGGCCAACAGCGGCGTAATGCCGACGAATTCGTTGACCTCGTTCATGACCTTTTCCGCTGGCGGTGCGCTGCGCAGCATGGCATTGCTGATACCGGTCAGCTGCTCGATGAAGGCCGGCACGCGCACGCCGGCGTTCATCAGGCTCTGGTAACGGTCGACTATCCGGCCTTGCTCAAGGATCACCACGGCGATTTCGGTGGCCCGGCAACCGCTGCTCGGGGTGATGCCGGTGGTTTCAAAGTCGATGACTGCGATGCGTTCCAAACCGGTGGGGCTCCTTGAAAATCAGTTCTTGAGCAGCAACGCGCCTTCGATCGGCACGTAGCGGCTGGCGGCGCGGATCAGCGAGTTGGCGGTCAACCCAGGTACTCCATAGGCCACAGCTTGCACGCCGTGTTTGCTGATGATGCGTTCGAGCAACATGTCGAAATCGCCATCACCGGAGGCCAGGACCACCTCGTCGACATGGTCGGCGGCGTCCATGATGTCCAGGGTGATGCCCACGTCCCAGTCGCCCTTGGCCGAGCCGTCGCTGCGCTGGATATAGGGCTTGAGTTTCACGATGAACCCCAGGTTGCGCAGGATCTGCTGGAACTGCTGTTGCTTGCTGTCACCGCGATCGATCGCGTAGGCATAGGCCTCGACGATCTGCCCCTGCTTGCTCACATCAGCCCACAGCGCCGCGTAGTTGAAATGGCAGCCATAGGCTTGGCGCACGGTGTAGTAGAGGTTCTGGACATCGGCGAACACTGCGATTTTTTTCACCGCGTTTCCTCTTGAATGCACACGCGCGCAGGCCACCCGGGCCGAAAAGTCGCCCAGTATGCCAGTCTCGAGGAGCGTTCCGCGAATAATCGGCCCGAGGCGCCAGGGCGCCCCGGACGAACGGCGGATCAGACGAAAGAGTCGTCGTCGCCGAACGAGGACGAATCGTCGCTGTAGTCGGCGTCGCTGAAACCGCCCTGGTCGTTGCCATAGCTATTGTTGCCGTCGCTATCGCTGTCGGCCACGCGCTGATCATCGCCCCAACCGGTGTCACCGTTGTTGGCGGCGTCATTGACCGGCTGGGCCGGCTCTTCCTTGAGGACCTCGACGATCTCCTCGGGTTGATTGCTGTGGAACAGGCTACTGATGCCCTGGGCGAGCATCACACCACCGGCCACGCCCGCTGCGGTTTTCAAGGCGCCACCGAGAAAGCTGCCCGCCGCCGGGGCCTGCTGTTGCGGCGCGGCATAGTTGCCGGGCGCAGCGCCAAAGCCTGGCTGGGCCGGTGCGTTGAAGGAAGGCCGCGCAGGTTCGCGCCAGCCGCCACCGCTGGATGCCGGTGCGCTTGCTGGCCGTGAATCGCGGTTGCTGCCACCGAAGATACTCGAAAGGAAACCACCGCCGCCGCTTGGCGCCGAAGTCTGGCTGCGGGCCTGCTGCAATTCGCCCTGCAATTGCTCGACCTGTTGGGCGAGCTGTCTGTTCTGCTCGTTCAGGCGCTTGATCGCCGCCTCTTGCACCAGGATCGCCTGGGCCATGAAATAGCCCGCGGCAGGCTGGTTGGCCAAGTGTTCCTTGATCCGCGCCTCTGCCTGGGCGTCGCGCGGGGCTGAATCCTTTTCGGCCTGTTGCAGCCGGGAAAACAGTCCATCGATCAGGGTTTGTTCTTCGCTGTTCATGGCGACCTCATCAGATTGCCGGATTAAAACCAGGCCGGTCGCAAAGACCGGTGCGATTCAGTAATGGGGTTGCGCAGCAAGCTTTCAATGGTCTTTACCTGATGTTTACGTTTGCTTGTGCGGTCGCTTGATCGGTTAAAGTGTCGGACCGCTTTTTCGAACTGCGATACCGACTCATGAATCCGTTAGAAGTACTGCGTGACTCCTTGTATTTTTTCAAGCGCAACCTGGGCCGGATCGCCCAGCTGTGCCTGCCGCTGGTAATACTTGAGGCGGTCCTGCAACAAGGGGTGGACAGCGCCATCGGCGCCGACGGTTTCTCCGGCTACAGCGTGATCGTCGGTCTCCTCGTGTACCCGCTGTATACCGCGGCGTTGATCCTGTTTCTCGATGCTCGCAGTCGCGGCGAAGCCCCGCGTGCCCGTGACCTGCTCGCGGCAGCCCTCCTCCAGTGGCCGCGCTTCGCCTTGCTGACCGCCCTTAATACGTTGCTGATCCTGATCGGCATTTCCTTGTACTTCCTGCCGGGGCTGTGGCTGATGGTCGTCCTCGCCTTCGGTGAATACCTGTTGGTTTTGCGGGGCATGGCGCCCTTGGCGGCCATGAAGGAAAGCGCGCGCCTGAGTCGAGGCAATTTCTGGCGAATCCTGTTATGCATCCTCGCCGTAATGGTCCCGTTGTGGCTGCTCAAGGGCGCCAGCGTCTCGGTGTATCCGCCGCCGCAGAACCCCTTCATCAGTTTGCTGATCGACAGCGTCCACAGTTTCCTGCAACTGTTCACTACCGTGGTGCTGTTCCGAATGTTCATGTTGATTGCAGAAAAACCCGAGCCATGACCCGTCTGCTGCGATACGTCTTGTTGGGCCTGTTGTTGCTCGTCGGCATTGCGGCCTTTTCCATCTATGGCCCGACCTGGCGCCCACAGGCCCGGGAAGCGATGCCCGTCAGCTGCGCCGCGAACGCCCCACCGCTGGTGCCCGGCCAGGCCCTGAAGGTGATGACTTGGAACGTGCAGTTCCTGGCTGGCAAGCGCTACGTGTTCTGGCACGACCTGGCCGAGGGCGACGATGAAAGCCCGACCCCGGAAGACATGGCCTTCAGCCTCGACGAAGTGGCACGGGTCATTCGCGACGAGCAGCCGGACGTGGTGCTATTGCAGGAACTCGACAACGGCGCCAAGGCCAGCGACTACCAGAACCAGCTCAAGCTCTTGCAGGAACGGCTGGCCGACCTCTATCCCTGCGGCACCAGCGCTTTTGACTGGAAAGCCGATTTCATTCCCAGCCCACATATCTTCGGCAGCGTTGGCCGCCAGTTGGCGACGCTGAGCCGCTATCGCATCGACCACGCCGAGCGGGTGCAATTGCCCGTGGCCGAGGCGAACTTCATCACCCGCCAGTTCCAGCCGAAAAATGCCTTGCTTGTGAGTTACCTGCCCCTGAGCGGCGGCGGCCAACTGGCGGTGCTCAATACACATCTGGAGCGGGCCACCCAGCCGGACGACACGGCGCGCGCACAAGTCAGCGCGATAGCCAAGGCCTTGGACAAGCTTGAATCCGCCGGCACTCCGTGGCTGACCGGGGGAGACTTCAACCTGTTACCCCTGGGCCAATACCGACGCCTGCCCACCGAGCAACGCTCGCCCTATTCCGCCGACAGCGAATTGCACCTGCTGTGGGACAAATACCCGATGATCCCCACCAACAACGAGGCCAGCGGCATCGACCGCGCAAACTGGCTGACCCACTACCCCAACGATCCCGGCCTCAACGGCCCCGACCGGACCGTCGATTACTTGTTCCACAGCCCCCGCCTCAAACGGGTCGAAGCCCAGGTCCGGCAGGACGATACGTTGCGCATTTCCGATCATTTGCCGGTGATCGCGCGGTTTCTGTTGCCGGCGATGCCCTGACCGCAGTGACCAGCAGCGCAAAAATTTAAAGCTGCGCACCCTCTATGCAGACAACCACTTGCAATATCCAGAACCACATACCTGCAACTCATTTATTCCTGCCAACTAAGCAAGGGGCTAATATCTGCAAACCCAATAAGAGTTCAACCGATGATTACTCCAGTCGACGCGGCGCCCACCCCCCACACAGAAAGTCTATCCAGCGCGCCTAAATACGCTTGGGCAAAGTCCATACTATTTGTACAGAACTATCAGGGAACCGGTGGCACCGAAAATATTGGAAACATGTTGGCCCAGCACAACAGCGGAGCCAAAGGTGCCCAGCTGAAACTCAGTAACGCGACACTTATTGATGTCACCCTGAAGGGCGACGGTAGTAAATTCCCTCTGCACAACCACATCACGCAAACCGACCAGAACGGTATAACCAGAACAACGCTGGAAGTGATAGCCTGGGATTCGAACAGCAACTTCAGCGACATACAATCACAAGCGGGGCGCCATATCGGAAGGGGGCCATTCGGGCTGGCAATAGAAAAAATCTGTCTGAAAAACTATTTCCTGAACCTGGGTCACAAGACGACAAAATCCGAAACAACGACCAACGCCCAGAGCAATGCCAATCGACTTGACGGCGTACTTATAAAATCGCCGGACGGCTTCGAATTAAACCCGTCAGCGATCGCCACCATGAAGGAGGCCATAGAGGACGCCGCGCCTCATGTCGTTTATGTTGCACAAGACCATGCCACTACGCTGGTCACTGAGGCAATCAAGCAGCTGAACGATGTCCGGCCAATTGGGGAACGGATTGGAATAGTCTACGGTATCCACCGGGAAGACCTTTCAGTAGAGGACACGTTGAACAATGAAAAGGACTTCTGCGTGGCAACAAATATGCGGGCATCTTATGGCGCTATCCAGGTCGCAGTGGTCTGTTCTCGCTCGGCGGGACAAAACTATGCAAGTGTCGGTGGCAACCCATACGCATTGAAAGAAGTTGAAAACGGTACCGATTGCGAAAAATTTGCTCGTAACGATAAAGCACGCCACCAATTCAGAGAACAGCATGATATTCCACAAGGCGCCAAGGTCATCACCCTGGCCGGCAGATACTCGCCCGAAAAAGACATGACTGCATGCATCAGAATAATCAGCGAAGTGTTACAAAGACCAGGTAATGAAGCCGTACATTTTGTCGGATGCGGCGCGATGTTAAGTTCGGATAACCGCGATCTGCAAAATCTGCTGAAAAATACGCTGGGCGACCTTCAGTCATTAAAGGAGCGCATTCATTTTCTCGGCTTTCAGGACATGCCAGCGGTGATGTCCGCGACGGACATCGTCCTTTCTACTTCCCGGACCGAATCCTGGGGCCTTACATTGCTGGAGGCAGCGGCCGCGGGGTGTATAGCCGTTTATTCTGACCTACACGGTACACGCAATGCCATGGGCCGCCTCGCTGAAGATTACAGCCTGTGTGTCAAACGACAGCAGGCCGAAAAACCCGACCCGCTTTTTCCGAACTACAGAATGCTATCCGATGAATCCATTGGTGAGTTTGTCGATAAATTGCAGGAAGCGCTGGCGTTAAGCGAAGATCCTGAAGCCAGACAAGCGCATCTGGATCGGGCCAGGGAAACCGATATATCAAAGATGTATGACGGCTACCTCGAAGCATTCCAGCAGGCCTATCAGAAAGCCAATTCAACCTTGGCTGGTTTCCCGGCCTGAGAACTAGCGTCTAGGCTTGGCCCGCGCCGTCGCCTCCGCCACCAGCGGGTCGTCCGGCCAGTAGTGCTTGGGATACCGTCCCTTGAGATCCTTCTTCACCTCGGCATAAGTACTGCGCCAGAAGTTCGCCAGGTCCTGGGTCACTTGCACCGGTCGGCGCGCGGGCGATAGCAGGTGCAGCTTGACCACCTGCCGACCACCGGCGATACGCGGGGTGTCGGCCAGGCCGAAAAGCTCCTGCAAGCGCACCGCGAGAATCGGTGGGTGTTCGCTGTAATCCAAGCGAATCGACGACCCGGAAGGCACGCTCAAGTGCTGCGGCGCGAGTTCGTCCAGCCTTTGCGGCAGAGGCCAGGGCAACAGGTTACGGACGATGCTCGACAGATCCAGGTTGGCAAAATGACTAAGGCGCGACACCCGGCCCAGATATGGCATCAACCAGTCTTCAAGACTGAGCAGCAACGCCGCATCGCTGACGTCCGGCCAGTCGCTGTCGCCCTTGGTATCCAGGTCGAGCCGACGCAACAGCGCCACCCGCGCCTGCCACTGACGCAGCTCCGGCGTCCAGGGCAACAACTCCAACCCCTTGCGGCGTACCAGGTTGACCAGCGCCCGGCTGCGGGCAGATTCATCCAGGCCGGTCAACGGCTCGCGGCTGAGCACCAGCTCGCCGACCTTGCGCTGGCGCTCGGCCCGCAGCACGCCTTCGCGCTCATCCCAGTCCAATTGATCTTCGGTACGTACCTGTTCCGCCAGCACCGAATCGAACAGCGCCGGATCGAAATCCGTCGCCAGATAGATCCGTTCTTCCCGCTGGCCTTGGCGACTGCCCAGTTCGGCAATCACCAACCACGGTTGCTTCATCAAGCTGTCGGCCTCGGCAAACAGCGCCGCGCGCCCATTCGCCAGGCGATATTCCGCGCCGCCGGGTCGCCGCTGTTGCGCGACGCGATCCGGATAGGCCAGCGCCAACAGCGCGCCGAGCCAGCGCGGATGCTCGGGATCGGCGACAGCTTCCTCGGCCTTGCCGCGCAAGTAGCCACGATATTGCCGGGCCAATTGCCGCGCCCGCTGCACACCGCCCTGAGCGCCGCGTGCCGCTCGTTCCTCGCCGGACAGTAACGCCAGGCGACTGTGCAAATCCGCGCCAGCGCCTCGAAGAATGTCACGCTCGCCCAACAGCGCCGCGACATTGCAGGCCATGTCCGCCAGCCCCAGCGCCTGGCCCCGCAGCAGCAAGTGCGCGATGCGCGGATGGGCCGGCAGCTCGGCCATGGCCTGGCCGTGCCGAGTCAGATGTCCACCGTCCAGCGCGCCCAGGCGCTGCAATAAATCCCGCGCCTGGGCATACGCGGCGGTCGGCGGGACGTCGAGCCACGTCAACTGCTGCGGCGTCACGCCCCAGCGGCCCAACTGCAGGGCCAGCCCGGCCAGGTCCGCCGAGAGAATCTCGGCGCTGCCGTAGGCCGCCAGCTGTTCATGCTGGTCTTCGGACCACAGCCGGTAACACACACCCGGCTCCAGTCGCCCGGCCCGGCCGGCCCGTTGGGTGGCGCTGGCGCGGGAGATACGCTGGGTATCGAGGCGGGTCATGCCACTGCCCGGGTCGAAGCGCGGTACGCGGGCAAGCCCGGCATCGACCACCACCCGCACACCGTTGATGGTCAGGCTGGTCTCGGCGATGTTGGTGGCGAGCACCACTTTGCGCTGGCCGGGCGGTGCCGGATCGATGGCGGCGCGTTGGGCGGCCAGGTCCAGCTCGCCATGCAGTGGACACAGCAACACGTTGCCGCCCTCGCCCAAGGCTTCGGCCAATTGTTGATGAACGCGGCGAATCTCCGCCTGCCCCGGCAGGAACACCAGCACGCTGCCGGTTTCGTCGTGCAGCGCTTCGAGAAGGGTCTGCACCAGTCGCGGTTCGATGAATTCGCCGGGCTGGAATGGCCGGCCCCAGCGCACCGCCACCGGGAACATGCGCCCTTCGCTGCGTAGGATCGGCGCATCGTCCAGCAACCCGGCCAGGCGTTCGCCTTCCAGGGTCGCGGACATCAACAGAATCTTCAGCGGCTGCTCGTCCCGAAACAGCTCCCGACCGTTGAGGCTCAACGCCAGGGCCAGGTCGGCGTCGAGGCTGCGCTCGTGGAATTCATCGAAAATCAACAGCCCCACGCCATCCAGTGCCGGGTCATCCTGTAGGCGACGGGTGAGGATGCCTTCAGTGACCACTTCAATGCGGGTTTTCGGCCCGACCTTGCTGTCGAGGCGAATCCGGTAGCCCACGGTTTCGCCGACCTTTTCCCCCAGCTCGCTGGCCAGGCGCTCAGCCGCCGCCCGTGCCGCCAGGCGCCGGGGTTCGAGCATCAGAATGGTCTGCCCGGCCAGCCACGGCTCGTTCAACAGGGCCAAGGGAACACGGGTCGTCTTACCGGCACCGGGGGGCGCTTCGAGCACCGCTTCGTGGCGCGACGCCAAGGCTTGGCGCAGGGCCGGTAAAACTTCATCAATCGGCAAAGAAATCATGCTGGCTCCAAAACAGAGGGCCGAGTATAACGGCGAACTGTTTAGCGTGGTCTGGACTCCAACCAGCAACGCCCTTACCTGCTCAGGAGATTGTTATGCGTATTCCCTTTCGCGTGATCGGCGGCGTGCTGGTCGCCAGCCTGCTGACCCAGATCAGCGCCTGTGGCTCGATCTTCTACCCCGACCGTCGGGGCCAGATCGAGGGCAAGATCGACCCGGCCATCGCCGCGCTCGACGCCGTCGGCCTGCTGTTCTACATCATCCCCGGCCTGATCGCCTTTGCCGTGGATTTTGCCACCGGCGCGATCTATTTCGAGCCGGGCAGAAGCGTGCAGATCGAACCGGAGAAACTCAAGCCGGCCATCAACGCCGACGGCACGGTCAATAATCAGAAGCTGCAAGCCATCCTGGAGCGCGAGCTGGGCCGCAGCTTCCCGCTGGACGACCCGCGCCTGATCCAGCACAAGGGCAACGTGCAACAACTGGCCACGCTCGGTCTCGTACCCGCCGCGTAAGAGGCGCAGCCCAAGGAAGACCGCGCCATGACCACCAGCGCCGAACATGCTCGCCTGCTACGCCTGGCCACCCGCGCTTCGGTGGCCGTGGCGTGCATTCTGATCATTGCCAAGGCGGCGGCCTGGTGGCTCAGCGGCTCGGTGAGCATGCTCGCCGGCCTGACCGACTCGGCGCTGGACGGCGTCACCTCGTTGCTCAATCTGCTGGCGGTGCATTACGCCCTGCGACCGGCTGATGACGATCATCGCTACGGGCACGGCAAGGCTGAATCGCTGGCGGGCATGGCCCAGGCACTCTTTATTGGCGGCAGCGCGGTGCTGATCGCATTGCAGGCATACGAACGACTCAAGCAGCCGCTGCCGGTCGAGGCGCCCTGGCTCAGCGTCGGCGTGATCGTGTTTTCCCTGGCACTGACCCTGGCGCTGCTGGCGTTGCAGCATCGGGTCGTGCGCGCCACCGGCTCCAACGCCGTGCGCGCCGACTCGCTGCACTACCGCTCGGACCTGTTGCTCAACGGCAGCATCCTGGTGGCTCTGGTCCTGGCCGGGTTCGGCTGGTACCAGCTCGACGCCTGGTTCGGCCTGGGCATCGCCGCGTACATCCTCTGGAGCGCAGTGCAGATTGCCCGGGAAAGTTTCGCCGTGCTGATGGATGAAGAACTGCCGCCGGACGTCAGCCAGCACATGCTCGAACTGGCCTGCGCGGTGCCCGGCGTGGTCGGCGCCCATGACCTGCGCACACGAATCTCCGGCAACCACTGGTTCGTGCAGTTGCACCTGGAATTGCCGGGCGAGCTGACCCTGTCAGTGGCCCACGGCATCAGCGACCAGGCCGCCGATGCGATCCATCGCGCTTATCCGAAAGCCGAGGTGCTGGTGCATGCCGATCCGTCAGAAGTGGTGAAGCGCGCCAACGCTTGATGCCGTCACCGTGGCGAGGGAGCTTGCTCCCATTGGACTGCGCAGCAGGCCCCAAAATCTTGCGGCCGCTGCGCAACCGAGCGGGAGCAAGCTCCCTCGCCACAAATGCCGCTCGCACAATCTCAGTACGTCACCTGATACCCACGACTGCTCAAGCAATCGCCCTGGGCCCGGCGGTAGGTTTGCACCACTTCCGGCGCCGGTGGGTAGGTATAGGTGCGCGGGTCGAAACCACTCTGCTGCACCGCCCAGCGATAGCAATCGTAGCCGTCCTGGTTGACCTGCTCGGGCGACTGGCCGTTGGCCGGATAAGCCACCACGTCGAAGCTGTTGCCCTGGGGCTGCGGCTGCGGATTGGCGACCGGCGCCTCGACCACGACGTAGTCCCGGGTGTTGGCTTCATAAATGTAATAGGCACCGGCGGCGAGGAAAAACAGCGAGCTGCCGATCCAGACCTCACGGGCATAATCGGGCAGATAGCGGGTACGAATGCCTCGAGGCGGCTGCACCACGACATAACGCGGCCCTTGCGGACGATACCAGTAGCCACCCGAGTAGAAATAATCCTGGCCGCGATAAGGCACGCGGTAATTCCGGTCCGGGAAACGATCGATCACATACCCTGGCCGATATTGCGGCCCCTGCCCCCAACCGTTGCCATGGCCGTCCGGCCGACCGGGCCAGTGCTGATCGGGCCGATTGTCGTGGCCTGGACGCGGCCCGCCGTTCGGATAGCCGTCGTTGCGCCGTGGAATGTCGCGGTAGTAGCCCGGTCGCGGCTCCTGGGTCTGGGTCACGCTGTCGGGCCGGCCCTGGATCGGCAGATTGTTGCCCGGTTGCTGTTGCGGCGGGCGGTTGTGTACGCTGGGGTCCTGCGGTGGACGCTCGTAGTGTTGCCCACCTGGAGATTGCGGCTGGACCTCGAACTGTCGGCTGTTATCGCCACGAATGATCTCGTTGCTTTGCGGCCGGGGCTGGCCTGAATAACCCGGGCCATTACCGTTTGGGCCGCCACGGTTCTGCTGATCATCCGCCATTCCCTGCGCACTGACACTTGCCCACAACAGACCAACACCTGCCAAACGCCAGATGCGCGACTTCATGAAATTCCTCACAGCGGTTCGGGGCCTGAAAATAAGACTGGAAAAAGCCCAGGCCGGTTCGGCGACAGGTTATCAGGCGCGGGGCTTGATTCGCAGGACGACAGCAAAATTTCATGGCGCTTGCCTCGGTTATGAGAGCACAACCGCACAGCAATCAAGGCCTTATGCCATCATTCGAGAGAGATAAAATGGCAACTACCGTTCGTCGGCTTTATCCAAGGCTTTTTTATTACAAGAAGTTTTAGGATTTAAGATGCCCACCGTTTAAACCGGGCCGCATGGACTTTTGCGCCTGAAACGACCGCTGGCATCCGCCGCAATTAGCCGTTCAAGGGAATGAAGGCATGACCCGCTTTAGTCTTTCGCACCTTTTCGCTGCTGGTGCAATTTTTTCCTCCCTCGCCAACGCCGCGCCCCTGCAAAGTCCTGGGGATCGCGATCTGATTCGTGACCGCCAGCAGCAATTGCTGCAGGAACAACAAAAACGCCTCGACGAGCTTCAGCAACTGCCAGGCAAGACCTTGCCGGCACCTGAGCCTGCCAGCCCCGACGACAGCCGCTGCTTCGATATCAAGACCATCGAGCTTGAAGGCGCGAACCACCTAGATGCAGGCATGCGCGATCAACTGCTCAAGCCATATCGGAACCAATGCCTGTCGCTCGGGCAGATCAATACCCTGCTCAAGGCTGTGACCCACCACTATCTGGAGCGCGGGTTCGTTACCACGCGCGCCTACTTGCCGCAGCAGGATCTCTCGGGCGGCGTACTGAAGATCGTTGTGGTCGAGGGGCAGCTCGAAGGTTTCGACAGCTCCGCCATCGTCAGTCCCCGCGAGTTGGCGATGACCTTTCCCGGCCAGATCGGCGCGCCGCTGAACCTGCGGGAACTGGAACAACTGGTGGATCAACTGGGCCGCCTGCCGTCCCGCCAGGCCCAGCTGGAACTGACCCCGGGCGACCAAGTCGGCGGCAGTCGCATCAGCCTCAAGGGTGAACGTGAAAAACCCTGGCAGGTCTCGGCTACTCGCAACAACGACGGCGACCGCAGCACCGGCCAGCAGCAGATGGGCCTGGGCCTGGACTGGGACAGCCCGCTGGGCCTGGCCGACCAACTGAGCCTGCGCGCCAACCAGGACGCGGTCAGCGATCACTGGCGCCATTCCGACAATCAGAGTCTCTACTACAGCGTGCCCTACGGCTGGTGGACCTTCAATTACGCCTACAGCCAGAGCTTCTACCGCGCCAGCGGCAACGCCCAGGGCTACGTATTCGGGTATGACGGCACCAGCAAGAATCACGCAGTACGCGCCGAGCGCGTATTGCACCGCGACAACGTCAGCAAGACCGGCATCAGCTTCGGCCTCAGCCAGCTGCGCACGCGCAACTACGTCGACGACAACTTCATCGACGCCTCCAGCGTGACCATCACCGAGACCCAGTTGAGCTTCAACCATGGCCGGCGCATCGGGACCGCGTTCATCAACCTGGACGCCGGATGGCAACAGGGGATCGGCGCGCTGGATGCCCAGCGTGACAGCGCTCACGACGAACCGCAGTCACGCTATAACAAATACAGCCTGACCCTGAGCTACTTGCAGCCCTTCCGTCTGTGGGGCGAAAGCTTCAGCTTCGATAGCCTCGCAACCGGCCAACGCAGCGAAGATCCCGTCTACAGCCCGCAACGAATCAGCCTCGGCGGTGTCAGTTCGGTACGTGGCCTGCAAGATCAGACCCTGACCGGCGACAGCGGCGGTTACTGGCGCAACCAGTTACGCTGGCGCCGGCCCGTGACTTGGCAACCTTTGCAGCCGGTATTACAGGAATACGGCGTGGCGTTTGCCTACGACGTCGGCGTGATCGAGGGCACCTCCTCGAATCCCGATGAACGTGGCCGCGTCACCGGCAATGCCCTGGAATTCAATGCCAGGGGCAAGCACCTGGCCACTTCCGTGAGCTTCGCCCGCTCGTTGGAACGCCCCGGGATTATCGAGAAACGCGAACGCCCGGTGTATTTCCGCGTCGATCTGTTTTTCTGATATCCGATTCGCACTTGTCAATGGAAGACTCACACATGGACGTCCGTACCCCGCTGTCTCAATGCATCGCCCTGTCCCTGGCCTCGATTGTGCTGCTCAACCCTTTGGTCGTCGCAGCGGCAGGTCTCACCGTCGACGCGGCAGCGGGCGGCAAGACCAGTATTGGCGCGGCGGGCAACGGCGTACCGGTGATCAATATCAACGGTGCCAATGGCAACGGGTTGTCCCATAACAAGTTCACCGACTACAACGTCGGCCAGAATGGCGTCATCCTCAACAACGCCACCGGCAAGACCCAGCGCACGCAACTGGGCGGCATCATTCTGGGCAACGACAACCTCAAGGGCCAGGCCGCACAGGTCATCCTCAACGAAGTCACCAGCGGTAATCGCAGCCACATGGCCGGCTACACCGAAGTCGCCGGGCAAGCGGCGCGCGTCATTGTCGCCAACCCCAACGGCATCACCTGCAGCGGCTGTGGCTTCATCAACACCCCGCGCGCAACCCTGACCACCGGCAAACCCGTCCTGGACGGCGAGCGCCTGGACCGGTTCCAGGTCGACGGCGGCGACATCAGCATCGAAGGCGCCGGCCTGGATGCCAGCGAAGTCGACCAATTCGACCTGATTACTCGCAGCGCCAAGCTCAACGCCAATATCCATGCGAAGAACCTCAACGTGGTGACCGGCCGCAATGACGTCAACGCCGAGAACCTGAGCGCCACCGCTCGCGCCGACGATGGCAGCGAAAAACCGCAACTGGCCATCGACAGCTCGGCGCTGGGCGGCATGTATGCCGGGGCGATACGTCTGGTGGGCACGGAGAAAGGCGTAGGGGTGCGCCTGGCCGGCGACATGGCAGCCAGCGCTGGCGACATCCAGATCGACGCCAACGGCAAGGTCAGCCTGAACAATGCCAGCGCCAACCAGGCGATCGCCGTGAACGGGCAGAGCGTGGATGTTCAGGGCAAGGTTTATGCCGGCACCCAGGTCGATATCAAGACCCCGGGCAACGTGACAATCAGCCAGAGTATCGCTGCCCGGGACAAGGTTGCCATTACCAGCGCCGGCAAGGTCGCCAACGGCGGCATTATCGAAGCCGGGGTCAATCCGGACAACACGCGCAACCCGACCGGCGACGTCGCCCTCACCGCGCGGCAATTGAGCAACACCGGTACTGTAACTGCCAGTCGTGGCCTCCAGGTACAGGCCACCGAGCTCGTTGACAACCAGAACGGGATTCTCCAGGGCGCCATCGTCGGCCTGACCAGCGATCGCCTGGTTAACCAGGGCGCGGCAGCGCGGGTGCTGGGCATGAATTCGCTGTCCCTGGTGACGCCTGCCATCGTCAACCTGGGCGGCCTGATTCGCTTCGGTGACGGCCAGTCCGCCGCCCTCAACCTCGACAGCCTGAATAACACCGACGGCCGTATCGAATTGGCCGGCGCAAACCTTGAACTGAACGCCAGGCAACTGAACAACCTGCGCGGCTCGGTAATTGCCGACCAACTGAAAGTGACCGCTGATCGCCTGGACAACCAGGCCGGCCTGATTGCCGCCAGCGTCGGCCAGGCAACCATCAAAGTCGCCGGCCAGCTCGACAATACCGGCGGCACGCTACAAGCGCAGGGCCTGCTGGAAATCGGCGCCACCCAGGTGCTCAACCAGGGGGGCAAGATGGTCGCCGATCATTTGCAGCTGACCGCGGATCGCCTGGACAACAGCGCCAATGGCTTGCTCAGCGCCGAGCTGGGCAATACCGACCTGACGATCGGTCAAGAATTGCTCAATAACGGTGGCCGGATCCAGGCAAGCGCTGCTATGAACGTGGACGCAGCAAGCGTCGACAACATCGGCGGCACCCTGGTGGGCAAAAAAATGACCCTGGTCAGCCACGGCGCCCTGAACAACCAGCAAGGCAAGATCGGCGCCGAAGACCTGGTCATCAACGCGCAGGATCTGGACAATGCTGAAGGCCTGCTGCAAGGCACGAACATCGCGACGCTGACTGCCCGCGACCTGGACAACTTCAAGGGAACCATCAACGGCGGCGAACTCACCACCCACCTGCGCAACCTCACACGCAACACCCAGGGCGTGCTCAGCGCAGAGACCGGCAAGCTGACCATGGTCGTGACCCAGCAACTGGCCAACAGCGCTGGTCACCTGCAATCCAGGGGCGGCGATCTCGACATCACCTCTGCCGGGCTGGACAACCGGCAAGGTGTGATCACCGGCAAACAGTTGCTGATGACCCAAACCGGCCTGCTGGACAACCGTGGCGGCCGCATCGTCGCTGACCAACTGACGCTCAACGCCGGACGCATCGATAACCGCGCCGAGGGTTTGTTATTGGCCGGTGCCGGCGGCGCATTGCTGACGCTGCGCGACCAAGGCGCAACGCCCGGGCAACTCCTGAACAATCAAGGTCGCGTACAAAGCGACGGTCATTTGCAGGTCAACGGCAGCGATATCGACAACCATGGCGGCGTGTTGCTCGGCCAAAGCGTAGGCGTTACCGCCACTCGCCTGGACAACAGCGCGAAGGGTGCGGTGACTGCCACCGACGGATCGATCGGCCTGGCAGTCTCAGGCGTGCTGGACAATGCCCAGGGCTTGATCGATGGCGGCGAGTCATCGGTGTTGGTGACCCAGGCCAGCCGAGTGGATAACCAGGGCGGCACGTTGTCTGGTAAGCGCCTGGATGTTCAAGGCACGGTTGTGGATAACCGCAAGGGCCAGTTGTTGTCTGGCACTGACGGCCTGAAAGTGACCGCCACCACGCTGGACAACAGCGAAGGCCTGGTGCTGGCGCAGGCGGGTCATGTGGACCTGCAACTTGCCCAGGGTTCCCTGGATAACCAGGGCGGCGCAGTGCAGGGCAACAGCATCGAGGTAGTAGCCGCCACGGCGAACAACAGCGCACTGGCCGGCAAGGCCGGGCTCATCAACGCCCAGGCGGGAAATCTGAAATTGCTGGTCGACCAGTTGACCAACCAGGCCGGCCGCCTTTATGCCCAGGGCCTGCTCGACAGCCAGGGCTCTACCCTGGATAACCGGGCGGGTGGCGAGATCAGCGCGAAAAACCTGACCCTCAGTGCCTCGAACATCTACAACCAGAACGGCCTGATCGAGTCGGGCGGCAACCTGCTATTGACCGGCGGCAACCTGGAAAACGCCACCGGCCGTATCCGCGCCATTGGCGGCGACCTGAGCCAGATCCTGCTGAGCGGCGCCCTGAACAACCAGGGCGGTTCCATCGGGATCACCAGTCAGGCCCTCAACCTCAAGGCCGGCGCGCTGAATAACCAGGCCGGCAGTGTCGAGCACGCCGGGACGGGACTGCTCAAGGTCGACCTGACCAGCCTCACCGGCAACCAAGGCAGCCTCATCGGTCTTGGCAGCGGTGACCTGGACATAACCTCGGTCGATGGCACCGGGCGCCTGCAACTCAACGGCGCACTGGACGTAGCCGTGAATGGCGATCTCAAGCTGCTGGCCGGCGACCGCATCGCCAGTGCCAGCGGCCTGGCACTGAGCGCCGCCACACTGACCAGCAGCGGTGAAATACTCAGCGACGGCGACCTGGGCCTGACGCTCACCGGAGACTTGAATAACGCCGGCCTGCTGTCGGCAGCCAAGGCCGTCAGCATCTCGGCCGGCAACCTGGTCCAGGCTAACGGCCGCATCGCCAGTGGTGGCGATACCACGCTTGAGCTGCGCGGCCGGCTCGACAACCTGGGGCGCCTGATTGCCAACCAGAACCTCAAGGTCCAGGCGGCCCAGGTCAGCAACCGCGGCACCCTCGGCGCAATGGGCCAGCTCGACATCTTCGCCGGCGGCGGCATCAGCACCTCGGCCAATACCCTGATCTACAGCGGCACCGACATGAACCTGCGCGGCGCCACGCTGAGCAACACTTACGGCGACATCTACAGCAAGGGCAACCTGAGCTTCGCCGGCCTCGACGGCGGTCAGGCGCAAAGCCTGAGCAACCGCTCGGCGAACATCGAAAGCGAAGGCGACATGAACCTCAATGTCGCCAGCCTGGAAAATACCAAGGACGAGTTCGAACTCGGCGAATCGCTGGTCAGTCGCCGCATCGACATCAACTGCACCGATTGCTCCGGCGACCACCACACCGCGACATTCATCGTCAATAGCACCTACCTTGGCAAAATCATCAAGGACTCTCCTGGCGCACGGCTGATTGCCGGGCGTGACCTGTTGATCAACGCCGGCACCGTGGAGAACAAACAAAGCCTGATAGCCGCCAACCGCGACGCCTTCGTCAACGCCACGAACTTCTACAACCGTGGCGCCACCCTCGACCAACGCGTGGAAAGCACCACTTACTTCCTGCACGGCGTCGAGCAAGGCGATTTCCGCTGGGCGGAATCCAATGCCCATGCCTGGAACGCCGCCAATGCCGGTAGCGCTCCGGACCAGCAGCAACCGATTCCCGCGGCGATTACCCAGTACCCGCTCATCGGCCAGAGCAGCGTCGTGCACACCGGCACGCAGACCGCAAACGCCTCGACCCTGCAGTCCGGACGCCAGTTGAACCTCAACGTCTCCGGCAATATTGAAAACGGCACCCTGACCCAACAGGCCACCGCCCAACTGACCGGCCAGACCCTGAGCAACACGGTTGGCCTGCTCGGCGGCCAGACCATCACGGTCAACGCCTTGGGCAGTGGCGGCAGCACCCAGGTAGCGGCCGATGTCCGCCGTGTCGAGCGTGTCACCGCCGATGGCAGCACCCAGGTCAGCTTCGTGCCCGTGGACTTCGCGGGCGTTCCTTTCGTTGCGGTCGACCCTACGGCGCTTGCCACTTACCGCTTGCCGGAAGGTGACTATGGTCTGTTCGTACGCAGCCAGAATCCAAACAGCCATTATCTGATCGAGACCAACCCGAACCTGACCAACCTGTCGCGATTCATGAGTTCCGACTACATGTTCGGCCTGCTGGGCTACAACGACGACCGCAGCTGGCGTCGCCTGGGCGATGGCCTGTACGAGACCCGCCTGATTCGCGAAGCGGTGCTGGCCCAGACCGGTCAACGCTTCCTCGCGGGCAGCCTGACCAGCGACTACGACCAGTACCAATACCTGATGGACAATGCCGTCGCTTCCAAGGATCAGTTGCAGTTGAGCGTTGGCGTCGCCCTGACCTCCCAGCAAGTAGCCGCGTTGACTCATGACATCGTCTGGATGGAAACCCGCCGGGTGGAAGGCCAGGATGTATTGGTGCCGGTGCTCTACCTGGCCCAGGCCGAATCGCGCAATCTGCGTGGCGGCAGCCTGGTACAAGCCCGGGATATCAACCTGTTGGCCGGCAACGACCTGACCAGCGTCGGTACCCTGCGAGCCAGCAACGACCTGACGGTCGAAGCCGGGAACAACCTTTATCAAGGCGGCCTGGCGCAAGCTGGCGAGCGCGTCAGCCTGATGGCCCAGAACAGTATTCGCAACGCCCTGGGCGGCGAAGTACGCGGCAATCAGGTCGACCTTAGCGCAATCAAAGGCGACATCGTCAACGAACGTGCGGCCATGGAGGTGCTCTACGGTTCGGGCTCGCGGACCAACCTCGACCAAGGCAGCCTGATCAGCGCCCGTCAGCAATTGAACGTCAACGCCGGACGTGACCTGACCAACAAGGGGCAGATTCACAGCGACGGCAACGCCAGCCTCAACGCCGGCCGCGATGTGGAAATGCTCGCGGTGACGGATCACACCTTTACCCAGAGCGCGATCCGTCGTGGCCTGGTCACCAACGACACAGTGAAAAACCTCGGCTCCAGCGTCACCACCGGTGGCGACCTGGCCGTCACCGCCGGGCGCGACATGGCTATTGTCGCAAGCCAGCTCAAGGCGGGTAATGACGTGGCGCTCAAGGCCGGCAATGACATGGCGATCATCTCGGCGCTGGACGAACAGTCCTCGACGTTCTACCAGAAGAAAAAGGGCTCCTGGGGCAAAAGCAAAACCACCCAAAGCGCTGATTCGGCAACCACTAACGTAGCGTCTCGCATCGAAGCCGGACACGACCTGACCGTCAACATCACCCAGGACAAAGACGGGCGTATCGGCCTCACCGGTGGCCAGGACGTGACCGTGATCGGCAGCCAGCTCAAGGCCGGAAATGATCTGCTGGTGGGCGGTGCCGGCAGTGTCAACCTGATGTCGGCGCAAGAGCAGACCGACAGCAGTTACAGCGTGAAGAAAAAAGGCAGCTTCGGCCTGAGCAAAAGCGGCAACAGCCGCAGCTCCAGCAGCATCACTCAGGTGGGCAGCGAGTTGAGCGCTGGCAATGACGCCGTGGTGGTCGCGGGCAGCAACGTCAACCTGTCCGCCAGCCGAGTCGATGCCAAACGCGACGCCGAATTGCGTGCCGGGATGGTCGACAAGAACGGCGACGTCAACCTGATGGACGCGGCCAACGAGTCAACCAGCCACAGCGAGAAGTACAAGAGCAAAATCGGCTTCAGCACCTCCGGTAACTTCATCTCCATCGCCTCGGCAAAAAAGGCCGGCCAGGAAAACCTGCAGAGCCAAAGTGTCGGTAGCCAGGTCACGGGGGGGCGCGACGTCACCGTACAGGGCAACCGTGATGTGAACATGATCGGCAGCACCGCCGAGGCCGGGCGCAATCTGCAAGTCGGTGCCGGACGCGACGTCAACGTGTTGGCCGGTAGCAACAGCCAGGACCAGAGCAACTGGAAGTCCACCAAGCAGGCCGGTCTGTCACTGGAAAGCGACCGCAACGGCTTCACCGCGTTTGCCGGGCGCGAAGCGACCAAGGTCAAATCCCGCGATGCCCAGCAGACCGCCGCCGGCAGCCAACTGGTGGCCGGCCAGGACATGAGCGTCCAGGCCGGGCGCGACCTGACCCTCGAAGGCGCGGGCGTGGACGCCGGGCGCGATATCAACCTGCAGGCCACGCGCGACATCAACGTCGACGCCGCCGATGAAACCTTCATCCAGGAACGGAGCAAGACGCGCGATCGCAACGGCCTGACCGTCAATATCAGCCACAACTACGGCAATACCAAGGATGCCATCAGCGGCACAGGTAAAGGCGAAGACAACGTCAGCAAGGCCTCCAGCGTGCTCAGCACCGTGGACGCCATCAACTCGTTCACCTCCGGCCCCACCAGCGCAACCCACTTCGGCTCGGCCAGCCAGGGCACCCGCTCGCGCTCGGAAATCCGCGACAACGTCCCTTCGACCCTGAGCGCCGGCCGCGACATCAATGCGGTCGCCGGTAACGATATCAATGTCCGTGGCAGTCAGTTCGAAGCCGGGCGCGACATCACCCTGGTGGGCAAGAACGTCAACCTGGATGTTGCCCGTGGCGAGATCAACGAAGAGAGCCAGACCACCCGCAGCCAGGGCGGCATCAACGGCCAGAGCGGTGGCGGCAGTGCCCGCGCCGGGATCGGCGGCAGCAATGGCGTAGCCAGCGAAGAGATGACCCAGGGCACCAACAACCCGAGCGTGCTGCTTTCCGGGCGTGACACCAATATCGAGGCCAGCGAGAACCTGAACATGGTCGGTACCCAGGTGATCGCCGGCCACGACATCGACCTGCGTGCCGGCAAGGACCTGAACATCCGCGCCGCGCAGAACGACTCCAACAGTCAATCCACCCGCCGCAGCGGTGGCGGCGAGGTCGGCCTCGCCCTGGGTGGCAAGGACTTCATCGCGGTCTACGCCAGCGTCGACATGGGCAAGGGCAAGCTCGAGCGCGAGACCGAGAAACAGCAGACTGCCTACCTCTATGCAGGGAACCAGTTGCGCTTCAACAGCGGCAACGACACCACCATCGCCGGCGCCAACCTGCGTGCCAACGAAGTGGTTGGCCGCGTGGGCAGGGACCTGCTCGTGTCGTCGGTGCCGGACACCGGCAAAGTCAGCGGCAAGCAATTTGATGCCAGTGTCACCGTCAGCATCGGCCTGGCCGGTGGCGGTGGGGTGAGCGGCTCGGTGGGCGTGGGCAAGACCACCGGCAAGACCAACTGGGTCGAGCAGCAAACCAGCATCACCGGTAAAAACGGCGTGGATATCCGCACCGAGAAACACACCCAGATCGACGGCGCGCTGATCGCCGCCGACAACGGCAAACTCAAGCTCGACACCAACACCCTGGGCTTTCGCAACATCAACGGCGAAGACAAGGAGCATAGCTACTACGTCAACGTCGGCGGTGCCTTTGGTTGGGGCGCGGACGCGGGTAACGGCGCCAAGGCCACCGGTGGCAAGGACGTGGCGTTCACTGGCGACAAGAGCCTGAGCGGTGCGCCCAAGGAAGGCTTCAATGGCTGGAGCGTGAGCGGCTACGACTACCGCAAGGAGCGCGAGCAGGATGTGCGCGCCACCGTCGGCGCGGGCAACATTATCGTGCGCAACGACGCAGCGACCGGACAAGTTTCCACCGCCGGCCTCAACCGTGACCTGACCAAGGCCTACGACATCACCCGGGACAAGGAAAAACGCACCGAGCTTTACGTGAGCGAGTCGTCGCTCAATTCGGTAGCCAACCCGTCGCAGACCCTGGATCGGTGGAAAAAGGGACTGCAGGACTATGGCAAGAACAGCTCTGATCTGTTCAAGAACTACGGCAACCTGACCAAGGCCACCGAACAGGCGCTGGTTGAAAATCCGGGCCTGGCACCGTTGGCCTGGATCCCGGGCGTGATGCAAAGCGCCATGGACAAAACCTCGTACGGGACTCTGGGCCTGATGCCAGGCGTAATCAGCCATGGTGGCGTAGCCACGCAGTTGCCTGTGCTGCTCAGCGGAGACATGAGCTTCTACCGCACCGAGCTGGTCTACCAGAAAGATGCCAACGGCAATGTCGCCATGGACCCGGAAACCGGCAAGCCACTGCTGGACCTGACGAAGACCAAATTCGACATGATCCTGCGCCCCGATGCGCCGGGAGCGGTTGCCACCAACGGCATCCAGAATGCGTTCGAGGCGGCATTGGTCAACGGCGGCATGCAAACCGGCCGCGACAACTACATGCAGGCCTACAACCCGGAACATGGCTTCCTCGGCGACCTGTTGGAGTCAGCGTGGGACGTGAACCTGGGCGGCATCAAGCGCTCCGGGAACGCCCAGCAGTTACATGAGTTCTACCAGTCAGGCATCGACCGGGGCTTCAAGTTGGACCTGGTCGGCCACAGTCAGGGGGCGTTGCTCACCTACCGTGCCCTCGATGGCCTGGATTTCAGCAAGAACCCCGGCAGCATCCAGCTCTCAGGGGCACCGGTGTACGCGCAAAAGTTCTTTACCGCCGCGGAGAAAGCCGGCTTCAACACCACTGACAACGCGGTGTTCCAGGTCAACCGGCCAGACAAGCAAGTGTTCTTCGGCATGCTGCCCATGACCGACTCGGTGTCCGATCTGCTGGGACGCAACGCAATGAATTCCAACGATCCGATCAGTCGTTTCCTCGGGGCGGTATTCACCCTTCCGGGCCTCATGGGTAAGGAAAGCCCACACTCCAACTACCTGTGCCAGGTTCAGTCGATGTGCGGAAACGGCGCCAGCCAGTTGCAGCAAGACTTCAAGAACGGCACCACCACCAATCCGGACGGAACCAAGAGCAAGACTTACATCGTGCCGACCTTTATCGACAAGAACGGCAACGCCTTCGGCGCTTCACTTTGAAGTCAAGGCGACTTGCCCTGCTGTTGCTGCCCATGACCTTGTGGGGTTGCGGGCAGACACCGTTGGTGTACGAAGACGATCGGCGCTTGAGCCGTATGTTGTGTGAAGTGGGAGAACAGCGGGTGACGCTCAGTCCGCGCTTCTCTTATGACCTGCCCGGGCCGCTGCGACACACGGCCTGCGGCACGCTGAAAAGCGGCTTCACCTACGACAAACGCCGCGATATACAGTCGGCAGGCGCCTCCGGCAGCTTTCGCGCAGGCGAGCTTGAAGTCCTGGCGTCATCACTGTTCCTGATCGTAGAGGGCCGGCTCGATGGCGACGTAGAGGACCTCTATTCTCCCGAGCAATTTCTGCAGAACAAACGAGCACTGATGGATCTGGATTTAAACGAGCCTCGCCCACAAGAGATCGACTGGGTCGCTCGCCAAGGGATGCGATGCCTGCGCTTTCACAACGTATGGCACAGCCCGACGGGTACCTGGGAAGAGGTCGTCAAGTACTGGTGCTGGGAAAACCAGAGCGGCCTGCAGCAGCCTTTCCATGTACGCGCCGGTCAGCGCTTAACCGAAGGCACCCGGGGCTACGATCTGGACGAGGCGTTCATCCAGCCTTTCTTCCAGAGCCTGAAGATGAATCGACTGTCCGAGGCTCAAATGGCCGAAGCCAACGCGCGCATCCAGGCCGCCTGCGCCCATCTCAAATCCCGCTACGACCAGCAGCTGAATTGGGGCGCCGATTACCCGGACAAACGCCTGACCCACCAGCGCCTGCATGCTTGCGGTTATGCGCAGCCCTAGGCGGGCGCAGAAAAGCCGCCCATAAAAAAGGGAGGCCCGTCGGCCTCCCCTCGAGAATCTAGTCCGTGCGCGACGCTTGTGGCGTCGGCTCACCTCACGCCGTCTTCTGGACAGTGTGCAGCTCGGGGGTCTGCCAGTACCGATGGGTACTGCGACCGCAGCCGGCCTGATTGGGCGGGCTGCACTGGACTGTTTGTCCGAGCAGTGATCTTGGTGGTAAGCATAGGCCCGAGGCGTCGGCAGATAATTGCTAAGATTGCTTGAATAAACACTACTTGCGCAATTTTTACCCTTGGATGGATAATCTTCCGCAATTAACCGAATAAAGGCCCGCTCAATGAGCAAACTCGACCGTTACGACCTGAGCATCCTGACGGAATTGCAGCGCGACGCGCGCATCTCGAACCAGGAATTGGCCGAGCGCATCGGCCTGTCGCCCTCCCCCTGCTCGCGGCGGGTCAAGCAATTGGAAGACGACGGCTACATCACCCGCCAGGTTGCCCTGCTCGATCGCAAGATGCTCGGCCTGAGCCTGACCGCCTATGTGCTGATCGGCATGGACCGCCACACCCCCGACCGCTTCGAGACCTTCGAAGCCGCGATCCGCAACCTGCCGCAAGTGCTTGAATGCAGCCTGGTGACCGGCATCGACGCGGACTACCAACTGAAGGTGGTGGTGCCGGACATGGATCATTACCAGAAGCTGCTGCTGGGCCACCTGACCCGGATCGAAGGCGTCACCAGCGTGCGTTCGAGTTTTGTGCTGAACCAGGTGCTCAACAGTACCGAGCTGCCGCTGACTCACCTGCGCAGCTGAGACCTTCTGTGGCGAGGGAGCTTGCTCCCGCTGGGTTGCGCAGCGACCCCAAATCTCCACTGGTTTGCGACTGCTGCGCAGTCGAGCGGGAGCAAGCTCCCTCGCCACAAAAAGCAGCCCATGAATATCCGGGCTGCGACACACCGCCGCAGCCCGATCCTGCGCCCCGCCGCCATGCCGTATACTCGCCCCTGCCTTTTCAACCCCGCCCACGCCGGAGTGCGCCGATGGATCCTGCTGTTTTGGAAGAGTGGATGATGACCGGACTGGTCAGCATCCTGATCATTTTCATGGGGTTCATCGTCTGGGACCTGGCGAAGAAATCCAAGGCCGGGCGTTTCGGCTCGTTCATCCTGTTTTTCGTGCTCGGCCTGGGCGTGGCGGCGTTCATCATCAAGAGCGTGGTCATCGGTCTGATCGAATCCGGCTCGTTATAAACGCGCCGGTACCTCTTTCCATTGGCCCTGATCGAGCCCTTCGATCGTCCAGTCACCGATCCTGACCCGCACCAGACGCAGGGTCGGCAGGCCCACCGCGGCGGTCATGCGCCGCACCTGGCGGTTGCGCCCTTCACGTATCACCAGTTCCAGCCAACTCGTCGGCACGCTTTTGCGAAAGCGCACCGGTGGATTGCGCGGCCATAATTGCGGTTCGTCCAGCTGACGGGCCTCGGCCGGCAGCGTCATACCGTCGTTCAACTCGACCCCATCACGCAAACGCTGCAGTTGCTCGTCGCTCGGCTCACCCTCGACTTGTACCCAATACGTCTTGGCCAGTTTGTGCTTGGGATCGGCGATGCGCGCCTGCAACTGGCCGTCATTGGTCAGCAACAGCAATCCTTCGCTGTCGCGGTCCAGCCGACCAGCCGGATAGATGCCCGGTACGTCGATGAAATCCTTGAGCGTGGCGCGCCCTTCGCCGTCGCTGAATTGCGTCAGCACGTCAAAAGGCTTGTTGAACAGGATCAGTTTCGCTTCGGCCGGCGGCGCCTTGGCCACACGGCGCGGGGTGGAAGCGGGAGGCTTCGCGCCAGGGCGGCGGGAAGCGGGGCGTGGAGGACGGGGCATGGCGGCAACAATATCCAACGGTCGAGGCCGACATGCTAGTGGCCCGACCGTTAAATAACCACCGTTCAGGACGGCGTCAGCGGAACGGCGGCTCGTCGAAGCTGCGCAGTTTGCGCGAGTGCAACGAGTTGAGTTCGTTGCGCAACAGGTCCAGCGCCGCGATCCCGATCTTGAGATGCTGGTTGACCGCCCGCTCATAAAACGCGTTGGCCGAGCCCGGCAGCTTGATCTCGCTGTGCAGCGGCTTGTCCGAGACGCACAGCAACGTGCCGTATGGAACCCGCAAGCGGTAACCCTGGGCAGCGATGGTGCCGCTTTCCATGTCCACCGCCACGGCGCGGGACAGGTTGATCAACGGACGCTCCTGGGCCCAGCGCAATTCCCAGTTGCGGTCGTCGTAAGTCAGCACGGTGCCGGTGCGCAGGCGTTTTTTCAGCTCGTCGCCTTTTTCGCCAGTGATGTTCGCCGCCGCCTGCTGAAGCGCCAGCTGCACTTCGGCCAGGGCCGGGATCGGGATGTTCGGCGGCACCACGCGGTCGAGGATGCCATCGCGGCGCATGTAGGCGTGGGCCAGGACGTAATCGCCGATCGTCTGGGACTGACGCAGGCCGCCGCAGTGGCCGATCATCAGCCAGCAATGCGGACGCAGCACGGCCAGGTGATCGGTGATGTTCTTGGCATTGGACGGACCAACGCCGATGTTCACCAGGGTCACGCCGTGGCCATCGCTGGCTTGCAAGTGATAGGCCGGCATCTGGTAGCGATGCCAGACCACGCCAGCGGCGATGGCCGAGGCTTCACCGTGATCCATGTTCTTGTCGATGATCACGTTGCCCGGCAGCACCATGCGCACGAAACGCGGATCGCTGCGCAACTGCTCCAGCCCGTGGACGATGAACTGGTCGACATAGCGGTGATAGTTGGTCAGTAGAATCCAGGGCTGCACATGGCGCCAATCGCTGCCGGTGTAATGCACGAGCCGGCGCAGGGAGAAATCCACCCGCGCGGCGTCGAACAGCGCCAGGGGCAGCGGGTCGGTGTTTTCCCAATCGTAGAGGCCATCGGCGATGCCATCGGTGGCGGCCGAGAGATCGGTGCTGGGGAACACCCGCGCCAGCACCGCCGCCGTCACACCGGAACCGGCCAGTTCATCGCCCTGCTCCACCACATACGGGTACGGAATGTTCTGCTCACTGACGCCCACCTCGACGGTGACGGTGAAGTCGTGCATCAGCGGGACAAGCTGCTCGAGCAGGTATTTTCGAAATGCCGCCGGGTGGGTGACGGTGACGCTGTAGGTGCCCGGCAGCTGGACCTTGGCGTAGGCGCGGGTGGTCTGCGGGACTTCGCCATGGCAATGGTAGGTCAGGCGCAGGGCCGGATAGCGGAACAATGCGCGTTGCTCGGCATCCGGCTCGATGCGGTCCTTGAGATAACGCTTGAGCGCCTGGTTCAGCGCGGTGGTCGCGCGCTCGTGCAGGGCCGCCAGCCGGTCCACGGCTTGCTCGGCGGTTTGAACGACAATAAACGCTTCGGTCACGATCAGCTTCCTGTGTTCTGACTTGCAGGCCTTCATCTTGCCTGCATCGTGGGCCGACGGGAACAGTGGCGTATTAGTTGTCCTTGCGCGGAGCCTTTTGCGGGAGCGGGCTTGCTCGCGAAAGCGGTGTGCCAGGCAACATCGATGCTGAATGTACCGACGCCTTTGCGGGCAAGCCCGCTCCACAGGGTTTGATGTTTACTCAGATGTTGCGTCCAGCACAGGTCCACTGTGGGAGCGAGCCTGCTCGCGAAAGCGGTGTGTCAGGCAACATCGATGCTGAATGTACCGACGCCTTTGCGGGCAAGCCCGCTCCACAGGGTTTGATGTTTACTCAGATGTTGCGTCCAGCACAGGTCCATTGTGGGAGCGAGCTTGCTCGCGATAGCGGTGCGTCAGCCACCATCAATGCTGAATGTACCAATGCCTTCGCGAGCAGGCTCGCTCCCACGGGGGCATGGGTTGTTTAGAAGCCGTGCGGGGTCGAGCGGGCGACGATGGCTTCGACATTCAGGCCGCGGGGCAACGCGCCGTAGACCCGGCCAGTGGAACCCAGCCGGCTGGCGATGAAGGCATCGCTGACGTCGCTGTTCCCCGCTTCCAGCAACAGCCTGGCTTGCAGGCCCACGGCGATGTCTTCAGTCAATTGCCGGGCACGATACTGGATGTCATCGGTGTCCTTGAACGCTGCGTGCAACCGGTCGATATGGGCCGCCAGGCGATTGTCCCCATGGCCGTCGCCCAGTTCGTCGAACAGCACTTCCAACACGCCCGGCTCTTTGGACAGAGCGCGCAAGACGTCAAGGCACTGCACATTGCCGGAGCCTTCCCAGGTCGAATTGACCGGTGCCTCGCGGTACAGGCGCGGCAGGATGCTGTCCTCGACATAGCCGGCACCGCCCATGCATTCGGCCGCCTCGTTGATCATTGCCGGGGCGCGTTTGCAGATCCAGTATTTGCCTACCGCCGTCACCAGCCGGGCGAATTTGGCTTCATGCTCATCGTTCAGATGATCCAGCGCCCGGCCCATGCGCAAACTCAGCGCCAACGCAGCTTCGCTTTCCAGGGCCAGGTCGGCGAGTACGTTCTGCATCAGGGGCTGCTCACTCAACAACTTGCCGCCGACCTTGCGGTGCGCGCAATGGTGACTGGCCTGGGTCAGGGCCTGGCGCATAAGGGCACTGGAGCCGACCATGCAATCGAAGCGGGTCATGGCGACCATCTCGATGATCGTCGGCACGCCTCGGCCCTCTTCGCCGACCATCCAGGCCAGCGCACCACGGAACTCCACCTCGCTGGAGGCGTTGGAGCAATTGCCGAGTTTGTTTTTCAAACGCTGGATGTAGAACTGGTTGCGGGTGTCGTCCGGGCGGTGGCGCGGCAGCAAAAAGCAGGTCAGGCCCTTGTCGGTCTGGGCCAGGGTCAGGAAGGCATCGCACATCGGCGCCGAACAGAACCACTTGTGGCCCACCAGCTCATAGGCCTGGCCCGGGCCGCTGGCGCCTACCGGATACGCCTTGGTGGTGTTGGCGCGCACATCGGTGCCGCCCTGCTTCTCGGTCATCGCCATACCGAGAGTGACCCCGGCCTTGTGGGCCATGCCGACGTTACGTGGATCGTATTCGGTGGCGAGCACTTTCGGCACCCAGCGCTCGGCCAGGTCCGGTTGCAGGCGCAGGGCCGGCACACTGGCAAAGGTCATGGTCAACGGACAACCGGTGCCTGCTTCGGCCTGGCTGTGCAGGTACGTCATCGAGGCGCGGGCGACATGCGCGCCAGGTTGCGGATGGGCCCACGGCAGGCTGGGCAGGCCATGTTCGATGGCGGTGCGCATCAGCTCGTGATAGGCAGGATGAAATTCCACCAGGTCGATACGATGGCCGTAACGGTCGTGGCTGGAAAATATCGGCTTGTTCTGGTTGGCCAGGAACCCCGCCTCCATCAACGGTCCGCCGGCCAGGGCACCGTAGGCGTCGATCCGCGCCTGTGCCCACCCTGCGCCGAAACGCCGCGACCACTCTTGCAGCGGCAGGTCGATACGGTACAGGTTGGCGCCATCCAGGGACGGAGGCTGATTGGTGACGTCGTGGGTTTCGGCGAACTGGTGCAGGTTCATGACGGGGCTCCTTGGTCGGCCAGCAGAGGTCAGTTAAGCACCGCCTCCTGGCCGATCAAAGTGGCATATCCGCCTAAATACCGGCGCTTTCACCCTGCTTCGGACAAAGTACCCGTCGTTGCAGAATCGCCTGCAGTGCTTCGAATTTCACCGGTTTGCTCAGGTAATCGATCAGGCTACCCGCAGGGCAATGCGCCTGGTCCACGTTCGGGCTGACCACCAGCACGGGTAAGTCCTCGCAACCTGACATCGCGCGGATCTGACAGCAGACCGACACCCCATCCGATGGTGTCGACTGGCAATCGAGCAGCACCGCGTCAAAACTGTCGCCCTGCAACAGCTCCAGCGCCGCGCGGCCACTGTCCGCGGTACGTACTCGGTAGCCAAGCTTGAGCAACATGCCGCGCATCACCAGTTGGTCGATGTTGTTGTCGTCGGCCAGCAGCACCGTGCACTCCTGGGGCAAGCGCGCAGCCCGGCGTGCGCCGCCAGGAAACGTTGCCGGGACGGCCACAGGCAATGCGATGTCAAATTCCACGTCCAGCTGGAAACGACTGCCGCGCCCCGGCTCCGAGGTATGGGTCAGGCGCCCGCCGAGCAATTCGACCAGTTGCCGACAAATTGCCAGGCCGACGCCGAGGCCGCCGTATTCGCGGGTCATCGAGCCGTCGAGCTGGAAGAAACGCTGATACAGGGTCGCCTCTCCCAGATCGGTAAAGCCGATGCCGGTATCGATCACGGCGAAAGACAGCACCAGGCGATCGAGCTCCGACGTCCGGCCACTGACCCGCAGCGCGATGCCACCGACGCGGGTGAACTTGATGGCATTGTCCAGCAGGCATTCCAGGCACTGGGCCAATTTACCGCTGTCACCCAACAAACGGTCCGCCAGGCCGGGCGCTACGTCGACCTTGAAATCCAGGCCCTTGGCCGCCGCGTTGGCGCCGAACTGTACCTGCAGGGCCTCTATCACGCTGCGCAGGCTGAACGGCGCCGGATAGACCTTGAGCTTGCCGGCCTGCAACTCGGTGAGGGTGAGCATGCCGTTGACCATGCGCATCATGTCCCGCGCCGAACCGGCTGCGGTCTGCTGATATTGGCTGAGTTCCTCGTCCATCTCGACGGTTTCCATCAGTTCCAGGCAACCGATCACACCATTCATCGGCGTGCGCAACTCATGGGTCAACGTGGCGAGGAATTCGTCCTTGAGCTTGTTGCCCTGGGCCAACTGCTGGTTCAGCACTTCGAGTTTCTGCCCGGCGTCGAACAGCGTCTGCGCCTGCTGTTCGCGCATGGCGTTGATGCGGTCCGCCAGGGCCAGGGACAACAGCGCCACCTCGATGGCAGAGCCAATCTGGCTGGCATACATGGTCAGGAAGATGTTCGGCAGGTAACCCAACACCATCATCGTATTGACGACGCCCCCCAGCAGAAACGCCGACCAGGCAATAATGAAGTAACGCGCCACCCGCAGCCCCCGCCACCAGGCGAACAAGCCGGCGGCGAAAATCACCACGGTGAACACCAGGGCCAGCGCCGTCGCCAGGCGCAGCGCCAGCGCATAGCTGGTCATCAACGACAGGCCCACCACCACCGCGCCGTAGGCAATCAGCGCGAGCAGCAATCGGTCGAGCCAGCGGCTGTGCTGGGCGGTTTGCAGGAAACTGCGGGCAAACTGGCTGCCAAAAACCCCCGCGCAGCCAATGAAAAACGGCGTCGCGGCGTTGGCCCACCAGGGGTTGTCCGGCCAGAAATACTCAACCGCCGCACCGTTGACCGACAATTGATAGAGGCCGAACGAGGCGATATAGAAAATGTAATAGAGATAACTGGTGTCGCGCACGCTCAGGTAGATGAACAGGTTGTAGACCAGCATCCCCAGCAGTACGCCATAGATGATCCCCAGCACATACAGGCGCACCGGCTGCTGTTCCAGGTACGCGGTGCTTGACCAGAGCGTCAACGGGGCCTGGATCGAGCCCTGGCTTTGCAGGCGCAGATACACGGTCTGGCGTTGATCGGGTTGGAAATCCAGGCTGAACAGGTAGTTGTTCTGGCGCACCTCGCGGCTGGCGAACGGCAAGGCATCGCCGGTCTGGCGAACCAGGCGATAGGCACCTTGCGTATCGGCCAGATACAAGTCCAGGCGGTCCAGCGGCGGATACGCCAGCTCCAGCAGCCAGGTGCGCTGGGCGCCGGGATTGCCCGGGCGGTAGTGCAAGTCGATCTTCAGCCAGAACGCCGAGCGCGAATACCCTGCGTTCAGCGTGGCCTGGTCGTGGGGTTTGAAGCGCCCAGCCGCGGCCTGGGCCAGGACATCCTCGAGGGTGGCCGTGCCGCTGGCGTCTTCAAACACCTGCAAGGCATGGCCCAAAGGCAGGCTTCGGGTAGATTCATCGAATTCAAGGGCGCTTGCCAAGGGGGACAAGCACAGCAGCAACATCAGCAAATAGCGCATTAAAGCCCCAGCGTGGCCTGTCCGGTTGAGTCAGGAAGCCCCCCATTCCCTGAGTAGACGTAAAACCGGCATTACCTGTTATTGGTTGGATCCATCCGTAGCATAGCCGTTGATGGCCAATTTGCACCATTGAAATTTTTCCGACAAAAGGCTCTAGCACGGGCGTCTCAGCGCCAAGCGTTGAGATAGAGCTGTTGCTTTGGTCAGGTTGGTACTGGCGGGCCATTCGTGGCGAGGGAGCTTGCTCCCGCTCGGTTGCGTAGCGACCGCAAGATCTCGGGGCCGCTTCGCGCCCCAGCGGGAGCAAGCTCCCTCGCCACAAAAACAGTCTCCAGCAGGAAACGTCGCGTAAAACCCTCAGAGCCCGATCACCGATAAATGGGGTTTGGTGATAAGCTCGCGCACCATGAATATCTACAACTCCCGCCCCGTTGTCCTCTGTCTCTCCGGCCACGACCCCAGTGGTGGCGCCGGCTTGCAGGCAGATATCGAAGCCCTGCTCGCCCAGGGTTGTCATGCCGCCCCGGCCGTTACCGCGTTGACCGTGCAAGACACGGTCAATGTCAGCGATTTCCGCGTACTCGATCGCGAGTGGGTAATGGCCCAAGCCAATGCCGTGCTCAACGATTCGCCCGTCGCGGCGGTCAAGCTGGGGATGCTCGGTTCGCTGGAAATGGTCGACACAGTGGTCGAGCTGCTCCAGGCGCATCCACATCTGCCGATGGTCTGCGACCCGGTGCTGCGCGCCGGTGGTGGCGGGCGGCTGGGCAAGGATGAAGTCGGCTACGCCATGCGCGAGCGCCTGCTGCCGCTGGCGATCATCGCCACGCCCAACCTTCCTGAAGCACGCATTCTCGCCGAACTGCCGGAAGGCAGCGCCGATGAATGCGCCGAAAAACTGCTGCCCTTCGTCAAGCACCTGCTGATCACCGGCGGTCACGGCGATGAACATGAAGTCCACAACCGCCTGTACAGCCGCGACGGACGCCGCGAGACCTTCACCTGCCAGCGCTTGCCCGGCAGCTATCACGGTTCCGGCTGCACTCTGGCCAGCGCCCTGGCCGGCCGGCTGGCCCAGGGTGAACAGCTCGCCAGCGCGGTGAAGACCGCGCTGGATTACACCTGGCGCACCCTGCGCGATGCCGAACAATTGGGCAAAGGCCAGTTCGTACCGCGTCGCCTGCCGCTGGATTTCTGCTCGTAGCAAAGGAGCCGTGGAATGAAATTACGTGGCCTTTATGCCGTCACCGACAGCCAGTTGCTGGCCGGCAAGTTCCTCGCCTATGTGGAAGCCGCGCTGGAAGGTGGCGTGACCCTGCTGCAATACCGCGACAAAAGCAGCGACGAGGCCCGGCGCTTGCGCGAGGCCGAGGCGCTGCGCAACCTGTGCGAGCGCTACAAGACCCAACTGATCATCAACGATGACGCCGAACTGGCCGCACGCCTCGGCGTCGGCGTCCACCTGGGCCAGACCGATGGCCCGCTGGCGCCGGTGCGGGCGTTGCTGGGGCACAAGGCAATCGTCGGCGCCACTTGCCACGCCAGCCTGGAACTGGCCGAACAGGCCGTCCGGGAAGGCGCCAGCTACGTCGCGTTCGGGCGCTTCTTCAATTCCAATACCAAGCCCGGGGCGCCCGCCGCAAACCTTGAACTGCTCGAACAGACCCGTATCAAACTGCATATACCGGTGTGCGCCATCGGCGGCATCACTCTGGAAAATGCCGCCCCGCTGGTGGCCCATGGCGTTGACCTGCTCGCGGTGGTCCATGGCCTGTTCGGGGCCGACAGCACGGCTGAGGTGACGCGCCGCGCCCGCGCCTTCAACGACCTGCTGCAAACCAAATAGTCATTTCCCGATTTCGAGAGCCCTACCATGTCCCGTTCCGAAACCCTGTTTGCCAACGCTCAGAAACACATCCCCGGCGGCGTGAATTCACCCGTTCGTGCGTTCAAGAGCGTCGGCGGCACCCCGCTGTTCTTCAAGCACGCCGAGGGCGCGTATGTCACCGACGAAGACGACAAGCGCTACGTCGACTACGTGGGTTCGTGGGGCCCGATGATCCTCGGCCACAGCCATCCGGACGTGCTGGACGCGGTGCGCAAGCAACTGGAGCACGGCTTGTCCTATGGCGCGCCGACCGCGATGGAAACCGAAATGGCCGATCTGGTCTGCTCCATCGTGCCATCGATGGAAATGGTGCGCATGGTCAGTTCCGGCACCGAGGCGACCATGAGCGCGATCCGCCTGGCGCGCGGCTACACCGGGCGCGACAGCATCATCAAATTCGAAGGCTGCTACCACGGTCACTCCGACAGCCTGCTGGTCAAGGCCGGCTCAGGCGCGCTGACCCAAGGCGTGCCCAGCTCGGCAGGCGTACCGGCGGCATTTGCCAAACACACGCTGACCCTGCCGTTCAACGATCTCGAAGAAGTCGAGAAAATGCTCGGGGAAGTCGGCCAGGAAGTGGCCTGCATCATCGTCGAGCCGGTGGCCGGCAACATGAACTGCGTGCCGCCAGCGCCAGGTTTCCTCGAAGGCCTGCGCAGCCTGTGCGACCAGCACGGCGTGGTGCTGATTTTCGACGAAGTGATGACCGGCTTCCGCGTCGCCCTCGGCGGTGCCCAGGCTCATTACGGCGTAACGCCGGACCTGAGCACCTTCGGCAAGATCATCGGCGGCGGCATGCCGGTAGGCTGCTTCGGCGGCAAGCGCGCGATCATGGAATGCATCGCCCCGCTGGGGCCGGTCTACCAGGCCGGTACCTTGTCGGGCAATCCGCTGGCCATGGCCGCCGGCCTGACCACCCTGCGCCTGATCAGCCGTCCGGGTTTCCACGCCGAGCTGAGCGACTTCACCACTCGCCTGCTCGACGGCTTGCAAGTACGCGCCGATGCGGCGGGCATCCCGTTCGTGACCACCCAGGCCGGCGGCATGTTCGGCCTGTACTTCAGTGGCGCCGATGACATCGTGACCTTCGACGACGTGATGGCCAGCGACGCCGACCGCTTCAAGCGCTTCTTCCACCTGATGCTCGAGGGTGGCGTCTACCTGGCGCCAAGCGCGTTCGAAGCCGGCTTCACCTCCATCGCCCATGGCGAGGCCGAGTTGAAGATCACCCTCGACGCGGCCGAGCGGGCCTTTGCTGCGCTGAAGTAAACGTCTGACCAACTGACGCTGGCTGACACCAGCGTCAGTTATTGACCATTGCCCCGGGATACCTTTTTCCAGGTATTTACCCAACAAGTGGCCGCTATCGTTCCCTCGCAGCAGAAAAACGAGTAAAGACTTTGTAAGGATGGCCCTGCTTATTTCATAATGCGCGCTTATTGGATCCCCCGGAGGGTCCACGCGCCCCTCAGAGGTAAGTCGATTCCCATGAACCGCACCGGCCGCACCCTTGCCTTGGGCTGCCTGTTGCTCCTTCAGCCCCTGCTCGCCAACGCACAGGCAGGCGGCAACTCGTTGTTGATCCCGGCGATGGGCCGTTGCACGCTCAACACCCAGCCACAAGATCTGGCACCGGCACTCGACGCCTGTCGAAAAGCCGCCGACGAGGGCGATGCCCAAGCGCAATATGAGCTGGGCGAGTTCTACTATGACGGCAAGGCCGCGCCCCGCGACCTCAAGCAAGCCCTCGACTATTTCGAAAAAGCCTCGCTGCAAGGCCACGCCCAGGCGCAATTCAAGCTTGGCGGCATGTTCTTCCATGGCGAAGGCGTGCCGGCCAACAACGTCCAGGCTTACATCGTCTTGAAGATGGCGGCGGTCAACGGCGCCGAAGAAGCACTGGACACCGCCGACGAAGTCGCCGAGCAGATGCCCCGCGACGAGCTGGAAGTGGCGACCCAGGTGCTGGGCCAGATCTTTCGCAAATACCTGATGGAATTGCAGAACGCCGACGGGCGTACGCCGTTTTCGCCGCTGCCCTGAATCCAAGGCCCCTGTGGCGAGGGGATTTATCCCCGCTGGGCTGCGAAGCGGCCCCCAAAGCAGCCAACTTAATCAATCTCTAATACTGGGGTGTCAGGTTTTTAGGGCCGCTTCGCGCCCCAGCGGGGATAAATCCCCTCGCCACAAGGGCCAGGTTTACTTGTCAGGCATCGGCATCGGAAACGGCATGACGTTGCCGACCGCGCCCCGGGCTTCGCTGATTTTCGGCGTGCCCAGGCGCTCGACCTCATCGATGCGCACGATCGAGTGCATCGGCACGAAGCTGCGCACCACGCCTTCGAACTGCGCCTTGAGCTTTTCTTCGCTCGGGTCGACGACCACTTGCGTGCGCTCGCCAAAGACGAATTCCTCGACCTCTAGGAAGCCCCACAGATCACTCTGATAGATCTGTTTGGCGTACATTTCGAACACCTGGCCCTGGTTGAGGAAAATCACCTTGTAGATTGGAGCTTCACGTTTGGTCATGGCTGGCGAAACACATCGGCGGGTAAAAATGAGGGCGCGAACTATAGCATAGCCACTGCTCGCGCGAATTAGCCACACAGGCCACAATTTCCCTATAATGCGCGGTTCTTTGAATCACGTGATGAACCCGTCCATGGCCAAGAAGCTTTACATCGAAACCCACGGTTGCCAGATGAACGAGTACGACAGCTCGCGCATGGTCGATCTGCTGGGTGAACACCAGGCCCTGGAAGTCACCGCCCGCGCGGAAGACGCGGACGTGATCCTGCTCAACACCTGCTCGATCCGCGAACGCGCCCAGGACCGGGTGTATTCCCAGTTGGGCCGCTGGCGCGAACTGAAGCTGGCCAACCCGGACATGGTCATTGCCGTTGGCGGCTGTGTCGCCAGCCAGGAAGGCGCGGCCATTCGTGACCGCGCGCCCTACGTGGACGTGGTCTTTGGCCCACAGACCCTGCACCGCCTGCCGGAGATGATCGACGCCGCACGCATTACCAGGCTGCCGCAAGTAGACGTCTCGTTCCCGGAAATCGAAAAATTCGATCACCTGCCCGAACCGCGTATCGACGGCCCAAGTGCCTACGTATCGGTGATGGAAGGCTGCAGCAAGTACTGCACCTTCTGCGTGGTGCCGTATACCCGCGGCGAAGAAGTCAGCCGCCCCTTCGACGACGTGATTGCCGAAATCATCCACCTGGCGGAAAACGGTGTGCGCGAAGTGACCCTGCTGGGGCAGAACGTCAACGGCTACCGCGGGCTGACCCATGACGGTCGCCTGGCGGACCTCGCCGAACTGATCCGCGTCGTGGCGGCGGTGGACGGCATTGACCGCATCCGTTACACCACCTCACACCCGCTGGAGTTTTCCGACAGCCTGATCCAGGCCCACGCCGAGGTCCCCGAACTGGTCAAGCACCTGCACCTGCCAGTGCAATCGGGTTCCGACCGGATCCTCGCGGCCATGAAGCGCAACCACACGGCGCTCGAATACAAATCCAAGCTGCGCAAACTGCGCGCGGCGGTCCCGGGGATCTGCATCAGTTCGGATTTCATCGTCGGTTTCCCCGGCGAAACCGAGAAGGATTTCCAGCAGACCATGAAGCTGATCGAGGATGTGGGCTTCGATTTCTCCTATTCCTTTGTCTACAGCCAGCGCCCCGGCACGCCAGCGGCGGACCTGGTGGACGAGACGCCCGAGGAAGTGAAGAAGGAGCGACTCAATGCCTTGCAGCACCGCCTTAACCAGCAAGGCTTCGAGATCAGCCGACAAATGGTCGGCTCCATCCAGCGGATCCTGGTGACCGATTACTCGAAAAAAGACCCGGGCGAATTGCAGGGGCGCACCGAGAATAACCGTATCGTCAACTTCCGCTGCGACACTCCGGCATTGATCGGCCAGTTCGCCGACGTGCACATCGACGCCGCGCAACCGCACTCCCTGCGCGGCTCGCTGGTCCAGTAACAACACCACGCCATGTGGGAGCGAGCCTGCTCGCGAAAGCGCTATTACGGTCAATATCGAGGTTGGATGTGACAGCGCTTTCGCGAGCAGGCTCGCTCCTACAGCGGCGGTGCCAGGCCCTGTTGTCAGATTGCACCGCTTAAGAGCTTTCGCACCCAGCCTACTGGCGTTATCCTTGATTTCATCTTAATTGCCCCTGGGCGGCTAAAAACGACCTTGAACGCACCCATCGAACCACATCGTTTCATTCTCGAGCCCTTCGAGGCTCGCCGCTTCGCCAATCTGTGCGGGCAATTCGACGAGCATCTGCGCTTGATCGAACAGCGCCTGGCCATCGAGATCCGCAACCGCGGAAACCAGTTCGAGCTGATCGGCGAACCCAAGCACACCTCCTCCGCGGAAAACCTGCTGCGCCGCCTCTATCGGGAAACCAAGGCAAGCGAGCTGTCGCCGGATCTGGTCCACCTGTTCCTGCAGGAATCGGCTGTCGAGGAACTCGACAACCCTGCCCCTGCGGAACCTGCGGTGGCCCTGCGCACGAAAAAAGGCATGATTCGCCCGCGCGGCCTGAATCAGCAGCGCTACGTGAAGGAAATCCTCGCCAACGATATCAATTTCGGTATCGGCCCGGCCGGCACCGGCAAGACCTACCTGGCCGTGGCCTGTGCGGTCGATGCGCTGGAGCGCGAACAGGTGCGACGCATCCTGCTGGTGCGCCCGGCGGTCGAAGCCGGGGAAAAGCTCGGCTTCCTGCCCGGCGACCTTTCCCAGAAAATCGATCCGTACCTGCGCCCGCTCTACGATGCGCTGTACGAAATGCTCGGCTTCGAATACGTCGCCAAGCTGATCGAGCGCCAGGTCATCGAGGTTGCACCACTGGCCTACATGCGTGGCCGCACGCTGAACAACAGCTTCATCATCCTCGACGAAAGCCAGAACACCACCGTCGAACAGATGAAGATGTTCCTGACCCGGATCGGCTTCGGCTCCACCGCCGTCATCACCGGGGACATCACCCAGGTCGACCTGCCCCGTGGCACCAAGTCCGGGCTGAACCATGTGATCCAGGTGCTCAAGGATGTTCCGGGCATCAGCTTCACGCATTTCATGCCCAAGGACGTCGTGCGCCATCCGCTGGTGCAGCGCATCGTCGAAGCCTATGAACGCTTCGAGAATCGCCAGGAAGACGCGCCCGCCGCCAAGGGCAACAGCCACGATGCTTGAACTCGACCTGCAACTGGCCAGCGAACATGCAGCCCCCGGCGAGGCCCAGTTCCGTCAATGGTGCGAACTGGCCCTGCGTCAGCGTAGCGCCGACTCGGAACTGACCATCCGCCTGGTGGACGAAGCCGAAGGTCGCGAGTTGAACCACACCTGGCGGCAGAAGGACTACGCCACCAACGTGCTGTCCTTCCCCGCCGACGTGCCCGACGAGCTGCTCGATATCCCGCTATTGGGCGACCTGGTGATTTGCGTCCCCGTGGTGGAGCGTGAAGCGGCGGAACAACACAAGACCCCTGAGGCCCACTGGGCTCACCTGGTGATTCACGGCTGCTTGCATTTGCTCGGTTACGACCATATGGAAGATGACGAAGCCGAGGAAATGGAAGCACTGGAACGAACGTTGCTTGCCGAGCTGGGTCATCCCGACCCTTATGCCGGCGACGAACACTGATACATCAACCTGTAACGACAAAGGATTCAGAGTAATCGCTATGAGCGAAGATCGATCGACCAACGGGCAGAAGTCATGGCTGGGCAAGCTCACCCAGGCTTTTGCCCATGAGCCGAAAAACCGCCAGGAGCTGCTGGAGCTGCTGCGCGATGCACACCAGAACAAACTGTTGGACAGCGAAGCGCTGGCCATCGTCGAAGGCGCCATCCAGGTCGCTGACCTGCAAGTGCGGGACATCATGGTCCCGCGCTCGCAGATGGTCAGCATCAAGGCGACCCAGACTCCCCGCGAATTCCTGCCGGCCGTGGTCGATTCCGCTCACTCGCGCTACCCGGTCGTCGGCGAGAGCCATGACGACGTCATGGGCGTGCTGCTGGCCAAGGACCTGCTGCCGCTGATCCTCCAGGAGAACGGCGACAGCTTCAACATCAAGGACTTGCTGCGTCCGGCCACCTTCGTGCCCGAGTCCAAGCGCCTTAACGTGCTGCTGCGCGAGTTCCGCGCCAATCACAATCACATGGCCATCGTCATCGACGAATACGGTGGCGTGGCCGGGCTGGTCACCATCGAAGACGTGCTTGAGCAGATCGTCGGCGACATCGAGGACGAACACGATGTCGAGGAAGACAGCTACATCAAGCCACTGCCCAGCGGTGACTTCCTGATCAAGGCCCTGACGCCCATCGAGAACTTCAACGAGTTCTTCGACAGCGAGTTTTCCGACGATGAGTTCGATACCGTCGGCGGCCTGGTCATGAGCGCTTTCGGGCACCTGCCCAAGCGTAACGAAACCACCGAGATCGGCTCCTGGCGCTTTCGCATCCTGAATGCCGACAGTCGCCGGATCCATCTGCTGCGCCTGTCACCCATTGCCCGTTAACCCCTGCGAGACCCGCTAAGGAAATACATGCGCTGGATAACCCGCCCCGGCTGGCCCGGTAACCTGCTGGCCGTGGCGGCCGGCGCGATCACCACCCTGGCGTTGGCACCCTTCGACATCTGGCCGCTGGCATTGCTCGCGGTCGGGTTGTTCTACGCCGGCTTGCGCGAACTCTCGCCCCGCCAGGCCCTGGGCCGTGGTTGGTGTTTCGGTTTCGGCCTGTTTGGCGCCGGCACCAGCTGGATCTACGTCAGCATCCACAACTTCGGCGGCGCCTCGGTGCTGCTAGCCGGTCTGTTGATGCTGTTGTTCATCGCCGCCATCGCCTGGTTTTTCGCCCTGCCCGCCTGGCTGTGGGCGCGCTGGCTGCGGCGCAACGAGGCGCCCCTGGCCGACGCACTGGCCTTCGCCGCGCTGTGGTTGGGCCAGGAAGCTTTCCGCGGCTGGTTCCTGACCGGTTTTCCGTGGCTTTATTCCGGCTATAGCCAGCTCGACGGCCCGCTGGCGGGGCTCGCGCCGCTGGGCGGGATGTGGCTGATATCCTTCACCCTCGCCCTGACCGCCGCGCTGCTGTACAACGTGCCCCGGCTGCTGCGCGCCGGGCGCAAGGGCTTCATCGCTGCGGGCCTGGTGCTGCTGGTCGGTCCGTGGGTCGCCGGCATGGCGCTCAAGGGTCACGCCTGGACCAGTCCTTTGGGCGACCCGCTGAGCGTGGCGGCGATCCAGGGCAATATCGAACAAAGCATGAAGTGGGACCCCGAACAGCTCAACGCGCAGTTGGCGCTGTACCGCGACATGAGCCTCAGCTCCAAGCGCGTCGACCTGCTGGTCTGGCCGGAAACCGCGGTGCCGGTGCTCAAGGAGTCCGCCCAGGGTTACCTGGACATGATGGGCAGCTTCGCCGCCGAGCGGCATTCGGCGCTGATCACCGGCGTGCCGATTCGCCAACTGGTGCGCCACGAGAGACGCTACTTCAACGGCATCACCGTGACCGGAGAAGGCGATGGCACCTACCTCAAGCAGAAACTCGTGCCCTTCGGCGAGTACGTGCCGTTGCAGGACCTGCTGCGCGGGCTGATCGCATTCTTCGACTTGCCCATGTCGGATTTCGCCCGGGGCCCGGCCGACCAGCCGCTGCTGCAAGCCAAGGGTTACCAGATCGCTCCATTCATTTGTTACGAAGTGGTCTACCCGGAATTCGCCGCCAGCCTTTCGGCGCGCAGCGACCTGCTGCTGACCATCAGCAACGACACCTGGTTCGGCACTTCGATCGGCCCGTTGCAGCATTTGCAAATGGCGCAGATGCGCGCGCTGGAAGCCGGCCGCTGGATGATTCGTGCCACCAACAATGGCGTGACCGGCCTGATCAACCCCTTCGGCCAGATCACCGTCAGCATCCCGCAGTTCGAGCGCGGCATCCTCTACGGCGAAGTGGTGCCGATGCACGACCTGACGCCCTACCTGCAATGGCGTTCGTGGCCGTTGATCATCCTGTGCGCGTTGCTGCTGGGCTGGGCGTTGATGGCCGGACGGATGGCCAAGACCGTTTGACACATCTCTTGTAGGGCTGGATATCTCTGTGGCGAGGGAGCTTGCTCCCGCTCGGCTGCGCAGCAGTCGCAAAACCGGACAGTGCGGTTTACCTGGAGCACTGCAGGGGCCTGCTTCGCAGGCCAGCGGGAGCAAGCTCCCTCGCCACAATGGCGCTCACCTCGATTTTGTTCAGCGGTAGAACAACCAATACCCCACCAACCCCACTGCTTCATTCATCAACTGTCCCGACTGCCAGATCGACTTGAATTCCGGCATCCAGCCGCCCAGTGGCCGGGCGTTATCCTGGCCGAGAAACCCCACCGGCGCCGGTACCACCTCGAAGCCCGCACGCTGGAAGCTCCAGACCGCGCGCGGCATATGCCAGGCCTGGGTCACGACGACCACGCGCTTGACGCCTTCAGGCAACAGGATCTGCGCGCTCATCTGGGCATTTTCCCAGGTCGTGCGGCTGCGCTCTTCCAGCCAGCGTACGGTCACCCCGTGATCATCGAGCATCGCGTCGGCCATCAGCTTCGCTTCGCTGGGCGGAGTGCCATAGTGCAAGCCACCACTGGTCAGCACAGGCAGGCCGGACGCCTTGGCCAGGCGCGCCGCATAACGCTGGCGCTCCAGACCGATACCGGTGGGCTGGTCAGTGCCCCAGGCCAGGTCGCCACGCTCACGACCGGACCCCAGCACCACGATGGCGTCGGCACGCTGAGCCAGGGTCACCCATTCACTGCGCGGCAGTGGCGGCTCACGCTCCAATGCCCCGGCGCTCCACTGCACCACCACCGGCAGGCTCATCAGCCAGAAACCACCCAGGCCCGCCGCAAAACACAGGCGAGCCAGGCGCGGCCGGGAGTCGCGCCACCACCAGGCAAGCGCCAGCAGCAGTAAAAGAATGCCGGGCGGCAATAGAAGTTGTTTGATGAAATAACGAAACGGCATCGGGCATCTCCAAAGATGCCCGAAGCCTAGGTGGGTTGACGCAATGCGACAACAGATTCGAAAAAAGCCGAATCAAAAAAAAGCGACACGCGTGGATCCGGCTTCACTTGAACTGCAGCGAGCGGACCTTTACAGCATCCTTGTCGGGCGTCCGGTCCTTGAGCCAGACAACCTTGGCCGGACGGGGCGCATCGAGACGCTTGTTTGCCTGGACACCACTGGAGGAGGCCTGGTGCCCGACCTGCTCAAGGTAAGCCTTGACGACTTCGAACTCTGCGGGGCTCAAGCCGCGTAGTTCCAGCTCTGCCGGGCGTTCATCACGCAAGCGACCGGCGGTTCTTGCCGCGTCCAGGGCCACCCCGAGACGATCGATCAGTTTTTCGTACAGCTCAGGTGTAGCGACTTTTCGTTGTGATTCAACCATCCCTCACCTCATTGAAGATAAGACTCACTCCCCATTGAGAAGCTTAGCTTCGCTGGGCAAACCGGCAGGACGCCGCGACCAACGGCCCTGAACGCCGGCCGTCGGCAATGGTCGGCAACGCCTGGACACGCAATCAAGGTTTCCCTCGGCAGAGCGCGGTCATGTATGCTACGGCGCTTCCTGTAACTCCACTTCCAGCCTGGCTGGGCATCGAAAACGCCGCATCCGGCGTCGTCTGCGTCCAGCATGGCAATGAAGAGGATTGGGCCACCCCATTCAGTACAAAAGTAGCCATGCACGAACACTACCAGCCCCGTGAAATCGAAGCCGCCGCCCAATCGTTCTGGGACGAGCAAAAGTCCTTTGAAGTCAGTGAACAGCCAGGCAAGGAGACGTACTACTGCCTGTCGATGTTCCCTTACCCCAGCGGCAAGCTGCACATGGGGCACGTGCGCAACTACACCATCGGCGACGTGATCTCCCGCTACCAGCGCATGCAGGGCAAGAATGTCCTGCAACCGATGGGTTGGGACGCCTTCGGCATGCCGGCGGAAAACGCCGCGATGAAAAACAACGTGGCCCCTGCCAAGTGGACCTACGAAAACATCGCCTACATGAAGACCCAGCTGCGCAGCCTGGGCCTTGCGGTGGACTGGTCTCGCGAGGTCACCACCTGCAAGCCCGAGTACTACCGCTGGGAGCAGTGGCTGTTCACCCGCCTGTTCGAAAAAGGCGTGATCTACCGCAAGAACGGCACCGTGAACTGGGACCCGGTGGACCAGACCGTACTGGCCAACGAGCAGGTCATCGACGGTCGCGGCTGGCGTTCCGGCGCGCTGATCGAAAAGCGCGAGATCCCGATGTACTACTTCAAGATCACCGCCTACGCGGATGAACTCCTGGAGAGTCTCGACGAGCTGACCGGCTGGCCCGAGCAGGTCAAGACCATGCAGCGCAACTGGATCGGCAAGTCCCGGGGCATGGAAGTGCAGTTCCCGTACGACGTCGCCTCCATTGGCGAGGCCGGCACCCTGAAAGTCTTCACCACCCGTCCGGATACCCTGATGGGCGCCACCTACGTAGCCGTGGCCGCCGAACATCCGCTGGCGACCCTCGCAGCGCAGAACAACCCCGAGCTGCAGGCGTTCATTGCCGAATGCAAGGGCGGCAGCGTCGCCGAAGCCGATGTCGCCACCCAGGAAAAGAAAGGCCTGCCGACCTCGCTGTTCGTTGAACACCCGCTCACCGGCGAGAAACTGCCGGTGTGGGTCGCCAACTACGTGCTGATGCACTATGGCGACGGCGCCGTGATGGCCGTGCCGGCTCACGACGAACGCGACTTCGAGTTCGCCCACAAGTACAACCTGCCAGTCAAACCGGTCGTGCGTACCAGCGCCGGTGACCAGACCCCGGCGCCATGGCAGGATGCCTATGGCGAGCACGGTGAGCTGATCAATTCCGGCGAGTACAACGGCCTGGATTTCGCCGGCGCATTCGATGCCATCGAAGTCGCCCTGATCAAGAAAAACCTCGGCGCCTCGCGCACCCAGTTCCGCCTGCGTGACTGGGGCATCAGCCGCCAGCGCTACTGGGGCTGCCCGATTCCGATCGTGCATTGCGACACCTGCGGCGATGTACCGGTACCCGAAGACCAGTTGCCAGTGGTCCTGCCGGAAGACGTCGTACCCGATGGCGCCGGCTCGCCCCTTGCGCGCATGCCCGAGTTCTACGAATGCAGTTGCCCGAAATGCGGCGCACCGGCCAAGCGTGAAACCGACACCATGGACACCTTCGTCGAGTCCTCGTGGTATTACGCCCGCTATGCCTCGCCGCATTATGAAGGCGGCCTGGTGGAAAAATCCGCGGCCGACCACTGGTTGCCAGTGGACCAGTACATCGGCGGCATCGAACACGCCATCCTGCACCTGCTCTACGCGCGCTTCTTCCACAAGCTGATGCGCGACGAAGGCCTGGTGAGCTCCAACGAGCCGTTCAAGAACCTGCTGACCCAAGGCATGGTGATCGCCGAGACTTACTATCGTCGCGAAGCCAATGGTGCCTATACCTGGTTCAACCCGAGCGACGTCGAACTCGAACGCGACAGCAAGGCCAAGGTCATCAGCGCCAAGCTGATCGCCGATGGCCTGCCGGTGGAAATCGGCGGCACCGAGAAGATGGCCAAGTCGAAGAACAACGGCGTCGACCCACAGTCGATGATTGATCAGTTCGGCGCGGACACCTGCCGCCTGTTCATGATGTTCGCGTCGCCACCCGACATGAGCGCCGAATGGTCCGACTCCGGCGTCGAAGGCTCGCACCGCTTCCTCAAGCGCGTCTGGCGCCTGGCCCAGGCTCACGTCAGCCAGGGTCTGCCAGGCAAACTGGACCTCGCCGGCCTGAACGACGAGCAGAAAGCCATTCGTCGCTCGATTCACCTGGCGATCAAGCAGGCCAGCCATGACGTCGGCCAGAACCACAAATTCAACACGGCCATCGCCCAAGTAATGACGCTGATGAATGTGCTGGAAAAAGCCGCGCAAGACACCGAACAGGATCGCGCGCTGGTTCATGAAGGCCTGGAAGCGGTGACGCTGCTGCTCGCGCCAATCACTCCGCACATCAGCCATGAACTGTGGAATCAATTGGGTCACGCCGACCCGGTGATTGACGCCGGTTGGCCGGTGGTGGACGAAACAGCGCTGGTACAAGACAGCCTGACCTTGGTCATCCAGGTCAACGGCAAGTTGCGCGGCCAGATCGACATGCCGGCCGCCGCCACTCGCGAAGAAGTCGAAGCCGCCGCACGCGCCAACGAAAACGTACTGCGCTTCGTCGATGGGCTGACGATCCGCAAAGTGATCGTCGTGCCCGGCAAACTGGTCAATATCGTCGCAAGCTAATTGGATCGGGCGTCCAGGCCACCGGCCGGACGCCGAATATGACCTGCGGGGCCGCACAGTCGGCCCATGGGTTTCAAGGGGAGCAACAAGATGATCAAACGTAATCTGCTGGTTATGGGCCTGGCGGTCCTGTTGAGCGCCTGCGGCTTCCAGCTGCGCGGCACTGGCACCACCGAGCTGGCCATCAAGGAACTGGACCTCAGCGCGCGGGACGCTTATGGCGATACCGTGAAAATGCTGCGTCAGACCCTGGAAAACAGCGGTGTGAAAGTCTACAGCGGCGCACCGTACAAGCTGGTATTGGCAAGCGAACAGCAAAGCCAGCGCAGCCTCAGCTATGCCGGCGCCGGTCGTTCGGCCGAGTACGAGCTGACCAACGTGTTGAACTACGAAATCCGCGGCAACAACGGCCTGTCGTTGCTGGACGACAAGCTGCAGGTGCAGAAGGTCTACCTGCACGACGGCAACAACATCACCGGTTCCGATCAGGAGTCCGTCGAAGTACGCGGCGAAATGCGCCGTGAACTGGTCCAGCGCATGATGCTGCGCCTGCAACAGCTGAGCCCCGCTCAACTGGACCAGTTGCAACAGACCGCCGACGCTCGCGCCAAGGCCGAAGCCGAAGCGCTGGAAGCGGCACGCAAGGCTGAGGCGGAAACCCCGCAACAGTCGCCGTTGCAGATCCCGGCTCAATAAGCCTTGCGGGGCGCTTCGGCGCCCCGCTCGCCTGCGCCTATGAAACTCGCTCCCGCTCAACTCGGCAAACATCTGCAAGGCGCGCTCGCGCCCGTCTATATCATCAGCGGCGATGACCCGCTGCTGTGCCAGGAAGCCGCCGACGCCATCCGCTCTGCCGCCCGCCAGCAAGGTTTCGACGAACGCCAGGTGTTCGCCGCCGACGCCAGCTTCGATTGGGGTACGTTACTGCAGGCCGGGGCAAGCATGTCGCTGTTCGCCGAGAAACGCCTGCTGGAACTACGCTTGCCCTCCGGTAAACCCGGTGACAAGGGCGCCGCCGCGCTGATCGAATACTGCTCGCGGCCCGCCGAGGACACGGTACTGCTGATCAGCCTGCCGAAACTCGACGGCAGCGCGCAGAAAACCAAGTGGGGCAAGGCGCTGGTCGAAGGCCAGCAGACTCAGTTCGTGCAGATCTGGCCGGTGGATGTCAGTCAGTTGCCCAGCTGGATCCGCCAGCGCCTGTCCCAGGCCGGCCTGTCGGCCAGCCAGGACGCGGTTGAGCTGATTGCCGCCCGGGTCGAAGGCAACCTGTTGGCCGCCGCCCAGGAAATCGAAAAACTCAAGCTGATGGCCGAGGGTGGCCAGATCACGGTGGAAACGGTCCAGGCGGCCGTGGCCGACAGCGCACGCTTCGATGTCTTCGGGCTGACCGACGCGATCCTCAACGGTGAAGCCGCCCACGCCTTGCGCATGCTTGAAGGCCTGCGGGGCGAGGGCGTCGAACCGCCAGTGATTCTCTGGGCGCTGGCCCGGGAGTTGCGCCTGCTCGCGAACCTGTCGTTGCAATACAGTCAGGGCGTGCCGCTGGACAAAGCCTTCAGCCAGGCCCGGCCGCCGGTATGGGACAAACGCAAACCGTTGATGAGCAAGGCGCTGCAACGTTACTCGGCATCACGCTGGGCGCAATTGCTGCTCGAAGCCCAGCGCATCGACGCACAGATCAAGGGCCAGGCCGCAGGTTCACCGTGGATGAGCCTGAGCCGGTTGTCGCTGTTGATGGCCGGCCAACGGCTGTCATTACCCGCTGAATAAACCGGTACCTGTGGTGAGGGGACTTGCTCCCTCGCGACAAAATCTCTCCATCCAGACAACATAACCAGCACGGTCCAGGGACTGGACAAAAACCCAGCTCTGTCCCATGATTGCCTCGCGAAAAACCATCCCCAGGAGAGATCTGATCATGAGCAAAAAGCCATCCAGGCATGGCCCCAACAAGGCCAAGTCCATCGTCGCCCAGCCCCTGTTCCGCAGCCGCCAGGAACGACCCGCCAAGGGCAAAGGCAGCTACCGCCGCGAAGCCTTCCAGTCTGACAACTGGGAGGCTTCTTGCTTTCTGGCAGCCTGAAACACTCGAACAAGCTCTACAGCCCCTGCCCATGTTAAGGTCAGCACTTGATTCGTTTATCTGGACCCGTGCATGCCCCTTTGCCTTTCCCGTCGTTGGCCACTGCGCCAATTGATAGCTGCCGCAAGCGTTGCGTTATTGGTCGCCTGCGCTGAAAAACCCACCGCCGCCGACGCCCAACCGCTCAAGACCCTGCCTGCCGTGACCGCACCGGCCATCGTGCCGCCCGTAGTGCCGACCGGGGAGAACCTGGATATTGCGCCGACCCAGACCTTCGCCGAATGGCAAGCCGGGTTTCGCAAGGAAGCACTGGCCGCCGGGATCCGGGCCGACCTGTTCGACCGTGCCTTCATCGGCGTCAGCCCGGACATGAGCGTGATCAAGGCGGATCGCAGCCAACCTGAATTCAGCCGGCCGGTATGGGAATACCTCGATGGCGCCTTGTCACCTTTGCGGGTGCGCAAAGGCCAGGCCTTGCTCCAGCAGCACGCCGACATCCTGCAAAGCATCGAACAGCGCTACGGCGTTGATCGCCAGGCGCTGGTAGCGGTGTGGGGCATGGAGAGCAATTTCGGCCAGTTCCAGGGGACCAAGTCAGTGATCAATTCCCTGGCCACCCTCGCCTACGAAGGACGGCGCCCGGGCTTTGCCCACGCACAACTGATTGCCGCGCTGCAAATTCTGCAACAGGGCGATATCACCCCGGAAAAAATGCTCGGCTCCTGGGCCGGCGCCATGGGCCAAACCCAGTTCATTCCAACCACCTACAACACCCATGCAGTGGACTTCGATGGCGATGGGCGTCGTGATATCTGGGGCAGCGCCACCGACGCCCTGGCCTCGACCGCGCATTACCTGCAAAGCTCCGGCTGGCAGCGCGGCCAACCATGGGGATTCGAGGTCTCGCTCGGTGAAGGCTTCGACTACACCCTGGCCGATGGCACGATTCGCAAAGCCGTCTCCGAATGGGAGCGCCTGGGCGTTTCCGAATATGGCGGTTTGCCGATTGCCCCGGATGAGAAACAGCTCTCGGCTTCCCTTCTCCTGCCGGCAGGCCATCGCGGCCCGGCATTCCTGATATTCGACAACTTCCGAGCCATCCTCAAGTACAACAACTCATCGTCCTACGCCTTGGCGGTTGGGCTGTTGTCACAGCGCTTCGCCGGCGCAGGCCTGGTCTACGGCCAGTGGCCAAAGGAAGACCTTCCCCTGAGTCGCAGCGAACGTATCGAACTGCAGACCCTGCTGGGCAAGCACAACTACGATGCGGGCACGCCCGACGGCATTATCGGCGCCAACACCCGTAAGGCGATCCGCAGCGCCCAGCAGTCGTTTGGCTGGCCGGCGGATGGGTATCCGACGCACAAGTTGCTGGAGGCGTTGCGTAGTCGCTGAATCGATGTATGGCGGCTGACGCCATCGCGAGCAAGCTCGCTCCCACAGTGGCTGCGTTCCGTCAGGGAAACTCGGTCGAATGTGGGAGCGAGCTTGCTCGCGATGACTGACTTGCAGGCGCTACAAGACTAGCGGCTGACCACCACATCCTGCTCCAGCACCAACCTCTTCTCCCCCGCATCCAGCGTCACCAGCGCGCCCATCGGCAACGTCAGGTTCGGATCACAATGCCCGCTGCGCCAGCCGGACAACACCGGAATACGCAGTGGTTCGAAGGTCTGCTTGAACAAGCGGTTCAGCGCCTCGCCATCCACACCGGCGACATCCCCCAATAGCACGCCTCGCAGCTTCGCCAGGGTGCCTGCCAGCCGCAATTGGGTCAGCAGACGGTCGATGCGATAGAGCGGCTCATTGACGTCCTCGACCAGCAGGATTACACCTTCGGCATCAATTTCGTAGGGCGTGCCCATGGTTGCGGCGATCATCGACAGATTGCCGCCCAGCAGGCGCCCTTGGGCAATGCCGGGTTCCACGGTGGTCAATGGATAGGCTGCGGGATGGCTCAGTACGTCGCCCGCCTTCAATTGGCCGCGCAGCAGGCTGAAGAACGACGTGACGGTCGGGGGCTCCTTGTCGCCCAGCAGGTCGGCGTTGAGCAACGGTCCGTGGAAGGTCACGAAGCCGGCGTAACGGCTGATTGCCAGATGCAGTGCGGTGATGTCGCTGTAGCCGACGAAGGGCTTGGGGTTTCGTTTAATAAGCTCGAAGTCGATGCGATCGAGCAGGCGTGGGGTGCCGTAGCCGCCGCGCAGGCAGATGATCGCGTTTACCTCTGGGTCGGCGAAGGCGGCGTGCAGGTCGTTCAGTCGTGTATCGTCGCTGCCGGCCAGGTAGCCGTCTTTTTCGTAGACGCCGGGGAAAATTCGCAGATCATGGCCCCTGGCGCGCATCCATTGGATGGCTTTTTCGGTGTCCAATGGGGCTGGGCCGGCGGGGGCGATCACGGCGATCAGGCCTTCGGGCGGGAGGGCTGGGACGGGGTGATGGGGGGTTAGGGTCATGGGCTTCCCAGGTTGTTGCGTATTTAGTGTGTATATCCGTTTTCTTTGTTACGGCTAATGGCGGTTCCGCTCTTACAGCGGGTCACTTTTGAGAAGCGCAAAAGTAACCAAAACGCTCTTGCCCCACCACTCGGCACCTCGCCTGGGCTCGGTGTGCCCTCACTCCGGCATTGCTCCGTGGGCCCGCCGCGAAGGGCCATCCATGGCCCAGCGCGGCTATCCCGGCATCCATGCCGGGATGCCCACTGCGCAATGCCTGCGTTCGGCCAGCGTGGTTTAACGGGGCGCTCAGATCAAGATCAAGATCAAGAGCAGAAGCAAAAGCGGTCGGGGCTGGTATTTATGTGGCTGAACCACCGCCTTCGCGAGCAGGCTCGCTCCCACAGGAGAAACGCGATCCATCAGAAACCAGCTCGGCCCCAAAGGCCGCCTCGCTTGGCTTTTGCTTTTGCTTTTGCTTTTGCTCTGGACCGCCCCGTTAACCACGATGGCTGAACGAAGGTATTGCGCAGTGGGTAACCCGGCATGGATGCCCAGCCTAGGCGAGGCACCGAGTGGTGGGGCAAAGCCTTTTGGGTTACTTTTTTGGCGTCTGAAAAAAGTGACCCGCCGTAAGGGCGGAACCCTAAGCCGCCGTTACGCGTAAAACGGATCTACCCACCACCCAAAGCTAAAAATCAGGATCCCAAAAGCTCAGCCTTGACCAACTTAGCCTGCTCATCCGCATGATAAGAAGACCGCACCAACGGCCCCGAAGCAACGTTCTTGAAGCCCATCTTGTACCCCTCCTCCGCAAACCAGGCAAAGGTATCCGGATGCACAAAACGCTGCACCGGCAAATGGCTACGGGAAGGCTGCAGATATTGGCCCAGGGTCAGCATGTCGATGTCGTGCTCACGCATGCGCTTCATGACCTCGATGACTTCCTCATCAGTCTCACCCAGGCCCAGCATCAAGCCAGACTTGGTCGGAATATGCGGCATCATCTGCTTGAAACGCTGCAGCAGGGTCAGCGACCACTGGTAGTCCGAACCAGGACGCGCAGCCTTGTACAGGCGTGGCACGGTTTCCAGGTTGTGGTTGAAGACATCCGGCGGCTCGGCGGCGGTGATTTCCAGGGCAATGTCCATGCGGCCACGGTAATCAGGCACCAGGGTTTCCAGCTGCACGTTCGGCGACAGCTTGCGAATCTCGCGGATGCAGTCGGCGAAGTGCTGGGCACCGCCGTCACGCAGGTCGTCACGGTCCACCGAGGTGATGACCACGTATTTCAGCTTCAGGTCGGCGATGGCGATGGCCAGGCTTTCCGGCTCGTTGGTATCCAATGGCTTCGGACGGCCATGGCCGACGTCGCAGAACGGGCAACGACGGGTGCAGATGTCGCCCATGATCATGAACGTCGCGGTGCCCCCGGAGAAGCACTCGCCCAGGTTCGGGCAGGAGGCTTCTTCGCAGACGCTGTGCAGCTTGTGCTTGCGCAGCAGGGCCTTGATCCGGTCGACTTCCGGAGAGACCGGGATGCGCACGCGGATCCAGTCGGGTTTCTTCGGCAGTTCGGTGGTCGGGATGATCTTGACCGGAATGCGTGCAACCTTCTCGGCGCCGCGCAGCTTGACGCCGGCTTCTACCTTGGCACGCGGGGCCGGACGTTCGGTGACGTCCAGCGTCGGGATCATGGTTTGCACTGCATCAGTAGTCATATCAGTCGATTCCGCCCGTGAGGGTCGTCTGCTCAGCATAGTCGAGGTGTTTGACGAGCTGCGCGCGCAGCCGGGCACTTACCTCGGCAAATTCAATCGATCCTGTGTGATCGCGCAGCTGGGTCATTGCCAGCCCTGCATAGCCACAGGGATTAATCCGTCTAAACGGTTCAAGATTCATGTCCACGTTCAGCGCCAGGCCATGGAACGAACAGCCATGGCGGATGCGCAAGCCGAGCGAGGCGATCTTCGCCCCGTCGACGTAGACGCCCGGTGCATCCGGCTTGGCCGCCGCGGTCACGCCGTAGCTGGCGAGCAGCTCGATCAGGCATGTTTCCATGCGAGTGACCAGCTCGCGCACGCCGAACCCCAGCTTGCGCACATCCAGCAACAGGTAGGCAACCAGTTGGCCGGGGCCATGGTAAGTCACCTGCCCGCCCCGGTCGACCTTCACCACCGGGATATCGCCCGGCAGCAGCAAATGCTCGGCCTTGCCGGCCTGGCCCTGGGTGAACACCGGCGGGTGTTCCACCAGCCAGACTTCGTCGTCGGCGCTGGTGCCACGTTCGTTCGTGAAGCGCTGCATGGCGTGCCAGACCGGCTCGTAAGCCATACTGCCCAGCTCGCGAAAGCCCAGCGTGCCCGGCATCACAACACCATATGCACGAAACCGGTCGCTCGCAGCTCGCTGTTGATGTCGTAGAGCTGTTCCTGGCCGGTGGCAATGATGTGCAACTGGATGGTCGTGTATTTGCCGTTGGTACTCTGGCGTTCGGCCAGGGTGTTGTGGTCAACGGTGGCGTGTTTTTCAAGGATCGCGATGATCTTGTCCTTGAAGCCCACACCGGTATCGCCGATTACCTTGATCGGATAATCCGCGCAGGGAAATTCGATCTTTGGCGCTTTTACTTCGGAGTCTGTCATGGCGTAACGGCCTCGCAAGCCGTGATAACGAACATGGCCCCGCACCGGAAAGGAACGGGGCCATGCAGGTCAACACTCGAAATCAGTTGAACAAGCCGTAGAAGAATAGACGGATGCTATCCCACATGCGGCGGAAAATACCACCTTCCTCGACCGCGTCCAGCGCGATCAGGTCGGCGCTGTGCACCACCTTGTCGTCCAGCTTGACTTCGACCTTGCCGATCACGTCACCCTTGGCGATAGGCGCGGTCAGCTGAGGGTTCATGGTCATGCTGGCGGCAAGCTTCTTGAGCTGGCCTTTAGGCAAGGTCATGGTCAGGTCCTGCGCCAGGCCGGCTTTCACCTGGTTGCTGGTGCCTTTCCACACCTGGGCCTGGGCCAGTTCGGTGCCCTTCTGGTAGAAGGTCTGGGTTTCGAAGAAACGGAAACCGTAGGTCAGCAGCTTCTGGGTCTCGGCGGCGCGGGCCACTTCGCTGTTGGTGCCGAACACCACGGCGATCAGGCGCATGCCGTCACGAACCGCCGAAGACACCATGCAGTAGCCAGCCTCCTCGGTGTGGCCGGTCTTCAGGCCATCGACGGTCTTGTCGCGCCACAGCAACAGGTTGCGGTTAGGCTGCTTGATGCCGTTCCAGAAGAATTCCTTCTGGGAGTAGATGGCGTAATGCGCAGGGTCTTCGTGGATAATTGCCCGGGCCAGGATCGCCATGTCGTGAGCCGAGGAATAATGCTCGGGGTTCGGCAGGCCGGTCGGGTTCATGAAGTGGCTGTTGGTCATGCCCAGGTCGGCGACCGTCTTGTTCATCATGTCGGCGAACGCGTCTTCGCTGCCGGCGATGTGCTCGGCGAGGGCGACGCTGGCGTCGTTGCCGGACTGGATGATGATGCCGTGCAGCAGGTCGCTGACGGTCACTTGCGAACCGACCTTGATGAACATCCGCGAACCGCCGGTGCGCCAGGCGTTTTCGCTGACGGTCACCGGATCGTTTTCACCGATCTGGCCGCGACGGATCTCCAGCGTGGCGATGTACGCGGTCATCAGCTTGGTCAGGCTGGCCGGTGGCAGGCGCTGGTCACCATTGTTCTCTACCAGCACATTGCCGCTGCTGGCATCCATGAGGACATAGGCTTTGGCCGCCAGTTGCGGAGGCGAAGGCATCATCTCGACCGCGAACGCGGCCGGAGAAAGAAGCAGCGGGACTAGCAGGCAAAGGCGTTTGGCAAAGGTGGTGATGTTCATCCGTCTCTCGAAATCGCTAATGGGACTGCCCGAAGGCAAAAACTGAACTGGCAATTCTACAAGGATCTGCCGCGTATTTAAGTTGCTCACTCACAACCCCTGCCGGGCTTTTGTTATTCGTGGAGCCAACAACCTGACCCGCCCAAACCACGAGCGGGCCCTCAATCAATCATTCGGACGTGACCAGGCTCGGCGAACCGAGATTGGCCAGGCGCACGCTATTCTGTACCTGCTGGACCTCACCCGGAGAACCGATCGGCCCCAGGCGCACCCGATGCAGGGTCTGCTGGTTGCGCACGATCGAGCTGATGAACACCGGCGCGCTGACCATCGAGCTCAGCTTCGACCTCAACAGTTCTGCAGCGTCCGGGTTGGCGAACGCGCCCACTTGCAGATACTGGCCAGAGGCTGTTGCAGAAGCGTTTTTTTTTGCATCGATCTGCACCGGCACCACGGCCGCGGCGTGTTGCTGCGGCGGCGGCGTCCATTGCTCGACCGTGCCGGTGGAGGCCGTCACGGTCGGCGCGGCATTTTGCGCCACTTTTGGTTCGTTGAGCATCAAAGGCGCCGGACGGCCACGCTGGGCCCACCATTCCTGCGGATCGATGCCTTCGACCTTGACCCGGGCGGTGCCGGTTTCAGCGTAACCGAGCTTTTTCGCCGCTGCATACGACAAGTCGATGATGCGGTCGGAATAGAACGGCCCACGGTCGTTGACCCGCAGGATCACGCTCTTGTTGTTGTCCAGGTTGGTCACCCGCACATAACTGGGCAGCGGCAGGGTCTTGTGCGCGGCGCTCATGCCATACAGGTCGTAGACCTCGCCATTGGCGGTGTTCTGGCCGTGGAACTTGGTGCCATACCAGGAAGCCGTGCCCGAGGCGACATAGCGCTTGGAATCGGCCATCGGGAAATAGGTCTTGCCCAGCACCGTATACGGGTTGGCCTTGTAGGGGCCGGTGTGCAGGGTCGGTGTCGCGTCGGGAATGCGCGAGACATCGACATCCCACCACGGCGCGCCATCCTTGTGGGCCCGGTTGATGTCCAGGCCCGGTGTGGCCCGCACGACGTTGGGACTTTTCTGGGTCGGTGCGCGACTGGTCGAACAGCTCACGACCAGCAAAGACAGCGCCGCCAATGCCACCAGCTTGAGGGGCCTGGCTTTCAGGGGTTGATAGGTAGGCATTGCCCGCATTATTTGACGCCCCGTGCTTTGACCAGCTCTTCAGACAGTTGATATACGGCCATGGCGTACATCACGCTGCGGTTATAACGCGTAATCGCGTAGAAATTCTTCAGGCCCATCCAGTATTCGGGGCCCTGCTCGCCTTCCAGGCGCATCGCGGTGACCGGCATGTCGTCACGCAGCGCATCATGACTCGACCAGCCCAGCGCTCGCAACTCCCCGACGGTTTTTGTCGGCTCGATGCCCGTGGTCAGGCCTTGGTCCACCTGGTCGCCACGCACGTCCGCAAGGCTGACCACAGGCTCGCCGGCCTCCCAGCCATGCCGTTTGAAATAACTGGCAACACTGCCGATGGCATCGGTCGGGTTGGTCCAGATATTGATGTGGCCGTCGCCGTCGAAGTCCACCGCATAGGCGCGGAAACTGCTGGGCATAAATTGTGGCAAGCCCATGGCCCCGGCGTAGGAGCCCTTGAGGGTCAGCGGATCGACCTGCTCTTCGCGGGCCAGCAGGAGGAACTCGCGTAGCTCCTTGCGGAAGAACTCGGCGCGCGGCGGGTAATCGAAGCCCAGGGTCGACAAGGCGTCGATCACCCGGAAATTCCCGGTGTTGCGGCCGAAGAAGGTCTCGACGCCGATGATCGATACGATGACCTGGGCCGGTACGCCATATTCCTGCTCGGCGCGGGCCAGGGCGGCTTCGTGCTGGCGCCAGAAGTCCACACCCCGGGCGATACGCGCCTCGGTGATGAACATCGGCCGGTACTCGCTCCACTGCTTGACCCGCTCGGCGGGCCGGGAAATCGCGTCGAGGATCGACTGCTTGCGCTCGGCCTCGCGAAACACGCCCATCAGCTGTTCACCGGCAAAACCGTAGTCGCGAGTCATCTCACCGACGAATTCGGCCACCTGCGGCGAGCCTTCGTATTCGCCGGCCAGGGCCTGCGGCGCACAGCCCAGGAAGCCGACCAGGCCGACCCACGGCGCATATCGCGTCGACCAGCCACGCATTGCTTGCATTGAACTCTTCACCTTATTCAAACCTGCGCGATCCACTTGCGATGCGTATGGATCGACATCAAAACCCCAAACGCTGACAGTAGCGTCACCAGCGAAGTTCCTCCGTAGCTAATGAACGGCAACGGCACCCCCACCACCGGCAGCAGGCCACTGACCATACCGATGTTGACGAAAACATAAACAAAAAACGTCATGGTCAGGCTGCCCGCCAGCAACTTGCCGAACAGCGTCTGGGCCTGGGCGGTAATCACCAGCCCGCGCCCGATCAACAGCAGATAGATCAGCAACAGCACGCAAATGCCCACCAGGCCGAACTCCTCGCCCATCACAGCGATGATGAAGTCGGTGTGGCTTTCCGGCAAAAAGTCCAGGTGCGACTGGGTGCCCATCAGCCAGCCTTTGCCGAACACCCCGCCGGAACCGATGGCGGCCTTGGACTGGATAATGTTCCAGCCGGTGCCCAGCGGATCGCTTTCCGGGTCGAGGAAGGTCAGTACCCGCTGCTTCTGGTAGTCGTGCATCACGAAATACCACATGGCCACCGACACCGGCACGGCGGCGGCGATCACGCTGAGGATCCAGCGCCAGCGCAACCCGCCCATGAACAGCACGAACGCACCCCCGGCGAGGATCAGCAGCGAGGTGCCGAGGTCCGGCTGGCGGACGATGAGAATGAACGGAATGCCGATCAGCAACAGACTGATACACACATGCTTGAGCTGCGGCGGCAAGGACCGCTTGGACAGGTACCAGGCAATGGTCGCCGGCATGATGATCTTGAGAAATTCCGAAGGCTGGAAGCGGATCACCCCGGGGATGTTGATCCAGCGGGTGGCGCCCATGGCGTTGTGGCCCATGATGTCGACCACTACCAGCAAACCCACGCCGACCACGTAGGCCAGCGGCACCCAGCGCGCCATGAACCGTGGTTCGAGCTGGGCGATGACGATCATCGACACCAGGCCGATGCCGAACGAGGTGGCCTGCTTCGCCAGCAGGTCCCAGCTCTTGCCACTGGCCGAATACAGCACGAACAGGCTGCCGGCGGCCAGCGTCAGCAACAGGATCAGCAACGGACCGTCAATGTGCATGCGCTGCAGCAAGGTGGCGCGACGGCGCATCACATCTTCGCTGGAGAGGATACGGTCGAAATTATTCTTCACGGGCCGTAGCCTCCGCGCTGATGGGGCTTGCGAATTCGGGCTTGAGCTGGCCGTGCTCATCCAGCAGCCAGGCGTCCATGATCTGGCGCACCACCGGCGCGGCGACGCCGGAGCCGGATTCACCGTTCTCGACCATCACCGACACGACGATCTTCGGGTTCTCGGCGGGCGCGAAGCCAACGAACAAGGCGTGGTCGCGATGGCGTTCCTGGACCTTGGAGCGGTCGTACTTCTCGCCCTGCTTGATCGCTACCACCTGGGCGGTACCGCTCTTGCCGGCAATGCGGTATTGCGCACCGATGGCCGCCTTGCGCGCGGTACCCCGGGCGCCGTGCATGACCTGCTGCATGCCGTTGTTGACCTTCTGCCAGTCCGACGGGTTGCGCAGGATGATGTCCGGCATCGGGTCCGGGTCCACCGGTTTCTGGCCTTCGATGGTCTTCGCCAGGTGCGGCCGATACCATTTGCCTTTGCTCGCCACCAGCGCCGTGGCCTGGGCCAGTTGCAGCGGCGTGGCCTGCATGTAGCCCTGGCCGATCCCCAGGATCAGCGTTTCGCCGGGGAACCAGGCCTGGCGGCGGGTCGCCCGCTTCCATTCCCGGGACGGCATCAGGCCCGGGGACTCTTCGAACATGTCCAGGGAGACTTTCTGACCAAGGCCGAACTTGTTCATGTAGGACGACAACCGATCGATCCCCAGCTTGTGGGCCAAGTCATAGAAGTAGGTGTCGTTGGACCGCATGATCGCCGCTTCCAGGTCCACGTAGCCGTCTCCGGTGCGGTTCCAGTTACGGTACTTGTGGTCGTAGTTGGGCAATTGGTAATAACCCGGGTCATAGACCCGGCTCGACGCGGTCACCACTCCGGCATCCAGCCCGGCAATCGCCACGGCCGGCTTGATGGTCGAACCTGGCGGATAAAGGCCACGCAGCACGCGGTTGAACAACGGCCGGTCGATGGAATCGCGCAGCTCGGCGTAGGCCTTGAAGCTGATGCCGGTGACGAACAGGTTCGGGTCGAAACTCGGCTGGCTGACCATCGCCAGGACTTCGCCGGTGTTCGGGTCCAGCGCAACCACCGCGCCACGTCGTCCACCCAGCGCCGCTTCGGCGGCTTCCTGCAACTTGATGTCGAGGCTCAGGACGATGTCCTTGCCTGGAATCGGGTCGGTACGCTTGAGCACGCGCAGCACGCGGCCGCGAGCGTTGGTCTCGACCTCCTCGTAGCCGACCTGGCCGTGCAGCTCGGCCTCGTAGAAGCGCTCGATGCCGGTCTTGCCGATATGGTGGGTGCCGCTGTAGTTGACCGGGTCGAGGGTCTTGAGCTCTTTTTCGTTGATTCGCCCCATGTAGCCGACCGAGTGGGCGAAGTGCGGTCCCTGGGGATAATGCCGCACCAGCTGCGCCACCACCTCGACGCCCGGCAGGCGGAACTGGTTAACCGCGATCAGGGCGATCTGTTCTTCGGTCAGCTCGAACATGATCGGCACCGGCTCGAAGGGGCGCCGGCCCTGGCGCATGCGCTTCTCGAAGATCGCCCGGTCCTCGGGGGTCAGTTGCAGCACTTCGACGATCACGTCGAGGACTTTCTGCCAGTCACCGGACCGCTCGCGGGTCATGCTCAGGCTGAAGCTCGGCCGGTTATCGGCCACCACCACGCCATTGCGGTCGAAAATCAGCCCGCGGGTCGGCGGGATCGGCTGCACATGCACGCGGTTACTTTCCGACAGGGTCGAGTGGTACTCGTACTGGATCACCTGGAGGAAATACAGCCGCGCGATCAGCACGCCGATCAGCGTGACCACGGTAATGGCGCCGAACACGACGCGGCCCCGCACCAGGCGGGCGTCTTTTTCGTGGTCCTTGATGCGGATCGGCTGAGGCATGAGGGCAGGATTACTTGTGATAAGGGTGCCCGGACAGGACTGTCCAGGCACGATACAACTGTTCACCGATCAGGATCCGCACCAGCGGATGCGGCAACGTCAGGGGCGACAACGACCAGCGTTGATCGGCACGGGCGCAGACTTCCGGCGCCAGCCCCTCCGGACCGCCGACCATGAAATTGACCGTGCGCGAATCCAGCCGCCAGCGATCGAGCTCCACCGCCAGTTGCTCGGTACTCCAGGGCTTGCCATGAACTTCGAGTGTGACGATGCGCTCGTTCGGCCCGACCTTGGCCAGCATGGCTTCACCTTCCTGGCGGATAAAGCGCGCCACGTCGGCGTTCTTGCCGCGGGTATTGAGCGGAATTTCCACCAGTTCCAAAGCCAGCTCGGACGGAAGACGCTTGGCATATTCATGCCAGCCTTCTTCCACCCACCTGGGCATGCGAGAACCGACGGCGATCAGGCGCAGTCGCACAGCGATCCCTTATTGCTGGTCTTTGTTGAGCTTGGTGAAGTGCTCATGGGTGTTTTCCGGGCTGTGGTGCGCGGCGCTGGCCGAACGGCTCTGCTCGGCACCGGCCCACAGGCGCTCCAGGTCATAGAACTGGCGCGCCGAGGCGGTCATCATGTGCACGATGACGTCGTCCATGTCCAGCAGGACCCAGTCGCTGTCGCCCTTGCCTTCTTCGCCCAACGGCTTGACGCCCTGGGCCTTCACCGCTTCGCGGACCTTGTCGAGCATCGCGCCGATCTGGCGGTTCGAAGTACCGGTGGCGATGATCATGTAGTCGGTGATGCTCTGCTTTTCGCGAACGTCGATCACCTGGATGTCCTGGGCCTTGACGTCTTCCAGGGCCGCCACGGCCACCTTGACCAGTTCTTCACCGACCAGCGCCACGCCGGTTGGCGCTTCTACCGGCAGCGGGGCGCTCTTGAAAGTGCCCTTGCGCTTTACTTTGTTCAGGTCTTTGTCAGTCATATAAAACTCGTTTTGCTCGTATGTTCGGGCGCTTCGGTACACGTTGATTCGTGTCGGCGGAGCACGCCTTGTTCAGTTCGACGCACGGTACAGACCGTGCGCATCGATGTAGGCCAGGACCGCGTCGGGCACCAGGAAACGTACCGACTTACCGCTGGCCAGCAGTTGACGGATCTGGGTGGCGGATACCGCGAGCGGCGTCTGCCAGACGAATGCAATCTGTCCGCTCGGCCCCTTGAGGGCCAGCGGGTCGCTCACCGAGCGCGCCGCCAGCAGGTTGCGCAAGGCATCCGGCGGTTCGCTGTCGGCATCCGGGCGTTGCAGCACCAGGATGTGGCAATGCTGGAGCAACTCTTCCCAGCGGTGCCAAGTGGGCAGGCCGCAAAATGCGTCCCAGCCCAGAAGCAGGAAAACCTGGGCATCGGCGGCCAGCTCGGCGCGCATCAGCTCCAGGGTATCAATGGTGTAGGACGGTTTGTCCCGCTGCAATTCGCGGGCGTCCACCACCAACGGCGCCACACCGGCCACCGCGCACTCGACCATCGCCAGGCGATCCTGCGCCGACACCTGCGGCGTATCCCGATGAGGTGGCCGGGCGCTGGGCGTCAGGCGCAGCTCATCGAGGGCCAGGGCATCGGCGACTTCCAGCGCACCGCGCAAATGGCCGATGTGCACCGGGTCGAACGTACCGCCCAGGATACCGATGCGCTTTGGCGCGGTCGCCGTCACAGCGGGCGTAGTCATGGAGGCCAGTGGGTCGAGGTCGCCCAAGTCAGGCTGGCTCCTGTCCGCGCAACTGGCCGTCGCCGACCACGATGTACTTCTCGCAGGTCAGGCCTTCCAGGCCCACCGGGCCACGGGCGTGCAGCTTATCAGTAGAAATGCCGATCTCGGCACCCAATCCGTATTCGAAGCCGTCGGCAAAACAGGTCGGGGTGTTGATCATCACCGAGGCCGAGTCCACTTCAGCCACGAAGCGCCGGGTTTCGCCCTGGTGCTCGCTGACGATGGAATCGGTGTGGTGGGAACCGTGGCGATTGATGTGCTCGATGGCCTGGTCCAGCCCGTCCACCACGCGGATCGACAGGATCGGCGCGAGGTATTCGGTGTTCCAGTCCTCTGGCGTGGCGACTGCGGCCTCGATGATCGCCCGGGTGCGCTCGCAGCCACGCAGCTCGACGCCTTTTTCGCGGAACTGGGCCGCCATCGATGGCAGGAAATCCCCGGCAACGGCCTGGTCCACCAGCAGGGTCTCCATCGCGCCGCAGATGCCATAACGGTAGGTCTTGGCATTGAAGGCGATGCGCTGGGCCTTGGGCAATTCGGCGTGAGCGCTGACGTAGACATGGCAGATGCCGTCCAGGTGCTTGATCACCGGTACGCGGGCGTCGCGGCTGACTCGTTCGATCAGGCCCTTGCCGCCACGCGGGACGATGACGTCGACGAACTCGGGCATGGTGATCAACGCGCCGACCGCGGCGCGATCAGTGGTTTCCACCACTTGCACGACCGCCGCCGGCAGGTTGGCTTCGGCCAGCCCGCGCTGGATGCAGGCGGCAATCGCACGGTTCGAATGGATCGCCTCGGAACCGCCGCGCAGGATGGTCGCGTTACCCGACTTCAGGCACAGGCTCGCGGCGTCGATGGTCACGTTCGGCCGCGACTCGTAGATGATCCCGACCACACCCAGCGGCACGCGCATCTTGCCGACCTGGATACCCGATGGCCGATAGCTCATGTCGCGGATCGCCCCGACCGGGTCCGGCAGAGCCGCCACCTGACGCAGACCGACGATCATGCCGTCGATGCGTGCCGGAGTCAGCGCCAGGCGTTCGAGCATGGCCGGCTCGAGCCCATTGGCCCGGCCGGCGGCCAGGTCCAGTTCGTTGGCGGCGGACAGCTCGGCGCGCGCAGCGTCCAGCGCATTGGCGGCGGCCTGCAGGGCGCGGTTTTTCTGCGCGGTGCTGGCACGACCGATGATGCGCGACGCTTCGCGGGCGGCGCGACCCAGGCGGGTCATGTAGTCAAGAACGGACTCAGTCATGGTCTGTGTGGTCTTGGCAAAGAGGAAAGCGGCAGATTATAGCTGTCGTAACCCGCGACTAACAGCATGGACTGACAGCGGTGACCGGCGGAGAAGCAAAACCGGCATGAATCGCTAGTGTTTCCGTGAATGTTCAGCGGTAATTAAGCTTTCCATTGTTATCATCTCGCTACTTTTGGCCCTGTTCCGTCCATGACCATGACCGATTCGCCTCCGATGCCCACTGCTTTGCCACACGCTTTTTTTGACCGCGACGCCCAGGAGCTTGCCAAGGATCTGCTGGGCAAGGTGATTCGCCACAAGGTTGGCGACCTGTGGCTGAGCGCGAGGATCATCGAGACCGAAGCGTATTACTTCGCCGAAAAGGGCAGCCACTCCTCGTTGGGCTACACGGAAAAGCGTAAGGCTTTGTTTCTGGATGGTGGCCACATCTATATGTACTACGCGCGGGGCGGCGATTCTCTGAATTTCAGCGCCCAAGGCCCGGGCAATGCCGTATTGATCAAATCGGCGTATCCCTGGGTGGACGCCATAAGCGGCCCGGCAAGCCTGGCGCAGATGTTGTTGAACAACCCCGATGCCCAAGACCGGCCACGCACGCCGCAGAAACTTTGTGCCGGACAGACCTTGCTGTGCAAGGCGCTGGGCCTGAAAGTGCCGGACTGGGACGCCAGACGCTTCGATCCTGAACGGCTGCTGGTGGAGGATGTGGGGGTGCCGACGGTCAATGTGATCCAGACCACTCGCCTGGGCATCCCGCTGGGGCGAGATGAGCACCTGCTTTACCGCTTCGTCGACGCCGCCTATGCGCCATGGTGCACCCGCAACCCGTTGCGACGCGGGCAGGTCGAGGGACGGGATTATTTTCTGCTTTCGTGAATCGAAAATTGCCCTGTGGGAGCGAGCCTGCTCGCGAAGAGGACAGTCCTGCACCATTGATGTTGACTGATACGCCGCCATCGCGAGCAAGCTCGCTCCCACATTGGATTTCCTGTGGACGCAGATTTTGGCTACACCCGGAATTACCCTGTGGAAGCGAGCTTGCTCGCGATGGCGTCAGGCTTGTGAAGTGAAGGCTGGCTGACACGCCGCTTTCGCGAGCAGGCTCGCTCCCACAGTAAAAACATGCGGTTTGAACAATAAATGGAGTTGTCCTTATGGGCCCTTGGCTCGATAGTATTACCGGCTGGCTGACCGTCAACCCGCAATGGCTGGCGGTGGCGGTGTTTGTCGTTGCTTGTATTGAATGCCTGGCCATCGCCGGGTTGATCGTGCCGGGCACCGTGCTGTTATTCGCGATTGCGGTGCTGGCCGGCAGCGGCGCCTTGTCCTTGGGCGAGACATTGCTGCTGGGCCTTTTGGGGGGACTGCTGGGGGATCTGGTGTCCTATTTCCTCGGCCGGCATTTCCACCAGAACATCCGGCGCCTGCCGGGGCTGCGGCAACATCCGGAATGGATGAGCGCGGCCGAGAGCTACTTCCAGCGCTATGGCATCGCCAGCCTGCTGGTGGGGCGGTTTATCGGGCCGTTGAGGCCGATGCTGCCGATGGTAGCCGGGATGTGCGACATGCCGTTCCCACGCTTCGCCGCCGTCAGCGTGCTCGCCGCGGCGGGCTGGACCGTAGCCTACCTGCTGCCGGGCTGGGCCACCGGCGCGGCGTTCCGCCTGCCGTTGCCCGAAGGTTTCTGGCCGCAGGCCGGCGTGGTCATCGGCAGCATCGCCGTGATGCTCGGGCTGAGTGTCAATAGCAGCCTGCGTCGTCATCGCCATGCCTCAGCGATCATCGCAAGTGTCGGCCTGGCGATCCTGATCGGCCTGTTTGTCGGCTTTCGTTACCTCACAGCCTTCGACCAGGGCCTGATCGCCCTGGTGCAGGAGCATCGCAGCGCGACCCTGGACGAGATCGCCGTGACGTTCACGCTGATCGGTGAATTCCGCTACATGTTGATCGTCTGCAGCCTGGTGACCGTGTTGCTGCTGCTTGCACGACAATGGCGGCAGGCAATCTTTGCCGGCGGCACGATGCTGCTCACGGCCCTGGCCAACACTGGATTGAAACTGTTTTTCGCCCGCGTGCGCCCTGAGATCCTCAGCGAACCCTTGACCAGCTACAGCATGCCCAGCGGCCACGCCTCCGGCGCTTTCGCCCTGTTCCTGAGCCTGGCGATACTGGCCGGTCGCGGCCAACCACCGCGCCTGCGCCTGACCTGGCTACTGCTCGGCTCGTTGCCGGCGCTGGCGATTGCGTTGTCGCGGGTGTACCTCGGCGCCCACTGGCCGAGCGACATTGTTGCCGGGGCCGTGCTCGCCGCCACGGTCTGCGCCACTGTCCTGTGGCTGAGCCAGCGCCAGGAACCGTTGCGCGCCATGTCGCCGAAAGTCTGGTGGCTGGTCCTGCCGGCGCTGGCGGCGGCGTTCAGCTTCTTCGCCCTGCGGCACCTTCCGCATGCGATGTTGCGGTATGCCTACTAAAGCGCAGGCGCCGCCCCCCTGTGGGAGCGAGCCTGCTCGCGAAAGCGGAGTTTCATTCAGCACATCTGCCAGCTGATCCACCGCCTTCGCGAGCAGGCTCGCTCCCACAGAGGTCCGCATTGATCTGACGGTATCAGCACCTTAGGCAAACAGCTCACCCTGCAACTCATCCAGCAAGGCCTGGATCGCATCCAGGCGCTGCTGCGGGTCGTCGAGCTGCAGCAGGTCGATCTTGTCCAGTTCGTTGAATGGCAGCAAATAGGCCAGTTGATTGGCCAGTGACTGCTGACCGGTAGCCTCGGTGCCCATGTTCAGCGCCTCGACCATCGGGTGTTCCGCCAGGGCCCTGAGCAGCGCCACCAGGTCAGCATCCTCGTCCTGCAGCGGTTGCTCCGGCTCGTCTTCCAGCCACTCGATTTCAGCGACAGTCAGTTGATCCGGCTGGACACTGCTGGCATGCACGATGAAGCGCCGGCCGCCTTGCACACGAATCCCCAGCAGGCCGTTGTCCTGTTGGGAGAAGTCGGTAATCAGCGCCTCGCAGCCCACCCGGGCATAACCGTCGGGCGCGATACCGACCTCTTCGCCGTCAAAGATGCAGACCACCCCGAAGCCTTCGCCTTTTTTCATGCAGCGCCCGATCATATCGAGGTAACGCGCCTCGAATATCTGCAGGTCGAGGATGCAACCGGGAAACAGCACGGTGTTCAATGGGAAAAGCGGCAAGCTCATAACCTGTTCCTTAGACCGTCATCGACACCACCAGCGGCAGCAGCACCGCCGTGGCCACGCCCATCAGACTCATCGCCAGCGCCGCGAAGGCACCGGACTCCTCGCTTTCCTGCAAGGCCACCGACGTACCCACCGCATGGGCAGTCAGCCCCAGGGCGATGCCCCGGGCCTCAGGGCTATGGACACCGAGCCGGGTCAGAATACTCGGGCCGAGGATCGCGCCGAGCACCCCGGTGATCAGCACGAACACCGCTGCCATCGCCGCAACGCCGCCGATCTGCTCGGCCACCAGCATGGCGATCGGCGAGGTGACCGATTTCGGCGCCATGGTCATCAGAATCATGTGCTCGGCGCCAAAAGCCCATCCCAGCACCACCGCTGAGCCGGTGGCAAACACCCCGCCTATCACCAGCGTAGTAAAAATCGGCCAGAACAATTGCCGGATTCGCCGCAGGTTCAGGTACAACGGCACCGCCAGCGCCACGGTGGCCGGGCCCAGCAGGATGCTGAGAATCTCGGTGCTTTTGCGATATTCCGCGTAGCTGATGCCGCAGCCGACCAGCACGACAATCAACAGCACCATCGACATCAATACCGGCTGCAGGAACACCCAACGGGTCTTTTCGTACGCCGCCAGCACTAACTGGTAGGCGCCCAAGGTAATGCCGATGCCGAACAGTGGATGGTGAATCACCGACGTCCAGGCCCCCTGCCAATCGAACATCATCGAGCATCCTCCGGCTCGACGATATGGCGCCGGGCCAAACGTTGCATCAGCACGCCCGTCAGCGCCACGGAGAGCACCAGCGACAACACCAGCGCGCCAACGATGGCCCAGAAATCGGCAGCGATCGCCCGGGCATAGACCATCACCCCCACCGCCGGCGGCACCAGCAGCAACGGCAGATAACGCAGCAGGCTGCTGGCGGCAAGGTTCAACGGCTCGCTGACTTCGCCACGGGCGATCAGATAGCCCAGCAACAGCAGCAGCCCGATGATCGGCCCCGGCAGAATTGGCAGGAACAAATGATTGATGGCGGTGCCCAGCAATTGGAACAGCACCAGCCAGGTCAGGCCCCGTAGCAACATCCGTTCTCTCCCCTGTAACACGTGTTCAAGCATGCGCGCGCATTATAAACACGCCCGCGCTATGGGTCGGCATTCGTAAAAAGCATGGTCGATGACCTGCCCCGCCGGTCATGTTGATCTACAGTGGTTTGCGGGGACCCAGATCCCCGTTCCAGAAAAAATAGAACAGATGACCCAGGAGAGTCTCAATGCCCTACGTTCCCGTTGCAGAGCTCAAGGATTATGTCGGCAAGGAACTTGGATACTCCGACTGGCTGACCATCGACCAGGAGCGTATCGACCTGTTCGCCGAAGCCACCGGCGACTTCCAGTTCATCCACGTCGATCCGGTCAAGGCCGCGCAGACCCCGTTCGGCAGCACGATTGCCCACGGGTTCCTGTCGCTGTCGCTGATGCCCAAGTTGATGGAAGACATCCTGCTCCTTCCTGAGGGGGTGAAGATGGTGATCAACTACGGGCTGGACAGCGTGCGCTTCATCCAGCCAGTGAAGGTCGATTCCAAGGTCCGGCTCAAGGTCGACCTGGTGGACGTTACCGAGAAGAAACCTGGCCAATGGCTGCTCAAGGCCACCGCCACCCTGGAAATCGAAGGCTCGGAAAAACCGGCCTACATCGCCGAGCCGCTGTCACTCTGCTTCGTATAGGCCCTTGCGGTCGCGAAACCGCTCATGCAGTTTCGCATCGCTTCAACGCGCATAGCTGCGGCATACTCGTCGCCTGATTACCTGGATCCCGTTATGCGCGCACTTGTACCCCTGACCCTGACCCTCCTGCTCACCGCCTGCGGAAACGGCGAATCACCGCTGCCCCCAGACGCACGCCTACCCGATGGCGGACGCTATCGCGGCGATCTGGTAGACGGGCTGTTGCAGGGCCAGGGACGCATCGACTATCCCAACGGCAGCTGGTACGCCGGGCAGTTCGACAAGGGCCAGTGGCACGGCACCGGGGAATGGCATGGCAGCAATGGCGAGGTCTATCGCGGCCAGTTCCAGCATGGCCTGTTCCACGGCCAGGGCAGCCTGACCACACCGACCAGCAGCTACACCGGCGGTTTCAAGTTGGGCCGGCGGGACGGTGAAGGCACGCTCAAGGAAAACGGCGTGACCTACCGGGGCGAGTTCAAGGCCGACCGCTACTCCGGTCTCGGCCGCCTGGAACTCGACGACGGCAGCCAGTACCAAGGCCCGTTCGTCAACGGCAAGCCCAACGGCGAAGGCCAGCGCTTCGACGCCAGCGGCAACCAGTTCACCGGCCATTTCGTCGACGGCCAGCTCCAGGGCAAGGGCACGTTCAACAGCGCCGAAGGCGACGTCTACATCGGCGGCTTCAGGAATAACCAGCTCAACGGCCGCGGTCGCTACGAAAACGCCGATGGCGATGTCTGGATTGGCCAGTTCAAGGACGGTGCGCTGACCGGCAAGGGTGAACTGATCGGAGCCGATGGCAGCCACTACCGCGGGCGCTTCAATGACTGGCGCTTCACCGGCGAAGGTCGCCTGAACCTGCCCGACGGCAGCTTCTACATCGGCCAGTTCGAAGGCGACAGCTACCACGGGCGCGGCACGCTGGTGCTGACCGACGGCACCGTACAGAGCGGCACCTGGGCCAACGGCCAACGAATACGTGACGCCGACGGCAGGCTGTTGCCCGATGTGCTCGAACTCGGCCTGCTGGCCCAGGGTCGCCTGCTGGACGAGGCCCTCGCCAACATCCCGGCCTCGACGTCGGCGGTGGAACTGTACAGCCTGACCCTGGGCGGCGATGGCAAGCAAAGCGTGTTCCTGCGTGAGTCCGACTATGTCGCCAACATGCTCGCCAGCCGTTTTGGCGCATTCGGCCAGATTCGCCTGGTGAACCATCGCGATCACCTCGGCGACCGGCCCATGGCCACTCGCGAAAACCTGCGCCGTGCCGCCGCCACGCTGGCCGAACGCAGCGGCCCGGAAGACCTGGTGTTTATCTACCTGACCAGCCACGGCAGCAGCGAACATGAACTGGTACTCGACCAGCCGCGCATGGAACTGGCCGACCTGCCCGCCGACGAGTTGGCCGCGGTGCTGGCGCCGCTGAAGAATCGCGACAAGATCATCGTGATCTCGGCCTGTTATTCCGGCGGTTTCATCCCCGCGCTCAAGGACGAACGGACCCTGGTCATGACCGCCTCCCGGGCCGACCGAGTGTCTTTCGGCTGCTCCGAGGAGGCCAACTTCACCTACTTCGGCGATGCCTTGTTCGCCCAGGCGCTGAACCAGACCGACGATCTGGAACAAGCCTTCAAGCGGGCCAAGGGCATCGTTGCCGAACGGGAGCAGGCGGACAATTTCGAAGCGTCCGAACCACAGATGTGGGCGCCCCGGACCGTGCTTTCTCACTGGCAGCTGTTGCGCAAGCAACAGGCGCGAAAAGCATTGCAAAGTGCTGCGTTGAACGACGAGGCTAAAAAGAGCAACTAAGCTGAACCGTATCAAGGGGGAAACACTATGTACTTGACGCCTCAGCATGTTTTGCTCGCCGGCGCGACCGGATTGACCGGGGAACATCTACTGGACCGGCTGCTGAACGAGCCGACCATCACGCGGGTACTGGCGCCTTCCCGCCGGCCATTGGCCGAGCACCCGCATCTGGAAAACCCGGTTGGGGAACCGGCCGAACTGCTGCCACGGCTTGGCGGCCAGGTCGACATCGCCTTCTGCTGCCTCGGCACGACCATCAAGAAAGCCGGCTCCGAATCGGCCTTCCGCGCGGTGGACCTGGATCTGGTGGTGACCTTCGCCAAACGCGCGCGTGAATTGGGCGCACGGCACCTGGTGGTGATCAGCGCCCTCGGGGCCGACCCGAAATCTTCGATTTTCTACAACCGGGTCAAGGGTGAAATGGAAGCTGCGCTCCGCGCGCAGGATTGGCCGCAACTGACCATCTGCCGACCTTCGTTGCTGTTGGGCGACCGGGTTGAACCCCGCCTGGCCGAGCAATTGGCCGGCCCGTTGTCCAAGCTGATCCCAGGCAAATACCACGGCATCGAAGCCTGCCAACTGGCCCGGGCCATGTGGCGACTTGCGCTGGAGGAGCAGGATGGGGTGCGGGTAGTGGAGTCGGATGAGTTGCGCAAGCTGGGCAAATGATCATGTGGTGCCTGGCCGGGCGCCTTCGCGAGCAGGCTCGCTCCCACAAGGATCGCATTCAACTCGGCCCTGTGGGAGCGAGCCTGCTCGCGAAGGGCGCAGCACCGATCCAAAGCCAGGTATTCATCGTGGTGTCTATTACATCCCACCGGTCGCTTGAAACCCCACGCCAATCACCGTCAGCAACGACAACGGCAACAACAACGTATCCAGCAGCGCACTCCCCGGCAAATCGAGACCCGGATAGCTCGGCGCCTCGGCGCCAAAACGGTCCTTGGCGCAGCAACCGCCGTTGAGCGCGTACATGTCCAGCCGCGTCCCCGCATACACCACCGGCGCTCCCGGCTTGGCGGCGTCAAGGGTGCGCGCGGTGGCACAGCCAGTCAGCTGCAGGACCAGCAACACCGCCAGCAGCTTATTCATCGCTGCCCGGATGATGCTCGCCCCAACGTGGCAACATGTCTTGCGGCAGGTTCAGCAAGTTGAGGATCCGCGCGACCACAAAATCGATCAGGTCGTCAATGGTCTGCGGCTGATGGTAGAAGCCCGGCGAGGCCGGCAGGATGGTTACGCCCATGTTCGACAGCTTGAGCATGTGCTCCAGGTGAATGCTCGAATACGGCGCTTCCCGCGGCACCAGGATCAACTGACGGCGCTCCTTGAGCGTGACGTCCGCCGCCCGCTCGATCAGGTTGTTGCAGGCCCCGGTGGCGATCGCCGACAGCGTACCGGTGGAACACGGCACCACGACCATCGCCGCCGGCGCGCCGGAGCCCGAAGCCACCGGTGACATCCAGTCTTCCTTGCCATACACACGAATCTGCCCTGCCGCCGCACCGGTGTACTCGGTGAGAAAGGCCTGCATCATCTGCGTCTTGGGTGGCAACGTCACGTCGGTCTCGGTGGCCATCACCAACTGAGCGGCCTTGGAGATGAGGAAGTGCACCTCGCGATCCTCACGCACCAGGCAATCGAGCAGGCGCAAGCCGTACTGGGCGCCGGAAGCGCCGGTCATTGCCAGCGTGATGCGTTCGGGGCCGTTGCTCTCCAAGCGAGTATTCATTTCAGTGCCTCGGCGAGTTTGCCGTGCAGGCCGCCGAAGCCGCCATTGCTCATGATCACCACATGGGTGCCGGGCTGGGCCTGGCTCTTCACGCGCTCGATGATGCCCTCCAGGGAATCGCTGACAATCGACGGCACCGTGCACAGCGCAGCCGTGGCGCCGAGGTCCCAACCGAGGTTGGCCGGCGCGTACCAGATCACCTGGTCGGCATCGACCACGCTTTCCGGCAGGCCGTCGCGGTGAGCGCCGAGTTTCATGGAATTGGAGCGCGGCTCGATGATCGCAATCAGCGGCGCATCGCCGATGCGCTTGCGCAGACCGTCGAGGGTGGTGGCAATGGCGGTCGGATGGTGGGCGAAGTCGTCATAAATGGTGATGCCGTTCACCTCGGCGACTTTTTCCATCCGCCGTTTCACACTCTTGAACGCACTCAACGCGGCGATGCCCATGGGCGGCACCACCCCGACGTGCCGGGCCGCCGCCAGCGTCGCCAAGGCGTTGGCCACGTTGTGCTGGCCGGTCATGTCCCATTCGACCACGCCTTGGGACTGTCCTTCGAACATGACTTCGAACGCCGAACCGTCATCCTTGAGCAGCTTGACCTGCCACTGACCGCCCGCACCGGTGGTCTGCACCGGGGTCCAGCAGCCCATTTCAATGACCCGCTGCAAGGCCGGCTCGGTGGTCGGATGGATAACCAGGCCTTCACTTGGGATGGTCCGCACCAAATGGTGGAATTGGCGCTCGATGGCCGGCAGATCGGGGAAGATGTCAGCGTGGTCGAACTCAAGGTTATTGAGGATCGCCGTGCGCGGACGGTAGTGGACGAATTTCGAGCGTTTATCGAAAAACGCGCTGTCGTACTCATCGGCCTCGATCACGAAGAATGGCGTGCCACCGAGGCGCGCCGACACCGAAAAATTCTGCGGCACGCCACCGATCAGGAAACCCGGGCTCATGCCCGCATGTTCCAGCACCCAGGCGAGCATACTGCTGGTGGTCGTCTTGCCGTGAGTGCCGGCGACGGCCAGGACCCAACGGCCCTGCAGCACATGATCGGCCAGCCATTGCGGCCCCGACACGTACGGCAAGCCTTTGTTGAGCACGTATTCCACCGCCGGGTTGCCACGGGACATGGCGTTGCCGATAACCACCAGGTCCGGCGCCGGGTCCAGTTGCGCCGGGTCGTAACCTTGGGTCAGCTCAATGCCCTGAGCCTCCAGCTGTGTGCTCATCGGCGGGTAGACGTTGGCGTCGGAACCGGTCACATGATGGCCCAGTTCCTTGGCCAGGACCGCCATCGAACCCATGAAAGTGCCGCAAATACCGAGAATATGGATGTGCATAGTCGACCTCGTAAAACATGGCCGCAGGTTAGCGTAGGGAGGGGGAAATCGCACCTTGTGTTTCGAACTTATCCGCGCCAGAACACCGCAGATTCCTGCTGGAGCACAGGTTTTTGTGGCGAGGGAGCTTGCTCCCGCTGGGCTGCAAAGCAGCCCCCAAGCTTCCTTCACTCTGAAACCAAAGGCGACTGCTGCGCAGCCGAGCGGGAGCAAGCTCCCTCGCCACAAAAGCAGTCCGTGGCTCAGCGGGCAATCGCGTGCTTGCGCAGCTTGCGGTAGAGGGTATTGCGGCTAATCCCCAGCTGTTCGGCGGTGTGGGTCATGTGCCAACGCTGACGTTCCAGCGCATCGAGCAACGCTAGGCGCTCGGCATCTTCCAACGGATGCTCGGTCGGGGTTTCGACCACCGCAACCGGGCGTTGGCGAATCATCGCCGGCAGATCCTCCAGCCCAATCCGCCCGCCGTCGCACAGCGCCGCAAGAGTCCGCAGCACGTTGCGCAACTGCCGCACGTTGCCCGGCCAGTCGAACGCCAGCAGCGCCTGGCGCGCCGGTTCATCGATGGACACCGTCTCGGCACCGCTCTCCTCGGCCAGAAGGAAATCCAGCAACTGGGATTTGTCGCTGCGCTCGCGCAATGCCGGAAGCGGGATTTCCAGGCCGTTGAGGCGGTAGTACAAATCCTCGCGAAAACTGCCGTCGGCCACGCGGTCGAGTAATTGCCGGTGAGTGGCGCTGATGATGCGCACGTTCACCGCCTCGGGTTCGCCGCCGATGGGTACTACCTGACGATCCTCCAGCACCCGTAGCAAACGGGTCTGCAAGGCCAGGGGCATATCGCCGATCTCATCGAGAAACAGCGTGCCGCCGTCGGCCTGTTGCAGCTTGCCGCGCATGCCTTCCTTGCGCGCGCCGGTGAAGCTGCCGCCGCGATAACCGAACAACTCGCTCTCGATCAGACTTTCCGGAATCGCGGCGCAATTGAGCGCGACAAAGTTTTTCCCGGCGCGCTGGCTGGCGTGGTGCACGGCCTTGGCAAACGCCTCCTTGCCGGAACCGGTTTCGCCCTGGATCAGCAGCGGCACATCGCGCTCGAACACCCGCAAAGCCTTGCGAAAATGTTCCTGCAACGCCGCGTCCCCCAGGCAGATGCCCGGCAGACGGGCGGGCTCGACAGCCTTGAGCGCAGGCGCGACCGCAGCCGGCACGCTACGAGCTTGCCCACGCAGGACCGCGAACAAGTGCCGACCGTCACGGGTGCGCAGCGGCCAACTGGCACTGGCCTGGGCGCTGGCCCGGCCCAGCAACTCATCCAGCGAACAGTCGAAGAAGTCCTCGACCCGCTGGCCGAGCAAGCCACCGCGAAGGTGCCCGAGCAGGTTCAGCGCGCTCTGGTTGACTGCACAGATGCGTCCTTCGCCGTCGAACGCCATAAGCCCTTCGCTGAACAACCCCACGGACTCGGCCTGCAGATGAAAGCGCAGCAGCCATTGATTATCGAAACAGCGAAGGAAATAACAGCTCTCGATCATCTTCGCCGAGAGATTGACCAGGGCCATGGTGTGAAACTGGCTCTGGCGCGATACGTCCGGCCGCGCCGAAGACACGTCGAGCACCGCCAGCAGCTCGCCATGGGGGTCGAACACCGGGCTCGCCGAGCAGGTCAGGCCGGTGTGGCGGCCGCGAAAATGTTCTTCCTGGTGGATGGTCAGGGCCTGGCGTTCCACCAGGCAGGTACCGATGCCGTTGGTGCCTTCACAGGCTTCGCTCCAGTCGGCGCCGAGCCAGAGGCCGGCCCGTTCGAAAATCTTCCGTTCGCTGGGGGCGGTGACGCAATTGAGGATCACGCCCCGGGCATCGGTCAACAGCACCGCATGGCCGGCGCCGGACAGTTGCTGGTGCAAGCTGGTCATTTCGGTACCGGCGATATGCAGAACCTGCTGCAAGCGCTCGCGGCTTTCCAGCAACCGGCCATGTTCGAGCACGGTCGGCGCCAGGTTCTGCGCCGGGTCGAGGTGATAGTCCTCGAGGCAGCGCAGCCAGGAACGGGCAATCGACGGATCGCTGCCAGGCCCCTGCAAATGGGCCTTGCCCTGGGTGACCGTGAGGACTTGCCGGGCATGGCGACTCAAATGGTTGCTGTGCATTTCTTATTGTTCTCCCGAAGGACCCTTTGGACCTGCCGACCCCTTCCCCGTGGCGGGGGACCTTGCTCCCGCTGGGCTGCGCAGCAGACCCAAAACCTGAGCACGCGGTGCATCAGGCTGACCGAGTTGGCTTTGGGGGGACCGCTTCGCGGTCCAGCGGGAGCAAGCTGCCTCGCCACGAAAAGCGGTCCGTCCATAGACTTGGCTTCGACGCCAGCATCCTCCAGCCCACCGACCTTTGCAATGCTGGCGCGACCTGCCAGTCACAGACTGTCTCGCCGATGGCACAAACTGTCACACCCGCCGTATCGCAACCGTGACACAGCCCCTCCGTTTGTCCGACCAGCTCCTCCCAAAGTCTTGATTTCCGGGCCCCACAAGGCAATGGCCCGACCTTTGCTCTAGGCTTGAGTACCAGCGCGTTTTTTGCGCGGCTCCCTAATAAGCACAAAAGCCAAGGAGAACTCATCATGCGTTACGCTCACCCCGGTACTGAAGGCGCTATCGTTTCGTTCAAGGCCAAATACGGTAACTACATCGGCGGCGAGTTCGTCGCGCCTGTCAAAGGCCAGTACTTCACCAACACTTCCCCGGTCAATGGCCAGCCCATTGCAGAATTTCCGCGTTCCACCGCCGAAGACATCGACAAAGCCCTCGACGCTGCCCACGCGGCCGCTGATGCCTGGGGCACCACGTCGGTCCAGGCGCGTTCGCTGATCCTGCTGAAAATCGCCGACCGCATCGAACAGAACCTCGAAACCCTGGCGATCACCGAATCCTGGGACAACGGCAAGGCCGTGCGCGAAACCCTCAACGCCGACATCCCCCTGGCCGCCGACCACTTCCGCTACTTCGCCGGATGCCTGCGAGCCCAGGAAGGCGCCGCCGCCGAAATCGACGGCAACACCGTGGCCTATCACATCCATGAACCGCTGGGCGTGGTCGGGCAGATCATCCCGTGGAACTTCCCGCTGTTGATGGCCGCCTGGAAACTCGCGCCGGCCCTGGCCGCTGGCAACTGCGTGGTGCTCAAGCCCGCCGAACAGACCCCGCTGGGCATCTGCGTGCTCATGGAGCTGATCGGCGACCTGCTGCCGCCGGGCGTGCTGAACGTTGTGCAAGGTTTCGGCAAGGAAGCCGGCGAAGCCCTCGCCACCAGCAAACGCATCGCCAAGATTGCCTTCACCGGCTCGACACCGGTCGGCTCGCACATCATGAAATGCGCCGCCGAAAACATCATCCCGTCCACCGTGGAACTGGGCGGCAAGTCGCCGAACATCTTCTTCGAAGACATCATGCAGGCCGAGCCGAGCTTCATCGAAAAAGCCGCCGAAGGCCTGGTGCTGGCGTTCTTCAACCAGGGTGAAGTCTGCACCTGCCCATCCCGGGCACTGGTGCAAGAGTCGATCTACGACGAATTCATGCAAGTGGTGATGAAGAAGATCCAGCAGATCAAGCGCGGCGACCCGCTGGACACCGACACCATGGTCGGCGCCCAGGCGTCCGAGCAGCAATTCGACAAGATCCTGTCTTACCTGGAAATCGCCCGAGGCGAAGGCGCCGAGCTGCTGACCGGCGGCAAGGTGGAAAAACTCGAAGGCAACCTGGCGAGCGGTTATTACATCCAGCCGACCCTGCTCAAGGGCACCAACAAGATGCGCGTGTTCCAGGAAGAAATCTTCGGCCCGGTGGTGAGCATCACCACCTTCAAGGATGAAGCCGAAGCCCTGGCGATCGCCAACGACACCGAGTTCGGCCTCGGCGCCGGCCTCTGGACCCGCGACATCAACCGCGCCTACCGCATGGGCCGGGCGATCAAGGCGGGTCGCGTCTGGACCAACTGCTACCACCTGTACCCGGCGCATGCCGCGTTTGGCGGCTACAAGAAGTCCGGCGTGGGGCGTGAGACGCACAAGATGATGCTCGATCATTACCAGCAAACCAAGAATCTGCTGGTGAGCTACGACATCAATCCGTTGGGGTTCTTCTAAGCCAGAGAGGGCGAGACAGGCTTTCCTGCTTCGCCCTCTGGATTGCTTTCGCGAGCAGGCTCGCTCCCACAGGGATCTGTGGATAACTCTTCTTTGGGTTGGCATAGATCCACTGTGGGAGCGAGCCTGCTCGCGAAGGCGGCGGTCCAGCTTGCATCCATGCTGCATGCAACACACCGGTTCCAAGAGCAGCCCCGCTCCAACAGGGCCAAAAAACAATAAAAACAGGTAAACCCTTATGCCAAGCGATCATGCAAACCCGCAACCGGCAACGGCCTCGGTCGACTTTGAAAAAGTCGGCTCCGAATATTTCCAACAACGCGAGCTGAAAAAAGGCGCGGCAGGCTGGGTCCTGCTCGTGGGGCTGGGGGTGGCATATGTCATCTCCGGCGACTACGCCGGCTGGAACTTCGGCCTGGCCCAGGGCGGCTGGGGCGGGATGTTCCTCGCCACGCTGCTGATGGCCGCGATGTACCTGTGCATGTGTTTTTCCCTCGCCGAACTGTCCTCGATGATCCCCACCGCTGGCGGCGGCTACGGCTTTGCCCGCAGCGCATTCGGGCCCTGGGGCGGATTTCTCACCGGCACGGCGATCCTGATCGAATACGCCATCGCCCCGGCGGCGATTGCCGTGTTCATCGGCGCTTATTGCCAATCGCTGTTCGGGATTGGCGGCTGGATGATCTACCTGGCGTTCTACATCATCTTCATCGCCATCCACATATTCGGGGTCGGCGAAGCCCTCAAGCTGATGTTCATCATCACTGCTGTCGCCGCCTTGGCGCTGGGGGTTTTCCTGGTGGCGATGGTGCCGCACTTCAACGTCGCCAACCTGCTGGACATCCCGGTCACCGAGGCCAAGGGCGCCAGCCCGTTCTTGCCCTTCGGCTACGTCGGCGTCTGGGCAGCCATTCCTTATGCGATCTGGTTTTTCCTCGCCGTCGAGGGCGTGCCACTGGCCGCAGAAGAAACCAAGAACCCCAAGCGCGACCTGCCGCGCGGCCTGATTGGCGCCATGCTGGTGCTGGTGGCGTTCGCCCTGCTGATCCTGGTGATCGGCCCCGGCGGCGCAGGCTCCAACGCGCTGATGGCGTCCGGCAACCCACTGGTGGAAGCCCTGGCCAAGGCCTATGGCGGCTCGACCTGGATGGGCAGCTTCGTCAACCTCGTCGGCCTGGCCGGTCTGATCGCCAGTTTCTTCTCGATCATTTACGCCTACTCGCGGCAGATCTTCGCCTTGTCCCGCGCCGGCTACCTGCCGCGCAAACTCTCGGAAACCAATAAAAGCAAAGCACCGGTGTTGGCGCTGGTGATTCCCGGCATCATCGGTTTCGGCCTGTCCCTGACTGGCCAGGGCGACCTGCTGATTCTGGTGGCGGTGTTTGGCGCGACCATTTCCTACGTGCTGATGATGGCCGCGCACATCACCCTGCGCATCCGCCGCCCCAAAATGGACCGGCCATACCGCACGCCGGGCGGCATCTTCACCTCGGGCGTGGCGCTGGTATTGGCTTGCATCGCCGTAGTGGCGGGCTTCCTGGTGGACCCACGAGTGGTGATCGGCGCCGCGATCATCTATGGAGTGTTAATTGCTTACTTTGCTTTCTACAGTCGGCATCACTTGGTAGCAGGCACGCCCGAAGAGGAATTCGCGGCCATTCAAAAAGCCGAAGAAGCCCTGCACTAAGCCGTAACGTGCCGAAAACCACGGCGCCGCCCAGCGGCGCCGTCACGGAGAACCTGTATGGCCAGCTTTGCACACACGGTCGGCGCCCAGACCTACCGCTTCGACAGCCTCAAAGACCTGATGGCCAAGGCCAGCCCGGCGCGTTCCGGGGACTTCCTGGCCGAGATCGCCGCGCTCAACGATGGCGAGCGGGTGGCCGCGCAAATGGCCTTGGCCGACTTGCCACTCAGCCATTTTCTGCAGGAAATGCTGATTCCCTACGAGGCCGACGAGGTCACCCGGCTGATCGTCGACACCCATGACAAACAAGCCTTCGCCGCCGTCAGCCACCTCACGGTCGGCGGCTTTCGCGACTGGCTGCTCAGCGACGCCGCCGACGAACACAGCCTGCGGGCGCTGGCTCCCGGGCTGACGCCGGAAATGGTCGCCGCCGTCTCGAAGATCATGCGCGTGCAGGACCTGGTACTGGTTGCACAGAAAATCCGCGTGGTCACCAAGTTCCGCGGCACCCTTGGCCTGCGCGGGCGCCTGTCCACTCGCCTGCAACCGAACCATCCGACCGACGAACCCGCCGGCATCGCCGCGAGCATCCTCGACGGCCTGCTCTTCGGCAATGGCGACGCCATGATCGGCATCAACCCGGCCACCGACAGCACGGCCTCGATCTGCGCGATGCTGGAAATGCTCGACGCCATCATCCAGCGCTACGACATCCCGACCCAAGGCTGCGTGCTGACCCACGTCACCACCTCCATCGAGGCGGCAAACCGCGGCGTGCCGCTGGATCTGGTGTTCCAGTCCATCGCCGGCACCGAAGCGGCCAACGCCAGTTTCGGCATCAGCCTGAGCCTGTTAAAAGAAGGCTACGAAGCCGGGCTCAGCCTGAAGCGCGGCACCCTCGGCAACAACCTGATGTATTTCGAAACCGGCCAGGGCAGCGCGCTGTCGGCCAACGCCCACCACGGCGTCGATCAACAGACCTGCGAGACCCGAGCCTACGCCGTGGCGCGCCATTTCAACCCGTTCCTGGTGAACACGGTGGTCGGCTTCATCGGCCCGGAATACCTGTACAACGGCAAACAGATCATCCGCGCCGGCCTCGAAGACCATTTCTGCGGCAAGCTGCTGGGCGTGCCGATGGGTTGCGACATCTGCTACACCAACCACGCCGAAGCCGACCAGGACGACATGGACACCCTGCTGACCCTGCTGGGCGTGGCCGGGATCAACTTCATCATGGGCATCCCCGGCTCCGACGACATCATGCTCAACTACCAGACCACCTCGTTCCACGACGCCCTCTACGCCCGCCAGACACTGGGCCTGAAACCGGCGCCGGAATTCGAGCAATGGCTGGCGAACATGGGCATCTTCACCCAGGCCGATGGTCGGGTGCGGTTCGGTGACAACCTGCCGCCGGCGTTTCGTCACGCCTTGGCGCATTTGGGATGAGCTGCATTTATGAGTGAGTTGCCCATGGATAAAAAACCTGTCGAGCCACAAAACCCCTGGCTGAATCTGCGCAACCTGACCCCGGCACGCATCGCCCTGGGCCGCACCGGCACCAGCCTGCCGACCTCGGCGCAACTGGACTTCCAGTTCGCCCACGCCCAGGCCCGCGACGCCGTGCACCTGGCGTTCGATCACCAGGGCATCCGTGCACAACTCACGGAGCGCGGCCACGAAAGCCTGTTGCTTCACAGCGCGGCGGCAGATCGAAACAGCTATCTGCAGCGTCCGGACCTGGGCCGACGGCTCGACGATGCTTCCGTACAGATCCTGCAGGACTACGCGGCGGCCCATCCGGGCGGCGTGGATTTGGCTATCGTGGTGGCTGACGGCCTGTCGGCGCTGGCGGTGCATCGCCATACGCTGCCGTTCCTGGCGCGACTGGAAGAACAGATCACCGCTGAAGGCTGGTCTGTGTCGCCAATCGTTTTGGTAGAACAAGGCCGGGTGGCCGTGGCCGATGAAGTGGCCGAACGGCTCGGCGCCAAGATGTCGGTGATCCTGATCGGCGAACGCCCCGGCCTCAGCTCCCCCGACAGCCTGGGACTTTATTTCACCTACGCCCCCAAGGTTGGCCTGAACGATGCCTATCGCAACTGCATTTCCAATGTCCGCCTCGAAGGCCTGAGCTACGGCATGGCGGCGCATCGCCTGATCTACCTGATGCGCGAGGCCTGTCGCCGACAGCTTTCGGGAGTCAATCTGAAGGACGAAGCCCAGGTTCACACTCTAGAGGCGGAAAATGGTGCCAATATGAAAGGTAATTTCCTACTGGCGCCGCCCCCAAGCTGATCCGTTTGGCCAATTGCGTTTTTGATCCGCTTTCAGGCAGCATCTTGGCACGGTAGTCCGCCGTTGTTGTCGGACGCCATGTCGACCCTTGCAGACGAGACCTACCATGCGGATTATCCAAGCGACGCTGGAACACCTGGACCTGCTGACCCCATTGTTCGTCAAATACCGGGAGTTCTATGGCTCGCTGCCCTATCCGGACTCGTCCCGGGCGTTCCTCGAAAAACGCCTGCGCCGCAAGGAATCGGTGATCTACCTCGCCCTGCCGGATGACGACGACAGCCGGTTGCTGGGGTTCTGCCAGCTCTACCCAAGCTACTCGTCGCTGTCGCTCAAGCGCGTATGGATCCTCAACGACATCTACGTCGCCGAAGACGCCCGCCGCCAGCTCGTCGCCGACAACCTGATCCGCACCGCAAAAAAAATGGCCAAGGAAACCAACGCCGTGCGCATGCGCGTCTCCACCAGCAGCAACAACGACGTGGCGCAGAAAACCTACGAATCGATCGGCTTCAAGGAAGACACCGAGTTCAAGAACTACGTGTTGCCGATCAGCGAAGGGCTTTGATCCATCTGGGCTGCCCGCAATAGCCCTGGCCTGAGGCCTGACTCAGCCCCCCGTGGCGAGGGAGCTTGCTCCCGCTGGGCTGCGCAGCAGCCCCAATCCAACTGACACAGCACGCCCGTCCTGTGGCGAGGGGATTTATCCCCGCTGGAGCGCGAAGCGGTCCCGACAGCAGGCAACTCGGTTAACCTGGTGACCGCGTGCTCAGGTTTTGGGGCTGCTGCGCAACCCAGCGGGGATAAATCCCCTCGCCACAGGTACTCAATCTCGTCACAAGCTGTTCGCCAGTCTCGAAATCCCCAGCTACAAACTCCCCCCGCTCATCACCCTCCACCCCGTATAATTCCGATCTTCCCGGCTTGTAAGAAAAAGCTGCACACGCTGTAGTCTTACTCCAAGCCAGACCCACCAGCCCGCCGAGCCGGGCCGCCACCAAGGTGTCATTCATGGATTTCAACCCACTCGACCTCATTCTGCATCTCGACGTCTACCTCGACATGCTGGTGACCAACTACGGGACGTGGATCTACGCCATCCTGTTCCTGGTGATCTTCTGTGAAACCGGCCTGGTGGTGATGCCGTTCCTGCCAGGCGATTCCCTGTTGTTCATCGCTGGCGCCGTGGCAGCCGGTGGCGCCATGGACCCGCTGCTGCTCGGGGGCCTGTTGATGCTCGCGGCAATCCTCGGCGACAGCACCAACTACCTCATCGGTCGCACCGCCGGCGAGAAGCTGTTCAGCAACCCGAACTCGAAAATCTTCCGCCGCGACTACTTGCAACAGACCCACGACTTCTACGACAAACACGGCGGCAAGACCGTGACCCTGGCGCGCTTCCTGCCAATCATCCGCACCTTCGCGCCCTTCGTCGCCGGCGTCGGCAGAATGCCCTACCCGCGTTTCTTCGGCTTCAGCGTCCTCGGCACTGTGCTCTGGGTCGGTGGCCTGGTGACCCTCGGCTACTTCTTCGGCAACGTGCCCTTCATCAAGCAGAACCTGTCGCTGCTGGTAGTGGGCATCATCCTGCTGTCGCTGCTGCCGATGATCATCGGCCTGGTGCGCAGCAAAATGAGCCAGCGCGGCTCGAAAGCCGAGACGCGCTGATCGGCCATGTGGTCTCTCAGCACCTGGCGTCGCCGCCGCACCCTGGCCAAACACCCCGTTGCCGACGAAACCTGGCAGCGGGTGCGCCATCAACTGAGCTTTCTCGACGGTATCAGTGCCGAGGAAGACCGATGGCTGCGTGACGCCAGCGTGCTGTTCCTGCACGACAAACACCTCACCGCCCTGCCCGGCGTCGAACTGCACCAGGAACAACGCCTGTTGCTTGCCGCCCAGGCGCAACTGCCGCTGATGCACCTCGGCGAGTTGAACTGGTACCAGGGCTTCCACGAAATCGTTCTCTACCCGGACGACTTCCTCAGCCCCCAGCGCTACCGCGACGCCAGCGGCATCGAACACGAGTGGGACGGCGAACACAGCGGCGAAGCCTGGCCCCAGGGCCCGATCATCCTGGCCTGGGACGGCGTGATGGCGAGCGGCGGCTGGGAAGGCTACAACCTGGTGATCCACGAACTGGCGCACAAACTCGACATGCTCAACGGCGACGCCAACGGCCTGCCCCCGCTGCACGCCGACATGCGCGTCAGCGACTGGGCGCAAGCCATGCAAGAGGCCTTCGACGACCTCAACCGCCAACTCGACCTGAACCCCGACGCAGAAACCGCCATCGATCCCTATGCGGCGGAAAACCCGGCGGAGTTCTTCGCCGTCACCAGCGAATACTTCTTCAGCGCCCCGGACCTGCTGCATCAGGCCTACCCAAAGGTGTACGAACAGCTCAAGGCGTTCTACCGCCAGGATCCGTTGGCCCGGCTGCGGCAACTTCAGGCCGAAGATCCGGTCTATCAGGCGTCATACTAAGGTCTCTAGGGTTTGTACGAAAAGTCGCCGAGCGGCGATCAGGCAAGGCGAAAACAGGCGAGGAACGGCCGGGGTCGCGCTCGACTTGACGGTTGTCAATGAGCATTCCGAGCCTGTTTTCAACGCAGCATGATCGTCGCGCAGGCATTTTTCGTACAAAGCCTAAGACCCTGGTAGCGTGGCAACAGCGGCCGAATATGCCTATAATCGCCGCCACTTTTTGGTCAATCCGACCAGTCATCTGGTCAACTAACGGGGGCACCGCCCAATGAGCTACAGCAAGATTCCGGCTGGCAAAGACCTGCCGAACGACATCTACGTCGCGATCGAAATCCCGGCCAACCACGCCCCGATCAAATACGAAATCGACAAAGACAGCGATTGCCTGTTCGTTGACCGTTTCATGGCCACCCCGATGTTCTACCCGGCCAACTACGGTTACATCCCCAACACCCTGGCTGACGACGGCGACCCCCTCGACGTACTGGTCGTGACCCCTTACCCGGTTGCGCCAGGCTCGGTCATCCGCGCCCGTCCTGTCGGCATCCTGAACATGACCGACGACGGCGGCGGCGATGCCAAAGTCATCGCGGTACCACACGACAAACTGTCGCAACTGTATGTCGACGTGAAGGAATACACCGACCTGCCAGCCCTGCTGATCCAGCAGATCGAACACTTCTTCGAGAACTACAAAGACCTCGAAAAAGGCAAGTGGGTCAAGATCGAAGGCTGGGCCGGCGCCGACGCCGCCCGCGAAGCGATCACCAAGTCGGTTGCCGCCTACAAGGGCTGAAACTGCAAGTAAAAGAACCCCGGTATGCACCGGGGTTTTTTTATGCCTTAATGCCGCTTAATACGTGAAAGTATTAACATGGCCGTCCAATTGTTTATTTATGTTTAACCTGCCTAGTTACATTCAGGCAAACGGAAAGATCATCTTATAAATCGGAACGACATGTTTATTGCTGAAAACACAGTCGGCCCTAAACTTTCCGTTTATGAAAATCATATCCAGCGGCGATCGCTTCAGAGCCCTTCTCAAAGAAGCCAACATCCGATCTGTCGACTTCGCCAGGCTTTACGGCGTGAAGTCGCAGCACGTAAACAACTGGTTCAACCGCGGCATCCCGCCGGGGCGCATCCACAACATTGCCCGCATGCTGACCGTCAGCTCTGAATGGCTCGCCAGCGGTGAAGGCCCGAAAACCCCGTTGGGACTCGGCCCGGGCATTACCTACGACGCCGCGGAAACCCAGGGCGTCTACAGCGTGCCGGAAACCCTCGACATCGAACTGCCCTTCCACAAGGAAGCGCCCATCGCCCCCGGCGAAACCACAACGCACATCATCGAAGACCCCGACCAGTCCATCCGTCTGCCCCGCAGCCACCTCGAATCCCTCGGCATCAACCCCAACGACGTCATTTGCATCACCATGGTCGGCGACAGCATGGCCGAACGCATCGAAGACGGTTCCACCGTCGCCATCGACCGCGGCCTGACCCAAGTCGTCGACGGCCAGATCTACGCCCTCGAACACGACGGCATGCTCCGCATCAAATACCTGCACCGCATCCCCGGCAACCGACTGCGCCTGCGCAGCCAGAACAGCGCCGCCTACCCCGACGAAGTCTTCAGCGCCGAACAGATCGAAGCCCAGAACATCCGCGTGATCGGCTGGGTCTTCTGGTGGTCCACCCTCTCGAAAAAACGACCGCAGGTGTTCGACTGATCCACTCAAGAGCAGGGGCTGTGGCCACAGTCTTCGTGGTGAGGGGATTTATCCCCGCTGGGCTGCAAAGCAGCCCCCTGCTTTCTATCAGAATCACCCTAACCCAATGATTCCACGCCACTTACCACTGGGATTCCGAAGCAAACCCGCGTATCCTGCGCCCCACATTTGCGAGCCCAAGCCTCGCACCGACAAGGCAGATCACTTTCTGACCAAGTCCCACAGCCGGCCGCAAGAGCCGGATGTACGTTTTGAAGGCTGGTAAGGTTTGTCAAAAACGAACTGAATCAGTCAACGAGAAGCCGGCCATAAGCCGGCTTTTTAATGTCTGGTGGAAATTCATACACAGTGTTCGCGATGCTGACACTTTCTCTGTCGATGAGTAATAAAGACCCAAAGTAAGCATTTTCATTTTTTACTGAGTGAAATTTCCGAAAGGACACAACCCGCTTGCGCCTCATAAATGCGCAGCTTAGTCTTCGATCGTCACTGCCAACAAAATGATCAGACCTTATAGCCCGCCACTGACTGGGCAACGAACGTCTTCATCTGCATGACGCTTATGATTTCTGCCTGTCGCCCCCTGAATCATGAGAGAAAAGCATGAGCGAACACCCTGTTAGCCTAAGCATGCCCCCGGAAGGTTATGGCGACTGGCTGGCTGACCTCAAGAGCCGTATTCACAATGCGCAGCAGCGCGCCTCATTGGCAGTGAATCGCGAACTGGTTTTGCTCTATTGGCAGATCGGTCAGGATATTTTGATCCGGCAAACACAACAGGGTTGGGGAGCCAAGGTAATCGACCGGTTGTCTCGAGACTTACGTAGCCTTTCCCGATATGAAAGGCTTCTCCCCACGTAACCTCAAGTACATGCGTGCCTTTGCTGAGGCGTGGCCTGACGCAGTGTTTGTGCAAGGGGTGCTTGCACAATTGCCTTGGTACCACCAATTGGCGCTGCTGGACAAACTGCCAAACCCTGAAACCCGCTGCTGGTATGCCGCCGAAGCCATCAAGCACAACTGGGGTCAAACATGTCACCGATTTCCTGCTGGAACTAGGCGCAGGCTTTGCCTTCGTCGGTCAACAGGTGTTGCTGGATGTAGGCGGCGACGAGTTCTTCATCGACCTGTTGTTCTATCACCTCAAGCTACGCTGCTACGTGGTGATCGAACTCAAGGCAGGCAAGTTCAAACCCGAACATCTGGGGCAGCTAAGTTTTTACCTCACCGCAGTGGATGCCCAGCTCAAACACCCTCAGGACGGCCCGACCATTGGTCTTCTGCTGTGCAAAAGCAAGAATAAGGTAGTGGCTGAATATGCGCTGCGTGATAGCGCACGTCCCATCGGTGTAGCTGAATACCAATTGGTGGAGTCTCTGCCCGCGGAACTACAAACCAGCCTGCCTAGCATTGAACAGATCGAGCGAGAGCTGGCAAGCGGCAAGTCCATGGAAGACGATTCGTAATGAAGTTGCTCCCTTCAATCCCTCAACCCCTCCAGGCCTCAACCGTCAACGGCAAGTCATTCAGCTCAACAGGTTGTTTCACGCTCTGAGCGCTCGTCGTTTCGTGGTATTCGGATGTAAAAAGGCCTTGCCAAGCAAGACCTTTTTTACGCCTGGCGGGCAGCCAACCCCCCGCCCTACCTCATCTCAACGACATCTAAAGCCCGGTTCGCCAACAACTCACTTAGCTCAATCAACTGCAAGATCCCCAACGCGACATGCCGTCGCGAGCCTTCCAGGTCGAACGCCAGATCATTGATCATCGCATTGGCAGAAGCCGGGCTTTCGCTCAGGTTAGCGAGCAGGCACTCCATATCCACATCAGGTGCGACGGTAAATAAGGCGTCGGGCTTGTCGGACGTTTCATCATCGATTTTCTTGTTGCGAGCAGACTTAGCGCGAGACTCATGTCCCTCTGTAGCTGGGGAGTTCGGTGTAATTTTGGCAATTGACTTAGGTTCCTGTAAGTGACGCTGCAACCACCTCGCGACTAAACGAGAGGGCGGCAGCTGTGCGCAGGTTAGTCGACCGGTGAACCTAAGAATCCCGGCGCGCCCGGGGGCGCCCTGCGCACAGCCACCATCATTACAGGAACAGCAAAGCCTGTCCGACGGGGACTTGGTACGCCTTAGGTTGAGACGGGCGACTAAACCCGATCACTGATGAGCAGTGACAGGACCCAAGCTACCGACCAACCCCAAGCCGCACAAGCCGGCCGATTCTGGCGTAGTCGTAGGCAAAGGCGCAAGGCTGCGTCGGCCCCCTTCCAGATCCCACGAGCCTGATAAACACCCTCGGCTGAGTCGCCTCCATTTCAGCGCTTCGGCTTGCCCACTGACGACGTAGTGCCAATTAAAGAAACGCCCTACACGCGCTGCTTCTTTTCCTGACTTATTTCCTTCGCCGCCCCCGGCAAAGTCTCGCGCCTACCCTGCGCCGCGAGATGCCTGCATGCCCTTCTACGAGAAAATCCTAGCCCAGGGCAACGTCATTGGCTCGCTGGTAATGGCGGCCATGGACTCGGACCAACCCGATGTCGAGCGGGTGCTGAAGGATTTCCGCCAGTGCCTGAACGACTACGACACCTGGGCGGAAGATTTCTGGGCCGGCTGGACGCTGGACATCGAGCAGGCGTTCAAGGTGGGCGGCGAGGTGGCGCTGGCGCCTGCAAGAACCGGCGGCAAGCAGGTCAGCTCTATGGTGGCGCGGTGTCCGGCGCAGGGCCCTTTGACGCTGGTGCATATGTTCCAGGCCTCGCGTTTCGTGCCGATCGGCGACACGCCGGTGATGCTGGAGCCAATCCTTGGCGGCGAGCCGGGGAAGGAAACGTTTGGCGAGGCAGTCCGTCACGACATCGGCCCCAGCGGCATCCTGGAAATACCTGAATGCGACCGCGGTCGGCGTTATCGCATCACCTTTTTTCCTGATCTATCGACCGATCACGTCACGGCACTGTACGCGTCCTACCAGCAGGTGATCGTCGAGCTCGAAGGCTGGCTGAAAGCCGAGTGGAACGAGTTTCAACCACTGTGGAAGGAATTTTCCGAAAGCAGTTTCCTCAAGCGCGTCGACGTATTGCAGCAGGCTCAGTTGCGCGGCTTTGAAAACGCGCTGCATGGGCTATGGGACGACATCAAGCAGGTCTTCGATCTGTTGGCGGACCTGCAGGCCAATAGCGAAAAGTTGCTGGAGTACCTCACCGAGCTCGAGCTTGAGCAGCTGCTGAAAGCCCCGGCAGAGGCTATAGCCAAAGCCTTGATGATCTTGAGCGACGAGCCGTTGCTCTTGGTCTACACGGCGGCCTTCACCAGTTGGCTGCGGATGTTGCCGCCGCAGTACATGGCTGAAGTCATGGGGGAAATACGCGCCGCCATTCTGATCAACTTTCTGTTGGCGCGTTTTACCGGCGGCCTGGGTCTGGGTCTGCGCCTGACCGGCAAAGTGTTGCGCCATGTCCGCTCGGAACGCGCCCGCGAGTGGTTGCAGGTATCCAGCCAGCGATTGGGCCAACTCGGCGGCGGCAGCCTCGACAAACACGCCGATGTACTGAAACCGCTGGTGATCGGTGGCCGAGGGCCGTCGGTGGGGCCGGCGCCCGTCACGCCGTTGCAGATCACCACGGGGGATTCCGCGCCGCTGTCGGTCAGACACCCGGCTCCGATCGTGCGGGAAAAGTCCCAGGCCGCTGCACGACTGAGCAAGTACGAACCCCACGACGACGCCCCGACCCCATCGAAGAACCCCAACGGCGACCCCGCCGACAGCGCCGCCCAGACCCGCACCGACGGCTGCCCGGTGTCGATGGTCACCGGCGAAGAACTGCTGACCCTGGAGGACGGCACCCTCGACGGGCGCTTGCCGTTCATTTTCACCCGCCTCTATCGCACCAGCGCCGCCGAGCTGGACATCGGCCTCGGCCGTGGCTGGAGCCATGGCCTGGCCCATCGCCTGGTGATCGAGGGTGAGCAGGTGATCTGGATCGACCAGGAAAACCGCCGCACCAGCTTTCCTCGCCCCAGCCTTCAGCGCCCGGCGATCCACAACAGCCTGGCCCGCGCGGCGATCTACCTGAGCCGCGAGCCGGACGAACTGATCATCGCCCAGCCCGGCGAAGACGCCCCTTTCCTGCACTTTCGCGACGGGCATCTGACAGCGCTGAGCGATCGGTACGACAACCGCCTGACCGTCCAGCGCAACATCTACGGCGACATCAGCCGCCTGGACAACGGCGCCCGGCGCGGCCTGCGGTTGCGCTACGAGCATCGCCACCTGGTCGCCATCGACTATCAGAGTTTTGACCCGCAACAGCATCCGGACGAAGCCTGGCGCACCGAACAGACGCTGGTGACCTACCGCTACGACGGCCGTTTCCGACTGATCGAGGCGACCAATGCCGCTGGCGAAAGCGAGCGCTACGACTACGACGACCAGCACGTCATCCTCCAGCGGCAACTGGCCGGCGGCGCGAGTTTCTACTGGGAATGGCAAGGCCTCGGCCCGGCGGCGCGCTGCGTGCGGCACTGGGCGTCCTTCGCGCAGATGGACAGCCACTACAGCTGGGGCGAAGACGGCAGCGTCACGGTCCGGCATCTGGACGGCAGCCAGGAAGTATACGTTCACGATGACCGCGCACGGTTGGTGCGCCAGGTCGATCCCGCTGGTGGCGAACAGCTCAAGGCCTATGACGAGCAGGGTCGGCTGACCGCCGAGCAGGATCCGCTGGGCGCGGTCACCGAATACCGCTACGACGAAGCCGGACGGCTGGTGGCGCTGATTCCGCCTGAAGGCGAGCCGACGTCCTACGAATACCGCAACGGTTTCCTGCACGCCCGACAGCGCGGCAAAGCCGTGTGGACCTACCGGCGTAATGCCCAGGGCGATGTGGTCGAGGCCATCGATCCGGATCGTCACAGCACCCGATACGCCTATGACGCCCAGGGGCAACTGCTCTCGATCCGCTACCCGGACGGCGGCACCCATCATTTTGTCCGCAATAGCCAGGGCCAGCTGACTGAAGAAACCCTGCCCGACGACAGCCAGCGGAGTTTTTCCTACGACACGTTGGGGCGGCTGCTGACCCGCAAGGACGAACATGGCGCGATTACCCACTACCAGTGGGATGCCGTCGGCCGCTTGCTGGAAACCACCCTGCCCACCGGCGCCACCCGCGCCTGGAGCTACAACGCCTACGGCAAGGTCACCGCCGAACGCGACGAACTGGGGCGCATCACCCGCTACGAATACGCCGACGACCTGCACCTGATCAGCCGGCGGCTCAATCCCGATGGCAGCGAACTGAAGTATCGCTACGACTCGGCGCGGCTGTTACTCACCGAAATCGAGAACGAATCCGGCGAAAAATATCAGCTGGCCTACACGCCCAACGGATTGATCCGACAGGAAACCGGCTTCGACGGCCAGCGCACCGGCTATGCCTACGATCTCAACGGCCACCTGCTGGAAAAGACCGAGTTCGGTGCCCATGGCAGCCAGCAGCTCACCGCTTACCAGCGCGACAGCGCCGGCCGCCTGTTGCGCAAGACCTTGCCCGACGGCAAACCGGTCGAGTACCGCTACGACGCCCTCGGCCGGCTGGTCAGCGTCGACGACGGCCACTGGCCGCTGACCTACGAATACGACAACCAGGACCGCCTCGTCGCCGAACACCAGGGCTGGGCCACCCTGCACTATCGCTACGACGAGGCCGGCCGGCTGACCTACTGCCGCCTGCCCGACCGCAGCACCCTCAACTACCGCCACCTCTACGGCGGCGCGCTGCTGGCCATCGACCTCAACGGCGAGTGCCTGACCGAACACCGCTTCACCGGCACCCGCGAGCGCCAGCGCCAGCAAGGCCTGCTGCTCAGCGACTACAGCTACGACGAACAGGGCCGCCTCAAGGCCCAGACCGTATGGCAGACCCAGCAGAAGCAATTGTTCTGGCGCGACTATTCCTACAGCGCCAATGGCAACCTCGCCACGCTGTCCAACAACCGAAACCGACGCGCCTACCACTACGACCCGCAAGATCGCCTGCTGCGTATCGACTACGCCCACAGCCAGCCCCCCGAGCACTTTTCCCACGATCCGGCCGGCAACCTGCTGCTGCACGACCGCCCCGGCCCGACCACCCTCAAGGGCAACCGCCTGCTGATGGAGGGCGATTGCCACTACGACTACGACGCCTACGGCAACCTGGTCCGCGAGCGCCGCGGCAAAGCCCGGTGCCTGGTCACCGAATACCGCTACGACAGCCAGCACCGCCTGATCGGCCTCACCACCCCGGACGGCAACGAAACGTCCTACCGCTACGACGCCTTCGGCCGACGCATCGAAAAGACCGTGGACGGCCAGACCACCGAATTCATCTGGCAAGGCGACCAGCTCATCGCCGAAAGCAGCGACCATCATTACCAAAGCTACGTCTACGAGCCCGGCACCTTCCGCCCCCTCGCCCTGCTCGAAGGCCAAGGCCCGAAAAACGCCACGCCCTTCTACTACCACAACGACCACCTCGGCACACCGCAGGAACTGACCAGCCACCAGGGCGAAATCGTCTGGGCGGCGCGCTACACCGGCTACGGCAAACTCACCAAACTCGCCCACGGCGCCGGCAAACAACTGACCCAACCGCTGCGTTTCCAAGGCCAGTACCACGACCTGGAAAGCGGCCTGCACTACAACCGGCATCGCTACTACAATCCGGACACGGGGCGGTATCTGACGGCGGATCCGAGCAAGCTGGCGGGTGGGCTCAATGGGTATCGGTACACCCTGAACCCGACGGGGTGGGTGGATCCGTTGGGGTTGGACGACTGTCCGGGTGATGGGTGTAAAAAGCCCGTCGTTGGAGAGCAGGATCCGGCGGCGAAGGTTGCGGTTGGCCAAACAGAACCTAAGCTACCTGTTCCTAAAAAAGAAGAGGATTTTCTGTATCGCGGTGACGAGCGAAATCCCGAAGATATTTTTGAGAATGGGTTTAAAAGCAAAGGTAACAGTAAGGACCTTTTTCTGCACTCTATAGACAGTGATTGGCCTCCTAGTTATTACATTAGTACGTCCCCGTCTAGAAATGTGGGAAAGAAATTTGCCACCAACGATCATACAAGAATAGGGTACTTGTATACACTGCAAAAAATTCCGGGACACGATCTAAAAAAGGAGCTAGGGGCCGCATACATATTCGGAGCTGAAGAAGAGATTGCAATTCCAGACCGAATAAAAAATGAAGATGTGCTCGGAGCCACTTTGATACTTGAAAATGGAAAAGAGTTCGGCTATTCCATACCCAACCCCAACAGGAGAATAAAGAAATGATTTCCAAAGTAGAGGTATACATATCCAGAGGAAAAACAAAAGAAAAAACCCATCTTGTGTGCGACTCAAAAAAAATTACAATAACTTTCACCACAGAAGGCGATATTGAAAAAACTTATGCGGGCAGCAATTTTTATAAGTGCTTTTCGAGTCTTCGGCGAGACAATCCGGATGTGATTTTTTTCTGTAAGGGTTCTAAGACGAATGTTCACCCCTCCGGCATGTCAGCGCAGATGTCTTTGGGGCTAAAAGCATATGAACTCAGCATGGGTATCGCTCCAACACTCGACGATTTGGTTTATATATTTGATTATGATGATAGCAACTTGGCTAGCAACCCGGACAAACAAGAAGCTTTTTTCAAGGAGTGGATTGAATCTCGTTTATTGTAGTTTTTAACACATTGACATCCCGAACTTTAGATAGGATAAAAGATTCTCAGAACAATTTACGCAAAAAATACAGAAGCCACCTCGCATAGAAACCTTTAATACGTAACAACCAAGACAGGTTTACTGGTGTGCATTTCAGATAGGAAACCCCTTAAATTGACCATCCGAACAATAACCATTGAGCTTCAGGGCAGGCTTAAAAAAGCAATCTTTGAATACAACAGAGCCGGTATAGCCTTGACAGTAAAAATCCCGAGCAAACCAGAGAAAACATTCACTGACGTTGATTACTACTGTTGCTTAGGCAAGGTAAGACAAGATTTCCCCGACGTTAAATTTCTGTGCAAGGGTTCAAAAATCAACGTATATCCTTCGCGCATGTGCTCGCAAATGGCCATGGGATTAGTAGCTTACGAAGTCTGTTGGGGGAAAGCCGCAGACAGCGAGAACATAGTCCAAATTTTTGATTACGAGGACAAAAACCTAGCCACAGATATCAATGCTCAGTTGGATTACCACAAGCGCTGGATGCTATCTCTACGCAACGGCTTGTGACACCAGTAATGGATATTTAAATATTCAAAGCAAACGCTCTGAATTGATCAACACGAAAATGTTACCAACCTTGCCATGGGGGTCAGATCAGTTGAATTGACTCCAGCTCATACACCGCCATCGCGAGCAAGCTCGCTCCCACAAGGGAGCACCTAAATCCAGATGCCCACTCCAAGCCAATCATCGCGTTCGATTGTGCAAAAACGGAACCCAATCCCAACGCGCCCCTCAATCCCATAGAGACCACGTATCACTCGGAGCGCCCCGTCATGAACCACCCCACCCTGACCTTCGCCCAACTCCACCCCGGCGACCGCTTCACCCAGCCCGCCGATCACCGCCTGTTCACCAAACTCACCGACAACACCGCCCGTGAGCACAGCGTGCATTCGATCAATCTGAAGGAGGAAGGCTTCGGCTACACCGAAGATCCCATCGAAACGTTGTCCGGGGATGCCCCGGTCGAGTACGTCCCGGTCGGCGGGCCGCTGCGTGCTGGAGGCTAGCGTTTATAAAAAATCATAAACACCGTGCCATGAGCCATTGCTCTTTGCCCCAAGCCTCGAAGCGCTCCAGCACTTCCCAGCCCTGCCTGGCGTAATAGTCCCGTTGGCTGTGGGTGTGTAGGAACAAGGTGGTATAGCCTGCCTCTTTCGCATGGCTACAGATGCCGTCGATCAACTGCGCCGCAAGCCCTCTGCGGCGGGCATTCGGGCTGGTGAATACGCAAGCAAGCCAAGGGCCGAGGTCGGGGCGCTCAGGTAGATCGTCTCCCGCCAGCGAGGCGCCGCCCAACAACTGGTCGTGTTCCAGGGCGATCAGGCATTTCCAGCGGCCATCGCGTTGCCCCGCTGCAAACTCTTCCTCCCAACTGGCGAGCGACTGCTGCGCAAATTCGTAGTTGAACTCTCGATAAAGCCACTCAGCCATCAGGTTGCATTTATCCATGTGGTTGATGAGCCAATCCACTCGCAGCATTTCAGCAGTCCTTTTGTAGTCGGTTTTCCAGCGCAAACACCCGCGCAGATGCCTACCCGCGCGCATTCCCAGTAAATACCCACCTGCAAGGCCTCAACCTATCGTAATCTCGCATCTGCACAAGCACAGCCCCGAATTCGGCCGAGATCCCATTTCAAATGCCTTCCATCTATCAACTCAAACCCGCCTTTCAGAATTTGCTTCGCCCCACCGTCCAACGTCTTTACAACAAGGGTGTCACCGCCAACCAGGTCACGCTTCTGGCGGGTGCTGTGTCGGTGTTGGTGGGGGCGGTAATTGCGTGGTTCGCCAGTCATCCGTGGGTTTTTATCCTGGTGCCTGTGTGGATGTTCCTGCGCATGGCCTTGAACGCGGTGGATGGCATGCTGGCGCGGGAGTTTGGCCAGCAATCGAATCTGGGCGCGTACCTCAATGAGCTATGCGATATCATCGCCGACGCTGCCTTGGTCCTGCCTTTTGCCCTTTTTGCCGATACCAGCCTGTTGCTCGTGTTGTTGGTCACGCTGTTGGCGTTGTTCAGCGAATACGCCGGCGTGCTGGGGGCGATGGTCGGGGCTTCGCGGCGGTATGACGGGCCGATGGGCAAGAGTGATCGCGCCTTTGTGTTCGGCGTGCTCGCGACCGGTATTGCCCTGGGTTGGCTCGGGGCGCTGTGGGTTGATGGTGTGATGGCGGTGGTTGCCGCCCTGCTGGTTTATACCTTGGTCAATCGGGTCCGTCATGGCCTGAGTCAGGTGTCGGAAAACGCTCCCTCAGCATAAGGAAGTTGCAATGCGCGAAGCCCAGGAACTGACGTTCACCACCCACGATGGCGTGGAGTTGTTCTACCGGCACTGGCCGGCTGTCGAGGCCGCGACGGGTGAACCCCGTCAGGCTGTGTTGTTGTTTCACCGCGGCCATGAACACTCCGGGCGCATCGCGCATCTGGTGGATGAGCTGGATCTGCCCGGGTTCGAGTTTTTCGCCTGGGACGCACGCGGCCACGGCCAGTCGCCTGGCGAACGCGGCGACAGCCCGAGTTTTGCCACCAGCGCGCGGGATGTGCAGACCTTTTGTGACCACATCGGCGCAACGCACCAGATCGACGAACAGAACATCGCCGTGGTGGCGCAAAGCGTCGGTGCGGTGATCGCATCCACCTGGGTCCACGATTACGCACCGCGCATTCGCTCGCTGGTGTTGGCGTCGCCGGCCTTCAAGGTCAAGCTCTACGTGCCGTTTGCCCGTCCGGGCCTGGCATTGATGCGCAAGTTCCGTGGCAACTTTTTCGTCAACAGCTACGTCAAGGCGAAGTTCCTCAGTCATGACCCGGAGCGGGTGGCGTCCTACGACAGCGATCCGCTGATCACCAAGGCCATTTCGGTGAATGTGCTACTGGGCCTGTACGAAGCCGCCGATCGGGTTGTCGCCGACGCGCAGGCAATCCAGGTGCCGACGCAGCTGTTGATCTCCGGTTCCGACTTTGTGGTGCATCGCAAACCCCAGGAGCAGTTCTTCGAGCGGCTGGGCAGCCTGCAAAAGGAAAAACACATCCTGCCGGGTTTCTTCCACGACACCCTCGGCGAGAAAAATCGCGCACCGGCGATTGCCAGTGCCCGACGCTTCATCCTGCAAAATTTTGCCCGACCGCTGGAGCGCCCTTCCCTGCTGGACGCCGATCGCCTGGGCGTGACCTGCGCCGAAGCCGAAACCCTGGCCACGCCGTTGCCCCACAACTCGTTGCGCGATCTTTACTGGCGCATGACCCGCGCCAGCATGCGTTTTGGCAGTAAGTTGTCCGCCGGGGTGAAGCTGGGCTTCGACACCGGATTCGACTCCGGCAGTACCCTGGATTACGTCTATCGCAACCGGCCCACCGGCACGTCTGCGCTGGGCAAGATGATCGACCAGAACTACCTGAACTCCATCGGCTGGCGTGGCATTCGCCAACGCAAGTTGCACGTCGAAGAATTGCTGCGCCTGGCGATGGGCAAATTGCGCGAGCAGGACCGCGAAGTGCGCATCGTCGACATCGCCGCCGGACACGGCCGTTACATTCTCGAGGCGCTGCAAGGCGTCAGCCCGTTGCCGGAGTCGATCCTGCTGCGCGACTACAGCGACATCAACGTGCGCGACGGCAGTGCGCTGATCGTTGAAAAAGGTTTGGGCGATATCGCTCGATTCGTCAAAGGCGATGCCTTCGACCGTCAGGATCTCGCAGCCCTGGAACCCAAGCCGACCCTCGCCGTGGTGTCGGGCCTGTATGAGTTGTTCGCCGATAACCAGATGGTCGCTGGCTCTCTGGCCGGCCTGGCCGAAGCGGTCGAGCCCGGTGGTTTCCTGGTCTACACCGGTCAGCCGTGGCACCCGCAGCTGGAATTGATCGCCCGCGCCCTGACCAGCCACCGCGCGGGCCAGGCCTGGGTGATGCGTCGGCGCACTCAAGCGGAAATGGACCAACTGGTTGAGGCGGCGGGTTTCCGCAAGATCACCCTGCGGGTCGATGAGTGGGGCATCTTCAGCGTTTCGCTGGCTCAGCGAGTCCAGTAATGAGCGCGGTCATTGCTCCGGTCCGCGAACCCGCGCTGCTGAAACCGGCGGTGCTCTGGCTACTGTTGCTGGCACCGCTGTTCTTCAGCACCTACGGCTTCGCCACCTGGGTAACGTCCCAGCGTGACGATGTCGGCACGCTGGTGTTCGCTTGGGAAAGCCACATGCCGTTCCTGGCCTGGACCATCGTGCCGTACTGGTCGATCGACTTGTTGTACGGCCTGTCCCTGCTGCTGCCCAACAGCCGCGACGAACTCAAGCGCCACGCCCTGCGCCTGCTCACGGCTCAGGTGATAGCCGTCAGTTGCTTCCTGCTCTGGCCGCTGACGTTCACCTTTCCGCGGCCGGAAATGGACGGGGTGTTCGGCTGGATGTTCGACGTGCTGGCCGGCTTCGACAAGCCATTCAACCAGGCGCCGTCCCTGCACATCGCGCTGCTGGTGGTGCTCTGGGTCTGCTATCAACGTCACCTGCAAGGCTTCTGGCGCTGGTTGATGCACGGCTGGTTCGCCTTGATTGGCGTGTCGGTACTGACCACTTACCAACACCATTTTGTCGATGTCCCCACCGGTGCGTTGGCCGGTTGGTTGTGCGTCTGGCTGTGGCCGTTGGACCGACCGAGTCCACTGCGAAGTGCACGCCTGACGCGCGACCCGGCGCGCCTGCGACTGGCCTTGCGTTATGGCGTGGGCGCCGCAGTGTTCTTCACGTTGGCGTTCGCCTTCGGCGGCGCGTGGCTCTGGCTGATCTGGCCGGCGGTCGCGGTGCTCATGGTGGCGTTGAATTACCTGGCGTTTGGCGCCAGTGGCTTCCAGAAGCGTGAAGATGGCCGGCTGAGCCCGGCGGTGCGCTGGTTGCTGGCGCCCTATCTGGCGGCGGCGTGGATCAATTCCCGCGTGTGGACGCGCAAACATCCGCAGCCGGACCAGGTGGAGGATGACGTCTGGCTCGGTCGGATTCCTACGTCGGCAGAACTGCGGGACCACTCGTTCAACGCCGTGCTCGACCTTTGCGCGGAACTGTCCATGGACAGCTCAGCCATCGCCTATCGCACCTTGCCGGTGCTCGACCTCAGCGCACCGACCGCCGAACAATGCCTGAGCGCCGCGCAAACCCTCGAACACCTGCGCCAGCACGGGCCGGTACTGGTCTGCTGCGCCTTGGGTTATTCGCGTAGCGCCACCGTCGTGGCGGCGTGGTTGCTGCACAGCGGTCGGGCCGACAGTGTCGAGGCGGCCATCGCCCGGATCCGCCGTGCGCGCCCGGGTGTCGTATTGCACCCGGCTCATCGCCAGGCGCTGGAACAGATGTCCACAGGTTCAGGGAGTCGTCATGAGCAGTGACATGGAACTGCATACCGTGGCGAGCCTGCTGCGCCGCGGTCATTCGCTGGACCAGCTCTCCACCGGACTGACCTTGCTCGCGGCGCTGATCGGCCTGGGCCAATGGCTGGTGGGCAGCGTCGATCCATGGCTGCTGTTGCTGAGCTTCGGCGTGTTCGTCCTCGGCCTGCAGGAAAAATATCTGGCGTTTCGCGTGGCCTTTGATGCCGATCTGTTTCAGATCGTCGCGGATGCCGACAAGCCGCTGACCGAACGCACCCAGGCGCTGGACGCCGCCCTCGCCAACCTCGGCCTGCAACCGGTCGAGCGTGGGGGGCGGTCATGGCCCGAGCGCAGCCACGGTTCCATGCGCCTGCTTCGCCGCCAAGCCTGGCTGGTGGCGACGCAAGCGGTGTTGACGGTGAGCTTCGTACTGGCGAGCCCCTGGTTGGTCTACTCGGGCCTGGGTGTTTAAAAACAGCAAGTGAATGGCTTTTGTGGCGAGGGGATAAATCCCCTCGCCACAGTGATGTATTCCGGCCAGTAAGCGTTGTGCAGATATTTATGTTTCTCAGGACAAGGAATCCTCATGTTCGAACCCGTGGTCGCCAACCTCATCACCTCCGCCGCGCGGATGGTCACCGGTGCTCGCAGCCTGTGGCTCGGCTGCGCGCCCACGCCGGTGCAGCGGATCTATTTCGCCAACCACAGCAGCCACGGCGACTTCGTGCTGCTCTGGGCCTCGCTACCGCCGGCGCTGCGCAAACTGACTCGGCCCGTCGCTGGCGCCGACTATTGGCAAACCAGCCCGATGCGCCGCTACATCATCAACCGGGTGTTCAACGGCGTGCTGGTGGATCGCGAGCGCAAGGACCCTTCCTACAGCCCATTGCAGCCAATGCTCGATGCGCTGGAGAACGGCGACTCGCTGATCATCTTCCCCGAGGGCACGCGTAACCCGGATGAAGGCCTGCTGCCGTTCAAGAGCGGGATCTACCACCTGATGAAAAGCCACCCCGGGGTCGAGGTGATCCCGGTGTGGATCGCCAACCTCAACCGCGTCATGCCCAAGGGCCGCGTACTGCCCTTACCGCTGCTGTGCACCACCAGTTTCGGCGCGCCGCTGTGCATCGAAGAAGGCGAAAGCAAAGAGCAATTCCTTGAACGCAGCCGCGCCGCACTGCTGGCGCTGGCCCCGGAGCACGTCTGACATGGATCGATATACCCTGATGTTGTTTGGCGGGATCGGCGCGATTCTGCTGCTGGCTTCGCTGGTCGGTTTCATTCTCAAGCTGCGGACCAAAGGCGCACCGAACTCGGTCATCGAGAACCTCAATGCGCGGATAAACGCCTGGTGGATCATGGTGCTGGTGATCGGCATCGCGTTCTGGCTGGGTAACGCGGCGGTGATCCTGTTGTTCTACGCCGTGTCGTTCTACGCGCTGCGGGAATTTCTCACCCTGACGCCCACCCGGCGCAGCGATTACCCAGCCTTGGTGGCGGCGTTCTACCTGGCGCTGCCGCTGCAATATTTGCTGATCTATTACGACTGGTACGGGCTGTTTTCGATCTTCATTCCGGTGTACGTGTTCCTGCTGCTGCCGATCCTCGCGTCCCTTGGCGGCGACAGCACGCACTTCCTGGAACGCGCCTCCAAAGTCCAGTGGGGCTTGATGATCGCGGTGTTCTGCATCTCCTTCGTACCGGCGTTGCTGACCTTGGACATTGCCGGTTTCGAAGGGCGCAACCTGCTCTTGATCGCCTATTTGGTAATCGTAGTGCAACTGTCGGATGTGTTGCAGTACGTGTGCGGCAAGTTGTTCGGCAAGCACAAGATCGCACCGAACCTGTCACCGTCGAAAACCGTCGAGGGCTTTGTCGGTGGCATTTTCCTGGCCTCGCTGATTGGCGGCGCGTTGTGGTGGATCACCCCGTTCAACCCATGGCAGTCGTTCCTCATTGCCTTGCTGATCAACCTGCTGGGGTTTGCCGGCGGCATCGTCATGTCGGCGATCAAGCGCGACCGAGGCGTCAAGGATTGGGGGCACATGATCGAAGGCCACGGCGGCATGCTCGACCGCTTGGATTCGGTGTGCTTCGCCGCACCGATCTTCTTTCATCTGGTTCGGTACTGGTGGACCTGAAAAAGCCCATCGGATAAAGGTCTGGAAATGCAGAGGCCAGGGGGGCAACCCTCTGACTCTCTTTATGCCGCCTGCGCCAGTCGGAGTCATGCCCGATGTCATCCTCTATCGGATGACGCGTGATTCAGCAGGATCTCGCGCTTTCACACCTTAAGCTCATGTTACAATCCGCCAACGAAAAACTATGGTAGCCATATCTACTGGCCGGACATTCCTCTCGAATGTTCAGTTACGCAGCGCAGTCATAGCCTTGCGCCACCACCGTATCGCTACCGAGACAAAGAATCGATGAGAAGCAATACCTTTCGCCATTACCGACAAGCGACTACTCGGTTTATATCCCCCATGTCTGGCTCTTTGACGAAACGCTGTCAACAGGTTGCAATCTTCGAATAACTGCATTCATGAGTTTTGAGTGCATATTAAAAACAAATTTATACACAGGTCCATGGGCGATTTTTTATGAACACCAAGCATCAAGTTACTTAACGGTCCGCTATCAGGAAAGGACAGGCGGCCAGTCTTCAGACTATTGCGACACTGGGGTAAACAGTGCCTTTTGAGCGTACAGCGGTACGGGCAAAAGAAGACAGAGGAAAGACAGAGAGTCCATGGATAGTACGAAAAAAAATACAGGCACACATAACGCTCTGCCTAGAATCGGCTGGTGCGTCGCATCATTGTCCGCCGACATTGCCAGCGTCCGCTACAGAGCCGTTCTACCGCTGTTGGCATTGGAAGAAAAACAATACCACTGCACGTTGTTTACCCATACAACCAAAATTGATCTTGATGACCTTGACGTCCTGGTCATCGTCAAAAATTTTACCGTCGAGAGCTTTCTCCTCGCCCAGGAGGCCCGCGCCAAGGAAGTGACGGTCATCCTTGACCTCTGCGATAACATATTCATCGAAGCGTATGGCAAGAACAGCAAGACTCGAGCGTCGGACATGTTCATGGCGATTGCTAAACATGCAAGTGCCATTGTCGCCACTACTGAGCCGCTGGCGGCGATCATAAGAGAGCAGATAAGCTACACCGTACCTGTTTATGTTATTCCTGACGGCGTGGAGGCCGATGCCTCCGCGTGTGCACGGCGCCTGGCGCGAACTCAGGAACAGGCGTCAACGCTTCTCGCGAACTCGTTATCGCAACAAGCTAATAAAGTGCGAAGTCGTATCAGCGCCCTGCGCACGGTCTCGTTCAAAGGATTGCTCAAGGCTCAGCTCACACGATTCAGAAATGGGTTGAGCTGGCGTTTCTGGATGCATCAAGGCCGTAAGGCCTATGGCATCTTGCGCTCGGCTGCCACCCAATGTGTGCGCAAGTTATCAAGACCTGCAGCACCCAGATCCAACCCGACCGTTAGCGACGACGCCACGGGCGGCGCCAACAAATTGAGCATTCTCTGGTATGGCAACCACGGGGCGCCCCATGCGCGCTTCGGAATGCTGGACCTTCTTGAGATCCGTGGCGCGCTGGAGCAGGCTGCGATCGAGTTTCAGGCTGAGTTGGTTGTGGTCAGCAACAACCGCAGCAAATATGAAAAGTACATAAAACCCATGGCCATCCCTTCGCGCTATCTGGAATGGTCAAGTGCCGTTGTCGAACAGTGCCTGGCCGAGGCGCGGGTGGTGGTTGTTCCGAACATGCGCGATGCCTTCAGCCTGTGCAAATCGGCAAACCGTACCGTTCATGCGCTGACCCGTGGCGTACCGGTTGTCGCGACTGCCACGCCCGCCCTGGCCCCCCTCGCCGGTAGCATCGTGGTCGACGACTTCCTGCAGGGGCTGCGGCGCTATCTTTCCAGCATCCCCCACGCCAAGGCGGATGTGGCAAAGGGGCTGGAGCTCATCGAGAAACATTTCAGCCCCGAGGTCATTGGCACTGCGTGGAGCGACGTGCTCAAGGCGGCGGTTCTTACTCAAGGCGAACAGCAGACACCTGCCGATCCGGAACTCATCGTCGCCCTGCACCTGATCCAGGACCTGGACCTTGCGCTGCCAGTCATGCTCGCAGCAAAAGCACGAGGGATTGGCGTAGCCGCCTGGTGCAGCATCTCGCTGTTGAAAAAGTCGCCTCGCGTTGCCGCAAGCACTCACGCCCACGATATCCCCCTGGTAGCGATTGCCGAAGGCGAAGGGGCGGCGCAACCTCCCTTCCCGGCGAATGCAAAGGTTCTGCTCAGCGTCGCGGAAACAAACCTGGGGCCACACCGCTTCACCCACGCGCTGACACAAAAGGCAAAACGCGCAGGCCTGTTTACTGCAACCATGCAACACGGCCTGGAGAATGTGGGGCTGACCTACAGCGATGAAGTCCACTTCATCGAAAAAATCATGTTCGCCGCAGATCGTATCTACCTGTGGGGTAGCGACGACACCTTGCACCCGAATATCCGCCCGGAAACCCGCGCCAAATGTGTAAGCGCAGGTTGCCCCAAACCGGCGATCGAACCGGCAGCCAATTTGAGTAACCTGCTGAATGAGGAAGCTGTTGTCATAGGCGTGTTCGAAAACCTGCATTGGCATCGCTATTGCGACGAATACCGCCAGTTCTTCCTTGATGGCGTGACCGATCTGGCAGCCCGGTTCCCGGCGATTACCTTTCTGGTGAAACCGCACCACGCCGGCCTATGGCTGACGTCACGATTCAAGGGTGACAAACCAGCAGCGGCCAATATCGTCATTGCAGATCCGAAGGACCCAGCCTGGGAAGCCTACACTGCCGGCAGCCTGCTCGGACGCATGAAAGCGGTCATCACTACACCTTCCACCGTTGCACTGGATGCAGCTCGACGTAGCTTGCCCACTGCAATCGTTGCTCACACTCTGGAACTCGACAACTATTTCCCACTCCATCAAATTCGCCACGCCGAAGACTGGAGTCACTTTGTCCTCGCCACGCTGGATGCCTCGGCTCTCTCGGAACGGATAGCAGCCTCCGCTCAGTATGTTGAACGCATGATTCTCGAGGGCGATGCGGCAGAGCGCATTGTGGACGACCTTTTGACCCATCAGAATATTTCCCGGAAAGCAAGCATATGACCAAGCGCGTACTCATCACCGGCGGGGCCGGCTTCATTGGAAGCAGACTGGTCAAGGCTCTTCTGCGCCAGGATCCCGATCAACAGATCTGGGTGTTCGACAACCTGCATCCGCAAGTACACGGTGACAATCCCGCATCGCCCGTTTTCCCCGAAGGCGTGCACTTCGTACTGGGTGATGTCGCCGATGCAGAAGCGCTCAACGCGGTCGTTGAAAAGTCGCAGCCGGAACTGGTGTACCACCTGGCAGCAGAGACAGGAACAGGTCAGTCCTACGATGAGCCGACCCGTTACTGCGCTGTCAATGTCCTGGGTGCCACCCATCTGATTGAAGCGCTTCGCCGCGTCGATACTACCCGCCGGGTGGTTCTGGCCGCTTCCCGGGCCGTCTATGGCGAGGGTGGCTATCGCGATGCGGACGGGGTCGAGTTTGTCGGTCTGCCGCGTCAACCGCAAAATATGGCTGAAGGTGACTTCAGTGTTCCTCTGCCAAAAAATGCCCGTTTACCAGCCACACCATCAGCCAGTCATGCAGGCTTGCCGCCCGCGCCGGCTTCGGTCTATGCGTCAACCAAGCTGATGCAGGAGTACCTGCTATGCCAGGCTGGCGAAGGTGCGGGATGGGAGGCCACCATCCTGCGCTTCCAGAACGTCTACGGCCCCGGTCAATCTCTGCGTAACCCCTACACCGGTGTGCTTTCCATCTTCGCTCGTCAACTTCTGGCCGGTGGGCAGTTGGCCATTTTTGAAGATGGTGATATCGCCCGGGACTTCGTATTCGTTGACGACGTAGTTGCTGCGTTGGTGTGCGCCAGTATCAATCCTGTAACACACGGTACAATTCTGGATATCGGTAGTGGGGAAGCCGTTACAATCCTCGATATGGCACGTATGCTGATGCGCGCCCTCGGTTTGCCGGACAATGCCTATAGCGTCACAGGTCAATTTCGCATCGGTGACATTCGGTATGCTTGTGCTGACGTTTCTGCGGCCAAAGGCCAGCTCAAATGGTCACCTCAAGTGAGCATCCAGTCAGGCGTTCAACAACTGGCTGACTGGGCAAAAACCGAATTCAAGACAGCGACGCTATAAAAGGAATTGCCATGGAAAACGATGAAGTCATCCGGGTTTACGTCGGCGCCGATCGCTCCCAATTGCTCGCGGTTCCCGTCTTGGAGTATTCAATCAAGCGGCATACCACGGCAAAAGTTGAAGTCATCCCGATGCTCGATCTGCCAGTGCCCGTCCCAAAGGATCCACGTAACGGCCAGCGCACAGGATTTTCTTTCAGTCGTTTTTGCATTCCGAAGCTGGCCGGATATAAAGGCAAGGCTATCTATATGGATGCCGATATGCTGGTATTCCAGGATATCCGCAGCCTGTGGAACCTGCCTTTCAATGGCGCGAAGATTCTGATTCAGGAAGAAGTAAAATTTACCGACGTCACCATGGCCAAGGAAAACGCGCCTAAGGTCAGGAAAAAGCAGTGCGCAGTCATGCTGCTGGACTGTGAAAATCTTGACTGGGACGTGGAAAAAATCGTGCAAGGTCTGGATGACGGCCAGTACAACTATGAGCAATTGATGTCGGAGCTGTGCATTCTTCCCGAAAGCGAAGTGGGCTACAGCGTACCGTTCGAATGGAACAGCCTCGAACACTATGATCCGAACACCTGCCTGATCCACTATACCGACATGGGCACTCAGCCCTGGGTATCGACGCGCAACTCAAATGGCTATTTGTGGTTCGATGAGGTCCGCAGGATGATCGCGGCCGGGGTGCTTGATCTGCAGACGATAAAGGATGAGATTACCCAAGGTCATTTCCGTCCTTCACTCATCAGCGAAATACGTTATGGCCACGTTATACCACGCTTTTTGCGCCCGCTCTTCAACAAGAAGAACGAAGCCGCCGACAAACTTTCGGGCTATGTGCCTCATAAGAGCGTCTATGATCAAAAGCGGATTCGCAATAAAGCCATAAAAGAATATGAGCGTTCGCTCAGCAGTGTTAAGGTCTAGAATTTCACATGCGCAGCTATATGAACAGTTTCAAAGCGGCCGTAAGGATTTCGCTGGCTCGAACCTTAGGCCTGAACATGTCGTCCAAAACCGTTGGGACTGCCAATAGCCCCGCGCGTGTACTTTTTATTTCCAATGCCTTTATCCCGACGCTGCAGCTCAGTTTCTTCAAGCCCCTGGCCAACTTGATCGAACAGGGAGAATTGGCCGCCGAACTGTTAAGCGAACAGCAGATGAGGGAGCAATTCGGCAAGCGTTTGCGTGGAGCAGAAGTCGAGCAGTGGATCAACAAGCGGATTGCACAGTTCAATCCTACCGCGCTAGTCTTCTGCCGATACAGTGGGCCGCATGCGCAGCACATCACCGAATTGGCTCGCCGTGCCAGCATCCCCACCATCTTTCATATCGACGACGATCTGTTGAATGTGCCCATGGAGATAGGCCAGAAAAAATACGCGCTCCATAATCATCCACTCAGACTCGAAACTGTCAGATACCTACTGCAAAATGTAGACCTTGTTTACTGCTCGACTGAACCGCTGAAGCAACGTTTCGTTTCCTATGGATTGAACGGAAACTTCAAGGTCGGTGATATTTACTGCTCAGGCAAAGTGCTTGTTCCGGCAGTGGATCGTCCGGTAAGAAAAATCGGCTATATGGGCTTCGACCATGCCCATGATCTCGAAACGGTGATACCCGCGTTGATCCAGGTGATGCGAAGGAATCCAAAGGTGGAATTCGAACTGTTTGGTTCCATTCCAAAACCTGCCGCGCTTGAAGAATTTGGAAGACGGGTCAACGTCATCCCCCCCGTCCCCAACTACGAAGAGTTCCTGGAAAAATTCGCTTCGCTAAACTGGGATATAGGTATTTGCCCACTGGCGAAGACCGATTTCAACGCAGTGAAGGCGAACACCAAGTGGGTTGAATACACTTCGGTCGGAACCGCCGTCATTGCCACAGCGGGAACTATCTATGATGCCTGCTGTGCTGATGGGTGTGGTGTGCTGGCCAATACGACCAACGAGTGGGTAGAAGCATTGGAGACTCTTATAGCCGACAGTCAAAGCCGTGCGAAGCAGGTGGCAACGGCTCAGCAACGGCTACAGCAGGATTATTCTGTTGAGCGCTTGGAACTCCAGGTGCGTGAGGTCCTGGCGAGCGCCGGACGATACATCAACAAGCAAGAGCAGTGACCACCCGCATGCACAAGTGCTGCGCCTGCTGCATTAGCGGTTTTATGCAAGACTGAAGCCTTTTCAGCGACCAAGATCACATGGCAACTTGTGTCGGCAGCGGATGGTTGAGCCTGGCGCTGAACGAAGGCTACAAGGAATGCCTGAATGGGCATGATCAATGCCGACCTCAAGCGTTTTGCGATTGAGCAAGAGAACAGAGCCGTTTATCGGTTTGCAACAAATAGCAGGGATATCGCTATGCAGTCAATAACGGCTCTTCTATCAGAGGATGTACCAATACATGATTGATCGGAAAGTAAACTGGGTTATCCCACCCGCACTGACTCAGGACGAACCGTTGTTACTGTTCTCCAGTTGCGACTCAGGATATCTTAGATATGCGATCTCGTTGATCAGAAGCGTAGATCTTTATTCACCTGGATATTCGTTTGTTCTTCATATCATTAACCCTGACCAACAATCACTTGAACGGATCAATGACTTGCGTTCAGGATTGCGCCATACGCGTCTATTTGTGTCCAGGGAAGACACCGATCTTACTTCACTTCCCTTAAAACAAAAGCGAGCTTATTACGCCAGCGCTCGCTTCCCTCGGCTACAAACCCTGCTGAGCGAATACGCTACACCTGTATTTAGCATGGATGCAGACTCTCTGGTAGTTAATCCAATTGAACTGGATTTTTCAGACAAAGCAAACGCAGAACTGATTATTATTCGGCGTGATCAGGTCGAAGGCACGCCTGAGCATCTCTCGATCGCCACCGGCTCTATCTGGTTCTTACCCACCCCTCGGGTAGTTGAACTCCTAAAAGATGTGTCAGATGAAATAGATAATCACTTTAAAAATCAGACGTTAAAATGGTTCATCGACCAGATTGTATTTTTCCAAAAGATGCAAAAATTTAAAAAAATCCACTATTTCAACCTGAAACAAAAATATGCCGACTGGCAGTTTAAAGAAACAAGCATTCTTTGGGCGGGCAAGGGTGGGCGCAAGCTGTACGATATGCGCTTCTTTATACTGCAGGCACTGTTATCGGATGATGAAGAACGACGGGTACTTGCCAATCAACTCGTAGCCAATCTACAGAGTAATAGCGATTTACTTTCAAACGAGTGGATGTTTGAACGCCTGAGAGTAGCTCGGAACGTCTCGGCACGTATTACGCTGTATATTCCAAGGCTAGACCTACCTTGGAAACGAGGAGCTGTCGCCAACGCCGCGCCGCCAATCCCCAGCGACGATACGATTGATCTCCGCTTGTATTGGAAAGCTTTTACTTTGCGCTTGGCCAATTCCATTCAACGAGCGGGAATGCCAGTAGATATTATCGAAGTTCCCGCTTGGACAATAACCCGTCAGAAAATCGAAGAGAATTGCTCAGCGTTGGCCTTAATTCCTCATCGCTGCAAACTTGACTTCGAGGATGGCCCCACGCCTGTCATGTTTTACATGCAGGAATTTTTTCGCTGGGTGTTCGTGGTCAATGACCAGGGCTGGAGCGCTGCGTCAAGTGTTTACCCGGTGGATCTGCAGTCTCTGCCACAACAATCTCAAGAGGCCTACGACCATTATCGTGACCGTTTGCAGGACGGAAAAATCGGTAGTAAATTTTCCCAGCCAGCCCCGAGAACCAAGGAAGAACTGCTACGTGAAGGACTGATTCCTGCCTTGTACAATACACAGGGAATCAAGACTGATACTCCTCGACCGTATATTTTCTTCCCCTTACAGATTCCCACTGATCAGTCGATTCGCTATTTTTCGGATGTTTCCGAAGAAGATGCTGTTGCGGCGCTTATTACCTGGGCCCGGGCTCGTGATATAGCCGTCGTGCTCAAGCCTCATCCCGCCAATATGAAAAGCATGTCGCCATTTGAGCGATATGCGGACGGGGCCACGGTCTTATTCAGTAATGCCAATGTTCATGATCTGACGAAGCATGCGAGCGGCGTCTATACAATCAACAGTGGTGTAGGCTTTGAGGCTTTGCTACAGGCCAAGCCCGTGGTCACATTTGGCCGGGTTGAGTATGATTGCGTGACCTTCAATGCCACACTCGGCAACCTTGATCAGGCGTGGGAGTTTGTTTCAAACACCAGCAAGGCGGAGCTGGAGAATCGCTATCGACGCTTCGTTGACTGGTTCCTCGGAAGCTACGCAATTGACATGTCGCAATCCGAGACTCTCGACAATCGCTTCAAGGAAACAGCCGAAGCTATCGTAAGCAAAGCTCATGACTTTCTCAACAAGGGCAACAGCCATTAAAACCTTACTCAACATAATGGACTCCGGCGTAACCCTAGCATTACGCAACATCCGCCTGCAGATGCGTGAACATGCCCTGGGATATGCATGGGCGTTGATCATCCCCATGCTCTATGCCATCTGTTACATATTCATTAAACGTGAGCTGACCGGAAATGCCACCAATCTTTCGGAGCAGGCGGGCTGGGACATTCTTCGTGCCTTTGCCGGGATTACTCTGTTCCAATGCTGGATGCAGATAGTTCAGGAAATGGCCAATTTCATACGCCGTCAGCGCGGCCTGTTGCGAGGGCTGGACGTCGGCCCAACGCCTTTTGTACTGGCAATTGTATTTGAGGGCGGAATTGCCGTTCTGATTCGCAGCGCTCTGATCATTCTTGCCATTCCGCTTCTCGGTCTGGCTTTCCCGACAGGCATATACCCTTGGTTAATATTTATAGCGTGTATTTTGGCGCTGCTGCTATCGGCAACCACTATAGGTTTGCTGCTGGCTCCTTGGTCGGTGCTATATGCCGATGTGCGTAAAGCACTGAGTTCGATAAATCTGCCGATCGTCCTGATTTCGCCAATTTTCTACCCTGCAACAGAGAGATTGGACAGCGTGCTTTATTGGATAAATATTGTTAACCCTCTGGCGTCACCACTAGCAGTTCTGTCCAGCGTGCTACAGGGACAGAGCGGAGGCGTTTATATGCTGCCCATGCTTGTCGCCAGTGGAATTTCGCTATTGTTACTGACATGGTTACTTGTTCTGTTGCGTCGTCAGGTACCTATTTTATTAGAGCGGATGGGTAACTGATGGAAGTGCTACTTGAAGTCCAGGGTCTCTGGAAGAAATACTCCCGCAACCTGAACGCGTCGGTACGTCATGCGGCCAAGGACCTGCTGTCGAATGCGACCGGCATGACAGATCGAAATAGTGACCTGCGTGACTCGGAATTCTGGGCCCTCCGCGACGTCGATTTCTCACTGCGACGTGGCGAGGTCATTGGCGTACTGGGCCACAATGGTGCGGGAAAAAGCACCTTGCTCAAATGTATCGCCGGGAAGTTAAGGGCGGATAAGGGAAACATAGTACGACGCGGCGAGCTAGGGCACTTACTTGAAATGAGTGCGGGCTTCGCACCGAGCATGACCGGACGCGACAATGTTTCGGTACGCGGACGCTTGATGGGAAAGCGCGGTAAAGACTTGGCCCAATACATTGCTCAAGTCGAAGAGTTTGCGGAAATCGATGAATTCTTTGATTCACCAGTGCAGTTTTATAGCTCTGGGATGAAGTCACGCCTCGGCTTCGCAGCCTCCTCAGTGATAGAACCGGATATCCTTATCATTGATGAGGTGCTCGCCGTCGGCGATCTGGCGTTCCGCATGCGCTGTTATGAAAGGATCAACGAGCTTTCGCGAAATGCTGCGGTTATTTTTGTTTCGCATTCCATAGGACAAGTCGCTCGGCTGTGCGAACGTGGGCTATATCTTGAGAAAGGCCGCGTTTTATTTGATGGCGGCGTGCAGCAAGCGATCGAACTCTACCAAGATAAACTGGGCCATCATAATGAGAAAAAACGCGGGCAAGTATTCAATCCAGAGCTTGTCGCCCTTGAGTTACTGGTCGCCGGATCGCCTCTTGTCTCCGGTCAACCCATACAGTACGGAAGCCCGCTGTCGTTGAATATCGATATTTCCAAGCTGCCGGCCAATGCTCAAGTGCGAGTCTTATTGAGAGACACCGCGCAAGGCGTGCTGATGGACTGGAATTCGGTACGCGCAGCACTTGCCTGGCCCGACCATGCCAGTATTTTACATGTTGAACTTGGCAGCGCTGAACTTTCTCCAGGTGCATTTTCGATTGCGGTACAAGTCATGAGTCCAGACGGAGTGGATCATCTCAGCCTTTCGGAAGCTGTTCCTTTCCGGGTAGCTGGAGAATATCACTATGCCGTTCCGGTTCAACGAGCGGCCCAGTGGTCGTTTAAGTAAACGTTCGAAACCAAATTTTAACGGAATGTTTGTATGACAAGCGTACAGCGACAACCCCTTCTGATTGGTGGCGCTCCCCGCAGCGGCACGACCGCTCTATTGCAGGTATTGAACTCGCACCGCTCGGTTTATATCTCTTCGGAAGAGAATCTTGTCAATACAGGGAAGGTATTGAGCAAGCTTCTTGGTACCCGCGAGCGACGTGCCCGTACGCTCACCGGAGGTATGCGCTCACTGTCTCACCGTGAAACGTTGACGCTAGACAATATTCATAGCCATAATTTTTCCGTAAAATCCGTCTGGCCAGCTATTCTTTATATGTATAAATGGCACCATAAACGTCATGCCGAGGGCGAACCCTTGGTCGTCTGGGGAGATAAATATCCTAACTACTACAAAGAAATTGATGAAGTATTAGCCTTGCCCCACGCTCGATACTTGCATATTACCCGCAATCCCTATGACGTGGTTAACTCCATGCTGCGCCGTACCGAAATGTCCAAACAAGGCAAGGATTGGTGGAAAGCAATTACCGATATCGATCTGATGATTGAAGCATGGGCCCAGGCCTATTCCACGATCCTACGTATCGAAAGGAATCCGAACGTTTTCCATATGCACTACGAGAGCCTTGTTTTCGACTTCGACAAGACGATGGACAGGCTAAATAATTTTTTGGGCGTTGACTTCGCGTACGAAAATTTAATGGTTGATGACCCGGACAAACATTATGAGCGCGATTTTATCAGCGATGAGATCGAACAGCGCATTTCTTCCAATTCTCAAGTCAGCGACTACGTCAATACATTTCGGAATCATCCAGATCTGGCCAGCGTAGCAGCTTCACTTAGCCTGTTGAAGTCGCTTTAGTTTGGAGTCTGAAAATGCAGAGACTCGTCTGAATTCGTATCACCGTTCGCTATGAGTAAAAAGGAACACTATGAGCACTGAGCCAACACTGACGGAGACCGGCGCACGAATTTTCATCGCGGCCACACCTGCCGAATGGTTGCCAATGCGGGTGCTTGAGTTTTCTATCAGAGAAATCTCATCGATCCCCGTGGAAGTGTCGCCCATATACTCATTCGAGCGATCAATCCCCGTACCGGAAGCATTGGAAAATCGTCCGCGAACACCTTTTTCCTTCCAGCGTTTCCTGATCCCTGAGTTGTGTGGTTTTTCAGGTAAAGCCATCTACCTGGACGCAGACATGCAGGTATTCCAGAACATTACTGGTCTATGGGACCGCCCCTTTTCCGGTAGCGATCTACAAACAGTTGAAAAAGCAGAAGGCAGCCGACGCCCGCAGTTCAGCGTCATGCTTCTGGATTGCAGCAAGCTCAACTGGAAGATAGAGGAGATCGTTGCAGATCTGGACGCGAACCGTCTTAATTATGCGAGCTTAATGTTTGAAATGCGCGTAGCAAAGAATATCGCCTGGACGATCCCCGATACTTGGAACTCACTTGAGCATTATGAGCCGGGCGAAACGGCGCTCCTGCATTATACCGACATGAATACTCAGCCCTGGGTTTCAATTAAAAACAAAAATGCCAGCCTTTGGGTTTCTTGCTTACGGCGTGCAGTTAACAGCGGTTTTATCAGCCGCTCTGATATTGAACGAGAAATCGAAGCTGGAAACGCACGCCCCTCGCTCCTCTACCAAATCGAAAATGGCCTTGATGACCCACGGGCATTACCAGCCAGACTATTGCTGCGTGATGTTAAATTTATCCCCCCCTATAATCGTATTCTTAAAACCAGGCGGCCAATACTGTACGTATACGCTCGTCAACTGTTGAGCATGCTTATGCTCTCCGGTCGACGTCTGCTCGGCAAGCCTTGATGAGAGCCAGGTTTCTCAACCCTATCCTGCTACCTAGCCTGCACAAGTCCGGCTTGCCTGCTGCCCTGGCCATCCATGCGTCATTGTTGGTCAGATGGGGCATCTGACCTATCACACCAGCCCGGGCCATGTCGTCGGCAGGCGTCCCCTGCTGGCGCCCATGATTACCTCCGACCACGTCCTCAACATAGCAGGTAAAGGCAACAATTATCCGCTGCCCATGGCATCATTCTCGACATAGGGAGGTGAGCCTGTTCCGACTCTTGAATGCCAAAAGATGCAAATACGCAATCGTCGGCCTGGGGAACGCCTCCTATAAGATACCGGCCCGTTCCGGCTTGATGGTGTTTTGCTGTGCGTGCGCCAACACTACCGCTACCCGACTGCGACAACGTGCGAAGACCGTCGGAAGCGAAATGTCTGTCGAGAGGCAGAGGTAGAATTCAATGTTAAACAGTAATGGGGGTCCGAATGGATCACGGAGATGAAGTGATACGGGTATATGTCGGCGTTGATCGCTCACAGCTATTGGCCGTTCCTGTCCTTGAGTATTCGATAAAGCGACACACCACCGCTAAAGTCGAGGTCATCCCGATGCTCGACCTTCCTGTCCCTGAACCCAAGGATCCAAGGAACGGTCAGCGCACAGGGTTCTCCTTTAGCCGCTTCTGCATCCCGAAGCTCACCGGCTATAAGGGCAAAGCGATCTATATGGACGCCGATATGCTGGTGTTTCGCGACATCCGTGAGCTGTGGAATATTCCATTTGACGGCGCGAAGGTCATCATCCAACAGGAAGTGAAGTTCGGCGACGAGTCGACCCAGAAAATCGGTGCCCCGAAGACCCGCAAAAAACAATGCGCTGTTATGCTCCTTGACTGTAACCGCTTGGACTGGGACATCGAAACCATTGTCCGGGGCATGGACGAAGGTCGCTACGACTATGATGAATTGATGTCGCAACTGATCATTCTTGAGGAAGAACATGTCAAGTACGGTGTCCCGTTCGAGTGGAACAGCCTGGAGCACTGGGACACCGATACACGTCTGATTCACTATACCGATGTTTACACGCAACCCTGGTCCGCGTGCGGGAATAAAAATGCCTGGCCTTGGTTCGCGGAGGTGCGCAGGATGCTCAAAGATGGCTCATTGACAGAGGCCCAGATACAGACAGAGATCGATCTTGGATATTTTCGTCCCTCACTGTTGCGTGATATCAAATATCGGCATTGGCTGCCATCTTTCCTGCACGGTTTGTGGGACAAGAAAAACGCGGCAGCTGACAAACTCTCGGGTTACATCCCACACAAAGCGGTCTATGAAGCCAAAAGGAATCGTCAGCGTGTGATCAAGGCTTATGAAGCTAAGCTACAAGCGGAAAAAAACCGAGACGACCAGAAGGCGTCCAACTCATGAGGGGCCTCTTCGATTTATTATCCAGACCAAAAACCGCCGGAGCAACGAAACCGTTTGACCTCTGCTTGAATGGTAACCCTAACGGGCGGAACATTCTTATTTTTACTGAGTATGTTAATGCTACCTATTTTATTAGCTTCGATCTTCCGTTACGCGAGATGCACCGTCGAAAGGAGGTAAACTTCGCGGTTATTTCCCAAAACCTGGTCACTCGTGCAGAGGAAGGATTCTGGAAATTATCGAGTGAGGCGTTCAAACCGGACTTGGTCATCATTACCCGCTACGGCCAACCTTTTGGGGCGCAGATTGTCGATTATTTTAAAGCTAAAAAAATACCAACAATTTATCATATCGACGACAACTTGCTCGAAATCCCCGCCTCTTTAGGCGTAGAAGTCCTGGAACGACAAGGCGCCCAAGATATTATCGATGCTCGTCGATATCTATTGGCACATTGCGACCTGATTTATGCTTCTACATCCCATCTGGCAGGTTTACTGATCCAGCTGTTTCCAGATCGACCCGTTTATCACGGCATGTATGCGCCATATATTGGGGACAGGCTTCCAATCACCAGAAAAGCTCGACCGTACCAAACGGTGGGTTACATGGGATCTAAAGGGCATCAGGAAGATTTGAATCTGGTTGTGCCTGCGCTCGAACGTTTACTGGACGAAAGGCCAGATTTACATTTCGAAGTTTTCGGCACGATTCAGATGCCTCCGCGTCTTGAGCGCTTCGGTGACAGAATTAAAAGTCACAAGGTAAACAAAGCCTATTCCGAATTCCTTTCCGTGTTGGCAAGCTTGAATTGGGACATAGGCCTGGCACCTCTTGTCAATGAAGAGTTCAATCTATGCAAGGCGCCGACCAAATTTATCGAATATACCGCAGCCGGAATACCTGTTATCGCTTCAAATATCCCTGTGTACAGCAAGGTAATACCTAGCGATGGAGGTATGCTCGTGGATGAAACAGGCTGGTATGACGCGCTAGTCTCATCGCTTGATTCCAAGGATTTTAGAACACAGGCGGTTAGAATTGCTCAAGAGTTCTGTGCCGTGAATTTTTCGATCGACCGGCTTGAGCAGCAGTTAGCGTTAGTTTTTGATAAGGTGACAATACCCTAAGGGTTTCCATCGAGCCCGCTCGCCGAGTAACTTAAGCACAACGAAAGGTAACGAATTAAGTTACCTTTTGTTATCGATCGAGCGCCATGCCCATTTGCGCAACGCAATGTCTGTCCAACCAACATGGTGTTTCTACAGCCAGACGTCTGGCCCGACTCTATATGCTCGAAGATTGTTGAGCTTACTTATCCTATCCGGCCAACAGCTGTTCGAAAAGCCCTGACCGTTCTCAACGCTCAGAATTGGATCTTTCAAGCAAGCAAAAACCCGACACACAGCAACTCAGGGTACGTGAAACGATACAAAATACTGACAAATGTGGCATCATGCGCACTTCACGACAGCATGATCAGCAAATATGAACTATAACCTGCATACAAAAATGATTGATTGCTTGAGAGGGCTAGCAGCTTCTGCTGTGTTCTTTTCACACTCCGATGCATCTCATCTCGCCACAAATGAATGGCTGACCGCGAATAAAGGATTTCTAGGTTCATTTGGCGTATATATTTTTTTCTGTTTAAGCGGATATTTGATATGGCGATCCGGGACGCGCTTAATCGGGACGCCTAACGGAATAAAACTCTACGCCATTCACCGCGTCACCCGGCTGATGCCGCTGTACTTGGTAAACATAATCGTAGTTGCCGGATTGGTTGGGTATATCGGCAGCCAATGGGTCGCGTCTCACGACCCTTGGATTATATTCAGGCATCTGATCTTTTCTCAAGACTTATACCCTTCTGTATCCAGAGGCATCAACCCGGTACTTTGGACACTCACACATGAGGCGCTGTTCTATCTACTCGCTGCCTTAATGTTGATGGCAAACTTCCGGAACCCTGTCGTGATCTTGGCAGCCTCTCTGCTATTGTGCTTCATTTTTCAAGCCTATGGTATTGTCGAATATTTCAAATTCTCACAAATATTCTATTCCTTCGCATTAGGAATATTCATTGCAGAGGCTAATAAAACCGTTAGAATCGCGATAGGCACTATTGTTGCGGGCCTTGCGGCTTATACATTTTTTGATACCAGGCTAACCTCTTACTCAGCCCCGTTAAGCGGCATTTCCGTAGCAATGCTCAGCATCACGTTTACCATTGGCAGAAGATGCAACCGCCTGACCAGCAGACTCCTGTCCCCCCTTGCCTTTCTAGGTGTAATTTCTTATAGCCTTTATATCTGGCATTATCAAATAATCAACATCATGGAATATCACCTGAGATTTTTCATCGATAATGTGCCAGGCTTTTCGGACTCGAAATTTGTTCGCGGGCTCGTCACCAGCTTCATCTGCGTAGGAATATCCTATATTTCTTACCTGTTCATTGAGAAGCCATCAATGGGTAAACTGCGTATAGCGCTTGAGCGCAAAGCAGAAATTAACCCAGCACCAGAAAAATAAATCTATCCGCTCCATGATTCTCACCTTAACAGATGAGTTTCATGGAGCGCGCGCACAGGTCAATCAATCTACAATCCCAATATTTCGAGCCTTCGCCCAGTCTGCAAAGCGCTCTACAATCAGACGGCTACCGAACTCATTGTAGTGGCGGAAATCTCGAAGCAATGGCACGCCATCCTTCACTAAACTGCAGTTTTTATCATTGCAGAACAACGGATTTTGATCAAAAACAAAGGCCTCTGGATGCTTTGCTGCCACGCGATCAATGACCGCTACGATTCCAGCCTGCTGTTTTCCTACTTCGTCCAGAGAGACGATACAGCTGTTAGCTGCCGGAGCGAAGGGGCGCGCAAAGCAGGTCCTTGGCTCGTAAGCGACTTCTGGCTTTGGCTTGAAAATAATAGTAGTCACACCATGTTTATTTAAGAAATCAATCTTTGCACTTAAGAAGTCTTCATAGCGTTTAAAAAAACTCATATTATAATTCAACGACTCTCCACTTATCATATTAACTATCTCGCCGTCCTCACGAATCCGAGGCCATAGCGAGCTGATAATTGCATACTTAATTGACGGTTGTTCCGAAATGATCTGCTCCTGCATATCGCAGTCAATCTGGTAGCCACCCGGTTCACACGAACCATACGACAGAATATTTTGCTTGGAGAAGCGTTCGCTTTCCACCAGTCCGCCATACAGATGATTGGCGTAGCTATTGCCGATCAGAATAACTGTGGGCGGACTGGGTTTTTCCTGCGAGCAGAAGTAACGAAAAGTGGGCGCATACAAGGAAACACACAAATCATTCTTTGTGTACTTCCACGTAGGACCAACCAAGAGCTTATTGAGCGCCTCTTGGTCTGTCGCTGCGGCACGTCCAGGAATGCCTTCGGTTTTCGCCACGTACCAACCAAATGCACCGATAGCAATCATGGAAATGACAAGGCCTATAGTTACATTCCGGCTCTTGGAGTATCTAAGCGGCCTCTCCACAAAAAGATAGGTGGCGATGGCCAGTATCAATGAAAGTAGAACGGCTCCCGCCCTGACCAGAACGGAAGGCTGCCCTCCGAGTATCACGTGAGCAAACGACAGAATCGGCCAGTGCCAAAGGTAAAAGGGAAAACTTACCAGACCAAGAAACCGTGCAGAAGAACTCGCTAGAACATGCTGGCTGACCCATCCGGATGGGGTTGAGGCGATAACAAAAAATGCGCCGAAAACCGGAAGCAGAGCCCAGTAGCCCGGGAACATCGGCCCCTCTTCGGCAAAAACATAGGAAAGGGTAATCAAGGCTATCCCAACCCACGCATAAAGTGCATGAGCTTTCCAGCCATCTCGGCATACATAAGCCAGCAAAGCGCCCATCGCCAGTTCCCAGAATCGGAAGAAAGGCAAGTAAAACGCGGCAACCTGATCCTCTCTGATGACGATGATGGAGGCGATGAAAGAGGCGATTATGGACAGGACCAGGAAGATCCCAAAGAAGCGGCCAGTTCGCCATAACAGAACAGCAACAATAGGCCAAACAATATAAAACTGTTCCTCTACACCCAGCGACCAAAGATGCAGTAGAGGCTTGGTTATCGACGAGACGTCAAAATAACCGCTCTCCCTGAAAAAACCGATATTGGATAAAAAGCTGGCTCCCAGCGCAGTTTGTTTCCCGAGCTGCGCATATTCGTTTGGGAACAGGGCGAACCATCCAAATCCTATACATGATGCCATGACCAGCGCCAGTGACGGAAATATCCGCTTGATTCGGCGCCGATAAAAATCGAGAATACTAAACTGCCCAAGTGCAGCACTTTTATAAATATTGGCTGAAATCAGATAGCCGGATATTACAAAAAAAACATCTACCCCCGTAAACCCACCAATCATAAGACTTGGGAAGGCGTGATACAGAACCACACCTAAAACGGCGATTGCGCGAAGTCCATCAATGTCCGCGCGATAGGCAAGATGGGGATATGAATATGAACGACCCTCTGTCGCCGGCACTTCCAACTCAGCCTTTGACATCTGTATCGCTCCATTCAGAGCACGGCCCAAAAGTGATGCAGAAGGGTTCAGCTCTTTCTTGCGTCACATAAAATAAGTCAGTCGTTGAAACCATCTTAATTGACGGCATAACCTTTGTTTTTTTTTGCATGAGTGGGTTCATCGAATTCATATGGAAATGCCAACAACACGTTAGCTGCGCGTAACAGTAGCATATTTGACTTATTGAGAGGCTACGGGGCGCCCGCTACCGCATCGGCATGACTGGTCCCGACACACTGTCGAGTGACCGGTGAGCCGTATTTGCCCAATCAATCACGATGTGTCTGGAGCCCCGGCTATGGATAGCTGAAGCTCTTGATCAATGTCAGCTCCCCGACCGCCCGCATCGGCACCACGAACGTTTCCATCTTCTCGCTCGGAGTGCCCTCTTCAGTAATCACCGTTACCTGCGCCGTGGTCAGGGCCTGTTGCGCCTGCTCCACCTGCTCGCCGTCGCCCTCCTCATCCTCGTCACTGCGGTAGCCGCCGCCGTAATAGTTCACGTAGACCAAATACTGGCCCTTGATCGGCGCGGGCATGGCGAAGATTTCCGGGCCGTAGCCGGTGGTGACGTCGACGTCGAGCGCGGCGCCGTTGGCGACGGCGCGGTCGCCGTACCAGATGTGCGCGCCATCGGGCGTCACCAGGTGCAGGTCGAGGTCGGTGCCGTCGCTATCCCAAGTCAGCAGGACCCGTAGCTTGGCCGGGGTGGCGCCGCCGGTGGTGTTGAGGAACTGCGTGCGGTGGCGCTGCTGACCATCGGCGCTGCGCACTTCAACGCTGTTGCTGCCATTGGGGAATGAGAACGGTCGGTCGAAACGGCCTTCTTCATCTGTTTTCAGCGGCAGGCTTACGCCGTTGACGATCAATTGTCCTGGCGCATTGCTGTCCTTGGGCGCGCCTTTGATCTGGCCGCTGATGCGTGCGGTGTCGGCCTGGCTCGGGGGCGTATTGACCGACGAGGCCGGGTAGTTGACGGTCTGGCTGAAGCTTTCGCCCTCGCCCCCCGGCGCACCGCTGCGCCAGCCGCCGACGGGTGTGTCGAGCTTGATGGGGTCGGCAGCCATGGCCGGTGGTAACGCGGTCAAGGCACAGAGCAACAACAAGACCTGTGGATAACGGAGTGTCATGGTCTATTCCAGCAAGAGGTGACGGGCGAGCCCTTCGATATAGGTTTCGTCCTGGCCGTTGGGGTGAGCCTCAAAGGCCAGGTGCAGGTATTCGTGTGTGAGGTCGAGGCGGTCTTGCAGCGAGAGCACGCCACGTACGTAGATGCGCTGGCGCTCGCGGTCGACATACGGCCGGCCGAAGGCGACGCGGCAGACCGCGAAAGCGCTGATTTCGTTGTAGCCCACTTCGCTTTCCAGGCGCTCACGCCAGCCACGGCGCTGCTTCAGCAACCAGTCCTGGGCCGCGGGCAACGCTTCGCAGGACGCTACCGGGTTGTCCCAGCGGCTGAGGCTGGCACGCGGATATGCATGCAGCAGGATGGCGTCGTAGCGTTGGCCGCCGTTGGCTTGTTCAACGGCTTGGGCCCAGGACAATTTGTCCGGGCCCGGTTGATCGGAGTGGTAAGTGACGTCAGTGCCGGCCAGGACCAGATCAGTGGTCCACGCGGCAATAGCGCGGGTTTCAGGCGCCGCCGGACGCGGGGCGACGCGCTGGCGGTGACTGCTGTCATCGATGCTCAGGCAATCACCATTGCGTCCGGCGTTTTGCAGCAGGTAGGTGCGAATCGCCACGGCCAATGCCTTGGCCGCTTCGACCGGTTCGGCCTTGGCTTCGCGTTGCAGGACCCGGGCGACGTATTCTTCCCGATCCAGTCGCGCGACCAGCTTGCCAGGCAGCAGGAACAGCTCGCCGTCGCTGTGGATATCCAATTGGTTGCCATTGGTGAACTCGACACGGTAATCGCCGCGCAGCTGACCCGGCGTGGCAGGACGGTCGCCAGCCATGACCCGCTGCAACGGATAACGGGCAAACAGGCCTACTTCCACGCAACGCCCGGTTTCCGCCGGCCAGCGCGACGGCAATGCCATGGCCAAGCCATCGCCATACTTCTTCAGCACCTGCTGGCTGGTACCGCGCCCACCGGCCCAGACGGGCGTGCCATCGGCCAACCAACCGGCGAAACCGCCCTGGCGCGACGCTGGGCCCCGGTCATCCAGCCAGCTCCAGGTCTTGACCCGCAGGCGACCGCCCAATTGACCGATCAATCGCCCATCCGCAGCGCCGAGCACCACGTCGAGTAATACCCGCCGGGCCTGATCCTGGGCCGGCAACGTGGCCAGCGCCTTGAGCAGTTCTGCAACGGGTACCTGGGTTTGCGGCTGCAAGGTCGGCAAGTCCAGCAACCAGTTCGGCGCCCGGCGCGCTTGCCAGTAATCTCGCCAGTCCGGTGCCGAAAGCCCGAGCCGTTGCGGTTCGAAGTACAAGCCGCAGGACTTCACCAGCGCCTGATCCCGGCCGATGCTCTGCCCGGCAGTGCAGCAATAGACTTCTTCTTTCGATTCGCCGCGACACTCATAGACCGGCTCGCGAGCATCGGTGTCCACCAGCCAGGCGTAGACGAAGAGCTTCCACAGGCTGCCCAACGGTGCCGTCAACGCGTCCGGCAACGGCTGGCGGTCCAGCACCTGGGTCTGGCTCACTCGCAACAGCTGACCGTCGAAAGCCAGGCGCAAGGGCTCCTCCTGCGCTGTCGCCAGCGCAGGAATCAAGCACAACAGCCACCAGCCCCAAGGCTTGCGCATGTCAGTTGACCGTCACCTGACCGAGCGCCGGTTTCTGTTCGCGAGCCTGGTTTTGCGGCGCATACACCTGGGTGAAACGCACCGGCGGCAGGGTGAACTGGCCCTTCTGGGAGAAACGCACCAGGTGCCGCAGGCGCAGTTCGCCACTAAGGGCATCCACCGGGACCGCGTAAGCCATCTGGCCCGGCTCGAAACGGGCCTTTTCCAGGGACGTCGGTTCGCTGTCGGCCTTGCCCAGCAACTGGATGCCCCACGTGGTGCGCTCCACATCAGCGCCCGGCGGCAGCGGCACTTCGAGCATGCCGTAGCGCAGCGGCGTTGAGGCCTTGCTGTTGATGATCACTTCATCCAGATAGAGGCTGTCGCTGGACAACGGCTTGTTGCCGACAGCTTCGAGCTTGAAGGTGAACGCTTCGTCGCCCGGCACGAGGCGCGACAGGCGGCGGGTGATGGACACGGCCATCGGCGCAATTGGCGCTTGCTGGCTCTGGAAGCTCAATGACGCCTGCACCGGACGCGCCTGGGCACTGGTCAGGGTCAGCATCGTTGGTAGCTGCGCGCCCTGCCACTGCCAGTAGGTTTCACCGGTCGCGCCCTGCTTGGCTGCCCAGCCTTCGGCCGGTTCCAGGGTTGTGGCCGCCGGTGCCTGTTCGATACTGCGCTGCAACCAAGTCAGGGCCAGGGCACGTTCCAGCGTGGATTGCTGTGGCAACACACGCTGCAGCAACGCGGCGGCGCGCGCCTGATCGAAGCTCTGCATCGACAAGAGCAAGGCCTCGACGAACGGCTGGGAGCTGAGTTCCAACTGCTGTTGCGCGGCGTCTGCCTGGCGACTGAAGGCCGCCGGCATTGGCACTTTTACCTGCTTGGCCAGCGATGCCGTCAGGACACGGGCGCTGGCCAGGCCGAGGGCTGAATCCGGCGCGTACATGACGAGGCTGTCCTCGCCACTGTCCAGCACGCTCTCGGTGCTGTCTTCGCTGGCCTTCGCCAGGTCGTCCATCAGACCGCTGACCAAGGTGTTCACCGGCAGCTGCATCTGTTTGGCAAACGACAGGATCAGGGCACGTTGCAGCAATGGCGTCTCACCGGCCTGCTTGGCATAGACCTCCAGCACTCGCTGCCAGTGTTCCGGCGGCAGGTTCAGGTCCAGCGCCTTGCTGGCGTGCCAGTCGGCGTAATAGGCGTAGGCGGTGAGGAATGCATCCGGCTCGCCGTCCTGGCCCCACCAGGTGAAGCTCGCCGACGGGCCGGCCATCTGCACCAGGCGCAAGCGACTGTTTTGCATGATCAAGCGCAAGCGGTCGCGGATCTGCGGGTTCGACGCCAGGGACGGGTAGGCAATACTCAACGGCAACAAGCGGCTGGCGGTCTGTTCGACGCCGCCGTACGGGTAGCTCAACAGGTCGTCCAGGGCCGAACGGAACAGCGCTTGCGGGCTGTCATCCAGGCGCAGGCGAATGTCACTGGCGTCGGCCGGCAGGTTCAGTGGCGTGGCGTCACTCATAACGTCGAGGCGCTGGCTCTGGGTGACTTGCCAACCGTTGCCGCTGGCATTGAGGTGCATGGCCAGGGCGTCCTGGGTTTCGCCATTGAGTTGCAACTGCACGGTCAAGTCGCCGTTGCTCAGCTCCATGGGAGGCAGCGCGACGTAGTTGATGCCATTTTTCAGGTCCGCGACCACACGCTGTTCGGCGCCGGCGTAGCGGATCAACAGTTCGGCCTTGAGCGGTTTTTCCGACTGGCTGAAGACGAACAGGCCCAGTTGCGGCTTGTCGCCCACGCGGAAGCGGGTCGGGCCGCTCCACTTCAGGTACAGCGGTTTTTCCGAGGCGATGAACTGCTTCTTCTGCCCCACCTGGCCGTCGTCAGCGATTGCCTTGGCGGTGATGCGCCAGCGGGTCAGGGAGTCCGGCATCTTGAAGGTAAAGCGGGCCTTGCCGTTGGCGTCGGTGACCAGCTCCGGTTGCCATGCGGCGGTGTCGACGTCTTCGCGACGCGGCCGTTCCAGCACCTTGACGCCACGCTCGCTGCGGTTGGCCTTGCCCGGTGCGCCAGGGCTGCCCGGCAGCGCCACGTCGTAGCTGATGAATGACAGGCTGGCGCTGGTGCGCACGTTGTTGCGGCGTGGGTGATAGAAGAACTGGTCGATGGTGGGCGCCACTTCCGGTTGCAGGGCATAGACCATTTCATCGACGACGCTGACGGTCAGGTGCGCCGGGATCGCCTTGCCGGCGAACTGGGTGCCCAAGTCCACGGTTACGGTGTCGCCCGGGCGATACGTGGCTTTATCGGTGGTGATGGCCACGTCGATCTGCGGCGCGACCACCTTGATCCCGGCGTTCTGGAAGCTGTACTGGCCGCCCTTGGTGTACAGCACCGAGAAGGTCAGGTTCGGCGCAAAGTTGTCTTTCACGGCAATGCGCGCGCGGTATTGGGTGTCGCTGAGCTTTTCCATCTTCAGCCAGTCGGCGCCCTTGGTCAGCAGCGCGGTAGCCTCGACCTTGTCCCGTTCCAGGGACAGCAGCGCGTCGCTGACCGGTTCCGGGAAAGTGATCAAAGCCAGGGCTTCGTCACCGGTCTTGTATTCAGGCTTGTCGAAGACGATCTCGACCGTGCCCGGCACGGCCTTGATACCTTCACCGGTTACCGCATGCGCGGCGGCGCCAATGACCCGGCCGTGGTCGTCCTTGAGCGTCAGGTTGTAGGTGCCAGGACGCTCGAAGGTCAGGCTGAAACCCTTGTCCTTGGCCGCCAGCTTGCCTTCGCCTGTGCTCTGGTCTTCCAGGCGTACCCAGGCGTAGCTGCCCGGTGTCACGGCCTTGGCCTGCTCGTTGCCGCCTTCGTTGGCGTAGCTGAACGACACTTTCTGGCCAACGGCGCTGAACCGCTGGGGAGCGCCCAGGCGGAAATTTGCCGCGCCACGATCGATGAGGATTTCCTTGCTGGTCTTGACCCGATAGGCCGCGCCATCGCTGGCGAATACGGTAAGTGTGTAGCGGCTTGGCTTGTCGGCGGCCGGCAGGTCGAGGGCGGCGTTGCCCTTGGCGTCGGTGGTCACTTCGCTGCTGGTCAGCTCCACCGGGAATTGCCCCAGGTATTGCAGCTCGTTATCCACCATCGACAGTTGCTGGGCGCGCAGACTCAGGCTGACCTTGGCGTCCGCCACGGGCTTGCCGTCCGGGTACAGCAACACCAGATTGCCCTTGACCGGCTCGCCGGTGCGGTAATCCTGCTTGGCGAGGTTCAGGGCGATTTCGAAATGCGGCTTGACGTATTCAGCCACGCGAAAGGCGCTGCTGTAGAGCTGATCCTTGTAGCTGAAGCGCAACTCATAACCACCGGCCACGGCATTTTCCGGCAATTGGAAACGGCCCTGGGTGCCGGCCTTGGAGTCGAGCTTCAGGGCCAGGGTTTGCAGCGCGGTGCCGGTCGCGTCCAGCACTGTGACGTTGACGTCGGCGGCGGTCGGTTGCACCGAGTCGCGGGCATTCTTGAACTCCCGGCCAACGATCTTCAGCGATACCCAATCCCCCGGCCGGTACAGCGGCCGGTCGGTGAAGGCGTAGAGCTTGGTGTCGTAGATTTCGCTGTCGTAGTAGAAGTTTTCCGAGACGAACACCCCGCCCTCTTCGTCCTCGCCAATGACGAACGAACGCTCCGGGCTGACGTGCTTGAGGCGCAGCAGGCCGTCTTCATCGGTGGCACCGCTGCTCATCACGCCCAGGCCGTCGGTCCACAGCACGTTGACCTTGGGCACCGAGCGCCCTTCATGCTTGCGCGCGGCCCAGACCAGCAATTCGTCACCGGCAATCTTGCTCACGGCCACGGTGTTGGAGACGAAGACCATCGTCGTCGCCCGGTACTTGCCGATCAGCGCTTCCACCAGGTACAGGCCCGGTTTCAACTGGCCCAGCGGCACGTAGACATTGCCCGGCGCGACGCTGACAAAGTCGCTGGACGAACCGGCCAGGTCGACGCCGGCCGGTGGCTGGATCGGTTTGGCCTGCCACAGCGGATAGCGGAACTGGCTGACCACCGGCAAGCCGGGGATCAAGGCGAATTGCGCTGGAGCGTCGTACGGGGTCGGCGCGATCAGGGCATTGCCGACCTTCAGCTCCGGCACTTCTTCAGTGACTTGCTGGCGGGACTCGTAGGAGAACGCCCGCTGCATCACCCGGCGGGACTTGCGATACCAGTTGTCCCACAGGTACGCGATGGTATTGGACAAGCCTTCGCCCTTGAACTGGCCGTCGCTGACCACGCGATGCAGGTTCTTCTGGCGCTTGAGAAACTCCAGTGGCTTTTCGATGCGATAGACGCGGATATCCGCGCCGCCGTAGGGCTCCATGCGGAACCGGCGGTAGTCGCGACCCGGCGCTTCGAGACGGACCATCGCCTGCTCGTCGCTGGCGAAACTGCTGTCGGCCAGCAGGAAGAAGCTTTCACCGGACACCGGCGTGTAGCCGCTGGGCTCCACGGTGTCTTCGGCATTCACGAGAGGTGCCAGCAACAGAGCAAACAGCAGGGGCAGTTTTGAACACAAGCGCAGCATGCGGGCACCGGTCATTGGGTGAGAAAGTTGAGTCGATAGACGCCGATGAAGTTGGGGTTGGCTGCGTCGGGTATCCATCGGGTGTCCTTCCAGTTCATGAGTTGTTGCAGGCTTGCGGAACGCATGCCGTTGTCAGTGGGGGTGGTAGTGCCGGTGTGATAGGCGATGTAGCGGCCCATCCAGATCATCAGGTGCTGGTCGTCGCCCTGGTCGAAGAACATCAGGTCGCCGGGCCGGGCCTGGGTGACATCGCGGCCCACCAGACGGCTGTTGAACTGGATCAGCTTGATCGCGTTGACATAGGGCCCGACCTTGCCGCCGCCCTGTTGCCATTGCTGGGCCAGGCGCCGTTGCGCATCGCTCAGCGGCAGCTCCGGCGGCAGGTAGCGGTTGGACAGCCCATTGCTGCGCAACCATTTCTGGTCATGGACTTTCAGCGCTTCGTTGGCAGCGAAGCGCACCAGTCCGGCGCAGTCCTGCTGGTACCAACGCGGGCTCGGGCCTTTGCTCAGTTGCTCCTGGGCGATGCGCACGAACCAGGCCCGAAAGACCTGGGATTGTTGCGCATCCAGCGGCGGCGCCTCGTCGGCGAACGCCCGCGCGCCGAGCAGCAATGCCAGCAGCAGCGCCAATCCGGGAATGCGGATCAGTCCTGTCACAGCGCTTTCCATTCCAGCGGCAACCATTGCCAATGGCCGTCCGGCTCGCTGCCTGCAGGCAAGGTCAGCGCGTATTTGCCGTAGCCGCCGAGGGTGCGCAGTTTCGGAATCAGGTAGGTTTGCGCGGCGTTATAGAACACCGGTTCCATGTCCTGGGGCAGGCTGTCGAGGGTTTCGCGCTGCATCAGTTGCGCCATGGAGTCGGGGCCAAAGTAGACCGGCATCAATTGGTCCTTGGGCACTACATCGGCCATGGGCGGGAAGCGTTTGTCGAGGGTGCCGAGGGCCTTGTCGACCAGTTTGTCGTCAAGGGAGAACAGCAGGGTCGAACCGTGGCGCGCCAGGCTGACCCGCATGAACGCCTTGCCGGTGATCGACTCGGGCTGCTCAGCGTCCTTGGCCAGGTAGGGGCCGAAGTTGGAGCTGACCTGGCGTTGCCATTGGTGCATCGCACCTTGCTGCTTCTCTACAACCGGGAACGCATGTTCGGCGACATTGTTTTCATAGGCGCCCACCATCGAACCGAACAGCTTGCCCAGGTCGGCGTCGAGCTTGCCGTCGTCTTCGTTCAGGCTTGCCACCAGCAGCGGTGTGTACAGGCGCGACTCGGCGTACCAGCACAGGCCCGCCGCACCCGCCACGTGATCAACCATGGCCTGGGCGGCTTTTTCGTCGGCACCGAGTTTTACCAGCAGGGGCTTCTGCTGCTCGGCGGCCAGGGGCAAGGCCACGCAGGCGCTGGCGCCCATCGGCATGGCTTGCCAGATGGGCTTGAAATCGAAGTCCGGCTGGTTCTCCAATTCGTCCATGGCCAGGAAGCTGTGCCAGCCTTTGTCGTCCATGTCGAAACGCAAGCCGGCGAAGTTCGGAATGAAACGCTGGTAACCCATGGCGAGCACGCTGGCGTTGACCGAGATGCGCTGCTTGACCTGCGGCGCCTTGGGTGGCAGGCCGAAGGCTTCCGGGAAGAGTTTCTCACCGGCCAGCAACGCTTCGAGGGCCTGGGTCGAGATCATGCCCGGTTCGTCGGTAGGGCCACTGCCCTGGTCGTAGAGCTTGGTCGGGTTGGACAGCACCACCAGCTTGTCGCCATGGGACGCGAAGACCAGGGATTTGTTGGCGTTATAGCTCAGTTGGTAGAGCGCGACTTCGTCGCCGCCCACCTTCAGGTCGCCGAGCTTGCTCAACTGGGTGTCGTCCAGGGCGACTTTCGCCAACGGCTCCAGCACCTTCGCCAATCCGCCACGGTCCATCACCAGCAGGAAATCCTTGAGCCGGCCGTCCGCACCGCGCCACAGCGCGACGTCGGCTGGCTGGTCGAAAAGCTGCTCGATCAGGCTGTCCTGCAGCTTGAGGTCATGCTCGTAGATGATTCGGCGCAGGCTGCCGATCAGGCCGAGGCGGTCGGCGTGGGCTTCGTAATAGAAGACGAAATCCTCGGTGAGCGTGGCCTTGAGGAACGGCACGGCCAGCAGGTCCTTGGGCAATTGGCTCAAGGAGTGCGCCTCGAGCAGACCGTCGGGACGGCTCACGCCGAGCTTTTCCAACGCCAGCTCCGTGGGCGGCGCCTTGGGCTTGGTCATGAACCAGCCCAACCCGGCGGCCACGCCGGTCACCAGGCATAGCCCGATCAGTATCGCCGGCCAGCGGCGCACTGGTTTGGCGACAGGGGTCGGCGTGGTCGGGGAAGCAGTGTTGTCGCTCATATTCACAAGGGCCTGTTCATCCGTGGAGCTTAGTAATTGAAAGTCTTGACCAGCAACAGATCGCCAATGGCGCGCAGGGGCACGACAAAGGTCTCGCGTTTTTCATCGACGGTGTTTTCGTTGAGCACCAGGTTGATCTGCGAGGTGATCACCTCGTTCTGGTTGCTCGTTTCATCGAAGTTGTAGCCGCCGCTGCCGTAGTTGCCCCAATAGTTCACGTAGACCAGGTACGTACCGTGCATCGGCGCGGTCATGGTGAACATCTCGGGGCCGGGGCCATCGACGCCGTCCGGGTCGAGGCCGCCGCCATTGCTCAGCGCCGGTTGGCCGAAGAACGCATGTTGGCCATCAGGTGTGACGATATGCAGGTCGAGTTCGGCCTTGGGGTCGTCCCAGCCCAGCACCACGCGAATTTGCGCCGGGGTGCGCAGGTTGTTGGCTTCATAAAATTGCACGCGCTTGAGGGACTGGCCTTCGGAGCTGCGCACCTCGACGCTGTTGGAGCCGGCGCCGAACGCATACGGCCGGGCAAAACGCCCCTCGTCGTCGGTATAGAGATTCAACGGGTTGCCGTTGACTGCCAGGCTGTGGGGCTGGCGCGCCGCGCCCATGTCCTTGATCCGACCTTCGATCATCGTGCGATTGCGCTGGATGCCTCGGTCAATGGGCGGTGTCGGATAGGCGACCTGAGGGTTTTCCGTGCGATCGAGCAAGCCGCTATAACGCCAGCCACCGACCGGCTCCGACAACTCGGCCGAAGGCCCGGCCCACGCCAACGGCGCACCGAGCAGCACGATCGATAAAAAAAGAAAACGCACGTATGCCTCCTGCCATGCACAACGCAACCCGGCGCCCTTCCCCGGGCGCTGTTTGTCATTATTCGGATTACGTCTGAAGGCCCCGTTACAAGGGGCCGTAGATGGCGCGAAGAGTAGCCATTTGACGGATTTTTCACAATCGGGGAACGCGCGATTCTGTGTGCGAAATCACGGACTGAGAATAGCGTGAGCCGAATAGGAATTTTATTCGGCTCACGAAATGAGCCGAATAGGGCTATTATTCGGCTCATTCACTTTCGGACAGACTCATGGCAGCTTATTGGATCTGGCAGCAGGCCGAATGGCCCGACTTTCACTGGCAAGCTGAAGCATTGGCGCCGGTACTAAGGGAATGCGTACAGGCGCAAGGTCGGTTGCTGGGCATGACGGGCGCGGTCACGGCGTCAATCAGCGTGCAGAACGAACTTGATGCCTTGTTGCAAAACATCGTGTCCTCTTCAGCTATCGAAGGAGAACAGTTGAATGTCGGCTCGGTGCGCTCGTCCCTGGCCCGCCGCCTGGGCCTGGAACACGCCGATGACACTTCGGTCACTCAGCGTAGCGAAGGCTTGGCGAAGCTGCTGTTGGATGCCACTCGGCATTTCAACCAGCCCCTGACCGTCGAACGCTTGCTGGAATGGCATGAGTGGTTATTTCCTGATCAAACCAGCGACCTTGCCCATCAGCGGATCCGCGTAGGTGCACTGCGCGGTGACGAACCGATGCAAGTGGTTTCGGGAAGGCTGGAGCGGCCTACCATGCATTTCGAAGCGCCGCCTCGAAAAGGACTTGAGCAACAATTGCAACAGTTCATCGACTGGTTCGAAGCCAGCCGTCATCAGACCAGCATCGATCCGCTGCTACGTGCCGGCATCGCTCATTTCTGGTTTGTCACTCTGCACCCATTCGATGATGGCAATGGTCGCTTGACCCGCACCTTGACCGACCTGGCACTGGCCCAGGGCGAGGCCCAGGCGATCCGTTTCCACGCGATGTCGGTGAGCATCCTGGACGACCGCGCCGGCTATTACCGAATCCTGGAAAACAGCCAGAAAGCCACGCTGGATATCACCGACTGGTTGACCTGGTTCCTGCAAACGCTTTTGCGCAGCCTGCAGAAGGCAATGACCAATATCGAAAGTGTTCTGGGCAAGACGCGTTTCTGGCAAGTCCATCGCGACTCGGCGCTCTCACCGGAACAGATCAAAGTGCTGAACCGATTGCTCGACGGTGGTGAAAAGGGGTTCGAGCAGGGCATCAGCGCAGCTCAGTACCAAGCCGTGGCCAAGGTCTCCAAGGCAACGGCCACGCGACACCTGACGGAGCTGTTGGAGAAGGGCTGCCTGGAGCGGATGCCCGGCGGGGGACGCAGCACCCGTTATCGCATCAATTATCCCGCTGACTGAATACCCCGTGGCGAGGGAGCTTGCTCCCGCTCGACTGCGCAGCAGTCGCAATCTGGGTAAGCCTGCGCAGCGTTGGGCCTGCTTCGCAGCCCAGCGGGAGCAAGCTCCCTCGCCACAAAAGCGGTCTGTCTCAGCTCACCCGTTGCGCCGCGATAAACCCGACCCTGATTTGCCCCAAACCCCCATGTCTGCTAGTGTCGCGCCGGTTTAACAGTCAACCGGAATAGCCGCCATGGCCCGCAAGAAAGCTGCACTGGATTTCGAACAATCTCTGGCCGACCTGCAAGCGCTGGTCGAACGCCTGGAGAACGGCGAACTGTCGCTGGAAGACTCGCTGACCGCTTTCGAGCAGGGTATCGGCTTGACTCGCGACTGCCAGGCGGCGCTGGCCCAGGCCGAGCAGAAAGTGCAACTGCTGCTGGAACGCGACGGCGAGCTGACCGAAGAACCGTTCGACGCGGAACAGCCTGAATGATCGGCGCGTATCAGGCCAGCAGTCAGGCCCGGGTCAATGCCGCGCTGGACAGCTTGTTCGCCGCCCCGAGCCCTGAACTGGCGCGGCTCTACGAAGCCATGCGCTATAGCGTGATGAACGGCGGCAAGCGCGTGCGTCCGTTGCTCGCCTATGCCGCGTGCGAAGCCCTTGGCGGCGCTGCCGAGCAGGCCAACGGCGCGGCCTGCGCGGTGGAATTGATCCACGCCTATTCGCTGGTGCACGACGACTTGCCGGCCATGGACGATGACGACCTGCGTCGCGGCCAGCCGACCACGCACAAGAAATTCGACGAAGCCTGCGCGATCCTCGCGGGCGACGGTTTGCAAAGCCTGGCTTTCAGCGCCCTGCTGGACCCGGCCCTGAGCAATTGCCCGGCAGAGGTTCGCCTGGACATGGTCAGCGCCCTGGCACAAGCGGCAGGCCCGGCTGGAATGGTCGGCGGCCAGGCCATCGACCTCGGTTCGGTGGGCTTGAAACTCGACCAGGACGCCCTGGAATACATGCACCGGCACAAGACCGGCGCGCTGATCGAAGCCAGCGTCCGGCTCGGCGCCCTGGCCAGCGGCCGGGCTACGCCTGAACAGCTGCAAGCCCTGCAAACCTACGCCCGGGCCATCGGCCTGGCCTTCCAGGTGCAGGACGATATCCTCGACGTCGAAAGCGATACCCAGACTCTCGGCAAACGCCAGGGCGCCGATATCGCCCGTGACAAGCCGACCTACCCGGCCCTGCTCGGACTCGAGGCCGCCAAGGCCTACGCGCTGGAGCTGCGCGACCAGGCCCTGGACGCGCTGCGACCCTTTGACGCGGCCGCCGAACCGTTGCGCGAGCTGGCGCGTTATATCGTCGAACGACGCAGCTGATACACGGTCAACCCAATTACAAGTGCGTATCGGCCAAGTTCCGGCCAACGCGTGGGCAGCTTGCGATGCATAAGGTAAACTGCCGCCTCTTTTATACCTATAACGATTCGCCTGATGCCCACGACGTTCCAAGAGATTCCCCGCACACGCCCGTCCACGCCACTGCTGGACCGCGCCAACACGCCGGATGGCCTGCGTCGGCTGGGTGAAGCCGAGCTGGAAACCCTGGCCGATGAGTTGCGCCTGGAATTGCTCTACACGGTCGGTCAGACCGGTGGGCATTTCGGCGCTGGCCTGGGCGTCATCGAGCTGACCATCGCCCTGCATTACGTCTTCGACACTCCGGACGATCGCCTGGTGTGGGACGTTGGCCATCAGGCCTACCCGCATAAAATCCTCACCGGCCGCCGCGATCGCATGGGCACACTGCGCCAGAAGGACGGCATCGCGGCTTTTCCGCGCCGTTCCGAGAGCGCGTACGACACCTTTGGCGTCGGTCATTCCAGCACCTCCATCAGCGCTGCCCTTGGCATGGCCATTGCCGCCCGCCTGCAGAACAGCGAACGCAAGGCGATCGCCGTGATCGGCGATGGTGCGTTGACGGCGGGCATGGCCTTCGAGGCGCTGAACCACGCCCCTGAAGTCGACGCCAACATGCTGGTGATCCTCAACGACAACGACATGTCGATCTCGCGCAATGTCGGCGGCTTGTCCAACTACCTGGCGAAGATCCTCTCCAGCCGCACCTACGCGAGCATGCGCGAAGGCAGCAAGAAGGTCTTGTCGCGCCTGCCCGGCGCCTGGGAAATCGCCCGCCGTACCGAAGAATATGCCAAGGGCATGCTGGTCCCCGGCACGCTGTTCGAAGAGCTGGGCTGGAACTACATCGGCCCCATCGACGGCCACGATCTGCCGACGCTGATCGCCACCCTGCGCAACATGCGCGATCTCAAGGGGCCGCAGTTCCTGCACGTGGTCACCAAGAAAGGCAAAGGCTTCGCTCCGGCGGAAGTCGACCCGATCGGCTATCACGCGATCACCAAGCTCGAACCCCTGGATGCCCCCGCCGCCGCGCCGAAAAAGGCCGGCGGACCGAAGTATTCCGGCGTGTTCGGCCAATGGCTGTGCGACATGGCCGACGCCGACCCGCGCCTGGTGGGCATTACCCCGGCGATGAAGGAAGGTTCGGACCTGGTGGCGTTCAGCGAGCGTTACCCGCAGCGTTATTTCGACGTGGCAATTGCCGAACAGCATGCCGTTACGCTCGCCGCCGGCATGGCCTGCGAAGGCGCCAAACCGGTGGTGGCGATCTATTCGACGTTCCTGCAACGCGGCTATGACCAACTGGTGCATGACGTCGCCGTGCAGAACCTCGACGTGCTGTTCGCCATTGACCGGGCGGGCCTGGTGGGCGAAGACGGTCCGACCCATGCCGGCAGCTTCGACCTGTCCTACCTGCGCTGCATCCCCGGCATGCTGGTGATGACGCCGAGCGATGAGAACGAACTGCGCAAGATGCTCACCACCGGCCATCTGTTCAACGGTCCGGCGGCGGTGCGCTACCCGCGTGGCACCGGCCCGAATGCAACGATCGAAAGCGACCTGGAGCCGATCGAGATCGGCAAGGGTGTGATCCGCCGCCACGGCAAGCAAACCGCCCTGCTGGTGTTTGGCGTACAGCTGGCGGAAGCCTTGAAGGTCGCCGAAAAACTCGACGCCACCGTGGTGGACATGCGTTTCGTCAAACCGCTGGACGAAGCCCTGGTGCGCGAGATGGCCGGCAGCCACGAACTGCTTGTGACCATCGAGGAGAACGCCATCATGGGCGGCGCCGGCGCGGCGGTCAGCGAGTTCCTCGCCCGGGAAAACATCCTCAAGTCGGTGCTGCACCTGGGGTTGCCGGACATCTACGTCGAACACGCCAAGCCGGCGCAGATGCTCGCCGAATGCGGGCTGGACGAGCTGGGGATCGAAGCGGCGGTGCGGCTGCGGTTGCAGTTGCTGGGCTTGTAAGTACAGCCAACACAAGCCCCTGTGGGAGCGAGCTTGCTCGCGATAGCGGTGTATCAGCCGAGCATTAGTTGACTGACACTCCGCTATCGCGAGCAAGCTCGCTCCCACATTGGTTTTATGTGGACCCAGTCATAACGGAACACCCATGAAACTCCGCCTCGCCCTCGCCCTCTCTCTGCTACCCGCCGCCGACCTGCTCGCCGAGACCTTCGAACGCGACCAGGCCCTCAAGCTGCCTGACATCCTGATCAGCGCCAATCGCCAGGTCGAGGCGCGCAATGACAGCAGCGCCGCCAACACAATCTTCACCCGCGACGACATCGAACGCTTGCAACCGGCCAGCGTCACCGACCTGCTCAGCCGCGTGCCCGGCGTACAGGTGGCGCCGTTGGGCGGGCGCGGCAGCCTGCCGGGGATCTACATTCGCGGCACCAAGTCGGCCCAGAGCCTGGTGCTGGTGGACGGCCAGCGCATCGGCAACGCGACCTCCGGCGACAGCAATCTGCAACGCTTGAACATCAACCAGATCGAACGGGTGGAAGTGCTGCGCGGTTCGCGCTCGGTGATCTACGGCGCCGATGCGGTGGGCGGGGTCATTCAGATTTTCACCCGTCGCGGCGCCCAACAAGGCCTGCAGCCACGCCTGCATATGGGCGTCGGCAATCATCAGACCTGGGAGCGCAGCCTCGGTCTGTCCGGTGGCGACGAGCAGACCCGTTTCAACCTGGGCGCCAGCCTCGACGAAAGCGAGGGGAGCAATCGGACCCATGAGTCCTACGCCAGCGACCGCGACGCCGATGCCAACCGCAACCAGTCCTTCAGTCTCAGCCTGAGCCATGCAGCCAGCGACGACCTGGAAGTTGGCCTGAACCTGCTGGATAACCGTGGCAAAAGCGAATACGACAACCCGTTCGGCCGCTTCGACCCCAACACCTTCGAATCGCTGCCCCAGCAGCCCTACAGTGAATTTGCGGTCAGCAGTTTCAGCGGTTATGTCGATGGGCGGATCAACGACGCGTGGAAATCTCGCCTCGAGCTGGGCCACAGCGAGAACCGGGAAAAAACGTTCGACAAGCTCAGCGATGTCCGGGAGGTGTTCAACACTTATCGCGACTCGCTGACCTGGCAGAACGACGTGACCCTGGACGAACGCAACAGCCTGATCCTCGGCGGCGACTGGTACCAGGACCGCGTCAACAGCAGCACGCCGTTCGACGAAGACAGCCGCTGGAATCGTGCGGCATTCATCCAGCACCGCTTCCAGGCCGAAACGTTCTCGACCGAGCTGGGCCTGCGCCGCGACCAGAACCAGCAGTTCGGCGGCCAGAACAGCTGGAGCGGCACCCTTACCCTGCCGGTCAACCCGACCAACGACGTGTTGCTGACCTACAGCGAAAGCTTCCGCGCGCCGACCTTCAACGATCTTTACTACCCGGACTTCAGCAACCCGGACCTGAAACCCGAGACGGCCAGAAGCTACGAATTGCAATGGCGCAGCCAACTGAGCGACAGCGCTCGCCTGGAAGCGTCCCTGTACCGCACGAACCTGGAAGACGCGATCATCTTCGGCAGCAATTCACGGCCGCAAAACGTCGCTTCGGCGCGGATCAACGGTTTCGAAATGGCCTACCGGCAGGAACTGTTCGGCTGGCAGGGCAACCTCGGTCTGGCGATGATCGACCCGCGCGACCGCGACAGCGGCCACACCCTGGCACGCCGCGCCCGCCGCACGTTGAGCCTCGACCTGGACCGGCAATTCGATCGCCTCGGCCTCGGCGCGAGCTGGCAAGCGGTGAGCAGCAGTTACGACGACGAAAACAACCGCAACGCCCTGGGCGGCTATGCGCTGCTCGGAGTGCGCGGCAGTTGGGCGTTGAGCCGGGAAGTGAAGCTGGAGATGAAGGTCGATAACCTGCTGGACCAAGGTTACAGCCGGGCGCTGTATAGCCATGACGGGGGACAGTATGGGTATCGGGAGGAAGGGCGGGCGTGGTTGTTTGGGGTGACCTGGACGCCTTCCCTCTGATCCAGGATTTATGGTGCCCGGCCTGGCCTCATCGCGAGCAAGCTCGCTCCCACAGGTGATCTGTGGCGGATATGAAATCAGCGTTCGCCACAAATCCCTGTGGGAGCGAGCTTGCTCGCGATTGGGCGCACCGCGGTCTAACGGTCTGGCGCAATCAACTCACACAACCGCGCCGTCGCCTCGATCATCTGCCCGCTGGCCCGCTCCAGGCCTTTATCCTTGACCAGCAAAAACCGCCCCTGCGCCACCGGCCAGGCTTTCCAGGCGTCAAGCTGCGCCTGCTCCGTAGCCAGGATCACCTGCGGTTGGCGCTGCAAAACCGACTCCACGCTCACCTGCGGCGCCGGCAGGTCCAGGTCTGCAAAGAGGTTGCGCGCGCCGCACACTGACAGCGCATCACTGATGATCTGTCGGCCGCCCACGGTGTACAGCGGCCGATCCCAGACCTGATAGAACACCGGCAACGGCGCGTCCCGTCGATAGCGCTGGCGTAACGCCTGAAGACGCTCGCGCAATTGCGCCGCTCGCTGCACGCCCCGCTCCGGGCGGCCGAGCTGGGCGGCGATGTCTTCGATTTGGTGGAGGAGCTGGTCGAGGCTGTGGGACTCGGCGATATAAATCGGGATGCCCAGGCCCTTGAGCTGTTCGCGCTGGGCCGGGCCAACACTGCCAGGCCAGAGCAGGAGCAGGTCAGGCTGGAGGCTAAGCAAGCGCTCCATGTCCAGCTGGCCGTAACGCCCCACCGACGGCAGGTCCTTCAAGAGCGGTGGACGATCGCCACCGTCCAGCACACCCACCAGCAGGTCGGCGGAGTCTAGTTCAATGACAATTTCGGAGAGCGACGGCGCCAGGCTGACGACACGATTGGCCGCCGCCGTCGAAGCGCTGGCGGCCAGCAACAGAACCGCCAGCCAGAGACGCATCAGCCGAGCTGGCGTGGGATGCGATACAGGTAGAACAGCACCGCAGTGGATAACGCCAGGAGCATCAGCGGTACCGCTTCCAACCCGACAAACACCGCCAGCGCGCCAATCCACGCCGGTAGGCCTGCCGCCAGGAAGGCCGCACGACGCCGAGCGGCGAGGGTGATCCAGGCCTGGGGTTCTTCCGTTGTATCGAGGGATTTTTGCGTGGCGATCAGGGCGTTTTTATAACCGCCGAAAAATCGCAGGCTGACAAACATCGACGCCACGCCGGCGATAAACAGCGGCATCGCCAACACCGGAAGAATCGCTTCGCCCTGGCCGAACACCGCGTTGATCACGAACAGCGGCAGCAACGCCAGCGCCAGGTATTGCCACCAACTGACGGCCAGCCGCCGCCGAACCTGACCACGCGTCACGCCCGGTCGACCTCGCCCTGGTGCTCGTTGCCCATCATGTGGTCGAGCTTGCTGGCCTTGGTTGCCAGGTAAAGCTTGTTGTGCGGGTTGTGCCCGGTATGCAGCGGCACGCGCTCCGCCACCACTACGCCCATGTCGGTCAATGCCTTGACCTTGCGCGGGTTGTTGGTCATCAGTCGCAACGACTTGATGCCCAGGTGTTCGAGCATCGGTTGGCAAATGCTGTAGTCACGCAAGTCGGCGGCAAACCCGAGGCGCTCGTTGGCTTCGACAGTATCAGCGCCGCCGTCTTGCAGCTCGTAGGCACGGATCTTGTTCAACAGGCCGATGCCGCGGCCTTCCTGGCGCAGGTACAGCAGTACGCCACGGCCCTCGCGAGCAATGGCCTGCAGGGCCGCTTCGAGTTGCGAGCCGCAGTCGCAGCGCTGGCTGAACAAGGCATCGCCCGTCAGGCATTCGGAGTGCAGGCGACCGAGTACCGGAGCGCCGTCGGCGAAATCACCCAGGCTGAGCACGACGTGCTCGCGGCCGGTGGCTTCATCGAGAAAACCATGCATGGTGAATTGCGCAAAGGGTGTTGGCAGCTTGGAAGCGGCAACAAAAACGACAGGCACCGGTGTGCTCCTGATCTAGTACTGGAGATTCGCAGAGGCGGGCATTGTAACAGCACGATCCGACAGACGCTTAGGCTGAATTATCAACCATTACCATCGAAAAGTTTGATCACGGCTTTGGTGGCTTGCCGCTCTCGTCGAAGGGATAGGGCTGCTTCCACCGTTCGAAAATCGGCTTCAATTGGCCGCTTTTCACCAGCACGTCCATGCGCCGGTCGAACAGTGCACGCAAGGCACGTCCGTTTTCGGTGTCGGCAAAGCCCAGGTAAAGCGGCAGGTTGATCAGCGCAGAGAGCTTGAACTGCTGGGGGTCGTCGGCCTTGGCGAGTACATCCTGGATTTCCATCAACGCATCGATATAAAAATCGGCACGGTCGTGGACCAGCATCGGCAGGATCCCCACGGAGCGGTGGATTTCATTGAAGCGCCGGATGTTCGGCAGGTAGTTGTTGTATTCGTACCCGCGCATCCACACCAGCCGGTAATTACCCACCGTGGCCAACGTGGGAGAGGGCTTTGACGCCAGGCCCAACGCATAGATGTGATCGACGTCGTAGTGCCAATTGGGGTAGAGCACCCCCTCGGATTCGTCGCGATAGGCACCGACCTGCACGTCGACTTCGCCACGCTGCACCAGGCCGATCGAACGGGTGTAAGGCACGCTGCGGGTTTCCAGCTTGACGCCTTCGGGTTCGAACACCTCGCGCAGGATATCCCAGGCCATGCCCTGGCCATCCGCCTGGGTGTAGTCGGCCCACTCCTCGCTGGCCGCGCGGATCTTGCCGGGCAACGGCGCCGACTCGGCCACGCGAACACCGAGCAACGCCCCGAGACACAACAACAGTAACAGTGTGCGGCTTACGCCCATGCCTGGTTCCCTCAGGTAAAACACCACACCAGCCCTTGCATTGCCAGCCAGGCGAACACGCCGGCCAATACGTCGTCGAGCATGATGCCTACCCCGCCGTGTACATGCCGATCGATCCAGCGGATCGGCCACGGCTTGAGGATATCGAAGAAGCGGAACACCAGGAAACCCGTCAACAACCAATACCAGCCTTCCGGTACCAGCCACAGGGTAATCCACATGCCGACCATCTCGTCCCAGACGATGCCTTCATGGTCGTGCACCCGCAAATCATCCGCCACTTTGCCGCACAGCCAGAAGCCGAACAGCATGGTGATGCCGAGCATCAGCCAGTAGCCCCAATCCGGCAACATCTGCCACAACGGTATGAAGGGTAGCGCAACCAGCGAGCCCCATGTGCCTGGCGCTTTGGGCAACGTGCCCGAACCGAAGCCAAACGCGATGAAATGCCAGGGATTACGCCAGACCGAGGGCGGAACGAATTCTGCCGGAACCTGGTTGGGATGATCTGTCACGGTGTCTCCCGAAAATGTTGATAGCCCCGGATTGGCGGGGTGATGTCCTGTCCTAGGCTGTCGACCAGCATGACGCCCTGCCCCGCCGTGACACTGCCGACCACATGAATCGGCCAGCCTTCGGCGAGAAGTGCCGACAATCGGACCGGCGGCAGGGTGAACAGCAACACATAGTCGTCGCCGCCACTCAGGGCGGCATGTTGTGCCTGCGGCAGGCCAAACGCCAACAGAGCGTTGGACAACGGCAACCGGTCCCGTTCAACCCGTAACGCCACGCCGGATGCCAGCGCGATATGCCCGCAGTCCGCCAACAACCCATCGGAAATGTCCATTGCCGCGCTGGCCTTGCCCCGTAGCGCCAGGCCAAGGCCGATCTGCGGTTGTGGCGACCAGTAATGCGCCAGCAGCGGCTCGGCGATAGCAGGCTCAGCGCTGCGCTCGTCGAGAACCAGCGGCAACGCGCCAGCGGCATTGCCCAGGTCACCACCGACGCAAAGCAGATCGCCGGGTTGCGCGCCGCTGCGGGTCAGCGCCTGGCCGGACGGCACGCGGCCGAACACGGTCATAGTCAGGCTCAACGGCCCGCGGGTGGTATCACCTCCCACCAACGCTACGCCACAAGCCTGGGCCATCTGGTTCAGACCACGGGCATACGCCTGCAGCCAATCGGTGGCCACCGTCGGCAAGGTGAGGGCAAGGGTAAAGGCAAGAGGGCTGGCGCCCATGGCTGCCAGGTCGCTGACCGCCACGGCCAGCGAGCGCTGGCCGAGCAGGAACGGGTCGCAAGGGTCTGGAAAATGCACACCGGCCACGAGCGTGTCGGTGGATACCGCCAGCTGTTCCCCGGGAGGAACGGCCAGCAGGGCGCAATCGTCGCCGATTCCGAGCGCAACGCCCTCGCCGCCCTGCGCACAGGCAGCGGCGGCAAAGTAGTGACGGATCAGCTCAAATTCGCCCATAGCCGCTACAAGCGCCAATCAGCGCTTGAACGCCTTCACTTCGGCTTCACGCAGACGCGGGGCGAGCTTGTCGAGGACGCCGTTGACGAACTTGTGACCATCGGTGGAACCGAAGACTTTCGCCAGCTCGATCCCTTCGTTGATCACCACGCGGTACGGTACGTCGACGCGCTGCATCAGTTCCCAGGTGGACAGGCGCAACACGGCCAGCTCAACCGGGTCCAGTTCCTCAATGGTCAGGTCCAGGCAAGGAGCCAGGGCCGTATCGATTTCGGTCTTGTGGGCCGGGACGCCGTGCAGGATCTCGCGGAAATACGCGCCATCGACATCGCTGAAATCGTTATCGACGCGAAACTGCGCTTCGATCTCGTTCAGCGACTGCTTGGCCATGTGCCATTGGTACAGGGCCTGGGTCGCGAGCTGACGGGCTTCGCGGCGCTTGACGCTCTTCGAAGGCTTGCCAGCGTCGGCCGGTTTCGGCTCGCGCGGATTGAAACGATCGCTTTCGTCGCTAATCACTTGGCCTCCAACTGCGCCAGCAGGCTGACCATTTCCAGGGCGGACAGGGCAGCTTCGGCACCTTTGTTACCGGCCTTGGTGCCGGAACGTTCGATGGCTTGTTCGATGGAATCAACGGTCAGCACGCCGAAGGCAACCGGTACGCCGAATTCCATGGACACCTGGGCCAGGCCCTTGGTGCATTCGCCGGCCACGTATTCGAAGTGTGGAGTACCGCCACGAATGACCGCGCCGAGGGCGATGATCGCCGCAAATTCGCCCTTTTGTGCGACTTTCTGCGCAACCAGCGGAATTTCGAAGGCGCCAGGGGCACGGATGATGGTGATGTCGCCTTCGCTCACGCCATGGCGAACCAGGGCATCGACCGCACCGTCGACCAGGCTCTCAACCACAAAGCTGTTGAAACGGCCGACTACCAGCGCGTAGCGGCCCTTGGGGGCGATGAAGGTACCTTCGATGGTCTTCAGGGTCATTCGTCAGTTCTCTTAAAGAGCCGGAGCACGCTCTATACGTGCTCCTCAGTGATATTAGTCTCGAATACAGCGCCGCAGATCCGTCATCTCGTTCACTTGCACGTCTTCTGTGGCGAGGGAGCTTGCTCCCGCTTGGGTGCGCAGCGCCCATAACAGGGCCGCTACGCAGCACCCCCAAGAAGGGCCGCTACGCAGCCCAGCGGGAGCAAGCTCCCTCGCCACAGATAAATCTAACAAGCCTTGAGTGAACAATAATGCCGGAATCCGCAGGCCATTATTCGGAGGGCACGTATTCTACAACTTCCAGATCGAAACCGGATATCGCATTAAATTTCATCGGTGCGCTCATCAGGCGCATTTTGCGTACGCCCAAGTCGCGCAGGATCTGCGAACCGGCACCGACGATGCTGTAGGTGGTCGGTTTTTTCACCGGCTGATGTTCAGTGGTTTCGCGAATGTGCGCCAGCAGCACGTCGCCATCGAGCGGGTGCCCGAGCAACAGCACCACGCCGCTGCCGGCCTCGGCGACCGCGGCCATGGCCGCGCGCAGGCTCCAGCGGCCCGGTTGCTTGACCATCAGCAGGTCACGCAGTGGGTCCATGTTGTGCACGCGAACCAGAGTCGGTTCTTCGGCGCACACGGTCCCCAGGGTCAGCGCCATGTGCACGTCGCCTTCCACCGAATCGCGGTAGGTCACCAGGTTGAACTGGCCCAGTTCGCTGTCCAGCGGCTGCTCGGCAATCCGCTGAACGGTACGCTCGTGGATCATCCGGTAGTGGATCAGATCGGCAATGGTGCCGATCTTGATGTCGTGCTCGGCAGCGAAAGCCTCAAGCTCGGCGCGACGGGACATGGTGCCGTCGTCGTTCATCACTTCGCAGATGACGCCGGCGGGCTCGAAACCGGCCATACGCGCGAGGTCGCACGCCGCTTCGGTGTGGCCGGCGCGGGCCAGGGTGCCGCCGGCCTGGGCCATCAGCGGGAAGATGTGACCGGGGCTGACGATGTCTTCGGCCCTGGCGTCGGCGGCCGCAGCGGCCTGCACGGTACGCGCCCGGTCCGCGGCGGAAATACCGGTGGTCACGCCCTCGGCGGCCTCGATGGACACGGTGAACTTGGTGCCGAACCCGGAACCGTTGCGTGGCGCCATCAACGGCAGCTTCAGCAGCTCGCAGCGCTCACGGGTCATCGGCATGCAGATCAGGCCACGGGCGTGCTTGGCCATGAAGTTGATGTGTTCGGCCTTGCAGCATTCGGCGGCCATGATCAGGTCGCCTTCGTTCTCGCGGTCTTCGTCATCCATGAGGATGACCATCTTGCCTTGGCGGATGTCTTCAACCAGTTCTTCGATGCTATTGAGCGCCACGCGGCACCCCCTTGGGTCAGGATTTGAGGTAGCCGTTGGCGGCCAGAAAGCTTTCAGTGATGTTACCGGCCGCAGGTTCGGCAGCCTTGTCGCCCAGCAACAGGCGCTCCAGGTAACGGGCCAGCAGGTCGACCTCAAGGTTGACCCGGCGACCAGGCCGGTACGAGGCCATGATGGTTTCGCTCAGCGTGTGCGGGATGATCGTCAGCAGGAATTCGGCGCCATCCACCGCGTTGACGGTCAGGCTGGTGCCGTCGACCGTGATCGAGCCCTTGTGGGCGATGTACTTGGCGAGTTCTTTCGGAGCGCGGATACGAAACTCCACGGCCCGGGCGTTATCGCTGCGCGACACCACTTCACCGACGCCATCGACATGACCGCTGACCAGGTGCCCGCCCAGGCGGGTAGTCGGGGTCAGGGCTTTTTCCAGGTTGACCGGGCTGCCGCTCTTGAGGTCGTTCATCGCGGTGCAGTCGAGGGTTTCCCGGCTGACGTCCGCCAGGAAACCATTGCCCGGCAGTTCCACGGCGGTCAGGCAGACGCCGTTCACGGCGATGCTGTCGCCCAGCTTGACGTCGCTCAGGTCGAGCTTGCCGGTTTCGACGTGGACCCGCACATCGCCGCCCTTGGGAGTGAGTGCACGGATGCTGCCGATGGATTCGATGATGCCGGTAAACATGGAGTCCTCCTCGAGAACGGACCGTCGCTTGCGCGAAAGCCGGGAATTATACGCTGGCCTGCGGAGCGGGGACGGCGATGACTCGCCAGTCATCGCCCACGGCGCGAATGTCGGTGATTTGAAGCTGCGGCGCGTCTTTCATCTGCGCCAGCGGCCAATCGAGCAATGGCCGCGCCGTGGATCCGAGGAACTTGCCGGCGATGAAAATCTGGAATTCGTCGACCAACCCCTGCCGGGCGAAAGCACCCGCCAGGCGCGGGCCGGCTTCCACCAGCACTTCATTGACGCCACGGGCCGCCAGCTCCAGCAGCAGGCGATGCAGATCGACCTGGCCATCTTCCCCGGCGATGATCATGCATTCAGGGCCGTTGGCGTACTGTTCCTCAACCGCCATGCAGGTAGCGACAAGCGCCGGGCCGGCTCTGAAGAACGGCGCATCCAGCGGCACCCGCAGACGACCGTCCACCAGCACCCGCAGCGCCGGACGGCTCATGGCCAACGCGGTCTGCTCGGCGTCCAGCCCAAGCTCATCGGCACGCACGGTCAGCCGGGCGTTGTCCGCCAGCACCGTATCGGCGCCGGTCAGCACCACGCAGGCCTGGGCGCGCAGGCGTTGCACCGCCGAGCGAGCGGCGGGGCCGGTGATCCATTGGCTCTCGCCGCTTTCCATGGCGGTACGGCCATCCAGGCTCATGGCAAGCTTGACCCGCACGAACGGCAGGCCGTGCTCCATGCGCTTGAGAAAACCTTCGTTGAGCTTGCGCGCTTCGCCTTCGAGCACGCCGCTTTGTGTGGCGATGCCGGCCTGGGCGAGACGTTGCAGGCCGCGCCCGGCGACTTCCGGATTGGGGTCCTGCATTGCCGCGACCACCCGCGCCACGCCGGCATTGACCAGCGCATCGGCGCAGGGCGGCGTGCGCCCATGGTGGCTGCAAGGTTCGAGGGTCACGTAGGCCGTCGCGCCCCGGGCCTTGTCAGCAGCGGCGCGCAGGGCATGGACTTCGGCATGGGGTTCGCCCGCACGGATGTGCCAGCCTTCGCCGACCACCACCCCGTCGCGCACGATCACGCAACCGACCCGGGGGTTGGGGTGGGTGCTGTAGTGACCGCGCCGCGCCAGTTCCAGGGCGCGGGCCATGTAGTGGGCGTCGAGGACGGCCTGCTGCGCCGCGCCGGTCATTCTTTCACCGGTTCGCGGGCCAGGCGGTCGATTTCCTCGCGGAACTCGTTGAGGTCCTGGAAACGCCGGTACACCGAGGCGAAGCGGATATAGGCCACTTCATCGAGCTTTTGCAGTTCGGCCATGACCAGCTCACCGACGACGAGGGACTTGACCTCACGCTCGCCGGTCGCGCGCAGCTTGTGCTTGATGTGCACCAGCGCCGCTTCCAGACGCTCGACGCTCACCGGGCGTTTTTCCAGGGCGCGCTGCATGCCGGCGCGCAGTTTTTCTTCGTCGAACGGCTGGCGGCTGCCGTCGGTCTTGATCAGGCGCGGCAACACCAGTTCAGCGGTCTCGAACGTCGTGAAACGCTCGCCGCAGGCCAGGCATTCGCGGCGGCGGCGGACCTGTTCGCCCTCGGCGACCAGTCGCGAGTCGATGACTTTGGTGTCGTTGGCACCGCAGAAGGGACAGTGCATGGTGGCAGGCAACAAAAAAAGGGAGGGCCATGGTAGCGCATCCCACTGGCAAGACAAGCCATAGGGTTTACGGTATACAGACGGGCCTATTGTAAGACCCACGGAATTCACCTTGCTGGAGCCACCCATGCCGCTACGATCGCTCGTTTTGCTCAGTCTCTTCAGCCTGCTGATGGCGTGCAGCAGCGACGCCCCCAAGCCCGCTGCCCCCGCCCCGGCCCCAGCGCCGAAACAGGCCCAGGAAAAGGCCCGGCAGGCCACCGAGCTTGGCCCGCTGCCGGCCCATCAGCGCGAATTGAGCGGCACCCTGCAAGGCGTACCGGCCGGCGCCGAAGTCGAACTGGCGCTACTGGTGATCGATGACAAGGACCGCCCGCAACAACTGCTCGCCAGCTCCAGCCTGATCGGCACCAACCAGGCGCTGCCCTTTCGCCTGCGCTTCAATCCGGAAGCGTTCCCGGTCGGCGCCCGTGTCGAGTTGCGCGGCCGCGCCAGCCAGTCCGGCCAACTGATCCTGCATCTGCCGGAACAACGCATCACGCAACCGACCACCCAGGCGCTGGGCGTCCTGCAATTCGTCAAAGCTCCATGAAGGCACCGCAGCACCTGCAAAATGCCTTGGTCGAGCTGCTGGGCGATGCGCGCCTGGTGTCCTGTGCGCTACCCGGCACCGATCTGGCGTTGTGGCTGATCGACGGTGAGAACATGGACCGCGCCTTCAGCCCGGAGGAAACCCGCCGCATCCTCCACGAACCGCCCTACTGGAGTTTCTGCTGGGCCAGCGGCCTGGCGCTGGCCCGCTACCTGGCCGAACACCCGCAGTGGGTCGAGGGCAAGCGGGTACTGGATTTCGGCGCCGGCTCCGGCGTGGCGGGTATCGCGGCGATCAAGGCCGGGGCGCGCGAAGTGGTGGCCTGCGACCTGGATCCATTGGCGCTTGCCGCGTCACGGGCCAACGCCGCGCTTAACGGCGTAGAACTGAATTATTCAGCGGACTTTTTCGCCGAAGCCGATTGCTTCGACCTGATCCTGGTCGCCGATGTGCTTTATGACCGGGCCAACCTGCCGTTGCTCGACCAGTTCCTCAGCCGAGGCCGCGAGGCGCTGGTGGCGGATTCACGGGTGCGTGATTTCCAGCATCCGCTGTATCGCCGTATTGAGATGTTCGAGGCCATGACCTTGCCGGACCTGGCCGAGCCGGAGGAGTTTCGGCATGTGAGCCTGTACCACGCGCGGCGTTGGCCCTAAAAGCATCGCGAGCAAGCTCGCTCCCACAGGGTTGCATGATCACTTGAGATCCCTTGTGGGAGCGAGCTTGCTCGCGATGGGGCCCTGCCAATCAATACACCTCTCAAAGCCACCCGGCTTTCAGCCATCCCCCACCAAGCCGTATAGTTGCCCCATTCAAGCGTTCTACGAGACCTCCCATGACCCAGGACACGCCCTACATCTTCGACGCCACCACTGCCGATTTCGACCAGTCGGTAATCGCCAACTCCTTCCACAAACCGGTGCTGGTGGATTTCTGGGCCGAGTGGTGTGCGCCGTGCAAGGCGCTGATGCCGATGCTGCAAGGCATCGCCGAGAGCTACCAGGGTGAACTGCTGCTGGCCAAGGTCAACTGCGACATCGAGCAGGACATCGTCGCCCGCTTCGGCATTCGCAGCCTGCCCACCGTTGTGTTGTTCAAGGACGGCCAGCCGGTCGACGGCTTTGCCGGTGCCCAGCCGGAATCGGCGGTGCGGGCAATGCTCGAACCCCATGTGCAGATGCCGCCGCCAGCCGCCGCCGATCCGCTGGAAGAAGCCCAGGCGCTGTTCGACGACGGTCGTTTCGCCGACGCCGAAGCCCTGCTCAAGGCACTGCTGGTGGAAGACAACAGCAACGCCAAGGCGCTGATCCTCTATGCCCGCTGCCTGACCGAGCGCGGCGAGCTGGACGAAGCGCAGACAGTTCTGGATGCCGTGAAAAGTGACGAACACAAGGCTGCACTGGCCGCTGCCAAGGCGCAGATCCAGTTCCTCGGCCTGGCCAAGGACCTGCCGGACGCCGCCGACCTGAAGGCGCGCCTGGCGAAAGACCCACAGGATGATGAAGCGGTGTATCAACTGGCGATCCAGCAACTGGCGCGCCAGCAGTACGAACCCGCCCTCGATGCGCTGCTCAAGCTGTTCATCCGCAATCGCAGCTACAGCGAAGGCCTGCCGCACAAGACCTTGCTCCAAGTGTTCGAGCTGCTGGGCAATGATCACCCGCTGGTGACGACCTATCGCCGCAAGCTGTTCGCCGCGCTTTACTGACCGACCCAGCTGTAGAGCGGCGTATCCCCGCCGCTCAGCACCTTGACCTCGGCGCTGTGGCGCAGGCGCACCAACAGCCGCTTGCCGGACGAAGCGCTGCCGGTCAGGCCTTCCAGCTGCTCCAGCAAGTCCGGGCCGGTCAATTGCCCGGCCTTGCGCAGCAGCTCCTTGGCGATCTGCCATTGGGCATCGTCCTGATTCGCCGGCCTGGCCGACGGTGTCGTCGCAACCTCGGACTTGGCCACCTGCAACTGCGCGCCGAGCTGCGCCCAGTCGCCTTCATCCATCTCGATCGTCAAGTCCACCGGCCACTCGCCGACGGTTCCGCGTATCCGCAACATCACCGTGCTCCTGAAGATTTCATCTACGCATGCTCCCATGGGCCTTGCGCGACGCCAAGCAGACGGTCAAACTCTGCGCACTTTCGTTATAAGATTACATAACCTTTCCGGAGACTCGTCATGCGTCGTCTGCTTCTCGCTTTGCCGTTCGCCCTGCTGCCGTTGGCTGTCGCTCACGCGGCCGTCGAGCATGATCACGACCATGACCATGAGCACGGCAGCCTCGGCGCCCATGAACACGGCGTCGCTCGGCTGAACGCCGCGCTGGACGGCCAGACCCTGGAACTGGAGCTGGAGAGCCCGGCGATGAACCTGGTCGGCTTCGAACACGCCGCCACCAGCGATGCCGACAAGGCCAAGGTCGCCGCCGTGCGGGCGCAGCTGGAAAAACCCCTGGCGCTGTTCAACCTGCCGGCCGCGGCCAAGTGCACCGTGGCCCAGCAGGAGTTGGAGAGCCCGCTTTTCGGCGATGAGCCGGACCATGAAGACCACGATGAAGACGGCGACGAGCATCACGACGAGCACAGCGAGATCCATGCCCACTACCAGTTCACCTGCGCGGTTCCGGGCACCTTGAAGAACCTGGACCTGGCGACCCTGTTCAAAACCTTCCCGGCCACCCAGAAAATTCAGGTACAACTGATCAGCCCGAACGGTCAGCAAGGTGTTGAAGTAACGGCAAAGGCGCCGGCACTGAAATTCTGATCCACCGCAAATCCCAAAGTGGGAGCGAGCCTGGGTGGGAGCGGGCTTGCTCGCGAAGACGGTGGCACAATCGGCATTAATGCAGTCTGACCCGCCGCTTTCGCGAGCAAGCCCGCTCCCACAGGTCCCAAATCACCTTTGAACATTGAAAAATCGGCAACATGACCCAAGCACTCATCGAACTGTCCGACCTGGGCTTCAGCTGGCCCGGGCATCCGCTCTTGCTGGATATCCCGGCGTTTCGTCTGGAGGCCGGTGAAACCCTGTTTCTCAAGGGCCCCAGCGGCAGCGGCAAGACCACGTTGCTGGGGCTGCTGGGCGGTGTGCAGACACCCGATCGCGGCAGCATCCGCCTGCTCGGCCAGGAACTCAGCGAACTGGGCGCCGGCCGCCGCGACCGCTTTCGCGTGGACCATACCGGCTACATTTTCCAGCAGTTCAACCTGCTGCCATTTCTCTCGGTGCGCGAAAACGTCGAGCTGCCCTGCCATTTCTCGACATTGCGCGCGCAACGGGCGAAGCAACGCCATGGCAGCGTCGATCAAGCCGCCGCCACGCTGCTGGCTCACCTCGGGCTGAGCGATTCGAGCCTGCTGGATCGCCGCGCCGACTCATTGTCCATCGGCCAGCAACAACGGGTCGCCGCCGCCCGCGCGCTGATCGGCCAACCGGAACTGGTGATTGCCGACGAGCCGACCTCGGCGCTGGATTACGACGCCCGGGAAAACTTCCTGCGGCTGCTCTTCGCCGAATGCCGCGAAGCCGGTTCGAGCCTGCTGTTTGTCAGCCACGACCAGAGCCTGGCGCCGCTGTTCGATCGCCACCTCTCGCTGGCCGATCTCAATCGCGCCGCCACGCCACTCGAGGTCTGAGATGTATTTGTTCCGTCTAGCCATGGCCAGCCTGGCGAACCGCCGCTTCACGGCGATCCTCACCGCTTTTGCCATTGCCCTTTCCGTCTGCCTGCTGCTGGCCGTGGAACGCGTGCGTACCGAGGCGCGGGCCAGTTTCGCCAGCACCATCAGCGGCACCGACCTGATCGTCGGCGCTCGCTCCGGTTCGGTGAACCTGCTGTTGTACTCGGTGTTTCGCATCGGCAACGCCACCAATAACATTCGCTGGGACAGCTTCGAGCAGTTCGCCAACAACCCGAAAGTGAAATGGGCGATCCCCATGTCCCTTGGCGATTCCCATCGCGGTTATCGAGTGATGGGCACCACCGAGGCCTACTTCGAGCACTACCAGTACGGTCGCCGGCAGCATCTGGAACTGGCGGACGGCCGGGCATTCGCCAGCGATCCGTTCGAAGTGGTGCTCGGCGCGGAAGTGGCCGAGGCGCTGCATTACAAACTCGGGGAAAAGCTGGTGTTGGCCCACGGCGTGGCGGCCATCAGCCTGGTCAAGCATGACGACAAACCGTTCACCGTGGTCGGGATTCTCAAGCGCACCGGCACGCCGGTGGACCGTACGCTGCACATCAGCCTGGGCGGCATGGAGGCAATCCATGTCGACTGGAAAAATGGCGTACCGGCCCAGGGCAACGGCCGTATCAGCGCCGACCAGGCCCGCAACATGGACCTTACGCCCAAGGCCATTACCGCGTTCATGCTTGGCCTCAACAGCAAGATTTCCACGTTTGCGCTGCAACGGGAAATCAACGAATTCCGTGGCGAGCCGCTGCTGGCGATCCTGCCCGGTGTGGCGCTGCAAGAGTTGTGGAGCCTGATGGGCACGGCGGAAAAGGCCTTGTTCGTGATTTCACTGTTCGTGGTGCTGACCGGCTTGATCGGCATGCTCACGGCGATCCTCACCAGCCTCAACGAGCGCCGCCGGGAAATGGCAATCCTGCGTTCAGTGGGCGCGCGGCCGTGGCACATCGCGACGCTGCTGGTGCTCGAAGCCTTTGCGCTGGCCTTGGCCGGAGTCACCTCCGGGCTGGCCTTGCTGTACATCGGCATCGCCGTCGCCCAGGGTTACGTGCAGTCGGCCTACGGCCTGTATCTGCCCCTGGGCTGGCCGAGCGAGTATGAATGGACGCTGCTGGCTGGCATTCTGGTCGCCGCCCTGCTGATGGGCAGCGTGCCGGCCTGGCGCGCCTATCGCCAATCGCTGGCCGATGGCCTGTCGATCCGTTTATGAGGACGTTGAAAATGCCCCGCGCCCTGCTTGCGCTGTTGATGCTGGTCAGCCTGCCATTGTGGGCGGCCGAGCCGAGAGACCTGGCCTGGTCGGAAATGATCCCGCCGGACGCGCCGCCGGAAGTGCCGAACATGACGCCCTTGCATGACCTGTCGAAAATGAGCGACGCCCTGGCCGCCGAGTCCGCGCCGGCGGCCCGGCAGGACATGCCCAACGCCCCGGTGGTCAAGGCCCTGGACGGCCAGCAGATTCGCTTGCCGGGTTATATCGTGCCGCTGGAAGTCAGTGAGGAAGGCCGCACGACCGACTTCCTGCTGGTGCCGTATTTCGGCGCCTGCATCCACGTGCCGCCTCCGCCGTCGAACCAGATCGTGCATGTGAAAAGCGAAGTCGGGGTCAAGCTCGACGAGCTTTATCAACCGTACTGGGTGGAAGGGCCGATGCAGGTCAAGCCATCCACCAGTGAACTGGCCGATGCCGGGTATCAGATGGAGGCGCAGAAGATTTATGTGTATGAGCTGCCGGAGTGAGGCTGGTAGTGATGTGTTGTTCATGAGATAGCTATCGCGAGCAAGCTCGCTCCCACAGTGGATCGGCTGTGAACACAGATCCTGTGCCCGCCGCAGAACCACTGTGGGAGCGAGCCTGCTCGCGAAGCCTCAAGACCCACTCATCACTTTCATTGAGCTGAGTCAAAAGACCGCTCCAGACGGCTTCGTAACATGGGACATCCTTTTTGAATGTTCTCCGGAGCCCCCATGCAAAAGTCTCTGCTCAGCGCTTCCCTCGTCGCCCTCGCGCTCGCGGCACCACTCGCCCAGGCCCATACCGCCGGCGATATCATCGTTCGCGCCGGCGCCATCACCGTCAATCCGGATGCCGACAGTTCCAGCGTCAAGGTCGACCGTGGCCCGCTGGCCGGTGCCGACCTGGGCGGCAAGGCGACCATGAGCAGCGACACTCAGTTGGGCCTGAACTTCGCCTACATGCTCACCGACAATTGGGGAATCGAGCTGCTGGCGGCCTCGCCATTCGAGCACGACGTGAAAATCAAAGGCACCGCCCTGGGCGCCGCCAATGGCAAGCTCGGCACACTCAAGCACTTGCCGCCGACCCTGAGCCTGGTCTACTACCCGCTCGACGCCAAGTCGGCCTTCCAGCCTTACGTCGGCGCCGGCATCAACTACACCTGGATCTATGACGAACACGTCGGCAGCGACGCCAGCGCCAACGGTTTCAGCAACTTCCGGGCGAGCAACAGCTGGGGCATGGCGTGGCAAGTCGGCGCCGACTACATGCTGACGGACAACATCATGATCAACGGCCAGGTCCGCTACATCGACATCGACACCACCGCCTACGTCGACAACAACGCGGTGGCCGGCGGAACGCGGGCCAAGGTTGACGTGGACGTGGATCCGTTCGTCTACATGGTGGGGTTGGGCTACAAGTTCTGAGCCGAACCTGAAGGTATGAAAGCCCCTGTGGGAGCGAGCTTGCTCGCGATGACGGTGGATCAGTCGGTGATGGATGTTGACTGATCCGCCGCTTTCGCGAGCAGGCTCGCTCCCACAGTGTTTGGGCTGGTGAAACTCAGCGCCCGAGCAACCGCGCCAGGCCCACGCTCATCGGCGTTTGCGCCGGCAAGTCGAAACGCTCCAGCAACCGCCGGTTATCAGCCCGCGAATGGCGGATGTCGCCGGAGCGCGCCGGGCCGTAGCTGATCGCAGGCAAATCCCCGACCACGTCGGCCAGGGCCTGGAGCATCTGCTTGAGCGTGGTGGCCTGGTTCCAGCCGACATTCACCGCGCCCGCTTGCACTTCAGGTTTCTCGATGGCCTGCACCAGCACCTGTACCAGGTCTTCCACGTAGACGAAATCCCGGGTCTGCTCGCCGTCGCCGAACACGCTGATCGGCAAGCCTTTCTGGGCCCGCTCGCTGAAAATGCTGATGACCCCCGAGTACGGCGAGGACGGATCCTGGCGTGGACCGTAGATGTTGAAGAAGCGGAACACCACCGGTTCGAGATCGTGCTGGCGCCGGTAGAAGTCGAGGTAGAGCTCGCTCGCCAGCTTGTCCGAAGCGTAGGGCGTAAGCGGCGCCTTGGAGGTGTCTTCGTCGATGGACTGGCCTTCGCCATTGTTGCCATAGACTGCGGCGCTGGAGGCGAACAGCACCCGTTTCACGCCCGCCTGGCGCATGGCCTCGCAGACATTCAGGGTGCCGATGAAATTGCTCTGGTGGGTGCGTACCGGGTCGTCCACCGAGGCTTGCACCGAGGCCACCGCCGCCAGGTGCGCCACCGCGCTGCACCCGGCCATGGCCTGGGCGACCAGCGCCGCATCGGCGACGTCGCCTTCGATCAGTTCGACTGCCGGGTTGTCCAGCGGCAGGTTGCTGCGCTTGCCGGTGGACAAGTCATCGAGAATGCGCACCGAATGGCCGTTGGCGAGCAACGCGTCGGTCAAGTGCGAACCGATGAAACCGGCGCCGCCGGTGATTAAAACAGGGCCTTTAGCCATGGCGATAAAACCTATCCAGTAAGCCCGGGAGTGCGGCGCGCCAGGCGCGTGGCTTGATCCCGAAAGTGTGCAGAATTTTCTTGCAGGCCAGCACCGCGTGCTGCGGTTCTTCGGCGGCGTCCGGCCGCGCGGCATGGGCCTGCGGGGTGGGCGACTCGATGGCCAGCGGGTGCAGGGCGCGGGCTTCGGTAAGAATTGCCTGGCCCAGCGCCAGCGGCGTAGTCGCCTCGTGTCCGGCGTAATGGTACGTGCCCCACAGCGGCGCCGCGCAATCGAGTTGCTTGAGCACCGAAATGATCACCCGCGCCGCATCGTCAACCGGTGTCGGATTACCCCGGCGGTCGTCGGCCAGCAGCAGCTCTTCGGGCTGCTCGGCCCGGGCCAGGAACCGTCCGAGGATGCCATCGGCGCTGTCGTCCAGCAGCCAGCCAAAACGCAGCAGTACATGCTGCGGACAGGTGGCGCGCACGCTTTGCTCGATGCGCCACAGTGCCTGGCCACGCAAGCCCAGGGGCACCGGCTCGTCTTTTTCGCTGTAGGCGGTGGCGCGCGAGCCGTCGAATACACGGTAACTCGATGGTTGCACCAGGACGATGTTGTGATGCTGGCACAGTTCGGCCAGGCGCTCGACCGCCCGCTCCTGGCTCGCCAGGCGCTGCTCGCTGACGGTCTCGGCCTGGAACCAGTCGAAGTAGTACGCCAGGTTGATCAGGGCGTCCGGCCGGGTGTCGTCGAGCAACTGCGTCAGGCTCGCGGCATCCCAGCCATCTTCGGGTGGGCGGGGGGCAAGAAAACCGATGTCTTCTTCTGCACCGAGGCGAATCAGCGCCTGCCCAAGGGCATTTCCGCCGCCCAGTAACATAAGGCGCATTCGCATAAAGTCAGCAGGCCCAGTCTGTTGGCACAAGAATTTTGGTCGACAACGCCCGTGGGCGTGGTCGGAATCGTTGCATTTTGCGGGTTTAGTGCGCAACCGTCATCCGTAATGTGCAGATCGTGGCTTTGCGCAGGCCTTGAGGCCGCCATCGCGAGCAAGCTCGCTCCCACATGATTGCATGCACAGTCGAGATCCCCTGTGGGAGCGAGCTTGCTCGCGATGGGGCCTGAACAGGCAATAGAGATCCCGGACGGTACTTGCATCCTACCCACCCCACCCGCCTAAACTGCCCTTCATGAATCTGCCCCTTCCAGCCGACCACGCCATGGCAGGCTTTCACCCCGCCGTTCGCGCCTGGTTCAGCCAGACATTCCCGGCGGTCACCGCCGCCCAGGCCCGGGCGTGGCCGTTGATCAGCCAACGGCGTTCGGTGCTGGTCGCGGCGCCCACCGGCTCGGGCAAGACCTTGACGGCGTTTCTCGCGGTGCTCGATGACCTGGTGCATCGCGGCCTGGAGCAAGGCGGTCTGCCGGACCAGACCTTGGTGGTCTACGTCTCGCCGCTCAAGGCGTTGAGCAACGATATCCGCATCAATCTGCAAAATCCCCTGGCCGGCATCACCGAGCAGTTGCAACGAATGGGCTTGCCGCCGTTGCCCATCACCACGGCGGTGCGCACGGGCGACACGCCGCAAAAAGATCGCACGGCGATGCGCAAGACCGCGCCGCACATCCTGGTGACCACGCCCGAATCGCTCTACGTGCTGCTCGGTTCCGATTCCGGCCGGCAGATGCTCGCCAGCACGCGCACGGTGATCATTGATGAAATCCACGCCATCGCCGCGAGCAAACGCGGCAGCCACCTGGCCTTGAGCCTGGAGCGACTGCAAGCGCTGTGTGCCGAACCGTTGGTGCGCATCGGCCTGTCCGCCACGCAAAAACCCATCGAAGCGGTGTCGCGCTTTCTCGTCGGCCAGGGACGCACCTGTGAAATCGTCGACATCGGCCACGCCCGCCCACGGGACCTGGACATCGAAGTGCCGCCTGTGCCGCTTTCGGCGGTGATGTCCAACGATGTCTGGGAACTGGTCTACAACCGGCTCGCCGAACTGGCCCGGCAACATCGGACCACGCTGGTGTTCGTCAATACCCGGCGCCTGGCCGAGCGCCTGAGCCGGCATTTGAGCGAGCGCCTGGGCAAGGAGGCGGTGGCGGCCCATCACGGCAGCCTGGCCAAGGAGTTTCGCCTCGACGCCGAACAACGCCTCAAGCGCGGCGAACTGCAGGTATTGGTCGCCACCGCGTCCTTGGAGCTGGGCATCGATATCGGCGATGTCGATCTGGTCTGCCAGATCGCCTCGCCCCGTTCGATCTCGGCGTTCCTGCAAAGGGTTGGACGCTCCGGCCACCAAGTCGGCGGCACGCCAAAGGGGCGTCTGTTCGCCACCACTCGCGACGACCTGATCGAGTGCGTCGCCCTGCTCGACTGCGTGCGCCGTGGCGAGCTGGACATCCTGCACATCCCCGAGGCGCCGCTGGATGTGCTGGCGCAGCAGATCGTCGCCGAGGTCAGTTGCCAGGAATGGCACGAACAGGCATTGCTGGAGATGTTCCGCCGTGCCTCGCCCTACGCCGAACTCGACGAAGGCCATTACCAGGCGCTGTTGCAGATGCTCGCCGAGGGCGTCAATGGCCGCCAGGGTGTGCGCAGCGCGTACCTGCATCGCGACGCAGTCAGTCGGACCTTGCGCGGGCGCCGAGGCAGCAAGCTCACCGCCGTGACCAGCGGCGGCACGATTCCGGACAATGCCGACTACAGCGTGCTGCTCGAACCCCAGGGCCTGAATATCGGCAGCGTCAACGAAGACTTCGCGGTCGAGAGCATTGCTGGCGACGTGTTCCAGTTGGGCAATACCTCGTACCGGATCATCCGCGTCGAAAGTGGCCGCGTGCGGGTCGAGGACGCCCAGGGCCAACCGCCGACCATCCCGTTCTGGCTCGGCGAAGCCCCGGGGCGCAGCGCCGAGTTGTCCGAGGCCGTGGCCCGCCTGCAAGCCCGCCTGGATGAATTGCTCGGCGCCACACCGGGCAATCTGCAGCCGGCCCTCGACTGGCTGACCGGGACCCTGCAACTGAACCTCGCCAGCGCCGAGCAACTGCTCGATTACCTCGCCCCGGCGCGCCTGGCCTTCGGCGCCCTGCCGTCCCAGGACACGCTGCTGATGGAGCGCTTTTTCGACGAATCCGGCGGGACGCAACTGATCATCCACACGCCGTTCGGCAGCCGCATCAACCGCGCCTGGGGCCTGGCCCTGCGCAAGCGTTTCTGCCGCACGTTCAATTTCGAATTGCAGGCCGCCGCCAGCGAAGACGCCATCGTGCTCTCGCTGTCCACCAGCCACAGCTTCGAGCTGGACGAGGTCTGGCGTTACCTCAACAGCCACAGCGCCGAACAGATCCTGATCCAGGCGGTGCTGGATGCGCCGTTGTTCGGGGTGCGCTGGCGCTGGAACGCCGGCGTGGCCCTGGCGTTGCCGCGTTACGCCGGTGGGCGCAAGGTCGCGCCGCAGATCCAGCGCATGAAGAGCGAAGACCTGATCGCTAGCGTTTTTCCCGACCAGATCGCTTGTCTGGAGAACCTCGCCGGCGAGCGAGAGATTCCCGACCACCCGCTGGTGGAACAGACTCTCGACGATTGCCTGCACGAAGCCATGGACAGCGAAGGCTGGCTGGCCCTGTTGCGGCGCATGGAAGCGGGCAAGATCCGCCTGGTCAGCCGCGACCTGCCGGCGCCCTCGCCCCTGGCGGCGGAAATTCTCAGCGCCCGACCCTACACCTTTCTCGACGACGCGCCCTTGGAAGAACGCCGCACCCAAGCGGTGATCAATCGCCGCTGGAGCGATCCGCAATCCACCGATGACCTCGGCGCGCTGGATGCCGAAGCCATTCAGGCGGTCCGGGAAGAGGCCTGGCCGACGCCGAGCAATATCGATGAAATCCATGAAGCGCTGATGAGCCTGGCGTGCATCGCCGACAGCGAAGCCGACGCCGAGCCGTCGTGGCTGGAGGGCTTGCGGACCCTGGCCGAGCGCGGTCGCGCCAGCCATGTGCGGATCAGCGAGGAGCGTGGTTTGTGGGTACCGCTGGAACGGCTGACGTGCCTGCAAGCAATTTATCCACAGGCCCGATGGCAGCCGCCGCTGACGCCACTGCCGGGGTTTGATGAGCAGTGGGACAGCGACGACGCCGTGGTCGAGGTGCTGCGGGCGCGACTCAGCGCCTTCGGCCCGCAGCCGCTGACGGCGATCGCCTATCCGCTGGGGTTGTCACCGGCGCAAGCGACCCAGGCCCTGGCCCAACTGGAGCAGCAGGGGTATGTGCTGCGCGGTCGGTTTACGCCGGGCACCGGGCAGGAAGAATGGTGCGAGCGGCACCTGCTGGCGCGGATCCACCGCTACACCGTCAAGCGCCTGCGCCGGGAAATCGAGCCGGTGACGCTGCAGGATTTCATGCGATTCCTCTTCGACTGGCAGCACCTGTCGCCATCCGCCCAAGGCCGGGGCAACGCCGTATTGCCATCGATCGTCAGCCAGTTCGAAGGTTATCCGGCGGCCGCCTCGGCCTGGGACAGCGACCTGCTGCCGGCGCGGATCAAAGATTATTCAGCGAGCTGGCTCGACGAACTGTGTCGCAGCGGCAAGTTTGTCTGGACGCGCCTGAGCGCCCGCCAGAAGCTGTCCGCCAGCGCTTTGCGCAGCACGCCGATCGTCTTGCTGCCGCGCCGCCAGGTCGGGCTCTGGAGCAGCCTGGCCGAGCAGACGCCGCTCGACGAGCTGTCGCCCAGGACGCAAAAAGTCCACCAGGCCCTCAGCGAGCACGGCGCATTGTTTTTCGATGAGCTGCTGCACGAGGCGCACCTGCTGCGCAGCGAACTGGAAAGCGCCTTGCAGGAACTGGTGGGCGCCGGGCTGGTGAACGCCGACAGCTTCGCCGGGCTGCGAGCCTTGATCACTCCCGCCAGCAAGCGCCAGGCCCGCAGCAGCCGGCGCGGGCGTGGAGCATTTGTCGGCGGCATGGACGACGCCGGGCGCTGGGCCTTGTTGCGCCGCAGTTCGCCTGCTGCGCAACCGGGTAAGCGCCCGGCGCCGACTGCGCCCGAGACCTTGGAACACATCGCCATGACCCTGCTGCGCCGTTACGGCGTGGTGTTCTGGCGGCTGCTGGAGCGCGAGGCGGATTGGCTGCCGAGCTGGCGCGAGTTGCTGCGCACCTTCCATCGCCTGGAGGCACGCGGCGAGATTCGCGGCGGGCGGTTTGTCAGCGGGCTGGCCGGCGAGCAATTTGCCTTACCCGAAGCCATTCCCCTGCTGCGCGAAACGCGGCGCCGTCCCAGCGATGGCAGCCTGATCGCGGTGTGCGGGGTGGATCCGCTGAACCTCGCCGGGACCTTGCTGCCGGGGGCGAAAGTGCCGGCGCTGGCGAGTAATCGACTGGTGTATCGCGATGGGTTGCCGGTGGCGGCGCTGATTGCCGGCAAGCCGCAGTTCTGGGTGGAGCTGGATGCTCAAGGGATGGCTGAGATTCGCACCCAGTTGATTCAACGCCGTTAGCCAGACACACAAGGCCCGTGGCGAGGGAGCTTGCTCCCGCTGGGCTGTGCAACAGCCCCCGGCTCATCGATCGTCTGAAAAAGCGACGACTGCTGCGCAGCCGAGCGGGAGCAAGCTCCCTCGCCACGGGTTATTGCGCAGGCTGGTCGGACGGCTTCGATGGAGGCTGCGACGATGGCTCTGAATGCTCCGCTGGTGCATCCAACCGCTTCGGCATCACCACCTGCTGTGGATAAGTCTGCGCAAAATGCACCGACGGCTCGTTATCCACAAGCTTCTTGAGCCGCTGGTTGAACGCCCGGCTCACCGCATATTGCCCACCCGACACCGTGCGGAACTGAGCGGTGAGCACCAGCCCGTTGAGGTCCATCTTGTCCACGCCGAACACATCCAGCGGCCCTTGCAGGTTGAACTTGAGGAACGGGTCTTCGGAAATCGAATCGCCGGCCTCGCGGATCAGTTCGATGGCACGGTCCACATCGGTGTCGTAGGTAAACTGCACCGAGAAAAACGCAAAGGCGAATTGCCGGGACTGGTTGGTCACGGCCTTGATCTGCCCGAACGGCACCGAATGCACGAACCCCTTGCCGTCGCGCAGGCGCAGGGTGCGGATGGTCAGGCCTTCGACGGTGCCGGCGTGGCCGGAGCTGAGTACCACCCAGTCACCGATGGACAGCGTGTCTTCGATGATGATGAACAACCCGGTGATCACGTCCTGTACCAGTTGCTGCGAACCAAAACCGATCGCCAGCCCCACCACCCCGGCGCCGGCCAGCAACGGTGCGACGTTGATGCCCAGGTTGGCCATGGTGGTGATCGCGCAGATCACCACCAGGATGATCTTGGCGGCGTTGCGCAGCAGCGGCAGGATGGTCTTGACCCGCGTGCTGGGCTGACGCGCGCCACGCTTGTTGAGCGGCGGCTTGAGAGCCTCCTGGATCGCCGTGTCGAGCACCACCCAGGTCAGCCAGGTCATCAGGAAGATCAGGCCGATGCGGCTCAAGGAATCACTGATCGCCCGGCCCACGGCGTTGCGCGAAGCGAATTCGAACAGGGAAATCCCCCAGATCCGCCCGAGGATTTCAATGAACGCTACCGCCATGACGATGCGCAACAACGCATGCAACAGACTCAACAATCGTCCCTTGTAGGCGCTGTTACGCTGGATGGCTTCGGCCTTGGGCGACTTGAAGACATGTTGGAATATGGTGCTGAGGAACACCATCGCGATCAACAGGATGGTGGTGAACAGGGCGCAACGCAGGGCTTTCTGGTTGTCTTCGCCGACGCCGATCAGGCTCACCGCCGACACCAGCACCATCAGCAGGATCGGCCAGTACCAGAGACCGGAAAAAATCCGCAGGGACTCCTGCAACGCCGGCTGTTTCAAGCGCTGGGCCAACGGTCGGTTGCGGATCAGATGGGCCACCGGCCGGCGCATATGGATCACCAGCCAGCCAAAGATCATCGACGCCGACAGCCCGGTGAACACCGCAACGCTGCTGGTGATATTGCCGCCCAGTTGCCGGGCGATCTGCGGGCTGGTCAGTGCATCGCTGAGGGCGGCCAGGAAGCCGATCAGGAACAACGGCCGCGGGGTGAAACGACGAAGCATCGCTACCGCTCGCCGTTTGTGCCCGGCGTTGAACATCACGATCACGCAAAGCAGCACCGACGTGGAAAAAATACCGCTGCTGGTGGCGTAGGCGAAACACAGCGCCAGGGCGCGGCCGACCGAGACTTGCAGGAAGTGGCTGACGTAGAGGGTCAGCGGCAGGCAGGCCACGGCCGGCAAGGTGTAGGGCAACACATAGCCGAGCACGTCCAGCACCCGCTGGCGGGTGCGTAGCCAGCGGCGCCGGCGCAAGCGGCGCACCAGCAATCGCGCGGCGGTCCATATCAGCGCAAACGTCCCCAGCCATACGCCCGAGAGCAGCAGGAAATCCCCCGCCACGCGCCATGTGGAACGGGACGTCTGGTCCACCAGGCGATCGACCTCGTCCGCCGCCCGGTCCGCCCGCAGGCGCCAGGCGTCCACCAGGCTCTGGTTGAGGTCGAGCTTGTCCTGGACGTCATCGATGCTCGAACTGATCGCGCCCAGCAAACCGCCTTGCACCAGCGGCTCGGGTTCGGCCGAGGCCTCACTGGGATTGGAGGCGCCAGGGACAGCAGCGGTCCCGTAGGCGCTGGTGCCGGTCAGCGTCAGCAGGACCAACAGCAATACGGTGCTCAATCGAGACAAAACGCGGGGCTCCTTTACACGGGACAAGTAAGGAACTGATCAAGAATCAGCCGGCAAGTTCGCCAGAAAGGTCAATGCACGCCCTTGTGGTGAGGGGATTTATCCCCGCTGGGTTGCGCAGCAGTGCCCCAAAAAAACAGGGACGCTGCGCGCCCCAGCGGGAGCAAGCTCCCTCGCCACGGGTTCACTTCTTCCCCGCCGCCGGGCACTCCACCGAAACTTTCCAGCCCGCGCGGCGGTCATCAAAAGACACAGGCGGTACGAGGTCATTGGCACGGGAGGGATACATGACGGCGATCCACATTGGTATTTCCGGTTGGCGCTACACGCCTTGGCGGGGGGATTTCTACCCCAAGGGGCTGGCTCAGAAGCGGGAACTGCAATTCGCCTCTCGCGCGGTCAACAGCATCGAAATCAATGGATCGTTCTACGCCCTGCAACGTCCCGAACGGTATGCCCAGTGGTACGCCGAGACGCCGGACGACTTCGTCTTCAGCGTCAAGGCGCCAAGGTTCATCACTCACATCAAGCGCCTGCGGGACATCCACAAGCCGCTGGCGAACTTCTTCGCCTCCGGGGTGCTGGAACTCAAGGAAAAACTTGGGGCTATCCTCTGGCAGTTTCCGCCGAGCTTCAAATTCGACCCCGAGCTCTTCGAAGAATTTCTCAAGCAATTGCCCCACGACACCGAAGCCGCCGCCGCGCTGGCACGCGAGCATGAACCACGCCTGGACGGCCATGCCAGCACAACGACCGACAAGAAGCGTGCGCTGCGCCATGCCGTCGAAATCCGTCATGAGAGCTTTATCGATCCACGCTTCGTCGCCCTGCTCAAACGTTACGACGTCGCCCTGGTGGTGGCGGATACCGCTGGAAAATGGCCGTATCGCGAGGACGTCACCAGCGATTTCGTCTATCTGCGCCTGCACGGCGCCGAAGAGCTATACGCCAGCGGCTATACCGACGAGGCGCTGAAGCGCTGGGGCGATCGGATCGAAGCCTGGAGCCACGGCACTCAGCCGAGTGACGCCCACCTGATCGATCCGAAAAAGAAACCCCGGGCGCGCAAGAGCCGGGAAGTGTTCTGCTATTTCGACAACGACATCAAAGTCCGCGCGCCGTATGACGCGCGCCACCTGCTGGAGCGCTTCGACCTGGACAAGCATCTCGCCACCGCTCCCGGCGTGCGCCCGGCCGAAGGGGTATTGCCATGACTACGCCAGAATCCAGCGAAGCCACCCGTGACCCGACCCAGCAATCGTTGCGGGATTTCGAACGGGTCAGCCGCTTCACCGTCCTGACGGTCAATACACACAAGGGGTTCACCGCCCTGAACCGGCGTTTCATCCTGCCGGAACTGCGCGAAGCCGTGCGCAGCGTTTCCGCCGACGTGGTGTTCCTGCAAGAAGTGCATGGCACACACGAGCACCACCCCCAGCGCTACAGCAACTGGCCAAGCATCCCGCAATACGAGTTCCTCGCCGACACCCTCTGGCCGCAGTTCGCCTACGGGCGCAACGCGGTGTACCCGGCGGGCGACCATGGCAACGCGTTGCTGTCAAAATTCCAGATCATTCGCCACGAGAACCTCGACGTCTCCATCAGCGGCCACGAGAGCCGCGGCATGCTCCACAGCGTGCTGCGTCTGCCGGGTGGCGAAGGCCAGGACGTGCATGCGATCTGTGTGCACCTGGGGTTGCGCGAAGGTCATCGCGTCGAGCAACTGAAACTGCTTTGCCAGCGCCTGAGTGAGCTGCCGCCTGAAGCGCCAGTGATTGTCGCCGGTGACTTCAACGATTGGCGCGGCAAGGCCAATGACCTGCTCGCCCCCTGCGGCCTGCGGGAAGTCTTCGCCGAACAATGGGGCAAGCCGGCCCGCAGCTTTCCGGCACGCCTGCCGATCCTGCGCCTGGACCGCATCTACGTGCGCAACCTCAAGGCCCATCACGCCAAAGTATTGAATGTACGTCCCTGGTCGCACCTTTCCGACCACGCACCGCTGTCGGTGGAGATCGAATTATGAGCGCGACGATGAACAAGGCAACGGTGGAAAAGATCGAGGTCCCGCCGACCGAGAGCAACCCGGCGCTGAACGATATCGAATACGGCTGGCACGGCAACAACCGTGTCACGCTGCTGGAAAATGGCGAGGAATATTTCCCACGGGTTTTCGAGGCAATTCGCCGTGCCCAGGAAGAAATTCTCCTGGAGACTTTCATTCTGTTCGAGGACAAGGTCGGCTTTGAACTGCGCGACCTGCTGGTGGATGCGGCCAAGCGTGGAGTGCGTATTACCGTCAATCTCGACGGTTTCGGTTGTGGCGAACTGACCACCGGGTTTCTCGCGTCGTTGAGCGAGGCCGGGGTGCGCCTGCAGATGTTCGACCCGGCTCCGAGGCACCTGGGCATCCGCACCAACTGGTTCCGCCGCCTGCACCGCAAGATCGTCGTGGTGGACGGTGTGATCGCGTTTATCGGCGGGATCAATTTCTCCGCCGACCACCTGGGCGACTTCGGTCCCGAGGCCAAGCAGGATTACTCCGTGGAGATCAAGGGCCCGGCGGTGGTGGATATCCATCATTTTGCGCTGCTCCAGACCGGGCGGCCGGGCCGGGCCAAATACTGGTGGCAACGCCGCCGCAGCCGTCGCACCGAATTGGCGTTCAATGATCATGACGGCCAGGTGCGCCTGGTCTATCGCGACAACCATGAGCACCAGACCGACATCGAGGAGGTCTACCTGCAAGTGCTGCGCAGCGCCCAGCGGCGGGTAGTGATCGCCAATGCCTATTTCTTCCCCGGCTACCGGTTGCTGCGCGAGATCCGCAACGCCGCCCGGCGTGGCGTGGAGGTGCGGCTGATCCTGCAGGGGCAACCGGACATGATGATCGCCAAGCTTGCCGCGCGGATGCTCTACGACTATCTGCTCAAGGCCGGCGTGACGATCTATGAATATTGCGAGCGGCCGCTGCACGGCAAGGTCGCCCTGGTGGATGAGGACTGGAGTACCGTCGGCTCGAGCAACCTCGACCCGTTGAGCCTGTCCCTGAACCTGGAAGCCAACGTGCTGATCCGCGACCGTGCATTCAACCGCGAGCTGTTCGAGCGCCTCGATCACTTGAGCCGCACCCATTGCACCATCATGCCCGAGAACCACGCGCCGCGCGGGCTGCTCTGGCGCATGACCATCGGTTTCATGGTGTTCCACTTCCTGCGTCACTTTCCGGCCTGGGCCGGATGGCTGCCGGCCCATAAACCGCGTCTGAAACCTTTTTCACCGCCGACGGCGGTCCGGAGCGAACCCCATGAACCACTCTGAAGCGCACACCGCGCCGAGAGACGCCCAGGCGCCGGAACAGGCCAAGCCGAAGTCGCGCTGGAGCCGCTGGAAACGCCCGCTGACGCTGGCTTTTTTCCTGCTGCTGATTGTGCTGTTCACCGCGTTGGCGCGCCGCATCGACTGGTCCGAAGTATTCGCCACCCTGGCGGATTTCAAGCTGCGCACACTGCTGATCGCCGCCGCGTTGACGATCACCAGTTTCATCACCTACGCCTGCTTCGACTTGATCGGTCGCACCTACATCCGGCAGAAACTCGGCTGGCGGCAGATCCTGCCGGTGGGAGTGATCAGTTACGCCTTCAACCTGAATCTCAGTGCCTGGGTCGGCGGCATCGCCATGCGCTATCGGCTGTATTCGCGGCTCGGCGTCAGCACTGGCAACATCGCCAAGATCCTCGGCCTGAGCCTGGCCACCAACTGGTTCGGCTACATGACCCTCGCCGGCGTAGTGTTCAGCAGCGGCCTGGTGACCATGCCGCCGGGTTGGAAACTGAGCAGCAACGCGCTGCAAGGCGTCGGCGTGCTGCTGTTGCTGGCCAGTGCCGGTTACCTGGCGGCCTGCCGTTTCTCCAGGCGCCGGGCCTGGACGATTCGCGGTATGGAAATCAATCTGCCGTCCCTGCGCATGGCCGTCCTGCAATTGGCACTGGGCGCGCTGAACTGGTCGCTGATGGCGGCGGTGATCTTCACCTTGCTGCCGAGCAAACTGGACTATCCCGTGGTGCTGGGGGTGTTGTTGATCAGCAGCATCGCCGGGGTGATTACCCATATCCCCGCCGGGCTCGGAGTGCTGGAAGCGGTGTTCGTCGCGCTGCTGCAGCATGAAGTGTCGCGAGGCAGCCTGATCGCGGGACTGATTGCCTACCGGGCGATCTACTTCATCCTGCCATTGCTGATTACCGTGGTGATGTATCTGGTGATCGAGGCGAAGGCCAAGGCGTTGCGGGTCAAGCCTGGGCTCAAGTGATGCGGCGCCTGGCATGGCGCCTTCGTCGGATCGCCGCCCGGAGCAGGCTCGCTCCCACAAGAGACCTGTGTGAACCCGGGCTCAGACTTTCTGCGAGTCCTTGTGGGAGCGAGCCTGCTCGCGAAGTGGCCCGCCAGGACACCAGCTGTCTACCGCTCCTGAATGATGCTCAACCGCTCGCCCACCACCATCTCCGTGATCCAGCTCACCAGGATCGAGGTGTAGGCCTGTTGTGACACGGGGTCACTCAGGGAATGGTCGGCGCCATCGATGATTCGATGAGTCAACGAGTGAGTCTGCTGACAGGCGGCCCGGTAGCTCATGATCGTGGCGTGGGGCACATGATCGTCCGTCTCCGACTCCACCAGCAACACATCCCCGGTGAATTGCGCGCAGGCGTGCAAGGCCCGGTTGGTATCGGCGTGCACCAGGGTGCTGCGGTAATCGAGCAAGTCAGCCTTGTCGAGGTCGCGCTTGGGCGTGTGCCACTGCTCGTCGCGGTACAGCGCCGGCACCCGCAGGGCCAGCCAGCGCACCGGTCGCAATGAGGTAAGGATCGAGGCCAGGTAACCACCGTAGCTGGTACCGACCACCGCGATCGCCGAGGTGTCCAGGGCCGGGTGGGCGAGCAACCGGTCATAGGCCGCCAGCAAGTCCCGCAGGTTGTCCTCGCGCGTGACCCGCGACAGTGGAATCCCGGCCCCACCGGTGTGGCCGCGCAAGTCAAAGGTCAGGCACACGCAGCCCAGGCCGGCGATGCCTTTGGCCCGCTCGAGATCTCGCTCCTGGCTGCCGCCCCAACCGTGTACGAACAACACACCGGGAACCTTCGACTTGGGGCTGAGGAAGGTTCCATTCATGTGTTCATCATCAATCGCAATCTGGATGGTTTCGCTTCTAGCCGTCATAGGATTGAACCGTTACGTATTTGAGTAGGAAATCACCATTTTCCGCAGCGCCGCGATAAACCTCCGTGGCGCCGGGCGGCAGCGGTTGGTCGGTGTAGGTTTCGACTGAGGACACCCGAACCGCGCGGATCGATGGGTCCTCGACGAACACCTGCAAGGCAGCCAGTTCAGCGCTGCTGGCGCCGCCCATTCGCCAGGACTGCTCCAGCACGCCACCGCGAGGCTGGCCCCCGGTATCCGTCCCTTGGGCAATGTCGTAGTTGCGCCGCGAAGCAAAGAACGTGGGGAAAGCCTGGTTGGCGGCGTCATCGAATACCTGCGCCAGCCGGACCGCTTCGCGCACATCGTCCGGCAATTCCAGGCCGAGAAGCTCGATGTAGCCCCCTTGCGCCACCAGCAGGTCGGAGCCGCCGTAGACCTCTTCCCCTTCGTTGTCGTGGGTCAGGTGCTGCACGCCGCAGTAGCTCAAGACCTTGCCGTTGATAAAGCTTTGGCCGACGCTCTGGGTCTTGACCTCACTGAGATTCTGTTCCAGCACGATTCCCTCGCTGAACAATGCCTGGGCGTCTGGAGCCGCGACGATCTCATCGAATTGCCCGATGCTCCGGATGACTCGCTGGCCACGTCCGGCGCAAGCATGGATTGGCTTGAAGCGAATCGGCCCGGCGTAGAGCAAGTGCTCGGCGGCCTGGCGCGCATCCTTGAGCGAAAACACGCTGATGCCATCGAGCACAACGCCCCGGGTCAGCTTGGCGAACAGCGGTGACCAGCCCTTCGGCGCGACCGCATCCTTATTCAACAGACCATGGGCAATCGCCTTGGTGCAGATGAAATCGTGGTCGACGTAACCGCCCCAAAGATCGTCCGGTCCCTTGACGCCCAGGCGCAACGCAGCCTCGGGACCGATCAGGGTTTGCGTAGGCAACAGGTACAGATCCCGCCCGGCGTGGTTCCGGCTGTCATAGCTGCCGCCGAACTCCAGGCCAAGGATATTCGCCAGCCAGCGCGCCAGCGCCCGATTGGTCTCGACTTCATGCAGGGGTGCCTGGGGATTGACCGAGTGGGCCACTACACATTTGTCACGATGAATCTGGGTCATGCGTTGTCCTTTCAACTTCGCTAAATAGCCGTAGCTATAAGGATTGCAGAGATCAGGCCAACGGCACGGCGGGGGACGAACGGTCAAGGAAACGGGGGGATGAACGGATAATGTGGCACCGGGCCTGTTTCATTCTGCACGACGGGAAGCGGATGTCCGGCAATTTGCACGACATCCCGAGCCAGCATTTCCCCCGTGGCGAGGGAGCTTGCTCCCGCTGGGCTGCGCAGCAGCCCCAACTTTAAACTGACAAACCGCGGTGCACATTATTGGGGGGCTTCACCCCCAGCGGGAGCAAGCTCCCTCGCCACAGAGGCTCCGTGTCAGCTTTTGGCAGCACTCGGGTTCACCCCGAACCTTGCCCGGTAATCACTCGGCGCCAGCCCGGTGATTTTCTTGAACGTCGCTCGAAAGGCGCCCGGATCCTGATAACCGACGGTCCAGGCAATGTGGTCGATGGTACCGTTGGTGTACTCCAGCATTTCCCGGGCCTTGCCGACCCGCAGATGCTGACAGTATTCGGTGGGTTTGAGGCCGGTAGCCGCGCGAAACCGGCGCAGGAACGTGCGTTCCTCCAGCCCGGCCTGTTCGGCCATCGCGCCAAGGGAAACATCCACCGCGCCGCTGCGTTGCAACCAGTGCTGGACCTTCAGGATCGCTGCGTCGCCGTGACCCAGGATCGGCGCGAAATTGCTGCCGCGCTGGCTCGCGCTGTCGCTGTGCTCGATCACCAGAAACTGCGCGGTGCGTGTGGCGATGCCGGGGCCGAGCAAGCGGTCCACCAGCCGCAGCCCGAGCTCCGACCAGGCCATGAGCCCGGCGGTGGTGATCAGGTCGTCGTCGTCGACAATGGGTTTATCGGCGTTGAGCTTGATCTTCGGATAACGTGCCGCAAAGGTCTTGGCCGAGGTCCAGTGGGTCGTGGCACTACGCCCATCCAGCAAACCGCTTTCGGCCAGCAGGATCGAGCCGACGCAAACCCCGCCCAGTACCGTGCCGCTAGCGTGTTGCGCCCGGAGCCAATCCATCAGCGTCGGTGTTGCCACAGCTTCATTGAAGCCGGCAATGGACGGTGGGATCAACAAGGCCACCAATGGCGCGTGCGGACCGGCATCACTGGCAAACACCCGCAACGGCATTTTTCCGCCCGCCGTTTGCCAGTGGCTCACGCGTAGCCGCGGCAGCTGCACACTGGCATGCTCCGCCGCAATGCCATCCGCCACGGCAAACAGATCGGTCAAACCATGCACCGCGGCCATTTGCGCGCCGGGGTAGATCAGCACGCCGAGTTCGACGAATGCCTGTTCCTGCGCCATTGTCAGTTTTCCCTCGCCTATTGTCGTTACGGCCAATTCCCGCATCACCGTTCAGGACCAATACTGACTTTCCCCCTGTTGATAACCGAGGAAGTACCATGTCCAAGCAAGCGCTCATCGTAGTCGATATCCAGAACGACTACTTCCCCGAAGGCAAATGGCCTTTGGTCGGCGCCGAAGCCGCTGCCGACAATGCCGTCAGATTGATCGAGGCGTTTCGCCAGGCCGGAAACCAGGTGGTGCACATCCGTCACGAATTCACCTCCGACGAAGCGCCATTTTTTACGCCCGGCTCTGAAGGTGCGCAGTTGCATCCCAAGGTACTCAACCGCGCCGATGAACCGGTCGTGCTCAAGCACTTCGTCAATTCGTTTCGCGAAACCGAACTGCAAGCGATCCTCGAACAGCACGGCATCGAACGGTTGGTCGTGGTCGGCAGCATGAGCCACGTGTGCATCGACGGCATTACCCGCGCTGCCGCTGACATGGGCTATGAGGTCACGGTGGTGCATGATGCCTGTGCCAGCCGCGACCTGGAATTCAACGGCCTCGTCGTCCCTGCGGCCCATGTCCACGCTGCGTTCATGTCGGCGCTGGGGTTTGCCTATGCGAATGTGGTGAGTACCGAGCAATTCCTGAGCGGCAGCCAGGCGTAGACGCAGCCATCGACAGCAAGCGGAAATGACTAGGCGGGTGTGAGCGGTTACGACGAGAATGGCCAGATATCTTCCCAAGAGCCAGCCGCATGAAACGCAGACGCCCGCCGCGCCTGGTCGAATCGCCCTTCCCGACCGCTACATCAGCGCCACGGCACCCGCCCACGTGGGATTGCGCAAGCGACGTATCCAGGCCGGGATTCCTCGGAACCATGATCTACGTCGCGGCAATCTTGCTGGCCCTGCCTGCCTACTGGCTGGCAGTGTTTACCCTGATGTTGTTCAAGGTCGAAGGCCTGTCGCCGATTCACCAGCAGATCATTATGGAACCGCTGATTATCGCGCTCATGTTCATCAGTGCGTTCGCGGCCGTCTGTACGATCAACTGGCTCGTCTCCGGGCCCAAGGTGCTTGGCTTCTGTTTTGACGAACGCCAGCAACGCCTCACCTTCACCCAGCGCCGTCCTGCCCGGGAAACCACCGAGAAATGCGTGCCCTATAGCGACATCCATTACATCAAGCCCTACACCTTGAGCACTTTCGCCAATGTGAACCACTTTGATGTCGGCTACACCGGAGCCGATGGCAAGCCGATTTCGCTTCGGTTTCGGGTGGACATCACGGTGGCGGAAATGGAGTTCCATGCCACATGGTTGACGCAGTCGATTGGGGAGAGGATGCAGGAATTATTGGATCTGGACTTGTGAGCCGGTGGACTTGCCCTCCTGGACTGAGAGGGCAAGACTTACCAGCGAATCAATGAAGTTGTCCATGCTCCGGAATATCCGCCAACTTCAAAGCGCACCCACTACGGCCATTGATTCTCAAGGCTCGCGCATCCGTAATCTTCAAGGACACCTCAAGCTGCTCCCACGCCGGACAAAAGTCCCCTGTTTTAGCGATCGTCAAATCAATGAAGTCCAGGCCATATTCAAGGGTCCATTTGATGACAACGCAGTTGCCGTTTTTCCAGTCATGACTGATGCCGTCATCTTCAAACAGCACGCCGCTGGAGGCACCTGAAGGCGCAGGAAAAATCACCAGCTCGCGACGCCGATCAAGAGAGGGATCGTTAAGCTTGTGGCATTCACCGATCGGTATCGCAGCGCCCCCTCGCACCAACAAGGGCAAACGTTCCAAAGGCGCATCCAGAACAACGGATTGACCGCCTTCGTACCAGTCACCGGTATGCCAGTCGCACCATCCCGTCGCATTCAGGGGTAACCACACCTCGCGCTCGCGGGCGCCTTCCTCTACCACGCTGGCGACGAGGACATCTCGGCCAAGAAGGAACTCGTCGTTTTCCTCGAACGTTTCACGGTCATGCTCGTGGTCAAGAAACGTAGGTCGCAAGATGGGCTCATCTTCGTTACTGGCTTGCCACAGCAAGGTATAGAAGTAAGGCATCAACCTGTATCGGAGCCCGATGGCGTCACGGACCGCATCGATGACCGTTGGGTGCATCCATGGCTCATTGACGGTGCCATCGTCGTTCCAGGAGTGAATGGTGAAGCGCGGATGCATCACACCATTCTGGACCCAACGGACAAACAACTCCGGATCCGGCTTGTTACCCGAGAACCCACCTACATCGTGCCCGACGTTGTACAACCCCGACAGGCTCATGCCCAGGCCCATGCGGGTGTTGTAGCGGAGGGTTTTCCAGTTGGTTCGGTTATCACCGCTCCAAGTCTGAACGTAGCGCTGCATGCCGGCGCAACCTGAGCGTGAGATGAGATAGGGCCGTTCCGATGGCGAAAACCGCTGTTGTGCCTCTAAAGACGCTCTCATCATCAGCAATGCCATGAAAGGCCGGATATGTTTGATTGCTATTTCGCGCCCGAAGCCGTGGCAGCGTGCCTCACCGTCCCACACCTCGAACTCATTGTTATCGTTCCACGTGCATTCAATACCCAGCTCCAACAGCTGTGTTGTGACATTCGACTGCCACCAGCTGACAGCGTCCGGGTTGGTGAAGTCCAGATGAGAGCCCTCATCGTCCCAGAAGACAGAGCGCTCTGGCATGTCGTGTTCAGAGTCGCCGATGAACATCTTTCGCCTGGCTACCTCGGCGTAGCGCGGATGGTCCTGCAAGAGACAGGGCTTGATGTTGGCAACCAGCCTGACGCCGGCATCACGGTAGGCCTGGGCAAGCGCCTTGGGGTCTGGGACCTTTTCACGGTTCCAGTTGAAAACATAACGTTTTTCGCCAATGGACGTGTACCCGGATGACAGTTGAAAAGAGTCACAAGGGATATCGTGCCGACGGCACAGATCAAGAAACTCCAGCAATTGTTCCTGGGCATTTTCGGCATCGGTGTAGTGCATCGTCGAGCCGCTGTAGCCCAGGCTCCATTTAGGCAGAAACAGAGTGCGTCCGGTCAGACGAACAAAAGCCTTCGTCACATCCAGTATGCGCGGGCCTGCAAGTACCCAGTAATCGAGGTCACCGGCATCCGCTTTGTACCGACGGTAGGGCCGGTGATAATTATCCAGCTCGTTCCCCAGATCAAAGAGGCTGGTGTTCAGGTTGTCATAGAACATCCCGAAGCTGGCGTGCTCCTGGTGCGTGATGACAAAGGGGATATGTTTGTACAGCGGGTCAGTGCTCGCAGCGTCATATCCCATTGCATCCAGGTTACGCATTTCAAAGCGTTTGCCGGCGCGATTCAAATCGCCGGTCTTTTCGCCGAGCCCGTAATAGCGATGTTCCGGCGCGCGAAGCTGGTAATGCTCCAGGCCTTCACCATGAGCATCAAGCGAATAGGCACCGGTGGGCCGATCCGAAACCAACGGCCTCCAGTCCTGGCCATCGTGGTATTCCCATTGCAACCACAGCGGACGATTTACCGTGATGCGGAGTTTTCTGGTCGTGAGTACCAACCGGTCCTGAAATTCTTCGACCCGGTACGCGGGCAAAGAAAAATCCGCCAACGACTCACGGGCCCGGCCCTCCCAGGCGACATCCTCCCGGGGCGCGATGCTCCAGGTCCGATCCAGTGCCAACGCGCCTGCACGCATGAGCAGGACACGCGCCAAACCGTCTTCGAGGATACTAATTCTGAAGAGATGTCGGCCCTCGACCAGAAGCTCGATGTAGCCTTTTTCCTGGGCCTGTAATTCCCAGACTTTAAGTGACTTCATTGGGCACGCACCGCTTCAGGTTTGGACGCTCTGTCGGCGATAAACAAAATCATGAAAAACGCACCTATAAAATCAAAGAGCCCCATCGCAATGAACAATGGGTTGAATCCTATCTTGTCCACGCTGACACCGATGATCAGCGAAAAAATGAAGCTGGCAATCCAGGCGCATGAGCCTCGCATTCCGTTCACAGTCGCCAGCTCATCCCGATCAAACGTTTCGACGACCAGTGCACTTAACATGCAGGAGATAATCTGGTGGCCAAAACCGCCGACTGAAATAAGCGCAATCGCTACATAGGGGTCTTCCACCTGGGTCATCACGGCTAACGAAAACATCAGGAACGCGCCGGTGATTGAACTGGCGACAATCGAATTCACACGGGTGCATTTGAAAAAACGATGGTAAGCGCGTGACAGGTAACCGCTGGCGACACTGCCCAGATCCGCCGCCAGAAACGGAACCCAGGCAAACAGTACGATTTGCTTAAGGTCCATTCCTCTTTCGTTGGCCAGATACAGCGGCACCCAGAAACTCATGACTGCCCATGCCGGCTCTGCCATGAAGGCGGGAAGCGCGATACCGTAAAATCGCTTGTCCCGACCAATCTTTTTCAACGCTTTGAAAAAAGGCATTTGCTGGCCGATTTTTTCGCCGTCTTGTTGGATATGCTTCAACTCATCGGGCGATAAGCGCGGATGAATAGTGGGAGCGTGGTAGAGCCATCCCCAGACGGCGGCCCATATCAGGCCGATCCCGCCGGAAATCAGGAATGCGCCCTGCCAGCCCAGGCTTACATGAGCCAGATAGATGATGGGAGGGGCGAGCATCGCCCCCAGAGAAAAACCAACCCCCGCCCATCCCGCAGCGATAGGGCGTTCTTTTTTGGGAAACCAGTCCCCTATCGCCTTGGCATTGGCGGGTGTAGCCGCTGCCTCCGAAGCGCCCATGAAAAAACGCAGAATCGCCAGATGCACCCAACTCGCTGCCCCGGCATGAAGAAGGCACATCACTGACCATACGACGGCGCATATGACGAAGCCGAGCTTGAGCCCGATCGCATCGATCAGCCAGCCGCAGACGGGTTGGAAAACTGTGTAGGCAAGTTGAAACGAGGCGACGACCCACGAGTACTGTTCCGTCGACATGCTGAACGTGGTTTTCAGTTCCGGCGCCAAGATACCCAGTGAATTGCGGGTTATATAGTTGACGGTGACGCCGAGCAAAAACAGGGAAAGCATCCACCATCGCAGATGCGGGATGAATTTTAGCTTGGCCGAAAGTCGAGCATTGCGTTCGATATCGATAGTCATCAATTCTTCGCCTGTCGCCGTATTTTCCGGCGTTTTGTTTTTATTTGAGGCTTGAACGCTATGGCAACTGCTCATGATCCGTACAGAAGCAGGCGTGTATAGATTTACATCCACCTCCGACGCAGCTCGACAGAAACCCAAGCACGCTAGGATTGATGGCCCTTTTCTGCTATGAAAGCTTTTACATAAATTGTCTCAATGGATAAGGCGCGGTGGGAAAGTTACGCATTGCTGAAATTGCGGCTCAGACGGGCCTGTCCATCGCGACGGTGTCGCGGGTGCTTGCTGGCAAATCCAACACCCGCCCCGCCACGAGAGAAAAAGTGCTCGCGGCGGCTCGTCAGCAGGGCGTGATGGAAGGCCTCGCCAATGGTCGCTTCCTGCTCAACGGGCTGACCATCTTCGCGCCCTCGCGGGCCTTCAACGTACGCTCGGATATCTTCTACTACAAAGTTATCCAGGGCATCACACAGGCGGTCGCGCAACATGATGTTCGAGTTCGCTACTGCGAGCTTGAAGAGGTTGATAGCGACGCATTGCTGTTTTTACAGAAGATGAATCAGAAGGACACCGGTGCGGCGATCCTGATTGGTATTGATGATCCGCACATACACCAACTCGCGGCGGACCTCAGCAAGCCGACGGTACTGATCAACTGCATTGATCGCAGCATGCGCTTGCCCTCGATATCGCCCGACCACTTCTTGATCGGTCATTATTCGATAAATTATCTGTTTCAGATGGGGCACCGAAATGTACTGACTCTCCAGTGTCTCAGGCGGTACACGATGGATCTGCGGATACGTGGAATTCGTGATGCATGGAAGGAGCAAAATCTCGAATTCATCGAAACAAAACACCTGATGGTTGCCGAAGGTTTCGGCAGTGCTGAATCTGAAGCGCGGGTAGCGGCCTTCCTGGAAAACTGCGCCCCCGACGACCGACCGACTGCCATCCTGGCCGGGGGCGACTTCATGGCAGCCGGCGCGGTTAAAGCGCTGCAGAATGCCGGCTTGAGGGTTCCTCAGGATGTTTCAGTGATGAGCATGGACGGGTTCAACCTGGCGGACATCAACGATATACCGCTCACCACGCTTCACGTGCCCCGCGATGAACTGGGCGCGGAAGCGATAAGGGTCTTGAGACAGCAGCTTTTCGAACCGCGATCGCCTTGTGGCAATCTTCTTCTCGGTGGACACCTGATAACCGGCAGTTCGGTGCGGCGCATCAAGCACAGCGCCAAGCAAACGCCGGTCTATCAGAAGATTATCTATGACTGATCCATTCGCGGCATAACCCGTCAATCCGTGCTCATCTCACTTGATTGATCTTGGGACACCTTGGCTTACGCAGAGCGAAAAAAACCCTCCAGGCTTTGCAGCGAAGAGGGCTTTATCGAGCTTTCAGGTTTCAGTGGATGAGGAGACTCATCGAATGAAACCACTGCGGATCAGAACGGAATATCGTCATCAAAGCTGTCGAAATCCGGCGCCGGTTGCGGTGCGGCCTGTTGCGGAGCTGGGCGCTCGCGCTGTGGCTGCGGCGCCGATTGCGGACGAGGGGCTTGCTGGCGTGGAGCCGACTGCTGGTAGTTGTTGCCACCCTGCTGCTGGTCGCCTTGCGGACGGCCACCGAGCAACTGCATGGTGCCTTGCATGTCGACCACGATTTCGGTGGTGTAACGCTTGATGCCGTCTTTTTCCCACTCGCGGGTCTGCAGCTTGCCTTCGATGTAGACCTGCGAACCCTTGCGCAGGTATTCGCCGGCAATCTCCGCCACTTTGCCGAACATCGACACGCGGTGCCATTCGGTCTTCTCGACCTTCTGGCCGGTCTGCTTGTCGGTCCATTGTTCGCTGGTCGCCAGGCTCAGGTTGGTCACGGCGTTGCCGTTAGGCAGGTAGCGAACTTCTGGATCCTGGCCGCAAGTACCGACCAATATGACTTTGTTAACCCCACGGGCCATAACGTTCTCCTAGGCTTCGCACGCTGCCGGGGCCGGGTTGTTCACCAGGCGCTCAAGCGTCGCACGATCCAATAATTCGGTGTCCAGTTTGATATAAACGGCCGCCTCGTCGGCGACCACCACTGCATCGGTTACTCCAACGACGGCCCTGAGGCGCTCGGCCAGGCCTGCTTCGCGGATGGCTTCGGGCGACAACGGCAAGCGCAGGCTCGTCACATACGGAGGTTCGCGCATGGTAACAGCAAAAACCAGCCAAAGTGCAGCCAGCGCGGCACATCCCAGGAACACAACCGACAAACCGCCGTGCTGGAACAGCCAGCCGCCGAGGATCCCGCCCAATGCCGAACCGAGGAACTGGCTGGTGGAATAAACCCCCATCGCCGTGCCCTTGCCGCCCGCCGGTGACACCTTGCTGATCAGCGACGGCAACGATGCTTCCAGCAGATTGAACGCGGTGAAGAACACCACCGTGCCAATCACCAGGGCGCGCAGGCTGTCGCCGAACTGCCAGAAGAATAGCTCAGTGAGCATGAGCGTCACGACGGCGCCGAGCAAAACTCGTTTCATTTTGCGTCGCTTCTCGCCATAGATAATGAACGGAATCATGGCGAAGAACGAAATGACCAGTGCCGTCAGATAGACCCACCAGTGCTGCTCCTTGGGCAGGCCGGCCTTTTCCACCAGCGCCAGCGGCAAGGCCACGAAGCTGGACATCAACATGGCATGCAGCACGAAGATGCCCAGGTCCAGGCGCAGCAGGTCAGGATGCTTGAGCGTCGGCACCAGCGCCTGGCGGGCCACCCCGGATTCGCGGTGCTGCAACGGCCCGGTGGAGCGTGGCACGATCAACGCGACGATGAGGATGCCCACCAGTGCCATGGCGCCGGTCGCCAGGAACAGCCCGGACAACCCAAAGGCACGGGTCAACAACGGTCCTACAACCATGGCGACGGCGAACGACAGACCAATCGTCATGCCGATCATCGCCATGGCTTTCGTGCGATGTTGCTCGCGGGTCAGGTCCGACAGCAACGCCATGACAGCAGCGGAAATGGCGCCCGCTCCTTGTAGGATCCGTCCGGCGATCACGCCCCAGATCGAATCGGCATTCGCCGCCAGCACACTGCCGAGGGCGAACACGATGAGCCCCAGGTAAATCACCGGGCGCCGGCCGATCCGGTCGGAAATGATCCCGAAGGGAATCTGGAAAATCGCCTGGGTCAGGCCGTAGGCGCCGATGGCGAGCCCGATGAGGGCCGGGGTCGCGCCCGCCAGGTCCATGCCATAGGTCGCCAGTACCGGCAACACCATGAACATGCCGAGCATGCGGAAGGCGAACACCAGGGCCAGACCGCCTGCCGCGCGGGTCTCGCCGCTACTCATGCGTTCGCTGTGGGGATCTTGCATGGAAAAACCTCGTGTGAACCGGCGGGGATTCTACCAGTCCCATCGATTGAGGGGGTATATGGCGACCGTTTGCCGCGCAGTCTTCATGTATGGCTTGCAATAGTGTGCATCCATCCAGTATTTGCCCGTATACTCCTACGTTTTCGACGCCCGCCGAGCGAGGCCACTTTGGACAAGATCCTGATTCGTGGGGCCCGTACCCACAACCTGAAGAACATCGACCTGACCCTGCCCCGGGACAAGCTGATCGTCATCACCGGCCTGTCCGGATCCGGCAAATCATCCCTGGCCTTCGACACCTTGTACGCCGAAGGCCAGCGCCGCTATGTCGAATCGCTGTCGGCCTACGCCCGGCAGTTCCTGTCGATGATGGAAAAACCCGACGTCGATACCATCGAAGGCCTGTCGCCAGCGATCTCCATCGAACAGAAGTCGACGTCCCATAACCCGCGGTCGACGGTCGGTACCATTACCGAGATCTACGACTACCTGCGCTTGCTGTATGCGCGAGTCGGTATCCCCCGCTGCCCTGATCACGACACCCCGTTGGAAGCCCAGACCGTCAGCCAGATGGTCGACCTGGTGCTCGCCCAGCCGGAAGGCAGCAAGCTGATGCTGCTCGCACCGGTGATTCGCGAGCGCAAGGGCGAACACCTGATGGTCTTCGAAGAATTGCGCGCCCAGGGCTTCGTACGCGCCCGGGTCAACGGCAAGCTGTGCGAGCTCGACGAGCTGCCGAAGCTGGATAAACAGAAGAAGCACTCGATCGATGTGGTGGTAGACCGCTTCAAGGTCCGCGCCGACCTGCAGCAGCGCCTGGCCGAATCCTTCGAGACCGCGCTGAAGCTGGCCGACGGCATCGCCCTGGTGGCGCCGATGGACGACGAACCCGGTGAAGAGATTATCTTCTCGGCACGCTTCGCCTGCCCGATCTGCGGCCACGCCATCAGCGAGCTGGAACCCAAGCTGTTTTCCTTCAACAACCCGGCCGGCGCCTGCCCGACCTGCGACGGCCTGGGGGTCAAGCAGTTCTTCGACACCAAGCGGCTGGTCAACGGCGAGCTGACCCTGGCCGAAGGCGCGATTCGTGGCTGGGACAGGCGCAACGTCTATTACTTCCAGATGCTCGGGTCGCTGGCGGCCCATTACAAGTTCAGCCTGGACAAACCATTCAACGAGCTGCCCGCGGACCAGCAGAAATTCATCCTGCATGGCAGCGGCACGCAGAACGTCGATTTCAAATACCTGAACGACCGTGGTGATATCGTCAAGCGCTCCCACCCGTTCGAAGGCATCGTGCCTAACCTGGAACGGCGCTACCGCGAGACCGAATCGGCCAGCGTGCGCGAAGAACTTGCCAAGTTCCTCAGCACCCAGCCCTGCCCGGACTGCCGCGGCACCCGTTTGCGCCGGGAGGCGCGGCACGTGTGGGTGGGTGAGAAAACCCTGCCGGCGGTGACCAGCCTGCCGATCGGCGATGCCACTGACTATTTCGGTGGCTTGAAGCTCACCGGCCGTCGTGGCGAAATCGCCGACAAGATCCTCAAGGAGATCCGCGAGCGTTTGCAGTTCCTGGTGAACGTCGGCCTGGACTACCTGACCCTCGACCGCAGCGCGGATACCCTGTCCGGCGGTGAGGCCCAGCGTATCCGTCTGGCCAGCCAGATCGGTGCCGGGCTCGTGGGTGTCATGTACATCCTCGACGAACCGTCCATTGGCTTGCACCAGCGGGACAACGACCGGTTGCTCGGCACGCTGAAACACCTGCGCGACATCGGCAATACGGTGATCGTGGTCGAGCACGATGAAGACGCGATTCGCCTCGCCGATTACGTCGTGGATATCGGCCCGGGCGCGGGGGTGCACGGCGGACACATCGTCGCCCAGGGCACCGCCGCCGAAGTCATGGCGCACCCCGACTCGCTGACCGGCAAATACCTGTCGGGCCGGGTGAAGATCAAGGTGCCGGCCAAGCGTACCCCTCGCAATAAAAAGCTGTCGTTGACCCTCAAGGGCGCACGCGGCAACAACCTGCGCAACGTCGACCTGGAAATCCCGATCGGCCTGCTGACCTGCGTTACCGGTGTTTCCGGCTCCGGCAAGTCGACGCTGATCAACAACACGCTGTTTCCCCTCAGTGCCACCGCGCTGAACGGTGCCACCACCCTGGAAGCCGCCGCGCACGACAGCATCAAGGGCCTGGAGCATCTGGATAAAGTTGTCGACATCGACCAGAGCCCGATCGGCCGGACGCCGCGCTCCAACCCGGCGACCTATACCGGGTTGTTCACGCCGATCCGCGAACTGTTCGCCGGCGTACCGGAATCACGCTCGCGGGGCTACGGCCCGGGCCGCTTCTCGTTCAACGTCAAGGGCGGGCGCTGCGAAGCCTGCCAGGGCGATGGCCTGATCAAGGTGGAGATGCATTTCCTGCCTGACATCTATGTGCCGTGCGATGTGTGCAAGAGCAAGCGCTATAACCGTGAAACGCTGGAGATCAAGTACAAGGGCAAGAATATCCACGAAACCCTCGAAATGACGATCGAGGAGGCCCGAGCGTTCTTCGACGCAGTACCGGCATTGGCGCGCAAGCTCCAGACATTGATGGATGTGGGGCTTTCGTACATCAAGCTCGGGCAGTCGGCGACGACCTTGTCCGGCGGCGAGGCGCAGCGGGTCAAGCTGTCCCGTGAACTGTCCAAGCGCGATACCGGCAAGACCCTGTATATCCTCGACGAGCCGACCACAGGCCTGCATTTCGCCGATATCCAGCAATTGCTCGATGTACTGCATCGCCTTCGCGACCACGGCAACACCGTTGTGGTCATCGAGCACAACCTGGATGTGATCAAGACGGCTGACTGGCTGGTAGACCTCGGGCCGGAAGGCGGCTCCAAGGGCGGCCAGATCATCGCCGTAGGTACGCCGGAGCAAGTGGCGGAGATGAAGCAGTCTCACACCGGCTATTACCTCAAGCCGTTGCTGGAGCGTGACCGGGACTGAAGCACCATGCATGAAAAAGCCCCTGTCATCTCATCGATGGCAGGGGCTTTTTTTTGATCGTTCCCACGCTCCGCGTGGGAATGCATCTTGGGACGCTCTGCGTTCCCTTCCGCAGCAATCAGAACTGCGATTGCAGGTAATTCTCCAGCCCGATCAACTTGATCAGACCCAACTGCTTTTCAAGCCAGTAAGTGTGGTCTTCTTCAGTATCGTTGAGCTGCACCCGCAGGATCTCGCGAGTGACGTAGTCGTTGTGCTGTTCGCACAGCTCGATGCCTTTGCATAGCGCCGCGCGGACTTTGTATTCCAGACGCAGGTCGGCGGCGAGCATGTCAGGTACGGTGGTACCGATGTCAAGGTCGTCCGGGCGCATGCGTGGCGTGCCTTCGAGCATCAGGATCCGGCGCATCAACGCATCGGCGTGCTGCGCCTCTTCTTCCATCTCATGGTTGATACGTTCGTAGAGCTCGGTAAAACCCCAATCCTCGTACATCCGCGAGTGGATGAAATATTGATCACGGGCTGCCAGTTCGCCTGTCAGCAACGTGTTGAGGTAATCGATTACGTCTGGGTGACCTTGCATCGCCCTACATCTCCACAAGCTTTGAAAGGCCCTAGTTTGAACCAAGCTGACTGCAAGGTCACTCGCCTATCGCAATAAAAGTGAAGAAAATCCGAGAAAAGCAGGGTAAATAACGCAAAAACCGCCCAAATGAGGGCGGTTCTGCTTCTCGTTTAGACTTAGTTAAGCTGTACGCCCAAGGCTTTCGCGATACCTTCTCCATAAGCAGCGTCTGCCTTGAAGAAATGCTGCAACTGGCGATCGACAACATCCGCCGAGACCCCCGCCATAGCACCGGCGATATTGCTGATCAACAGCGCTTTCTGCTCATCGTTCATCAAGCGGAACAGCGCACCGGCATGGCTGTAGTAGTCGGTGTCTTCGCGATGGTCATACCGATCCGCCGCACCGCTGAGGGCCAGTGCCGGCTCCGCATAACGCGGCGCTTGCTTCGGCGTCTCCACGAAGCTGTTCGGCTCATAGTTCGGAGCCGCACCGCCATTGCTGCCGAACGCCATGGCGCCGTCGCGCTGGTAGGTATTGACCGGGCTGCGCGGCGCGTTCACCGGCAACTGCTGATGGTTGGTGCCTACGCGGTAGCGGTGTGCATCGGCATAGGCAAACACACGACCCTGCAGCATGCGATCAGGCGAGAGACCCACACCCGGCACCATGTTGCTAGGCCCGAATGCCGCTTGCTCCACTTCGGCGAAGTAGTTCAGCGGGTTGCGGTTGAGCTCCAGCTCGCCGACTTCGATCAGCGGAAACTCTTTCTGCGACCAGGTCTTGGTCACATCGAACGGGTTTTCGTAATGGGCCGCGGCCTGAGCCTCGGTCATGATCTGGATGCAGACGCTCCATTTCGGGAAGTCACCGCGCTCGATCGCGTTGAACAGGTCGCGCTGGGCATAATCCGGATCGGTGCCCGCCAGGCGTGCAGCTTCGGCCGGCGCGAGGTTCTTGATGCCTTGCTTGGTCTTGTAGTGCCATTTCACCCAGTGACGCTCACCCTGGCCATTGATCAGGCTGTAGGTGTGACTGCCGAAACCGTGCATGTGACGGTAGCCGTCAGGAATCCCCCGGTCAGAGAACAGAATGGTGACCTGGTGCAACGCTTCGGGCGAGTGCGACCAGAAGTCCCACATCATCTGGGCACTTTTGAGGTTGCTTTGTGGCAGGCGCTTCTGGGTGTGAATGAAGTCTGGAAACTTCAGTGGGTCGCGGATGAAAAACACCGGTGTGTTGTTGCCGACGATGTCCCAGTTACCTTCTTCGGTGTAGAACTTCAGGGCGAAACCGCGTGGATCGCGCTCGGTATCGGCGGAGCCGCGCTCGCCACCCACGGTAGAGAAGCGCAGGAAAGTCGGCGTCTGCTTGCCGACCGACTCGAACAACTTGGCGCTGGTGTATTGAGTGATGTCGCGAGTTACGGTGAAGGTGCCGTAAGCGCCCGAGCCCTTGGCGTGCACACGACGCTCTGGAATGTTTTCGCGATTGAAATGAGCAAGCTTCTCGATCAGGTGGAAATCGTCGAGCAGCAGCGGGCCACGTGGGCCGGCGGAGCGAGAGTTCTGGTTATCGGCGACAGGAGCGCCACTGGCGGTCGTAAGCGTTTTGGTCTGGCTCATGCTCAAATCTTCCTAGGTCGGTTCGGACTGCCGGCTAATCGGCTGGTGAGGAGTATTGATCATGTTAGTGACAGTATCCAAATTCATTAAATCATGGGCTTCGATAGTCATTATCTAATAAGCAAGATTGCCAATAGCCAGGCCAGGCGAAACGGCTAAAGCACTTTTCCATCGAGCACAAAAAACCGGGCACTAGGCCCGGTTCTTCGTTGCAGACTGTCGTCTTACTCGGCGCTTACAGCTTCGCCGGCAGTAGCACGATCAACCAACTCGACGTACGCCATAGGCGCGTTGTCGCCAGCGCGGAAACCGCACTTGAGGATGCGCAGGTAGCCACCCTCACGGGTAGCGTAACGCTTGCCCAGGTCGTTGAAGAGCTTACCAACGATAGCTTTCGAACGAGTACGGTCGAAAGCCAGGCGGCGGTTAGCCAGGCTGTCTGTCTTGGCCAGAGTGATCAGCGGCTCGGCAACGCGGCGCAGTTCTTTGGCTTTCGGCAGTGTAGTTTTGATCAGCTCGTGCTCGAACAGCGACACCGCCATGTTTTGGAACATGGCCTTGCGGTGCGAGCTGGTGCGGCTCAGGTGACGACCACTTTTACGATGACGCATGGTTCATTCCTTACCAAACACAACGTTCGGTGATTACGACGATCAGGCAGTCGCCTTGTCGTCCTTCTTAAGACTTGCAGGCGGCCAGTTGTCGAGGCGCATGCCGAGGGACAGACCGCGGGAGGCCAGAACGTCCTTGATTTCAGTCAAGGATTTCTTGCCAAGGTTCGGAGTCTTCAACAGCTCTACTTCGGTACGCTGAATCAGGTCACCGATGTAGTAGATGTTTTCCGCCTTAAGGCAGTTAGCCGAACGTACAGTCAGTTCCAGATCGTCAACCGGGCGAAGCAGGATCGGATCGATCTCGTCTTCCTGCTCGATAACCACTGGCTCACTGTCACCCTTGAGGTCGACGAACGCAGCCAACTGCTGTTGCAGGATGGTTGCAGCGCGGCGGATAGCCTCTTCAGGATCCAGGGTACCGTTGGTTTCCAGATCAATAACCAGCTTGTCCAGGTTGGTACGCTGTTCGACACGGGCGTTTTCCACCACGTATGCGATACGGCGAACCGGGCTGAACGAAGAGTCAAGCTGCAAGCGACCGATGCTGCGGCTTTCGTCTTCATCGCTCTGACGCGAGTCTGCCGGTTCATAACCACGACCACGAGCTACGGTGAGCTTCATGTTCAGGGCGCCGTTAGACGCCAGGTTAGCGATTACGTGATCGGGGTTAACGATCTCGACATCATGATCCAGCTGAATATCGGCAGCGGTAACCACCCCCGAACCCTTCTTCGACAAGGTCAGCGTAACTTCGTCACGACCGTGCAGCTTGATAGCCAGACCTTTAAGGTTCAACAGGATTTCAATTACGTCTTCCTGTACACCTTCGATGGCGCTGTACTCGTGGAGCACACCGTCAATCTCGGCCTCGACTACTGCACAGCCGGGCATTGAGGACAACAGGATGCGGCGCAGCGCGTTGCCCAGGGTGTGGCCGAAACCACGCTCGAGAGGCTCGAGTGTGATCTTGGCGCGGGTTGGACTGACAACCTGCACATCAATATGGCGGGGTGTCAGGAACTCATTTACCGAAATCTGCATGGATGCACCTATTTTCTAGCCCTTACTTGGAGTAGAGCTCGACAATCAGGCTTTCGTTGATGTCGGCGGACAGATCACTGCGAGCAGGAACGTTCTTGAAAACGCCCGACTTCTTCTCAGTGTCTACTTCTACCCATTCTACGCGGCCACGTTGGGCACACAGATCGAGAGCTTGGACAATGCGAAGTTGGTTTTTTGCTTTCTCGCGAACAGCAACCACGTCACCAGCACGAACCTGGTAGGACGGAACGTTCACGGTCTGGCCGTTAACGCTGATCGACTTGTGCGATACCAGCTGACGGGATTCGGCACGAGTAGAACCGAAACCCATACGGTATACAACGTTGTCCAGACGGCATTCGAGCAGCTGCAACAGGTTTTCGCCGGTTGCGCCTTTCTTGCCAGCAGCTTCTTTGTAGTAGCCGCTGAATTGACGCTCGAGAACGCCGTAGATACGACGGACCTTCTGCTTTTCACGCAGTTGGGTGCCGTAATCGGACTGGCGACCGCGGCGTTGGCCGTGGATACCAGGTGCTGCTTCAATGTTGCACTTCGATTCGATCGCGCGCACGCCGCTCTTCAGGAAGAGATCGGTGCCTTCGCGACGAGCGAGTTTGCATTTTGGACCAATGTAACGAGCCATTCTTTACAATCTCCTGGATTACACGCGGCGCTTCTTCGGCGGACGGCACCCGTTGTGCGGGATTGGCGTCACGTCGGTGATGCTGGCGATCTTGTAGCCACAGCCGTTCAAAGCGCGGACTGCGGATTCACGACCTGGACCTGGACCTTTGACGTTGACGTCGAGGTTTTTCAGGCCGTATTCCAGCGCAGCTTGACCAGCACGCTCAGCAGCTACTTGAGCAGCGAACGGCGTGGACTTGCGGGAACCGCGGAAACCCGAACCACCGGAGGTAGCCCAGGAAAGAGCGTTACCTTGACGGTCGGTAATGGTCACGATGGTGTTGTTAAAAGATGCATGGATGTGGGCGATGCCATCAACCACTGTCTTTTTAACTTTTTTACGAGGACGAGCAGCAGGTTTTGCCATGATTAAATTCCTGTCGATTCGCTGGGGCGATTACTTGCGGATCGGCTTACGCGGACCTTTACGGGTACGCGCGTTGGTCTTGGTACGCTGACCGCGTACTGGCAGACCACGACGATGACGCAGACCGCGATAGCAACCGAGGTCCATCAAGCGCTTGATTTTCATGTTGATTTCGCGACGCAGGTCACCTTCAGTGGTGAACTTCGCCACTTCGCCACGCAGCTGTTCAATTTGCTCGTCGCTCAGATCCTTGATCTTTGCTGCTGGGTTGACCCCAGTCTCTGCACAAATTTTCTGTGCAGTAGTGCGACCAACACCATAGATGTAGGTCAGCGAGATAACAGTATGCTTGTTATCTGGAATGTTGACGCCTGCAATACGGGCCATTCAGTGGGACTCCAATTGACAGCTACCTACGCCCCGGAAGCCAAGAAATAGGGCGCGAGATAATATCGCTGTAATAACAAATAATCAACCCGGCAGCGCACTAGCTGCCGGGCTTAAAGCACAATCACACTCAGCCTTGGCGCTGTTTGTGACGCGGTTCCGCGCTGCAAATTACCCGAACAACACCTTCGCGGCGAATAATCTTGCAGTTACGGCACAGCTTTTTCACCGATGCACGAACTTTCATCACCAACTCCTCGAACCTTATGGACGCTACTCAGCGCAACATGCCGCTGCCGTAGCCCTTCAGGTTGGCTTTCTTCATCAGGGATTCGTACTGGTGCGAAACGAGGTGCGATTGTACTTGGGACATGAAGTCCATCACAACCACGACCACGATCAGCAACGAGGTCCCGCCAAGGTAGAACGGAACGTTTGCCGCAACCACCAGGAACTGGGGAAGCAAGCACACGGCCGTCATGTAAAGAGCACCGAACAAGGTCAAACGCGTCAGAACGCCATCAATGTAGCGCGCCGACTGCTCGCCTGGACGGATACCCGGAATAAAGGCACCGGACTTCTTCAGGTTTTCCGCTACGTCTTTCGGATTGAACATCAACGCCGTATAGAAGAAGCAGAAGAAAATAATCCCTGCACTAAACAGCAGAATATTCAACGGCTGACCAGGAGCGATCGACTGCGAGATGTCCTGCAACCAGCCCATACCTTCAGACTGGCCGAACCAGGCACCCAACGAAGCCGGGAACAGCAAGATGCTGCTCGCGAAAATGGCCGGGATAACGCCGGCCATGTTCACCTTCAACGGCAAGTGGCTGGTCTGCGCAGCAAAAACCTTGCGGCCCTGCTGACGCTTGGCGTAGTGAACAGCGATACGACGCTGGCCACGCTCAATGAACACCACGAAACCGATAATCGCTACTGCCAGCAAACCGATGGCAACCAGGGCGAAGATGTTGATATCACCCTGACGCGCAGACTCGAAAGACTGCCCGATCGCTCTCGGAAGACCGGCGACGATACCTGCGAAGATCAACATCGAGATACCGTTGCCAACACCACGCTCAGTGATCTGCTCACCCAGCCACATCATGAACATCGCACCCGCCACAAAAGTGGTTACCGCGACGAAATGGAAGCCAAAGTCACCAGTGAACGCTACGCCCTGCCCCGCCAGACCGATGGACATGCCAACAGCCTGGACAAGAGCGAGGACGACAGTGAGGTAGCGGGTGTACTGGCTGATCTTGCGACGGCCAGCTTCACCTTCCTTCTTCAACTGCTCCAGCTGCGGGCTGACAGCGGACATCAGCTGCATGATGATCGATGCCGAAATGTACGGCATGATCCCCAGTGCAAAGATGCTCATCCGCTCCAGCGCGCCGCCGGAAAACATGTTGAACAAGCTAAGAATGGTCCCCTCATTCTGTCGAAACAGGTCCGCGAGTCGGTCCGGGTTGATACCTGGAACCGGGATGTGTGCGCCTATTCGGTAGACGATAATCGCCAGGAACAGAAAACGCAGACGAGCCCAGAGTTCAGACATACCGCCTTTGCCGAGCGCAGAGAGAGCACCTTGCTTAGCCATTTATTCCTCGAACTTGCCGCCAGCTGCTTCGATAGCCGCACGCGCACCTTTGGTGGCGCCGATTCCCTTTCCGATGGTGACAGCACGAGCAACTTCGCCCGACAGCATGATTTTCACACGCTGTACGTTCTGGTTGATCACGTTGGCATCCTTCAGGGACTGCACGGTGACGATATCGCCATCCACCTTGGCCAGTTCGGACAGACGCACTTCTGCGCGGTCCATGGCTTTCAGGGAAACGAAACCGAACTTCGGCAGGCGACGATGCAGCGGCTGTTGACCGCCTTCAAAGCCTGGAGCAATGGTGCCACCGGAGCGGGAGGTCTGACCCTTGTGGCCACGGCCACCGGTCTTGCCCAAACCACTACCGATACCACGGCCCGGACGATGCTTTTCGCGACGGGAACCCGGCGCTGGACTCAGATCATTGAGTTTCATCGATTAACCCTCGACACGCAGCATGTAGTAAGCCTTGTTGATCATCCCGCGATTCTCGGGAGTATCCTGGACTTCTACAGTGTGACCGATGCGACGCAGACCCAGACCCTTAACGCACAGTTTGTGGTTAGGGATGCGGCCGGTCATGCTTTTGATCAGCGTAACTTTTACGGTAGCCATGATCAGAAGATCTCCTTGACGCTTTTGCCACGCTTGGCGGCAATGGATTCAGGAGACTGCATTGCTTTCAAACCCTTGAAGGTGGCGTGAACCACGTTTACCGGGTTAGTCGAGCCGTAGCACTTGGCCAGAACGTTCTGAACGCCAGCAACTTCGAGGACAGCACGCATAGCGCCGCCAGCGATGATACCGGTACCTTCAGAAGCAGGCTGCATGTACACCTTCGAAGCGCCATGGGCAGACTTCATTGCGTACTGCAGGGTGGTGCCGTTCAGATCAACCTGGATCATGTTGCGGCGAGCAGCTTCCATTGCCTTCTGGATCGCAGCAGGCACTTCACGCGACTTGCCACGGCCGAAGCCAACACGCCCTTTACCATCACCTACCACGGTCAACGCGGTGAAAGTGAAGATACGGCCGCCTTTAACGGTTTTGGCTACGCGGTTAACTTGAACCAGCTTCTCGATGTAGCCTTCGTCGCGCTTTTGGTCGTTATTTGACATAACTTAGAACTCCAGCCCAGCTTCACGAGCAGCATCAGCCAGCGCCTTGACGCGACCGTGGTACTTGAAGCCAGAGCGGTCGAAAGCCACCTGCGAGACGCCAGCGGCTTTAGCACGCGTAGCGACCAGCTGGCCAACCTTAGTGGCCGCGTCGATGTTGCCAGTGGCGCCATCACGCAGTTCTTTATCCAAAGTCGAGGCACTTGCCAGGACTTTGTTGCCGTCGGCCGAAATGACCTGGGCGTAGATGTGCTGCGACGAGCGGAACACGCAGAGACGCACGACTTCGAGTTCGTGCATTTTCAGGCGTGCTTTGCGAGCGCGACGCAGTCGAGTAACTTTTTTGTCGGTCATTTGCTATGCCCTACTTCTTCTTGGCTTCTTTACGACGGACGACTTCGTCCGCGTAGCGCACACCTTTGCCTTTGTACGGCTCTGGTGGACGGAAGTCGCGGATCTCGGCGGCCACTTGACCTACCAGCTGCTTGTCGATGCCCTTGATCAGGATATCGGTCTGGCTAGGAGTCTCAGCGGTGATGCCTTCCGGCAGTTCATAATCCACTGGGTGCGAGAAGCCAAGAGCCAGGTTCAGCACTGTGCCTTTTGCTTGCGCTTTGTAACCAACACCGACCAGCTGGAGCTTGCGCTCGAAGCCTTGGCTTACGCCTTGGACCATGTTGTTTACCAACGCACGAGTGGTACCAGCCATTGCGCGAGTCTGTTGATCGCCATTGCGAGCAGCGAAACGCAGCTCACCAGCTTCTTCAACGATCTCAACGGACGAATGGATGTTCAGTTGCAGAGTGCCCTTGGCACCCTTCACCGAAAGCTGTTGGCCTGCGAATTTGACTTCGACACCGGCTGGCAGCTTAACGGGGTTCTTAGCGACGCGTGACATGCTTATCCCCCCTTAGAACACAGTGCAAAGAACTTCGCCGCCGACACCGGCAGCGCGCGCAGCACGATCCGTCATCACACCTTTGTTGGTGGAGACGATAGACACACCGAGACCGCCACGAACTTTTGGCAGATCATCGACGGACTTGTACTGACGCAGGCCTGGACGGCTAACGCGCTTCACTTCCTCGATGACCGGACGGCCTTCGAAGTACTTAAGCTCGATGGACAGCAGAGGCTTGATTTCGCTGCTGATCTGATAACCCGCAATGTAACCTTCGTCCTTCAGGACTTTGGCAACAGCTACCTTCAACGTAGAAGATGGCATGCTTACGACGGACTTTTCAGCCATCTGGGCATTACGGATACGAGTTAGCATGTCCGCTAACGGGTCCTGCATACTCATGGGCTAGACGCTCCTAATACACAAAAAATTAGCCTTTCGGCTAGTACGTGTCGCCGAGCGCATCCGTGCAATAAAAACACGGGCTCAGGCGAGCCGGGTATTCTAGACACACCCCACAAATGAATCAAGCCCCAAAAGGGGCTTGATTCAAGTTCAAGGTCACCAACGGTCAGGATCTTGCGATCCCGAGCGCCGCGACTTTGACAGTGCTTACCAGCTGGCCTTGACCAGACCTGGAACGTCACCACGCATTGCAGCTTGACGCAGCATGTTACGGCCGAGGCCGAACTTGCGGTACACGCCGTGCGGACGACCAGTCAGGCGGCAGCGGTTACGCATGCGCGAAGCGCTGGCGTCACGTGGCTGCTTCTGCAGTGCTACGGTAGCTTCCCAACGCGCTTCTGGACTTGCGTTCAGATCAACGATGATAGCTTTCAGCGCTGCACGCTTGGTGGCGTACTTGGCAACGGTGAGCTGACGCTTCAGCTCACGGTTCTTCATGCTCTTCTTGGCCATTGTCCTACTCCAATCAGTTGCGGAACGGGAATTTGAAAGCACGCAGCAGTGCGCGACCTTCTTCATCCGTCCGAGCAGTGGTGGTCAGGGTAATGTCCAGACCGCGGAGAGCGTCGATCTTGTCGTAATCGATTTCCGGGAAAATGATCTGCTCTTTCACGCCCATGCTGTAGTTGCCACGACCATCGAAGGACTTGGCATTCAGGCCGCGGAAGTCGCGAACCCGAGGCAGGGAGATCGACAGCAGACGATCCAGGAACTCGTACATACGCTCACGGCGCAGGGTCACTTTGACGCCGATCGGCCAACCTTCACGGACTTTGAAGCCAGCGATGGATTTCCGAGCGTAAGTCACAACGACTTTCTGACCGGTGATCTTTTCCAGGTCGGCTACAGCGTGCTCGATGACTTTTTTGTCGCCGATCGCTTCGCCCAGACCCATGTTCAGGGTGATTTTGGTAACGCGCGGAACTTCCATCACGTTCGAAAGCTTAAGTTCTTCCTTAAGCTTCGGTGCGATTTCCTTCCGGTAAATCTCTTTTAGTCGTGCCATGGTCTCATCTACCTAGCAGTGTTCAAGCATCAACCGCTTTTTGGGTCGACTTGAAGACACGAATTTTCTTGCCGTCTTCTACTTTGAAACCAACGCGGTCAGCCTTGTTGGTTTCGCCGTTGAAAATGGCGACGTTAGAAGCATCCAGTGGAGCTTCTTTTTCGACGATACCGCCCTGCACGCCCGACATCGGGTTAGGCTTGGTATGACGCTTGACCAGGTTCAGACCGCCAATAACCAAACGGTTGTTAGCGAGAACCTTAAGCACCTTACCGCGCTTACCTTTGTCTTTGCCGGCGATCACGATGATCTCGTCGTCACGACGAATCTTTTGCATGTCGGATCTCCTTACAGCACTTCTGGGGCGAGCGAGACGATCTTCATGAACTTCTCAGTACGAAGTTCACGGGTCACTGGCCCAAAGATACGGGTGCCGATTGGCTCTTGCTTGTTGTTCAGCAGAACAGCAGCGTTGCCATCAAAGCGGATGATGGAGCCGTCAGCACGACGAACACCATGGCGAGTGCGGACTACAACAGCAGTCATCACTTGACCTTTCTTCACCTTACCGCGAGGAATTGCTTCCTTGACGGTAACTTTGATGATGTCACCGATACCAGCGTAACGACGATGGGAGCCACCCAGCACCTTGATGCACATAACACGGCGAGCGCCGCTGTTATCGGCCACATCGAGCATGGATTGAGTCTGAATCATATAATTTCTCCGACCCCTAGCCCTTAGACTTCCACAGCGCGTTCGAGAACATCAACCAGCGCCCAAGATTTGGTCTTGGCCATCGGACGAGTTTCACGAATAGTGACTTTGTCGCCGATGTGGCACTGATTGGTTTCGTCGTGCGCGTGCAGCTTAGTCGAACGCTTAACGTATTTACCGTAGATCGGGTGCTTAACGCGACGCTCGATCAGAACGGTGATGGTTTTGTCCATCTTGTCGCTGACAACACGGCCAGTCAGCGTACGGACAGTTTTTTCGGCTTCAGCCATGATTACTTACCTGCCTGCTGGTTGAGCACAGTTTTCACGCGAGCGATGTCACGCTTAACTTGCGAGAGCAGATGAGACTGCCCCAACTGGCCAGTTGCTTTCTGCATACGCAGATTGAACTGGTCGCGCAGCAGGCCGAGCAGTTGCTCGTTCAGCTGCTGTGCTGATTTTTCACGAAGTTCATTCGCTTTCATCACATCACCGTCCGCTTAACAAAGGAGGTGGCGAGCGGCAGCTTTGCAGCAGCCAGGGCGAAAGCCTCACGCGCCAGCTCTTCAGAAACACCCTCGATTTCATACAGGACTTTGCCTGGCTGAATCTGGGCAACCCAGTACTCCACGTTACCCTTACCTTTACCCATCCGAACTTCGAGTGGCTTCTTGGTGACAGGCTTGTCCGGGAATACACGGATCCAGATCTTGCCGCCACGTTTTACGTGACGGGTCAGAGCACGACGCGCTGACTCGATCTGACGAGCGGTGAGACGACCACGAGCAACAGACTTCAGCGCGAACTCGCCGAAGCTGACTTTGCTACCGCGCAATGCCAGGCCACGGTTGTGACCGGTCATCTGCTTGCGGAACTTCGTACGCTTTGGTTGCAACATTTGGCGTACCCCTTACTTAGCAGCTTTTTTACGAGGCGCTGGTGCTTGTGGTTTCAGTTCTTCTTGGCGACCACCAATTACTTCGCCTTTGAAGATCCAAACCTTTACACCGATCACACCGTAAGTGGTGTGAGCTTCGTAGTTGGCATAGTCGATGTCGGCACGCAGGGTGTGCAGTGGCACACGACCTTCGCGATACCATTCAGTACGTGCGATTTCAGCACCGCCGAGACGACCGCTCACTTGGATTTTGATGCCTTTGGCACCAATGCGCATGGCGTTCTGTACAGCGCGCTTCATAGCGCGACGGAACATTACGCGACGCTCCAGCTGCTGAGCTACGCTCTGCGCAACCAGCATACCGTCGAGCTCCGGCTTGCGGATCTCTTCGATATTGATGTGCACAGGCACACCCATTTGCTTGGTCAGGTCCTGACGCAGTTTCTCAACATCTTCACCTTTCTTCCCGATAACGATACCTGGACGAGCGGTGTGGATGGTGATACGTGCAGTCTGAGCCGGACGATGGATATCGATACGGCTGACGGACGCGCTTTTTAGTTTGTCTTGGAGATACTCACGCACCTTCAGATCAGCGAACAAGTAGTCCGCATAAGTCCGACCGTCTGCGTACCAGACGGAGGTGTGCTCCTTGACGATTCCCAGGCGAATGCCAATGGGATGTACTTTCTGACCCATCTCTTCGACTCCGTTACTTGTCAGCAACCTTGACAGTGATATGGCAAGACCGCTTGACGATGCGATCAGCACGGCCTTTGGCACGTGGCATGATGCGCTTCAGCGAACGCCCTTCGTTGACGAAAACGGTGCTGACCTTCAGGTCATCAACGTCTGCGCCTTCGTTATGCTCGGCGTTGGCTACGGCCGACTCCAGCACTTTTTTCATGATCTCGGCGGCTTTCTTACTGCTGAAAGCCAACAGGTTGAGCGCTTCGCCCACCTTCTTCCCGCGGATCTGGTCGGCGACCAAGCGGGCTTTCTGGGCGGAGATTCGAGCGCCCGACAACTTAGCGGCTACTTCCATTTCCTTACCCCTTAACGCTTGGCTTTCTTGTCAGCCACGTGCCCACGATATGTGCGGGTACCGGCGAACTCGCCCAGTTTGTGGCCGACCATGTCTTCGTTCACGAGAACTGGGACGTGCTGGCGACCGTTGTGTACAGCGATGGTCAGACCGACCATCTGTGGCAGGATCATCGAACGACGCGACCAGGTCTTAACTGGTTTGCGATCGTTCTTTTCCGCCGCCACTTCGATCTTCTTCAGTAGGTGAAGATCAATAAAAGGACCTTTTTTCAGAGAACGTGGCACTGTCGTATCCCTCTATTTACTTGCGACGACGGACGATCATTTTGTCGGTACGCTTATTACCACGAGTCTTCGCGCCCTTAGTCGGGAAGCCCCATGGCGATACCGGATGACGACCACCAGAGGTACGACCTTCACCACCACCATGTGGGTGGTCAACCGGGTTCATGGCAACACCACGAACGGTTGGGCGAACGCCACGCCAGCGCTTGGCACCAGCTTTACCCAACGAACGCAGGCTGTGCTCGGAGTTCGAGACTTCGCCCAGGGTCGCACGGCATTCAGCCAGTACTTTACGCATCTCACCAGAACGCAGACGCAGGGTCACGTAGACACCTTCACGAGCGATCAGCTGAGCCGAAGCACCAGCGGAACGAGCGATCTGTGCGCCTTTACCTGGCTTCAATTCGATGCCGTGTACGGTGCTACCAACTGGAATGTTACGCAGTTGCAGAGCGTTGCCCGGCTTGATCGGCGCCAGGGCACCTGCGATCAGCTGGTCGCCAGCACTCACGCCTTTAGGGGCGATGATGTAGCGACGCTCGCCATCTGCGTACAGCAGCAGAGCGATGTGAGCAGTACGGTTTGGATCGTATTCGATACGCTCGACGGTGGCAGCGATGCCATCCTTGTCGTTGCGACGGAAGTCGACCAGACGATAATGCTGCTTATGACCACCACCGATGTGACGAGTGGTAATACGGCCATTGTTGTTACGACCACCAGACTTCGATTTTTTCTCGAGCAGCGGTGCGTGAGGAGCGCCTTTATGCAGCTCCTGGTTGACCACCTTGACCACAAAACGGCGGCCAGGGGAAGTCGGTTTGCATTTAACGATTGCCATGATGCACCCCTTCCTTACTCAGCACTGCTGCTGAAATCGAGATCTTGGCCTGGCTGAAGGGAGATAACTGCCTTCTTCCAGTCATTACGCTTGCCCAGACCGCGAGCAGTGCGCTTGCTCTTACCCAGAACGTTCAGGGTAGTAACGCGCTCTACTTTCACGCTGAACAGGCTTTCGACGGCCTTCTTGATTTCCAGCTTGGTTGCATCGGTTGCAACCTTGAAAACGAACTGGCCTTTCTTGTCTGCCAGAACCGTAGCCTTCTCGGAAACGTGCGGGCCAAGCAGAACTTTAAATACGCGTTCCTGGTTCATCCCAGCAGCTCCTCGAATTTCTTCACGGCCGACACGGTGATCAACACCTTGTCGTATGCGATCAGACTGACCGGATCGGAACCCTGCACGTCACGGACATCGACGTGTGGCAGGTTGCGAGCAGCCAGGTACAGGTTCTGATCAACAGCGTCAGACACGATCAGGACGTCAGTCAGGCCCATGTCATTCAGCTTGTTCAGCAGATCTTTGGTTTTCGGTGCTTCAACAGCGAAGTCCTGAACCACGACCAGACGATCAGTACGCACCAGCTCAGCAAGGATGGAACGCATTGCTGCGCGATACATCTTCTTGTTCAGCTTCTGGGAGTGATCCTGAGGACGAGCTGCGAAAGTGGTACCGCCGCCACGCCAGATTGGGCTACGGATAGTACCGGCACGAGCACGGCCAGTACCTTTCTGACGCCATGGGCGCTTACCGCCACCAGAAACGTCGGAACGGGTCTTTTGCTGCTTGCTACCTTGACGGCCGCCGGCCATGTAGGCCACGACTGCTTGGTGAACCAGCGTCTCGTTGAATTCGCCGCCAAATGTCAGTTCGGAAACTTCGATCGCTTGAGCGTCATTTACATTTAATTGCATGTCAGCTTCCCCTTAACCGCGAGCCTTGGCTGCTGGACGTACAACCAAGTTGCCGCCAGTAGCGCCAGGAACAGCGCCCTTGACCAACAACAGATTGCGTTCAGCGTCCACGCGCACTACTTCGAGGGACTGCACGGTCACGCGCTCGGCGCCCATATGACCGGACATTTTTTTGCCCTTGAATACACGACCAGGAGTCTGGCACTGGCCGATAGAGCCTGGAACGCGGTGGGATACGGAGTTACCGTGGGTGTTATCTTGCCCGCGGAAGTTCCAACGCTTGATCGTACCCTGGAAGCCTTTACCCTTGGACTGACCGGTTACATCAACCAGTTGACCAGCGGCGAAGATTTCAGCGTTGATCAGATCGCCGGCCTGGTACTCGCCTTCTTCAAGGCGGAATTCCATTACGGTACGACCAGCGGCAACGTTCGCCTTGGCGAAGTGGCCAGCTTGAGCAGCTGTTACACGCGAAGCACGACGCTCGCCGACAGTGACTTGCACTGCACGATAGCCATCGGTCTCTTCAGTTTTGAACTGGGTGACGCGATTCGGCTCGATCTCAATGACCGTGACCGGAATGGAGACACCTTCTTCGGTGAAAATACGGGTCATACCGCATTTACGACCGACTACACCAATAGTCATGTTGTAAACCTCATGAGTGTACGGGGCTTTCACCCGCTATGGCCGCCCATTTCAGAGCGTTACACGACTAAGACCGAGTCTTAGCCGAGGCTGATCTGCACTTCCACACCGGCCGCAAGATCGAGCTTCATAAGAGCATCAACGGTTTTATCCGTTGGCTGGACGATGTCCAGAACGCGCTTATGAGTACGGATCTCGTACTGGTCACGCGCGTCTTTGTTGACGTGCGGGGAGACCAGAACGGTGAACCGCTCTTTACGGGTAGGCAGTGGAATTGGACCACGCACTTGAGCACCAGTACGTTTCGCGGTTTCCACGATTTCCTGGGTGGATTGGTCGATCAGGCGATGGTCAAAAGCCTTCAACCTGATACGGATTTGCTGATTTTGCATTGGATTTCAGACTCCGGCTGCTATTCCCACCGGGCGCAATACGCCCGTTAAAAGGAGGCGCAATTCTATAGACGCCCCCGATAGGTGTCAACCCAATAAAAAAGCCCCCGCTAAGCGGGGGCTTTTCAATTCACCGAGCCAACTCTACAAGAGAGTCTTACTCGATGATTTTGGCTACGACGCCAGCGCCGACGGTACGACCGCCTTCACGGATAGCGAAACGCAGACCGTCTTCCATTGCGATGGTCTTGATCAGGGTGACAACCATTTTGATGTTGTCGCCTGGCATTACCATTTCAACGCCTTCCGGCAGCTCGCAGTTACCGGTCACGTCAGTGGTCCGGAAGTAGAACTGTGGACGGTAGCCTTTGAAGAACGGAGTGTGACGACCGCCTTCTTCTTTGCTCAGAACGTACACTTCAGCTTCGAACTTGGTGTGCGGCTTGACCGAACCCGGCTTAACCAGAACCTGGCCACGCTCAACGTCGTCACGCTTGGTACCACGCAGCAGAACGCCGCAGTTCTCGCCAGCACGACCTTCGTCGAGCAGCTTACGGAACATTTCAACACCGGTGCAGGTGGTGACGGTGGTGTCACGCAGACCTACGATTTCCAGCGGATCCTGAACCTTGACGATACCGCGCTCGATACGGCCAGTCACAACAGTACCGCGACCGGAGATCGAGAATACGTCCTCGATAGGCATCAGGAACGGCTTGTCGATAACACGAACTGGCTCTGGGATGTAGCTGTCCAGAGTTTCTACCAGACGCTTCACAGCGGTGGTACCCATTTCGTTGTCGTCCTGGCCGTTCAGAGCCATCAGAGCCGAACCGATGATGATTGGGGTGTCATCACCTGGGAAGTCGTAAGTGCTCAGCAGATCGCGCACTTCCATCTCAACCAGTTCCAGCAGCTCAGCGTCGTCAACCATGTCAGCCTTGTTCAGGAAGACAACGATGTACGGAACGCCTACCTGACGGGACAGCAGGATGTGCTCACGGGTTTGTGGCATCGGACCATCGGCGGCCGAGCAAACCAGGATCGCGCCGTCCATCTGGGCAGCACCGGTGATCATGTTCTTCACATAGTCAGCGTGACCTGGGCAGTCAACGTGAGCGTAGTGACGAATCGAAGAGTTGTACTCAACGTGCGCGGTGTTGATGGTGATACCACGAGCCTTTTCTTCCGGAGCGCTGTCGATTTTGTCGAAAGCAACAACGGCCGAACCGAAAACTTCGGAGCAGACGCGAGTCAGAGCAGCGGTCAGAGTGGTTTTACCGTGGTCAACGTGACCAATGGTGCCAACGTTGACGTGCGGTAGGGAACGATCAAATTTTTCTTTAGCCACGACAATTAACTCCTTGCCTAAAGGGCTGAATCAGCCTTGCTTTTTGGTAACAGTCTCGACGATATGCGACGGAGCTGTATTGTATTTTTTGAATTCCATAGAGTAGCTTGCGCGACCCTGAGACATGGAACGAACGTCGGTCGCGTAACCGAACATTTCACCCAACGGAACCTCGGCGCGGATAACCTTGCCGGAAACCGTATCTTCCATACCCAGAATCATGCCACGACGACGGTTAAGGTCGCCCATGACATCACCCATGTAGTCTTCAGGCGTAACGACTTCTACTGCCATGATCGGCTCGAGCAACTCACCACCGCCCTTCTGGGCCAGTTGCTTGGTTGCCATGGAAGCAGCCACCTTGAACGCCATCTCGTTGGAGTCGACGTCGTGGTAAGAACCATCAAACACTGTTGCCTTCAGGCCGATCAGCGGATAGCCGGCAACAACGCCGTTCTTCATCTGCTCTTCGATACCCTTCTGGATCGCCGGGATGTATTCCTTAGGAACAACACCACCTACGACTTCGTTCACGAATTGCAGACCTTCCTGACCTTCGTCAGCCGGTGCAAAACGGATCCAGCAGTGACCGAACTGGCCACGACCGCCGGACTGGCGAACGAACTTGCCTTCGATTTCACAGTTCTTCGTGATGCGCTCACGATAGGAAACCTGAGGCTTGCCGATGTTGGCTTCGACGTTGAACTCACGGCGCATCCGGTCAACCAGGATGTCCAGGTGCAGCTCGCCCATGCCGGAGATGATCGTCTGACCAGTCTCTTCATCAGTCTTGACGCGGAAAGACGGGTCTTCCTGAGCAAGTTTGCCCAGAGCGATACCCATTTTTTCCTGGTCATCCTTGGTCTTGGGCTCAACGGCAACCGAAATAACCGGCTCCGGGAAGTCCATGCGAACCAGGATGATTGGCTTGTCAGCGTTGCACAAGGTTTCGCCAGTGGTGACGTCCTTCATGCCGATCAAGGCCGCGATGTCACCAGCGCGTACTTCCTTGATTTCTTCACGGGCGTTTGCATGCATCTGCACCATACGACCCACACGCTCTTTCTTGCCTTTGACCGAGTTGATCACGCCGTCGCCGGAGGCCAACACGCCCGAGTAAACCCGGACAAAGGTCAAGGTACCCACGAATGGGTCGGTAGCGATCTTGAATGCCAAAGCCGCGAACGGCTCGTCGTCACTTGCGTGACGCTCCATTTCCTCTTCCTCGTTATCCGGGTTGGAACCCTTGATAGCAGGAATGTCGGTTGGAGCAGGCAGGAAGTCGATAACGGCGTCGAGAACCAGGGGAACACCCTTGTTCTTGAAGGAAGAACCGCAAACAGCCAGAACGATCTCACCAGCGATAGTACGCTGACGCAGAGCGGCCTTGATTTCCTCGTTGGTGAGTTCTTCACCCTCGAGGTACTTGTTCATCAGCTCTTCGTTGGCTTCGGCCGCAGCCTCGACCATGTTGCCGCGCCACTTCTCGGCTTCTTCCAGCAATTCAGCAGGAATGTCCTTGCGAACAGGAACCATGCCCTTGTCGGAATCGTTCCAGTAGACAGCTTGCATGTTGATCAGATCGATCTGACCCTGGAAGTTGTCTTCGGAACCGATAGCCAACTGGATCGGCACCGGAGTGTGACCCAGACGCTGCTTGATCTGAGCGATCACGCGCAGGAAGTTGGCACCAGCACGGTCCATCTTGTTTACGTAAACAAGACGTGGAACGCCGTATTTGTTGGCCTGACGCCATACGGTTTCCGACTGAGGCTCAACACCCGAAGTACCGCAGAACACAACGACAGCGCCGTCGAGTACACGCAGGGAACGTTCAACTTCAATGGTGAAGTCCACGTGGCCCGGGGTATCGATTACGTTGAAGCGATGCTCGTGCGGGTACTGCTTCTCGGAACCTTTCCAGAAGGCGGTGATAGCAGCAGAAGTAATGGTAATACCACGCTCCTGCTCCTGCACCATCCAGTCTGTGGTCGCGGCGCCGTCATGCACCTCGCCCATTTTGTGACTTTTGCCGGTGTAAAAAAGGACGCGCTCGGTGGTGGTGGTCTTACCAGCATCCACGTGAGCAACGATACCGATGTTACGGTAGCGATTAATCGGTGTAGTACGAGCCATAAAGCCCTCGCAAATTGAGTGACGCTAAAATTAGAAGCGGTAGTGCGAGAAAGCCTTGTTGGCTTCAGCCATACGGTGCACGTCTTCACGCTTCTTAACTGCAGCACCTTTACCTTCAGCAGCGTCCAACAGTTCACCAGCCAAACGCAGAGCCATGGACTTCTCGCCGCGCTTGCGGGCGAAGTCTACCAGCCAGCGCATTGCCAGGGCGTTACGACGGGAAGGACGAACTTCGACCGGAACCTGGTAAGTAGCACCGCCTACACGGCGCGACTTCACTTCGACCAGCGGAGCGATGGCGTCGAGAGCTTTCTCGAAGATTTCCAGGGGATCGCTGTTCTTGCGTTCCTTAACTTTGTCCAGTGCGCCATAAACAATACGCTCGGCAACGGCTTTCTTGCCGCTCTCCATAACGTGGTTCATGAACTTGGCGAGGATCTGGCTTCCGTATTTCGGATCGTCCAGAATCTCACGTTTGGCTGCTACGCGACGTCTTGGCATGATAAGCCCTCAAGCGGTCTTCAGGTTAGCCCGGGACAGCTCACGCTTGCCCGACCTTACTCTTATCGACTCAATAAAAATGAAAAACTGCAAAACGACCGATTACTTCGGACGCTTGGTACCGTACTTCGAACGACCCTGGTTACGACCTTTGACGCCGGAAGTATCCAAAGAACCGCGGACGGTGTGGTAACGAACACCTGGCAAGTCTTTTACACGACCGCCGCGGATCAGTACCACGCTGTGCTCTTGCAGGTTGTGGCCTTCACCGCCGATGTACGAGGAAACCTCGAAACCGTTGGTCAGGCGCACACGGCATACTTTACGCAGTGCCGAGTTAGGTTTTTTCGGCGTGGTGGTATACACACGGGTGCATACGCCACGACGTTGCGGGCAGTTCTGCAGCGCAGGCACGTCGGATTTCTCGACGATACGCTTACGCGGCTGACGTACCAGCTGGTTGATAGTTGCCATCTACTAGCTCCACTGTTGTCTTGCGACGCTATTGTCTTACAAGAAAAGCAAAATGGCAGGAACGAATTCCCGCCAAATTTAGGGGATCAAGAGTCTAAAGAGGATCTTGTCCCCAGTCAAGGCAAGGCCCCGACCTCCCCGCTCGCCGGATCTCGACAATTTGTCTCGATCCGCCGAACGGGGCGACCAGGGCCAGGCACTCAATCAGCTCAGAACTCAGTTACCGCTCGAGTTCAGTGCTTCGGTCAGTGCAGCTTCCACTTCACTGGCGCTTACGCGCAACGGCTTGTCTGCTTCACGGCGGCGCTTGCGCTCGCTGTGGTAGGCCAAACCGGTACCGGCCGGGATCAGACGACCCACGACCACGTTTTCTTTCAGGCCGCGCAGGTAGTCGCGCTTGCCGGTTACCGCCGCTTCGGTCAGTACCCGTGTGGTTTCCTGGAAGGAAGCCGCCGAGATGAACGATTCGGTGGACAACGACGCCTTGGTGATACCCAGCAGTACGCGAGTGAACTTGGCAAGGAACTTGTCCTCGTTCGCCAGGCGCTCGTTCTCCACCAGTACGTGAGTCAGTTCCATCTGGTCGCCCTTGATGAAGCTGGAATCGCCGGACTCGGAGATCTCAACTTTACGCAGCATCTGACGCAGGATGGTCTCGATGTGCTTGTCGTTGATCTTCACGCCTTGCAGACGATAAACGTCCTGGATCTCGTTCACGATGTACTTGGCCAGCGCACTCACACCCAGCAGACGCAGGATGTCGTGTGGATCGCTCGGACCGTCGGAGATAACTTCGCCGCGATTTACCTGTTCGCCTTCGAAGACGTTCAGGTGACGCCACTTCGGAATCAGTTCTTCGTACGGCTCGCTACCGTCGTTCGGGGTGATGACCAGACGGCGCTTGCCCTTGGTCTCTTTACCGAACGCGATGGTGCCGCTGACTTCAGCCAGAATCGAGGCTTCTTTCGGACGACGGGCTTCGAACAGGTCGGCAACACGCGGCAGACCACCGGTGATGTCACGGGTTTTCGAAGTTTCTTGCGGAATACGAGCGATAACATCACCGATCGCGATCCGCGCGCCGTCCGCCACACCGACCAGGGCGTTGGCTGGCAGGAAGTACTGAGCGATTACGTCAGTGCCTGGCAGCAACAGGTCCTTGCCGTTGTCGTCGACCATCTTCACGGCTGGACGGATGTCCTTGCCGGCAGCTGGACGATCTTTGGCGTCGAGTACTTCAATGTTGGTCATACCGGTCAATTCGTCAGTCTGACGCTTGATGGTGATGCCTTCTTCCATGCCCACGTAGGTCACGGTACCTTTCATTTCGGTAACGATCGGGTGAGTGTGCGGATCCCACTTGGCCACGATAGCGCCAGCGTCGACCTTGTCGCCTTCCTTCACCGAAATCACCGCACCGTACGGCAGCTTGTAGCGCTCGCGCTCACGACCGAAGTCGTCGGCAATCGCCAGCTCACCGGAACGGGACACAGCCACCAGGTGACCGTCGACACGCTCAACGTGCTTCAGGTTGTGCAGACGGACAGTACCGCCATTCTTCACCTGAACGCTGTCGGCCGCGGAGGTCCGGCTTGCCGCACCACCGATGTGGAACGTACGCATGGTCAGCTGGGTACCCGGCTCACCGATGGACTGGGCAGCAATAACGCCGACCGCTTCACCGATGTTCACCTGGTGACCACGAGCCAGATCGCGGCCGTAGCACTTGGCGCAGATGCCGTAGCGGGTTTCGCAGCTGATCGGCGAACGTACGATCACTTCGTCGATGCTGTTGAGCTCGATGAACTCGACCCACTTCTCGTCAACCAGGGTGCCCGCAGGAACGATGACGTCCTCGGTACCCGGCTTGAACACGTCACGGGCAATGACACGACCCAATACGCGCTCACCCAGCGGCTCGACAACGTCACCGCCTTCAATGTGCGGCGTCATGACCAGGCCGTGTTCGGTGCCGCAATCGATCTCGGTCACAACCAGATCCTGCGCCACGTCTACCAGACGACGAGTCAGGTAACCGGAGTTCGCGGTTTTCAACGCGGTATCCGCGAGACCCTTACGAGCACCGTGAGTGGAGATGAAGTACTGAAGTACGCTCAAACCTTCACGGAAGTTCGCGGTAATCGGCGTCTCGATGATGGAGCCGTCCGGCTTGGCCATCAGGCCACGCATACCGGCGAGCTGACGGATCTGCGCAGCAGAACCCCGTGCGCCCGAGTCGGCCATCATGTACATCGAGTTGAACGATTCCTGGTCGACTTCGTTGCCGTGGCGGTCGATGACCTTCTCTTTCGAGAGGTTGGCCATCATCGCCTTGGATACTTCGTCGTTCGCCTTCGACCACAGGTCGATTACCTTGTTGTACTTCTCGCCCTGGGTTACCAGGCCGGACGCGTACTGGCTCTCGATCTCTTTCACTTCCTCGGTGGCAGCACCGATGATGCGGGCTTTTTCATCAGGGATAACGAAGTCGTTAACACCGATGGAAACGCCGGAAATGGTCGAATAGGCAAAACCGGTGTACATCAGCTGGTCAGCGAAGATCACGGTCTCTTTCAGACCAACCACGCGGTAGCACTGGTTGATCAGCTTGGAGATCGCCTTTTTCTTCATCGGCAGGTTGACGACGTCAAACGACAGGCCAGGTGGAACAACCTGGAACAACAGCGCACGGCCGACAGTGGTGTCGACGATGCGAGTGTTCTTGACGCTGCCACCATCACGATCGTTAACGGTCTCGTTGATTCGCACCTTGACCTTGGCGTGCAGCGCGGCTTCGCCGGCACGGAACACCCGGTCAACTTCCTGCAGGTCCGCGAAAACACGACCTTCGCCCTTGGCGTTGATCGCTTCACGAGTCATGTAGTACAGACCCAATACAACGTCCTGCGACGGAACGATGATTGGCTCACCGTTGGCTGGCGACAGGATGTTGTTGGTCGACATCATCAACGCACGCGCTTCGAGCTGGGCTTCCAGCGTCAGCGGTACGTGCACAGCCATCTGGTCGCCGTCGAAGTCGGCGTTGTACGCAGCACAGACCAGAGGGTGCAGCTGGATAGCCTTGCCTTCGATCAGTACCGGTTCAAACGCCTGGATACCCAGACGGTGAAGGGTCGGTGCACGGTTGAGCAGCACTGGGTGTTCGCGAATTACTTCGGCAAGAACGTCCCAGACTTCTGGCAGCTCGCGCTCGACCATTTTCTTGGCGGCTTTGATGGTGGTAGCGAGACCACGCATTTCCAGCTTGCCGAAAATGAACGGCTTGAACAGTTCCAGTGCCATTTTCTTAGGCAGACCGCACTGGTGCAGACGCAGGGTCGGACCTACGGTAATTACCGAACGACCCGAGTAGTCAACACGCTTACCGAGCAAGTTCTGACGGAAACGACCTTGTTTACCCTTGATCATGTCAGCCAGGGATTTCAGAGGACGCTTGTTCGAACCGGTGATAGCGCGGCCACGGCGACCGTTGTCGAGCAGTGCGTCGACCGCTTCCTGCAACATACGCTTTTCGTTGCGCACGATGATGTCCGGAGCGGACAGATCGAGCAGGCGCTTCAAGCGGTTGTTACGGTTGATCACTCGACGATACAGATCGTTGAGGTCGGAAGTCGCGAAACGACCGCCATCCAGCGGGACCAGTGGACGCAGGTCTGGCGGCAGAACCGGCAGAACGGTCAGCACCATCCACTCTGGCAGGTTGCCGGAACCCTGGAAGGCTTCCATCAACTTCAGACGCTTGGACAGCTTCTTGATCTTGGTTTCGGAGTTGGTTTGCGGAATCTCTTCGCGCAGGCGACCAATCTCGTGCTCCAGGTCGATAGCGTGCAGCAGCTCGCGGACAGCTTCGGCCCCCATGCGGGCATCGAAATCGTCGCCGAACTCTTCCAGCGCTTCGAAGTATTGCTCGTCGTTGAGCAACTGACCTTTTTCAAGGGTGGTCATGCCTGGATCGATAACGACATAGCTCTCGAAGTAGAGAACGCGCTCGATATCACGCAGGGTCATGTCCATCAGCAAGCCGATACGGGACGGCAGCGATTTCAGGAACCAGATGTGGGCAACCGGCGAAGCCAGCTCGATGTGCGCCATACGCTCACGACGAACTTTTGCCAGCGCAACTTCAACGCCGCACTTCTCGCAGATCACGCCGCGATGCTTCAAGCGCTTGTACTTACCGCACAGGCACTCGTAATCCTTTACCGGGCCAAAGATCTTGGCGCAGAACAGGCCGTCACGCTCGGGTTTGAACGTACGGTAGTTGATGGTTTCCGGCTTTTTAACTTCACCGAACGACCACGAACGGATCATCTCAGGCGAGGCCAATCCAATACGGATGGCGTCGAACTCTTCGACTTGACCCTGGTTTTTCAGCAAATTCAGTAGGTCTTTCAAGGCCTTTCCTCCTGGCGGAGCAGAGAGCGGGCAAGACAGCCCCGCTCTCGATTCGCGTCACGTGTTATTCGGTTTCCAGATCGATATCGATGCCGAGGGAACGAATTTCCTTGATCAACACGTTGAAGGACTCGGGCATGCCCGGCTCCATACGGTGATCGCCGTCCACGATGTTCTTGTACATCTTGGTCCGGCCGTTCACATCGTCCGACTTCACTGTGAGCATTTCTTGCAGAGTGTAAGCAGCACCGTACGCTTCCAGTGCCCAGACCTCCATCTCCCCGAAACGCTGACCACCGAACTGCGCCTTACCACCCAGCGGCTGCTGGGTAACCAGGCTGTAAGAACCGGTAGAACGAGCGTGCATCTTGTCGTCTACCAAGTGGTTCAGCTTCAGCATGTACATGTAGCCAACGGTAACCGGACGCTCGAACTTGTTGCCGGTACGGCCGTCGAACAGCTGCATCTGGCCGCTTTCCGGCAGGTCTGCCAGTTTCAGCATGGCCTTGATTTCGCTTTCCTTGGCACCGTCGAACACCGGGGTAGCCATTGGAACGCCGCCGCGCAGGTTCTTCGCCAGGTCCAGGATTTCCTGGTCGGAGAAGGTATCCAGCTCTTCGTTGCGCCCGCCGATCTCGTTGTAGATCTCGTGCAGGAACTTACGCAGGTCGGCGACCTTGCGCTGCTCTTCGATCATGCGGTTGATCTTCTCGCCCAGACCTTTGGCCGCAAGGCCCAGGTGGGTTTCGAGGATCTGACCGACGTTCATACGCGAAGGTACGCCCAGCGGGTTGAGGACCACATCGACCGGGGTGCCGTTGGCATCGTGCGGCATGTCTTCAACCGGCATGATCACCGAGACCACACCTTTGTTACCGTGACGACCGGCCATCTTGTCGCCCGGCTGGATGCGACGACGGATTGCCAGGTAAACCTTGACGATCTTCAGCACGCCTGGAGCCAGGTCATCGCCCTGCTGCAGTTTGCGCTTCTTGTCTTCGAACTTGTCGTCCAGCAGACGGCGGCGATCAACGATGTAGGCCTGGGCCTTCTCGAGCTGCTCGTTCAGAGCGTCTTCAGCCATGCGCAGTTTGAACCACTGACCATGCTCAAGACCGTCGAGAACTTCGTCGGTGATTTCCTGACCTTTCTTCAGGCCTGCGCCGCCTTCGGCCTTGTGGCCTACCAGAGCGGAACGCAGACGTTCGAAAGTCGCGCCTTCAACGATACGGAACTCTTCGTTCAGATCCTTGCGGATCTCGTCGAGCTGAGTCTTCTCGATGGACAATGCACGAGCATCACGCTCGACACCGTCACGGGTGAAGACCTGTACGTCGATGACGGTACCCTTGGTGCCGGTAGGCACACGCAGGGAGGTGTCTTTCACGTCGCTGGCTTTTTCACCGAAGATGGCACGCAGCAGTTTCTCTTCCGGAGTCAGTTGGGTCTCGCCTTTCGGAGTGACCTTGCCTACCAGGATGTCGCCTGCGCCTACTTCGGCACCTACATAAACGATACCGGCTTCGTCCAGCTTGTTCAGTGCAGCCTCACCCACGTTCGGGATGTCCGCAGTGATTTCTTCTGGGCCAAGCTTGGTGTCACGGGCCACACAGGTCAGTTCCTGAATGTGGATCGTGGTGAAGCGGTCTTCCTGAACCACACGCTCGGACAGGCAGATGGAGTCTTCGAAGTTGAAGCCGTTCCACGCCATGAACGCGATGCGCATGTTCTGACCCAGTGCCAGTTCACCCATGTCGGTGGACGGGCCGTCGGCCATGATGTCGCTGCGCTGAACCCGATCACCCTTGCTCACCAGTGGACGCTGGTTGATGCAGGTGTTCTGGTTGGAGCGGGTGTACTTGGTCAGGTTGTAGATGTCGACACCGGCTTCGCCAGTTTCAACTTCGTCATCGGCAACACGAACCACGATACGGCTGGCATCGACGGAGTCGATCACGCCACCACGACGAGCCACGACGCAAACGCCGGAGTCACGGGCAACGTTACGCTCCATGCCGGTACCTACCAGCGGCTTGTCGGCACGCAGGGTCGGTACAGCTTGACGCTGCATGTTCGAACCCATCAATGCACGGTTGGCGTCGTCGTGCTCGAGGAACGGGATCAGCGAAGCAGCAACCGAAACTACCTGCTTGGGCGATACGTCCATCAGGGTGACGTCTTCCGGCGCCTTGACGGTGAACTCGTTCAAGTGACGAACAGCTACCAGCTCGTCGGTCAGGACTTTCTTGTCGTTCATCGTGGCCGAAGCCTGGGCGATCACATGATCAGCTTCTTCGATGGCGGACAGGAATACGATCTCGTCGGTAACCAGGGCGTCTTTCACCACACGGTACGGGCTCTCAAGGAAACCGTACTGGTTGGTGCGCGCATAGGCAGCCAGGGAGTTGATCAGACCGATGTTCGGACCTTCCGGCGTTTCGATCGGGCATACGCGACCGTAGTGAGTCGGGTGTACGTCACGAACTTCGAAGCCTGCACGCTCACGAGTCAGACCGCCTGGGCCGAGTGCGGAGACACGACGCTTGTGGGTGATCTCGGACAGCGGGTTGTTCTGGTCCATGAATTGCGACAGCTGGCTCGAACCGAAGAACTCCTTCACCGCCGCAGCCACTGGCTTGGCGTTGATCAGGTCTTGCGGCATCAGGCCTTCGCTTTCAGCCATCGACAGACGTTCCTTGACCGCGCGCTCGACACGCACCAGGCCAACACGGAACTGGTTCTCAGCCATCTCGCCTACGCAGCGGACACGACGGTTACCCAGGTGGTCGATGTCATCGACGATGCCTTTGCCGTTACGGATGTCGACCAGGGTCTTGAGCACCGCAACGATGTCGTCCTTGTTCAGCACGCCCGAACCTTCGATCTCGGTACGACCGATACGACGGTTGAACTTCATCCGGCCGACCGCAGACAGGTCATAGCGCTCAGGGCTGAAGAACAGGTTGTTGAACAGGGTCTCGGCGGCATCCTTGGTTGGCGGCTCGCCAGGACGCATCATGCGATAGATCTCGACCAGGGCTTCCAGTTGGTTGCCAGTGGAGTCGATCTTCAGCGTATCGGAGATGAACGGACCGCAGTCGATATCGTTGGTGTACAGCGTCTCGATGCGAACAACCTGAGCCTTGGCGATTTTCGCCAGGATCTCGGTGGTCAGCTCGGTGTTGCACTCGGCAATGATCTCGCCAGTGGCCGGATGCACGATGACCTTGGCGGTGGTGCGACCCAGGACGTAGTCCATCGGCACCTGCAGCTCTTTGATCCCGGCTTTTTCCAGCTGGTTGATGTGACGAGCGGTGATACGACGACCTTGCTCGACAATAACCTTGCCCTTGTCATCCTGGATATCCAGGACGGCGATTTCACCGCGCAGGCGCTGAGGCACCAACTCCAGGCTCAGGTTTTCACCCTGCACATGGAAAACGTTGGTGGTGTAGAACGCGTCCAGCACTTCCTCGGTGGTATAGCCGAGCGCGCGCAGCAGTACCGATGCAGGCAGCTTGCGACGACGGTCGATACGCACGAATACGCAGTCTTTCGGGTCGAACTCGAAGTCCAGCCACGAACCGCGGTAAGGAATGATGCGCGCGGAGTAGAGCAGTTTGCCGGAGCTGTGCGTCTTGCCACGGTCGTGGTCGAAGAACACGCCCGGAGAACGGTGCAGCTGGGAAACGATTACACGCTCGGTACCGTTGATTACGAAGGTACCGTTTTCAGTCATCAGGGGGATTTCACCCATGTAGACTTCTTGCTCTTTGATGTCCTTGATCGCTTTGTTCGACGATTCTTTGTCGAAAATGATCAGGCGCACTTTTACCCGCAAAGGTACGGCGTAAGTCACACCGCGCAATACGCATTCTTTGACATCAAATGCCGGTTCGCCCAGGCGATAACCGACGTACTCCAGCGCAGCATTGCCGGAGTAGCTGATGATCGGGAAAACGGATTTGAAGGCCGCATGCAGGCCCACGTCGCGGAACTGATCTTTAGTCGCTCCCGCTTGCAAGAATTCACGATACGAATCCAGCTGGATGGCCAGGAGGTACGGCACATCCATGACGTCCGGCAACTTGCTAAAGTCCTTGCGGATACGTTTTTTCTCAGTATATGAGTAAGCCATCAGCGTTCCCCAGCTTGGTCACCTGCTTGTTTGGCCCCTCCCGACGGGAGCAGCCAGAAAATCGTGCAAACCCCTTGGTTTGCGCCACCACATCGGGTGGTTACAGCGCGCGATCAGCACCGACCCAGTCGGCTGCCAATAACGGAAAAAGGCCGGTGGCAAGAGCCACCAGCCATCAGCCTGTCGCTTAACGCTCGGGCTGGAGACGCAAAGTCGATGCTTACTTCAGCTCGACTTTAGCGCCTGCTTCTTCCAGTACTGCTTTGGCTTTGTCAGCTGCGTCTTTGGCAACAGCTTCCAGAACCATGGCAGGAGCGCCGTCAACTACAGCCTTGGCTTCTTTCAGGCCCAGACCGGTCAGTTCACGTACTGCCTTGATCACGTTAACTTTCTTCTCGCCAGCTTCGGTCAGCATGACGTTGAATTCGGTTTGCTCTTCAACAACAGCGGCAGCAGCAGCTGGACCAGCGGAAGCAGCAGCAGCGGAAACGCCGAATTTTTCTTCGAAAGCTTTGATCAGCTCAACAACCTGCAGAACCGACATTTCAGCTACGGCGTTGAGGATATCGTCTTGGGAGATAGACATTACTGTATTTCCTGAATTGGGGGACGGCCTACGCGGCCATCGAAATAAACAAAAAAGCGCGAGAGAAAGTGCTCAGCCTTAGGCCGCGGCAGCTTCTTTTTGCTCGCGAACTGCAGCCAGAGTACGAGCCAGCTTGCTGGTGGCGCCTTGAATCACGCTCATCAACTGCGAAATGGCTTCGTCGCGGGTCGGCAGTGTTGCCAGTACATCGATCTGATTAGCTGCGAGGAACTTGCCCTCGAACGCAGCTGCCTTGATCTCGAACTTGTCCTGACCCTTGGCGAATTCCTTGAACAAACGGGCAGCAGCGCCTGGATGATCTTTGGAGAACGCGATCAGGGTCGGGCCGGTGAACACGTCGTTGAGAACACTGTATTCAGTGTCAGCAACAGCGCGCTTGAGCAGGGTGTTACGTACGACACGTACATAAACGCCAGCTTCACGGGCCTCTTTACGGAGTCCGGTCATTGCGCCTACTGTTACGCCACGGGCATCAGCCACGACAGCGGACAGAGCGACTTTGGCAGCCTCGTTGACTTCAGCGACGATGGCCTTCTTGTCTTCGAGATTAATTGCCACGGGTTTAACTCCTGCTTGTTACCGTTTCATCCGATCGAAACCGAATGTCGTTTTGGTGTCTGATTCGGTAAGGAACCGGGAGCACCATCTGCGTAGGCTTGTGGTTTAAGACTTGCGTCGCCTACGGTCTTGGACAGCCCCCGCCAGGCAGGGACCCCAATATGTGATTGGCGCAATCGCTTGCGCCAACCTGAGTCTTACGCGTCGAGCGAGCTCTGATCAATGATCAGACCTGGGCCCATAGTGGTGCTCAGGGTAACGCGCTTGACGTAGATACCTTTCGAAGAAGCTGGCTTGATACGCTTCAGATCAGCGATCAGGGCTTCAACGTTTTCCTTCAGCTTGACGGCGTCGAAGCCGATCTTGCCAACGGAAGTGTGGATGATGCCGTTTTTGTCGGTGCGATAACGAACCTGACCAGCCTTGGCGTTTTTAACCGCGGTGGCTACGTCTGGAGTCACGGTACCAACCTTAGGGTTAGGCATCAGGCCACGTGGACCGAGGATCTGACCCAACTGACCTACAACACGCATGGCATCCGGGGATGCGATCACGACGTCATAGTTCAGGTCGCCGCCTTTCATTTCGGCAGCCAGGTCGTCCATGCCTACGCGATCAGCGCCAGCAGCCAGAGCAGCTTCAGCTGCAGGGCCCTGGGTGAACACGGCAACACGTACGGTCTTGCCAGTGCCGTGTGGCAGCACGGTAGCGCTACGAACGACCTGGTCGGATTTACGTGGGTCAACGCCCAGGTTTACAGCAACGTCGAACGACTCGCTGAACTTGACAGTCGACAGCTCGGCCAGCAGAGCGGCGGCGTCTACAAAGTTGTAGGCCTTGCCTGCTTCGATTTTGCCGGCGATAGCCTTTTGACGCTTGGTCAGCTTAGCCATTACACACCCTCCACGTTAAGGCCCATGCTACGAGCAGAACCGGCGATAGTACGCACGGCTGCATCCATATCAGCTGCAGTCAGATCCGCGTTTTTGGTTTTCGCGATTTCTTCCAGCTGAGCACGGGTAACGGTGCCAACCTTAACGGTGTTTGGACGAGCGGAACCGCTGGTCAAACCTGCAGCCTTCTTCAGCAGAACCGAAGCAGGGGTGCTTTTTGTTTCGAAAGTGAAGCTACGGTCGCTGTAGACAGTGATGATCACTGGAGTCGGCAGACCTGGCTCAAGACCCTGGGTACGGGCGTTGAAAGCCTTGCAGAATTCCATGATGTTCACGCCGTGCTGACCCAGTGCAGGACCAACGGGTGGGCTTGGGTTAGCCTGAGCGGCCTTCACTTGCAGCTTGATGTAAGCGGTAATCTTCTTGGCCATGAGGCACTCCAATTACGGGTTCGAACGCCTCGAAAGGCTCCCCGGTTGCTTGCGCGTTTATCCCAGTGACGACAAAACCCCACAGCCTTGGGCTGCGGGGTTGGGATGCCTGCTCAATCAGACCTTTTCGACCTGACTGAACTCCAACTCTACCGGAGTAGAGCGACCGAAAATGAGCACTGCCACTTGGATCCGGCTCTTTTCGTAGTTAACTTCTTCGACCGTACCATTGAAGTCGGCGAATGGACCATCAGTGACCCGTACAACTTCACCTGGTTCAAACAACGTCTTCGGCTTCGGTTTGTCGCTACCATCAGCGACGCGACGCAGAATTGCTTCTGCCTCTTTATCAGTGATCGGCGCAGGCTTGTCGGCGGTTCCGCCGATGAAGCCCATCACCCGAGGGGTATCCTTGACCAAGTGCCAAGTCCCTTCGTTCATATCCATCTGTACCAGCACATAGCCTGGAAAGAACTTGCGTTCACTTTTGCGCTTCTGGCCGTTACGCATCTCCACCACTTCTTCAGTGGGGACCAGAATCTCGCCAAAGCCATCTTCCATGCCAGCCAGCTTTACGCGCTCTATCAGCGAGCGCATGACATGCTTCTCGTAACCCGAGTAAGCATGCACAACGTACCAACGCTTAGCCACGGGACACCCTTAGCCAACAATCAAGGAAACAAGCCAGCCGAGCAGGGAATCAAGCCCCCACAACAGCAACGCCATTACCAGAACAACAGCCACAACGATCAACGTGGTCTGCGTGGTTTCTTGGCGAGTCGGCCATACGACTTTACGAATCTCGGTGCGAGCTTCCTTAGCGAGTACAAAGAAAGACTTGCCCTTGGCTGTTTGCAGGCCTACAAAGGCAGCAACAGCAGCAATAGCGAGTAATGCAAGTACGCGGTACAGGATCGGCGAAGCAGAAAAATACTGATTGCCAACAACGCCAACAACCACCAAAGCGACTACCACTAGCCACTTGAGCAGATCGAAGCGAGAGCCTTGAGCTTCAGCTTTAGGAGTCATCTATGAAGATCCTGTGAAAAGAAAGCCAGACACACCGAGTGAATCTGGCAGGTCAGGAGGGAATCGAACCCCCAACCTACGGTTTTGGAGACCGTCGCTCTGCCAATTGAGCTACTGACCTAAAACAAAATCAGGCCGACCATTATGCCGGCCCGAAAAAGACATTACAACTGTTTACTCGATGACTTTGGCTACGACGCCGGCGCCGACGGTACGACCGCCTTCACGGATAGCGAAACGCAGACCGTCTTCCATCGCGATGGTCTTGATCAGAGTGACAGTCATCTGGATGTTGTCACCTGGCATTACCATTTCAACGCCTTCCGGCAGCTCGCAGTTACCGGTCACGTCAGTGGTCCGGAAGTAGAACTGTGGACGGTAGCCTTTGAAGAACGGGGTATGACGACCACCCTCTTCCTTGCTCAGAACATAAACTTCTGCGGTGAACTTGGTGTGCGGCTTGACGGTGCCTGGCTTGACCAGAACCTGGCCACGCTCAACGTCGTCACGCTTGGTGCCGCGCAACAGCACGCCGCAGTTCTCGCCAGCACGACCTTCGTCGAGCAGCTTGCGGAACATTTCAACGCCGGTGCAGGTAGTTTTCTGAGTGTCGCGCAAACCGACGATCTCAACTTCTTCCTGGATACGGACGATGCCACGCTCGACACGACCAGTCACAACAGTACCGCGACCAGAGATCGAGAATACATCTTCGATTGGCATCAGGAACGGCTTGTCGATAGCACGCTCAGGCTCTGGGATGTAGCTGTCCAGAGTCTCAACCAGCTTCTTCACCGCAGTGGTGCCCATTTCGTTGTCATCTTGGCCGTTCAGAGCCATCAGAGCCGAACCGATGATGATTGGAGTGTCATCACCTGGGAAGTCGTAAGTGCTCAACAGGTCGCGCACTTCCATCTCAACCAGCTCCAGCAGCTCAGCGTCGTCAACCATGTCAGCCTTGTTCAGGAAGACAACGATGTACGGAACGCCTACCTGACGGGACAGCAGGATGTGCTCACGGGTTTGTGGCATCGGACCATCGGCGGCCGAGCAAACCAGGATCGCGCCGTCCATCTGCGCAGCACCGGTGATCATGTTTTTTACGTAGTCGGCGTGACCTGGGCAGTCAACGTGTGCGTAGTGACGCACGGCCGAATCGTATTCAACGTGAGCGGTATTGATGGTGATACCGCGAGCTTTTTCTTCCGGGGCGCTGTCGATCTTGTCGAAGTCAACCTTGGCCGAGCCGAAAACTTCGGAGCAGACACGGGTCAGAGCAGCGGTCAGCGTGGTTTTACCGTGATCGACGTGACCGATGGTACCAACGTTGACGTGCGGCTTATTACGTTCGAACTTTTCCTTAGCCATCGAAATCACCCCTAGGAGAAGAATTTAGCGAGTCACACGAGCCATTAAAACAAAGGCAGATATTTTCATATCTGCCTTGTAATATGGAGCTCTTGAGCGGATTTGAACCGCTGACCTCACCCTTACCAAGGGTGTGCTCTACCAACTGAGCTACAAGAGCAAAACACTTTGCACAACCTGCAAACTTGGAGCGGGTAGCGGGAATCGAACCCGCATCATCAGCTTGGAAGGCTGAGGTTCTACCACTAAACTATACCCGCGGAGCTTGCAGCTCACGCTAAAACTGGTGGAGGGGGAAGGATTCGAACCTTCGAAGTCGTAGACGTCAGATTTACAGTCTGATCCCTTTGGCCGCTCGGGAACCCCTCCTAAGCGAGCCGGCATTCTATATCATGCCAGCCTTCTGTCAAGCATTTTCTCATAAAAAACCTGAGGTTAGCTGCGTTGACGCCGCTTCGTACCGATGACCGTTAAAGGTCTTCACTGCGAAGCGGGCGCCATTCTATGCAAACTACCCAGCAGGCGCAACCCCTTCGCAAGGCATTATTTTATGTTTTAACTCATTGAATTCTTTGGAAAGGTTTTGTAGCAGCACCTCATTCATCTTCGCCGCGCTATCCGGTGGAACCTGGACCCAGAATCCACCAGACTCTGGAGACGCTGGCGAGCTAAACGTAACGGTACGGCCCGCAACCCCCGAAGAAGCCAGTCGCTGTTCCAATTGCCTGGCCAGCTCCGGGCGTACGAAGCCACCCAGGTAATTGCAGTTCTTTTGCCCTTCACTCGATTTACCCGGCTCACGCCTGACTAGCGCATCCGCCGTCTCGCTCAGGAGATGAATGTCTTGCTGCGAACCCCGATACAGGCTCAGCGGAGTGACATCCTTGGCGCGAAGCGGGACCTCCTGCTGATGCCAGATGTAATAGAAGCCATTTAAAACCAGCAACAACAAAAACAGCCACCGCATAGAAAACCTCAAGACAAAGGACAAGCCATCGCCAAACCAACAAAAACCAGGTCAGGCACGACCTTGGCATCTGGAACAACCCCGGAAACCAGATCAGCATCCCCTCCCGTTAGAAACACCTCGAAATCCTCTCCCCAATATTGCCGCGCCAATTCGAGCTGAGTCAGCACGAAGCCTCTCAACATCAGCATACAGCCACGTTCCACCGCCTCGACCGTTGCCCTGCCAGGAGCAAGACTCTCGTGAGCCCGCTCTGCAGCAGTATCGTCATAGCGGATTCGCCGGGTATGGGTACGTAACTGGTTACGCATCAGAGGCATACCAGGACAGATGAACCCTCCCAAGTGCTGCCCGTCAGGCGCTACGAAATCTGCCGTGATTGCCGTACCAAAATCCAGAACCAGGCATGCGCCCGAAGCCAGGTGGTACCCACCGAGCAAAGCCAGCCATCGATCAAGCCCCAAGCGCTCATAGTCTTCATAACCGTTTGTAACGCCCGCCATCTCTTGGGTAGGTGTTGCGCGAGCCACGGAGACCCCAAATGTCTCTACCAGGGAGGCGACCAACGAATCGGTCTCCTCAGAAGTCCTGACGCTGACAAGACGGCATTTCTTCAGCTGAAATTTATCTGAGCCTGTCAGGCTCGCGAGCAAATCGCTATCCGAGCCGACTACCCCACCGCCGACAGGGGTGACGCCATCTGCACGAACAACACGCCACTTGATAAAACTGTTGCCGCAATCAAGCTCAAGAATCATCACGCAACCTCAAGCTGAGCTCGCCACCACTGAATATCTTTTCCACACCATCCACCTTCAAACGCAGCGCACCTTGGCGATCAATGCCCATCACCACGCCGTCGATACGATTGATACCGGCAATCAGCGACACAGCCCGCCCCTGCCACAAATGGTATTGCTCCCACTCCGACTGGATCGCTGCAAATCCCGACGCATGATGCAGCTTCAGATACCCCTGAAGCTTTCCACTCATTCGCGCCACCAGCTCGTTCCGGTCAAAATCACGACCCGCTTCAAGACTCATGGACGTCCACTGCTGATCAACCTCATCAGTCGATTGCATATTCACGTTTACCCCGACACCCAGGACAACGTGACAAACGTCCGCAGGATCCCCTACCAGCTCAAGCAGTATGCCGGCGATTTTCTTTTCACCTACCAACACATCGTTAGGCCACTTCAAGCCTGCCTCAACCACTCCCATGTCACGCAACGAATGCATGACGGCGAGCCCAACGACAAGACTGAGCCCCTCAATCTGCCGCATGCCACCGTCAATGCGCAGCACCAGGCTGTAATAGAGGTTTTCGGCGAATGGACTGACCCATTTGCGGCCGCGACGTCCCCGACCGGCTATTTGCCGCTCGGCCAGAACAAGGAATGGCGCTTCCACGCCACGCCCGATGGACCGCAGCGATTCGGCATTAGTGGAGTCAATGGAATCAAACAGGTGAACAGGCCACTCACAGCCTTCTGCCGCGCGGATTTCGGCCGCATCCAAAAGCAACAGCGGCTTCGCCAGGCGATACCCCTTGCCCCGAACCTTATGCACAGACAAGCCTAATTCCGCCTCCAGGTGCTGCAATTGTTTCCATACCGCACTACGACTGATACCTAACCCAGCACCCAGCGCCTGGCCCGAATGGAAACGGCCGTCCTTCAGAAGTTTTAGCAACGTGAGCATACGAACTGCGCCTGATAACGAGGCCCGCATGATAGCCATGCACAAGACGGTTGCATAGAAACACCCAAGCGCTTTCCTGCGGGCAAAACAAAACCCCTACCTGCGTCAGCAGATAGGGGTTTCGGAATTTAATCTTGACGATGACCTACTCTCACATGGGGAAACCCCACACTACCATCGGCGATGCATCGTTTCACTTCTGAGTTCGGGATGGGATCAGGTGGTTCCAATGCTCTATGGTCGTCAAGAAATTCGGTAGCCAGCGCGTGCCTTGCGGTCACGTTCCAGCGAATGGGTATGCGATAGTTTGTGGGTTTTGACTCGAACTTTCGGTTCATCTCGTCTTCACACACCGCAATCTGGCCTCTTTCGAGTCTACAGATTGCTTGGGTGTTATATGGTCAAGCCTCACGGGCAATTAGTACAGGTTAGCTCAACGCCTCACAGCGCTTACACACCCTGCCTATCAACGTCGTAGTCTTCGACGGCCCTTCAGGGGACTCAAGGTCCCAGTGAGATCTCATCTTGAGGCAAGTTTCCCGCTTAGATGCTTTCAGCGGTTATCTTTTCCGAACATAGCTACCCGGCAATGCCACTGGCGTGACAACCGGAACACCAGAGGTTCGTCCACTCCGGTCCTCTCGTACTAGGAGCAGCCCCTCTCAAATCTCAAACGTCCACGGCAGATAGGGACCGAACTGTCTCACGACGTTCTAAACCCAGCTCGCGTACCACTTTAAATGGCGAACAGCCATACCCTTGGGACCGGCTTCAGCCCCAGGATGTGATGAGCCGACATCGAGGTGCCAAACACCGCCGTCGATATGAACTCTTGGGCGGTATCAGCCTGTTATCCCCGGAGTACCTTTTATCCGTTGAGCGATGGCCCTTCCATACAGAACCACCGGATCACTAA
>NZ_CP071657.1:0-640000 GCF_051132075.1 Pseudomonas sp. R3-56 | reverse complement strand
CCTTCTTGCCGGCCTGACACACATGAGTGGAGCCCAGCTTATATATATAGGTGCGATCCACGACCTCACCATCTATACGCACGCCACCCGACCCCAAGAGGTCTCGCGCCACCGCAGCATTCTTGACCAAGCCCGCCTTATTCAGAACCGCCGCAATCGGCATATCCTCGGCAGCAGTCAATTCGATCTCCGGCAGGTCATCCGGCAGCTCGCCATCCTTCATGCGATTACCCGCCGCACGATGAGCGTTGGCCGCAGCCTCTTCCCCATGGAAACGAGCAACGATCTCTTCGGCCAGCTTGATCTTGATGTCACGCGGATTAGCGCCCGCCTCCACATCGGCTCGGAAAGCATTGATCTCATCCATGGAGCGGAAGCTCAACAGCTCGAAATAACGCCACATCAGCACATCAGGAATGGAAACCAACTTGCCGTACATGACGCCCGGCGCTTCCTGGATCCCGACGTAGTTGCCCAGCGACTTGGACATCTTCTTCACGCCATCCAGACCTTCCAGCAATGGCATGGTCAGGATGCACTGAGCTTCTTGGCCATAGCCGCGCTGCAGCTCACGCCCCATCAGCAGGTTGAACTTCTGATCGGTACCGCCAAGCTCAACGTCCGCCCGCAATGCGACCGAGTCATAACCCTGCACAAGCGGATAGAGGAACTCATGGATGGCGATTGGCTGATTGGTTGTATATCGCTTGTCGAAATCGTCGCGCTCGAGCATGCGAGCTACGGTGTATTGGGAAGTCAGGCGTATGAAATCCGCCGGCCCCATCTGATCCATCCAGGTGGAGTTGAAAGCCACTTCGGTCTTGGCCGGGTCAAGAATCTTGAAGACCTGAGTCTTGTAGGTCTCGGCGTTGTCGAGAACCTGCTCACGAGTCAGCGGAGGACGCGTGGCACTTTTGCCGCTCGGATCACCGATCATGCCGGTGAAGTCGCCTATAAGGAAGATAACCTGATGCCCCAGCTCCTGGAATTGACGCAGCTTATTAATAAGCACGGTATGCCCCAGGTGCAGATCGGGCGCCGTCGGGTCGAAACCGGCCTTGATACGCAGCGGCTGCCCGCGCTTGAGCTTTTCGATCAGCTCGGACTCGACCAACAGTTCTTCCGCACCACGTTTGATCAGCGCTAGCTGCTCTTCAACCGACTTCATAACAGACCCGCAAGGCTCAGATTCAAAGGGCCCCAACCATACAAGATCGCGCACCAAATACAAGGTTTGCCAGGTGCACGGACGCCAATCCCATAGACAGAGCGTCCGCGGGCTTGCTTCGCAGGGGTTTTGGTTATATTTTATACAGTTATTTCATCTTCATCATGTCATTCATCTTTTCCAATTCATCTTTTCAAAAGTCAAATTACCTATGACCACCGAACCGTCTAAAGCGCCGCCGCTTTACCCAAAGACCCACCTGCTCGCCGCAAGTGGTATCGCCGCCCTCCTTAGCCTGGCGCTCCTGGTATTTCCTTCCAGCGATGTCGAAGCCAAAAAGACGACTCTGAGTCTTGAACTGGAAAGTCCCGCTGAACAACTGACACAAGAACAAGACGCCGCCGAAGCCGTTCAAGCCACAAACGAACCGGCCGCCTCGCCTTTTGCGCAGATTGAAGAAAGCGCGAAAGACACTGCAAACGCCACTGCACAGGTAGAAGCTCCTGTTGCAGAAGAGAAGAAAGGACCGGACCACCGTGAAGTGATTGTTGCCAAGGGCGACACACTCTCCACCCTCTTCGAAAAGGTGGGCCTGCCCTCAACCTCAGTCCATGAAATCCTGGCCAGCGACAAGCAAGCCAAACAGTTCACTCAACTGCAACGTGGCCAGAAACTCGAATTCGAACTCAATCCAGACGGGCAGTTGACCAACCTGCACACCAAGCTGAGCGATCTGGAAAGCATCACCCTGACCAAAAACGAAAAGGGTTATGTATTCAACCGCGTCACCACCAAACCTACCGTGCGCTCCGCCTATGTTCACGGCGTCATCAATAGTTCGCTGTCCCAGTCGGCTGCCCGCGCCGGCCTTTCCCACAGCCTGACCATGGACATGGCCAGCGTGTTTGGTTATGACATCGACTTCGCGCAGGATATTCGCCAGGGCGACGAGTTCGACGTCATCTACGAACAGAAAGTGGTCAATGGGAAAAGCGTCGGCAACGGACCGATCCTTTCCGCGCGCTTCACCAACCGCGGCAAGACCTATACGGCGGTGCGCTACACCAACAAGCAGGGCAACAGCAGCTACTACACCGCTGACGGCAACAGCATGCGCAAGGCGTTTATCCGTACTCCAGTCGACTTCGCCCGCATCAGCTCCAGGTTTTCCGCAGGCCGCAAGCATCCTATCCTGAACAAGATCCGCGCCCACAAAGGCGTCGACTACGCAGCTCCGCGCGGCACGCCCATCAAGGCTGCCGGCGATGGCAAGGTACTGCTGGCCGGCCGTCGTGGCGGTTATGGCAATACCGTGATCATCCAGCACGGCAACACCTACCGCACGCTGTACGGCCACATGCAAGGTTTCGCCAAGGGCGTGAAGACCGGCGGCTCCGTCAAGCAAGGCCAGGTTATTGGCTACATCGGCACAACTGGCCTGTCCACCGGCCCGCACTTGCACTATGAATTCCAGGTCAACGGCGTTCACGTCGATCCGCTCGGCCAGAAGCTGCCGATGGCCGATCCGATTGCGAAATCCGAGCGCACCCGTTTCCTGGCTCAGAGCCAGCCTCTGATGGCTCGCATGGATCAAGAGAAAGCCACCCTGCTGGCTTCGAGCAAGCGCTAAGCCATGGCGCTCTATATCGGTGTGATGTCCGGGACCAGCCTGGATGGCCTGGATATCGCGCTGATCGAACTGGCCCCGGCAATCAAATTGATCGCCACGCATTACATACCCATGCCCACGCCCCTGCGCACCGAGTTGCTTGCACTGTGCAGCAGTGGGCCCGATGAGATCGCCCGCTCCGCCATCGCCCAGCAGAACTGGGTAAAGCTGGCCGCGCAGGGTATCCATACCTTACTCGACGAACAGAAGCTCAAGCCTGAAGATGTCACCGCGGTTGGCAGCCACGGCCAAACCATTCGCCATGAACCGGCCCGCGGATTTACCGTGCAGATCGGTAACCCGGCACTCTTGAGCGAATTGACCGGCATCACCGTTGTCAGCGATTTCCGCAGCCGTGATGTCGCCGCCGGAGGACAGGGGGCGCCTCTGGTTCCGGCATTTCACGAAGCACTGTTCGAAGAACGAGTCGGTCCTCGTGCAGTGCTGAATGTCGGCGGCTTCAGCAATCTCAGCCTGATAGAGCTGGCAAAACCCGTATCAGGTTTCGATTGTGGCCCAGGCAACGTATTGCTCGATGCATGGATACACCAGGAGCGAGGCGAGCCTTTTGATCGTGACGGCCAGTGGGCAGCCAGCGGAAAAGTAGAGCCGACTTTGCTCAAGACGTTGCTTGGAGACCCCTTCTTTGTAACCAAGGGCCCTAAAAGTACCGGACGAGAAGTATTCAACCTGTCCTGGCTGACCCGTCATCTATCGCAATTGCCAGCCTTCGCCCCTGAAGATGTGCAGGCGACACTACTTGAACTGACTGCCCTGACCATCGTCGAATCACTCCGGCATGCCCAGCCGAACACGCAGGAGTTGCTGGTCTGCGGCGGTGGCGCACACAACCAGACACTCATGAAGCGCCTGGCTGACTTGCTACCAGCTACCAAAGTCAGCAGTACGGCAGTGTACGGCGTGGACCCGGATTGGGTTGAAGCCATGGCCTTTGCCTGGCTCGCCCATTGCTGTCTTGAGGGTATTCCAGGCAACCGTCCAAGTGTCACTGGGGCCCGTGGCCCGCGCGTACTCGGCGCTATTTATCCGGCCTGAGATCAATAATCGCGGACAAAAAAAGCCGCAGGGCCGTAAGGCTCTGCGGCGTTTTTATTGAAGCGATCAGATCGAAAACGAAGAACCGCACCCACAAGTTGTGGTGGCGTTAGGATTCTTGATCACGAAGCGCGATCCTTCCAGGCCTTCCTGATAATCCACCTCGGCACCCGCCAGGTACTGGAAGCTCATCGGATCGACCACCAGGCTGACGCCTTCGCGCTCGACGATGGTGTCATCCTCGGCCACTTCCTCATCGAAAGTGAAGCCGTACTGAAAACCTGAACAACCGCCGCCCGTCACGAACACGCGCAGCTTCAAACGATCATTGCCCTCTTCATCGACCAGGCTCTTCACCTTGTGCGCGGCACCGTGGGTGAATTGCAAAGCCGTGGGGGTGAAGGTTTCGACGCTCATGCTGAATATCTCCCGGCGCTTACGCCGCCATAATGCGTGATGGCGGGCATTATCCGCTTCTCCGACAAAATTGGTCAACTATTTGCGCAGCAGCTGTAAGCCGCAAGCTATAAGCCACGGGCTCGTAGCTTACAGCCTGCATCTCTTAATTAAGGCAGCATCCCAGCGTGGGACAGGCCCAGCCGCTCATCCAGCCCGAAGAGGATGTTGAGGTTCTGTACCGCCTGGCCGGAAGCGCCCTTGACCAGGTTGTCGATTACCGACAGGACCACGACCAGGTCGCCATCCTGCGGGCGATGCACAGCGATCCGGCATACATTCGCGCCGCGGACACTGCGGGTTTCCGGATGGCTGCCAGCCGGCATCACGTCGACAAACGGCTCATCGGCATAACGCTTCTCGAACAGCGCCTGCAGATCCACGGAGCGATCGGTCACGGTGGCGTAGAGGGTGGAATGGATACCACGGATCATGGGCGTCAGGTGCGGCACGAAAGTCAGACCGACGTCCTTGCCTGCCGCGCGACGCAACCCTTGGCGAATCTCCGGCAAATGACGATGCCCCTTGACCGCGTAGGCCTTCATGCTCTCCGATGTTTCGGAGTACAACGAGCCAACGCTGGCACCTCGACCCGCGCCGCTGACGCCCGACTTGCAGTCGGCGATCAAGCGCGACGCATCGGCGAGACCGGCCTCCAGCAACGGCAGGAATCCCAACTGCGTCGCGGTCGGGTAGCAACCCGGCACCGCGATCAGCCGTGCCTGCCTGATTTTTTCACGATTGACTTCCGGCAAGCCGTAGACCGCCTCGTCCAGCAGCTCCGGTGCGCCATGGGGCTGACCGTACCACTTGGCCCATTCGCCTGCGTCCTGCAGACGGAAGTCTGCCGACAGGTCGATGACCTTGGTACCCGCGGCCAGCAGCTCGCCCGCCAGAGCGTGGGCGACACCATGGGGGGTGGCGAAAAACACCACATCACAGGCCCCGAGGGTCTTGACGTCAGGGACGCTGAACGCCAGGCCGTCGTAATGGCCACGCAAGTTCGGATACATGTCGGCAACGGCCAGGCCGGCCTCGGATCGGGAGGTAATGACCACCACCTCAGCTTGCGGATGCTGTGCCAACAGACGCAGCAGTTCGACACCGGTGTAACCCGTGCCGCCGACGATACCGACCTTGACCATGAACCTGCCCTCAACGAACCACTGGAAAGCCGTCGATGATAGGGCGCCCGCAGCGCTGCGACAACCGCCAAGGTGACGTGTGGCCGCGCTAACCTCTACTATCGAAGCTACCGTGAACCTGGGAATAATCAAAAATGCTCTATCTATGGCTCAAAGCGCTTCACATTGTCAGCATGGTCTGCTGGTTTGCCGGCCTGTTCTACCTGCCTAGACTGTTCGTCTACCACGCTCAAAGCGAAGACAGCGTCAGCAAGGAACGCTTCTCCATCATGGAACGCAAGTTGTATCGCGGCATCATGGGCCCGGCGATGATCGCCACGCTGGTGTTCGGCATCGGCTTGCTCAGCCTCAATGCCAGCGCCTACTTCACCCAGGGTGGCTGGATGCACGCAAAGCTGACCCTGGTCGTCCTGCTGATCGGCTATCACCATATGTGCGGTGCCCAGGTGAAGCGCTTCGCCCGTGGCGAAAACACCCGCAGTCATGTCTTTTATCGCTGGTTCAACGAAGTGCCGGTCGTGATATTGCTGGCTATTGTAATTCTGGTCGTGGTCCGGCCGTTCTAAATCCAACCGCATCCACTGATCAGAGGGACCTCCAATGTCGCTGCCCGCTCTGCTTGAACAACGTCTGCGGCTGCCTGTCGTGGTCGCACCGATGTTCCTCATTTCCAATCCGCAGCTGGTACTGGCCTGCTGCCGCAACGGTGTCGTCGGAAGTTTCCCGGCGTTGAACCAACGTGAAAGCAGCGGCTTCAAGGCGTGGCTGGAGGAAATCGAAGCGGGCTTGGCGACCCTGGAAAAGCCGGCGCCCTACGCAGTCAATCTGATCGTCCATCACAGCAACCCGCGACTCCAGGCCGACCTGGCAATCTGTATCGAGCACAAGGTGCCGATCGTCATCACCAGCCTGGGGGCGGTGAAGGAATTGGTGGACGCGGTTCATGGCTATGGCGGCCTGGTATTTCACGACGTGACTACTCGCCGCCATGCCGAAAAAGCCGCCGAAGCGGGCGTCGACGGTTTGATTGCCGTTGCGGCCGGTGCGGGTGGACACGCAGGAACCTGGAGCCCATTCGCACTGATTGCTGAAATCCGACAGTTCTTCGATAAAACCCTGTTGCTTGCAGGATGCCTTAACCACGGCCATCAGATTCTGGCTGCGCAATTGCTTGGCGCGGATCTGGCCTACTTCGGAACGCGTTTTATCGGCACGACGGAAAGTCACGCGTCCGACGCTTATAAAGAGATGTTGCTCACATCCAGAGCCGCGGACATCGTGCATACTCCCGCAGTGTCCGGGGTGCCGGCCAGTTTCATGCGTCAGAGCCTGGAAAGTGCCGGCTTCGACCTGGCTGCTCTGCAAGGCAAGGGCGTGGCAGATGCGGGGGCGAAACTCAAACCGCTCAATGATGAAGCCAAGGCCTGGAAGACCGTATGGTCCGCCGGCCAGGGTGTAGGTGACATCAATGATTTGCCCGGTGTCGATCAATTGATCGCACGCCTGGATGAAGAATACCGGCAGGCGCAAGCCCTAGCGACACAACTTGGCGGCCATTGGCCGCGCTGAACCCACAATAAACCAACCAGAAAGACAAGGATGCCAGGCATGAGCGAAAACCGTTTCAACATTGTATTCGACGGGGCCCTGCTGCCAGGCGTAGATACCACTACCGCCAAGCTCAACCTCGCCGAACTGTTCAAAAGTGATGTGAGCGCCATTGAACGACTGTTCAGCGGTCGCAAGGTGTCCCTCAAGAACAACCTGTCCCAGAATGAAGCGCAACAGTACCTGGACGCGCTTCATAAAAGCGGCATCGATGCACGAATCGAAGCCGAACCGTCCATCCAGCTCAATCTCGGCGAAATCCAGGAGCAGCCGGGCGGCCGCCAGCCGGACTCCGTGATCGATCCTGTTTCTCCTTATGCGCCTCCACGGGCAGCAGTGGGTGAAACGTTCGCCGAGTACGGCACGCTCAAACCCTTCAGCTTCGAGGGACGTATCGGACGCCTGCGCTACCTGGCCTGGACCATGGTCCTGACCCTGGCCATGCTGCCGTTGGTAGGCCTGGGCTTCTGGGTCGCCACGAACTGGCTGCTCGCTTCCGACTCGATAGCAGGGTTGGTCGTCGGTGGTCTGATCGCTGTAGTCGTCGTGCTTGCCTTCGCGTTCGTGAGCATCCAGTTCAACGTCCAGCGTCTGCACGATCTCGGCTGGTCGGGGTGGTTGTGGCTGATCAACCTCGTGCCATTCGTGGGCAGCATCTTCCCGTTCATTCTCATCATCGCCCCAGGCAATACCGGCGCCAACCAGTACGGCCCACCACCGCCGCGCAACACCACGGCGGTCAAGCTGCTGGCGTCGCTGTGGCTGGTGATGATCGTCCTGATTTTCGTGGCCACCTTCGCCGGCATCTTCGGCGCTCTCCAGGAGGACTTCGATAGCGGTGCCTCGAGCAGCTACGAAAGCAGCGAATACAGTGACCAGACCAGCGAAGAACCGGCCGTTGATGCAGCCGAGCCCGCCTCGCCTTCTGTAGACTACGAAGAAGAAGAGGAACAATAGGCCCGCTTCATGCCAGTGACAGCCCAGTCCACTGGCGGCGGGCTGTTGCGATGGAGAACTGCATGACCCGTTACGCCCTGATCACTGGCGCTTCCAGCGGAATCGGCCTGGCCCTGGCTGAAGCACTGGCCCGGCGCGGGCGCAACCTGATACTCGTGGCGCGACAGCGCGATCGACTGGAAAGTATTGCGATCGAACTGACCCAGCGATTTGGCGTGGAAGTATTGTTCCGGGCTTGCGACCTGAGCGAGCCCTTGCGGCTTTCAGGTTTCCTGCTGGAACTGGAAGAAGGCGAACGCCAGATCGACCTGCTGGTCAACTGCGCCGGCATCGGCACCTTCGGCCCGTTCCTGGGCCAGGACTGGATGACCGAGCAGGACCTCATCGAAGTGAATATCCTGGCCCTGACCCGCCTCTGTCACGCCGTAGGCAACAGCATGGCGCTGCATGGAGGCGGCCAGATCCTGAACGTCGCGTCGACTGCCGCATTCCAGCCGGGCCCCTGGATGAGCACCTACCACGCCAGCAAAGCGTACGTATTGCACTTTTCCGAAGCCCTGCGAATCGAGCTGAAGAAATGTGAGATCAAAGTCTCGGTACTTTGCCCTGGCCCGACCCGCACCGATTTTTTCGCCGGGTGGCAACGGGACGAGAAGCCCAGCGACGATAAGAAGCTGATGAGCCCTGAAGAGGTTGCGCTGTACGCTGTCCGCGCGCTGGACAGGGACCGGGCCATTATCATTCCCGGACGCCGCAATCGCTGGATCGCCGCCCTGCCCCGGCTCGGGCCGCGCTGGCTGGTGCGAATTCTCAGCGGCATGTCCAATAAAGCCTACTGTCCACGCTAGATTTGCGGATGGTTAACCCGGGCTTGCCAACCGAGCCTTTAATACACTCGACCTCAAACAACCCAACGGAGCAGCAGCCGTGGACACTCTGTTTACCAAGATCATCAACCGGGAAATTCCGGCCAGGATCATTTATGAAGACGATCAGGTTCTGGCTTTTCACGACATCGCCCCCCAGGCTCCAGTGCATTTCCTGGTGATTCCGAAAAAACCGATCCGCACCCTCAATGACCTGACCGAGGAAGACAAAGGGTTGGCCGGACATATCCTGTTTACCGCCCAGCGCCTGGCGCTTGAGCTGGGCTGTGAGGAAGGCTTCCGCGTGGTGATGAACTGCAATGAACTTGGCGGGCAGACCGTCTATCACATTCATATGCACGTGCTGGGGCAGCGCCAGATGAACTGGCCACCGGGTTGATACCGCTGACCCAGCGCAAATCTTCAGCAGCCGATTGGGTTAAACTGGCTGCCGTGATTTTTTCCGGAGGTAAGCATGACTACCCAACGTCACTACTCGCCCATTGACCGCCTGCTGCTGCAAGCCGATACCGCGATGCGCACGCTACTGCCCTTCAGTGGCCAGCCGTACCGTCCGTCGCCGGCAATCGTGCAGCCGGACGTACAGATGAGTGACGAAGAGACTCGCCATGTCGCGGGCCTGATGCGTATCAACCATACCGGTGAGGTTTGCGCCCAGGCTCTGTACCAGGGCCAGGCGCTGACGGCAAGATTGCCGCAGGTACGCGAGGCGATGGAGCATGCCGCCGAAGAAGAAGTCGACCACCTGGTCTGGTGCGAGCAGCGCATTCGCCAATTGGGTAGCCATACCAGCGTCCTGAATCCGTTGTTCTACGGGATGTCATTCGGCATCGGCGCGGTGGCCGGACTGATCAGCGACAAGGTCAGCCTGGGTTTCGTCGCGGCAACCGAACATCAAGTGTGCAAGCATCTGAATGAGCACCTGGAGCAGTTGCCGGCCGAAGATGAAAAGTCCCGGGCGATTCTTGAACAGATGCGCAAGGATGAAGAACAGCATGCCGAAAGCGCTCTCGATGCGGGGGGTTTTCGTTTCCCGGCTCCGGTGAAATTCGGCATGAGCCTGTTGGCGAAGGTCATGACCAAGAGCACCTATCGGATCTGACCGCGATACGGAGCCTGTCCCACAGACATATCGGGTTTCCCAGAACTGAAAAAGGCGACTACCGCACAGGTAGTCGCCTTTTTTTGTAGCCTTGATCTTCAGCGCGGCATGTTGCGCGCGTAGAAAATCTCCAGCATCTCGTGCTTCACACGCTCTTCCACCTGGCCACGCTGCTCAACGGACAGGTTGCTGGTGGCATCACCGAACAGGTAGTTGTCCAGCTCGAAGTCCTTGAGCAGCATTTTGGTGTGGAACAGGTTTTCCTGGTACACGTTCACGTCGGTCATCTGATACGCGTCGCGAGTGTCTTCGGAGAGATAGTTCTGGATCGAATTGATCTCGTGATCAATGAAGTGCTTGTGGCCTTCCACGTCCCGTGTGAAGCCACGCACACGGTAATCCACGGTCACGATGTCGGAATCGAATTGGTGAATAAGGAAGTTGAGTGCCTTGAGCGGTGAAATGACGCCACAGGTCGACACATCGATGTCCACTCGGAACGTTGCGATACCGTCCACCGGATGGATCTCCGGATAGGTATGTACCGTGATGTGGCTCTTGTCGAGGTGGGCCAGGATAATTTCAGGCAACGGGCCCGGGGACTCTTCTATCTGGCTTTCGGTCGGTGTCACCGGCTCTTCCGAGATCAGAATGGTCACGCTGGCGCCTTGGGGTTCATAGTCCTGACTGGCGATGTTCAGGATGTTGGCACCAATGATATCGACAACTTCCGTGAGGATCTGCGTGAGGCGCTTGGCGTTGTACTCTTTATTGATGTACTCGACGTAGGCCTGCTGGTCTTGCGGGGTTTCCGCATAGCAGATGTCATAGATGTTGAAGCTCAAGGTCTTTGTCAGGTTATTGAACCCATGGAGCTTGAGTTTGCTTTTCACCGTTTGAAAACTCTCTGTGTATTGCGGCCCGGCCGCGTGATCAAGCATGCCCGTCAGATGCGAACGACGCACCTGCGTAGGACGGTTAACACCTCTTCGCGATGGCGATTTTGGTTGTCTGTCCAGGCAATGGATCAGCCCGCGAGCCGATCATTGCCCTGAAAAAAGTGGCGCATTATGCAGATGTCGGCTTCTGACCGCCAGAGCTTGCACTGCATTTGTGATGGTTGGATGTCGATTCAACCCAACTCGATGATTTCATAATCGTGAGTGATTTCAACACCGGCAGCACCGAGCATGATCGAGGCCGAGCAGTATTTCTCGGCGGACAGCTCAATGGCGCGCTTGACCTGGGCTTCCTTCAGTCCACGGCCTTTGACCACGAAGTGCATGTGGATCTTGGTAAACACTTTCGGATCCTCTGTCGCGCGCTCGGCTTCAAGGAACGCTTCGCAACTTTCGACGGCCTGGCGTGACTTCTTGAGAATGCTGACCACATCGAAGTTGCTGCAGCCGCCGACACCGAGCAAGAGCATTTCCATTGGCCGGACACCCAGGTTCCGACCGCCGGCATCCGGTGGGCCGTCCATGACGACCACATGACCACTGCCTGATTCACCGAGGAACATGGCTTCGCCAGCCCATTGGATGCGTGCCTTCATCGCCAAGACTCCACTGTTCAAAAAAAGGGGGCGCCAGCTTAGCACAGCGCCCGTTGATGGCAGCGGGATGCCTGATGCCTCTTACGCCAGCGCCTGTAGGTAAATTCTCGAATCTATTACGAATGCCTCTGTTAAGCTGCGCCATCTCGCTGGCGTATGGCCAGCTTTTGGCGATAGCCATTCGCCCTCACCCAAAAAACCAAACCACCACACCGCGCAGTCTTTCGGGATACAACCATGGTTGCCATTACTCCCACGTCCAAGATCAAGAACCTCGACAAACTCTTGATGCATTGCCAGCGTCGCCGCTACCCCGCCAAGCACAACATCATTTGCGCAGGCGACCGCTCCGATACGCTGTTTTTCATCATCAAGGGCTCCGTCACTATCCTGATCGAGGACGATGACGGCCGGGAAATGATCATCGCCTACCTCAACTCCGGGGATTTTTTCGGCGAACTGGGGTTGTTCGAGCAGGCGGGCAAGGAGCAGGAGCGCAGTGCCTGGGTGCGAGCCAAGGTCGAATGTGAAGTGGCGGAAATCAGCTATGGCAAATTCCGAGAACTGTCGCAGCAGGATCCGGACATTCTTTACGCCCTCAGCGGACAAATCGCGCAGCGTCTGCGCAATACCACCCGCAAAGTCGGTGACCTGGCGTTCTTCGACGTGACCGGTCGCGTCGCCCGCTGCCTGCTGGAACTGTGCAAGCAGCCCGACGCCATGACCCATCCGGATGGCATGCAGATCAAAGTGACCCGTCAGGAAATCGGCCGCATCGTTGGCTGCTCCCGAGAGATGGTCGGACGCGTGCTCAAGGACCTGGAAGAGCGCGATCTGGTCAGCGTCAAAGGCAAGACCATGGTCGTGTTCGGGACGCGCTAAAAGCTGCTCAACAGTTCCCGGTAGAGCGCCTCGAGCCGTTCCAGCGCATGAGGCGCCGGGAATTTCTCATGCAGGGCAATGTGGCTCTCGGCACGCACACGCTGCTCCAGGCCACACGCCTCGTTGAACCGATTGACCGCCGCAACCATGGATTCGCGCTCGTCATCCAGCAATAGGGCGCCATGCACCAGGCCCACCGGCCTCTGGCCGCCCTTGCTTTGCCGCCAGCGCTGGGCGGTACCGACCATTTTTCGGCCGTCCAGATTGACGTTGAAGCGCCCATCGCAAAACGCGCCCTCCACTTCACCGAGGGAAGCCACCCCGCCCAGCTCATCGAGCAACTGGCAGATCGGATCGCATAGACGCCGATAAGCAGTCTCGATCCGGCCATGGTCACCTTCACTTCGCGGTGGCGCATAGACCAGCGCGATATTGACCGTAGCGCCCGATTGAGGCACTGGCTCGCCACCGGTTTCACGCAGCAGCACCGGCCAGCCGCTTGCGGCCGATACCTCACAGGCAAGTTCAAAACCTGGCAGGCGACTCAAGCGACGCGGCATGACCAGGGCACGATCGCTGGGTTGCCAGAACAGCAAGCCGGATTCAGCGTCACCGGCGCAAACGCTGGCCAGCAGGTCCTGTTCGGCCTGCAGGCCGCTTTCAACCGGGAAGGCAATGGCTGAAGGCATCGATTCAGTCCAGCGTCGAGCCGGTTACCGGAACGCCGCGCTCGGGGAAAAACAAGCGCTGCAGTTCCGTACCCGGGCTTTCGGCCCGCATGAACGCCTCGCCAACCAGGAATGAATACACATCGCTGACTTCCATCAACTCGACATCGGCTCGGTTGAGAATGCCGCTCTCGGTGATGACCAGGCGATCGCGTGGAATTCGCGGCAACAGGTCAAGAGTGGTTTCCAGGCTGACTTCAAACGTATGCAGGTTGCGGTTATTCACGCCGACCAGCTTGGTATCCAGAGTTTTCAGGGCACGCTCCAGCTCGTCGCCGTCGTGGACTTCCACCAGTACATCCAGGCCCACACCTTTAGCGACTGCGGCAAGCTCGGCCATTTTCACGTCATCCAGGGCGGAAACGATCAGCAGCACGCAATCGGCACCCAAGGCCCGCGCCTCAACGATCTGGTACGGGTCGATCATGAAATCCTTGCGGATCACCGGCAGCTTGCACGCCGCCCGCGCCTGTTTTAGATAGTCATCGGCGCCTTGGAAAAAATCGACGTCGGTGAGCACCGAAAGGCAGGTCGCACCGCCCTTCTCGTAGCTCCTGGCGATGTCGGCGGGGACGAAGTCCTCACGGATCACACCTTTGCTGGGGGACGCCTTCTTGATTTCGGCGATGACTGCAGGCTGCTTTTTCTTCGCCTGGTCGATCAGCGCCTGGGCAAAGCCGCGAGGCGCGTCTGCTGAACGTGCAAGACTTTCCAACTCGGCGAGGCTGACCCGGGCCCGGCGCTCGGCCACTTCTTCAGCCTTGCGAGCCAGAATGTTTTCCAGAACCGTTGGCACGCTCATCCTTCATTCTCCACTTTGAATACGGCGGTAAACGCGCCCAATTCTTCCAGTTTTTCCCGGGCCAGGCCGGTGTGCAACGCATCATGCGCGAGCTCGACACCTTGCTTGAGGCTACTGGCGTGATCGGCGGCATACAACGCGGCGCCCGCGTTGAGCATGATCATTTCCGCAGCCTTCTGGCCATTCTCGGTTTTACGCCGCCCCAAGGCATCGCGGATCAACTCAAGTGACTGAGCTGGCCCATCCACCGCCAGTCCATGCAGGCTCTGGCTCTTCATGCCAAGGTCTTCAGGTTCGACCCAATATTCGGTGATCTGATCATTTTTTAGCTCGGCCACGAAAGTGGGCGCCGCCAGGCTGAATTCATCCAGGCCGTCTTTTGAATGGACGACCAGCACGTGCTTGCTACCTAAACGTTGCAGGACCTCTGCCAATGGCCGGCACAGCGCCTGGCTGAACACGCCGACCACTTGATGCTTCACACCGGCCGGATTCGTAAGCGGGCCAAGCATGTTAAACAGCGTACGCAAGCCCAGCTCGCGACGCGGCGCCGCGGCATATTTCATGGCGCTGTGGTGGGTCTGGGCAAACATGAAGCCGATGCCGACGCTATCGATGCAACGAGCCACCTGGACCGACGTCAGGTTGAGGTAGATACCGGCGGCTTCCAGCAGATCGGCGCTGCCGCTCTTGCCCGACACCGCACGATTGCCGTGCTTGGCGACCGTGCAGCCGGCCGCCGCAACGACAAATGCCGAGGCGGTGGAAACGTTGAAGATATTGGCTCCGTCACCACCGGTCCCGACGACATCCACCACACCATCAAGGGTCTTGAGTTCGACCTTGTCCGCCAACTCGCGCATGGTCGTGACCGCACCGACAATTTCGTCGATGCTCTCGCTCTTCATGCGCATGGCCATCATGAACGCGCCAATCTGCGCGTCCGTGCACTGGCCAGTCATGATTTCCCGCATCACGTCGCGCATCTCGTCGGTGCTCAGGTCGAGCTGGCCGACGATACGGTTCAGGGCTGTCTTGATGTCCATGGAGAGTCCTTAGCGCGTGCCGCCGGTTTGTTTGAGGAAGTTGGCGAACAGTTCGTGGCCCTGCTCGGTGAGGATAGACTCGGGGTGAAATTGCACACCCTCGATGTTTAACGTCTTGTGACGCAAACCCATGATCTCGTCTACCGAGCCGTCTTCGAGCTGGGTCCAGGCGGTCAGCTCAAGGCAGTCGGGCAGGGTTTCGCGCTTGACGATCAACGAGTGGTAGCGGGTGACGGTAAGCGGGCGATTCAAGCCTTCGAACACGCCCTTGTCTTCATGAAATACCGGGCTGGTCTTGCCGTGCATCACCTGGCGGGCCCGCACGACATCGCCACCGAACGCCTGGCCGATCGACTGGTGCCCCAGGCAGACGCCGAGGATCGGCAGCTTGCCGGCAAAATATTTGATGGCTTCGATGGAGATGCCCGCCTCGGTCGGCGTGCAAGGGCCGGGCGAGACGACGATGCGTTCGGGCTTGAGGGCCTCGATTTCGGCAATGGTCAGCTCATCGTTGCGCACGACCTTGACCTCGGAGCCGAGCTCGCCGAGGTATTGCACAACGTTGTAAGTAAAAGAGTCGTAGTTATCGATCATCAGCAACATGGCGTAAACAACCTATTGAATACACTGACTTGGAATACAGCCTTCGAAGAGTGGCCCGCACGGTGCTGCGCTGGACAGGCGAATGATGCGCCTGCGAAGCGGTTTCCAAACGGGTAAAGAAGGCAAATCGGTACAGGTCCGGCGAAGCCGGCATGGAACGTTCAGGCGCGCCAACGCCAACGGGCGTGAGCCTTGATCAATTGATTCAGAAGTTTGCTGACAATCGACACGGGGGAAGTCTCGTTCATACGTTCCGGCACAGTAACTTAGCTGGGCGGAGCACGCAATAAGACGGACCCGAAGGGCCCGCAAACAATCGCTACGCTCCGGGATTGGGTGGCAGACCGCCGGAAGCTTTTGGTACTGTCGTTTCGTTTCTTCCGATAAAAAACAAGATTGAAAAGGACCTTCTCATGATCAAGCCGACGTTGTTCATCCCCATCGCCAGCTGCCTGCTGACCATGGCCTGCGCTCAGGCGATTGCCGCCCCCAATCCCTACTCCAATTTCATCGTGTTCGGCGACAGTCTCAGCGACGCCGGTCAGTTCAGCGATCCCGACGGCCCGCCTGGCTCAACCTTGCGTTTTACCAACCGCACCGGCCCGGTGTACCTGGATGGCAGCGGCGAAGCCTATTCTGCAAACGCGACCCAACTGCTCGGTGGACGACTGGGCTTTTCCGCCGATGAAACCGCCGCGTCCACTTCGGCAGTGCGTGCCCGCGAAGGGCTCGCGGACGGCAACAACTGGGCCGTAGGCGGTTTTCGTACCGACCAGATACTGGACTCGATCACCAATATTTCCGCCACCGGCGAGCGCAGCCGGGCCGGTTATCTGCCCGCCAATGGCCTGCGTGCCGACCCGAATGCGCTGTATTACCTCTCCGGCGGCGGCAATGATTTTCTTCAAGGCAGAGTGTTGAGCATCGCCCAGGCGGATGCCGCCGCGGACCGCCTGGCTGACAGCGTGCAAGTGCTGCAAACCGCCGGAGCCCGCTATGCGATGGTCTGGTTGCTGCCGGACCTGGGCCTGACGCCGGCCCTCAATGGCACCCCCTTGCAGGGAACGGTCTCGCTGCTCAGCAATCGGTTCAACCAGCAACTGGTCACACGGTTGCAGGGCATCGATGCCGAGATCATTCCGCTGAACGTTCCGCTATTGCTGCAGGAAACCTTTGCCGATCCTGGACGATTCGGCCTTGCCACCGGCGAGAACCTCACCGCCACTTGCTTCAGCGGCAACAGCTGTACGGAAAACCCCACCTACGGCATCAACAGCGCCACGCCTGATCCGAGCAAGCTGATCTATAACGATGCGGTTCACCCCACCGAAACCGGGCAGAAGCTGATTGCCGACTACGCCTATTCCCTGCTCGCAGCGCCGTGGGAACTGACCTTGCTGCCGGAAATGGCCCACTCGACCTTGCGCGCCCACCAGGATGAATTGCGCAGCCAATGGCAATCGGACTGGGAAGATTGGCAGGCGGTAGGTCAATGGCGGGCGATTGTTGCCGGCGGCGGCCAGCATCTGGACATTGATAGCCAAGGCAGCGGTGCAAGCGCCGACGGCAGTGGCTACAACCTGAACATCGGCGGCAGTTACCGCCTCAACGAAGCCTGGCGCATCGGCGTGGCCGCCGGCCTGTACCGCCAGGACATGGACGCAGGCCGCAACGATTCGAACTACAAGCTCAACAGCTACCTCGCCACCGCGTTCGCCCAGTTCCAGCAGAACCGCTGGTGGGCCGACGCCGCGCTGACCGGCGGCAAGCTCGACTACGACAACCTGGAGCGCAAATTCGACCTGGGCGTCAGCCAGGCGCAGGAGAAAGGCGATACCGACGGTCATCTCTGGGCATTCAGCACGCGCGTAGGCTACGACATTGCCCAGCCGGGCAGCCAATGGCACCTGTCACCGTTTGTCAGCGCTGATTATGCGAAGGTCGAGGTCGATGGTTACTCGGAACAGGGCAGCCGCTCCACGGCGCTGACTTTCGACGACCAGACCCGCGATTCAAAACGCCTGGGCATCGGCTTGCAGGGCAAATACAACTTTACCCGCCAGACCCAGGTGTACGGGGAATATGCCCACGAGCGCGAGTATGAGGACGATACGCAAAAGGTGAACATCGCCCTCAACAGCTTGCCGGCCAATGACTTCACGCTGGAGGGCTATACCCCACAAAGCCCCCTCAATCGCCTGAACCTGGGGATCAGCCACAAGTTGACCAGCGATCTCGCGCTGCGGGGCGGTTATACGTTGCGCAAGGATGATGATTTTACCCAGCAAGGGGTGAGCCTGGGGGTCAGCCTGGATTTCTGAATCCTGCAGTAACCGAAAGCCCTTGTGGCGAGGGAGCTTGCTCCCGCTCGACTGCGCAGCAGTCGCATCGATTTGATGGGCCCGCTTCGCAGGCCAGCGGGAGCAAGCTCCCTCGCCACAGTTGTTCGGCAAGAGCCTTCAGTCGTTCGAGGTCTGCTCGGCCAGGGCTACGGCACGGAACATTGCCCGACGCTTGTTCAGGGTTTCCTCCCATTCCAGCGCGGGCACCGAGTCGGCGACGATGCCGCCGCCAGCCTGCACGTGCAGTTCACCGTTCTTGATCACGGCGGTGCGGATGGCGATGGCCGTGTCCATGTTGCCGTTCCAGGCGAAGTACCCGACGGCTCCGCCGTACACACCGCGCTTGACCGGCTCCAGCTCGTCGATGATTTCCATGGCGCGGATCTTCGGCGCGCCAGACAAAGTGCCCGCCGGCAGGATCGCTCGCAAGGCGTCCATCGCCGTCAACCCGGCCTTCAATTGCCCGGTGACGTTGGACACGATGTGCATCACGTTGGAGTAGCGCTCGATGACCATTTTCTCGGTGAGCTTTACCGAGCCCACTTCGGAAACTCGGCCAGTGTCGTTGCGCCCCAGATCGATCAGCATCAGGTGCTCGGCGATTTCCTTGGCATCTGACAACAGGTCCTCTTCCAGCGCCCGGTCCGCTTCCTCCGTGGCGCCGCGTGGCCGTGTGCCGGCGATCGGCCGCACGGTGATCAGGTTTTCCTCGACCCGCACCAGCACCTCGGGCGAACTGCCCACGACATGGAAGTCACCGAAGTTGAAGAAATACATATAAGGCGTCGGGTTGAAACAGCGCAGCGCCCGGTACAGATCGATCGGCGCGGCCTTGAAGTCGATCGACATCCGTTGCGACGGCACGACCTGCATGCAGTCGCCCGCCAGGATGTATTCCTTGATGGTGTCGACGGCTTTTTCGTAGTCACCCTGGGTGAAACTGGAACGGAACACCGGGTCGGCAGCCGACTGCTTGCTGAGGTCCAGGCCGGGACGCGGGGTGATCGGCTGCCGGAGTTTTTCCAGCAACGTCTGAAGGCTTTGTTGACCTTGCTCGTAGGCATCTTCACGGGACGGATCGGCCAGGACGATGGCGTGCATCTTTCCGGCGAGATTGTCGAAGACTACCACCGCATCGGAGACCATCAGCAGAATGTCCGGCACACCCAGCGGATCGGGGTTCGGACAGGTGCCCAGGCGTTTTTCCACATAGCGCACGCAGTCGTAGCCGAAATAACCCACCAGGCCGCCGTTGAAACGTGGCAGGCCGGGGATGGTCGGGACGTTGTAGCGGGCCTTGAAGGATTCAACGAACGCGAGCGGATCCTCGACTTCGTGGCTTTCGATTTCGACGCCATCGTAGGTCACGCTGATGCGATGGTCATGGACTCGCAGCACGGTGCGGCACGGCAGGCCGATCATGGAATAGCGACCCCATTTTTCCCCACCTTGCACCGATTCGAGCAAGTAGGAATTGGGTTGGTCGGCCAACTTGAGGTAGATCGACAGCGGCGTGTCGAAGTCGGCCAGGGTTTCGCAGGCAAGCGGGATGCGGTTGTAGCCGGCAGCGGCTAGACGCAGAAATTCTTCGCGGATCATGGGGTGCCTCGTGGCAAGAGGAGCTGACAGTCAGGTATGCAAACGCGCCGGATAACCGGCCAGGATCACGTCAGGCGCGCCAACGCCAGCGGGCCAGGGCCTTCATGACTTTCATCCAGAGTTTGCGAGTGACCACCACGATGGCGTTTCCAGAAGAGGATTGAACAGCGTCGGGCAACGTTATCTCAGCGGCCGGGTCCAGGCAACCGGGAATTAGCAGGCGCAGATCATCAATCACCAATGTCGGAAATTCCTCGGCAATCGGTCGGCCATGATTGTAGCCGTAGCTCAGGGCAACACATTTGACCCCCGCGGCTTTCGCCGCCAGCACGTCGCTACGCGAGTCGCCGACAAACAACGATTGGGACGCCGGGATGTTGGCCATTTTCATGACGAAGAACAGTGCGGCCGGGTCGGGTTTTTTCTGTGGCAAGGTGTCGCCGCCGATGATCCAGCGGAAATAACGGCCGATCTTCATCTGATCCAACAGCGGCGCGACAAAACGCTCCGGCTTGTTGGTGATCAGCGCCATTTCCACGCCCTGCTTGTGCAACCATTTGAGGGTGGAGCGCACGCCCGGATAAACCACGGTCAGTTCGTGGTTGCCTTCATAGGCTTCGTTGAACAGCTCCAGTGCCCGCTCGGCCTCGGCCTCATCAACGCCCTGGGCATCAATGTGATTGGCCAGGGCCCGGCGCACCAGCATCGGCGCGCCGTTGCCGACCCACTGGCGCACCGCGTCGATGCCGGCAGGCGGACGCCCGAGCTGGAGCAGCATATTGTCCACGGCGGCCGCCAGGTCCGGGACCGAATCGACGAGCGTGCCGTCGAGATCGAACATCACCAGACGCGGCAGGCTGCCGGGAAACAGCTGCTCGAAGCCGCTCATGGACGTGCCAGGGCCAGTTCGGCGCGCATCTTTTCGATCACTGCCTGGTAGTCCGGTGCGTTGAAGATCGCCGAACCGGCGACAAAGGTGTCGGCACCGGCCGCGGCGATTTCGCGGATGTTGTTCACGTTCACGCCGCCGTCGATTTCCAGGCGGATATCCCGGCCCGAGGCATCGATCAGGGCGCGGGCTTCGCGCAGCTTGTCGAGCGTGCCCGGAATGAACTTCTGCCCGCCGAAACCCGGGTTGACGCTCATCAGCAGAATCATGTCGACCTTGTCCATCACGTACTTGAGTACGTCCAGGGGCGTGGCCGGGTTGAACACCAGGCCGGCCTTGCAGCCGCCTTCGCGGATCAATTGCAGGGAGCGGTCGACGTGCAGCGTGGCTTCCGGGTGGAAAGTGATGTAGGTGGCACCGGCCTCGATGAAATCACCGACGATGCGATCCACCGGACTGACCATCAGGTGCGCATCGATTGGCGCGGTGATGCCATATTTGCGCAACGCCGCGCAGACCATCGGGCCGATGGTCAGGTTGGGTACGTAGTGGTTGTCCATGACATCGAAGTGGACGATGTCGGCCCCGGCGGCCAGAACGTTATCCACTTCCTCGCCCAGGCGGGCGAAGTCGGCGGAGAGAATCGACGGAGCAATAGCGAAGGGCTGCATGACGCACCTGTTTTGAGCGAAATCACGATGGCGCGCATTGTATACCTCAAGATTTGGCGCGCCCACCGTGACGCACGATCAATACGCCGCTCGGTAGATCTTCTCGATATCGCCGGCGCTCAGCTTGCGCGGGTTGTTGCGCATCAGCCGCTCTATACCCGCCGCCTCCGCCGCCATGGACGGAATCACCTCCTCGGTGACGCCCAGGCCACTCAGGCCCTTGGGAATTTCAACCGCGGCACACAACGCGGCCATGGCCTCCACGGCCTCGTCCGCGGCTTCGATATCACTCAAGTGAGCCGTCTTGATGCCCATGGCTTCGGCAATATCGCGCATGCGCTCGACGCAGGCCATCTTGTTCCAGTGCATGACATACGGCAGCAACAAGGCATTGGCGACGCCATGGGAGACATGGAAACGCCCGCCCAGCGGATAGGCCAACGCATGCACGGCGCCGACCCCGGCATTGCCGAACGCCATACCGGCCATCAGGCTGGCGGTGGCCATGTCTTCACGGGCCTGCAAGTGGGACGGGTTGGCGTAGGCCTTGGGCAAGGCGCGGGTGATCAGCTTGATCGCGCCGATGGCCAGGGCATCGGTGATCGGCGAGGCGTTGAGTGACAGGTACGACTCGATGGCATGCACCAACGCATCAACGCCGCTGGCGGCGGTCACGCTGCGCGGACACGTCAGGGTCATCTGCGGGCTGACCAGCGCCACGTCCGGCAGCAGGAAATCACTGACGATGCCCTTTTTCAGCTGTGCGGCCTTGTCAGAGAGGATCGCCACGTTGGTGACTTCCGAACCGGTACCGGCGGTGGTGGGAATGGCAATCATGGGCGGACCTTTGCGCGGCACCTGATCGACACCGAACATATCCTGCAACTCACCGTGATAACCGGCATAAACGCCCACGCACTTGGCAATGTCGATGGCGCTGCCGCCACCCAGGCCGATGAGGCCGTCATGCCCGCCGTCGCGGTAGGCTTGCATGCAATCTTCGACGATGGCGATTTCCGGGTCGGGCATGACCCGGTCGAAAATCTCGTAGTCGCGCCCGCCCAAATGCTGCAGCGCCAGCTCCACGGTGCCCGACTTGACCAGCGCCGCGTCCGTGACGATCAACGGGTTATCGACATCCAGCCGTGTCAGCTCCGCCGCCAGTTGCTCGATGGCAGCGGCGCCGGTGATCAGTTTGTGGGCGATCTTGAATGAGGAAAGACTCATGTGCGCGGCCTCTTGTTCGAGTGGGGGCTGGCACAAGGATAGCTCGGTATTGGGGGGTGGTCTGTCATTCAGCTTATGAATGCACCGAGGAGCGGATGTGGGAGCGAGCCTGCTCGCGAAAGCGGACCGTCAGTCAACAATTATGTCGACTGGTACACCGCATTCGCGAGCAGGCTCGCTCCCACACTGGTTTTGCAGGGGGCCTCAGACTTGGGTCGTACGCAGCTTCTCGCTACGCCCACGCAGCCATTCCAGCGTCAGCAGCAGGATCACCGAGAAGGCGATCAACAACGTAGCCGCGGCGGCGATGGTCGGGCTCAGGTTCTCGCGAATACCGCTGAACATCTGCCGTGGCAGGGTCGCTTGCTCCGGGCCGGCCAGGAACAGGGTCACCACCACTTCATCAAACGAAGTCGCGAAGGCGAACAACGCACCAGAGATGACGCCCGGCGCGATCAACGGCAAGGTCACGCGACGGAACGCGGTCAATGGCGAAGCCCCGAGGCTGGCAGCAGCGCGGACCAGGTTGTGGTTGAACCCTTGCAAGGTCGCCGAGACGGTGATGATGACGAACGGCACACCGAGCACCGCGTGGACGATGATCAGCGAGAAGAAGCTGTTGCCCATCCCCAATGGCGCGAAAAACAGGTAGCTCGCGACGCCAATGATCACCACCGGCACCACCATGGGCGAAATCACCAGGGCCATCACCAGCGCCTTGCCCGGGAAATCACCACGAGTCAGGCCGATCGCCGCCAGCGTACCGAAGATCATCGCCAGCAGCGTTGCCGCCGGGGCCACGATGATGCTGTTCTTCAACGCCCGCATCCACTCGGCCGAAGCGAAGAAATCGTGGTACCACTGCAACGAAAAGCCCTGCAGCGGATAAACCAGGAAGCTGCCCGAGTTGAACGACAACGGAATGATCACCAGCACCGGCAGGATCAGGAACAACAGGATCAGCCCGCAGAGTATGCGCAAGCTGTAGAACCACACCCGCTCGACGGGGGACATGTAAGGACTCAGCATTTCGATCTCCCCTTAGCTCAGGCGCAGGCGACTGGCGCCCACCAGCCAGCTGTAAATCAGATAAAGCACGATGGTCGCCAGCAACAGCAATCCGCCGAGCGCCGTGGCCATGCCCCAGTTGATGCTGGTGTTGGTGTAGAACGCGACGAAGTAGCTGACCATCTGGTCGTTCGGGCTGCCCAGCAGTGCCGGGGTGATGTAGTAGCCGATAGCGAGGATGAACACCAACAGGCACCCGGCACCTACGCCGGCGTAGGTCTGCGGGAAATACACCCGCCAGAAACTGGCGAACGGGTGGCAGCCCAGGGAGATCGCCGCCCGCATGTAGGTGGGCGAGATGCCCTTCATCACGCTATAGATCGGCAGGATCATGAACGGCAGAAGGATGTGGACCATGGAGATGTAGACGCCGGTGCGGTTGAACACCAGCTCCAGCGGTTTATCGATGACGCCCATGGCCATCAGCGCGCTGTTGATCAATCCGCCCGATTGCAGCAGCACGATCCACGCCGCCACCCGCACCAGGATCGAGGTCCAGAACGGCAGCAGCACGAGGATCATCAACAGGTTGCTCTGGCGTGACGGCAGGTTCGCCAGCAGATAGGCCAGCGGATAGGCCAGCACCAGACAGATGGCGGTAATCACCAGGCCCATCCAGAAAGTACGGGTGAAAATATCCAGGTAGATCGCCTGGTCGGGGGTGGCCGGGGCCAGTTCACCTAGATCGTCGATGCGGTGATCGACGGCCGCCAGCAGGTAGTAAGGCGTGACATTGCTGGTGTTGCGCCGGATCACCTGCCAGTACGCGGGGTCACCCCAGCGTTCGTCGAGGCTCTCCAGTGCTTCTTTATAAGAGACCGGCTCGGTGGCGAACGGCAGCGCGCGAGCAGTCTTGGTCAGCAGGCTGCGGTAGCCGGCCAGTTCCATGTTCAGGCGCTTGGACAAATCGCCCAGGGTCTGATTCTTGCGGGCTTCGGCCAGATCTTCACTGGCAGCCTTGTACACCGGTTCGCTTGGCAAACCGCGTCCGTCCCATGCTGCGACGGCAGCGACAGTACGTGGCATGGCGCCCACCACTTCCGGGTTGCTGACGCTTTTGAACAGCAGCGCCACGATCGGCACCAGAAACACCAGCAACAGAAACAGCACCAGCGGCGCGATCAGGGCCTGGGCCTTCCAGCGGTTGAGCCGCTCGGCGCGCTTGAGTCGCTGCTTGAGGGTGGGGCTGGTGGTGCCCGCGTTCAGTGGAACGGCGATGGCCATGGCGAACTCCGCAAATCTCTTTGATCGTTACAGGGGCGGCGAGCCGCCTCTGTTCTTTTGAAACCGCAACCTGTGGTACGTGTGGTCGTGGCGAGGGAGCTTGCTCCCGCTGGGCCGTGAAGCGGCCCCAAAATTCTGTCGGCAATGCCAATTTTGTGAGTGCTGCGCACTCAAGCGGGAGCAAGCTCCCTCGCCACAAAAGCTCACCGCCACAGGAAGGCGCGGGTTACTTCGCCGCCCAGGAGTTGAAGCGCTGCTCCAGTTGCTCGCCGTTGTCAGCCCAGAAGCTGACGTCGATCTGCACCTGGTTGGCGATGTTTTCCGGGGTGGTCGGCATGTCTTTCAGCACATCCTTGGCCAGCAACGGCACGGCCTGGGTATTCGCCGGGCCGTAGGCGATGTTTTCCGAGTAGGTCTTCTGCTGCTGCGGTGCCACCGAGAAGGCGATGAATTTTTTTGCAGCTTCGGCGCGGGTCTTGTCCAGGCCACGCGGGATGGCCCAGGCGTCGAAGTCGTAGATGCCGCCGTTCCACACCACTTTCAGGTTGCTTTCTTTCTGTACCGCGGCGATCCGGCCGTTGTAGGCCGAGCTCATGACCACGTCACCGGAAGCAAGGTACTGCGGTGGCTGGGCACCGGCTTCCCACCATTGGATGTTCGGCTTGAGTTCGTCGAGCTTCTTGAAGGCGCGATCCTGGCCATCCTTGCCGGCCAGCACTTTATAGACGTCTTTCGGCGCCACGCCGTCGGCCATCAGGGCGAATTCCAGGGTGTACTTGGCGCCCTTGCGCAGGCCGCGCTTGCCCGGGAATTGCTTGGTGTCCCAGAAGTCCGCCCAACTGGTCGGCGCGGTCTTCAGTTTGTCGGCGTTGTAGGCCAGCACGGTCGACCACACGAAGAAGCCCACGCCGCAAGGCTGAATGGCGCCCTTAACGTAGTCTTCGGCCTTGCCGAACAGGGCCGGATCGAGTTGCTCGAACATGTCTTCGTCGCAGCCACGGGACAATTCCGGCGACTCGACTTCCACCAGGTCCCACGAGACGCTCTTGGTGTCGACCATGGCCTTGACCTTGGCCATTTCGCCGTTGTATTCGCCAGCCACGATCTTGCCGTTGCCAGCCGCTTCCCACGGTGCGTAGAAGGCTTTGACCTGAGCCGCCTTGTTCGCCCCGCCGAAAGACACCACGGTCAGGTCCGGGCCCGCCGCCATCGCGCTTGCCGCACCCATCATGCCCAGTGTCAGGGCGGTGAACTTCAGGGATCTCAACATTTATTGTTCTCTCCACGTGCAGGGTTGGTGTTGGTACAGCAGGGGGCGATCAATTCGCCTCTAGAAGCGGATCGAGCGCGCGTACGTGCTCGACCTGCCAGCCAAGCGGAACCACGTCCCCGACAGCAAGCCCGGGGTCGAGCTCGGCAATCGGTTGTTTCACGAAGAAGTCGTTCTTGCCGCAGACTTCGAGGCGAACCCGGACGTGGTCGCCCAGATAGATGAATTCCGCCACCCTCCCTGAGAAGCGGTTGATACATTGTTCGCTGGCGCCGTTGAGGCTCACCCGCTCCGGGCGGATCGACAAGGTGACGGGTTCGCCGGGCTTGCCGACATTGACCGCCAGGGCCTCGACCTTTTCGCCACGTCCCAGCTCCACCACGCAACGGTCACCGGTGTGACTGTGCAGGCGGCCGTTGAGGCGGTTGTTCTCGCCGATGAAGTTGGCGACGAAGGTGTTCTTTGGCTCTTCATAGAGCGTGCGCGGCGGGGCGATCTGCTGGATCTCGCCCTGGTGGAACACCGCCACGCGGTCGGACATGGTCAGGGCTTCGCCCTGGTCGTGCGTCACGTAGACCACGGTCACGCCCAGGCGCTGGTGCAGGTGTTTGATTTCCATCTGCATGTGTTCGCGCAATTGCTTGTCCAGTGCGCCGAGAGGCTCGTCCATCAGCACCAGTTGCGGCTCGAATACCAGCGCCCGGGCCAGAGCCACGCGCTGTTGCTGGCCGCCGGACAACTGCGCCGGATAACGTTGGGCGAAGGTGTCCAGTTGGACCATGCTCAAGACACGCTTGACCCGATCGCCGACATCGCTTTTGTTCAGGCCGCGTACGGTCAGCGGGAATGCCAGGTTTTCGGCGACGGTCATGTGCGGGAACAAGGCGTAGTTCTGGAACACCATGCCGATATCGCGCTTGTGCGGCGGCACGTTGTTGATGGAGCGCCCGGCCAGCTGGATCTCGCCGGCGGTCGGGGTCTCGAAGCCTGCGAGCATCATCAGGCTGGTGGTCTTGCCGGAGCCGGAAGGCCCGAGCAGGGTCAGGAATTCGCCTTTGCGAATGTCCAGGTTGAGGTCCTTGACGATCAGGTTCTCGCCGTCGTAGCTCTTTTGCACACCACGAAAGCTGACCAGCACATCACTGGCCCCCGCGCTTGAATCCACCTGGCTCATACCCGCACCTTTTGTATTGATGACTGCTTGTGAGTCAAGCCTAGTGGAGCCCGACACCCACGCAAATCGGGCCGCAGGAGAGAATCACCTCAGCCGGATGGAAGGGTCGGGGTAGGGATCGCCCTACAAGGATGGCGGGATTGGACAAGTGCGGCGGCGAGTTTCAAGCGGCGAGCTGCAAGCAGGGGCAAAAGCGCTGTTGGGGTGTGTCGCAAACAGGTATGCCAACAGTTCGCTCATGTGGGAGCGGGCTTGCTCGCGAAAGCGGTCTGACAGCCAAGCATTCGTCGACTGATACACCGCCTTCGCGAGCAAGCCCGCTCCCACACAGGCTCGCTCCCACCGGGGAATGGCGGGAGGCTTAGAGCAACTTGTGCTCCATCGCGTATTTCACCAGCTCGGCCAACGAGGTGATGTTGAGCTTCTGCATCAGCCGCGCCTTGTGGGTGCTGATGGTCTTGCTGCTCAGGGCGAGTTGCTGGGCGATGTCGTTGACGTTGGCGCCTTGGGCCAGGCGTTCGAAAACCGAGAATTCACGCTCCGACAGCAAGGAGTGCAGCGGCCGTGTGTCGGTCAGGCCCACTTCGAAGACCATGCGGTCGGCAAGGTCCGGGTCAATGTAGCGTCCGCCCGCCGCGACCTTGCGGATCGCCATGAGCAGCAAAGCGGGATCGCTGTCCTTGGTGGCGTAGCCAGCGGCGCCGACTTTCAAGGCCCGGGCGGCCATTTGCGCCTCGTCATGCATCGACAACACCAGGATGGCCGGCGGATTGTTCAGCGCACGGATCCGTGGGATTGCCTCAAGGCCGTTGACGCCCGGCATGGAAATATCCAGCAGCACCACTTCGCAAGGCACGTGTCGCAGGGTCTCGAGCAGCTGTTCGCCATTGCTCGCCTCCCCTGCCACCACCAGATCCTTGGCCAGGCCGATCAATTGCTTGATGCCTTCGCGCACGATGGTGTGGTCTTCAGCTACCAGTACACGGATCACGGCTCTTCTCCAGATTCAGAATCTCATGTGCGGGCAAGCTCTCGCCCACAGGTTTCGTGCAGGTCATTCAAGGTGCGGCTTGTCCAACGGCACCCGTACCGCCAGGGTCGTGCCCTCGCCCGGCTCACTCTCCAGGGTCAATTGCCCGCCCATGATCAACACGCGCTCACGCATGCCAACCAGGCCGAAGGAGGTTGGCCGCCCCGTGTCGGCAATAAATCCTACACCGTCGTCACTGATCGTCAGGCACAACTGGTCGCCCTCGCGTACCAGCGTCAGTTCCACAGTATGCGCCTGGGCATGGCGCATCACATTGGTCAGCGCTTCCTGGAGAATCCGGAACAGGCCGATGGCCTTGGCGTCGCTCAACGCCGGCAGGTTGTCCGGCACCTGCACCAGGCACGGAATCTGTGTGCGCGCCTCGAAACGGCGGGCCTGCCATTCGATGGCCGAGGCAATACCGGCATCGAGGATCGGCGGGCGCAACGCCGTCGCCACGTCCCGCACCAATTGGAACAACTGGGCAATCAGGCGCTTCATGCTGTTGAGCCGTTCTTGCAGGCCCGGGTCAAGTTGCGCGTAGGCCAGTTCGCACATCGACGTCTCCAGCTTCAACACCGTGAGCATTTGCCCCAGTTCGTCGTGGACTTCCCGCGCAATGCGCGCCTTCTCTTCTTCCCGTACGCTTTCCAGGTGCGCCGACAGTTCACGCAACTGCTCCCGGGAACTGGCCAATTCCAGCTCGACACGTTTGCTTTCGGTGATATCCCAGACAATGCCGTCCCAGACATAGGCGCCATCTTCGAGCCGACGCGTGATCGCCTTGATCTCGGCCCAGCGCTCCTGGCCTTCGCGAGTCAGGATGCGGCCTTGCCAGGACCAATCGCTGTCGCTGTCCAGCGCCTGGTCCTGGGTGCGGTGGTAATCGGCCTTGTCCTGCGGGTGCACCAGGCTGCGCAGCCCGGTATCGCTGCGGGCCAGTACCGCCGGGGCGTAGCCCACCAGGCTTTCGCTGCCTTCGCTGATATAGGCAAAGTCGATCTGGCCGGTCCCCGGTGCCCGCTCCAGGCGAAAGACCAGGCCCGGCACATTGGCGGCAATGCCCTGCAGCCGCGCTTCGCTTTCCCGCAGCGCCGCCAGCGCGCGGCGACGCTCGGTCACGTCATTGAGGTAGACCACCAGGTACTCCGCGTCACGAAAGCGCAGGAAACTCAGGGAAACGTCCGCCGGCAGGATACTGCCATCGGCCCGCACGCATTCGGTTTCGAAACTCTGCGGTCCGTCTTCGCTGGCACGGGCGCGCTTCCACAGGTTGAGCCAGCGGTCCATGTGCAGGCCCGGTTCGAAGTCGATCAGCGGCCGATCGATGATCGCGCCTGACGCATAACCCAGCATGGTTTCGGCGGCGCGATTGGCGTAGCGCACATGGCTGTCCCAATTCACCCAGAGGATCCCGACCGTGCTTTGATCGATGGAAAATTGCGTCAGGCGCAAGGCTTCTTCACTGGCGGCGCGCTGGGCGATGTCCTCGCGCGCCGAGCGCAGGCGCCGTTCCAGCCCGCGTTGCTGGCGGCGTTGCCAGAACACGATGGAGACACTGCACAGCAACAAGGCGAGCATCAGCAGGGTCAGGTTCTGCCAGAAGCCAGGCGTCTCGGTCAGGCGTGGGTATTTGGGCTTGATCCAGCGGTTGTGCAGTTGCTCCAGCTCCTTGGCGGGAATCGCCTGCAAGCCCTTGTCGACGATTTCGGCCAACTGCGGCCAGTCCCGGCGCGTGGCGACCCTGAGCAGTTGCGGCAGGCCGATGTCTCCCACCACCACCAATCCGGAAAACTCCGGCTCGACCATCAGGCGACCCAACTGTGCCTCGTCGATCACCGCGTAGCGTGCCTGCTGGCTCAAGAGCAGCTGCAGGGCCTGGCGTTCCATCGGCACGCCTTGCAGGTTCAGCATGGGGTAGTTGCTGCGCAGGTAATCGGCCGTGGCGCTGGGCATCCGCACGACAACCCGGGCCTGAGGGTCGAGCTTCTCCAACTCCACGCCTTCGGCGCCCTTCTGCTCGCCCACGATCAACTGCGGCACACGCATGTAAGGGTCGGAAAACTGCCAGAGCCGCAGGCCGACCGGGGTCTGGGTCAAGCCCGGCGCGACATCCACTTCGCCGTTGCGCACCGCGGCTTCGAGTTGCGCGACATCCTGGAAGTTGCGCCAGGTCAGCTCGACGTTCAGCGCCTTGCCCAGCCATTGCATCAATTCGACGTGGGTGCCGGACAGACGCTGCAAGCGCCGGTCGTATTGTGCGTAGGGCGCCTGCAGCACCAGGCCGACGCGCAACTGCGGATGCTCCGCCAACCATTGGCGCTGGCCCGCGCTCAACTGCACCGCCTGCGCCTGTGGCGCGGGTGCAGCCCACGCCATCAAGGGAAGCCATAGACAGCCGATAACCCACAGGCAAACACGCATCATCGAATTCTCACGCACTGACAAATACTGACCAACCCATTAGGCTGCCGGAAATACTTCTGGTCATGGAATATCCGATGTCTTTTGTTAACCGCCTGACACTGTCTGCATTGTGCCTGTCGCTGATCCTGCCGAGTGCATTTTCTGTACAGGCCGGTGAAACGACGCCCGCCGCGGGCGATCAACCCGCCGAGGCGAAACCGGCCGAGCGCCAGCCGTTGCTCGAGCGTAGCCAGGAAGAAGCCGCGGCGCTCGCGCGAAAAGTCCCAGCCCAGGAACAGCAACAGCTGCAAACCGGCAGCGATGCTTTCCTTGCCCTCTGGAAGCCGGCCAACACCAGCGAGCCCAAGGGCGTGGTCATCATCATCCCTGGCGCCGGCGAAACGGCTGACTGGCCGCAAGTCATCAGCCCGCTGCGCAAAAAACTGCCGGATGCCGAATGGAGCAGCCTGAGTATTACGCTGCCGGACATGCAGAGCGACGTTATCGCACCCCGCGCGGCGGAAACACCGCCGGAGACCAAGCCGGCCGACATCGCTGCGGCAGCCCCCGACGCAACCACCGCGGCCCCGATCGAGCAGGTCGCCGGCGGCGAGGCCGACGCGGCTGAGCCGGCCTCCGCCGAAACCGGCGAAGAATCCGACAAGGCCGACGCCGAACGGATTTTCGCCCGTATCGACGCGGCATTGGCCTACGCCGAGCAACAGAGCGCCCGCAGTATCGTCTTGCTGGGCCACGGCACCGGCGCCTATTGGGCGGCGCGCTATCTTGGCGAAAGACAACCCACGCAAATCCAGCGCTTCGTGATGGTCGCGGCCCAGACACCCGTTACCGCCAAGCCCGGCCTCGCCGAGCTGACGCCGAACCTGAAGCTGGCAACGGCAGACATCTTTTATATGGACAAACCGACGGACCGCAACGCGGCCCTGGAGCGCCTGCAAGCCAGCAAACGACTGAAAGGGTCGAGCTTCAGCCAGGTTTCCCTCAAGGCGTTGCCCAACGCAACGGCGCAGCAGGAACAGCTGTTTCGACGGGTTCGGGGGTGGTTGAGTCCGCAGACAGACTGATACCTCAAGTGAACCAGTACTGTGGCGAGGGGATTTATCCCCGCTGGGCTGCGCAGCAGCCCCACAACTTGTCGACGCCAGGGCCAGCCATGCCCCGAGATTGTTTTTGGGAGCGCTTCGCACTCCAGCGGGGATAAATCCCCTCGCCACGGCAGCTGCATCAACGGAGCTAGCGAAAATCCCTGCGCTCGCGAATCAAGCGATAGGCGTTGTGCAGCTCGCGGGTCTTGTCGGTTGCTTCGCGTACCTGCAAGGCTGTCGCCCCGCTGCCAGCGATCTTGTCCGGGTGATGACGACTGATCAGGCGGCGATAAGCCCGCTTGATTTGCGACGGTTCGCTGTTGGCCGAAACCCCCAAGAGCCGCAACGCCTCCTGATACGTCAAGCCACTGCTGGGCAGCCCCGGTTTCTGCGGCTCGTAGTCCATCGCCAAGGCCTGGACCTGCTGCGGCGTCCAACCCAGCCACTTACCCCACTGGGCGAGCAACTCACGTTCGGCTACACCGGCACGGCCGTCGGCCCAGACCATCCGCCAGCAGGCCCGAAGCACGCCTTCAGCCGCATGCGGCTGGGCACTCAGGCGACGTAGATAACCACGCAACCGGTCGTTTCCCGATTTGCCCCGATTAAAGGCCGCGATAGCCCGACGTTGCGCCGGTTCGCTCAAGTCCAGCGCGCGCATTTCCAGACGCGCCTGCTGGATGTGACCATCGACCACGCGCCCGTCGATCTTCGCCAGGCGACCGAGCAACACGAACAACAGTTCATCGTTGCGCAACGCCGGGCGCCCGCCCAGGCGCTCGCGCACCTGGGCCCAGCCGTGCAGATTCAGACGCCGGTCCAGCGCCTGCCCCAACAATGCGCCGAGCATGGCCCCCGGGATGCTGGCAATGGCAAAGCCCGCCCCCGCTCCAATCAGAGTCCCTGGCCACCACATATCAACAGCTCGCTTCTATCAGTTTTTCGACTTGCGACAAACGTTCGTGAGTACCCACATCGACCCAGCGTCCTTCCAGGCGCGAGCCGCTGACCTGCCCTGCGGCCATGGCGCGGCGAAACAGCGGGGCCAGCTTGAATGCGCCATCGGCGCAGCCGGCAAACAGCTGTGGATCCAGCACGGCGATGCCGCTGTATGTCAGCTTATCGGCACCAGGTTCGCCGTCATTAACCTGGCCGCCAGCCAGCATGAAATCACCCTCGGGGTGATGCTCCGGATTGTCCACCAGCACCAGGTGCGCCAACCCCTGGATCGGCTGGCGCAGGGCGCTGAAATCGTAATCGGTCCAGATATCGCCGTTGACCACCAGGAACGCATCGTTACCCAGCAGCGGCAGCGCGCGGAAAATTCCGCCGCCGGTTTCCAGCGGCTCACCCTCCGGCGAATAGCGGATCTGCACGCCAAACCGCGAACCGTCGCCGAGGTGATCTTCGATGTGCTGGCCGAGCCAGGCATGGTTGATCACGATTTCGGTGAACCCGGCCGCGGCCAATGCCCGCAGGTGGTACTCGATCAACGGGATGCCGCCGACGCGAATCAACGGTTTGGGGGTAGTGAGGGTCAGGGGCCGCATGCGCTCACCCTTGCCCGCCGCCAGGATCATCGCCTTCATGCGCTCGCTCCGTCCGCTTGGCACAGGCTGCGGAGCAACTCGTCCAACGGTGCGAGTTCCGGACGACGGGCAATGACCGCTTCTATATAGGCAAAGAAACGCGGCACGTCAGCCAGGTAACGTGGCTTGCCATCGCGATGGCAAATGCGCGCGAAGATTCCGATCACCTTGAGATGGCGTTGCACGCCCATCAGGTCGCTGGCACGCAGGAAATCCTCGAAATCCGGCTGGACCGGAATGCCGAGCGTGCCGGCCTGCCGCCAATAATCTTCCAGCCAGCCGCGCACGCGCTCTTCCGGCCAACTGAGGAAAGCGTCCTTGAACAGGCACGTCACGTCGTAGGTCACCGGGCCATAGACCGCGTCCTGGAAATCCAGCACGCCTGGGTTGGGTTCGCTGAGCATCAGGTTGCGCGGCATGTAGTCGCGGTGTACCAACACTTTCGGCTGGGCCAGGGCACTGTTGATCAGCAGGTCGGATGCCTGCTGCCACAGTTGCTGCTGGGCCGTATCGAACTCGATTCCCAGCTCACGCTTGACGTACCACTCGGGGAACAACTCCAACTCGCGGCGCAATAACGCGACGTCGTAGCTGGGCAGCGGCGCGACCATCGGCAACTGCTGAAAAGCCAACAAGGCTTGCAGGGCATCGCCGAACAGATCGTCGGCATTTTCGCCGTTGATCACGTCCAGATAGGTCTGGTTGCCCAGGTCATTGAGCAAAAGAAACCCGCGCTCGAGGTCTTCGGCATAAATTTTCGGCACGTTGATCCCGGATTTCGCCAGCAAAAAAGCAATATCCACGAACGGTTTGCAGTTTTCCTGGGGCGGTGGCGCGTCCATCACGATCAGGCTGCAGCCCTCACCCTGCCAGCGGAAGTACCGCCGGAAACTCGCGTCACTGCTGGCCGCGGTCAACGTGGCCGGGGGTACGGCGCCCCAGCCTTGCTGGGTGAAGAGGATTGGTAGCTGCTCATCGAGCCAAACTTTCAGGTGTTGCAAGCGTACATCTTGGTCAGGCATTGCAAGGGTCTCCGACGGCGCTAGCCGTCAAGCGGGTCATGCTTTATTATCCAGCATCTTTTTCAGACCATCGAGAGGCGTGCGGCCCACACCGCGGGCAGATGGCACGCAGGAAGCCCGGACTAATAAGATGGCATTGAAATCCCCCGCGTTTCGTAAAAAATTTCCGTTGCTGGTCACCGGCAGTCTGCTGGCTCTGCAACCCCTGGCCTCTTCATTCGTCGTCGCGGCGCAGCAGTATGACTGTTCCGTCTCCGCTTCGGGTGCCTGGGACTGTTCACCCAAAGCGCCGGCCGCTGCATTGCCGCCGCGCCCGGTGCATGAAGGCAGTGCGGTTGCCGACAGCGGCAGCGCTCCGGCCGACAGCGATTCGGGCGAGGTAGCCGGCGATAAGCCGATGCTCGTTACCGAATCCAAGGGCCGCGGCCTGAAGTCGCGCAGTGCAGACTACAGTCACCTGGACTGGGTTCCGCGCGCGAACCTCACGCCTGCGCAACTGGCTGAAACCGGCCCGTACTGCGCGGGCGCGTACATCGAGCCGTCTCGCCCAGGCATGAACGACAAGACCGCCAAGAGTGACGCTCCGACATTCCTCGGCGCCAAGGCTTCACGCTACGAGCAGGAACAGCAAGTGGCGACCCTGGCCGGTGACGTGGTCATGCGCCAGGGCAGCATGCAGGTCGAGGCCGACGAGGCCAGCCTGTACCAGGCCGAGAACCGCGGCGAGCTGAACGGCAACGTGCGAGTCCGCGACAACGGTGCGCTGATTGTCGGCGACCACGCCGATGTGCAGCTGGACACAGGTGAAGCCAAGGTCGACAACGCCGAATACGTGATGCACAAATCGCGCATCCGCGGTAACGCGCTGTACGCCAAGCGCGCCGAGAACGCGATCATCCGCCTCAAGGACGGTACGTACACCACGTGCGAGCCGGGCAGCAACGCCTGGACGCTCAAGGGCAACAACATCACCCTGAACCCGGCCACCGGCTTCGGCACCGCTACCAACGTGACGCTGCGGGTCAAGGACTTCCCGGTCCTGTATACGCCGTACATCTACTTCCCGATCGACGACCGTCGCCAGTCCGGCTTCCTGCCGCCGACCATCGGCAGCGGCAGCGACACCGGCTTCCTGCTGGTCACTCCGTACTACTTCAACCTGGCGCCGAACTACGACGCCACGTTGTACCCACGCTACATGAGCAAGCGCGGCCTGTTGATGGAAGGCGAATTCCGCTACCTGACCAAGTCCAGCGAAGGCCAGTTCGGCGCGGCGTACCTCAACGACGAAGAAGACGAGCGCGCCAAGCAGACCGACTACAGCAAGACCCGCTACATGTACAACTGGCAGCACAAGGGTGGGCTGGACTCGCGTGTACTGACAGAAGTCGACTACACGAAGATCAGCGATCCGTATTACTTCCAGGATCTGCAGACCGATCAGATCGGCGTGGAATCCAGGAATTTCGTGAACCAGCAGGGTGCGGTCAGCTACCGTGGCGATACCTACACCGCTCGGCTGAACGTCCAGGCGTTCCAGATGGCCACGATTTCCAACATCACGCCTTATGACCGCTTGCCGCAAATCACCTTCAACGGTTTTCTGCCACAGCATCCGTATGGTCTGGATTTCGCCTATAACACTGAGTTCGTGCGGTTTGACCGGGACCTGAGGAACGGCAACTACACGGATGAAAACGGTAATACCGAGCTGTTTCTGGATGAGAACGTCCGAGGCCTGGCCCGCGCGACCGGCGACCGGATAAATCTGGCCCCCGTTGTCAGCCTGCCGATGAATGCAAGCTATGGCTTCATCAAGCCCTCGCTCAAGTACCAGTACACCCAATATGATCTTGACCTGGATAGCCAGGGCAAACAGGACATCGCCAACCAGGGTGCTGAAGGTGATCGCCTGAACGGTACCTACAGTGGCAGCCAGAACCGTGGCGTCCCTATCGCAAGCATTGACAGCGGCCTGTACTTCGATCGCGACACCCAATGGTTCGGCAAGAATTATCGCCAGACCCTGGAGCCGCGCCTGTTCTATCTCTACGTGCCAGAGAAAGATCAGAGTGACATTCCAGTCTTCGACACCAGCGAAAGCACCTTCAACTACGCGTCGCTGTTCCGGGACAACCGCTTCTCCGGTTCCGACCGTGTCGGCGACGAGAACAAGCTGTCGCTGGGCGTGACCAACCGCTGGATCCAGGAAGACGGCTTCGAACGCCAGCGCATCAGCGTCGGCCAGGCCTTCTACTTCAAGGACCGCGAAGTCCAACTGCCAGGTATTGATTTCCGGACTCGCGAAGACGCCCATTCCAGCGTTTCGCCTTACGCACTGGAATACGAATACCGCTGGAACCGCGACTGGCGCACCACCGCCGACTACAACTGGGACCCGGACACCCACAGCCCGCGTTCGGGCAGTGCGATGTTCCACTACCAGCCTGAAGACAACCCGAACAAGGTCATCAACGCCGGTTATCGCTATCGCAACGACCTGGTCCGTTACGACGAAACCACCGGTCGCTGGCAAGTGGGTGGAGGCGACTACGGTACGCCGGGCACTCCTGGCTACGTGAAGGACTATTACAAGATCAAACAGCACGACTTCTCGGTCATCTGGCCGATCGTGCCGCAGTGGAACGTGATCAGCCGCTGGCAGTATGACTACAACCGCAACCGTACCCTGGAAGCCTTCGGTGGTTTCGAATACGACAACTGCTGCTGGAAACTGCGCCTGATCAACCGTTACTGGGTCGACTATGAAGAATTCAGTCAAGCCGCCCCGGAAAACGAAAAAGGCGACCACGGCGTCTTCCTCCAAATTGTTCTGAAGGGACTCGGCGGCCTCACCGGCGCCAAGGTAGAGAGCTTCCTCGACAAAGGCATTCAAGGTTATCGTGAACGTGAAGACCAAGCTTTCTGATTGTCTGCGCCCGCTGATGCTGGGCGCGCTGTTCCTGGGTACCGCGGCGAACGCCGCGGTACAGTCCATCGACAAGGTCGTGGCCATCGTCGACAACGACGTGGTCATGCAGAGCCAGCTGGACCAGCGGGTCCATGAAGTTCAGCAAACCATCGCCAAGCGTGGCGGTGGCTTGCCGCCACCGGGTGTGCTGGACCAACAGGTGCTCGAACGCCTGATCGTCGAAAACCTGCAGTTGCAGATTGGCGAGCGTTCCGGCATCCGCATCACCGATGAAGAACTGAACCAGGCCGTCGGCACCATTGCCCAGCGCAATAACATGACTGTCGACCAGTTTCGCGCTGCCCTGGCGCGCGATGGCCTGTCGTTTGACGACGCCCGCGACCAGATCCGTCGCGAGATGGTCATCAGCCGTGTGCGTCAGCGCCGCGTCGCCGAACGCATCCAGGTTTCCGAGCAGGAAGTGAAGAACTTCCTCGCCTCCGACTTGGGCAAGATGCAGCTTTCGGAAGAACTGCACCTGGCAAACATCCTGATTCCTACGCCGGAAAGCGCCAATTCGGAAGCGATCCAGAGCGCTTATCGCCAGGCAATGGACATTTACCAGCAGCTCAAGCAAGGCGCTGACTTCAGCCAGATGGCGGTAGCCCGTTCGGCCAGTGAAAACGCTCTGGAAGGCGGCGACATGGGCTGGCGCAAGGCCGCCCAACTGCCGCCTCCGTTCGATCGCGAGCTGAGCACCATGGCCGTGGGCGACATCACCCAGCCAGCCCGCACGCCGGGCGGCTTCATTATCCTGAAGCTGCTGGAAAAACGCGGTGGCGGTACCCAGGTGCGTGACGAAGTACATGTTCGTCATATCCTGATCAAGCCAAGCGAGATCCGCAGCGAGGCCGAGACCAAGCGTCTGGCCGAGAAACTGTACGAACGCATCACCTCCGGCGAAGACTTCGCCGAACTGGCGAAGAGCTTCTCGGAAGACCCGGGCTCGGCCCTGAACGGCGGCGACCTGAACTGGGTCGACCCGAACGCGCTGGTTCCCGAGTTCCGCCAGGTCATGGCCGAAACACCGCAAGGCCAACTGTCCAAGCCGTTCAAGAGCCCTTATGGCTGGCATGTCCTGGAAGTCCTTGGCCGTCGCGCCACCGACAGCACCACCCAGGCGCGCGAACAACAGGCGCTGACGGTATTGCGTAACCGCAAGTACGACGAAGAGCTGCAAACCTGGCTGCGCCAGATTCGCGACGAAGCCTACGTCGAGATCAAACTCCCTGGTGCAGACCAGGCAGCGCAGTGAAACCCAAGCGTTTCGCGCTGACTCCCGGCGAGCCTGCCGGCATCGGTCCCGACCTGTGCCTGCTGCTCGCCTCGCAAGTCCAACCACACCCCCTGATCGCCATCACCAGCCGCGACCTGCTCCTTGAGCGGGCCGCGCAGTTGGGGGTGGCCGTCGACCTGTTGCCAGTGACGCCGGACGCTTGGCCGGATGCCCCCGCTCCCGCCGGTAGCCTGTACGTATGGGATACGCCGCTGGGCGCACCTGTCACCGCAGGCCAGCTGGACAAGGCCAACGCAGCATTCGTGCTGCAGACCCTGACCCGCGCTGGCCAAGGCTGCCTGGATGGGGCTTTCGCCGGCATGATCACGGCGCCGGTACACAAGGGTGTGATCAATGAATCCGGCATCCCTTTTTCCGGACACACCGAATTCCTGGCCGACCTGACCCACACCCCGCAAGTGGTGATGATGCTCGCCACCCGAGGCCTGCGCGTGGCACTGGTCACCACTCACCTGCCCCTGCGAGACATCGCCGACGCCATTACCCCGGAACGCCTCGAACGCGTTACGCGGATATTGCACGCCGACCTCCAGGAAAAATTCGGCATCGCCCGGCCCCGCATCCTGGTGTGCGGGCTGAATCCGCATGCCGGCGAAGGCGGGCATCTGGGCCATGAAGAAATCGACATCATCGAACCCACACTGGAGCGCTTGCGCAGCGAGGGCATGGACCTGCGTGGCCCGCTGCCTGCCGACACTCTGTTTACCCCCAAATATCTGGAACACTGCGACGCGGTGCTGGCGATGTACCACGACCAGGGCCTGCCCGTGCTGAAATACAAAGGTTTCGGTGCGGCGGTCAACGTGACCCTGGGCCTGCCGATCATCCGCACCTCCGTGGATCACGGCACCGCCCTGGATTTGGCCGGCAGCGGCAGGATCGACACCGGGAGCCTGCAAGTCGCGCTGGAAACCGCCTACCAGATGGCCGAGACCCATTTATGACCGAGCAATACCAACACCGCGCGCGCAAGCGCTTCGGCCAGAACTTCCTGCATGACGCCGGCGTTATCGACCGCATCCTGCGCTCCATCAATGCCAAGCCCGATGACCGTATGCTCGAGATCGGGCCGGGCCAGGGCGCACTGACCGAAGGGCTGCTTGGCAGCGGCGCGCAACTGGACGTGGTGGAGCTGGACAAGGACCTGGTACCGATTCTCAACCAGCAGTTCGCCGGCAAGAGCAATTTCAACCTGCATCAGGGCGATGCGCTGAAATTCGACTTCAACAGCCTGAATGCCGCGCCGGGCAGCCTTCGAGTCGTGGGCAACCTGCCGTACAACATCTCGACGCCGCTGATTTTTCACCTGCTGAACAATGCCGGCCTGATCCGCGACATGCACTTCATGCTGCAGAAAGAAGTGGTCGAGCGTCTCGCCGCCGGGCCTGGCGGAGGTGACTGGGGTCGTTTGTCGATCATGGTCCAGTATCATTGCCGGGTTGACCACCTGTTCAATGTAGGCCCCGGTGCGTTCAACCCGCCGCCGAAAGTCGACTCCGCCATCGTCCGGCTTGTGCCTCATGCAGTCCTGCCGCATCCCGCCAAGGACCATCGGCTGCTGGAGCGTCTGGTACGCGAAGCGTTCAACCAGCGCCGTAAAACCCTGCGCAACACCCTGAAACTGTTGCTCAGCAGTGCCGAAATCGAAGCCGCCGGCGTCGATGGCAGCCTGCGTCCGGAGCAACTGGACCTCGCAGCCTTCGTCCGCCTGGCCGACAAGCTCAGCGAACAGGTCGCGCCAAATACCGACGCCATCTGACGTTCAATGGTCGCTATCGGGCAGTACGCCAGTCTGGTCTACTACCCGATACTTGGCCTAGACTGATTCCCTCAGTTACGCCCGCGTCCCGCTTCCAAGGCCCTTTTGCATGTCCGATCCCCGTTACCAGGTCGACGTCAGCGTCGCCACCCGCTTTCTCGCTGAACAGTCGCAACCCGAGCACAACCGCTTCGCCTTTGCCTACACCATTACTGTGCGCAACAACGGCTCGTTGCCAGCCCGACTGCTGTCACGGCACTGGATCATTACCGACGGCGACGGGCACGTCGAAGAAGTCCGTGGCGAGGGTGTGGTCGGTCAGCAACCGTTGATCGACGCAGGCCAAAGCCACAGCTACAGCAGCGGCACCGTGATGACGACCAAGGTCGGCACCATGCAGGGCACCTACCAGATGCTGGCCGAGGACGGCAAACGCTTCGACGCGGTCATCAAGCCCTTTCGCCTGGCGGTGCCAGGAGCGTTGCACTGATGGCCACGTATGCGGTCGGCGACCTGCAAGGCTGCCTCGACCCGCTCAAGTGCCTGCTGGAGCGGGTCGCCTTCGACCCACGTGAAGACACCCTGTGGCTCGTGGGCGACCTGGTCAACCGGGGGCCGCAATCGCTTGAAACCTTGCGCTTCCTCTACGGCATCCGCGATTCGCTGGTTTGCGTGCTGGGTAACCATGACCTGCACCTGCTGGCGGCCTGGCAGAACATCGAGCGCCTGAAGAAGTCCGATACCCTGAAGGAAATTCTCGACGCGCCTGATTGCGTCGAGCTGCTCGAATGGCTGCGCCAGCAGAAGCTCATGCACTACGACGAGGCGCGCAATCTGGCGCTGGTCCATGCCGGCATTCCGCCCCAATGGTCCTTGCGCAAGGCGCTCAAGTGCGCAGGCGAAGTGGAGCAGGCGTTGCGCGATGACAACCTCTTCGGCCCCTACCTGGATGGCATGTACGGCAACGAACCGGTGAAGTGGGACAACGACCTCACCGGCGCCGCCCGCCTCAGGGTCATTACCAATTATTTCACCCGGATGCGCTTCTGCACCCGTGATGGCAAGCTTGATCTCAAGGGCAAGGAAGGTATCGAAACCGCTCCGCCCGGCTATGCGCCCTGGTTCAAGCACAAGGAGCGCAAGACCCGTAACCTGAAGATCATCTTCGGCCATTGGGCCGCGCTTGAAGGCCAAAGCGACGAGCCAGGGGTCTTTGCCCTCGATACCGGCTGTGTCTGGGGCAGCGCGCTGACGCTGATGAACGTCGACAGCGGCGAGTTGCTGCGCTGCGATTGCGACGAGAAGGGGCATGCCAAACCCCATCAACCGACCACCGCATCATTGCCGGCCGGCACTGCCATTTGATCGGCTTTGCACTCAAGGCCACAGGAGTCCCGTATGACCGAATACAAACGCATCTCTCCCGAACAAGCCCAGGTCCTGCGTGAACAGGGTGCCGTCGTCGTCGATGTGCGCGACCCAGCCACCTTTGCGGCTTTGCATATCAGCGGCTCCAAGCATCTGGACAACCATTCGCTGGCCGACTTCATCCGTGCCGCCGACCTCGATGCGCCTACCGTTGTGGTCTGCTACCACGGCAACTCCAGCCAGAGCGCAGCGGGTTACCTGGTCAGCCAGGGCTTCAGCAATGTATACAGCCTGGACGGCGGCTTTGAGCTGTGGCGCACGACTTATCCTGACGAAACAGCGCAAAGCACTCACGAATAATTTTTTATGACAGCCAAGCCCACGAGAACCGCGGGCTTGGGCGATGGCAGACGAACGGTCTGCCATAACTAATTACGTATTCCACCTTTACCTCTCGGATTCCGAACTATCCTTAGCCTCAGGCCATCCAAAACAGGGGAGAGCCGGTACACCGGCGCGCGGGTCATCGGGAGTCAGCTTTCAGGAGCCAGTGTTCTTGAAAGCATTCTGGGGGGTAAACGGCAACTGGGTTCCCAGCGGCTGTCCAGCATCGACTGATTGATCCGACACCGGCTCCACGTATCGAGCGAGGTGACGTCATGAGTATTTTTAGCCACTTCCAGCAACGTTTCGAGTCCACGCGGCAGGAGGAGTACTCGCTGCAGGAATACCTCGAACTCTGCAAGCAGGACCGCAGTGCCTACGCATCGGCCGCGGAGCGTCTGTTGCTGGCAATCGGAGAACCGGAACTGCTGGATACCTCGACCAACTCGAGGCTCTCGCGGATCTTTTCCAACAAGGTGATTCGCCGCTATCCGGCCTTTGCGGACTTCCACGGGATGGAAGAATGCATCGAACAGATCGTTTCCTATTTCCGCCATGCCGCCCAAGGCCTGGAGGAGAAAAAACAAATCCTCTATCTGCTCGGCCCTGTCGGTGGCGGTAAATCGTCCCTGGCCGAGAAGCTCAAGCAACTGATCGAAAAAGTGCCCTTCTATGCCATCAAGGGTTCGCCGGTGTTCGAGTCCCCACTGGGGCTGTTCAACGCTACCGAAGACGGCGCGATTCTCGAGGAAGACTTTGGCATTCCCCGGCGCTATCTCAATACCATCATGTCGCCATGGGCTACCAAGCGCCTGGCCGAGTTCGGCGGCGATATCAGCCAGTTCCGGGTGGTCAAGCTTTACCCCTCGATCCTTAACCAGATCGCCGTGGCCAAGACCGAGCCCGGGGATGAAAACAACCAGGATATCTCTGCCCTGGTGGGTAAGGTCGATATTCGCAAACTGGAGGAATTCCCTCAGAACGACGCCGACGCCTATAGCTATTCGGGCGCGCTGTGCCGGGCCAACCAGGGCCTGATGGAATTCGTCGAGATGTTCAAGGCGCCCATCAAGGTGCTGCACCCACTCCTGACTGCCACCCAGGAAGGCAACTACAACAGTACCGAAGGGCTGGGGGCGATTCCGTTCAGCGGCATCCTGCTGGCCCACTCCAACGAGTCGGAATGGCATACCTTCCGCAACAACAAGAACAACGAAGCCTTCATCGACCGGATCTACATCGTCAAGGTGCCGTACTGCCTGCGGGTGACCGATGAGATAAAAATCTACGACAAGCTGTTATTCAACAGTTCGCTGTCCAAGGCCCATTGCGCCCCCGATACGCTGAAGATGCTGGCTCAGTTCACCGTGCTGTCGCGTCTCAAGGAGCCGGAAAACTCCAACATCTATTCGAAAATGCGCGTCTACGACGGTGAAAACCTCAAGGACACCGATCCTAAGGCCAAGTCGATCCAGGAATACCGCGACAACGCGGGCGTGGACGAAGGCATGAATGGTCTTTCCACGCGTTTCGCATTCAAGATCCTGTCCAAGGTCTTCAACTTCGACCCTCACGAAATTGCCGCCAACCCGGTCCATCTGCTTTATGTACTTGAACAGCAGATCGAGCAGGAGCAGTTCCAGGCTGAAACTCGTGAGCGGTACCTGCGCTTCCTCAAGGAATACCTGGCTCCACGTTATATCGAGTTCATCGGCAAGGAGATCCAGACGGCCTACCTGGAGTCCTACAGCGAGTACGGTCAGAACATCTTCGATCGTTATGTGCTGTACGCGGATTTCTGGATTCAGGATCAGGAATACCGTGACCCGGAAACCGGCGAAATCCTCAATCGCGTGGCACTGAACGAGGAACTGGAAAAAATCGAAAAACCGGCGGGCATCAGCAATCCGAAGGATTTCCGCAACGAAATCGTCAACTTCGTGCTGCGCGCCCGGGCCAACAACAATGGCAAGAACCCGACCTGGCTCAGCTACGAGAAGCTGCGGGTGGTCATCGAGAAAAAAATGTTCTCCAACACCGAAGACCTGCTGCCAGTCATCAGCTTCAATGCCAAGGCCAGCAAGGAGGACCAGCAAAAACACAACGACTTCGTTACACGCATGGTCGAACGTGGCTACACCGACAAACAGGTACGCCTGCTTTCCGAGTGGTACCTGCGGGTCCGTAAATCACAGTAGCGCAGCCACAAGCCGCAAGCGACGAGCTGCAAGCCAGAATCGCCTGAACGCCAGGTTCCGGGCGACCGCTTCTACTTGCAGCTCGTAGCTCACCACTTGAAGCTGCCCAGAGGGTCACCTATGAGCTATGTGATCGACCGACGCCTGAATGGCAAGAACAAGAGCACGGTGAACCGCCAGCGTTTCTTGCGGCGTTACCGTGACCACATCAAGAAAGCCGTCGAAGAGGCGGTCAGCCGTCGTTCCATCACGGACATGGAGCATGGCGAGCAAATCAGCATCCCTGGCCGCGACATCGACGAGCCGGTGCTTCACCACGGCCGTGGTGGCAAGCAGACCGTCGTGCACCCGGGAAACAAGGAATTCACCACTGGCGAGCACATCCCGCGTCCGCAGGGGGGAGGCGGCGGCAAGGGGCCCGGCAAGGCCGGCAATTCCGGCGAAGGCATGGACGAGTTCGTATTCCAGATCACCCAGGAGGAATTCCTCGAATTCATGTTCGAGGATCTGGAACTGCCGAACCTGGTCAAGCGCAACCTGACCGGTACCGACACCTTCAAGACCGTGCGCGCCGGCATCAGCAACGAGGGTAATCCGTCACGCATCAATATCATTCGCACCCTGCGTTCGGCCCATGCCCGACGAATCGCGCTCTCAGGCAGCAGCCGGGCGAAACTGCGCGAAGCCAAGGAAGAGCTGGCTCGCCTGAAACGTGAAGAACCCGACAATTTTGGCGATATCCAGGATCTGGAAGCGGAAATCGAGAAACTCAGCGCGCGTATCCATCGTGTGCCGTTCCTCGACACGTTCGACCTCAAATACAACCTCCTGGTGAAACAACCGAATCCCAGTTCGAAGGCCGTGATGTTCTGCCTGATGGACGTTTCCGGCTCCATGACCCAAGCCACCAAGGACATCGCCAAGCGCTTCTTTATCCTGCTGTACCTGTTCCTGAAGAGGAACTACGACAAGATCGACGTGGTGTTCATCCGTCACCACACCAGCGCCAGGGAAGTCGACGAGGAAGAGTTTTTCTATTCCAGGGAAACTGGCGGCACGATCGTGTCCAGCGCGCTGAAACTGATGCAGGAAATCATGGCCGAACGTTACCCCGCCAATGAATGGAACATCTATGCGGCCCAGGCGTCCGACGGCGATAACTGGAACGACGACTCGCCAATCTGCCGTGACATCCTCATCAACCAGATCATGCCGTTCGTCCAGTACTACACCTACGTGGAAATTACTCCACGCGAACACCAGGCCCTGTGGTACGAATACGAACGCATCGCCGAAGCCTTCTCCGAAACATTTGCCCAACAGCAACTGGTCTCGGCCGGGGATATCTACCCGGTCTTCCGTGAACTCTTCCAGCGCAGGTTAGTGACATGACCGCCAAAAAAGAGCAGAAGCGCCAGCCCATTTCCACCGGCTCCGAATGGACATTCGAGCTGATCCAGGCCTACGACCGCGAAATCAGCCGTATCGCGGACCGTTACGCCCTGGACACGTACCCGAACCAGATCGAAGTGATCACCGCCGAGCAAATGATGGACGCCTATGCATCCGTAGGGATGCCCCTGGGCTACCACCATTGGTCCTACGGCAAGCATTTCCTCAGTACGGAGAAATCCTACAGCCGCGGCCAGATGGGGCTGGCCTATGAGATCGTGATCAACTCCGATCCCTGCATCGCCTACCTGATGGAAGAAAACACCATCTGCATGCAGGCGCTGGTGGTGGCGCATGCCTGCTATGGCCACAACAGTTTCTTCAAGGGCAACTATCTGTTCCGCACTTGGACCGACGCCAGCTCGATCATCGATTACCTGGTGTTCGCCAAGCAGTACATCATGCAGTGCGAGGAACGCCACGGCATTGATGCGGTGGAGGACCTGCTGGATTCCTGCCACGCCCTGATGAACTATGGTGTGGACCGCTACAAGCGGCCGTATCCAATTTCCGCCGAGGAAGAGCGCCGGCGCCAGAAGGACCGTGAAGAACACCTGCAAAAGCAGATCAACGATCTTTGGCGGACCATTCCCAAAGGCGCGGACAAGTACAGCGAGAAAGACAACGCGCGGTTCCCTGCCGAGCCCCAGGAGAACATCCTTTATTTCATCGAGAAACACGCGCCGCTGCTGGAACCCTGGCAGCGCGAAATCGTACGCATCGTGCGCAAGATCGCCCAGTATTTCTACCCTCAGCGCCAGACCCAGGTGATGAATGAGGGCTGGGCAACATTCTGGCACTACACGTTGATGAACGACCTGTACGACGAGGGCCTGGTCACCGATGGCTTCATGATGGAGTTCCTGACCTCCCATACCAGCGTGGTATTCCAGCCAGGGTTCGATAGTCCCTACTACAGCGGTATCAACCCATATGCCCTGGGCTTTGCCATGTACCGCGACATTCGCCGCATGTGTGAAGACCCTACCGAAGAGGATCGCCGCTGGTTTCCGGAAATCGCCGGCTCGGACTGGCTTTCCACGATCAAGTTCGCCATGAGCAGCTTCAAGGACGAGAGTTTCATCCTGCAGTACCTTTCGCCCAAGGTGATCCGCGACCTCAAGCTGTTCAGCATCATGGACGATGATCAGAAGGATGACCTGCTGGTGCCCGCCATCCACGACGAGAGCGGTTACCGGGTCATCCGTGAAACCCTGGCGGCGCAGTACAATCTCGGTAATCGCGAGCCCAACGTGCAGATCTACAGCATCGACCGTCGTGGTGATCGTTCCCTGACCCTGCGTCACCAGCAGCACAACCGCAAACCGCTGGGCGATTCCACCGACGAGGTCCTCAAGCACCTGCATCGGCTTTGGGGGTTCGACATCCACTTGGAAACCTTGCAAGGCGACCAGGTGATGAAAACCCACCATGTGCCGCCGCGCGGCGAACAAGGCGAAGGAGATTACGGGCGCCTGGACCTGGCCGTCATTCATCTTTGATAGCGTTTTCGCCTCCGAAGGTCCGGCTTAAAGGTTTATCCTATCGGCCCAACGGAGGTTTTTTATGCAGATCTACAAAGTCGGCGGCGCTGTTCGTGATCGCCTGCTCGGCATCCCCGTCACCGACATCGACCGGGTGGTCGTGGGCGCCACCGCCGAGGAAATGCTGGCCAAGGGATTCCGTCCCGTGGGGGCTGATTTTCCGGTCTTCCTTGACCCGAAGACTGGCGAGGAATACGCCCTCGCCCGCACCGAACGCAAGAGCGGCAGGGGTTACGGTGGCTTCGTGTTCCATGCCAGCCCCGAGGTGACGCTCGAAGAAGACCTCATCCGCAGGGACCTGACAATCAACGCCATGGCCGAAGACGACCATGGCAACCTCACCGATCCCTACCACGGCCAGCGCGATCTCGAAGATCGCCTGCTGCGGCACGTTTCCCCGGCGTTTGCCGAGGATCCACTGCGGGTTCTGCGAGTTGCCCGCTTTGCCGCACGTTATGCCCTGCTGGGTTTCAAGGTGGCGGACGAAACCCTCGCGTTGATGCGCAAGCTCAGTGAATCTGGCGAGCTGGAAGCTTTGACTGCCGAACGCAGCTGGAAAGAGATCTCCCGCGCCCTGATGGAAGATCAGCCACAAGTGTTTATCCAGGTACTGCGCGACTGCGATGCCCTCAAGGTATTGATGCCCGAGGTCAATGCGCTGTTCGGGGTCCCGCAGCCTGAAGCTCATCACCCGGAAATCGACAGCGGCGTCCATACCTTGAGCGTGCTGGAACAGTCGGCGCTGCACAAACAGCCACTGACGGTCCGCTGGGCTTGCCTGTTGCATGACCTCGGCAAAGGTTTAACACCCGAGCATGAATGGCCAAGGCACATCGCCCATGAGCACAAGGGCCTGAAGCTGATCAAAGCAGTCAACGAACGCTTCAAGGCGCCCCGTGACTGCCAGGAACTGGCGCTGCTGGTGGGTCAATACCACACCCATGGACACCGCGCGCTGGAGCTCAGGGCAACCACTTTGCTTGAGCTGCTGCAGAGCTTTGATGTGTACCGGCGCCCCCAGCGTTTCGAGGAGTTCATTGCCGCATGCGAGATGGATGCGCGAGGGCGCAAGGGGCTTGAGGAACGAAGTTACCCGCAGGCTGATTACCTGCGGGGCGCTGCGTCAGCGGCCCGCGGCGTGGCGGTGCAGCCGTTGCTGGAGAAGGGTTTCAAGGGGCCGGAACTGGGTGAAGCGATCAAGCGAGAGCGCCTCAGGGCGCTGAAAGCCTACAAGGAGGCGGCGAGCTGACGGAAATGATCTCCGTTGAATCTTCGCTGAATATCCTGCCGTCTTCGCGAGCAGGCTCGCTCCCACATTGGCGCTCGGCTGGGCCACAATCATGTGTCCACTGAATTTCTAAGGAGCGAGCTCGCGATGACGGCAGGCGCGTCACAGCAGATCTGATGGCGTAAGCGGCTGACCTCGCCACTCGAAAGCCACCGGCGCCAGCACCTGGTCAATCTGTGCTTCTTTCCACAACGTGGAAAAGCTCTTGCCCACGCCTGGATGAATCCGGTCCGGCGCAATCAACGATAAAGGCCACAAGACAAAAGCATTCTTCAGAATTTCCGCGCGCGGCAGGATCAACCCATCGAAGTTGCCGACCTGCTCGCCATACAGCAGCACGTCGATATCCAGCGGCAAACCCTTGCGGTCCGGCGCGTAGCGGCCATTATCAGCCTCGATGAACTTGAGGCGGCGGTCCAGTTCCATCAGCGGAAGATCGGTGAACGCCGACACGACGAAATTGAAGAACGGGCCGCTCTTGATACCCACCGGCTGACTTTCGAACACGGCCGAACAGCGCATATCCACCAGGAAAACGGCCAGAGCCTCAAGTCCCGCGCGCAAATGGATTTCACGCTCGATATTGCTGCCGAGCCCGAGAAAAACCTGAGTCAGCGACATCCGCGCTCGATCTCCACGCCAACGCCGGTAGCGGCCGGCACGGCCCCTGGCTTGGTCACTTTCAGGCGCAGCCAGGTGATCCTGAACTCATCCATGAGCTCTTGGGCCAGTCGCTCGGCAAAGGTTTCGACCAATTGGAACTGCGCCTGCTCGGCAAATGCCTGGATGCGGGCCGATACGCTGGCGTAGTCGAGGGCCAGGCTCAGGTCGTCGCCCGCAGCCGCCGGACGATTATCCCAGGCAAAACGCAGATCAAGCCGCAGGCACTGTCGGATGCCTCGCTCCCAGTCGTAGGCACCAATCACCGTGTCGACTTCCAGGCCTTCGATAAACACTCTGTCCAAGCTCTCTTCTCCGCAGCACGACAAGGGCGCGTTGCGCCGTTAGAATCAGGGGCTTCCTCGCCCGGAATAGCTAGCATGTTTTGGTCATTGGCGATCCTCGCCTACCTGCTCGGCTCACTGTCCTTTGCCATTTTGCTCAGCCGCCTGACCGGTCGCCCGGATCCGCGAATGAGTGGTTCAGGCAATGCCGGCGCCACCAACATGCTGCGCCTGGCCGGACGCAAGCTTGCCGTCCTGACCCTGCTTGGCGACCTCTGCAAAGGCCTCGTGCCGGTTCTGCTCGCCAGCCTCGCAGGGATTTCGTTGCAGCAACAGGCCTGGGTCGGCGTCTGCGCGGTCATCGGCCATCTGTTCCCGCTGTACTTCCGCTTTCGCGGCGGCAAGGGTGTCGCCACCGCCGCCGGCATGCTGCTGGGCCTGTATCCGCCTGCCGCCCTGCTTGCCGTGTGCGCCTGGCTGCTGACCTTCTACCTGACCCGCACCAGCTCCCTTGCCGCATTGATCGCCACGCCACTGACCCTGCCTTTGCTGGCCTGGCAGGAACCGGCGGCATTGCTGCCGATGACGACACTCGTTGCGCTGATCGTCTGGCGCCACCGGGGCAATCTACGCGACCTGTTCGCCGGGCGCGAACGGCATTTCTGATAACGCCTCACAGCGGTGAAAGTTGCTCCATGGGCCAGCGCGCCTGCACGCTGATCGCCAGGCTTTCCTGCTGCCCCGCTTGCAGGCGCTGGCAACCGGCAAAAGCGATCATTGCGCCGTTATCTGTGCAGAACTCCGGCCGAGCGTAGTAAACGTCGCCCTTCATATCGCCGAGCATTTTCTCCAGGGATACCCGCAAGGCCTTGTTCGCGCTCACCCCGCCGGCAATCACCAGGCGCTTGAGCCCAGCCTGTTTCAGCGCGCGCTTGCACTTGATCGTCAAAGTCTCCACCACGGCCTGCTGGAACGCCAGGGAGATGTCGCAACGGGCTTGCTCACTGTCGTCCCCGGCATTGACGCATTGTTGCCAGGTATTCAGCGCGAAGGTTTTCAGGCCACTGAAGCTGAAATCCAGTCCAGGCCGGTCGCACATTGGACGCGGGAATACGAAACGCCCTTCAATGCCGTGAGCGGCAAGTCGTGCGATTTCCGGTCCGCCAGGATAATTGAGCCCCATCATCTTGGCGGTTTTATCAAAAGCCTCGCCCGCGGCGTCGTCGAGCGACTCGCCCATGAGTTGGTATTGGCCGATTCCATCGACCCGCACGAGCTGCGTATGGCCTCCGGACACCAACAAAGCGACGAACGGAAACTCCGGCGGCTGCGGCTCCAGCATCGGCGCCAGCAGGTGGCCCTCCATGTGGTGCACGCCCAAGGCCGGAATGCCCCAGGCAAAGGCCAGCGCCTGGGCACAGGAAGCACCGACCAACAGGGCGCCCACCAGACCCGGCCCGGCCGTGTAGGCGATGGCATCGATCTCGGTCGGCACGCAGCCGCCTTCGGCCAGGACCTGGCGGATCAAGGGCAGCATGCGCTTGACGTGATCGCGTGACGCAAGCTCCGGCACCACGCCGCCGTACGCGCGGTGCAGGTCGATCTGGCTGAACAGCGCGTCGGCCAGCAGGCCACGTTCACTGTCGTAGAGGGCGACGCCGGTTTCGTCGCAGGACGTTTCTAATCCCAGTACTAGCATGGGTTGCGCCTTGTAGAGGCTGAATTCGAAGGCGCGCATAATAGTCGTCGCGTTGTGCCCCGACCAGCGGTTTTCGATCAGAGGCTTTGCATTCCGAGCGTTGAGGGGTTAACATCCGCAACCCTTAAAAACCGACGTCTTCAAGTGCTCTTTTGCCGCGAGGATGTTGACCCCGGTAATGAATGAAGGTAGCTCTGGATGCCAGCCGTCAAAGTAAAAGAGAACGAACCCTTCGACGTAGCTCTGCGTCGTTTCAAGCGCTCCTGCGAAAAAGCCGGTGTTCTGGCTGAAGTTCGTAGCCGCGAATTCTACGAGAAGCCGACTTCCGAGCGTAAGCGCAAAGCAGCAGCCGCTGTTAAGCGTCACGCCAAGAAAGTTCAGCGCGAACAGCGCCGCGCCGTACGTCTGTACTAATACACAGACGCCCGTCGCAAGCTTCTTGCCAAGCCCGGCCTCCAAGCCGGGCTTATGGCATTTGCGGAACAACGCTTGATGCTTCACCGTCAAAGTCGCAGACGCGACCAAGACGATCTGCTTTATCGCGTCAGACCTGGCTCTTTTGCCAGCGGTGCACGTCTCTTCTGACGAGCCTTCCAAGGCTACTGACGAGCACACCCTGATTCCTCTAACGACGATCAGCCCAAGGCACCGCTGCGTGCCCGCTTCATGAGCTATCCGAGGCCTGACCGGCCGTTACCGGACTCAGCGCAACACATTTCGTACAGTCGAATACTGATAGCCATTAACGTCAGTGGATAATCGGCAGATACACTTCCCGACAGCAATGATGCAGACGACCCGGTCGAGCCACCATTTTCCGTGCCTCAGGACCAGGAACCGACTCCGCAGCTGATTTTGGGCTCCTATTTCGCGCAGTGATGATGAGAACGCCATGGCCGGGCTAATTCCCCAGAGCTTTATTGACGACCTCCTGAACCGCACCGACATCGTCGACGTGGTCAGCTCTCGCCTGCAAATGAAGAAAGCGGGCAAGAACTACACAGCCTGCTGCCCGTTTCACAAAGAAAAAACCCCCTCCTTCAGCGTCAGCCCTGACAAGCAGTTCTATTATTGCTTCGGCTGCGGCGCTGGCGGCAATGCCCTCGGCTTCATCATGGACCACGACAACCTGGATTTCCCCCAGGCCGTCGAGGAACTGGCCAAAGCCGCCGGCATGGAAATTCCTCGCGAGGAGAGCGGACGACAACACAAGCCTCGCCAACCCACCGATTCGCCGCTGTATCCGCTGCTCACGGCAGCAGCCGACTTTTATCGCCAGGCACTTAAAAGCCATCCGGCCCGCAAGGCGGCGGTGGATTATCTCAAGGGCCGCGGCCTGACCGGTGAGATTGCTCGCGACTTCGGCCTCGGCTTCGCCCCGCCGGGCTGGGACAACCTGTACAAACATCTGAGTAGCGATACGCTGCAGCAACGCGCCATGATCGACGCCGGCCTGCTGATCGAGAACGCCGAGACGGGCAAGCGCTACGACCGCTTCCGTGACCGGGTGATGTTCCCGATCCGCGATACCCGCGGGCGGATCATCGCCTTTGGCGGCCGGGTGCTGGGGGACGACAAGCCCAAGTACCTGAACTCCCCGGAGACCCCGGTTTTCCATAAGGGTCAGGAACTCTACGGCCTGTACGAGGCGCGCAAGAACAATCGCAACCTCGATGAAATCATCGTTGTCGAAGGCTACATGGACGTCATCGCCCTGGCCCAGCAAGGCTTGCGCAACGCCGTTGCGACCCTGGGCACGGCCACCAGCGAAGAACACATGAAGCGCCTGTTTCGCGTCGTGCCGAGCGTGCTGTTCTGCTTCGACGGCGACCAGGCCGGACGCAACGCCGCCTGGCGCGCGCTTGAAGCGACGCTGCCCTGCCTGCAGGACGGGCGGCGCGCACGTTTTCTGTTCCTGCCCGAGGGCGAGGACCCGGACACCCTGGTGCGCTCCGAGGGCACCGATGCGTTCCGTGCGCGGATCAACCAGCACGCACAGCCGCTGGCCGACTATTTTTTCCAGCAACTGACCGAAGAAGCCGATCCTCGCTCCCTCGAAGGCAAGGCCCATATGGCCACGCTCGCGGCACCGCTGATCGACAAGGTGCCCGGCGCCAACCTGCGGACCTTGATGCGTCAACGCCTGACGGAAATTACCGGGCTGAACAGCGAAGCGGTCAGCCAGCTGGCCCACAGTGCCCCCCAGGAGGCACCGCCGGCTTATGACCCGGGCATCGACTACGACGCGATACCCGACTTCGCCGACTATCATCAAACCCAGCAGGACTACGCGCCGCAGCAGGAATGGACACCGAAGAAACCCGGTGCCGGCGGCAAGAAATGGGACAAGAAACCCTGGGACAAGACCGGCAAGCGCGGCGATCGCGACCAGCCACGTGCCCCGCGCGTGCCGGCCGCCGTCGAACCACCAACACTGGCTGCCCTGCGCACCCTGCTGCACCACCCGCAGTTGGCTGAAAAGGTAGAAGATGCCGGGCACTTCGCCGCCGAGGACCACAGCAATACACAATTGCTGGTTGCGCTCCTTGAAGCTGTGCAGAAGAACCCCAAGCTAAACTCATTCCAGTTGATCGCGCGGTGGCACGGCACCGAGCAGGGGCGCCTTTTGAAGGCATTGGCCGAGAAGGAATGGCTGATAGAGGGAGATAACCTTGAACAACAGTTTTTCGACACCATTACTAGCTTGTCCGCCCGCCAACGCGAGCGAAACCTGGAACAACTTCTGCGCAAAGCTCGCCAGAGCGAGTTGACCAGCGAAGAGAAAAACCAATTGCGTGACTTACTCAGCCGCAATGTTTGCGCATCAAACCCGACCTCAACTGGCGCGTGAGGTCACAGCTCAGGTATAATCCTCGGCTTGTTTTTTGCCCGCCAAGACCTTCAGTGGATAGGGTGTTATGTCCGGAAAAGCGCAACAGCAGTCTCGTATCAAAGAGTTGATCCTATTGGGTCGTGAGCAGGGCTACCTGACTTACGCGGAGGTCAACGACCACCTGCCGGAGGATATTTCAGATCCGGAACAGGTGGAAGACATCATCCGCATGATCAACGACATGGGGATCAACGTATTCGAGGTTGCTCCAGATAAGGATGCCCTTATGCTGGCCGACGCCGATACCGACGAGGCGGCCGCTGAAGAAGCGGCCGCAGCGTTGGCAGCGGTCGAGACCGACATTGGTCGCACCACCGACCCCGTGCGCATGTACATGCGTGAGATGGGTACGGTAGAGCTCCTCACGCGTGAAGGCGAAATTGAAATCGCCAAGCGTATTGAAGAAGGCATCCGTGAAGTGATGGGCGCAATTGCGCACTTCCCTGGCACGGTCGACCATATTCTCTCCGAATACACCCGCGTCACCACCGAAGGTGGGCGCCTGTCTGACGTCCTGAGCGGTTACATCGACCCGGACGACGGCATCGCGCCGCCTGCCGCCGAAGTGCCGCCGCTGGTCGACCCGAAAGCCGTCAAGGCCGACGATGAGACCGACGATGACGACGCCGAAGCCAGCGACGACGAAGAAGAAGCCGAAAGCGGTCCGGACCCGGTCATCGCCGCCCAGCGTTTTGGCGCCGTGGCCGACCAGATGGAGATCACCCGCAAGGCGCTGAAAAAGCACGGTCGCAACAACAAGCAGGCAATTGCCGAACTGTTGGCGCTGGCTGAGCTGTTCATGCCGATCAAGCTGGTGCCCAAGCAGTTCGAAGGCCTGGTCGAGCGTGTTCGCAGTGCCCTGGATCGTCTGCGTCAGCAAGAGCGTGCGATCATGCAACTGTGTGTGCGTGACGCCCGCATGCCGCGTGCAGATTTCCTGCGCCAGTTCCCTGGCCATGAAGTCGACGAAAGCTGGACCGATGCACTGGCCAAAGGCAAGAGCAAATACGCCGAAGCGATTGGCCGCCTGCAACCGGACATCATTCGTTGCCAGCAGAAGCTGAGCGCGCTGGAGGCCGAGACTGGCCTGAGCATCGCTGAAATCAAGGACATCAACCGTCGCATGTCGATCGGCGAGGCCAAGGCCCGTCGCGCGAAGAAAGAGATGGTCGAAGCGAACTTGCGTCTGGTGATCTCGATCGCCAAGAAGTACACCAACCGTGGCCTGCAATTCCTCGATCTGATCCAGGAAGGCAACATCGGCCTGATGAAGGCGGTGGACAAGTTCGAATACCGTCGCGGCTACAAGTTCTCGACTTATGCCACCTGGTGGATTCGTCAGGCGATCACTCGCTCGATCGCCGACCAGGCCCGCACCATTCGTATCCCGGTGCACATGATCGAGACGATCAACAAGCTCAACCGTATTTCCCGGCAGATGTTGCAGGAAATGGGTCGCGAACCGACGCCGGAAGAGCTGGGCGAACGCATGGAAATGCCTGAGGACAAGATCCGCAAGGTATTGAAGATCGCCAAAGAGCCGATCTCCATGGAAACCCCGATCGGTGATGACGAAGACTCCCATCTGGGTGACTTCATCGAAGACTCCACCATGCAGTCGCCGATTGATGTCGCCACCGTTGAGAGCCTCAAGGAAGCGACTCGCGAAGTACTTTCCGGCCTCACTGCCCGTGAAGCCAAGGTACTGCGGATGCGCTTCGGCATCGACATGAACACCGACCACACCCTCGAGGAAGTCGGTAAACAGTTCGATGTGACTCGTGAGCGGATTCGTCAGATCGAAGCCAAGGCGTTGCGCAAACTGCGCCACCCGACGCGAAGCGAGCATCTGCGTTCGTTTCTCGACGAGTGACCTTCAAACCCCCGGCCCTGCCGGGGGTTTTGTTATGTGCAGATAACTCTTCCTTCTTGCTCCCCCGCCCTGTTGTCCGTCTACACTCGATTCATCCTTTCCCAGCCATGACGAGACCGTGATGCCCAGACTGACGGCCGTGCTTTTGCTGTCACTGATGACCTGGACCGCAACGGCCGGCGCGTTGACGCTCACGGAGGAAGAACGCCGCTGGCTCAAGGACCACCCCGACCTGCGCCTGGGTGTCGATGCGTCATGGCCGCCGTTCGAATTTCGCGACGACAACGGCCGCTACCAAGGCCTGGCCGCCGACTATGTCGACATCATCCGCGAGAAACTGGCCGTCACGCTCACCCCCATCGAACCCGTCAGCTGGACGGAGGTGCTGGAACAGGTCGTGCAGGGCAAGATCGACCTTCTACCGGGCATCATGTCCACCCCCGAACGCCAGAACTACCTGTCGTTCACTCGCCCCTACCTCGATTTTCCAATTGTGATCCTGGCCCATAAAGGCGGGCCCCGACCCCATAAGCTCGAAGACCTTTACGGGCTGAAAATCGCCGTGGTGGAGAACTATGCCCCCCACGAACTGCTGCGCAACCACCACCCCGACCTGAACCTGGTCGCGCTGCCCAACGTCAGTTCGGCGCTACAGGCCTTGGCGACCGATGAAGTCGATGCGGTGGTGGGCGATCTTGCCTCCAGCGTGTGGAGCTTGCGCCAGCTCAAGCTTGACGGGCTCTACGTCAGCGGAGAAACGCCCTACCGCTACCAGTTGGCGATGGCCGTCCCACGGGAAAACAAGATATTGGTGGGCATCCTCGACAAGGTCCTGGCGGACATGACGCCGATGGAGATCAGCGAAATCCAGGAAAAATGGGTTGGCAACGTGCGGGACCATCGCCAGCTCTGGTCAGGCCTCCTGCTTTACGGCCTGCCCGGGCTGCTGCTGTTGATCGCCATCCTGGCAGTGGTGATTCGCATCAACCGTCGCCTGAGTTCGGAAATAGCCCGACGCGTCGACCTGGAACAGGAGTTGCGTAGCAGCGAATACCATTATCGCGGGCTGGTAGAGAGCCTTTCGGCGATTGCCTGGGAGGCCAGGGTCAGCGACTTCACCTACAGCTATGTATCGCCTCACGCCGAAGAATTGCTCGGCTACCCCCTCGCCCATTGGCTCATCCCCGGGTTCTGGCGCAACATCATTCACCCGGCGGACCTGATCCGCGCGCAGACATATTGCGATCACGAAGTCCTTGCCGGCCGCGATCACTGCATCGACTACCGGGTGATCACCGCCGACGGTCGCTGCCTGTGGGTGCGGGACATCGTCAGCCTGATCAAGCATGGCCATGAACCGTTGATGCGCGGACTGATGATCGACATCAGTGAAGCCAAGCATACCGAGGAAGCGCTGCGCCTTTCCGAACAGAAGTTCGGCTCGGTATTTCGCCAGTGCCCGGACATCCTGGTGATTGCCCGCCTGCTGGACGGTTGTCTGCTGGAGGTCAATAAAGCCTTCGAAGAGCAGATTGGCCTCAGCGCCGCAGAGGTGGTCGGCAAAAGCGCTACCGACCTGGACATCTGGGGCATACAAGGCGTCGGCCCAAGCCTGCTCCAGCGGTTGCAGGCCGGGAGCATTCGCAATCTGGAAATGCCTTTCCAACGCAGCAACGGCGAAGTGTTCACCGGGCTGATATCTGCCGAACCCTTTGATCTGGACACCACGCCGGCGCTGGTCGTGGTGGTGCGAGACATCAGCCAGCTCAAGGAGACCCAGCAACAATTGCAGACCTCCGAAGAGAAGTTCGCCAAGGCCTTTCACGCCTCGCCCGATGGGTTGCTGCTATCCAGGCAGAGCGATGGTTTGCTGATTGAAGTCAACGACGGTTTCAGCCGCATTACCGGCTTCAACAGCGCCCTGTCGGTCGATCGTTCGACCCTGGACCTGGGAATCTGGGTCAATCTCAACGAGCGCAAGCAGATGCTCGACCTGCTGCAGCGGGACGGTTTCGTAAAGGATTTCAGTTGCCATATCCGTCGTAACGACGGGCAGATACGGCTCTGCGAGGTGTCCAGCCGTCCGCTGCCCATCGGCAACGAGGACTGCATGCTGACGATCGCCCGAGACATCACCGAACGCCACTTCATGCAGGAGAAACTGCAGCAGGCCGCCACCGTATTCGAAAGCACCGCCGAAGGCGTACTGATCACCGATACACAACAGCACATCAGCGCCGTGAACCGAGCCTTTACCGAAATCACCGGCTATAGCGAAACCGAAGCCCTGGGCCATACGCCTCGGCTGCTGGCTTCCGGGCTGCACGACAGCGCGTTTTATGCCGCGATGTGGCACCAGTTGACGGCGGAGGGCCACTGGCAGGGTGAAATCTCCAATCGACGCAAAAATGGCGAGCTGTATCCCAGCTGGCTGACCATCAGCGCCGTGCGCAACCAGGAACAACAGACCACCCATTTCGTCGCGGTCTTTGCCGATATTTCAAGCCTCAAGCACGCCCAGGCCCGACTCGACTACCAGGCGCATCACGACCCGCTCACGGGCCTGCCGAATCGCACCCTGTTCGAAAGCCGTTTGCTCTCGGCGCTCAATAGTCAGCAAGAAAATGGCGGCCAAGGCGCGGTGTTGTTCCTGGACCTGGACCGTTTCAAACACATCAACGACAGCCTCGGGCACCCGGTCGGCGATCTGCTGCTCAAGGGCATTGCCGTGCGCCTGCGCGAGCAACTGCGTGATATCGACACCGTGGCGCGCCTGGGCGGTGACGAATTCATCATCCTGCTGCCCGGCCTGCAGCAGCCCAGCGATGCCGAGCACATCGCGCAGAAGCTGTTGAACTGTTTCTGCGCGCCGTTCCAGGCCGGCGAGCATGAGTTTTTCATCAGCGCCAGCATCGGCACCAGCCTCTATCCGCAGGATGGCTGCGATGTCGCCACGCTGGTCAAAAACGCCGACGCGGCGATGTACCGCTCCAAGGCCAAGGGTCGCAACCGGGTGGAAAGCTACACTCGCGACCTCACGGCCCAGGCCAGCGAGCGCGTGGCACTGGAACACGAGCTGCGTCGGGCGATCGAGCGCAACGAACTGTCGTTGTCGTTCCAGCCGAAAATCAGCCTCATCGACAACCGGCTGGTGGGCGCCGAGGCGCTGATTCGCTGGACCCATCCGACCTTTGGCGACGTACCGCCGGAGCATTTCATCCCCCTGGCCGAAGAAAACGGCATGATCCTGCAAATCGGCGATTGGGTACTGGAAAACGCCTGCCGGCAACTGCACGCATGGAACAGCTGTCACGAAAGCCTCGGGCCGCTGTCGGTCAACCTGGCCGGTGCCCAATTGCGCCAACCCAACCTGCTGGGTCGGATCGAACAGTTGCTGCGGGAAAACCACCTTGAGCCTGGTTTGTTGCAACTGGAGATTACCGAAAACTTCATCATGAGCCAGGCCGAAGAGGCCCTGACGGTACTGTATCAACTGAAAAAACTCGGCGTGCAACTGGCCATCGACGACTTCGGTACCGGCTATTCCTCGCTGAGCTACCTCAAGCGCCTGCCGCTGGACATCCTGAAAATCGACCAGTCTTTCGTCCGCGGCCTGCCTGACGACCCCCACGATGTGGCCATCGTGCGGGCAATCATCGCCTTGGGCCGGAGCATGCAATTCAGCATCATCGCCGAGGGCGTCGAAACCCTCGCCCAACAGCAATTTCTCGCCGAGGAAGGCTGCGAGCAGATCCAGGGTTACATCGTCAGCCTGCCCCTGTGCGCCGCGGAATTTGCCGCGACGTTTCTGCATGTGACCGTATCGGATTTTTCGGATAGCACAGCCGAGAAACCGTCGCTATAATCCGCGGCCTACTGAGGGCCTATAGCTCAGTTGGTTAGAGCAGAGGACTCATAATCCTTTGGTCCACGGTTCGAGTCCGTGTGGGCCCACCAAATCGAAAGCCGCGCATTGCGCGGCTTTTGTGTTTCTTGGCGCAAGCGCTGCACCTATCCAAAGGTTCTCAAGAACGGCTCCGCACACTGCTTGATCGCCGCCACTACATGCGGGGCCTGCTCACCAAGCTCGGTTGAGCGAGCCACTACTCGTTCCAGCGCTTGCAGTTGCAAGCGGATTACCTCTTCTGGCTGAGCAACATCACACACCTGAGCAAAGTCCAGCAGACCCTGTCGAGAAGCGAATAGCGATTTGTTGCCGGCGAGATCAAGGGCCAGCACGTCTTCCGGGATGTAAGCGGTGGTATTAACGATGTCGTACGCCGGAGCCAGCCGGGCGTCGCGCTGGGTAGGGTTCGTGTAGAGCAATCCGAAGTTCTTGAGATGGGCGTCACCGTTACCTACGATGCAGCTTAAAGCCACCACGGCAAACAGTTGAGCCAGGGAATCCTTGACTTGCTCGGGGGAACAGTAAAGTCGAATCGCCTTGGCGATTGCCGAGTAGCTTTTGCTGTATTTCTGCTGCGCGGCGAGCCCCATCAGCGCAGCCATGTCCTCAAAACCGATGGGATTGAGTTGGCTGTCCCGGTCGAAACGACGCATGACGAACAGTTTGGCGTTTTTGGAAAGAAAGAACTCCGGTACCGCAATCCCGGCCTCCCTGGCAACGGACATACAGAGAAACTCGTTGATTGCGAGTCCCGGAAGTTCCTCCCGACCGCTCTTGATAATCAGATCGGAGGTTTTTGAAGTGAATCGCTGAGGTGCAGAAGCCTCCTGTTCGGGCACAAGAACCTTAGGCTGCACGCCCGAAATCCCCGCCCGCAGGATATAGCGATCGACGAGGCCGGTAAAAATATCCTCGGCACCGTCCCACGCCAGGATTTCTTCCAGCTTTTCTCCTGGAAATTGTTGACGCTGCAATAACGCATCGACTTCAGGGGAACTCACTACTACCCGCCCGATGGGCGAACTGCTGCCCGACAACGCAAGGAGCAGCATGGGATCGACATCAGCTACCTTGGCCAGGCGGTTGCGCAACTGCTCTAAAACGTACCCTTCGGGCAGATTCATTTGAAAGATCGGGTGCAGCTCCCTATGACGATACTCATCCAGGCGCACAGGCATGAGCAGGCTTATTGCAGCCTGGGCCTTCGCCTCGTCGTGATAACGGAACCGGTAATCCCCGGCACCGCCAACGATCCTTCCGCTGGTACCTTCAGGAGTTGCCACCTGCAACACAGCTGCCATCAGTCGAATACCCCTTCAATTTCATCCAGTGTCGGCATCGCCGCCGGTATCACGGCCAACTCGCAATCCAGTGCTCCCAGGACTCGCGCATAAGCGGCCATGCTTACCGACATGTCACCTTTCTCGATGGCAATCACCTTCTGCCGGGGGATGCCGGCCAAGGCGGCCAGACTAGCTTGGGTCAGCCCGCGATTTGAACGGCGTTGCCTGACCTGTACGCCGAGCCGGGTAGTAATGAGGGAGTAATCCATGTTTCGTATACGCGACAAAATTATTGAGATGTAACGTATACCAAACACGCCAAATAATCAAAACAACGAGCGGCGGGACTTTGTCTTTTTTAACGTCCGCTCACTTACAATCAGATTTCCAATACCCCGCCGAGACGCCCATCATCGCCAGCCCCAGCCTTCCCCGCCTGTTCCTCGAACTCTTCTGGCAACTCGGCATCCTGGTGGTGCCAGCCTTTTTTGTAACGATACTGCCGCCGCCGCTGGCCTTGCTGGCGGTGGTGTTGCTCGGTTTGCTGATGGGTCTTGCCGCGCGGCTGGGCTTTTTGGCGGCGGGTCGGGGCATTGCCCGGCTGACTGTCGGCGCGGTGTTTGGCCTGGGTTTCAGTCTGGGACGAGCATTGCCTGAGTGGTGGGGAATTCTGGTGGCGATCGTCGCCATCGTTGGCGGGCTCGCCTGCGTGAGCAAGTGGGAGCGCCGCCTTGGGTTGGCGCCGGTCTCCTCTGCGGGCCAAGGACCGAGTGCCTGGGGCACAAACGAGCCGCTGCTGACGCCCGAGGGCGAGCCGATCCGGGTGTTCAACCACAGCGAAATTGCCATGGGCGGCCCCGTTCATTGCGATTATCTGTTTCCTGATGGCGTGCTCTTGCAAGGCCTTGGCTCCTCGGCGGTGTTCTCCAGCGACGGTCGCTATTTCGCCGCGCCGGTACCGTCACGCCAGGAATGGGGACTGGTCGTGCTCGACCGGGAGCAACGCAAGCTGTACCGCTGTGCCGAAACCGAGTTCTGGGAGCTGGATGCCCTGGACCTGGATCAACTGAGCGGCCGCCATAGCCCCTTGGTCGACAACAGCGTTCGTCAGGCCCGACTGGATGAACTGTTGCAGGCCGCCGAAGTAGCCGAGCTGATCCCGTTTGCGGACCTTTGGCTGGAGCCTGGCTGGAATCCGGACAGTGTTGCGCGCAGCTTCGAACGGGCTTCCATTGATGGCGGGCAAATCCTGCAGGGCGACATCTTGTTGCCCAAGACCTTTCGCGATCTGGCCCAGCCATTGGAGCCACTGTATTCGCCGCGCTACGCCATCAGCCTCAATGGTCAACCATCGGGCCTGGTCATGGCAGCCGATGCGCCACTGGTCTGGAGCGGCGATAACCGCGCCCTGGTCTGTCTGGCCCGGGAGCAGGCCAACGAGGCGGATGGCAATCAGTACTGGTTGTGGCAAGCGGATCATGGCTGGCGCGCCCTGCCCTCGCCGTGGGTGAAGAGCGACGCGGAGCCGTCCTTTTATTGGCATGAATTATTGAGCCTTGATGCGAGCCATGTCCGTATCGGCTCGTATCTCGATTATCCGCGACCAGGCGCCGGCCGTTATGGCTACCGCCTGGAGAGTATCCACGGCGATACCGAGACCCAGACCGGTCATGACGCTCAAGGTCGCGTGCAGGTCGGTGAGTTCAAGCTGACCCGCATGGCGATCATGCTGCCGCTGGACAGCACGGGGCGGCGAGGCGACTCGTGCGTCGAGACGCAACCGTTGCAAGGCGATGTGCGCGCTGTCCTGACCTGGCTCGGTGACAATCCCCAAGGCCTGGGTGGCTATCGCTGCCGGATCGGCGACTGGTCGTTGCCGGGGGCTTGGCTGCTGGACCATCGGGTTTCCGATTGTGGACGCTATCTGGCGCTGCTGCCCTTTGAAAACTCAACGACAGTCACCAGCCATGCGCTGGTGGCGGATGTGCAGGAGCAACGTCTGCTGGAAGGGCCGCCCATGTGGGTGGAACGGATACTGGATTTCCGCGATGGTCGATTGAATCTGGCAGTGATCCAGGGCCGTCTTGATCAAGAGGGGGAAAGCAGCCCGTTGCAACGTTTCAACATCGCCGCGCCAGAGGTTGGCGGCGACGCGTCGTTCTTCCGTCCCAACGAGCAATCCCGGCTGTTCTACAACACTGTGCAGTTGCAGCCGACAGACTCGCAGCTCAAAGCCGTCCCGCCTTGGCGTCTGGTGGCTGGCCCGCAAGCGGCCACTGCCGAGGGAGATTTCATCCAGCCCGCGCCGAATGATCAGGATGCCGCCTGGCTGTTTGGCAGCGAGACGGAATACGCCGACAGCTGGGTGCGTACCGGTACGCCCCGTCTCGGCGGGCATTTGCTGACAGCCTCAGGCTGCGCGTTGGTCGATCTGGCGCCCTCGATGATCTGGTCGGCGGACAGCCGCTACCTGGCCCTGACCTGCATGGCGACCGATGTCACGGAACTGTGTGGCAGTTACCGCGGTTGGCAACTGCTGCTTCTTGATGTCCGGGAGCACACGCTGCGCATACATCCGCAATGGCTGGGCAACCGACCATTATTGGAAAGCTTCGCGGAAGAGCAGCTACGGATACGCTGTTTCGAGCGCGACTGGGAGACCGAAGCCGACGAGGATCAGGGTTCGGTGCAGTCGTTCTCACTGGACGCTCTGCTGCAGTTGCCCACTGAGCAACTGATCTGCCAGGAAGGTGTCTGGCTCAGGTCTTCCCAGGCGCACCTGGCAGCCGCCTGGCGGGCGCTGGCTTTACCTGCCACTGGCTATTTCGAGCGAGGGAACCTGTAACATGCCCGCCATTGATGCCCGCGCCGGAGCCAACCTTGACTGAGATCCGCCCCCCCGTCCTCGACGAAATCGACCGCCAGTTGATCGCGGCCCTGCAAATCAACGCGCGGGAAAGCGTCGCCATGCTCGCCCGGCAATTGGGAGTTGCCCGCACCACCGTGACTTCGCGCCTGGCTCGACTGGAGAAAGCCAAGGTGATCACTGGGTACGGCGTGCGTCTTGGCCAGCGGGTGATCGATGGCGGTCTGCAGGCCTATGTCGGCATCAAGGTGCAGCCACGCTCCGGTAAAGAGGTATTGCGACGCTTGAGCGCCATGGCCCAGGTCCAGCAGTTGTGCGCGGTCAGCGGCGAATTTGATTATGTGGCGTGGCTGCGCACCGATTCGCCGGAACAGCTGGATCAGTTGCTCGACCAGATCGGCAGCGTGGACGGGGTGGAGAAAACTACCACGTCGATCATTCTCAGCAGCAAGATCGATCGGGGCCAGCCGGTCTGAAGCCTTGCACCTTATCCTGTGGGAGCGAGCCTGCTCGCGAAGCGGTTGTCAGAACGAACTGTTCCCACTGGCCCACCGCATTCGCGAGCAGGCTCGCTCCCACAGGATCATACTTCGTCATTACGACTCGACTACATTACAAAATGACTTGAAACTACGCAAAACGACGACACATTGCGTCTTATTAACGTGTTTCACCCTCTCTAGAATGGCTGGCATCTTTCCTATACTCAGACGCGAACGCCGCGTCGAGTCGCCCATCAAGGTCAGCCATGAACAAGCACAATCGCCACCCAGCAGACGGCAAGAAGCCCATCACCATTTTCGGGCCGGACTTTCCTTTCGCCTTTGACGACTGGATCGAGCACCCGGCCGGCCTGGGGGTCATTCCCGAGCACAACCACGGGGCTGAAGTGGCGATCGTCGGCGCGGGGATCGCCGGTCTCGTAGCCGCTTACGAATTGATGAAGCTGGGCCTCAAACCGGTGGTGTACGAGGCGTCGAAGATGGGCGGACGTCTGCGCTCCCAAGCGTTCAACGGCGCCGAAGGCATCGTTGCCGAGCTCGGTGGCATGCGTTTTCCGGTGTCGTCCACGGCGTTCTACCACTACGTCGACAAACTGGGCCTGGAGACCAAACCGTTCCCCAACCCACTGACCTCGGCCTCGGGCAGCACCGTCATCGACCTGGAAGGGCAGACTTACTACGCCGAAAAAATGGCCGACCTCCCTGCGCTGTTCCAGGAAGTCGCTGACGCCTGGGCCGATGCCCTGGAGGATGGCTCGCGTTTCAGCGAGATCCAGCAGGCGATCCGCGAGCGCGACGTGCCGCGTCTCAAAGAGCTGTGGAACACCCTGGTACCGCTGTGGGATGACCGCACATTCTACGATTTCGTCGCCACCTCCAAGGCATTCGCCAAGCTGTCTTTCCAGCACCGCGAAGTGTTCGGCCAGGTCGGCTTCGGCACGGGCGGCTGGGACTCGGACTTCCCCAACTCGATGCTGGAAATCTTTCGCGTGGTGATGACCAATTGCGACGACCATCAGCACCTGGTGGTTGGCGGCGTGGAACAGGTGCCGCAGGGAATCTGGAGGCACGTGCCGGAGCGTTGTGTGCATTGGCCGGAGGGCACCAGCCTGAATTCGTTGCACCTGGGCGCGCCACGCAGCGGGGTGAAGCGTATCGCTCGCGCCGACGACGGCCGATTCAGCGTGACCGACGTCTGGGGCGACACGCGCGAATACGCCGCCGTGCTGGTCACCTGCCAGACCTGGCTGCTGACCACCCAGATCGAGTGTGAAGAAGCGCTGTTCTCGCAAAAAATGTGGATGGCCCTGGATCGCACCCGCTACATGCAATCGTCAAAGACCTTCGTGATGGTCGACCGGCCGTTCTGGAAGGACAAGGCCCCGGAAACCGGCCGCGACCTGATGAGCATGACCCTCACCGATCGCCTGACCCGAGGCACCTACCTGTTCGACAACGGCGACAACAAGCCGGGGGTCATTTGCCTGTCGTATTCCTGGATGAGCGATGCACTGAAAATGCTCCCGTACCCGGTGGAAAAACGCGTCAAGCTGGCCCTGGATGCCCTGAAGAAAATCTACCCGAAGGTAGACATCGCCGCGCGGATCATTGGCGAACCGATCACCGTGTCCTGGGAAGCCGACCCGTATTTCCTCGGCGCCTTCAAGGGCGCGCTACCCGGCCACTATCGTTACAACCAGCGCATGTACGCGCATTTCATGCAGGACGACATGCCGGCCGAACAAAAAGGGATCTTTATCGCCGGCGACGACGTCTCATGGACACCCGCCTGGGTTGAAGGCGCGGTCCAGACCTCGCTCAATGCCGTGTGGGGAATCATGAAACACTTCGGCGGTAAAACCCATGCCGAGAACCCGGGTCCAGGGGATGTGTTCGACGAAATCGGTCCGATCGCCCTGCCCGAATAAAAGGAGTTGTCGATGCGCGTAGCCCTCTACCAATGTCCACCGCTGCCAATGGATCCGGCCGGCAACCTGCAGCGCCTGCACCAAGTCGCGCTGGAGGCCCGAGGCGCTGACATATTGGTGCTGCCGGAGATGTTCCTGACCGGCTATAACATCGGCGTCGATGCGGTGAATGTACTGGCCGAGGTCTACAACGGCGAATGGGCCCAGCAGATTGGCCGCATCGCCAAGGCGGCCGGCCTGGCGATTCTCTATGGCTACCCCGAACGCAGCGAAGACGGACAGATCTACAACGCCGTGCAACTGATCGATGCCCAAGGCGAACGCCTCGCCAACTATCGCAAGAGCCACCTGTTCGGCGACCTCGACCATACGATGTTCAGCGCCGGGAATGCGACGCTGCCCATTGTCGAGCTCAACGGCTGGAAGCTCGGCTTCCTGATCTGCTATGACCTGGAATTCCCGGAGAACGCCCGCCGGCTGGCCTTGGCCGGTGCCGAGCTGATCCTGGTGCCGACCGCCAACATGCAGCCCTACGAGTTCATCGCCGACGTCACCGTGCGGGCACGGGCCATTGAAAACCAGTGTTTCGTGGCCTACGCCAACTACTGCGGCCACGAAGGTGAATTGCGCTATTGCGGCCAGAGCAGCATCGCCGCCCCGGACGGCAGCCGCCCGGCCTTGGCGGGGCTGGACGAGGCGTTGATCGTCGGCGAACTGGATCGACAGTTGATGAATGACTCACGCGCGGCCTACAACTACCTGCACGACCGTCGCCCGACGCTCTACGGCGACTTGCATAAACACTGATCCGGGCTAATCCGCTAGCATGAGCACATCCTTGTCCTGGAAGCGCTCATGCCGGCCCCCGATTCCCTCCGCCCCCATACCGAAACCCTGGCCAACGGCCTGCAAGTGACGTTGCGCCATGCACCCGACCTCAAGCGCAGCGCTGCGGTGTTGCGGGTGGCGGCCGGCAGCCATGATGCGCCCGAGGCCTGGCCGGGCCTCGCGCATTTTCTCGAACATCTTTTTTTCCTCGGGACAGAACGTTTTCCCAGCGGGCAGAACCTGATGGCCTACGTGCGGGACCACGGTGGGCAAGTCAACGCGCGTACCAGCGAGCGCACCACGGACTTTTTCATCGAGCTGCCGCCTGCCGCCCTGGCCGACGGGTTGGAGCGTCTGGCAGACATGCTCGCTCATCCCCGACTGGATGAAGCCGACCAGTTACGCGAGCGGGAAGTGCTGCACGCCGAATTCATCGCCTGGTCCGGGGACGCCGCCGCCCAGCGCCAGGTTGCCCTGTATGATGGATTGTCGGCGGCTCATCCGCTGCGGGGCTTTCACGCTGGCAATCGCGACAGCCTCGCTGTACCACAGCCTGAATTTCAAACGGCGCTGCGCGGTTTCCATCAGCGTTTCTACCAGAGCGGTCAGATGACCTTGAGCCTCGCCGGCCCGCAAAGCCTCGAAGCCATGAAGGCGCTGGCCGATCAATTCGATACAAGCATGCCCATCGGAAAAGCGGCGACCAGGCAATCGCCGCCGAGGCTAATGACGGCGCCAGGCATCGCTTATCAACAGGTCCGGGAAGGCTGCCTCGACTTGCTCTTCGCCCTCGAACACTTGCCTGGCGCCTCGCCTCAAGCATTGGCTTTCCTGTGTCACTGGCTGAACTCCAGCAAACCGGGCGGCTTGCTTGCGACGTTGCGCCAACGCGGTCTCGCCGACAGCCTCAAGGCTTCGCCGCTGTATGAATTTGCCGGTCAGGCACTGCTGCACATCGAGCTCAAGCTCGACAGCGGCCAGGTACCGTCGGCTATCGAGCCGTTGCTGCGCGACTGGCTGGGGTTCTTTACCGCCCATGACGACTGGGCTCCCTTGCGCCAGGAATTCAACGCCCTGCTGCAGCGCCGTCAGGAAACGGCAACCGCCCTGCAACTGGCGCGTTGGGACGGCGAAGGATGTGCCGGGGCTCTAGCGGAAAACGACTTGATGCGGATTCGAGAAATCCTCAAACAACTGCACCCTGCGAATCCGGTCGCCGAACAATGGCAACTGCCCTCGCCCAACCCGTTCCTGCAAGCGCCAAGCGAGCCGCCCCGCGCCGGTTTGATACGCGGCCAGACCAGCGCCCACCGTGGTCTGCGCACGTTCGCACAAGACCGCAGCCGGGGCCGGCGGGAACGCTCGCCCATGCAGTTCAGCCAGGCATTGCCGGACTCTCGGGAAAGTGCGGTGTATGTGCGCTGGCAACTGGAGACCCGGGTACCGCTGGATTTTCAACCCAGACTCGATCGGCACCTGGCGGATGTGTGCGAGGACGCCCGGCAGGCAGGCGTGGACATCACTTTCGAAATCTGTAATGACCGATGGCTGCTGAAGCTGGTCGGTTTGCAAGCACCGATGCCGTTGGTGCTTGAGCACCTGCTGACGAAGCTGGAGGAGCCGCTGCCACCCGTTCAGGCCAGGAGCGAAACGCCCCTGATGCCGATTCGACGTTTGCTGCGGGAATTGCCGGATCACTATCAGCAGAACCTGCGGCATGCAGAGCTGCCACCGCCCGGCAGCGAACAAGACGTCTGGGCGGGCGCCCGCTGGGACGGCCTGGCCATCGGTCTGTCGGCTGCTTCCCAAGCGGCTGTGGGCCCGTTATTAGCTCGAATTCCTGGCGTGGCCCGCGAGGCGACGGCGCCAGCAGCGACGCCTTCACCAGGACGGATCTGGCGCACCCTCGAGACCCATGGCGACGAACACGCCGTGTTGCTGTTTTGCCCCTCGCCCACGTTGGACTTGCCCGACGAAGCTGCCTGGCGATTGCTGGCTCATTTGTGCCAGACCCCGTATTACCAGCGCTTGAGGGTCGAGCTGCAGTTAGGTTATGCGGTGTTCAGTGGCTTGAAGCAAATCGATGGATGGACCGGCTTGTTGCTGGGTGCGCAATCGCCCGAGACGTCGGCCGCGCAGTTGGTCAGCCATATGGAGCAGTTTCTGACCGAGCTCCCCGCCGTGATCGAGCAAACCGACGATGCAACCCTGGCCAGCCAACAACAAGCCCTGGCCAGTCAGATGCAAATCGCCGCGTTGCCCTGCGCCCAGGCGGCCGAGCTACTCTGGCAAGGAAAACTGGCCGGCCACCCGGCAGACTTCCCTGAGCGACTGGCCGATGCCATCCTGGGCATGCAGCGCAAAGACCTGGTGGATGCCGCGCGCCGCTTGATCGACGCGCTGGGTGGACGTTATTGCCTCAGCAACGCGCCGAGCCCGGGCGACCCCTGGCGAGCGGCCAAATGATCATTACAGGCGCTGCAATGAGCTTTCTCAGAGAATCGCAGCGAACCAAATTGTCAGATTTAGTAACATAGTCATCTGAGCATCTGAACATCTCCGAACGGAGGTGGACTATATGTATAGCTTTAAACCGATCCACCCCAACCAAAGGAGTATTCCCATGTCCTGGTCCAAACCCGCATATATCGACCTGCGTATCGGCTTCGAAGTCACCATGTACTTCGCCAGCCGTTGATGATTGCAGGCAGTTAGTACGCGACACAACGCCTCGGCCATCCGGGGCGTTTTTATTTCGGTTTGCAGATGGGAGCGAGCATGTTCGTCCAGATTCTAGGTTCCGCCGCCGGTGGGGGCTTTCCCCAGTGGAACTGCAACTGCGCCAATTGCGCGGGTTTTCGCGACGGCAGTCTCCGAGCGCAGGCGCGCACCCAGTCGTCCATTGCAATTTCCGATGATGGCGTGAGCTGGGTCCTGTGCAACGCCTCGCCGGACATCCGCGCGCAACTCCAGGGTTTCGCCCCGATGCAGCCTGGCCGGGCGCTACGGGACACTGGCATCGGCGCGATCATCCTGATGGACAGCCAGATCGATCACACCACCGGCTTGCTCAGCCTGCGCGAAGGCTGCCCGCATCAGGTCTGGTGCACCGACATGGTCCATGAAGACCTGAGCACCGGTTTCCCGCTGTTCAACATGCTGACCCACTGGAACGGCGGCCTGAGCTGGAACCGCATCGAGCTGGACCAGAGCTTCACCGTCCCGGCCTGCCCGAACCTGCGCTTCACCCCGCTGCCGCTGCGCAGCGCCGCGCCGCCCTATTCACCGCACCGCTTCGATCCGCATCCGGGTGACAACATCGGGCTGATCGTTGAAGACCTGCGCAGCGGCGGCAAACTGTTCTATGCGCCGGGCCTGGGCAAGGTCGACGAACCGTTGCTGCAGATCATGGCCGACAGCGACTGCCTGCTGGTGGACGGCACGATGTGGGACGACGACGAAATGCAACGCCGTGGCGTCGGCACTCGCACCGGTCGAGAGATGGGCCACTTGGCGCAGAACGGTCCCGGAGGGATGCTGGAGGTGCTGGAGCAATTGCCCGAGCAGCGCAAGGTGCTCATCCATATCAACAACACCAACCCGATCCTGGACGAAGATTCGCCCGAGCGGGCCGAGCTGGTGCGTTGCAGGATTGAAGTGGCCTATGACGGGATGAGTATTGAGTTGTAGGAATGGGCAGACGAATGTGTGAGCGGCTTTGCGGTGTGCCAGATCTGGCCTCTTCGCGAGCAGGCTCGCTCCCACAGTAGTCCCGAGTCGTACCGGATATCTGCTTTAGCACCACCCAATGTGGGAGCGAGCCTGCTCGCGAAGAGGCCGCCCAGGCAACCCATCCGCCAGCGGTTATCCAAGGAGAACCGAAATGACTGACACCCCCCTGTCCATCGCCGAGTTCGAGGCGGCCCTGCGTGCCAAAGGCGCGTACTACCACATTTATCATCCCTATCACGTGGCGATGTATGGAGGCCGTGCCACGCGCGAGCAGATCCAGGGCTGGGTCGCGAACCGCTTCTACTACCAAGTGAATATTCCGCTCAAGGACGCCGCGATCCTGGCCAACTGCCCGGACCGGGAAATCCGTCGCGAGTGGATCCAGCGCCTGCTCGACCATGACGGCGCCCCCGGCGAAGACGGCGGCATCGAAGCCTGGCTGCGACTGGGCCAGGCAGTGGGCCTGGACCCCGATCAGCTGCGCTCACAAGAGTTGGTGCTACCCGGCGTACGCTTCGCCGTGGATGCCTACGTCAACTTCGCCCGCCGGGCCTCCTGGCAGGAAGCCGCCAGCAGCTCATTGACCGAACTGTTCGCCCCGCAGATCCACCAATCGCGCCTGGACAGCTGGCCGCAGCACTACCCCTGGATCGACCCGGCCGGCTATGAATATTTCCGCACCCGCCTGGGCCAGGCTCGGCGTGATGTGGAGCATGGTCTCGCGATCACCTTGCAGCACTACACCACCCGCGCAGGCCAGGAGCGCATGCTGGAAATTCTCCAGTTCAAATTGGACATTCTCTGGAGCATGCTCGACGCCATGAGCATGGCTTACGAATTAAAACGCCCGCCCTATCACAGCGTGACCGATCAACGGGTGTGGCATAAAGGGATTACCTTATGAGCTTCGACCGCAGCAAAACCCCTCAGTGGCGTCCCGGCTATCGCTTCCAATACGAACCGGCCCAGAAAGGCCATGTGCTGCTTTATCCTGAAGGCATGATCAAGCTCAACGACAGCGCCTCGCTGATCGGCGGCCTGATCGATGGTGAACGGGATGTCGCGGCGATTATCGGCGAGCTGGAGAAGCAATTTCCGGACGTGCCGGAACTCGGTGACGACATCGATCAATTCATGGAGGTCGCCCGTGCACAGCACTGGATCACCCTTGCCTGAGAAGCCCGCCGTCGGCTTACCGCTGTGGCTGCTGGCCGAGCTGACCTATCGCTGCCCGTTGCAATGCCCGTACTGCTCCAACCCGCTGGACTTTGCCGAACAAGGCAAGGAGCTGAGCACCGAGCAGTGGTTCAAGGTCTTTCGCGAGGCCCGGGAAATGGGCGCCGCGCAACTGGGCTTTTCCGGCGGCGAGCCGTTGGTGCGCCAGGACCTCGCCGAGCTGATCGGCGAGGCGCGCAAGCTAGGCTTCTACACCAATCTGATCACCTCCGGCATCGGCTTGACCGAACAGAAAATCAGCGATTTCAAGAAGGCCGGCCTCGACCACATCCAGATCAGTTTCCAGGCCAGCGACGAGCAGGTGAACAATCTGCTGGCCGGTTCGAAAAAAGCTTTCGCGCAAAAACTGGAGATGGCCCGAGCGGTGAAAGCCCATGGTTATCCGATGGTGCTGAACTTCGTCACCCATCGGCACAACATCGACAAGATCGACCGCATCATCGAGCTGTGCATCGCCCTGGAAGCCGACTTTGTCGAACTCGCCACCTGTCAGTTCTATGGCTGGGCACACCTCAACCGCGTCGGCCTGCTGCCCACGCGGGAACAACTGGTGCGTGCCGAGCGCATCACCAATGAATACCGGGCCAGGCTCGAGGCCGAAGGTAACCCGTGCAAGTTGATCTTCGTGACCCCGGATTACTACGAAGAGCGCCCCAAGGCCTGCATGAACGGCTGGGGCAGCATCTTCCTGACCGTTACCCCGGATGGCACGGCATTGCCTTGCCATGGCGCCCGGCAGATGCCGGTGCAATTCCCGAATGTGCGTGACCACAGCATGCAACACATCTGGTACGACTCGTTCGGCTTCAACCGTTTCCGGGGTTATGACTGGATGCCCGAGCCCTGCCGCTCGTGCGATGAAAAAGAAAAGGATTTCGGCGGCTGTCGTTGCCAGGCGTTCATGCTCACCGGTGACGCCAGCAATGCCGATCCGGTGTGCAGCAAATCCGCGCACCACGGGATGATTCTCCAGGCTCGCGAAGACGCCGAGCATGCCACGCAAACCATTGGACAACTGGCCTTTCGCAATGAACGAAACTCGCGCCTCATCGTTAAAGGCTGAACCTTTCAGCGCCGCCCAGGCCGTCGCGGCAGGCGTCGACTTTGCCGAACTGCAACTCGGCCCCCAGGGTCTTTTCTGGAACGAATACCGCCCCGAAGATGGCGCTTGCCGGATCTGGCATTGGCGAGACGGCAAGGCGCGTTGCCTGACCCCGGACGGTTTCAGTGTGCGCAGCCGGGTGTACGAATACGGCGGCGGGTCGTTCTGCCTGAGCGACGACGGCGTGCTGTTCGTCAACGAAAGCGACCAACAGCTGTATCACCAATCGCTGGGCGACCAGCGCCCGGTGGCGCTGACCGCGGGCGATTGTCGATACGGCGATCTGCACTTCGCCACAGGGCACGTGCTGGCCGTGGAGGAACAGGCCGACCAGCATCGATTGGTATCGATTGGGCTGGCGGATCACCAACGCCGTGTATTGGCCGAAGGCGCGGACTTCTATGCCGCGCCGATCTTGAGCCCCGACGAAAAACGTCTCGCCTGGATTGAATGGAGTCGCCCCCACCAGCCGTGGACAGCGACGCGGCTGATGCTCGCCGAACGCAACGATTCAACCTGGGCAGCGCCATGCTGCGTGGCCGGCGATGATGACGAAGAATCCATCCAGCAACCTCGCTTCGATGCTTGCAGTCGCCTTTATTGCCTGACCGACCGAGACGGTTACTGGCAGCCCTGGAGTGAACGCGCCGGCGTCCTGAAGCCAATGGACGCCGCCGAAGCCGATCACGCCCCGGCGCCTTGGCAGCTGGGCGGGTGTTCATGGTTGCCGATGGATCAAAGCACTTACCTGGCAAGCTGGACCGAGGCCGGCTTCGGGCGGTTGGGGCTGCGCTGCGGCGGCGTGCTCGAAGATTTCACCGGCACTTACAGCCGCTTCCGCAGCCTCGCGCTGGATGAGCAATTTATCTATGCCATTGCCGCCTCGCCAGCCAGCCCCTCGGCGGTCATTGCGATCGAGCGGCGCAGTCATGAAGCGCTGGTGCTGGCCGGAGGCATCGCGCCGTTGCCTCCCGAGCAAATCAGCCGCCCCCGGACTCTGCGCTATCCCTCTGCGTCCAGCGAAGCCCACGGTTTTTTTTATCCAGCCATGAACACCGACGCGAAACCGCCGCTGGTGGTGTTCGTCCACGGCGGGCCCACTTCGGCTTGCTACCCGATGTTCGACCCGCGCATCCAGTATTGGACCCAGCGCGGCTTCGCCGTTGCCGACCTCAACTACCGTGGCAGCAGCGGTTATGGGCGCGTCTATCGGCAAGCGCTGCATTTGAGTTGGGGCGTGGTGGATGTCGAGGATGCCTGCGCCGTGGTTGCTTACCTGGATGAGCAAGGCTTGGTCGATGGCCGCTGCGCCTTCATCCGTGGCGGCAGCGCAGGTGGCTATACCAGCCTCTGCGCCCTGGCGTTCCGGGACGTATTTCGTGCCGGCGCCAGCCTCTACGGCGTCAGCGATCCCGTTGCCCTGGCCCGCGCTACGCACAAATTCGAAGGTGACTATCTGGATTGGCTGATCGGCGACCCGCAACTGGACGCCGAACGCTACCGGGCCCGCACGCCGTTACTGCACGCCGAGAGGATTCGCGCGCCGGTGATTTTTTTCCAGGGCGAACTGGACGCCGTGGTCGTGCCGCAGCAGACCCGCGACATGGTCAAGGCGCTGGAGGACAACGGTGTTGCGGTCGAGGCTTATTACTACCCTGATGAGCGCCATGGCTTTCGCAAGGCCGAGAACCAGGCACATGCGCTGGAGCATGAGTGGTTGTTCTATCGCAGGGTGATGGATGCTCGCCTCTAGAAGCGGCAAGTACTTGTGGCGAGGGAGCTTGCTCCCGCTGGGTCGCGGAGCGGCCCCAGGCTTTTGCGATTGCTGCGCAATCGAGCGGGAGCAAGCTCCCTCGCCACAGAGGTCGTAGTCATTACATTAACTTCAGCGCTTGGCGATGATGTACACCGCATGCACGATGCCGGGGATATAACCCAACAGCGTCAGCAGAATGTTCAGCCAGAAAGCCCCGCCGAACCCGACTTGCAGGAACACACCCAGCGGTGGCAACAGAATGGCGATGATGATTCGAATGATATCCATGGACAGCTCCTGATGGTCGATGGCCACATTGCCATATAGCTCATGGACAGCTGACCGCTCGTCAGGGTTCAGTGCGCGTCCAAAGAGGCGGGCCGCAGGGAGAAGATACGCAGGCAAAAAACGCGGGCAAAAGAAAACCCCGCCGAAGCGGGGCTTTGCAGACTGTTTCCCTGACATCCATTTCACTCCGCCTTCCTGGCAGAATCCTACGTGTCCGTGTTGTAACTTTGCGCGTCCTGCGCTACGTCCATGGAAGCTAGATTAGCCGTGGATCCAATCGGCCGATAGAGGGAAATCGCCAGCACGTCATGTAAGCTTTTTCCTACATATCGTCTTCTTTTAGAACTGACCGGGTTCCAGCAGGAACAGCGACTCGCTGCCCGCCCTTACCGAAGCGCCCAAGGAATGGATTCGTGGCAACAGGCGGGCAAAATAGAAACGTGCCGTGCCCAGTTTGCTCGCGTAAAAATCGTCCTGCTTTTCCTTGCCCAGGGCCGCCCGGGCCATGAGTGCCCACATGTAGGCATACGCGGTGTAGCCAAACGCCTGCAGGTACTCCACCGAAGCCGCACCGATTTCATGGGGATTGTTTTTCGCCCGGTCCAGCAGCCACTCGGTCAGCTCGTCCAGCGTGCCGACGGCATCGTTCAACGGCTGGGTGAACTCCGTCAGATCGCTGCCAGCGGTAGCGGTGAAATGACGAATCTCGTCGGCGAACAGTTTGTAGAACGCCCCGCCGTTGCCGACGATCTTGCGTCCCACCAGGTCCAGTGCCTGGATGCCGTTGGTGCCTTCGTATATCTGGGTGATGCGCACGTCGCGCACCAGCTGCTCCTGGCCCCATTCGCGAATGTAGCCGTGGCCGCCGAAAACCTGCTGGCCGTGAATGGTGGTTTCCAGGCCCAGGTCGGTCAGGAAAGCTTTCGCTACTGGCGTCAGTAACGCCACCAAGTCTTCGGCGCGCTTGCGAGTCGTCGGGTCTTCGCTGAACTTGGCGGTGTCCAGTTGCATCGCCACGTAGGTGGAGAACGCCCGGCCACCTTCGTTCGACGCTTTCATGGTCAGCAACATCCGGCGCACATCCGGGTGGACGATGATCGGGTCGGCGATCTTGTCCTTGTTCTGCGCGCCGGTTGGCGAACGGCTTTGCAGGCGATCACGGGCGTACTCGACAGCGTTCTGGTACGAACGCTCGCCGGAGGCCAGGCCCTGGATCCCGACGCCCAGGCGTTCGTAATTCATCATGGTGAACATCGCAGCCAGGCCTTTGTTCGGCTCGCCGACCAGGTAACCCACTGCTTCGTCGAAGTTCATCACGCAGGTGGCGGACGCCTGGATGCCCATCTTGTGTTCGATCGAACCGCAGTTGGCCGCGTTGCGTGCACCCAGGCTGCCGTCGGCGTTGACCATGAATTTCGGCACCAGGAACAGCGAAATGCCTTTCGGGCCCGCCGGTGCGTCGGGGAGCTTCGCCAACACCAGGTGAATAATGTTTTCGGTGAGGTCGTGTTCGCCACCGGTAATGAAAATCTTCGTGCCGCTGACCTTGTAGGTGCCGTCAGCCTGGGGCTCAGCCTTGGTCCGGATAATCCCCAGGTCGGTGCCGGCATGGGGTTCGGTCAGGCACATGGAGCCGGCCCAGACGCCGGCGTACATGTTTGGCAGGTACGCGGCTTTCAATTCCTCGCTGGCGTGGGCGTTGATCGACAGGCAGGCTCCTGCGGTAAGCATCGGGTACAGACCGAAGGACAGGCTGGCGGAGTTGACCATTTCCTCGACCTGGGCCGAAACCGCCTTGGGCATGCCCATGCCACCGTACGTTGGATCACCGCCGACGCCGACCCAACCGCCTTCAGCGAAGGTCCTGTAGGCTTCAGGGAAACCCGCCGGGGTGGTCACGGCGCCGTCAGCCCAGTGGCAGCCCTCTTCGTCAGCTGCACGGCTGAGGGGCGCGATGCTTTTACCGGTGACCTTGCCCGCCTCTTCGAGGATCGCTTCGACGGTTTCAGCGTCTACGGTTTCGGCCAACGCCGGCAGTTGAGCCCAGAGTTTCGCGACCTCGAACACTTCATTGAGGACGAAGCGCATATCGCGCAGGGGCGCTTTGTAGTCAGCCATGGCAAACCTCGCAGGATCTAAACAATTGGTTCGTAGGAAAGCGTTCTCGCAATGGCCCAGAGTGTACCTCAACAACTTTTGAGACACATAGGGTCAACCTGTGACTGTTTTGTTATTTTTAGTCAACCCAGAAGTTCTGATTTCCCGTGGCGAGGGAGCTTGCTCCCGCTTGAGTGCGCAGCGCTCACTAGAAGGGCTGCTGAGCACCCCAGCGGGAGCGAGCTCCCTCGCCACTGAGAAAATGTTTCAGCCTGTCAAAGCGCAAACAACTCCGCCGGCAACCCCATCAGGCAATCACTTCCCGCCTCTATGGCAGCCCGATGGGCGGCCGTACGCGGCAGCAGGCGCTTGAAGTAAAACTCGCACGTCGCCAGCTTGGCCCGGCAGAAGTCGCTATCTCCAGTGCCGCTGTCGAGTTGCGCCTGGGCCACCAACGCCATGCGCAACCACAGATAGGCCAAAATGATATAGCCGCTGTACATCAGGTAATCCACCGAAGCGGCGCCCACCTCATCCGGATTTTTCATGGCGGCCATGCCGACCTGCGTCGTCAGTTCGCCCCATTGCTGGTTGAGCCCGTCCAGTTGCGCAATGAAAGCCTGGAGCTGCGGATGCCCGGCATTGGCAGCGCAGAATTTATGAACGATTCTGGTGAAACCGCGCAGCAACTTGCCCTGGCTACCCAGCACCTTGCGCCCCAGCAGGTCCAGGGCCTGGATGCCGTTGGTGCCTTCATAGATCGGCGCGATCCGGCAATCACGCACCAGCTGCTCCATGCCCCACTCACGAATGAAGCCATGACCGCCAAAGACTTGCATGCCGTGGTTGGTCACTTCCAGACCCGTGTCGGTCATGAAGGCCTTGCAGATCGGGGTGAGGAAGGCCAGCAGGTCTTCCGCCTCCTGGCGGGCGTTTTCGTCGCGGCTCAAATGCGCGGTATCGAGCAGTTGCGCAGTGAAATACGTCAGCGCCCGGTTGCCTTCGTTGAAGGCTTTCATGGTCAGCAGCATCCGGCGTACATCGGGATGGACGATGATCGGGTCGGCGACTTTTTCCGGCGCCTTCGGGCCGGTCAAAGAGCGCATCTGCAGGCGATCGTTGGCGTATTTGACCGCGCCCTGGAAGCTCGCTTCGCCGAGGCAGAGGCCCTGCATGCCGGTACCGAGGCGGGCGTGGTTCATCATGGTGAACATGCAGTTGAGGCCCTTGTTCGGTTCGCCGATCAGGAAACCCATGGCCCCATCGAAGTTCAGCACGCATGTGGCCGACGCCTTGATGCCCATCTTGTGCTCGATCGAACCGCAGGAAACACCATTGCGCTCACCGGCCTCGCCCGCTGCATCGGGCAGGAACTTGGGCACGATGAACAACGAGATGCCTTTGGTCCCGGCGGGAGCATCCGGCAATTTGGCGAGCACCAGGTGAATGATGTTGTCGCTCATGTCGTGCTCGCCGGCGCTGATGAAGATCTTGCTGCCGGTCACCGCGTAGCTGCCATCCGCCTGAGGCACGGCGCGGGTCTTGATGATGCCCAGGTCAGTGCCGCAGTGGGCTTCGGTCAGGCACATGGTGCCGGTCCACTGGCCGGCGGTGAGCTTGTTAAGGTAGGTCTGTTTCTGCTGTTCGGTGCCGTGAGCGTGGATGGCCGACATGGCGCCGTGGGTCAGGCCGGGGTACATGCCCCAGGAGGTATTGCTCGACCCGATCATTTCGCTGATCACCAGCCCCAGCGAGCTGGGCAGGCCTTGGCCGCCATAAGCCGGATCCGCTGCCAGGCCGTGCCAGCCGCCTTCCACATACTGTGCGAAAGCTTGCTTGAAGCCTGTAGGTGTAGTGACCACGCCGTTATCGAAATGGCAGCCCTCTTCGTCACCCGGACGATTGAGCGGGGCCAGCACGTTCTCACAGAATCGGGCACCTTCTTCGAGGATGGCGCTGACCATGTCCGGACTGGCGTCGCTGGCCCCCAACTCGGCATAGCAGCCATGGAAATCAAAGACGTTGTCGATCAGGAAACGCATGTCGCGCAGCGGGGCTTTGTACTCGGGCATGGTGGTTTTCTCCGGTAGCAGATCATTCCAACCTACTGCCGGCCGCCAAGGCCCACAATCAATCTCCAGACGCTGAATGCGCCGTCATCACTCAACCCGCGGCGGCCTCCATGCGCACTGCGCCGCGACGATTCTGACCGAAGGCAATTACACAATTTCGCCCTGCCCCCTTGGCGTTGTAGAGCGCCTGGTCGGCGGACTTGAGCACTTCCTCGGGCGTGCGCTGGTCCACGCGTTCGGCCACGCCGATGCTGACGGTCACCGATACGCTGGTGGCGCCGCTGCCGGAGCGACGCTGGCGACCTTGCTGATCGTCCTGGGGGCGATTGTCGGGATTACGCAGTTGAATGGCGTACGTCTCGATGGACTGGCGGATGACTTCCAGATGAGGCATGCACTCATCGATGGTCTTGCCGGCAAACACCAGCGCAAACTCCTCGCCGCCGTAACGATAAGCCCTGCCGCCGCCACCGATTTTCGACAGCTTGCTGGCCACCAGGCGCAGCACCTGATCGCCAACATCGTGGCCGTGGGTGTCGTTGAATTTCTTGAAGTGATCCACGTCGCTCATCGCCAGCACGTAGTTGCGACCCAGGCGCTGCATGCGTTCATTCAGCGCCCGGCGCCCCGGCAGGCCGGTGAGCTCATCGCGGAAGGCCATCTGGTAGGCCTCGTGAGCAACCGCGGCGGCAATCATCAGCATCACCTGGCTGCACATGATGTTCAGGGTGAACGGCAAGATGAACGTCTTCGGCAGCATCCAGAACAACCCGACCAACCCCACCAGCTGCGCCGCATGCAAGGGTCGCGGGTTGCGCCAGTATTGCCAGGCCAGCAGCATGAACGCAGCGGCAAACACCGGGTATGACAATTGGATCAGGCTCATCCAGGCGCCATGCAGCGCCGGCCAGCGTATTTCCGAAAGCCACAGGAGCAGGGCCTGGGGAAAGCTTTGTTCCAGGGCCAGGGCCACGCCACCGAAGGCCAGCAGCACCGCGAAACGCGCCACCATGTCCTGGAACAGATGCGTGCGCTCCTGCCACGCCGCGAACAGCCCGAACAACAGCGGCAGCAGCAGGCAGACCAGATGGAAAACCACCGCCGCGTCTTCGCGCACCTTGCCGTTATCGCGATAGAAGTCGGTCTGGGTATCCAGCAGGAAATAAGCGATGTACACCGTGACCATCAGAAACAGTTCGCGCTGACGTCGGTAAACGGAGCAGTACGCCCCGCCCAACAACAACACCAGCGTGGGAAGCACGTTGAACAATGATGTGAAGAAGACGTTCAGGTCCTTGACGTAGGCAGCCGCGAGCCCCGCCAGTAAAAGCACTGTCGACGGTAGGAAATGGCTGAAGCGCATTACGGAAAGACGCGGCAAGGGTAAAGCTCCGACCCGGCTGTTCAAAGATGGCATTGTGCCTGCAACTGGAACAGTAAGGCACGCGAGAGGTGACAGATGTCACACTGCCATCGCTGTAACGGCAGATCGGGGAGTTTTCTTAGGGTCCGGTTGGATGAATATTGTTTCAGGATCGCCGTGGATACCCTGTAGAAAGGAGCTTGTGTGGGAGCGGGCTTGCTCGCGAAGACGGCGGCACAATCGAAATTAATGCAACCTGACCCACCGCTTTCGCGAGCAAGCCCGCTCCCACAAGGGAATGATGGTGGCCATGAAAAAGCCGCTGCTCCCGAAGAAGCAGCGGCTTTTTGAAGAAGCGCTTAAGGCTTAGTAGCCCAGCGCGAAGTCTTCTTCTTTCATGTCCATCAGGTTGTTGGCGCCCGACAACATGGTCGCCACGTGGGTGCGGGTGCGCGGCAGGATGCGCTGGAAGTAGAAGCGCGCGGTCTGCAGCTTGGCGGTGTAGAACGCTTCTTCGGTCGTGCCGGCCGCCAGTTTTTCCGCAGCCAGGCGCGCCATGTCGGCCCAGAAGTAAGCCAGGCAGGCGTAACCGGAGTACATCAGGTAATCCACCGAGGCCGCGCCGACTTCTTCACGATCCTTCATGGCGGCCATGCCGACCTTCATGGTCAGTTCGCCCCATTCCTTGTTCAGTGCAGCCAACGGCTCGACGAATTCCTTGACGGCTTCGTTACCTTCGTTGCCCTGGCAAAATTTGTGGACGATCTTGGTGAAGCCCTTGAGCGCCTCGCCCTGGGTCATCAGGACTTTACGGCCCAGCAGGTCGAGCGCCTGGATGCCGGTGGTGCCTTCGTACAGCATCGAGATGCGGCTGTCGCGCACGTTCTGCTCCATGCCCCACTCGGCGATGAAGCCGTGGCCGCCGTAGATCTGCACGCCGTGGTTGGCCGATTCGAAGCCGACTTCGGTCATGAACGCCTTGGCGATCGGGGTCATGAACGCCAGCAGGGCGTCAGCCTTCTTCTTCTCTTCTTCATCCACGCCGTACTTGACGATGTCGACCTGCTTGGCGGTGAAGTACACCATCGCCCGGTTGCCCTCGGCGAAGGCTTTCATGGTTAGCAACATGCGACGCACGTCAGGGTGCACGATGATCGGGTCGGCGGCCTTGTCCGGTGCTTTCGGGCCGGTCAGGGAACGCATCTGCAGGCGGTCGCGAGCGTACTTCAGGCCACCCTGGAAACCGATTTCGGCGTGGGCCAGGCCTTGCAGCGCGGTACCCAGGCGAGCGGTGTTCATGAAGGTGAACATGCAGTTCAGGCCTTTGTTCGCCGGGCCGATCAGGAAACCAGTGGCCGCGTCGAAGTTCATCACGCAGGTGGCGTTGCCGTGGATGCCCATCTTGTGTTCCAGGGAGCCACAGCTGACTGCGTTGCGCTGGCCGATTGAGCCGTCGGCCTCAGGCAGGAATTTCGGAACGATGAACAGCGAGATACCTTTGGTGCCAGCCGGTGCGTCCGGCAGGCGCGCCAGCACGATGTGGACGATGTTGTCAGCCATGTCGTGTTCGCCGGCCGAGATGAAGATCTTGGTGCCGGTCACTTTGTAGGAGCCGTCGGCCTGAGGTTCGGCCTTGGTGCGCAACATGCCCAGGTCGGTTCCGCAGTGCGGTTCGGTCAGGCACATGGTGCCGGTCCATTCGCCGGATACCAGCTTGGTCAGGTAAGCCTCTTGCTGCTCGGGGGTACCGTGCTCGGAAATGGTGTTCATCGCGCCATGGGACAGGCCCGGGTACATGCCCCACGACCAGTTGGCTTCGCCGACCATCTCGCTCACTGCCAGGCCCAGGGATTCCGGCAGGCCTTGGCCACCGTGCGCCACGTCATGGGCCAGGCTCGGCCAGCCGCCTTCGACAAATTGCTTGTAGGCTTCCTTGAAGCCGGTCGGGGTTTTCACGCCGGACTCGCTCCAGGTGCAACCTTCGAGATCACCCACGCGGTTCAGCGGCGCCAGCACCTGCTCACAGAACTTGGCGCCTTCTTCGAGGATGGCGTCAACCATGTCCGGAGTTGCCTCCTGGCACGCTGGAAGGCTCTGATAATGCGCTTCGTAGCCGAGCAGTTCGTCACGAACGAAGCGAATATCACGCAAGGGGGCCTTGTAGTCAGGCATAGCGATAAACCTCTGCTGATGTAACCGGGAATGAACGACCGCGTGGATTTGTTATGGCGATCAAACAGCTGTTTGAAACATACGTTTACGCTCAAACCTTGTCAAGCGGCGATCTTTTGCCGTTCGTCATCGTCCTGCAGGAAATTTCGGCCGTGAAAAATCCATCGCCAAGCAGAGGCACGGCTCGCGCAGTGAAAGATTAGTTGAGGAAGAAAGAGTTAGAGACAAAAACGCCGCGAATGAATCGCGGCGTTTTCACTACATCTGAACGGCAGAGTCAGGCGAACGTATCGATCAACGTTCCGAGCATTTCGTCGGACGCCTTGGCAACGTTCACCCCCAGTTGCACCTGGAACTTGCCTTGGGCCATTTCGACCATGTTGCTGGTCAGGTCCGATTGCTGACTGCGATCCACCGAACGCAGGCGATCCACCTGAACGTCGGAGGACTGGCTGGTGACCGAGCGCTCGATCGTGTTGTTGGCAATCTGGCTAGAGGCCTGATCAACGCGGTACTGCCCTGTCTGAATCGTGCTCAGACCGGCATAGAACGCGGTGCTTCCTGAGATTTCCATGGCAGGGAGGGTCTTCTTGAAGGGTCGACACGGGCATTGAACCAGATGCCTTGGGAAAAGGCTCGACAAAAACACTAATGGCACAGTGCCGCGTCATAGCCAAAACCTTGGCTCGGGGTTAGTCCAGGAGATCCAGTTGCAGATGTTCGGCCACCGCTTCGGCCGTCACGTCCTTGATTCGCGCGACTCTGCCCAGGCAGGGCGCCGGCAGGCGTTCGGCGAGGGTCGCGAGGTTTTCTTCCATGCGCGACGTCGCCGGATCGATGATGTTTGCTACCCAGCCGGCCAATGGCAAGCCGTCCCGCGCGATAGCCTCGGCGGTCAGCAACGCGTGGCTGATGCAGCCCAGGCGTACTCCTACCACCAGGATCACCGGCAGGCCCAGCGCTATCGCAAGATCGGAAAGATTGTCTTGCCCGGCCAGCGGCACACGCCAGCCGCCCGCGCCTTCGATCAAGGTGAAATCCGCATCCAGAGCCAGCACCTCGCGCATCGGCCCGAGCAAGGATTGCACGGTCAATGCCACGCCAGCTTCCCGGGCGGCCAGGTGAGGTGCGATCGCCGGTTCGAATGCCACCGGATTGACCTGTGCATAAGTCAATGGCACCGAACATTCGGCCAACAGGGCCAAGGCATCGGCGTTGCGCAGGCCCTTGGGCGTCACTGCGCAACCAGAGGCTACGGGCTTGCCCGCGGCGGTGCTCATGCCGGCCCGCCTGGCCGCGTGCAGCAGCCCCGCCGCAACGGTGGTCTTGCCCACGTCGGTGTCGGTGCCGGTGATGAAATAAGCCTGGCTCATAGCGGTTTCTCCAGCACGGCGTAGACCACCTGGTATGTGGCCGGCAGGCCCTGGGCCTGGCGATACTTTTCATAGGCCTGGACCAGCGCGAAAATTCTCGCCCTGCCCGTCAACCCACCGGGACGACCAGGATTCAGATTGTGCGCACCCAATGCTTTCAATTCGTGGGTCAGGGCACGTACATCGGGATAATGCAGAACATGCGGGCGATTCTCCAGGCTGACGACGCGCAACCCGCTGGCGTCGGCCAGCTGTCTATAGGTATCGAATGCGCGGAAACGGTTGACGTGTACCAGGCCATCCACTTCACGCCAGCTGTCGCGCAACTCGTATAACGTGCCGACACACAGGCTGGTGAAGGCAAACATCCCACCGGGTATCAAAACACGATAGGCCTCGCTCAATACCGAGGCAAAATCGCCACACCATTGCACCGCGAGGCTGGAATACACCAGGTCACAGCTGACCGACTGCAACGGCAGCCGCTCGGCATCACCGGCGATGAAATGCGCGGCGCCGCCTTGAGGGCGGGCGTGGTTGAGCATGCCTTCGGCGATATCCAGCGCAACACCCGCCCTCTCACCGAACCGCGCACAAAGGGCGCGGGTGAAATAACCGGTGCCACAACCCATGTCCAACCAGCGTCCCGGCATAAACGAGACGGGCAGCCGCGACAGCAATTGCTGTCCGACGTCGCGCTGCAGTTCAGCGACGCTGTCATAGCTGGCTGCCGCCCGGGAGAACGAGGCCGCGACCTGACGTTTGTCGGGCAAGGCGCCCGGCAACTTCACAACAGATAAATCAGTCATCACCGGACTCATGCAGAAAAGCCTGGATCGCCCCCGCCACGCCGTGGGGGTCCTCCAGTGGGAATCCGTGGCCGGCCTGTTCAATCAGACCGATTTCGACATCTGGCAGCATCGCCAGCAGTTCTCCCGCAGCCTCGGCAGGCACCAGCGCGTCGAGCCCGGCAAACAGATGCAATTGCGGGCCTCGAAAACCCTGCAAGGCAACCCCCGTGTCCAGTCGCGCCAGCAGCTCGAGCCCGGCCATCAATACCTCAGGCGAGGTGTTCGGCGCGCCGGCCAGAAGCAATCGCGACAACCCGCGCGGGTCGCCACAGCCTTGCGCACACAGCAAGCTGAAGCGTTTGAGGGTCTGGCGCGGATCGGCGGCGCATCCGGCGAGAAATCCATCGAAAGTGTCAGCGGGCATCGCGCTCGGCCAATGCTGGTGGGCCACAAAAGACACGTTGCTCGCCAGGGTCAGCAGGCCACAGCAACGCTCGCCCCGACGTGCCGCCAGTTCCGCGGCCAGCATCCCGCCCAGGGACCAGCCGCCCAGCCAGGCATCCTGGGGCAACGTGGCGTCCAGTTCATCGAGCCATTCACCGAGGTCGCTCGACACCAGTGCAGGCAATGGCTCGATTTCCACTTGCAAGTGCTCATCGAGCCCTTGCAAGGCCGCCGCCAGCGGTTCGAGGGGCGAAACGCCCAAGCCCCAGCCGGGCAGCAATATCAGTCGATCACGCATGGCTTGGCTCCGCTCCCAGTTGCGCAAAACAATCGGCCAGTGCATTCAACAATAGTTGTACCTGGGCTTCGCTGTGGGCAGCGGTCAACGTCACACGCAGCCGAGCGCTGCCGGCGGGCACGGTGGGTGGGCGGATCGCGGTGACCATCAGCCCGCGCTCGCGCAGCATCTGCGACAGCCGCATCGCCCGTCCCGCGTCGCCGATCAGGATGGGCTGGATCGGCGTGAAGCTGTCCATCAATTGCAAGCCGATTTGCTCGGCACCGTGGCGGAACTGGCGGATCAGCAATTGCAGATGCTCACGCCGCCAATGCTCGCTGCGCAGCAACTCAAGGCTCTTGAGCGTGGCGCAGGCCAACGCCGGTGGCTGGCTGGTGGTGTAGATGTAGGGGCGCGCGAACTGGATCAGGCTTTCAATTAATTCTTCGCTGCCGGCAACAAAAGCCCCGGCGGTGCCGAACGCCTTGCCCAGCGTCCCCACCAGGACCGGTACGTCTTCCTGGCTCAGGCCGAAATGCTCGACGACACCGCCGCCGGTGGCACCCAGCGTGCCGAAGCCATGGGCATCGTCAACCATGAGCCAGGCGCCCTTGGCCCGTGCTGCGCGGGCAAGAGCCGGCAGGTCGGCGATGTCGCCGTCCATGCTGAACACACCGTCAGTGACCACCAGGGTATTGCCGATGGCTTTTTCCAGGCGGGTCGCCAGGCTTTGGGCATCGTTGTGCAAGTAACGGCTGAAACGGGCACCGGACAACAGCCCCGCGTCGAGCAACGACGCGTGGTTGAGCCGGTCCTGCAACACCGTGTCGCCCTGTCCGACCAGCGCCGTGACGGCACCAAGGTTGGCCATATAGCCGGTGGTGAATAACAGTGCCCGGGGCCGGCCGGTCAAGTCGGCCAGCGCTTCTTCCACGGCGTGATGAGGGCCGCTGTGGCCGATCACCAGATGCGACGCACCGCCACCGACGCCCCAACGCGACGCGCCGGCACGCCAGGCCTCGATCACCTGCGGGTGATTGGCCAGGCCCAGGTAGTCGTTGTTGCAGAACGCCAGCAACGGCTGGCCGTCCACCACCACTTCCGGGCCTTGGGGGCTTTCAAGCAGCGGACGCTGGCGATAGAGGTTTTCGGCACGACGGGCAGCCAGGCGTGCGGCAAGATCGAAGGGCATGCAGGCCTCAACTGTTTAAAGACTGGCCAAAGATCCTTGTAGGAGCGAGCCTGCTCGCGATAGCGGTGAGCCAGTCGACATAAATGTTGAATGTTCCATTGCCATCGCGAGCAAGCTCGCTCCCACAGCGTCTTGCACTTCCAGTCAGGGAATCGGTGAGCAATCAAACAGCGGCGTTGTAGAACTGCTCGCTGCTCTTCTGCTCCACCAGCGCCTGCTCGATGGCCGCCTGATGCACTTCATCGGCATGCTCTTCGCGAGCTTCCGGCTGGATGCCCAAGCGCGCAAACAGTTGCATGTCCTTGTCGGCCTGCGGGTTGGCGGTGGTCAGCAATTTGTCGCCGTAGAAAATCGAGTTGGCGCCAGCGAAGAACGCCAGGGCTTGCATCTGCTCGTTCATGGCTTCGCGGCCAGCGGACAAGCGCACATGGGATTTCGGCATGAGGATGCGCGCCACGGCGAGCATGCGGATGAAATCGAACGGGTCGATGTCCTCGGCATTTTCCAGCGGCGTGCCGGCGACTTTCACCAGCATGTTGATCGGCACCGACTCTGGATGCTCCGGCAGGTTGGCCAGCTGGATCAGCAGGTTGGCGCGGTCGTCCAGGGACTCGCCCATGCCCAGGATCCCGCCGGAACAGATCTTCATCCCCGAATCACGTACATACGCCAGGGTTTGCAGGCGCTCGCTGTAAGTGCGGGTGGTGATGATGCTGCCGTAGAACTCCGGCGAGGTGTCGAGGTTGTGGTTGTAATAATCCAGGCCGGCCTGGGCCAGCGCTTCGGTCTGCTCCTGGTCGAGACGCCCCAGGGTCATGCAGGTCTCCAGGCCCATGGCCTTGACCCCCTTGACCATCTCCAGCACGTAGGGCATGTCCTTGGCCGACGGATGTTTCCACGCCGCGCCCATGCAGAAACGGGTCGAACCGATGGCCTTGGCGCGCGCGGCCTCTTCGAGGACCTTCTGCACTTCGAGCAATTTCTCTTTTTCCAGACCGGTGTTGTAGTGGCCGGACTGCGGACAATATTTGCAATCTTCCGGGCAGGCGCCGGTCTTGATCGACAGCAGGGTCGAAACCTGGACGCGGTTGGCATCGAAGTGCGCGCGGTGCACGGTCTGCGCCTGGAAGAGCAGGTCATTGAATGGCTGGACAAAGAGTGCTTTGACTTCGGCCAAAGACCAGTCATGACGCAGGTTGGCAGTGGTGCTGGCGCTCATGGGCATTTCCTTGATTATGCTTGGCAAGCGCCTGGGGAACGGAATACCCACAGGCGCGACACGGATGTTCGGCATATTTAAGGAAGAGCCATGCGCTGTCAACCACGATACAAAGATCCGGTTTACATCTGGTTAAAAAACAAACAGATCTGTCTGCTGTGCGGCGAATCCACCGACACCTTGCAACCCATCTGCACCCCTTGCGAAAGCGAACTGCCCTGGCTCGGCGAGCATTGCGCCGTTTGCGCCCTGCCGCTGCCCATGGCCGGGCTCCGTTGCGGCCAATGCGCCGCGCGGCCTCCGGCCTTCGAGCGGGTCCTGGCGCCATGGGCCTACGACTTTCCGGTGGACAGCCTGATTACCCGCTTCAAGCACCAGGCAAAATGGCCCCTCGGTCGACTGCTTGGCGAGTTGCTGGCGCAATCGCTGCAGCACCATTTCGACGAAGGCCTGGAGCGGCCCGATGCGCTGGTGCCAGTGCCGCTGGCGGCACGCCGCTTGCGCCAGCGCGGCTTCAACCAGGCGACGCTGCTGGCCCGCTGGCTCAGCGCAGCGCTGCGGATCCCTTGCGAAGACGACCTGCTGTTGCGCGTCCAGGACACCCCGGCCCAACAGGTCCTGGATGCCCGGGCCCGGCGCCGGAACTTGCGCCAGGCCTTTGCCTTAGCGCCCGGCGCGACGTTGCACAACCGTCACCTGGCGCTGGTCGATGATGTACTCACCACCGGCGCCACGGCGCAGGCACTGGCCCGGTTGCTGCTCGATGCCGGTGCCGCTCGGGTCGACGTGTATTGCCTGGCGCGCACGCCGAAACCCGGTGATCCGGCTTGACGTGCAGTGGCCAAGGCGCCAACGTCCTGCATCCGTCCCGTACAGGGTTTGCACCATGTCATTGCCTACGCTGTTGAGCCAACATATCGTCCGCCGTCCACAACGCATCGCCCTGTTACAGCACATCGCCGAGCAGGGTTCCATCACGCGGGCCGCCAAAAGTGCCGGGCTGAGCTACAAGGCGGCCTGGGATGCGATCGATGAGTTGAACAACCTGGCGGACCGGCCATTGGTCGAGCGCAGCGTTGGCGGCAAGGGTGGCGGCGGCGCGAAACTGTCGGAAGAAGGCCTGCGTGTGCTGCGTCTTTATCAGCGCTTGCAGGTATTGCAGGCGCAGTTGCTGGAAGCGAGCGAGGACGCCGGTGACCTGGGCCTGCTCAGCCGCCTGATGTTGCGCACCAGCGCGCGCAACCAACTGCATGGCAAGGTCGTCGGCATCCAGGCCCAGGGCCACAACGACCGGATACACCTGGAACTGGCGCGCGGCTTGCTCATCGACGCGCAGATCACCCACGACAGCACGTTGCGCCTGGAGCTGGGCCTCGGTACCGAAGTGGTGGCCTTGATCAAGGCCGGCTGGCTGACGTTGTATCCACTCGACCAGCCGGACGATTGCTCGGCCAACAGTCTGCAAGGCGTGATCGAGCACATCGCGGTCGCTGCGGATGGTCCCAATGAAGTGCGCATCGGCTTGCCCAACGGCCAGACGTTGTGTGCCCTTGCAGACCCGCTTGAGCTGGTTCGACGAAACCTCGACGCCGGCTCACCGGTGCAAGTGCGTTTTTCCCCTGCAAATGTGCTGCTCGGCACACCGTTGTAGCGCGCTGAAACATAAACTTCATCGACCCGCTTTAAGGTGACTGCCAAAACCAGCAGGGAGCCTGATGATGAGCCTATTAGAAGAAAACCAATCCACCGACTTGGAAAAGATCGTCGGCCTGAGCCGTCGCCGCTTCATCGGCGCAGGCGCTCTGTGCGGCGCGGCGATGTTCCTGGGCGGCAACCTGCTGAGCCGCAGCGTCATGGCCGCCGCCGTGAGCGAAGGCAACAAAAGGTTGCTGGGCTTTGACAGCATTGCCGCCGCCACGACCGACACCATTACCTTGCCGCCAGGCTACAAAGCCTCGGTGCTGATCAGTTGGGGCCAGCCACTGCAAAAAAATGCCCCGGCATTCGACCCCAGCGGCAATGGCACCGCCCGCGCCCAAGAAATGCAATTCGGTGACAACAACGACGGCATGAGCCTGTTCCCGTTTCCCGGCGAGGACAACCGGGCGCTGATGGCGATCAACAACGAATACACCAACTACCGCTACCTCTTCCCCCATGGCGGCCAGCCGCAGTCCGCCGAAGACGTGCACAAGGCCCAGGCCAGCGAAGGCGTGTCGGTCATCGAGATCCAGCGGCGCCGTGGCCAGTGGCAGTTCGTCCAGGATTCGCGCTACAACCGCAGGATCCATGGCAACACGCCGATTCGCCTGGGCGGCCCGGCTGCCGGTCACGACCTGATGAAAACCAGCGCCGACAAGAGCGGCAAAAAAGCGCTGGGGACGTTCCAGAACTGCGCCAACGGCATGACGCCGTGGGGCACCTACCTGACCTGTGAAGAAAACTTCACCGACTGCTTCGGCAGCAGCAACGCCGATCTGAAATTCGACGAGGCGCAAAAGCGCTACGGCGCTACCGTCACCAGCCGCGAAATCAACTGGCATCTGTTCGATCCGCGTTTCGACCTGGCGAAAAACCCCAACGAGCTCAATCGTCACGGCTGGGTGGTTGAAATCGACCCGTTCGATCCGAAGTCCACGCCGGTGAAACGCACCGCCCTGGGCCGCTTCAAACACGAAAACGCCGCGCTGGCGAAAACCCGTGACGGGCGCGCCGTTGTGTACATGGGCGACGACGAGCGTGGCGAGTTCATCTACAAGTTCGTCAGCCGCGATCGCATCGACCGCCGCAATCCCAAGGCCAACCGCGACCTGCTGGACCACGGCACGTTGTACGTGGCGCGCTTCGACGCCGGCGACGGCAACCCGGACCATCCGAAAGGCAAGGGCCAGTGGATCGAACTGACCCATGGCAAGAATGGCCTCGACGCCGGCAAGGGCTTCAATGACCAGGCTGAAGTGTTGATTCATGCACGCCTGGCCGCCACCGCCGTTGGCGCCACCCGCATGGACCGCCCGGAGTGGATCGTGGTGAGCCCGAAGGATGGCCAGGTCTATTGCACCCTGACCAACAACTCCAAGCGCGGCGAAGAAGGCCAACCGGTGGACGGGCCCAACCCTCGGGCCAAAAATGTCTACGGGCAGATTCTGCGCTGGCGCACCGACCGCGACGATCACGCTTCCAAGACCTTCGAGTGGGATCTGTTCGTGGTCGCCGGTAACCCGACGGTGCATGCCGGCACGCCCAAGGCCGGATCGTCCAACGTCAATGCGCAAAACATGTTCAACAGCCCCGACGGCCTGGGCTTCGACAAAGCCGGCCGGCTGTGGATCCAGACCGATGGCGACTCAAGCAACGCCGGGGACTTCGCCGGCATGGGCAACAACCAGATGCTCTGCGCCGACCCCAACAGCGGTGAGATCCGCCGCTTCATGGTCGGACCGGTGGGTTGTGAGGTCACCGGGATCAGCTTCGCGCCGGACTACAAGACCTTGTTCGTGGGCATCCAGCACCCTGGGGAAAACGGCGGTTCGACGTTCCCCGAGCACCTGCCCAATGGCAAGCCACGGTCGTCAGTGATGGTGATTACGCGCGAGGATGGCGGGATCATCGGCGGCTGACGCTGAGCGTTCCCACGCTCTGCGTGGGAACGCAGCCGTCTTTGTGGCGAGGGAGCTTGCTCCCGCCGGGTTGCGCAGCGACCCCATTTTTTTGTGGGCGCTGCGCACCCAAACGGGAGCAAGCTCCCTCGCCACGAAGAGCGACGCAACTCCCACCGACCCAATCATGACTGCTTTGCGCTACCATGCCGGGTCGGACGCGGCAGCCCTGCCGCTGCGCAGGAGTCAGCATGTCCCATCCGTTTGAAACCCTTACGCCCGACCTGGTACTCGATGCCGTTGAAAGCATCGGCTTTCTCAGCGACGCCCGCGTGCTGGCGCTCAACAGCTACGAAAACCGTGTCTATCAGGTCGGCATCGAAGACGCCGAACCGCTGATCGCCAAGTTCTATCGCCCCCAGCGCTGGACCAACGAAGCGATCCTGGAAGAACACCGCTTTACCTTCGAGCTGGCCGACTGCGAAGTGCCGGTGGTGGCGCCGCTGATCCATAACGGCGTCAGCCTGCATGAGCACGCCGGGTTTCGTTTCACCCTGTTCCCCCGTCGCGGCGGGCGGGCGCCGGAGCCGGGCAATCTCGACCAGCTCTATCGTCTGGGCCAGTTGCTCGGAAGGCTTCACGCGATCGGCGCGACCCGGCCATTCGAGCATCGCGAAGCACTGGGCGTGAGGAACTTCGGCCATGACTCGCTGGAGACCGTGCTGCAAAGCGGCTTTGTCCCCCGCAGCCTGCTGCCGGCCTACGAATCAGTGGCCAGGGATCTGCTCAAGCGTGTCGAAGATGCCTACGCCGCCACGCCCCACCAGAACATCCGCATGCACGGCGATTGCCACCCCGGCAACATGATGTGCCGCGACGAGGTGTTCCATATCGTCGACCTCGACGATTGCCGCATGGGCCCGGCCGTGCAGGATCTGTGGATGATGCTCGCCGGGGATCGCCAGGAATGCCTCGGACAGCTATCGGAATTGATGGACGGCTACCGGGAATTCCATGATTTCGACCCGCGCGAATTGGCCCTGATCGAACCGCTGCGCGCCCTGCGCCTGATGCACTACAGCGCCTGGCTGGCGCGCCGCTGGGATGACCCGGCGTTTCCGCGAAGCTTCCCCTGGTTCGGCAGCGAACGTTACTGGGGCGATCAGGTGTTAGCGCTGCGCGAGCAACTGGCGGCGCTTCAGGAAGAGCCGTTGAAGCTTTTTTGATCCAATGGCCCCCCAAATCCCTGTGGGAGCGAGCTTGCTCGCGATAGCGTTTAGATATGCAACATATCTGTCGACTGACACACCGCCATCGCGAGCAAGCTCGCTCCCACAGGGGTTGCGTGCAACATTCATAAGGCACCAGCACAATCAGACAAATCTACTTACAATCACTTCTTTGTTAGCTGCCTAAGCAAGGATTCTGCATGCAAGCCGTCAACCCGCGTCGCGGGTATATCCTGGGCCTGAGCGCCTACATCATCTGGGGTCTGTTCCCCATCTATTTCAAAGCCATCGCCAACGTGCCATCGGTGGAAATCATCATCCACCGGGTACTCTGGTCGGCGCTGTTCGGCGCGGCCCTGCTGATGGTCTGGAAACATCCGGGCTGGTGGCGCGAGCTGCGGGACAATCCGCGGCGCCTGGCGATCCTGGCCCTGAGCGGCACGCTGATCGCCGTCAACTGGCTGACCTACGTCTGGGCGGTGAATAACGGTCGCATGCTCGAAGCCAGCCTGGGCTATTACATCAATCCGCTGGTCAACGTGTTGCTGGGCATGTTGATCCTCGGCGAGCGGCTGCGCCGCATGCAATGGGTCGCGGTGGCGTTGGCAGCCATTGGCGTGGCGCAACAGGTCTGGCAGGTGGGCAGTCTGCCGTGGGTGTCGCTGATGCTGGCGCTGACGTTTGGCTTCTACGGGTTGATCCGCAAGCAGGCGCCGGTCAAGGCCTTGCCAGGGCTGGTGGTGGAAACCTGGATGCTGGTACCGATTGCTATCGCATGGCTGCTGTTCAACCCGGCCGCCACCAGCGCCCAGGCGGCTTTCTGGACGACTTCCGAAGCCTGGTGGCTGGTGGCGGCCGGTCCCGTGACGCTGGTGCCTCTGGTCTGCTTCAACGCGGCGGCGCGGCACCTGCCCTACACCACGCTGGGTTTCTTGCAGTACATCGCGCCGACGCTCGTGCTGCTGCTCGCGGTGCTTCTGTTTGACGAACATTTATCGTCCAGCACACTGGTGGCGTTCCTGTTCATCTGGGCCGGTCTGGCGGTGTACAGCATCGACGCGGTGGTCAGCATGCGCCGGCGCTCCTGATCAAAAAACCAACACATCTCTCCAGGCCACGTCCGGCGTGGCCTGCGCTTATCCTTCCCAAGGTTATCCACAACGTGATCCCCGGCGTTTGTGCACAAGCCTTTGAAAACTGGTGATTTTTTGACCATCACTGGCTGAGGCACGGCGGGCCTGGGCTGGCGCCGGGTCTCTACAGGTTATCCACAGGCAGGCGCAGCTTTTCCTTGGATAACCTGCGTCAGCTTTCGTCGCTGAGTTTCAGCTCGACCATCAATTCATCAGCCAGCGTTTCCAGCCGCTCCTGCAGGGTGTCCAGTGACAAGGTCAGGGGCACTCCAAGAATCGCCTCGGCATGAAATAACAATTCGCTGCTCATCGGCGCGGGTCGAACATGGGTAACCAGCCGCTCGACGTTCACCCCCTGCTCGCTCAACAGGCGCGTGATGTCGCGCACGATGCCGGGACGGTCATTGCCCACCAGTTCCATGGCGATGGGTTTCCAGGTGCAGGATTCTTCGATCGCATTCTCGGCAATCAGCACACGAATGCCATGAGCCGCCAGCCCATGCAAAGCCTCGATCAGTTCTTCATGAGATTCAGCCGGGGCGCTGAGGCGCAGGATCCCGGCGAATTGCCCGGCGAGGTGCGACATACGGCTTTCCAGCCAGTTGCCGCCGTGCTCGGCAATACACTCAGCGATGCGCTCGACCTGCCCGGGTTTGTCCGGGGCGAAAACGGTGATGACGAGATGGTCCATGGCGCAGCCCTTCTGTTGATGGAACGGACAGTATAGGCAAGGCGGAAAATCCACACGGTCGCGCTACCTTGCCACAGGTATATGTGTACGAATATTAGATTTATCTGGAACAATCCAACAGTTTTTTGAGAACATCCGGTTCCGCGCCGTGACTGTAGTGCTTTAGTCGGTCGCGGAACGACGCAATTAGTCTGATTTTCACAACCGTAACTGATCATGTAGTATGCCGCAGCGGGCACTACATAACCGCAATGCCTAATGTTGCACCGATGTCTGCCCAGGCCAGTCGCATCCCTGAAAGCCCCGTCAGCAAGGCTTAACCCAGCCGCCAGCAATGGCATGTACTGGTCCAGGGGTTTGTGGTTTAAATGTCCCGAGGCTTCATTGTCCAAATCGAAGAGCTGAAAAGCGCAATAGCTGAGCAGAGTGAGGCAAGCAATGACTGAACACGTTCAAGTCGGTGGCCTGCAGGTCGCCAAAGTCCTGTTCGACTTCGTGAATAACGAAGCCATTCCCGGAACCGGCCTCACCGCCGACGCATTCTGGGCCGGCGCCGACAAGGTCATCCGCGACCTGGCGCCGAAGAACAAAGCCCTACTCGCCAAACGCGACGATTTCCAGGCGCAGATCGATGCCTGGCACCAGGCTCGTGCCGGCCAGGCCCACGACGCCGTGGCTTACAAAGCCTTCCTGCAAGACATTGGTTACCTGCTGCCAGAAGCGGCGGATTTCCAGGCCACGACCCAGAATGTCGATGACGAAATTGCCCGCATGGCCGGCCCGCAGTTGGTGGTGCCGGTGATGAACGCCCGTTTCGCCCTCAACGCCTCGAACGCCCGCTGGGGTTCGCTGTACGACGCGCTGTACGGCACCGATGCGATCAGCGAAACCGATGGCGCGGAGAAAGGCAAAGGCTACAACAAGGTCCGCGGCGACAAGGTCATCGCCTTCGCCCGGGCCTTTCTCGACGAAGCAGCCCCGTTGGCGGCCGGCTCCCACGTCGATTCCATTGCCTACAAGATCGTCGACGGCAAGCTCGTCGTGACCCTCAAGGGCGGTAGCAACAGCGGCCTGCGCGACGATGCCCAACTGATCGGTTTCCAGGGCGATACGTCGGCGCCGAGCGCCGTGCTGCTCAAGCACAACGGCCTGCACTTCGAAATCCAGATCGATGCCAGCACTCCGGTCGGGCAGACCGACGCCGCCGGCGTCAAAGACATCCTGATGGAAGCCGCGTTGACCACCATCATGGATTGCGAAGACTCGGTCGCCGCCGTCGATGCCGATGACAAGGTGGTGATCTACCGTAACTGGCTCGGCTTGATGAAAGGCGATCTGTCGGAAGAAGTCGCCAAGGGCGGCCAGACGTTTACCCGGACCATGAACCCTGACCGCGTCTACACCGCCGCGGACAGGTCGAGCGTGACACTGCACGGCCGTTCGCTTTTGTTCGTGCGCAACGTCGGTCACCTGATGACCATTGACGCGATCTTGGACAAGGACGGCAATGAAGTGCCGGAAGGCATCCTCGACGGGCTGATCACCAGCCTGGCCGCGATCCACAGCCTCAACGGCAACACCTCGCGCCGCAACAGCCGCACCGGCTCGGTGTACATCGTCAAGCCGAAGATGCATGGCCCGGAAGAGGCGGCGTTCACCAACGAACTGTTCGGCCGCGTCGAAGACGTGCTGAACCTGCCGCGCAACACGCTGAAAGTCGGAATCATGGATGAGGAGCGCCGTACCACGGTCAACCTCAAGGCGTGTATCAAGGCGGCCAGCGAGCGCGTGGTGTTCATCAATACCGGTTTCCTCGACCGCACCGGCGACGAAATCCACACGTCCATGGAAGCCGGCCCGATGGTCCGCAAGGCCGACATGAAGGCCGAGAAGTGGATCGCTGCGTACGAAAACTGGAACGTCGACATCGGTTTGAGCACCGGTCTGCAAGGCCGCGCGCAAATCGGCAAGGGCATGTGGGCCATGCCGGACCTGATGGCCGCGATGCTCGAGCAGAAAATCGCCCACCCGATGGCGGGCGCCAACACGGCCTGGGTCCCATCGCCGACCGCTGCCGCCCTGCACGCGTTGCACTATCACAAGGTCGATGTATTCGCCCGTCAGGCCGAGCTGGCCAAGCGTGCCCGCGCCTCGGTGGACGACATCCTGACCATCCCGCTGGCGGTCAACCCGAACTGGACGCCCGAGCAGATCAAGCATGAACTGGACAACAATGCCCAGGGCATCCTTGGCTACGTAGTGCGCTGGATCGACCAGGGCGTCGGTTGCTCCAAGGTGCCGGACATCAACGACATCGGCCTGATGGAGGACCGTGCAACGCTGCGGATCTCCAGCCAGCACATCGCCAACTGGCTGCGCCATGGCATCGTCACCCGGGACCAGGTGATGGAGAGCCTCAAGCGCATGGCACCGGTGGTCGATCGCCAGAACGCCAGCGACCCGCTGTATCGCCCGCTGGCGCCAGACTTCGACAGCAACATCGCCTTCCAGGCGGCGGTCGAGTTGGTGATCGAAGGCACCAAACAACCGAACGGCTATACCGAGCCAGTGCTGCACCGTCGCCGTCGCGAGTTCAAGGCAGCCAATGGGTTGTGATTGAGCGGTAATCGCGGCAAATAAAAAGCCCTGATCTTGCGATCAGGGCTTTTTCATTTGCGATATCCAACTGCTTTTTGTGGCGAGGGAGCTTGCTCCCGCTCGGTTGCGCAGCGACCGCAATACAGTCAATTAGATTCCGAGTTCTGGAAAAAGGGTCTGCTTCGCAGCCCAGCGGGAGCAAGCTCCCTCGCCACAAAAGCTATCTCCCACAGACGATCTTAAAGATCCATCCCCAACTCATGCTTGACCAGCCCCAGCAGCTTGTCGGTGTCGATCGGCTTTAACAGGAAATCCACCACACTCAGATGCATCGCCTCGATGGCGTCCTTCACGTCGGCATCGCCCGACACAATGATGATCGGCAGCGCCGCCCGCTCCGACTCGCGTACCAGGCGCACCAGCTCCAGGCCATCGACATTGCCCATGCGCAGGTCGGTGATCAGCAGGCCGATGGCGGGCTTGGTTTCCAGCATCCTGAGTGCGGTTTCACCACTGGCGGCGGTCATGCAGCGTATGCCATCCAATGCCAGGATTTCCGACAGCAGCTCACGGGCGTCCTTGTCGTCATCGACAATCAGGACTCGCTGCGGCGGCAGGTCGGGTTCCAGCATGACGGCACTCAGCGCCTCGCGCTCGGCGTCACTCAAAATATCGTGGTCGGACATGATGCTCTCTACGTTCTCGAATCGATCCCCTGGCACAGTGGTCAGACATCGTTCTGCGGCGCTTCAATGTGCACTTCGTCGGATTTTTTTCCAAGTACATTCCAGGAAGAATTTTTCGACGCAAGGCCTGGGAGTTTTCCTTGGTTTCGCTCCCATTGCCGCGACCTAGACTTACGTCCAATGGGCACCCTGCGCTCAGGGGCCGACCATGGGGAACAGATCCGACCACAACAATTCGAAAAAGACTGCGTAATGGTTATGAAAAAAGCGGACGCCTTCATCCAGGCAGGGAAAACCGCGGTGTTGCAGAACATCCAGGGTACGTTGCTGTTTCTCCAGCGCTTCCCCCCGTTCAACCAGATGGAAAATGCCCACCTGGCCTACCTGGTCGAACAATGCCTGCTGCGTTTTTATGCCCCGGGCGAAACCATTATCAAGCCGGCCGACGGTCCGGTTGAGCACTTCTACATCGTCAAGCAAGGCCGGGTAGTGGGCGAGCGACCGCACTCGGCCAAGGGCGGTACCGAGACCACCTTCGAGATCACCACCGGCGAGTGCTTCCCCCTCGCGGCCCTGTTGGGTGAGCGAGCGACCCGCACCGAGCACCGGGCCGGCGAGGACACTTTCTGCCTGCAGTTGAACAAACTGGCCTTCATCAAGCTGTTCGCCCTGTCCGGCCCGTTTCGCGATTTCGCCTTGCGCGGGGTCAGCAGCCTGCTCGATCAGGTCAACCAGCAAGTGCAGCAGAAATCCGCGCAGACCCTGGGCACGCAATATTCCCTCAATACCCGCCTGGGCGAGCTGGCAATGCGTCACCCGGTCAGTTGCAGCCCCGAAACGCCGTTGCGCGAAGCCGTCAAGCTGATGCATGAGCAGCAAGTCGGCAGCATCGTGGTGGTGGACGAACACAAGGCGCCGGTCGGGATCTTCACCCTGCGCGATCTGCGTCAGGTCGTGGCCGACGGTACCGGGGATTTTTCCGGGGCGATCGCCATGCACATGACCCAGGCACCGTTTTTCCTGTCGCCTGACCACAGCGCCTTCGATGCGGCCATCGCCATGACCGAGCGCCACATTGCCCACGTCTGCCTGGTCAAGGACCAGCGCTTGTGCGGCGTGGTCTCGGAGCGGGACCTGTTTTCCCTGCAGCGCGTCGACCTGGTGCACCTGGCCCGGACGATCCGCAACGCCCCCAGGATCGAGAACCTGGTGACCTTGCGCGGCGAAATCGGTCAACTGGTGGAGCGCATGCTGGCCCATGGCGCGTCATCGACCCAGATCACCCACATCATCACCCTGCTCAACGACCACACCGTATGCCGGGTCGTCGAGCTGACCCTGGCCGAGAAGGGCGACCCGGGCGTTGCGTTCAGCTGGCTGTGCTTTGGCAGCGAAGGCCGCCGCGAACAGACCCTGCACACCGACCAGGACAACGGCATCCTGTTCGAAGCCCGGGACGCTGCCCATGCGGCGCAGATCCGTGGCCTGCTGCTGCCCATCGCCCAGCAGATCAACCAGAGCCTGGCCTTGTGCGGCTTCACGTTGTGCAAGGGCAACATCATGGCCGGCAACCCCGAGTTGTGCCTGTCCCGCGCCGAATGGGCACGCCGCTTCGCAGCCTTTGTCCGTGAGGCCACCCCGGAGAACCTGCTGGGTTCGAGCATCTATTTCGATTTGCGGGTGGTGTGGGGCGACGAGCAAGGCTGCGAGCAGTTGCGCCGGCAGATCCTCGATCAGGTGGCCGACAATCGCCTGTTCCAACGCATGCTGGCCGAGAACGCGCTTCGCCATCGCCCGCCCGTTGGCCGCTTCAGGGATTTTGTGTTGAGCCGCAAGAACGGCGAGAAGGCGACGCTCGACCTCAAAGTACAAGGCCTGACCCCCTTCGTCGACGGCGCCCGCCTGCTGGCGCTGGCCAACGGCATCGAGGCCAACAATACTCTGGAGCGCTTGCGGCAACTGGTCGTCAAGGAGGTGATCGAGCCACTGGACGGCGCGGCTTATGAAGAGGCCTATCACTTTATCCAGCAGACGCGCATGCAACAGCATCAGCTGCAAACGCGGGAGAACCAGCCCTACTCCAACCGCGTCGACCCGGACAGCCTCAACCACTTGGACCGGCGCATCCTGCGTGAGTCCCTGCGCCAGGCCCAACGCCTGCAGAGCAGCCTGACCGTGAGGTACCAACTGTGAGTCTGTTTTCCTGGTTGCGCCCGGTCCAGCCGATGCTCTCGGACGCATTGCAGCAGCGCCTGGACAATCTGCCCGCCGGCGCGCCATTGACGGAGCGCAGCCTGCGGGAACAACGGTGGGTGGTGGTCGACCTGGAAACCACCGGCCTCAACCTGAACAAGGATCAGGTGCTGTCCATCGGTGCGGTCGTCATTGAAGACGGCGCCATCGACTTCAGCCAGCAGTTCGAGCGAACCTTGCAATGCGACCAGCAGAAGCTTGGGCCAAGCGTACTGATCCATGGCCTGGCACCCAGTGCCATCGCCGCCGGCAGCGACCCGGCCGAAGCGCTGGTGGCATTCATGGAGTTCGTCGGCGACAGCCCATTGCTGGCGTTCCATGCGCCGTTCGATTCGCACATGCTCGGACGCGCCATGAAAGATTATCTGGGCTACCGGCTGCTGCATCCGTTCCTGGACGTGGCTGACCTGGCCCCGATGCTTTGCCCGCAAGCCAATCTGCGCAAGTCAGGCCTGGACGAGTGGATCGACTGGTTCAAGCTGCAAGTCTTCGAGCGCCACAACGCCAGCGCCGACGCCCTCGCCACTGCGGAACTGGCGCTGATCCTGTTCAGCCGCGCCCGCCAGCAGGACATCCACAGCGCGCTCGACCTGCAACAGCGCCTGGGGCAGTGGAAACGGCGGCAGCAGGCGCCTTCGCTTTAATTAAAGCAACAAGGCTTTTGTGGGAGCGAGCCTGCTCGCGAAGGCGGTTTGTCAGCCGGCACCAACGTATTGGATGGACCGCTTTCGCGAGCAGGCTCGCTCCCACAGAAGTGCACAGTTTTATCCCGACCAGCGCCAATTGCTTTCCAGCCCCCGCCTCTGCCACAATCGCGAACAATTCTCGTTACTTAATACGTCGGTGATGCTCCGTGTCGTCAGTCCCCAGTCCTCAGAGTGATTTGGTTGGTGCGTTGTACCGTGACCATCGCGGCTGGCTATTGGCATGGCTACAGCGCAACGTGGCGTGTCCACAGCGGGCGCAAGACCTGAGCCAGGACACTTTCGTGCGGCTGCTGGGGCGTGACGGGTTGCAGCCACCGCGCGAGCCCCGGGCGTTTCTGCTGGCGATCGCCAAAGGCCTGCTGTTTGATTATTTCCGCAGGGCCGCGCTGGAGCAGGCTTACCTGACCGAACTGATGCTGATTCCCGAGGCTGAGCAACCTTCGGTAGAGGAGCAGCAGATGATCCTCGAAGACCTCAGGAACATCGACCGTCTGCTTGGCAAACTGTCGAGCAAGGCGCGTGCGGCCTTCCTCTATAACCGCCTCGACGGCCTCGGCCACGCTGAAATCGCCGAGCGCCTGGGGGTTTCGGTGCCGCGGGTGCGCCAATACCTGGCCCAAGGCGTGCGGCAGTGCTACATCGCCCTTTACGGTGAGCCGACATGACCATGGCCTCTTCCAAGCCAGTGTCGGCGCGGGTGTTGGACGCGGCCATCGCCTGGCAATTGTCCCTGGACTCAGGCAATGGCAGCCCTCAGGAGCGTGAAGCCTTCGCTCAATGGCACGCCGCCGATGAGGAGCATGCACGCGCCTGGCAACAGCTGGGCATGCTCGACCAGCGTTTCAGCGCCGCCAGCGGCCCGGCGCGTGCGGCGCTGCTGCAATCGCGGGTCAGCATCCGGCGGCGGGTACGCAAGATCGGCAGCGGCCTGGCCAGCGTCGTCGCGGTCATTGGCCTGGCGCTGTTCGCTGGCGAGCGTTACCTGCCGCTGGATTATTGGCTGGCCGACCAGCGCACCGCCACCGGTGAACAGCGCACGTTGCGCCTGGCCGACGGCACGCTGATCAACCTCAACACTCACAGCGCGTTGGATGTGCGTTTCGACGACAAGCAGCGGCGCGTCATCCTGCAGGAAGGCGAGATCCTGGTGGAAACCGGCCACAACGATCCGCGCCCGTTCATCGTCGAGACTCGCGAGGGCAGCATGCGCGCCCTGGGCACGCGCTTTCTGGTCAGGCTCGAAGACCAAGGTACACGCCTGAGCGTGTTGAAATCCGCGGTGGCCGCGCATCCGCAAGCGACCGCCGAGGAGCAGATCCTGCGCGAAGGCCAGCAGGTGCTGATGCGCCGCGACGGCCTCGGTCCAACCTTGGCCCTGAGCCCCGGCGCCGATGCCTGGACTCGCGGCATGCTGGTGGTGGACGACGCGCGACTCGAAGACCTGGTCCGTGAGTTGGCGCGCTATCGGCGCGGCTACCTGGGCGTCGAGCCCAAGGTAGCGGACCTGCGCATTACCGGCAGTTTCCCGCTGCATGACACCAACCTGGCGTTGACCGCTTTGCTGCCGACCTTGCCGGTGCAGGTCGAGCATCACACGCGCTGGTGGGTGGTGGTGGCGCCGCGGGTCGAGGCCAAGCGCTAGAAGATGTTGCGTCTGAGATGACGCCTTCGCGAGCAGGCTCGCTCCCACCAGGTAATGCGTACCCCTGTGGTAGCGAGCCGGCTCGCGAAGAGGCCAGTTGCATCACCATCAAACCGCTCGCAATCTGAATCTAAATTATTTTCACCCCCCCCTATCACTTTTCGGTTTTCATCCGGCACACAGGCAATTGAGAAATATTTCCATTCAGGAGCCGCCGTATGTCCCGCCCGCTAGACACCCTGTTGCGCCCCAGCCTGTTGGCCGTCGCCATCGCCTTCGCCACCCCGCTGGCCAGCGGTCCGTTGCTGGCCGCCGAGCAGGCGTCCAGCGTGCGCGCCTACAATCTTCCCGCCGCGCCATTGGCCAGCACCCTGAACCAGATCGCCAGCCAGGCCGGCCTTGCCCTGAGCCTGAACCCGGCGCTGGCTTCGGGTAAAACCTCGGCGCCGGTCCAAGGCCAGTTCGACGCCACCGGTGCGCTGCGTGAAGCCTTGCGCGGCACCGGCCTGCAACTGGAACAAAGCAGCGCCGGCACCTACAGCCTGGTGGCCGTGCCAGAGGGCGTCATGGTGCTACCGGAAACCAGCGTGATCGGCGCCGGCGTCAGCGAAACCGCCTGGGGCCCGACCGAAGGCTATGCGGTCACCCGCACCGCCGCCGGCACCAAGACCGACACGCCGATCGTCGAACTGCCGCGCTCGGTCTCGGTGGTCACGCGCCAGCAGATGGACGACCGCTCCGTGCTCAACCTCAACGATGCCCTGCGCTACACCGCCGGCGTGCAGAGCAGCGGCTACGGTTCGGACTCGCGGAACGACTGGCTGCTGGTGCGCGGCTTCGTGCCGACCCAGTTCCTCGATGGCCTGCCGCTGCCCAAGGGCAACTACATCACCCCGAAGATCGAGCCGTGGAACCTTGAGCGCATCGCCGTGCTTCGAGGCCCGGCGTCGTCGGTCTACGGCCAGACGCCACCCGGCGGCATGCTCGACATGGTCAGTCGTCGCCCGCAAGCCGAGAGCAGCAATGAAGTGGAGTTGCAGGCCGGCAGCCACGAGCACAAGCAGATCAACTTCGACAGCACCGGCAAGGTCGACGACGAAGGCCAGTTCCTCTACCGGCTCAGCGGTACCGTGCGCGACAGTAACTCCCAGATCGATCACATCCCGGACAAGCGCTACAACATCGCCCCGAGCCTGACCTGGAACATCAACGACGACACCCGCCTGACATTCCTGTCGCAATACACCCGCGATGACACCGGCATCACCGGGCAATTCCTGCCCCTGCAAGGCACCAAGCTGTCGTCGCCGGCGGGCAAGATTTCCCATCACAAGAACCTCGGTGACCCGGATTGGGAATTCTACGACCGCACCTACTACGCGCTCGGTTATGCCTTTGAACACCGCCTGAACGACACCTGGCAGTTCCGCCAGAACCTGCGCTACACCAAGAGCGACCTGGAAACCCAGGGCATCTCCGCCGGCGGTCAGTTCTCGCCGGATGGCCCGGACCAATCGGTGGACGCCGACGGCAACGTCAAGCGCAGCGCCAGCGTGATCGACGAAGACATCAGCCAGTTCGCCGTGGACAACAACTTCCAGGCTGACTTCCAGACGGGTGATCTGAGCCACACCTTGTTGCTGGGCCTGGATCACCAGCGCTCGAACAGCAATTCGCGTTGGGATTGGGGTTCGACTGGCGTGCCGACCAGCAATATCAACAACCCGACCTACGGACAGGATTTTTCCAACGTCCAGTACTTCACGATGTATGACTACAACCAGAAGACCAACCAGACCGGCCTGTACTTCCAGGACCAGATTGCCCTGGACAAGTGGCGCCTGACCCTTGGTGGTCGTGAAGACTGGATTCACACCGGCACCGTGTTCCACAACCAGAACAATGTCACCAACACCCAGCGCGACAAGAAATTCAGCGGCAACGCGGCGTTAAGCTACGTCTTCGATAACGGTGTGACGCCCTACGTTTCCTTCGCCCAGTCGTTCCAGGCGGCGGCAGGTTCAAGCGTCAACAGCACCGAAGCGTTCAAGCCGACGGAAGGCGAACAGTACGAGGCGGGTATCAAGTACCAGCCACCCGGCACCAAGACCTTGTTGACGGCTGCGGTGTTCGACCTGACCCAGAAAAACAACTCCGTCACCGAAAACAACGTCACCCGCCAGGTTGGTGAAGTCCAGGTGCGCGGACTTGAGCTGGAAGCCTCGGGCGACGTTACCGACAACCTGAAGCTGGTCGGCTCCTACACCTACAACGACAGCGAAATCACCAAGGGCACCGCGGCCGAAGAAGGCAAGCGCATGGCCCAGGTTCCGCGTAACCAGGCCACCGCATGGGCTGACTACACCTGGCACAACGGCCCGCTGGACGGGTTCGGCGTGGGTGCCGGCGTGCGTTATGTCGGCGACACCTACGGCAACACCACCAACACCGATTGGGGGCATGTCGGTTCCTACACCGTGTACGACGCCTCGGCCCATTACGACCTGGGCCGTTTGAACAAGACCCTCAAGGGCGTCACCGTGGCGGTGGACGCGAAAAACATCTTCAACAAGGAATACCTGTCCACCTGTGACGGCTTCTATTGCTACTACGGAGACCAACGCAACGTCGTCGCCAGCGTGAATTACAAATGGTAAACGGTTAGCATTTGCAAAATCTTTTAGGCCGCGCTGTCGGGCAATGCTGTTCGTATAAGGAAAACCGTGGCGAGGGAGCTTGCTCCCGCTGGACTGCGCAGCGGTCCTAAGCTTTTGGGGCTGCTACGCAACCCAGCGGGAGCAAGCTCCCTCGCCACGATGGATACTCAATCCAAAATGAACAGAGTTGTTGCTGCAGGTGCCCTTTTGCATTCGGATCGATCATGAAAAGCAAAACCATTCGCCGCTGGTCCTTTGTCCACACCTGGAGCAGCCTGATCTGTACGGTGTTCTTGCTGATGCTGGCAATCACCGGGCTGCCGCTGATTTTCCATCATGAAATCGAGCATCTGTTGGGCGATGCCCCGCAGCTGCGGGAAATGCCGGCCGGCACGCCGCCGTTGGATCTTCAACAACTGGTGGAAAAAGCCAAGGCTCATCGTCCGGGTGAAGTGGTCCAGTATTTCGGCTGGGACGAAGACGACCCCAATGGCGTGATCACCATCATGGCGCCGACACCGGGCACCGAACCCAATTCGTCCCATACCTTCATGCTCGACGCGCGCACCGGCGAAGCCCTGGAAATGCCTTCGGCCAACGGCGGTTTCATGATGATCATGCTGCGCCTGCATGTGGACATGTTCGCCGGGCTGCCGGGCAAGTTGCTGCTGGCGTTCATGGGGTTTCTGTTCGTGATTGCCATCGTCTCCGGCGTGGTGCTGTACTTGCCGTTCATGCGGCGCTTGAACTTCGGCACGGTGCGCCAGGACAAATCCACCCGCCTGCGCTGGCTCGACCTGCACAACCTGATCGGCGTCGTCACCCTGGTCTGGGCGCTGACCGTGGGCGTGACCGGCGTGATTGCCGCCTGCGCCGACCTGATCATCGCCGCGTGGCGCAACGACAGCCTCAGCGCGATGGTCGAGCCGTACCGCAACGCCCCGCCATTGACACAACTGGCGCCGGCGACCCGCCTGCTCGACATTGCCAAGGAAGTCGCGTCGGGCATGGAGCCCAGCTTTATCGCCTTCCCCGGCACGCTGTTTTCCAGCGAGCATCACTACAGCGTGTTCATGAAGGGCGACACCCACCTGACCTCACACCTGCTCACCCCTGTCCTGATCGACGCCAGCACCCTGGACGTCACCGCCGTGGCCGAGCGACCGTGGTACATGGACGTGATGAGCCTGTCCCTGCCGCTGCACTTCGGCGACTACGGTGGCCGGCCAATGCAGATTTTCTGGGCAACCCTGGATGTGCTGACCATCATCGTCCTGGGCAGTGGCGTTTATCTGTGGGTGGTGCGACGTAAAGCCGCCAAGCGCACGACCGTCGGCGCGGAGGTAACCTCGTGAGGCCCCGGCAGTCGAATTTCTGGAAGGTGTTTGGCATTCCCGTGGTGATCGGCGCATTGAGCGCGGCGGGGCTGTTCAGCGCATTGCTCGGTGACGGCGCCTGGGATGCGCTGAGCTGGGTTGGATTGGGAATCCCGACCCTGCTTGGGACCTGGGGCTTGATCAAACGCGGATAACCCCAGCCAGGCGCGGACCCTGTGGGAGCGAGCCTGCTCGCGAAGGCGATAAGTCAGTTAAATTCATGCTGACTGACCCTCTGCTTTCGCGAGCAGGCTCGCTCCCACAGTGGAATACACCAATCGATTCGTTACTCGCCAGCAGACCCGCAACTGTCTAGGCTAAGCCCAGCCCGCCCAATCGAGGATGTTCTGCATGTCCACCCCCAGCATGACCCTGTTCCACAACCCCGCTTCGCCCTTCGTCCGCAAGGTCCTGGTGCTGCTGCACGAAACCGGCCAGCAGGATCGCGTCGCCTTGCAGCTCAGCCAACTCACGCCAGTCAAGCCGGACCTGGCGCTGATCGGTGACAACCCGTTGAGCAAGATCCCGGCCCTGCGCCTGGCCAACGGAACGGTGATCCACGACAGCCGCGTCATCCTTGACTACCTCGACCACCAACACGTCGGCAACCCGCTGATCCCGCGCGAGGGCGCCGCGCGCTGGCGGCGCCTGACCCTGGCCTCCATGGCCGACGGGATCATGGACGCGGCGGTGATGATCCGCTACGAGACCGCTCTGCGTCCCGTGGAAAAACACTGGGACGAATGGCTCGATGCGCAGCGGGACAAGATTCGTCGCGCCCTCGCCACGCTCGAATCCGAGGCGATTGCCGAACTGGCCAGCCATTTCGACGTCGCCTCCATCAGCGTGGCCTGCGCCCTGGGTTACCTGGACCTGCGCCATGCCGACCTGGAATGGCGCGAGAACAATCCGCAGCTGGCGGCGTGGTTTTCCGAGGTCAGTTTGCGGCCTTCGATGGTCGAGACGGTGCCCCGGGTCTAAAACTGCCTTGGCTCACCGGCCTCTTCGTCGGAACGCCGCCCGGAGCAGGCTCGCTCCCACATTTGATTGTGTTGCTCTCTTGTGGGAGCGAGCCTGCTCGCGAAGGCCGCGCACCGGATATAACGGAAACAACCCGACAATTCGCATCACCAGCATTTCCCCCACCCGCTGGTCCTCCCGCAGCCCCAACGACCGGCTCATTTCACCTCTCCCAGATCAAAACTCATCGCAGCCGCCGGCTTCGCGCCCACCCCGTACCAATCCAGCTTGCGGGTCAGCACCATGAACACGCCCAGCAGGCCGAACAGCAGCAGCGAGCCCATCAACAGCGCGTAGTCTTCGGCGCTCAACAGGCCATAAAGCAGTCCGTACAAACCCGCCAACCCCGCTGAAAATCCCAGGCCGTGGCTCACGCTGCGCAGCACATGGCAGACGTAGAAGCCAATCAGCACCACGCAGGCACTGGCCGATACCAGGTACGCCAGGGTGAAGCCAATGTGTTCCGACAATGACAGCAACAGCAGGTAGAAGAACGCCAGCGCCACGCCGACCAATGCGTACTGGACCGGGTGCACCGCGAGGCTCTTGAGCACTTCGAAGAGGAAGAACCCGGCGAAGGTCAGCGCGATGAACAGCAGCGCATATTTGATCGCCCGGTCGCTCTTCAGGTACTGGTCCACCGGATCGACGAAACTTACACCGAACGCACGACTGCGGAACGCTTCGCAACCATCGCTGGGATCGCAGGCTTGCAGCGTTTCCAAAAGGTTGGTGGAGAAAAACGAGGTCTGCCAGTCGGCATTGAAGCCCTGTTCATTGATCTCGCGATTGACCGGCAGGTAATTGCCGATGAAGCTCGGGTGCGGCCAATCGGCGGACAGGTGCACCTTGGTGGACTTGCCCACCGGCAGGATCTGCAGCTCGCCGGTGCCTTGCAGGCGCAGGTCGAAACCGAAGGTCAGTTCGGGGCTGCCCTGGGCGGTGATCATCGGCAACGGCACGTGTACGCCCTGCCCCAGCCAGCCAAGCCGCGAACCGGGAAGGAAATCGACCGTCTGCTGGTTCAGCGTCAGGGTCAATGCGTTCTCGATGCCACGGATGTCGCTGATGCCGACGCTCAGGTACGGCTCGTCAAAGCGGTAATCGGCGAAATCCTTCGGGGCGACGCCATAACGTTCCGGCACTTTGAAGCGGCCATCGATCCGGTTGTCGGCATGAAACAAGCGCGCTTCGTAGATGCCCCGGGCACGTGTTTCGGTGCGGATCTGGCCGTCGAGCTCAAATTGCTCCGGGAGGAAATACAACTCGCCCGTTTGCTCGACGGTTTCGAGGAAACGCACGCCGGTCTTCTCGTTGGTATTCCAGACCTTCACGTCCTTGCGAAACGGCACCACGATCATCGGGCCGATCAACTGCTGGCTGTGGCTGGAACTGCGGGCGATGTCCTGCAACACCCCATCGCGCAGCTCCTGGCGCTCATCGATAAGGCCGTTGATCATCAACAGCGGGATCATCAGCAAGAGAATCAACAGGGCAATCATGCCCAGTTTTATAGCGAGGCTGCGGTTCATGTGGGGCTCTCCCTGTTCGAATGGGGAAGAGTCTGGCGCGGCTGTGTGGGCGGTTTATGAGGGGAATGTGGAGATTGTGTGGAGAACCGGTTCCTGTGGGAGCGAGCTTGCTCGCGATAGCGGTAGAACAGCACCAACTGTGCTGAGTGACACACAGCCATCTCGAGCAAGCTCGCACACAAGTGACTGCTTTTTCAGATGGATTTTGTGGTGTCAGGGCAACCGCAGCACCACTTCCACCCCACCCTCGACATTGCCAATGCCGAATTCACCACCATGCAACTGCACCACTTCCTCGACGAAGTTGAGCCCCAGGCCTGTGCTTTTGCGCCCGGTGCCCGGGCGCGGCAGGGAATAAAACCGCTCGCTCAGGCGCGGTAGTGCGTAGTCGGGAATCGGCTCGGCCTGGTTGAACAGACGGATCTCGACGCGGCTGCCCAGGCGCTCGGCGCTGATGCGCAACAGGCCCTCGACAGGGGTGAAGTCCAAGGCGTTTTCCAGCAAATTGCCCAGGGCCTGGCGCAACAGGAAGGCCTCCCCGGTCAGCGTCAGATCAGCGGCGATGTATCGCTCTATGCGCAACTGACGGCTTTCGATCCAGCCGCCGCGGGCTTCCAGCAGTTCATCGACCAACGCCGCCAACGGCACCGCGACGATATCCTCCAGCCCCCGGCGCTGCTCGACCTGGGCCAGGTTGAGCAGGCGCTCGATCAATTGCTGCATGCGCACGCTTTCGCTGTCGATGTTGCTGACAAAGCGCTGGTGCTGGGCGGCGGGCATGTCGCTCTGCAGGAGCTCGGCGGCGCCGCGAATCGCGGCCAGCGGGCTCTTCAGTTCATGAGTCAAGGTGTGCACATAACGCTCGACGTAGGCCTTGCCTTCGAGCTGGGTGCGCATGTGTTCGACGGCGCCCGCCAGTTGCTCGAATTCGCCGCCGCGATAATGCGGCACTTCCACCCGCCGCCCCTGGCTGACAGCTTGAGCATAACGAGTCAACCGACGCAAAGCCGCGCTGAGCCACCAGGACAGCAAGGCGCCCAGCAACAGGCCCAGGCCGATCAACCCGGCACCGTACGCCAGCAGGCGCCGCTCCGTGCGGTCGATATAAGGTTGCAACGAGCTGTTGGGCTTGGCCACCGTGACCACACCGATGATTCTTCCGTTGTCGCGGATCGGTGCCCCGACATGCATCACCGACGACGCCGGATCGTCCGGATCGTTGCGGGTCGAACGAGCGCCGTAATGGCCGCGCAGGGTCAGGTAGACGTCATTCCACCGCGAATAATCCTGGCCCACCGCCACGCCACTGGAGTCGAGCACGACGATGCCATTGGCATCCGTGACGTAGATGCGGTGGTTGACCTGGTTTTTTGGCAATCCCCAGATCGTCGCCGCCGGCTGGCGTTCGCCATAGGACCTGAGCAATTGCGGCCAGCGGTTCTGGCTGAGCGTCCCGGCCTTGAAATCGTCCCGCAGGATCTCGGCCATCAGGTTGGCCGTGTCCACAAGGGTTTCCTCGGTGGACTGGCGCACACCGGGACGGATCTCCTCCATCACCGTGTTGAGCACGAAATACCCGGCCAGGCCGATGAACAGCACGTAGGCCAGGAAAATCCGGATACCCAGCGACATCAGCTGTGGCCCGGGCTGTAGCTGTAGCCAAGGCCCCGGTGGGTCTGGATCGGTTCGGCCTCGGCGCGGACCAGGCGCAACTTGGCGCGCAGGCTCTTGATGTGGCTGTCGATGCTGCGCTCGTAGCCGGCATCGCTGGCCACGCCCAGGGCGTCGAGCAACTGCTCGCGACTGAAGACCCGCTCAGGCTGCTCCAGCAGGCAGTTCAACAGGCGAAATTCATGACGAGTGAGGTTTAGCGGCTTGCCGCGATAGCTAATCTGCACGCGGTCACTGTCCACCAGGAACAACGCCGAACCCGCTTCCGCGAAAGGCCGCGGCGCCACGCGCTTGAGAATCGCGCGAACCCTGGCGGCAACCTCGCGAGGGCTGAAAGGCTTGACCACGTAATCATCGGCGCCGATCTCCAGGCCTACCACCCGGTCAATCTCGCCATCCCGAGCCGTAAGAAAAATTACCGGAACGTCGCTGAAACGTCTGAGATTCTTGCACGTCTCGAAACCGCTGATATCCGGCAGGCCCACGTCGAGAATAATCAGGTCCGCCGGAGTCTTTTGCTGATGCTCCAGGGCCGCGGCTCCCAGGCTCAACCAGGTGGTGTCAAAGCCCTCGCCCTGCAGCGCAAACACCAGCGTATCAGCGATGGCGGCTTCGTCTTCGACAATCAGAATATGAGGCATGGCGACCGGGCCCGACAGTAAAGTTGCCGGAACGGTGCCCCAAGCCTCGGGGCACGTCAATCGGTAGTCGAGCTGCTCGTTGCCAGGCTGTTCGGACTGACAGTTCTGATAGTGGGCAAGTAGTTGTAAACGGCGGATGCTCGAGGTCAGTGTTTTCGACTCCAAAGGGAGCTAGGTCGATGTCCGCGTCTTCCCGCGAAACTGTATTGTGCCGCTACCACTACGACCCGCTGGACCGCCTGGTCGATCGTGCGCCTTATGAACAGGCCGGCATCCAGCGCTTTTACTGCAAAAGCCGCTTGGCTACCGAGATACAAGGCGTAGTGCAGCGCAGCGTCTTCCAGCACGACGAACGGCTGTTGGCGCAACGGCGTCACGAAAATGCAAGGGTCAACACCGCCCTGCTGGCGACCGATCAACAGCACTCGGTGTTGAACGTGCTTGATGCAACCGGCCCCCATCCCTTCGCCTATACACCCTACGGCCATCGCCCAGCGGAAAATGGTTTGCTCAGCTTGCTGGGTTTTAACGGTGAGCCGCCGGATCCGGTGACAGGGCATTACTCGTTGGGTAGCGGGTACAGGGTGTTCAATCCGGTGTTGATGCGGTTCAACAGTCCGGACAGTCTGAGTCCGTTTGGGGACGGTGGGTTGAATGCGTACGGGTACTGCGCAGGGGACCCGATTAACTGGACGGATCCTACGGGGCATATACCCATTAAGCCCGTTATGGATGCATTTCTTAAAAACCTGGCGAAGCAAGGATTACGCAAAACCCCAATGAAAAAATTAGCAGCGGACCGCAGCTATCGGCAATCAATGAAACGCAAGGCCAATCTGATAGATCAAAATGAAAAGCTACTGAAAAACCAAAGCAGCTACAGCGTAAGCGATAATTTAACTGATCTAAAGACCAGCTTAGAAGGCTACAACAAAGCAAAACAAGGCTATCACTTTGATAGATATCCAGATCCGAACGTCAAATACGAATTCGAATATGGCGGACAAACTGTGCTCGATACAACGCCCTTTGATATAACCATCTCTCATTTTAAAAATCTTTATAACCGCCCAAAAACAAACAATTACAACAAACTCAACCCTGCCACACCCTTAAATGGGCGCCGAACCATTACCTCCAGCAGGCAAAAATACATCGAGCAGAATATATAAAAAATTTCACCAATATCGACCTACTCAAGGAAATCCGCCAATAACCGACTGCCGCTAAATCAGCAAAATTCATTGCCGGCACTACACAACATCAACGCCGACCCAGCCCCGAAAACATCGACCATCTCCGGGGCCTCGTCCGCATCCTGAACAGCACCCTCAACAGTCCGGTTTATCCGCCGTAAACCGCCGCGCCGGGTTCACCGCCGCGTCGAACTCACGCAAGGCCTTGGCACCGATCAGCAATGGGTAGTTGAAGCTGCTGCGGTCGGTCAGGTTGACCTCGACGGTGCGCTTGACGTTACCCAGACACATTTCCAGTTCCACCACCGGACGCTTGCTGGGGGCGATCTTTTCGTCGTCGTCCTCGTCCTCTTCGGAACGGGTCTTGATCTTGCTGATTCGGGCGATCTTGTGTTCGTAGATCTTGTTGCTAGCGTCCTTGGTCGCCAGGCGGAAACGTACCCAGTCATCGCCGTCACGGGTGAACGTCTCGATGTCCTTGGCCGACAGCGAGGCGGTCAATGCGCCGGTGTCCATCTTGGCCTTGAGCACTTCGCCACCGATTTCCGGCAGCGCGATGTATTCGTAGCGCCCATAGAGGGTCGGTTCGGCGGCGAGCACGGGGAGGGCCACCAGGGAAAGCAGGGCTAAAACGGATTTCATGTAAGGGGCTTCCGTTGTGGGAGTGGGATTTTAGACAGTGGCCGATGAATTCGTTCGGTAAAGCGTACCGTGGCTCCCTCGCCACAAAAGCAGGTTCAGCCTATACAAGCCCAAGTGAAACTTTCGTCCAGGCCGATTTGGCCTGCCGCGCGAAGCTGCTTATCATGGCCCGCCCACCCCGTTTGCAAGAGTCATCTATGCGCCGCCTGCTCACCGGCTGTTTCGTCACCCTGCTGCTACTGCTCAATACCCTGGTGCTGTTCGGGCCGCTGATGGTATTCGCATTGCTCAAACTGGTCCTGCCCGGGCGCCTTCGCGATTACGCCTCGTGGGCGGTGATGTGGATTGCCGAGACCTGGGCCGAGATCGACAAGTTGATCTTTGCCTGGTGCATCCCCACCCGATGGGACATTCGCGGCGGTGGGGGCCTGCGTAGCGACACTTCATACTTGGTGATCAGCAATCACCAGTCATGGGTGGATATCCCCGCCTTGGTCCAGACCCTCAACCGACGCACGCCGTTCTTCAAGTTCTTCCTCAAGAAAGAGCTGATCTGGGTGCCGTTCCTAGGGCTCGCGTGGTGGGCATTGGATTACCCTTTCATGAAGCGTTACACCAAGGCGTTCCTGGCGAAGAACCCGGAGCTGGCCGGCAAGGATCTGGAAATCACCAAGGCCGCCTGCGAGCTGTTCAAGCGTCAGCCAGTCACCGTGGTGAATTATCTCGAAGGCACACGCTTCACCGCCGCCAAAAGCCAACAGCAGCAGTCGCCCTTCAGCCATCTGCTCAAGCCCAAGGCCGGTGGCGTGGCGTTTGTGCTGGCGGCGATGGGCGAGCAACTGGATGCGATCCTCGACGTGACGGTGGTTTATCCGCAGCAGCGCATCCCGGGGTTCTGGGACTTGATCAGCGGCGCGGTGCCCAGGGTCATCGTCGACATCCAGACCCGCGAGCTGGACCCGGCGCTGTGGCAGGGCGACTACGAAAACGACCCGGTTTTTCGCCAGCATGTGCAGGACTGGGTCAACCAGCTCTGGCATGAAAAGGACCAGCGCATTGCTCATCTGCGCAACGAGAGCGCCTGATCAGATACCGGCGCCAGCGCCCCAGATACCGCCCAGGTTCTGCAACAGCGAGCTGGCGACGCCCTGTTGGCCGAGGTACTGCAAGATGATCGGGGCAAACTGGCCGATCATGCCGCTGTCCATGCCCAGCGCGCTGAAGGCATTGTTCAGGTCACCGGTGTCCTTGACGTTACCGAGCAAGCCGTCGAGCAAGGCGTTTTTGTCCGACCCGCCGCCCAGCAAGCCACCCAAGCCGTTAAGGCCACCGATGGCGCTGTTCCCGGCGATCTGATCGAGCCCCGGCACGCTTTTGCTCAGCTCGGAGAACTGCGCCTCGCTGAGCTGGTTCCTGGCCAGCCCGAGCATCGCCCCGGCACCGCCCACGGCTTGCTCCGGCGTGATCTGGAGTTCCGAGCCGAGGGTATTGAGCAACCCGGCGGCTTTCGGCGCAGCCGCCACCGCCCCCTCCTGCTGGTTGCCCTGAATGGCCGAGATCACGCTTGTCGCATCAGCGAGGCTGAACTGTGCGAAGGCCGGGCCGGCTGCCAACGAGAGCAGGCAAGACAGTGCAAAACCGCGTGAAACCTTCATCGGGACATCCTCTGGAACATGAAAAAGCCGCCCGGAAAGGGGCGGCGCAAAGTCGAGCGTTGGACTGGGATAGCCGGGGTTTGTTCAACACCGCGCTTGCCGCGTGCAGCAATACCTGCCATCGAATACAGTGCAGGCTTCTTTCAGCAGAGTAACGCCATGAACGTACAAATCGGTGGGGGCGCCCTCGCGGTCATTCTGACGGGCATGCTCATCGCCTTCGGCGTCAGCGAGTGCCAGCGCGGCCCGTTGAACCCGGAACTTGCCGACGACGTCAGCGACGCGCAAAAGACCTGGCTGACCATCGAGCACCGCATCAAGCGTTATGATCCAGCCCTGACGCAGGTCACACGAGACCAGCAGGGCCTGACCGTTTTCTACCGCCCCGCCACGCCCATCGAGGCGGGTGACGATTGGGCGCCGGACATGCTGCGCATCGTCGGCCACGGCCTGGCGGCGCTGAATGGCGCGCCAGGAGGAAAGGCGTATACCCAAGTGACCGTGAAAGCGCGAATGCTTGCCGATGATGACGTCGAACTGATGTATGACATGCCGGGGTTCGATGCCATCAAGACCCAACAGGACGGCTACTTCAACTTCGCCAGCATGCCGCGCAGCCTGTCCTTCAGTCCGGCCGCCCTGGCGCAGATCAAGGACGATTGCCGTGGCATGAACGCGCAGGCGTTCTATTCGCAATTCTGCCAGCGGGTCGGCGAAGTCATAACGAGCCAACCCTGAACGCGGCCATGCCGCATGCTCCGGTTTTTTTTGACGCAGTACTGTCAACTCTGACAGTAGGCAGCTGTTCATGCCGGTCCTAAGCTCGGATTGTCGAAGGTAAGACCTTGGCAGATACTTTCCTTTGCGCTGTAGCCAACCGGACAACGTGCCCGGATTAAAGGAATTCTCTCAAAAGGAGCTTGCAATGAAATATCCGAGCCTCGCCCTGAGCTGCGTTCTTCTGTCCGGCATCGGTTTGATCAGTTGCACTGATGCCACACCCCCACCCAAGAGCCCCGAGATAAAACACGGTACATCACAGATGCCTCCGTCCCGCCAGTACTACTGCTGGGATCAGCAAGACTTCAACAATGGCAGTGCAAACATCAAGAACGCTGCGTGTCGGGAAGCCTTTACAGCGGCAGGCGACGCCGACTGGGAACGCGCCCGCCTGTTCAACGATTGGAACGCCTACTCGCAAAACATCCCCGAAGGCACCAGACCGGAAGATGTCGCTCCCGACGGGAAACTTTGCTCCGCCGGGCAGGATCGCTTCAATAGCATCAACATCAAAAGCGCTGCCTGGCACACCACTGACCTGGACGTGAAGGACGGCCGCGTGCAGCTCACTTATGTGGCCAGCCAGATGCATGATCCCAGCGAATTCAAGGTTTACCTGACCGATCCGGACAACCTCAACTGGGCCGCGCTGAAGCAATCCCCTGACGTCAAGGTGACGCTCGCTCCGGACACCAAGGGACCGGGCACTTATTACCTGGACGTTCAATTACCTGCAGGCTACGCCACAGACAGCCGGTCAGTGATCTTCATCATGTGGCAACGCCATGAAGACCCTGCCCGTGAAACGTTCTTCAGTTGCAGCGATGTGGTGTTGAAGAACTCGAAAAGCTAACGACTGGTTCTTTGCTCCATTCATTTCATCTCATGGTCAACTCCATGCCGAAGAACCAGCGAACACTACTCTGCCACTACCATTACGATCCACTGGATCGCTTGGCCGACTTCGCAGGAGCGGACCAGACCAGCACCCGGCGCTTTTACCTGAAAGAGCGCCTGACCAGCGAAATTCAGGGCTCGGTACAACGATCGATTTTCCAACAGGACGGCCAACTTCTGGCTCAGCAACAGCGCCACGGTGGCGTCGTCGAAACGACATTGCTCGCCACCGACCCACAACGCTCGGTATTACACGCGCTCACTGCTACGCAGCCTCATCCGCTCGCCTACACTCCCTACGGTCACCGCTCTGCGCAAAGCGGCTTGCTCAGCCTGCTCGGCTTCAACGGCGAACGGCCGGATCCGGTGACCGGGCATTATCTGCTAGGCAATGGGTACCGCGCGTTCAATCCGGTGTTGATGCGTTTCAACAGCCCGGACAATTGGAGTCCGTTTGGGGAGGGGGGGCTGAATGCTTATGCGTACTGCATGGGGGACCCGGTTAATTTTTCAGACTCTACGGGCCATGTGCTGGCGGCCATTCAGGCGCTTATCAAAGGCTCTAGAAATTTTTTCGACGAGATGATCACAACGACCGGCCAAGCGGTGACAAGGGGTAAGGTTCCTGCTGAGTCAATTTCTATTGAAAGACAATACCTGAATACCATCGCCGCCACGGATCCGCATCCGGAGCCGTACGTCTCAACCCTGATCAACGTTAACAATAATCTGGCGAGTCACGGCAACAAAGCCTTGACCATGCCTCAAGCCAAGGCACTCGGCACAATAGTTCAACAAGTCAACAGTGGAAAAATCAGTAACACAACGGCGCACCTACAAGAATCCAGACTCTGGGCGGAAAATTTCTTTCTGGAACCGAATGGCACTAATTTTTCTGCCGCGCTTCTGAATTTCTCAGCAGCAGGCGTCAGAGGCGTCGCAGATAAAAATATGCGAGTAACCGGAGTTTCACTACGAAGAGGCACTGCTTTTACACCTGGGCAAAGCGCATAAGCTATTTATTCAACTTGACGCTTACGTCGCTCGTCTGTCTCATTTCTAACGAAACTTTTTTGCCAGGACCATCAGAGTGGACCACCTAACCTAACACTTCTGCTAGCTAGACAACCCTGTGCATCTGCCTGAGCCTGAGACCTGCGTCCGAGGTTTGTTTTATTCAGAGCGAAGCCCATGCTTTCTACAGACGAAACGCTACTTTGCCGCTATCACTATGATCCTCTCGATCGCCTGGCTTATTGCACGCCTGCGGCCCAGGCCAGCACCCACCGCTTCTATTTGAAGGAGCGCCTGGCCTCAGAGATTCAAGGCTCGGTACAACGATCAATTTTCCAGCACGACGACCAGTTGCTGGCCCAGCAGCAGCGAAAAAATGAAATCAGCACAACCACCTTGCTCGCCACCGATCAGCAGCGTTCTGTTTTACAAGCGCTCGACGCGGCGCAACCCCATCCTTTTGCTTACACGGCCTATGGTCATCGCCCACGGGAAAATGGCTTGCTCAGCCTGCTCGGCTTCAACGGAGAACGGCCAGATCCGGTGACCGGGCATTATTTACTGGGTGAGGGGTACCGGGCGTTCAACCCGATATTGCTGCGGTTTAACAGCCCGGACAGTTGGAGTCCGTTTGGAAAGGGCGGATTGAATGCTTATGCATATTGCAAGGGAAATCCGGTCAATTCCGAGGATCCCTCAGGGCATACGCCTGTATTTTTGAGTCTCTTTTGAGGGGGCTGGGGATCATGAAGAAATCCCCCCATAAAGCGGGTGTACCCTCGCCGACCAAGCAGTATCTGGTGGGTTACCATGGCACTACGGATGACAGCGCAAAAAGATTGTTCAACCGGGGCGTTCTGGAAGAATATTCAGGAGCCAACAGCAAACCGGAAGACTTGGTATTGGGTGAAGGATTTTACACAGCTAAAGATCCTGGAGTTGCGGAGGAATACGCTCGTTCGTTGCTCGTAAAAAGCGAACGTACAGTTGTACTGGAGGTATACGTAACCGACATGCCTTCAAAAGCACCTGGCATTGATTATTACCGAGGCAAGGGGGCAAGCGAGGGGATAAAGTCTTTCCGCCCTCACATCTATAAGGATATTTCATTTAAATACTATAGTTCTTTAAGGCGCAAACCCATGGCTGATCACGCTCGCCATATCCGCCAATGATCAGGCTTCGGTACATGTATGAGGCGAGCAATAAAAATGAAAGATCAACAAAGAAGGGCGACATCGCTGTCGCCCTTCTTTCCGTCTTGCTTCGAACCTTACGCCGCACTAAATAACTTATGCGGATCAATCACAAACTTCTTCGGCACACCCGCGTCGAACTCGCCATAGCCCTTCGGCGCGTCATCCAGGCTGATGACCTGCACGCCAACGATTTCAGCAATATTGATGCGGTCCCACATGATCGCCTGCATCAGCTGGCGGTTGTACTTCATCACCGGGGTCTGGCCGGTGTGGAAGCTGTGGGATTTGGCCCAGCCCAGGCCGAAGCGAATGCTCAGGCTGCCCATTTTTGCGGCGGCATCAACTGCGCCCGGGTCTTCGGTGACATAGAGGCCGGGAATGCCGATCTTGCCGGCCACGCGGACCACGCCCATCAATGAGTTGAGCACGGTGGCCGGGGCTTCGTGCTTGACGCCGTCATGGCCGTGGCCGCGGGCTTCGAAGCCCACGCAATCGACGGCGCAGTCCACTTCTGGTTCGCCCAGCAGCGCGGCGATTTGTTCGTGCAGCGGGGTGTCTGTGGACAGGTCGACGATTTCAAAGCCTTGGGCCTTGGCGTGAGCCAGGCGGATGGAGTTGACGTCGCCGATGATCACTACCGCAGCACCCAGCAGGCGGGCGGAAGCGGCCGCCGCGAGGCCAACCGGGCCGGCGCCAGCGATGTAGACGGTGCTGCCAGGGCCGACGCCGGCGGTGACGGCGCCGTGGTAGCCGGTCGGCAGGATATCGGACAGGCAGGTCAGGTCGCGGATTTTCTCCATGGCCTTGTCGCGGTCCGGCAGTTTCAGCAGGTTGAAGTCGGCGTACGGCACCAGCACGTATTCAGCCTGGCCGCCGGTCCAGTCGCCCATGTCGACATAACCGTAGGCACCGCCCGCACGGGCCGGGTTGACCGTCAGGCAGACACCGGTGTGTTGCTCCTTGCAGGAACGGCAGCGCCCGCACGCAACGTTGAATGGCACCGAAACCAGGTCACCGATTTTCAGGTTCTCGACGTCGCTGCCCTTTTCGATCACTTCACCGGTGATCTCGTGCCCCAGTACCAGGCCGGTCTGGGCAGTGGTACGGCCGCGCACCATGTGTTGGTCGGAGCCGCAGATGTTGGTGGAGACTACGCGCAGGATGACGCCGTGCTCGATCTTCCTGCCGCGCGGGTCCTGCATTTTGGGATAGTCGATTTTCTGTACTTCGACCTTGCCGTTGCCGAGATACACGACACCACGATTACCAGACATGCTTTCACCTCGCTGTTGTTTTTGTGGAACTGCGTTGCCCAGGCAGGCAGCGCGTTGATTGCTCGGGTTAGTGCTTGTGTCTTGTTTCTGTGTTGTTTGGGAGGGCCTCTTCGCGAGCAGGCTCGCTCCCACATTGGAATCTGTGTGCTCCCCTATAGTGTGGGAGCGAGCCTGCTCGCGATGTCGGCCTAAAGAACGACCGTGCGATTGGCGTTCAGGAACACCCTTCGCTCAATGTGATACCCCACCGCGCGGGCCAAGGTCAGCCCTTCGATGTCCCGCCCCTTGGCGATCAGGTCTTCGGGATAGTGGCTGTGATCCACCACTTCCACGCCCTGGGCGATGATCGGACCTTCGTCCAGGTCGTTGTTGATGTAATGCGCCGTGGCCCCCACCAGTTTCACGCCTTTGTTGTAGGCCTGGTGATACGGTTTGGCGCCCTTGAAGCCCGGCAGCAATGAGTGATGGATGTTGATGGCCTTGCCGTCGAGCTTGCGGCACAGTTCCGGCGACAGCACTTGCATGTAGCGGGCAAGAATCACCAGCTCGGCGCCGGTCTCCTCGATCACCTGCCATACCTGCCGCTCCTGGGCCGGCTTGTCGTTCGGATCCAGGGGGAAATGGTAGTAGGGAATCTGGTGCCAGTCGGCGAGCGGCTTGAGGTCGGGGTGATTGGAGACCACGGCCACCACGTCCATCGACAACTGCCCGATGCGTTGGCGGTAGAGCAAGTCGTTTAGGCAGTGATCGGCCTTGGAGACCATGATCACCACTTTGGGCCGGTAGTTCGGCGGCGTCAGTTCGAAGACCATGCCGAAGGCTTGCGCCCGCTCGGCCAGGCCGGCGCGGAAGCTCTGCTCGTCGAAACCGTCAGGTTGGCGAAACTCCACGCGAATGAAGAAGCGCGCCGAGAGCCGGTCGTCGAAGGAATGGTGCTCGGTGACGTAGCAGCCCTGCTCGAACAGAAAGCGGGTCACCGCGTCCACCGTGCCGAGCACGCTGGGGCAGTCGGCGGTCAAGATCCATGTGTCTGGGGCGCGGCTCATTGCGGTGACTCCTGTTCCAAATTAACGAAACGACAAAGAACCCTGTGGCGAGGGAGCTTGCTCCCGCTGGGCTGCGAAGCAGCCCCAGGATCTTGCGGTCGCTGCGCAACCGAGCGGGAGCAAGCTCCCTCGCCACGACAGCATTCCAAGGCCAAGAGTCAGGCCTGCACGCTCAACCCATACTCAGCCGCCGCATCCTGCAACCACAGCCACCAGTAATCGGAGAAGCTGCGGCGGATCACCAGTTCCCAAGTGTCTTCAGCCGTGTGGCGGATCACCAGTTGCGACTTGGCGAACACCGTGCCCACGGCCTTGCCCACCGGGAAGTTGCTTGGGTGTACATCGTAGCTGGTGGATTTCATCAGCACGTCGCGCACGTTAGGGCCGGACAGTTCAAGGATCTGCTGGCCGCCGCTGACGTTGACGATCTGGATGTGCAGGTCGCCCAGGGCTTCGCGCAGTTTCTGCTCGGCGACGAACTCTTCGCCAGAAGGCACCACCAGCAGCCATTCATCCGGCCCCAGCCATTGCAGGCTGGTTTCGCCCTTGACGATGACAGCCAGCGCACCCGGCAACTCCAGGCCCAGGGCCTTGTGCACGCCCGCGGCGAACGCCGGATCGTGGCCATCGCCACGAATGGTCAGGTGGCCGAGGAGTTTTTTCTCGCGCACGGTCACGCCGGCGTTCTTGCGGCCCTTGCCCGCCAGGCTGGCGAGGTCGGCATGGTGCAGCGACGACTCGGCCTTGGCCCCGGTGGTGGGGCGTTGTTGGTACACGTTGACTGCGGTCATATGGAGCACCTGTCTGAATGCTGTTGGGTCAAACCCTGTGGTGGCTGTCAGGCCGTCATCGCGAGCAAGCTCGCTCCCACAAGGGTTACACGATCAACTGTGGGAGCGAGCTTGCTCGCGATGAAGCCGACGCGGTATGCCGTTCTCCCACAGGACCTCAAGCCACTAGATATTCTGCCGATCCCCCTTCGGATCGAAGAACACCGAAGAAACGATCTCTGCCTCGATCACCCGACCATCCGCCAGCGGTGCGAAGACTCGCTCGCCGAGGCGCTTGAGCCCGCCCTTGACCACGCCCATCGCAAACGAATAACCCAGGGAGTTATGCGCATAGCTGGAGGTCACGTGGCCGACCATCGACATCGGGATCGCCTGCTTGGGGTTGAACACCAACTGCGCGCCTTCCGGCAGCCAGACATTCGGGTCGATCGGCTTGAGGCCCACCAGTTGCTTGCGCTCTTCACGCACGCAGTCTTCGCGATTCATCCCGCGCCAGCCGATCCACGAGAACGGCTTGGTCCGGCCGACGCACCAGCCCATGTTCAGGTCGTCCGGGGTCATCGAGCCGTCGGTGTCCTGGCCGACGATGATGAAGCCCTTTTCGGCCCGCAACACGTGCATGGTCTCGGTGCCATACGGGGTCAGGTTGTATTTCTTGCCGGCCTCGACGATCTGTTCGAGCACGCCCATGGCGTAGTCGGCCTGCACGTTGATTTCGTACGACAGCTCACCGGTGAACGAGATGCGGAACACCCGCGCCGGCACGCCGCCCACCAGGCCTTCCTTCCAGGTCATGAACGGGAAGCCGTCCTTGTCCAGGTCGATGTCGGTGACTTCGCTCAGCAGCTTGCGGCTGTTGGGCCCCGACAGGGTCATGGTCGCCCAGTGGTCGGTAACCGAGGTGAAATACACCTTCAGGTCCGGCCATTCGGTCTGCTGGTAGATCTCCAGCCATTGCAGTACACGGGCCGCACCGCCAGTGGTGGTGGTCATCAGGAAGTGGTTGTCGGCCAGACAGGCAGTCACGCCGTCGTCGAAGACCATGCCGTCTTCCTTGCACATCAGGCCGTAGCGGGCCTTGCCCACGTCGAGCTTGGTCCAGGCATTGGTGTAGATGCGGTTGAGGAACTCACGGGCATCCGGGCCCTGGATGTCGATCTTGCCCAGGGTCGAGGCGTCCAGCAGGCCGACGCTGTCGCGCACGGCCTTGCATTCGCGCTTGACCGCGGCATGCAGGTCTTCGCCGTTCTTCGGGAAGTACCAAGGCCGTTTCCACTGGCCGACGTCTTCGAACTCGGCGCCGTTTTTCACATGCCAGGCATGCAACGCGGTGAAGCGCACCGGTTCGAAGATGTGCCCGCAGTGCCGACCGGCCACCGCGCCGAAGGTCACCGGCGTGTAGTTCGGACGGAACATGGTGGTGCCCATCTGCGGGATGCTCACGTTCAGCGAGCGGGCCGCGATGGCCAGGCCGTTGACGTTGCCCAGCTTGCCCTGGTCGGTGCCGAAGCCCAGTGCGGTGTAGCGCTTGACGTGTTCCACCGACTCGAAGCCCTCGCGGGTGGCGAGTTCGATGGCGGCGGCGGTGACGTCGTTCTGCAGGTCGACGAATTGCTTCGGCGCACGTGCGGTGGTTTTTTCATGCGGCACCTGGAACAACGCCAGGGTCGGTTCTTCATGACGGCTCAGGGCCTTGGGCAACACGCCCTCAACAGCCTTGAAACCGGCTTCGCTGGCCGCGCGCACGCCGCCTTCAAAACCGTCGGCCAGGGAATCGCCGAGACCGTAGACGCCATTCACACCGCCGACGCAAACGCGTTTCTGCGGCGCTTCGCCCGGCACGAAACCGAGGATGTCTTCACGCCAGATCGGCTTACCGCCCAGGTGCGAAGCCAGGTGGACCACCGGGCTGTAGCCGCCGGAACTGGCCACCAGGTCGCAGTCCAGCCATTCGCCAGGGCTGGTGACCTTGTGGGCGCGGACGTCGATCGCGGCAACACGAGCCCCGGTGACGCGCTTGCTGCCACGGGCTTCGATCACGGCGCTGCCGGTGAGGATGCGGATGCCCTTGGCGCGGGCTTCTTCCACCAGCGCGCCACGCGGGTTACTGCGGGCATCGGCGACGGCCACCACTTGCAGGCCGGCGTCGAACCAGTCCAGGGCGACGCGATAGGCGTGGTCGTTGTTGGTGCTCAGCAGCAGTTTCTTGCCCGGTGCCACGCCGTAGCGGCGAATGTAGGTAGAAACCGCGCCAGCCAGCATGTTGCCCGGCACGTCGTTGTTGCCGTAGACCAGCGGGCGCTCGCAAGCACCAGTCGCCAGCACCACACGCTTGGCGCGAACCCGGTTGATGCGCTGGCGCACCTGGCCGATCGGTGCGCGGTCACCGAGGTGATCGGTGAGGCGCTCGTGGATGGTCAGGAAGTTGTGGTCGTGGTAACCGTTCACCGTGGCGCGAGGCAGCAACACCACCTCGGGCATCGAGCGCAGTTCAGCCACCGCCGCAGCGACCCACTCGGTCGCCGGCTTGCCGTCCAGGCTTTCGCGGGAGTCGAGCAGGCTGCCGCCGAACTCTTCCTGCTCATCGGCCAGGATCACTCGCGCACCGCTGCGGGCCGCGGCCAGTGCTGCGGCCAGGCCAGCAGGGCCAGCGCCGACGATCAGCACGTCGCAGTGACGATTCATGTAGTCGTAGGTGTCCGGATCGTTCTCGGTCGGCGAGCGACCCAACCCTGCGGCCTTGCGGATGTACTTCTCATAAGTCATCCAGAACGATTGCGGGTACATGAAGGTTTTGTAGTAGAAGCCCGGCGGCATCAGCTTGCCGCCGACCTTGCCGAGAATCCCCATCATGTCGTTGTTGACGTTCGGCCAGCCGTTGGTGCTGGTGGCGACCAGGCCCTGATACAGCGCCTGTTGCGTGGCGCGCACGTTCGGGATCTGTGTGGCTTCGGTGGCGCCGATCTGCAGCACCGCGTTCGGCTCTTCCGCACCGGCGGCAAAGATGCCGCGCGGACGAGAATACTTGAAGCTGCGGCCGATGATGTCGACACCGTTGGCCAGCAGCGCAGCGGCCAGGGAATCGCCTTCGAAGCCTTTGTAGCTCTGGCCGTTGAAGGTGAATGTCAGCACTTTGTTGCGGTCGATCCGTCCGCCGTTGGACAGGCGATTGATCTGGCTCATACCTTCTCTCCCAGAGCCTGCGCGGCCGCTTTCGGACTGTCAGCCTTGTCGGTGAATTGCGGCTTTTGACCGATCTTGTAGGTTTCGAGAATCTCGTAGGTCACGGTGTCACGGGTCGCGTTGAAGTACTGGCGGCAACCGGCGGCATGAATCCACAACTCGTGGTGCAGGCCGCGAGGGTTGTCGCGAAAGAACATGTAGTCGCCCCACTCCTCGTCGGTGCAGGCGTTCGGATCCAGCGGACGCGGGATGTGCGCCTGGCCGGATGCATGGAATTCCTCTTCGGAGCGCAGCTCAAAGCAGTGAGGACAGAAGATATGCAACATGGGGATTTCTCCTGTTAGTGGGCAACCGCAGCAGCGCCGTGTTCATCGATCAACGCACCGTTGTGGAAACGGTCGATGGAGAAAGGGGCGGCCAATGGGTGCATTTCACCCTTGGCCAGGCTCGCGGCAAACACGTTGCCCGAGCCAGGTGTCGCCTTGAAGCCGCCGGTGCCCCAACCGCAGTTGAAGAACATGTTCGGCACTGGCGTCTTAGAGATGATCGGGCAGGCGTCCGGCGTGGTGTCGACGATGCCGCCCCACTGGCGGTTCATGCGCACCCGCGAGAGCACCGGGAACATCTCGACGATGGCCTGGATGGTGTGCTCGATCACCGGGTACGAGCCACGCTGGCCGTAGCCGTTGTAGCCGTCGATACCGGCGCCGATCACCAGGTCGCCCTTGTCGGACTGGCTGATGTAGCCGTGCACGGCATTGGACATGATCACGCTGTCGATAATCGGCTTGATCGGCTCGGACACCAGCGCTTGCAGCGGATGGGATTCGATCGGCAGGCGGAAACCGGCAAGCTTGGCCATGTGCCCGGAGTTACCGGCGGTCACCACGCCGACGCGCTTGGCGCCGATGAAGCCCTTGTTGGTCTCCACGCCGATGCACACGCCGTTTTCCTTGCGGAAGCCGATCACTTCGGTCTGCTGGATCAGGTCCACGCCCAAGGCGTCCGCCGCCCGGGCAAAGCCCCAGGCCACGGCATCGTGACGGGCCACGCCGCCGCGACGCTGGACGGTGGCGCCCATCACCGGATAACGGGTGTTCTTCGAGCAATCCAGGTATGGGATCTCGTCGGCCACTTGCTTGGCATCGAGCAGTTCGCCGTCCACGCCGTTGAGGCGGTTGGCGCTGACGCGGCGCTCGGAATCACGGATGTCCTGCAATGTGTGGCACAGGTTGTAGACGCCACGCTGGGAGAACATCACGTTGTAGTTCAGGTCCTGGGACAAGCCTTCCCAGAGTTTCATCGCGTGTTCATACAAGTGGGCCGATTCGTCCCACAGGTAGTTGGAGCGCACGATGGTGGTGTTGCGCGCGGTGTTACCGCCGCCCAGCCAGCCCTTCTCGACCACGGCCACGTTGGTGATGCCGTGCTCCTTGGCCAGGTAGTAGGCGGTCGCCAGACCATGCCCGCCGCCGCCGACTATAACCACGTCGTAGACCTTTTTCGGGGTCGGCGTGCGCCACATCCGCTGCCAGTTTTCATGATGGCTGAGTGAGTGTTTGAAGAGGCCGAAGCCCGAATAGCGTTGCATAGTCATTACTCCAAAACCGACTCAGCGATAAACCGGGAAGTCCGCGCACAAGGCCGCCACTTGCTGCGCGACATTGGCCTCGACATCGGCATCGCCGAGGTTGTCGAGAATGTCGCAGATCCAGCCGGCCAGCGTGACGCACTGGGTCACCTTGAAGCCGCGGGTGGTCACCGCCGGCGTACCGATGCGCAGGCCCGAGGTCACGAACGGCGATTGCGGGTCGTTCGGCACGGCGTTCTTGTTGACGGTGATGTGGGCGCGGCCCAGGGCGGCATCCGCGTCCTTGCCGGTCAGGCCCTGGCGGATCAGGCTGACCAGGAACAGGTGGTTGTCGGTGCCGCCGGACACTACATCGTAGCCGCGCTTGATGAACACGCCCGCCATGGCCTGGGCGTTGTCGATCACTTGCTGCTGGTAAGCCTTGAAGCCCGGCTCCGCCGCTTCCTTGAAGCACACCGCCTTGCCAGCGATGACGTGCATCAGCGGGCCGCCCTGGGCTCCGGGGAATACGGCGGCGTTGAGCTTTTTCTCGATCTCTTCGTTGGCCTTGGCCAGGATCAGGCCGCCGCGTGGGCCGCGCAAGGTCTTGTGGGTAGTGGTGGTGACCACGTCGGCGTACGGCAGCGGGTTCGGGTACAGGCCGGCGGCAACCAGGCCGGCGACGTGGGCCATGTCGACGAACAGCAGCGCACCGACCTTGTCGGCGATCTGGCGGAAGCGTGGGAAATCAAGGGTCTTGGAATAGGCAGAAAAACCGGCCACGATCATCTTCGGCTTGCACTCGACCGCCAGGCGCTCGACTTCGTCGTAGTCGATCAGGCCCGTGGTGGTGTCGATGCCGTATTGCACCGCGTTGTACAGCTTGCCCGACGACGACACCTTGGCGCCGTGGGTCAGGTGACCGCCGTGGGCCAGGCTCATGCCCAGGATGGTGTCGCCGGCTTGCAGCAAGGCCAGGTACACGGCGCTGTTGGCCGACGAACCGGAATGCGGCTGGACGTTGGCGTAATCGGCGCCGAACAGTTGTTTGGCGCGCTCGATGGCCAGGGCTTCGACCTTGTCGACGTGCTCGCAGCCACCGTAGTAGCGCTTGCCCGGGTAACCTTCGGCGTACTTGTTGGTCAGGCCGCTGCCCTGGGCCTGCATCACGCGCTTGCTGGTGTAGTTCTCCGACGCGATCAGTTCGATGTGATCTTCCTGGCGTTGCTCCTCGGCATTCATCGCCGCCAGCAGTGCATCGTCGTAACCCTGGATCTGGTCTTGCTTGCTGAACATCGCGTCTCTCCCAGCGGCGGCGGTGCGCCTTTCGTCTCGGTGAGGCACGGACCGTTTCGGTCGTGCCCTTTGGATGCGATGGTATGGCCGGCGCAGGCAGGTCAAATGCCTATGGACGCCACGCAAAGGTGCGTTTACGACATGGGATCAAATGGAATCGAAGACGGCCCTTGTGGCGAGGGAGCTTGCTCCCGCTGGGCTACGAAGTAGCCCTAAGACCAGACGCCTCGGCACATCAGGTAAATCCGGGGTGGCCTTTTGGGAGGGCTTCGCCCTCCAGCGGGAGCAAGCTCCCTCGCCACGAAGGGTTATGCAATGACCTGGCGGACCGCGAGCAATATAAGGAAATGCCCGGGATACAGCGCATACGCCCAGCGCCGCATGGGCACTGGACGAAAACGCCCCGCCTGTCGCAAAAGCGCCAGCCCAAGCCATGGCGCGATCAGGCAAGCCACCAGACCCCAGAGCGCCACCGTGTCGCCCAGCCATGCCGCGCCATACAACACTCGCCATTGATTGGCGGCCACGCAGAGCATTCCCGGTAGCAACGCGAAATACCAAGGCCGGCGATGCACCAGCAACATCGCCAACGGCAGCAGCACGCCGTAGAACCCGAACATCAACTGTGACGAGCACAGCGCCGCCAGCAGCAGCGCCGCCACCGCCAGGCATCGCGCCTGCAAGGTGGGGGTTTGCCAACAGCGCGCCAGCAACAATCCCAGCACCAGCGTCGGCATCACGTTCAATGTCGTGGGGTTGGGAACGAACAAGCGGTAGGGGATTTCACTGATGGCGCTGAACAGCAACAGCCAGCCCAGGTAACGCCACGGAAGCGAGCTGGCGCCGTTGCGTGCGAGGTTGGTCGCCATCGCCAGGCAGAACCAGGGAAACGCCAAGCGCCCCGGCACATAAAGCCAATCGGCGGAAAAACCGACATATCGCAGATGATCGAGGACCATCGACAACAGTGCCAGCCACTTGAGCAGGTCCAGCGCAGCGTCGCGCTGACTCATGCGTACTGCGGCCCGCTGATTTTGTGATTTTCTGACCTAAACATCCCGTGTGCTCCCTCGCTAATCTTGGGTAAAGTGCGCACCACTATCGACCACGGCGCTGTGGACCCAAACACGCCGAACCATGGAACCCCTCACCCGGGAATTCCACCAGGGATCTCTTACCCAGGACTCTCTATTCAAGGAGCAAGGCCATGACCGACAAGAGCCAACAATTCGCCAGCGACAACTATTCCGGCATTTGCCCCGAAGCCTGGGCGGCCATGGAAGAAGCCAACCAGGGCCACCAGCGCGCCTATGGCGACGACGAATGGACCCACCGCGCGGCGGATGATTTCCGTGCCTTGTTCGAAACCGACTGCGAAGTGTTCTTCGCGTTCAACGGCACTGCGGCCAACTCCCTGGCCCTGTCGTCGCTGTGCCAGAGTTACCACAGCGTGATCTGCTCGGAAACCGCCCACGTCGAAACCGACGAATGCGGCGCGCCGGAATTCTTCTCCAACGGCTCCAAGCTCCTGGTGGCGCGCACCGAAAACGGCAAGCTGACCCCCGAGTCGATCCGCGAGATCGCCCTCAAGCGCCAGGACATCCATTATCCCAAGCCGCGCGTGGTGACCCTGACCCAGGCCACGGAAGTCGGCAGTGTCTATACCCCGGAAGAAATCCGCGCCATCAGCGTCACCTGCAAGGAACTGGGGCTGAACCTGCACATGGACGGCGCGCGCTTCTCCAATGCCTGCGCCTTCCTCGGCTGCACCCCGGCCGACCTGACCTGGAAGGCCGGTGTCGACGTGCTGTGCTTCGGCGGTACGAAAAACGGCATGGCGGTGGGCGAAGCGATCCTCTTCTTCAATCACGACCTGGCGGAAGATTTCGACTATCGCTGCAAACAGGCCGGCCAGTTGGCCTCGAAGATGCGCTTCCTCTCCGCCCCCTGGGTCGGCCTGCTGCAGAACGACGCCTGGCTCAAGCATGCCCGCCACGCCAACCGTTGCGCACAATTGCTGGCGCAACTGGTCAGCGACATTCCTGGCGTCGAGCTGATGTTCCCGGTCCAGGCCAACGGCGTGTTCCTGCAACTCTCGGAACCGGCCATCGCCGCGCTGACCGCCCGGGGCTGGCGCTTCTACACCTTCATCGGCAAAGGCGGCGCACGGTTCATGTGCTCGTGGGATACCGAAGAAGCGCGAGTGCGGGAGTTGGCGGCGGATATTCGGGAAGTGATGAGCGCCTGAGGCAACCACCGATGCATCAAGGCCGTTTGCCCTTTAAAGCTTCAGGGCTTTCGTGGCGAGGGAGCTTGCTCCCGCTCGGCTGCGCAGCAGTCGCCTCCGGTAAGCACGAGCTAACTGATGGATCGCATGGGGCTGCTGCGCAGCCCAGCGGGAGCAAGCTCCCTCGCCACAGGGGGCTCGCTGCGGGTTAAAACTCGATCCGCACATCCCCCTTCGGCACGCTGCAGCACGACAGGATGTAACCCTCGGCCTCGTCGTCCTCGGTGATGCCGCCGTTGTGTTCCATTTCAACTTCGCCGCCGAGCTTCATAACCTTGCAAGTGCCGCAGATGCCCATGCCGCACGCCTTGGGAATCATCAGGCCGAGCTTGGCTGCTGCCGCGTGGACGGTTTCGCCCGGTGCTACGCCGATGCTCTTGCCCGACGCGACGAATTCCACCTGATGCAGGTCCGCCTGGTCGACTTCAGGCGCATCCGCCGCCTGTTCGGCCTGCTCCACCGCATCGGCGCGAGCTTCCGGTGGCGTGGCGCCGAAGGATTCCTCGTGGTAGCGCTTCATGTCGTAGCCGGCCGCTTCCAGCAGACGCTTGACCGCGCTCATGTACGGCGTCGGGCCGCAGCAGAACACTTCGCGCTCAAGGAAATCCGGCACCATCAGTTCCAGCATCTTGTGGTTCAGGTAGCCACGATACCCGGCCCACGGCTCGCCCAAACCATGCTTTTCGCAGATCAGGTGCAAGCTGAAGTTATCGATCCGCGACGCCATGTGCTCCAGCTCGCGGTGGTAGATGATGTCCTTGGGCGAGCGGGCGCTGTGGACGAAGGTCATGTCGACGTTGGCGTTGGTGTCGTAGAACCAGCGGGCCATGGACATGCATGGCGTGATTCCGACACCACCGCTGAGGTACAGGACCTTCGGGCTCGGGAAATCCATGGCATTGAACAACCCCACCGGCCCGTGCACCGCCAGTTCCTGGCCTTCGTGCAGCGTGTCGTGCAGCCAGTTGGAAACCTTGCCCCCCGGCACGCGCTTGATGGTCACCGAGAAGCTGTAGGGCACCGACGGCGAACTGGAGATCGTGTAGGAGCGCATGATCGGCTGGCCTTCGATTTCCAGCTCCAGGGTGACGAACTGCCCGGGCTTGAAAAAGAACATGATCGGCTGGTCGGCCATGAAGCAAAAGGTGCGCACATCCCAGGTTTCCTGGATGACTTTGACGCAACGAACGATATGTCGGCCATTGGCCCAGGTCTGGGTGGTGACCGGGTTCAGGAAATTGTTGGACATGCTGATCTCCACGGCCGACTGTCGGCCTTCATGATGGCGATTGTGCGCAGGCGCCTGCACCGCCATTTACCTATCTGCGACATTCACATACTTATCGCGACCAGCCCCCAACTACCGGGGCTCGCGCGTCGGGAACAGATTGGGCCATGTCGCCCATGGATAAGGTTGCGCCCCTGCGCGGCCCCACACTCGCCCCAACGGATAAACAATATTTCTGCCTTGCGTAGCACCCTTGATTAGCCACTTTCGCCGGCCACAGAGATGGCCATGAGGATAAAACGATGGACGTCACCACTACCCTGAGCCTGGGCGATCCGCTGGAACCCGCACGCAAGGCCACCGCGCAAATGCTGCAAGAGCGCGAGCGGACCTTTTCGCTGCCGCAGCCGTTCTACTCCGATGAGCGCCTGTTTGATATCGACATGCAGGAAATCTTTCAGAAAGAATGGTTGATCGCCGGCATGACCTGCGAAATCCCGGCCAAGGGCAACTACCTGACGCTGCAGGTCGGCAAGAACCCGATCATCGTGATTCGCGGCGCCGAAGGCGTGGTGCATGCGTTCCATAACGTCTGCCGCCACCGTGGCTCGCGGTTGTGCACCAGCGACAAGGGCAAGGTCGCCAAGCTGGTCTGCCATTACCACCAATGGACCTACGAACTGGACGGTCGCCTGCTGTTCGCCGGCACCGAGATGGGCGCCGACTTCGACATGAAGCAGTACGGCCTCAAGCCGGTGAACGTGAAGACCGCCGGCGGCTACATCTTCATCAGCCTGGCCGAGAACCCGCCGGCCATCGATGATTTCCTGTCGACCCTGAACCACTACATGGAACCCTACGACATGGAAAACACCAAGGTGGCGGTGCAAACCACCTTGATGGAAAAGGCCAACTGGAAACTGGTGCTGGAAAACAACCGCGAGTGCTACCACTGCAACGCCTCGCACCCCGAACTGCTCAAGACCCTGCTGGAATGGGACGACGTCACCGATCCGCGAGCCGACCAGGCGTTCAAGGACCACGTGGCCGCTTCCGCTGCCGCCTGGGATGCCGAGAAGATCCCTTACGCCCACGCCAGCTTCGGCCTGCGCAACCGCATCGTGCGCATGCCGCTGCTCAAGGGCACCGTGTCGATGACGATGGACGGCAAGCAGGGCTGCGCCAAACTGATGGGCCGCATCAAGAACCCGGACCTGGGCTCGATGCGCATCCTTCATCTGCCGCACTCATGGAACCACTGCATGGGCGACCACATCATCGTCTTCACGGTGTGGCCGATCAGCGCCCAGGAAACCATGGTCACCACCAAATGGCTGGTGCATAAGGACGCGGTCGAAGGCGTGGACTATGACGTAGAGCGCATGCGCCAGGTCTGGGACGCCACCAACGACCAGGACCGTCGCCTGGCCGAAGAAAACCAGCGCGGCATCAACTCCACCGCCTACCAGCCGGGCCCGTACTCGAAGACTTACGAATTCGGCGTGGTGAATTTCGTCGACTGGTACAGCGAGCGCATGCTCAACAACCTCGGGGCCGAACCGGCGCCGTACCTCAAGGGTGTTCCGGTCCAGGGCTAAAATCCAAATCTTCGCGAGCAGGCTCGCTCCCACAAGGGTTCTTTGGCGCACCGAAGATCAAATGTGGGAGCGAGCCTGCTCGCGAAGGCGGCTCTATATTTACCCGATTATCTTGAAGACCAACGCACCGACCCATCCTCCCCATAAAACGTCTCGACAATCTCCTCCCCCGCCAGCCGCACCTTCACATACCCGTTCAACACCCGCTCCGGATACGCCTCGTCCCCCGCCAATTGTGTTTCCGACCACAACACCCGAGGATGCCCGTTCAACTCGCTGGTGGTGCCGTAGGGAATCGCTCCATGCCCGACGCAACGCGCCTGCAGCCCGCCTTGCGGCGCGTAGCAGATGCCGTTGTGCAAATGGCCCCAATACCAGTAATCCGGCTCACGCCCCAAGGCGTCGCACACCGGTTGGTAGAGCGCGGTCTTGTGGTGTCCGGAAATATCAAAACCCTGGTGATGACTGAGCACCATCAGTTTCTTGCGCTTGGGCAGGCTTTTCATCCACTCGATCTGCTGGGTGTTGAGGGTGCCGTCCATGTACAGGTTCATCGCGTCCGAGGCGTAGGCGCTGTCCAGGCCAACCACCAGCCAGTCATCGTTGTACAGGGCGAAATAGCTGGTGCCCTGCTGCACCGGAAAGCGCTTGGCCAACTCCCGGAAATAACCGTGGGCGCCGCTGTACATCTCGTGATTGGAATTGAGCGTGAACGAGCCGTGCCTGCCCTGGGGCCAGCCGGCCATGTCGACGTCTTCCTGGGAATGGGTGCCGGCGTAGTACACATCGCCCAGGTGGATGGTGAAATCGGCCTGGGCCAGTTGCATCTGGTTGGCGACGGCCACGGCGGGTGCGTGACTGTCGAACGGGCCGGTGCCCCAGTCGCCGGCAATGGCCAGCACGACGTCATTGTCCATTTTCACCAGCGCCGGGGTGGTAGCGAACGGTGCGTGGTGACGCAGGTTCTCGATCCACTTGAGCAGCGCCTCGCTCCACAACAGGTCCAGCAGCTCCCATTTGCGGCAACCGAGCAAGGTGCCGTCCTTGAGCACTCGGGTTGGCAGTTCCTCTTCCTTTTGCGGCAAAGGCGTGGCGTTGCCGATTTTCAGAATCGACAGGCCGTGGGCCAGTTCCCATGGCACGGCCGGCTCATCGTCGGGCAAATCACCATGATCAATGACATGCCGGGCTTGAGCGTGGCCACGCTCGAGCAGCTTGACGATGGCCTGGAACTCCTCGGGCTCCAGGTCGTTGACGAGTTTTTTCCAGGACATTTCCAGCCGCGTGACCAAGCCGTGCAAGCGGACCTTGACCTTGTCGAACTCATGTTCCCAATGGTGCAGTAATGACATGTCAACGCTCCTTCGTTTTGCCCCGGACTACAGGGTCTTCATGAATTCGATCAAAGCCCGTTTGTCGACGTCCGACAGCTGCGTGCCGTACAGGTGGCCGCCGTTGTGGTTGCCTTCGAGCCGCGTGTCGTATTTGAAATCCGCCGACGCCTTCATCTGCGCGCCGCTGGTGATGAAACCAACCTTCTGCGGGTCGTAGATGTCGGAGCCGGTGTAGAACACTTGCGGGCGCTGCTCGGGTGTTTGCAGCAGATCCCACAGGGTCGGCACCGAACCGTTATGCAGGTACGGCGCGCGCAGCCAGATGCCGTCGGTGGGCGTGTTGCTGTAGCTCTGGGTCTTGCGGTAGGCGCCAAAGTCGAACGGCGGTTTCTTGAAACCATGGAACGCCGCCACCAGCCCGGTGGTGAAGGAATTCAGCCGATGGGGATCGGTGCCCAACTGGTCGATGTTGGTGGTGACCTGGCCGGTGTCGCTGCGGCCGAAGTCGTGGCAACCGGCACAGTTCTGCTCCCAGATCGGTTTGCCCTGGGCGACTTTCGCCTGATCCAGGGTGAACGGCCAGGCCGGTGGCTTGTGGCCCAGCAACCAGTTGGTCACCCGGTTGAAGCTCGGCGGCAGCACCGATTCCGGCGTCGCGCCCACGGCCATGGCTGCGGCGTAGTTGCGTTCGTGGATCTTGTTGTTATTGCCGTCCCAGTGCAGGTACATGGACTCGCGGGGTTTCTGGTTCCACACCTGCGGCAAGTCCACGGTGCCGATGGTGGAGTCATCCGGGAAGCCGAAGACCACCATCTTGGTCGGGTTGAACGTGTCGGTCCGCCCCGGTCCCTGGGCCGGACGCAGCTTCTGCCAGGCGTACGCCTGTTTCTGCTTGAGCAGCGCACTCTTGGCCATCGGAATGATCAGGTAGCGGTTATAGAGCTTTTCGAAGAACCCCAGCTGGAACTTGCCGTTGATCGCCGCCATCACCGCGTCCGGGGTGAATTTCGGATCGCTGGCACACTCGTAGGCGAACCACTGGAAGGCTTGCAATTGCAGGGTATTGGCCGGCGCGGCGGCGACCGGCACCGCTACGTCAGTGGCATTGGCCCGGTAGGAACCGGTGTGGCACAGCGCGCAGTTGGGCTCCACCGTGGGGTAACCGAGCTGCCGCTTGGCCATGCCGATGGGCAGGTCGTTGCCGTTCTCATAGAGGAAGCCGAACACCTCATAACCGCCTGGCTTGGGCAGTTTTTCCGGGCACATCTGTGGCAGCACGGCGAACAGGTAGTAGGGAATCCGCGCTTCGATGCCCAGGCCGATGGCGGCGTATTTGTAATGATCTTCGTCGGAGGCGAAGTCCGGCTGCGGCACCTCGCGGATCATCTGATACCAGGTCTGGTAGCCGATAAAGCCAAGCACCAGCAGCACAATCAGCGCGCCTACCTTGAAGCCATGGCTTTGCCAGCGATGTGCCCAGCCTTCACGCCATTCGCGCCAACCGGCCCGGAGCAAGGCCAGCGGACGATTGGCCGCCGGGCTGCCCAGATACAACAGCACGCCCAGAATCAGGAACATGCTCAGGTCGCCCATCAACATTGGCACGAACAGTTGGCCCTGGTTGTTGGTGTTGATCAGGTAGATCCAGAACACCACCGCCACCAGACGCGACAGCACGCATAACCACGAATGCACCACGAAACGCGGCGCGTTGAACCCCGAAGGCATGTAGAACAGGCTGATCCCCACCAGCAACATGCCGGCGTTTTCCAGCCAGGGATCGGACAGCACCGGCGGCAGGCCAAGCATGGAGGTCAGTAACGCCGGCGCGAACAACGCCGGGATCGCGAAGACCATGTTCATGACGATTCCGATCCAGATGATGCGTTGGAACCAGCGGATACAAGTATTCATGGCATCCTTTTCCTTATTCCTGACTCACCACAAAACCCATGTGGCGAGGGAGCTTGCTCCCGCTGGGCCGCGTAGCGGCCCCCAAGACTTCAAAAGCGACGACTGCTTCGCAGCCGAGCGGGAGCAAGCTCCCTCGCCACGGGATAGTCATACTTCAACCGAGCGCCGTCTTCTCCAGGTGCCCGAGGATGATCGGATACACATCCACCACCGCGTCCTTGCCGAACATGCAGTCGATGTGGCCGTAGCCGGGGACCTCATGACGGCTGAACAACTGCGGACCGTGCATCTCGCACAACCGTTCGTAGGTCTTGAGGGTGCTCTGCGGCAAGTAGCACTGGTTGTCGGCGCCGCTAATGAAGCAGATCGGCAACTTCAACCGATCGAAATGCGGCATGTAGACGTCGTTGCCGTTGAAGTCCACCAGGTGCCCCTTGCGCACGATCAGCGCCAGGTGCTCGAAGGTCTGGATGTTCGACTCGCCGAACAATTCATGCAGATTGTCGTGCAGGGTTTCATTGAGGGTGTCGTGGCGGTACAGCGACGCATACATGAACGTGATGCGGTGGCAGACCGGATTGGTGCAGTAGCCCTGGGCCTCGATCCGGGCGTAGCCGTTGAGGGCCTTGTCGTAGAGTTTGTTGAACCAGCTTTCCTTAGTGTCGGCATAGGCCGTCATGGACTTGATGCCGATGGCGTCGAGCATCCCCGGCAAATGCAAACCGGCCTTCAACCCGGTGGCGGTGGCGACCACCGTGTCGGCGGCGATCTGCGAGCAGACCACCGAGCGCACGCCCTGCAAGCCCGCCAGCATCGACATGAAGAACGTCGTCGCGCCGTAGCAATGCACTACGCATTGCACGTCACGAGCCGAGGTCGCCTGCTGGATCTGCCCGATAGCGGCCTTGAAGTCGTATTGGGCCACCTGATCGCCGTTCCATTCGTTTTTGCTGGCCGGCAGCAGGATACTCACCCGCAAATCCAGCAGCCAGACGTCATATTCGTGCTTGCACAGGTACTCCAGCAGATTGGTGTGGATGGTGTCGGTAGAAAAGATATTCGAGCCCACGCCCAGGCCATGGACCAGCATCACCGGGCCCTTGCTGCCTGCCTGGTAGCGCGTCAGGCGCAGCTCGACATGGTCTTCGGTCTGGAAGAAATGCACCACCGGGGCCGGTGCATCCAGCGGCCGTTTCAAGCGCGACGGCGCGTCCGGATTGAAATAGACGTCGCCGGCGAACACCCCGCCGTAGCTCTCCCACAGGATGCCCGCGAAAAACTTGCCGAATCGCGCAAGCGCCTCCACCCGCTCACGCTCGTTGCGGGCGTTGAGCACTTTCATGGTGGTCATCTGCTTGGCAAAATCCGCCGGCAGGATGTGCATCACCCCCGCGCCGAGCACCGCGCCGCTCTTGTCCGGCCCGCGATAGAGCGTGACGTAGAGGGTACTGGTGTCGTGCCAGATGTTCAGCACGCCGTTGTCCTCCGGCACGGTCTTGAACGCACTGAAGAAATAGTCGCTGCCGTCTTCAGCGGTCAGTTTCATGTCGTAGTTCATGTGCCGCACGCCGACCTGATCCTGATACTGCTCGAACAGGTTGAACACGCCGTTGCTGGCGACCAACGGCTTCGCCGACAGCAGGGGGGCATCGAGGGTACCCACCAGGGTCGCAGCGTGCTCCGGCTCCTTGATCAAACGATCAAGGTCGGCAGCAGTGATGGTCAGCGTAAATTCGATGGGCGAGTTGTCCGCCTTGCCGCGCTTGGCAGCTTCCTCGTAAAGCGGCAGGTCGGTGCCCTCGGGTTGGGTGAAGGCGCTGGAAAAATAACCCTTCATGGTTTCGGTGAACTGCACACCGAGGGTCGGCGCCGCCACTGGTTTGCGCGGGGCCGACGGCAGCGTGTAGTCGATCAGCCAACCGCGATCGGCCGCCAGCAGGCCCATGTTGCGTTCACTCACCGCTGAAATGGTCAGCAGCGGATTGACCGCCAGGGACGTCGGGATCACCGAACCGTCCGTCACGTACAAGCCTGGGTAGACGTCGGTACCGCTGGCGCCACTGAACACCTGACCCTTGTGATTGACCACGCCCTGGGCGGCGTCCTCGCCCATCACGCAACCGCCCAGTGGATGGACCGAGACAATGCTGTGCTTGAGCAGCTTGGTCCAGATCGGGTTTTCGACCCAGATCCCGCCCAGGGCCTTGGTGCTCTGGTGCAGACGCTCGTTGCCGAGGGTAACGTTTTCCTGCTCGCCGACACCGGACCAGTCGATACGCAGCTGGTCCTTGTTATCGAGGACCATGCGGCCCTTGCCGTTGTCATGGCTCATGATCAGGTAGGTCTGCATGTTATGCAGCGCGCCGTAGTACGGCCCGCGCAGGAAGCTTTCGGCTTCGCGCCCCTTGTACCTTAGGGCGGCACCGAAGCCGGTGTCGGTGGGCACGCCGATCATCTCGGCGAACGCCGCCATGCTCGGCACCATGGCCCGGCCGAGGGCGCCGGGGATCGAACCTTCTTCAATGACCATGCGGCTGCGCCAGTCGCCTTCGGTGCGCATGTCGATCACCGAGGTGATGCACGGCCCCACCGGCTCCAGCTCCTTGGCCGAATGAGCGCCAAAACCGATGCCGTTAATGACCTGGTCGCAGTTGTGGCCGAAGCCGAGGATGTCACCGTTGCCGCTCATGTTCTCGCCCAACTGGGCAGACATCGACAGGCCCTTGTCCCGCGAGCGCAACATGATCTCGGTGGAGCCCAGGGTGCCGGCGGACACCACCACGATATCGGCGCGCACGAACAGCGTTGGCGCCGAGAACATTTCGCGACCACTGTCCAGGTACTGGAAATGCACGATCCAGCCGTCGCCATCGCGCTCCAGGTGCCGCACCTCAGCCTGGCAGAAAATCTCCGTGCCATGGTTCCAGGCGTCCGGCAGATAATTCATCAGCGTGGTGTTCTTGGCCTTGTTGTTACAGCCCGAGACGCAGTCGCCACAGCCATTGCACGGCAACTGCTCGACGCCGACGTGGTTGAGGTTGTTCGGCAACTTGTCGAAAGTCACGTTGATCGGCGGCTTGTAGAAATGCGCGCCCTGCTTGAGGTAATCAGCGGATTTCTTATGGGCGTCGAGCTTGGGCAGGTTCGGCGAGGACGCCGGATACGGGTTGGGCTTGAGCATTTCCCGAGCCCGCGCGTAGCCGTCCTGGAGCAGCGTGTCGCTGTGCTCGCGCATCGCCAGCGGCCAGCGCGGATCCTCGAACACGCCGGGCTCGGCTTCCAGGGCGACGTTGGCGTTGATCAGTGACGTGCCGCCCAGGCCACACCCGACCACCACGTTCTGCTGGGCGTTGACGTGCAGGTCGAACAGCCCGGTGCGCGAACCGATGTGGCCGTCGGGGTCGTGCACCTGCAACTCCTCGGTGGCAGCGAGCAATGTATTGGGGTATTCGCCCGGCTGGATTTCCCGGCCACGTTCCAGCAGGCAGACCTTGCGCCCGGCCCGGGACAGGCGCGACGCAGCAATGCCGCCGCCGTAGCCGGAACCGATGACGATCACGTCGTAGTGTTCCTTGATTTCACTGATGGGGGTCGATATCCGTGTCATGTTCAAGTCCTCTCAGGCAGAAGGGGCAACTCTGCGGTTGCCTGTAGTTTCAAGGCGCACGAACGCCTGGCCGCTATCCCGTATGGGTTGGAGCGGCAGTCAACGGTGTTGATGGGAGGGAACCTCAGGCGCTATAGGCGTGCACGCTGATTGGCGGCACGCCGACCGTTGCGCCGGGGTAACGAGGTCATAGGGGTGGGCATGCACGTCGGGGTTGAAGCGGGATACGAATTGGGGGGCTTGCTATCCATCATGCGTTCTCCCTGAACCGGCATGGATAAAGTCGCGCTGTCCTTGTGCCATGAGTGAAGACAGGCGACACCGATACGTCAAGGCGGTTCCTTAGAACTGTATGAAATTTGATCTAGCGCGTTCCGCGCTAAGCCCGCCGTGACCTGTAGCGTTCGACGAACAAGTTATCCACATGGCAACCCACAGCTAATGGGGACAAGTGATGAGGTGATCTGGATTTTGTCAGGGCAAATGTGAACAAAATCCGTGACTTATTTGCAAACAGGAGTTTCATACCTGATTGACCAGTTTTTGATCAATACGCCGTAAGCCCCACACAGCGTGGCCTGTAGGACAGAGCGAACATGTTATCCACAGAAGCGCCAACAGCGTTTGGGGGTAATTTGACGATTTTATGGAAAACAGGCTGAGCAGCCACCAACCCAGTGTTATGGCGGTGGTTTTTCTACTTGAAGTCGATGATTGATCATTAATCGATCAACTCAATGGAAGCCCCGTACTGCATGGGTTGCAGCGTTGAGCGAACATCTTATCCACAGAAGCGCCAACAGAGATTGGGGGCAAGTCTGGCTTGGAATGCTGCATTGCTCGCAGACAAAAGCTAATAAAAACCGCCAGTTAGACTGGTTGTTTTTTGAGCGAAGGTCTACAGAGAGCGATTTACATGGGTTGCAGCGAGGGGCAAACAGGTTATCCACAGCCGGACACACAGGCATTGTGGGTAACCGTGAAATTTCGGCAGGCACAATACTCAGGTGCATCGCCGGCCCTTGTGGGAGCGAGCTTGCTCGCGATGGCGGACCATCAGCACCATCATCGCTAACTGACAGACCGCTATCGCGAGCAAGCTCGCTCCCACAGGGAGCCTGGGCGTTCCTGGGATTAGCGAACCACCCCCTCCTCCACCAACAGCTTCAAAATCGCCTCGGCCCCCGCTTCCGGGGTGACACCCTTGAGCACCTGACCACCTCCGCCGCTGGCCTTGGCCGTGGCGGCTTTCATGCGGTCGGCGCCGCTCTTGGCCTTGATGACCTTCAGGCGCTTGGGCCGTGGCTTGGCCGGTTGCAGGGTTGCCACCGCCAGCAGGCTGTCGTCGACCACTTCGACTTCTTCCGCCTGCAACGCTCCACGCCGCGCCGGGCCATAGGCGCTCTGCCGTGGTTTCGGCGCGGCGTTATCCACAGTGGCCAGAAACGGCAGGCGCACCTTGAGCCGACGGCGCTGACCGCGGGGCAAGGCTTGCAGCACCAGGGCCACGCCGTTGTCGATGGATTCGACCTGGGCCAACCCCACCACCAACGGCCAACCGAGGTTTTCCGCCAACAGAAACGGCAGCATGCCCGAGCCTTCACCGGTTTCCGCCTGGCTGCCGGTGAGCACCACTTGGGCCCCAGCGTCTCTCAGATATTCGGTCAGCGCCGGCAGCGCATCGGCGCCCTCTGGATTATCCAACACGTGAAGCTCATCCAGGCCCATGCCCAGGTAGGCGCGCAAGGCCGGTTCGGCCACGTCGCCGGCATGCAGCACTTGCAGTTCATTGCCGGCCAGTTGCAGGCCCAGCTCCACGGCGCGGGCGTCCTGTTCGGCGCGCCGGGGCCGACCAGAGGTCGGGTGGGCGCCGATGGAGACGAGGCTGATCACTTGGGTACTCATGAACGTTTCCTTAGCTTAAGCCGCATCGCGCCTGGCTTCGTTGCGGTAAGCCTCTACCGCCGCGATCAGGGCCTGGAGAATCGCCGCGCTGTCGCCGATCACCGACAAGTCCGCGCGCTTGATCATGTCGCAGCCAGGATCAAGGTTGATCGCCACCACCTTGTCGCAGGCACCGATGCCCTGCAGGTGCTGGATCGCCCCGGAAATCCCCACGGCCACGTAGACCCGTGCGGTGACCCAGGTGCCGCTGGCGCCCACCTGGCGATCGCGAGCCATGTAACCGTCGTCCACCGCCACCCGCGACGCACCTTCGGTGGCGCCCAAGGCCGCCGCTGTCCTGTGGAAAAGCTCCCAATCCTTGACGCCGTTGCCGCCGGAGAAAATGAATTCGGCCTCGGCCATCGGGATCGCGCCCGGATCCACCGCCACCGCACCAAGATCCTCGATCCGCGACAAGCTGCGCGCCACGCTTGTGGATAACTCCACCGGCAAGGCCTCGTGGCGGGTCTCGCTAACCGGCTCGGCGCATTCGGCCGCTGCCAGGATCAGTCGCGCCAACGGCCGAGCCAGGTCTTGCAGGCCAGCACCGGCACGGCCAATGCACTCTTCGCCCTTGACCTGCCAGACACGAGTGGCCGGGCGTTCGCCCAAAGCCGCGGCGAAGCGCCGACCCAGTTCACCGCCTCCGCTGCGGCTGTCAGGCAACAGCCAATGGCGTGGGCTGAACTGGTTATCCACAGCCCGCAGGCCTTGGACCCGTTGTTCCGGTGCATAACCGCTGAATTCCTCGCCCTCAAGCACCAGCAAGCGGTCCACGCCCGCCGTGGCGAAGGCATTCTCTTTATGCTCGCCGAACACCACCGCCAGGACCGCGCCGTCCGCGCCCGCCAATTGATGGGCGAGGCCCAACAGGTCGCGGTCGTGACTGCTGAGACGGCCACCGACCATGTCCGGGACCACACTGATGTAGAACGCCGGTTGGGGCACCTGATGCAGCGGCAGTTGCACTTCAGTCGTCGCAGTGCGCTTGGTCGCGCCGCCCTGCTGGGCGCCGCTGCGGTCGATGCGCTTGATGCCGTTGGGGCCGATGAAGCCGACCCCATGGACGTTCTTGCGAATGACGCCGTTAGGGCCCATCCAGCTGTGCTGCACCGGTTGCATGGCCGCGTGCAGCGGGTGCAGCCGGTTACGGGCGATCCACTCGGCGCGAGGGTCGCGGCGGATGATGTCGCTCATCAATGCACCTCCGCAGGTTCACGTTTGGCCGGAGCCACCGGCTTGCTCGGGGTCGTATCCTCGAGCAACGCATCGGCCACCAGTTCGGCAATGTCCTTGATCATCGGTCGTGGTTCGACCACGCCCTCCAGCATCGCGGTGCACTGTGGACAACCCACGGCCACCAGTTCGGCGCCGGTTTCGCGGATGTCTTCCATGCGCATGTCAGGAATACGCTGCTTGCCCGGAATGTCGGTGATCGGCGCACCGCCACCGCCGCCGCAGCAACGGGAACGGAAACCGGAGCGCTGCATCTCCTTGACCTCGATGCCCAGCGCACGCAGCACCTGGCGCGGAGCCTCGTATTCGCCGTTGTAGCGGCCCAGGTAGCAAGGGTCGTGATAAGTCACGCTGTCGCCCTTGTGCTGGCCGAGGCTCAGCGCGCCGGCGTCGATGATTTCCGCCAGGTAGGTGCTGTGGTGCTGCACCAGGTAGTTTCCATCGAAGGCGCCGTATTCGTTTTTCAACACGTGGAAGCTGTGGGGGTCGCAGGTGACGATGCGGTTGAAGCGGTATTTGGCCAGGGTCTGGATGTTGCGCTTGGCCAACAGCTGGAACGTCGCTTCATCACCGAGGCGCCGGGCCACGTCGCCGCTGTCGCGTTCTTCGAGGCCGAGCACGGCGAAGTCGATCTTCGCCGCCTTGAGGACTTTGACGAAGGCGCGCAAGGTGCGCTGGTTGCGCATGTCGAAGGCACCGTCGCCGACCCAGAACAGCACGTCGGTGGATTTTTTCTCGCTGAGCAGATTCAGGTTCAGGTCCGCCGCCCAGTTCATCCGCCCGCCCGGGGCGAAGCCGCCAGGGTTGTCGGTGGCGATGAGGTTTTCCAGCACCTCGGCGCCCTTGTTCGGCGTGGCGCCTTTTTCCAGGGTCAGGTGCCGGCGCATGTCAACGATGGCGTCGACGTGCTCGATCATCATCGGGCACTCCTCGACACACGCCCGGCAAGTGGTGCAGGACCACAGGGTCTCGGCGTCCACCAGACCGTTGACGATCGGCTGGTGTGGATTACCGCCGTGCTCGCCAACGGGTTTGCCTGGGTAAGGACTGCCGGCGAACTTCGCATCGGTGCCGCCGGCCAGGCCGACGACCATATCCTGGATGAGCTTTTTCGGGTTCAGCGGCTGGCCGGCGGCGAACGCCGGGCAGGCCGCTTCGCACTTGCCGCACTGTACGCAGGCGTCGAAGCCGAGCAACTGGTTCCAGGTGAAATCCTTGGGTTTCTCCACACCCAGCGGTGCGGCTGGGTCGTTCAGGTCCAGCGGCTTGAGGCCGGTGGAACGGCCGCCACCAAAACGTTCTGCACGGCGGTGCCAGGCCAGGTGCAGGGCACCGGCGAAGGCGTGCTTCATTGGCCCGCCCCAGGTCATGCCGAAGAACATCTCCGAGACGCCCCAGAGCACGCCCAGCCCCAACAGCGCCACCAGCAACCAGCCACCGAAGTCCGCCGGCAGAATCCCGGCCACCGGCAAGGTCACCAGGAAGAAGCTGATGGAAAACGCGAACAGGCTTTTCGGCAGGCGCATCCAAGGGCCCTTGGATAGCCGCGAGGGCGGGTTGCGACGGCGCAGGGCGATGAAGATCGCGCCGCTGAACATCAGCAACGTGGCGAACAGCAAGGCATAGCCGAGGATACGGTTCTGCAGGCCGAAACCGTGTACCAGGATCGCCAGCACCGCCGCCAGGACAAACCCGCCCGCCGTGGCGACGTGGGTATTGGCGATGTATTTGTCCCGCGCCACCACGTGGTGCAAATCCACCATGTAGCGCTTGGGCATGGCGAAGAGGCCACCGATCAGGTCGACTTTCGACGGTCGACCCCGGCGCCACATGTTCACCCGCCGCAAGGCACCCAGGGCCGCGAGGCCGAGGGCTGCGAACAGCAGGATTGGAAGAAGGGTGTTCAACATAGGTGTTGCTCCCAAAGACCTCAGGGTCATGTGCGCGCCAGTGAGAGCGACGCACCTACTTGTGGCGAGGGAGCTTGCTCCCGCTGGAGCGCGAAGCGCTCCCAAAAAAGCCCCAGGTGTAAACCTGATGCTCCTCGACTGATGATTTGGGGCCGCTTCGCAGCCCAGCGGGAGCAAGCTCCCTCGCCACAGGTGATGGTGTTAAGCCGTTAGAAATCCTTGCACAGCCGCAGGGCGTCGTAGATGGCCGCGTGGGTATTACGCTGGGCCACGCAGTCGCCGATGCGGAACAGCAGGTAGCCATCGCCACTCTGCTCAAGGCACGGCTGCGGCTTGATCGCGAACAGTGCTTCGACGTCGATCTGGCCCTTGTTGCGCGAACCCTCCTTCAGCGCGTAGTAGATTTCTTCGTCCGGCCGCACGCCGTTCTCTACCACCACCTGGTCCACCACGCGTTCTTCCTTGGCGCCGGTGTATTCGTTCTCCAGCACCGCCACCAGCTTGTCGCCTTCGCGGTAGACCTTCTCCAGCATCATGTCCCCGGTCATGATCACTTCCTTGGGGTACATGCTGCGGTAGTAGGTCGGGAACGACGTCCCGCCAATGGCCACGCCTGGCTTGATATCGTCGGTGACGATCTCGACCTGGCTGCCCTTGTCGGCGAGGAAGTCCGCCACCGACATGCCGGTGAACTCGCAGATGGTGTCGTAGACCAGCACGTTTTTGCCCGGTGCAACCTTGCCGTCGAGCACGTCCCAACTGCTGACCACCAGCCCTTCGGCGGCGCCCCAGTGTTCGTTCTGCTCGATGTTCGGGTGGCCGCCGACGGCCAGCACCACCACATCCGGACGCAAGTCCATGATGGTTGGCGCATCCGCCGCCACGCCCAGGCGCAGGTCGACTTTCAGCCGCGCCAGCTCCAGCTGGAACCAGCGAGTGATACCGGCGATCTGGTCCCGTTGCGGGGCTTTCGAGGCAGTGGTGATTTGTCCGCCGATGAATTCCTTCTTCTCGAACAGCGTCACGTCGTGCCCACGCTCGGCGGCCACGCGCGCCGCTTCCATCCCGGCCGGGCCGGCACCGACCACCACGACTTTGCGTTTCGGCCCGGTGGATTTCTCGATGATGTGCGGCACGCCCATGTATTCACGGGAGGTCGCGGCGTTCTGGATACACAGCACGTCCAGGCCCTGGTACTGGCGGTCGATGCAGTAGTTGGCGCCGACGCACTGCTTGATCTGGTCGATCTGGCCCATCTTGATCTTGGCGATCAGGTGCGGATCGGCGATGTGGGCGCGGGTCATGCCGACCATGTCGACGTAGCCGCCCTCGAGGATCCGCGTGGCCTGGTTCGGGTCCTTGATGTTCTGCGCATGCAGCACCGGAACCTTGACCACTTCCTTGATACCGGCGGCCAGGTGCAGGAACGGCTCCGGTGGATAACTCATGTTCGGAATGACGTTGGCCAGGGTGTTATGGGTGTCGCAACCCGAGCCCACCACGCCGATGAAATCGAGCATGCCGGTGTCGTCGTAGTACTTGGCGATCTGCTTCATGTCCTCGTGGGACAAGCCGTCCGGGTGGAATTCGTCGCCGCACAGGCGCATGCCCACGCAGAAATCGTCACCCACTTCGGCGCGCACGGCCTTCAACACTTCCAGGCCGAACTTCATGCGGCCTTCGAAACTGCCGCCCCACTCGTCGGTGCGCTTGTTGACCCGCGGGCTCCAGAACTGGTCGATCATGTGCTGGTGCACGGCGGACAGCTCGACGCCGTCCAGGCCACCGGCCTTGGCCCGGCGCGCGGCCTGGGCGTAGTTGCCGATCACCCGCCAGATTTCTTCCGGCTCAATGGTCTTGCAGGTCGCACGGTGCACCGGCTCACGCACGCCGGACGGCGACATCAGGGTCGGCCAGTTGAAACCGTCCCAGCGCGAGCGACGACCCATGTGGGTAATCTGGATCATGATCTTGGCGCCATGCTTGTGCATGGCGTCGGCCAGGTTCTGGAAGTGCGGAATGATGCGGTCGGTGGACAGGTTCACCGAACTCCACCATTCCTGCGGGCTGTCGATGGCAACCACGGACGAGCCGCCGCAAATTGCCAGGCCGATGCCGCCCTTGGCCTTCTCTTCGTAATATTTCACATAGCGGTCGGTGGTCATGCCGCCGTCGGTGGCGTAGACCTCGGCGTGCGCGGTGCTGAGCACGCGGTTGCGGATGGTCAGCTTGCCGATCTGGATCGGCTGGAACATTGCTTCAAAAGCCATGGCGCGATCCTCGACTTACAACGGCTTGACGATGAACAGGCCGTCGTCGTGGCCTTCTTCGGAACCGCCGTAGACCTGCTCGGCCACGGTGCGGATCTGGCTGCCGCGAGCGGCGAGAATCTGATCCATGGCGCCGGCGAACCAGCCGGTGAACATGTAGTCGACCTTGCGCCCGACCTTGCCGTACACGTAGACGAACGCCGAATGCTCGAGCTTGACGCTGGCGGTGCCTTTGTCCAGGTCGATGTCCTGGATCTTGAACAGGCCCCAGCCACGCTGGGACAAGCGCTTCATGTAATGCTCGAACACCGCGACGCCTTCCAGGCCGTGACATTCAGCTTCTTTTTCGCACCAGTGCCAGGCGGATTTGTAGCCGGCCTTGTAGAGGATTTCGGCGTAGGCATCGGCGCCCAGCACTTCCTCGATGCCCATGTGGTTGTTGACGAAGAAGTGCCGCGGCACGTACAGCATCGGCAGGGCGTCGGAGGTCCAGACACCGGTTTCGCTGTCGACTTCGATTGGCAGTTGCGGGGCGATCTTGGCCATGAAAACTTGACTCCGGAAATTCGTGATGTGCCTGCGGCGCGAGTGGCCACAGGTAAAGGATTCAGTGATGCAGCGGGGTTTATTCGCCCCAGACGTCCTTGAGAACGTTGACCCAGTTCTCGCCCATGATCTTGCGCACCACCCGCTCCGGGTGACCGCGCTTGAGCAGCGTCTCGGTGAGGTTGGGGAACTCGCCCACGGTGCGGATGCCCAGGGGGTTGATGATCTTGCCGAAGCTGGTCAGACGACGGGCATAGCCCTTGTCGTGTGTCAGCATCTCGAAGAAATCCTGGCCATGGCCCTGGGTGAAGTCAGTGCCGATGCCGATGGCGTCTTCACCGACGATGTTCATGGTGTATTCGATGGCTTCGGCGTAGTCGTCGATGGTCGAATCGATGCCCTTGGCCAGGAACGGCGCGAACATGGTCACGCCGACGAAACCGCCGTGGTCGGCGATGAACTTCAGTTCTTCATCGGACTTGTTGCGTGGGTGCTCTTTCAGACCGGACGGCAGGCAGTGGGAGTAGCAGACCGGCTTCTTCGATTCGAGAATGACTTCTTCTGAAGTCTTGGAACCAACGTGGGACAAGTCGCACATGATGCCGACGCGGTTCATCTCGGCGACGATTTCACGACCGAAGCCCGACAGGCCGCCGTCGCGCTCGTAGCAGCCGGTGCCCACCAGGTTCTGGGTGTTGTAGCACATCTGCACCACGCCGACGCCCAGCTGCTTGAAGATCTCGACATAGCCGAGCTGGTCCTCGAAGGCATGGGCGTTCTGGAAGCCGAAGATGATGCCGGTCTTGCCCTGCTCCTTGGCGCGACGGATGTCGGCGGTGGTCTTCACCGGGATCACCAGGTCGCTGTTTTCGCGGATCAGTTTCTGGCTGGCGACGATGTTGTTGATGGTGGCCTGGAAACCTTCCCACACCGACACGGTGCAGTTGGCTGCGGTCAGGCCGCCCTTGCGCATGTCTTCGAACAGGTCACGGTTCCACTTGGCAATGATCAGCCCGTCGATAACGATGCTGTCGGCGTGCAATTCGGCTGGGCTCATCAGGCAGTCCCCTTGTTGGCGATTCATGCGCCGAATCGTGTGCCGGCGCTTTGGGGCCAGCATATGCCTGAGGGCCGTCGCGACCGGGTGCAAAAACGACAGGGGAATTGCCGAAAGCGTCAATCCGCGACAATGGGCTGCGACAGGCCCACCCTGCCCATCTGTTCTTTACCCGGCGCTTGCGCCAGAATCCGCTGCACCACTGGATTCAACCGGACTCGAGCGACAACCGATGAAATCGATTTTCTTCGCCCTGGCACTGATCAGCACCGTCGCCCACGCGACCGAAGACACCGAACCCAACCCCTGCGACGAAGTTGAAAACGACGTCCAGACCCTGGCCTGTTCGGCCTACGGCAAAGCCGCCGCCGAACAACTGCTCAACGAAAACCTGCAAAGCCTCAACGAACGCCTGCAAACCCGCTACGCCAGCGACAAGGCCCAGCTCAACGACATCACCGCCAAGATCAAGGCCGCCCAGCAACTGTGGCAAAAGCAGCGCGAAGCCGACTGCGCGATCGCCGCCTTCCCGGCCAAACCCGGCAGCGACGCCTACAAAATCGCCGAAAACGACTGCATGGCCCAGGTGAGCGATGACCGGTCGGAGTTTTTGGAGTCGATTGGACAGGAATAAATTGGGCGCAACATCCCGACACCATCCGGCCGTTGGTCCTGGAAGAGATATAAGTCAGGATTCGCAAATCTTATAAAAGACTTATATCCTTTCATGAGCACAATCCACTGGACCAGAAAGGCCGTTAAACAACTTCTGAAATTGCACTCGGTCCATCAGGTGCAGGTTCGGGACGCCGTGTCGGCACTCGCCCAGATGCCTGATGTGGTAAACGTCAAGGCGCTTGCCGGCCATGACTATGCGTACCGTCTACGGGTTGGCAGTTATCGAGTCATGTTCGATTGGGACGGGGCGATCAAGGTCGTCAGCATTCAAGAGGTCAAGAAACGCGATGAACGTACCTACTGACATTCAGATCATCAACGACGCAGACGGAAATCCGGCCTTCGTGGTCATTCCGTATGCGCAATACGTTGCGCAGAAATTGGAACCCGATCTGATTCCTCATGAAGTCGTTAGCCGTATCGTCGACGGCGCCACGCCCATACGCGCCTGGCGCGAGCATTTGAACCTGACCCAAGACGAAGTTGCCAAGCGTCTCGGTATTTCCCAACCGGCGTTTGCCCAGCAAGAATCTGTGGCCAAACCTCGCCGAGCTACACGAGAAAAAATTGCCTCTGCCTTTGGCATCCATGCTGATCAACTGGAGCTATAGATTCGCAAGGCGTTGAGCCTCAAGGTGGGTAAACTGGCGCTCCAGACCACCCGAACCCAAGGCCCGAGCATGATCATCTGCGGCATCGAAATCAAAGGCAGCGAAGCGATCATCGCCGTTGCCTCGCTGGACCAGCAGGCGTTGAGCCACGTCGCGCTCAGTACCAAGAAAATCGCCCTTGACGACGATGACGAAGCCGCCAACGTCAAGGCCTTTGCCGCGCAGGTTCGGGCGTTCGTGACGGACAACGGCATCGAACGCATCGCCATCAAGAAGCGCAGCAAGAAAGGTGAATTCGCCGGCGGGCCGACCACCTTCAAGATCGAGGGTATCTTTCAGCTGCTGGAAGGTTGCGAGGTGACGCTGCTGTCGCCGCAGACCATCAACGCGCAGAGCAAGAAACACGACTTCGTCCTGCCGGCGACGCTGAACAAGTATCAGCATGAGGCGTACAAGGCAGCCTGCTCGGCACTGATGAAGAAATAGACCTTCCCAGCCGAACACAGCCCCCCGTGGCGAGGGAGCTTGCTCCCGCTGGGCTGCGCAGCGGCCCCGAAACCCGGCACCCTGGTGTGTCAGTTTGATTGAGTCGATGACATTGGGACTGCTTCAGCCCAGCGGGAGCAAGCTCCCTCGCCACGGTGTATTTCCAGACTATGAAAACCTGTCAAACCACCTCCCGCTCATCCCCCTGCCGTCGCCGATCCTCCCGTGGACACCGGGCAAACCGTGCCCGATAGCTGCGGGTGAAGTACGACGGCGACTCGAACCCGCAGGCGATGCTCACCTCCAGCACGCTCATGTCGGTCTGACGCAGCAGTTGCCGGGCCTTTTCCAGGCGCAGGCGCAGGTAGAAGTTGCTCGGGGTGTCGTTCAAGTGCAGGCGGAACAAGCGCTCCAGCTGACGCCGCGTCACGTTGATCGACTCGGCCAGGGCCAGGGTGCTCAAGGGCGGTTCGCTATGGGTCTCCATCTCGCCAATGACCTGCACCAGCTTCTTGTTGCGGATGCCATAGCGCGTGGCGATTTCCATGCGCTGGTGATCCTTGCGCGGACGAATGCGACCGAGCACGAATTGCTCGCTCACCTGGATCGCCAGCTCCGGGCCGTGGGCCTGGCCGATCAGGTCGAGCATCAGGTCGATGGAGGCGGTGCCGCCGGCGCAAGTGATGCGACGGCGGTCAATCTCGAACAGTTCCTGGGTCACGCCGAGCTGTGGATAAGATTCCTTGAACGCCTCGATCGCCTCCCAGTGCAGCGTCACCCGGTGTCCATCCAGTAACCCAGCCTCGGCCAGGACCACGCTGCCGGTGTCGATACCGCCAAGGATCACACCTTCATTGTCGAGTCGATGCAACCAGCGCTCCAACGCCGGGCTGGCAAATTTCAACGGTTCGAAACCCGCCACGACCCACAGCGTCGCACCCTTCTTCAGCGGCTCCAGCGCGGCGTCGGCGTTGACCGACATGCCGTTGCTCGCCAGCACCGCACCGCCATCGGCGCTCAGTACATGCCAGCGGTACAGCTCGCCGCGAAAACGGTTGGCGACCCGCAAGGGCTCGATGGCCGAAATGAAACCGATGGCCGAGAAACCCGGCATCAACAAGAAATAAAAATCCTGGGACATGGAGCGCACTCGGTTGACGGGCAGCGTGCGGACCTTGATACGCCACTTGCAAGCGTCCTTCAAGCGCACAGGTCGCTGCAGTGCAAGAGCAGGTCGCCGCTGTGCGTTTTGCGCGGGGCCCGGCTGCGTAATTTGGCATCACCGGCGCGCAGATGCCGGAACCCATAACAACAAGCTGCCGAGGAACCTGACAATGAAACACCTGATCAGCTACTGCGTTCTTGCAATCAGCGCCACGTCTCTCCTGAACCAGACAGCCCTCGCAGCCGAACCCGCTGCCTGCCAAAACGTGCGCCTGGGCGTGGTCAACTGGACCGACGTCATTGCCACCAGCGCCTTGACCCAAGTGATGCTCGATGGCCTCGGCTACAAGACCAAGCAGACCAGCGCCTCCCAGCAGATCATTTTCGCCGGCATCCGCGACCAGCGCCTGGACCTGTTCCTGGGCTACTGGAACCCGCTGATGACCCAGACCATCACCCCGTTCGTCGAGGCGAAGCAGGTCAAGGTGCTGGAGCAGCCGAGCCTGAAGGACGCCCGCGCCACCCTGGCCGTACCCACTTACCTGGCCGACAAGGGCCTGAAGACCTTCGCTGATATCGCCAAGTTCGAAAAAGAGCTGGGCGGCAAGATCTACGGCATCGAGCCCGGTTCCGGTGCCAACACCCAGATCAAAGCGATGATCGCCAAGAACCAGTTTGGCCTGGGCAAGTTCCAGCTGGTGGAGTCCAGCGAGGCCGGCATGCTCGCGGCGGTGGACCGCGCCGTGCGGCGCAAGGAAGCCGTGGTGTTCTTCGGCTGGGCGCCGCACCCGATGAACGTCAATGTGCAGATGACCTATCTCACCGGCAGCGAAGACGCCCTCGGCCCGAACGAAGGCATGGCCAGCGTCTGGACCGTCACCGCGCCGAACTACGCCGAGCAATGCCCGAACGTCAGCCGCCTGCTGAGCAACCTGACCTTCAGCGCCGAAGACGAGAGCCGGATGATGCAGCCGCTGCTCGACCACAAGGACCCACTGGAATCCGCCCGGCAATGGCTGAAGGACCACCCGCAAGACAAGCAGCGCTGGCTCGAAGGGGTGACCACTTTCGACGGCAAGCCGGCCATAGACAACCTGAAACTGACCAGCAATTGATCAACCGTTATCCCTCTGCGCAGCTCCAAAGGGCTGCGCGGTGACTCACCACGCCTGAAGGAATCCGCACCATGAACCACGACGTCATCATCACCTGCGCACTCACCGGTGCTGGCGACACGACCGCCAAGAGCCCGCACGTGCCGGTCACCCCGAAACAGATCGCCGCGGCGGCCGTCGAGGCGGCCAAGGCCGGCGCCACCGTGGTCCACTGCCATGTGCGCGACCCACAGACCGGCAAGTTCAGCCGCGACGTGGCGCTGTACCGCGAAGTGATGGAGCGCATCCGCGAGGCCGATGTCGACATCATCGTCAATCTCACCGCCGGCATGGGCGGCGACCTGGAAATCGGTGCGGGGGAAAACCCGATGGAGTTCGGCCCCAACACCGACCTGGTGGGCCCACTGACCCGCCTGGCCCACGTCGAGGAGCTGCTGCCGGAAATCTGCACACTGGATTGCGGCACCCTGAACTTCGGCGACGGCGACACCATTTACGTCTCCACCCCGGCGCAACTGCGGGCCGGCGCCAAGCGCATCACCGAATTGGGGGTCAAGGCCGAGCTGGAGATCTTCGACACCGGGCACCTGTGGTTCGCCAAGCAGATGATCAAGGAAGGCCTGTTGGACAACCCCTTGTTCCAGCTCTGCCTGGGTATCCCGTGGGGCGCGCCGGCGGATACCACCACCATGAAGGCCATGGTCGACAACCTGCCCGCCGATGCGGTGTGGGCCGGCTTCGGTATCGGCCGCATGCAGATGCCGATGGCGGCACAGGCCGTTTTGCTGGGCGGCAACGTGCGGGTCGGGCTGGAAGACAACCTCTGGCTGGACAAAGGCGTACTCGCCACCAATGGACAGCTGGTGGAGCGTGCCGGCGAAATCCTCAGCCGCCTCGGGGCGCGTGTGCTTACGCCGGCTGAGGGCCGCAAGAAAATGGGCCTGACCCAACGCGGCTAACCAAATCTCCACCGTCTTCCCTGTGGGAGCGAGCTTGCTCGCGATAGCGATAGTCCGACCGTCAAAGATGCGTCAGATGCACCGCCGCCATCGCGAGCAAGCTCGCTCCCACAGGAGATCCCCACCCTTTTCAGGAAACCACCATGAGCTTCATCACCAACATCAAAACCTTCGCCGCCCTGGGCAGCGGCGTCATCGGCAGCGGTTGGATCAGCCGCGCCCTGGCCCACGGCCTCGACGTGGTCGCCTGGGACCCGGCGCCGGGCGCCGAAGCAGCCCTGCGCAAACGCGTCGCCAACGCCTGGGGCGCCTTGGAAAAACACGGCCTGGCCCCAGGCGCATCGCAGGATCGCTTGCGCTTTGTTACGACCGTCGAGGAATGCGTGTGCGATGCCGATTTCATTCAGGAAAGCGCACCCGAGCGGCTGGAGCTCAAGCTTGAGCTGCACGCCCAGATCAGCGCCGCCGCCAAGCCGAATGCACTGATCGGGTCAAGCACCTCGGGGCTTTTGCCGAGCGAGTTTTATGCAAACTCCACTCATCCGGAGCGCTGCGTGGTCGGCCATCCGTTCAACCCGGTCTACCTGCTGCCCCTGGTGGAGGTGGTCGGTGGCAAGCACACCGCGCCTGAAGCCGTGCAAGCGGCAATGCAGGTCTACGAATCCCTTGGCATGCGCCCGCTGCACGTGCGCAAGGAAGTCCCCGGTTTCATCGCCGATCGCCTGCTCGAAGCGCTGTGGCGCGAGGCCCTGCACCTGGTCAACGACGGCGTGGCGACCACCGGCGAAATCGACGATGCCATTCGTTTTGGCGCCGGCCTGCGCTGGTCGTTCATGGGCACTTTCCTGACCTACACCCTGGCCGGCGGCGATGCCGGGATGCGCCATTTCATGGCCCAGTTCGGCCCGGCGCTGCAATTGCCGTGGACCTACCTGCCGGCGCCGGAGCTGACCGAAAAGCTGATCGACGATGTGGTGGAAGGGACGAGCGAGCAACTGGGGCGCCACAGCATTTCGGCGCTGGAGCGCTATCGTGATGATTGCCTGATGGCGGTGCTGGAGGCGGTGAAGGCCACCAAGGAAAAGCATGGAATGGCCTTCGCCGAGTAAATCTTGGTTTTTTGGGCCAGCAGGTCTGGCCCCATCGCGAGCAAGCTCGCTCCCACATTGGCTCTGTGTCGTTCTACAAAACCTGTGTGGGAGCGAGCCTGCTCGCGAAAGCGCCAGCCCAATCACCCTACCCGTCGGAACCAGAATCATGCCCACCCTCACCACCTACCAGACCCGCATCCTCCCTGAATGGGTCGACTACAACGGCCACCTGCGCGATGCCTTTTATCTGCTGATCTTCAGCTACGCGACCGACGCGCTGATGGACCAGCTCGGCCTGGACAGCCAGAACCGCGAAGCCAGCGGCCATTCGCTGTTCACCCTCGAACTGCACCTGAACTACCTCCACGAAGTGAAGCTCGGGGCCGAGGTAGAGGTGCACACACAAATCATCGGCCACGACGCCAAACGCCTGCACCTCTACCACAGCCTGCACCTGGTGGGCGGGGATAAAGAGCTGGCCGGCAATGAACAGATGCTGCTGCACGTCGACCTGGCGGGCCCGCGCTCAGCGCCTTTCACCGAGCAGACCCTGGGCCGACTCAAAGCCCTGATCGACAACCAATCCGACCTGCCGGCCCCGAACTACATAGGCCGCGTCATCGCCCTGCCGCCCGCCCGATAAGTCTCGAACAGGAGACCGCCATGAACATCGCCGCCGCTATTGCCGACTTCCGACGCTACCCTCTTGTCCAGGCATTGAGCGCTGTAACACCCTTGGCCGACCGGGTTCACGTCACGTGGGCCGACGGTCGGATCAGCCCGTTTCACCATGATTGGCTGCGGGACAACTGCCCCTGCGCGCAGTGTGTCTACAGCGTCACCCGCGAGCAGGTCCTGGAGATCGTCGACGTCCCGGAAGACCTGACGCCCGGCGAAATCGACATCGACGGCGCGGGCTGCCTACACGTGGTTTGGCAGGACGGCCATCAGAGCCTTTTCGACCCGGGTTGGTTGCGCGCCCATGCCTATGACGATCAATCCAGGGCCGAGCGACTGGCGGGCAAACCACAACGCCAACTATGGCAGCACGATCTGTCACTGCCAGTGTTCGAATACCAGGCCCTGATGGAGGACGCCGACACCTTGCTGAAATGGCTACTGGCAGTACGCGACATCGGCCTGACCCAGGTACGGGGCGTCCCCACCGAACCCGGCTCGCTGAAACTGATTGCCCAGCGCATTTCCTTTATCCGCGAAAGCAATTTCGGCGTGCTGTTCAACGTGCAGTCCAAGGCCGATGCCGACAGCAACGCCTATACCGCCTTCAATCTGCCGCTGCACAGCGACCTGCCAACACGGGAACTGCAGCCGGGTTTGCAGTTCCTCCATTGCCTGGTGAACGACGCCGACGGTGGCGAGAGCATCTTCGTCGACGGTTTCGCCATCGCCGAGGCGCTGCGCCGGGAAGAGGCCGAAGCCTTCGACGCGCTGTGCCAGATCCCGGTGGAATTTCGCAACAAGGATCGCCACAGCGACTACCGCTGCCTGGCGCCGATCATCGCCCTGGATACGCTGGGGCAGGTCTCGGAGATCCGCATGGCGAATTTCTTGCGCGGACCGTTCGATACGTCGGTGGAGCAGATGCCCAGGCTCTATCAAGCCTATCGCCGCTTCATTGCTCTGACCCGCGAGCCTCGGTTTCGCCTGGTACAAAGGCTTGAACCCGGTCAGCTCTGGTGCTTCGACAACCGTCGCACCCTCCACGCGCGCAATGCGTTCGACGCAGCCTCCGGGGCGCGACATTTCCAGGGGTGTTATGTCGATCGGGATGAGTTGCTGTCGCGGATTCTGGTGTTGCAGCGTTAGACCGCGTCATCGTTCTTCGCGAGCAGGCTCGCTCCCACCTTGAATTGCCTGGACGACATAGAACCCACTGTGGGAGCGAGCCTGCTCGCGAAAGCACCCGATCAGACAACTCATTTCCCGCTGATTCACACAGACAAAAAAATCCCCGATCAAGCCGTGACAGGATCGGGGCAGGAGCGTTACTGGAGGAGCCGTTGCGCGAGGGTGACCAAACCATCGTGATTCAGCTTGGGGCCAGTGTGCCCACTCCCGAGACGGGCGAGTTAGCCGAAAACGACCCGCTCATAGTCATTCAGGCCAGATCGACGATTTGCCCTTGCCGCCGCTTCGGACGGCTACCAGAATCCAGTCACGACCCCAATCCCTGCACAAGGAAAAGCGTCATGATGTACGCCGATTTGATCGACCAGGAAGACCTGCTAGGCCAGCTCAAGGCCCTGGGGCTGCAGATACCCAGCGGTGCGACCGCCGAGCAGGCCTGTGAATGCGCGGTGCGCGGCCTGGACCGGGCGCGCGCCAATGAACTGCGGCGCATGGTCAAGGACATGTACACCAGCAGCGCGACCATCCTGCCGGCGGTGCGCCAGGCGATTGACCAGCAACTGTTGCCAGCGTTGGCGCAATACCAGCAGAACCATAGCTGACCCTGTGGCGAGGGAGCTTGCTCCCGCTCGACCGCGAAGCGGTCGCAAAACCGGCGCACGGGATATCCTGGCATATCGCGAAATCAGGTTTTGGGGGGCTTCGCCCCCAGCGGGAGCAAGCTCCCTCGCCACAAAAGCCCTCGGTCTTAAAGCCTCACACTGGCAAACGTCGACTCATTGCGCGCCTGGCTCAAGGCCGACAGCGGGCCGGACAATGGCGACAGCACCAGGGCCTGCGGCAACGGCATCATTGCTACCTGCTGCGTAGTGTTGGAACCGACGCGTTCGTCACGCGGCGGAATGCCGAAGTATTCGCGGTAGCACTTGGAGAAGTGCGGGGTGGAGACGAAGCCGCACACCGAGGCCACTTCGATGATCGACATCGGCGTCTGCTTAAGCAGCTGCCGCGCGCGGATCAGCCGCAGCTTGAGGTAGTAGCGCGACGGCGAGCAGTGCAGATATTTCTGGAACAGGCGCTCGAGCTGACGTCGGGACACGGCGACATACACCGCCAGTTCGTCCAGGTCGATCGGCTCTTCGAGGTTGGCCTCCATCAGTGCGACGATTTCCTGCAACTTCGGCTGGTTGGTGCCGAGCATGTGCTTGAGCGGCACGCGCTGGTGATCCTGCTCGTTGCGGATGCGCTCATAGACAAACATTTCCGAGATCGCTGCCGACAGTTCGCGACCGTGATCGCGGCTGATCAAGTGCAGCATCATGTCCAGCGGCGCGGTGCCGCCAGAACTGGTGAAGCGATTGCGGTCGAGGGTGAACAGGCGCGTGCTCATCGACACCCGCGGGAAGGCTTCCTGCATGGCCGCCAGGCATTCCCAGTGCACGCTGCAATCGAAACCGTCCAGCAGGCCGGCACAGGCCAGGGCCCAACTGCCGGTGCAGACCGCGCCGAGGCGACGGGACTGCCGGGCCTGGCTTTGCAGCCAGGAGACATGCTCACGGGTAACGGTGCGCTGGATGCCGATGCCGCCGCAGACGATGACGGTGTCGAGGGCCGGCGCTTTGTGCATGGAGGCGTCAGGCGTGATCTGCAGACCGTCACTGGCCCAGACCTGCCCGCCATCGACAGTCAGGGTGGTCCAGCGATACAACTCGCGACCGGACAGCTGGTTGGCCATGCGTAGCGGTTCCACCGCGGACGCCAGGGAAATCAGCGTGAAATTGTCCAGCAGCAAAAAGCCGATGGATTGAGGCGCACGGTTCTGGGGTTGAGCCCCAGAGTTGGACGTCGTCATCGCGGTATCTCCTCACACAAAGCGGGTGATGGCCTCAGGCGGAGGCTCTTGTTATTGCCCATCATTCTCTTGCGTGAGACGGGGCTTTATTAGGACAGAGCAATTGCCATGCCTAAATTTGAATGCGCGTTCAATAAATCCTGAAAACGACATGCCGACCTGTCTAATCAAGGGGCCTGTCAGGGCTGGTTTGAAAGTGCCATCAACGGCCCCAGGCACCTGCCACAGCGGGCTGTGAGCAGATCGGTAGCACTTGTGGTAACTGGGCTGCGCCGCTTGCACGGCGGATGTCACCGCAAGCGCGGGGACGGACGGTAGCGCGGCGGACAATGGCGTGACCGATAAGTCACGTCTTGTCTGTTTGCGACGCGCCAAAACGTGGCGTGTTTTTGCAGCGGTGTTCATTTTACGAGCGGTTTTTCTCGATACCTGTGGCGAGGGAGCTTGCTCCCGCTGGGCTGCGGAGCGGCCCTGAGTCGGGCACCTCGGCGTGTCAGAAAACCGCAAAGGGGACGCTTCGCGCCCCAGCGGGAGCAAGCTCCCTCGCCACGGAATTATCTTGTGAATCCTGAATCAACACTCCACCGCACTCACCGCCAACCCGCCCCGCGATGTCTCTTTATACTTGTCATGCATGTCGGCACCGGTGTCGCGCATGGTGCGGATCACCCGGTCGAGGGATATGAAGTGCTGGCCGTCGCCGCGCAGGGCCATTTGTGCGGCATTGATGGCTTTCACCGCGGCAATCGCGTTGCGCTCGATGCAGGGCACCTGGACCAGGCCGCCGACCGGGTCACACGTCAGGCCAAGGTTGTGCTCCAGGCCGATTTCCGCGGCGTTGCACAATTGCTCCGGCGTGGCGCCGAGGATTTCCGCCAGGCCCGCCGCCGCCATGGCGCAGGCCGAGCCGACTTCGCCCTGGCAGCCGACTTCGGCGCCGGAGATCGAAGCGTTCTTCTTGCACAAAATCCCCACCGCCGCTGCGCTGAGGAAATAGTCCACCACGTTGGCGTCGGTCACCGCTTCGCTGAATTTCATGAAGTAATGCAGCACCGCCGGAATGATCCCCGCCGCGCCATTGGTCGGCGCCGTGACCATGCGCCCGCCGGCGGCATTTTCCTCGTTGACCGCCAGGGCGAACAGGTTGACCCATTCCATGGCGCTCAAGGTCGAGCCGATCACGTTCGGTTTGTTCAGTTCCTGCAGGCTGCGATGCAACTTGGCCGCACGCCGCCGCACGTTCAGGCCGCCGGGCAGGATGCCTTCATGCTTGAGGCCTTGTTCGACGCAATCCTGCATGGCCCGCCAGAGTTTCATCAGGCCGCTGCGGATCTCTTCCTCGGAGCGCCAGACCTTTTCATTCGCCATCATCAACTCGGCCACCCGCAGGTTGTGGGTGCGGCACAAGGCCAGGAGTTCTCCGGCGCTGGAAAAATCGTACGGCAGTTCGGTACTGTCCAGGTCCACCACGCCGCTGGAAGCCTGGGCCTGGTCAACGACAAATCCTCCGCCGATGGAATAGTAGGTGTCGCGGTGCAATTCGCCGCTGGCGCCTTCAGCAATCAAGGTCATCGCGTTAGGGTGGAACGGCAGGTTCTCGTCGATCAGGCGCATGTCGCGCGACCAGACAAAAGGCACCGGCAGCCGCCCATCCAGCAATAAGGTCCCGGTTTCGCGCAGCAGTTCGATGCGCGTGCCGATCTGCGACGGGTCGATCGCGTCAGGCCATTCGCCCATCAGGCCCATGATCGTAGCGTTGTCGCTGCCATGGCCGATGCCGGTCGCCGACAGCGAACCGTACAACTGCACCTCGACCCGGCGCACATCGTGCAGCAACGCCTTCGCCCGCAGCGCTTCAACGAACAGCGCCGCGGCGCGCATGGGGCCCACGGTATGGGAACTGGACGGGCCGATACCGATCTTGAACAGGTCGAACACGCTGATTGCCATGCCTTGGATCTCCAGAACGGTCACATCCGGGCGCAGGAGCGCCCGGTGGCGGAGCTGCTACGCTCAACGCCGGGATGGCCGCATCATCCGGCTTTTGAATCGGTTTTCGACGTCTGACACCGACGCAATCATGCCCAGCAGCGCCGCGCCCTTGTCGCCCAGGTTTTACGACGTTTTTTCGCGTGGCAGAAGCCAGCCGGGGGCGGAAAAAATCTGTAAACGACGTCACCAACACTGGATGCGACCCTCCCTGTACTGGATACGACGCACCCTGTAGGCGTCGGATTTGCACTGGTACATGATCGGTTACGGCTCGTTTGCAAGGCCGCGTGTCACCCAGGGTGCCCACGCGCCACCAACCGCAACATTAAAAAAGCAAAAAAGCGCGGTTGTCCCCGACCGGACACTGCCGATAAAACACCAGGAGTCCACCCATGAAAGGTTCCAAGCCGTTGTTGTTGGCCGCCATGCTGAGTCTTCCGATGCTGGCCAACGCTGCAGAGCCCGCTCAGTGCAGCACCGTCAACTTCTCCGATGTCGGCTGGACCGACATCACCGTTACCACCGCTACCACCAGCGTCGTGCTCGACGCCCTCGGCTACAAGACCAAGACCACCATGATCTCCGTACCAGTGACCTACAAATCCCTGGCCGACGGCAAGAACATGGACGTTTTCCTCGGCAACTGGATGCCGACCATGGAAAACGACATCAAGGCCTACCGCGAAGCCGGCACCGTGGAAACCCTGCGCGCCAACCTGGAGAACGCCAAGTACACCCTGGCCGTCCCCGAAGAGCTGTATGAAAAGGGTCTGAAGGATTTCGCCGACATCGCCAAGTTCAAGAAGGAACTGGACGGCAAGATCTACGGCATCGAACCGGGCAACGACGGCAACCGCTTGATCCAGAGCATGATCGACAAGAACGCCTTCGGTCTCAAGGACGCTGGCTTCAAGGTCGTCGAATCCAGCGAAGCCGGCATGCTGTCGCAGGTCGATCGCGCCCAGCGCCGTAACACCGCCGTGGTGTTCCTGGGTTGGGAACCGCACCCGATGAACACCCGTTTCAAAATGAAATACCTCACCGGTGGCGATGAATTCTTCGGTCCGAACTTCGGCCAGGCGACCATCTACACCAACACGCGCAAGGGCTACGCCCAGGAATGCGGCAACATCGGCCAATTGCTGAAAAACCTGGTCTTCACCCTCGATATGGAAAGCACGCTGATGGGCAACGTGCTGGACGACAAGATGAAGCCTGAAGCCGCCGCCAAGGCCTGGCTGAAGAAAAATCCACAGGTGCTCGACACCTGGCTCGCCGGCGTCACCACCATCGACGGTAAACCTGGCCTGGAGGCCGTGAAAGCCAAGCTCGCGCAGTAAAAGCTTATGCCGGGCGAGTTCACTCGCCCGGGCTGTTTATTCCTTGCATGCGGAAGTTCACTACCATGCTTATTGATCAGAAAATACCCTTGGGCCAGTACATCGCGGGCTTTGTCGAATGGTTGACGCAAAACGGCGCCAACACTTTCGATGCCATCGCGATGTTTCTGGAAACGATGATTCACGGCGTGACGTTTGCGCTGACCTGGTTCAATCCCCTGGCCCTGATCGGCCTCATTGCCCTGCTGGCGCATTTCATCCAGCGCAAATGGGGCCTGACCGTTTTTGTCATCGCCTCGTTCTTGCTGATCCTCAATCTGGGTTACTGGCAGGAAACCATGGAAACCCTCGCCCAGGTGCTGTTCGCGACCCTGGTCTGCGTGCTGATCGGCGTGCCGCTGGGCATTGTTGCCGCGCACAAGCCGATGTTCTACACCATGATGCGTCCGGTGCTCGATCTGATGCAGACCGTACCGACCTTCGTCTACCTCATTCCTACCCTGACCCTCTTCGGTCTGGGTGTGGTTCCGGGCCTGATCTCCACGGTGGTGTTCGCGATTGCCGCGCCCATCCGCCTCACCTACCTGGGCATCCGCGACGTTCCGGACGAACTGATGGACGCCGGCAAAGCCTTCGGCTGCTCCCGTCGCCAACTCCTCTCACGCATTGAATTGCCCCATGCCATGCCGAGCATCGCCGCCGGTATCACCCAATGCATCATGCTGTCGCTGTCGATGGTGGTCATCGCGGCGCTGGTCGGTGCCGACGGCCTGGGCAAACCCGTGGTCAACGCACTGAACACCGCCGATATCGCCCTGGGCTTCGAAGCCGGCCTGGCGATCGTATTGCTGGCGATCATGCTCGACCGAATCTGCAAACAACCCGACGCCAAAGTAGGGGGTGACGCATGAGCATAATCCGCTTCGAAGAGGTCGACGTGATCTTCTCCAAAGATCCACGCGAAGCCCTCAAGCTGCTCGACAAGGGCATGACCCGCAACGAAATCCTGAAGCAGACCGGGCAGATCGTCGGCGTGGAAAAGGCCAGCCTGGATGTCGAAAAAGGCGAGATCTGCGTATTGATGGGCCTCTCCGGCTCCGGCAAGTCGAGCCTGCTGCGCTGCATCAACGGCTTGAACACAGTGAGTCGCGGCAAATTGTTCGTTGAACACGAAGGCCGCCAGATCGACATCGCCTCCTGCACCCCCGCCGAGTTGAAGATGATGCGCACCAAGCGCATCGCCATGGTCTTCCAGAAGTTCGCCCTGATGCCCTGGCTGACAGTGCGCGAGAACATCAGCTTCGGCCTGGAAATGCAGGGCCGCCCGGAGAAGGAACGCAAAAAGCTGGTGGATGAAAAGCTGGAGCTGGTGGGCCTGACCCAGTGGCGCAACAAGAAGCCCGACGAGCTGTCCGGCGGCATGCAACAACGGGTCGGCCTGGCCCGTGCCCTGGCGATGGACGCCGATATCCTGCTCATGGACGAACCCTTCTCGGCCCTCGACCCGCTGATCCGCCAAGGCCTGCAGGACGAACTGCTGGAGCTGCAGCGCAAGCTGAGCAAGACCATCGTATTCGTCAGCCATGACCTCGACGAGGCCCTGAAACTGGGCAGCCGCATCGCGATCATGAAAGACGGCCGCATCATCCAGTACAGCAAGCCGGAACAGATCGTGTTGAACCCGGCGGATGACTACGTGCGCACCTTCGTCGCCCACACCAACCCGCTCAACGTGCTCTGCGGCCGCAGCCTGATGCGCACCCTGGACAACTGCAAACGCATCAACGGCTCGGTCTGCCTGGACCCGGGCGGCGATTCCTGGCTCGACCTGGCCGAAGGCAACACCATCAAGGGCGCCCGCCAGAACGGCGCCGCGCTGGACTTGCAAAACTGGGCACCGGGCCAGGCCGTCGAGGGCCTCGGCCGCCGTCCGACCCTGGTGGACTCCAGCATCGGCATGCGCGACGCCTTGCAGATCCGCTACCAGACCGGCAACAAGCTGGTGCTCCACGATAACCAGAAGGTCGTCGGGATCCTCGGCGACAGCGAGCTGTACCACGCGCTGCTCGGCAAGAACCTGGGCTGAGCCCGGGCACACAAAAACGCCGCGAGATGATCGCGGCGTTTTTTGTTTGTGCAGGAGCAAGAATTGAAACGCTCTTGTGGTGAGGGGATTTATCCCCGCTGGAGTGCGAAGCACTCCCATAGCCGGGCAACTCGGAGTGTCAAATCAGATTGAGTCGCTGCAATTGGGGCCGCTTCGCAGCCCAGCGGGGATAAATCCCCTCGCCACAACAGTGTTAACAACTATCGAACGGGGTCAGTTATAGACCCGCCCCAACCCCGCCAACTCCGCCCGCTCCTGCTCAACCCGCACATCCTCGCGCATGGCCTTGTGCAGGCCGAACATGAAGAACACCAGCACCACCGAGAACGGCAGCCCGGCCAGCACGACCATGGTTTGCATGGCTTCGAAGTTACCGGCAAACAACAGGCCGATGGTCACCAGCGTGATCACTACCGACCAGAAGATCCGCAACCAGTGGGGGGCATCTTCATCGACATTGCCGCCCGTGCACGAGAGATTGGCCATCATCACCGCGCCGGAGTCCGCCGGAGTCAGGAACAGCACAAAACCGACAAAGATCGACACGCCGATCACCACTTTCGACGCCGGGTAATATTCCAACAGCTGATAGATCGACATCGACGGCTGCGTCAGTGCGGTCTTGCCCAGCTCCACCGCACCGTGGTTCATCACCAGATCCAGTGCCGAGTTACCGAAAATCGACAGCCAGGCCAAGGTAAAGCCCAGGGGAATCAGCAGCACACCGGCGACCAGCTCGCGCACGGTGCGGCCACGGGAAATCCGCGCGATGAACATGCCGACAAATGGCGCCCAGGAAATCCACCAGGCCCAGTAGAACAGCGTCCACAGGCCCATCCAGCGGCCCGACTTGGCGTTGTCGTCCGCATACACGTACAGGTCGAACGTCTTGAGCACAACGCCGTTGAGGTAGTCGCCAATGTTCTGCACGAAGCCATTGAGCAAGTGCAGCGTGGGGCCGCACAGCAAGACGAAGATCAGCAAACCGCTGAACAGCACGATGTTCAGGTTGGACAGCCGGCGGATGCCGTTCTCCACGCCGGACACGGCGGCGATGGTCGCCACGCTGCTCATCACGATGATCACGATCAGCAGATTGGTGTTGCTGTGCTCCATGCCAAACAGGTTTTCCAACCCGGAGGCGACTTGCAGCGATCCGATCCCCAGGTTGGTCACCAGCCCCAGCAACGTAACGAACATGCCGAAGCCGTCCACCGCGTGACCGGCCGCGCCCTTGACCCAGCGTTCGCCCATCAGCGGATACAAGGCCGAACGCAGCGCCAGCGGCTGGTTATGCCGATAGGCGAAATAGGCCACGGCCAGGCCCACAAGGGCGTAGATCGCCCAGCCGTGCAGGCCCCAATGCAAAAACGTCAGCTGCACCGCCTGGCGCGCAGCCTGGTTGCTACCGGCGACGCCTTCGGGCGGGTTGAAGAAATGGTCCAGTGGCTCGGATGCGCCAAAGTACAACAGCGAAATGCCGATGCCCGAGGAAAACAGCATCCCGGCCCAGGCGCCATAACTGAAATCCGGCGTGTCGTCCTTGCTGCCAAGCTTGAGCTTGCCGTAGGAGGAAAACGCCAGGCCGACCACAAACAGCAGGTAAGCGGCGATGACCACCATGTAGTACCAGCCGAAGCTGCGCGATAGCCACGCCTGGGCAATGCCGAGCAACCGGCCGGCCTCCTGCGGGGCGATGATCAGAATGGCCGTCAACAACAGAATCAGCGCGGTGGAGGTGTAGAACACCCAACCGTTGACCGTCACCTTCTGCGGCGGGGTCTTTATTAGCAAGGCAGAACTCATTGCACGGATGCTCCAGGCAGTGCGAGAGAAGGACTAGGCAACGCAATACCCGCACGATCGATGAGTTGGCAGCCGACCGGCGGGTGTTATAAAGACACCCTGGAAGCCCATGCCCCCGCGATGCGTGGGTGTGAGGCCCGTGATGTCCGTTTATTTGCGCCATTTACGCGTAGGAAATTTCGTAAATCGCGACGATTTGTCGCAGAGCTTATTCTTTGTTGATTGAACGTTCAATCAAAACAAAATAGACTGGCCCTCATGAAGGCAGGCGAAGACTCGTCCGCCCGATGGCCTAAGGAGATGTGCAGATGCCCAAGGTCGGTATGCAACCCATCCGCCGCCAGCAGTTGATCGAAGCCACTTTGCAGGCTGTCGACCAGGTCGGAATGGGGGACGCCAGCATTGCGCTGATCGCCCGTTTGGCCGGTGTTTCGAACGGCATCATCAGTCATTACTTTCAGGACAAGAATGGCCTGATCGCGGCCACGGCCCAGTACCTGATGAGTGTCTTGAGCGAGAACGTCACCGCGCGGCGTCAAGCGCTGACGGATCCAAGCCCGCGAGCTCACCTGAAGGTGATCATCGAAGGCAATTTCGACGCCAGCCAGGTCAACGGGCCGGCAATGAAAACCTGGCTGGCCTTCTGGGCCACCAGCATGCATCACCCGTCATTGCATAGGTTGCAGCGGATCAACGATCACCGTCTGTATTCCAACCTGTGTTGCCAGTTCCGCCGCGTCTTGCCCGTTGACCAGGCACGCAGCGCGGCACGGGGCCTGGCCGCCCTGATTGACGGTTTGTGGCTGCGCGGGGCGCTGTCGGGAGACGCGTTCGATACCGCCCAGGCGCACCAGATCGCTTACGAATACATGGATTTCCAACTGGCCAAGGCAGGAGCGCCAGAGCACACAGAACCGCTCGACTCCTGAACCGTCACCGCAGCGCGTAGTCAGCTATAAACGACACGCTCGGTGGCCAGCCAACCACTCATGCACTTGCGAGGACTTTATGGCCCGTTTCGAACTGCAAAAACTCTACATCGATGGCGCGTACAGCGATGCCAGCGGCGACGCCACTTTCGAAGCCATCAACCCGGCCAACGGTGAAGTTCTCGCCCTGGTGCAGCGCGCGACGTTCGAGGACGTCGAGCGCGCCGTGGTCAGCGCCGAAAAGGGCCAGAAAATCTGGGCCGCGATGACCGCCATGCAGCGCTCGCGCATCCTGCGCCGCGCCGTCGACATCCTGCGCGAACGCAACGATGAACTGGCCGCCCTGGAAACCCTGGACACCGGCAAATCCTTCTCCGAAACCAAATACGTCGACATCGTCACTGGTGCCGACGTGCTGGAATATTACGCCGGCCTGGTGCCTGCCATCGAAGGCGAGCAGGTTCCGCTGCGCAGCACTTCGTTCATCTATACCCGTCGCGAGCCCCTGGGCGTGGTGGCCGGTATCGGCGCGTGGAACTACCCGATCCAGATTGCCTTGTGGAAGTCCGCCCCGGCCCTGGCAGCCGGCAACGCGATGATCTTCAAGCCCAGCGAAGTGACCTCGCTGACCACCCTGAAACTGGCCGAGATATACACCGAGGCCGGTGTTCCAGCGGGTGTGTTCAACGTGCTGACCGGCAGCGGCCGTGAAGTCGGCACCTGGCTGACCGAGCACCCGCGCATCGAGAAAATCTCCTTCACCGGCGGCACCGACACCGGCAAGAAAGTCATGGCCAGCGCTTCGAGTTCTTCGCTCAAGGACGTGACCATGGAGCTGGGCGGCAAGTCGCCGCTGATCATCTTCGACGACGCCGACCTGGATCGCGCCGCCGACACCGCGATGATGGCCAACTTCTACAGCTCCGGCCAGGTCTGCACCAACGGCACCCGCGTGTTCGTGCCGAGCCATCTGAAGGCAGCGTTCGAAGCCAAGATCGCCGAACGCGTGGCGCGCATCCGCATCGGCAATCCGGAAGACGAAAACACCAATTTCGGTCCGCTGGTGAGCTTCGCCCACATGGAAAGCGTGCTGGGCTACATCGAGAAGGGCAAGGCCGAAGGCGCGCGCCTGTTGTGTGGCGGCGGTCGCCTGACCGAGGGCGATCTGGCCAAGGGCGCATTCGTCGCACCGACCGTGTTCACCGATTGCACCGATGACATGACCATCGTGCGTGAGGAAATCTTCGGCCCGGTGATGAGCATCCTCACCTACGACACCGAAGAAGAAGTGATCCGCCGCGCCAACGATACTGACTTCGGCCTGGCCGCCGGCGTCGTGACCCGCGACCTGAACCGCGCCCACCGCGTGATCCATCAGCTCGAAGCAGGCATCTGCTGGATCAACGCCTGGGGCGAGTCCGCGGCGGAAATGCCGGTCGGTGGCTACAAGCAATCGGGCGTGGGTCGGGAGAATGGCATCAGTTCGCTGACCAACTACACGCGCATCAAATCGGTACAGGTCGAAATGGGCGATTACACGTCGGTGTTCTGATCTGACACGAACCTGAGGTGGGGCTTTTGTGGCGAGGGAGCTCGCTCCCGCTGGGCCGCGAAGCGGCCCCACTTCAGCCCCCAAGGTCATCCAGACAGAACACGGTCGCCCTGTTTGCGACTGCTTCGCAGCCGAGCGGGAGCAAGCTCCCTCGCCACGCAAGATAGGCATCTCGGCAACCGCGACCTGAACCCAATTCAAAAGAGGGTGCATTTCATGTCCCAAGAATTCGATTACATCATCATCGGTGCCGGCTCGGCCGGTAACACCCTGGCCACCCGCCTGACCGAAGACGAAGGCGTCACCGTCCTGCTGCTCGAAGCCGGCGGCCCGGACTATCGCCTGGATTTCCGCACGCAAATGCCCGCCGCCCTGGCGTTCCCGCTGCAAGGCCGACGCTACAACTGGGCCTACGAGACCGACCCGGAGCCGCACATGAACGGCCGCCGCATGGAGTGCGGTCGCGGTAAGGGCCTGGGCGGTTCTTCGCTGATCAACGGCATGTGCTACATCCGCGGCAACGCCCTGGACTATGACAACTGGGCCAAGCTGCCAGGCCTGGAAGACTGGACCTACCTGGACTGCCTGCCGTATTTCCGCAAAGCCGAAACCCGCGACATCGGCCCGAACGACTACCACGGCGGCGACGGTCCGGTCAGCGTGACCACGCCCAAGCCCGGCAACAACCCGCTGTTCCACGCCATGGTCGAAGCCGGCGTGCAGGCCGGTTACCCGCGTACCGAAGACCTCAACGGCTACCAGCAGGAAGGCTTCGGCCCGATGGACCGTACCGTGACGCCCAATGGCCGTCGCGCCAGTACCGCGCGCGGCTATCTGGACATCGCCAAGAAGCGCTCCACCCTGACCATCGTCACCCATGCCCTGACCGACAAGATCCTGTTCGAAGGCAAGCGTGCGGTCGGCGTGCGTTACCTGGTGGGCGCCGCCGAAGAGCGCGTCGAGGCCCGGGCCCGCAAGGAAGTGCTGCTGTGCTCCGGCGCCATCGCTTCGCCGCAGATCCTGCAACGCTCCGGCGTCGGTCCGGCAAAACTGCTCGAAAGCCTCGACATCCCGGTGGTCCACGACCTGCCGGGCGTTGGTGAAAACCTCCAGGACCACTTGGAGCTGTACCTGCAATACGCTTGCACCCAGCCGGTTTCGCTGTACCCGTCGCTGCTCTGGTACAACCAGCCGGCCATCGGTGCCGAGTGGCTGTTCAACGGCACCGGCATCGGCGCCAGCAACCAGTTCGAAGCCGGCGGTTTCATCCGCACCCGCCCGGACTTCGAGTGGCCGAACATCCAGTACCACTTCTTGCCGGTGGCGATCAATTACAACGGCAGTAATGGCGTGAAGGAGCACGGCTTCCAGGCGCACATGGGCTCCATGCGTTCGCCGAGCCGTGGCCGGATCCAGGCCAAGTCCAAGGACCCGCGCCAGCACCCGAGCATCCTCTTCAATTACATGGCCACCGAACAGGACTGGCAGGAATTTCGCGATGGCATCCGCCTGACGCGCGAGATCATGCAACAGCCGGCGCTCGACCCGTTCCGCGGCCGCGAGATCAGCCCGGGCATCAAGGTGCAGACCGACGAGCAACTGGACCAGTTCATCCGCGAGCACGCCGAAACCGCGTTCCACCCGTCCTGCTCGTGCAAGATGGGCACCGACGACATGGCGGTGGTCGATGGCGAAGGCCGTGTACATGGCATGCAAGGCCTGCGGGTAGTCGATGCCTCGATCATGCCGATCATCACCACCGGCAACCTGAACGCGCCGACCATCATGATGGCCGAGAAAATCGCCGACAGGATCCGCGGTCGCAAGCCATTGCCGAGCAGCACCGCGCCGTACTACGTGGCCGGCGATGCGCCGGTGCGCGGCAAGCCTCTGCGTGAAGTGGCGACTGCCGCGCAGTAAGGTTCAAGACCCAGGCGCGGCCTTCGTCGGATCGCCGCCCGGAGCAGGCTCGCTCCCACAAAGGTTTGGCGGTGGACACAGGCTTTGTGACCACTGAAAACCTACTGTGGGAGCGAGCCTGCTCCGGGCGGCGATCCGACGAAGGGGCCAGCCCATTCAGAATATTTCTCTGACTGCCACACCGCAAAATCCCCATCTGCCTTGATCCCTCCCCCACCCCAGGCCTACTCTAGAGCCGCCCGCGTCAACGCGCCGCACCTCGCTGCATCGTCACTCCAGACAAGGAGGTTTCATGTTCGATTTCCATCCCCAGCTCAAGCAGCGGTTTGCTGCATTGCGCACGGGCGCTGAATTCTTTTCCCTGCGTTACGTCCGAGAGTCCGGTCAGCACCTGTCGGTGCGCAAGAATGTCGCCGAGCCGCCCAGCCTGAGCCGCGACGAAGGTGCGATGCTCACCGTGCGGGTCAATGGCGTCGAAGCCTATGCGGCCACCAACGATTTGTCCCAGGCCGGCCTGCAAGCAGCGCTCGAACGCGCCGAGCAACAGGCCCACCGGCTCAAGCCCCACGCTTTGCTCGACTTGCGCGAGCAGTCGGTCTCCAGCGACCGCGCCGATTATTTCTCACCGCACTTCGACCAGGCGTTCCCTCCACTGAGCGATTGCTACCAACTGCTTGGCGACGAATCGGCAGCGGTGCCGACAGACGAGCGCCTGGTGAACTGGCAGGCCAGCATCGGCCTGACCCAGGTCGAGCAGATCTACCTCAACAGCGCCGGCGCCGAACTGCGCCAGGCCCAGCGCTTCATCTACCCGGCCCTGGACGTCACCGCCTTCGACGGGCACGACAGCCAGACGCGCACCCTGGGCCGCGAGAACTTTGGTCAGCAGGGCGGCTTCGATGTGATCAACCGCTGCGGCCTGATCGGTGCCGGGCCGAAGATTGCCGACCAGGCCCTGCAATTGCTGATGGCGCCAAACACCCCGCAAGGCCCACGCGACCTGTTGCTGATGCCCGACCAGATGATGCTGCAGATCCACGAATCCATCGGTCACCCGCTGGAACTGGACCGTATCCTCGGCGACGAGCGCAATTACGCCGGCACCAGTTTCGTCAAGACCAGCGATTTCGGACACCTGCAATACGGCTCCAACCTGCTGAACGTGACGTTCGACCCGGACATCCCGGAAGAACTGGCCAGCTACAGCCATGACGATGACGGCAGTGCTGCCAGCAAACAGTTCCTGATCCGCGAAGGCTTGCTGTTGCGCCCCCTGGGCGGTGCGCTGTCGCAGTTCCGCGCCGGCCTCGACGGGGTCGCCAACAGCCGCGCCTGCAGTTGGAATCGTCCGCCCATCGACCGCATGGCAAACCTGAACATCGAGCCCGGCGACCAATCCCTGGAGCAACTGATCCAAGGCATCGAGCACGGCGTGCTGATGCGCACCAACCGCTCCTGGTCCATCGATGACGCCCGTAACAAGTTCCAGTTTGGCTGCGAATGGGGCCAGTTGATCGAAGACGGCGAGCTCAAGGGCGTGGTGAAAAATCCCAACTACCGGGGCATTTCCGCGCAGTTCTGGAAAAGCTTGAGGGCCGTGGGCGACGCCAGCACTTCCCAGGTCCTCGGCACGCCGAACTGTGGCAAGGGTGAGCCGAACCAGGTCATCCGCGTCGGCCATGCTTCGCCGGCCTGCGTGTTCAGCAACGTTGACGTATTTGGGGGAGACGCCTGATGAGCACCGTCACAAATGAGGCCGGGGCGTTCAAGGCGTTGGTCGATTGGCTGCGCAACGCCTTGCGTGAGCCCGAACAGTTCACCCTCGGCTATGCCGCCGAGTCTTCGGCTTTCGTGCGCTTCAACCACGGCAAGGTTCGCCAGGCCGGGCAGGTCCAACAGGCCAATATCAACCTCAAACTGATCAACGACGGCCGCCATGCCGACTTGCAGATCACCTTGTCCGGCGACACCCAGACCGATCTGCAACGCCTGAGCGAAGGGTTGCAACAGTTGCGCGAGACGTTGCCGTTGCTGCCCGCCGATCCCTACCTGCTGCTCAACCACAACCACTGGCAGAGCAACAGTGTGCAGGATCACCCATTGCCCGAGACGGAGCAGGCGGTCGGCGAAATCACCCGCGCCGCAGAAGGCCTGGACCTGGTGGGGTTCTATGCGGCCGGGCCGATCAGCCGGGGCTTCGCCAGTTCCTCGGGTGCCTTCGGCTGGCATCAGGCCAACAGTTTCAATTTCGACTTCAGCTTGTTCCATGAGAACGGCCAGGCCGTGAAGGCCAGCTATGCAGGCCACGCCTGGAGCAGCGAAGGGTTCGCCGAACGTTTCGGACAGGCACGCGAACAGCTGCAATTCCTCGGCCGACCACTGCGCACGCTGCCGCCCGGTGAATACCGCGCCTACCTGGCGCCCGCCGCGCTGGAAGAAATCATGGGCATGCTCAGTTGGGGCGGGTTCTCGGCCCGTGCAATCGCCAGCAAGCAAAGCCCGCTGCAGAAGTTCTACGCCGGCGAAGCCCACTTCAGCCCCAACGTCTGGTTGACGGAGCAGGTCAGCGGCTCCCTGAGCCCGGCATTTTCCGACGAAGGTTATCCTCGCGATGACCTCGGGCTCATCGCCAAGGGCACGGCCAACGCACGGCTGGTCAATTCCCGCAGCGCCGCCGAATACGGTCTTACCGCCAACGGCGCCAGCAGCTATGAATACCCTACCGCGCTGGAGATGAAAGAGGGTCATCTGGCGCTAAGGCACGTTCTCGAAGAACTCGGCACCGGCTTGTACATCAGCAACCTCTGGTACCTGAACTACTCGGACCAACCGGCGGCGCGCCTGACCGGCATGACCCGTTTCGCCACGTTCTGGGTCGAGGATGGCCAGATCCAGGCGCCGGTGAGCACCATGCGTTTCGACGACAGCGTCTACAGCCTGCTCGGCTCGCAACTCGAAGGCCTGACCCGGGAGCGGGAACTTCTGCTTTCGGCCAGTACCTACAGCCAGCGGGCCACGGCTTCGATGCTGCTGCCGGGGGCGTTGGTGAAGAGGCTCACGCTGACGCTATAACTCGCAGTTCCCGTGGCGAGGGAGCTTGCTCCCGCTCGGCTGCGAAGCAGTCGCAACCCAGGCGGCGCGATATTTCAGGCACACCGTGTTCACCGGCTTGGGGATGCTCCGCACCCCAGCGGGAGCAAGCTCCCTCGCCACAAAAGCGTTTTCGCCACAGGAAATTGTTCACTTTTTCACACAAGAGGTCCCATGCCCAACCGCGCCCCGCTCGACGCCGTCACCGCCCGCTGGCTTCCGTGGGTCGTGGCAATCGCTTTTTTCATGCAGTCCCTGGACGGGACCATCCTCAACACCGCCCTGCCTGCCATGGCCGGCGACCTGGCGGAGAACCCGCTGCGCATGCAAGGCGTGATCATCGCCTACATGCTCACGGTGGCCCTGCTGATCCCGGCCTCGGGCTGGATCGCCGACCGCTTTGGCACCAAGAAGATTTTCTTCGGCGCGATCCTGCTGTTCAGCTTCGGCTCGTTGCTGTGCGCCTTGTCCAATTCGTTGAGCATGCTGATCGGCGCCCGGGTCGTCCAAGGCCTGGGTGGCGCGCTGATGCTGCCGGTGGGCAGGCTGGTAGTTCTACGGGCGTACCCGCGTTCGGAGCTGGTGCGGATCATGGGTTTCATCACCATCCCCGGCCTGCTCGGCCCGCTGATCGGCCCGACCATGGGTGGCTGGATGGTCGAGTACCTGACGTGGCACTGGATTTTCATCATCAACCTGCCGGTGGGGGTAATCGGCTGCTATGCCGTTTGGAAATTCATTCCGGACCTGCGCGGCAGCGAGCGCACGCGGTTCGATGGGCTGGGGTTCCTGCTGTTTGGCGCCGCTATGGTATTGATCACCATCGCCATGGAAGGCCTGGGTGAACTGCATCTTCCGCACCTGCGCGTGATGTTGCTGCTGTTCGGCGGCATGGCCTGCCTCGCGGCCTATTGGCTACGGGCCGGGCACGTCGAGAATGCGCTGTTCCCGCCGTCGCTGTTCAAGACCCGGACCTTTGCCGTGGGCATCCTCGGCAACCTGTTCGCGCGCCTGGGCAGCGGCGCGTTGCCGTTCCTGGTGCCGTTGCTGCTGCAAGTGGCGCTGGGCTATTCGCCGTCCCAGGCGGGCATGAGCATGCTGCCCCTGGCGGCGGCGGCGATGGTCGCCAAATCGGTCGCCCGGCCTTTGATCGAACGCTTCGGCTATCGCATCGTCCTTACCGCCAATACCCTGGCCCTGGGCGTGATGCTGGCGAGCATGGGCCTGGTCACCGAACAGACGCCGTACTGGCTGCTGCTGGCGCATCTGGCGGTGCTGGGGGCGATCAATTCGCTGCAATTCACCGCGATGAACACCGTGACCCTGATCGACCTGGACGACGCCAGCGCCAGCAGCGGCAACAGCTTGCTGTCGGTGGTGGCGCAACTGTCCCTGAGCCTCGGCGTGGCCTGCGCCGGCGCGCTCCTCGGCGGCTTTACCGCCCAGGTCGGCAATGATGGCGTGGACACGGTGCTGGGCGCGTTCCAGTTGACCTTCGTGACGGTGGGCATCATGGCGATGCTGGCGGCGACGATTTTCTCCCAGCTGTCCAAGCAGGACGGACGGCGGGTGAAGCGGCCGGATGAGCATATCGAGCACTAATGTGGCGATAGGGCTGTTGTGGCGAGGGAGCTTGCTCCCGCTCGGCTGCGCAGCAGACGCAATCCAGACGACGCGATACTTCAGGCGCACCGTGTTGGCCGGTTTTGGGGGCGCTTCGCACCCCAGCGGGAGCAAGCTCCCTCGCCACAGGGGAATCTTCCCGCTTCGGAGCTGCGCCACAGCTCGTCCAGAACTTTCGAAGAAAGTGGCACGAGGCTGCTACACTGCGCGACATTTTGTTTTGCAGGCCAGTCCCGTGACCACCATTGCCACCGCTTTTAATACTTTGCCGCTGTCCGCCGCCATGCTGGCTAACCTCGAATCACTCGGTTATGCCCAGATGACGCCGATCCAGGCGCAAAGCTTGCCGGTGATCCTCAAGGGCATGGACCTGATCGCCCAGGCCAAGACCGGCAGCGGCAAGACCGCGGCCTTCGGCATCGGCCTGCTGAACCCGATCAACCCGCGCTTCTTTGGCTGTCAGGCCCTGGTGATGTGCCCGACCCGTGAGCTGGCCGACCAGGTCGCCAAGGAAATCCGCCGCCTGGCCCGCGCCGAAGACAACATCAAGGTCCTGACCCTTTGCGGCGGCGTGTCCTTCGGCCCGCAGATCGCCTCCCTCGAACACGGCGCCCACATCATCGTCGGCACGCCGGGGCGCATCCAGCAGCACCTGCGCAAGGGTTCGCTGGTGCTCGACGGCCTCAATACGCTGATCCTCGACGAAGCCGACCGCATGCTCGACATGGGCTTCTACGAGGCCATCGAAGACATCATCCAGCAGACCCCGGAACGCCGCCAGACGCTGCTGTTCTCGGCCACCTACCCGGTGGGCATCAAGCAACTGTCGTCGAAGTTCATGCGTAACCCGCAGCAGGTCAAGGCCGAGGCGCTGCACTCCGACTCACAGATCGAGCAGCGCTTCTACGAGATCTCCCCCGAGGAGCGCATGGACGCGGTGGTCAAGGTGCTGGCGCATTTCCGCCCGGCCTCCTGCGTGGCGTTCTGCTTCACCAAGCAGCAGGTCCAGGAAACCGTCGACCACCTGACGTCCAAGGGCATCTCCGCGGTCGGTTTGCACGGTGACCTGGAACAGCGCGACCGCGACCAGGTACTGGCGATGTTCGCCAACCGCAGCACCTCGGTCCTGGTCGCCACCGACGTGGCGGCCCGTGGCCTGGATATCGATGCGCTGGACATGGTGATCAACGTCGAGCTGGCCCGGGACTCGGAGATTCACATCCACCGCGTCGGCCGCACCGGTCGCGCCGGGGAGAAAGGCATCGCCATCAGCCTGGTGGCGCCGTCCGAAGCCCATCGCGCCCAGGCCATCGAGCAACTGCAGAAATCGCCGTTGAGCTGGGACCAGCTGGACAACCTCAAGTCTCAGGGTGGTGGTCCGCTGCTGCCAGCCATGAGCACCCTGTGCATCGGTGCCGGACGCAAGGACAAGGTGCGCCCCGGCGACATCCTCGGCGCCCTGACCGGCGAGGCCGGCATCCCTGGCGCGCAGGTGGGCAAGATCGCGATTTTCGATTTCCAGGCCTATGTGGCAGTGGAGCGCGGGATCGCCAAACAGGCCTTGCAGCGCCTGAACGATGGCAAGATCAAGGGACGCTCGTTGCGGGTGCGGATCCTCTGATTGCCGTTCATTCACCCTGTGGCGAGGGAGCTTGCTCCCGCTCGGCTGCGCAGCAGTCGTAATCCAGGCGATGCGATCTTCCAGATGCACCGTATCGTCTGTTCAGGGCTGCTCGCAGCCCAGCGGGAGCAAGCTCCCTCGCCACAAAAGCTCCATACTCATCTGAATGTGAGGACACCGTTTTGCGCTCTACCGAAGTCGTGATCATTGGCGCTGGCGCCGCGGGGTTGATGTGCGCGCTGACTGCCGCCCGGCGCGGGCGGCAGGTGATGTTGCTGGACCACGCCAACAAGGCCGGCAAGAAAATCCTCATGTCGGGCGGTGGACGCTGCAACTTCACCAACATGTACACCGAACCGGGCAACTTCCTCTCGCAGAACCCGCACTTCTGCAAGTCGGCCCTGGCCCGCTATACCCAATGGGATTTCATCGCGTTGGTGGCCAAGCACGGCGTGCCCTATCACGAGAAAAAACTCGGCCAGTTGTTCTGCGATAACAAATCCAGCGACATCCTCGGCCTGCTGCTGGACGAGTGTGACCAGGCCGGCGTCGACCTGCACCTGGACACCTCGATCGAGCAGATCGAGAAGACCGCCGACGGCTACCTGCTGCAAACCACCCTCGGGCCCATCGCTTGCCAATCCCTGGTGATCGCCACGGGCGGGCTGTCGATCCCGACCCTGGGCGCGACTGGCTTCGGCTATCAGGTGGCCAGGCAATTCGGCCACCAGCTGCTGCCGACCCGGGCTGGACTGGTGCCGTTCACCATCACCGATCAGTTGAAGAGCCTGTGCACCGAACTGTCGGGCACGTCGGTGGATTGTCTGGTGAGCTGCAACGAGCAGAGTTTTCGCGAGAACATCCTGTTCACCCATCGCGGCTTGAGCGGCCCGGCGATCTTGCAGATCTCGTCTTTCTGGGAGCCGGGCGACACGGTGCAGATCAACCTGCTGCCCGACCACGACGTGCCGCAGTGGCTGCAACAGCAACAGGCCGAACGCCCGAACAGCGAACTCAAGACCCTGCTGGGCGAGTTGTTCACCAAGAAAATGGCCAACCTGCTGGCCGACACCTGGTTCGTCTCCAAGCCGATGAAGCAATATACTCACGCGGAACTTGCGGACATCGCCGAGAAGCTGGCGAGCTGGAACGTCGTCCCCGCCGGCACCGAAGGCTACCGCACCGCCGAAGTGACCCTGGGCGGCGTCGACACCCGGGAAGTTTCTTCCAAGACCATGGAGTCGCTGAAAAGCCCAGGACTGTATTTCATTGGCGAAGTGCTCGACGTCACCGGTCACCTGGGCGGTTTCAACTTCCAATGGGCCTGGGCTTCGGGGTATGCGGCGGCGCAGTACGTCTGACGAAAGTGCTACACCTATGTGGGCGATGCCCCTGTGGGAGCGAGCCTGCTCGCGAATGGCGGTGAATCAGGCAACATCAATGCCGACTGATCCAACGCCTTCGCGAGCAGGCTCGCTCCCACAGGGTCTGGTGGCGGCTTCCGGAACACTTTTTGCTGCCGGATGTGATCGTCGCCATTGCATCGGCGTCATTACTGCCTCAATTTAGCGTCATTGCCCGTCAGGCCCGTGCACTTCATGTCATCGACCTCGTTCAGCCAGTCTCTGCGTCGCCTTTGGGCGTTGGATAAATTCAGCTATAGCGTGCGGGTGTTCATCGCCCTGACCGGCAGCATGGTGCTGTGTTGGTACCTGGATAAGATGGCGCTGCTGATTCCGCTGTTCCTCGGCATCATCGCCAGCGCATTGGCCGAGACCGACGACAGCTGGCAAGGCCGTCTCAACGCGCTGGCCGTTACGCTGGTGTGCTTCAGCATCGCCGCGCTGTCGGTGGAGTTGCTGTTTCCCTATCCCGTCCTGTTCATCGTCGCCCTGGCCCTGGCGGCCTTCGGTCTGACCATGCTCGGTGCCCTGGGCGAGCGCTATGGCGCGATTGCCTCGGCTACCCTGATTCTTTCGGTCTACACCATGATCGGCGTGGACCAGCGCGGCGGTGCGATCACGGACTTCTGGCATGAGCCGGTGTTGCTGGTGGCCGGCGCCGCCTGGTATGGCCTGCTCTCGGTGTTGTGGCACGCGCTGTTTTCCAACCAGCCGGTGCAGCAGAGCCTGGCGCGCCTGTTCCGCGAACTGGGGCGCTACCTGAAACTCAAGTCATCGCTGCTGGAGCCGATCCGTCAGCTGGATATCGAGGCCCGGCGCCTGGAGCTGGCCCAGCAGAATGGCCGGGTGGTGGCCGCGCTCAACAGCGCGAAGGAAATCATCCTGCACCGCGTCGGCAATGGCCGGCCGGGCTCGAAAGTCAGCCGCTACCTGAAGCTGTACTTCCTTGCCCAGGACATCCATGAACGCGCCAGCTCCTCGCACTATCCCTATAACGCCCTGGCCGAGGCGTTCTTCCACAGCGACGTACTGTTCCGCTGCCAGCGCCTGCTGCGCCAGCAAGGCAAGGCTTGCCTGGCACTGGCCGAGTCCATCCAGTTGCGCCAGCCGTTCGTCTACGACGACAGCTTCGCCGAAGCCCTGAACGATTTGCATGCTTCCCTGGAGCACCTGCGCATCCAGAGCAACCCGGCCTGGCGCGGCCTGTTGCGCTCGCTGCGGGCGTTGTCGGTCAACCTCGGCACGATGGACCGCCTGCTCAGCGACGCGAGCAACCCCGACGCCCTCGCCGACGCCACTGACAGCAGCCTGCTGGACCGCTCGCCACGCAACCTCAAGGACGTCTGGGTCCGCCTGCGCACGCAGCTCACGCCGACGTCGCTGCTGTTCCGTCACGCCCTGCGCCTGCCCTTGGCGCTGAGCGTGGGCTACGCGATGGTGCACCTGATCCACCCCTCCCAGGGCTACTGGATCATCCTCACCACACTGTTCGTCTGCCAGCCCAACTACGGCGCCACGCGGCGCAAGCTCGGCCAGCGGATCATCGGCACCGCCATCGGCCTGACGGTCGCCTGGGCGTTGTTCGACCTGTTTCCCAATCCGCTGGTGCAGTCATGCTTCGCCATTGCCGCCGGGGTGGTGTTCTTTACCAACCGCACCACCCGCTACACCTTGGCGACTGCCGCGATCACCGTCATGGTGCTGTTCTGCTTCAATCAGGTCGGCGACGGCTACGGGCTGCTGCTGCCACGGCTGTTCGATACCTTGCTCGGCAGCCTGATCGCCGGGCTGGCGGTGTTCCTGTTCCTGCCGGACTGGCAGGGCCGGCGACTGAACAAGGTGCTGGCCAACACGCTGACCTGCAACAGCATCTACCTGCGCCAGATCATGCAGCAATACGCCGCGGGCAAAAGTGATGACCTGGCCTATCGCCTGGCCCGGCGCAACGCCCATAACGCCGACGCGGCGCTGTCCACGACGCTGGCGAACATGCTGATGGAGCCGGGCCATTTCCGTAAGGAGGCCGACGTAGGGTTCCGCTTCCTGGTGCTGTCCCACACCCTGCTCAGTTACTTGTCGGGGCTCGGGGCCCACCGGGGCACCGAACTGCCGACTGAGGTGCGCGAGCAGCTGATCGACGGCGCCGGAGCAAGGCTGGCGACTAGCATCGATGAAATTGCCCAGGGCCTGGCGAGCAAACAGCCGATCGCGATCCAGAGCGACGACGAAGAAGCCCTCGCCAGCGAGCTTGAGCTGATGCCCGATGAAATCGACGAAGGCCAGCGGCTGGTGCAGACGCAACTGGCGTTGATCTGCCGGCAATTGGGGCCGTTGCGGACGCTGGCGGCGCACCTGATCAAGGACACCAGTGAGGCTTGAGTGCTGTGGTGTTCATGCGGGCCTCATCGCGAGCAAGCTCGCTCCCACATTGAAATGCGTACCCTGTGGGAGCGAGCTTGCTCGCGAAGGGGCCAGCCCAGGCACCCTACATCCCATGCGCCTTCAATAACTTCTGATAACTCCCATCCGCCTTCATCGCCGCAATCTCCCGATCAAACCCGGCGACGATCTGCTCATGCTCGGGATTCTTCAGGCTGACCAGGATATGCAGGCTGTTTTCACTCAACGGCTTGGGTAGAAATTCCACGGCATTGCGCACCTTGGCGGATTCGCGGGCCAGGTAATAACGGGCGACGTATTCGTCTTCCAGCGTCAGCTTCACCCGGTCGGCGGCGAGCATGCGCACGGCCATCGCAAAATTATGCACAGGGATTTTCTGCATCTTCTCGTCCTCATCGAACGCCTTGGAATAGGCGTAGCCACGAACCACGGCGATGGGATAGGCATACAACTGCTGCAGGTTGTCGAAGTCGATGGGCGAGTCCTTGCGCTTGATAAACCGCACGCGGTTGAGCAGGTACTCGGCCGAGAACTGGCCCACATGGGTGCGTTCCTCGGCGTACCAGGCATTGATCAGCACGTCATACCGCCCTTCGCTGATCCCCAGCATCGCCCGGGCCCAGGGCACCTGCTCGAAGTCACTGGCATAACCGGCGCGGGCCAGGGCGGTGGTGACGATATCGGTCGCAAGGCCGCCATTGACCAGCGTCGAGTCGGTAAAGGGTGGCCAGGCATCGGCGACCAGACGCAGTTTCTGCGCACAGGCGTTGTGGCTCAGCAACAGCAACCCGACCAAAGCAAGAGCTCGATGCAATCGCGGCATGCCTGACTTCCTTGACGGGTTCAAAGCCCGGTTTGTTTTTAGCCGAAACCCAAGGGACTCCCCAAGGCATCCGGGTCCTGACGTTAGCTCATCGAAACCGCTGCGCAGCGCTGGATTGAAGATTACATAAAGAAGGCAGTACCGCGACAAATCGATGATGGCATTTTGGTCTTTATCACAGATTTTTCGACCGATTGAAAAGAGACTTCCGACGCAAGGACGCCTAATATCGGCAGCAGGTTCTCTGGGAAATTCAAAAAATGGATATCGACTGGGTCTGCAAACATCACACTGACCTGAGCAAGGAACAGCTATACGCCATCCTGAAACTGCGCGCCGAAGTCTTCGTCGTCGAACAGAACTGTGCCTACCCGGACGTCGACGGACTGGACCTTGAAGGCGACACCTGCCATCTGATGGCTTGGCAGGACAACCACCTGGTCGCTTACCTTCGTTTGCTCGATCCGCATTCGCGAAACAGCGATGTGGTGATCGGCCGCGTGGTCATCGCCACCGAGGCGCGAGGGCAAGGGCTGGGGCATACACTGATGGAACAAGCCTTGAAGCAGGCCGAAAAGCACTGGCCCGGCGTGTCGATCTCATTGTCGGCCCAGGCGCATCTGCAGGGGTATTACGGGCGATACGGGTTTGAAGTGGTGGGCGTGGGATATCTTGAGGATGGGATTCCGCACATCGGGATGCATCGGCCCTGAGGTCCTCTTCGCGAGCAGGCTCGCTCCCACAGAGGCCTGTTGTGGACATAAGATTTGTGTACCACCCAGGTCCCTTGTGGGAGCGAGCCTGCTCGCGAAGGCGTCAGTCCAGTCGCGGACGCTTCAGGGATAACCGAGCACCGCCTTGATCCGCTGCAGATTCTGCTCGATCCACTTGCAATCAATCGCCCCCCAATCGCGAATCCGATACCGCCCGGCATGGTTGCGCGCGCCCTCCTGCTGCTCGAATTCACAGAGGATGTCCAGGTCCGCCAGCGCCACGACGGTATCCTGGGCGGTGCGCCGAGGCATGCCGGTAGCTTCGGTAAGCGCGGGAATGTTGCTGGCCAGGCCGCTGTCGATCAGGTAAGCCACGTACAGTCGACGATAGAAGCTGCTCTTGGTCTTGCTGACGTCCATTCGCTCATCCCTTGTCTTGTTGCAGGTCCCGCCAGGTCAGGTACACCCGCAGGTCGAATTCCAGCTGGTGATAGCCCGGCAGCATGTGCTCGCACAGCTGGTAGAAAGCCTTGTTGTGGTCCGATTCCTTGAAGTGGGCCAACTCGTGCACCACGATCATTTCCAGAAACTGGGGCGCTGCGTCCTTGAACAAAGAAGCAATGCGGATTTCTTTCTTGGCCTTGAGCTTGCCGCCCTGTACCCGTGACACCGCCGTATGCAGCCCAAGCGCGCGATGGGTCAGGTCGAGGCGGTTGTCGAACAGCCCTTTGTCGATGGCCGGCGCGTTACGCAGGTAGCGCTGCTTGAGATCCAGCGCATAGCCGTACAACGCCTTGTCGCTCTGGATCGGATGGCGGCCGGGATAACGTTGTTGCAGGTAATCGCCCAGTCGATCCTCGGCAATCAGTTGCTGCACCTGGGCTTGCAGCGCGGCGGGGTACGCCTGGAGGTATTTGAGCACGGTCATCGGACGGCAACACAGTCACTGGAGGCCGCCAGTGTAGCGAATTCAGGCCGGCACCGCGCTCCAGTCGAATGGTCGCGCGAAGGCATCTGTGTCCTCGGCCATCAAGGGCCGCGCCACGAGGAAGCCTTGCACATATTCACAGCCATGGGCCTTGAGCCAGTGATACTGCTGCGGCGTCTCGACCCCCTCGGCGATCACTCGCAAGCCCAATTGCTTGCACAGGTCGATCACCGAGGCGGCCAGCGCAGCGTCCCTGGGCGAGTCCGGCAAGCGGGCGATCAAGTGCCGATCAAGCTTGAGCGTATCGAGTTCGAGATCGCGCAGATGCGCCAGCGAGCAAGGCCCCGAACCGAAGTCGTCCAGCGCCACTCGCACCCCCAGGTGGCGCAGCAGGCGCAATTGCTTATGGGTTTCGTCGGGGTTGCGCATCAGCGCGTCTTCGGTGATCTCGACCTCCAGCTGCCGCGGCTTCAACGCATGGCGATCCAGGACCTGGCGCAACTCGGTCACCAGGTTGGGCATGCCGAACTGGGTACTGCTCAGGCTCACGCCCAACACCAGGTCGTCGGGAAACATCCGCTCCCAGACTTTGCGCTGGGACGCACTGCGATGGTAAATCCAGCTGCCCAGCCGACTGATCAACCGAGCCTCCTCCAGCAACGGCAGGAACAAGCCCGGCGGTACGTCCCCGACGCTGGGATGCTGCCAGCGCAGCAGCGCCTCGAACCCTCGGGTCCGTCCGTCGAGGATGCTGACCTGTGGTTGATAGACCATATTGAAGTCGCGGTTTTCGATGGCCGAACGTACGCTTTCCTCAAGCATCAGCCGTGAACGGGCTCGGCCGTTCATTTCGTGATCGTAGAAACGATACTGCTGGCGGCCGGCGCGCTTGGCCTCGTACATGGCGATGTCGGACGCGCGAAGCAACCCGTCGAGGTTGGAGCCGCAGTCCGGGTACGTGGCGATGCCGATACTGGCGCCCAGCGCCACGTCCATGCCTTCGATCTGCTGGCAGACCGAGACGCGCTCGATGAGTTTCTCGGCAATCTTCGCCGCCTGCTCGGGCACCTCAAGATCCAGCAGCGCCGTGAACTCATCGCCGCCGAGCCGCGCGAGGATATCGAACGGGCGCAGGCAGGCCTTCAACTGTTCCGACACCCAGCGCAACACCCGGTCGCCAGCATCGTGGCCCAGCGAGTCATTGACCCGTTTGAAACCATCGAGGTCCAGGTACAACAGCACCCAGTTGCTTTCCAGCCGTTCGCTGCGCATCAGCAGGTTTTCGGCGGTCTGATAGAACCCCCTGCGGTTGAGCAAACCGGTCAGGGGATCAGTGACGGCCTGGAACTCCAGCTGCTGGTGCAGATGACGAACCACCGACATGTCCTGAAGCGTCACCACCATGGCCTTTTGTTCAGAAGGCAGGGGGGCACAGGACAAGGCCACCGACACTTGCTGGCCGGGCGCGGTGCGCAGCACGGCGTCGTGCAAACGCCAGGTTTCGCCACGTCGATAGGCGGCATGGATATCCGAATCGATCCACTCGGGAATATGGGGTTTCTGCAGGAAATCCAGGAAGGGCATCCCTTGCAATCGGTCCGCAGTGGCGTTGAGCAAGCGGCACGTCGAAGGGTTGGCAAAACGGATGAAACCGCCTTCATCCACCACCAGGATGCCTTCGGCGGCGTTATCCAGCACCGAGGCATTAAAGGCCCTGGCTGCCTCCAGGTCCTGGCTCAAACGCTGCAAGGCCCGGCGATTGCGCTGGTGCTCGAGTAACGCGTGGACCTTGGGCTTGAGAATCTGCGGGTCGAATGGCTTGAACAGGTAATCCACCGCGCCGCTGGCGTAACCCTTGATCACCGCGTCCTGGGACTGCTCGTTGGCGGTCAGGAAGATGATCGGCGTGAGCCGCGTGCGCTGGCTGCCACGCATCAGACGCGCCACTTCGAAGCCGTCCATGTCCGGCATCTGCACATCCAGCAGCACCAGGTCGATGTCATGTTCGAGTAGCAGGTTGAGGGCCTCGACACCCGAGGACGCGGTCATGACCTGCCAATCCTGACGCTGCAACAACGCTCGCATGCTGAGCAGGTTTTCAGGGTAGTCATCAACAATCAAAAGGACGGAGCTGTCTTCGCCAAACGGGGGTTGCGCGCATTCCATGCTGCTTCTCTTATCGGGACGCCATGTCCGTCCTACGTGGGAAAACGGACAACATACAGTGATCTCACTCTAGACCGGGATTTTGAAAAGCAGTAGGTGTCATGACGCCATCATCCAGACAAAGCCCGAAATAGCCGACTAACGGTCACCCTGCTCAGGCACAGAAACTGCAATGACCCCCACGACGAACAATTGACGTCAAACATTCGCCGAGCGGTCAACAACAAAAGCCCCACCCAGCGTTTCGAGACGCTCAAAAGGGCGGTTCAAAGCCTCCCGACACGGCGTACACCCTTTTACATCCCGATACGCAGGACACACGACATGATCGATCTCGCAACCTGGAACCTGAGCATTCCTGAAGGCGCACCACCGGCGACCATCCAGACTTCGCAACTGGTACAAGGCTTCAAGAACCAGTATTTCAACTCGGAAACCGGCACCGTGTTTTTCTGGGTCCCCGTCACGGGCGCCACGACGGCCAACGCCATTTACCCTCGCAGCGAGCTGCGCGAAACCAACAGCGACGGCACGTTGCGCAATTGGTTGTACCCGGCTGCGGATAACAAGCTGGCCGCCACGTTGACCGTCGGCCAGGTGCCCAGCACCGGCAAGCTGGTGATTGGCCAGATCCATACCAAGGACAGCACCAGCCCCATGGTGAAGCTGGAATACCAGTACAAGACCTACAGCTCCACCGGCAACATCGTCGCCAAGGTGCGCATGCGTCCCGACGACGCCACGGGCCAGGTCATCACCATCGCCACCGGCATCAAGCTCAACCAGCCGTTCTCGTACCTGATCCACCTCAACCGTGCAGGCCTCTTGACCATCAACGGCGCCGGCTATCAGTGGAGTGCCACCGTCAGCAACACCTGGAGCACCAAACCGTTGTACTTCAAGGCTGGCGTCTACGTGCAGGACAACGCTGGCTACGCCACCGAAGGTGCAAAAGCCACGTTCAGCCTGCTGGATATCGATCACAACCTCTAAGGTTTCCCCCCGAGCAGCAGCATGGATCGCTGCTTGCCCGCAACCGACTCGCTCCCCTTCGTTCAACGTCGCAATGGCACCGCCAAAAAGCCATCGTTCAATAAAATTTTGACGCTACCGACCAACGGTCAATTATCTGCGGCACAAAATCGCCAATCCCTACTCTGACGGACTGCTGACGCCAAGCCTCCGCCGTACGAACGTGCGAGATGTTTGTCCGCATTCCTGCCGGCGTCCGCAGAAAGCGCGTCTTAGAGCCTCCGGCTGTGGCGTAAATCATTTCTTCTTCTCAGAAAGGATCCGAACATGGTCGATCTAGCAACCTGGAACCTGAGCATCCCCGAAGGCAGCCCGCCGAAAACCATCGAAACCCCTCGACTGGTGGATGGATTCAGGGACAAGTACTTCAACTCCGAAGGCAGCACGGTGTATTTCTGGTCGCCGGTGACCGGCACCAAGACCGAAAACGCGATCTACCCACGCAGCGAACTACGTGAGACCTACCGAGACGGCACCCTGCGCAACTGGCTTTACCCAGAGGCCGATAATCAATTGCGCGCAACGCTGGTGGTCAATCAGGTTCCCAGCAGCGGCAAAATCGTGATTGGTCAGATCCATGCCAAGGACAGCAACAAACCGATGGTGAAGCTGGAATACCAATTCAAGGACGCCACCAACACCGGCAACATCGTCGCCAAGGTGCGCATGCGCCCCGATGACAGCAAAAGCCGGGTCATCACGGTAGCTACCGGCGTGAAGCTTGACCGGGCCTTTTCTTATCGGATCCACCTGGATCGCACCGGCGACCTGGGCATCACCGCCGCCGGTAATAGCTGGTACACCACGGTCGGCGCTGCCTGGCGGGTCAAGCCGTTGTACTTCAAGGCCGGGGTGTATGTGCAGGACAACAGTGGCTATACCAGCGAAGGTGGCAAGGTAACGTTCAGCAAGTTGGACATCGATCACAACACCTGAAATTTCACGTCCTAAAAACTCATAGGAAACATCCCCTTGTGGTGAGGGGATTTGTTCCCGCTGGGCTGTGAAGTAGCCCCCTCTTTTGTCAGACGCACCGTATGCAGCGGTTTTGCGGCGGCTGCGCCCCCAAGCGGGAGCAAGCTCCCTCACCACGGGGGCCGGTGCGTCCTACAGGTCGATTTTGGCCTGGAAAATCTACTCTATAGTTTGGTTGGTCTGCTGGCTTTGGTCAGCAGGCGAGGGTTTCGCAGCCCACTGATCAATACAGAGACTTTGCACCGTCAAATGTAAATTCAGGCACACTCGCCTGCGTTCGTTTTATGGCGGTTGCGCGTGGGAGACCTTCGGGTCTGCCGGGTTTGGTCTCTTCCTTGGTCTGCGAACCCGCGCGCAACTGCCACCCATTTGTTTCGCAGCAAAAAGGTGGCAATTAATTTTCCCAACTTAATAGAGCCAAACCTTATGACCACGCATCAAACACCTACCCGCTTTACCCCGCTCACCCCGATCGCCACCACTCAACCCATCCTGTTCATCGACAGCACCGCGCCACTGACCGAGCTTCACGCCTGCGCCAGCGAACGTCTGCACGCCACTCTTGATTACCTGACGCTTATGGCCTGCACCACTTTGCGCGATTCGGCTGCCGGGGATCTCAACACTCTCACTAATGTTGCCCGGATTCTGGTGTGGCCGATGTGTTTGGTGTCATTGAACAGCGCGGCCTCGAAGAGCACTAAGCCTGCCTGCAGGAGATCCCCTGTGGGAGCGAGCTTGCTCGCGATGGCGTTGGTCAGGAGTAAAAATTTTGGCTGACTCAGCGCTGTCAGGATCGGTGTGTATATCCGTTTTTTTTGTAACGGCTGGTTATGGTTCCGCTTTTACAGCGGGTCACTTTTGGAAAGAGCGCCAAAAGTAACCAAAAACGCTCTGCCCCACCACTCGGTGCCTCGCTAAGGCTCGGCATGCCCTCACTCCGGCATTGCTCCGTGGGCCCGCCGCGAAGGGCCGTCCCTGGCCCAGCGCGGCTAACCCGGCATCCATGCCGGGTTGCCCACTGCGCAATACCTGCGTTCGGCCAGCGTGGTTAACGGGGCGCCCGAGATCAACGTCCACCGCGAGGCGGCCTGGTAGCCGACCTGGTTCTTGATGGGGTCCGCGTTCCTCCTGTGGGAGCGAGCCTGCCAAGCTACAGATGATGACAGGAGGTCATGTGCATATTCTTCTGAGCAGAGTAGGATTAAATCCTATCTCCTCAAGGGGTCCGTCATGCGTAGCACTCAACAATTCAGCATCACCCTGCCCAACCAAATGGCCGACCTGGTGAAAGCCAAGGTGGCCGCTGGCGAGTACGCGACTGAAAGTGAAGTCATTCGCGATGGCCTGCGCGCGCTACTGGCTCGTGATCGTGCTTTGGAAAACTGGCTTATAGGCCAGGTAGCTCCTGCTTACGATGCCTTGAAAGTAGATCCGTCGCGTGCACTAAGCGCTGATGATGTGCGCTCCCGATTGGCGGCAGAGCACCAGAACCTCACTGCTGAATCCTGATGGTCTATACCGTCAAGTTTGCACCGGAAGCCCTTGAGCAATTAGCTGCGCTCTATCGCTACATTGCCGCAGCGGCTTCGCCGAAAATTGCCCATAGGTGTACCGACGCTATTGCAACCTACTGTGAAGACCTACGGACATTCCCGCACCGAGGGACCAGAGGGACGATATACGGCCGGGGTTGCGTATAACAAACTACCGCAAACGGACTGTGATCGCCTTTGTCGTTGAACCCGAACAGGTTTTCATCCTGGGCGTGTTTTACGGCGGACAGGACTTCAAGGTCGCTTTGCAGACCGAGCAGGAAGATTGACGCAAGCAGCTCACCAGGAAGCCTGCTTATCCAATATCCTCATCGACTGACACCCCGCCTTCGCGAGCAGGCTCGCTCCCACAGGGGCAACGCGAACCTCATCCAGAACCAGGTCGGCTACCAGGCCGCCTCGCGGTAGACGTTGATCTCGGGCGCCCCGTTAACCACGCTGGCCGAACGCAGGCATTGTGGAGTGGGCAACCCGGCATGGATGCCGGGTTAGCCGCGCTGGGCCAGGGACGGCCCTTCGCGGCGGGCCCACGGAGCAATGCCGGAGTGAGGGCATGCCGAGCCTAGGCGAGGCACCGAGTGGTGGGGCAAAAGCGCTTTGGTTACTTTCGCGCTTTTCGAAAGTGACCCGCTGTAAGAGCGGAACCATGAGCAGCCATCACCAAAAAAACGGATATATACACAAAACCACGACATCCCAAGCATAAAAAAACCCGCATCACTGCGGGTTTTTCAACAACGCTAAACCATCAATTAACCTTAGCGTTCAACTCACCCTTCAAATACCGCTGATACATGGCTTCCAGCGAGATCGGCTTGATCTTCGACGCATTACCCGCCGTACCAAACGCCTCATAACGCGCGATACACACATCACGCATCGCCGTCACCGTCGCACCGAAGAACTTACGCGGATCAAACTCGCTAGGATTGGTCGCCATCAGACGACGCATGGCACCGGTGGAAGCCAGGCGCAGGTCAGTGTCGATGTTGACCTTGCGCACGCCGTACTTGATGCCTTCGACGATTTCCTCGACCGGCACGCCGTAGGTTTCCTTGATGTCGCCACCGTACTGGTTGATGATCGCCAGCCACTCCTGCGGTACCGAAGAGGAGCCGTGCATCACCAGGTGAGTGTTGGGGATACGCTTGTGGATTTCCTTGATGCGGTCGATGGCCAGCACGTCGCCGGTAGGCGGCTTGGTGAACTTGTAGGCGCCGTGGCTGGTGCCAATGGCGATCGCCAGGGCGTCGACCTGGGTTTTCTTGACGAAGTCGGCGGCTTCTTCCGGGTCGGTCAGCATCTGGCTGTGATCCAGCACGCCTTCGGCGCCGATGCCATCTTCTTCACCGGCCATGCCGGTTTCCAGCGAGCCCAGGCAACCCAGCTCACCTTCCACCGAGACGCCGCAGGCGTGGGCCATGGCGACGGTTTGCTGGGTGACACGGACATTGTATTCGTAGTCGGTCGGGGTCTTGCCATCTTCGCCCAGGGAGCCGTCCATCATTACCGAGCTGAAGCCCAGTTGGATGGAGCGCTGGCAGACGTCAGGGCTGGTGCCGTGGTCCTGGTGCATGCACACCGGGATGTGCGGGAATTCTTCGATTGCCGCCAGGATCAGGTGACGCAGGAACGGCGCGCCGGCGTATTTGCGAGCGCCGGCCGAAGCTTGGACGATCACCGGGGAGTCAGTCTTGTCAGCGGCTTCCATGATGGCGCGCATCTGCTCAAGGTTGTTGACGTTAAAGGCTGGGACGCCGTAGCCGAACTCGGCTGCGTGGTCCAGCATCTGACGCATGCTGATAAGTGCCATTAGTGTGTCTCTCCCGGTCGAGGGTCGTTAATCGTGCCAGCCTGCCGGAGCGGCGGCGGCTATTCAAGTCATTGCGGGTCGGGGCTGGCCCGAGCCTGCGTGTTCCGTATCGCCAAACCCAAACATTGGCGCGATCCCTGTGGGAGCGAGCTTGCTCGCGATGAGGGTGGCACATTCAACATCTCTGTTGCCTGATAGACCGCTATCGCGAGCAAGCTCGCTCCCACATGGGATCTGCTTTCCCTATTCAGATCTGTGTGAATCAGCTGAATCCTGTCAATCGGCCTTGCAGCCCCGCCCAATCAGATCATTGGTGGCGACCCAATACGCCAGGCCTTCCTCACCCTTGATGTGCAACGCCAGCATGTCATCGCTGTACAGCGAACCTTCGGCGCCGGGCTCAAGCTTGAGGCGATAAACCTTGTCAGCGCCGCCCAGCCGGACATCGACTTCCTTGCGCGCTGCATCGGCATAACGCCAGAGCACCTTGGCCTCGCTGTCACATGTCCAACTCGTCCAGCCCTCTGCAGCAGGCTCGGACGACTGCAAAAAACCCAGTTGCGAGCAACCGGCCAACAATGCCAACGCCACGACGGCGATAAAGCCTTTCATCCGTGTTCCTCGACGGGCGGCCCGTGCCGCTCGCCATGAGTTAAGAGTCTGACCCGTCAAGGGCAACCATGTTCCTTGACCGGCGCCTGCGTCTCGTATTTATCCAGGCCGTCCGGCCCGGAACGCTTGTTCAGTACCGGGTTGGTCTCGGCCTGCCAGTCAGCCTGATAACAACCTTGCTCAGGCACTGGCGCCGCCGTATCCGGCGCGGTGGCTTGCGGGCTGCTCGAGCAAGCCACCAACAGCGTCGCGGCCATCAGCGACATGAACGTCTTGACCATCGGAACACTCCTTTGCCTGGTCAACGTCGCCTCAGGCCTTGGCCCGGCTTTCCAGGACTTCCACGGCAGGAAGCACTTTGCCCTCGACGAATTCGAGGAACGCGCCACCACCGGTAGAAATGTAGGAGATCTGCTCGGCTACGCCATATTTATCGATGGCAGCCAGGGTGTCGCCACCGCCCGCGATGGAAAACGCAGCGCTTTCGGCGATCGCCTGGGCCAGCACCTTGGTGCCGTTGCCAAACTGGTCGAACTCGAACACACCGACCGGACCGTTCCACAGGATGGTCTGGGAGGATTTCAGCAGTTCGGCGAAGTTCGCCGCGGTTTGCGGGCCGATATCGAGGATCATATCGTCCTCGGCCACATCGTCGATCAGCTTGACGGTGGCGGTGGCACTTTCGGCGAATTCCTTGGCAACCACCACGTCCACGGGCAACGGTACGCTGACCTTGGCGGCGATTTCACGGGCGGTGTCCAGCAGATCCGGCTCGTACAGGGACTTGCCTACCGGGTGACCGGCGGCGGCGAGGAAGGTGTTGGCGATGCCGCCACCGACGATCAACTGGTTGCAGACCTGGCTCAGGCTGTTGAGCACGTCCAGTTTGGTCGAAACCTTGGAGCCGGCAACGATGGCGGCCATCGGCTGGGCTGGCGAGCCCAGGGCCTTGCCCAGCGCGTCCAGCTCGGCCGCCAGCAATGGACCCGCGGCGGCGACTTTGGCGAACTTGGCCACGCCGTGGGTCGAGCCCTCGGCGCGGTGCGCGGTACCGAAGGCGTCCATCACGAACACGTCGCACAGGGCGGCATATTGCTGGGCCAGCTCATCGGCGTTCTTTTTCTCGCCCTTGTTGAAGCGCACGTTTTCGAACAGCACGACATTGCCAGCCTTGACGTCGACGCCGCCCAGGTAATCGGCGATCAACGGCACGTCGCGGCCCAGGGCCTTGCTCAGGTAATCCGCCACCGGCTTGAGGCTGTTCTCGGCCGAGAATTCACCTTCGGTCGGACGGCCCAGGTGCGAGCAGACCATCACCGCCGCGCCTTTTTCCAGGGCCAGCTTGATGGTCGGCAGCGAGGCCAGGATGCGCGCGTCGCTGGTGACAACACCGTCCTTGACGGGGACGTTGAGGTCTTCGCGAATCAGTACGCGCTTACCTTGCAGATCGAGGTCGGACATCTTCAACACGGTCATGGGTCGCAATTCCTGGGTAACTGTTTAGAGAGCAGGTTTATTGGAAGCGGTTTTCAGGTAATGCTCGGCAACGTCCAGCATACGATTGGCAAAACCCCATTCGTTGTCGAACCAGGCCAGGATGTTTACAAGCCTGGGCCCGGAAACGCGGGTCTGGCTGGCATCGACGATGGCCGAATGTGGGTCGTGGTTGAAATCACAACTGGCGTGAGGCAACTCGGTGTAGGCCAGGAGGCCTTTGAGCGGGCCGCTGGTGGCGGCTTCGCGCAGGATCCGGTTGACCTCGATGGCGTCGGTATCGCTCACAGTCTGCATCGTGATGTCGAGGCAAGACACGTTGACCGTCGGCACCCGCACGGCTTTGGCCTGAATTCGCCCGGCAAGTTCCGGCAACAGCCGTTCAATGCCGCGCGCCAGACCAGTGGACACCGGAATCACCGATTGGAAGGCCGAACGGGTACGGCGCAAATCCTCGTGGTGATAGGCGTCGATCACCGGCTGATCATTCATCGCCGAGTGGATGGTGGTGATCGACACGTATTCCAGGCCGATAGCCTGGTCCAGCAGGCGCAACAGCGGCACGCCGCAGTTGGTGGTGCAGGACGCGTTGGACACCAGCAGCTCTTCGCCGGTCAGGCAGTCCTGGTTCACACCGTAGACGATGGTGGCGTCAACGTCGGCCTCGCTGGCCATCGGCTGGGAGAACAGCACCCGTGGCGCGCCGGCAGCGATGAACCGCTGGCCATCGTCACGGGTGTTATAGGCGCCGGAGCACTCAAGCACCAGATCGACGTTCAGGGACGCCCAATCGATGCCTTCGGGCGTGGCGCTGCGCAGGACCTTCACGCAGTCGCCATTAATGTGCAGACAATCGCCCTCGACCCGCACTTCGCCGGGAAACCGGCCGTGGGTGGAGTCAAAGCGTGTCAGGTATTCGATGCTGGCCATGTCGGCCAGATCGTTGATGGCCACAATCTCGAACCCGGCCTCCGCCCCTCGCTCGAACAACGCACGCAAGACGCAACGACCAATGCGGCCGTAGCCGTTGAGTGCAACTTTGTAGGGACGCGGTTGGGGCATGGGGTTCTCGATTACCGTGGTGAATCCTTCAGCTCAGTATTGCCCGAGCCACCGCTTTCGCGAGCAAGCCCGCTCCCACATTGAAATGCAATCTCATGTGGGAGCGGGCTTGCTCGCGAAGGCGGCAGTCCAGACGACACAATTAGCGGATCAGTCTTCCAGCAGCTCTTCAGCCTGCCCCAGAATGTTCTCCAGGGTGAAGCCGAACTCTTCGAACAGCGCCGACGCAGGCGCCGACTCACCGTAGGTGGTCATGCCGATCACGCGGCCTTCCAGGCCGACGTACTTGTACCAGTAATCGGCGTGAGCGGCTTCGATGGCAATGCGCGCGCTGACCTGCAACGGCAACACCGCTTGCTTGTAGCCGGCATCCTGGGCGTCGAACACGCTGGTGCAAGGCATGGAGACCACGCGCACGTTGCGGCCCTGCCCGGTCAGCTTGTCGAAGGCCTGGACGGCCAGGCCGACTTCCGAACCGGTGGCGATCAGGATCAGCTCAGGCTCGCCGATGCAGTCCTTGAGCACATAGCCGCCACGGCTGATGTCGCCGATCTGGCCGGCATCGCGCTCCTGGTGCTGCAGGTTCTGGCGCGAGAAGATCAACGCCGATGGGCCATCGTTGCGCTCGATGGCGTGTTTCCAGGCCACAGCGGACTCCACGGCGTCGCATGGGCGCCAGGTGTCCAGGTTCGGCGTGCAGCGCAGGCTCGCCAGTTGCTCGATCGGCTGGTGAGTCGGGCCGTCTTCGCCCAGGCCGATGGAGTCGTGGGTGAACACGTACAGGATGCGTTTTTTCATCAGCGCCGACATACGCACAGCGTTGCGGGCGTATTCCATGAACATCAGGAAGGTCGCGCCGTAAGGCACCAGGCCGCCGTGCAGGGCAACGCCGTTCATGATCGCGCTCATGCCGAACTCACGAACACCGTAGTACATGTAGTTGCCGCTGGCGTCTTCGGCGGTTACACCCTTGCAGCCTTTCCACAGGGTCAGGTTGGAGCCGGCCAGGTCGGCCGAACCGCCCAGCAGTTCCGGCAGCAATGGGCCGAAGGCGTTCAGGGTGTTCTGGCTGGCCTTGCGGCTGGCGATGGTTTCGCCCTTGGCCGCGACTTCGGCGATGTAGGCAGAAGCTTTCTCGGCGAAATCGGCCGGCAACTCGCCGCTGAGGCGACGTACCAGTTCGTTGGCCAGCTCAGGGAATTCGGCGGAGTAGGCTGCAAAACGCTGGTCCCACTCGGCTTCGGCCGCGCGGCCTTTTTCCTTGGCGTCCCACTCGGCATAAATGTCGGCCGGGATTTCGAACGGGCCGTGTTCCCACTTCAGCGCGGCGCGGGTCAGGGCGATTTCCTCGGCACCCAGTGGCGCGCCGTGGCAGTCTTCCTTGCCCTGCTTGTTCGGCGAACCGAAACCGATGGTGGTCTTGCAGCAGATCAGTGTCGGCTGGGCGCTCTTGCGCGCAGTCTCGATGGCGATCTTGATTTCTTCCGGGTCGTGACCGTCGACGTTGCGGATCACCAGCCAGTTGTAGGCTTCGAAGCGCTTGGGGGTGTCGTCGGTGAACCAGCCTTCGACCTCGCCGTCGATGGAAATGCCGTTGTCATCGTAAAAGGCGATCAGCTTGTCCAGGCCCAGGGTACCGGCCAGGGAAGCGACTTCGTGGGAAATGCCTTCCATCATGCAGCCATCACCCAGGAACACGTAGGTGTGGTGATCGACGATGTCGTGGCCAGGACGGTTGAACTGCGCCGCCAGGACTTTTTCCGCCAAAGCGAAGCCCACGGCGTTGGCCAGGCCCTGGCCCAACGGACCGGTGGTGGTTTCAACGCCTGGGGTGTAGCCGTATTCCGGGTGGCCCGGGGTGCGGCTGTGCAGCTGGCGGAAGTTCTTCAGGTCATCGATCGACAGGTCATAGCCGGTCAGGTGCAGCAGCGAGTAGATCAACATCGAGCCGTGGCCGTTGGACAGCACGAAGCGGTCGCGGTCGGCAAACGATGGGTTGCTCGGGTTGTGCTTGAGGTAGTCGCGCCAAAGCACCTCGGCGATATCCGCCATACCCATGGGGGCACCGGGATGGCCGCTGTTGGCTTTCTGCACGGCATCCATGCTGAGGGCACGAATGGCATTGGCACGCTCACGACGGCTGGGCATCGCTGATCTCCTGGTTTTTGAATAACGAAACTGAAAAAGGCGAGCATTTTCCCTCACCCACCCGCCTCGGGGCAATCAGATACTCGTCCAAAGGCGATATTTGCGCCGGATAAAGCCGCATCGGTCAGGTGAAACCTTTCCGCTGTTGCTGGGTAGAGTCAAGCTGCTGCTGGGAAGTGCCATTTATCGAGCAATATCAAAACTTTTTGATATTGACCTTGCGATGCGCCAGACCCGTCACTAGACTGCCGCCCATGAATTTACGCGTGCCTTCCATTCGCCATGACGATTGCGATGAGCTGGCGGCCCTTTGCAAGGCCGGCGGCGATCCGCTGCGGCTCAATGTATTGCGCGCCCTGGCCAACGACTCGTTCGGCGTTCTGGAACTGGCGCAGATCTTCGGCATCGGCCAGTCCGGCATGAGCCACCATTTGAAGGTGCTGGCCCAGGCCGACCTGGTGGCGACGCGCCGTGAAGGCAACGCGATTTTCTACCGCCGCGCCCTGCCCCACACCGAACTGCTGGGCGGCAAGCTGCACGCAGCGCTGCTTGAAGAGGTGGACGAACTGGACTTGCCGCTGGACGTGCAAGCCCGCATCGCCCAGGTACACGGGCAACGAGCCGCCGCCAGCCAGGATTTTTTCGCCCGGGTGGCGGAGAAATTTCGCGCCCAGCAGGACCTGATCGCAGGACTGCCGCAATACCGTGACAGCGTCGTGGCGCTGCTGGACAAGCTCAGCTTCGAGCCCACCGCCACAGCGATGGAAGTCGGCCCCGGCGACGGTGCATTCCTGCCGGAACTGGCGCGGCGCTTCAGCCAGGTGACCGCGCTGGACAACAGCCCGGCGATGCTCGAACTGGCCCGCCAGGTGTGCGAACGTGAGTCCCTGGCTAATGTCCGCCTGCAACTGGCCGATGCCCTCAACGGTGTGAGCCTGCAGGTCGACTGTGTTGTATTGAACATGGTGCTTCACCATTTTGCCGCGCCGGCCGATGCACTCAAGCACATGGCCAACCTGCTGCAACCGGGCGGTAGTCTGTTGGTGACAGAGTTATGCAGCCACAACCAGAGTTGGGCCAAGGAGGCCTGCGGTGATCTCTGGCTGGGGTTTGAACAGGACGATCTGGCCCGTTGGGCCACCGCTGCGGGCCTCGTGCCCGGGGAAAGCCTCTATGTAGGCTTACGTAATGGTTTCCAGATCCAGGTTCGCCATTTTCAGCGACCGGCTGGCGACACTCACCATCGGTAACTTGTAGGAAAACATCGAGATGAGCGAATACTCCCTTTTCACCTCCGAGTCCGTGTCTGAAGGGCATCCGGACAAAATCGCCGACCAGATTTCTGATGCGGTGCTGGACGCCATCATTGCTGAAGACAAGTTCGCCCGCGTGGCGTGCGAGACTCTGGTGAAAACGGGCGTGGCGATCATCGCCGGCGAAGTCACCACCTCGGCCTGGGTCGACCTGGAGCAGATCGTTCGCGACGTGATCCTGGGCATCGGCTACAACAGCTCCGACGTCGGCTTCGACGGCGCGACCTGCGGCGTGATGAACATCATCGGCAAGCAGTCGCCGGACATCAACCAGGGCGTTGACCGCGCCAAGCCGGAAGACCAGGGCGCCGGCGACCAGGGCCTGATGTTCGGCTACGCCAGCAACGAAACCGACGTGCTGATGCCGGCACCGATCACCTTTTCGCACCAGCTGGTCCAGCGCCAGGCTGAAGCGCGCAAATCCGGCCTGCTGCCTTGGCTGCGCCCGGACGCCAAGTCCCAAGTGACCTGCCGTTACGAAGGTGGCAAGGTGGTTGGCATCGACGCGGTCGTGCTGTCGACCCAGCACAACCCCGAAGTGTCCTACAAAGACTTGCGCGAAGGCGTGATGGAGCTGATCGTCAAGCACGTGCTGCCTGCCGAACTGCTGTCCAAGGACACCCAGTTCCACATCAACCCGACCGGCCAGTTCATCATCGGTGGCCCGGTGGGTGACTGTGGCCTGACCGGTCGCAAGATCATCGTCGACAGCTACGGCGGCATGGCCCGTCATGGCGGCGGCGCGTTCTCTGGCAAGGACCCGTCCAAGGTTGACCGCTCGGCCGCCTACGCCGGTCGTTATGTGGCCAAGAACATCGTTGCCGCCGGCCTGGCCGAGCGCTGCGAGATCCAGGTGTCCTACGCCATCGGCGTCGCCCAGCCTACGTCGATTTCGCTGAACACCTTCGGCACCGGCAAGATTGGCGATGACAAGATCATCCAATTGGTCCGTGAAGTGTTCGACCTGCGTCCGTACGCGATCACCACCATGCTTGATCTGCTGCACCCGATGTACCAGGACACCGCAGCCTACGGCCACTTCGGCCGCACGCCGCAGACCAAGACGGTGGGTGACGACACCTTCACCACCTTCACCTGGGAAAAAACCGACCGCGCCGACGCCCTGCGCGCCGCTGCCGGCCTGTAATACCCCGCGGCTGTGAAAAGCCCCTGCCGACTCGGTCGCCAGGGGCTTTTTTACGCCTTCGTGGCGAGGGAGCTTGCTCCCGCTGGGGTGCGAAGCGCCCCCCTTCAAACCTCAGGGTGTATCAAGCTTTTCAAGTCCGCCGCGCCACCAACAAAAACGAAGCCGCGCTCGCCAGTAACCCCGCGCACATCCGGTTGAACAACCGCTTGCCACTCGGCCGGGCGAACAGCCGCCGGGCATAAATACCCATGTAGCAATACAAGCCAATGGCAACGCATTCCAATGCCAGGAACAGCCCGCCCAGCACCGCGAACTGCTGGGTGACGGTGCCCGCGCGGTCAACGAACTGCGGCAGGAAAGCGGTAAAAAGCAGGATTGCCTTCGGATTGCCGATCGCCACGAGGAATTCCTGGCGCGCCAGGCTGGCCATGCTCATCGAACTGGCCTCTGCCTCGCCGGCGGCTTCAGGTTGCGCACGCCACAACTGCACAGCGAGATAAAAAAGATAACCGGCACCGACGAGCTTGATGCCGAGGAACAACAGCTCCGAGGTGTGCAACACCGCCGTCAGCCCCACCGCCGCCAGGGCGATCATGATCGCAAACGCCAGCAGGCGGCCGATGCCACCGCTGCAGGCGCGAACGAAACCATAACGCGAGGCGTTGCTGATCGACAGCAGGTTGTTCGGGCCCGGCGCCATGTTCAGCGCAAAGCAGGCCGGGATAAAGACCGCGAGCGTGGTCAGGTCCATCGGTTGCACTCCTGGCAGAGCGGATCGAGTGTCCATTCTGCACCGCTCACCGACGTGTTCAAGGCACAGTTGCCCGAGCAAATCACCGCCGACTGTACCGCCACAGCTGCGCCATCGCGCTTGGCAAAACCCGGTAACGCACTGGACCTCGCGCCTTTTGCAACACTGACTAGCCTTCCAGTACTTCACCTGGCAAGGATGCTTCGATGCTGTCGTTATTGCGCGCACTTGTAGGCTTTTTACTGGCCATGCCCGTCATCGCGGCCCCCTGCCCGAGCGGGCCACCCGAACGCGCCCAGGCACAGGTCGACGTCCTCCAGCAACAGATTGACGCATGGGATGACGCCTATCACCGCCTCGGCCACTCCCTGGTGGCCGATGAGCTTTACGATCAGTCCCGGGCGCAACTGGAACATTGGCGCAACTGCCTTGGCCTCGAGTCGCCGGGCACGCCCTTGCGCTCCGCTGGCGGGAAAGTTGCCCACCCGATCGCTCATACCGGCCTGGATAAACTCAAGGACGCCGATGCCGTGCGCAGCTGGTTGGACGGTCGCGACGACGTCTGGGCCCAGCCGAAAGTCGATGGCGTAGCGGTTACCCTGGTTTATCGCAGTGGGCGCCTACACCAGGCGATCAGCCGCGGCGATGGCCTCCAGGGACATGACTGGACCAACACTGCACGAAAGATCCGCGACATCCCTCAACGGTTGCGCGAACCTGCGGACCTGCTCGTCCAGGGGGAGCTCTACTGGCGGCTCGACGATCACGTACAGGCCGTCAGCGGCAGCCTTAACGCTCGATCAATCGTGGCGGGACTGATGGCCCGCAAGGACCTGAGCGCGGAACAAGCGTCTGGCATCGGTCTGTTCGTGTGGGAGTGGCCGGAAGGGCCGGCGACCCTGCCTGAACGGATTGCCGCGCTGAACGAACTGGGTTTCGCCAATGCGACCGCTTATAGCCAGCCCATCCAGGCATTGGCCGATGCGCAACACTGGCGCAACCACTGGTACCGCACGCCGCTGCCGTTCGCCAGCGACGGGGTCGTCTTGCGCCAGAGTCGACGCCCGCCCGCCGACCGCTGGCAAGCCCGGGCGCCCTCGTGGAGCGTGGCCTGGAAATACCCACACGCCCAGGCGCTGGCCGAGGTGCGGGATGTGCGTTTCAAGATCGGCCGCACCGGGCGTATTACGCCGGTGCTGGAGCTTGCGCCGGTGATGCTCGACGACCGCCAGATTCGCCGGGTAAGCGTCAGCTCACTCAAGCGCTGGGAAGGCATGGATATCCGTCCCGGCGACCAGGTCGCCATCAGCCTGGCCGGGTTGACCATTCCGCGGCTCGACAGTGTCGTGCTGCGCAGTGTCGAGCGCCGGAGCCTCGACATCCCCGCCGCTGCCGATCATCACTTCTTGAGCTGCTGGCAACCGACGCCTGGCTGTGAAAGCCAGTTCCTCGCGCGCCTGAACTGGCTCAGCGGCAAGCACGGGCTCGCCCTGCCCCATGTTGGCCCCGGCACCTGGGAGCAACTGCTGGCCGCCGGCCAGCTCGACGGATTGCTGGATTGGTTGACCCTTGATGCCGCCGAGCTTGCTAACATTGCCGGTTTCGGCGAACGCAACAGCGCCCGTCTGCTCGCCAGCCTGGACAGCGCCCGGCAGCGCCCCTTCCGTCAATGGCTCAAGGCGCTTGGCGTACCGCCCACCGGAGGGGCAAGGCTCGAGGAGCGCTGGGAGGTCCTGGCTGAACGCGACACTGAACAATGGCAAGCCGAAACGGGTATCGGGCCGGGACGCGCCGCGCAACTGAGCGCTTTTTTTCGCGCCCCGCAGGTACTGGCCTTGAGTGAAACATTACGCACCGCAGGGGTCGATGGCTTCTAGTCCGGCCCGTGCGGTTGAACCCAAGAGACGGGAGGCGCTCCAACTGCGCATCTGTCCCGACCGCTCGTGAGTTTTTATACGGAGTTGCTATGAATTTCCTGTACCCCGTTGCCCTGCTGGCCTTATGCGGTGCCATGGCCGCCCCCTTGATGGCGGATGAACAGAGCCCGGAACTGACCGGTTGTGCAGCCAAGCGCCAAGGCATCATCAACCAGATCGAACTGGCCAAGTCCCGAGGCAATCAGGACCAGCAGGCCGGACTGGAAACAGCCCTGGCCGAAGTCACCACCCACTGCACCGATGCTTCCCTGCGCAAGGAGCGTGAAAACAAGGTGCTGGAGGCCAAGCATGAAGTCAGTCGCCGTCAGGCCGATTTGGAAAAGGCCATGAAAAAAGGCGATGCGGAAAAAATCAACAAGCGCAAGGACAAGCTGGCGGCGTCCCGCAAGGAGCTGCAGGAAGCGGTAGACGAGTTGGATAAATAAGCACCGGACTGGATTTCAATAGTCCCGGAATTCCTTATGACAGGCACTGCACGCATCCTCGACCTTCTGCACCGCCGGACCCAGGTTACTGGCCCGGTAGGGCTGGACCCGACTGGCGATCACCAATTCGGCGGTGGCCGCTTCGAGACTGCGGGCCAGTTCCTGGAAACGCGCCTGCTTCTGCCAGACTTCGTCCCGGGCGCTGGTGTGATCCTGCTCACGCACCTGCGGAAAATGTTTCCACGGTTCGTGGGAAAGTTGATCCAGTCGCACCGCGCCTTCGGCGAAACGCGTGCCATCGAACGGAACACGACCACGCAACATGCCACCCAACTCTTCGTTGGTCTTGAGCATATGCTTGAAAATCGTCTTGCGCTGGCCCAGTGGTGAGTTGGGATCGACACCACCACAGGCGGACAGCATCAGGCAGGCCAGCACTGCCATGGAAAACCGTCTTACAAACATTTTGGCCTCTGGACAGAAAACGACCGCTAGTATCCCCGGGTCGTCGGAAAACACCAATGGCCCTATCAACAATACGGGTGCCAGGCGCATGACAGCGCCTGGACGACCGCAAAGGAAATATCATGAACAGCCGCTTCAAGTCCTGGCGCACGGGCCTGGCGTTGACCTTACCGCTGATTGCACTGCTAGCCGGCTGCAACCGCGGCGAAAAGGTCGAGGAGCCTCAGACTCATGCCCTCGCCACCTACGTCAGCGCGCCCTGGGAGGCACTGCCGTCGGTAGCCGATGAAGACCTGCTGGCCGGCTTCGGCGCCTGGCGCAGCGCCTGCACCCGCCTCAAGGCCGATGCGGCCTGGGGGCCGAGCTGCGCGGCGGCGGCCAATGTGCCGCAAACCGCCGCGGCGGTACGCAATTTCCTGAAACAGAACCTCGACGTCTATGGCCTGCGCTCGGGCGACAACAGCCCCAACGGCCTGATTACCGGCTACTACGAGCCGGTCTATCCTGGCAGCCTCACGCAGACCGCCACGGCGAATATCCCGGTCTACGGTGTGCCTGAAGACATGATCGTCGTGGCGCTGGATAGCCTCTACCCGGAGCTCAAGGGCAAACGCCTGCGCGGGCGTCTCGAAGGCCGCGTGCTGAAACCCTACGACGACGCCAGCACCATCGAGACCAACGGCGTGAAGGCGCCGGTCATCGCCTGGCTCACCGACCCGATGAACCTGCAATTCCTGCAGATCCAGGGTTCGGGACGCATCCGGCTCGATGACGGCCGCCAGTTGCGCATCGGTTATGCCGACCAGAATGGCCACCCCTACCGGCCCATCGGCCGCTGGCTGGTGGAACAGGGCGAGCTGAAAAAAGAAGACGTGACCATGGGCACCATCAGTGCCTGGGCCAAGGCCCATCCGGAGCGGATCCCCGAGTTGCTGGGCAGCAACCCCAGCTATGTGTTTTTCAACCGCAACCCCGACAGCAACGAAGGCCCGCGAGGCTCGTTGAATGTACCGCTTACCGCCGGCTACAGCGTGGCGGTGGATCGCAAGGTGATTCCGTTGGGCAGCCTGCTGTGGCTGTCGACGAATCGCCCCGATGGCAGCGCCCTGAACCGTCCCGTCGCCGCCCAGGACACAGGGGGCGCGATCTCTGGCGAAGTCCGAGCGGATCTGTTCTGGGGCACCGGGGACGCGGCCGGGCAACTGGCCGGGGACATGAAACAGCAAGGTCAGATCTGGATGTTGTGGCCCAAGGGCATGGCGCTGCCGCAAGTGCCACAGGTAGCGAATGCGGTCAGCGCCAACCCCTAGCCCCATCGCGAGCAAGCTCGCTCCCACATTGGATCGGTGTCTACATCAGATTTGTATTCACCGGGATCAACTGTGGGAGCGAGCTTGCTCGCGATGAGGCCAGCAAAAACAACCATCATCAAAAACCATTCTCAGACCGAAACAAAGAAGAAACTCAGTACCAACCCTACCCCCACGAACCACACCAGCGAACGCAGGATCGCCCAGTCCGCCAGGTAGCAAATGATGTAGAGCAAGCGGCTGGTGATGAACAGCACCGCCAGCACATTGATGGTGACCAGCTCGGCATTGCCGGCCAGATGCGCGACGATCACGGCGGCGGCAAAAAACGGGGCGATTTCAAAGCTGTTCAATTGCGCGGCGTAGGCACGGCGGGGAGCGCCTTCGAGCGAGTCGAGAAAATCCCGGGGGTCGTGGTTATCTTGCAATCTGTATCTGCCGCCGGCCTTGGCGATGCCGATACACAGGTAAGGCAGGATAAAAGCAATCAAAACGCACCACAGGGCTACCGTCATACCGCATTTCCTTATTGAGTTTTATCGAGAATCGAGCGTCAAGCACCGCTAGAGCTTCATCACAGCATGCCAGCCCGCAGGCTAAGAGTCGCGGCCGGCCGAAAGGTTCTTTCAGCTAGCGCATGCCGAAAAGCACCACCACCGTTATACTGCACCCGACCACGCCGCACTCAGTTGCGCATAGATCAATTCCAATAATTCTGCTGCTGCCCGTTCATTCGAACCAAGGCATCGGCATGCGTATGCCTGATCAGAGCGTCAAGACTACAGACAGAGACCTTGCGCATGCCACTCGCCTTGCTTGCTTTGGCCGTCGCCGCTTTCGGCATCGGCACGACTGAATTCGTCATCATGGGGCTGTTGCCCGATGTCGCCCGTGACCTGGCCGTAAGCATTCCCCACGCCGGGCTGCTGATTACCGGCTATGCGCTGGGGGTGGTATTCGGCGCACCGATCCTGGCGATCGGCACCGCGAACATGCCGCGCAAGGCCACGCTGCTGGGCATGACGCTGATGTTCATTCTCGGCAACGTGCTCTGCGCCCTCGCGCCGAACTACGTCACGCTGATGGCTGCCCGAGTCATCACCGCCCTCTGTCACGGGGCATTTTTTGGCATCGGGTCGGTGGTGGCCGCCGGGCTGGTAGCACCGAACAAACGGGCCCAGGCGATTGCAATGATGTTCACCGGCCTGACCCTGGCGAATGTGCTGGGCGTGCCGCTGGGCACGGCCTTGGGTCAATACGCCGGCTGGCGATCGACGTTCTGGGCGGTAGCGGTCATCGGCGTGATTGCAGCCATCGCCCAATGGGTGTGGCTGCCCAAGGAAATTCCCATGGACAAGGCCAACCTCGCCAGTGAGTTCAAGGTGCTGGGCAAGGCCAATGTGCTGCTGGCGCTGGGCATGAGTGTGCTGGCTTCGACCAGCCTGTTCAGCGTGTTCACTTACATCGCACCGATCCTGCAGGACATCACTGGCGTGAGTCCCCACGGCATCACCGTCATGCTGTTGTTATTCGGCGTGGGCCTGACGGCGGGGAGTTTCTTGGGCGGACGCCTGGCTGACCGGCGCTTGCTGCCATCCCTTGTGGGCATGGCGCTGGCCGTGGTGCTGGTGCTCGCCGCGTTCAGCCAGACCAGCCAATCGGTGATTCCGGCGGCGATCACCCTGGTGTTGTGGGGCGTCTTTGCGTTCGCCCTGTGCCCGATCCTGCAATTGCTGATCATCGACCAGGCCCACGAAGCCCCCAACCTGGGCTCGACCCTGAACCAGAGCGCCTTCAACCTGGGCAACGCGGCCGGCGCCTGGATCGGCGGCCTGGTGGTCGCCAGCGGCGCCGACCTCGCCGATTTGCCGTGGACCGGCACCCTGGTCGGCGGACTCACCGTACTGACCGCGCTTTACTTCATTTATCGGCAACGTCACGTCGGCGCGGCGGCAGGCCCTGCCGACTGAGGGGCGTATTGGTTTCGCTACGCACCTGGGCGTGGCTGATCAGCGCAAAGATGAAGCTGCCGCCGATGATGTTTCCCGCCAGGGTCGGCGCGGCGAACACCATCCAGAAGTCCTCCCACGACAGCTGCCCGGCAAACACCAGGTAAGACACCTCGGCCGATCCCACGACGATGTGGGTGAAATCCCCAAGCGCCATGAGGTAGGTGATGAGGACAATGATCCACATCTTGGCGTTCTCCATGGAGGGGATCATCCACACCATGGTTGCGATCATCCAGCCGGAAATGATGCCTTTGGCGAACATCTGGCCGGTGTCGTTCTCCATCACCTTGCGGCCAATCTCCAGAAAGGCCAGGTCGGTGCGCCGGTCAAAGATCGGCAGGTGCAGCATCACATAGGCCACCAGCAAGGTGCCGCACAGGTTGCCCACCAGCACCACGCCCCATAACCGGAACAACCGGCCGAAATTGCCCAACGTGGGTTTGCTCATGATCGGCAGCACCGCCGTCAGGGTGTTTTCGGTGAACAATTGCTGTCGCGCGAGGATCACGGCCAGGAAGCCGGCGCAGTAGCCAAAACTGGCGATGACCTTGAAGCCTTCATGGTCCGGCAACCGGGAGTTGAGCAGCCCCATCGCCATCAGCGACAAGCCCATCGTCAAACCGGCCGCCAGGGCCGACCACCACAGGGCGGCGACACTGCGCTCCAGCTCCTGATCACCCTGGGTGCGAATGATTTCATGCAATACCGCCGCCCGTGGCGGCTGGTTGCGGTCGACCTCGTGCTGCTCCTCTGCCGAGAGGTCAGGGGTCTTGCCGTCTTTATGAGTGTCCATACAGCTCCTGAACCGGTGGCGTGATGTACCTACGACACGCGGCGCTCGGAGCTGTTCAGTAGTGGCTCGAATACAAATGTGGGAGCGAGCTTGCTCGCGAAGGCGGCGGGTCAGCTTGCATCGGAGTTGGACGTATAACCGTCATCGCGAGCAAGCTCGCTCCCACAGGGTTCGGCTTATTCGACGGTATCGTCCTTGAACTGATCCTTGACGTACTTGATCTCGGTCCGGCCATGGGGCGCGGGCAAGCCGTCTTCACCGAGGTTGACGAAAACCATCTTTTCCACCGTCAGGATGCTCTTGCGAGTGATCTTGTTGCGCACCTCGCAGGTCAGGGTGATGGACGTGCGGCCGAACTCGGTGGCGGTGATGCCCAGTTCGATGATGTCGCCCTGGCGCGAGGCGCTGACAAAGTTGATTTCGGAGATGTATTTGGTGACCACACGCTGGTTACCGAGCTGGACGATGGCATAGATCGCCGCCTCTTCGTCGATCCAGCGCAGCAGGCTGCCACCGAACAGCGTGCCGTTGGGGTTGAGGTCTTCGGGCTTGACCCATTTGCGGGTGTGGAAATTCATGTTCACTCCTGAGCGTCTGGCCGATGAATGCCGGCATCATGGCAGACCCGGCGGGCAGCCTCTACGTCGCCGCCCCTATGACGATCATCGGCATTTTTGATTTGCCGACAGAAACCCTTTGGAAGATCCGCTTAGCCCGTTATAATCGCCCCCGTTTCATCGGCCCACGCTTTGGGTCGTTCCCGCCACCTGTCCGAGGGGCGCTGCAGCAGGCTCGACCTGTCAGGCTCGGATGGGGCGTTGCTGGTACGGGGTTCCCCGCACTGGCACTAAACGCACAACGGCGCCCATTCGCATACATTACGAATGGAGGCTCTTCATGAGCGCTGTTATCACGCCTGCAGCTTTTACCGACTACAAAGTCGCCGACATGTCCCTGGCTGCCTGGGGCCGTCGCGAAATCATCATCGCCGAATCCGAAATGCCAGCCCTGATGGGCCTGCGCCGCAAATACTCTGGCGAACAGCCATTGAAGGGCGCAAAAATCCTCGGCTGCATCCACATGACCATCCAGACCGCCGTGCTGATCGAAACCCTGGTTGCCCTGGGTGCCGAAGTGCGCTGGTCGTCCTGCAACATTTTCTCGACCCAGGACCAGGCCGCTGCCGCGATCGCCGCTGCCGGCATCCCGGTTTTCGCCTGGAAAGGCGAGACCGAGCAAGAGTATGAGTGGTGCCTGGAGCAGACCATCCTCAAGGATGGCCAGCCATGGGACACCAACATGATCCTCGACGACGGCGGCGACCTGACCGAGCTGCTGCACAAGAAATACCCGGCCGTGCTGGACAAGGTCCACGGCGTGACCGAAGAAACCACCACCGGCGTCCACCGCCTGCTGGACATGCTGGCCAAGGGAGAGTTGAAGATCCCGGCCATCAACGTCAACGACTCGGTGACCAAGAGCAAGAACGACAACAAGTACGGTTGCCGTCACAGCCTCAACGACGCCATCAAGCGCGGCACCGACCACTTGCTGTCCGGCAAGCAGGCCCTGGTGATCGGCTACGGTGACGTGGGCAAGGGTTCGGCCCAGTCCCTGCGTCAGGAAGGCATGATCGTCAAGGTGTCCGAAGTCGACCCGATCTGCGCCATGCAAGCCTGCATGGACGGTTTCGAACTGGTTTCGCCGTTCATCGACGGCAACAACGACGGCACCGAAGCCAGCGTCGACAAGGCACTGCTGGGCAAGATCGACCTGATCGTGACCACCACCGGCAACGTCAACGTCTGCGACGCCAACATGCTCAAGGCCCTGAAAAAGCGCGCCGTGGTCTGCAACATCGGTCACTTCGACAATGAAATCGACACCGCTTTCATGCGCAAGAACTGGGCATGGGAAGAAGTGAAGCCACAGGTGCACAAAGTTCACCGCACCGGTACCGGCAGCTTCGACCCGCAGAACGATGACTACCTGATCCTGCTGGCTGAAGGCCGCCTGGTGAACCTGGGCAACGCCACCGGTCACCCAAGCCGCATCATGGACGGTTCGTTCGCCAACCAGGTCCTGGCCCAGATCTTCCTGTTCGGCCAGAAATACGCCGACCTGCCACCGGCGCAGAAAGCCGAGCGCCTGACCGTGGAAGTATTGCCGAAGAAACTCGACGAAGAAGTGGCCCTGGAAATGGTCCGCGGTTTCGGCGGCGTGGTCACCAAGCTGACCAAGCAACAGGCTGACTACATCGGCGTGACCGTCGAAGGCCCGTTCAAGCCGCACGCCTACCGCTACTGATCGGCGCGGCTCCCCCTGCGGGAGCCGGCTCCTTTGTGGGAGCGAGCCTGCTCGCGATGCAGACACCTCGGTCCAGCTGCCAGACCGAGGCGATGCCAATCGCGAGCAAGCTCGCTCCCACAAAGAGCCCGAGCGCCTCACCGGCCTACAAGTTTCCAAGGATATGACCATGTCCCAAGAACGTCGCTACAGCTTCGAGTTCTTCCCGACGAAGACCGATGCTGGGCATGAAAAACTGATTGCCACTGCCCGACAGCTGGCAGGCTACAACCCCGATTTTTTCTCCTGCACCTACGGCGCCGGCGGTTCGACCCGTGACCGCACGATGAATACCGTGCTGCAGCTTGAAAGCGAAGTCAAAGTCCCGGCCGCTCCGCACCTGTCCTGCGTGGGCGATAGCAAGGATGACCTGCGTAGCCTGCTGACCCAGTACAAGGCCGCCGGCATCAAGCGTATCGTCGCCCTGCGCGGTGACCTGCCCTCGGGCATGGGCATGGCCAGCGGTGAACTGCGCCACGCCAACGAGCTCGTCGAGTTCATCCGCCAGGAGACCGGCGAGCACTTTCATATTGAAATCGCCGCGTATCCGGAAATGCATCCGCAAGCACGCAATTTCGAAGACGACCTGAGCAATTTCGTGCGCAAGGCCAACGCCGGCGCCAACAGCGCGATTACCCAGTATTTCTTCAACGCCGACAGCTACTTCTACTTCGTCGAGCGTGTGCGCAAGTTGGGTGTCGACATTCCGGTGGTACCGGGCATCATGCCGATCACCAACTACAGCAAACTGGCGCGTTTTTCCGACGCCTGCGGCGCGGAAATCCCGCGCTGGATCCGCAAGCAACTGGAAGCCTACGGCGATGACACGGCCAGCATCCAACGCTTCGGCGAGGAGGTCATCACGCAGATGTGTGAACGACTGTTGCAAGGTGGCGCGCCGGGCCTGCACTTCTACACGTTGAACCAGGCCGAGCCGAGCCTCGCTGTGTGGAACAACCTCAAGCTGCCGCGCTAGGCACTGAAGTGCCGGTACGCAAAGGCCCTGGTGAAAACCCGGGCCTTTTTCATGCGCCTTGCAGGCAAAGGGCAACCAACCCGCGAGCCAGAGCGCTCTAGCTATTTGATGAGCTCTCATCGTAACCTCAGACAATGCCCGTCTTTACCCAACTCCTGACCGTCCTGTTACTCCTGTGCCTGAGCGTTTGCGCCCGGGCCGAGAAGCTGCGCATCGTCACCGAACCCTGGGCGCCCTACGTCTATGAGGAGAACGGCAGGGCCCTGGGCCTGGACTATGAAACCACCGCCATCGTGTTCAAGCGCCTGGGCGTTGATGTCGAATGGCAGTTCCTGCCTTGGAAGCGTTGCCTGGCGATGCTGGAACAGGGGCTGGCAGACGGTGCACTGGATATCTTTCGCAGCGAGGAGCGCGACTCCCTGCTGCTCTACCCGAGCGAACCGCTGTCGGACGTCGAGTTCGTGATGTTCTACGCCAACGCCCGGCCCCATCCGTTTCGCACGCTCGATGAGCTCGAAGGACTGACCGTCGGCACGTCTCCGGGTTATCTGTACAGCCAGGCGTTCAGGGAATCGACCCGGTTCAAGCGGGAAACCGCGCCCACCCATGAAGCCAATTTCGGCAAGTTGCAGTTGGGCCGGATCGACCTGCTCATCACCGACCGCCGAGTGGGCCGGCATGTGCTCAAGGCGCTGCAAATGGATGACCAGATCAGCGAAAATCCCACGGTCGTGAGCCGTCAAAGCCAATACCTGGCGGTACGGCGCAGCGCCGGCATGGATTTGCTGGTGCAGCGCTTCGGTGCTGAACTCAAGCGTTTCAAGCGCGAACCGGCCTATGCCGAGCTGAGCGCCCGCTATGGTGCCGACCCGGCCGGCAAGGCGGCACCGCAAGACCCGGTACCCCACTGAAATACACCGTTGAGCAGCAGGAAAGCGGCGCGCGGCGATTGCTCTGTTATACTCGGGCCTTCCCGCCAGGCTCACGCCCGGACGCCCGGTCTTGCAAAAGGCATCCCGACACCGCTACAGCGCAGCTTCCAGCCCGCGCGAGCCCTGTCCGGACCCGTCTTCCAGACCCGGCAGGACCGGACGGGATGACGTCTTTCAATGACCGTCATTTGCGCCAGGCAAGACTATCCCATTGGGCCAGGCCCTCACTAAAAACAGGATTACTCATGTCCTTTGCTTCCCTCGGTCTCTCCGAGGCTTTAGTCGGCGCCATCGAAGCCGCCGGCTACACCCAGCCTACCCCGGTGCAACAGCGGGCCATCCCCGCCGTGTTGCAAGGTCGCGACCTGATGGTCGCCGCACAGACAGGTACTGGTAAAACCGGCGGTTTCGCCCTTCCGATCCTCGAGCGGCTGTTCCCCAACGGTCACCCGGACAAATCCCAGCGTCACGGCCCGCGCCAACCCCGCGTGCTGGTCCTGACCCCAACCCGCGAACTGGCGGCCCAGGTCCACGAGAGCTTCAAGGTCTATGCGCGTGACCTGAAGTTCGTCAGCGCCTGCATCTTCGGCGGCGTCGGCATGAACCCGCAAGTCCAGGCCATGGCCCGTGGCGTCGATGTCCTGGTGGCCTGCCCCGGCCGCCTGCTGGACCTGGCCGGCCAGGGCAGCGTCGACTTGTCCCACGTGGAAATCCTCGTGCTGGACGAAGCCGACCGCATGCTCGACATGGGTTTTGTCCATGACGTGAAAAAAGTGCTGGCCCGCCTGCCGGCCAAGCGCCAGAACCTGCTGTTCTCGGCGACGTTCTCCAAGGACATCACTGACCTTGCCGGCAAGCTGCTGCACAACCCGGAACGCATCGAAGTCACGCCGCCGAACACCACGGTCGAGCGCATCGAGCAGCGCGTGTTCCGCCTGCCGGCCAGCCACAAGCGTGCCCTGCTGGCCCACCTGATCACCACGGGCGCCTGGGAACAGGTCCTGGTCTTCACCCGCACCAAGCACGGCGCCAATCGCCTGGCCGAATACCTGGACAAGCACGGCCTGCCAGCTGTGGCGATCCACGGCAACAAGAGCCAGAACGCCCGCACCAAGGCCCTGGCCGACTTCAAGGCCGGCGAAGTGCGCATCCTCGTAGCCACCGACATCGCCGCCCGTGGCCTCGATATCGACCAGTTGCCTCACGTGGTCAACTTCGAGCTGCCGAACGTCGATGAAGATTACGTCCACCGTATCGGCCGTACCGGCCGGGCCGGTCGTTCGGGCGAGGCGATTTCCCTGGTCGCGCCGGATGAAGAGAAGTTGCTCAAAAGCATCGAGCGGATGACCAAGCAGAAAATCCCTGACGGCGACCTGATGGGCTTTGATGCCAGCACCATCGAGGCCGAGAAGCCTGAAGTGCGTGAGCGTCCGGATGTGCGCAATCCGCGTAATCCTCGTGGCCCGCGCGGCGACGGCCCGAATGGCGGCGGTGGTGGCGGCGGTCGTAAGGACAAAGGCAAGGACAAGGGCAAGGAAAAATCGGCCAGCAACAGCAACGGTCGCGGCGAACGCCCAGCCCGCGAGCAGAAGCCCCGCGAAGGCACTCCGGCCCGTGAGCAGCAACGCCCGGCCCCGCGCGCCGCAGCGGCCGACCGCGCCCCGGACGAATTCCTCGACGACGATGTCGATAACTTCGGTAACCGCGTGGACTACGTGCCGCAGCAGAAACCGGCCCAGGGTCGCGGTCGCCGTCCGGGCGCCCCGGCAACAGGCGCAGGTGCTGGCGCCCCCCGCGGTGGCCAGCCACAGGGCCGCCAGAACGGACCGCGCAACAGCAACGGCTCGTCCACCGGCACTCCGCCAGGCAAGCGCAGCGGTCCGCGTAATGGCGCCCCACGTGACGGCCAGGCCCGCCGCGAAGAGTCCCGTCCACGCCGCCCGGCACGTGATGATGACCAGCCTCGTCAGGAACCTGTTGTGCAAAACCCGCGTGGCAACCAGCCGAAAATCATGCACAAGGAATCGAAAGTCGATCGTTTCCCGACGCCTGAACAGCTGGACCAATTGCCAAGCCGTCCACGTGGCGAAAAACCGGCCTTGCTGACGCGCAATCGCTGAGTTTTCCAAGCCATGAAAAATGCCCCGGTTCTTGCGAGCCGGGGCATTTTTTTGGCCCCACGCAATTCCAAATGTGGGAGCGAGCTTGCTCGCGATAGCGGTGGCTCAGTCACCATCAATGTGACAGAACTGACGCCATCGCGAGCAAGCTCGCTCCCACAGGGTTATCTGTGTCGCCGAAATCCGCACAATAAAAAACGCCCCAGGCCGCGAGACCAGGGGCGTTTTTTGTCAGGCGCGAACGTTACTTCTGCTGAACACCTTCAAACGTCACGTACAGCTCGACCACGTCGGATTTCGGACCCAGGTCTTTCTGCTTGCCGAAGTCGGAACGCTTGATCGTGGTAGTGCCTTCGAAGCCGGCACGGTAGCCACCCCATGGGTCCTTGCCTTCGCCCAGGAAGGTTGCCTTGACCACGACCGGCTTGGTCACGCCCAGCAGGGTCAGGTCACCGGTCACATCGGCGGTGTTTGCGCCGGTGGACTTGACACTGGTGGACACGAAGGTGGCCTTGCCGAATTTGCTGGCGTTCAGGAAGTCAGCGCTGGCGATGTGCTTGTCACGTTCGGCGTGGTTGGTGAACACGCTGGCGGTGTTGACGTTGAATTCGATCTTGCTGGCTTCAGGCTTGGCGGCGTCGAAGCTGAACTTGCCGTCGATGTCCTTGAAGGTACCGGTGATGTAGCTGTAGCCCAGGTGGCTGATCTTGAAGTCGACGAAGGCGTGCTGGCCTTCCTTGTCGACCACGTAGTCTGCGGCCATGGCCTGGCCGGCGGACAGCAGGGCAGAACCGATTGCCAGGGCGGCGAGCGTCTTTTTCAACATGCTTTCTATTCCTTTGGAGTCGAGGTTGAACATCAGGCTTGGCGTCCCAGCATGCGCTTGAGGGTCGCGTCACGGTCGATAAAGTGGTGCTTCAATGCTGCCAACGCATGGAGGCCGGAAAAAATTACCAGCGCCCATGCCAGGTAGAAGTGGATCTGGCCGGCGACGTCTGCCTGATCGGGCAGTCCGGACACCAGCGCGGGTACTTCAAACAAACCAAACACCGAGATCCCGACACCGTCTGCGGTGGAAATCAGGTAACCGGCAATCATCACGGCAAACAGCCCGAGATACAGTGCGCCATGGCCAAGCTTGGCACTGACGCGAGTCAGGCGTCCGTAGGTTTCCAGGGTCGGTGGCGGCGGGCTGACAAAACGCCAGATCACTCGCAGCACCATCACCGCCAACAGCACCAGGCCGATGCTCTTGTGGATGTCCGGCGCGTCTTTGCGCCAGGTGCTGTAATAATCCAGCCCGACCATCCACAGGCCCAGCGCGAACAGCCCATACACCGCCAAGGCAACGGCCCAGTGCGAAACGATGCTGACCCAGCCATAGCGAGAAGAAGAGTTGCGTAGCTGCATTGCTCATATCCTGTAAAAACTGTGACCAAGACTAGCGAGTTATCTATCGAATTAAAGCGGAAAATTTCGCTTTGAAATATCGAGAAATACGATCATCAGTCTGGGACGGGTGCGTTAAGGAAAGATTAAAGCGGATGCGCTGCGTGATGGCGGGGGAGCCAGGACATCAGCTTGGCCGGAGGGCCTCATCGCGAGCAGGCTCGCTCCCACCAGAGGCCCGGTTTTTATGAGCCAAAGCCTGTGATTATCAATTCACTGAGCATTTGGGGTGGTATGGGTCGAAGGTGCATTTGTAGGTCAACTGAGGGTCCCGTTCCGGAACCATCGGGATCATCAGGGGATCCCGACATTCACCATACACACACCCGTACAGCGAAACCGATACGAGCATTGCCATCAGTATTTTCATACGCACTCCTGTTTTTCAAGGAGCCTGAACGCATGGCCCGGCGAGCTCTATCGGCCGCTTCCGGTTAAAGGGTGGGAAGTTTCCGATATATCGTCGAGACATGCAGGACGTCGGCGTAATGATCGACCCGTGGCGAGGGAGTTTGCTCCCTCGCCACGAGTTATTGATTGCCTTAAGTGAACGGCAGCGTTCTTTCCACTTGACGTTACTGAGCCTTCGTCTCAGTAGTTGCCGCCGGTTTGGCGGCGGGTTTCTTCACTGGCTCAGCCTTTTTCACTGGTGCCTTGGCCGGGGCCTTTTTTGCCGGGGCCTTGGCCGCCGGCTTCTTCGTCGCTGGCTTGGCCGTGGCTTTCTTGGCTGGCTCGGTCTTCGCTGGCGCCGGCGCGGGTGGTTCCACCGGCGCAGGGGCTGGGACGGGGGCCGGTGCCGGCGCTGGAGGCGGTGCTACCGGCTCGGGAGCCTTGGCCGGCTCCGGCTTCTTGTCGTCATCCGAGCCGCCGAACAGGTTGCTGAAGAAGTTGCCTTTCTTCGCCGCCACCGCTCCGGCGGCAGCTGCTGCGGCCGGGGCGACCTTCGGTGGTTCGAACGACTTGCCCGCCGCCAGGTCTTCAACCTGGCTGGCGGCGCGCTGGCCGCTGCGCAGTGCGCCTTCCAGGGTGCCTGGGTACAGCGCGTCGGTGTGTTCGCCGGCAAAGGCGACGCGCTGCAATGGTTTTTCCCACAGGCGCCAGTACTTGCTGATCTGGCCCGGACCAAACGCCAGGTACGCGCCGCCCATGGAAGGGTCGGTGCTGTAGCGGCGGATTTCATAACCGGTGAAGGCACCGCGCGCCTGTGGATAAAACGCGTGGAGGCGGATCAACACCTGGTCGACCATCTGCTTGTCGCCGAAGGCCTGCATCACCCGTGCGTTGTCGCCAGACAGGTTGATGACAACGTTGGCGCCACCCTTCATGGCTGGCTCGATCCACATCATGCCCAGGCCGGCGTTGCTGTAGATCTCGCCCGACATGCGTGCCTTGCTGTCCCAGACCGGGTTCTTGAACTTGAGCATGATCTGGTCACGCCAGCCGTAGTTGGTGCCTTTGATCGCACCCAGGTGCTGGGCATCCAGGGCCGGGGTCAGTTGGATCTTGTTCAATGCTCGCAAGGGCACGGCCAGTACAACATAGTCGGCTTGGTAACCGACGCTGCCGACCTTGACGGTGACGCCGTCCTTGTCCTGGGAAATGGCCGACACCGGCGAGCTCGTCTTGATGGTTTTCAGTTGCTTGACGAACGCCTGGGCCAATACCGGGCTGCCACCGAGCAGGCGCGAGGCGCGCAGGTCACGGTCGGACACGCCGCGATAGACGCGGTTCTGCTGGGCGAAATACAGCAACGAGAGGCGCGACGGCTCGTCATAGCGCGTGCGGATTTCCTGGTTGACCAACTGTCGGGCGGTGGCCGGCAGTTGCAAACGGTCCAGCCAGTTGGACACGGTGATCTGGTCGAGCGCGTGTAACGTACTGGTAGCCGTCGGGTTCAGTGGGTCGTCGATGGAACGGGCCAGATCATCCAGGGTGGTTTCGTAGCGCTTGAGCGCCTCGGCCGTGGCTGGCTGCTTGGTCGCCAGGTCGGTGGCAGTAAAATAGGTGCCGTCGATCAGATAGCTGGGGGTGCGCACGAATTCCGGCGCCGGCGTGGTGCTCAGCTTGAAGGTCGAAACGTACTTGTTCAGTACCGGCTGGACCTTATCGTTGCCGATCCACTCGCTGGTGGCCATGCCCGAACGGCCGCCCAGGCTCGGTTTGGCTTCCAGCAGGGTCACGGCCCAACCCTTGTTCTGTAACTCGTAGGCCGCCGTGAGCCCGGCCAGCCCGCCGCCGATGACGATGGCCGTCGGTTGTTTGTCCTTGGCCAGCGCCGAAACGCTGAACAGCCCTATCATCACCAGCGCACAGGCGCGCAGCCAACCAGCAGACATTCAGCGAACTCCGGAATTACGTAAGAATTTTCGGTTTTTCGAGCCAGTCGGCTCCGGGAACGGCGAAGAATACGTCAGCCATCAAAACGCCGCCAGCGACGTCTATCACCTCACTGAAACGGGTGGGGACGACACAATGGGTTGTTCCCCGGCCCGCCATTGCATAGGCTTGCGCGATTGTTTTGCCCGCGCCCGCCGCGAGCCGCCTCGAGGAGACTGTACATGGGCCTGAATAACCAGTGGATGCAGCGCGATCTTGCCGTGCTATGGCACCCCTGCACCCAGATGAAAGATCACGAACAGCTGCCGCTGATTCCTATCCGGCGCGGCGAAGGCGTGTGGCTTGAGGACTTCGAAGGCAAGCGCTACCTCGATGCGGTGAGTTCGTGGTGGGTCAATGTGTTCGGCCACGCCAACCCGCGCATCAACCAGCGCATCAAGGATCAGGTCGATCAGCTTGAGCATGTGATCCTCGCCGGTTTCAGCCACCAGCCGGTGATCGAGCTGTCCGAACGCCTGGTGAAGATGACGCCCGAAGGCCTGACCCGGTGCTTCTATGCCGATAACGGCTCGTCCTGCATCGAAGTGGCGATGAAGATGAGCTTTCATTACTGGATCAATCGCGGCCGGCCCGACAAGAAACGCTTCGTTACCCTGAGCAACAGCTACCACGGCGAAACCATCGCGGCGATGTCGGTGGGCGATGTACCGCTGTTCACCGAAACCTACAAGGCGTTGTTGCTGGACACGCTCAAGGTGCCGAGCCCCGACTGCTACCACCGCCCCGAAGGCATGGGCTGGGAAGAACATTCGCGAAACATGTTCGCGGCCATGGAGCAAACCCTGGCCGAGCACCACGACACGGTGGCGGCGGTGATCGTCGAACCGCTGATCCAGGGCGCCGGCGGCATGCGCATGTACCACCCGGTGTACCTGAAGCTGTTGCGTGAAGCCTGCGACCGCTACGGCGTGCACCTGATCCACGATGAAATCGCGGTCGGCTTCGGCCGCACCGGGACGATGTTTGCCTGCGAACAGGCCGGTATCACGCCAGACTTCCTCTGCCTGTCCAAGGCTCTGACCGGCGGCTACCTGCCGCTGGCGGCGTGCGTGACCACCGATGAGGTCTACAGCGCGTTCTACGACGACTACCCGACCCTGCGCGCCTTCCTGCATTCCCACAGCTACACGGGCAATCCGCTGGCTTGCGCGGCGGCGCTGGCGACCCTGGATATTTTCGAAGACGACAACGTCATCGAAACCAACAAGGCCCTGGCCCAGCGCATGGCCAGCGCCACCGCCCACCTGGTCGACCACCCGAACGTGGCCGAAGTGCGCCAGACCGGCATGGTCCTGGCCATCGAGATGGTCAAGGACAAGGCGAGCAAAACCGCGTACCCATGGCAGGAGCGGCGCGGCCTGACGGTCTTCCAGCATGCCCTGGAGCGCGGCGCCCTGCTGCGGCCGCTGGGCAGCGTGGTGTATTTCCTGCCGCCGTATGTCATTACGCCGGAGCAGATCGATTTTCTGGCGGAAGTTGCCAGCGAAGGGATTGATATCGCCACCCGGGACAAGGTCAGCGTGGCGGTGCCGAAGGATTTTCACCCGGGGTATCGCGATCCGGGCTGATACGTCTGTGAACGAATTTCTCCGTGGCGAGGGAGCTTGCTCCCGCTCGATTGCGCAGCAATCGCAGGAATGGGACCGCTTCGCAGCCCAGCGGGAGCAAGCTCCCTCGCCACAAAAGCTTGCTCACCGCAAAGCCCCCGACCACGCAGCAATGCGCAATCCGATTGTGTAGAGACCAAACATGAGACTGTCCCGCTTTTTCATCGACACGCCCCTGAGCCTCGGCGATCACGAGCTGCCCGAAGCCCAGGCCCACTACATCGGCCGAGTGCTGCGCATGGCCGAGGGCGATGCGGTGCAAGTATTCGATGGCTCCGGACAGGAGTTTCGCGGCACCCTGGCCGAGGTCGGCAAGAAGCGCGTGCGCGTGCAGCTCGACGAGCAATTTGCCGGACAGGCCGAGTCGCCCTTGCGCATTCATCTCGGTCAGGGCCTGTCCCGGGGCGAGCGCATGGATTGGGCGATCCAGAAGGCCACGGAACTGGGTGTCAGCGAGATCACCCCGATTTTCACCGAGCGCTGTGAAGTGCGCCTCAAGGACGAACGCGCCGACAAGCGTCTGCTGCACTGGCGCCAGGTGGCGATCAGCGCTTGCGAGCAATGCGGGCGTTCCAGCGTGCCGGTGATCCATCCTCCGCTGCTGCTGGCCGACTGGTTGAAACAGACCGACGCCGAGCTGAAACTGGTCCTGCACCCGGTCGCCGAACCGCTGGTCAGTCATGCCAGGCCGTCGACCCTGGCGTTCCTGATCGGCCCCGAGGGCGGGTTGTCGGATGCAGAAGTCGAACAGGCCAGGACCGCCGGCTACCACGCCGCCCGCCTCGGTCCCCGGGTGCTGCGTACCGAAACCGCGCCAGTGGTGGCGCTGGCGGTGGCGCAGCAGTTGTGGGGGGATTTCTAAGGCTCCGCGACCACTGAAGATCACCTGTGGGAGCGAGCCTGCTCGCGAAGGCGATTCAACATTCAGCATCAATGCAAGCTGATCCACCGCATTCGCGAGCAGGCTCGCTCCCACGGGGACCAACGGCGCTAGAGCACGTAGAACAGAATCGCCACGAAATGCAAAAGGCTGCCGGCGATGACGAAAAGGTGCCAGATGCCATGGGCATGGCGCAGGCGATGGTCGAGCGCGAAGAAGATGATGCCGACGGTATACAGCACGCCTCCCGAGGCCAGCCAGGCAAACCCGGCGCTGCCCAGCGCCGCCAGTAGCGGTTTGACCGCCACCAGAACGATCCAGCCCATCACCGCATAGATGACGATCGAGAGGATCCGGGCTTCGGAACGCGGCTTGATTTCCTGCAGGATACCGATCACCGCCAGCCCCCAGACGATCCCGAACAATGTCCAGCCCCACGGCCCGCGCAGCGTTACCAGGCAGAACGGCGTGTAGCTGCCGGCGATCAACAGGTAGATCGAAAAGTGATCGACCTTCTGCATGATCTCTTTCTTGCGCCCGCGCACGCTGTGATAAACCGTCGATGCGCTGTAGAGCACCAGCAAGGTGAACCCGTAGATTGCCACGCTGACGATCTTCCACGGATCGCCGGCCATCCCGGCAATCACCAGCAGCCACACCGCACCGATAAACGCGGCGACCGCGCCCACCAGGTGCGTCCAGGCGTTGAGTCGCTCCCCGTGATACATCCAGACCCACCCCCCTATTACGAATTTGGCGCCAAGGCTCAGGCCTGGCGCCTGAAAGTGCAATGGTTTGCTTTTAACTTGCGATACCGCACCTGTGGCGAGGGAGCTTGCTCCCGCTTGACCGGGCTGGCGCTCCAGTGCGCAGCGCTCACAAGATTCTTGGGGCGGCTTCGCCACCCAGCGGGAGCAAGCTCCCTCGCCACAACAGCCCCCAAGCCACATAAATCGCGTCGCCAGGAAGACATGGGGCACAATCAGCCCATACGAACAAGAGTCCGCCCCATGCTCATCGACGAAGAATTGACCCTGAAGAAACTCGAGGTGTTCCTGGCGTTCATGCGCACCGGCAACCTGGCGCGGGCGGCGGTCGAGTTGCAGACCAGCAATGTCAGCGTGCATCGGGCCATTCACTCGCTGGAGAGCGCGTTGCGCTGTCCGTTGTTCAAGCACGAAGGCCGCAACCTCACGCCGCTGGAAAGCGCCTATGTGCTGGAGGAGCGCGCGCAGAAGCTGATTCAGGACGTGGTCGAAAGCGTACGCCTGACCCGCGAGGCGGCCGGCTTTTCCGCCGAGCGTTTCAAGCTGGGATCCTTGTATTCACTGACCGTCAAGACCGTGCCGCAACTGATCATGGGCCTGAAGATCCGGCGCAGCGAGCTCAATATCGATCTGATCATGGGCTCCAACATCGACCTGTTGTACAAACTCAAGAACATGGAGGTCGATGCGATCCTGGTGTCGCTGGACGACAGCGTCAACGACCCGGACTGCGAGCAGATCGCGCTGTTTTCCGATGACATTTTCCTCGCCACGCCCGCCGACTCGCCCTTTGCCCAACGCAGCGAGGTCGACCTGGCCGAAGTCCGCGACGAGACCTTCATCACCCTGACCCAGGGCTTCGCCACGCACCAGGACGGTATCCGGGTGTTCAGGCAGGCGGGGTTCGAGCCGAAAGTGGCGATGCAGGTCAACGACATCTTCACCCTGCTGAGCATGGTCAGCTCCGGGGTGGGTTATGCCCTGCTTCCCGGCCGGATCGCGGCGGTGTATGAGAACCGGGTGAAACTGATCCCGTTGCAGGAAAAGTACCGGTTGCAGCAGCACATCGGTGTGGTGTTCCTCAAGGCCAAGGAGCGCGACCCGAACCTGCTGGCGTTGTTGGCGGAATGCCGGATGTACGCCAATCGCCAGGCTTGAGACCGAGTCGCGCGTTTCGCGAGCAGGCTCGCTTGTATGGTAGGACTTGAAGGGAGGAGGAGGGACTAGGCTCGATTCTGACTGTTAGCCGCAGTACAGACCGTGGGAGATTTCGCCCCTCCTCCTTTCACCCAAGCGCCGATAAAGAATGCATCTGGCCTAGACCGACGATAGGAACAAGCCTGCGCCTCTGGGTGAACCCTTCAAGTGTTCAAACCTTAGCCCGGAGGATTTTCAATGGCAATGCCCGTCGCCACCGCCCAGCCGATCGTAGGTGTGGATGTCGCCAAAGATGAGTTGGTGATTTATCACGCCCAATCCGATCGACTCGAAACGATCCCCAACACCAAAGCTGATATCAAAAAGTGGCTCAAGGCATTACCTGCGCCAGTGGATGTCGCCATCGAAGCCACCAATATCTATCACCAGGACTTCGCCGATCTGGCTTATGCGCATGGCTGTGTGATTTATATGATCGGCGGTTACGAACTCAGTCATTACCGCAAAGGGGTGAAAGTGCGCGCTAAAACCGATGCGCTGGATGCTCGGTTGTTGGCTCGCTACTTGAACAACGAAGGCCACCAGTTGCACCCTTGGTCCCCGCCATCGCCCCTGTATTGCAGGCTTATAAGCCTTTTCCGGCGACGCGCAGCCTTGGTTCAGGCGCGTGTCAGCCTCAAGCAAAGCTGGTCGAACGAACCGTTGCTCAAAACGGCCTTTGAGAACCAGATAAAGGCCATGCAAAGACTCGAAATTTTGCTTGAGAAAACAATCCAGACGCAGTTGGATGCAGCCGGTTTGGGCAGTCAGCTCAAGCGCTGCATGAAAGTCGAAGGCATCGGTCTGTTAAGCGGTGCCCGTTTGCTCACGTCGTTTCAACGTGGAGATTTCAGAAATGCCGATGCCTTCATCGCTTTTCTGGGTCTGGACCTGCGCATATCGGACTCGGGAAAAAAGAAGGGACGCCGCTGCCTGTCTAAGCGAGGTGATCCGGAGGCACGCCGATTGATGCACAACGCCGCGATGTCGGCGAGTCGCACAGCGGCGTGGAAGGGTTTTTACGAGGGTTTGAGGTCCCGAGGGCTCAGCACAACCGAGGCATTGGTAGCGCTGGCCCGCAAGCTTGCCCGAGTGGTATTCGCTCTGTTGAAGAACCAGAGCGAATACTTACCAAAAGGCATTTAGGGGCTAGTCCTGCACCATAGAATCTCCCACAAGGGTGAACCCAATCAATGTGGGAGCGAGCCTGCTCGCGAAGGCGCCAGCGCGGTAAGCGAAAAGCCGAAGTCCTACCCCATCAGTCCCCGCATGATCAGGAACAACAGCGAAGGCCCGAGCAAGCAGCCAAGGGCGGTATAGAACGCCGCCGTCAGACAGCCATAAGGCACCAGCTTCGGATCGGTCGCCGCCAGGCCGCCGGCGACGCCGCTGGAGGTGCCCATCAGCCCACCAAAGATCACCGCGCTACGAGGGTTGTTGAGGCCGATGAGCGGCGCCACGAACGGCGTCGCCACCATGACCAGGATCGCCTTGATCAACCCGGCGGCAATCGACAACGCCATCACCTCGGAACTGGCTCCGATGGCCGCCCCGGTCACCGGCCCGACGATATAGGTGACCGCTCCGGCACCGATCGTGGTCAGGCTCACCACATCGGTATAACCGAAGGCCATCGCCACGCCGACGCCGGCAATGAACGAGGTGCCGACTCCGACGAACAAAGCCAGCACCCCAACGAAACCGGCGCGCTTGAGCTCCTCGACACTCACGCCGAACGCCGTGGCGACAATGGCGAAATCCCGCAGCATGGCGCCGCCCAGCAAACCAATCCCGGAAAGCAGTGGAATGTCCACCACACCTTTTTGCCCCCCGGTCATTGCACCGCCGATATACGAGAGCACCAACCCCAGCAGGATCGCGATGGCCGAACCATGCAGGCGGCCTTTGGTGAAGGTATTGCTGATCCAGTAGGACACCCACATGGTGATGCCGACAATGGCAAACCCGCTGATCAGACCGTAGCCGGTGATGACTTTCATCATGGATTCGTACATGGCAATCACCCGACCGTCTTGACGGAAACATCGGCCTGAGGGTCTTTGTTGCCGATGCGTACCAGCACCGGCACCAACGCAAAGGCAATCACCACCGCAAGGGTCCCGGCGAGGATCGCCATCGGCCCGCCTTTCAGTGCGCCATAGACGTTTTGCTGCGCCGCCATCGCCACCACGATCGGAATGTAGATGGCGCTCCAGAACTCCACGCCAGCTTCGGACTTGCCCCTGAACAAGCCGCGCTTGTTCAGGTAGCTGCCCAGGCCGATCAGCAATAGCATTGCAATGCCGACGCCGCCAACGTTGGCCGGTACGCCAATCAGTTTGCCCAGCAGCTCACCGATGAAAATGCCCACCAGGGTACAAAAAGCCAGAAACGCCACACCATAGATAATCATTGTTGTAGTCCTCAAAGTGCATCGTCGAAGTTGTTGTTTTTGTGCTTCGCCAGCTTGAGTCGGTGTCTAGGGTCGGCGGCTTCCCTCCTCTTGCAACAGCGCTTGCAGGGTGTCGAGCCGCGCGCCGTCATAAGCCATGACGGTGCCCTGCTCGAATACCCGGCGCGCCAGCCCGGTCAACACCGCGCCGGGCGGCAACTCGATCTGCAGACGCACGCCACGCTCGTAGGCGCTTTGCACCGTGCCGCGCCAGTCGACGACGCGGCACATGTTGAAGGCCAGGTCGTCGCGCAGCGCGTCGGCCTTTATCACCGGTCGGGCGCGACTGCCGCTGAGATAGCCCAGCGCCGGAGTTTTCAAGGGTACTTCGGCAAAGGCCTGGGCCAACGTCCGCGCCGGAGCCTCCAGCAGCGGGCAGTGGGACGGTACGCTGACCGCCAACCGGCAGGCCTTGCCGGCGCCCTGGTTGCGAGCCCGTTCGGCGACGCAGCCCATGGCTTCATCACTGCCGGCGATGACCACCTGGTTATCGGCGTTGATGTTGGCCAGGTACACCGGCGTTGTTGCGCTGTGCACCTGGGCGAGCAAGGTTTCCACGGCCGCGAGGTCCAGGCCGATGATTGCCGTCATGCCGTAGCCTTGCGGATACGCCTGCTGCATCAGTTCGCCGCGCAGGCTGACCAGCCGCAACGCGTCCTCGAACCCCAGCGCCTCGGCCACGACCGCCGCCGGGTACGCGCCGATGGACAGTCCCGCCACGTAATCCGGCGCGGGGGCCTGTTCCAGCAATCGACGGGAAGCGGCCACGCCGGCGATCAACAGGCACAGCTGCACGGCGCGAGTCGACCGCAGCGCCTGGGCAGTGTCGAGCTGCAAGACATCCTCCCCGAGCACGTCACTCGCCTCGTCCAGAATCTGCGGCGCCAAGCCACGGAGCATGCCTACGCGCTGCGCACCCTGGCCGGGAAAGACGAAGAGGCTGCTCACGCGACCTGCTCCAACGAAGGCTGCCAGGGATCGCTCACCAGCCGGGCCTGAACATCATCCTTGAGCAAGACCCGACGGGACGAGCCCGCCCATTCGCGCAAGGCCACGGCGCCGCAAGGGGTTTGCAACTGCATGTCCACGGCGCATACCGAAGCATCCAGTAGCGCCAGCAACTCCTTGGCCTTGAGACGATCCAGGCGCTGCGGCGTGCGCAAAATCAGATCCAGGTCGCTGCGCTCATGCAGTGCCTCGACACCGGTGGCAAGCTCAAACCCGGCACTGCCGCTGACGCCCCAGGTCCAGCCACTGGCGTCGAGCAACGGACGCAACTCGGCCAGCGCTTGCAAGGCGGGCAGGTCGCGCGGGGATTGGACATGGCAGAGGTCTTCAGGGCGCACCCGGCGCTGGATCGTCGCCACCGGCATTGATGCGGCGTAGCGCTGTTCGCGAGAGCGACCGCGCAAGCCCACGGCGATGTGTCCAGGCGAGGACAGCGCCCGGCGCACCGCGACCGGTTGCCCGAGGTCGAGCGACTCGACAGCCCAGCCCGGCGCATCCGCAGGCAACTGCAAAGCAGTCATCCCCCAGAGCAGGTCATGGGCCAGGAGCGTGCTCACCATTGCGCCCTCAACAATTGCCGAACGTGGCTGGACGCTGCCCGGTGAACAGCGCCCAGGCGACCGCTGAGATCCCGAGGCGTGCCCGCCACGTCGTTGATCGCCTGGAGCAAACAGTCGCTCACCCGCGCCAGATCCGCCGCCGTCGGCTGCTCGATCTGTTCTACCGACAAGGTCTCCCAGAGCAGTCCCAGGCTGGCGAAGCTGTCGATGTCGTAGGCCATCGGCGGCACGCTGGCGGCCAGGGCTTCGAGTTCCTCGACGCTGCGCAAGGTCACCCGTGCCGCCGAAGCCTTGCCCATCGCATGGACCATCACGCCCGGGTCGCGCAAGGCGATCAACCGGTTGGCCTGGTAGCCGTGGGCGAGGAACGCACCGGACATCGCCTTGCCTACCAGCAAGCCGATCACTGGATGCCCGGCCAGTCGGGCCCGCGCATAACTGTCCGCCGCGCCGGCCAAAGCCTGATGAATGCCCAGCGCTTCTTCACGCCGACCGTAGGCCTGGCTCGGTACGTCGACGATGGCGATGAGTACACGTTTGCTGGCCGCGTTGCGATCGGCCGCGATGGCGTCGTCCACGGCTTTGGCCAGGCCCCAGCCTTCGAGCAAACCGACTTCGCCATTGCGCGCCCGAGGGAAACGGTTGGCGGGATCGGCCACGACAGCCAACAGACGCGCGGTTTGTTCGCCGAGTTGGACATCGGCCACTTTCAGCGAAGCGGGCAAGCCTTCCAACGGTTTGACGCCACCGCTCAAGGCCTCGAACCAGCGCAGGCCCCTCAATGAATACGTATTCATGGACGTTCTCCCTGAAACAACTGGCGAACCGCTGCCGGTTCGATTTGCACCTCGGTGTCCAGGCGCGACAGGCGCTGGAGGAACAGTCTGGCTTGGCCACTGCGGTGTTCAGTGGGCACACCCAGATGCAACAGTTCGCAGACCTGACGACGAATCTGCGCCACGTCATCGGCGACGTAGCGGTCCACCAGCCCGGTCGCGAAACGTTGTTCGCCACCGGTCAGGCTCCAGATGAACGGACGGTCGCGGGAGTCGTACTCATCGATGCCAGCTTCCTGCTCGATCACCTGCGGACCGTTCAGCCCCAGCCGTGCTTCCTGCGTCACCAGCAGATAACTGCACAGCCCGGCAGCAATGGACATGCCGCCGAAACAGCCGACGCTGCCAGCGACTACGCCAACCACCGGCTGGTATTGGCGCAGGTCGATAATCGCCGAATGGATCTCGGCAATTGCCGCGAGCCCGAGGTTGGCTTCCTGTAAACGCACGCCGCCGGTCTCCAGCAGCAACACGGCCCGGGTCGGGATGCCTTTGCGATTGTCCTCGGCCGCCAGCTCCAGGGCACCGGCGATCTTTGCCCCGCCGACTTCGCCGAGGCTGCCACCCTGGAACGCGCCTTCGATAGCGGCGATCACCACCGGCAGGCCATCGAGCTCGCCCTTGGCGATCACTACGCCATCGTCGCTTTGCGGGACCACGCCCTGGCGCAGCAACCATGGCGACATGATCCGCTGGAACGGGTCGAGCAGTTCACGAAACGTACCGTCATCGAACAAGGCCCTGGCCCGTTGCCGGGCACCGAGCTCGACGAAACTGTGCTTGTTGAGCAACGCAGCGCTGTCAGTCATGGCCGATCTCCTCGAAGCCTTGTTCCAGGCGCAGGCGCACCACGCCGGGGGTGGCGCCGAAATCGTGGATTTCAATGGCCATCGCGGGGGGCGTCTGGCCGTCGAACATGCGCGCGAACAAGTGTTGCCAGCGTTGCTCGCTGCCATTGACCGAGGTCTGCACCTGGATGGTCAGCTTGCCCGCCAGCCCGGGCTCGATCAGCACTTCGAGATCGCCCGAGCCGACGCAGCCGACCAGCGCCCGGCCCCGTGGCGGCTGCCCGGCGGTGAATTCAAAGGATAAGGTTTGCATCAGCACACTCCTGGGAAGAGGCCATCACTGCGCTCGATACGGTCGAGAAACAGGCAAGCGGCGAGCAGGTCGGCAGCGCCGCCGGGCGAGGCGTTCAAGGCAATCAATTGTTGGTCCAGCACGTGCAGCTGGCGACGACCGCCCAGGCTCGCACTGCCTCCGGCGTCGAGCACCGCCCTGGCGCCCTGCTGCATCGCCTGCAAACCCGCTTCGCCGGCGCGATAGAGCACGCAGGTGTCGGCCAGGCGGGTCATGATTGCCAGCAAGGCGTCGAGGCGGGCGTTCTGTTCGCCGACGCCGGCCGCGCGGCTGCGCTTGAGTTGCGGCAGCCCCAGGGTTGTCACCGCCGGAAATGCCAGTTGCGCTTCCTCCCGGGCACCGCGTGCGCCGTAGCGCTGGGCCACTTGGGCGCCGTGGCTCAAGGGTTGAGGCGCATGACGGTCGTTGAGCAAGGCCAGGCGGGCGGCACGCAACGTGACGGCGCCAGCGCCACTGGATTCAGGTTCCAGCGCCGCCGCAGCGACCAACAGGCCCAAGGCCCAGATCGCGCCCCGGTGAGTATTCACACCGCCCGTGGTCGTGAGCATCGCGGCTTCACCTTCCCGGCCGATGCGCCCCAGGGCTTCACGCAGTGGCAAGCCGATCTCGCCGCAGTCGAGCGCGGCCTCGGCCATTTCCTTGAATGCCGGCCACAACGACAACGCCGAAGCGTGCATCAGGCCCAGGTGCAGATCGGTATGGGCGCCGCTGCCGCGACGGTCCACCAAGGCCGGTTTGGGCGAGAGGTCGGCTTCATCGATCAACGCGTCCACTGCCAGGTCGGCCAAACGCTCAGCTAGGGATAACGTCTTGGGTTGCAGATTAAGGGCGCGCATTTACCAGCTCCTGAACTTGGCGGGCGGGTTGTAGAGGCCACCGGACCATTCCACCAGATCGGCCACGCTCTTGGCCGCGAGCAGTTCGCGGGTGGCGTCGGTGCGGCGGATGCCGAGGTCTTCGGGCAAGGCGATCAGCCCTTCGCGGCGCATCCGCGCGGTGTCTTTCGGGTCGTGGCGCAGGCCGATGGCGGTGACCCCGGCCACGGCGGCGATCATCGCCTGGCGTTCTTCCAGGGAGCGGGCCTTGTACAGGTAGGCGATGCCTTCTTCGGTCAGCAGATGGGTGACGTCGTCGCCGTAGATCATGATCGGCGCCAGGGGCATGCCGGCTTTCTTCGCCACGTCCACCGCGTCGAGTGTGTCAACGAAGGTCGGTTTGCCGCCCTCCTGGAACGTCTCGACCATCTGCACCACCAGTTTTTTGCCGCGTTCGAGCAGCGGCGCCTCGCCGTCGCCATGACGCATGTCGAGCCAGGCCGGCGTGCCGTGACGGCGACCGCGCGGGTCGTGGCCCATGTTCGGCGCACCGCCGAAACCGGCCAGTCGGCCTCGGGTCACGGTGGAGGAATGGCCGTCGCCGTCCACCTGCAAGGTGGCGCCAATGAACAGGTCCACCGCGTACTGCCCGGCCAGTTGGCAAACCATTCGATTGGAACGCAGCGAACCGTCGTGCCCGGTAAAAAACACGTCAGGCCGGGCGGCGATGTAGTTTTCCATGCCCAGTTCGGTGCCGAAGCAATGCACGCTCTCGACCCAGCCGCTTTCGATGGCGGGGATCAGCGTCGGGTGCGGATTGAGCGTCCAGTTGCGGCAGATCTTGCCCTTCAGTCCGAGTGATTCGCCGTAGGTCGGCAGGATCAATTCGATGGCGGCGGTGTTGAAACCGATGCCGTGGTTGAGCGACTGGACGTTGTGTTTTTCGTAGATCCCGCGAATCGCCATCATCGCCATCAAGACATGCACGGGCTTGATGTGGCGCGGGTCGCGGGTGAACAACGGCTCGATGTAGAACGGCTTGTCGGCCACCACCACGAAGTCGACCCAGGATGCTGGAATGTCTACGCGGGGCAGGTCGCTGACGTCGTCCACCAACTGATTGACCTGAACAATGACGATACCGTCGCTGAACGCCGCCGGTTCGATCAGCGCCGGGGTGTCTTCGGTGCTGGGACCGGTATAGATATTACCGGCGCGGTCGGCCATGAAACCGGCCGAAAGCACCACGTTGGGAATCAAGTCGACCACCAGCCGCGCGTAGAGCTCGATGTAGGTGTGGATCGCGCCGATTTCCAGCAGGCCGTCTTCCAGCAATTGGCTGATGCGCAGGCTCTGCGTGCCGGCGAAGGAGAAATCGAGCTTGCGGGCGATGCCGCGTTCGAACAGGTCCAAGTGCTCGGAACGACCGACGCTGGGCATGATCATGTGCAAGTCATGCAGCTTCGAAGGGTCGACTTTCGCCAGAGAGCGGGACAGGAAGTCCGCCTGCTTCTGGTTATTGCCCTCCAGCACCACACGGTCGCCGGGCAGGATCAACGCCTCCAGCGCCGCGACGATCTTGTCGGTGGGCAGCACCACACCGTCGGCAAGCCCCTTCACCAACGCCAGGCGCCGCTGCTTTTCGCTGCGCCGCCGCGTCCATCGCGAGTCGGGGGATATTGTTGTTGTCATGACCACTCCACGGGTTCGCTGTCGTGGAGGTCACCTTAGAAGCGTTGTGGCGCGGGCATCAATCAAGCTCAGCGGCGGATCGTTACGGTGGGAGTAATGGTTAGCGCCGCAACGGGCAATGTCTTGTGGCGAGGAGCTTGCTCCCGCTCGGCTGCGCAGCAGTCGTCGCTTTGGGGCCGCTTCGCGGCCCAGCGGGAGCAAGCTCCCTCGCCACGGAAATCAGCTCTGGACCATCAACGGTCGGACTAGCCCGAGTAGTTCCTTAGCGCTCTCAATCAGCTGGGTAAGGAGCGCATCATCTTCGTCCATATAGCCTTCGTACTCGGCAAGGTTGCGTCGCTCATGGCACAGCGCAAATAACCGGACCTGTACTTTGCTGACGTCCGCCGTGTGAATGAGGCATTGGAACACCAGATAGCGCTTGTCTGACCGATAACCGCTCAAGCGTAATGCCGTAAGCGCCAAGGCATGAGCGGCGTTATATGCCAGGTCGAACCGGCTGGCGAAGGAAAGGGCAGTCGTTTGGGCATCCTTCAAGCGATCCGTTGCCGAACGCACCAGGCCCTCACATTCCCGGCGATCCGTCGGCTCGGCTTTCAGGCCGCTATTTAACAGGTTCTCCAGGCTTTCTTGCTTGCTCATCCTTGGTCCCCGATGGGCTTTCACCCAGCAAATCGATCTTATCCTGTTGTGCTACCCGCACCACAAAACTGTTACCCGCCGCAAATTTTGCCGCCCAGTCCTGAGGCGTATAAAGCGTTGGGTTCAGAGGGCGACCCAGTTGTTCTTCCAGCGGAAGAAGCCGCTCCATTACGTCACTGTAGTGCAGGTCTTCGCCGATCAGCATGAGGTCTATGTCGCTGGATGTGTTCGCATGGCCCTTCGCGATTGAGCCGTAGACGAACGCCCAGTGCAGTTGTTTTGTAAACGGCTCCAATGCCAGGCGTAACGGTTCGGCGATGCCAAAGGTTTTCTGCACGATGCTTAGCAATTCAGAGTAAATCGGACAGCGCGGGTTGGCTTGATAATGAGTTTGATTGCCCAGACGAGTCATGGTGAGCACCCCTGAGCGTTGCAGGCGCTCCAGCTCACGCATGAGACTGCCTTTCCCTACTTGAGCCCAGCGGGAAATTTCGTTGACATAGAAGCTTTGATCGGGCTTGCCGAACAGCAAGCCCAAGACCCGCTGCTGGGTGGTGGTGAACAAAGCGTTACTGAGGGAAAGCTGTTTCAAGGAAGCACCAAGAGTCCCAAAAAGGGAACAATAAGTCCCTTTTTGGGACTTTACAAGTCAGTGTCTCAGGACTTTACCAACCCCGCCGCAACCACCAGCTCTTCCAACGCCAGCAGATCCGGCACTTTCGCCACATGCTCGCCCACTTGCACGGCCGCCTGCTCCAATCCGCACAGCGGCACGTCGACGTAGCTCAACTGGGTGTCGAGCTTGCAGGAGCGTGGGATGCCCTGGACCAGCAGCGCGATGAAACGCAGTTCCGGGCGGCCGCCCAGGGCGTTGAGCACGACGATGCGGGCGCGCTCGCCGATCACGGTCTTCTGGCCGCAGGCTGACTCGAAGCTCAGCAGCGGGATCTGCCGTTCGCGCCAGCTTACCCAGCCCAGGAACCAGGGCGGGGTGTCCAGATCGAACACGCTGCTCTGGTAGTCGATCAACTCGGCCACGGCCACGTTCGGCAGGATCAGGTGCCGGTCGGCCAGGGGCAGCAACAAACCAGTGAGATGGCTGGTGCGGTGCTCATGCATGGGTCTTGCTCCAGTGGGCGATGCTGTCGAGCAGCACCGACTCCTGGTACGGCTTGCCCAGGTAGTCGTTGACGCCGATGGCCATGGCGCGGTCGCGGTGTTTCTGGCCGGTGCGGGAGGTGATCATGATGATCGGCAGATGCGCCAGGCGCGGGTCGTTGCGCACTTGCGTCGCCACTTCGAAACCATCCATGCGGGGCATCTCGATGTCCAGCAGCATCAGGTCCGGCGAATGTTCGGCCAGCAATGCCATGGCGTCCACGCCGTCCTTGGCGGTGAGCACATGCATGCCGTGGCGTTCCAGCAGACGACTGGTGACCTTGCGCACTGTTACCGAATCGTCCACCACCAGCACCAGCAAAGGCCGCTGCTGCTCGCCCTCGCCTTGCACCACGGCCGGACGGCGCGCCGCCTGGTTGGGCAAGGCGCGGATCGGCGCGAGCAGATCGAGAATCAACACCACCCGGCCGTCCCCCAGGATCGTTGCCCCGGACAAGCCCTGGACCGCCGAGAATTGCGGGCCGAGGCTCTTGACCACGATTTCCCGGGTGCCGGCGGTGGCGTCTACCTGCACGGCGACGTGTCGTTCGTTGCATTGCACCAGCAGCACCGGTAATGGCTGGCTCTGGCCGAGCAATTTCGGGCGGGCGCCGGTTTTCAGCAACTCGCCCAGGTAGCACAACTCATAACGTTGCCCGGCGTAGGTGTAGGTCGGCGGATCGAGCTGGTAGTAGCCATCCAGTTCGGCGGGCAATACCCGGACGATGCTCTCGATGGTGTTGAGCGGGATGGCGTATTGATCTTCGTGACACTGCACCATCAGCGCCCGGTTGACCGCCACGGTGAATGGCAGCCGGATACGAAAATGCACGCCCTTGCCCGGCGTCGAATCGATGACCATGCTGCCGCCCAGCTGTCGCACTTCTTCGTGGACCACGTCCATGCCAACGCCGCGCCCGGAGATCTGGGTGATTTTTTCCGCCGTGGAAAAACCTGGCTGCAGGATGAACTGCAGCACGTCGCGGTCGCTGATATCGCTGTCGGGCGCCAGCAGCCCACGCTTTATCGCCTTGCGCCGCACCGCGTCCAATGGCACCCCGGCGCCGTCGTCACGGATGTCGAAAATGATGTCGCCGCCTTCGCGGGACAGGTCCAGGCTGATGCGTCCCCGCGCCGGTTTGCCGGCTGCGATGCGTACATCGGCGGGCTCCAGGCCATGATCAACGGCATTGCGCAACATATGCTCCAGAGGCGCCGCCATGCGTTCGAGCACGTTGCGGTCCATCTCGCCCTCGGCATTGTCGACCACGAACTCGACGTCCTTGCCCAGCTCCTGCGCCACCTGCCGGACGATGCGCTTGAGGCGCGGCAGCATGCGCTCGAACGGCACCATGCGCGTACGCATCAGGCCTTCCTGGAGCTCGGTGTTGATGCGCCCCTGCTGTTGCAGCAGGTTTTCGGCGTCGTGGTTGCTGCGGTCTAGCGTTTCCTTGAGGTCAAGCAGGTCCGAGGCAGACTCGAACAGCGCCCGAGACAGTTGCTGCAGCTGGGAATGGCGGTCCATTTCCAGTGGGTCGAACTCTTCGTAGCCCAGTCGTTCGGCGTCCACCTGCTGGCGGCTGAGAATCCGCCCCTGGGTTTCGGTATCCAGGCGTCGCAGTTGATCGCGCATGCGCTCGATGGTCGTTTCCATCTCGTTCAGGGCGATGCGCGCATCGTTGACCTGTTGCTCGATGCGCCCACGGAAAATCGAAGTTTCCCCGGCCAGGTTGACCAGATCGTCGAGCAGTTCGGCGGAGACCTTGACCATGTCCGCGCCATCGCCCGGCGCGGCGGGCTCGGCTCGCATCGGCGGCGCGACCTGGGCCGGTGCCGGCTCGACCGGCGTAACGATCTGGGGCGCCTCGCTGTCCTGCGGATGATTGACCGCCTGGATCTGCGCGATCAGCCGGTCGGCCGGCGGGCACGGCTGCCCGGCACGGACGGCATCGAGCATGTGGGCCAGCCGGTCATGGCTGCCTTGCAGCAAGGCAAAAAGCGCCGGGCTCGGTTGTAACAGGCCCGCCGACAGCCCTTCGTAAAGGTTCTCCAGTTCGTGGGCAAGATCGCCGATGGGCCCGATCTCCACCATCCGCGCGCCACCCTTGAGGGTGTGCAGATCGCGCAGCAGGGTTTCCACCGCCTGACGGTTCGACGGCTCTTCCTGCCAGCGTTGCAACGCCGCCCCGGAACTGTCGAGGATATCGAAACCTTCCTCTAGAAAGATTTCCAGCAACTCCGGATCATGGCCCGCCGTGTCATTTTGCCGATGCCCCGCCACCTCGATGGCGTTCGGCTTGTCCTGGCGGAAACGATGAATGGCGTCGATCAACGCCACGGGATCGCCCAGCGGTTGGCCTTGTTGCAGTTGCCCGAGCAACAGATCGAGGCGTTCATGACTGCTGTTGAGCAGTTGCGCCAGCTCCTCGCTGTAACTGTAGCGGCGATCCACCAGCCCTTCGTATAGGGTTTCGAGCTCCCCGGCCAGGTCGCTCACCGGCCGCACATCCGCCATGCGTGCGCCGCCCTTGAGGGTGTGCAAGTCACGCTGCAGCGAGGACAACGGCGCGCCGTTCTCCGGGTCGGCGAGCCAGCGCTGCAAGGCCTGTGCGGCGCTTTCAAGAATATCCTGGGCCTCTTCGAGAAAGATCGCGGCGATATCGTCGTCCACCGAAACAGCCGCCGGCGAACTGCGCTCCATCTCAGCCGTCGCATGACCCAGCTCGCGGATGCTCAACGTGCGGCTGCCGTCACTGCGGATCAGTCCCGTGGCTGTCGGGTCTAGGCCTTCCTGGAGCAGGCTGCGCAGGGCCTGCACCCGGGCAGGTTGCGCACGCACGTGCTGGCCGGCAGCCAATTCGTCGAGCATGTCGATCAACGCTTCGTGAGCAAGCTGCGCCTCATGGAAAAACCTGTCGCTGACCGCCAGGCTGCTCTCCTCGACGGCACCATACAAGTCCAGCAAGGCTTCGCAGAGCTCGTCCACCGGGTGCAGGTCGGCCAGATGCGCGCCTTCGCCAAGGGTGGTCAACTCATCGAGCAGCGCGCTCAGCTCCTGGCCCTCGCCGGGGTGTTGCTGCCAGCGCCGCAGCAGGTTCTCCGCGTCCAGCAGGATATCCATGCCCTGGGCGAGAAAATTGTTGATCAATTGCGGGTCGCGCTTGGTCCGCACGCCCTGGTCCGGCGTGTTGAGAGCCGTTTGCAGGCGTTCGACGGACAGTGCCTGGGTTCGCTGGATCAGGCCCGCGGCGCCGGGAATCGCGGCCAGCGGCTCGTTGTGCAACTGGCGCAGACCACGGCGCAGCAGCCCTTCAGCCTCCAGCAGCAGCTCGATCTCATCCAGGTCAAAAGCGATCAGGTGTGCCTTGTATTCCCGGGCCATCTCGTCCATCGCCCCGGCCAGTTCGGCGATCGGCAGCACACCGGCCATCGATGCACTGCCCTTGAGCGTGTGCAAGGCCCTTTGCAGCTCGTCGCTGGCCTGCAATGGCAGATGTTCGGCGGCCTGGTCGAGGAATCGATCAAGCGCGGCCAGATGCCCCTGGGCTTCGTTGCCGAAGATTTTCAGCAGCAAGGGGTCGAGAGCGGCCACGTCCTGCTGGTCGTCATCTTCCTCATCGCCACCCTTGGCCAGGGCATGGGCGCGAGCGGCCAGACGGTCGACGTCGTCGCGCTGGCATTGGCGCTGGGCAGCGAATTCGGCGACCAGTTCCGGCAGCAATCGCACCGCGTCCTCAAGCAATTGCCGAACCGAAGCACCCGGCTCGACGCTGCGCTCCAGCACGCGGTTGAGCAGGTTTTCCACTGCCCAGGCCAACTCACCCAACACCAGCGCCCGAACCATTCGGCCGCTGCCCTTGAGGGTATGGAAGGCCCGGCGCAGCTCAGTGAGCGCGCCTTGGTCGTCGGGCTGCGCAGCCCAGCGCGGCAGGTATTCGCGCAGGACATCGAGCACCTCGTCGGTTTCCTCGAGGAAGACCTCCCGCAGCTCGTCGTCCACCGGATGCTCATCCACGGGCGGCGGCAGCAGGCTACCGGGCATGCCTTTGGCCGGCGGGTTGACCGCCGAGACCGGGCTGGCCAGAACATCAGCGAGGGATTGCACGGTCTGTGGGTCGTCCAGTTCCTGCAAATCCTGCATGACCTGGGCCTCGTTCGGGCTCAGCCGGTCATCGAGCAAGGGCACGCGGGCTTCGTCGGGAAAGTAGCCGAGGGCGCCCAGGCTCCGCTCGACGCCGTCGAGCAGATTCTCGGCGGGCATCAACGGGTCTTCGCTCAAACGCTCCAGGTAATATTCCAGGCCGGTAATCACATCGGCCAGGTGATCGAGTGCTTCCCACCCCGGCTGGGCTGGGTCGAGCAGCAGGTGTTCACGGATGAAATCGTTGCAAGCCTCCACCAGGCGGGCGGCGCGGCTCAGGGGAATCATCGCCAGCGCCCCGCGGACCTGGGTCAGCAGCGCCGGCAATGGCTCAAGCTGCGCGCTGTTCCAGTGTGCGTCGATGTAGTCGACGATCATGTCCTTGGCCTGTTGCAGGCAGGTATGGGCTTCCTTGATGACGATCTGATGGATCTGGGTCAGGTCGGTCGTCGGCAGGCGATTGTCTTCGCGGCTTTCAGGCTCGACGGTGCCGACCATTCCGGCCAGGGTTGCCTCGACATACAGCAAGGCCCCGGCAACGTCCATGAGCGTCGCGTCATCAGGCACGCGCTGGCCCTGGGCGAGGCTCAGTACGACGGCCAGTTGATCGATGATGACCTTGCGCGGCTGGCCGAAACCCAGCACCGCCAGGGTGTCGGCAATCTGCCGCAGGGGCGCCAGCAGGCTGTCCAGCTCCGAGGCATGCTGGCGGTCGCTGCGCACGAACAGGTCCAGGCGCTCCTTGACCCGTACCAGCTCCTCGCAGAGCGCTGCCAGCACCGAGCGCATGGCATCGCGGTCGGGCCCGGCCAGGCGCGCGCGTTCTTCATCGACCATGGCGCTGTCGGGCAGCGCGTCGTCCAGTGAGTAGCGTTCTTTCATGATCTGCATCTGCCCGCTGGGATGTTCGGCCTTGGCAATATAGAACAACAGACTCTTGAGCAGGTGTGGCGGGGCCGCTTGGTTGATGCCGGGCATGCCTTGCTCCAGCAAGCGTTTGAGTTCCTTGTCAGCATCCTTGAAAAGGCTGCGCAGCGCCGGGCTGTTGGCGATACGCCCCTCGCGCATGCCTTCTACTAACGCCGAAGCGACCTGCCACAACGCATTGAGCGGCGCTGCGGCGCAAAGCGCTTCAAGGCGCTGAAAGACTTTGGCGAGGTAACCGAGGTGAGTCGCGTCGTCCTGTTCGCGCAACAGGCCCACCAGGGCCACCTGCAGGGTCTGGCGCAATTTGCGCAAGGTGCCGGGCAGGTCCGCCGGCGCGAGCCGCTTCAAGGCGTCCTCGCCCAGCGGCGCGATATCGGGCAATTCCGGTCTGAACAGGCTGGTCTCCGACAACAGGCCCTCGCCCCGCGCACTGCGCAGGTCGTTGAGCAAGGGCAGCACCGCCAGCGGCAGGTCGCGACGAGCACCCTGCACGCGCTCGAGGTAGACCGGCAACTGGCCCAGGGCCTGGCGCAACAGGCTGATCGCCTCCTCGCGGTGGGCGATGCGGTTGTCCTGCAGCGCGCTGCACAGTTGTTCCATTTCCTCGGCCAGCAACGCCGCGCCGTAGAACTCGATCATCTGCAGGCCGCCATGGACCTGGTGAATGCAGGCCAGGCATTGGGCAAGCGCATCCGACGCCTGGGGGTCGTCCACCAGGCGATTGAGGGCCAGGTGGGCCTGCTTCAGCGTTTCGGCAATCTCGCCCTTGACCCATTCCAGGGCCACGTAGTCGTGCCGATCACCCATAACCACTCCAAATCAACAGGCGTATGCCTGTGGTACGGCCGAGGACTCCGTGGCGAGGGAGCTTGCTCCCGCTTGAGTGCGCAGCGCTCACAAAATCTTTGGGGCGGCTACGCCCCCCAGCGGGAGCAAGCTCCCTCGCCACAAAAGCGCCCTTGCCACAGGGACATATCCTCCCAGCAGCCCAATCACACCTTATCCTCATCCGCCACAGGTGCCGCGGGCAAGGTAAACCCGGACACCGAGCGGCGCAGCTGGCTGGCCATTTTTGCCAGGTTGCCGATGCTCTCGGCCGTGGCGGTTGAGCCGGACGAGGTCTGGCTGGTGATCTGCTGGATCACGTTCATGGTCAGCGAAATCTGTCCCGCCGAGGTGGTCTGTTGCTGCGCCGCGTTGGAGATGCTCTGGATCAGCGCCGCCAGGGTCTTGGAAACGCCCTCGATTTCCTCCAGGGCGACGCCGGCATCCTGGGCCAGTCGGGCACCGCGCACCACCTCGGTAGTGGTCTGCTCCATGGAGATCACCGCTTCGTTGGTGTCGGCCTGGATCGCCCGCACCAGCGTCTCGATCTGCCGGGTGGCCGCCGAGGAGCGCTCGGCCAAGCGCTGCACTTCGTCGGCCACCACCGCAAAACCCCGACCGGCATCGCCCGCCATGGACGCCTGGATCGCCGCGTTGAGCGCAAGGATGTTGGTCTGGTCGGCGATGTCATCGATCAGGCTGACAATATCGCCGATTTCCTGTGACGACTCGCCGAGGCGCTTGATGCGCTTGGCGGTGTCCTGGATCTGCTCGCGAATGTTGTCCATGCCATGAATGGTGTTGTGCACCACCTCGTTGCCCTTGTTGGCGATTTCCACGGAGCGCTCGGCCACCGCCGACGACTCGGCCGCGTTGGCCGATACCTGGTCGATGGACTGGGCCATTTCATTGATTGAAGTCGAAGCTTCGGAAATTTGCTGGGCCTGGTGTTCCGACGCCTGGGCCAGGTGCATCGCCGTGGCCTGGGTTTCCTGCACGGCGGCGGCCACCTGGCCGGCCGTGAGGTTGATGGTCGCCACCAGATCGCGCAATTGGTCCACCGAATAGTTGATGGAATCGGCGATGGTCCCGGTGAAGTCCTCGGTAACCGAGGCGGTGACGGTCAGGTCGCCATCGGCCAGGTCTTCGATTTCATCCAGCAGGCGCATGATCGCGTTCTGGTTGCGCTCGTTCTTTTCCGCGGTTTCGCGCAATTGGCGGTTGGTTTCACGCACCATCACCAGGCCGATGAGGATGATCGACATCAGTGCGAGCAGGCCCAGCACATACCCGCCGATGCTGTTGACGGAACGACCGCCGGCCAGGTTCTCGAAAGCTGTGGCCAGGTGAGAGGCTTCGTCGAGCAGGGTCTGCGACAGGTTGAAGATGTTGCCCGCCGACTCGCGGACCTTGAACAGCTCCGGGGAGGTCTCGAGGATTTCGTCCACCGACCCCGAGACGAATTCGAACAACTCGCTGATTTCCGTCAGGCGCGCCCGGGCGTCACGATCCTGGACCTGGGGGATCTTCAAGGTCGGGTCGCCTTGCAGCATGCCATTGAGCACCTGGCCAAAACGCGCGGCGTCACGGCCGAAGGTGTCGGCAGCCTGGCTGGCGTTCTCGTCGCCGGCCAATACGGTATTCACCGCGCCGAGAATACGCTCGGCCAGCAGTGACTGGCGCTGGGCCATGGCCACCTGTGAGGCCGGGGCGCCTCGCTGCAAGAGGATTTCGACAACTTTTTCGTATTCGACCTGCAGTTGCGGCACGGTTTCAGCGAGGGTTGCCGCCACCTGGTGCAGCGACAGGACGGTCTGCTCACTGGAAAGAATCGCATCGGTGTTCTTCAGCAGGCGCTCCCAGTCCAGCTGTACCGCGCGCATCTGCGGGCGCAGGGTGGCGGGCGCCGGAGGCAGGCCGGTCACCGGGTCACCCTGCTTCAGGTAACCCCAGCGCTGGGCGAAATCGTTGCGCGCATCACTCAGCAACTTGAACGCGGCGGCCTTGCCGGCCGCGGCTTCGGTGGCGTTCTTGGCAATGCGCTGGGACAGCACACGCAGCTCACCGGCGTGGCCGATGTACTGTTTGTCATAGGTGGACTGGGTGTTGAGGTACGCGAAGTTGGCGAATAACAGCATGATGAAGACAATCAGCGCGACGAACAGCACGATGATCTGCGACCGACTGCGCGACGCTTCCAGAGGCTTGCCTGTTTTTGCTTTGATCATCGGTACTCGCCTGTCCCCAAAACCTCAAACCACTGCCATTCCAATGTGGGAGCGAGCTTGCTCGCGATAGCGGCGGTACAGCTTGCATCAATGTTGACTGTACTGGCGCCTTCGCGAGCAAGCTCGCTCCCACAGAGGCCGCGCTGCGGCCTGTCAAACCGCCACATTCATGAACCCTGGCGAACGCGTCACGGCAAACGGGCTGAACACCTGCCACTGCCGATCGCCAGGAAAACGGCCCTGGACGAAGGCCGATTCCGGGCCATCGAGGTGGCCCGGCGAAACCGGTTCCAGGCTGCCCTGGGCGAAATGCTGCAGCCCGAGGACTTCGTCCACCAGCAAGCCGGCGAAGACTTCTTCGTTATCGACCACTAGCACCCGCCGCTGCTTGCGCACACTGGACAGCTCGTGACCGAAAAAACCGCACAGGTCCATCAGCGGCAATAAACGCCCGCGCAGGTTAGCCACTCCGCGAACCCATGGCTTGACCCCGGGCAACGACGTGTAGCGCGGCTCGTGCAGCACTTCGCTGACCTCGCCCATGGGCGCCACGTACCAATGCTCGCCGAGGCGAAAACCGATCCCGCTCCAGCTGTCGCGATGGGTTGGCTGGGACGGCAGGTCCGCGCCCAGCAGCCGACAGCGCCGATCGATCTGAAGCAACAGTTCGAATGCGGTCAGGGAGTGGCTCATGGCCGCGCGTTCAACCCGCCAGTACTTTGTTCAAGGTCGCGATCAGGGTTTCTTCGTCTACCGGTTTGGTCAGGTAGTCCTTCGCCCCTTGGCGGGTCCCCCAGACCTTGTCGGTTTCCTGGTCCTTGGTGGTGATGATGATGACCGGGATATGCCCCGTGTCCGGGTCCTTGGTCAGCTGGCGCGTGGCCTGGAACCCATTGAGGCCGGGCATGACGATGTCCATCAGCACTGCGTCGGGCTTTTCCTGGCGGGCCAGGGCCACGCCGTCGGCGCCATTCTCGGCTTTCAAGACCTGATGGCCGTGCTTTTCCAGCATGCCGGTCAATTTGTACATTTCGGTCGGCGAATCATCGACGATCAGAACTCGTGCCATGGTGTTCCCCATTTCTTCTGTAGACCCCAGGCCGAAGGCCGAGCGTCATTAATGTGCCTGGTGCGGCTGGACAGCGGCAAAACCCGGGACATGGGCCTGTATCGCGCCCAGCAATTCTTCCTTGCTGAAAGGCTTGGTCAGAAACTGATCGGAGCCGACGATGCGCCCCTTGGCCTTGTCGAACAGACCGTCGCGGGACGACAGCATGATCACCGGCGTCGCCTTGAAGGCGCTGTTGTTCTTGATCAGGGCACAGGTCTGGTAACCGTCCAGGCGCGGCATCATGATGTCGACAAAGATGATGCCCGGATGGTGGTCGACAATCTTGGCCATGGCGTCGAAGCCGTCGACCGCCGTGATGACCTCGCAGCCAACGTTGCGCAGCAAGGTCTCGGCGGTGCGGCGGATGGTCTTCGAGTCGTCGATGACCATGACCTTCAAGGCGCTGGGTTGCTGCTGCGTGAGATGCTCTGCCATTGCCACTGCAAACCGGTTTTTAACGCGTAAGTGTGATCGACAGCGCAAACCCTTGATGTTCAAGGCCCGCACGTCACATGGCAGCCTTTTTAGCACAGTCTCCATCGCCGATCTATCAGCCGCTCGGCACGGCGGTTTTTCCTTGACCGCCAAACTTCGGGGCGCCACTCTGACGCCACTTTTTCAAGCCATTCGTGCCCACCCCATTTTCGAGGAACCAAGCCATGAGCGTACGCGTCGGCATTGTCATGGACCCAATCGCCAGCATTTCCTATAAGAAGGATAGCTCGCTGGCCATGCTGCTGGCCGCTCAGAAGCGCGGCTGGGAGCTGTTCTACATGGAACAGCGCGACCTTTACCAGGCCGAGGGCCAGGCGCGCGCGCGAATGAAGCCGCTGAAGGTCTTCGCCAACCCTGAGAAGTGGTTCGAACTGGGCGCGGAAAGCGACGCGCTGCTGAGCGATCTGGACGTGATCCTGATGCGCAAGGATCCGCCGTTCGACATGGAGTTCGTCTACTCCACCTACCTGCTGGAGCAGGCCGAAAGCGCCGGTGTGCTGGTGGTCAACAAGCCCCAGAGCCTGCGCGACTGCAACGAGAAGCTGTTCGCCACGCTGTTCCCGCAGTGCACGCCGCCGACCATCGTCAGCCGTCGCCCGGACGTGCTGCGCGAATTCGCCGATCACCACGGCGATGTGATCCTCAAGCCGCTGGACGGCATGGGCGGCTCGTCGATCTTCCGTCACACCGCCGGCCATCCGAACCTGTCGGTAATCCTCGAAACCCTGACCTTGCATGGCAAGCAACAGATCATGATCCAGGGTTACCTGCCGGCCATCGTCGACGGCGACAAGCGCATCCTGATGATCGACGGCGAGCCGGTGGACTATTGCCTGGCGCGCATCCCGGCGGCCGGTGAAACCCGTGGCAACCTGGCGGCTGGCGGCCGTGGCGAAGCCCGCCCGCTGACCGACAAGGACCGCTGGATCGCCGCCCAGGTCGGCCCGACGCTACGCGAGAAAGGCCTGCTGTTCGTCGGCCTGGACGTGATCGGCGAGCACCTGACGGAGATCAACGTCACCAGCCCGACCTGCATCCGCGAGATCGACAATGCCTTTGGCACCGACATCGGCGGGATGCTGATGGATGCCATCGATCAGAAGCTCAAGGCGCGTTGATCCAGATCCTGATGAAGGAAACCCACATTGCGTTATCATGCCCGGCCTGAAAAAACGTGATGCTGGTTTCCTTGTCATGACACTCCCGTCCGATCTGCCCCAAGAGCTCGCCCATCGTGGCGTGCGCCCGGCTGATCGCCTCGGTTTTACGCTGTTCCTGGCGGCACTGATCCACCTGGCGGTGCTGCTGGGCGTCGGGTTTGCCACGGTCGAACCCAAGCAGATCAGCCAGACCCTGGAGATCACCCTGGCGACCTTCAAGAGCGAAACCAAGCCGCAGAAGGCCGATTTCCTTGCTCAGGAAAACCAGCAGGGCAGCGGCACCCTGGAAAAGAAAGCGATTCCCAAGACGACCGAAATCGCGCCGTTCCAGGACAACAAGGTCCAGAAGATCACCCCACCGCCGGCCGCCAAGCCGGAAGTTCAGGAAACCGCGCCCAAGGCCGCCGTGACCACTACCGCGCCGAAGCCGAAAAAGGCCCCGGTCAAGGAAGAGGTCAAGCCCGATCCCAAGCCCAAGGCGCCGGAACCGACCTTCGACAGCTCCCAGCTGTCCAGCGACATCGCCAGCCTGGAGGCCGAACTGGCCCAGGAACAGCAGCTGTACGCCAAGCGCCCGCGCATCCACCGCCTGAGCGCCGCGTCGACCATGCGCGACAAGGGTGCCTGGTACAAGGATGAATGGCGCAAGAAGGTCGAGCGTATCGGCAACCTGAACTACCCCGAGGAAGCCCGGCGCAAACAGATCTACGGCAATTTGCGGCTGATGGTTTCGATCAACCGCGACGGCTCGCTGTATGAAGTGCTGGTGCTTGAGTCTTCCGGCCAGCCGCTGCTGGACCAGGCCGCCCAGCGGATCGTGCGCCTGGCCGCGCCGTTCGCGCCGTTCACCGGGGACCTGTCGGACATCGACCGCCTGGAAATCATCCGCACCTGGAAATTTGCCCGGGGCGATCGGCTGTCCAGTAACTGATTTACATCGAGGGTGGACCAGAGCTTTGAGCTAGCCACGGAGCCCCTGTGGGAGCGGGCTTGCTCGCGAAGACGGCAGCCCTGCCACCAGAGATCCGTCGGCTGTGCCGGCCCCTTCGCGAGCAAGCCCGCTCCCACAATTGTTCGATGTCGCCGGCCAGATCGAAGCATTTCCCGGCTTGTCAGTTCGGCCATGCGCCGCCACACTAGCGCCTATGAAAAACGTCAGCCCCACGTACCTCAAGCATCACTTCCTGATTGCCATGCCGCACATGGCCGATCCGAACTTTGCCCATACCTTGACCTACATCGTCGAGCACACGGCCAATGGGGCCATGGGATTGGTGGTAAACCGCCCGCAGGAGCTGAACCTGGCGGATATCCTTGAGCAGCTGCGTCCCGAGGTCGAGCCGCCACTCCTGTGTCAGCACGTACCGATTTTCATCGGCGGCCCGGTGCAGACCGATCGCGGTTTCGTGCTCCATCCGTCGGGCCCCAAATTCCAGGCCACCGTTGATCTGAACGGCGTGTCGCTGTCCACCTCCCAGGACGTGCTGTTTGCCATCGCCGACGGCGTCGGCCCGGAAAAGAGCCTGATCGCCCTGGGCTATGCCGGTTGGGAACCCGGGCAGCTGGAAGCCGAGCTGGCTGACAACGCCTGGCTGACGTGCCCGTTCGATGCCGACATCCTGTTCAACACCAGCAGCGAGTTGCGCCTGGAAGCGGCGGCCAGCCGATTGGGCGTGAACCTGGGCCTGCTTACCAGCCAGGCGGGCCACGCCTGATGGCCCTGCGCCTGCTGCTGGGCTTTGATTACGGCACCAAACAGATCGGCGTCGCGGTCGGCCAGGTCATTACCGGCCAGGCCCGCGAGCTGTGCACATTAAAAGCGCAGAACGGCGTTCCGGACTGGAACCAGGTCGAAGCGCTGATCAAGGAATGGAAACCCGACGCCGTGGTGGTCGGCCTGCCATTGAACATGGACGGCACGCCCAGCGACATGTGCCTGCGTGCGGAAAAATTCGCTCGCCGGCTCAATGGCCGCTTCAATCTGCCTTTCTACACCCATGACGAGCGCCTGACCACCTTCGAGGCCAAGGGCGAGCGGCTGATGCGCGGCGGGCAGAAAGGCAGTTACCGCGACAATCCGGTGGACGCCATCGCCGCCGCCCTGCTGCTGCAAGGCTGGCTTGATGCCAACGCCGCCCTGTTCGAAACCTGATTTTTGAAAGCGCCGCCAAGGCGCTTTCTTCTAGCGACAAGCCGAGTCATGAGCACCGACCCGCAAACCTGAAGGAGCCAGCATGAGCCTGCCCAATCCTGCCGAACTGATCAGCCAGATGGCGATCCGTCTCACGGCGCACCTGGAACAACGTGGCATCAGCGAACCGCGCTACATCGGCATTCGCACCGGCGGCGTCTGGGTTGCCCAGGCCTTGCTCGATGAACTGGGCAGCGACTCGCCGCTGGGCACCCTGGACGTGTCCTTCTACCGCGACGACTTCAGCCAGAACGGCCTGCACCCGCAAGTGCGCCCTTCGGCGCTGCCGTTCGAGATCGAAGGCCAGCACCTGGTGCTGATCGACGACGTGCTGATGAGCGGGCGGACCATCCGCGCCGCCATGAATGAGTTGTTCGACTATGGTCGCCCGGCCAGCGTGACGCTGGTCTGCCTGCTCGACCTGGACGCCGCCGAACTGCCGATCCGCCCTAACGTGGTCGGCGCGACGCTTTCGCTGGCGGCCCATGAACGGGTCAAGCTGTCCGGCCCGGCGCCGCTGCAACTCGAACTGCAAGACCTCGCCCTTTAACTGCCCTTGCCAGAGTCCATCGCGATGACGCCTCTCGAAACCAAGCGCCCGCTGCAGCTCAACGATCAGGGCCAGCTGCGGCACTTCCTGTCCCTCGACGGCCTGCGCCGCGAGCTGCTGACAGAAATCCTCGACACCGCCGACTCGTTCCTCGAAGTCGGCGCCCGGGCGGTGAAAAAAGTCCCGTTGCTGCGCGGCAAGACCGTGTGCAACGTGTTCTTCGAAAACTCCACCCGCACCCGCACCACCTTCGAATTGGCGGCCCAGCGGCTGTCGGCGGACGTGATCACCCTGAACGTGTCGACATCCTCGGCGAGCAAGGGCGAAACCCTGCTCGACACGCTGCGCAACCTCGAAGCCATGGCCGCCGACATGTTCGTCGTGCGCCACGGCGACTCCGGCGCGGCGCATTTCATTGCCGAACACGTGTGCCCGCAAGTGGCGATCATCAACGGTGGCGACGGCCGTCACGCTCATCCGACCCAGGGCATGCTGGACATGCTGACCATCCGTCGGCACAAGGGCAGCTTCGAGAACCTGTCGGTGGCCATCGTCGGCGACATCCTGCACTCGCGGGTAGCCCGCTCGAACATGCTCGCGCTCAAGACCCTCGGCTGTCCGGACATCCGCGTGATCGCACCGAAAACCCTGCTGCCCATCGGCGTCGAGCAATACGGCGTGAAGGTCTACACCGACATGACCGAAGGCCTGAAGGATGTGGACGTGGTGATCATGCTGCGCCTGCAACGCGAGCGCATGGCTGGCGGCCTGTTGCCCAGCGAAGGCGAGTTCTACCGCCTGTTCGGCCTGACCACCGCGCGCCTGGCCGGCGCCAAGCCGGACGCCATCGTCATGCACCCGGGGCCGATCAATCGCGGCGTGGAGATCGAGTCGGCGGTGGCCGACGGGCCGCACTCGGTGATCCTCAACCAGGTGACCTACGGCATCGCCATCCGCATGGCCGTGCTGTCCATGGCCATGAGCGGGCAAACGGCCCAGCGCCAATTCGACCAGGAGAACGCCCAGTGAAGCTCAGCATTCTCGGCGCACGCGTGATCGATCCGGCCAGCGGCCTGGATCAAGTGACTGACATCCATATCGATGCCTGCAAGATCGTCGCCCTCGGCGCCGCACCGACAGGCTTCGTGGCGGCCGAGGTCCTCGACGCCCAAGGCCTGGTGGCCGCGCCCGGCCTGGTGGACCTGAACGTTGCCCTGCGCGAGCCGGGCTACAGCCGCAAAGGCAGCATCGTCAGCGAAACCCGCGCCGCCGCCGCTGGTGGCGTGACCAGCCTGTGCTGCCCGCCGCAAACCAAGCCGGTGCTGGACACCTCGGCCGTGGCCGAACTGATCCTCGACCGCGCCCGCGAGGCCGGCAACACCAAGGTCTTCCCGATTGGCGCACTGAGCAAAGGCCTGGAAGGCGAACAACTGGCCGAACTCATCGCCCTGCGTGATGCCGGTTGCGTGGCGTTCGGCAACGGCCTCAACAGTTTCCGCAATACCCGGACCCTGTGCCGCGCCCTCGAATACGCGGCGACTTTCGGCCTGACGGTGATCTTCAACTCCCAGGACCACGACCTGGCCGAAGGTGGCCTGGCCCATGAAGGCCCGACCGCCAGTTTCCTCGGCTTGCCGGGCATCCCGGAAACCGCCGAGACCGTGGCCCTGGCCCGGGACCTGCTGTTGGTTGAGCAGAGCGGCGTCCGTGCGCACTTCAGCCAGCTGACCAGTGCCCGTGGCGCCGCGCTGATCGCCCAGGCCCAGGCCCGAGGCTTGCCGGTGACCGCCGATGTGGCGCTGTATCAGTTGATCCTGACCGACGAAGCGCTGATCGATTTCAACAGCGTCTATCACGTCCAGCCGCCGCTGCGCACCCGCGCCGACCGCGACGGCTTGCGCGAGGCCGTGCAGTCCGGGGTGATCTCGGCCATTTCCAGCCATCACCAACCCCACGAGCGCGATGCCAAGCTGGCACCGTTCGGCGCCACCGAGCCGGGCATCAGCAGCGTTGAACTGCTGCTGCCGCTGGCCTTGACGCTGGTGGAAGACGGTTTGCTGGATCTGCCGACCCTGCTCGCACGCCTGAGCGCTGGCCCGGCCCAGGCGCTGCAGCTGCCAGCCGGGAAACTGGCGGTGGGCGCGCCGGCGGACCTGGTGCTGTTCGACCCGGCCGCCTCCACCGTGGCCGGCGAAGCCTGGCGTTCCAAGGGTGACAACTGCCCATTCCTCGGCCACAGCTTGCCGGGCGTGGTGCGCTACACCTTGATGGATGGGCGGATTACCCACCAGGCCTGACAAACCGCGTCGCCCTTTTCGCGAGCAGGCTCGCTCCCACAGGGATCTTCAGTGAACACATGATCTGTGGACACCTCGATCCAATGTGGGAGCGAGCCTGCTCGCGAATGCAGGCACCTCGATCTGACTGTCTTACTGGAAAGCCCCACGCTTCTGCGCATTACGAATCGACACCTGATCGTTCAGCGTCCAGAAGTCATACAGCACCCCCAGAAAAAACACCCCGCCAGTTAGCAGGTAGATGATCCCGCTGAGCCACTTGCCTTGATACATGCGATGCACGCCCAGCACCCCGAGAAACGTCAGCAGAATCCACGCGACGCTGTACTCGATCGGCCCTGGGGTAAAGCGCAGGTCGGCTTCGCGGTCCATGGCCGGGATCAGGAACAGGTCGATCAACCAACCGATGCCCAGCAGCCCGAAGGTGAAGAACCAGATCGTGCCGGTGACCGGCTTGCCGTAATAGAAACGGTGGGCGCCGGTAAAACCGAGAATCCACAGCAGATACCCGATGACTTTGCTGTGGGTATCGCGGATTGCGCCCTGCTGATAGCTGTTCATGAATGGCCTCTTTTGCCTCGATAGAAAAATTTGTTCGGATCTTTTGTGACTTTTACATGTCTCGCCGACAAGCGGTCATGAGCGACTCGCGTCGGGGAAACGCCCGGATTACGGGGACCTTGTCGGACAATCGGGTCAAATTGTCGCAATTATGCGGCGTTCACGCTGGGTTCCGGATCGACAAACGGCCTCGGAAAGGTGAAAAAAGCTGTTATAAAGTTGCGCGCTAACCTTTATGAGCCCTGCCTAATGCGTCCATTTTTCAAGACATGGCTGACCATTTGCCTATTATTGCCACTGGCCGCCCACGCCACCAACCGTGAGCAACGTCTTCCGAACATCAACGGCTATACGCCCAAATCCCACGTTTCTGCTCCAACGAGCAAAAACAGGCAAAACGTCCAGCGTGTGAGTAACGCTCACAGCCGGCTGGTGCCACCCATGGCGACCAAGACCACCAGCAATGTGCTGAGCCGCGCCGTGAATGTACTGGGCACACCTTACCGTTGGGGCGGCAGCAGCCCAAGTAAAGGTTTCGATTGCAGTGGTCTGGTGAAATACGCGTTCAATGACGCCACGTTCGACCTGCCGCGTACCTCCAATGCGATGGCTGCCGGCCATGGCGAGAAAGTCGAGCGCAAGGACCTCAAGCCCGGCGACCTGATTTTCTTCAAGCTCAAGAGCCGTCGGGTCAACCACGTGGCCATCTACCTGGGCAACGACCGCTTCATTCACGCCCCGCGCCGGGGCAAGTCGGTGACCATCGACACCCTGAACAAGCCGTACTGGAACACCCATTACGTGGTTGCCAAGCGCGTGCTGCCGAAAGAGCCGGGGGCGATGCGGGTCGTTCAGCGCTGATCCAGCATTTTTGCTCTAGCTGAGGCCCCCATCGCGAGCAAGCTCGCTCCCACATTTGATTTGCGGCGAACACAATTTCTGTGGTCACTGAAGATCAAGTGTGGGAGCGAGCTTGCTCGCGATGAGGCCTGCAAAAGCACCACTTCTCTAAAAATTATCCGGCGTACGCGCCCGCTCTCGCGCGTGCTCGCGGCTGATCAGGCCCTTGCTCACCAGATCCTTCAGGCACATGTCCAGCGTCTGCATCCCCAGCGAGCCGCCGGTCTGGATCGATGAATACATCTGCGCGATCTTGTCTTCGCGGATCAGGTTGCGGATCGCCGAAGTGCCCAGCATGATCTCGTGCGCCGCGATGCGGCCGCCGCCAATCTTCTTGACCAGCGTCTGGGAAATCACCGCCTGAAGCGACTCCGACAGCATCGAGCGGACCATCGACTTCTCGTCGCCAGGAAACACGTCCACTACCCGGTCAATGGTCTTGGCCGCCGACGTGGTATGCAGCGTGCCGAACACCAGGTGCCCGGTTTCGGCGGCGGTCAGCGCCAGCCGGATGGTCTCCAGGTCGCGCATCTCCCCCACCAGGATCACGTCCGGGTCTTCCCGCAGGGCCGAACGCAGCGCCGTGGAGAAACCCTGGGTATCGCGATGCACTTCACGCTGGTTGATCAGACACTTGCGCGGTTCATGCACGAATTCGATGGGGTCTTCGATGGTGAGGATGTGATGGTGCTTGTGGCTGTTCAGATAGTCGATCATGGCCGCCAGGGTGGTGGACTTGCCCGAGCCGGTCGGCCCGGTTACCAACACCAGCCCGCGAGGAACCTCGGTGATCTTGCGAAACACCTCGCCCATCCCCAGGTCTTCCATGGTCAGGACTTTTGAGGGAATAGTCCGGAACACTGCCCCCGCGCCCCGATTCTGGTTGAAGGCATTGACCCGAAATCGCGCCACGCCGGGTACATCGAAGGAAAAATCGGTTTCCAGAAACTTCTCGTAATCCACTCGTTGGCGGTCGTTCATGATGTCGTAGATCAGTTCATGAACCTGCTTGTGGTCCAGCGCCGGCAGGTTGATCCGCCGTACATCGCCGTCCACGCGGATCATCGGCGGCAGCCCGGCGGACAGGTGCAGGTCCGACGCCCCCTGTTTGGCGCTGAACGCCAGCAATTCAGTGATATCCATAGCGCTCCTCAATTCCAGTAGAATGCCGCGAACCTCAGACCGCTGGCCTCTCTTTATGACCACCATAGCAGACAACATTGCTCAGGTTAGATCGCGCATCCATGCCGCGGAGCAGGCCGCCCAGCGCCCAGGACACAGCGTCCAGCTGCTGGCGGTGAGCAAGACCAAGCCGGCCCAGGCCCTGCGCGATGCCCATGCCGCAGGCCTGCGGGACTTCGGCGAGAACTACCTGCAGGAAGCGCTGGGCAAGCAGGCCGAACTGACCGACCTGCCCTTGATCTGGCACTTCATCGGCCCCATTCAATCGAACAAGACGCGCGCTATCGCCGAACATTTCGACTGGGTGCACTCCGTGGATCGCCTGAAAATTGCCCAACGCCTGTCCGAGCAGCGCCCGGCCGACCTGCCGCCGCTGAACATCTGCATCCAGGTCAACGTCAGCGGTGAAGCCAGCAAGTCCGGCTGCACGCCAGCGGACCTGCCCGCCCTCGCCAATGCCATCAGCACGCTGCCTCATCTCAAGTTGCGTGGGTTGATGGCGATTCCCGAACCAACCGACGATCGCGCCGAACAGGATGCAGCTTTCGCCAAGGTTCAACAGTTGCAAGCCAGCCTGGACCTGCCGCTGGACACCTTGTCCATGGGCATGAGCCATGACCTTGAATCCGCCATTGCCCAAGGCGCCACCTGGGTGCGCATCGGCACAGCGCTGTTTGGGGCGCGTGACTACGGCCAAGCGCCCAGCTGACTCACTTATCTCTTTATAAGGACCTGTCATGAGTAACACGCGTATTGCCTTCATCGGCGCCGGCAACATGGCCGCCAGCCTGATCGGCGGCCTGCGGGCCAAGGGCCTGGACGCATCCATGATCCGCGCCAGCGATCCGGGTGAAGAGACCCGCAAGCGGGTGAGCGCCGAGCACGGCGTCGAAACCTTCGCCGACAACGCCCAGGCCATCGAGGGTGTGGACGTCATCGTGCTGGCCGTCAAGCCGCAAGCAATGAAGTCCGTGTGCGAGGCACTTCGGCCGCACCTCAAGCCTCATCAACTGGTGGTGTCGATCGCCGCCGGCATTACCTGCGCCAGCATGAATAACTGGCTCGGCGCCCAGCCGATCGTGCGCTGCATGCCCAACACCCCGGCACTGCTGCGCCAGGGCGTCAGCGGCCTGTTCGCCACCGCACAGGTGAGCGCCGAGCAACGCCAGCAGGCTGAACAGCTGCTGTCAGCCGTGGGCCTGGCGCTGTGGCTGGACACCGAGCAGCAACTGGACGCGGTCACCGCTGTCTCCGGCTCGGGCCCGGCGTATTTTTTCCTGCTGATCGAAGCCATGACCGCCGCCGGAGAAAAACTCGGTCTGAGCCGTGAGATCGCTGCCCAACTGACCTTGCAGACTGCTCTCGGCGCCGCTCACATGGCGGTGTCCAGCGATGTCGATGCAGCGGAATTGCGTCGCCGCGTGACCTCGCCGGCCGGCACCACCGAAGCGGCCATCAAATCTTTCCAGGCCGGGGGCTTCGAAGCCCTGGTGGAAAAAGCACTCGGCGCCGCCGCGCACCGCTCGGCCGAAATGGCCGAACAACTGGGCCAATAAGGAGCCATTCATGATTGGATTGAACACTGCAGCGGTCTACGTCCTGCAAACCCTCGGCAGCCTGTACCTGCTGATCGTGCTGATGCGCTTCGTGCTGCAACTGGTGCGCGCCAACTTCTACAACCCGCTGTGCCAGTTCGTCGTCAAGGCGACCCAACCGCTGCTCAAGCCACTACGCCGGATCATCCCGAGCCTGTTCGGCCTGGACATGTCGTCGCTGGTGCTGGCGATCCTCGTGCAACTGGCGCTGATGGCCCTGACTCTGCTGCTGACCTACGGCACCACCGGCAACCCGCTGCAACTGCTGATCTGGTCGCTCATTGGCGTCGCCGCGCTGTTTTTGAACATCTTCTTCTTTGCCATGATCATCAGTGTGATCCTGTCCTGGGTCGCGCCGGGCAGCCACAACCCGGGCGCCGAGCTGGTGAACCAGATCTGCGAGCCGGCCCTGGCGCCGTTCCGCCGCATCGTGCCGAACCTCGGCGGCCTGGATATCTCGCCGATACTGGCATTCATGGTGATCAAGCTGATCGACATGCTGGTAATCAACAACCTGGCGGCAATGACCATGATGCCGGAGATCTTGCGGGTGTTGATCTGACTTGCACCGCAACCGTGGCGAGGGAGCTTGCTCCCGCTGGGCTGCGTGAAGCAGCCCCAAACCAGGCGCCACCGTCTGCCAGACAGTCCCGGGCAGCAGGTTTCAGGGCCGCTTCGCGCCCCAGCGGGAGCAAGCTCCCTCGCCACGGGATTAATCGGCGGTAATCTACCCCGCCCTTTGCTTGCCGCTAACCCCAGCGGTCTTTAGACTTACGCCTCATTTCAACGAGAGCAGGGTCGATGCCAGCTGCCTTTCCCCCCGATTCCGTTGGTCTGGTGACGCCGCAAATGGCGCATTTCAGCGAGCCCCTGGCCCTGGCCTGCGGTCGTTCGTTGCCAGCCTATGACCTGATCTACGAAACCTATGGCACCCTCAATGCCACGGCGAGCAATGCCGTGCTGATCTGCCACGCGCTGTCGGGGCACCACCACGCCGCCGGCTACCACAGCGTCGACGATCGCAAGCCTGGCTGGTGGGACAGTTGCATCGGCCCCGGCAAGCCCATCGACACCAACCGGTTCTTCGTGGTCAGCCTGAACAACCTCGGTGGTTGCAACGGCTCCACCGGTCCCAGCAGTCTCAACCCGGACACCGGTAAGCCGTTCGGCGCCGATTTCCCGGTGCTGACCGTGGAAGACTGGGTCCACAGCCAGGCACGCCTGGCCGACCGCCTCGGTATCGCACAATGGGCGGCGGTGATCGGCGGCAGCCTCGGCGGCATGCAGGCGCTGCAATGGACCATTACCTACCCGGATCGCGTACGCCACTGCCTGGCGATCGCCTCGGCGCCCAAGCTGTCGGCCCAGAACATCGCGTTCAACGAAGTGGCGCGCCAGGCGATCCTCACCGACCCCGAATTCCACGGCGGCTCGTTCCAGGAGCACGGTGTGATTCCCAAGCGCGGGCTGATGCTGGCGCGGATGGTCGGACACATCACCTACCTGTCCGACGATTCCATGGGCGAAAAATTCGGCCGTGGGCTCAAGAGCGAGAAGCTCAACTACGATTTCCACAGCGTCGAGTTCCAGGTGGAAAGCTACCTGCGCTACCAGGGCGAGGAGTTCTCCGGGCGCTTCGACGCCAACACCTACCTGCTGATGACCAAGGCGCTGGACTACTTCGATCCGGCGGCGAACTTCGACGATAACCTGGCGAAAACCTTCGCCAACGCCACCGCCAGGTTCTGCGTGATGTCGTTCACCACTGACTGGCGTTTCTCCCCGGCCCGCTCCCGGGAACTGGTGGATGCGCTGATGGCCGCGCGCAAGGACGTCTGCTACCTGGAAATCGACGCGCCCCAGGGCCACGACGCCTTTCTGATTCCGATCCCGCGTTACCTGCAGGCGTTCGGCAACTACATGAACCGTATTACGCTGTGAGGACGCCATGAGAGCCGATCTGGACATCATCCAGGAATGGATCCCCGCCGGCAGCCGCGTGCTCGACCTGGGCTGCGGCAACGGCGAACTGCTGACCTGGCTGCGCGACAACAAGCAAGTCACCGGCTACGGCCTGGAAAACGACCCGGACAACATCGCCGAGTGCGTGGCCAAGGGCATCAATGTCATCGAGCAGGACCTGGACAAGGGCCTGGGCAACTTCGCCAGCAACAGCTTCGACATCGTGGTCATGACCCAGGCCCTGCAAGCCGTGCATTATCCGGACAAGATTCTCGACGAAATGCTCCGTGTCGGCCGCCAGTGCATCATCACCTTCCCCAATTTCGGCCATTGGCGCTGCCGCTGGTACCTGGCGAGCAAGGGGCGGATGCCGGTCTCGGAATTCCTGCCGTACACCTGGTACAACACGCCGAACATCCATTTCTGCACCTTCGAGGATTTCGAAGAACTGTGCCGCGAACGCAAGGCCAAGGTCATCGATCGCCTGGCGGTGGACCAGCAGCACCGCCACGGGTGGGCCAGCAAGCTATGGCCTAATCTGTTAGGTGAAATAGGCATCTATCGGGTCAGCAGCCCGGGCCTCGCCGACCACAAGGTCGCGGTGTGAGCACCGGCCTTTTTCAGGAGCACGACATGAAGCGTCTAGCGTTGTTCTTAATCACCACCTGCCTGAGCGTGGGCGCCATGGCTGCCGACGTCATCAAGGCCGAGCGCAAGGAAGTGTTCGGTGACGTGACCGTGCACTACAACACGTTCAATTCCACCTTCCTGACACCCGACATCGCCAAGGCCGCCGAGCTGATCCGCAGCAAGAACCAGGGCGTGATCAATGTCTCGGTGCTCAAGGGTGGCAAGCCACTGATCGCCCAGGTCAGCGGCACGGTGAAGGACCTGACCAGCAAGACAGTCACCCTCACCTTCCGCCAGGTCACTGAACCAGGCGCGATCTATTACATTGCCCAATATCCGGTGGACCAGCAGGAAACCCGGACTTTCGAGATCAAGGTGCAGACCGGCGACAAGATCAACACCATCAACTTCAACCAGGAACTGTTCCCGGGCCAATGATGAACCTCACCCAACTCGTGCTGGCCAGCCACAACGCCGGCAAACTCAAGGAACTCCAGGCCATGCTCGGCGGATCGGTGCAACTGCGCTCGATCGGGGAATTCAGCCAGGTCGAGCCGGAAGAAACCGGCCTGTCGTTCGTCGAGAATGCCATCCTCAAGGCCCGCAATGCCTCGCGCATTTCCGGGCTGCCGGCGCTGGCCGATGACTCCGGTCTGGCGGTTGATTTCCTCGGCGGCGCGCCGGGCATCTACTCGGCCCGTTACGCCGATGGCAAAGGTGATGCGGCAAACAACGCCAAGCTGCTTGAAGCCCTCAAGGATGTGCCCGAGGCCGAACGCGGCGCACAGTTCGTTTGTGTGCTGGCCCTGGTGCGCCACGCCGACGACCCGTTGCCGATCCTCTGCGAAGGCTTGTGGCACGGGCGCATCCTTACCGAGGCCAGCGGCGAGCACGGCTTTGGCTATGACCCATTGTTCTGGGTACCCGAGCGCAACTGTTCCAGCGCCGAGCTGGGGCCGGTGGAGAAAAATCAATTGAGCCACCGCGCCCGCGCCATGGCCCTGCTGCGTCAACGCCTGGGCCTGCAATGATCGACGACGCTCCCGCACCGCTGATTCATGGCGGTGTACAAACGCCCCGGACCCCGCTACCGGAGCTGCCGCCCCTGGCGCTGTATATCCACATCCCGTGGTGCGTGCGCAAATGCCCGTATTGCGATTTCAACTCCCACACCGCCAGCCCGCAGTTGCCGGAAGAGGAGTATGTCGACGCTCTGCTGGCCGACCTCGACCAGGATTTGCACGCGGTTCATGGTCGCTCGTTGAGCTCGATGTTTTTTGGTGGCGGTACCCCGAGCTTGTTCAGCGCCCGGGCCCTGGGCCGATTGCTCAAGGGTGTCGAGGCGCGGATAGCGTTCGCCCACGACATTGAAATCACCCTGGAAGCCAACCCCGGCACGTTCGAGCAGGAAAAATTCATCGCCTATCGGGCGTTGGGCATCAATCGCCTGTCCATCGGTATTCAGAGTTTCCAACAGGCCAAGCTTGAGGCCCTGGGGCGGATCCATAACGGTGACGAGGCGGTGCGCGCCGCCGGTATGGCTCGCCAGGCCGGCTTCGACAACTTCAACCTGGACCTGATGCATGGCCTGCCCGACCAGTCTCTCGACGACGCTTTGAGCGACCTGCGCCAGGCCATCGCCTTGAAGCCAACCCACCTGTCCTGGTATCAACTGACGCTGGAGCCGAACACGGTGTTCTGGAACCAGCCGCCGACCTTGCCGGAAGACGATACGCTGTGGGACATCCAGGAAGCCGGGCAAGCGCTGCTCGCCGAGCATGGCTACGCCCAGTACGAAGTCTCGGCCTATGCCCAGCCCGGACGGGCGGCGCGACATAACCTCAACTATTGGAGCTTCGGCGACTTCATCGGTATCGGTGCCGGTGCCCACGGCAAGCTCAGCCATCCGGACGGGCGCATCGTACGCACCTGGAAGACCCGTTTGCCGAAGGATTATCTCAATCCGGCCAAGCGCTTCCTGGCCGGGGAAAAGAGCCTCGCCAACGAAGAGCTGCCTTTCGAGTTCCTGATGAACGCGCTGCGCCTCACCGAAGGCGTGCCGTCGCGGCTGTATCCGCAGCGCACCGGGCTGACCCTGGAAAGCCTGGCCGAAGGCCGGCGCGAAGCCGAACAAAGCGGGTTGTTACAGGTCGAACCGTCACGTCTGGCGGCGACCGAGCGCGGACAGCTGTTTCTCAACGACCTGCTGCAAAAATTTCTGAGCTGATCAAAACAAGGAAATCGAATGGATCTGGTACTCGACCTGCTCGCCACCGTGTCCCGCTGGAGCCGCAGCAACCTGTCGGAAATCTCCCTGGCACTGGTAGGCTGCCTGCTGGTGTTGTTTGGCGCTGACATCAAGGGCTGGGTCGAACAACGCCTGGGCAGCATCGCCGGCGCCTTGCGCGTCCCGCTGATCGCCCTGCTGTGCATGATTGGCAGCGGCGCCGCGCTGATCTACGCCACGCCGTGGATCGTCCGGGGCTTGAGCCAGTTCAACAACTACAGCCTCGCGCCGGTGTTGCTGGTGGTTTTGGTGCTGATCGGCGTCGTGGCGGATCGGCGCTGAACCGACAGACACCACGAAACACATGTGGGAGCGGGCTTGCTCGCGAATGCGGCAGAACATTCAACATCCATGTCGACTGCTACACCGCTTTCGCGAGCAAGCCCGCTCCCACAGGGGATCCCATTTCAGCAGGGATTTCTGATGTTTAGGCCAACTTCTCGAACTTCAAATCCCAGACCCCATGCCCGAGCCGTTCGCCACGGCGTTCGAACTTGGTAATCGGCCGTTCCGCCGGACGCGGGACGTAGCGGCCATCTTCGGCCAGGTTGCGGTAGCCCGGCGCGACGTTCATCACTTCCAGCATGTATTCGGCGTACGGCTCCCAGTCGGTGGCCATGTGCAGCACACCGCCGACCTTCAACTTGCTGCGCACCAGTTCAGCGAACGATGCCTGGACGATCCGGCGCTTGTGGTGGCGACTCTTGTGCCACGGGTCCGGGAAAAACAGCATCAGCCGGTCGAGACTGTTGTCGGCCACGCAGCGGTTGAGCACTTCGATGGCGTCGCAATCGTAGACCCGCAGGTTGGTCAGGCCTTGAGTCAGTACGCCGTTGAGCAACGCACCGACACCCGGACGGTGCACTTCCACGCCGATGAAATCCTGGTCCGGCGCGGCCGCGGCCATTTCCAGCAGCGAATGGCCCATGCCGAAGCCGATTTCCAGCGAGCGTGGCGCCGAGCGGCCGAACACCTGGTCGAAGTCCACCGGCGCGTCGGCCAGCGGCAGGACATACAACGGCGCACCCTGCTCCAGGCCGCGTTGCTGGCCTTCAGTCATGCGCCCGGCGCGCATCACGAAACTCTTGATGCGGCGGTGCTGGCGCTCTTCGCCTTCTTCCGGGAGGACCGGCGTGTCGTTCGATTCAGTCATCAATGGCTCTTACTTGATCAGACCATCCAGCGGCGAGGATGCGCTGGCATAGAGTTTTTTCGGCATGCGCCCGGCCAGGTAGGCCAGGCGACCGGCAACGATGGCGTGTTTCATGGCTTCGGCCATCAGGACCGGCTGCTGGGCGTGGGCGATGGCGGAGTTCATCAGCACCGCTTCACAACCCAGTTCCATGGCGATGGTGGCGTCGGAGGCGGTGCCGACACCGGCATCCACCAGCACCGGGATCTTCGCTTCTTCCAGGATGATCTGCAGGTTGTACGGGTTGCAGATCCCCAGGCCCGTGCCGATCAGCCCGGCCAGCGGCATGACCGCGATGCAGCCGATTTCCGCCAGCTGACGAGCGATGATCGGGTCATCGCTGGTGTAGACCATCACGTCGAAACCTTCCCTGACCAGCGTTTCTGCGGCCTTGAGAGTTTCGATCACGTTGGGGAACAGGGTTTTCTGGTCCGCTAGCACTTCCAGCTTCACCAGGTTGTGACCGTCGAGCAGCTCACGGGCCAGGCGGCAGGTGCGCACAGCCTCGATGGCGTCGAAGCAACCGGCGGTGTTCGGCAGGATGGTGTAGCGATCCGGCGGCAGGATATCCAGCAGGTTCGGTTCGCCCGGATTCTGGCCAATGTTGGTCCGACGCACGGCGACGGTCACAATTTCGGCACCCGAAGCTTCAATGGCCTGGCGGGTTTCTTCCATGTCGCGGTACTTGCCGGTGCCTACCAGCAGACGCGACTGGTAAGTACGACCGGCCAGGACGAAGGGCTTGTCGCTACGAACGATGCTCATGGGAAATCCTCTGTTGGGGTGAGGTTCTTGCGAAATGCTTATTAGCCAAATGCTGTGAAAACGTCGCGAGCGAAGGAAAAAGACAAGGCAAAAACAGGCGAGGAAGCGGAGTTTACGGGTTGTAAATAAGCATTCCGAGCCTGTTTTTAACGCAGTATTTCTGAGCGCAGCAGTTTTCACAGTATTTGAATTAGCCGCCGCCGATGGCGTGGACCACTTCGACACTGTCGCCGTCGTTCAACATGGTGTCGGCGTGCTGGCTGCGCGGGACGATATCCAGGTTGAGCTCCACCGCGACGCGGCGTCCGGTAAGTTCCAGACGGGTCAGCAGGGCCGCGACGGTTTCGCCGTCGGGCAGTTCAAGGGGTTCGCCGTTCAACTGAATGCGCATGCCGGATGCCGCCATCATTTTTAGGGGCTGGCATTCTAGCCCGATCAGTCTGGACGACCCAAGCCATTCGTCATGAAATGGACCAGCCGGTCAGCCCGGCCTCCAGGCGGCGTCCGTGCGAAGAGCCGTGGGCGTTTGAAGCCTCGGACTGATTCCGCAACAAATGCGCCGCCCAGGCAGCGCTGGTCCGGTCTATATTTCCGGTCCCGCATGGACGCATCTATCAAGCACAAGGAGGACCTGTGCCCAGCGTCCATACAATGCCAAACATCCCCGCTATCGATGGCCTGCGCGCCGTCGCTGTCCTGAGCGTGATCATTTTCCATGCCGATTTCCTGAAACTGCCCGGAGGTTTCACCGGGGTCGACATGTTCTTCGTCATCTCGGGCTACGTCATCAGCCAATCGTTATACACCCGCTCCGACATGAGCTTTTCGGCTTACCTGGCGGACTTCTACCGGCGACGCTTCCTGCGCATCGTCCCGGCCCTGCTGGTGGTTCTGGTGGCGTGCGCCCTGGTCTCGGCGATGTTCGTACCCCAGGCCTGGCTCAGTGCGCAGAATGATCAAACCGGACTGGCGGCCTACTTCGGCCTGAGCAACTTCACGCTGGCGTGGAACACCGACACCTACTTCTCGCCGTCCGCCCAGCTCAATCCCTATACCCACACCTGGACGCTGGCCGTCGAAGAGCAGTTCTACCTGGTTTTTCCCCTGGTCTACTTCGTCTGGCTGCGTTTTCGCCAACGGCACAGTCTCGCCTGGGCCTTGCTGCCCTTGCTCGCGCTGGCGTCGCTGGCATTCAGCGTGGTGCAGACAGAGCAAAGCCCTCTCGAAGCGTTTTACCTGTTACCCAGCCGATTCTGGGAGCTGGCATCCGGGGCGGTCCTCTTCCAACTGCTGGTCACAGGACGCTTGCAACTGACCTCTGCGGCGACGCCTGCCGTGCTGTTCGCTGGGCTCGCCCTGGTGTCAGGCGGGTTGATTTTCGCCGACACGAAACACTTTCCGTTTCCCTGGGCCGCGCTGACCGTCGCTGGCACCCTGCTGACCCTGGCGGCCGTAGTACAGAAAACCAATACCCCCTCGTCGCTGCTGCGTCTTTTGCAATCGACACCCGCCACCTATGTCGGTCGGTTGTCCTACTCGCTTTACCTTTGGCATTGGCCGGTGCTGGTGTTCCTGCGCTGGACCATTGGCCTGGAGCAACTCGCCATACAACTGGCCTATCCAGTGATCGTCGCGGCACTCGCCGGCGCCTCCTATCACTGGGTCGAGACACCGCTGCGCACCGGCCGGTCGCTTTTTCAACGCCGCGCCTGGATCACCATTGCCTCATGCCTGGCGGCGCTCGGCCTGTCCTGGTCAGGTGCTCGCTGGATGAGTGAAAATCCTGAGGTACTGTCGCTGAGCCAGACCAGCGACACCTATACCTGGTTTTCCAGGAAATTACCGCAAGGGCTGGCCAGCGAGCCGATCAGCGACCCATCGCTGCAAGGCCGCCAACTGTTCGTGTTTGGCGATTCGCACGCGGCGGCATACCGCACCCTGCTGAGCCTCGTCTCGCGACAGCTGGGTATCAGCGTTGTGGAATACGAGCGCGGCGGCTGCGCGGTGGTCAGCCTCATGGCACCCGACCCACAAGGCGCCTGCACCCGAGCCAGGAATGAAGCCCTGCGTGACATCGAAGCGCGGGCAAAACCCGGTGATATCGTTTTCCTCGCCTCCCTGCGGATGCCGGAACTGGCAGGGCGCGACTGGGTACGTGGCGATGAAAGCGTGCTAAGCGAGGCCCTCGCCGAACTGTCCCCAGAGCAGGTCGACGGAGCCCGCCGCAGCGCAGAAGCAACGCTGAAGCGGCTTATGAATGCCGAGGTGCGGGTACTGATCGATGCCCCCATGCCGCTGTTCAAGGCGCCAGCCTACCGCTGCTCGGACTGGTTCAATCGGATGAATCCGATCTGCGCGCCTGGTTTCACCGTCGAGCGGGATCAGATCGAGCGGCTGCGAGCGCCACAAATGGCTTTGCTGAAGCATTTAACCCTTGAGTATCCGCTGCTTCGCGTCTGGGATCCGCTGCCATTGTTGTGCCCAGGCTCCACTTGCTCGGCTTACGACGACGGTCAACCACTTTTCCGCGACGGCGATCACCTTAGCGGATACGGTAACCGCCTCCTCGCGCCATCGTTCATCCAGGTCCTGCTCAATGGCTGGAGGCGCGCGACGTGACCGTCAGGCCAGACGCCAGGCGGCAAGACCGAGGAAAAGCCAACCCAGCAGAAACGCCACACCACCGAACGGCGTGATGATGCCCAGCTTGCTGATGCCCGTGAGCGTCAACAGATACAGGCTGCCAGAGAACAACAGGATACCGATGACAAAGGAAATACCGGCCCAGGTGACGATACGCCCGGGAATGTGCGTGGCCAGCAATGCGACGCCGAACAGCGCCAGGGTGTGCACCAGTTGGTAGGTGACGCCAGTGTGGAAAATCGCCAGGTAATCGGCGCTCAGACGGCTTTTCAGACCATGGGCGGCGAATGCTCCCAGCGCTACGCCGGTGAAACCGAAAAAAGCCGCCAGCATCAGAAAGCTACGCAACATGGGAACTCCAGTCAGACTCGGGGGACAGGGTCTGTATAATGGCCCGCTCGACGGGTTCGGCCAAGCCATCTCTATGCTGCGTACATTGTTTCGACGATTCGTTAAAGCCCTGCTCTGGTTCGCCGTCGGCAGCGTTGCGCTGGTGCTGCTGTTTCGCGTGGTACCGCCACCGTTCACCGCGCTGATGATCGAGCGCAAGGTCGAATCCTGGTTCGGCGGCGAGCCGATCGACCTGCAGCGCGACTGGCAGCCTTGGGACCAGATCTCCAATAACCTCAAGATTGCGGTGATTGCCGGCGAGGATCAGAAGTTTCCCGAGCACTGGGGTTTTGACATCGGCGCGATCCAGGCGGCGTTTGCCCATAACGGGCGCGGCGGCTCGATTCGCGGCGCCAGTACTCTCAGCCAGCAAGTCTCCAAGAACCTGTTCCTGTGGTCGGGCCGCAGCTGGCTGCGCAAAGGGCTGGAGGCGTGGTTCACCGCGCTGATCGAAGTGTTCTGGCCCAAGCAACGGATTCTCGAGGTGTACCTCAACAGTGTCGAGTGGGACGACGGCGTGTTCGGGGCTGAAGCGGCCGCGCGGCATCATTTTCGTGTAGGCGCCGGGGCCTTGTCCCGGCAACAGGCCAGCCTGCTGGCGGCGGTACTGCCCAACCCGCGGGTCTGGAGTGCCAGCCGGCCGAGCCCCTACATACTGCGACGCGCCAGCTGGATCAGGCAACAGATGAGCCAGTTGGGCGGTGATGGTTATCTGCTGGAGCTTGACCGCGCGCGCCGCGCGCCGTGGGCTCGGTAGCCTCAACAACACTCAAAGTCCCCTGTGGGAGCGAGCTTGCTCGCGATGGCGGTTAAACATTCAGCAGAGATGCCACCTGATCCACCGTCATCGCGAGCAAGCTCGCTCCCACAAGGGCGGGTGTTGAAGCTTGCATCACACAAACAAAAACGCCCCGATCATCACTGATCGGGGCGTTTTTCATGCCGGTAACACGGGTCAAGCCGCGATCGACACCTTGAGCTTGTTCATCGCACTTTTCTCAAGCTGGCGAATTCGCTCGGCCGACACGTTGTACTTCTGCGCCAGGTCGTGCAGCGTGGCTTTCTCTTCAGCCAGCCAGCGCTGATAAAGAATGTCACGGCTGCGCGCGTCCAACACTTCCAGCGCTTCGTGCAGGTTGGTGTTGGAGTTGTCGCTCCAATCGGCGTCTTCCAGTTGACGCGCCGGGTCGTACCGGTGGTCTTCCAGGTAGTTGGCCGGCGATTGGAAAGCGCTGTCGTCGTCGGCCTCGGCGGCCGGGTCGAAGGCCATGTCATGGCCGGTCAGGCGGCTTTCCATCTCGCGCACTTCCCGGGGCTCTACGCCCAGGCTTTCAGCCACGCGATTGACTTCTTCGTTGTTCAGCCAGGCCAGACGTTTCTTCTGGCTGCGCAGGTTGAAGAACAGCTTGCGCTGGGCCTTGGTGGTCGCGACTTTCACGATGCGCCAGTTGCGCAGGATGAATTCGTGGATTTCCGCCTTGATCCAGTGCACGGCGAACGACACCAGCCGCACGCCCATTTCAGGGTTGAACCGCTTGACCGCCTTCATCAGGCCGACGTTGCCTTCCTGGATCAGGTCGGCCTGGGCCAGCCCGTAGCCGGAATAGCTGCGGGCGATATGTACGACAAAACGCAGGTGGGCGAGCACCATCTGCCGAGCCGCCTCAAGATCCTGCTCATAATAGAGACTCTCGGCCAGTTCACGCTCCTGCTCGGGCGTCAGCAATGGAATGCTGTTCACCGTGTGCACATAGGCCTCAAGGTTCGCACCCGGGACTAGAGCATAAGCAGGTTGCAAAGAAGTGGTCATACGAAAAAACCTCCGACTCACATAACTCGTGCAGTTCAGCACTGCGAAAATTGACCGGGAACCGTAGGACAAGTTCCCACAAAAACTGAAAGGTCAATACGCGCAAAAAATACTATTTTGGAGCAAGCTCACGCAGGTGGCGTGCTACCGCAATCCATGCACCGATATAACCCAACAGCACCGCGCCAAGCAAGAGCGACACGCCGTCGGCGACTGGCACACCGGCCAGTGAAAAATCACTGCCGTACAAACCGGCCAATCCCACTACCGCATCGTTCAGCCAATCCAGGCCGAACGCCAATACCCCCCAGGACAGGATCCCGGCACCGAAGCCATACAGCGCCCCCATGTAGAGGAAGGGCCTGCGAACATAACTGTCCGTACCGCCGACGAGTTTAATCACTTCTATCTCTGTGCGGCGGTTTTCAATATGAAGACGAATGGTATTGCCTATCACCAAAAGTAATGCAGAAACCAGAAGCACCGTCAGACCAAAGACAAACCGGTCGCCGAGCTTGAGTATCGCCGCAAGACGCTCGACCCAGACTAGATCAAGTTGGGCCTGTTGTACCTTGGGCAGTTCCGAAAGTCTTTGTCTTAATGCTTCAAGGGTGGGCTTGTCGACCTCGTTCGGAGTCACCAGCACCACGCCCGGCAGCGGGTTCTCCGGGAGTTCCTTGAGGGCCTCGCCCAGGCCGGACTGCTGCTGGAACTCTTCGAGCGCCTGCTCGCGCCCGACGTATTCGGCGTCGGCTACGCCCGGCATGGCCTTGATCTGCTCACGCAACGCCTGCCCTTCGCCCGGTGTCGCGTCCAATTGCAGATAGAGGGAGATCTGCGCCGCGCGCTGCCAGGAGCCGCCCAGGCGCTCGACATTATTAAGCAGTAATGACAGGCCCATGGGCAGGCTCAGGGCCACGGCCATCACCATGCAGGTAAAGAAGCTGCCGATGGGCTGCTTGCCCAGGCGCCGCAGGCTGTCGACCAGGCTGGCACGATGGCTTTCGATCCAGGCGTGCAGCAGCGTGGCGAAATCCGGGCCGTCGTCATCGTCGCGTTTCTTTTTCTGCGGCTGCGGGTCGGAGGCCTTGGGAGCCACGCGCTCGGCCACTTTCGGGCTACGGGTTGCACTCATACACCCGCCTCCCCGTCGCCGATCAGTCGACCGCGCTGCAAGGTGAGCATGCGATGACGCATACGTGCGATCAGCGCCAGGTCGTGACTGGCGATCAGCACGCTGGTGCCCAAACGGTTGATATCTTCGAATACGCCCATGATTTCCGCCGCCAGTCGCGGGTCGAGGTTACCGGTGGGTTCATCCGCCAGCAGCAAGGCCGGGCGGTGGACGATCGCGCGGGCGATACCGACACGCTGTTGCTGGCCGGTGGACAGGTCGCCCGGATACAGGTCGGTCTTGTCCGACAGCGCTACACGCTCCAGTGCCGAGTCCACGCGCTTGTTGATCTCGGCCTTGGACAGCCCGAGGATCTGCAACGGCAGCGCCACGTTGTTGAACACTGTGCGATCGAACAGCAATTGGTGGTTCTGGAACACCACACCGATCTGCCGTCGCAGGTAGGGAATCTGGGCATTGCTGATGGTGCTCAGGTCCTGGCCGGCCAGCAGCAGCTTGCCGGTGGTGGGCCGTTCCATCGCCAGCAGCAGGCGCAGCAAGGTACTTTTACCGGCGCCGGAATGGCCGGTGACAAACAGAAACTCGCCCCGACGGACCCGAAAGCTCAGCTCATGCAGGCCGACGTGACCGTTCGGATAGCGTTTACCGACCTGTTCGAAACGAATCATGAATGCTCCCGCTCGGCAAACAGTGCCTGGACAAAAGGCTCGGCTTCAAAGGTGCGCAAGTCGTCGATGCCTTCGCCCACGCCGATGTAACGAATCGGCAAGCCGAATTGCTTGGCCAGGGCGAAGATCACCCCGCCCTTGGCGGTGCCGTCCAGCTTGGTCAGGGCCAGCCCGGTCAGTTCGACGGTCTGGTTGAACTGTTTGGCCTGGTTGATGGCGTTCTGGCCGGTACCAGCATCCAGCACCAGCAGCACCTCGTGAGGCGCCTCGGCGTCGAGCTTGCCGATGACCCGGCGGACCTTCTTCAATTCTTCCATCAGGTTGTCTTTGGTGTGCAGGCGACCGGCCGTGTCGGCGATCAACACGTCGATGCCACGGGCCTTGGCGGCCTGCACGGCGTCGAAAATCACCGAGGCGGAGTCCGCACCCGTGTGCTGGGCAATGACCGGGATCTTGTTGCGCTCACCCCACACCTGCAACTGTTCTACCGCGGCGGCGCGGAAGGTGTCGCCAGCGGCGAGCATGACTTTTTTGCCTTCGAGCTGAAGCTTCTTCGCCAGTTTGCCGATGGTGGTGGTCTTGCCGGCGCCGTTGACGCCGACGACCAGGATCACGAACGGCTTGTTCTGCGAAGCAATCACCAGCGGTTTTTCTACCGGCTTGAGCAGGCTGGTCAGTTCGCCTTGCAGGGATTTGTACAACGCGTCGGCATCGGTGAGCTGCTTGCGGGCGACCTTCTGGGTCAGGCTCTGGATGATGACGGAAGTGGCCTCGACGCCGACATCGGCGGTCAGCAGGCGGGTCTCGATGTCTTCCAGCAATTCGTCATCGATGACCTTCTTGCCGAGGAACAGGCTGGCCATGCCTTCGCCAATGCTGGCGCTGGTCTTGGACAGGCCCTGCTTGAGGCGGGCGAAGAAGCCGACTTTGTTTTCTTCGGCGCTGCGCGGCGGCTCGACCAGAGCCGGAACCTCAGCTGTTATAGCCTCTGGCTCAGGGGCGGGCTCGGGGGTGGCAGGCGCAACGACAACCGGTGTCTCGGTAATGGGCGCCTCGACCGGTTGCGTCGATGCCGGAATCGGTGGGGTGACATGCGCAGCCTGCTCATCTTCGACCAGCGCGACCGGTTCTTCGGCCACGGGCAAGGTCAGCCAGGGCGTTTGCCCGGCGGGCGGGGTCAGTGGCTGCTCGGCAACCGGCTCGGCGGCAACCTCAGGCTCGACCGGCTGCAGCACCGGTTCGGCAATCGGCAGGACGATCGGCGCGGTCTCTTCTACCGCGGTCTCGGCCACAGTCTCGGCGGCCGGCTCAGGCGGCAGTTGCGGCTGCTCGACGACGGTTTCCTGCGGCTTCTTGCGCAGCCATCCGAACAGGCCTTTTTTCTCGCCAGCCGCAGCTGGGGTCTTCTTGTCGTCGTTGGAACCAAACATGGAGGACGGCTATCTCACGGTAGCGACGCGCCAGGCAGGCGCCTCGGTGATAAATATTCGATGCTGAACAGACTGCGTTTCATCCAGCTTGTTCACGCGCAACATTTTGTAGAGTTGTCTCGCGGACAACTCAAGTCGCTTTTTTCGAAGGACTGGTGGGACATTTTCGGCGAAAACATCGGGAACAGCAGATAAACCCGAGGCTTCTTCCGCAAATCCAAACAGCCTCGCGCCGATAAAAGGCCCGATAGGCGTGGCCGCCAGTAAAACGGATCAGTATCCTAGCACCTCCTCGCCCGCCGAGGCTAAGGCCAAGCGGGCAGTCCAACAGGTTTAAACACGAATGAATGCTCTTGCCCGCCGCGCCGCTGGCCTGCTGCTCAGCACAGTTTGTCTGCCCTTTTCCGCCCTTGCTGCCGACCCGCAACCCACCCATGAATTTACCCTCGACAACGGTTTGAAGGTCGTCGTGCGCGAGGATCACCGGGCTCCGGTGGTCGTGTCCCAGGTCTGGTACAAGGTGGGCTCCAGCTATGAAACGCCGGGCCAGACCGGCCTGTCTCACGCCCTGGAACACATGATGTTCAAGGGCAGCGAAAAAGTCGGTCCCGGCGAAGCGTCGTTGATCCTGCGCGACCTTGGCGCCGAGGAGAACGCTTTCACCAGCGATGACTTCACCGCCTATTACCAGGTACTGGCCCGGGATCGCCTGGGCGTGGCCTTCGAGCTTGAAGCCGATCGCATGGCCAGCCTGCGCTTGCCGCCGGAGGAGTTCAGTCGCGAGATCGAGGTCATCAAGGAAGAGCGCCGCATGCGCACCGATGACAAGCCCATGTCCAAGGCCTACGAGCGATTCAAGGCCATGGCCTACCCGGCCAGCGGCTACCACACGCCGACCATCGGCTGGATGGCCGACCTGGACCGGATGAAGGTCGAGGAGCTGCGCCACTGGTACGAATCCTGGTATGCACCGAACAATGCGACCCTGGTAGTGGTCGGCGACGTGACACCAGACGAGGTCAAGACCCTGGCCCAGCGCTATTTCGGCCCGATTGCCCGGCGCGCCGTGCCGGCGGCGAAAATCCCGCTGGAGCTGGCCGAACCCGGTGAGCGCAAGATCACCCTGCATGTACAGACCCAACTGCCGAGCGTCATGCTGGCGTTCAACGTGCCGAGCATCGCCACGGCCACCGACAAAGTCCCGGTCAACGCCTTGCGGCTGATTTCCGCGCTGCTGGACGGCGGTTACAGCGGCCGGATCCCGGCCCAGCTGGAGCGCGGCGAAGAATTGGTGTCCGGCGGCTCGTCGAACTACGACGCCTACACCCGTGGCGATACCCTGTTCACCCTGTCGGCGACACCCAACACGCAGAAAAACAAGACCCTCGCCGAGGCCGAAGCCGGGCTGTGGCGCTTGCTCGAACAACTGAAGACCACCGCTCCCACCGCCGAGGAACTGGAACGCGTCCGCGCCCAGGTGATCGCCGGCCTGGTGTATGAGCGCGACTCCATCACCAGCCAGGCCACCGCCATCGGCCAGCTGGAAACGGTCGGCCTGTCCTGGAAGCTGATGGACACCGAGCTGGCCGAACTGCAAAGCGTGACCCCGCAGGATATCCAGAAGGCAGCCCAGTTGTATTTCACCCGCTCGCGCCTGAGCGTCGCGCACATCCTGCCCGAGGAGAAAGCTCATGAGTGAGCGCAAATCACCGCGCCTGGTGCTGATCGGCCTGGTATTGATCGCCGTGGTCGGCGCGCTGGCCTTTTACCTGTCGCCATCGACCAGCTCCAACGCCAGCCAGGCACTGGACAAGGCCAAGTCCGGCAACAAGCTGCAATCGCTGGCTGAACTGGACGACAAGGCGCCCAGCCATCGCCAGCTCGACGTGCAGACCTGGAAAACCGCCGGCGGCGCCAAGGTGCTGTTCGTCGAAGCTCGCGAATTACCGATGTTCGACCTGCGCCTGACCTTCGCCGCCGGCAGCAGCCAGGACGGCGACGCACCGGGCCTGGCGCAGTTGACCAACGCCATGCTCAATGAAGGCGTGGCCGGCAAGGACGTCAGTGCCATTGCCGAAGGCTTTGAAAGCCTCGGCGCCGATTTTGGCAACGGCGCCTTCCGGGACATGGCCGTGGCTTCGCTGCGCAGTCTCAGCGCAGCCGACAAGCGCGAGCCGGCGCTGAAGCTGTTTGCCGAAGTTGTCGGCCAGCCGACCTTCCCCGCCGACTCCTTCGCGCGCATCAAGAACCAGATGCTCGCCGGTTTCGAGTACCAGAAGCAGAACCCCGGCAAACTGGCGGGCCTGGAACTGATGAAGCGCCTGTACGGCGACCATCCGTATGCGCACTCCAGCGACGGCACGGCACAGAGCATCCCGCCGATTACCCTGGCCCAGGCCCGGGCCTTTCATGCCAAGGCCTATGCCGCCGGCAACGCGGTGATCGCCCTGGTGGGGGACCTGTCCCGTGCCGAGGCCGAAGCCATTGCCAACCAGATATCCGCCGCACTGCCCAAGGGCCAGGCCCTGGCGAAAACGCCGCCACCGGTGGAGCCGAAAGCGAGCGTCCACCATATCGAGTTCCCGTCCAAGCAGACCAACCTGATGCTCGCGCAACTGGGCGTCGACCGCGACGATCCGGACTATGCCGCCGTGTCCATGGGCAACCAGATCCTCGGCGGCGGTGGCTTCGGCACGCGGCTGATGACCGAGGTCCGGGAAAAACGCGGCCTGACCTATGGCGTCTATTCCGGCTTCACGGCGATGCAGGCTCGCGGCCCGTTCATGATCAGTCTGCAGACCCGTGCCGAGATGAGCGAAGGCACGTTGAAGCTGGTACAGGATGTGTTCGCCGATTATCTCAAGAACGGCCCGACCCAGAAGGAGCTCGACGACGCCAAGCGCGAGCTGGCCGGCAGCTTCCCGCTGTCGACCGCGAGTAACGCCGACATCGTCGGTCAGCTCGGCGCCATGGGCTTTTATGACTTGCCGCTGAGCTACCTGGAGGATTTCATGCGCCAGTCCCAGGCGCTGACGGTCGAGCAAGTCAGGACCGCGCTGAACAAACACCTGAGCACGGACAAGATGGTCATCGTCACCGCTGGCCCGACCGTGCCGCAAAAGCCGTTGCCGGCCCCCACTGACAAACCTGCCGAGCAGCCGCTCGGGGTTCCGGAGCATTAATGGCCCGTCCATCCAATTCCAGCAAGAAACCCGCGCACAACGGGGTTAACCAGTTGCGCATCATCGGCGGTGAGTGGCGCAGCCGGCGCTTGAGCTTCCCCGATGCCCCGGGCCTGCGGCCGACGCCGGACCGGGTGCGCGAAACCCTGTTCAACTGGCTCGCGCCGTATGTAGCGGGTGCCCGGGTACTCGACCCGTTCGCCGGCAGTGGCGCGCTGTTTCTCGAGGCCTTGTCCCGTGGCGCCGCCATGGGCCAGGCGCTGGACGCCAGCAGCCTGGCGGTCTCGAGCCTGAAAGAACACCTGGGCACGCTGCGTTGCACCGTCGGCCAGGTGCAGACGGCGGATGCGCTACGCTATCTCGACAGCCAGCCCGCGACACCTTTCGACCTGGTGTTCCTCGACCCGCCGTTCAACCAGAACCTGTTGCCGGCCGTCTGCGCGTTGCTTGAGGAACGGCAATGGCTGGCCGACGATGCCTGGGTCTACACTGAAAGCGAGACCGCCCCTTCGACCCTGGGCTTGCCGGCCAATTGGCGCCTGCATCGCGAGCAGAGATCCGGGCGGGTGTATTACGCATTGTGGCAACGTACGGCAGAGGCCGTTGGCTGAACCGCTGACCGTGCACCGAGAATGATCGTGTCCTGCGCACCTGAACGCTTCATACCCGCCCCGGGCCTTGGCAATCCACACTTGCAGACCTTGTGGGGCCCATTGTGGCGTAAAACCGTTCACATCGATCGCGAACGTGAGCGCCTCTGGCTGGACGATGGTGATTTCCTCGACCTCGACTGGCATGGCCCGCATAGCGCCGAAGCACCGCTGGTGCTGGTGCTTCATGGGCTGACCGGTTCCTCCAACTCACCCTACGTTGCCGGCCTGCAACGCGCGCTCAATGCTCAAGGCTGGGCCAGCGTCGCCCTGAACTGGCGTGGTTGCTCGGGCGAGCCGAACCTGCTGGCCCGCAGTTATCATTCCGGCGCCAGCGAAGATCTCGCCGCGGCTATCGAACATCTGCGGGCCCGACGCCCCTTGGCACCGCTGTTTGCGGTGGGCTATTCGCTGGGCGGAAATGTGCTGCTCAAGCATTTGGGGGAAGCCGGCAACGACAGCCAGCTGCAGGGCGCAGTGGCGGTCTCGGTACCGTTTCGCCTGGACCAGTGCGCCGACCGCATCGGACAGGGCTTTTCCAGGTTCTATCAGGCGCACTTCATGCGGGAAATGGTCGCCTACGTGCGCAACAAGCAACGCCAGTTCCAGCATGACGGACGCGACGAAGGGCTCGCGACCCTGGCAGCCCTGGGCTCGCTGGACAACATGCGCACCTTCTGGGATTTTGACGGCCGGGTGACAGCGCCGCTGCACGGCTTTTCCGACGCAGCGGATTATTACCGGCGCGCGTCCAGCCGCTATTTCATGGCGGGAATCAGTACACCGACGCTGGTCATCCAGGCCGCCGACGACCCATTTGTATTCCCCCACAGCCTGCCCGAACCCGGCGAGTTGTCGGCCTCGACCCACCTGGAACTGCACCTGCGGGGCGGGCATGTAGGATTTGTCGACGGAACCCTGCGCCGCCCGGGCTATTACCTGGAACGGCGGATTCCCGGTTGGCTGGCTAGCCTGGCACAAGGCTGAGCGTAGCAATGGCGGAAAGAGAGTCTGCAGGACTATACGAATCCCCTTGTGGGAGCGGGCTTGCTCGCGAAGGCGGTGGTTCAGCCAGTACTAATGTTGGATGTGCCGACGCCTTCGCGAGCAAGCCCGCTCCCACAAAGCTCGCTCCCACATTGATTTCGGGTGTCTTGTTATTCGTTATTCGCCCTTCGCCACGCCCCGCTGGGGATCGTTGATCCACTCGCTCCACGAGCCGGCATACAACCGTCCCAGCGGATAGCCCGCCAGGCACAAGGCAAACAGGTTATGGCACGCCGTCACGCCGGAGCCACAGTAAGCCACCAGCTCGGTGGGCGGACGCTCGCCCAGTTTTTCAGCGAAACGCAGCTTGAGTTGATCGGCCGGCAAGAAGCGTCCATCGGTCCCCAGGTTGTCGGTGAATGCTGCGCATGACGCGCCCGGGATATGCCCCGCCACCGGGTCGATCGGCTCGACTTCGCCCTTGAAACGCGGCAGCGCCCTGGCATCCAACAGAGTCATGTCCGCATCACCGAGGCGCTGCTGCAACGCCTGCGCACTGAGCAGCAAGCTCGCGTCCGGCGCGCCGCTGAAAGTCCCGCGAGCAGTCTGCGGCGGATCCAGGCTCAGGGGCAGGCCGGCCGCATGCCAGGCCTTGAGCCCGCCGTCGAGAATATGTACGCCATCGCGTTTGCCCAACCAGGCCAGCAGCCACCAGGCCCGGGCGGCATAGGCGCCGGGGCCGTCGTCATACAGCACGACCTCGCTGTCATTGTTGATCCCCCAGGCCCGGAGACGCTCAACCAGCGCCTCGGGCTCCGGCAGCGGATGACGTCCCGTGACGCCCTTGATGACCGGCCCGCTCAGATCCCGCTCAAGGTCGACGAACGACGCGCCGGCGATATGGCCCTCGGCGTAACTGCGCTGGCCATAGTCCGGGTCCTCCAGGGCAAAACGACAATCGAGGATCACCAGCCCGGGCTGTGATCTCCGCTGTTCCAGGGCCTGAGGGCTGATGAGTTGCGCGATGGGCATGGTGAGCTCCTGTGGCTGAATCGAGGGGTCCGATCTACTGCCCTTCCTCCAGGGTCTGGGCCAGCGGGACATAAAATTCTTTGAACAGCGCATCTACCGCTTCGCGGGCCTGCTCGGTCACAAACCCCGCCTCCAGCACCAGCACCTGATACACGCCGCGCTTGATCGCCTGTTCGCTCAGGTGACTGGAGTTTTCGCGCGTGGTGCAGAGGAACCGGACCCAGGACGTGAGGACAATCCAGGCATTGAGGGTCAGGGACTCGATCTGGACGCGGTCCATCGCCAGGATACCGGCGTCGACGAAGCCTTCGTAGATAGCCGTGCCATGGATCAGGCAGCGTTGGGAAAAGCGTCGGTAGCGAGCCGCCAGTTCCGGGTCGCTGTCGAGCAGGTGCTCCAGGTCCCGGTGCAGGAACCGGTAGCGCCACATCGCCGAGAGCAGCTCCTGCAGGTAGAAGCGTTTGTCGTCCACCGTGGCCGCCCGCCCCTGGGGTGGCCGCAGGAAGCTGTCCACCAGGTTTTCGTATTCGCTGAACAGCACGGCGATGATCGCCTGCTTGTTGGGGAAGTGGTAATAAAGATTGCCCGGGGACATGTCCATGTGGGCGGCAATGTGATTGGTGCTGACACTGCGCTCACCCTGCCGGTTGAACAACTCCAGGCTGTTCTGCACGATGCGCTCGCTGGTTTTTATTCGTGGGGCCATGGCTTGGGCTTAATTCGAAAAATCATGTGATGGGCATCTTACGACCTATCGGTCACGGGAGAAAACCCACGCCATCGCGGAGGCGGCATTTGACTTTTTAGAGCACAAGCTCTAGAAATCCACCATTCCAACAATAATCCGGTGCCGACATGCCAGCCGACGTTGCTTACCTGCACCAGTCTCAACAGCAGCTGGATGAAATTCGGACGATCTTCGAGGCCCAGCGCCGTGCTTTCGCCGCTCATCCCATGCCAACGGCCGAGCAGCGCCGGCAGTGGCTCAAGGCATTGCGCGAACTGTTGAGCAATGAACGGCAAGCCCTGATCGACGCGATCAGCCAGGACTTCAGTCACCGCAGCGCCGACGAAACCCTGCTGGCCGAGCTGATGCCGAGCCTGCACGGCATCCATTACGCCAGCCGCAACCTCAAGGGCTGGATGAAACCTTCCCGGCGCAAGGTCGGCATGGCCTTCCAACCGGCATCGGCCAAGGTGATCTACCAGCCATTGGGCGTGGTCGGGGTCATCGTGCCGTGGAATTACCCGCTCTTCCTGGCCGTGGGCCCATTGGTCGGCGCCTTGTCAGCGGGCAACCGGGTCATGCTCAAGCTCAGCGAGGCGACCCCGGCCACCGGGTTGCTGCTCAAGCGACTGTTCGCCCGTATCTTTCCCCAGGACCTGGTGTCGGTGGTGCTGGGCGAGGCTGACGTCGGCATTGCATTCTCCAGGTTGCCGTTCGATCACCTGTTGTTCACCGGCGCCACCAGCATCGGCAAGCATGTGATGCGTGCCGCCGCGGAAAACCTCACCCCCGTCACCCTTGAGCTGGGTGGCAAATCACCCGCCATCGTGTCCGACGACGTACCGCTCAAGGACGCCGCCGAACGCATAGCCTTCGGCAAGACCCTGAATGCCGGGCAGACCTGCGTCGCGCCGGATTACGTGCTGGTACCGCAGAGCCGCGTCGGAGCGTTCGTCGAGGCGTACCGCGAAGCGGTCCGCGGGTTTTATCCGACGCTGGCGGACAACCCGGACTACACCGCCATCATCAACGTTCGCCAACTGGCGCGGCTCAACGGCTACATCGGCGACGCCACCAGCAAAGGCGCGCTGCTGATCGAGCTGTTCGACCAGGGCCAGGGACGCCGCATGGCCCACAGCCTGTTGCTCAATGTCACGGATGACATGACGGTGATGCAGGATGAGATCTTCGGCCCACTGCTGCCCATCGTGCCGTATGAAGGCCTGGACCAGGCTTTTGCCTACATCAATCGGCGGCCTCGTCCGCTGGCGCTCTACTACTTCGGCTACAACAAGGCCGAACAGCAGCGAGTACTCAATGAAACCCATTCCGGCGGCGTCTGCCTGAACGACACGCTGCTGCATGTGGCCCAGGACGACATGCCGTTCGGCGGCATTGGCGCCTCGGGGATGGGCCACTATCACGGTCACGAGGGATTCCTGACCTTCAGCAAGGCCAAGGGCGTCCTGATCAAGCAGCGCTTCAACGCCGCCAGACTGATTTACCCGCCCTATGGCAAGCCTTTGCAGAAGCTGATCCAGAAGCTGTTCATCCGCTAACAAGCGTCTCCCGGGTAATAACAATAATGAGCCCAACCCTGACCGATACGCCCGCCCTGACACGGCGTGGTTTGCTGCAACTGAGCCTTGGCGCCAGCGTTTTCCTTGCCACCGTCGGCCTGGGCGCCAGCCTCAGCGGCTGTTCGTCCAGCCAACCGGCGGACGGCCTGAAGGCCCTGCGCGACAGCGACCTGGCATTTCTACGCGCCGTCATTCCGGTGATGCTCGACGGCGCAGTGACGGCAGGAACGATCCAGGCCGCCACCGATGCCACGCTGCAAAGCCTGGATCGCGGCCTGGCGCACTTGTCTGCGGCGATGCTCAAGCTCACGCATCAACTGTTCGACGTGCTTACGCTGGGCGTGACCCGCGGGCCGCTGACCGGAATCTGGGGTGGGTGGGAAAACGCCAGCGCCGATGACATTCAACAATTCCTGACACGCTGGGAAAACAGCTCGCTGAGCTTGTTGCGCCAAGGCCACAGCTCTTTGCTGCAAATGGTGATGATGGCCTGGTACAGCCGGCCCGAGGCCTGGGCACACTGCGGGTATCCGGGCCCGCCAACCGTCTGAAAGCCAGCCCCAATTCCTGTGGGAGCGGGCTTGTGTGGGAGCGGGCTTGCTCGCGAAGGCGGTGTATCAGCCGACATTAGTGTTGCCTGAATTACCGTTTTCGCGAGCAAGCCCGCTCCCACAAGGGCTCAGTCAGCTCACGACAACAAGGGAGTCTCAAGCATGCCCGTACCCGATCCGTTCCGCGAAGGCCTGGCCCGTGGCTGGACCACCTACAACGGCGCGCAACTGGCCCAGGACCTCATGCTGGAAGCCGACGTGGCGATCATTGGCAGCGGCGCCGGCGGTGGCACCACGGCGGAAATTCTCAGTGCCGCCGGCTACAAGGTATTGCTCATCGAAGAAGGCCCGCTCAAGACCAGCCAGGACTTCAAGCTGCTGGAGGATCAGGCTTACACCAGCCTGTACCAGGAAGGTCTCGGGCGAATGAGCAAGGACGGCGCCATCACCATTCTCCAGGGCCGGGCCGTGGGAGGCACCACGTTGATCAACTGGACCTCGAGCTTTCGTACGCCTGACCAGACTCTCGAACACTGGGCGACCGAGCATGCCGTCCGGGGCCACGGCCCCGCTGAGATGGCGCCCTGGTTCGAACGCATGGAGCAGCGCCTGGGGGTGGCGCCATGGCTAATTCCGCCCAATGCCAACAACGACGTCATTCGCAAGGGCTGCGAGCAATTGGGCTACAGCTGGCATGTGATCCCGCGCAACGTGCGTGGCTGCTGGAACCTGGGCTATTGCGGAATGGGCTGCCCGACCAATGCCAAGCAATCGATGCTGGTCACCACCATACCCGCCACGCTGGACCAGGGCGGCGCCCTGCTCTATCTGGCGCGGGCCGAACGCCTGATCATCAGCAACGATGCGGTAGTGGAATTGCGATGCCAGGCCATGGACGAACGCTGCGTGGCGCCAACCGGACGGTGCATAAGGGTCAAGGCGCGGCATTACGTGCTGGCCGGTGGCGGCATCAACAGCCCCGCCCTGCTGCTGCGCTCCGACGCGCCGGATCCGCATCGATGCCTGGGCAAGCGCACCTTCCTGCACTTGGTGAACATGTCAGCCGGACTGTTCGATGAAGTCATCAACCCTTTTTATGGGGCTCCACAGTCGATTTATTCAGATCATTTCCAATGGCAGGATGGCGTCACCGGCAAAATGTCCTACAAGCTGGAAGTCCCGCCTTTGCACCCGGCCCTCGCCGCCACGCTGTTGGGCGGCTTTGGTGCGCAGAACGCAGCGCACATGGCAAAGTTGCCCCACACCCACGCCATGCTGGCGTTACTGCGCGACGGCTTTCACCCGGACAGCGCCGGCGGCACCGTGGAATTGCGCAGCGACGGCACGCCCGTGCTCGACTATCAGGTCTCCCCCTACACTTGGGACGGTTTGCGCCGGGCATTCCACAGCATGGCCGAGATCCAGTTCGCCGCAGGGGCCAGGTCGGTCATGCCGATGCACAGCGATGCCCGGCACGTGAAAACCCTGGCCGAGGCCCGGGCGCTGATCGACGGGCTGGACCTGGCCCTTTTCCGTATCCGCCTGGGCAGCGCTCATGTCATGGGGGGTTGCGCCATGGGCGAAGAGCCGAAACACGCGGTGGCCGACAGCCTCGGCCGCCACCACCAACTGCGTAATCTTTCCATCCACGACGGCTCGCTGTTCCCCACCAGCATCGGCGCCAACCCGCAGTTGTCGGTGTACGGCCTGACCGCCAAACTGGCGACCTTGCTGGCCGAACGTCTGCAAAACACATGAAAAAACCGACTATTCGCAGCGCCTATAGTGCGTTCTTATCCCATCGCCGACTTGGCCGACCGAGTCGGCTGCGATACCATCCGACTCCCCAACGGACTCCCGCCAGGACGACGCGATGAACCGAGTGTTGTACCCAGGTACCTTCGACCCCATTACCAAGGGCCATGGCGATCTGGTCGAACGCGCCTCGCGCCTGTTCGACCATGTGATCATTGCCGTCGCCGCCAGCCCGAAGAAAAACCCGCTGTTCCCGCTGGAGCAACGTGTGGAGCTGGCCCGTGAGGTCACCAAGCACCTGCCGAACGTGGAAGTGGTCGGCTTCTCGACGCTGCTGGCGCATTTCGCCAAGGAAAAGAACGCCAATGTGTTCCTGCGCGGCCTGCGTGCGGTCTCGGATTTCGAGTACGAGTTCCAGCTGGCCAACATGAACCGCCAGTTGGCCCCGGACGTCGAGAGTCTCTTCCTGACGCCATCGGAGCGTTACTCCTTCATCTCGTCGACCCTGGTGCGGGAAATTGCGGCCTTGGGCGGCGATATCACCAAGTTCGTCCACCCGGCCGTGGCCGACGCGCTGACCCTGCGCTTCAAGAAGTAACCCGCCGACGCTGCGACTCGCTCGCAGCACAGCGCAGTCCATCGCCCCCGCGTGCACTGCGCTCGCCAATGCGGCACAATTGCGCCCATACGTTTTTCAGATGCCCGGGCTCAACGCCCCGGCCGGAGCTTGCATGTCCCTGATCATCACCGACGACTGCATCAATTGCGACGTCTGCGAACCCGAGTGCCCGAACGCCGCCATTTCCCAGGGCGAAGAGATCTATGTCATTGACCCGAACCTGTGCACCCAGTGCGTCGGGCACTATGACGAGCCTCAATGCCAGCAGGTCTGCCCGGTGGATTGCATCCCGCTGGACGAGGCTCATCCGGAGACTGAGGAACAGTTGATGGCGAAATATCGCAAAATCACTGGCAAGGAATGAATCGGTAATCTGTAGCGCCTTTACTGGCCTCATCGCGAGCAAGCTCGCTCCCACAGGGGATCTATGGACATCGCAGCATCTGCGTACTGAGCAAATACCTTGTGGGAGCGAGCTTGCTCGCGATAGCGCCATCAGCGACACCCAATACCTCACTCCTGCCGCTCAAACCCCTCCCCAACACACCCCAGGCACCGCACAAACGTCGCTTTCGCCGGGTCGACCACCAACGCTTTCCCCGCATCGCCAACCCCGCCACCCAGCGCCGTAAAGGGCAACGACACGACAAACGCCCCAGCACCGATCACGGTAGCAGCGAGCAGCAACGGACGAGCAATCAGCAAGTCGCCGAGCATGGCGTACGCGGGTGGATTCTGGATGGTGTAGCGCGGGTCACCGCTTTCGGTGTTCGCCAAGGCAGGCAAGCCGACACTCAGCGAGAGTGCCAGGAGGAAAGTTCGAAGCAGAGTCATGGGGCGATCCTTCGGCTGAAACAGTATGACTACTGACTATAGACCGTAAGACGAATCACCTCTGGCAGCGCGGACACCAGACGCTGGCGCGCTGGCCCAGGCGGATTTCCCGCAGCCCCGTGCCACAGATCTTGCACAACTCCCCACCCCGGCCGTACACGAACAGTTCCTGCTGGAAATAACCGGGCTGGCCGTCTCCACCGATGAAATCCCGCAGCGTGGTTCCACCGCGTTCGATGGCATGGGCAAGGATGCGCTTGATCTCGATCGCCAGTTTCAGATAGCGCGCCCGAGAAATGCTTCCGGCGGCGCGCCGTGGGTCGATTCCGGCGGCGAACAGCGCTTCGGTAGCGTAGATATTGCCCACGCCCACCACAACCGCGTTGTCCATGATGAACGGCTTGACCGCCATCGAGCGCCCACGGGAAAGCTGGAACAGCCGTTCGCCGTCGAACAAGTCGGTCAGCGGTTCCGGCCCGAGGCGAATCAGCAACTCGTGATTGAGCGGGTCAAGGCTCCAGAGCATCGCCCCGAAGCGACGCGGGTCGGTGTAGCGCAAGGCCAGCCCGGACTCCAGTTCGATGTCGACATGTTCATGCTTGAGGGCGGGCATGCCGATCTCGACCAGCCGCAGGTTGCCGGACATGCCCAGGTGGCTGATCAGCGTGCCAACCTCGGCATTGATCAACAGGTACTTGGCCCGCCGTTCCACCTGCACGATGCGCTGCCCCGAAAGACGCACATCGAGGTCTTCGGGAATCGGCCAGCGCAAGCGGCGGTCACGCACGACGACGCGGCTGACCCGTTGCCCTTCGAGGTGTGGCGCGATCCCGCGGCGGGTGGTTTCGACTTCCGGCAGTTCTGGCATAGGGCTCTCGAATCAAGCGAAAGCTGGCACTCAACGAGAGGCCAGGTCGCGGATTTCCTGTTTCTGGGTCTCGAAGTCGTACTCCGGCAGACCGATGTAATCGAGCACCAGTGGCCCGACGCAATTCCACTCGTGGTCCTCGGCCTGGTTGCCCAGCACGCGATGGGAAGCACAGATGTTCTCGGACATCTTCAGGATCGCCAACAGGTTTTTCAACTGACTGTTATTGCGCGAGGATTCGTCGCTGAAAATCGCCAGGGCGTTGTGGTGATTGGCGATGGCCTGGCTGACGTGGTCCGGCAGGCGCCAGGACTTGGAGGTGTAGTAACCGACCACCGCATGGTTGGTGTTGAACACGCGGTTTTCGGTGTCCACCACCCGGATCTCGGCGCTGGCATTGGCATAGGCCTCCTCCAGCACGCCCATGTAGGTGGGGAACTGCTTGAGCATCAGCGGCACGCCGCAGTCATGGAACAAACCCAGGGCATAGGCTTCGTCGCCGTTCTGCAGGCCGACGCGCTTGGCCAGGGTCAGGCAGGTCATGGCCACGTCCTGGGCGGTGTCCCAGAAGCGGTTCAAGGTGACAATGGCATCGTCGTGCAATTCGCCCTTGATCGACTGCGCGTTGATCAGGTTGATGATCGACCGGCTGCCCAGCAGGTTCACTGCGCGCTGGATCGAAGTGATCTTGTTGCTCAAGCCGTAGTACGGCGAATTGACGATCTTGAGCAAGGCACCCGAAAGGCCCGGATCCTGGGAAATCAGCTTGGCAATGGTTTCCAGGTCCGGGTCGGGCATGTACTGCTCCATCTGCAAATCCACCATGATTTGCGGCTGGGGCGGCACACTGATGCCCTGCAGGGACTGTTGGATCTGTTCGGCGGAAAGTTCTTTGGACATGGGTACACACTCTGGGTAAGGCCGGGAGTCTAACCCCTAAATCTGGATCCGACACACCACCGGTAAATTGGCGGAACTTTCGTACAAGCCTGAGCTTCGGAAGCTGTAGGACCAATGCCCAAGTCTTGTAATAAGGCTTAGGTCGGCAGCCAACCCATTCAGCTTTAGGAGATTTTCATGCCCGCTAATCTGAACAACAAGCGTGTCGCCATTCTGGTCACCGACGGTTTTGAACAGGCCGAACTGACCGGTCCCAAAGAGGCGCTGGAACAGGCCGGGGCCAAGGTCGACATCATTTCCGCCAGCGACGGCCAGGTCAAAGGCTGGAACCATGACAAGCCGGCCGACGACTTCAAGGTGGACCTGACTTTCAAGGCGGCGAATGTCGATCAGTACGAAGCGGTGGTGCTGCCCGGCGGCGTGCAGAATTCCGACACCATTCGCATCGACCCCGACGCGCAGAACCTGGTCAAGGGCTTCGAAGCGGCTGGCAAACCTATCGCGGTGATTTGCCATGGCGGCTGGTTGCTGGTGTCCAGCGGCCTGGTCAAAGGCAAGACCATGACCAGCTACAAGACGCTCAAGGATGATCTGGTCAATGCCGGCGCGAACTGGGTCGACCAGGAAGTCGTCCGGGACGGCACCTGGATCAGCAGCCGCCAGCCGGATGATATTCCCGCGTTCAACCGTGAACTGATCAACTCGCTGTCGGCCTGAAGCCCTTGTGGCGAGGCGAGCAGCGCAGGCTCCCTCGCCGCATGTCCACCGCCGGCCCCGCAAGGGTTGCAACACGGTATACTCCCGCTCTTTTTTCCGGAGCGACGTCATGTCCCTGCCCAGCCTGCGCCTCAAAGCCAACGCCGACCGTCGCCTGCGCGCCGGCCACCTGTGGGTCTACAGTAACGAAATCGATGTGGCCGCCACCCCGCTGCACGGCTTCAAGGCCGGCGACCTGGCGGTCCTCGAAGCCGCCGGCGGCAAGCCGCTGGGCATCGTTGCGATGAGCCCGAACAACCTGATCTGCGCACGCCTGCTGTCTCGCGACGCGAAGCTGGCGCTGGACAAATCCCTGCTGGTGCATCGCCTCAACGTGGCGTTGTCCCTGCGCGAGCGGCTGTTCGACAAGCCGTTCTATCGCCTGGTCTACGGTGATTCCGACCTGCTGCCGGGCCTGGTGGTTGACCGTTTCGGCGACATCCTGGTGGTGCAGATCGCCTCCGCCACCATGGAAGCCCACAAGGACGACGTGATCGCCGCCCTCACCCAGGTGCTCAAGCCTAGCGGCATCCTGTTCAAGAATGATTCCGCGGCACGCGACGCCGAAGGACTGGAGCGCTACGTCGAGACCGTGTTCGGCCTCGTCCCGGAGTGGGTCGCCCTGGAAGAGAACGGCGTGAAATTCGAAGCGCCGGTCATGCAAGGCCAGAAAACCGGCTGGTTCTACGACCACCGCATGAACCGTGCGCGCCTGGCACCCTACGCCAAGGGCAAGCGCGTTCTGGACCTGTTCAGCTACATCGGCGGCTGGGGCGTGCAAGCCGCGGCGTTCGGTGCCAGTGAAGTATTCTGCGTCGACGCCTCGGCCTTCGCCCTCGACGGCGTCGAGCGCAACGCCGCGCTGAACGGCGTCGCCGAGAAGCTGACCTGCATTGAAGGTGACGTATTCGAAGCCTTGAAGGAACTCAAGGCCAGCGAAGAGCGTTTCGACGTGATCGTTGCCGACCCGCCGGCCTTCATCAAGCGCAAGAAAGACCTGAAGAACGGCGAAGGCGCCTACCGCCGTCTCAACGAACAGGCCATGCGCCTGCTCAGCAAGGACGGCATCCTGGTCAGTGCGTCATGCTCGATGCACCTGCCCGAAGACGATCTGCAGAACATCCTGCTGACCAGCGCCCGTCACCTGGACCGCAACATCCAACTGCTCGAACGCGGCGGCCAGGGCCCCGATCACCCGGTACACCCGGCGATCGCCGAGACGCGCTACATCAAGAGCATCACCTGCCGGTTGCTGCCTAATAGCTGAGGCCGGACGGGGCCACAGCCGTAGCGCTGTGGCCCCCATCCATTAACAATCTGATCGCAGCCTTGGCTGCGATTTTTTTTGCGCCTGATCATGACTTCAGCTCAAGCAAGAACCTGTAGGAGGTCCCCCACGCAATTACCAGAGCCTTCCTACACAATCTCTGCGTGCCTGGCGGGCGTTAAGCATTAGGATTGAAAGCTACTCCTCAGGTGCGCCTTGGAACTCGTCATGACTGATCCGCAAACCCGCCTGGCTACTCGAAAACATGCCACCGTCGGCTTACTGCTGACGCTGACATTGCTCGGTGTTTTCCCGATTGATGTGGTGTTGCCCTCATTCCCTGCACTGTCCGAGCATTTTCAAAGTCCCTCATCCGATATTGCCCTGTCCGTTAGCCTGTTCGCGGTGGGCATCGCTCTTTCGCAACTGCTGATCGGCCCGCTTTCCGATGTCATGGGGCGGAAAAACCTGCTGCTGATCGGGATCGCCATTTCAGCGGTGGGAGCAACGGGTTGCGTGCTCGTCGACAGCTACTGGTCCTTTCTGTTCTTCCGTGTCATCCAGGCCTTGGGATGCGGTTGTTTCGTCCTGTCCCAAGCGCTGATCCAGGACCTGTTCACCGGCCAGGAACAGCAGCGGCTGCGAATTTTGCTGGTCACCTGCGGCGGTATTTTCATTTCCTTTTCGCCCCTGGCGGGCACTGGGCTGCAAAGCTGGATGGGTTGGCGAGGCAGTTTCCTGGTGTTCACTGCACTGTCGATTGGGGTGTTCGCAAGCGTCTGTCGTTTACTTGAGCACTCTCGGGTCGACGGTCATCCCAGGCGTTTCAACTTCGTCGCATCCTATCGAAAGGTCTTCGGTGACTTCAGCTTCCTGGCCTATTGGTTGATTTCGGCGCTGGCTTTTTCCTGCCATTTTTCATTCATCGTCATTTCACCGCTGATCCTGATAGACCAGTTGCACTTATCACCCGAGGCTTTTTCGCTGGTACTGCTGGGCTATGGGCTGGCCTACATTGGCGGCGGCCTCATCGCGACCGTGCTGAGTAACCGGATCGACCCGCAGACGCAAATCATGACGGGGCTGGGCCTGATCCTCGCCGCTGGCCTTCTGATGCTGGGGCTCGCCAACCAGCTGGGCTTGTCGGTGACCACTCTGTTGCTACCCATGATCGTATGCACCGCCGGAACGACCATCGCCCGGGCGGCAGCCAACAACCAAGCCATGACGCTGTTTCCGGGACAGGCCGGCACGTCCGCCTCGGCCGGTAGCGTACTGGTGTTCATCGTCGGCGGGCTGAGCAGTGCCGTGATCAGCCTCATACCGCTGGACTTGCAGGTAGCCCTGGCCCTGTGTCTGGTGTTGCTCAGCCTGCTCGGGCTGACGCTCAATGCCTTGGTCCGGCAACGTGACGGGGGGCTGTTGCCCGGCTGAACGCTGCCAGTCGTCATTCCAGGCGCGAGATTGGTCTCGATCGGCGCTTTGCGTCATTTCATCCTGACGCCAGCGGTGTAGAATCGCGACATTCATCGCCATTCATCCCCGGCGGGTTTATGAGCTCATGCTGAGGCGCGCAGCGATCCTGCAAAGTCATCAGCCACGTCCGGACTCACGGCCAACCCCGAGTGTTCCAGACGTCGACAGAAGCTCACTTCCCCATTGATACCTGATAAGTACCTGATTAGCCGCCCGGAGTGCTCCATGCCTGATTACCGTTCGAAAACATCCACCCATGGCCGCAACATGGCCGGCGCCCGTGCCCTGTGGCGCGCCACGGGGATGAAGGATGACGACTTCAAGAAGCCGATCATCGCCATTGCCAACTCCTTCACGCAATTCGTACCAGGCCATGTTCACCTCAAGGACCTGGGCCAACTGGTTGCACGGGAAATCGAACGCGCCGGCGGGGTTGCCAAGGAATTCAACACCATTGCCGTGGACGACGGCATCGCCATGGGTCACGACGGCATGCTGTATTCGCTGCCCAGCCGCGAGATCATCGCCGACTCGGTCGAATACATGGTCAATGCCCACTGCGCCGACGCCATCGTGTGCATTTCCAACTGCGACAAGATCACCCCCGGCATGCTCATGGCCGCCCTGCGCCTGAACATCCCGGTGATCTTCGTATCGGGTGGCCCGATGGAAGCCGGCAAGACCAAGCTCGCCAGCCATGGCCTGGACCTGGTGGACGCCATGGTGATTGCCGCCGACTCCAGCGCATCCGACGAGAAAGTCGCCGAGTACGAGCGCAGCGCCTGCCCGACCTGCGGTTCCTGCTCCGGCATGTTCACCGCCAACTCGATGAACTGCCTGACCGAGGCCCTGGGCCTGGCGTTGCCTGGCAACGGTTCGACCCTGGCCACCCACAGCGACCGCGAACAGCTGTTCCTGCAGGCCGGCCGGACCATCGTCGAGCTGTGCAAGCGCTACTACGGCGAAAACGACGAATCGGTGTTGCCGCGCAACGTCGCCAACTTCAAGGCGTTCGAGAACGCCATGACCCTCGACATCGCCATGGGCGGCTCGACCAACACTATCCTGCACCTGCTGGCCGCGGCCCAGGAAGCCGAGATCGATTTCGACCTGCGCGACATCGACCGCCTCTCCCGCCACGTGCCGCAACTGTGCAAGGTCGCGCCGAACATCCAGAAGTACCACATGGAAGACGTGCACCGCGCCGGGGGGATCTTCAGCATCCTCGGTTCGCTGGCCCGCGGCGGCTTGCTGCACACCGACCTGCCAACCGTACACAGCAAGACCATGGCCGAGGCCATCGCCAAGTGGGACATTACCCAGACCAGCGACGAAGCCGTGCGTCACTTCTTCAAGGCCGGCCCGGCGGGCATCCCGACACAAACCGCGTTCAGCCAGTCGACCCGTTGGGAAACCCTGGACGATGACCGTGAGAACGGCTGCATCCGCAGCGTCGAGCACGCCTACTCCAAGGAAGGCGGCCTGGCCGTGCTGTACGGCAACATTGCCCTGGACGGCTGCGTGGTGAAGACCGCCGGCGTCGACGAGTCGATCCATGTGTTCGAAGGCAACGCGAAGATTTTCGAAAGCCAGGACAGTGCCGTGCGCGGGATTCTCGCCGACGAGGTGAAAGCCGGCGACATCGTGATCATTCGTTATGAAGGTCCGAAGGGCGGCCCGGGTATGCAGGAAATGCTCTACCCGACTTCCTACCTGAAATCCAAGGGCCTGGGCAAAGCCTGTGCGCTGCTGACCGACGGCCGTTTCTCCGGCGGCACGTCGGGCCTGTCCATCGGCCACGCTTCGCCGGAAGCAGCGGCTGGCGGTGCCATCGGCCTGGTGCGCGATGGCGACAAGGTGCTGATCGACATTCCGAACCGTTCGATCAATCTGTTGATCAGCGATGAGGAACTGGCTGCACGCCGCGTCGAACAGGACAGCAAAGGCTGGAAGCCGGTGGAAGTGCGTCCGCGCAAAGTCACCACGGCCCTCAAGGCCTACGCCCTGCTTGCCACCAGTGCCGACAAGGGCGCGGTGCGCGACAAGGCGATGCTTGACGGGTTGTAAGCGCCCGAGCCACAAAAAATGCCCCGCCAAGTGCGGGGCATTTTTATTGGACCAGAGATATCCCTGTGGCGAGGGAGCTTGCTCCCGCTGGGCCGCGAAGCGGCCCCAAGATCCGCCAAATGCGGAGCATCAGAAACACCGCACCCGCCGCTTCACGACTCCTTCGCAGCCGAGCGGGAGCAAGCTCCCTCGCCACGGAAGCCGTAACTGATCCGGTTTACTGGATATCTTCCGGCTTGACGATCACCCAGTTCTTGTCCGCTGTCACGGGCAGCCCTTCCTTGGCCTGGGCGGCCGCGTGCTTGGCCATCATGCCGTTGATCTGGGTCATGTATTTATCCTTGCGATTGACCCACAAGTGGATGCCGCCCTTGGCCACGTCTACATCATGGAACAGCATGTAGCCGTCGCTGCTCGGCGTGTCACCAGCCACCAGCACCGGTTTTTTCCATTCATCGATATAGGTCAGGATCGCCGCGTGCTTGCCGGCCATCCAGGTCGCCGGCGTCCACAGGTACGGTGTGTACTCCAGGCCAAGATTGGCCTTTTCGTCATATTTGCCGTTGGTGATTTGCTTGCGGGCGGTGGTCAGTTCGCCGGTCTTGCGGTCCTTGAGCAGCGTGGTTACGCCAATGACGTTCTGCGGCTTGAGGTTGTAGCCATACTTCGGGTCCGAGGCAACCATGCGCACCAGCTCTTCGGAGGCGGCGGTCATGACATAGACCTCGATGCCGTTCTCCATCAGCTTGTTGTAGAGCTCGGCCTGCCCGGTGAATATCTTCGGTGGGTTGACGTTGTACTGGACCACTTTGTCGCCATCGTAATACGTGGTCGGTACCGGTTTGCCGGAAGCCATCAGCTCATCGACGTAGCCCTTCAGCTCCTTGAGGGTGTAGCCGGAAAACACCTGGGCCACCCACGGGTAGCAGACCATGTCGTCCACTTCGCAGAGTCGATAGTAATAACTGAACAGGCTTTCCTTGTGGTCGGCGGTGTCCTTGAATGGCATCAGCTTCAAGGACGGGTCCAGGCTTTCCCGGGTGATGAGCCCCTTGTTCTCCATGAACGGCAGCAACGATTCTTCGAGATCGTAGCGGTAGCTGGTGTTGTCCATGTCGAACACCGCGTAGTTACCTTTGTTGGCGTTGGCCGCGATCATCGCTTCCAGCGCCTTGGCCTGTTCCGCGGGCCAATGCTTGAGGTCAGTGGCGAGCGCCTGGCCGGCGAGGCCCAGGCCTATAGCGACAGCGAGCAAGCGAGGTACGAGCTTCATCGACATTTACTCCCAGGTTGTAGGAGCTCGACGCTAACAAATGCCTATGACAGATCCCGCCTGTGCGCGACCGCTTGCGTCTCGATAACGCCAGCGGCATACCCCTGGGCGCCAACGCCTTATTCCAAAAACGACAGTAAACATTCTTTTTAAGTATTAATTCTTTAGATATCAGGCTGTTAGGCTTTCCGGCTCACAGTCGCGTCGCTTGGCGGCTGGCAAAGTCTTTCGGAGTTTTTCATGAATCTACCGCTGATCCTCAATCTGTTGGTGTTCATCGCCTTGCTGTACGGCTTGGCGCAAACCCGTCACAGCACTTGGAGCCTGGCCAAAAAAGTGCTACTGGCGCTGGTCCTGGGCGTGGTGTTCGGTATCGCGCTGCACACGATCTACGGCGCAGGCGACCCGGTGCTCAAAGCCTCGATCGGCTGGTTCGACCTGGTGGGCAACGGCTACGTGCAGTTGCTGCAGATGATCGTGATCCCGCTGGTCTTTGCTTCGATCCTTAGCGCCGTGGCCCGCCTGCACAACGCCTCGTCCCTGGGCAAGATCAGCTTCCTGACCATCGGCACGCTGCTGTTCACTACCGCCATCGCCGCCCTGATCGGTATCGGCCTGACCAACCTGTTCGGCCTCACTGCCGAAGGCCTGGTGGCCGGAACCCAGGAGCAGGCACGGCTGCAAGTGATCCAGAGCGATTACGTCGGCAAGGTCGCCAACCTGAATATCCCGCAACTGCTGCTTTCGTTCATCCCCCAGAACCCCTTCGCCGACCTGGCCAGGGCCAAGCCGACGTCGATCATCAGCGTGGTGATCTTCGCAGCATTCCTCGGTGTCGCGGCGTTGCAATTGCTCAAGGATGACGCAGAGAAAGGCCAGAAAGTGATCAACGCCATCGACACCCTGCAAAGCTGGGTGACGCGCCTGGTGCGCCTGGTGATGAAGCTGACCCCGTATGGCGTACTGGCGCTGATGACAAAAGTGGTGGCTGGCTCCAACCTGCAGGACATCATCAAGCTCGGCAGCTTCGTGGTGGTGTCGTACCTGGGGCTGGGGCTGATGTTCGTAGTCCACGGCCTGCTGGTGTCCGCTGCCGGGATCAATCCGTTGCGCTTCTTCCGCAAGATCTGGCCGGTGCTGACCTTCGCTTTCACCAGCCGCTCCAGCGCGGCGACCATCCCCCTGAGTATCGAAGCCCAGACCAGCCGCCTCGGCATTCCCCGGGCGATCGCCAGCTTCAGCGCATCGTTTGGCGCCACCATCGGCCAGAACGGTTGCGCCGGGCTGTATCCAGCGATGCTGGCGGTCATGGTCGCGCCTACGGTGGGGATCAATCCACTGGACCCGGTGTGGATCGCGACGCTGGTGGCCATTGTGACCTTGAGTTCCGCGGGCGTGGCCGGTGTCGGCGGTGGCGCAACGTTCGCCGCGTTGATCGTGCTGCCGGCCATGGGCTTGCCGGTCTCGCTGGTGGCGCTGCTGATTTCGGTCGAGCCGTTGATCGACATGGGCCGTACCGCGTTGAACGTCAGTGGCTCGATCACCGCCGGGGCGATTACCAGCCAGGTGATGCAGCAGACGGACAAGGCCTTGCTCGATGCCGAGGAGCATGGGGAGTTGGTGCACGCTTGATTGGTGGCGCCAAGTAGATCGCCTTCGCGAGCAGGCTCGCTCCCACATGGATCAGCAGTGATCACAGAATTCGTGTACGCCAAAGATCCAATGTGGGAGCGAGCTTGCTCGCGATGCTGTTAGCGCTTCTCCCACACCTCAAAACTGTACGCCGGCTTGTCCCCTTCAGCCGGGTTCAGCTGGTTCGACACAAGTTTCCACTGGCTCGAAGCAAACTCCGGAAACCACGCATCCCCTTCCGGGCTCAGCGCCACGCGGGTCAGGTACAAGCGATCCGCCTGCTCCAGTGCCTGCGCGTAGAGCTGGGCGCCACCGATCAGCATCAGCTCGTCAACGCCCTGTTCCAACGCCCAGGACTCGGCCCGCTCCACTGCGGCCTCCAGCGAAGAAAAGACTTCCGCGCCTTCCAGCACCAGGCCCGGCTGGCGGCTGACGACAATGTTCAAGCGTCCCGGCAGCGGCCGACCGAGGGAATCCCAGGTCTTGCGCCCCATGATGATCGGCTTGCCCAGGGTGGTGGCCTTGAAGTATTTGAAGTCCCCCGGCAGGTGCCAGGGCATGCAATTGTCGATGCCGATCACACGGTTTTCACCGAGGGCTGCGATCAGGCTTAAGGGAAGAGTTTTTTTCATGACGGCGAGGATACCAGAGGCCCGGACCGGTGCCACAGCGGTTATGCTGATTGCTCATTCGAGCAACGGAAGCCCTCGTGACTGAACTGCAAAACCTCTGGTTGACCGAGACGATACGCCTGCGTGAAGAACATGCCGGCCCGCTCGAAGACCAGGAAGCCAATCGCCTGGCCCGCGCGGCCGGCGGCGATCTGTCCACGCGCATCCGTCATCGCGCCCACTGGCTGGCCGAGCGCGATGGCCTCATCCAGGCCCTGCGTCACTGGCTGCAAGGCGCACGGCTGGCACTGGTCGCATTGGCCGTGCTCGCCGTGGCCAGCGGCGCCGGCCTGGGCTTTGCCGCCCTCGGCGATGGACGCGCGCCGGTCAACGTATTCTGGGCCCTCGGCAGTCTGTTGGGGCTGAACCTGATCCTGCTGGTCGGCTGGGCCCTGGGCCTGCTGTTCGCCGGTGAGCAAGGCGCCACGCTCGGCCGCTTGTGGCTGTGGCTCAGCGAAAAACTCGCCCGCGACGCCAAGGCCGCGCAACTCGCGCCGGCCCTGCTGCTGTTGCTGCAACGGCACAAGCTCAACCGCTGGGCCCTCGGTGTGCTGGTCAACGGCTTGTGGTTGCTGGCGATGCTCAGCGCGCTGGTCATCGTTTTGTTGCTGATGGCGACCCGGCGCTATGGCTTCGTATGGGAAACCACCATTCTCGGTGGCGAGACCTTCGTCGCCATGACTCAGGCCCTCGGTGCGTTGCCCGCCCTGCTGGGCTTCAGCGTGCCGAGCGTCGAGATGATCCGCGCCAGCGGCGACGCCGCGCTGGACATCGAAAGCGCCCGCCAGGCCTGGGCCGCCTGGTTGGTGGGCGTGCTGCTGATCTACGGCGTGCTGCCGCGCCTGGGCCTGGCGCTGTTGTGCCTGTGGCGTTGGCGCCGTGGCCGCGCCAGCCTGCGCCTGGACTTGAACCTGCCCGGCTACGCTCAGTTGCGTGAGCGATTGATGCCAAGCAGCGAACGCCTGGGCGTCAATGACGCCGCGCCCGCACAATTGCATCACGTCGAAAGCGCCGTGGGCGCCATGGCAAGCGACGGCGCGCTGCTGGTGGCGATCGAGCTGGATGAACGTCCCTGGCCGCCGAAGCTGCCGGGCACCGTGAAAAGCGCGGGCATCCTCGACAGCCGCGAATCGCGCCACAAATTGCTCGAACAACTTTCGCGCTTCCCGCCCGCGCGCCTGGCGATTGCCTGCGATCCCCGGCGCTCGCCAGACCGTGGCAGCCTGGCATTGATCGCCGAACTGGCTCGCAGCGCCAGCGCCACCCGCGTCTGGCTGTTGCAGGCGCCGCCCGGCGAAGCACTGGATGCCGAGCGCCTGGGTGACTGGCACAGCGCGTTGCAGCAGCTGCAGTTGCCGTTCGCCGACTGCGCGCCGTTGAACTGGCTGGAGACGGGCCATGACTGAATCCATCAAGCCATTGAAGCTCGCCGTGGTCGGGCACACCAATGTCGGCAAGACCTCCCTGCTGCGTACCCTGACCCGGGATGTCGGCTTCGGCGAAGTCTCCCACCGCCCGAGCACCACCCGTCACGTCGAAGGCGCGCGCCTGTCGGTGGACGGCGAGGCGCTGCTGGAGTTGTACGACACGCCTGGGCTGGAAGACGCCATCGCCCTGCTCGATTATCTCGAACGCCTCGAGCGTCCCGGTGAACGCCTGGATGGCCCGGCACGCCTGGCCCGCTTCCTCGAAGGCAGCGAGGCGCGACAACGCTTCGAGCAAGAAGCCAAGGTGCTGCGGCAGTTGCTCGGCAGCGACGCCGGGCTTTATGTGATCGATGCCCGCGAACCGGTGTTGGCCAAGTACCGCGATGAACTGGAAGTCCTCGCCAGTTGCGGCAAACCGCTGCTGCCGGTGCTCAATTTCGTCAGCAGCGCCCAGCACCGTGAAGCCGACTGGCGCGAAGCCCTGGCGCGGCTGGGCCTGCATGCGCTGGTCCGTTTCGACAGCGTCGCCCCGCCCGAGGACGGCGAGCGACGTCTGTATGAAAGCCTGGCGTTGCTGCTGGAAAGCGCTCGCGGGCAATTGGAGCGGCTGATCGCCGATCAACAGGCCCAGCGTCTGGCACGCCAGCAGAGCGCCAGACGGCTGATTGCCGAATTGCTGATCGATTGCGCCGCTTGCCGGCGCAGCGTCGCCAGCGATGCCGAACTGGAACGCCAGGCCATCAGCGAACTGCGCAACGCGGTGCGCCAGCGCGAACAGCGTTGTGTCGAGGCCCTGCTCAAGCTCTACGCTTTCCGCCCTCAAGATGCGGCGGCCAGCGATCTTCCCTTGCTGGATGGTCGCTGGGGTGATGACCTGTTCAACCCCGACACACTCAAGCAATTGGGCGTGCGGGTCGGTGGCGGCATTGCGGCCGGGGCAGCGGCCGGAGCCGGTGTCGACCTGCTGGTGGGTGGCCTGACCCTGGGCGCCGCCGCCCTCGCCGGGGCGATTGCCGGCGGCGCGCTGCAAACGGCCCGCAACTATGGCGACCGGTTGATCGGCAAGCTCAAGGGCCAACGTGAACTGAGCGTCGATGACAACGTGCTGCGCCTGTTGGCCCTGCGCCAACGGCAACTGCTGCAAGCCATCGACCAGCGTGGCCATGCGGCGATAGAGAGCATCCATATCGCCACGCCCCAGGACAAGACCTGGCGCGAAGGCAAGCTGCCTGAAGCACTGGGCAAGGCCAGGGCGTATCCGCAGTGGTCGTCGTTGAATCCCCAGCCACGGCTGAGCCAGGCCGAACGACAGGAACAGATCGAACTATTGGCTGAACAGCTCTAGACACCAAAACTCCGGTGGCGAGGGGATTTATCCCCGCTGGGGTGCGAAGCGCCCCCAAAAAAATATCGAGCGCCGCCGGTTACCAGATAGAGAAGCCGGGGCCGCTTCGCGACCCAGCGGGGATAAATCCCCTCGCCACAAAAACGCTAATCGCCGGCCGCTATTCGGCGGTCAATGCCTTGAGCGTCAACGCCGCTTCAGCCAGTTCCAGCTCGCTGAACACCCGAACCCCATTGCGCTTGAGCAATGCCGCCGTCACGCCTTCACCTCGAATCTTGACCCCGCTGAACGTGCCGTCATACGTCAGCAGGTTGCCACACGAGGGGCTGTTGGCCTTGAGCACGGCGATGCGGATGCCGTGCTCGCGCGCCAACGCCAGCGCTTGATACGCACCAGATAGAAACTGCGCGCTCACATCCTCGCCCTCGGTGGTGATCACCGCCGCGTTGCCATCGAACACTCGCGCGCCCTGGCCGCCTGGAATCTCCGCCGCCGGCCGGGGCGTGGGCAGGCCGCCGGCGACTTCCGGGCACAGCGGTACGAGCCGACCTTCGTCGAGCCAATGCTGGAGCAGGTCGAACGGCCCGCTGGCGCCACCGTCGTAGCGCACGCGATGGCCGAGCAGGCAGCGGCTGACAAGGATCTTTTGCATGTTCAGAACAACTCGTTGCCACGGCGCCGGAACCAACCGGTCAAGGACAGCCGATCACGCGTGGCCGGCATGACTTCATGGGGTATATCCCCCGACAGGAACACCACCAGGCAGCCGCCCGTGGGCACCACGTCATGCTCCACGCCTTCATCCAGGTACATGCGCAACTGGCCGCCGTGCTCCGGCAGCCAGGCGTCATTGAGGTAGAGCACCGCCGAGACCATGCGCCGGTCATCATCGCGGAAACGGTCGACGTGCTTGAGGTAGAACGCACCCGGCGGGTACAAGGCGAAATGACTTTCAAAATCCTCCAGGCCCAGGAACAACCCCCGGTTCAAGGCCTCGCGCAGGCTGTCCATCAGCCCCAGGTAACGATCACAGGCCTCGACCTGGCCGGGCTCGATCCACTGGATGCGATCGCCACGAACCCCTTCGCGAATTTCCGAAAACGGCCCACGCCCCACCGCGGCTGGAGCCAGTTCGCCTTCGGCGGCGCGCTGGCGACATTCGGCCGCCAGCGCGCGGGTGAGCGCATCCGGCAAGAAGATGTTCTGCTGCGACCACCCGCGCTCGGCCAGGTCGTCGACGATACGTAACAGCAACGGATGATCAGAAGGTATTCGCATGGCGCGCATAGTATTCCTGTGCCTGCAAAACCGACAGCGCCGCGCAGCGGGTTGGCTGCGCCTGTCAGCACCGTCGTACGAACTTGATACGAATTCTCGACAAGACCCCGCCCCCCACGGAGAATAGTCGGCTGCTGACAGGAGTCCCTATGCGCCGTTTGCTTTTCTCACTGTTGATGTTCTGCGTATTGCCCGCCTGGGCAGACAGCTATGACCAGTTGTACAAGGTCGCCGGCTGGCCGGAACAGCGGGCGCATTTCAATGATGCCTTGAGCGCCGCGCAGCAGCGCTACCAGAGTAGCTTGCCGCCGGCGGTCTTCCAGGCGCTGGTGAACAACAGCAACCAGCGTTTCGCGCCCCAGGCCATGGACCAGCGGGCCGAGGCGCAACTGCGCAGCAATCTTGCCGACCCGAACCCGGCCCTGGCTTTTTTCCAGTCGCCACTGGGCCGCAAAGTCGTCGCCGCCGAACTGCTCGCCACCCGCCGCGACCAACTGGCGAAGAACGCCAAGGGCCTGCCGAAGATGCAAGCCAGCGACAATCGCCTGCTGATCATCGGCCACCTGGCCCAGGCCCTGCCTGCCCGCGAAGCCGGCGCCGAAGTCAGCCTGGCGATCGCCGGCGTGGCGGCCGACAGCTTGAGCTCGATGATTCCCGGCCTGCTCGGCGGCGGCCAGGCCCAGGGCATGCTGAACGGCCAGCGCCAGCGCCTGATGGATCAGATCGGCGCGGACCTGAACAACACGTTGCTTTACGTCTACCGCGACCTGACGGATACCGAACTGGAAGAATTCGCCACGTTTGCCGAGTCGGCCGAAGGGCAGGCTTATTACCAGGCGGCATTGGCGGCGATCCGGGCGGGGTTGGCGGTGGGGCAGAATCTGGGGCAGTAATCTTCAGCGCCTGTTGCATCGTCTTCGCGAGCAGGCTCGCTCCCACAGGAGCTGGTTAGGCCGGCGCTTGTAAATACCCCCCGATCCAATGTGGGAGCGAGCCTGCTCGCGAAGGCCATAGCCCGATTACCGCCGAATCCGACCCATCCGCTTGCTCAAAAACCCAAACATCTCCTGCCGTATCGCCAAGGTCTCGTTCGCCAGGTGATGCCGCCCCTCGGGCAACATCAAGACCTGCGGCCGATCGAACTTGCCGCGCAGCACTTGCAGGTTATGCCGCCAGTCCACGGTCATGTCCGCCTGCCCCTGCACGATCAAGGGTTGCCGCGAGCTGCTCGGCGCCGCCTCGATACGTCGGATCCACTGCGCCAGCGCCCCGACCCACGCGGTGGGCAGGCGCAGCGGTTGCAGCGGATCGGCCTGCAGGAACGGCAGGAAACCCGGGTCGCTGGAGTTCTCGCTGAAGCGCCGGGCGATGCCGCTCACAAAAGGTTTGAGCAAGTAATAACTGAGGCGCGACCAGCCCCAGGCCCGTGGCCGAACCAAGGGCGACAACAGGATGACCTGGCCCTGGGCCGGGCTGTCCGCGCCGTGGTGCAGCACATGGTCCACCACGATCGCGCCGCCGGTACTTTGCCCGCACAAGTGCCAGGGTTGCGGCAGGTCCAGCGTCCCGGCTTCGGCCAGCAAGCCGCGCAAGGTCGCCTGGTATTCGGCGAAATCGCCGATGCTGGCGCGTTCGCCACTGGACAGGCCGTGGCCCGGCAAGTCGCAGCTGATCACCACCCATTGCTGATCCAGCGCCCACTCGACCAAATGCCGGTACAGCCCCATATGGTCGTAATAGCCGTGAAAGAGGAACAGCGTCCCCACGGCTTTTTCCGGCCACCAGACCTGGCCGACCAGTTCATACCCGGCAATGTCGAAACGTCCCAGGCCCCTGCGCAGGGTGCGCGCCGGAAAGTCCAGCCCATAGAATTGCTGGTAGGCCTGCGCTTGCGCAGACAGCGGTTGCCACTGCGCCAGGGGTTGCAGGCTGGCGCGCAGGTGATCGGGGTCGAAGGAGGCGGGCATCAATATTCCAGGCAAATGCGCATCGCGCGAAAACAGGCGTTATACGCCTGCGATATTCATCTGTCGCGCCAGCCATGGCAAGCTACGCGGCTTCAGAGGATCGACTCCATGCGCCCGTCCCACCGCACAACCTTGCTTGCCAGCCTCCTCGCCCTGACGTGCGCCCTCATCCTGTGGTTCGCCTACGACTGGTTCCAGGGGCGTTTCCTCCGGGCGTTCAGTCAACACACGGCGGTGTTTTCCGGCGACCCGCTGCGCCTGCCCGCCGACCTCGCCGGTCCGGGCGCAATCCGCCTGGTGCACTTCTGGGATCCGGCCTGCCCATGCAACGTCGGCAATCAGCAGCACCTCTCCGAGCTGATCGACAAATATGCGCCGCAAGGCGTCGAGTTCTACGCCGTACAAAAGACTGGCAGCCAAGGCCACTTGCCCAGCACTTTGAGCAATCTCAAACCCCTGACGACGTTACCAGGCTCGGCACAGATTCCCGCCAGCCCCGCCGTGGCGATCTGGGACCGCAGCGGCAAGCTGGCGTACTTCGGGCCTTACAGCGAAGGCTTGACTTGCAACTCGAGCAACAGCTTTATCGAGCCAATACTCGAAGCACTCAATATTGACCGGGAAGTTAATGCGACTCATACGTTGGCGGTCGGCTGTTATTGCCCATGGTCGAACTCAAACTAATCCAACCCAACTACGATGCGTATTGTTTAAACGGCTGTAGGCGCCTTACAAAATCAGAGCTATTGCTCTTTTCTAGAGTACTTGCTCAAACAGCGAGCTGGCGCTGAACCGTTTGTCGGATCCAATTTTTCGAAAAGCCTCCGAGATCCCCCGGTTTTCGCTCCAGACGCCAACCAGGCCGGTCGCGCAGGGGGTTTCGGGGCGTTCTGGCTGCCGAGCTGAATCGTTTAACAACCGTCGGCGCTACGTGAACTTTTCTTTAATCGCTTCTCTAACCCTCGTACAGAAGATGTTGATTTTCTCTGCGATTGCGCGGCGGCGCTATATATCGAGGAAGTTGGATACGCCTTTTCATCGTTTTACTTGTCGACCCTCCTAAACCAAACAAAAAATGGAATCGTCAGTGATGCAAAAGTTGTTATGCGCTGCACTTTCCACTCCCACGAAAGAGGATGCTCTCAATCTTGAGGCGTTTGCCCAGTGCGTCGCCCCGCTAGGGGTCGATGTGCTGTTGCGCGGCGAGACCGGCACTGGTAAGGACACGCTGGCGGAAAAAATCCACCGCATGTCCGGCCGCTCCGGCAAGTTCGTCGCCATCAATTGCGCCGCCATTCCCGAGTCCCTTGCGGAGAGCCAACTCTTCGGAGCCAATACCGGCGCGTTTACCGGTGCCAGCCAGAATCGCGCGGGCTTCGTCGAAGCCGCGCACAACGGCACGCTGTATCTGGATGAGATCGACAGCATGCCGTTAGGGCTGCAAGCCAAGCTGCTGCGTGTCCTGGAGTCGAGGACTGTGCAGCGGCTGGGCTCGACCCAGAACATCCAGGTGGACATGCGGGTGATCGCCTCGGCCCAAAGCCCGTTGGCGGAAATGGTCGAGCGTGGCGAGTTTCGTCGGGATCTCTATTTCCGCTTGAACATCATCAGCCTCAAGCTGCCACCGTTGCGCAGCCGCAAGGAACGCATCGTGCCGCTGTTCCAGTCCCTGGTACGCCGGGAAGCCCAGGCACTCGACCAGCCCTACGTCGCGCCTTCGCCAGCGCTGTTGCGCCAGTTGCTCGGCTACGCCTGGCCAGGGAACATCCGCGAGTTGCAATCGGCCGCCAAGCGCTACGTGCTCGGCTTGCCCGCACTGCCCCGCGCCGAGCAACTGGAGCACAACAGCTCGACCCTCAAGCTCAAAGAGCACCTGCAGCAGTTCGAAAAGATCCTCATCGAGGACTGCATGCGTCGCCACCATCACTGCATCGATAAAGTCATCGCCGAGTTGGGCATCGCCCGCCGCACGCTCTATTACCGGATGAAATGCCTGCAAATATCGACGAGCTGAGTGGATTGGTGGAACCGTTTTCGCAGCGGTCGCCACTTATTCGTCGAGACGTTCACGATCGTCTCGCCATTCCACAATCCGGAGATACGACTATGAGTTTTGGTGGAGCTTCTCTCGCCGCCTCCACGGCAGCCATGCAACAGATGGACGCCACGTCGGCGGCGATGACGACCATGAAATCCCAATTCGACCAGAAAAAACTGGTTGCCGACACCATGAACGCAATCGCGGCAGGGTCGATGGACACCGCGACCAAGGCCATCACCGCCATGGGGGAGGCATCCAAGAACATACGCTTCTGACCCTCTCGCTCCAGCCCCGCTCCGGCGGGGAATCCCATGCGCGTCGAGGGAGAAACCCGATGCAGATCCATTCGCCAGACAACCTTCGTAGCACCAGAGATTTGCTCGGTGACGACCCGACACTGCGCCAGGCCTCGCCTGCGAACGGCCTGGCGGATCGGGTCGTCGAGCACCTGGCGCTGCACGGTGCGAGCGATCGGCTGCGCGAGTCGCTCGTCCAATGGAGCAGCGAACACGGCTCGACTGGCGGGCAGCCCCGGTCAGGTTTATCCACCCCGCAGGACAGACTGGCCGCCGAGACCCAGGCGCCTCTGCATCTGGTGCTCGAAGATATTCTTGAGGAGATCAACGGAGGTACCGGATCCACCCTCGATGTCGACAGCGACGATGCCTATTCCAACGAAGATCTGTTCAACGACCTGGCGCAGATGCTCGCCCACCGCCGGCAGCCCATCGGCGATAACGACGTCGACAGCCAGAGCGATTTCGGCAACGCCAACAACCCGTTCTGCGGTGCGCTGTTCGGCGCCTGGGAGCTGGAAGGCGACCGCGCCACGCGGCGCGACCGCTACGACACCAGCCTGTCGTTGTTGCTCAAGATCATCGCGGTGCTGGGCCGAAGGAAACTGCTGACCCTGCTGGACATCGACGAAGAACAAGGCCAGGCGCGTTATGAACAGGACGACCTGGACCTGCTGTTCGAGGTCGCGGCATTCATGGACCAGCACCCGTCGCGATACCCGCCACCGGCGAGCTTCGACGGGCAAAACTGGACATGGACCGAACGGATTGCCTGTGGCGCATGGCTGGAGGCTCAAGAGACACGGCTGTTCCAACTCGCACTTGAGGAACTGGACCTCGCTCTCGCCCGCCTGGCCGGCCAGCAGCCGTCCACGCAACGGCGCGGTCGACGCAGCCGGGAAGAAATCGAGTTTCATCTGAGCGTGACGGGTAGCGCTCGCAACGTCTTGAGGCTGATGTACGCCTGAAGGCCCACCTTGTAATCGGAGATATGCCATGACCGTACAAGCCATCGACACCACCAGCGTGGTTTCCACCGCAACCAAACCTGGCGCCAGTGCTCGGGCAGGTGCCGAGACCAGCGATGTCAGCTGGTTCAACGCGCAAATGCGCGAAAAAGCCCCCGCCCCCGACAGTGAAAACAACGTCGCGGCGAGGATCATCGATTCGTTGTCCAGCCGCTCCGGCGAATTGCAACGGCTGGACGATCGCGCCAACCGGGACATGCTCAAGGCCATCCGCACCGCCGATCCCCAGGACATGTTGCAGTCCAACCGGTCGCTGTCTTCCTTTCACCTGGAAAGCCTGATGACCGCAAAGATCGTCAGCAAGGGCTCCCAGGCGATAGAGAAGCTTACCAATCTCCAGTAAGGGAAAGCCGGTCATGTTCATGCGCGCATTCTCACCCCTAGTGCTGTGCCTGCTACTCGCCGGATGCGACGAGAGGACAGCGCTGCACAGCCATCTTTCCGAGCAGGATGCCAATGAAGTGATCGCGGAACTGGCGGACAAGAACGTCGGGGCCAGCAAGCAGGTCGATAAGGACGGGCTGACCGTGCTGGTCGAGCCAGCGGATATGAACAGTGCCGTACAGGTTCTCGAAGCCGCTGGGCTGCCGCGTCGATCGCGCTCCAGCCTGGGGGAAATCTTCCGCAAGGAAGGCGTGATTTCCACACCGATGGAAGAGCGTGCCCGCTACCTCTACGCGCTGTCTCAGGAGCTCGAATCGACACTGTCGCAAATCGATGGCGTGGTGCTCGCCCGGGTCCATGTGGTGCTGCCGGAACGGGTCGCTCCCGGCGAGCCGGTCCAGCCCGCGTCGGCCTCGGTGTTTATCAAGCACACCAGCGCGCTGGATCCTGACAGCATCACGCCGAGAGTGCGCAACCTGGTCGCCAGCGGAATTCCCGGCATGGCCGACGCGGCCCAGAACCCGGCCAAGCTTTCGGTGGTCTTCGTTCCCGCGGCGGCTTATCAGGAACGGCGCAAAATGGCGTATTTCGGGCCGTTCCTCATGCAGGCCGACGACATCGGCTATTGGCGGGGAGTAACCCTGGCGGCCGGCCTCACCTTGCTCGCCCTCCTGCTGGGCGCCTCGTACGGCCTCTACCGGTTGTGGCGCAACGGCATACTGGTGCTGCCGCGATTTTTCGAGCGCAAGGGCACAGCGCCGGCGGGCGCGCAAAACGGCACGGCGCCACCACTGTTCGCGGTGAAGAACCCGGGCGCCAAGCCTGACAGCAAGGGGACCGCTGCATGAATGCGGCACTTGAATGGGCTCGCTGGTGGAGCCTGGCGTGGCGCGAAGCAGACCGTGATTGGTACCCAGCGGCGCTAGGCCTGCTGACCGGGCCACAAATCGACGCCTTGGCCCGTGGGCATCACGCCGCATTGGCCCGCGGTTTCGGCATGACGCCGTGCACACCGCCACAGCCCGACCCGGCGGTGTTGTCACTCTGTTGCGGCACGCCCCGAACCTTGGTCCTGGCCTGCCAATTAGTGGCGAACACATGCTCGCCGTTGACAACGATGGACATGCTTTCGCCGCAGGACCGGGCGTGGTGCGAGCGCACCGCCAAGGCGTTGCGCCCCGGACACTGGCTCGAACAAGGCCACGACCCGCTTGTACTGCTGCGCGCCTGGCTGGGGGAGCGGACCTGGGAGCGTACGCGCCTGGCCTTCCCGCGCAGCAGGATCATTGCCCTCGAATCACAGCCCACCCCACGGCCGCCTGCCGCCAAGCTCAACACGCTCTGGCAGTCCGCGTGCTGGAAAGCCGAGCAAAGCCTGGCGCCAGCGCCCCCCCAAACGGAGATGCACGATGCTCGCTCGGCGCTCGCTTGACCTACGTCCCGGTGGCCAGGGCCTGTTGCAGCCCTGTATCCCTCGCGAAACCCTGGTGGATTGTGGCCGAGCACAGGCCGTTCTCGAACAGGCCCAGGCCCACGCCACGCAGCTGATCCAGGGTGCCGCCGAAGAGGCGGGCGCCGTAGTGCTCCAGGCACAGGCGCAGTTCTGGGAAACAGCCGAAACCGTGCTCGCCACCTGGGAAGCCGAGCGCCAGGCCATGTGGGAACGGATCGAGACCAGCGCCGCGCAGTTGGTCAACGAGGCGTTGGGAACGCTGTTGAGCGAAGTCCCGGATCAGGCCCGCATCGATGCACTCGTTCGTCAGCTTGCCTCGCGCCAGGATGGTTCGGTCAGTGCGACTCTTCGCTGTCATCCCGACGACTTGGCGAAGCTGAGCCAAAGTCTGGGCTCATCTGGCGAACGTCCCTGGACGCCGGTGGCGGATCCCAGCATGGAGGCGCATCAGCTGAAGCTGGAAACACCAGGCGGCACGTTCCTGCTCGATTGGGCCACGGCTGTTGAAGCGTTGCGCCTGCCAGAACCGCAGCGGTAGCCCAAACGACCCGAAACCCGTGGCGAGGGAGCTTGCTCCCGCTGGCCTGCGCAGCAGGGCTCAAATTTTATTCAGGCAGCCGCATCAGCCGGTTTTGCGACTGCTGCGCAGCCGAGCGGGAGCAAGCTCCCTCGCCACGGGGATTCGGATGTTTGACAGGTCCATCCTCGCCCCCCAACTGATCTTTTGCTCACTTTTCGCGGAACCGTCAGCGGCGTAATCGCCACTCATCCGGTGAATACGCTTACCTCGGAGCAACCGCCATGTCTTCTACCGATGCCATCCAGCGCCGTCTCGATACTTATTTCCAACGCGCCAGCGACAACGTCAACAACGCTGCAATGAACGCCGCCGAAAGCCAGTCACTCGACGATATGCACTCGTTCGTGACCAGCATGAACGGCATGTCAGTCGCGGTGAACGCGGCCACTCAACAGACCACCGCCCACCACAACCTCGCCAAGGCGATCATCGATGCAATGCCATGAGCTGCGCACACAGCTCGCCCGCTGGAACGCCGACGTCGACGGCGCGGAACATTTCGCCATCGTCATCGATGATGGCGAAGCGATCTTCAAGAAGCTGGATGACGGCCTGCTGGTATCGGTCGAGTTGAATTTCCCGCCGGGCAACGAAGGGTCCCTGGAAGACCTTCTGCGGCTGGCGCAGCCAAGCCTCTCGCGATTCCCCGGTGCGTTGGCCCTTTCGCCCCAGGACGAGCGTTTATGGCTACTGGCGCAACTGGCGACAGACGCGCACATCGACGACCTGGTCGAAGTGCTCGAAGCGCTGCTCAACCAGCGGGACACCTGGCAATCGATTCTCCATAAAGAACAACGTGCCGTGGCGCGACGCCCCTCGCACTTTCACTCGCTCGGAACAGGAATCCGCCATGCCTAACAGGTGGCTTGCACCGTACCGCTCGATGGCCGCCGGCCAGGTACACTTTCGCCGGTCCATCGTCCGTCGCTGGACCAAGGCATCGCTGCTTGCACTGGCATTGGCCGGCGCGCTGGGCGCGGGCATGCCGGTCGAAGCGGCGGTACCGACCGACTGGAAAAACACGCCCTACGCCTACGATGCCCAGAACACGCCCCTGCCCAAGGTACTTGGCGACTTTGCCAATACTTTCGGGGTGCAACTGGTGCTCGATGGCACCGTGAAAGGCAGCGTCGACGGGCGGATGCGCGCCGAAAGCCCCCAGGCATTCCTCGACCGGCTCGGTCTGGAAAATCGTTTCCAGTGGTTCATGTACGGCAACACCCTGTACGTCAGCCCTTTGCAAAACCAGGACTCCACGCGCCTGGAAGTGTCCGCCGATGCCGCGCCGGACATCAAGCAAGCCCTGACCGACATCGGCCTGCTGGACCCGCGTTTCGGTTGGGGTGAGTTACCCGACGAAGGCGTGGTGCTGGTCTCCGGCCCGGAACGCTACGTGCGCCTGGTGGCGCAGTTTGCCGAGGCGCGCAAGACACCCGAAGAGAAGCAGGAGGTGATCAGCTTCCCGCTGCGCTATGCCACCGCCGCCGACCGGAGCATCAAGTACCGCGGCGATACGCTGGTGATTCCCGGGGTTGCCAGCATTCTCAAAGGGCTGCTGGAAAGCCGCAGTGCAGTGTCCGGCGGAATGCAGGCGACCTCGCCCCAGGCCTCGTTCCAGAACATGCAGGCCCAGCAGTCCATGACGATGGGCAATATCGAGCAGTTGGCATTGAGCGGCATGGGCCGCCCGAACACCAACCGCGTGCAAGGCCCGGAAAGCGCTGGCAAGGGCGGCCGCGGTCGGATCCGCGTCGAAGCCGACGTGCGCAACAACGCAGTGCTCATCTACGACTCGCCCAAGCGTCGGGAGATCTACACGCCGCTGATCCGTGACGTGGACGTGCCACGCAAACTGGTAGAAATCGATGCGATCATTCTCGACATCGACCGCACCCAACTGGCCGAGCTGGCGTCGAACTGGAACGTCGAGAGCGGCGATCTGATCGGCGGCGCCTCGATGATTCGCCCAGGCGCCAGCTCGACGGTGTTCATCCAGGACTACGGCGACTTTTCCGCGCAACTGCGAGCACTGGAAGGTCGCGGCCTGGCCTCGGTCGTGGCGAATCCATCAGTACTGACCCTGGAAAACCAGCCAGCGGTCATCGACTTCAGCCGGACCGAGTACATCTCCGCCATTGGCGAACGGGTGGCCACCGTCGAGCCCATCACGGCCGGCACCAGCCTGCAGGTCGTGCCCCACACCATCGAGACCGGCGGCCGCAACCAGATCCAGATGTTCCTGGACATCGAAGACGGCAAGATCGAGCCCTCGGAGGTCGGCCAGCAGACGCCCAGCGTTCGGCGAGGAGTGGTCAGTACGCAGGCGGTGATGGGGGAAAGCCGATCACTGGTGGTGGGTGGTTTTCATACCGAGGAAACCGGCGACAACCTCGAACGGGTGCCGTGGCTCGGACGCATCCCGCTGGTCGGACCGCTGCTGTTTTCCTCGACCACCCGCGAGACCAGCCGCCGTGAACGCGTATTCATCCTGACGCCCCGTCTGATTGGCGACCAGGTCGACCCGGCCCGCTACATCTCCGAGCTCGATCGTGAACAGGTGGACAGCGCAATGGCACGCCTGGAAGAGCGGCGCAACGGCACTCGCCCCATCGGTCGCATCGAGATCAGCGACGTGCTCGCCCAATTGGCCGATGGCAACATTCCGCCGACGTTCAAGCAAGCCGCCTCGATTCCTTACTCGGCCGACACGCTGTGCGCGTTGCAACCGGGGCTATCGCTGGACGCCGGGCGCGCCCAGTGGTTTGCCGGGCCGGACTACGGCATCGCCGTGGGCGTGGTGCGCAACGATGGCGACCGACGGTTGCGCTTCGACGAGGCCAGTTGCAGCACCCGCTGGACCATGGCCACCTCCGCCTGGCCGAAGGTGTGGCTCGAGCCCGGTGAGGAAACCGAAGTGTTCGTCGTCATGAGACAACCCAAGCGCACACCAGGTGGCGGGCGCTCTTCCCTCTTGCAAACCAGTGCGAGGATCACGCCATGAGTCGCACCCCGATGCTGCTCGTCTTGTTGCTGTGCCTGCCGGTTTTCGCCGGCTGCGCAAACCGTTGGGGCTGCCAGGGCGATGCCTGTAGCCGCGCCGAACCCGACAACGGCCGTCTGGTGATCTGGTGGTCGCCGGGTATGCGCGGCGGCCTGGGCTCCCCCGAACATCCGCTCGACCATTCGGTCGTTCCACTGGAGAACTGAAACGGTATGTCTTTTTCGGTACACAGCGTAAGCACCCGCCAGGCCTTTCAGAAAAACATCATCGCCGGCATCGCGACGTATTGGGAAATAGCCCCAGGCATCGAGTTCTGCCTGCGACGCGAGCCCCACAGCTTGGGGCTTGCGTTACAGATACAAAGCCAGGCGCTAGGCGTGAGCCAGGTGCGACGGGCGCTCGAACGACGCTTTGCCCACCCGAGTGACTACGCGCAACTGTTCCTGTTTCTCGATCCGCAGCGCGCGCTGGTGGTCTGGCAGGCGCTGCCCGAATCACCGATCTCGTCGCAGATGCTCGACGAGATCCAGTCCCGGCAATTGTCGTTGCTGGGCCTGGAAGACCTTGACGATTATTCGGTTACTTACTGAAGGCCCGTGGCCGAGGGAGGCTTTGCATGACCACCACACCGCTCGCCCAGCGCTTGATCTCGGCCCTCGCGGAACACCTGCATGCGCAGCTGCAACTGGAGGGCGGCGTCTGCGCGCTGTATGACGCAAGCAACCGGGAAGCCGTGATCATCGAGCTGCCCGATCACGGCGATGTGGCAATCCTCCATTGCGCGATCGATGTGCCAGCCCATGCACCTGGCCTGCACAAGCGCCTGTTGGAGCTCAACTTTCGACTGGATCTGCTCGGCGGCAGTTGGCTGGCCCTGGACGAAAAGGGCAGCGTTCGCTTGTGTGCCCATTGCCCGTTGTCGATGCTCGACGAGGCGCGGTTCTGCCATTGGATCGTAGGTTTCATCGGCCAGGTCGGCGAAGTGCGCGCACGCTTGATGCCGTCAGCTACGTCAGCGGCCTCACGTCCAACCTCGCTCAACGCGAGCCGTACACGACTGGTCTAGACAGCGAAACCGTGGCGAGGGGATTTATCCCCGCTGGGCTGAACAGCAGCCCCAAAAGCAAACGAACTCATTTTTATTGGCACACCGAGTTGTCTGGTTGGGGGCCGCTGCGCAGCCCAGCGGGGATAAATCCCCTCGCCACGGGTCGTTTCTCCTGAGTCATTGCGAGCCTTACCGAAGCTTCATCGCCTCACCTCCCTCCTGCATGACTCTCCTCGCAGTGTCCATGAAGCCCTTGGTGACTTCCGTCACCGTGTCGCTCATCAACTTGGCCATGTCGGCCGAGCTCTTGACGATCATCATTTCGCTCTGACGCTCCTCCATTCGCATCTGCATATCGAATTGCTTTTCCATCAACTGTTTTTGACGGGTTTCCATCTCGCTCATGAACGAGTCGGGTGTGCGAGGCGGCGCGGTGGAACCGGGGCTTTGCGTGTCATCCAGCGGTCGATCGTCAGACGGCGTAGCCGTGCGCTCGGCACCCCGTGTCCGGGTCCGGCCGCGCTGGTGAACCGCAGGGGGCGACGAAGACGAGCGACCCCGCCCATGTAGGCTTTGAATGCCGGTACGCTGCTGGGCGTCGCGAGGCTGCTGGCTCAACGAGGGCGAGCGCGACGAGTGCAAGCCGTCGACGCCATGCAGGGCACCCGTGCCCCTTATGGAATTGGCCAGTGAATTGGGTTCAGGCATAGGGGAATCTCCACGAGTCGGTGTGTGCGGTGGGACTGCCGGCAAGCCGGCATCGCCCGGGCGATCCCGGGCTCACTACCTGAGTGGCATCCCGGTGCGCACCGGTTCCATCGACCTCAGCGCAGGTTCAGTTCCGGGATTTCGATCACCTCGCCCTTGGCCTCGTCATCCAGCTCGCGCAAGACCCGATAAATGTGCGCAACCGCCTGAAGCGTTTCCCGCGGGATATATCCGCCTACGTCTTCCTTGTAGATCGTTCGCGCCAGCCAGATGCATTGGATGACCGGGATACGCGCCGCCTTGGCTCGCTCGATCAGGGCACGCGCATCCGCATCGACGCCCTTGGTAATGAGCTGCGGCAACGGCGTTTCCTCCGGTCGATAGAGCAGCGCGACGGCGAAGTGCGTCGGGTTGACCACCAACACATCGGCCTCTTCCACCGGCTTGGTTTCCTTGCTGGCAGGTTGGTCGACCAACTGCCGGGCCAGGCTGCGTCGATGCATCTTGACGTGGGGATCGCCCTCCATTTCCTTGAATTCCTTACGCACCTCTTCTTCGCTCATACGCAGGCGCTTGGCGAAGAAATATTTCTGCAGGCCAAAATCGAGAATCGCCAGCACCAGCAACACGCCCAGACAGATGTGCATGATGTGCCGGAACAGGCTGGCGAGCCCGCGCCAATAGCCATGCAGGTCACCGTTGACCAGGCTGATCAACGACCCGAGGGCAGGCATAGTCACCAGGTAAAGCACGCTGGCGATGAACACTGCCTTGACCAGCCCCATGAACAGCTGGATCAGCGCCTGGGCGGAAAACATCTGCTGGGCCTGGTTCAACGGGTTCAAACGGTTCGGATCGGGGTGAAGAGCCTCGGGCGCGAACAGGAAGCCGAACTGTACCCAACCGGCGATCAGGCGCGTGGCGATTGCCAACCCGACGGTCATCAAGGTGAAACTGAGCAACACGCCACCGGCATGGGCCAGGGTTTCCTCGAAGGCGCGCACGAAGTCGCCGTCCAGCCGGTGCAACGGGAACGAAACCATTTCACCCAGCGCCTGCATGCTGTTGTCAGCCTGGGTCAATGCCACTTCGGTGACTGCCGTGAGTACCAACAGGCTGCTCAGGTCCTGGCTCTGGCCGACCTGGCCTTTTTTGCGGGCGTCACGGATTTTCTTCGGTGTCGCGCGCTTGGTCTTCTCCCCGCTGTCTTCACTCATGAACAAGCCCTTCCTTCAAGGCGCCTGCAACAGCAGGTGGAGCAGGTTGCGGATTTCCCCGTAACGGCCGAGACGGCCGGTCATCGCGTCCCATAACGTGGGCAGGTAGAACAGCAGGAAGCCCAGCCCGACCAGGCTTTTCGCCGGCATGGCGAGGACAAAGACCTGCAATTGCGGGCTATACAGGCTGAGCAAGGCCAAGGCGAACTCCACCAGCAACAGCAAGCCGATGAAGGGCGCCGCATAAAGCATCATGTGCATGAACATTTCGGCGAGCAGCCCGAGGAACACCCCGAAACCATCCGCGCCGGGCAACGGAAACCAGACCGTGGGCGACCAGACCAGGTAGCTGTCCCAGATCACCTGGGTCAGCGTGCCGATGCCCAGGGTGGCCACCAGCAACAGGATCGTCATCTCCTTGAACAGGTGGCCCAACGGCGTCGTATCCGTGCCGAGTGCCGGGTTCAACTGGCCGCCGATGAGCGCACCGCGCTGGTTATCGAGCAAGGCCCCCACCGACTCATACAGCCAGAACGGCATGGCCAGCAGCACCCCGAGCAGCAGGCCCAGCACCACCTCCTTGAACATCAACCCAGCCAGGGTCAGCCAACTGACCTGGGCATCAATCAGGGCCTGGCGGATGCCCGGCGCCGGCAACATGCCCAGGGCGAACACCACGGCATGGCGCGGCAGGCCTCGCAAATGCTGGAAGCAGAACACCGGGACCAGGTAAGCCACCGGATAGATACGCGCCATGCCAAGGGCGATCGACAGCAGCAAGTCGAAATAGGGAAGGAAGGCCTGGGTCGTCATCAGGTGCTGGCCATCAGTTCAAAAGCCCGACGCAACAGGCCCAGCAGCTCGGCGCCAATCCAGCGACCGGTGACCAGCAAGGTCAGCCCCACGGCCACCAGCTTGATGCCGAAGGGCAAGGTCTGGTCCTGAATCTGCATCAAGGCCTGCACCAGGGAAGTCAGCACGCCGACGATCACTGCGACGATCAGGGGCGGCGCGGACAGCAGGACCACCAGCAACATGCCTTCCTTGAACAACGTCATCGCGTCCATCGCATGCCCTCAGAGGTAGGAGTAGAACAGGCTGTCGAGCAATTGCGTCCAGCCTTGCACGAGGACGAACACCAGCAGCTTGAGCGGCAACGAAATGGTCATCGGCGCGACCATCTGCATACCGAGCGCCAGCAGCAGGTTGGACACGATCAGGTCGATGACAATGAACGGGATGTAAATCAGGAAGCCCATCTGGAAGCCGGCCTCGAGCTCCGACAACATGAAGGCCGGGATCAGCAGCATCAGGTCGTCGCGACTGGCTTGCTCGGCGCGCTCCTTGGGCCACATGCGCTGTGTGTTTTCCAGCAGGTGGGTGAGGATGTCTGGGTTGGTATTGCGCGACATGAAGGCTTGCAGCGGTTTTACCGCGTTCAAGGCAGAACCCTGCAGCGCCTCGGTATTGCTGAAATCCAGTGGCCGCTCCTTCAGCTCCTCGGCGATGTCGTGGCCGACCGGCGCCATGATGAACAACGTCGCTGCCAGCGCAATGGCATACAGCGCCATGTTCGGCGGCACCTGCTGCACGCCGATGGCGTTGCGGGTAATCGTCAATACGATGGCGATTTTCAGGAAGGCGCTGCAAATGATCAGCAACAAGGGAACCAATGAGATCCCGCCGATGAACAGCGCCAGCAGAAAGGGGTCGACCCCCTGGAAGCTCATCCAGCGACATCCACGCGAGTGATCTGCAGACCGAGCCGGCCATCCACTTCTACCAGTTCGCCGTGGGCCAAGGCCCGCTCGCCATGGAACAACGCCGCCGCGCCCGGCGCCACGCCCTGGACCTGGAGCACCGAGCCGGGTGCAAGGTCGCGCAACTCGCCGAGGGTCAGGCTCAAGTGGCCGCAACGTATCGTCAGCGCCAATGGCAGGTCGTCGAAACGCTCGCGGGTGGCGGCAGGATCTGCAACCGGCGCCTGCGTTGCATCGGAGTCGACGGGGTAAGGCGCTGGTTGCTCGTCGACTTCAGGTGCCTGGACGTCGGGTTCGTAGCGAGTGGTGTCGTCCCAGTCGGGCGTCAGGATGTCGGTGTCGGCGGTGGTGTTCATAGCGGTTTCCTCCAGAGCGAGCAAGGTCAGGCGCAACGGCGCGGCACGGTCGTATACCCGGACCCGCGCACATTGCCGGCCCAGGCGAATGATTCCCTGGCCGGATGGATCGAACAGGGCGGACTCCGGAACCAGCACGTCACCGGGGCGCAGCGCGGCCACGTGCCTGGCGGCCAACGTCAGGTGCCCCAATGGCAGCGGAACATCCAGCGCAAGGTCGTCGCCCCAGGGCACACCCCGACGCTGCCAGGGCGCTGCGCCAAGCACCCCCAGCAGCGTCGTCCCGGCGATTTGCAGATGGCTCGTGGCACGGGCCGCGCCTGTTTTCACCTCGATCCGGCAGGCGATGCCCTCGACGACGTGACCGGCCAGCGGTCTCAGAAAACCGAATGCCCGCCGCAAGGACTCGCTCAGGGTTTGCTGGAACAGCGCCCAGAACCAGGCGTCATCCGCGCAAGGCTCGGCGGGCAGGACCACTGGGCACTCGCCGAACAGGCTGAGTACCGGGCCGGGCTCGTCGAGGGCCAGGGCACCTTGCGCACACTCCAGCACAAACGGCGTCGCTCTCGCCGCGCCGCTGGCCGGGGTCAGTTCCACCACGCCCGCTTCGCCCGCCACCTCGAACGCCAGACTGACGCCAGCCCCCAAGCGCTGCCGGGCGGCGGCGTCATCGCTGCACATCGATCGCAGCGCCAATGCACGTACGCTCATGTCGCACTCGCCTCCTCTGCGGATGCCACGCGCACCGTCACCGGCTGGCCCAGGCTCTGACCCAACGCCTCTTCCAGGCGCCCGGACCGACTCGATAACCGCGCACGTACTTCTTCGGTTTCGCCACTCAGGCCAATGTCCCAGCCAGAGGTCCCGGTGAGACGCTGCGCAGAGACCCTGATCCGTCCCAGGTGGGGAAGGTGCAGCAGCAGGTCCAACTGCTGGTCGAGCGTGGCCCGCAGACGTGGCGACAGCTGATCGACAAAGGCGTCCACTTCGCCGCTCTCCAGGCCCACCCACCCCGACAGGGAGCCGGCGCCGGCGGTGTCGTCCTCGCAACTGCCCCGAGGTGCGTCGACCCACTGGCGAAACCAGTAGCCGTCGCTGCGCCCGGCGGTCACTTCGGGGTCGCGTTCGGAAGCGGGCGCAGGCTCGCGGGCCGCCGGACGGGTGGCCCGACTCACCTGGGCAGGCGCGTACTCATGCGCACGCGGCGCGTGCCGGGCGGATGCAGCCGGCGGTCCACCGCGTACGGTGCGTTCATTCATCATCGGGAACCTCCACCAGGTATTCCATCATGGCGCCGAGCTTTTCCAGGTCACGCCTGCGCCCTTGCAATCGCTGCTGCGCGGCTTCGGTATGGCGTGCTTGCTGCGCCTGTTCCTCGTCCAGCGCCTGCAAGGCCCGCGCTTGCTCCGCCAACTCGCCGATCAAGCGCCGCTCCTCGGTGCTCCAGGCATTGAGTTCGCAAATGCTCAGCGCCCGGCCACGGTGCTCGCCGTAGAGGGCCTCGCGCTGCGCCGCCTGCTGCTCACAGGCTGCCTGCCAGCGCGCCCGCGCGGCGGCGAACGCGGCCTGGCGCTCGCGCAAAAGCTCGCGCTGCTGGCGCCAGGCCCGTTCGGCTTGCGCCTCGCGATGCCGGCGCACCGGCGCCAGGGCGTCCAGATCAGCCCGGGACATAGGCGGTCAATTGCTGGAGGTGGGCCAATGTCGACGTGAACGTCTCCGGCTCACGCAAGTCCTGGCGCAGGAATGCGTCTAGGGCGCTGCGGGATTCCACCGCCAGGTCGGTCAAGGGGTCCGCGCCGGCCTGATATTCCCCCAGGCGCAGCATCAGTTCGATCTGCTCGTAGGCCGACAGCAACCGCCGCAGATTGATGCCTGCTCGAAGGTGCTCGGCCTCGGCGACATTGGCCAGGGTTCGCGAGAGACTGGCCAACACGTCGATCGCCGGGTAATGACCGCGCTCGGCGAGTTTGCGCGACAGCACGATGTGACCATCAAGCAGCGAACGCACTTCATCCGCCACCGGATCGTTCATCGAATCCTGTTCGATGAGCACCGTATAAAGCCCGGTGATCGCCCCCTCATTGCTCAACCCGGCCCGCTCGACCAGACGCGGCAGCAGGCTGTAGACCGAAGGAGGCAAGCCGCCGCGCCCCAGCGGTTCGCCAGCGGCGAGGCCGATTTCCCGTTGAGCCCGGGCGAACCGGGTCAGCGAGTCGATGAGCAGCAGGACGCGCTGGCCGCGGGCGCGAAAACCCTCGGCCAAGGCCGTGGCGGTAAATGCCGCGCGGGCCCGTTCCATGCTGGACCGGTCGGAGGTGGCGCATACCAGGACTGCACGAGCGCGCAATTCATCATCCAGTTCATGGTCGAGAAATTCGCGCAACTCGCGCCCACGCTCACCGATCAAGCCGAAGACAATGACATCGCAGTCAACGTTGCGGGCGATCTCCGCCAACAATGTGGTCTTGCCGCAGCCGGCGCCCGCGAACAACCCGACACGCTGGCCTTCGCCAAGTGTCAGCGGGCCGTCGATGGCGCGTACGCCGGTCATCAAGGGCTGTTGAATGCGCGGTCGCGCGGTCGGCGCAGGCGCCTCACCAATCACTTGCGAGGCCTGCAGCACCTGCGCCCCGGCGAAAGCGCCCACGCCACCGTCCAACAGGGGCCGACCGAAGCCGTCCAACACTTGCCCAAGCAATTGCGGGCCGACAGTCACCCGGTGGGGCATGCCCAGTGGTTCCACGACGGCGCCGACCCGCACGCCCTCCAGGCCACCCAAGGCGCTGAGCAAGGCATCGTGGCGGTCGAAGCCGACGATTTCGGCGAGCAACGGCTCGCGCGCGTCACGTTCGACCTGGCAGAGGTCACCGATCTGCGCTCCCGGCAGCCGGCATTGCAACAAGATGCCGCTGACCCGCTGTACCTGTCCGCGCACCATGACCGGCGAGAACCGGCGCAGATGCGCCCGTTGGCCGGCCTCCCAGGTTTCCAGTCGTGCAATAGCCGCCTGCGTCATCACCAGGTGACCTCGTAGCGTTGCTCACCTTCGAAGGTGACCTTGCCGGCATCGATCGCGGTCAGGCGCAGCCCATCGATCTGGTCGCCCAGAAACAACCGGCGGCCGTCGGACGTGACAACGTGGCCATGTTTGCCGCCGACGATCTGGGCGATCTGAAACGGCAGTTGACTCAGCCGCTCCCTGACGTTGGTCGTGATCGCGACCGACGTATCGTAGCGGGCATGGAAACGCTCGATCAGCCGTTCGACCATCGCCAGGCGTTGACGCGGCAACTCACCCACCAGGGCCAGTCGGCCGTCCTGGACCTCGGTCTGCACATGGGCATCCAGGTCACGCTCCTGAAGCATGCGATCGAGCTCCAGGCGGACCGCCTCGACAGTGTCCAGGGCCACCTTGGCCGGCTTGAGCTGTTGCACCGCGCCGGGCGCCACGGTCGGTGCCGGCTGGCTGGTGAAGGCCAAGGCGCTGGAGGCAACGGTGATCACCGCGGCAGCGATGCTCAGGCGCTTGGTCCAGGAAGGCCGCGCCGCGGCCCTTTGCGGTTCGCGCTCTACCGCCAGGTGCGCCGCATCATCCAGGGCTGCTTCTTCAGGCCAGGGCTGATCCGCCGAGGCCAGGCACAACCAGACGCCAGCGATAGAGAAAGGCGCATTGCTTGGCAACGCCCCGGCGGGAATCCAGGGCTGGCCTTGTGCATCACAGACCTTCCCCTCCAGCGAGTCCAGCAGCCATTGGCCCTGAACCTGCCTGAGGGCCACGTGATGTGCGCAGATACCTGGATCGTATAACGCCAGGTCGGCGTCTTCCGCCGCTCCCACTACCCATTGCTCGCCCACCAGCGGCAACGCCGCACCTCGGTGCAGACCACTCAATACACGCAGCTCGAACATGGCCAACTCCTCAAGGCGCGACGGGGGTGCGCCCACAATCCGGTTGAACGACGGGGCACGGGTAGCCCTCGTCCACTGTCACAGCCAGGCCATCGAACGCGCCTGGATTTACATCGTTACCCGTGGCAGCACTGCCCGCGCGCCGAGGGGAAAAAACCCTCATGCGGCGTCCTCGATCCGCAGTTGTTCCTGCTCGAGATCGAAGCGCCCCAGCACGGTGACCTGGGCATTGCTGTGCAACTCGCTGAAGGCAAGCACGGGTACGTGATTGAACTCGTCACGCAGCAAGTCACGCAGCGGCGCGCGCAAGTCCTGGGCGACCAACAGCACCGCCACGCGTTTGGCCCGCAACGGGAAGCCTTCGCGCAGCTGCAAGACCAAGGCGCGGGTATGTACGCTTTCCAAGGCAAAAAAGGTTTCCGTCTGGGTCTGGCGCAACGCGTCGCGCAGCAGCCCTTCGGTTTCCGGCGTGAGTAGCCAGACGTGCAAGCCGTCTTCATCGCGGTACTGGTGATAGATCTGCGACTTCAGGGCGATGCGGGCGTAGTCGGTGAGCGCACCGACATCGCGCTCGTGCTGCCCATGCTCGATCAACGACTCGGCGATCAATCGCACCGCCCGCAGCGGCACGCCTTCGCCTGCCAAGCGTTGCAGAACGGCGGCGAAACGGGCCAAGGGCATGGTCCGCTGCAGCTCCTGCACCAGCTCTGGCTGTCCGGCTTCGAGCCAGCTGAGGATCGACTTGCTTTCCTGCAGGCCGAGGAACTGCGGGCCGGTGGCAAACATGGCCCGGCTCATGCGTTCCACCAGCAGCTCCCCCGCCGGCACCGCTTCCACGCGCTCGTCCGCCAGCAGCGGGTCGTCGGGGGCCAGCCAAAGCCATTGATGCTCGTCACGCACCTCGCTGCCGACCCGGGCATCCTGCGGCTCGAATGGCAGCGGCCCGCGCGCCACTGCTACGCGGTCACCGAAGGTCGCCCGCAACATCGGCACTTCGTGCACGCAGAACCGGAACTCGTCGTCTTCCAGCTGCGTGCTGTATTCGATCTCGAAGGGCGGCAAGGTCAGGCCAAAACCTGCAACCAGCGCGTTGCGCTTTTTGCGAATCGACTGGATAACGTCCTCGGCGGCCGGGTTGCCTTCCATCGCCTTGGAAAATTGCAAGAGATAGGCCCGGGTCGGGTCGAAGCTGCGCAGGTCCTCGGCGCCATTGTGTTCCGGCGTGACGACCGTTTCAGACTGCTCCGCCTGGCGAGCCTGTTTTGCCCGGCCATGCAACTGGATGATGCCCGCCGTGCCGGTGATCAAGGCAATCACGATGAACACCAGCGTCGGCATGCCGGGCAACGCGGCGAAGCCGAGCATTCCCACCGAAGCGATGACCCAGGCCTTGGGCTCGGCGGTCAACTGCTTGGCGATTTCCTTGCCTACGCTGCTGCCGGCTGGCTGTCCTTCCGGCGAGACGCGGGTAATGATCATGCCGGCGGTCAGGGAAATCAGCAGGGCCGGGATTTGCGCGATCAGACCGTCGCCAATGGTCAACACGGCGTACAAGTGCATCGAGTCGGACGCGCTCATGTCATGCTGGACCATGCCGACCGAGAAGCCACCGATGAGGTTGATCACCACGATCACCAGGCCTGCGATGGCGTCGCCCTTGACGAACTTCATCGCCCCGTCCATCGCCCCGAACAGTTGGCTTTCCTTGTTCAGTTCCTCGCGGCGGCGGCGGGCCTCGCTGACATCGATGAGGTTCGCCCGCAAGTCGCTGTCGATGGACATCTGTTTGCCAGGCAGCGCGTCCAGCGTGAACCGCGCCGCGACTTCGGCGACCCGCTCGGAGCCCTTGGTGATCACCAGGAAGTTGACCACCGTCAGGATGAGAAAGATGACCAGCCCGACCGCAAGGTTGCCCCCCACCACGAAATTGCCGAACGCCTGGACGATATGACCCGCGTCGCCCTGGAGGAGAATCAAGCGCGTGGTCGCCACCGACAGCGCCAGCCGGAACAAAGTGGTCAGCAACAGCACCGCCGGGAACGAGGAAAACGCCAACGGACGCGGCAGGTACAGCGAGAGCACGATCAGCAGGCAAGAGATGCAGATGTTGATGGCGATCAGCGCATCGACCACCGCAGTCGGCAACGGCAGGATCAGCATGAACACGATGCCGAGCACCACGAACGCGCCGGCCACCTCGATACGTTGCACCGCCGCCTGGGCGACTTTGTTCAGCATGGCGATCATGGGCGCGCTCCAATAACCGGTTCGGCGGTCTGTCCACGGGTCTCGCCACGGGAACGCTCGTCGAGCAGCACCAGTAGATTCTTCAGCGCGCTCTGGCGGCTTTTCGCATCGCGCCAGAGCGCCAGCGGCAAACGCTTGAGCAAGGGGTACAAGCCGTTCAAGGAGACCAGTTGGTCGCGCTCCTGATCGCCGCCCAATTCACGGCCGATGCGACGCACCTCCGCCGAAGACAGGCCGCTGCTGACAAATCCCAGCATGCGCTGGAGCAACAGCACGGCCGTGAGCTGGCTGGCCGGGCAACTGTAGGCCAGTTGCTCGAGCAAACGGCGACAGCTTTGCAGCACGCTGCTCAGTTGCGTCGAGGCAGCGAGGCCGATCAGCAACGTACGCAACAGAGCGGTAGGCCGCGAAGGGGCATGGGCGGCGATGTCATCAGCCAGCGCGCGGCGCATCATGTCGAGCCCCGAGACGAATGCCGCTTCGCCGAACAGGCCAAGCAACGCCTGCATCATGGTCGGCAAGGATTGCTTGAGCACCACGGTGTCGTAATAGAGGCGCCGTACCGCCTGGCGCAGTTCCGGATCGCCACCGGAGGCCCGCAGGGCCTCGGCGATGTTCATGCCGGCCTGGATCTGCGCACCATAACGCTCGCGCAACAGTTGCAGATAGTCGCGGGCACGCTTGGCTTCGACGAGACGCCCCTGCGCCTCGGCGTCCAGCAGTGCCTGCTTCAGGATCAGGTCGGTGCGGGCCGGATCTCCGCCAGTCGATTGCACCAGTTCCTCAAGTACCGGCTGGCCACCGAGCAAGACGCCGGCCTGGGCAGCCATGGCCCCCAGGCTCTGCTTGCCTGGGTGGCCGAGTTGGTCGTACCACTCTTCCAGTTGTTCACGGGTCTCGACCCGCACCTGGCCCACCTCGCTGCGGGCATTACGGATGCGGCGCTGGTTCAGCGCCTTGGTATTGCGTTCCACATGATGGCTGAAGGTCATGCCGACCTCCTCCATCGAACTGGACTGCGTGGCCTGCGACGACTCGACAGGCCTGCCAACGCCCGCGACAGCCGAAACGGCCTGGGCGAGATTGGCGGCAATGTGCGCATTTGTCGGGGCTTCTACTTTCATGATGACCGGGAGCGTGGTTTCGGACGCTCAGTGGGTGGCGGTGATCCACCATTCGGTTCCATCGCCGTCACGAGCCTTATTCAAGGCGAACAACCGAGTCGTCCGCCGGCCGTTTTTTGCAGACCCGACCGGTGCAATTTCATGCAGTGGACTTCCGGAAAGCCGTGCACGCCCTTGCACAAATAGAGCACTTGCACTAATAAAAAGTCCTTAAATTTCATTTAGATAAGTGTTAAATCCGGCTTGGCACAGGTCCTGCTGAAGGGGAAACGTCGACACACCCGTCGACATCAGGGAACCCATTCAGAGGGATTTATTGATGAACAGCCTGAACCTCATGCTTCCCCCGCAAACCTCACCGACACGTCCGAGTGCGCCCGGTGTCAGCTTCGGCGAGGAGCGTAAGCTGCGTCTGTTTGTGCAAAAGCGTGTACTCAATCAAGACGACGCCGACGACATCATCCAACTCACGTATCTGGAAGCCTGGCGCAACCAGGAAAAATTCAAGGGGTTGGCCAAGCCGGACACCTGGCTATGCGGCATCGCCTTGAACCTGATACGCAATCACTTCCGCCGTTTCTATGCGCAACCGCCACTGAGCACGTTCGACGAAAGCGATTTTCACGAATCCAGCGACGACATCGACCTGAGTGAATTGTGCGACAACCGACGGCTGCTGGACCGCACGCTGCTGGCGATGGACGCCCTGCCCAAGGACATGCGCGACACCTTGTGGACCGCCGTGGACACCGAGAGCAGCTACCGCGATGCCGCCGAACGGCTGGGCGTGCCCATCGGCACCGTGCGCTCACGATTGTTTCGGGCCCGTGAACAACTCAAGAAAAGCGTCTATGGAGAAACCCGGCCATGACCAGGAATCGTTTGAACAGCCGAGCCGACCTGCCACGTGGCGTACGTCGCTATACGCCCGATGACCTGCCGGTGATGACGGATATCTTCAACGAAAGCGCTCTGGGGGGAACCAGTTCCCCCGTACTCAGAGCGTTTTCCCTGAAGGAAATGACGTTCTTCGTCGATTGTTTCGTCAAGGAAGGTGACCCGATCTACGTGCTCGAGCGAGGCGGCGAGGTGGTCGCCTGGTTGATCGTCAACCGCTTCTGTTGGGGTGCCCAGGCCTGCCGGTTGACCGGCGAAGTATCGATATACGTGCGCAACGACCACATTGGCAGCGGCGTCGGCATTCGCCTCGGCCAGGCCGCCGTGGTGTTGGCCAGACGTTATGGTTTCGAGACGCTGGTGGCCTGGATCATCGAGCACAACGAGGCGAGCAAGCGGGGCGTGCAAGGATTGGGAGCGACGCTATGGGGACGTTTCCCGGGTATCGCCCGATTCGCTGACAAACGTGCGGATGTGGTGCTCTATGGATTGGACCTGATGCCTATCGACACCACACCCGTCAGCGCTTCAGTGCCTGCGCAGACAAGGGAGGCCAGCCTGGCTTGAAACAACGGCTCGTCCGGCAAGAGGCCGGGCGAGCCGTTGCCATTTTTTGCACTGGCAACCGTTGATCTCGTGGCGAGAATTCCCCGCGGGCCCGACGCCTGGCCACCCGGATCAATCCACCGACCAACGCACCGGCAACGCATCCGGCCCCCTGAAATTGGGTACATAGCGCCAGCGTACGGCGCTGGGCTCCACCGCCAGTTGCAGCCCGGGACAACGCCGCAGCAAGGTCGCCAAGGCTATCTCCAGTTCCTGCCTCGCCAGCGAAGCCCCCAGGCAGTAATGAGTACCTTTGCCAAAAGACATGTGCGGGCAGGCCGGGCGAGTGATATCCAGTGTGTCCGGATCGGCGCACATCGCCTCGTCACGATTGGCCGCCCCCACCACCGCCACCAGCAGTTGCCCCCGCTGCAAACGCTGTCCGGCCAGTTCCGTGTCCTGGGTGACGAAACGAACCATGGCCCGTTCCACCGCCGAGTCATAACGCAAGAACTCTTCCACCGCGTCGGGCATCAATGTCGGCTCATCCCGCAATTGGATCAATGCCTCAGGATGCTGCACGAGCGTGTGCACGGCATTGCCAATCATCGATGCCGAAGTTTCGTGCCCGGCGATGATCAGCAGCGCGATCATGCTGCACAGCTCACTTCGGCTGAGCATACTGCCCTCTTCGTCGACCTGGGCCAGGGCCGACACCAGATCGTCGGCCGGTTGGGCCCGGCGCTGCTCGATCAAGGCGAGCATGTAGCTGGCAAATTCTTCGTAGCAGCGCTGCAGTTCGCTCAGGTCATGGCCTACCTGCCGGACAATCATGTGGGACCAGCGCCGGAAATCGTCGCGATCCTGAGCAGGGACGCCCAGCAGTTCGGCGATGACGGTAATCGACAAAGGGAAGGCATATTGGCTCACGACGTCCATCTGTCCGCTCGACTGCACTGCGTCCAGCAACGTCTCGGCGATTTGTTCGATGCGCGGTCGCATGGCGTTCACTGCCTTCAAGGTGAAGGCCTTGTTGACCAGGCGACGCAGGCGGCGATGGCTCTCCCCGTCGCGGTTGAGCATGTGCTCATTGAGAAATGCGATGGACTGCTCGCCGCCGAGCATCGCCGCGAACCGCGGATCGATGCGCGACGGATCACGGGCGAAGCGATCGTTGTCCAGCAGGACCTCTTCGACTTCCCGGGCACCGGTGACGTACCACATCGGCAACTGCCCGTCGGGCTGGCTGAGGAACACCGGAGACGACTGGCGCAGCGCCGCATAGTGCCGATAAGCCTCGCCGCGAAACGCGTCGCTATTCAAATCAAGGGTCCGCTCGTACGCCATGAACACTCTCCAGAGGAAGGAATCGTTGCCCATGAGTGGCTGGACTGGCGTAAAAAGATCCCTGCCAGAGCAAGCTCGCCCACCAGCCCCCTATCGCCTGTCACCGGATGAACCGTTTGCCCGGCCAGCGTCACTCAAGGGGAACCCAACCCCGCGTGGAGCTGACATGACGCATGCACTTGCCATCCATGGCCACTGTGACCCTCGCTTCGAGCCGGTCAGAGAGGCTTTTATCCAACTGATGAAAAGCCCTTTCGAACGCGGCGCCGCCCTGTCCATCCAGATCGACGGCGAAACGGTGATCGATCTATGGGCCGGAATTGCCGGGCCGGAACCGGACGTCCAATGGCAGCGCGACACCCTGCTCAACCTGTTCTCTTGCACCAAGCCGTTCACCGCAGTGGCGATCATGCAGCTGGTGGGCGAGGGACGCCTGGACCTCGACACGCCGGTCTGCCGCTACTGGCCCGAATTCGCCAACGCCGGCAAAGCATCCATCACCGTGCGCCAGGTACTGTGCCATCGCGCCGGGCTACCGGCGTTGCGCACTCCCCTCGCGCCGGAAACGCTTTACGACTGGGACACCATGGTCGACCTGATCGCCGAGGAGCAGCCCTGGGCCGACGCCGGCAAACAGCAGACCTATTCGCCGCTGCTGTTCGGCTGGATTCTCGGTGAATTGCTGCGCCGGGTGGATGGCATGGCCCCGGCGCAAAGCATCCGCCAGCGGGTGGCGCTGCCACTCGGGCTGGATTTCCACATGGGCCTGGACGACGCGGACATCGCTCGATGCGCCTACATGGCGCGCACCAAGGACGACGTCGATGACGAGGCCTTTGGTCGAGTGCTGCAGTTCGTGCTCAACGAGCCGACGGCCATGAGTTCATTGGCCTTCGCCAATCCGCCGATGGTGCTGGGGCGCAGTAACGAAACCGGTTGGAAGCGCATGACCCAGCCGGCGGCCAACGGCCACGGCAACGCCCGCAGCCTGGCGGCGTTCTACGCCGGCCTGCTGGACGGACGCCTGCTGGAATCACCGCTGCTCAACGAAATGCTGTGCGAGCACAGCGCCGAATACGACCCGACGATCCAGACAGCCACCCGTTTCGGCCTGGGCATCATGCTCGATCAGCCGGACGTGGCGAACGGCAGCTACGGCATGGGAACGAGCGCGTTCGGCCACATGGGCGCCGGTGGCACCATCGGCTTTGCCGACCCGGAGCGCGGCGTGGCCTTCGGCTTCGCCTGCAACACCATCGGCTCCTACGTCCTGATGGACCCTCGCGCACGCGGCCTGGCGAATGTTGCGATGGATTGTTTGTAAAATCCGAAATCGGCGATGGTCAATCCGTGGCGAGGGAGCTTGCTCCCGCTGGATTGCGCAGCGATCCCGTTTGTTTGATGGGCGCTACGCACCCAAGCGGGAGCAAGCTCCCTCGCCACGGGTTAGATATCAACAAGCGAATCGTATTGCTCCAGCGCTCTCACACCCCAGGTGGCACTGCCGCCTCGGCCACCTGCGGCTCGACCGTATCTGGCGAAGCGACCACTTGCTCTTCGCCATCGCCGACCCGGGGCAACGCGGCCTTGGCGATCATGTCCGGTTGCGCCAGCAACTTGCGCGATGCTTCCACCGGCATCAGCAAACGCCCCCTTACGCGGCCACGGCCGGCCGGGTTGAGCATGCGCAACTCCCGCTCATGCACCCCCGATAACTGCGCCAGCTGCGCCAGGTCCACCGGCTGCGCCAAGGCGACCATCTGGAAGTACGGCTGGTCGGCAATCGGGGCCAGGCTCACGCCGTAGTCTGCGGGAGTGTTGATCAGTTGCGACAAAGCCAGCAGCCGCGGCACATAATTCTGGGTCTCGCCGGGCAGCGACAGGTTCCAGTAACTGGTCGCCAGGCCACGGGCGCGGTTACGCGTGATGGCGTCGCGAACCCGCCCTTCCCCGGCGTTGTAGGCAGCCAGCGCCAGCAGCCAGTCGCCGTCGAAGTAATCGTGCAAGTAAGACAAGTAATCCAGGGCAGCCCGGGTGGAGGATGGAATATCCCGGCGCTCATCGTAGTCACCGTGCTGCTGCAATTGGTAACGGCGTCCGGTGGCTGGAATGAACTGCCAGAGCCCCAACGCCTGCGCAGGCGAACGTGCATTGGGATTGAATCCGCTTTCGATTGCCGGCAGCAAAGCCAGCTCCAGGGGCATGTTGCGCTTGTTCAGCTCGCCCACGATGAAGTGCAGGTAACGGCTACCGGCGCGGCCGGTCTGGGTAAGAAAAGCCGGGCGCTCCATCAACCAGCGACGCTGCTCGTCGATGCGGGCCACGCCCTGGGTTCTGGTCTGCAAGGAAAATCCCTGGCGCATGCGCGCCCACAGGCTGCCGCCGCTTTGCGGGGATGACTCGCCAATTTCGATGATCGTGTCCGTGGGCGCCGGCTCAAGCCAGCGTAGCTGCGCGCGGTAAGGCTCGTTGGCGAAACGGTCGCCAATGGTCAGCTGCGGTTCGAGATGCTGGCATCCGTACAGCAAGGTCCCCATGGCCAGCATGGACAAGCCTTTGGGGATGGATCGCAGAGCTGGCGAAGATGCAAGTGATCGGGACATGGGCGGTCAACCTTGAATGAGGTGGCGCCATTGGGTGGCAGATCACCGGCCAGCGGTTCCACCGGTCAGTGGAACCGAAATGCCCCGGCTGTCACTCATCAGGGGCAGCAGGCGCTCGTCGGTGCCTGAATGACAATGCGAGGTCCATCATGGCGTCACCCACCTATTGCAAGCTGATCGATCAGCTCTGCGAACTTACGATGATTCCCAGCCCGTCAGCGTTCTACGAAGAGGCGAACCTGTCGGTCAAGGATGTGGACTTTTCCTTGAAGCACACGCCTGGCGTGGGCGAGGGAGACGTCTTCATCTACTGCGGCTTCGGCCCCCTGCCCGTGGCGAATCGTGAAGCGGTCCTGCAACGGCTGCTGGAAACCAACCTGTATCTGCTCAGCGGCGCGTTCTGTCCATCGCTGTCGTACAACCGCGACAGCAAACAGGTGGTCCTGATCGGCCACGTCCCGCTGGACGGCCTCACAGCCGAGCGCCTGCTCGGGCTGATGGGGGGTGCCGCCGACATGGCGCTGATCTGGCGCGATGGCTACTTCTTCGACGGTGCCAGCCCAGACGACACCGCCAAGACCGCCCAGCCCAAACCCACCCCGCGTAGCGCAGGGCTCAACAACGCCCTGTCGATCTAGGAAGGAGAACACGACATGCCAGCAGTATCAGTAGGCGGAACCTCAAGTTCGGCGCCATTGCACCCGCAGCAGGACGATCGGATCCTGCCGGTGAGAACCAGCCTTTCCGAGCAGGTTCGCCCGTCCACGACCCCCCTTGTGCCGTATCACTTCGAAGGAAAGGCGTCCGACAAGACTCAGGAAACGCTCAGGGTCAAACAGGAGCGCTTGCAAGGAATGATCGGCAGGCTCGGTAAAAAAGATCCTGAGGGGGACCCCATCGGCTTTGCCCGTGAGCATATGAAACTGGAAGCAAAGGTATTGAGCTATGCGCCAGGGACAAGCTATCAAGACGTGCAAAAGCACCTCGCCGAACTCGGCGGCACGCCCCACCCGATGCTGTCAGGCCAGGAAGAAACCGAAGCATTCGCCAAGGATTTCAACGAGTACCTGGCCAAGAACGAGGGCGACAGGGAAGAGAGCGGAGGTTTCAAAGCGGTCTGGGACAAGCACTGCGAGCGCGTTGGTAATACCCTCGGCGCCTATCATTCGCTGTGTCAGGAAGTGATCGATCAAACCCCGGGAGAAGGCGATCTCAAGCTGCTGCGCAGCAGTCATGAAGCTTTTCGCGGTTATGCCAAAGGCGTCACGCAAGCCATGACGCAGGACATGCCCCAGCGGCTGAACACGTTCATGGAAAGCCGGATCGAGCACGCGCAACTAGCGGCGAACAACGAGAGCCTTCCCCAGGCCGACCGAGACAAGGCGAGGGATGAGTTAGGCCAGTTGCGTGAGGTCAACAAAGAGCTTGGCGGGTTGCTGAAGAAGGAGGACGACAAACCTAGCAAGCTGGCAGCGGCGACGAAAAAAAACGAGGTGCTGGACACCGCACTGAAGAACGTCGCACGCCAGGACTACGTGGCCGAACTCAAGACCCACAGCGGCTTCGTGACAGGCCTGGCTGTATTTGCCGACGCAGGAATCCCCCAAGGCTTCGCGTCTGCCGGACACTTCGGCGCCGCCACCGCGGCGATCGACGAGGCGATGGCGGACCAGTCCTTCGGCAAACATGTGGCGGCGACGTCAACCGTCCTGGGTTCCGCCCACAAGGTAATCAGCGATGGCCTGCGCCCGTTTGTCCAGGTCGTCGTCGACAAGACGATTGGCCGGGGGCTGGAAAAAGTCGACCCGCTGGCGGTATATCCCAAGGCCCTGCAAGACATCACCGTGAACGGACGCCGGGTTGCCAACGAGCAACGCGAAACCATCGACGCGACACAGAGCGACAAGCGCGCCGATTTCAAACTGAAACAGAACGCCAACAATTTTGGCACCATGAGCGGCGACTTCACCGGTTACCTCGCCTTCGGCGCGGCTCATGCGGTGAGGGACACGATAGATCAGTTCACGTCCGTCAACGCCTCCGGTATCGCGGCTCGCAGTGTCGCCTCTGCGGTAGGCGGCACCTTCATGGCGGGCGGACAGGCGGTTGCCAAATATGCCCAGACCCATGGCGATGAGCAAATCCCCACCTACCGCGTCACGAAGGAAAACCGTGAGTGGAAAGAACTCCTGCCCAAGGCGTTTGCCGAGGCGACTGGCAAGCTCAACCCGATCAGCATGGCCAATGTCAGTGACTTGGCCAACCGGATCGTGGGGGTGGGCCCAGGGATCGCCATGCGCACCGGCGTTGGGGATGCCGCCGCGGTGGGTGAAGACCCTGAAGTCAAAGAAAAAATGGAGCAGATCGTCACTACCTTCTTCTCGTCCGGCCTGACGCTGCTCCCATTCTTTGCCAACAGCGTGGCGGCACCGCTCGAGAACAAGGCACTGAGCGACGGCACTGACGACCTTGCCAAGCGGGCACAGGTACCGTGGCAGAACGTAACCAACCCTAACCGGGATACCCTGCCACACACCCAGACCGAAGGTTTGACCCGCAATCTGGAGAACGTCTATCACGTCACCCGCGGGCTGACCCAGATTGTTCCGCAGGGCAGCCTCTCCGCGCTCAACATCACCTCCGACTTTGCCAAGGGGTTGGTAACGAATCGGAAAAAAGCGCCCGCTGGCGACAACATGGAGCTGGCAGAACGCGGCGAAGCCCCGCCACAGAGCGGACCGTCCAACGAACCAACACCCACCCCTCGACCTAGCTGAGAAAGCCGCCGGACCATCGCTCGGTGGCCCGGCATCCCTCCGTCCACGCTGGCTGCAGGAACTCCCCTGTGCCAGCCCTCGCGACACACTCCGACCGCCCCCCCGTGGCGAGGGAGCTTGCTCCCGCTCGGCTGCGCAGCAGTCGTAAACCGGCCAATGCGATATGACTGAATTACCATGGTGCCTGGCGTCAGTTGCTGCTGCGCAGCCCAGCGGGAGCAAGCTCCCTCGCCACGGGGATTCGCTCGGGTTGGGAAAAATCCTTCCGAGGAGCGATGCGTCGGGAAGCGCTCGCGTGTTAAACAGGGGACCAACGGGACCGCTGCCACTCGCATAAGGAATGACCATGAAACGCCTGCTCGTCGCTTTCCTGTCACTGGTTGTCACCGCCATCATCGTCGCGGGCGGCTACCTCTACAGCAAGCAGCCCACCCGCCAGGGCACCGTGCAGCTGCAGGGGCTGCAAGGCTCGGTGACGGTGCGCTACGACGAACGTGGCGTGCCGCATATCCGCGCCGAGAACGAAACCGACCTGTACCGCGCCCTGGGTTATGTCCACGCCCAGGATCGACTGTTCCAGATGGAACTGATGCGCCGCCTCGCCCGTGGCGAGCTGGCCGAGATCCTCGGGCCGAAGCTGCTCGACACCGACAAGCTGATGCGCAGCCTGCGCATCCGCGAACGCGCTGCCAGCCATGTCGCCGAGCAGGATCGCCAGTCGCCGGCGTGGATCGCGACGCAGGCTTACCTGGACGGTATCAATACCTACCAGCAAACCCATACGCGGCCGCTGGAGTTCGATGTGCTGGGCATTCCCAAGCGGCCCTTCACCGCGGAAGACACCGCCAGCATCATCGGCTACATGGCGTACAGCTTCGCCGCCGCCTTTCGCACCGAACCGCTGTTGACTTACGTGCGTGACAAACTCGGTGCCGAGTACCTGAATATCTTCGACCTCGATTGGCAGCCTCAGGGCGTCCTTCAAAAAGATCCCGCAAGCGGTCCGTCCCTGACCAACAATGACTGGAAAGACCTCAACGCCCTGGCGCGCCTGAGCGAACAGGCCCTGGCCGAAAATGGCCTGCCGCAGTTCGAAGGCAGCAACGCCTGGGCGGTTTCCGGCAGCCGCACGCACAGCGGCAAGCCCTTGCTGGCGGGTGACCCGCACATCCGTTTTTCCGCGCCGTCGGTGTGGTACGAGGCGCATTTGTCGGCGCCGGGTTTCGAGCTCTACGGCCAATACCAGGCGCTGGTGCCCTTTGCGACGCTGGGCATGAACAAGGATTTCGGCTGGAGCATTACCATGTTCCAGAACGACGACCTGGACCTGATCGCCGAGAAGACCAACCCGGACAACCCCGAACAGGTCTGGTACCGCGACCAATGGGTGGACATGACCCGCAGCGAACAGCAGATCGCCGTCAAAGGCCAGGCACCCGTGCCCCTGGTGCTGCGCCAGTCGCCCCATGGCCCGATCGTCAACGATGCCCTCGGCGCCAATGCCGGCAAGACGCCGATCGCCATGTGGTGGGGGTTCCTGGAAACCCGCAACCCGATCCTCGAAGCCTTCTACCAGCTCAACCGCGCCGACACCCTCGCCAAGGCTCGCAGCGCGTCGGCCAGGATTCACGCGCCGGGCCTGAATGTGGTCTGGGCCAACGCCAAGGGTGATATCGGCTGGTGGGCCGCGGCGCAACTGCCCAAGCGCGCGGAGGGTGTGAAGCCCGGTTTCATTCTCGATGGCGGTAGCGCTGAAGCGGAAAAACCGGGCTTCCAGCCTTTCAGCAACAATCCTCAGGAAGAGAACCCGGCCAGGGGCTACGTTCTCTCGGCAAATTTCCAGCCAGTGCCGGCCAGCGGGATCGAGATTCCCGGCTACTACAACCTTGCCGACCGAGGCCAGGAGCTGGATCGGCAGTTGAGCGAAAAACAGGCCAAATGGGATATCCAGACCACCCAGAAGCTGCAACTGGGCACTACCACTGCCTATGGCCCGCGCCTGCTTGCGCCGCTGTTGCCGATACTGCGCGAAGCGGTCAGCGACCCGCAGGAGCGCAAGTGGCTTGAACAACTGGCTGGATGGAAGGGCGACTACCCGCTGGATTCCGTCAACGCCACGCTGTTCAACCAGTTCCTGTTCGAGCTGGCCGACGCCGCCCTGGGCGATGAACTGGGCGACGGCTTTTTCGAAACGGCATTGTCGACCCGGGTGATCGATGCCGCGCTGCCACGCCTGGCCGCCGCAAAAGACTCGCCTTGGTGGGACGACCGCTCGACGCTGGGCACTGAAACCCGCACCGATACGGTGATCAAGGCCTGGAACAAAAGCCTGGTGCACCTGAAAGCCACCTTGGGCGAGGACGCCAGCCAATGGCAATGGGGCAAGGCCCACACCCTGACCCACGGACATCCCTTGGGCCAGCAGAAACCGCTGGACCGGGTCTTCAATGTCGGCCCGTTCGCCGCCCCCGGTACCCATGAAGTGCCCAACAACCTCTCGGCCAGGATCGGCCCGGCGCCCTGGCCGGTGACCTACGGCCCCTCCACCCGGCGCATCATCGACTTTGCCGACCCGACCCACAGCGTCACCATCAATCCGGTCGGCCAAAGCGGCGTGCCGTTCGACAAGCACTATGAAGACCAGGCCGAAGCCTACATCGAAGGGCTGTATCACCAGGCGCACCTGGCGGAGGAGGAAGTCACGGCCAACACCCGCGGCACCTTGAAACTGTTGCCCGCCAGGGCGCAGCCCTGAATCTTTTCCTGACCGTCGGCAGGCTCGATCGCCATTGATGGTCAAGACTACAGGGGCCCAAACCCCGTTTACCTCAATGGAGTCATGCAATGTTCAATAACTGGTCCGAGCTGCTGCCCACCATCAAGAGCGCCTTTGGCGCCCTGGGAAAAAGCAATCCGAAAATGGTCAAGGCCTACATGGCCCTGGATGAAGCGGCGGCCGAGAACAACGTGCTCGATGCCAAGACCCGCGAACTGATTTCCATCGCCGTGGCGATCACCACTCGCTGTGATGGTTGCATCGGCGTGCACACCGATGCCGCCATCAAGGCCGGCGCCACTCGCGAGGAAATCGCCGCGACCCTGGCGACGGCGGTCTCGCTGAACGCCGGCGCGGCTTACATTTACTCGTTGCGGGCGCTGGAGGCCCATGACGCGCTGAAGAAGTGAACTCAAACCAGCGCGGCAAAATTCAGCCTGAACTGCTGCGGCGTCACGCCCAGCCTGCGATTGAATACGCTGCGCATGTGCTGGGCATCGCGAAAGCCGCATTGATACGCCACGGTCTTGAGCGGTGCCCGGGTGCTTTCCAGCATTACCCGCGCCGCGTCCACCCGGGCCTGCTCGACGAACTCCGCCGGCGTGACCTTCGCTTCCCGGGTGAACACCCTGGAGAAGTTGCGTTGGCTCATGTTCGCGGCATTGGCGAGGTCGGCGATGCCCAGGTCACCGTTGAGGTTGGCCATCACGTATGACTGAACCTGAGCCACCGCGGAGGCAGGCTCGGCGTGCGGTACGAGGAACGGACTGAACTGCGACTGCCCGCCCGAACGCTGGGTGAACACTACCAGCCGCTTGGCGACATTCAGCGCCACGTCCGGCCCATGGTCCTGCGCCAGCAGGAACAGCGACAGATCAATCCCCGCCGTGACACCCGCCGAGGTGTAGAGCGCGCCGTCCTGCACGTACAGCCGATCGGCTTCGACCCGGGTCGAGGGGCACATCCGCGTCAATGCCGATGCATCGCCCCAATGGGTCGTGACAGTCCGCCCTTCGAGCAAGCCGGCCCGAGCCAGCATGAACGCGCCGCTGCAAATCGAACCGAAGCGTCGCGCACGGGCGCAGGCGTCGCGCAACCAGGCATTGAACGCCGGGCCAAATTCCATGAATGGCAACTGCGGGCCGCCCGCGACCAGCAACAGGTCATACGCACCTGACGCCTCGCTGAAATGTCGGTGCGGGTTGAGGGACATGCCGTTGGAACAGGACATTGCACCGGGCTCGATACCGATCACTTCCAAGCGATAGTGATCATGCGGGGCGAGAAAGCGATTGGCTTCGCAGAACACATCCATGGGGCCGCTGATGTCCAGAGACTGGGCGCCTGTGAATACCACGATGGCGACGGTTTTTTCCATGGTCTGCGCTTACCTGTCCGGGTTGTCCAGCGAACCCTAGCCAATCCGGCGTGCAGAAGCCAGATGGCATGAAACCGGAGTTCATTGGCCGTAATCGCAGCCATGGCGCGATTGCTGCGCCGTACCCCGGCGAACAGACTGAAACCCTCAGCGCCGTTACGGCGTACCGCCAGGAGGAAAGCAGCATGAACAGCATCGCCGGCATCCGGATTCCCGACAGCGCCCTTGCCCGGGCCACCACCGAATATATCCGCGACATCGAATCAGACTTGCTTTATCACCATTCCCGCCGGGTGTTCCTGTTCGGCGCCTTGAGTGGCGAGCGCCGCCAATTGGCCTACGATCCGCAGCTGCTGTACGTCGGCGCGATGTTCCACGACCTCGGCCTGGTGGAAGGCTATCGCAGTGATGACGAGCGTTTCGAGGTGGACGGGGCAAACGCTGCCGCAGCATTTCTCAAACCCTACGGGCTGAGTGATGACGACATCGAACAGGTGTGGCTGTCGATTGCCCTGCACACCACGCCAGGCGTGCCGAAACACCTGCGCCCGACCGTCGCCCTGGTGACCGCGGGGGTGGAAATGGACGTGCTCGGCATGGACTACGCCGCGTTCCCCGCCGCACAGCGCGACGCCGTGGTGCATGCGCACCCGCGTGGAGAAGGTTTCAAGGAGTGCATCATCTGCGCCTTCGCCGACGGCTTGCGGCATCGTCCGCAGACCACTTTTGGCAACGTGAAGACCGATGTGCTGGTGGATCAGGAACCGGGGTTCAAGCCGATGAATTTCGTCGAGGTGATTCGCTCGTCGCCCTGGGTTTCGTAGCCGGCAGGTGCTACCGCCTTCGCGAGCAGGCTCGCTCCCACAGGTTTTTGTGGTGCTATCAATTCGCGACGCGGCTCGGATCCCCTGTGGGAGCGAGCCTGCTCGCGAACGCGGCCTGACAGTCACCCTTAAATCGACTGTCAAAGCGCTTTCGCGAGCAAGCCCGCTCCTGCATCAGGCCGAAGTGGTCTCGGGCCGGCGCACCTGCGGTTGTTTCCAGGAATCGGCGGCGCTTTCCTCGATGGCTTGCTGGATCGCTCGCTTGCGGTTTTCTTCGGCGCGGCGGCTGAAGTACCAGACCAGGAAGGTCACCAGCGACACCGCCAGCAGGATCAGGCTCGCCACCGCGTTGATTTCCGGCTTGACCCCCAGGCGTACCGCCGAGAAGACTTCCATCGGCAACGTCGTCGAGCCAGGACCGGAGACGAAACTTGCCAGCACCAGGTCGTCGAGGGACAACGCGAACGACATCATCGCGCCCGCCGCCAGCGATGGCGCGATCATCGGGATGGTGATCAAAAAGAATACCTTCCACGGCCGCGCACCGAGGTCCATGGCTGCCTCTTCGATGGACAGGTCCAGCTCACGCAAGCGCGCCGAGACCACCACCGCCACATAGGCCGCGCAGAACGTCGTATGGGCGATCCAGATCGTGACGATGCCACGCTCCTGTGGCCAGCCGATCATCTGTGCCATCGCCACGAACAGCAGCAACAGCGACAGGCCGGTGATCACTTCCGGCATCACCAACGGCGCGGTGACCAGGCCGCCGAACAACGTGCGGCCCTTGAAGTGGGTGATACGGGTCAGCACGAAGGCCGCCAGCGTACCCAGCGCCACCGCGGCGATCGCGGTGTAGCAGGCGATCTCCAGCGAACGCACCACCGAGCCCATCAGTTGCGAGTTGTCCAGCAGGCCGACGTACCACTTGACCGACCAACCGCCCCACACCGTCACCAGTTTCGAGGCGTTGAACGAAAAGATCACCAGGATCAGCATCGGCGCATAGATGAACAACAGACCCAGCACCAGCATCAGGCTTGAAAAACTGAAGCGCTTCATTCCTTGCCCTCCATTTCCTTGGCCTGACTGCGGTTGAACAGGATGATGGGCACGATCAGGATCGCCAGCATCACTACCGCCAGGGCGGATGCCACCGGCCAGTCACGGTTATTGAAGAATTCCTGCCACAGCACCTTGCCGATCATCAGCGTTTCCGGACCGCCCAGCAGTTCCGGGATCACGAACTCACCCACTACCGGGATGAACACCAGCATGCAGCCTGCGACGATGCCGTTCTTGGACAGCGGCACGGTGATTTTCCAGAAGCTGTTGAACGTGCTCGAACCCAGGTCGGACGCGGCTTCCAACAGGCTCGGGTCGTGTTTGACCAGGTTGGCGTACAGCGGCAGGATCATGAACGGCAGGTAGGAATAAACCACGCCGATATAGACCGCCAGGTTGGTGTTGAGGATCTGCAAGGGCTCGCTGATCCAGCCCATGCTCATCAGGAAGCCATTGAGCAGGCCGTTGTTGCTGAGGATGCCCATCCACGCGTAGACGCGGATCAGGATCGCGGTCCAGGTCGGCATCATGATCAGCAACACCAGCACCGTCTGCATCTCTTTGCGGGCGTTGGCGATGCCGTAGGCCATCGGGTAGCCGATCAGCAGGCACAGCACCGTGCTGATCAGGGCCATCTTCAGCGAGCCGAGATAGGCGGCGATGTACAGTTCGTCCTCGCTGAGCATCGCGTAGTTGGCGAGGTTGAGCAGCACTTGCAGCTTCTGGTCAACGTAGCTGTAGATCTCGGTGTACGGCGGGATGGCCACGTCGGCTTCGGCGAAGCTGATCTTCAGGACGATGAAGAACGGCAGCATGAAGAACAGAAACAACCAGATGAAGGGCACCCCGATGACCAACTGACGGCCACCGGGCGTTATTCGAGCGAGTCGGCGTTTGAGCTTGCGCATGTTCATGAGCGAAGCACCACGCCGCTGTCGTCTTCCCACCAGACGAACACCTGGTCGCCCCAGGTCGGGCGCTGGCCGCGGCGCTCGGCGTTGGCGACGAATGACTGCACCAGCTTGCCGCTTGGCAATTCGACGTAGAACACCGAGTGGCCGCCCAGGTAGGCAATGTCATGGACCTTACCGCTGGACCAGTTGTGCTCGCAGGTTGGCTGCTCGGAGGTGACCAGCAGCTTCTCCGGGCGAATGGCGTAGGTCACGGACTTGTCCTGCACCGAGGTGCTGATGCCGTGACCGACGTAGATATTGCGGTCAAGGTCCTTGCAGGTCAGCACCGCGTGGCCCTCGGCGTCGTCCACCACTTCGGTCTCGAAGATGTTGACGTTGCCGATGAATTCACAGACCAGGCGGCTGGTCGGGGTTTCGTAGATGTCGATCGGGCTACCGATCTGGGCAATCCAGCCCAGGTGCATGATCGCGATGCGCTCGGCCATGGTCATGGCCTCTTCCTGGTCGTGGGTCACCATTACACAGGTCACGCCGACCCGCTCGATGATCTCCACCAGCTCAAGCTGCATCTGCGAACGCAGCTTCTTGTCCAGGGCGCCCATCGGCTCGTCGAGCAGCAGCAGCTTCGGCCGCTTGGCCAGGGAACGGGCCAGGGCGACGCGCTGGCGCTGGCCGCCGGAGAGCTGGTGCGGCTTGCGCTTGGCGTACTGGCTCATCTGCACGAGCTTGAGCATCTCGGCCACGCGGGCATCGACCTCGGCTTTCGGGATCTTGTCCTGTTGCAGGCCGAAGGCGATGTTCTGCGCCACCGTCATGTGGGGGAACAAGGCGTAGGACTGGAACATCATGTTGATCGGCCGCTCGTAGGGCGGCATGTCGGTGATGTCCACGCCATCGAGGAAGATCCGCCCCTCCGTGGGCCGCTCGAAACCTGCCAGCATGCGCAGCAAGGTGGATTTGCCTGATCCCGAACCGCCGAGCAAGGCGAAGATCTCGCCTTTCTTGATTTCCAGGGACACATCGTCCACGGCAATCGTCTCGTCGAACTTCTTCGTGACCCGGTCGATCTTGACCAGCACCTGCTTGGGTGTCTGGTCGCCCTCGAGGGCTTTCTTATAGGCGCCGGAGGCAACTGCCATTTACGAAACTCCCACAAAATTTGCAGCTCGCCCCAGGTGGGCGAACCTTGGAAAAGTTAGAGCGCTTGACGCTATTTACCCGACTTGACTTTGGTCCAGCTGCGGGTCATGAGTCGTTGGATCTTGGGCGGCAACTCGGAATTGACGTAGAGCTTGTCGACGACCGCTTGCGGTGGGTAGACCGCTTCGTCGGTGCGTACGTCCTGGCTCATCAGTTCGCCAGCCTTCGGGTTCGGGTTGGCGTAACCGACGACGTCGCTCACCTGGGCGATGACCTCAGGCTTGAGCAGGTAGTTGATGAACGCATGGGCCTCCTTGGCGTTGCTGGCGTCGCGCGGGATCGCCAGCATGTCGAACCAGAGGTTGCCGCCTTCCTTGGGAATCACGTAGGCGATATCGACGCCCTTGCCGGCCTCGCTGGCACGTTCGCGGGCCTGGAAAATGTCCCCGGAGAAACCGGCGGCCACGCAGATCTCGCCGTTGGCCAGATCGGAGATGTACTTGGAGGAATTGAAGTAGGTGACGTAAGGCCGGATCTTGAGGAGCTGGGCCTCGGCCTTCTTGTAGTCTTCGGGGTTCTGGCTGTTGGGGTCCAGGCCCAGGTAGTTGAGCATGGCAGGAATCATTTCGTCGCCCGAGTCGAGGAACGAAACGCCGCAGCTGGAGAGCTTCTTGATATTTTCCGGTTCGAACAGCATGGCCCACGAGTCGATTTTCTCGACGCCCAATACCGCCTTGACCTTCTCGACGTTGTAGCCGATGCCGTTGGTGCCCCACAGGTAAGGCACGGCATATTGGTTGCCCGGGTCGTTTTTCTCCAGGCGCTTGAGCAGCACGGGGTCGAGGTTGGCGTAGTTGGGCAATTGCGCCTTGTCGAGTTTCTGGAACGCACCAGCCTTGATCTGCTTGCCCAGGAAGTGGTTGGACGGCACAACCACGTCGTAACCGGTACGACCGGCCAGCAACTTGCCTTCCAGGGTTTCGTTGGAATCGAACACGTCGTAGACCGGCTTGATCCCGGTGGCTTTCTCGAAGTCCGCCAGGGTGGTCTCGCCGATGTAGTCCGACCAGTTATAAATATGCACGGTGGAGGCGGCCTGGACACCGACGGCGAGCGTCAGGCCGGCACCGACCAGCAAAGCGTTGCGTAACAAAGAAAAGACAGGCACGTGGAGGTCCTCTTAAATAGTTGGGCCCAAGTTGCCCCCGTTACCGGGCAACGAAATGCCCTGCAACAAAACCGGCGCGCAACTTACCCTCGATAAACCGATCCAGCAAAACTTTTAGTTATTTAATTGCGCCTGTTGCCGCCGCCGTGACGACGCCGACAACAGGAGATTGCTTCAAGCCGGCTTATTTACCGGATTTGATCTTGGTCCAGCTGCGGGTCAGGATCCGCTGGGTCGCGGCCGGCTGGTCGGCAATCGCGTAGAGCTTGGCCTTAACTTCGTCCGATGGATAAATGCTCGGGTCACCGGAAATTTCCTTGTCCACCAGTGGGGTGGCGGCCTTGTTGCCGTTAGGGAAGCGCACGTTGTCGGTGATCTCCGCCATGATTTCCGGCTGCATGATGAAGTTCATCCACTTGTAGGCGCCTTCGACGTTTTTGGCATCCTTGGGAATGGCGACCATGTCGTAGAACGAACCGGCACCTTCCTTCGGAATGGTGTAGGCCACTTTCACCTTGCCGCCAGCCTCGGCAGCACGGCTCTTGGATTGCTCGATATCACCCGAGTAACCCACGGCCACGCAGATGTTGCCGTTGGCCAGGTCCGAGATGTACTTGGAGGAGTGGAAGTAGCCGATCGATGGACGCAGCTTGAGGAACAACGCTTCGGCCTCGGCCAGTTGCTTCTTGTCCTGGCTGTCGGTCGGGTAGCCGAGGTAATGCAGGGCCACCGGAATCATTTCGGTCGGCGAATCGAGGAAGCTCACCCCGCAGCTCTTGAGCTTGGCGATGTTCTCGGGCTTGAGCAGGGTGTCCCAGGAATCGATCTTGTCGATGCCCAATGCGGCCTTGACCTTCTCCGGGTTGTAACCGATGCCGATGGTGCCCCACATGTACGGGAAGGCGTGTTTGTTGCCCTGGTCGCTGGCATCGCCGACGGCCTTGAGCAGGTCGGTGTCGAGGTTTTTCCAGTTTGGCAGCTTGGACTTGTCCAGCTCCTGGTAGACCTTGGCCTTGATCTGTTTGGCGAGGAAGTTGTTCGACGGCACGACGATGTCATAGCCGGATTTGCCCGCCAGCAGCTTGGCCTCCAGGGTCTCGTTGCTGTCGAAGACGTCGTAGACGACCTTGATTCCTGTCTCCTTCTCGAACTTGGCGACCGTGTCCGGCGCAATGTAGTCCGACCAGTTGTAGACGTGCAGCACTTTGTCGTCCGCCTGGGCGGCGCCCGCCATCACGCCCGCCAGGGACATGGCGAGGAGGGTCTTGCCAGCTATCTTCATACCTAATGTCTTCATGCCTATTGCCTTCATGAAAAATTGCTCCAGTTATTCTTCTTGGCCACGGTTCAGTAGCCGGCTCTCTGGCAACTTGAACAGCAGGGGTAGTCTGGCAAGTTACAGGGCAGGCTTTCAACACAAGCCCAGCCTTTATTCACACCGGGCGAGGCCCATGTCGGCACCTCGCACAGAGCCTAGCATTCAGCCTTGCAGCGCACCGAGCGTCAGGTCCAGGCATTGCCGCGCCTTGGCCACCAATTCGTCGATCTCGGCCTTGCTGATCACCAGCGGCGGCGCAATGATCATGGTGTCGCCCACTGCGCGCATGATCAGCCCGTTATCGAAGCAGAACTGCCGGCAGATCATGCCCACGCCCTTGCCTTCGTAGCGTTTGCGCGTGGCCTTGTCCTGGACCAGTTCGATCGCCCCCAGCAAACCGACGCCGCGCACTTCACCCACCAGCGGATGGTCGTTCAGTTCCCGCAGGCGCTGCTGCAAATACGGTGCCGTTTCGCTGTGGACGCGCTCGATGATCTTTTCTTCGCGCAGGATACGGATATTTTCCAGGGCCACCGCAGCGGCCACCGGGTGACCGGAGTAGGTGAAGCCGTGGTTGAAGTCACCGCCTTCGTTGAGCACCGCGACCACATCGTCGCGCACGATCAGGCCGCCCATGGGGATGTAACCCGAGGTAAGGCCCTTGGCGATAGTCATCATGTGCGGTTTCAACCCGTAATGATCGGTACCGAACCACTCACCCGTGCGGCCAAAACCGCAGATGACCTCGTCGGCCACGAACAGGATGTCGTATTTGGCGAGGATTTCCTTCATGCGCGGCCAGTAGCTGTCCGGCGGCACAATTACGCCGCCGGCGCCCTGGATCGGCTCGGCAATGAACGCACCGACGTTGTCGACGCCGATCTCGAGGATCTTTTCTTCCAGCTGATTGGCGGCCCAGATGCCGAACTCTTCGGGGCTCATGTCGCCGCCTTCGCCAAACCAGTACGGCTGGGCGATGTGGACAATACCCGGGATCGGCAGGTCGCCCTGCTCATGCATATAGGTCATGCCACCCAGGCTCGCGCCGGCCACGGTCGAACCGTGATAACCGTTCTTGCGACTGATGATGACTTTCTTGTTCGGCTGCCCTTTGATCGCCCAGTAGTGGCGGACCATACGCAGCATGGTGTCGTTGCCTTCGGAACCGGAGCCGGTGAAGAACACGTGGTTCATGCCTTCCGGGGCGATGTCGGCGATGGCTTTTGACAGTTCCAGCACCGGCGGGTGGGCGGTCTGGAAGAACAGGTTGTAGTACGGCAGCTCGCGCATCTGTTGGCTGGCGGCGTCCGCCAGCTCATCGCGGCCGTAGCCGACCGCCACGCACCAGAGGCCGGCCATGCCGTCGAGGATCTTGTTGCCTTCACTGTCCCAGAGGTACACGCCCTTGGCGTGGGTGATGATGCGCGGGCCTTTCTCTTTGAGTTGTTTGAAGTCGCTGAACGGTGCCAGATGATGATCGCTGCTCAGGGCCTGCCATTCACGGGTTTGCGGGTTGTTGCGGGTCATGCGGATTCTCCTTTTATTCCATTGGGGGCGGGGCTTTCGGCGGCCCCGCCCGGCGCATCAGACGGCAAAGAGCAGGAATTCCCGCTCCCACGAACTGATGACGCGCTTGAAGTTTTCATGCTCGGCCCGCTTGACCGCGACGTAGCCCGTGATGAATTTCTTGCCCAGGTACTTCTCGATGGTGGAGCTGTTTTCCATGCGCTCCAGGGCATCTTCGATGGTCAGCGGCAAACGCAGGTTCCGGCGCTCATAACCACGGCCGACCACTGGCGCGCTCGGATCGATGCCCTCGACCATGCCGATGTAGCCGCACAACAGGCTGGCGGCAATCGCCAGGTACGGGTTGGCGTCGGCGCCCGGCAAGCGATTTTCCACACGACGGTTCTGCGGCCCCGCGTCCGGAACCCGCAAGCCCACGGTGCGGTTTTCTTCGCCCCATTCGACGTTCACCGGCGCCGAGGTGTCGGGCAGGAAGCGGCGGAACGAATTGACGTTGGGGGCGAACAGCGGCAGCAGCTCGGGAATGAATCTCTGCAGGCCACCGATGTGGTGCAGGAACAGCTCGCTCATGGTCCCGTCTTCGTTGGAGAAGACGTTCTTGCCGGTTTCCTTGTCGATGATGCTCTGGTGCAAGTGCATCGCACTGCCCGGCTCGCCGGTCATCGGTTTGGCCATGAAGGTGGCGGCCACATCGTGCTTGAGCGCCGCCTCGCGCATGGTGCGCTTGAACACCAGGATCTGGTCGGCCAGCGACAGTGCATCGCCATGACGGAAGTTGATTTCCATCTGCGCGGTGCCGTCTTCGTGAATCAGGGTATCGAGGTCCAGTTCCTGCAATTCGCACCAGTCATAAACGTCCTCGAACAACGGGTCGAATTCGTTCGCCGCTTCGATCGAGAAAGACTGGCGACCGGTTTCCGGGCGACCGGAACGGCCGATAGGCGGTTGCAGCGGAAAGTCCGGGTCGTCGCTGCGCTTGGTCAGGTAGAACTCCATCTCCGGCGCGACAATCGGCTGCCAGCCCTTGTCGGCGTACAGCTTGAGCACCTTCTTGAGCACGTTGCGCGGTGACAGCTCGATGGGGTTGCCTTGCTTGTCGTAGGAATCGTGGATCACCTGGGCGGTGGGCTCGATGGCCCAGGGCACCAGGAAGACTGCGTTTTCGTCCGGGCGGCAGATCATGTCGATGTCGGCGGGGTCGAGCAGTTCGTAATAGATGTCGTCTTCGACATAGTCGCCCGTTACGGTCTGGAGCAGAACGCTCTCGGGCAGGCGCATGCCTTTTTCGGCGATGAACTTGTTGGTCGGCGAGATCTTGCCCCGGGTAATGCCGGTCAGGTCGCCAATCATGCATTCGACTTCTGTGATCTTGTGGTCTTTCAACCAATCGGTGAGCTGGTCGAGGTTGTTACTCATAAATGCCTCTAGGCGTGAGTTTCCTGACTGCTATTAGTCGTCAGGCGTTGTTTGACGCATCGGCGTCGCGTTGTGTTGCCCTTGCTCGGCAGGCATCGCCAAATGCCTGGAAAATCGCAAGGTAGTGCGGGTTGGAGCCTACCGCCCATTCAGGGTGCCATTGCACTCCTAAAGCAAAAGCCTTGCCTTGTACCACCGAGACGGCTTCGATCAAGCCATCCGGCGCCAGCGCTTCGGCCCGCAGCCCCGAGGCCAGGCGCTCGATGCCCTGGCTGTGGATCGAGTTGACCTCGACCTGCGGCGGCAGCCCCAAAGACGCGAGGATACCGCCAGGCTGGACATGCACGGCATGGGCAGGACCATATTGGACCTCTACCGGCTGGGTGTCGTCTTCACGATGATCGATGAAGGTTCCGACTTCATGAACTTTCTGATGCAGGCTACCGCCAAAGGCAACGTTCATTTCCTGGAAACCGCGACAGATGCCCAGCACCGGAACGCCCGCGTCGACCGCTGCGCGGATCAGCGGCAGGGTAATGGCGTCCCGTGCAGGATCATGAGCGGTGCCTGGCGCGCTGGCCGGGCCCTGGTAGTGAAAAGGTTCTACATTGGAAGGGGAGCCGGTAAAAAGAATACCGTCCAGGGCGTCCAGAATATCGGACGGGGAGAACAGATCCGCCAGGGACGGGATCAGCACCGGCAAACCCTTGGCGGCCGTTGCGACAGCCCGCGCATATTTGTCGCCAGTGGTGTGATACGCATGCAGACCGATCTGCCTGGAGCAGGTGGTGATGCCGATTAACGGCAGGCGAGACATGAAGCACCCCGGTATTATTGCTGTTATGGGTTTGAATCGAGCTTAGCCTTGTTCATTTTTTTACACAACACCCCCGTAAAAAATACAACACGGCCCGCTCAAGCCTGCGGGGGACAAGCCCCTCAAAGGGAAAAAAACGCCCCAAATTGCCTCAAAAAAGCCCTGCAGGTGCTTTTTTAGGGCAAAAAAGGCCCTGCTTGACTTCGGCATGCCGTTCGGGTTGACTGGCTTTCGAAGAGATCAATGATTGATATTTTTAACAACAAAGGTGTTGCATCATGTCGGTACCCCCGCGTGCCGTTCAGCTTAACGAAGCGAACGCGTTCCTTAAGGAACATCCTGAGGTTCTGTACGTTGACCTTCTGATTGCGGATATGAATGGTGTGGTGCGCGGCAAGCGCATCGAACGCACCAGCCTCCACAAGGTTTACGAGAAAGGCATCAACCTGCCGGCCTCTCTATTTGCCCTGGATATCAATGGCTCGACGGTGGAAAGCACCGGCCTGGGCCTGGACATCGGCGATGCCGACCGCATCTGCTATCCAATCCCCGGCACTCTGAGCAACGAACCCTGGCAGAAGCGCCCCACCGCGCAACTGCTGATGACCATGCACGAGCTTGAAGGCGATCCGTTCTTCGCCGACCCTCGCGAAGTCCTGCGCCAGGTCGTGACCAAGTTCGATGAACTGGGCCTGACCATCTGCGCGGCATTCGAGCTGGAGTTCTACCTGATCGACCAGGAGAACGTGAACGGCCGTCCACAACCGCCCCGCTCGCCAATCTCCGGCAAACGCCCGCACTCGACACAGGTCTACCTGATCGATGACCTCGACGAATACGTCGACTGTCTCCAGGACATCCTGGAAGGGGCCAAGGAGCAAGGCATTCCCGCCGACGCCATCGTCAAGGAAAGTGCCCCGGCGCAGTTCGAAGTGAACCTGCACCACGTGGCCGACCCGATCAAGGCTTGCGACTACGCGGTACTGCTCAAGCGGCTGATCAAGAACATCGCCTACGACCATGAAATGGACACCACCTTCATGGCCAAGCCGTATCCAGGCCAGGCGGGCAACGGTCTGCACGTCCATATCTCGATCCTGGACAAAGAAGGCAAGAATATCTTTGCCAGCGAGGATCCCGAGCAGAACGCCGCGCTGCGTCACGCGATCGGCGGTGTGCTCGAGACCCTGCCCGCGCAGATGGCGTTCCTCTGCCCGAACGTCAACTCCTACCGTCGTTTCGGCGCACAGTTCTACGTGCCGAACTCGCCGACCTGGGGCCTGGACAACCGCACCGTGGCCTTGCGCGTACCGACCGGCTCCGCCGATGCCGTACGCCTGGAACACCGTGTCGCCGGCGCCGATGCCAACCCGTACCTGTTGATGGCGGCGGTCCTGGCGGGCGTGCACCATGGCCTGACCAACAAGATCGAGCCCGGCGCGCCGGTCGAAGGCAACAGCTACGAGCAGAACGAGCAAAGCCTGCCGAACAACTTGCGCGATGCCCTGCGCGAACTGGACGACAGCGAAGTCATGGCCAAGTACATCGATCCCAAGTACATCGATATCTTCGTGGCCTGCAAGGAAAGCGAGCTGGAAGAGTTTGAACACTCCATCTCCGACCTTGAGTACAACTGGTACCTGCATACCGTTTAAGCGGTTGCGGTAGAAAGGAACGCCGCAGGCCATCAGGGCTGCGGCGTTTTTGTTTTCGTCGTTCCCGTGGCGAGGGAGCTTGCTCCCGCTGGGCTGCGTAGCGGCCCCAAGATACTTAAGCGGTAAACCTGCATCATTGCAGTGGCTGATTTGAGGGCTGCTCCGCACCCCAGCGGGAGCAAGCTCCCTCGCCACAAAAGCTCGTCACCTCACGAGTGCAGGTATGGACCAGCCTCCCGGTCTGCGTACAATGCCCGGCAGCCCCGCAGGAGAGCTTCATGACACGCACCGCCACCCCTCGCAAACCCCGCGCCCGCAGCCAGGCCCGGATCGACTCGATCCTCGATGCCGCCCGCACGCTGCTCGCCGCCGAAGGCGTGGCCAGCCTGTCGATCTACAGCGTCGCCGAGCGCGCCGGGATCCCGCCCTCCTCCGTCTATCACTTCTTCGCCAGCGTCCCGGCCCTGCTCGAAGCCCTGACCGCCGACGTCCATGCAGCCTTTCGTGCCTGCCTTCAAACACCGATCGATCATGCAGCGCTGAACCATTGGCACGATCTGTCGCGGCTGGTGGAGCAACGGATGCTGGTGATCTACAGCGAGGACGCCGCCGCTCGCCAACTGATCCTGGCCCAGCATGGCCTGACTGAAGTCACCCAGGCCGACCGCCAGCATGACCTGGAACTGAGCGAGCTGATGCACACCGTCTTCGCCCGCCATTTCCAACTGCCGCCCTTGCCTGCCGATGTCGACGTGTTCGCCCTGGCCATGGAACTCGGCGACCGCGTCTACGCCCGCTCGGTACACCAGCACGGCCAGATTACCCCGCGCATGGCCGAGGAAGGCATGCGCGTGTTCGATGCGTACCTGGGGCTCTATCTCCCTCCGTTTCTGCCCAAGCGCTCTGATTGAATCGTTGCCACGCAGAGCGTGGGAACGAAAACGCCCCGAAGGGCTCAAGCCATCCGGGGCTGCAGGTCAAGCATCGTTCACAACTTGGCGATAGACACCTCGGTGGATTTGACGAAGGCAATCACTTCACTGCCAATCGCCAGTTCCAGCTCCTTGACCGAGCGGGTGGTGATGACCGAGGTGACGATGCCCGAGGCGGTCTGCACGTCGATTTCCGACAGCACGTCGCCTTCGACGATTTCCTTGATGGTGCCTTTGAACTGGTTGCGTACGTTGATGGCTTTGATAGTCATGATGTCGTTCCTGTCTGGATGAAGTTATTGCGCCCAACGCAGTTGCGTGGGCAAGGGTGAAACGGGTTCGGGTTCCGGCGGTTGGCCGGGCAAGGACAGCACGCGGTTGAGGACTTCGGTTTCCAGGCTCGCCAGGCGATGCGAGCCGCGGGCACGCGGGCGCGGCAAGTCGATGGCCAGGTCGAGGCCGATCTGGCCGTCTTCGATCAGGATCACCCGGTCGGCGATCGCCACCGCTTCGCTGACGTCGTGGGTCACCAACAGCACGGTGAAGTCGTGTTGCTGCCAGAGACGCTCGATCAGTTGCTGCATTTCGATCCGGGTCAGCGCATCGAGCGCTCCCAAAGGTTCGTCCAGCAATAGCAGGCGCGGTTGATGAATCAGCGCCCGGGCCAGGGCCACCCGCTGCTTCTGTCCGCCGGACAATGCCGCCGGCCACTCTTGTGCACGATCGGCCAAGCCCACGGCATCCAGCGCCTGCAACGCTTGTGGTCGCCAGTCGCCCTTGAGTCCGAGGCCGACGTTGTCGATGACCTTTTTCCAGGGCAGCAAACGCGCCTCCTGAAACATCAGGCGCGTGTCTTCCCGCGCAGCGCTCAACGATGCCGAACCGGCCAGCAACTCACCGCCCGAAGGCTGATCGAGGCCGGCCAGCAAGCGCAGCAAGGTACTTTTGCCGCAGCCGCTGCGACCGACCACCGCGACGAACTGCCCGGCCGGGATATGCAAGTCGATGTCACGCAACACCTGGCGCGAAGCAAAGGTCTTCTGCAGATTGCGCACCGCCAGCGGGATACCTCGCAGCAGGCGCGGCGGTTGTTGGGCGGTCATGCGACACCTCCCTTGTTCACCTGATAGGCCGGATGCCAGCGCAGCCAGACGCGTTCAAGCCCGCGAGCAGCAAGGTCGGCCAGTTTGCCGAGCACGGCGTACAGCAGAATCGCCAGCACCACCACGTCGGTCTGCAGGAATTCCCGGGCATTCATCGCCAGATAACCGATACCGGAGCTGGCCGAGATGGTTTCCGCGACGATCAGCGTCAACCACATGAAACCCAGGGCAAAACGCACGCCCACCAGGATCGAAGGCAAGGCGCCCGGCAGGATCACCTGGCGAAACAGGCTGAAGCCGGATAAACCGTAGCTGCGGGACATCTCCACCAGCGCCGGGTCGACATTGCGAATTCCGTGGTAGGTGTTGAGATAGATCGGAAACAGCGTGCCCAGCGCCACCAGGAAAATCTTCGCCGACTCGTCGATACCGAACCAGAGGATCACCAGTGGAATCAGCGCCAGGTGAGGCACGTTACGCACCATCTGCACGGAGCTGTCCAACAGCCGTTCGCCCCACTTCGACAGGCCGGTGATAAAGCCCAGGGCCAGGCCGATGCCGCCGCCAATCAGGAAGCCGACCGCCGCGCGCCAACCGCTGATAGCCAGGTGCGTCCAGATCTCACCGCTGCGCACCAGATTCACCCCGGCCTCGATCACCGCCACCGGCGCCGGCAGGATCCGCGTGGATAACCAGCCGGCCGATACCGACAATTGCCACACCGCCAACAACAGCAGCGGCACCGCCCACGGCGCGAGGTTGTGGATAAGTTTTTTCATGGCCGCCTCAGCTCTGCGAAGCAGCTTTGGGCAGGATATCGTTGGCGACCATTTCACCGAACGGGCTCACATAACCCTGGCTTTTCGGCAGTTCCGGGCGCTCCACATCGAGGTGCGGGAACAACAGTTCCGCCACCCGATAGGATTCTTCCAGGTGTGGATAACCCGAGAAAATGAACGTATCGATACCCAGGTTGGCGTATTCCTTGACCCGCTCAGCCACGGTCGGACCATCGCCCACCAGCGCCGTTCCAGCACCGCCGCGCACCAGGCCGACACCGGCCCAGAGGTTGGGGCTGACTTCCAGCTTGTCGCGCCGACCGCCGTGCAACGCGGCCATGCGTTGCTGACCCACCGAGTCGAAACGCGCCAGGGACGCCTGGGCGCGAGCGATGGTTTCGTCGTCCAGGTGCGAGATCAAGCGGTCGGCCGCTTGCCAGGCTTCGGCGTTGGTTTCCCGCACGATCACATGCAGGCGAATGCCGAAACGCACGGTGCGCCCAAGCTTCTCGGCCTTGGCCCGCACCTGGGCGATTTTTTCCGCGACGGCGGCGGGCGGTTCGCCCCAGGTCAAAACCATTTCCACCTGCTCGGCGGCGAGATCCTGGGCGGCTTCCGACGAGCCGCCGAAATACAATGCCGGACGCGGTTGCTGGATCGGCGGATAGAGCAGCTTGGCGCCCTTCACACTGATGTGTTCACCGTCGTAATCGACCGTCTCGCCCTCTAGCACCCGACGCCAGATCCGGGTGAATTCCACCGATGCCTGGTAGCGTTGCTCGTGGTCCAGAAACAGCCCGTCACCGGCCAGCTCGTCCGGATCGCCACCCGTCACCAGGTTGAACAGCGCCCGCCCGCCGGACAGCCGATCCAGCGTCGCGGCCTGACGCGCCGCCACCGTCGGGGAAATGATCCCGGGGCGCAGGGCAACCAGGAACTTCAGGCGCTGGGTCACCGGAATCAACGAAGCGGCTACCAGCCAGGAGTCTTCGCAGGAACGCCCGGTAGGAATCAACACCCCGCCGAAACCCAGCCGATCGGCAGCCTGGGCAACCTGTTGCAGGTAACCATGATCGACGGCGCGGGCGCCTTCAGCGGTGCCAAGGTAATGGCCGTCGCCGTGGGTGGGCAGGAACCAGAAAATATTGAGGCTCATGGAGTGGTCTCCTAAGGGATCGAATTATTGCGCGTTCGCAACGGCCGCCGGCGGCGTCCAGATCACGTCCTTGATGCTCAAGGGCTTGGGAATCAATTTGAGCTGATAGAAGCTGTCGGCGATTTTCTGCTGCGCCGCGACCACCTCCGTCGTCAGGAACAGAGCCCCATAGCCTTGGCGTTTCACCGACGTCAGGGTGATGTCCGCCGGCAGGCCGAGCAGCGGCGAGACCTGCCGGGTCACGTCTTCAGGGTTGGCCTTGGACCACTCCCCAACTGCACGCACCTCTTCCACCAACGTGGTGATGACCTGGGGATTTTTTTGCGCGTAAGGTTTGGTCGCCAGATAGAACTGGTGGTTGTCGACGATGCCCTTGCCGTCACGCAGGGTGCGTGCCTGCAACTGTTGTTCGGCGGCTGCCTGGTACGGGTCCCAGATTACCCAGGCGTCCACGCTGCCGCGCTCGAACGCGGCACGGGCATCCGCCGGCGGCAGGAAAACCGTCTGGATGTCGGAATATTTCAGGCCGGCATCTTCCAGCGCGCGTACCAGCAGGTAGTGGACGTTAGAGCCTTTGTTCAGCGCGACTTTTTTGCCCTTGAGCTCCTGCACCGACTGGATCGGCGAGCCCTTGGGCACCAGGATCGCCTCGCTGTTCGGCGCCGGTGGCTCGTAGGCGACATAAAGCAAATCCGCGCCTGCCGCTTGGGCAAACACCGGCGGGGTTTCGCCAGTCACGCCAAAATCGATCGAGCCTACGTTCAGGCCTTCAAGCAGCTGCGGGCCGCCGGGGAATTCGGTCCATTGCACGTCGACGCCTTGGGCGGCGAGGCGTTTTTCCAAGGTGCCCTTGGCCTTGAGCAGCACCAGCGTGCCGTACTTCTGATAGCCGATCCGCAAGGTTTCGGCCTGAGCCTGGGTGATGGCGCCGAAGGACACAGCCGCAGCAAACAGAGCGACCAGCCCGCGACGCAAAATGACAGTGCGCATGGCGCCTCTCCTTTTTGCTGTGGGGTTTTGGCTGCACCTGCTTGGCCGTTGACGGCTGAGTAAGGTGGAGTTGAATCAGGGATGTAGCGAGTCAGATGCTCCAGCGAGCACTCAACAGACGTTCGTTCAATACGCTGGGATCCAGCGGCTTGGGCCGCCGGGCCATGGCGCTGTAGAACTGTTCAAGCGCCTCGTCCAGACGCTGCTGCAGGGCCGGCGCCAATTGCGCCTGGGCGCTGCCTTCGCCGTAAGCGATCTGGTTGTCCTCGGCGAAAATCCCATGCAGCATTTCCTGGGCCTTGAGCGCCGACAACACCGGCTTAAGGGCGTAGTCCACCGCCAGCATGTGGGCGATGCTGCCGCCTGTCGCCATGGGCAGCACTACCTTATGGGCCAGCGCGCGTTCGGGCAGCAGGTCCAGTACCGTTTTCAACGCGCCGGAGAAAGACGCCTTGTAGACAGGCGTAGCGATCACCAGGCCGTCGGCGTTTTCGATCTGGGCCAGCAGGTCCAGTACCTTGGGGCTATCGAAGCGGGCATGGAGCAGATCCTCGGCGGGAAAATCACGCACCTGATAGCTCACCACTTCCACACCTTGCTGCTGCAACCAACGTTGCGAGCGCTCCAGCAGCACTCCTGATCGGGAGCGCTGGCTGGGACTGCCGCCGAGCGAGACAACCAACATGCCAACCATTCCTTGAATTCACGTGCGATTCGCGGTGGGCGATCTCGCTGTATGGAGCAAACCATAACAGGGCATTCATATATCTTTAAATCATATTTATTCATTTGGTTATGCATTTAAGAGATATATGGTCAGCTTTCCTTGAGGCAAAAAAAAGGCCGTCGAAACGGCCAAAACCCTTGGTGCACAGAAGATCAGCTGCGGGAGCGAGCCTGCTCGCGATAGCGGTGTGTCAGTCGACCTCAATACTGGCTGATCGACCGCCTTCGCGAGCAGGCTCGCTCCCACAGGCTCTGGTTCTGGTTCTGGTTCTGGTTTTGCCTCAGCGATTAGGCTGCGGCGTCAGGCGCAGGTATGGTTTGACGGCGCGATAGCCTTTGGGAAAGCGCTGCTTGAGTTCCTCCTCATCCTTGAGCGACGGCACGATCACCACTTCATCGCCATCCTGCCAGTTGGCCGGCGTGGCGACCTTGTAGTTGTCGGTCAGCTGCAAGGAATCGATCACCCGCAGGATTTCATTGAAGTTGCGCCCGGTGCTCGCCGGGTAGGTGATGGTCAGGCGGATCTTCTTGTTCGGGTCGATCACGAACAAGGAACGCACAGTCAATGTGTCGCTGGCGTTGGGGTGGATCAAGTCGTAGAGGTCGGACACCTTGCGGTCGGCGTCGGCCAGGATCGGAAAATTGACCACGGCATTCTGGGTTTCGTTGATGTCCTCGATCCACTTGTGATGCGAGTCCACCGGGTCTACCGAAAGGGCAATGGCCTTGACGCCGCGCTTGGCGAATTCATCCTTGAGCTTGGCGGTAAGGCCCAGTTCGGTGGTGCACACCGGGGTGAAATCCGCTGGATGGGAGAACAACACGCCCCAGCTATCACCGAGCCATTCATGGAAGCGAATCTTGCCGGCGCTGGAATCCTGTTCGAAATCGGGGGCGATGTCGCCAAGTCTGAGGCTCATGGTGCAGCTCCTGGTTGAGTAGTTGTGGCCCAACTGTGCACCGCTTTTCATTGCTTGAAAAAGAATGAATACCCATTTGTTTAGATCTTGATTGAATATAAAAAACTGTTCACTGGCGCCTTGGGGTATACCGGGCCAAGATCATTGTCGAGGTTCGAGAAGGCCTCGAATTGCTGAAAAGAGGAGAAGGTTCGGGGAAGGCTACAGGGGTGGGCCGGACCCGAAACGCAAAAGCCCGCCCGGCGTGCTGCCGGGCGGGGCTTTTTTTGTTCTGCATTTGCACTCCGCAAATTATTGCGGCGTTTTCAGAATGAGCGGCTAGGATAGGCAGCATGAACACTCAAGCCTTGTTGTCTTATCTGCATCACCATCTCCCTGGGCTGCTGGCGGTTTACCTGTTCGGTAGTCATGCACAGGGCACCGCGGGACCTGATAGCGACGTCGATCTGGCGGTGCTCGTGTCCGGCGAGGTCGATCCTGTTTCGCTGTGGCAGCTCTCAGGAGAGTTGGCGGATATCGCTGGCAGTCCGGTGGACCTTATCGATCTACGCGCGGCAACGACCGTCATGCAATATCAGATCGTGACCCGAGGTCAGCGGCTCTGGGCCAGAGACGTACAGGCGGGTTTGTACGAATGTTTCATTCTCAGCGAAAAAACCGCTCTGGATGAGGCTCGGGCAGGCTTGCTCAAGGATATTCAGGAAGAAGGCAGCGTGTATGGCCGATGATGTTTTGATCAACAAGGCAGCAAGTATCGAGCGTTGCGTCGCCAGGGTGCGGGAAGAATACGAGAAAGATCCCGCTACGTTTGCCACCGATTTCACTCGCCAGGACTCGGCAGTCCTGAACATCCAACGGGCGTGTGAAGCAGCACTGGACATGGGACAGCACTTGATTCGACGTGAGCGGCTGGGTGTTCCGCAAAGTGCTCGCGATACATTCGAGCTGCTTTTGCAAGGTGGCTGGCTGGAGGAAGGCCTGGTGAAAAACCTGAAGAACATGGTGGGCTTCAGGAACATCGCCGTGCATGACTATCAAGCCCTGCAACTGCCGATCATGATCGCGATCATTACCGGGCATCTGGATGATTTCCTGGCGTTCAGTGCATTCATCTTGCGAAAAGACGCGGCGGAGCACGAGGGATAAAAAAAATCCGCTCTTGCGCAAAACGTAAAAGCCCCGCTCGGCATGCTGCCGGGCGGGGCTTTTTTTGCTTCGCTACTTCTTACAGGAAGTTGTAAGTGTAGTTGAAGATCAGGCGGGTCTGATCCCGGTCCGCGCCGGAACCGCTACCGGTACCGCGATAAGAGCCGTGACGCAGAGTGGTGCCGAAACCTTTCAGAGCACCTTGCTGGACGACGTAATCCAAGCGCATGTCGCGTTCCCACTCGGACGAATCGCTTCCACCTGCGGTACGGGACTTGATGTCATCGCCACGCAAGTAGGCAACTGCAGCTTTAAGGCCTGGAACGCCGAGACCAGTAAAGTCGTACGAGTATTGACCAAACGTAGTGTTCTCACCTGCGCGGACGAACTGATGGATCATGCTATCGGTGAACAGGTAGAAGCTTGAACCGCCGGCGCCTTCGTTGCGACCGCTGTCATTGAGCAGGCTGCCCTGCCCCATGTAGACGAAACCGCCGTCATCACCGACTTGCTGGTGACCCAACATGAAGGCACTGCCACCCAGGGTATAGGTGAACATGGCGCTCCAAGTCTTGTTGTCGACCTCGCCCGGATTCTTGGCGTAACCACCGTTGTTATCGAACTGATAGCCTGCGTCGCCGTTGCGGCCATCCGAGCTGCTATCGAAGTAACGCAGGTCAGTCTTGAACGACTGGCCTTCGGTGATCGGGAACACATGTACCGCGCCCAGGAAGTGCTGCTTGTAGTAATCCTGCAGGTTGGCGTAGTAGTACTGCAGGGTCAGGTCCTTGGTGACCTTCCAATCAGCACCGGCATAACGGAACTGGTTGCTGTCCTCGGTACCGCCGCTCACGGCCAGGCCGGTGCTGTTGGTACCGGCACGGCCTACGGCGCGCTCCAGTTGGCCGGCGTTGAACGTCACGTTGTCCAGGTCCTTGGAGGTGATAGTGCCACCTTCGAAGGTTTGCGGCAGCAGACGGCCATCGTTGGCGACCAGGATCGGCAGGTTAGGCTGCAGTGCACCACCCAGGTGGGCCTCGGTCTTGGAGAAAAGCGCCTTCACGTTGGCCGACCCACGGCTCCAGCTGTGCTCCGCGGACCCGTCGGAGTCACTTGGCGAGAAGGAGTTATTGGCGTCTGGACGCTGACCTTTACCACCATCAAGGTGAAGACCAACCATCGCCTGGGCGTCGATACCAAAACCAACGACACCTTGAGTGAAGCCGGACTTGTAGTCGAACTTCAGGCCGGTCGCCGCCTCGCGCTGGTCCTCATCGCCTTCACGGTTGTCGTTGTCAAAGTACATGGTGCGAGAACTGACGGACGCCTTGCTGTCCTCGATGAAACCGGCGGCGCCTGCCTGCTGCGCCATTACCCCAACGGCCACAGCCAGGGCCAAGGTGGACTTCTTCATGTATCGCTCCTCTCGTTTTCTAATTCTTGTGTGTCTTTGGTTCCGGTTCGAACGCCCGGAATCCGCGGATGCGCGATTAGCGCCAGACCGTGACTGGCAAGTCAACCGTAACCCTTTCGGACTACGACCATGGTCTAACCCCGCGACACCGGCCGGAAGAATAATGGATTCTTTATAAATCCAAAAAGAATTGTTTCATCAGTTTTCAGCTCGTTTCGACATATGCTTGCCATCAAAGCGTCATCAAGCCCTGAATCGGCTTATCGGCGCCGCCGAGGATTCCTGAATGGTGATTCGTCGGTGCTCGCGCGCGACATGCCAATGCGTGCGCATGCCGCGATCTTGAGGCTTTCCAGACTAGTCGCTGATTGTCTGAAATCAAGAAAGTCGCGGCAGCGTGATTGGATAGGCGGGTTGTTTACAGGGATTTTTCGAAGATTTTCGAATTACGCTGATAGTTGTACAACGAAGCCCGCGCCGCCGGCAGGCGATCGACACTGCTGGGCTCGAAGCCGCGCTCGCGGAACCAGTGGGCGGTCCGGGTCGTCAGCACGAACAGGGTCTTGAGGCCCTGGGCGCGGGCCCGGGTTTCGATCCGCTCCAGCAGCTCATCGCCCCGGCCACCGTGGCGGTATTCCGGATTCACGGCCAGGCAGGCGAGTTCCCCGGCGTCCGAATCGGCGATCTGGTACAGCGCCGCGCACGCGATGATCATGCCTTCGCGCTCGACCACGCTGAATTGCTCGATCTCGCGCTCCAGCACCTCGCGGGAACGCCGTACCAGAATGCCCTGTTCCTCCAAAGGACTGATCAGGTCCAGCAAGCCGCCGACATCCTCGATGGCGGCTTCGCGCACCACCTCGAATTGTTCCTGGGCCACGAGCGTGCCGCTGCCATCGCGGGTGAACAGTTCGGCCAGCAGCGCACCGTCCTCGGCATAGCTGACGATGTGGCTACGCGCGACGCCGCCCCGGCAGGCCTGCGCCGCCGCATCCAGCAGCTCGGCCTGATAATCGCTGCCCAGACGTTGCATGTGGGCCGGGACCTGTTGCGGACGCAGCTCGCGAACCAGCCGCCCATCCTCGCCGATCAGGCCCTGCTCGGCGCCGAACAACAGGAGTTTGTCGGCGGCCAGATCGATGGCCGCCCGGGTCGCGACGTCTTCACACGCCAGGTTGAAAATTTCCCCGGTCGGTGAATAGCCCAACGGCGACAGCAGAACGATCGAGCGCTCATCCAACAGTCGGTTGATGCCCTTGCGGTCAACCCGACGCACTTCCCCTGTGTGGTGATAGTCCACGCCTTCGAGCACGCCGATCGGCCGCGCGGTAACCAGGTTGCCGCTGGCCACGCGCAACCGCGAGCCTTGCATCGGCGAAGAAGCCATGTCCATCGACAGGCGCGCCTCGATGGCAATGCGCAACTGGCCGACCGCGTCGATCACGCACTCCAGGGTCGCGGCATCGGTGATGCGCATGCCATGGTGGTAATGCGGCGTCAGGCCGCGGGCAGCGAGGCGGGTCTCGATTTGCGGACGCGAACCGTGCACCAGCACCAGCCTCACGCCGAGGCTGTGCAGCAACACCAGGTCATGGACGATGTTGCCGAAGTTGGGGTGCTCCACCCCGTCGCCAGGCAGCATGACGATGAAGGTGCAATCGCGGTGGGCGTTGATATAGGGCGAAGCGTGACGAAGCCAATTGACGTATTCGGGCATGAACCTGGGCCTGTAATAAATAACAGCCTAAAAAAGACGAAGCGGAACGCACAGCGGGCTGGTGGTTATCGTCGAAACAGGCTTGGCGACACGCGCGCTCTCCTCATGAATACGGGTCCGCAAGCGGACAATTTAACCGGCGCTGGCCGGTGTCAGGCAGTAATGGCCGATCAACTGTCGCAACAGCTGCACGGTAGGCTGCAAACGTGACATTTCAAGGTACTCGCCAGGCTGGTGGGCGCAGGCGATATCGCCAGGCCCCAATACCAGGGTTTCGCAACCGAGGCGCTGAAGATAAGGCGCTTCGGTGCCGAACGCCACTGCTTCGGCACGATGCCCGGTGAGCCGTTCGGCCACCCGCACCAGCTCGGCGTCCTCGGCCTGCTCGAACGGGGGCGCTTCGGGGAATAGCGGTGCGTAGTCGATCTTCACCTGATGGCGTTCGGCGATGGGGTCGAGCTTCTGCCGGATCGCCGCCCGCAGCACCTCTGGATCCATGCCCGGCAGTGGGCGCAGGTCGAACTCCATGGAGCATTGGCCGCAGATCCGGTTGGGATTGTCGCCGCCATGAATGCAGCCGAAATTCAGGGTCGGCTGCGGCACGGTGAACTGTGGATTGCGGAACTCACGCTGCCATTGCAGGCGCAGGCCACGCAGCTCGCCCATGGCGTCGTGCATCGCTTCGAGCGCGCTGCGGCCCAGGCTCGGGTCGGATGAATGGCCGCTGCGCCCGAGGATGTCGATACGCTCCATCATCACGCCCTTGTGCATGCGGATCGGCTTCAGCCCCGTCGGTTCGCCTATCACCGCCGCGCGTCCGAGCGGCCGCCCGGCCTCGGCCAGGGCACGGGCGCCCGCCATGGAGCTTTCTTCATCGCAGGTGGCGAGGATCAGCAACGGCTGCCTGAACGGCTGGTCCAGCAACGGCCGCACCGCTTCGATGGCCAGGGCGAAAAAACCTTTCATGTCACAACTGCCCAGGCCCACCCAGCGCCCGTCGACTTCGGTGAGCTTGAGCGGGTCGGTCTGCCACAACGCGCCATCGAACGGCACCGTGTCGCTGTGCCCGGCCAGCACCAGCCCGCCGGGCCCCGTGCCGAAGCTGGCGAGAAGGTTGAACTTGCCGGGGCTGACCTGCTGGATATCACAGGAGAATCCCAGTTCCGACAGCCAGCCTGCCAGCAGCTCGATCACGGCGCTGTTGGACTGGTCCAGCTTGGGCTGGGTACAACTGACCGAAGGCGCGGCGATCAGGGCAGCGAACTGATCTTTCATGGACGGCAAAGGCATCGCTGGCTCCCGGGCTTACAAATTGGGGGTCCATCATAGAACCATCGAGAGCAAGGATGGAACCGTTCGGCGCGGAGGACCGACGAGTCCTGTACACTGCACGACCCTGGCAGCCACATCTCCCCCCGGCTGCGCACCCGATTCCTGGATTTTCCGGCCATGCAGAAAGAAACCGAAATCAAACTCCGCGTCAGCCGCGAGACCCTGGCAGCCTTGCGCGAGCATCCGCTGTTGAAAAAACGCAACAAGAGTGGCTGGGAACGCCACGAATTGATGAACCAGTACTTCGACACGCCGGAACGTGACCTCGCCCGGGCCAAGGTTGCCCTGCGCCTGCGCCGCGATGGCGAAGAAGTCATCCAGACCCTCAAGACCCGTGGCCAGAGCGTTGCAGGCCTGTCCGAGCGCAACGAATACGACTGGCACCTGCCCAAGGCCAAGCTCGACCTGAAGAAGCTCGACGGCGAATGCTGGCCCGAGGCACTGGCGGAACTGGACAAAAAAACCCTCAAGGCAATCTTTACCACCGATTTCGTCCGCGAGCGCGCCGAAATTGCCTGGGGCCGTGGCAAAAGCAAGGTGGTCATCGAGGCCGCCCTGGACTTGGGCCACGTGGTGGTCGGCAAGCAGAAGGAAGAAATCTGCGAGCTGGAACTGGAACTGCGCGAAGGTGAACCCGCCGCCCTTCTGGAACTGGCCGCCGAACTGGCCGCGACCCTGCCCTTGATGCCTTGCGACATCAGCAAGGCTGAACGTGGCTATCGCCTGCATGATGCGAGCAGTTACGCCCTGAGCCTGCCGGCTCCGCAACTGACGGCCGAAACGCCGCTGGACGATGCTTTTGGCGCTTTGAGCTGGCATCTGCTGGGCAGCAGCCAGCGCCTGGCCGAGCAATATCGTTTCAACGGCCACTGGCGCCTGTTGCAGGACTGGGTGGAAAACCTCGCCGAACTGCGCGCATTGCTCAGCAGCCTCGGCCAGGCCGCGCCGCGCCAATCGACCCATGATCTGCGCGTCGCCCTGGATGCGCTGCTGGAAGACTGGCGTCCGCTGGTCCAGGCCGGCCTCGACGACGAAGACGTGCGCAAGGCGGCGCCGGAGCAATTCCTCGAAGAGCTGCAGGACCCGCGCTGGGGCCTCTTCTCCCTTGAAGCTTCGCGTTGGTTGCTCGCCCGCAGCTGGACCGCCGACCGCAACACCCGCGGCAATCGCCAGGGCGCGGCGCAACTGGGCAGCTGGCTGCCGCGCCTGCTCAGCGAAGAAGCTTCGTCGCTGCAACTGCAACGCTACCAGCAACAGCCGGAAGACCTGGCCGAGCAACTGCCGCGCATCGAACGTATCCAGGCCTGGCTGCATCATGCCCGCCAGGCGCTGGAAATTCCTGAGATGGACCGGCTCTACGGCGAATTGAACAAGCTGGCGCAATTGGCCAACGAACCGATCACCGACGAACTCTTGGATGCGCGCAAGCAGCAGGCGATTGCGGTTTACCAGAATCGGGCCTGGAAGACTTTGCTGCGCCTGTGATACCGCCTTCGCGAGCAGGCTCGCTCCCACAGGTCCAGCGTTGCACACAGATTTTGTGGCCGCTGAAGATCAACTGTGGGAGCGAGCTTGCTCGCGATGAGGCCAGCCCAAACATCGCAAAAACAAGCTCAGCACACCACCGGCAAACTCGTCGTCGACTTGATCTCCGACAGCGCCACGATCGAGTTTACCTCCTGAATCCCCGGCACCATCGACAGCTTTTCGAAAAAGAATCGCTCATACGCCTCGATATCCGCCGTGACAATGCGCAGCATAAAATCCACCGATCCCATCAGCACGTAGCACTCCAGCACCTCGGGAAATCCGCGGATCGCCTCGGTGAACTCGGTGAAATTCGAGCGACCGTGGGCGTTGAGCTTGATTTCCGCGAAGATCTGCGTGTTCAGGCCGATTTTCTTGCGGTCCAGCAGCGTCACCTGCCCCCGAATGATCCCCTCTTCCTTCATCCGCTGAATCCGACGCCAACAGGGCGACTGGGACAAGCCAACCTGCTCGGCGATCTGCGCGCTGGACAGCGAAGCATCCTCTTGCAGCAACGCCAGTATCCTGCGGTCGTAGCTATCCAGCTCACTGTGCATAAATAAACCTGTAGTTTTCCGATAAGCGAATCAATTTATTCACCATAGGCCCTAAATAGCTCATCTTAGGTAAGAAATACCCTTCTATGCATGTAAATATTTCTTCCGACCTCCAGGAGACCGAACATGCATTCACTCGCAACCGTATCCACCGCCCCGACCCGCGCCGACGCCTGGCACGCCGCCAACGCCCATTGCCGCGTGCATTATCAGATGCAGGCCGAAGCCGAACCGGACGTGCTGTGTCGAGCGTTGAATCTGTTCGCCTTGCAGGGCCTGACGCCACAGCAGGTCCACGTCGAGCGTCAAGACGATCTGCTGACGCTGGACATTGTCCTGGATGGGCTGAGCTGGCACCGTGCCCAGGTCATTGCTGAAAAATTACGTAACCTGATCAGCATGTGCTCGGTGGACCTGCAGGACGCCGATATCACGCGGGCCGGACGGGTCCTGGCGGCCGGTTGAGGGGTGCGCAGGCAAGAATTGGAAACGCATTGGTCGGGTAGTGGCCCAACGGTCCATAAGGTCGGGACTATTCTTTTGCACAACAAGCCGGGACGCCGAAGCGTCTGCATCGCGGCTTTGCTGCAACTGTCCAATAGGAACCCGAACGCCCATGTCCACCAAACACGCCACTCAGGACCGCTGGCTGGACCTTAACGATCTGCTCCGCCAACTGGTCGCCCAGGGCCTCATCAGCCAGGATTCAGCCGAAACCGCGCTCAACGCCCGGCGCCGGCATAACGCCAACAGCCAGTTGCACCCGCTGGAGTTCATCGCCAACCAGCACCTGGACGACCTCAGCCGACCCGGCAAGCGCCTGGACCTTGAGAACCTGACGCTGTGGCTGGCCCAGCAGGCCGACCAGCCCTACATGCGCATCGACCCGTTGAAGATCAACGTGGCGGCCGTTACGCCGCTGATGTCCTATGCCTTTGCGCAACGTCACAAGATTCTCGCAGTGGCGGTTGACCGTGACGCCGTCACCGTCGCCAGTGCCCAGCCTTACGTCAGCAGTTGGGAAGCCGACCTGACCCACGTGCTCAAGCTGCCGGTCAGGCGGGTGGTTGCCAACCCGGTGGATATCCAGCGCCTGAGCGTGGAATTCTATCGCCTGGCCAAATCCGTCAGCGGCGCTACCACCGTCGATCAGCAACCGAGCAACTTGACCAACTTCGAACAACTGCTCAACCTCGGCGCCAGCGACCAGGAGCCGGACGCCAACGACGCCCATATCGTCAACATCGTCGATTGGCTGTTCCAGTACGCCTTCCAGCAGCGGGCCAGCGATATCCACATCGAACCGCGCCGGGAGCAGGGCACCGTACGCTTTCGCATCGACGGGGTGCTGCACACCGTCTATCAGTTCCCGCCGCAGGTGACGATGGCGATCATCAGTCGCCTGAAAAGCCTGGGGCGCATGAACGTCGCGGAAAAGCGCAAGCCCCAGGATGGTCGCGTCAAGACCAAGACTCCCGACGGCAACGAAGTGGAGTTGCGCTTGTCGACCTTGCCAACCGCGTTCGGCGAAAAAATGGTGATGCGGATCTTCGATCCGGAAGTATTGCTCAAGGATTTCGACCAACTGGGCTTCTCCGCCGACGACCTGCGTCGCTGGCAGGACATGACCCGCCAGCCCAACGGCATCATTCTGGTCACGGGCCCCACCGGGTCCGGCAAGACCACGACGCTCTACACGACGTTGAAAAAACTGGCGACGCCGGAAGTGAACCTCTGCACCATCGAGGATCCGATCGAGATGGTCGAGGCCTCGTTCAACCAGATGCAGGTCCAGCACAACATCGAGCTGTCTTTCGCGGCGGGCGTACGTGCGTTGATGCGGCAGGACCCGGACATCATCATGATCGGCGAGATCCGTGACCTGGAAACCGCCGAAATGGCAATCCAGGCAGCACTCACCGGACACCTCGTCCTCTCGACCCTGCACACCAACGACGCGCCGAGCGCCATCAGCCGCCTGCTGGAGCTCGGCGTGCCGCATTACCTGATCAAGGCCACAGTGCTCGGAGTCATGGCCCAGCGCCTGGTGCGTACGTTGTGTCCGCATTGCAAGGCGCCCATCACCCTGGATGAAGACGACTGGCAAACCCTGACGAGGCCCTGGCAGGCCCCGCTGCCGACCAACGCCCAGCAGGCTGTCGGCTGCTCGGAATGCCGCGATACCGGCTACCGGGGGCGGGCCGGGGTGTACGAGATCATGCAGTTGAGCGACAGCGTCAAAGGCCTGATCCACCCAGACACCGACCTGCTCGCCGTGCGCCGCCAGGCCTTCAAGGAAGGCATGCGCAGCCTGCGGCTCTCGGGCGCGCAAAAGGTAGCGGCGGGCCTGACCACGGTCGAAGAAGTACTGCGGGTGACGCCACAGAGTGAACAGAAGTAGCTTGGTGCGAGGGCTGACTGACGGGTCATGGAACTGAATCGAGGCTGCGGCAATCCAAAGTCATAGTTAACCCTGTGGAGTCACCTATCATGCGTCTCAAACTTGCTGTCGCGACCCTGGCCTTGCTTTCTCTTCCTGTTGGCTCGGCAATGGCCGACACGTTTTGGCGTAACGTCATCTCATCCGGTGCGACCACCGGTTCTACCTACCTGACCTTCAAGGACAACAAGCTGATCGTCGCTGCCCAGGACGACGCCGGCAGCTTCGTCGCCAGTGACGGCGGCATCCGTGGCCCCTACCTGGAAGCCGCGATGCAGAAAGTCCGTGCCGACAACCCAGGCCTGCAAGCCACCGACATGGAACTGGCCAACGCGATCCTGGCGAAAAACGCCGTCGCCCAGGAATGATGTCCGGCCGATAAAAAATGCCGCTCGATTGAGCGGCATTTTTTTGCCCGACGGACATCTCACAAACCAACGTGGGAGCGAGCCTGCTCGCGAAAGCGGTGTGTCAGCCAACCTCGATGTTGCTGATTTATCGCCTTCGCGAGCAGGCTCGCTCCCACAGGTATCAAGTGTTACTCGCCGATAGCAGCCTTATAGCCGGCAGCATCGAGCAACTTGTCCAACTCGGCCTTGTCGCTTGGCTTGAGCTTGAAGATCCAGGCGCCGTACGGATCGGAGTTCAGCAGCTCCGGCGAGCCGCCCAACTCTTCATTGATCGCAATCACTTCGCCGGCAATGGGGGCGTAGATGTCGGAAGCGGCCTTGACCGACTCCACCACTCCAGCCTGATCACCAGCAGCAAAAACCTTACCGACCTCGGTCAGCTCGACAAACACCACATCGCCCAAAGCTTCCTGCGCATGGTCGCTGATGCCTACGGTGACGGTACCGTCGGCTTCCAGGCGGGCCCACTCGTGGCTTTCGGCAAAACGCAGTTCGGCGGGGATATCACTCATATTCTGTGTCCTCAAGAGAAAGTGTCAGCGGCCGGCGGCCCGCCGCAAAGGGTTAGATCAGGGTTTTGCCATGGCGGACGAAGGTCGGCTTGACCACCCGTACCGGGTACCACTTGCCACGAATTTCCACCTCGGCACGGTCGGCGGTAGCCATCGGAACACGCGCCAGGGCGATCGACTTGCTAAGCGTAGGAGAAAAACTACCACTGGTGATCTCTCCTTCGCCAATATTGGCGATGCGGACCACCTGATGAGCGCGTAGAACACCGCGCTCCTCAAGTACCAGCCCGACCAGTTTGTGCTGCACGCCAGCCGCCAGTTCGGCTTCCAACGCCGAGCGGCCGATGAACTGGCGACTCGCAGGTTCCCAGGCGATGCTCCAGGCCATGTTGGAGGCCAGCGGCGAAACATCCTGATGAATGTCCTGGCCATAGAGGTTCATGCCCGCTTCCAGGCGCAAGGTATCGCGAGCTCCAAGGCCGATGGGAGGAATGCCAGCGCCCACCAGATCGTTGAAAAAGCTCGGGGCTTCATGGGCCGGCAGGACGATTTCCAAACCATCTTCACCGGTGTAGCCGGTACGGGCAATGAACCAGTCACCGTCGGCACGACCTTCGAAGGGCTTGAGCTGCTGGATCAATTGGCCGCGTGATTGCGTGACCAGTTCGGCAATCTTGTGCCGGGCCTGCGGCCCCTGGATGGCCAGCATCGCCAGTTCGGGACGCTCGTGCAGTTGCACATCATATTCACCGAGCTGTGCCTGCATCCAGGCCAGGTCCTGGTCGCGGGTCGAGGCATTGAACACAAGCCGGTAGCCGTCCTCGACCCGGTAGATGATCATGTCATCGACAATGCCGCCGCGCTCATTGAGCATCGTGCTGTACAGCGCCCGGCCGGTGTCCTGCAAGCGATCGACGTCATTGGCCAGCAAGCGCTGCAGCCAAGCCTTGGCCTGGGGGCCGGCAACGTCGATCACGGTCATGTGGGACACATCGAACACACCGCAATCGCGGCGCACCTGATGGTGTTCCTCGACCTGCGAGCCGTAGTGCAAAGGCATATCCCAACCGCCAAAATCGACCATCTTCGCGCCAAGGGCGAGATGCAGGTCATACAGAGGCGTACGCTGTCCCATGGGTTTCTCCTTCCGGGCGTGGCGAAGGTGCGGACGGGTACTGCACAGCACGAACGCCTGAAAAAAAGCGCCCTCAGCTACCCGGTCCGACGGACGGACCGCACCGAATGCCGCGCATTGTATCCGCATGCCATGGCACTGGCACCTGGAGCCGCTCTCAATTAATTCAGAACGCGCCGATGAGCCGAGCGCCGTATCAATCCGATGACCGGCAACAGCCCGACCAGCACCAGGGTCAGCGCCGGCAATGCGGCCCGTGCCCACTCCCCCTCGCTGGTCATCTCAAAGACCCGCACTGCCAGCGTGTCCCAGCCGAACGGGCGCATCAGCAGGGTGGCGGGCATTTCCTTGAGCACATCGACAAACACCAGCAACGCCGCGCTCAACGTGCCAGGGAGTAGCAACGGCAGATACACTTTGAAAAACAGTCGTGGCCCACTGACGCCAAGGCTTCGTGCGGCCTCGGGCAATGACGGACGAATCCGCGCCAGGCTGCTTTCCAGCGGACCGTAGGCCACGGCCAGGAAACGTATCAGGTAGGCCAGCAGCAACGCCGACAAACTGCCCAACAGTAACGGCTTGCCCGCCCCGCCGAGCAGGGTCGATAGCGGAATGACCAACTCACGGTCCAGATAACTGAACGCAAGCATGATCGACACCGCCAGCACTGAACCCGGCAAGGCATAACCCAGGTTCGCCAGGCCGACACCGGCGCGGATCGGGCGGGTCGGCGCCAAGCGACGGGCGAAGGCCAGCAGCAAGGCCACGCAGACGGTGACCAGGGCCGCCAGGCCGCCCAGATAGAGGGTATGGATGATCAACCCGGCATAACGCTCGTCCAGGTCGAACCGACCGCGCTGCCAGAACCACACCACCAGTTGCAGCACCGGAATGACGAACGCGCACGCGAAAACCGACAGGCACCAGCTGCTGGCCGCCGCCGCCTTGAAACCGCGCAAATGGTAAAGCGCCTTGACCCGGGGCCGTTCGTTGCTGGCCCGCTGTGCTCCCCGGGCACGGCGCTCACCGTAGAGCACCACCATCACCGCCAGCAGCAAGAGACTGGCCAGTTGGGCGGCGCTGGAAAGACTGAAGAAGCCGTACCAGGTTTTATAGATGGCGGTGGTAAAGGTGTCGAAGTTGAACACCGACACCGCGCCGAAATCCGCCAGGGTTTCCATCAGCGCCAGCGCCACGCCCGCGCCGATTGCCGGTCGGGCCATCGGTAGTGCCACCCGCCAGAACGCCTGCCAAGGCGATTGGCCGAGGACCCGGGCCGCTTCCATCAATCCCTTGCCTTGGGCCAGGAAGGCGCTTCGCGCGAGCAGATAGACATACGGATAGAACACCAGCACCAACACCAGGATAACCCCACCGGTCGACCGCACCCGGGGCAGGCGCAAGCCGTTGCCGAACCATTCGCGCATCAGGGTCTGCACCGGGCCGGCAAAATCCAGCAGGCCGACGAAAACAAACGCCAGCACATAGGCGGGAATCGCGAACGGCAACATCAACGCCCAATCGAGCCAGCGCCGACCGGGGAATTCGCAAAGGCTGGTAAGCCACGCCAGACTGACCCCCAACAACGTCACGCCGACACCCACACCCAGGATCAGCGTCAGGGTATTACCCAGCAGGCGCGGCATCTGGGTCTCCCACAAGTGGGACCAGATCTGCGCGTCGATGCTCTGCCAGGACAGCAACAGCACGCTCAACGGCAACAGGACCAGCGCAGCGACGGCGAAGACCAGGGGATACCAGCGGCGTTGGGCGGGGTGGGTCAAGGAAAACTCTCGTAAGACAAACGGTCATGTGGCGAGGGAGCTTGCTCCCGCTGGAGGGCGAAGCCCTCCCGGGATATCTGCCAGGACCTATATGCCGGGGCATGATCTGGGGCTTTGGGGCTACTGCGTAGCCCAGCGGGAGCAAGCTCCCTCGCCACGGGTCGTCAATGAGCTGAAAGGGATCGTCTCAGTTCCAGCCGGCACGATCCATCAGGCGAATGGCTTCGGCCTGGCGTTTACCCGCGACTTCCACCGGCAGCGTATCGGCCTTGAACTGGCCCCAAGCGGCGACTTCCTTGGACGGCTGGACTTTCGGGTTGGCCGGGAATTCCTGGTTCACGTCGGCGAAGATGCTTTGCGCTTCAGGGGTGGTCATCCATTCCACCAGTTTTTTCGCGGCGTCCGGGTGCGGCGCGTGCTTGGTCAGGCCGATACCCGAGAGGTTGATGTGCACGCCACGGTCCGCCTGGTTCGGCCAGAACAGCTTGACCTTCAAGTCTGGCTTCTGCTGATGCAGGCGGCCGTAGTAATAGGTGTTGACGATGCCAACGTCGCACTGGCCGGCATTGATCGCCTCAAGCAGCGCGGTGTCGTCGGAGAATACGTCGGTGGACAGGTTCCTGACCCAGCCTTTGAGGATCTCCTCGGTTTTTTCAGCACCATGGGTTTCGATCAGGGTCGCGGTCAGCGACTGGTTGTAGACCTTTTTCGAGGTCCGCAGGCACAAGCGGCCTTCCCATTCCTTGCCGGCCAGCGCTTCGTAAGTAGTCAGCTCACCCGGTTTGACCCGGTCAGTCGAGTACGCAATGGTCCGCGCACGCAGGCTCAGGCCGGTCCAGGCGTGGGACGACGCACGATACTGAGGGGGAATGTTGGCATCGATTACCGGCGAGGTGAACGGCTGCAGAATGCCCATCTGCTCGGCTTGCCAGAGGTTGCCGGCGTCGACGGTCAGCAGCAGGTCGGCGGTGGCATTTTTGTCTTCGGCCTTGATCCGCTGCATCAGGGGCGCTTCCTTGTCGGTGATGAACTTCACCGCGACGCCGGTCTTCTTGGTGTAGGCATCGAAAACCGGTTTGATCAGCTCATCGATGCGCGACGAATAGACCACCACCTCATCGGCAGCCTGGGCGACGGAAGTGCCGATCAGGGTCAGTGCGAGGGCGGACAGCAGGCGTTTGGTGGCCGACATGGTAGCGGTCTCTCGATTGTGAACAGAGCGCAAATGATAAGGACTCACATTTAGCACCACAATCGAACAGTGGGTAGACACGTTTCCAAATGTTGCACAGGTGGAAGAGGTGGCTGTTCCGGCCCCATCGCGAGCAGGCTCGCTCCCCCATTTGATCCGGTGAAACCTGTGGGAGCGAGCCTGCTCGCGATGAGGCCATGAGCCCCAACACAACTCTCAGACCTTGGCCAGATCCGGCAGATCCCCGGTCAGCCCCAACGCCTCGCGTACGAACAGCGCCTTGGCTTCCGGCATGCGGTCTACCAGCTTCAGACCGGTATTACGCAACCAGCGCACCGGCAATGGATCGGCCTGGAACAGCCGCTCGAAGCCTTCCATCGCCGCCATCAGCGCCAGGTTATGGGGCATGCGCCGCCGCTCATAGCGGCTCAACACCTTGAGATCGGCCAACCGCTCGCCACGCCCGGCGGACTGCAACAGCACCTCGGCCAACACCGCGGCATCGAGGAAACCCAGGTTGACGCCCTGCCCGGCCAGGGGATGGATGGTATGCGCCGCATCGCCGATCAGCGCCAGCCCTTCGGCCACGTAACGCTTGGCGTGGCGTTGGCGCAGCGGTACGCAGACGCGAGGATCGGCGCCGAGCACCGCGCCTAGCCGGCCCTCGAAAGCCCGCTCCAGTTCGGCGCAGAAAGCGCCGTCATCCAGTGTCATCAAGCGCTGCGCTTCGCCAGGCGTGGTCGACCAGACGATCGAGCACCAGTCCTGCTCGCCATCGCGTGCCAGAGGCAGGAATGCCAGCGGACCATTGTCGGTGAAGCGTTGCCATGCGGTCTGGCGATGAGGTCCGGCGCAGCGCACGCTGGTGACGATCGCGTGATGCAGGTAGTCCCACTCGCGAGTGGCGACCCCCGTCAGTCGGCGCACGGCGGAGTTCGCCCCGTCGGCGGCAATCACCAGTGGCGCGCGCAAGGTGCGCCCGTCAGCCAGGGTCAGCAGCCAGTCGTCGCCGGAGCGGCGCATCTGCTCCAGGCGCGCATTGGCCAGCAGGCCCAGGTCGCAGTCATGCAACCGGTCCAGCAGTGCATCCTGAACGACGCGGTTCTCGACGATGTGGCCAAGCACTTCGGCATGCAGGCTGGCGGCGGAAAAATGAATCTGCCCCGTGCCGCTACCGTCCCAGACATGCATGTCGGTGTAGGGACTGGTGCGTCGGGCGACGATACCGTCCCAGACGCCCAGACGATCGAGAATCCGCTGGCTGGCCGCCGACAGGGCGCTGACCCGGGGTTCGAACGCTGCCAGGGAATCAAAGGGTTTGACGCTCAGCGGGCTGCCGTCGAGCAACAATACCTGCAATCCGCTGCCCTGCAACGCAAGCGCCAGGGCGCTGCCGACCATGCCGGCACCGACAATCAACAGATCTGCGCGCAATTCCATGCTTTAAGCCTGTGCTGCTGGCGACATGAGCCGCCGGTGAAAGGAATGAGCCGTATCAAGCATCGGGGCGAGTCCCCAAGCCCATGGCCTGGCGAGCGAACCAGCGCTTGGCCGGGGGCAGCAGGTCAAGGCCCAGCAGGCCGAGATTGCGGCCCACGGATACCAGCGGCAGATCGCTGCTGAACAGCCGCGTGACCTGGTCGGAGAAGCCGACGGTCAGGGCCTGGTCCATCCGCTGGCGCTCGCGATAGGCTTGCAATACAGAGAAGTCGCCAGGCGTGCTCTCACTCCCGAGCAACGCATCGGCCAACGCCTGCGCGTCACGCAAGGACAGGTTGAAGCCCTGGCCCGCTATCGGATGCAGGCTATGGGCAGCATTGCCGAGGATCGCCAGGTGCGGACGTACCTGCTCTTCGGCTTCTACCAGCGCCAGCGGATAAAGGTGTCGCGCACCCACCTGCTTCAACGTGCCGAGGCGATAGCCGAACACACTCTGCAGCTCACTGAGAAAACTACGCTCGTCGAGGGCCGCCAGCCGTTGCGCATCCATGCCCTGGCGAGTCCAGACCAACGCACAACGATTTTCCGGCAGCGGCAACAAGGCCATCGGGCCGTCGTCGGTAAAGCGTTCGAAAGCCACGCCGTTGTGGGCTTCGCTGGGTGTGAGGTTGGCAATCAACGCGCTCTGGTCGTAAGGGCGATTGCGCACACCGACGCCCAACTGCTCACGCAGTCCGGAGCGTCCACCGTCGGCCAGTACGGCGAGGTCGCATTCCAGCGTGGTTTCGTCATCCAGCGTCAAATGATAACCACCGACTAGCGGCTCCATCCGGGTGACTTGCGCCGGGCAGCGCCAGCTGACCACGTCCTTGTCCAGCCCTTGCCACAGGCATTGGCCGAGCCAGGCATTTTCCACCACGTAGCCGAGGGCCGGCACGCCCTCCTCCATGGCGGACAACCGCGCCGTGGAAAACCGTCCGCGGTCGGAAACATGAATCTGTTTGATCGGTTCTGCGCGGCGGGAAATTTCCTGCCAGAGGCCCAGGCGCTGATAAATTTGTCGAGCACCGAAGGAGAGCGCCGATGAGCGCGCGTCATAGCTCGGCTGCCAGGTGTCGCCGGGGGCGAACGGCTCGATCAGCATGATCTTCCACCCCCTGGCCTTGGCGCCTGCCTGCAAGGCGAGCGCCAGGCTCGCGCCGACCAGGCCGCCACCAATGATCGCCACGTTGACCCGGCTCATGCCGCTTGAGTCCGTGCAGCGGCCATCAGGGCCTCGATCTCGGCGACCGTTTTCGGCACGCCGCGGGTCAGGATTTCACAACCGGTCTTGGTCACTACCACGTCATCCTCGATGCGCACGCCAATGCCGCGCCATCTCTTCGCTACGCTGCGATTGTCCGGGGCAATGTAGATGCCCGGCTCCACGGTCAAGGCCATGCCAACCTCCAGCACGCGCCATTCGCCACCGACCCGGTATTCACCGACGTCGTGCACGTCCATGCCCAGCCAGTGACCGGCACGGTGCATGTAGAACGCCCGGTAGGCTTCGCTGGCGATCAACTGGTCCACCTCGCCTTCCAGCAGCCCGAGACGCACCAGGCCCTCGGTAATGACCCGGACCGTAGCTTCATGGGCCTGGTTCCAATGCTTGTTCGGGCCAATTTCAGCGAACGCCGCTTCCTGGGCCGCCAGCACGACCTCATAGATCGCCTTCTGCTCGGGCGAAAACTTGCCGCTGACCGGCCAGGTACGGGTGATATCGCTGGCGTAGCAGTCGATTTCGCAACCGGCGTCGATCAGCACCAGGTCGCCATCCTTGAGCGGCGCGTCGTTCTGCTGGTAATGCAGGATGCAACTGTTACGCCCCGCCGCGACGATGGAGCCGTAGGCCGGCATCTTTGCGCCGCCCTTGCGAAATTCGTAGTCGAGCTCGGCCTCCAGGCTGTATTCGTACAGCCCGGGGCGTGCCGCTTGCATGGCGCGGATGTGAGCCTGGGCGGAAATCCGCGCCGCTTCGCGCATCACTTTCACTTCCGCCGCCGATTTATACAGGCGCATATCGTGCAGCAGATGATCCAGGGCAACAAATTCGTTCGGCGGCTGGGCACCAAGGTGGGCCTTGGAACGAATCACGTTGATCCACTCCATCAGGTGCCGGTCGAATTCGGGGTTGCTGCCCATGGCCGAATAGACCCGGTCGCGACCTTCGATCAGGCCCGGCAGGATGTCGTCGATGTCGGTGATGGGAAACGCGTCGTCGGCGCCGTAGTCCCGGATCGCCCCTTCCTGGCCAGCACGCAAGCCATCCCACAGTTCACGCTCGGCGTTGCGCTCGCGGCAAAACAGGATGTACTCGCCGTGAGCGCGACCGGGCACCAGCACCAGCACCGCTTGCGGCTCGGGGAAGCCGCTGAGGTACTGGAAGTCGCTGTCCTGGCGATAGACGTGCTCGACGTCGCGGTTGCGGATCGCAACGGCGGCGGCGGGCAGGATTGCGATGCTGTTGGGTTCCATCTGCGCCATCAAGGCCTTGCGGCGACGACTGTATTCCGACTTCGGGATATGAATCATGGGCAGACGGCGTTCCCTTTCAAGCGATCAGTGCAGGGACGGCTTGGCAGCCGGTTCAGCGGTTTTTTTGGTCTCGGTAAACAGCAGCAACGGCGCGACCCGCAGGTACTCCATCACTTCCATGTAGTCGCTCTCGCCGTCGTCGGATTCTTCCAGGGCGTCCTGCACCTGGGAGATGGCCGCCAGGTCTTGCAACACTTCCTTGGCTTCATCGCTCAAGGCGTATTCGCGGCGGGTCAGGCCGAAGCCTGCCAGGAAACCCTGGCACCACTGACCCAGCGCAGCGGCGCGTTCAGCCAGCGGCGCGTCATCGGTGGGCAGCAACAGGACGACGGTCATGTCGTCACTGGTCAATTCACCCTTGACCATTTCCTGCAGGCCGATGAGCGCGTTGCGCACGTTGTCCGCCGGCTCGCCTTCAAGCAGTTCGGCGGCGTCGGCCAACCAGCCGTCAGCATCAAAACCGGCGCCGGCACAGCTGCGGCCGAGCAGCAGGCCATGCAGTTCGGCGGGCGAGACAGGGTGGCCGCTGGTGCTCAGCAGGGTGGCAAAGGCTTGGTACGGAGAATTCTGAATGGGCATGGGCAGCTAGGCGCCAGACGGCGCTATGTCTAGAATGGAGGCCTTGTATCCTACATCGACAGACTCGCCAAGACCATTAAAGGCTGTGCGACCCAAATCCCTCCATCAGACACATTCTTCAGTGGACACAATGGAAGACACCGACCTGCAAGCGCTGATGGCCAGACTCGAGCTGCTAATTGACCGGGTCGAGCAACTTAAGAGCCAAAACGGACTCCTATTAGCTCAGGAAAAAACCTGGCGCGAGGAACGCGCGCACCTCATTGAAAAAAACGAAATCGCCCGGCGTAAGGTCGAATCGATGATTTCGCGCCTCAAGGCCCTGGAGCAAGACTCATGAGTTCAAGCAATAGCGTTACCGTGCAGATCCTCGATAAAGAGTATTCGATCATCTGCCCCCAGGAAGAGCGCAGCAACCTGGTGAGCGCCGCCCGTTACCTGGATGGCAAGATGCGCGAGATCCGCAGCAGCGGCAAAGTCATCGGCGCCGATCGCATCGCCGTAATGGCCGCCTTGAACATTACCCACGACCTGCTCCACCGCCAGGATACGCCGGACGTACAGGTCAGCGGCTCGACCCGCGAACAGGTCCGCGACCTGCTCGATCGGGTGGATCTGGTACTGGCTACCGATCCGGACGTCAGCAAGGGCTGATTCGCGAGGCAGCCTGGGGTATACTTGCGTCACTCCCTGGGGTGCTTGCCAGTTGGTGATGTCCCTGAGCCGATACGCACAACCACGGGGGTTGCACGTTGGGGCCGGTGTGCATGTCCGCTTGACGGAAAGCCTTAACGCCTCCTGCAACTTCCACCTTGAACTTTCGGGTTCAAGGGCTAAGCCGACAGCGGTTCATCCGGGGAGCCTGATTCTTGAGACAATGCCAGTCATCATGACTGGCATTGTCGTTTCTGGCGTTTGGCGTTTTCTGGTCCCGCCGTTTGCGGTTACGCTGTGCCGATATCACCGTCTCGCGAAGCATCGATATGACCGAACCTGCGTTGCCGACCCGCCCACAACTTCGCCGCCTGCTACGCCAGGCCCGTCGTGCCCTGACCCCGGCCCAGCAACGGCAAGCCGCCCACGGCCTATATCGGCAACTGGCACAGCATCCGCTGTTTCGCCGCGCAAGACACATCGCCCTGTACCTGCCCAACGACGGTGAGATCGACCCACGCCTGCTGCTGCGCGCCGCCCAACGTCGGGGCAAGGCGACTTATCTGCCGGTGCTCAGTCCCTGGCCGCAGACCAGGATGGTGTTCCAGCGGATCCATCCCGGCGAAAAAATGCGCCCTAATCGTTTTCGCATCCCGGAACCACGCAAAAATATCGCCCGGCAGCGCAAAGTCTGGACATTGGACCTGGTATTGCTGCCGTTGGTGGGGTTTGATGATGCCGGCGGACGCCTGGGCATGGGCGGCGGCTTCTATGACCGCAGCCTGGCGTATCTGTCGCGACGCAAACAATGGCGCAAGCCGACGTTGCTGGGCCTGGCCCATGAGTGTCAGAAGGTCGAACGATTGGCGCAGGCAAGCTGGGATGTACCGTTACAGGGAACGGTCAGTGACAGGCGTTGGTATCTGGCGAGCTAGACGCCGCGAAACAGCGGCGTCCAGAAGACGGCTCAGCGCTTGAGTGCCGGCGCGGGCTGGGTGATTTCCATCGGTGCATCATTTTTGTTGGCCCATAAGCTCTGGGCATAACCCGTGGTGACGACACCCAGGCCGAACAGAATGACCAGGACCCACAACAAATCCGGTTTGCGTTTCATCGATTGCCCCCCTCAAGGCATATCACACACGATGACAGCAGCGGTTTTCTTATCTGGCCGTGCAGCAGCGTCAAGCTTGGAAGGCCGGCATTTTGCGGCAACGTGAACCGACACGCAAATGCTGGCGTCAACCGACTGTCGGTTTGTCATAAAATCGCTGAACCTTTTTATCGCCACCACCCAGGAGTAGAAATCATGGCCTACTGGCTGATGAAATCCGAGCCCGACGAATTGTCCATCCAGGGCCTGGAAAAGCTCGGCCAAGCGCGCTGGGACGGGGTTCGCAACTACCAGGCGCGCAATTTCCTGCGGGCCATGGCGGTAGGCGACTCATTTTTCTTCTATCACTCCAGCTGCCCGGAGCCAGGCATTGCCGGAATTGGCAAAATCATCAAGGCCGCCTATCCCGACCCAACGGCCCTGGAACCTGACGGTCATTACTTCGACGCCAAGGCCAGCCCGGAGAAAAACCCCTGGACCGCCCTCGACGTCGCCCATGTCGAGACATTCCCACGGGTGCTGAAGCTCGACTACCTCAAACAGCAGGCCGCCCTGGCCGAAATGCCGCTGGTGCAAAAAGGCTCGCGACTGTCGGTGATGCCGGTGACAGCTGAGCAGTGGGCGGCGGTCATTGCGTTGAAGCCCTGAGCCCTGAGCCATGCGGCGTCCGATCGGCCGCTATCGCGAGCAAGCTCGCTCCCACAGTGGACTGGCGTCGATCCGGCAATCCTTGTGGGAGCGAGCTTGCTCGCGATGACTGACTAACCGCCGCTACATGCCTTACTGAATGATCAGGTTGTTGAACAACAGATCATCCACCATCGGCTTGCCCGTCTCGTCGTTCATCACCTGCTGGGTCTGCTTCAACGCTTCCTGCCGCAGCTTTTCCTTGGCTTCAAGGTTGTTCATGGTTTCGGTCGTCTGCTGGGCGAACAGCGCCACCAACTGATTGCGAATCAACGGCTCGTTAGCCTTCACCGCCGCAGCGGCGGCGTCACCGGTCACGCGCAGGGCAACGTCGGCCTTGTAGACCTTCAGCTTAGTCGTTCCGTCCAGGCCATAATTGCCCACGAATGGCGGGCTGAGCGTGATGTAACTGACCTTCGGCGCCTCGCCTTCTTTGGCTTCCTTGGCTTCTTCGGCCATCGCCGCCACAGGCAACGACAGGGCCAGCATCAACATGATCCACGCTTTCACATTCGACTCCTCATCCGATTTGCGGCCCAGCATACCGCCCCCTCGTCCCAGCACAAGCTTATGGCCGGCTATCAGGGCGGGGCATGCTCGTTGACCCCTTCACTCTCACACCTACACTTATCGGCCATCACTCCCAAAGGAATAGCCCTGATGAAAGCCGTGCTGTGCAAAGAATTCGGCCCCGCCGAATCGCTGGTGCTGGAAGACGTCGCCAGCCCCGTCGTGAAGAAGAACGAAGTGCTGCTGGACGTGCACGCCGCCGGGGTGAATTTTCCTGATACGTTGATCATCGAAGGCAAATATCAATTCAAGCCGCCCTTCCCGTTTTCCCCCGGCGGCGAAGCAGCGGGTGTCGTCCGCGAGGTGGGAGAAAAGGTCAGTCACCTGAAAGTCGGAGACCGGGTCATGGCGCTGACCGGCTGGGGCAGTTTCGCCGAACAGGTGGCAGTCCCGGGCTACAATGTGCTGCCCATTCCTGCCGCCATGGAATTCAACACCGCCGCCGCTTTCAGCATGACCTACGGCACCTCGATGCATGCCCTCAAGCAACGTGCCAACCTGCAACCCGGTGAAACCCTGCTGGTGCTCGGTGCCTCCGGCGGCGTCGGCCTGGCGGCGGTGGAAATCGGCAAGGCCATGGGCGCCCGGGTGATCGCCGCCGCCAGCAGCGCGGAAAAACTCGCGGTAGCCAAGGCCGCCGGCGCCGACGAACTGATCAACTACACCGAAACCAGCCTCAAGGATGAAATCAAGCGCCTCACCGACGGCCAGGGCGCCGACGTGATCTACGACCCGGTGGGCGGCGACCTGTTCGACCAGGCGGTCCGCGCCATCGCCTGGAACGGCCGGCTGCTGGTGGTCGGCTTCGCCAGCGGGCGCATTCCCGAGCTGCCGGTGAACCTGGCCTTGCTCAAGGGCGCTGCCGTGGTAGGCGTGTTCTGGGGCTCCTTCGCCCAACGCCAGCCGCAGGACAACGCCGCCAACTTCCAGCAACTGTTTGGCTGGTTCGCCGAAGGCAAGTTGAAACCGTTGGTGTCGCAGGTCTATCCGTTGAGCAACGCCGCCCAGGCGATCAATGACCTGGGACAGCGCAAGGCGGTGGGCAAGGTGGTTGTGCAGGTTCGCTGATTGCCCAAGCTGTTTACCTGAACCGGGTCGCAGCGCTACGGCCCGGTTCCGCCATCCCCATACCGCCCTCCATTTATACCTGAGCGACATGTTCGTAAAAGAACATGCCATCTCCCACATTTCCGCTGTTTGGCCGATGCGAACCGGTGCTATTTTCGGTAATGAAACTGTAACATTCGCATCCGCAGTCAAAACAAGAAATCTGGAGCCCTTGAATGTTTGCTTTCTTTCGTCCCGCCGCACATCAGGCTCCATTGCCTGAAGAAAAAATAGACAGCACCTATCGGCGCCTTCGCTGGCAGATCTTCGCCGGCATTTTCATTGGTTATGCCGGTTATTACCTGCTGCGCAAAAATTTTACCCTGGCGTTTCCGGATCTGATCGCCCAAGGCTATACAAAGGGCCAGCTGGGGGTGGCGATATCGGCAATCGCGATCGCCTACGGTCTTTCCAAGTTCCTGATGGGCATCGTGTCCGACCGCTCCAACCCGCGTTATTTCCTGCCTTTTGGCCTGATAGTGTCAGCCGGAGTGATGTTCATTTTCGGTTTCGCACCGTGGGCAACCTCAAGCGTGACCATGATGTTCATCCTGTTGTTCATCAACGGCTGGGCGCAAGGCATGGGCTGGCCACCAAGCGGACGCACCATGGTGCACTGGTGGTCGCAGAAAGAACGCGGCGGTGTGGTTTCGGTATGGAACACCGCCCATAACGTCGGCGGCGGCTTGATCGGCCCGCTGGCAATACTTGGCATGGGCTGGTTCAACGACTGGCACAGCAAGTTCTACGTACCGGCAGCGGTGGCTTTGCTGGTCGCTGTATTTGCCTTCATCGTCATGCGCGATACGCCGCAATCGACAGGCTTGCCGCCCATCGAGAAATACAAAAACGATTACCCGGAAGGCTACGATGCCAGCCATGAAGAAGAATTCAGCGCCAGGGACATCTTCGTCAAATACGTGCTGCGCAACAAAATGCTCTGGTTCATCGCGCTGGCTAACGTTTTCGTCTACCTGTTGCGCTATGGCATTCTGGACTGGGCACCGACCTATCTCAAAGAGGTCAAGCACTTCGATTTCGACAAGACGTCCTGGGCTTACTTCCTGTACGAGTGGGCCGGCATTCCCGGCACGCTGCTATGCGGGTGGATGTCGGACAAGGTCTTCCGGGGCAACCGCGGCCTGACGGGCATGGTGTTCATGGCATTGGTGACCGTCGCAACAATCATCTACTGGCTGAATCCGCCGGGTAACCCGATGGTCGACATGATCTCGCTGTTCGCGATTGGCTTCCTGATCTATGGCCCGGTCATGCTGGTAGGTCTGCAGGCCTTGGAACTGGTGCCCAAGAAAGCAGCAGGTACGGCTGCCGGCTTCACCGGTCTGTTTGGTTATCTGGGTGGCTCAGTCGCAGCCAGCGCCATGATGGGCTACACGGTGGACTATTTCGGCTGGGATGGCGGCTTCATCCTGCTGGTCGGTGCCTGCCTGCTGGCCATGGCATTCCTCGCGCCAACCCTGCGGCACAAGCAGATCGCCAGTCAGAGCCGCGACGCGATCGCCTGATCCAGCGCTGACTTGCAGCGCTTGAGCCGCGCCTCCAGATTACGGTCTGGCATGGCGTGGCTGCGCAGGGCGTGGATGGTCTGCTCGACATAATCGCGAGTCGTGCCATACCGCCCGCAGGCGCTTTCGAACACCTGGCTCAGCACATGATCCGGCAGATTGCCGGCATAGCTGGGCAGGTGTCGCTCCAGGACAAAACCCAAGGCCTGAACCCGATTGCCATCTTCCAGCCGACAGTTGAGCCAGTGCGGCCGATAGGACGGCACGGGCATCTCGCGTTGCCACAGGGCCAACAGCGAATCCTGCAGGTTTTCTTCCGGCAACCGGTAGGCGAAACCGCTGCACGAGCCGCCGCGATCCAGCCCGAACACCAGCCCTGGCAATTCCGGGGTGCCTCGGTGTTCATGGGACCACAGATACAACCCGCGATGATAACCGTGCACTCGCCCGCGCATACGCTCCACCGCCGTGCATTCGGGCCGCCAGATCAACGAGCCGTAGGCGAACAGCCAGACTGGGCCGCCCTGGTGCAGGCTCATGGTCGAGTGCATCGACACAAGCAGTTGTTCCCGGGTCAGCTGTGGCCCCAACTCGAGTCGTGGCGGATACAGCGCGCAGGTGATGGCGGATTCGATAGCGGTCATGGCCGGTAGCGGATGGCTCCTCGCTGATTGTGAATGGCTTGGCAACGCCAAGGTACTGGCGTTTGAAGGAACGAAGGCAAGTTGGATGCCATCGGGCTTCTATATACGTTATCGGTATCTAGCTGACAGAACTAAATACCGAAACGAAATATGGGCCGTTATATCGATCGGCATTCGTTCTTGTGGCGAGGCAGCTTGCTCCCGCTGGACTGCGCAGCAGTCCCAGATGAGGCGGTCGCTGCGCAACCGAGCGGGAGCAAGCTCCCTCGCCACAAAGAGCTCACCGAGCCTGGATTGGACGAACGCGGTTCAAGCCCGCGGCGCGTACGCAAACACATCCGCACGCATCTGATGAGCGTCCATCCCGGCTTCCACCAGCGCATCAAGCGTGGCGTAGATCATCGCCGGTGAGCCGCTGGCGTAGACGTGGACGCTGGAAAGATCGCTGATGTCCTCGCACACGGCTTCATGGAGCATCCCGCAGCGCCCTTCCCAGCCGCACAAGTCGCTGACGACTTTGTGCAGGAACAAGTTCGGCAGTTTTTTCCATTCATCCCAATGCTCGATTTCATAGAAATCCTCCGGCCGCCGCACGCCCCAATACAAATGCACCGGGTATTTGAAACCGGCGGCCCGGCAGTGCTCGATCAGGCTGTGCATCTGCGCCATGCCGGTTCCAGCGGCGATCAGCACCAACGGGCCATCCGGCAACTCGGACAAGTGGGTATCACCGAACGGCATTTCGATGCGCACGGTAGGATTGCGCCGCAGTTGCTCCAGCAGCGCCAGCGCACTGCTTTCGCGCGCCAGTACATGTAGCTGCAGGTCCCGCCCCGAATGCGGCGCCGAGGCCAGGGAGAACGCCGATTTTTCGCCGTTCTCGCGCTCGATCATCAAGTATTGCCCAGCGTGATAGCGCGGCGGCTTGCCCGCCGGCGCCCGCAGGCGCACCCGCCAGACATCGCCGCCGACGTCACTGCATTCGGTAACCTGGCACGCCAGGTTGCGCACCGGCAGTTCACCCGGCGCCAGCACGCCATCCCAGAGCACCACGCAATCCTCCAGCGGCTCGGCAATGCAGGTGAAGATCTCGCCGTGATCACGCACCTCACCGGCCTGCGTCACGCGACCTTCCACCAGCAGCGCGCCACAGACGTGGCAATTGCCATTGCGGCAGCTCTGCGGACATTCGTAGCCCAGGCGCCGGGCGCCATCGAGAATCCGCTCCGCCGGCTGTATCTCCAGCACCGCGCCGGAAGGCTGCAAGGTTACACGCATCAATCTATTCCTAACTGATTCCAGATGGCATCGATCCGTTGGGTAACGGCTTCATCCTTGACGATAACCCGGCCCCATTCACGGGTGGTTTCACCGGGCCATTTATGCGTGGCATCGAGCCCCATCTTCGACCCCAGGCCGGACACCGGCGAGGCGAAGTCGAGGTAGTCGATCGGCGTATTCTCGATCATCACCGTGTCGCGCTTGGGGTCCATGCGCGTAGTGATGGCCCAGATCACGTCGTTCCAGTCCCGTGCGTTGATATCGTCATCAGTGACAATAACGAACTTGGTGTACATGAATTGTCGTAAAAACGACCAGACGCCCAACATCACCCGCTTGGCATGCCCCGGATACGACTTCTTCATGGTCACCACGGCCATGCGGTACGAGCAGCCTTCCGGTGGCAGGTAGAAGTCAGTGATCTCGGGGAACTGCTTCTGCAGGATCGGCACGAACACTTCGTTCAGCGCCACGCCGAGGATAGCCGGCTCATCGGGCGGACGTCCGGTGTAGGTGCTGTGGTAGATCGGCTTGATCCGATGGGTGATGCGCTCGACGGTGAACACCGGGAAGCTGTCCACCTCGTTGTAATAACCGGTGTGGTCGCCGTAAGGACCTTCATCGGCCATTTCGCCGGGGTGGATCACGCCTTCGAGAATGATCTCGGCGGTGGCCGGCACTTGCAGGTCGTTGCCACGGCATTTCACCAGCTCGGTGCGGTTGCCCCGCAGCAGGCCGGCGAAGGCATATTCGGAAAGGCTGTCCGGCACGGGCGTGACGGCGCCAAGGATAGTCGCCGGATCCGCGCCCAGGGCCACCGAAACCGGGAACGGCTGGCCAGGGTGTTTTTCGCACCACTCACGATAATCCAGCGCGCCACCCCGATGGCTCAGCCAGCGCATGATGACCTTGTTGCGGCCAATCACCTGCTGGCGGTAGATACCGAGGTTCTGGCGATCCTTGTTCGGCCCTTTGGTGACGGTCAGGCCCCAGGTGATCAGCGGCCCCACGTCGCCCGGCCAACAGGTCTGCACCGGCAGCATGGCGAGGTCGACAGCGTCGCCCTCGATCACCACTTCCTGGCAGATCGCGTCCTTGACGACTTTCGGCGCCATGGAAATGATCTTGCGGAAAATCGGCAGCTTCGACCAGGCGTCCTTCAGGCCCTTCGGCGGCTCCGGCTCCTTGAGGAACGCCAGCAGCTTGCCGATCTCGCGCAGTTCGCTGACAGCTTCGGCCCCCATGCCCAGGGCTACACGCTCCGGTGTGCCGAACAGATTGCCCAGCACCGGGATGTCATAGCCGGTCGGATTTTCGAACAGCAGTGCCGGGCCCTTTGCCCGCAGGGTGCGGTCGCAGACCTCGGTCATCTCCAGCACGGGGGACACCGGCACCTGGATGCGCTTGAGTTCGCCGCGCTGTTCCAGACCGCTGATAAAGTCGCGCAAGTCGCGATACTGCATGCAAAGCCTCATGGTGACCGTGGCGTTCGGGGGCCCGAGTTTAACGCCGCCCGTTCGCAATAGTGAATGCACAGACAGCAAAAAGCCGGGTTTCCCCGGCTCTTGCTGGCCTGCTCGACTTACTTGCGCTTCATCGACAGGAAGAACTCATCGTTGGTCTTGGTCGTTTTCAGCTTGTCGACCAGGAACTCGATGGCCGCGACTTCATCCATCGGATGCAGCAGCTTGCGCAGGATCCACATGCGCTGCAACTCGTCATCGGCCGTCAGCAATTCTTCGCGACGGGTACCGGAACGGTTGATGTTGATGGCCGGGAACACACGTTTCTCGGCGATGCGACGGTCCAGGGGCAGTTCCATGTTGCCGGTACCCTTGAACTCCTCGTAGATCACTTCGTCCATCTTCGAGCCGGTTTCAACCAGCGCAGTGGCGATGATGGTCAGCGAGCCGCCTTCTTCGATGTTCCGTGCGGCACCGAAGAAACGCTTCGGTTTCTCCAGGGCGTGGGCATCGACACCACCGGTCAATACCTTGCCGGAGCTCGGGATCACGGTGTTGTAGGCACGGGCCAGACGGGTGATGGAATCGAGCAGGATCACCACGTCCTTCTTGTGTTCGACCAGGCGCTTGGCCTTCTCGATCACCATTTCGGCAACCTGCACGTGACGGGTCGGCGGCTCGTCGAACGTCGAGGCGACCACTTCGCCGCGCACGGTGCGCTGCATCTCGGTCACTTCTTCCGGACGCTCGTCGATCAGCAGCACGATCAGATGAACTTCAGGATTGTTACGGGCGATGTTGGCCGCGATGTTCTGCAGCATGATCGTCTTGCCCGCTTTCGGCGGCGCCACGATCAGACCGCGCTGGCCTTTGCCGATAGGTGCGCACAGGTCGATGACACGACCAGTGAGGTCTTCGGTGGAACCGTTGCCGGCTTCCATCTTCATGCGCACGGTCGGGAACAGCGGGGTCAGGTTCTCGAAGAGAATCTTGTTCTTCGCGTTTTCCGGACGGTCGAAGTTGATCGTATCGACCTTGAGCAGCGCGAAGTAACGCTCGCCTTCCTTTGGAGGGCGGATCTTGCCAACGATGGTGTCACCGGTGCGCAAGTTGAAGCGACGGATCTGGCTCGGCGAGACGTAGATATCGTCCGGGCCGGCGAGGTAGGAAGCGTCCGCGGAGCGGAGGAAGCCGAAGCCGTCCTGGAGAATCTCCAGCACGCCATCACCGGAGATTTCCTCGCCGCTTTTTGCGTGCTTCTTGAGCAGGGAGAAAATCACGTCCTGCTTGCGCGAACGGGCCATATTTTCTATGCCCATCTGTTCGGCCAATTCGAGCAGTTCGGTAATCGGCTTTTGCTTGAGTTCAGTCAGATTCATATAGGAATGACGTAATCATTTATGGAGGGGGGAAATTAAGCTTTTGGCTTAATGAGGCCGCGCCGCAGAGAAGGCGACAGGATCGCGTACTTGTTCGAAAGGAGAGCGTCGGCGACGGCTTGCAGGGGGCAATGGAGAAACCAGTGCGGGGCCGAATGTAACACCTCGATTTACGAGCGTCTAGCCCTGGATAACGAAAAAGCCCCGCGATTTGCGGGGCTTTTGGCAGAACATTCGACGCTTAGATGTTGGCGTCGAGGAAAGCTGCCAGTTGCGACTTCGACAGCGCGCCGACCTTGGTGGCCTCGACGTTGCCGTTCTTGAACAGCATCAGGGTCGGGATACCACGCACGCCGTGCTTGGCCGGGGTTTCCTGGTTCTCGTCGATGTTCAGCTTGGCCACGGTCAGTTTGCCCTTGTAGGTCTCGGCAATTTCGTCCAGGACCGGAGCGATCATTTTGCAAGGACCGCACCACTCAGCCCAATAGTCGACCAGCACTGCGCCTTCGGCCTTGAGTACGTCAGCTTCGAAGCTAGCGTCGCTAACGTGTTTGATCAGATCGCTGCTCATGGAAATCTCCGGGGTAATCAGCAAAAAAACGTGGCCCATCATAGCTGCCCTTCCCAGGTTCAGGAAGCCGCAGTTGATTGAGTCTCGCTATGGAGATTGATGGCTTTGGGTATGGCCCGCTTCATGAAGCGGCCGGTGCGATGAATGAGATACCGGTACGCAATGCCGCATTACGTACATGTTCCTGCATGGTTTTTTGCGCCGAAACCGATGCCCGGCGGGCCAGGGCGCGAAGGATCTTGCGATGTTCCTGCCACGTCTCCATCGCCCGCTCCGCCCTGATGAACGGTAGTTTCTGGCTTTCCAGGAAGATATCGGCGCTGGCGGTGAGAATGCCCAGCATCGCCTGGTTGCCACTGGCCAGCAGGATCCGCCGGTGGAACTCGAAATCGAGCCGCGCCGCCGCGTCGAAATCCCCCGCTTTCAACTCTCGGCGCATGGCCTCGACATTGTCATCCAGGGCATCGAGCTCATCGGCGCTCAACGTGACGGCCGCCAACCCGGCCGCGAACCCCTCAAGGGCATAACGCAACTGAAAGATATCCACCGGCGAGGCCTGCGCGGCGAAGGGCCAACCCGGCGTTGGTTCGCTGCGTGGGGCTTGCGCCGGCGATTGCACGAATACCCCCCTGCCCGGCTGCACGCTGATCATGCCCAAGGCACTGAGCGATGAAAGCGCCTCGCGCAGTGAGGCCCGGCTCACCCCCAGCTGCAAGGCCAGCTCCCGTTGTGACGGCAGCGCATCCCCCGGGCCGAACCCTTGATCGGCGATCAGCTTGCGGATGCCTTGCAGGGCTACTTCCGGAACGGCACGAGAAATGGAATTCATGGTTTTTCAAGGAAACCGAGTCAATGAGCGGCTAGTTGTAAAGCTATTCGAAGCCCTCGGCAAGTCGTGCCCCAGCAGGGTTCGGCGGCTTGTATCAACGCTCGATAAAGGTGCGAAACGCGACGCAACTGTTCAGACCAGTCAGACCGATGCCCACCAGCAAAATCGCGGCTTTGGTGGATCAGCAAGGCCTTTGGCATGGCCTGTGCTCTGTCCGATCAGAGAAATCACATCATCGACTGCGGAGATTCACCATGATCCAGCGTTGCAGCGTCCTGCTCACTGCCCTGTTTGCCAGCCTGATGCTTTGCCAATTGCCCGCCCACGCCGATGGCCTGGAAGACGTGGTCAAGCGCGGTACGCTCAAGGTTGCGGTGCCTCAGGATTTTCCACCGTTCGGCTCCGTGGGTCCGGACATGAAGCCACGCGGCCTGGACATCGATACGGCGAAACTGCTGGCCGACCAGCTCAAGGTCAAGCTTGAACTGACGCCCGTCAACAGCACCAACCGCATTCCATTCCTGACCACTGGCAAGGTCGACCTGGTGATTTCCAGCCTGGGCAAGAACCCTGAGCGTGAAAAAGTCATCGACTTCTCCAGCGCCTACGCGCCGTTCTACCTGGCCGTATTCGGCCCGCCTGATGCCGCCATCAACGGCCTGGACGACCTCAAGGGCAAGACCATCAGCGTCACCCGTGGCGCCATCGAAGACATCGAGCTGAGCAAGGTCGCCCCCGAAGGCACCACCATCAAGCGCTTCGAAGACAACAACTCGACCATCGCCGCCTACCTGGCCGGCCAGGTGGACCTGATCGCCAGCGGCAACGTGGTGATGGTCGCCATCAGCGAGCGCAACCCCAAGCGCGTTCCGGCGTTGAAAGTGAAACTCAAGGACTCGCCGGTGTACGTGGGCGTGAACAAGAACGAGCCGGCGCTGCTGGACAAGGTCAACCAGATCCTCGCTACCGCCAAGACCGACGGCAGCCTGGAGAAAAACGCCCAGACCTGGCTCAAGCAGCCACTGCCGGCCGACCTCTGACCGTCGCTTGAGAGGCTGAGCATGGCTTATCAGTTCGATTTCCTGCCGGTGGTGCAAAACACCGAGCTGCTGTTGCGCGGCGCGCTGTTCACCCTTGAACTGACGACCATCGGCGCGTTGCTCGGGGTCGGCCTGGGCATCGTCGGGGCGGTGGTTCGGGCGTGGAATATCCGTCCGTTCGCGGCGATCTTCGGCGTGTACGTGGAACTGATCCGCAACACGCCGTTCCTGGTCCAGTTGTTTTTCATCTTCTTCGGCTTGCCGTCCCTGGGCCTGCAGATTTCCGAGTGGCAGGCGGCGGTGCTGGCGATGGTGATCAACCTCGGCGCGTATTCCACCGAGATTATCCGGGCCGGCATCCAGGCTATCCCGCGCGGGCAACTGGAAGCCGCCGCGGCACTCGCGATGAGCCGCTTCGAAGCGTTCCGCCACGTAGTCTTGCTGCCGGCACTGGGCAAGGTCTGGCCGGCGCTGAGCAGCCAGATCATCATCGTGATGCTCGGCTCCGCCGTCTGTTCGCAGATCGCCACCGAAGAGCTGAGCTTCGCCGCCAATTTCATTCAGTCGCGCAATTTCCGCGCGTTCGAAACCTACGCGCTGACGACGCTGATCTACCTGTGCATGGCGCTGTTGATCCGCCAGTTTCTCAACTGGGTCGGGCGTCGCTACATTGCCAGGAGCAGCCAATGAGCGATTTCACTTTCTGGGACGTGGTGCGCAACCTGCTCACCGGCCTGCAATGGACCCTGGCGCTGTCGCTGGTGGCGTTTATCGGCGGCGGTGTGATCGGCTTGCTGGTGATGGTGCTGCGCATCTCCAAACGCGCCCTGCCGCGTAATGTCGCCCGGACCTACATCGAGCTGTTCCAAGGCACGCCACTGTTGATGCAGTTGTTCCTGGTGTTCTTTGGCGTGGCCCTGGCCGGGGTGGAGATTTCCCCCTGGATGGCGGCGGCGATCGCCCTGACGCTGTTTACCAGCGCCTACCTGGCGGAGATCTGGCGCGGTTGCGTCGAGTCGATTTCCAACGGTCAATGGGAAGCGTCCGCGAGCCTGGCGCTCAACCCGCTGGAACAGTTGCGCTACGTGATCCTGCCCCAGGCGCTGCGGATTGCTGTGGCGCCGACCGTGGGCTTCTCCGTGCAGGTGGTCAAGGGCACGGCCGTGACGTCGATCATCGGCTTTACCGAACTGACCAAGACCGGCGGCATGCTCGCCAATGCCACGTTCGAGCCGTTCATGGTCTACGGCCTGGTGGCCCTCGGTTATTTCCTCCTTTGTTACCCCTTGTCCCTCAGCGCGCGCTACCTGGAAAGGAGACTGCATGCCTCTGCTTAGAATTTCCGCCCTGCATAAGTACTACGGCGATCATCACGTGCTCAAAGGCATCGACCTGAGCGTCGAGGAAGGCCAGGTGGTGGCGATCATTGGCCGCAGCGGTTCGGGAAAATCCACCTTGCTGCGCACCCTGAACGGTCTCGAATCGATTAACGACGGCGTGATCGAAGTCGATGGCGAGTACCTCGACGCGGCACGCGCCGACCTGCGCAGCCTGCGCCAGAAAGTCGGGATGGTGTTCCAGCAATTCAATCTGTTCCCGCACCTGACGGTCGGCGAGAACGTGATGCTCGCGCCGCAAGTCGTGCAAAAAGTGCCCAAGGCCAAGGCGGCCGAGCTGGCGCGGCAGATGCTGGAGCGGGTCGGGCTCGGCGAGAAATTCGACGCCTTCCCGGACCGTTTGTCCGGCGGCCAACAGCAACGGGTCGCGATTGCCCGCGCCCTGGCGATGTCGCCAAAGGTGCTGCTGTGCGATGAAATCACCTCGGCCCTGGACCCGGAGCTGGTCAATGAAGTGCTCAGCGTGGTGCGGCAATTGGCCAAGGAAGGCATGACGTTGATCATGGTCACTCATGAAATGCGCTTTGCCCGGGAGGTAGGGGACAAGCTGGTGTTCATGCACCAGGGCAAGGTGCATGAAGTGGGGGACCCGAAGGTACTGTTCGCCGATCCGCAGACGGCCGAGCTGGCAAACTTCATCGGGACGGTGGAGCCTGCCTGAACTTTGCTGGCAAGACCTTCTGTGGCGAGGGAGCTTGCTCCCGCTCGACTGCGCAGCAGTCGCAGGCCCTGCCAGCCGGTTTATTCTTGATGTATCGGGTTGATTCATTTGGGGCAGCTGCGCAGCCCAGCGGGAGCAAGCTCCCTCGCCACAGAAGCCAAGCCAAGCTGCTCCAGATCAGTGGTTTGGATCAGGCGCGTTGGCGTAAGCGATCGATCGTGGCAGGATGGCAAGGTTATCGACCGAGACTTTTTGACCATGCCGCTATCCCAAGCCAAGAATCTGTCCCTGATCGCTGCCATAGACCTGGGCTCCAACAGCTTTCACATGGTCGTCGCCAAGGCCCAGAACGGGGAAATCCGCATTCTTGAGCGACTCGGCGAGAAGGTCCAGCTGGCCGCCGGTATCGACGAAGAACGTCAACTGAGCGAAGAATCCATCCAGCGCGGCCTTGACTGCCTCAAACGGTTTGCCCAACTGATCAACGGCATGCCCCTGGGCGCGGTGCGCATCGTCGGCACCAATGCCCTGCGCGAGGCGCGCAACCGCGGCGAATTCATCCGGCGCGCCGAAGAGATCCTCGGCCATCCGGTGGAAGTCATCTCCGGCCGTGAAGAGGCCCGCCTGATCTACCTGGGTGTTTCCCACACCCTGGCGGACACCCCAGGCAAGCGCCTGGTGGCGGACATCGGCGGCGGTAGTACCGAATTCATCATCGGCCAGCGCTTCGAACCACTGTTGCGCGAGAGCCTGCAGATGGGTTGCGTCAGCTTCACTCAGCGCTACTTCCGCGACGGCAAGATCACCCCGGCCCGCTACGCCCAGGCCTACACGGCGGCGCGCCTGGAAATCATGAGCATCGAGCACGCGCTGCACCGCCTGACCTGGGATGAAGCCATCGGCTCCTCGGGCACCATTCGCGCCATCGGCCTGGCACTCAAGGCTGGCGGCCATGGCAGCGGCGAGGTCAACGCCGAAGGCCTGGCCTGGCTCAAGCGCAAAGTGTTCAAGCTGGGCGAATCGGACAAGATCGACTTCGAAGGTATCAAGCCTGATCGCCGGGCGATTTTCCCGGCGGGCCTGGCGATTCTCGAGGCGATTTTTGACGCCCTCGAACTGCAACGCATGGACCACTGCGAAGGTGCCCTGCGTGAGGGCGTGCTCTACGACCTGCTGGGGCGCCATCATCACGAAGACGTCCGCGAGCGCACCCTCGGCTCGCTCATGGAGCGTTACCACGTCGATCAGGAACAGGCGGCGCGGGTCGAGCGCAAGGCCCTGCACGCGTTCGACCAGGTAGCCGACGACTGGGACCTGAACGACGGTGTCTGGCGCGAACTGCTGGGCTGGGCCGCCAAGGTGCACGAAGTCGGCCTGGACATCGCCCACTACCATTACCACAAGCACGGCGCCTACCTGATCGAGCACTCGGACCTGGCGGGTTTCTCTCGCGAGGACCAGCAGATGCTTGCGCTACTGGTGCGTGGTCACCGGCGCAATATTCCCAAGGATAAATTCGCCGAGTTCGGCGATGACGGCATCAAGCTGATCCGCTTGTGCGTGCTGTTGCGCTTCGCAATCCTCTTCCACCACATCCGCGGCACCCAGGAAATGCCCCAGGTAACCCTGCATGCCAATGGAGATCAACTGGACGTGATATTCCCGGACGGCTGGCTGGAAGAAAACCAACTGACCCAGGCCGACTTCGCCCAGGAAGCGGAATGGCTGACCCGGGTTGGGATTGTGTTGAATATTCACTGATCGGCACAACGGCACGCTCCCCCGTGGCGAGGGAGCTTGCTCCCGCTCGACTGCGCAGCAGTCGCAGGATCTGCCTGAGATGCAAGTTTTCCTGATACACCGAGCTGAATGGCTTCAGGGCTGCTGCGCCCGAAGCGTCGGACCGACCCAGCGGGAGCAAGCTCCCTCGCCACAAAAGCTGAGCCTGCCTCCAGGCGTTAACGAACCGCCAAAACCGGGCTGCTAAGCCGATCCAGCAAGGTCGCCTGGGCACTGCGCGGGTTCTGGTTGCCGGTCGGCGTGTTGCGGATGTAACGGCCGTCCGACTGCAGGCTCCAACTGTGGGTGTTGTCGGTGAGGTAGCTTTCCAGCTCTTTCTTGACCCGCAGGATCAGCTTCTTGCCCTCCACCGGGAAGCAGGTCTCGACACGCTTGTCGAGGTTGCGCTCCATCCAGTCGGCACTGGAGAGGAACATTTGCTCCTCGCCGCCATTGAGGAAATAGAACACCCGCGTGTGCTCCAGGAAGCGCCCGATGATCGAGCGCACATGGATGTTGTGGGACACCCCCGGAATGCCAGGCCGCAGGCAGCACATGCCGCGTACCACCAGGTCGATGCGCACGCCCGACTGGCTGGCCTTGTAGAGCGCGCGAATGATCTTCGGATCAGTCAGCGAGTTGAATTTGGCGATGATGTGCGCGGGCTTGCCGTCCAGGGCGAACTGGGTTTCCCGGGCGATCATGTCGAGCATGCCCTTTTTCAGGGTGAACGGCGCATGCAGCAATTTTTTCATGCGCAGCGTCTTGCCCATGCCGATCAGTTGGCTGAACAGCTTGCCGACGTCCTCGCACAGCGCATCATCCGAGGTCAGCAGGCTGTAGTCGGTATACAGCCGAGCGTTGGCTGCATGATAGTTGCCGGTGCCCAAGTGCGCGTAGCGCACAATCTCGCCGGCCTCGCGCCGCAGGATGAGCATCATCTTGGCGTGGGTCTTGTAGCCAACCACGCCGTAGATCACCACCGCGCCGGCCGCTTGCAGGCGGCTGGCCAGTTGCAGGTTGGATTCTTCGTCGAAACGCGCACGCAATTCGATCACCGCGGTGACTTCCTTGCCGTTTCGCGCCGCGTCCACCAGGGCGTCGACGATCTCCGAGTTGGCGCCGCTGCGGTACAACGTCTGGCGCACCGCCAATACGTGGGGATCCTTGGCGGCCTGGCGCAGCAAGTCGACCACCGGTGTGAACGACTCGAAGGGGTGCAGCAGGAGGATGTCCTGCTTGCTGACCACACTGAAAATGTTCTCGCTGTTTTGCAGCAGTTTCGGAATCTGCGGCGTAAACGGCGAGTACTGAAGCTCCGGATGGCTGTCCAGGCCGGTGATGCTGAACAGCCGCGTCAGGTTCACCGGACCATTGACCTGATACAGCTCGGTCTCGTGCAGGTTGAACTGCTTGAGCAGGTAGTCGGACAGATGTTTCGGGCAGGTGTCAGCCACTTCCAGGCGCACCGCATCGCCGTAACGGCGGGAGAACAGCTCGCCGCGCAGGGCGCGGGCCAGGTCTTCGACGTCCTCGGTGTCCACCGACAGGTCGGCGTTACGGGTCAGGCGGAACTGGTAGCAGCCCTTGACCTTCATGCCCTGGAACAGGTCATCGGCATGGGCGTGGATCATTGACGACAGGAACACATAGTTGTCGCCAGGCCCGCCGACGTCTTCCGGCACGCGGATGATGCGCGGCAGCAGGCGCGGCGCCGGAATGATCGCAAGGCCGGAATCGCGGCCAAAGGCGTCAATGCCTTCCAGCTCGACGATGAAGTTCAGGCTCTTGTTTACCAGCAATGGAAACGGGTGCGTCGGGTCGAGGCCGATCGGGGTAATGATCGGGGCGATCTCGTCGCGGAAGTAACGGCGTACCCAGGTCTTGAGCTTGGTCGTCCAGTAGCGGCGACGGATGAAGCGGACCTGATGTTTTTCCAGCTCCGGCAGCAGGATGTCGTTGAGGATCGCGTACTGGCGGTCAACGTGGCCGTGTACCAGCTCGCTGATGCGCGCCAGGGCCTGGTGCGGTTGCAAGCCATCGGCACCGGCCTGCTCGCGGGCGAAGGTGATCTGTTTTTTCAGGCCGGCGACGCGAATCTCGAAGAACTCGTCCAGGTTGCTGGAAAAGATCAGCAAAAACTTCAGCCGCTCCAGCAGTGGATAGGACTCATCCAGTGCCTGCTCCAGCACGCGGATGTTGAATTGCAGTTGCGACAGCTCGCGGTGGATGTACAGGCTGCTGTCATCCAGGTTGGTGATCGCGATCGCCGGAGCAGGGGCCGGCTCGGGCACGGCCGCTGGAGCCGACTCCAGCTCCGGCGGCGTTTCGGCGGCTTGCTCGACCACGGGCTGAGCGTCTTTTACGGCAACTTCTGTGAGTCCTTCGGTATTCATCGCAAGTTCCTGGGAGGCTATTTCTGCTCTCGTAACAATTGGGCGGCGCGCACGGCAAAGTAGGTCAGGATGCCATCAGCACCCGCACGTTTGAAAGCGGTCAGGGACTCGAGAATCACCCCTTCGCTCAACCAGCCGTTCTGGATCGCGGCCATGTGCATCGCATACTCGCCGCTGACCTGATAAACAAAGGTCGGTACTTTGAATTCTTCCTTTACCCGGCAAAGAATGTCGAGATAAGGCATCCCCGGCTTGACCATGACCATGTCTGCGCCTTCTGACAAGTCGGCAGCCACTTCGTGCAAGGCTTCATGGGTGTTGGCCGGGTCCATCTGATAGGAGGCCTTGTTGGCCTTGCCCAGGTTCAGGGCCGAGCCGACCGCGTCGCGGAACGGACCGTAGTAGGCGCTGGCGTACTTGGCCGAGTAGGCCATGATGCGCACGTTGACATGGCCGGCCACTTCCAGGGCTTCGCGGATCGCCTGGATGCGACCGTCCATCATGTCGGATGGCGCCACGACCTGGGCCCCCGCTTCGGCGTGGGACAACGCTTGCCTGACCAGCGCATCGACGGTGATGTCGTTCTGCACGTAGCCTTCTTCGTCGAGAATGCCGTCCTGACCGTGCGTGGTAAACGGGTCCAGCGCTACGTCGGTGATCACGCCGAGCTCCGGGAAGCGCGCGCGCAGGGCACGGGTCGCGCGCTGGGCAATACCCTCGGGGTTCCAGGCTTCGGCGGCGTCCAGCGATTTGAGCGCTGGCGGGGTGACCGGGAACAGCGCCAGCGCCGGGATACCCAGTTCCACCCACTCGGCCGCCGCTTCGAGCAGCAAGTCGATGGTCAGGCGCTCCACGCCAGGCATCGACGCCACCGCTTCACGACGGTTCTCCCCGTCCAGTACGAACACCGGCAGGATCAGGTCATTGGTGGTCAGCACATTTTCACGCACCAGCCGACGGGAGAACTCATCACGGCGGTTGCGGCGCAGACGGGTGGCGGGGAACAGACGATTGGCGGGGGTAAAGCTCACGGCAGACTCCTGAGCCCGCAGACGGGCGAGCGTGACAGTTATAAGCGGTCATTATGACGAACGCATGACAGTTGTGCTGAAGCGCGACCACTAGTCGCAGTGATTGTCTTCTGTAGGAAATGTTCACGTCGAGACACATTTCGATACTTTCCTGAATGTGTCTGAAGGGTTAGGCTGCGCGTTCATTTCGCCAGCACCCAGACAATGCTCCAACAATTTCTGCATGACTTCGGCTACTTGGCCCTGTTTATCGGCACGTTCTTCGAAGGCGAAACCATCCTCGTGCTCGCAGGCTTCCTGGCGTTCCGTGGCTACATGGACATCAACCTGGTGGTGGTCGTGGCATTTTGCGGCAGCTACGCGGGCGATCAGCTGTGGTACTTCCTGGGCCGCAAACATGGTCGCAAGCTCCTGGCGCGCAAGCCGCGCTGGCAGTTGATGGGTGATCGCGCGCTGGAGCACATCCGCCGCCATCCGGACATCTGGGTACTGAGCTTTCGCTTCGTCTACGGTTTGCGCACGGTGATGCCGGTGGCGATCGGCCTCTCTGGCTATCCACCGGGCCGCTACCTGCTGCTCAACGGTATCGGCGCGGCGATCTGGGCCACGGCCCTGGCAGCTGCCGCGTACCACTTTGGCGCGGTGCTCGAAGGCATGCTGGGCAGCATCAAGAAGTACGAACTGTGGGTACTTGGCGCCCTGCTGGTTCTGGGCTTGGGCCTATGGCTGCGTCGACGCATCAAGAACGCACGGCTGGCCAGACAAGTCCTTGCGGCGGAACGTCTCGAACAAGCCAAGTCCGCCGAGACTACGACGCCAGGCGAGTAAGACGGTTGCGGCAATAGTACAAGCCGATGCCACTGATCAGGCTGTAGCTGAGCAAGCCAACCCAGGCCACCGGGCTGGCCGGCCATAACCCGGCCAGCGGCGCCAGCCACACCAGCGGCAGGTTCGCAGCCAGGCGCAAAAGCTCAAGCCTCAGCGCCCACGGGCGATTCTCCAGGGCCGCGCCCAACACGAACAGACCCAACGCTACCGCTCCCCACCCCAACACCAGGGCAGTGGCCGGCAGGCTGTTTTCCAGGTTCATCAAATAACTGCCCAGGGCGATGTAGAGGCAAAACTGCAGCGCCACGTACCCTTGCTGGCGTCCGGCCAGGGGCACTTCGAATTTGCGGAACCGGCTCAGGTCCGGCTTGTTCAGCGGGTACCTTGCGGCCACATCGGCTGGCCGCCAACCGGTGGGCATGAACCAGATCCGCAGCTTGTCCCACCAGCGCTCGGCGCGCCGGGCATCGGCCCACAGTTGCGCATAGAACTGCAGATTGGCCCACAACGGATTCCAGCTCGCCAGTGGCGTGGTCACGCCGAAAATGACCGGCTCGTTGTCGTCCTCTTCCTGGAAGGTGCCAAACAGACGGTCCCAAATAATGAACACGCCGCCGTAGTTGCGATCCATGTAGAGAGGGTTCTGTGCATGGTGGGCACGATGATTGGATGGCGTGACGAAGCACCACTCCAGCCAGCCGAGCTTGGGGATGTGCTGGGTATGCACCCAGAACTGATAAAGCAGGTTCAACGCCGCGACACTGACGAACACCAGCAGCGGCACGCCCAGCACCGCCAGCGGCAGGTAGAAGATCCAGCTCAGCAGGAAACCGGTGCTGGTCTGGCGCAACGCCGTGGAGAGGTTGTAGTCCTCGCTCTGGTGGTGCACCGAATGGGCGGCCCAGAGGATGTTGCGCTCGTGGCCCAAGCGGTGCAGCCAGTAGTAGCAGAAGTCATAGAACACAAAGGCGAATACCCAGGTCCAGGCCTGGTCGGTCGGCCATTGAAAGACCGCCAGATGCTCCAGGGCAAAGGCATAGGTCACCAGGCCCACGCCCTTGGTCAACAACCCCGTCGTGGTCGACAGCACACCGGTGCTCAAGCTGTTGATCGCGTCCGCCAGGCGATAGTGGCTCACGCCACGCCAGCGATCGGCCAGCAACTCGACGGCAATCAACACGAAGAAAAACGGCACGGCATACAGGATGAAATTCATGACGCGACCCGGGCATGCAAGGCAGGAAGGAGCTGGCAGATTAGGTTTAGCTGCCGGATCCCCCTATGGCAACGAGTGACAAATTAGTAGACATTTAACGCCATGAATCTGGAGAAAAGCCCATGAGCAAAAAAGTTGCAGTGATCCTTTCCGGCTGTGGCGTGTACGACGGCGCAGAGATCCACGAAAGCGTGATCACTTTGCTGCGTCTCGACCAGCGCGGCGCGCAGGTCCAGTGTTTCGCCCCCAACATCGCCCAATTGCATGTCATCAATCACCTGACCGGTGAGGAAATGCCCGAGAGCCGCAACGTGTTGGTGGAATCGGCGCGCATCGCCCGGGGAAATGTGAAAGACCTGCGCGAAGCCAGGGCCGAGGACTTTGATGCGCTGATCGTGCCCGGCGGCTTCGGCTCGGCGAAAAACCTCTCCAACTTTGCCGTCGAAGGCGCCGGTTGCAGCGTCCAGCCGCAAGTCCTGGCGTTGACCGAAGCCTTCGCCGAGGCCGGCAAGCCGGTTGGGCTGATCTGCATCTCACCGGCCCTGGCGGCGAAAATCTACGGCCCGGGGGTGACCTGCACCATCGGCACGGACGCCGACACCGCCGCTGCCGTGACCAAGATGGGCGGGACTCATGAAGAGTGCCTGGTCACCGATATCGTCGAAGACACCGCGCGCAAGCTGGTCAGCACCCCCGCCTACATGCTGGCGCAGAACATCAGCGAAGCGGCTTCGGGAATCAACAAGCTGGTGGACCGGGTGCTGGAGCTGACGCACGAGAACGATGAGTGACCACACACAATCAACTGTGGGAGCGAGCTTGCTCGCGATGGCGTCAACTCAGTCGCATAAGTGCTGACTGACACACCGCTATCGCGAGCAAGCTCGCTCCCACAGGGAATCGGACACATTCAGGAGATTCGAGACAACCGCGTCAATATCCGATCCAGCGCATTGGCAAATCCCTGCTTGTCCCGCTCGCTGTACGCCGCCGGGCCACCGCCCATGTGGCCCTGTTCCCGCAAGTCGGTGAACAGGTTGCGCACTGCCAGTCGATCGCCCATGTTTTGCGCGTCGAACTCCTTGCCCCTCGGGTCAAGGGCTGCGACGCCTTTCTTTACCAGGCGGTCGGCCAGCGGCACGTCGCTGCAGATCACCAGTTCACCCGGGACGGCATGCTCCACCAGATAATCGTCCGCCGCATCAGGCCCGCTGGGCACCACGATCAGCTTCACCAGAGCCAGGCCCGGCTTGATCTGCGGCTGCCCGGCCACCAGTACTACTTCAAACTGGCGCTTCAAGGCGAACTTGACCACCAGGTCCTTAGCGGCCTTGGGGCAGGCGTCGGCGTCGATCCATACACGCATCGGGTTATTCCTCTTCAAAAGCTTCGCGAGCGGGCTCGCTCCCACAGTGGATAGCCTACCTCCTGCGGGAGCGAGCCGGCTCGCGAAATGACTTCAGGAAACCTGCACCCGACGTTTCTCCGCCACCCAGCTGCGCCCGTACAGGACAACGATCGCGATGATCGCTACCGCCTGGGCCGCCAGGGAATAAGCATCGGCATGGATGCCCAGCCAGTCGAACTCGAAGAACGCCACCGGCCGCGTGCCGAAGATTCCGGCTTCCTGCAAGGCCTTCACGCCATGGCCGGCAAACACCACCGACAACGCACACAGCAAAGCGGCGTTGATGCTGAAGAACAGCGCCAGCGGCAATTTCGCCGAGCCGCGCAAGATCACCCAGGCCAGTCCCACCAGCAGCACCAGCGCCGTCGCGCCGCCGGCCAACACCGCGTCATGGCCGGCCGGGCCGGCCTGCAGCCACAGGGTTTCGTAGAACAGGATCACCTCGAACAGCTCCCGATAGACCGAGAAAAATGCCAGGATCGCGAAACCGAAACGGCCTCCGCCGCCGACCAGGCTGCTCTTGATGTAATCCTGCCAGGCCGCCGCGTGGCGCCGGTCGTGCATCCACACACCCAACCACAGCACCATCACGCTGGCGAACAACGCCGTCGCGCCTTCGAGCATTTCACGCTGCGCGCCACTGACATCGATTACGTATGCGGCGAGCGCCCAGGTCGCCAGGCCGGCCAGCAGCGCCAGGCCCCAGCCAACGTTGACGCTGCGCACCGCCGACTGCTGGCCAGTGTTGCGCAAGAACGCCAGGATCGCCGCCAGGACCAGGATCGCTTCCAGGCCTTCGCGCAGCAGGATCAGCAAGCCCGAAATGTAGCTCAGCGACCAGCTCAAGCCATCGCCACCGAGCAGGCCGGCGGACTCTTTCAACTTGGCCTTGGCCGCGTCCAAGCGTTGCTCGGCCTGCTCGACCGGCAAACCGTCCTGCAAGGACTGACGGTAGGCCATCAAGGCCTTCTCGGTATCTTTACGGACGTTGGCGTCGACATTGTCCAGTGAGCTTTCCACCAGCTCGAAGCCTTCCAGGTACGCCGCCACCGACAAGTCGTAGGCCTGGTCGTGGTCACCTGTGCGATACGCCGCGATGCTCTTGTCCAGGGTAGCGGCGGTGTAGTCAAGCAACTGCGCCGGGCCGCGCTGCACCTGCGGTGGCTGGGCGCGCTGGGCGCGGAACGTCGCCGCTGCCGCGGCCCCCTGGGCGGCGAGGACTTCGGCCGGGGTCTGGCGGGCCAGGTCGGCGAGGTTGAAGGCCTGCTCGCCCTTGGCCGCAGCCGGGTCGGCGCTGAAGCTGGCGATGTAGGTCGCCAGGTCCCAGCGCTGACGGTCGTCGAGCTGATCGGCGAAGGCCGGCATATCGGTGCCTTCGACGCCCATGCCCAGGGTGTTGTAGATCGCGTAGAGGCTCAGGCGATCCAGGCGCTGCCCGTCGCGCAGGTTCGAGGGCGGCGGCTCCAGGCCGACACCCGCCGGACCGTCGCCGGCACCGCTGTCACCATGGCACACCGAGCAGTTCTGGGCAAACAACGGCGCCCCGCGCGTCGGGTCCGGAGTGATCACCGGCGCCTGGCTGACCTCATAGGCTACGGCCAGCCTGGCCCCCAGCTGCCGCGCCAGACGGGCCACGTCAGCGCCGTCCTGGCGCTGGCTGATCGCACTGCGCAACGTACCGATGCCTTGCGTCAGCTCAGCTTTTTCCGGCTTGCCTGGCAGCGCGGCGACCAGCCCTTCCAGCACCTGAGTGAATTCCAGTTGCTCGCGGTATTCGGCATCGTCGATGACCTTCCCCGCGTCGACGGTCGCCGGGTAATCCGCCCCGATGTAATCCAGCAAGTGCAGCGCCTGTGGCGCGCCTTCAACAGTGTCAGCCAGCAGATCGGCACTGCAAAGCGCAAGCATTGGCAGCGCAATCCAGGCCAGAAAACGAAACGGGGCAGTCATGAATGACTCTCGATGGAAATAAGAAGTAACACATTGTTCACTTCCAATGCGCTTGGCTCAAGCACCGATGTGTTCCGGCCAAGCATTTTCATCGGATCTTCATGCTTTGAAGATGACATCACAAAAACATCATTTAGAAACTAAAAAGCCACTACATAGGCAAATCCACTGCTTATAATGCGCCGCCTTCTTATTAGAAGAAGGCATAAAAGCTCCTCTGGACTTGAGGAACCGACGGCGCAGAAGCGCCTGTCCGTGGATCGCCCCAGCCCGACCCGCACCCCCCGGCTGATACTCAGGGAAGAAGTGTTCATGGCATCCCGTGCTCTTTTCTCGGTCGCCCTCGGCGCGATCACCTTGCTGTCCGGCTGCTCGGCGTTTCGCAACTACGACAGCGAACTGGCCCAGACCAATCAGCAACTGGCCTCGGGCAACGTCGACGCGGCATTGACCCTGCTGGAAAAAAACAACACCAGCAAAGACAAAGACCTGCTCTATTTCTTCGAAAAGGGTGAGCTGCTGCGCGCCAAGGGCGACCTGTCCGGCAGCCAGACCGCCTGGACCAGCGCCGACCAGCAAGTCGGGCAGTGGGAAGACGCCGTCAAGCTCGATACCGCCAAGTACGTTGCGCAGTTCGGCAGTTTCCTGGTCAATGACAAAGTCCGGCGCTATGAGGGTTATGACTATGAAAAGGTCATGCTCACCACTCAGATGGCATTGAACCTGCTGGCGGTGAATGACTTCGACGGCGCACGGATGCAGATCAAGAAGACCCACGAGCGCGAAGCCGTGATCGCCGACCTGCGCGACAAGGAATACCTCAAGCGCGAGGAAGACGCGGAGAAACAGGGGGTCAAGACCGAATACAAGGACCTCAAGGGTTATCCGGTCTCCAGCCTTGACGCTCCTGAAGTGGTCAGCCTGAAAAACAGTTACCAGAGCGCGTTCAGCCATTACCTGGCAGGTTTCGTCTACGAAGCCCTGGGCGAGAAAGATCTGGCCGCGCCGGGTTATCGCAAGGCCGCCGAACTGCGCCCCAACACCCCGCTGCTGGAACAGGCGCTGCTCAACCTCGACAAGCCTGCCGCGAAGGACGACGACAGTGACGTCCTGATTGTGGTGCAGAGCGGCCTGGCGCCATCCCGTGACTCGATGCGAATCCCGCTGCCCTTGCCGATCAGCGGCAATGTGGTCATCACGCCATTGTCCTTCCCGCTGATCAAGCCGGACACCTCCACCGCGACCTTCGCCCAGATCGGCGTCGACGGTCGCCAGTTGGACCTGACCCAGCTCAACAGCACCACCGCCATGTCGCGCCGGGCGCTGCGCGACGACATGCCGGGGATCATCCTGCGCACGACCGTGCGGGCCATCACCCGTGGCGTCGCACAGAAACAGATCAACGAAACCAACCCGCTGGCCGGCCTGGCCGTGGGCATCACCTCGGCCGTGCTCGAAGGCGCCGACACCCGCACCTGGCGCACCTTGCCGGACTACACCCAAGTGGTGCGCCTGCGCCTGAAAAAGGGCGAACACCAGGTCACCCTGCCAAGCGCGGTAGGCGGCTCGGTGGTCAAGATCAAGGTTGATCAGCGTTACCAGGTCATCAGCCTGCGGGCGGTGGGCAGCCAGGTCTTCGCCGGCGGCCTCGCGGCCCAGGTGATCCCGAGCGCCAACCCGACCGCCATCGCCCTCAAGCAACCTTAAGAACGGAGTCTTGTTCACATGCGTTTAAAACTGATCGCCGTCGGCGCCCTGGCCTTGCTGGCCGGTTGCGCCACCCCACCACCACCGGAGCAGGGCACTGCCGCCAGCAAGGTCGTGGCGATGGGCAAGACAAAAAACATCGTGGTCGGCGCTATGCGCGTCGCCCGCGAAAACGGCTACATGACCGTCAACGTGCAGTTGAGCAATACCAGTTTCAATAACAAGACGATGTATTACCGCTTCGCCTGGCTGGGACCGGAAGGCTTCCCGATCGCCGAAGAGGAAAGCTGGAAAACCCTGACGCTGTATGGCGAACAGACCCGCTTCCTGCCGGCCATCGCACCGACGCCCAAGGCCGTGGACTTCCGTTTGGAAATCAATACCCCTTGAGGTGCTGGACCTGTGGGAGCGAGCTTGCTCGCGATAGCGTCGGGTCAGCCAGCGATGGAGTGAATGACACACAGCAATCGCGAGCAAGCTCGCTCCCACAGAAAAGCGCCTAGTGATTTCTACTCCTTTTTTCAGATTTTAGAGAGCACCAAAATGTTCCTACGCATCTCCTCCCTCGCCCTCGCCGCCCTGCTGGTCAGCGGCTGCGCCAACAACTCGCCGGTCCTGGGCAACAAGAACATCAGCTATGGCGACACCAAGGCCGTGGAAACCGTCACCAACGAATTCGGCTCCACTGACCTGCAGATGATCGCCGAGTCCATGACCCGCTCCCTCGCTCAGTCCGGCATCCTGCAGGGCCGTCCGGTGGTGCAGGTCTACGACGTGAAGAACAAGACCAGCGAGTACATCGATACTCGCGAGATCACTACCAGCATCAAGACCCAACTGATGAAAACCGGCGCGGCACGCTTTGCCAGTGACAACAATGCCATGGACAGCCAGGTCGACCAGCTCAAGCTGCAGAACCAGAGCGGCCTGTACAAAAAAAGCACAGTGGCCAAGACCGGCAACATGATCGCCGCCAAGTACCGCATCGAGGGTTCCATCAGCTCGATCGTCAAGCGCAGCGAAGACTACAAGGACGTCTTCTACAAATTCAGCCTGCAACTGATCGATGTTGAAAGCGGTCTGGCCGAATGGATGGACGAGAAAGAAATCCGCAAGACCACGGAGCGTTAAGCCATGCGTACATGGATCGGCATCATGGCCCTGGCCTGCGCATTCAGTGCGCAGGCGGCCCCAAGAGTCGCAGTGACTGACCTGGCGTACCAGCAACGCGTGGAAGAATACATCCACACCGTTTCCGCCCAGAGCAACTTCCGGGCGAACCCGTACAGCGCCAGCGCGTCGTCGAGCTACGAAGAGATGGAAGCGACCAGCAGCTACATCGAGCAAGGCGAACTGCGCAAGTTCACTGGCGACATCAAGGGCGAGATCCTGCGCAGCGGTATGTTCCAGCTGGTGCAGGGCACGCCGCACACCGCATCGTCCACGGGCGATGTCTATGACGTGATCAAGCGAATCAAGGCCGGGCATTTCAAGGGCGCCGACTATGTGCTGTTCGGCACCGTGTCGGACATCGATTTCACTCGGGACATCAACGAGCTGGGCACTGCCGACAGCTACTCGGCGGTGCTCGCACTGTCGCTGGTGGCGGATTTCAGCCTGATCAACACCAAGACCTATGAAATCACCTCGGCCTTCACCGCCATGGGCGAGGGCCAGGACACCAAGCTGTTGAACCACCGGGACGTGCGTATCAGCCTCAATCGTCCACGGGTCGTGCGCGAAGTGTCCAAGGCGTTGGGTGAAGACGTGGCGCGGCAGTTGAGCGAGCAGCTCGGTGGCCCGAGCCATGAACAGCCTGGCGAGCCGGTGCAGCGCAATAACCTGCCGAGGGATACCGCGCCGGTAATCCTGCGCTGAAGCGCATTGCCAGCTAAGTGCTTTCGTGGCGAGGGAGCTTGCTCCCGCTCGGTTGCGTAGCGAACGCCTCTTTTGGGGCTGCTACGCAGCCCAGCGGGAGCAAGCTCCCTCGCCACAAGAGCTCGCCTTCGCCACGGTAACTACACCGCAGCCCTGCGAATCGTCGCCAGCAGACCTGCCGCGCCAATGAACAGCCCGGCGAAGGTCCGGTTCATCCGCCGTTGCTGTTTCGGGGTACGCAACAGGCGCAAGACCTTGGATGCCAGCCCGGTGTACCCGGCCATGACAATGAGGTCGACGCAGATCATGGTCACGCCCAGGATCAGGTATTGCTTGACCAACGGGGCATGAGGATCGATGAACTGCGGCAGCACCGCGAGCATGAATACCAGCGCCTTGGGGTTGCTGACATTCACCAAGAAACCGCGAAACACCAAGGCCAGGGGTTTGCCGATGGGGCGCACCGCCGCGTCGTCGCTAAGGTCTGCGGGAATGGCCCGCCATTGCTTGACGCCCAGATAGACCAGGTACGCCACGCCGAACCACTTGATTGCGTAGAAGGCGGTAGCTGACGCGGTGAGAATCGCGCCAACACCGGCGGCGACAATCACGATCTGCAACGCCAGGCCCAATTGCAGGCCCAGGGCGTTCCAGTAGCCACGCCAGAAACCGTATTGCAGACCGCTGGACATCGATGCAATGGCACCGGCGCCCGGCGAAAGGCTGATGACCCAGCAGGCGGCGAAGAACGCCAGCCACGTTTCCAGCAACATCGCACACCTCGGCTCAGTTCCGTCGAAACGAATAAACTAATGCGCCGCCGTGCGGATAACCACCGTTTTTTTCAGAACCCGCCCAGGGATCGGACTATTCGACGAAACCGCCGACCGGAAACGCTTCGCTGCCGCGCCAGCGCCGGACCGAACGCTGGAAGAACAGGCTGTTGGGCACCTGCACCATGGAGCTGCCGGTACCGAGCTCCTCGGGTTCGATCAAGGTGGTGTAGAGCAGGTTGATCGCCACCACCCGCCCCTTGATGCCAGGCTTGTCGGTGGCCTCGACCAGCTCGACCACGTCACCCAGGCGGAACGGGCCGACGGTGTAGATCAGAATGGCGCAGAGCAGGTTCGACAGCACGCTCCAGATGGCGAAGAACGCCACCGCCGCAACGGCAACGAACCCCGACAGCGCGGTCCACAGCACCGTGGCCGAGACGCCGAGGCGTTCGAGCGCCACCAGTACCGCGCTGCCCATGATCAGCCAGCGCAGCACACCGCGCAGGATGATCACCAACTGGGACGGCAGTGGATAGCGCTCGCCGAGCCCGGTGAGGAAGCGCGCGACGACACGCTGGGCAACATAACCGACCAACAGAATCAGCAGGATTTGCACACCGAGCCAGATCGGCTCGATCCACATGACGGGTATAGGCAGGGACAACGCTTCCATCAGGACAACGCCTCCAGCTCCGCTTGCAGGTTTTCCAGCAACTCCAGGGCTTGCATCCACGCCTCCTCAAGTTCCGCTTCTCGAACTTTCAGCCTGGCCTGTTCAGCCAGCAGATCACGCAGCTCGTCCTTGCGCGCTGCCTCGTAGAGACCGCTGTCGCCAAGGCTGGTTTCGATTTTCTGCAGCTTTTCATGCAGCTTGCCCAACTCGGCTTCGAGCTTGTCGGCCTCGCGCTTGTGCGGCGCCAACTGCTGACGCAACGCTGCCGCGGCCTGGCGCTGGGCCTTCTTGTCGGTTTTGTCCGGGTTCACCGGGGTGCCGCTGACCGGTGCGTTGCGCTGGCGATATTCCACCAGCCAGCGCGCATAGTCTTCGAGATCGCCATCGAACTCCTCGACCTTGCCGTCGGCCACCAGGAAGAAATTGTCCGTGGTGCTCTTGAGCAAATGCCGGTCGTGGGAGACCACCAGCACCGCGCCGCTGAACTCTTGCAAGGCCATGGTCAGGGCCAGGCGCATTTCCAGGTCCAGGTGGTTGGTCGGCTCGTCGAGCAGCAACAGGTTCGGCCGGTCCCAGGCGATCAACGCCAGCGCCAGGCGCGCCTTCTCGCCACCGGAGAAATTCAGCACCGGCTCGTCGATACGCGCGCCGCGAAAGTCGAAACCACCGAGGAAATCGCGCAGAGTCTGTTCACGTTCGGTCGGCGCCAGGCGTTGCAGATGCAACAGCGGGCTGGCCTTGGCATCGAGCGAGTCCAACTGATGCTGGGCGAAGTAGCCGACCACCGTGTTTTCGCCGCGCGTCAGGCGTCCGGCCAAGGGCTGGAGCTCGCCAGAGAGGTTCTTGATCAGGGTCGACTTACCGGCACCGTTGGGCCCCAGCAGACCGATCCGCGCGCCTGGGGTCAGTTGCAGCTTGACCTTCTCCAGCACGGTCTTGTCGCCATAGCCCAGGCGCGCGTCGGACAGGTCGATCAGCGGACTGGAGATCTTGCTCGATTCGCGGAAGACAAAATCGAATGGTGAGTCGACGTGGGCCGCCGACAGTTCTTCCATCCGCTCCAGCGCCTTGATCCGGCTCTGGGCCTGGCGGGCCTTGGTAGCCTGGGCCTTGAAGCGGGCAATGTAGCTTTCCATGTGCGCACGTTGCGCCTGTTGCTTCTCGTAGGCCTGCTGTTGCTGGGCCAGACGTTCGGCACGGGCACGCTCGAAGGCACTGTAGCCACCGCGGTACAAGGTGAGCTTGCGCTGGTCGACATGAGCTACGTGATCCACCACGGCGTCGAGGAAGTCGCGGTCGTGGGAAATCAGCAGCAGTGTACCGGGGTAACTCTTGAGCCAGTCTTCGAGCCAGATGATCGCATCCAGATCCAGGTGGTTGGTCGGTTCGTCGAGCAGCAACAGGTCCGACGGACACATCAGGGCCTGCGCCAGGTTCAGGCGCATCCGCCAGCCACCGGAGAAGTCGCCGACCTGGCGATCCATCTGTTCGTTGGTAAAGCCCAGGCCGGCCAACAATTTACGTGCCCGGGCGTCCGCGGTGTAGCCGTCGGCGCTGTCGAGTTCCGAATGCAAGCGCGCCTGGGCGGCACCGTCATGGGCGGCTTCGGCCGCGGCGAGATCGCGTTGCACCTCACGCAGACGCAGGTCGCCATCGAGCACATAATTCACGGCCAGGCGCTCGAGTGTATCGACCTCCTGACGCATGTGGGCGATGCGCCAATCCGCCGGCAGGAAGCAATCGCCGGAGTCCGGGTGCAACTCGCCGCGCAGCAAAGCGAACAGGCTCGATTTGCCGGCGCCGTTGGCACCGATGAGGCCAGCTTTGTGGCCGGCGTGCAGGGTCAGCTCGGCGTCTTCTAGCAGACGTTGCGGGCCACGCTGTAAAGTCAGGTTCTGTAGTCGAATCATAATGGCGGCGGAGTCTACCAGCTTCGCTCGCAACTGGCGCGAGTAGCACGATGTCCTCTGATCTGTGGAGCTTTTCGATCAACCTTTATGCCAGGCCTGGCGTGGAAGCGGCGTGCCTGGCGTTGCAGGCAGAAGGCGCGAACGTCTGCCTGGTGCTTTGCGGGCTGTGGCTGGAACAACGCGGGGTAACCTGTGATGAGCAGAGGTTACAGCAGCTTCGGCACGTGGCCGGCCCCTGGGACGCAGCCGTCGTCCAGCCATTGCGGACGTTGCGCACACAATGGAAAGACCTCGCCCGCCAGGACGCCGGGCTGGGTAGCCTGCGCGAACAGATCAAGAAACTGGAGCTGGAAGCCGAACGACAATTGCTGGAGCGGCTGGAGGCCACGGCAGGGGACTGGCCCAAGGGCCAGGATGAAGCGACAGCGCAGTGGCTGCAGAGGCTGGTGGCGAATGCCGGCCAAACCAACCGCGACGCGCTGCATCGGCTGCGCGTCGCGGCAGTCACCCCTTAGGAAGCGCGGGGCGGAGTGGTGCTCGGCGCGGTGGTTACGCTTGGGTTCACCGCTGGCGCCGGCGTGCTGGTCGTTGGCGCAGGCGTCACTGCGGCCGCTGGTGCTGGCGCGGCAGGCTTGGCAACCGGAGCCGTCACCGGTTTTGCAGCAGCAGGCTTTTTCACGGCAGGCTTCGCAGCGGGTTTGGCTGCTGCGGGTTTTGCCACGGCCTTTACAGGTGCTTTGACGGGAGCCTTGGCAGCAGCAACCGGCTTGGCCGCCGATTTGACAGCAGGCTTGGCGGCAGCGGGTTTGGCAGCGGCAGCCTTGGCGGCCGGCTTCGCGGCAGCAGGTTTGGCCGCCGCTTTCGCAGCAGGCTTGGCAGCGGCGGTCTTCGTCGCAGCGGGTTTGGCAGCAGCGGTTTTAGCGGCAGGCTTGGCGGCAACTTTTGCGGCTGGTTTGGCGGCAACAGGCTTGGCAGCAGGAGCTTTAACGGCAGGCTTGGCAGCTGCTTTCACGGCCGGTTTTTTCGCCGCAGGTTTCGCAGCGCTGGCAGCGACTGGTTTTACGGCAGGTTTGGCAGCCGGCTTGGCGGCAACTTTGGCGACTGGCTTGACGGGCGCCTTGGCCGCAGTTTTCGCCGCGACAGGTTTAGCCGCTGGCTTCTTGGCCGATACAGCGGCAGGCTTGGCCGCGCGAAGGCTCAGCGCCTTGCTGGCGGCTTCTTGAACGCGACCGACACCTTGGGCCAGCTTCAGGCTTTCCTGGGCATCACGCTTGAGTTGCAGGATGTAGGCGCGGGTTTCGGATTGACGATCCTTCAAGGCATCGAGCAGGTCTTCGAGTTCCTTCACGGCATCCTTGGCCTTGGTTTGTGCCTTGGCCTTGCCGGCGGTTGCCGCGTCTTGCAGCTTGGTCCGCGACTTGTGCAGTTTTTCCTGCGCCTTGCCGCGTTGTTTTTCCAGCTTGGCGAGCAGTTTTTCAGCATCAGCCAGAGCTTGGGAGCAGGCATTTTCCAGATGCTCGAGCAAGCTGCCCGACAATTGTTGGAGCAAGTGCAACGGAGTGTTTACAGGCTTCTTGGTGGCCGACATGGTTTACCTCCTGACTGACGTGAGTGCGGCTCATACTAGACCTCTGCTGCAACCGCCGCTAGGGCATGTTGACACTACACAAGGCGTTGCGTTGCACGAGGCAAAAAATAGTCTGCAGCACTGCCAGGACAAATCGCTTTGAGCGTTATCGACACTGGCATAATCCCTAAAATCGAGGGCGGAGAACGTACACATGTCGCGTCACCTTTTTTTATTTCTTTGCATGGTTTGCTCCCTGGCTCAGGCCGCTGAAAAATCCGACGCCAACGACGGTCGCGACCTGGCCTACAGCCTCGGCGCCAGCCTGGGCGAGCGCCTGCGTCAGGACGTGCCGGACCTGGAGATCCAGGCGCTGGTCGAAGGCCTGCAGCAGGCTTATCTGGGTAAACCGTTGGCCCTGGCAGATGAACGCATCGAACGGATCCTGGCCGAACATCAGGCGCAACTCCTGGCGCAGTCGTCCACGCCGCAAACGCAAATGGCGCTGAAGAGCGAGCGGAAATTTCTCGATGAGGAAAAAGGCCGGCCGGGCGTCCAGCAATTGTCGGACGGCATCCTGCTGACCGAACTCAAGCCGGGCAGCGGCGCGAAGGCCGGCCCCCACGGCAAGGTCCAGGTGCGGTATGTCGGTCAATTGCCGGACGGCACCGTTTTCGATTCAAACCATCAGGCGCAGTGGTTCAATCTTGACAGCGTGATTGATGGGTGGCGCAGCGCACTGCCGCAGATGCCGGTGGGCGCGAAGTGGCGATTGGTGATTCCTTCGGCCTTGGCCTATGGCGCCGAAGGTGCCGGGGACGTGATTCCACCCTTCACGCCGCTGGTGTTCGAAATTGAATTGCTGGGCGCAACGACCTGAAGCCGTTAAACGAAAAACGGCGCGCAAAGCGCACCGTTTCCTGTCACCGCCAAGCCCTCAAGCCTGGGCGGTAGCCTCTTCCTTGTGGGCGTTGTGCAGCACCTCGATCAGGCAATCCTCCAGCTCGAAACGCTCATGCAACAAACCGCCCAGTTCCTTGAATTTTTCCGCTACGCATTTACCTTCATCACAGAGGTCATTGAAGGCCAACAGCTTCTCGGTGATGACATCGATGCGCGGATAAATCGTATCAGCCAGTTCCAGGCCGCGTTTGTCATTGAAGGCCTTGGCCTCGCCCGTCAGTTGCTCGTAGATCTCGAAATGACCGGCCGACACATAGTCCACCAGCACACCGCAAAATTCCTGCAAAGGCTTGCGACTTTCACTCAGTGCTTCAGGCTTGTCGCCAAGAGCATCATAGGCTCGAACCAGTTCATGACGCTCCTGCAACCAGCGGTCGATCAGCAGATGCACCCCACCCCAGCGTTCCTGAGCATTCTGACAACTTTCGAGCATGGTGATTTCTTCCCTTCTGAGTCACACCCCTCGCAGTCTGGAGCACACCTGGATGACCAGGAACGAGCCAGACACAACCAGATCGAGTGGCATGATTCCAATGATACGTGCCGGCCAGATTATGCCCGCACGACAACTGCTTCAAGGTACGCAGGCTATAAAGTTCATACAAGTGTTTGATCCAGCCTTCGGACCAACTGCGACGTCTCGTCGCCGAGCGGTGGCACCAGGGCATTCCAGGCCAGGCGCAGCAGCAGATAAGTCATCGAGATGAAGAGCGCGATAAAAAACAGCAGGCTCCATTCAGGGATGCTCAGACGAAACAGCGTCCAGGAGACGCTCGTGCAATCGATCGCTCCGTCAAGCGCGCGATGCATGGCGTGCCACCACAGATCGGCGCCCCTGAGCTTGGCGAGGCAGTCGGGCAACAGCTCGATCGAATCGCTCTGCGCAAGGACGTGGTACCACGCCAGCGCCAGCCCTCCCGAGACGAAGGCCACGCCCACCGCCGCATACACAACGCTAGCTCTCAGAGCCGGGCCATGCACGCAAGCGGCAAGACAGGTCATCAGGAGCAGCGTCAGGCATAACCGCTGCAAAATGCACAGGCTGCACGGGGTCAGACCGACCGCATATTCCAGATAAAACGTGATCCCCAAAACCAGAGCCGCGGCGATGGAAGCCAGGAGAAACAGAGAGCGAGAGCTGGCCAAAGACATGGCGGTTCCGTAACAGAAAAGACAAGCGGTTACGGTAGAGGAAAGCCCTCGGACCTTTCAAGACGAGGCGTTGCGGAGACTTCGTCAAAGATGTAAGGAATACCCGACAAGCACCACGAGACTTGGCGCAGCAGGCTGTAGGATTTTACTGAAGAGAGCTTCAGCGGCCGCATAACGGACCCAATTCACCCTCGACGGGATGGAAATGCGGCAAGGAAGCAAGCTTCCTCGCCACGATGATTCATTAGCAATTCAAGTGCTCGGAACCGGCAAGGGTGCCGCCAGCAAGCGCTCGTCCAGCAGTCCCAGCCCCTCTTGGAATAACTGGTTGCTGCGCTCCGCATCGCCCAGTTGCGCCAGCAAGCGGGCCAGTTCGGCACAAGCCTCAGGGTTGCGCTGGATGCGCAGGCTGCTTTCGAGATAATCCCGCGCCTTGCCCCACAAGCTGTTTTGCAAGCACAGACGCCCCAGCGTCAGGAGCAGGCTCGGGTCATTCGGATGCTCCTTGAGCCAGCCCTCGGCCGCTTGCAACTGGCGGCTCGGGTCAGCGCCGCGAACCAGTCCGTACAAACGCGCCAGGTGGCTGTCGTAGTGCCGCTTGAGCGCAACCCGCAATACCTCCTCAGCCTGCGCCTGGGCGCCCAGCTGACGAAGTTGCTCGGCATAGGCGAGCACCATTGCCGGTTCCTGGCGCTGGGCTGAGGTGAGCTGTTGCCAGGCCCGATCGAGCGATTGCAAGCCGACGCTTCCGTCAGCTTCGCGATGGGCAGCCAAGGTGAGGTTTTCACCCCAGGCCCGCCGTTCCAGCTCAGCCAGTTCGGCGGGCGGCAGGACCTTGTCCTTGCGCAGCTCCGGCAACAGCCGGATCACCGCCGACCAGTCACCGCGCTGCTGGTGCAAGCGCTGCAACTGACGCAGGGTCTGGGCATTGTGAGGATGGCGTTCATGCATGGCTTGCAGCGTGCTCAACGCACCGTCGGTGTCACCCCGGTCCGTCTGCAACTGGGCGTGAGTCAGCGCGATGGCCAGCTCGGCCTGGGGCTGCCGCTCCAGGGCGCGCTCAAGCAGACTGTCGCTTTGCTCATAGAGGCCTTGTTCATTGGCCGCGCGGGCGGCGCCGAGGTAATACAACAAGGGCTGGCGCTCGGCTTCGGCGGCGCGGTGAAGATGCCGCTGGGCGCTGGCCCAACGGCCTTCGGCCAGGTCCAGCTGGCCATGTTCGATTGCAACTTGTACGCGACGACTGCGGTTGCGTCGCGACCACGGGTTAACCACGCCAGTGGACGTGGTTACCAGCCCGACCAGAGCAAACACTGCGCGCCACAACAACCAGATCACCGCGATCAGTGCGAGGGTGACCCACAGGCCGGCTTCGTAGCGGAAGCTCTTGTACGCCACCAGCACGTAACCCGAATGCTCGGAAATCGCCACGCCCAGCAAGGCTGCGGCCGCGATGACCACGAACAGAATCACGTAGAGACGCTTCATGGCGCGGTCTCCTGCCCGCCCGCCTTGGGCAGCGGCTTGACCGAGTCTTCAGCATTCAGGTTGCGGCGCTCGAGGTAGGCCTGGACGGCGCTCAGGGTGCCGGTCAGGTCCGGCGTGACCACTGTCACTGGCAACTTGCTCAACTCGCCAACCCGCTCGAGCATGATCTTGCTTTGCGGGTTGTCCTGGTTGAAGTTGTTCCTGAGCACGTCACGCGCCTCGGCCAGCGCCTGGGTGTACACCGCCGCCTGACCATTGAGCGCGGCCCATTGCGCCTGCTCCAGCGCCAGGCTCAAGGCCAGGCGCACCTGGACCAGGCTCTGTCCGGCCAGGAGTGGACGGACGTTTTCATCGGCATTGAAATCGATGCGGATATAACGCGAGATCCGGTCCCACCACTGCGCCCAGCGACTGGCACCATCGCCGTCGCTCGTCAGTCCCAGCAGCGACTCGCCACGATCCTTGTATTCGGGCGCAAGCTCGGTCAGCTGCAGCACCTGGTCACGCAAGGCACCCAGTTGCAGGAACAGCCCGGTGCGATCCGGCTGCTCGGTGCTGCGCAGCGCAGCGAGGGTCTTGGCCAATTGTTCGCGGGCAGCGAACGAGCCCGGGTCGTTCTGCTCGCGCAGGATTTCATCGGCGCCCTGTACCAGTGCCTGGGCACTGCTGATGTCCTGCAGGGCGGAAAGACGCAGGCTGGCCAGGCGCAACAAATGCTCGGCTTCGGCCAGGCGCCAATCCTTGCGGCTGGCACCCAGCACGGTTTCCAGGCGCTGGTTGAGACGCTGCTGGTCGCCTTGCAACTGGGCAACCTGGCGGCGGCGCTCCTCCAGTTCTTCGGCCGGAGGCAATTGCTCGAGGCGCGCGCTCAGGCGTTGCTCATTGAGCTTGAGGCCCTGGGCCTGGTCATTGAGCGACTGGACCTGCGCGGATTGCTGCTGGGTGTTGGCTTGCAGATGACGCACTTGCCATACACCCCAGCCACCCACGGCGACGCCGGCAGCCCCCAACAACAACGCGACAATCGCCAGCCCGTTGCCGCGACGCGGTGCTATCGGCGGCGCCGTTTCAAGCGGCGCATCGAGCGCTGGCTGGTCCTGATCTTTTGGCAAGGCTGTTTCGCTCACGTATCCATCCTTTGCATTGGAAAACGGCACGGATTGTTCCCGTAATGCCGCCAGCAAAGCCGCGGCGCTGGCGCCACGGCAATCAATAACTGTCCGGGCCCCGGCGGCACGCGCCATGTCGGCGACCCTGGGGCTTGGAACGAACAACGGCAGCCGCGCCAGGGCGGGCCACGCTTCACCGGCGAGCCGGCGCAGATGCTCGAAGCTCTGCCCACTGCTGACCACCAGCGCGTTCAAGCGTTCCGCTTCGACCCTGGCCGGCAGTTCGCCCTCGGCGTATTGCGGCAGGCCGCGCCGGTACAGCTCAAGATAGTCGACACTAGCACCTTGCTCGCGCAAACGCTCTGCCAGCAAGCCGCGTCCACCCTCACCACGGACGATCAAGACACGCGGATCGGGCCGGTCGAGTACCTGGCGCAACGCCCCGAGCTCAAGCAAGGCTTCGCTGTCGTCGCCGTTATCGGGATAAAACACGCTGAGGCCGGCATCGGCAAGAATCTGTCCGGTAGCGGCGCCCACGCTGAACCATGGCAAATCCGGAGGTTGCGGCCAATACTGACGCAACAGCTCCACGCACAAGCGCGCGGCGGGCTTGCTGACCACGATCACGGCGCAATAGTGATTCAATTCACGGAGGATCGCCTGCCCGGATTCGGTCACCGGGACCGGCTCGATATCCAGCAGCGGCAGGCTGCTGCTGTAGATTTCCGCATCCGCCAGCACAGCCGCCAGGGCCGCCGATTCGTCCGTCGGCCGGGTCAGCAGCAGCCGCCAGCCCGTCACGCGTGGCCAGCCTCGCCGTAGACTTTCTTGAGGATGTCATCGGCGCCCTGGCTCAGCAGGTCTTCGGCCACCCGCACGCCCAGCGCCTCGGCATCGCCGCGCGGTGCTCGGGCCTGGGCGCTGAGCAGTTGGCCGCCGCTGGGATCGCCCACCAGGCCACGCAGCCAGACCTGCTCGCCTTCGAGCACGGCGTAGCAGGCAATCGGCACCTGGCATCCGCCGTTCAGATGCTTGTTCAGGGCGCGCTCGGCGAAGACCCGCGTGGCGGTGTCGTCGTGGTGCAGCGGCGCCAGCAGTGCATGGATTTCGCTGTCGGCGCTACGGCATTCGATGCCCACCGCGCCCTGCCCACCGGCCGGCAGGCTGTCATCGACGCTGATGGCCGAGGTGATGCGATCTTCAAACCCGAGCCGGATCAGGCCGGCGGCGGCGAGGATGATCGCGTCGTATTCGCCAGCATCGAGCTTGGCCAGGCGCGTGTTGACGTTGCCGCGCAGGAAGCGGATCTGCAGGTCCGGACGCCGCGCCAGCAACTGCGCCTGGCGACGCAGGCTGGAAGTGCCGACCACACTTCCCGGGGGCAATGCTTCAAGACTGGAAAAGCTGTTGGAGACAAACGCATCACGCGGGTCTTCCCGCTCGCAGATGCAAAAAAGGCCCAGGCCTTCGGGGAAGTCCATGGGCACATCTTTCATCGAATGCACGGCGATGTCGGCTTCGTTGTCCAGCAGCGCGGTTTCCAGCTCCTTGACGAACAGGCCCTTGCCACCGATCTTCGACAGGGGCGAATCGAGCAGTTTGTCACCGCGACTGACCATCGGCACCAGCGATACGATCAGGCCAGGGTGGGCCGCTTCCAGGCGGGTTTTGACGTACTCGGCCTGCCAGAGAGCCAAGGCGCTTTTACGGGTGGCGATGCGGATCTCGCGAGGGGACATGGATCAATCCGTACTTAAAAGATACGGCAGATAATAACAGCTCAGCCAAATCCGCTTTGACTTGAATCACGACGCAAAGGCCTCCCGGGCCGCCAATCCTGAAGATTGAACGCTGCGGAACACGCTAAAGCTGTTGCATCATCTTGCGCACGCCCGCCACATGCCGCCGGCTAACGATCAGCGCGTCGCCATTGAGCCCCTTGAGGTAAAGCTGGAAGTGCCCGAGGGGGGTGCGTTGCAAACGCTCGATACGCTCGCGAGCCACCAAGGCGTTGCGGTGGATGCGCACGAACCGTTCGCCGAACTCGTCCTCCAGCGCCTTGAGCGGCTCGTCCAGCAGCACTTCTCCGCTTTCGTGGCGCAAGGTCACGTATTTGTGGTCGGCAATGAAGTAGACCACCTGGTTCAACGGAATCAGCTCGATACCTTTTCGGGTCCGTGCGCTGATATGGCTGCGCGGGCCGCTGCCGCTCTCGGCGGCCGGGCGGGTAAGCGCCGCCAGTTGCACGCGGTTCGGTCGCTCAGCCTTGCGCAACGCTTCTTCCAGCGCCTCGACGGAAACCGGCTTGATCAGATAGCCCACGGCACCGGCCTGCAACACCTCCGGAGGAAAATCGTCCCGGGTGGTACAGAACACCACTGCGGGAGGCGACTCGCGCTCGCACAGCTTGGCCGCGACCTGCAGCCCGTCCAGGCCAGGCATGCGGATGTCGAGCAGCACGATATCCGGCTTGTGGCTGTCGATAAGGGCCAACGCCTCTTCGCCATTGGTGGCGCTCGGCTCCAGGACACTGTAACCCTCGAGTTCGCCAAGCATTCGGCTCAGGCGCTCGCGGACCAGTGGTTCGTCGTCAACGATCAGGACATTCATATTGCGCTGGATTCCTGCGTGAGTCTCGCACAAGGATAGCGTAGACAGGGGAAGTGACATCCGTCACCGCGATCCACGCTAAGACTCGTCCGAGGGCCAAAAAGTGCCGCGAGGTGGTTGCCTATCTTTACCAGCGCTTGCCTACCGGAGCTCGAGGCCTGTTGTCGCACAACGTCGCCACAGGGACTGTTAACACTCGATCTGATCAATATGAGCACCCCCATTTTTTTGGTGCGTCCGATGCGTCCAAGATGAAAAAGCAAAGCCCTACGTCCACTGTAGACGGTTGCCACGACGATATTGCTCAATCGAAAAATATCGTTGTGCAAAAACCCGGCAAATGCGTGGCTTTTCCGGGTAAAAAACCTGCCGACCATTGCCAGCGCCAGCCCCGGCAACCCTGCTATCATCCGCTGCAGCCTTAACCGCTACTTTTTCTTCAGCCGATCACGAGCGAATTCATGAGCACTGACAAGACCAATCAGTCCTGGGGCGGCCGCTTCAGTGAACCCGTCGACGCCTTCGTCGCCCGCTTCACCGCCTCCGTCAATTTTGACCAGCGCCTGTATCGCCACGACATCATGGGCTCGATCGCCCACGCCACCATGCTGGCCAAGGTCGGCGTGCTGACCGATGCCGAGCGCGACAGCATCATCGATGGCCTGAAGACCATCCAGGGCGAGATCGAGGCCGGCCAGTTCGACTGGCGCGTGGACCTTGAAGACGTGCACATGAACATCGAAGCGCGCCTGACCGACCGCATCGGCGTGACCGGCAAGAAGCTGCACACCGGTCGCAGCCGTAACGACCAGGTCGCCACTGACATCCGCTTATGGCTGCGTGATGAAATCGACCTGATCCTGGCTGAAATCACCCGCCTGCAAAAAGGCCTGCTGGAACAGGCCGAGCGCGAGGCGGAGAGCATCATGCCGGGCTTCACGCACTTGCAAACCGCGCAACCTGTAACGTTTGGGCATCACATGCTCGCCTGGTTCGAGATGCTCAGCCGCGACTACGAGCGCCTGGTCGACTGCCGCAAACGCACCAATCGCATGCCCCTGGGCAGCGCCGCGCTCGCCGGCACGACCTATCCGATCGACCGTGAATACACCGCGCAACTGCTGGGCTTCGATGCGGTGGGCGGCAACTCGCTGGATAACGTTTCGGACCGCGACTTCGCCATCGAATTCTGCTCCGCCGCGAGCATCGCGATGATGCACCTGTCGCGCTTCTCCGAAGAGCTGGTGCTGTGGACCAGCGCGCAATTCCAGTTCATCGATCTGCCCGACCGCTTCTGCACCGGCAGCTCGATCATGCCGCAAAAGAAAAACCCCGACGTGCCGGAGCTGGTACGGGGCAAGAGCGGCCGGGTATTCGGCGCGCTGATGGGCCTGCTGACCCTGATGAAAGGCCAGCCACTGGCCTACAACAAGGACAACCAGGAAGACAAGGAGCCGCTGTTCGACGCCGCCGATACCTTGCGCGATTCGCTGCGCGCGTTCGCCGACATGATCCCGGCCATCAAGCCCAAGCATGCGGTCATGCGCGAAGCGGCCCTGCGCGGCTTCTCCACCGCCACCGACCTGGCCGATTACCTGGTCCGCCGTGGCCTGCCGTTCCGTGATTGCCATGAGATTGTCGGCCATGCCGTGAAGTACGGCGTCGACAACGGCAAGGACCTGGCGGAAATGAGCCTGGAAGAACTGCGCCAGTTCAGCGACCAGATCGAGCAGGACGTGTTCGCGGTGTTGACACTGGAAGGCTCGGTCAATGCCCGTGATCATGTTGGCGGTACGGCGCCGGCGCAGGTAAAAGCAGCGGTCGTTCGTGGCCAGGCGCTTCTCGCCAGCCGCTAAAGCAAGAGCATCGCGAGCAAGCTCGCTCCCACAGGGATTTCAGTGAACACAAATTTTGTGAACATGGAGATCAAATGTGGGAGCGAGCTTGCTCGCGATAGCGGTCGTCAGGACAACGAAACCACTCACTTCCTGGCAGCAATCTTCGCCAGGAACGCCGGCATTTCAGCCTCTCGATCCGCCGCAATCCGCTGCACGTGCGGATTTTGCCCGAGCAGCTCCATCAATGCCCTGGCCTTCGGCATCTCTGCCAGCAAGTCGATATCGAAAACCTTCTTGCCCACCGGCAAGGCCAGCGAAAGGCTGTAGTAGAAATACAGGTCGGCAATGCTCAAGCTGTCACCCGCCAAATAAGGCGAGAATTTTCCGTGCCGGCCAAGCGAGGCAAACCCGAGCAATAACTCGCCCTTGGCCTTGTCCTTGATCGCCTCGGGCACCGCCATGCCAAAAAACGCTTCGGGATAGCAGGCACGTCCCGGCAGCTCGATGTACAACTCGATTTCCCGGCACAAGGCCAGCACCTGGGCGCGCTCGAACGGGTCGTTGGGCAGCAGGGCCTTGCCCGGCTGGGTTTGCTCGATATATTCCAGAATGACGCTGGTCTCGTTGATAAAGCCCTGCTCGGTCTTCAATACCGGCACCTTGCCGCGCGGGCTGATGGCCAGGGCTTCCGGGGTCTGGGCGCCAAAGAACTGGACCTCTTCGAAGGGCAGCCCCTTCTCCAGCAGCGCCAGCTTGACCATGTTGTAATAATTGCTGACAGAAAAACCATAAAGCTTGAGCATTCCATAGCCTCCAGGCCGTGCGGGGTTGGCAGCCTTGGGTTATAGACCGGCGGGACATTTCGCGCCAGGCGCATCACGCTGCTGAATGCAGGTAAACTGGCGGCCTTTTCCACAGGAGGCTGCCATGAGCGAGCCAAGCGATATCGAACATGACGAAGAAGAATTCGTCGAATCCACGCTGATCCAGGCCATCGAGAACCAGATCGAAAGCGACAACCCGCCAGCGGCCAAGGCCACCTTCAACAAGTTGACCCTGGTCGGTTATGAGCGTGACGAAATCCTCAACCTGATGGCCCACGTGCTGGCGGTTGAAATCGACGCGATCCTGGAAGAAGACCGTCCGTTCAATACCGAGTGGTACGAAGCCGCCCTGCGCGCCTTGCCTGAGCTGCCGCCGGAAAAGAAATGACCCGACGGGCAACGCCGCTCTTGTGGTGAGGGAGCTTGCTCCCGCTCGGCCGTCCGACGCTTCGGGCGCAGCAGTCGCAAATTTTCGGGATCGCTTCGCAACCCAGCGGGAGCAAGCTCCCTCGCCACAAAAAAATCGCTTTAAACAAAAAAGCCCCACACTGACACTGGACAGCTCGGCCGAGTGCGCTCACCTTAGTGACGCTGTCGACCAAATTCCTAGAAAGTCTGGAGTCCTTATGTCGCTTACCCCTGAGCTGGTTGCCGAACTGGAAATCCTTGCACTCTTCAACCTGGACAGTTCCCAGGAAGGCCTGAAAATTCATCAGACCGCTGCCCCGAAAGCCATCGCCGCTGCCAAGCGCCTGTTTGAAAAAGATCTGATAGACCAACCCGATGGCGGTTATCTGACCAGTCTGGGGCGTGATGCCGCGCAAAATGTGCAAACTGTCCTGACGATACTCCGCGCCGAAGAAACCGCCTGATCTCCTCCCGCCCACGGAAATCCCTTTGCCTCGGGGTTTCCGCAGGCGCACGGCTTCTTTCGTAAAAATCCTGACGTCAAAATCATTATCAGCTCAAGAATTCCACGATTCGGGCGTTAACCTGCCATCACTTGTGCTTCCCCACGTGCGACGCCGCGAGCCGGTTTGAGCTGACATGACCCGCAATCACGAAATACGCCCCGATCTGGACCAGGGAATCGACCGCAAGGTCCTGAGCCAGTTGCGCGCGCGTTTCCTCAAGCTCAATTCCGGCCGCATGGAGCGCGCCCTCGAAGGGTTGTCGACCCGCCAGCAGGGCGTATTGACGCTGCTTCCGCTGTTCTTTCACGTCAACCATCCACTGCTGCCCGGCTACGTCTCCGGCAGCACGCCCGCCGGGTTGTCGAATTACGAGCCCGACGCCAATGTCCTCGCCGAGGCCCAGCGGCTGACCCGCTCGTTTTCGTATAAGCCGCGCCATGGCAGCAACCCTCCGCGGCCAATCCTCGGCCTGTTCCTGATGGGCAGCCTCGGCACGCTCGCCCAGGCCGACCAGAGCGACATGGACGTATGGGTGTGCCACGGCCCGGACTTGAGCGAGGATGAACTCGCCGAGCTACGCAAGAAATGCCAGCTGCTGGAAATCTGGGCCGCCACCCAAGGCGCCGAGGCTCACTTTTTCCTCATTGACCCGGCGCGATTCGTCCGCGGCGAACGGGACAACCAGCTCAGCTCCGATGACTGCGGCACCACCCAGCATTATCTGTTGCTGGACGAGTTCTACCGCACCGCCATCTGGCTGGCCGGGCGCACGCCGATCTGGTGGCTGGTGCCGGTCTATGAAGAAGAGAATTATCAGCAATACACCCACACGCTGATCTCCAAGCGCTTCATCCGTGCCGACGAAACCCTGGACCTGGGGCATCTGGCCTACATCCCGCCGGGCGAATTCATCGGCGCCGGGCTCTGGCAGCTGTTCAAGGGCATCGAGTCGCCCTACAAATCCGTGCTCAAACTGTTGCTGACCGAGGTCTACGCCAGCGAACACCCGGACGTGCGCTGCCTGAGCCTGCGCTTCAAGCAAGCGGTGTTCGCCAATCGCCTGGACCTGGACGAGCTGGACCCGTACATGGTGGTTTACCGCCGTCTCGAGGAATACCTCAACGCCCGTGGCGAACCGGAACGCCTGGAGCTGATCCGCCGCGCGCTGTACCTGAAGGTCAATCGCAAGCTCACTGGCCACGCCCGCAGCAGCGGCTGGCAACGCAACCTGCTTGAACGCCTGGCGCGGGACTGGGGTTGGGATCAACGCCAACTCGCGTTGCTCGACAGCCGCAGCCAATGGAAGGTCCGTCAGGTCAGCAATGAGCGGCGCGCATTGGTCAACGAGCTGACCTACAGTTATCGTTTCCTGACCCAGTTCGCCCGCACCGAAAAGACCGTCAGCCTGATCAACAAGCGCGACCTCAATGTCCTTGGCCGACGGCTGTATGCGGCCTTCGAGCGCAAGGCCGACAAGGTCGAGTTCATCAATCCTGGAATTGCCCCGGACCTGGCCGAAGACACCCTGACCCTGGTCCAGTCGCCGAACAAAAAAGAGCCGGGGCAGAACCAGTGGGGGTTGTACAACGGCAGCCTGAATGCCTTGGAATGGGAGAATTTCGCGCCGATCAAGCGCAGCCGCGAATTGCTCGAATTGCTCACCTGGTGCCACCGCAACGGCGTGATCGACAGTAGCACGCGCCTGGCGCTACACCCCGGCGACAGCGACCTGAGCGAGTTCGAGCTGTTCAACTTGCTGGGCAGCCTGCAACAGTCCATCGCCCTGCCCCTGGCCACGGTTGACGAAGAACAGCTGCTGCATGCCAGCGTACCCGGCGAAGTGCTGATTCTGGTGAACGTCGGCGTCGACCCGCTCAAGCATCACCGCGACTTGAACATCCTGATGACCACCGAGCGCACCGACTCCTTGAGCTACGCCGGTGTCCGCGAAAACCTGGTCTTGACCCTCGACCAGGTCACCCTCAACAGCTGGAATGAAGTGCTGGTCAACCGGTTCGACGGCGAGCACGCCCTGCTCGATTGCCTGCGCGACTACCTCAACGACCTGCCCCTCACGCAGCGCCAGCCACGCTTGCAGGTGCGCTGTTTCTGTCACAACCGTGCGCAGTTCATCGCGCGACGGGTCGAAGAAGTCATCGAGACCGCCCAGACCTTGCTGCTGAGCAAACTCAACTACCGCTACCTGCTTCAGGTCCAGCAGCATTATCACGTGCTAGAGCTGGTGCCCGGCCAGGTCAACCATGTGGCGTTGAACAGCCTGCCGGCGTTGATGGACTACCTGGGCGAAGAGTTGACGGCATACAGCCCGCTGCATCTGGACGCGATGGCCATGGAAGAACACGACGCGGCCCTGATCCTGCCCATGGGCCAGCCCGAGTGCATCCAGGTGTTCTACCGGGTCTACGAGGACGAAGCGGAGCTGTATGTGCTCGATGAATTCAACGCGTTGTGGCAGCAGCGCCTGCCGTATCACGATGACCAAAGCCTGCTGGTGCCGCTGCAGCGCTTCCTGCAGTCGGTGCTGTATCGCCGCGACGCCTTGCTGCCGATGGACGCCACCCAGCCGTTGACCCTGGAAATCCTTTATTACCAGCTCCTGCCTTCGGGTAACGGGCGGGCCCGGCGGGTCGAATCACGGCAGGCGCCGCAGACGCCGGTCAACAAGCCCTTCTACGACGTACAGGCGATCATCGGCAAAGCGGCGCACGGGCAAGTACACGTCACCCTCTATTGCGACCAACGGGAATTTTCGGAGCTGGAGCATGGCGACCAGCTGTTTCACGTGGTCGCCAGGGAAATCGTCGGGCAGCGCCGCGACGCCGAACGCTATCGCTGCTATATCACCGACCTGGACCTCTCCGGCCTGGTCGGTGACGGTGCCTGCCCAAGCATTTTGTTCCTGCGCTACAAGGCCGACCTGGAGCGCGCACTGAACGAAGCATTGAATCAGGTCTGACGGGGTTCAGGACGGGAAATCACCGCCATTGGCCGGCTGGGACTCGACTTCCAGCAACGTCAGCTTCAAGGTCTTGCCACCCGGCGCCGGCCAGTCGATGTGCTGCCCCACCTTCAAGCCCAGCAAGGCACTGCCCACCGGTGCCAGGATCGAAATCCGGCCCTCGTCGGCGTTGGCGTCCTTCGGGTAGACCAGCGTCAGATGGTAATCCTTGCCGCTGCTTTCCTCGCGGCAGTGCACACGCGAATTCATGGTCACGACATCGGCGGGCACTTCATCGTGGCCGACCAGTGTCTCGGCGCGATCCAGTTCGGTTTGCAGCGCGATCACACCGGGAAGCGTGTCATCCAGGCTGTCGATCAAGCGCTCCAGACGTTGTACGTCCAAGCGAGTCAGGGTGATGGAAGGTGCGGTCATGATCCAGGCAGACTCCTTTCTTCTGCACGAAAAAAGCAAAACCCCGCCACATAAGACGGGGTTTTCACGCGCCTCGATGAGTTGAGGCGTTGCTGGACACTACCACAGCTCAATAAATATACAACCCGGATGGTTCTTGCCCATCAGGTGGAAGGCTTTTGTGGCGAGGGAGCTTGCTCCCGCTGGGTTGCGAAGCGACCCCAAGAATCTTGCGACTGCTTCGCAGCCGAGCGGGAGCAAGCTCCCTCGCCACGGGCATCATGACAAAGACTTGCGTTTGGCGGCCTCGGCACAGATCATCCGCCGGCGTTCATCATCCGCCGAGCGCCATTCGCGGATATCTTCCACGTGCCGGAAACAGCCGAGGCAGACCTTCTGCTCATCCAGCTTGCACACGCTGGTGCAAGGCGACGGAACGGCGGGGCTGACGTTGCTGTAGAGCGGCTTGGGTGGCCGCGCCGGGGCTGGCTGGCTCACGCGTTCACAGTCCTTCGAATTCGAGCTCAGCGCCCGCCTGCTGCCTGACGATGCGTTCGAGCATCTCGCCCAACTGCTCTTCGCTCTTGTCGCACATCCAGCGCTCGCTTTCCTCGTCATAGTCGAAGTGAAAACCACCGGACACCGCCGCCAGCCACAACTGCCGCAACGGTTCCTGGCGGCTGAAAATCAGCTGGCTACCGTTCTCGAACTTGACGGTGAGTACACCGGCGGAAATTTCCAGATCGATATCCAGGCCACTGTCATCGAACACATCCTCCAGCGTTTGCTGGGTCGCATCGACCAGGTCGTGGAAACGGGCTTCAGTCAAACTCATTGCGGCAACCTCGAAAATGTCTGCTCATGCTCAAGCGCCGCAAGATACGGACGCTTCCCGGCGATTGCAAAGGATATACCGGTTGAGACAACCAGCGCCGCCGGACGGGCGCCCCGTTGCATAGGCAAGCTGACGGGTGGCCGGTATACTCCGGCGCAATTAACGCATTTTCAAGGATTTCGCCATGAAGCGCCTGATCTCTTCCCTTGCTGCGCTCGTCGCGGTTGCCTGCCTTGTGACAGCCTGTGGTCAAAAAGGTCCGCTGTACCTGCCTGATGACAGCAAGTCTCCCGAAGAACAAGCAGAGCAGGCCAAGTCGTCGCAATCCAAGTCACACGCGCACGACACCCACACCACTTACTAAGGGACCGCCATGGACGCTTTTAACTACCGTGGCGGGGAGCTGTTCGCGGAAGGGGTTGCCCTGTCCGCGATAGCCGAACGTTTCGGCACGCCGACCTACGTCTATTCCCGTGCCCATATCGAAGCCCAGTATCGTACCTTCGCCGATGCCCTCGAGGGCATGCCGCACCTGGTGTGCTTCGCGGTAAAAGCCAACTCGAACCTGGGCGTGCTCAACGTCCTGGCGCGCCTTGGCGCCGGCTTCGACATCGTTTCCGGTGGCGAGCTGGAGCGTGTGCTGGCCGCGGGAGGCAGCGCCGACAAGATCGTGTTCTCCGGTGTCGGCAAGACCCGCGAAGACATGCGCCGCGCGCTGCAAGTCGGTGTGCATTGCTTCAACATCGAATCCACCGACGAGCTGGAGCGGTTGCAGGTCGTCGCCGCCGAGCTGGGCGTGCGCGCACCGGTTTCCTTGCGCGTGAACCCGGACGTCGACGCCGGCACCCACCCGTACATTTCCACTGGCCTCAAGGAAAACAAGTTCGGCATCGCCATTGCCGACGCCGAGGACGTGTATGTACGTGCAGCCCAGCTGCCAAACCTGGAAGTGCTCGGCGTCGATTGCCATATCGGCTCGCAACTGACCACCCTCGAACCGTTCATCGATGCCCTCGACCGCCTGCTGGCGCTGGTCGATCGCCTCGGCGACTGCGGCATCTACCTGCGTCACATCGACCTTGGCGGCGGTGTCGGCGTGCGTTATCGCGACGAAGAGCCGCCATTGGTGGCCGACTACATCAAGACCGTGCGCGAGCGCCTCGAAGGCCGCGACCTGGCATTGATGTTCGAGCCCGGTCGCTACATCGTCGCCAATGCCGGCGTGCTGCTGACCCAGGTCGAGTACCTCAAGCACACCGAGCACAAGGATTTCGCCATCGTCGACGCAGCCATGAATGACCTGATCCGTCCGGCGCTGTACCAGGCCTGGATGGATGTCACCGCGGTGCGCCCACGCGATACCGCGGCCCGCGCCTACGACATCGTCGGGCCGATCTGCGAAACCGGCGATTTCCTGGCCAAGGGCCGGGAGCTGGCGTTGGAAGAAGGCGATCTGCTGGCCGTGCATTCGGCGGGTGCCTACGGGTTTGTCATGAGTTCCAACTACAACACCCGCGGCCGTTGCGCCGAGGTGCTGGTGGACGGTGATCAGGCATTCGAAGTGCGCCGCCGCGAGACGGTAGCCGAGCTGTTTGCCGGCGAAAGCCTGTTGCCGGAGTAATACCATGCTGCTGCGTTTTACCAAGATGCACGGCCTGGGCAATGACTTCATGGTCCTCGACCTGGTCAGCCAGCACGCGCACATCCTGCCTAAGCACGCCAAGCAATGGGGCGACCGCCACACCGGCATCGGCTTCGACCAGTTGCTGATCGTCGAGGCGCCGAACAACCCGGACGTGGATTTCCGCTACCGGATCTTCAATGCCGACGGTTCCGAAGTGGAGCAGTGCGGCAACGGTGCGCGCTGCTTCGCCCGCTTCGTGCTGGACAAGCGCTTGACTGCCAAACGGCAGATTCGCGTCGAGACCAAAAGCGGCATCATCGAACTGGATGTTCGCAGCGACGGCCAGATCGGCGTCAACATGGGCGCCCCACGCCTGGTTCCGGCGGACATTCCGTTCCAGGCACCGGCCCAGGCCCTGAGCTATACCGTCGACGTCGACGGTATGCCGGTGGAACTGGCGGCGGTGTCCATGGGCAACCCCCATGCTGTGCTGCGGGTGGATGATATAAACAGTGCGCCCGTGCACGAACTGGGGCCGAAGATCGAGCATCATTCGCGCTTCCCGGCCCGGGTGAACGTCGGCTTCCTGCAGGTCATCGATCGGCATCGCGCGCAACTGCGTGTCTGGGAACGCGGCGCCGGGGAAACCCAGGCGTGCGGCACCGGCGCCTGCGCTGCGGCCGTCGCTGCGATCAGCCAGGGGTGGATGGATTCGCCATTGCTGATCGACCTGCCCGGCGGGCGCCTGTCCATCGAATGGGCAGGCCCTGGCCAACCGGTGATGATGACCGGCCCGGCCGTACGCGTATACGAAGGACAAGTTCGTCTTTGAGTGAGCCAAACCATGACCGATAAGCCTCAGGTTCCAGCCCCGCAGCCCGACGAATCCCCGAACCAGAACCCGGAAGCCGCAGCCGTGGCCGCTTACCTGGAGGCCCATCCGGACTTTTTCGTCGAGCATGAAGACCTGCTTTCGACGATGCGCATTCCCCACCGGCGCGGCGATACCGTGTCGCTGGTGGAGCACCAGATGAAGATCCTGCGCGAACGCAACATCGAAATGCGCCACCGTCTTTCGCACCTCATGGACGTGGCGCGCGACAACGACCGGCTCTTCGACAAGACCCGTCGCCTGATCCTCGCGTTGATGGACGCCAGCACCCTGGAAGACCTGGTGATGAGCGTCGAAGACAGCCTGCGCCAGGATTTCCAGGTGCCTTTTGTCAGCCTCATCCTGTTTGGCGACAACGCCATGCCGGTGGGGCGCTGGGTGACTCACGCCGAAGCGCAGACCGCCATCGGTGGCCTGCTCACGGAAAACAAAAGCGTCAGCGGCAGCCTGCGCGAACATGAGCTGGATTTCCTGTTCGGCGAAGAACAACGCAAGCAGATCGGCTCTACGGCCGTCGTCGCCATTGCCCACCAGGGCGTGCACGGCGTGCTGGCCATCGCCAGCCGCGATCCGCAGCACTACAAGAGCTCGGTCGGCACGTTGTTCCTGAGTTATATCGCCGAAGTCACCGGCCGCGTGCTGCCACGGGTTGCCGGTTCGCTGCGCTCGGTACGCTGACGATGGAACGGCAACTGGACGCCTACTGCGAGCACCTGCGCAGTGAGCGCCAGGTGTCGCCCCACACCTTGTCGGCCTATCGCCGCGACCTCGAAAAGGTGCTGGGCTGGTGCCAGAAACAGAATATCGGCAGCTGGTCGGCCCTGGATATCCAACGCCTGCGCAGCCTGATTGCCCGCCTGCATCAACAAGGGCAATCCTCCCGCAGCCTGGCGCGACTGTTGTCGGCGGTGCGCGGCTTGTACCAGTACCTCAACCGTGAAGGCCTTTGCGACCACGACCCGGCCACCGGCCTGGCACCGCCCAAGGGCGAGCGTCGGCTGCCCAAGACCCTCGACACCGACCGCGCCTTGCAATTGCTGGAGGGCGCCGTCGAGGATGACTTTCTCGCGCGACGAGACCAGGCAATCCTCGAGCTGTTCTATTCCTCGGGCCTGCGGCTTTCGGAACTGACCGGGCTGAACCTCGAACAACTGGACCTGGCCGACGGCATGGTTCAGGTGCACGGCAAGGGCAGCAAGACCCGCCTGCTGCCTATCGGCCGCAAGGCCCGCGAAGCCTTGGACCTGTGGCTGCCGCTCCGGGCAATGGCCAACCCGGCCGATGATGCGGTCTTCGTCAGCCAGCAAGGCCGGCGCCTCGGGCCGCGAGCGATACAGCTGCGGGTCAAGGCTGCCGGTGAGCGCGAACTTGGGCAGAACCTGCATCCACACATGCTGCGACATTCGTTCGCCAGCCACCTGCTCGAATCGTCCCAGGACCTGCGCGCCGTCCAGGAGCTGCTCGGCCATTCGGACATCAAGACCACCCAGATCTATACCCATCTGGACTTCCAGCACCTGGCGACGGTCTATGACAGTGCCCACCCCAGGGCCAAACGCATCAAGGGCGACGAATCATGACCATCGAACTCATCACTTTCGACCTGGACGACACCCTGTGGGACACCGCCCCGGTGATCGCCAGCGCCGAAGCCGTATTACGTCAGTGGCTGACCGATAACGCACCGGACCTGGGCGACTTTCCGGTGGAGCGCTTGTGGGCAATCCGCACGCAAGTGCTCAGCGAAGAGCCGGACCTCAAGCACCGCATCAGTGCCTTGCGCCGACGCGTGCTGTTCCGGGCGCTGCAAGACGCCGGCTATGACCAATGGCGGGCTTCGGAGCTGGCAGACCAAGGATTCGAGGCCTTCCTGCACGCCCGCCATCAACTGGAGGTGTTTCCCGAGGTGCAGCCGACCCTGGAATTGCTCGCCAATGATTACGCCCTGGGCGTCGTCACCAATGGCAACGCCGATGTCCGGCGCCTGGGGCTGGCGGATTACTTCAAGTTCGCCCTGTGCGCCGAGGACATCGGCATCGCCAAGCCCGACGCCCGGCTGTTCCACGAAGCCCTGCAACGCGGCGGCGCGACCGCGCAGACTGCCGTGCACATTGGCGATCACCCGGGCGACGACATCGCCGGCGCCCAACAGGCCGGCCTGCGCGCAGTGTGGTTCAACCCGACAGGCAAGGCGTGGGACGCCGACCATGCGCCGGATGCGGAGATCCGCAGCCTGACCGAACTGCCGGGGTTATTGGCAGGATGGCATAACCCGCGCTGAGCCCCCAACGCCGCCTGTGTGGGAGCGAGCCCGCTCGCGAAGACGGCGGTACATTCAGCACTGATGTATCAGGTAAACAGCTATCGCGAGCAGGCTGACTCCCACAAGGGCCCGCCTTGGACACCTGATCCGCCCCCATGAAAAAGCCCGCAGCGACGGCGGGCTTTTTCAGCAAGCAAGGGCAGATACTCAGATCGGGCGGCTGCCGTACTTGTTGTCAGGCTTCTTGGGCGGATCGGCGACCACATTGGCCTCCACTTCCTGCACCTTGCCACCCCGGGCCAGGAATTCCTCCATGGCCTTGGCGAGCGCATCACGCTCCTTGTTCTTGGCCTCTACGCTCGGCAACTCGTCGACCGATACCGCCGCCTTGGCCTTGCCTTTGGCGGTCGGGACCGGAACATCGGCACCGTCATCGTCAGCGACGTCTTCAGCCGCCGCTTCCAGGCCTTCTTCGGCCTCGTCTTCATCACCTACTTCGAGGTCGTCGTTTTCCAGATCATCGTCGCTCATGTTCTACCTCATGACTTGCGAAAAGCAGATTAGTTATAGCCCAGCTTCGCCATCTGTCGAAGGCTGCCAGAAAAAATTCAACATCCGCCAACCATCAGCGGTCATGCCCCTTCACCGTACAAGGTGGCGAGGACTTTACGAGTACCGCCATGATCACGGTGCTCGCCCAGATAAACACCTTGCCAGGTGCCCAACGCCAACCGTCCCGCCGTCACCGGAAGACTGAGCTGACATCCCAGCACGCTGGCCTTGAAGTGCGCCGGGAGGTCGTCCAGGCCTTCGTCGTTGTGCTCATAGTCGGCGGTTCCTTGTGGGATCAGCCGATTGAAAAATCGTTCGAAGTCTCGACGTACCGCCGGATCGGCGTTCTCGTTGATGGTCAGCGAGGCCGAGGTGTGCTGCAGCCACAGATGCAACAGACCGACACGACATGCCTCGAGTTCAGGCAGGCCGGCGAGCAACTCGTCCGTTACCAGATGAAAGCCCCGGGGCCTTGCCCGCAGGGTTATCAGCGTCTGTTGCCACATACAGTTCTCCGCACGTTCGGCGCGCATTCTAGCGCGCTCTGGGAAAAAACAAAGGGCCTAATATTCCTGCTTTCCTGTAAGTCTTTGGCGGTAGAAAAACCCGTGTCGCATACACAACAAAAGGCGTCGGAAAAAACCAGCACGCCCTGTGAGCAATGACAAATTCCAGACAAAAAAATGCCCGGCGAACCGGGCATTTTTTATTGGAGCGCGATTACAGGTTGTAACCACGTTCGTTGTGCTGGGCCAGGTCCAGGCCCACGGCCTCTTCTTCCTCGGAGACCCGCAGACCCATGACAGCGTCGAGGACCTTGAGGATGATGAAGGTGACAACCGCCGTGTAGATCACGGTGAAGCCTACGCCTTTGAACTGAATCCACACTTGCGCACCGATATCGGTCACGGTGCCGAAGCCGCCCAGGGCTGGTGCTGCGAACACACCGGTCAGGATGGCGCCGAGGATACCGCCGATGCCATGCACGCCAAAGGCGTCCAGGGAGTCGTCATAGCCGAGTTTGCGCTTGAGGGTGGTGGCGCAGAAGAAGCACACCACGCCCGCCGCCAGACCAATGACCAGGGCGCCCATCGGGCCCACGGTGCCGGCCGCCGGGGTGATTGCAACCAGGCCGGCCACGACGCCCGAGGCGATGCCCAGTGCGCTTGGCTTACCGTGGGTGATCCACTCGGCGAACATCCAGCCCAGCGCGGCGGCTGCGGTGGCGATCTGGGTGACCAGCATCGCCATGCCGGCGGTGCCGTTGGCCGCGACAGCGGAACCGGCGTTGAAACCGAACCAGCCCACCCACAACATGGCCGCGCCCATCAGGGTGTAACCCAGGTTGTGCGGTGCCATCGGCGTGGTCGGGAAGCCTTTGCGCTTGCCCAGCACCAGGCACGCCACCAGGCCTGCGATACCGGCGTTGATGTGCACCACGGTGCCACCGGCGAAGTCCAGTACACCCCAGTCCCACATCAGGCCGCCGTTGCCGGACCAGACCATGTGCGCAATCGGCGCATACACCAAGGTGAACCACACGCCCATGAAGATCAGCATGGCGGAGAACTTCATCCGCTCGGCGAACGCGCCGACGATCAGGGCCGGGGTGATGATCGCGAAGGTCATCTGGAAGGTAATGAAGACTGCTTCAGGGAACAACGCCGCCGGGCCGGTGATGCTGGCCGGGGTGACGCCCGCCAGGAACGCTTTGCCCAGGCCGCCGACGAAGGAGTTGAAGTTGACGACGCCCTGCTCCATGCCGGTAGTGTCGAACGCGATGCTGTAGCCATAGATGACCCACAACACGCTGATCAGACCGGTAATGGCGAAGCACTGCATCATCACGGAAAGAATGTTTTTCGACCGAACCATGCCGCCGTAGAACAGCGCAAGGCCGGGAATGGTCATGAACAGAACAAGAATCGTGGCCGTCAGCATCCAGGCGGTGTCGCCGGAATTGAGGACTGGGGCTGCCGCTTCTTCTGCCATGGCCAGGCCAGGCATTACGAAGGACAACAGGGCTCCTAGCCCTGCGAATTTACGCAGAGTCATATTGTTTTCTCCTGGGGCGTTGGGGTTTGGCGGCTTAGATAGCGTCGGTATCGGTTTCGCCGGTACGGATGCGGATAGCCTGTTCCAGATTGACCACAAAGATCTTTCCGTCACCAATCTTGCCGGTGTTGGCGGCCTTGGTAATCGCCTCGATGACCCGATCAAGATCCTTGTCGTCGATGGCAACGTCGATCTTCACCTTGGGCAGGAAATCGACCACGTATTCCGCGCCGCGATACAGCTCGGTGTGACCTTTCTGCCGACCGAAGCCTTTGACTTCAGTGACGGTAATGCCCTGCACGCCGATTTCGGACAGCGACTCGCGCACGTCGTCCAACTTGAACGGCTTGATGATGGCAGTGACTAGCTTCATGAAACTCTCTCCCGAATTGGTGGACTTGCCCCAGGAAAACAAACCCGACTCAAGTCTAAGCGCAGTGCCTGGCTTTGTAACGCGTCGTCGGCCCAAGTTGCCCGACTGGCGCCAGCTGACTACTCCTGACGAAACTCCCCGCTCCGCCTGCTGCACTGCATTCGTCACAGCGACTGCATCAGTGCATGGGTCATCAGCCACTAAGCAGAAAGCTTGCCATCTGTGCCCAACCCCCCGGATTTCAACCCCCTTGACCACCGCGCCCGCCCGGCACGCGCCACGAACCGGAGCGATACGCACAACAACGGTGCGGTGGCGCCCGGCACAGTGCGCGAAAAGCGTGCATCCGCGCCTGGCAAATTGACTATAGACCCTGCGTGATACACTGCCCGCCATCGTTTCCAGGACACCTGCCATGCTTGCCCCCAAAGATCTCCTCGACGCCCTGAGCGGCCACGCCTCCCGCCTCTTGAGTGGCGACACCCCCCTGCCCAAAAGCGAAATCGAAAGCCAGTTCAAGGCTTTATTGCAAAGCGGGTTCAGCAAGCTGGACCTGGTCAGCCGGGAAGAATTCGACAGCCAGATGGTGGTGCTGGCCCGAACTCGGGCGCGGTTGGAGAGCCTGGAGGCGAAGGTGGCGGAGTTGGAGGCGAGGCTGAATCCACCTGCGGAATAACGCGTACTTCTGAAGGCATTACCCAGGGCCGCGATTTTTGGTTTTTTACTTGCGGCCATCCCAATAGCGGGAAACTTTCTCTCGCCCTTTCTCTTCCGGATGAGTTCGGCGCATCAGCCGCGACGGCCATCTTCGCGAAAAATCCTACAAAAGCTTCCTAAATTCGTCGAATACGCGAACTTTATCCAAAATCCCGTTAAAGCTCCCCTGGCATTCGCCGCTAAATCTTCGTAATGGAATGCGCTAACGAGCTGGACTTTGCGCAAGTCGGCATCTCAACCAAAGGGGTCGATGCGAAGTAACCGGAATGGACATGCAGCCAGCATCAAGGCTGTAAACCGGGCAAGGCGGACGGCTGTCCGTCGTGCGACATACGTACATGTCAAACAGGTAAAACGGCATGCAATTGAAAAAACGCAGCGTCGCGGCTTTGGCCGTCTGCTCCCTGCTCGTCGCTGGTGCGGCGCAAGCAGGTCCATTGATCCGGGTAACCGTCAAGAACCTCAGCAGCGCGACGGTCCAGTATTCGTTCCAGGGCAACAACGAGGCCCTCACCCACGCTAATGCGACACCCAAGCCTGCGGATACGATCAAGTCACAAGAAACTTTTAACTTCGTGGTGCGGGACCAGCGCAACCCTGCGATTGCCACCGCAGTCGTCCGCTATGGCGCCGACGGCAAAACTTGCGTGTTCAGCACTTTTTACACCAATCCCAAGCTGCCTAAATGGACCAAGGACGCGCAGGCCACCGGCCGAGTCCGCTGCAATGCGACGATTACGGCGATAAACGCGTCCGATCACTCGTGGAACATTGAGTTCACGATCCAGTAAAAGGCCGGCCAGGTTTGCCTTGGAGGGTAAATCCGAGGCAGTCCTGGCCTGATCGAGTGCTGTGCGCTTACAGCGCACCGCAGCTTAGAGATGGAGGCAAAACAATGGATGGTATCAACGGTGCACGCCCGCACTACGCAACGAACCTGAAAGCCACCGCAAGCTCGCTAGAGCCAACCGACAAGGTCGGCGCCAGCCCGACGAGCGAGGTGCAACCCGGCGCCTTGAGCGGCAATACCACCACCCGACTCTCGCCAATGGCACAGCTGCTCAGCGACGCGGCAGCACGCGCTGCGGAGCGGGACGCCAGCAATGACCGCGCAGGCCTGGCATACATTGCCCGGCGAGCCACGCAAGATTTCTACGTCCCCTACTCCGCAAAAAACAAGGAAATTCGCGACGCGGAAGTGCCGCCCTCGGACGATCCGCAGCGCCTGGATCAGGCGCAGCAGGCAACGAACTTCCTCAACAAGAAGGGCGTCAACCCGTTCCAGAACCTTTCCAACGAGCAACTGACGCTGATCATCTACGACGACAGCGGTGACTTTACCCACAATGAACGCAGAGTGGCATGGGAAGCTTATACCGACTCGCACGCAGCCTGGGCCCTCACAGTCACCAATAAGCTGATGGACGAGTATCACCGCAACGGGGATGTATCCCCGGAGACCATCAGGGATGTTCTCAATTACTACAAAAGCCTGCCCCCCATTCAGGAGTCTCTGATGCTCGGCGATTACGAAGCCGACTTTACTCAACAGATCAAGAGCGCCGAATTGGCCAAAGCGCGGAGGTTAAGTGGCAGCGACGAAGGAATGCCCCCATGGCAATCGCTGGTTGAGCTGATGCTCGCACAGCAGGACAAGAAAAAACCCGAAACGCCCGCGACAGACGCCTGAGCAGGCATCAACCGATGCCCCCTTTCCACGAAAGGGGGCTCGCTCAGGATGGACAACGAATGCCTGAAAATCTCCCTCCCGAGCTGATCCGCGTACAAGGCATGAGCCATATCCATGGCATCGACGCGACCGCACGCGCCACCCTGCGCGATGTGTCGCTGACCATCAATGCAGGACAGAGCTGCGCCATTATCGGCGCCTCGGGATCCGGCAAAAGTACCTTGCTCGGCTTGATCGGCCTGCTTGACCAACCTTCGACCGGGCAGGTCTACCTGGCTGGCCGCGACATGACCCAGGCAAGCGCTGACGCTCGCGCGATGATGCGCAACCGACACATTGGCTTCGTCTTTCAGAGCTTCAACCTGCTGCCACGCCTGGACGCCCTGGACAATGTCGCGCTGGCGCTGCTCTACCGCGGCATATCTCGCCAGGCTGCCCAGGCAGCCGCGCGGCGCCAGCTATTGCAGCTCGGTCTGGGCGAACGCCTGCATCATCGCCCGGCACAGTTGTCCGGAGGCCAACGCCAGCGCGTGGCCATTGCGCGAGCGCTGGTGGGAGAACCGGCCCTGCTGCTGGCCGACGAACCCACCGGCAACCTCGACAGCCAGACCGCCAGCGAGGTCATCGAACTGCTGCTGGCGCTCAATCGGGAGCGGGGCGTCACCCTGATAGTCGTCACCCACGACCCGGACATCGCCAAGCGCATGCAGCGCTGCCTGCGGATCAGCGAGGGCCGCCTGTGGGAAATGCCTCATGACTGAGTCGACTCGCTACGGACCGTTGCCCTGGCAACTGCTGACCGAGGCCCTCGACAGCCTGCGCCGCCTGGGACGACGAGCCTTGCTGGCATTGCTGGGTATCGCAGTTGGCTGCGCGGCGGTAGTTGCGCTGCTGAACATTGGCCATAACGCCCAAGCCCGGAGCATGGAGGTATTCCAGGCGATGGGCAGCGACCTGCTGGTCGCCGACGTGAAGCCGGCCTCGAACAAGGGAGTGTCGGGGCATGCCCCGACCAATCTCGATAACCAGGCCCTTCGCGAGGCGTTACCTGAGGTGCTGGCGGTCAGCGCTCTGAACCTGGCCTCAGTGCACGCAAGCATGCATGGGCGACCGCTCAATACCCTGCTGGCCGGGGTCGACCCGGAAATAGCCTCGGTGCTTGGCCTGCAGCCGGAGCAAGGACGATTCCTCAGCCGCTACGATGCCCAGAGCACCCATGCAGTGCTCGGCGCAACCTTGGCCGCCCAGCACGCCCCCGTCGCGCCGGGTGATACGTTGCAACTGGCCGGCTATCTGTTCCAGGTGATCGGCATACTCCACAGCCATGGTCAAAATCCCCTGCTGCCGCTGCCCATCGATGACAGCATCCTGGTGCCGATCGAGGGCATGCGCCGCCTCGTTTCCGCACCGCAAATCGGCACTGTGCTGGTGCGCAGCAACGAAGGCGCGGACTCACAAACCCTAGCCCAGAAACTGCATGACTACCTGCTGACATCCTTGCCCGGTCGGGAGATCGACGTGCAGGTCCCGCAGCGGTTACTCGACGGTCTCGCCCAGCAATCGCAGTTGTTCTCCTGGTTGCTGGCAGGGTTGGGGGGAATTTCGCTCTTGGTCGGTGGCGTCGGCGTGATGAATATCATGTTGATGAACGTCGCCGAACGCCGCGGCGAAATCGGTGTGCGCATGGCACTGGGTGCTCGCCCGCGGGACATCGCCTGGCTGTTTCTGCTGGAGGCCATGGTGCTGACAGTCGCCGGAGCGTCCACCGGTGCTCTGCTCGGAGTGGCAACCGGCTGGTTGTTCGTCGTGCTGTCAGGCTGGATGGATTTCACGCTCTCGCCCCTTGCACTGCCGCTGGGCATGGGCGGTGCGCTGCTCACGGGGTTGCTCTTTGGCCTGAGCCCGGCGCTGTCCGCCGCGCGTCTGCAGCCGGTGCAGGCGCTGCGTGATGATTAAAGCCTGGGCGGTCGCCTTGCTGCTGACGCCGCCCAGTGGGGCGGTGCTGGCAGATACAGCGCTGTCACCGTCACAGGCGACTCGGCCGGGCACTCCCTCCGCGGCTGTCGCCAGCGCCTCGCTCAATGCCTACGGCATCGAGCTGACCCTCAGCGATGCGATCTACCTGGGACTGCGCGACAACCGCGCCATTCGCAGCGCTTACCTGGAACGGATCGGCCAGAAATTCGCTTTGCGCGTGGCCGAGGACCGCTTCAGCCCCAAGCTGTTCGTGCGCGGCAGTTACCTGTCCAGCCATAACCAGCTCGATCGCTATCGGCAAGGCGACATCGCACCGGTTTCAACCCTGCTCACCCCTTACGGCACGCGCGTCGGCCTGGGCTGGACCTGGCGCCAGACCGATGCCGACAGGGCGGGACTGACACGCAATGACGGCGCCAATATCACGATCATCCAGCCGCTGCTGCGCGGCGCCGGCCGCGATGTCGCCACCGCCCCAGTACAACTGGCGCGCCTGAGCGAGCAGGTCAACCGCCTGGCGCTGAAAGACCGGGTGGCGCAGACGATCACCCGGATCATTACCGCCTACCGCACGCTCCTGCAGGCTCAGGAACAGCTGAACATCTCCAGCAACGCCTTGGCGCGGGCGCACCAACTGCTCGGCGTCAACCGGGCGATGATCGACGCCGGGCGCATGGCCGCGTTCGAGATCGTCCAGACCGAGGCCGAAGTCGCCAACCAGGAGCTGAGCCACGAAGACGCCCGCAACCAACTGGAAAGCGCTCGCCTGGCATTGTTGCAACTGCTTGCGCTGGACCTCGACACTCCAATCATTGCCAGCGAGGCCATGCAAGCCGCGCCCCTCGACATCGACACTGCGCAGGCCGTGCGCCAGGCCGAAGCATTACAACCGACCTACCTCATCCAACTGATCGCCGGCCAGCAGGCCCGGATAAACAGGCTCGTGGCACGCAACGAGCGTCTATGGGACGTATCGCTGGTCGGCGGCGGCGGTCAGGTCCGTGATCGCAACAATCTCCACGGCAGCACCCGAAGCTGGGAGAACTACGTGGGCGTGCAGGTGGAGATTCCGATCGGCGACCTGGGCGCCCGCCAGGCTGAAGTCCAGGCCCGGGTCGACGTGGAGAACCAGCAGGTCCGCACGCAAGAGGCTCATCAGGAACTGCAGCGTGGCGTGACCAACGCGGTACGCGACATCGGCGCGCGCTGGCGACAGTATCAAATCGCCCGGCGCGCCGAGGAGCTGTCCCAGCGAAAGCTGGACATCGAGCAAGAAAAACTCACCGTGGGGCGTTCGAGCAACTTTCAGGTTCTCAGCTTCGAAAATGACCTGCGCATGGCGCAGAGTGCCCGATTGGCCGCACTCATCAGTTACCTCAACGCCCAGGCGGAACTGGATCAGACCTTGGGCACTACCCTGCAAAGCTGGGACATCGCGTTGAATGACTAACCCCATCACACTCAAGCCTGCATTGCTCTTTTTCGGATTGGGCGCGTTGATCATTATCGCGTTGCGCTGGCCGCCTGCGCCCGCAGGCACCCGCGCAACGGCAAGCACAGCGCCTGACTGGGTGCATATCGAACCGCGATTGCTGGAAAGCCGGCTGGGGCTGATCGGACGTATCCAGGCCGTCAACCAGGTTACCTTGACCGCCCCGTTTGATGGCTTGCTTGCCGAGGTGCGGGTACACGAAGGACAACGGGTCGAGAAAGGCCAGGTGCTGCTGACGCTGGACCCCGGGCAATTGCAGATCCAGCTGCGCCAGGCGCAGGCGCAACTGCTCAAGGCACAACGCGAGGCCCGCCGCTTGCAGCATTGGAGCAAAGGCTCCGAGGTCAGCAATGCCCGACGGGCTCTGAACAATGCCAGGCAGAGCCTGGCCGCCAGCGAAAGTAACCGGCGTGACACGCAAGCGTTGTTCGAACGTGGCATCGTCGCGAGGATGGAACTCGAAACGCTGGAGCAGCAGGTGCGCAGCGACCAGCAACAGCTCAGCGCGGCAATCGAGGAACTGGCCACGACACTGGCGTACGGCCAGGGCGAGGAACGCCATATCGCCGAGATGGAGCTGGCTAATGCGCAGGCGCATCACCAGGCCTTCGAAACGCTGCATGCCCGCCGAGAAGTGACGGCGCCGGTGAGCGGTTACGTCGTGCGACCTGTCATGCCGGGTGACGGCCAACCGGTAGCGGTGCAACCTGGCGTGGCCGTGAGCCGGGGCACGCCGTTGCTTGGCGTCATTGGCCTGGACCGTTTCCAAGCCCTTGCTCGCGTGGATGAAACCGACCTGTACCTGTTACGTGAAGGCATGCCAGTGCAAATCACTGGTGATGGATTCGCCGGTGAACTGAGCGGCCGCATACTGGCCATCGGAATCCAGAACGAGGCGGCCGACCAGCAGGACACAGGCGCGCGCTATAAGGTCCAGGTGTCAATTGATACGGCCGTCGCCGATTTCGACCCCCCGCTGCGGACCGGTATGAGCGCGCGTCTGGCAGTGATCCTCTACCGCGACGAACAGGGTATCGCCGTACCACCGCACGCCCTTCGCCGCGATGAGTCTGGCGCCACCTACGTGCTGCACCGGGCGACAACACAAGCCCGCCCCGAGCGCGTAATGGTCAGCCCACGCACAACCGTCGCGCAAGGAGTGGTCGTGCAGGGACTTACGCCCGGGTTTGTCGAGGTACCGCGGTCATGAAACCGCAGTGACAAGCTCGCCCGGAGAAGCCGGTAACGCGCTTTAGGGTTTATTGTCGCTGGGGCGTGAGGGAACACTCAATGACAGTCGCGCTAGCGCCCGTCGAAAACCTTCCACTTTGGCCAAATTTCCCCAGGTACTGTGGGTAATAACGCCATAAGCGTAAGGAAGTAAACCCTCCAGCCAGTCTCGCGGGTGGATCTCGACGCTATTCTCCAGTGTCGCGACGACCCAGTCGGGCAGCCATGACGCGTCAGTGCACAAACGCTTCGGGGTATTTTTCCAAATAGACATCATTGAGCTGCATATCTTCGGAACGCATGAAAGCTTTGAAGTCGGGTACCAGAAAGACCAGCAGAGACAACAGCAGCACCATGACGCCCAGCAGAGTAATTGTCAGTGCGACCCCTAGAGGGGCAATCAGAATATTCATCGCTAAACTGCCCAAGGGACTGGCCGCCGCAGACAGAAACGAAACCGTGGCAAAAATCCGATTGCGATGGAGCTTTGGCGTTGCCAGCAACCTCACAGCGGAGGTGGGAATGTTGATCAACATCAGGCCGACACCACCACAGAAAAAGGCCAGGATAACAACGAGGGACGATGAAATGGTCCCGACCACTACTAGATTGCATCCCAGTAATGCAAAACCTGCGGACACACACATATCCCGGGGGAGCCGGCCGGATAACCAACCGATGATCTTGTAGCTGCCCGCCAGAATGCCCAGTCCGAAGGACGAATCCAGAAGACCAATGTAAGTGACTGGGTACTGGATGACGTCCTTTACGTACAGTGGTATCAGGATGGTGAAGAACGGAAAAAGGGCAAAGTTGACAAGCATTGCAATGATGGCCAGGTAAAATTCAACTTTCACTCCGTAAACGACTTTGAAGCCGGAATAGATCATGCTGAGGCCGCTGGCATCCGGAGCCTTTTCGCCTTGGCCTGAGGCGCCGACTTGGCTCGGGATGGTCGCGATCAGCGCTCCGGCGATGAGAATCGCAAAGAAGTCGGCGGCAAAGGCGAACGTGATACCGAACCCATGAATCAACCCGCTGGCAAGTACCGGCCCCAACAGAATGGAAAAGGACGACATGACGCTCTTGGTCCGAAAGGCCAGAGAGACTTTATCGTCGTTTGCAAACAAAGGAATGATTGACGCCTGGAGAGGGTCGCGTACGCCGATGATCGCGCTATTGATCATCATCAGTGCGCCCACCGTCCAAGGGTTGAATGAATCCGTGGCGGACAGCAACACCATCAACAGCGCTGCCAGCAGGCTGATCCAGGAGGCCAGTTTGATGATCAGGATTTTGTTGTATTTGTCTCCCAGCCATCCCAGCAAAGGTTTGGCTAACACTTCTGCCGCGATGGAACAGGCAACCATATTGGCGAAGTAGAGTGCAGAGCCTGTTTCCTGCAGGGCCCACCAGGCCACGGCCAGTTGATTGCACCGGCCACCCAGAACCATCAATAAAAAGCTGAATTGCACTTTCAGCAGACGTCGGTCGATGCCGGGGATGCCCCACGTAGTGCCTGAAAAATTTGCATTCATTGATGTACCTTTTGATCCGAATTGGGTGACTGCGTAATCACGGGCATTCAAGAAACAACGAGGTGATTCTCATCAGGGTAAATCGCCATATATCGCTCGATGCCACCCTCCAGGCTGTAGAGTTCCGCTTCCTGGCTGACGCTACGAACTTACCAGCAACGCCTCCTTACTCCTGACGCCGGATTTGCAATAGAAAACGATAGGGCGGGCAGTATCGAGTTCCTGCTGACGCTTTACTTTCCACCTCGTGCGGTGATTTTCGAATAAAAAGGTCAAGACAGATCGCCAACCATACACAATGAGTAGCGGCGATAACGAGTCACGCATTCCTCTTCCATCGACTGATTATTTTTTCGCAACATCCTGGCAAAGTTTCCCTTTCAATCGCTCCACCGAAGCGCTCCCTCACAACTAACCTTCAGGAACCGCAGGATGCGGTCCTCTCTACCACTCAAGGAACGATTCATGTCACTCGCCATCGTTCACAGCCGCGCCCAGGTCGGCGTCGAAGCACCCGCTGTCACCGTCGAAGTCCATCTGGCCAATGGCTTGCCGTCGCTGACCATGGTCGGCCTGCCGGAGGCGGCGGTGAAGGAAAGCAAGGATCGGGTGCGCAGTGCGATCATCAACTCGGGGCTCAGCTTTCCGGCGCGGCGCATTACCCTGAACCTGGCGCCGGCGGACCTGCCCAAGGACGGCGGGCGGTTCGACCTGGCGATTGCCCTTGGCATCCTGTCGGCCAGCGTGCAGGTGCCGACGCTGATGCTGGACGACGTCGAATGCCTCGGCGAGCTGGCGTTGTCCGGGGCGGTACGACCGGTACGCGGGGTGTTGCCCGCGGCGCTGGCGGCACGCAAGGCTGGACGCATGCTCGTGGTGCCTTGGGCGAATGCCGAGGAAGCCTGCCTGGCGTCGGGACTGAAAGTGATCGCGGTGAATCACCTGCTCGAAGCGGTGGCGCATTTTAATGGCCACACCCCGGTCGAACCCTTTGTCTCCAACGGGCTGCTTTCGGCCAGCAAGCCCTACCCCGATCTCAGTGAAGTCCAGGGCCAGGCCGGGGCCAAGCGCGCGTTGCTGATCGCGGCAGCAGGAGCCCATAACCTGTTGTTCAGCGGCCCGCCCGGTACCGGCAAGACGCTGCTGGCGAGCCGTTTGCCAGGGTTATTGCCACCCTTGGCCGAAAGCGAGGCCCTGGAAGTCGCGGCGATCCAGTCGGTCGCCAGTTGCGTGCCGTTGAGCCATTGGCCGCAGCGTCCGTTCCGTCAGCCGCATCATTCGGCGTCCGGCCCGGCGCTGGTGGGCGGTGGGTCCAAGCCGCAACCGGGAGAAATCACCCTTGCTCATCATGGCGTGCTGTTTCTGGATGAGTTGCCGGAATTCGACCGCAAGGTGTTGGAAGTGCTGAGAGAACCGTTGGAGTCGGGGCATATCGTGATATCCCGCGCCCGGGACCGGGTGCGCTTTCCGGCGCGCTTCCAGCTGGTGGCGGCGATGAATCCCTGCCCGTGTGGCTATCTCGGCGAGCCCAGCGGTCGTTGCTCCTGCACGCCGGACATGGTGCAGCGTTACCGCAACAAACTGTCCGGCCCGCTGCTCGACCGGATCGACTTGCACCTGACCGTGGCCCGGGAAGCCACCGCACTGAACCCCAAGAGCGAACCGGGGGACGATACGGCCACCGCCGCCGAACGGGTGGCCGATGCCCGTGAACGCCAGCAAGCACGCCAAGGCTGTGCCAATGCGTTCCTGGATCTGCCGGGCCTGCGCCGGCACTGCAAACTGTCCACGACCGACGAAGCCTGGCTGGAAACCGCTTGCGAACGGCTGACCCTGTCGCTGCGAGCCGCCCATCGCCTGCTCAAGGTCGCCCGGACGTTGGCCGACCTTGAGCAAGCGGAGCGAATCAGCCGCGAACATCTGGCCGAAGCCCTGCAGTATCGCCCCGCCACGGTTTGAACCGCTTACGGCTTGCTCAGGTCCACCAGCGGGGCATCGCGCACCTCGGTTTTCCGATCGCCCTGGATGTCATCAATGCGCTTGAGCGCCTTGTCAACGGCAGCCTTGTCCGCCAACAGGCTGTAATGGATCTGGAACTGCTTGCGCTCTTTCGGCGCGATGGTCGGCACCAGGCCCAGTGGTCGCTGATAACGACGGTTGTAGGAGAAACTGGTGCCCGGCTCGAGGCCGGTCACGTAGCCCTGGCCTTGGGTATCGGTGTTTTTCCACAGGGAAAATACCGGAAGCGTCCCGGTGTTGAAGCCCACCGATACGCCGAGGCTACCGGCCTTGTTGTGCAATACGGTCAGCGTATCGCCCTTGGCGTCGGCATAAGGCACGACGTTGTAGACGGTTTCGTCGTAGTCCTTGGTTGGGGCACGGTAGGTTTGCCAGTCTTTCAGGTCGCCCTTGGCCTTGTCATTGAACGGCGACACCTGTTTGACCGGCGCTGCGAAGCGCGCATCCTGCTCCAGGAATGGCGTACTGAAGTTGCTGTGATAGAGCGCCTGGTATTCCTTCGGATAGTCGCCGTTGTTGGTCAGCGTGTCGCTGAGCGCGAAGGTCACGCTGCCGGGTTCGGTGACCAGTTCGGTCTGCACCGAAAAGTCGACTTTCTTGAACGCCTGCTCCTTCAACTCGCCTCGCAGGGTAATCGCGTAGGGCGGTTTTTCATCGATGTGCAGGGTGACTTTGTTCGCCGGGATATTGGCCGCGCGGCCGTGCAAGGTCAGCAGCTCGCCATTGTCCATGCCCGGATGACCGACCCATTCGTAGCCGCAGCGGGTGACCAGCTCGTTGAATCCTTCCAGCCAACCCAAGCCGCCCCGGCCATTGAGCTCGATGAATGCCGGATTGACCACTTCCTTGACCGGCGAATCCCACCCCATACGGACATCGCCGACCGAGGCCTGCAGCACATTCATGCCGCGGGTCGGGACGACAGAGAGTTTCATCGTGCCGTTGTCGATATCGACGATGCTGACGCCTTCCTGGCGACCGCCGTGCAGGGTGCGCATCGTCACGGAAAACGGTTTGTCGGTCTTCACACCGAGCTGCTGACTGGTGATTTGCCAAGGCTGTGCGGCCTTGTCGGTATCGAGCAGGACATAATCCCAGGCCATGGCGTGGGAGGCAGCACCGAGGGCGCTGAGGGTAACGAGGAGTTTGAGCGGAGTCATGGAAACGACCTTTTATTGGAGTTGTGCGGTTTTTATAGACTTGAAGAAACGTTTCAGCAAGCCGAAAAACAGCAATCAACCGCAAAAAGGAAGGCGACTGCAGAATTAGGGAGATTTTTGTGGGAGCGAGCTTGCTCGCGAAAGCGGTGGGTCAGTAGATAGAGATGTTGCAGGAAGGCCGCCTTCGCGAGCAGGCTCGCTCCCACATTGGTTTTGGATAGGGCGTGAGAAATGGGGCCGCCACAGTTCTTCTGTGGGAGCGAGCCTGCTCGCGAAAGCGGTGGGTCAGTTGATAGAGATGTGGCTCGTCAGCCGTCATCGCGAGCAAGCTCGCTCCCACAGTAGTGCTGGGTGAGCTTGCTCGTGATGTTGCCGCAGGAAGCCTCAGCGGAACCGATCAACCTCTTTGCGCAGGTCCTGCGCCAGTTTTTCCAGTTCCTTGGCGGTGATCGCCAGGTTCGAGACTACTTCGCGTTGTTCGCTGTTGGCCATCGCGATGCTTTGCAGGTTGCTGCTGAGCAAGGTCGCGGTGCTGCTCTGCTCTTGGGTGGCCGTGGTGATCGCTGCAAACTGCTGGCCGGCCGAGCGGCTTTGCTCGTCGATGCGCGCCAGGGCCGAGGCGACGTTGGCGTTGCGCGACAAGCCTTCCTGCATGAGCAGGTTGCCCTTCTCCATCGTACTGATGGCATTGCCGGTTTCCTGCTGGATGCTGTTGATCATGCCAGAGATTTCGTCAGTAGCCTGGCGGGTACGCGACGCCAGGCTACGGACCTCGTCGGCCACCACGGCAAAACCACGGCCCTGTTCACCCGCGCGCGCGGCTTCGATGGCAGCGTTCAAGGCCAGCAGGTTGGTTTGCTCGGCAATCGAGGTGATCACGCCGACGATGCCGCCAATTTCCTGGGAGCGCTGACCCAAGGTGTTGATGACCGTGGCCGTGCTGTTCAACGCGCCAGCGATCTGTTCCAGCGATGACGAAGCTTCGTCCATCGAGGTACGGCCGATGCGGGTCTGCTGGGCGTTGTCCTGGGCCAGACGCTCGGTATTGCCCATGTTATCGGCGATGTTCAACGAGGTGGCGCTGAACTCTTCCACTGCGCCCGCCATGCTGGTGATTTCGCCGGACTGCTGCTCCATCCCTTCATACGCACCGCTGGACAAGCCGGACAACGCCTGGGCACGACTGTTGACCTCCTGCGAGGCCTTGCGGATATGCTCGACCATGGTCGACAAGGCTTGGCTCATCTGGTTGAAGGCACGGGCCAGTTGGCCAATTTCATCGTGGCTGGATACGTTCAGACGCACGCTCAGGTCGCCGGCGCCCAGCGCTTCGGCCTGACGTACGAGGTCGCCCAGGGGCGCCAGTTTGCTACGCAACAGCCACACTGCAGCACCGACCGCCAGCAACATTGCCAGCAGGCTGCCAATGGCCAGTTGCGTACCGACGTTCCAGGTTACTGCGTTGATTTCGGTTTTCGGCATGCTCGCCACCACCGCCCACGGCCCGCCCTCGAACGGCACGGCGACGCTGTAGAACTCTTCTGCGGTGTCTTCCCAGAACGCACCCTTGCCCGGCTTCTTGATCAAACCGGTGATAGCCGCGGTGGCGTTGTCCAGCGCCTGCACACCCGCTGGCGGTACCAACCATTTGTTCTGTTCGTCCAACAGCGCCAGGGAACCGGTCTGGCCGATGCGGAAGCGCTTGAGGTTGTCGAATTGCGCATTCTGCGCATCGGTGTAATCGAATCCTACATACAACACGGCAATAATCTTGCCGCTGCCGTCGCGAACGGGCGTGTATTGCGACATGTAGAAACGACCGAAGAGCAAGGCCCGGCCGATGTAGCTCTGCCCGCTGATCACCGGGCCGTACGCCGGGCCCGCGCGGTCGAGTACGGTGCCGATGGCCCGCGTACCGTCCTGCTTGCTCACCGAGGTACTGACGCGGATGAAGTCGTCGCCGCTACGCACGAATATAGTCGCCACGCCGGCGGTCATCGCCTTGAACTCGTCCACTTCCTTGAAGTTGTTGTTCAACACTTCGCTGCCCAGGCTCAAGCCTGGCGTCTGCACGCCCGCCACCGTCACCGACTGGTCCGGATGCACGCTCAGACCCGCGCTGAAGCGCTTTTCGAACAGGCCAGCCAACCGCTGGGTGCTCTCGCGCAAGGTGCTATGGAAGGTATTGAGCTGGTCGGCCATCAGGCGCGCTTCGCTGGCCAGGTGCTCTTCACGAGTGGAAAGGTTGGCGGCGTCCAGTGAACGCAAGGCGAAGACGGTACTGCCGGAAATCACGACCGCCAGTATCACGGCAAGGGCAAGGCCTAGCTGTGAGGCGATCCGGGCGCGGGGTTGAGACATGACGGCTCCTGGCCGAGAGACTGGATCATCCTGATCACGTCGCACGCTCGGCATTCAATTTTTTGAGGTGTGGGCCCTTTCTGTACGAAGGTTCTATGTTCACGGATTCGGCAGCAAAACCGAATACTTGAGCGCCCTGGAAGGAATAATACCAAGTAGCCACTACCGCACCTTCAACCTTTCAGGCCAGTCGCTTCACCTCGGGCAGTTGCATGGCGCTTACCTCGCCCTGGAGAAAATCGCTAAGCCTGCGCAAACGTTCACCTCCAGGCCGGGTCTTCGGCCAGACGAGGTAATAGTGCTCGCCGCTGGCAACAGCCGTAGGCCACGGCAGACTCAAGCGTCCCTGGGCAACGTCCTCGGCGACCATCAACAAATCGCCCATGGAAACACCATAGCCCCGCGCGGCAGCGATCATGCCCAGTTCCAGCGTATCGAATACCTGGCCGCCCTTGAGCGAGACCTTGTCCGCCAGCCCCATGCGCTGCAACCAGTTGCGCCAATCCCGGCGATCCGGCGTGGGGTGCAACAGCTCGGCGCTGGCCAGCCGCGCCACGTCCCAGGGTTGGTCGTTGAGCAGAGTCGGTGCGCCGACTGGAATCAGCTCCTCGGGGAACAGCAGACTGGCCTCCCAGTCCGCCGGAAAGTGCCCGTTGCCCAGCAGAACCGCGCAGTCGAACGGTTCGGTGTTGAAGTCCACCGAGTCGACGTCCATCCAGGCGCTGGTCAATTGCACTTCGTTGCCGGGTTGCAGATGCCGAAAGCGACTGAGGCGCGCCAGCAACCAACGCATGGTCAGGGTCGACGGAGCCTTCATGCGCAAAATTCCGTCCTCGCCGTGCAAGGTATGGCAAGCACGCTCCAGCGCCATGAAACCCTCCCGCACGCCCGGCAGCAGCAGGCGTGCCGCCTCGGTCAGTTGCAGGTTGCGGCCGCTGCGCTGAAACAGCCGACAGGCGAAGTGTTCCTCAAGCGTGCGAATGTGGCGGCTGACCGCGCTCTGGGTAATCGACAGCTCTTCAGCGGCCCGGGTAAACGAGCTGTATCGCGCCGCCGCTTCGAATGCCCGCAACGCATAAAGAGGAGGGAGGCGACGAGACATCGGGAAGGCTCCTGTGGCTTTTTTCGAACCCTATCAGAAGATTCGCCCAGCATGAGTTTTAATCATGCCAGCAATCGGTTTTATCCTTTTGTGCAAACCACCGCAAGCGCCGAGAATCGACGCCTTACTGCCTTGTTTGAACATGGAGCGTGACGATCATGCGGCATCCGGTGCGTACCGAACTCTGGGCCATCCTGCGGCTGGCGGGGCCGTTGATTGCTTCGCAGCTGGCGCACATGCTGATGGTGTTGACCGACACCTTGATGATGGCGCGCCTGAGTCCGGAAGCCTTGGCCGGTGGCGGTCTGGGGGCGGCGAGTTACTCGTTCGTGTCGATTTTCTGCATCGGCGTGATCGCTGCCGTCGGTACGCTGGTTGCGATCCGCCAGGGCGCTGGCGATATTGAAGGCGCCACCCGGCTGACCCAGGCCGGGTTATGGCTGGCCTGGTTGATGGCGCTGGTGGCCGGGTTGCTGTTGTGGAACCTCAAGCCGGTGCTGCTGTTGTTCGGCCAGACTGAAACCAACGTCCTCGCCGCCGGCCAGTTCCTGCTGGTGCTGCCGTTCGCCCTGCCCGGCTACCTGAGTTTCATGGCCCTGCGTGGATTTACCAGCGCGATCGGCCGGGCCACTCCGGTCATGGTGATCAGCCTCGGCGGCACGGTGGCCAACTTCCTGCTCAATTACGCGCTCATCACCGGCATGTTCGGTTTGCCGAAGCTCGGCCTGATGGGGATCGGCCTGGTGACGGCGATTGTTGCCAACTGCATGGCCCTGGTGCTCGCCTGGCACATCCACCGGCACCCGGCCTACGGCGCCTATCCATTGCTTGAAGGCCTGTCGCGGCCCAATCGCCATTACCTCAAGGAACTGTGGCGCCTGGGCCTGCCGATTGGTGGTACCTACGCCGTGGAAGTCGGGCTGTTCGCATTCGCCGCGCTGTGCATGGGCACCATGGGCAGCACGCCGTTGGCTGCGCACCAGATCGCTCTGCAAATCGTCTCGGTGGCATTCATGGTTCCGGCGGGCATGTCGTACGCGATCACCATGCGCATCGGCCAGCATTACGGCGCTGGGCAATTGCTCATGGCGCGCCTGGCCGGACGGGTCGGGATCGGCTTTGGCGCAGCGGCGATGCTGGCCTTCGCCATGGTGTTCTGGCTGCTGCCCAATCAACTGATCGGTTTGTTCCTGGATCACAATGACCCGGCGTTCCGCCCGGTGATCGACCTGGCTGTGAGCCTGCTGGCCGTGGCGGCGTGGTTCGAGCTGTTCGACGGTACGCAAACCATTGCCATGGGCTGTATCCGTGGCCTGAAGGACGCCAAGACCACCTTCCTGGTGGGCCTGGCTTGCTACTGGCTGATTGGCGCGCCCGCTGCCTGGTGGATGGCCTTTCATTTGAACTGGGGGCCGACTGGTGTCTGGTGGGGCCTGGCCCTGGGGCTGGCGTGCGCGGCGGTGAGCCTGACGTGGGCATTCGAGTGGAAGATGAAGCGGATGATTCGCAGCGAGCCGGAGCAGCAGAGCTTCGAAGCGATCCAGGCGAAGTGAAAATACATCCCCTGTGGGTTTGTGTCAGCTCACGATTTCCTGCGTCGCCTGGCCACCTTCAAACGTCAGGTATTCAACCAATTCCACTAACGGCAGCGGCTTGCTGATCAGGAAGCCCTGCACCTGATCGCAACCGAAACCCCGCAGCAGATCCATCTGTTCACGGGTCTCGACGCCTTCGGCCACGACTTCAAGATTGAGGTTATGGGCCAGGTTGATCATCGCGTGCACCAGCTTGCGGTTCTCTTCACGCTGCTCCATGCCGCCAACGAAACTCTTGTCGATCTTGAGCAGGGCGATGGGCAGGCTGTTGAGGTGCACGAAGGATGAGAATCCGGTACCGAAATCGTCCAGGGAGAACCGCACGCCCAGGCGCCCCAGGGCATCCATGGTCTGTTTGACCATTTCGCTGCGACGCATGACGGCGGTTTCGGTGAGTTCGAACTCCAGCCACTGGGCCTCGACACCCCGTTCGCTGATCAACCGACTCAAGGTCGGCAGCAGCTGACTGTCCTGGAATTGCCGGAACGACAGGTTGATCGCCATATGCAGCGGCGCGAGCCCGCGCTCGCGCAAGGCCTGCATGTCCCGTAGCGCCCGGGAAATCACCCAGTAGCCCAACGGTACGATCAGGCCGCTCTGCTCGGCCAGTGGCACGAATTCGCTCGGCGGCAACAGCCCGCGCTCGCCGTGACGCCAGCGCACCAGGGCTTCGAGGCCGACGATGGTGCCATCGGCAAGGTTCAGCCGCGGCTGGTAATGCAATTCCAGTTCGTCGCGACGCAGCGCCCGGCGCAGTTCGCTTTCCAGGTCGGCGAGACTGCGGGCGTTGCGATTGATGCGCTCATTGAAGATATGAAAAGTGCAGCCTTGCGTGCTCTTGGCCTGCTGCATGGCGATATGCGCGTGCCACATCAGCGGGTCGGCACCGGCCTGGGCGCGAGCATGGGCGATCCCCAGGCTGCAGCCGATCAGCAGGCTTTCGCCATCGACCCAGTAGGGTTCGGCCATGGCTTCGGTGATGCGCTCAGCCATCCACTCGGCCCGCTGGGGCGCGCGGCGGGTATCGATCAGCAGGGCGAATTCGTCGCTGCCCAGCCGCGCCAGTTGATCACCGACTTCCAACGCGCCCTTGAGCCGCGAGACCACCTGCAGGATCAGACGGTCGCCGGCCTGATGACCGAGCGCGTCGTTGGCGTGACGAAAGTTATCCAGATCCAGATGGCCGAGCGCCAGGCCACGGCCTTCGTTTTCAGCCAGGCGTGCCGCCAGCAGGGTCTGGAAGCCTTGGCGGTTGGCGATGCCGGTCAACGGGTCCTGTTCGGCGAGCCGTTGCAGAGTGTTTTCCAGCACCCCGCGCTCGCGCACATGACGAAGGCAACGACGCAGCGTCGCCTCATCGAGTACGTCACGCACCAGCCAGTCGCTGACGCCGTCCGGGGGAGTCGCCGGTTCATGCTCAAGCAACAGCACCGTTGGCAGGCGGCAACGACCGGGCGCCGGCTGCAAAGCGGCGACAGTCAACAGGACCGCATTGCGGTTGTCTTCGAACAGGCTGCTGACCGACTCCCAGCTCGGGGCGCTGATCAACACGACCGAGGGGCCCATGGGCGCCAGGCACTCGCGCAATATCGCTGACCACTCAGGCGTTTCGGCCAATAAGAGCAAACGCAAGGGTTCGACAGGCGTAGACAAGCTGACTCCCTAGACTCTGCAAGGTGGTAGGCGCGGGGCATTATGACTCGCCGACGGGCAATCACCAATGCCAATGGTTCTCAAACACTCGGTTTTGACGGTTTTTCACCTTAAAAACGAACGTTAGACCCAAATCCCGTCCGCATCCTGAGGGAAAGTAACAAAAGCGGCAATTGAAGATGATGTGCAGCGTCACAAGTCGGACAGAGCAGCACAAATCTCAGAGCCTGTTAAAATGCCGGCCCATTTCGCAAACGACTCCCTGAACCCTGTCATGTCCCGACTCAATCCCCGGCAGCAAGAAGCCGTGAACTATGTCGGCGGCCCTCTTTTGGTGCTCGCCGGTGCAGGCTCCGGCAAGACCAGCGTGATCACCCGCAAGATCGCGCACCTGATCCAGAATTGCGGCATCCGCGCCCAGTACATCGTCGCGATGACCTTCACCAACAAGGCCGCGCGGGAAATGAAGGAACGGGTCGGCGGTCTGTTGCGCGCCGGCGAAGGCCGTGGCCTGACGGTCTGTACGTTCCACAACCTGGGCCTGAACATCATTCGCAAGGAACACGCGCGACTGGGCTACAAGCCGGGCTTCTCGATTTTCGACGAGACCGACGTCAAGGCCCTGATGACTGACATCATGCAGAAGGAATACTCGGGCGACGACGGCGTCGACGAGATCAAGAACATGATTGGCGCCTGGAAAAACGACCTGATCCTGCCGCCCGAAGCCCTGGAGAACGCCCGCAACCCCAAGGAACAGACCGCGGCCATCGTTTACGCCCACTACCAGCGCACCCTCAAGGCCTTCAACGCGGTGGACTTCGACGACCTGATCCTGCTGCCGGTCAAGCTGTTCCAGGACCACGCCGACATCCTTGAGAAATGGCAGAACAAAGTCCGTTACCTATTGGTGGACGAATACCAGGACACCAACGCCAGCCAGTATCTGCTGGTGAAACTGCTGATCGGCAAACGCAACCAGTTCACCGTGGTCGGCGACGATGACCAATCGATCTACGCCTGGCGCGGCGCGCGGCCGGAAAACCTGATGTTGCTCAAGGAAGACTACCCATCGCTCAAGGTGGTGATGCTGGAGCAGAACTATCGCTCCACCAGCCGCATCCTGCGCTGCGCCAACGTGCTGATCTCCAACAACCCCCACGAATTCGAAAAGCAGCTGTGGAGCGAAATGGGTCACGGCGACGAGATCCGTGTGATCCGTTGCCGCAACGAAGACGCCGAAGCCGAGCGCGTGGCCATGGAAATCCTCAGCCTGCACCTGCGCACCGACCGGCCCTACAGCGATTTTGCGATCCTCTATCGCGGCAACTACCAGGCCAAGCTGATCGAGCTGAAGTTGCAGCATCACCAGATCCCCTATCGTCTGTCGGGGGGCAACAGCTTCTTCGGACGCCAGGAAGTGAAGGATCTGATGGCCTACTTCCGCCTGATCGTGAACCCGGACGACGATAACGCCTTCTTGCGGGTGATCAACGTGCCACGCCGGGAAATCGGTTCGACCACCCTGGAAAAACTCGGCAACTACGCCACCGAGCGCAAGATCTCGATGTACGCCGCCACCGATGAAATCGGCTTGGGCGAGCACCTGGACAGCCGCTTCACCGATCGCCTGGCGCGCTTCAAACGCTTCATGGACAAGGTCCGCGAGCAGTGTGCCGGCGAAGACCCGATCGCGGCGCTGCGCAGCATGGTCATGGACATCGACTATGAAAACTGGCTGCGCACCAACAGTTCCAGCGACAAGGCCGCCGACTACCGCATGGGCAATGTCTGGTTCCTGATCGAAGCGCTGAAAAACACCTTGGAAAAGGACGAAGACGGCGACATGACCGTCGAGGACGCCATCGGCAAGCTCGTTTTGCGGGATATGCTCGAGCGGCAGCAGGAAGAGGAAGAAGGCGCCGAAGGCGTGCAGATGATGACGCTGCACGCCTCCAAGGGCCTGGAATTTCCCTACGTGTTCATCATGGGCATGGAAGAGGAAATCCTCCCGCACCGCTCCAGCATCGAAGCCGACACCATTGAAGAAGAACGGCGCCTGGCCTACGTCGGGATTACCCGGGCGCGCCAGACGCTGGCCTTCACCTTCGCCGCCAAGCGCAAGCAGTACGGCGAAGTGATCGACTGCGCCCCGAGCCGTTTTCTCGATGAACTGCCGCCGGACGACTTGGCCTGGGAGGGCAATGACGACACGCCGACGGAAGTCAAAGCCGTTCGCGGCAACAGCGCCCTGGCGGATATACGCGCGATGTTGAAGCGCTAGAATCGATTATTTTTCACTGACTTCAGGCGCCGACGCGTCATCAGAGGAGGCTTCATGGAAGCCCTGCACCAGAAAATTCGTGAACAAGGCATCGTGCTTTCCGATCAGGTCCTGAAGGTTGATGCGTTCCTCAACCACCAGATCGACCCGCAGTTGATGAAGCTGATCGGCGACGAATTCGCCGCGCTGTTCAAGGATTCGGGCATCACCAAGATCGTCACCATCGAGGCCTCGGGCATCGCCCCGGCGATCATGACCGGGCTGAACCTTGGCGTGCCGGTGATCTTCGCGCGCAAACAGCAGTCGCTGACCCTGACGGAGAACCTGTTGTCCGCCACCGTGTATTCGTTCACCAAGAAGACCGAAAGCACCGTCGCCATCAGCCCGCGCCACCTGACCAGCAGCGACCGAGTGCTGATCATCGATGACTTCCTGGCCAACGGCAAAGCCTCCCAGGCGCTGATTTCCATCATCAAGCAGGCCGGCGCTACCGTGGCCGGGCTGGGCATCGTGATCGAGAAATCCTTCCAGGGTGGCCGCGCTGAGCTGGATGCCCAGGGCTACCGCGTCGAGTCGTTGGCGCGGGTGAAATCGCTGGCGGGCGGGGTTGTGACCTTCATCGACTGATCTCCCATACCCCTGTGGGAGCGAGCTTGCTCGCGATATCGGTCTGTCAGACACATTTTATTTAGCAGATACACCGCCATCGCGAGCAAGCTCGCTCCCACAGGGGGTCAGGTTGCTGTTTGTTGCACAGTCGCCTTGAGCCCGGCCAGCAACAACCGCTGGGCCAACTCTTCCTTCAGCCCCTCCGGGCTCGTCAGCTGCATCCGTTCCAGATGCCCGGCAAACTCCCAGGGCTCCGGTGCATCCAGCGCGGCCTTGCCCAACTCCAGGATCTCGGTGAGCTTGAATTTGCTCTTGAGCCAGTTCAGCGCTCGCAGCAGATCCCGCTCCAGCCCATCGAAATCGCAGCCCAACGGATACTCCGGGAACAGATTGGGATGCCGCGCCTGGATCGCCTGCAAACGCTCCGACGTGTTGTCGGCGAAACGTGGGTCGAGACGGAAATCCTTCGGCAATTTGCCGGCGCTCTGGGCCTGCTCGATCAGCCCCGGCTGAAAGCGTGAATCGCTGATGTTGAGCAATGCCTCGATCACCGCCGCGTCGGTCTTGCCGCGCAGGTCGGCAATGCCGTATTCGGTCACGACAATGTCCCGCAGGTGCCGGGGAATCGTGCAATGACCGTATTCCCAGACGATATTGGAGCTGACCACGCCGCCTGACTCGCGCCAACTGCGCAGCAGCAGGATCGAGCGCGCCCCTTCCAGCGCATGCCCCTGGGCAACAAAGTTGTATTGCCCACCCACACCGCTGAGCACCCGCCCGTCTTCCAACTGGTCAGCCACCCCGGCGCCGAGCAACGTCATGGTGAACACCGTGTTGATGAACCGCGCATCAAGCCGCTGCAGGCGCTTGAGTTGTTCCTGGCCGTACAGCTCGTTGATGTAGCTGATGCGCGTCATGTTGAATTCGAAGCGGCGGTTCTGCGGCAATTCGCGCAGGCGCTCGTAGAAGCTGCCCGGGCCGAGGAAGAACCCGCCATGAATGCAAATGCCGTCGGGTTGCGCCGCCTCGTCGAGTGTCCCGGCGTTCGCCTGCTCCTGGGTCGGCTCATCGGGATAGACCTTGCGCCGGATAATCCCGGCCTCCGCAAGCACCAGCAAACCGTTGACGAACATTTCGCTGCAACCGTACAGCCCTTTGGCAAACGGCTCGGTCCCGCCTTCACGCTCGATCAACTGCGCCCACTGGCTGAGATTCAGGTCCGCCAGCAACGCCTGGTAACCGGCGTTATCGGCCTGGCGCGCCAACAGCGCCGCCGTCAACGCATCGCCCATGGAGCCGATGCCGATCTGCAATGTACCGCCGTCACGCACCAGGGTACTGGCATGCAGGCCGATCAAGTGGTCCTGGAACCCCACCGGCATGTTCGGCGTGGAGAACAGCGTGTGGCTGTCCTTCTCGTCGATCAGCAGGTCGAAAGCGTCAATGCCGATTTCCGCATCACCGGGCATGTAGGGCAATTCGCTGTGGACCTGCCCAACCATGAGAACGGTCTCCCCCGCCTCGCGTCGCCTGGCAATCATCGGCAACAGGTCCAGGGTGATGTCCGGGTTGCAGCTCAGGCTCAGGCGATCCGGATGTTCCGGGTCGCTCGCCACCAGTTGCGCGATCAGGTTCAAACCGGCCGCGTTGATGTCCCGCGCCGCGTGGCTGTAGTTGCTGCTGACGTAGTCCTGCTGCGCCGCTGCACTGTGCAGCAGGCTGCCGGGCTGCATGAAGAACTGCTGCACGCGGATGTTTGCCGGCAGGCTGTCGCGCTGCAGATCGGCAAGGTAATCGAGTTCGGGATAGTCGCCGAAGACCCGTTCGACGAAGGGCTCGAGGAAACGCTTCTGCAAACCGTCGCCCAGGCTCGGTCGACCCAGGCTCAACGCCGTGTAGATAGTCAGCTGCCGCTCGGGCAGTTGGGCGATGCGCCGGTACAGCGCGTTGGCGAACAGGTTGGGCTTGCCCAGCCCCAATGGCATGCCCAGGTGGATATGCGCGGGCAAGCGCTCGAGCACGTCATCCACTGCCTGTTCGATTGAACACAACTGCACCATCCGACCCTCCGGGACATTCCTTGAATGTGGGTTGGACCGAGCTTGCCGGGTCTTGGTTGCGATGAACAGCCCTGGGAAAAATTCCAGGCGCAAAAAAGCCGCTCGAAAGCGGCTTTTTCGTGAAAGATGCTGGCGAATTACAGGCCGGACATCTCTTTGATGGCGCCCTTGAGCTCATCATCGGAGCAGTCGGCGCAAGTGCCTTTGGGCGGCATGGCGTTTACGCCAGTAATAGCCTTGGCCAGGATGCCGTCGAGGCCGCCCTGGTGATCGGCGCGCTCTTTCCAGGCAGCCTTGTCACCGATTTTCGGAGCGCCCAGCAGGCCGGTGCCGTGGCAGGCGTTGCAATGCTTGGCAATGACGTCTTTGGGTGCCTTGGCACCGCCTGCGCCGCCGGCTGCAGTGGCCACTTCCATGCCTTTGCATTCCTTGCCCTGAACACAAACCTGGCCAACGGGTTCAAGGCGCTTGGCGATTTCGTCGTTCGGCGCCGCTTGAGCGCTCGCAGCCCATAGGGCCAATACGGTTGCTGGTGCAGCCAGCATTTTCATAATTAGGTTCACGCGTACACCCTCAATGGTGGCTAGTCACGCCTGCGGCCACGGTTTGCAGGCGGGCGCAAGTATAGCGGTAAGCCTGTCACTCTGAAACAACCCCAAAGTCACAAGGGTCTTGTTTGCCATGACAGCCCAACATGCGGGCGCCTGTGGCGTGCGGGCCTGGCGCCTCTTGGTCTAGAAATTCGCCGGAGTGGCTGCGCTGATCAGTCGCGCCGGCACGTCGAACGGATTGCGGAAACGATGTGGCTTGGTACTTTCAAAATAGTAGCTGTCGCCGGCCTCGAGCACGAAGGTTTCTGCGCCCACCACCAGTTCCAGTCGCCCTTCCACCAGGATCCCGGTTTCCTCGCCCTCGTGGGTGAGCATTTCGTCACCGGTGTCGGCGCCAGGCGGATAGATTTCGTTCAGGAAGGCGATCGCCCGGCTCGGATGCGCCCGGCCCACCAGTTTCATGGTCACGGCGCCGTCGGAGATGTCGATCAGTTCGTTGGCTTTATAGACGATCTGGGTCGGTTTCTCCTGGAGGATCTCTTCGGAGAAAAACTCGACCATGGACATGGGAATCCCGCCAAGGACCTTGCGCAGCGAGCTGATCGAGGGGCTCACGCTGTTTTTCTCGATCATTGAAATAGTGCTGTTGGTGACGCCCGCGCGCTTGGCGAGTTCACGCTGGGAAAGGCCTTTGAGTTTACGAATGGATTGCAGTCGTTCACCGACGTCCAATGCTGGAGCCTCCAGGGAATCAGGTTGTGTGGAAAGTGAGCGTTATCATGGCGACAGCGTTCAGTATTTACAACACTTTGACCCGAATCCTGTGCTGTGAAGCGACTTCCGGTAGGCGGCGCCTGGTCTCAGGTCCCGGAATAGAGCCGTGGGACACGTCGCAGGTTGCAGAAGATCTGGTAAGGAATCGTGTCGGCGGCCTGCGCCACATCACTGGCGAGAATGTTCTTGCCCCAGAGTTCGACGGTCGAGCCGAGCCCGGCCTGGGGAATATGGCTCAGGTCGACACACAGCATGTCCATCGAGACCCGCCCGACCAGCTGGCTGCGCTGACCATCCACCAGCACCGGCGTACCGTTGGGCGCCTGGCGCGGGTAACCGTCGGCATACCCCATGGCGACCACGCCGACCCGGGTCGGCTGGGCGGTAACGAAACGAGCGCCGTAGCCCACCGGTTCGCCGGCGGGAAGCTCGCGCACGCTGATGATCTTCGACTCCAACGTCATCACCGGTTGCAGGCGCGAAGCCACGGCATTGGCCTCGTCGAACGGTGTCGCGCCGTACAACATGATGCCCGGCCGCACCCAATCGCTCGGTATCTGCGGCCAACCCAGCACCGCCGGCGAGTTGCGCAAACTGACCTCGGCCATCAGGCCTTGGCGGGCCTGATCGAATACCGCCAATTGTTGCAGACTGCTGGGGTCGTGCAATTCGTCGGCGCGGGCGAAGTGGCTCATCAAGACGATTTTTGCCACGTTGCCACTGGCCAGCAGGCGACGGTAAGCCGACTGGTAGTCGGCCGGATGCAAACCGACCCGATGCATGCCCGAGTCGAGCTTGAGCCAGACCGTGATCGGCTTGCCCAGCGTCGCGCGCTCTATCGCTTCTAGCTGCCACAACGCATGCACGACACACCAGAAGTCGTGCTCCACGATCAATGCCAGCTCATCGGCCTCGAAGAACCCTTCCAGCAACAGGATCGGCCCACGTATACCACCGGCCCGCAGTTCCAGGGCCTCTTCAATGCAGGCCACGGCGAACCCATCCGCCGTCTCCTGCAAAGCCTCGGCGCAGCGCACCGCGCCATGCCCGTAGGCGTCGGCCTTGATTACTGCAAGGGCCTTGGCCCCGGTGACTTCACGGGCCAGTTGGTAGTTGTGACGCAGGGCTTGGAGATCGATAAGGGCACGGGCAGGACGCATGGCGGCAGGCTTCTAGGCGGTCATGGGTAAGAAAACCGGCGACGGCTGACGGCATCAGCCATCAACGGCGCCGGGAGAGGGAGCTTTTCGACAGTTGTCAGGGCAGCGCGGCCACCACGGACAGCTCGACCAAGATCTGCGGTTCGCACAACTTGGCCTCGACAGTGGCGCGGGCCGGGGCGACGCCCTTGGGCAGCCATTTGTCCCACACCGCATTCATGCCTTGAAAATGGGCGTCGATGTCCTTCAGGTAGATCGTCACCGAAAGCAGGCGGCTCTTGTCGGTCCCGGCCAGGTCCAGCAGACGCTCGATATTGGCCAAGGTCTCGCGGGTCTGCTGCTCGATGCCGGCGCTCATGTCGTCGCCGACCTGTCCGGCCAGGTAAACGGTGCCGTTGTGCACAACGACCTGACTCATGCGGTCATTGGTGAGCTGGCGCTGGATTGCCATGTTTAGCGGACTCCTGAGGTTTGCTGCCATAACGGGAAATATCGAGGCCTTCGGCGCTGATCTGCGGCTTTTTCTTCGCCATCAGGTCCGCCAGAAGGCGACCGGAACCACAGGCCATGGTCCACCCGAGGGTGCCGTGGCCGGTATTGAGGAACAGATTCTTGAACGGCGTGGCGCCGACTATCGGCGTGCCGTCCGGGGTGGTCGGGCGCAGGCCGGTCCAGAAACTGGCCTGGGCCAGGTCGCCGCCCTGAGGATAAAGGTCGTTGACGATCATCTCCAGGGTTTCACGCCGACGCGGGTTGAGCGAGAGGTCAAAACCGGCGATTTCCGCCATGCCGCCGACGCGAATCCGGTTGTCGAACCGGGTGATCGCAACCTTGTAGGTTTCGTCGAGGATGGTCGAGGTCGGCGCCATCGCCGCATTGGTGATCGGCACGGTCAGGGAATAGCCCTTGAGTGGATACACCGGCGCGCGGATACCCAGAGGCTTGAGCAGTTGCGGTGAGTAGCTGCCCAAGGCCAGGACGTAACGGTCGGCGGTTTCGAGCTTGCCGTCGATCCAGACGCCATTGATGCGATCCCCGGCAAAATCCAGGCGCTCGATGTTCTGGTCGAAGCGAAATTGTACGCCGAGCTTCACGGCCATTTCCGCCAGGCGCGTGGTAAACATCTGGCAATCGCCGGTCTGGTCATTGGGCAGGCGCAGCGCACCGGCCAGAATGTCGGTGACATTGGCCAGGGCCGGTTCGACCCGGGCGATGCCTTCGCGATCGAGCACTTCAAACGGCACGCCCGACTCCTTGAGCACGGCGATGTCCTTGGCCGCGCCATCGAGCTGGGCCTGGGTGCGGAACAATTGGGTAGTCCCCAGGCTGCGACCTTCGTAGGCAATGCCGGTTTCGGCGCGCAATTCGTCGAGGCAGTCACGGCTGTACTCGGACAGGCGGACCATGCGCTCCTTGTTGATCGCGTAGCGGCTGGCGGTGCAGTTGCGCAGCATCTGCGCCATCCACAGGTACTGGTCGATGTCGGCGGTGGCCTTGATTGCCAGCGGCGCGTGACGCTGCAGCAGCCACTTGATGGCCTTGAGTGGCACACCCGGCGCAGCCCACGGCGAGGCGTAGCCCGGCGATACCTGGCCAGCGTTGGCGAAGCTGGTTTCCATGGCTGGTGCCGGCTGACGGTCGACCACCACCACTTCAAACCCGGCACGTGCCAGATAGTAAGCACTGACGGTACCGATGACGCCGCTACCCAAGACCAAGACGCGCATGTTGAAACCCTCATCGCGGATAACCGCTGACGTTTGTTATACAAAGCTTAGATGCGCGCAGTGTAAAAAAGATCAGCCAGTGCTTTTCACTATATAAATGCCTATATTTGGCGAGAATTCTCGGCAAAAACCCTTTTCACGGAGGCGCATCACCTGTGCGTACCAATACCCAGACCAAACGCGAGCTGGACAAGATCGACCGCAACATCCTGCGCATCCTCCAGGCCGACGGGCGAATTTCTTTCACCGAGCTGGGGGAAAAGGTCGGGCTTTCCACCACGCCTTGCACCGAGCGGGTGCGACGGCTGGAGCGCGAGGGGATCATCATGGGCTACAACGCCCGGCTCAATCCGCAGCACTTGAAGGGCAGCCTGCTGGTGTTCGTCGAAATCAGCCTCGACTATAAATCCGGCGACACGTTCGAAGAGTTCCGACGTGCCGTGCTGAAGTTGCCTCACGTACTGGAATGCCACCTGGTGTCGGGGGATTTCGACTATCTGGTGAAGGCGCGAATTTCCGAGATGGCCTCGTACCGCAAGCTGCTGGGCGACATCCTGCTCAAGCTGCCCCACGTTCGTGAGTCCAAGAGCTACATCGTGATGGAGGAAGTGAAGGAGAGCCTGAACCTGCCGATTCCGGATTGAGCCCGGCTCCAGAACGCTTTCGCGAGCAGGCTCGCTCCCACGCAGGTAGGTGGCGAGCTTGTGGGAGCGAGCCTGTTCGCGAAAGCCGCGACTCGGTATCCCAGACCGCTAGACCAACACCTGCCGAGTGCTGGCCATGTATGCATGAATCTGCTTCTCGACCCGCGGATGAATCAGCTCAACCGGCCGCCGCCCATTAGGGCATGGCAAGGTCGCGGTGGTGCCGAATAACCGGCAGATCAGCGGCCTTTCATCATAGACCGTGCAACCGTTCGGCCCCAGGTGCACGCAATCGAGCGCCTCCAGGGCCGCGTCCTGTTCGGCGCGGCTCTTGCGTGGCAAACGAGCCATTTCTTCGGGCGAGGTGGTCACCGGACCACAGCAGTCATGACAGCCCGGTACGCACTCGAACGTAGGAATCTGCTGACGTAGCGTGCGGATTTTTTGACTGTTGCAGCTCATCGAGGCCATACCGAATCGGGACAGCTGAGGATTCTGCCTTAAAAGCCCCATGCCAGACAGCGCCAGCCGACCAGTGTTGCCGACTGAGGAAAGCCCGGCTTATGCTCCGTAAAATTTCTCAAACACAACAATCAGGATTACGCACATGAACGCCCGTGTTCAGCAACCTGTCCCGAGCCACGCGCACGCCGCCTCCTACTACGCCGCCAGCAGCCTGCCGCAGCCGGACCATCCGGTGCTGCAAGGCGAGTTGGTGGCGGATGTCTGCGTGGTGGGCGGCGGGTTCTCCGGGCTGAACACAGCCATCGAGCTGGCCGAGCGCGGCCTGAGTGTGGTGCTGCTCGAGGCGCATAAGATCGGTTGGGGCGCCAGCGGGCGGAACGGCGGCCAACTGATTCGCGGCGTGGGCCATGGTCTCGATCAGTTTGCGCCAATCGTGGGCACCGACGGCGTGCGTCAGATGAAATTGATGGGGCTCGAAGCGGTGGAAATCGTCCGCCAGCGGGTCGATCGTTTTCAGATTCCTTGCGACCTCACCTGGGGCTACTGCGACCTCGCCAACAAACCCGCCGATCTTCAGGGTTTCGCCGAGGATGCCGAAGAACTCCGCAGTCTGGGCTATCGCTACGAGACGCGACTGCTGCAAGCCGATGAAATGCACAGCGTGGTGGGCTCGGATCGCTATGTCGGTGGCCTGATCGACATGGGCTCGGGCCACCTGCATCCGCTCAACTTGGCGTTGGGAGAGGCGGCCGCAGCGCAGCAACTGGGGGTCCGGCTGTTCGAACGATCGGCGGTGATACGCATCGACTGCGGGCCACAGGTAAAAGTACACACCCAACAAGGCTCGGTCCGCGCCACGACACTGGTGCTGGGCTGCAATGCCTACCTCAACGGCCTGAACCAGGAGCTGAGCGGCAAAGTGCTGCCCGCTGGCAGCTATATCATTGCCACCGAACCGCTGAGCGAAGCGCAGGCAAACGCGCTTTTGCCACAGAACATGGCGGTTTGTGACCAGCGGGTGGCGCTGGATTATTACCGGCTTTCGGCAGATCGACGTTTGTTGTTTGGCGGGGCTTGTCACTATTCCGGCCGAGACCCGCAAGACATCGGCGCGTACATGCGGCCGAAAATGCTCAAGGTCTTCCCGCAACTGGCAGACGTGAAGATCGATTATCAATGGGGCGGGATGATCGGCATCGGCGCCAACCGCCTGCCGCAGATCGGTCGGCTCAAGGATCAGCCCAACGTGTATTACGCCCAGGCCTATTCCGGTCACGGGGTGAATGCCACGCACTTGGCCGGCAAGTTGTTGGCCGAGGCTATCAGCGGCCAGCAGGGCGGTGGGTTCGACCTGTTTGCCAAGGTACCGCACATGACATTCCCGGGCGGCAAGCATTTGCGCTCACCGCTGTTGGCGCTGGGGATGTTGTGGCACCGGTTGAAAGAATTGATCTGACCGTGGCGAGGGAGCTTGCTCCCGCTGGGTTGCGTAGCAGCCTGAGATCCTGCGGTCGCTGCGCAACCGAGCGGGAGCAAGCTCCCTCGCCACAGGTTTATGTGATATCGCTTCAAAGCCGCCAGAACGGCTTCAACCCTTCCGCCCGGGCCTGCTCCCGGCTCAGGCCGATATCGCGCAACTGTTCGGTTGTCAGCTCCAACAAGGCCTTGCGTGTATGCAGACGATGCCAGAACAGGCCCCAGCGGCTCAAGCCGGACGGGGCATTGCGCAGCATGGCATCACGCAGCCCCTTTTCCTGCCCCGCCGCCAGTTCCTGACTGTGTAACGTCAGCCGTACATCGCTCAAGCCGTTCATTTTGATCGCTCCTGTTTACTTGGGTAGCCAGAGCTTTCATGATGCGCGGGCGGCCAGATTCAATACAGATTCAACCAATACCTTTTATAGCCATACAGATTGAGCGTTTCGGGCACTGAATTATAATTTTGCGGCTCATCTGTATCGGTTGGCGTTTTCATCTCATCGGGATGCACCATGACTCTTTACGTGAACCTCGCCGAATTGCTCGGCACTCGCATCGAACAGGGCTTCTACCGCCCCGGCGACCGGCTGCCGTCGGTGCGTGCCTTGAGCACCGAACACGGGGTCAGCCTGAGTACCGTGCAGCAGGCCTATCGCGTCCTGGAAGACAGCGGACTGGCGATGCCGAAACCCAAGTCCGGCTATTTCGTCCCGGTCAGCCGCGAGCTGCCGGACCTGCCAGCGGTTGGCCGTCCGGCCCAGCGCCCGGTGGACATCTCCCAATGGGACCAGGTGCTGGAGCTGATACGCGCGGTGCCGCGCAAGGATGTCGTACAGTTGGGCCGCGGCATGCCGGATATCCATTCACCGACCATGAAACCGTTGTTGCGCAGCCTGGCGCAGATCAGCCGGCGCCAAGACATGCCCGGCCTGTACTACGACAATATCTACGGCAACCTCGAACTGCGTGAGCAGATCGCCCGGCTGTCCCTGGACTCGGGCTGCCAACTCGGCGCCAGCGACCTGATCGTCACCACCGGTTGCCACGAGGCGTTGTCGGTCAGCATCCGCGCCACCTGCGAGCAGGGCGACATCGTTGCGGTGGACTCCCCCAGCTTCCACGGTGCCATGCAGACGCTGAAGGGCCTGGGCATGAAGGCTTTGGAAATACCCACCGATCCGCTCACCGGCATCAGCCTGGAAGCGCTGGAACTGGCACTGGAGCAATGGCCGATCAAGGCCATACAGTTGACCCCCAGCTGCAACAACCCGCTGGGCTACATCATGCCGGAGGCCAACAAGCGCGCTTTGCTGACCCTGGCGCAGCGCTTCGATGTGGCGATTATCGAAGACGATGTGTATGGGGAACTGGCCTACACCTATCCGCGTCCTCGCACCATCAAGTCCTTCGACGACGATGGTCGCGTCCTGCTCTGCAGTTCTTTTTCCAAGACCCTTGCCCCTGGCCTTCGGGTCGGCTGGGTAGCGCCGGGGCGCTATCTGGAACGGGTGCTGCACATGAAATACATCAGCACCGGCTCGACCGCGCCGCAACCCCAGATAGCCATCGCGGAGTTTCTCAAAGGCGGGCATTTCGAACCACATTTGCGGCGGATGCGCAGCCAATACCAGCGCAATCGTGACGTGATGATTGATTGGGTCAGCCGTTATTTCCCGGTAGGTACCCGCGCCAGCCGTCCCCGCGGCAGCTTCATGCTGTGGGTCGAATTGCCCGAGGGCTTTGACACATTGAAGCTCAACCGGATGCTGCACGACCAAGGCGTGCAGATCGCCGTCGGCAGTATCTTTTCGGCCTCGGGCAAATATCGCAATTGCCTGCGCATGAACTACGCTGCCAAGCCAACGGCACAGATCGAGGATGCGGTGCGCAAGGTCGGTGCCGTGGCTATAGCGTTGTTGAACGAAACCCAGCGAGACACCGTCTGACCGTGTAGGCAGGGAAGCAGCACCCAACAGCCGACCCACGCTAACAATCGGAACGAGCCTACGTGAGATCCAGACCGATCCTGCACGCGCTAATGCTAGTCGCCTCGCTGTTGGGCGGCTGCGCCAGTCTTGATGTCACCCGCGAACCCTCCCAGGCGTTGCCGGCCTCCGACTCAGCGTTCGGCCGCTCGGTGGCGCAACAGGCCGCCCCGCACGAGGGCCGCTCAGGCTTTCGCCTGCTGTCCGACAGTACCGAAGCCTTCACCGCCCGGGCCGAGCTGATTCGCAACGCTCAAAGCAGCCTGGATTTGCAGTACTACATCGTTCATGACGGCATCAGCACGCGCATGCTGGTCGACGAACTGCTGAAGGCAGCGGACCGTGGGGTGCGCGTGCGGATCCTGCTTGACGACACCACCAGCGATGGCCAGGAGCAAGTCATTGCGACCCTGGCCGCGCACCCGAACATCCAGATTCGCCTGTTCAACCCGTTGCATCTTGGCCGCGCCACCGGCGTGACCCGCAGCCTGGGGCGCCTGTTCAATCTGTCGCTGCAGCATCGTCGGATGCACAACAAACTCTGGCTGGCGGACAACAGCATGGCCATCGTCGGCGGCCGCAATCTCGGCGACGAATATTTCGATGCCGAACCCAACCTTAACTTCACCGACATCGACCTGCTCAGCGTCGGCCCGGTGGCCGAGCAATTGGGGCACAGCTTCGACCAATACTGGAACAGCGCGCTGAGCAAACCGATCGAACAATTCCTTTCCCATCGACCGACCCCCAGGGACCTGGAGAACAGCCGCTTGCGCCTGCAAGCTTCGCTTGAGCAGACGCACAAGGAAAACCAGACGCTCTACCAGCAACTGACCGCCTACAAGACCCAGCCGCGCCTGGACATCTGGCGCGGACAGTTGATCTGGGCCTGGAACCAGGCGCTGTGGGATGCGCCTAGCAAGGTACTGGCCAAGGATGAGCCAGACCCTCGATTGCTGCTGACGACACAACTGGGGCCGGAGCTGACCGGCGTCAGCAAGGAACTGATCATGATCTCCGCCTACTTCGTGCCCGGACAGCCAGGGCTGGTATACCTGACCAGCCGTGCCGATGCCGGTGTCTCCGTGAGCCTCTTGACCAATTCGCTGGAAGCCACCGATGTGCCGGCGGTGCACGGCGGCTACGCGCCGTATCGCAAGGCCTTGCTGCAGCATGGCGTACGACTGTTCGAGTTGCGCCGCCAACCCGGCGACAGCGGCGGCAGCCCGCATCTGTTCTACAGCAAGTCTTATGGCGAATCGGACTCCAGCCTGCACAGCAAGGCAATCATCTTCGATCAGCAGAAGTCATTCATCGGCTCGTTCAATTTCGATCCTCGCTCAGTGCTTTGGAACACCGAGGTCGGCGTACTGGTAGACAGCCCGGAACTCGCCGGCCAGGTTCGGGAGCTGGCTTTGCAGGGCATGGCCCCGACCCTGAGTTATCAGGCCCGCCTGGAAGATGAAAGACTGGTCTGGACCACCGAAGACAACGGCAAGCTGCACGACCTGGATCGCGAACCGGGCAGCTGGTGGCGCCGCTTCAATGCCTGGTTCGCCACGACGATCGGGTTGGAGCGGATGCTTTAGAATCTGGACACTTTGGAGCCACAGGGTATCTGGATGTGCTCAAGCGGTTTGTGTCGCGCCGAACGCCCCTTGGCGCAACAACAGAATGACCAGGCCGAACGCCCCCGCCGCCATGAACAACGGCAGCGCATGGCCGCTGACCCACTGGCTGCCCGCCCCCGCCGCCAGCGGCCCGACCAGGCAACCGATCCCCCACAGCTGCGCAACATGGGCGTTGGCCCGCACCAGCGCATCGTCGCGGTAGCGCTCGCCGATCAGGATCAGCGACAAGGTAAACAGCCCACCCGCGCTGGCGCCAAACAGCACCCACAGCGGCCAGATCAACAAGGTATCGATCAGCAGCGGCACCGCGAGGCTGGACAACATCAGTGCCACCGCGCAGCCGGTGAACAGCGACCGGCGCGACAGGCGATCGGCCAGGGCGCCAATGGGTAGCTGCAACAGGGCGTCGCCGACCACCACCGTGCTGACCATCGCCAGCGCAATATCGGCACTGAAGCCCTGGCGCAGGCAATAGACCGGGAGCAGCGTCAGGATCATCGCCTCGAATGCGGCGAACAACGACACCGCCCAACCGATTGCCGGCAGGCCCCGGCAAAATTCCCACAAATCGCCGAAGGTAACGCTGCCCGCCTCACTGGCAGGCGCACCGCAGCGGCCAAGCAACAACAACGGGGCGGTCAATAGCAGCCCGACACCCACCCAGAACCCGTAGTCATGATCGGTCCCCAGCGCACCGAGCAGCAGCGGGCCGGACAATTGGCTCAAGGCATAGCTGGCCCCGTACAGCGCCACCAACCGCCCGCGCCATTGCTCGATGACCAGCTGGTTGATCCAGCTCTCGCCGAGAATGAACACCAATGTCAGGACGACTCCGATCAACAGCCGCAAGAGCAGCCAGACCGGATAGCTGGGCAACAACGCCAACAACCCGATGGACACAGCCCCGCCCCACAGGCACAGGCGCATCAGCGCCGCCGTACCGAAATGCGCCGCCAGCCGGCTCGAAACCTTGGCCCCGACCAGTACGCCAACGGCTGGCATCGCCGCCATGACGCCAATGGCAAACGAGCCATAACCCCAGCCCTCCAGGCGCAGCGACACCAGGGGCATGCTTACGCCGAGGGCAAGGCCGACGCTCAGGACAGAGGCCAACACGGCGAAATAGGTCGCCCAACGCATTTCCACGCTCCTGTGGCTAACTATCGACTCCAGGCATCACCACAAAACAATGTGGGAGCGAGCCTGCTCGCGATGACGATGCAACATTCAACAAAATCGTCGATTGTCATACCGCTTTCGCGAGCAGGCTCGCTCCCACAGGGGATGTTTGTCGACCGCCAGCTCCGCTCGTACAGAAGGATCAGAGCTTGATCCAGGTCGCCTTCAGTTCGGTGTACTTGTCGAACGCATGCAGCGACTTGTCACGGCCGTTGCCCGACTGCTTGAAGCCACCGAACGGTGCGGTCATGTCGCCACCGTCATATTGGTTGACCCATACGCTGCCGGCGCGCAAGGCCTTGGCGGTCAGGTGAGCCTTGGAGATGTCCTTGGTCCACACTGCCGCAGCCAAGCCGTACGGGGTGTCGTTGGCGATCTGGACGGCCTCTTCGGCACTGTCGAAGGCGATGACCGACAACACCGGCCCGAAGATTTCTTCCTGGGCGATTTTCATCGCGTTGCTCACGCCATCGAAAATCGTCGGCTCGACGTAGGTGCCGCCGGTTTCCTGGAGAATCCGCTTGCCACCCGCGACCAGCTTGGCGCCGTCGCTGTGACCGGCTTCGATGTAGGACAGCACGGTATTCATCTGTTGGGTATCGACCAGGGCACCGACATTGGTCGCTGGATCCAGTGGATTGCCAGGTTTCCAGCCCTTGAGAGCCTCGATCACCAGCGGCAGGAACGTGTCCTTGATCGAACGCTCCACCAGCAGGCGCGAGCCCGCCGTGCAGACTTCGCCCTGGTTGAAGGCGATGGCACTGGCGGCAGCTTCGGCGGCGGCCTGCAGGTCCGGAGCATCGGCAAATACGATGTTCGGGCTCTTGCCACCCGCCTCCAGCCAGACGCGCTTCATGTTCGACTCGCCGGAATAGATCATCAGTTGCTTGGCGATCTTGGTGGAACCGGTGAACACCAGCGTATCGACATCCATGTGCAAGGCCAGGGCCTTGCCGACCGTGTGGCCATAGCCTGGCAGCACGTTCAGCACGCCTTTGGGGATGCCGGCCTCGATGGCCAGCGCGGCGATACGAATGGCGGTCAGCGGGGATTTTTCCGACGGCTTGAGCACTACCGAGTTGCCGGTGGACAACGCCGGGCCGAGCTTCCAGCAGGCCATCATCAACGGGAAGTTCCACGGAACGATGGCACCGACCACGCCGACCGGTTCCCGGGTGACCAGGCCCAGTTGGTCATGCGGGGTGGCGGCCACTTCATCGTAGAGCTTGTCGATGGCTTCACCGCTCCAGCTCAGCGCCTGCGCCGCGCCTGGAACGTCAATATTCAAGGAATCGCTGATCGGCTTGCCCATGTCCAGGGTTTCCAGCAAGGCCAGCTCTTCGGCGTGCTGCTTGAGCAGGCCGGCAAAACGAATCATGGTGGCTTTGCGCTTGCTCGGCGCCAGGCGCGACCAGGCGCCAGAGTTGAATGTCGCGCGGGCGTTTTCGACGGCGCGCTGGGCGTCGGCCACGTCGCAACTGGCGATCTTGCCCAACAGGCGGCCGTCGACCGGGCTGAGGCAATCGAAGGTCTCGCCGGACACTGCATCGGTGTATTCGCCATTGATGAAGGCGCGGCCTTCGATCTTCAGGTCGCGGGCGCGCTGTTCCCAGTCGGCACGAGTCAGGGTGGTCATGCGAGTGTCCTCCTCTTGTTTGGGTACGAACGCCACGCTATGCGTAGCGTTCAAGAATTCTGCCTTGCCGATGTGTATTCGGCACAAGGCCCCCGCCACCCTAAACCAGCGACCGGGGATGTTTCAATATATTTGACAGAAAACCAGCAAACGGCCTTGTGATGTTCGTTTTAATAAACATAGACTTTTGCTCCTCCAGCCATCCGCGCCGCAAGCACCGAGGGTAACCGCATGAGCATCCAGGACATCGTCGATTTCAGCCAGGCCCATACCACCGCCGACCGCTATCGACCGGACCCGGTCAAGGTACTTAAAGGTGATCCCGAGCAAGCGGTGTTCAATCATTACAGCAGTCCTTGCGGACAGATGAATGCGGGGGTGTGGGAAGGCGCGGTGGGCCAGTGGACGGTCAACTATACGGAGCACGAATACTGCGAAATCGTCCAGGGTGTTTCGGTGCTGCGGGACAATGAAGGCAATGCCAAGACACTTCGAGCGGGCGATCGCTTTGTAATTCCGGCCGGATTCCAAGGAACTTGGGAAGTGCTGGAGGCGTGCCGCAAGATTTATGTAGTGTTTGAGAAACAGGAATGAATCAAACGCTTACACAGTACGATATACATGGCCGCCACCCTCCTGTAATTATATCCGGGCGCCTCAATGAGGAGGCGCTGATTATAAATTATGCCAGGAGGCAACATGGCCAAAAAAAAAGCTACTACACCGCGGATCGCAGCATTGGCTGCCCTGCTGACACTAAACATTGGAGCGCTTGAAGCAATTGCCAACGAGATCCACCCTTCAGGCGTATGCACGGCTAATTTTGCTTTCAACTCCCTGCTGCCGATGAAGGTAGACGCGCAATTTCTGCACGACATGCAAGCCTATTCGGGAGCCAAGATCGTACGCCATATACGCTCAGGCGAAGCCTACACCATGGACTATCGCGATGATCGGCTCTACGTCTTCAGCGACAAGGAAAACTTTTATACCGGTCACAAGTGTGGCTGATTAATTATCAGGCAACGTTGTAAACGGTCAGGATTTCAGCCCTGAAAGAAAAAGGCCCGTATCTCGCGATACGGGCCTTTTTCGTTAGAAGAGAAAATCAATTACTTGATTTTGCCTTCCTTGTAGATCACGTGCTTGCGAACAACCGGATCATATTTCTTGATCTCGATTTTGTCCGGGGTAGTACGCTTGTTCTTGTCGGTAGTGTAGAAGTGACCAGTACCGGCGCTCGAGATCAAACGAATCAATTCACGCATGATTAGCTCCCTTAAACCTTGCCATCGCGACGAAGTTCGGCCAGCACGACACTGATGCCACGCTTGTCGATGATGCGCATGCCTTTGGCAGATACGCGCAGACGCACAAAACGTTTCTCTTCTTCAACCCAGAAGCGGTGATGCTGCAGGTTCGGCAGGAAACGACGACGGGTTTTGTTGTTTGCGTGGGAAATGTTATTCCCAGTCACCGGACCCTTACCGGTAACTTGACAGACTCTCGACATGCCTCAGCCCTCTAAAACCACATGCCCAACCCGGCATGGGTTGGCCGCTTAATCTCTCAGTCATTTGGCGCCAGGCGCCGCGTTTCTTTAAGGGTCTTACCGGCTACACCTACAGTGAAGGAACCGGGCCCCTAGAAAAGAGCGCTGCTTTATACCAGAAAGACCCAGGCACAACAACAGCCGGTGTGATTTGTCTTTACTGGAAACCCTCGATCAACAGCCTCAGGCGGCTGCGGCAAGGGCCCGCGATGCCCTGACCGCTCGTCGCGGCGCGCAGGTTTTTTTCATTCATTGGCGAGCTCGCGCCCTGAGCACGTCTCGCGAAGCGCTGCAAAGAGTGCCGGAAAATGCAAAAAGGGGATAGTCATTTGCAGGCGAGCCCACTAGGGTAGACCTTTTCCAGACTGCACTCGCAGATGGGCCTCCGACCTGCACAGGAAATCAATCATGCGCCTCGCTGCCCTACCGCTGTTGCTCGCCCCTCTGCTACTCACTCCGCTGGCCCAGGCCGCCGCCCTGAGCGTGTGTACCGAGGCCAGCCCGGAAGGGTTCGATGTCGTCCAGTACAACTCCCTGACCACTACCAACGCTTCGGCCGACGTGCTGATGAACCGCCTGGTCGATTTCGACACCGCCAGCGGCAAGGTGGTGGCCAGCTTGGCCGAGAGCTGGGAAGTTTCGCCCGATGGCCTGAGTTATGTCTTCAAGTTGCGCCCCAAGGTCAGGTTTCACCACACCGACTACTTCACACCGCGTCGCGACCTGACGGCCGAAGACGTCAAGTTCAGCTTCGAGCGCATGCTGGACCCGGCCAACCCTTGGCACAAGGTCGCCCAGAGCGGCTTCCCCCACGCCCAATCCATGCAACTGCCGGCGCTGATTACAAAAATCGATGCCCTGGACCCGTTGACAGTGCGCTTCACCCTCGACCATGCCGATTCGACCTTCCTGGCGACGTTGAGCATGGGTTTCGCATCGATCTATTCGGCTGAATATGCCGACCAGTTGATGAAGGCCGGCAAGCCGGAGCAACTCAACAGCCAGCCCATCGGCACCGGCCCGTTCATTTTCAACCGATTCCAGAAAGATGCCTCGATTCGCTACAAGGCCAACGGGGACTATTTCGGCGGCAAGCCCCAGGTGGACCCGCTGATCTTTGCCATCACGCCAGACGCCAACGTGCGTCTGCAGAAGTTGCGCCGAAATGAATGCCAGATCGCCCTGTCGCCCAAACCGCTGGACGTGCAGGCCGCCCGGCAGGAGCCGACATTGAAGGTGGCGCAGACTGACGCGTTCATGACCGCTTTCCTGGCGATCAACAGCCAGCATCCGCCGCTGGACAAGCCGGAAGTCCGTCAGGCCATCAACCTGGCTTTTGACAAGGCCAGCTACCTCAAGACCGTTTTTGAAGGCACGGCCGAAGCGGCCAACGGCCCTTATCCGCCCAACACCTGGAGCTACGCGAAAAACCTGCCCGGCTATGCCCATGACCCGGCCAAGGCTCGGGAATTGCTGGCCAAGGCCGGTTTGAAGGAAGGCTTCAAGACTACTATCTGGACTCGCCCCTCCGGCAGCCTGCTCAATCCCAATCCGAGCCTCGGCGCGCAGTTGCTGCAATCGGACCTGGCGGAAATTGGCATCCAGGCGGAAATCCGCGTGATCGAATGGGGCGAGCTGATCCGCCGCGCCAAGGCCGGCGAGCACGACCTGCTGTTCATGGGCTGGGCCGGCGACAACGGTGACCCGGACAACTTCCTCACGCCGCAGTTTTCCTGCGCGGCGGTCAAGTCCGGGACCAATTTCGCTCGTTACTGCAACCCGGACCTGGACAAACTGATCAGCGCCGGCAAGACCACCAGCGAACAGGGCGTGCGCACCAAGCTCTACGAACAGGCCCAGGCGCAGATCCAGCAGCAGGCCCTCTGGCTGCCCCTGGCGCACCCGACGGCATTCGCGCTGACCCGCAAGGATGTGCAGGGTTATACGGTCAGCCCGTTTGGGCGGCAGGATTACTCCAAGGTCAACCTCAAGTAACCCGGCCCCACAGTAAACCCTGTGGGAGCGAGCTTGCTCGCGATGGCGGCGTATCGGATGACCTCAAACCTGACTGAGCGACCGCTATCGCGAGCAAGCTCGCTCCCACAAGGGCCGCGGTTTGTCAGCCCCTGCCTACATCCACCCACACTCCGCCATCGACAACGGCTCCCCATCGCCGACGATAAAATGGTCGAGCACCCGCACATCGATCAGCTCCAGCGCGTCCTGGAGCCGCTCGGTGAGCATTCGGTCGGCCTGGCTGGGCTCGGTGCTGCCGGAGGGGTGGTTGTGGCACAGGATCACGGCAGCGGCGTTGTGGGCCAGGGCGCGCTTGACCACCTGCCGGGGGTGAACACTGGTGCAGGCGATGGAGCCACGAAAAAGCGCTTCGAACGCCAGCACCTGATGTCGAGAATTGAGAAACAGGCAACCAAAAACCTCATGAGGTTCGTGGCGCAGCATTGACTTGAGATAGTCACGAACGGCCTGCGGGTCTTCCAGCATTGAATTCTGCCGAGTCCGCGCCGCCAAGTGTCGCCGGCCCATTTCGAGCACCGCGCGCAATTGAGCGAATTTCGCCGGACCCAGTCCCATATGACTGCTGAACGTGAGCTGATCAGCCTCAAGCAGCGCCCGCAGGCAGCCAAATTGGGACAACAGATGTCGAGCCAGATCCACCGCACTTTTACCCGACACACCCGTGCGTAAAAATATCGCCAGCAGCTCGGCGTCTGAAAGACTCTCCGCCCCCGACACCAACAATCTCTCCCGTGGCCGCTCGGCCACCGGCCAGTCCCGAATACTCATGGCATCTCCCTGATAATGGGCGCCGCTGTTCCGTAGCGGACGCTGTGATATCTTAGCCCATCTTTTTTGCAGGCGATTTGCACCCAGGCAGGCTGCTGCCGAGGGTTCGCCCTGCACTGACCATTAAAATCGAAAGGCAGGCCTATGCAGCGGCTGTATCGGAAACGCATCGTTCTGGGCGTCGGCGGCGGCATTGCTGCCTACAAGAGCGCCGAGCTGGTTCGCAGGCTTATCGACCAGGGCGCCGAAGTACGGGTCGTCATGACCCGCGGCGGCAGTGAGTTCATCACCCCGCTGACCATGCAGGCCTTGTCCGGGCACCCGGTCCACCTGGATCTGCTCGACCCGGCGGCCGAGGCCGCCATGGGTCATATCGAGCTGGCCAAATGGGCTGACCTGGTGCTGATCGCCCCGGCCACGGCCGACCTGATCGCCCGCCTGGCCCAGGGCATCGCCAACGACCTGCTGACCACCCTCGTACTCGCTACCGACGCCGTAGTCGCCGTGGCGCCGGCCATGAACCAGGCCATGTGGCGCGACCCCGCCACCCAGGCCAACCTGCAACTGCTCGAAAGCCGCGATCTGAAAGTCTTTGGCCCAGCCTCTGGCAGCCAGGCTTGCGGCGATGTCGGCATGGGCCGCATGCTCGAAGCCAACGACCTGGTTCAGTGCGCCGCCGACTGCTTCCAGCGCCAGGCGCTGACCGGCAAGCATGTGCTGATTACCGCCGGCCCGACCCAGGAAAACATCGACCCGGTGCGTTACATCACCAACCACAGCTCGGGAAAAATGGGCTTCGCCCTGGCCGAAGCCGCCGTCGAAGCGGGCGCGCGGGTGACGCTGATCACCGGGCCGGTGCACCTGCCGACCCCGGATCGAGTGACCCGCATCGACGTCGTCAGCGCCCGGGACATGCTTGCGGCCTGTGAGGCCTCGATCCCGTGCGACCTGTTCATCGCCTCGGCGGCGGTGGCGGACTACCGCCCCGAAGTCGTTGCCCCGCAAAAATTGAAGAAAGACCCTACGAGCGGCGACGGTCTGCTCCTGCAAATGGTACGTAACCCGGACATCCTGGCCACCATCGCCACCCGTCCCGACCGTCCATTCAGCGTCGGTTTTGCCGCCGAAACCGAACACCTCCTCGATTACGCCGCGCGCAAGCTCAAGGACAAGAATCTGGACCTGATCGTCGCCAACGACGTCGCCAACCCGAGCATCGGCTTCAACAGCGAAGAGAACGCTTGCAGCGTGATCGACCGCCAGTTGCACGCCACGCTTTTCGCCCAGACCAGCAAGGGCAAGATTGCCCGCCAACTGATCACTTTCATCGCCGAACGGCTGAACCAGGTTTAATTTCAATGCACGCTCTACAAGCCAAGATCCTCGACCCTCGCATCGGCAGTGAATTCCCGCTGCCGCAGTACGCCACGCCGGGCTCAGCCGGCCTCGATCTGCGGGCGATGCTCAAGCAGAACACGATCCTGGAACCGGGCCAGACCCTGCTGATTCCCTCCGGCCTGTCGGTCTACATCGGCGATCCGGGCCTGGCCGCGCTGATTCTGCCGCGCTCGGGCCTGGGCCATAAGCACGGCATCGTGCTGGGCAACCTGGTGGGCCTGATCGACTCCGATTACCAGGGCGAACTGATGGTGTCCTGCTGGAATCGCGGCCAGACCGCTTTCAACATCGCAGTGGGCGAACGCATTGCCCAACTGGTGCTGGTGCCGGTGGTCCAGGCCCATTTCGAATTGGTCGAGGAATTCGACGAGAGCCAGCGCGGCGCCGGCGGTTTCGGTCACTCCGGTAGCCACTGATCCGGCTGCTCGGGCCGGGCAGCAGGCCCGGCCGCTTTATTAAGCTTCTGTTTCAGGACGAAAAATGCGTAACGGCTCGAGGCGACGTTTCCCATCCGGAATCAACGTTTTAGACCGTTCGCGCTGGGGTAACGCTGTCTCATGGCACTTTCCCACCGCGAACTCTCTGTCGAAAACGCCGTCATACCCTTCAGCTTGAGCCTGCCGACGCCCGTCGTCGGCCTGTCCAGTCACTTTCCTGATAGAGCACCCCGCCCATGAACACCCCAGCCGCAATCGCCCCGATCTTCCCTGACAGCATCTTCCGCGCCTACGACATCCGTGGCGTCGTGCCGGAAACCCTGACGGCTGAAACCGCCTACTGGATCGGCCGCGCCATCGGCTCCCAGAGCCTGGCCCAGGGCGAACCGAACGTGAATGTCGGCCGCGACGGTCGCTTGTCCGGCCCGGAGCTGGTCGAGCAGTTGATCAAAGGCGTTGCCGACAGCGGTTGCCACGTCAGCGACGTCGGCCTGGTGCCGACCCCGGCGCTTTATTACGCCGCCAATGTCCTGGCCGGCAAATCCGGCGTGATGCTCACCGGCAGCCACAACCCGTCGAACTACAACGGCTTCAAGATCGTCATCGCCGGCGACACCCTCGCCAACGAGCAGATCCAGGCCCTGCACACCCGCCTCAAGACCAATGACCTGAGCAGCGGCCAGGGCAGCGTGACCAAAGTCGACATCCTCCCGCGCTACAACGACGAAATCGTCAAGGACGTGAAACTGGCCCGTCGCCTGAAAGTAGTGGTCGATTGCGGCAACGGCGCGGCCGGCGTCATCGCCCCGCAACTGATCGAAGCGCTGAACTGCGAAGTCATCCCGTTGTTCTGCGATGTCGACGGCAATTTCCCAAATCACCACCCGGATCCGGGCAAGCTGGAAAATCTTGAGGACCTGATCGCCAAGGTCAAGGAAACCAACGCCGACCTGGGCCTGGCCTTCGACGGCGACGGTGACCGCGTGGGTGTGGTGACCAATACTGGCAGCGTGGTGTTTCCGGACCGCCTGCTGATGCTGTTCGCCAAGGACGTGGTGGCACGCAACCCCGACGCCGAAATCATCTTCGACGTGAAGTGCACCCGTCGCCTGGTGCCGCTGATCAAGGAATATGGCGGTCGCCCACTCATGTGGAAAACCGGCCACTCGCTGATCAAGAAAAAAATGAAACAGAGCGGCGCCCTGCTGGCCGGCGAAATGAGCGGCCATATCTTCTTCAAGGAGCGCTGGTTCGGTTTTGATGACGGCATTTACAGCGCGGCACGCCTGCTGGAGATCCTCAGCAAGGAGAAATCCACCGCCGAAGAGCTGTTCGCGACCTTCCCGAACGATATTTCTACGCCGGAAATCAATATCCATGTGACCGAAGAGAGCAAATTCAGCATCATTGATGCACTGCACGACGCCCAGTGGGGCGAAGGCGCCGAACTGACCACCATCGACGGTGTGCGGGTCGACTACCCACAAGGCTGGGGCCTGGTTCGCGCCTCCAACACCACACCGGTGCTGGTGCTGCGTTTCGAGGCCGACAACGAGGCTGAACTGCAGCGCATCAAGGATGTGTTCCACAGCCAACTCAAGCGTGTTGCACCTGATCTCCAACTACCGTTCTGATTGAATCACCACCGGAGCCCTGAATGACCCTCGAACGCGAAGCCGCCGCCAACACCGCCAAGGTCCTGTCCGAAGCGTTGCCTTACATCCGACGCTACGTCGGCAAGACCCTGGTGATCAAGTACGGCGGCAACGCAATGGAAAGCGAGGAGCTTAAGACCGGCTTCGCCCGCGACATCGTGCTGATGAAGGCGGTGGGCATCAACCCGGTGGTGGTTCACGGCGGTGGTCCGCAAATCGGCGACCTGCTCAAGCGCCTGTCGATCGAAAGCCACTTCATCGACGGCATGCGCGTGACCGATGCGCAGACCATGGATGTGGTGGAGATGGTCCTCGGCGGCCAGGTCAACAAGGACATCGTCAATCTGATCAACCGCCACGGCGGCAGCGCCATCGGCCTGACCGGCAAGGACGCCGAACTGATCCGGGCGAAGAAACTCACCGTAACCCGCCAGACGCCGGAGATGACTCAGCCGGAAATCATCGACATCGGCCAGGTGGGTGAAGTGGTCGGCATCAACACCGATCTGCTGAACCTGCTGGTCAAGGGCGACTTCATTCCGGTCATCGCGCCGATCGGCGTGGGCGCCAACGGCGAGTCGTACAACATCAACGCCGACCTGGTGGCCGGCAAGGTTGCCGAAGCGCTGAAAGCCGAGAAGCTGATGCTGCTGACCAACATCGCCGGCCTGATGGACAAGACCGGCAAGGTCCTGACCGGGTTGTCGACCCAGCAAGTCGATGACTTGATCGCCGATGGCACCATCTACGGCGGCATGCTGCCGAAGATCCGTTGCGCGCTGGAAGCGGTCCAGGGCGGTGTTGGCAGTTCGCTGATCATCGACGGCCGCGTGCCGAATGCGATCCTCCTGGAGATCTTCACCGATACCGGCGTGGGTACGCTGATCAGCAATCGCAAGCGTCATTAAGCGACACCTGTAAAAAAAGACCCCGCTCAATCTGGTTGAGCGGGGTCTTTTTTCATCACTTCTTCAGAAGATGCTTGTGTGGCGAGGGAGCTTGCTCCCGCTGGGCTGCGCAGCGGCCCCCACATTTTGCGGTCGCTGCGCGACCGAGCGGGAGCAAGCTCCCTCGCCACAAGATCAAAACCAGCGGGGCTTTTTAGATGCCGAACTGGGCGCGATAGGCCTCAACCGCCGGCAAATGCTGCTTGAGCTGCGGATCGTCAGCCAAGAACTCCAGCACCTGGTTCAGCGACACAATGCTGATCACCGGGATACCGAAGTCGCGCTCCACTTCCTGGATTGCCGACAGCTCACCATTGCCGCGCTCCTGGCGGTTCAGGGCGATCAGCACGCCGGCAGCCTTGGCGCCTTCCTGGGAAGCGATGATCTGCATCACCTCGCGAATGGCGGTACCGGCGGTGATGACGTCATCGATGATCAGCACTTCGCCGGTCAACGGCGCGCCGACCAGGCTTCCGCCTTCACCGTGAGCCTTGGCTTCCTTGCGGTTGAAGCACCAGGGCAGGTCACGGCCATGGTGCTCGGCCAGGGCGACGGCGGTAGTGGCGGCCAGCGGGATGCCTTTGTAGGCGGGGCCGAACAAGACGTCGAACGGAATGCCGCTTTCAACGATGGCGGCGGCATAGAACCGGCCCAACTGCGCCAGGGCGGTTCCGCTGTTGAACAGGCCGGCGTTGAAGAAGTACGGGCTGGTGCGCCCGGACTTGAGGGTGAATTCACCGAAGCGCAAAACGCCGCGATCGATGGCAAAGCGAATGAAATCGCGCTGATACGCCTGCATGAAAAAAGCCTCAAATACCGCGGATTTAGCTAAATAGGTAGACGGCGTGTATCATACACGCACGTGATTTTTGGGGCCATTTATGCGGATCATCAGTGTGAACGTCAATGGTATTCAGGCTGCAGTGGAGCGTGGTTTGCTCAGTTGGCTGCAAGCACAGAATGCCGACGTCATCTGCCTGCAGGACACCCGCGCCTCCGCCTTTGAACTGGACGATGCAGCCTTCCAACTGGACGGTTACTTCCTTTACGCCTGCGATGCCGAAGTCCCCGCCCAGGGTGGCGTGGCTTTGTACTCGCGGCTGCAACCGAAGGCTGTCATCAACGGTCTCGGTTTCGAGACGGCGGACCGCTACGGGCGCTACCTGCAAGCCGATTTCGACAAGGTCAGCATCGCGACCTTGCTGCTCCCTTCGGGGCAGAACGGCGATGAAGATTTGAATCAGAAATTCAAGTTGATGGACGACTTCGCCCGTTACCTTGATAAACAGCGGCGCAAACGTCGCGAGTACATTTATTGTGGCTCGCTGTACGTGGCGCAACAGAAGCTGGATATCAAGAACTGGCGCGACAGCCAGCAGTCGCCTGGCTTCCTGGCGCCGGAACGGGCCTGGATGGACGAGATCATCGGCAACATGGGTTATGTCGACGCCCTGCGCGAAGTCAGCCGCGAAGGCGACCAGTACAGCTGGTGGCCGGATAACGAGCAGGCCGAGATGCTCAACCTCGGCTGGCGCTTCGACTACCAGTTGCTGACGCCCGGGCTGCGCCGCTTCGTCCGCAGCGCCCGCCTGCCACGCCAGCCGCGCTTCTCGCAGCACGCGCCGCTGATCGTGGACTACGACTGGACGCTGACCATCTAGGTCCTTTTCGTACCCATAAAAAAACCGACAGCAATGTCGGTTTTTTTATGAGCGTTGAAGACCCATTGTGGGAGCGAGCTTGCTCGCGATGGCGGTGGATCATTCAACATCGATGCTGAATGAAAAATCGCTATCGCGAGCAAGCTCGCTCCCACAGGGACAGGCTTTTACTGATCGTTATTTAACCAGCCGCCAGGTAAATGGATACCGATACGGCTGCCCTTCATTGGCCTTCACGCCAGCAATGATGGTCAGCACCAGCGCACCGATCGCCACCAGGCCAAACAGGAAGAAACCAATCACCACGATCATCAGCAGCAAGCTGATCGCCGCGGCGATCGCCACAGTGATCTGGAAGTTCAGCGCTTCCTTGCCCTGGGCATCGATGAACGGGTCGGATTCACGCTTGAGCTGCCAGATGACCAGCGGCCCGATCAGCGAACCGAACGGAATGAAAATGCCCAATAGTGCAGACAGGTGACAAAACATTGCCCACTGCCGCGCTTCTCTGCTCGGCTGGGGCAACAGGACTTGCTCATCACTCATGACACTCTCCTTGTCTGAAGCGCAAAAAAATCAGTCGGCCAACGCGGCCTTTTGCAATTCGAAGATTTCGCCCATGCCTTTCTTCGCCAGCTCCAGCATAGCGGTCAATTCTTCCGGCTGGAACGGCGCGCCCTCGGCGGTGCCCTGGACTTCGATGAAACCGCCGGCGCTGGTCATGACCACGTTCAGGTCGGTCTCGGCAGCGGAGTCCTCCAGGTAATCCAGGTCCAGCACCGGCTCGCCCTGGTACATGCCCACCGACACCGCGGCGATCATTTGCTTGAGCGGATCGCCGCCCTTGAGGCCGCCACGCTTCTTGATCACTTTCAAGGCATCGGCCAGCGCAACCATGGCACCTGTGATGGAGGCGGTGCGGGTGCCGCCGTCAGCCTGGATCACGTCGCAATCAACATACAGCGTCACATCGCCGAGCTTGGACATGTCCAGCGCGGCGCGCAGCGAACGACCGATCAGACGCTGGATTTCCAGGGTCCGTCCGCCCTGCTTGCCACGACTGGCCTCGCGCTGGTTCCGCTCGCCGGTAGCCCGCGGCAGCATGCCGTATTCGGCAGTCAACCAACCCTGGCCCTGGCCCTTGAGGAAACGAGGCACGCCGTTTTCGACGCTGACGGTGCAGATGACCTTGGTATCACCGAACTCCACCAGTACAGATCCCTCGGCGTGTTTGGTGTAGTTGCGGGTAATGCGGATCGAGCGAAGCTGATCGGCAGCGCGACCACTTGGACGTTTCATAGGGAACACCTGTACAGAGGACGGAAAACTGCCGGCATTATAGAGCCGCGAATCGTCATAGGGCAGTTCTAATAAACTGACGCGACGGGTGAACGCACTCAAAGCCCCGCCCGACGGGCTGCAGCGCTTTGTAACCGCAGCTGTTTGGGCGCTTGCGTCCCACTGCGCTACAATCCTGCGCCTTTGCTGCCCTTCGGCATCCACCCACAGATCCCAGGCCCCACAATCAACGGTTGTGGCGAGCCTGCATTGCGAGGAACCCCCATGGTGCACAGCATGACCGCCTTCGCCCGCGTCGAAAAGGCCGGCGCCCAAGGCACGCTGAGCTGGGAGCTGCGCTCGGTCAACAGCCGTTACCTGGAGCCGCACCTGCGCTTGCCCGAGTCCTTCCGCGACCTCGAAGGCGGCGTGCGTGAAGCGCTGCGCCAGTGCCTGTCCCGGGGCAAACTGGAATGCACCCTGCGGTTTACCGAAGAGAGCAGCGGCAAAACCTTGCAAGTGGACCGCGAGCGCGCCGCGCAATTGGTCGCCGCCGCCGAAACCGTCGCCAGCCTGATCAACAATCCCGCCGCCCTGAACCCACTGGAAGTCCTGGCCTGGCCGGGCGTGCTGGTGGGTGACGCGAGCGACCCGCAGGCGCTGAACGCCGAGGCCCTGGCATTGTTCAATCAAGGGCTGAACGAGCTCAAGGCCGGCCGCGAGCGCGAAGGCGCGGAACTGGCCCGACTGATCAACGAGCGCCTGACCTCCATCGAAGAGGACGTCGCCACCCTGCGCGAACTCGTTCCGCAGATGCTCGCCACCCAGCGCCAGAAAGTCCTCGACCGCTTCGCCGACATGAAGGCCGAGCTGGACCCGCAGCGCCTGGAACAGGAAATGGTCATGCTCGCCCAGAAGAGCGACGTGGCCGAAGAACTGGATCGCCTGAGCACCCACATCATTGAAGTCCGCCGGGTGCTCAAGTCCGGTGGCGCGGCCGGCCGTCGCCTCGACTTCCTGATGCAGGAGCTCAACCGCGAAGCCAATACACTGGGCTCCAAAGCCTTCGACCCGCGCAGCACCCAGGCGGCGGTCAACCTCAAGGTGTTGATCGAACAAATGCGCGAACAAGTGCAGAACATTGAGTAAGGCTAACCCGACATGACCCACAGCACTGGCACCCTCTACATCATTTCCGCGCCCTCCGGCGCCGGCAAGACCAGCCTGGTCAAGGCGTTGATCGACGCCGAGCCGCAAATTCGCGTCTCGGTCTCTCACACCACCCGCGCCATGCGTCCTGGTGAAGTGAACGGCGTGAACTATCACTTCGTCGACCGCGAAGAGTTCGTGCGGATGGCCGAGCACGGCGACTTCCTGGAGCGCGCCGAAGTCTTTGGCAATCTCTACGGCACCTCGCAAAGCGTGCTTCAGCAGACCCTGGACGAAGGCCACGACCTGATCCTGGAAATCGACTGGCAAGGCGCCGAGCAGGTGCGCAAATTGATGCCCCAGGCCCGCTCGATCTTCATCCTGCCGCCGAGCCAGCAGGCCTTGCGCCAGCGCCTGACCAACCGTGGCCAGGACAGCGACGAGATCATCGAAGGGCGGATGCGTGAAGCGGTCAGCGAAATGAGCCACTACGTTGACTACGATTACCTGATCATCAACGACGATTTCTCCCACGCGCTGGACGATCTGAAGGCGATTTTCCGCGCCAGCCAGCTCCAGCAGAAACGCCAGCAGCAACGTTTCGGTAAATTACTGGCCGAACTGCTGGGCTGAACAGCCCTTCCCAAAACCGCTGCGACGGCTTTACATTGGTAGTCGCAGCGCGCCGAGGGGTTTGCTCAAAAAATCAGCGCTTCCCTAAACGCTGGTGTTTTTTTAAACTGTCGAGTCCGCTCGCCCAACCGGGCAGCGCGCATATTGCATTCGCTCCGAGGAATACCATGGCCCGCGTAACCGTTGAAGACTGCCTAGAACACGTGGAAAACCGCTTTGAGCTGGTCATGCTCTCTACCAAGCGTGCCCGTCAACTGGCCACCGGTGGCAAAGAGCCGTTGGTCCAGTGGGAAAACGACAAGCCTACCGTGGTAGCGCTGCGTGAAATCGCCGAAGGCCTGATGAGCTACGAGTTCATCGCCAACGCTGAAATCGTTGAAGACGAACCGCTGTTCGCAGCGTTCGAGGACGAGTCCAACGAGGCGGTCTAAGCCTATGCCTGGTCGACGTAGCACGGCGCGGGGTCACAGCAGACGGCAGGAGTCATCATCATGCCGAGCATAGACGCCCTCGCCGATCGCTTATCGGCCTACCTCGGCACGGACCAGGTCAACCTGGTCCGCCGAGCCTATTTCTACGCCGAACAAGCCCACGACGGCCAGCGCCGCCGCAGCGGCGAGGCGTACGTCACGCACCCGCTTGCGGTGGCGAATATTCTTGCCGACATGCACATGGACCATCAGAGCCTGATGGCGGCGATGCTGCATGACGTGATCGAAGACACCGGCATTGCCAAGGAAGCGCTGCAAGCGCAGTTCGGCGAAACCGTGGCCGAGCTGGTCGACGGGGTCAGCAAGCTGACCCAGATGAACTTCGAGACCAAGGCCGAGGCCCAGGCCGAGAACTTCCAGAAAATGGCCATGGCCATGGCGCGCGACATCCGGGTGATCCTGGTCAAGCTCGCCGACCGCTTGCACAACATGCGCACCCTGGAAGTGCTGTCCGGCGAAAAACGCCGGCGCATCGCCAAGGAAACCCTGGAAATCTATGCACCCATCGCCAACCGACTGGGTATGCACGCGATCCGCATCGAGTTCGAGGACCTGGGTTTCAAGGCCATGCACCCGATGCGTTCGGCGCGGATCAACCAGGCCGTGAAGCGCGCCAGGGGCAATCGCAAGGAAATCGTCAACAAGATCGAAGAGTCGCTGAGCCACTGCCTCGCAATCGACGGCATCGAAGGCGAAGTCAGCGGGCGGCAGAAACACCTCTACGGCATCTACAAGAAAATGCGCGGCAAGCGTCGGGCCTTCAACGAGATCATGGACGTCTATGCGTTCCGGATCATCGTCGACAAGGTCGATACCTGTTACCGCGTGCTCGGTGCTGTGCATAATCTGTACAAACCATTGCCGGGGCGCTTCAAGGACTACATCGCGATCCCCAAGGCCAACGGCTACCAGTCGCTGCATACCACGCTGTTCGGCATGCATGGCGTACCGATCGAAATCCAGATCCGCACCCGTGAAATGGAAGAGATGGCCAACAACGGCATCGCCGCCCACTGGCTGTACAAATCCAGCGGCGATGAACAGCCCAAGAGCACTCACGCCCGCGCCCGTCAGTGGGTCAAGGGCGTGCTGGAAATGCAGCAGCGCGCCGGCAATTCCCTGGAATTCATCGAGAGCGTCAAGATCGACCTGTTCCCGGACGAGGTCTACGTCTTCACGCCCAAGGGCCGGATCATGGAGCTGCCCAAAGGCTCCACCGCGGTGGATTTCGCCTACGCCGTGCACACCGACGTCGGCAACAGCTGCATCGCCTGTCGCATCAATCGCCGCCTGGCCCCGTTGTCCGAACCGCTGCAAAGCGGCTCCACCGTGGAGATCGTCAGCGCCCCCGGTGCGCGGCCGAACCCGGCGTGGCTCAATTTCGTGGTCACCGGCAAGGCCCGCACGCACATCCGTCACGCGCTCAAGCTGCAACGTCGCTCCGAATCCATCAGCCTTGGCGAGCGCCTGCTGAACAAAGTGCTGAACGGTTTCGACAGCTCGCTGGACAAGATCCCGGCCGAGCGCGTGCAGGTCATGCTCAACGAGTACCGCCTCGAATTGATCGAAGACCTGCTCGAAGACATCGGCCTGGGCAATCGCATGGCCTATGTCGTCGCCCGCCGCCTGCTCGGCGAAGGCGAACAGTTGCCAAGCCCAGAAGGCCCGCTGGCGATTCGCGGTACCGAGGGCCTGGTACTCAGCTACGCCAAGTGCTGCACGCCGATACCGGGCGACCCGATTGTCGGCCACCTGTCCGCCGGCAAGGGGATGGTGGTGCACCTGGACAACTGCCGCAACATCAGCGAAATCCGCCACAACCCGGAAAAATGCATCCAGCTTTCGTGGGCCAAGGATGTTACCGGCGAATTCAACGTCGAGCTGCGCGTCGAACTCGAACACCAGCGCGGCCTGATCGCCTTGCTGGCGAGCAGCGTCAACGCCGCCGACGGCAACATCGAGAAAATCAGCATGGACGAACGCGACGGCCGCATCAGCGTCGTCCAACTGGTGGTCAGCGTGCACGACCGTGTGCACCTGGCCCGCGTGATCAAGAAACTGCGCGCCCTGACCGGGGTCATTCGCATCACCCGCATGCGCGCATAGCGCTTTATAGCCGCCCTCATTACAAGGAGTCATGAATGACCAAGACCGTTATTTCCAGCGACAAGGCCCCGGCCGCCATCGGTACTTATTCCCAGGCGATCAAGGCGGGCAACACGGTGTACATGTCGGGCCAGATCCCGCTGGACCCGAAAACCATGGAGCTGGTCGAGGGCTTCGAAGCCCAGACCGTGCAGGTCTTCGAGAACCTGAAGGCCGTGGCCGAAGCTGCCGGCGGTTCGTTCAAGGACATCGTCAAGCTCAACATCTTCCTCACCGACCTGAGCCACTTCGCCAAGGTCAACGAGATCATGGGCAAGTATTTCGACCAGCCTTACCCTGCCCGCGCCGCCATTGGCGTGGCCGCCCTGCCGAAGGGTGCCCAGGTCGAGATGGACGCCATCCTGGTCATCGAGTAATAAACCCGGCGCAGCTTCCCCCGCTGCGCCGTTTTCGTTCTGAAAGGATTCCTCCATGCGCAACGCGCTTGCTTTCTCGCTGCTCGCCCTGATTCTCGGCGGTTGCGCCAGCGACCCTGCCGACCGTGACATCAGCGGCACCTGGATCAACCAGGCCGCCATCGACGCTGCCGCCAAGGGCGGCCCGCTGCGCGAAGCGCTGCAAGGCTACGGCCCGAACCTGGAATGGGACGTCAACACCCGGGCCGGTCAGGCGCGCTACACCAACGGTTTTGAAAACGTCGAAGGCAAGCTGCTCGGCGAAGAAGACGGTGCCTGGAAAGTCGATTTTTATGGCAGCTCGGCCAGCGAACTGAAGCGCGACGGCGACCAACTGAGCCAGGCTTCCACCGAAAACGAACCGCAGCAGGTATTCGAGCGCGCCAAGGTGCAGGTCCCGGACGGCGCGCCCATCGGCGCCAGCTTCGAGCGGGCGCTGTATGGCGCCTACCTGGGCGGCACCTGGAACATCGCCGAAGGCCCCGGCCAAGGCGCCACGGTGCAATTCCAGCCCGACGGCCAGGTCAGCGGCCTGCCGGGAGCTGATCGCTACGCCTTGTGTCTCGCCGGCGACTGCGCCTCGATGAGCGGCGGCAACGACAACATCTGGCTGCAGCAGAACGGCCAAGGCAACACCTGGATTTTCGCGCGTAATGGCAAGAAGCTGGAGATCTTCCAGACCGTGAATGCGGCGCTGGCCGATGAGATGCCTTCGTTCACGCCAGGTGACCGGCGCTGGGTACTGGAGAAACAGTAACTCAGTGTGCCATCCCTGTGGGAGCGAGCTTGCTCGCGATGAGGCCATAACGCTCGACATCGAGTTGACTGTTACGCCGCTATCGCGAGCAAGCTCGCTCCCACAGTTGCTTTTGCGGCGACAGGAAAGTCAGCAGCGCCCTTCCAGAATCGCCGCATACCCCTCGCGATAACTCGGATAACGGGGCACCCAGCCCAACGCCTTCGCCCGGGCATTGCTGCAACGCTTGCTACCCGTGCGACGCACGCTGGCGTCATCGGCCCACTCGGTCACGCCCAGATATTCGCGTAGCCAACCCACCACTTCGGCCAACGGCGCAGGTGCATCGTCGACACCGATGTAGAAATCCTCCAGCTGTACGCCCTGCCGATCCTTTTCCAACAGAAACGCCAGCAATCCAGCAGCATCGTCCGCATGAATCCGGTTGCCATAGAGCGGCGGCTCCGTCGCCACGCGATAACCCCGACGCACTTGCGTGAGCAGCCATTCGCGGCCCGGGCCATAAATGCCCGTCAGGCGAAGGACACTTGCGCGAATACCGCTCTTGAGTGCTACCTGCTCGGCCTCAAGCATCAGGCGTCCGGAATAGCCGGTAGCGACAGTCTCGGAGGTCTCATCGATCCATGCACCGTCCTGCTGGCCATACACGCTGCTGCTGGATACAAAAATCAGTCGATCGGGCACCTGTCCATAGTCACCCAACCAACTCAGCACGTTCTGCAGCCCCTGGACGTAAGCCTTCCGATAGCCATCCTCATCGTGGTCGGTGGCGGCGGCGCAATAAACCACATAATCGATAGCGCCCACCGGCCAAGTCATTGGGCAGTCTTCGTTGAACAGGTCGCCGGCAACGCCAGTCACACCCTCCGGCAACCGCGAGACATCACGGCGCAGGCCGTAAACATGCCAGCCAGCCGCCAGCAATTTCGTGGCCAGGCGACCGCCGATATCACCACAGCCGGCAATTAGAACAGAAGGCGCGGACATCAGAATCTCCTATGGCAAAGCCGCAGACTAGCTGCCAGAGAGGACGAGCGGCTAGCATTCTACGAAAAAAAGATACTGTATTACTTTTGTTAACAAGAATTACTTGCAATAATGCTCGCCACTTTTGTTCTCGGCCTCACGAGGCCTGGAAGAACATCAACCTTCTTTTTTCTCTCAGGTCCGGCCAGCATGACACGCTCTCTCTCCTCCGCTTCGCCAACCAATCGACCTCGCGCCTGGAGCGCTGTGGCAGCGTTGCTGTTCAGCCTGCTGCTGGCGCCTGCCGCCGCATTCGCCGATGCCCAGACGCCGACCAGCACGTCCACCACGGCACCCGCTGCCACCCAGGCGCCGGCCGATACGACAGCACCTGTAGCCGCTCCCGCAGCCAGCGACCCGGCCCAGGCCGTCGAAGCCAGCGCAGCCGACGCGCCTCCAGTGCTTGAAGCCGACAACACCCTGGGCATGGCCCACGACCTGTCGCCCTGGGGCATGTACAAGAACGCCGACGTGGTCGTCAAAGCCGTGATGATCGGCCTGGCCATCGCCTCGATCATCACCTGGACCATCTGGATCGCCAAAGGCTTCGAGCTGCTGGGTGCCAAGCGCCGCTTGCGTGGCGAGATCGCCGCCCTGAAAAAAGCCGCCACCCTCAAGGAAGCCAGCACCACCGCCGGCAAGGAAGGCACCCTCGCCAACCTGCTGGTGCACGATGCGCTCGAAGAGATGCGCCTGTCGGCCAACAGCCGCGAGAAGGAAGGCATCAAGGAACGCGTGAGCTTCCGTCTCGAGCGTCTGGTCGCGGCCTGCGGTCGCAACATGAGCAGCGGCACCGGCGTACTCGCCACCATCGGTTCCACCGCGCCCTTCGTCGGCCTGTTCGGCACCGTGTGGGGGATCATGAACAGCTTCATCGGCATCGCCAAGACCCAGACCACCAACCTCGCCGTCGTTGCTCCCGGCATCGCCGAAGCCTTGCTGGCGACCGCTTTGGGCCTGGTCGCAGCGATCCCGGCCGTGGTCATCTATAACGTCTTCGCCCGCTCCATCGCCGGCTACAAGGCCCAGGTCTCCGACGCTTCGGCCGAAGTCCTGCTGCTGGTCAGTCGCGACCTCGACCACCTGCCGCCCGAGCGCAGCTCGCAACCGCACATGGTGAAAGTGGGGTAATCGGCCATGGGCCTGCATTTGAAAGAAGGCGCAGACGACGATCTGGCCGAGAACCACGAAATCAACGTCACGCCATTCATTGACGTGATGCTGGTGCTGTTGATCATCTTCATGGTGGCCGCCCCGCTCGCCACCGTGGACATCAAGGTTGACCTCCCCGCATCGACGGCCAAGCCGTCGCCACGCCCGGAGAAACCGGTGTTCCTGAGCGTCAAGGCCGACCAGCGCCTGTTCCTCGGTGAAGAGGAAATCAAGGTCGACAGCCTCGGCGCGACCCTGGACGCCAGGACCCAGGGCAAGAAAGACACGACGATCTTCTTCCAGGCCGACAAAGGCGTGGACTACGGCGACCTGATGAGCGTGATGGACGCCCTTCGTGGCGCCGGCTACCTGAAGGTCGGTCTGGTCGGACTCGAGACGGCGCCGAAGAAATGATCACGACGCGCCAAAAGCTGACGCGTTACAGCGGTAGCCTGGCCGTGGTGCTGGGCGTGCATGCGCTTGCCATCGCACTGGCGCTGAACTGGACGACGCGTGCGCCCATCGAATTGCCTCCCCAGGCGATGATGGTCGAACTGGCGCCGGTTCCAGCACCGCCACCGCCTGCACCGCCAAAAGTCGTCACGCCGCCGCAACCGCCCGAGCCGGTCGAAGAGCTGCCGCTACCCAAACTGGCCGAGGCACCGAAGGCGGAAATCGCCGTGCCCAAACCGGTCAAGCCCAAGCCAAAACCACAGCCGCCCAAGCCAAAGCCAGTGGAGAAAAAGCCGGAGCCGCCGAAGGAAACGCCGTCGGAGCAAAAGCCCGCCGACACTCAGCCGACCCAAGCACCGACGGAGAAGTCCGCGCAACCGGCCCCTGGCCCATCGCCCGCGCAGATGGCCGCCAAGGCCAGTTGGCAAGGTACGTTGCTGGCGCACCTGGGCAAGTACAAGAAGTACCCGGCCAGCGCCCAGGCACGTGGCAAGGAAGGCATGAACCGCTTGCGGTTCGTGGTGGATGCCGAAGGCAACGTGGTGTCGTTCGAACTGGTGGGCAAGTCAGGCAACGCCGATCTGGACCGGGCCACCCTGGAAATGATCCGCCGCGCCCAACCGCTGCCCAAGCCACCGGCCGACCTGCTGAGCAACGGCACGGTCGAACTGACGGCACCGTTCCTGTACTCCATCGACAAGCGCCGGCGCTGACCCAAATACCCAATGACAGGGTGAACCTTGTGGCGAGGGAGCTTGCTCCCGCTGGGCCGCGCAGCGGCCCCAAACCGGTGAATGCAATACGTCAGACTGATCACCTCCACCGAACCGGGGCCTGCTGCGCAGGCCAGCGGGAGCAAGCTCCCTCGCCACCGTGAAACAAAGGCATCGAAAGATGCCTTTTTCATATCCGGCAACGGCCACACAGGCATTCGCCAGTGTCGCACCGCGCCTCCAGTCTGATAACGTGCGTCTATCGATTGCAGCCGGTATGCTTGGCTCGCAACTTCACGGACGCTCGCCATGACCCTCACAGAATTACGCTACATCGTGACCCTCGCCCAAGAGCAGCACTTCGGCCATGCGGCCGAGCGTTGCCATGTCAGCCAGCCGACGCTGTCGGTGGGCGTGAAAAAGCTTGAAGACGAACTCGGTGTGCTTATTTTCGAGCGCAGCAAAAGCGCGGTTCGCCTGACGCCGGTCGGTGAAGGCATCGTCGCCCAGGCGCAAAAAGTCCTGGAACAGGCCCAGGGCATTCGCGAGCTGGCCCAGGCCGGCAAGAACCAGCTGACCGCCCCGCTGAAAGTCGGCGCGATCTACACCGTCGGCCCGTACCTGTTCCCGCACTTGATCCCGCAGCTGCACCGGGTCGCCCCGCAGATGCCGTTGTACATCGAAGAAAACTTCACCCATGTGCTGCGCGACAAGCTGCGCAACGGTGAGCTGGACGCGATCATCATCGCCCTGCCGTTCAACGAAGCCGATGTCCTGACCCTGCCGCTCTACGACGAGCCGTTCTACGTCCTGATGCCGGCCCAACACCCGTGGACCCAGAAGAAAACCATCGACGCCGCCCTGCTCAATGACAAGAGCCTGCTGTTGCTCGGCGAAGGCCACTGCTTCCGCGACCAGGTGCTCGAAGCCTGCCCGACCCTGACCAAGGGCAGCGAAGGCGCCAAGCACACCACGGTGGAATCCAGCTCCCTGGAAACCATTCGCCACATGGTCGCCTCCGGCCTGGGCATTTCGATCCTGCCGCTGTCGGCGGTGGACAGCCATCATTATTCACCCGGCGTGATCGAAGTCCGTCCATTGACCGCGCCGGTGCCGTTCCGCACCGTTGCCATCGCCTGGCGCGCCAGCTTCCCGCGACCCAAGGCCATCGAGATCCTCGCCGATTCGATCCGCCTGTGTTCCGTGGCCAAGCCGCCCGCCGCCAAGTAAGCCGCTGCCATGACTGAGCTGTCGAAAGTGCCGGTCACGGCACTCAAGGGTGTCGGTGAAGCCATGGCCGAGAAACTCGCCAAGGTCGGCCTGGAAACCCTCCAGGACGTGCTGTTCCACCTGCCGCTGCGTTACCAGGATCGCACCCGCGTGGTGCCCATCGGCCATTTGCGACCCGGGCAGGATGCGGTGGTCGAAGGCACCGTCAGCGGCGCCGACGTGGTCATGGGCCGGCGGCGCAGCCTGGTGGTGCGCCTGCAGGACGGCACCGGTGGGCTCAGCCTGCGCTTCTACCATTTCAGCAACGCGCAAAAGGAAGGCCTCAAGCGGGGCACCCGCGTGCGCTGCTACGGCGAGGCGCGGCCCGGCGCGTCCGGGCTGGAAATCTACCACCCGGAATACCGCGCCATCACCGGCGATGAACCGCCGCCAGTGGCTGAAACCCTGACGCCGGTCTACCCCCTCACCGAAGGCCTGACCCAGCAGCGCTTGCGCCAGCTCTGCCAGCAGACCCTGACGATGCTCGGCCCCACCAGCCTGCCGGACTGGCTGCCCAAGGAACTGGCGCGGGACTATCAATTGGCGCCGTTGGCCGACGCGATTCGTTATCTGCACCACCCGCCCGCCGATGCCGACGTCGAAGAGCTCGCCCTTGGACATCACTGGGCCCAGCATCGCCTGGCGTTCGAAGAGCTCCTGACCCATCAACTGTCACAGCAACGCCTGCGCGAAAGCCTGCGCTCGCTGCGCGCCCCGGCCATGCCCAAGGCGACAGAACTGCCAGCCCGCTACCTGGCCAATCTCGGTTTCACCCCCACCGGCGCCCAGCAACGGGTCGGCAATGAAATTGCCTACGACCTGAGCCAGCCCGAGCCGATGCTGCGGTTGATCCAGGGCGACGTCGGCGCCGGCAAGACCGTGGTCGCCGCTCTCGCCGCGCTGCAAGCGCTGGAGGCGGGTTATCAGGTGGCGTTGATGGCGCCGACCGAGATTCTCGCCGAACAGCACTTCATCACTTTCCAGCGCTGGCTCGAACCGCTGGGCATCGAAGTCGCCTGGCTGGCCGGCAAGCTCAAGGGCAAGAACCGCGTCGCCGCCCTGGCGCAGATCGCCGAGGGCGCGCCGATGGTGGTCGGCACGCACGCGCTGTTCCAGAACGAAGTGCAGTTCAAGAACCTGGCCTTGGTCATCATCGACGAACAACACCGCTTCGGCGTCCAGCAGCGCCTGGCCCTGCGGCAGAAAGGTGTCGGTGGCCGAATGTGCCCGCACCAGTTGATCATGACCGCCACACCAATTCCGCGGACCCTGGCGATGAGCGCCTACGCCGACCTCGACACCTCGATCCTCGACGAACTGCCGCCGGGCCGCACGCCGGTCAACACCGTGCTGGTCACCGACACCCGGCGGGTCGAAGTGATCGAGCGCGTGCGCAGCGCCTGCGCCGAAGGCCGGCAAGCCTATTGGGTGTGCACCTTGATCGAGGAATCGGAAGAGCTGACCTGCCAGGCGGCTGAAACCACCTTCGAGGATCTCACCGCCGCCCTTGGCGAACTGAAGGTCGGGCTGATCCACGGTCGCATGAAGCCTGCCGAGAAAGCCGCGGTCATGGCCGAATTCAAGGCCGGCGCCTTGCAATTGCTGGTTGCCACCACGGTGATCGAGGTCGGCGTCGACGTGCCCAACGCCAGCCTGATGATCATCGAGAACCCCGAGCGCCTGGGCCTGGCGCAGTTGCACCAGTTGCGTGGCCGGGTCGGCCGGGGCAGCGCGGCCAGCCATTGCGTGTTGCTGTACCACCCGCCGCTGTCACAGATCGGCCGCCAGCGGCTGGGCATCATGCGTGAAACCAACGACGGTTTCGTCATCGCCGAAAAAGACCTCGAACTGCGCGGCCCGGGTGAAATGCTCGGCACGCGCCAGACCGGTCTGCTTCAATTCAAGGTAGCCGACCTGATGCGCGACGCCGACCTGCTCCCTGCGGTCCGCGACGCCGCCCAGGCGTTGCTGGAGCGCTGGCCGGACCACGTCAGCCCGCTGTTGGATCGCTGGTTGCGCCACGGGCAGCAATACGGCCAAGTGTGAGCACGCGCTCAGTTTTCTGGACGCGCCTGCCCGACAAGCTGGTTATACTGACCAACTTGTAGGAAAACGGATACAGACCATGACCGAAGCTGCCCTCGTCCCCGAAACCCCGCACGCTCCGTCTGTTATTCGGCAGTTGCTCGAGAAATTGGGCATCGCCTTTGACGAAGTCATCGAGCGACCGGGCTTGAACCCCGCTCGTAAAGTGCAGGCCGTGCTGCTGCACGACGCTGTCGGCGCGCTCATGGTCCTGTTTCCGCAAAACCAGTTGCTGGACCTCAACCGGCTGGCCGAGCTCACCGGCCGTAAGCTCACGGCTGTGCCGACCGAGCGCCTGGAACGCATGCTCGGCAAGCACAACCTGAGCCTGCTGCCCGGCCTGCCAGCGCTGACCAGCTCGCCGTGCCTGTATGAAGAAGGCCTGCTGCGCGAGCCGAAACTGCTGATCAATTCCGGCGAGCCGGGGCTGCTCCTGGAAGTCACCAGCGAAGCCTTCAAGACCATGCTCACCAAGGCCAGCGCCGCGACGTTCGGCGAGCCTTTGAGCAATATCACGCCAAACCTGGACCGCCCGGACGACGACCGCAAGGAAATCACCATGGCCGTGCAGGCCTTCACCGCGCGGCGTATCCAGCAACGCTTGGAAGAAACCATCGAGATTCCGCCGCTGGCCGAAACCGCGCAGAAGATCATCAAGTTGCGGGTCGATCCCGACGCGACCATTGATGACATCACTGGCGTGGTGGAAACCGACCCGGCCCTGGCCGCGCAAGTGGTGAGCTGGGCCGCGTCGCCGTACTACGCCTCGCCGGGCAAGATTCGCTCGGTGGAAGACGCGATTGTCCGGGTGCTGGGCTTCGACCTGGTGATCAACCTGGCATTGGGCCTGGCCCTGGGCAAGACCCTGAGCCTGCCCAAGGACCACCCGCAACACACCACGCCTTATTGGCAGCAGTCGATCTACACCGCCGCCGTCATCGAAGGCCTGACCCGCGCCATGCCGCGCGCCCAGCGCCCCGAAGGCGGCCTGACCTACCTTTCGGGGCTGCTGCACAACTTCGGTTATCTGCTACTGGCCCACGTGTTCCCGCCGCATTTCTCGCTGATCTGCCGGCACCTGGAGGTCAACCCGCACCTGTGCCACAGCTACGTGGAACAGCACCTGCTGGGCATCAGTCGCGAGCAGATTGGCGCCTGGCTGATGCGCTACTGGGACATGCCCGACGAACTGGCCACCGCCCTGCGCTTCCAGCACGACCCGCACTATGACGGCGAATACGCCGCCTACCCGAACCTGGTGTGCCTGGCCGTGCGCCTGCTGCGCTCGCGCAGCATCGGCTCGGGCCCGGACGAGGACATCCCGGACTCGCTGCTCGAACGCGTGGGGCTGACCCGGGAAAAGGCCAACGACGTGGTCAGCAAAGTGCTCGAAGCCGAAGTGTTGCTGCGGGAACTGGCTTCGCAGTTCAGCCATTGATTGCCGACGCAGGCAGCTGAGCTTTTGTGGCGAGGGAGCTTGCTCCCGCTCGGCTGCGCAGCAGTCGCAAAACCTGCCGACGCGATCCGTCAGGGGAAACGCATTAGCCTATTTGGGGCTGCTTCGCAGCCCAGCGGGAGCAAGCTCCCTCGCCACGGGGTTCTCGACTAGACTTTCTTGGCCTTCCTCGGCTTCAGATACTTCATCAACCCCTGAAACCAGATCACCAGCGCCGGGTTGCCTTTGATCTGGATCGATTTGTCCTGGATCCCGGTCATGAATGCCAACTGCTTGTTCTTCGCCTGGAGCGTGGCGAAGCCATAGGCTGCATCCTTGAAGGCGATGGCGAAGGCCGGTGTCGGGTACACACCGGAGTGGCTGGTGATGCGCTGGTTCTTCACGGTGTAATGCCTGGCGACCTTGCCGTCCAGGGTTTGCAGCTGGAACACCAGCTCCCGGTCGGCCAACTGTTGCTGGAACGCCGGATTGTTACGACTGGCCTTGCCCATCAACAACCCGAGCATCCACAGCAGCAAACGAAATTTCATGGGCACAGCCTCGTTAGAAAATGAACGGCCGGCGCAGTTTAGCGATTCTGTGCCGGAACGCCATCATCGAATCCGTTTTGCGGGAGATCGGCCTAGATTCCGGCATGATGACTGCCAAGTCACGTTTTTACATTGATGCCAACTGAAAGGACGCTTTCGCGAGCAGGCTCGCTCCCACAGCGGATTGGGTTTGTTGCGGATCTTTCAGCCACACACAAAAACTGTGGGAGCGAGCCTGCTCGCGAAAGCTATGCCTCAGTCGACATCAATGCCAACTGAACGGACGCTATCGCGAGCAAGCTCGCTCCCACAGGGATTTGGGTTTGATGCGGATCTTTCAGCCACACAAAAAACATTTGTGGGAGCGAGCCTGCTCGCGAAAGCGGTGCCTCAGTCGACATCAATGCCAACTGAACGGACGCCATCGCGAGCAAGCTCGCTCCCACAGGGGATTGGGTTTGATGCGGATCTTTCAGCCACACAAAAAACATTTGTGGGAGCGAGCCTGCTCGCGAAAGCGGTGCCTCAGTCGACATCAATGCCAACTGAACGGACGCTATCGCGAGCAAGCTCGCTCCCACGGGTTTTACGCGGTGATCACTCCCCCTGAGGGAGTGACCAACCGTCATCAATCAATCAGACATTCGGGCAAGGCACCGGTGCCCAATCGCCCAGGTCCGGGTTTTTGCACATGCTGTTGACCTGGGTGGTGCCGGCGCTGGCGACCTGCTTGCCTTCATCCTGCTTGGCCTTGGCGGTCTGCAGGGTTTTCTCGGTGGCGACCGCCTCTTTCGGCACGGTTGGCAGCTCTTTCTTCTTCGCCGGCGTCACTTTCTTTTTATTCTTGGTGCTGGTCTGTGCCGCCACAACTTGCGTGGTATCAGCAGTGGCCACGGTCACCACGTCGGTACGCTGCACACCCACTTGCTGCAGGTCTTTTTCATAGGCCTGGGTGTAGTTGTTCAGGTCTTCGGCGGCTTTGCCGTTCACGGCGACGATCAGGTCGTTGGACTCTTTCAGGCCGGCAACGATTTCCGCCAGGCGCTTGCGGCCTTCGGTGTCGTTGACGGTCTTGGCCTTGCGGTCGGCGACCAGTTTGCTGAACGCGTTCTGGTAGCACTGTTGCGAAGCCTTGGCGTACGCGGTGCTGCGGTCGATGTCCGAAGCGCTTTTGCTGACATCGGCGGCGTAGGAGGCGATGCGCATGTTGTCATCGGCGATCTGCTTCTGGCGCTCGGTGTAGTAACCGGCTGCGCCACCGGCCAGGGCGCCGCCCGCGGCACCGATGGCGGCGTTGCGGCCACGGTCTTCCTTGTCAGCGGTCAGCGCGCCCAGCAAGGCACCGCCGACGGCGCCGACGGCTGCGCCGGTGACCACGGACTTGGTCATGTTGCCTTCAGTGGAGCGCAGGTGCTGCACCGGCTCGTAGCAGTTCGGGTAGTACTCGACCTTGGTGCTCGAAGCGACCTTGGAGGTCGGCGACGTGGCGCAGCCGGTCAGCACGGTGCTGAAGCCAACAGCGACCATCAGCAAATGACGCTTGGAAACCGAAGCAAAAGGTTTACGGGAGAAAAGCATAGTTGTGTTCTCGTTTAAGTTTTGACCAGCTCAGCACAGCCCTATCGCCGCCTGAGTCCCTTCCAAGCTCGCTGACAACGAACACTCAAGACCGCTGAGCGCTCGATGCGAGCAATTCCTTCAATATCGCCGCCGGGTCGGCTCGTTTCTGCTGACGATAATCCCCGACATGACGAACGAATAACGTTGCACGCGCCACCAGGCTCTTGCCCAGTACCGGTTTGCGCTCCAGCTCTTCCTTGATGCGCTGGAACTGCGCCTGGATCACGGCATCGGTGTAGCGCGTGCCGGTTGCCAGGTTGTCGATGTAGATCGCCACCGCGCCGTCCAGCGCGCTGCGGCCGTTGTCGATGGCCGTGGCGAACAGCGTGGCACTGGCCTCGTCCTTGGCGTCCAGGGCCGCCTGCCGGCTGTTTTGCAGGTTGGTCAGGCGAATGTTGTAGTTGTTGATGGTCTCCGCCACCAAGGCCGAAGACTGGATCAGGTTGCCCGCCGCTTCCTCGCGCTGCTGGGCGATGAGCGAGACGTTGCGCTTGAGTTCTTCATTGACCAGTCCCAGCTCGGCTTGCAGGCGCGGGTCGGCGCTGGCGGCGATAATGCTGTCCAGGCGCTTGGTCGGGTCTTCAGCATCGTCGATGGCATCGGTGAGGGACGCGAGCCGGCCTTCCTTCTGCCATTGGGCGAACAATTCCTTGTAGCGCGAGCGCGGCGCCGACAACGCCCCGACGGCCACGCGAAAGCCGGTGGTTTCGTTGCTCTGTTCGGTGCCATCGGCGGCGAACAACGGGTACTCGCGGCGCATGCCGGTAAACAACGTGCCCTCGCCTTCCAGGTAGTTGCCACCCTTGACCACAAAACCGCCATAGGCGCCCTGACGGCGGCCGGCGTGCACAAGCTGGAAGGACTCCTGGACCATCTCGGCGGCGTTGCCCACCACATCGAACAACCCGATCGGGTTCGCCAGCTTGGTGCCGATGGGCATCAGTCGCGCCGCCTGGCCGGTGCCACCGACGACCTGGTTGAACACCGCCCAATCGGCCAATGGCCCGTCGCTTTCGCTGCCTTCCAGGCGGCGGGGAAACAATCGTCCTTCCAGGTCCTGGCGGCTCACGGCATGTCCACCACGGGCGGCGAATTCCCATTCGACCTCGGTGGGCAGGCGCACGAAGCCCAGCCCACCGTCTTCAGCGGAGGTACCGCGGCCGCTCACCGGCAACAGGTCCTTGTGGTATTTCATCAGCCAGGCGCTGTATACCGCCGAGAAGCGCTCGGCCTCGAACTTCGACAGCTTCACCTTGGGCAAGCGCCCGGCCATGCCTTGGGGCAACTCGGCCAGCAGCGCCTCGCAGGCCGGTGCCGGCTCGCCGCTGGCCAGCGATTGCGCCTGCGCCATGACCTGGGCGTACTGGCGGGCGGTAACCTCGTATTTGCCGATGAAGTACAGCATCGGCTTGAGCGGCGTCTTGGCGTCAGTCTTGGGCATCAACGGCGTGATGGTCTTGTTCCAGTCCTTGGGCAAATCCTTGAGGGTGAACTGGCCGTTGATGAAATCGCGCCGGTAGCCGGAAATGAACGACTGTTGATAGCCCGCCTCGCCTTCACTGAACGGGTAGCCGAGGCTGATCTCTCGGTCGTCCAGGGTGCCCTGGGCGAGGATGTAGACGTAGCGGAACACCATCTGCCCCTCGCACGGCAGCGGCAGGCTGACGTCGTCGGGCAATGGCTTGGGGTTGTCCAGTTTATCCGTGCCTTCATCAGCCCAGACCAGACCGGCCAGGCTCAGCGCCACGGCGGCGCCCAATAACTTATACATCGCGAATTCCTTCACACGCCTGGATGCGCGCCACCCGCCAGCCGCCACAGGCCGCCGCGACGGCACTGACGCCGAGCACGGCCACCAGGGCCAAGGTGTAATGGCGCACCAGCAGATGGCTGGCGTATTCGCCGGGCATCTGCGCAAATAAATGATTCAGGCCCGACTGCGCCAGGCCATACAGGCCAGCACTCAGCAGGGCGGCAAACGTGGCGCTGTAGAGCGCCTGCAAGACCACGAACAACAACAGCGCCGCCGTGGACACACCCAGCAGGCGCAACACCGACAGCTCCCGGCGCTTGCGCTCGACGGCCGCCAGGGCACCGGCAAAAATCGCCGCGAATGCACCGGCCAGCGCCAATCCGGCGATGATCCAGAACACGATCGACAGGTTGCGGCTCAACGATTGCACTTGTGCGATGGTCTGGGCCTGGGTCGACACCAGCAGGTTCTGTCCGGCGAAGTACTGACGCAGCGGCTCGACATCGCCGAGGCTGCGGGCATACAAACGAAACGCCGGATAAACCCGCTGCCCAGCGTCGCCCAGCGCATCGCCAGGCCAGCCGAACGCGGGCACGGCGCGGCCGTCGCGATAATCCTCCGCCGCCTCCAGCAATGCCAGCGGCGCGAACAAACCGTCCCGGGCGAAGGCTTCCAGCGGCAGCACCTGCAGCACCTGCACCCGTGTGCGCTGCGCCTCGCTGCGACCGGCCACCTGCCGGCCGAAACTGGCCTGCAACCAATCGCCAGCCCTGGCGCCGAGTTTTTCCGCGGCGGTCTGGCTGAGCACCACTTGCTCCAGGCCTTGCGGCACCGGCAGTTGGTCGAACAGCGGATCGCCCAGCGCCGTGGGAATCATTTCGACCGTGACCGCCGAAGCCTCGTTGCTCAGGTCCGCCGTGGCCGCGATCTGCCGGGTGCGCGGCAAGGCGAAAGCCACGTCGCTTCGCTGCCCCAGCTGTTCGACGAATCCTCCGCTGAAACGACCACCGCCCAAGGGGATGATTTCCCGGGTCGTGGGGTCACGTTCCAGGCGCTCGGTCAGACTGCTGACCAGACCGAACTTCAGGCCGAACAACACCAGCAATGGCGCCACCACCGCGACCAGCGCCAGCACCGAACAGGCCGACAGCCAGGCGTCGTTGCGATAATCCTGCCAGGCCAGGGAAGCCACCAGCGCGCCGCGCATCAGCAAGCCTTCCCAAGGGTGGCGGTGACGCCGCCGTCCGTGTCGCGACGGCAACTGATGCGCCGCACCTGCAAGCCGCTGGCGCGGGCCAGCGCCTCGTCATGGGTGGCAACGACGCAGCACACACCCTGCTCGCGGGCCTGGGTCACCAGCAACTGCATGACGCGCTCGGCGTTCAACGGGTCCAGCGCGGCGGTCGGCTCATCGGCCAATAGCAGGCGCGGGCCATGGGCCAAAGCGCGGGCGCAACTGACCCGCTGGCGCTGACCCACGGACAGGTCCGTCGGTTTCTTGTCCAGTTGATCGGCGATGTCCAGTTGTCCAGCCAGGCGCGTCACGCTGCCGTCATCCTTCAAGCCCAGCAATTTGCGCGACAACGCGATGTTGCCGCGCACGTCCAGGAAGCCCAGCAGGCCCCCGGTTTGCAGAACATAGCCCAGGTGACGGCTGCGCAGCTCGGCCAAGGTGTCCTGTTGCGACGCACGCCACAGTTTGGCGATGTCCAGCGGTGTATTGGCGGGCGTGAAATCGAATTGCCCGGCCTGATCCGGCGCCAGCACCAGGGCGAGCAAGTCCAGCAGGGTGCTCTTGCCGCAGCCGCTGGGGCCGACTACCGCCAGTTGTTCACCGCCACGCAGTTGCAGCCGTGGAATCACCAGGCTGTAGCGCTGGCCGCCGGTGCCCCGGCTTTTGTGCACGGCGTTCAGGTTCAGCATCACGGCAACGTCGACAACGGAACGCGGTACAAGGCATCGCCCGGCTCGGCATCGCCGAAACGCACCCAGTTGGCGAGATCGTTGTGGAAGGTTTCGTAGAGACGGATCTTCGACTCCAGCTCGTCGATGAAATCTTCCTGCTCGGCCACGCTCAAGGACAGCCACAGGTCCTGGGTCATGTTCAGCGATTTGCTGCGATACGGCAGCCCTTCCAGGTACTCGCCGAGGATGCCGCCGGTGGCGAGATTACCGCCCTTGCGCAGGGCCGACGGGTCGCGGCTCATGTAGGCGCTGGCACTGGCGATTTCCTGGAAGAAATCCTTGGGCGAACTTTGGGTCTTGCGGGCCGCGTCGACGATCAGCTTCAGCGATTGCTGCAGGTCGTTGAGCTGCAGCTTGGTCAGCATCACGCAGACCTGGAACGCCGGCAGGGCCGGGTTGGTCAGGTCGCGGTCGGCGGTCCAGGCGCTGACCAGTTGCGGCGCCTGGCTAGCGGTTTTGCGGCCGAGGAAATCCATGTGCATGGCGTAACCGACCGCCGCCGATTTGTCCGCCAGGCTTGGCGCGGCGCTGAGCAGCGGCACGCTTTGCGGCTTGTTGCTGCGCACTTGGTGCACGAGATCGGCAAACACCGAACCGATCTCGTCGACCCGCTCGCCGAACTTGCGCACGTCGGCGCCCGGCACCGGGATGTACAGGTCGCCGATCTGTGGATTGGCGTCGGCCGTCAGGGTGCGGTACTGGGTCTGGGCGCCGGCGTGGGTTTTCTTGCCGGCGTCGCTGAGCAGGTGCAAGGCGTAGATCTTGATCTGCTTGCCCAACGCGGCCTGGCGCACTTCGGCCTCGTTCATCTGCGTCGCGGCAAACGGGTCGTTCTTGCGCAGGGCACCGGCATCGGTCACCAGCAGGATCAGGCGCCCGCCGTAGCCGGACCAGTCCATGCCTTCCACGGCTTCCATGACCCCGGCAAACGCATCCTCGTTGAACGAATGGCTCGACACGGTAGACGCCTTGACCTGCCGCGCCATCTCCAGGAAGCGTTGCGGGTCGCGACCCTGCTCCAGCGTGATCAGAGTCTTGGCGGTGTACTCCAGGCCTGGGGTTTTCTTGATGCTGCTGCGGAAACCGACCATGCCGAAGCTGACGCTGTCCAACTCGCCACGTTCGCCGATGCGGGTCTGCAACTGATGCACCACGTCGCGGACCTGATCGATATAGGGCTGCATGGACACGGTGGTGTCCACCACCAGCACCACGGCGGTACGGAACGCGTCGGCATTGGCGGAGGTGATCGGCGTGTTGGTCGCGGCCTTTTGGGTGTTGCCGGGGTCGATGGAGGCAACGTTCAGCAACTGCACCGGCTGGCCGTTGTCGTCGAAGCTTTCACGCGAATCGAAGATCGGCAACAGGTAGAACTGGTTTTGCGGTACGGCGCTGGCGGCCGGTTCCAGGGCCAGCACTTGCTGGTTGTCCTGAGGGCTTTGCTGGGCCTTGAGCAACGCATTTTTCGCGGCCGAAGGGTTCGCCAGGAGCTTTTCCACTTCGCCGGGCTGGCGCAGGAACATTACCGGCGCACGGCCGGAGCGTTCGGTGAACTTGAGCACCAGGCTCTGTTTCCAGTCGCTGACCTGGGCGGCGGGCAACCAGCCGTCGCTGCGCCCGTCGGTGGCCGCGCCGACCCGCACCCAGGCGCTGCCCTCCACGTCTTTGCGCTGATACACATACAACACCGAGAACGCCGGCAGCGACTTGCCCGGTGCGGCACCCGGCGCGTCGGCGAGTTTCGCCCCCGGCTTGCTGAGCACACGCTGAAATAGGGTTTTCTTGCCGGCCATCAGCAATGGTCGCTGGCCGCCATCGGCCTCGGTCGCCACGGGCGGGTTTATTGGCGGCGTCACGGGTGGCTTGGCCGGTGGCGCTTCAGGTTGTTTCTGCGGAGTCTTGTTGACCGGCGGCGTGGACACCACCGGCGGCTTCGCGGCTTTGCCATCATCGCCGGACAGCCACCAATAACCTGCGCCGCCCAAGGCCAGCGCCACGGCGACCGCAACGGCGGCCAGGGCGAACACCGGCCGCTTGCGCTGCTCCGGCACCGTCGACTGAGGCGTCGGTTTTACCGGCGGCGGGATCGGCTTGGGCTGCGGTTGTGCGTAAGCCGGGCCACTGGGAATGTCGATGGAAATAGGCGTCAGGCCGGCCAAGTCATCCACCGGAGGCGGCGCGGCAGGCAGTTCAAACGACAACGGCCGGATCAGCGTCGCTTCCGACGATTCCTCTGGCAGGTTATCCAACGCGCGCAGCAACGCAGTCGCATCCGGGAAACGCTCCGCCGGATCCTTTGCCAGCAGTTTGCGCAGCACTTCCTGGTAACGACCGTGGTGCACCGGCAATTCCGGCAGCGGTTCGGTCAGGTGGGCCAGGGCCGTGGACAGCGCGTCGTTGCCGATATACGGCAGCTTGCCGACGAGGATCTCGTAGAGCACCACGCCCAGGGCGTACAGGTCGGCGCGGCCGTCGATGTCTTGCCCACGGGCTTGCTCAGGGCTCATGTAGCTGGGCGTGCCAACCGCGAAACCGGCCTGGGTGAATTGGGTGCGATCGTCCAGGGACTTGGCGATGCCGAAGTCCGACAGTACCGCCGTGCCATCGGCGCGAAACAGGATGTTGGCCGGCTTGACGTCACGGTGCACCAGGCCCAGCCCATGGGCGTAACCCAGGGCCGAAGCGATCTGGCGGATGTAGGTCAGGCCCTGCTCCGGCGTCAGGCCCGCGGCGATGCGTTCCTTGAGCGTGCCGTTGGGCAGGTATTCCATCGCCATGTAATACAGCTCACCGACATTGCCGATGTCATGGATGGTGACGGTATGCGGGTGCGACAGGCGCGCCAGGGTCTTGCCCTCGCGCAAGAAACGCTCGCAGAAAGTCGGGTCGGCCGCCAGCGCCGCGGCCATGACTTTCAACGCGACCTTGCGCTCAAGCGAACGCTGGGTCGCCAGGTACACGCTGGCCATCGCGCCTTCGCCGATCTCGCCATCGATGTCGTAGCCGGGGATGACAATATTCAGGGGCAAGCTCATGACGGCACCTTCACAACGACCACAGTGATATTGTCCGGCGCGCCGCGCATCAGACCCAGGGACACCAGGCTGCTGGCGATTTCGCCGGGCTCGTCGTGGCTCAATACTTCTCGGATTTCTTCGTCCTCGACGGTCTTGGTCAAGCCGTCGCTGCACAGCAGGTAGCTGTCGCCGGGCACCAGCAGCAGCTCGGTCATCGCCAGGTTCAATTGCGCCTCGACGCCGATGGCGCGGGTGACGATGTTGGCCCGCGGATGCACGCGGGCTTCGGCCTCGCTGAGCAGGCCGCTGTCCTGCAGATCCTGGACGTAGCTGTGGTCGCGCGAGATGCCTTCCAGCACGCCGTCGCGCAAGCGGTACAAGCGGCTGTCGCCGGCCCACAGGCACATGCCCCGCAGGTCGCGCGTGGCCAGCACCACCACGGTGCTGCCCATCATGGTCACGCCACGGTTGGCGGTTTCTTCGCGCACGGCGGCGTTGACCCGCAGCAGGTCGCTTTGCAGCGCCGCGATGTATTCGTCCAGCGAGCGGCCCACCGCAATGCTACGCAGGCTGTCGACAATCAGGCTGCTGACGTAGTCGCCCGCCGCGTGCCCGCCCATGCCGTCGGCGACTACCCACAAACCGTTTTCCGGGAGGTCCAGGCAGGCGTCCTCGTTGACCTGGCGGACCATGCCGACATGGCTTTTGCTTGCAGACTTGAAGGCTTTTCCAGCACTTGGACGCATCTACACAACACCTTCTTGGCCGAGCAAAAATTGCGCAAAATCAGCGGCGGCCGGCAGCCCCTGGCACCGCATCAAACCGGGCGCGATGCGCTCCGAACCCTGGCCCCACCACAGGCTGACGCCTTCGCAAGCCGACTCGGCGAGGGCGCTCATTCGCCGCTGCGAATCGGTGGCATCGAAGCGATGCAGGCTGGCGAAGCGACTGCTCGGGGTGCGCGGCAGGTACATCGGGCCATCCAGGGTTTCCAGCTCCGCGTTGAAAGCTTCGAAACTGGCCTCCAAGTTCAGAGTGCTCAACAGCAGGTTCTCGACCCGCTCGAACCAGTCGTCCGCGCCGCCGACCACCGAGGCCGGGTCGGCATCCGGGTCGAGCAACGCTGCAACGGTCAGCGGGAAATACCGCCCGACCCGGTCAATGCTTGGCATCACCACGCCAACCGCAGCGTCCGGCCCGCAAACGCCGGGCGCGACCATGAAGCGCCACAGCGGGCTGACCAGATAGGCATCCAGCCAGCGCTCGCCGAGGCTGGCCTGGCTGGCGAGCAAACCCGCCGCCAGCCATGAGTCCCAAGGGCCGATAAAACTCTGCGGCAAGCCACGGCTGACGAAGTCTCCACGGCTGGCCAACTTTCCATAGAAACCCGCTGTACTGCTCATAGGCGCTCCGGCAGGCTGAAGCCACTGAGTACCCGGCTCTTGAATGGGTTGAAGGCGCTGTTGGCCCGCAACTCGTAAGAGGCGCTGGCGCCATCGACCCGCAGCCGCAGGTTGAAGCGATCCGGCGAGTTGCCAGCGGTCAGGTCCGACTGCTCCAGCAATCGGAACCAGGCCCATGGCCCATCCAAGGTGATGCCGGAACGACCGCTGGACGACGGCGGCATGATCGAGATGCGCACCACACCGATGCTGCCCGGGTTCGGCCATTGCATGGCGGTCGGCCGGCTCGGGCCGTGGTCGTAGCTCAACTGCTGGCCGTCGAGGTCGAGCAGGAATTGGGTGATGGTCGAATCCATCGCCACCGGCTTGAGCTCGAAGCGCACCATCGGCTGCGTGCCGCCGGAACGGAAGAACGCATCGCGAATGGTCGCCGCGCGCTGGAAGGTTTGCAGCACACCCGGAGCGATGCCGAGCTTCTGCGCTGCGCCCGGCTGCCAACGCCAGGTCGGGGCCGAGGTATCGACGTAGGGTTGCAGGTACTTGCGGAAGTAGTTGTCCATCACCCCGCCGACGCCGAAGAACTGGCCGAAGTCATCGAGGGTCGCGTCCCGTGCGCTGCCCGGGGACATCGGATAACGCCCGGCCAGGGATTGGCGATAGATATTCACCACTTCGCTGGTCCAGGCAGCATTCAACTGATTGCGTACGCCGCCCATCATGGTGTTGGTGGTGGAGTTGACCACCGACTTGACCAGACCCTGCACCAGCGGCGGCTGGCGTTCGGCGTTGAGGCTGACGCGGGTGGCGGCGGCCGACGCCTGGTTCTTCGCTTCGCCGAGCAAGGCGTCGCCGCTGGCGCCGACCATGGCGCTGACCTGCACATACAGGGCGTTCATGTCGGACAGCAGGCCGTCGATGGCCGCCGGTTCGCCTTCGCTCTTGCTGACGATGCTGTTGAGCTCGGCGAAGTGCGCGGTGATCGGGTCATCGCTGGTTTGCGGCGCGTTTGGCGTTGCCTGCTCCTGGCCGAGCAGACTGCCGAGGCGCTCCTTGAGCTTGTCCACGCCGTCGCCCGCCGGTACGCCTTGGGCGGCGAGCAGGCGTTCGTCCTGTTGCAGGTCGGTCTCCTTCGCCACCGCCACCAGCAGCTTTTTCAGCGGCGAGGTCGGGCCGGAAAGCACCCGCAGCACATCGGCGGCCTGAGCCACGCTGGTGATCGGGACGAAGTCGATGTCGGCCAGCAAGGCGTCCCATTGGCGCATGTAGTCCTGGAAGTACAAGCGACGCACATCGGCGGCGAGGCTGGCGACGTTCTGCTGATCGGCCTGCTCAAAGCCCAGCACCCATTGCTCTTCAGCCAGGGTGCCGGTCTGGCTCAGGCTGCTGAGCAAGAAGCCCTGGCGGTAACCCTTGACCGTGAAGAAGCCACTCAACGGTTCACCCAACGGCTTGCCGCTCTTGCGGCTGAACACCAGCGCGGCGTCACGCCCGGCGGCTTCGTTGATGCGGAAGTCGGGGATGCCGTCGGGCAGCTTCTGCCGTTTGATGCGGTCGTAGACGCGCTGGGCCACCGGCAGTTGTTGCAGCTGGCGGCGCAGGTCTTCGATCAGGCGTGGGTCCAGGCGCGCGGTCGGTGGACGCCGCTCGAACAGCGCCTGCAAATGCCCGGTCAAGGCCAGGCGCTGCTCGGCCGGCAGGTCGCGCGGCAGGCTGCGGTCCCAATCGAGGGCGATCCAGGCCTTGATGAAGTCGGCGTCGTAATGCTCGTTGTCGGCGAGCATCAGGTAAGCCTTCAGCCCCTCGTAAAGGAAGTCCGAGTTGCCGCCGCCGTGCAGTTGCTCTTCGATGCGCGTCAGCAGGCGCGGTGCAAACACCGCGATCAACAGCTTGCGGTAGACGCTGCCGGACTCGGCTTCGAGCATGTCGCCCTGATACAGGCCCAGGCCTTCGGCCCAGTCCGGAGCATCGTCGGCCAGATGCTTCACGGCGTTGAGCAGCGGCAATACCGCGAGTACGTCGCGCTGGGCCGGGCTTAGGTTCTGCACGGTCTGGCCCAGCGGCGCGACTTTCTGGTCGACCTGGGCGATATAGGCCTGGTTGGCGCGGTAGCTGACCCACCACAACGTACCGACCACCAGCACCACCAGTACGGTAGACGCCAGCACGCCGCGGGCGATCCATTTGCGCCGGCGCTCGACTTTCGGGTCCACCCCCACCAGCCCACGCTCGGCGAAGGCCACGGCGCTGAAGAGTTTTTCGATGAAATAACTGCGCCCGGTACCGGTCTGGCGCGCCAGGTGCTGGCGGTCCAGGTTCATGCTTTGGGCCATGGAGCCGATCAGGCGATCGATCGGGCTGCCTTCCTGGGTGCCGCTGGTGAAATACACGCCACGCAGCAACACACGCTCTTCGAACGCATTGGGTTTGAACACCCCGTCGAGGAAACTTTGCAGGCAATCCTTCAATGCACCGAACTGCTGCGGGAAGCCGTAGATCAAATCGCGCCGCGCCGGGTCACGCTCCTGTTGCAGGCGCTCGACGAGGCGATCATTGAGGCGCTGCTCGAGCAGGGCGAATTCACTCTGCAGGTGCGCCAGCGGGCTGTCATTGCTCTTGCCATCGTCCAGGGTGAAAGTCATGCCCCAGACCTGGGCGCGCTCTTCCTTGCTCAGGTTGTCGAAGTACTCCATGAACCCCGGCACCAGGTCGAGCTTGGTGAGCATCAGGTACACCGGGAAACGCACGCCCAGCTGCGTGTACAACTCCTGGATCCGCAGGCGGATTGCCGCCGCGTGGGCGGCACGTTCGGCGTCGCTGCCCAACAGCAGGTCCGAAAGGCTGATGGCGATGAACGCGCCATCGATCGGGCGTCGTGCCCGCTGTTTTTTCAGCAGGCCGAGGAATCCAAGCCACGCGGCCTTGTCGACGGTCGCATCGCTGTCCTGGGTGGTGTAGCGACCGGCGGTGTCGAGCAACACCGCCTCGTCGGTAAACCACCAGTCGCAGTTGCGCGTGCCACCGACACCGCGCACCGCGCCGGCGCCCAATTGCGCCGCCAGCGGGAAATGCAGCCCTGAGTTGACCAGTGCGGTGGTCTTGCCCGAGCCCGGTGGGCCGATGATCACGTACCACGGCAACTCGTAGAGGTTACGGCGCTCGTCACCGCCCAGCTTGGCTTTCTTGAGCAAGGCCAGGGCCTCGTCCATGCGCTGGCGCAAGGTTTCGAGCTCTTCGGCGGTGGCAATGCTGGTCGGGTCCGGCGGAGTCTGCGCGGCCAGGCTGCGCATGACTTCGGCGGCCTGCCGGCGGGCCTGGATGATGCGGAACAGGCGATAGGCGATCCATACCGCAAACACCAGGATGATCAGCGCCCAACGGCGCCCTTCAGGCACCAGCCAATCGAGCAGCGGGCCGACGAACCAGATGATCAGGCTCAGGGCGATCAGCCCCAGCAACGGGATGACCCAACGGGTCATGAAACTGAAAAACGCCTTCACTCGACCCCCTCCGCCAATACTGTGATTTCAACCCGACGATTGCGCGCCCGCCCCTCGGTCGTGGCGTTGGACGCCAACGGCTCGGTGTCGCTGCGGCCTTCGGCGCTGAAGCGCTCGGGCTGGCCGGTCTTGGCCGAAAGAATGTCCAGCACCGACCTGGCCCGTGCTTCGGACAAGGCCCAGTTGGACGGAAACCGCAAGGTCGCGATCGGGCGATTGTCGCTGTGGCCGGTCACCAGCACCTGGCCCTTGACCTTGCGCACGGCATCGGCGATGCGCAGCATCAACGGCTGGAAATCATCCTTGATGCTGGCGCTGCCGGAGGCGAACAGTTCATCGCCACGGATGGTCACCACCGAGCGGTCGACGGCGTCTTCCACAGCAATCCGGCCGGCCCTGATTTCATCGGCGAGGAACCCGGCCAGGCGCGGACGTTCGATCACTTTCGGCTGGACCACTGGGCGGTCGATGGTCTGCACCGGGATTTCGCCGAGGAAATGAATATTCTTGAACACCGGCTCGGCATCAGCGGCCAGCTTCATGCGCAGGCCGAACAGCAACGCCAGCAACAGGGCAATGCCAATGGCCACGGCGATCCATGGCGGCATGAACTGCGCCAGGCGATCGCGGGCCACGGTGACCCCACGCCAGTGCGGCGACAGCTCGCGTTCGTAGTCGCCACGGGCGCTGCGGATGACCGCTGCGGTGCGTTCGCGCAGCGCTTCCAGTTGGCTGCGACCGTCGTTCATGACCCGGTAGCGCCCTTCGAAACCCAGGCACATGCACAGGTACAAAAGCTCCAGCAGGTACAGACGCTCGCGCGGGCTTTGCAGGCAGTGCTCCAGCAGCTGGAAGACTTTCTCGCCGCCCCAGGCTTCATTGTGCACGGTGATCAACAGGCTCTGCTTGCCCCAGTCGCTGGTACCGCCCCAAGGCGTGCTCAGCACCGCCTCATCCAGCGCGGTGCACAAGGCGTAGCGGGCCAGCAAGACATCGTTGCGCACCACGCCGGCGGCTTCGGCGCGCTCTTCGAACTGGCGCAGGTAGGCCAGCAATTGGGCGCGCAAGCTGGCCGGTGCCGGGTGGGCGATGGTGCTGCGCAAGCGCGTCAGCAGGGCCAGCAGCGGGCCGGCGGCGCTCTCCAGCGGGTTGAGGCCCTGGGCCTTGCCGGTCAACAGCGGCGCGGCCGGCATCGACAGCGGCGCCGTCGCGGGTGCCGGTTGCGGCCGCCCCGGGTCCGGGCGGAAAGGGTCCGCGCCACGGCCACCGGGGGTCGGCATGAACTGGGTACGATCGTCGTTGCTCATCGCGGTTTATCCTCGGATCGCCCAGAAAGCCAGGTTCAGCCCCGGGAACTGGCCGGCGATGTGGAACGCAAAGCCGCCGGAGTTGCTCAACTGTTGCCAGTGATCGCTGCCCCGGTCCAGCTCGTAATAGGTGGATCCGGCGTGGTACGGAAGTTGCCGTGGCGCCACCGGCAACGGCAGCAGGCCAATGCCCGGCAGTTGCAGGTTGACCAGGTCGCGAATGTGCTCCACCGAGCCGACTTTGCTCTGCTGGCCGAAGCGGCCGCGCAGTGTTTCGGCGGGAACGTCGGCGCGCACCACGAGAATGAAACTGGCGCTGTCGAGCAGGGTCTTGTCGGCCAGCATCGCCACATGGATGCCGTAGGCTTTCTCGACAATCGGAATCGGCGTGGCCTTGCTGTCGATGAGCATCGACAGCGCCTCGCGCAAGGCTTGCATCACCGGCGTGAAACTCAGCACCAGGTCATCGTGCTGGTACTGCGGATATTCCTGCGGGCGGCGGCCGGATGCGGTAAAGGTCGAGAACTCCCCGGCCAGGCTCACCAGCTCGCTGTAGAAACGCTCGGGGTGCAGCGGGCTCAGTTGGCTCAGGTGCTGGATCAGCGGCTGGGCGCGGTTGACCAGTTGCAGCAGCATGAAATCGGCAATCTCCGAGGCCCCACCCGCGCCGGAGGCCACGACCCGCCCGGCCAGGGCTTCGCCGCGCTGGTGCAGCAGGCCCAGCAGCTCACTGCGAAACGCTGCCAGTGACTTCGAAGCCGCTACGTCCAGCAGCGGCGGGATGTAATTTTCATCCAGCACCAGGGCGCGGTCGGCGCGTTTTTCCTTGATGCGCACCACGCCAATCGCGGCATAGTCGCCAATGCCATCCTGGGCGGTCAACAAACGCAGCGCCCGGGAACCCACGGCCACCGGTGCGCGGTTTTCGAACGGCGCATTGTCATCACGCACTTCGCAGACCTGGCTCACGTAGCGCGCGGCGCCCAAGGGTTCACCTTCGTCCACGGTGTCGCGGGCGCCGGCGCGCTTGAGCGGCAGGGCCAGGTACACCAGGCCGTCACGCAGGTTGTCGTCAATGTTCAGCGGCGTCGGCGCAACGTCGTCCTGAGGAATATTGAACGGCGTGCCGTCGGGCAGCAGGCCCTTGGCCGAGATGATCGCCAGCTTGCCCTGGGCCAGCAGGCCCTGATCGATCAGCAATTCGGAAAAACCCCAGGCGCCAGCCGACAGTGGACGGCTGCGGGAGTCGATAAGGTTTTCCAGGTAACGGTCATGCTGCTGGAAGTGCTGCGTTCCAATGAACATGCCTTCCGACCAGACCACGCGATTGTTCCAGGACATGGGGGCTCCGATTGCTTATTGGGCAGGGCTGGATGGGGGGACGACGACGGCGCTGCGCACGGCACGCACATCGAGGCTGATCTGGTATTCGGTGTATTGGCGCGCCGGGACATTCATCACCGTGCGCCACAGCGACTGGTCCAGCTCGCGATAGCCCACCAGGATTCCGATGTGCCGGGTGGCCGGGTCGAGATCGCGTTGCAGGCTCAGTTGCTGGTCCGGCTGGATCAGCACTTCGTCCTGGTCGATCAGGTCAGCCCCCAATGTCGCCTGCGCCCGTTCGGCCAGGGCGAAATAGTCGGCGCGGGCAAAAGTGGCGGCGTTCTTCAACTCGAAAATGCGCACCCGTACCGGCGCCGGCTGGCCGCTGGCGCCGGGGTTGAGCCCGGCGATGGCGTGGAAGTGCAACTCGACGGCGGCGGTGTCGGCTTCAGCCTCTTCGGGCTGGGGAGCGGCCGCATCCTTGGCGCACGCCGTCAGCAGAAGTGCTGTGGCGACTGCGAGTAAAAACCTGGGAATCATCCTGCGTCCTCAATGACGTTTGAGCTATCCGTTGTGTGCTTGAAAAGTGTTGTCTGGCCCGGTGCCGCTCAACGACGTCGCTGTCGCGTGCTGTGCTCTTCGTAGGCGCGGCTGAATTCCCGACCGAACAGGTCCTGGAAGTCTTCCTGGGCCTCCCGGGAAATGTTGCTGTAGAGCTCGGTGAATTGCTGCCAGTACTGGGCCTGGCGCGACCCGCTGAAAATCCCCGACAACCCGCCGGGCTTGCCCATGCGCTCTTCCAGCTGGGCCGGCTCGAAACGCGCCAGCAGATGCTTGATGGCCGCTTCCACACCGGCCATCACCGCCAGTTGATGGGCGCGCAAATCGTCAAAGCTGTCGCGCACCGCCATGTCCGGCGCCATGAAGGCCTGGTTGCCGTGGCGCAACAGCAACAGCAGGGCTTCGTCGACGTTCGGGGCAAATTTGAGCGGGTTGTTTTCCACCGGCTGGATCATTGTCTGCTGGATGCGGAATTCACCCTTGAGGCTGCTGCGGGCGCGCAGCACATCGATCAGGCCCTCGACCATCAATCGATAGCTGCGCCCGATGCTTTCCATCTGCGCCTCAGCCTGGGCTTTGTCCAGGCGCAACTGATCCAGCCCGGCGCCGCGCAGGAACGCTTGCAGCAGGTCAGGGCCAGAGGTGTCGGTTGGGGTAGCCGTCGGCTCGACGCGGCTGACCGGCGCTTCGCGCGGTGGCGCGGGCTCGATCGGCGCAACGACTTGCGGGATCGGCGGCGCGGGAACGGGCTCGATCACCGGCAATGGCGGCACGGAAACCGGCTCCGGCAGCGGCGCGACGGGAATCGGCGCAACCGGCGCAGGCGTGTCGCTGAACAGGTCCCAATCATCCGGGATAACCGGAGCAGGCGTCATCGGCAGCGGTTGGACCACTGGCAGCGGACTCGGGCGCGGAATCGGCGTGGGCGGGCGGAAATCATGTTGCTCGGCCGGAACGTGATCGGGCTGGGTGGCTGGGGGGACGCTGCTCGGAGCAAGGAAGTCGAACAGGTCCGGCAGCGTGTCCATGGACGACACACCCTGGAAATGCGCAGGCGTGGCCACGGGTATCGGCGCCGGCGTATTCGCGGCGGCACCCTGGCGCCCCATCAAGGCTTCGAAGCTGCTGGGCGCTTCGGCGAACGGATTGCTGTCGGTGACCGGCAGGCTGAAATCCACGCGCGCCTGGATCTCGTAATCACCGATGCGAATGACTTCGCCATCCTGCAGCGGCTCGCTGTTGCCTTTGCGCAGGCGAATGCCGGCCTTGACCAACTCCACGCCATTGGTGCTGTTATCGGTCAGATAATAGCGCCCGTCCTTGTATTGGATAACGCAATGTTGCCCAGAAACCAGGCGCTCCGGGTCGGGCAATACCCAGTCATTATCGGAATTACGGCCAATTGCCATCGCCCCTTGGTTCAGGGTCTTTTCAGAACACTGTCCAGGGGTAATCTTGTGATAACTAGTGATAGTCAAACACAGCGGCATCTTGCCTCCTTGCTGATTACTTCTTTTTGCCGACGGAACAATGGACCTGAGCCCCCCGGCTGCGCGCTAAAAACCTTGCAAACAACCCGGAACGGCGTTTTGCCAGCATGATTGCTGATCTTAACCGGCCTGCGTGACAAAAAAACCTGCATCGGTGCCTGCTTCGACCTACCAGTCGCGCGGGTTGTTAAGCACCTCACAACTGTCACATCGGCGAAATAGCTTACCTTGACAAGGGATAAGTACTACACCAAAAATGCACAACTTCTTGAATATACATGATGGCACTTTAAGATCATCTCGCACTTATAGCGCCATTACGGTCAAGGAACATGTGAAGTTTCATCCGAAACTTTCATGTGCACTGCCCGACTTCTTCAGCGGGTGATAGGGAGATCGATCCAAGTGGATGTGCCTTTGCTGCTCGCCGCCGTTTCCGCGAATTCGCCTTGCGGTGAAGACCTGGAATATGACGCGGATTTCTTGCGCCTGGAACGCGATTCCCGAGGCCAGCCCGAGCGCAGCATGGGCGACTCGATTCTGCCTGCAGAACCCCCTGAATGGCGCAGCATCCAGCAGCAAAGCCTGGACCTGCTCGCGCGCAGCAAAGACCTGCGCATCACCCATTTCCTGCTGCAAAGCTCCCTGGCCCTGGAAGGCATTCCCGGCCTGGCCCGTGTATTGACGCTGATCAACGAGCTGCTCAAGCAATACTGGGCCGACCTGCACCCGCGCCTGGATGCCGATGATGACAACGACCCCACCGTGCGCATCAATGCCCTTGCCGGCCTGACGTCGGACGTCACCATCCGCCTGCTGCGCGAAAGCATCCTGGCTCGCTCGCGCACGTTCGGCAACGTCAGCCTGCGCGCCGCCGCCAACGCCAGCGGCTTGCAAAGTTTCCCCGATGAAAGCCTCGGCGCCGAACAACTCGCCGGCGCCCTGCTCGACAGCGATCCCGAGCAGCTGGAAGTCATTCGTGCCGCCCTGCTGGAAGCCCGCAGCGCCGCCGAATCCATCGAACAGCAAGTCAGCGACCAGGTCGGTTCCGCCCAGGGCGTGGACCTCGGCCCGCTGAAACAACCGCTGAAGATGGCCCTGCAGATTCTCGGTCAGTTCGCCCCGCAGAGCGGCGACAGTGCCCTTGTCGATCCCGTCGAAACCGACAACGCCGCGCCGGTTGAATACGCCAGCGCACCCAGCACGCCGCGCAGTACCGTCGCCGGAGAAATCAACAACCGCGACGATGTCCTGCGCAGCCTGGACCGGATCCTGGCGTACTACACCCGTCATGAGCCCTCCAGCCCGCTGCCGGTGCTGTTGAACCGGGCGAAGAATCTGGTGCACGCCGATTTCGCGGCGATCGTACGCAACCTGATTCCCGACGGCATGAGTCAATTTGAAAACCTGCGCGGCCCGGAAAGCGAATAAAAAGCGAGCGGATCACGCAGTCACGTCATAGGTACCCCCGATGACGCCAACACCGTCGCTCAAGCGACCAGGAGCAGCAACGTGGCGAAGCAAAGTTCTCAGAAATTCATCGCGCGCAACCGCGCGCCTCGAGTGCAGATCGAGTACGACGTCGAGCTCTACGGCGCCGAGAAAAAGGTCCAGTTGCCCTTCGTCATGGGGGTAATGGCGGACCTGGCCGGCAAGCCCGCGGAGCCTCTGGCGCCGGTGGCCGATCGCAAGTTCCTCGAGATCGACGTCGACAACTTCGACTCGCGTCTCAAGGCCATGCAGCCTCGCGTGGCGTTCCATGTGCCTAACGAACTGACCGGCGAAGGCAACCTGAGCCTGGACCTGACATTCGAAAGCATGGACGACTTCAGCCCTGCGGCCGTGGCCCGCAAGATCGATTCGCTGAACAAGCTGCTCGAAGCGCGCACTCAACTGGCCAACCTGCTGACCTACATGGACGGCAAGACCGGCGCCGAGGAAATCATCATGAAGGCGATCAAGGACCCAGCGCTGCTGCAGGCCCTTGCCAGCGCGCCAAAGCCCGCCGATGCAGAGCCCAAGGCTTAAGGACAAACGATCATGAACGATTTGGTACGCGACAATCAGCCCCAGAACCTGGGCGCCACCGAAGAAACCAGCGAGTTCGCCTCGCTGCTGCTGCAAGAGTTCAAGCCCAAGACCGAACGCGCCCGCGAAGCCGTCGAGACCGCCGTGCGCACGCTGGCCGAACAGGCCCTGGCGCAGACCGACCTGGTGTCCAACGACGCCATCAAGTCGATCGAGTCGATCATCGCCGCGATCGACGCCAAGCTCACCGCCCAGGTCAATCAGGTCATCCACCACCCGGACTTCCAGCAACTGGAAAGCGCCTGGCGTGGCCTGCATTACCTGGTCAACAACACCGAGACCGATGAGCAGCTCAAGATCCGCGTGCTCAACATCTCCAAGACCGACCTGCACAAGACCCTGAAGAAATTCAAGGGCACCGCGTGGGACCAGAGCCCGCTCTTCAAGAAGATGTATGAAGAAGAATACGGCCAGTTCGGCGGCGAGCCTTACGGCTGCCTGGTCGGCGACTACTACTTCGACCAGTCGCCACCGGACGTGGAACTGCTGGGCGAGCTGTCGAAAGTCTGCGCCGCCATGCACGCGCCATTCATTGCCGCCGCCTCGCCGACGGTAATGGGCATGGGCTCGTGGCAGGAACTGTCGAACCCGCGCGACCTGACCAAGATCTTCACCACTCCGGAATACGCCGGCTGGCGTTCGCTGCGTGAATCGGAAGACTCGCGCTACATCGGCCTGACCATGCCGCGCTTCCTGGCGCGCCTGCCGTATGGCGCCAAGACCGATCCGGTGGAAGCCTTCGCCTTCGAAGAAAGCACCGACGGCGCCGATAGCTCCAAGTACACCTGGGCCAACGCCGCCTATGCGATGGCCGTGAACATCAACCGCTCGTTCAAACATTTCGGCTGGTGCTCGCGCATCCGCGGCGTGGAATCGGGCGGTGAAGTGGAAAACCTGCCGGCTCATACGTTCCCTACCGATGACGGTGGCGTGGACATGAAGTGCCCGACCGAAATCGCCATTTCGGACCGCCGTGAAGCGGAACTGGCGAAGAACGGTTTCATGCCGCTGCTGCACAAGAAAAACACCGACTTTGCCGCCTTCATCGGCGCCCAGTCGTTGCAGAAACCGGCCGAATACGACGACCCGGACGCCACCGCCAACGCCAACCTGGCCGCGCGCCTGCCGTACCTGTTCGCCACCTGCCGTTTCGCCCATTACCTGAAGTGCATCGTGCGCGACAAGATCGGCTCCTTCAAAGAGAAGGACGAGATGCAGCGCTGGTTGCAGGACTGGATCCTCAACTACGTCGATGGCGATCCGGCGCACTCCACCGAGACCACCAAGGCCCAGCATCCACTGGCTGCCGCCGAAGTGATCGTCGAAGAAGTCGAAGGCAACCCGGGGTACTACAACTCCAAGTTCTACCTGCGCCCGCACTATCAGCTCGAAGGGCTGACCGTGTCGTTGCGCCTGGTATCGAAACTGCCGTCGGCCAAGGGCGCGTAAGGATTTACTGAACAGTACAGGGCAAATGTGGGAGCGAGCTTGCTCGCGATGGCGGTGGATCAGTTGTCATGTCTGCATCTGACACTCCGCTATCGCGAGCAAGCTCGCTCCCACAAGGGATCTTCCGTGGGTTGGAGATCGCCTTCGTAGCGTTCAATAGCAGTAATTTCGCAAGGTCAGCGTCAACCAAACAATGTGGTAAAGACCACACAGGGAGAAAACATGGCTGTTGATATTTTCATCAAGATCGGCGACATCAAGGGCGAGTCCATGGACAAGGTCCACAAGGATGAGATCGACGTCCTGAACTGGAGCTGGGGCATGTCCCAGACCGGTAACATGCACGTCGGCAGTGGCGGTGGCGCGGGCAAGGTGAGCATCCAGGACCTGTCGCTGACCAAGTACGTCGACAAGGCTTCGCCGAACCTGATGATGCACTGCGCCAGCGGCAAGCACGTCGACAAGGTCAAGCTGACCGTGCGCAAGGCCGGCGGCGAAAGCCAGGTCGAGTACATGATCATCAACCTGGAAGAAGTGCTGATCACGTCCCTGAGCACCGGCGGCTCGGGCGGCGATGATCGCCTGACCGAAAACGTCACCCTGAACTTCGCCAAGGTGCTGGTGGACTACCAGCCACAGAAAGCCGACGGCACCAAGGAAGGCGGTCCGGTCAAGTTCGGCTGGAACATCCGTCAGAACGTCAAGGTGTAATCGAACACGCCCCCGGCGCCACGCGCCGGGGGTGTTTGGTGCTTGCTCGCAACCCATCCTTTCCCTTCCGGTGTCTGAGTCATGGCCAAGCCTGCGTTTATCAATTTGTGGAAAGCCTATTCCGATTTGCTGGCCACCCATCCCGACGCGAAACCTTGCGACGGCCCTTGGGCAAACCAGTGCGCGATTCGCATGAGCCTGACGCTCAATGCGGAGAAGACCATCAAGGTCAACAAATCCACCTACACCGAACCCAAGTGTGCCCATGAACACGCCAGGGGCGCCGAATCGCTGGCGAACTGGTTGTGGAAGCACCATTTGGGACGTCCGACCATCCTCAGCAATAGCGCCGCCGACCGGCAGAAATTGATGGGCAAGACCGGGTTGATTTTCTTCAAGGATTGTTTCCAACAGTCAGGAGAGACCCCGGAAGGTCGTAGCGGCGACCATATCGATCTATGGAACCGTGGCCTGACCCAAACCAGCGACCTGTTCTACCGCTCCAAGAAAGTCTGGTTCTGGGAGCTCATTTAATGAACAAGCCTCTGCTCGCCCTATGCCTGGCGACAAGCCTGATCAGCCTGAGCGCATGCGCCGAGCATGCCGATACGCTGACCACGCAAGCCGATTTTGTTGGTCAGCAGCTCAAGCTAGTCGACGAGCAAGGCCAGTGCACACTGGTAAAACCTGACCAGAGTCGCATGAAACTGGACATGGAATGGCCTTGCGGCTTTAGTCTGGATAAACAACAGAAACTGCGCGTGGAAATGTTCAACGACATCCCTATATTCGCGGTTTGGCGCAGCGAACACATGCCAGCCCCCAGCCGCGACTGCCTGAGCAAAATGCAGGCTATTCGTCAGACAGCAAAAGGTTTTGAGGCGGGAATGGTCAGCCTTTATGCGTCTTGCGGCTCCGGCGGAGACCAAAAAATGTATGTGGCACCCTTTACGTGGTAACCGAAATCGCCACCCGCGATCGTCTGCAACCGTCCCTGCTGGACCGGCTGACCGACGACGATCCGAGCAACCCGAAGGAAAGCGCCGACAAGCGCGTGCTGTCCCTTACCCAATTAAAAGCCTCGGTGCTGCGTGACCTGGCGTGGCTGCTCAACACCACGTCGTTGCTCGACGCCGATGCAACGCTGCACACCCCGGCGGGCACCTCGGTGGTGAATTTCGGGCTGCCGGCGCTGGCCGGCAACAGTGCCTCGAACATCGATGTGCCCGCGCTGGAAACCTTGATCCACCAGGCCATCGCCACCTTCGAGCCGCGTATCTTGCGCCACACCCTGCGCGTGCGCGCCCGGGCAACCGCCGAGATGAACCATAACGCCCTGAGCTTTGAGATCGAAGGCGATCTCTGGGCGCAGCCGGTGCCGCTGCGCCTGATGCTGCAAACCGACCTGGATCTGGAGACCGGCCACGTGCGCGTAGTCAACGCCGACCAGCGGAGACGCCCATGAACCCGCGCCTGCTGGAGCTGTACAACCAGGAGCTGCACCACGTGCGCGAAAGCGCGGCGGAGTTCGCCCAGGAATACCCGAAGATTGCCAGCCGGTTGTCACTGGCCGGCATGGACTGCGCCGACCCGTACGTCGAGCGCCTGCTGGAAGGCTTCGCTTATCTGACCGCACGGGTGCAGCTCAAGCTCGACGCCGAATACCCGACGTTCACCCACAACCTGTTGGAAATCGCCTATCCGCATTACCTGGCACCGACGCCGTCGATGACCGTGGTGCAGATGCAGGCCGACCCGGACGAAGGTTCACTGAGCAGCGGTTTCCCGCTGCCCCGTGACACCGTCCTGCGCGCCGCCCTGGGTCGCGAATCCCAGACCTGCTGCGAGTACCGTACCGCCCACGCGGTGACGTTGTGGCCGTTGCAGGTCAGCCAGGCCGAGTACTTCGGCAACCCGTCCGCCGTGCTCGGGCGCCTGGCCGCCAGCGAACCGAAAGCCAAGGCCGGCCTGCGCCTGACCCTGCGCACCGGCGCCGAACTACCGTTCAACAGCCTGGCCCTGGATAACCTGCCGCTGTACTTGAGCGGCGCCGACGAACAGCCCTTCCGCCTCTACGAACAACTGCTGGGCAATGCCTGCGCGGTGTTCGCCCGCCAGCCCGGCGGCAACTGGGTCGAACGGTTGCCGCAGGATGCGTTGCGCGCGCAAGGCTTCGATGACGCCGAGGCCGCGCTGCCGGTGGTGTCGCGGGCGTTCCAGGGTTATCGCCTGTTGCAGGAATATTTCGCCCTGCCGCACCGCTTCCTGTTCGTCGATTTCACCCAGCTCGGCCGCGCGGTCAAGCGCTGCGATGGCCAGGAGCTTGAGCTGATCGTGCTGTTCGACCGCCACGATCCGAGCCTGGAAGGCAGCGTCGGCGCTGCGCAGTTCCTGCCGTTCTGCACCCCGGCGATCAACCTGTTCCCCAAGCGCCTGGACCGCATCCACTTGTCGGACCGGGTCAACGAACATCATGTGATTGCCGACCGCACCCGGCCGATGGATTTCGAAGTGCATTCGCTGACCGGGCTGGCCGGCCACGGCACCGGCCCGGAGCAGCCGTTCCTGCCCTTCTACGCCGTGCGCGATCCGTCCCGCTATGGCCGCGACAAGGCCTATTACACGGTGCGCCGCGAACCGCGCGTGCTGTCCAGCGATCAACGCCGCAACGGCCCGCGCTCGACCTATATCGGCAGCGAGACCTTCGTCAGCCTGGTGGACAGCCAGCAAACGCCTTATCGCCACGACCTGCGTCAATTGGGCGTAACCGCGCTGTGCACCAACCGCGACCTGCCGCTGTTCATGAGCGTGGGCAACGGCAAGACCGACTTCACCCTGGCCGACAGCGCGCCGGTTGGCGCGGTGCGCTGCGTCGCCGGGCCGAGTCGCCCGAGGGCCAGCCATGCCCACGACGCCAAGGCCTGGCGGCTGATCAGCCAGCTGTCGCTGAACTACCTGTCCTTGAGCGAACAAGGCCAGGGCGCGGCCGCCCTGCGCGAACTGCTGCGCCTGTATGGCGACAGCAACGATGCGGCGCTGCAATTGCAGATCGAAGGCCTGCGCGAAGTCAGCAGCAAGGCCTGCACCAGGCGCCTGCCGATGCCCGGCCCGATCGTATTTGGTCGCGGCCTGGAGATCACCCTGGAATTCGATGAAAACGCGTTTCGCGGCACCGGGGTGTTCCTGCTCGGCGCGGTGTTCGAACGCTTCCTGGCACGCTACGTGTCGATCAACAGTTTTACCGAGACGGTGATCCGTACCACCGAACGCGGCGAGATCATGCGATGGAAAGCCAAGCCCGGACGTCGTCCGACCCTGTGAGTACCCTGGAAGCGATGCACCAGGAACCCTGGGAATACGACTTCTTCCAGGCGTTGCGGCGCATCGAGTGCGAATCCCCCGAACTGCCGCGCCTGGGCCATTCCCTGCGCCTGGCCGATGATCCGCTGCGCCTCGGACAACAGGCCGAATGCACCTTCGCCCCGGCGACCCTGGCCTCGGTGCAACCGGGCGTCGACGGTGCGCCGGCGCGTCTGGAGCAGTTCTTCTTCGGCCTCGGCGGCCCCAATGGCCCGATGCCGCTGCACATCACCGAATACGTGCGCGAACGCCAGCGCAACAATGGCGACAGCACCAGCAAACGCTTTCTCGACGTCTTCCATCATCGCCTGCTCAGCCTGTTCTACCGGGCCTGGGCCGAAGCACGGCCGACGGTCAGCCACGATCGCCCGGACGATGATTACTGGTCGGCGCGCCTGGCGGCACTCAGCGGCCGGGGCATGCCGAGCCTGCTCAACCAGGGGCTGATTCCCGATACGGCGAAGCTGCACTACAGCGGTCACCTGTCGGCGCAAACGCGCTACCCGGACGGTTTGAAAGCGATCCTCAGCGAGTACTTCGGCCTGCCGGTGGAAATCGAAGAATACGTCGGCCAATGGCTGGAACTGCCGGAGCGCAGCCGCGTTGGTGTCAGCGCCCATCAACTGGGCGTGGACTTCTGCCTGGGCCGCTACGTTTGGGATCGCCAGCATAAATTCCGCATTCGCCTGGGGCCGCTCAAGCTCGTCGACTACATGGGCATGCTGCCCGGCAGCCAACCGTTCAATGAGCTGGTGGCCTGGGTCGCCGAATACCTGGGGCACGAACTGGACTGGGACCTGAACCTGGTCCTGGAGCAGCCCGAAGTGCCCGCACTACAACTCAATGGCCGTTTCCGCCTGGGTTTCAACACCTGGCTGGGGCGCCCCGAAAAAGATGCCAACGATCTAATACTGGCCCGGCATTACGCCGAACAGGCCAACACCTCACAGACCTCAAGGAGCCATGAGCATGGGTGAAATCAGTCGCGCCGCGTTGTTCGGCAAACTCAACAGCGTGGCCTACAAAGCCATCGAAGCCGCCACCGTGTTCTGCAAGTTGCGCGGTAACCCTTATGTGGAACTGGCCCACTGGTTTCATCAATTGCTGCAACTGCAGGACTCGGACCTGCACCGCATCATCCGCCAGTTCAACATCGAGCCGGCGCGCCTGGCCCGCGACCTGACCGAGGCGCTGGATCGCCTGCCACGGGGATCGACCTCCATCACCGACCTGTCTTCCCACGTGGAAGAAGCCGTGGAACGCGGCTGGGTCTACGGCAGCCTGATGTTCGGTGAAAGCCAGGTGCGCACCGGTTACCTGGTGCTGGGCATCCTCAAGACCCCGAGCCTGCGTCATGCGCTGCTGGGCCTGTCGTCTGAGTTCGACAAGGTCAAGGTCGAAGCCCTGAGCGAACGGTTTGACGAATACGTCGGCGACTCGCCGGAAAACGCCCTGACCGCCAGCGACGGCTTCAACGCCGGCGCCGTGCCCGGCGAAGCCAGCGGCGCGATGGCCCCCAGCGCCATGGGCAAGCAGGAAGCGCTCAAGCGCTTCACCGTCGACCTCACCGAGCAGGCCCGCAGCGGCAAGCTCGACCCGATCGTCGGCCGTGACGAGGAGATCCGCCAACTGGTGGATATTCTCATGCGCCGTCGGCAGAACAACCCGATCCTCACCGGTGAAGCTGGCGTCGGCAAGACCGCGGTGGTCGAAGGTTTTGCCCTGCGCATCGTCGCCGGTGACGTGCCGCCTTCGCTCAAGGACGTGGAGCTGCGCAGCCTCGACGTTGGCCTGTTGCAGGCCGGCGCGAGCATGAAAGGTGAATTCGAACAGCGCCTGCGTCAGGTCATCGAAGACGTCCAGGCCTCGCCGAAACCGATCATCCTGTTCATCGACGAAGCCCATACCCTGGTGGGTGCCGGTGGCGCCGCCGGCACGGGCGACGCAGCCAACCTGCTGAAACCAGCGCTGGCGCGCGGCACCTTGCGCACCGTCGCCGCCACGACCTGGGCCGAGTACAAGAAGCACATCGAAAAGGACCCGGCGCTGACCCGGCGTTTCCAAGTGGTGCAAGTCGCTGAGCCGTCGGAAGACAAAGCTCTGCTGATGATGCGCGGCGTGGCCTCGACCATGGAAAAACACCATCAGGTGCAAATCCTCGACGAGGCCCTGGAGGCCTCGGTCAAGCTGTCCCACCGTTACATTCCCGCGCGCCAGTTGCCGGACAAGTCCGTGAGCCTGCTGGACACCGCTTGCGCCCGCGTCGCCATCAGCCTGCATGCCGTGCCGGCCGAAGTGGACGACAGCCGCCGGCGCATCGAAGCGCTGGAAACCGAGCTGCAGATCATCGCCCGTGAACATGCGATCGGCATCGCCATCGGCACCCGCCAGACCCAGACCGAAAGCCTGCTCGCCGCCGAGCGCGAGCGCCTGGCCGAACTGGAAAGCCGTTGGGCCGAAGAGAAAACCCTGGTCGACGAATTGCTGGAAACCCGCGCTACCCTGCGCGAGCGCGTCGGCGTGGTGGACAGCGAGAGCGGCAGCGAAGCTTCCGACAACGACAGCCATGCCCTGCGCGAGAAACTGGTGGACCTACAGCAACGCCTGACCGCCCTGCAAGGCGAGACCCCGCTGATCCTGCCTACCGTGGATTACCAGGCCGTGGCCTCGGTGGTCGCTGACTGGACCGGAATCCCGGTGGGCCGCATGGCCCGCAACGAACTGGAGACCGTGCTCAACCTCGACCAGCACCTGAAAAAACGCATCATCGGCCAGGACCATGCCTTGCAGATGATCGCCAAGCGCATCCAGACCTCGCGCGCCGGCCTCGACAATCCGAGCAAGCCGATCGGCGTGTTCATGCTCGCCGGCACCTCCGGCGTGGGCAAGACCGAAACCGCCCTGGCCCTGGCCGAAGCCATGTACGGCGGCGAACAGAACGTCATCACCATCAACATGAGCGAGTTCCAGGAAGCCCACACCGTGTCCACCCTCAAGGGTGCGCCACCGGGCTACATCGGTTATGGCGAAGGCGGCGTGCTGACCGAAGCCGTGCGGCGCAAACCGTACAGTGTGGTGCTGCTGGACGAGGTGGAGAAAGCCCACCCGGACGTGCACGAGATTTTCTTCCAGGTGTTCGACAAAGGCGTGATGGAGGACGGCGAAGGCCGGGTGATCGACTTCAAGAACACCTTGATCCTGCTGACCACCAACGCCGGTACCGAGCTGATCGCCCAGGTCTGCAAGGACCCGCAGAACGTGCCCGAGCCGGAAGAAATCGCCAAGGCCCTGCGCCAGCCGCTGCTGGAAATCTTCCCGCCGGCGCTGCTCGGCCGCCTGGTGACGATCCCCTACTATCCGCTCAGCGACGAGATGCTCAAGGCCATCACCCGCCTGCAACTCAACCGCATCAAGAAGCGCGTGGAGAGCACCCACAAAGTGGCCTTCGATTACGACGACGCGGTGATCGACCTGATCGTCTCGCGCTGCACCGAAACCGAAAGCGGCGGGCGCATGATCGACACCATCCTGACCAACAGCCTGCTGCCGGACATGAGCCGCGAGTTCCTGACTCGCATGCTCGAAGGCAAGGCCATGGCCGGCGTGCGGATCAGCGCCGTGGATAACGAACTGAAGTACGATTTCAGCGACGCGGCCTGACTTCAGGAAACACCGCACAACCCCTGTGGGAGCGAGCTTGCTCGCGATAGCGCAGTCACATTCAACATCCACGTTGACTGACATACCGCTATCGCGAGCAAGCTCGCTCCCACAGTTGATTGCGTTACTCCAATTACACAACTTGCACGAGACATCCGATGCTATTCAACCAAGCCTCCCGCCTGGCGAAAATCACCAGCCCCCTCGGGCCCGAGGTGCTGCTGCTCAAGGACATGGGCGGCGGTGAAGAGTTGGGGCGGCTGTTCAACTATGAGTTGCAGCTGCACTCGCTGGACAACGCCATCGACCTCAATCAGGTGCTTGGCAAACCCATGTGCGTGAGCGTTCAGCTGGATGGCGGTGGCGAGCGGCACTTCCACGGCATCGTCGCGCGCTTCAGCCAGAACATCGACCAAGGCCAGTTTGCCAGTTACCAGGCCACGCTAAGGCCCTGGCTGTGGCTGCTGACGCGCACGTCAGACTGCCGGATTTTCCAGAACCTGACGGTTCCGCAGATCATCAAGCAAGTGTTCCGCGACCTGGGTTTCTCCGACTTCGAAGACGCCCTCAGCCGCCCTTATCGCGAGTGGGAGTACTGCGTCCAGTACCGTGAGACCAGCTTCGATTTCGTCAGCCGGCTGATGGAACAGGAAGGCATCTACTACTACTTCCGCCATGAACAGGGTCGCCACGTGCTGGTGCTGGCCGACGCCTACGGCGCCCATACCCAAGCGCCCGGCTACGCCTCGGTGCCGTACTATCCGAAGAACGAGCAGCAGCGTGAACGCGATCATATCCATGATTGGCACTTGGCTCAGGAAGTCCAGCCGGGTTCGCTTGAGCTCAACGACTACGACTTCCAGCGCCCGAGTGCACACATTGACGTGCGCGCAGCCATGCCGCGCCCGCACACCGCTGGCGACTATCCGCTGTATGACTATCCCGGCACCTACGTGCAAAGCGAAGACGGCGAGCACTACGCCCGCACCCGCATCGAAGCCTTGCAGACCCTGCACGAGCAGGTCGAGCTGGCCGGCAATGCCCGAGGCTTGGGCTCGGGGCATTTGTTCAGCCTGACCGGCTTCAGCCGCCAGGACCAGAACCGCGAATACCTGATCGTCGGCGCGCGTTATTACCTTTCCCAGGAAAGTGGCGAGAGCGGCGTCGGCGCGCCCTCGGCGCAGTTCGAAAGCAGCCTGACCTGCATCGACGCCCAGCAAAGCTTTCGTCCGATGGCGATTACCCACCGTCCGATCGTCAAAGGGCCGCAGACCGCATTGGTGGTCGGGCCCAAGGGCGAGGAAATCTGGACCGACCAGTTCGGCCGGGTGAAGGTGCACTTCTATTGGGATCGCCACGATCAATCCAACGAAAACAGTTCGTGCTGGATTCGCGTGTCGCAGGCTTGGGCCGGAAAGAATTGGGGCTCGGTGCAGATCCCGCGCATCGGCCAGGAAGTCATCGTCAGTTTCCTTGAAGGGGATCCTGACAGGCCCATCGTCACCGGTCGTGTGTATAACGCCGAACAGACCGTCCCCTATGCGTTGCCCGCCAATGCCACCCAGAGCGGTACCAAGAGTCGTTCGAGCAAGGGCGGCACGCCGACGAATTTCAACGAAATCCGCATGGAAGATAAAAAGGGCGCCGAGCAACTTTACATCCACGCCGAGCGCAACCAGGACATCGCCGTGGAAGTGGATGAAAGCCACTGGGTGGGTCGCGATCGTCGCAAGAATATCGACCGCAACGAAACCGTACGCATTGGCGAAGACCGGCTGCGGGCCGTACAGCGCAACGACACGTTGCTCGTCGGCGGGGCCAAGAGCGACAGTATCGCGACCCAATACCTCATCGAGGCGGGTTCGCAGATACGGCTGGTGTGTGGCAAAAGCGTGCTGGAGTTCAACGCCAGTGGCGAGATCAATATCTCCGGCACCGCGTTCAACCTCTACGCCAGTGGCAATGGCAACATCGACACCGGCGGCCGCCTTGACCTCAACTCCGGTGGCGCCAGCGCCGTGGACCCCAAGGGCAAGGGCATCAAGGGCGTGATCGAGGCGGCGGTGAAAGCTTTGTTTCCGGCGAAGGCCAAGCAGTGAGGTTCACCGCAGAACAACCCCAGCCTGACTCACTCAAGAAACCGCTGATCCCTCGCCACGGGGTAGCTACGGACCTAGTGAAAACTGCGACCCACCGGCCCTTTCGGCGGTCAGATGGCTGTGCCGCGCTTCGTTCCCGGTTGAATGATCAACAGCTCGTCCAACTCACGTTTTCTACAACGCGACACAAAAGGAAGCGCGGCTTCCGGGTCACGCTTGAACAGCTCAAAGGTCGCCTGATTAATTTCGTAATATTCCTCGTAGTCAGCCATGCCATTGCTGACCGGGATGGAGACATAAAACCGACCCGAATCCTGTTCTATGCCCACGGAAAACATGTGTTCGCGACTGACTAGGACATCTTGAAACTTCATGGTTTGACTACCTCTACGGTCATAATGCCGTCCAACTGAAATCTTTGGGTGAGATGCCCCCGGCGTCGATGACCGCCTCGCTGGCACCGGTCGGCAGCTTGCCGCCTGGAATCCAGAATTCGTTAGCGCCGGCCTCATTGCCCGACGGAACCCGCAGGTTCATGTCTTTAGGTGCAGGAATATCGACCCGGACAAGGGTACTACTTTCCAAGGTATTTTCTGGAAGCCCAAGCGCCTTCTCCAATGCCCTCTTATCGCCCTTGGCATTGGCAACCAATTGATCGGCTTCAGCTTTGGGCATGAGGAACGTCGTGCCGTCGCGCTGGGCGATGCCGTACTTGTCCAGGTTGTTCTTCGTGGTGAAGCGCGAGGCACCGTTCTCGAACTGGGCCAGATGTTCTTTCACATACTGCGGTGACAAATACTTGTGGGCTTCGGGTCGAGACCCCTTCGGCATGGCCAGGATATCGGCCTCGGTCACGCCAGGCTTGTACTTGGGCGGCGGCAGTTCGACAGGCTTGGCCGCCTTCGCCATTTTCGGGCTCAGTCCCAGCATCGCCATTCCGGCGACGCCTTGCAGCAGGTCACGATAGCCTGGCCCCAGACGGTCGCCTAAATCGCCGAGAAGCTCCATGCTCCCCACGATCAGACCGCCCACCACGACGAATTCGACGAGAACGGCGATACCCGCCATTGCGGCCATCACCAATGCGGCGCCCGCAGCCAGCAACCCCAACACTTCCAGCCCGGAATGCATCCAGCCTTCGAGGTCGAGCACAAACGCCACCGACACCGTCGGTCCGCCGATGAAGGTGTTCGGGCTGCCGCTCTTGATGTGAGCACCGCAGACCATTTTGCTGTGCAGGCGCGCCGCTGGTTTGCCGTTGATGAACACCGTGGCGCTGCCTTCGGCGATCAGCACCGGGAAGGGCCAGATCGGATGGTTCATCGGCAGCCCGGTGCAGGAGGAGGCGATGTCTTCGCCCGCCCGCATGGCATTGCGGTCGTTGATATAGACGTTGAAGCTGCCCATGATCAACGCCCCCGTCGTGGGCTCGGGCAGGTTGAATATGGTGGACAGGCCCTTGACGATCTGGAACATCGACAAGCCGCCAGCCGCGATCGAGCCGGCCATGATCGCCAGCGCCACGCCGCCCGTGGCGACCGTTGCGGCGACGACCGCAGCGCCGATCAAGGCCCCGGCCACGGCGCCGGCGACCATCGCGGCCAACCCGAACCCGTGGGCTATTTCGTCACCCAGACGGGCTGCTGCCTGTGCATCCATTGCGGGAATCTACCTTACTGTTTGGTCTGACTGCGCAGTGGCACGTATCGAATCTCAGGCAATCGGAGGCTGTGGCTTGAGCGAATGCATCGCCAGCTTCCAGGCCGGCTCGTGATAGGCGAAGTCGTTGGGTGTGGTGGTCAAGGTGGTGATCAGCACGGACGGCTTACGCTCGATGAACACCTGGCGCAGCATCAGGTCGCGTCCTTCGCGCTGCCAGGTGTAATCCAGCAAGGTGGTGGTGTGTCCATGCAGCACCGTATCCCAACGCTGAACCAGCTTGAAGCCCGGCAATTGCTGCTCCGCGCTTTTGAGTTGGCGGTCCACGTACTCGGCAAAGGGAGCCTCACCCTGGGTGGCATCGCGGCTGATGACGAAACTGGCCTCTTTGGCGGGTCCCACTGCAGGCAGCTTGAAAATGTTGATGCTCTGGTCCTGCCAGGTATCGGGGATTTCGAGATCGGCTTCTTGAATGCGGTATGAGGTCACGGTAATCGCTTTCCATGGACATGAGGTGACGCGTGGAAGGAGCAGATATTCGGGTAATGCCTGGCAACAATCAAGAACCGGGTTCCTCTCCTCCAGGTAACCCTCTACATTATGCGATCAGCGTCACCACTCTGGCGATTCACGCCTCTGCAGAAGCCGTCGAAGGGCATATTCTGTTGATTTTTTGAATCAGACGATTGCAGTATTCGCCAGCATAAGGGACTGCGGCAGCGATAAGGACAACCGATGCTATTCAACCAAGCCTCCCGCCTGGCGAAAATCACCAGCCCCCTCGGGCCCGAGGTGCTGCTGCTCAAGGACATGGGCGGCGGCGAAGAGTTGGGGCGGCTGTTCAACTATGAGTTGCAGCTGCACTCGCTGGACAACGCCATCGACCTCAACCAGGTGCTGAGTAAACCCATGTGCGTGAGCGTTCAGCTGGATGGCGGTGGCGAGCGGCACTTCCACGGCATCGTCGCGCGCTTCAGCCAGAACATCGACCAGGGCCAGTTTGCCAGCTACCAGGCCACCTTGCGGCCCTGGCTGTGGCTGCTGACCCGCACCTCCGATTGCCGGATTTTCCAGAACCTGACGGTTCCGCAGATCATCAAGCAAGTGTTCCGCGACCTGGGTTTCTCCGACTTCGAAGACGCCCTCAGCCGGCCGTACCGCGAGTGGGAATATTGCGTCCAGTACCGTGAGACCAGCTTCGATTTCGTCAGCCGGCTGATGGAGCAGGAAGGCATCTACTACTTCTTCCGCCATGAACAGGGTCGCCATGTGCTGGTGCTGGCCGACGCCTACGGCGCCCATACCCAAGCGCCAGGCTACGCCTCGGTGCCGTACTATCCGAAGAACGAGCAGCAGCGTGAACGCGATCATATTCATGATTGGCACCTGGCCCAGGAAGTCCAACCGGGTTCGCTGGAGCTCAACGACTACGACTTCCAGCGTCCCAGCGCGCGCATCGATGTACGTTCGGCCATGCCGCGCCCGCACACCGCTGGCGACTATCCGCTCTATGACTACCCCGGCACCTACGTGCAAAGCGAAGACGGCGAGCACTACGCCCGCACCCGCATCGAAGCCTTGCAGACCCTGCACGAGCAGGTCGAGCTGGCCGGCAATGCCCGAGGCATGGGCTCGGGCCACCTGTTCAGCCTGACCGGCTTCAGCCGCCAGGACCAGAACCGCGAATACCTGATCGTCGGCGCGCGTTATTACCTCTCTCAGGAAAGCGGCGAGAGCGGCGTCGGCGCGCCTTCGGCACAGTTCGAAAGCAGCCTGACCTGCATCGACGCCCAGCAAAGCTTCCGCCCGATGGCAATCACCCACCGCCCCATCGTCAAGGGGCCGCAGACAGCTTTGGTGGTCGGACCCAAGGGCGAGGAAATCTGGACCGACCAGTTCGGTCGGGTGAAGGTGCATTTTTATTGGGACCGTCACGATCAATCCAACGAAAACAGCTCGTGCTGGATTCGCGTGTCGCAAAGCTGGGCCGGGAAAAACTGGGGCTCGATGCAGATTCCGCGTATCGGCCAGGAAGTCATCGTCAGCTTCCTTGAAGGCGACCCGGATCGACCGATCATCACCGGACGTGTCTACAACGCCGAGCAGACCGTGCCTTACGACCTGCCTGAGAATGCCACCCAGAGCGGCATGAAAAGCCGTTCGAGCAAGGGTGGCACGCCGGCAAATTTCAATGAAATCCGCATGGAAGACAAAAAAGGCGCCGAGCAGCTTTACATCCATGCCGAGCGCAACCAGGACGTCGTGGTCGAGGTGGATGAGAGCCATTCGGTCGGCCACGACCGCACCAAGAGCATCGGCCACGACGAAACGGTGATCATCGGCAACAACCGCCTGCGCATCGTCAAGCAGGAAGACATCCTGTCGGTGGGCCAGCGCAAGACCGACAGCATCAGCCAGAGCTACGTCATTGAAGTGGGCGAGAACCTGCGCCTGGTATGCGGCGAGAGCATCCTGGAGCTCAACGCCAGCGGTCAGATCAACCTGACCGGCGTGCAGATCAGCTTCTACGCCAGCGGCGATGCCGAGTTCAACACCGGCGGTGTGCTGCACCTGAACAACGGCGGCGGCCCCGGTGCCACGCCGGACGGCCAGGGCGTCAAGGCCAGCATCGATGCCAACGTCGCTGCCGCCTTTCCCAAAGGCTAACCCAAAGGCTAACTTCGAGACCTGATGCGCCATGACTTACCGTTTGAATGAATTTCAGCTCCAGCTGCCGCCCAGCGAGTTGCTCGACGCTTCGATCAACATCCTCAAGTTCCCCGAACTAGGCACGTCCCTGATCGTCAGCCGCAGCCTGCTCGCCGAAGGAGAAACCCTGCAAAGCAACCTCGACGACCAGCTCAAGCGCCTGGAAAAGCAGGTCCAGGACCTGCGCTGCCAACCCGGCGCCACGTTGCGCGTGGGGGCTCGGCAGGAAGTCGAAGCCATCGAGTTACGCAGCCAGTTCAACAAAGGCAACGAAAAGGTCTTTCAGTATCAGCTCGCCCTGGTACTGCCGGGCACGCGCAAGATGCTTGCCCTGAGCTACGTCAAGGCCGAGAAGCTGGGCGACGCCGAAGCGGCGCATTGGGCGACGATCAAGGGATCGCTGGTGTTTGACGCGCCGGCGTGAACAACGCCGGGCTCGCGTGGCGAGGGAGCTTGCTCCCGCTGGGTTGCGAAGCGGCCCCAAAACCTGCCAAACGCGGAGCATCAGACACACCGCACCCGCTGGTTTTACGACTGCTTCGCAGCCGAGCGGGAGCAAGCTCCCTCGCCACAGGGGTCCACCATGTCCCGGATTTATTTTTTCATTTTATCGTTGCGTCCCTGACCGGCAGAGTCCTTTGTGCCACCGGGCGACGCTCGCGGCGCTCCACCAGCATTTCATCGGCGACTTCGGCCGCGCTCTCCGCAATCAACTCGGGACGGCGGCCCGGTAACTGCTGCATCACCTGCGGCAAGGCGCTGACAAAATACATATCCCAGATCACCTGCTCCGTTTGCGACAGCTGAATCATGCTGTTCTCCTTGCTCGATGGATAAACTGTCTGCAGAGAACCTATGCCCGGTGGCAGGTGGTGAAAATCAGACAATTCCTTAGAGCATGTCGGACGTTTCCGATAGTTGTGTCTTCAGCCCCGCAAAAATGCCTGGTGCAACTCCTCCAGCGTCTGGAAATGATGTACCGGGTTCTGCGCACTCAACTCCTCGAAACTGCCGAATCCGTACCCCACCGCCGCCGCGTCCAGACCATTGCTGCGCGCGCCGATCAAGTCATGTTCGCGGTCGCCGATCATCAGGGTGCTGGCCGGGTCGAGGCTTTCTTCGGCCATCAGGTGGGCGATGAGCTCGACCTTGTTGGTACGGGTACCGTCCAGTTCGCTGCCGTAGATCACCTTGAAGTGCCGGGCGAAATCGAAATGACGGGCGATTTCCCGGGCGAAAACCCAGGGCTTGGACGTGGCGATGTAAAGCTGTCGGCCTTGGCCACCGAGCGTTTCCAGCAGCGGCACGACACCGTCGAAGACACGGTTTTCGTAGAGGCCGGTGACCTTGAAGCGCTCGCGATAGAAATTCACCGCGTCCCAGGCTTTCGCTTCGTCGAAGGCATAGAACTGCATGAAGGCTTGCAATAGCGGTGGGCCGATGAAATGTTCGAGACGGGTCAGGTCGGGTTCGTCGATGCCCAGTTTGCCCAGGGCGAACTGGATCGAACGGGTGATGCCCTCGCGCGGGTCGGTAAGCGTGCCGTCGAGGTCAAAAAGTATGGTCTGGTAGTGCATGGCTGGTCCTGGGTGGTCATGCAGCTCACTCAAAAGGCTTGAATGAAACTGTGGCGAGGGGATTTATCCCCGCTGGGCTGCGCAGCAGCCCCAAAAAGACTGAATGTAACAAACCTGGCACACTTCGGTGGCAGGCTTCGGGGCTGCTGTGCAGCCCAGCGGGGATAAATCCCCTCACCACATTGGTTTATTCAACATCTCAGGTGGGCGATTCAAGGCTGGTCGTAGCCTTCAGCCAGATGCAAATCCTTGAGCTTCACGTAATTCGCCGCGCTGTAGGTGAAAAACGCCCGCTCCTTGTCGGTCAGCGGCCGGACCTGCTTCACCGGGCTGCCCACATACAAAAAGCCGCTCTCCAGGCGCTTGCCCGGCGGTACGAGGCTACCGGCGCCGATGATCACGTCGTCCTCGACCACCGCGCCATCCATGACAATGCTGCCCATGCCGATCAGGATCCGACTGCCCACCGAGCAGCCATGGAGCATCACTTTATGGGCGATGGTCACGTCGTCGCCGATCAGCAACGGGAAGCCATCGGGGTTGAACGGCCCGGCGTGGGTGATGTGCAGCACGCAGCCGTCCTGGACGCTGGTACGGGCGCCGATGCGGATGCGGTGCATGTCGCCGCGAATGACTGTCAGCGGCCAGACGGAGCTGTCCTCGCCGATTTCGACGTCGCCGATCACCACCGCGGTGCTGTCGACAAAAGCGCCCCGGGCAAGCCGCGGGCTGTGGTTCTGGTACGTTCGAAGGGTCACGATAGGCTCTCTCTTGTCCGATGATAGGCGCTGCTAGCTGCGGTGAACGTCGATTGTAATTAAGATGGGCCCATGTTTCTTCCAGCCAAGGTGCCAACCGTGAGCGTGAACAACCCTCTTTTGCAGCCCTACGACCTGCCGCCATTCTCGGCGATCCGTGCCGAGCACGTGCAACCGGCCATCGAGCAGATCCTGGCTGACAACCGCGCCGCCATCGCCGAGATCCTCAAGACGCAAGTCGAACAGCCCACCTGGGCCGGCCTGGTATTGGCGATGGACGAGCTCAATGATCGCCTGGGCGCAGCCTGGAGCCCGGTCAGCCATCTGAACGCGGTGCGCAACAGCCCCGAGCTGCGCGAAGCCTACGAGGCTTGCCTGCCGGCGCTGAGTGCCTATTCCACCGAACTGGGCCAGAACCGCGAACTGTTCCAGGCGTTCGAAGCCCTGGCGAACAGCCCCGAGGCCGCCGGTTTCGACGTGGCGCAGAAAACCATCCTGGAACATTCGCTGCGCGATTTCCGCCTGTCGGGCATCGACTTGCCGCCCGAGCAGCAAAAGCGCTACGCCGAAGTGCAAAGCAAGCTGTCCGAACTGGGCAGCCGCTTTTCCAACCAGTTGCTCGACGCGACCCAGGCCTGGACCAAGCATGTCACCTCTGAGGCCGCCCTCGCCGGCCTGACCGACTCGGCCAAGGCGCAGATGGCCGCCGCGGCCCAGGCCAAAGGCCTCGACGGTTGGCTGATCAACCTGGAGTTTCCGAGCTACTACGCGGTGATGACCTACGCCGAAGACCGCGCCCTGCGCGAAGAAGTCTACGCCGCCTACTGCACCCGCGCCTCGGACCAAGGCCCGAACGCCGGTCAGAACGATAACGGCCCGGTGATGGAGCAGATCCTCGACCTGCGCCAGGAACTGGCCCAGTTGCTGGGTTTCGCCAACTTCGCCGAATTGAGCCTGGCAACCAAGATGGCTGAATCCAGCGATCAGGTGCTCAGCTTCCTGCGCGACCTGGCCAAGCGCAGCAAACCGTTCGCCGCCCAGGACCTGGAACAATTGAAAGCCTTCGCCGCCGAACAGGGCTGCCCCGACCTGCAAAGCTGGGACAGCGGCTTTTATGGCGAAAAACTCCGCCAGCAACGTTACAGCGTCGCCCAGGAAGCCCTGCGCGCCTACTTCCCGATCGACAAGGTATTGAGCGGCCTGTTCGCCATCGTGCAACGCCTCTATGGCATCGAGATCGCTGAACTGAAGGGTTTCGACGCCTGGCATCCGGACGTGCGCCTGTTCGAGATCAAGGAACACGGCCAGCACGTCGGGCGCTTCTTCTTCGATCTGTACGCCCGCCCCAACAAGCGTGGCGGCGCCTGGATGGATGGCGCCCGCGATCGTCGCCGCACCCTTGATGGCGCGCTGCAAAGCCCGGTCGCCAACCTGGTGTGCAACTTCACCCCGGCCGACAGTGGCAAGCCAGCGCTGCTGACCCACGATGAAGTGACCACGCTGTTCCACGAGTTCGGCCACGGCCTGCATCACCTGCTGACCCGCGTCGACCATGCCGGCGTGTCGGGCATCAACGGCGTGGCCTGGGACGCCGTGGAGCTGCCGAGCCAGTTCATGGAAAACTGGTGCTGGGAGCCTGAAGGCCTGGCGCTGATTTCCGGTCACTACGAAACCGGTGAGCCATTGCCCCAGGACCTGCTGGAAAAAATGCTCGCCGCAAAGAACTTCCAGTCCGGCCTGATGATGGTCCGCCAGTTGGAATTCTCGCTGTTCGACTTCGAACTGCACGCCACCCATGGCGATGGTCGTAGCGTACTGCAAGTGCTCGAAGGCGTACGTGACGAGGTGTCGGTGATGCGTCCGCCTGCCTATAACCGCTTCCCCAACAGCTTTGCGCATATTTTTGCCGGCGGTTACGCGGCGGGTTACTACAGCTACAAATGGGCGGAAGTGCTGTCGGCCGATGCGTTCTCCAGATTCGAAGAAGACGGCGTGCTCAACGCCGAAACCGGTCGCGCCTTCCGCGAGGCGATCCTGGCGCGTGGCGGCTCCCAGGAGCCAATGGTGCTGTTCGTCGACTTCCGTGGCCGTGAGCCATCGATTGACGCACTCTTGCGCCATAGCGGCCTGAGCGAGGACGCGGCAGCATGAGTGAGGGGCCTGTGATTACCAAACGACGCTTCATCGCCGGGGCAGTCTGCCCGGCGTGCAGTGAACCGGACAAGTTGATGATGTGGAACGAAGACGGCGTGCCCCATCGCGAGTGCGTGGCTTGTGGTTATTCCGACACGCTCAACGAACAAGGCCTGTCGGTGCCCAAGGAATTGGGCACCCGGGTCAATACGTCCGCCTTGAAAGCACCGGACGCCAAGGTCCAGGCGGTGCAGTTCTTCCCCAACCCCAAGTTGAAGAAAAAAACCGACTGAAATCTCCGGCATCACCTTCCGGGCCGCCCGGCCCGGAAGCGATACATATATACCGCAGGGTGCCCTGCCTTCCTCTTCAGACTGGTCCGACACATCCAGACTGAAAGGAAGCTTTCCATGCCAAACGCTGATAACCCGCTACTGCAGGACTACGACCTGCCGCCCTTTTCGCGCGTCCAGGCCGAACACTTTTCCCCGGCCCTCGACCAGATAATCGCCGAAAGCCGCATCAAAGTTGCCGCGATCATTGCCAGCCAGACACCCTTCCCAACCTGGGACGACCTCGTCTTGGCAATGGATGAAATTCACACGCGGCTTGAGGGTTTCGGCTACTTGCTAAACCGCCTGACCTCGACCCGGACAGGTGACGCCTGGAAGCAGGCCTCGCTCGATTGCGAAGCACGGCTGCAAGAATTTAAGGTCGGACTGGAACAAAACACCGAACTGTTTCAGCTCTACGAGCGCCTGGCGAACAGCGAAATAGCCGGAAATTTCGAACCGGCACGCAAGAGGGTCCTGGAAAAAAACCTGCGACAGTTTCGTGAAAACATGCCGATGACCACGGCGAGCGACCTGAGCCTGGTGCAAGTCCGTATTCGAAACGCCGAAGGTCTGTTTCTGGACCAGCTGGAGTCGGCCAACAAAGCCTGGGACATCCTCATTGACGATGAGGCCCTGCTCAGCGGCTTGCCGGTGGCGTTCAAACAGCACATGGCCCATCTGGCCCGCAAGGTCGACCGCACGGGATGGCTGCTGACCCTTGATGAAGAGTCGCATCGCATCGTCACCCACTATGCCGACAATCGCTCGTTACGCCAGCAGATCCACGTTGCCTATAACACCCGTGCGTCCGATCAAGGCCCGCAAGCCGGGCAATTCGACAATGGCAACGTCCTCAAGCAACTGCTGGACGACCGGCACGAGTATGCCAAGTTACTGGGCTACACGGATTACGCTCAATACGCGATCGCGTCGGAGCAGGCCGAGTCCACCGCAGAGGTCCTGGCTTTTCTGGACAATCAACTCCAGTCGCAGCAAAGCACCTTCCGCCTGGAGACCGATGAGCTCAAGGCCTTCGCCAGTGAACGAGGTCTCAGCGAGCCCGAACCTTGGGATTACTGGTACCTGGCGGAAAAAATTCGCCAGCGGGAGGCGGGCATCTCACAGCAGGCATTGAGTGTCTGGTTTCCATTGGAAGCGGTTTTTTCCAAGCTGCTGGTGATCGCGTCGAATCTATTCGCCGTGAACTTCATCGAACGCAAGGATGTGGCCAGCTGGGATCCTGACGTACGTCTTTTTGAGGTCACGGAGAGCGGAACGAGCATTGGTTATATCTATTTCGATCCGTTCAAATCTGATGATCGAGAAGGTTTCTCCTACACCACGACCATTCGCGACCGTCAGATTACCGCCGAAGGCGTGCTCCGACGCCCGATCGCCGCGCTGCATGGCTGGCTGCCACGGGGCACAGCGGCGAACCCGACCTTGCTCGACCATCTGCAGCTACGCATCCTTGTCCATGAATTCGGCCATTGCCTGCATCAGGTCTTGAGCCAGGCAGCCTATCGCGACCTATCGGCGATCAATAAGTCACCCCGCGATACGGTGGAATTCGCCGGATGTCTGCTGGAAAAATGGTGCTTCGCCAAGGAGTTTCTGATCCGCGTATCGGCGCATCATCAAACCGGAGCAGCCTTGCCTGACGAGATGGCCGATCAGTTCATGAGGCTCATCAGCACTCAGGCCAGTTGGGAAACCGCCAACGAGTTGCGCAAGGCGCTGCTGGATTTCGAGTTGCACCGTACCCACGCCGATGGACGCAGCGTCCAGCAAGTCTTCCAGCAGGTCAGCGAAAAGACCCGCCACTTGCCGGTAATTGCAAACGCACGCCTGGCCAACGGGCTGGACCATATGGTGACGGGCTACGGCGCAAGAGTGTACGCCTACTCGTGGTCCAAGGCCCTGGCCGAGTCGGTTTTCCAGAGGTTCCAGCGCGACGGAATCTTTAAAGCGACGACCGGCAGGGCGCTTCGCGAACACATATTCGGGCCGGGCGACTCGCGGCCGTTATCCGAATCCATAAGCGCCTTCCTCAGCGCGACCAATCAGCGTGAAGGAGCCAATGACTGAGGATCGAGGTGACGCGCCGTGGTCGTTGAATTGACCCAGCCTTTCAACGAGCACAGCGCAAAGACGCTGGTACTGCAATCGCCGTCTCTCAAGGCAACACGGAGCTTCTCGACATCGGCTTGCATCATGTAGCGAACCCCGTCCTTGAAGTGATGGCTGTCGCCGAAACCGCCTTCGGTCATTTCCTCCAGGGCGTCTTCCTTGCTCCAGCCCTGCACAACCACCCGGTACATGGCGGCCATCAAGCCGGTACGGTCCGAGCCGTGCTTGCAATGCATGAGCACCGGCCCCCTGGCTTGCCCGTCCTGGATGGCGCGCAGGGCCTTGAGAACGTCACTGTCGTCGACGTGATTGGTGCGATAGGGCAACTGCACTTGCTTGATGTCAGGCGCGGACAACCAGTTCGCGTCCGAATCAGGCAGAAAATTGATGACTGTGCCGATATCGAGTTTCGCCAACAGGGGCAAGGCACCGCCGTCCGGCAAGGAACTGCGATAGAGAGCAGGCGACATCTGGTAGAGGTCGTAGCGTTTTTCCACGGGCTGGGCCCATTCGCCGGGCCTGGCCTCGGCGCCGGTGGCGGCCTGGGCGGCGGAGTCGACCAGCGCGACGAGCAACGCCAGGCAAAGCAGGGAACGCAAACAGAGCTTGAGCATGAGGAGCAACCGCCGACCAAGGATTTTGAAGTCGTCAGTTTCGGTTCGCCTCGGTTAAAAGCCTGTGAGCAAGACGTCAAAGCGCCGTGAACCAGGGCCTGCTTTTCCTGAACCGCCAAACGGCACTGGCTTGAATCGACGGCAGCGAATACTGTATGCGCATACAGCTTTCGGAGTATTCCCATGTCCCTCTCACTTCCGCCCCGTGGCCGCGGCACCGCCACCAACCCGCACAACCGCTTCGCGCCGAGCCGTTCGGTGGCCGAGGACGATGGCTGGTATCAGGAAGTGCCGCCGACCCAGGGCACCGAGGTACGCATCGAAACGGCCAAGACCATCATCACTCGAAACACCTCCACGGATATTCCTTTCGATCGTTCGATCAATCCTTATCGAGGCTGCGAACACGGCTGCGTCTACTGCTATGCGCGACCCAGCCATGCCTACTGGGACATGTCGCCCGGGCTGGATTTCGAAACCAGGCTGATCGCCAAGACCAACGCCGCCGATGTGCTGGAAGAGCAGCTGTCGCGGCGCGGCTATCAATGCGCGCCGATTGCCCTGGGTTCCAATACCGATCCCTACCAGCCGATCGAACGCGAACAGCGCATCACCCGCCGGATTCTCGAAGTGCTGCTGCGATACCGGCACCCGGTGACGATTGTTACCAAGGGCTCGCTGATCCTGCGCGACCTCGACCTGCTGACCGAACTGGCAGAGCAACGCCTGGTACATGTGATGATCAGCCTCACCACGCTGGACGACGAACTCAAGCGCATCCTCGAACCCCGCGCGGCGGCGCCGAAGGCCCGGTTGCGGGCGATAAAGGTCATGCGCGAGGCGGGCATCAACGTCGGCGTGCTGTGCGCGCCGATGATCCCGATGATCAATGACAGCGAGATTGAAAGCCTGCTGGCCGAAGCCCACGCTGCCGGTGCACAGAATGCCGCCTACGTCATGTTGCGCCTGCCGCTGGAAGTGGCGCCGCTGTTCGAGGAGTGGTTGCAGGCGCACTATCCGCAGCGCGCCGCCCATGTGCTGAGCCTGGTGCGCCAGAGCCGCGGCGGCGAACTGTATGACAGCCGGTTTGGCGTGCGGATGCGCGGCGAAGGCCCGTTCGCCGACCTGCTGGCCCAGCGCTTCGCCAAGACGCTCAAGCGTTTGGGCCTGAACCGACGAGATGGTTACAATCTTGACTGCGATGCCTTCTGTCCGCCCGGCCGACAGATGTCGTTGATTTGATTAAAGTTGACCTTGGAACGGGCACTGGACATGAGCTGCGCCAGTGTTTCGCCACCCCTGGAATCGTTGTCCTAGAGCCTTCGATTCAGTTTGAGTTAAGTTTCGGCCGCTACCTTGTTCAGCGAGTGACTGACGGGTCGAGCTTCGATCCGGATGTTTTTTAACCAGCCACTGGCGTCGTAACCGTCAAGAGGATGAATCATGAGTGACAAGGATAAACAGCCGTTGGCTGCGTCGGCTTCAGCCCAACCCGAGGCGGAAACCGCCGATGCAGCGCTGCAGCACATTGTTGACGGCTTTTTGCATTTCCATCACGAGATCTTTCCCCAACAGGAAGAACTCTTCAAGAAACTCGCCACCGCCCAGAAACCCCGGGCGATGTTCATCACCTGCGCCGATTCGCGCATCGTGCCTGAGCTGATCACCCATAGCTCCCCAGGCGACCTGTTCGTGACCCGTAACGTCGGCAACGTCGTTCCACCGTACGGACAAATGAACGGCGGCGTTTCCACCGCCATTGAATACGCCGTGCTGGCCCTGGGTGTGCAACATATTATCGTTTGCGGCCATTCCGATTGCGGCGCCATGCGTGCGGTGCTCAACCCCGACACCCTGGAAAAAATGCCGACAGTCAAGGCCTGGCTGCGCCACGCCGAAGTCGCCAAGACCATGGTCCACGACAACTGCCCGTGCGGTGACGAAAAGCAGACCATGCCCGTCCTCACCGAAGAGAACGTGATCGCCCAGTTGCAGCATTTGCGAACGCACCCTTCGGTGGCCTCTCGCATGGCCAGCGGCCAGTTGTTCATCCATGGCTGGGTGTACAACATCGAGACCAGCGAGATCAAAGCCTTTGATGCGGACCAGGGTTGTTTCCTGCCGCTCGATGGCAGCCATCCGATACCGGTGGCGACGCCCAAAGCGCGCTTCTAACCGCTCCTAAACATCCTTGTGTGGTCGAGCCTCCCGCCATTTGCGCGGGCGGGCCTCGCCATGCCTGAAGAAAATTTCGGGAGAGTCGCCATGCGTGCTGCTCAATTAAAAGCTGTTCTGCCACGGGAGCTCCTGGCTTCGGTGGTTGTATTCCTGGTGGCGCTGCCCTTGTGCATGGGCATTGCCATTGCATCGGGCCTGCCACCGGCGAAGGGGCTGATCACTGGTATCGTCGGTGGTCTGATCGTGGGCTTCCTGGCTGGCTCCAAGCTGCAAGTCAGCGGCCCGGCGGCCGGTTTGGCGGTGCTGGTCTTCGAACTGGTGCGCCAGCATGGCGTGGCAATGCTCGGGCCGATCCTTTTGTTGGCCGGGCTGCTGCAACTGCTGGCCGGGCGTTTTCGCCTCGGTTGCTGGTTCAGGGTCACCGCGCCTGCCGTGGTGTACGGCATGCTGGCCGGTATCGGTGTGCTGATCATCTTGTCCCAAGTCCATGTGATGCTTGACGCGGCGCCCAAGCCTTCCGGGCTGGATAACCTGGCGGCGTTCCCGGCGGCAGTGGCCCAGGCTTTACCTTCGTTCGGCTGGCAGGCCGGTTTGCTCGGCCTGTCGACGATCGCAGTGATGTGGCTGTGGGAAAAGTTTCGCCCCCATAGCCTGCGCTTCGTTCCTGGCGCCCTGCTCGGCGTGGGCCTGGCAACGGTTGCCAGCCTGCTGCTGGCGTTGCAGGTCAAGCGCGTGGAGGTCCCGGAAAACATGGCCGAAGCCATCGACTGGCTGCGCCCGGCGGATTTGCTGAACCTGGCCGACCCCACCGTGTTGATCGCCGCGTTCGCGGTCGCTTTCATCGCCAGTGCGGAAACCTTGCTCTCGGCGGCTGCCGTCGATCGCATGCACAGCGGCGAGCGGGCGGATTTCGATCGGGAACTGTCCGCCCAAGGTGTCGGTAACATGCTTTGTGGCCTGCTCGGCGCCTTGCCAATGACCGGCGTGATCGTACGCAGTTCGGCCAACGTCCAGGCCGGCGCGACCACACGAATGTCAACGATCTTCCACGGCCTGTGGTTGTTGCTCTTCGTGCTGCTGCTGTCCAGCGTGCTGCAAAGCATCCCGGTGGCGAGCCTGGCGGGTGTGCTGGTCTACACCGGTTTCAAACTGGTGGATATCAAGGCGTTCCGTGGCCTGGGCCGTTATGGCCGGATGCCGATGTTCACCTACGCCGCGACGGCGCTGGCGATCATCTTCACCGACCTGCTGACCGGCGTGCTGATCGGTTTTGGCCTGACCCTGGTGAAACTGGCGTGGAAAGCCTCGCGCCTGAAGATCAGCCTGATCGACCTGCCCCAGGACGGCGAGATGGAATTGCGTTTGGTGGGCGCGGCGACCTTCCTCAAGGTTCCAGCCCTGACCCAGGTGCTGAACACCATTCCCGAAGGCGCAACGGTGCATGTGCCGCTCAACAACCTGAGCTATATCGACCATTCCTGCCTGGAATTGCTCGAAGAATGGAGCCGGGCGAATGCCAGCAAGGGTTCGAAGTTGTTGATCGAGTCGCGCGGGCTCAAGCGCCGGTTGGAAGGACGCTTGCGCACGACCGTGGGGGTTGGCGCAACAGCTGGCTGATCCTGTTTCGACGGGGCTCTTGATGAGCAACACAAACCCCATGTGGGAGCGAGCCTGCTCGCGAAAGCGGTGTTTCAGTCGACATGATGTTGAATGATCAACCGCTTCGCGAGCAGGCTCGCTCCCACAAGGGTTTTGTGTTTTTCCCGAGGGATCAAGCCGCCGGCTGATCCAGCTCCAGGCCCACGCCCAAGCGGCGGGACATGCAGGGCCAGCGCTTCCAGGCCGCGCCGGTTTCCGGGCTGCTGAGCTTCTCGCGGTAGGTTTCCACCGACTCCAGTGCAAACGTCTCGTCGTTGAGCATCTCGTCGAACGCGTGGTGCACCACCTCATCGAGTTGGTTGGCAAATTCCTCACCGATCAACTGATGGGCAATCAGATTGGCAACCGTCATGTCCAGGGGGATCAGCGGCTGGCCGAAATGCTTGATGTACAGGTCGTTGACCTCCTCGACAAACCGGTGCGCCAGATAGGCTTCGTCGAGCAGGCTGTTGAGCCCGACATGCCCGGCCATGATCGTCGGAGGCTGGAGGAAATACTGCTCGGCAATTTTCAGTACGGGCTTGATCTGCGACTCGATACCCGCCTCCCTGGCGACGTCATTGGCTGCATCCAGCAGGTCAGGCACTTCGTTGATATAGGCTGCGACAAACCGCGCCAGAACGTCGTTGGCGTTCGCGTCCGGGAGCTGAATGGCGGGGTGCAGCGTCGGTAACTGGGCCGTCAACTGACGACTCAGCAGGCCGGTCTCGGCCTCGTGCTGTTGGGCTTTTTGGATCTGCTCGCGCAATGCGGCGGTGTTCATGACAACTCCAGGAAACAACAGGCAATGAAATAGGAATGACATAACTTAGCTGGCGCATAAAAACTCCTAAGACCTATTTTTCATAACTGCCTCATCCTTGATACGTCACCGTTATATCGGTTTGCCATCACTCTGCTGCGCATCCTTCTCCATTCGTGGGCTCTGGCGCAAGTCCCAGCTGTTTCAAACGATTTACGCCGTCGCGTTGCGAGGTTGCGGGTGCTGTCTATACTCGGTTTGGAATGGAGTTAGCCGATGACACCCGATTGCATGTGCAGCAAGGCGCGGCGAGTCAAGTAAGCAGTCTGGAATGCCGATCCCTTGCCGCAGGCGTTACGCCTACGGGATAACAAGAACGATAAGGGGAACCCGCAATGACGCGACATCCACACGTATGGATGGGCCTCCTGTTGTGGTCGATTTTCAGCCAGGCGCAAGCGGCCTGGACTGTGAATATGGCGCCTGGAGCGACACAGATCAGCAACGCAGTGTTCGACCTGCACATGACCATCTTCTGGATCTGTGTGGTCATTGGCATCATCGTCTTCGGCGCCATGTTCTGGTCGATGATGATGCACCGCCGCTCAACCGGGCAGAACGCCGCCCACTTCCACGAAAACACCCGCGTGGAAATCCTCTGGACCATCGTGCCCTTCCTGATCCTGGTGGCCATGGCGGTTCCCGCCACCGCCACGCTGATCAAGATGTACGACTCCAGCGAATCGGAGATCGATGTCCAGGTCACCGGCTACCAATGGAAGTGGCACTACAAATACCTGGGCCAGGACGTCGAGTTCTTCAGCAACCTGGCCACGCCTGCCGAACAGATCCACAACCAGAGCACCAAGGGCGAGCACTACCTGCTTGAAGTCGACAAGCCGCTGGTGCTGCCAGTTGACGCCAAGGTGCGCTTCCTGGTGACCTCCGCCGACGTGATCCACTCGTGGTGGGTGCCGGCCTTCGCCGTCAAGCGCGACGCCATTCCGGGGTTCGTCAACGAAGCCTGGACCCGCGTCGACAAGCCCGGCATTTATCGCGGCCAGTGCGCCGAGCTGTGCGGCAAGGACCATGGTTTCATGCCGATCGTGGTCGAGGTCAAGAGCAAGCCCGACTACGAAAAATGGCTGGGCGAACGCAAGGCCGAAGCCGCGCAGCTCAAAGAGCTGACCAGCAAGGAATGGACCCTGGAAGAACTCAAGGAACGCGGCGACAAGGTCTACCACACCACTTGCGTGGCCTGTCACCAGGCCGAAGGCCAGGGCCTGCCGCCGATGTTCCCGGCGCTCAAGGGCTCGAAAATCGCCACCGGGCCAATCAAGGATCACTTGAACATTGTCTTCCACGGCAAGCCCGGCACCTCTATGGCCGCGTTCGGCAAACAGCTGTCGGAAGTCGATATCGCCGCGGTCGTGACCTATGAGCGTAACGCCTGGGGCAACAACAAGGGCGACATGGTTACGCCTAAAGAAGTGCTGGAACTCAAACAGGCAGATAGCCAATGAGCCGGCCTGACGTCTGTTCCCGCAACCGGTCGGGGCTCGTTGCCCCGCGCCGACCAGCCCATTCGCTCGAAGGAGACAGGACATGAGTGCTGTGATCGATGACCACGGTCATGCCGGCGCCGACCACGCCCACGGCCCCGCCAAGGGCCTGATGCGCTGGGTACTGACCACCAACCACAAGGACATCGGCACGCTGTACCTGTGGTTCGCGTTCTCCATGTTCCTGCTGGGCGGCTCGTTCGCCATGGTGATCCGCGCCGAGCTGTTCCAGCCCGGCCTGCAGATCGTGCAGCCGGAATTCTTCAACCAGATGACCACCATGCATGGCCTGGTGATGGTCTTCGGCGCGGTGATGCCGGCCTTCGTCGGCCTCGCCAACTGGATGGTCCCGCTGATGATCGGCGCGCCGGACATGGCCCTGCCGCGGATGAACAACTTCAGTTTCTGGCTGTTGCCGGCGGCGTTCCTGATGCTGGTCTCCACCCTGTTCACACCGGGCGGCGGGCCGAACTTCGGCTGGACCTTCTACGCGCCGCTGTCCACCACCTACGCGCCGGAAAGCGTGACGTTCTTCATCTTTGCCATCCACCTGATGGGCATCAGCTCGATCATGGGCGCGATCAACGTGGTCGCCACCATCCTCAACCTACGCGCCCCCGGCATGACACTGATGAAGATGCCGCTGTTCGTCTGGACCTGGCTGATCACCGCTTTCCTGCTGATCGCGGTGATGCCGGTGCTGGCCGGCTGCGTGACGATGATGCTGATGGACATCCACTTCGGCACCAGCTTCTTCAACGCCGCCGGTGGCGGTGACCCCGTGCTGTTCCAGCATGTGTTCTGGTTCTTCGGCCACCCTGAGGTGTACATCATGATCCTGCCGGCCTTCGGTGCCGTCAGCTCGATCATCCCGGCATTCTCGCGCAAGCCGCTGTTCGGCTACACCTCGATGGTCTACGCCACGGCGGCCATTGCCTTCCTCTCGTTCATCGTCTGGGCGCACCACATGTTCGTGGTCGGCATCCCGCTGGTGGGCGAGCTGTTCTTCATGTACGCCACCCTGCTGATCGCCGTGCCCACCGGGGTGAAGGTGTTCAACTGGGCGAGCACCATGTGGCAAGGCTCGCTGACCTTCGAGACACCGATGCTGTTTGCCGTGGCGTTCGTGATCCTGTTTTCCATCGGCGGTTTCTCCGGGCTGATGCTGGCCATCGCGCCGGCGGACTTCCAGTACCAGGACACCTACTTCGTGGTCGCGCATTTCCACTACGTGCTGGTGCCGGGTGCGATCTTCGGGATCTTCGCCTCGGCCTACTACTGGCTGCCGAAATGGACCGGCCACATGTACGACGAAACCCTCGGCAAACTGCACTTCTGGCTCTCGTTCATCGGCATGAACATGGCGTTCTTCCCGATGCACTTCGTCGGCCTGGCGGGCATGCCCCGGCGGATTCCCGACTACAACCTGCAGTTCGCCGATTTCAACATGGTCTCGTCCATCGGCGCGTTCATGTTCGGCACCACGCAGATCTTCTTCCTGTTCATCGTGATCAAGACCATCCGTGGCGGTGAGCCGGCACCGGCCAAGCCGTGGGATGGCGCCGAAGGGCTGGAATGGAGCGTACCGTCGCCGGCGCCATATCACACCTTCACCACGCCGCCGGAAGTGAAATGAATGTGGGAGCGGGCTTGCTCGCGAAGAACGATGACACGGTGTTCCTGTTAGACCGTAGCGCCTGCTTCGCGAGCAAGCCCGCTCCCACAGAGTTATCTGTAGGGGTCCAGAATCATGGCTGACTCGATCTCGCTGAAAAAACTGGTCACCCGCCTGTTGCTGGTGGTGGTGGCCATGTTTGCCTTCGGGTTTGCCCTGGTGCCGATCTACGACGTGATGTGCAAGGCGTTCGGTATCAACGGCAAAACCGGGGGGCAGTACACGGGCGAGCAAACCGTTGATGAATCGCGGCAGGTCCGGGTGCAGTTCTTGTCCACGAATTCGGTGGACATGGTCTGGGACTTCTACCCAAGGGGCGACCAGTTGGTGGTCAAGCCGGGAGCGGTCAACGAGATGGTGTTCATCGCCCATAACCCCACCGATCGGCCGATGAGCGCCCAAGCGGTGCCGAGCATTTCGCCGAGCAACGCCGCTGCATATTTCCATAAGACCGAATGTTTCTGTTTTACCCAGCAAGTGCTGCAACCCGGCGAACGCATCGAAATGCCCATGCGCTTCATCGTCGACCGGGACATGCCCAAGGAAGTGAAGCACCTGACGCTGTCCTACACGCTGTTCGATATCACCGCTCGTCATCCACCGGTGGCTGTAAACACTGACCGATAGCGTGCCCGATAAGGAGAACAATAAATGGCAACTCATGAGCACTATTACGTTCCGGCCCAGAGCAAATGGCCGATCATCGCCACGGTCGGGATGTTCGTCACGGTGTATGGCCTGGCGACCTGGTTCAACGACCTGAAAGCGGCGCGTCCGGATTCCCACGGCCCGCTGATCTTTTTCGTCGGCGGCCTGCTGCTGGCCTACATGCTGTTCGGCTGGTTTGGCGCGGTCATCAAGGAAAGCCGCGCCGGGCTGTACAGCGCGCAGCTCGATCGCTCGTTCCGCTGGGGCATGAGCTGGTTCATTTTTTCCGAGGTGATGTTCTTCGTCGCCTTCTTCGGCGCGCTGTTCTATGTGCGCGTGGTGTCGGCGCCCGGCCTCGCCGGCGAAGGCAGCAAGGGCCTGTCGGAAATGCTCTGGCCAAATTTCGAATACGTCTGGCCATTGCTGAACAACCCCGATCCGAAACTCTTTCCGGCGCCCAAGGACGTCATCAGCCCGTGGGGCTTGCCGCTGCTCAACACCATCCTGCTGGTCAGCTCCAGCGTCACCGTCACCATCGCCCACCATGCCCTGAAGAAAGGTCATCGCGGCGCGCTGAAAATCTGGCTGGCGATCACCGTGCTGCTGGGTTGCGCCTTCCTGGGTTTCCAGGCCGAGGAATACATCCACGCCTACAAGGAACTGGGCCTGACCCTGGGCTCGGGGATCTATGGCGCGACGTTCTTCATGCTCACCGGCTTCCACGGCGCCCACGTCACCATCGGCACGATCATCCTGTTCGTGATGCTGATGCGCATCATGCGCGGGCATTTCGACAACGAGCATCAGTTCGGCTTCGAGGCCGCGAGCTGGTATTGGCACTTCGTCGATGTGGTGTGGATCGGCTTGTTCTTCTTCGTCTACATACTCTGAGGCAACCGTTATCAGGGCGGCTTTTTACCAAGGAGCATGGGACACCAACTGGCCGCTGAAAAAGCCCCAGGCGATCAAGCCGACGGTGACGACGGCCAGGCTGACACGAATCGCCAGGGCGATGACCAGGCGATTGGAATTGCTGTCGTCCTTGACCAGAAAAAACAAGCCGCTGAACAGGCTGGCAATCGTGGCGATCAGCATCAGGACGATGGCTGCTTTTAGCATCAGAAACACTCCGGGGGAACGCGATGCACGTGAGTATAGCTATCCCGTTCTACAGCTTTCGGCCGGCGCCATGAAAGGCTTCCGGCCGGGCCTCGTGCCGTCGCTGGTGGTGGCCGTGCTGGTGCCGGTGATGGTGTGCCTGGGGTTCTGGCAATTGAGCCGGGGCGAGCAGAAACGCCTGCTCATGGACACCTACGCCGAGCGTCGCGTGGCCAAGCCGATGGACAGCGTGGAGCTTTCGCAAACAACGGATCCGGCCTTTCGTCTCGTCAGCCTGCACGGCCAGTTCGACGCCGAACACAGCCTGCTGCTGGATAACCGCCAGCACGACGGCAAGGTCGGCGTCGAACTGCTGCAACCGTTCCTCGACCACGCCAGTGGGCTGTGGTTGCTGGTCAATCGCGGCTGGCTGCCCTGGCCTGATCGCCGTACGCCGCCAGTCTTCAGCACGCCGGAGCAACCCATCGGCCTGCAAGCCTGGGTCTACGTCGCGCCCGGCGCCACGTTCCAACTGCACGCCGACCCGGCCAGCGCCCCGTGGCCGCGGCTGGTCACCGCTATCGAACCGCAGAAGCTCTGGGCCGAACTGGGCCGCGGCGGCTTCGCCTACGAATTGAGGCAACAAAGCGGCCCTGGCGCCTACCGGACCGATTGGCCGGTGGTTGCCATGGGCCCGGAAAAACACCTTGGTTATGCCGTGCAGTGGTTCGCCATGGCGGCGGCGCTGTTCGGCCTTTTCCTTTATCTCGGATGGCACAACGCAGGGAGACACCATGGGAAGCACCATGAATCCAACCAACATGTCTGACGCGCCCGACGCACGCCGCCGGCGCAAGGGGCGCGTGCAATTGCTGTTGATTGTGCTGGGCGTGGTCGGCCCGATGATCCTCGCCACCGGCATGTACAAGTTCCAGTTCTGGGTCCCGGACAGTCGCAGCTATCACGGCGAGTTGATCGGCAACGGCCAGTCCCGCGCGGACATCGGCGTGCAGGCCGACGAGCAGCGCTGGCAGATTCTGGTAACAGCGCCGCAGGAGTGCTCGGTGGATTGCCGGCAACTGGTGTACCTGGCCCGGCAGGTGCAGATCGGCCTGGGCCGCGAGGCCGGCCGCGCCAGCCATGCCCTGGCGATAGCGCAACCGCTGGAGGCGGAATACGACGCCCAACTGCAGCGCGAATATCCGCAACTACAACGTTATCCGCTGGACCTGCCGGCCTATCAGAAAGGCGCCCAGGGCTCCGGCGGCGCCCAGCTGTGGATCATCGACCCCCACAGCAACCTGGTGCTGCGCTACGACGCCCGGGTCAAGGGCAAAGACCTGCTCAACGACCTGCGCCACCTGCTGAAATTGTCCAACATCGGATAAGGGCATCGACATGGCCAAGCCTGGATTTCGCCTCGCGCTGTTTGCCACGTTGCTGGCATTGATTGTCGTACTGTTGGGCGCCTACACCCGCCTGACTCACGCCGGCCTCGGTTGCCCCGATTGGCCCGGTTGCTACGGTTTCATCAGCGTGCCCAAGGGCGAAGCCCAACTGGCCCATGCCGAGTTGCATTTTCCCGACACCCCGGTGGAAGCCCATAAAGGCTGGAACGAAATGGTCCATCGCTATTTCGCCGGTGCGTTGGCACTGATGATTGCCGCGCTGGCCGCCCGCGCCTGGACGAACCGCCGGCACCCCGGCCTGCCATTAAAACTGCCACTGTTCCTGCTGGCGGTGGTGTTCGCCCAAGCGGCGTTCGGCATGTGGACCGTCACGCTCAAGCTCTGGCCGCAAGTCGTCACCGGGCATTTGCTGGGCGGGTTCGCGACGTTGAGCCTGCTGTTTCTGCTCACGTTGAGATTGTCCGGTGTGTTGCCGGCGTTGACCGTGCCCAAGCGCCTGCAACACTGGGCCACGGCTGGGCTGTTGCTGGTGATCGGCCAGATCGCCCTGGGCGGTTGGGTCAGCTCCAATTACGCCGCGGTGGCCTGTATCGACTTTCCTACCTGCCACGGCCAATGGATGCCGCCCGCCGATTTCGCCAATGGCTTCCACCTGACCCAGCACATCGGCCCGAATTACCTCGGTGGGCAACTGGACAGCGACGCCCGCACCGCCATCCATGTAACCCACCGCATCGGCGCCTTGCTGGTGACGGTGGTGCTGCTGGGGCTGGCCTGGCAGCTCAAGACTGTGGGCATGACCCGACTGGCGGGACTGGTCCTCGCCGCACTCGCAGCGCAAATTACCCTGGGTATAAGCAACGTCGTGTTTCATCTGCCGCTGCCGGTGGCGGTGGCCCATAACGCTGGGGGCGCCGCGCTGTTGCTGAGCCTGGTGCTGGTCAACTATCACGCCCGGACCAGCCTGGTCCGGGTACGGCATCAGGTCCCGCTGCGCTGGCGCTTCAATCCGCCTGAACACGGCGTCGGCCCCATCACGATCAAAGGAGAGATGCCATGGCAACCCTGACCGGTACACGCCACAGCCAGGCGATCTGGCGCGATTACCTGGAGCTGACCAAACCCAAAGTGGTGGTGTTGATGCTGATCACCTCGCTGGTCGGCATGTTCCTCGCGACCCGTGCCGGAGTGCCCTGGACAGTGCTGGTGTTCGGCAATCTGGGAATTGCGCTGTGCGCTGGTGGCGCGGCGGCGGTCAACCATGTGGTGGATCGGCGTATCGACGCGGTGATGGCGCGCACTCACAAGCGGCCATTGGCCGAGGGCCGGGTCTCGCCGGCCGCCGCGCTGACGTTCGCCCTGGCACTGGCGCTGGCCGGTCAGGCACTGCTGCTGGTGTTCACCAATCCGCTGACCGCCTGGCTGACCCTGGCCTCGCTGCTCGGCTACGCGGTGATCTACACCGGGTTTCTCAAGCGCGCCACACCTCAGAATATCGTCATTGGCGGCCTCGCCGGCGCAGCGCCACCGTTGCTGGGCTGGGTCGCGGCCACCGGTCACGTCAGCGCCGAACCGTTGCTGCTGGTATTGATCATCTTCGCCTGGACCCCACCGCATTTCTGGGCCCTGGCGATCCATCGCAAGGAGGAATACGCCAAGGCAGACATCCCGATGCTGCCGGTGACCCACGGCGAGCACTACACCAAGATCCATATCTTGCTGTACACCCTGGTGCTGCTGGCGGTCAGCCTGATGCCGTTCGTGATCCAGATGAGCGGGTTGCTGTACCTGGCGTGCGCGCTGGTACTGGGCGCCAGGTTCCTGCAATGGGCCGTGGTGCTGTACCGTGGCAGTCGGCCGCACGCGGCGATCAACACGTTCAAGTACTCTATCTGGTACTTGTTCCTGCTGTTCATCGCCCTGCTTGTAGATCACTACTTACTGTTGAGCCTATGACCCGAACCCAGAAAACCGTCTTCATCCTCGTGGCCGTGATCGCACTGATTCTCGGCCTGACCATCAATAAAGTGCTGTCCGGCAAAGGCCAGGGCGACCCGACCGCACTGATTGACGCCGGCATCATCCTGCTGCCGCAAAGCCGCACCCTGCCGGACGTGAAAATGACCGACCAGGACGGCCAGCCAGTGACGATGAACGAGCTGAAAGACAAATGGAGCCTGCTGTTCTTCGGCTACACCTTCTGCCCGGACATTTGCCCGACCACCCTCGCCCAGCTGCGCCAGATCAAGAGCGAGCTGCCGCCCGAGGCGGTGGCCAAGTTGCAGATCGTGCTGGTGAGCGTCGACCCGAACCGCGACACGCCCAAGCAACTCAAGCAGTACCTGGGTTACTTCGACCCGCAGTTCATCGGCCTGACCGCCGCCTCGGTGCAAGACCTGCAAAAACTCGCCAACGCGGTAAGCATCCCGTTCATCCCGGCGGACACCAGCAAGCCCAACTACACCGTCGACCACAGCGGCAACCTCGCCGTCATCGGCCCGGACGGCACCCAACGCGGGTTTATCCGTGCGCCGTTGAATAATCAGAAGTTGGTGGCGCAGTTGCCGGAGATGCTCAAGCGTAAGTAAGGCCGAGGCGCGCATTGAGGCTCACAAATACTGCATCTCTGTCGAAACACAATCTCTGCAACACCCCGATCCCGTGGCGAGGGAGCTTGCTCCCGCTCGGCTGCGCAGCAGCCGCAAAACCGGACAATGCAGTTTGCCTGAAAAAACGTAGGGGCCTGCTGCGCAGGCCAGCGGGAGCAAGCTCCCTCGCCACAGGGGATTGGGTGCCCCCTCTTCAGTCGATCGTTCCCGCGCTCTGCGTGGGAATGCCTCCACGGACGCTCTGCGTTCGGCTCTGGGAGGACGCAGGGGACAAAGGGGACAGATTTATTTGCCGCAAATAAATCTGTCCCCTTTTCACTCTTTTCACTTTTCACTTTTTAGATGATTGGCACCTTTGAGATCGACGCAATGTGTAGCAAGGATCATAAAGGCTGTTCACAGGCGATTGGAAAAGAGGATGCGTAGATCATCGCCAGCAAGCACGTCAGTCGGCTTGACCCCCAGTAGCTTGCGGCAACTGTTGCTGAAGTGGGCTGAGTCGCTGAACCCCGCCATCTGCGCGGCTTCGGTGAGCGATAGCCCCTGGCTGACAAAACTGACCAGCGCGCGCAGACGCAGCCACACCCGGTAGCGCCTCAGCGGCAGCCCCATGGCCTGGTTGAACAGTGCAGAAAGGCGGCTTGGCGACAGACAAACGAGGGCCGACAGTTCCCGGGTGGTGAAATTGCGCTGGGGCTGCGCCTGCATCGCATCCAGCACCTTGAGTACCCGTGGGTCTGCGTGGTTCGACTCGCCCGTATCGGGCAGCAAGCGCATGGCGATTTGCCCGAGAAGGGCTTCGCCTTCCTGCACATCGCGGCCCGTCAACCCTTTGAGTTCCGTCAGCCAGTTGCCAGCGCTCGGCCCGGGATCGCTCAAGTGCTCGGTAGATAGGTTGTAACGCAGCAGCAACTGCTGGTAGAGGCGGCTCTGTTTCTCAAAGAACAACACCGCCACAGGTTGCCCGGAAAACGCCAAAGCATGCGCGACACCTGCTGGCACGAATAACTGATCGTAACGCTGCCATGGGCTTGCGTCGGTGCCCCGTGCCTGAATCGGCGCCTGTAACCCCAGGCATAGAGCGCTGGCGCTATGTCGATGGAGGCTGATGTCGGGTAGCGGCCCGACATACAGGGTGAGCTGATTGCCCAGGATCAAAAAATTCTGCACGGCGTCCTCAAGTCAGTTGGTTCTTACAAGTCGCTCGCCCTGTCTGCCACTACATTGGCCGAAACTCCACAGCACTTGAGGCAGCACAATGAATGCATACGCCAGCGGCTTTCTTGCCGCGCCGCATCAATTCATCAGTATCGAAGGGCTGCGTTTTGGTTATCGCGACTATGGAACAGGTCCGGTACTGCTGATGCTGCACGGCTGGCCACTTAATGGCGATACCTTTGCGCCGTTGGTCGATGCGCTTGCCTCAGGCTTTCGTTGCATTGTGCCGGATCTCCCTGGCGCAGGCATGACAGCCTGGTCAACAGAACATGATCTGAGCCCCGCCGGCCAAGCGCGTTTGCTCCAGGGTTTACTTGCGGCCTTGGGCATTGCGCAGGGCTATAGCCTGCTGGGTAATGACAGCGGCGGTATCACCGCCCGCTACCTTGCACTTTGGGACGCCAGCCGCGTGGCCAAGTTGATTCTGCTCAATAGCGAAATACCTGGGCATCGCGCACCCAACCAGCGTCTGTACAAACAACTGGCGCGTTGGTTACCGGGATACGGCGCGCTTGCTCGCATCCAGCTAAGAAGTTCTGCCTATCTGTGTTCGAAGCGGGGGTTTGGCGGAACGCTCTACGATCACCAGCACTTGCTCGGCAGCTTTCATCGGCGCTTTATCGCGCCGCTGATCCAGTCCGCGCAGAGCATGGAGCAAGCCCGGTGCGCCTTTATCGCAGTGCTCGATTGGCCGCAGCTCGATGTCTTGAGCCGTCTTCATGGCCAGATCGCGGCGCAGACCTTGCTGATCTGGGGGCGGCAGGACGATACCTTTCCTGAGCCGTATGCCATTGAGATGAGCCGAAGCTTTGCCAACCTTGGCGGCTTTATCAGCATCGACAAGGCCAAGTTGTATGTTCATGAAGACCAACCAGAGCAGGTGATTCAACACCTCAAGGTCTTTCTGCTGGCAAAGCAGGAGTAGGGGGAAGCGATATCGGAGCTGGGCTCCTGGTTCGCCGACTTTGGCTTAAGCACACCCAGAGTGAAGCGCAGAGCGGTGACTGCCGGTCAGTTAAGCCACAAACCTGTGGGAGCAAAGCTTGCTCGCGATGACGCCAGCCCAGACACCGCCCGTGGCGAGGGAGCTTGCTCCCGCTCGGCTGCGCAGCAGTCGCAAAACCGGGCGATGCGGTTTGCCTGGAGGAATGCAGGGACCTGCTGCGCAGGCCAGCGGGAGCAAGCTCCCTCGCCACAGGGGGGGGTTGTGTCGAACCGAATACCGAGCCCAAGGCTGCACACTGTGCGCCGCCATGGTGAGTGACCTGACATTTGGTCTGGATGGATCGAGGCGTCATGTGGCGCAGGGTACTAGCCGCTGATTGAGCTGAGGTCGTGGAACCGCGGCAATAGTATTTATGCCCCAACGAAAAAACCCGGCCACCTGTGCCGGGTTTTTGGTTCTTCTCGAAGACAAACGGATGAGGCTTTTAGGTCAGTCGCCCCACTTTACGCGGTCATCCTTTGGAACTGGCCTGCGCCGCCTCAACAATCAGCTCCGCAACTTTCCCCGGATTCGACGTCATCACCACATGGGAAGCTCCTTGAACGGTGACGGTCTTTTTCGAGCCCGCGCGTTCGGCCATGAACTTCAGGGCGGCCTCGGGGATGTTCTTGTCCGCCGAGCCGTAGATGAACCAGGACGGCAGTTTTTTCCAGGCCGGGTCGCCAGACGCTTCCTTCAATGCAGCCTCGCTGATGGGGCGTTGTGTCGCGGCCATCAGGGCGGAATCAGCCGCTGCGACGTCGGCGGCAAACTGCTGGCCGAATTTGTCCTGCTGGATGTAGAGATCCTTATTGCCGTCGTCCAACTGCACCGGAGCAGCCAAGGTCGGGCCAAGGGTGCCGCCAGGGTAGCGACCGGACAGTTCGATGGCGGTTTCGCCTTTGTCCGGCGCGAAGGCTGCGACGTAGACCAGTCCCTTGACCTTGGGGTTGTCGTGCACGGCGTTGGTGATCACGGCGCCGCCGTAGGAATGACCCACCAGGATCACCGGGCCGGCGGTTTGCTCGACGATATCAGCGACGTAATCGGCGTCCTGCTTCACGCCCCGCAGCGGGTTGGCCGCGGCAACGACCGGATAACCCTGGGTCAGCAACTGGGTGGCAACGCCATTCCAGCTGGACGACTCGGCGAATGCGCCATGCACCAGCACGATGGTGGGCTTGGCGGCATCGGGTTGCGCGGCGGTTGCGCTTTGGACGGATGTGAGTGCCAGCGCAGCGGTGATGGTGACGGCCAACAGCGATTTGATAGTGAGCATGATCATTCCTTTTTTCATTGATTGGAGGGGTGACGCTGCAGCGATGGGTTCACTTGGCCAGGAAGTCCAACAGATCCTGGTTGAGTCGGTCCTTGTGGGTGTCGGTCAGGCCGTGCGGGGCGCCCGGATAGACGATCAACTCGGCGTTCTGCACCAGCTCGGCGGCGGCATGGGCGGAGGCGTCAATCGGGACGATCTGGTCGTCGTCGCCATGCACGATCAGTGTCGGCACGTCGAACCTGGCCAGGTCGGCGCGGAAGTCTGTTGCCGAGAACGCTGCGATGCAGTCATAGGTGTTTTTGTGGCCCGCTTGCATGCCCTGCACCCAGAACGAATCGATCAGCCCTTGGGAGACTTTTGCCCCGTCGCGGTTGAAGCCGAAGAATGGGCCAGAGGCGATGTCGCGGTACAGCTGCGAGCGGTTGTCCAGCGAGGCCTTGCGCAGGCCGTCGAACACCTCGATCGGCAGGCCGCCTGGGTAGTCTTCGGTCTGGAGCATCATCGGCGGAACGGCGCTGATCAGTGCGGCCTTCTTCACCCGGTCGGTGCCGTGGCGGCCGATGTAGCGGGTGATTTCGCCACCACCGGTCGAGAAACCCACCAGGGTCACGTCGTTAAGGTCCAGGGTGTTGATCACAGCGGCCAGGTCATCGGCATAGTGATCCATGTCGTTGCCTTCCCACGGCTGGCTGGAACGGCCATGGCCGCGGCGGTCGTGGGCGATTACCCGATAGCCTTGGTCAGCCAGAAACAACATCTGCGATTCCCAGCTATCCGAATTCAGCGGCCAGCCATGGCTGAAGGTGACGACTGGCCCATCTTTCGGACCCCAGTCCTTGTAATACAGCTGTACGCCGTCCTGAGTGGTGATATAGCTGCCGGCCTGGGCTTGGTTGGCTGCTTGAGCGCGTTGGGACTGGGTATTCATCGCAAGATCTCCTTAGGTCAGGGCTCGCCATTCGGGGGATCCGATGGCGAGTTGATGGGGAGAATTCTTGCAGCGGCATGTATACCGGAAATGTTCGACACCCGGCCGTTATGCGTTTTTTTGCGTATGTAGATGCGCTGGATACAGTGGCTTACAAATGCATGCCGATGATCCGGCAATAGCGGCTGCACGTGACGTGCAGCCAGCTCGGCCTACTGATCGACGCCGAAGTCGAGGGTCACGCAAAGACCGCCGCCGTCGCGGTTGCGCAGGCTCAGTGAGCCACCAATCGCGACGGTCAACTGTTGAGCGATGGCAAGCCCCAGGCCGGTGCCGCCAGAGCTGCGGTTGCGAGAGCTTTCCACCCGATAGAACGGCTTCACCACCTCTGCCAGGATTTCCTCAGGAATGCCCGGCCCTCGGTCAAGCACACTGATCGAAACGCCGGTGCTCGCATTGCCACCGATTTCCACCTCGGCGGTGCCGGCGTACTTCAGCGCGTTATCCACCAGATTCACCAGAATACGTCGCAGGGCATGGGGCCTTGTTTCGATGATCGCGCCGTTCTGGCCGCGCAGGCTGACCTCCCGGCCAGTGTCCTGGTAGTCGCACACCAGGCTGTCTAGAAAAGAATCCAGGCTGATGCGGCAACTGGTCTCAGTCGCACCGTGGACACTGCGCGCATACGCGACACCCTCGCGCACCAAGTGCTCGATTTCGTTCAGGTCGTTGCCCAGTTTGTCTTTCTCTATCGAGTCGTCCATGAACTCGGCGCGCAGCTTCATGCGCGTGATGGGCGTCTGCAAGTCGTGGGAAATGGCCGCCAACAACTGCATGCGCTCTTTCAGGTAAGCGGCAATGCGCGCCTGCATGCTGTTGAAGGCCCGGGCGGCGTAGGCCACTTCCCGTGGACCGGTTTCGTCCAACGGCACGGGATGGGCGTTCGGGTCGAGGTTCTCGACCGCCTCGGCCAGTCGACTGAGCGGGCGTATCGCGATCCGCACGGCAAGCCAGGTGCAGCCGATCATCAACAGCAACTGACCGACCAGGGCAAAGGGCAACCAGGGCGACAACGGCCTGACCGAGGGACGCACATCGATGGTCACCGGGCTGCCGTCAGCCAATCGCACCTGAGCTTGGAAATGCTGGCGTGGACCAGGGATCTCGACAATGGTCAGGTCATAGTTGCGGCCCAGCGAGACTTGAAGGGATTGCGCCGCTGTCGCCGCGAGATCGTTGGAAGTGAGCGGAATGCCGGGATCATGTTCGCGCAGCAAATAGTCATAGTTGCGACGCTGCAGACGTTTGGTCCATTCCAGGCGTTCGGCGGCCGGCAGACGGTCGAGGATGGCGATGGAGGTCGCCGTGTCGTGCTCGAAATTGCCCAACATGGCCGTCTTGGTGCTTTCGTAACGTTCGTAGTACTGGGCTGCGAATGTCAGGGCCTGGGCCAGTATCAAGCCGACAAGGAACACCAGCCACAGCCGCGAGGCCAGCGTGCGGGGCCATTGCAACGCGAGTTTCATGCCTGCTCCTCAAGCATTTCCACCGCAAAGGTAAAGACGTACCCTTCGTTGCGCACCGTCTTCAAGTAGAGCGGCTCGCGAGCGTCATCCAACAAGCGCTGGCGCACGCGGCTGACCAGCAGGTCAATGGAACGGTCGAAAATGTCGGCGTCACGGCCCTGCGTCAGGTTGAGCAACTGGTCGCGGCTCAGTACCCGCTGAGGATGATCGAGAAAGACCCGCAGCAGCCGGTACTCGGCGCCGCTCAGCGAGACCAGCGTGTCGTCTTCATCGAGCAGATGGCGAGCGGTGGTGTCGAGGCGCCAGCGGCCGAACTTGAGCATCCGACCGCTTTCGGTCACGACAAAGTTGGGCGGCAGCATGCGGGTGCGCCGCAGCACCGCGTTGATGCGCGCGAGCAGCTCACGGGCCGCGAAGGGTTTGGCCAGGTAATCATCGGCGCCCATTTCCAGACCAATGATGCGGTCGGTCTCGTCGCTGCGAGCCGTGAGCATCAGCACCGGCGTCGCCTTATGCTTGCCGGCGCGCAATTCGCGGCACAGCAGCAGCCCATCATCCCCCGGCATCATGATGTCGAGCACGATCAGGTCGACCTGATTGGCTTCGAGAAAGGCCCGCATCTGGCGGCCATCGGCGACCACGGTGGTGCGCAGGCCATTCTTTACCAGGTAGTTGCCGACCAGCTCCCTGATTTCCCGATCATCATCCACGATCAATACGTGATCGACATGTTCCATGCCCTGCTCTCCGAAATGCGCGCATCGATTGCGCAGTGTGACGATGCCGTGTTGCCGGTTGGCGACGCACCGTGCGTTCAGCTTATCCAGCCTTGAATCAAGCCAGAGCCAAGCAAAAACAGTGGCGATTGTATCGATAATTCGGTGTTGGATAACGTGGAGCTGCGGCAGTAGGTAAAGGCATGCTCATAAAAAACCCGGCGTCATACGCCGGGTTTTGGTTTTTCTTTGTCCGTGAATAGCGGACAAATAAGCTCGACCTATTTTCAAGCTTTCACGCTGCGTAACCCACGGCTGTCCTTCCTGGCGGCAGGCTGCAAACGGCCAAAAGCGGCCACTGCTTATTGGATGTGCTGGGTGGGCAGTTGGTCAAGCTCACCGCCGAGTCTCTCGTAGTCAGAGAATGGCTTGAGCGCACAGTACTGCACATGTAGCAGATCCTCTTTCACGTAAGGCAGCGCTTCAATGTATTCACGCGCCTCTTCAAAGGTGGCGGACTCCAGCTCAAACGCTGCTCCGGGACCGGCGGCCAGTCCATGTACTGCGCGGACAACACCCTGTGCGAAGCCCTGCCAAACGTGTAATACCTCCGGTTTCGCTAGTCGCTTGAAGTCCTCTGCCTTGCCATCAGCGCGGCGAGTCAGAATCACCAAAGTTTTCATAACACCCCCTGCGTTTCAAGCGGCTGCGGCTGTGCTGTTTCGCTACAAGCAATGTGCGCCATTATGCCGGTCTGGCCGACGGCCACATGCCGTTTAAGCTCGTGTTGGGGTGTGTAGTTCCCACCGTTTTGAGGCCGGAAAGGTATTGGCGCGTCTGTGAACAAACCCTCAAGACGGGTGCGCCAAGCCTCTTTGGCTGCGGTTGCATCCGCGGCGGTCAAGTTGCCAGTGCCGTATATGGCGAACGTAGGCAGCACATCGAACCCGGGAAAGTAGAGCGAGCCGTGCGTGATCGGGAACAGCAATTGCTCAAGTGGTCCGTTGATACCGCGTGGCGAGTAGTCTTCTGCGGGTCCGCCGACAGCGACTGACAACATGGCCCGCTTTCCCTTGAAGGCCCCGTCACCATAGCGGTAGGCATTGCCAGCGTCCTTGTAGCCGTGGGCGAGTCCGGCTGCCCATACGCGATCTATCCATCCCTTCATGATGGCGGGCATGCCGTACCACCAAAGTGGGAACTGGAAGATGACAGTATCTGCCGCCAAAACCTTGTCTTGCTCAGCCGCCACGTCAGGGCTTTGGCTGCGATTACGATAGGCGTGAGCGGACTCTGCGCCGAACGACAGCCGCTGAAGGTTGGCCCGATCAGGAAAGTCGTGCTCGTCGAACGTTGCTTTCCAGCCCATGGCGTATAGATCGGATTGCAGGACCTCGTGCCCTTGCGCAGTCAAGCATTCAACAGACACATCCACCAGCTGCCGCGTTAGCGACGAAGGCTCGGGATGGGCATAGATGATCAGTATTTTTTTTGACATGAATGGCGGCTCGGCTGTGATGTCGATGAAGTGTCGCGGCGCCCGGACAATATGTGAAATCGCAAAATTTTCCTGCTAGCATAAGTTCGATGGATACCAGACGCCTTGATCTCAATCTGCTGGTGACATTGGAGGCCCTTCTCATCGAGCAGAACGTGACTAGGGCAGCCGCCCGTCTGCATTTGAGCCAGCCAGCGGTCAGTGCACAATTGGGCCGCCTGCGCGATGTCTTCAACGACCCTCTTCTAATCCCCGCGCAGCGTGGAATGACCCCCACTGTCAAAGCTTTGGAGCTGCTGGTCCCGCTTCGCCAGGCACTTGACCAGGTAAGAGCCACCGTCACTACCCACCTGAACTTCGAGCCCGCGACGGCGAGCTTAACGGTATCCATCGCCTGCACGGATTACGTGCAAGCGGCCTTGATCAAACATCTCGTTGTCGCCATGCGACGCAAAGCGCCGGGTGTCCGTATCGCACTGCGCATCCTGGACGTACCACAACTGGAGCAGCAGATGACCCGCGGCGATGTGGACCTGGCCGTGATAAACATGAACGGCGCGCCGCCCACACTGCTCTCCCAACACCTCTATGACGAGAGTTACGTGCTGATCGGGCGCCGTGGGCATCCAAGCCTGCACGCCGACCTGACTGTGGATGAGTTCGCGCAACTGGAACATGTCGTGGTGTCACTACGCGGCGGAGGATTCTCTACCTCGGTGGATAACGCCTTGGTAGCGCGGGGGCAGCGGCGTAACGTAGTTTTGTCAGCATCGTCTTTCCTTCCAGTACCGGAGTTGGTCGCGGAGTCGGATTGTGTGGCCCTGGTTCCACGTCGTCTCGTAGAAGGTCGTGGCGAGCAACTGCTGTGCGTAGCCCCCCCATTGCCGGTGGAAGGTTTTGCGATTGGCATGTTCTGGCATGAGCGGTCTGACGGGCACGCCGGCTTCAGATGGGTGCGGGAGTTCATCGCTCTCGTAGCCGATTCTCGGGCATCTATGCTGACAGGATAGAACCCGGCTCACTGAATTGCGGATTCAATCAGCCCCTTTCTTTCCTACACCAACCTCCTCAAACCGCCGCCGCTTCATGAACAACCCCATCCCTATCACCACGGCAAAAACCGACAGCAACCCCAGATCAAACCCCAACAAGCGGTTCTGACCTGCCACAAAGCAGCCAACCACACCCGCCGCCATCAACACCACGCCTAGCCACTTACGTAGCAGATAGGGCTTGAGGAATCGATCAAGAAGAAAGGACACCACCAAGGCAATGACCAACTGAGTAATTTCGGACATGTACGTCTCCGGTCAGGCCTTGATGATCAATGTCGAGAGGGTGCGTTGCGGGCCGATGCCGCCGTTGACCTGCGCCTCGATGCTGACCAGTACGTCGCCCGCATGGTAGGTAGGTAGGTAGGTAGGTAGGTAGGTAGAATTTGATTGGTATACGTGCGCACAGCCACCCCTACAGATGCCGCCATGTAAGGGGGGGCCACGGCCTTGGCGGCGGAAGCGAATGCCGCAGCTGCAAGGGTAGCGATCGTGGTGCGCTGGGCGTTGAGGGCATCGCCCTGTTGTCGGGTCAGCGGCCTGGAGATGCCGATCATCATCACGCAAGGCAGGCCCCTGGCCTGCATCTTGTCGTATACCTCGACGACCTTGCTGTTGACTACATAGTGAGCGTGTTTTGCCTCGCCAAAATGCAGCTCGCGCAAGCGTCCACGTTCGCTGTCGGTGAGGGTGATCTGCGAGACGTTGAAGACGATCCCGCGATTACCCATGTATTGGAAAGTCCCTTCGAACTTCATCACCCGTATCCTTTTTGGGTAAAGGGGGCAATTCTCTGCAACGGGGGGATTGGACTCAAATCATTTCGTGCTGCTGGATTGAGCAAAACAACCCAACTGCATCGTCAAAACACTCGTCTCCTACAGCCCCCGCCTACAACGTCCATCCAGCTACGCATCCTTGCGCCTTTGCCTACAACTACGCCAGAATCCGCCGGCTTGTGCGCCTTGTTCCCGGGTTCTATTGTCGTCCTGCCACTGCCCATCAGTGGTCGGGTTTAGTAGCCCGGTTAAGGATACGGTCGCATGAGTCTCATCAGTCGGGCATTGCCTGCACTCGATGGTGGCTGTGCGCATGGCGCCTTCGGGCGCGCCGGGTTTTGCGTTTTCCTACCGGTCTACTAACTTGCGCACAGCTGCCTCCCTTTCGTTTAGTAGCGAGACGGTAGCGGCTACTAACAAAGGAAACGTGAACATGTTCAAAGAAACTCCGAACCAGCCAGAGGCAGGTTCCACCTCTACCTCCGCAAAATCCAAAGCCAAGCAACAAGACGAAACCACCGAACCGAAACCGGAAGAATCCCAAGAGGACCTCAAACCGGGGCAGCTATTCACCGTCGTGAAAGGCCTCGATAACGAATGCCTGCTCGCCAACCTCAGTGAGACGCTGGCTTCGGCTGACGCGATGGTGAGTGATCTGGCGTTTGATCTGGATGGGACACGGCGTCATGTGGCGCTGGGGATTCAGCAGTTGATTGAGTTGAGTTCGTTGTTGGCGAATCGGGTGTTGGATAATGTGGAGCCGCGGCAGTAGGTAAAGGTTTGCCAATGAAAAAACCCGGCGTTCTGCGCCGGGTTTCTTTTTGCCTCTGCCCTTCGAGAATGACCGAAAACGGCCAGAGGCAGACATTCGATATGTCTGAGAAATTAGGAGCGATTCACTTATCGTCTTCGGTGTGCATCAATCGGATTGCGCTTGGGCTCATTCGATAGAGGTTGTGGGTTTTTCTTTGTTCTTTATGTATGACGTTATGGCAATTATGACAGAGCGAAATTAAATCATAATCGTTTTCAGCTCCTAGCCTGTCATAGAGGATGTGATGTACGCACTCCGCAGAGCATTTACACGCCTGACACTGATAGTCATCTCTGCGAATAATCCGGGCGCGCGTTCTTTCCCACTCTGGTGAGTCGTAATAAGTACCGAACCTGGAATTATCTCTCCATGTCAGCTCACCTTGTTGGAGCCTCTGGCGGACGCTATTTTTATAATTTTTATGGTCAATTTTTGAGCTTTCAAACCGATGCTGCAACCATGCATTGTATTCCTCCGTTGATCTTTTAACCAAATCTTGATCGAAAGGTGTAAGCGTCGCCCAACCGGGATATTTGCTTTTGCTAGATGTACTAACGTGGTGCCCGCAGGTTATACATTGCAGAGCTATAGCGTTTCCTCCTGTGGAGTAAGTTCGAAGGCGGGCGTCCAAATGCTCATGTGCGCAGTTTTCCCGGCATGGCGCCGGATTTAGCTTCCGGAACGTTTCATCAAATGAAGTGTAATCATAATCAGGTATATCATTTCCGCTCTGCATCTCCGCTTTGTAAACTGCCCATCGAGCCTCTTCCCATAGACTGCGTTCTGCTGTGAGGCGGTGGTAAAGCCCTTCATCGAAATCAGGTAGTGTTTTTAGATCATAATCGCTCTTGGGAAGCGATCGTGGTTGTGTGCCACAGTCCCGGCATTGAAGAACTACATGCATTGCGCCATTTCTGAACACGCGTTTAGTCGGAGTGGCATTGACGTGTTGACAATTGAAGACATTAAGCTTCGGTGGTTCTGGATGCTCCCGCTCGAATCGTTCAGCTGCGAGCTCCGCGGGGCTTCTAAAGCGGTCAAACGTTCTTTCAGGTAATTCATGCTCCCATTTGAGAGCCCGGATCTCTTCATACAGTGCTGTGGTAGATTCTCCTGCAGCTTTCTTCGCCTCTAACGTGCTCGCTTTATCTAGCTTGATACAGTTTGCTTCAAACTCTCGGACTTGAAGATCGAAAAGTTTGAATAGATATTCATCGAGAGGGTTGTCATAAAAAGGATATCCCATATTTGTTCATGCCTCCTTGCTGGTTAGGGCTTCACGACGAATTTTAAAAGCGTAGGCACTCTCTGCTGACTTATCTGCTTCTACGAGTGGCGAATGGGGGCATTTGCCACTGGATCTAAAGAGTTAAGCCACGGGGTTCAATGTTATCTAAAGCTCGGTTGAACGCCAATCCCCCAAGTATCATCACCTATGCAAAAGAGAAATTAATCACTCCAGCTTTCTGGGTTATCGAATATCAGATTTTGGCCGACTCTGACCTGTCGCGACCGGCAGAAGTCGGCCGATTCTGTTGAAAAAGTCGATTTGCCTGAGCTACCCGCATATTGATTGGTGAGGACGCCTTTTCTGCACGCCGCTACGTGAAATTTGAACCCGGAAGCCTCTGCCGAAAATAAAGAATTCAATCTCAGACGCGTACTTTTCTGTCGTGAAAAGCACGTCCGACTTTTTCACCAGAATCCGCCAGATGCGGACATTCACCTCTACAAGCACTTAGCTAAGAGGAATCACGTTCACGATACCGGTGGTGGTCGCACTAACCGAAGGGTTTCGGCATCGTCGGCCTTGTCAGCCAATGGCCAGCGGGAGCGTTTGCGTAGCCGACCACACGTGCTGGAGATGCAGCAATACAAAACCTAAGCCCCTAGAGCAACCATGGGCTCTTTAGGAAGGCCGCAGTCGCTGCAGTAGCAACGAATTAGCTCATCCCGGGCAATCTCCGAAAATGCGATACCTCGCTGTGGGTCAGGTTGCAGATGGGATGGAAAAGCTAAATTGTATTTCCCTCTCAGAGAGTCGACGGTCAGGATAAGCGTTGCAAGATTCTTGATCGTCAGCCCCCGAACACACCAATCGTCGGGCACTCTGTGGCGAGCCATAAACTCCTTCGCCTGGCTCCTGGAATAGAAAAGCACGGCACATCTTCGCTGAGCCAACGTCTGTGAATATGGCGCGAAAGTCTCTTCGTGGTAAATCGACCAGAACGGAGACCCAACAGCTTCCTCGGACGGCATCATCACCGATTCAAGCCTCCTGCCCAGCAAATTGCTCAGAGTTGGAAGCTCATCGAGAGTGATCGCACGAATGCCGTTCTTTACCGCAAAATCCTGTGCTCCCTGTTGGAAGCCGTTTACCGCCACCATCACTCCCTGCATGCCAAGGCAGTCATCCATGGTTGCTTTGAAGGCCAGCACATCTTTTCGCTCTACGGGCCGCTTAGTATTTTTACACTCGATGGCAACGCGATGCCTGATGTCAGCCCGCTCGAATTCATAGTAAACATCAATTTGATAGGCAGCCCCGTCCCGCCCTTGAATTAGTGCGTTTCTAGCCACAACCGCCCGTTCATCCTGCAGCTGCAATAACGATTGATATACCTTTTGGACATGCTCCTCGAGATCTTTCCAGTGTTTAGGGTCTGGCTTTTTCGGGGCAGATTTGAGTATCTCAATAAGGGCGCCAAAGGACGGAGGCTTAGTCATATTTCACCAAAATTAGTTGTGTATTACTATTTGGACTGGCCTTCTTCACCAAATCTCGGGTCGTTTGCGTATTTGCTTGCCACTACAAGAACTGAATTCGACCAAGGGCGAATTGAGATTGGATACATGGTCATGAGAAATGCGAAAAACCAAAACCAGCTTGGTTGTGCCTTGGTACTGCTTACGTAAATTAATCCGGTCAACCCTACGATCGCTGAGAACAAGGACGCAAGGGCGAGAACTTTGATCATTGATTTAATATTGCTTACTTTTTCAAGCCGTATAAAATTGGCTGATGCTCTTTTTGCTGCCTCAATCTCAAGCCAGGATTTTCTCGCATTCCATAACGACAGTAACCCCCCAAAAAAACAAATGGACAAAAAGGCTAGCGTTATAGCTCCAGTTAAATTATTAGACTTAAATCCATTATAAGCTGCTAGAAATATGGGGAGCAAGAAAATTGCTGTTTGGACATAAGTGTCAGCGGCATGTTTTCGATAAATTGGTGCCAAGGTAGCTGGAAGTGTTCGCTCGACACTCTTCATAATAAAAGGCATTGCCAACACCAACAGGGCAATAATCGCCAGTGTGAAAAATTTTACCATATCCCAAGAAAAAAAAAGATCTGCCACGAATACTCCGACATGAATAAAATTGGTTTTACAAAAAATATGGCATTTTTACCATTCACCTATATCGGCACGTTTGGCGAGAACCTGAGCTTTTATGTTAACGACCTTGGATTTTTTCCGATAGTGCATTTATGCTCAGTTGGCATGGCACCTTTCGTCGATGGCAATGGGGGTTTTCAAGTGGGCGAACGTCGGCTCTTGGCCGAAAGCAGTCATCTATTAAAAAGAAGCATCTGTTAGTTCCCTATATATCAGTCAGACCGTGTTGGCTGTTTGGCGGGCTGGTAGTAAGAACGCGGTGGTCTTTTTTGTGAGTGCTTCGCACTCAAGCGGGAGCAAGCTCCCTCGCCACAGGTGCGTGGCGTTCAGGCGTGGCGATCCAGCTTTTTGAGGAACACGGTCATTTCCTTCTCCGCCTGCTTGTCACCATGAGCCCGGGCGGCTTCCAGGCCTCGTTCCCAGGCTTGGCGGGCCGCAGCGGCATCGCCTTGGCCTTGATGGGCCTTGCCCAGCAGTTTCCAGGCAGCCGAATACTTGGGATCGAATTCGACGCAGCGTTGGAGGTGTTCGGCGGCGCGGGGGAATTCGCCTAGGTCGAGGTAGCCTTTGCCGAGGCCGAAGCGGAGTAGGGAGTTGTCCATGCCCTTGGCGAGCATTTTTTCGAGGGAGTCGAGCATGGGGGCGTCCTTATCGGTTGGGTCAGGGGTTGAGCGGTTGGCTGCTGGATGGCTTTCGCGAGCAGGCTCGCTCCCACAGAGGGTCTCCGTCGTCCACAGACGTTGTGAACAACACGGCCCTTGGTGGGAGCGAGCCTGCTCGCGATGAGGCCAGTAGCCTCACCGCAAACGCTGGATCAGAAAAAGCTCAACCCCACATGGAACAGCTTCTCGACATCACGAATGTGCTTCTTGTCCACGAGGAACAGGATTACATGGTCGCCGGTCTGGATGGTGGTGACGTCGTGGGCGATCAGCACCTGTTCGTCGCGGATGATTGCGCCGATGGTGGTGCCGGGCGGCAGGCCGATGTCGCGGATGGCTTTGCCGATCACTTTGCTCGACTTGGCATCGCCATGGGCGATCGCCTCGATGGCCTCTGCCGCGCCGCGGCGCAGGGAGTGCACGCTGACGATGTCGCCGCGGCGCACGTGGGCGAGCAAGGTGCCGATGGTTGCCAGTTGCGGGCTGATGGCGATGTCGATGTCGCCGCCCTGGATCAGGTCGACGTAGGCCGGGTTGTTGATGATGGTCATGACCTTCTTCGCACCCAGGCGTTTGGCGAGCAACGAGGACATGATGTTGGCTTCGTCGTCGTTGGTCAGGGCGAGGAAGATGTCGGCATCGGCGATGTTTTCTTCCAGCAGCAGGTCGCGGTCCGAGGCGCTGCCCTGTAGCACCACGGTGCTGTCGAGGGTGTCCGAGAGGTAGCGGCAGCGCGCCGGGTTCATCTCGATGATCTTGACCTGGTAACGGCTTTCGATGGCTTCGGCCAGGCGCTCGCCGATCTGCCCGCCGCCGGCGATGACGATGCGCTTGTAGTTCTCGTCGAGACGGCGCATTTCGCTCATGACTGCGCGAATATTCGCCTTGGCGGCGATGAAAAATACCTCATCGTCCGCTTCGATCACCGTGTCGCCCTGGGGCAGGATCGGTCGGTCACGGCGGAAAATCGCCGCGACTCGGGTTTCGACATTGGGCATGTGTTCGCGCAACTGACGCAGTTGCTGGCCCACCAGCGGCCCGCCGTAGTAGGCCTTGACCGCCACCAGCTGGGCCTTGCCCTCGGCGAAGTCGATCACCTGCAACGCGCCGGGATGCTCGATCAGGCGCTTGATGTAGTTGGTCACCACCTGCTCGGGGCTGATCAGCACGTCCACCGGAATCGCTTCGTTGTCGAACAGGTCGGCGCGAGTCAGGTAGGCCGCTTCACGCACCCGGGCGATTTTGGTCGGGGTGTGGAACAGCGTGTGGGCGACCTGGCAGGCGACCATGTTGGTTTCGTCGCTGTTGGTCACGGCGACCAGCATGTCGGCGTCGTCGGCGCCGGCCTGGCGCAGCACGGTGGGCAAGGAGCCACGCCCTTGCACGGTGCGGATGTCGAGACGGTCGCCGAGGTCGCGCAGGCGCTCGCCGTCGGTGTCGACCACAGTGATGTCGTTGGCCTCGCTGGCCAGATGTTCTGCCAGCGAACCGCCGACTTGCCCTGCACCGAGGATGATGATTTTCATCCAGCCACTCCTATCGAATCGGTTTAACCGCGTGCGGCGGCAATCTTGATCAACTTGGCGTAATAGAACCCGTCATGCCCGCCCTCCTGGGCCAGCAACTGGCGGCCATGGGGCTGCTTGATGCCGGCCTGGGTGGCGATGTCCAACTCCCGTGCACCCGGCGTGCGGGCGAGGAATGCTTCGATCACCTCGGTGTTCTCGGTCGGCAAGGTCGAGCATGTGGCGTACAGCAGCATGCCGCCGACTTCGAGGGTCAGCCACAGGGCGTCGAGCAGTTCCCCTTGCAGTTGCGCCAACGGGGCGATGTCGTCCGCCTGACGGGTGAGCTTGATGTCCGGATGTCGGCGGATGACGCCAGTGGCCGAGCAAGGCGCGTCCAGCAGGATGCGCTGGAATGGCTTGCCGTCCCACCAGGCGGCGGTGTCGCGGCCATCGGCGGCGAACAGCTCGGCATCCAGGCCCAGGCGCGCGAGGTTTTCCTTCACCCGCACCAGGCGCTTGGCTTCCAGGTCCACCGCCACCACACCGGCCAGTTTTGGCTCGGCCTCAAGGATGTGGCAAGTCTTGCCGCCCGGGGCGCAACAGGCGTCCAGCACCCGTTGGCCCGGCGCAAGTTCCAGCAAGTCGGCGGCCAGCTGCGCGGCTTCGTCCTGGACGCTGATCCAGCCGTCGGCGAAACCTGGCAGGGCACGGACGTCGCCCGGGGTTTCCAGGACGATGCCGTCGCGGCTGTATTGGCACGGGATGGCCGGGATGCCGGCTTCGCCCAGCAAGGCCAGATACGCATCACGGGTGTGATGACGGCGGTTGACCCGCAGGATCATCGGCGGATGGGCATTGTTGGCCGCGCAGATGGCTTCCCACTGGTCAGGCCAGAAGGCTTTCAGGGATTTCTGCAGCCAGCGCGGGTGGGCAGTGCGCACCACCGGGTCATGTTCCAGTTCCGCCAGCAGGGTTTCGCTTTCCCGCTGTGCGCGGCGCAGCACGGCATTGAGCAGCGCCTTCGCCCACGGTTTTTTCAGTTTGTCGGCGCAACCCACGGTTTCGCCGATAGCGGCGTGGGCCGGAACGCGGGTGTAGAGCAATTGGTAGAGCCCCACCAGCAGCAGCGCCTCGACGTCGGCATCGGCCGCCTTGAAAGGCTTCTGCAGCAGCTTGGCCGCCAGGGCCGACAACCGTGGTTGCCAGCGGGCGGTGCCGAACGCCAGGTCCTGGGTGAAACCGCGATCACGGTCTTCGACCTTGTCCAGTTGGGTCGGCAGGGAACTGTTGAGCGAAGCCTTGCCGCCGAGGACGGCGGCCAGTGCCTTGGCGGCGGCCAGACGCGGATTCATGAAGCGTCCGCCGCTTGGCCGAGGAAGGTGCCGACGGCGAATTTTTCACGGCGGCTGTTGAACAGATCGCTGAAGCCCAGTGCCTTGCCGCCGGGCAATTGCAGGCGCGTCAGGCACAGCGCCTGATCGCCACAGGCGACGATGAGGCCGTCCTTGCTGGCGCCGAGGATTTCTCCCGGCGCGCCCTTCCCCTCGGCGCAGCTGGCGGCCAGGACTTTCACGGCTTCGCCGTTCAACGTGCTGTGGCAGACCGGCCAAGGGTTGAAGGCGCGCACCAGGCGCTCCAGTTCGACGGCCGGGCGGCTCCAGTCGATGCGGGCTTCGTCCTTGTTCAATTTGTGCGCGTAGGTGGCGAGGCTGTCATCCTGCACTTCGCCTTGCAGCGTGCCGGCAGCCAGGCCCGCGATGGCCTCGACCACGGCCGGCGGGCCAATCAGCGCGAGGCGATCATGCAGGCTGCCACCCGTGTCTTCAGCGCTGATAGGCGTGCTCACTTTGAGCAGCATCGGCCCCGTGTCCAGGCCGGCCTCCATGCGCATCACGGTCACGCCGCTCTCGGCATCGCCGGCCTGCACGGCGCGCTGGATCGGCGCCGCACCGCGCCAGCGCGGCAACAGCGAAGCGTGGCTGTTGATGCAGCCCAGGCGCGGGATATCCAGCACCACTTGCGGCAGGATCAAGCCGTAGGCGACCACCACCATCAAGTCTGGCTTCAGCGCGGCCAGTTCGGCCTGGGCTTGCGCATCGCGCAGCGTCGGCGGCTGCAACACTTGCAGGCCATTCTCCAGAGCCAGTTGCTTGACCGGGCTGGGCATCAGTTTCTGTCCACGACCGGCAGGGCGATCCGGCTGGGTATAGACCGCGACGATTTCATGAGGGCTGGCCAGCAGGGCCTTGAGGTGTTCAGCGGCAAATTCGGGGGTGCCGGCAAAGACGATGCGCAGTGGCTCAGTCATGGGAAGCTCTCAATTACAAAGCAATCGCAAAAAGAAAAAGGCTTGCCGCGGCAAGCCTTTGAAGAAGGGCATCAAGCGTTCTGGCGATGAATCTTTTCCAGTTTTTTCTTGATCCGGTCACGCTTGAGATTAGACAGGTAATCGACGAACAGCTTGCCGTTGAGGTGGTCGCATTCGTGCTGGATACACACCGCCAACAGGCCTTCGGCGATCAGCTCGTAAGGCTTGCCGTCACGGTCCAGGGCCTTGATCCTGACCTTCTGCGGACGGTCGACGTTTTCATAGAAGCCCGGCACCGAAAGGCAGCCTTCCTGGTACTGCTCCATCTCGTCGGTCAGGGTTTCGAATTCGGGGTTGATGAACACCCGCGGCTCGCTGCGGTCTTCGGAGAGGTCCATTACAACGATGCGCTTGTGCACGTTGACCTGGGTCGCGGCGAGGCCGATGCCGGGCGCCTCATACATTGTTTCAAACATGTCATCGACCAACTGGCGCACTTCGTCGTCCACTACGGCCACCGGTTTGGCGATGGTGCGCAGGCGCGGGTCCGGAAATTCGAGAATGTTCAAAATGGCCATAAGCTTGATAAATGCACGTGTGAAGTAAGGTCGGGTGGCTGGCCTGGCGTGTCTTGGAATGCAGGCTACCGTTGTAAAACGTTGCTCCTTGAATCGGAGCGAGCCACGGGGGCTCTGGCGTTTTACGCGAACGCACATAATAAAGGGATTCACCGCATGAGGAAATCACTACTCGCCCTGCTGCTCCTGGCCTCGGCCGGTATCGCGCACGGGCAAGTGCAACTTCGGGAAGGTTTTCCGCAGCAATACACAGTGGTTCCAGGGGATACGCTGTGGGACATTTCCGGTAAATACCTGCGCGAACCCTGGAAATGGCCGGAGCTGTGGCAGGCCAACCCGCAGATCGAAAACCCGCACCTGATCTACCCCGGCGACACCCTGTCGCTGATCTACGTCAACGGCCAGCCACGGCTGACCCTCAATCGCGGGGCCTCGCGCGGCACCATCAAGCTGTCGCCGCGAGTCCGCAGCTCACCGGTGGCAGACGCCATTCCGAGCATCCCGCTCCAGGCGATCAACAGCTTCCTGCTGAGCAACCGCATCGTCGACACGGCGGAGGATTTCAACAACGCGCCCTACGTCGTCGCAGGCGATGCCGAACGAGTGCTCAGCGGCACCGGCGACCGGATCTTCGCCCGCGGCACCTTCGATGCGAGCCAGTCGGCCTACGGCATCTTCCGCCAAGGCAAGGTCTACACCGACCCCGAAACCAAGGAATTTCTCGGGATCAACGCTGACGACATCGGCAGCGGCGAGATCGTCGCCACCGAAGGCGACGTCACCACCCTGGCCCTGCAGCGCACCACGCAGGAGGTGCGCCTCGGCGATCGGCTGTTCAGCGGCGAAGAACGCTCGATCAACTCGACCTTCATGCCCAGCGCGCCAAAATCGGACATCAACGGGTTGATCCTCGATGTGCCTCGGGGCGTGACCCAGATCGGCGCGATGGACGTGGTCACCCTGAACAAGGGGCGCCGTGACGGATTGGCCGAAGGCAACGTTCTGGCGGTCATGAAGACCGGTGAAACAGTGCGCGACCGCATCACCGGCGCCCCTGTGAAGATCCCCGACGAACGTGCCGGCCTGCTGATGGTGTTCCGCACCTACGACAAGCTCAGTTATGGCCTGGTGCTGTACGCCTCGCGCTCGCTGGCAATCCTCGACAAGGTGCGCAATCCGTAACGGGTCTCACAAGTTACCAACAGAGTTATCCACAACTTGTTCCCGTTTGTACGGGGCTTATGACGATCAAGGATTGATCACATGCCATTGCCTGAATCCGCTTCGGTTCCGCCCGCGGAACTGGAGGCCCGTCTGCGCTTGCATCGCTTGCCGGAACTGGGACCCAAACGTTTCATGACCCTCATGGAAGCCTTCGGCTCGGCCTCCAAAGCCATCAGCGCCCCGCCTAGCGCATGGCGAGCGCTGGGGTTGCCCGCGCAGTGCGCCGAGGCCCGACGCGCGCCGGAAATTCGTGACGGCGCGGCCCGCGCGCTGGCCTGGCTAGAGGGTTCGGCCCACTGTCTATTGATGTGGGACCAGCCCGACTACCCGGCGTTGCTGGCGCAGATCTGCGACGCGCCGCCGCTTCTGTTCGTTGCTGGCGACACCTCGATTCTGGAGAAACCGCAACTGGCGATGGTCGGCAGTCGTCGCGCCTCGCGTCCCGGCATGGACACCGCGGCGGCATTTTCCCGGAGCCTGGCCGGAGCTGGATTTGTCATCACCAGCGGTCTGGCCTTGGGTATCGACGCGGCCGCGCATCAAGCAGCGCTGGATGTCGGCGGGCAGACAATCGGTGTGCTGGGCACGGGCCTGGAAAATTTTTATCCACAGCGCAATCGTCGGCTGGCAGAAGCGATGATCGCCCAGGGCAGCGCGGTGCTGTCGGAGTTCCCCCTGGACGCGCCACCCCACGCCAGCAACTTCCCGCGCCGCAATCGGATTATCAGCGGTTTGTCCCTTGGCGTGCTGGTGGTCGAGGCCAGCGTCGCCAGTGGCTCGCTGATCACCGCACGCCTGGCGGCGGAACAGGGTCGTGAGGTGTATGCCATTCCGGGGTCGATTCACCATCCCGGCGCCCGGGGCTGCCATCAACTGATCCGTGACGGCGCGGCGCTGGTGGAAACCGTGGAGCACATCCTCGAAGCGCTACGCGGTTGGCAACGCTTACCCTTCAGCGCCGAGCCTGTCGCCGTGACGCATCCGCTGTTGCGCCTGCTGCACGCCGCGCCGCAGACCAGCGAAGCACTGGCCGATGCCAGCGGCTGGGGCTTGTCCAAGGTCCTGGCGGCACTGACCGACCTGGAAATGGACGGAAGGGCGGCGTGCGAGCATGGACGCTGGTTTGCTCGCTAGGTTTTATGAGGAAGATCGGTAAACTGCGCACAGCCTTATTTGCGTTGCGGAGAATCTTTCATGGTCAACAGCTGGCGTGTGCAACAAGCCGCGCGAGAAATTCGCGCCGGGGCGGTGATTGCCTATCCAACCGAAGCGGTCTGGGGCCTGGGTTGCGACCCGTGGAACGAAGATGCGGTGGAGCGTCTGTTGGCGATCAAGTCCCGACTGCCCGACAAGGGACTGATACTGGTGGCCGATAACATCCACCAGTTCGATTTCCTGTTCGAGGATTTCCCCGAGACCTGGATGGATCGCATGGCCAGCACTTGGCCTGGGCCGAACACCTGGCTGGTCCCGCACCAGAACCTGTTGCCGGAATGGATCACCGGCGTGCACGACACCGTCGCGCTACGGGTCAGCGATCATCCGATCGTGCGCGACCTGTGTTCGCTGGTCGGCCCGCTTGTCTCCACCTCGGCCAACCCCCAGGGGCGCCCGGCGGCGCGGACGCGGATCCGCGTGGAGCAGTATTTCCGCGGACAGATCGACCTGGTGCTGGGCGGCAACCTGGGCGGGCGTCGAAACCCGAGCGTGATCCGTGACCTGGCGACCGGCAAGGTGGTGCGGCCGGACTGATTCCGCCCACACATTCTGAATCTTGCATAAAACCACTGTGGGAGCGAGCTTGCTCGCGATGGCGTCAGGTCAGCTGGCGTTGATGTTGGCTGGTCCACCGCTATCGCGAGCAAGCTCGCTCCCACAGGTTTTGCGCAAACCTTTGGGTATCAATCTCAGGGCAGGAGGATGGTCGACCCCGTCGTGCGCCGCGCCGACAACTCGGTATGGGCCTTGGCCGCTTCCGCCAGCGGATAACGCTGGTTGATATCCACGATAAGCTTGCCGTTGGCGATCATGGCGAAGAGCTCATCGGCCATGTGCTGGAGATTTTCGGCGTTGTTGGCGTAGGTCGCCAGTGTCGGGCGGGTGACGTACAGCGAGCCCTTGGCCGAGAGGATCCCCAGGTTCACGCCCTCCACCGCGCCGGAGGCATTGCCAAAGCTCACCACCAGGCCACGGGCCGCCGTGCAATCCAGGGAGGTCAGCCAGGTGTCCTTGCCGACGCCGTCGTACACCACCGGGACCTTCTTGCCGTCAGTCAATTCCAGTACACGCTGTACGACGTTTTCCTTGCTGTAGTCGATGACTTCCCAGGCGCCGTGAGATTTTGCGATAGCGGCTTTTTCCGCCGAGCTGACGGTGCCGATCAGCTTCACGCCCAGGGCCTTGGCCCATTGGCAGGCCAGCGAGCCCACGCCACCGGCGGCGGCATGGAACAGGATGGTTTCGCCGCCCTTGAGCTCGTAGGTCTGGCGCAGCAGGTATTGCACGGTCAGGCCCTTGAGCATCACCCCGGCGGCCTGTTCGAAACTGATGGATTCGGGCAAGTGGACCAGATTGGCCTCGGGCAACACATGCACATCGCTGTAGGCCCCCAGCGGACCGCTGCCATAGGCCACGCGGTCACCGACCTTGAAGCGCGTGACGTCCGCGCCGACGGCCTCGACCACGCCGGCACCCTCGGCACCGAGTCCCGATGGCAGCGCCGGTGGCGGGTAAAGCCCGCTGCGATAATAGGTGTCGATGAAGTTCAGGCCGATCGCCTTGTTGCTGACGCGAACCTGCTGCGGACCGGGCTCGGCCGGCTGGTATTCGACGTACTCAAGCACGTCCGGGCCGCCGTGGGCGCTGAACTGGATACGTTTGGCCATCTTCGCTCTCTCCTTATCGTGGGACTTTTTACCAAGCCTGCTATCGGACTCCTAAGCTTGATCTCCGTCAACTGTGGCGTGGGCGGATGCGGTGTTATCCTGTGCGCCCATTTGCCGGCGGCCCTTGTACGCCGCGCAGCGTAGCCCTGATCAAGGTGATGTCATGACTACTCGCACCGAGGCCGTGAAAGCCTATCTGCTCGACCTGCAAGACCGCATCTGCGCCGCCCTGGAAACCGAGGACGGTGGCACTCGCTTCGTCGAGGACGCCTGGACCCGACCTGCCGGCGGTGGCGGGCGCACCCGAGTGATTGAAAACGGTACGGTCATCGAGAAGGGCGGCGTCAACTTTTCCCACGTCTTTGGCAGCGGTCTCCCACCCTCGGCCAGCGCCCACCGGCCGGAGCTGGCCGGGCGCGGTTTCGAGGCACTGGGCGTGTCGCTGGTGATCCACCCGCACAATCCCCACGTGCCTACGTCCCACGCCAACGTACGCTTTTTCATCGCCGAAAAAGAAGGCGAAGAGCCGGTCTGGTGGTTTGGCGGCGGTTTCGACCTGACCCCTTACTACGGCGTGGAAGAAGATTGCGTGCATTGGCACCGCGTCGCCCAGCAAGCCTGCGAGCCGTTCGGCCCGGAGGTCTATTCGCGCTACAAGGCCTGGTGCGACAGCTATTTCCACATCAAGCATCGCAACGAACCGCGCGGCATCGGCGGTCTGTTTTTTGATGACCTGAACGAGTGGGACTTCGATACCAGCTTCGCCTTCATGCGCGCCATCGGCGACGCCTACATCGATGCCTATCTGCCTATCGTGCGGCGTCGCAAACACGACCCGTTCACCGCCGCGCAACGACAATTCCAGGAGTTCCGCCGTGGGCGCTACGTGGAATTCAACCTGGTCTATGACCGTGGCACCCTGTTCGGCCTGCAATCGGGCGGGCGTACCGAGTCGATCCTGATGTCGCTGCCACCGCAGGTCCGCTGGAGCTACGACTGGAAAGCCGAGCCGGGCAGCGAAGAGGCGCGGCTGACCGATTATTTCCTGCAGGATCGCGATTGGCTGGCTACGGCCTGAACGGGGAAAGGTCCATGGATCGCTACGTTGTAATGGGTAACCCGATCGGCCACAGCAAGTCGCCGTTGATCCATCGCCTGTTTGCCGAGCAGACCGGGCAAGCGTTGGACTACACCACGCTGCTGGCGCCGCTGGAGGAGTTCGCCGCTTGCGCCCGGGAATTTTTCCGTGAGGGGCGTGGGGCAAATGTCACCGTGCCGTTCAAGGAGGACGCCTTTCGCCTGGCTGACAGCCTGACCGAACGGGCGCAACGGGCCGGGGCGGTCAACACCTTGAGCAAACAGGCCGACGGCCGCCTGCTGGGTGACAACACCGACGGCGCCGGGCTCGTTCGGGACCTGACCGTCAACGCCGGGTTCAGCCTCAAGGGCAAGCGCATCCTGCTGCTGGGCGCCGGCGGCGCGGTACGGGGCGCCTTGGAACCCTTGTTGGCTGAGGCGCCGTCATCGCTGATCATTGCCAATCGCACGGTGGAAAAAGCTGAATTGCTGGCTGAGCTGTTCGCCGACCTGGGTCCGGTCTCGGCCAGCGGTTTCGATTGGTTGCGCGAGCCAGTGGACCTGATCATCAATGCCACATCCGCCAGCCTGTCAGGCGATGTACCACCGATCGCCGGAAGTCTGATCGAGCCAGGCAAGACGTTTTGCTACGACATGATGTATGGCAAGGAGCCGACGTCGTTCTGCCGCTGGGCCGAAGAACACGGCGCGGCGGTGGTGATGGATGGCCTGGGCATGCTCGCCGAACAGGCGGGCGAAGCGTTTTTCCTGTGGCGTGGCGTACGTCCGGACACCGCCCCGGTGCTGGCGGAGTTGCGCCGTCAACTCGCTGCGGTCAATCCCTGAAGAGGATCGGGCATTTCTCCGGTCCTTCCAGCTTCAACAATTCCTCCACCACCGGTGGCCTTGCCCCACGCAAAGTCAGGCTGCGCCCCTGGCTGCGCAGGCGCCGGGCTTCCTGGTGGAGCATTTCGACGCCGGAGTAATCGATGAAGTTGATCTGCTGGGCGTCGATGATCACCTGCTGGGCGGGCATGCGTTGCAGGCGCACTTGCAAATAATGGCTGGCGCCGAAAAAGATCGAGCCGCCCACCCGCAAGACGTCCGCCTCACCTTCCCGGAAATGCTGCACCCGCGGTTGCGAAGTGCGCTTGAGATAGAAAAACAGCGAAGCCAACACGCCAGCGTAGATAGCCGTTTGCAGTTCAAGCAGCAGCGTGGCCAGGCAGGTTAGACCCATGACCAGGAATTCGGAACGACTCACACGGTACAGCGCCCGGATACCCCGATGGTCCACCAGGCCCCAGGCGATCAGCAGAATACTGCCGGCCATGGCGGGAATGGGAATGTGCGCGATCAGTGTCGCGCCGGCAACCGCGAACAGCGCCACCCACAACGCCGAAAAAACTCCGGCCAGGGGCGAACAGGCACCCGCTTCATAGCTGAGACCGGAACGGGTAAAGGAGCCGGCTGACAGCGATCCGGCGAAAAATCCTCCGACGATATTGGAAAGCCCCTGCGCCCGGACCTCCTGATTCGCATCGAGCAGTTGCCCGGAACGGACCGACAACGAGCGGGCGATGGACAGGCTGGTCACCAGCCCGAGCATGCCCACCGCAACGGCACCGGGCAGCAGACGCAAGATCAGCTCCAGGTCCAACGGCAGCGGCGTAAGCGGCGGCAAGCGTCCGACGAAGGCGCTGACCAATGCCACATGCCCGAACATCCCGGGCCATGCCCAGACCACCAGGCTGGCGATCACCAGGGTGATCAGCAGACTCGGCCAGCGCGGCAGCAACCGCTTGAGCACGATCCCGACCACCAGCGTCGCCAATCCCAACAGCAGCGATGGCTTATCCACAGCGCCGATGTGACTGACCAGCACCAGCACGCCTTTCAGGGCCGTGGCTTCGTTGGGCAGATCCAGGCCCAGCAGGTTCGGCAACTGCCCCAGCGCAATCACCACCGCCGCGCCCAGGGTGAAGCCGAGTACGACCGAGTGTGAGACAAAATTGACCAGCGCACCGAAACGCAGCAATCCCAGCAGCCATTGGAAAATACCCGCCAGCACCGTCAGCAGCAGGATCAAAGTGATGTAGTCCTGAGTCGCCGGCACGGCCAGAGGACTGACAGTGGCGTAGAGGACAATGGAGATTGCCGCCGTAGGACCACAGATCAAATGCCAGGACGACCCCCATAGGCAGGCGATCAGCACCGGCACGATTGCCGCGTACAAGCCGTATTCCGGCGGCAGGCCGGCAATCAATGCGTAGGCAATGGACTGCGGTAACGCGAGAATCGCGCCGCTGAGGCCGACGATCAGGTCACGGCCGACGCTGGCGCGGGTCTGCCGGGGCAGCCAGCTGAGGAATGGAAAGAGTGAATGGCGCGTGGGGATTGCCATGGAGCCTCAAAGATGGGGTTTGGCACAAGAATATCAGGTGAACCAACGTGGCGAGGGAGCTTGCTCCCGCTCGGTCGCGCAGCGGCCGCAAAAAACCGGGACCGCTGCGCCCGAAGCGTCGGACCGGCCCAGCGGGAGCAAGCTCCCTCGCCACAAGAGCTCGTCAGAGCTTGGCTTTGACCGCCGCCAGCGCGTCCTTGCCATCCACCGTCTTCACGCCGTCCAGCCATTTGTCCAGCACCGCCGGGTTGGCCTTGATCCAGGCCTTGGCCGCTTCGGCGTTGCTGACCTTCTTGTTCACCACTTCGGCCATGATGCTGTTTTCCATTTCCTGGGTGAAACTCAGGTTGGTCAGCAGCTTCCCGACGTTCGGACAGGCCTGTGCATAACCCTTGCGCGTCAGCGTATAAACGCTGCCAGTATCGCCAAAGTACTTCTCGCCGCCCTTGAGGTAATGCATTTTCAGTTGCACGTTCATCGGGTGTGGGGTCCAGCCGAGGAACGTCACGAATTTCTGCTTCTTCACGGCCCGGGAGACTTCCGCCAGCATTGCCTGCTCGCTGGACTCCACCAGTTTCCATTCGCCCATGCCGAAATCGTTGGTCTTGATGATTTCTTTCAGCGAAAGGTTGGCCGGGGCGCCGGAACCGATACCGTAGATCTTCTTGTCGAACTTGTCGGCGAACTTGTTCAGGTCGGCGAAGTTATGCACACCGGCGTCCCAGACATAGTCCGGCACCGCCAGGGTGAATTCGGTGCCGTCCAGGTTCTTCGCCAACTGCGTGACATCGCCATTGGCGACGAACTTGTCATAGAACCCCTGCTGCGCCGGCATCCAGTTACCCAGGAAAACATCAACCTGGCCATCCTTCAGGCCACCGAACGTGATCGGTACCGCCAAGGTGTCGACCTTGGCCTTGTAACCCATGCCCTCAAGCAGGAAACCGGCGACGGCGTTGGTCGCGGCGATATCGCTCCAGCCCGGATCGGCCATCTTCACGGTCTCGCAACTCTGCTCGGCCCACGCCGAAACACTGCTCAACGCCAACAGCCCGGCGGTCAGTACTGTGGATAACTTTTGCATGCGCTTCCCCTTACGTTATTGGTCTATTGGCAGGGTTGTGGATAACGGGCCTTGCGCTCCAGATCGTCGAGGTCGATGTGGTTGCGCATGTATTGCTGGCTGGCATCGACCAGCGGCTGGTGATCCCAGCTCTTGAGTTTGCCCAGGGTCAACGCCTGGGCAACGAAACGACGGCGTCGCTGGCTGGCGAGCACCTGTTGGTGAATGGCTGGAATATCCCATTTGGCCCGCGCTTCGGCGAGAAAATCGTTGAACAGCGCCTGATGCTCAGGCGACTGACTGAGATCCGCCACCTCCTGAGGATCATTGCGCAGGTCGAACAACAGGCACGGGTCATCTTCGCTGTAGATGAATTTCCACGGGCCGCGACGGATCATCATCAACGGGCTGACGGTGCCTTCGGCCATGTATTCACCGAAGACCTCATCGTGCCCGCCCTGCCCTTGCAGATGCGGAACCAGCGAACGTCCATCCAGCGGCAAGCCGGCCTCCAGCGTGCCGCCGGCCAGCTCGACCAGGGTCGGCAGCAGGTCGGCGGTGGACACCGCCGCGCTGACGCGGCCGCTGGCAAACTGGCCCGGAGCGCTGATTAACAGCGGCACGCGGGCGGCCATTTCAAACCAGTGCATTTTGTACCAGAGGCCTTTTTCGCCGAGCATGTCTCCATGATCGCCAGAGAACACGATGATGGTGTCGTCGAGCAACCCGGTGTCTTCCAACGTCTGCAGCAACTTGCCGACATTGCTGTCGATGTAGCTGCAGGCGCCGAAGTAGGCGCGGCGAGCATCGCGGATTTTATCCACAGGCAGCGGCTTGCCCCACAGATCATAGACTTTCAACAGGCGTTGGGAATGTGGATCAAGCTCTGTCTGGTCCGGGGTGTAGGGCAGCGGGATGTCCTTGTCGTCATACAGATCCCAGAATGCCTTGGGAATCGTGTACGGATCGTGTGGGTGGGTCATGGATACGGTGAGGCAAAACGGCTGGTCGCCGTCCTCGCGGATGTGGTCGAACAGGTACTGCTGGGCCTTGAACACCACCTCTTCATCAAAATCCAGCTGATTGGTGCGCACGCACGGTCCGGCCTGCAGCACCGACGACATGTTGTGATACCAGCTCGGCCGCACATCCGGCTCGTCCCAGTTCACGGCCCAGCCGTAGTCCGCTGGATAAATGTCGCTGGTCAGGCGCTCTTCGTAACCGTGCAATTGGTCCGGCCCGCAAAAATGCATCTTGCCGGACAGCGCCGTGCGATAGCCGAGACGGCGCAGGTAATGGGCATAAGTTGGAACGTCCGCCGGAAAATCCGCCGCGTTGTCATAGGCGCCGATCTTGCTCGGCAACTGACCGCTCACCAGGGTAAAGCGTGACGGCGCACAGAGCGGGCTGTTGCAGTAGGCGGCATCGAATACCACGCTCTGGTCGGCCAGGCGAGACAGATTGGGCAGCTTGATGGGCGACGGACCGTAGATCGGCAACATTGGCGCGGCCATCTGATCGGCCATGATGAAAAGAATGTTCTTGCGCTTCATGTATTCGCGGCATTCCATAGTGAACGGTTATGCGATATTGCTGCGAACGAGCATGTAGCCCATGCTAGTTGGGGTAAAGCCCATGCAAGATAATGACTAGGATAAGCTGAGCTTATGTATGACGCCTTGGGTGACCTGTCCCTGGATCTCTTCCGCGCCTTCGAATCAGCGGCTCGCCAGCAAAGTTTTACTGCGGCAGCGATTGAACTGGGCACGACCCAACCCGCCATCAGCCAGCAGATCAAACGGCTGGAAGAGCAGCTCGGTACGCGCCTGTTTGATCGCATTTATCGGGGCATCGAACTGACCGAGGCCGGCGCGATCCTGTTCGAGCAGGTCCAGGCCGGCTTGCAGAGCATCGATGCGGGGCTCAACGCGATCACGGCCCAGCACCAGCATGAAGTGCTGCAGGTCGCGACGGATTTCGCTTTCGCCGCCTATTGGCTGATGCCGCGACTGCATCGGTTCCACGCGGCAAATCCGCAGGTAGATGTGAGCCTGGTAACCAGCGAGCGCAACCACAACATGCTGCGTACCGATATCGATGTTGCGGTTCTATTCGGCGACGGTCGCTTCAAACAGGGCGAAAGTCGTTGGCTTTTCAGCGAAGAAGTCTTTCCTGTATGCAGCCCTCTCCTGCTCAAGGACCGTCCCCAACCCCTGCCCGCCCACGCCCTCGCGGAATTCCCGCTGCTGCATTTGCGCGGCGGCAACAGCAGCGCCTGGTTCGACTGGAGCGGCGTATTTCGTGAACTGGGCATCACCTCGCCACCGGCGCCGGGTCAGTTGCGCTTCGACAACTACACACTGCTCATCCAGGCGGCGATTGGCGGCCAAGGTGTCGCTATCGGTTGGCGGCACCTTGTGGATAACTTGCTGGCGCAAGGGTTGCTATGTCGCCCGATCGCCGAAACGGTGCTTTCCCGGTTGGGGTATTACGTGGTCTTGCCCCAGCGCAAGCGCCGGGGTGTGCTGATCAAGCTTTTCGTGGATTGGCTGATGGAAGAACAGGCCAATAGTGCGGAGTCGCTTACAGGGTTGCCGTTGCCTTCGATTGCGGTTTGAGGCGCGTGCTCCATCAACCAGGCAATTCCGGGGACCGCTACGCGGCCCAGCGGGAGCAAGCTCCCTCGCCACGGGATGAGTACGCCTTTAGAGGGCGGGCACGAAACTCACATGCTCGCCCACATGCAGGTTCGAGCGCAGCTCATCGACAATGCCCACGGCCACCCGATTGAGGCGCTCCAGGGACTCGGCCATTCCGGACTCCAGGCTGGTGCTGACCTGGCTGAAATGCTCGATGCTCAAGCCCGGCGCGGCGTAGGGCGCGTTGACCAGGGTCCATTGCAAGGCGCTGTTTTTCAGGGCGTCGAGGATTTCCTCGGCGGCGTGGCGTTGCAAGTCATCTTCGGCTTCCTGCTCATCAAGGGCAGCGAAATCGCCTACCAGGAATAGCCGGGGAATACTGACAGCCTGCATGCCCGCAATCAGCGCATCCACGGCCAGGACCTGCTCCACCGGGCCGGGAATGAGTGTGCGCTCCACTTGCTCGCTGTTCATTGGTAGCCCCGGCGCGTTCAACAGGCACACCACGGCAGTGGCGCCGGCAACGCTCTGCTTGACCCGTTCGGGGTCGAACAGGTCGCCGGTCTTGGTCCGCAGGCCCGGGCGTGGCGCCAGGGCCGTAAGATCATCGAGGATGGCGATGACTTCGTGCTGGCGTCGCAACAGCTCAGCCATCAACGCACTTCCGAGGCTGCTCATGGCACCATAGAGCACCACTTTGATGACCGGGGTTTCGGCGTTTCTCATGGCTGGTATTCCTTTTATCCCGCGTGTAAAGGCTCTGACCCGTGGTTAACCGCGAGGGTTCGGCTGGTCTTTCGAGGAGTGACAGATGCAACGGATCAAGGGCTATCACGCCCATGTTTATTTCGACGCCGGCACCATCGATCAGGCGCGGGCCTTGTGTGAGCAAGCGGCGCAGCTGTTCCCGCTGCAGATGGGCCGGGTTCACCAACGGCCGGTCGGCCCGCACCCGGACTGGAGCTGCCAGCTGGCATTCGATCCGCAGTACATCGGCGTGGTCCTGCCGTGGTTGGCGCTCAATCGCAACGGGCTGGTGATATTTCTTCATCCGGATACAGGTGATGATCTGGCCGATCACACCGATCATGCGATCTGGATGGGCGCGGTACGACCGTTGAATCTTTCGGCGTTCGAATCAACAAGCTGATTGCCTTTTGTGGCGAGGGAGCTTGCTCCCGCTGGGCCGGTCCGACGCTTCGGGCGCAGCGGCCCCCAGGATTTTGCGGTCGCTGCGCGACCGAGCGGGAGCAAGCTCCCTCGCCACGAAAGCAGGCTGGTCATCAGCCATTGCTACAGCGAAAGCGGGCCGGTCATCAGCCATTGCTACAGCGAAAGGCTGCTGAAAGCTTGCGCGATTAGGATCGCCTCACCTACCGGCAAAAGACCGGCGGCCAGAAACGAGCTATCGAATGCTCGTGCGGCCTTTTTAACAACAACAATGGTGATTCTGATGTCCGCTGCTACCCGTCCCGTTGCATCCCCTCCATCCGTCCGTCCCGAGCCCTGCATCCTGCGCTGACCGTTCCGGTTCGCCTTTGCCCGCCGCGCCACGCCTGGAGTATTTCCCATGCTGACTTTCCTTGGCTTCGCCATGGTCATCACGTTCATGTTCCTGATCATGACCAAGCGCCTGTCCGCGCTGATCGCCCTGATCATCATTCCGATCCTGTTCGCGCTGTTCGGTGGCTTTGCGCCGAAGATCGGCCCGATGATGCTCGAAGGCATCACCAAGCTTGCCCCGACCGGGGTGATGCTGATGTTTGCGATTCTCTATTTCGCCCTGATGATCGACTCCGGCCTGTTCGACCCGGCCGTGCGCAAGATCCTCAAGATGGTCAAGGGCGACCCCCTGAAAGTTTCGGTCGGCACCGCCGTTCTGGCGCTCGTCGTTTCCCTCGATGGTGACGGCGCGACCACTTATATGATCTGCGTAGCCGCCATGCTGCCGCTCTACAGCCGTATCGGCATGAGCCCGCAGATCATGGCGGGCCTGATCATCCTCGCCGGCGGCGTGATGAACATGACCCCTTGGGGCGGGCCAACCGCTCGGGCGGCCAGTGCGCTGCATGTGGATCCGTCGGACATCTTCGTCCCGATGATCCCGGCGATGCTGGCCGGCGTCGTGGCGATCCTGGCGATTGCCTACATGTACGGCAAACGCGAGCGTGCACGTCTGGGTGAGCTGCACCTGGCCGGTGACGACATGGACCACAGCGAAATCAGCGTCTCGCAATTTCCGGACGCCCGCCGTCCGAAGCTGATCTGGTTCAACGGCGCGCTGACCCTGGCCCTGATGTGCACGCTGATTGCTGGCCTGTTGCCGCTGCCGGTGCTGTTCATGGTGGCGTTCAGTATCGCGATGATCGTCAACTATCCATGCCTGCAACAACAGAAAGACCGCGTCGCGGCTCACGCCGGCAGCGTGCTGGCGGTGGTCGGGCTGATCTTCGCGGCGGGTATCTTCACTGGCATCCTGTCGGGCACCGGCATGGTCGATGCCATGTCCAAGAGCCTGCTGGCAGTGATCCCGGACTTCCTCGGTCCTTACCTCGCGGTCATCACCGCCCTGGTGAGCATGCCGTTCACTTTCTTCATGTCGAACGATGCATTTTATTACGGGGTGTTACCAGTTTTGGCCGAAGCAGCCAGCCATTACGGCATCACTGGCGTCGAAATGGCCCGTGCCTCGATCGTCGGCCAGCCCGTTCACCTGCTGAGCCCGCTGGTTCCGTCGACTTATCTGCTGGTGGCCCTGGCCGGGATCGAATTCGGCGATCACCAACGCTTCACCTTGAAGTGGGCAGTACTGGTTTGCCTGTGCATAATGTTCGCCGCCTTGCTGATGGGGATTTTTCCGCTGTTCAGCACTCTATAAAAGCAACGCCCGCCGCGTCGCCCCTGTCGGTTAACCGAAGGCGCGGCGCGGCCTAACACTCGCTCAAAGGAACTCACATGGAATGGCTGACCAACCCGGAAATATGGGTTGCCTTCTTTACCCTGACCGCCCTGGAAATCGTCCTGGGTATCGATAACATCATCATGATCTCGATCCTGGTCAGCCGCATGCCCAAGCACATGCAGGCACGCACCCGGATCTTCGGCCTGGCGCTGGCGATGATCACGCGGATCCTGTTGTTGCTGTCCATCACCTGGGTGATGCGCCTGACCGCCGATCTGTTCGAAGTATTCGGCCAGGGCATCTCCGGCCGCGACCTGATCCTGTTCTTCGGTGGCCTGTTCCTGCTGTGGAAAAGCTCTCAGGAGATGTACCACGCGCTGGAAGGCGAAGAGGAAAACAGCGACGAGCCTTCGGTCAAGGGCGGCAACTTCATCTACACCATCATCCAGATCGCGATCATCGACATCGTGTTCTCCCTGGACTCGGTCATCACCGCGGTCGGCATGGTCTCCCATGTACCGGTCATGGTTGCCGCGATCATCGTCGCCGTACTGGTGATGATGCTGGCTTCGGGCACCATCAGCACGTTCATCGACAAGCACCCGTCGCTGAAGATGCTGGCGCTGTCGTTCCTGCTGGTGGTCGGTACCGTACTGATCGCCGAATCGTTCGATGTGCATGTGCCTAAAGGCTACGTCTATTTCGCCATGGCGTTCTCGCTGGCGGTGGAAGCGATCAATATCAAGATGCGTACCGCGATGGCACGCAAGCGCAAGCAGCAGGATCCGGTGAAACTGCGCAAGGATGTTCCGGGTCAGTAAAGATGCAGGGCAATGAACGAAGGGGCTCTTGAGAGCCCCTTTTTTCATGTCTGCAGGAAGCGGCCGGATGCAATACCTGTGGGAGCGAGCTTGCTCGCGAAAGCGGTCTGCCTGCGCCAGCGATATTGGATGGGCTGCCGCCTTCGCGAGCAGGCTCGCTCCCACAGGGGTTCGGGGTGTTCCAGATGAAGTATTTTCATGACAGTTTTGTTTCAAAGCCATCTTCAGCTATGCAATGCTGGCGTCCGAACCATTCGCCAACTACAGCTTAAGTACCAGTAGAACGATGTGGCATCGTCAATTTGTTCCTTTGGGACGCTAACAGGGGGCTTCTCATGCTGACCCTGCTGAATCTGCTCTCCGCCGTGGCCTTGCTGATCTGGGGCACGCACATCGTCCGTACCGGCATTCTGCGGGTCTATGGCTCGAACCTGCGTCACGTCATCAGCCAGAACATGTCCCGGCGCTGGTTGGCTTTCATCGCCGGGATCATGGTCACCGCCATGGTCCAGAGCAGCAACGCCACGGCCATGCTCGTCACCTCTTTTGTCGGCCAGGGCCTGATGTCGCTGACGCCCGCCCTGGCGACCATGCTTGGCGCCGACGTCGGCACCGCGCTGATGGCACGGGTGCTGACCCTCGACCTGTCGTGGCTGTCACCGTTGCTGATTTTCCTCGGGGTGATTTTTTTCCTGTCGCGCAAACAGACGCGCGTCGGGCAGATGGGCCGGGTCGCCATCGGCCTGGGCCTGATCATCCTGGCCCTGCAACTGATCGTCGAAGCCGCTGCGCCCATCACCCAGGCCCAGGGCGTGAAGGTGATTTTCGCCTCACTGACCGGCGATATCCTGCTCGATGCGCTGGTCGGCGCGCTGTTCGCCATGATTTCCTATTCCAGCCTCGCCGCCGTGCTGCTGACCGCGACACTGGCCGGCGCGGCGGTGATCAGTTTGCCAGTGGCTATCGGCCTGGTGATCGGCGCCAATATCGGCAGCGGCATCCTGGCGTTTCTCAGCACCAGCATGCAGAACGCCGCCGGACGCCAGGTGGCACTCGGCAGCCTGCTGTACAAGCTGATTGGCCTGTTGCTGATCATTCCGGTACTCGATCCGCTGGTGGGCTGGCTGGACAGCCTGGATTTCAGCCACCAGGAAACCGTCATCGGTTTTCATCTGCTCTACAACACCGTGCGTTGCCTGGTATTGCTGCCTAGCGTCGGGCCGATGGGCCGGCTCTGCGCGTGGCTGCTGCCGGAGCGCCCGGACACCAACGGCACGGCCAAGCCCCGGCACCTCGACCCAACCGCCCTGGCGACCCCGAGCCTGGCCCTGGCGAACGCGGCCCGGGAAACCTTGCGCATAGGCGATCTGATCGAAAACATGCTCGAAGCCATGCTCGGCGTACTGCGCGGCGAGCAGACGGCGATTACTCAGCAAGTGCGCGCCATGAGCGACGATGTCGAAGCACTGTGCAGCGCCATCAAGCTGTATATGGCGCAAATGCCCCGCGAGGACCTCAGCGAACAGGACAGCCGCCGCTGGGCGGAAATCATCGAGCTGGCGATCAATCTCAAGCTGGCCAGCGACCTCATCGAACGTATGCTGCGCAAGGTCCAGCAGCAGAAGACCTCGCAACGCCGGTCGTTTTCCGATGTGGGCCTGGAAGAACTGGCGGGGCTGCACAGTCATCTGCTGGCCAACCTGCGGCTGGGGTTGACGGTGTTCCTGAGTGCCGATCGGGAAAGCGCACGGCAGTTGCTGCGTGAGAAACGTCGCTTTCGCGCGCAGGAACGGCGGATGGCCCATGCCCATGTCAGCCGTCTGCAACGCAAGGTCGTGCAGAGCCTGGAGACCAGTTCCCTGCACCTTGAGCTGATCGCTGACATGCGGCGCCTGAATTCGCTGTTCTGCGGCAGCGCCTATGTGGTGCTGGAAACCTCGGAGATCGGCGCCCTTTCCGTCGATGAAATTTCCGACATCACCCATTCGCCGTGAACGACTGGCGTCCCGGTCAGTCATTAAAAGGGGCCGGGGCTCAAGCCCATCGCCAGCCAGACAACTCCGCGAAGTGGGAGCGAGCCTGCTCGCGATGAAGGCTGACCCGGCACCATGGATCTTCACTCAGCCGCCAGGAAGCCCGTTATGCGTTGTCTGCTGCTCGCCTTGCTTTTGTTCGGCTCACTCCCCGCCATTGCCCAGGATCGCTTTCAGGTCGAAGGCTATACGTTGCCCAACGGCCTGCAATTGTTGCTCAAACCCGGCACCGAACGCGGGCACGTGGCGATTCGGCTGGTGGTCGGCGTGGGGCTCGACGATTTCAGCTGCGCCGACAAGGAGCTGCCGCATCTGCTCGAACATCTTCTGTTCAGTGGGGTAGACGACAGCGGCGAAGGTGGCCTGGAGGAACGCATGCAGGCCCTGGGCGGCGAGTGGAACGCCTTTACCAGCAATGCCGATACAACGTTTGTCATCGAGGCACCGGCGCGCAATCAGCGCAAGGTCCTCGACCTGTTGCTGGCGCTGCTGACCCGCACCCGCATCGACGAAAAAGCCCTGGACGCGGCCAAACGGGTGGTCGAGCGCGAGGACGGCGGTCACTACACCCATCTGCAACGCTGGCTCGACCGACAGGACCTGGGCCATAAAGCCAGCAATCAATTGGCCGTGGAACTGGGCTTGCGGTGCGCGGAACGGGCCGAGGTCGGTCACCTCACGCTGGCCCGGGTCGAGCAGGTGCGCAAGGCCTGGTATGCCTCCAACAATATGACGCTGATTGTCGTCGGCGATCTCGACCGGTTATTGCCGGCCTACCTGGAGCGTAGTTTCGGCGAGCTCGAACCGGTCGAGCCCAGCGTCCACGAGCCGCTGCCGCAGATCCGCTACAGCGCGGTCACCAAACGCAACCTGATTCACGGCCTGGCCGGCGATGGCGCCAAGCTTCATTGGCTGTTCCCGGAACCGGTGCTGGAACAGCAGCACGACGAAACCTTCGACCTGCTCAAGGATTATCTGGACTGGGCGCTTTATCGCCAGTTGCGCCTGGCCAACGGCCTGTCCTACGGCCCCTGGGTAGAGCGGGAAGTCTTTGGCGGTGTCGGTTTTCTCAGCCTGAACGCCGACCTGGCGCGCGAAGACCTGCCGAAAGCCGAGCAGGTGCTGGAACAATTGCGCGGCACGCTGCTCAAGGACGGCCTGGACCCCGAGAGCTTCGTGCGGATCAAACGCGCCGCTATCGCCCATCAGTCCTGGGCGGTGCAAGGCAACAGCGCGCTGGCCGATTATTACTGGGGCGCCCTGGGCGATTATGAGGATGGCCGCTTCGCCAACCCGGCCGCCCGCTTGCAGGCCGTCAGCCTGGAGCAGGCCAACCAGGCCCTGCGCGAACTTCTCAAGGATCCGGGTTACCTGCGGATCGAGAAGCCGTTGCTCGGTGATGACGAACTCGTTTGGGTGTTGGCTGGGTTGGTGGTGTTACTGCTGGTGGGTATTGGCTGGCGATGGAGGCGCAGGGCGCGACCGCAGCCAGACTGATACACCTCGCGCGCGATGGGCAAACTCAAATCCCGTGGCGAGGGAGCTTGCTCCCGCTCGGCCGGTCCGACGTCTCGGGCGCAGCAGCCGCAAACCGGGCGATGCGGTTTACCGGGGGAAAATGCCGGGCCCGCTGCGCAGGCCAGCGGGAGCAAGCTCCCTCGCCACGAAAGATCACCGCGGCAGGCGTCGCGATCCTCGCCATGTCACCGTCCTGGCGATACTCTGTCAGGGATATTTCCCAAGACTTACTGTGAAACCGCCGATGCCGAACCTGACTCATTTAATCCAGCGCATCCTCGAACTGATGAAGCGCTATCCGGGGGTCATCGCGCTCGGCGGTTTCATTTCCGGGGTCGGCAGTTTCATGCTGGTGGATCGCCAGCAGGGTCTGGCGACCTGGATCGCCATCATGATGCTGGTGAGCTGGCTCTGGCTGATGTTGGAGAACAGCCTGACGCGGCTGTTCACGCGGATTTTCAAACGGGAAATACCCCAGCCGCTGCTGCGTTACGCCACGCAGATGATCCACCAGGAAAGCCTGTTCTTCGTCTTGCCGTTTTTTTTCATCACGACAACGTGGAACAGCAGCCAGCTGCTCTTTACCGGCCTGCTGGCGGCGTCGGCGCTGGTCTCGATCATCGATCCGCTGTACTACAAATGGCTGGCGCCCCGGCGTTGGGCGTTCCTGGCGTTGCACACGCTGACGCTGTTCGCCGCGCTGCTCACCGCGCTGCCGGTGATCCTGCACCTGACCACTGACCAGAGTTTCAAGCTGGCACTGGGCATCGCCATGCTGCTGTCGTTCCCGAGCCTGGCCTCGATCTTCCCGATCCGCACCGTGCGCAACGCGCTGGCGATTCTGTGCATCACCCTGGGCATCGGCGCCGCCGGCTGGGTGCTGCGCTCCTGGGTGCCACCGGCCACGCTCTGGATGACCGAAGTGGCAATCAGTACCCAGCTGGAAGACCGCACGCCTGGCGCCAGCCTCAAGGAAGTCAGCGCGGCCCAGATCCGTGGTAACGGCCTGTACGCCTACACCGCCATCAACGCACCGCGCGGACTCGATGAGCGGATCTACCACGTCTGGCAGTTCAACGGCAAAGAGGTGGATCGCATCGCTCTGGACATCCATGGCGGACGCAAGGAAGGCTATCGCGCCTGGACCCACAAGCAGAACTTCCCGGACAACCCGACGGGAAAATGGCAAGTGCGGATACTCACCGAAAATGGCCAGATGATTGGTGTGTTGAGGTTCGAGGTGAAGGACTGAAGGTCCTGCGGACCTTATCGCGAGCAGGCTCGCTCCTACAGATCAGCCAAAGAACCAGTAGCAGACGCCGATGGCCGCTATCACCCCGGCCAGCTCGGCCAGCAGGGCGCAACCCACCGCGTGGCGGGCTCGCTGGATGCCCACGGCGCCGAAATACACCGCCAGCACGTAGAACGTGGTTTCGGTACTGCCCTGAATAGTTGCCGCCACCAGGGCCGGGAAGCTGTCCACCCCGGACGTCTTCATGGTTTCAATCAGCATCGCCCGGGCGGCGCTGCCGGAGAACGGCTTGACCATGGCGGTGGGCAAGGCATCGACGAAACGCGTGTCCAGGCCGGCCCACTGCACCAAGTGCCGGATACCGTCCAGGCCGAAATCCAGCGCCCCCGAAGCCCGCAGCACACCGACAGCGCAGAGCATCGCCACCAGATACGGCAGCAGCGTCTTGGCGACGTCGAATCCCTCTTTGGCGCCTTCGACAAAGGCTTCATACACTTTGACCTTGCGCAGCGCACCCACCACCAGGAACAGGATGATCAGGCTAAACAGCGTCAAGTTGCCGAGAATCGATGAGAGCCCCGCCAGCGCCGTGGCCGAGAGCGTCGCCAGCAACGCCATGAAACCACCCAACACCAGCGCGCCCGGGATCAGATAGGCCAGTACCACCGGATCCCACAAGCGCAGCCGTTGCATGAACGCCACGGACAACAGCCCCACCAGGGTCGAGGCGCTGGTGGCGAGCAGGATCGGCAGGAACACCAGGGTCGGGTCCGGCGCGCCTTGCTGGGCGCGGTACATGAAAATCGTTACCGGCAGCAGTGTCAGTGACGATGCGTTGAGCACCAGGAACAGGATCTGCGCGTTGCTGGCGATGGTCGGGCTGGGGTTGAGGTCTTGCAGGGCGCGCATGGCCTTCAAGCCGATCGGGGTGGCCGCGTTGTCCAGCCCCAGGCCGTTGGCCGCGAAGTTGAGGGTAATCAGGCCGATGGCCGGATGCCCGGCCGGGACTTCCGGCATCAAGCGCAGGAACAGCGGGCCGAGGGCCTTGGCCAGCCAATCGACAATGCCGGCTTTTTCCGCGATGCGCAGGAAGCCCAGCCACAGCGTCAAAGTGCCGAACAGCAGGACCATCACCTCCACCGAGAGCTTGGCCATGGCAAAAATGCTTTCCACCATCGCCGCGAAAATGCCGGCGTTGCCGCCGACCAGCCACTGCACCAGCGCCGACACGGCTGCCACGATAAAGAAGCCAAGCCACAGGCCATTGAGCATCGGTAAGTCCCCCGGAAGATGCGGCGAATGATAGCGGGGCCGGCAGAAACGACAAACCCCGGATTTCTCCGGGGTCTGGTTGGCACTGCACAGGAGGTCCTGTGGGAGCGAGCTTGCTCGCGATGGCGGTGTGTCAAGCAACTTAATTTTGACTGAACTGACGCTATCGCGAGCAAGCTCGCTCCCACAATGACCGTGGTTGTTCAGGCAGCGTTGCTGCTGGCCCAAACTTCCACATTTGATTTTCAGTAATCAACGGCTGGAAGTTTCCCCCGCCGGCAGCGGCTCCTTGCTGCGCCAGTGCGGCAGGGAGTTCCAGTAGCGCTGGCCCTTGGCATCGTCATACATGCCTTCCCAGCGGGAGATGACCAGCACGGCCAAGGCGTTGCCGATGACGTTCAGCGCGGTACGGGCCATGTCCATGATACGGTCGACGCCGGCAATGAACGCCAGGCCTTCCAGCGGAATACCCACGCTGCCCAGTGTCGCCAGCAGAACCACGAAGGAGACGCCCGGCACGCCGGCGATGCCTTTGGAGGTGACCATCAGGGTCAGCACCAGCAGCAACTGCTGGCTGATCGACAGGTCGATGCCATACAACTGCGCGATGAAAATCGCCGCGATGCTCTGGTACAACGTCGAGCCATCGAGGTTGAACGAGTAACCGGTAGGAACCACGAAGCTGCAGATGGCTTTCGGCGCGCCGTACGCTTCCATCTTCTCGATAACGCGCGGCAGCACGGTTTCGGAACTGGCGGTGGAATAAGCCAGCACCAGCTCATCCTTGAAGATGCGCATCAGCTTGATCACCGAAAAGCCGAACAAGCGCGCGATCAGGCCCAGCACCACAAAAGCGAAGAAGGCGATGGCGACGTAAACCAGGATCACCAGTTTCGCCAATGGCAGCAGGGAGGCGAAACCGAAGTTGGCGACAGTCACCGCGATCAGCGCGAACACGCCGATCGGGGCGTAATTCATGATCATGTGAGTGACCTTGAACATGCTCTCCGACACGCCCTGGAACATCTTCACCAGCGGGTCGCGCAGATCCGCTTGCAAGCTCGACAAACCGAGGCCGAACAGGACAGAGAAGAAAATGATCGGCAGCATCTCGCCGCGGGCAACCGCCGCGAAGATGTTCGACGGAATCAGGTTGAGGATGGTCTCGATGAACGCATGTTCATGCTGGACTTCGGCGGCGGTGGCCTGGTACTTGGAGATATCCACCGTGCCCAGGGTGCTCATGTCGATGCCACTGCCCGGCTGGAAGAAGTTGGCCAGCAACAGGCCAACGACGATGGCAATGGTAGTGACGATTTCGAAGTAGACAATCGTCTTGAAGCCGATGCGCCCCAGTTTCTTGGCGTCACCCACGCCAGCAATACCGACGATCAGCGAAGAGATCACGATCGGTATCACGATCATCTTGATCAGACGGATAAAGATATCGCCCGCCGGTTGCAGCACATTGCTGATCCACCAGGCCTTCTCGGCACTGAAGTGGTTGAGCAGCGCACCGATTGCAATCCCGAGCACCAGACCGATGAGGATCTGCCAGGCGAGGCTTAGTCGTGCCTTCTTCATATCATTACCCTTACTTCAGTTTGACTCGGGCAGTGACATGAACCGATCAGCGTAGACGATCGCAATTCGTGTCCTCTGCCCCCGTATAAGGTCGCCCCGAGCGGCCACGACGGCTCACTGGCAGGCGAAAAAAGGCGCAACTATTGCGATGCAAGGGGGGATCGTCTAATGCCGTAAACGCCTACCCTATGCCGAATCGGCATGAGATTACGCGAATGAAACGCGCGTCCCAATCGGTTCGAAGACGCCATTTATGCGGGTATAACTGCCGTGGACCGGCCATTTCAGCGTAGCCGGGCTCAACCTGGCTTGCGCGGAAGGCGATGAAAGGACAGCGCCTCGAGCCTGCCTTGATCATGAAAACGCCATGGGCGCTCTCCGATATACGGTCAGGTATCAGTGAGGAAGGAATTTGGCGAGGCAATACGCCGCAACACATGCGAGGACTCTCGCGGCAAGGAGGCAACCGCTCTGGCACAAGCCTCAGCAGCTAAAGCTCTCCGCAAGTTCGCTAAAGCCAAGGTGGCTTTGCGAACTTGCGTCGCAGCTTTTTACCTGACCCGGCCCTTTCGCAGGCACCCCTTGTGCCCGTAGGTCACTCCGACCTTCAATGGTCAGAACGTCCCAGCCCCCTGGTCATGCGACGGCCCTCCTCGGGCCTCGCAGAAAGAAAGACATGGCTGTCTTCCTTGTTTTCAAGTCAGTACCAATTCGGATCTTTCTTGAGCTGTTCCATCAACATTTCCTGCATACCTTCGTCGGGGTTGCCGAGAAAGCGGTAGTCCGCATGGCGGGTTGGCGACTTGTCGGCCGGCAGTCCGGCGGGGACCTCTACCAACAATGCGTAGGCCTCGTCCTTGTCGAAGCTGAAGGCAACGAACAGGCGCTTGCTGCGGCAGGTATCCTGGGTTTCGCACAAGGGTCCGACCAGATATTTATCGCCGTCCTCCTCGACCGCGTTCATCTGCTCGGAAACACCGGTCAGGTTCATGACCCACTCCGGCAGACGCTCCTCCTTTTTGACCACTTGCTGCCAGGTCTCACGGTACTGCGGATCCGCCTGAAGCACTTGGTTGACCCGCATCTGTCCATCATTGGCAGCCATTGCCATGGCGCTGCCGCCCAGAAGCAGGGCGGCGGCCAGTCCTTTTAATGACCGATTCATGGTCAGCCTCGGCCGCGACGGCCAAAGAAGAACGAAGCGATGAACATGACCAGGAACACGACAAAGAGAATCTTGGCGATGCCCGTGGCGGTGCCCGCGATGCCACCGAAGCCCAGTACGGCAGCAATGATGGCAATGATCAGGAAGGTAATTGCCCAGCTCAACATGATGATTCTCCTTACACTTTTCTATTTAGTTAGGGTCTGGCGGTAATGGTTCCGACACAACGGACAGCCGGTTCGGCGGGTCAGAAGACCCAGCGTTCTTCACGGGGCATGTCGTTGGCGGTCTGCGCCTGGTCAACTTCCATCATGCGCATCGAAGCGGCTGCATCGGCGAGGTTGCTGACGGAAGTGAAATGGGTCTGGGGAGCTCGTTGAACCGATACCAGCGGCGCTTCCGGCTGTTGGCTTTCGTGCCAGAGCATTAATTGCTGACCCGCCACGAGAGTAATCAACAGGGCGACGACAGCCCACAGGCCCTGCTGGATATGCAGGGGGCTGATGCGAAATTGGGCGGCACGTTGACGATTCATCCTGGAATTCCTCCCCACCCTAGCGGTGATCTGGTTGAGGCGCTCAAACGCCACGTTGACTAGGACATTGCAGCCGCCGTGCCAGAAATAAAGCGCACATTAAAACCTTTAAAATCAACAAGTTATGAACATAATAAAAACTAGCCGGGGCGCATCCTGCACGATGGCCCAGCCAAGTGTCGTGCGTTCTGCACGACTACCTACAGAAGAGGCGTAAGATTCTTTTTGAATTGAAAGTCGGAAATGGATGTCGGAATGAGCGAGCCGAAACGTATGAAGCCCGGAGGCGGGGGAAAACCGCTTTAAAATCAGTTTGTTGTGAACCGATGGTCCACAGACGTACGCTCGATGGGTAATATTCAGTCAGAATCGACCATGCAACTTGCCCGATTTTTCTGACACTAATCATCATCATTCTTTAAGGAGCGTAGGAAAAATGGAATCCGCCACTGAGCATCAAGGCCGCATTCTGCTGGTAGACGATGAGTCCGCCATCCTGCGTACCTTCCGTTATTGCCTGGAAGACGAAGGCTATACCGTCGCTACCGCCAACAGCGCAGCCCAGGCCGATGCCCTGCTGCAGCGCCAGGTGTTCGACCTGTGTTTTCTGGATCTGCGCCTGGGTGAGGACAATGGCCTCGATGTGTTGGCGCAGATGCGCATCCAGGCGCCATGGATGCGCGTCGTCATCGTTACCGCGCATTCCGCGGTGGACACCGCCGTCGACGCGATTCAGGCCGGCGCCGCTGATTACCTGGTCAAGCCGTGCAGCCCTGACCAACTGCGCCTGGCAACGGCCAAGCAGTTGGAAGTGCGCCAGCTGTCCGCCCGACTCGAAGCCCTCGAAGGCGAGGTGCGCAAGCCCAAGGATGGGCTCGACTCCCACAGCCCAGCAATGAAAGTGGTGCTGGAAACCGCCCGCCAGGTCGCCAGCACTGATGCCAACATCCTTATTCTTGGCGAGTCCGGCACTGGTAAAGGCGAGTTGGCGCGGGCCATTCATGGCTGGAGCAAACGCGCGAAAAAATCCTGCGTCACCATCAACTGCCCATCGCTGACCACCGAGCTGATGGAGAGCGAACTGTTCGGCCACAGCCGTGGCGCATTTACCGGCGCTAGCGAAAGTACCCTTGGGCGCGTCAACCAGGCCGATGGCGGCACGCTGTTTCTCGACGAGATCGGCGATTTTCCCCTCACACTGCAGCCCAAGTTGTTGCGCTTCATTCAGGACAAGGAATACGAGCGAGTGGGTGACCCGGTCACTCGCCGGGCCGATGTGCGGATTCTCGCGGCGACCAACCTCAACCTCGAGGACATGGTGCGCGACGGGCGTTTTCGCGAGGACCTGCTGTATCGCCTGAACGTGATCACCCTGCATCTGCCGCCATTGCGCGAGCGGGCCGAAGATATCCTGACCCTTGCCGATCGCTTCCTGGCGCGCTTCGTCAAGGAATACGCGCGCCCGGCCCGGGGTTTCAGCGATGAGGCCCGCGAAGCGCTGCTGGGCTATCGCTGGCCCGGCAACATCCGCGAACTGCGCAACGTGGTCGAGCGCGCCAGCATCATCTGTCCACAGGAAAAAGTCGAAATCAGCCATTTGGGCATGGCCGAGCAACCGGTCAACAATGCCCCGCGGATCGGCGCGGCGCTGAGCCTCGACGAGTTGGAAAAGGCCCACATCGGCGCAGTGCTGGCCACCGCCGACACGCTGGACCAGGCGGCAAAGACCCTGGGTATCGACGCCTCCACGTTGTATCGCAAACGCAAGCAATACAACTTATGAGCGCCATCTTATGAAACTGGCGATGAAGCTGCGCACACGGCTGTTTCTCAGTATCTCGGCACTGATTACCGTGGCGTTGCTGGGGCTGCTGCTCGGCCTGGTCAGCGTCATGCAGATGGCCAATACCCAGGAACAATCGGTGCGTGACAACTTTTTCCTGCTGGACCTGGGCCTCAAGCTGCGCCAGACACTGGGTGATCAATTAATGATCATGCTGGAGGAAAACCCCGACCTGACAGTGCTGGAACAATCCAAACGGCAGTATTTCGAGTTGCTGGATGAAGGTATTGCCCACGAGCAGCAACTGGCTGAATCGACCACCAGCTTCAGCCGCGCAAAAGCCGACTACCTCAGTTTCCTCGAGGCCTTCGAGGCCTCTCGTCGGCAACCGACACAACTGACCGGCATCCAGGACCTGACGCAAAAATTCAACGTGCTGCGCGGAGGGTTGATCGAAGGCTACCGCCATGCCCTGAACAAGATCAGCGAAACCCAGGACCGCGCCCGCGCCCGTGCGTTGCTGATTTCCGGACTGCTGGGGTTGGTGGGATTGGCTGTGCTGATCATCGGTTTCATTACCGCCCACGGCATCGCCCGACGTTTCGGTGGGCCGATCGAGGCCCTGGCCGCGGCGGCGGATGATATCGGCCAAGGCAATTTCGAAGTGACCTTGCCGGTTTCCTCGGCGGCTGAACTGAACCTGCTGACGCGTCGCTTCGGCATCATGGCCCAGGCATTACGGGAACATCAGGCCACCAATGTGGACGAATTGCTTGCCGGCCAGCAGCGCCTGCAAGCGGTCCTCGACAGCATCGACGACGGCTTGCTGATGATCGACCGCCAGGGCCGCCTGGAACACCTCAACCCGGTGGCCCAGCGTCAACTGGGCTGGGACGAGGAGCGCCTGGGCCAGGGTTTGGGCGAGGCCCTTGGACGCGTCGAGCTGGATGAAGAGCTGCAACTGGTACTGCGCGGTGGCACCCAGGAGCGCGCACCGGACGACTTGAGCATCGAAGTGGATGGAGAGTCCCGGGTGCTGACTTACAGCCTCACGCCCGTCATCCATACCCAGGGCCAGATTCTCGGCGCGGTGATGATCCTGCACGACGTCACTGAACAACGCGCCTTCGAACGGGTACGCAGCGAGTTTGTCTTGCGGGCGTCCCACGAGTTGCGCACACCGGTGACAGGCATGCACATGGCGTTCGGGCTACTGCAGGAACGCATGCATTTTCCTGAAGATTCACGCGAGGCGGACCTGCTCAATACCGTCAACGAAGAAATGCAGCGTCTGATGCAGCTGATCAACGACCTGCTGAATTTTTCTCGCTACCAGAATGGCCTGCAAAAGCTCACCCTGGCGCCTTGCTCCATCGAAGACCTGCTGGAAACGGCCAGGATGCGCTTTGCCAAGCAGGCGCAAGAGAAGGGCATCGAACTGCTCGTGGAGATCCAGGGCCCCTTGCCGCGCCTGCACGCCGATGCCGCGCAACTGGACCGGGTCCTGGACAATCTGATCGACAACGCGATGCGCCACACCAACGGCGACGGCCAGATCCGCCTGCAGGCCCGGCGCCACGGCGAGCGGGTGATCATCAGCGTTGAAGATAATGGCGAGGGCATTGCCTACGGCCAGCAAGGACGGATCTTCGAGCCCTTCGTCCAGGTCGGGCGCAAGAAGGGTGGCGCCGGCCTCGGTCTGGCGCTGTGCAAGGAAATCGTCCAGCTCCATGGTGGACGCATGGGCGTTTATTCCAGGCCAGGGCAGGGCACTCAGTTCTACATGGCCCTGACCGTCTGAGGGGCCATCAGGCTTCGTCGTCCAGGCGGCGTCCAAGCAGGCGCCGCCCGCGTGTAATCAATTCGATAAGCTGCACCGCGCTGAGCGCATGGGCGAACAACCAGCCCTGGCCGAACTTCACGCCTTCACTGCTCAGGTAGGACGCCTGGGCCTCATGCTCGATGCCTTCGGCGATCACCTTGAGTTCCAGGGCGTGGGCCATGCGGATGATGTGCGGGGCCACACCACTGCTGGCGGCGTCATGACCCAGCGCATCGATGAAGGCCTTGTCGATTTTCAGGCAATCAACCGGCAGCGTTTGCAGATAGGCGAGGCTGCAATAGCCGGTGCCGAAGTCATCGATCAGCACCTGATGCCCGACATCGCGCAGCGACTGCAAATTATCCCTCGCAACCAGCACATCAACCAGCCCGCGCTCGGTCACTTCAAAGGCTATCTGGCGCGCCGACACCCGATGCAGCGCCAGCAAGCGGGCAATCACCTCGCCGATGCGCGGCACCATCACGTCACACGCCGCCAGGTTCACCGAGATATACAGGTGCGGGTTGGCCCGCAACAGCTGGCCCAACTGGTCGAACAGCCGCTGCAGGACGAAATCGGTGATCTGGCGTATCTGCCCGGTATTTTCCGCCATCGGGATGAACAGGTCCGGACTGGTCAGCGTGCCGTCCGGCCGCCGCCAGCGCAGCAGCGCTTCGGCACCGACGCAGTTGCGGCTGTGCAGATCGAAGATCGGCTGGTACAAGACCTGCAATTCACCCCGCCGGATAGCCCCGTGCAACTCGGCATCCATGGACTGGCGCTGGCGCACCAGCAGGAAGACCTGGAAGCCGATCCCCAGCCCCAGCATCAGGCTGATGGGCAACATCCACCAGGCATTGGCCGGAATGCGCAGACCGTTGCGCGGTGCAATGAGCACCAATTGGTACTCCGGATTGTCGGTCGGCATCCGATAGATCAGCCGAGTCTGGGTCACTTGCAGAGACTGTTGGCTTTTCAGTGGCCAAGGCTCTGTCGGAGGCCAACGCTGCGCGCTGCCCAGCACCGGAATCGCCCGCTCGCCATGGTCCAGGACCACCAGCAAGCTGCTGCCGGGCGGCAGGTCGACCACATCGGTCAGGTGCCCGCGGGACGTGGCGACACGGAAATTGCCGCGCCCCAACATCAACGCCGCGCGATTTTCGTCGGGCTCGGTGGTGGTGTTGAGCCAGTAGCTGTAGGCCGGGCCGCGCAGATCGGGCGGACGAACCAACGACATACCGCTCTGACGCGGTCGATTCGAGCAGACACCGTTGGCATCGAGATAAGCCGCCTCATAGACAAAGCGGTAGTTGAAGCTCACCTGCTGCAACGTGGCGATCATGTCGTCGTTGCAGCCGCGCAGCGGTTGCGCCTGCAAATCGTCGAGACTCTCGCGCAACTGCCCGAAAAGCTGTTCCAGCCGCTGCAGGAAACGCTCGCCCTGGGCATTCATCTGCTCGCTTTCACGCTGCTGGATCTGCTGCATCACTACAAACAGGCTCCCGGCCAACAGCAGCACCGTACTCAGGGCAGCCGCCATCATCGCCAGAAAAATAGGGCGATGGAGCCAACTCTGCAGGGTTTCGCGTGCAGCCGTCATCATCGGTAATCCGAAAGTTACCAATGAGTTATAGCTGCTGTTTTGGATTCGGCCCGATCAGTCGGACGAGCGTCATTATTTTGTCTGGTTAAGCACCTGCAAAATCGCCGCACTTTGGGCGTCCGGCGCGCCGTCGAAACGGCCTGGCCGGTAGCGCATCTGGAAGGCGGCCAATACCTGATGCGTGGCGACGTCCCACTCGCCGGTCCGTGGCGTCGGGTAGCCAAGGCGGGCCAGTTCAGCCTGGAACCAGCTGGCGCTGGGCAGTTGTCCCGCATAAGCCGTCTGCTGACGCGCGACAGCCCCTTCGTCCGGCCAGACACCCAGGCCCGCTTGCGCCAGGCGTTTCCAGGGAAACAGCGGCCCGGGATCCAGCTTACGCATGGGGGCAATGTCGCTGTGGCCAATGATATTGACCGGGTTGATCCCGTTACGGCGGGTGATGTCCTTGAGCAGAACAATCAACGATTGCACCTGGGCTTCGCTGTAGGGGTACCAGCGCCGTCCTTCAGGCGTGTCGACATAGCCCTGATTGACGATTTCGATGCCGATGGAGCTGGAGTTGAGCCAGGTTCGGCCCTGCCATTCGCTTTCCCCAGCATGCCAGGCGCGCCGGCTTTCATCCACCAGTTGGTAGATGGTGGCGTCCTTATCGTCGCCGATCAGGTAATGGGCGCTGACTTCGCCATGGGTCAGCAGGGCCAGGGAGCGCTCCAGGGAGGCGGAGGTGTAATGAACCACGACAAACTGGATGCGGCTGTCGTGGTTGACGGAAGGATGGCTGGTATCGAGCCGAGGGCCGCTGGCGCATCCGGCCAGGGCAATCAACGAAAGAATGATCGGGAAAAATTTCATGGCGAGGACATGCCCGAAGAAAATAATGCAACAGTGTAACGTATCGCCCAGTAATGATCCGACCGGTAATTGGATATTACAAAAAGGAAGTTGCGCCTTAGCCCAACTCCACGCGGTTGCGTCCCGCGCTTTTAGCCCGATATAGCGCCTGATCGGCTCTTTTCAACACCAGATCGCTGTGCTCGCCCGGCTTGAACGCCGTCATGCCCATGGATACCGTGACCGTGACCGGCTCGCCCTTGAAGTGGAACGGACAGGCTTCGATGGCGGCGCGCAAGGCCTCGGCCAGCTTGGCGCCTGCGGCCAGCGACGTATCGGGCACCAGCAGGACAAATTCCTCACCACCAAAACGGGCAATGAAATCACTGCCGCGCACGCGCTTGCGCAGTACCGAGGCAATCAGCTTGAGCACTCGGTCACCGGCCAGATGACCGTAGTTGTCGTTGATCCGCTTGAAATGATCGAGGTCGAGCATGGCGATCAACAGACTGTTGCCGTGCCGCTGCCACTGCTCGACCTCATGTTCGAGACGCTCGGTCCAGGCGGCGCGGTTGGGCAGCCCGGTGAGCGGATCGATGAGCGCTTTTTGCCGTTGCTCTTCCAGGTTCTCGCGGACAATCAGAGCGTCCTGTTCCATCAGCGCAACGCGCTCGGCGAGACTCTTCAGACGCGCCGAAACTTCCTTCTCACGCTGGTCACGCTGCTTCTGATGCTGGTCCATCGTGCCGATCAGGCCTTCGAGATGATTCTCCAGTACTTGCTTGAGGCCCTCCAGGTCGTCGGCTTGCTGCACGCTGCTCTGCAAGCCATCCACCTGCTCGCGAATCTGGTTGTTCATTTCCCTGGAGGCGGACAAGTTATCGGCGTGGTCCTCGCTGGCGGCCTGCAACGTGCTCTGGAATGATTCCAGTCGATCGTTGAGTCGCTGCAGATACGCTTCGAATTCATGCTGGCCACTGTCAGTGATCGCCAGCATGAGGACCGCCAGATCGTCGAGGATCGGCAGTAACTCGTACCAGTTCAAGCCGTTTCGCAGGCGCTCGCGCATGGCCTCGGCTTGCGGGCGGTGGCGCTCGGGCAGCGTCAGGTCGCCCAGCAGGCCGAGCAAGGTGTCTTCGATATGCCTGGCGACCGAACTGTAGGAGGGTTCCGGGGAGTCGGGCAGGGCGTAGTGGGCCTCATCGGGATCGGCGGATGCCTCAGGCGCCACAGGTTCGGCGGGTTCCGCAGGGGCGATCGGTGCCTCGTCGAGCGGCGGTTCACCCGGCGTCAGTTCGTCGGGATTGTCGAGCGCCGGTACCGGTTCGGCGGGCTCAGGGTCGATCGGTGCGGGCTCGGCGGTCGGCTGGGCAACAGAGGCAACCGATGTTGGCAAGGACGCCGGGGCAGGCTCGTCGACCGGAGCATGGGACTCAACCGGCGCTGGCGGCGCATCCGCTGTGGGGGCGTGCTCCGCGAGCGGTTCAGGTACAGGTGCAGGTGCAGCGGAGGGCGCTTCGGCTGTCGGCTCGGCAGGAGCCGAAATAACCGCCTTCGGCTCAGGCGTGGCGCCGGGTTGGGCAGGCTCGGGCGACGGTAGCGGCTCTTCATGGCCATGGCCGCCGAACAATCGTTGCAGCAGGCCCGGACGGCTCGGCTCGTCGGGCGTGTCCAGCGCGCCCAGCGCCTTGCCCTGCAGGCTGCTCAGCTCGCTGAGCAGCAACGGGATTTCCCGGGCCTGGCCAACCCGGGTCTCCAGTTGCTTGGAAAATTTCTTCAGGGGCCGGCTGACGTCCTTCGGCAGCGGCAGCTTTTGCAACTGGGCGACCAGGGCGGTCAGCGCGGCGCTCATCTGTTCCACCCGGGTCTCGCGGCGCTGCTCGGAATCGAGTACGGCTTTTTCCAGGCGCGGCAGCAGGGCGGCGAGGGCGGCGTCCATGTCATCGGTGCGCACCACTTCGCGCATCTCTTTCATGCACTGGTCTACCGCGCGATCGGTGCCTTCGGCGGCCAGGGTGCTGCGCACCAGGCCACGACGCAGCAAGTCGAGCCGGGCGTCCCAGCGACGCTCAAGCTTTTCCTGTTGCTCGATGCTCTTGAGGTATTTCTCTCTCCAGCGTTCGGCGTCGTCGCTCATTCATCGGATCCGCTAGGGGCAGGACTCAGCGCGGGAAACGCATCGGCCGTGAGCGAACCCGGCAAACGTATTTCGACCGCGACCGGCAGGTGGTCGGAAATAGGCTGGGCCAACACTTCGAACCGTTCGAGGGCCAAGGTTGGGCTCAGCAGGATATGGTCCAGGCAGCGCTGGGGGCGCCAGCTGGGAAACGTGGCTTCCAGTTGCGGGGCGAGCAGGCCAAGGTCGCGCAGCGGTGAGGTCTGCAACAGGTCATTGGCATGGGTATTCATGTCGCCCATCAGGATTTGATGCTTGTAGCCGCCAATCAACTCACGAATGTAGGCCAGTTGCATGGTTCGGGTCCGAGCCCCGAGAGCCAGGTGCATCATCACCACTACCAGCGCCTCCGGACCTTCGCCGAAACGCGCCAGGATCGCTCCGCGCCCCTTGGGGCCCGGCAACGGGTGATCCTCGATCGCCCAGGGCCGCAGACGACTCAGCACGCCATTGCTGTGCTGGCCGAGACGGCCGAGGTTGCGATTGAGTTGCTGGTACCAATAAGGAAACGCGCCCAGCTGGGCAAGATGCTCGACCTGATTGACGTAGCCGGAGCGCAGGCTGCCGCCGTCGGCTTCCTGCAAAGCGACCAGGTCGAAATCCTTCAACAGGTCGCCGATCTTCTGCAGGTTGCCGGCTCGCCCGGTGTGGGGCAGCAAGTGTTGCCAGCCCCGAGTCAGATAGTGCCGGTAGCGCTCGGTGCTGATGCCCACCTGGATGTTGAAGCTGAGCAACCGCAGGCGATTGTCGGCGGGCAGGCCCGTGGACGTGACGTGATGCTCATTGACCCGCGGCTCATGCAGGCCAACGATGCGTTCAGTACTCCAGCGGGCCATCGACGAGGGCCGCGCTTAGTTGGCGGCAGCCTTGGTGGCCGCCCGCTCTTTGGCGATCAGATCGTCGGCCAGTTTCAACGCTTGTTCGGCGCCGCCGGCGGAACCGATGTCAAAGCGGTATTTGCCGTTGACGACCATGGTCGGTACGCCGGTGATTTCGTATTTTTTCGCCAGCTCGCGGGCCTTGACGATCTGGCCTTTGATAGCGAAGGAGTCAAAAGTCGCCAGGAACTTGTCCTTGTCGACGCCTTGGGTGGCAAGGAAGTCGGCCATGTCGTTCTTGTCGGTCAATTTTTTGTGTTGTTTCTGGATTGCATCGAACACCGCTGCGTGAACCTTGTGCTCGACGCCCATGGATTCGAGGGTCAGGAACATCTGCCCGTGGGCGTCCCATGGGCCGCCAAACATAGCCGGGATGCGCACGAAGTTCACATCCGAAGGCAGCTTTTCAACCCATGGGTTGATGACCGGCTCAAAGGCATAGCAATGCGGGCAACCGTACCAGAACAGCTCCACGACCTCGATCTTGCCAGGCACCGCCACCGGAACAGGGTTGGTCAATTCGACATAAGGGGCAGCGGGCTTTTCAGCCGCTTGGGCAGTCACGCCGAACAGGCTGGCGGCGACGAGCGCGGCGCTGATGATCAGATTACGCATGCTTTACTCCTGGACAATGAGGTGGCCTCGCGGGGCGTGTTTTTCAGACAGGCCGCCACGGGTTCAGTTTCGCTAGTGTAACGGCAGCGGCCACAAAAAAGGGCGGCCAAAGCCACCCTTTTGATGTTTGCACCGACAGATTAATCGGGCGTTAACGTTGCAAGAGGTTTCCCCCCTGCAGCGGCCTCAATGCAGGCCCTGGATGTAGCTGGAGACTGCCGCGATATCTTCGTCGCTCAGCTTGCGGGCGATGGTGCGCATGGTCATCGCGTCGCCGTCGTTGGCACGACCGCCTTCTTCCTTGCGGAAATCGGTCAGCTGCTTGGTGATGTACTGGGCGTGCTGGCCACCCAGATGCGGGAAGCCGGCGGCGGCGTTGCCCTTGCCGTCAGGCGAATGGCAGCCGGTGCAGGCTGGCAGGCCCTTGGCCAGGTTGCCGCCACGGAACAGCGCCTCGCCCCGTGCCACGAGTTTTGGATCAGCGGCGCCGACGCTGCCTTTCTGGCTGGCGAAGTAGGCCGCGATGTCCGCCAGGTCTTGATCGCTCAGGTTGTTCAGCAGGCCGGTCATTTCCAGCACGACACGCTTGCCGTCCTTGATTTCCTTCAACTGCTTGACCAGGTAACGCTCGCCCTGGCCCGCCAGTTTCGGAAAGTTGGGCGCCATGCTGTTGCCATCCGGACCGTGGCAGGCCCCGCACACGGCGGCTTTCGCCTGGCCTGCGGCAGCATCGCCTGCGGCGTGGGCTACACCGGATATCCCCAAGGTCAACAGCAGACTCACGATCAGTTTGTTCATCAGCTAATCCAACTACGGCTAAGGGTTAAGAGTTATGGACCGGGCTTACTCGCTCATCCACTGGATGATGGCTTGGTAATCCTCGGCACTGCAGTCCATGCACAAACCACGCGGCGGCATCGCCTTGAAACCCTGGGTCACGTGTTGCACCAGCGTCCCCATGCCTTTCGCCAACCTCGGCGTCCAGGCTTCGCGGTCACCCTTGCGGGGCGCCGTGGGTAGTTGGCCGGAATGACAGGCACCACAAACACGGTTGTACACAGCTTCCGGATCCTGTGTAGCCTGAGCGCTGTAAAGCGGCATCAAGACACCGGCAGCTAGCAGCCATTTCGTCATAAAACGACCTTTTCAGGGTTGAGAGCGAGCTGCGTTCTAGTGCGCAATTTCGGTCGGTCGCTCCCGTGAACTTCATCCTACGCTGGGACAAAGCGCACACAAAATCTGCGGCATTATATACTGGCGTCACTGAAACGGAAACGACACAGCTTGCCGCGTCCATTCCCGACGCCGCCCACATCGGAAATCCCATGCAACTGAAAAACCCCATCCTCGGCCTGTGCCAACAGTCCACCTTCATGCTCAGCGCCGCCAAAGTCGATCAATGCCCTGACGACGAAGGCTTCGAAGTGGCCTTTGCCGGGCGTTCCAATGCCGGTAAATCCAGCGCGCTGAACACCCTGACCCATGCCAGCCTCGCACGCACCTCGAAAACCCCGGGCCGCACGCAACTCTTGAACTTCTTCAAGCTAGACGATGAACGCCGTTTGGTCGACCTGCCCGGTTATGGCTACGCAAAAGTGCCGATCCCGCTCAAGCAACATTGGCAGCGCCACCTGGAAGCCTATCTGGGCAGTCGCGAGAGTTTGAAAGGTCTGATCCTGATGATGGACATCCGCCATCCAATGACCGACTTCGACCTGCTGATGCTCGATTGGGCCGTTGCCAGCGGTATGCCGATGCACATCCTGTTGACCAAGGCCGACAAGCTCACCTACGGGGCCGCGAAAAACACCCTGCTCAAAGTGCAATCGGAAATTCGCAAGGGCTGGGGCGACACGATCACCATCCAGCTGTTCTCCGCGCCCAAGCGCATGGGTCTGGAAGAAGCCTACACGGTGCTGGCGGACTGGATGGAATTGGCGGACAAGGGCAGCGAAGCGGCCGAGTAGGCCAAATCGCAGGCAAAAAAAACCCCGGACTTCGTATGGGGAGGGGGAAGTTCGGGGTCCAAGTTCCGGACCGCTAGGGCGGGGTCCAGATATCTGCCAACACTTAACACAACATAGGAGCATGAAGGGCTTCACCAGCCATTCAGAATCTCTGAGTAGCAATTCACGGGTTTAGTTCAGATTATTTTTGGTAATAACCGTAGGAATTTTCAGAGCTAACCATGCCCTACCTGGAGTTTCGCTCATTCAATGTGGAATGGGTTGGCTGGGCTGACACCGACTCCCCGTGGCGAGGGAGCTTGCTCCCGCTGGCCTGCGCAGCAGGCCCCTGCATTGCTTCGGGCAGACCGAATCGGCCGGTTTGCGGCTGCTGCGCAGCCGAGCGGGAGCAAGCTCCCTCGCCACAAGAGCCCTAAGCCTCAGGACGTGGGAATCAGTGCGCCTCGTCCCAGTTATTGCCCACGCCCACCTCCACCAGCAGCGGCACGTCCAACGTGGCGGCGGCGCTCATGTGCTGGCGGATGTCCGCGCTCACCTGGTCGACCAGGTCTTCACGCACCTCCAGCACCAATTCGTCGTGTACCTGCAGGATGACCTTCGCATCCAGCCCTGACGTCGCCAGCCAGCCATCGACGGCCACCATGGCTTTCTTGATGATATCGGCGGCCGTACCCTGCATCGGCGCGTTGATCGCGGTGCGCTCGGCGCCTTTGCGCAGGGCAGGGTTTTTCGCATTGATGTCCGGCAGGTATAACCGGCGCCCGAAGATGGTCTCGACAAAGCCTTGCTCGGCGGCCTGGGCGCGGGTGCGCTCCATGTACTCCAAGACCCCCGGGTAACGCGCGAAGTAGCGGTCGATGTAAGCCTGGGACTGCTTGCGATCGACGCCGATTTGCTTGGCGAGGCCGAACGCGCTCATGCCATAGATCAAGCCGAAGTTGATCGCCTTGGCGCTACGGCGCTGGTCATGGCTGACGGCGTCCAGCTCGACCCCGAATACCTCCGCAGCGGTGGCGCGGTGCACGTCCAGGTCGTTGCGAAACGCATGGAGCAGCCCTGCGTCCTTGGCCAGGTGGGCCATGATCCGCAGTTCGATCTGCGAGTAGTCCGCTGCCAGCAGCTTGTAGCCTTTCGGCGCGACAAATGCCTGGCGAATCCGCCGCCCTTCGGCGGTACGGATCGGGATGTTCTGCAGGTTCGGGTCAATGGATGAAAGACGTCCGGTGGCGGCCACAGCCTGTTGATAAGACGTATGAATGCGCCCGGTGCGGCTGTTGATCTGCTCCGGCAGGCGATCGGTGTAGGTGCTCTTGAGCTTGCTCAGCGAGCGGTACTGCATCAGCACCTTGGGCAGCGGATAATCCTGCTCGGCCAGTTCGGCGAGCACTGCTTCGGCAGTCGAGGCCTGGCCCTTGGCGGTTTTGCTGAGCACCGGCAAACCGAGTTTTTCGTAAAGGATCACGCCCAATTGCTTCGGTGAGCCGAGGTTGAATTCCTCACCGGCGATGGCAAATGCCTCACGCTCCAGTGCCACCAGCTTCTCGCCCAGCTCGACACTCTGGGCGCCCAGCAGGTTGGCATCGACCAACGCCCCTTGGCGCTCGATACGCGCCAGGACCGGCATCAACGGCATTTCGATCTCATTGAGCACCTTGCCCAGGCTTGGCGTGACGGCGAGTTTTTCCTGCAAGGCCTGGTGCAGGCGGAAGGTCACGTCAGCATCCTCAGCGGCGTATGGGCCGGCAAGTTCGAGGGATATCTGATCGAAACTCAGCTGCTTGACGCCTTTGCCGGCAATGTCCTGGATATCGGTCTTGCTTTGCCCAAGGTATTTCAGCGCCAGGCTGTCCATGTCGTGACGAGTCGCCGTGGAATCGAGCACATAGGATTCAAGCATGGTGTCGAAAGCGATGCCCTGCACCAGGATGCCGTTGCTCTGATCACCATCGATAGCGCAATTGGCCAGGATGTTGATTTCAAACTTGGCGTGCTGGCCGACCTTGAGTTTGTCCGGGTTTTCCAGCAACGGCTTGAGCGCCTTGAGCACGGTGTCCCGGTCCAGTTGCTCCGGCACGCCCATGTAGGAATGCGTCAGCGGCAGGTAAGCCGCTTCAAACGGCGCAACCGCGAATGACAACCCCACCAGTTGCGAGTGTTGGGCGTCGCCACCGTTGGTTTGCGTGACCAGGGAAAACAGCGGCGCCCTTTCAAGCTTGGCCAGCCAGGCGTCGAAGCTCGCCTGGTCGAGGATAAGGTCATACCGCTTCTCGACGCCCGCCGCCGGCTCATCAGCGACCTCAACGATTTCCTGCCCGGCACGCTTGGCGTCGCGCTGGTTTTCTTCGAACCAGCTCTTGAATTCCAGCAGGGTGTACAGCTCGGCGAGCTTTTCGTGATCCGGCGTGCCCATCTGCAGGTCGTCGAGGCCGATATCCAGGGGAACGTCAGTCTTGATAGTCGCCAACTCGTAGGAAAGAAACGCCATTTCCTTGTGCTCTTCCAGCTTGGCGGCCAAGGTCTTGGCACCGCGAATCGGCAGCGTGGCCACGATGTCCAGTTGCGCATACAGCTCGGTCAGGCCACCGTTGACGCCCACCAGCAGGCCGGATGCGGTCTTCGGCCCGATGCCCGGAACGCCCGGGATGTTGTCGGACGAATCGCCCATCAATGCCAGATAATCGATGATCTGCTCCGGAGCGACGCCAAACTTCTCCTTCACGCCAGCCACGTCCAGTGAGCTACCGGTCATCGTGTTGACCAAGGTAATGTGCCCATCGACCAGCTGCGCCATGTCCTTGTCGCCGGTGGAAATCACCACCGGGCGGTCGGCCGCGGCGCTGCTGCGGGCCAGGGTGCCGATCACGTCGTCGGCTTCGACGTTGTCCACGCACAACAAGGGGAAGCCAAGGGCCTTTACGCTGGCGTGCAGCGGCTCGATCTGCACGCGCATGTCGTCGGGCATGCTCGGGCGATTGGCCTTGTATTCGGCGTACAACGCATCGCGAAACGTCCCACCCTTCGCGTCGAAGACCACCGCGAACGGGCTGTCCGGATACTGCTTGCGCAGGCTCTTGAGCATGTTCAGCACGCCCTTGACCGCACCGGTCGGCAGGCCTTTGGACGTGGTCAGCGGTGGCAGCGCATGAAAGGCGCGGTACAGATAAGAAGAACCGTCCACCAGGACGAGGGGGGCTTGGCTCATGAGCAGGATCAACCTTTTCGGCGGGTCCGGGGCTAGAATAGCGGGACCGTTGACGACAAAGGGACAAGGTTATCATGCGTACACTAAATCGCCTGTTACTGGCTGGCTTGTTTGCATTCACACCGTTGGCCGTCATGGCGGCGGATGACGCTCCTTCGGCGGACCCGGATGTCACCATCCGCACCGAAGGCGACAGAACCATTCAGGAATATCGGCAAAACGGCTTCCTGTACGCGATCAAGGTCACGCCCAAGAACGGCAAGCCTTATTTCCTGGTACGCGCCGACGGTAGCGATGGCAATTTCATACGTTCGGACCAGCCGGATATGCTGATCCCCTCGTGGAAAATCTTTGAGTGGTGATACCGCTCGCGACTTCAACCGGCGCCCGCTGAAGGGCGCCCGTACTGGCAGTTCTAACCATGTCTGTGTTCACGCCCCTGGCTCGGCCCGAGCTGGAAATCTTTCTCGCCCCTTACGGGCTCGGCCGCCTGCTTGATTTCCAGGGGATCGCCGCCGGCAGCGAAAACACCAATTTTTTCATCAGCCTGGAACAGGGCGAGTTCGTCTTGACGCTGGTCGAGCGCGGCCCGGTGCAGGAGATGCCGTTCTTCATCGAACTGCTGGACGTGCTGCACGGCGCCAATTTGCCGGTGCCTTACGCCTTGCGCACCACCGAGGGGATCGCACTGAGGGAACTGGCCGGCAAACCGGCGCTGCTGCAACCGCGCCTGGCCGGCAAGCACGTCAAGCAGGCCAACGCCCAGCATTGCGCCCAGGTCGGTGAATTGCTTGCGCACCTGCACCTGGCGACCCGCGACAACATGATCAAGCGCAAGACCGACCGTGGCCTGGACTGGATGCAGGAGGAGGGCGCCAAGCTGTTGTCGCACCTCGACGCCGATGCCCGTCGGTTGCTGGAGGCGGCGCTGGACGAAATCACCGAGCAGAAAATCGGCATCCTCGCGCTGCCCCGCGCCAACATCCATGCCGACCTGTTCCGCGACAACGCGATGTTCGAAGGCACCCACCTGACCGGGTTGATCGACTTCTACAACGCCTGTTCCGGGCCGATGCTGTATGACGTCGCCATTGCACTGAACGACTGGTGTTCGGATGACGAAGGCATGCTCGATGGCCAGCGGGCGCGGGCGTTGCTTGGCGCTTATGCGGCGCTGCGGCCGTTCACATCCGCCGAGGCGCAACTATGGCCGACCATGCTGCGCGTGGCATGCGTGCGGTTCTGGCTGTCGCGGCTGATTGCCGCCGAATCGTTCGCCGGGCAGGATGTGTTGATTCATGATCCGAAAGAATTTCAGCGGCGGCTGGCGCAGCGGCAGAAGGTCAGCACGCTGTTGCCGTTCGCTCTCTAGCAACCAGCGGACCTGAATGCCTTTGTGGCGAGGGGATTTATCCCCGCTGGGCTGCGCAGCAGCCCCTTGCTTTCTATTGACGGACCGTGGCGGCTGATATTTTTTGGGGGCCGCTTCGCGCCCCAGCGGGGATAAATCCCCTCGCCACAGGTTCGGCGCTCGGCGATGGGTGTTACAACGACTCCAGGCACCCCGCCAGATCATTCCCTAACTTTTCCAGCAATTGCTCATACCCTTGCGCCGTCGCCGGGGTGTAGCCGCCCAGGGCATCCAGTTCGGCCAGCTTCACCGGCAGCCCGGCCACCAGCGTCTCGGCCAGGCGCGGACGCAGCGGCGGTTCGCTGAAAACGCAGGTCTTGCCCACCGCCTGCAAGCGCGTGCGCATCGCCGCCACGTGCTGGGCACCGGGCTGGACCTCGGCGGCCACGGCGAAAACCCCGGCATGCTTGAGGCCGTAGTTGTCCTCGAAATAGTCGAACGCTTCGTGGAACACGAAATACGGCTTGCCTGCGACCCCGGCCAGACGCGCCTTGAGGCGTGCGTCCAACGCATCGAGGCGCTTGTTGAAAGCCTTGAGGTTGCTGTCATAGCGGGCCGCGTTCGCCGGATCCGCCGCGCTCAGGTCGGCAGCCATTTTGGCGGCGATCACCCGGGCGTTCAGCGGCGACAGCCACAAGTGGGCATCCACGGTGCCGGGACGATGGTCGTGGTCATGTTCGTCGGCATGCTTCTCGTCCTCGTCCTCGTGGGACGCGCTGTCCTGGGCGAAATGACGCAACTTGAGCCCCGGCAGATCCTGCACGGCGACGGAAGGCTGCGTACGACCATTCAATACACGTGGCAGGAAACCTTCCATGTCTGGGCCGATCCAGTAAAGCAGGTCCACCGACTGCACCTTCCGTACGTCGGATGGCCGCAACGCATAGTGGTGAGGCGAGGCACCAGGGGGCAACAGCACTTCCGGAACGGCCACGCCGTCCTGCACCGCGGCGGCAATCAGTTGCAGCGGCTTGATGCTGGTTAGTACCTTGACGTCGGCCCGGGCCGGGCCAATCAGCAGAAATGTTGCGACAAAAGCGACAAAGAGCGAAAAAATTCGGGACACGATGACCACTCGAAGAGGCGAGAACGGGTAACATAATAACGTCTCTCACTAAACTCGTCGCTGCCCATGCCCATTACCCCCCTTGCCAGTCGTCCCCATGATCACTCCCATTGCGTGCACAGCGCGCTGTCCGAGGCCGATGCCATTTGCGCGCGCCAGGGCCTGCGGCTGACCGCCTTGCGTCGGCGAGTGCTGGAGCTGGTCTGGCAAAGCCACAAGCCGCTGGGTGCCTACGACATCCTCGCGGTACTCAGCGAGCAGGACGGCCGCCGTGCCGCGCCGCCGACAGTCTACCGGGCGCTGGATTTCCTGCTGGAAAACGGCTTGGTACATCGCATTTCTTCGCTGAACGCCTTCGTTGGCTGCAACCATCCGGAGCACGCCCACCAAGGCCAGTTCCTGATCTGCCGCGAATGTCATGCGGCCATCGAGCTGGAACAGAAGTCCATCAGCGACGCGATCGTTGCCAGTGCCAAGGACGTCGGCTTCGTGGTCGACACCCAGACCGTCGAAGTGGTCGGCCTGTGCTCCGGTTGCCAGGGGGCCTGATGAGCAACGCGTTGATCCGCCTCGAACAGGTGGCCGTGACGTTCGCCGGGCAGAGCGTGCTGGACAACATTCACCTGAGCGTCGAACCGGGGCAGATCGTCACCCTGATCGGCCCCAACGGCGCCGGCAAGACCACCCTCGTGCGCGCCGTGCTGGGCCTGCTCAAGCCGGACAGCGGCAGCGTCTGGCGCAAGCCCCGGCTGCGTGTCGGCTACATGCCGCAGAAACTCCACGTCGACCCGACCTTGCCGCTGTCCGTGCTGCGCTTTCTGCGCCTGGTGCCGGGCGTCGACCGCGAGCGAGCCTTGGCGGCACTGAAGGAAGTCGGTGCCGAGCACGTGATCGACAGCCCGGTGCAGAGTGTGTCCGGCGGCGAGATGCAGCGTGTATTGCTGGCCCGCGCCCTGTTGCGCGAACCCGAGCTGCTGGTGCTCGACGAGCCCGTGCAAGGCGTCGATGTGGCGGGACAGGCCGAGCTTTACAGCTTGATCACCCGCCTGCGCGACCGCCACGGCTGCGGGGTATTGATGGTATCGCACGACCTTCACCTGGTGATGAGCACCACCGACCAGGTGGTCTGTCTCAACCGTCACGTCTGCTGCTCCGGGCATCCCGAGCAAGTCAGTGGCGATCCGGCCTTTGTCGAGTTGTTCGGAAAAAACGCACAAAGCCTGGCGATTTATCACCACCATCATGACCATTCCCATGACCTGCACGGTTCGGTGGTCAGCGCTCCTTCTGCTTCCACTCATGTTCATGGAGACGGCTGCAAGCATGGCTGATTTTCTGTTGTACGCCCTGCTTGCAGGTTTGGCGCTAGCGCTGGTGGCCGGCCCCTTGGGCTCGTTCGTGGTCTGGCGGCGCATGGCCTATTTCGGCGACACCTTGTCCCACGCGGCGCTGCTCGGCGTGGCCATGGGGTTTCTGCTGGACGTCAGCCCCGCCATCGCGGTGACCGTGGGTTGCCTGCTGCTCGCAGTGGTGCTGGTGACTTTGCAACAGCGCCAGCCGCTGGCGTCCGACACCCTGCTGGGCATCCTGGCTCCCAGCACGCTGTCCCTCGGGCTGGTGGTGCTCAGCTTCATGCGCGACGTGCGGATCGATCTGATGGCCTATCTGTTCGGCGATCTGCTGGCGATCAGTCCGATGGACCTGGCCTGGATCCTCGGCGGTAGCGCGGCGGTATTGCTGTTGCTCGTGGCGCTGTGGCGTCCGTTGCTGGCGGTTACCGTCCATGAGGAACTGGCACGGGTCGAGGGCCTGCCCGTGGTGGGCCTGCGATTGGCGCTGATGCTGTTGATCGCAGTGGTGATTGCCGTGGCGATGAAGATCGTTGGTGTATTGCTGATTACTTCATTGCTGATCATTCCGGCGGCTGCGGCACAGCGTCACGCCCGCTCACCGGAGCAGATGGCCTTGGGCGCAAGCCTGCTGGGCATGCTCGCGGTGTGTGGCGGGCTGGCGCTGTCGTGGTTCAAGGACACTCCGGCCGGACCGTCGATCGTGGTCAGCGCGGCGGCGTTGTTTCTGCTGAGTTTTGTCCTGCCCCGTCGAGGGGTGTAGACTTGCTCGCTTTTTGCGCAATTAGAGAGTCGCAGGAATGAAGCCGTTCGCCTCCCGTTATCTGCTCCTTGTCGCGTTTTCCCTGCTGCTGGGCGCCTGCCAGAGCACGCCGCCGACCGTCGAAACCCCGGATACCCGGGGCCCGGCCATCGCGCAGCTCGAACAGAGCCTGGCCAGCAATGAACTGGCCACCGCAGAAGGCCAGTTGGCCGCGTTGCAAGCCCAGACGCCTGAAGATCCGTCGCTGGAGCCTTACCAGCGGCAACTGGCCGAGGCGTACTTGCGCCGCAGCCAGATCGACCTGCAAAAAGGCGATGTAAACGCGGCCGCCACCGCCCTGAGCCGGGCTCGCGCGCTGATGCCAAAAGCGCCGGCACTTACCGGCGAAGTGAACAGTGCGATCGCCCAGGCCCGCAAGGCCGAGCTGGAAAAAGCCGAAGCTGCTCTTCAGGCCGCCGAAGCCAAGCCGGTTGCAAGGGTGATCGACCCGAGTGCGCAGAGCACCACGGTTGCGCTGAATATCGGCGATATCCAAAAAATGCGTCATCAATTGGACGCCATCGCCGCCGATGTGGTGAATTATCAGTGCGACGTCAGCATCCAGGCCCCGCGCACCGATGATTACCCGTGGTTGGCGACATTGCTGACCAAGCGGGTCAAGAAACTTGATCCCGGGTTTGATCTGAAACTGCAGAAGCAGATTTTGCGCAGCGTGCCGGCGCAAGTGGTTCTGACCCCGCGTAAGCTCTGAAAGCTTCGCGAGCAGGCTCGCTCCCACATGGGTGTTGTGATCGACACATATCCCTGTGGGAGCGAGCCTGCTCGCGAAGGCGTCCTACCAGCAAATAATCCCTTTCAGACAACCCATCAAGCCGGAACCGCCTTGGCCTTAGGCTCCCTCGCCCATACCCGATGCTGGGCAATCGCGTCAAAAAACGCCTGGAACTTGCCCGCATCAGCGTCGGGAATCAGCCCCGCATCCGCCTCCAGCTTCAACAACACCAGCAACTGTCGCGCTTCGCCATGCAGCGCGATGGCCTTCAGGTGCTTGTAGGCCTCCAACAGGTAATGCAACGCCACGCCATCGGCGCTCAGCGCCTTGATCGACTCCACCCCGCCCGGCACGAACACCGCGTCAAAGGCAATCGACGGCAAGCCTTCCATGGATGCATCCACCGGCAGCGTTTGCCCAGCAGCGGTGGTCACCGGCGCGGAGGTTGGACCGAGGATTTTCGCGTGGGCCCCTTCGGCTTCCAGTGCCTGCTTGAGCGCATCGATGATTGTCCCCTCGACGCCATTGGCCACCAGCACCGCGACCTTGCGGGTCTTGATATCGCCGGACAGCAGATTGGCCTGGCTCAACGCCGGGGACTGCTCCAGGGAAGGCGTCGGAACATCCACCGTTCCGGCAGTGGGAGCCGGTAAGCCGAGGTTCTTCGCAACTCGCCCGGCCAGTTCCAGATCGATGTTGGCGAGGATCTCGTTCACCTGCCGCGCCCTGATGAACTCGCGTTCCACTTTGCCCAGTTCGAAGCTGTACGCCGCGATGATGTGCTCTTGCTCGTGGGGGCTCATGCTCTTGTAGAACAACCGCGCCTGGGAGAAATGATCGCCGAACGAATCGCTGCGCTGGCGGATCTTGTGGGCGTCGATGCGCTCCGGATAACTTTCGAAACCACCATCCTGCGGACCGGGCGGGGTTTCCTTCGGCCAGCCGCCATCGATGGAGTTCGGCTCGTAGGACGCGCGCCCCTTGTCGATAGTGGTGCGGTGCATGGCATCACGCTGGCCGTTGTGCACCGGGGTGATGGCGCGGTTGATCGGCAACTCGTGAAAGTTCGGCCCACCAAGTCGGCTGATCTGCGTATCGGTGTAGGAAAACAGCCGGCCTTGCAGCAACGGGTCGTTACTGAAATCAATGCCCGGCACGATATGTCCGGGGCAGAAGGCAACCTGCTCGACTTCGGCGAAGAAGTTGTCCGGGTTGCGGTTCAACACCATCTTGCCCAGCGGCGTGATGGGCACCAGCTCTTCGGGGATGATCTTGGTCGGATCGAGCAGGTCGAAGTCGAACTTGTGCTCGTCCTCCTCGGCGACGATCTGTACGCCAAATTCCCATTCGGGGTAGTCGCCCATCTCGATCGACTCCCAGAGATCGCGACGGTGGTAATCAGTGTCCTTGCCCGCGAGCTTCTGGGCTTCGTCCCATACCAGGGAACACGTCCCGGCCTTGGGCCGCCAGTGGAACTTGACGAAGCTGCTGCGGCCTTCGGCGTTGATCATGCGGAAGGTGTGCACGCCGAAACCCTGCATGGAGCGCAGGCTTTTCGGAATTGCCCGGTCGGACATCGCCCAGATCACCATATGAGCCGACTCCGGTACCAGCGAGACAAAGTCCCAGAAGGTGTCGTGGGCCGATCCGCCGGTGGGGATTTCGTTATGGGGCTCGGGTTTCACCGCATGGACGAAATCCGGAAACTTCACCGCGTCCTGGATGAAAAACACCGGCATGTTATTGCCCACCAGATCGAAGTTGCCTTCGTCGGTAAAGAACTTCACCGCAAAGCCGCGCACGTCCCGCACCGTGTCACCGGAACCCCGTGGGCCCTGCACGGTTGAAAAACGTACAAACACTGGGGTCTGTTTACCCGGGTCTTGCAGGAAACCGGCCTTGGTCAGGGCCGCATGCGACTCATAGGCCTGAAAGTAGCCATGGGCACCGGTCCCTCGGGCGTGAACGATGCGCTCAGGAATACGTTCATGGTCAAAATGCGTGATTTTCTCACGCATGATGAAGTCTTCCAGCAACGACGGCCCACGCGGCCCGACGCGGAGGGTGTTCTGGTTATCGGCGATCTTCACGCCCTGGTTGGTGCGCAAGGCCTGTTCGGTGGCATCGGAGCGAAACTGCTCGAGGCTCTCCAGCTTGGCGTTGGTATTGCTGCGATCCAGCGTGTCGGTCCCGGCCATCTGGCTGGGGGCGGCAGGTTTTTTAGTGCTCATCAGGCATGACTCCTCGTTGCGATCCCCGCCGTGGCCAGGACCCGTGAGTTCGATGCGCCAGGCACGGTACCTGGGCATATGTGGAGGTGCCTAATGAGTGACCGATACCGTTTCGCTGTGTTCCTTTTTTATGCCCTTTGATCGCCTTATTGCCAAATCGCTGGTTCAATCTCAAATAAATGCTAAGAACCTCTATACGGACAGGCTAAAATGCGCGCCCGGCTTACCGCTGATCCTTTTCCACCGCGCCCCACAAGGTTCGCTACGTGATCGAGTTTCAAAACGTCCATAAAACCTACCGGGTTGCCGGTAGGGATATCCCCGCGCTGCACCCGACCAGTCTGACCATCCAGAACGGTCAGGTCTTCGGCCTGATCGGCCATTCCGGTGCGGGAAAAAGTACCCTGCTGCGCCTGATCAATCGCCTGGAAGATTCCAGCGGCGGCAAGATCATCGTCGACGGCGAAGAAGTCACCGCCCTGGACGCCAACGGCCTGCGCCGTTTCCGCCAGCAGGTCGGGATGATTTTCCAGCACTTCAATCTGCTGGCGTCCAAGACCGTGGCCGACAACGTGGCCATGCCGCTGACGCTGGCGGGCGAACTGTCCCGCAGCGATATCGACCGTCGCGTTGCCGAATTGCTGGCGCGGGTAGGGCTGTCCGACCACGCCCGCAAATACCCGGCGCAGTTGTCCGGCGGCCAGAAGCAGCGCGTCGGCATCGCCCGCGCACTGGCAACCAAGCCGAAGATCCTGTTGTGCGACGAAGCCACCAGCGCGCTCGACCCACAGACCACCGCCTCGGTGCTGCAACTGCTGGCGGAGATCAACCGTGAGCTGAAGCTGACCATCGTACTGATTACCCATGAGATGGACGTGATCCGGCGTGTCTGCGATGAAGTCGCGGTGATGGACGCCGGCGTGATCGTCGAGCAAGGCCCGGTGGCCGAGGTGTTCCTGCACCCCAAGCATCCGACCACCAAGCGTTTTGTCCAGGAAGACGAGCAGATCGACGAAAGCGAACAGCGCGACGACTTCGCTCACGTCCCAGGGCGCATTGTGCGTCTGACATTCCAGGGCGAAGCGACCTACGCGCCGTTGCTTGGAACCGTCGCTCGCGAAACCGGTGTGGACTACAGCATCCTGGCCGGTCGTATCGACCGCATCAAAGACACCCCCTACGGGCAACTGACCCTCGCCATCACCGGCGGTGACATGGAAGCGGCCTTCGCCCGCTTCACCGCGGCCGATGTCCACATGGAGGTGCTGCGCTGATGGAATTTTTTGCAAACATCGACTGGCTGGAAATCTGGCTGGCAACCGGCGACACCTTCCTGATGCTGTTCGGTTCGCTGCTGTTCACCGTACTGCTCGGCCTGCCGCTGGGCGTGTTGCTGTTTCTCTGCAGCCCGCGCCAATTGCTTGAGGCCCGGGGCCTCTATGCGCTGCTGTCGCTGATGGTGAACATCCTGCGTTCGCTGCCATTCATCATCCTGTTGATCGTGATGATCCCGTTCACGGTGTTGATCACCGGCACGTCGTTGGGCGTGGCCGGCGCGATCCCGCCACTGGTGGTCGGCGCAACGCCATTCTTCGCCCGCCTGGTGGAAACCGCCCTGCGCGAAGTCGATCGCGGCATCATCGAAGCGACCCAGGCCATGGGCGCTACCACGCGACAGATCATCGTCAACGCATTGCTGCCGGAAGCCCGTCCGGGCATTTTCGCAGCGATTACGGTGACAGCGATTACTCTGGTGTCCTACACGGCCATGGCCGGTGTGGTCGGCGCCGGTGGTTTGGGTGACCTGGCGATCCGCTTCGGTTACCAGCGTTTCCAGACCGACGTGATGGTGGTCACGGTGGTGTTGCTGCTGGTGCTGGTGCAGGTGTTGCAAACCGTGGGCGACAAACTGGTTGTGCATTTCTCTAGAAAATAAGGCCTCGTGCCCATAAACCATGAGCCGGCCATTCGCTGGCATGCGCCAAGAGCAGGCGCCTCAAAAGGAGTTAGCTGAATGAAAAAACTACTGGTCGCCTTCGCTGCCGCCGCAGCGTTCTCCGCACACGCCGACACCCTGACCGTCGCGGCCACGCCGGTTCCTCACGCCGAAATTCTCGAGTTCGTCAAACCGGCATTGGCGAAGGAAGGCGTGGACCTCAAGGTCAAGGTCTTCACCGACTACGTCCAGCCCAACGTACAAGTCGCCGAAAAGCGCCTGGACGCCAACTTCTTCCAGCACCAGCCGTACCTGGATGAGTTCAACAAGGCCAAGGGCACGCATCTGGTGAGCGTAGCCGGTGTGCACCTGGAACCCCTGGGCGCGTACTCCAGCAAGTACAAGGCACTTACAGAACTGCCAGGCGGCGCCAATGTCGTGATCCCGAACGATGCTACCAATGGTGGCCGTGCGCTGTTGTTGCTGGCCAAAGCCGGGTTGATCAAGCTCAAGGATTCGAACAACATCCTGTCGACTACCAAAGACATCACCGAAAATTCGAAGGATCTGAAGTTCCGTGAGCTGGAAGCGGCAACCATTCCGCGCGTGCTGACTCAAGTGGATCTGGCATTGATCAATACCAACTATGCGTTGGAGGCCAAGCTTGACCCTTCCAAGGATGCGCTGGTGATCGAAGGCAACGACTCGCCTTATGTGAATATTCTGGTTGCCCGTCCGGACGACAAGGACAGCGAGGCCATGAAGAAGCTGGTTGCAGCGCTGCATACGCCGGAAGTTAAGGCGTTTATTCTGGAGAAATACAAAGGCGCGGTTTTACCGGCGTTTTGAGCTGATCGGGTGTGAAAGACGGGACTGCGTGAAAGCGAGGTCCCGTTTTTTTATCTGAAGGCATTGCGCGCAACCTGTCACAGCCATATGGACAATCCCATTCGGCCAATAAGGAAAACCAATAAAAAGAGAAACAAGATACGAATTAATCCACTCCCATAGCGCAAAGCCAAAAAAGTGCCTGTCAGCGCACCCGCCATATTACACACCGCGACCAGTCCACCAATTACCCACAGCACATGACCTGAAGGAATGAAAAATAGCAGCGCCGCGCTAAACGTTCCCAGATTAACCAGTTTTGCTGAAGCGGATGCATTCAGAAAATCGTAGCCAAAATATTTAACGAAAACAAATAACAAAAAACTACCACTGCCGGGTCCAAAAACTCCGTCATAAAATCCAATTATGCCGCCAAAAAAAACCCCAAGGAGCACTTCTTTGGATCCGCATTGAGCGTCCGAGTGAACAAGCCCCAGATCCTTTTTTGCAAATGTATAAACAGCCATTACCACCAATACAAAAAACACAAAATATTCCATGATCGCCTTCGGAACGAGCGAGACGGAAAAAGCACCCAAAAACGAAAATAAAAAAGCCGAGAGCATGGTTGGAAGCATCAGCTTCCAGACGATCTTTATTCTTTTAACGTAACTAAATATAGAAGAAACATTTCCTGCAAGTACAGCGAGCTTATTAGTTCCAAAAACTGTGCTCAGCGAGTGCTGAGGTAATGCATGAAGTAGAGCGGGTACCTGAACCAAACCTCCGCCCCCTACAGCAGCATCGATCATCCCCCCGCAAAAAGCAAAAAATCCCAACGCGACCATGGCGTATTCAATTTGCATAAAAATCTTCCACTTTAGCCCTCGTGATTTGGTCCGAGTAAAGGTTTAAACATTCCAACTTTCAGGCCAATGTAAGCGTAGACGAACAATAGAAGCCATAGACGAGGCTTACAAGTCGGCGTATTCCGACGTAGTTGTAGGCCAAAGAGCAGAGATGTGTAGCTTGACGGAAGGATTATGCCAGTGGAATAAACAGGGCTTGGTTTCGGCCCATAAAATGAGCCCAGACGGGTTTGCGGTTGGGGCTTGGAATGGGTGATACGGTTTTGTCTGTAGGAACTTTAAGGGGCTGGGTGGGGCTGCTTTGCAGCCCAGCGGGAGCAAGCTCCCTCGCCACGAAGTTTTGACCGGTTTGGGAGTTTTTGTGGATGCTGCGCAACCCGCGCCGGTGTTACTCAGGGCAGTCGCATCGCCGGGGGCGGGAACGACTCTGGCTTTTTTCAGCAATCACATGCTCCCGGACCTCTATCCACATTTGCCCCACTGTTCGGGCCGAATGAACCCTAGGATCCGCTTCATTGTTCTACGACCCTCATGATAAATTCCCCGCCGCGACCTCTAATCAATAGAGGGCATTCAGGGAGAGAAGTGAGTGATCAAGTCTTTGTTGGTTGGGGCATTGCTGGCAATGGCATCAGCATCGGCGTCTGCGATGAGTTGCGATAACCCTAGAAACGCCTATGACAGAACCTATTGCGCGTCGCTGAAAATGGTTCAGTCGGACCAGGAAATCAACGAGCAATACAAGAAGACGATGAGTGCCCTGAACCCGGATCAAAAGAAGAAGGTGAAAGCCGCTCAGATCCAGTGGATCAAGATTCGTGACAACGCCTGTTCCAACGATGGCCTGCTCTACCTGGACTGTGCCAATGAGAAGACCGAGGCGCGTATCGTCATACTCAAGGCTGTCGAGCGCGAGTGCCGCGCTGCCGGTTGCGACGACGCCAAACTGTCGCAAGTCGAGTAACCCGCACACAAAAACCCGACGTAAAGCGTCGGGTTTTTCTTTGGCGGGGTTCGCTCGCTATCGCGGCTCAGCGTTATCCAATGGGCTGCTTCGCAGCCAGCGGGAGCAAGCTCCCTCGCCACGGGGTTGCAGTGTGACGTTTATCTTGGATCAACGTTGTCCAGAACTCGGTTCGCCAGTAATGAGCTCAGCTCGATCAGTTGCTGGACGCCGAGGGCGATGTGGCGGTGGGAGCCTTCCAGATCGAACGCGAGGTTGCTGACCATGGCGTCGGCTGAGGCCAGGGTTTCGCTGAGGTTGGCGAGCAGGCATTCGTTGTCGGTGTCTTGTACGACGGTGAAGAGTTGAGCCGATTGGAGAGCATCTTTCGGTTCTGGTGGCGAGGAGGTGCGGTCCGCCTCAGGCGGATTCGTTGTAGATTTCGACATGAGCTGATACTCCAAGGTTAAGCCACAACCTCTTCCCTACTAAAAGAAGGGTGGCAGCTGTACGCAGGTTAGTAGACCGGGGAGATCAGCATTGCCGGCGCGCCGAAGCGCCCTGCGCACAGCTACCATCAAGTGCAAGGTAGGAATCTACCTTGATGGAGAACTCGTGCATCTTACTGACACAACCTCGAGCTACTAAACCCGACCACTGATGGGCAGTGGCAGGACGACAATAGAACCCGAGGGCAAGGCGCACAAGCCGGCGGATTCTGGCGTAGTTGTAGGTAATGGCGCAAGGATGTGTAGCTTGATGGAAAGATGGCAGAGCGGGAATAAACAGCGCTTCGTTTTCAGCTCCGATCCCTGTGGCGAGGGAGCTTGCTCCCGCTCGGCCGCGCAGCGGTCGCAACCGATCATGCGGTTTGTCTGTAGGAATGCGTCGGCTTGTCTTGGGGCTGCTTTGCAGCCCAGCGGGAGCAAGCTCCCTCGCCACGGGGACGGTTTTAGTCTGGGAAATGGTGGCTTGCTGCGCAACCCCGCGAGGATGAATTCCCTTGCCACGATGCAAAGCTCGTGGGTGCAGGTGTAATTCGGTTGTTTGCGTTGCTGGCAGGGTGCCACAATCGCGTTTTCTAGCGGCTTCACGATCAGGTGGATCACATGGATGGCCCGAGATCTCGCAATGGCATGGACTTTTGCATAGCCGGACAAGTGCGCACTGACCGACTGCAGCAACTGTTTCGCCAATCCGTTTCCGCGGTGTTTGGTAGTTACCTCGCGGCCATCATGTTGTGTTGGCTGTGTTGGGATCGCTTTGAGCACAGCACGGTTGTTTGGTGGCTGGCCATATTAAGCGGATCGACGCTGCTGCGGATCGCGATGTTCGTTGCCTATTTTCGCAGCGACGAGGTTCAGCGCACGCCTCAACGCTGGGAGCGCAGATACTGGGTCTCGCTGGTGTTGTCCGCGAGCATCTGGGGCGGCGGCGCGCTTGTTTTGATGCCACAAGACGATCTCCTCTCGCAAGCTCTCGTCATGCTTTTTACCGTGGGGATGACTGTCAGCGCGGTCTCCTGTTACTCCGCCTACCGGGACATGACACTGGTCTCCATTGGCCTGGTGCTGTTTCCGTGCACGGTCTGGCTGCTGTTCCAACCATCGCCGATTCAAGTCGGCATGGCGCTTTCGATCCTGGTGTTCGCGGCCTTTGCGGCCCGTGCCACCCACAAAATGTCCCAGGCATTGGAAACCGCCTTTCGACTCACCCGCGAGATGGAACAGGCGAACAGCATTTCAACCCGCGCCGCACAAACCGATGAACTGACCGGCCTGAAAAGTCGACGGGCTTTTTTCGAGCATGCCCAGCAGCTTTACGACGAATGCAGAACCAACCGATTGGGGTTGTGCGCGGTCATGTTGGACATGGATCACTTCAAGCACATCAACGATACCTACGGCCATCAAGTCGGCGATCAGGTCCTGCGCCAGATGGGCGTGGTCATCAGCTCGTCGTTTCGGGCCACGGATATCCACGGTCGGCTCGGCGGCGAAGAGTTCGCCATTCTGCTTCCGGATACGTCCATTGACGTCGCTATAGAAATTGCAGAAGGACTTATCCAGAGTATCGCTGGCTTGATGATCGAGCCTGTCCATCGCATCACCGCCAGCCTTGGCGTGGCGTCGATGGAGGCGGGTCACAAGGATCTGCATGGCTTGATGAATAACGCTGATAAGGCGCTGTATCGGGCGAAAGCGCTGGGACGTAACCAGGTTGCCGTCGCTCACTAGGGTGGTTCGTTCAAACCCGTCATCCTGCTTGTGAATTCCCTTTCTCCAAGGGCCCACCATTGCGCTGGCTCGGCCAGTACCCCTGCCACCTTTGTTCTCTTGGCTCACCCCTCAATTCGCGCGGGCTGGCACCGCTGCGTCGCTTAAAAATAAATTTTCTGATTTATCAATAGCTTAAAGAAATCTGAGAATATTCTTGAAAATTTATCTTGCGCGCTAAGTATTTGGGCGTTAACTTTAGCGCCACTGGTTAGCGCACAAACATTTAGCGCAAACCAAACTCAATCAGACCCATCAGGAAAAAAGGAAAACACCCCATGAACGTTCTCTACACCGCAGTCGCAACCTCCACCGGTGGCCGTGATGGCCGTGCTGTTTCCAGCGACAAGATCCTCGACGTGAAACTGGCCACGCCAAAAGCCTTGGGCGGTGCCGGTGATGAAGCCACCAACCCTGAGCAGTTGTTCGCAGCCGGCTACTCGGCCTGCTTCATCGGCGCATTGAAATTTGTCGCCAGCCAAAGCAAACGCAGCATTCCGGCTGACGCCTCGATCACGGCACACGTCGGCATCGGCCAGATCCCTGGCGGTTTCGGTCTGGACATCGACCTGCACATCAGCCTGCCAGGTCTGGATCAAGCCGATGCTCAAGCGCTGGTCGACGCGGCTCACCAGGTTTGCCCGTACTCCAACGCGACCCGCGGCAACGTCGACGTCCGTTTGCACGTCGCCGTCTAACTCACTCATCTACGAATAAATAAGGATCAGGACATGAACACTTTCAGCAAAACACTCATTGGCTCGCTTCTGGCACTGTCGCTCGGCAATGCGTTCGCGACTTCTTTTGTTCAACCTACATTCGCTGAGGGCGGTTCGGATCGCCTGATCGAAAAACGAATAGCCGAAGGTGGCTCCGATCGTCTGATCGAGAAACGCGTAGCCGAAGGTGGCTCCGATCGCCTGATCGAGTTACGGGTAGCCGAAGTTGGCTCGGATCGCCTAGGCGAGAACGGCTAGCCGAAGGGGCTCGGATCCACTGCAAAACAGGGGTGGGCTGAACCAATCCCTTCAACGTTCCGAAAGTTGGTCAAATCAACCAATGTCGCTTCCAAAAGAAAAAACGCCGCTTCTCTCGGATGAGGAAGCGGCGTTTTTTTGTATGGCGTCATGGGAACCGGAGCAAGGACATTGCCATGCTTTTGGCAACGCAGCTAAACGATGCTGTCCACCACACCGCCGTCAACTCGCAGCGCCGCTCCGGTGGTGGCCGAGGCCTGTTCCGAGCTGGCGTAGATAATCATGTTGGCGACTTCCTCTACCCGTGCCGCGCGCTGGATGATCGAGGTGCTGCGGTGCTCGTTGACGAAATCTGCCGCGACCTTCTCCAGGCTTTCCCCGCTGCGCTCGACGTCCGCCTGGAGCATCTTGGCAACGCCTTCGGACAGTGTCGGCCCGGGCAATACCGAGTTCACCGTCACGCCCGTGCCCGCGAGGCGTTTGGCCAGGCCGCGAGCGATTGAAAGCTGGGCGGTCTTGGTGAAGCCGTAGTGGATCATGTCGGCCGGAATGTTCACGCCCGACTCCGACGAGACAAACACGATCCGCCCCCAACCACGCTCGACCATGCCCTGCGCGTAGGCCCTGGAAACACGCACACCCGACATCACATTGGTTTCGAAGAAACGCTGCCATTCGCTGTCCGGCGTCTCGAAGAAGTCCTCCTGTTTGAAAATGCCCAGGTTGTTGATGACAATATCGAAGCTTGGATGCCTGGCGATCAACGCCTGGCAGCCAGGTTCGTTGCTGAGATCGCCAACAAAGCCTGTCGCCCTGGAAGCCAGATTGCCCAGGCGCTGCAACGCGTCCTCCACGCTGCTTTCGCTGCGCCCGTTGATGACGACCTGGGCACCGGCTTCCAGAAAACCTTTGGCGGTCGCAAAACCGATGCCGCTGGTGGAGCCGGTGACCAATACGTTACGTCCGGTGAAGTCGATGTTCATGAGCGTGACTCCTTCATTGATGGATCAAAGAGGCAAGGCGATATTTTGGGCCGGGCAATACGCCGGCCCCCCGGATATTGCAGTTACTCATCATGGACACGATTGATGATTTGCGCCTGTCCTCAGCTAATGATTGAGAGCGGCGCCGATGCGTTGGAGTTCGTTCGCGATGGTGATGTATGGGTGAATATCTTTTCGCGAGCAGGCTCGCTCCCACCGGTTGATGTTGTGCATATCGATGAAGGGCCGCTGCGCAGCCCAGCGGGAGCAAGCTCCCTCGCCACGGGGAGGTGGGGACAGTCAGTCATGTGGCGACTGTCAGGGCGCTATCGCGAGCAAGCTCGCTCCCACAGGGTTCGCGGTGCGCCATCCAGAACAGGTTTTCAGTACCACCGCGCCTCGCCCGGCGGGCGTTTCTTGAAGCGTTTCATGCTCCACATGTACTGGCTCGGGTAGGCCCGTACATAACGCTCGACCACTTTGCTCATGGCGGCGCAGGCGGTTTCGGTGTCGGTGCTGTACATCTCGTCCGGGGCGGCTTCGAGGATGACTTTGTAGCCGGAGCCGTCCGGCAGGCGCAGGGCGTGGAGGAAGACGCCGACCGCCTTGCCGCCGGCGAGCATGTTCGGCACGAACTTGCTGGTCAGGGCCTGGGTGGCGAAAAAGGGCACGAAGATGCCGGCGGATTCGGACGGCTCCGGATCAGCAGGGATCCCCACCTGGCCGCCCTTGCGCACTTCCTTGATGACGCTGAGGATGCCTTCCTTGGTGGACGCCGCGACCTTGTTGCCCAATTGCACGCGTTGCTTCTGCAGCAATTCATCCACAGCCTTGAGCTTGGGCGGGCGGTAGAAAATGATCGGTTTGCACTGGCTGCAATAGAAGTGGTTGAGCACTTCCCAGTTACCCAGGTGGCTGGTAATGCCGACCACGCCTTTGCCCGAGGCCAGCGCTTCTTTCAGCACTTCCAGGCCTTCGACTTCGCGCACCAGTTCGATGGAGCGCTGGGCCGGCCAGATCCAGGCACAGGCACTTTCGGTCAGGGATTTGCCGATGTCCTTGAGACTTTGGCCCACCAGGCGCTCGCGCTCGGCCGGGTCCATCTCGGGAAAACACTTGGCGAGGTTGATCCGCACCACGTCGCGGGAACGGTTGGGTAATTTCCACATGAGCCAGCCAATGGCCGAGCCCACCGCCTGCACCGCTCGCCAAGGGAGCAGCGCAAACAACCGCAGAGCGCCGACCAGCAAGGCGCCTTTCAACTTATCCACAGGTCACTCCTGAATTCATGGGCCGTGTTGCGAGCCGGCTATTCTAACCGCCGTTTACCAACTCGGCGTAGCGGTCGCAGTCCTGGGTGTGGTCCATGACCATGCCCGAGGCCTGCATCAAGGCGTAGCAGATGGTCGGGCCGACGAAGGTGAACCCGGCTTTTTTCAGGCCTTTGCTCATCGCCAGTGCCTCGGGGGTGATGGCCGGCACTTCGGTGCGGTCCTTGAAATGGTTGATGATCGGTTGGTTGCCTACGAACGACCAGAGGAATGCCACCGGGTCTTCCAGCGCCAGCCAGGCCTGGGCATTGCGCCGCGCCGCCTTGAGCTTGAGGCGGTTGCGGATAATGCCGGGGTCGAGCATCAGTTCATCGATTTCAGCGTCGCTCATCTGCGCCACCCGTTGTACATCGAAGCCGTAGAGCACTTCCCGGTAACGTTCGCGTTTGCGCAAAACGGTGATCCAGGACAGACCGGCCTGGAACCCTTCGAGCAGAAGCAACTCGAACAAACCTTGCGCATCGCGCAGCGGCGTCCCCCACTCCTGATCGTGATAAGCCATGTACAACGGATCTTCGGAACACCAAAAGCAGCGTGGCATAAGGCTCCAGGGGGCGTGCGCACGAACGAATCGGGTATACTCCCGCTCTTTAAATCGCAGCCCAAGAAACAGGTGAATTTCGTGAGCCAGCCTACGCCAGCCGTGCGTACCTTCCAAGACTTGATCCTCGCCCTCCAGCAATACTGGGCCGAGCAAGGTTGCGTGGTACTTCAGCCCTACGATATGGAAGTAGGCGCCGGCACTTTCCACACTGCCACGTTTCTGCGTGCCATCGGCCCGGAAACCTGGAACGCCGCTTATGTGCAGCCAAGCCGCCGCCCGACTGACGGCCGCTACGGCGAAAACCCGAACCGCCTGCAGCATTACTATCAATTTCAGGTCGTGCTGAAGCCGAACCCGGAAAACTTCCAGGAGCTGTACCTGGGCTCCCTTAAACACGTGGGCCTCGACCCGCTGGTGCACGACATTCGTTTCGTCGAAGACAACTGGGAATCGCCAACCCTGGGCGCCTGGGGCCTGGGCTGGGAAGTCTGGCTCAACGGCATGGAAGTGACCCAATTCACCTACTTCCAGCAAGCGGGCGGCATCGAATGCTACCCGGTGACCGGTGAGATCACCTACGGCCTGGAACGCCTGGCCATGTACCTGCAAGGCGTGGATTCGGTCTACGACCTGGTATGGGCCGATGGTCCGTTCGGCAAAGTGACGTATGGCGACGTGTTCCATCAGAACGAAGTGGAGCAATCGACCTACAACTTCGAACACGCCAACGTCGACAAGCTGTTCGAGTTGTTCGATTTCTATGAAAGCGAAGCCAAGCGCCTGATCGAACTGGACCAGCCGCTGCCGCTGCCGAGTTATGAAATGGTCTTGAAGGCATCTCATACCTTCAATCTGCTGGATGCACGCCGGGCGATTTCCGTGACCGCGCGCCAGCAATACATCCTGCGTGTGCGCACCCTGGCGCGTTCCGTCGCGCAAGCCTACCTGCTGGCCCGTGCCAAGCTGGGCTTCCCGATGGCGACCCCGGACCTGCGTGATGAAGTGTTGGCTAAGCTGGAGGCTGCACAATGAGTGCTCAAGATTTTCTGGTTGAACTGGGCACCGAAGAACTGCCACCCAAAGCCCTGAACACCCTGGCCGATGCATTCCTGGCCGGCATCGAGAAAGGCCTGCAAGCCGCTGGCCTGAACTTCGAAACCAAGCATGTCTACGCCGCGCCGCGCCGCCTGGCCGTGCTGATCACCGCCCTGGCGACGCAACAGCCGGACCGCAGCATCAACCTCGACGGCCCGCCCGTGCAAGCCGCGTTCGATGCCGACGGCAACCCGACCCAGGCCGCCCTGGGCTTCGCCAAGAAGTGCGGCGTCGATCTGAGCGAAATCGACCAGAGCGGCCCGAAGCTGCGCTACAGCCAGAGCATCAAGGGCAAGCCGACCGCCAGCCTGTTGCCGACCATCGTCGAGGACTCCCTTAATGACTTGCCGATTCCCAAGCGCATGCGCTGGGCTGCGCGCAAGGAAGAGTTCGTGCGTCCGACCCAATGGCTGGTGATGCTGCTCGGTGACCAGGTCATCGATTGCACGATCCTCGCCCAGAAGGCCGGTCGTGATTCTCGCGGTCACCGTTTCCATCATCCGCAGAGCGTGCGTATCACGTCGCCGGCCAATTACCTGGCCGACCTGCGCGCTGCCTATGTATTGGCCGATTCCAACGAGCGCCGCGAGCTGATCAGCAAACGCACCGAAGAACTGGCGACCGCCCAGGAAGGCACGGCTATCGTGCCGGCCAGCCTGCTGGACGAAGTGACCGCGCTGGTGGAATGGCCGGTGCCACTGGTGTGCTCGTTCGAGGAACGCTTCCTTGAAGTGCCCCAGGAAGCGCTGATCACCACCATGCAGGACAACCAGAAATACTTCTGCCTGCTGGACGCCGAAGGCAAGTTGCTGCCGCGCTTCATCACGGTGGCCAACATCGAAAGCAAGGACCCGCAGCAGATCATCGCCGGTAACGAAAAAGTCGTACGTCCGCGTTTGACCGATGCCGAGTTCTTCTTCAAGCAAGACAAGAAGCAGCCCCTGGAAAGCTTCAACGAGCGCCTGCGCAACGTGGTGTTCCAAGAAAAACTCGGCAGCGTCTACGACAAGGCCGAGCGCGTATCGAAACTGGCAGCCTTCATCGCTCCACGTATCGGCGGCGATGCCCAGCGCGCTGCACGTGCCGGCATCCTGTCCAAGTGCGACCTGTCCACCGAGATGGTCGGTGAGTTCCCGGAGATGCAAGGTATCGCCGGTTACTACTACGCCCTCAACGACGGCGAGCCGCAGGATGTTGCCCTGGCGCTGAACGAACAGTACATGCCGCGTGGCGCCGGCGCTGAATTGCCGACCACCCTGACCGGTGCGGCCGTGGCGATCGCGGACAAGCTCGACACCCTGGTCGGCATCTTCGGTATCGGCATGCTGCCCACCGGCAGCAAGGACCCGTACGCACTGCGTCGCGCAGCGCTGGGCGTGCTGCGTATCCTCATCGACAAGCAGCTGGACCTGGACCTGAACGACGCCGTGGCCTTCGCCGTGAATGCGTTCGGCAGCAAGGTCAAGGCTGCCGGCCTGGCCGACGCGGTGCTGGAATTCATTTTCGACCGCCTGCGTGCGCGTTATGAAGACGAAGGTGTCGACGTCGCGACCTACCTGTCGGTGCGAGCCCTGAAACCGGGCTCTGCCCTGGACTTCGACCAACGCGTACAGGCAGTGCAGGCGTTCCGCAAACTGCCGGAAGCGGCAGCGTTGGCGGCGGTGAACAAGCGCGTGTCGAACCTGCTGAGCAAGGCCGAAGGCAACATTGCGGCCGTCGTTGAAGCCAAGTACTTCGACAACGCCAATGAGTTCTCCCTGTACTCGGCGATCCAGCAGGCGGACCAGGCAGTCCAGCCGATGGCGGCGGCGCGTCAGTACAGCGAAACCCTGGCGCGCCTGGCAGCATTGCGTGAACCGGTGGATGCGTTTTTCGAAGCGGTGATGGTCAATGCCGAAGACGCCAATGTGCGAGCCAACCGCTATGCGCTGCTGGCGCGTCTGCGTGGGTTGTTCCTCGGTGTTGCCGATATTTCGCTGCTGGGGTAAGTCTTGAAACTGTTGATTCTCGATCGGGACGGAGTGATCAATCACGACTCCGACGCTTACATCAAGTCGGTGGAGGAGTGGTTGCCGGTCCCCGGTTCCATCGAGGCCATCGCACGATTGAGCAAGGCCGGCTGGACGGTGGCGGTCGCCACCAACCAGTCGGGCATTGCCCGCGGTTACTACGAACTCGCCGTCCTCGACGCCATGCATGAACGCTTGCGTGAACTGGTGGCCGGGCAGGGCGGTGACATCGGGCTGATCGTTTATTGCCCGCATGGGCCGGACGAAGGCTGCGATTGCCGCAAGCCCAAGCCCGGCATGCTGAAAACCATCGCCGCTCACTATGACGTTGCGCTGTCGGGCGTGTGGTTTGTCGGCGACAGCCTCGGTGACCTGGAGGCGGCGAAGGCCGTCGATTGTCAGCCAGTTTTGGTCAAGACCGGAAAAGGCGAGAAGACTCTGGGCAAGGCCCTACCGGTGGGCACCTTGATTTTTGACGACCTGGCGGCGGTTGCCGCTGAACTTATCCACAATTAGAGCTCCCAAGACATCCTGATCAAGGATTGTTCGGGAAGCGCTTGAACAGGCGGGCATTGCCCGCAATGGTAAACGCCGCTATGTCGATATTGCAGGCCATCAGAAGCTTCCTCTTTTACCTGCTGCTGGGCACCAGTTCCTTGTTGTGGTGCACGTTGAGTTTTTTTGTCGCGCCGTTCATGTCGTTCAGGACGCGCTACCGCTTCATCAATGTTTACTGGTGCCGTTGCGCACTCTGGCTGAGCAAGGTGTTTCTGGGCATCCGCTACGAAGTGAAAGGTGCCGAGAATGTGCCTGAGCGCCCTTGTGTCATTCAGTCCAACCACCAGAGCACCTGGGAGACCTTCTTTCTCTCGGCTTATTTCGAACCGTTGAGCCAGGTGCTCAAGCGCGAGCTGCTGTTTGTACCGTTCTTCGGCTGGGCCATGGCGATGCTGCGCCCGATTGCCATCAACCGTGACAACCCGAAGGTTGCCCTCAAGCAGGTAGCGCAAAAAGGCGATGTGCTGCTCAAGGACAACGTTTGGGTACTGATCTTTCCCGAGGGCACCCGCGTACCTTACGGGACCATCGGCAAGTTTTCCCGCAGTGGCTCCGCACTGGCGGTAAACGCCGGCCTGCCAGTGCTGCCGATTGCACACAATGCGGGCAAATTCTGGCCCAAGGCCGGCTGGGTCAGAACACCAGGCGTTATCACCGTGGTCATCGGCGCCCCCATGTATGCAGAGGGCAGTGGGCCGCGCGCGATTGCCGAGCTGAACGACCGTGTACAGGCTTGGAATGAACAGACGCAACGGGAATTGGGCTCGCTTCCTCCGGCCCCTGCTGCGCCGGCTGCGACGGACAAGTTGGCTGTATGAGAATTGTGGATAAGCTGTGTACCGTTTTTTCGGATTTCGTCAGTTTTAACGTTTAACTCGCTGTTTTTAATACATATTTCTTAAACACCTAAAACCTTGTACGAGGTGCATAAGTTTTTATAGCGCACTGAAAAAGGTCGCTGCCTGACCAAGGCCGTGATCTTTTTTTATTCCTCCAACAACGGAAAGCGCAGGCTGAACGTAGTGCCTTCGCCTACCACGCTACGGCAATCGATTTGCCCACCATGACGGTCCACGACCGCCTTGACCATCGACAGCCCCAAACCGATGCCATCCACGCCATGGGCCGAGGAAAACCGTCGGTACTGGACGAACAGATCCGGCAGTTCCTGCGCGCCGATGCCTTTGCCCTGATCAACGACGTCACACGTCAACCAGCCCTCAGCACAACGGACCTGCAACGCTATACACGTGTCGGGCGCACTGTACTTGATGGCGTTCTCCAACAAGTTGAACAGGGCGCGGGTCAGCAGGGGCTGATCAGCGCTGATCAGCGCTTCTTCATCGTCGAGTTGGTGTTCCAACCGAATACTCCTGGCCTGGGCAACAGGCAATGCCTGGTCGATCACGTCCAGCACCAGCATGGCGAACAGGCTCGGTTGGAACTGGTAGGCCTCGGACTCGGCCTTGGCCAACTGCACAAACCCATCGGTCAGTTCCAGGGCGCGGCGCACCTGGCGCTCGATCTGGTCGAATAGCGGCTTGTCGGCACCGGCCTGATGCCGCTGCACATCGAGCAGCGCCAGGATCGCCGAATGGGGCGCGCGCAAATCGTGGGAGAGAAAACGAAGCATGACGCTGCGCTGCTCTTCGGCTTCCCGTTCAGCGCTCAGATCAGTCAGGCTGAGCAACCAGCCTATGGGCACATCACCGTCCACCGGCAACAGCGCGGCACGTTCCAGTCGCAAGCTGCGCTCGCGGGTATCGCGAAATTCAACCAGTGGTAACGTGGACAACCGGTGGGCAGGGGAGTGGACCAATGCCGGATAACCCAACCGCGCTAATTCCTCCAGCACATCACTGCCCGCCAAAGCGTGACCGAACAACTCGCGAGCCTTGCGATTACCCAGCAACAGGTTGCCCTGTGGATCACTGATCATCGTTGCTACCGGCAGGTACTCCAGGCCGTCGGCAATAAATCGGCGCGTGTCCCGGGTTCGGCTCATGGCTTGTTCCAAGGCCATGATCTGGCCCTGCAAGCGATCACTGCCGGTGTAGGAAGCGCGCCGGCGTTCCGGGAAGACCTTGGGTTCCGCATCCAGGCGCGCCAGCTCCCAGCCGAAATAAGCCAACACCACGCTCAGGCGCCGCCAGTTCCAGACCAGATAACCCAGCAGCATGCCCAACAGGCTGGCCACCGGCGACCACGCCCACCCCTGCGCACCCAGCAACGCGCTGAGTAGCAGGGCCAGGCCCATTCCGCCCAACGTCGCGCTCAATGCGAAGTGCGGGCGCAACAGCAGCAAACCCAATACACAACCAACCAGACACACCGACAACAATGCAGCCGCTGGGCCGTTGCGCGCCGATTGCAGGCTGAACGAGACCAGCGCGGTCAGCGGGAGCAGCACCAGGCTTATCCACAACCCTTCGCGCATCAATTGTCGAAACAATCGCTGCACCTGGGTCGGTTCACGGCTTTCACGGCGACGCGGATGGCTCATAAGTACCTTGGCGGAAGATCGGGATGGTTTGTACATGCCGCGCAGCCTCTAGCTCACAGCTGCGGCCATGACTATAACGGACTTGATGATGGCAATGCGGTTGCCTTTCACTTCGCGCCGCGAGCCGGTATTGTCGCAGCCAGCGACAGGTCAATGACAACGAACCGGCTATCAGCTGCCTTTCATTGCGACCTGAAGATGTCCGTTACTCTCGAGATCAAGGAATCGCATTCCATGCGTGTCGCCATACTGGACGATGAACCGGCCGAGTTGCGCCGGGTGGAACAGACACTGCAGCAAATTCCCGGCAGGGGAGAGCCCGCCTGGACACTGCACAGTTTCGAACGGGGTGAAGACCTGCTGCGACAACTGCGCAGGGAAACGTTTGACCTGTTGATCCTGGACTGGCAATTACCTGACATCAGTGGCTTGTCCTTGCTGCGCTGGACACGTGAGCACATGGATTCGCCACCCGCAGCCATCATGCTCACCAGCCGCGACGGCGAGCATGACATCGTCCAGGCGCTCAACGCCGGTGCCGATGACTACGTCAGCAAACCTTTCCGTCCCAACGAGCTCAAGGCCCGGGTCACCGCGGTGCTAAGGCGTCACAACCTGCAACGCACCCCGACCACTGAAGTGCTGGTGTTCAATGACCTTGAATTCGACGATGCCGAATTGACCGTCACCCGCGCCGGTATCCCTATCAGCCTGACTGAACGGGAATACCGCCTGGCCCGCTGCCTGTTCGCCAACCTGGGCCGGCCGCTGTCACGGGAGTACTTCTATGAGCGCTTCTGGACCCATGAAGAAATGACCTCGTCGCGTCCGCTCGACACCCACATCTATCGCCTGCGCAACAAGCTCGGGCTAACCGCTGATCGCGGCTGGCAGTTGTTGACGATCTACGGGTATGGGTATCGGTTGGAGAGTGTGGCGGCAGGCAGTGAGGCTTCGGTAGCCAGTTAGCATAAAAAAAGGCCAACGCATGAGCGTTGGCCTTTTTCGTTGGGGCAGGGCAAGCCGGATCAGAAATCCAGGTTGGACACCGCCAACGCGTTGCTCTCGATGAAGTCACGACGGGGCTCGACCGCATCACCCATCAGGGTGTTGAAGATCTGGTCCGCGCCAATGGCGTCTTCGATGGTGACTTTCAGCATGCGGCGCGAGCCCGGATCCATGGTGGTTTCCCACAGCTGATCCGGGTTCATCTCACCCAGCCCTTTGTATCGCTGGATGGTGTGGCGCTTGGTGCTTTCGGCCATCAGCCATTCAAGGGCTTCCTTGAACTCGGTCACGGCTTTCTTGCGCTCACCACGTTGGATGTACGCACCTTCGTCCAACAGCGTGCTCAGTTGCGCGCCGAGGGATACGACGGTCTTGTAGTCGTTGCTGCCGAAGAAATCGCGGTTGAAGGTGACGTAGTTCGACAGACCGTGGGAGATCAGTTCGACCTCCGGCAGCCAGACGTTACGCTCACGGTCCTCACGCAGGCTGGCTTTGTAGACCAGGCCGGATTTTTCCACGGTACGCAGGCGTACTTCGTACTGGGCCAGCCAATCCTGCATCGCTGCGTGGTCGGACAGCTGCTCGAGGCTGACGGCCGGCAGGTAGATGAAGTGCTCGGTCAGTTCCTGTGGGTACAGGCGCGACAGGCGCTTGAGGGTCTTCATCACCAGGCGGAAGTCATTCACCAGGCGCTCAAGGGCTTCACCGGAAATGCCTGGGGCATCTTCGTTCAGGTGCAGGCTCGCGTCTTCCAGGGCCGACTGCGTCATGTACTCTTCCATGGCGTCGTCGTCTTTGATGTATTGTTCTTGCTTGCCTTTCTTGACCTTGTACAAAGGCGGCTGGGCGATATAGATGTAGCCGCGCTCGATCAGCTCCGGCAACTGACGGAAGAAGAACGTCAGCAGCAAGGTGCGGATGTGCGAACCGTCGACGTCGGCGTCGGTCATGATGATGATGTTGTGATAGCGCAGCTTGTCGATGTTGTACTCTTCGCGGCCGATGCCACAGCCCAGCGCGGTGATCAGCGTACCGACCTCCTGGGAAGAGATCATCTTGTCGAAGCGCGCTTTTTCGACGTTGAGGATCTTGCCTTTGAGCGGCAGGATCGCCTGGGTACGACGGTTGCGGCCCTGCTTGGCGGAACCGCCAGCAGAGTCACCTTCCACCAGGTACAGCTCGGACAGGGCAGGGTCCTTCTCTTGGCAGTCGGCCAGTTTGCCGGGCAGGCCGGCGATGTCCAGCGCGCCTTTGCGGCGAGTCATCTCGCGGGCCTTGCGCGCCGCTTCACGGGCACGGGCGGCGTCGATCATCTTGCCGACCACCAGCTTGGCTTCGTTCGGGTTCTCGAGCAGGAAGTCGGAGAAGTACTTGCCCATCTCCTGTTCGACGGCGGTCTTCACTTCGGAAGACACCAGCTTGTCCTTGGTCTGGGAACTGAACTTCGGATCCGGCACCTTCACCGAGATAATCGCGGTCAGGCCTTCACGGGCGTCGTCACCGGTGGTAGCGACCTTGTGCTTCTTCGCCAGCCCTTCCTGTTCGATGTAGTTGTTCAGGTTACGCGTCAGCGCCGAACGGAAGCCCACCAGGTGAGTACCACCATCGCGCTGCGGAATATTGTTGGTGAAGCACAACAGGTTCTCGTTGAAGCTGTCGTTCCACTGCAGGGCGATTTCCACGCCGATGCCGTCTTCACGCTGGACGTTGAAGTGGAACACCTGGTTGACCGGGGTCTTGTTGGTGTTCAGGTACTCGACGAATGCCCGCAGGCCGCCTTCGTACTTGAACAGCTCTTCCTTGCCGCTGCGCTCGTCCTTGAGGACGATGCCGACGCCGGAGTTCAGGAAGGACAGCTCACGAATCCGCTTGGCCAGGATATCCCAGCTGAAGTGGATGTTCTTGAAGGTTTCGCTGGAGGCCTTGAAGTGAATCTGGGTCCCCGTGGACTCACTGTCGCCAACAATTGCCATCGGCGCCTGAGGCACACCGTGGACGTAGGTCTGTTCCCAGATCTTGCCGCTGCGGCGAACAGTGAGAACAAGCTTCTCGGACAGCGCGTTTACAACCGACACACCTACACCGTGCAGACCGCCGGAGACTTTGTAGGAGTTGTCGTCGAACTTACCGCCGGCGTGCAATACGGTCATGATGACCTCAGCCGCGGAAACGCCTTCTTCTTTGTGTACGTCTACCGGGATGCCACGGCCGTTGTCGCGAACGGTGATGGACTCATCCGGGTGGATAATGATGCTGATGTCGTCGCAATGACCGGCAAGCGCTTCGTCGATGGAGTTGTCGACCACCTCGAACACCATGTGGTGCAGACCGCTGCCATCGTCGGTGTCACCAATGTACATACCGGGACGTTTGCGTACGGCATCCAGGCCTTTAAGCACTTTAATGCTCGTTGAGTCGTACGTGTTTTCTTCGCTCAATGCCTTCACTCCCGATGGTCGTGGGTCTGGGTGATACGGCCCTGTTCCACGTGGAACAGAGCGACTGGCGTTTCCGTCTGCCAGCCTTCCCTCAATAATTCGTGGTCTACACAGGTGATGAATACCTGGCAGCGTAAGTCTTCCAGCAAGCGGCAAAGCGCACGGCGGTGGGTCTCGTCCAGTTCGGACGGCAAGTCATCCACCAGATAAATACACTGACCGCGACGGGCCTGGCTGACCAAGTGCCCTTGGGCGATACGCAAGGCGCACACCACCAACTTCTGCTGACCGCGGGACAATATGTCCGCGGCATTGTGTGCGCCCAGTCTGAGACGCAAGTCAGCACGTTGTGGTCCGGCCTGGGTATGTCCCATCTGCTGATCACGCTGCAGTGACCCAGCCAGCACGGCGCTCAACTCCCGGTCCTTGTCCCAGCCTCGGTAATAGCTGAGCGTCAGTCCCTCAAGCTCAACCAGTTCGCTCAAGGTCTGTTCGAAGACCGGTTTCAAGGCTTTTATATAAGCGCGGCGGTATTCATCGATTTCGGCGCTGGCTTGGCACAGCTCTCTGTCCCAAACCGCCTGCGAAACGGCGTCAAGTGTACCATGTCGCAGCCAAGAGTTTCGCTGGCGCAGCGCCTTCTGCAAGCGCTGCCACGTGGCCATGAAACGTGGTTCCACGTGGAACACACCCCAGTCGAGAAACTGCCGGCGAATCTTCGGCGCCCCTTCCAACAACCGAAAGCTGTCCGGATTGATCAACTGCAACGGGAGGATTTCCGCCAGTTGTGCTGCGCTACGGGCGTTTTGCCCATCGATGCGAATCTGGAACTCGCCCTGCCGGTCCCTGGAAATCCCCAATGCGCTGTGGCCACCTTCAGCAAGTTCAACCTGGCCAAACACCGTACATGCCAGTTGGTCGTACTGAATGACCGGCAATAGGCGGGTGCTGCGAAACGAACGGGCAAGCCCAAGCAGATGCACGGCTTCGAGGACGCTGGTCTTGCCGCTGCCGTTTGCGCCGTAAAGGATATTGATGCGGGGGGAGGGGGAGAAGGTCACCGGGTGCAGATTGCGCACCGCGGTGACCGAGACGCGACTTAAGGACATCTAGCTGATTCTGATTACAGACGCATCGGCATGACAACGTAAGCCGAATCGTCGTTGTCGGATTCCTGCACCAGCGCACTGCTGTTGGAGTCGGACAGGATCAGACGTACCTGCTCGGTGGTCATCACACCCAATACGTCCAGCAGATAGCTGACGTTGAAGCCGATTTCCAGGGAGCCACCGTTGTACTCCACGCCTACTTCTTCTTCCGCTTCTTCCTGCTCCGGGTTGTTCGCCTGGATCTTCAGCTGACCGTTGGCCAGTTGCAGACGAATGCCGCGGTACTTCTCGTTGGACAGGATCGCGGTGCGGCTGAAGGCTTCGCGCAGCGCCTGACGATCGCCAAGTACCAGCTTGTCGCCACCTTTGGGCAGGACGCGCTCGTAGTCAGGGAATTTGCCGTCCACCAGTTTCGAAGTGAAGGTGAACTCGCCGGTGGTCGCGCGAATGTGATGCTGGCCCAGGACGATGCTGACGTTGCCATCCGGCTCGGTCAGCAGGCGCGCCAGTTCCAGGATGCCTTTGCGCGGCACGATGACCTGGTGACGATCCGGCTGGCCGATATCGGCTTGCATGGAGCACATCGCCAGGCGGTGACCGTCAGTCGCCACGGCGCGGATGATGCCGGCCGAGACCTCCAGCAGCATGCCGTTGAGGTAATAACGCACGTCCTGCTGGGCCATGGCGAAACTGGTCCGCTCGATCAGGCGACGCAGCTTGCTTTGTTCCAGGCTGCAGGTCAGCGAGCCCGGGCCTTCTTCCACCGTCGGGAAATCGTTGGCTGGCAGGGTCGACAAGGTGAAGCGGCTACGACCGGCCTTGACCACGAGCTTCTGCTCATCGACCTTGATGTCGATCAGCGCGTCGTTTGGCAAGCTCTTGCAGATGTCCATCAGCTTGCGCGCCGGCACGGTGATGGAGCCCGGATCGGCCGGCTCTTCAAGTTGGACACGACCGACCAGCTCGACTTCCAGGTCGGTACCGGTCAGCGACAATTGCTGGCCTTCGACAACCAGCAGCACGTTGGAAAGTACCGGCAAGGTCTGGCGGCGTTCGACGACGCCCGCGACCAGTTGCAGGGGTTTCAACAGGGCTTCGCGTTGAATGGTGAAATGCATGGTCTAGTCCCTTGCCTTAATAAGCTGCGCTGGTGGTCATCAAGTGGTCAGTGTACGCAGCAGGTTCTTGTAGTCCTCGCGGATGTCCGCGTCGGATTCCTTAAGTTCGTTGATCTTGCGGCAGGCGTGCAACACGGTGGTGTGGTCGCGTCCGCCAAACACATCGCCGATTTCCGGCAGGCTGTGGTTGGTCAGCTCCTTGGACAAGGCCATGGCCACCTGGCGCGGTCGTGCCACCGAACGCGAGCGGCGTTTGGAAAGCAGATCGGAAATCTTGATTTTGTAGTATTCAGCAACGGTACGCTGAATGTTATCCACAGAGACAAGCTTGTCCTGCAGCGCCAGCAAGTCCTTCAAGGATTCGCGGATCAGCTCGATGGTGATATCGCGACCCATGAAGTGAGAGTGGGCAATCACCCGCTTCAGTGCACCTTCCAGCTCACGCACGTTCGAGCGAATACGCTGGGCAATGAAGAATGCTGCATCGTGAGGCAGCTCGACCTTGGCCTGGTCGGCCTTCTTCATCAGGATCGCGACGCGGGTTTCCAGTTCCGGCGGCTCTACGGCCACCGTCAGTCCCCAACCGAAACGTGACTTGAGGCGTTCTTCGAGGCCTTCGATCTCTTTCGGGTAGCGGTCGCTGGTAAGAATGACCTGCTGCCCACCTTCAAGCAATGCGTTGAAGGTGTGGAAAAACTCTTCCTGAGACCGTTCCTTGCGAGCGAAAAATTGGATGTCGTCGATCAGCAAGGCGTCCACCGAACGGTAGAAACGCTTGAACTCGTTGATGGCGTTCAGTTGCAACGCCTTGACCATGTCAGCCACGAAACGCTCGGAATGCAGGTAGACGACCTTGGCATTCGGATTCTTCTTTAATAGATGGTTGCCCACCGCGTGCATCAGGTGGGTCTTACCCAGGCCGACGCCGCCATAAAGGAAGAGCGGGTTGTAGCCGTGCTTGGGATTGTCCGCCACCTGCCAGGCTGCAGCCCGGGCCAGTTGGTTGGACTTGCCTTCGACGAAGTTCTCGAAGGTAAAGGTCCGGTTCAGGTAGCTGGTGTGCTTGAGCGCACCTTCGACCTGGACCGTCCGTTGTTCAGCGCGCACCGGTGCCTGCTGGGAGCTCGCACCGGCCATTGGGTCGAAGCTGTCCCGGGAGGGCTCCTCGCTGATTTCGGCGACCTTCTGAGCGTTGCGTTTGCCCGGGGCAGGCGCGGGCGTCGGTGCGGCATGGTTGTTGGTCGGTGGCGTAGCGGCCTGTTGCGCCTGTGATGCAGCAGCGGCCAGCGGCGCATTGGGTGCCGCGCGCGGTGCCGAGCTGCGCTTGCTACCTATTAACAAGGACAGCGCAGGCGCCATGCCATTGCCATGCTCATCGAGCAGTTCCATGACCCGGCCAAGGTATTTTTCGTTGACCCAGTCGAGAACGAAACGGTTCGGCGCATAGACGCGCAACTCGTCGCCTTCGGCTTCGACCTGTAGTGGACGGATCCAAGTGTTGAATTGTTGGGCAGGCAACTCATCGCGCAAAAGCTCAACGCACTGCTGCCAAAGTTCCACTGACACGGATATCCCCTGAGTTGAAAGCCGGTGAGGCAAAAACAAGCGGCCATTGTAGCGATCAGCCGCTCACTTATCCACATGCAGCTTGCGCATCGCCCATGATTTATCAACGCCTTAACAGAACGAAAGACGACGGACGGTCGGTGGATAAGACCTGTGGATAACCAACCCTGAGCTCGTTGTACAACTGGGGGGCAAACTCAGTGGATAACCTGTCTGTGGATAACTACCCGTTCCACCCACAGCTTATCCGACAGCGCAGCACAGGGTTGTCACCGCTTTCCACTGTAGTTGTCATTCTCTGTACACAGCGGTTTGTAAGGCCTTGATATGGTTATCCACAGGCAGGTGGCTTGCCAGCTTTTATAAGCTTTACAGAAAAGCCTTAAATAATTTCCTTCTTTATTTCTATATCTAGCGGTCTGCGTCGAATCCGCAAAGGAGGGCTGGATATCTATTTAAAGGAAACGCTGGTTGGAAATTGACCTAGAGGCTTGCTTTCTCTAGAATCCCCGGTCTCTTAAAACGGGGGCCATTCCGGCCCGTTGTGGACGAACCAGGTAACACGACATGAAACGTACTTTCCAACCAAGCACTATCAAACGCGCTCGTACCCACGGTTTCCGTGCTCGCATGGCTACCAAGAACGGTCGTGCCGTCCTGTCGCGTCGTCGCGCCAAAGGTCGTGCGCGTCTGGCAGTTTGATAATCCGGCACTGGAGGTGAGTCAGGACTTCAGTCGGGAAAAGCGTCTGCTTACACCCCGGCATTTCAAGGCAGTCTTTGACTCCCCTACCGGCAAGGTTCCGGGGAAAAATCTCCTGCTCCTTGCGCGCAGCAACGATCTCGATCACCCCCGCCTTGGGCTGGTTATCGGGAAAAAGAGCGTCAAGCTCTCTGTTCAGCGCAATCGCCTCAAACGTCTGATGCGCGAATCGTTTCGCCTGAACCAGGATTCACTGGTCGGCTGGGACATTGTTATCGTCGCGCGCAAAGGTTTGGGTGACGTAGAAAACCCCGAATTGATTCAGCATTTCGGCAAGCTCTGGAAACGCCTGGCTCGTAACAAGCCAACACCGGTAGCCAACACCGAGACTGTAGGGGTAGACAGCACCGATGCGTAAACTGGCACTCGTTCCGATCCAGTTTTATCGCTATGCCATCAGTCCCCTGATGGCCAGCCACTGTCGTTTCTACCCCAGTTGTTCCTGCTACGCGTATGAAGCCATAGAAAATCATGGTCTTCTGCGCGGTGGCTGGCTGACCTTTCGTCGTTTAGGTCGCTGTCATCCGTGGAATCCCGGCGGTTATGACCCGGTTCCGCCTATCCCTACCTCCCGTTCTTCTTCGATGGCCGAGTAATCATGGATATCAAACGCACGATCCTGATCGTCGCCCTGGCAATCGTGTCCTATGTCATGGTCCTTAAATGGAACCAGGACTATGGCCAGGCTGCCCTGCCGACTCAGAATGTTGCAGCCAGCAATACCGCACCGAGTCTGCCGGATACAACAACTGGCAATAACACCGCCAGCAATGACGATGTCCCGCGCGCGGCAAGCGACACCAGCGCCCCAGCCGAAGCCCCTGTGGCGGCCAGCAAGGACCTGATTCAGATCAAGACGGATGTGCTCGAGCTGGCAATCGATCCACAAGGTGGTGATGTCGCTCAATTGAAGCTGCCGCTGTATCCGCGTCGCCAGGATCACCCGGAAATCCCGTTCCAGTTGTTCGACAACGGTAACGAGCGGACCTATCTGGCTCAAAGTGGCCTGATTGGTGCCAATGGCCCGGATGCAAATCCGGCCGGTCGTCCGGTTTATTCCGCCGAGAAGAAGGTCTATCAGCTGGCTGACGGCCAGGACCAACTGGTCGTCGACCTGAAGTTCAGCAAGGACGGCGTCAATTACATCAAGCGTTTCACCTTGAAACGCGGCCTGTATGACGTGACTGTTTCCTATCTGGTAGACAACCAGAGCGCTCAGCCTTGGTCGGGTGCGATGTTCGCGCAGTTGAAGCGCGACGCCAGTGACGATCCTTCGTCCAGCACTGCCACCGGTACCGCGACTTACCTGGGCGCTGCCCTGTGGACAAGTTCGGAGCCGTACAAAAAAGTATCCATGAAGGACATGGACAAGGCTCAGCTGAAAGAAACCGTTCCGGGTGGCTGGGTTGCCTGGTTGCAGCACTACTTCGTAACGGCATGGATTCCGCAGAAGGGCGAAAACAATGTCGTCCAGACGCGCAAGGACAGTAAAGGCAACTACATCGTCGGCTATACCGGCCCTGCATTGACTGCAGCGCCAGGTGCAAAAGTCGAGACCAGCGCCATTCTGTATGCCGGTCCGAAAAGCCAAGCCGTGCTGAAGCAGTTGTCCCCTGGCCTGGAATTGACCGTCGACTACGGTTTCCTGTGGTTCATTGCCCAGCCAATCTTCTGGTTGCTGCAACATATCCACAGCATCGTCGGCAACTGGGGCTGGTCGATCATCTTCCTCACCATGCTGATCAAGGGTATTTTCTTCCCATTGTCGGCGGCCAGCTACAAATCGATGGCGCGCATGCGTGCAGTGGCACCGAAACTGGCTGCCCTGAAAGAACAGCATGGCGATGACCGGCAGAAAATGTCCCAGGCCATGATGGAGCTGTACAAGAAAGAGAAGATCAACCCGCTGGGTGGTTGCTTGCCGATTCTTGTACAGATGCCGGTGTTCCTCGCGCTTTACTGGGTTCTGCTGGAAAGCGTGGAGATGCGCCAGGCACCGTTCATGCTGTGGATCACCGACCTGTCGATCAAGGATCCGTTCTTCATCCTGCCGATCATCATGGGCGCCACCATGTTCATCCAGCAGCAGCTGAACCCGACACCTCCGGATCCGATGCAGGCGAAGGTCATGAAAATGATGCCGATCATCTTCACCTTCTTCTTCCTGTGGTTCCCGGCCGGTCTTGTGCTGTACTGGGTTGTGAACAACGTGTTGTCCATCACTCAGCAGTGGTACATCACGCGTAAGATCGAAGCGGCCACGAAAAAAGCCGAGGCGTAACTTGCCCTGTGGATAACCACACAAAACGCCCCCTAGTGGGGCGTTTTGCTATCTGCCATTTTTGTCTGGATACCGGTTTATGAGCGCACCGCGTGAAACCATCGCCGCCGTCGCCACCGCCCAAGGTCGCGGCGGGGTCGGCATCGTCCGTATTTCGGGGCCTTTGGCTGGCGTTGCGGCCAAGGCTATCAGCGGCCGCGAACTGAAACCGCGCTTCGCTCACTACGGACCTTTTCTAGACGCTGACAAACATGTCCTCGATGAAGGCCTGGCCTTGTATTTCCCTGGGCCGAACTCATTCACCGGCGAGGATGTGCTGGAGCTGCAGGGGCATGGCGGCCCCATCGTCCTGGACATGCTGCTCCAGCGTTGCCTCGAGTTGGGTTGCCGCCTGGCCCGGCCGGGTGAGTTCAGCGAGCGGGCCTTTCTTAATGACAAACTCGACCTGGCCCAGGCCGAGGCGATCGCCGATCTGATCGAAGCCAGTTCTGCGCAGGCTGCACGCAATGCGTTACGGTCATTACAGGGAGCGTTTTCACAGCGTGTGCATAACCTTACCGAGCAACTGATCGGTCTGCGGATCTACGTCGAGGCGGCCATCGATTTCCCCGAGGAGGAAATCGATTTTCTCGCCGACGGCCACGTGTTGAGCATGCTCGACAAGGTGCGCGATGAATTATCCACAGTCTTGAGAGAGGCCGGGCAGGGGGCTTTGTTGCGCGACGGTATGACTGTGGTCATTGCCGGCCGCCCCAACGCTGGTAAGTCCAGCCTCTTGAACGCCCTGGCCGGGCGCGAGGCTGCCATCGTCACCGAGATTGCCGGCACCACCCGGGACATCCTGCGTGAACATATCCACATCGACGGCATGCCGCTGCACGTCGTGGACACCGCTGGCTTGCGCGATACCGACGACCAGGTCGAGAAAATCGGCGTGGAGCGGGCCCTCAAGGCTATTGGCGAGGCTGATCGCATATTGTTGGTGGTGGATGCCACTGCGCCGGAAGCAGGCGATCCTTTCGCTCTGTGGCCTGAATTCCTGGAGGTTCGTCCGGATCCGGCAAAAGTCACCTTGATTCGCAACAAGGCAGACCTGACGGGCGAAGCGATAGCCCTCGAAGTGAGTGACGATGGCCACGTCACTATCAGCCTGAGCGCGAAGGCGGCCGGTGAAGGCCTGGAGCTACTGCGCGATCATCTCAAGGCCTGCATGGGCTATGAGCAGACATCGGAAAGCAGCTTCAGCGCTCGCCGCCGGCATCTTGAAGCGTTGCGTCACGCCAGCGCTGCCCTGGAGCACGGTCGTGCGCAGCTGACCCTGGCAGGCGCCGGTGAGTTGCTGGCCGAAGATCTGCGCCAAGCGCAGCATTCCCTGGGTGAAATCACCGGAGCCTTCAGTTCCGATGACTTGCTGGGGCGGATCTTCTCCAGCTTCTGCATCGGCAAATAACGCCAATCCCGTGCAACCGGGCTGCTGCTGACAGCCAATCAAGCCCGGTTCCCCCTCTTCCTTCTCAATACGATTGCCCCTGCGGCGGCTTGGCCGTGAGCGATCGCCTGTGGATTAAGCCCTGTGAATAACTGCCACTGAGGTCGGTTGATAAGCAGCCCTGAAAACTGGATATAACTGCCTCTGTGGATAACAAACCCATTCATCCACAGGCTTACACCGGTTATCCAACGGCCTCATGGCCAGATGAGCACAGGGTTTTGATTCTCTGTACAGCTTGAATATAAAGGCTTACAGGACCTTATCCACAGAACTGTTGCTCAGTAAGAATAAACATAAAAACAAAGATTCTATAAATTTCTTTCTTTTTTATTTTTTTAACCGCGAGTTCTCCACAGCTGGTTAAATTTTGTGCAAAGGGTTCTTTAGAAAGGACGAAGTCCCTATACTTGCCGACATGGCTCGAAAAACGCCCAAGGCCAGACTCAAAAACCTATTTCCGAATTACCTGAATTAAGCAGGCACGAGGTGCGTGGTGGATTTCCCTTCCCGTTTTGAAGTGATCGTCATCGGCGGCGGTCATGCCGGTACCGAGGCAGCACTTGCATCAGCACGCATGGGGGCAAAAACCCTGTTGCTGACGCATAACGTGGAAACCCTCGGCGCCATGAGCTGCAACCCGGCCATTGGTGGCATCGGCAAAAGCCACCTGGTCAAGGAAATCGATGCCCTCGGCGGCGCGATGGCCATGGCCACTGACAAAGGTGGTATCCAGTTTCGCGTGTTGAACAGCCGCAAAGGTCCAGCGGTGCGTGCCACTCGCGCCCAGGCCGATCGAATCCTGTACAAGGCTGCTGTCCGTGAAATCCTGGAAAACCAGCCGAACCTGTGGATATTTCAGCAACCGGCTGATGATCTGATTGTCGAGCAGGACCAGGTACGCGGTGTCGTCACGCAAATGGGCCTGCGGTTCTTCGCCGATTCCGTCGTACTGACCACCGGGACCTTCCTCGGCGGACTTATCCACATCGGTTTGCAGAACTTTTCCGGCGGTCGCGCTGGTGATCCGCCCTCAATCGCCCTGGCTCAACGCCTGCGTGAATTGCCGCTGCGCGTTGGTCGGCTGAAAACCGGTACGCCACCGCGTATTGACGGCAAGTCCGTGGACTTCTCGGTCATGACCGAGCAGCCTGGCGACACGCCGATCCCGGTGATGTCGTTCATGGGCAACAAGGAACAGCATCCACGGCAAGTCAGTTGCTGGATCACCCACACCAATGCCCGCACCCACGAAATCATTGCGGCGAACCTCGATCGTTCGCCGATGTATTCCGCTGCCGGTGAAATCGAAGGTGTCGGCCCGCGCTATTGCCCGTCGATCGAAGACAAGATCCATCGCTTTGCCGACAAGGAAAGCCATCAGGTCTTCATCGAGCCCGAAGGCCTGACGACCCATGAGCTGTATCCGAACGGGATCTCCACCTCTCTGCCGTTCGATGTGCAGTTGCAGATCGTCCAGTCGATCCGTGGCATGGAGAACGCTCACATCGTGCGTCCGGGTTATGCGATCGAGTACGACTACTTCGATCCGCGCGATCTGAAGTACAGCCTGGAAACCAAGGTTATCGGCGGTCTGTTCTTCGCTGGGCAGATCAACGGCACCACCGGTTACGAAGAGGCGGGTGCCCAAGGATTGTTGGCCGGAGCCAACGCGGCATTGCGCGCCCAGGGCAAAGACAGCTGGTGCCCGCGTCGCGATGAGGCGTATATCGGTGTGCTGGTGGACGACCTGATTACGCTGGGTACCCAGGAACCGTATCGGATGTTCACGTCCCGCGCCGAATATCGCCTGATCCTGCGTGAGGACAACGCCGACCTGCGCCTGACCGAGAAAGGTCGCGAGCTGGGGCTGGTGGATGACGTGCGTTGGGCTGCGTTCT